>CBDCYR010000016.1:207500-222035 GCA_965224275.1 Alphaproteobacteria bacterium | reverse complement strand
GCAGAGTTTGTAATCCTGATGATTCCCATGTGATTCCCAGTATGATATGGTGCTTCCCATTGCCGGACACACCGGGGGTCCGCCATGCCCGCTCAGATCAAGATCACCAAGCGAACCGTCGACAGGATCACCGGCGACGGATCGGACAAGTTCTATTGGGACGACGATCTCCCCGGTTTTGGCCTGCGTGTCCGCGCCTCGGGGCGCAAGTACTATGTTGTCCAATTCCGCGCCAACGGTCGGCTACGCCGCATGACCCTGGGCCGCCCATGGGGCGGTTACGCCGGAGACCGCACGGCGGCGTGCCATGGCGCTGATCTCGGAGGCCAAGGGCGGTAAGGATCCGGCGCGCCCTCCGAGACAAGGGCCGCAAGGCGGCAACGATGAAGGTTCTGGGCAAAGCGGTTTTTGGAAGAGTATGTCCCGGTCCATTGCAAGCCGAGCACGGCCTACGAGTACCAGCGTTCGGTGAAGTTCTTCATCGACCCCAGGATCGGAACCCGCAAGGTGACGGAGATCCAGCGGAGCGACATCGCCGAACTGCACCATGGCATGCGGGAGACTCCCTATCAGGCCAACCGGACCCTCGGGGTGCTTTCAAAAATGTTCAACTTGGCCGAGTTGTGGGGTCTGCGTCCGGACGGCTCAAACCCCTGTCTGCACGTCAAGCGCTACAAGGAGGAGAAGCGCGAGCGGTTCCTGAGTGTAGAGGAGTTCCAGCGGCTCGGCCGGGTCCTCGACGAGATTCTGGAGGACGGGTCGGAAACCCGCTCGGCGGTAGCCGCGATCCGTCTCCTGATGCTGACCGGCTGCCGGCTCTCGGAGATCCAAAAGCTGCGCTGGCAGCATGTCGATCTCGACGCGGGAGAGCTTCGGCTCCCCGACACCAAGACTGGGGGGCGAGCGGTTCCCCTGGCGCCCTCCGCGGTACGGTTGCTGACCTCCCTGCCCCGTGATGAGGACAATCCGTGGGTGATCGCGGGCCGCAAACCGGGCTCACACCTCACCGACCTGCAGCACCCCTGGCGGCGCATCCGGGGACGCGCCGGACTCGACGATGTGCGCATTCACGACCTCCGCCATTCGTTCGCTTCCCGCGCGCTCGCGCTCGGCGAGGGCTTGCCCATGATCGGCAAATTGCTGGGACACACGCAGGTCCAGACGACCGCTCGATACGCCCATCTTGCCCGCGACACCGTCAAGGCATCCGCCGCCCGCATCGGAGACAGTATAGATCAGGACCTCGACGCGGCGGAGAGGTAGTGATTACCGGGCAACCCGTTCGATAGTGGTGATGCATTTTATGACTCATCGAAGCGTCTATATCACGGCCTCCGTCGACAATTCTGAGGAACGTCACGGTATTCGCGCCTACATTGAAAGCTATGGTCGCCCTGCCCTCAAAATCGGTGACCCGAAGGCCGGAAAACAGATCGTTACGCCGTGTACCACGTTCCGGCGGCACGCCAGCGCCAAGCCGCTACGACGATGAGCGACAACGCCATCGGCAGCCACATTCCGAACATCTCCGACGGTGTCGCCTGCGGCATGAAGCGGAACGTAGACGTCGAGATGACCCCCGCCAGCAGCCACAACAGCAGCTAACGGCCCGAATTCGCGGCGCCCGTTGGATCCTCGTTCGTTCATGCCACACATAATAGCAAGCCGATCCGTCGAGCATAGAAGACAGGGCTGCGCTTATTTCGCCTTTTCATTCTTGTATGCGATGAAGCCCGACGCGCCCTTGCCTTTGGCGCGGCGTAGTGTGTAACCATGATTGCCGAGATTGAACTTCGGATCATTCACAAAGCCCGCGAGAGCCTCTCCGATCTTCATCGCCACGGGATCGGGGTTTTCTTTGGCTTGCGAGGCAGCCTGGCGCTCCAACCACTTTGCGAAAACCTCTTCGGCGAGGTCGTCGCCAACAGATTTCCGAAGTGCGTTCAATTTTCTCATTAGACCTTTGGTGAGCCCGGTTTCATCGATAGCCATTTCTTGAACCTCTCACTTCCAACTTCTTTCACCGTAGAGTAGCGCGCCTTTGATATAACCGATTGCCACTGTTCCGCAGCAGTTTACGGGCAATGGAGTGCGCGCTTGAGCAAATAAACCATTGCCCTGCGACGGCATCGTTTTGCCACAACGGACCATGTGCCAAACAAACAGTGCCGTAGGGAAGGAGTAAAGCTTCACATCATGTCGGATCCTGGAACTACAGCAAAAGATGTCCAAATTGTCTTATACCGTTGGGCCGGCACGTGGGGTCCATTCAGGGTCAATATCCCCTGCGGCGAGTGTTCACTGACCCTCGATGTCATCTCCGACACGTTCGAAACCGAGCTTGCCGGCGTTCCGGTGGCGCTCGATGTCCGCGAATGGCTGAGCGAATGGTGGAAGCCGTTGCTCAAGCGCGGTTGGCACGCGCCCATCGTCATGGTTGAAGGCCGGGTGGTAAGCCAGGGCCATGCCCTTAACCGCGGCGTGCTGACAGAAGCTATCATCGATGCCCATGCCAGGCGATCATCGGTTGAGGGCAATCATTTGTTCGGCAAGGCCACCTGCCCCCCACTGCGTCCGTGCCAAGGGATATTTGAAACAGGCCAGCATCGACTATGAATATCACGATGTGGTCAAGGACCCTCGGGCACTTTACGAAATGCTTGCCCGGGTCAAACCCATCGTTGGTCCCAAGACCCCTATTACGGTGCCGCAAATTTGGATCGATGGCGATTATGTTGGTGGCGCGGACCAACTCAGCCGGATTCTGGACTGCGAGGTTGAGCCCAACCGCGATCGTGGCCAGTGTTCCCTGTCGCCGACACGCGTCGCTGCCGCGTAGACAATTGATGATCAGGCGGCGCCGACCATTAGGAAGTGCGGCTCCACGATTTGTGACATACGTTTGCTTCCGGCGCGGTGATGGGCGGCGAGCGTCCCCCCGTGGTTGGCGGGATAATCGACTACACCCAGACCCAGACCACCGCACGGTACCCCATCACGCCGACGATCCCTTGTAAAAGGCATCGGAACGGAACGCTTCGTCTCTCAGAGTCCGACTCGAAACTCTATGTTTGATAACAGTACCTTGCGAGCCGCCTTGTGAGGAGTCGGATGTTGGCGACAAGAATCCATGCCTGTGCGGAGGCGATTGATTTCTCCCAATCCTTGGCCAGTCGACGGCATCGGTTGAGCCAGGCGAAGGTCCTCTCGACGACCCATCGTCTGGGCAGGAGCTCGAAGCCCTGGGCGGTGTCTGAGCGCTTGATGATCTCGAGCTTCCAGCGGCCGATGTCCTCAAGGGCGCCCTCGAGTTTCGGTCCCGCGTAGGCGGCGTCGGCGAAGAGGTGACGCAGCCGGGGGAAGCGATGACGGATCGATTTGAGGACCTCGGGCGCGCCGTCGCGGTCCTGGATATCGGCTGCGTGCACGATCAGGCCGACCAGCAGGCCGAGTGTATCGGTGACGATGTGACGCTTGCGGCCCTTGATCTTCTTGCCCGCGTCATAGCCCCGAACACCACCGCTTTCCGTGGTTTTCACGCTCTGGCTGTCGATCACCCCGGCGCTCGGGCCGGCCTCGCGTCCTTCCAGCTCCCGGGCCGCCATGACCAGGTGATGGTTGATGCTCTCCAGCAGGCCGTTGGAGCGCCAGTCGTAGAAATAGCGCTGGACCGTGGAAGGCGGAGGGAAGTCGTTCGGCAACATCGCCCACTGGCAGCCCGTCGAGGCCATGTACATGACCGCATCCATGACATGGCGCAGGTCCGTCGTCCTCGGCCGGCCGATCTTCTTGCGCGGCGGCATGAGCGGCGCGATCAACGCCCACTCTCGATCCGTCAGGTCGCTTGCGTAGCGCCCGCCACGGCGCTCATAATTCGGGCGAGTGATTTCGGTCCACATGTTGTGCCTCCTCGTTTGCTTTGACACAACCGAGTAAGCCACAACCGACTGAAATCACTCAACTAGTTTCGGGTTGGCCTCTCATGGATCGTGTCCCGCGGAGTGGTGTAAGAGCGTTGCGCTCTACGCTGCTCCCGGCGGGTAGGGCCGGGACGTTCAGGCTGCCACGGTGGGCAGCGTGATGGGGACATCATCGCTCAGCGGAGCGATGGATTCCAGCGTCATGTATCTCCTTGAGACGGCCCACTCGTCGTTCTGCTCGAGAAGGATGGCGCCGACGAGCCGTGTGATGGCGGCTTCGTTGGGAAAGATACCGACGACGTTGGTGCGACGCTTGACCTCGGCATGGAGCCGTTCGATCGGGTTTGTGGAGTGCAATTTCTGGCGGTGCTCCCTGGGGAAGCTCATGTAGGCGAGGACGTCGTGCTCGGCTTCGTCCATGAGAACTGCCAGCTTGGGCACCTTGAGCCTGAGCTGGTCGGCGACCTGGCGCCACTGGACCTTCGCGCTGTCGGCGTCCTCCTGGGCGAAGGCGGTGGCGACGAAGGCGGAGACGACGCGCCGGCCCTGGCGGCCGGCATGGGCCAGCAGGTTGCGGGCGAAGTGCACGCGGCAGCGCTGCCATGTGGCGCCGAGGATCCGGGTCGCGGCGGCCTTCAGGCCCTTGTGGTCGTCGGAGATCACCAGCTTCACGCCGCGCAGCCCGCGCCGGGCCAGCGAGCGCAGGAACTCGGTCCAGAAGGCCTCGGCCTCAGACGCGCCGATCGCCATGCCCAGGACCTCGCGGCGGCCCTGGTCGTTGACGGCCACAGCCACGGTCACCGCGACCGAGACGATGCGCCCGGCCTCGCGCACCTTTACATAGGTTGCGTCGAGCCACAGATAGGGCCAGTCGCCCTCCAGCGATCGATCGAGGAAGCCGTTGACCTTATCGTCGATCTCGCCGCACAGCCTGGAGACCTGGCTCTTGGAGACGCCCGACATGCCCATGGCCTGCACCAGGTCGTCGACCGAGCGGGTCGACACGCCCTGGATGTAGGCCTCCTGGATCACCGCAGCCAGCGCCTTCTCGGCCATCCGCCGCGGCTCCAGGAAGCCCGGGAAGTAGCTCCCCTTCCTCAGCTTCGGGATCTTCAGCTCGACCGTGCCGGCCCGCGTCTCCCAGGACCGGTCGCGGTAGCCGTTGCGGTGGGTGATACGATCCGCCGAGCGCTCGCCGTGAGCGGCGCCGGTCAGGCCCTCGACCTCCAGTGCCATCAGCCGCTCGGCCGTGAAGCCGATCATCTCGCGAAGCAGATCGGCATCGGAGCTCTTCTCCAAAAGCGCGCGCAGGGTCATCATGTCCTGGGTCATCGTGGTTCTCCTTCGGGTCAGGTTGGTTTGCACTAGCCCAACCCTAAACCGGAACCGCGATGGCCTCCGCTGTGGATAGCCGGCTTGCCTACGCCAGACTCTCGGCGGTCGCTACGGCAAGCCGCCTACCCACAGCTAACAGAGGCTCCAACAACTCCTACACCACGTCCTGGGACACGACCCTCTCATGCAGGCCATGGACAGATAAGGCGCCGGGGCGGGCAGACCGGAAACTCCATCACCTGTAGAGAAATCGATAGGTATCTTGGCTTCACTAGCGTTAGCCGCCACCGGGATACGCCCCGATCCTGGGCGTTGCCGACCGTCACCGAGAGCAGATTGACAGAAATCTGGTTGTCGGGATACATACGTCTGCATGAAAACCACCCTCAACTTCGACAACCGGCTGATCCGCGCCGCCAAGGAGCGTGCTGCCCGAGAGGGCGAAACTCTCACGCGGCTGATCGAACGCGCCCTGCGCGATTACCTTCAACCCCCGAGCAGTATTGCGCGTCCCTTTCGCGCCGAACTACTGACCAAGCGAGGCCGGCCGGTCGCCGGGGTGAATCTGGACGACCGGGACATGCTCTACGAGCGGATGGACGCCCGAGATTGATCGCAGTCGACACCAACGTTCTTGTCCATGCGCACCGTGAGGAGTCGCCCAAACACGCCGCCGCCCACGCGCGCGTTGTCGCCCTCGCCGAGGCACCGTCCCGCTGGGGAATTCCGGTATTCTGCATCGGGGAATTCGTTCGCGTCATAACCCACCCGAGACTGTTCGATCCGCCCTACTCGGCGGATGAGGCGTGCGAGGCGCTGAGCAGGCTGCTTGCCTCGCCGAGCGTGACCGTGCTTTGTCCCGGCTCCGACTATCCGGCGCTTTTGATGGAAGCGGTCCGGGAAGCGAATGCCATCGGCAACCTCGTCTTCGATGCCCAGATCGTGGCGCTCTGCCGGGAGAGCGGTATCTCCCGACTTGTGACCGAGGATCGCGATTTCGACCGCTTCAAGGGACTGGACGCAGAGCGCATCGAGGGATGAACTGTTTTTCGCCGCGCGTATTCGACACCGATCAGCATGCTAACCTATTGACATCGTGAAAGTCTGGGGAGGCAAGGTTCGGAGCCGAATAACACTCCATCGATATTGAGCCTGCACGAGCGGGCTTGGGCCAGATGCTGACGGGTCTAGTCTTCTATTTCGGCACATTACCTGGGAGTATCTATGTAGGGTTTCTCCTCTGTTATTCGGCGCACAAGTTTGACCCCCCAGAATCGAGAAATCTCAAAAGGTTAGCACGCCGATCGGCGTCGAACCTGCATGCCGAATAACATCCAGCCTGCCTGACAGCACTAGAAACCTACTTCCCCAAGTTCAAAAGCTCTCGCACATCGCCCGGCACGGTCCGAAAACCGCGCCTGGAACGTAGAAGGCCGATCAACATCTGGTGTGACCGGAAGAAGAGGGATAAGCCTTTGATTTTATTAGTATTCTATGGTTCACCGCGCCAAGGCTAAGTCTGCGGCGTCCCCCAGATATTGTGGACGCCGGAAGCAAGGGGATAAGCCCTTTTCATCAAATTCCGTGCCTATTTGCATTTTCTTCGGCGGTGGCGAATGTAGAAACGTTTGCGCCTTGTAGTATATAAACATGCCGGTCGGGTCGCGGGCGTTTGGAAATGCGAGGTAACGGAATGGCTATCGATGAAAGCGGACTCACCAGAGGTCTAGTGTGAAAATTGAAAGCACTTCGCAAATCTCTCCGGTGACGAGCTCGCCGAAGAGGTCTTTGCCAAGTGGCTGAAGCGCGAGGCTGACTCACAAGCCAAGGGAACCCCAGATCCCGTGGCGATGAGGATCGTCGAGGCTCTCGCGGGCTTTGAGAATGCCCTGAAGTTGAAACGCGGCAATCGTGGTTACACACTACGCCGTGCCAAAGGCGAGGGCGTGTTAGGCTTCATCACATACAAGTAATGAAACGAAAGACGCGCCGACCCGACCCTGTGCTCTGAATTATAGAGACGGACCGCCCGGGCCGGGTGCCTACCGCTTACCGGAGTATCGCTGTCTTGTGGCGTCCTGCAACAGATGGCAGGGACGAGTGTGTCCATCTCCGGCGCCAAGGTTGGCCGAACCGGAATTCATGCCAGGCTACGCTCTTTGAACCGTTCTCCAAATCCGGTTCCGGGACTCACCAGAGGGGATTTTTGGACAGGCACTAACTAGCAAGTGAGATTTGGGTTTCTGGTTGCGGAACGCGCTTGCCCTGCGGCAATTCGAATGAGATCACCTCCCGGAATTTCATCTCATTGGCAAGCTTTTTAATCTGTGTCAGCCTCATCGGGACATTTTCAAGGATCTCGATAGTGACAGCGCCGAACGTCATCGTGCGTGCTCTTTCCAGGAGTTCGATTATTCGTGTTTCCACTTCACGCTGGTATATTTTGCATCCGATACCCGCCGAGTCCTGCTGCATGGCTGCGATCTCTTCGTCTGTAAACAAGCTGACTTGATGGTCCGCGGGATTGCGCAGTTGGTTGCGCGTCTCCATTTCTAGACGTTCGACTTTGCCCTGAATATCTCGAAAGACTTCGAGTCCTTTCGACGAATGTGTACCTAGGATAAGCCGCATCTTTACCCGTTGCTCTCGCGGCTTAAATATCGGAAAATCGGGCAGATAAGTCGCCGCTCCGTTCGTCTTTATCTTGCATCTAAGCAAATGCAACACTCGCTCCTCATTACTCCAATAGGGAGGCAGAGAGTCGAAATCGGCGGCCCATTCAGGGTCCGCAAGGAATCGTCCGAACGACGCTGCAACTTGCGAGTACTCAGCATGACGATTGACGTGCTCTGACATGAAATTCAAAAGAAATTCTCCACGCTGCGCGCGCAGAAACTGCAATACGGGCTCCGAGCGGATATTCCAGCCCGTAGGGTCGATGAAGGTAAACGTGAAGCCATTGCGGCAGATGGCTGCGATTTCCTCTAGGTGATCCTCGAACAATCCATGAAACACATGAATCTCGAATCTACTATTTAGCTCGGCATAGTGACGAAGACGGTTAATGGCGTCGGCCCTGCGCTCACAGAAACAGAACCTGATTGTTATACCATCGATACCGCTTTTGCCGAGATGGGCGCGCACCGCTTCAAGCGTGCGCAATGCCTGATCGAAAGAGGCGTCTGAATAGGTCTCGTCTGAAACCTGCCATGGGCCCGCGAAAGCATCGACAAAATTGAAGGTGGCCGATCGGCCTTGGAGAGTCTTGTAGGCTGCAGCCCGAAGGTATTGAGTCAGGAAGAGGTGTTTAATATAGGACTGCTCGCGCCCAAGATACTTTTTCAATTCCACCGTCAAGTCAGAAACCTATGTATGTAAAGATTCAAATATTTCTTTTGGTACAATCCGCCATGGAAATCCGTTCCATTCTTCACCCTCGAGGAGGCGTCCACCCGATTTTGGCCTCGCACCACCCCATTGCTTGAAGAAGAAGGCGACACCTGCAGCCTCGCAACTATCCCGTAGTTCGGTTGCCCATGATGGCGCCATGGGTCGCGCTCTTGGTCCGCTCTCACCGCCGACGATGGTCCACGCGATGCCAGACAGATCGACCTTGCCTATTGGACCGAGAAGGGGCTCGAAAGAGATGAAACGTGCCTCTGAATTGATCTGACGCAGATGCTCAATACGGCCTTTGTGCGCCATGTCCTCGACCGAAACGCCGAGCCAAATATGAGTGGGGACGTGTGCTCTTCCGTAGCGCCTGCGGATATAGTTACGCATCAGTGAGCTTCGCTTTGTTAACACTTGGTAGACGTGCCAATCAGCTGCCTCCATTGCGTCAAAGATCTTGTCGATGTGCTCACGGTCCACCTTCTTATGGAACAGGTCGCTCATCGAATTCACGAATATCATTCGCGGCTTTTTCCATGTCGCAGGCTGGCCGAGGCGGGAAGGCCAGAGTCGCAGATCAAATCCTTGTTCGTACGGGTGACCTTCGATGCCACGCCAACGCTCCGCAAACCTTTCAGCGTAGCAGTTAGCGCACCCAGGACCGATTTTTGTGCAGCCTGTAACTGGGTTCCACGTCGCGTCTGTCCACTCAATCTCTGATACTTGGCCCATGCACTTCCCTCTCCGGCTCGGAACTTATACTAAAATGCGTATAGAACAAATAGAGAACCTTTGCGATGGGCTGCCATTTCTTCAAGGTCCGATAAATGTTGAGACAATGCAACAACGCGTTGTCTGTCGTGGAGCGCACGGTGTGCCCTTAAGAGTCCGACTCGAAACTCTATGTTTGATAACAGTACCTTGCGAGCCGCCTTGTGAGGAGTCGGATGTTGGCGACAAGAATCCATGCCTGTGCGGAGGCGATTGATTTCTCCCAATCCTTGGCCAGTCGACGGCATCGGTTGAGCCAGGCGAAGGTCCTCTCGACGACCCATCGTCTGGGCAGGAGCTCGAAGCCCTGGGCGGTGTCTGAGCGCTTGATGATCTCGAGCTTCCAGCGGCCGATGACCTCAAGGGCGCCCTCGAGTTTCGGTCCCGCGTAGGCGGCGTCGGCGAAGAGGTGACGCAGCCGGGGGAAGCGATGACGGATCGATTTGAGGACCTCGGGCGCGCCGTCGCGGTCCTGGATATCGGCTGCGTGCACGATCAGGCCGACCAGCAGGCCGAGTGTATCGGTGACGATGTGACGCTTGCGGCCCTTGATCTTCTTGCCCGCGTCATAGCCCCGAACACCACCGCTTTCCGTGGTTTTCACGCTCTGGCTGTCGATCACCCCGGCGCTCGGGCCGGCCTCGCGTCCTTCCAGCTCCCGGGCCGCCATGACCAGGTGATGGTTGATGCTCTCCAGCAGGCCGTTGGAGCGCCAGTCGTAGAAATAGCGCTGGACCGTGGAAGGCGGAGGGAAGTCGTTCGGCAACATCGCCCACTGGCAGCCCGTCGAGGCCATGTACATGACCGCATCCATGACATGGCGCAGGTCCGTCGTCCTCGGCCGGCCGATCTTCTTGCGCGGCGGCATGAGCGGCGCGATCAACGCCCACTCTCGATCCGTCAGGTCGCTTGCGTAGCGCCCGCCACGGCGCTCATAATTCGGGCGAGTGATTTCGGTCCACATGTTGTGCCTCCTCGTTTGCTTTGACACAACCGAGTAAGCCACAACCGACTGAAATCACTCAACTAGTTTCGGGTTGGCCTCTAAGATCGAGACGGCGGGGGAGAGGATCAACCAGATTAAACGGCAACATCGTTGCTCTGGCGAACACGGCCCGAAGCGAGCGCATCAACCTGCGGCTCAGCGAAGTCGCCAAGCGGCGGATCGAACAGGCGGCTTCCGTCGAAGGGAAGACCGTCAGCGGCTTCATCGTGTCCAGCGCGCTGGAAAGCGCCGACGAGATCGTCCGCAAGCACGACGCCATGGGGTGCTCGGCCGCGATGATGCCATGCGCTTCTACGACGCCCTCGCCGATCCGCCGCCGCCGAACGAAAAGCTCCGGGCGGCCCTGAAGGAACACGATCGGCGCGCCGAATCGCGGTGACCGGCCCAGCCACGCTCGTTGTCGAACCGCGCGGCAAGCGGCATGACCGGAAAGCCTTTTCCTGCGGTCTTCCCTAACTGGGCCGCTACCTCTCGCGCCAGGCCGGACAGGATATCCTGCGGCGGCTCACCCGCGTAATCGTATTCACCGCGGGGGATTGATGAGCGACAACCAAGTTGGCCGGTATCTCGAACCGGAGTGAGGGCATAGCCCGAATGCCGGTTTGACCCGGATTTCTCACCGAAGAATAGTGTGGAGTCTGATTATCTATTGCAAACAAACAGTTATAGAAATTTTCGGGAAGCGACAAAAATACAGGGTGTTTTTCCGTTCAGGGCCGTTTTTCGTCCGGCGGCGGGAGGGTTTGCACGGTTTCGGCGAGCCATTGCAAGGCGCCCCGTGTCGCCGTCCAGTTTTCCCTGTTTTGCAACACATAGATGACCGCCTCGTCGGGTGAGCCCAGCGTGTAGTGGTCGTCCTGATGTTCGGGGATCGGCATGGCGCCGGTCAACAGAGCGGGGACATGGGGATTGCGCTTCCAGGCGGCAGCCAGGGCGGTGCGGGCATCGGCCTCATCGCCCTTGCGCAAAGCCAGCAGGGTCTTGGCGTAGGCCCATTCGGCGAACACATCATCGTCATAGGCGGCGAGCAGTTCCTCCAGGGCGCCGTGATCGCCGGTGGCGAGCAGCCAGGACGTCAGGACATGGCGCAGACCCTGATTGTCGTTGGGGTTGAGGCGCAGCATATCCCGGTAATGGCCGATGGCCGCAGCGCGCTCGCCCGCCGCCCACAGGCATTCGGCGAGACCGGCGCGGGCGCGCATGTAAGGGCGGGTCTCCAGAAGGCCCCAGAAGTGGCCGACATCACGCTCGAAGGCTTGCGCCCCAAGCGCCCGTTCCCCGGCGGCAACGCCGGCCTCATAATGGCGCCGCGCCTCGACGAGGGTCTTCGCCACCTCTTCCGCCAGCAGCACATGAGCGTCGGCGCAGAGGTCGGATATCTCCAGCGCCCGTTTGGCCAGTTCGATCCGTTCGCGTTTGGCGCCCGTGTCCCAGGCTTCGTACATGAGTTCCTGGGCCTGCCAAAGCGCCGCGTCATCACCGTCGCTTCCGTCAAAGCCGGAGGACAGCCCGCCGGCGAGCTTGGCCATCACCCCCTCCAGAGCCCGACGGTCGGGCAAAGGCGGCGCGGGCTCGGACACAAGCTCGAGGGCCGGCTTTTTCCTGGCGGTGGGCGCGGGCTTTCTCTTGTTGTTGCGGCGCTTCTTGCTGACCGGCATGGAGACCTCGCGTGGCGTTCACAGGAGGGTGCCAGCCTATCGGAAACCGGGGCTCAACGCTTGTGTTCTTCTTCGATGCCCCACGCAATACTCTATGATGGATCGCGTGATATCCATGTCTTGAGGGGGAACTTCATGCGCTTTGCGGATTACGGCAAACGGGTGGTGTTCGCCGCCTTCGACGGCGGCGAGATCACGTCGGACGCCGGTGTCCTGTTACTGCGCGAGCGGGCGCGCCGGATACGCCTGTTCGAACGCATGGCGGGCTGTTTCACCGATCACCGGGATCGAGAACGCCTAACCCATACCCTTCCCGCCCTGTTGGCTCAACGGGTTTGCGGGATGGCGCTCGGCTATGAAGACATCATCGACCACGACACGCTCCGTTTCGACCCGGCCCTGAAATTGCTGGCCTCACCGGGAACCGAATATCCCGCGACCCCGGCTCCGCTGGCCGGCAAGTCAACGCTGAGCCGGCTGGAACAATCCTGGGAAACCGGCAACCGCCGCTATCACCAGATGGTCCCCAATCTCAAGAGCCTCTCCAACCTGTTCGTCGCGCTGTTCCTCGACGCCTGCGACACGCCGCCCGCGCGCATCACCCTCGATATCGACGCCACCGACGTGGAGACCCACGGGCGCCAGGAGAACGCCTTCTTCCACGGCTATTACGAACACCGCTGTTTCCTGCCCCTCTATGTCTTCTGCGGCCGCCATCTCCTGCTCGCCCAACTCCGACCCGCCAACATCGATGGCGCCAGGGGTGCGCGCAACCAGATCCGGCGCATCGTCGCGATGATCCGGGAACGCTGGCCCAATGTCGCCATCGTGCTGCGCGGCGACAGCGGCTTCGCGCGAGAGAACCTGATGCGCTGGTGCGAGGGAAATGCCGTGGATTACGTCTTCGGCCTGGCGCGCAACGATGTCCTGCTCAAGAAAGCACAGAGGGTCCGCGGCAAGGCCGCCATGGCCATGATCGAAACCGGCCAGCCGGTCCGCGCCTACGGCGATTTCCACCACATCACCAAATCCAGAACCTGGGCCCGGCCCCGGCGCGTCATCGCCAAGGTCGAACACAAGCCCGGACACGAACAGCGCTGCCGCTTCCTCGTCACCTCCCTGGATCGCCACCAAGTCCCGCCCAGGGAACTCTACGAAGACACCTATTGCCCACGCGGCGACATGGAAAACCGCATCAAGGACTGCCAACTCGATCTGTTCGCCAATCGCATGAGCGCGCACGCCTACAAAGCCAACCAGCTCCGCCTGCTCCTCGCTGCTTTCGCCTATGTCCTCATCGACGGTATCCGCCGCGTCGCCCTGAAAAAGACGACCCTGGCCAAGGCCGTCCCCAATACCATCCGCCTGAAACTTCTGAAGGTCGGCGCCAAAGTCATCAACTCCGTGCGACGCATCAAGCTCTCCCTGCCCGATGCCTGCCCTTACAAAGACCTCTTCTTCAAGGCCCACGCCGCCCTGGCGCCCCCATAATCGCAACTCTCCACCGCAACAGGGAAAAGGGGGCAACGCTGCGGCGGCGATGACTCCCGCATGCCCGAAACCCACCAAAAACCAATCATACGCAGAGCCTGTCCAACTATCCCGGCCAGAATATCCTTCTCAAAGCCCGACCCACCACGCTGACACTCAAATCAGCCCGATCACTCTCAAATCCAGCGCCTCAAAAACGCCTCGTGAGAAGTCCGGGATTGACCGTGACCTGCAATAAATTTAGTCTGCCTCAACTTCTCTGAGGCTTCGCCAGTGCCGTAAATACATGTCCAATGAGCCGCTTCCGCCGCTGAACTCGCTCCACGCATTCGAAGCGGCGGGCAGACATGAGAGTTTCCTGTATGCGGCGGCCGAATTGCGAGTCTCACCCGGCGCCATCAGCAGACATGTTCGGCAGCTAGAGCGATTTCTGGGAACCGAGCTGTTTGTCAGGCGAAGCAATGGAGTGACGCTCACCCCGGCCGGCAACCTCTACGCCCGGAAAGTGAGCCGCATCGTCAGAGACCTGAGAAGAGTGACGGCTGAAGTGCGCAAACCGGATACGGCCGTCGGACCCTGATCCAGACTCAAAACGCCTCGTGAGAAGTCCGGATGACCGAACAAAACAGTGCCCGCGAGTGCCCACGGGGAATACAAATTTCACGCTCGCGGCTTTGTGTTGACCATGTGTTGACATTACAATTCTCCGGAAAATGCAGTGAATCAAAAAGCCCCCGAAACATCAATGTTTTCGGGGGCTTGGTTTGGTTGCGGGGGTTGGATTTGAACCAACGACCTTCAGGTTATGAGCCTGACGAGCTACCGGACTGCTCCACCCCGCGTCATCGGTTTTAGAAGTTATCGGGCAGATTTCGTATCGCGCCCGGACTCCAAAGTCATCTAAGAGATTTTCCTGTGTTTCGATTTGGGCGCTGCACGCGCAATGGGCGACCTCTGGTCT
>CBDCYR010000016.1:0-200000 GCA_965224275.1 Alphaproteobacteria bacterium | reverse complement strand
CGGCGGCCCGCTAGCTAGGCTTTGATTTTCTCCACGTCAACATAACCGACCTCGATGGCGCGCTGGAGTGCGAGAAATGCCGAGCGGGCTTCCTCGAAGGTCTCACGTTGCTGCCGCAGACGCGCCACAAGTTCCGCGTTTGGAGACTCGCCGTCCATGTGATTGAGCTCGAAGGCGGTTTCGAGATAGCTGGCGGGCAATTTCGCCACGGTGACGGCGAGGTGATAGACATCCTCCCGGCTGATCTGCGGCATCTTTTCGTGAATGATTTCATTGTTCGCGGCGCGGATCGCCTGCTCGACCTCGAACAGAAATGCTTTCTGCCGGCGCTGACTATCGGAATTATCACTCATCACGCGTCCCTTATCCCACGTCCAAATTGCAGCCCCTATTTCGCCGCTGGGCTAGGCAGCTTCTCTTATTGCTATATCGCCGCTGCCCTAGGCAGCTTCTCTTATTGCTATATCGCCGCTGGGCTAGGCAGCTTCTCTTATTGCTATATCGCCGCTGCCCTAGGCAGCTTCTCTTATTGTTATATCGCCGCTGCCCTAGGCAGCTTCTCTTATTGTTATATCGCCGCTGCCCTAGGCAGCTTCTCTTGTTGTTATATCGCCGCTGCCCTAGGCAGCTTCTCTTGGAAACTGCATCTCGACCATCAGTCCGTTGGGATCTTCGACGAACAGTTGGTCGACATCGAGCTCCGGCAATTTCAAGACTTTGTAGTCGACGCCTATCGCTTCGAGGTGCTGGCGCATAGCCTCGTAGTCGTCCCCGGAGAACGCAATGTGGTCAACTGATCCCGAACCGCGCGTTGTTTGCTCGACATTGCCGACATAAACATCTTGGTGCTTGCCGTCGAACAGATGGATAACCGGCGTCACGCCGCAGTAAATCCAAAAGCCGGGATTTTCAAAAGAGGGACGCGAGCCCACCCGCATACCGAGAACATCGACGTAGAATGCTATGGTTTCGTCGACGTCTTGCGCGCGAATCGTAAAGTGGTTGAAACCGTGTAGCGACATTTTCCCATCCTCGGCGCAACTGCTGCGCCAAGCGCCAGAGCGCTGCCAATTCAAGCTACCAACATAAGAGCGGGAATCCTGAGCGGCAACCGTTCTCCACTTTATCGCCGGCTTACGCGCGTGCTACGAGTGACGACAACGCCCGCCAATTCTTCGAGTTGTCCGATATGAACCCGACCCAAGCCACTCCCTTTGCGACAAAGACCAGCGATACGATTTCGCGACAGGATCTGATCCAGCGTGCGCGTGAACTGGTCCCGTCCTTGCGCGAGCGTGCGCCCCAGGCGGAGGCGCAACGTCTCATCCTCGATGAGACGATCCAGGATTTTCACGACACCGGGCTGTGGCGCATATTGCAGCCAAAGCGCTGGGGCGGCCACGAGATGGATTTCGGACTCATCGTCGATGTGTGTTCCGAGATCGGCCGCGGGTGTGCGTCGAGCGCGTGGATCCTAGGAAATTTTTCGAGCCGCCTATGGCAGATCGGCATGCTGCCTGAAGCGGCGCAACAGGACATCTGGGGCAAGGACACCAGCACCTTGGTGTGCTCAGCCTACATCTTCCCGGCCGGACGGGTGACGAAAGTGGCCGATGGCTGGCGCGTGCGCGGAAACTTCCCATGGCCCTTTGCAAGCGGCGTCGATATTTCGGAATGGGCAACGATCGGCGCGCTGCTGCATGACGAGAGCGATCCTGATAAAGCGCCCGAGTATATCCAGCTGCTACTCCACAAATCCGAATACACGACCAAGGACACATGGTACGCGTCAGGCCTGATCGGTACCGGCAGCAAGGATCTGATCGTCGACGATGTCGAGATTCCCGAACATCGCGGCACGCTACTCACGGAATTCCGCGGCGGTCCCTCGCCAGGGAGCGCGACCAATCCGAGCCCGCTCTATCAACTACCGGCCTTCGCTCTGTTCCCGCACGTCGCCGCTGCGCCTGGGCTCGGTGCCGCGCAAGCCGCGGTCGAAGACAGTTTCGCAGCGACCAAGACACGCGTCACAACCTATCTGGCAACGGACGCTGCCAAGCTCAGCCCGGTGCAGATCAAACTTACCGAGGCCAGCGCCTGCGTCGACACCGCCCGTATGCTGCTCAAGAATAATTGCGACGAGGCGATGGCGATCGCAGCCGACACCGCGACATGGTCGATGGAAGATCGCGTGCGCTATCGCCGCGACGGCGCCTTTGCGGCAAAACTATTCCAACAAGGCACCGACCTCTGCGCCCAAGTCACCGGTGCCGCCGGCCTGTATACGCGCAACCCGATGCAGCGCTATTTCCGCGACGTGCACGCGATCGGGCACCACATTTCACTGGTTTGGGACGTGACCGGGCAGATCTACGGCGGCACGATGCTGGGACTGGATCCCTTGCTGCCGACGGTGTGAATTCGATCTAGTGGATGGAAGCGAACGCTAAGCGGCGGCCTGCACCCGTTTATAGATTTCGTCATACATGAAGAAGACGACATCTTTGTAGGCATCCACGACTTTGAGAACGCGCTCGCGGTCGGCCTGGCTTGGAGCGAACTCTTCGAGCAGTCGCTTGCCGATATCGGAGTGGTCGCCATCGGCAACATCGTGGACCCGCCAGAACGCGACCTGCGCCTCGGTAAAGCCAAATTTCTCCTGCATCTTGTCGGCGATGCGGCCGAAGGTGCCCGGTATCATGGCTTCGCCGCTCAACATATGCGCGGTCGCACCGTCAAGGAAACTAGTCTCCAGCACGCGTTCAAAATACGCCTTCCACGCCAAGGCGCGCGGCATGTATTCGGCGTTCCAGAGCTCGTCTTCGCGCCAACCGACAGCCGTTCCAAAGTCTAGATAAAGCTCGCAGTGGGGCTTGCCGCCGGCGAACAAACGGCCGGTGCCCTCCTCGTAACAGACCTCGGCAATCAAGATACGCCACCGATAATCCGGGCAATTCAGATAGAGACGGCCGTGATAGTTATGGTTCGGAAGCGGCACGATGCTGTAGTGAAAAGCAAATTCCTTCAGTTGTGCTTTTGAAAGGTTGCCATCGACAAGATCGCGCCATAGCGGCTGGGAATAGAGCGGTCGCTCCTGGTGCATTTCGGCAATGCGGCCGAGGACGTCGTCAACGCTCAGAGCCATATCAGTATCTCAAATTCACTCGGCGGCCTGGATATGCCGGATCGCCGTGCCAAGCTCCTTGACGCGGCCTTGCGTGTACATGTCGTGCCACATCTTGTAGGAGAAATCGCTCACCCCTTTCGACTCGATAGGCGGCAGGTCGAGTTCGATGGCTCCACCGCCGAGATAGACGTGTTGGATCCTCTGCTTCTCCAGGAGCAGCGACACATTGGTCAACGGGTTGCCGTCGAACACCAGGAAATCGGCGTTGCAGCCAACCTCGATCTTGCCGATCTTGTCGCCACCACCAAGGAACGAGCCGCTTACGGCGGTTGCCGCGTTCAGCGCCTCTTGGGGAGAGAAACCCAACAGGTCGACAAACAATTCGATCTCTCGAGCGTTCCATTCGCCATAAGGCGTGATGGCAAATCCGGTATCGGTTCCGGTCATGAACGGAATCCCGGCCCGATACGCGCGCGGCAAGACGCTCATGGCGGCGTGCCACTCGCGCGACCCGAGGTCGGGCCGCACCTTGTGGTACATCGGGTCGGTCGGCTGCGTGAAAATTTGATTGTGATAAGGAACCAGCAGCGTCGGGCAGATCGCACAGCCATTGTCCAACATGGTCTCGATACATTCGTCGTCGGCCCACGAGGCGTGGAAAATCAAATCCGCCCCAGCGCGTGCCGACAATAAGGTGCCCTCGCGGCCACGTGCGTGCATGGCGGTTTTCTTACCCAACCGATGACACTCGTCGACCATCCGCTTGGTCTCGTCCTCGGTGAACGAGGCCAGCAGTTCGCCGTCGCGGCTGAGATGGCGTCCATCCATCGCGAACTTGACGAAATCGACGCCGTCTTTGATTTGCATGCGGATGACTTCGATGGCTTGGTCCATATCGGTCACCACCTTGCCGATACCGGTCACCGGATTGCCAACCGAGTAGACCGGAAAATAGTCGGTGAGACCTTGGTGGCTGGTGATGTATTGGGAGGAACAATTGATCCTGGGCCCGACGAAAATCCCGGCATTGATGGCATCGCGAATCGAAACGGCCACGTAGTTCGATCCGCCGGGATCGCCGATCGAGGTGTAGCCAGCTGCCAGCATTCGCTGCGCCCCGATGAGTCCGCGTAGGGCGCGAAACTCCGTGCTCGCGTAGAAGTCGATGTCCTCCTCACACATGGCATTGCCGTAGGTGAGATGGGTGTGAAGATCGACCAAACCGGGCAACACGAAGTATTGGCTGTGATCAGCCACCTCATCGCCCTCGGCTGGAGTCGGCGCATCGCTGGTGGGCCCAACAAACGTAATCATACGCTCGTCAACGACGAACGTTTGCTCAGCCTTGGCGTCTTCGATCAGACCGCTATAAAGGTGTCCGCAGCGGAAATGTTTAGCCATAACTCTCTCCCTAAGCGGTTTGTCGGCGCCCACCGATCCTAGTGGGTGGAATCCAACATTTGGTACCCATACGACGGCTTGCCGAGTTCGCCGGTTAGGCGCGCGAAGCGTGGCGATGCCCCATGGGACCGTTGGGCATCGGAAGCTTTGCGTAACGCGGCCGGTGAGCTCGGCAAGCCGCCCTGTGGGTCGCCTATCCCGGCCCCCCGGTGCGTCGAAACCCCTCGACGATGCCCAACAGTCCCTTGGGGCATCGCCTGCGGGCTTCCTCCTGCCGAGCTACCGGGATACGCGATCGTATGGGTACCATATGTTGGATTCCACCCACTACGCCTCAGCCGCATGCGTCTGGGGCGCAGATTAACGGCAACGCTAGGCCGCCATGCGCTGAAACGCAAGGTCACGAAACCAGCCGCTAACCGTTGGCACCGCTCGTTTGAGCCCTCTTTGCGTGGCGTTTTAGGCGTAGCGCAAGACGGGCACGTCGGTAGCGGATGATGAACCGTAGCCCCCACCAATAGCCCGCGATGCTGGCAACCGCAGCGTAGGGAATCGAACCAACCAGGAGGCGCAAACCCCAATCGCGCACGATTACCGAGAAGTAGGTCCCGACGACCTCGAACCAACCCGTGTCGGGCTCAAACGTTTGATCCCAGACTCCAACAAATGCCTGATAGCCGGAAAGGCCACCGGAGGTATCGCCAAGGATGAATCTGCCGGTAACGTAGAAGACATAATAAAGCGGCAGAAACGTCAGCGGGTTGGTAACGATGGTCCATGCCAGAGCGACGAGATAGTTGAAATTCCAGTTGAATGCGCGGCGCGCGATAAACCACGTTAGCGAGACGCCGATGATCTGTATTCCGACGGTCGGCGTAAGGCCCCAGATCAACCCGATCAAGATGCCGCGAGCAGAATGCTCCGGTGGATGCGGGCTGCGCAACAGGGGAATGATCAACTGATGGCGCGCGATCGTTTGCAGTTGTTCCAGGAACGGACGCGCTCGTAGTTTTGCCAATCAGTGAAACTCCCTACAACGCTCGGCTAATTATCATTGTGACGCCAAGCGCGACGACGGTCGAACCTACAACGCACCACACCGGGGTAAACCGCGCGATGGAATAGCACCCTGCGCACGATCGGTAAATCGATCATGTCGGCGCTCCTGCAAGGAGTATAGAGTCAGGCGACGTTGCTGCCGAACACAACCGATCTCGATGGCCATTTCCCGCCCCAGAACAACCGCACCCAAACCGGTCGGCGGCGCTTTGACCGGCTATTACGCTGACGGCGATTTCTGCGAGATGTTTGGCAATGCCGGCACCAGCAACGCGTCACACACCGCCGATATTCGCCAGCGTCTGGCATCGGTCGATATTGCGACTTTGCGCGCCCGCGCCAAAGACGCCCAACGCGAACTCTACAATCTAGGAATTACATTCACGGTCTACACCGAACGAGACGTGATCGACCGGGTCTTGCCATTCGACGTCATCCCTCGCGTGCTTTCACAAAACGACTGGCGGCAAATTGATAGTGGCGTCAAACAGCGGGTGGCCGCGCTGAACCTATTTCTCAGTGACATCTATGGCCGCCAGTCTGTCTTAAAGGACAGCGTGGTCCCCGCCGACCTGATTCTCGAGAACGATCAATACCAGCCCCTGATGCACGATGTCGCGCCCCGCCACGGTTCATTCGTAAACATATGCGGCACCGACATCGTGCGCGACGAGGGTGGAAAATTCCTGGTCCTCGAAGACAATGCGCGCACTCCTTCAGGCGTTTCCTACGTCATCGAAAACCGACAGATGATGCTGCGCGCATTCCCTGATCTTCTCGCCGACACCCGTATTCACCGAGTCGGCGACTATGGCGTGCGCCTGGCCGAAGCGTTGGCCGAGATGGCACCCGAATCAGTGTTGGACCCGCAAGTCGTTGTGATGTCGCCGGGCGTTCATAACTCTGCATATTTCGAGCACGTGTTCCTTGCCCGCGAGGTCGGCGCGCCCCTTGTCGAAGGCCGCGATCTGTTCGTGGAAAACGATGTTGTCTATATGCGCACAACAGGCGGCGCTGTTCGGGTCGACGTTATCTATCGTCGGATCAGTGACGACTTCATGGACCCAAAGGTGCTCAATCCGACCAGCGTATTGGGCGTCAGTGGGTTGATCGGCGCTTACGCTCGCGGCAACGTCGCTCTCGCCAACGCAATCGGCAATGGGGTCGCCGACGACAAAGCGACCTACGCCTACATGCCGCGGATCATCAGGTATTATCTTGACGAGGATCCGATTCTTCCCAACGTCGAGACCCACGTTTGTCGTGAGACCGATGGGCTGACCTATACGCTCGACAATCTCGCAGACCTCGTCGTCAAGCCGGTCGGTGAATCCGGTGGTTACGGTATCACCGTTGGCCCGCTGGCATCGAAGAGGCAACTCGCCGCATGTCGCAAAGCGCTCAAGGCCGAGCCGGATAATTACATCAGCCAGCCGATGGTTCAGCTATCGGTGTGTCCGACCCTCACGAAATCTGGCGTCGCACCGCGCCATGTCGATCTGCGGCCATTCGCCATCACGGGAAAAGACACCTGGGTATTGCCCGGCGGACTCACGCGCGTGGCCCTCAAGGAAGGCTCGATCGTGGTCAACTCATCGCAGGGTGGCGGCTCGAAGGATACCTGGGTCCTTGAGTAATCTACTCGCCCGTGTCGCCGAGAACGCCTTCTGGATGGCCCGTTATATGGAGCGGGCGGAGAACCTCGCGCGCATTATCGACGTCAACGAAACGCTGGCCCGAGACGACCACATCGGTCAGCAATGGTTACCGATCGTTCAGCTCAATGCCGACGACGAACGATTTTTTAAGAAGTACGATGAAGCAACAGCACAGGCCGTTCTTAATTTCTATGTCCTTGACGACACCAATCCGTCCTCGATCCGATCGACTGTGCGAATGGCGCGAGAGAATGCGCGCAGCCTGCGTCACCTCATCAGCACCGAGATGTGGATGCAGCTCAACGTTTTTTACGAGTTTCTCGCGGACTTGGGGCAACGCGATATTGGGCTCACCCGAATCAATCGCCTTTGCCAGCGGATTAAGGAAAGCTGCCAGACCCACACCGGCATCATCGAAGGGACGTTTTTCCGCGACGAAACTTGGCAATTCTACAATATCGGCAAATACCTCGAACGGGCTGACCAGGCATCTCGTCTTCTCGATATCAAATACCGGTTCCTGCAACCAACCGCTGAAGAACCTGATCGATTGCTCGATATCAGCCAATGGAATTCATTGCTGCGCTCGGTCGCGGGATACCACGCATTCAGACGCATCCATCCGCGCGGCATACGGCCCGCCGATGTCGCTTCGTTCCTTCTGATCGATCCCGACTTTCCAAGATCAATCGGACTTTGCATCGACGAGATCGCGGTTCTCAGCCGAGACCTCGGCAAGCGCTATGACCCAAGCCTTGATCCCGACATTGAAAAATCACTCAACGAACTCCGCGACACGCTGCGTGACAATCCCATCGAGGCCATTGTGCGCGGCGATATGCATAGCTTTATCGACCTCGTCCAACAGCGCATCGTCAGCCTCACCGATCAGATGGCGAAGACGTTTTTCGGCACCGCCTGATTGCAGCTAGTGGATGGAATCTAACATATGGTACCCATACGATCGCGTATCCCGGCAGCTCGGCAGGAGTAAGCCCGCAGGCGATGCTTTGCATCGTCGAGGGATTTCGACGCACCGAGGGGCCGGGATACGCGACCCACAGGGCGGCTTGCCGAGCTCGCCGGCCGCGTTACGCGAAGCTTCCGATGCGCAACGGTCCCATGAGGCATCGCCACGCTTCGCGCGCCTAACCGGCGAACTCGGCAAGCCGTCGTATGGGCACCATATGTTAGATTTCATCCACTAGCCGGGCACCCCAGCGCCTCCCCGCTCACATGGCCATACTCAACCTCCGCCACGCGACGACCTATCGCTACAACCAAGCTGTTGCGTTTGGCGAACATCGCATGATGTTTCGACCGCGCGACAGCCATGATTTAAGGCTGGTCGACGCCAAGCTGATCGTATCCCCGCCGGCGTCGGTGCGCTGGCATCACGATCTCTTCGGTAATTCCATCGCCGTGGCTGCCTTCAAAGATCGCTCCGATGTTCTTTCTATCGTTAGCGAAATCACGGTGGAGCATTACGTCGAAGTGTTGCCGGCGTTTGCCATCGAACCGTATGCGCAACGATTTCCGTTCAGTTATGCTTCCGAAGACTTGCCCGACCTCGGACGCACGCGCGACCGGCACTACCCCGATTCCGGTCATCTGGTAGACGCATGGGCACGCAAATTCACCAGCGCAGCAGACGGTGGCGGAGAGATCCTGACGATGGATCTACTGATGCGGATAACACAGGCAATTGGTCGAGAGCTTCGTTACGAACGGCGCGTCGCCGAGGGCACCCAGACACCGGAGCAAACTCTATCGCTTGGCTCGGGAAGTTGTCGCGACTACGCGCTCCTACTGATGGAAGCAGCCCGCACCCTCGGCCTGGCGGCGCGTTTCGTCTCCGGATACGTCTACGATCCCAACCTCCTGGGCACCGGAACAGCCGCCAAACCATTGGCGGGAACACTCGTTGGAACCGGCGAAACCCACGCCTGGGCTCAGGTTTACCTCCCCGGTGCCGGCTGGGTCGAACTCGATCCGACCAACGGATTGATCGGTGGCGTCAACCTGATCCGCGTTGCTGTTGCGCGAGACCCGGCGCAGGCTGTGCCACTATCGGGGACCTTTCAGGGAGGACCCGACGACTTCGCTGGCCTCGACGTGTCGGTTCAGGTTACCGCCCAATAGTTGAACGAGTGTTGAACGAGTGTTGAACGAATCGTTGCTTGGAGCCCTGATAATACGTCGGTCCGGGGCGAACTAAACGGCGCAGTCGCTTTTGATTTCGCTGATCTTGGACTCGATAAGCTGATTGTATTCTCCGGTCGCGATCTTTGCTTCTCGCCTCAACTCACCCCGAAACAGGTGGACGATCGCCGATACCGGCACAATCGTTTTGATGCCCGAAGCAACCCGGTCATTCACCTGAGCCTTCTCCTGATCGAGCAGCGCGATTTGCGCATCGGCGCGACCACAGTCCGGTACCATCGCGTGAATCTCTTCGTCCAGCACCGCCTGTTGGCAACCCACAAGCAGAATCATCAAGCAAACGACAATTGCCAAAGAATGGAATCTCATTGCACTACCTTACCGATGAGATGCCCGAATCATTGCCATTGTATACCCGCGCGCAGGCGCAATCCAATGGCCGGTCTACAGAAAACGTGCTAACCAACTGACCTCGTTGAAACAGAAAAAGGCGCGAGCGTTGATTGGAAAACAAGCGCTAGCGATAGCAGCATTAGCCGGATTGGTTGCATTCGCAGCAATGCCGAGTGCCGCGGCCGAACCGCCGCCGCAGGAGTGTGACCGACTGGCCGCAGCACCGGCCGATAAATTTGGGCGCGGCGTTCCGTTTGATGAACTCAACGCTGATAAGGCGGTCACGAGTTGCAAGGCGGCGGCCGAGGAATTTCCCGACTCACTCCGCATCAAAGCGCACTACGGACGCGCTCTGATTAAAGCGGGTGAATTCCGCATGGCGCGCGATCTGCTCGAGAGTGCAGCCGAGCAGGGGCAACCGTCAGCGCAAAGCACGTTAGGCTCGATTTACTATTTTGCCATCGGTGTAAAGCGTAACTACCGCAAGGCGCGCCAATGGTTCGAAGCGTCGGCAGCGCAGGAAAATGCGGTTGGCCTAACGAACCTCGGCGTGATGTATACGTTTGGCCATGGTGTTCGACGTGATCTTACCAAAGCAGTGGAATACTTCGAACGCGGTGCAGCGCTGAGTCATCCCGATGCCCTAACCAATCTTGGAAATATCTATGAGCGCGGCGAAACGGTCGGCCAGGACCTTCGCAAAGCTGCCGACCTCTACCGACGTGCGGCGGCTCAGGGAAATGCCAAGGCGCAGGTCAACCTTGCCCAGCTGCACGAAGATGGAGGGATCATCGGCGCGTCACCGGAGCGCGCCTTTTTCTGGTTTTCTCTGGCCACCAATCGTGGTGACGGGGCGATCCAGCGCGCGGCGCAGCAGGGGAAACGGCGGGTGGAGAACCTCATCAATCAGGAAGACATACCGTCGCTCAACAGCGAGATTGCAAACTGGGAACCGGTCGACCCTTCAGCTTGATTACGCGCCGTCTGGCTTGCTTTTCGAAGTGGTCACCTCACCGCACAAAGCGTCGAATACGGCTTCGATCGTTGCGCGCTCAATATCGCGGGTTATGAATACCAGTCGCGTACGTTGATCGTTGTCCGGCCAATTCGGGAGCCACTTTGCCGGGTGGAAGATGTGCTGCACGCCGTGCACCACAGCCGGGGTTCCGGGATGTTCGGCCAAATTGACGATCCCCTTCATGCGCAGGAGATCGGTGCCGTGCCGCATCGCCAAGATTTCCAGGAATAGGCTGAAGCCAGCCAGGCTTAGCGGCTTTTCGCGGGCGATGCAGAAGGAGCGGACGCGGTCATCATGTCGATTAGCGTCCGGCGTGTGCTCGCCATGATCATGATCTGCGTGACCCACAGATTTACCCGCGCCATACGCTTCTTCGTTGAGCCACGCGGTGACCTCAGGCGACTTATTCGCCGGATCATAGATACCCCTGCTTAATAGATCCGCGGCGTCAATATTACTGTCAACATCGATAACGAGCGCACCGGGATTTAATTCACCAAGCCGACGGCGAAGGTTGTTTTCGGCCCGACCGCCAGCGACGCCATCCAAGCAATCCAGTTTCGACAGGATCAACCGGTCGGCCACGGCAACCTGCTTGATTGCTTCCTCGTGCTGATCCAGCGTGGTCTCGCCATTAACCGCGTCGACGACGGTCCATACGCCGTCGAGGTCGTAGACGCCGGTCAGTCCGGGATCGGTCATGATGGTGTGATGGGGGCCGGATCTACGAATGATGGGGGCCGGATCGGCCAGGCCGGTGGTTTCTACGAAAGCGCGCCGAAATTGCACGATTTCGTTTCTTTCGCGGCGTCGGGCGAGGTCGCCGAGTGTCTCGATGAGATCCCCACGCACGGTGCAACATAGACAGCCGCTGTTAAGCGAAACGATGTTTTCATCGATGTTTTCAACCAGGAGGTGATCGAGGCCGATCTCGCCGAATTCGTTGATGATAATTGCAGTGTCGGAAAACCCGGCTTGGTGGACGAGTTTATGACGGCAAGCTTTTTGCCCGGCTCCCAGAAAACCCGTGAGGATCGAGACCGGGATGCGATCGCCGGGTCGGTCGTTTTGAATGGTGCTGGTCAAGGTCGGAGGCGTCGTTGGTGCAAGGCCGGTAAACTCGTAAGTCGGGTATGCTCTTAACACGTTGGTTTGCGGCAAAGAAGAAGGGCGCCCAAAGGACGCCCTCGACAACTATGAAGGAGAGGAACGCGGACTATCAACTACCAACAGCGACGGTCTTATCGTTCCAGAAACGGCGCTCTGTGTCCGACATGATCGAGACGTGGAGTTCGCCGTTCTGCTGTTGAACTTCATATGTATTTAGCGGAATTTCACCGAAGCCTGAGATCGGCGTACCGGTTTTAAGGTCGAAAACCGTCGAATGAAGCGGGCAGGCAACGGTGCCGCCTTCCAACTTGCCCTCGGAGAGATGACCGAAACTGCCGGCTTCGCTACCGGAATGGCCGGCAAAATGGGACACGCAGGTACAGCGATCGCTAAACGCAAAAAAGCTTCCATCCTGGTTTGCGACGACGATCTCGCGCCCGTCCAGATCAACAACTTGCATCGTGCTCGGACCAACCTGATCGATTTTTCCGACCACCTGATAGTCACTCATTATCAAATTCCCTTGCAGCTTGAACGAGTCAAAGCACTGCAACTTTGAGCTTAATAATTATCATCAGCTTCGCGGCCAAATACTTAGCGAGTTGCCGCAGAGGACACAAGCACTAATTCCGAAAAAGTGTTGTATTAGGGATATATAGAGACCTTACCTTATTATCCCGTAGTAAGATTAGGGTCTATCCCATTGTTCTAATACTATTCTATATATTGTAATTCGAGTAGCCCCATGCACTACATTATGTAGAGGGCGTGCTGCTCAATACGCCTGCGCTTACGAAGGAGGTGTGTTTAGTGCCGGATCTGCAAGAAATGGTCGATCGCGTTAGCGTAGTAACGCAACATTTCGGTTTCCCCGTCGATGGCCCGGTAGAGTCCATCTGACACCTCAACGAAATGTCGAAGGGTTAACATTCGCAAGCCGACTGTAATTGCGTAATCATGATCGGCTCGAGGAATATGGATGTACGCGTCACCACGTTCGAGATCCTCGATAAGCCCTTGCGCTTGCGCTTTTATTTCCAGTTCGCTCATGGCCCGGCCCGGCTGGCGCACGAACACCGTAGCGACGAGCGACACCGGCAATACGGGTATCGCGGCGCCGATTGCGCCGAGCAATTCTGTGCCCAAGCGTTCGACCGCTTCAAAACGAGCGTCCGCATCCAACGCTCGGAAGTCGATCGTGCGTTGGGCGGTGTAGGAACGCATTGAAATCGGGGTCCCGAAATTCACGCAGGCATAGCCAAATCTGAACCAGCGCCGCCGCAGCATGAGACCGGCATTGCGACCGACAAATTTTAGAAGTGTCGCAATGACGAATTTCTTGTCGCGGCGATCTGCGTCCGGATCGAGCGCGCGCACCAGAGACCGATCCTCAAGAACGCGGTCGTAATTGATACCAACCGGGATGAACACCAGGTCGCGATCCCCTTCGGGATCAAACCCAGATACCATGTAGTTGATCAGGCCCAGTCTGGGTTGCCGCAAACGACCGTCACGGCTTAGCCCGCCCTCGGGATAAACCGCTTGAGCCACGCCGCCCGCAGTCGCCGCTTGGACGTAACGAGCCAAAACCTGACGGTAAAGCGGGTTGCCCGAGTTGCGCCGCACAAAGTAGGCGCCAAGCGATCTTATCAACGTTTGCAGGGGCCAAATTCGCGCCCATTCCCCAACCGCGTAGCTCAGCGCCGAGCGGCTCGCGGCCATATAGGCAACGATGACATAATCCATGTTGCTACGGTGGTTCATCACGAATACGACGCTGGCATTGGGCTCAATATTTGCGAGCGCCGCATCGTCGGAATACCCCAGGCGAACCCGATAGAGGAACTGAACCGTGCGCCGTGCCAGGTAGTAGCCTATTCGGAAGTAGGCATAGGCGTTGAACGAAGGCACGATCTCGCGGGCGTAGCGTTCAACATCGCGGATCAAAACCTCCCTGGGAACACCTGAGCTTTGCGCCTCCGCATCGACCGCCTCAATTACCCCGGGGTCGTAAATCAACCGATCGATCAGAACTTGCCGCTTGGTCTGATGGAAGGCCGGTATCTGCAGCTGCAACCGCGTGTTCAACTCATTGATCACACGATTGACGCGTCGCCTGATAAACCAGCGTCCGCTCGGAATGAGAAGCCGGTCGAGTACCGCCCACAATGCGAGCGCACCGGTTACAACGGCCATCCAAATCGGCAGTGAGATCGTTTCAGTCATTGGCAAGTCAAACGAGGTGGACGGGATCAAAATGAACGGAATTTCACGAGCATATTAGCCGCTAGCGCAGAAATTCGAAAAATCCTTTAAATATTGCCGGCCTCAACTAGGGGTTTTATCTATGTTATTAAGGTATTTCCTGATAATGGTAGGTAAAATAACCCGGACTAACGTCGCAGCTGAGGAGTTTCGCGCAACGCGAATCGGTTGGTATGACGTTGACACCCGAAGAATTCGTCGAAATCGTCAAAGCCCACGAGCGCTATGTCAGCGGATCATTCGACGGCCGTCGCGCCGATCTTTCCCACGAGAACCTGGCCGGACTGCGCCTCCAAGGCCTGAACCTCCGCTCGGCAATACTCGTTGGGACGAATTTCGACCGCAGCGACCTTGAAGGGGCGGACCTGCGCCGGTCTGACCTTAGAGGAACGCGACTGCATGCCGCAAACCTGGTCGGCGCGCGGCTCGGGGACGCGAATTTCGGCGATCGCGGCACCGGCAGCGGTGCGCCTGTCGTGCGCGTGGCCGACCTGTCGGCGGCACAGCTAGACCACTGCGACCTCGAAAATGCCAGCCTGGAAGGCGTATGTATGGCCCGTGCTTCTGCGGTCGGGGCCAACTTGAGGCGGGCCAGAATGGCAAAGGCCGATCTCTCTCGTATCGACCTTACGAATGCGAACCTCGAACAAGCCAACCTTATCGATGCCAACCTATCGGGCGCGACGTTGGCCGGTGCATCTGTGATTAATGCCAATTTCGAGAGAGCCAATCTTCGCGGTGTCGACCTTGAATTGTTGGATATTTCAACCGCGATTATGGCTGGGATCGAAATAGCGCGAGCTGTTGAGGAATTATCACCCGACACACAAAACGCCCTCCGCCAACACGCATTATGGGCAACCAGCTTCGGAGCCGAAGGCCACCGCGCAGAACTATCCAACCAAGACCTCACCGACATAGATTTCTCTGGTCTGATCTTGAGCGGTGCCGACCTGCGCGGAGCAATTCTGATCGGTGCCACCCTTAAGGACTGCGAACTACTGCTCACCGACCTAACTGGCTCGATTCTCACGCGCGCAGACTTGAGCGAATCGGATGTGCGTGGCGCCAATTTCAGCGAGGCCGCAATGCAATCGACGAGCCTCCGCAACGCCAATCTTTCAGAACTCCCTATCGCCGATCGCCAGGGCTTGGGCGCAGAACGCCAGTGGCCGACGAATTTGCAAGGGGCAGACCTAACCGGCGCTGATCTCAGCGACGCTGATTTACGGGGCGCGAATCTATCGGGGTGCTGTTTAAAAGGGGCCAACCTGACGCGCGCAAAACTCCAAAAAGCGCTGATCGACGAAATCGTCCTGGATGGCGCAGACCTGTCCGACGCGGAATTCGCTGATCATAACGCCTAGGAAACCAAGCAAACCTCTCGAAGCGAACTCCACGGACCGGCATCACCACACCACGTTTGCTGATCAGAATCGGAGTGCCCTCGTATAGGGGGTCACGAAGGGATTTTTCTACCGACGGTTGAATTCGTCGAAAATTTGTTCTCATTGGCGAAAAATAGAGCGGGAAAATCATCAAGAACTGTGGCATAATCAATTTTCCTGAGCATCGTGGGCGGCATTTCTGACCGCCCGTGAAATAAGACAACAATAGCTTTGGCACTGCTGACGGGTTGCGGCCTTACGACGATGTCGGAATGGTCGCTAGTAGGAGTGCGCCTACCCGGCGTCAGGAGTTTGCCATGGACTCGCGTGAGTTTGTTGACATTGTGAAAGGCCATGAGCGCTACCTCAAGGGGCAGCCCGGAGGTCGTCGCGCGGACCTTTCAAACGTCGACCTCTCCGGTCTCACACTCAACAATTTGGAACTGGGCGATGCCAAGCTCGTCGGCACTCGCTTTGCGGGTGCTCGATTGGCGGGCGCCAATTTCAATAACGCGGATCTATTCGCTGCCGACCTCGAACGGATAGAAGCGCCCGGTGCCCATTTCTCGCGCAGCGACCTCCGCGGTGCCAATCTTCACGCTGCGAGCCTTCCCGGATCAGACTTGCGCCAATCAGACTTCCGGGCCGGCAAACTCAACAACAAGGCACGCCATGCGCGCCCCGCCGACATTTCGGAAGCTGAACTCGATGACTCTGATTTTGAGGAAGCTAACCTGACCGGTGTCTATGCCGCAGGCGCTTCGATTCAGAACGCCAACCTTAAACGCTGCAACATGACTCGGGCCGATCTGTCGAGTTCGCGTCTGTGCGGCTCTAATATCCAAGAGGCGACACTAACCGAAGCCGACCTGGCCAACGCGATCTTAACCGACGTCGACTTGAGCCGCGCCAATCTAGCCGAAGCAAATCTTCGCGGTGCCGACCTAAGTGGCGCCGTCCTCTCGGGCGCGGATCTCACAGGCGCTAAGTTCGCCGTCAAACCAGATGACCTCGACTTGATGGTCCGGCGCGGGCTGGAACGTCATCTTCGTTGGATCACGAGTAATGGGGCGGCCGGCCAACGGGTTGATTTTTCAGGTCTTGACCTGGGCGACGTCGATTTCAGCAATCTACGATTAAGCGGCGCGGTTTTCACCGGCGCAATTCTCACTGGCGCCACTTTGGCGCGCAGCGAACTGGCGCTTGCGGATTTCTCACGAGCCGTCCTGGAAGACGCCGATCTGACCCTGTGCGACCTGCGGGGGGCCAAATTCACCAAAGCGATTCTTAAGAACGTCCGCATGCGCCGCGCCGACCTTTCGGCGATGCCGCTGCGTGACGCCGCCGGGGAACTTACGGGGCGTAGCTGGCCCTCGACATTGGCTGGCGCCAACCTGGCGGGCGCCGACCTTACCGACGCTGACCTGCGCGGTGTTAATCTGAACGGCGCAAATCTGACCGACGCCAAATTGACACGTACCAAGCTCGATGGCGCGATCATGAAGGACGTGACGCTCGGTAATACCGACATCATCGACTCGCTCGTCGAGGAAAAAGCTGACGCCGAAAAATAGTCGTCGCGGGCGACCAACGACAGTTTGCTAGCTCAATTTGGGCGAGCCTGCGCCTCGGGCGCACCAGCGACAAGTTCCCCATCTTTATAAACCGCGCGATGATTGGCACGATCCGCAACAGCGTCGATGTCGTCCAATGGGTTGCCGTTAACGATTAATATGTCGGCAGCTGCCCCGTCCTTAATACGGCCTCGATCTGACAGGCGGTTCAGGTCGGCAGCATTCGATGTCGCGGCGGTAATGGCGTCGCGCGGCGCAATACCGACATCCACCATATACCCCAATTCAAGAGCATTTTCGCCGTGGAAGTTAAACGGTGTGCCGGCGTCTGTGCCCATCGCGATCTTGCCGCCTGCTTGGTAAAACATTTTTATAGAGTTGCGGTGGGCCTCACTGACCCGCTCGGATTTCTCAACTACATAGGCGGCGATTCCACGATCCCGATTGCGCAATATGTTGCGCAATGCCGCCAAGGTAGGAACGAGATAGGTTCCGCGCTCGACCATCTCCTCGACACAGCGGTCATCCATGAAAATACCGTGTTCGATTGAATCAATACCCCCGCGCACCGCGTTGAGAATCCCATCCCGGCCCTGCGCATGACTCGCACTGGGTTTGTGGAAACGCTTTCCCTCGGCAACGCCAGCCGCCATCTCTTCGGCACTGTAGTGCGCGTCTTCGGGGTTCACACCTGGCGTCATGACACCACCTGTGGCCATGATTTTCACTAGATCACTGCCCGCATGAACTTGCTCGCGCACCGCCTTGACGACCTCATCGACTCCATCGGCTATGCGGCCGATGCGATTGCCATGGCCACCGGTCATGCAAATCATTTTTCCGGCTGCTCGTATCGTTGGACCAGAAAATAGCTTCGCATTGCACGCGTCTCGCACCGCAAATTCGAGGTAATCCTTGCCGCCACAATCGCGCACCGATGTGATGCCGCCGCGCAGGTTGCGCTGGGCGTTTTGCAGCGCCAGGAGCGTTACTTCGGCATCGCCCATCTTATCCATTTGCGCGAAAGGGTCGGCGGCTCCGTCGTAAATGAGATGGACATGGCAATCAAACAATCCGGGGATAAGCGTCGCGCCCTCGGTGTTAATTGAATCGCCATCGAATCCATCGAACTCGCCAACCGGTGCGACCCGCGCGATTTTGCTACCTTCGACGACCACGCCATGCTCGGCGAGCAATTCGCCCTCACCATCGAAAATCAGGCCACCAGCAAACAAGGTTGTCATCTCAGCGTCTCCAAAGTAGTGAACTTCATGGTAGCCGCCCTTCCGCAACGGCGTGGCACGCCACCCGAACCCCATCAATATTTCTCAATTCGGGCCGCTCGGACTTGCACCGATCGTTGGCAGACGGGCACCTGGGGTGGAAGGCACATCCCGTCGGCGGGTCGATCGGGCTTGGGACTTCGCCCGCTACCGGCAAGCGCTCGCGACCACTCATCTCAAGATCGGGAATCGTGTCGAGCAAAAGGCGGGTATACGGGTGGCGAGGATGATCGAAAATCGATTTGGTATCGGCCCATTCACAGATCCGCCCAAGATACATGACCGCCACCTGAGCCGAAATGTGATAGACGACCGCCAGGTCGTGCGAAATGAACAAGTAAGTCAGTCCCAGATCCCGTTGAAGTTCTTTCATTAGGTTGAGGATCTGGGCTTGCACCGAAACATCGAGCGCCGATGTCGGCTCATCGCAAACCAAAAACTCGGGCTCGCCCGCTAGCGCGCGGGCAATCGAGATCCGCTGCCGCTGACCACCCGAAAACTCGTGTGGGTACTTTTCCCCGTCTGCCGCCGACAAACCAACTTGAGCCAATAGCTCGCCAACGCGACTTTCGACAGCGTGACGGTCACTCATCATTTTGTTGTGGCGAATCGGTTCGGCAACGATATTACGCACCCGCCATCGCGGATTAAGCGATGCGTAGGGATCCTGAAAAATCATCTGCATCCGACGCCGCGCCTTGGTTGCGTCTTCGCTTCTTTTCGCGGAGCTTAGGTCTACGCCGTCAAAATTGATGGTCCCTCTGCTTGGCGGGTAGAGGCCAACGATCAACCGTGCAACGGTCGATTTACCGCAACCGGATTCCCCGACCAGCGCAAAGGTTTCACCGCTTTTGATCGAGAATCCGACCCCGTCAACCGCCTTGACGATCTGACGCGCGCTGCCGTCTATCACGCGGTTAAGCAACGGCGGCGACACGTCGAAATAGCGCGACAAGCCATTGACCAGGAGTAAATCCTGCCCGGCCGGGCGGGTCGGCAATCGGCTTTCGCGAGACGTTTCAGTCACGGGCTCGATCGTTCGCTTGCCGTTCTGCAAACAGCCAACAAGCCACGTCGGACGAACCGCTCGAGATCAGGTTGGGCTGCTCGCGACGACAGGGCGCAATGATTTTCGGACACCGCGGGTGAAACGCGCACCCGCCGGGGATCTCATGCAACCGAGGCATCGACCCCGTGATCTGCACCAGACTGTCGAGGTCGCGCCCGACCGCCGGGATCGCATCCATCAACCCGCTGGTATAGGGGTGTTTGGGGTGCTTGATGACGTCGCGAACGGGACCGATCTCTGCGATACGACCGGCATACATCACAGCGACTCGGTCGGCGGTTTCGGCGATGACCCCCATATCGTGCGTGATCAATAACACCGCGGTGCCCCGCTCGACGCTTAGGCGCTTGAGCAGGCGGATAATCTGCGCCTGAATGGACACATCGAGCGCGGTGGTCGGCTCGTCGGCAATTACCAGGTCGGGCTCTGCACATAGAGCGAGCGCGATCACGACGCGCTGCCGCATGCCGCCGGAGAATTGATGCGGGTAGTGATTCATCCGCTCCGTGGCTGCAGGAATGCCGACCTCATCGAGTAGCGCGAGAGCTCGCGACTGGGCTTCGGCCCCCCCCATATTCAAATGCGTGCGAATTGTTTCGGTTAGTTGATCTCCCACCCGATAGAGCGGATTCAGGCTGGTCAACGGATCCTGAAAAATTGCGCCGATTCTACGTCCGCGAATTCTGCGAATTTCTTCATAAGACAGATTATCGATTCGGCGCCCGGCCAGCTTGATCGTGCCACCGGCAATACGTCCCGGTGGCTCGAGAAGGCCGATAACGGCATTGCCGGTCATCGATTTTCCGGCACCTGATTCGCCGACCATACCAAGCACTTCGCCGGGCTGAATCGAAAACGAAATATCGTCGACGGCAACGAGGGTCCCACGGCGCGTGGGAAAGTCGACGCGAAGGCCCTCGACTTCGAGAAGAGGCGCGCTCAAAGCGCGACGCCTTTGCGTAGTTGCGGGTTCATGGCATCACGCAACCAGTCGCCGAGCAAATTGACGGCAAGGATCAGCGTCGCCAAAAGCGCGCCCGGGAAGATCACGATCCACCATTCCCCCGAGAACAGGAAATTCTGGCCGATATTGATGAGCGTACCAAGCGACGGCTGGGTCGGCGGCACACCCACACCGAGAAAGGACAGTGTGGCCTCAGTGAGGATCGCAACCGCGAGGTTGATCGTTGCAATTACGAGTATCGGGCCGGTCACATTGGGCAGCACATGGCGCAACATGATGAAGAACGGATTGACTCCGATCACGCGCGCGGCCTGGACATATTCTTTGTTTTTCTCGACCATTGTCGATCCACGTACGGTGCGGGCGAAGTGGACCCAGACGGAGACCGCGATTGCGAAGATAAGCACGTAGACCGCGAGATCGTCGTGCCGGTCGCGGGGGAGGATGCCGCGCAACACACCGTCGATCAGCAATGCGATGAGAATGGCAGGAAAGCTAATCTGAACGTCAGCGATCCGCATGATAATAGCGTCGACGGTGCCGCCCAAATAGCCGGCAATGAGACCCAGCGATACACCGACTAATGCTGCGATCAAAACCGCGGCAAATCCCACCAACAGCGAGATGCGCGCGCCATAGAGCATTGCTGAATACATGTCGCGGCCTTGATCGTCGGTCCCGAGAACGAACTGCCAGCTGCCGCCCGCGGCCCATGCCGGCGGCGTGAATGCGTCGAGTAAATTAAGCTCGGCTGGGTTAAACGGATTTTGCGGCGTAATCCACGGGGCGAGCAATGCTGCGAGCATGATCACCGCTGCCGTGATCCCTGCCACAATCGTTATCTTGGATCCCTTGAAACTGAAATAAAGATCATGATCGCGGACCCGCGCCAGCAGTTCTCCGGGACCGGATAGGGCCATTATTCAATCCACCGAGGTCGTGCGCTCGACGCGAAGCCGCGGATCAACGACGTGATAGAGAATATCGACCACCAGATTGATCACGACGAAGAACAACGCGATCATTATGAGGTAGCTCGCCATTACGGGGATGTCGGCGAACTGAATGGCCTGGAGAAATAATAGGCCCATACCCGGCCACTGGAACACAGTTTCTGTGATGATAGCGAACGCGATAATGGAGCCAAGCTGGAGGCCGGTGATGGTGATGACCGGCACCAAAGTGTTCTTTAGGGCGTGCCCGAAATTGACCGCGCGATTGCTGAGGCCGCGTGCGCGCGCGAATTTGATGTAGTCCGTGCGGAGCACCTCGAGCATTTCCGACCTAACCAGGCGCATGATCAGTGTGAGTTGAAACATCCCGAGAGTGAAGGCGGGCATGAGCACCGATTTCCAACCACTTGCAGTCAGCAAACCGGTGGTCCACCAGCCGAGGTCGACAACCTCGCCACGCCCAAAGGTCGGCAGCAGGCCGAGCCAAACGCCAAAAATCAAGATCAACAAAATACCGATGAGAAAGGTGGGCAGGGAGATACCGATCAGTGAAATCGTCAGGAACGCTTTGGTGAGAAACCGTGTTGGATGCAGCGCCGAATAGACACCCATCGGAATGCCAATCAGCAACGCGTAGAGTGCAGCAATCAAACTGAGCTCCAACGTTGCTGGAAGGCGTTCGAGGAGGAGTTCACTCACGGGGCGGTCGATCGCATAGGAGAATCCAAAGCGGCCTTGGGCGATATCACCAACATAGCTGGCGAACTGGATCACAACCGGATCGTTAAGGCCGAGTTTGTCGCGGAGTTCGGCACGCTCTTGAAGTGAGGTTTCCTGTCCCACCATCTGGGCGACCGGATCGCCGACGTAGCGAAATAGCGTGAAGCCGATCAGCGCGACCGCCAGCATCACAAGTATCGACTGGAGAAGTCGACGCACCACGAGCGCGATCAAGGATCAAGCGCTCCGGTCGGTACGCATGATATTATTTCGCGGCCCGAGCTCAGAGTTGGATCTCGGGCCGCTGTATCGCGCTAATCTATTTAATGACGACGTGGCGCCACACAAATTGGTTGTCTGGCCGCTGTGCAAGCTGAACGTTGATGCGCGTACCCCACGCCAAACCCTGCTGGTGCAACGGGATGTAAGCGATGTCGTCAGTGGTCATGGACCACGCCTTCGCGATCAGGCCGTCGCGCTTGGCATTGTCGGTCTCGGATAGGATCTGCACTGCCAATTTATCGACCTCGGGATTGCAGTAACCGCCGAGATTGAACTTGCCGTTAGAGATCTTATCACGTGAGCCCTCTGGCCAGATCGCCCCACTGCCGCCGGCTTGCGCGCAGCCGTGCAGGTTGAACAGCGGGTTCCAGGAATCGAAGCTGCCGGGGGTCCAGCCCAGTAGATAAAAACTGGTATCGAGCTTCGGCGCCAATACTTTGGGGAAGTATTTGGCTTTGGGCTGGGCGTTAAGCTTCACCGTTACGCCGACCTTGGCCAACATCGAAACCACCGCCTGACAGATCGCTTCGTCGTTGACGTAGCGATCGTTCGGGCAATCCATTCCAATTTCAAAGCCGTTTGGGTAACCGGCGGCCGCGAGGAGTTGTTTGGCTTTCGCTGGGTCGTGACTCGGTCTTTTGAAACCGTCGCTAAAGCCATTGACACCAGGGCCGACCATCAGTGCTGATGGATTGGAGAGCCCACGCATGACCTTTTTGCGGATCGCATCGATATCGATCGATCGATAGACCGCTTCGCGCACGCGTTTGTCCTTGAATGGGTTCTTGCCCTTTATGTTGGAATAAAGGAGCTCATTGCGGAACTGGTCCATGCCCAGAAAAATCGTGCGCAATTCGGGACCTGTCACCGCTTGCGTGTTGGCATCGCTGTCAACGCGTTTCAGATCCTGCACCGGGATCGGATAGGCCATGTCGACTTGGCCCGAAAGCAATGCTGCGACCCGGGTCGCGTCCGACGAGATCGGCGTGAAGGTCACCTTGGTGAGGTTGTGCTCTTGGTTAGCCTTGTCCCACCAGTTGGGATTCACCTCTGCCACCGTTTTGACGCCGGCCTCACGGCTTACCAACCGGAAGGGACCGGTCCCGTTCGCGTGTCGGGTGGTGTACTTTTCCTGATCACCCGATTGCGCTTCAGGCGTTGTCGCCGCGTGCTTTTCCGCCCAGCTTTTGGACATCATGTACCAGCTGTCCCACTCGACGTGCAGGATTGGGTTGGGTTTCTCCGTAGTGAAATCGACGGTGTAGTCGTCGACTTTCACGATGTCGACAACCCCAGCGAGCCTGGTTTTCAAATCGGAGCCTTCGGCGCGGACGCGCGCGGCAGAAAATACGACGTCATCAGCCGTGAAGTCCTGGCCATCGTGGAATTTGACGCCGCGCCGCAGATAGAAGCGCCAACGGTTGGGCTCAACGATCTCCCAACGTTCGGCGAGTGCCGGGCCAATTGCAAGATCCGGCCCTCGCCGCGTCAAGCCTTCATAGATATTGCCCAGGAAGCCTAGCGTGAAGGTTTCGTTTAGCGTGTACGGATCCATCGAATCCGCATCGCCCTGGAATCCAAATCGAAGTTCCTTGGACTGCGCCGAAACCGAGACGGCAAGCGCGAGTGCTGCCGCAACGACAAATCTTTTGATCCGCATCACTGAGGCCTCCCTGCGAGTTAATTAAACGTTTCAATTTGCCCGGGAACCGGTCTGGGTCGACCCGCTCGACTGGCAGGCTCAGAGTCTTGTTACGAACATTTTCGCGAGTCAATACGCGTGCCTCGTGATATTTGGCGAGTTTCGACTGTCGAAACCCACCTGGAACCGTCGGACGACATCAGCGTTGACCGATTTTTCCCGCAGACATAGTGTGATTTCAAAGGTCACCGTAACGGTGATTAGGTAAGACTAGGGAGTACACCAAATGAAATCTCGAAAGTGGTTGTCCACGCTGATCGGCGTGGCGGCTGTGTCTGCGTTTGCTTGGTCGGCACAGGCCAATACGCTCATCTATTGTTCCGAAGGAAGCCCCGAGGGCTTCAACCCATCGCTCTATACATCTGGCACGACGTTCGATGCGACGTCGCGCCATATCTACAACAAATTGGCCGAGTTCGAACGCGGCAGCACCAACGTCACGCCGGGATTGGCCGAGTCTTGGGTCGTGTCGGAAGACGGCTTGGTCTACCAGTTCAATCTGCGTCGCGGCGTCAAGCTCCATTCGACGAAGAACTTCACCCCGACTCGCGATTTCAACGCCGATGACGTCGTCTATTCGTTTGAGCGGCAGTTGAAGAAGGACCACCCCTACCACAAGGTCTCGGGCGGCAGTTACGAGTACTTCAACGGCATGGATATGCCGAACCTTCTCAAGAGCGTCGAGAAAGTCGACAACTACACCGTGCGGTTCACCTTGAACCATCCGGAAGCTCCGTTCATTGCCAACATGGCGATGGATTTTGCATCGATCCTGTCGGCCGAATACGCCGACAAGATGCTTAAAGCTGGGACCCCGGAGAAGGTCGATCTCGACCCCGTCGGGACGGGACCGTTTCAATTGGTGTCTTACCAAAAAGACGCGGTGATTCGGTACAAAGCTCATCCTGACTATTGGGGCGGGAAAGCGTTGATCGACAACCTCGTATTCGCGATCACGCCGGACAATTCCGTGCGCTGGGCTAAGCTCAAAGCTGGTGAATGCCATGTGATGCCCTATCCGAATCCGGCTGATGTCGAGGCCATGCGAAACGACCCAGAGATCACGGTGATGCAGCAAGAGGGTCTCAACGTCGGCTACCTGGCTTTCAATACCGAGAAGAAACCGTTCGACAACAAGTTGGTCCGTCAGGCCCTCAACTATGCGGTCAACAAGCAGGCCATAATCGACGCCGTGTTCCAGGGTTCGGGCCAGATTGCTAAGAACCCGATTCCGCCAACGATGTGGTCGTATGACGATTCGATTCAGGACTATCCGTATGATCCTGCGAAGGCCAAAGAACTCCTGGCCAAGGCCGGATATCCGAACGGTTTCGAAACCGACGTCTGGGCAATGCCCGTGCAACGGCCTTACAACCCCAACGCCAAACGCATGGCTGAGTTGATTCAAGCCGACTTTGCCAAAGTGGGTGTTAAGGCCAAGATCGTCACGTATGAATGGGGTGAGTATCTGAAGCGCTCCCGCGAGGGCGAGCATCAGTCCGTGCTTCTGGGATGGACCGGAGATAACGGCGACCCCGACAATTTCATGTACGTGCTGCTTAGTTGTGCCGCTGCCAAGGGCGCCAACCGCGCTCGCTGGTGTCACAAACCGTTCGACGATTTGCTGAAAGAAGCCAAACGGACCACCGACGTGAGTAAACGGACCGCGCTCTATAAGAAAGCGCAGAAGATCTTCAAAGAAGAAGCGCCGTGGGTGACGATCGCGCATTCGGTTGTGTCTCGAAAGTGGTGGAAATTGGTTTTGGCGCCTCTCCGAGCGGGTTGAGTTTTGCGGCGGTCAGGCCGCGCGGTCAAGGGTTTCGTCGGCGATTAGCTGATCGAGGGTTTCCCATCCATCGACTTTGCGCATCTGGATTTGGCCGCAAGCGAGGAGCGCCCAGAGGAGCATCGGCACTGTTTCGGGACACGGCAGCACGGTCTGTGTTTTGATCCGGCGCTTGAACTCCTCGTTGAGACGCTCAATGGCGTTGGTCGTTCGGGCTGATTTCCATTGGCTCTTGGACAGGCGCGTGAAGGTAAAGAGCTTGTCGCCCGCTTCTGCGAGGCTGTCCGCGACGGCCCTGCATTTCAGCCGCCACTTGCGGACAAACGCCTTGCGGCGGGTTTCCACCTCGGAGGCAGTGTCGGCATAGATCATATCGCGGTAATCTTCGCTCAGCTCGTCATGCATGTGTTTGGGAGCATGACCCAGAAGGTTGCGGTGCTTGTGCACGGTGCAGCGTTGAACGGGAAGGTCATCGCCCCAAAGCGCCGACAGAGCCGCCTCCAGTCCCGGCGCGCCATCGACGATGACAAACCCGGGCCGTTTCAGTCCACGCGCATCAAGGTCGTCGAGGAACTGGCGCCACGCCGCCTGGCTTTCTCCGCCCATATTCCCGATCGAAAGCAAGACCTTCTGGCCATCCCGGCGCACCCCTATAGCCGCGAGAACCGAGATGTTGGTGGCCTTGCGATCCAGTCGGGTCTTGATCACAGTGCCGTCAAGGATCAGCCGAACGATATCCTCATCCGCGAGGCCACGGCTGCACCAGGCGTCCCAATCGACCTTCACCTTGCGCCACGCCCGGCTCACAACGTCCTTGCTCACAGCACCCCCGAAGAGCCCGAACAGCGCGCGTTTCACCCGCCGCGTGTTGGTTCCGGACAGATACACCGAAGCGATCAGCGCCTCGGCCTTTCTGGTCAGCCGCTGGTAGCGCGGCAGCGCCCGCGAACGCCATTCCGACGCCCGACCGTCTTCCTCAACGATCCGTGCACGCGGCACGCTCACCCTCTCGGTCCCGAATGTCCCCGTCAGTTGCCGCTCCCGGTGCCCGTTCCGATACCCTTGCCGAAGCGCGTCCTCTCGACCGTATCGGCAGCGCCCGAGAAACTGCGCAAGTTCCTCCTCAAAAACGGCCTCGATCGTGGATCTGATGTTCTCCCGCAGCCGGTCCTCGAGCGGATCATAGCCGGCGTCATTGGCCAGTAGCGAAAGCGCGGAAGTCTCGGTAGTGTTCTTCATGGCGTGATCTCCTTGGCGGTGCTAGCCGCCGGTTGGGTGGTTGTCTTGTCACCCGGAGATTACGCCATCCTCAAATTTCCACCACTTTCGAGACACAGCCGCGCATTCGGTCGTGTTCATGCCGATGCGAAAAAGCGTATCGAACTACAAGATCGATCCGTTTGGTGGCCATCCCTTCTATGGGGTCAACATCCAATAGGTCTCGCGCACTAAACGCGTAGATATCAGGACGGGAAGTACCCAGTACTTCCCGTCCTCTTTATTTCCGCCTCCTCATGCTGCGTTTCGCCGCAACCCGACTGAGCCTCGTCATTCCGACCTTCGTCGGGGTGACGTTGTTAACGTTTGCGTTGATCCGTCTCATACCCGGCGACCCGATCGAACTCCTGGCCGGCGAGCGCGGTGTCGATCCGGTTCGCCATGCCCAGCTCAGAGAAAGCCTCGGGCTCGATGAACCGCTTCTCAGCCAATACGGTTACTACATAACGAACGTTTTGCAGGGAGATCTCGGCGAGTCGATCGTCACCCGCGAGCCCGTTTTGCGCGAGTTTCTCGACCGTTTCCCCGCCACCCTCGAACTATCGATTTGCGCCATCATTTTCGCCTTGGTACTCGGCCTGCCAGCCGGTGTGCTGGCGGCGACCCGGCGCGGGTCGGTTTTTGACCACACGGTCATGGGGATCTCATTAACCGGCTATTCGATGCCGATTTTCTGGTGGGGACTTCTCGCCATTTTACTGTTCTCCGTTACGCTTGGCTGGACGACGGTTTCCGGGCGTATTTCGCTGCTCTATTTCATCGAACCGATTACCGGATTCATGCTTATCGACACACTGCTCGTCGATGAACCCGGCGCGTTTGGCTCGGCGCTTTCCCATCTCGTCCTGCCGGCGTTTGTGTTGGGCACCATTCCGCTCGCGGTCATCGCAAGAATGACGCGATCATCCATGCTCGAAGTCTTGCGTGACGACTATGTCCGCACAGCGCGGGCGAAGGGATTGCCGGCCTGGCAAGTGGTGTCGGTGCACGCGCTTCGAAATGCGCTGATACCGGTGGTCACGGTGATCGGGCTCCAAGTTGGTGTGTTGCTCGGTGGCGCTATTCTCACGGAAACCATTTTCTCGTGGCCCGGCGTTGGCAAGTGGTTGGTCGAATCGATCCACCGACGCGACTATCCGGTTCTGCAGGGCGGGGTTCTCCTGGTGGCGTCGCTGGTGATGCTGGTCAACCTCGCGGTCGATCTGCTGTATGGCTTCATCAATCCGCGCGTGCGACATGCCCGCTAGCTCATGGCTGTAAACACTGACACGGTGACCGCGCCGGCGCCGCCTCATCCAGTCGTCGAGTTTTGGCGCGCGTTCAAACAAAATCCCGGTGCCGTCGCAGGCCTGGTCGTCATAACAATAATCGTCACCGCAGCGGTGTTTGCAGATGTGATCGCGCCGCATCCCCCGCATGAACAGTTTCGTCAGTTTTTCCTGTTGCCACCGGCTTGGGTCGAGGGCGGCAAGGCAAGCTTCCTCTTGGGGACCGACGACATCGGCCGCGACATGTTCTCGCGCCTCGTACACGGCTCACGCCTGTCGCTGCTGGTTGGCGGTATCGTGGTGACGCTTTCTCTCGCGGCTGGAGTAATTATCGGTCTCATCGCCGGCTTTGCACGTGGCGTCGTCGAAATCTCAATCATGCGAATGATGGACATTATGTTGTCGCTCCCGGCCCTCTTGCTTGCCATTGTGGTCGTAGCGATCGTCGGCCCCGGCTTGGTCAACGCCATGTTCGCCATCGCCATCGTTGCATTGCCGCATTACGTTCGCTTGACGCGCGCGGCTGTCATCACCGAACTCGGCAAGGATTACGTCACGGCAACGCGCAGTATTGGTGCGCGGTCGGCGCGGCTGATGTTTATTACAGTGCTTCCCAACTGTATGGCGCCGCTTATCGTGCAGGCGACGCTGGGCTTCTCGACGGCGATCCTTGATGTGGCGGCACTCGGATTCCTCGGGCTCGGGGCGCAGCCACCGATCCCGGAATGGGGCACGATGCTGGCAGACGCCCGTCAGTTCATTCAACGCGCGTGGTGGGTCGTGACCTTCCCTGGCCTGGCCATCCTGGTAACGGTGTTGGCGTTCAATCTGCTGGGTGACGGGTTACGCGACGCGCTGGACCCCAAGCTGAAACTCTAATGGCGCTCCTCGAAATACTGAATCTGGGTGTCGAGTTCGGCAGCTTACGAGCGCCGTTCCGGGCGGTTGATGGCGTTGATTTGACGATAGAACCTGGCGAGATCGTCGGTATCGTCGGTGAGTCTGGATCAGGGAAAAGCGTCACGTCGCTCGCCGTCCTTGGATTGGTCGGATACCCCGGCCGGGTCACGGCCGACCGGATCAACTTTGATGGCAAAGACCTGCTTACGCTTTCGCCGCGAGAGCGTCGTGGCATCAACGGCCGCGATATTGCGATGATTTTTCAGGAGCCGATGACGAGCCTCAACCCGTGCTACAGCGTCGGCTTCCAAATCGCCGAAGTCTTGCGCGTCCACGAGGGAGGATCGCGTCAGGAGCGCCGTCGCCGCACGGTCGAACTCCTCGACCAAGTCGGAATCCCCGACCCGGCAGCCCGTCTCTCCGCATTTCCGCATCAACTATCGGGCGGCATGAATCAGCGCGTCATGATCGCCATGGCGATCGCGTGCAATCCCAAGCTCCTGATTGCCGACGAGCCAACCACGGCGCTCGACGTCACCATCCAAGCGCAAATCCTTGACCTGCTGCTCGATCTCCAAAAAAAGCGGGGGATGGCACTCGCCCTAATCACCCATGATCTTGGCGTTGTCGCGGAGACCGCGCAGCGAGTGGTTGTGATGTATGCCGGGCAAGTCGTTGAAGCCAGCGAGGCCGATTCGCTGTTTGCGGCACCTCGGCATCCCTACACGGCTGCATTATTGGAGGCGCTACCTGAACGCGTGAGCGCGCACGACCGCTTACCGACCATTCCGGGAATCGTGCCAGGCCAATACGATCGGCCAACCGGATGCCTCCTCAATCCGCGCTGCCGCTACGCCGAGGACAGATGCGTGCAACTGAAGCCCGACCTTCGGATTGTGCGAAACGGCGACGCACGCTGCCACACGCCGCTTGATGCGGCGGGAAGTCCGACGTGAGCGACACACCGGCGCTCGAAGCCATCGACCTCTGCCGTCACTATCGAGTCAAAAGCTCGTTATTTGATCCGGCGCGAACCCTGCGCGCACTTGATGGGGTGTCATTCTCGGTCACGTCAGGACAGACAATGGCGTTCGTCGGAGAATCCGGTTGCGGCAAATCAACCCTCGCCCGGTTGCTTACGCTGATCGAAACACCCACCACCGGCAGTTTGAAGCTTGCCGGGGTGGACCTGTCGAACAGCACGGCCGACGAACGTCGGCGGCATCGGCAGGATACTCAAATCATCTTTCAAGACCCGTTCGGCTCGCTCAACCCCCGTAAGAAAGTCGGGAAGATCCTCGAGGAGCCAATCTTGATCAACCGGCAGATGGTACCCGCAGAGCGCCGGCAGGCAGCTCTCGACATGATGGCGCTGGTGGGATTGCGGCACGAACATTATGACCGATACCCTCACATGTTCTCAGGCGGCCAGCGCCAACGTATCGCGATCGCTCGCGCCTTGATGTTGAACCCCAAAGTGCTGGTCGCGGATGAACCGGTTTCCGCGCTCGATGTTTCGATCCAGGCACAAATCCTCAACCTCCTGCTTGATCTACGCGACACCTTCAAACCAGCCGTCGTATTCATTTCGCACGACCTCTCCGTGGTCCGCTTTATTGCCGATGACGTGCTGGTTATGTATCTCGGACGTCCCGTTGAACAGGGTCCGATTGATGAAATATTCGATCGTCCCGCGCACCCGTATACACAGGCCCTGATTGCCAGCACGCCAAAGGTTGATCGTACCGCGCGGCGCGAACGGATTGTCTTGAAGGGCGAAATTCCCTCACCGCTCGATCCGCCATCCGGTTGTGCGTTTCATAACAGGTGCCCTTACGCCAGCGAGCTATGCGCCGCCGAGCGCCCGCAAATGCGCCCCCTAGCCGGACGTCTGGTTGCGTGCCACCACGCCGACACCATCGTCGACTAGGGCTCCTTGTGCCCTCGACCGGCGACAGCTAGCATCGGCTTGAGTTGACGGCGACAAAGCCGATCATCCGGAAGGATTCGCAATGCAAAATTGGAGCGATCTAAGGTGGCCTGAGAACGACTTCAGCGCCGTGCCCTATCCTGTTTTCTACGACAAGGACGTCTATGAGGCTGAACAGGAGCGAATCTTTCGTGGACCCCTATGGTGCTACACCGCTCTGCAAGCCGAAATCCCCAACCCAGGCGACTACAAGACCACGTTCATCGGCGACACCCCTGTCGTCGTCAATCGTGCCCAGGACGGCTCAATCCACGCCTTCGTCAATCGCTGTGCACACCGCGGCACGCTGCTGGTTCGCGATCAATTCGGCAATCGCGAAGACCATACCTGCATCTACCATCATTGGTGCTACGACCTTGAAGGCAATCTGATCGGGGTGCCGTTCCTACGTGGTCTGAAGGGTAAGGGCGGTATGCCTGAGGACTTCAAGTTGACCTACCACGGTTTGCGCACGCTCAATGTCGAGACCTATAGCGAGGTCATCTTCGTCTCTTTCCACGACGATCCCGAGCCGCTGCTCGATTTTCTCGACGAACCGATGCGCGAGACCATTGATCGCTTGTTTCCGCGGCCGATCGAGGTGCTTGGCTACATGCGCCAACTGATACCCGGTAACTGGAAGCTATATTTCGAAAACCTGATGGACGCCTATCACGGCGGTCTGCTGCATCAATTCCAAACGACATTTGCGATCGCCCGGAATACCCAGGTCGGCGGATCAATTCTCGATAAACGTGGCCGTCACCGCATGTGTTTCACGATGGCTGGAAGCGACACCGACGACGACGCCAAGGCTGGATATGACGGTGATTCCGCGTTCAACGATCAGATGGTGCTTGAGGACCCGACCGTGACCGACCTCATTCCGGAGGACGAAACCGGGGAAGGGTTGACGATGATGGCGATCTTCCCGTCGGTATTCTTTCAGCGCCTCAACAACACGCTGGCGACGCGGCAGATCAAGCCCAAACGGCCCAATGCGTTTGAACTTTACTGGACCTATTACGGCTACAAGGATGAGTCAGCGGAAATACGGCGCGCTCGCATGCGCCAGGTCAATCTGGTCGGCCCCGGCGGCTTGGTGTCGATGGAAGACGGAGAAGCCGGACGCTTGGTGCAACTCGGCATTGACGGCGCCGAGAACGAACACTCCCTCATCGCGATGGGCGGCACCGGTCCGATCGACCATCAATACACGATCAATACCGAAGTCCCGATTCGTGGGTTCTGGCGCTACTACTGCCATCTGATGGGGTACGTCCCGGAAGGCGGCGCGGCCTGGCCACCGCCACCGCCGCAAGCGCAAGCCGCCGAATAGTCAACGCGATGAGCCGAGCGGCGACGATGCCGGCGGGCGGCGAGCTGGCTTGGCCAGCCGCCGACTTTAGCCGCGTCCCCTATAAAGTTTTTACGGATTCGGCGATCTATGAGGCCGAGCAGGCGCGGGTGTTTCGGGGCCCAACCTGGAATTATCTGGCGCTTGAAGCCGAGATACCAAAGCCAGGCGATTACAAAACCACGTTTCTTGGCGATACCCCGGTCGTCGTCAACCGGGCGCGGGATGGTTCTGTCCGTGCCTTCGTCAATCGGTGCGTCCATCGAGGCACGACGCTGGTGCGTCATCTGACCGGCAACACCGACACCCATACCTGCATCTATCACCACTGGTGCTACGACCTCGAGGGCAACCTGATCGGCATTCCGTTTCAACGCGGGATGGACGGCAAGGGCGGCATGCCCAAGGAATTTCGCAAGCAGGACCACGGCCTCGCGTTGTTGCGCGTAGCGATTTATCGCGGCGTTATTTTTGGTACGATCAACGACGACACCGAGGCGCTCGAAGACTATCTCGATGCGCCGATGCGCGCCTATTTCGATGAACTCTTCTATAAGCCGGTCGAAGTGCTGGGGTATATGCGCCAGCGCATGCCGGCGAACTGGAAACTATATTTCGAGAATCTCAACGACCCCTACCACGCGGGGCTATTGCATCAATTTCAGACCACCTTCGGCATTTTCACCAACACCCAAGCCGGCGGCTCGGTGATGGACAAACTCAGGCGTCACCGCCTGGGTTATGCGATCTATGCGAGCGAGGATATCGAAGCGACCAAAAACGAATACAGCGGGACCACCGTCTACAATGATGCCCTAACGTTGCAAGACCCCTCGTTGATTGCCTTCCACGACGAGGAAGGTGACCGCAAAGCGGTCAACATGATGACGGTGTTCCCGAGCGTGTTTTTCCAGCGCCTGTCGAACACCCTGGCGACCCGGCAGATCCGCCCCAAAAGCCCGGACGAGTTTGAGCTTTATTGGACGTATTTCGGCTACGCCGACGACACGCCGGGCTTGCGTGAAATGCGGATGCGTCAAGTCAACTTGGTGGGCCCTGCCGGCCTGGTCTCGATGGAGGACGGCGAAGCCGGTGTCCTCGTACAAAAATCGTTGCGCGCAGGGGGCCACTCGCATTCGGTCATCGAGATGGGCGGTACGGGTGCGATCGAGGATCAAGACACGATCCTGACCGAAGTCCCGGTGCGCGGTTTTTGGCGCTATTATTGTACACTCATGGGTTTCGCGCCGGCGGCAGACAGCTGACCAATGATGACCAAACGCCTCACCACGATCGTCCTCGTGGCAGTGCTCACCGGCTGTGCCGCGATCGGAAACATCACGCTCCCGAGCCAGGAGGAAGTCACCCACGCCCTGCAAGCGATGTTCGACGGCCGCAGCGAGCGTATCGGCAAGGCCGCGAAAGTGTGGAGGCCACCGCCGGGCCAATTCGCGCCCCAGGTGTCGTCGCTTGAAATCAAGAAATGGAAACTGATCGAGGACACCTATCTCGTCGCCGATGTGCACGTCATGCTCACGACGAAGGGCGCCACCGCGGTTCAGCACGATCCACAGGCCGCCAATTTCAGGCTTCTCATGCAGCGCCGCGATGCGTCGTGGATCCTGCTCGATCTGGTGCCGATTGCTGAACCGCAAACCGTCCAAACCTAGTCAACACATAGGCGTTAAGTGACACCAGCACACAACCTTACTTGGCCGAGCGATGATTTCAGCCGCGTTCCCTACACTGTGTTCGTAGACGACGAAATCTACCGTCTTGAGCAAGCGCGGATTTTCCGGGGCTCGGTCTGGAATTTCGTCGGTCTAGAGGCCGAGATTCCCGAATGCGGCGACTACCGAACAAGCTTCGTCGGCGATACGCCGATCGTCTTTAACCGCGGCAAGGACGGTAGCCTCAACGCCTTTGTCAATCGGTGTGCCCACCGTGGCACGCTTTTGGTGCGTGACCTCGGCGGCAATGCGGACGACTTCACCTGTATTTATCACCACTGGTGTTACGACCAGACGGGCGATCTCACCGGCGTCCCCTTTATTCGTGGTCTCAAAGGCAAAGGCGGGATGCCGGCGGATTTCGCGATGTCGGATCACGGTCTGCGCCGACTTAGGATTGCCAGCTACAACGGCGTGATTTTCGTCTCGTTCGATCACGAAATCGAGTCATTGGAAGCGTTCCTCGATCAGCCAATGCTCGATTATTTCGATGCCGTGTTCGGTCGGCCGATTGAGATTTTGGGATATCTACGGCAGCGTATTCCGGCCAATTGGAAGCTCTATTACGAAAACCTCGTCGACGATTATCACGGCGGCTTGCTGCATCCGTTTCAGGTGACATTTGGCATTGCCCGAATGACCCAGGGTGGCGGATCAATTACCGACAAGATGGGACGCCATCGCTGGGTCCACGTCGAACACGGCACCGATTCAGACGCAGAGGCGGCCGAGGGGTACGCCGGCACCACCGTCTATGACGATACCTTCGAACTCCGCGATCCCTCGATCGCAGATTTCCGCGATGAAGATGGCGATCAGCGCGGTGCGAATCTGATGTGCGTATTTCCCAATGCATTGTTCCAACGGTTGTCGAATAGTTTGGCCACACGTCAGATTCGCACGCACAGCTCTGGTATGTATGAGTTGTTCTGGACCGTGTTTGGCTACGCCGATGACGACGACGAACTACGACAAATGCGGCTGAAGCAGATCAATCTTGTTGGCCCCAGCGGCCTGATCTCGATGGAGGACGGTGAAGCGGGACGGCTTTTGCAACTAGGAATCAAGGGCGATCACGCCGACGCCCATTCGGTGATTGAGATGGGCGGAACCGGCGCTATACCGGAGACCTGCGATCATTTCATGACCGAAATTTCGGTACGCGCCTTTTGGCGCTACTGGTGCGACCTCATGGAGATCGGGCCGCAAACCGGAATCTCCAAAATCGCTGCCGAGTAAGCTGCGAACGGCGATCGATCGTTGGAGTCCTCTCATCGCAACGCGTGCGTGCGTTCCCGATCGTTCGGACTCCTGCTGGCCGTTGTCGTTGGATGCGCAGCCTGCGCGGAGAGGCCAATTGATTCCGAGCTGCTGACCGAGCAGTTCACGCTTACCGCTATCGAACAGAGAAGCGACGGCGCGGTCATCCGCAAATGGACCGAAGGCTTGCGCTTTCATTTGAGCGGCGATAGCGCCGCCATAACCAGGCATCGTCCGTCGGTGGAAGCCCATATTGCCGCCTACGGCGCGCTAACCGGTCTGGCCACCAGTTTTGTCGACGAACAGGACCAAGCCAACGTTCTCATCGTATTTGTTCGTCGTTTCGACTTCGCGAAAACACTTCAGCGGCTATCCAATCAGAAATTGGCAACCACCGACAGCGAACGAAACGAAATTGCCCGCACGCTATGCATCACGTTTCGGGCCGACCGCCAAAACAGATATGCGTTCGCACTTGTACTAATTGGGATCGACAACGAGCGGGCAATAATACGCGAATGTATTCCTCATGAATTAGCCCACGCACTCGGTACAAACCACAGCAACCTCATCGTTCCGAGCATATTTTCAGACCAGAATTACCTGATAAATGCAGGCGCCGGCGTCTTGTTTGCGCCAATCGTCGCGCCCGCACGGCACGATCGCGTTATCCTGAAGACGCTTTATGACGAGCGGCTCAAGCCGGGCATGGCTGCCGACGCCGCGAGTCCGATCGTGCGCCAGATAATCGGTGAGTTGATCGTTGCGATGAAGCCATGAGCGTGGCTCACGCGGATCACTTCGCAACGTCGGAAAAGGTATTGTAGAAAACGATTAATACGGTAATCTAATAGATCGCGATCGATCCGAACATCATCCAACGGTAGTGCCGATATATCCGACGCGATCGCGGAAAATCCTTCGAACTAAAATCGGTGTAGATGTCGCGCCACAAGGCATCGGTGGTGGCAGCGCTGATGTTTTCACATTTTTCGATGAAGCGCCGTTCGGTCTCGCCGCGCGGCCGCCGCCGCAGAAAATCTCGATAGAACTGATAATCAAGAATGATCTCGAGAAATATAATCCTGGGGTAAAGCGAGATAACACCGTCATCGATGCTGCACGCGACAGAATGCGCCACGATGATAAAGACGGTTGAAACGATGCCGCCGAAAATGAGGAGCGGCAGGTTTGCCGAGGTCAGACCGGCCCAAAGAAACAGCCAGAACATCGACATCGAGATCGCAAGCCCGACCACGTACCAGATCGTGTAGTTGCGAATCAGCGCGACGCGTTGGTTATGGACCGCGATGTATTCGTAGTGGTATTCGGGCTCGGCAACTTTGAGGCTGTCGACCTTACGCCCATCTTCGAAAATTCGACCGGTCATCGGTCCCTCCCCATCCCACGGCGGCTCCTGGCACCTAAGTGTCTATAGTATTGCAAGAAATTGGGACGGGAGCCATTCACTGGCGCGTGGCTGAGTGAATCCAATTACCGAATGTCAGCCGTAATGTCCTGCTCTCCGCGACGAATCGTAACATTCCATCCGGGATAGCGCCGTTTGAAAAACGGCTCCAGGTCGGCAACGACCTTCACCTCTTCACCGTTGATCCGACGCACGATGTCGCCGTCGCGAAATCCATTGTCGTTGGCTTTGGAGCCTTTACTTACAGACAAGATCGCAACCCCCACGATGCCGCTGTCCAGTCCGAGTTCTTCGGCGAGCTTGGGTGACAAGCTCGCGACCCTGGCACCGCCAAGGGGATGGAACCCGCGCAGCGTCGTTTCGTTCGGTTCGGGCTTATCGGGCGGTGCAACAAGTTCGACGTTCACCATCCCGAGCAAGCCCCGTCGGCCGATCGTGAGGGATACGCTTTCGCCAACCTTGCGGGTCGCGATACGAAATCGCAGGGCCTGATAGTCTTCGATTTCGCCGCCGTCCAACGCGAGAATGAGGTCTCCGGTAGCGAGTCCGGCTTCGGCAAGCGGGCTCTCGGGATGCAGGCCGCTGACCAACACGCCAATTGGCCGCGGTAAGCCCATCATGGCTGCCATGCGCGCGTCGACTGTTTGCCCCGACACGCCCAGCCACGGGCGAACAAGTTCCTGTCCTGAAACCGCGGCCTCCACAACCGAACGAACCATTACGCTGGGGATCGCAAAGCCGATACCAACCGATCCACCGCCCGGGCCGCCGCGCGAGTAGATCGCTGTATTGATGCCAACGATCCTGCCATGAACATCGATCAGTGCACCGCCGGAATTTCCAGGGTTGATCGCGGCATCGGTTTGAATGAAAAAACGATAGTCCGTAACGCCAACGGCGGTTCGCGCCAACGCCGAGACGATGCCCGTCGTTACCGTTTGCCCAACCCCGAAGGGGTTGCCGATCGCAACAACGAGGTCACCGACCTTGAGTTCGGTGGAGTCGGCAAATTCGAGGTGGGGCAACGCATAACCGCTCGTCGGGATTCGTAGAATCGCGAGATCGGTTCGCGGATCGTCGACAATCAGTTGGGCTGGGAAGTGCCGTTTGTCGGCCAACGCAACGACGATATCGCTGGCACCTTGAATAACGTGGTGATTGGTGACGATGACGCCATCCGGTGCCACGATCACCCCTGATCCGAGGGAACTTTCAAACTTCTCGCGTTCACCGAATTGCGGCAATGCCCCGCCGAACAATCGCTTGATAATCGGCTCCTCGAGAAGTGGCGACACCGCCCCCTCCCGCACCAACTTGCGCGTAAATATATTGACGACCGCGGGCGCTGCCTTCTCGACCAATGGGGCAAACGACAGAGTTATTTGATCACGGCCTCGCGGAACGATGCGTTCGACCGCCTCTGCCTGGGCGGGCTCGGTTGAGTTATCGGCGGTGGTTTGCGCAACACCGGGCAAAGCAAACGACACCCAAGCCAGGGCCGCGAGGCCAAGCAATGACGCACCGATCAAAGTCGACGGCGTCATTCGATCGCTTCCCAACACACGACGCTACCCGCCGCACCAACGGCGATACGGCGATACGCCACTACAGAAGGTAACTGGCGTCGTCCCCAATACCTTCGATCGTCGCGAGGTCGCCGTCACGACGAACGAAGAACTCGCACCTCAACCCATCGGGATCGATGAGAAAGAAGCTTCGTTTGGCGGCGTTGTCGATCCGGCGCTCGATCTCTATTCCGCGCGAGTCGAGTCGGCCCTCGGCGGCTGCTAGCTCCCCTTCATCGCGTACTTCGAAGCTGAAATGGTGCACCATCGGGGCAGCCACGCCCGGTTGACGGATAAGCGCGAAGTCAAAGTGGTAGCAGCCATTCGAGCCGCGGTAGCAGACGACATCCCCATCACCGGACTGATACACGATCTCGAAGCCCGCGACCTCTTCGCAAAAACGCCGCATCGCCGCGTGGTTACCGGTTTGCAATACCGCATGCGAGAGCCGCGTTGGGTGAACCAGTGAATCGCCGATCACGCGAATATCCTCACCCGATGGGTATAGTGCCCGATCGTCGGCTGATTGATCATTCGGATTCCACTGACCGGTAACGGCAGGTCCTTCGCGGTTGCCGTCATAGATGTCGCGCCAGTCCTCGAGCACATCGGCATAGAACTCGTGCAGGTGTCCATCGGGATCGAAAACGTAAATGCTGTGCGATACGCTGTGGTCCACGGTTCGGTGGAGTTCGAGATTGGCCGCCAGCGCCCGGTTATAGGCATCGACCAGATGCTGTTCGCTCTCGACCTCCCAGGCGAAATGGTTGAGCCCAGGGCGGTTTCCGCGCCCTTTTGGGATCTGGACGTGCCCGCCTTTGCCCACCACTTCCTGCTCGGAAATCGGCATAACCGCAACGTCGTGGTGAGAATTACCGTTGGAGAGCAACGTCATGCTGATGCCGACCTCGTGATAGACCGGTTCGAAACCGCACACCTTGTGATAGAAATGTTCGGAAGCCGGCACATCACCGACGAACAGGTTGACGTGGCCGATGCGGCGCGGCGCAAAAGCCACCGGCGTCGCGATTTGATCCTGCACTGACATTTCCAGATTTCTCCCCTAATCGTCGATATAGGCGACAGCTTCGATCTCAATGAGAAACTCCGGACGCACCAAAGAGGATATTTCGACCAACGTTGAACAAGGAAAGTCGCCCGTGAAAAACTCGCGGCGGGCCTTCCAGATATCGGGCTGATAACGCATGTCGGTGGTGTACATATTGACCTTCACGACATCATCCATTTTGCCGCCCGACGCTTCGACCAACGCCCTGATCCGACCGAATACATGCTTCGACTGCGCATAGGCGTTGTTGCCGCCAACCGAACGCCGCTGGTTGTCGTAGGCGACCTGGCCCGAGACATAGACCAGATTGCCGACCCGTTGAGCCTGGCAAAGCGCTTTCTTCTCCAGGCCGCCAATATCGGGCACTTTCTTGCTGACGACGCGCCGCCCTTTCGACATCTTGATACTCCGCGTTCCTCTTGGGTAGTCCGCGATTAAGGGTATCACGCAAAACGATGTCATCAGAAATCGGCAATTCCAGTTTCTATTGCGAAGACTTTGCGGTCGGTCAGTCGTGGCAAACCCCGGTCCACCTGGTTGGTAGCGACGACGTCCGCGACTACGCCGAAAGATGGGATCCATTGCCCATCCATATCGACGCGCAAGCCGCGGCCGCCTCACCCCATGGCAGCCTGATCGCCTCGGGTGAACACACCTTCGCGATTGCGCGCCGCGCTTTATGGGACCTCGGATTGTTCGCGCGTGTCGCGCGCATCGTGCAACAGGATGAGTTGCGCTTCCCGATCCCGGTACGGGTCGGCGACATACTAACGACGAAGGCAATCTGCACCGAAACGCGGCCCCTCGGCGCGGACGGAACCGGGCGTGTGACACTTCATCTGAGCGTCATCAATCAGGATGGGATTGTAGTGCTTACGTGCATCGAAACTCTCGAGATCGCGTCCGCACCCGGATCCGTGGCCTAGCGGCATGTCGTTGCTACTCAATCAACGCGCTTTATTCGACCTGCCCGACGAGGTCGCCTATCTCCGGTGTGCCGCGTCCGCACCGCTGCTGCGCCGCGCCCGCGAGGCAGGTGAACGGGCGCTGGCATTGAAGGCGCGCCCGTGGGGTCCGGGCTGGGGCGAACACAGCGCGGCCGCGGTCGAACAGACGCGCGGCCTGTTCGCCGGCCTGATTGGTGCGACGGCCGACGATATCGCGTTGGTACCTTCCGCGAGCTACGGGTTATCGACCGCTGCCAATAATTTGTCGGTCGGGGTGAATCGAACGGTGGTGGTGCTCGCCAATCAATTCCCGTCCAACATTTACCCCTGGCGCGAAGCGGTTCATCGAGACGGCGGCAAGATCCGCACGGTGAAACCCGTAGCGGGCGGCTGGACCGAGACGGTAATCGACGCGATCGACCCGAACACGGCGATTGTCGCGCTACCGCAATGCCACTGGCTCGACGGCGCCACGCTTGATGTTGCGGCTGTGCGTGCGCGCTGCCACGAGGTCGATGCCGCGTTGGTGCTCGATCTTAGCCAGTCCGCCGGTGTCGTGCCGTTTGACGTTCGCGCGATCGACCCGGACTTTGCCGTAACCGTGGCCGAGAAGTGGTTGCTCGGACCGGTGCAGCTTGGGTACCTGTATGTGGCGCCACGCCGGCAAAACGGAAAACCGATCGAACACGGCTGGATCGGTCGTCGCATCGAGGACGCGCGATTCCTACACCGCTACGCCGAGGATTACCGCGATGGCGCGCGGCGCTTCGATGTGGGTGAACGCACCAACATCGTCAACTTGGCGATCGCGATTGAAGCGATGCAACAGATCACCGCGTGGGGCGTCGAGACGATCGCCTCTTCAATTCGCCCGCTCACGGAAGCGATCGCGGAAAAGGCGCTATCGCTTGGCTATGCGGCCAGTCCCGAGCATGGCCGGGCACCCCATATCGTCGGGCTCCTCCGCCCCGGCGGCTGGCCGGCCGATGTACAACAGCGTCTGGAGCGCGATAACGTGTTGGTGAGCTTGCGCGATGATGTGCTGCGCATCGCACCGCACGTTTACAACAATGAAGCTGACATCGACGCGCTCATGCGCGGTTTGCGCAAGCTAATGGGTTAAGGCGCAGCGCGTTGACTCTTAGGCGCTAACGCTTATGCGTTGACGCTCGACCACTGAGTCGCGACGGCCGGTATCGGCGTATCGTCGAGCAGTACTTCGGGTGGGTGCACAGGAAGCTTGACGTCAAATGTCGTGCCCGCACCGGGCGTGCTCTCGACCGACATATCGCCACCCATAATCAGGCAGAAACACCGCGCGATAGCGAGTTCCAGGCCGTCACCTAGGTGAAAGAGTTTTTCGACTTCGTCCTGCGCCATCCCGATGCCGGTATCACTGACGCGGAAATCGACATAAGTGGCACCGTCGCGTTCAACGCGCGAGACCACGAGATCAATTCGGCCGGCGTCGGTATTCAGGGCTGCGTTTTCCAACAGCTTGACCAGCACCAGTCTCACCTTGTCCATGTCGCTTTCGATCGTTCCGATGTTGTTGGGACAATGGACGACCAACTGGTTGTGATTGCGCTCGACGAGGGGTGCGGCTTTGCTGGCGACGGCATCGACCAAATCCTGCGCCGCGAAGGATTTGAATCGCGCCTGCAGCTCGCTTGATTCAATTCGCGTGAGGTCGGCGATCGCCAAATCATCAGAGTCATCGGCCATGGTATCGCCGAAAAGTTCGTGCAAGAGGTCCATTTCGTTCCGTCGTGTTTTTATCGATCAATCCGAGGCGGACAATGCCTATGAGTTCGCCACCACGCAGTGACACCCATCACAGGGACGTTACCCATGCACCTAGTCGATCCCACCCATGTGCCACCCCTGTGATTGAATCGGTTGCCGTCGTCCGGGCACCACCGATACGACTTGAGAGATTATGATGCGGCGCGATCGTTAAGCAGGCGCAGCCCAGCGTCGACGCTGATGCGCTCGAACGCGCGGTAGTTGCTGTGGGGGCAGCAATTGAAAATTTCCGGATGGGGCCGGCGAAACAACTTGGCGATCGCCATCACCGAGAACGGGGCGTTGTGATCGCACTGCCGGGCTTCGTTGGTGAAGCGTCGATTAGCCTCGCGCAAGCGTCTTTCGCTCGCATCAACCTCTGCGGTTTCACCGAAGAAATAGGCTGGTGCGTCATGTGCGCCGGGCGCTTGGGCGCCCCCGTCGGCGCCGAAAATGAAAATTCGTTTGGGACCGGCGAGAGTAAGAAGCGGCAGGCTGATCGACAGCGTGTTGCCCCCTAAGAAACTCAGCGGCGAGAGCGGACTGATCGGCAACGGTCCGCCAGTATGGAAGTAGAGAAGCTTGCTATCGAAGGCGTCGACCAGAGCGCTGCCAACGCCAAGCGGCGGCGGCAAGGCAGTGGTCGCGTACTCAGTCAGCATCAGCATGTTGTCGTCGGGTCGCCGCAGGTAGTCGTGATAGGCGGGCCACCGTTGCTGTATGTCGTTGGGATTGCCCGATACCACGAGGTCGAGCCGGCGGTCGATCGGCGCCAGGAATCGGCTCTCAACCTCATCGAATTTATTGACGCTGGCAAAACAGACATCGAGATCGCGAAGCGCATCGATCCGGCCCTCCAGTTCACGCGTCGACGGTCCGTAAAGCAGCAACACGACGTCTCGGCCACCTACCAATCGTGTGAGGTGCTGGATACGCGAATAGGTATTGGGCAGATAGCCTTCATGATCATAGATGAACTCTTCCAGCGGCAGTTCCGGCAGGCACAACGCGTCTAACGTGGCACCGGCCATCGCCGTATTGCCCATCGTGTGAAGGACGAAAGCGGTCATCGCCCGGTAGGTGATCGCTTCCGCACCGTCTTTGTTTTCGCCGATCCGGCGGCACGCTTCCAGGGCATTAAGGTAGTGGCTTGCGGCTTCGCCCTCGCGCCCCTGCGCACGCACGACATAACCGAGCCACACATTCGGCATCGGACTCTGCCGCGCGTTGGGATCTTCGCGAATGATTTTTCTGAGGAGTGTTTCGGCCTCGGCGTAATAGCCGTTTCCGAGCTGGCCGTTGGCAACCGCAATCAGCAAATCCTGATCCTCGGCCCCAAGCATCGCGGCCTTGGCAAGCGCCGCCGCACCTTCCTCAAAACGACTATACGATCCGATCAGGGCTTCGCCGAAATTCAACCAGGCGCGGGCGTTTCCGGGCTCCCGCAAAATCACCCGTTCGAATGCCGCCACTGCCTCGTCATAACGATTGAGCGAGTGATTGACGCGCCCGAGAAAGGTCTGCGCGTTTGTCATATCAGGGGCGAGTTCGCACGCCAGCGCAACCTCGTCACGCGCCTCGATGTAACGATTGAGACGGTGCAACGCATAACTGTGGTTGAGGCGGATAATGGCGTTGTCCGGCACGACGCGAACGACCTCGGCATAATACCGTTCCGCGACATCGAAGCGTTTTGCCGTCATCGCCGCTTCGGCCACGCGGGCGGCAACATCGACCGGCCCGGCGCCAGCGGCCATCGCCTGCTCAAAGCACGACAAGGCGCTGTCGAGATCGCCGGCTTCGATATGCGCCAGAGTTTGCTCGGCTAAAGGGGTTTCGCTTAACGCGGTGTTTGGCACAACACCACCTCCTACCCAATCCTTAACGCAATAGGTTAATTCCGAGTGAACGTAGCTCACGGCAGGCGTTGCACGCCGCCCAAGAGCAGCTAACGCCGAGCGCCGTCGGTGGTAGTCAAACCGCGCCCGCGGGGGTTTAATAGCCGCGTTCATCAAAGGGAGGCCGGGTATGAATAGACACCCACTTCGTGAGATTACCGCGGATGAAATCCGCACCTTCGAAAACGACGGGATCATCTGCGTACGTGGTGTGCTCGACGATGAATGGATTGCCCGCATGCAGCACGCGGTCGACGACATCCTCGATCACCCGACTAAGTTCGGGCAGGACTTGAACGACACCGGCGAGGCCGGACGCTACGCATTCGACAACAACATGTGGATGTTCCACGACGATTTCAAAGCGTTCGTTTATGACTCGCCGATGGCGGAAACCGCAGCCAGGTTCCTGCGCTCGCAGATGGTTAATTTGATTTTCGACTTTCTCCTGGTCAAAGAACCCCACACACCGACGCCGACCACGTGGCACCAGGACATGCCCGGCAACCCGGTTGAAGGCAACGCCTGCGGCATGTGGGTGTCGCTCGATCACGTCACCGAAGAGAGTGGCTCGGTGCAATGGGCCCGTGGGTCACACAAATGGAACAAACGCTATGATCCGGTCGGCGATGGTCGCACCAAGCGCGAAGGCTATGGCTATGTCGGCCAGCCCACGCTCGAAGAAATGCCCGATATCGCCGGTAATCCCGATAAATACGATATCGTTAGATTCGAAACCTTCCCGGGCGACTTCATCGTGTCGAGTCTCCTGATGTGTCATGGCGCTCCGGGCAACGCGACGGATCGCCGGCGCCGGGCATTCGGCGTGCGATTCGCGGGCGAAGGATCGACTTATGCCGTACGAACCGGGGTGTCCTTCAATCTCGGACCGGGAAAAGATCCTGATCTCGGCGACGGCGAACCGTTCCCCGAAGCGCCGGATCACCACGTGTTCCCACGGCTGGGTCCGAGTTGGGACCGTGTGAACGCAGAGGCTTAGCCGACCTGCACATAGAAACTCTGTGCACCTGAGCGGCGTTTCAAGTGTAATCTGAAGGCAATTGGTCGAGCTTCACCGCTAACCTTCATCTACCGGTGGTAACGGTATCATTATTTTTTGACATAGCCGGACCCGCTAGGGTTCGCTGCAAATGTGGGATGCGATTCGCGTGAAAACACCCCGAAAGCGACCCCAGCAAGTTGAGATCTTTCTCGCAAGTTGAGATCCTGCTTGTCGAGGATAGCCCCGACGAGGCCTATCTGATCGGTGAATGTTTCACGGAAGCAAAAATCGATCACACCCTGCACAACGTCGAGGATGGCGCGAGCGCGGTTGAATTCCTCCATAAACGGGGCGATCACAAGTCGGCCCCGCGACCCGACCTCATTCTCCTCGATCTCAACCTGCCCAAGTTGAGTGGTCTCGATGTGCTGTTGCAAATTAAGGAAGACCCCGACCTGCGGCGCATACCGGTTGTGATTCTTTCGGGTGCGCGCGATGAGGCGGTGAAGCGCGAGTGCCTTGATCTGCACGCAAACTGCTATTTCACCAAACCTTTCTCGGCCGGTGACTACCTAAAAACCGTGCGTCAGATTCGCGACTTTTGGTTGTCGCAAAACGGTCCCGATTTGGTTTCCTAGCGAGGATTGATTGCGCTCGGATTGCCGCCACGAACCGGAACAAGAATTCAACCACTCGGCCTCGGAATAGAATGCCGTAATCCGTGTTGACAGTATTGGACCGGGCTACTGCCCCGTTATCGATTCACGCTTTTGGGAGGATTTCATGCGCAAACTTATTGTCTTGCTGGTTGTTGTGGCTTTCACCGTGGCGTCCGGGATTACCGGCACGGCAACCGCGCAGAAGAAACATGCGCCCAAGCCAGTATGGGGGGCGATGCTTGCCGGCCTCAGTGATATTCAAAGCATCACCGCGGCGCTCACCGTGTTCGATATGCCGCGCGCGGCAACCATCGCCGAAAGCCTGGCCCAGCGGGAAACGTTTATCACCACCCTGAACCTGCCGGATCCTATTAAGAAAGGTCACGCTGCGGTTGCAGACGCCGCCAGGCAGCTGGCGGCAGCGGCAAAATCCGGCGACGAGCAGCAGGTTGCCGCAAAAATCGGCGCCGTGATTTCGGCCTGCAGCGCCTGCCATTACCACATCCGCGACGCCGAGCGGCGCAAGAAACAGTAGTCAAACTAGCTCCAGGCCCCATTGGTGGCGGGCGATTTCGGCCGCGATCGCTTAACCGCGCTTGCAGTTCGTCGCCATCCGCACGCCTGCCCGAGCCCCCCTGGCTTCGAGGCTAGCTCGCGTCCGCTAGCCCCATGGGGGCGTTCGTGTCCGAGCTAGCGTTTGCTGGACTCGCCTCGCGTGCAATTCTCGGCGTAAGCCACCCGTAAGCTTATGTCGATTAGATCCATTCGCGAGCGCCCGGTAAACCCAGGAGAGCGGGTGTTTGATCTAATCTCCACGACACATCGTGTACCTCTTTTGGGATATTTATCTACTACCTATGGGATAATTTCTTTTTATGAAAGTCCGTTATAGTTGTATTTGTGAATGTACGACCTGCTGTGGAGACTGGCGATATGCACAAGCAAGTATCCAAATTATTCGTGATTGTCGCGGCGTTGGGGTTGTCTCTGATAGCTCAGGGTGCCGTTGCCGCGACCATTACGGTGGTACAGGACTATGAAATTCTTGAGCCGCCGAACAGCAATGTGTCGAATACCCTGATGACGGCGACCTTCACGTTCGATGCTTTGATAACGGCAGCCGCGGAAGAATTCTTTTCCGCCGATTCCATCAAGCTGGACTTTTCTGATCGTGGCATCTCGGGCTTGCCAACCGGGTTCACCTTTTCCAAGAATGTCCTCAGCATCCCTCCGTTCGCGAGCGTCAGTGAATTCTCCGCAAAGTTTGTCAACGGTGCCTACGATAGTTTTGGCCATAATCCCGGTGGCGGGGCGCTGAAGCGGGCCATATTCGATGATGGGACTCAGACCGGTGGTCTTTTCAATGCCGTCTCGTTTCTGTTCGGCGGCGGCGGTCAACTAAACCTAGCGACTCCCAATGGAGCAACATTCGACATCCTTGTATTGGGCAATCCGACAATCACCTCAACGGCCGTCCCCGTCCCCGCCGCGTTACCGCTGCTGCTAACGGGTTTGTTTGGCCTCGCGGCCGTCGGCTTGCGCAGGCGACCAACGCCAGCACGATAATCCCGACCACGATCAAGCCCGAGGCTTGATCGGCCCCATCCGGCTGGCTTATACCGATCTGACGCCTCACACTGCCGGCGGTTGACGCGCCTTGGCGTGTTCAGCGAGGCTGCGGCTCGTCGCTCCTGCACGCCATATGTTGGATTTTATCCACAAGCTCACGGCGCTGCCGTGACACTCGATTGAAAGCTCTATGAACCGATGAAACTTTACGGCCGACCGGGATGGGGATCGGTGATCGTCGACGCGCAACTCGATTGGTATGGGTTGGCCTACGACTTCGAGGAGGTCGACGATTTGTTTGCCTCGGCGGCCGCGCGCGCCGCCCTCGCCACGATTAATCCGCTGGCGCAAATTCCAACATTGGTGCTCGACGACAAGACCGTGTTGACGGAAAGCGCCGCGATCACCCTTTATCTTGCCGATATCACCGGCCGCGATGATCTTGTTCCAGCTCCATCGGATGGCGAGCGCGCGTCTTTTCTTCGTTGGTTGGTCTTTCTGGTGGCGAACGTTTATCCGACCTATACCTACGCCGATGAACCCACCCGTTTTGTCACCGACAAGAGCGCGCAAGATGGATTCCGCGCCGCCGTCGACGCCTACGCTAAGAAGCTCTACGGCGAGCTTGATAAAGCGGCCGTAACCCCATGGTTCCTGGGCCGCCGCTTCTCAGCCCTCGATGTCTACATCTGCGCGATGACCCACTGGCGACCGCGACGCGACTGGTTTGCGGCCAGCGCGCCCAAGCTCCATGCGATTGCGCTAGCGACAGAAAATCTCGATGCCCTCAAACCGTGTTTCGAACGGAACGCCCTCGGGGCGGACTAGTGCCGGCTTGGCCGCGATCGGGCGAGACAGCGTATGACTTCATGAATATGCCCAAACTGGCGTTGTGCCTTGTCCTGCCAATCTTTCTTTGGGGACATATTGGCGCAGCGGCCGCGGCCGACTATGTGATCGATCCCGAACACACAAGTATTCACTTTCGCGTTGGCCATTTTCATTTCTCACGGGTTCAGGGGAGGTTCAACCGGATCCGCGGCACATTTAGCTTCGATCCGGCCAAACCGGAAGCCAGCAAGGTTCATGTTGTGGTCGATGTCGGGTCGATCGATACCAACCATCAAGCTCGCGACGATCACATGCGCGATCCGTCCTTTTTCGATGTCGCGCGTTATCCCAATGCCGTTTTTCGTAGCACCGGTGTCACGGTAACCGGCGCCCGTAGTGGCCTTGTGCAAGGTGATCTGACAATTCTAGGTGTGACCATACCGGTGGTGTTGGACGTCGAGTTCAACGGTATCGCGCCGCACCCCTTGGGCGACACGTTTGCCCGTTACCGAGGTGTTATTGTCGCCGGTTTCTCAGCCCGCTCAACGATAAGCCGAAGTAGCTTCGGCATGACCAACGAGCCCGGCGAGAAGGGTGACAAAGCCGAACTATCGATCGAAGTCGAGGGTTGGCAGCGGCGGTAGTTGGGCAGCCGCATTTCGTCTGGTTATCAACCCTTTCCCGACCTCGGTTCGCCGCTGTCAAATAGGCTGAAATTAGCAAAGCGGACATTCCAACCTGATGCGCAGTGTGCCCTTCGACTGCGCCAATAGACTCGGCCATTGAGCTTCCATAGACTGCCATCAACTTCCCATCCAATTTTTTTGCGCTGCCCTGGGAGGGTGTTTGCCGGTCCCTTACCGTGAGCGCTCGGGTGATATCGGATAGTCGGCAACGGGGAGGTGGCAATGAGGCGCAGGACCTTTGTTTCGTTATTTCTCGCAGCATTTATCGGCAGTACTTTTGAGACCGACCTGGGGGCCGCCCTAGCCCAAGACGCCCGCGAGTTGGTCGCGATTTCCGGCGTGCCAACGATGATCTATGGAGAGCGCAACGATTGCGCGAAGGATGTTGCGCCATCCTATGAAGCGGTCTTGGAGGCAAATGCCGTGACCCGGTCACCGGAGCATGGCGCGCTTTCCGGAGGCGGCGTCAGGGAACGGTACAGTAAGCGCTGCGACAGGCGCGTGCCGGTAAGAGCGATCATGTACACCTCCGATCCCGGCTATACCGGGACCGATTCCGTTACCTTCTGGGGTCGGGAGACGGTGATTATCAACGTCGTGTCGGTCGATCGAACTCCCGCCCGACTTGACGATGGCTGGGCGGTCGCGGCCCCCTCTGAGGCGGGCTTCGACCCCACGGCCTTGGCCGCACTCACAACGGAAATAGTGAACAACGACATCCGCAACGTTCACGCCGTCATTGTCGAGCATGCCGGGCGCCTGGTGTACGAGCAATACTTCTCCGGCTGGGACGAACGATGGGGCCGCTCGATAGGAGACGTACGCTTCGATCACGATAGCCTTCATGATCTGCGCTCAGTCACCAAGAGCGTCACGACAGCGCTCTTGGGAATCGCGCTCGGCGACGATTATCAAGATGCCATCGAGCGGCCGATCATCGAATACTTCGAGGATCTCGAAGGAAAGTTCGGGGCCGGCGTAGAAGACATCACTCTGCGCCACGTCTTGACCATGACCGCGGGTCTTGAATGGAAAGAGCTCGGCGTTCCACGTACCGAGAACGACGAACTTCGGATGAATCACACCCCGGACCCGATCGGCATGGTGCTTGGCCGTCCCGTCCGCGATCCAGTCGGCAGCCGATGGAACTACAACGGCGGTCTGACCCAGCTTTTGGCCGGCCTGATCCATCGCATGACCGGCAAGCACATTGACAAATTCGCCGAGGAAACACTGTTTCGCCCCCTCGGCATCACCAGTTACGAATGGCTGGGATCAACCGCCTGGAGCCCTGGGAAGTTCCCCAGCGCCGCATCCGGATTGCGGATGCGGGCACGCGACCTCGCCAAGATCGGCTCGCTATTTCTGCATAAGGGAGTCTGAAAGGGGCAGCAAATCATCCCCGCGGAGTGGGTTAAACTATCCACCCAACGGCATGTCCAGAACATCCCCTTGGGCCCGGATGGCACCATTGGATACGGCTTCATGTGGTACGCCGGCCGGATCACGGGAAACGATGTCTACCACTTCATTGGCGCCGCCGGAAAAGGGGACCAGCGAATATTCATCGTGCCCGAAAAGGAAATCGTGGTGACGGTGTTCGCGGGCAACTACAACAATCCCGAGCAAAGAAGTGGCACGAAAGTTTCTGCCAAGGTGATGGACGCGCGGCTGAGCGGCAATTAGCCGGCTCCTGATGCGGAGTCCTCAGTTTCTTAAGCCAGCGTGACACATTGCGAAGGTTGTTGCGTCACCCGGCGAAGGCTTGTCCGGCATTGGCGCGTCGCGCCATCGGCGGCCCGATGGTGGAAGGGTATTGGTCATGATGCACAAATCTTCTCAGATGTCCGCGTTGGGTCGGTGGCCACAGGGACGATGACCCTCGCCCCAGCCACTGCCGCCGCAGCGTGGCGAGCAGGCGGCACTACGTTGGGTTATCAACCCTTTCCAGACGTCGTTTGGCCATCGTCGAATGGTCTGAAATTGTGAAGACTTGTCCGACACCTGCCGCACTTAGCGCGCAGCAACACCGCGTCGCGGCAGGCGTCCGACAACCCTTCACACAAATTGCCGTCCTGGACGCTTATCCTTGACGGCAGGTTTCGGGCGCTAAGCAGACGAAATCGGGTTGAAAACGGACATCGCGTGATCGTCTAGATGGCCGCTTCACTTACAAGTTTCGCATTTGTCCTACGCGCGCGAAAGCCCTGAAGGCCAGTCGCCGGCTTACAACATTAATCATCCCTTTTAACGGCGAGCGAGACCTGGAGACCGGCCCAATCCATGGTTCCAAAACCTGACCATAAACGCTCCTAGCGATATGAGAGTCGGGCTTTCTGGCCTACCGGAGAACGCGGGCTGGAAGGCTTGGCGGTGGTTCTGGGCTGTTGGGTTATCCGCGCGAACCCGTGGTCGTCATATCCCACATATCGTCATAACCCGCATATTCCGCATATCGTCATATCGTCATATTCGACAGACCGTCAGATTTGACCGTTCGCCAGCCGTTGCAGCGTTGCGGTGTCTCACCAGGTGCCCGTTCGGCCACTGGTGCGCTACACTCCTCCTAGTGCAATCGACCTCGGGGGAGGCATGGCGGACGGGGAAGTGACACGCAGACTGGCAGCTATTATGGCGGTCGACGTTGCGGGCTACAGTCGCCTCATGGGCAAAGACGAGGCTGGGACCCTCTCACGCCTCAAAGATCTTAGAGCCTTAACCGATCCGATCTCGAAAGAGCACGGCGGGCGCATTGTCGGTATGGCCGGCGACGGGCTGCTGCTTGAGTTTCCAAGCGTCATTGAGGCGGTTAGCTGTTCTCAAAAGGTCCAGGCCGTCATGGCCGAGCAGAACGCTCCCGTGCCGGACGAAGAAAAGATGCTGTTCCGGATCGGCATCAATCTCGGCGACGTCATGGTGGATGGCGATGACATCTATGGCGACGGTGTCAACGTAGCCGCACGGATAGAAGCGCTTGCGCAACCAGGTGGCATCTGCCTCTCGCGAACCGTTCGGGACAATGTCCGAGACCGCATGGAAATCAGCCTCGAAGACATGGGCGAGGTCGAGGTTAAGAACATCGCTCGGCCGGTTCGGGTTTTCAGGGTCTTAGGTGAGGGAGAGGTAGCTAAGGCTCCCAAGAAGCAGTTCCCCGTCGGACAATCGATCGTTGCCGCAGCCGTATTACTGCTCGTTGTCGTCGTTGGCGGTGGCGGTGGCGTCTGGTGGTGGCAGGAGCAGCCCGACTTCGATCCTGCCGATCCGGCCAAAATGGCATTCACATTGCCAGAAAAGCCATCTATTGCAGTGCTGCCATTCGACAACCTCACGGGCGATGCGTCTCAGGAGTACATCGGAGACGGTCTTGCCGAAAACATTATCGCCGACCTATCGACCTCACCCGATCTGGTTGTGATCGCTCGCAACTCTACTTTCGCTTACAAGGGGAAGCCAACCAAAGTCCAGACGGTCGCTGAAGACCTCGGTGTCCGTTACGTGCTCGAAGGCAGCGTGCAACGATCCGGCGAATGCTTCGCTTCACGGCACAATTAATCGACGCTATCGACGGAAAGCACCTATGGGCAGAACGCTACGACCGAGAGCTGAAAGACCTTTTCGCTCTTCAGGACGAGATCACGGAGAAAATTCTCCTTGCATTGCACATTGAGCTAACGATTGGCGAACAGGCAAAGGCCTGGCGACAGCTGTCACCGGATTCCGAGGCGTATCGCGCACTCCTTGAATGGCGTGAGCTTGCCCAGACGTGGAGCCCGGACAACATGGCTGAGGTAGAACGACTGGCGACCGAGGTCTACCGACAAAACCCTGATGCAATACTTTCGAACCAGATGATGGGGTGGAGCCTCTGGTTCGGGATAATTGTCGGCGCAAGCAAAGACCCAGAAGCGGATCTCGCAAAGGCGCGCGAGTTCGCGAATAGGTCGTTATCACTTGGAGAAGAAGCACACACCTACCTACTACAGTCCGTATTGGATTTGTTGGAGCGAGATTACGAAGCTGCGATAGCCCACGCCGATCGTGCAATCGAAATGCTTCCGAACGGCGGGGATACGAATGCCATTGGTGGATCGACGAAAATACAAGCGGGTCAACCCGCTGAGGGCGTAGAGCTTATGAAAAAAGGCATGCGGTACGAGCCTTTCTATCCAGGTTGGGTTCCCGGCATGCTGGCCAACGGCCTAATGCTACTGGGCCAATATGAAGAAGCTAAGGAAGTTTCGCGCGGAGTGCTCGCCTACCCATATGCAGAGGGAGGCGGCCATGCCTTAGCTTGGGCGCGGTTGGCGGCCATAGATATGTTCGAGGGCAACGAAGAGGGTGCAAGAAAGAGCGTGATGAAGGCATTAGAAGTGTTCCCCGGCATGAGCATCTCATGGTTCAAGATTGTATGGGGAACCTGGAAAGACCAAGCGTTCGTAGAAAAATTCCTAGATGCTCTACGCAGGGCGGGATTACCGGAAAACTCGCCAAAGCCTCTCCCGAACAAACCCTCCATCGCCGTCCTTCCATTCGACAACATGTCGGATGATCCGAAGCAAACCTACTTCGCAGATGGAATGGCCGAGGACATCATTACTGACCTTTCGAACATCAGCGGTCTGTTTGTTATCGCCAGGAACTCATCGTTCTCGTACCGGGGGAAGAGTACCGACGTAAGGACGATTGGGCGCGAGCTAGGTGTTCGATATTTGCTCGAAGGGTCGGTTAGACGTGAGGGCAGTGAGGTGCGCATTAATGCGCAGCTAGTAGACACACAAACCGGCGGACATCTTTGGGCAAAGCGGTACGACGGGGACGTTACCGACGTCTTTGATCTACAAGATCAGATTACAGAACAGGTCGTGGGCGCGCTTAAAGTGACATTGGGTCAATCTGAACGTGACCGTGTTGAACGCAAGCCTACTGATAATCCTGAGGCATACTCGCTTTACCTGCAGGGACGACAAATCCATCGTACCTACGTTCGAAAACGGGCCAACGAGGCTTTCTCGCTACTTGAGCAAGCGATCAATCTCGACCCGACGTTTGCTGAGGCCTATGCGGAGTTAGCGGGGCTCGCATACATCGCCTGGGTTGCCGATTGGGCTGAGGTAATGCCTGGACCGGCCGCCCTAGACAAAACCAAGCAGGCTTTAGCGCGGGCGGTTGCTCTTGATCCGCAGAACTCTTACGCCGCCATGCTGAAGGCCTTCCTCGCGATGCGCCATCTCCAACACGATCAAGCAATCGAATTAGTGAACAAAGCCATTGCCCTGACTCCCGGTATCGCCGATCGCTACTTGCAGGGCGCCATGATTTTCGCATGGTCGGGCGATCACGCTGCTGCGGCTAAAGCAACAGAGATGGCTGCCAAGCTAGAACCCCGCCCGACGCCCCGGCAGTACATGAACTTTTCGTTCGTTTGGCTGCTGCTCCGAGAACATCAAAAAGCGTTAGAAGCCGCCCTTACCGCTCGTCGTAGGGGTCCTGATCTAGTTGAAAGTTGGGTGTCCAACATCCTTACGGTGAGCTATGCCCATCTCGGTGAATTGGAGAAGGCCGCCGCGGAGTCTAAGAGGGCACGGAAATCCTGGTCAGGATTTAACCTCGCCTTTTTTCGAAACGTATGGTCCTTTTTCCGGCGCAAATCAGACGTGGAGCATATTGTCGAAGGGCATCGAAAGGCCGGGGTGCCTGAATGGCCTTACGGCTTTAGAGATGAAGGTCTTAAGCAATTGAATAGCGAAGAGATCGAGAACCTAGCAGTAGGAACATGGGTCGGTACTGACGCCGGCACCGAGACCGAATTTACAGCGGAGCATTCTTCCGAGGGCTCGTTTGCCTGGGATTTTCTTTTATGGGGCACCAACCCAGTGAAGTTCGGCGGAACATCTCGGGCCTTTGATGACCAATGGTGTAGCGCGACAACGCAGTGGTTTCAGGGCAGAGAATATTGCAGTCGCATCTTCCGCAATCCTAAGGGATCAGCCGAGACCAAGGATGAGTTCGTGTTGGTAACCCCGTTCAACATCCATAAGTTCACCGTCCAGCGTTAGGCCCTTATGCAACACCCCAACACTGCAACACCTAGGACCGTTGTAGCGTCGTTTGTCCTAGAGCGTCCCCGTCCCCCCGGAAACAGAAAAAGCCCCACCAATCGGCGGGGCTCAGTATTAGATAGGGAAAATCTAAGTTAGCTTCACGCTTCTCCCCGGATGCTACTACGACGGGCCTGGGACGTTCAAGGCCACCCGATCCTTCAACGCTTTGACGCCTTGAAAGAGATGATCCGCCTCGGTGATATCGGGATTTCTTCTCCAGTCTTTGGATTACGACCGATGCGCCCGGGCTTTTGTCGGACATAGAAACTCCTTCACCGGCGCTCCTTGGGCTAACACTCCAGTGATCTCCCTCAGTACTTCGAGGACCAATTTTTCGATGTCTGATCGGGAAAGCCCTAGCTCCTTGATCGCAGTTTCGACGAGATCAGCTCGGGTTAAAGTCATCTGGTTCACGCCTAGTTTGAAATTATCCGATCTCTCCAGAACTGGCGCACTTCAATTACCGCTACGGGAATACGGCTGATCAGTTCGTCGGTGATTTCCTCGATGTTGGTATCGGCCTGCTCAATAATCGAGCTCCCATCTTCACCAGGCCAAAAAGCTCCGATGGGCATCAGAATGTCGTAACTGCTTTCGTCGTTCAGCAACGGCTGCCAATCCTCCAACCGCAGCTCAACAGCATCACGAAAACCTTCAGCCCAATCAGAGGCGATAACCGTTCCCTCCTCATCCACCCAAAACCAAGGACTGAACTCATCGGGCGTGTTATCCAAAACCCGGATGATTTGGTTGTAGCGGCCAATAATTATCTCGAGCACCCGTTCGGCTTGGGCTTGATCCTGAAAGTTTGAGTACTCCTCACCCCATACAATCGGGAGCCATTCACTGGGCAGGATCAGCTCAGGTCCGACAACGATACCAGTTAGAAATCCGTCTAAATCTGAAACCTGGAAGCATTTCTCCGGCGAATTCTCGGACATCAAGAAAGCGTCAAGGTAAGCAATGTCCTCTTCGCTGATTCTGTCATGGGAGTACGTCGTTCATTAGCTCGATAATTCCACACCAACGAAATTACCAACAGGATCAGAACGACAAGACCACATTTTCATCCGCCGATGGTAATTGGCCCGTTCGGATCGGTTCGTTCGGCACTCATGCTCGCTTCGACAAATCCCACGGACGCCGCGAGAATAGCTGAACCAAATTGGACTGTAACGGCATTGGAGGGAGCGATGGCAACTCTCGTTTTTGAACTGGATTTCAGGTCAGCGGAACCTCAGAACCCCGACCGCATTCAGATGCCGCCAGTCGCAAAAATCTATCTGAAAACGAGCACGTTAGATGAGCAAGGCAGGGTGCTTGTTACGTCGGAGTGCATGTCAATCGATGAGATCGAAGGCGAGATCGACCAACTCCAAATCGAATTGGAGGACATTCGCAAGAAGGTTCGGATGATGTTTCAAAGGTGATCCCACCCTTACCCGCAGGAACCGCTACAACGCTACATTGGACGACGGTCTAACCTCATTGAACGGCTGCTATCGCCCAAACAATCCCCTCAGGGCGCCTACACAACTCACTGGTAGCGATCTGCCCGTTTGGCGTCCCAAACACCTCGGAAGTTAGATCGATGCTGTCGGGCCTCTGTCTGCCGGCCCATTTGTTTTCCCCCAATCAGAAGGGTTCCTTTAGTTTTGCCTTGCCTACATGTGACCCTTTCCCTCCTTGGTTCTACGCTCCAGGAACCTGCCCTAGTCAAGGGCGCCCGGGGGTGTGCCGATGTCCCTTCTAACTGTGAGCAATATCGGCCCACCGGTTAATCACCCAGCCAGCGAATGGTGGGGCTATCCGGATGGCCTGGTCAGGGATCGCGTTGGAAGCGTTGTGATGAAGTGGTTTACTAGTGGCTACGCATGGTCGCTAACGGCAAGAATTTGTACACAGCATGCCACGATGTTAAGGGAACGGTTGGCGTCTGGTTTCGCTGCGCGATGCTTACCTACTGCTTACCCGATAGGGAAAACGAGCGAGCTACTATAAGCTAAGCCCTTGATATCCTTGGTAGCGGCGGCCGGACTTGAACCAGCGACAAATGGATTATGATTCCACTGCTCTACCAACTGAGCTACGCCGCCCCATTCGGAGAACGCCGCTATAGAACCGGTGCCGGGGCCTGTCAAGGACGCTCGACATGCCCCGGCGCGGCGCATCGCCGCAAGCGCGGTTAGGCGGCAGCGCGATCCAGCACAGTCTCGGTCGCGCTGATCCAGCCACCGCCGAGCACCCGATCACCGTCGTAAAAGACGCACGCCTGACCGGGTGAGACACCTTCTTCGCCGGTCTCCAGGACAACCTCGGCCATGCCCGCCCCGGCATCGAAAACGCGCGCGGCCGTGCCAGGCTGGGTCGATCGAACCTTAATCGTCGCACGCACGCCGTCAGCCCCGGCATGGCGCACGGCCGGGCTCAGCCAATTGACGTCGCGCACGGTCACGCGGCCGATCTCAAGAGCCTCTTTGGGTCCCACGACGACCCGGTTGCTCGCCGGCTCCAGGCGAACCACATAGAGCGCGTCCCCACCGCCCAAGCCGAGGCCGCGGCGCTGCCCGATGGTGAAGTGAAGGATCCCTTGGTGAACCCCGAGCTTGCGTCCTGCGATGCTGACGATATCGCCCGGCTGTCCCGCGTCAGGTCGCAGCTTGGCAATGATGTCGGCGTAGCGCCCGGTAGGAACGAAACAGATGTCCTGACTATCCGGCTTGGATGCCACGGGCAGATCATAGCGTTCGGCAAGGGCGCGGGTTTCATCCTTGTCGAGGCCCCCCAATGGGAAGCGCAAAAAATCGAGCTGCGCGCGCGTTGTTGCAAATAGGAAATAGCTCTGATCACGGTGGTGATCGCGTGCCCGATGCAACTCAGGACCGGCGGCACCGACGACACGGCGCACATAGTGGCCGGTCACCATGCAGGCGGCTCCTAGCTCTTTGGCGGTCGCCAGCAGGTCTCGGAATTTAACCGTCTGATTGCACGAAATGCAAGGAATTGGAGTTTCGCCGCCAAGATAGCTATCGGCAAAAGGCTCGATCACGGAGTCGCGGAAACGCGCCTCATAGTCGAGCACATAGTGGGGAATATCGAGCGCGCTCGCGACACCACGGGCATCGAGAATATCCTGCCCCGCACAACAGGCGCCTTTACGTCCCTGGGCCGCGCCGTTGTCGTAGAGTTGCAGCGTAACGCCAACGACATCATAGCCCGCCGCTTTGCAGAGCGCCGCTGCAACCGATGAATCGACGCCGCCCGACATCGCAACAACCACACGGGCACCGGGTTCAGCGATCGACAAGGAATAATCTTCGGTCATCACAGCAAGTTTTCAATGGAGCAGATGGCAGCGAATATACGGCGCCCGGCCCGGCTGGCAAGCCAACTCGTCAGGCGATCCGGTTAGGCGAGCCCTCACCCTTGACCAGAGCCGCCCTGAATAAGGGATTGCGGCTAGTTCTCAACCAATTGTTAACCATAAACGCTCTACAAATCAGTCATGCAGAGCGCTGAACAAACGTTCGCAACCGCTGTCGCACGCCATCGCGTCGGAGCCCATGCAGAGGCCGCCGAGCTCTACCGCCAAACGCTCGACGAAAACCCCGAGCACACCGGTGCAATGTTCAATCTGGCATCGCTCTCGGCCGTGTCGGGTTGCTATCCGGAAGCCGCGGATTACTACCAGAAGATCCTTCGCCTCAATCCGGAAGATGTCGACGCGCTAGCCAATCTTGGCAACCTGCTGCAAATCGCTGGCCACCTCGACCAGGCACGAACGCATTATCTAAAAGCCCTTTCGATCAAGCCCGACTTCGTTGCCACTCGGGTCAGTCTCGCCAATCTGTATGTTACACAGCAGCGCTATGAAGGCGCCGTTGCCGAGTTTGAGATAGCGATTGCCTCTGAGCCTGATAACGGCGCCACGCACAACCAGTTGGCAACATTGCTGATCGCGCTCGACCGAATCGACGAGGCCGAACGGCACATCACCATCGTTCTGGCTGACGAACCCAGCCACGCGGACGCCCTAAATGGGTTGGGTAATATTCAAGAGACAAGGGGGGATCTCGAGGCCGCCGCGGCAACCTTTGCCAGCGCCGTCGACGCGAGCCCAACCTGGGCCGCTCCCCACAAAAATCTAGCCCGCGTTTCGGCCACGCTGGCGCGCTACGAGACTGCGGTCGCCGGCTATCGCACGGCCCTGGATCTGGATCCCGAAGATACCGACAGCATGCGCGATTTGTCAGCTTTGCTGATTGATCTGAACAAGTTCGCGGAAGCGCGAAAATTGCTCGCCTCACGCCAAGAGCTCTTACCCAACGATGCCGAAACCGAGTTTCATCTAGGGAATCTCTTTCGCAGCCAGGGACGGCTCAACGAAGCCCTCGATCATCTCGAGCGCGCCCGCGATCTCATGCCTGAAGCGCCGGAGGTTTATGCCAATCTCGGTGTCGTGCTGCAGCAACTCGACCGGATTGACGATGCCATCGACGCAAACCAACGAGCCATCGCCATCGATCCCGCCTTTGAGTCTGCCCTCAGCAACCTCGGACAATGCTTCATTACCCGCGGCAACTATAGCGAGGCCGTCGCGACCTTTGAGCGGGCGGTCGCGATAGCGCCGAAATCTGGTCTTGCCGCGCAAAACCTCGCCCACGCCTGTCGTTATTGCGAGCGGTATGATGAGGCGATCCGCTGGTTTGAAACCGCTATCACGCTGGATCCCAGCCTGGTTGGCGCCTTTAACGGGCTCGGGAACTGCCATCGTGAAACCGGTAACTTTGAAGCCGCAGTTCCCGCGTATGAAAATGCCCTCGCGTTGGATCCGTCAAATGCAGAGATTCTCTACAATTTGGCGATTCTCTACGTCGATATGGGCCGTTTCGAAGACGCCCTCGCGGTCGCCGAACATGCCCTGGCGGAGCAGCCCGATGCTGCTTGGGCACACCTGGCGAAGGGCAAAGCATTGGCCGGGCAAACGCGTGACCAGGAAGCACTGGCGGCGTACGAACGCGGCGTCGAACTCGATCCCACCAATGTACGCGGCCTTATGTTGCTGGCCGCGATGAGTGGTCGTTTATGGCAAACCGACAAAGCCTTGGCCGCATATGATCGTATTCTGCAGATCGACCCCAACCACGACCAAGCTTTTGGTCTTCTCGTCAACGAAGTTCTTTCGTTGGGAGATTGGGATGTTCACCGGGCTTTTGTAACCACACTGCAGGAAAAATTAGCCGCGACTGATCCCGACCCGCAGTTCAGCAATGTCAGCATTTTTAATTTGCAGGCCCTGCCGATTCCCTACCAACTGATCGCTGACGCCGCCCGCCGGCGATCAACGCGTCTTGTGGAATCGCTGCACGAGTCCCGCAAAGCATGCGCCTTCACTCATACCCGGACGCCCAATGATCGGCCGACCATCGGCTTCGTTTTGCCCTACACCCACCGTCACAGCCTTCCCGACGCCCTAAAGCCTGTCATCGAACAGTTCGATCGCGATCGCTTTGAAATCGTCGGCTTTTCGTGTCAGGCCAGCGACGGCAGCGACTACTGCCGCGACTATCGCGCCGCGTTTGACCGCTTCACCGATGTGTCGACCGGTACCTGGAGCACCGTCGCGCAGCGGATCTATGACGATCAGGTCGACATACTCGTCGACGTGTCCGGCCACACGCCGGGCAACTGTTTGTCTGCATTGGCGTTGCGGCCGGCGCCGGTACAAGTCCATTTTCTGGGCTATTCGATTACTACCGGCAGCGATTTCGTCGACTATCTGATCGCCGACCACGTCTATCTGACCGACTCTTGCGCCGCCGCCGGAACCGAAGCTGTGGCTTACCTGCCAGATAGCTTCATGATCACCTCGCGCCCCTCGGTTCCGGATATTAGCCTTGCGCGCGCGGAATTCCAGCTACCCGATGACGGCGTCGTCTTTAGTAATTTCAACCACCCCTGCAAGTTCGAGCCAGAAATTTTTGCGATCTGGATGCGCATATTGGAGCGGGTGGAGGGAAGCGTATTGTGGCTCGGCACCTGGATGCCGATAACGGCAAACAATCTACGCAAAGAAGCCGAACGATCAGGGATCGATCCGCATCGGCTGATCTTCGCCGCCATTGAAAACCGAGAGCGCCACCTCGCCAGGCTGGCACTCGCCGACATCGCTTTGGACACCCACCATCACGGCGGTGGCATCACCACCATCGACGCGTTGGTCGCCGGCGTGCCGGTGTTGTCGGCGGCGGGTGCGACACCATCGTCTCGCATGGGCGCAACCCTACTCAATGCCGTCGGAATGCCAGCCCTCATCGTCGATGACCTCGCCACCTATGAGCGTCGCGCGATCGAACTCGCTCACGATCCAGAGCAACTGGACGGCTTGAAAAAACAGCTCGCCGCCTCGCTGGATGCATCACCGCTGTTCGATGTGCCGCGCTACACCTGTCACCTGGAAAGCGCTTTCGACGCTATGTGGCAGCGTCACCGCGCCGGCGAGCGGCCGGCCGATATCGAGATTCCAGCGATCTAACGCGACGGTGGCGACACAAGTCACGGCGCCTACGCATCGTTCAGGTGGGCAAACCACTCCTTGGTCGCCTCGGCAATCGACTCCCTGTTCCACACCGGGGCGTCGCGCCAATAGTCGATATGGTCGAGCATCACTTTAACGCCCTGCTCGATCGGCACGGCAGGGTCCCAGCCAAGACGAGATTGAATCTTGGTGATGTCGGCAAGTGTGCTCTCCGGCTCGCCCGGCCGCTTGGGGAGATGCACGGTTGCGGTGGCTCCGAGGAGTTCGACCAGACGGTTAACACTTACGCTGCGACCACTGCCAACGTTGAAACATTCACCGACAATATCGCTTGCCGCCGCCACCACCAGCGACGAAACCGCATCAGAAACGAACGTAAAATCACGCGTCTGTTCGCCATCGCCGACGATCGTAAGGGGCTCGTTGGCCAAGATCTGGGCGAGAAAAACACCAAATACCGCACCGTATGCGCCCGAGGTCCGCGACCGCGGCCCGTAAACATTGAAGAAACGCAACGAGATGATTGGCAAGTCATAAACCTGGGCCCAATGGAGCGCCATCTGCTCGCCGAGGTTTTTGGTTAGGGCGTAAGGATAGGCCGGTTTGATCGGCGCGGTTTCGGGCGTCGGGTATTGATCGGGAATGCCATAGCCCGAGCCCGACGCGACGTAGACTATTCGCAAGACGTCGGCGGCGCGGGCAGCTTCTAAAACGTTGAGCGTGCCCGCGACATTAACGTCGAAATAGGTTTCGGGCTGCTGAATCGAGGGCACGATGTCGGCCAGCGCCGCCAGGTGAAAAACCCGCTCCGCCCCGTCGATCTGTTCCCGCATCGACGTGCGATCGCGAATATCGGACTGGACGACCTCGACATCGTTACGGCCTTTAAGGTGTTCGAGATTGTGGGGCCCGCCCGACGCGAAATTGTCGATCACACGGACACTGCGGCCGTCTTTGAGCAAGCGGTCGACAAGATGGCTGCCGATAAAGCCGGCACCGCCGGTGACGACATCGAACCTGTCGCGCACCGCCGCACCCGCCCCGTTTTCTGGCATTCCATCGACCGCGTTGAGTTCCGCCTCTCGGCGGCGCGCAGTCTATACGATATCGAGCAGCGTGAGGCGGGTTAGCTGGCCGAAGACCCGAAACGAGGCCTCGAGCGCGAGTTGGTCGAGATTGAGGTTGGAAATCGCTTCGGCCGCATCGATATCCTCGATGTCGCCGATGAAGATCTTAATGAAGGTCAGCTCGGATTCATGCCGACCCTGAACGTCTTCCAACGTCCTCTGATTCACGCCATTGAGGGCGACCTGGCTGTTGAGGGAATTAACCGCCTGGGTTGCCTCGGCCAGCAAACTCTGCAGAAAATTCTTTTGATTGATATCGAGCGGGTCGTTGAACGCACCAGCCGGTGGGAACCCTTGCGCGGACGTGCCATCGTCAAACAGCACCAGGCGAGAGATCACATCGAACAATTCGGTCGCGGCGGTATCAGCGAGGACGCCATAGGTGAGTGTGCGCGATTCATCCACCTTGGTTTGCGCGCGAATCGTATTGTTCACGAAGGCGTTGGCATGGTTGCCGAGACCAAGCGCCGCCAATGCAGTGGTGGTGGTAGCGGTGACCGGTTGGGTATCGGTACGGGTGCCACCAAAAATAAAGTCGCCGCCGTCCTTGGTATTCAGGAGACTGACGGCGGTGTCATAGAAGTCGTTGAGTTTGGCGCGTAGGGCGAGGCCCGAATTGGTGTTGACGGCATTGATGATGGAAAGCCGAACCTCCTGGGCAACGTCATACTGCGCTTGCAGGGCGACATCATAGATGGCTAGACGACGGTCGAGGTCTTTGTTGGCATCGAGAAATGTCTCGCCGCGTGCCTTGATGGTCTTGGCCGTTTGCAGGGTCTCGACGTTACGTGAGATACCGCGATAGTCGGGCGAGCGATTGCCACTCGCTATCTGATCCTGCCGCTCAAAAACGCGGGATTGATTCTGCAGAATCGTGTTCAGCAAGAGTTGCTGCTGACCAAAAGTCGATACCCGTGTCATGGCCTATTCTCTTTGTTTCTCACGCCCAAGCGTGCTCACGCCAATTCCAACAACGTGTCGAACAACTCGCGCGCGGTGGCGATCAGGCGTGCCGATGCGTTGTAGGCGTTCTCGAAAATGATCAGGTTGGCGAGTTCCTCGTCGATATTCACACCGGAGACTTCACCCAACTTTTCCGTGAGATTGTTCTGCAGCAGGCCCAGATCTTGCGCCAGTGTGTTCGCGATATCGGCTTTGATCGCGAACTGCGACAATACCGAATTGCCATAGTCGCTCACCGTCCCGTTGATGGCGCCTAGATCCCCGGCGGCAGTGAACGAGATCGCGGTGTCCGACACATTGAACAAGGCCAGGGCACCGCGCCCGTCGCCTTGGGTGAGGGCTGGGATCGTAGCGCCGGCAGTCAGATCGATATCAGCCAGCGCCATCAAGGATGTGTTTGCCTTGATGCTACTGAGGACATCGACGTCCCGAGCGGAATCGGCTCGGTAGCGATTGCCGATCCCGAACAGTTGCGAAAACTGCACGGTCGTGGCGCCACGGGTTGTGGTGTCAGAGGTGACATTGAGGGAGAAACCGTCAAGACCTGCGACCGGGGTGAATGTAAGGGCGCCGTTGGCATCGAGCGCCCATGTACCAAAACCGGCGAAGCCCGTATTGAGGGACGTCAATACGTCACTGAAGGCGGTGCCGCCAACCGTTGAAAAGTCGAGAGTGAACGAAACCGCGTTTTCGCTATTGGGCCCGCGCAACTGGATTGTGGTAATCCCGGTCACGCCGAATCCGTGGGCGCTGGTGGTCGCGAAGCCGGTATCAAAATGAGGTTCGACCAGCGACTGCAGCAAATCGTTCATGCCGAAGAAGTGTGAGAAGCCGCGACCGCCGCGATCGCTCGGTGTGGTGCCTTGAACGATGACCACGCCTTCACCCGCCGTTGTCGCGTCGAAGGTGATGGCACCGGCCGTACTTAGGCTGAAGGTACCGTCGACACCCAACGCGGTATTAACGTCGCCGACCAGTCCGCCCATCGTGCCATCCGTAAGAGCCGCCGGGGCGCCGCCATCGGTGGTGATCGTTGCCGCGTCGAAATCGATGTCGATCCTGTGTCCTGCCGTACCGGGATTGAGGATCTGATTGCTGTCAACGATGACGAAGCTTACTTGACCGGTAAAGCCGTGCAGATCGGTGGCGAGCAAGCCGGTGTTGCGGCCGGTAAAATTGTTGGGCGCCGGTACTGCGGAGTTGTCGTTATGGACCCGGTTGAGCTCGTCGGTGACCCCACCTGCGAATTCACCGAGTTCGATCGACAGATCAACAAGCTCGGAATTGCGCATGTCGATAAGGCCGCGCAGTTTTCCCGATGCGATATTGCGGTCGAGCGAGCTACCGGTGGGGGAAACAATACCGGTCGTGCGATCAATTTTGTTTACGGTGATTTCGGGGAATGTCGTATTCGAGGTCACGGTCCCCGTGGGGCTGTAAATCAGCTTTCGTTGGATCGCGTCGAGCAGGATAACGCCGGTTGAGGTGGTGATCTGGAATTGACCGCTACTCGTGACCGGCACATTGATATCGATAAGCTCGAATAGTTTGGCGACCGCTTGCGCGCGTTGCTCAACCAGGGCGGCTGCGTCGCGGCCGAGCGCTTCTTCTCTGGCAATCTTGGGATTGAGCGTAAAGACCCGTTCAATGGAGTCGTTGATCGCTTCAACGGCATTGCTAACCTGACGGTCGGCTTCCTTGCGCAGGTCCTGAATCTGATCCGCGATACGCGCAACCTCAATCCCAAAATCCTGCAGGTCCTGAACCAACCCAAGCCGACGCACATCGGAGTCCGGGTCCAACGGGAGTTCGGCCAGGGTGTCGAAGACGGTGTCGAGTTTGCCCGTAAACGTAATGTTCTCGTCGGGCCGACCGAGCAATGCCTGCAGCCGCTCGTGCAAGGATGACATCGCTTCGTAGCGGGCGGTATCAGACGTTGCCGATCGCAGCTCTTTTTCAAGAAATAGATCAACGACGCGCCGGATCTCAGCAACTCGAACACCGGCCGCGTTGGTGCCGGCGACCTGGGACTCCAGCTGCACGATCCGACGCGAATAGTTTGGTGTATTCACGTTGGCGATATTCGTCGACGTCGTGGTCAGAACCGACTGGGCGGTGTTCAGACCCGAAATGCCGATACGTAGGATGGAATCAAGGGTCGTCATCGATTTGTCTCCCACCGGCCGTGAGGCAGGGCCGGCTTGCATACGCCGTTGCGGCCTCGGCACCGGTAATCGTTGCCGTCGCGGCACAACTTGCCGACGCCGGATGCAACCGCGCCATAGCCACCCGACAGGGATGACAGAGCATCCCTAAACCGTTCTTTTTCCTGATATTTCTCTAAACGCACCGCGTTTCCCACCAACGTTTTGCGGACCTAGTGAGCCGTTAAGGTGCAACTCCGAGGCCAACTGGGGAATGGGGCGCGGTGCGGATGTCATGGTCCGGCAACCGGGGGCCTGGCGTCGAGGCAAAAAAAGGGGGCGCTCCGGGCGCCCCAATATTCCGACGAACTTAGGTGCTGTTAATTGGCCGCAGCAGCCTTCGCCGTTTCCTCAGCGGCTGCCGCTTCGGCCTGCGCCACATGCTCTAAATTTTCGCCGGCCTGCTTGTGGCCCTGCGCCGCTGCCGCGGTGAAGAGTTCCTTGGCTTTGTCGAGATCGGCCTCAACGCCGAGACCTTGAGCGTGCAGGACGCCAAGATTGTATTGGGCGGCCGCGAGCCCGGCGGATGCGGCCGCGTCGTACAACTGTGCCGCGTGTTCATAGTCGCGCTCAACACCGGTGCCGTTTTCGCACATAACGGCGAGATTAAAGATAGCGACCGAGAATCCCTGGGCTGCGGCCTTGGAGTACAAATCCACCGCCTTCAGGTAGTCGCGGGTAACACCGGAACCGATCTCATAGAGTCCGGCGAGATTGCACTGGGCCTGGGCGTTGCCCTTTTCGGACGCTTTTGTGTACCAATAGGCAGCTTCGGCCGGATCCTCGTCGGTGCCAAATCCCATGTGGTGGAGAACGCCAACACTATATTGGGCTTCGGTGTGGCCGTCGTCAGCCGCTTTGCTGATGTTGTCGAAGGCTTTGTCGAAGTCCTGGTCCACCCCATGGCCGTTGGCGTAGATCAAACCTAGATTGTAGAGCGCTTCGGTGTCGCCTTCCTGGGCCGCGCCGCTCCATTCATCAATCGCCTTATGAAAATTGCGTTGCTGAAAGGCTTCTGCACCGGCTTCAAATTTTGCCATTTCTGCTGCCATCGGATCGTTCCCTTGTTAACGGCGCCCGTCTGCGACTTGGGATCGCTTATTTAAATTCGCGCTACGCAAAACAAATCGGCTGCGGTTCGCGAGCGCTGCCGAGTTGATACGATCTTGTTTAATTTATGGTTAACACGAATCCCGTAGCAGCGGCGAGACATCGCCGTGCTCCCAAGCCGCACTCATGGGTCTTCACAAGCATCTCTGTTCTCCCGATCCAAGATGACTAGATCACGACCTGGCATCGCACCACCTCGCGGAGGTGGACGTCGTGAGGTCGCGCGTCAGCGTGCAGACCAGCTACCCGGCGTAATTTACCTCCGACAGATTTTCCCACCACGCCGAAATTAGCCGGGCGAGGTGGCAGAGGCGTAGCCGGGATTTCCCAGGGTTCCAGCCACATTCGACCACAGTGATGAAATGGCCCGGGCTTTGCTTCATGAGGCGGAGCAGAGATCTCATACGTACGTTCGAAACATGCAATCATTTGACATCAATCTACTAGCCCAGGCCCTCGCACCATCGAGTTCTACGGTGACCGATGGAACCGGGGACGATTTCTTTGCTGACGCGTTTGAGCGTGAACTGGCGCGGCTTGACGCCGAGAACGCAGCACGCGACGCCACCGACCAAGACCAACACTTCCAAGACTCAAACCGGGATTCTTACGAAGACACCGCGACGCCGTACGAGGATCCCGACGAAAGCTACACGTTTCCAGATTATTCATCGGCGAGCAGTAACAACGAGCCTCGCGCCGATGAGAGGAACGACGGTTTGCAAACTGACGCCCGCGGCGATGCAACCGATAACAGCCCGATAAACGGCGACGGCCAACAAAACGCCGGCGCTGATAACCAAGCTGCTGAGCCTGTTGCGGCGAGCAACCCGAGCGACGTCGATAACGGCACCACGACATCGCCGGCTAAGGGTGGCGACGAGACACCACAAAATTCCGCAGCGCTAATCGCTAAGGCGGGCAGTGCGGTTGGTCTGCCAATCGTCAGCGCGGGTGTCACGCACGCGGCCAGTATTGTTCAACAAGTCACACCGGTGGCCGTCGAGCCCGCGGTCGTCGCGCTTGCGGCGGCATCAACGAACGCTCCCGCGGTTGCTCCGCCGGTTGCTCAAGGTGCCGCAACCTCGCCGATTCCCACGGCCGCCACGACCCCACCATCTTCGATCTCATCCCAACTCCCAACCTCTCCGGTGCAGCCGATTCCGCAGCCGGGGGATAGCGGACTTGGTACCGATACGTCCGCCGGCGGTAATGGATCTGGCAATCTTGGGAAGAATTTGGCGACGCCGATGTCACTCCCCATCGATGACGGCGAACCGATTATCCAGTCCATCGTGCAGCCCTTTGGGCGCCCAACGGTCGGGCAGGTCGCGTCGACAGACACCAACAACACGCCCGGCTCCGCGAGTTCTAACAATGGACAACCCGCCGGCCAGGCCAAACCGGCGGCCGATATTGCAACGCGGGTAGCTCCCACCGCGACGCAGGCGGCTCCTGAGCCCGCAAGCATGGCGCAAACCATGATCGCGGCTCAACTTGCACGCAGCGGTAGCGAGGGGATGGCGGCCAACTCAGGTGCCGCCACTACCGATGTTATCCCGCCGGTAACCGGCGTTGCCAGCGTCTCTCAACCCGGCAGCGCTGCCGCAGTTACGCAAACCGCCGCGCTCCACCGCCCGTCTGCGCATCCCGCGCCGGCCGACCAGGTTGCGGTTCAAATTCAGCATGCGGTCGCCAGCGGCGAAACCCGTATCAGCGTCCGCCTCCACCCGGCTGAACTCGGTCGCGTCGATGTCGATCTCGAAATCGGCAAGGACGGTCGGGTTCTCGCGATGGTAACGGCCGAGAAACCAGAGACCCTGGAAATGCTGCAGCGCGACACACGCGTGCTCGAGCGCGCGCTGCAGGACGCCGGGTTGGATACCGACTCGGACAGTTTGAATTTCAATCTGTTCGGCGAGAGAGAAGCCGGCGATACGCCTAATCAGACGAATGCGGCTAATCGGCACGACGGCAATCATGATGGATTGAGTGGTGCGGAAGACGAGGAAAGCACGACGCGCCAGTTCGTATCGGATCGCGTTTTGGACATTAAGGTCTAACGAGGACATTAGGGTTTAACGAGCATGTCAGATATCGGTGCAATTACCGGCCAGAACGCTGCCGCCTCCAAGGCGACGTCCGCGGGCATTGGCCTCGCCGGTACGTTCGACAATTTTCTCACTTTGCTCACCACCCAGCTGAAGTATCAGGATCCGCTTGAACCGATGAACCCGAACGAGTTCACGGACTCGTTGGTCAAACTTACCGGCGTCGAGCAGTCGATCGCGACAAACCTCAATCTTGAAAAACTGATTACCTCATTTAATGCCAGCGAATCAGCTGCCGTCGTTACTTACATCGGCAAGGAAATCGAAGCACCCGGCAACGCCAGTATTCTTAAAGACGGCTCAGCAAAGTGGTCGTACACGATGCTTTCCGATGCGGAATTGACGACGCTTAAGGTTCTCGATGAATCGGGCGCCGCGGTCTACACGACCAACGGCGAACTCGCGTCCGGGACTCACGACTTCGAATGGGATGGCAAGGACAATGCGGGCGTTCCAAAGCCCGATGGGGTCTACACGATTTCTGTTAGCGCTATCGATTCCCAAGGTAACGAGGTCGGTACCAGCACCGCCTTAATCGGCGTGGTCAACGGTGTCGAAACCTTTGGCGATCAAATCGTATTCGACGTGGGAGGGATCAACGTGCCCTTCGAATCGGTCACCAGGGTGACCCTCCCCGACGACGACGAGGAATCCATCTAACCGCCCCGCATCGCAGAATGCCAGCGGGCGGTCATCAACGAGGCCAGGTCCAGATCCCTTAGCGGGATCAGTTGAGAGGAAAACACAATGAGTCTGTTCGGATCTCTTTTTTCGGGTGTTACGGGGCTGAATTCCAATGCGCAAGCGTTGGGTATCATCAGTGACAACATCAGCAACGTGAATACGGTTGGCTACAAACGAACCGACGCCCAGTTTTCAACGCTGGTGACACGCCCAACCACGGCGACGACCTACACGCCGGGTGGCGTCCAATCGCTGCCACGCCCACTGGTCGATGAACAGGGCCTGCTTCAATCCTCCACGTCGTCAACCGATCTGGCGATTCAGGGCAACGGCTTTTTCGTGGTCAATGAAATCTCCAATGCGACGGCGACCAACGGCCAATATTCCTTCACCCGGGCCGGATCCTTTACCACCGACAAAGACGGCAACCTGCTCAACAGCGCCGGTCTCTACCTGCAGGGATTTAGACTGTCGTCCACGGGTATCGCGCCGACCAATTTGAGCGATCTGACGGCCACCACCACCGTCAACGTTCGCGGGCTCACCGGGTCCGCCGAGCCCACGACGGCGGTTGGTATTCGCGCCAATCTGCAATCGTCGCAGACCATCAACGCCGCGATCGGCACCTACGCCCCGGGGGTCACCGCGACCAGCATGGCCGGCGGTGGCTTTACACCCGACTTTGTCCGCAGCGTCCAGATCTTTGATTCGAAGGGTGGATCGCGGACCGTCACGTTTGGATTTCTGAAGACCGCCACGGCCAACCAATGGAACGTCGAGGTCTATGTTGAGCCGTCGAGTGACGTCGACCCAACGGCGCACCCGGTCGCCGGACAGGTCGCAGCCGGCTTGCTGCAGTTCGATACCGATGGCAGCTTCGAGTTGACCGGCACCAACGCTTCGTTCGACGGTACCACGACGACCACGATCACCTACGCGGCCGCGCTCGGCCTCACGCCCAGTGTGATCACTATCGACCTTGGTACAGACGAAGATATCGATGGCATTACCCAGTTCGATAGTGCCTCGATCCTGACATCGGCCGACGTCAATGGCGCCGTGTTCGGGGAACTCGCCAGCATCACGGTCGATGCCGAAGGCATTGTTGTCGCCAACTTCGACAATGGTCAGTCGCGCAACATTTACCAGATTCCGCTGGCCACGTTTGCCAACCCCAATGGCTTGCAGGAGCAAACCGGCAACACCTACCTGGCAACCGATAAATCGAGCAACGTCAACCTCCAGTTCGCGACGCAGGGCGGCGCCGGATCGGTCGCATCTTCATCTCTCGAAGCATCGACCGTCGATCTGGCAACGGAATTCACCGATCTGATCATCGTGCAAACCGCGTTTAACTCCGACGCTCGGATCATCACGACGGCCGACGAGATGCTCCAGGAACTGGTACGGATCAAACGTTAGGTAGCTAGAAGACCCGTCGCCCGCCGGCGGGTCTTCTATTTCTCCGGTAAGCACTTCAATCAAATATTAAGTCTCATGGATTACGAACAAAGCCCCATGCCGCAGTCGCAGACAACAACGATTGAACGCCGCCCCGTGTTAACGGTAACCCCGTCGGTTATCGGACCCGACGGCAAACACCTCACGCGCGGTGATCTTCCGCCGCGTAACACCAAGCGTTGGGTCATCCGGCGCAAGGCGGAAGTCGTTGCAGCCGTTCGCGGCGGGCTATTGAGCCTTGATGAAGCCTGCGACTATTACAATCTCTCAATAGAAGAATTTTTGTCCTGGCAGCGTGCGATCGAAAAGCACGGTGTTCGCGGCTTGCGTGCCACGCGGGTGCAGGAATACCGCGACTTCAGTATCTGACTGCTAGGCCGGCATAAAGCCGGCGTCCATAACGCGCGGAACGGGCACTCCATGGGGGGTGACCAAACTGGTCCGCTCCCTCTCGGCAGAAACGCAAATGCGTTTCACCTGCCGGTGGGCAAACTGGTCCGTTCCCTCTCGGCAGAAACGCAAATGCGTTTCGCCTGCCGGGTGGGCAAACTGGTCCGAACCCTCTCGGCAGAAACGCAAATGCGTTTCGCCTGCCGGGTGGCAATCTGGTCCGTTCCCTCTCGGCAGAAACGCAAATGCGTTTCGCCTGTCGGGTGGCAATCTGGTCCGTTCCCTCTCGGCAGAAACGCAAATGCGTTTCGCCTGCCGGGTGGGCAGAACTCCAGAGGAGTTCTGCCCGAGCTAGGCAAAATTTGCCTGGGCTTAACTTTCTGTTCACCACCTCGCATGTATGAGTCTCGGGTGAGCGTACCGCACTAGCGTTGCGCGAACACGGAACGGGGTGTTGCCGTGAACTTTTTCAGTCAGCTAATTGAAGCCATCGGCGCTGGGCGCCTGGTGCTCATCGGGTCGATTGCAATCGGCGTGGTCGTGTTTTTCGTCTTTCTTACGTCGCGATTGACGGCACCACAGATGGCCTTGCTCTACGCCGACCTGGAACTCACTGATTCTGGCCGCATCGTTTCAGAGCTTGAAGCATCGAATATTCCCTACCAGATTCGAGGCAGTGGGGCTCAGATCATGGTGCCGCGTAATCAGGTTCAGCGATTGCGGATGTCACTCGCCCAGGAAGGTCTGCCGCAGGGTGGCTCCATTGGCTTCGAGATCTTTGATCGCAGCGATGCCTTGGGAACCACCAATTTCGTCCAGAACATCAATTTTGTTCGCGCACTCGAGGGCGAGCTGGCCCGTACGATTCGATCTATTGACAAAGTCGCGGCGGCACGGGTCCATTTGGTGTTGCCGCGTCGAGAATTGTTTTCCAGGGAAACCCAAGACCCCAGCGCATCAATCATTCTCCGTACGATCGGTGCCAGCCAGCTCGATAAAAACCAAGTCGCCTCGATCCAACATTTGGTCGCCGCGGCGGTGCCCAAGTTATCGCCGACGCGTATCTCGATCGTCGATGACAAAGGAAACCTACTCGCTCGCGGAACCGGCGAAGAAGATGCGAGCGGCGTCAACGCATCGCTGGCGGACTTCCAATCCGCACTTCCCGATATCGCCGTTCGACGAGGTCCTACGCGGCGCCGCGGGAGATCAAGTCAGCGTTTAGCCTAATTCGCGACAACCGTCGCTCGTCAGACCACGTCAAGAGGTGTGTGTAAACCGGACCCTTTATCGAAAAATGTCTGTTTAGAGGCTGCCACCTCAACCGATCGACACAACACAAGCGTTAAATCTTTCTGCTGGCGTTTCGAACCCCAGCGTCTTGCGTGGCCGTTCGTTGAGCTGCCGAGGGTCGTGTCCCAGGACGTGGTGTAGGAGTTGTTGGAGCCTCTGTTAGCTGTGAGTAGGCGGCTTGCCGTAGCGACCGCCGAGAGTCTGGCGTAGGCAAGCCGGCTATCCACAGCGGAGGCCATCGCGGTTCCGGTTTAGGGTTGGGCTAGTGCAAACCAACCTGACCCGAAGGAGAACCACGATGACCCAGGACATGATGACCCTGCGCGCGCTTTTGGAGAAGAGCTCCGATGCCGATCTGCTTCGCGAGATGATCGGCTTCACGGCCGAGCGGCTGATGGCACTGGAGGTCGAGGGCCTGACCGGCGCCGCTCACGGCGAGCGCTCGGCGGATCGTATCACCCACCGCAACGGCTACCGCGACCGGTCCTGGGAGACGCGGGCCGGCACGGTCGAGCTGAAGATCCCGAAGCTGAGGAAGGGGAGCTACTTCCCGGGCTTCCTGGAGCCGCGGCGGATGGCCGAGAAGGCGCTGGCTGCGGTGATCCAGGAGGCCTACATCCAGGGCGTGTCGACCCGCTCGGTCGACGACCTGGTGCAGGCCATGGGCATGTCGGGCGTCTCCAAGAGCCAGGTCTCCAGGCTGTGCGGCGAGATCGACGATAAGGTCAACGGCTTCCTCGATCGATCGCTGGAGGGCGACTGGCCCTATCTGTGGCTCGACGCAACCTATGTAAAGGTGCGCGAGGCCGGGCGCATCGTCTCGGTCGCGGTGACCGTGGCTGTGGCCGTCAACGACCAGGGCCGCCGCGAGGTCCTGGGCATGGCGATCGGCGCGTCTGAGGCCGAGGCCTTCTGGACCGAGTTCCTGCGCTCGCTGGCCCGGCGCGGGCTGCGCGGCGTGAAGCTGGTGATCTCCGACGACCACAAGGGCCTGAAGGCCGCCGCGACCCGGATCCTCGGCGCCACATGGCAGCGCTGCCGCGTGCACTTCGCCCGCAACCTGCTGGCCCATGCCGGCCGCCAGGGCCGGCGCGTCGTCTCCGCCTTCGTCGCCACCGCCTTCGCCCAGGAGGACGCCGACAGCGCGAAGGTCCAGTGGCGCCAGGTCGCCGACCAGCTCAGGCTCAAGGTGCCCAAGCTGGCAGTTCTCATGGACGAAGCCGAGCACGACGTCCTCGCCTACATGAGCTTCCCCAGGGAGCACCGCCAGAAATTGCACTCCACAAACCCGATCGAACGGCTCCATGCCGAGGTCAAGCGTCGCACCAACGTCGTCGGTATCTTTCCCAACGAAGCCGCCATCACACGGCTCGTCGGCGCCATCCTTCTCGAGCAGAACGACGAGTGGGCCGTCTCAAGGAGATACATGACGCTGGAATCCATCGCTCCGCTGAGCGATGATGTCCCCATCACGCTGCCCACCGTGGCAGCCTGAACGTCCCGGCCCTACCCGCCGGGAGCAGCGTAGAGCGCAACGCTCTTACACCACTCCGCGGGACACGATCCTGCCGAGCCACTTTGTTCAGATCGGCCGGCGAGTATACCGATAGATCGGTTCCCTTCGGGAACTACTGTCTGAGCAGACCATTGGTGTATTGGGGGTGAAAATGACCTAATTCGCATCGGCGCTTTCGTTCGCTGGTGACCCAACTGCGCCCGATGCGCGAGCAATACTCCTTTTCGGCTGTGCCCACCCACGTCCGGAACTGGGGCAAAGAGAACCTTCGGTGAAGAAATGTTTGCTGAGGCCCAAATATCAGACATTTTTCAGCGCGGTCGTAACGGCCGCAGATGACCTAAACCGAACATGGGCGTTGCGACGCTCAGGCGGTGTGCAGCACGACGTGATCCATGGGTTGATCACGGTTGTCGACACGACGGCGGACCGGTAAGCCGCGCCAGTGTCTATCACGTCATCGCCGGTCATCCATTCGCCTCTTGGCCCATAGCGTTGGCTGCACGCGACCCGGAATTAGCATCAGAAAATTTGTATCGATGACGATTTTGCCGGCAGGCCAATCCGAGATGTCGGCCTCTGCCGTAAACTGCCCGTCCTCAACTAATGCCGAACCCGTCGCGCGCCGCTTCGGTTCGGCAGCGTTGTACGCTGCATAAGCGATCCACGCGCTATCCGGCACTGTCGCCTTGCCGATAATTCGGAGAGTTTCACCCTCGATCTCACCGCGTACGTTGATTACGACGTGCCCCCGATTATGTTCGGCAGCTCACGCTCCCAAAAAGCGCCGTCATGACCAGAAGTATCAGACAAGGAAGTGTGACACGCGTCATCGTAGAATTACCTAGATCGCTCAGAGGCCGTCGCCTCCCTAAACTTTACGTAGAAACCTCCTTAGAGCGATTTCCAACGTCCAGATTTCGCCCCCGTGGTATATGATGAAACCACGTTGATTGTTGGCCGCGCTGAAGAATCATGGACAGCCCGAATTACATGAGCGACCAGGCCTCGGCGGTCTTACCAGCGACGCCACAAGCGTCGGAGGGTCCCTTCTACCCGACGGAAATCTCGCTCGACCACGACAACGACCTGGTTCGCGTAGAAATGAAGGTGCGCGAGGATGGAGGCAAGGTTCTTCGCCTCAGCGGTACGGTGCTCGACGTGGATGCGCTGCCGGTCGTCGGCGCTCGTGTAGAGATTTGGCAGTGCGGGGTGAACGGCGTTTACCGCCATCCAGACGATCCGAGACGGGAAGCCTTCGACCCGGCGTTCCAAGGCTTCGGGACCGCAATTACCGATGCCAAAGGTAGCTTTGCATTTAGGACGATCGTCCCGGTTTCCTACCCCGGCCGAGCGCCTCACATCCACGCCAAAGTAATAATCGCAGAGCGCGTCGCGTTGGTAACCCAGTATTACCTCCCGAACCATCCCGAAAACGATGATGATTTCGTATTCGCGCGCATGTCTCGGGAGGAACGGAAATTGGTGATGATGCCGGTAACATCCCAGGGATTGGGCAACGATCTTCACTGGCGCTCAGAGATAACAGCCGTACTTGAGTTGTAGGATTAGCCGGCCCTCGAAGACGCGGGCCGCTTAGGCGTCAGCTAAGCTCGCAATCGGGTAGCGGCGGTGTCAGTACTGCTTTCCTTTGTCCGCTGAGGGCTTCAGCGTCAAATGCCGACGCTCAGCCGCGACGCACAACCAGCTACTCTGGAAGTTGCACTGGGGCGGAGGGCCGATAGATACCGAATCCCGTCCGAGCGTAAGCACTTTTTTGAGGGCCTATACAAGGCGGGACTACATGAGTGAAGCGCTATTCGCTCAATTCCCCAATGTCCGGATTTGAGCCATATCATTTGCCCACTCAGGCCGAATGACGTCCGCGGGTTCACGTGTTGACGCGTTTCTAGCCCGTGCCCCGCCAGCGATGGATATTCAGTGCCACCTCATCAAGATCCATCTGTTCCTTTCGTGCCAGCGCGACTTCGCGGCGTCGCTCCGATTCGCGCAGGGCGATCTCGTAGCGTTTCACTTCGTGAAATGCGCTGGTGACCTCCGCGTGTTTGTTCGCGATTTGTTGGTCAACCTCCTCGATAGACTTGTTGAGGGTATCGCGACGACTGACCACGCCAACGGCGTAATTCGCGTAAGCGAACATCCCGATCTCGGTTCCCGCCGCGACCTGTTGTTCGACGACTAAATCCTGCTCGAGCTTGCCGAGTTGACCGAGAAAGCTGGCCTTTAGACGCTCAAGCGAACCAAGCTCGCGGCGTTTTTGGTCAAGCTGCCATTGGTGCAAACGAATGAGCGTCGCAACCCCCTTCATAGCGCGTCGCCCTCGCTGAAGATCTGCTCCAGTTGCGCGTAACACTCCTCAAGGGAGCACGCTTCGTCCTTGTACTGGCCGAGAAACGCCTCAAGGGCGTCGCGGTATTTGATCGCCTCATCGACGCTTGGATCGGAACCGATCCGGTAGGCGCCTAGTCGGATCATTTCCGCCATATCTTCGAACACAGAAATCAACCGCCGCGCCCGATCGACGAGTTCATTCTCCTCGGGCGAGTTGCAATCAGGCATTGTCCGCGAAACGCTTCGCAGCACATTGACGGGCGGGTATCGGCCGCGCTCGGCGATTGCGCGATCGAGCACAATATGGCCATCGAGAATTCCGCGTGCCGCATCCGAGATCGGCTCATTGTGATCGTCGCCTTCGACCAATACGGTGAACAGACCGGTGATCGTTCCTTCGCCGGTTCCCGTGCCTGCGCGCTCCAGGAGCCGAGGAAGTTCGGAGAATACGGTCGGCGTATAGCCCTTGCTCGCCGGAGGCTCACCACTTGATAACCCGATCTCGCGCTGCGCCATCGCGAAGCGGGTAATACTATCCATCATGCAAAGCACATCCAGGCCGAGGTCGCGAAAGAACTCGGCCAGCGTGAGCGTCAGATAGGCCGCTTGACGGCGCATGAGCGCCGATTCATCGGATGTGGCAACGACAACGATCGATTTCTTCATACCCTCTGGGCCGAGGTAATCGTCAACAAATTCCTTGACCTCACGACCGCGTTCGCCCACCAGCCCGATGATGTTGACGTCGGCCTGGGTGTTCTTCGCCATCATCGAAAGCAGAATTGATTTGCCGATTCCGGATCCGGAGAAAATCCCCATGCGCTGGCCGCGACAGCAGGTGAGAAAGGTATTGATCGAGCGCACGCCAAGATCGATTTTCCCCGCGACGCGATGGCGGGTATTCGCTTGCGGCGGCATGGCGCGCAACGGGTAGGCATCCAGGCCTCGCTTGATAGGGCCGAGACCATCGACCGGTCCACCCATCGCGTTGACGATGCGCCCGAGCCATGCGGCATCCGGATAGACGACCGGATCGTGCTCGGTCACCACAGCCTGCGAGCCAAGACCAACGCCATCGACCGAACCAAACGGCATTAACAACGTGCGATTGTCACGGAAGCCGACGACCTCGGCGACGATCTCACGCTCGCGTCCAACAAGGACGCAATTGGAGCCAACGCTGACGCTGCGTTCGATCCCGGCAACTTCGACAAGTAGTCCCTGTATCGCGACCACACGACCAAAAAACCGGAAATCTTGGATTCTCTCTAGGTCAGCCTTTACGTTTTCCACGGTTCGGACCTACTAGATCTGGTAATTGAATCGATTTTTTCTACCACAAAGTTGTGAAGTGACGTATCACTCTTATATGCAGATAATCGTACCCTGATAATCTCGAGGACCGATTAAGGTTCCGTTAAGGTAGTCGCGTCACAATACGGTAACGCGCCGTTAACCATAACGGTGTGTCGTCGCCCGCAAGGGCGTTCTTTGTCGCAATTACCAAAAGGGCCGGCCATGCGCGTCCTTCTCGTTGAAGACGATCCAGCTACCGCCAAGAGTATTGAGCTCATGCTCGGTGCTGAGGGGTTCAACACCTATGTCACTGATCTCGGTGAGGAAGGATTGGACCTTGGCAAGTTGTACGACTACGACATTATCGTACTCGATCTTAACCTGCCCGACATGCACGGCTATGACGTGCTCAAAAAGCTCCGCGTCGCAAAGGTGCAAACGCCGATCCTTATCCTTTCGGGGATGAACGAGGTCGACGACAAAGTCAGAGGCCTGATGTTTGGGGCGGACGACTATCTAACCAAGCCCTTCGACAAGGACGAGATGATTGCGCGCATACGGGCGATCGTCCGCCGCTCGCAAGGCCATGCCGACTCGATCATTGAAACCGGCAAGATGAAGGTGAACCTCGATACGAAATCCGTCGAGGTCGACGCGCAAGCGGTCCACCTTACCGGCAAGGAATATGGCATTCTCGAGCTGCTCAGCTTGCGCAAGGGAACCACCCTGACCAAGGAAATGTTCCTCAACCATCTCTATGGCGGGATGGACGAGCCGGAGCTAAAGATCATCGACGTGTTCGTATGTAAATTGCGCAAGAAGCTCGGCAACGCGACCGGCGGCGATAATTACATCGAGACGGTTTGGGGACGCGGCTACGTGCTGCGGGATCCTGAAGGGGGTGTTCAGCGGGAAGTCGCCGAAGCGACCGCCTGATCAGGATACGCGCCTCACCTGTTTCATTCTGTACGTGTAGTAAGCGATTGGCCGCCCGCGAGGCGGCCTTTTCCATGGCCGCGCATAAAGCAGCGTAATTCGTTATATCGTTGCACCATGCAACAGATCGAAACATCGCTGGAACCCGCAGGTAACGACGCTCCGCTACGCGTGTCGGTAAGGTCGATCGGCCCGACCGCCTACCAAGCGTTGGCCAACAAGCCAGTTCACCCGTTCGCGAGGTTTGACCGGTGTGCGTATGTCGCATCGCCAGACGGACAAGTTGCGTGTATCGGGGATGCGAGCATTGGAGACGGTCCCCTAAATGCCATTCTTGAGCCGAGTCGCGAGTTCGAGAGGGTTCTTCAATCATCGGCCACCCCAACTATCGAAGCCGACGTTTCACGGGCTCGACAGTGGAAGCCGCATTCGCGTCACGCTTGCGCTAACACGCACGTCAGCGCGTCCGCCCGAACCGAGTTACGTCGGGCGCTCGACGTCTTCCAGTTGGACCGGGGGCTAAGCCCCCTTCTCGTTCCTCTTTTGGATGGTGTCAATCCAACCGCGCCTATGCCGCTTCTTCTGGATATCGCCTGGCCTGGTGTTAGTGCGTTACGTGACTGGATGCGGATGGGCGCGGGCGGAATTCGATCTGTTCCGAACGAAGTTTTGACGCTGGTCGGACTCGGCCCCGGCCTAACGCCGTCTGGCGATGATGTCCTCGGCGGTTGTCTGGTCACGCTGCGCGCAATGGGTCGACTTAACCCCGCGGCGCGACTCGGACACAGTGTGCTTGAGGCGGCGCGCGACGGGACCGGCCGTATCAGCCAAGCCCATCTTGGCTGCGCCGCCGACGGGTACGGCGGCGCAGCGTTGCACGACATCGTCAATGCGACGCTAACCGGAGAAACCCACGATTTCCCGGCCCAACTTTCGGCACTTGACCGGATCGGTCATTCGTCCGGCTGGGACGCGCTGGTCGGTGTTGTTCTGTCTATTGGTGCAGGAGATCGATAGCCCGCGCGGTGGCCTCTGCGTTGGAACCCGCAACAACAATACCGGCCCCCGTAAGCGCGTCGACCTGTTCATCAAAATTCTGGGGATCGCCCACTGTGCCGCAAACCGATGCGACAATCGGTGGTCGAGACTTGATGCCCGCAATGGAATCGATGAGTTGTTGTGCGGGATCGGCATGCGCGCCGTAACCCAGCACGATATCAACCAGGATAGCGCCGATTGTGCGATCGGCTAAGGCCTCGATGAGCAGGTCGGTTCGCCCGCTCGGCTCGATCATTGGGTGCGGTCGCCCGATCGTGAATTCATCGGCGCCAAGATCCAACAGGACGTGGCGATCCGCCACATTCTCCTGCCATCGGGTGCTTCCCGGGATGGCAGCATTCGATGTCACCGGCAGGCTCCGCATGTGTGCCACAACCTGTGCTTCCGCGCACAAGGTCCCGCCGCAGAATAGCCCGACCAGCCGGCGCCCGGTCGCATCGACCGATGTCGTCGCGGTGGCCGATAACTGCAGATCATCGGCGCGCTTTTGAAGGGCGCCAAATGCGGTTTCAACCAGCGTGCCAACCTGCGTTGCGTTGGCCGGCATCGCCATCGGCTCGGCACCGATCAAACAAACAATGGTCGGTTTTTGTGCCTGTGCCACTGCCTCCAGCATCGTACGTGCGGTATCGCTATCGGGGGGCTTGGAGATGACGATGATGCTGTCGGTGCCAGGATCGCGCGAAAGCGCGGCAATCGCGCTCGTCGTCATCGCCGCGCCGACGTCACGTGAGAGATCGCGACCGCCAACGCCGATGCCATGCGAGACGCCGCCACCGTGCCGTGCGATCAAACTGGACACCTCTTGCAGACCGGTGCCGGAAGCCGAAACCAGGCCAATATTTCCCACCGGCACGGCATTGGCAAAACCCAATCCGGTTCCTCCGATCAGAGCTGTGCCGCAATCTGGGCCCATCACTAGCAGACCCTGCTCAATCCCCTTGCGCTTTAGCTCGATCTCGTCGGCAAGCGAAATATTGTCACTAAACAGCATGACGTGAAGGCCCCGGTCGAGGGCTTTGCGCGCTTCTGCAACCGCAAACTCGCCGGCAACCGAGACCAACGCGAAATTTGCACCACTCAGCTGCTTAACCGCGGTGTCCAGGGATTTCGGACGCCACGTCGCCCCGTCGCCAGCCGCCGAACGAGGCTTATCGAGAAGATCAACGGCCACGCGCCGGGCGTCGGCCACGGCGGCATCGGCCTCCGCCTTGATCGAGATAATAAGGTCGTTGGGCCCGGCTCGATCACCATCCGAATTGAACAACCCTGCGTCACGCAGCATGTTCTTGTTGGCCTCGGTGCCGATCATCAGGGCCGCCTCAACGACTCCGTCTATAGCGCTGACCTCGCGCGAGATCCGCATCAGCGCGACCGAATCGAGATAGAAGTTTTGGCGGACCTCGACGGCGAGGGCCGCTTTGGTCACGACACGCCCATGTGCTCGGCGAGCGCAACCAGCGCTTTTTCGAAACACGCGAACGGGGCGCGAACGATCCCGGCACCAACCTGACCAACCCCGGCTTCGCGGTGGGCAATACCGGTATTAATGGTCGGCGTGCTGCCGGTTTCGACAACCTTGCGGATATCGATCCCGGTCGGCAATCCCGCAAAATCTAGCGCGGGAATGGTCCATTCAGGATTTTGTTCGCAGGTAATTTCGAGCATTGCGCGCGTATAATTCAGCGCGTCCGCGGCACTGCCAGCACCGAGGAAGCCGGCAACTGCCGGCGATGTTGCCATTGCGAAACTTCCCAGCCCAATGGTCTCGGTAATCGTCGAGTCGCCGAGATCGGGGTTCGCGTCCGCTTCGCTAAAACCGGGCAAGTACATCCCTTGCGGCATTTCGCATGGCGCGGTGAACCAGGCATCACCGGTACCGCTCACGCGAATACCGAATTCGGTGCCGTTGCGCGCCATCGCCGTGACCACGCTGGACCCTTCGATGCCCATCGCGGGATCGGTTATCGACTTCGCCATCGGCATGGCGATGTTGAGAAAGAACAGATCGTTGCCCCCGATGAACGCCAACGCGCGCCCTAATTTTTCGCTATCGGTTTCCGAACGGGCGAGCGAAGGCGCCAACTCGCGAATAAACAGACTGGTGCAGGCTGCGTTGCGTTGGTGCATTTCATCGCCCATCGCAAGACCACGCGCGATGATGCCCTTGAGAGGCAGCCCGCCAAGGGCCTGCAAGCCGGCCGCCAGTATCGGTCCAAGGTCGGTCGACAGCCAGCGCAGGTGTTTCAGCACCTCGTCATCATTGCCGCCATAGCGCAGCACTTTTCCTAAGCCTTCGTTGAGCGTGCAGTAAGTTCGATTGCCGAATGCTCGATTCTCGATCGCGAATACCATCATGTTTTGGGTGGTTATGCCGGTCATCGGCCCGACCGCCCCGAAATGATGGTTGGGGTGAAAAGAAAATTCACCACCAGCCGCCATTTGTTCGGCTTCGTCGAGTGTTTTAGCCCACCCTTCGAGTACCGCGGCACCGCAAATTGCGCCTTTCATCGGACCACACATGCGCGCCCACTCAATCGGCGGACCGGCATGAAGCATGACATGCTTATCGAGACCGTCGATTACGTCACCGGCTCGGACCACATCCACCAGCACCGGATCCGCCGCCAGCATGCGTCGAACGGTTTCGCGATTGGCATCTTCGATTGATTGCACGGTTCCCCCCTCGGTGCCGCCGCTACGATCCCAGCTTGGCAAGAAGCGACCGCAGCTTCGGATCGCCCGCTGCAGGCGGTGACCAGTCGACATGAACGACGCTCACGCCCTGATCGGCAAGATCAAGGGCAAACTGTTCCAACCCGATATTTACGACGCGGGGCCCCTTCGCGAGTAGCGAATCGATCGCGTTTGACGGCGTTTTTGCGTCGGTTGGTGGTGGGGGTTTGCTTGTCATGACATCGTAAGCGCGGGCATCCTATGGACCGTGCCAAAACCATGCAAGCTGTTCACGACGCTCCCCGTCTGGGCCTGACCGTGGCACGATCCCTGCCGTCAAACCGCCAAAAGCTGCGCCGAGATCGAGGGCAGAAAGAGATGCGGCTAACGCGGGATCGTTGCCGTAAGCGTCATCTGTTCGGGATCTTCTCCGGCCTGCTCAAGCGCGAGCGTTCCACCGACGTGTCTGGCGAGCACGTTCGTGAGGTGTGCCTGTGCGGCCTTCGCATCGAGATCCTCGACCGGCGTCTTGCCCTCCAACGCATCAAGCAGGTCGTCGCGAAGCTTCACCCCCCGCCCATGCGCCACGATACTCATCGTGAAGTGGTGGACGTCGCTGGTAAACGACACCCGCAGGTCACCGCCGCGGGCCAGCCCTTCACCTGTAAGCAACAATAAGTTGAGCAGCAACTTATGCTCTTCAGGGTGGAGCGTCGGAATGACCTGATCATCAGGCCAATCCAATTTGATCTTGCCTTCGGCGAATAGGTTTACCGCCAATTCGCGGCTGCGCCGCAAGTCGATCGCGATCGCACCAGCACCCGGCAAGCCGAACGCAACGCGAAGATATTGGGCTTTATTGCGCAGGTCACGTGCCGCGAATTGGATGAGTCCCATCGCCTCGCGCTGGGTTTCCTTGTCTTGATTGCCCTCCAGCAATTCAAGGCCGTTGTTAATTGCCCCGATTGAACCGACCAAATCGTGACACAGCCGTGAGCAGAGGAGCGAGGCGAACCGCAATTCGTCCATAGTTGACCGCCCGATCACATCACCGCGAATTGGTTTTACATGCGTTCGCTCATTTGCGAGATTGCGCAGCATTCAAGGCGTTCGCGGCTCCCGCCGTGGCGCCGATTGCTTTTTCCCGATGGCCTTTGGTTTGGGTATGTCAGCTTCTGATCGAGACTTCAAGCGATACGACAAGCCCAGGCGGGGGAAGGGCGGCAAGTTCTTTGAGAAAGGCCGCCAGCTCGATCCCGGCGCGCTCGAAGACGTGCGAACATTGCTTGGTGATCGGCCACGTCGCCGCGATCTACTGATTGAGCATCTCCATTTGATTCAAGACGATAGAGGCCATCTACCGCATCGACACCTGGTGGCCTTGGCGCACGAAATGAGGCTGGCCCTCACCGAGGTGTATGAGGTGGCCACCTTCTATCACCACTTCGACGTCGTCCTTGAGGATGAAACCCCGCCGCCGGCCACGACGGTGCGTGTGTGCGACAGTCTGACGTGTTCGTTGTTCGGTGCCGAGCGCCTCATCGCAGACCTCGGGGGCGCCGTCGGCGATGATGTGCGGGTGGTACCAGCGCCCTGCGTCGGCCGTTGCGAGCAAGCACCGGTTGCCGCCGTGGGAAAGCATTTTGTGCCCGACGCGTCCGTCGACAAGATCATCGACCATATCAAGCGCGGTGCAATTGAACCGGCGATTCCCGACTACATCGATTATGAGACCTACAAATCGGCTGGCGGCTACCAACTGCTCGAGAGCTGCCTCGCCGGCGAGCATACGCCCGACGGTGTGATCTTACGCCTCAACGATTCGGGGCTGCGAGGACTGGGCGGGGCCGGCTTTCCAACCGGGCGGAAATGGGAATTTGTGCGTCGCGAAACCGGTCCCAGGTTGATGGCGGTTAATGCCGACGAAGGCGAACCCGGCACCGTCAAGGACCGTTATTACCTCGAAACGGATCCGCACAGATTCCTCGAGGGGACCCTGATTGGCGCGTGGGCGGTGGAGGCGACCGACGTTTACATCTACCTTCGCGACGAGTACCCGGAATTGCACATCGTGCTGCAGGACGGGATCGACAACCTGATCGCCGATGGCGTGACGTTTACTCGCATGCACTTAAGACGCGGTGCTGGTGCGTACATCTGCGGCGAAGAGTCCGCGATGCTCGAAAGTATCGAAGGCAAGCGCGGACTGCCGCGCCACAAACCACCTTTCCCTTCGCAAGTTGGTCTGTTCGGGCGCCCAACCCTGATCAACAACGTCGAAACCCTCTACTGGGTACGAGATATCGTCGAGCAGGGCCCCGAGTTCTTCAGCAAACACGGCCGCAACGGCAGCACAGGCCTGCGCAGCTTCTCGGTGTCGGGCCGGGTTGAGGAACCGGGCGTCAAGCTCGCGCCGGCCGGCATCACGGCACAAGAATTGATCGATGAATTTTGCGGCGGCATGGCGAGCGGCCACACGTTCAAGGCGTATCTGCCAGGCGGTGCGTCGGGCGGGATTCTACCGGCGGCGAAGGGCAATATCCCGCTGGATTTCGGCACCCTCGAAGAACACGGCTGTTTGATTGGGTCGGCAGCGGTTGTCGTCTTGTCCGACCAGGACCAAGTGCGCGCTGCGGCACTCAATCTGATGGCGTTCTTCGAGCACGAAAGCTGTGGCCAGTGCACGCCGTGCCGGGTTGGGACCGAGAAAGCGGTTAGGTTGATGGGCGAAGAGGTCTGGAACCAAGATCTGCTCGACGACTTGTGTACGGTCATGGCGGACTCGTCAATTTGTGGCCTCGGCCAAGCGGCGGTCAATCCGGTGCGCATGACGATCCAACATTTCGCGGAGGAAATCGGATGAGCGACGGCATTAGCTTTACGCTCGATGGCAAAGAAGTTACCGCGGCGGCCGACGAAACCATTTGGCAAGTCGCGGACCGGGAGGGGGTCGAGATTCCGCACCTGTGCTGGTCGACGGCACGCGACTACCGCGCCGACGGCAATTGCCGTACCTGCATGGTCGAGATTGAGGGCGAGCGGGTGCTCGCCGCTTCGTGCATACGTAAACCAACCGCCGGCATGGACGTCCGAACCGCATCAGAACGGGCCAAGAAATCCCGCAAGCTGGTTTTCGAACTGCTGCTTGCCGATCAACCCGAGCGGGTCGGCGCCCACGACCCAAAGTCACGGTTGTGGCAGTGGGCCGATCGGATCGAGGTTGCCGAAAGCCGGTTTCCCGGTCACGACCAGGTCGCCGCCGATCTCAGCCATCCGGCGATGGCCGTTAATCTAGACGCCTGCATCCACTGCAACTTGTGCGTCCGCGCGTGCCGGGAAATTCAAGTCAATGACGTCATCGGAATGGCGCATCGCGGCACCCACTCGAAGATCGTTTTCGATTTTGACGATCCGATGGGCCAGTCTACCTGTGTTGCCTGCGGCGAATGCGTCCAGGCTTGCCCCACCGGGGCGCTGATGCCGGGTGACGAGGTCGGCAAGATCGAACCGGACAAAAAGGTCGATAGTATCTGCCCGTATTGCGGGGTCGGCTGCCAGATCACCTACAGCATCAAGGATGACAAAATCCTGCATGTCACAGGCCGTGAAGACGGACCGGCCAATCACGGCCGCCTGTGCGTCAAGGGTCGGTTCGGGTTCGACTATGTGAACCACGCGCACCGCTTGACGAAACCTCTGATCCGCAAAGAAGGCGTCGCCCGCGAAGCCGCTTACGAAATTGATCCAGCCAATCCGCTCACCCATTTCCGCGAGGCCAGTTGGGATGAGGCGCTCGATGTCGCGGCTGCGGGTCTTGCTCGGTTGCGCGACAACGATGGACCGCAGTCGCTGGCCGGCTTCGGATCGGCGAAGGGGTCGAACGAAGAAGCCTACATGTTTCAAAAGCTCGTGCGCACGGGGTTCCGCACCAACAACGTCGATCACTGCACCCGCTTATGCCATGCCTCGTCGGTTGCCGCCCTGATGGAGACGATTAACTCCGGTGCGGTTACGGCGCCGTTTACGGCGTGCAAGGATTCCGACGTCATCGTCATTATCGGCGCCAACCCGACCGTTAATCATCCAGTCGCAGCGACGTTCATCAAGAACCAGGCCAAACTCGGCAAAGAACTGATCGTTATGGATCCGCGTGGATCAGCAATGTCGCGGCACGCCACACACATGCTGCAATTCAACGGTGGCACCGATGTCGCGCTGCTGAACGGCTTGATGAATGTGATCGTCGAGGAGGAGCTGTTCGACCAGAACTATGTCGCGGGTTTCACCGAGGGCTTCGATACGCTCAAGGAGCATCTCAAGGCGTTCACGCCGGAGGAAATGGAAAAAGTCTGTGGGATTTCGGCCGAGGAGATTCGTATCGTCGCGCGCAAATACGCGAACGCGAATGCAGCGATTATCTTTTGGGGCATGGGCATTGCCCAAAGCACGCACGGGACTGATAACGCGCGCTGCCTGATCTCCCTCGCTTTGATGTGCGGCCAAATTGGTCGACCGGGTTCCGGATTGCATCCGCTACGGGGACAAAACAATGTCCAGGGCGCCTCGGATTCCGGCCTCATCCCGATGTTCTATCCGGACTACAAATCGGTCGCGAACAACGACATTAAGGCCCAATTCGAAGACCTGTGGGGGGCTGAGCTCGATCCCAACCCGGGATTGACGGTGGTCGAAATCACCGACGCCGTCCACGAGGGCGTCATCAAGGGCTTTTACATCATGGGTGAAAACCCGGCGATGTCGGATCCCAACCTCCGCCACGCTCGCGAAGCATTGGCCAAGCTCGAGCACCTGGTGGTTCAGGACCTGTTCCTCACCGAAACAGCGGCGTTCGCCGATGTCGTATTGCCGGCATCCGCCTGGCCGGAGAAGGACGGCACCGTTACCAATACCAACCGCCAGGTGCAGATGGGCCGCACCGCCCTCGACCTACCCGGCGACTGCCGGCAGGACTGGTGGATCATTCAGGAGATCGCCAAGCGCCTCGGACTTGATTGGCGCTACAGCCATCCCCGCGACGTGTTCGCGGAGATGCGCGAGTGTATGCCCTCGATAAGCGGTATCGGTTGGGATCGTTTGATGCGCGATAGCTCGGTGACCTATCCCTGCGCCGGCGACGATGATCCCGGACAGGAGATCATTTTCGGCGACGGATTTCCGACCGCATCCAAGCGCGGCAAATTGGTTCCAGCCGGCATTATTCCGCCCAATGAACAACCCGATAGCGACTACCCGATGGTGCTGACCACGGGACGCATGCTGGAGCATTGGCACACCGGCGCCATGACACGTCGCGCGGATATTCTCGATTCGATCGAACCGGAGGCAACCGCGCATTTTTCTCCGAACGATTTTACCGGCCTCGGCATCAAGCCGGGCGATCGGGTTCGCATCGAATCGCGGCGCGGCACGGTTGAGCTCTACGCACGCGTCGATGGCGGCGTTCCCGACGGCGTCGTGTTCATACCGTTTTGCTATGTCGAAGCGGCCGCAAACCTATTGACCAATCCGGCCCTCGATCCCTTTGGCAAGATCCCCGAGTTCAAATATTGCGCCGTTCGGATGGCCAAACCGCCGCAAGCTCGCGCCGCCGAGTAGACAGCACCGGTGGCACCGGCGGCTAAGCCTCGGGCTCGATCATCAGAGCGCACAGCTCGTCGATCTCCGAGCGAACCGAATGGGCGGCTTTGATCTCGATGTCACGATAGCGACGGATGATCTCACGGCCGAATGGGGTTATCGCGGCACCACCGCCATTGGCACCGCCGGTCGCCGTGGTGATGACCGCTTCGCAAAAGCAGCGATTCAGAGAATCAACGAGCATCCAGCAGCGGCGATACGACATCCCCAATTCGCGAGCGGTCGCAGAAATCGAGCCGGTTTGCGAAATTGTTTCGAGAACCCGCGCCTTGCCGGGTCCGAGCGTGGTTGCCGATCCGAAGAGGATACGAACTTGTGGTTGATAGCCGTGGGATGCGTCCGCCATCGCTGACCGTTTGGTGGCCGATAACGAATCAAACGAGTCATGGCGTGGAGTGTCAAGTCGGATGCACGCGATAGTGTTGTCGGCATCAGCCTGACTGTGTAGTCATCGACCGCAATGGACTGGAATGGGAAAATTGGCCGGGCCGGATTTGCTGCATTCGGCTTTATCGTTATCGCGGTGGTCGACACGATCGTCAGCCCCGCCGCACTTGCCGAGCGTCATGTCGTCGATGACCGGATCGTTGTCACCTTTCCAGACCAAACCTCGAACCCACAGCGTGAGGCGATCCTAAAATCGATCACCCAGGCCGATGAAGAAATTCGCCGCCGCTTCGAGCTGGCAAGACGCCACTACAGCATCGCCATCGTCGCCCACAAAGCGGGCGGCCTTTCCGAAGGTTGGCGGTCGAGCATAACGATCCCCACCGATTACCTGTCGGCATGGGGCCACGGCGTTATTTGGCACGAGATTGCCCACACCTACACCGCCCGGCCGCAGGACTTCCTCTCTCGCAGTACTTATCGACTGCCGCATTTCTACGTCGAAGGTCTGGCCGTGTGGGTTGAGAACCGCCTCGGCCCGGGCAATATCGATCTCCACCGAACTGTGAGCAACCGCGGCTGGCACCGGGTTTTTCCGGTAACGCGGACGATTCTCGAATTCGACCACGACAATGCGCGCGGTACTCGCTCGATGCACTACGCCGTCGCGGGCTCGTTTGTACAGTTCCTGATCGATGAAATCCTGGGCGGAGACATCGCCAAATTCCAAAATTTCTACCGCGGTCACCAAAACGACTACACCAAGCACTTCGGAAAATCGTTCCGCGCGCTTGCCGATGAGTGGCTTGTCTTCGTGGCGGCGATAGCCGGATCCTAGTGGATGAAATCCAACATATGGTACCCATACGACGGCTTGCCGAGTTTGTCGGTTAGGCGCGCGAAGCGTGGCGATGCCCCATGGGACCGTTGGGCATCGGAAGCTTCGCGTAACGCGGCCGGCGAACTCGGCAAGCCGCCCTGTGGGTCGCGTATCCCGGTCCCCCGGTGCGTCGAAACCCCTCGACGATGCCCAACGTTCCCTTGGGGCATCGCCTGCGGGCTTCCTCCTGCCGAGCTACCGGGATACGCGATCGTATGGGTACCATATGTTGGATTCCATCCACTAGGGTGTGCTTTGCGCCAGCAATCGTGCCGCCGACTCTAGGTCCTGCGGCCGGTTGGCGTTAAAAAATGGATCGACCGGATCAGTGTCGTAACTGACTTCGACGAGACCATGGGTTGCGGTCCACGCATCGATTTTTCGGATTCCGCGGTCGACCATGGCGCGCTCCAGATCGTCCTTAAGCGACCTATGCCACAGACCGAACACCGGATGCGACCGACCGCCGGATGCCGCACACACAACCTTGGTGGCCCGCTCGGTTGCCGCCGCGAGCATGCGCGTGACGAGATCGGCCGGGAAAAACGGCGCATCGGTAGGAAACGTCGCGAGCCAGGACATTTCCGGCTGCCGGGTCGTTAGCCACGTCAACCCGCTCAAAACTCCTGCCAACGGGCCTGCAAAGCCGTCGATGACGTCGGGCACCACGGGCAGCCCGAAAGACTCAAAACGGCCGGGATCGCCGTTCGCGTTGAGCAGTAGATACGATACTTGCGGCCGGGCTCGTGCGATCGCGCGGGCTAGCAGGGTCTCGCCGGCCACTGCGCGCAGGCACTTGTCGCCACCGCCCATGCGGCGTGCCTGACCGCCGGCGAGCAGCAGACCGACGACGGCGTCGCTCCCGTGTTCAGGCGGCATCGTCGGCGATACTCGCTTTGCGCTGAATCTTACCGGCCTCTTCGGGAACCTGATCGGGATCGGCGTCGTAGACGATACGCGTCTCGCCGGAGAGAACGATGAATCGTTTGCCCTTGGCCCGCCCGATCAACGTCAACCCCGCCTGGCGTGCGAGGTCGACACCCCAGGCCGTGAACCCCGATCGCGAAATCAGAATTGGGATCTCCATCTGGACGCATTTGATGACCATTTCGCTGGTCAGCCGCCCGGTCGTGTAGAAAAGCTTGCCCGCCGGATCGACGCCATTGAGGAACATGTAACCGGCGATTTTGTCGATCGCATTGTGGCGGCCGACATCCTCCATGTAGACCAGCGGCTGATCCTCGGCGCACAACACGCAGCCATGGATCGCACCCGCCTCGAGATAGATGCTGGGGCAGGTGTTAATCGTTTTGCTCAATGCGTAGAGCCAGGAGGTGCGGACCACCGCATTCGGATCGAGCCGGATGGTTTCGAATCCTTCCATGACGTCGCCGAATACCGTGCCCTGCGCACAGCCAGAGGTCAGCGTCTTTTTCCGCAGCTTATCTTCGAAGTCGGTCTCACGCTTGGTTCGCACCACGACGACATCGAGATCGTCGTCGTGGTCGATCGCGACGATTTCATCGTCGCGGCGCAGCATGTTTTGATTGAGCAGGTAGCCAACCGCAATGAAATCTGGGAAATCGCCGATCGTCATGACGGTGACGATCTCCTGGCTGTTGAGGAACAATGTCAATGGCCGCTCAACAGGGACCGCGGTTTCAATCGGTTGGCCCCGGTGATCGACCCCGGTCACACGATGAACCAGGCGCGGATCCGAAGGATTCGGCTTAATGACAAACGCGTTAGGCGCGGACGTCTCGTTCATGTTCCCGACGATAGCGGATGCGACCGGCTCCCAACAAATCGCCGATCCCGGCCGTAACCCGGACCCCAGCCTAGGTACAAGCCGGACACGTGGCGATTGACTTCTGTTATATTCGACCGAATATAACGCTGACAGGGTAACAACGCGAAGTTCTTAGCAGGCTGGACGCTCCATGATCGACCCTTTCGGACGCGCGATAACCTATTTGCGCGCATCGGTTACGGACCGTTGCGACTTCCGCTGCTTCTATTGCATGGCGGAAGATATGACCTTTTTGCCAAAATCCGACGTGCTCAGCCTCGAGGAACTGGACCGCCTATGCTCTGTTTTCATCGCCAGGGGGGTGCGCAAGCTCCGGTTGACCGGCGGTGAACCGCTGGTTCGACGCAACGTCATGGGCCTGATTGAGAGCCTCAGTCGCCATCTTAAGAGTGGCGCGCTCGATGAGTTGACGCTAACCACGAATGGCAGCCAGCTCGCGAAACACGCACGCGACCTACACGCCTGCGGCATCAAGCGCATCAATGTGTCTCTCGATACGCTGGACGCCGATAAGTTCAGTGCGATTACCCGTTGGGGCCGGCTTGATCAGGTGCTCGACGGGATCGCGGCGGCAAAACTTGCGGGTCTTGAAATCAAAATCAATACCGTCGCGCTGCGCGGGCTGAACGATGACGAGTTCGACCGCCTGATCCGATGGTGCGGCGAGCAGAGTTTCGATCTCACGCTGATCGAAACGATGCCCTTGGGCGAAGTCGATGTTGATCGCACCGATCATTTCTTGCCGCTCTCGCTGGTGCGCGCTGAGCTGGCCAAGCGGTGGACGCTTTCCGACAGCAACCATCAGACCGGCGGACCTGCGCGCTATATGGAGGTCGCCGAGACCGGCGGCAGAATTGGGTTCATTACGCCGCTGACGCACAATTTCTGTGAGCTGTGTAACCGCGTGCGACTCACCTGCACAGGAACTCTCTACATGTGCCTCGGCCAAGAGGACTTAGCCGATCTGCGCGCGCCCCTTCGCGCCAGCGAAAGCAACGAGCTGCTCGACGCCGCGATCGACGAGGCCATCACCCGCAAACCCAAGGGGCACGACTTCATCATCGACCGTCGCCAGGAGATGCCGGCGGTATCGCGCCACATGAGCGTCACCGGCGGTTGACCAAAAGGCGCAAATTTCCACATTCCGGCGCATCTACAGGGTTGAGACGAGTCGCACGCCTTCGCAACTTTGCAAAAGTATGATATATTCATACCAGTTGTGGCGATGAGCGCACTTAAGAAAATTACGATCTCACTGCCATCGGAAATGGTGGCCGAGATCAAGGAAGCGATCGCCGCAGGCGAGTTCACCAACACAAGCGAAGTTGTGCGTGCAGCGCTCCGACGTTGGCGGCGGTCGCGGACCGTGGTCGCGCTGAACGAAGCTGAATTACGTCAGCTTATCCTTGAGGGAGAAACGAGCGGCGACCCCGTCGATGGCGACGCCGCTCTTCGGCGCTTACGCAACAAATACATGGCGATGTCCAGCGACCCAAGCAGTTGAGCGGCTATCAGCTACGCCCCAAGGCGGTCGCCGACCTCCAAACGATCGGAGATTTTATCGCAGCCAGTGATCCGCAGCGTGCTGTGTCGTTTATCGATCAGCTATTGGATCTATGCACTGCCATCGCAGAACGGCCCTACGCGTATCAGCGAAGAGACGATCTCATGCAGGGTGTTCGACAAGCAGTCCATGGGAACTATCTGGTGTTTTTCCGAATTGGTGACGACGGCGTTGTGGTCATTCGTATTCTCCACGGCGCACGACGCCTTGAAGACCTAATCTAATCCGACGAAGGTTATCAGCGCCGGCTCTACTCGATATCTACCCGGTGCGTGAAGTGCTTGCCGTCCGAAATCGTCAGCCTTGCGAAGCCCAACATGCGGGCAAGATCGAAGAAGGTGAAATAGGTTTCGACGCCAAGTTCCGAGAAAAACTCGCTGGCACGGGCGACTGCGGTTAGTTGCGCCAACAGCGCGCGCGCTTGGTAGATGGTCGCGATGCTTTGATCGCCAAGTGCGACAATGATCAGCTTTTCGGCCTCATCCCCCTTCGCATACATCGTGTATTGGGGAGGGTAGCCAAACGTGAACTGCTGGCGGGTAATTGCCGTCACGAAGCCAATCCGGCGGTCGCGGTCGGTGTCCTTGAGAATTCGCGCCCGGCTTTCATAAAGTTCGCGAGATGTGATGGGTGGGTAGTAATAGCCGGCGTGGCGTTCACTGGTGCCCCCGTCGCTCGGTGCAGAGACCGCCGCGCTTGACGTTGAGGCGTCGCTTGATGCCGGCTCATCGCTCGCCATAGGCGCACAGGCCATCAGAACGAGAATAGCGAGGCCCACCGCGACTTCGCGTAACCAACGCGTCGTCCCAGTCGGCATCATTGCGCCGGTCTTGTCGACCAACTCCCTCACGCGATTCCCCTGGTTCATGCAAAAAGCCCGGCATGATGGAGGCGAAGCGGTCGCCGCGCAACCGGGGGCCGCTACTAGCGCGCGCGGGGCGGAGCGCTATACTGGCGCTCGCGTCGCGGAGTGAAAGCGCTGTAATGAGTAAACGAACCAAGATCGCGGTAGTCGCTGATCGGGCGCCGCCGGCCCAAGCCGCGCTCCGCCAGCTCAAGGATCAATACCGCTTCGTCTCCCCCAGGGACGCGGACGCCATCGTCGCGCTCGGCGGCGACGGTTTCATGCTGCAAACCATGCATCGCTACTTGAAGCCGAAAACCCCGATCTTCGGAATGAACCGCGGAACCGTGGGCTTCCTGATGAATATCTTCAACACCGATCGTCTCATGGAGCGCATCGCCAATGCCGATTGCTTTGAATATCGGCCGTTGCGTATGACAGCCAAGACGGTCGACGGCAAACGTCGCCAAGCACTCGCGATCAATGAAGTGTCGTTGCTGCGCGAAACCCGCCAAGCCGCAAAAATCCGCATCTCGATCGACAATCGGGTCAGGCTCGAAGAACTGGTTTGCGATGGTGTTTTGATGGCAACGCCCGGCGGCAGTACGGCCTACAATCTTTCAGCGCATGGGCCGATCGTGCCGGTCGGGGCCGAGGTACTGGCGCTCACGCCGATCAGCGCGTTTCGGCCACGCAATTGGCGCGGTGCATTGCTTCCCAATCGGGCCCGGGTGCGCTTCGACATCCTTCAGCACAAGAAGCGCCCGGTCAGTGCGGTGGCAGATTCCACCGAAGTGCGCGATGTCATTCGCGTCGATGTTGTCGAAGATCAAGAGCGAGCGGCTCTTATCCTGTTCGATCCCGAACACAATCTCGAAGAACGCATCCTCAACGAGCAGTTCCAGAACTAGCCCAAGAGCGGGATGACTGACACGTATGCTGGCGGCATCGACACTCATGGAGCGCCCGACATTCGTTATCCATCTCGAGTGCGGCAAGACCGGCGTAACGCTCGAAGCCGACGCTCTCCACAACCTGTCACCCGCTGGCTGGCCACTGCTGGTTCGCTACGACCTCGCCGCCATCAAATCAGCGCTTAACCGCAGCGACCTCGACGCTCGATCTTCTGATTTCTGGCGCTACCGCGAGCTCCTTCCGGTGCGTCATCACGAGAACATCGTGACTCTGGGAGAGATGGCAACGCCGCTCGTCATAGCCCAAAACCTTATGCAGGACCTCACAGCGGGGCCGATCCTAATAAAAGACGAGGGTCGACTTCCCACCGGATCTTTCAAGGCCCGCGGCATTGCTCTGGCGGTCTCAATGGCCAAAGAGCTTGGCGTCACTTGCATGGCGATGCCAACCAACGGCAATGCGGGTGCCGCGCTCGCGGCCTATTGCAGCCGCGCTGGCATCGAATCGGTGGTGTTCTGTCCGGACGATACCCCGGAGACGATGATGCGTGAGATCGCGTTGCAGGGTGCGCGCCTCTACAAAGTTAACGGCTATATCACCGACTGCGGCAAGATCGTCGGGCAAGGCGCCAAGGCAGGCCGTTGGTTCGATACCTCGACTCTCAAGGAGCCCTACCGAATCGAGGGCAAGAAGACGATGGGGATCGAGCTTGCCGAGCAACTCGGGTGGACGGTTCCCGACGTCATTTTCTATCCCACAGGCGGCGGCACCGGATTGATTGGCATGTGGAAGGCATTTGCCGAACTCGAAGCGATCGGATGGATCGGCCCCAAACGGCCGCGCATGGTCGCGGTGCAGGCGACCGGCTGCGCCCCGATCGTTAAAGCATTCGATGAGGGCAAAGAACATGCCGACCCCTGGGAAAATGCCGCGACCATCGCAGCTGGGATACGTGTTCCCGCCGCGATCGGCGATTTTCTTATTCTTCGAGCGCTGCGTGAGAGCGGCGGGTTTGCTATCGCAATCGAAGATGAAGCGATCATTGCGGCGCGGCGTGAGGTGGCAAACCGGGAAGGTTTGCTGCTGTGCCCAGAAGGCGCCGCGACTTACGCGGCATACAAAACGGCCCTTGAATGCGGGCGGGTGCAAGCGGATGAGTCTGCCGTGCTCTTCAACTGCGGCAGCGGGTTAAAATATCCGATGCCGGAAGCCGGCGCGCCGTTGAACCGTCACGCCGCATTCGACATCAACGCGCTTTAGCCTGCGAATGAAGCCTTAGGGGTGCTGTCCGGGGGCGATACCGCTCGGTCGGTCGCGCGCAATCTTGAGCTGCTCTTCGAGACCGCGAACCAAGGTCGACTGCAGCGCGCGAATAAATCGTTTGCCATCCATCTCGGGATCGCCCCGCGACCAGGTAAGAAGAGCCCCGTCATGCGCGGCGACTATTGATAACGCAAGCTCGGGCGTTCCCAGGTCTGTGCGAAATTGGCCGCGCATTTTCCCCTGTTCGACGACGCCTTCGATGGTGCGTTGAATATGTCCGTTCAAACGGGTGATTCTCTCGCCAACGTCATCGGGAGACTTGCGAAACTCCAACGAAATCTGGGTTAGGAGTAAGACATCGTTGGCGTAGCCACGATTAATCAGCAAACGCTCATCAAGGAACGCAATGATTTTGTCCTTGGCCGATGGACCGGCGATCGCCACCCGCTCGATCATGCGGTGAACAAACTGGTTTTCAAGGCGATCGATCAACGCCCACAGGATTTCGCTCTTGGAGCTGAATTTTGTTTCCAGCGCCGCGGCTTCGACCCCGGAGTTGCGGGCGATTTGCGCCAGCGACGTCCCGTCGAATCCATGCCTCACAAACAATAATTGCGCAGCGTCGAGCACGTCCTCGGTACCGACCTGCTGATGGCGGGAAATGACTTCTTCGGGCACGGCTACGATCGCGACAAAAAACAACACCGGTAAGACAGAGCCAGCTATAGCAGACCCAAACCGTCCCAGCGACACCCGATCACCGGCCTGCGTTGATACCTGCGCCATCGCACAACCGCAGCGGGCGAGCGCGGTCAACGCACCCGTCTGAAGCGCATCGAGTTCAAGAATAATCGTGAATACGAGACCTTGTACGGCGGTGGTCATCAGCGTAAAGGAACCGCTATGAGATGCTGTCGCGACGAGGGAGTTGATTGATGGGCGTGACTGGTAAGACCGCAATAATCACTGGCGCGGCACGCGGACTCGGACGCGAGTATGCGCTTCGACTGGCTAAGGAAGGGGCATCGGTCGTCGCTGCCGACATAAGCGACTGCACCGAAACTGTGCAACTAGTCGAGGCTTCCGGCGGACAGGCACTCGGCGTCGGGGTCGACGTCACCGATGCCGACAGCGCCGTGGCCATGGCTGACGCCGCGGTCGAGCGGTTGGGCGCGATTAACATCCTGGTCAACAACGCAGCACTCTATGGGGCATTGCATGGCGGGCGCTTCGACCAGCTTGATAGCGATGAGTGGGATCGCTGCATGGCCGTCAACGTCAAGGGACTGTGGCATTGCTGCAAAGCGGTCGTACCGGCGATGCGGGAGGCGGGTGGTGGCAGCATCATCAACATCTCTTCGGTGGCCGCGCTGGCCGGGCTCCCCTACGCGTTGCATTACACCACGTCCAAGGGAGCCGTGATCGGATTAACCCGCGGCCTGGCCCGCGAACTCGGGCGCGACGGCATCCGGGTCAACACGGTCGCACCCAACATGGTGATGACCGAGGGAACTTCGGAATTCTTTGCCGACAAGGCTGACCGCGCGGCCGAAGTCATCCGCAACAGCCAGGCGCTGCAGAAAAATCTCGAAGTGGAAGACCTGACGGGCACGATCGTCTATCTGGCCGGGGACGATAGCGCCTATGTGACCGGACAGACGATTTCCGTCGATGGCGGCACGGTTCTGCTTTAGTGCCGCCGCTTGGTGCGCCGTAGATGTTACGCCGATTGTTTCCGTTCACCGGGGCTGAGGCCAATGTCCTGGCGCTGGTCGGCGCCGGCCACCTGCTCAGCCATTTCTATGTCCTAGCGTTACCGCCGTTGTTTCCCCTGCTAAAGGGCGAGTTTGACGTCACCTACGTCGCGCTCGGCATGATGGTAACCGTTAATGCGCTCACGACGAGCATCGCGCAAACCCCGTTCGGCTTTTTGGTTGACCGTTTTGGTAGCCGCCGAATCCTGGTTGCCGGACTGATCCTGCAAGGCAGCCTGATCGTCGCGATCGGGTTTACCAACAGCTATCTCGCGGCCTTGGCGCTGTTCGGGCTGGCCGGCGTCGCCAACGCGGTATTCCACCCGGTCGACTACGCCATCCTATCGGGATCAATCGCACGCGAAAGGGTCGGCCAGGCATTCAGCATTCATACGTTTACCGGCAATATGGGTTGGGTGATTACGCCCGGCATCATGCTGTCGCTCACCGCCCTGTTTGATTGGCGTATCGCTCTTGTTATCGTCGGGTGCGCGCCGTTTGTCGTTGCCGCTTTCGTTATTTGGCAGTTTGACGCGATCGTCGAGGAGCGCTCGTCGTCCCCAGATGCGAACCAAGCGGGCGAGACACAATCGACCCGCGACGGTCTGTCGCTCCTGCTGTCACCGACGATCTTGATGGCGTTCGCGTTCTTTATGCTGATCCCCATGAGTTTTGGCGCGATGCGGGTGTTTTCCGTCTCCGCGCTGGTCGATCTCTATGGCTATTCGCTGAATTACGCGGTCGCGGCTCTCACCGGGTTCCTCGTTGGCACATCGGCCGGGATCTTGGTGGGCGGGGTGTTCGTCGATCGCTTGCATCGGCCTGAGCTGATGGCCAGCGCCGGTTTCGTCGGCGGTGCGGTATTTGTCGTCGTGATCGGCAGCATTCCCCTGCCCTATGCGTTGGTTTGCGCCGCCATGGTGGCCGCGGGATTCTGCGCCGGTGTTGTCCAACCTGCCCGCGATTTGCTGGTTCGCCGGGTCACACCGGAGGGTTCGGCCGGGAAGGTGTTCGGCTTCGTATCGACCGGAATCGGCGTCGGCGGTGCGATCATGCCATTGGTTTTCGGTTTCGTACTCGATCTGGGTGATCCGCGGTGGGTGTTCTGGCTCGCTGGGGTGTTCTTCATCGTCGCGTTGGTTACGATTGGCCGCTTCGGTGCGACCGGCAAACGCGTTTGGAAGGTGAGCGGATCCAGCACCGGATAAGAAAAGCGGCGCTACCGAAGCAGCGCCGCCTTCTTTGAATTTAGCTTGCCTTACTACTCGGCAGCGATCAGTCGTTGCTCGGGCAGGCCCTCGATGTTGTAGAGCCGGGCCGCGTTATAGAAGCTCATATCGGCCTTGGCTTCGGCGCCGAAATCGCTCAACACATTCTCGACAATCTTCTGGCTGTTGGGATAAGTGCACCGGGCATGGGGGAAGTCCGATCCCCACATGATCTTGCTGCTTCCCAGGACGTCGACGGCGATCTTAACCAGGGGATCGTCGACAAAACCGTGCCACACACGGTCGAAGTACCAGTCGATATCGTGCTTCAGCGGCGCAAACCCCATCGCCGGGCCGAGCTGTTCCTTAAACTGCTTCATCCGCCAAATGAAATTCGGCAGCCACGAAACCTCATACTCACCAAGTACCAATTTGAGGTTCGGGAAGCGATCCATAATGCCGCCGAACATGAACTCATTGGCAAGCGTGACGGGGCCTTCGGCAAAGATGTCGAGTGTTAAACGCACGATCTCCTCGCGGTCCTTGCCGTAGAGCGTGAACGGATCCTGGACGTTGCCGGTGATGATGTGCAGCATCAGCGGCATCCCCATTTCCTCGAGCCGGGCCCAGAAGGGGTTGTATTTCGGGTCGCGATAGGGTGCCCATTCGCGTCGCGCATCGCAGTTGATGAGAACACCGCAATGGCCAAGCTTATAAACCCGCTCCAGTTCCTTGAGCGCCCAATCGAGATCGGCCATGTGGATCATCGCCGTCGCCTTGAGCCGGTTGGTGTCGTAGCTCACCAGCTCGTGCGTCCAGTCGTTATAAACCTGGCAACAATCCTGAACGAGCTTGTCGTCCTTGGCCCGCATTGTGTAAAGCATCCACGTCGAATTAAGGACTTCGGCCCAGACGCCGTCCTTATCGAGGCAAGCAACCCGCTTCGCTGAATCCCATGAAGCCTCCAACAGCTCATTCTGCAGTTCTTGGGACTCGGCGCTTGAATCATCGCCCTCGACGATCTCGTCGACACAGATGTATTCGAGGCCGGTAAAATAATGTTTGGCCTTGTTGCCGAGATGCTCCTCGACGTAGCGCGGCGTCGCGTCGCCATATTTCTTGATCAGCGCCTTCTCGAACAAGTCCTCGGGTTCGAGCAGGTGAGAATCGCTCGATATGATCCAGTTTCGCTCCATAAGATCCTCCTGATTCGTCCACGTCGCGCCCGTTTCTGGCGCGGTTAAGCCACCCCTGTTTCAGATTGCGGATTCATACCAGAGGCGCCCGCAAACGCAAGGCAGCGCGAAGTTTATTCGGCCGCCGTCGCCCGGGTTGGCGGCAATTCAATGCCATAGAGATTGGCGTGTCTTGCCAATCGCCGCGTGAGGGTTCGGATGTGTGCGATGAGTGCCCATGCTGTTGAGCTTTCGATTGATGTCTCCCAATCCTTTGCCAGGCGCCGGCATCTTCCCAGCCATGCAAAGGTGCGCTCCACCACCCATCGGCGCGGCAAAAGCTTGAAGCCTTTGGTGTCGTCGCACCGCCGGATGACTTCGATAGTCCAGCCACCTTTGCCCTTCAGCGCCTGCTTGAGTTTTGGCCCTGCATAACCACCATCAGCAAAGATATGGCGCAGAAACGGGTAGAAGCGGCGGATCGATTGCAGGGTGGGAACAGCTCCGTCACGATCCTGAATGGCCGCGCTGTGAACAACAATACCGACCATAAAGCCATTGGTGTCAGTGATAATGTGGCGCTTGCGGCCCTTGACCTTCTTGCCAGCATCAAACCCACGCGGACCACCACTTTCGGTGGTTTTAACACTCTGGCTATCGATGATCCCGGCTGATGGACACGGTTCTTTGCACTCCAGTTCTCGGGCCGCCTGTACCAATGCAGATTGCGGATTCATACCAGAGGCGCCCGCAAACGCAAGGCAGCGCGAAGTTTATTCGGCCGCCGTCGCCCGGGTTGGCGGCAATTCAATGCCATAGAGATTGGCGCAGTTAAAGTACGACAAATCGGCCATCTTGGGCTCTCCGAGCTTGGCCAAAGTATCGTGCACGATCTGCTGGCTGGTGGGATAGGTACAGCGCGCATGGGGGAAATCCGACCCCCACATCAGCGTGCGATGGTCGACCGCCTCGACCGCGTGGTCGACCCAGGTATCGTCGATGAAGCCGTGATAAACGCGGCTCATATAGTCCTCAATCGACCCCTTTATCTTCGGCAAGCTGAGCGCCGGGCCGAACGCTTCGATCATTTGTTTGCCTCGAAACATGAAATAGGGCAACCACGACACTTCGTATTCCGAAAGCACCACTTTCAATTTGGGAAAGCGGTCCATAATCTCACCCATGATGAATTCGTTGAGCAGCACCGGAACCGCTTCAAAGCAGATGTTCAGTCCGTCGCGCGCGGTATTGCGACGTTCTTCGCCAAACAACGTAAACGGGTCACGCACGTTGCCGGTAATGATATGGAGTGTCACCGGCACGTTCATTTCCTCGGCCCGTGCCCAAAACGGATCGTAAACGGGATCGCGGTAGTATGGCCATTCGGGCCGGGTATCGGTGTTAATGAGCACGCTCTTGTGACCGAGCTTAACCACCCGCTCGAGTTCCTCGCAGGCCCAGACGACATCCTCCATGTGAACCATCGCTGTCGGAAACAGCCGTTTGGGATCGTGGGCGCAGTATTCAGCAACCCAGGAGTTGTAAATGTGGCAGCAATCGCGCGCCAGATCGTCGTTGCGCACCCGCATCGAGTAAAGCATCCAGGTTGAATTAACGATCTCGGCCCACACGCCGTCCTTATCGATGCATTTGAGCCGTATGGCCGGGTCATTGGACGCCGCCAGCAGTTCCTGCTGAAGCTGCCGGCTTTCCTCGGTGGCATCGTCGCCTTCGACGATTTCATCAACCCGGATGTACTCAAGCCCCGTGAAGTAGTGCTTACCCTTTTCACCGAGGTGCTCGTCGACGTAGCGCGGTGTTGAGTCGCCATACTTGTCGCCCAGCGCCTTCTCGAATAGGTCCTCGGGCTCGATGATGTGCGAATCACTTGAAATGATGAGCTGTTTGTCCATGGCCGCCTCCACGCATTCGCTTGCCACGATTCAACTAAACCAGCAGGCCGAATGCAATCTGTCGTCAGTTATGCTGCTCCAACCTCTCGGGACTTGGGCAGGGTCATGTTGAAGAAGTTGGCGATGTTGTAATAGCTGAGGTCTGCCATCAAAGCCGGGTCGTGGCCTCCGAACAGTTCCTGGACGACTTGCTGGCTCCTCGGATAGGTGCAGCGCGCATGTGGGAAGTCTGAGCCCCAGGCAATGTTCTTGAGGTTGGCGTGGCCGATGCAGACCTCCCACGCCGTATCATCGATCATGCAGTGGAAGATCTGATCTTGATAGTCGTCAACCGGGCGTTTGGGCGGTATCACGTTGGCTGCTTGGCCCAGTTCATCGCAGAGTTGGCGATTGCGATACAGCCAATGCGGCAACCACGAGACCTCATACTCCGAACAAACGACTTTGAGCTTCGGAAAGCGGTCGAAAATTCCGCCAAAGATAAAGTCGTTGCTCAGCACCCACGATGCTTCGGAGAATAGCTTGAGCGTTTCGCCGGGAATGCGTGCGCGTTCGGCGCCGTGAAAGGTGAAGAGATCTTTGACGTTGCCGGCAATGATATGCAGGGTAATCGGCAGGTCATGATCCTGCGCCGCAGCCCAAAACCGATCGTAGCTGGGATCGTGATATTGCGGCCATGACGGCCGCGCGTCGCTATTGATGAGGATGCTTCGCACCCCTTTCTTGGCCGCGCGCTCCAATTCCTTTACCGCCCAATCGATATCGGCCATATGCACCATACCGGTGCCATACAAACGCCGGGGCTCGGCGCTGCAGTGCTCGGTGAGCCAGTCGTTGAACACTGCACAGCAATCTTGGGCGAGATCGTCGTTGGGCGCACGCAATGTGTAGAGCGTCCAGGTGGCGTTGAGCACCTCTCCCCAAACGCCATCCTTGTCGAGGCATTCGAGGCGTGCATTGGGATCTTCCGACGCACGCATGCGATCCTCACGAAACGCCGCCCGCTCTGGATCGGCGCCGCCGCCGACATTGTCGAGCCGGATGTACTCGTAGCCAGTGAAATAGAAGGTCCCGCTCACGCCTTGATAGGAATCGAGGTAGCGCGGGCTTGCGTCGGGGTATTTGTCACCGAGTGCGCCAGTGTAGAGATCGGCCGGTTCGAGGACGTGTGAATCACTGGAATTTATCCAGTCCATGTCTGTATCTCCCTCGCCGGCAAGCCACCCAAAAAGAAGGGGCGGCCGCAGCCGCCCTGTCCTCAATCCTTGGATGGCACGGGCTACTCCGCGGCCACCGCGCGGGTCTCCGGCAACGTCATATTGTAGTAGTTGGCGACGTTGTAATAGGTGAGATCGGCCATCAGTTTCGGGTCGTGATGACCAAACAAATCGCCAACAATCTTCTGGCTGTTGGGATAGGTGCAACGTGCATGCGGGAAATCCGAGCCCCACGAAATGTTGGTCATCGGCACGTGACCGATACAAAGCTCCCAGGCGCTGTCGTCGACCATGCCGTGGAAAATCTGCGGCATGTATTCGTCGATCTCCTTGTCCGGCACGTGAATGTTCATCGTCGGCCCAAGCGCACCCTTCATCTGACGTGCCCGGAACAGCCAGTATGGCAGCCACGAAACTTCATACTCGGAGCAGACGATCTTGAGCTTGGGAAAGCGATCCAGGATGCCGCCGAAGATGAACTCGTTGCTCAGCACCCACGTGCATTCCTGCAGCAGCTTGTAGGTTTCGCCTGGCACATATTTTCGTTCGTCACCGTGGAACGTAAACAGGTCTTTGATGTTGCCGGTGATGATGTGCAGGGTGACCGGCATATCAAGATCCTGCGCGGTGGCCCAAAACTTGTCGTAGTGGGACTCATGATAGAGCGGCCACCCGGGGCGGGTGTCGCAATTGATCAGAACGCTCTTCAGCCCCATTTTGTGGACGCGCTCAAGCTCCTTGACCGCCCATTCCGGGTCTTGCATGTGCACCATGGAGGTTCCGTAGAGCCGCTTGGGGTCGGCACTGCAGTGCTCGGCGATCCAATCGTTGTAAACCTGGCAGCAGTCACGCACCATCGGGTCGTTGGGCGCACGCATGGTGTAGAGCATCCACGTCGAATTGAGGATCTCGGCCCAGATCCCGTCCTTATCGAGGCACTTCAAGCGCTCGTAGGGATCCTTGGAGGCTTTGATCATTTCCTCCATCATCGCGGCACTCTCCGGCGTCGATTGATCGCCCTCGACGATTTCATCGACCCGGACGTATTCGTAACCGGTGTAATAGAACTTGGCTTTGATACCACCGTGCTGATCGATATAGCGCGGGCATTCATCGGGATACTTTTTGCCCAATACGTTCTCGAACAAATCCTCGGGCTCGAGGATGTGAGAATCGCTCGAGTTAATCCAATCCATCGCAGTCAATACTCCCAGATAGAATTCTTGATGTTGGCTCGTTCACTCAGCGGCGATCGAGCGGACCTTCATTGTCGCCACTTTTTCCTGCGAATATTCCTCGCTCCACATGTCGTAGGAGAAATGGCTCATGGTCGCCGGGTTATAGACGTGATCCGGCACCTTCACTTCGTCAGCGCCCATATAGATGGCGCGGATATTACGCCGGTCCTGCACCACCTTGATATCTTCGAGCGGATTGGCATCAAGGACCAGGAAGTCGCCCAGGCGACCTTCGGCCAGGACGCCGACATCGGCCGAATGGCGCAGCATGGCAGCGTTGCCAGAGGTCGCTATCTGAAGAGCCTCGCCGTGTGAGAATCCGAGGCCGGTGACGAAGAATTCAAGTTCCCGCGCGTGCCACTCGCCGTAGGGCGTGATGGCGAAACCGGAATCGGTTCCAATAAGGAACCGCACACCGGCGTCCTTGGCTTTGCGCAAGTTTTCACAGCCATCTACGTAGATTTTCTCCAGCAGGTCGACGACCCCGGCATTGCCATCGGTTGGTTGAGTAAATTCGGCGCCATTCACCAATAGCGCGAAGGTCGGGCAGATCGCCAGGTCCTTCTCGAGGCATAGATCAATGCCCTCTTGATCGATGTAGAAGGCGTGGAAAATGATGTCGCATCCGGCCTTGGCGGATTGAATGATGCCCTCGCGACCGCGCGCGTGGCTGATTACCTTTTTGCCGAGCCGGTGGCTTTCGGTGACCATGGCATCGAGTTCATCCTGGCTGAAGCACCCGGCGAGCTCGCCGGTGCGCGCATTCATGAAGAAACCGTCGGCAGCGAGCTTGATCATATCGACGCCGTCTTTGACCTGGACGCGTATCTCCTCGATCGCTTCGACGGTGTTTTTTACCAGCGTGCCCACGCTCGTGTCGGGGACGCCAATCCAGGTCGGGTAATAGTCAGAAAGCCCCTGGCGGGCAGTTATTTGTCGGCCCGAACTGGTAATGCGAGGTCCGACGTACAGCCCAGCATCGATCGCGTCGCGCACGGCTAGCGTGACCCGCCCCGTAATCGCGGGGTCGGCCATCGACGTGACACCCGCGCGCAACACCTGTTGCGCCGCCATCATTGCCCGAATGGCGCGAAATTCGACCGGTGAATAAAGGTCAATATCCTCTTCGTTCATGGCGTTGCCGTAGCTGATATGAACGTGGACATCGATCATGCCCGGCATCACAAAAGCATCGCTGTAGTCGATGGTTTGGTCGCCCTTGCCTGGTTTGGGCGCTGTTGCTGTTGCCCCGACATAGGTGATCCGATCACCCTCGGCGATGATCGTTTGATCCGCCGCGGCGGTATCATCGTTACCTGTGAACAACGTTCCGCACTGAAAATGCTTTGCCATTTTGATGCCTTTCCCGTATCCGGTGTGCCGCTTTAGTGCCGCTCAGGCACTGCCGTCGCCCTAATCGTCAATATATCCGACGGCCTCGATCTCGACCAGCAGCGCCGGGCTGAATAGTGCGGAAATGCAGATCAGGGTCGACGTCGGAAAATCGCCACTGAATACCTCGCGGCGGGCCTTCCAGATATCCGGCTGATGGCGCATATCGGTGGTGTACATCACAACCTTAACGACGTCGTCGACCGTGCCGCCCGCGGCCTCCATGAGCAGCTTGATCTTGCGAAAAATCTCCCGCGATTGTCTGTAGGCATCGCCTACGCCGACCACCTTGCCGTTGTTATCGGTCGCAATCTGGCCGGAGATGTACACGTTATTGCCCGCCCGTTTGCACATCGAATATGAATTGGGTCCGGGTTCCGCAAGCTTGGGGCTGACGACACGCCGGCCGCTTTTGTTGATGGGCGCCGCCTTGCTCATCCTGCTTTTGGATTTTGTCGGCTTACGCGCGGGTGCCTTGGCCATGAATTCCTCCCCCTTCGAATCGTGAACCTAGCCGGGGCTTCGCGGACGAGTCAACGCATGCTCCAGCCTTGCCCAAACGCCCCGGCCTCCGCACAATGGGATACGGCAAGCGGACAATACCGCAACCGCTGATTAGGGAGGAAACCATGAGCCAGACAGCGAGCGATTACGTCTACAAGCAGTTTCGCGCAGACGAAATGGAGTCTCACTTCAATCCTCGCGTGGTGCTCCCCGATGTTGACGGCTTGATTGCCGAACGCTCAGCAAAAAGCGCCGAAACAAGAGAGACCCTAACCAACCATCGCAACCTCGCTTATGGCGACAGCGATCGTCAGGTTGTCGATATTTTCCCTGCCGCGGCGCCCAACGCGCCCGTCAACGTCTACATCCACGGTGGGTATTGGCGTGCTGTGTCGAAGGACGATGTGAGTGCGCTTGCCGAGCACTTCTATGCCAAGGGCGTCACCACCGTGCTCCTCGAATACGATCTATGCCCCAACGTCACGCTGACCGATATCGTGCGGCAGACCCGCCGAGGACTTGCCTGGACCTATAACAACATTGGCGAATACGGCGGAGATCCCAATCGCTTCTACATCTCAGGTTCGTCCGCTGGCGGCCATCTTGTCGCGATGATGCTGGCCCACGATTGGGAAAAAGAAGAAGGCATCCCCAACGACTTCATCAAGGGTGCGGTTGCAATCACCGGCGTCTTGGACACCGACCCCGTTCTCCACGTCACGCCCAACGACCAAATTCGTCTCACTGACGAATTGGCACGCGAAAACAACCCAATGCTGAATCCGCCGAAGAGTCGCTCGCCGCTGGTGATCGTAGTCGGCGGCAACGAACCGGACGGCTGGCGTCAGATGTCAAAGGACTATTATGAATTGTGCAAATCCCACGGCGTGCCCTGCGAATATCATGAGATCCCCGGCACCCATCACTTTTCAGTGACCGAAGCGATCGGCGAGGCTGGCAGCCTGATGCAAAAGCTGGTCTTTGGCCAAATGGGTGTGGCCTTGTAAACATCGGCCAGCTCGCGCCGTCCGCCTTGACAGGGTGAGGGCGGCTCGGCAATGTTCGGCCGCTTTCGCGCGCGCGGTAAACAAGAACAAGTCTAGACGGGGAAGGCAGTCACCACACTGCTTTGATAGGTGACCGAGCCGGGATGAGGACACCTTTTGGTGGCTTTGTCGCGGCGCAGGTGAGGTTTGGGAGGCAGACGGGGCAATGGACCTCGAAGTCCTATTCAGCGGGCAACTCTTGATCGCAGCATTGTCGACGGGGTCGATCTATGCCCTCGTCGCTGTCGGCCTTAATCTCATTTACGGCACGATGCGGATGCTGAATATCGCGCATGGCGATTTGGCGATGATCGGTGCTTACATTGCATTCTGGATGTTCACCGAGGCCGGCGTTAGCCCATTCTTGTCGCTGCCTATATCGATCCTCGCCTCAGTTTTATTGGCGATGATAACGTTCCAGTTTCTTGTCAAGCCGGTGATGCGCAGCGCGCGTATGCGCGATCAGGCGGAAGCCAACTCACTATTAATTTTCTTTGGACTTGCCGAAATTATTCGCAACGGATCGGCTGCAATCAACACCACCAATCCGCGCGGCTATCAATATCTCGACCAGGTACTCCATATCGGTAATGCCGCAATCACCGCCAATCGCCTATCCGCGTTGATCATTGCGTTGGTTTTGGTGATTGGGATCACCCTATTTTTCCGCTTTACAACGATCGGCCTCGCGCTGCGCGCCTTGATTCAAGACCGAACCGCCTCCCAGATCGTCGGCATCAATCTTGAGCGCATCTTTCTCGTCAGTTTTTGCCTGGGATTTGCGCTCGCTGCGGTGGCTGGCGGCCTGGTTAGCATGTACGAGCAGATTCTGCCGTTCATGGGCTTCCCTTACACGATCGCCGCCTTCGTCATCATCATCCTCGGCGGCCTTGGAAACCTGACCGGGAGTTTGGCTGCCGGCATGCTGCTCGGCGTGCTGGAAACGTTTGGTATCGCACTAACCGGGCCAAGCTTCCGCTCAATTTTGATTTACGGCGTTTTGATTCTAATCCTGTTGTTCCGGCCACAGGGTTTGTTTGGCGGAAGAAGGGTAGCCGCGCGATGATTAGAGGATTGGACAAAATCACCGGGACATTTCTGGTCGCCCTTTTTGCGCTGATCGTCGCGTGGCCGATGTTCGCCAGCAACTACGAGATTGGGGTCGGCTTCGATACGATGCGTTGGGCGGCACTGGCGTTGAGCTGGGTCGTTCTATCGGGAATGACGGGATATTTTTCCTTCGGTCACGTCGTATTTTTCGGTCTCGGTGCCTACATCGTTGCCGTTACATGGCTGGTGCTGCCGTGGTGGGGTTGCGTTCTGCTCTCCGGCGTCGGCGCCGGCATCCTCGCGGTAATGGTGGGATATCCGTGCTTGCGCGTGCGTGGCCCCTACTTCGTGATTCTCACCTTCGGGGTTGCTGAACTCGTTAAGTTCATCGTCATCAATATCGAAGCCGGGCTCTCGATGTCTGGCCGTATGTTGCTCGGCGGCCCCTCGACCATCACGCTTTATTACACGATGGGCGTGCTTGCGACCGTGGCGTTCGCTGTCGCGTTTTGGGTGCGCCAATCCCGCTTTGGTGCGGGGCTGCGCGCGATCCGCGAAGACGAGGATGCCGCCGAGACGCTCGGTATCCCGGTCCAACGCTACAAGATGACCGCGTTCGTATTGTCGGCGATTGTTCCCGGTATGGTCGGCGCGCTATTTGTCATTCGGGGTGCCTTTTTTGAGCCGCCCAACGTCTTCGACCCGCGTGTCTCGCTCACCATGATCGCGATGGCGGTGATGGGTGGAAGCGACGATCCGCGCGGTACCATCGTTGGCGTCGCCTTCCTGGCTTTGCTGTCGCAATACCTGTGGGCGAATTTCCCACAACTCTACGCAATCATCGTCGGCTTATTGCTGGTAATTTTCGTCCTTGCCGCACCGGATGGCATGTGGGGCCGTTTGCAAGCGCTCAAGCGCCGTAGCAGGACGACGATGCAGACCCAGGACAACTAGATCGTGGCCTTGCTAGAAATCAATAATATCGAGAAGCGCTTTGGCGGCGTTGTCGCGGTTCGCAACGTCAATATGACCGTCAATCAAGGTGAGCGCATCGGCCTGATCGGCGCCAACGGTGCCGGCAAAACGACGCTGTTTGCCATCATCGCCGGCAACCAACGGCCAACCACCGGCACCATCACGTTTGATGGCGAACGAATTAGCGGCCGACGGCCCGATGCCATCAGCCGTCGTGGAGTCGCGCGCACCTTTCAGGTCGTCCGGCCCTTCGGCGAACTTTCCGTGATGGAAAACCTCGCAATCGGCGCAATGTTTGGCGCCCGTCAAGAGCGCTCGATCGATGAAGCCGAAGCCCGCGCCAGTGAAATCCTGAAAGATGTTGGCCTCACCGACCGCGCCGCCGACTTTGCAAGCGACCTAACGCTCGCGGGCCGCAAGCGCCTCGAAGTTGCACGCGCACTCGCAACCGAGCCCAAGCTATTGATGCTCGACGAAGTATTGGCGGGATTGACTCCAGTGGAGGTCAATGACGCGGTGGCGATGATTCGCGACCTCCAGGAAAAGTACAAACTCACGGTGATAATGGTGGAGCACGTGTTGCGGGCTGTCATGCAGCTCTGCGAACGCATTGTCGTGCTTCACCATGGCGAGAAGATCGCCGAAGGTTCGCCCGAGCAGGTCAGCAATGACCCGGCCGTGATCGAAGCTTATTTGGGGACCAGCAAGTCGTGAGCAAGGCGCTCCTCGAGGTCAATGGAATCTTTGCTGGCTACGGGCAGGTCAAGGTTCTCAAGGATCTATCGCTGACTGTCGCCGAGGGTTCAATCACCGCCCTACTCGGGGCCAACGGGGCCGGCAAGACAACGTTGATGCGCGTCATATCCGGGATCATCACGGCCACGGCGGGCGATCTTGTTTTCGACGGGCAAAGCCTTGCCCGAGTCGGATCGAGCGAACGCGTCGATCGCGGTATTTCGCTGGTACCTGAAGGCCGCCTTATATTCCCGGAATTTTCGGTCGTCGAAAACCTCAAGGTCGGCGCCTATATCAAGCGCGTGCGCGGCAAGCAAACCGAACTTGCGCGACAGATGCTGGAGTTCTTTCCGCGTCTGAATGAGCGGCGGGGTCAATCCGGGCAGACGCTTTCTGGCGGCGAGCAGCAGATGCTGGCAATCGCGCGCGGCCTGATGTCAGAACCGCGGCTGCTGTTACTCGACGAGCCCAGTTTAGGCCTGGCCCCGCAATTGGTGGCTCAGGTGTTTGAGAAGATCAAGGAAGTCAGGCGCAACGGGGTAACCGTATTTATCGTCGAGCAGGACGTTCGCGCGACGCTTGAGTTTGCCGATTACGCCTACGTCATCGAAAACGGCGAACTGCAGATGCAGGGAGAAGCAGGCGAAGTTTTGGAAGATCCCAAGGTTAAGGAGTCTTATCTCGGCCTGTGAGCCTTTGATGCCGCACGGCGCAAACTCACACGATCTATTTAGCTATCGCCTGCCGCTTCTTCGATCTCCAGCCACATCTTGTCCATCGTCGAGGCGATCGCGGCATCTGAAATCGTGAACACTTCCTGGCGTTCACGAACACCGCGAAGTTGGTGTTCGCCGAGATTTACCAGCGGTTCCGGCAAATGCCGGGCAAATTCCTTGGAGATCACCACCGATACCCCCAACTCGCCGGCCAATCGCTCGAGGCGATTGACGAGATTCACAGCCGGGCCAATTACCGTAAAATCGAGGCGACCGGGTGCGCCGATGTTGCCATACATCACATCGCCGAGGTGCAGCGCCAAACCAAAACCGAGCACGTCGAGGTCGGCCGCCAGGCGTTCTTGGTTGAATGCCTCCATCGCTGCCATCGCCTGACGCGCCGCCGTCACGGCGGAACGGCAAACGTCATCAACGCCGGTCGGTCCGCGGACCTTGAAGATTGCAAGCACCGAATCGCCGATGAATTTGAGGATCTCACCGCCATTCTCGGCCACGGCTGTGCCGATACATTCGAAGTACGCGTTGAGGAGTGCGATGAGCTCGTCACGCGGCAGCGCATCCGACATCGGCGTGAAGTTGCGCAAGTCGCACGAGCATATGACCGCCTGGATCGTCTCGCCAACGCCGCGACGGATCTCGCCGCGCAAAATGCGCTCACCGGCTTCGTGACCGACATAGGTGTCCAACAACGTAGCCGCCAGATCCTGCAGCAGATGGCTTTCGCAGACCCGGGCGAATAGCGGCCGCAAACGGTTCATGCGATCGATCTGCCCGGCGGTGAAACCGTCTGGATGATCGGTCGCTACCGAGACCGCGCTCGGGCGTCCAGCGATCGTAAATTCAACCGGCAAGCAAATGTAATCGGTTCCTCCTTCGTCGCGTATTTCCTCGAGAATGGTGTAATCGGTTTTCGCTTTGGGCCCGACCAGGTGGCGGCGTAGCGTTTCGCCCCGCTCAAAAACAACCCGCGAAGGACTTTGCAGATAAGCATCGGACTCCAGCACCTCGTGACCGGCTTCAAATACACCGACCTCCGATTCGCCCCGCCGCCAAAGATAACTCGCCCCCATAACTTCGGGATGGAGGGTGCGGACGAACAGATTTAGCCGCCACATCGGCAAACCCGACGCGACAAAACCCTCGCAAAGCCCCCGCACCACTTCGGCGACACCCGAGACTCGCCAACCTTCTTCGATGAGCCAGACGCCCACCGGATCTTCGACACGATCGGCACTAACTACTTTTGCTGGTGGCGGCTCTGACAGGCGTTGGGTCATGTGGTTTTGCGAACCGATCCTCTAGTGGATGAAATCCAACATATGGTACCCATACGACGGCTTGCCGAGTTCGCCGGTTAGGCGCGCGAAGCGTGGCGATGCCGGCGCATCGGAAGCTTTGCGTAACGCGGCCGGCGAGCTCGGCAAGCCGCCCTGTGGGTCGCGTATCCCGGTCCCCCGGTGCGTCGAAACCCCTCGACGATGCCCAACGGTCCCTTGGGGCATCGCCTGCGGGCTTCCTCCTGCCGAGCTACCGGGATACGCGATCGTATGGGCACCATATGTTGGATTCCATCCACTAGAACCGACCGAGCGGGCCGCCCATGCACCGCTTACAGCGAATCCGGGTAAAGACCTCTTCCCAATCGGCATCTTGGATGACGTAGTCGAGAACCACACGGAGCGCCTTGGACGCATCGGCCAGTTCGTATTTCCCGGCCGCCTGCTTGAGCATTTCCTCCATATCTGGATTTATGGTGAACGTAACGTCGATCTTTTCGCCGGCCATTGGGCGCTCCCCTGACTAAACCAAGGCTGGCACATTAGATCGTTTTCAGGAGACCACAAACGATGTTCATCGGAATAGCAATCGGCATCCCTTTGGTCGTTCTCACCATATTGGTGCACTACGAAATATTGCGAATCACGTCGAACGCGCTGCCGCGACTCGCGATCAGACCGCGACAGCGAATCATCGTGGTTATCCTGGTCGCGTTCCTGGCGCACATCATCGAAATCTGGCTCTACGCCGGCGCTTACTACGCGCTGCACCAGGCCGATCTCGGTAGCTTTGGGAGTTTGGGCGGCACCTTTGGCGGCCGCATCGTCGAATACGTCTATTTTTCGGCCGTGAGCTATACGTCGCTTGGTCTCGGTGACGTCTGGCCAACCGGCGTGCTCCGCCTCATCACCGGCCTCGAAGCGCTCAACGGTTTAATCCTGATCGCCTGGAGCGCCTCGTTTACCTACCTCTCGATGGAGAAGTTCTGGGAAGATCATCCCGTTCGGCGGTCGTCCTGAAACGCCCTAGGGGATGACGATATCAAACCGCGCAACCCAGGCCGATTCATCCTCGTCTGATTGTCCAAATTCGGCGGCAACAGCAGCCGGCGAGGCCGTGCGAACCGAGCGCTGGTAGAGGAAATCAGCCTTGTTGTCGGGATCACCAGCCACGTACATCTGCGTGATAAAGGGGCGCGCATCCGGTGCCGCGACGAGAAAGTGAATATGGGGCGTGCGGCCGGGATAGCGAACCGGTTTGATGGTACGAAAATCGTAACCACCGTCGGCGGTCGTCATTGTGCGCCCAAACCCCTGGAAATTGGGATCAGCGGGCCCGCGCGTGCTGCCCTGATGGTGATATCGACCGTGCGCATCACATTGCCAGATCTCGACTCTCGCGCCGGCGACCGGGTGGCCGTCACTGCGCAGAACTCGGCCGCTTAGATAGGTTACCTGTCCCCGCGCCCGCTTGGTATTTCCGGTGACGATAACCAAGTCATTATCCGAGTCGGTGGGGAATTTATCAGGATAGAAGGGCCCGGCAGTGGTCCGCGGTGTGGCAACCAAGGCCGCTCGGGCGCTCGCCCAGGCAAGCGACAACGAGATCGCAAGACCGGTCGTAACACCGCGACGGGTTAGTTTTCGCTGCAAGCCCATACACGACCTCCCAGAGCATCGAGCCGCCAACGTTTAGAACATAAGGATCGAATACCGGCCCGTACGATTCGCCAATAATAACCGACCATCGGTAAATCTTATTCCAGTCCCCGGGCGGTTTCGTCGATCAACCAGTCAACCACGGATTTCAGGGCGTCGGCTTGATCGGCACCCGTCGCCAGGGCCTGCTGGTAGACTGTGATCTGACGCTGAGCGCTGGTGCCGCGGGCCACGATGTCACGCGCATGTTCGACTTCCGCGACGCAGCCTATGGCTTCGGCGTCTTCGCGGAGCAGTTCGATGATCTCGTCTAGAAGTTCTGGGTAGGGCACCTGCTCGCCGATGCCAAAATCGACCAACGTGCTGGTCGGTCCGTAGCGTTGCGCGCGCCACCGGTTTTCGAGGACGAACGTTCGCGGATAGACGCGCCAGCGTTGGTTGCGCCGTCTTAACCGATAAAGCAGCCTGAGGAAGCACAGATACATGGCCGCGACGGTTAGGGCGTCGTCGAGCCGCGTGCAGATGTCGGTTGAGCGCATTTCAAGCGTCGGAAATTTGGCGCTGGGGCGAACATCCCACCAGATCTTGCTGGCGTCTTCGATCAAGCCGGCGCTAACCAGCCGCGAAACAAAGCGCTCAAATTGGCCGAACGAATCAAATCGATCGGGTAGGCCGGTTCTCGGCAGCGCATCGAACACCGTGAGCCGATACGACATCAGCCCGGTATTTTCACCCTGCCAGAATGGCGACGACGTCGAGAGCGCAAGGAGATGCGGCAGGAAGTAGCCAATCTGATTCATCAGATCGATCCGCATGTCCTCATCTTCGATGCAAACATGGACGTGCATCCCGCAGATCAACAGCCGCCGCGCGACTGATTGAAGATCGCGTTCCAAGTCGCTGTAGCGCTCCTTCTCGGTACGCCGCTGAACATGCCAGTCAGCGAAGGGGTGGGTCGAGGCTGCAATCGGCGCTAGATTGAAGCGCCCCGCAACGTCGGCAACCGTCGAGCGTAGCTCGACCAACTCGGTGCGCGCCTCGCCGAGGGTTTTGCATACGCGCGTACCGACCTCAACCTGCGAACGCAAAAACTCGGCTGTGACGCGACCCTCGAGCTTATCCTCGTAAGCACGCATCAGATCGACCGGAGGATCGACCGCGAGATTGCGCGTGTCGCGATCTACGAGGAGGTATTCTTCCTCGATCCCGACGGTGAAAGAGGGTTCGGCTACCGTCATAGCGTGGCCGACCATAGGCCACCGAATCCGCATTCGCCAGCCGCGCGTCAGTCCCCTACGATAGCGCCCAGATACATCCAGGAGAGCCTCGTGGCGTTGTCGTCCCACCGCATACTTTTGATCGACGACGAACCGGACATCCTGATCGTACTGTCGCTAACGTTGAAAGCGATGGGGGACTATGAGATCGAAACCTGCCCCTCTGGTCGGGCTGCATTGGAAATCGCGCCGGCGTTCCTGCCCAACACTATATTCCTCGACCGCGGATTACATCGTTGGCGTGGTCGGCCAACTGCAGCTTGATGTTCTGAAAACACGCACCGATGCCGAGTATCAAATAACGATCGAACTTGAGCCTGCACCGTTTGAGACCGCACGCTGGGTCTCTGCCCCGGCTCAGGCTGACCTCGACCAGTTCATGTCGGCAAATCGCGGTAGTATGTCGGAGGATCGCGACGGTTCGCCAGTGTTCCTGGCACGTAATTCCTGGGAGCTGGGTTATATAGCCGAGAAGAACCCAAGGGTAGGTTTCTCCAACATTCGAGAACGAGCCTGACCGCGAGTGAAGGGGATCCGGTCAACCGTCGCGTCCCCGCATGAGCGTCCCGCGACATCTGCCGCAACGATAACCGTCAATTTACGAGTGATCTGGACGCTCTGCCGTGGTCATCCAGTAGATGGTCCGCTTTTCAATTAGATTGCGCTGCGAGTTCCGCTGGCGCTCTGGCGTGTCCTCTCCGAACACGAGAGGCATGGCCAGCTTGCTGGAGGGTTTGCCCGCCGTCTGCGCGGCACGTTCGAGGATGGTATCTGTGTAGTTGGTCCATTCACGGACACGCAAGCCAGCAGCGTCGAACTGAGAACGCATTACGTCCTCGGGATCGATGAAACTGATTGAAGCGTCGTAGGCCCAGGGCACCGGGAAGATCATGTCTCCGCCCGGTCCAAGTGAAAATTCCGTCGAGGTAAAAAGCCCGCCTGGCCTGAGCACGCGATAAGCACCTGCGAGGAATCGTGCCTTATCGGCGATGTTCATGGTGACGTTCTGGCACCAAACGGCGTCGTAGGTCTCGTCGGGAAAGGGCAGATCAAGAGCGTCGCCGAGTTGCAACGTGACACGGTCTGCCAACCCGCATCGTTCGGTCAGCACTCGTCCGGTCTCGACTAACGCGGGTGTGAGGTCGATGCCGTCTACTTGGCAGCCGTAGGTATGGGCCAAGTGGCGTGCGGGTCCACCAATGCCGCAGCCAATGTCCAGAACCCGACTGTTTGGAGTGAGCGAAAGCTGTGCGGCTTGGTCGCGCGTGGTGGCTGGGCCGCCCGTGTGGAGATGTTCGATAGTCGCAAGGATTTCAGGTGTGAGAGTTTGAGGGTCGTGCCCCAACTCGGTCAGCGCGGCATCAATCCGTGTAAGTACGCCCTTGCGTGTCCAATGGTCCTGAATCTCCGCTGCCCGTTCCACCATTGCGCCGTCCCCCCCCCCCAATCGTTGGGCGTGGATAAAACCTAGCATTGCGGCGCACGCCCCGCACACAGCCGTGGGACACGTGGCTACACCGGGAGAGCGCAGGGTCCCGTTTAGCTCCAGCTTCGCCAAGTGGTTCGACGAGGCCCAAACGGGTGATTCGTAGCCCACAGCGCGACATTCGACGACAAGGAAAAGGCGACCCGAAGGCCGCCATTGTTCTCCTTGCTGTCTGCGTGTGGCTTAGGCCGCTTTGCGTCTCCGCCAGCCAATCAGGCCGAGGCCGCCTAGTCCGCTGAGGAGTAACGGCAAAGCGGCCGGGATCGGCACCAGATTTGGCGTCCCGGTCGCGTTTAGTTTCAGTTCAGACAGCACGAAATTGTCGTTGAACACCGTCTGAAGCCCGGGTCCGTTGAACGGGAGGCTCGGGTCTTCGATGGTTTCCAATCGGATGCCGGTAATGCCGACAAAATTGCCGGCGTATCGCACCGTGTAGGTCGCGATCGGGGGCAGAGTGGTTGCTTTGCCAACGAGAACGCTTTGATCCCCCAAAGCAGTGAAGCTTAGGCTCACTGGACCTGTGGCCACGGGGTTTGCCAGCACCGACCAATTGGCCGTGTCAACTTCGCCTGAATCGGCGCCACTCGCGAAGATCGAGCGATCGTCGGTGGTTACCGAAAAACGGAAGCGTCCGAGTATATGCTGAGAACCAAAATTCTGAGCCAGAATGAATTCGAGGTCGGTAGCGTCGAAGTCGGCCGTCGTTTCCCAGGTTGCTGTTTCGCCGACCGAGGAACCGCCGCTCGGGGTGCACCGATCAGCGGTCGCCCAGCCGGTGGAGCCAACTGTAATGCCATCGACTGAAGAATCTGGACTGTGATCGGATCCATCGCACGTTTCGCTGAAAGTTGCGCTGCCCGATTGGAACGAAATGCTGGCCGCTAGCGAAAAGCTTGTGCCAAACACGAGCAACGCTATTGCAACGACCACGGAATGTAGAACGGTCATCATTTACCCCCATTTCTGGTACGTCACGCGAACGCTAGGATCGCCAGGATAGCGCTATGGTGTGATGGCCGTCACAGGGGCATAGGGAGTAATCCAAAAGGGTTAGTCGACATGAAGCCTATACATTGGGTAGCGGGAGGCGGATCGAAGGCGGACACTTATTCAGGGCGACCGCCTAGTGTGGGAGGCGCTCAACGGCGCCAACTACTGATGGCATCATCAGTATTGGGTAGGTTCCGACTCCCAGCGAATTAATCCGCTGGCGTCGCCGCGCCAAAGCGTGGCAGGTCGACATAAAATGTCGTGCCGCTGCTTGGGGCGGTTTCGAAACCGATCGCGCCGCCATGGCCGTCGACGATAGCGTTGGCAATATTCAGACCAAGGCCGCTCCCGCCATGCTTGCGCCGATCGCTGGAATCAGCCTGCGCGAAGCGATCGAACAAATGTGGCTGAAAGTCGATGGGGATCCCCTCTCCTTTGTCGGAAACACAAACACGGACCGTGTCGTCCAACGCGTTTGCCGAAATCGCTACCGTCTCACCATCAGGTGAAAACTTCACGGCGTTGGACACGAGGTTGGTTAAAACCTGGATTAATAAGTCGATCGTGCTCGCCCAGGATCATGATCTCGTCATCGACCGCACCGACAACGTCGAGCGAGACGCCGAATCGTTCGGCATAGTTGGTATTCGCGCTAACCACGTCGTTAATGAGAGCCAGCACGTGGAGCGGGCGTAGATCGAAGGTCATCTTGCCCGCCTCCATCTTCTCTATGTCGAGCAGATCATCGATCATCTTGGTCAGGCGGTCGGTGTTGTTGAGCGCCATATCGACCAGTTTCTCGCGATCATAGGAGGGATCGTTGCTGTCGATTTGCAGCAAAGGCGCCGCGAATCGATGTCTCCAAGGCGCCGCGAATCGATGTCAAAGGCGTGCGCAGCTCATGGCTAATGACCGAAAGGAACTCGTTCTTGGCGCGACTACCCGCTTCAGCAGCATCGCGCGCCCTTGATACTTCCACTCGAAGTCGCACGAGTTCGGCGAATTCACGATTATGGGTAAGCGCTATGTTGGTGATGGCGCCGGCAAATAGCAGCGCCAGAATGCCGATAAGCACCTCGATCTGACTCGCTTGCGCAACGTAGAAAAGCCCCACCGGGAGCGTGCCGGGAATGATGTAGGCGAAGAAGGCGCGGATATAGGCGGATTGGGCCGCCGCGTGCCCAGCCGCCATGCCCGTGGTCACCAGAATCAAAAGCAACTGCGGCGGCGTCAAACCAGGGGAAAAAAAGAGCAATGGCGCGCCGCCCCACAGCACTCCGGCAGACAATGAAACGGTCACCGCGAACCGGCCCCAACGGCGTGCGATCGCGTCCTGGCCGAGTTCGTCGACCGGGCAGCGACGCCAGCCGAAGAACCGCGCCAACGCCAGCGCCCAGATCAACCCCGCCCAGATCAGTAGGATCGAGCGATCCGCCAGCGGCCACAGCACGAACACCACGATCGCCGAGATCGCCAAGTTCGAAACAAGCACTGGCCAAACGTGCTGCGATTGCAGTTTTAGCGCGGCCGCGCGAACAACCGATATGCTATCCGGCCCATCGATGCTGGTATTGGAACCGCCGCGATCGATCGCTGGGACGCTTTCACCGGCGGCGTTCATCACGACGAAACTATTGGTAGTTGGGTCCGTTGAGCGCGTCCCACAGCAACTTATCGAAATGATGCGTGCCGTGCTCGCTTCGCCAGCTACGCTCTTGATCGACCATCAGGCGTCCTTGCTGATAGCCACGGCAATGAACCCCGAGCTGCTGTCTTTCCAAGGAGTCGAAATCCTGCGGCTGCAGCACATTGGTGAAATAATCCATCAATTCGAGATCACCGTTTTCCAAGGGATCATTGAGAAAAAAGTAATCGATCCGCTGCCGGCAGGTCTCGACGCCGGTCGGCATGACATGAAGAAGTTTCCAGTTGCTGACGCCGTTGTGCGCGACCCAGCGGCAGTTGGGCCACAGGTACCAGATGTACGCATCCTGCAGGACGTCGTCGCCATGAATGTTGAAGTCGTAGGGTAGGTCGTCGCCGCCACGTTCGATGACTTCTTTGTTCCCCGCGATGAAGTGCTGCGTCCAATACGCGTGCTCGGTCATATCGAAGCTGAGTTCGAAGTAGGAGTCCTCTTCGCCCATGATCTGAGGGTGGATCACGGGGCAGTGGTAGCACTCCATCTGATCGTGAGCGAATTTCCAGTTACACCTGAGGTCAGCGAACTCGGTGCGGGCGTGGGTTAGTTCGCTGAATCGCGGGACGATGGTTTCGAACTCGGCTTCTAAATCACTGGCCATACTGCTCAGTGACGTCGCGTTGAGATCGAGATTGACGAACACCATGTTGGCGAACGGCTCAACCCGAACCTCGGACAGGTGAAAATCGGTACGTTCGAATCCGAAAACGTTCTCTGAATTTCCCGCCGCTTTGAGTTCGCCGGTGGTGTCGTACGACCAGGCGTGAAAGGGGCAGGTAAAGATCGACTTGGTGCCCGAACCCTCGGCGAGAACGTGGCCGCGGTGCATACACACATTATGGAAAGCGCGAAGGCGCTGATCCTTGCCGCGGACGACCAAGATCTTCTGATCGATGATCTCGGCGGTGATGTAGTCACCCGGTGTCTGCAGATCGCTCAGATATCCGGCGAACTGCCAGGTCTTGTAGAAAACTTCTTCTTTCTCGCGTTGATAGATTTCCGGGTCGTAGAAATAATACGCCGGCAGGGTGGCTGAGCGCTCGGGATCGGCGCCGAAACGAAACTTCGCGTGAGGTTTTCTATCGGCCGCGCTAAGCGCCATGCATACCTCCTGGAGCGATCGCGAAAGTGGCCCGCGTCATCACAAAACTACACGGCGATGGCATTGAGCTTAACCTCGGTAATACCCTCGTGATCGACGCCCGCGACGACAACCGCTGGCGGATCGTCGGCGAAAACGACTCGCGCCTTGGCGAGAAAGAGGTCGATGGCGTAGATATCGCGGAGATAGACCTCAAGGCGCACAACCCCCGCCAATTCAGCGCCGGCACGACGCAGGCGCCCATCGAGTATCGCAAAAGCGTTATCTATCTGCCGGTCGATATCACCAGCGAGATCGAGCTTCGGATCATCACTATCCTCGCCCATCGCGCCGGCGCACTCCCCGACAAAAACGAAACCGCCGCCGCGTATCGCCGTCGCTTGCCCGGCGGCGTTTGAGGCGCAGATTTCCTTGGATTTGGTATCGGCGACGGCCAGTGCCGTGATTTCAACCTCGCCGTGCATGCCCATGGGCAGCGGAATCGATGTCGATACCGCGTCAAGATCCCCCATGATAGAGCGGCAGATCGCGGCCTCGTCACCAATGCGGTTGCGATCCCTAACGTAACGATCAAGGCGCACGATCGCGTCCCGAGTGGCGCCGCCGTTTGACAGAATATCGATGATGAGTTGGTAGCAAACATGGGTTTGCGCGTCGAAGGAATCGGCGGTTTCCTCGACGATCGGGGTTGTTGTTCTGGGATCGAGCGTGCCGCGAATACCCGACAGGAACAACAACGGCCCGGCACGGACCAAAGACGAAATATGACCAATGGCGTAGTCTTCCCCGGCCACCAGAATTTCATGCTCAGCGCCGTCGGCCACGGCAATGACGGCGGTTGTCAACATATTGAGACCCGACATTCGTGCCGCGACTCCGGTGCTTCCGTGGGGTGCGGGACGACCGAAATACTCGGCGCGCTTGATCTGCCGTTCAGCAATCCAATCCTGGCTCGAGGCGAAATGGTCGATCCGCGCAACAGCCGATGTTGAGGAGCCCGCCTGCTCAAGCAGACGTTGGATGCGCCCATAGGAGTTGTCGCTCTGCGCACTCCCCTGCCCCGCCAGTGCCGGGTCGACAGCATCGCTGTGGGGGTCGCGGTGACCGTCGCACCCCGACGTGAACAGAAGCGAGCCGGCCCGCACGACTCCCGCGAAGCCGGCGATCGGATCGTCGCGGACAAGGATCTCTTTGCGATTCATTACCCGCTCACCGCCTGAGAGGACGCGCTCGTTCCCTCACCGACGAGATCACGCCGCAAACAACCGTTCGTCGGCGGCGGCGGTTGCGACCGCATCGAAACCGCCATCCCGGCGGATATAGAACTCCAATCGCGTGCCATCCGGATCAACGATAAAGAGACTTCGCTTGTGCGGGAGGTCGGTGGTCTTCACGACGTCGACGCCCCGCGCGGCCAATTCTTCAACGGCCTTGTCAATATCCTCGTCGGCCGAAAGCTCGAATGACGCATGGTGAAAACCCGCTGGTGTGCCGCCGCCGGATTGGGACAAAATCATGTCATAGTGCGACGCCGCACCGCGGAGATAGACGAGCCCACCATCGGGGGTTTCATAAACCGGATCGAAGCCGCCCGTGCGTTCATAAAAGCCTCGCAACGCCGCCAAATCGTCGGTGACGATACAGCCATGCGTGACCTTGATCGGGTGCAGCGGTGACTGAGCGACACGGCGAATCTCGGGATCTGTGTCGTAGCGTGGATCGGTTGAAGGTTCGCTGTCGCCCGGGGTCCACGGTGGGTTGGAGTGCAACTCGGTGGGCCCACCGGTGAAAACCGTGCGCCAATCCTTAATCTGATCGGCATAAAACTGATGCAGCATTAGATCCATATCAAAAACGTAGTTGCTGCGACTTGTCCCCTGATCGGTTACCCGCGGCTCGATACCAGCCTCGATGGCGCGAAAGTGGGCGTCAACGAGTTCCTTCTCGTTCGCCATCTCCCAACCGAAGTGGTTGAGCCCCGCGACGTAGCCACGCGCTGACGTTTCGCCATGGCGCGTTTTGGCGAGTTCTTCGTAATTCTTAACTTCGACAACCCCGATGTCGTGGTGCGTGTTGCCGTTTGAGAAAAACCCGGCACCAATCTTCGTTTCGAGCGCTGTGATCTCGAAGCCGCAGATCTTGGTGTAGAACTCGACCGATCGGTCGAGGTCGTTGATGAACAGATTAACGTGACCCACTCGCCGCGGGCGGTAGCGCACCGGGGCGGCCTCGGTGAATTGAGCGACTGATGCCTTCATGTTCTTCCTCCCCAATGAGTCCGCTGAGGCTGCGATTATCTCGCCCGAGCGGGTTTACCGGCAAGCGAAAGCCGGCACGCGCCGTGCTTCGGACGTTCTCTTCCCGCGCATGGCGCTCTGATGCTATGTGCTAACATCGCAAACCAACGGCACAATAGCCAATAACGAGCGACCACAATCTCGACATCGATTGCGGGGGATTATGTCCACGGCACTTAACGAACTGACCGCGACCCAAGCGGCCGCGATGATCGCATCACGTGAAATCACCAGCGAGCTACTGGTCCAGGCATGCCTGGATCGGGTCGCAGAGCGCGAAGAAACTGTCGAGGCTTGGGCATTCATCGATCCTGAACTCGCCCTGGCGGAAGCGCGCCGTCGCGACAGCGAAGAAAGCACAGTCCCGCTTCACGGCATTCCGGTCGGGATCAAGGACATCATCGATACGTCCGATATGCCAACCGAATATGGCTCGCCCATCTATAAGGACGTACGACCGCCCTGGGACGCCAACTGCGTTGCCCAAGTGCGGGCAGCAGGCGGGGTGATCCTGGGGAAAACGGTTACCACCGAGTTTGCGACCTACGCGCCGGGCAAAACGCACAATCCACATAACCCCGATCACACCCCGGGCGGCTCGTCGAGTGGGTCCGCGGCAGCGGTTGCCGATTGCATGGTGCCGCTCGCGTTCGGCACCCAAACTGCGGCATCCGTGATTCGACCGGCATCGTTCTGTGGCACCGCGGCGTACAAATGCACGTTCGGTCAATTCGGACTCGCCGGCGTGAAGATGGCGGCGCAATCGCTGGACAGCCTCGGCGTTTTTGCGCGTAGCGTTGCCGATCTCGCACTCATGCGATCAGCCCTCGTCGGCGCGGCACCGGACATCAAACCCCGGTCCACGGCGCCACGGATCGGACTATGCCGTACGCCGCAGTGGTCCGAAGCATCGCCGGAATCACAACAAGCGGTCGAAACAGCGGCCGAAAAACTGTCGGCATCAGGCGCCCATGTCGAAGACATCGGCATGCCGGACCCCTTTCCGACCCTCGTCGACTTGCAAAATCGGGTGATGCTGTTCGAGTGTGCGCGCAACTTCAGGTACGAGTATGACGAGCACAAGGAATTATTGAGCGACAAGATTCGCGGCCTGATCGAAGCCGGCCAATCGGTTTCGTACGAGAACTATGCGCAGGCGCTGATGACCCGTGATCGTTGCCGCCAGATGCTGACCGATCTATTCATCAGTTTCGATGTGTTGCTCGCGCCCAGCGCACCCGGTGAAGCGCCCAAGGGTCTCGACGCGACGGGCAATCCTTTGTTCAGCCGCATGTGGACGTTTTTGCAGGCGCCCAGTGTTAACCTGGCCGGACACGTTGGCCCCAACGGCCTGCCGGTCGGTGTCCAGGTGATTGGCAGCTACGGTCAGGACGATCAGCTTCTTGCCGCCGCAGCGTGGATGGAAAACCACATCGTTTGACCCCGCGCAAAACGAAAGGACACCTCGTGTCAGAGCAAGCACACGTGCGCAGATCGACCACCGATTGGCAGGCGCTCGACGCGGCGCACCAGCTGCATCCTTTTTCCGACCACAATGTCCTCGCCCAGCGCGGCGCCCGTATCATTGTGCGCGGCGAGGGGATTTACCTGTGGGATTCGGAGGGCAATAAGATCCTCGACGGTCTCGCCGGCATCTGTAACGTCGCCCTCGGCTATGGCCGGGAGGAACTTGTTGAAGCCGCCGCGAACCAGATGCGCGAGTTGGCTTTCTACAACCACCACTTCGGCATGGTGACGACACCGTCGATCGAATTGGCGGAAAAACTTGCCGACCTCACGCCAAGCGGACTCAATCACGTGTTTTTTGCTTCCTCAGGGTCGGAAGCGCTCGACACCGTCGTGCGATTGGCTCGCCACTATTGGCAGCTGAAAGGCGAACCCGAGCGCAAGATAATGATTGGTCGCGACCTCGCCTATCACGGCTCAACGATGGCCTCGATAAGTTTGGGCGGCATGCCTCATATGCAGGATCAGGACGACTTACCGCTGCCTTTCTTCGAGCACGTCGCGTCACCCTATTGGTTCGCCGATGGCGGTGACATGACACCGGAAGAGTACGGTCTCGTTGCCGCACGCTCGCTGGAAGACAAGATCAATGAGGTCGGCGCCGACCGAGTGGCGGCGTTTGTCGCCGAACCCGTCCAGGGAGCCGGCGGCGGGCGTATCCCGCCAAGCACCTATTGGCCCGAGATAAAGCGCATTTGTCGGGACTATGGCATTCTGTTCGTGGTCGACGAGGTGCTTTGCGGATTTGGCCGCACCGGGAATTGGTTTGGCTGCCAAACCTACGACCTGCAACCCGACATGATGACGTTCGCCAAATCTGTCACCTCTGGCTACATTCCACTGTCGGGCGTGATGATCGGTGAGCGGGTCTCGAGCGCGTTGTTCGAGGCCGGCGGTGCCTTCTATCACGGGTTCACCAATTCAGGTCATCCGGTCGCCTGCGCGGTGGCACTGGCGACTATCCGCATCATGGAAGAGGAGAGGCTGGTTGATCAGGTTCGAGATGATACCGGGCCGTACCTCGCCGAGAAGATGGGCGCGCTCGCTGAGCATCGGCTGGTAGGCGAGGTTCGGTCTGTCGGATTCTTCGGTGCCATTGAACTGGTGAGTGACAAGGATACGCGCGCACGTTTCGATCCGAGTCTGAAGGTGGGGGAAGCTTACAACGAACACTGCATCGACCTTGGCTTAGCAATGCGCGAGATCGGCGACACGATTCTGTTCGCACCGCCGCTTGTCACAACCCGCGAACAGATCGACGAAATGGCGGACATCGCCGCCCGCGCGCTCGACGTCACCGCGGAGGAGTTCAACGTTGTTTAGTGCTGACTTTCGCCGGCGACCAAATTATTTACGTGGCGCACTCGCAGGCTGACCCAGAACCCCTCGCCGCGACTCAATGGGCGGTCGTGATCACCGTATTCGGCGCGGCGGTCGTCGCCTCGATGCAGATCGGTAGGCCGGCGCCAGCACTATCTCTTATCCGCGACGATCTCGGCATCAACATGGTCATGGCCGGCTGGGTGTCGTCGATATTCAATGTTACCGGTGCGCTGATCGGCATCGCGGCGGGCCTGATCGCCGATCGGCTGGGCTACCGGCGGATCGCAATTAGTGGGCTTTTGTGCCTGATCGGCGGAACCGTCATCAGCGCCATAACACCATCCGCGACCGTGCTTCTGGTCGCACGATTTTTCGAAGGATTAGGCCTTATCTCCATTATGGTCGCGGGCACGCCGCTCATCGTCGCCGCGTCGAGACTGCACGACCGCGGCTTGGTCATAGGCATATGGAGTACGTTTTTTCCACTCGGCGGCGGGTTGGTTCTCGCGGCGGCGGCGGGCATTCTCGACACCAGCGGGTGGCGGCTATTTTTCGGACTGAACGCAGTTCTTTGCCTCGCGGTATTGATTCTGTTCGTGCGTGTCGTCGCGCCGGGGCGTGTATCGATCGAAGCGAAAGACCCGGTCAAACTCCGCGACGCGGAGCAAGCACTGAGGGGCGCCGGTCCTTGGCTGCTTGCCGCCGCGTTTCTCGAACTCAGCATCGCCACACTTGCAGTTCAGATCTGGTTGCCGACGTTTCTGCTCGAAAGGCTCGGACTGTCAATCGCCGAGGCGGCACTTGCAACCGCCGCCTTTATTTTTCTGTTCATTCCGGCGAACTTCGCCGGTAGCCGGCTCATTGGGGTCGGTCCGATACGGCGTTGGCACATGATGGCGGTTGGCAGCGTGGGCATCGCATTCGTGCCTTTCGGATTGTTCAGCGACGGAATCAGCGGATCCCTGCGCGCCGCAATCGGTTGTTTGTATCCTCTGACCGCTGGCCTGATCCCTGGCGCGGTTTTCGAAGGGATCCCCTTACACGCGCGAAGCGAAAACCAGATCGGCCTGGTCGCCGGTGTCGTCACGCAGGGCGCCTTCCTCGGCAACCTTGTTGGCCCGCCGCTGTTTGCATTCCTGGTCGTCCGGCTGGGCGGCTGGGACAGCGCCGTTTGGATGTTCCCCGTCCTCGGCGCGATCGGCTTGGTGATCGCGTTTGGCTTCCGATCGCTCGAAGCGTCGCGCTACTGAGCATCGGGACTCGGCAATCCATTCGTAACTTTGCAGATTATTCACGACCGGGCGGGCAACCCTAAGCGATGGAGGACATCACGATGAGCAATGATACGACCTACCTGGTCACCGGCGGCACCGGCGCGATGGGGACTTTCTTGGTGCGACTGCTCGTCGAACGGGGGTCGAGCCCGGTCGTGCTCACCTCAAGTGGTGACACATCTTTGATAGCCGATGTCGCGGAAAGTTGTCGAATCGTCCGCGGCGCGGTGGACGATCTCGCCGACCTTGAGGCGTTGGTTCGAACGCACCGAGTGACACACATCGCCCACCTGGCCAGTCCTCTTCTTGCGCCGATCGACGCGGACCCACCGGCGGCCGTGCGCGCGGTGGTGGAGGGAACCGCGAACATACTCGAGGCGGCCAGTCGCCAAGGTGTCCGCAGGGTGGTTTTTACGAGCTCGAAAGCGGTTTACGGTCCCTACGCCACCAACAACCTGCATCCTGACTATGATCCCATGAACGAGGACTTTCCATGCAATCCGCCGACCCTTTACGGCACCTTGAAACTCTCAGCCGAGAACCTCGGCGCCTGGTATGCGCGCGAGCGTGGCTTGAGCTTCATCGCGTTGCGTTTTTCTACGACGGTCGGGCCTGGAAAGCTGAAGCGTCACACCGGCGCCACCGCGCTTTACAGCCAAATCGTGGAGAACGGTATGTTGCGCCGACCGCTTCGCATTGAACGGGGGCGCGATGGCAAGACGGATGCGATTTTCAATGGCGACGCCGCACGCGGTGTCGTCCACGCCCTGGATGTTGAAAGCACGGAGCACTCTGTATTCAACATCTGCACCGGCGACGCAGTATCGGTTCAGGATTTTGTCGATGCCGTCGCGACGCGGTGTCCGGGAGCTGCGATCGAGGTCGGACCGGGTCCGACGGTGGTCGATCTTGCAGGTTTTCATTGCGTCTTGGACGGCGCACGTGCGGAGCGCGAGTTGGGGTTTGTCGCGGATGGGAGACCGGAGCGAATGATCGAGCAGTACATCGCCGCGATGGAAACGATGAAGTTGGCACCGACCCCCACCTGACCGGTGGCTGTTTCGCTAGGAAGCGGCCATGCGCTTGGCACGACCGCAGTAACGTGGCGGATCGCTCGGAGCCGGCGTCTCGTAGTGGTGCACGAGATGCTCAACTTCCGGAGACAGGTGGCGTATCGTTGTCCACCAGCAGGCCGCGTTCGCGGTACGAAATGTCGGAGAAATATCGATGTACCAGATCCGCGTCCACAGCCCGGAAATGACATGGTGTGGATGAACTATGTCCGCGCGACACTGGAGACGCTAGCGAAGGTATTACCGGAGCGTCCCCGGCTCCTGGTACGCTGATGCGCCGCGCCTCGGTATACCTAATTGAGCGGAGCGGCGAGCGCGCGTCGCACGGCGACGATGAGATTGACGCCAGCGCGGGGCTGCCGCTATTGCTAAGCTGGACCGATTGCGTCGAGACCCGAGATATCGGCCTCCGATAGCAAGCCCCGCATTGAGGAGGGGACGTTCACGCGCTCCGAGCCTAGCTACAGTCGCCGATGTTCACCTCCGACACTATGACCCTTGACGCCATTCTCACAGCCGACCTGATTTACGCCGCTGGCGCGGCGGCGGTCGGTGGCCTCGTTGCCGGTTTCTCGGGCTTTGGCGCAGCAATCGTAATGATGCCCTTGTTCACTCTCATGTGGAGTCCAGTGCACGCCGTCGCGACGTGCTACATCCTGCTGTTGTTGACGAGCATACAAATGTTGCCATCGGCGGCCCGGCAGTGCGATTTGCGGCAGATGAGCCTGATGGGTGTCGTGGCGGCTGCCAGCGTTCCCCTCGGCAACCACCTGCTCGTCACGGTGGACGCCCACATCATCCAGCGAACCATTGGCGTAGTCGTCATGGCCTACGTACTTTTCGCAAGTTTGGGCTGGCGCTACGAGGGCCGCCGACCGCCGGTCGTCACCGCAGGCGTGGGCGCACTAAGTGGCCTTCTCCATGGCGCAACGGGCATGGGGGGGCCGCCTGCCATCCTCTTTCTTCTCGCCGGCCCCGGCTCGGCAATCACGCACCGGGCCAATCTGATCGCCTACTTGGCCTTCCTTACCGTGGCCGGTATCGCCACGCTCGCCGTTGCCGGTGTAATCGATGCCACGGTGCTGGGGCGAGCTGCGGTGGTGGCACCCCTTTACGCATTCAGCATTTGGTGCGGCACCCGTCTTTTCCGGCACGCGAACGACGTGCGCTATCGACGCTTTGCCCTTGTTCTACTCCTGGTGATCGGCGTAACCGCACTACTGCGCTGAAGGCGCGTACTGATGCGGTTACATTGTCATCCGGGTCGCCCGGAAGGGCTGCGTCGACCGTCGCGCTTAGCGCCACGCCATGGATAGGAGTGGCGTGCTATCTTTCGTGGAGATAGTTTAAAGCTCACCCGAACGGACAACGCAGGAGGGTCCGCCGATGTCTTTCGAAGATATGCCAGACCGTGGGCAGCTCACCGAACCCGGCGCGCAGGATTTTGTCGACCAAGCGATCGAGTTATCGAAGCAAACGGTTGCTGCGACGCGGAACGTTCTGGACGTTGCCTATGGCGACGACTACTACCAGAAGATCGACATCTTTCTACCAACCGACGAGAGCCTCACGGACCTGCCGATCTTGATGTTCATCCATGGCGGCGCCTGGCGCCACGGGTTCAAGGAATGGATGGGCTTCATAGCGCCGCCGATCATCAACTTGCCGGCGATCTTCGTGACCGTGAACCATCGCCTCACCCCGGAGCACAAGTTCCCTGCCCACCTGGATGACTGTTGCGATGCTCTCGCATGGGTCCACCGCAACATCGAACAGCATGGCGGCAACCCCAACCGCATCTTCGTCGGTGGCCATTCATCGGGCGGCCATCTCGCGGCACTGCTGGCGCTGAGGAAGGACTGCGCTGCAGCTCGAAGTCTTCCGGTCGATGTCGTCAAGGGCTGCTTCCCTGTAAGCGGCGCCCACAACCTGCACCTCGACGACGTTGAACCGGGCAGCCGGAGAGCAACGATATTGGGGGAATTTCTTGCGCAACCCGGGGATGATCGGGATGCAAGCCCGATCGACCACGTCGGCGGCAACCAAGTTCCCTTCTTCATCGCGTGGGGATCGAAAGACGTACCTGCGATTGCCGCTGACAGCGAGCGTTTGGCCACGCTCCTGCGCGATCAACCTGGTGCCGTCGAATACCATGTCTTCGAGGGTTGCACGCACTTTCAGACCAACGAAGGATGTGGTGACCCCGACAATCTGTGGGTGGTCAAGGTTCGCGAGTGGATGGCCGGTAGTTCTTAGCATCCATCGGTGTCGGAAAACTTCGCGGCCGGGCCTCCTGGTAGGGCCGAGGACGACGTAAGCATTACGGGGATCGCCATGGGCACGTTCATAAAGATGCAGGCCGACGACGGACACGAACTGGGCGTCTACGTGGCCGATCCGACAATTGAGACGCGCGGGCATATCGTCGTGATCCATGAGATTTTCGGCGTTACCCCGCACATCCAGAAGGTGTGCAACTGGTTTGCCAATCAGGGGTATCGGGCGGCGGCCCCAGCCCTCTACGATCGGATCGAACGCGACACCGCGCTGGACTACGATCCGCCCGGGTTCGAAAAGGGCCTGTCCTTACGCAAGTCCCTCGACCCGGATCACCTGGACTGGGTGATGCTCGACGTCAAGGCGACCGCGGACCATCTCGGGAATGCGGGAGCAGTGGGCATCGTCGGCTACTGCTTCGGCGGATTGGTCGCCTGGTTGGCGGCGTGCAGGCTCGAGATGGGTTGCGCGTCGAGCTACTACGGCCGCACCACCGAGTTATACGCCGACGAAAAGCCGAAGTGCCCGGTTATCTGCCACTTTGGCGAAAGAGATCAGACGGTTCCGCCTTCGGTGGGCGAAGCTGTTAAGGCCAACAACCCCGGCGTCGAAGTCCACATCTATCCGGCCGATCACGGCTTCGTTTGTGACGAACGACCCACCTACGACGCCGATGCGGCACAGCTCGCGCAGGATCGCACGCTATCGTTGTTCGCCAGCACCCTGAATGCGTGAGGGATCGCCCGATCGCGACGCGCGCGCGCGTTTTGGCGCTCGATCAGCGGCGCACATAGCGCCCCCAGATCATTTCCGGTGCGCACGTGAGCACCAATCCACCGGCGAACACGGTGTTGCCAATCCACGTCCACGCTCCTGGTCCGAGAGGTACAAGGCCGCCGCCGTGGAGGAGCGAAACGACCGCGGCGATCAGGAAGAACGGGCCGGTGATGTAGCAATGCAGACGTCCGCATCGGAATGCGTTCGCCAAGCAGCCGATGCCCATGACGGCCAGCGCTGGCGGCCAGAGAAATGCTTCAACATCGAAGATCCCACCGAGTACCAATGCTGCGATCGGAACACCCCAGATCAATCCGAAACTCACGAAGCCGCCGGCGAGGTCGCTCCTGGACGGCAAAGCCGGTACATCGAGGGCGTCACCTGGTATTTGTTCTAACGATGTTGAATTCATCTTTGCCATGGCTCCTTTGAATGGTCATTTCGCTCGTTTAACGATGACCCGCCATCCCAGCCTCTCCTTCGAGGCTAGTCGCCCTCTCGTGCGAGCGACTTCAACAAGTCGGTTGTTGTTCTGGCGAGCACCTTCGGATCGAGGAGTGGGCCTTTGACCGCGAATAGTTGGTGCATCCAGAGGTCCGGCTTGGGAGGCCGGTCGGGATCCCATGTTGCGTCGGGACCGAAAACGAACCAGACGTCCCACGCCGGGCGGGCAATGCCGAGTTGCTGCTGAAATGCGACACTTATCGAGGCTGCGCCATCCCAATAGTGAGTTGTGTTACGGGCGGTGAGAAATTGCTTCGCCCTAGCGATTTGACGCTCGCGGGCACCGAGCATCGGCACGTGCACGACGAAAACGTTCAAGCGAGGATCGTGATTGTTAGCCAAGAACTCGTCGTTAAGAGCGACCAACCCGCGCACGCAGGTCGGGCAGACGGGATCGACGATAAACAACAATCTCACGGTGCCCTGCTTGGCGTTGAAGTCCGCACGAAGCGCGTCAAGCGAATCATTCAATACAACATGGGGAGTCGTACTCACCCCCGATTCGGCGGCGGTCCGGTCGGGCGCGTGGAGGAGCACTAGGACGACGACCAGACAGAAAGTAACGTGGCGCGGGACTCCCTCTGCCATTGAACGGTCAACTTCGAAGGCGGAACTCATCGCGCGATGCCTTTTTTTGGACAACAAAAACGTTCTGTTTTGATACCCAAGCCGATCGGGTGCAAAGTTGGGACTGATAAGCCAAACAAGCAACGCGATATGCGCAAAACCATGTTTTCCTTCGCGAATCGGGGCGACTTCCGCTTTACGAAGCGTGAAGTAGGGCCGCCCACATGACTCTCGACGGTTTTCTAAAGGCGCGTTGGTCGCGCTGGGCTGTGAGCCTTTTGGCGATGACCGTCATCGTCGCGACGATCGGACCGTTCGACACGTTCGATCGGCTCAGCCTTATCAATCGGTTTGCTTATTGGCTGGGCGTGATCGTTACCGCAAGCAGCCAATGGTTGGTCATGGCTTGGGTGCTGCGGCGCCTGGTGGAAACAGAACGCCCGTGGCCTGATATCGCGGTCGACATCATCACCGCGTTTCTGGTTGCCATCCCACTCGCTTACGAGTTGGAGCTAGCCAACGCCTGGCTATTCGGCAACACCCCAACCTATGCCGAAATGTATCTGTCCGTTGCGTTGACCGGCGCGCTCGTGTGCGGCAGTTTCCACCTGTTTCGTACACTGGTGCGTGCAGAAGTGCCGACGGATGAAGCTGGCCCGTCAACCGACACTTCCCCATTCCTCGATCGGATACCCGCGAAAATCACGGGCGAACTGCTCTGCGTGAAGACCGAGGATCACTATCTTCGCTTGTATACAAGTGCCGGCGAAGACCTGATTCTGTTTCGCATGAAGGACGCAGTGCGTGAGTTGCAGACCGAGAACGGGTTGCAGGTTCATCGTTCCTTTTGGGTTGCACGCGGCGCCGTAGCGGATGTGAGCAAGGAAAGTAACAAGCTCACGCTGATTCTCAAGAACGGAATCCGCGTTCCCGTGAGCAATACCTATGCACCCACGGTGCGTCGGGCCGGCTGGGTCGGATGAGCGCTTTGGGCCCTGGTTCAAGTCCCCCAGTAGCCTGCCAAGATCGTCGAAGCCCGTAAGATCTCACCGGTATCAGCCAAGGTCCTATGTTGACGCGGCGATGCCCCGAGGGGCACGGATGTCAAATAAGCGGGCGCACGATTTGCTCCGGGAGCCAGGTCGCGAGCGCCGGGAACACGACGAGCAGAGCCAGGACGATGAGCTCCAATATGATGAAGGGGATGGCCGCTACCCAGATCTGATTGAGCGTTATGTGATCTGGTGCGACGCCCTTCATAACGTAGAGCAATATGCCAAACGGCGGCGTCAGAAGGCTGATCTCCATCGATATCAAGATCAGGATCCCGAGCCAGACGACGTCAATCCCCAAGCCTTGAGCCAATGGCATATAGAACGGCAGGGTAATCAGCAGCATGCTCACCTGATCCATGAAGGCGCCCAGGACCAGCAGAACGCCGATCATTCCCAGCAGGACCGTCAAGTGCGAAAGGCCCAGACCGCCAACCATGTCGAGCAGACCGTTGGTGGCGCCAGAAAACGCAAGGATCTGCGAGAACGTTAACGAGGCGGCGATGATGAACAGGATCATCACGAATATCTTGGCGGTTTCCTGGCAAGCTTTGAGTAGGGCGCGCCAAGTGAGGGACCGATACGCCGCTGCCACCACGACGCATGCGACGCACCCGAGGGCAGCGGATTCGGTGGGGGTGGCGATGCCGCCAACGATGCTGCCGACGACGACGACAAAGATGCTGAATAAGGGGACTACATAGATGATAAACGCGCGCCACCGTTGCCACCGGGTTAGTTGCTCTACGTCGTAGGGCGGCGCCAAGTGGGGGCTGATTGCGGCACGCGCCATCACATAGATCAGAAACACCACGCACATCAGAAGACCTGGCACGATCCCGGCGATCAATAGCTTGGCGATCGAGATACCGGCCAGGCCTCCGAGCAAGACCGCTAGCGCCGACGGCGGGATGAGCATAGCGACGCCACCGACCGCCATGATCGGCCCCATGGCAAAAGTAGGGTGATAGCGCCGGCGCAACATATCCGGGAGCAGCACGCTCCCGAGTACGGCCGCGTTCGCAACCGTCGAGCCCGAGAGCGACGAGAATACCGTGCCGCCGACGATCGAGACGATCGACAAGCGCCCAGGCACTCGCCTGATGAGGCCGTCTATCGCATCGATCGCGCGTATCGCCACGCCGGTTTGAAAAAGAATTTCTCCCATCAGAAGGAACAACGGGATCGGCACAAGAATGAACGTCGACAACGCGCCCATCGCGTTCCGTCCCAGTTGCGCGAGCCCGATTTCCCCGCCCAGGAAAATGAAGGCGCCGACCAGATTGATGCCGAAAAAAGCAAACGCGACCGGGAGCCCCAATGCCATTAATGCAAGATAGCCACCCATCAGCAGCAACAACGCGACTTCCCAGGGCATTTTCGCGCGCCTTTTTAGAAGCCTTCGGGGCTTTGCGCATCTTCCCCGGCGGCACCCGTAAACGTGCGCCAAACGCGGCGTCCGAACTCAATCGTCAGCAAGGCTCCGGAGAAGGGAAGCGCGATCAGCAACCAGCCCTCGGGGATCACGAGATGTTTGTAAATCAGTGCTTTCTGCGCCAGCGAGTCGATGGTGGCGTCGAGGCCGTAGTAGAAGAGCAGGAAGGAGATCACCATCCCGAGCGTGTCGATGAGCAGTTCCAAGTAGTAACGAACCCGCGGGCTCGCAAATACCAAGACGACGTCGACACGGACGTGAGCGCCCTTGCTCAAAACCCAGGGGGCGGCAATGAACGTCATCACGAACAGCGCGTACTCGACCACTTCGATAAGCCAGTGGAGGGTCCCCACGTTCAGGGAACGGATCAGGACCTCGGCTGAGACAAGCAGCGCGATCACACCGACGCCTAGCCCGACGATGTTGGCACAGAGATCGAGGAGCCCAAGGTAGGCGCGAAGAACAAGCTTCATGACGCGGGCGGACGCCGCGCAGTCGCGAGGGGTGAGCCGAAACCTACCTTGGTTTGCGGCTCACCCCTGAAACTGTCGCAGCCCGATTTTCTTAGTTGTATGTGCAGAAGTAGTCGATGACGCCCTTCTCATCGTAGAGGAGCTTCTTCAGCCGATCGGCGGTGGCGGCGTCGCGCTTTCTCAAACCATCCCACGCCGTATCGTAGGCGATCTTCACATAGGTGCGGCACTCGTCTCCGGTAAAGCGGATCAGTTTGACGCCAAAATCATCCTGGCGCTTTTTCTCGGCTATGTTGAGCGCAGCACCGTCCTTGTTCGTGCCTTCAACCCATCGTGCCGTTTTGTGCAGCAAGTTCTGCTGTTCCTTGTTGAGCTTGTTCCAAGCGTCGAGGTTTACCAACAGGCTGATGTCGATGAAATAGTACTCCGGCTCGACCCGGTACTTGGTCACGTCCTGCAGTCCGAAGTCGAAAACGCCCATGGTCGGCCAAGCATATCCCACGACCAGCCCTCGCTCCAGGCCCGAGTAGGTATCGCCAAAGCGCATTTCGATCGCCGTCGCGCCCAACCCGTTGACGAAAGGGCTATGCAGGGGGCTCGTGCGTATCTTCATCCCTTTGAAATCCGCGACCTTGCTGATCGGTTTGTTCATGAAGATGCTGAGCGTCAGTTGGTCGTTGGTCCGCCCCAAATAGTGCACGTTCATGTGCTTTGCATAGAGCTCTCGCATCACTTCGAACGTGCCATTCTGACGCATTTCCTCGGTGTTGTAGCCGGTGAAGAACGTCGCCGTCGCGGCCGGGAATTGGGTAAGGCAGAAGACGCAGCTTATGCTGGCCATGTCGATGATGCCCTTGCTCACCGCACCACCCATCTCGAGCACGGACATAACCTTGGGCGCGCCGCCGAGGTAGTTGATCTGAACCAGCCCCTTGCCATCGGCGTTCACCTTGTCGACAAAGGCGCGAAACTGCTTCGTAAACAGGCTTTGTGCGGGGGTGTAGGAAGCCGCTTTTAGTGTTACCTCGGCTGCCTGTGCATAGCCCTGCAAAGCGACTAAAAACGCCATGGCGGCAAATACCGCAAGCGCGTGGTTTTTAATGCTTTTCATCCCGATATCCTCCCTATTTGCTCCTATTAAGCGAAGCGTTTGTTAAGCGAAGCGTTTGGTTACTGGCGAATCATCATATCCAGGCGAGCGTCTCATCACCAAGCGGACCGGCCGCGCTCACGAAGCGAACCCAGCCAGCTACTCTGCCGCCAATTGATCGGTCCGGCTGGGAGACCAGCCCATGCGACGGCTCCATTCGCGGTAATAGTGCCTAAGCGTTTCCTCGGTTTGCGGTTTGGCTCCCTCCTCGCGCGCAATCAGGCTGTGCGGCGCCAAACCGCTCGCCATCGAGGCGGTTTGCGATTCAGACGCCTGATTGTCCTCCGGGATATTGCGGCCAAACGGTCCCCAGAAATCGTTGTGGTCGGCGACCCGCATTGCCCGGTCCTCGGCCGATTCGCCCTTGATCCCGAGACCGCGAAATTCGACCAGCGTTCGGGTCGGACTCAGCGGCGTGACGGAATCGATGCGAAACACGGTTGCTCGGGCAACGAGGAGAAAGTCGGGCCACAGGTTATAGTTCTTCGACTCCCTGACCTTCAGGCCCGGTAAAGGCTTGCCGTCGCGCTGGCGCCATCCTTTGATCCTGGCGTAGTCGGCATACAGCGGCCCCTGGAGCACCTGATGCCCGCCTTCGTAGAAGATCCATTCGCGATCGTGGTACGACGGCTCATTCAAGCTCGTCAGTCGATTAATGTAGTGGAGGTACTCGTGGTAGATCTCAGTATTCAGCTCAACCCAGTTCTTCCAATTGGTCTCCAGTGTCGTCGAATGATAGTGGAAGACTTCGAGCGGGACAGTCTCGAGTATCGCCTCGACATGTTCGAACGCGTCGCCAAAATGGCTCTCGAATGACTCGCAGTCGTCATCTAAGTTGATAAAGACGAGACCCAGATGAACCCGAGTCTTGATCTCGCGTAGACCTAGATTCTCCTTGGAACAGCCGAACCCTTCGTAACCCTCGCCGCGCGTCACCGACACGCAATTTCCGCGTGCGTCGTATGTCCAAAGGTGGAACAGACAGGTGAAGGTTTGCGTATTTCCGCTCGGCTCGCGGACGACCTGGGCGGCACGATGCGAGCAGATGTTGAGAAAAGTCCGTACTTGCCCATCGTCGCCGCGCACGACAACGAGCGGCGTCCCAGCCACCGACGTCGTGACGTAGTCGAAATTCTCTGGGAGTTCGCTCTCGTGGCAAACGAACTTCCAGACTCGGCCGAAGATCTTGTCCCGCTCCTCCTCGAAAATCTCCTCGCTCGTGTAGATCTGGTTGTTGAGGTAGTGCGTGTGCGGGACATTCCTCGGCGGTGCCTCCCACTCTGCTGCATTTCGTGACATGCCGGATTCCTTCCAGAGCCTCACAGAATGATCGTCGGGGAAAACTCGAGGCTTCGTGTCTCCATTCGCACGACCCGCTCGGCGAGGAGAGGCGTTTCGCCGCCGAGAGCTATCGTATCGCCATATCGGACGACAGCAAACAGCCGCGACGCGCCGCTCAGATTGGTATGGTAGACGACGACCGAACTGTCCATCTTCGCGATCCCGTTGGCGCGTTCCACCTCCTCGCACATACTAGCGTGGCGTCGGTAGGTCCCTTTCACGACGACATGATTTGGGAGATCGTCAAACCGCGTCTTTAGCAATTCGACGTCATGGCTGAGCCACTCCATCTCCTTGCGGATTTCAGTGCTGTAGGCGGTGATACGGTAGTGAAAATCCGGTGCGCAAAGAGCCAACCACTCATCGAACCTATTCTCGTCGAGAAGCCGGCAGGATCTGTAGACCAGGCCGACAAGATCAGGATCAGAGCCCATCAATCATGCTCCTGCGGTTTTGCGTAATGCGTCAGCCCCGTGTCCCCGCGGGGAACCGGGTTCGCCGGTCGCCGAGGCCACCCAAGTCACTCAGCCGCTACCTGTAGGGGCTCGAGCGTGCTCGCCGAACGACCAACGTGCCGCTCCCATTCTCGGTAGTAGTGGCGAAGCGTGCCTTCGTCATGAGGCTTGAGGTCCTCCTCCCTCGCTATGATGCTGTAGCTCTTGCGGCGCTCGCGGTTCGATAACTGCTGCATGAGCGTGACGGCATTGTCTTCCGGGACATTCCAGCCAAAGGGTCCCCACAATATGTTGTGGTCACGATAGCGCTTCAGGCGGTCTTTTTCAGATTCCCCCTTGATACCGAAACCGCGCATCCGCAGTAGCGTCAGCTCGGGGCCGAGGGGAACGACGGTATCGAAGCGGGCGGCGGAATCGCGGAAGACCATCGCCGTATTGGGCCACAGGTCGAGAACCCGGAATTCGCGCGGCTGCAAACCCGGCATGGTTATGCCTTCGTGGTCGCGCCCCCACCCCTGCTGGCCCACATAGTTGACGTTGAAGGATCCCATTAGCGTCATGTGCCCGTTTGGGTAAAGCTTCCACGCCCGGTCGTGATAGTCCGGCTGATTCATCGTTTCGCGGCTCTCCATGCGGTGCATGTTGGCGTGGTAGATCTCAGAGCTCACCTCCTGCAAGTGCTTCCAATTCGCGCAGATGATCTGCTCGTGGTAGTGGTACACCTCCATGGGTTGGGCGCTAAGGATAGGCTCGACGTTCTCGAGACCATCGCCAAGAAACTCATCCAGCGACTCGGCGGCGTCGTCCAGGTTAACGAAAACCAGGCCAAGGCGTACTTCCGTCCTTATCTCCCTAAGTCCAACATCTTGTGGCCGGCAGTTGACGGGCTCATAGGCTTCGTCCCTGGTCATCGATACGCAATTGCCGAACGAGTCATACGACCACATGTGAAAGATGCACGTGAAACCGCGCGCATTGCCGCTCGGCTCCTCGACGAGCGTCGCGCCGCGGTGAGAGCACGTGTTCTGGAATGTGCGGATCCTGCCGTCCTCGCTTCGCGTAATCAGTATCGGAACGTCTGCGAGATCCATGGTGCGGAAATCGCCCGGCTCGGCCACCTCGCTTTCGTGGCAGACCAGGGTCCAGACTTTCTTGAAAATATTGTCCAGTTCTTCCCTAAAAATCTCATCACCGGTGTACATGCGATTGTCGATGTAATGAGAGGGCGGAAGATTGAGCGGCCGCCTCCACTCCTGTTCGGTACGGGGCATCTCTTTCGTCCCTTCCTGGTGGAGCCAAGCGATATTATGGCGCAAAGAAAACATATCCCAACGCCGTTGGGCTCGCCACCATAGCCTTTGTGTTAGCCGGTGATTAGCTCGGGATCGCCTGCGAGATCCAACAGATCACCGGCGGCACTTTCCCACACCAAGCTGAGATCGCAATTGTTCGTTGCCCCGTCGACGAAGGGCGGGGCCAAGGGTGGATCGAGCCTTATCGTGACGACCGCATCACCACCGCTGACAGTTGCGTAAGTGGCAGCCGAACTCGATCGCATTGCCTGGGTCGTTACCGAACTGATCACAAATTTTGCGTGAAGCCGGCCCTCACCGTGATCTCCGGCTAATGGCACGGTTACGCCTTGGAGGTCATTGTCCGCCAACTCGCCGAGGCTGACGTTGATCGGTCGGTCCCCGACCGAGGCGGCCGGGGGACCGATCAACACGAGAAAGGGCAGTCCATCGACCGAGGAGCGCATGCCCGCAAAGGGGTCACTGGCAACATCTCGGTCGTAAGATCCACTCAATTCTCGCCATTGGGGATTGAGTGCTAGAAAATCCTGGGTTGCGGAAAACACGGGTGGCAAATCGTAATCATCGATGACGATTACGGCATTGGGCTGCGCATAGTTGGCGCAATTGAGGAGGTCGAACAAGGCGCCGCGATAGCTATGATCTCCATCAACGAAGAGAAGCTCAAACTTGAAACTTCTGGTTCGTTCGAACATCTCGAAGAACATCGACGAAAGATGAGGAACGAAGGTCGTGGCGGCCCGAATCTCCTCGGGCCAAGCAGCCACGATCTCCTCAACAATCGGTGCTCGGTCGCCGCTCGCGTCGATCGTGATGACGACGCCACCGATGCCACAGACCGCCTCGGCCAGAACACGGGTGGTTCCTGCGAAGTAGGTGCCAATCTCCAGCACCGCCTTGGCGTTACAAACCTTAACCAATTCGTGCAGAAAGGCCCGTGCCGGCGGCCCAATCAACGTGGGTTCGCCGTACGTCGCAAACCGTTCCGCAGCCGCAGCAAATTCAGCCGTCGATGGAATTCCGAGAATCGTCTCGAATAACGCTTCACGTGCTTTCTTGCTGGAGGTAGGTCGATGAGTTGTCACGGTCATCGTTACACGATCAAAATAGATAGTGGGCGAGACCATTATGCCGCCCGAAGTCCTTATTGACAGCCTTCGGTTCGTCATCGGCCAATGGTAGGCTCTGTCCGATGACTCGAGGGCCCCTCACCTTTAGGCCTGCCCGTTTCCTAGGCGCGCTCGTCGCCCTGGCCGCAGCTACCAGCCTGCTTGCGATTGACGACGCCGCGGCAGCCTACAAAGCTGCCCCGAACGGAACCCAAATCACGTACACCGATCGTATCTGTACGGTGGTGAGCAGTTCCGACGGTTTCGTTCGATGCCGCATGGCGAGCGGCGAGGCCTATACCCGGGCTTATGGCCTGGAGATCGTCGGCCCGCTGAAGCCGCACGGCGATTTCATGACCTTCCTATCGCGAACATCGTGCTTAGGTCCGATCACGCGGATTCGCGAAATCGAGCTTTCGGATCGGGCCGCCAGGAAACTCGGCGCGCTATGGCCGCTCGACGTCGGGAAATCGACCAGCTATTCGATCACCGCTGTCACCAATGGCAGATTTGGAGACAACGAGGCCAACGGTAGTTTTCATATTCGAGCCAAAGTTGATAGCCGGGTGAGCGTGACCACACCTGGCGGCACGTTCGATGCATTCATCATCGTGCAAACCGCGCAGGCCTCCTGTGACGCGAACATGACGACGAACACGGTTGGCTACGAGCGCAAATTCTGGTTTGCACCCAACCCTGGGATCATCGTTAAGGAAACGATGCGATGGACGATGGGGCCGCTCTACGGGGGCAAAGCGAATTCAGAATTGGTCTCTTTGCGGGTGAGCGGCGACGCAATGCCGGTCGCGAAGAACCCTCAACCGGCGCCCTCTAACGCGGCAACCGCGTCCCAGCAAGCGGTACGACCCGCCCAAACCGTGCCACGCGCAGCCCAAACGGCATCTCGCCAAGCCGAACCGGTCGAGTCGCTATCGGGGCTTCATTTCGGCCGCTACCACGCACTCGTCATCGGCAATAACATCTATGATGAGCTCACCGAGTTGAAAACCGCTGTCGCTGATGCGACCGCGGTGGCGCAAGCCCTCGGGCGCGACTACGGATTTGACGTCACACTGCTAACCAACGCCAATCGGCGCGATGTTGTCAAAGCGCTGTCAGGCTATCGCCGAGATCTCAAGACCAATGACAATCTGCTTATTTACTACGCCGGGCACGGGGTGCTCGATCAGGTAACCGAACAGGGCTATTGGCTCCCTGTTGATGCGGAACGCGACGATCCGACGAATTGGATCGAGGTAACCTCAGTCACGAATATGGTCCGCGCTATTCGGGCCAAGCATGTGATGATCGTCGCTGATTCGTGCTACTCCGGCACGCTGGTCCGCGATGCCAATGTTCAATTGCCGACCCAAGAGGCGCGCACGGCGTGGATCAAGCGAATGATTTCGATGCGATCGCGAACCGCGTTGGCGTCGGGAGGTTTGGAGCCGGTAACCGACAGCGGTGGGGGTGGCCATTCGGTGTTTGCAAAGGCATTCCTACAGGCATTGGCTGAAAATCCCGACATACTCGACGGACAGTCCTTGTTCGACAAAATCAAACGACCCGTGGTCCTCGACGCGGATCAAACACCCCGATATTCCGACATACGCAAAGCAGGGCACGAGGGCGGCGACTTCTTGTTCGTCAAGAAACGCGACTAGTTCGACGGTGGCTCACGCGGCAACGAGCGCAATGTTCCTTCGCTTTGCAACCGTCGCGACGGTGTTCATCGTTGCTACGATTTTCTTCGTATACAAGCCGGCAATCGCGGCCGGCCCCGTTGCCGTCGTCGAGGACGTCTCAGCGCCAGGCGTCGCGCTACAGCTGTTGGATTTCCTCGACGAAGGACAAACCATCGATCTCGGTGCCGCCGGCGTGCTCGTTGTCGGTTATCTCGCATCCTGTGTGCACGAGGTCATCACCGGCGGCCGCGTGACGATCGGTAGTGAGCAGAGCAACGTGGCCGGCGGCAGCATCGAACGCGAGCTCGTCGAGTGCGATGGCGGCAATATTCGCCTGACCCAAAAACAAGCGGGCAAAAGCGGTGCGCAGGTGTTTCGCAACAAAGGCGCGAGCGAAAACATGCCGGTGCCTGAGCTTCGCGTATTCTCGCTTAGTCCGCTCCTTAACGTCGCCCGGCTAGGATCTCGAGCTGGCGACGAACTCATCATCGAGCGCCTCGATCGCCCCGATGATCCTGTTAGCGTGCGATTTGACGCGCCTCAAATTGATCTCGCAAAAGCTGGAATTGGGTTGCAGCGCGGCGGTTTGTACCGCGCATCGGCAGGGGCAGAATCGATTGTCTTCAGAATCGATCGATTCGCCGTCGACGAGCCGACCCCCCTGCTTTCGCGCTTGATCCAGTTCTAATCGATGAAACGGAGAGAAATCACGGTCGCTATCGCGATCGTCGGGATTGTTTGCGGGATCCTCGCATTACCCCTCTTTGAGCGATTGGAACTGATATCGATCGACATCTTGCATGCTTTGCGTCACCAGATCGTCGCAACGCCACGCATTGCTTCGCCCACCGTCGTCGTCGCGATCGACGAAGAGACGTACCGAACCGAACCCTTTGCCAGTGTTCCCAAAGTTCTATGGACTCCCCAGCTTGCGCGCGTCGTCACTGCGGCGGTAGGGGCCGGCGCCAAAGTCGTCGGGTTTGACGTCATCTTCCCAACCACCGCGTCAACTTACCTCAAAGGTTTCGATCGGGATTTCCTCGTTGCTCTACGCGCGGCTTCGAAGAACGGCAAGGTGGTGCTCGGCAAAGTTCAGCATAGCGAAAAGCCGGTGGCGCCATTTGCCGCGCAGAGCTTCGCAGTCGGCCACCACCGCAACATCCGCGCGCTAAACCTGGTTGAGGATAGCGACGGCATCGTTCGCCGCGTTCCCCTGTTCTTTGCCAGCGAAACCACCAGCGGTATCCGCTGGGATCCATCGATGGCTCTGGAACTTGCACTGCGCGCCCGCGGTGACGACGCCAGCGGCGACCGCTCGCGTCTGAGTCTGGGCGACTACACCGTACCCGGCGCCGATCGTAATGCTCTCGCCATCAACTTCGATACCGCCCGCGGTTCCATTCCCATTTTCTCGCTCGCCGATATCCATGCCTGTATCGAGCGCGGCGCAACGGATTTTCTCAGCACTCATCTCGCCGACAAGGTCGTACTTATCGGCACTGTGCTTGACGTCGAAGATCGCAAATTAACGTCCATGCGGCTGGCGACGACGCCCGATCCCGGCGCCACCGCGGCGCGGTGCGTTTTATCGAACGCGGCGCGGCCAGCCGTCGCCGGGCGCCCGCGACACCCTGCCCGGGGTCCTCGTTCAAGCTCAGGCGGTCAACAACCTCGTTATGGGGCAGGCGTTGGAGGAATTCTCACCGCTGCCCTACACGCTGCTTGGATTGCCGCTTCTGATCCTCGCGGTGGCAGCAGTGTTGGCGATGAAGCCAACCACGGCTCTGGGTGTTATCGGCATCGCTGCAGCGCTGTGGGTGGGGCTGGCGACCGCGGTGTTCACCGACGGAGTGGTGCTGCCTTTGATTGACCCGATGGTGGGCGCCAGTTTTGTCTATGTTGCCACGCTCGGCTACCGGTTCGCGATTTCCGACAAGGACAAACGTTTTCTGCGCCGCACGTTCGCGCTCTATCTCGCGCCTGCCGTCGTCGATCGGATGGTCGAGGAGAACGTACGGCCAGCGCTTGGCGGTGAGAGTCCGACTCGAAACTCTATGTTTGATAACAGTACCTTGCGAGCCGCCTTGTGAGGAGTCGGATGTTGGCGACAAGAATCCATGCCTGTGCGGAGGCGATTGATTTCTCCCAATCCTTGGCCAGTCGACGGCATCGGTTGAGCCAGGCGAAGGTCCTCTCGACGACCCATCGTCTGGGCAGGAGCTCGAAGCCCTGGGCGGTGTCTGAGCGCTTGATGATCTCGAGCTTCCAGCGGCCGATGACCTCAAGGGCGCCCTCGAGTTTCGGTCCCGCGTAGGCGGCGTCGGCGAAGAGGTGACGCAGCCGGGGGAAGCGATGACGGATCGATTTGAGGACCTCGGGCGCGCCGTCGCGGTCCTGGATATCGGCTGCGTGCACGATCAGGCCGACCAGCAGGCCGAGTGTATCGGTGACGATGTGACGCTTGCGGCCCTTGATCTTCTTGCCCGCGTCATAGCCCCGAACACCACCGCTTTCCGTGGTTTTCACGCTCTGGCTGTCGATCACCCCGGCGCTCGGGCCGGCCTCGCGTCCTTCCAGCTCCCGGGCCGCCATGACCAGGTGATGGTTGATGCTCTCCAGCAGGCCGTTGGAGCGCCAGTCGTAGAAATAGCGCTGGACCGTGGAAGGCGGAGGGAAGTCGTTCGGCAACATCGCCCACTGGCAGCCCGTCGAGGCCATGTACATGACCGCATCCATGACATGGCGCAGGTCCGTCGTCCTCGGCCGGCCGATCTTCTTGCGCGGCGGCATGAGCGGCGCGATCAACGCCCACTCTCGATCCGTCAGGTCGCTTGCGTAGCGCCCGCCACGGCGCTCATAATTCGGGCGAGTGATTTCGGTCCACATGTTGTGCCTCCTCGTTTGCTTTGACACAACCGAGTAAGCCACAACCGACTGAAATCACTCAACTAGTTTCGGGTTGGCCTCTGAGACCCGCGAACTCACCGTAATGTTCTCCGACGTTGCCAGATTTTCGGCGATTTCCGAAGGGCTCGCGCCCTCGGAGTTGGTTGGGTTTATGAACGAATACCTATCGGCGATGACCGAGATCATCGAGGCGTATGGCGGCTTCGTGGACAAATATATCGGTGATGCCATCGTTGCCGTGTTCGGCGCCCCGCTCGATGATCCCGACCACGCTACGCATGCGGTTGAAGCCGCGCTTGCGTGTCACGCCAGCTTTTCACTTCCTGGAAACCCGGTGGTTTCGGCGCGGATCGGTATTAATACCGGTGAAATGCTGGTCGGCAATATGGGATCGCGACGACGCCTGAATTACACCGTCATGGGCGATGCGGTGAACCTGGCCTCTCGTCTCGAAGGCGTGAACAAGGTTTACGGCACCACCATATTGGCCAGCTCAGACACCCGCTCGCGCTGCCGGGATCACCTGATCTTCCGCGAACTCGACCGTGTCCGCGTGGTCGGCCGCGACGGCGGCGTGGATATCTACGAAGCGATTGGCATTGCCGGCGAAATAGCCAACCGACGCATGTATCTCATCGCACAATTCAGCGAGGCGTTGACCGCCTACCGAGACCGCCAGTTTGCGACCGCCGCGGTTTCTTTCGAGAAACTCGCCGCCAGCGGCGATAGCGCCAGCGAGATTCTAGCGAAATTGTCGCGGCAACTGGAACGCGAGGCGCCGTCGGCCGACTGGAATGCGATCAACACGCTTGAGAGCAAATAGGCAGAACCGATCCGCGTGAATCGATGTTGCGAAACGCGCTTGAGTGTATTTAGGTGCCGGCCATGGACATAGATACGTCAAGATGGCGCAGCGGACCGTTCGTCGGACTCGAGCGCGCGTTCATTTGCTTTGCGAAGAAGCGGGGATAACGCCTCCCATGGCTCCACGCCCGATCATCATCGATTGCGATCCCGGACAAGACGATGCCCTCATGCTGTTGCTCGCGCTGGCATCGCCCGAAGAGCTCGACGTGCTCGGTATCACCACCGTGGCCGGCAACGTGCCGCTAGACCTCACCCAGCGCAACGGGCGTCTGATTTGCGAGATGGCCGGGAAGACCGGGACGCCCGTCTTTGCCGGTTGCTCGCGCCCGCTCGTGCGCGACCTCGTGACGGCCGAAAACGTCCACGGCAAGAGCGGCATTGATGGGGTCGAGATCTACGAGCCCCAGCTGCCCCTGCACCCGCAGCACGCGGTCGATTTTATCATCGAGACACTGCGGCCGGCCGATGACGCCTCGATAACCCTGGTTCCGACCGGTCCGTTGACCAACATCGGCACGGCGTTCGTCAAGGAGCCGGCAATCATCGCGAAAATCGATGAGATCGTGCTCATGGGCGGCGGCTTTCGCGAAGGCGGCAACGTAACCCCGGCAGCCGAGTTCAACATCTACGTCGATCCCCACGCCGCCCACGTCGTGTTTACTTGCGGACGGCCGATTACCGTGATGTCGCTCGACGTCACCCATCAGGCGTTGACCAACCCGGCGCGCCTCGATGCGATTTCGGCCCTCGGTACCGACCTCGCCCACACCGTGCGTGATATGCTTGATTTCTATGACCGTCACGACATCGAGAAATATGGCGGCGATGGCGGCCCTCTGCACGACCCCTGCACCATCGCCTTTCTCCTGCGGCCCGAGTTGTTCGCCGGCAAGGATGTCCATGTCGCGGTCGAAACCGGCTCAGAACTGACCATGGGGGCGACGGTGGTCGACTATTGGGGGGTTACCGCCAACCCGCCCAATGCGACCTGGATCCACTCGATTGATGCCGACGGCTTTTTCGCACTCCTGACCGAGCGTCTCGCACGGCTGTGATCACCGTTTTCGGCTCTATCAATCTGGACTTGGTCACCTCGGTCGCGCGCTTGCCGGGCCCGGGCGAGACCATCGCCACCACCCACTACGACACCTACCCCGGCGGCAAAGGCGCCAATCAGGCGCTCGCCGCAGCGCGGGCCGGCGCCAAGGTTGCCATGGTCGGTTCGGTCGGCGAGGACGATTTCGCCGATGTAGCGCTGGCGCCGCTTAGCGAGGCGGGCATCGATTTGACGGGCATCGTTCGCCGTCCAGGTCATACCGGCATTGCCATGATTTCGGTCGATCCCAGCGGCGAAAATCAAATCGTTGCCGCCAATGGTGTCAATCTCGACTCCCTGGCCCGCCAGCTCGATGGACCGCGGGCCGTGGAGACCACCCTGCTCCTGCAGATGGAAACCCAGGCCGACCAGAATTGGATCGCGATTCGCGCGGCCCATGCGCGCGGCGTTCGCACCATTCTCAACGTCGCACCGGCAGCGCCCATTCCGGCAGATATCCTCGCTATTGTCGAGGTCTGGTGGCCAACGAACTTGAGGTTGCGGTCGTCGCCGCCGATCTCGGGTGGCCCAATTGCGATACCGACCGCGGCGCGCGGCACCTGGTCGAGGCCGGTGTGGGCGTCGTTATCGTCACGCTCGGGGCGGCCGGCGCGGTCGCCCACACCGCCGAGACCATCTGGCGAATTGGTGTTCCCAGCGTCGAGGTCGTCGATTCGGTCGGTGCCGGCGACAGTTTCGTTGGCGCGCTTGCGGCCGCCCTGGATGGCGGCGCCGACCTGGCGCGCGCGCTCCATCGCGCGGCCATCGCCGGCAGCCTCGCTTGCCGTCGGCTCGGGGCGCAGTCGAGCATTCCCGACGCCGCCGAAATCGACGCCTGGGTGCCGCAGCTTAACCCTCCGGTGGCGCAGGCCCCATGAGTTCCGAGCCCTCGCCCTATTCGCTGATCCGCCTCGCGGTCGAGTGTCATGCCGGCGACCGCGGCGAGGCGGAACCGCGTTATCTAACGCTCGGCGACAAGCGGCTCGGCGTTCGCGACGTCGTCGACCGCTGGTACGCACCGGAATATCGCTATTTCAAGCTTCTCGCCGATGACGGTGCGGTCTATATCGTCCGCAACGATGTCGCCGGCGAGGGCTGGGAACTGGTCATGTATGAAGTGGCCGATGACAGAGCCGCGCCAGCGCCGCCGATCAGAACGGCCGGGGCGCGCGTTCATCGCTTCTACAACCATCCACACAAGCGGCGCTAGTGGATGAAATCCAACATATGGTACCCATACGACGGCTTGCCGAGTTCGCCGGTTAGGCGCGCGAAGCGTGGCGATGCCCCAATGAACCGTTGGGCATCGGAATCTTTGCGTAACGCGGCCGGTGAGCTCGGCATGCCGCCCTGTGGGTCGCCTATCCCAGCCCCTCGGTGCGTCGAAATCCCTCGACGATGCCCAACAGTCCCTTGAGGCATCGACTGCGGGCTTCCTCCTGCTGAGCTTCAGGGATACGCGATCGTATGGGTACCATATGTTGGATTCCATTCACTAGGGCTTAAGCGATCACCCCGGCAGCCTCGAGCGCATCGCATGCACTCGGGTCGTAGCCGACTTCGGCGAGCACGGCACGGGTGTGTTCGCCATAGCGCGGCGCCAGCGGAAATTCGCTCTCGGTATCGGGGATATCGACCGCCTTGGGTTGCATCCCGACGACGGTTCCGTCGGGCAACCGGGTGTGGGTCATGCGGGTGCGGATATATTCCCAGGAATGTACTTCGCGGACGTCGCGGATCACCGCATGGACCAATTTGGCGCGCTCGAGATCGTCAACGATGTCGGCCGCCGCATGGGTGCGCGTGATCTCGCCGATCTCACGCCACAACGCCTCGCGATCCTGTTTGCGACCCTCGACGGTTGCCCGCAAGGCGCTCGCAACCGGCGCAAACTTGGAGATTTCCACAAACCGCCGCCACTGGATGTCGTTGCCAACAACGATGAAGACGTAGCCGTCGCGCGCGGCATAGGTGCTCGACGGCACGAAATTGCGCTCGGCATTGCCGTTGCGGCGATAGAGCCAGGGATCGTCACCGAGATCGATCAGCGGCATCTGCGCGATCAGCCAGGAGGCGGCGGCTTGGAACATCGAAATATCGATGCGCTGCCCCTGGCCGCTTTCAGCGCGCTCGAGCAGCGCCCGCATCACGCTGGAATAGGTTTCGTCACCGGCTTTGAGGTCGACCAGCGGGACCCCGATCAGGGTTGGCGGCCCGCCCGGGTGGCCGGTGAGTTCCATCAGCCCAACCCGGGCCTGAATCATCGGATCGTAGCCCGGCGTATCCGGTAATTCCGGACCCATCGCCGAAATCCCGGCCCAGATGATGTCGGGCTTGATCGCGCGCAAGGTGTCGTAGTCGATGCCGAGCTTGGCGTATCGCGCCGGCAGCGTGTTGCAGCAGAACACATCGACATCGAGCGCCCCAATGATCCGATGCAGCGCCGCGTGGCCCTCCGGCGTCTGCAGGTTAAGCGCGATCACCTCTTTGCCGACATTGGGCGCGATGTAGTAGGTGCGACGATCGCTGCCGGCGACCTCGCCACCGACATAACGATTGGGATCACCGGGCCGGTCGGCGCCACCGCTGGGCGTCGCCTCGATGCGGATCACCCGCCAGCCGAGTTGGACGAAACGCAAGGTACACGACGGCAACGACAGCGCCTGCTCGAGCGAGACCACCGTGCGCCGCTTCATGCGCCAGCTTCCTCATCAGCAAACGCGACGCCGACTTCGGTCGCGATGCCACCGTCAGGCGTCACCGTCCACAGCTCAGCACCGCGACCATCGGCGGTCGGCCGGCCGGCAAGGCCTACCGGTGCATTGTCAAACAGCGGCGCCTTGGCCCGCATCGTCAACGCCCTGACCACGCGCTCGGGCGCATGATCGCGCAGCAGTTCCAACAGCAGGATCAGATGTAGCGGACCATGGACCACCAAGCCAGGATAGCCCTCAGGCCCCATCGCATGGGCGCGGTCGTAGTGGATGCGGTGGGGGTTGAACACCAAGGCTGAAAAGCGGAACAGCATGACCGCATCGACCGGCACGGTGCGTCGCCATGCGACGTCGGTGGGTACCGGCTCGGCCGCCGGTAGCGGGTTGGATTGACCGGCCGGCACGGCTTCGCGGGCAACGATGTCGTATTCCTCCTCGGTGGCCAAGGTTCCGTCGGCCAGGGTGATCCGGTTGGTCACACTGGCAAAGATCAGCGCGCCAGTACGTCCGGTCTTGGCATCGAGGGAAATAAGCTCGCTTTCGAGTCGAATGGCATCGCCGACGTGGATCGGCGCATGAAAGCGCATGCGGGCACCGGCAAACATGCGCCGCGGCAGCGGCAATTCGGGAATTACTTCATAGGAACGCGGCAGCCCGTCGGGACCAAGGTCGCCCGGCGAGTCTGTGGCGACGCAATAGAACATGTGCCAGGCCGGCGCCAACGTCTCGCCGACGATGGGATCGCCCGATTGGCCAAGTGTCGCCAACGCCGCCCGCACCGTCCCAGGCGCAATGATGTCCTCGCGGACCAGGGTTCGGCCAATGTGGGATTGGAGAGGATCAACGGTGATCACGATCGCTCGCCATGTCTTGCCAGCCAACCTTGAATCTTCGGCGAAACGAGTACCCGAAGATCGGCGGCTAACCAACGACCAATAGCACCTTCCAAAAGTTCTTTCATCAGTGCAACTCGGGTCGCATTGTCCCACGGCCCGGAAGGTTGCGGCCTGAGGAGTTTCATTTTGAACTCGTTGAAGATGTCTTCGAAGCTCATGTCTCGCCGGCCTTGCTGAATCTCATCGAAACAGCGTTCCAAAAGGCGATCACGATAATCCACTGCTTCAAAATGAAAGTAAGTCTCCAGAGCATCCTTCATGAGTTCATCATCAAGGAGCTCTTCTTCAGAAATCGGATCCGGCAATTCTTGACGCAGTTGGTCGCGTACCAGTTCGCCGGACCATTCCATTGGATCGTAGGCATCACTCTGAGCGAAACGGCGAATCTCATCGTAGAACGCTTTTACGAAGGCCCTGGCAGACAACGTACCCTTGAAATAGACATCGCTGATCGCAACCAACTCCCTTTCCGTACGTGCGCCGAATGCGTTTTCGTCGCTACCGCGATAAACCGTTACGTCGATAAGCTTTTGGTCAGAGAGGTTCGGCTCTAGTACAAAGCCACTGGTCCACCCTTCTTCCCAAATCGGAAACCATGTCCTTTGGCGATCTACCACTGCCTCTAAACTCCCTAGAAGCTTTGGCATCGGATCGACAATCGCCGTTGCGCTAAACGCGAGGGTCGTGCGCCCGAGCCGCACGTCGAACCACAGCCAACCGACATCCGTGCCGCGAAACTCAACCTGAATATCAACCCCGTCCACGATAGATCGACGTGGATCAAGCATCCCTACCCCACGTTGATCCACGTTGTTTTCAGCTGGGTGTATTTCTCCAATGCGTGCAGTGAGCGGTCGCGGCCGAAGCCGGATTGTTTGAAGCCGCCGAACGGGGTCGACATGTCGACCGCGTCGTAGGTGTTGACCCACACGGTGCCGGCCCGCAAGCCGCGCGCCATGCGGTGGGCGGTGGTGATGTCGCGGGTCCACACCGCGGCGGCCAGGCCATAGACCGTGTCGTTGCCGATCTTGAGCGCCTCTTCGGCATCTTTGAACGAGATCGTCGCCAGGACCGGGCCAAAGATCTCCTCCTGGGCGATCTTCATCGCGTTATCGACGCCATCGAACAGGGTCGGCTCGATATAGGAACCGCCGCTGTCCTCGCGGGCGCGGCTGCCACCCATTTTGAGGTTTGCGCCTTCGGCTTTGCCCGCCTCGATGTAGTCCATCACGCGATCGGTCTGGTTGGCATCGACCATCGCGCCCATATGGGTTTTGGGATCAAGCGGATCGCCGGGTTGCAGGCGCTGGCCGACGCCGATGACCTTTTCAACGAACTCGTCCTTGATCGATTCCTCGACCAGCAGCCGCGAGCCGGCATTGCAAACCTCGCCCTGGTTGAAAAAGATACCGAAGGCGGCCGCTTTGGCCGCGGCGTCGAGATCGGGGGCGTCGGCCATCACGATGTTGGGCGATTTGCCGCCGCATTCGAGGGAGACCTGCTTCATATTCGATTCACTCGAATATTTGAGGAACAGTTTGCCGACCTCGGTCGACCCGGTGAATGTCACGCAATCAACATCCGTGTGGCGACCGAGCGCCTGGCCCGCGGTTTCGCCATAGCCGGGCACCACGTTCAAGACCCCTTCCGGGAGCCCGGCTTCGGCGGCGAGTTCGGCAATCCGGATCGCGGTCAGCGGTGATTGTTCGGCCGGCTTGAGAATCACGCTGTTGCCGGCGGCAAGGGCGGGACCAAGTTTCCAGCAGGTGATCAGAAGCGGGAAATTCCACGGCACCACGGCCGCGACCACGCCGACGGGCTCGCGCGTGAGCAGGGCAACGGCCGACGGATCGGTCGGCGCGATCTCGTCGTAGAGCTTGTCGATGGCTTCGGCATACCAGGCGATACAACCGGCCGCACCGCCGATATCGACGGTCTGCGAATAACGAATCGGCTTACCCATATCGAGGGTTTCGAGCAAGGCGAGTTCGCCGCGATTGGCCGACATGAGATCGGCGAACTTCCTCAGGGTGCGTTTGCGCTTGGCGGGCGCGAGACCGGCCCACACGCCGTCGTCAAACGCCTTACGCGCTGCAACGACGGCTCGGTTGACGTCTTCTTCGTCACACGCCGCGACCGGCGCCAGCACACTGCCATTGATCGGGCTGACGCAGTCGAACGTCGCGCCGCTGGCTGCTTCGACGTAGGTGCCGCCGATAAAGGCCTGGTTACGAATGGTCAGGGCCTCGGCCTGATTGCGATAATCCTCGGCGGTGAGCGCGTCGGCCATAACTTCCTCCCGTTTAGAACACTACTAGGTATACGTGCGGTTTAGCCGCTAACTTAACGTCAACGCGGCGGTTCGGTACACCCTGTTAGCCCTGGTATCGTAACTGCTAGGTTGCAGCGATGCGCGAGGCGCTTCCCCACTTGTCGATGATCCTGGCGGTAACATTCTGGTCGTCCTCGGCAACCGCCATCAAGTTCATTCTCCCGGTCATTCCGGTGTTCGAGGCGGTGTCGTTCCGCTTTGTCATCGCCGCCGCGTTGCTATGGCTGATCGTACTCGCGTCGCGGCAACTGCGTTATCTCAAGGCCGTCGGCTGGCAGCCCTACATTGCCGGTATGATCGATCCCGGCGTTATCGCCATCATGGCCTATGTCGGCTTGACCATGACCACCGCGGTGCATGCCGTGGTCATCTTCTCAACCATGCCGCTATTTGCCTCGGTAATCGGGCGGGTGTTCCTGAAGGAGCCGATGACCCTGCCGGTAGTCGGCGGCGCGGTGCTCGGCCTCGGCGGTACGGTGCTGTTGCTGTCCTCGTCGTTGTCGCCTTCGGATGCCTCGCCAACCGGCGATGCACTGCTGATCGGTGCGGTCATCCTGGTGTGCTTTGCCCAACTTGTCCTGCGCCGGGTCGCGCGTGACCGCGGCCGACCCATCGTCATCACCGCGTTGATGATCAGCGGCGCCGCGACGATCGGACTGGCCGCGCTCGGCGTCTTCGGGACCTCGCAACCTTTGGCGTGGGTCGAGCTGGCAAGCACCGATATTTGGCTGGTGTTTCTTTACAGCGCGACAGTGATCAGTGCGGTCGCGTTCTTTCTATACAATTTCGCCTTGCGTCATTTGCATATGGGCCGGGTTAGCCTCTATTCGGTGCTCCAGGCGCCGCTCGGGGTGTCGTTGGCGGCGGTGGTCCTTGGCGAGGCCGTCAGCGAACGTGAGATGATTGGTATTGTGTTGGTCGTCATCGGTGTCGCGCTGCCGGCGCTACAGCGCGCGATTGAAGGCCGCCGGCCGGCGCACTAATGGATGAAATCCACTAGATCCGGCCGATCAGAAAGGGACAAAGCATGGGCGTGGGTGCGGGGCTGACATTGGCCGACTTTCCTTTTTCGAGTGCCGAGCCGTTTTGGCAATGGGTTCAACTGTGCGAGGACGGCGGCATCGATTCGATCTGGCAGACCGACCGCCTGGTGTCGGCGCAACCGCATTTGGAATGCATGACCGTGATGGCTGCGCTGGCCGGCGCCACCAAGCGGGTCAAGTTCGGCATGAACGTCGCCTGCCTGGGCTGGCGCGAGCCGCTGCTGCTGGCCAAGCAATGCGCGACGATCGACCTGTTGAGCGGCGGGCGGCTGCTGCCCGCATTCGGCGTTGGCAGCCCCAAAGGACCCGAGTGGCAAGCTCTGCGTCTGCCTCCTAAGGGCCATGGCCGACGCATTGATGAAGCCTTGGAGATTCTCAGGCTGGTATGGACCGAGGACAGCGTCGATTTTGACGGTGAGCATTACCAGCTAACGGGCGCCCGGATCGATCCCAAACCAGTGCAAAAACGATTCCCCCTGTGGATCGGTGGTTCGAGCAAGGCTGCCGTGCGCCGCACAGCGCACTTCGGGACCGGTTGGCTCGCCGGCACCTCGACTCCCGCCGAAACCGCGCGCGTGGTTGCGGAGATTAAGGTTGCCACGGCGGCTGCAGGGCGTTCGATCGATGATGACCATTTTGGCGCCGGCTTCGGGTTTCACTTTGGTAGTTGGGACGACCCGGTCGTGCAGAAAGCCGCATCATATTACCGCGACCTGATTGGACTGGATCCGGCGGAACGCATCGTCGTCGGCGGTGCCGAGGAGATCCTTTCCCGCATCGCCGAGTTCGTAGAAGGCGGCGTGTTCAAGTTCGTGTTGCGGCCGTTGGGCGAGGGAGACGACGAGGTGCTCGACCAAACCCAGCGCTTCATCGACGAAGTTCAGCCGGAACTGTATCGCCGCAGTTAGATTGCATACTCGATTTGCTTGACCCGTCCCGCAGCCGCTCAAGGCGGTCGGCGCGGTGTCCGAACGGTTCAGACGCGCTTGCCGCGCCCGTCGGGATGGATCGGCTCGACCTGACGACGACGCTTCTTTTCGTCGTGCTGGCGGCTGAGGTTGCCCTGGACGAAGGCAATGAAATCGTTCTTGGTGGTGGCTTGTACGAGGCCGTGCTTGGCGACGACGTCGGCATGCTCGATCAACAACGAGCGCGCCTGACGCACGCGCGCCATGGCGCTTGCGTGGAACGATCCTGAGGTTTTATCCAGCACCATACTCTCCCGTAACAGCGACAGTATGCCTGGATTTAGGAGCCCGGAAAAGGCGCTTCGCACCCAGCAATTAGTTAAAATGCGGTTAAGGTTAAGGCACCTTTCAGGGCGGCGGAGTCCAGGGTTAACGGTGTGCAGATCGCCGCTTCAAAACCACAGTGGCAGCGCGACCAGGGCAATTGTCGCACAAATTGCCAGGGCGATGATGCGATAGGTCCGGTCGCCGGCGCCGCGGAAAAGGAGCGCCCCGGCGCCGAGCGCCAGCGCGTAAATCGGAATTATCAACAAGGCGTGGCGGCCGATTTCGGCGCTAAACAAACCATTGGCCCAAAACGTGAGCCCGGTAACAACCGACATCAGGCCAAAAAACGCCAGGATGTTGGCGCGTACGACCGGCGCCGTCGACTGGCCGCCCAGCCAGAACAGGATGACCGGCGGCCCGGACAGGCCGGCGATGCCACCAAAAACGCCCGACGCGCTGCCGATCGCTATGGTGGCCGACCGCGACGGCGCGCGCGTGTAGCGCCATCCGCTTGCCATAATTGCCAGGATCGTTAACACCGTTATCGAGATCATCCAACGCAGTACGATCGGGTCGACCAGCAGCAGGAGCTGGACGCCGACCGGTACGCCAACAACCGAGCCAACCAGGAGCGGCACGATCTCACGCCAGGTGCATTGGCGCAGCGCGCTGGCCAGCATCGGCAATGTGGCGACGACGTCGAAGATAAACAGCTGCACAACAGCGATTTTGGGCTCGTAGAATGCGCTCGCGACCGGGACGTAGACCATCGCGGTGCCGAACCCGGAAAATCCGCGCACGATACCCGCGAGCGCCGCCGCCGCCGCGACCCACAAAAAGCGATCGTCTATCGCGCTCAGCAAGTCGGAGATATCGAACACGGACACGAGAGCAGCGTTATCCGCCGCTCAATTGGCGCGGCAATGGTCTGCGATAGCGGCGATCACGACATCTGCAGCGGGGCGCGACACCGCTTGAGCGTTTGCAGCGAGATAAGCATCGACGGCGTCGACAATCTCAACATCCGACATCTTCGGTATACATCCATCCAACGCGGTCTCGCCCGCGTTCGACACCCCGCCGCGATACAGCGCCCGTCCATGCGCGATGCCAACGACGTAGCCGAGTTTCCAGATCTGCCTTAGCGATTGATACTCCGCCGCGTTCAGCGCACTGGCCTCACGGCAGGAAAAGGCGCGCGCGATGAGGGCTATCGTGAGCAGGATGGTCGAGGATTTCATCGCATCTTCCTGTGATCCAGCGCAACGCGCGTTCGATGGGTTCGGTGTTGATTCCGGATCATGGTCCCGGCCCGCAAGCATAGTGAAACATTTACGCAAAGAATTTCACCCACAAGTTGCGAATCCTAGGGTATCTGCCCGGTATTTAGGTGGTTTACCCAGATTGTCTAGGGGATCATAAGCATTTATCTAAGGGAAGAGCTTAGGACTTGGGAGAGAGCCGCGAATTTATCGGGCTGAAAACTCCGGGTTCGCAAGTCACATCGTCAAATCAAGAAGTAACAGCGATGCACCGAAATATTTTATCAATCCTGACGATCTGCTCGGCCTTGGCCTTAAGCCAATCGGTGCTCGCCCAATCGTTCGCTTCGACCAACGACGTCGCTAGCATTCTCAGCGAGGGCATCCAGATTTGCGGCCTCGAGACCCAGCTCCGCCTGTCGCAGAATGGCGCCGAGGCCCTGTACAACATCAATGCGTTGAACCCCGAGATGCCGAGCGGCGCCAAATTGGCGACGATCGATCAGCTCTCAGCCGCGTTGGTTATGCCGGGCGCTGACATATGCCTGTCGCAATATATTCACGACGCTCGGCAGACCGCGCTCGCCGCTGAGTGACCCAAAGCTCGGGTAGACGCCGAGCGTAGTGATGCGACGCAACCATCCCGCGCGCTGAGCGCGATAAGCCAAGTCCCGTCCAAAGCGACCTTTGCTGTCCGAGATTGTGAGGCGGCTCACAGACTCGGCGATCCCCCGTATGCGACCGTGCGTCGTTGTCTTTGGACGCTTGAGCCGGGGGAAACCAGCCATGATGCCAACAAAAAATGCCCATGAAGGCGACGCAGACGCGTTGGCCCTCTACCAGGGCTTAGACCGGATCGAGCGTCAGATCCTCGCGTGTTACGTCGCCGGTCATGCGAACGATGCGATCATCGATCGTTTCGGATTTTGTGAGATGACCGCCGAAGCCTATCGCGCCCGACTGATGCGTAAGATGCGCGCCGGCAACCTGGTCGAATTGTTGGTTCGTGCGCGGATCTGCAATTTGGCGGCAAGTGAGGGAACGCCTGCTATGGGACGCTAGTACGGCGCGAATTTCTGGCCTTGCTCCACGAAGTCGTTACGGCGAAAGCACGCAAACGAGGATCTCGGCATCGCTCCTTGTTCTCTTGGGAAAAGAGCGTCCTTTTTCCCCTCACCCCACCCTCTCCCCGAAGGGAGAGGGCTATAGCGGCGCGCATGAACGGCTGCCTCGCCCTTCGGGGAGAGGGCGGGGGTGAGGGGTTTGGTTTGTTTCTAGTATCTGGGCGGCGAGCGTAACGAAGACGCCGCTAGAGGATCAAATCACACGGTGACATTCAGCGCCGCAACCGCGCCCTCCACGACGGTGCCTTTGAAGAAATCCGGATTCATCCCGGTGTGAAGACGGGCCGGATTGGCAAAGGTAAAGCGGCGGAAATCGTCGTCGGTAATAAGACCGTGCTCGACCAGTTCGTAGGCCTCGCACAGCACCTGGTCGGCTTCGGGAACATCCCAATGGCCGATGTCGGAGCTGATCATGGCATTGAGGCGGGCACCAAACCGATTGAGCCGCGTGTTGAACGCGACCGCGTTCATGGGGTCGTCGGCCTCGCAGCCAAAATAGAAATGCGGCACAAAACGCTCCTGGATGTCCTCGGCGCGGGTAATTTCGCAGGCCGCCCACTCGTCCAGCTCATCCGGGTTCTGCGGTTGCTCGGGCCGCAGCGCAGCCGGGTCGTGTCGAGCCGCTTCGGTCATTACCGGCTTTAGATGCTCGGCGGCGTAGCGCTCGACAAGCTCGACCATTTTGGTGTTGTCGACGTTCGCTGGATCCAAATTCCGCATCAGCGCGTCAACGCTGCGCTTCTCCCAGTGACCGATCAGGTCGTTGTAAAGCGCGCAGGCCCAACCGACCCCGCATTCGAGGAAGGCGAAATTAAGGTTGGGGAACCGGCGCGTAACGCCGCCGAAGAACAGCGCCTTGAAAAACACATCACTGGCGGCGGCGAAATGCCCAATATGATTGTTGTTGAAGTTGGAAATCGAGGCGCGGTTGACCCATCCCTGACCGTTTTGATGGGTTGTAACGGCAACGCCGAGATCGATACAGCGTTGCCATAGCGGGTCGTAGTCATAGGCACTGTCGAGCGCCAGGCTATCGATCCAATGGCTCAAATAGTCAGCACTAAAGGTCCGGCGCAGCGTCACGAGCTGCGGGAACGGTGCGTAGGATCGCACCCGCCATCATAGTCGTTTTGAGGCCCAATTCGCCGACCGCGAAATCTAGCTCGGCAAGCGCCTCTTCGGGGGTGTGGGTGGGAATGATCGCTGGTACTGCCATCCGGTCAGCATGCGGACCGAACAGTTCAGCGTTCATTATGTTGGAAGCGCGGGCGGTGGCCCGGCGGACCTCTTCGTCTGATATATCCGGAAAAACGATACCGGTGGTCGGGTACAGCATCGTGAAGTCGATGCCGAACACGTCCATACGTTCGCGCAACAGGGCCGGCATCATGACCGCCGCCCGGTCGCTGGTATCGGTGGTAACGATCCAGAAAGCGGGCCGGCATATCCGCTGCCGCTGCCGCTCCTCACGCGACGCGCGATACCAGCGATAGAATGCGGCCTCCATGACCTCGCGGTAGCGCTCGATGATGCTCGCACCACCGACCTGTTTGAGATAATCGAGGAAGACGGGCCCGACTTCGACCAGGTGCCCGTCACCATCGATCACCGGATGATCGAGACCGCGACGAATTTCCTCGGCGCTTTGCGTCGTCGTTGCACTCGCGGTCACGGCAGTCTCCCTTCGTCAGACGGAACTCACGACTTCATGAATGCCGGTCATTCAATGGCGATATGAATGCCAGTCATTCAATGGCGATCAATGGCGATCGCATCTTGCACCATGGTGCCGTCGAAAAAGCCAGGATTGGCGCTGGTATGCAGGGCGACCGGATTGGAAAATACAAAATCACGAAAATCCTGATCGCTGAGGACGCCCTCTTCGACCAATTCATAGGCATCAACCAGAACGTCGCGCGCGTCTTGCACATCCCAGTGCCCAATATCGGAACTAAAAATCGCATTCAACCGCGCGCCAAGCGGGTTGAGCTTGCGGTCAAACGCCCACGCCGTAATGCGGTCATCGGCTTCACAGCCAAAGAAGAAACTCGGCACGAACAAGGAGCGAATGTCTTCGACCGTCTCGATTTCGCACGCCGCCCATTCATCGAGCTCGGTATCCCTCGCGCGGCGTCCGCCGAAGCCCGCCCACAGATCGAACAAGTCGGCAGGCTTCAGGCGATCGACCATGGCCCGGGTTCGGGCATCGCCGTGTTCGCGAATGAGATCGATAAAGTGCGCTTGATCGAGGCGGGTGGGATCGAGGTTTTCGACCAACGCTTTGATGTTGCGCTTCTCCCAGTGCCCAATCAGGTCGCTATAGAGCATGCAAGCCCAACCGACCCCGCATTCGAGGAACGCGAATTTGAGTTTGGGGAATCTGCGGGTGACGCCACCGAAGAACAGGGCCTTGCAAAACGCCTCGCCGGCGGCGGCGAAATGGCCGATGTGGTTGTACATGTAGTTGCTTGGCGAACTGCGATTGACCCATCCCATGCTCGACCCGTGATCGGTCGGTGCAACCCCGAGCTCAAGGCAGCGCTGCCAGACGGGGTCGTAGTCGTGAGCACTGTCGAGCGCAATGGGATCGATCCAGTAAGGCGCGGGATTTGATTGCGGACCTGCCGAAGCGTCCAAATTTGGCATCGGCCTGCGTATGGTCGAGACGATCATCGCGGTCTTCAGGCCGAGATCACCGATCGCGTGATCGAGTTCAGAGATCGCCTCCTGGGGCGTGTGCATCGGGATTAGCGCCGCCGGCGTCAGCCGATCGGCATGGGGCTGAAACAGCTCGGCGTTCATCTGGTTCATGGCGCGCATCACCGCGCTTCTCATGTCGGCGTCCTCCAACACGTGCAGCAACAAGCCTTCGGTTGGATAGAGGATCGAATAGTCGATGCCGAACTCATCCATTCGATTGCGCATGAGCGCCGGCAGGCTGGCCGTGGCGCGGTCAAGCGTATTTGCGGTCGGCGCGATCCAAAACGGCGGTCGCATCATGCGTCGTCGTCGGCGTTCGTCGAGCGACAGGTCGTAGGGACGGTTGGCAATCATGTCGAGATAGCTCTGCACCATCTCGGGGCCGGCCACTTGTTTGATGAAATCAAGCAGGACCGGCCGTATTTCGAGATAGTGGCCGTCGCCGTCGATCACCGGATGACCCAGCCTTTCCCTGATCTTGAGCGATTTCCGTTCGGTCGATTGCGCGCCGGTCATAGCGGCGACCTCGTGAATAGCTTGGGCCCTAGTGGATGAAATCCACTAGGTGTGGTGTCTCAGTAGGTTGTTCATTCGGCCCCGCTTTGAGAAGCTGATGTTTGAAAAGAACAGAAGCTGATCGCCGGAGGACCGAATGAACATCCATAAGAATGCCCGCCTGACCCCGAAGGGTCGAGAGATATTAATCTCTCGACTGGAACGCGGCGAACACCCGTTGGACGTGGCGACAGCAATGGGCACCAGTACCAGTACGGTCTACAAATGGTGGCGGCGCTATCGCGCGGAAGGCTTTGGCGGGCTTGTCGACCGCTCCTCAAGGCCAATGACCAGCCCGCATAGAACACCTGGTGAGCTTGAGGCGAAGGTGATTGCCCTGCGCAAGCAACGGCGCATCTATCACCGCATCGCCGCCGAAGTTGGTGTTTCCAAAGCCACGGTGGGACGGATCCTGACCCGACACCACCTCAACCGCTGGCGCGACCTCGACCCCGCCCAACCGGTACGCCGCTACGAACGCGCCAAGCCCGGCGAGATGATCCACATCGATATCAAAAAACTCGGCCGCTTCAACCAGGTCGGGCACCGCATAACCGGTGATCGAACCGGCCCAAGAACCGGACCCAACAGGGGCTGGGAATACGTCCACGTCTGCATCGACGACCACTCCCGCCTCGGCTTCGCAGACATCATGCCAAACGAGAAAAAAGACAGCGCCGTCGCCTTCTTGATGGCCGCCCTCGCTTGGTACCGGCGCTTCAATATCACCGTCGAACGGGTCATGACCGACAATGGATCGTGCTACAGGTCATTGGCCTTCACAGACGCCTGCAAAAACCTCGGGCTCAAACACATCCGCACCAAACCCTATACACCCAAAACCAACGGCAAGGCCGAGCGCTTTATCCAATCTTCTCTGCGCGAATGGGCCTACGCTCAAGCCTATGAAAGCTCACAGCACAGAGCACGTGAGCTCCCCATCTGGCTACACCACTACAATTGGCACAGACCTCATGCCGGGATAAATGGAAATCAACCCATCAGCCGATCAGGCTTGGATGTCAATAACCTCATGAGACTCCACAACTAGGTGAGACTGTAGGCATAGACGTGCCCCAACGTCACGCGATGCGACGCGTGGCCCGGGCGGCTGTGGTTGCCGATCGACGGTCGACGCCAACAAATCTACTCGCGTAGGGCGCCAAGGCGATCCGATGCGTCCGCATAGTGGTAGTTGAGAAACTGCCCGACCGGAGTCTCAATGAGTTCGCGCCAGCCCTGCCTGGTTTGCACCGGCAGATAGGCGACTTTCTGGGCCCGCGTGGGACGCCCCAACGCGTCTATTTCAACCACTTTCGCGCCATGGCGGGTAAAACGATCGTCGCGGTCGTTGCCGGTACGCCGCCACCCCATGAGGCGACCGTCGGGGTCGTATTCGTAGCTATCGGTCCAGTTACGGCGCACGAATAGGATCGGGTCGATATAACGCTTCAGGCGGGTGGGATCGCGATAATCCACCCGTGTGATCCGATGGGCGGCGTCGTAGTCCCGCTTCTGGTGGGCGGGATAGAGCAGGCTGATAAATGACGGCGCCGAATAATGGCGGCCATTGTAAACGAAGACTCCGATGTCGACGCGGTCGGTGGTCAACTCGGGCCGGCCGGGCACCGCACGACGTTCATGCCACGGGACGGTGATTTCAACTTCGCTGTGTTCGTCGTTGCGCGCGGAGATATGGATTCTGTCGGCATCGCCGCGCAAGACCACCCAATGAAACCTAAGCGGCGGCGATCCCGGCACCTCGGTCGCGACAGCCTTTATCACCAGTCTTTTTTGGTAGCTGGTCGAACGGACGACGCGGGCGATTGCCGCGGGCGTGTCAAACAGCCATTCCGAGTGCGGCCCAAAACTCTCCACGCCAATCCGCGGTTGGCTTTCCTCCACGACCTGAAGCAATACCACCGGAGGAATCTCATCGACCGTGAGGCTGTTGGCGATATCGATCATGCGAACGAGATCGATCTCGCTCGCCTGAAACGCCGAGGGGTGGGCGCGGCCACTCAGATAATCCCGATCGCGCAGCACCGATTTCTGCCCCCGCCTGAGGACCATCTGGACGGTCGGCATCACCAGATTGGTGCTGCGCAGGAAGGCCTTCACGTTGGGCTTGAACGCGGCGAGGATGCTGCCGACAGCACGCAGGAACGGTTGGTCGGATCCCGAAGACCCCTGCGACATAAGGAAGTAGGGCGTATTGGCCGGAAAAACGTCGCCGTGTTTGGGGTCGTGGTCGCGATGTTCAGGGTAGAGGTAGAGGTGATTGCCGGCATATTGCCGAAATAAGCTACGTGGGGTGGTCCCGTCCGTGAGAGCGAGGCGTCCCTGGCTGCGCCAGAACGTGTTTCCTACCAGGGCAGTTGACGAGTTGCCGAAGGTGATGGTGTTGAAGATGTGGTTGCCATTAAGACCGTGATGAATGCCCGCGTCCTGAGCGGCTTGGGCGTATTCGACATAGGTGAGTTGCCGCAGACGATCGCGCGGCAGGTTTGAGTGATCGCGGTCGCGATTGTCGTAGAGATCACCGTGATTACCCGCCGCTTGGCCGCGCGCATACAAGGTGTTGAGACGCACAGCCGCCACGTCGGACCCGCCATCAACGATATCGCTGGCCGACTTGTCCTGCGTGAACCGAAAGAAGGTGCGCAGGCTGGTAATGCGCGGGTCCCAGATTGTGTTGTTCAAGCCAACAAGAGCCACGCCGTTTTCGATCGCGGCGGGTTCGATTTCGGCCGTACCGGAGGCTGGATCTTCGGTGGCCGCCCGCTCGCGCAGGGTGTCGAGCAGTTCGGCAAATTCCGGCGCCTCGAGCAAATTTGCGAGATAGGGGTCGCGGTCGAGCGTCTCAATCCCACGAAACCCGCTATCCACGGCAGCTCGCAGGCTCGCCAGGGCATCGGCCGTCTTGCCGAACCGAGCAAGCAGGGAGGCCAGCAGGTAGTGCGGCACCGGCGCTTGGGGATATTTCCTTACTACCTGCCGCAGCAGCGTTTCGCTTGCCTCAAAGCGCCCGGCACGAAAATGCTGCACGGCGACCTGTTGGAATCCGTTCACCGCGGAAGTCTCGAATACATTCAGTAGCGACGGTGATGATACGTCGTCCGCGGCGGCGTCCGATTCGGAATTGGCTTCGGCGGCACCGGCGGCCTGCAAGAAACTGCTAAGAGGCCAACCCGAAACTAGTTGAGTGATTTCAGTCGGTTGTGGCTTACTCGGTTGTGTCAAAGCAAACGAGGAGGCACAACATGTGGACCGAAATCACTCGCCCGAATTATGAGCGCCGTGGCGGGCGCTACGCAAGCGACCTGACGGATCGAGAGTGGGCGTTGATCGCGCCGCTCATGCCGCCGCGCAAGAAGATCGGCCGGCCGAGGACGACGGACCTGCGCCATGTCATGGATGCGGTCATGTACATGGCCTCGACGGGCTGCCAGTGGGCGATGTTGCCGAACGACTTCCCTCCGCCTTCCACGGTCCAGCGCTATTTCTACGACTGGCGCTCCAACGGCCTGCTGGAGAGCATCAACCATCACCTGGTCATGGCGGCCCGGGAGCTGGAAGGACGCGAGGCCGGCCCGAGCGCCGGGGTGATCGACAGCCAGAGCGTGAAAACCACGGAAAGCGGTGGTGTTCGGGGCTATGACGCGGGCAAGAAGATCAAGGGCCGCAAGCGTCACATCGTCACCGATACACTCGGCCTGCTGGTCGGCCTGATCGTGCACGCAGCCGATATCCAGGACCGCGACGGCGCGCCCGAGGTCCTCAAATCGATCCGTCATCGCTTCCCCCGGCTGCGTCACCTCTTCGCCGACGCCGCCTACGCGGGACCGAAACTCGAGGGCGCCCTTGAGGACATCGGCCGCTGGAAGCTCGAGATCATCAAGCGCTCAGACACCGCCCAGGGCTTCGAGCTCCTGCCCAGACGATGGGTCGTCGAGAGGACCTTCGCCTGGCTCAACCGATGCCGTCGACTGGCCAAGGATTGGGAGAAATCAATCGCCTCCGCACAGGCATGGATTCTTGTCGCCAACATCCGACTCCTCACAAGGCGGCTCGCAAGGTACTGTTATCAAACATAGAGTTTCGAGTCGGACTCTAACAACAACAATGCCGACGATCACGCAGCAGGCCGACAAAAGCGACGCTGGCAAAAAGGCGAAGGTCGGACGACGTATGCACATAACGTTCAGATCTGGCACGATGTAAAGAGGTTCCGCGGGTGCTGCCGCGAGCGATTACTTTTTCGTGGTCGGGTAACCCGGATTGCGATGCGAGATCCGCGTCCCCTCGTAGTAGGCGACCGCGAACGAAGGCCGCGCCTGGATACGCATGTACCAGGATTGCACATTGGGATGATCGGCGAACATTTCGGCCATGCCGAGATCTTCGATGCGCACGATCAGCGGCGCCATACAGATATCGGCAATGGTGAACTGATCCGATACCAGCCAATCGTGCTGGCCGAGCGCTGCCTCCATCCGCGCGAGCGTCATTTCGAGCTGCTCGATCGCGCCTTCATACTCATCCTCGTTGAAGCCGCCGCGGCCCATGCGTTTGAAGAATATCTTGCGCAGCGTATTGGCGCTGACGAATTTGTCGTAATCGCGCTCCGACATTGCCTGGAAATGCGGCAGGAAGACGTTGCGAAACGACGGCACGCGAATCGCCATCGACGGCACTTCGTCGATGAAGCACAGCCAGGCCCGCATCGCCGCGCGCTCGACGATATCGCTTGGCGACAGCTTGGGTTCGGTGGGGTAGCGCTCGTCGAGATATTCGCACATCACGGCGGATTCGATGACGGCGCGGCCATCATGCACAAAAGCGGGCACCACCCCGTTGGGATTGATCGCGAGATAGTCGGGTGCCAGGTTTTCGCGTTTTGAAATGTCGACGGGACGATCGACCCACTCGACATTCTTCTCGGCCAGGCACAGGCGGACCTTCTGGCTGCAGGTCGACTGCGGATGGTGATAAAGCTCAAGCGCCATGAATACTGCCTTCGTCGGTTGACCGTGATCCACGCACAACAACGTGCGTAGGGCTGTTCCTTAAAACTGACCGGCGCAGTATAGGAAGCAGCGATGCCGGCGTGAAAGATGCTATGAGACGACCAACAAGAGGCTTCACACGACCGGCACGGAGATCGATCCAAGTCGGTCGATCTAAGTCGGTCGATCCAAGTCGGTCGATCGCGTTTGTTGGCGATTACTTCATCGTCGTTGACGGAAACTCATTGATCCCCAATTGGTCGCGTATATCGGCCGTCGGTTCGAGGCGTTCGGTATCGATGGGAATGCCCGTTGCATCGGCCACGCGGTCAAGCCCTTGGTAGATCGATACCACCGCAGCGGCGTCGACCAGCGCCGCGCCACCTAGCGTATCCAAGAGCCGCGCCCGAACGTCCGCGAGCTCCGGTTCGCGCCCGCTGCGCACTGCGGCTCCGGCGAACTCAACCAACAAGGCGGCGTGGGGAATGCCACAATCATCGGCTGCCTCGCCGATGACCGCCTTGAGGTCGTAGTGTTCACCGCCGTGTTCGCCGCTCGCACGGAGCAGCGCCGCGTGGCTGGTGGTTCAGTAGACGCACTGGTTTAGGGCCGAAACCCGAGCCGCCAGGAGCTCAATCTGGGGCCGTGAAATCGCCCTGTATTCGCCATCGAAATCGCGGATTGCGCTCATGCCCGGCAGGTATTGTGTCAATACCACATCGAAAAATTCCAACGCAGCCGCTGGAACCAGAGACAGCGCCTTGCACACGTTGGTCTGCCCGTGCGCATAAAGGCCGTCTTCGGCAGCTGAAACGTCTTCCGGGAGGACCCACGGAACCCAGGCCGGGCCTTGCTTTGCCCCGACCGGTCGGCTTCGCGCGGGTTCGCCGGGAAGGGGCTCGGGAAGTGGTTGAAGGTTCATCCCGAGCGCTTTTGCAAACCCGTCGATCGAGAAGGTGGTGCATACGACGCCCACGGTCTCGACGTATTCGCAATCGGTCACACCACGGTCGATGAGTCCCCGATACCAGGCCTCGCTCAGCCGGGCGGGGTCGCTGACAACACGGTGGACGATGTCGACCACCGCTTCGGGGAGTGCACCTAGACTTTGATGTGTTCCATCAACCGCAGCCGGCGACAGCGCCGTCTTTCGTTTCTGACAGAGCGAGCATCCCCGCGCATTTCGGGTTTCAGCCGCAACGGCGACCCGGGTGCGGCCGTCGAGCCAGGTACCGGCGCTAGCGATTTGGCGCCAGGCCCGCTGTTGGCAAGCCCGCAAGTCCTCGCGAATCGTTGTCGGCGCCTCAGCGTATAACTGCATCGCTATCCCAATCTGGACAGGTCGCAACGATCAGTATCACGGAGGGAAAGTCTAACTTCATCTCCTTCCTCCAAGTCGTTGGGTCAGATCCATCTTCCACAAATCCCAACAAATCGCAAAGATGCTGCTGCGCACTTAGCAAACGTCGAGAAATGGAAACAAACAGAGTGATTGACATGGTGAGCAGTGAGGTTCTGCGGACTGAGACGAAGGCGCTGGTGTTCGATCAGTACGGCACTATCGTCGACATGGGCTGTGTCTCGAAAGTGGTGGAAATTTGAGGATGGCGTAATCTCCGGGTGACAAGACAACCACCCAACCGGCGGCTAGCACCGCCAAGGAGATCACGCCATGAAGAACACTACCGAGACTTCTGCGCTTTCGCTACTGGCCAATGACGCCGGCTATGATCCGCTCGAGGACCGGCTGCGGGAGAACATCAGATCCACGATCGAGGCCGTTTTTGAGGAGGAACTTGCGCAGTTTCTCGGGCGCTGCCGATACGGTCGAGAGGACGCGCTTCGGCAAGGGTATCGGAACGGGCACCGGGAGCGGCAACTGACGGGGACATTCGGGACCGAGAGGGTGAGCGTGCCGCGTGCGCGGATCGTTGAGGAAGACGGTCGGGCGTCGGAATGGCGTTCGCGGGCGCTGCCGCGCTACCAGCGGCTGACCAGAAAGGCCGAGGCGCTGATCGCTTCGGTGTATCTGTCCGGAACCAACACGCGGCGGGTGAAACGCGCGCTGTTCGGGCTCTTCGGGGGTGCTGTGAGCAAGGACGTTGTGAGCCGGGCGTGGCGCAAGGTGAAGGTCGATTGGGACGCCTGGTGCAGCCGTGGCCTCGCGGATGAGGATATCGTTCGGCTGATCCTTGACGGCACTGTGATCAAGACCCGACTGGATCGCAAGGCCACCAACATCTCGGTTCTCGCGGCTATAGGGGTGCGCCGGGATGGCCAGAAGGTCTTGCTTTCGATCGGGAATATGGGCGGAGAAAGCCAGGCGGCGTGGCGCCAGTTCCTCGACGACCTTGATGCGCGTGGACTGAAACGGCCCGGGTTTGTCATCGTCGATGGCGCGCCGGGACTGGAGGCGGCTCTGTCGGCGCTTTGGGGCGATGACCTTCCCGTTCAACGCTGCACCGTGCACAAGCACCGCAACCTTCTGGGTCATGCTCCCAAACACATGCATGACGAGCTGAGCGAAGATTACCGCGATATGATCTATGCCGACACTGCCTCCGAGGTGGAAACCCGCCGCAAGGCGTTTGTCCGCAAGTGGCGGCTGAAATGCAGGGCCGTCGCGGACAGCCTCGCAGAAGCGGGCGACAAGCTCTTTACCTTCACGCGCCTGTCCAAGAGCCAATGGAAATCAGCCCGAACGACCAACGCCATTGAGCGTCTCAACGAGGAGTTCAAGCGCCGGATCAAAACACAGACCGTGCTGCCGTGTCCCGAAACAGTGCCGATGCTCCTCTGGGCGCTCCTCGCTTGCGGCCAAATCCAGATGCGCAAAGTCGATGGATGGGAAACCCTCGATCAGCTAATCGCCGACGAAACCCTTGACCGCGCGGCCTGACCGCCGCAAAACTCAACCCGCTCGGAGAGGCGCCAAAACCAATTTCCACCACTTTCGAGACACAACCTCGACATGCAAGGTGGTTTGACGGCCGCGGTTACGGGTTTCTTGAAAGATAAGGGGTGGGATGGCGACCCGCACCGGTTTGTGACCTGGTGGCGGCGCACCCACTTCGAGAATTCGATGATCGATTCGCTGTCGCGAGGCGACCACACGTCCTACCGGGAAATCGGCCAAGGGGCCGTTTCATACGTCATGGACCGCTGCGGTCTCGCTTACGGACCTGACGAGGTCGGTTGGCTGGTCAGCCAGATTGAAAGCCTAAAACCCTTTCCCGATGTGATTGCGGCCTTGGCGCGCTTGGCCGATAGCTATGGGTTAACCATTCTTTCCAATGGCGACACCGACATGCTGGAGGCGGCCAAGTCACACATCAATTTCCCCTTCGATCATGTCATCTCGGTGGCTGCTGCTGGCCATTTCAAACCCCACCAGTGCACTTATGAAATGGCGGCAGAGGTGATCGGACAGGCGCCTGAAAACCTCCTGTTCGTTGCCAACCATGCCTTCGATTGTATCGGCGCAAAAGCGTGCGGCCTCCGCACAGCCTTTATCGACCGGCGCAAACGTCCGTTCGGCCACACGCCGCACCAACCGGATCTGGTGATGGCGGACTTCGAGGAACTCGCCGAGGTCCTCTGCTAACGCGAACCGGGCATGGGCGTGAGTGAAGAAATGGAAGGAATTGCGCCGTGACATCTCCCCGGCCGGCTGGGGCGGCGATGGGCTGGCTCACCCGGCTACCGTTCTTCTACGGCTGGATCGTGGTGGCCGTTTCTTTCGTTACGCTGGCATTTGGCGTCAACGCGCGCACGGCCTTTTCGCTGCTATTCCCGCCACTGCTGGCCGATTTCGGATGGGAACGCGGCGTTACGGCCGCCGCCTTCTCGATCGGCTTCCTCGCCACCACGCTCTATGCGCCGTTCAGTGGCCTATTGATGGATCGTTTCGGACCGCGGCTGGTGCTCTCGCTGGGCGTTGTCCTGGTCAGCCTCGGGATGGCGATCGCACCCAACATCGGTGAGCCCTGGCACCTCTATCTCACCCTCGGCGTGTTGGTGGTCGGCGGCAGCTTTTTCGTTAGCTACGTCGGGCACTCACTGTTCCTGCCCAATTGGTTCGTTAGGCGGCGCGGGTTGGCGATCGGCATTGCGTTTTCCGGCGGCGGCATCGGTTCGATCGTTCTGCTGCCGCTGCTGCAGCAGCTCATCGACGGGATCGGCTGGCGCGCGGCTTGCTGGCTGATGGCGATCGTGCTCGCGGTGGTTTTGATCCCCCCGATTGTGGTGTTTCAGCGACGGCACCCGCGCGATCTGGGCCTCGAGCCGGACGGCCGGGCCGCACCCGCCGATAACGAACCGGTTGCTAAAATTCCCGACAACGTGGTCGATACAGCGTGGGCATCAATTGAGTGGACCCTCGCGCGGGCGCTGAGAACGAGCCGGTTCTGGTGGTTGTTTGGGGCCTATTTTTGCGGCCTTTACGCCTGGTACGCCGTTCAGGTGCATCAAACCAAGTATCTGGTGGAGACCGGGTTTTCACCCAGCCAGGCCGCGGTGGCGCTTGGGATGGTCGGGCTCACGGGAATCATCGGTCAAATTGGCCTGGGACATTTTTCCGACCGCATTGGCCGGGAGTGGGCCTGGACGGCCGCTTGTATGGGATATGTGGTGTGCTACGCCGCGCTGCTTCTGTTGCCGCAAAATCCGACGCTGTTCACCTACTCTCTCATCATCGGCTCCCAAGGCATGCTGGGCTACGGCCTCACCTCGATCTTGGGCGCCATCCCAGCAGAGCTTTTTGAAGGCAAGCGGTTTAGTACAATTTTCGGGACCCTGAGCATCAGCGCCGGCCTCGGCGCGGCATTATCTCCCTGGCTCACCGGGGTTATCTACGATCACTTTGGCAGCTACACCGTTGCGTGGTGGCTGGCGCTGTTTCTAAGTGCACTGTCCATCCTGTGTATTTGGTTTGCCGCGCCGCGCAAGGTTCGTGCCGTGGCCGGACGGGTCGATCGAACCCGAGGACGTTAATCCTGCGTCATTCTGCAAGGTGGCGAGGCGTGACGCAGCGATCGGTGACCCATTCGCCATGACAATTCGCCGTGCCAAGATGTCGGGGCGAACCGCTAAGATGATGACAGCAGCGCACGCATTGTATTGAAGGCGAACGCCCAGCCGCCGCTGAATGCATTGCGCGTCTCTTCATCATGCACCTGGGAATGCACCAGACGAACATCGGTGCCGTCACCGCGCGGCGAAAACGTGACGTCCACCTGTGAGGTAGGTGTGGCGTCGCGCTCACCGGTTGCATAGGCGACGACCTTCGACCACGTGAAGACGAGGCGTGCGTTAGGTTCGATGACGATATAGGTGCCCTCGAAACCGACCGATTTCTGCTCGATACTCGTTTCCAGAAACCGCCAGGCGCCGCCCTCGCGGAGATCGATGGTGGCGGAGTGCAGGGCGTTTGGCGCACGGCCGAACCACTGCTTGACGATGGCTGGATCGGTCCACGCCTGAAATACCTCGGCCGGGGTAGCGTCAAAATGGCCTGCGACAACGATCGGATCATCACCGGGTTCGCTGGCAACATCATCAGGCAACGTCATTCACTAGGCTCCCTTGTGGGCTCGATTGGGGGCTCCCTTGCAGGCGGCTTTGTCGGCTCATTGGGGGGCTCCTTCGGCGGCTGGGCGCCACGCTGGGTAAAATGCTGCGCGAGATTAGCGAATTGCTGGATCCAAAAGGATTCGTAGTCGTCAATCCAGTCGGACGCCTCTTTCATCACGCCCGCATTGAGCCGGCAATGACGGGTGCGGCCACGTTTCTCCACCACCAGGAGGCCGGCATTGCTGAGCACGCGCACGTGCTTGGAAACGGCGGTTTGCGACATGGCAAAGGGCGCGGCCAGGTCGGAGAGCCGAGCCTCACCCAACATGAGCTGTCCCAAGATCGCGCGGCGGGTTTCATCGCTGAGCGCGGCAAAGGTTGTGTCGAGGTTTGCCATCTTCTGTCCTATCACTGAACCATACGGTTGACTATATAACAGAATCGGAATAGTAAACCAATTGGTTCAGTGATAGTTGCAAACAGAAAAATGGGAGAATTACCGTGACAGAGCTTTTTGAATTCCCACCGACTCGATCCAATCGCGCGAAGTGGGCGCTTGAGGAATTGGGCGTGGACTACACCAGCCGCGTGGTCAGCCTGCCGGATGGCGAGAACCAAGCGGCCGACTACAAGGCGATCCATCCGCTCGGCGTTGTGCCGGCCTATCGGACCGACACCTTCACCATGTTTGAATCGGTGGCCATCGTGCTGCAACTGCTTGATGAACATCCGGCAGCCGGACTTGCACCGGCGATTGGCAGCCCCGAACGCGCCATATATTACCAATGGAGTGTGTTTTCCTGTTGCGAACTGGATCCGGCGTTGTTTGACGTCATGAAGCACACCATGCATTTGCCGGCCGAACAGCGCGTGCCCGAGATTGCGCAACGCGGGCGCGACCGGTTCGCCGCGCGCGGCGAGCTAGTCTCGACAGCGCTAGGGGATCGCGACTATCTGTTGGGTTCGGCATTTTCCGGCGCTGATATTGCGCTGGGATATTCGTGCAACTGGGCGGCCTATACCGGGCTGATCGAAAACCATCCGAGGTTGGCCGCCTATTACGCCAGATTGCAGCAGCGGCCGGCGTTTCAGAGGGTGTTTACGAATTGATGTCACAGCCGCCGCCAGAATTGTACGAATGGCCGCCGACGCGGTCGCAACGGGCAAAATGGGTGCTCGAGGAGTTGGGGATCGACTATTCGAGCCACCTCGTCGACCTTCAGAATGGGCAACAGGACTCTGAGGCCTACCGGGTGCTGCAGCCGTTGGGCGTGGTGCCGGCGCTGAAGACCGCGGACTATGCAATGTTTGAATCGGTCGCGATCGTTTTGCAATTGATCGACGAGAACCCTGAGAAGAATTTGGCGCCGGCGGTTGGCACGCCCGAACGCGCCAGCTACTACCAATGGTGTGTGTTCGCTTGTGCCGAGTTGGACCCGGCCATCATGATGTTTTTTGACAACACGATGCGGCCCTTGGCGCACATGCGCCCGCCGGGCACGCAGCATGACGCTGGGCTCGCCGAGCGCGGCCGCCGCGACTTCGCGGCGTGTGCCGAGATCCTGTCGGACGTGCTCGGGAGTCGCGACTATCTGCTGGGGCGCAATTTTTCAGGGGCCGATATTCTCGTTGGGCATAGCTGTTTCATGGCCGCGGTTACCGGGTTGATCGGCGACCATCGTGCTCGAAGCGTATTACGCGCGGCTGCAACAAAGGCCCGGCTACGGGCGGGCTTACGGGCGTTAGAGGGGAGCAAACCGAATGGCGTATGACAAACTTCTGGCGGCTCGGCTGCGTGACGCGATCGGCAAGCGATCGGTGACTGAAAAGCGCATGATGGGCGGCGCGTGCTTCATGGTTGATGGCAATATGCTGGGCGGCGCCGACCGCCAAAAAGACGGCGTCGGCCGCTTTATGTTTCGCGTCGGCAAAGACAATGAAGCTGAAGCGCTCTCCCGGCCAGGTGCTATTCCGCTGGAGCAGGGCGGCCGGCGGATGGGCGGCATGGTGTTTGTTGATGAAGCCGCCTGCGACGACGGCGCATTGAAAAACTGGGTCGCTCTGGCCCTCTCATTTGTCGACGCACTGCCGCCGAAAAAGAAGACCTAGTGGATGGAATCCAACATGTGGGCTGGTGGAGGGTACCCATACGATCGCGTATCCCGGTAGCTCGGCAGGAGGAAGCCCGCAGGCGATGCCTTTGCATCGTCGAGGGTGTTTCGACGCACCGAGGGGCCGGGATAGGCGACCCACAGGGCGGCTTGCCGAGCTCACCGGCCTCGTTGCGCGAAGCTTCCGATGCCGCCAGCATCGCCACGCTTCGCGCGCCTAACCGGCAAACTCGGCAAGCCGTCGTATGGGTGCCCTATGTTGGATTTCATCCACTAGCTCAGCCAAAGAAGGTGCTGAGTTCGCGAATGATTTCGTGGGGCGCCTCTTCGGGCATGAAGTGACCACAGGCAAGCGAACGGCCTGTCACATTCTCAGCCCGCAAGCGCCACAGGGCGAGCGGGTCGAAGCAGCGCTCGATGACCCCGTCCGCGCCCCACAGGCACAGTAGCGGCATACTCAGTTTTTCTGTTTCGGCATCATCGTGCTCGATGTCGATGTTGGCCGCCGCCCGGTAGTCATCGCATGACGCGCGAATCATTTCAGGGTTCTTGAACGCCGAGAGGTACTCATCAAGGACACCGTCGAAGATCGACAAGCCGTTCCCGCGCGAGCATTGGGCCCGCCAAAACCGCTCCGGGTCGGCACCGATCATGTCTTCGGGGACTGGATGCGGCAGCAGCATGAAGAACCAATGCCAATAGGCCCGCGCGAAAGCGTCGTCGGTGTTGGCATACATTTCCCGGGTCGGCGCGATGTCGAGCACACAGATACGCTCGACGCGGGCAGCGTGATCATAAGCCAATCTGTGGGCCACTCGACCGCCGCGGTCATGACCGCACAGGCCGAAGCGATCATGACCCAGCGCGTCCATCACCTCGACCATGTCGCGCGCCATGGCGCGCTTTGAGTAGTTGATATGGTTTTCGCCGGACGGCGGTTTCGACGAAAAGCCGTAGCCACGCAGATCGGGGCAAATAACGGCGTGGCGCTGCGCCAATGCGGGCGCTACGTGACGCCACATCGCCGAGGTTTGCGGATTGCCGTGCAGCAGCAGCAACGGAGGCCCCTCGCCACCACGACGCACCCGGATTTGCGCGCCCGATGTGGTGATATCTTCGGTCTTAAACCCCTCGAACATCAGCGGTGAACCTCGCAAGATCTCGGCAAGCGGCGTCGCATTGGGAATACTTCAGATACGCGGCGGAAGTATAGACCGCGGCGGGTAGTCGATGAATCCGGGCTCCCCAGCGACTTAACCCAGTCACACGCGAATGAACTCCCAAATAAGCACCGCGAAACCAGCGCCGAGTAATAGACAAAGCGGCGCGTAATAGCGCTTGTCGAGGGTGCGAAACGGCTCTTCCGGTGTCAGGCGCGCCCAGGCCGGCGCAAATCCGGCAACGGCGCGCAGCAAGAAGACGAGGCAACAAGCGCATCCGATCGCCAAGATCAGCCAGCCGGCGCCGACACCTAGGTCCAGCACGCGACCGAGGTAGAGCGCATCGGCACCCGCGATGAAAACGGCAAACATTAAAAGGTGACACTGATAGGGTGCCGGCATGGCCGCCACGTTGGCCGCACCGACGACCGTACGTGCGAGAGTCTTTTCGTCGCGGCCCGGCCAATAAATCCGCAACCCCCAGAGTAAATGAATAAGTCCGATGACCAGGAGAACGACCGCCACGAGCCCGGCAATGTAGGTCAAGATGGCCGTTCCCCCGTCTCGTTACCTCTTGTCACAATATTTCGACCAATGGTGCGCAGCGAGACCGCTATTGCGAGTACTCGAAAATTGCCTGAACCCGCGATTCTCCCCCTGCTCTACTCCGCCGCGCGCTGCGGTACGCCGGCGCGGGCCGTGATCCCCAAAAGCTCGCAGTAGTTGAGCCAAAACGCGCGCACGCCGACTTCGGTCAGCATGGTGTCCTGGCTGCCGACAGGCCCGAGGCCGCCCATTTCGATCACCGAATAGTCGTCGGCCGTGGCGCCCCTGATACCAAGCTGTACCAGGCGGCCGGCCTCGCCATCCTCCATTGAGGTCAAGCCGGCCGGGCCGGCGTTGTTGGCCTGCTTCATGCGCCGCAGCCACATGGCGTCGTCGTCATCGTCGTAGCCGAAGAAGGTCCAGTAGAGCTCGAACGAGGTTGGCGACTTCGGCCGGATCTGGCGCGTTGCCAACGAATTGCCGAGCCGCTGGATGACGAGGTTGGGGAACATGGTCAGAAAGTGCCCCGACTTGCGATCGCCGAGTTCGTCGTAAAACTCGAATATGCCGGGGTCGTTCATCTTGTGCTCGCCGTCGATCCAATCGGTGTGGCCGTAGCCTTCCTTGGACGCCTCCTTGTCGTCGCTCTGGTGGATCGTGGACGTCACCTTGTGGCGGGCACCCTTATCCATCACGAAGCCGCCGTCGTAGGTCGACCGATGCTGGCCGAAGATGGTCGAAAGGCGATGCAACAGCCCGGCGTGCGACTCGTCGTGGAGGTTTTCGAAATAGAGCTTCCAGTTGCCGGGGATGCGCTGGCGCATATAGCCCATCATATGAATCGGCTTGGCCAGCACGCTATCGATGAAATCGCAACTCACGGTGTCGAGAAAATCGGGCAACGGCTCAACCTCGTCGGAAAACGTACCGAACACGACGCCGCCGTAGGTGTCGACGTTCAGCATACGCAGGCCGTGGTCGGCGAGCCGGAAGTCCTCGGGCATCCCGCCCTTGCCCTTGAGGCCGCGTAGGAACGGAACGCCGATCAGGTTGCCCTTATGGTCGTAGCACCAGTGGTGATAGACGCAAGTGAAGTCCTTGGTGGTGCCGTGTCAATCGGCGTCCAAAATTGACCCCCAATCGGCGTGCAATATTGACCCCCCTGAGCGGCACGGCGGAGGTTGTCCCGGTAGTCAATAGGGGGGACCCGAGCGGCTTCGTGTAGCGCCTTGCGGTGCGCGGAGCGAAGCCGCGTGGGAGGTACGGGTTGACCCAGCGGGGCAAGCGGGCCGCAGGCACGGCCTGCCGGGTCAGCAGCGGTTCTTGAAGCGCCAGCTCTCGTTGCCGGTCTCGATGATCTCGCAATGGTGGGTCAGGCGGTCGAGCAGGGCTGTGGTCATCTTGGGGTCGCCGAAGACGGAGGGCCATTCGCCGAAAGCGAGGTTGGTGGTGACGATGATCGAGGTGCGCTCGTAGAGCCGGCTCATCAGATGGAACAGCAGCTGGCCGCCGGCCTGGGCGAAGGGCAGGTAGCCGAGTTCGTCGAGGATGACGAAGTCGCGTCGGATGAGCTGGTCTGCGGTGCGGCCCTGGCGTCCGGCACGGAGTTCGGCCTCGAGATGGTTGACCAGGTCGACGACGTTGTAGAAGCGGCCGCGTGCGGCCTTGCGGATGCAGGCGCGGGCGATGGCGACGGCGAGATGGGTCTTGCCGGTGCCGGTGCCGCCGACCAGCACGATGTTGCGCTTGCCCTCCAGGAAGCCACCTGTGGCGAGTTCCTGGATCAGGGGCTCGTTGACCGGTGAGGCGGCGAAGTCGAAGTCGGCCAGCTCCTTGGCCGTCGGCAGCCTGGCGGACGCCATCTGGTACTTGATGGAGCGCGCCTGCTTGTCGGCGACCTCGGTCTGCAGCAGCGTACCGATGATCTGCTGCACCGGATGACGACGCTTGAGCCCGTCGGCGAGGATGTCGTCGTAGGCGGCGCGCATGCCCGCGAGCTTCAACGCCGTCATCATCGCCAGCACCTCATGACGCTCCATGACCGGCCTCCCTCAGGCGATCGTAGCGCTGACAGTCGGCCACCGGCCGGTGGCGAAGCTGCAGGCCCTCGGGCGTCGGGATGGTCGCCGGCGGTGCCGGCTGGCACTGCCGGGCGAGGATGTTGAGCACGACGTCGGCGCTGCAGGCGCCGAAGTCGAGCGCCTCGGCACAGGCCGCCTCGACCGCCTCCAGCCCGTCCTCCTGAACCGCCGCGAGGATCCTCACGAACTGCCTGTCACCGTCGTCGCAACCCGTCAGCCGGGCCCGTATGCGGCCGAGCGCGCCGGGCAGTTGCCAGCCCTTGAAGGGCGCGCCGTTCCTCAGCGCACCAGGCTTCCGCGTCAGGATCGGCACGTAGTGCCACGGATCGTAGGCGATCTCGCCGCGCCCGAAGCTCCGGGGATGCTCGGCGACGGTCTCGCCGTCCTGGCGGATGACGATCCGATCGGCATAGGCCCGCACGTCGACCGGCCGCCCGACGGCACGGGCGGCGACGCTGTAGTGGTTGTTGTCGAAGCGCACCAGACAGGTCTTGGACACCGCCACCTCGGTGGCGTGGAAGCCGTCGAAGGGGCCGCGATAGGCCATCAGGAAGGGCCGCTCCTCCTCGAACACCTGCCACACCGTCTTGCCCTCGATCGTCGGATGCGGCCGCTTCTTGGCGTCCTCGATACACCGATCCATCAGCCACGCGTTGATCTCGGCGTAGGAGCCGCCCCGCGGGATGGGCACGAACAGGCGGCCGCGGACGTCACCCACCTGCCTCTCGACCTGGCCCTTCTCCCAGCCCGCACCCGGAGTGCACGCCACCGGCTCCACCAGATGGTGGGAGCACAGCTCCAGAAAGCGCCGGTTGTAGGCGCGCTCCTTGCCCACGAAGACCATGCTCACCGCCGTCTTCATGTTGTCGTAGATGCCCCGTCGGCAGACCCCGCCGAAGAAGTGGAAGGCCCGTTCGTGCGCCTCGAACACCATCTCCTGGCTCTCGCGCGGGAAGATCTGAACCAGCTGCATGCGGCTGTAGCAGAGCCGCATGTGCGCTGCCTTCACCTTGGTCGTCACACCCGACAGGCGCGCGTACTCGTGGCTCCAGTCGAACTGGTAGGCCTCGCCGGGATCGAAGCTCAGCGGCACAAAACCCTGCGACGGCGACAACAGCCGCCACCGCCGACGCCAGGTCCTGGCGTAGCGGCGCACCGCGTCGTAGCCGCCGCCATAGCCCAGAGCCGCAAGGTCTTCATGAATCCGCAGCAGAGAAAAGCGGTCCCGGCGCGGCTTCTTCTCGTTGGCCTCAAGCCGGCGCTCCAACTCCTCCACCCACGGCCCCAGCTTCGGCAGCGGCTGGATCTTGCGCTCGTAGCTGTACGAGGTCTCATCGCCCCGTACCACCTTGCGCACCGTGTTCTTCGAAACCCTCAAATCCCGGGCGATCTTCTTGATCGGAACGCCCCTCACCAGATGATCCCGACGGATCCGCGCAATCGTCTCCACAACCAGCATCCCCCCCACCTCGTCTGTCCAAACAACGAGGTGTGTTCAAGAGCACAAAACCAGGGGGGTCATCTGTGGACGCCTCCGTTGATGCAAGCATTTCTTTGAACGTCTCGGGGCATGTGGTCAGGTGCGGTCATCTGTCCGGCCTCATGATGCGGCTGGTTTGACGCCGCAGGCCCGTATGGAGATGCGCGAACCGGGTCCAAGATCAATTTTGCGGGCTTGAAAGCCCCTTGACCCACCGCTGGTTTTCCCGATCCCGTCTCGATTGACCGTTTGCCCTTACTCGTCCTCCGACCTGCTCACACCCCCGACGTCATTCCGCGAGGTTGCCGCCGTGTCAGGCAGCAGCCGGCGCGAAACCTCGGTAGGTCTCCTTGCGTGTCATGAGCACCCAGACGATGCGCGCCATCTTGTTGGCCAGCGCCACCGCGACAAGCATTCGCGGCTTGCGCGCCAGCATCCTGGCCAGCCAGGGGTCGTTCGTTTCGCCGCGCCTGACCGCCGAGCTGACGACAGCCATGGCGCCGATGATCAAGAGGCGCCTGAGATCGCGTTGGCCCATCTTCGATATCCTGCCAAGCCTCGGCTTGCCGCCGGTCGTGTGTTGTCGCGGCACGAGGCCCAGCCAGGCAGAGAAGTCGCGGCCGCGCCGAAAGCTCTCCATCGGCGGCGCGAAGGCCTGGAGCGCCATCGCGCTGATCGGCCCGATCCCTGGGATGGTCATCAGCCGTGCCGCCTGCTCGTCCTGACGCGCGCAGGCGCGGAGCTCCTTTTCCAATCCGCCGATCTTCGCGTCGAGGTCAGCGATCTGACCGAGCAGAACGCCGCCCAGCGCGCGGACCGCTCCCGGTAGTCCCGAACCCGGATCCTCGAGTGCCGATGCCAGCCGACCGACATGAGCCACACCCTGCGGGGCAACGACGCCGAACTCCGCCAGATGCCCCCGCAGCGCGTTGATCGTCTGCGTGCGCTGGCGCACCAGAAGATCGCGCGTGTGGAACAGCATCGCCCTTGCCTGTTGCTCTTCCCCCTTCACCGCCACAAAGCGCATGGTCGGGCGCTGCGCCGCCTCGCAGATCGCCTCCGCGTCCGCCGCGTCGTTCTTCTGCCGCTTCACGAACGGCTTCACGTAGATCGGTGGGATCAGCCTCACATCGTGGCCGAGCTGCATAATCTCTCGGCCCCAATGGTGAGCGCTCGCACAGGCCTCCATCGCCACAACGCAGCGCGGTAGTGCGGCGAGAAAGTACAGCAGCTTCTCCCGACTAACCTTCCTACGGAACGCGACCGAACCGTCCGCCCGAGCACCGTGAAGCTGAAAGCTGCGCTTCGCCAGATCGATCCCGATGATGTTAACCTGTTCCATGGATGCCTCCTCCTCTGGGGGTTGGTCACACCACCACCTTGGCACACTGCGATGCCGTCGGGAGGAGGCGTCCACTCCATCAATTTTGGACGCCGATAACCCCCAATAGGGGGTCAATATTCCACGCCGAACAACAGTCTGGATATCGCCAAGTCGGTGTTTCAAGTCCACGGCGTTGATGCTGAGGGTGAGGTTGTTGTACGCCGGCGCCTGAGGCGGTCGCAGTTACTACGGTTTTTCGAGAAGTTGGAACCGTGTCGCATCGGCATCGAAGCCTGCGCGACTGCCCACCACTGGGCGCGGGAGCTGGGAGCCATCGGGCACGACGTAAGACTGATACCGCCGAGCTATGTGAAGCCTTACGTCAAGCGTCAGAAGAACGATGCGGCTGATGCTGAGGCGATCTGCGAGGCGTTGGGTCGGCCAAGCATGCGCTTTGTTCCGGTGAAGACAGTCGAGCAGCAGAGCATCATGGTGCTGCATCGCACCCGTGCGCTGCTGATGCGCCAACGCATCCAGCTTTCGAATGCGATCCGGGGTCACATGGCGGAGTTCGGCATCGTCGCACCGATCGGTCGTAATGGTTTGCAGAAGTTGATCGAGATATTCAACGACGAGACCGACGAACGGGTTCCGCCAGTGGCTCGCACTTGCCTTCAGATGCTGGCAACCCAACTACACAGGGTCAATGTACAGGCGTTAGAGACCGAGCGCCGGATCAGGTCGGATGCACGAGCAACCGAGCTCGGCCGCCGATTGATGGAGGTTCCGGGTGTTGGTCCGATTCTCACCAGCGCCCTCATCGCAACGGTCCCCGATCCTCATATCTTTCGATCCGGAAGGAACCTGGCAGCCTGGATCGGCCTTGTGCCGAGACAAAACTCGAGCGGGGGCAAGGATCGCTTGGGTGGAATCACCAAACAGGGCAACCGCTATCTGCGGCAGATGTTGGTGATAGGGGCGCTAGCGGTGATTCGTTACGCCCAGCGTCATGGAACGAATCGACCCTGGTTGGTCCAACTATTGGCGCGGCGCTCGAGCAAGATTGCTGCTGTGGCGCTTGCCAATAAAACAGCACGCATGGTCTGGGCGATCATGACTAGCGGTGAGCGTTATCGAGAGCCGGTATTGCGCGCGGTATAGCCTTTCGCGCTGAGGCACTGACGAGATTGGGAAGGGCAGACAGGATGTAATGCGATCAACGGTCGACACCGGGAAACGGGAAAACCCAATTTAGCCATTGCGTCTTTGAACGCGTGGGTCGTGTCCCAGGACGTGGTGTAGGAGTTGTTGGAGCCTCTGTTAGCTGTGGGTAGGCGGCTTGCCGTAGCGACCGCCGAGAGTCTGGCGTAGGCAAGCCGGCTATCCACAGCGGAGGCCATCGCGGTTCCGGTTTAGGGTTGGGCTAGTGCAAACCAACCTGACCCGAAGGAGAACCACGATGACCCAGGACATGATGACCCTGCGCGCGCTTTTGGAGAAGAGCTCCGATGCCGATCTGCTTCGCGAGATGATCGGCTTCACGGCCGAGCGGCTGATGGCACTGGAGGTCGAGGGCCTGACCGGCGCCGCTCACGGCGAGCGCTCGGCGGATCGTATCACCCACCGCAACGGCTACCGCGACCGGTCCTGGGAGACGCGGGCCGGCACGGTCGAGCTGAAGATCCCGAAGCTGAGGAAGGGGAGCTACTTCCCGGGCTTCCTGGAGCCGCGGCGGATGGCCGAGAAGGCGCTGGCTGCGGTGATCCAGGAGGCCTACATCCAGGGCGTGTCGACCCGCTCGGTCGACGACCTGGTGCAGGCCATGGGCATGTCGGGCGTCTCCAAGAGCCAGGTCTCCAGGCTGTGCGGCGAGATCGACGATAAGGTCAACGGCTTCCTCGATCGATCGCTGGAGGGCGACTGGCCCTATCTGTGGCTCGACGCAACCTATGTAAAGGTGCGCGAGGCCGGGCGCATCGTCTCGGTCGCGGTGACCGTGGCTGTGGCCGTCAACGACCAGGGCCGCCGCGAGGTCCTGGGCATGGCGATCGGCGCGTCTGAGGCCGAGGCCTTCTGGACCGAGTTCCTGCGCTCGCTGGCCCGGCGCGGGCTGCGCGGCGTGAAGCTGGTGATCTCCGACGACCACAAGGGCCTGAAGGCCGCCGCGACCCGGATCCTCGGCGCCACATGGCAGCGCTGCCGCGTGCACTTCGCCCGCAACCTGCTGGCCCATGCCGGCCGCCAGGGCCGGCGCGTCGTCTCCGCCTTCGTCGCCACCGCCTTCGCCCAGGAGGACGCCGACAGCGCGAAGGTCCAGTGGCGCCAGGTCGCCGACCAGCTCAGGCTCAAGGTGCCCAAGCTGGCAGTTCTCATGGACGAAGCCGAGCACGACGTCCTCGCCTACATGAGCTTCCCCAGGGAGCACCGCCAGAAATTGCACTCCACAAACCCGATCGAACGGCTCCATGCCGAGGTCAAGCGTCGCACCAACGTCGTCGGTATCTTTCCCAACGAAGCCGCCATCACACGGCTCGTCGGCGCCATCCTTCTCGAGCAGAACGACGAGTGGGCCGTCTCAAGGAGATACATGACGCTGGAATCCATCGCTCCGCTGAGCGATGATGTCCCCATCACGCTGCCCACCGTGGCAGCCTGAACGTCCCGGCCCTACCCGCCGGGAGCAGCGTAGAGCGCAACGCTCTTACACCACTCCGCGGGACACGATCAACGCGTGTTTTTGATCGGGACCCGTTTCCAACGGAAGGCATTATGGCCAGCGGCTCATGTACGCCGCATCAATAGGCCGGACACATGGCCGCACCGACCAGTCTCGCAGAACGTCAAATACCCCTTGCCAACGGGGAGCCGTCCACACATGGCTAAAAATGCCCCTTTCGGGCTAAGCCGAACCACGACCGAAGTTGAGGGTAAAGCAGACCCTCCATCAAAAAATGTCGCGTTAGGGGCCGAAACCTGCCGTCGATAGCGGGTGTCCAGCAAGGCAATTTGTGGACCCGAAACGGACATTCCATACCGAAATAGAACCGACCTCTTCCGTGCGATAAGCTCTCTTCAGCGCCCTAGGGGGAGGAATGGCGGAAACTCGGGAAGAACGCAGGCTTGCTGCAATCCTCGCCGCAGACATGGTCGGATATTCCCGATTGATGGAAGCAGACGAGCGAGGCACGGTCGCGCGTCAGAAAGCTCACCGCGCAGAACTGATGGATCCGTGTATCGCCGACCACAACGGACGAATCGTCAAAAGCACTGGCGATGGCCTCCTCGTCGAGTTTGCCAGCGTAGTTGACGCCGTGGAGTGCGCGGTCGAGGTGCAACGAGGCATGGCCGATCGGGAAATCTATGTTCCCGATGACCGCCGCATTCAATACCGTGTTGGCATCAACCTTGGCGACATCATCATCGATGACGACGACATCCTTGGGGAAGGCGTCAACGTCGCCGCGCGCTTAGAAGGTCTCGCGGAACCTGGCGATATATGCATCTCCCGAGCTGCGCGAGATCAAATCCGCAACAAGCTCGACCTTGCTCTGGAGGACATGGGCGAAATTGAAGTCAAGAACATCACGCGCCCAATCCGAGTGTTCCGGATAGCCATCAGCGAACCGCATGCTGATCAGACCACCACGACCGGAGAGCCAAACGGTGGCCTTCAGCTCCCTGATAAACCGTCGCTCGCAGTGTTGCCGTTCGACAATCTAAGCGCTGATCCCGAACAGGATTACTTCTCCGACGGAATCTCGGAAGACATCATCACCGCACTGTCGCGCTTTGGCGAGTTGTTCGTCATCGCGCGCAACAGCTCATTTTCGTACCGCGGCACATCGGTTGACATACGGCAGGTGGGCCGCGATCTCGGCGTTCGCTATGTGCTCGAAGGCAGTGTACGCCGGGCGGCTGACCGTGTGCGTATCACTGCGCAGCTGATCGAAGCCGAGACCGGAAACCATATCTGGGCCGAGCGCTACGACCGCCAGATCGATGATGTTTTCGCCGTCCAGGACGAGATCACCGAGCGCGTCAGCGGTGCGGTCGGCGGCGAGATATACATGGCCGAGACCGATCGTGCCCTCGAGCGCGATAAGCGGGACCTGGGAGCACGCGAGCTCGTCATGCGGGCCCAGTGGCATTCCAATCGCATCACCGAAGAGTGGTTTGTAGAAGCTCGCCGACTCTGCGAGTCAGCCACCCAACAGTTTCCCAATTATGCGGCAGGCTACAGCGTGCTCGCATTCATCACTTTTGGGGAAATATTCTGGGGATGGGGGTCACCGGAGCGATCTCCGGCAGATGCGGCCCGGGAGGCGGCGGAAGCGGCGTGGGCAGCCATTGCCATCGATGCCAACGACGAGGTGGCCCACGTTTATCTGGCATATATCCTTTGGATGGGGGGACGCCATGGCGAGGCGTTGCACGAAGCCGAGGAGGCGATCCGTCTTAACCCAAATAACTCTGGAGCGATCGCCTGCCTTGGGGCGGTCTGCGCCTGGAGTGGGGTAGATAGTTACGAGCGCGCCGTCGAATGCCTGGATCAGGCCATCCGTCTCAGCCCACGCGACCACTTCCTTCATTACTGGTTGGGTCATCGGGCGTTTGCCGAGTTTTTCAGCGGCAATTACGAGGCCGCCATCGATTGGAGTCGTCGTTCGCTGCATAGGAATCCGAATTACTCCACTGCTCTACGTTGTCTGATATCGGCTTGCGCCAACAACGGAGATATTGAACAGGCGCAGACCGCGAGGGAGCAACTCGACAAGGTCGAGCCGGCAATGACGATCGAGAAAATTCGCGCTCGGGTGGGTCAGATGTTCAGGGTGGAGGATGACTTCGAGTGCTACGCCGAAGGCTTGCGGATGGCCGGCGTGGCCGACCGCTAATGTCTGGAAATAAGCCAAAATTTGACATGGCGCCAGAATCACCGGCCGGAGACCTTGCCGCAACTTTCGATGTAACTCGGGCTCGGAATGATGCCACCGCTTGATGCCGCGGTGTGAAGCCGTGATTTAGCTACGTCATAGCTGTGTTAAGTCGATCCCAGTGCCTGCGAGATTGGCGCTATCCAGATTGGCGCGGTAGAGGGTGACACCGGATAGGTTAGCGTTGGTCAGGTTGGCGTCTCGCAAGCGTGCGTCGGTGAGGTTGGCATCACTCAGATTTGCACCGACCAGGCTCGACGCAAAGAAACGGCCGGTGGCGGTTCCCTCTTCGTCCTTCATTTCGGTCGGATCAAGGTTCGCGCGCGCGAGATTGGTGCCGACGAGATCACAGCGATCGAACCGGACACCGGCCAGGTCGGCATTGGCCAAATTGGCGCGCGTCAGGTTGCTACCGGAGAAATCAGTAAGACAGAGCCTCGCCCCGAACAGATTGGCGCCGCTCAGGCCGACGTTACGAATGCTTGCGCCGGATAAATCTCGACCCGCCAAGTTAACCGCGCTGAGATCGGCGTCTTCGATGACCAATCGCTCACCGCTTGCACCGTGTGTGCGAATCCAGGTCTCGTGCAGCCTGACCGCATTGCTGATGTTTGGCGCAAGCGTCCGCTCAACCAGGGCGCCGCGGATGTCGGCGGCCGACAGGTCGACACCGCCGAGTTTTGCGCCCACCAGGTTGGCGCCAACTAATTTAGCGCTCGCGATAGTCGACCTGATCAGGTTGGCGCCCGAAAGGTTCGCCCGCGATAGATTGACGTTGCTCAAGTTTGCGCCTTCGAAATCGGCGTCCGTGAGGTTGGCGTCGGAGAGGTCGGCGCCGGTAAGATTTGTGCCGCGCAGGGAAGCACTTGTGAGATCGATCCGTTTCGCGTTCGAGCCGGTAATTGTTGCGCCATCGAGGGATGCGCCGTGAAGCGACGCGCCGGTGAAGGTGACGGCGACGGCTTCGCGTTTCGAGAACACGGGATGGAATCTGGACACCGTCAACAACACCCCATCGCACAAATTCGCGCCGCGAAGATCTGCGTCGTCGAAATAAGCGCCGCTTAGATTTGTGCCGCGGAGGTCGGTTTCGACCAAAGCCGCTTTCGACAGCCGGCACCTGTTGAGATTGGAACCGAACAAATCGGCTGCGCTCAGATTCGCGCCGCTCAGATCGCAATCGCTCATATCGGCGCCGACGATCGTGGCACCAGCGAGATCGACGCCGGCGAGATCGATGCGACCGAAACTACGATGCGACAGATCGGCTCGTTTGCCGTTGGCAAGGTTCCGCGTCCACCGACGATGGTGGACGAGAACATTGTTGATCTCACCGATTTGGAGGGGACTTAACGGGGACATGCGCGGAACCGGGAGGCCCGTACCAATCTCTCAATCGGACCGATGCAGGCGTTTAGGGGAAGCACACATCGGACAGCATCGGTCGGCTTGGGATCGAACTTGCCCAAACCGCAGCGACGAATATCTGCTTATGTTTACGCATGGTTGTCCCCACCGAACTCGGGCTTCGCCGACATCAATGCTTGACGCTACACCGGTCGGTGGCGAATAGATGTGATGGTAGTCACCGGCGCGCGGGAAATACCCGCATAAGCTCGGAGTCACCTCGACGAAAGCCTCAGAAAATTCCTGATTGGTGACGATTGCCACTGATGCCATTAGCGGACGTCGCAGACATGAAGGGTCCAGTTTGCCCTCGGGTCTGAACTGGTTCGGCCTTGCCTAAAAGGATAATAACTAGCCATTCGAGACGTTCGCCAAAGGTGTGATGGGATGATCTATGTGAAGTCTAAGAGTCCGACTCGAAACTCTATGTTTGATAACAGTACCTTGCGAGCCGCCTTGTGAGGAGTCGGATGTTGGCGACAAGAATCCATGCCTGTGCGGAGGCGATTGATTTCTCCCAATCCTTGGCCAGTCGACGGCATCGGTTGAGCCAGGCGAAGGTCCTCTCGACGACCCATCGTCTGGGCAGGAGCTCGAAGCCCTGGGCGGTGTCTGAGCGCTTGATGATCTCGAGCTTCCAGCGGCCGATGTCCTCAAGGGCGCCCTCGAGTTTCGGTCCCGCGTAGGCGGCGTCGGCGAAGAGGTGACGCAGCCGGGGGAAGCGATGACGGATCGATTTGAGGACCTCGGGCGCGCCGTCGCGGTCCTGGATATCGGCTGCGTGCACGATCAGGCCGACCAGCAGGCCGAGTGTATCGGTGACGATGTGACGCTTGCGGCCCTTGATCTTCTTGCCCGCGTCATAGCCCCGAACACCACCGCTTTCCGTGGTTTTCACGCTCTGGCTGTCCCTCGGGTCTGAACTGGTTCGGCCTTGCCTAAAAGGATAATAACTAGCCATTCGACCGCATCCATGACATGGCGCAGGTCCGTCGGACGTTCGCCAAAGGTGTGATGGGATGATCTATGTGAAGTCTAATGAAGGTCGTGAGTTCAAATGGAAAAGCGACCATGCCTTCTTAAAGGTATCTGCTAACGAGTCTGGCGGCCTGTTTAGCATGATCGAGGACAACTTGACCCCAGACTTTGTGCTCCCGCTTCATAAACACGCGGATCACGCAGAGACGTTCTTCATCATTGACGGAGTGGTTGAGTTCACCGTCGATGGGAGGAAACTTGAGGCCCAAAAGGGGGATACGCTTCACGTGCCGCCAAACACTCCGCATTCTGTCCGATGTCTCCGGCCCGCGAAGATGCTGACGCTTTTTCAGCCCGGTGGATTGGAAAATCTATTTGCCGCGTACGAACTAATGAGTGCCGAGGAATTTGACGATCCAGAGAAAGTACGAGCGGTCGACCTTCAACACGACAATATTGTGCTCTGAGTCGGAGCCGCGAACTCACTTTGTGTGAACGTCGTATCCATCGGAGAAGCTTCGGACCTTAAACCGACGGTCCCGACTCGAAAGTCCAGCTTACCCCTGTGCGGACATCGCTCAGCGCGCGACGATGGTCACGATTTAGCCCTAGCAAACGACATTCGGGAGCTCTACGCCGCCCGCAATTTCTTACCTCCGTATCAAATTGTGGCCGCTTCTGTTAGGTTCCACAAACAAGCACCCCCAATGAAATTTTGGCCTGCATCAGGATTTCGTCTTGATGCGTAGCCGACGTTTTGCGCTCCGCATGGGTTGTTACGGCCCGCGGGGCATATCGCGGATCGCCCAAACCGCCACCAGAAAGAGAAGCGATGTCTGCCGACACGGCGTTTGAAGAGATCAATGAAGCCAAAGCCAGTTGGGACCACATCTACGATCAATCTGACCCCCGGGCCTATTTCCGCGAGTTGAAAAAGTTCAGCTATGCCCTTCCCGGCGTCGCTAAACCGATATTCCAGAAGCTGATTGCCCACCTGCAGGGCCAGCAAGACGACCCCGTTCACCTGCTCGACCTCGGCTGCTCCTACGGTGTTAATGCGGCGCTGTTGAAACACGATTTGTCGATGTCCGAGCTCTATGAACTTTGGGGCCAGAAGGCGCTTGTGGAGGCCACCGCCGGAGAGGTCCTCGCCCATGGTCGGGATTTTTTCGATAGTCTCGACACCCAAGAAGACATCTCGGTGATGGGTCTCGACCAAGCCGAATGCGCCGTTGCATTCGGCGAGAAAATCGGCCTGCTGGACGACGGCCTCGCCGTCAATCTCGAATCGGAATCGCTGCCCGAAGTTGCGGCGGAGAATTTGGCGCGCGTCGATCTGGTCACATCGACCGGATGCGTTGGCTATATCACCGAAAAGAGTTTCGAGGGTCTGTTACCAGCGGTTACGCAAGGCGGGTTGCCGTGGATTGGCAATTTCGTGCTGCGGATGTTCCCGTTCGAAACGATCGAAGGGACTCTGAATGATTGGGGCTATGTAACGGAGAAGTGTGAAGGCCGAACCTTCGATCAGCGCCGTTTCACGTCGACCGACGAACAGGGAGAAGTGCTTGAGCAACTTCGTGAGCAAGGTATAGATCCGACCGGCAAGGAGACCGAGGGCCATCTGCTGGCCGAATTTTTCCTGTCACGCCCGGTGAATGAAGTGGCCGACGCACCCATCGAGCAACTGCTCGCAGCATGAACTCCGGGTCCGAACGTCCGTTGGGGGTCAACTCCCGGCCTAAGCGAGTGCCCTCAGAGAACGGCAGGTGGCAGCCCCTAGACCGACATCTAAACACCGAATGGCAAGTTAACCCTTAGGTTTGGACGTAGTCAGGCATCGGCGTTTGGGGCAATTCGTAGCCATATACGGTCATGGCTGCACAGAGAAAAAGGTTGGCTCAGAGGCCGCCCTGTTAGGTGTCACTGTCGGGTTCTAAGCAGCCGCTTTGCCTCGCCGCCAGCCGACTAGGCCAAGACCGACGAAAAGGGCACGCCGCCCTTTCGCATGGAACGCACAAATTTCGTCGCGCCCTGGTTTCAGGACAACCGTCTAGGACAGCCGGCTTGCGATCTGACGGCCCACGATGGTTTGTAAAATCTCCTTCACAAGAGCCTGCTCGAAGTCCTGGTTTTCGGCGGTTGACGGGATCGTATGGGTTGAGAACTCGGTCTTACCGCCAAACCCGACCGGAATGCTTCGCGCACCTCGATTGAGGCCATCATCGAACCATTTCGTCTTCGCAAGCATCTTGAGCATGTCGCCGCGTAGCGACATGCTGTCAGCCGGCCAACGGCCAAGGATGTAGCCGTAGATATACGACCACCACTGCACGTGGTCGGTGAGCGGGCGCGCCACGGCCTCCCACTGGCGCAGCGAATTTTCAACATCGTCTCCCTCGGTCACTATTGCCGCCAACGCCATCGCGTTGGTAAACGCCATGTTGGCGGCCTGGCCGAGGTTGGGCGGCATTCCGTTTGCCGCATCCCCGAGAATGGCGACGTGACCGTCTGACCAAGCCCGGCACTGAACGTAGGCGATGCGGTCCCAGCGGCCATCCTCGCGGAAGCGGTTGACCAAATCTTCCTGGAGCGGAAAGGTCTCCCGCCAGAAATCACGATCGATGGGAATCCGCCGCCCCCTTTCATCCTCTATTGGGGCGCTTAGGAAGATGTAGTTTTCGCCGTCGGTGCAGGGGTTATAGAGTAACCGCCAGGGGCCGTTCCAATACTCGGTGATGATATCCTCGGGATCGCCGGGCTGATGCTTGATAAGCATGCGGATCACCGCTTCGATGCCATAATCGAGCAGCCGCGTTGCATAGAGACTCTCACGCAAGCGCGAGTAGACCCCATCGGCTGCGACGATCAGATCGGCGCGCCGCTCCTCGCCGCTTTCCAAGACGAGGACGCCCTCCTGGCGCACCGAAACCACGGTGGAGGAGGTGCGAATCGTCACGCCCTCGGCGACCGCACGGTCGATGAGGGCCTGGTAGAGATCTGCCCGCGGGGGTAATAGGAGTCCATCTTGGGACGTCATCGTCCGGGTCATGAGGATATCCCCCTCCTCATCGGCGATGCGCCATTCCTTGATCACTTTGGCACGACGTACGGCGTCGTCGTAGGCGCCAACCATTTGCAGGGATTTCAGCCCGTTACCCCAGAGCCAAATACCAGCGCCAAACATACGCAAGTCTGCATTGCGCTCATGCAGTGTGACGGCCCATCCCAACTGGGCCATTCGCACGGCAAGAGCAAGACCGGACAAGCCGGCCCCGGCAATCTCCACTGTGCGTGCTTTACCACTCATCCTGATCCTCCCGGCAATCCCACGGTTTTTTCAATTTCTCTAAACAGGTTCGATGGAAAGGAGCACCGACCCAGTTCCCCGTTAAGACCGTGTCCGAGCGCTCAGCGTTGGGATTTTTCGTAGCACATAAGGCGGCATCGAGCATCCATTAGGGGGCTTCACAGCACCGCAATTTTGCACATCGCGATACCGGGTCGTTGAGGTTCCGCGGAAAGAAGAAGTGTTAGCTTAGAGGTCAGTTGGAACGTGCTCTAGCAACCCTCGAAAAAGGTCATCCATGCAATTCAAGAAGGTCGCCATCACCGGCGGTGCCGGGTATCTGGGGCACTATGTGGTTGCCGAGCTCGCCGGCCGCTGCGAGGTGACTGTGCTCGACATCAAGGAGCCAGAGGCGGATGTCGCGTTCGCCCACGCCGACGTGCGCGATTTGGACTCCCTGCGCCGCGGCCTCGACGGCCACGATGCGGTCATCCACCTGGGCGGTCTTGACCTCCGCATTGACGCCCCGCCCGAGGCCTTTATCGAGACCAATACCCTGGGTACCTGGCACGTTCTCCAGGCAGCCCGAGAGGCGGGCATCGCCAAGGTCGTGCAGTGCTCGAGTGTGGCCGTCACGGGCATCGGCGGAGCCGAGCGCGAGAGGCCCCACTACATCCCGGTGGACGAGGCTCATCCTCTCGAAGCCTCCCACCCCTACGGTGTCAGCAAGTGGGCGGCGGAGTTGATGGCGCAGAGTTTCGTGCGCCACGGCGGCATCGACGTCATCTGCCTGCGCCCGGTCCTCATCATGTACCCGTTCCACATCCCCAAGGTGCTCGCGCGCATGGCCGAGGACGAGGGCCAGCGCCTGTTCCATTACGTCTCGCCCGAGGACACGGCGCGGGCCTTTCGCCTGGCGCTCGAGGTCGAGGGCGTGACTTTCGACACAATCCTCATCGCCGCGGCCGACACTTGCACCCATGACCCGACCCTCGACTTTCTGGAGCGGCTCTACGGCCCGATGCTCGACGTGCGCCGGCCCGAGCTCTTCGAGCGCAATCCGCGAGCCAGCGTCATCGACATCACCCGCGCCCACAAGGTACTCGGTTACGAACCCACTTCGAGTTGGCCGGAGCTAGTGAAAGCGGTGGCGGAGTAGACATGCCGCCCCGCAGCGGGCGCGACCTTCGTTCAGCGCCGCTTCGCCGCAACCGAAGAACACGAGCAAGTGCTCGAACAGTTGCGCGAGGCCGACGTCGATCCGATCGGAAAAGAAAGATCAAGGCTATCTGCCAGCAGAGTTCTATCTCTCCCGGCCGGCCGAAGCGGTCGCTGGGAGACCGTTAGAGCAACTCCATCTCAACTGAGTAGAGCCGCAGCGATGGCGGCGCAACCGCTGCCCCACACGCCAAAGGGAAAACGCGACTGTTCGCCAAAACAGCGGTCATCAAACGGCGACCCGATTGGCGGTCCACATGCCCGCATTCTCCAAAATGAGGTCGGGATCTTCGTATTGGTCGCGGAGCAGACGCTCATAGAGCTTACCCTCAGCTTCGCGATCGACGGGTGGGGTTACAGCGAGAAGCTGCGATAACGCCTGATCAAGCGTGTCAACAGTCCCGCTGCCCTCGTCGAACTGCGCCTTTGTGCGCCAAATAACTTCGGCGGGGAGCAAATCTTCACACGCCTTTCGTAATATCCACTTTTCCGTGGTTTCTTGGGTCTCCTCGTTCGTGATCTTCATCTTCAAGGACGCCGGGATAGATTGCGCAAAGTCGATCAGATCACGATCGAGGAAAGGGGTGCGCGCTTCCAACCCTTGCGCCATCGTGATCCGGTCGACCCGTTGCAGGTTGATATTGTGCATGGCGCCGAGCGAGCGGGTGATTTCATCGGCCAGCGCGCGTGGCCGCTTGGCGTATTCATGATGATAGGCGTAGCCGGCGAAGAGCTCATCTGCACCTTCGCCCGTCAGCACTGCCTTCACATGGCGGCGCGCGAGCGTGGCGGCGAAGTGGGTCGGCATGGCGCTGCGCACGAGATCGATATCGGCGCTCTCAAGGTGATAGATCACATGTGGCAGGACCTCCGCCAGGTCATCGGCGGTAAAGACGAACTCGTGATGATCGGAGCCGATGTGCTGTGCCACGGTGCGCGCGGCAACGAGGTCGGGACTTCCTGCCGTACCAACCGAGAAGGTCTTGAGCGGGCGCTCGACCGCGCGCGCCGCGAGCGCCGCGATGACGGAGGAATCCAACCCACCGGAGAGGAAGGCGCCAACCTCGACGTCGGCGACCATCCATTTGCGCACCGCCGCTTCGAGGACCAGGCGCAGCTCGCGCCAGATCGGTTCCGGATCGTCCTCCGCCGCGAGCTCAGCGGCGCCCTGCGGCATGCGGTGCCACTCGCGAAACCCATCGATGCTGTCGAACATCGCGCCAGGGTCGACGGCTTCGACGTCGCGCAGACCAAGCCCGTCGAAGGCTTTCAACTCCGACGCAAATGCCAACCCATCATTGATGCGGGCCATGAAAAGTGGCTTGATGCCGAGGGGATCGCGCGCGGCGATAATGCGTTCCGGTGTCGCCAGGACAAACGCAAACATGCCGTCGAGTTTGGTAATCCAGCGCAGTTCGTCCGAACGAAACAGGTGCAGAATGGTCTCGCTGTCGCTTTCGGTCTTGAATGCACTTTCGCCGAGGATCGCGCGCAGATCGGCATGATTGTAAATCTCACCGTTGGCGACGAGCACATTTTCGGCACTGTAGATAGGCTGGGCGCCGTTCTCGGGTCCGATAATCGACAGGCGACAGTGCGCCATCACCGCGGGCACGTTTGGCGCTTCGATCACACGCAAATCGTCCGGGCCGCGATGGGCAATCTTATCGATCATCCGGCGCGCCAGCGCTGGATCGTCGATCTTCCACAGGCAGACAAAGCCACACATCTTTGCCTCTTAAGATTCCTAGACGCTGCGCTTGTGACGCGGTCCACTTCAAATCACATACTTCAAATCACATTGTGAAGAGGCCTCGCTGTCGCTGCCAATGTTTCTTTACTCTTTTTTGAACCGGGACGGCTGTTTAGGGTCTTGGGCGTGTAAAAACGTTCGCCGGATTAGCGATGCGGTGAGGGTTAGCGGTGCTGTTCGGGCCTCGTCCCTTTTTTCGGTTTTAGCTTGTCGTAGGGGCGGATTAGGCTGTTTCACCGCCACGACTGGATCTCGCGAGGGCGTCGCGGCGGTAGCGGGCCCTTACACTATGCCCGCATAGCTGCCATCAGGGGTCCGGCGCCGAGAACGTTCATGACTCGCGTCAGATTGTAAGCGAGTACGTGCAGCGCCATTTCGGTTCTGACCCGCGGCAGCGTCTTCACCAGGAAGTGGGTGGCACCCATTCGGGCTTTGATGGTGCCGAAGGGGTGTTCGACCGTTTCGCGCCGCTGGCGCATCTTTTCCGGATGCGCGTCGAGCCGGTGCTGGACCTCTTCCAGAACGTGCTCATGCTCCCAGCGGGTAATTCGGCGCTCTTTGGCGGTGGTGCACTGAGCCTTAATGGCGCAGTTCTGGCAGACATTGGTCCAGTAGCGACGTAGGGACAGCCCGTGCTCCTCTCTGGTGAAGCGGTAGACCAAGCGCTCGCCGGCTGGACAGACGTACACGTCCTCATCCTTCACATAGCGGAAGTCCTGCTTGCCGAACTTCCCTTTGGCTTTGATGCCCGAGGTTAGCGGTTTGGGGAGCGTGACTGTGATGCCGGCCTGATCACATGCCAGGATCTGATTGCTACTGAAGTAGCCGCGATCGGCGACCACCTCGAGTTTATCGACGTTCAGAGCGGCCTTGGTCTGCTCCGCCATGGGAGAGAGTTGCGCTCTGTCATTGCCAACGTTGGTCACCTTGTGTGTGACGATCAGGTGGTTCGACGTATCGACCGCGGCCTGCACGTTATAGCCAACCACACCGGAACCGCGACCGCTGGTAGCCATGGAGCGAGCGTCGGGATCGGTCAAGGAGATCTGATGATCGGGTGTCGCGCGCATACGGGCGTCGAGGGCCGTAAGCCGTTGCATCTCCAGATGAAGACGCGCGATCTTCTCTTTCAGTCGGGTTACTTTCATCGCAAGCGCTTCCGACGGCTCCTGGCGGTCGGCGCTGTCGAGCTGATGGAGATAGCGCGACACGCTCTCTTCGATCTGCGCCTTGCGCCGATCCATCTTGGCGCGGGTGAAGTTCCGGTCGCGGTTGTTGACCGCTTTGAACTTGCTACCGTCAATCGCAACGCTGGCCGTTGTCAGTAGACCGATCCTCCGGCAAAGCTCGACGAACCGGGCACAGACTTTGCCGATGGCAGCGCCGTTGTCCTTGCGGAAGTCAGCGATCGTCTTGTGATCCGGCACCAGGCGGCCGGTCAGCCACATGACCTCCACATTGCGCCCGGCTTCGCGTTCGAGACGCCGGCTCGATTGAACCCGATTAAGATAACCGTAGATGTACAGCTTCAACAGAACCGATGGGTGATAGGACGGACGGCCCGTGGCCGCTGGATCGATACCGCCAAAACCAAGCCCACCCAGATCCAGTTCCTCGACAAAGACATCGATCACCCGAACCGGGTTGCCTTCGTCGATCCAGTCCTCAAGACACTCGGGGAACAGCGTCGACTGACCCCGGTCCACACCCGCAACGAAACGCTTCATCAAATACTCCCGCCAAACGACGGGAGAATCATAACAACACCAACGTTTTTACACAGGCTGGGTCAACTTTTGCCCCTACGGGCGGCCCCAAGAGAACGGCTAGTTTCGGCTCGTGACCAAAACCGACATTTCAACACAGAATGGCAAGTCTACACTCAGCTTCGGTCGTAGTTCGGGGTAGCCCGAAAGGGCAATTTCTAGCCATAACCGGTCATGACCGCATGTGCCGCCGTTCGTGCGGCGTACCAGCGTCTCAAGGCGATGATCGCCCAGATGCCCTCGGCGACTAAGAACGGATAGGACTCGATCAGGTAGGCGTAGACCGCCGCGAGCGCGCAGCCGGCAGCGAAGATTGCGATGAAGACCGCGCCGCGGCGTTCGAGGGCGTAGCTCGCGACCATCGTCACGATCGCGATGATCCCGAGTGCTTCGATGGGGTCTGTCACGTCAAGCCGTCCCGGAGCGCGGGTCAGCTTCCGCCCGTTCGACGCATTCGCTCAGACTCGCGCAGGCGCAGGAGAGCAGAGCGGTTAGCACGCGATCGACGCGCTGCAGGTCATTTATCTGCCGTCGGATCGCAGCGCGTTTAGTTTCCGCGAGTGGCTTCCAGATACCAGCGGGGGTCGGATCGGCGGCATAGCTTTCTAGCAGTGATTTCGTTTCCGTCAGGGAAAAGCCCGTGGCCTTTGCGAGCCGGACGAACTGCAGGGTCAGCAGTGCGCGGTCATCGAATTGGCGACGGCCGGAAACGCGGTGTTGTCGTGCGATCAGTCCCATCTTCTCGTAGTACCGGATGGTAGACGCCGGCATGCCGAGCCGTTCCACGACATCTCCGATCTTCATGGCGGATGCTCCTTTCGTTTGGCTCCGCTCCGAAGGAGCTTGAGCGAGACCAACACGCCGACGCCGGCCAATGCCGCCACGATCCCGCCGGTCTCGAGCGGTAATGCGGGCGCGATGGCACTTGCCGCGGCGAGCCCGCCGATACTGATAAAGGCGATCACGATCGGGATCTCGCACGCAACGAGCGCCAGCATGCCGAGCAAGATACCGGCAAGCCCGGTGCGTTTGAGCGACCACGCTTTGGTGGATGGTGCAGCGTTGACGCCAACGGCCATTCTCATGGGCCTCCGATCGCGTCGGCGAGAAGATCGAGCGTCGCCTGAGCCTCCGATGGCCCATCAATCGAGAGGACCAAGCGGTCCTCGCGCGGAGCTAGTGAGAAGGTGAGAAAGCCGCAGCATTGACGCTCCAATTCAACGAAGGCCTCGACGTGCGAGCGCAACTGCATAGTGTTGGGAAAGCACAGCCGCAGGCCGCCCTCCGTTCGTTTCTTGGCGACGAGGTGGGGTAGCAGCGAACGTCGCACCACTGCCCGGCGCTCCTTGAAGGCTTCGTCGGTCAAAGAACAGGCGATATCGCTCGCCCGGATAGATTCGTTCATCGCTCGATCCTCCGATAATCACGAGGACTCGAACCATGCGACCTGAAGTTAGCTTTAAGTCAAGGAGTTTATTTTCTGAAATGGGATTCAAAATTTCCGTTCTGGCTGCCCTCAGAGAACGGCTAGTTTCGGGCCCCAAACCGACATTTTCTTTAAAGAGTCTGGTTTACACCCAGCTTTGACCATAGTTGGGGTAGTCCAAAAAGGGGTATTCGTAGCCAAATCCAGACATAGAAAAGGCCGCGAAGCCGCCCTTTCGTTCGCTCGATGTGCCCTCCGTCAAACTGCTTTTCGTCTCCGCCTGCCGATAAGGACAGACCTGCGAGGGTTAGGAATAGCGGCCGGGCGTCGGGACTGGATGACCGTTGCTTCCGCGAATTATTTTACGTTCAGTGTGAAGCTACCTGGCTTACATGGGCACGAAATCGCGCTCGCTGTGGTCAATCGTGGCGCTGGGTCTCCTAGCTCAGTCCCATCAACTCGCAGTAATAACGCCACATGCCGCGGACCGGCACCTCGGTCAATACTGTTTCCTGATTGGTAACCGGACCGACCCCACCCATTTCAATCACCGAATGATAATCGCCTTCGCGACGAATCGCTTGTTGGACCAGAGCGCCAACAAAACTGTCCTCCATCGAGACCAGTCCTCCGGGTCCGACAAGATTGATCTGGCGCATGCGGAACGCCCTTAAGTCCGGATCGTCGTCGGCGTACCCGAAGATTGTCCAGTACAGCTCGAACTCATCGGCGCTCTTGGGGCGGATGTGGCGGGTAGCGAGGCAGTTGGCGAGTCGCCCGAACTGCACCGACGGGAACACGTGCATCATGTTAGCAACCTTGCGGTCGCCAAGTTCGTCGTGAAACGCAACGATGCTGGGATCCTCGAGCGTCAGCGACGTGTCCAGCACATCGATATCGTCATAACCCTCGGCGATCATGTCTTCATCGTCGCTGTTATAAAAGCTGTGGTTGATGGCGTGGCGGTGGCGATCGTCCATAGCGGTGCCGCCCGCCAGCGTGTTGCGATAAATGCCGAATGTGGTCTGAAACTGATGCAACAAGCCGGCGTGGTAGGGATCCTTGAGATTCTCGAAATAGAGTTTCCAGTTCCCGTATGTTCGTTGGCGCATATATCCGAGGACGTCGATTGGCCGCCCGAACATGTCGTCGAGAAACTCAAGCATGACGTCACCGAGATAAGCATCGAAATTCTCGGCGGTATCGTCGAGAGTGGCGAAGATGACGCCGCTGCGGCTGCCGACCCGAAGTCGCTGCAGGCCGTGAGCCGCCATGTCGAAGTCGCTCGGCATGCCGCCTTTGCCGTTGAGCCCGCGCAGGAACGGCACCCCGATTAGGTTACCTTTAAGGTCGTAACACCAATGGTGATAGACGCACGTGAAATCGTTGGCATTGCCCAAGAGGTCGCGGACCAGGAGCGTGCCACGATGGGCGCAGCGGTTGACGAAGGCGCACAGACTGCCATCGCCAGCGCGCACGACGAAAACGGGGGTGTCGCCGAGGAACGTTGACTTGTAATCGCCCGGGTTGGGGATCTCGACCTCGAGGCCGAGGTAGCTCCAGGTCGGCCCGCGAAAAATAAGCTCCTGCTCGCGTTCGTAGATCGTCGGGTCGGTGAATACACGATAGGGCACCCGGCTGTAGTCTTTGGCCGGCCATGTCAGGCGATCGTTAATTTCAGTATTAGTCACCGCAAGTTTCCTCCGGCAGATCGTGCTACAGCCCGGTATGCTCGCGCTCGAGAATGCGCCATTTCGAGATCTTACGCTCGACATACATCACAAACTCGGTAAGCGCGACACCCATCAAGCCGATGACGATAATCGGCACGAATAGTTGGGTCCACGCCTATCTCGCCGCGTGCAACGCAAGTTTGGACAGAATGGAAGAAGCGGAGATACACCGCACCGCGACAATAAGACTACAACCCGACTTTAACCTCACTGGCTTCGGGAAAATACTGCCCTACAAAGAGCCGCACATCCGAGAAGATTTCCTGGATTCATTTCGCAAAGCACGTTTCCCAGAATGACTGATTTGGGTCAACAATTGCCTAAACTGCTATCCGTCGGGCGGGTCAGATCGCGGCTCGATTCCGGACGTAAATCGAGCGAAAGCGGACATTGCTTTGCACATTGATAAGGGGCGCCTGATGATCACCAAAGGCCCCTAAGATCGACTAGCTCCCAGCCCAAAGCCCGAGGTCCGCCGGCTAGGGCTCGCGCCGTTGGCGCACCAACGCGACCGATGCCTAACCCCAGAGCTGTGGCCTTATTGGTCGCACATTGCCGTGCCGATGTTCGATGGCGGACTGTGATCGCGCGCCAACAGCAGGGGCCCCTCTAGGGAGACAAAACGGACCTGGCCGCCGAGCAGGGTGCCCTGGCCAGTAGGTGCTCACTATGCAACCGACCCTGAGGCCGAGACCAAGTGGTCCTCCGGCGCGAGCGAGATCAGTCGCCATCGGACAGCTCGCCGTTTTGTCGAGCTTTCCCAAATCCTTGGGAAAGGTATTGCGGTGGCGCAATGCCGGCGGAGCTCCCTCTCCCGCGAAGTGGGAGAGGGCGGGGGTGAGGGTCTAGCCGTGAGAAACGATCGGCAGCTCGTCTGGAGCATTTGTTGGTGTAGGTCGAACCCTCACCCCACCCTCATATGGGGGACTCGGTGTCAAGGGTGGGCTCCGGTTGGTTTGGCGGTGGCGATATCGGATCGTTACACGGGCAGGCCTTGTTTGTTTGATGCGATTGACCCGCATCACCTCATATCCGGTCGAGCGATGCTCGCTCGCACCCAAATGCCGCATGGCTGAGGCCAAAGTGGATGGGACCCATCTCTCCCGTCGGCGTTGGTTGCCCAGGGTAGGGTCGGTCACCATCCGCCCGCGTGATCGC
>CBDCYR010000015.1:0-579922 GCA_965224275.1 Alphaproteobacteria bacterium | reverse complement strand
ACCACCCCACGAAGGGTCCCTTCACGGATCTGGAGCTTCAGGGCATCATCCTGGCGGCTCGCGAGGCGCATCGCGAGGGCCGCGTGAGCAGGCAGGACTTCGCAATCCTTCTCGCGCTGACCGCGACAGGCTCCCGGCCCGGCCAGCTGTCGATGCTGGCTTGCGGCGATCTGGTTCCGCCGGCACCCGGATCGTCCGCATCTCGTCTCCTGGTGCCGTCTCTCAAGAAGAGGACCAGAAAGCGTCTCACGCGCGAACGCGTCATCCCCCGCGAGCTTGCCGCTCTGCTGAAGAAACTCGCCGAAGAGCGATCTCGCGACGAGCGCTTCCAAGCCCTTCCGGTCGACCGGCGTCCGATCTTTGCCGTCGAGGCGCCCGCCTTCGCATCGCTCGCGGAGGCACACATCGGTAGGGACGGTGTCAGCGGCGCTCTGAAGCGCATCCAGAGCGCGCTCGACCTGCGGTCGGCGCGCACCGGCGCTCCGATAAATCTGGCGCCCCGGCGGTTCCGAAGCACGCTCGGGACCCGGGCCGCCGATGCGGGACACCCTCCTGTCTTGATCGCTCACCTGCTCGATCATACCGACCTTCAGCATGTCGGTGTCTACGTCGAATCGCGGCCTTCCATCGTCGACCGCATGGACGCCGCGCTTCACGACAGGGTCGAACCGCTGGCCGGGCTGTTCACGGGCGCCGTCGTAGCGGACGAAACCAAATCCGGTGTCGCAAAAGCGCCGTCGCGACGCATCGCCGCCGCGGTTGGCAGCGGTGTGGGCACCTGCGCGGGTCCGCGCGGCTGCGTCCGGCTGGCGCCGCTCGCATGTTACACCTGCGCCGCGTTCCGTCCCTGGCGTGACGCGCCTCACGACGATCTGCTGCGGTCCCTGATCGAAGAACGCAGCACGCTTCTGGCGGACGGTATCTCCCCCCAGGTGGCCGGCGCCAACGACGCGACCATCATGGCCGTCGCGGAGGTCGCCGATCGCTGCCGCGCGATGCGGACGGGGACCGCCCATGGGTGAGCTTGCGCTCTTCCAGCCGCGCGAGGCGCTGGACGCCGAAACGAGGCTTGCCGACTTTATCCGCCATGCGCGCGACGACCTCACGGTCTTCGGCGCCGAGCTCGACTGGGATGCGCCGACCTGGCAACTCCACGGTGTTGCCAGGGTGTCGGGCCGCAGTAAGAGCGTGCTTCGCGTGTACTGGGGCCATCCCCTGAAGAGGGCCCCCAAAGCGATCGGGGACTACGCACCGCTCGATACCCGCAACGTCGACTTCTTCAAGGCCTACCTGCGCTACAGGTACGGGCTTGCCCCACAGATGAACCCTGTCTTGATGCTCTCGGCGATACGGCATCTCGACAAGGCCCTCGCCCAGGCCGGCAAGCCGGCTACCGACGCGCGGGCCGACGACTTCTACGCTGCCGCCGCAGCCTGCCGGTCCCGCTACAGCCCTCAAACCGCATATCGCGTCGGACGCCAGCTCGAAGCGATCGCGGGCTTCCTCGACGATCACCGCCTCGTCGCGCGACCTCTCGTCTGGACCAACCCCATCAGGCGGCCGGCGAGCTTCGATCGCATCGGGGTCGGGCCTAAGCGGACCCGGGCCCGGAAACTTCCCTCGGAACGCGCGATCGCCGCACTTGGCGATGCGTACCGCCGCGCCCGGCATCCGATGGACGTGATCGCCGTCTCTGCCTATGCCCTCCTCCTCGCCACGCACAGCCGCATCTCCGAGCTTCACCGGATCGACGCCTACGGTTGCGAAGTGGAGGTCATCGAGCACGGCGAGCAGCGCTACGGCCTGCGCTGGTATCCGTCGAAGGGCGGGGTACCCGAGACGCGCTGGCTCCCGAGCGCTTTGGTGCCGCTGGCGAGAGACGCGCTGAAGCGCATCCGCGACCTCACCGAGCCCGCCCGCGCACTTGCGCGCAGGTACATGGCCGGCGAGGAGATCCTCCCGGCCGACGATCCGGACGATCCTCTTGCCCGCGCCGGCTACATCAGCATGAAGACTCTCGGCACCGTCACGAAACCCGGCCCCGCGATTGCCGAACTTCGCAAGAACGGGGTCGATCTTCGCTCGGTTCTGGCAAGAGACCTGGGCGTTCCAGTCTCCACAATCGCCAGGCTTTACCTCCGTGCGCCGATCGAGGCGGCCTTCCGGTCAGAACTTCCGGAAGGGTTCCCGCTGGCCGATCCGAAATCCGGTCTGGGATACGACCGCGCGCTGCTCGTGCGCACCGCCGACGTGGGCCGGCAACCGAGCTGCATCTTCTGGCGACTGTCGTGTATCCCGTCCGACGCGATCGAGCACACCATGAACGGGAAAGGCGATAGAGCTGGCTTGTTCGCACGTCTCGGGCTGGTGGACGACGATGGCGAGACCGTCCGCATCACGCCTCACCAGCTGCGGCATTACATGACCACGCTCGCGAACGAGGGCAACCTGTCGCAGCTCGACATCGCGAGGTGGGCAGGCCGGAAGGACGTCCGGCACAACGCATTCTACGACCACGAAACCGCCGATTCCCTCGTCTCGAAGGCGCGCGCTCTCGGCGGAGAGATGTTCGGCAGCCCGATAACGGCTACCCCTCAGCGGCCGGTGACACCGCGGCAGCTGATGGAGGGCAATCTTGCCGGGGTGCATCTGACGCGTTACGGCGCCTGCCTGCACGACTTCGCGATGTCGCCCTGCCCGATGTACCGGGACTGCCTGAACTGCGTCGAGCACGCCTGTGTAAAGGGAGACGAGCGCGCCGAGCGAGCCCTGCGCGATCGCCTTGCCGTCATGGAGAGGGCGGTCGCAGCCGCCGAGGAGGCCGCCGCCATCGGCGAAGGCAACTCGGAGATATGGCTCTCCCGCAAGAGGACCGAGCTTGCGCGCCTGCGCGAGCTCGTCGCCCTGATCGACGACGCGACGATCGCGCCGGGCGCCGTTCTGAGGCTCGACGACGCGGCACGCTACGCGATCGGCGGCGACGGAGCCGAGCCGGCGAAACCCTTGTCCGGTCCCGGCCCGGCTCCCGATCCTTCCTTACAGCCAGGGAAACAGTGACATGGCCCGGCATCTCAGCGAGACCCACATCGAAACACTCGCCAGGGCCATCGGCACTCTCGAGGTGGCCACATGGGACGCGGTCGTGAGGCTGGCGCGACAGCGGCTCGGTCACGCCTACTCGCGCCAGGCGCTGTCCCGGCATGAACGGATAAGGACCGCGTTCGCGGCTCGCAAGGAGCAGCTCAGGGACAGGCACGCCGGGCGGCGGCCGCGACCGAAGACCGACACCGAAGCGGCTCTCTTCGCGCGCATCGACTCCCTGGAAGCCGACCTCTCCCGGCTTCGCGCCGAGAACGAGTCGATGATGACCCGGTTCGCCATCTGGGCCTACAACACGCATGTGCTCGGCATTCCCGACCACCGGCTGGATGTTCCGCTTCAGCCGGTCGACCGCGATTACAGCGAGCGCGACGCATGAGCGGGGGCAGCGGCGCCCAACGCGGCCGTCAGGCGGTGCTGCGTCTGCGCCGGGAGATCGACGCCCGCGAGACGGCCGGCGAAACCTTGCCGATGAACGGCCGGGCGCTTCATCTGGCGAAGATCTGCCAGCTGGTCGGGGTCGGCCGGTCGACGGTGACGCAGAACCCGTCCTTCCGCGCCATGCTCATGGACTACGCCAGCCGGAAGGACGTGGCCTTCTCCGCCAGGGGCGCGGCGCCATCCATGCACGACCGCCAGGCCACGGGGGCCGCCGTGACGCTGGCCGACGCCGGCGAAGAGGCCATGGTACCGGCGTCGCGCCTGCGCGAGGAACAGCGTCGGAGCGCGGCCGCGGAGCGCCGTGTCAGCGAGCTCGTCGCCAGAAACGCGGCACTCATCGCCCGCCTGAGGCGCTACGAGGCGACCGAGCAGACCCTGATCGCGGCCGGCCGGCGCTACAGGCCCAGGCCGCCGGAGAAAGACAACGCCGGCCCCGAGCAGGGCCGCTTCGAGCTCGACGAGACACCCGAATGAGCCGGCCGGGCGCAGCCGCCCGTGCCGGCACCGAAACCCCGATGCCGCGGACCCTCGGTGCGCTCGAGACCTACCTCGCCGAGGACCGGGACTTCCGCGGTATCGGCCCCGCGAAGGCCGCCGCCCTCACGGCCGCCTTCGGCGACGGACTCCATGCCGCGCTCGATTGCAAACATCCCGAGGTCATCGCGATCCTCGGCGACGAAACCGCCACCAACGCCTTCGCGACATACGATCTCAAAAGCCCCGAGATCGAGCTTCTCGACTGGCTGGAGAGCCGGGGGGTCGTATCCGTTGTGGGAACGCGCACCGCAATCCGAATCGCCCGGTGCTGGGGCCATGACGGCGTCGACGCCGTGAAGGACAATCCCTACCTCCTTGCGAGCTTCCTGCCCTGGGCTGTGACCGACAGCGTATGCCGCGCTCTCGGTGTCGCGCCCGACGACCCTCGCCGCGCCGTCGCCGCGGTCGAAGCCACCCTCTACCGCCGCCTCGACCGGAACCACACATGGACCTCGCGCGCCTCGGCCGAGGCCGGGGCCGAGAAGCTCCTCGCCGGCGTGGCGGCTCCGGACGGCGGCCCCGCCGGACGCTGGGCCGTCGAAGCCGCGATCCAAGCCGGCGGCGCCGAGCCCTTCGAGGACGGCATCCAACCGATGGGCGCGGCCGCGATGGAGGCCTTCCTTGCGGAGGAGCTCGCGCGCTTCGCGGCGCAGGCTCCGGTATCGGACCTGGCGATGCCGCCTCTTGCCGACGAGCAAATCGAGCGGGCACTTGCCGAATATGAACGCAGTCAGCCACACCGCCTCACCGGCGCGCAGAAGACAGCCATCGCGCTCCCGTTCCGGCGTCGGCTGACGGTCCTCGGCGGTTATGCCGGCTCCGGGAAGACGATGTCGCTGCGCGGAATCTGCGAGCTCGCGGAGACCTTCGGCCGGGACACCATGCTGATCGCGCTCTCCGGACGCGCGGCGCAGCGCATGGCCCAATCGACGGGCCGGCCCGCAATGACCATCGCCCGCTTCCTCAAGGAGACCTCCGGTGACGCGGCCGTGCGCCTCCACGCGGGCGCCATCCTCATTATCGACGAGGCGTCCATGGTCGACCTTCCCCTGCTCTGGCAGGTGGTCAGACGCCTCGCAGATGCGTCCCTGGTCCTGGTCGGCGATCCCGCGCAGCTTCCGCCGATCGGCTTCGGCCTCACCTTCCACGTGCTCATCGAGCATCCCACCATCCAGAAGACCATCCTCGACCGGGTGATGCGCCAATCGGCCGAGACCGGGATACCGCCTGTAGCCGAGGCCATTCGAAACGGCCGCTGCCCGCAGCTCGGTCCCTTCACCGGCCTCGCGCCGGGCGTGACGTTCATCGACGCCGGCCCGGAAGAGGCGTTCGACCTCATCTTCGACGTCGGTGCGCGGCTCGCGAAGGACGGGTTGCGCCGCGGCGACGCCCAGATCATCGCGCCGGTCAACGCGGGGCCGGCGGGAATCCTCGCCATCAATCGACGATTCCACGAACTGCGGATGCAGGCCGGCGACGGTGCTTCCCGGCTCGTTCCCGGACGCGCCGACATCGCCGAAGGCGACCCCGTCATCTGGACCCGCAACGACTACGAGCGCGACCTCATGAACGGCTCGACGGGGCGAATCGTGGAAGTCCACAAGGACTATGCAATCGCAGTCCTCGACGGCCGGGAGCACCGGCTGAGTGCCGCCGACAGCAACCTCATCGAGCTCGCCTACGCCATCTCCGTGCACAAGGCCCAGGGCTCGCAGTGGCCACTGGTGATCGTGCCGGTCTACCGTTCCCGGATCCTCGACCGCACTCTCGTCTACACCGCGGCTACCCGGGCGTCCGAGCAGGTCGTCTTCGTCGGCGATCGAGGCGTCTTCGCCACCGCCGTGGAGATGCCTCCAACGAACCTGACGCGCGACGTCACCCTGGCGTCGCGGTTGCGATCGTTGACGGAATGACTTCCCATCCGCCCCGCGCCCACTGCGGCTCCAACGCTGCTTCGCAGACGGCCCGCCGCCGACCACTGCTGCGCAGCCGGCCTGCCGCTGTCCGCTCCTGACCTCGCCCTCTCCGAACTCCGGTCGAGGCCCCACTTGCTCGACCTCCATCCAGCACACGGGAGGAGGCGCTCAACACGTGGCATGCCGCCTCGCCGCGCGCTTCTATCGCCACCACAAGCACCGAGGCCGTATGGCGTTCAGCCAATGGCTGGAAGCCTGCTTACAGCCATGACAGCCATGCGTCGCGCGGTCGGCGCCGTGTCACCCGAAGGGCCGTAGCGCAGCGGAGGAGCCGCGTAGCGGCTTGACCCGGCGCCGGCCTCGCGACACCCGGGCTCATGACCTTCAGCCCATCGTCCGATCAGGTCCATCCGGCTGCGGGCGCGAGCCCTACCGCCTCACCGATCGCATGAGTCTGACCGAGCCGTCCAGGCAACCCTCCTCCGTGCTTCCCGTTCCCTCCCTCGAGCGAGAGCGCAGCAAGCGCCGGGCGAACGCCCGGTGACGGAGAGGGAGACGGTCTTCCTCGGGTCGCCGGGCGCGACAACCCCAGAGGAGGGCTCGCCCATGTTCGACTCCGACTTCGACCCCGTGACGCCGGCCGGCAGCGGCCTGCTTGCCGACCTCGGCCTCGACACCCACTCCGTCCGCGACGCGCTCGCCGACGACCGGGCCCGGCGCTGTCCCGACCGCGAGGCCCCGCCGGACGAGAGGTAAAGCGAAGCGAGTGAAAAGTGAACGGAGGGGGACGGGGAGAGAGCTTCCCGGCTCCCGCACGTTCGCCAACCCATCGTCATCATCCAGACCCTGAAGGAGCATCGCAATGAGCTTCGGACTGAACCGCGTGGAACTCATCGGCCGCCTCGGCGCCGACGTCACTGTCAACCACCTGACCAGCGGGGGGCGCGTTGCGAACCTCAGCGTCGCCACCGACGAATCCTACATCAACGCGAAGACCGGCGAGCGGGTCGACAAGACCGAATGGCACCGCATCGTCACCTTCCAGGACGGGCTCATCTCGATGTTCGAAAAGCACGCGCGGAAGGGCCGGCTGGTCTACATCGACGGCAAGCTGCAGACCCGGCGCTGGTCGAAGCCCGGCGAGGACGGCGACCGCTTCTCGACCGAGATCCTGCTGGTCCCGGGCGGACGCGTTCAGTTCCTGGACCGCCCGAACGGCAGTGGTACCGGCGCGCAGGACGAACAGCACGCGCCGGGCTCCGCGGACGCCGTGCCCTCGGCAGACGCCGGCAACGCGTCAGACCTGCCGTTCTGAAGGACGGCCGCCATCCTCGACTCCGGACTGGGCCGGCGCTTCGCGCGTCGGCCCTTCCTTCCCGGCTCGCCGACGGGTCCGCGGCGTCTCAACGACTCGTGACAGCAGTCGCCGGTGCCGGCCGCGAAAATGTAAAGATCGCCCTTCCGACGGAGCATTCTCCACCGCAATCTTTACACAGCATCCCGCCAACGAGATGCCTGAGCGACAGAAACTCGCGATGAATCAATCCATTCACTCAAACATTACACAGCCCAAGGGCCCACGAAATCTCGGTCCCCGTGCTGATCATCGGTGCTGGCGCATGCGGTTGCACGGCGGCACTTGCTGCCAACGAACGCGGTGCGGGTGTCTTGATTCTCGAGCGCGATGCAACGCCGCGCGGCAATACCTCGCTTTCCGGCGGCCAGATCCCGGCGGCCGGGACAAAATTGCAGCAACAAGCCGGTATTCCCGACACGCCCGAGATACTTGCCAACGACATCATCGCCAAGGCCCAGGGCCAGTGCGACCAGGAACTCGCCTGGCACATTGCCCGTGAATCAGCCAGGACCGTGGATTGGCTGATTGAGCGCTTTGACATGCCGCTCTCGTGCGTCACGAATTTTATCTATCCCGGCCATTCACAACCGCACATGCACGCATCGCCAAGCCGATTTGGCGCTGAATTGCTGACGGTTTTTCTCCAAGCCGTGGCGGCGCAGGGGATCGACCTCGCAACATCGGCCCATGTGACCGACCTTTATGCCGATGATAACGCGCGCATTCACGGTGTGCGCATCAGCCGGCCGGATGGCAAGTCAGAAGACATTGGTTGCGAGGCGTTGATCCTCGCCTGCAACGGGTACGGCGGAAATAAGGAGATCCTCGCCAAATACATCCCTGAAATCGTCGATGCCCACTACCACGGCCACGAGGGCAATCAGGGCGATGCCGTCCTATGGGGTGAGGAACTTGGCGCGTCAATCAAGGACATGACGGCTTTTCAGGGCCACGGTGCGGTCTGTACGCCGCACAACATTCACATTGGCTGGCCAACGATTACCCAGGGCGGCTTTCAAGTTAACGCCAAAGGAGCACGGTTCTCGGATGAGAACCACGGTTACTCAGAGCAAGCGCTCAACGTCGTGCGCCAGTCTGGCCACGTCGCGTGGACGATTTGGGATCAGCGCTGCCAGGACGTCGCGATGCAGATGCACAGTCATGTTAACGCCTGGGAAGCCGGCGCGATCCGAACGTTCGATGACACGGCTGGGATTGCGGACATGATCGATTGTGATCGGGTCACCCTCGAAACAACGATCAAAGATGTCGATGCCATAATACGAGGCGATTCCGTCTGCCCGTGGGGACGTGATTTCTCGCAGCACCCGCCGCTACAACCAAGCTATTATGTTGCCAAGGTTCAGGGCGCGTTGTTCCACACCCAGGGCGGTCTCGAAGTTGATAAACAAGCCCGCGTTCTGAAGTCGGATGGGTCGTTGTTTCCCAATTTGTTTGCCGGCGGCGGCGCCGCGCGCGGCCTATCGGGCCCGGCCGATTGGGGCTACCTCTCCGGATCGGGCTTGATGTCGGCAACCAATCTCGGGCGTCTGGCGGGTGAATCGGCGGCGTCTATGGTCGCTGCTTAGTGCGTCTTTAGTGACGAATCGGCACGAATAAAAGCCGGGTTGGCCGGTGTTTCGGCAATTTCCACCCGTAGCCCCGTATCTGTTGCGCGGATACCCCATTAACTAATTGTTTTTACTGGATAAACTTTAACTCTCGCGCGGTAGAGTCGGTTGCCGTTAGGCGCAAGATTTAGTATCCTACGGCGTGTTGACTAACCACATCTCGCGGGTCGCTCTAACACCCGTGTTTTCCCAAATTAGGTTGCGAACTGCGGTCGCCTTGGCCGCCTAAAGGACCCCTTTGACCGATACGCTCGATCCCCCGCCACCGCCACCGGATCAAGACATAACGCCCATCGATATCGAGAAGGAGATGGCGACCTCCTATCTCGATTACGCGATGAGCGTGATTGTAAGCCGCGCGTTGCCCGATGCCCGCGACGGCCTCAAACCGGTTCATCGGCGCATCCTGTTTGGGATGGACGAACAGGGCTACGACTACAACCGGCCCTATCGCAAGGCGGCGCGTGTGGTTGGCGATGTAATGGGCAAATACCATCCGCACGGTGACCAGGCCATCTATGAGGCGATGGTGCGGATGGCACAGGATTTCTCGATGCGCCTGCCGTTGATCGACGGACAAGGTAATTTCGGATCGATGGACGGCGATCCGCCGGCTGCCATGCGCTACACCGAAGTGCGGCTCCAGGAAGCCGCGCGGGCGCTGCTTGACGATATCGATCGCGATACCGTCGACTTCCAATCCAACTACGATGACACCACGCACGAGCCGATTGTGCTGCCGGCGCGTACTCCAAACCTGCTGGTGAACGGTGCCGGCGGGATTGCGGTTGGCATGGCAACCAACATTCCGCCCCACAATCTCGGCGAGTTGATCGATGCCTGCTTTGCCTATCTTGAAGATCCGGATATCGACGTCAACGGCCTGATGCAGTACGTCAAGGCACCGGATTTCCCGACCGGCGCGTTGATTTTAGGTGACCACGGCGCCCGCAGCGCGTTCGCGACCGGTCGCGGCAGCATCGTCATGCGGGCCAAAACCCACATCGAGGATTTTGGTCGCGACCGCCAGGCGATCATCGTTACCGAGGTTCCTTATCAGGTTAATAAAGCCCGCATGATCGAACAGATCGCCGAGGTCGCCCGCGATAAGCGTGTCGAAGGCATCTCTGAATTGCGCGACGAATCTGCGCGTCAGGGCATCCGAGTCGTGATCGAGGTGAAACGCGACGCCAATGTGGAGGTCGTGCTCAACCAGCTCTACCGCTATACCCAGCTGCAAACCAATTTTGCCGCCAACATGCTGGCCCTTAATCGCGGCCGTCCCGAGCTCCTCACGCTCAAGGAGCTGATCGAAATCTTTGTCGACTTCCGCGAAGAGGTCGTCACCCGGCGCACTAAATTCGATCTCAACAAAGCCCGCGATCGTGCCGAAATCCTGGTTGGCCTCGCCGTCGCGGTCGCCAATATCGACGAAATCATCAAACTGATCCGGGCCGCACCCGATCCCCAGACCGCGCGCACCGAGCTGATGGCGCACGATTGGCCGGCCCAAGGAATCGATGATCTGATCGCGCTGATCGACGAACCCGGCCGGGCTGTCGACGATGGTACCTATCGTCTGAGCGAAGCCCAGGCACGCGCCATTCTTGAATTGCGCCTGCAGCGGCTGACGGCGATGGGTCGTGACGAGATCGACGGCGAACTCAAGGAGCTCGCGATCAAGATCGTCGACTACCTCGACATCTTGCGCAGCCGGACGCGCCTTTACGACGTGATTCGTGAGGAGCTCAAGGAAGTCCGCGAAAAATTTGCGACGCCGCGGCGCTCGGAGATCGTCGAGGGAGAGATCTCGCAAGCGGACGAAGACCTGATCCAGCGCGAGGACATGGTGCTCACGGTCAGCCACACCGGATACATGAAGCGCGTGCCCTTGAGCACATATCGCGTCCAACAACGTGGCGGGCGCGGGCGTACGGGGATGAGCACGCGTGACGAGGACTTCGTCGAGCAAGTGTTTGTCGTCAACACCCACACACCGGTGCTGTTTTTCTCGACGGCGGGCAAGGTCTATCGCATGAAGACCTGGATGCTGCCGATTGCATCGCCAACCGCTCGCGGCAAGGCAATGGTCAATCTGCTGCCGCTGGCGGAAGGCGAATCGATTGCGACGCTGATGCCGTATCCGGAGCACGAGCACGAGCGGCGTGGGCGTTACATCATGTTCGCTACCGCCAAAGGCAACGTCCGTCGTAACAGTCTTGATGATTTCGAGAACATTCAATCCAACGGCAAGATCGCGATGAAACTCGACAAAGATGATCGCATCGTCGCGGTTCGAATCTGCACCGAGCAGCAGGATATCCTGCTGTCGGCGCGGCGCGGGAAATGCCTGCGATTTTCAACCAATGATGTGCGGGTCTTCAAAGGGCGGTCGTCGCAAGGCGTGCGCGGCATGCGCCTGACCAAGGACGACGAAGTCATCTCGATGTCGATACTGCAGCACATCGAACTCGACACCGAGGAACGCGATACCTACCTCCGCTGGGCCAGCCGGCAGCGCCGCGACGAAGACAGCGACGATAATGGCAACGGTGCAGAGCTTGATCCAACCCGCGCGGCCGAGCTCGCAGCGACCGAGGAATTTATCCTCGCCATCACCGAGAACGGCTTTGGCAAACGCACCTCGGCCTATGAGTACCGGATCACCAGGCGCGGCGGACAAGGCATTATCAATATCGAAACATCTGAGCGAAATGGCGCGGTCGCCAACGCGTTCCCGGTTGCCGGCGGCGATCAGGTCATGCTGATAACCGACAGCGGACGCCTGATCCGCGTCGGCATGAAAGATATTCGCATCGCCGGACGCAACACGCAGGGCGTGACGCTGTTCAAGACCGACAAGGACGAGCGGGTGGTCTCGGTTGCCTGGATGCCGGAGTCGGAGGAAGACGAAGCACAAGATGGGGAAGATCCCGCCCTTGATGACCAGAGCACCGAGGGCGCGGAAAAGGAAGAAACCGAAAGCGACGACTTGAGCCGCGAGGAAGTGGGTGTGGAGGACACGGCTGTGTCTCGAAAGTGGTGGAAATTTGAGGATGGCGTAATCTCCGGGTGACAAGACAACCACCCAACCGGCGGCTAGCACCGCCAAGGAGATCACGCCATGAAGAACACTACCGAGACTTCCGCGCTTTCGCTACTGGCCAATGACGCCGGCTATGATCCGCTCGAGGACCGGCTGCGGGAGAACATCAGATCCACGATCGAGGCCGTTTTTGAGGAGGAACTTGCGCAGTTTCTCGGGCGCTGCCGATACGGTCGAGAGGACGCGCTTCGGCAAGGGTATCGGAACGGGCACCGGGAGCGGCAACTGACGGGGACATTCGGGACCGAGAGGGTGAGCGTGCCGCGTGCACGGATCGTTGAGGAAGACGGTCGGGCGTCGGAATGGCGTTCGCGGGCGCTGCCGCGCTACCAGCGGCTGACCAGAAAGGCCGAGGCGCTGATCGCTTCGGTGTATCTGTCCGGAACCAACACGCGGCGGGTGAAACGCGCGCTGTTCGGGCTCTTCGGGGGTGCTGTGAGCAAGGACGTTGTGAGCCGGGCGTGGCGCAAGGTGAAGGTCGATTGGGACGCCTGGTGCAGCCGTGGCCTCGCGGATGAGGATATCGTTCGGCTGATCCTTGACGGCACTGTGATCAAGACCCGACTGGATCGCAAGGCCACCAACATCTCGGTTCTCGCGGCTATAGGGGTGCGCCGGGATGGCCAGAAGGTCTTGCTTTCGATCGGGAATATGGGCGGAGAAAGCCAGGCGGCGTGGCGCCAGTTCCTCGACGACCTTGATGCGCGTGGACTGAAACGGCCCGGGTTTGTCATCGTCGATGGCGCGCCGGGACTGGAGGCGGCTCTGTCGGCGCTTTGGGGCGATGACCTTCCCGTTCAACGCTGCACCGTGCACAAGCACCGCAACCTTCTGGGTCATGCTCCCAAACACATGCATGACGAGCTGAGCGAAGATTACCGCGATATGATCTATGCCGACACTGCCTCCGAGGTGGAAACCCGCCGCAAGGCGTTTGTCCGCAAGTGGCGGCTGAAATGCAGGGCCGTCGCGGACAGCCTCGCAGAAGCGGGCGACAAGCTCTTTACCTTCACGCGCCTGTCCAAGAGCCAATGGAAATCAGCCCGAACGACCAACGCCATTGAGCGTCTCAACGAGGAGTTCAAGCGCCGGATCAAAACACAGACCGTGCTGCCGTGTCCCGAAACAGTGCCGATGCTCCTCTGGGCGCTCCTCGCTTGCGGCCAAATCCAGATGCGCAAAGTCGATGGATGGGAAACCCTCGATCAGCTAATCGCCGACGAAACCCTTGACCGCGCGGCCTGACCGCCGCAAAACTCAACCCGCTCGGAGAGGCGCCAAAACCAATTTCCACCACTTTCGAGACACAACCGAGGACACAGCGGATGACACTCCAGATGACACTCTGGGTGACACTCTGGGTGACACTCTGGGTGACACTCTGGGTGACACTCTGGATGACACTCTGGATGACACTGGGGACGATGAAGCCTAGATAGAAACGGCGAGATTGACGGCGAGGTCGGGGAAGAGGGGCACGAACGTGGCACGACAACTGGTCGGGGTTTATCCCGGAACATTCGATCCCATCACCAATGGCCATATGGACGTGATCGCGCGCGCGATACGCATCGTCGATCATCTGGTGGTTGGGGTTGCCGCCAATATCGGCAAGGGTCCGTTGTTCTCCGTCGAAGAACGCGTTTCCATCGTGCAAGATGAGCTTGAGCCGCTCGATCTCGGTTCGACGACACTGCAAGTGCGGCCCTTCCGCAATCTGTTGACCGACTTTGCAACCGATGTTGGCGCCTCAATAATCATCCGCGGGTTGCGCGCGGTATCGGATTTCGATTTTGAATTTCAGATGGTTGGAATGAACGCGCGGCTCAATCCCAATATCGAGACGGTTTTCCTGATGGCCTCAGAGACAAATCAATTCATCGCCTCCAAGCTGGTCAAAGAAATTGCCTATCTCGGCGGCGATGTCTCACGGTTCGTCTCTGCCAGCGTAACCGTCGAGATCGAAGCTAAACTGGCCGATCGGCGCACTGCCAAATACGGTTCTTGAACAAAACGGAAGTTGAAAATGCTGAAGATCTTCGCTCGAATTGCGATCGCGGGCTTGTTGATCATAATTGGCCAGGCGTCGGTAGAAGCGGCGGAATCGGAAAATATGCTCCTGCTCGAACTCAAAGACGGCACGGTGGTAATTGAGCTGTTTCCCCAACTTGCGCCAAATCATGTCAAGCGGATCAAGCAATTGGCGCGAGAGGGTTACTACGATGGCAAGACCTGGCACCGCGTGATTGACGGCTTCATGGCCCAAGGCGGCTCGCCTTCCGGCGATGGCCGCGGCGGCACCGGCCAAAAGCTCAATGCCGAGTTCTCCGACGAAAAGCACGTGCACGGTATTCTCTCGATGGCGCGCACCAGCGATCCCAATAGTGCGGACGCGCAATTCTTCATCATGCTGGCGGATGCGCCCCACCTTGATGGCCGCTACACCGTTTGGGGTCGCGTCATCAGTGGCATGGAGTTTGTCGAGAAGATCAAGAAGGGCGATCGCAACAACAACGGCATTGTCGCCAATCCCGATACCATCATTTCGATGAAGGTAAAGGCCGATACCGAGTAGTTGACAATCGGCCGCGCTGACGCGCCGCGCGGCATAGGACCGAATCGAGCTCGCCGGTCTTCGGTGTGCTGTACACGTTTTAGTTTTTCGGACCTCGTATGAAGGTCTCTATCTTTGATTTCGATCTACCGCGTGAGCTAGTCGCGAGCGCACCGGCGTCGCCGCGCGATGGCGCGCGGTTGTTGGTGGTCGCCGACCAGCTCCAGGATCGAACGGTTTCCGATCTGCCCAGGCTCTTGGCACGGGGCGATGTGATCGTGGTCAACGACACCCGTGTCATTCCGGCGCGACTGGTTGGCGAGATCGACAAACCCGGTCGAGGGCGCGTCGAGGTTACTCTCCACAAGCAGATCGAACCGGGCCGGTGGCACGCATTCGCCCGTCCCGCGAAGAAACTGGTACCCGGTATAAAATTGTTATTTTCCAATGATTTGTGGTGCGTCGTTAATAAGCCACACAAATTCGGGGAAACCGATCTAACGTTCAACGTCTCGGGTGTGGAATTACGCGCGCAGCTCGAGCTCACCGGATCGATGCCTCTGCCTCCCTATATTGTCCGACCGGATGGCGAGGCGGCTTCGGATCGTCACGACTATCAGACGATCTACGCCCAGCACGATGGTGCTGTCGCGGCGCCGACCGCGGGATTGCATGTCACCAAGAATTTGCTCGGGGCGCTCGAGGCGAGAGGCGTAATCCTCACCATGGTGACCCTGCACGTTGGCGCCGGCACGTTTCTGCCGGTCAAGGTCGACGACACCGAGGATCACGTGATGCATGCCGAGTGGGGGAAGATCGATGCGGCGACCGTAGAGATCATCAATGCGGCGCGCCAAGCGGGTGGGCGTGTGATCGCGGTTGGGACTACGAGCCTGCGGCTGCTTGAGGCGGCGTCGGACGAGCATGGGGTTGTGCAGCCCTTTGAGGGCGACACCCGCTTGTTCATCACGCCCGGCTATCGATTCAAGGCGGTCGATCGGCTGCTGACGAATTTTCATCTGCCGCGCTCGACGCTGTTCATGCTGGTCGCCGCATTCGCCGGGCTCGACCGAATGAAAGAAGCCTACGAGCACGCGAAGGGCGCGGGGTATCGTTTCTACTCTTACGGAGACGCGTGCTTGTTGGAGTACGACGCCTGAACTGCCAACAGAGCGTGGCGGGCCTCCGATAATCAGAAGATTGCGGAAATACCGTCCAACATGCTGTCGCTATTGGTGAGGTTGACCCGTTTCCACTGGATCTTGAAGCCACTCGCGGTCCGGTTCAGCCCGTGGCGGCAGGTACCACCAAACACCTGCTGATGGTCGCGGCGGTACTCCAGCATTTGAAAATTGCTGCCGACCAACAGGTCGGCATCATCGGGTTGCTCGGGCTCGATCGTGACATTGCCAATCAGATGGCTGGTGCGCGACGGCGGCATCTGTGCGTGGATGCGCGGGCTGCGAAATCGACGGACGCGTGTTTCGAGCAAGCGCCGGTCGTCATAAATCAACGAGATCGTATCGCGCGGGTTGTCCTGGTCGGGCTGCACCGGTACCCAGTACCAGCCGGTTTCGGTAAACAGATCAAGCCACTCTTCAAAGCGCCGCTCATCCAGCAACCGGGCTTCGTTGAACAGAAACGCTTCGATCTCGCGGATATCCACGTCGTCTTGGACCACTACGTGCTGCTACTCATATAGTGCAACCAGGCGTCGAACATGTTGCGGATATGCAGCTCACTGGTGCCATTGGTTTCGCGGGCATCGTTGTCGACCGCGGTATCGGCACCCAGCTCGCGCCCCATATGAATCCATTCAGGTCCTTCGCATTGGAGGCCCTCGCCAATCCGGCCGTAGGTTTCGAGATCGTCGGTCAGTACCAGCGAACCAGTTCCGTTGGTGACGTTGGCAAAGCGGATTGTGTCCTCAAACATTTTTTCCGGTGCACGGGGCATGCGAAACGAAAAGGTGTGCACTTCGGTGCGGTTGACCGAGACGGGATGTACGACCCGTAACTGGCGAAACTGGCTCATGAACGAAACCGTCGGCCAGACATTGGTATTCCAGCGCGCGACCGAGAGAACTTCACGGGCCCGGGCCTCGCCCTTGTCGGCCTTAAGGGCATCGATGTAATCGGCGAAGGAGGGATCGGCTAAGGCCGCGACCAATTTCTCGTCGTCATGATAGTCGCCCATATAGCTGTGACCGTTCGGCACCGTCCACAATCCAACACTGTCTCGAAAGAAGTTATAGCCGACGCCGTTTTGGCGCATCTGACGCACCGCGATTTCGCCGGCGCCGTCGGAGAAAACATCGTCGTCCTGCGCGCGTGCGGCGTCGATCGAGGATTCGTGCACATTGCTGGGATGAACGCCGTCGCATAGATTTTCGAGGTAAACCTTCCAGTTGGCGTTGAAGGCGTGTTTGAAAACGCCGCCGGCCACCTCGATCTCATCGCCCGGCGCGCGATCGATCATGTCGTCGAACGACGTCGTCATAAAGCCGAGAAATTCGCGCAATCCTGGACCCTCGGTGCTGAGGTTGGCGAACACGAAGCCGCGATAGGTATCGCTCCGCGCGACCGGTAACAGGCTGTTGGCAGGATCATCGAAATCAAGATTGCCGGGATATCCCTGCGCGATCGGCACCGCCGACAGCTTGCCGTCGGTCCCGTAGGTCCAGCCATGATAGGCGCAGCGGAATTCACTTACGCTACCGGCCTCGGCGGTGGCGACCATCGCACCGCGATGGGCACAGCGATTGTTGAGCACGTAGATCTCGCCGTCTTCGTGGCGGACCATGAGGACCGGCTGGCGGCCAATTCGGGTGGTGTAGAAATCGCCGGGACTCTTGACCTGGCTCTCGTGGCCGACATAAATCCAGGCGCGCCCGAAGATGCGTTCCAGTTCGAGTTCAAACAGGTCGGGATCGGTGTAGAGCCGACGGTGAACCCGATCGTCGCGTATAAAGGCCGAGAGATCGTCGGCGTTGTGTCCGAGCATTTCGATCATCCGCAATGATTTGCAGTGCGCCCCAATATACCCGAGCCGCTGGGGGACGGGAATTTTCGAGAATCAGCTTAGGCCGGCCGGTTGCGAGAGTGCACCGTCATGATGGCGACGATCCCGGCCAAGGTAACAACGGCGCCAACCCCGAAGCGCCAACTGAGGACTTCGCCGAGGATAAAGACGCCGGTGGCGACACCGAAAACCGGAGCCAGGAGCAGCAACGTCGATATCAAGCTGACCGGATAGATGCGTTGCAGGTAATACCAGCCGCCGTGGCTGAGAATGTTGGCGGCAATCGCGGTGTAGATGATCGTGCTCCATTCGAGCCAGCTCGCCGCAAACAATCGATCGACCGGATTGCCCTCGAACAAGGTCGATAGAATCAGCAGTGGCGGCAGCGACATCAGGGACAGCCAGGCCTGCAGCGTAAGTATGGGAATGCCGCCGGTGCGACTTATCAGGACGATCGCCAGCCCCATGCTGAGGGCACCACCGATGACGAAAAGCAAGGCCGGCAACCTGGCAAACACGCTGGGCTCGAAGCCGATGACGACAATTCCGCCAAACGCCAGCACCAGCCCGATCAGACGTTGCCAGCCGACGCCTTCGCGCAGAAACAGCGCCGCAATCAGAACCGAGAACGGGGCATAGAGTTGAACCGCAATCGCCACCGAGGATATTCCGGCCGACAACTTGATGCCGATCAACATCATCGGATAGTGCAACATCCCGAAGAAGACCGAGATGATGGCGATCTCGCGCATACGCCCAGGTACGATTTTTAGATAATGTTGCGGCGACGGTTATGTTGCGGCGATCACGGATACCTCTATCCAGTAGAAGGGTAAGCAGTCTGAAAGCAACATAATTTCTTGCACGCATCCTGTAGTTAAATCGTGAATCCACCAACATGGAGACACGATCATGTTTGAAGATCTCTTCGTTCTTCCCTACAAAATCGAGATGTACCGAAAGGCACCGCTTGCCGAACACCGGCTGCGGTATCTCCGGCATCTCAAAGAAGCCGGCGCCAGACGATCAACCTTACTGAAACGCGCGAACGACCAGCTCAGCTTGGTTCGCCTTCTGGATTTGAGAGAAGGCGACAGAGTAAGTGTTTCCCAGATCGAGGCCGCGACCGCGGACTGGTCACGACCGGGAGGGCGCCGGTGTCACCGCTCGGCATCGCCCAAGGTAACAACAAAGTTTATCGGTCACGCCATTGGATGGTTGCGATTTCACGGCTGGCTGGAAGAGGCCGCGGTGGCGGTGCGGCACCCCCATGGTACCGATATCGCCACCTACGAAGCGTGGCTGCGCAGTGAACGCGGATTGTCCGAAAGGACGATTCGAGACTACTGCGATGCCGCCGACCAGTTCTTTGACTGGTTGGCCGCAAACGATATTCCGCTGGCTTCGGTCGCGATCAACGACATTGACGGCGCCATTGCGGCGAAGGCTACCAAGGGAACGTGCGGCCGGAGAACAGTGCACGCCTACGCGCAGCGTCTTCGTGCGCTCTTTCGTTTTGCCGAAGACCGCGGCTGGTGCATGCCGGGCATCGCCGTAGCGGTCATACCTCCACGGTTCTATCCGGACGAGACGGTGCCGGCGGGACGGACCCGAGAGGAAGTCCTGCGCCTGTTGGCCACCACCGAGGGTGAGCGGCCAGCCGACAAGCGAGACCGTGCCATCCTCATGCTGCTTATCGCTTACGGGCTACGGGTCGGAGAAGTTTGCGGCTTGCGGCTGGAGGATCTGGATTGGGAAAACGAGCTGTTGCGCGTCCGTCGTCCCAAGCCGGGCCGGACGCATCTCTACCCCCTTTCCCGAAGCGTCGGGCAAGCCGTTCTTCGATACATTCTCGAGGTCCGTCCGTCCCGTCCCGAACGTGCTCTCTTCTTCACGCTCGTCGCCCCGATCCGGGCGCTTGGCCGGAAGACTGTAGGCCGGATGGTCAGCAGGCGCCTGGACGACCTTGGCATTGTAGCCGGACGCCGGGGACCGCACGCGTTGCGCCATGCCGCCGCCCAGCATCTTCTCGACCAGGGCATGTCAATGAAGGTAATCGGAGACTTTCTCGGGCACCGAGACCCGTCCTCCACCGCGATTTACGCCAAAGTCGATCTCAACGCTCTGCGTGAAGTCGCGAACCTTGATCTGGAGGGCTTGGTATGACACTCCGAGAGGCAATTGATCAATACATCGAGTGGCGGCAGGCCCATGGTGCGAAGTTCAAGACCGGTGCGGCCATCCTGCATCTCTTCCTCAAAGGCATTAACGGGGAGGTCGACTGTGACGCCGTCACCAACACACAGGTCTGCGCCTTTCTCGCAGGGAAAGGCCCGCTGACTCGGCACCGCGCGAACAAGTACAGCGCTCTGGCAGGCTTCTACCGTTATGCGATCAGCAGGGGCTTCGTGAGCCGTTCGCCGTTACCGGACAACGAGCCGAAGCCGCCTGACTCGGCACCGCCATATGTATTCTCCCACGACGAGTTGCGCCGCCTGTTCGGCGCCAGCGTGTGAGCTTATTCTTCTGGCCGATGCGGGCTTCATCTTGCCACCACAGCTCTATCTCGACGCCTTTCGGGAGCCTCGCCCGGATCTTCGCCAGTTCGGCGGGGAAGTTTTTTTAAACTGGGTATCCACTTCGCTCTCGTATCCCCTACATTTGGTTTCCGAGGCTGCGATGACCGCCGACTAGGCCCTTGTAGGGGACCGGCTCGTGCTGCACCGCCTGCTGGAGCAGTCGGAAGAAAAGCAGGCCACGAGCCTGCGAACGGCGGCGATTGAATCGGAAAGTGAACTCGTCGAGATAGTAGTCGAGATGGTCGGCATCGATGGCACCATGGTGGATGCCCAGCCACCAGCGATCAAGCAGAGCGGCCACGCGATGCACTCGTGGCATGACGATGTGGGCCGGGTCGCCACTGGCGGAAAGGAACCGATGAGTGATATCCAAACCCTCGGCCCTTGGCTCGATCTCGGCTGGTGGTCATAGCCTTGGTTCGCCAGACCACTGTAGGCTGACCAGCCATCGGTTCGGACGGTCGCGCCAGGCGCCACGGTTGTTTGGACAAACGGGATCAGGCTCCTCGCAGCCACATCCTCGACGCGGCTCATTCGGATCCGGCCAGTGCCCCGCCCTCGGACTTCCGCCGCAATCGCGACGATCGACTTGGTCTTCGTCTGTCGCCCCACGACGCCGGTTTCCCGGCCGCCCACATAGGTTTCGTCCACCTCGACCGCGCCGCCCAGGAGATCACGCCCCGGCCTCACCATGGCGCGCCGCAACTTGTGCAGCCAAGCCCAGGCGGTCTGATAACTGCCCAGGCCAAGAATGCGTTGCAGGCCGAGCGCACTGACCCCGTGCTTCTGGTTGGTCACGTACCACATCGCCTGGAACCAAAGGCGCAATGGCTTTCGAGTGCCCTCGAAGATCGTCCCCGCCGTCACCGATGTTTGACGCTGACACCGGTTGCATCGCAACTGACCCCGCGCCGTCGGCCAGGCGTCGGTTCCGCAGCAAGACGGGCATCGAAAACCTTCCGGCCAACGAACACGCCCAAGAAACTCCGCACACGCCGTCTCCGACACGAACCACGCGTCGAATTCAGTCAGGGTGCGCGGGTAGTCGACCCCGCCTTCGGGATGGGATGCCGGGTTCGCCATCCCAACATATTGACATCACGAGAGCGAAGTGGATACCCTATTTTTTTAAAAGCCTCGACGGCCAGCTCGTTTTGCGCGTAGTGGCGCGGCCGCGCCGAGATCTTGGCGAAGCCGAGCGCCTTCAACTCGCGCCCGACCGTGGTCTCGTCGAGCGAGATGGCGAACGTCTCCAAGAGCCACCGCGCCAGGTCCTTGCGCCGCCAGCGCACGACGCCGTCGACCGCCGGGACCGGGCCGGCCTCAACAACCTCCGCCAGTGCGCGGCGGTGATCGGCGTTGAGCTTCGAGGGTGCGCCCGGTGACTTCCCATCGACCAGCCCGTCCGGTCCGCGGGCGTTGAAGCGCAGCACCCAGTCGCGAATGATCTGCAGACCGACGCCGCCGATCCGCGACGCATCCGTCCTGCTGCCACCATCGTAGACCTCGGCCAACGCCAGCAGACGACGGCTCTGGGTCGCGTCCCTGGTCCTCTTCGCGAGGCGCCGCAGTGAGACGCTGTCAAAATCGTTCCGTAAGTCGACAGGCGCTGCCATGGCGAACCTCATTGGTTCACCACAAAGAGTCAGAGATCGGACCGCTTGGGAATCCCCAACGTGAGTCAGGCATTCCGCTCGGTGGTATTAGCCAGAACCGCGCGCTCCAGTTGGATGCGGATACCTTCCGCACGCTGCTCCTTCTCCTGTACGGAGCCGGGTTACGGCTCAGCGAGGCGAGGCACCTCACGCTGCCGGACGTCGATCTATCGACAACTGTACTGACCGTGCGCAACACGAAGTTCTACAAGAGCCGTCTCGTTCCAGTCGGGCCACAACTCGCCGCGGCGCTGAAGACATATGCGGTTTTGCGTGCGAGTCGTCCTTTTCCAGAGGGGAAGGGTTCATGCTTTCTCGCCAACCGCGACGGAACACCGTTGGCGATGAACACGGTTCAGGAAGCGTTTGGCCGTCTGCGTCGCGTCACCGGAATCCATGGCATAGACAGCGCAGGGCGTACCCCGCGTCTGCATTCGTTCAGACACACCTTCGCCGTACATAGGTTGACGGCCTGGTACTGCCAGGGTGCCGATGTGCAACGACTGCTGCCCGTGCTCTCCACGTATCTCGGTCACTCAGAGTTGGCCTATACCCAGGTCTATCTGTCGATGACACCGGAGTTGCTGCAACAGGCCTCGGTTCGCTTCGAGCGCTATGCACGGGGAGGAACCGATGAGTGATATCCAAACCCTCGGCCCTTGGCTCGAACGCTATCTCTCCGAACACATCGTCACGGAGCGTAATCTGTCCCCCCACACCCAGAAGAGCTACCGGATACGTTCACCCAGTTGCTGCCATTCGTCAGCAGCAAGGTCAGGAAACCGGTGGACCGGTTGGCCGTCCGCGACCTCACGACCAAGCGTGTGCTGCAGTTCCTCGCCCATGTCGAGGATGATCGCGGTTGCTCCATCCAGACTCGGAACCAGCGCCTGACCGCTATCCGCGCGTTTGCCCGCTTCGTGGGCAGCCGTGATCCAGCGCATATCGGATGGTGCGGTCACATCCGGGCTATTCCCCCGAAGAAGGCGACGCCGCAGCCAATCACTTGGCTGGCCAACGGCGAGATGAACGCCCTGCTCAATGTTCCCGACCGCAAGACGCTGCGGGGCCAGCATGAATACGCTCTCCTGCTGTTTCTCTACAAGACCGGAGCGCGTGTCTCTGAGGCGACACAGCTGAGAGTGGGCGATCTACAGGTCGGCCGTCGCGATGGTGGCCATGCTCTTGTAACCCTGCATGGAAAGGGCAGGAAAATACGTCAATGCCCGCTACGGCCAGAAACTGAAAGTGTGCTGGCAGAGCTGGTAGACGGTCGTGCAGCGGAAGATGCCGTCTTCTTCAGCAGGCTCCGAAGGCCGTTTACCCGGTTCGGAGTCTACAGGCTCGTTGAACGTTGTGCCGCCCGCGTGCCGTCATTGGCCGGTAGGAAAATCACGCCTCACGTGCTGAGGCACACGACGGCCTGTCACTTGGTGCTTTCTGGCGTGGACATCAACACCGTTCGCGCGTGGCTTGGCCATGCCACGATCAATACCACCAACATCTATGCCGAGATTGGCCTCGAAATGAAGGCCAAGGCGGTGGCCCTCTGCGATGCGGTCGAAACGAGGCCGAAGCGGCCGTGGAAGGAAAACAAGGGACTGATGGCTTTCCTGAAATCCCTCTGAGCGCATGAGGTTATGTTGCGGCAATCCAAGCCTCATGTATAGCTGTTAGCTGGATCCTTAATCGCCGCAACATAACCGCCGCCGCAACATTATCGGTCATATGTTGCATGCAACATATGACCGAAACGGCCACAGGATCGCGATCACGACTGCGAAGCGCGCGAAGGCAAAGAGAACCGGCGGAAACTGGTCGAGCCCGATCTTAAGGACGATGAACTGAAAGCCGCCGATCGCACTGACGCAGACGGCCATCACAAAGTGCCAGGGTTTCACGACGGGGCGCGTCTAGTGGATGGACGGATCGGTCATAGGTAGGGCCGGAGCCAACCCAGGCCCTCGATCGTCGTTGCGAGTGGATGGTATTCGACACCGACCCAATTGGTGTAGCCAATGTCATCAAGCCAATCGAAGAGGAACGAATAGTTGATTTCGCCGGTTCCCGGTTCGTGGCGGCCGGGGTTGTCGGCAATCTGAATGTGGCCTATGCGATCGAGCTGGGATTGCAGCGAGCGCGCCAGATCACCTTCCATCATCTGCATATGATAGCAGTCGAACTGCAACACCACGTTATCGGCGCCGACCGTTTCGATGACCGCGAGCGCATCGGCGGAACGGGTGAGCAGATAACCCGGATTGTCATGGTGGTTGACCGGCTCGATCAGCAGGGTGAGGCCAGCTTCGGCGAGCGCGGCAGCGGCGTAGCGAAGATTATCGATCATCGTTTGATGAACGAGCGCGGCATCAGCTGCGGCAGGCGGCACGCCGATCAAACTGTTCAGGCGTGGGCAATGGAGCGCGATAGCGTAGTCGATCGCGGTGACGACGGCTTGGCGGTATTCGTCGACGCGGTCTGGCAAGCAGGTGAGGCCGCGATCACCGCGCAACGGGTTTCCAGGCGGGAGATTGTGCAGCACCAGTTCGAGCCCGTGCGCGCTGAGCGCCTTGGCGATCAGCGATTTGTCGTGCGCATAGGGGAATTGAATTTCGACGGCCGTGAAACCTTCGCCGGCAGCGGCCGCAAAACGGTCGAGAAACTCAAACTCGGTAAATAGCGTCGACAGGTTGGCGGCAAAACGGGGCATCGTTACGACGCGACGACGCCTCGGAATCGCCGGGGCTGCAACAGGACGCGGTGGATGGTGCGGTGTAGACCCATTGGCCTCTTTCCCGGACGCAATTAGACTCAGATGCGCCGGCTGGCGCGCGGGCTTAAGTCCTATGTTACAAACTGCGCGGCGGCAAGGCTCAGCGGCCTGCAGCACGGCGCATGAGAGGGATGACATGACAGACAGCACAGACGACATGAACGCAGCAGCGATCCGAATTGGACCCGCACCCAACATCGCGGTCGATCACATGGGGACCGGGCCGCTGGTGGTTTTCCTGCATGGAATCGGCGGCAACCGCACCAATTGGCACGATCAATTACCGGTTTTTGCCGAGCATTTCACGGCGGCGACGTGGGATGCCCGCGGCTGGGGTGATAGCGACGACTATGATGGGCCGCTTCGATTCGAAGACATGTGCGCCGATCTCGGGCGGGTGCTCGATCATTTCGGGGTCACTTCGGCGCATCTGGTGGGGCTATCGATGGGCGGACTCATCGTCCAGGATTTTTGTGCGCGCCATCCCGGCCGGGTGGCGAGCATGGTCCTCGTCGATACCAACAACGGCCCGGCCAAGTCGATGAACGAATCGGAAATCGCCGAGTTCGTACGCCTGCGCAAGCAACCTTTGCTCGAAGGCAAGGAGCCGAAAGACATCGCCGAGCCGGTTGCTCGCAGCCTGGTGAGTCCATCGGCCGACGATGCGATCGTGCAACGGATGATCGATAGCATGACGATCCTTCACAAGGACTCCTACTTGAAGGCAATCGAAACGGTTGCCCACTACCAAGGGCCGGACCTCAGCACGCTGCGTGCGCCGTCGATGCTCATCGTCGGTGCCGACGACACGCTCACGCCGCCCAGCGTTCATCGCGACATGGCAGATCAATTGCCGCAGGCCCGCTATCTGGAAATTCCCGATGCCGGTCATCTCAGCAACATCGAAAAGCCGGCCGAGTTCAATCAAGCGGTGCTGAATTTTCTGTTCGGGCACCGCGATCGCGCGCTTTAAGCCGGCCCACGCCGTGGGCTTAGCGTTTGAGTTGCTGGGGCGCGATGGACCCGCGCGACGCGGCCGATTGGTTACCGCCCATGGCATCGTCGACACACCGGCTTTCATGCCGGTTGGCACGGCCGCGTCGGTCAAAGCAATGACGCCCGAGGCGGTCGCCCAAACTGGTGCGCAAATCATCCTGGCAAACGCCTATCACCTCATGCTGCGACCGACCGCTGAACGCATCAACCGGCTGGGCGGGCTCCACAAATTCATGAACTGGGCCGCGCCAATCTTAACCGATAGCGGTGGATTCCAAGCAATGTCGTTGGCAAAACTTCGCGAGATTTCTGACGCCGGTATCCGCTTCAAGTCCCATCTCGACGGATCCATGCACGATCTGACCCCGGAGCGGTGCATGGAGGTGCAAATCCTGCTCGGAGTCGACATCGCGATGGCGCTTGACGAGTGCGTGCGCTATCCGGCTTGCGAGGAAGACGTGCGCACCTCGCTTCGCTACACCCTCGATTGGGGTGAGCGCTCGCGGGTTGCGTTCACATCGACGCCGGGCCGAGGGTTGTTCGGGATCGTCCAAGGCGAAACTCGCCGAGACTTGCGCGAGGCCTGCGCTAGCCAACTCACGCAGATGGGCTTCGATGGCTACGCGATCGGTGGACTGGCGGTGGGCGAAGGGCAGGACCTGATGTTCGAGGTGGTCGCCTATACCGCGCCGCTGCTGCCCGAGGATCGACCGCGCTACCTGATGGGAGTCGGCAAACCGGCAGATATCGTCGGGGCCGTCGCGCGGGGGATCGATATGTTCGATTGTGTTCTGCCGACGCGATCAGGTCGCACGGCGCAGGCATTTACCCGTCGCGGTACCGTCAATATCCGCAACGCGCGACACGCTGAAGACCCGCGCGCTCTGGACCCCGACTGCGCGTGCCCCGTGTGCCGGGGACATTCGCGCGCCTATCTGCACCACCTCGTGAAGGCAGAGGAGATGTTGGGTGCCATGCTGCTCACCTGGCACAATATTCACTACTATCAGGAATTGATGGCAGGTCTTCGCGGCGCGATCGAGAGCCACTCATTGGCTGACTTCCAAGCCGGGTTTGCAGCGACTATGGAGCAGGGCGACATACCGGCGCCCTGAATCGGGCTTTTTTTGCCCAGGACAATGCGGCACGATAGGCGACATGGCGACTTTTCCCGAGCTGTTCTACCTGAAAGAGTCGACGCGCTGGCAGCGCTTCAAGCGCGACGTGCGCCTGATTCGCTTCATGATCTCCATGCTGTGGCGGTGGGCCACCGCAGGCCGGCGCGTACGTAAAGCCTACCGTCACGCGCAAGCCACTGGTGGCACATTGTGGCTCGACGATCTCGATCCATTCAAACGCCGGGCCTCGTGATGAAGCTATACGACACGCCGCCGGCGGAATACGCGTTTGCCTATCGCGACCAACCGATTTCCGGCAACGAAACGAACGGCCTCGGTATAGCTGAGAAAGTGCGGGCCAAATATGTCTTTCACTGCATGGAACACGGACCGTTCCCGTGGTTTGGTCTCAATCTCTTCTTCGCGATGAATGCCAGTTTGGGCATCGTGCTGGAGCAGTTGAAGTATCGCTGGTACGCGCGCCGATCAGCCGGTCCGACGGCCAAGCGCAAAGTGGCGGTCGACGATCCAGCAGCCATGGCCGAGCACATCAAAGCAAAGGCCAAAGAATTTGGCGCCGGCGTGGTCGGTGTCGCGGTGATTACCGATGAAGCGCAGTTTGACGGCGCCGATATTCCCTACAAATTTGCAGTAAGTATCGGTTGCCCGATGCGGCGCGAGGAAATGGTTCATGTGCCGCACGCCCGCGCCGGGCGCGAAGTGATCCGGACCTATGGCGATGTTGCCAAGATCGCTGTGCGACTCGCCGAATATATTCGCGGCATGGGCTGGCCAGCCTATGCCGCCGCCTTGCCGTCATCGAACGACCTGCTGCAGATCCCGCTCGCCATCAATGCCGGCATCGGACAACTCGGCAAACACGGATCGTTGATTTGCGAGGAGTATGGCTCCAATTACCGCCTGTCGTCGGTGGCGACCGACCTACCGATGGCGGTCGACGGACCACGTGACATTGGCGTCGATGATCTTTGCTTGACCTGTCGGCGCTGCACCATCGATTGTCCGCCCGACGCGCTCTCCGACCAAAAGCAGATGGTGCGCGGATTCGAGAAGTGGTACGTCGACTTCGACAAATGCGCGCCCTACTTTTCGGTGGCTTATGGCTGTGCGATCTGTCTTGAGGTCTGTCCCTGGAGCGAACCTGGCCGCGGACCGCTATTGTCGAAAAAATTACTCGCGAAGCGAGGACAAGACGACCAGGTCGCGGCCGAATAGCCGTCTCGCACCACCAACGGGGTAATTATCATTAACGCGCCTGGGTCGGTTCTCAGCGACCAGCAATTAAGGCGTTTCGACGAGGATGGTTTCGTCGTGCTGGAGGGCTTCGTCGACACGGCCGCGTGTGACGATCTCAAGAACCACACGGAACGCCTGGTTGATGCGTTCGAACCGGAGTCGGTGAAGTCTGTCTTTTCATCGCGTAATCAACACAAATTTGCCAACGACTATTTCTTGGTTTCGGCAAGCAATATCAGCTTCTTTTTTGAAGAGGAGGCGTTAAATGCGCGGGGTGAATTGCTGCGACCGAAAGGGCTGTCGATCAACAAGATGGGTCACGCCATGCATGACCTCGATCCGCACTTTGACCGATTCTCCCGCAACCCGAAATTAGCTCGTCTGTTCGATCGGCTTGGCTACGCCCAGCCGCGCTTGCTGCAATCCATGTACATCTTCAAGCCGCCGGAAATCGGCGGTGAGGTTCTGTGTCACCAGGACGCAACCTATCTCCGCACCAAACCGCAAAGCGTCATCGGTTTGTGGTTCGCGCTTGAAGATGCAACGTATGAGAACGGCTGCCTGTGGGCTTTGCCTGGCGGTCACAAGCACGGATTGAAATCGTGCTTCCGGCGTGACGGTGAGGGCGGGTTAACACTCGAAATCATCGATAATACGCCTTGGACTCAGGATAATCTGGTGCCGATCGAAGCGGCCAAAGGAACAGTGGTAATTCTCGATGGCTGTTGCCCGCACTACAGCGCCCCCAATCTGTCTGCGATATCTCGTCATGCCTACACGCTGCACATAATCGACGGCGCGTGCGACTACCCCGACGATAATTGGCTGCTGCGAGAGCCCGGGCTGCCGCTTCGCGGATTCGCCTGAGAGACCGCGGTAAACGCCGCCTCTGCCGCGAGATTCGTGACCGCGGCTGTGACCACGATCACACCTCAAAATGTGATGGCCGCTACATCGCGACGTCACCGATTCGGGTTATGTAGGGTGCATATCACGAAGGAATACTCCGATGTCCGACACCCTGGTTCTCCCGACCGCTACGCCAGCAGCTTGGCCGCGCCGGCTACGGCGTTTCGTGCTGACTGCTGCGCTCGCAACCGGATTGGGTGCCGTAAGCTGGTCATTGGTCGAATTGGCCGATCACGGCAGCCTCGTCGCCGAGGTTGCCGGTTATCGGATTAGCGCCACGATCGATGAGCAAATGATGCTCATCCTCGCCATTTCACACGGCGAATCAGCGCCGCGCGCGATCAGAGCCAACGACCTGTTTTCCTCCCGCGCCGAAAATAACACCGAGGCAGACTACGTTTATTACGACGATGAAGATCAAGCTGATGAAATGGTCGACCCTGCTCGCGACTATCAGGTTGCCGGGCAGCGCCACGCTGCACCGAAGTCTTGACCAACGTCGGTAAGAATCTATCTGGCATGACAAGTTTGTGACGAAAGGGAGGGTAATCCCCCGATGCATTTGCCGATCCAGAACGATAGAGTCGATCGGTTGAATCGGTGAAAGATGGAGCTCTCGTGAACGTTCCGGACCACATACCCCACAATGCTAACGTCGACTACACCGACTGCGTGGAGAAGCTCCGCGAAAGCGTCGTCGTACTCGATTGGCTGGGACCTGGTCGTGAGGAGATCGGGGCCGATCTGCCAGAAGTGATTACCTTCCTGCGGCACATGCTAAGCGAACTCGAGGAGGAAAGCGGCCTCGCAGTCCTGCCGCACCGAAACTAGTGGATTCCATCCACTAGCCCATGCAACGGTCTCGCGTTCAAACCACGGTTTGTTCGAGGCTTTCCCAGCCATAGGCGAACTGGCGTACCGACGCGCCCCACAATCTTTCCACCCTTTCTGCCGCCATGCGGCCACCCATGGTCTCGTAAAAGAAGCGCGACGGGTTGTCGGCCAGCACCCAGATAATTGCCGATGCATAGCCGCGTTCGCTCAAAGCATCGAACAGGCCGTGCAGCAGCGACCGGCCAAGTCCCCGGTTACGCCAATCCGCCAGCAAATACAGTGTATAAACCTCACCCTCGTGGCCGAGCTTGACATCGCGAACGCGCCCGGCACTGCCAAATCCGACAACACCGGTAGCCGCTTTGAACGCGGGATCTTCGGCAACCAGGACTATTTCATTGGGTGCGGTGATTTGACGCTGCCAGAACGCGGCATGGCGCGGTTCGGAAAGGCCGACCAGAACGTCGTTTGGCAGCATGCCCGGATAGGCATCGCGCCAGGTTTCGACGTAAACATGTGCGATGCCTTCGGCGTCGCCGGGTTGGGCAGAACGAATCGTCGCGGGCATTGCGCGTCTATCATGACATAGCGTCCTCTTCGGCGCGACCGGCGCCGGTTGCAGGAACCTGATCGCAGCCGTGCCGGAAGGCGTATAATCCCGGCGAACATCATGGTCGCGTTCAAGGAGATGACGATGTCGGATGCAGCAACGGCCCCCAACCCGGTTCGGAGTGCTTTGGAGCACCGCGAACGCCTGGCGGCGTTGGCCCAGGAGACCGAGCCCACGGTTTTTACCATGCGTGCGCAACTGCCGACCCAGGGCCGCACGGATACTCCGCTCGCCGCTACAGAGCAGTTCACCGTCGTCCTCAAGACCTATGCCTCAGGCGGCGAGAACACGCTGCACGCCCATCCCCATGAAGACCACACATTTGTTGTGATGCAGGGTGCGGCGCGCTTCCACGGCAAAGACGGCGTGATCGAAACACTGAAAAAAAATCAGGGGATCCTGATCCCGGCCGAGGCGTTGTACTGGTTCGAGGCGGTTAGCGATGAGCAGCTGGTGATGTTGCGGGTGGGGACGCGGCTTTCGGGTACCGACGATGGTCAGGCCCGCGTCAGCTCCAGCGGCAAGGACATGGATCCGTTTACGGCAGAGAACAAGCAGGTCGATCTGGTCCTGTCGGACGAGTACTTCGAGTAGATGACCGTCCAACCAGGATCAAACAGGGCTGCATAGAGCGCGGCATGCCGGACACGACGGTGCAACGGCGGCTCGCGGCGATCCTGAGCGCTGATGTCGCCGGCTATAGTCGGCTGGTTGATGACGATGAGGTTGGAACCGTGCGCCGTCTCAGTGAGTATCGCGACACGCTCTGCAGTTTTGTGACCAGGCATCACGGGCGCGTCGTCAACGCCCCCGGAGATGCGGTCTTGGCGGAGTATCCAAGCGTCGTCGATGCCGTCCAAAGCGCCGTTGAAATTCAGCGCGAATTAGCGGCGCGTAACGACACGCTGCCGCCGGCGCAACGCATGGCGTTCCGCATCGGCATCAACCTCGGCGATGTGATTGTCGAAAATGACGACATCTACGGCGAGGGCGTTAACATTGCCGCCCGCCTACAGACTTTCGCTGATCCCGGTGGTATCTGCATTTCGCGACCGGTCCACGATCAAATCCGAAACAAACTGACGCTTGCGTACGAATTTCTCGGCGAGCGGAGTGTAAAAAATATCGCCGAACCGCAAGGCGTGTTTCGGATCGAAATGAATCCCACGGCCACCAAGCGTGCCAAACCGCCGCCGCCGCGCCCGGCGCCCGACAGTTCAAACGCTCCCGAGGTGATCACCGCCACTTCCCCGGCGAGCAAGTGGATCCCACCGATCCTCGTGCTCTGTGTGTTGCTGGGCGTGCTCGGCGTGCACCGCCTTTATGCCGGCCGTATCGCGACCGGCATCCTGTTCTTCTTTACCGGCGGCGGGCTCGTGATCTGGTGGGTGATCGATATCTTTCAGATCATCGGGGGGCGCTTTAGCGATGTCGACGGCAACCGGTTTGACCGCTGGTAGCGAGACACTGCTAACCCAAGCACGCGGCCTTCTGGCGGAGGCGTTGCCGCCGCACCTCAGTCGATTCCAAGAGCGCCTTCCGAGTGACGAAAGCGTGCGGCGGCCAACGGCCATGCGCCGGCTCCCGGTCTTGGAGTGGTTGAGCCGTCTGCCGCAGCCTGTTCCAGAGACGATGCAAAACTTGGTCTCAGTTTTTATCGAAATGGCGCCGCGCTTGCAGTGGGGGCAAACCTATTCCGCGGCCGATGTCTCCACAAAATTCTCGACCGATTTCTCGACTGATTTCTTGGCGCGCTACGGTTGGCACGAGGTGGTCGGCACCCGCGGGCCGGTTCCAAGTGACGATGTCGCGTTGGGATTTCTTCTGCTTGGACCGCAAGTCGACTATCCCCGACACGTCCACAATGCCGACGAGGTCTATGTTGCTTTGGCGGGGACGGCTTGTTGGCAACGCGATCGCGGTGCGTTTGCTGCGCGGCCGCCCGGCGCTGTTATCCACCATCCACCGCACGTGCCGCACGCGATGCGCACAACGACTGAGCCAATGCTGGCGCTCTATGTCTGGTGCGGCGCGGACCTAGCGGAGAAGTCGCGTTTTACCGACTAGCGTGCCTGCGCGCCGCGCCTGATCGCTGCCCCGCAAGAGCGCGTCACGATTGCCGCGGCCGATCGATCGTTGGGTTGATCGGTCTTCTGTGGCCTAGAGCATTTCAGGATTGGCTCGACCCATCCCGCTCCCCCGGCCCAACCACCACGTCATTGGACACTCTTGGAGGGTACCCTTGGGGTGGTTGGGCCGGGGGTGCGGGATGGCCGAGTCGACGCAATCCGGAAATGCTCTAGACGTCGCCCCAATTCTTACCGTTGATGGCTTCCCACACCTGCATATCGAAATGGTGGACGGCGTGTTCGCTTTTCCAGGTGCGTTCGGGGTCGATCATCAATCGGCCTTGATTGTAACCGCGCGACTTCATGCCGCGCTGTTGCTTGGTCATGCAGGGGCTGTCCTCGGGCCAAATCCGGTCGCGGTAGTAATTGAACTGTTTGATGTCCATCTCGGTCGCGGGGTCGTTGACGCACATGTTGTCGATCGTCGATGCTGCGGTTTCCGGACCCTGGGGCCAGACGATTTGAACCTTGAAGTTCGATGGACCCTGGTGGGTGAGCAAGATCAGGTTGGGAAATGCCGTCCAGATGTAGACGTCCTTGACCTCATCTTCTCCGCCGGCGCCGTAGGGGCTCTCGGCATCCTTGTCGGCGGTAACCTCGACCGCGTCCCAATGTTCGTGGATGGTGATGTCGAAACTTGGTTCGAGATAGGCGCCTTCGCCGGCCATCACACCGGGGTGTACGGTTGGGCAGTGGTAGCACTCGTTCTGGTCGAGCACGAATTTCCAGTTGAAGTCGCAATCGTAATAGTCCTGGCGCACGAATTTGAGATCTTCGAAGCGCGGCACCTTGGCGAGAATATCGTCCTCGAGGCCGGGCCAATAATCGGCGATCGGGGCCGCGTCGGGGTCGAGATTAACAAACACCATATTGGCCATCGTATCGACGCGGATTTCGGACAGGCTGAAGTCTTCGTGCTGGAATCCGGCAACGTTCTCGGCGTTGCCGGCGGCCTTCAACGCGCCGTGGGTGTCATACGACCAAGCATGGAACGGGCAGGTGAGGATGGATTTGTTGCCCTTGCCTTCGACCAGGATATGGCCGCGATGCATGCAGACGTTGTAATAGGCCCGAAGTTCCCCCGATTTGGCCCGGATCACAAACACCTGCTGATCGACGATCTTGCCGGTGATGTAGTCGCCGGGTTCCTGGAGGTCGAAGGTGTAGCCGGCCAGCTGCCAGGTCTTGAACCAGATTTCCTCCTGCTCGCGCTGATAAATTTCGGGGTCGTGGTAATAGTGCGAGGGCAGCGTGTAGGCGTGATCGGCATCGGGCGAAAAACGTTCGATGCGCTGAGCAGGGGCGCGAAGTGCCATGAATTCCTCATCGCGAATAGTTGGTCGGGATAGATTTGAACGTAACCCAACGCGAGCGATTGATCCAGATTAAGGGTCGCGACGGGGCTGCGTTTCATGAAGCCGAAACAGGAACCTTGCTTTCGATCACGCGCCCTTTGTGCGGGCTCCGCCAGAGGTCTGCGGCAATAACGGAATAAGGCGCCGGCGCCCGCAGTCAAACCCTACGCGTAGTTCTGGCCGTTCAGGGCTTCCCACACTTGTTTGTCGAAATGATGGACGGCATGCTCGCTACGCCAGGTGCGGTCGGTGTCGATCATCAACCGGCCTTGTTGATAGCCGCGTGACTTCATGCCGCGCTGCTGCTTGGTCATGGCCGGGCTGTCTTCCGGCCATATGCGGTCGCGGAAATAGTTGAACTGTTTGACGTCCATCTCGGTCGGTGGGTCGTTGACGCAGAGATTGTCCATCGTCCCCTCGGATGTTTCCGGACCGATCGGCCACACCCGCTGGACCTTGAAGTTGGAGGGACCCTGGTGGGTCGAGATGATCAGATTGGGGTAGGTCGTCCAGATATAGACGTCGCGAATATCCTGATCGACGCCGGCGCCATAGGGGCTCTCTTCGTCGCCCTTGGCCTCGACGACAACGGCATCCCAGCGATCGAACATGGTGATCTCGAAACTGGGTTCGAGATAGGCGCCATCGCCGCCCATCACGCCGGGATGGAGGTGCGGACAGTGATAGCACTCGTTCTGGTCCATCATGAACTTCCAGTTGAAGTCCATGTCGTAGTGGTCTTGGCGGGCAATCCTGAGCTCGTCGAAGCGCGGCACTTTGGCGCGGACGTCGTCCTCGAAGCCAGCGTAGTAATCGGCCAGCGGGGCCGCGTTTTCGTCGAGATTGACAAACACCATGTTGGCCATGGTGTCGACGCGAATCTCGGACAGCGTGAAATCCTCGAGACGGAAGCCGGCGACGTTTTCGGCATTGCCGGCGGCCTTGAGCGCACCGTGCGTGTCGTAGGACCAGGCGTGGAATGGGCAGGTCAGGATCGTCTTATTGCCCTTGCCCTCGACCAGGATGTGGCCGCGGTGCATGCAGACATTGTAGAACGCCCGCAGTTCACCCGACTTGGCCCGGATCACGAAGACCTGCTGATCGATGATGCGATCGCTGATGTAGTCGCCCGGTTCCTGCAGATCGTGCACGAAGCCGACATATTGCCAGGTTTTGAACCAAATCTCCTCCTGCTCGCGCCGGTAGATTTCGGGATCGTGGTAGTAGTGCGAGGGTAGCGTGAGGGCACTATCGGGATCGGGCGAGTAGCGTTCGGCGGGTGGGGCAGCGGCGGTGATCGCCATGACCAAGTCTCCGGTTTCGGGATTCAACCCAACGTTAACGCAGCCGGAGAGCGCAATCCAGACGAGGGGACGGAGTTGCACGCGACCAAACCGCGTCGCCGAATCAGCGGTTGCGGCGTAGCCAGCCCGTGAGCCGGCGTCGCAGCGGTGGAATATCGAGTGCAATAAAGGCCAGGCCAAGCGGGATCATCCAGAACCCCAATATCGGTAAGAATCCGAAGAATCCGACGATCACCAACAAAATGCCGATCAGGGTACGCACGCCGCGTGGCAGTTTGGCACGGGCCCAGGCGGTGCCGCGCTGGAGCTGACGGACGGCTTGGGCCTTGGTGCGCGGAAGCGATGACGAACTGGACGACAGGGTAACCCGAGGTTCGCACGATCGGCGGGAGTGCGATCCTACTTTATCGCGACAGTAATTTGGGGTCGTCGGGCGGCAGCATCAATAGGTAATGCACGAGAAACGAAGGGCGGCCCAACCTGGGCCGCCCCGGGGAAATCCCGCTAGATAGGGGGTGCTATGCGAGATCACCCATGCGCTCGTTCGTGGGTCTTGGATTGCGGCCCGCGTGCCGCCCCGCGCCAATGATCCCGAGGCAGGCAAGAGCGCCAAGCAGCAGCGGAAGCGTCGCGGGAAGCGGAATAGTTGCCCCGACTGCTTCGACGAATTCCATGTTTTGTAGTCGTCCCTTCAGTGTTGAGGTGCCGCCACCGAGGGAAGACGAAAGCCTAATCTGCAGCAGGAAAGACGCGGACGTTAGGTCATCGACCGAAAAGCTGGGTGGTGAGGTCGGACTCGAAAATAGGTCGAGCCCGTTTGCACTGAAAATGGCTTGGGTGACCTGGTGCCCGCCGATCGTGCCTGCGATGTCGAATGCACTCCACCTCACATACTCCAACCCGTTGAAGGTCTCCTGGGTCAGCAAACCGTGGGGTGACGCAACCATTTGATTGAATATTCCGTACGTAATACTCGATGCCCCAAGATCAATCGTCGTGATGTCAAGGATCTGTCCCGTCGTGATCGGCTCGGCGACTTCGAACCTGCCGGAGTAGGCGCTCCCGGTGTTGAAGAATGAGAGTTCCTCACCGAACCGCTGGTCGAAGATGCCGTTGAAGGTGAGCGTTGCCGCCTGTGTGGCGTGGGTCAGGAGCAGAAGCGTCGTCGCTGCCAGAAGTGGTTTGAGTGCTGCTATCCGCATGGTCACCTACCTGTCGAATTCCCATCCTTGTTGGTCTCCCCATCCCAGCGTGCTTCTTGGCGAAGCGAGTGATTTATGGCGTCGCGTTTCGACGCGGTGCGCCCATGAGTCCAAGTCCGGCTAGCGCGGCGATCAGCAAGGGCAAGGCCGCTGGCACGGGAATGGTCACGGACAAAATCTCGACCTCGAGTGTCGTCAGCGAGCCTTCGAGTTGCGTGCCGTCGCTAAGGATCAACCCGTAGAACGCGAGCGTGAGATCGCTGATTAGGAAATCGGGCAGGACCGCGACGTTATCAAAGAGGTCGGGTCCGAAAGCGAAGAAGAAAGCGGAGGCGACGGTGAGGTTGAGCGGTGTCAATGTCGAGCCGGCAAAGCTGGCCGAATTGCCGAAGCCCGGGTTGGTGCTCCACAAGTTCACTTCATTGGATCCGCTGATTTGTTGATTGAGGATCCCGTTGCTCGCGGTCCAGCTATCGCTGCCGGCCGAGAAACTCGAGGCGCCGAGTTCGAAAATATTCGAGGTCGAGGTGCCCGGGATTGAGTTAAGCGGGCTCGTTAAGGTGAATGAACCCGCAAAGGTTTGGCCGAGTAACGACCCTAGAAATCCAGCGGACGATCCAGTGACATTATCGAAAACGCCGCTAAAGCTCAGCGTTGTCGCCTGTGACGTAGCGGGCAGAGCGAACAACATCGCCGCGGCGGTAAGCAATCCAAGTAACCGGGTGCGCATATCTCCGTCCTTTCGGCTGCAATTCCCTGGGTCCACGTGAAACTCAGCGTCGTAATTCGCGAGTTGATGTGCGAAATGCAGGTGGAAGATAGCGCTGAAGTATTTAAATATTGATGAATAAAAATCTAAACGGTAAGTTATTAATAGTATTACTGGTTTCAAACGGTAATATATATCTAAATAGTCATGTATAACTCGAACGTATGAGTGACGGACATCACAAATAATCTCCGAAAATGTGATCGGCGTCACAAATATTATGCTTAACGACGTGATGGCCGTCACGTTTACTTGGTCTATTGTGACGTGCGTCACGTAAACATCGATTCGGCGTGGGATCGCCCGGCGTAGGGTAGTATCTCCAATGAACCGTGCCGCGCGAAGGATTGCTTGTGATCGACATACGGCCACGCCGTAGCGTGCTTTACATGCCGGGATCGAATGCCAGGGCCCTTGAAAAGGCGCGTACACTGCCGGCCGACGTCTTGATTCTCGATCTTGAGGATGCGGTTGCCCCGGCGGCAAAGGCAACCGCGCGCAATCAAGTGGTGGCGGCCGTGGCTGACCGCGCCTTCGGATTGCGCGAGGTGGTGGTACGGATCAACGGATTGGAGAGCGACTGGGGCCGCGATGATTTGGTTGCGATCGCGCCAGCCGGCCCGGATGCGATCCTCGTTCCCAAGGTGGCATCAGCCGACACGATTGCGATTGTGCAGGACCTGGCCGAAGCCGCCGGCGTACCGGCGGCCACGCGGCTGTGGGCGATGATGGAACTTCCCGTTGCCGTGCTCGATCCGTTAGCTCTCGCCCGTGCTGGCGAGGCGACCGGAAGCCGGCTGGCCGCATTCGTGATGGGCACCAACGACCTCGCCAAGGAAACCGGCATGCGTCTGGTCGCAGGTCGCGCGCCGATGCTCGGCTGGCTCGCGAACTGCGTTGCTGCGGCACGCGCAACGAGACTGGCGATCTTGGACGGTGCGTATAATGATTTCCGTGACGATGAAGGACTTGCTGCTGAATGCGAGCAGGGTCGCGATCTCGGGATGGACGGCAAGACGCTGATCCACCCCAATCAGCTTGCAACCTGCAATCGGGTATTCTCGCCGAGCGCCGACGAGGTTGAGACGGCTCGACGTGTGATCGAAGCATTTGCAAAACCGGAGAACCGCGGACTCGCCGCGATCGAGGTCGACGGCCGCATGGTCGAACTGCTCCACGCCGAGATTGCGCAGCGCACCGTCGCGATGGCCGCCGCTATCGGTGCATTGGATGAGAAGTTAAATAGCTAGCTAACGTTAATGAATGCACTAATTTATCACGTTTGCCGGGGCGAGGAATGGCAGGCGGCACAGGCCGCCGGTCGCTACGGCGGCTCGTCGCAAGACCGCGCGGACGGCTTCATCCATTTTTCAAACGCGGCGCAACTTCGCGGCAGCGTCGCCAAGCACCGCGCGGGCCAATCCGGGCTGATCCTGCTGGTGGTCGATGCCGATCAGCTTGGCGACGCTCTTAAATGGGAGCCCCTCGTGTGGTGGCGCGCTGTTTCCGCACCTCTACGGCACGCTACCGGCTAGCGCAGTCATTGCCGCTCATGACTTGCCCCTCGGACCAGACGGCGGCCACGTATTTCCAGCCGACCTGCCTAGAAACCCGCCAATCGCGCCGTTGACCCAACGACATCGCGTTCGTATGTTCCGCTCACTTGGCGAGTTTCAAGATCTAGGGGCGCGTAGCTCAGTCGGTAGAGCATCTGACTTTTAATCAGAGGGTCACAGGTTCGATCCCTGTCGCGCCTACCAAATATATTCAATAAAAACAACGTGATAAGGATATAGATGAAATTGAGAGGATCGCAGATACAGTGTTGGGGTAACATGTTGGGTAACACATAAGCGCGTGTTTTGTGCAGGGCAGACGACAATTAAGTCGGGCGAACTTTGAGGTATTACGTTCAAAAGATCTCAGTAGCGCTCCTCTAACTCTAGATCCGAGAGCTACGCCGGTGTTCGGCCTCGCTCCGATGCTGGTGGGATTTTCAGATTCCAACAGAAAATTCTTGGCGAAAGTAGATAGGGCGATCGGTTAAAAGTCAGATGCTCTACCGACTAAGCTACGCGCTCTTATTCAATATATTCAAATACTTATAAGATAATTCGGAGTAATCTCTCGTCTATATTTTGTGTTCGGGTAACGTAGCGGGTAACAAACATAAAATATCTGAGCCAAGGGGCTCATGCTCGTAACACAATCAATCGAAAGTGCGTTGCTAGCGCGCTTACGAAATGGGAGTTTCCATACCCTTCTTGCCTGCCGCGAGCGACCCGCGAAGCTCGAAACTGTACCGAGCGGGATCGTGTCCCGCGGAGTGGTGTAAGAGCGTTGCGCTCTACGCTGCTCCCGGCGGGTAGGGCCGGGACGTTCAGGCTGCCACGGTGGGCAGCGTGATGGGGACATCATCGCTCAGCGGAGCGATGGATTCCAGCGTCATGTATCTCCTTGAGACGGCCCACTCGTCGTCGCCGCACTCTGCTCGAGAAGGATGGCGCCGACGAGCCGTGTGATGGCGGCTTCGTTGGGAAAGATACCGACGACGTTGGTGCGACGCTTGACCTCGGCATGGAGCCGTTCGATCGGGTTTGTGGAGTGCAATTTCTGGCGGTGCTCCCTGGGGAAGCTCATGTAGGCGAGGACGTCGTGCTCGGCTTCGTCCATGAGAACTGCCAGCTTGGGCACCTTGAGCCTGAGCTGGTCTGTTGTTCGGCGTGGAATATTGACCCCCTATTGGGGGTTATCGGCGTCCAAAATTGACCCCCCTGGTTTTGTGCTCTTGAACACACCTCGTTGTTTGGACAGACGAGGTGGGGGAGATGCTGGTAGTGGAGACGATTGCGCGGATCCGTCGGGATCATCTGGTGAGGGGCGTTCCGATCAAGAAGATCGCCCGGGATTTGAGGGTTTCGAAGAACACGGTGCGCAAGGTGGTGCGGGGCGATGAGACCTCGTACAGCTACGAGCGCAAGATCCAGCCGATGCCGAAGCTTGGACCGTGGGTGGATGAGCTCGAGCGCCAGCTGGAGGCCAACGAGAAGAAGCCGCGCCGGGATCGGCTGTCTCTGCTGCGGATTCATGAAGATCTTGCGGCTCTGGGCTATGGCGGCGGCTACGACGCGGTGCGCCGCTACGCCAGGACCTGGCGTCGGCGGTGGCGGCTGTTGTCGCCGTCGCAGGGTTTTGTGCCGCTGAGCTTCGATCCCGGCGAGGCCTACCAGTTCGACTGGAGCCACGAGTACGCGCGCCTGTCGGGTGTGACGACCAAGGTGAAGGCGGCGCACATGCGGCTCTGCTACAGCCGCATGCAGCTGGTTCAGATCTTCCCGCGCGAGAGCCAGGAGATGGTGTTCGAGGCGCACGAACGGGCCTTCCACTTCTTCGGCGGGGTCTGCCGGCGGGGCATCTACGACAACATGAAGACGGCGGTGAGCATGGTCTTCGTCGGCAAGGAGGGCGCCTACAACCGGCGCTTTCTGGAGCTGTGCTCCCACCATCTGGTGGAGCCGGTGGCGTGCACTCCGGGTGCGGGCTGGGAGAAGGGGCAGGTCGAGAGGCAGGTGGGTGACGTCCGCGGCCGCCTGTTCGTGCCCATCCCGCGGGGCGGCTCCTACGCCGAGATCAACGCGTGGCTGATGGATCGGTGTATCGAGGACGCCAAGAAGCGGCCGCATCCGACGATCGAGGGCAAGACGGTGTGGCAGGTGTTCGAGGAGGAGCGGCCCTTCCTGATGGCCTATCGCGGCCCCTTCGACGGCTTCCACGCCACCGAGGTGGCGGTGTCCAAGACCTGTCTGGTGCGCTTCGACAACAACCACTACAGCGTCGCCGCCCGTGCCGTCGGGCGGCCGGTCGACGTGCGGGCCTACGCCGATCGGATCGTCATCCGCCAGGACGGCGAGACCGTCGCCGAGCATCCCCGGAGCTTCGGGCGCGGCGAGATCGCCTACGATCCGTGGCACTACGTGCCGATCCTGACGCGGAAGCCTGGTGCGCTGAGGAACGGCGCGCCCTTCAAGGGCTGGCAACTGCCCGGCGCGCTGGGCCGCATACGGGCCCGGCTGACGGGTTGCGACGACGGTGACAGGCAGTTCGTGAGGATCCTCGCGGCGGTTCAGGAGGACGGGCTGGAGGCGGTCGAGGCGGCCTGTGCCGAGGCGCTCGACTTCGGCGCCTGCAGCGCCGACGTCGTGCTCAACATCCTCGCCCGGCAGTGCCAGCCGGCACCGCCGGCGACCATCCCGACGCCCGAGGGCCTGCAGCTTCGCCACCGGCCGGTGGCCGACTGTCAGCGCTACGATCGCCTGAGGGAGGCCGGTCATGGAGCGTCATGAGGTGCTGGCGATGATGACGGCGTTGAAGCTCGCGGGCATGCGCGCCGCCTACGACGACATCCTCGCCGACGGGCTCAAGCGTCGTCATCCGGTGCAGCAGATCATCGGTACGCTGCTGCAGACCGAGGTCGCCGACAAGCAGGCGCGCTCCATCAAGTACCAGATGGCGTCCGCCAGGCTGCCGACGGCCAAGGAGCTGGCCGACTTCGACTTCGCCGCCTCACCGGTCAACGAGCCCCTGATCCAGGAACTCGCCACAGGTGGCTTCCTGGAGGGCAAGCGCAACATCGTGCTGGTCGGCGGCACCGGCACCGGCAAGACCCATCTCGCCGTCGCCATCGCCCGCGCCTGCATCCGCAAGGCCGCACGCGGCCGCTTCTACAACGTCGTCGACCTGGTCAACCATCTCGAGGCCGAACTCCGTGCCGGACGCCAGGGCCGCACCGCAGACCAGCTCATCCGACGCGACTTCGTCATCCTCGACGAACTCGGCTACCTGCCCTTCGCCCAGGCCGGCGGCCAGCTGCTGTTCCATCTGATGAGCCGGCTCTACGAGCGCACCTCGATCATCGTCACCACCAACCTCGCTTTCGGCGAATGGCCCTCCGTCTTCGGCGACCCCAAGATGACCACCGCGCTGCTCGACCGCCTGACCCACCATTGCGAGATCATCGAGACCGGCAACGAGAGCTGGCGCTTCAAGAACCGCTGCTGACCCGGCAGGCCGTGCCTGCGGCCCGCTTGCCCCGCTGGGTCAACCCGGACCTCCCACGCGGCTTCGCTCCGCGCACCGCAAGGCGCTACACGAAGCCGCTCGGGTCCCCCCTATTGACTACCGGGACAACCTCCGCCGTGCCGCTCAGGGGGGTCAATATTGCACGCCGATTGGGGGTCAATTTTGGACGCCGATTGACACCTCTCCGAGCGGGTTGAGTTTTGCGGCGGTCAGGCCGCGCGGTCAAGGGTTTCGTCGGCGATTAGCTGATCGAGGGTTTCCCATCCATCGACTTTGCGCATCTGGATTTGGCCGCAAGCGAGGAGCGCCCAGAGGAGCATCGGCACTGTTTCGGGACACGGCAGCACGGTCTGTGTTTTGATCCGGCGCTTGAACTCCTCGTTGAGACGCTCAATGGCGTTGGTCGTTCGGGCTGATTTCCATTGGCTCTTGGACAGGCGCGTGAAGGTAAAGAGCTTGTCGCCCGCTTCTGCGAGGCTGTCCGCGACGGCCCTGCATTTCAGCCGCCACTTGCGGACAAACGCCTTGCGGCGGGTTTCCACCTCGGAGGCAGTGTCGGCATAGATCATATCGCGGTAATCTTCGCTCAGCTCGTCATGCATGTGTTTGGGAGCATGACCCAGAAGGTTGCGGTGCTTGTGCACGGTGCAGCGTTGAACGGGAAGGTCATCGCCCCAAAGCGCCGACAGAGCCGCCTCCAGTCCCGGCGCGCCATCGACGATGACAAACCCGGGCCGTTTCAGTCCACGCGCATCAAGGTCGTCGAGGAACTGGCGCCACGCCGCCTGGCTTTCTCCGCCCATATTCCCGATCGAAAGCAAGACCTTCTGGCCATCCCGGCGCACCCCTATAGCCGCGAGAACCGAGATGTTGGTGGCCTTGCGATCCAGTCGGGTCTTGATCACAGTGCCGTCAAGGATCAGCCGAACGATATCCTCATCCGCGAGGCCACGGCTGCACCAGGCGTCCCAATCGACCTTCACCTTGCGCCACGCCCGGCTCACAACGTCCTTGCTCACAGCACCCCCGAAGAGCCCGAACAGCGCGCGTTTCACCCGCCGCGTGTTGGTTCCGGACAGATACACCGAAGCGATCAGCGCCTCGGCCTTTCTGGTCAGCCGCTGGTAGCGCGGCAGCGCCCGCGAACGCCATTCCGACGCCCGACCGTCTTCCTCAACGATCCGTGCACGCGGCACGCTCACCCTCTCGGTCCCGAATGTCCCCGTCAGTTGCCGCTCCCGGTGCCCGTTCCGATACCCTTGCCGAAGCGCGTCCTCTCGACCGTATCGGCAGCGCCCGAGAAACTGCGCAAGTTCCTCCTCAAAAACGGCCTCGATCGTGGATCTGATGTTCTCCCGCAGCCGGTCCTCGAGCGGATCATAGCCGGCGTCATTGGCCAGTAGCGAAAGCGCGGAAGTCTCGGTAGTGTTCTTCATGGCGTGATCTCCTTGGCGGTGCTAGCCGCCGGTTGGGTGGTTGTCTTGTCACCCGGAGATTACGCCATCCTCAAATTTCCACCACTTTCGAGACACAGCCCTCGGCTGACTCTCGGCTGACTCTCGGCTGACTCTCGGCTGACACTCTCGGCTGACTCTCGGCTGACTCTCGGCCAACTTTCGGCCAGCTCTCGTCCATCTGGGCCCGCCTGCTCACGCATCGAACTGCGCCCGATTGTGGTAGTAAGAGTGCGATAGCGAAAGAGACGAGGACTCGCACCCGTGTACAAGATCGGTATCGACGTTGGCGGCACGTTCACAGATATCGTCGTCCAAGACGATGCGGGCGCGTTGTCGCAGGGCAAGGTGCCCTCGACACCGGGTAAGGAATCTGAAGGCGTTCTTGCGGCGCTCTCGCTGATGGGGGATCGGGTTGGCGCCGGGTTGCCGGAGTTTCTCGGCCAGACCTCGGTGATTAATTTCGGCACCACTGTCGCTACCAACGCGATGCTGCAGCACACCGGCGTGCCGGTGGCGATGATCACCACCGGCGGATTTCGCGATATCGTCGAATTGCGACGCGGCTATAAAGAAGTGTTGTTCGATATCCGCCTGGCGCCGCCGCAAGCGATCGTGGAGCGACAGTGGCGGCTCGGTGTCGCGGAGCGTATCGACGCCGACGGCGAGGTGGTTGTGCCGCTCAATGAAGCCGAGGTCCGAGCTGCGGCCGAATCGATTAAAAACGCTCATATTCAATCAGTTGCGATCTGTTTCTTAAGCTCATACTTAAATCCGATTCACGAACGCCGTGCGTACGACATCGTGCGTGACGTTCACCCCGAAGCAGCGATCTATCTGAGCTCCGAAGTCTTGCCCAAGGTGCGCGAATATGAGCGCTTTAGCACCACCCTGGTGAACGCGTTCATCAGTCCCTTGTTGCAGAACTACCTCGATGATCTGATGGCCGAACTCCGGGGCCAGGGCTTCGTGCGTCAACTCTTCGTCATGCAGTCAAATGGCGGCAATGCGGCGCCTGAATTTGCCGCCAAGCTCGGATGTGCGGCGTTGCTGTCGGGACCGGCCGGCGGAGTCGCTGCTGCCAGCCGCCTCGGCGAGGCCTGTGGCTCGCCCAGCGTCATCGGGGTCGACATGGGGGGCACCAGCTACGACGTGTGCCTGATCCGCGACGCGAACCCCAACACGCGCAGCAATTCGTGGTTCAGCCGCCATCACATCGGCCTGCCGATGCTTGACATCCACACCATCGGGGCCGGCGGCGGCTCGATCGCCTGGGTCGATCCCGGCGGGGCTCTCCTGGTCGGGCCGCAAAGCGCCGGCGCGCGGCCGGGGCCGGCCTGTTACGGCTTTGGCGGCCGCGACGCCACCGTCACCGATGCGTTCCTGCATCTGGGTTACCTCAATCCGGCGTTCTTTCTCGGTGGCCGTATGCAGATCGATGCCGATGCCGCCCGCGACGCGATCGTGCGCAATGTCGGCGAGCCCCTCGATATGGACGCCGACGAGGCCGCGTTCTCGATCTTCCGCATCGTCAACAACAACATGTCGAACGGGATCCGTTACGTTTCGGTCGCTGAAGGCCACGACCCGCGCGATTTCGCGCTGATGTCGTTTGGCGGCGCCGGCAGCGTCACCGTCGGCATCCAGGCCCGCGACCTCGGTATTTCGCGCATTCTCGTGCCACGCATGGCCTCGGTGCTATGCGCGCTCGGGGAACTGCTCGCCGATCTACGCGTCACACAGATTCAGCCCTTGGGCGGACAACTCCATGACATCGACACCGCCGCTCTGGCCGGCGCCCTCGATCGGCTCGCGGCCACGCCGATGGCTGAACTCGAACAACTCGATGGGGTCGACCGGGTGCGTATCCAGCGGCACGCGGAGATGCGCTATGCCGGCCAAGTTCACGAATTGCCGACGCCGATGCCATCACTAAATGGCGGTAATGGTGCCGACATGAGCGCCGTGCTGGCCCAAACCGCGGTCGATTTTCACGAGCTGCACGACAAACTCTACGCCTTCAAAATGGCGCAAAAACCGGTCGAAGTGATCGCGGTGCGTCAAGATCTGGTCGGCGTACGCTCATGGACTCTCCCGCGCACGGAAGCGGTTGGCGACGCGGATGCAAGCGGCGCGATCAAGTCTCAACGTCGGGCCTGCTTTCCCGTCGGGACCGGCTTCACCTGGGTGGACACGCCGGTCTATGACGGTGCGCTCTTGCAGCCCGGTAATGTTGTGGTGGGACCGGCGGTGATCGAAGAGGTCGACACCACGATCGTCGTGCAACCCGGTGACACGGCCAGGCTCAACGGACTGCAGGTGTTTGAGATCGATGTCGATCTCGAGGATGTGGTCGGGACGGGCGGGTCAGCTCCATAACCGTTTGACGCCATATTCGTCAAACGCGCGATCGATACTGATTATGGGCAGCGCTTCGAGGAGCGACTGGGCGATGAGCATGCGATCAAACGGGTCTTTGAGCGCTCCCAGTAGGGATCCGGCACGGTTGGCGTGGGCCAGGGTAACGTCTAGCGGCTCGAAGCCTTCGCCAACAACATTTGCGACCAGATTGGAAGTGAATGTCCTCGCGTTTGGCAGTTTACCGAGGCGCACCTTGGTCGCGATTTCCCACACCGATGCCGCACTTACGAACAAGTCGTTATCAGCGTCTTCAATCAACTTGCGCATGGCCGGGGGTAGGTGGTGATCACCGGCCGCCCACCACAGCAAGGCATGGGTATCGAGAAGAACGTCCAGCTCAGTCTTCCCAAGCTTGTAACTCGTCCGCGGGCAAGGGATCGAAGAAGCGCTCGTCCACTTGCATCTCGCCGCGAAACCTGCCGAACTCTCGCTTCGGCGGCGGCGCTATGGGGACCAGACGAACAACCGGCAGATCACGGCGGGCGATGATAATTTCTTCGCCCGCACACGCTCGCTCGATCAATTTTGATAACGACGTCTTTGCCTCGTGAATTTTCACTGTGGTCATATTAGCTAATATACTTAGCTAGATTGCCAAATCAAGGATCAAGATGGCAACACGTTCCGTCAGCGCCAACAGCCTCGAGGCTCAGCTCCTGCCGTTGCTCGACGAAGCCGTAGCCGGTTACATCGCTCACCTGGATTTGCCGTGGGAGGTTCATGCAACCGCCGCGCTCGCCGCCGCCGATGGCACCATGGTCGCCGGGTCTGACGCAACCACGGCCGCGACGACCCGGCGGATCGTCGCGGCGATGCGGGCGTTCTTTGGCGCGGCGTGGCGGCCGGGCGACGCCGCCGTGCTCAACGATCCCGATGGCGGCAGCGTCCACCCGACGCAGATCTCCACCGTGGTGCCGATTTGGTTGACGGCCGCGGCGGACGATGAACCCGATCACTGGGCGATCGTCCGCGCCGACATCCCAGACTTTGGCGGCTGGGAACTCGGCGGCCACAGCCCCCAAGCATTCGACCGTTGGGCCGAAGGCGGGCGCGTCGTGCCGGTGAAGGTTCGGCTCGCGGGTGCGGCGCGGCGCGAAGCCACCGACACACTCATACTCAATAGCCGGACGCCAGCGATCACGCTTGCGAGCGTTGCGGGAATGGCGGATGCGGCGATCGCGTTGGCTGAACGGTTTGCCGGGCTCGGTGATTTTCTAGGATCGCTGGATGCCCATCGCGAGCAGGCAGGAGAGGCTGACGCCGCGATCATCAACGCCGCACTGGCGGCCCTTGCACCCGGTCAACACGCGGGGCAGGCCGAGGTTGACGTGTCCTGGGACGACCAGGACGACGGTACGGTCGCGCTCACGATCGAGGTTGTGTCTAAGGTATTGCGGGTGAGGTTTCGCGATCCCCCAGCGATCGATCCGCGACCGATCAATTGTACGGCGGGGATGACCGAAGATCTCGTTCTCGGGGCCGTAGCGAGTGCGCTCGACCTCAACGGGTTGCACAGCGATGCGCTCGGCCAAGCCCTCGCGATCGAACTCCCTGAAGGGTCCCGCCTGGCGGCGTCGGTCCCAACCGCAGTCGGAATCGGCCGGCAAACGACCGGTCAGGCGGTGTTTCGCGCCGTACTCGATGCCTTGGCAAGCGGTGATATTGCGGTTGATGCCGACGCAGCGTGGGTTGCGTATCGTGAGCGCCGGATTGGCGATATACTGGATCCCACGACCGGGAAAATCACCACCGCGCGTGCCGCGGCAGTGGTTGCGGAAGAAGCTGGGCGTACGGAGAGTGCGGCATGAGCGACCTCACCAGATCAGAGTTGACCAAGTCTGAACTGATCACGGCCGAGATCGTTCGCAACTACGTCGAAACCGTGTGCGGTGAGATTAGCCGCGTCGTCGAGAACACCTCGATCTCGCCGATTTTCTCGGAGACCCACGATTATTCGGTGGGCCTGTTCTACGCCGACGGCAACAACGTCAGCTTGCTGGCCCGGGCCCAATCGGTGCCGACCCATATCTTCGCGGCGTTGACATCGGTCGAAACGGTTTTGGAGATCTATCGCGAGGACATCCACGACGGTGATGTGTTCTTCGCCACCGATCCCTATTACGGCGGCAGTCACATTCCGGATTGGACCATCGTCTACCCCGTCTTCGTCGATGGCCAGCCCCGTTACTTCACCTCGGTGCGCGGTCACGTCAACGACGTCGGCGGCTGCGCGCCGGGTGGGTACAACACGATCGCCCGCGATATCTGGCAAGAGGGCTTCCGGGTACCGCCGGTGCGCCTGCGTGAACGCGGTGTATTGGTCGAGGACTTGTGGAACCTGATCCTCTCAAACACGCGCACCAAAGACGACATCACCGGCGATCTCAACGCCATGGTCGGCGGTTGCGTGATCGGCGCGCGGCGCATGCTGGCGCTGGTCGACAAATACGGCGCCGATCTTGTCAACCGATCCGTCGATTACGTGCTTGGCTATGCCGAAAACCGGCTGCGGGCGGAAATCGCCAAGTGGCCGGACGGCATCTACCACGGTGAAGCCTACCTCGATCACGACTATGCCGGCGGCGGCCCGGTCAAGGTCACCACCTCGGTTACCGTTGCCGGCAGCGATGTTGTGATTGACTTTGCCGGTAGTGATCCGCAGGTGCCGGGATTCGTCAATTCGGTGGCAACCAACACCTACTCCAACGTTTACACCTCGTTGGTTGCCCTGTTTCCCGATCTGCCGGTCAATTCCGGTTACTTCCGTCCGTTCACGATCAAGCTGCCCGATCACTCGGTGGTCAACTGCGATCCGCCGGCACCGGTCGGCCATTCCACGGTGTGTATCGGCTCCGACATCGCCGAAGCCGTGATGAAGGCGTTCGAGGATATCTGCCCCGACCTGGTCGGTGCGGCCGATATCGATCTGTGCAATGTGCGGGTGTTTGGTACGAATTCACGAACCGGGCGCTTTTTCGTCGGCAGCGATATCAATGCCACCGCAATGAGCGCCGGCGGGGCCAAGGGCGTCGACGGTTGGGGCGGCAATGCGGCGCCGTTCTGCGCGCTACGCTTGCCGTCGCTTGAGATGTTCGAACAGCAATACCCCTATCGCTACATCCAGGTCGAATACGCCAACGACACCGCCGCGCCCGGGGAATTCCGCGGCGCGCCAGCGCTGCACTATCGCCGCGAGATGCTCGATGAGGTGAGTTGCATCGTTTACAGCCAGGGCTACGAGCACACCATGGCCGGCTATTGCGGCGGCAAGCCCGGGGCCGGCAATTTTTTCGTGCTGAACGAGGGCGCCGACGACGAAATCATGGTGCCCGACTACTGCTATGGCATTGTCGTGCCCAAGGGCGGCCGCATCTTCGTTCAGTCCGGTGCCGGTGGCGGGTGGGGCGATCCCCTCGATCGCGATTCCAATCGTGTGCTGGCCGACGTGCGCAACGACTACATCTCGATTGAAGGCGCCAAACGCGACTACGGCGTGATCATCGATTCCGCGGTGATGGCGGTGGATGATACGGCCACATCGCGCGAACGGGCACGTTTGTCTGCCGCGCGCAAGCCTGCGCAAGCGGCGGAATGACGCCCCCCCGTCGTAGGATGCGTTGGGCGTGATGCGTTGATACAAGAGCCCGTCGATCTCCTGATAAACCACGGGCTCGTGGTCACGATGGACCGCGAGCGCCGGTTGATTTCGGATGGTGCGGTGGCGATCGCGGATGGCGCCATCGTGGCGGTCGGCAAGACCGACGTTTTTGCTGACTCCTACGCCGCAACGACGACGATCGATGCGCGCGACAAGCTGGTGATGCCGGGATTGATCGACGGCCACAACCACCCGGTTCACTTTCTGTCGAAGGGCTTCATCGATGATATGAAGTTCCCGGAACGCTGGCGCGATCGGGTGTGGCCTTACGAGGTTGGTCTGTCCGACGCCGAAGCGGAACTGGCGGCGACCGGCACGTTTCTCGAGATGATCCGTCACGGCACCACCTGTTTCGCCGATCCCGGAACGTTCCAGCCGGATGCCATCGCGGCCGCGGTCGGGCGTGTGGGCATCCGCGGCGTGATTGCGCGGCTGACGTCCGATGTTGACGATCCCACCGCGCCGCCAGATTACACCGCTGATACCGATACCGCGGTGGCGACCGCCGAGGCGGTGATTGATAAGTGGAACGGCGCCCATGATGGCCGATTGCGGGCCTGGTTTTCGCTGGTGCGCACGGCGCACGTTACCGACGACTTATGCGTGCGGGTGAAACAGCGGGCCGATGCGCTCGGCGTCGGCATCCATGCGCATCTTGCGACAACGCCCGGCGAAGTCAAAGCGACCCGGGACGCGCACGGGGTTGGCCCGGTTGAACGCTATCGCCGCATCGGCGTGCTCGGACCGAATGCCTACCTCGTGCATATGGGCTGGATCGAAGACGACGATATCGCCGTTCTCAAAGCACACGATGTGTCGGTCTGTCACTGCCCCTCGGCCAGTATGTTCGGCGGGTTCGGCTGTATCGCACACGGCAAGTTTCCTGAACTGGTCGATGCCAACGTCCGCGTGGTGCTGGGCACCGACGCCTGTGCGGTGAGCCGCTTCCTCGACATGGTGCGGGTGATGTACCTGGCCGCATGTGGCCACAAGGACGCCAAGGTCGACCCCACGGTGATCGGCGCCCACAAGGCGCTGGAGATGGCAACGAGGGACGCGGCCACCGCATTGTTGTGGGACGGAGTCGACGGGATTGGATCGCTCGAGGGCGGCAAACGCGCCGATCTCATCATTGTCGATACCGACGGGATCGGCTGGCAACCCAACCCCATGCGCAATCCGATTGGCAATCTGGTCTATTCCAACACCGGCGAGGCCGTGCGCACGGTCATTATCGACGGCCAAATCGTGATGCGCGATCGTGAATTCCAGACCATCGACGAGGCGGCCTATCGCACCGAAGCTGCAGCCGCCTCCATCGCGATTCTCGATCGGATCGACGCCCCACCGCGTAACCCCTGGCCGATCGTATAACCTGATCAACTGCGGCTCGCAGTGGTACGATTTGGCCTCGCAAAATCGGGAGGATGCACCCATGACCGACATCAAACTGTTCGAGTTTGGGCCGACCCGTTCGGCACGCTGCCGCTGGACTCTTTTGGAGGCCGGGCTGGATTTTGAGTCCTTCGACAAGGGCGCGGATACGGTGCGCGCACCCGAGCTCGCCGAAGTTCATCCGATTCCCAAGGTGCCGGCCGCGGTGTTTGCCGGCCGGCCGCTGTTCGAGTCGGCGGCGATTTCGACCTTCATCGCCGATTCGGTGCCGGAAAAGAAATTGATCGCTCCATCGGGCACGTGGGAGCGCGCGCTGCACGACCAATGGACCTCATTCGTGCTCACCGAGATGGAAGCCTGGCTGTGGAGTTCAGCGCTCAATAGCTTCATCCTGCCCGAAGAACGCCGCATCGATGCCGTACACGAGCAAAACGCAGCGCTGTTCAAACGCGGCGCCAGGGGCATGGACGCGGCATTGGCCGACGCAGATTATCTGGTCGACAACCGGTTCACGGTCACCGACATCATTGCCGGTTACACCGTGAATTGGGCGCGCCGGCGCGACCTGATTGACGATTTTCCCAATCTGCAAGCCTATAACAGCCGCTTGCTGGAGCGTGAGCACTGCCCGCTGGACAAAGAGTAGGGGCGGGGCCGCGTCGCGGGAGCGCGCGTGACACGAGACTTTCCAATCGTCCACGACGGAACGAGTTTTACTCTTATTACGCATGATAGAGTATCCACAGTAAGCCAGCCTTCCGGCAAAATCTGTGATCGAGAATGGCCCGTGCCCGTCGTAAGTTAGGTTCTCGCCTCGCGCTCCTACAATTGCTGAGCATCGCGTGTGGTTGTGTCTCGAAAGTGGTGGAAATTGGTTTTGGCGCCTCTCCGAGCGGGTTGAGTTTTGCGGCGGTCAGGCCGCGCGGTCAAGGGTTTCGTCGGCGATTAGCTGATCGAGGGTTTCCCATCCATCGACTTTGCGCATCTGGATTTGGCCGCAAGCGAGGAGCGCCCAGAGGAGCATCGGCACTGTTTCGGGACACGGCAGCACGGTCTGTGTTTTGATCCGGCGCTTGAACTCCTCGTTGAGACGCTCAATGGCGTTGGTCGTTCGGGCTGATTTCCATTGGCTCTTGGACAGGCGCGTGAAGGTAAAGAGCTTGTCGCCCGCTTCTGCGAGGCTGTCCGCGACGGCCCTGCATTTCAGCCGCCACTTGCGGACAAACGCCTTGCGGCGGGTTTCCACCTCGGAGGCAGTGTCGGCATAGATCATATCGCGGTAATCTTCGCTCAGCTCGTCATGCATGTGTTTGGGAGCATGACCCAGAAGGTTGCGGTGCTTGTGCACGGTGCAGCGTTGAACGGGAAGGTCATCGCCCCAAAGCGCCGACAGAGCCGCCTCCAGTCCCGGCGCGCCATCGACGATGACAAACCCGGGCCGTTTCAGTCCACGCGCATCAAGGTCGTCGAGGAACTGGCGCCACGCCGCCTGGCTTTCTCCGCCCATATTCCCGATCGAAAGCAAGACCTTCTGGCCATCCCGGCGCACCCCTATAGCCGCGAGAACCGAGATGTTGGTGGCCTTGCGATCCAGTCGGGTCTTGATCACAGTGCCGTCAAGGATCAGCCGAACGATATCCTCATCCGCGAGGCCACGGCTGCACCAGGCGTCCCAATCGACCTTCACCTTGCGCCACGCCCGGCTCACAACGTCCTTGCTCACAGCACCCCCGAAGAGCCCGAACAGCGCGCGTTTCACCCGCCGCGTGTTGGTTCCGGACAGATACACCGAAGCGATCAGCGCCTCGGCCTTTCTGGTCAGCCGCTGGTAGCGCGGCAGCGCCCGCGAACGCCATTCCGACGCCCGACCGTCTTCCTCAACGATCCGTGCACGCGGCACGCTCACCCTCTCGGTCCCGAATGTCCCCGTCAGTTGCCGCTCCCGGTGCCCGTTCCGATACCCTTGCCGAAGCGCGTCCTCTCGACCGTATCGGCAGCGCCCGAGAAACTGCGCAAGTTCCTCCTCAAAAACGGCCTCGATCGTGGATCTGATGTTCTCCCGCAGCCGGTCCTCGAGCGGATCATAGCCGGCGTCATTGGCCAGTAGCGAAAGCGCAGAAGTCTCGGTAGTGTTCTTCATGGCGTGATCTCCTTGGCGGTGCTAGCCGCCGGTTGGGTGGTTGTCTTGTCACCCGGAGATTACGCCATCCTCAAATTTCCACCACTTTCGAGACACAGCCTCGCGTGTTTGCCGGCGATAGTGGGCGCACTCGCGGTACTTTATCGTCACCAGACAGACAGTATTTTTCTTCCATTCTGGGACTACGCACTTTCCTTCCGAATAGCGCTTCCGCCAGCTGTACTCTTCATTCTCGGCTATGTCGTCGCGTTCTTAACGGGCGTTCATTTGTCCGACACACCACGGCTCGTTTTTCGTTTTTTTCGGAACAAATATTTGCAGTCCCAACGATCAATGATCGCCGGCGTGTTCGCCACAGCAATATTGTGTATAGGCATTTATGGATTCGTATCTTCCACACCCGCTCCCCGATACGAAATGCTGGTAAATCTTAAGGCTTAGGCAGATTCGGCAGAATCTGCCTAAGCTGTTTGAACGAGGCCGTGGGCCGCGAGTGTAGGTGTCAGCCTATGTGGAAAGTGCGTTGATGCCTGCGCCGGGGCGGGTGGTCACTATCGTTGGGACGCGTGAGACGAGGCTTCCGACCAGCATTTATATTTTTTCGACAGCTGATTGCCGACGGTAGAGACACTTTTCGTTGGCGATTGCCTTGTGTTCGTAATTGAGCGCACGCCGACCGGTTCGCCGACGCGATGACGACGTTTGCCGATCCGGATGGGATCCGATGTTTCATGGTTTCGCGTCCTGCGCCGGTTGAGCGGGGGGAGGGTCTCGTGAAGAGAACGGATCGTACCGGCGGGAGATTTCCCGGATTTTCCGCAATTCGCCGCCACAGTGCGGGCAGGGAACGGGCGCGATCCCGGTCTCCAGGCCGCTATTGCGGTGGTCGTCCTCCTCGCCGTCATGGGTTACGGCTGTATGCGCCTGGAGGCCGTTTACACCCAGCGCCTCGCGCGCGACTTCGAGGGTCTTGGCACGGCTTCCATTGGCAAGGATTCCGAAGTGGCGGATGCGATGCAGTCCGTTTGGCAGGACATGCAACAGGAACCGGCGGATGAACTCGTCGGCGGTGATGGTGGCCGTGCCGTAGCGGGGTTTCCTTTGCCCCGGACTGGTCGGCTTGCGGCAACGGAAGGAGACGTTCTGTCCATCGCAGGCGATGATGCGGCTGTCGCCGATGGCAATTCTGTGCGTGTATCGGGAGAGATAGCGGAAGACCTGTTCGGCATCGCGAAAGGGTCGTTTGGCGTAGACGATCCAGTTCTTGCCGCGGGCGGCCACGAGGGTGGCGTGGAACTCTCCGGGATTGGCGAGATGGGCGATGCCGCCATGAAATTCGATTTTCCCGCGTGCATGGGCGCGGGTGAGCTCCTCAAGGAAGCGGCGCCGGAACAGGCTGGCGAGGACCTTGACCGGGGCCAGGAAGGTGCCGCTTCCGGTCTTCCATTGGCCGGTTGCGACATCGAAGCCGGCGTTAGGCACGACGATATGCAGATGCGGATGGAAGCCGAGCTTCTGGTCCCAAGTGTGGAGGACCGCGGTGCCGCCGATACGCAGTCCACCGTGACGGTCGTCCTCGGCGATGGTGCGCAGGGTCTCGGCGGCGGTGCGAAACAGGATGTTGAACACGACCTTGCGGTTGCAAAAGGCGATCCCGCTGACTTCTTTGGGCAACGAAAATACAACGTGGAAGTACGGCACCGGCAGGATATCGGCGGCGCGCGCCTCCAGCCATTGCCTTGCGGCAAGCCCCTGGCAGGACGGGCAGTGGCGGTTGCGGCACGAGTTGTAGAGCGGATGCTCGCGCCTGCAGCCGTCGCATTGATACATGTGGCCACCGAGTACGGACGTCCGGCAGGACTCGATCGCGGCCATGACCTTGAGGCGTCCGGCGTCAAGCTGGCCGGCCAGGCGCCGCCGGTAATCTGCGCCGGCGCGGCGGAAAATATCAGCCACGCCGGCGTCTTTGCGCTTCACGGCGCCTCAGGCGTCGATCAGGTCGAAGCCCGAGAGCGGATGGTCGAGGGTCTCGAACATCTTGCCGGTGGCGCGGGCGTAGCCGCGCGTCGTGTCGGCATTCCGGTGACCCAGGACATCCTGGATGACATCGATGTTGCCGCCACGCTCATGCCAGTGGGTGGCGGCCGAATGCCTCAAGCTATGGAAGGTATGGCAGCCGTCGACGCCGGCCTTGCGGCAGGCCTTCTTAAAGGCAACACGCAGGGTATCGATCTTGAGAGGCACCTCCGGCGACTCACCGTAGAACAGCCACGTGACCGGTCGTGGAAAGAGGTTCTTGCAGTAACGCCGCAGGTATTCGACGAGCCCGTCGGGAAGCGGCGCCATGCGCTCGGCGCCGCCCTTGCCGGAACGGATGTGCAGAAGCCGTTTGTCCGACTTGATGTCGATGAGTTGCACCTCAACAGTTTCCGAGATGCGGAGACCGGCGCCATAGGCAAGAACCGTCGCGGCCCGATAACGGAGGTCGGAGATGGCGAGGATCAAGCGCTCGACCTCCTTCTCCGCCATTGACCGGGGCAGTTTGCGGGGCCTCTTGCGGTAACGGAGCCCGTCGACCATCTCGGGACGGCGCAGTGTGTCGCGATACAGGAACCTGAGCGCACCGAGGCTTACATTGGTCGTGTTCGGGTCGAGACCGCGCTCGATCCTCGCCAGCAGCCAGCTGCGGACCTCCTCGCGTCAAGCCGGTCCGGCGGCTTGTTGTAATGTTTGTTGAGGGTCTCGATCTCGCGCAGATACATGGCCTGTGTGCTATCGGCCAGACCGGCTATGCCCATCTGTTCCATCATCCGCCCTCGAAGAGGCGATACGTATGTCGTGTCGGTGGTTTTCATCATCGATCTCCCTGGCCTGAACGGCGCTCCACCGGACAATCCGGGGCTGGCCATCAGTGGGGTCGATGCTAACCGTGGGAAACCAGAAAACAGGTAGGCTCTTAGATTGCGGAACCGGCACCCGGGATCCGACACAAATCCGGCACTCCAACACCCGGAAACAAGCGCTGCACATTAGGAGGAAGGCTCAATGTCTGAAGCAAAAACTGCCGTGGAGCGGCTTCGTTCAACACGCTCTTATATCGAAATGAGTACGCAAATGCACTTACTGCCTGGAGAAGAGCGAACTCTGAATCGCTCGGACTGAGGAGCACTAGCACTTGGGGCAATATTGTTGCGGGGCTGGTCATATTGGGACGGTATGATGAAGCCGTAGCCGAGGGGGAAGCCGCACGAGATTGGGCGGAGTCCAATGGGAAAGCGCTTCAAGAAACATCTCAATTCGTTAGCATAATTGTGAATATGGCGTTCGCCCGTCTTGCAACGCGGGACTTGCCTGGGGCTGTATCGGATTTCAGGTTTGCCGACGCGCTTCAAGAAGACGCAAATACAAAACTAAATCTTGCTCTCGCCTACATTTTGTCCGGTCAAACTTCCGAGGCCAAACAAGTGCTGCGTGCGGTAGCTCCGCCGGTTGACCAACACGGCCAGGCTCTGGTTGCTACCTCGTCGAAGGAAAAACGTTGCGCCCAGCTTATGTGGTTTCTCGCTGAGCCGAACGTCAGTCCAATAGTTAAGGCAGCCCGTCTTTATGTATTTCGAGGGCAAGCGTTCTCGGCCTCGGAATTTAGTAGCATAACGCCCGACGACGTATCGGTGCTTCGAGGGAAAGTCGCCGATTGGCTACCTCAATTTCCCGGCGCTTGCGCAACGCTCGCCCACTTTGACATCGTGAATGCAGAAATCCGGGGCGATAGGTTCTAAGGATCTTATCGCAGGCGAGATCGATTATTAGAACGAAAATGTGAGTGAGAGGTGCGCACCGTTGATCTCGAACCATGCGTACGAGAACTTTGCGTTTCGGAGCAACGGCATCTCGCACCCCGTTTACGTTCGTGGTGATGGGCTGCCGATCCTGTTGATGCACGAGTTGCCGGGGCTGGTTCATGAGTGCCGTCTGCTCGCCGACAAGCTGGTGGACGAGGGCTTCGGGGTCTTCATGCCGCTGATGTTCGGTGAATTCGATACCCCGTTCAGCGCCGCCAAAACGGTTCTTAATGTTCCAAAGCTTTGTATCCAACGTGAGTTCCGCCTATGGGCGCGAGACGGCAACAGCCCTATTCTCGGCTGGTTGCGTGCGCTTGCCAACGAGGTCGCCGCACGTAGCGGCCAGGATAAAGTCGGTGCGATCGGCATGTGCTTAACCGGTAACTTCGCGCTGAGCCTAATCGCCGAACCAGCCATCGAAGCTGCGGTCGGCAGCCAACCGTCGTTGCCCCTGTTCGGGGCGGGGCACGCTGCGGTCGACCAGCCCGAGCAAGCCAGGCAAGCCGCTGCCCGGCTCGCTTCCGAGCACGGGGGACCGGCGCTGCTCGGCTACCGATTTGAAGACGACGGACTGTGCAAGCATGAGAAGTTCGATGCACTCAACGCCCTATTCGGCGAGACGTTTCGCGGTATCGAAATACCAGGCAAGGACCATGCCATATTAACCGCTCATTTCGCGCTGCCCCATGATCGCGTCGATGTACCGGCCGATCTAGGCGGCTACGTCCCCACCGATGGTGGCCTGTTCCGAGCCCAGGAGGTGTGGGGCGAAGACGGTGAACCCACGCACCGCGCGCTTATCGAGATCATCGCTTTTCTAAAAGCACGGTTGACGCTGAAGCCTTGACGCAACGCTCGCGGGTTAACGCGATACCCAAGACATCAGTCCGGTTGGATGAACCGTGTCCAAGAAGAAAAAACCCCGCCGGGAGAGGCGGGGTCGAAGTTTCTGTGTTGCCAGTTAGGGATACTTTCCTGCAACCAGCATCAGAGGGAGGATGATCCAAGTATAACCCTGGGCTCCATAACGGTCTGTGACGGGGGTCACTCTTTAAGATAATAATTATTCCGTTAAAACAATGTCTTAGTAAGATTTTGATGAATTTCGGCAGTCGTAGTCGCGGTGTTCGCGACGGCGGCCCGGAATGCAGTGGGTGCGTGGCGCGACGAGCGACCGACGCCAACCCCATACGTGAGGGTGTCGCTAGGCGGACGCTCTGCCGCTGGCCCGAAGCTCGCTGGTCTTGGTCTCGTCGAGGTCGAAGTTGGCAGAAATCGCGACGCAATAATCGCGCAACGCCGCTTCGCGGCTGATGAGCCCATCGAGCACATCGTCCAAGACTTTATGAGGGTCGCGCCTGAGCGGATCGCCGTAACCACCGCCGGCCGGGCCGATGCAAACAAACCGATCGCCGGTCTTGAGCGGCATGTAGGGTGCTTTGGAAGGAAGGTCCTGGGCACCGCCTTCGATCCGGTCGAGCCGCAGTGCCGCCGGGCGGCCTTCGTCGCCGCCATCAAATCCCCACGGATTGAAACCGTGCCCTTCGCCCTCGACCGAGGCGCCGCCATCGGATTGATAAACGAACTCGCGAATCGATCCGAATCCACCGCGCCATTCGCCGGCCCCGCTGACGTCTTCGCGCAATTCGTAACGGTCGACCCGCAGCGGTAGATGCGACTCGATGTCTTCGATCGGGTTGTTGCGGGTGTTGGCATAGAGCGTATCGACCGTATCCATGCCATCCTTGCCGTAGCGGCCACCATAGCTGCCCTCGAAGATCTCCATATGCACCCAGTGCTGATTGTCGCGCATCCCGGAAAAGGCGATGACCTTGAGGTTGCCGATACCGGCGGAGACCTGCCTCGGCGCCACCTGCGCCAACGCTTTCATCACGGTATCGGCGAGTTGGTTGCCGGGCGCGAAGCGTGCAATTGTCGGTGCTGGGAACTCCGGATTGGTGATTGATCCTTTGGGCGCGATGATTTTGATCGGCCGCACCAGACCTTCATTAACCGGAATATGGCCGTGAGTTTCCGTATCGAGCAGCACCGAGCGGACCGTTAGCCAGACCGCGATATCCACGGTGCCCTCGAAGGGCATGTTGATCGGCCGATCGGGGACTTGATCGGCGGTGCCGGTGAGATCGACGACCATACCGTCGCCCGCGATCGTGAGGTTTACCACCAGCGGCAATTCACGGCGCGAGGGATCGGGATCATCGAGATAGCCGTCAATGTAGGTGGTGGCCGAGTAGGTGCCGTCGGGTAAGTCCGCGATGGCCTGGCGCATCAGGCGTTCTGAGTAGTTCATCACCGATTCGCACGCTGCCTCAAAGGTCTTGCGTCCATGGCGGCCCACCAGATCGAGCATTTGTTGGGCGCCGAAACGAGCGGCAGCAATCTGTGCTTCGATGTCACCCACCACGAGGTCGGAAACGCGAATGTTGTCGCGCAGGATGTGCCATACCGGCACGACCTTTTCGCCCCGATCGTAAACTTTTATCGCCTTGAATTGGAGACCCTCGGCGTAGGCGTCGATGGCGTCGACGATGCCGCAACTGCCCGGTGACAGCGAGCCGATATCGAGGTGATGCGCGGTTGTTACCGCAAAGCCCAGCAGATCATCATGGTCGAACACCGGTACGGCGAAGCCGATATCGGGGCCGTGGCTCGCGCCCGCATAGGGGTCGTTGTGCATGATCACGTCGCCGGGCTCGATGGTTTCGCCACGCGCGTCGAGCGTCCGCATGATGCCGCGGACGTAGCCGGGAATAGGGCCGGATTGGAGCGGTGTGGATTGGGCGGATTCGGCGAGGCCGCGACCGTGCGCGTCGACCAAGGCGGCGCCGAAATCTTCGGACTCGCGGATGATCGACGAATACGACATCCGCATCAGCTTGTAGCCCATCTCGACCGCGATATTCTCAAGCGCGCCCTGCACGACACTCGCGGTGACATGATCAACGTCCGGCGCATTGCGTGCCGCGGCTGTGGGTTTGGTCATGTCACACTCCCGTCTCGATAATTAGGTTGCCGTCAGCGTCTGCGGTGGCGCGTGCGCCAGGCGGAATCACGGTGGTCGAATCGGTTTGGATAATGATCGCAGGTCCATCAATCGGTTTTCCAGCGGGAATCGTGTCGCGCGCAATAAGCGGTGTCGCCAGGCTGGTCAATTCTCCATCGCGCCGGAAGGTGCATTGGCCGGCCCCCAGAATCGCCTCATCGAGGGTACTGCCGGCGCCGTCAACCGCGCGCGTTTGGCCCAGCTTGATCTTGGGCATATGACCGATCCCAGTGAGGCGAATGTTGACGATTTCGATCGGGCTGTCCTCGAACCCATGACCGTACTCGGTGCGGTGGATCTCCTCAAAGTCATTAAAGAGTTGAGTCATCGTCGCCTCTCCGACCGGGCCGTCGGCAATCGGAACGCGAAGTTCGTAGCCCTGGCCGACATAGCGGAGGTCTCCGTAGCGGGTATAGCCAACGGCCTCGGCGGTTAATCCGTCGCGCTCGAATTGGTTGGCGAGCGCGCGTTGCATAGATCCGAAGTCGTTGGTCAGGCGCCCAGCGTCGACCTCACCGCTGATCTGAAACTCGGTTCGAATGGCGTCGTATTTAAGATCGGTCGTCAGGAGTCCGACCGCTGAGGTGATGCCGGGGAACGGCGGCACGATTACCTCGGGGATGCCGAGATCGCGGGCGACATCGACGCCGTGCAGCGGGCCGGCACCGCCAAACGCGACCAAGGCAAACTCCCGCGGATCGTGCCCCTTTTGAATTGTTCGCGAGCGAATGGCATTGGCCATGTTGGCGTTGACGATCGTCAACACGCCTTCGGCGGCTTCGTCCCGGCCGAGGCCGATTTCGTCCCCGAGACGGTCGATAACGGCGTGCGATGCATCGGCGTGTAGGATCATTTTGCCACCCAGGAAATTGTTGGGTGGCAAGCGCCCGAGCACGATTTGCGCGTCCGTGACGGTCGGCTGATCACCGCCCCGGCCATAGGCCGCGGGACCCGGCTGTGCGCCGGCACTTTGGGGTCCTACCCGAAACGCGCCGCCGGCGTCGATGTGCGCGATTGATCCACCGCCGGCACCGATCGTGTGTATATCGATCATCGGTGCCATCACCGGATAGCCGCCGATCCAGGTGTCTCGCGCGGTCGCCTCGCTGAATTCACCGTCGCGGATAAGGCCAATATCGGCGGAGGTGCCGCCGACGTCGAACGTGATGAGGTTGTGACGCCCGGAAAGCTCACCGCTCACCAAACCGCCGAGAACACCGGCTGCGGGTCCGGACAAAAGAGTCAACACCGGGCGCTCCGCGACCATGGCGGCCGAGGCGACACCGCCGTTCGAGCCCATCACGTGCAACTCGGCGCCAAACCCGTTGTCGTTGATCGCACCTTCCAAGTCGCGGACATAGGTGCGCACCTTGGGTCCGACGAAGGCATTCATCGCCGCGGTTGTAAAGCGCTCGAACTCACGGAACTGAGGCGACACCGACGCTGACGTTGTGACGAAGCATTCGGGGTATTCGGCCTCAATAATCTCACGGGCGCGATCTTCGTGGGCGGGGTTGAGGTAGGAGAACAGAAAGCACACCGCGATCGCATTGACCTTGGCGTCGCGGAGCTGGCGCGCGGCTTGGCGGACGGCGTCTTCATCGAGTGCGGTCTCGACCTCGCCGCGCGGTGGCGTCAGGCGCTCGGCGACCGTGAGCCGGTGGCGTCGGCGCACCAGCGGTCGATCCTGCCAGGGCACGTCTTGCATGATCGAGTAGTGCTGCGGCCGCTGATGGCGACCAATATGAATGATGTCGCGGTAGCCGGCGGTTGTGACCATGCCAGTCACGGCGCCGTCATATTCGAGCACCGCGTTGGTAGCGATGGTCGTGCCGTGCATCACATGCTCGACGTCATCGCGGGCAATATCAGCGCGGTCGCAAATCTCCTGGAGGCCGGCTATGACACCCACGGACGGATCTTCCGGGGTGGTCGGAACTTTGTGGATCGAGGTCAGGCGGGTGTCGGTATCGGTAACCACGACATCTGTAAACGTCCCGCCGACATCGACCCCAATGAGTATCACGCGCGCGCCCTCGCCATTCAAAAAGCCTTATTCGCGGGCGCCAGCTTGTTCGCTAAAGGCAGTGTTGGCAAGGCTCGCCGCGACTCGGGCGGCAAGTTGCTGAGCAAGCCAATGACGCAGGTGATATAAGGCGGATTGATCCTGTTAATTGGGATCAACAGCCGAGCGCGAGCGGCTTGGCATTGGCTCGCGAGAAGCGGCAATAGCGGTTTGAGGAGATTCAACCAGTGCGCGCGATCGTCGTCGACACCCCCAGCGAACAACTCGATGCGCTGCAACTTCGCGATGTCCCGGAACCGAAGGCGCGCGCGGGCGAAATCCTGATCAAGGTCGCTTATTGCGGTTGTAATTGGGCCGACACGCAAGTGCGAAGTGGAAAATATCCGCACCGCATCGACTTTCCGGTCATTCCGGGCATGGAAGTTTCGGGCACCGTGGCCGCGAAGGGGACCGATATCACCAACCTATCGGTCGGCGACCGTGTCACGACATTGGTCGGTAGCGGCGGCTACGCGGAAACCTGCGCCGCGGCAGCTTCGGTCGTCACCCGTCTGCCCCACGGCGTTGGACTTGACGTGGCGGCGGCTTACCCGGTTCAGGCGCTGACCGCGTATTACATGCTGCACACCGTCTACCAATTAAAAGCAGGTGAAACAGTTCTGGTTCACGCCGCCGGCGGCGGGGTCGGCTTGTTCGTCACGCAACTCGCGGTTCGGTTGGGCGCCCGTGTCATCGGCACGGTGGGGACGCCCGGCAAGGAAAACCTGCCGCTGAAATACGGCGCCGATACCGTGATCAATCTCAACCAAACGAATTTTGTTTCTGCGGTGCTTGATCTGACTGAGGGCAGGGGGGTCGACCTTGCAATCGATTCCCTTGGCGCCACGACGCTGGACAAAACCTTCGACGCGGTGCGCATACTCGGCCACGTCATCAATATCGGCGAGGCCGAGGGAACGCCGCTTGGCAATATTCGCGACCGTGTGTTGAACCGGTCGCAGGCATTCACGCGCTTTAGCATTCACCATGTGATGGACATGCCGGCGCTGTGGGCGCGCGGCAATGACTACGTGCTTCAGGGCGTTGCCGAGGGCTGGCTCGATGTTCCAATCGTCGAGCGCTTTTCGCTCGAGCGCGCGCGCGATATGCACGCAAAGATCCAGGGGCGCGGTGTTGCCGGTAAATTGCTGCTCGAGGTTGCCGGCGGCTGACCGACCCTAGGCATGGTCCTAATATCCGGCTAGATCGCGTTTCTACGACAGAAATGACGACCGGATCATGCTGAGAAGAAAAAATCCGCATCGCATTTCGGAATAATAGGCGACCGTGCCGTTTCACCAACATAAACACTGAATCCATTTACCTGTGGCCGTGATTGCCTAGTAATAACCCCTACGAAAATACAGTTGAACCCGAATATTTTTCAATAACCAAATTACGGTAAATCTTAAACCACGGTGAGTTCATGTTGGATTAGGTGATTTTGGAACCTAAACACAATTGCTACCACCCAAACCAACATTCCTGCTCAAACAAAGGTACTCGCTGGGTTAGGTCGCTTAGCAATGTGGATTTAGCCGTGGGGGTGAGCGTAAGCTTCGACCGAAATAGGTGAGAAAATCTGTGCACGGAGGGGAACGTGGAGATCACTGGACAGCAATATGAGTGGATAGTTGGCGCTCTGTTCATTATATTCTTTGCTTATCAGAGGTATAATCGGTCTTCTTATGTAGGTGTTAGAGAAAATAGGATTTCCACTACCTTTGAACGATTTTTTCTATTTTTCTTCACATACATTCTTGCTCTAGTGGCCATTTATTGGTTTTTTGGATCGTTTATTCAGACTTCGCCGAACGCTCTGGAAATGCTCGGCGCATTTGGTGGCACTCCACTTCCCTCCGACCTCACGAAATTTACGGGCCCGATTGCGGCCGCCCTTCTTCTTACCGCGCTTTTGCCAAATCTGCCGTATATCCAGAAAGTCGACCGATGGCTCCTCCAACGATTTTGGGATTTAGGTCACATCCCAGAATACGTCTTTCGGCAAAGCGAGCGGTTACAGTCCACACCTTTGGAAATTTCGAGTGACGCGAATAAAGAAATTGTTCAACTAGCACGTTTACACAATATTCCAGTTGAATGCCTAAAATTTGAGAGCGACACAAGCATTGAATACAGTTGGGTTAAACTCGCGCACTTGGTGCTTCAACTAAAAAAGTGGCTTGCTAATAGGGGTAGTAAGTATGAGCGTTTCATTAACCAGAATATTTCAGACTATCGAGCTCTACAAAATGATTTCAAAGAGGTGTCCTACCGAGTGGCAGCGTATCAAGAATCGTTGTCTTCTCGCCACAAAGCGGATCCATCGTTTGACAAGCTCGTGGCGTCTTTCCAAGAACAAGTTGCCACGCAAGTAGATTTTCAATATGGACGTTATTGCTTGTTTTTAGCTCAAGGAATATTTCATGCAGAACTCACGGAGCGAAGAAGACAAAAACTGATAAACAGCATAGGATTTAGGGCGAAATTGTAATAAAAGGTGGTATTTCTAGAGCTCAAATATTCAACTTATCGTTGCTGATTTTTGCCGTGTTCATAGGGATTAGCTTCGTGGAGAAACTATACACCGGGAAGGGGGTAATTAACGCCGGCTTAGTGTTTACTGCGGTAATAATGACAACATCTTACGGCGCTGCTGTTTTTTCAGCGATAATTCCCAAAATGACGTGGGGGTGGGCGGACATTGATAAAACGGGAAAGTTTCCGTTCCATGCGTATCTACTATCCGCGCTTTTGGCGGTTTTGCTGGGGCTAGTGGCAATGATTTCTATTCGCTATACGCAAAACGCCATAGTAGGCCTAGATAACTCTGCGAACATAACGAAGGTGTGGGGAGACATCAAATGGTCGTACCCCTATTTGGCCCAATCTGCCTTCATAGGTTTTTTCGCAGCGTATGCCATGGATTTATTCCGTATTCAGACAGGGCCAGCGCCAAAATACGTTCGAGCTGTGGATGTGTTGATATTAGGGGGAGGCATGGTTGTCGCAAGTGTTATTGCGCATCGCTGGATGGAGGGATTGCCACCGTTCGAGGGTACGCGGGAAATAGCGTACCGTGGCCAACTAAATATTGAATTTTTCTTAGCGAAAGGCGCGGTGGTAGGAGCAATTATTGGCCTCTTGGTACCAAATTGGTTTCGCACTAGTAGGATTGAGACACCCGCTCAATTACTAAGTAGAAAACTTGTCGCGGAATCGGAAAATGACATTAAGGAAGCGGACGGGATGGCGGCGAAGGATATCGAAGAAATATTCGCCACCGCGTCGGCGTATGTTGCGTCGGCAGATGGGCACGTAGAGCAGAGAGAGCGTGAGGTCGTTCGGCAAACGTTCTACGAACTTTCTATTCGGAAGTTAGCTGAGGAGCTTGTCGTAGATCGAGCCATGGATCGGTTCGACGAGCTATGCACTGCTTTTCGGCGCCATTCGAATGCGTCTAAAGAAAAATCTCTTTTTCCGCTCAGAGCACTGAGGGGACGTCCCAAGACATCTGACATTTTGGTCTACTTCAGTTTGACAGTTGCGCACGCGGACGGCGTTTTCGACCGCGAGGAGAGCACCGCCATTGCGTCCATCGTCACAGAGCTGGATTTGGTCCACGAGACCTATCCGTTGAAGCCGACCAGCGCGGGTATACAAGAACCTTTGAGCTGACGTGTGCGACATTTGTCCGCGCTAATCCCCGTCGTGGTTCAGACGGGTGTCGCCGGGCCGATGCGCTGTTCGACCCAGCGCGCGATCGACAGCAATTGATTATCGTTGCCGAGACCGGCCACCAACTGGACTCCGACCGGCAGTCCCTTCGCGCTAGCATAGGCTGGCAGCGTGATACTCGGTAGATGCAGCACGGTCCACAAACGCTGGAACAGGAGATCGGTTGGCGCACCGAACTCCGGCGCCGGACCGGCCGCGCTCGGCGTTAGCAGCACATCGACGCGATTAAAAACAGGAGCGATCAGCGCCCGGCATCTCGCTGCCAAATCGAGTGCCTTCAGATAGTCGTCATAAGCGCAGGAGCGTCCCTGTTCGAGTAAATCTCGCAGCGGTTCGCTAAGGGCATCGGCATGGTTGTTCAACTCATAGCGCAGTCCACGCGAGCATTCGAACATCAGAATGGTCCACTGCGCATCGAGAACATCGGCAAACTCGGCCTCGAGTACGATCTCCTCCAGCGCGGCACCGTCGTCTGCGAGTGACTTGGCCGCAGCGTCCATGGCGCGAACGGTTTCAGGTTCAGCCTTGGCCCAATGCGGCGAGCGGCTGATACCGATCCGCGGCGGTTGCGAGATAGGGTTCGCGTCGGTCAATGGTGGAACGCCGAGCAGGGGCGCTCGCAGAAGGACGATGTCGTCGACCGAACGTGCCATCAGACCGAGCGCATCCATCGACGGTGCTTGCGGTTTTATGCCGGCGAGGCTGAAGCTGCCATAGCTGGATTTGAAGCCGACGACACCGCAATAAGTGGACGGCCGAATGGTGGAGCCGATGGTTTGACTACCGAGCGCCAGCGGCACCATAAAATCAGCTACCGCGGCAGCGGAACCGCTCGATGACCCGCCTGGTGAGTGGTCGGGATTGTGGGGGTTGCGCGTTTTGCCGGGCGTCATGGCGGCAAACTCGGTGGTGACGGTCTTACCCAAAATGATCGCCCCAGATTCGCGCAACAGGGCGACGCACGCGGCATCGGCGGTCGGTTGGTTGCCGGCATAGATCGGCGATCCGTGCGCGGTCGGCATGTCAACCGTATCGATGATGTCTTTGATGCCGACTGGAATACCGTGCAACGCGCCGCGGGCCGGCTCGGAGTCATACCGCTTTGCCTCCGCTACCGCATGGTCAGCGTCAAGATGCACCCAGGCACCGACGCTATCTTCGCGTGCGTAAATGCGCTCCAGGCAGGCGCGCACCAATGTTTCGCTCGTGAGGTCGCCGCTGCGAATTTGCCGCGCTGCTTCAAGAGCGTTGAGTTCGCTGGGTTCGGTCATGGGCGTCATTGTTGGTTGGATGGCGACGCAGCCCTGTTGGAAAGCTGATACGTTCCCGTCGAAAAAACTGTAGTTGCTTCTAGCGGGATTCCCCAACCCAATCTAACCCTGCTAACTCTGTTCGATGCTGGCCTGTGATGACTCAGAGTCCGACTCGAAACTCTATGTTTGATAACAGTACCTTGCGAGCCGCCTTGTGAGGAGTCGGATGTTGGCGACAAGAATCCATGCCTGTGCGGAGGCGATTGATTTCTCCCAATCCTTGGCCAGTCGACGGCATCGGTTGAGCCAGGCGAAGGTCCTCTCGACGACCCATCGTCTGGGCAGGAGCTCGAAGCCCTGGGCGGTGTCTGAGCGCTTGATGATCTCGAGCTTCCAGCGGCCGATGTCCTCAAGGGCGCCCTCGAGTTTCGGTCCCGCGTAGGCGGCGTCGGCGAAGAGGTGACGCAGCCGGGGGAAGCGATGACGGATCGATTTGAGGACCTCGGGCGCGCCGTCGCGGTCCTGGATATCGGCTGCGTGCACGATCAGGCCGACCAGCAGGCCGAGTGTATCGGTGACGATGTGACGCTTGCGGCCCTTGATCTTCTTGCCCGCGTCATAGCCCCGAACACCACCGCTTTCCGTGGTTTTCACGCTCTGGCTGTCGATCACCCCGGCGCTCGGGCCGGCCTCGCGTCCTTCCAGCTCCCGGGCCGCCATGACCAGGTGATGGTTGATGCTCTCCAGCAGGCCGTTGGAGCGCCAGTCGTAGAAATAGCGCTGGACCGTGGAAGGCGGAGGGAAGTCGTTCGGCAACATCGCCCACTGGCAGCCCGTCGAGGCCATGTACATGACCGCATCCATGACATGGCGCAGGTCCGTCGTCCTCGGCCGGCCGATCTTCTTGCGCGGCGGCATGAGCGGCGCGATCAACGCCCACTCTCGATCCGTCAGGTCGCTTGCGTAGCGCCCGCCACGGCGCTCATAATTCGGGCGAGTGATTTCGGTCCACATGTTGTGCCTCCTCGTTTGCTTTGACACAACCGAGTAAGCCACAACCGACTGAAATCACTCAACTAGTTTCGGGTTGGCCTCTCACCAATATTTTCTAACGGCCAAAAAGGGGCGCTGTTGCGGTAAACGCCCTGGTGTTGCGACATGACGATCGAGGCGCGCTCGATGTTGCCAGTGTTTGCTTTCACGCTATTCATCAGCGCGACGTTACTGTTTTCGATTCAACCAATGTTTACCAAAATGGTCTTGCCGCTACTTGGTGGCACGCCGGCGGTTTGGAACACGGCGATGATGTTTTTCCAAGCCGCGCTCCTGGCCGGTTACGCGTATGCGCATCTGACCACCCGGCTGTTAGGCACCAAGCGGCAAGCGATTCTCCACCTTGCTCTGATGATTGTGGCGCTGGTTACCCTGCCGGTCGTGGCGAGCGATACGTGGCAACCGCCTGCCAATAGTAATCCGGTCTTTTGGCTGGTCGGGCTGCTCTTCGTTTCAATCGGTTTGCCGTTCTTCGTGATCGCCGCCAACGCGCCGATGCTGCAGAGCTGGTTCGGTCGTACCGGGCACCCGGCTGCCGCCAACCCCTACTTTCTCTATTCGGCCAGTAATCTTGGCAGCATGTTGGCGCTATTGAGCTATCCCTTGTTGATAGAGCCGCTGCTACGGCTCGAACAACAGAGCTGGGTGTGGACCGGCACCTACGCAGCGCTGGCGTTTCTCACTGCGGTTTGCGCGATCCTGATTTGGCGCACGGTCGATCCAGGCAAACTCATACCCGTATTCGCCGCGGCGGGTGAGCGGGGCAGCCGCCCGTCGAACGAATCGGTCACCACGCGGCAGCGGGTCAAGTGGCTAGTCCTCTCGTTTGCGCCGTCGAGCCTGCTGCTGGGGGTAACAACATTTCTAACCACCGACATCGCGGCGGTGCCACTGCTGTGGGTGGTACCGCTGGCGCTTTACTTGCTGACGTTTGTCATCGTTTTCGCGCGACGCCCGCCGATTTCTCACCGCGTCGCGGTCCGCGTCCAGCCGTTTTTCCTGCTGCCGCTGATCGTTTTCATGTTCTGGGGCGGCAACGCGGCCGTTGCCGTGCTCTACCCGATGCACTTGCTGGTGTTTTTCCTTACCGCACTGGTCTGTCATGGCGAACTGGCGGCGAGCCGCCCGGCAACGACGCATCTGACCGAGTTCTACCTGTGGCTGTCGGTCGGCGGGCTGCTCGGTGGTGTATTCAATGCACTGCTCGCGCCCGCGATATTCGATTCGATCATCGAATATCCACTACTTATTGCGATTGCCACGGCGTTGCGACCTTATTTGGACAACCCATCACTGCCCCGTATTCACTGGCGCGATGTGGTATTTCCGGTCGCGCTTGGGCTCATTCTGCTCACCGTTATCGCCCTGGGTGGCGAAGATCCAATTGCACTTGGTTTGTGGATACTGATCGTTATCTCGAGCCTACTTGGGATGGCGCTTTATAGCTTTCGCGAACGCCCTCTTCGCTTTGGTTTGGGAATCGGTTGCGTCCTACTCGTCGGCAGCACATTGGTTCAGAGTGAGGGCACAACATTACTCAGGGAACGCAATTTCTTTGGTGTTGTTGCCGTCGCGCAACCGCACGACGGCTACTACGTTCTGCGCCATGGAACCACCATCCACGGGGCGCAGAGTCTCGACCCCAATCGCCGCCGCGAACCACTCACTTATTTCAGCCGAACCGGGCCGCTCGGCTTGGCGATGGACGCGTGGCGAGAAAAACTCGCAGATGCGCGAGTCGCGGTGACCGGCCTTGGTGCTGGGACGATTGCCTGCTACGCGCAAACCGGACAGGCCTGGACGTTCTACGAGATCGACCCCGCGATCGAACGAATTGCGCGTGATCCGGATTATTTTAACTACCTCAAGGAATGCGTCCCGAACGCCCGCGTAATTCTCGGCGATGCTCGACTCAAAATGCGGGACGCCGTGGACTCGGGTTATGACCTGATTATCCTCGACGCCTTCTCGTCGGACTCGGTTCCAGTTCACCTACTGACGCGCGAGGCCGTGGCCCTTTATCTGTCAAAACTGGCTGACGGCGGTGTCATCGTGTTCAACATCAGCAATCGCTACATGAACCTGGTGCCGGTGCTGGCCGGCCTCGCCGAAAGTCATGACCTTGTCGTACGCTATCGGAACGACTTAGTGCTCAGCGAAGACGACCATAAGAACCTGAAATACCCGTCGAGTTGGGCGGTTATGGCACGCCGCGATGCAGACCTTGGGGGTCTCGGAGATCAGCCTGAATGGCTACGGCTACCAGCCAATCAATCTCAGTTTATCTGGACCGATGATTTCTCTAATATCTTCAATACGTTAGTATTTTGGCCGGACAATCGACGTAAATCCGGCCAGGATTGAGGACCGGAATGAAACCAACTACGCAATAATGTTAGTCTTTTTCGGTACCAGGCAGTGTTTTCCCCTGGAATCGGGTGCCGAAAGACAATCAAACGTCGCGTTTGACGCCGATCAATTCCTCTCGTTGAAGCAACTTTTACGTTCTGCTAACCTCAATTCGCGCATATAACGCGTCGGGCGTCCGTTTGATAATCCGATTCAGCGGCGGACGATCTACCGGTCTCAATGAGGCTCAGTCTTAACAAGGCAAGGAATAACCATGTTACGCACCTATACGGCGGTATCGAACACCGCACATGCGCTCCTTGACTCCTACCGTCAGCAGCTCAAAGACAAAGGCGGTGTTACGGCGATCGAATATGGGTTGATCGCGGGCGGAATAGCCGTCGGCATTATCGTTTTGGTCGTCACAGTTGGTGGCGATCTTAAGACCGTTTTCACCACTATATCCGGCAAAGTCGCGACAATTCCAAAGTAGCCGGAAGCAATCTCCCGCCGGGCGGCGCCTAATATTTGGCCGCCTGCATAGCGTGCGAGAACCTGCAACTTGCGGGCTCGGGCGGATGATCTACAGATGCTGACGCTCGTTGCGGTCGCGGTCTTTTCCGTCGCGTTGATCGTGGCGGCCGCATGGGACATCGTAACTCAAGAGATTCCAAACCTGTCGGCGGTCGCGGTCGTGGTCGCTTTTGTTATCGTCGCCATTGCCGAGTCACTTGGCTTATGGGCCGTCGTCACTCACCTGTTGGTGGGTGCCGCGGCATTTGGCGTTTTCGGTGCGTTCTTTTGGCGTGGTTGGATGGGTGGTGGCGATGTGAAGCTGATTGCCGCCTGCGCTATCTGGTTTGGTGCGTCTGGCGTTCTTCCCTATCTGTTGATGCTGGCGTTTATCGGCGGGGGATTCGCGCTTCTCGTCCTGATCGCACGACTGGCGATACCCGAACGGGTGCAACTGAAACCGATGTGGCTCAAGCGGCTTATGCTATCGCGTGAGGGCGTGCCTTACGGCGTGGCCATCGCCACGGCCGGCCTGATTGCCCTTCCGTATATGCCGGCGGCTGGCCTTGAGACCCTGATGAAGCTCATATAGTGTTAAGATCAGAGGATAGTTTATTGATTCAATTATGTTTTTCCGATGGGCCTGTGGTGTCAAGGGGGTGTATTTTAAGGGTTTCTCTCCGTAGCGGAGAGCGGGTCCTTGAGCTACGATTGCCGCGATGCGCCCGCTAACCATCATTGTCATCGTTCTCGCGCTGCTGGTTGCGACGGCTATCTTCTTTCTCGCACCACTGGTACTGCAGCCGCAGCAAACTGCTGAACCCGTAGTCATCAAACAAACCGCGGTTCGCGTTCTTGTCGCCGACGCAGATCTGGCGGCGGGGACCATTCTCGATGATGGTGACTTTCGGTGGCGGGAGTGGCCGGAGGATGGGGTTGGAGACAATTTCGTGGTTGAGAAAGATGCGCCCGATGGCGGTGAGCAGTTTGTCGGTGCGGTGGTTCGCCAATCAATTCTTGCGGGCGAACCGATGACCGAAGCTCGAGTCGTAAGGCCGGATACAGCCGAGTTTCTGTCGGCGGCGCTGGCGCCTGGCATGCGTGCGGCTACCATTGAAATCGACGCGGTTACTGGCGCCGCGGGGTTTGTCGTTCCAGGTGATCGGATCGACATTCTCCTCACGGCTGTCTTCGAACTTGAGGTCGGCGGTGACGAGTCTGAGCCGAGTACGTTGAGAGCCCGTACGATCAGCGAAACAATTTTGGCGAACGTTCGCGTTCTCGCCATCGATCAAACGGTTAACGACCAGGAAAGTGAACCGAATGTTGGAAAAACGATCACGGTGGAACTCGATCCCAAGCAAGTAGAAAAGCTCGAAGTTGCTCGTCAACTCGGACGCCTTTCTCTGGTCTTACGCAGTTTGTCCAAGCCAGAGGAACAAATAAGCGCGAATAGTCGTTTCACCCGCGATGTCGAGGTGAGTAGTTTTCTGGCCGAACGGTCGGTCGAGGGCCAACGCCTGCAGGACGCGACCAATCGCCGCCAGGCCGAGGAAAGGGCTGCAACTCTCGCGCGCGATGCAAAGCCTTCGACGCGAGTTCTGGTGGCCGCATAAGACCTTCCGGCGGGTCGAATCCTCGAAGATGGAGACCTTGCCTGGCAGATCTGGCCTGCGGCTGGAATTCACGAAAAGTTCGTTCTCGAAAGTGCCGCTCCGGATGGTGCGAGACAATTCCTCGGTTCGGCCGTTCGTTACGCGATCTTGGCTGGGGAACCGATCACCGATTCGCGAGTCGCGCAACCCGGCGGGGCCGGGTTCCTGTCGGTCGCGCTGGCGCCGGGAATGCGGGCTGCAACGATTGAGATTGACGCCGTCACGGGTGCTGGTGGATTTATTCTGCCGGGCGATCGTGTTGACGTGATTCTTACTGCCACCTTCGACCTCGGTGCACAAGCTGCTGCGGACGACGGTGGCCCGTTGAGATCGCGCACGGTCAGCGAAACGATTCTTGATAACGTCCGGGTGCTGGCGATTGATCAAAGCATCGACGATTTGGATGGCAAACCGCGTGTCGCGAGTACGGTTACGGTCGAACTCATGCCCAAGCAGGTCGAAGTCGTCGAAGTCGCCCGCCAACTCGGACGGATATCTCTCGCCTTGATAAGCGTGGCGCAACCGACCGAATCGATCACCCGCGAGGATGCGTTTACCCAGGACATTGAGATAAGCCAGTTCCTCAGCGGCAAGTCGTCGTCCGGGCGACGGTTAAAGGCAGAGATTGATCGCCGCCAGACATTGGAACGCGCATTGGCGATTTCACGCGAGGAAACGCGCCAGTTGACCAAGACCTACCGCGCTGTATTGGAACGTGCGCGCCAAGATCGTGAGCGTAACGCGTCGGCTCTCGAGCAAGCGCTGAAACAGGCGCGTGAGGAAGGTCAACGCAACGTTCTTGAACTCGAGGAGGCTCTGAAACAAGCCCGAGAGCAGGGGGCGCTCGGCACCAAGACACTCGAAGAACAATTGAAGCGTGCGCGCGGTGCCCAGAGCACCGGGCGGCGGGCGCCCGAGGCGGCACCGCTCAAGATCTATCGTGGACTGAATCTGCAAGTGTCCAACCAGTAGTGAAATGCTGCGAGTACGTACCGCCTTCGTAATCGCGTTGCTTACGGTCGTCGTGAGCTTGTCGGCGCGAGCGCAAGTCGTCGAATCAAAGTCAGAATCGATGATCGTTCCTGTCAACAAGTCGCGCGTGATCAAGCTCGCCGTCGACGTTCGCGATGTTCTGGTTACCAATCCCGATATTGCCGACGTCGTTGTTCGTCGTCCGACGCAGATCTATCTGTTGGCGCGGCAGATCGGGACCACGAATGTTTTTTTGTTTGATGGCACCGGCAACGTTCTGCGGCGCATCGAAGTTCGCGTCCAGCTCGACGTTGCGCCGGTCGAGGCCGCGCTCGCGGTGTCGCTGCCAAATGAACGCATTTTGGTTAGTGCCGCCAATCAAACCCTATTCCTCAACGGTACCGTCGCCACCGCGGTCGCATCGGAAAATGCACGCCAGATTGCGCGTCAATTCGTGAGTGCCGACGGCAACGTCGTCAATTTGATCAAAGTGCGGGGCGATCAGCAGGTCTTGCTTCGCGTCCGAGTCGCCGAGATGACCCGTCAGATCGCCAAGGAATTTGGCCAAGATCGACAACAACTTCGTTCCCGTTGGGTGAAGGGACGCTCTCGGTCGTCAGTGGAATTGCGCGCGCCAATCAATTCGCGACATCAACCTTTTCGGCTGCCACGTTTGGGCCGTTTGATCAGCTCACGCTCGTTCTGGAAGCTTTGGAGCGGAATGGCCTGGTCAAGATCCTCGCGGAACCAAACCTTACGGCTGTGTCGGGTCAGAGTGCGTCGTTTCTTGCCGGTGGCGAGTTTCCGATACCAATCCCCGGCTCGGACGGCTCTGTGACCATCGAGTTCCGGGAGTTTGGTATTCGACTGAGCTTTACGCCCGCGGTCCTCAGCCCGAACCTCATCAGCTTGCAGGTCGAAACCGAGGTTAGTGCGCTCACCGATCAGGGCTCGGTTACGCTGGGTGGGTTCACAATTCCTGGTCTGACCACCCGGCGCGCAAGTACCACCGTCGAGGTACCGAGCGGTGCGAGTATCGTTATCGCGGGGCTGCTCCAGAATGATGTTCGCAATACCGTGCAGGGATTTCCCGGGCTCAAGGATATTCCGATCCTGGGTGCGCTGTTTCACAGCACACAATTCCAGGCCGACCAATCTGAAGTCATCATCACGGTTACGCCCATTCTGGTGCGACCGGTCGATCCCCAAGACCTTGCGCTTCCGACCGACGGATTTGGTCCGGGCAGTGACATCGATCTGCTCCTGCTCGGTCGTCTTCACGCGGTACATTCGAAACCTCCACTCACGCCGGGCGGACCGCGTTTGCGCGGTCCAGTCGGCTTTTTATTCTGGAATGAGCCCATGAACGCGGCGCAGCGAATAGGATGGCAAGTGGCGAAGCGAGGGGTGGTCCTTACTGTTGTGGCCGTGCTAACAACCGCGTGCGCCCCACCACCGCCGCAGTCTTTCACGCCCCAACATAACGTCGAATTGCGCCCCCAAACGACGTTGTTTCGCATTCCCACGCGTCCATCGGAGATTGCTCTAAGTGCTGACGAACGGGCTCGACTGGATCGGTTCCTGGTGGGATTCCTGGAGCGGCGGAGTGGGCCGCTAACCATTCTCGCCGCCACCGGCGGGAGCGATCATGACTTCGCACAACGGATCGCGGGCCATGTCGCCGATCGCGGTGTTCCTGCCAGCTGGATCAATATCGACCACAACAATGGGGCGAGCCGAAGCGCTATTTTGCTCCGCTATCACGCGTTCACCGTCGACGTCGCCGGTTGCGGCGACTGGCGGGCCGCAAGCGATCGCTATTTTTACAACACGCCGCATCCCAACCAGGGATGTGCGCTCGCCCGTAACATCGCCTTGATGGCCGCCGACCCTGCTGATCTGGTGCGCGGTCGATCGGCAGGTGCCAGCGATAGTCAGCGCTTTAATCTAGTGTTGCAGCAGTATCGTGCTGGAGAATTGCCAGGTGCGATGGAATCCGAAGGTTCGGAGGAGTCCGGCGCGGCGTCGGAGTAACGAAGGCTGGGTTTTACGGGAGTTTCACCATTATTCAGAAAGAGACCCACGCCTTCCTGATTAGCGCCGAAGCACGGCAGGCGATTGACGTCGCCTGTGCAGATCGCCGCCTTGCCGGCGCGCGGGTTACCGTACTGGAAGGCGGGATCCCCGGCGCCATTCAGCAATATGAAAATAGTCGCAGCGCCGAAATTGTGGTTCTCGAAAGCCACGATGATCCGGAGGTCTTGTTTGGAACGCTCGAGGCGCTTTCCGAGCACTGTGACACGGGCACGAGGGTGGTCATTGTTGGCATCAACAATGACGTGATGCTGTTTCGCGAGTTGCTGCGACGCGGCGTCAGCGACTATGTGCCGAGTATCCACGACCCGCGCGCGCTCGTGGAAGCGCTATCGAGGTTGCTGGAAGATCCGGATATGGCCAAGCTTGGCCGGCAAATAAGCTTTATCGGTGCCGGCGGCGGCGCTGGCAGCAGCACCGTGGCGCACAACGTCGCCTGGTATCTCGGCGAGATATTTGGCGACAATGTCGCGTTGCTCGATCTCGACCTTTCATTCGGCACCGTGGCGCTCGACTTCGACGCGGAGGCGCCACAAGACATTGCGAGCGTCCTCGCGCAGAGCGATCGCCTTGACGACCAGTTGCTCGAACGATTCATGGTTCAGCGCGGCGACCATCTGTTCCTGTTGACCTCGCCAAGCTCACTGGGCGAAACCGGGGATATCGACGTCGCAAAACTCGATCCTCTGCTAACGCTGGTTCGCGGCAATGCTCCTTTCGCGCTGCTCGATTTGCCGAACTACTGGACAAACTGGGTGCGCCACATTCTCACTCACTCAGATGAGATCGTGATTACCGCCCGGCCAACGCTTGCCTCTTTGCGTGATGCGAAGAATTTAGTCGATGCGCTCAACACCTCGCGTGTCGCCGACGCGCCCGTTCGGTTGATTCTCAATGGCGTCGGAACCCACGCCAAGACCGAGATCAGTACCAAGGACTTCATAAAAGCGGTCGAAATCGAAGCGCTGGCTGAAATTCCCAACGACCCCTCACTCTTCGGAAGCGCCGCCAGCGACGGACTGGCAATTGCTGAAGCCAGCAAGAAACACAAGATTACGGAGCACTTCATGGCAATAGCGCGTGAGATCAGCGGGCGCCAGATGCTGGATTTGGCGCCGGCGCAAGCTAAACTTGGTATCTTCAGCGCTTTCAAAAGGTCGAAGTAACCAATGTTTGGCAAAAGAGACGCAGGCGCAACCGCAAAACCGCTCGAAAACGGTGATGTGTCGAACGTGGTCGAATTGCCGCGTCCCGAGCCGCAAGAGATCACGCCACCGCAGATCGAACCTGCAACCGCAGTCCCTCAACCCGAAGCTCCTGAAACAATTGCCGCCGAACTTCCTTCGGAATCGTCGGAATCCGTGGCCGAGGCGCCTGCGGTTTCATCCGCTGAGCCCGATCCCGCGACCGCGGAACCGGCACCTGCGGATCGAGACGACCGCTTCGATTCGATTCAGATCGCCGTGTTCAATGCCCTTCTGGAGTCGATAGACCTCAACGACCTGGGACGCATGTCAACCGAAGATCAGCGCGAAGAACTCGCCGATGTCATCAGCGAGATCGTCAATATCAAGGGGTTCGTTCTCAGCGGATCTGAGCAGGAGCGACTGATTGACGACGTCTGTAACGACATCCTTGGACTGGGTCCACTGGAACCGTTGATCGCCCGGGACGACATCGCCGACATCATGGTGAACGGACCTGACAAGGTCTACATCGAGACCAACGGCAAGATCGAGCTGACTGGAATTCGCTTCCGCGACATGGCCCAGCTGATGAATATCTGTCAGCGGATCGTCAGCGCGGTCGGCCGCCGGGTCGACGAGTCCAGTCCGATCTGCGATGCCCGCCTGCTCGATGGCAGTCGGGTTAACGTTATTGCACCGCCACTCGCGATCGATGGCGCGGTACTAACCATTCGTAAATTTTCCAAGGAGAAGCTAACCCTCGAGAAGCTCGTGGAATTTGGCAGCGTGACGCCACCTTGCGCCGAGATCCTGAAGATCATTGGCCACTGTCGCATTAACGTGCTGATCTCGGGGGGCACCGGTAGCGGCAAGACCACGCTGCTCAATTGTCTAACCCGCTATATCGACACCGGCGAGCGCATCATCACGTGTGAGGATGCGGCTGAACTTCAACTGCAACAGCCGCACGTGGTTCGTCTGGAAACGCGGCCGCCAAATCTAGAAGGCCAGGGACAAATATCGATGCGCGATCTCGTACGCAACTGCTTACGCATGCGTCCAGAGCGTATCATTGTCGGCGAGGTACGCGGGCCTGAGGCCTTCGATCTGTTGCAGGCCATGAACACCGGACATGATGGCTCGATGGGCACGATCCACGCAAACAATCCGCGTGAAGCCCTTAGCCGCGTGGAAAACATGATCGCAATGGGAGGGTTCAACCTGCCGTCATCGGCGGTACGTGAACAAATCGCCGCCGCGATTCACGTCATCGTACAAGCCCAGCGGCTCCGCGACGGATCACGGCGTATCACCCATGTCACCGAGATAATGGGCATGGAGGGGAACGTCGTTATTCTCCAAGATCTGTTTGTCTATGAGATTCAAGGCGAGGACCAGGACGGCAATATTATTGGCCAATTGAAGTGGACCGGACTGCGCCCCAAGTTCTGGGATCACGCTCGCTATTTCGGCAAGGAACCCGAACTCTCCGCGGCTCTCGACGCATCCAATGTCTAAGAGTCCGACTCGAAACTCTATGTTTGATAACAGTACCTTGCGAGCCGCCTTGTGAGGAGTCGGATGTTGGCGCTTGCCTCGGAGGCGATTGATGAGGAATCGGCCAGTCAACATTGGCGACAAGAATCGGTCCGATGCCTGTGCGGAGGCGACGCATCTTGAGCCAGGCGAAGGTCCTCTCGACGACCCATCGTCTGGGCAGGAGCTCCCCTGGGCGGTGTCTGCGCTTGATGATCTCGAGCTTCCAGCGGCCGATGTCCTCAAGGGCGCCCTCGAGTTTCGGTCCCGCTAGGCGGCGTCGGCGATGACGCAGCCGGGGGAGCGATGACGGATCGATTTGAGGACCTCGGGCCGCCGCGCCCTGGATATCGGCTGCGTGCAAAGGCCGACGCAGGCCGAGTGTATCGGTGACGATGTGACGCTTGCGGCCCTTGATCTTCTTGCCCGCGTCATAGCCCCGAACACCACCGCTTTCCGTGCACGCTCTGGCTGTCGATCACCCCGGCGCTCGGGCCGGCCTCGCGTCCTTCCAGCTCCCGGGCCGCCATCCCTCTCCAGAGGCCGTAGCGCCAGAGAAATAGCGCGGACCGTGGAAGGCGGAGGGAAGTCGTCGGCAACATCGCCCACTGGCAGCCCGTCGAGGCCATGTACATGACCGCATCCATGACATGGCGCAGGTCCGTCGTCCTCGGCCGGCCGATCTTCTTGCGCGGCGGCATGAGCGGCGCGATCAACGCCCACTCTCGATCCGTCAGGTCGCTTGCGTAGCGCCCGCCACGGCGCTCATAATTCGAGTGATTTCGGTCCACATGTTGTGCCTCCTCGTTTGCTTTGACACAACCGGCCACAACCGACTGAAATCAAACTAGTTTCGGGTTGGCCTCTAACGCTTTGTTGTCATCTCCCTACGTCGCTTTCGGGGTCCTCGCGTTTTTCATCCTCGCGCTAGGACTGTCGATCGCGCTCCTGATACAAGCGCGTAGTGGGCCGCGCGCCAAGCTCAAAGCCCGAGTCGGCGTAATCGCAGGCGGTGCGGTCGTCACCAGTGATCCCGATAAGACCGATAATTCGCGGCGTGCCAAACAAATTCAAAGCAAGCTTAAGGAACTCGAGGAGGGCAAGGCCGCCAAACGCAGAATCGAATTGCGCCAGCGTATCGAGCAGGCCGGTCTCACCGCATCAATCAGCAAATACTACATTTGGAGCGCTATCGTTGGGGTGGCTTCAACCGCTCTCTATCTACTTTTGGGCTACCCGCTGATTGGCGCGATTGCCGTTCTCATTGCAATGGGCGTTGGTGCGCCTCGCATGTATCTCGGTATGCGTGCCGGCAAGCGTCAGAATCGGTTTACGCAGAATTTCGCCGACGCAATCGATGTAATCGTTCGAGGCATACGCTCGGGCCTTCCGGTCGGGGAGTGCTTGAACATCATTGCGCGCGAAAGCCCAGATCCGGTCGGACCGGAGTTCAAACTGTTGGTTGAGGGCCAAAGAATCGGAATGACGTTGAGCGAAGTTCTCGATCGTGCAACACGCCGGATGCCGACCACGGACATGAAATTCTTCGCCATCGTGCTCATCATGCAACAGCAGACGGGCGGCAATCTGGCAGAAACCCTGGCCAACCTCTCCGGGATTTTGCGCTCGCGCAAAAAGATGGCGGAAAAAATTCGCTCTATGTCGTCTGAAGCGCGAATGACGGCGATGATTATCGGTGCGTTGCCGTTCCTGTTGAGCGGAATGATTTACCTCATTAGTCCCGAATACATGTCGGTCCTGTGGACTGATTCGTTGGGTAAGATTCTGCTGTTCGGCGGACTTGGTTGGATGTCACTGGGCATTTTGGTCATGAAACAGCTCGTGAGCTTCAAGGTCTGATGGAGTTTTTAGATCCTTTCGTCCTGGTACCGCTGCTCTTCGCGGCACTGGCGTTCCTGACGATTGTCGGTATCGCCACGCCTTTTCTGCGCCAAGACACCGTCGCCGAACGGATCAAACTGGTTTCTAAGCGCCGCGACGAGTTAAGCCGTGAGGCACGTGAGCGCTTGGAACGGCGACCGACTCTGCGTTCGCAAACGACACGCGTTGGCTTCATGAAGGCGATCCTAGATCGCCTCAATCTCAACGACATGATTGAGCAGCCGCGCCTCAAGGAGAAACTTCTGCAGGCGGGGTGGCGGGGGCAGGCCCCCCGCATCTCGGTCACCTTCTTTCAACTTGCCCTACCGATAGGTTTTGCCGGCGCTGCGGCACTTTTTCTTTTCGGTTCGTCAAACGTTGAGATGGCGACCGGGGGAAAGTTGTTAATTTGCCTGGTGGCCGCCGGGATCGGCTATCTGATGCCGAATATTATGGTCGCCAATGCGATCAGTAAACGCCAGGCGGAAATGCTGGGCGCGTTTCCCGATGCTCTCGACCTGATGGTTATCTGCATCGAATCGGGGTTATCGCTCGAGGCAGCATTTACGCGCGTTTCGGAAGAAATGGCGGTCGATGCAGTGGTCCTTAGCCAAGAGTTCGGCCTCACCTCGGCGGAGCTCGCGTTTCTGGGTGATCGCAGCAGGGCGCTCATTAATCTCTCGGCGCGCTCCGGCCTGCCTGCCGTGAGATCGTTTGTAACGGCGCTCAGTCAATCGGAAAAGTACGGTACTCCGCTGGGCGTAAGCTTGCGGGTGGTGGCGCAGGAGAACCGCGATTTGCGAATGGCGAAGGCTGAGGAAAAAGCCGCGTCGTTGCCCGCCAAACTGACTGTACCGATGGTCCTGTTCTTCCTTCCGGTCGTCTTTTTGGTTCTTATCGGGCCGACGATTATCCAGGCGCTGGCCGCCTTCGAGTAACGCCGAGGTCCTACGGCGTCGTGCTCTTCGGCGCGCCGATAATCGAAAAATAATTGAGATTGTTCTCGACAACCTCTGTCGGCAGACTACCGCGGATCAACGTTCGGGCGCGTTCAGCATTTCCGTTGAGCGCATATAGCAGCGCCAGGTTTTGCTTGATCTGAACCGATGCGTTCGGGGTTAGCGTGGCTTCTTCCAATTGCTCGATCGCACCTTGCAAGTCGCCAGCGAGAGCCTTCGATAGTGCTAGATTATTGAGCGGTGCCACCTGGCCGTTCGAGATATCGAGTGCCTCGCGATAGGAGCTTTGAGCCGCCGCGTGATCGCCGACCATGTCGTGGGCGACGCCAAGTGCGGAGTGTGCGCGCCAATCGATGGGGCTCATGCGAACGGCTTGTTCCAAGGTTTTGATCGCGGCGGCAACACGCCCTGCCGCGAGCTGAGATTTGCCGAGCTCGGCAATGATCGGCTGAGCTTCCGGGTTACGGCTCAATACATCCTGCGCTAGCCCTTCGGCTTGCTCGTGCTGACCGAGAAAACGCAAGTTACGAATGATGCCGAGGGCCGCTTCAAGATCTGAGGAGTCGCGCTCGTAAAGACTGCGGTAATAACCGATCGCACCGTTATAGTCGCGCGACTGCTGCGACAGCGTTGCCGCGTCGCGCAACGTGTGCACCACTTCTTTCTGCTGAGACGGCGCAAAATCCTGGCAACCCGCAATACTCGCGATAATCACCAACACGATCGCGCCACGCAATGATAGCGGCGTTGGCATGGTTCCAAATTTCAAAGACGACAACCCGCGAGTATCCTACGCAAGAAAACCGTTTCTATAAATCATAAAGCAACGAGTAATATGCTTCCCGGCGAGTTATTGTTACTGTAATCGATTGTTGAAAGTGCCGAAACAACCAGGAGATGACATGCGTTCGCTGTATTTCCTGTTAACTATTTTCGCGGTTTCGATTCCGATACCTGGATTTGCAGCGGATGCGCGTCTCATTGACGTCGACAAAGCAGCACTGATCAGAGTCGATCGCGACCCCGGTCTCATTCTGATCGCCAATCCCGAGATCGCTGATGTTGTCGTGGAAAACAAGCGTCTGATCTTTCTGCTGGGTCGCAGAGAGGGAGAAACTCGGTTGTTCGTCTTGGATACGCGGGGCGATGAAATGCTCAACCTGGACATCGTCGTTACGCGCGTCGGCCAACGCCGCATTACGGTGCAGCGCGGCACCAACCAAGCGACGTTGGTTTGCACACCGCGCTGTGCACCGCAGGCAATGGCCGCCGGTGGAGGTTCGAGTGCTGCAGCGCCGGCTCCCGGAGGAGCCGCGGCCGCCCCAGCTTTGCCATCTCTGCCGGCAGAATAGCCTCCGACGTTGATGGTATTTGTGACCGACGAGAAAACTCACAGCCCACCACGCGAGCCCGCCCCACCAGCAAGCGCGTCGGGCGGGGTCACGGACGCAGAAACCCAGCAACTTTTAGAATCTGCGGGGATCGACCCGATGCATTTTGCCGCTCTGTCGGAACAGGAGCAGCGCATCGCGATACGGATGGCTGAACGACTGAGTTACGCCCGCAACGCAACCGCGGCGGACAACGATTAGCCCACTTGGCGGAGCTTAGTCAGCAGCCGATCTCAGTACGCGCCGCGACGTGATCTCCCGCGACACGCTCATTGAAGTTTACGCTAGCTTGATGACGATTTCTGCAAAGCACCAACGATGTCACGCAGATATTCGCGGACCTTGATCATCACATAGAGCATGCCGAACATTGGTACGCCCACCGATAGCACGAACCACAACGCGAACCATGAGCGGCTTGTATCGCTCCAAAACAATGCGATCAGGAAAAGCAGCAACCCTGCTCCTACCTGAAAGACAAGCCCCATGATTGAGATGATCTTTAGCCACCTGAGAACGCGTGTTGAGGGTTCCATATCCCGTTTCCCCTTATCAAAATAAACGAATTGGCCCGGCTAGCGGGTGAACGGGCGTCAGCAAGCAAAAAATCTGCCTGTTTGCCCGGCGACTTGATATGTCCGCCATGAATCCCCCGACCCAACAAGTCAGCAAATATACCCTAGCGATACCTATAGCGACAATTTTGCTGACCCCGAACCGTGAAATTAGCGCACCATGCTTTGCAGTGCATGGAAGTCGTGAATGTAGAGGGTTTTGTGTTTGCGCTCGATTATGCCGCGGCGTGCGAGGTTGCCGATAACGTAGGCGACTGCTTCGCGACTGGTGTTGGCCCACGACGCAATCTCGCGATGGCTCGGTAATTGGCTGATTATCCAATCTTCGGTGGTCCCGGCATCGGGGTGGGCTAGACGGAGAAGTTCGTGATAGACCCGCTGATCCGGCGATAGCATGCTGAGATCGGTTAACCGGTTATCGAGGGCTCGGATTATTTTCGAGAACTTTTTCAGGTAGTTAAGGGCTATAATACCGTGCTCGGCGAGCAGTTCTCGGAATTCAGCGCTCTCCAGAGTTGCTGTGCCGCAGTCCACGTTGGCAATCACGGTCGCGCTGCGACGACCGCCGTCGATCGCGCTTATCGCGCCGATCGTGTCGCCGGCTTCGATCGATGCGATATTGACCTCCTCACCGCCTTCGACTCGATGAACAACCCTGGCGTGGCCAAAAATGATGAAGAACACGTCATCGGTTGTCATGTCCTTATCCACGATCGCATCGTTCTCAATAAACCGTTTCCACACGCACTTGCTTTCAAGTTCGCGCTTGGCCTCTTCGGGTAATCCTTCGAGCACCTCGATGCTACTCAAGTTCCAATCGTAACCGTCGCTCATTACCGTCACTGTGCTTTGCCCAGTTTAATAAACGAAAAGATAATCCCGTCGACGCGTCACGGTTTCAAGAATAAAATGGCGCTACAACCCTTGCGAGCAAACATTTAGAGCATTGATGCTGCGTTGACAATTTTGCAACCAGTTTGCGCTATGCTCGAAACCAGCGAAAAACCAAGGCGTAAGAGAGATTAGGCAACTGAATACACGATAGGTTTCTATGAGCATACGATATGCTCGTCGTTAGGGAATGAAGCAGCGCGTGGGGACTCGTCTGATTCAACACTCTAAGAAAACCTCGGCGATCCCACTCGGAGCGATCTGCAAGCGATTGTTAAGCGATCGCAGGGGTGCCTACGCGCTGGAATTTGCCATTATTGCGCCGGTGTTTCTGACGCTCTTGCTGGCCACTTTCGAGATCGCGCTGATGTTTTTTGCCAGTGTGATTATTGAAGGGTCTTCGATCGACGCTGCGAGACAAGTCAGGACCGGACAAGCGCAAGAATCGGGTGATGCTCTGGGGACATTCCGGACAAGACTATGCGCCACGCTTTTCAACGTCGTGCCCTGCAACGACCTCAATTTCGATGTCCGCAGCTTTAACAATTTCACGGCAATCCCGATCCAGGTCCGGCTCGATGACGATGGTAATTTGATAAATGCCGGGTTCACGCCGGGTGGCCCGGGCAACATCGTCGTCGTCCGCGTGAGTTACCGCTGGAACTTTATTACGCCACTCGTTGGTCGGTTGATGTCCGACAATGGGACCAATAGCAGGTTGCTGCTTTCGACCGCAGTATTTCGCAACGAACCCTACCGGTTAGCCCCGTGATCACATTGTGGACGCGGCTCACTGTCGATCGAAGCGGCGTTTCGGCGCTGGAATTTGCGCTCGCGCTACCGGTGATGATCACATTGCTGTTCGGATCAATCGAAGTCACCAATGCATTATCGCTGGACCGCAAGCTGGTGTCAGCGACGCAAACGGTTGCCGATCTCATTACTCAGCAGCGAACGGTCAACGCAGCCGAGATCAACGATATCTTTCGGTCAGCCGAACTCGTCATGCAGCCGTTCGCCGCCAACGATCTTTTGATTGGCGTTACCAGCGTTCGCTTTAGTCAAAACAACGGCAACCCCCGTGTCGATTGGCGTGAGGTACGGCGCGGCGGCAACGTTACGAATCCGCTCGGCCGAGCTGCCGGACTAGGGGGCGCGGGCGACAGCGTGATCATCGTCGAGCTCGTCTACAACTATCGATCCGTATTTGGCCCGTTGTTTTTCACGTCCCTACGATTCACCGAATCCGCAGTATCGCGACCCCGCCGCACCAATTTCATCACCCGCAACTAGACGCGATCAATGGTATTGCAGCACAAACAAGGCCGCGTGGCGCCTCGTCGTTTTGATGACAAGCGAACGGGCTGGCTGCGTGCATTGTTCGCCGCGCGGAAAGGGACCGTCGCGATCATTCTCGCGGTATCGATGGTGCCGTTGATCGCGGCGACCGGGGCCGCCGTCGACATGTCACGCGCCTATCTTGCTCGCGTGCGACTCAGTAATGCCCTCGACGCCGCCGGACTCGCGGTCGGATCTTCGCAAGGAACCGAGGCTCAATTGCGCGAAATTGCCCGTCGTTTTTTTATCGCCAACTACCCTCCCACCGCCCTGGGCACGGCTACACCACCGACCGTAACAATCGAGGGCGGGCTCATCACGCTGACCTCCACGGTGAGAGTGGAGACGACGATGATGCGCGTCGTGGGTACTCGCGGTCGGATCTTCGCAAGGAACCGAGGCTCAATTGCGCGAAATTGCCCGTCGTTTTTTTATCGCCAACTACCCTCCCACCGCCCTGGGCACGGCTACACCACCGACCGTAACAATAGATCATATCGCGGTAATCTTCGCTCAGCTCGTCATGCATGTGTTTGGGAGCATGACCCAGAAGGTTGCGGTGCTTGTGCACGGTGCAGCGTTGAACGGGAAGGTCATCGCCCCAAAGCGGACAGAGCCGCCTCCAGTCCCGGCGCGCCATCGACGATGACAAACCCGGGCCGTTTCAGTCCACGCGCATCAAGGTCGTCGAGGAACTGGCGCCACGCCGCCTGGCTTTCTCCGCCCATATTCCCGATCGAAAGCAAGACCTTCTGGCCATCCCGGCGCACCCCTATAGCCGCGAGAACCGAGATGTTGGTGGCCTTGCGATCCAGTCGGGTCTTGATCACAGTGCCGTCAAGGATCAGCCGAACGATATCCTCATCCGCGAGGCCACGGCTGCACCAGGCGTCCCAATCGACCTTCACCTTGCGCCACGCCCGGCTCACAACGTCCTTGCTCACAGCACCCCCGAAGAGCCCGAACAGCGCGCGTTTCATCGACCATTTAGATGTCGCCGTATCGAGCACGATCAATCGTGAGGTCAAGGGATTGGAGGTCGTCTTGGTGCTCGACAATACGGGTTCGATGCGGGGGTCACGTATTCGGGCACTTCGCACTGCTTCGTCCGACCTCGTCAATATCTTGTTCGGCGATCAGGAGACGGCCGAAAAACTGACCATTGGCCTTGTCCCGTTCGCCGGCACGGTCAACCTCGGCTCGGCCCAGAATGGCCTGCTCACCGGTTTGGACCAAAATGCATTCTCGCCCGATACCTGGCGCGGGTGCGTTCTCGCTCGGGCGCCGCCACACGATGCGCTCGATACTTCGGTTGTTGCTGGTGGTGCGTGGCCGCCGTTTCTGTGGACCAACGATCCGACCAACAATTGGCCGAGCTTGCGTGGTGCCCCTATTCAAACGCGCGGGCCCAACAAGCACTGTCCGCGACAAGTTGTTCCCCTGATCAACCGTAAATCGCCTTTGTTGCAGGCGATCACGGGGATGCAAGCGGAGGGCATTACGCATATCAACATAGGAGCGGTCTGGGGATGGCGTTTATTGTCGCCTGAGGCGCCTTATACGCAAGGCCGACGCTACAACGATCCCGAATACAACAAGGCCCTTATCGTCATGACAGACGGTGAGAACTTCATCAACGGAAGCAGCTACTCGGCTTACGGGCGGCTGGCCGAGCGGCAATTGGGAACGCAAAGCGCCGGTCAGGCGGTGAACGAACTCAATCGACGCACGGCACTGGTGTGTGAGAATGCGAAGCAGGCAGGCATTATCGTGTACACGATCGCGTTTGCCGTGAATTCGATCACCGTTCGAAACCTGATGCAGGGGTGCGCGACCGACGCATCGAAATTCTTCCGGACCCCGACGGCCGAGGACCTTCGCCAGGCCTTTCGGATTATTGCCAGCGAACTGAGCAACCTTCGCATTGCGCGATAGCCGCCGAGGGAAAATCAGACGTCATCAGAAAAGAAGCGCTCACGACATAGGATATTGCGGCGGTAATCTAATTGCCGGTTAGTTCCGCGATGGCTTCGACCTCGACCAGGAATTCGGGCATCACCAGGGACGGCGCCGATACCGCGGTGCTGGCCGGGATATTGTTGGGAAACGCTTCAGCGCGTGCAGTCGAGTACTCGCCGTATCGCGTGAGATCTACGAGGAAGGCGGTAATTTTCACGACATCGTCCATCGATGCGCCAGCCTCCGCCAGGACGTCTCGGATATTGTTGAATACTTGCCGAGATTGGGCGCCCATATCGCCGTCGCCGACGACATTGCCGTCAGGATCAAACGCGACTTGACCCGATACGTAGATCGTCGTGCCCACGCGCACGGCCTGCGCAATTCGATAGCTCTTGGCCCAGGGCCAGTTTGGATTAAATTCGACGCGGTCGTTCATGAAACTCTCTCCGTGTTCTCGTTCGCCCTCCCATAGTGTATAGGAAGCGACAACCGGAGCAGAGTTAATGCCCGTAACCAACACCGTTTTGCACCGCATCGTCGGCGGTTTCGTCAGCATCCTCGCCATCGGCATCATGGTTGCCGGCTGCGGTTTCCGCCCGATGTACGCATCAAAAGACGGTGGTGCGGGTCGCGCAGACGTTCCGTCAAATCTGCAGAATATTTTTATTCCGGTGTCGCGCGGCCGCGTCGAACAATTGGTTTACAACAATCTGCGCGATCGCCTGAACCCGCTCGGAGTTCCCAGGACGCCGCGTTATCACTTGGACTATGCGGTAACAATTTTGAAGCAACCGGTCGCGTTCGCTAAAGATGAAACCGCGACTCGGCAAAACGTTCGGGTTTCGGTCACGTTCTCGCTCAAAGACCGTTCCGATAACGCTGTCGCGTTTTCAGGTACCGCGCGCGCATTCGCTGCGTACAACGTTCTAAGGTCTCAATACGCCACCCTGGCAGCCGAGCAAAATGCCGAAGCTCGCGCCATTCGCGAAGTGAGCGACGAGATTCGATTGCGAATCGCTGCGTTTTTCTCAGGAGTGGCCTAAACCAGGCCATCGCCAGGCACGCGTTGACAGCGTGCCGATTGCGCCCGTACCGTCCGCGCGGCTAAGCCAACAAAATACCAGGGGAGGGCCGGGATGCAGCTTCGCATCCTATCGGAGAGTGACTGCCGCGCTGCGGTCGATATGGCGGCGGCGATCGATATTCAGGTAGAAGCGTTCGCGTTACTCGCCCGAGAGCGGTCGATCGAGGGCTTGCGCAGTTTTGCCGTTTCTAGGGACCCGCCCGGTGCGATCATCTTCAACCCGTCCGTCCTCACCGAGGGCGCCGGGTTTGGCGTCAAAGTGGTGTGCGACTTCTACGGCAATGATGGCCGCGGTGTCCCGCGTATGAACGCCCTGGTCGCTCTTTTCGACGGCGAGACCGGTCAGCCAAGAACCGTGATGGAAGCAGGGTATTTGACCGACCTTCGCACCGGTGCCGGAACCGGCTTGGCGGCCCGCTACCTCGCACGCCCGGGTTCACGAACGGTTGCGGTAATTGGTGCCGGGCGCGTGGCGCGAAATCAGATCGAAGCACTGGTAGAAGTTTGTCCCCTCGAGAAAATCTGGCTGTCGACTCGATCCGAAGCGCGGGCCCGCGATTTCCTCGATCGGATGGAAAAAACGGGCGGTAAGGTCCCGCGCGACATCGAGGTCGTGGAATCACGCGAGACGGCCGTTCGGGAAGCTGACATCGTGGTTGCTGCAACCACCGCGAAGCAGCCGACGTTCCCAGGTGAAGCGCTAAAGGCCGGAACATTTGTGGCCGCTGCCGGTGCCTATGAAGCAACCTCACGGGAGGTCGATAGCACAACCATCCAGCGGGCGTCGAAATGGGTGATCGACAGTCGAACCGACTGCCTCGACGAGGCCGGCGATCTGTTGATTCCTATTAGCGAGGGGATAATCGGGCGCGACCAGGTAGCTCAAATTGCCGAGCTCGTCGCTAGCGAGCGCCCGGGACGTGAAAACGACGAGGAAATCACCTACTACAAATCGATCGGCGTGCCGATCCAAGACCTGGTAACGGCCCAGCATATCGAGCGCCGCGCCATTGAACTCGGTCTCGGCACGGTGATCGATATTGGTGGCGATCACGACTAGTGGATGAAATCCAACATATGGTACCCATACGACGGCTTGCCGAGTTCACCGGTTAGGCGCGCGAAGCGTGGCGATGCCGGCCGCATCGGAAGCTTTGCGTAACGCAGCCGGTGAGCTCGGCAAGCCGCCCTGCGGGTCGCGTATCCCGGTCCCCGGTGCGTCGAAACCCCTCGACGATGCCCAACGGTCCCTTGGGGCATCGCCTGCGGGCTTCCTCCTGCCGAGCTACCGGCATACGCGATCGTATGGGTATCATATGTTGGATTCCATCCACTAGGAGCCGAGATGACAATTCAGCGTATTTCCGGAGGATCTAAGTTCGAGGACGTCATCGGCTACAGCCGTGTCGTGGTGGACGAGGGCTTGGTCACGGTGCACGCAGCCGATTCAGGGACCGCCGGGTTCGACTACTCGGACGGCTCGATTTCTGAAGATGTCGCAGTCCAGACCCGCCAGGCGTTTCACAACTTGACCGATTTTCTCGGTAAGGCGGATTGCACGCTGGCCGATATCGTACGCGCCACCGTCATTATCACGGATGTAGCCGATTGGGAGGTCGTCGTTCCCGTGATTGGCGAACACTTCCAATCGGTGAAGCCGGCGTTGACCGCGTTTGTTGCCGGTCTGGTCGACCCGCGCATGAAGATCGAAATCGAAGTGGCCGCGCGTCTACCACCCAAATAAAAGCCCGATCCCGGCACGCCAAAGACAAAGACCGCAGCTCCGAGTGGCTCAACCTGCGCAATCCATGTCAACAAGATCGGTCTGGGGGCTTTTTCTACCCCTGGCCTTGTGTATCGCCGCGACTCATGGGTTCGGTTATTTTCTGTTTCCCGCGCTATTGCCAACAATGCGCGTCCAGCATGGTTTGAGTTACGCCACGACCGCGAACATCACGGGCGGGTCGCAGGTTGCGTATATGGTGGGGTCGCTGTTTGCCGGCGTGATCGGTCCAAAGCTTGGCGCCGGTCGGTTGACCCTCGCGTCGGTTGGCCTTGCCGCGGTCTGTCTTCTGGGGACAGCGATTGCAGAGTCGGCCTGGGCGATCGGGTGTTTGGTCGCAGCGATGAGCGCAAGTGCCGCCGTCAATTGGGCCGCCATCTCCGCTTTGGCCGGTGTTTACGTGCCGGCGCGACGCCGCGGGCAGGCGCTGACCGTTGCCGCCACGGGATCGGCCTGGGGGGTTTGCGCCAATGGTGTCATCGTCGCACGCGCCTTGCCGGACCTGGGTACCAGCGGCGCCTGGGTACTCACCGGCGTAACCACGCTGATTATCGCGGTCATCACCGGTGTGGCTTTGTTCCGATGCGGCGCGCTGGGCGATTCCACCCAAAGTATGCGTGCCGCCGAGCCCGAAGCGGGCGACGATAACCCGATTGGGCTGCGCCATCCGGCGATGCTGTACGCCTGCCTGTTCAGTATTCTTGCCGGCTTCGCTGCGGTTCCATTCCTAACCTATCTCGGCGCTTATCTTGAAACCGAGGTCGGGCATCCGGCAACGCTGGTCGGCTCGGTGTGGGCGGTTCTGGGGATCACCGGTGCTGCCACCGGCTTCGTCGTCGGCGGGGTCGCGGACCGCTTTGGTCTACCGTTAGCGTTGCGCGGATTATTTGCGGTTTTCGTCGTCAGCGCCTTGATCATGGTCTTTTTGCCGACACCCCCGATGGTCTACGGCGCCGGAATCGGCTTCGGTCTGATGTACTTCACGCTCTGGGGCCTGATTTCGACCTACGTCAATCAGTTCCTGGCGCCGGGGCCGGCGATGCGGGTCATTGGCATTACCTTGGTGTGCGTTGGCATTGCCGCAGCGATTGGTAATTGGGCGGCCGGGCAATGGGTATCCCGAGGTCACTCTTTTGCGGATGTTTACTTGATTATTGCTGGCATCGGTTGCGCCCTCATCGTGCTAACCACCACCATGCCGGTCAAAAATCGGCGCAACCGTAGTTTGTAATCGGCGGTGTGTTTGCTAGGTTCCGACTACCTGAACTCAGGCTAAGCCTGAGTCTCGTTGAGGGAGGAAAAAGACATGATGAGACGTTCATTTCTATCGACATCGATCATCGCGCTTGGGGCGGCCGCGCTACTCACGACGACCGCGACCGCAGCCGATTATGTTATTCGCTTCTCGCACGGCATGCCGGAAACGATTCAATCCGACCAGCACGCCTATGCCATCGTATTCAAAGAGGCCGTTGAAGCCGGATCAAAGGGCGCGGTTGAGGTCCGTATTCTTGGTGCGAACAAAGCTGGCAACGAACGTCAGCAGCTCGAAAAAGTTCAAAACGGCATCAACCAGATGGCCAACATCAGCGAAGGCCTGCACCCGACTTTCTTCAAGCCGGGGCTGGTGCTTGGCATGCCGTTCCTGTTCGGCTCTTCAGCGGTGGTCTGGGAAGTGATGGATGGCTGGTTTGGCAAGAAATACAACGCCGCCTTCTTGAAGACGACCGGTATCCGCTTTCTCAGTCACTCCGAGAGCGGCTTTCGCAGTCTTTTTAACAGCAAAAAGGTCGTAAAGACGCCTAGCGACCTCGCCGGTCTCAAAATCCGCACGATGGAGAACCCGGCGCACATGGCGATGATGAAGGGACTTGGCGCCAATCCCACGCCGATCCCCTGGCCTGAGGTCTATACGTCACTACAGCAAAAGGTCGTCGACGGGATGGAGAACCCTCCCGGGCTGTTCTTCCTGATGAAGTTCTACGAGCAGCAGAAGTATCTGACGGTCGACCGCCATCTCTACAGCTTCCATTCCACCGTCATCAACAACGACTTCTTCAAATCGCTCCCGAAGAACATTCAAGACTTGGTGGTCCATGCTGACCGAGTCGCCTTGACGGTGGGCCGGGCCACGGCGGTGCTGGGCGAGCGCACGGCGATCGGGAAGCTGCGTGAGAAGGGAATTGAAGTGTATTCGCCGACGCCCGAAGAGTACGCCATGTTCCGCGAGAAGGGTCGCCCGCCGGCAGAAGCCTACGTGCGTAGCCAGATCGACGAGCAATGGGTCAACGATATCCTCAAAGCAGTCGCCGAAGCGGAAAACAAGCTGAAGTCCAACTAAATCGGCTAACTGAACATTGATTGAGGGCCGGCCTGTGCCGGCCCTCAAGTTTTCTCGGATGAGGAACCGAAGCAGCGTGGCGGCGGCTATGGAATCGACACGGTGAGGGCGCGCGTGTGCTAACAAGAATCGACCGCGCAATCATCTGGCTGACGTCAATTGCCGTCGTTCTTCTTATGTTGACGATGGTTGGTTCGATACTAGCCGGCGTCTTCTTCCGCTACGTCCTCAACGCCGCTCTGCCATGGCCAGAAGAACTCGCACGCTTTGCGATGGTCTGGCTGACGATGCTGGGGGCCGGATTGGTAGTCCGCTACGGCGGGCATATTGCGGTGACGTTTGTCGTCAACCGTCTTGAGAATTGGCCAAAGCTGCTTGTTGGCTGGTTCGCCCGCGGTGTGGTTGTATTCTTTCTTGGGATGCTCCTGTGGTTTGGAGTTGACATGACCGATCGCGCCGGCCGCCAACGGTCTGCGGCCCTTGAATGGTCGATGTCGATTCCCAATCTGGCAATGCCGCTCGGCGCTGCTTTGATGCTGTTTCACCTAGGCATGGTCACGCTTCGTCGTGAGGACGCTGGAGTTCGGCCCCCGCGGCTGCCGTTCGCCCCAAATGAAGACGATTCGGCATGATCGGGGTGGTCATGTTGATCGTTATGCTCGTGCTTCTTGCTCTGGGCGTGCCGATCGCGTTTTGCATTGGGTTGGCATCGATCGTGGCAATTCAGATGGTCGGGTCTTCGGCACCGTGGATCATCGTACCCAACAGCATGCTGAACGGGATGGATTCGTTTCCGCTCATGGCGGTACCGTTTTTTGTGCTGGCCGGCGATTTGATGAATCGCGGCGGCATCACAATTCGGCTCGTGAACTTTGCCAATCTTCTGGTTGGCAGCATTCGTGGCGGCCTCGCGCAAGCCAATATCATGACGAGTATGCTGTTCGCGGGCATTACCGGTTCTGCGCTCGCCGACACTGCCGCAATTGGCCGCATCATGATCCCGGCCATGGAGCGGGAAGGCTACGACCGCCCCTTTGCCGCCGCGGTCACCGCGGCTTCCTCCATCATCGGACCGATTATTCCTCCGAGCATTACGATGGTGCTGTTCGGCGTAACCGCCGGCGTTTCGATTGGTGGGCTGTTCCTCGCCGGCGTTGTTCCTGGCGTTCTCATCGGCGTCGGTTTGATGGTGATGTCTTACGTTATGGCCCGCCGCCGAAATTATCCCGTGCGCGAAGTGCCGGTGACGAGGGAATTTGCCTGGAAAACGACGCGAGACGCGATGATCGCACTGCTGATGCCGGTGATTATCCTCGGCGGTATTTTCGGTGGCGTTATGACACCAACCGAATCGGCGGCCGTCGCCGTGCTTTACGCCATGATCATCGGTGTGTTCGTGCTGCGCGAGTTAACTCTACGAGACCTAGGCGATGCCCTACTGCGTTCGGGTATGACGACCGCGTCGATCATGTTCATTGTCGGTGCCGCGCGGATCTTTGCCGATATGCTGGGTTCCGAGCAGATCCCCGAGCAGCTCGCGAAAATCGTTCTGTCACTCACGACCGAACGTTGGGTCATCCTTCTGTTGATCAATATCTTTTTGCTGTTGGTCGGTGCCGTTATGGATACATCGGCAGCGATTATTATTCTTGTCCCCGTGTTGTTGCCGGTCGCGGTCAGCATCGGCCTCGACCCGCTGACCTTTGGCATCATCATGTGTGTCAATTTGATCATCGGCCTGGCCACCCCGCCGCTTGGCGTATGTTTGTTCGTTGCATCCGACATCGCCAAAATCTCGGTCGAGCGACTGGTTGTTGCGATCTGGCCATTCCTGGTTCTCGAGATCGCCGTTTTACTGCTAATCACCTACGTCCCAGGTTTGGCGACGGCGTTGCCGCGGCTGCTCGGTTATGGCTCATAGCCAAAGGCCCAAAGAGAAATAAAAGGGAGACATGACATGAGTGAAGCCTTCGCGGCGGCTGCTCCGGCCGGTGCCGAGCCCCTCGATATTCCGTTTAGTATTCGCGAGTATCGTGAACGGCTAAGTCGCGTACAGGAGCAAATGGCAGAGCGCGTTCTCGACCTGATGATGGTTCACCAGCTCGAGAACACGTACTGGCTGACCGGCTATCGGACCATCGGATTCTATTCCTACATGGTGCTGTTCGTTCCGGTCGAAGGAGATCCCGTCCATCTCTCGCGCTTTATCGAGAAAAGCGTCTTGCAGGGCACCTCCTGGGTGCCCAACATCGAAACCTATCCCGATACGGAAAATTATCTCGACGCGACGATACGGGTGATGCGTGATCGCGGTTGGGAGACCGGCCAAATCGGTGTCGACAAAAGGTCCTGGTACTTAACGATCGCGGATTTTGATTCGCTTCGCGACCGATTGCCGGATGTGGGCTGGCACGATACGTCGCTCATGATCGAGGATATGAAGCTGATCAAGTCACCGGCCGAACAGGACTATAGCCGCAAAGCAGGCAAGGCGGCGTCAGAGGGAATGCGCTCGGCTCTCGATCGCATGGAACCGGGGATCACCGAAGATGACTTGATGGCAGCTGCGTATAACGGATTGTTTAAGATGGGCAGCGAGTATCCCGGCCTGCCGCCGCTGATCAATGGTGGTGTTCGCCACACCATGGCCCACGCCATGGCCGAGGGGAATCGCATCAAGCAAGGCGATCAGGTCTATTTCGAGGTCGGCGCCAGCATTAAGCGATATCACGCGGCAACGCTACGTATCGGTTGTCTCGGCAATCCGCCCAAGCTCTATCATCAATTATTCGATATCTGCCGACGCTCGCTGGACGCGGCGCTGGAGAAGATGCAGCCCGGTGTCCCGGCCGAGGATGTCGATGAGGCCGCGCGGACCGTCATCGACGAGGCCGGCTATGCCGACCAGTTCCGTCATAAAGCTGGATACTCAATTGGCATTGCACTGCCGCCGGATTGGTCGGAAGCCCGCACGATGATGCTTCGCGGCGGCGAAAAACGTCCCTTGCAGCCGGGCATGATCTATCATTTGCTACCGGCTGTGTTCGAATACAAAGAATATGGGGTTGGTGTCAGCGAAACCGTGCTGATTACAGAAGACGGGCACGAGGTTCTCACCAACGTCGAACGTAGATTGTTCATCAAGTAGAGACGTCGCCGGGCGGTGTTGGCCGGACAAACGGCGTTAGTCGGCTAGACCGCCACCCGAAAATCATTGGCACTGGTGGCTGGCACGCGTTCCCCCGGCAGATAGATTGTGACCGCTGTGCCGCCACCGCGCTCGCTCACAACGCCAATATATCCGCCGGACTGTTTGGTGAACCCGTACACCATGCTCAAGCCTAGACCGGTCCCGCTTCCGACCTCCTTGGTGGTGTAGAACGGCTCGAAAACTCGCTCCAGCACCGCCTTCGGCATCCCCGATCCGGCGTCACTAACCGTCACCGCTACATAATCTCCGGTTGGAATGGTGAAATTTGGTTCCTTATGGTCCTGCTCGAAGCAAACATTGCGTGCTTCTATCTCGATTTTTCCTCCTGCCGGCATCGCATCGCGCGCGTTGATGACGAGATTGAGCAATGCGTTCTCCATCTGACTCGGATCGATATTAACCCGCCAGAGCATGCCCTCGACGGGCAACGAATAGATCAGCTCGAACTTCTCACCGAGGGTTTGTTGAAGCATGTCGCAGGTTTGGCCAATCAGTTGATTGAGATCGGTCTCGGATGGAAGCAGCGGTTGTTTACGTGACGTGAGTAAGCCAACAGCCGCTGCGTGAGCAAAGCGCCGCGATCGACCGCGCGTTGAGCGCGCTCAACAAACGGGCGTTGCTGATCGCTAGCAAGATCTGCCGTCATTCCGAGATTGCCGGAGATCGTCATCAGCAGGTTGTTGAATTCATGGGCAACGCCGCCAGTCAATTTGCCGACGGCATCCATTTTCATCGAATGTCGGAGATGTTCTTCAACCCTGGATCGCTCCGTGATGTCATCAGCCAGAGTAAAACAGCCCAGAACGGTATCATCGTGCCCAATATGCGGCACCAGTCGCATGCTGAGGGTGCGCTCGCGGCCGGGAGCCAAGTTTCCTTTGAATTTTCCTTCAAACTCTCTGTGTTCACCACGTAACGCCGCCGCTAAGTGTTCGTGGACGATTGCGTAGTCTTCCTTGGTGAGGAAGTTGGCGACGCTCGAACCGATAATTTGATCGCGCGATTTTTCGAAAACGACCTCGTGAATTCTATTGACGAAGCGATAGCACTGATCTGCATCTATGTAGGCGATATAGACGGGAAGCTCATCGGTAATCAGGCGAAGCAGGGTCTCACTGTCACGCAATGCCGCCTCGACTCGAGACCGCCTGGCAATTTCGTCGCTGAGTTCGCTGGTACGCTGTTCAACCCGTAAATCGAGTTCCCCTTTCGACCGGCGTAGCTCATTGCGCGATCTTCGAATACTTGTAACAGCGCTTGTGCCGAGGACAAGCTGGGGAATGGCAACGACCAACGTAACGACGAAAGTAATGCCAAGCGCTCTGGCAATGGGAACGTCCGTAAAGACAAATGTGGCCAGGAGATATACTGAACCCTCCGTCGCCATAAGTCCTTGCGAACAGCAGCATCAGCACCGCGAGAAGCGCGACCGGGTAGCGCCCAAGTTTTCGATTTATCGACCGGAGCATTCCTTCAACCGAGTGCAATCGCGGTTCCCGACTATTCGAGGCCGGTTTGATGCGCGCTTGTAACCTTAACCCGCAGTAGCCGTTTCGTTCAGTAGCTCGGTCAGTGCCACCGTAAGTTCCTCACGCTGGTAGGGCTTGCCCAATACAGGCCATGGCGCAAAATGGTCGCTAATCCGATCTGGATCGTCGTCGTAGCCTGTGGTCAACAGTACCCGCAGGTCGGACCGCCGATCAACAGCTCGCCGTGCGAGTTCGACGCCATCGTATTCTCCGGGCAAGACGACGTCGGTGAACAAAAGATCTATCGGTTGGTCGCTGGCGATCAGTTCGAGAGCTGAGTCCGAGTCTGCCGCGGTGACGGTGCGGTAACCGTGTTGCTCGACCAGCGCGACGATGGTATCGCGGAGGTCTTCGTCATCCTCAACAATTAGGATGATCGGAGAGACGGGGGCTTCTTCTGCCATGAATATTGGTGGTCGTTCTAAGGGGGCGTGCAATGGTATTTGTCGAAAGATGTAGGGGAAACTCCTTACTTCAAGGAGAAAATACCGTATAGACGAGGAAGTGAAAGTGATGGCGATCACTCAAAGCGCCCTCAAAACGCCCTTGGCCTTCAAATCTTCGTTAATAATTTCCCACGAAACGGTTGAGTCCGACGTCTTCGGCCATGGATCGCCTCCAAGCTTCCCGGAGATACGGCTCGAGTTTCTCCGAACGCGCCATTACTGCGGCTAGATCGGTCCGCACAACCTCCATAACAACTTCTATGGCGTCTTTCAGTTCGAGCTCGTTGATCGTTGTGACGCGCCGGTTTTCCATCACAACGCGGCCATCGATAATCACCGTTTCAACGTCCTGACCGCCTTCGGTGAACACAAGCTGGCGCGCCGCACTGTTAAACGGCACAAAACATGGGCTGTTGAGGTCAACGATCGACAAGTCGGCCTTAAAGCCCACTTTGATCTCACCGACGTCACCGTCGAGGCCCGCGGTCTTCGCACCGTTGGTCGTCGCACACCGCATAACATCTGTGGCCAACGGCGCACCCGGCTCAGGATCGCTTACCGCGGTAAGGCTGGCGAACATCTTCATCGCCTGAAACATGTTCTGAGCATCGCTACAACTCGAATTATCGCAACCGATGCCCACGTTAACCCCCGCGTCGAGGTACTCTCGGATTGGCGGCACCCCGGATTTCGTTTTAAGGTTGCCGACCGGATTGCAGACGACGTTAGTTCTTGTTTCTGCAATGATTTCAATCTCTTCGGGCAACATCCACACACTGTGCGCGAGCGATAGACGGGGTCCGAGCATACCTGTGGACTTCAAATATTTGACCTGGGAGCCGTCGTGTTCGGGCATGAACATGCGGCCGGCCAGCGCCATCGATTTCGATTCATATATGTGTGTGTACACCGGCAACCCGTGCCTGGCCGACATGTCGGCCAAGCGTTCGAGCAAGTCTGGCGTACAGTATTCCGGGCTGGTCGGTGCAAAGCCCCAACTCACCAGCGGACGTGAATCGTGTGCCCGCAAAAATTCGGATTCGACGGCGTCGAGCGGATCCACGCCGGCGAAGGGCTCCACGGATGCCGACAGGTAATGGTGCTTGTCTTGCGGGACCACTTCTTTCCAAAAAGGGACGCGGTCTAACCCTCTTTGATTGCCGATTTGTAGCGCGAAGACGGTTCGCAACCCGACCTCATCGTAGGCATCAAGGGCGGTGTCAACGTGCTCGGGGTCAAACGGAAATATCGTTAGCATATCTTGGATCGTGGTGATGCCGCTGTGAATGCATTCGACGGCGCCGATCAGCGTACGCGCGCGAACCTCTTCTTTTGATCGTTTTGGCCACGACGGGGGTAAGGCATTGAGCAGCCACATTTCCAAAGGAATTGTTTCAAAACAGCCCTTTAGAAGTGTGTCGTGGGAATGGTAATGGGCGTTGACGAAACCCGGCACGACCATCTTGTCGCGGGCGTCGATGGTCCGATCCGCTGTTAAGCTGCCAAGATTGGCACCCAGATTCGTTCCAATTCGAGCGATCCGTGAATCCTCGATGAAAATGTCGGCGATGGCGGGTTGATGCGGGTCGCCATCATGGTCATAGACCCGTCCGCCTTGAATCAGAATTGAATTTGCCATGGGACTACTCAGTTACTGGGTTGATGATTCACGAAGACGGCTGCTTGCCGAACATTCCGCGGGCGATAATTTCCTTCATAACTTCGTTCGATCCGCCATAGATCTGTTGTACGCGGGCGTCGGTCCAGGCGCGCGAAATCGGAAACTCTGCCATATAGCCATAGCCACCGTGTAATTGCAGGCAGGCATCGGCAACCCGCGACTGCAGTTGCGACAGCCACAACTTCGCCATCGCTGCTGTGGTTGCATCCAACTCACCGCGCATCAATAAATCCGTACAGCTTTCAACGAAGGTGCGGCCGATCGTGACCTCCGCCTTGAGTTGAGCCAGCGTGAAGCGTGTGTTCTGGAATTCAGCGATCGCTTTGCCAAACACTTTGCGTTGGGAGGTGTAGTCCACGGTCCACTCAATCGCCGCTTCGGCGGCGGCGATCCCGCCGATCGCCAACAGGAGGCGTTCGCGCGGGAGTTCCGACATAAGGATGCCAAATCCCTGATTTTCGTCGCCCAGCAACGAGTCTGCCGGAACTCTGACGTCGTCGAGGAATATTTCAGAGGTATCGGACATGTGCTGCCCGATCTTCTTGAGATTACGACCCGTCTGATAGCCGGGTAACGTCGTATCGACAAGAAACAGGCTTATGCCATGCGCGCCTGCGCTGGCGTCGGTCTTGGCGCAGACGATGCAGAGTCCGGCATTCTGCCCGTTGGTGATGAACGTCTTTTGACCGTTGAGGACATAGGCATCGCCATCGCGCCGTGCCGTGGTTCGCATACTCTTTAGATCACTGCCGGCATCGGGTTCCGACATCGCGATTGCGGCGACAACGTCGCCACGCACCATTTTGGGAAGCCAGTCCTGCTTTTGCGCTTCTGTACCTTGGTTGTTGACATACATCCCAACGATATCGGAATGGACACTGAGGGAGCTGCCGAGACCACCGGCGCCGGCGCGCATGATCTCCTCAATGACCAGCGATGCACTTCGGAAATCGCCACCGGCGCCACCATAGGTGTCGGGGATTTCGACGCACAGGAGTCCAGCCTCGCCGGCCCGTCGCCACCATTCGAGCGGCACGATGCCGGCTTTCTCCCATGCCTCGATATTGGGCTTGACTTCCTGTTCGGCGAACCGCCGCGCGGTTTCGCGAAATAGCGCGTAGTCGGTCGCCGTCAAGGAGTTGATGCGTGTCGCGGGATCGGTGTTGGTCATTGTGAGGAGCCGTAGGCGCGAGGAGGGGTCACGGATGGTCTAGGGCGCAGTAACCTTCGACGACCTATTCGTCGAAATCGATGATTGCGGGATTGTGGCCACAAGCTTCGAGGAAGCGGATGAGATCGGCGGGTTCGATTGCGGTGGTCGCCGCATTGTCGAGGGGGTGATAGTTCAGCACGTGATGGCTCAGCAGTTGCTTATCAAGAACGACCTGCACACGAGCTTCGCCATCGTTGATCAGGGCGAAGGGTGTCACGGCGCCAGGTTCAACGCCGAGAACATCACCAAGCAATTCGGCGTTGCCAAAGCTGAGATTTCCGCTGCTCTCCAATCGACTGCGCAGCTCTTTCAGGTCGATAGCACGGTCTTCTTGTGCGACAACCAGCCACATGTTGCGTTTTTTGTCGCGCAGGAACAGGTTCTTGCAGTGACCGCCAGGGAGATCGCCGCGCAAAGCCTTGCTCTCGTCGACGGTGTAAACGGGTTGGTGGCGGTGCGTCTGGGTTTCGATATCGAGGTCGCGGAGACGCTGGAATAGATCATTTTCGATTGCTCGCGCCATCGCTTCTTTTGCCCACTCCGTGGTTTTGGTCATCGCCCGACCGGCCTGCTAACGATATCATCGGGGTACGTTCACATCACACTATTGGGTGGCTCGACTATGCTTTCCGCGGTCACGCTTGACGATAAATATGAACTCGATACGGGTCGCATATACGTTACCGGTATTCAAGCTCTGGTGCGTTTGCCGCTGGTGCAGCGACGCCGAGATGTTGCCGCCGGGCTGAATACCGGCGGATTTATCTCGGGATATCGTGGCTCGCCGCTGGCTGCCTATGATCGTGAATTATGGCGTGCCAAACCTCGGCTCGAGGCCCATCACATCCACTTTCAGCCCGGCGTCAACGAGGATCTTGCCGCAACTGCGCTGTGGGGCAGTCAGCAGACCACACTTGACCCCGAGGCCAAATATGACGGCGTCTTCGGTCTTTGGTATGGCAAGGGCCCCGGGTTGGATCGCTCAGGCGATGCGATCAAGCACGGAAACTATGCCGGTTCCGACCCCAACGGCGGCGTCCTGGTGTTGGCCGGTGACGATCATGGCGCGCGCTCGTCGACGCTGGCGCACCAAAGTGATCACGCATTCATTCACTACGGGATGCCGATCCTGAACCCATCAAGCGTTTCCGAATTTTTGGAGTATGGCCTGCTCGGCTTTGGCCTTTCTCGCTATGCCGGCTGTTGGGTTGGCTTCAAATGCATTACCGACCTCGTCGAGAGCGGTGGAACAGTGGCCGTCGATCCCGCCACCCCCGCGATCGTACTGCCGCAAGATTTCGAAATGCCGGATGGCGGTCTTAACATCTTGCGATCGGATACGCCGCTCGGGCAGGAAGCGCGCGCGCTTGGCCCCAGGCTCGATGCCGCGCGCGCCTTCGTACGCGCCAATCAAATGGATAGTATCGCCCTTGGTGGGCGGCATCGCCGATTCGGGATCGTCACCAGTGGCAAGGCCTATCTAGATGTTCGCGAAGCCTTTGCAGGTCTCGGTATTGACGACGCACAAGCTGAACGCATGGGAATCAGCATCTACAAGGTCGCTGTCCCATGGCCACTTGAGTCGAACAATGCGCACGCGTTCGCAGCCAACCACGAAGAAATCCTCGTCGATGAAGAGAAACGGCCGGTCATCGAAGACCAGTTTGCCCGGATGCTGTTTCATGTATCTGCGGACCGTCGGCCTCGCCTGTGTGGCAAAACCGATGAGGCGGGCAAGGCTTTAGTGCCGGCGGTGGGCGAACTCAGCGCGGATATTGTCGCGCGCATTATTGTCGAGCGCCTCCGAGCCGCCGGTATTGGCGACACGGAAGCGATGTTGGGGCGGCTGAGTCCACTGGTTGAGGTCGTGCAGCCATGGATCGCCGGCACCACCAACAAATTGATACGGTTGCCAACGTTCTGTTCAGGTTGTCCGCACAATCGTTCGACGAAAGTCCCCGACGGTAGTATCGCGACCGCTGGAATCGGCTGTCACAGCATGGCGATCTGGCTTGAAGATCGAGCGACCCAATCGTTCACCCAGATGGGCGGCGAAGGTCTCCACTGGGTCGGGCAGGCGCCGTTTACCGATCGCCAGCATATGTTTCAGAACCTCGGCGACGGTACCTATTACCACTCCGGATTTTTAGCGATACGGGCAGCGATTTCGGCCGGCGTCAATATCACATACAAATTGCTGTACAACGACGCCGTGGCGATGACTGGTGGCCAACCGGTTGAGGGCTGCCTCCTGGTACCGGATATCACGCGCGAGTTGCACGCGGAGGGCGTGCGTGTAATTACCGTAGTGAGCGACGAGCCACGGAAATACCCGACTGATGCGGGGTTTGCGCCCGGGGTAACCTTCCATCACCGCGACGAAATGGACGTGTTGCAGCGGCGCTTGCGCGACACACCCGGCGTTAGCGTGTTGATCTACGATCAAACCTGCGCCGCCGAGAAGCGTCGGCGACGCAAGCGCGGGGAGTATCCGGACCCGCCAATCCGGCCGTTTATCAACGAAGCGGTATGCGAAGGCTGTGGTGACTGCAACGTGCAGTCGAATTGCGTTTCAATCGAGCCGGTCGAAACGGCCTTCGGTCGCAAGCGGCGGGTTAATCAATCCAGTTGTAACAAAGACTTTTCCTGCACCAAGGGCTTTTGTCCGAGTTTCGTTACCGTTCGCGGTACGCGCCGACAGACGTCGACGACAACAACAATGCCGGCGTTCGCCGAGGAAATCGATGCCTTGCCAAAACCTGTCGTGGCCCCTAGCGACAGTCCGTACGGCATTCTCGTTACCGGTATCGGCGGCACCGGCATCGTCACAATGAGCGCCCCAATCTCGGTGGCGGCGCACCTTGAAGGGAAGCACTGCACGTCGCTCGATTTGACCGGCATTGCGGTCAAGAACGGCGCGGTAAGTGGCCACATACGTATTTGCAACGATTCCGAACACCTGCACGGCGCGCGGATCAGTGCGGGCGGTACGGATCTACTGACATGATTGTCGCGTCGAACCGCGAGATGATGAGCAAGTATGACAACACTCGCACATCCGCGGTGTTGAACGAGCACGTCGCGCCAACCTACGCATTTCAGGTGCGTCCCGATCTTGACCTAAACACTGCGCGCATGAAACGCGACCTGGTTGAGTCGATAGGGGCGGAGCGGGCCGTTTTCGTTGATGCCAACCGCCTGGTAAGCAGCCTGATCGGCGACACGATGCTCACCAATATCTTTATCCTCGGCTTTACGCTGCAACGCGGTCTGCTGCCCGTGGGCGCCGACGCGCTCGAGCGCGCGGTCGAACTCAATGGCGTGTCGATCGATGCCAACAAGCGCGCGTTAAACCTGGGTCGCCTCGCCGCCTACGATGCGTCGGCGCTTGAGCATGCGATCGGTGCGAGGGATCCGGCCGAGCACGCTGACAGGCACCCCGAAACTCTCGATCAGATTATCCAGTTCCAAGTCGAACACCTCGTCGCTTACCAAAATGATGCCTACGCTGCCCGCTACCGCGCCCTGGTCAATCAAGTCGCTGATGCCGAGCGCGCGGTGTTGCCATCGCAAGACGATTTGGCACGAGCGGTGGCGCGGTATTACGCCAAGCTTCTTGCCTACAAAGACGAGTACGAAGTCGCCCGTCTCTACGGCCGCAGCGGTTATTGGCAGGCATTGGCACAGGAGTTCGCAGGCGATTACAAGCTTCGGCTCCACCTGGCACCGCCGCTGTTTGCAAAACGCCATCCCGTAACCGGTGAAATCGAGAAGCGTGAGTTCGGCCCCTGGATTTGGCCTTTGCTTCGGTTAATGGCGCGGGTCCGATTCCTGCGGGGTGGCCGTTTCGATATCTTCGGTCGTACCGACGAGCGGAAGATGGAGCGAGGCCTAATTGCCGACTACGAGGCCCTGGTCAACGAATTGATCGCTGGTCTCACCACGGACAACCATCAATCGGCGGTCGAACTTGCAGCGTTGCCGGAGCACATTCGAGGATTTGGCCACGGCGCGCCATGTCGAACAGGCCAAAGCGCGTGAGGGGGAGCTATTGGCGAAATTTCGCGATGCGATCGCTGTTGGTATGCAGGCAGCGTCGTAGCCGAGGTTTCGTCGTGGCGACAAGCTCCAGCACCCAGCGGCCGACCATTTGGCACCTATGCACGTCCAACGGTGTTCCCAAAAGATCGTTTTGGGTCGCTGTTGTCGTCGGCACGATCCTCAACATCATCAACCAGGGCGACTACATGATGCTGGGCGATCCGGTGAATGTTATTAAAATCGTTCTGACTTACACGGTTCCGTTTTGCGTCGCGACTTACGGGGCCGTCACGGCGCGCCTGGCCTACGAGCGGAGCTCGAAATAGCGACCGGCAGGTGGCTGGAGAACTGGCGCAAAGACCTGCGCCAGCACGTCACCGTGTTTGGCATCGCCATCGTTTTTGGGCTCGGCGCCTACGGCGTCATCCGTGGGCTTATCTACGTCAACCGGTTGATCGGCCTGGGCTGAAAGTATTTAACGCCGACCCTAATTAAGTGCGTACAGCGAGGCGGTGTTGCCGCCAACCACGTTCTCCTGCTGATCCCGCGATAATCCCTCTAGCAAACTTGCGACATGCCCCTGTGCCTCGATCCCAATTGAGCGAATATGCGGGAAATCGGAACCCCACAAGACGCACTCCGGTCCGAGTTGATGGATCACATAATTTGCTTCGGGATCGTTGATTACCCCATGCCACATGCGCTTCTTAACGTAATCGCTGGCTTTCATTTTCAACTTCGGCATGTCGACATAGGGGCCGAGTCCGTTTTGCATCGAATCGATGCGCCACATGAAATAGGGGAGCCAGCCCAGGTCAAATTCGCCAACCACCAGTTTTAGTTTGGGGAAACGGTCGAGAATGCCGCCATAGATGAAGTCATCCGAAAGCACTGGCATGATCTCGGCAAACAAATTGATCATGGCGCCGGACACGTGCTCGAGTTCATCCTCGGTTTCGAAATGCAAAGGATCCGGACATTGGCCAGTCGCCGCGTGTACGGTAATCGGAATCTCAAGCGCTTCGGCGCGGGCCCAGAACGGGTCGTAAGCAGCCTTCCGGAAAGGCGGACAGCCGGTCGGCGCGCCAAGATTGATCATCGCGCCTTTTAGGCCTTTTTTGGCAACCCGATCGAGTTCATCGGCGGCCCACTCAGGGTCATGCATTGGAATGACCGCGATTCCAACCAGGCGCTTGGGGTCGTAGGAACAGAACTCGGACAGCCAATCGTTGAACACCGCTGCTGAATCACGCAGCACTTCGGGGTATTCACTGGGATACTGAAGCAGCATATGGGTGGTGTAGAGGACTTCGGATTCCACCCCGGCTTGTAGCTGAAACTCGACGCGTTTTTCGGGAATGTAACCGGCTTCCACGAAGCCAAGTTCTTTTTGTTCCTTCTCGATCGCGGCGAATTTGCGAACCTGCTTGCCCGTCCAGAAGAAGCGACCCTTGCGGCCCTTGTACTCGTCAAATACGCGCGGCGTTAGGTCACCATGTTTGGCGCCAATTGCCCGCTCCCAAAGGTCCGACGGTTCCATGACATGAGAATCGCCCGAGATTACATGATCAAAATTGAACGCCATTGCCTTACCCCCAAAAGAGCAAATGCTGCCAGCGGATCTTAGCGCGTCATTGACACGCGCGTCGCGAATTAAGCTCGCCCACGACGCTATAATAGGAATTCAAGATCGAGGAGAGGGCGATGCGCATAACATTTGCTGATGTCGACGGGTGCCGGGTGCGCTACTTCCACGAGGGCGACGGTGATCGCGTGATCGTGCTGCTGCACGGCCTCGGCATCTCGGCCGACACCTGGGCGCGTAATATCGATGTGCTAGCCGAGAATTTCCGGGTGATTGCGCCCGATCTCCCGGGCCATGGCTTCACCGAACTGCCCGATCTCAAGGGGCGCGCCGCGCACCCGGCGATGGTCGAGGTCGTGCTCGGCCTGCTCGATCAACTCGGTATCAAGAAATACAGTATTTGCGGTCACTCCTATGGCGCGACAATCGCCGCACTGATCTATTTCGAACGTCCGGAAAGCGTTGAGAAGCTGATCTTCAACGGGTCGCACCGAATTTTTCAGAGTCCCGACGAAACGGTCAAAGGATTCGAGAAATCCTACGCCAACGCAAAATCGGCGATCGGTAGTCCCTCGCTGGATACCTGCCGCCAACGCATGGGCAATGTGTGCCACGATCCCGATAATATTCCTGAGGAAGTGCTGTTGATTCAATTGACGAGCTACGCGCAGCCCACGATGGCGAATGACTACGAAACGGTTGCGCGCGCCAATATGGACCTTGAATTGTCACGCCCTTACCGCTGCGGCGATAGAATTCACGAAGTTTCAGTCCCAATGCTGGTGATGTCGGGCACGAACGACGTCCGTGTGCCGGTCGCCGATCTGGAAGAGGGGATGAAGCGGGTACAGGACGGGGAGCTCTTTTTGCTCGACCAGTGCGGCCACATGCTGCAAACCGAGCATGCCGATCTGTTCAACCAACAGATGATCGCGTTTCTTAGCCGCTAATGGATCAATTCGAAATGGATCTTTTTTCTCTATGGCGCCAGTATCGATCCGATCGAGGGCCAGCAGCGCGCGCCTAGGGCAAATCGACGTGCTCCGCGATGAGGTCATGCCGAAATTGATCTAGCCGAACGTGATGGTTGCGTCGCGATCGTGCTAACCTAGCTACGATTCAATTGGATCTAAAAATCCCCAAGGGAGGATGCTATGCCTAATGTAATGAGACTTGGGCGTATCGCGGCACTGGTCGTGACCGCCGCGTTGATTGCGTTTGGTACCAGCGTAGCGCCGGCCTCTGCTCAGAAGCGGGGTGGCGAACTGCACAGTATTATCAACCTGGAGCCGGCCCATCTCGGGATCGGGCTGAATCTACAGATTCCAGCCCAGGTGATCAGCAGCAAGATTTTTCAATCGTTGATCAAATACGACGCCCATTTTAACGCGGTGGCGGTTCTCGCCGAGTCTTGGGACGCCGCGCCGGATGGTAAAACCTACACGTTTAAGCTTCGCAAGGGCGTGACCTGGCATGACGGCAAGCCGTTCACGGCCGATGACGTCTTGTTTACAGTTAAGGAAATCATGGCGATCCATCCGCTTTCACGGCGGGTTTTTGCCCGCGTCGAGAGCACAACCGCGCCGGACCCCTACACGATTGTTTTCAAGCTCAAACAACCCTATGCCGCTTTCATGTCAGCGTTCGACATTTCGTCGGTACCGATCTACCCCAAGCATCTCTACGAAGGCACCGACTATAAAAAGAACCCTTGGAACTCGAAGCCCATCGGCACCGGTCCGTTCAAGTTCGTCGAGTGGAAACGGGGCTCATTCGTCAAACTGGCGCGCAACGACAACTACTGGAAGCCGGGGCGACCATATCTCGACGCCCTATATTTCCACGTTCTGCCCGACCCAGCCACCCGTGCATTGCAGTTGGAAAAAGGTCAGGTTCATTTCACGAGTTGGGGCAATATCGAAGGTCCGGACGTTGCTCGCCTCGCCGCCAAACCCCATCTCGAGATGACCACCAAGGGCTACGAGATGATCGGCACGATGATGTGGCTTGAGTTCAATCATCGTAAAGCGCCGTTCAACGACGTTCGCTTCCGCAAAGCGATCGCGCATGCCATCGATCGTAAATTTATTCGTGACAACATCTACTACGGTCTTGGCAAAATCCCGAATGGCCCGATCTCGACGGTGACGCGCTACTACGACAAAAACACCAAGATGGATTGGGAATACAGCCCAGAGAAAGCCATGAAGATCCTCGACGATATGGGCCTCAAGCCAGACGCCAACGGGGTTCGCTTGCGGACCACGCTGCTGCCCATCGCAGCGGTTTACGGCGAACAGTATGTCCGCAGCGGTGAGTACGTTAAGCAAGCGCTCGCCGACGTCGGCATTGAGGCGAAGATCAACTCGGTCGATGCCCCGACTTGGATCAAACGTATGGCCAATGGTGAATTCGATCTGATGATCACATTCATGGGCCAGTATGGAGATCCCGACCTCGGCGTTGCCCGATCCTATATATCGAGCAACATCAAGAAGGGCGTGCCATTCAACAACACCTCGGGATATTCCAATCCCAAAGTTGATGAGCTGTTCAACAGGGGCGCCGTTGAAATGGACCCGAAAAAACGTGCCGCGCTCTACAGTGAACTGCAGCAAGTGATGGTAGACGATGTCCCGGTTATTTGGTTCCTCGAATACGAACTGCCGCACTTCATCAATAAGAAATTCAAAAACGTTATCGTTGACGTTCACGGCAACAAGGGCGACTTCGAAGACGCCCACCTAGCAGAGTAGTCCTCGAGCTTGCCACCCCATATCGCGCTGTACCTTGCGCGGATGGGGTGGCACCTCTTCGTTTCGGCTAACCAACATTTTCCACTAAGCGGGTAGGGCATGGGACGCCTTCGCTACGTCCTCAAGCGACTGGTGCAGGGTGTTGCGATCATCCTCGCTATTGTCGTACTCAATTTCTTCCTGCTGCGCGCCGCGCCTGGCGATCCCGCAATGGCAATGGCCGGCGAAGCGGGCGCGGCGGATGCCGAATATATCGAGCAATTGCGCAAGGATTGGGGCCTCGACCGGCCCCTTCTGGAACAACTCGGGATCTACGTCGGCGGGGTCGTCACGTTTGATTTCGGCTACTCCTATCGCTTCGGATCGCCGGTGCTGGACGTTTTGCTTGAGCGCTTGCCGTCGACCCTGCTGCTCACGATTACCGCTTTTTTTTTGGCGCTCGGCCTGGGGGTGCTGCTGGGGACGGTGGCAGCTCTGCGCGTGGGCACGTGGCTTGATACAATCGTCACCGTGGTCGCGCTGGCCTTTTACGCAACCCCGATCTTCTGGTTTGCGTTGATGAGCATTCTTCTGTTTGCGGTGGTGGTGAACTGGTTGCCGCCGGTCGGCTACGAAACCATTGGTGCCGAATACACTGGATTCACGCACATCCTTGATGTCGCGCATCACCTGATTTTACCGGTACTGACGCTTGGTCTTTTCTACATGGCGATCTATGCGCGGTTGGCACGCGCGTCGATTCTCGAAGTGATGCGGATGGAATACGTCACCACGGCTCGCGCCAAGGGTTTGCGCGAGGGCCGTGTCGTCGCCGCCCACATTCTCCGCAATGCGATCCTGCCCGTTATATCAATGGCCGGATTTCAGGCCGGTCACCTGGTCGGTGGAACCGTTATTATCGAAACCATATTCGCCTGGCCGGGCATTGGCCGCCTCGCCTTCGAGGCCGTGCTGGGGCGCGATTATACGTTGCTGCTTGGCGTATTCTTGATGACCTCTGTGATGGTCGTTTTATTCAACCTGATAACCGATTTGATCTATTCGCTGGTTGACCCGCGCATCGAGGTCCAAGGGTGAGAGAATTCTGGACCCGTTTCCGGCGCAACAAGGGTGCTGTGATAGGCCTCACGATCCTGATCTTCGTTGTTTTGGTCGCGATCCTCGCACCGGTGATCTTCTCGGCATCGCCGTGGCGTCTGGTCGGCCGGCCGTTCTTGCCGCCACTGTCACCGGCGTTTCCGTTGGGTACTGACATGCTCGGCCGTGACATTCTCGTCGGCATGGCGCACGGCGCGCGGGTGTCGCTGCTGGTCGGTATCGCGTCGGCGATCGCAGGCTCGGTGGTCGGGACATTGGTCGGTGGAATCGCCGGATATTACGGCGGTCGCATCGACGATGCGTTGATGCGTTTCACCGAATTGTTCCAGACGATACCAAGTTTCATTCTCGCCATCGTTCTGGTCGCCATCCTCAGTCCAACCATTTACTCAGTGGTGCTTGCGATCTCGATCATCAGTTGGCCGCCGGTTGCGCGACTGGTTCGCGGCGAGTTCCTAAGCCTTCGCGAACGCGAGTTCGTGCTGGCTTCAATCGTGATCGGCCAGTCGGATATGCGAATTATCTTTGGGCAGATCCTGCCCAACACCATGGGGCCGATTATCGTGATGGGATCGTTGATGGTCGCCGGTGCCATTCTCCTGGAGGGGTCACTCTCGTTTCTCGGACTCGGTGATCCGGAAATGATGAGCTGGGGCTTTATGATCGGCGCATCTCGTAATTTGATTCGTGTTGCGTGGTGGATGAGTTTGTTCCCAGGTTTGGCGATTTTCATCACAGTGCTCGCGCTTAACCTGGTCGGCGAGGGCCTTACCGATGCCTTGAACCCACGGCTCGCGCGCGAGGTCAAAGCATGAGCGCGGCAGCCACCGAAGATGGCGAACAGGCGTTACTCGAAATCCGTGGTCTAACAGTCGCTTTGCCGCCGGACGCCGATCGTACGAACGCGGTCGAAGATATTCATCTTTCGCTCAGTCGCAACGAGGTGCTGTGTGTGGTTGGCGAATCCGGTTCCGGCAAAAGTGTCACGGCCCATGCAGTGATGGGCCTGCTGCCTGAACCCCACGTCCGCATCGCTGGCGGCGAAATCGTTTTTGAAGGGCAGACCATCACCTCTCTAAACCCGGCGTCCTGGCGCGACCTACGGGGCCGACGAATGGGCATGATATTTCAGGAACCCATGAGCGCCCTCAATCCGGTGATGCGAATCGGCGCTCAGATCGAGGAAGTTCTGCGCGCCCACACCACAATGTCGGTAGCCGAGCGTCAACGCCGCGTGGTCGAATTGCTCGACGCGGTGGGCCTGCCCGAGCCACAGACTCTACGCGAGGTCTACCCGTTTCGGCTATCTGGTGGACAGCGCCAACGGGTGATGATTGCCGGCGCTCTGGCCCTCGAGCCTGCGTTGTTGATTGCCGATGAACCAACCACCGCCCTCGACGTCACCACTCAGATGCAAATCCTCGAGCTCATAAAAGACCTGCAGCGCAAGATGAACATGGGGGTGATGTTCATCACCCATGATTTCGGCGTCGTCGTGGAAGTCGCGGATCGCGTCGCGGTGATGCAGGAAGGAAATATTGTCGAGCTCGGCGCGCTTCATCAGGTTCTCGAGAGACCTGAACATGACTACACCAAGAAACTGATTGCCGCGGTCCCCAAACTGCGCGAGGACTCGGCGTATCAGCAGCGCGACAAAGTGGTGCTGTCCGCACGCGCGGTCAGCAAAACTTTTTCGCAGCCGGGTGGGCTATTTGCGCAGCGGCGCGTCGTTGACGCGGTAAAAAACGTCGATCTCCAGGTCCGGTTGGGTGAAACGTTGGGGTTGGTCGGCGAATCAGGATCTGGAAAATCGACCTTTGCTCGTTGCCTGGTACGCTTGGTGGACGCCGACAGTGGCGAGATCTGGTTCGATGGTCAGAATCTGATACCGCTTTCGTCGCGCGCGATCCGGCCCTTGCGACGCCGCATTCAAATGATCTTTCAGGATCCGTACGCGTCGCTTAACCCACGCCGCAAAGTTGGGCGCATCATTGCCGAAGGTCCAATGGCACAAGGCACGAGCAAGCGGGTCGCGATGGGCAGGGCTCGCGACTTGCTCACGCTGGTAGGGTTGGATCCGTCAGTGGCCGATCGCTATCCCCACGAATTCTCCGGCGGTCAGCGTCAACGCGTGGGAATTGCCCGGGCCCTAGCTCTCGAACCGGAAGTTCTGATCGCGGACGAGCCTGTCTCAGCGCTCGACGTTTCGGTCCAGGCGCAAATCCTGGAACTGCTCGCAGACCTGAAGCAGCGCCTCAATCTCGCGCTGATTTTCATCACCCACGACCTAAGAGTAGCGGCTCAGGTTTGCGATACGATCGCGGTAATGCGCCTGGGAGAGATCGTCGAGCAAGGCACCAAAACAGATGTATTTCGCTCACCGCAACATGCCTACACACGCACCTTGCTCGATGCGATACCCGGTAAACAACTGGTTCTGGAATAGTCGAGGAACAGGCCGTTATGGCAAACAGCGACTGGAAGCTCAGCGTGATGATCGCCCACGGATCGGTAAAACGTGCGGTCGATCTTTGGAAGGCATGTGAAGACGCCGGCCTTCACGTCATTGGCGCTGCTGATTCTCAGAACCTGATGCGCGAAATCTACGTTAGCCTAACCGCCTGCGCGCTAAGTACATCGCGGGCAAAGATCATGACCTACGCGACCAATCCGGTTACCCGACACCCAACCGTTACCGCCGGTGCTTTCGTGGCACTTGAAGAGTTGGCGCCGGGCCGCTTGATGATGGGTATTGCGACGGGCGACTCGGCAATGTGGTCGATGGGTCGCAAACCCGCCAAACTCGCTGCCCTGCGCGACTACATCATCGCCGTAAAGGGACTATGTGCGGGCGAGGAGATTACCTGGGACGGTCACTCGTTCAAACCACGTTGGGCCTATTTCGAACCGTTTGACCTGCCGACCTATGTGATGTGCTCAGGCCCCAAGATTTTGCGCATGGCGGCGGAGGTGGCCGACGGCGCGGTCGTCCACATGGGCTTTGCACCTGAGGACATTGCCTATACGCGAAGCATTATTGATGAGGGACGACGCGCGGTTGGCAAAGATCCTGATACCTTCGATGTATGGTGGAACGCCCACATCGTGTTCGATGAAACCTATCAGGCGGCGGCCGACCGGAGTGTCGGCTGGCTACCAAGCTGGCTCACCATGGGCAGCATGGACGGCAAGGGTATCCCTGACGAGTACAAGGAAAAACTCAAACAGCTCAATGCAGATACCCACAGCCTCAGTGCGGTCTACCGGATCGGTAACCGTGACGAGACCGTCGCTGCGCGGGCGAAGGAGCTTGGGATTCACGATTGGCTGTTGTCACGATCGCCAAGGTTATTCGGCACCGTCGATGATGTGGTCGGTCGCCTCAACGAACTCGGCAACACGCTCGACATGAAACAATGGATCTTTTTTGCCTGGGGCCGCGGCGAACGTACTGGCGGTGATGACGAGGAACGCTACGAGATGATCAACACGGTCGGCCGCGAGATACTGCCAAGATTGATGTAGACCGTCAGGTGCAAGGCTCGCTCCGGATCAGTTTCAATGAACTGTTAGCGCCGTTCGCACCATGTCACCCCGACTTGACGATACTTATCCTTTAATTCCTCACCCACCCGCTTGCGATGTGGCGATTCGACGTGGGCATCGAGAGCAGCCTGATTGGTCCACACTTCGTAGAGGTGAATTTTGTTCGAATCGTCGCGATCAAGGACGACATCGAAGTGAAGGCACCCACTCTCTTTGCGCGACTCTCCGGCGTGCCAATAGAGCAGGTCGGCAACGTCCTCGCGCGTCCCTCCGGTAACCTCGAGCTCGACGATCGCAACCAAATCACCCATCTCCTCAATCCCCCAGTTAGCTTTTCTCAATTGCACGTATCAGACCATCGAGCCCGCGATTAAACGACTCTTCGACAATCGGTACGATCATCGACTCGGGGCCAATCGGCGTAAAATCCGCGCTCCAAACAACCGTGCACGCGGTTTCGGTCGCCGTCACTTCAATCCGGCCGCGAAAACCAGCCATAGGCAATTGGCCGTCGAAAACGCGCCACGCCACCACCCGCGCGGCGTCGTCACATTGCTCCAATTGCTCGAGGATTTGGTAGCCATCGTTGAGAGTCAGTCGGCGCTGTCTCCCGCCGTCCTCCAACGAACACTCAATAACGGTTGGATGCCACTCGGCGTAGCGCCCAAAGTCACCGACGAATCCCCAAATCAGGTCAACATCCGCCTTGATTCTACGCGTTGCTGACACGGTCGTCATTGATGGGTCCCACGAATACCAGCTTATAGCTGTACTTTTTCTCTAAGAGGCCAACCCGAAACTAGTTGATGATTTCAGTCGGTTGTGGCTTACTCGGTTGTGTCAAAGCAAACGAAGGCACAACATGTGGACCGAAATCACTCGCCCGAATTATGAGCCCGTGGCGGGCGCTACGCAAGCGACCTGACGGATCGAGAGTGGGCTTGATCGCGCCGCTCATCGCCGCGCAAGAAGATCGGCCGGCCGAGGACGACGGACCTGCGCCATGTCATGGATGCGGTCATGTACATGGCCTCGACGGGCTGCCAGTGGGCGATGTTGCCGAACGACTTCCCTCCGCCTTCCACGGTCCAGCGCTATTTCTACGACTGGCGCTCCAACGGCCTGCTGGAGAGCATCAACCATCACCTGGTCATGGCGGCCCGGGAGCTGGAAGGACGCGAGGCCGGCCCGAGCGCCGGGGTGATCGACAGCCAGAGCGTGAAAACCACGGAAAGCGGTGGTGTTCGGGGCTATGACGCGGGCAAGAAGATCAAGGGCCGCAAGCGTCACATCGTCACCGATACACTCGGCCTTCTGGTCGGCCTGATCGTGCACGCAGCCGATATCCAGGACCGCGACGGCGCGCCCGAGGTCCTCAAATCGATCCGTCATCGCTTCCCCCGGCTGCGTCCCTCTTCGCCAGACGCCGCCTACGCGGGACCGAAACTCGAGGGCGCCCTTGAGGACATCGGCCGCTGGAAGCTCGAGATCATCAAGCGCTCAGACACCGCCCAGGGCTTCGAGCTCCTGCCCAGACGATGGGTCGTCGAGAGGACCTTCGCCTGGCTCAACCGATGCCGTCGACTGGCCAAGGATTGGGAGAAATCAATCGCCTCCGCACAGGCATGGATTCTTGTTTGCCAACATCCGACTCCTCACAAGGCGGCTCGAAAGGTACTGTTATCAAACATAGAGTTTCGAGTCGGACTCTAAGTTTGATACGGGCACAAAAAGAGGGCCCGGCGCTTTGAAAGTCATCCAGACCCCTTAACAGCCCGTTGAAAAAGGCGTCATTGACCGGGTTTCACGCCACGGCGAAGCATATCGCGGCGAAGGCGGTTTCGCCATCCTCCGAGACGATGAGGACGATCTGAACGACCAGGACGGCTCCAGCGGGCGTAACAAGCACGAACAAGGCGCCAATTCCGCCCGCCACGGCCTCCTTCGGGGTGCCGGCGCCGATGAGTTGGCGCATCAGCAACGATAGGTTGTGGCCGGCGACGTGAAGCAGGTATCGCTTGTGCACGTTCTCGCGGCCCCGAAGCCAGGTCCGGCGCATACCGCCGCGATCGAGGTTGTGGGCAAAGGAGCGCTCGACGATCTCGGCGCGCAGCTTGAAGGCTTCCCTGGCCACCCCCGATAACAGCCGGGTCCGGTTGTTGGTGACCGCCCGGCGAGCCGCATCATCTCCGTGCCAGCGCGCAAAACCCTTCTGCTTGGGCTCGGAGATCCGGCTCTTCCAGGGGCCGTCGTCGAGCGCCTTCAAGACCAACCGTGAGTGGTAGCCCTTATCGGTCACACATTCGGCCGGATCTTCGGCCGTCGGCGCCACATCCACCGCCTCGAGGTTTGCCTCGGCCGCCGCCAGGGTCTTGGGAAGCGTTGTCGTATCGCCCTCGTCGGCCGGGTGCAGCTCCGCCGCCACCACCGCGCCGGTGTCCAGATCCACCGCGTGCTCGGGCTTGTAGGCCAGGTGCGTGGTGCCGTCCTTCATCTTGGCGATCTTGGCCTCGGGGTCGCTCCTGGAAACCCAGTCCTGGTTCGAGAGCTTCTTGCCCTTGCGCTTGCGGTCCAGACGCGCCAGGTCCTCAGCCGTGGGTGTCTCGATACCGCTCTCCTGGGCCAAGCGCTCCAGCATCCCCCGGTAACCCTCGCCCGTGTCCCTCCGCACGATGTTGCGCAGCGCCGCGTTGGCCTCCATGGTCGAGGCATCCACCCCGATGCGCTCGCCCTTCACCAGACCCGCCTCGGCGATCAGCGCCAGGACCCAGTCAAACACCGCCGTGTGGACTTCATGGGGCAGGCGCGCGCGGGTCCGTGACAGCCAGGAATGGTCCGGCACCCGTTCCCGCATCTCCAACAGCAGGAACTCCCGTAGCGACAGGGAATCCGAGCAGCGCCACTCCAGCCCACGCTCAGAGTCGATACCCTCGAAGTAGCCCACCAGGTGCATACGGAAGTAGCGCCCGGGTGGCACCGAAGGCGCCCCCATCCTGGCCGCGTAATAGGGCTGGCAGACCGCCTCGGCGAAGCCGTCGAAGCCGCCCTCGATCAGTACCAACTGCAGGCGGTCGTAAAATACATGACCTGGCGAGCGCGGCATCTCCGACCAGCTCACCATCAAGTCCCCCTGACGATCCTTCTGCTGTCCCATCGCCATCAGCGAACCCCCCTTCAGGCCAGGACACCAGAGAATCAGACCATGCCGACTTCGTCCAGGGAAGACTTCGTCAACGGGCTGTTAAAGTTTGTAGTCGCAGTGACACAGAACCTACCAAGACCGCATAGTCTTGAAAGTGACGGTTGTCACAGAAACGGTATTTTTTTCTTTGGTTTAGTAGGATTATTTATTGTCCCGTCATACTATAGGTACCTAATCGTGGGCGGCCTCGGGGCTTTGCCTGCGAAAAGTGGTCGTGGTACCCGGTTGAGATGACAGAAAACAAAAGGTCGCTCGCCCAAATAGAACTGTTGGAGTGGCTGCCCTCAGAGGCGCTCGCCGTGCTGGAAGCACGCTGTCGCTGGGGCAACTACACCACCAACGAGCAAATTATCGATCAGGGTAGCGACAACCGCGATATCTTTTTTGTGGTGAACGGTACGGTTCGTGTGGTCAATTTTTCGACCACGGGGCGGGAGATCGCCTTCGCAAACCTGACCTCGGGATCGTATTTCGGCGAAATTTCTGCGATCGACGGGCAACCACGCACGGCCGCCATTGTCGCGGTCGAAGAAACAACTCTTGCCTCGCTTTCATCGGAAACATTTCTCGATTTGCTGTTCGAGCGTCCGCCGATTGCCATGAAAGTAATGCGCCAGTTGTGCGGCATCATTCGTGTTGTCGATGATCGAATCATGGATCTCAGCACTTTACGCGCGGTGCAACGCGTGTATATCGAAGTCCTCCGCCTATCCGGTGCTGATTCGGTTGAAATCGAGGCCCCGAAGATCGAGCCGATTCCAAGCCATAACGATATCGCAAGCCTAGCCAGCACTACCCGCGAAACGGTCGCGCGCGTTCTCAGCGAACTGTCGCAATCGGGAATCGTGTTGCGCGAGGGCAAGACGCTCTACATCCGTGAACCCGCTAAGCTACGGCGTCTATCGGATACAACCGGTCTTGAGGCCGGCCTCTAATCGTCGCGCGAAGCGGCTACGGGCTTAACCGATGCCGACGGCGCTCGCCAAGTTGGCACCGCCGAACTGCGCGCCTTCAATGTTGGCACCGCTAAAGATCGTGTTTTTAAGCTCGCAATCTCTGAAGTCGGTCTGACGCAAATCAGCGCCCGAAAAATCCGCGTCCAGGAGGTTGGCGGTGCGCAGGGACGCGCCGCGTAAGTCGGCGCGGACGAAAGTCGCACTGGTTAACCGGGCGGTTCGTTGTTGTTGCACCGAACCTTGGATATCGAGACCTTCGATGTGTGCGCCCTGAAGGTCTGCGTCATCAAATACACAGTCGCTCAGATTGGCACCACGCAGGTCGGCCTTTGTGAAGCGGGATTCGCGACAATCGGCTTTCGAAAGATCTGCCATGGCGAGCGAGGCTTCCGAGAAGTCGGCTGACTTCATCATGCAGCTCTCCAGAATTGCAGCTGGAAGCACGACACCTTTGAAATCTTTGCCATTGAAATCGACGCAGGCGAGCAACGCCTGCTTGCCTTCTTTTCCGTTGGTCGCTGCCCATTGCGCATGCGCCGTCAAGATTTCGTCGAGGGTCATGCCTAATGCTTCGATTGTTCGAAGCACGAGCGCACCACTAAAATCGGCCTGCTTGAGTGCCTGGGGATCAAGCTGGGCACCGCGAAGATCCGCTCCCGCCAATTTGGCATCACGCCATAAGACGTTGGCGAGCAAGGCGCCCTGAAGGTTGGCGTCGGTGAGATTGCAACCGGAAAGATCGGCACCCTCCAGGTTTGCTCCGGCAATATTTGCTTCGCTGAAGTCGGCTCCGGTCAGTTGAACTCTACTGAGATTGGCGGTCGGCAGTTCTGCCCGTATCAGGGTCGCGCGGGGAAGCTTGGCGCCCGTCAGATTAGCGCCCTCTCCAACGATGCCGCTTAGGTCGACCGATTTTGCACCCAGCGAGCCACCGCCGTGACGCATCAACGATCCGCCGCTTAGGTCTGCGTTTTCGAGGATAGCGTCGGTGAGGACGGCGCCGCGCAAGCAGGCGCCCCTGAGATCTGCGCCGGTCAGGTCGGAGCCCTTGAAGTTCGCCATTCGTAAATCGGCGGCAAAGAAACTCGCTGCCGTCAGTTGCGATCGACGAAGGCTCGCGAACTCGAGGCTGGACCCCGCGAAATCAGCTTCGGATAGATTGTGGCCGTCGAACCGAAGTCCGGATAGATCGAAAAACGATAGTTTTGCCGGATCCGACCGCCCGGGCGCCTTCAAATACGCTTCGTGCGCCACGATAACGGCATCTAATTCGCGTTGGTCGACGCGTCTACGCGGTGTTTCAGACATCTGAATCTTGAAATAGCCTACTAAAACAAACGAAGTGTATCACAGAAGACAAGCGCAGCGTGTGATGAGCGTTACAGGGTCTTGAAAATACTCCAGTCGGAGAAACACGCTATATTGGGTCTTCTGTTTTAGATAGCGACGAGGTCACCATGAGCCAAGACGATCAACGACCGCCGGTGGCGGTGGGGCATGTTTCGATCGACGTATCAAGCATTGGCGAGGCCGCCGATTCGTTTGTGCGGCTTGGTATGCGCCCTATTCATCAAACCGAATCGATTGCGGTTTTAGAACTACGTGGTGGGACGCACTTGGTATTGCGGCGGATCGACATTGCGATCGAAGCCGGCCGTAAGGCGCCATTCGATCTTATGGTCGACGACATCGATATCGCCCGCGCCGATTATGTGAACGATGGATTTGCGGCGACCGAGATCTCGCGTGGGCGAATCCATGATTCGTTTGTCGTGACCGGCCCGGATGCTTGCGCCATAACCATTACGTCGTCCCACGCCGGAAACCGCGCCGTTTAGGCGACGCCTGATTAAGCTCGAGCCCTAGCGGATGACGGAAACGTATCATCCGAAGGGACTTGTGCGCGCGCTCGAGAACGTACCCCGGCGCGGCGTTGCATCAATTATTTTGAGTGGATTGCTCCTCACAGCACACGATGCTGCCGTCAAGTCGGTGTCGGAGACCGTACCGTTGGGCGAGTTGATCGGTGTCAGAGGGGCAATGGCAACGCTGCTGCTGGCACTGCTGATTGTATGGCGCTATGGCTGGCGGGAGGGACGGATCGTTCACGTTCGGGGAAACCTCGCACGGGCGGTGTTAATGATCACCAGCACGTTTCTATTCATAGGCGGTTTGCGCCTAATGCCGTTGGCCGATGCAATCGCGGTGTCCTTTGTGGGGCCGATCATGTTGACCGCACTGGCTGTACCGGTGTTGGGCGAGCGCGTTGGTTGGCGCCGCTGGACGGCCGTATTATTGGGATTCGGCGGCGTGATCATCATGCTTCGGCCGAGCGGTGAGGGCGTCTATTGGGTGGCGCTGCTGCCGGCGGGTGCGGCTCTTTCGGGATCCTTGCGCGATGTGATTACCCGGCGTTTAAGTGCCCGCGATAGCTCGATTGCGATCTTGTTTTTTACGACCGCGGCGGTTGCAGCGGCCGGTCTGGCAACGGCTCCCTTCGGCGGTTGGATCGCATTAACCTCGCGTGAAATTGCTCTTCTGGTCCTTATTTCGCTGTTTTACTGCGCTGCACACTTCTTTCTCATCGAAGCATTTCGCTAAGCCGAGGCCGGGCTACTATCGACATTTCGTTATCTCGGCCTGGTATGGGCAGTGCTGTTCGGATTTCTGATTTGGCGCCACATCCCGGACGCATCAACGATCGCCGGCGCCGTTTTAGTGGTCGGCGCCGGGCTATATATCGCGGTGCGTGAAGCACGCGTAAAAAAAATCGTGGCCTGAAATCCCATCATGATCGAGTGGCTCGTCAATGTCGTACGCGTCAGCAGCATCGTGCGAGCGCTGCAGAATCGTAACTACCGCATCTACATCTCGGGAAACGCGATTTCGTTGGTTGGGTCATGGATGCAACGGCTCGCGATCGGTTGGTTAACCTGGCAACTCACCGAATCGGGAGCTTGGCTCGGGCTGATGGCTTTCGCCGACCTGTTTCCCTCGATCATTCTGGGTCCCATCGGCGGCGCCATAGCGGATCGCCGATCGCGGTTACGCATTCTTCAACTGGCAACAGTGCTGCGTTTAGTTCAGGCGACAACGTTAACCGCACTTACTGCGGCCGGGTTAATCACGGTCGAATGGCTGCTGCTCCTGACGCTCGCAACGGGCATTGTAGCTGCGTTTAATCAACCGGCGCGTTTGGCGCTAATCCCCAGCCTTGTCCGTCAGGAAGATGTCGCGAGTGCCATCGCGGTCAATTCGGTGGTCTTTAACCTTGCCCGCTTCGTGGGACCAGCGATCGGTGGGTTTGTTATCGTTAGTGCGGGCATTGCGCCGACCTTTGCCATCAACACCGCGACATACGTGATTTTTCTGTTGTTCCTGTTTCGGATCGAGATTGTTGAAGAACACAGCAAAATCCACTCTGGCGACTCGATCTTTAAGTCGATAGTCGAAGGGGTCATGTTTGCCGTGCGTCACCCCGGAATCGCGCCGCTGCTCCTTCTCATGGTTACCTCGTTCGTGCTGGCGCGACCCTTTGTCGAACTCTTGCCCGGGTTCGCCGACGACGTATTTGGAGGTGGGGCGGCGCTGTTGGCCATTTTCACCGCGACGGTCGGTCTCGGTGCGGTCGCAGGCGGCATATTAATGGCAGAATTGCGGGGCCGAGTCGGATTGGTCAACACTGTCCTGGTAAGTACGGCGGTGTCGGCGCTCGCTTTACTGGTATTTGCCACCGTGCGAAGCGTCGAAGTCGCTATTCCTGCGTTGGCGATTGTCGGCTTCACGATGGTCGCCTATGGGGTGGGTTCGCTCACATTGCTTCAAGCAACCGTAGCCTCAGAGATGCGTGGCCGTTTGCTTAGTCTCTATGGGTTGATTTTTCGCGGTGGTCCGTCAATCGGTGCGATAGGTTTGGGAGGTGCGTCGGAATATCTGGGACTCCAGTTACCAGTGGGGGCCGCTGCTGTAATCGTCCTCGTCGCCGTCGCCGTCACGGTTTTGTGGCGCCGAAGGGTTCTTTACGAAATGGAAAAATAAGAGCCCAATCAACGATCGAATGTGTTGACAAAACGGCAGGGTTTTATTACCAAGCGAACGTTTGGTTGTTATGGCTATTCAAAAAACCGATCGCGAGAAAATCCTTGATGCAGCCCTGCATTTGTTTCGAACGCAGGGTTATCACAACACCTCTGTCGCAGACATAAGTGCGTCTTGCGGGCTGTTGAAAGGTAGTCTTTATCACTATTTCCCGAGTAAGCAGGGGCTCGCAGAAGCCGCTCTGGAAAAATACATTGCTGAGAGTTGGGATCGCATTTTCTGGATTGCCTACCAGGACGATAAATCGCCGCAGGATCGCCTGAACGAATTTTGTCGCGCCATTAACGACTATTTCGGTAGTCGGCGAGGGGGTTGTTTGATGGCGAATATCGCACTCGAGGTAGGCGATCGAATCGCTGAATTCAACGAACTCACACGCCGTTATTTCAACGATTGGACCGCAGCAGTTACCGCCATTCTAAATGACCGATACACCGAAGCAGATGCGACTTTAATTGCAGCGGCAACGCTTGCGCGAATTCAGGGTGCGCTCATGCTGAGCCAAATAGATCATGAACACGCCCACTTCGACAGTGCGGTCGCAGAATTAGGCGATTTATTGACCACCTAATTAGCCAGTCACGTCTATAAAAACGCTCGTTTGGGAATTAAAGTACAAATATTTCGTCCGGTCGGTATGGCCTAAGTGGGCAAGTAACGTCAGGCATACAGATTTATCATGAACGAACGTTTGGGCAATATGATTAGGTTTCCAGACGATAATTGACTATCGCAGTGGTCGCCTTCCACGATTTGAGACCGTCGACCATGTCCGCGAAAATCGCTAAGATGGCATGAGATAACCAGGGAGGCGTAGGTGGATCAAGACCGTTGGACGGTTTATCTGTCAGGCGAAATTCATACCGATTGGCGCGATCGGATCCGAAGCGGCGTTGACGACGCGGAGCTACCGGTCCAGCTGGCCTCTCCGATCACTGACCACGCGGCCAGCGACGATTGTGGCACGCGCATCCTCGGCGAAGAATCCGACGCCTTCTGGCGAGACCATAAAAGTGCGAAAATCAACGCAATTCGCACACGCAGTCTGCTCGATCGTGCAGATATTGCGGTCATCAGGTTTGGCGACAAGTTTCGCCAGTGGAATGCAGCGTTCGACGCCGGCTACGCGGCGGCACTTGGCAAGCCCTACATTACGCTGCACGACCCTGACCTCACGCACGCGCTCAAGGAAGTCGACGCCGGGGCCTTGGCGGTTGCCGAAACACCCGAGCAAGTTGTGCAGATACTAGGTTATGCAATCGGGGGCGAACACTAAAACGCGCGTGAACCGTCAATTGGCGCCGTTTTGGTAACAAGTCAGTGAGACCTGTTGCGCGAGAGGTTAATCGGACCCATCGTTGGCGTGTGGGTCGGTGTTACCCTGCCCGCACTTAGTCAACACCGAGTGACGAGGAGGCAACCTATGGTGTCCAAATTACTTACGGCATGTGTCGTAATCATAACGGTGACGGCCATGAGCCAAACCTCGTTCGCCGCGGGCGATGCCGACGCAGGTGCGAAGGTGTTCAAGAAATGTTCTGCGTGTCACTCGCTTGACCCCGCAAAGAAAAAACTCGGGCCCACGCTTAAGAATATCATTGGCCGCACGGCTGGCAGTATCGAGGGCTTCAAGTATTCAAGCTCGTATGTCGACGCGCGTAAGAAGGGTTTGGTTTGGACCGAGGAAGAGATCGTCAAATACCTGGTGAACCCGAAGAAATATCTCGCGGCCTACCTCGGGGTAAAAAAGGCCAAGAGCAGGATGACCGCGCGCTTTAAGAAAATTGCTGATCGCGAGAATGTGGTCGCGTATCTGAAAAAAGCCGCAAAATAACCGTTCGACAAGATTACGAGGTAGACGACAGAGCTCTTGGTCCGCGTCGGCCGCGTTCGGCGACGACGATACCGCCCAGGACGGTCATGCCTGCGAGCGCCTGTAGCACCGAAATAGCTTCTTGAAACAACACCCACGCCAATAGCGCCGCAATGACTGGCACGATCAATAAGGTCACTGAACTGAACGATGCCGGCAAATGTGCGAAGGCATAGGTCGTCATGCTCTGGCCCGCGACATTACCAATCAGCGCAAAACCGATCACGACTCCCCAGCCTTGTAGCGACTGCGGGATCAGGGTTTCGCCAACAATTGCAGCCATCGGCAATAGCATCAGCGGCGCTAGGGTCAGCGTCCAAAGCATGATCGTTGCCGTCGACATCGTCTGCCGAAGGCGCTTCAAGCTCAATGCGTAGGCGCTGAAACCGAAGGTCGACAGAAGTGCGAGAATGTCGCCCAGCGCGATGCTCGAGAATCCCGTTGCTCCAGCTCGAGCCAGAACGATCGAACCGGCTATAGCGATCACCAGTCCAACCATGAACACGCCGGTAATGGTCTCGCGAAACAGCAGCCACGCACCAATCGCAACGACGATCGGATGCAAGCTTCCGAGCAGAGCCGCGTTGGCAACCGAGGTATAGAGAAACGAGCTGTGCCAAAGCGATAAATCCACGGTAATTGCGATGGCTGACGCGACCAACCAGATCGTATCGCGCGGCGATCGGACCCGGATCGCTCGCTCTGGGAGACGTCGTTTTTCGATCTGGAACCAGGTCCAGACGATCGGCAGCGCGATGATCATTCGCCAAAAGCCAGCCGCGATGGGACCAACATCGGCAAATCTGACGAATACCGGGGTTAGAGCAAAGCATGCAGAGCCCGCGAAAATAGCGATCAGCGGCAATAGTTGCGCGCGCGAGGTTGCGATGGGCGCGGTGGTCACGATTGTTCGTCTTTGTGAGGGGCGGGCGGCGACCGTAGCGTACTGACGCGTTGGGTCAAACTACGCTGGCATTGCCGAGCGACATTCCCCATGTTGTTGGGGAGCAATGGCTGACACAGCAGAGGCCGCAACAATAATGCGACGACGGCAACTCTTGTTCTGGCACGCATATTTCATCCCCGCGAGCGTGATCGTTGGTTTCGTGGCAGGGGGGTGGTGGACTTTCCTCACACTCATTCTCCTGTTTGCCGTCGATCCGATCGTTGATTTGGTGTTGCCGGCCGACCGTCGTAATCCTGGTGCCGGCGAAACGGAAGATCTGGAGCGCGATTGGGTCTGGCGCTGGCCCCTTTGGCTCGCCGCCCCCGTTCAGATCATTTTGATCGCGGTCGGTCTGTGGGCGACGTCGAACCTCGACCTCTCGGCTGTCGAAATTGTCGGCGTGACGCTTTCAATAGGTCTTAGCAGCGGTGCCCTCGGGATTACAGTGGCCCATGAATTGATGCACCGCCTCCACTGGGGCGAGCGATCTCTCGCGACCATTTTGATGATGGGCGCGTCGTACCCGCATTTCAGTATCGAGCACGTTCACGGTCACCACCGCAATGTTGGACTGCGCACTGACCCGGCAACGGCGCGCAAGGGTGAGGGCTACTATTCGTTTCTTCCACGCGTGATCCTTAGTGGATTAGCCAGTGCATGGCAGATCGAATGTGCCCGCCTGGTGCGGCGCGGCCGAAATCCGAGATCGCTATCAAACCCGATGGTGCGCTACGGCATTGCGATTATCATACTCTACGGAGCGATTTTATCGGCGTTCGGCTGGACTGGAGTTTTGTTCTTCGCCGCACAAAGCCTCGTCGCCGTCGTTGAACTCGAGCTAACCGACTACATCGAGCACTATGGTCTTGTCCGCAGCGAGCACAACGGATCACCCGAGCCCGTCGCGGCGCGCCATTCGTGGGACACCGACTCCCCGCTTACCAACTGGTACTTGTTTCAACTTGGTCGGCACGCCGACCATCACTTGCATGCCGGGCGGCGCTACCAACTTCTGGAGTCGCGGCCCGATAGTCCGCACCTGCCGGGGGGATATTCGGCCATGCTGATAGTGGCTCTGGTGCCACCGTTGTGGCGTCGAATAATGGATCACCGAGTCGATGCGGTCACCGAGTCGTCGTAGTCCGAAGCGGTTGATGGTGCGCGACCCTCTTGCGCTCGGTAGCGCAAGCCTAACGCTCTTGGGTGGGGTATAAGACCATACACTGACCCGGTTGGTGCGGACTGCCCGAGACACTTAGTCTTCGCAGAACTTCTCCCGAGGCCGTTTATGTCAGAGATTCGGACCGCCCACTTGATGACCCTTGCACTTGAAGTCGAAAAGCCTCAGGTCATCAGCGGCACGCCGACTGGAACGCGGCGCATCGTATACGTGAGCGGTGGCAGCTTCGAAGGCGCGCGACTGAGCGGTATGGTGCTGCCGGGTGGTGGCGATTGGATCCTGGAGCGCGCGGATGGTTCATTTCTGCTCGACGTGCGGATCACTCTGCTAACCGAGGACCGTGAGATGATCTACATGACGTATCGCGGCAGGCTGTGTCTCGAAAGTGGTGGAAATTGGTTTTGGCGCCTCTCCGAGCGGGTTGAGTTTTGCGGCGGTCAGGCCGCGCGGTCAAGGGTTTCGTCGGCGATTAGCTGATCGAGGGTTTCCCATCCATCGACTTTGCGCATCTGGATTTGGCCGCAAGCGAGGAGCGCCCAGAGGAGCATCGGCACTGTTTCGGGACACGGCAGCACGGTCTGTGTTTTGATCCGGCGCTTGAACTCCTCGTTGAGACGCTCAATGGCGTTGGTCGTTCGGGCTGATTTCCATTGGCTCTTGGACAGGCGCGTGAAGGTAAAGAGCTTGTCGCCCGCTTCTGCGAGGCTGTCCGCGACGGCCCTGCATTTCAGCCGCCACTTGCGGACAAACGCCTTGCGGCGGGTTTCCACCTCGGAGGCAGTGTCGGCATAGATCATATCGCGGTAATCTTCGCTCAGCTCGTCATGCATGTGTTTGGGAGCATGACCCAGAAGGTTGCGGTGCTTGTGCACGGTGCAGCGTTGAACGGGAAGGTCATCGCCCCAAAGCGCCGACAGAGCCGCCTCCAGTCCCGGCGCGCCATCGACGATGACAAACCCGGGCCGTTTCAGTCCACGCGCATCAAGGTCGTCGAGGAACTGGCGCCACGCCGCCTGGCTTTCTCCGCCCATATTCCCGATCGAAAGCAAGACCTTCTGGCCATCCCGGCGCACCCCTATAGCCGCGAGAACCGAGATGTTGGTGGCCTTGCGGTCCAGTCGGGTCTTGATCACAGTGCCGTCAAGGATCAGCCGAACGATATCCTCATCCGCGAGGCCACGGCTGCACCAGGCGTCCCAATCGACCTTCACCTTGCGCCACGCCCGGCTCACAACGTCCTTGCTCACAGCACCCCCGAAGAGCCCGAACAGCGCGCGTTTCACCCGCCGCGTGTTGGTTCCGGACAGATACACCGAAGCGATCAGCGCCTCGGCCTTTCTGGTCAGCCGCTGGTAGCGCGGCAGCGCCCGCGAACGCCATTCCGACGCCCGACCGTCTTCCTCAACGATCCGCGCACGCGGCACGCTCACCCTCTCGGTCCCGAATGTCCCCGTCAGTTGCCGCTCCCGGTGCCCGTTCCGATACCCTTGCCGAAGCGCGTCCTCTCGACCGTATCGGCAGCGCCCGAGAAACTGCGCAAGTTCCTCCTCAAAAACGGCCTCGATCGTGGATCTGATGTTCTCCCGCAGCCGGTCCTCGAGCGGATCATAGCCGGCGTCATTGGCCAGTAGCGAAAGCGCAGAAGTCTCGGTAGTGTTCTTCATGGCGTGATCTCCTTGGCGGTGCTAGCCGCCGGTTGGGTGGTTGTCTTGTCACCCGGAGATTACGCCATCCTCAAATTTCCACCACTTTCGAGACACAGCCTCGCGGCATTCGCCACGCCAATGATGAGGTGATGGAGCGGCTCAATAACGGCGATGCGGTAGGAGAAGACGAGTATTATTTGCGCGCCTCCGCCTTTTTCGAGACTGGCGCGGAGAACTACGACTGGCTTAATCGAGTCGTTAGCGTGGCCACAGGCTACCGACCGCCGGAAGGCCCGGTCTACGAGATCTTCGAAGTCGTTTAGACCAAGTTTGGGCGAACGGTCGAGATGGTCGAACACACGATTTCCACCCCGGCGACGCTGGAATCAAAATCCGGACAAGTCGGTGTGCGTCGGTTTCAAATGCACATCACCCGGGGCTTGCTCCTCGGCTTTGGCGGACTGGTAGCGCTTGCCGTTCTTGCCGTGCTCGCACTCGGCATGTGGAGCGCTTGGAAAAACACCACAGGCCTCTTGCGCGATAAGAGCGAAGCGACGATTAGCGTGGTGTTGTCACGGATCGATAGCTATCTGCAACCTGCGGAAGACCAACTGCAGCATCTCGCCAGTCAGATCAAATCTGGAGATCTCAACATCAACGACGACGCGGAGCTGGCGGCCTACCTGTCTGGTTCACTCGCCGCAACGCCTCAGGTTCGATCCGTCGTGTTCATCAATACCGACTGGCGGATGGGGTTTGCCCTACGAACCGAGGCCGGCGTTGTTTTTCGATTCGTCGACGTCAGCAAACTAAAGATAATCCGTGACGCTGCAGCGGCCGCGTATAAACGCGATGGACCCTATTGGGGCGAGATCATTTTTCCGGAAACCGCAAAGCAGGCCTTAATCAGCTTACGCTCAGCAGTCATTCGTGACGGCAAGCCGATTGGCGTGCTCGCCGCCAATGTGCGGGTGGCGGAACTCTCAACGATGCTCGATGAAACTGCACGCGAGCTCGGTGGCCAGGGTTTTATTCTCTACAGCGACCGATCCGTCGTGGCGCATGCCAAGCTGGTGACGGAAAAGTACGACATCGGGCCCAAAAAGCCGCTGCCCACCGCCGACCAGATCGGTGATCCGATTTTGCTCGGCTTCCTCAGCGGCGACGGCGCACGTAACCGAGAACGAATCGAACGTAATACCGGCGTGCGCCTGGTCAACGTGGGCGATCGCCAATTCGGTGTCCTCTCGCGCCAGATCGATCGCTATGGAGATCAGCCCTGGCTTGTCGGGGTCGCTTTTCCCGCATCCGATGTGCTTGACGAATTGTTGCGATTGCGCTGGGCCGCGATCGCGGGCGGGATCGTACTTCTGGTTTCGCTCGTATTTGCCTATCTCTTCGCGCGATATTTAAGCGTGCCGGTCAATCAGCTCGCCAACGCCGCCCACGACATCAGCGAGCTCTCGCTCGAACGTGTCCCGCGTTTGGGCTCAAGCCTGTTTACCGAGCTCACCGACGCGTCGCATGCCTTCAACTCAATGGTCGTCGGCCTTAAATGGTTTGAGACCTATGTCCCCAAGAACCTCGTCCACAAACTCGTTCAGCAAGGCGAGGAATCAGTCTCCAAATCGATGGTGCGTGAAGCAACGGTAATGTTCACCGATATCGTTGGCTTCACCACCCTTTCCGAAGCAATGTCGGCCGAAGAAACGGCAGGATTCCTCAATGACCACTTCGCACGTCTCAGCCAGTGCATCGAGACAGAGAGCGGCACCATCGACAAGTTTATCGGCGATGCGATTATGGCGTTTTGGGGGGTTCCCGATGCACAGCCCGATCATGCGCTACGGGCTTGTCGAGCCGCGTTAGCGATCCGAGAGGTTACCGCGGCTGAGAACAAGGCTAGGCGCGAGCGGGGCTTGGCCCCGGTTCGGGTGCGGATTGGCATTCACACAGGCGAAGTTATTGTCGGCAATATCGGCGCGCCCGGCCGCATCAACTACACCATCGTTGGCGATACCGTGAACACGGCCAACCGTTTGGAGCAACTCGGCAAGCAACTCGATCCCGATGCAGTTGATGTCGCGATCGCAATCAGCGATGTCACCCACGCCAAAAGCCCGGGGATTGAAGCAAGAGCCGCGGGCAATCAGACGATCCGCGGTCGTGAAGGCGAGATGGCGGTCTACCTGTTGTAGTCCTCACAGCGCAGTGCGCACGTCCCACAGTTCGGGGAAGAAACGGATCGCCAGGGCACCTTTGAGGTAGGTCACGCCGCTTGTACCGCCGGTACCGCGCTTGTGACCGATAATCCGTTCGACCGTGGTGACGTGACGAAACCGCCACTGTTGGAACCAATCCTTGAGATCGACCAGTTCTTCGGCGAGTTCGTAAAGGTCCCAGTTAGGCGCCGTGTTGCGGTAGATGGCGAGCCACGCTTCGCGAACTGATTCATTAATTTGATAGGGCTTGCGCCAGTCTCGCTCCAGACATGCCTCATCGATGGCAAAACCGCGCCGCTCGAGTAATCGGAGGGTTTCATCATACAGACTCGGCCCCGCCAGAACGTTGGAGAGCGCGTCGTGGATTTTGGCGTCGTGTTTGTGGGGGTCGAGCATCTTCGGGTTCTTGTTGCCGAGCATGAATTCGATCATGCGGTATTGGTAGGACTGGAAACCGGAGGCGTGGCCGAGGCGATCGCGAAACGATAGATAGTCGGCCGGGGTTAACGTGGCGAGCACGTCCCAGGATTGGATGAGTTGCGATTGGATCCGACCGACCCGCGCTAACATCTTAAAAGCCGGCGACAAGTCGTCGTTGTGGATGTGGCTGATTGCCCCGGCCAGCTCATGGACGACCAACTTCATCCATAATTCGGTCGTTTGGTGGATGATGATGAAGAGGGTTTCATCATGCGCATCTGACAAGGGCCGTTGACAGTTGAGCAGTTGCGGCAACTGCAGATAGTTGCCGTAGGAAAGCTCATCGGAGAAATCGGTATGGGCGCCTTCGGGCAATGATGGCACTGGTCCCGAGGGCTTCGCGTGATCTTCGGTTGTCATATCTTCGGGCTTCTTTACTAGGTTACAGCGGCGCGCGTCTGAAATTCGGGTTGCCGCCAGACTTCCGAAATCATCACCTCTTTAAGATGGGATACGGCGTCCCAGACATCGAGGTAGCGTATGTAAAGTGGTGCAAAGCCAAACCGAAGAATGTCCGGGCTGCGAAAGTCGCCGATCACCCCCCGGCCAACGAGCGCTTGCACGATCGGATAGCCATTGGGATGGCGCAGGGATACCTGGCTGCCGCGATTTTCACTTCGCGGGGTTACAATCTCGAGGCCAAAGCCGCGACATTCTTGATCAACGAGTTCCATGAACAGATCGGTCAGCGCGAGAGATTTTGCGCGCACCGTATCGATATCGGCAGCGAGCGTGCTCTCGAGTGCGTGATCGAGGGCGGCAAGGCCAAGCACCGCCGGTGTTCCCGCGAGGAAGCGCCGCACCCCAGGGGCCGGTTGATAGTCGGATCCAAACGCAAAAGGCGCGGCGTGTCCCATCCAGCCCCAGATCGGCGAATCGAGGACGGTTTGGAGGTGTTTGGCGACAAACAGAAACGCCGGCGCACCGGGCCCGCCATTTAGATATTTGTACCCGCAGCCAACCGCGAGATCGATTCCCAAGCCATTCAAATCGAGCGGCATGACACCGGCGCTGTGCGACAGATCGCATAGGAAGAGCGCCCCGTGTTGATGAGCGGCGTCGCACAAGTGCGCCAGGTTGAGCGCTTCACCTGTTCTGAAGTCGATCTGGGTCACGGCGACGACGGCGGTGTCGCTATCGATCGCGGCCACCAGCCCGTCATGCGTCACCCGCACGACACGGTAGGGTTCGCCGAGCAAATCGGCGACGCCTTCCGCGACATACAAGTCAGTTGGGAAATCATCGCGATTCATGACGATTGTGGCGCGTCCCGGGCGCGCGCGAAGGGCCCCGACGAGCAATTTGAATAGATTGATCGACGTGGAATCGGCCACGATAACTTCATCATTCGCCGCGCCTATCACGCGTGCTAGTTTTTTGCCCACGCGGGCCGGCATGCCGATCCAGTCGTGCGTGTTCCACCCGCGAATCAAGTCGTTGCCCCACTGATTACCAATCACGTCGCGAAGTATTTCCTCGACGCCTCGCGGCAGTGCACCAAGCGAATTACCATCGAGATATATCGTGTCACACGGGAGTGCGAAGCGACCCCTAAAGGTGGCGAGGGGATCGCGGAAATCGCGATCCTGAGCATCAGACCTAGAAATCATTTTTCTGTTAGTATTGTTTGTTAACAGAGGCTTATTAAAGATAGTTAGTTGAGAATCTCAGCTCAAAACGCGACCCCGTCAGAATGAGCTTATCCAATAGCAGTGTCCACATCAGGTCGATCGGGGCCGAACGAAAATCCCAGTCGATTGGCATGAGGAAACGAAATGACCGGCAGACTCGATAATAAGATTGTCATCGTAACCGGTGCGGGCTCGGTGGGTGAGGGATGGGGCAACGGTAAGGCTGCAGCTGTGCTGTTCGCACGCGAGGGCGCGCGCGTCTTCGCTGCTGATATTAACGCTGAAGCGCTGGCGGAGACGGCCGAGATTATTGTTGGAGAAGGCCATCAATGTGTCACCCATACCGGCGATGTTTCAGATGAGGTTCAGGTTAAGAACTTGGTCGATGCCTGCATGGCGGTGTTCGGCCGAATCGACGTCCTCCACAACAACGTTGGCATTTACGAATATGGCGGTCCGGTCGAGGTAGAAACGGAGAAATTTGATCGCGTCATGGCGGTCAACGTTCGCAGCATGTTTCTCACCGCGAAATACGCTCTGCCAATTATGGAAAAGCAGGGCGGTGGCGTCATCGTCAACGTTTCCTCGGTGGCTGGAATCAGGGCTGGCCGCGCATCGGTTGCCTACAACGCGTCGAAGGGCGCGGTTAACCAACTCACCCAGAACATCGCAGTGGATTACGCCGCCAAGGGGATCCGGGCAAACGCCGTCTTGCCGGGCTTGATCAACACCCCGATGATCGTTCACGGAATGGAGGGTGCCGTCGCGGCGGCCGGCGGGGTCGATGCATGGCTCGAAAAGAGGCACGCGAAGTCGCCGACCAAACGCATGGGCGATGCTTGGGATATTGCCTACGCCGCCCTGTACCTCGCCTCAGACGAATCAAAATACGTTAACGGGCACATGCTCGTTGTCGACGGTGGGCTCTCCGTAAAATACTGATAGTCGGGCTTGCGGCCCGCCATGCGCACAGAGTTTCGCTATACTCGATGTGGTGTTTGCATGCGTATCGATCCAAAGCGCCGTATAACGCCGCCGCCGCCACGGCAACATAAGTTCAAGCAGGGATAACAAACATAATGGCTGAGTCAGCAGTTTCCACCGCGACGGTCGCGCCGCCCGGCGTCGAGGTTAGAGGTGCCTTCAACAAGGGTTTCGCCGACATTCTGACGACAGAGGCGCTTGCTTTCATTGCTGAACTCCAGCGGCGCTTCGGACCGACCCGCGATTCCTTGCTTGAGCGGCGCCAGGAAATTCAAGCCAAGATTGACGATGGGTGGATGCCTGGATTTCTTACAGAAACTAAGGCGATCCGCGATGCGGACTGGACGATTGCGCCGATCCCCTCCGATCTCGAGGACCGACGCGTAGAGATTACCGGCCCGTTGGACCGCAAGATGGTCATCAACGCCCTCAACTGCGGGGCAAAAGTATTCATGGCGGATTTCGAGGACGCCACGTCGCCGACGTGGACCAATTTAATCGAAGGCCACATCAATTTGCGCGACGCCATTATCGGTAACATCACGTTCGACGATGCGAACAGTGGCAAGCATTATCAACTCAACGATGAGATCGCGACGCTACTGGTACGCCCGCGCGGCTGGCATCTGCCGGAACGGCACATTCTCATCGACGGCAGTCCAGTGTCGGGCTCGTTGTGTGACTTCGGCCTCTACCTGTTCAACAACCACGCAGCTCTCAAAGATCGGGGCACCGGCCCATATTTTTATCTACCGAAACTCGAGAACCATCTTGAAGCACGCTTGTGGAATGATGTGTTCAGCTATGCCGAGCAGGAACTTGGCATCACACCTGGCACGATCAAGGGCACGGTCTTGATCGAAACCATCCTTGCCGCGTTCGAAATGGACGAGATCCTCTACGAGTTACGCGACCACATGGGCGGTCTCAACTGCGGGCGCTGGGACTACATCTTCAGCTTTATCAAGAAATTCCGGAATCGCCCGGATTTCGTGCTTCCCGACCGCGACCAGATATCGATGGTGCGTGATTTCTTGCGTGCCTACACCCAGCTCACGATCAAAACCTGCCACCGCCGTAACGCGCACGCAATTGGCGGCATGGCTGCGCAAATTCCAAACCGGCACGATCCCGAAGCCAACAAAGAAGCCTTGAGCAAGGTGCGAATCGATAAGGAACGCGAAGCAACCGACGGGCACGACGGAACCTGGGTTGCTCATCCGGGACTGGTGCCGATCGCGTTGGAGCAATTCGACACCCACATGAAAGAATCGAATCAGATCGCCCGGAAGCGTCAGGATGTGGACGTATCAGCTGCGAACTTGCTGCAAGTACCGGATGGGACGATCACCGAAAAAGGTTTGCGCCACAATATTTCGGTCGGTATTCAATACATCGAGTCGTGGCTTGGCGGTACCGGATGCGTGCCGCTCTACAATCTTATGGAAGACGCAGCGACTGCCGAAATTTGTCGTGCGCAGGTATGGCAGTGGCTCAAACACGGCGCTTCAATTTCCGACGGTCCGAAGATCGATATCGATTTGGTCGACCGGTTGTTGGCTGAGCAACTCGAACAAATCAAAGACGAAGTCGGTGAAGCGCGCTTTGCCAGCGGCCACTACGCTGACGCCTCCGAGCTGTTCGAGCAGTTGATCAAGCAAGATCAATTTAACGAATTTCTAACTCTACCCGCGTACGAACGAGTGACTGCGTCCAGCTAGAATCGGATGCTCTTATGTAAGCCGCCGCGGGCGAGAGCGCGCACGGTTGGGTATGAAGTTAGTCAACAGTCGTGGAAATCAACGAAATTGCGGCGGCACAAGCCAGCGTCGGCGATAATGCTGATCTCCGCGAGGCAATAAACGCACATATCAATCAAGATCTATCGACCGCCGAGGTTTACTACCGCCGGATACTAAGAAAAAGTCCCGATAGCCGTTTCGTAAAATACGTTCTCGCCCACCTGCTCTACGACCGCCGCGAGCATCTCGATGAGTCGTTGCAGTTACTGCGTGCGATTACAGCAAGTGAGCCAAACAACCTCAGCTTTCGATTGCTCCATGGCAAGGTCTGCGCCGAACTGCGTCAGTGGGATGAGGCGATCGTAAGTTTTCGTACGGTGAATGAGAATTCTCCGCGGGTTCCCGACGCCTATACTCATCTAAGAAGACCCATGGTCGTATCGGGTCGGGCCCTTGAGCTGGTAAGAATTCTCGACGACGTACAACGCCGTTTCCCCGATATCGAAGTCGGTCGTTTGAGCGGGTTTATTCCCGAGCAACGCGCCGCGATCGCAAGGGAGATTCCCAGCATTCTCCTGATTACGATGCCTAAATCGGGAAGTGTCTATACCGCGATGCGCTTGTCTGAAGTACTCGACGCGCCGCAATGTCGAATATCACTAGACCTTATTCCGGTCGATCATGTGATCCCCAGCTGGGTAGAATCGTTTGCGATGGGCGGTGCGGTTTGTCAGGAGCATTTGGACGCGTCGACGGAAAATCTCCAAATTTTGGCCGCCAGTGGGGTCAAGAAACTGCAAATTCATTTGCGTGATCCCCGCCAGGCGACGCTTTCGTGGGTTCATCACGTACGGAAAATCTCCAAATTTTGGCCGCCAGTGGGGTCAAGAAACTGCAAATTCATTTGCGTGATCCCCGCCAGGCGACGCTTTCGTGGGTTCATCACGTCGAAACAATGATTGGCGAAAACGCCTACCTGCGCGATCTGTTGTCACCATTGTTGCCCGATGGTTACGATGAATTCCTGTTCTCGAGAAAAATCGATTGGCACATCGACAATCATCTGCCAACACTGGTGAAATGGACTTCGGACTGGGTTGTCGCAAGCTCCCGCAATCAACGCGGCATCGCTATGCGCGTCTCCAGGTACGAAGATTTTCATCGAGATCAACCGGCCTTCTTTGCTAAGTTGCTCGAGTTCTTTGGTGTCTCGGGTGTTGAGATTACAGCGCTATCGGGTGATAGCCTCGAACGCAACGGATTGCATTTCCGACTTGGCGAAGTCGATGAATGGCGACGAATCTTTTCCGCCGAGCAATGCGCCCGCGCTACCGAGGCGATCCCCGAAGAGTTGCGCGCGCGATTCGATTGGCTGAGGTAGAAAACGCAGCCCAGTCCAACGCGTCGACTCGCGACTTCGGCCGGAGCGCCATAAACTTCCGATCATAGGTTCGTCGGAACGATGGCATATCTCTGCCGCGATTGTTTTCACAGAGCAGACGTCGACGCTATTCAGGACTGTCCTGCGTGTGGCGGCGATCGCCTTGTGGACCACGACGAGCTCTATGAGCTCAGTATCGCCCACCTCGATTGTGATGCCTTCTACGCTGCGATCGAAATCCGCGACAATCCAGAGCTGGCGCAAGGTCCATTAATCATAGGCGGTGGTAAGCGGGGTGTCGTTTCGACCTGCTGCTATAAAGCTCGCGAGTATGGGATTCATTCGGCGATGCCGATGTTTCGGGCGCGCAAATTGTGCCCGCACGCGACCATCGTGCGGCCGAACATGGAGAAGTATGCGCGCGAATCGAAGCGTATCCGAGCCCTGATGGACGACTTGACGCCACTGGTTGAGCCGATTTCGATCGACGAAGCGTTTATGGATCTGAGCGGTACCAATGCCGTGCATGGCAAGCCGCCAGCGGCGACCCTGGCAATGCTGGCGCGTGACGTCGAAGACGAGATCGGAATTACGGTTTCGATTGGCCTGAGCTACAACAAATTTCTCGCCAAGGTCGCGTCTGACTTCAACAAGCCACGGGGCTTTTCCATAATCGGGCAACGCGAGGCTGTTGCTTTCTTGCGCGACCAGCCGGTCAGTCTGATTTGGGGCGTTGGCAAGGCGCTCACCGCGCGCCTTTTCCGCGATGGGATCACATTGATCGGGCACCTGCAGCAGCGTGACGAGAAAGACCTGATCGCGCGCTATGGCAAGATGGGACGTCGACTAGCCCGCTTTTCGCACGGTCGCGACAACCGCCGCGTCGATCCGCGCGGCGAGCGCAAGAGCCTTTCGGCGGAAACCACTTTCGGCGACGATATCGCTGATCTTGCGACACTCACCAGCATCTTGTGGCGCTTGTCGGAGAAAACCTCCCGTCGGCTGAAGAAGGCGGAGCTGGCCGGTTGCGGACTGACGCTCAAGCTCAAAACGGCGAATTTTCAGCTCCGCACCCGTAACCGAAAACTTGCCGCGCCGACCCAATCTGTCGATGTCATATTTCAAGCTGGCCGTGAGCTCCTCAAGCGCGAAGTCGATGGCACCAAATATCGGCTCATCGGTATCGGTCTTAACGATTTCTCAGATCCGAGAGAGGCCGATCTGGACGATTTGGTCGATTTGGTCGATGGCGCAAAGGATCGGCGTCAAACCGACGTCGAGCAAGCGATTGATTCGGTGCGCGACAAATTCGGATTCGAAGCAATTGGCAAGGGGAGGGGGTACTCCAATCCAGCCGGCAAGCAATAGTTATCTGCAGCGGCGCCGGTTAGCGCCGATTTTTAAATTGCGCCGGCAACCCTCCCAGCGGCATCGCCGTCGTCCTGGCGACGAGAAACGTGCCACGGAAGAACGAATTTCTCTGCGAGATCCACGAGAAAGAACAAGACGGTTCCGAGAATTGCCAACAGCACAATCGACACGAACATCTGGGGCGTATCGAATTGGCCTTGGGCAACCAAGATGACGTAGCCGAGGCCCTTATCGGAGGCGACGAATTCTCCGACGATGGATCCAATCAGCGCTAGCGTAATGGCGACTTTCATCCCCGCAAATAGATTTGGCAAGGCATGCGGAAAGCGGATTTTGAAAAGCGTTTTCATTTTCGACGCTTTCATCGACCGTGCCAGATCGATCATTTCCGGATCGACCGATCGCAATCCCAGCACCATGTCGATGACGATAACAAAAATCGCAATCATGGTCGCAATCGCTACCTTTGGCGATAAGCCGGTGCCCATCCACACCACGAACAACGGTGCAACCGCAACCTTGGGCACGCTGTTGAGCGTTACCAGAAGGATGTAGAGCGTTTCCTCGAGGAATCGTGACGATACGATCAAGATAGCAAGGACAACCCCAAGGACGACCGCGAGAACAAAGCCAATAATCGTTTCGAAAAGCGTATGCCACGCGTGTGAGAGCATCCACAGCGGGTCATCGAACATCATCGCGCCGACAACCGTCGGTTTGGGGACAAGAAACTCCTTAACGTCGAAGACGATGACCGAAACTTCCCACAGCACAATCGTACTGATCAGCACGATAGCGACGCGAAAACCGCGATTGAGCTTGTACCAATTTTTAGGAATTTCGCGGAGGAGGTCACCTGCGCTTAGCGAGGTTGGTTCAGGCGCGTCGCCTTTGGTCGCGTCGGTCATATCTTTTCCTTGTAGACACCAAGTTGCTCGAAGATCTCGCGTATCCTTTGGGCGTAGGCACCGAATTCAGGGGTTTCACGAATTGCCAAACGGCGCGGCCGCGGCAGGTCGATCTCAAGGATCTCAACGAGTTCGCCAGGTTCCTTTTTCATCACTGCGATGCGATCGCTAAGAAATACGGCCTCGGCGATGCTATGGGTGATGAACATGACGGTCTTTTTGGTTTCGTTCCAGATACGCTGGAGTTCGATGTTGAGTTCATCGCGGGTCAGCGCGTCCAATGCACCGAATGGTTCGTCCATCAACAGAAAAACCGGATCGTTCAACAATGCGCGGGCGATCGCGACGCGCTGGCGCATCCCGCCGGAAAGTTCCCACGGATAGCGGTTTTGGAATCCATCGAGGCCAAATAGGCGCAACAAATCATCGGCGCGGCCTTCGAAGTCTTTTCTATTGCCAGCTCCAAACTCAACCGAGATCAGCACGTTATCTATGACCGAGCGCCAATCCAGCAACACATCGCGTTGGAACACGATACCGAGGTTTTCAGGTGGCCCCGAAACCGGCTCGCCGCCAACGCGCACGACGCCCGCGGTCACCGGCTCAAGGCCACCAACACACTTGAGCATCGTACTCTTGCCGCAGCCGCTTGGTCCGACCACACTAATAAACTCGCCCGATCGGATCTGTAAGTCGATGCCCCTCAGGGCTTCGACGTCGCCCCGTTGAGACCAAAACACCTTACCGACGCCCTGTAGCTCGGCGTAAACATCGGTGCTCATCGTCTCGTCGATGGTTGCTGCTTCAGACATCCGCCAACTCGTTCTCTCGTTATAGACCTATCGACGGCGGCTGTTGCCGGCGCCAGCAGGAACTCATTGGTGAAGAAGTCGGTTGGCGTGAGAAACAAAGGAGCCGTCCCCTCCTCCCCTCGAGACCGCTCATCCCGGCGCGCCGACGCGCGATGCCCGTTGGTTCGGCCACCTATTTGTCGGCGGAGCGTACGCGAAATATTGGTCGCTCTCAACCGCCATGTCCGCGCAGATGTCGGATAAGACGTTAGATAAATAGAGGCGCTGCAGGAATTATCACTTAGCGGGTGCCAGAGTTTCCAGATGGTAGTTGGAAAAGATCTTCACCCAGCGAATTGGCATAGGTGATCACTTCATCGCTACCCACGACATCACCATATTTCGCGTTCATATCGCATAGATTGATCGCATGCGAGGCGGTGGACCGATCGAAACACCCATCCTCGACGACGGTACAGCGGAAATTGTAGCTGAACGCGTCGATCACAGCTGCGCGGACACAGCCGCTGGTTGTCGTGCCGGTGAAAATCAAGCCGTCGACCCCGAGTTTGACTAAATAGTCGACCAGTGGTGTGCCGTGGAATGCACTGGGTTTTTGCTTGTAAACGATGATGTCTCGATCGCCCGGCGCAATGTCTTCAACAATCGCGTTGCCATCGACCCCGCGATCGAGGTCCTCGCCCATACGCGCGGCCTTCAGCGACCATCCGCCAAGATCAAAGCCGTCGCTTCGGAAATCGTTGGTCGAGTAGAAGACCGGCAAACCCTTGCTCCGGAACACGGTCAGCATCTTCTTAATGACATCAATGCCCCGCCAGGCGTCTTCGCCGCACGAATTCGGCCATTTCTCCATCGAGTCGAGGATCGGCTCGGATTTGTCGCCGCAGAAGTTGTAATTGACGTCGATGACGATCAGCGCCGGTCTCTCACCAAATCCAGCTCGTTGTCCGTAACCAGCTTTGATAAACACCTGCTTGTCGCGTTCGGTTAGAAATTTGTCCCAGATGCGCTCGACCATAAACTGCTCCTTCCACACCGTCCCGGATTGGTCTTTTATAGCACGGGCTGGCTTTGCGCCATGATGATGATTGGATGACACGTATCTGTGTAAATTGTTTTTTATCAAAGTCTTGTATAAACATTCTAATAATTTAGATCGGCATGGGTAGCATTCTTAAAGATAGGGTTGTCGTGGTCACCGGCGGTGGCCGGGGTTATGGCGAGCACATGGCCCGGGCCATCGCGAAAGAGGGAGCACCTGTTGTCGTCGTGAGTCGCACCAGAAGCGAATGTGAGAATACGGCGAACGACATAATCGGCGGTGGCGGAACGGCCCTCGCCGTGGTCGCCGATGTCGCCAATACTGAAGATGTTCGCGCCATGACCAAGACGACGGTCGACGAATTCGGGCGTATTGACGTGTTGATCAACAATGCGGCCTATCCCGGTCCGGTCGGCGCAACCGCGGAGATCCGCGAAGACGAGTGGCGCTACACGCTGGACGTTAATTTGACGGGTAGTTTCCGCTGTATTCAAGCCGTACTTCCCAGTATGACGGCGCAGAAGAGTGGCCACATCGTCAATCTGTCGTCGGGAACTGCGCGACTAGGATTCCGGCATATCAGGAGCTTGGGTTACACAACCTCAAAATATGCGATCGAAGGTTTTTCGTCAGGTCTCGCGGTCGAACTTGAACCCTATGGTATCCGGGTGAATGCGTTCACCCCGGGATTGGCGGAAACGCGATTCCTGTCAAATATGCCGGAAGGGTATCTGACAGGCCTCAAATGCCAGACGCCCGATCATGTCGGCCCCCCGATCGTCCATCTGCTGAGCGCGGATATACCCTCGGGCGAGGCGTTCGAAGCGCTGCCTTGGCTCGATGCAAATGACCTCTTAGAACATTACAGCTACGTTCACCAATAATGCTGGGGCGCGGTGTTGACGACAACTGAGAATCTAGTGACGATACCCGCAGGTTAAGGGGGAGGTGAGAAAAGATGTACCCGGATGCGATCGATGGCGTGGCGTATCGCGACCAGCCCATTCCAATTCCAGATCTGATTGAAGAATTAGATGAGATTATGTCCAAGCCTGGGAAAAACAGGCTCGAGCACCCGGTTATCAAAGCTTTGCAGAAAGGCGATCTGACGCGGGACCAGATTGCCGGCTGGATCTACCAAATCACCTGCTGGGCCAACCCCACCAACATCCTCGTCGGCGCAATGTATGCAAAATGCCAAGACGATGATCTGAGAATTATGTTGTTAGAGAACTTGACCGAAGAAGAGCACGGAACTGAGTCCGGCACTGCGGGTCATGTCGAGTTATTCGAGCGCACATTTACCGAGTTGGGATGGGACGACAAACGCCGTGCCAGCGAAGACATCAAGATGGAGACATGGGCCTTGGCACACTGGTTCGAGGTCGTGACAACCCAACGAACGCTACCGGAATCGATCGCCGCGTTGTCGTTTTCGGCCGAACGCATCAATCCATTGTGCTTTTCGAAGATTGAAAAGGCGCTCCGCGACAACTACGAGATCAGCGAGTGGGGGCTGCAGTCGATAGCGGTGCATGCCTCGCACGTCGAGGAGGAGCACGGCAGCCTGGGGCCGACCGCGTTCGAGCGTTATTGTCAATCCGCGGAAATGCAGAACCGACTACGTTTCACGGTCGCCCACACCAACGATCTCTACTACCGGCAGTGGATGAGCTATCTGCATTACTAGTGGATTTAATCCACTAGATCGGCCGGGAAAGGGCTGGAAAGCCAGCCTTACACGATTACCAAGGATATGAGGCCGATCAGCCCGACGCCCCCGCCAACGATCCAGGCTGATAAGAAATTACGTGCGTCCATGATGGTCTCCTGCGACTGCGACTGTTCACGGGTGTGATTGACAAAAGTAGACCAATTCATGCGGGTGTGATTGACGCCCGACGCCATTAAGTAGACGCGCTTAACGCGACCAAAACCAATCACCTTCGCTCACGAGCGTGCGAGCGTTTCGTGATCGTTTCTGCTGCTATCTTGCTCGAAGATACGACTAAGGGGTGAGCAACGTGCCGGGTTTTGCCGGGCCCTTGAGTTCGACCGTGTTGCCGTCGGGATCCAGCAGGTAGAGCGACGGTCCCGTCCCTTGCGCGCCATAGCGGTCGGCGACGTTGCCGACATCGACGCCGTGCTTGGAGAGATAGGTTTTGATGGCGTCAGCATCGAATCCGTCCAGTTCGAGCGCAAAATGATCCAGGTTGCGTCCGTGCTCGGCGGGTCCCGCGCCGAGCTTGCGACCTAATTCTGAATCAATGGGAACGAGATCGATTAGCGACGTACCCGCCCGCAATTGAACAAGCCCAATTTTGTCGATTCGCCGCTCGATCGGGCATCCGATGGTGTCGCGATAAAAGGCCAGCGCGCGATCCAGGTCGGCAACGCGAAGAACCAGGTGATCGAGGGTTCGAATTTTGATCGGATTTTCACTCATGGCTGTTCCGGGGCTGTGGCAGCCTCAAATACGATCAAACTTTCTGCCAATTTGGCGATACCCTGAGCCCGCGCCCAGGGGCTGGTAATCTGCCGTGTAATTGCGACCGCTTGCGCAAGCGCCTGCTCGGCAGCTGGGAAGTCTTTGGCTCGAATCTGGCTGACCACCAGATTGCTCATGATCCACGATCGATCCAACGGGCTCCGAACATCGGCAAGCGCCTGCTTGGCGCGTTTGAAATTTTCGACCGCACTCTCGTTAAGGCCGGCTCTCGCTTGCGCGGCGGCGATGCTCCAATAGGCGTCGGCGCGCAATCGATCGTCCTGGATGCCGCGCGCAGTCTTTGTTCCGGCTTCGAAGGAGTCGATCGCGATAAACGCGTGCACCACCTGGCTCACGGCATAGGCACGGGCATAGGCGGCGCGCGAATCGATTTCGTCGGCAGCATCGAGCGCGTTTTGGAGCGTTTCGAGCGCGCGTTTCTTGTCCCCCGCTCGATATTGCGCGACGGCCACGCGCCCCAACGCCACCACCTTGTAGCGCTCCTCCGGCACTGCGGTCGCGGTCTCGAACGCTTCCTCGGCACGACCGTCGCGGAGATAAGCTTTCGCCGCCGCCAGCATGACGGGCGGATGATGTCGGGTATCATCAATCTGGTCGAGCAGTCGGGAGGCCTCATCCAGGTGACCGAGATCGGCGAGCGCGGTTGCGATTTCGCTCAGCAGGGCTTCTCGCTTTGCGACCGCTTCTGGTGCCACATCAATCAGCTGTCGCGCTCGGGCAATAACAACTTGCGCTGTTTCGCTGTCCCCCGCGCTCGACAGCGCAACTGCAAGGGCGCCCAAAGTCGCGACCCGACGTCGGATATCCGCAGGTTCGTCGGCGAGGTCCAACACGCTGCGGACCGAGCGTTGCATTGCAGTGACGGCTCCGATCCCGGCTTCCGCCGGCGCGATCGCAGCAAATGCTTCGGCGCGACTCCATGACAGCGGGATAATCGAAGCGGTTTCCCGCGCTTCGACGAGCAAACCAGCCAGCGCCTGCGCCCGTGAGATATTGCGCAAGCCGACGATGACCAAGCGCGGATCTTCTACCAGTCGCAACGTACTCAGTGCCGCGAGCGAGAGCCCAGCCCGGGCTTGTGACGTCAAGATTTCGCCAAGCACCCAATCGCGAAATTGCACCCGAAAGATTGCTTTCGCGCTCTCAATCGCTTCGACCAGCAAACAGCCCGGTGTCGGGTGATCAAAGCACAGGCTCGGGTCGCGGGTGGGATCTGCTACCGCGATCTCCTCGCGTTTCACCAACTTACGCGTCGCCGGGTTGTTCTTTAGCGCCTCGCGGGCGTCCGCTATCTGCTCTTCGCGCACCGCCGCGAGGCGACTCTGAAGTGCCTGGACTTCATCGACAAACCGCAGGTGCTTTATGAGGTCGGGGGTTGGCAGACCAGTAACCTCGATGCCAACCCGCGATTGATAAAGACGGATTGCCGAGCGGGTTTCGTCAGTGAGACGTCCGCTGACCGGTCCACTGTAATAGCCGAGCTCAGAAAGTGCGGATTGGATATCGCGTATTATCTTGCTGGGCCGCTGTTTCGTTGGACCCGGATCGGTCGTGGCCGCCGCCAGCCGCAGGATCGATGGGCCCAACCCCCCAGACTCTGATGCGTTTGTCGCAGACGCTGGATATGTGCCGACCGCGACCAACGATGCCAACGCGATGCTAGAAATTGCATGGCATGAGATCTGGCGGAGCAGCCGTCGAATGACGGCACCGGACGAACGTAAGTCCTCGGAGTCAGCGCGCGCGAGGTGACGAACTGCTTTCAATCCCGTGCCTAACCGCCAGAAACCAATCCCGCGCGGCGCGGACGCCATCCACGTGCGCGCCGGCGTGCATCCTCAACTTGCTGAGCATTCATTTCTTTTTCGGCATCATCACGCAGGGTTGTTGCCTGCGTCACCAATCCAGGCACGTTGCTCTGGGAAGCGAGTGTCAGCCACATATAGGCATCGGTCAGGTTCTGTTCGACTCCTACGCCGCGAATGTGAATCGAGCCAAATGCTAGCGGCGCGGGCGGATGGCCCTTTAGCGCTGATTTGTGAAACCAGACCGCCGCAATCCCGGTGTCTTTCGACACCCCCGCGCCATAGAAATACATCACGCCGATCATAAACTCGGAGCCACCATGGCCGCGTTCGGCCAATACGGTGAATTCGCTGATTGCGTCGAGGTAGCGCTTCGCTTCGTAGTATCGGATGCCGGCTTCGTAGTCCGCGCGCGCCGGCACGGCCACACTCAAAATCAACAATATCAGGGCAATAGAAGCACCCAACCTCGACACCATAGGCGGCATACTAATCCAACCCGTGGATCATCGACTAGACAAAGCGTGATCGCGTCGCGGTTTTAGTGCTGCGTCTTCGATTTTTATGCGATGGGCCAGCAAGAGAACGTTCAGGACCGAAAAAACCAGCGCCAGCTGCCACAGTCCGAACACGAGCGGTAGGACAGCGATTTCGAGAATGACGACCACGTAGTTGGGGTGGCGCATCAATCTGTAGGGGCCGCCCTGAACAAGCGGAATACCGGGGACGGAAATAATGCGCGTCGTCCAGAACCGGCCCAGTGTCACTACGATCCAGACGCGCATGCCCTGCAGCGCCAAAAATACGCCCAGAAACACCGGCTCAATGGGCCTCGCGGGATCCGCCAAGACCCAAATCGCTACCAGCCACGCGGAATGAAGCACGACAAAGAGTGGATAGTGACCGGCGCCATGCTCAACACCACCTTCTGCCAGCAATCGCTTTTGATTGTGATTGGCGTAGGCCAGCTCGGACACCCGCTGCAGCGCTACCAGCACCACTATCCAATCGACGGGACTCACGCGAACTTCCTAGTCATCAAGCATCCAGCATCATGAAACCGCAAGTAAACCCCGGTCCCAAACTGGACATCAGGATGCGCCCACGGTCGCCGGTCCGCAGCGCTTCGTCCAAAACAAATAAAACAGTCGCCGCCGACATATTTCCATAATCGCGCAGGATGCGGCGCGCATGGCGTAGCCCCCCGCGTTCAAGACTTAGCACCTCCTCAAGCGCGTCGAGGACTTTCGCGCCGCCGGGATGGCAGACATAGGAATCGACGTCCGCCAGCGTCAACCCCTGGCATTTGAGAAACCCGACTGTCGCGTCAAGAAATTCGTCCTTCACGATCGTCGGGATATCGCGTGAGAAGATTACCGATAACCCATCATCGCTCACTCCCCATCCCATCACATCGAGCGACTCCGGCCACGTATGCTCGCCCCAGCCGGTAAGCGCCACACCGTCTCCCTTACAACTCACCAGCGCAGCGGCCGCACCATCTCCAAACAGCGCGGTAGCCACAAGATTGCTCTTGCTGCGGTCGGCGTGCCTGAATGTGAGGCCGCACAATTCCACGACGACGAGGAGATAGAGCCGCTCCGGTTCGGCTCTTGACAGAGCGGCGGTTCGGGCCAACCCAAGCACGCCACCAGCACACCCGAGCCCAAATATCGGTAGGCGTTCCAGGTTCCGGCGAAACGGCAACCGCTCCATCAACCGAGCGTCCAGCGAGGGGGTCGCCACCCCGGTGGTCGACACTGTGATCAATCCATCGACCGCTTCGGCATCAACGCCCGCGTTATTCAAGCACGCTTGTGCTGCCCGTTCGATCAGCGCGACGGCGTTCTCTACATATAGATTGTTGCGTTCAGTGAACGTGTGCGGCGCGCCATACCACTCGAGTGGAACGCAGGAGTAGCGCGTATCAATTTCAGTATTGGCGTAGATCGCTTCGAATCGCTTTGCGTTGTCGACCACCCCTGCAAACAGGCGTGCAGCCTCCGGGACAGCATCGACCTGGGCCAGGCGATAGGGTGGTAGGGCCGTCGAGAGCGCGAGAAGTTGCGGGGTTGCCTGCATTGTGTGGTCCACACATATATGCCTCGCGATTCGGTTCGCGGCAATCAATCTCGCAAGATCGTTATCTCGCCCGCGCGCCGGCAAGGTCCCAAATAAGCTAAGTTTGGCTGATTATCTTGGGAGCAGGGTTATGTTTGAGGGGTTTGAACGACGCACGATCGATACCGCGGACGTCAGTATCAATCTGGTGGTCGGTGGGGCCGGGCCGCCGCTGCTATTGCTGCACGGATATCCGCAAACCCACACGATGTGGCACAAGGTCGCGCCACTTTTAGCGGAGCGCCACACCCTGGTGATCCCGGACATGCGGGGTTATGGCGACAGCGCTAAGCCAACCGGCGATACCGAGCATGTAAATTATTCCAAGCGGGCAATGGCGACCGATCAAGCGGAGGTCATGGGCACGCTCGGGTATGAAACGTTCGCCCTCGCAGGTCACGATCGCGGCGCCCGCTGTGCCCACCGGCTGGTTCTCGACCACCCCGAGCGGGTCACCCAGGCTGCGTTCCTCGACGTCGTTCCGACGTTTGATGTTTGGGAGCGATCCGATCGTCACCACGCCTGGACGTCGTTTCATTGGTATTTCCTGTCCCAGGATTTCGACCTGCCCGAAGTCCTGATCGGCGGCAATCCAGGTTTTTGGCTAACGAAGATGCTGGAAAAATGGGGCGCGGACATGGGCGCGTTCACCGACGACGCGATGGCCGAGTACAAACGTTGCTTTTGCGATAGCGCTTCGATCCACGCCACCTGCGAAGATTATCGCGCCGGGAACACGATCGATGTCGTGCACGACGCCCAAGATCGTGACCGCAAGATTGAGTGCCCTGTTCTCATACTCTGGGGCGAGCGCGCGGGATCGGCGCGATCGCATGCGGTGCTCGATATTTGGCGCGATCGCGCCAGCGATGTTCGAGGCCAAGCCCTGCCGTGCGGCCATTTCCTACCCGAAGAGCAACCCCATGAGACCGCGCGCGAATTTCTCAAGTTTTTCACCATGTGATGCGGGCGATATCCTGGAAAACTGAGAACCAAACAGCATATAGAGTGCTATAAAGCTCAGCGTCGACGCCGGAACACCGCCGCCGCCAACTTGATCAATTGATGACTGACGAAAATCAGAATCCCAATAAGGTTTCTCCGCCTGAGCGCCCGCAATTTTTCGTGCGCTATCGGGCCAGCCTATTGCGGCGGCTGCGAACCTATTTTCTAACCGGAATCGTTGCGACCGCACCAATCGGCCTCACGCTCTACCTGTCGTGGGTATTGGTAAAATTCGTCGACCGTCTTGTCACGCCGTTGATCCCGGTTCAATACAATCCAAGTACCTATGTCCCGTTCGATATTCCCGGTCTGGGGCTGATCGTTGCGATCGTCCTGCTGATGTTCATCGGTTTCATAACCGCGAATTTCTTGGGGCGGCAGGTCGTTGCCTTGGGTGAAAGCGTGGTTGATCGTATGCCGGTGGTCCGATCGATCTACGCGGCACTTAAACAAATTTTTGAGACCGTCCTGGCGCAATCGTCGCGGTCGTTTCGTGAGGTTGTTCTCGTGGAATATCCGCGCCGTGGGATTTGGGCGGTGGGATTTGTGACCAGTCAAACCCGAGGCGAGATCCAGCACATCAAGGAAGAACAACTCGTCAACGTGTTCCTGCCAACAACCCCCAATCCAACATCGGGCTTCTTGTTGTTTGTTCCGCGCGGCGACTTAACCACGCTGCATATGACCGTTGAAGAAGGAATCAAAATGGTCATTTCGGGTGGAATCGTAACCCCGCCGGATCAGCGCCCGCACTCGGTTATTGATACCGCGACGCCCACACCGGTGGAGGTTCAATCAGACCCAGGTGAGCACAAGAAGGCTGGTTAGCCGGTGAGGCTCTAACCCGACCGCAGGTTCCGCACCGCCTGGTCGCGTTCGAACAAATAAAGCAGCGTTCGCAAATGTTGGCCGTTCTGTGTCTCGAGATCGGGATCGACAGCAATGACCAGACGCGCCGAGTCGCTCGCGGCCGCCAACAGGTCGGCGTGATGTTCGAGGTCGGCAACCCGAAATTCCGGCATACCGCTCTGCCGCGTGCCAAGCAATTCGCCGCCGCCGCGCAACCTGAAATCCTCTTCGGCGATTCGAAACCCGTCGGTCGTTTCCCGTAACACCCTTATCCGCGTTCTCGCCGCATCACCAAGCGGCGCCGCGTAGAGCAGCAGGCAAGAGCCCTTTTCCGTGCCGCGACCAACCCGGCCACGCAGCTGATGAAGTTGGGCCAAGCCGAAGCGTTCGGCATGCTCGATGACCATGATCGTCGCTTCAGGCACATCAACGCCGACCTCGATAACGGTCGTCGCGACGAGTATTTGAACGGTCCCATCGATGAAGCGCTGCATCGTGGCTTGGCGTTCCTCGCTCTTCATCTGGCCGTGAACGAGGCCGACGCTTTCGCCAAACATCTGGTGCAAGGCGCGAAACCGATCCTCGGCCGCTGCGAGATCGACGACTTCCGACTCACCGATCAGCGGACAAACCCAATAAACCCGCGCATTCGCCGAAACCGCACGCGCCACCGCTCGGATAACGTCGTCCAAGCGTGACAGGGGCATGGCGCTGGTTTCGACAGGTTGGCGACCCGGTGGCAATTCGGTTATCCGCGAGACCTCCATGTCACCGTAAGCGGTCAGTGCAAGGGTGCGTGGAATCGGTGTCGCCGTCATCAGCAACATGTCGGGCCGATGTGCAGGACCGTTTCCGGCTGCCGGCGTGCCTTTGGCGGTCAACGCGAGACGCTGGTGCACCCCAAATCGATGTTGCTCGTCAATGACGATCACGCCGAGGTCGTGGAATGAGATCTCGTCCTGAAAGAGGGCGTGGGTGCCGACCAGGATATCGATATCCCCGACAGCCACGGCCTCGCGAACGCGGCGGCGAGACGCCGCGCTGTCGCGTCCGGTGATGACGGCAATGCGTACGCCCGCGGCCTCACATAGCGGCGCCAACGTCTTGCCATGCTGACGGGCGAGGAGTTCGGTCGGTACCATCAGTGCACCCTGGGCCCCGATCTCGACCGCGCCTATCATGGCGAGGAGCGCCACAACGGTTTTACCGCTGCCGACATCGCCCTGCAGCAAGCGCGTCATGGGATGACGATCCGCCATATCGTGATCGATTTCCGCGAGCACATCTGACTGGGCTTTGGTGAGCGTGTAGGGCAGGGCGGTAATGAGTTTTGTGCGCAAACGGCGATCGCCGGCAATCGCCCGCCCACGGCCACGCCGCATGTGCTGGCGTACCAATGCGAGCGCCAGCTGATTGGCCAGTAATTCATCGAAGGCCAGCCGCGTGCGCGGCGCGCTCTGGGGTAGCAAATCAGCATCTGCTTGAGGATTGTGGGCCGCGAGCAACGAATCACGCCAACTCGGCCAACCCCTTTGTGCCAAGAAGGGTCGATCGATCCATTCCGGTAAGTCTGGGACATCATCCAGTGATTGATGGATCGCTTTAGCCAGCGTTCGCGCGGTAAGCCCGGCTGTAAGGGGATAGATCGGCTCGATCGCAGCCAGTTGGAGGGTATCGTCGGGCGAGCCGATATGGTCGGGGTGGGTCATCTGAAGCTCGCCGCCATAGGCCTCGACTTTTCCGCTTACGATTCGGGTCTCGCCCTCGGGCAGCGCGCTTCGAAGATATTCAGCATGAGCCCGAAAGAATACCAACCACAGCGTCCCACTATCGTCGCTGCAACGAACTTTGTAAGGCAGGCGGCGATTGGGCGAGGGGAGGTGCTGGTCGACCTGAACGCTGATGGTAGCAATTCGTCCGGGTGGGGCGTCGGCGACGGAGGGGGTGAACCGCCGGTCGATAAAGCTCGTGGGCAAATGCCAATAGAGATCAACCAAGTGGGGCCCGGCGATCTTTTCGATGAGCTTGCCGACGCGCGGCCCCACGCCGGCTAGCGTGGTTACCGGCGCAAAGGAGCGAAACAGGATCCAGCGAAACAGGATTTCGGGCCGCATCATACGTGTCGCGGTTGCGTCAAGTGAGACACTATCGCACGGTTTCCGAGACGGCCAACGGGTCCGATCTGGCGGGCGTCAATTCATATCCTCGCCGCTATCCCATTGTGCCGCTTGTGCAACCTTCTTATTCGACCTTGTTGGGCTGACATCGTGCGGTCCAACAGCTATAGGATAGCCGCGAGCAGATGACCGCCAACGATCAACCACTCACCACCGTCGAAAAGCGCCGCAAGCGTTTGCGCTATCAAAGTTGGCATCGCGGTATGAAGGAAGTTGATTTCATCCTTGGTCGCTTTGCGGATGCCCATCTTGAGACGTTCGGCGAACAGCAGCTGGATCAATTTGAGATTACCCTGAGACAAAGCGATCCGGATATCTATGCCTGGATATCTGGCCGGCGACCACTGCCTGCCGATCTCGGCAGCAATGTCATGAAGTTAATAATTAACTTTAAATTTTCGGTTCATGACGCTGAAAATAAATGATTTAAATATATCAATCGGCCAGCGTGTAACGGTTGGAAGCGCGCCCGAGGGCTACCAAAGTTACCTTCTCGCCGGACTGGTACAGCGTCATGACTACGCTGTTCTTCACGTCGCGCGCGACGACCGGCAGATGGATACGATCGCACAGGCGGTCCGGTTCTTTGCGCCTGAAATCGAAATTCTCACGTTCCCGGCATGGGATTGCCTGCCCTACGACCGGGTATCGCCCAACCCGTTGGTTGCGAGCGAACGGATGGACACCCTGGGGCGGCTGGGACGCGCCAACGCGTCGGAACGCCGTCTCGTCGTTACTACCGTAAACGCTATGCTCCAAAGGGTTGTGCCACGGGATTTTATTGCCCGCAGCGTGTGGCATTTGGCGGTTGGCGACAGCATTAACATCGAAGCCTTCGGCCGCGGACTAAGCGATAGCGGCTATGTTCGTACCGGCACGGTCATCGAACCCGGTGAGTACAGCGTCCGCGGCGGGTTGATCGATATTTTTCCGCCGGGCGGGGCGGAGCCGGCCCGCCTAGATCTATTCGGCGATGTGATTGAATCCATTCGAACCTTCGATCCGACCAGCCAGCGGACCACCGGCAAGATCGACAAATTGACCCTGCGACCGGTCGGCGAGGTGCCGCTGGATACGGTTTCGGTCGAGCGTTTTCGAGCGGGGTATACGGCGCTTTTCGGGGTTCCCTCAAAGAACGATGTGCTCTATGCCGCAGCCTCGGAGGGGCGGCGCCATAACGGCATCGAACACTGGCTCCCGCTGTTCCACGAATCATTGGAAACGCTACTCGATTATCTCCCCGATGCCATCGTGACACTCGATCATATGGTGGAGGAAGCCCGCGATGCGCGGCTTGAAATGATTGCTGAATATCATGCTGCGCGCCGCGATCGCGAGCATGCGTCGAGCGACGACGCGATTGTCTATCGTCCGCTCGAGCCGGAGCGACTATACGGGACTGCAGCCGAGTGGGATCTCGCGTTCGGCGAGCGCAAGGTGGCTGCGTTTTCCACGTTCGCCGCGCCTGAATCCGCGTATGCGATCGATGTCGGCGCTCGCGAGGGCCGCGCCTTCACAGCCGAACGTGCCGGTTCGCCCGGCGGTTTGCTCGATGCTGTTCACACCTACCTGGAGTCACTCCGCAACACGGGCCGTCGGGTTCTGCTCGCCGCCTATAGCGAAGGGTCGTCGGATCGTTTGGCCAAGCTTCTGGGCGAACATGGTGTCGAAGATCTGACGGTGGTCACCGACTGGCCGGCGTCGGAGCGCTTGCAATCCCACCAGATTGGCCTCGCTGTCCTCGGCCTGGAACGTGGATTCGATGCACCGGATCTCGTAGTTCTCACAGAGCAGGATATTCTCGGCGACCGGATCGCGCGGCCGCCGCGCAGAACGCGGCGGGCTGAGAATTTTATTGCCGAGGCCGCCGATCTTAACCCCGGCGATCTGGTGATCCATGTCGATCATGGCATTGGTCGCTTCGACGGGCTTCGCACGATCGAAATCTCAGGCGCGCCGCACGATTGCTTGCTGATCGTTTATGCCGGCGATGACCGCTTGTTCATCCCGGTCGAAAATATCGAAGTTCTGTCGCGCTATGGGTCGGAGCACGCTGAAGTCGATTTGGATCGGCTCGGGGGGGCGCAATGGCAATCGCGCAAGTCGCGGATCAAAAAGCGGCTCAAGGATATGGCCGATGAACTCATGCGAATTGCCGCCGCCCGAGCCATGCGGACGGTCGATCCACTACGTCCCGCAGAGCACATCTACGACGAATTCTGCGCCCGCTTCCCGTATCACGAGACCGACGATCAGACCACAGCGATTGATGATGTCTTGGGCGATCTTGCCAGTGGTCGACCCATGGATCGCCTGGTATGCGGTGATGTCGGATTTGGTAAAACCGAGGTGGCGTTGCGTAGCGCATTCGTCACCGCGATGGCGGGCAAACAGGTTGCGATCGTGGCACCGACGACGCTGCTGGCACGCCAGCACGTTGCGACATTCACCGATCGCTTTGCAGGGTTACCGATCAACATCGGTCACCTATCCCGGCTGGTAACGCCCAAGCAATCGGCCGAAGTGAAGCGCGAACTTGCCAGCGGCCAGATTGACGTCGTGGTCGGCACCCATGCCCTGTTGCAAAAGAACATGGAATTTCGCGATCTCGGGCTGGTTGTCATCGATGAAGAACAGCATTTTGGTGTCGCCCACAAGGAACGCCTCAAGCAGTTGCGGGCCAACGTCCATGTATTGACGCTGACCGCGACGCCTATTCCGCGAACGTTACAGCTTGCGCTTGCTGGCGTCCGCGAACTCAGCCTGATTTCGACACCACCGGTTGATCGTTTGGCAATCCGGACTTTTATTCTGCCGTTTGATCCGGTCGTGGTGCGCGAGGCTATTCTGCGCGAACACTATCGCGGCGGGCAGACCTATTACGTGTGCCCACGTATCGCCGATATCGAAGATATCGAGGGGCTCCTGAAACGCGAAGTACCCGAGATTTCGTTCGCGGTCGTGCACGGCAGGCTGCCGGCCCGACAATTGGATGGCGTCATGAGCGCGTTTTATGATGGCGGCTATGACGTTCTCATCTGCACCAATATCATCGAATCAGGTCTCGACATTCCCAGCGTTAACACGCTGATCATCCATCGCTCGGACATGTTCGGGTTATCGCAGCTGTACCAGATTCGCGGACGCATCGGTCGTTCGAAGCAGCGCGGCTATGCCTACCTCACGATCCCGCCAAATCGAGTGCCAACCATCGGAGCCGAGCGACGGCTGGAAGTTATGCAGGCGTTAGATGGACTGGGAGCGGGCTTTAGCATTGCCAGCCACGATATGGACATCAGAGGGGCCGGTAATTTGCTGGGCGAGGAGCAGTCCGGACACGTTCGCGAGGTCGGGATCGAGCTCTATCAGCAGATGTTGGAAGACGCGGTTGCTGCTGCCCGTGCGGACGATGGCGACGCTACGCCGATTGACGATGCCTGGTCACCGCAACTCCAAATAGGAACCTCGGTGCTGATTCCCGAGGACTATGTCGAAGATTTATCGGTTCGTATGGGGCTCTATCGGCGCCTCGCGCAACTCACCGATCGTCAGGATGTCGATGCCTTTGGGGCGGAGATGATCGATCGGTTCGGGCGGTTGCCGGACGCGGTCGAGCATCTCCTGAAGATCGTGAGCATTAAGCAGGCGTGTCACACCGCCGGCGTTGAACGGGTGGAGGCGGGTCCACGGGGTGCGACGTTGTCGTTTCGCAATCAAGACTTCGCCAATCCGGCCGGCCTGGTCGCCTTTATTTCGCAGCAGGGCGGCACAACCAAGCTACGACCCGATCACAAACTAGTCTATTTGCGCAGTTGGGAGAGTATCGAACAGCGCCTCAAAGGTGTGCAGCACTTGATGGACGATCTCGCCGCGCTCGCGACCGCCGGACGAATCGACCTCCAGGAAAGCTCGGATCCGCCGACAATTGCGGCGAACTCGGTTGCCTGACGATTTGCTGGCCATGGCATGATCGACGTCGGTGATATCGCCCCCCGGTTCAGCCTTTCGGATACGAACAATTCGAAAGTTGAACTCGACGATGCGACCATCGCCGGGCGGTTTATTCTGCTCCTGTTTGTCCACCCCGATGCGGTAGCCGACGTCGCTCAATACGGTGCGCTCGCCGAGTCGCTGTCGGAACATGGCGCCCTGGTTTATGCGGTGATGGGCGAGACTGTGAAAGGCCGGCAGATGCGAAAAGATTTGCCGTTTCCCGTGCTTGTCGACCCCGATGCGGCGATTGCTGGTGCCTATGGTCTGGATGGGCTGGAAAATGCGGTGGTTGGCGTGCTGCTGGCACCCAACCATCACATCTGCGCCATCTGTGATGATCCGGTACGGCTCTCCAACACGGTGAAGACCTTTGTCGAACGTGCGCACGACCAATACCGACCGCGCGCCGGCGCGGCGCATCCGCCGGTTCTTACGGTTCCCGACGTTTTCAATGCGGACGACTGCAAGCGACTAATCAGCGTCTATCGACTGCAGGGAAACACCGTCGTCGAGCCCGGCCACGGTGATCAAGGGATGACCGACGACTACAAGATGCGTATACCCGAATACGGGCGCCGTGACCGCATCGATCACTGGATCGTTAATGCCGGGACCAACCGCCTCATCGATGAGCGGCTGCAGGCTCGATTGTTTCCGGAGATCCAAAAAGCATTTCAATACCGCATCACCCGACGCGAGCACTATCGAATCGGCTGCTACGAGGGGGAGCGGGGCGGCGATCTAAACGGCCATCGCGACAATACCGAACCCGGCGTCGCCCACCGAAGGTTTGCCGTTTCGATCAATCTCAACACCAAGGATTTCTCGGGCGGGGGCATTCAATTCCGTGAATATGGCGGCCAGCAATACCGGCCCGATAGCGGCGCCGCGATTGTGTTCTCATCGTCTCTGCTGCACGAGATCCTCGAAGTGACCGAGGGTCGCCGCTATGTGCTGCTTGCGTTTCTGTTTCTATACGGTGAAACCTGACCTTCGCGAGCGCGCGGGCACTGTGGCCTCTGCCTACGCCGTCGACGTGATCTGTTCGCTTTGCTCGGCGACGATCGTATCGAAAAGCTGCAGGAAATAGGCCGGGTCTTGAGCCCCGGAAATGACGTATTTCGAGTCCATGACAAAACAAGGCACCCCTGACACACCCATTGTGGATGCCCGTTGGGCGGCGTCGACGATAGCCGCGCGATCGGCTGCGCCCGCCAGACGTTCGCTGACAGTCGCTCCGTCATGCCGCAGCTGTCGGCAGTATCGGCCAGCACCTTGGGGTCGCCGATATTCGCGCCCTCCAGAAAATAGCCACGGAACAGGGCTTCGACCACCGCGTCCTGCTTGTTGTCGCCGTCCGCCCAATGGATAACGCGGTGAGAATCGATTGAGTTTGGCGTCACCGCAATGGCGTCGAAATTGAATGCGATGTCTTCGGCGGCGCCGGCTTCGCGAATAACACCATAGACGCGCTCCGCACCCTCGGGTCCCCCGAACTTTGAGTCCAGATAAGTCTTGCGGTCGACACCCTCGGCGGGCATCTCGGGATTAAGCTGGAACGGGTGCCACGTTATGGTGGGATTTAGTTCCGGACGCATCGATAGGGCTTGTTCGAGGCGTCGTTTTCCCACGAAGCACCACGGGCACACGGTGTCCGAAATGATGTCGATTCTCATAGCTAGTGCTCCCGATCTTCGATCGTACCTAGTGGATGAAATCCACTAGACGTCGTCGGATGGGCTGGGCGCCATTGGCTTGCGCCTTGGTTGACGCAGCGTCGTGCGCCGGTTCGATCGACAAACTTCTTGGGCGCGGGCGATTAGATCCTCGGGACTGTCGCCCGGCTCGAGCGACGCGTGGCCGACGGTCAGATTAACCTGCACGGTCTGTTCAAGGTTGGGTAATCGAAATTGGGTATTGCCGATTACACCAACGATGCGTTCGAGCGCGAACTCGGCGACATCATGCGCGGTGTCGGGTTCAAGCACGCAAAATTCTTCGCCGCCGACCCGCGCAACCAGGTCCTCGCCGCGCACCAATCCACCGATCAGAGCGCCCAGCTCTCGGAGCAGATAATCGCCGGCGACGTGACCATAAACGTCATTGAACTCGGCCATTTGCTCGACGTCGATATAGCCGACCGCGATGTTTTTGTTCCATCGGTTGGCGTCTTCAAGTTGTCGCGCCAGATGGGCGTGCAGAAAACCGTGGGTGTAGAGCCCGGTGAGGCGATCGGCGGTAATGTCGTCGCCGAGCTGGGCATAGAGTTCGCGCATATTTTCGCGATAACGCCGTTGTTTGATCAGCGCTGTGACGCGGGTGCGCAAATCTTTGACGTTGACCGACGGCGGCACCACGTCGTTGGCGCCGGTCAGGTAGGGCGCTACGGGGTCCGAATGATCGCGGGCTTCGGTAATAAGAATGAGGGGCGTGTTGAAAAATCTCGAATTGCTTCGCGTCTCGGAACAAAACTGCAGGCCCTCTTCATCGTTGCCGTCGAGTGCCACGATCACGGCATCGGGTTCACCGCTGACGATCTGCTTCAGTGCGGCGCCATAGCTGCGACGATGGATTATCTTGACTGAGCGACCGAGCGCGGCATCAACCAATTTGCGTTCGTCGCCGGTGCAGGCGACCGCAAGCACCTCGGCGCCGCGGATGCTGCGCGGCGGTTGAACCGGCTTCGGTGCCACCCCCCCCCGAACTCGACCGTCGTGGCAAGTCTGCGCTCGAGTTCACTCTGCATGGTCTTTAGGCGAACCAGCGAACTCAGGTGCGAGAACAGTTCAAGGTCGTGGAATTCCCGCGGTAGGAAATCGGCCAGCGCCGCGTCGCGTTCGTCGAGCGGTTGGTTGCCATCCTCATCGCCGCCAATCAGGATAATCGGTAGGTGGCGGGTCTCCCACAAATCCTTGAGCGCGGCGTTGAGCGACTCTTGCTCCTTTTTGGGAACTGAGGCGTTGACGATAATGATATCGAGTTGATTGGTGCGCGCGATATCGAGCGCCTCGTCGACCGATCGGGCGATTAAATTGCTATAGCCGCGATCGCCAAGTCGGCCGATGATTCTCAACCGCTGGTCGGGATCGCTGTCATATACCAAGACGCGAGCAGTGAAATCTTCCATTCGCGATCAACCCGTCCTTATTTGGGCTCCGGCGAGCCTATCAAACTTTTCATACCGAACCATGCGGGATTGCCCTCTGTTGGTCTTGGCGTGGTTGGGCTTGTCGTCGCGACGGCCGCGCCCTTAGAGTGCAGCGAATCTACAACCATTAGGTTTAAAGATGGTATTCGATCTCGACGGAAAAACCGCATTTATTACAGGGGCCTCGAGTGGTCTCGGCCACAGATTTGCGTTGACTTTGGCGCGAGCCGGCGCCCGCGTCGCCCTGGCGGCCCGGCGAGTTGAACGGCTTGAGGCCCTGGCCCGGGAAATTGAAGGGTTTGGCGGCCGTGCGCTTTGTTTCGAACTCGACGTCACCGAAGAGGCCAATGTCGACGAGGTCGTCGATAGTGCGGAAACCGAACTCGGCGCGATAACCGTTGTGGTCAACAATGCTGGCGTGGCCCTGCCAAAGCCGGCCGTGAACCACACCGTCGAAGACTACGATCTTATCCTCGACACAAACCTCAAGGGTGCGTGGTTGGTGGCGACGGCAACTGGCCGCCGTATGATCCAACACGGCCACGGCGGCGCCATCGTCAATATCGCCTCAATGGCCGCTTTCAACGTATTGCCGGGCCTTTCGCTCTATGCGATGTCGAAGGCGGGCGTGGTGCAGATGACCAAGGCGCTGGCGCTAGAGTGGGCCCGCTATGGTATTCGGGTCAACGCGATCGCGCCCGGTTACATCGAAACCGAAATGAACAGTGACTATTTCAAGACCGACCAGGGCAAGGCAGCAATCGATCGCACCCTGCGTCGGCGGCTCGGTGGACCGGAAGAACTCGACGGAACTCTGCTGCTGCTGACCTCGCAAAGCTCCGACTACATCACCGGCACCGTCATCACGATCGACGACGGCCAATCACTGGTCTAGTTGTGGAGTCTCATGAGGTTATTGACATCCAAGCCTGATCGGCTGATGGGTTGATTTCCATTTATCCCGGCATGAGGTCTGTGCCAATTGTAGTGGTGTAGCCAGATAGGGAGCTCACGTGCTCTGTGCTGTGAGCTTTCATAGGCTTGAGCGTAGGCCCATTCGCGCAGAGAAGATTGGATAAAGCGCTCGGCCTTGCCGTTGGTTTTGGGTGTATAGGGTTTGGTGCGGATGTGTTTGAGCCCGAGGTTTTTGCAGGCGTCTGTGAAGGCCAATGACCTGTAGCACGATCCATTGTCGGTCATGACCCGTTCGACGGTGATATTGAAGCGCCGGTACCAAGCGAGGGCGGCCATCAAGAAGGCGACGGCGCTGTCTTTTTTCTCGTTTGGCATGATGTCTGCGAAGCCGAGGCGGGAGTGGTCGTCGATGCAGACGTGGACGTATTCCCAGCCCCTGTTGGGTCCGGTTCTTGGGCCGGTTCGATCACCGGTTATGCGGTGCCCGACCTGGTTGAAGCGGCCGAGTTTTTTGATATCGATGTGGATCATCTCGCCGGGCTTGGCGCGTTCGTAGCGGCGTACCGGTTGGGCGGGGTCGAGGTCGCGCCAGCGGTTGAGGTGGTGTCGGGTCAGGATCCGTCCCACCGTGGCTTTGGAAACACCAACTTCGGCGGCGATGCGGTGATAGATGCGCCGTTGCTTGCGCAGGGCAATCACCTTCGCCTCAAGCTCACCAGGTGTTCTATGCGGGCTGGTCATTGGCCTTGAGGAGCGGTCGACAAGCCCGCCAAAGCCTTCCGCGCGATAGCGCCGCCACCATTTGTAGACCGTACTGGTACTGGTGCCCATTGCTGTCGCCACGTCCAACGGGTGTTCGCCGCGTTCCAGTCGAGAGATTAATATCTCTCGACCCTTCGGGGTCAGGCGGGCATTCTTATGGATGTTCATTCGGTCCTCCGGCGATCAGCTTCTGTTCTTTTCAAACATCAGCTTCTCAAAGCGGGGCCGAATGAACAACCTACTGAGACACCACACCTAGTGGATGAAATCCAACATAGGGCGGGAGGCATAGATGGGCGACAAACCGCGTTTGGGGTTCATCGGCCTCGGCAATATGGGCCTGCCAATGGCAACCCGACTGCTCGACGCCGGCTATCAGTTGACGGTTTGGAACCGCTCACCGGATAAAACGCAGGCGTTGCAAGGCAAGGGCGCCACGGTTGGCGCCGATCCAGCCACCGTCGCAACGGCTAGTGACGTGATATTCCTGAGTGTCACCGATACCAGCGCGGTCGAGACCGTGGTCTTCGGTGCCGGGGGTGTCGCCGCCGGCGCCGATCGCGGCAAAATTCTTATCGACACGTCCAGCATCGAGCCCGACGAGACGCGCGAAATGGCGGTGCGTTTGCAAACCGACACCGGCACATGGTGGGTTGATGCGCCGGTTTCCGGCGGCACCATTGGGGCCGAGCAGGGTACCCTGGTGTTTTATGGCCGGCGGGCGGGCTGAAGACGTCGACGCGGTTGCGCCCAATTATCGAGCATCTCGGCCAGCGTCTTACTCATATGGGGCCAAACGGTGCCGGTCAGGTCACCAAGGTGTGCAACCAAATGCTGGTCGGCGGCACCATTGCGGTCGTCGCCGAGACCCTCAAAATGGCGGCCGATGCCGGGGTGGATGCTGCAAAATTGCCCGATTGCCTGGCCGGGGGCTTCGCGGATTCGACGATCCTGCAGGTTCACGGCCGGCGCATGATCAGCGGTGATCTCGAGCCGCGCGGCCGGGTTACGATCATGCTGAAAGATATGGTGACCGCTTGTCAGCTATCGCAGAGCATCGGTGCGAGCGTGCCGATAACCGCGTTGGCGACTGAGTTGTTTCGCTTGCTGATCAACCAAGGTCACGACGCCGTTGACCAGGGCGGTTTGATCCGGCTCTACACGGATCAACCCTTAACCGGCGGTTAGGCGCGCTAAGCACCTGTGGCGGTTTGGGTTACTTAACGCCGCGCCACTCCTTGAGCAGCCGATACGCCTGCCGCAAGGCCTCCTTGCGCGCCATGCCGACCTCAAGCTTCTCACTGTAAAGGATGCGCAAGAGCAGCTTGTCGTGTCCGGTTAGTTCGTTGAATTCGTTGGTGTCGTTGAAGACCGAAGGATTAACCGCATCGCTATCGTTGGCGAGACCGAGAATCTGGGTGATTTCCTCGACGATGCAGATGCGCATGATTTCTTTGGGAAGTTCCGCCGGAAACGCAATCGCGGCGATCTTGATCTCGTCACCTTTCTTGCGAAGGTTGGCGAAACAAGTTGCATTTTGGAGCATGAACTCAAGCTCGCTCTCGCTGAAGAACGGCGTGAGGTGTTTGCTGAGTTCGTTGGTGGGCGCGTAGTAGAGATAAACGTTGATGTTACGGTCCGCGAACCCTTCCGGCAGCTGGCCGGCTTTCTTGAGCCGGGGCGAGAAATAGAGCTCGATGGGGTGGCCGGTGAGTTTAGCGAGCTCGCGGGCGTGCTCGCTTACCCAATCCTCAAAGTAATCCGGATAGGTTTGGGTCACGATGCCAATACGCAGCGGCACGACCCACTTTTGCAATCGCTCCTTACGCCGATCGACATATTCGCTGCCAAACGCGATCCGGCTCAAGTTGATGACGATCTGACGGTTGCTGAGCGTGTCGGAGTAGTCCTGCGGGCCGGTGGTTTGGCCTCGAACGGATCCCGTTGTGAGGCCGGCGAGAAGAAACGCTGCGAGACAAGCAAGCGCCAGACGGAGAAAACGCATGTCTACCTGCCAATCAGTCGGGAAGCACCGCGATCACTTCGATTTCGATTAGCCACTCGGGAAATCGCAACGAAGCCACTTCAACAAACGAACTGGAGGGCCCATTCTGGGGGAAGTGTTTCAGGCGTACGGGCAGCACAAGCGGGTGGAACTCGCGGTCGGTTACATAAACCCTGTCTTGCACGACATTCTCCAGGGTTGCGCCGCTGTATTCGAGAATTTTGCGGATTTTCTCAAGCACACAATCAGCCTGCACCGCAACGTCGCCGATCCCAATCGTGTTGCCGCTTTCATCAACCGCGACTTGGCCGGAGACGAACATGAAACGGCCGGGCTTGGCGATGACGCAGGATGAGTAGTTGGGATAGAGCGGCTCGCAGCCTGGGACATTGACGGCCTGACGCAAGGGATGATCAGTCATGGGATACGCAACCTTTCGCAAATTTGTCACCGGAAACGGGGTCCACATTTTGGGCCGCCATGTCTGCGATCGCAACGGCTGGCGAAAACAGCGGGCTAAATTGGGAGCTCGCTGGCAGACCTTCCATTAACCGCCCATGCCGCCACCGCCGCTGAATGTTTTGCGCAAGCACTCGTCGTAGAGCCAGCGGCCGCGCGCGGCGACCGTATCGGCCTCGTCATATTTACTTGCCAATTGACTGTCTTGCGCTTGCGCTCGCAGGCGCGACGACACGCGTTCATACGCTTGGCGTAAGTTTTCGCAGTCCTGCATCAGGGGCATGCTTGGCAGTGTCGGCAGGTCTTCATCCCGGTCGGTCTGCGCCGAAACCGCGGTCGCGGCGACCACAGCCGCAAAACACGCCGCTAATACGGTTAGAATTCGGCGCATTTACGAACCCGGGACATTGAGGAGCCGCATGAGAATAGACCGGATCGACCATTTCGTCCTGACCGTGACCTCGATTGAAGCAACAATCGATTTCTATACCCACGTATTGGGCGTTGGTGTCGATAGCTTTGGGCCCGAGGGAAGCCGCAAGGCGCTGCGCTTGGGCAACCAGAAGATCAATCTTCATCAGGGCATTTACCAAGACGTCGACATCAAAGCGCGGTGCCCAACCATCGGCAGTGGAGACTTTTGCCTGATCAGCCAAGATCCGATCGAAAGTCTGTTAACTCAATTGCGGCGAGACGGGGTTGCGGTAGAGCATTTCAGGACTGGCTCGACCCATCCCGCTCCCCCGGCCCAACCACCACGTCATTGGACACTCTTGGAGGGTACCCTTGGGGTGGTTGGGCCGGGGGAGCGGGATGGCCGAGTCGACGCAATCCTGAAATGCGGTAGAGGCGGGGCCGACCGAGCCGAACCGGTGCCAAAGGGCCGATCCTGTCGGTCTACTTTCGAGATCCCGACGGCAATCTGATTGAAGTCAGCAACTATTGCTGATAGCTGCGCGCACGCCAGTGAAACTTGGCGGTCAATGCCGTCTCAGGGGCCGGCGTCGGGCTCACTGATCGTATCGAGTACAGCCCGCGGCAGGTAGATCCGCACCGTGGTGCCAACGTCCAATGCGGTGTCCAGCGCCACGTGGCCGCCAGATTGCTTGGCAAACCCATGCACCATGCTGAGTCCCAAGCCAGTCCCTTTTCCGACTTCTTTGGTCGTAAAGAACGGCTCAAAAACCTGCGATGCGACGTCATCGGCCATGCCGGAACCGGTATCGGATACCGATACGGCTACGTAATCGCCCGGCGATGCCTCCTCGTCCAATGCCGTTGCTGCCGGCACGTCGAGGGTGACGTTCGCGGTTTCGATCGTCATGCTGCCGCCCGCGGGCATCGCGTCGCGCGCATTGATCGCAAGGTTGAGCAGAGCGTTTTCCATCTGGCCGGTATCGATCCGCGTCGCCCACAGATCCGCCGCCAGCACCATTTTGGTCGCGAGCCGCTCCCCCAACGGTCCCGCCATCCCTTGTAGCTCGCGCACGACATCGTTGAGATCGCATAGCTCCGGCTTAAGCGTCTGGCGACGCGAAAAGGCCAAGAGGCGCTGGGTCAACTCCGCCCCGCGAACGCTTCCGCGCAGGGCGGCGTCGAGAAATCGGCGACGGACGTCATCGTCGCCAACACCGTCTCCCAATAATTCGAGGTTGGCATGGATGACTAACAACAGATTGTTGAACTCATGGGCGATGCCACCGGTGAGACCGCCGATCGCTTCCAGGCGTTGTGCTCGCCTGAGTTGCGCCTCAAGCCGCCGGCGATCTGTGACATCTTGAATTGTCCCGGTTACGCGATTTGGCTGCTGTTGGTCATCGAAGGTTACGTCGGCACGACTGTGAAGGATGCGGGTATCACCGCCCGGGCCGATGCTGCGATGCTCAATCTCGAAGGCGGCGCCACCGGCGAGGGCCCTTTGGAGCGCCTGTTTCACGCCATCGAGATCGGCGGGGTGAATGGCGTCTAGAAAGGTTTGGCGATCGGCCGGGATGTTGGGATCCAAACCGAGAAGGCGCCGATATTCCGCTGAAGCGGTGTTCACGTCGTCAGCAATGTCCCAGTCCCAACTGCCGAGCCCTGCGATGCGCTGAGCCTCGGCCAGCCGCTTGCTCTCGTTATCCTGCATGAGGGCCCGCCGATATTCCCGGCGCGCCAGGATCTCGTGGTTGAACCCGGCAAGCATGATGAGGGCGTTGGTGGTCACCAGCAGCAGCGTGTTCAGGAGCTGCGTCGAGGCGTCCACATGCTGATCAACCAGGCGTGCCGCAATGATGTAGGCCACGACGAGAGACCAACTGACAACGGAGGCGTGGATAAACCGAATGCCCATGTGCCCGAAGAGAAATATCGACGCGAACAGGATCGAAAAGAGGTACAGCATGTTGTCGGGGTAGGCGGCGTATGGGAGGAGCGCGATGGTGACCACGCCATAAACGCTGACACCGGTAATAAATCCGAAATCAATCCAGGCCCGCAGCCGGGTTCGATAAACAAAGAGCAGCATGATGACGACCAGAGTCGGCAGCACCACGCCGAAGCGGAGCCCGATCGCTAGAGCGTGATGCGTCGTTAATACCTGCGACTCGAAGAGGCCGAGGATAAGGTTGCCGATAATCGCGCCGATACCCCAGCGCTTGATCTCCCGGAGATAGTGGCGCACCCGATAGGCCTGATAGTCGCGCTCTACCGCCGGGGCGGAGAAATGCAACGACCACCATGAGATATCGGCGCCGGGAAGGACGGTTTTGGGCGTCATCAGTCGTGCAATTATCTGGCGTTGAGAACGGTAGGAACCCGCGCTAGCAGCGCGAGCCCTACCGATTTTGCCATATCCTCGTGGGTAATTGCGGCGGAACATGGCACACCAACCATGGTGTGCCTGTAACAGCGGTCACTCGGCCGGTTGCTAGATATCGTCTGAACGCGGGCAAACGCCTTGACGCAAATTAGTTGGCGGATGGGGTGGGATTCGAACCCACGAGGAGCTATGAACCCCTGCCGGTTTTCAAGACCGGTGCCTTCGACCACTCGGCCACCCATCCGTGTTCCTATCTAGCAAAAGACACCGGTGGCGTCTCGCGCATTTACCGCGCCAACGACTTCCGACCGAATCAGCGATTTGAGCTGTGAGGGCGTTCGCCCGCCTCAAATCTTGGTTTCGCGCGTCGCTGGTGCCGGCTTTCGGCAGCTAGTTGCACGTAGTGCCTATTTTTCGCACGGTCAAACGATGTCTATCGTGCTCGCGCGTGACACGCTGGAACTCTCGGGTGCAGTCGTCGGTGATGTCGCCCGATTGGACGCACCTTTCGAGCGTTCTTATTCTCCGGGTCAAAGCTCTCGCTGTCTCATCGGCAGCGGCTTTCGCACTTTTGCAAGGACCCGAATCAGCAGGGTCGTTGACCCCTGATTGCGTGGTTGAGGCTGCCGCGAGGTCAGTCGAAAAAAGAGCCGAGACTATCGAGATTATCATTAGATAAAAGCTGGCGGCGGCTGTTGCGCCCTCCCAGCGGATGTACGACTTCTTTAAGGACATGTTTGTATCGCAGATCCCGAGCCCTCGGTTCCGCGGGCTGGGCGCGTAGTATGCACCAGCGCCCGGCTCCACTTTAGGTAGCGAGTTGCGCCTGGTCGTCGCGCCTCCTGAATCCTGTGCCGCGTACCTCTTCATATCTCTGTCTGCCAGGTGCATCCAAATCGATCTGCCGCGCATCTATAGATCGTGTCCCGCGGAGTGGTGTAAGAGCGTTGCGCTCTACGCTGCTCCCGGCGGGTAGGGCCGGGACGTTCAGGCTGCCACGGTGGGCAGCGTGATGGGGACATCATCGCTCAGCGGAGCGATGGATTCCAGCGTCATGTATCTCCTTGAGACGGCCCACTCGTCGTTCTGCTCGAGAAGGATGGCGCCGACGAGCCGTGTGATGGCGGCTTCGTTGGGAAAGATACCGACGACGTTGGTGCGACGCTTGACCTCGGCATGGAGCCGTTCGATCGGGTTTGTGGAGTGCAATTTCTGGCGGTGCTCCCTGGGGAAGCTCATGTAGGCGAGGACGTCGTGCTCGGCTTCGTCCATGAGAACTGCCAGCTTGGGCACCTTGAGCCTGAGCTGGTCGGCGACCTGGCGCCACTGGACCTTCGCGCTGTCGGCGTCCTCCTGGGCGAAGGCGGTGGCGACGAAGGCGGAGACGACGCGCCGGCCCTGGCGGCCGGCATGGGCCAGCAGGTTGCGGGCGAAGTGCACGCGGCAGCGCTGCCATGTGGCGCCGAGGATCCGGGTCGCGGCGGCCTTCAGGCCCTTGTGGTCGTCGGAGATCACCAGCTTCACGCCGCGCAGCCCGCGCCGGGCCAGCGAGCGCAGGAACTCGGTCCAGAAGGCCTCGGCCTCAGACGCGCCGATCGCCATGCCCAGGACCTCGCGGCGGCCCTGGTCGTTGACGGCCACAGCCACGGTCACCGCGACCGAGACGATGCGCCCGGCCTCGCGCACCTTTACATAGGTTGCGTCGAGCCACAGATAGGGCCAGTCGCCCTCCAGCGATCGATCGAGGAAGCCGTTGACCTTATCGTCGATCTCGCCGCACAGCCTGGAGACCTGGCTCTTGGAGACGCCCGACATGCCCATGGCCTGCACCAGGTCGTCGACCGAGCGGGTCGACACGCCCTGGATGTAGGCCTCCTGGATCACCGCAGCCAGCGCCTTCTCGGCCATCCGCCGCGGCTCCAGGAAGCCCGGGAAGTAGCTCCCCTTCCTCAGCTTCGGGATCTTCAGCTCGACCGTGCCGGCCCGCGTCTCCCAGGACCGGTCGCGGTAGCCGTTGCGGTGGGTGATACGATCCGCCGAGCGCTCGCCGTGAGCGGCGCCGGTCAGGCCCTCGACCTCCAGTGCCATCAGCCGCTCGGCCGTGAAGCCGATCATCTCGCGAAGCAGATCGGCATCGGAGCTCTTCTCCAAAAGCGCGCGCAGGGTCATCATGTCCTGGGTCATCGTGGTTCTCCTTCGGGTCAGGTTGGTTTGCACTAGCCCAACCCTAAACCGGAACCGCGATGGCCTCCGCTGTGGATAGCCGGCTTGCCTACGCCAGACTCTCGGCGGTCGCTACGGCAAGCCGCCTACCCACAGCTAACAGAGGCTCCAACAACTCCTACACCACGTCCTGGGACACGACCCATCTATATCTAAGTAGACCATCAAACCAGGGAGAACGATGTGGAAAATATGGGTTTGGGAGCTGGATTGGGGGCCCTGGGGTTTTGGGCCTTTATCGCCGCGGTTGTGATAGCAGGCATTTGGTATGCTATTCGCGAACGGGAAGCGAAACACGAAACGCTACGGCGTATGATCGAAAGCGACAAAGCCATCGATCAAGCGCTTATGGAAAAGCTGTTGTCGCTAAACGGCGGCGGCAGCAAACGCCTGGATCACGACTTGAAGGTATCCGGGTTGATCGTCCTATTTGTCGCGCCCGGTGTGGCGTTGCTGGGGTGGTTTATCGGCCTGCAATCCGAAGATGTGCTGCTTCCCCTGTTGGGCGCTGCCGCCCTCATCGCTTGTGTCGGCATCGGTCTCTTGGTTGCGGCAAAATCCATTGAACGCTCGTACCAAGAGGAGGACGCTGCGGCGCCCACACTGCCAACGCCGCCCATGGCATAGCAACTTTGGCTCCAGCACCAGGCTCCTACGCCAAAAGTCCGGAAGCGTTGGTGGTCGGTTTGGCTCGCAATGGCGATCGCGACGCGTTTGCCGAACTGGTGCTGCGCCGCCAGTCGTGGATTCGTAATTTGATGCGGCGCTGCTGCAACGACATCACCTTGGCAGACGACTTAGCGCAAGAGGTGTTCTTGCAAGCCTGGCGAAAAATCCGCCATTTACGGCAACCGGGCCGTTTCGCTGGCTGGCTAAAACGTCTGGCAATCAACATTTGGCTGCAACATCTGCGGACCAACGATGCCTTGCACGACGCCGACGACTATGACGAAACGATGGGCGTGCAGCCCGCTGCAACCGGTGTTGCGGTGGACCTGGACCGCGCGCTGGCAACGCTATCCAGCCGGGTCCGGCTTTGCATTGTTCTCTCCTATCACGATGGTATGACTCACGCGGAAATCGCAGAACTCATCGACCTCCCGCTGGGTACCGTCAAGTCCCACATCCGCCGCGGCACCCAGCGCTTGCAGCAGATATTGTCGGCCTACAACGAAATAGCGGGTCGGGAGGAAGCGCGATGACCGAGGATCGAGATCCCACCCTTCAAGCTCTGTTTGCCAAAGCCGACGAAGATCTGCCCGGGTCTGCGTTTGCCGCAAAGGTGATGTCGCAAACCGATAGGCTGAGGCGGCGGACTATGATCGGTTGGATCTGTTTGGTCCTGGCCTTGGCTGCTATCGTCTGGTTGCTCGCGGCACCGCTGCAAGCCGCTGTTCTCCTGCTAGCGCACGGCCTCACCCAACCGTTGGTCAATCTGGATAGCCCGTGGCTGGCCGAGATCCTCTCGCCCTTGAACAACGTCACAATCTTGCTCGCGATGGGCCTGATCGGATTGCGATTCTTTTACAGGAAGATCTTTGCTTAGCTGCCTGGGCCGATTTCCCGCTGTTGAGGGAACGGTGGCGATTCCGATCTAACAAAACGGGTGCGCGGTCAGGTCGAAAAACACTAGGCATGTTACGCATCTAGAGGGGGACCCGTCCTAACAGACCATCCGCACCAGCGGGACTAACCTGTTAAAAATAGGACGGGGCGTAATGGTAGTTCGCAGTGCCAGCCCAGCATATGGGCGGAAGCGTTTTGCGTGTGGTCGGTGTGGCGAGAACGTTCCTCAGACATGGACCAAAGAGGGGGACGAACTACCCCAGGGCGGGTGGCTCGAACTCTCGACCTGCACACACTGCAACTTTCAAATGTTGTGGCGCGTGATGCTGTCGGCATCAGGTCGAAAGCGCGGCCGACTTGTTCACCCTAAGCCGTGAGAGAAGCGATCACTAAGCCCATTCGGATATCCCGCCCTGCATTGCCGTTCCAAGGTCCCACGAGCGCGGTTAGTTCTGGCGGTGCAAGCGACATGATGGACTATCATGCGCGGATAATTTACGAATTGAAGAAAGAATCGTCTGATTTTCTATCCTAGATTGTAATTTTCGCATGGATTAACCACGATTTCACCCCGATGAGAACAAACTGTGACCCCAATCACAGACGAAATTCTGTAAATGGTCCAAAAAGGGGCCTACGGGGAAGAAATCGGAGGACAAGCGATGCGGGGATTGGTCGCGGCAATCGGTATTGTATTCCTAGTCGGCGCGGGCGTCGGTACGGCGAGCGCACGGAGCGACGCTGCCGGCGAGGCGGCAACCTTCGTTTCCGGGATCGGCAATCAAGTCATCACGATCTTGCAGCAGGATCTCGATCGGGTCGAACGCGAGCGGCGTCTGACCGCCCTTTTCGAGCGCGCCTTCAACACCAAACGATTGGGACGCTTTGTGCTCGGGCGCCATTGGAAACGCGCGACACCCGATCAACAAGCCGCCTATCTCGATCTGTTCCCACGCTATGTCGTTGAACTCTATGCCGGTCGTTTTACCGGCTATTCCGGCGAACGATTCGAGGTCGTCAATCAACGCTCGCTCGGAGCGGGCGTCAGTCTCGTCAACTCGCGCATCGTTCCCGCCAGGGGACCCGCACTTAACGTCGGCTTCCGGGTCGAGCGGGTTGGCGGCGCGCCTGCGATCGTCGATGTGATGGTCGAGGGCATCAGCCTGATCCTCACCAAACGTGCGGAATTCGATTCAGTGGCGCGGCGCAAGGGGATCGGATCGCTGATCAACCGCCTGCGTCGAATCGTCTCGCGCTCATCCTCCGACCAACTCGCCAACGCGAAGTAGAAAACTTCGGCGGCAGCGCCGAACCACCCGATCCCAGCGGATCGGGTCCGAACAATTCTATGTCGGCCGGTAAGCGATAGGGATCGTTGGCTCAATCCCCGCCTTCGGGATCTCGATTGCTCGCCGCCTATCAACTGCTGCATCGACCCACCAACACCGTCCATCAGCTACACTAACAGCCCGAGATCCGGCTTAATGTCGGGCGCGACGGGAGATGTGGTCGATGAGTACCGATCGAGGTCCGACGCCGTTTGGCGGCTATTACCACCAAGCACCCAATCCCGAGCCGATTGATGAATTGACCGAGGTCGGCAAGGGAACCGCGGGCGGCGAATACCTCAGACGTTTCTGGCACCCGGTCGCGCTGGCCACCGATCTCAAGGATCTGCCGGTTCGCATCCGGGTTCTCGGCGAAGACTTGGTGGTCTTTCGCGACAAATCAGGCCGGGTCGGCCTGCTCGCGCTGCAATGCAGCCACCGTGGCGTGTCGCTTGAATATGGCCGCATCGAGACGCGCGGGATTCGCTGCTGCTACCACGGCTGGCACTACGACATCGATGGCCGCCTGCTCGAGACGCCGGCGGAGCCGTCCGAGAGCACGGCGCGGGCGCGCATTTGCCACGGGGCCTATCCCACCCACGAAGTGCACGGCCTCGTGTTCGCTTATTTCGGACCGCCCAACCACAAGCCGGCATTTCCCGATTTCGACTCGCTCGCGCTCGCAGGGTTTCGTTACGAAGTCGGCCTCAAGGTCGACCTCGCCTGCAATTGGGTCCAGATGTCCGATAACAGCGTCGACCCCGCGCACATCTTCTTCCTCCACACCAAGCTCGCCGGTGCGCAGTTCGCCGAGGAGTATGCGCTGCCCGCACAGTGGGATTGGCACGAGACGCAACTTGGTCTCAACGTGTTTGAGATTCGCCGACTTCAGGACCCGACCAAAGTTTGGCTCAACGTGCTCGATTACATCATGCCCAATATGGTGCAGTTCGGTGCCGCCGATCCCGATCCGAGTAAGTGGCCGGGATGGGATAAGCCAACCGCAATCCGCTGGGTGGTGCCGCAGGACGACCGCCATACAACGACCTTCCGGCTTTGGTTATTCAAAGAAGGTGTCGACGTGGACGCCTACATGCAGCAGGTGTTGACATTCGGGCAGGAGGCCGACCGCGCCTACGAGGAGCGCCAGCGGGTCCCAGGCGACCACGACATCTTCGTTTCGCAGGGCGCGATTGCCGACCGGATGTTCCAAAATCTGGCGCATACCGATGACGGTGTATCCATGTTTCGACGATTGCTGCGCAACGGCATCGAGGCCGTGAAGACCGGCGCCAGCCCGGGCGGGTTGCTCGATCTCGGCGGCCAGCGCATCGTCACCAATTGCGGCAACAGACTGCTCGAAATTCCCGTCGAGCCGGACCCAAAAACCGACCGCAACCTATTACGTGCGAGAGCCAAAGAAACTGTCGACCTCGGCAACTAGTGGATTTCATCCACGAGAGGGGCTCAACAAGAAGGAAGAGACCGTGACCTACGAGTTCATCAAATACGAGGCGGCCGATGGCGTCGCGGCGATCACACTTAATCGACCCGACAAGCTCAACGCCATGCATCGGCCGATGCGCGACGAGATTTGTGCCGCGGCTGACGCCGCGGAGGCCGACGAAAACGTTTCGGTTATCCTGATCCGGGGTGAGGGCAGGGCCTTCTGCTCGGGCTACGACGTCTCGCCAGATCCCGCCGAGACCGGTTGGGTGCTCGATGAGGATGGCTACAAAATGCACAAACGCTACCAGGAGACCTACTCGGCGCATTGGGTGGAGCATCTTTGGCGCAATCAAAAGCCGGTTGTCGCATCGGTCCATGGCTACTGCATTGCCGGTGGCCTCGATCTGGCGGATTCCTGCGATCTCATCATTGCCGCGGATGACACCGAGTTCGGGCTTCCCGAATCACGGTTCGGTGCCATTCTCATGGCGTTCCTGCCGTGGACACTCGGCATGCGCAAAGCCAAAGAGCTGATCTTTACGTCCCAGAACATCAGCGCCGAGCGGGCGCACAGCCTCGGCATGGTCAATCGCGTGGTCGCGCGCGCCGACCTTGCAACCGAAACCCAAAACCTGGTCGGAACCATCGCCAAGATGCCGGCCGAGACCCTCTATTTCGGCAAGCTCGCCGTTAATCGCGCATTCGAAATCTCAGGCATCCTCAGCGCGGTTCGTCAATCCTATGATCTCAACATTTTCGCGCACCTGACCGACGGCGCGATGCGGACCTGGGGCCGGATCCGCAAGGAGCGAGGTGTCAAAGCCGCATTCGAGTGGCGCGATCGCAACTTCTAGAGCATTTACATGCCCCCTCAACCCTCGTCGTCGCCTCGCAGGACCACGAGAGCATCGACGGCGACGGCGCCAGCCGCGGTCACCATTAGCGGATTGACGTCGATCTCGTCGATCCGCTCGGCATGGTCGGCGGCAATCCGCCCCAGCCTAACCACAACGTCGGCGAGCGCGTCCTTGTCGACCGCGGGCGCACCGCGAAACCCATCCAGGAGGGCGCCGCCACGAAGCTCTCCAAACATCGCGATCGCTTCGGCGTGCGAGACAGGGGCGAGGCGCAGGCTGACATCGTCCAACAGTTCGGCGTAGGTCCCACCGATACCGACGAGAACCGTGGGGCCAAAGTCGGGGTCCCGAGCGCTCCCGATGATGACTTCGGTTCCCACCGCCATGGCCGCCACCAACACACCCTCGATGGCTGCCGCAGCCCCCGTCATACGAACGCGCTGCAGCACATCTTCAAACGCGCTCTCAACCGCTGACGCATCTGCCAGTCCCAGGCGCACCGCACCGATCTCTGTTTTGTGCGGCAGATCCGGCGAGCACACCTTGAGCGCGACGGGATAACCAATGTCCTGCGCGGCCCGCACCGCCGCCGCCACCGAATTCACCAGGGCGTGCTGCGCCACAGGAATGCCGTAGGCCTTGAGCAGGTGAAGGCTGGCGTGCTCGCTTAAGGTTCGACCGCTGTGGGAGAGCAACGCATCGATCTCAGGGCGGCCGTCGATTTCGGGCCCAGCCGTATTCAAGGCCGCATCAGAAGGTCCATCAGACAGGTGAGCCAAATGAGTGGCATAGCGCACGCAACGGGCGATGGTGCCAAACCCGCGCCGGGTCGCCGGCAGTATCGGCACGTTGGCAGCGTCGAGCGAGGCTCTGATTGCCGGCGCGATCGCTTCGGCATAGGCGGTCATGAAGATCACCGGCTTTTCCACCGATGCGGCCAGCTCGACCGTCATTTCGGCGGTTTGCACGGTGCGCGGCCAGTTGATTAACGCCGGCGACGTCACCGCCATCATATCGACCGCGCTATCGCGAGTGATCAACTCAATCGCGCTCGCGAATAACGGATTGTCGCCGGCTGTACCGCCGGCATCGAGGGGATTGCTAATGGCCAGCTCACGGCCCAGCAATTGGCCGAGCTTGGCCCGCGTTGGCGCCTGCAATTCGTCAAAAGCGAGTCCGTGCTCGGCCGCCAGATCGAACAGCATCCCGACCTGCCCGCCCGACATGGTAATCGAGCCCAACCGATTGCCCTTGGGCAACCGACCCTCGAGCAGGCTCAGGACGCTGGCGGTATCGAGCATTTCGTCGAAATCGCGAACCCGCAAAATCCCGTATTGTTCGCACACGGCGTTAAACACGGCATCAGAGCCGGCCAGCGACGCGGTATGGGCGAGGGCAGAGGTCTGGGCGCGCTCCGACGCGCCGACCTTGAACACCACCAGCGGCTTGCCCAATGCGCGGGCGCGCTTGGCAACATCGAGGAACAAGCGCGGCGATCTGATCCCCTCGAGGAAGGCGACGATGACACGGGTTTGCTCGTCCTCGACGAAATAGGAGAGATATTCTGCCGCATCGATCACCGCTTCATTGCCGATCGAGACGAGGTGGCTCAACCCCAGTCGTCCACTGGTTACCGCCGTTATTGCCGCCGTGCCGCTCTGGCAGACCGCAGCCACCGGACCGGGCAACACGGTCTCGGGTAACACGTCGACATACATCGCCTGGGTATTGGCAAAACTGAACACACCAACGCAATTGGGTCCGCACACCAGCATGTCGCGGCGCGCTGCAATCTCTTGCAGGTCTTGCTGCCGTTGCAGCCCGGCCGCGCCGGCTTCGGCAAATCCTGTCGCGGGTATCACGGCCGCGCGCACACCGGCTGCGCCCGCTTCGGTCAACACCGGCAATACCGCTTCGGTCGGCAAGGCAATAACGGCGGCATCCACAGTCTCGGGAATCGCTGCCAGGTTGGGATAGCAGGCGAGGCCGCGGACCTCCTGATGTCTGGGATGGACGGGGTAGACGCGGCCGGCGTAACCGATGCGCTCTATATTCTCGAGCACGCGGCCGCCTGTCGAGGTCGGTGAGGCACCGACGACGGCGATCGACTTAGGCTTGAAGAGCGGGTCGAGGTTGCGGGCCGGCACGCGAGGGCCTCAGTCTCAGTCTCAATCTCATTCTTGGAAAGGTTTGTCGCGCCATTCCAGCGCCGCCTTCATACCTTTTTCCTTGCGCATCCGGCCCCACTCTTGAGTCGCACCCTGGGTGAGTTTGGAAAGAACATTGAGATCGTAGGATTGCGCCATACCGCTGCGCAGACCGGCGATTTCGTATACGCGGTTGACCTCAAGCTTGCCGAAGTAGGCGGTTTCGCGCGGCATTTTGACGATCGTGCCGGCAAACTTGCGAACCGCATCGTCCAACTCGGCAGCCGGGACGACCTTGTTGACCATGCCGAGCCGCCAAGCATCCTCGGCGCTCATGTTTTCTGCGGTAATCAGCAGTTCCTTGGCCTTACGCATGCCCACCGTCCACGGCAGCGACGCCATCAGCACGCCGCCGAAACGGCCCTCAGGAAATCCAAACTCGGCGTCGTCGGCGGCGATGATAAAATCACAGGTGTTGGCGAGGTCGGCCCCCATGCCAAGGCAATAGCCTTGAACCTGCGCCACGATCGGCTTGGCATTGTCCCAGATGTGGTCCATCCACATCGACGTGAACTCGCGGCGGTAGCGCCGATTCATCGCCATGCCGTCTTCGGTGGTGATCCACCCGCTCTCTTTTTCGCCGCCAGCGAGGTCGGCACCGGACGAGAAGGCGCGGCCCGCGCCCTTGATCACCACAACGCCGACGTCGTTGTCCGCTTCACAAAGGTCGAGCGCCGCGCACAGCTCTTCGCGGAGCTGGGTATTCATCGCGTTGAGTATTTTGGGACGGTTCAACGTTATCGTCCCGACACCATCGGCAATGTCGAACAGGATAAATTCATAGTTCATGAGGGTCGCCTCCACCTGCTGGGTTGTGCGTCAAGGAACGGGACCATTCGTTGGCCCTCACCATCAATGTTCGCCGGGCTCTAGCGAACCGCGTCATGCTTGCAAAGAGTTGACGGTGTTGGACTGGAATAAGTTTTCGGGCAGCTGTTCGAGATAGGCGAGCGTTTCGTCGAGACCGACGACGTCGGCATATTTCATATGCATGTCACACAGGCTGAGTGCATGCGACGATTGCGAGCGGTCGAAACAACCCTCCTCAACCACCGCGCACCGGTAGTTGTAACTCGCGGCGTCGACCACCGAGGCACGAACGCATCCGCTCGTCGTCGTGCCGGTGACGAGCAACGTATCGATCTGGAGGTCGACCAATTGATGAACCAAAGGTGTGCCGTGAAAGGCGCTCGCCTTTTGCTTCTTGATGATGAAATCGGAAGCGTGTGGTTCGAGGTCCGCAACGATATCGTTACCTTTCACAAAGCTCTCACGATCCTCGCCCATGCGGGCATTCTTGCCTGCCCAAGCCCCATAGTCAGCCGCATCTTCGCGCAATTCGCCGGTGGTGTAGAACACCGGAATTCGTTTGTATCGCGCCGCTTCGAGAAGCTGGCCGATCGCCGCAATACCCGGCCAACTCACCTCGCCGCAGGAGAGCGGCCAACGCTTGATGCTCTCGAGAATCGGCTCGGGCTTGTCGCCGGTAAAATTGTAGTTGACGTCAATCACGAGAAGCGCCGGCCGTTGGCCGAGCCCGCTGCGTTGGCCCATACCGCTTTGGGCGAATACCGCTTTGTCCTGCTCGGTAAGGAATTGTTCCCAAACGCGCTCGGTCATTGCCTCCACTCCTGGTTTACGCGGCGGCGACTGATTCGTTGGATGACTGGGCAACCGCATCGAGCTTGAAGAAGTCGATCGCGTTGCCGGCCACCATGCGCTGAACCTCATCGTCGGGTACGCCGTCAAAATTGGCCTTGATGGACACCTCGTGGGAGTTCGGCCAATCGGTTTCCGAATGCGGAAAGTCGGTGGCCCACATAATGCGATCGACGCCAATCTCGTGGCGCATACGCACGCCGATCGGATTGAGAAGGACCCCCCACCAGGTGTGCTCGCGAATGTATTCGCTAGGCTGCCGCTTGAGCGGTTTCATGCCGAGCAAGCGCTCCGACCAGTGGCGGTTGCGATCGTAGGTGTAGTCCATCTGTTCGAGCCAATTCGGGATCCAGCCGATCTGGGTTTCGGCGAAATAGATTTTGAGCTGGGGAAAACGGTCGAACACGCCGCCGAACACCAATTGCATGGCGTTGCGTCCGCCGCGTATCGCATAATTGCCATAGCGCCGCAAGACATCGTTGCCGGCCTGGCCGATTTCGTCCGGCTGCTGCGGATAGGTCGCGGCCGGGCCGGCATAGTTGACGGGAAAGCCAAAGACCACGTGAACGGTTAACGCAATATCGAGATCGATTGCAGCGGCCCAGAATGAATCGTCTTGCGGTGTCACCAATCCCTTGCCGCTCGGAAACGCATTGAGCGTAATGCCCTTGAGGCCGAGCTTGGCGCAGTGCTCCATCTCAGCGATGGCATCGTCGACCGACGTTTCGGGCACCACGCCTAGGCCAATCAGACGATCCGGATCGACCGAGCAATAGTCCTCAGCAAGAAAGTCGTTATACGCCCGCAGCACCGCGCCATAGGCCTCGTTGCTGCCGATGCCACGCCACAAATTGGGCCCACCGACACCGGTGAACAAAACTTCGGCGTCGATCCCGTCGCGGTCCTGTTCGGCAATACGCTGAGCCGGCTCACCGGCACCGGCTGCACCGTCCCAGCTAACGCCGAGCGGACTGAGTTCTTCGTACGGTTTCCCCGCCAAATTGAGACCGTTGAGGAGAAGCGGCTGATTTTCGACCAGGCACCCGTCTGACCCGTCCGGAAGCGTGACCCGGCGCGGTGCCCGATCGCGATACTTTTTAGGCAGACGGTCGGTCCACATTTCCGGTGATATCTCGAGGTGAGAATCCGCCGAAATAATCCGGTAGTACCGGGCCATAACCGCTCCTCCTCTGTCAGGTCAGGTTAGCGGGTGACCCACTCCGTCCACTGCTTGTTGAGATCGGGCAGTCGCGGTGCGTACCACTCGTCGCTGACCACAACGGTCGTGCTCGCCAGGCTGGGATGGTTCGATGGCGCCATCGCCTTATCCATCAGGTCGATCGCCATCATGTTGGACGGGGCACCGGCCCGCGCGCCAGCAAACTTGGCCATCGGACCTTTACGGGCGCAGTAGCCAATCAACAACGACGCATTGCGCGGATGCTTGGCTTTCGCGGGTACGACGAACAGCGATCCCGACGTACGGATGTAGGTCTGGGGGACCACCTTAAACGGCGCTCCTTTGCGTCCGGCCTCGGCGATCCGGCCGCTGAATGCGAGGATCATATCGACTTCCTCGCTGATCATCGCTTTGACGTGCTCGGAACCGCGCTTGAGCCAGATCGCGACGTGCGGTTTGATCTCGTCGAGCTTCGCATAAACCTTGTCGAGGTCGACCGGGTAGACGTCCTTGGCCGGTATTCCCATGGCCCGCGATGCCGCTTCAAAGGCGCCGTTCAAAGGCGGACGGCCGTCCATGGCCCGGGGTCCCGGGAACTTCTTGACATCCCAAAAATCGGCCCAGCTCTTGGGATGATCGTCGCCCGGCCACTTCTTGGTGTTGTAAGCCATCGCTTCGGTAAAGATATCGAAGGTGATGCCATAGTCGCCGAATGCGTGGCCGTATTGATTGGGGCTTAGTTCGCCTTTGTCGATGACGTCGTAATGCAGCTTCTGGACGTAATTGCCGCTGGTGGCCGCGGGCATCTCGATGCCGTTGAGCCAGGTCGTATCCATCTCAGGCTGTCCCGACTCAACCTGGGCCTTCAGTTTGCCGAGCCGCGCCGTATTGAAATACTCCACTTTTATCCCGGTCGCCGCGGTGAAATCGTCGAAGCAGAACTCGTACATCTGTTTCTGCACCGAGCCACCCCAACCCCCGAACACCACGACCGGTTCCTCACCGGTTTTTGGCAGGTCGGCGGCTTGCCCCAACGACCCTATGGCCAGGCTCGCGACAGCGGCTAACGCTGTCGATCGGCACAGCACACCGATTGATAAATCTAAAAATCGCACAGTCATGATTGATTGCTCCCTCTAATCCTCTGTTATGCGTTCATTGCTACGCCGTTGCCGCGTTTCTCCGCGCGGTCGCCGCGGTGATGCCAAAGCCGACCACCACGGAAAAAACGATAAGCAGGGTGGATACGACCGACAACATCGGGTCGATCTCCTGCTGTGCCGTTGCGAACATCTTAACCGGTAATGTCTCGTTGACACGCCCGGTAACGAACAACGCCACCACGACTTCGTCGAACGAGGTTATGAAAGCCAACAAACTACCGGCTAGAATCCCGGGCCATATGATGGGCAATGTCACATAGCGCAGCGCCTGCCACCAACTCGCGCCCATGGTCATGGCGGCGGTTTCAAGAACCTGGTCGAAGCCTTTCAGGCTCGCCGAAACGCCGATGACGATAAACGGAACGATGAGCACCGAATGGGCGGTAATGATCCCGATCTCGCTATCGAACAGCCCCCAGTCCTTGTAGAAAAAGAACAGCGCCAACGCGATGATGATATGGGGCACCATCAGCGGCGTCAGAATCAATGTGTTCATATAGCGCTTTAGACGCGCGCGCGATCGCACCAGGCCGAACGCCGCCGCGATCCCGAGCGGCAATGCCAGCAATGTCGAGAAGAACGCGACCCGGGCGCTCAAGAACACGGCGTCGAGCCAATCCGAGGAGGAAAAAAACGTGACATAGCCATCCAAACTCACCGAACTCGGTGGAAACTCAATGCCGGTCGGGGTTAGCGATATCGGAAAAACGATCGCGATCGGGAACACCAAAAACGCAAACACCAGCCCGGAGACGACGATCAAAACCATCCGGCCTGGGGCAACACGGACGCGGCGAACTGTGTGTATCTCGAGCGTCATAGCCGTCCCCACAGGCGATCAAGGCCGAACAGGCGGTCGTAAACAGTGAGAATCACTACCGTAAGAAGCAGCAACAACAGGCCCAGCATTGTTGCTTCGGCAAAATTACCGAACCCGTTGGCCTGCTCGTCAATGAGTTGCGCGATCATCACATCGGTCGGACCACCGAGGATCGCTGGCGTCACGTAGAACCCGAGCGCGATCACGAACACCAGCAGCGCTCCTCCCCAGACGCCGGGCATACTGAGCGGCAGCAGAACACGAAGAAAAACCTGGTGTTGGGGCGCGCCAAGGCTGCGCGCGGCAACCAGCAGCGAGCGATCGATGCCCTTGATGGCGCTGAAGATAGTCAAAATCATATACGGCAACAGCACCTGGATCATTCCCAGATACACCGCGCCGCGGGTGTACATCATGCGCAGGGGATCGTCGATGATGCCGATCCCGATCAGTGCGTCGTTAAGGATGCCGTTGCGTCCGAGCACGACCAGCAGGGCGTAGGTACGAACGACGATGTTCACCCACATTGGAAACAAAACCAGCAGGATTAGAAAATTGAAAGTTCTCGGGGTAACCGTGGTCAGGTAGTACGCCACCGGGTAACCCAACAGCAGACAGCCGACGGTGACAAAGAAGGCAACCTCAAGCGTGTTGATGAAAACCCGGAGGTAGAGCGGACTCAGCAGGCTGGCAACTGGATCGGCGCTCCAGAAATCTGCGTCGCCAACGAATCGCAGCGCCATCAGAACGATCGGTAAGACGAACCAAATCAATAGCCAGATGCTAGTGATACCCATGAGCAGCGCATAACGATCGCGCGTCTTGCGGCGCGGAGTTACGGCAAGTCCGGCATCGAACTCAGGTCCATTAATGGTCGTGTCACTCATGCCGGTTCGATCGCTGGCATCAATATTGGCAGCGTCGCAAACCGCTTCGGGTTGTCGGGTTGTCGGGTTGGCGGGCGATCCGGGTCCAGGTGCATGCCCACCCGGTAGAGCTCGAGCAACAAACGTACGAGTACGCCGGTCGGCTCGGCGCCGTCGGCCGCCGCCTTGCCGATCGTCATGAACAACCCGATGCAGGTATGCGGCCCAGCACCAAAGGCAACCCCAAAAGGCTGCACGCCGCTCACCGCACGCCGCGGATTGAAGGCGGTCGCGTCGGCGCCAAACACCTGTGCATCGTGATTGGCGGCTGCGATATCAGCCGCAACGTCTTCGCCCTCACGCACGTGGCGGCCGCTCGGCAGCGTTACGTCGCAGGAAGCGCGACGCAGCTTGGGTGACCCGGGGGTATGGAGTCGGAGAGTTTCGTTGATCGCGTTGCGAATGAAATCTGCATCAGCCAGCTTCGCGCGATCCTCCGCGTGGTCGGCCAGCCAATTCTCAAGCTCCGACACGACATAGGGCAGGGCGCGCGCGGGTGAGCCGATCGCGGCAGTCAGAAACAAGATGGTTTCGCGAACAACGGCATCCAGATCCCATTTCTGGAAGTGATCGGTTCCGCCAATCATCGATACCAGCAAATCCACCGGCACGGTGGTGGCCGCGGCGAGGGCAGTGCGGCGGCGTTCCCAGGAGGGTACGAAATACTCCGCGACGAAGCGTTGTTTGGCATCGAGCGCGACCCGCATCACCTCGGCGTGGTCGCGCGACGACCAATCGACATTGTGACCATCCGAGAGGCGATCCGCGTAGGTGGCCAGCCGCATCACGTCGTCGGGATCGTCGCCGACGTCGATACCAACGATTCGCGCCGAGACGCGGGTCAGGATATCCCGGGCCAATAGCAGCAGATCGGTTCGGACCTCGGCTGCACCAGTTGCCGGCACTCGGTAGTTGGCCAACACGGTCGCGATGGTGGGTCCGAGCACTTCCTGCTCGCAATCGCTGAGTGACTGACGACTAAACACGGGTGCCTCGAGGCGGCGGCGCTCGAAGTGATCCTGATCAGACAGCGAAACCACGGTATGGAGCGTCATGGGTGCGTTTTCGCGATGGCCGCCGCCGGCTTGGACGAAATCCTTTGATCGCAGCACGTGATCGACGTCGTGGTAGGCGGTGAGGCGGGGAATGTTGACCAGAGGCGGGCCGCCCTTGCCACGCAACTCGCGGGCAGCTTCCGTACTGATAATCCACTCATCCAAAGTCGGCGTGTGTGTCGTGCTCGGGGCGTGCCTTTTGAGGTGCCCGGTGTCGGGCGTGTTCTGCGCCACCAATTGCTATTCCCACCCAATGGCGAACCGCGTAGCGAATCACGATCCCTGCTGCGACCGTAATTTTCCGGTCCAATTTGTATTGTTAAAAGTATATCGTGAGGCAGCGATTGACGCCAACGAGACGCCCGATACACCGACGCCGCAGCATTGACCTAACCGCGGCGCAAAACGACGAGTGCAGCGGATATGCGGATTCGGATCGACCCGGCCCGGTGCCAGAAGACGGAATACTGCGTTCAGCTCGCACCCGATTTGTTCGCTCGGTCCGAGCCCGATCAAGCCACCCACGTATTGGTTGATGCGCCGGCCGCCGCACAAAAACCCCGCGCACGCGAGGCCGAAACGCTTTGCCCGACCGGCGCGATCGCGATCGAGAACGACGCGCAATAGAGCGCATCCGGATGCCAATCTCAGGAGATATTCGCGTCCACGACGTCAGCAAGCGGTTCGGCGCCGTGATCGCCGCCGATCGAATCTCCCTCGATGTGGCCGGCGGCGAGTTCCTGACGCTGCTCGGGCCGAGTGGGTCGGGTAAGACCACGCTGCTCAATATGGTGCTCGGCGTTATCGAACCCGATAGCGGCGAGATTTACGTCGACGACGAGCCCATTACACCGGTGCCGATCAACAAACGAAATATCGGCATGGTGTTTCAAAACTACGCGCTGTTCCCGCACATGACGGTACACGACAACATCGCGTTTCCCCTGCGGATGCGCCGCATCTCGGGATCGGAAATCGAGCGGCGTGTCACCGACATGCTGGAGCTGGTTCGGCTCGGCGGTCTTGGTGAACGCTATGCGCGCCAGCTAAGCGGTGGTCAGCAGCAACGTGTTGCCACCGCGCGCGCGCTGGTTGCGAGTCCACCCCTGGTGTTGATGGATGAACCGCTCGGCGCTCTGGATCGCAAGCTCCGTGAGGAGATGCAGATCGAATTGCGCGCTCTGCAACGGCGGCTCTCGTTCACGACCCTGTACGTCACCCACGATCAGGGCGAAGCCATCAGCATGTCGGATCGGATTGCGGTGATGAACGAGGGCCGCCTGCAGCAAGTGGGGACCCCGCATGAATTGTTCGAAACACCGGCCAACGTGTTCGTTGCCGGTTTTCTTGGCAACGCCAATTTGTTTCGCGCCACGATCACGACCATCAAGGGAGGCCGGTGCCGACTGCAAGCAACAAGCGGATTGGATCTCGTCGCTGACCTTGGCGACTCATCCAACGTCGCCACGAGCGACGAAGTCTGGGTCATGATCCGGCCCGAACGTTTGCAGTTAACCGCCGGCGCGTTTGAATCGAACGCGGACAACAACCAGTTAGACGGTCGCGTTCGCGAGGCCATTTATGGCGGCACCGCGATCCGCTACGTCGTCGAGGTCACTGAAACCGACACTCTCGAGGTCGAGCTGCCATCGCACGACCTACCCACCGGCCTCGACGCGGGCGCGGCGGTGACAGTTCACTGGCGCGTGGCCGATACGCGGGTAGTCGCGACTTAACCACAAGCGCTCAGGTGACCGCGCCAAAAAAAGAAAAGCCCCTCGGCAGGCGAGGGGCTCCAGAGTTTCACGTTTCTAGATCGATCTACGTCCAACTTGTCTCCTAGTTCCAGTTGGTTTTGGGCTGGAATTTGGAGGTCGCAATTGATGGCGGATAGACCAGCTCCGGCGTGCCGTTTTGGATCTGCGAAATCCCCGGTTGAGTCGACACGTTCGATTGCTTTTCGAACCGAACCGGTCCGATGATGGTGTCGTAGGTGGTGCTCACCAGATGCTGGCGCATTTTCTCGTAGTCGAGCCCGCCATGGTTAACCGCAGCCTCGAGGATTTCCGCGCTGGCGAACGAAATAACCGTGTCGCCATAGTCCGGTATCACCCCCCAGCGCTTTTTGTAGGCCTCATAGAACGGCATCGCCTTCTTCCACTCGGTTCGCTTCGGGCTCCAAAAGCCAATTGTCGAAACGCCATTGAGTTTCGATCCGAACATGTCGAAAAACACCGGCACGTGCGGCCCGATCAGCAGGAACTGCACCGGAGCGGTCACGTTCATTTCGCGCGCCTTGTTGAGGTACAGGATGCTGTCGGACGGATAGGCGTAGCCGATCATCGCATCGACGTTGCGGTTCTTAACGACGCTGACCATCGTCGTCATGTCTTTGATGTCCGGCGGGTATTCCTGGTTGACCAAGAGCTCGATGCCCTTTTCCTTGAGCAGCGGCAACGTGAACTTTTTGTATTCCAAGTTCACCGGCAATTGCAGTGTCAGCATCGCCGCACTCTTGACGCCGACGCTCTTGAGGAAATCAACCACCACCGGCACGAACAGATCCGGGTGCGGCCAGGTCCAGAACATATACTTGGTGCCCATGTCACGGATCAGCGTCGATGACGCCGTATTGCCGATAACCGGGATGCCGCGTTTCTCGACGACACCGACCATCGCGACATGCAACGGCGTCGCATAAGGCGTCATGATCAATTCGACATTGTCGTCGTAGAGAAGCTTGTCGTAGACCTGCGGGATTTTGCCGGCGTCAGATTGGTCGTCATAGACGACAAACTCGATCTTGCGCTTCTCCTTGCCGCCGATATCCAGGCCGCCGCGAGCGTTAACTTGCTCGCGCCAAAGATTGTAGGCCTGATCCTGGACCGAGGTCGCGACGGCCAAGAAGCCGGTCTTGGAAATCGAATATCCGATTTTTATGGGATCGGCGGCGTGTGCCGAACCAAGCGTCGCCAACAACGCTACACATACTGCAACAACAACACGACGATATGGGATAGCCATAAGCTTCCTCCCCAGGTTGGTAGTTGCGTGCTAAAAATTGACCAAGATCAGCCTATCGGGCCAGCCTCGATGTGGCAAAGCCGACCCGCCCGAGGATCGCCGCTAATCATCGATGTAGCCGATAGCTTCGATCTCAACCAAAAGGTCCGGTGAGAAGAGCTGGGCGATTGCCAGCAATGTCGAGGTCGGAAAATCACCGCTGAAAGTTTCGCTGCGGGCTTTCCAGATATCCGGCTGGTAACGCATATCAGTGGTGTACATGTTGATCTTGACGACATCGTTGACCGTACCGCCGGCCGCCTCCATTAACGCTTTGATAGCGTTGAAACACGTTTTTGCCTGCTTGTAGGCGTTGCTACCGCCGACCAGGTTTCCCTTCTTGTCGACCGATATCTGTCCCGAAATGTAAACATGATTGCCCACCCGTTTGCAGTGGGAATAACGGCCGGGCGGCGGCTCGGCGACCCTTGGGCTGACCACTCGGCGCCCAGTTTGACCCTTGCCGGTCCGCTTCGCTGTGGAGGGTTGTTTTGCTTTGACCTCGAGAATATTTGGCGCTGCCATCGGTTTCTCCTGTCTAATACGGTGTGATAGGTCGTCATAGGCCGATGAATTGTAGTGCTTGGTGCTTGGTTTTGGCGATTGACCGGCCGGTGCGTCGACACTTCGGTCGCGCCGCGATGATCGCCGGAGAGTCTTGACGCGCTCACATCGGGAGGACCGCATGCCACGTCCCGCATCTGCTGGTATCGCCTCGCTGGTTCAGCCGGGCCGGGTCAATCAGCGCGTCTACACCGACCCGGATATCTTCGCACTCGAGATGGAGCGGGTGTTCGAGACAACTTGGATTTACGCCGGCCACGAAAGCGAAATCCCAAATCCTGGCGACTACATACGTACCAAGATCGGCCTCAAAGATGTCGTGATCGTTCGCGCTGACGAGGGCGAAATCCTCGGGCTCATTAACCGCTGCGCCCATCGCGGCTCGATGGTGGTCGGTCCGATGCGCGGTAACGCCCGGTCCTTCGAATGTCCCTATCACGGCTGGTCGTATACCCGCAGCGGCAGGTTGCTCGGGGTTCCGTTGCCGCAGGGGTACGCGCGCGACTTCAACGCCGACGACCCGAGATGGAGCCTGCAATCGATTCCCCGCGTCGAGGACTATCGCGGCTTCATCTTCGCAAGCCTGTGCAACAGCGGGCCTGATCTCTCTGAGTTTCTCGAACCGGTTCGAGATTCGCTCGATAACGTCGTCGACCGTTCGCCCGCGGGTAAGTTGGTTCGCACCGGCGGCCACTTCCAGCAGCTCTTTCACGGCAACTGGAAGATCCACGTCGAAAACACCTTCGATGCGATCCACCCTACCTTTCTGCACCGCTCGTCATGGGCGTCGGTCAGCGAACCAGAGCGGCAAGGCGGCGAGCGGGAAGGCTCGAACGCCGACCAAATGCTGCAGATGATACAGGCCAACGCACTGCCGCTAACCGATTGGGACCAGATTCCCCACCGTGCCCTTCGTTTTGGACACGCGACGTCGGGCGGCTTCTACCGCGACAGCAAGATCGCCGTCGAACGCCAAGATCCGTGGTTCGAGGACTACCGGCGGGCGCTGGCCGCTAAGCACGGCGACGAGTCAGCCCACGAAATCCTTTCCATGGATCGATTCAACACCCTGATCTACCCAAACTTCTCGCTCAACATCCGCTTCCAGGAAGTGCGCCGGTTTCATCCGATCGCCGCCGATCAAACCATCCTCGAAGCGTTTTGCTTCCGTCTCGAGGGCGCACCGGAACAAACGTTCCATAGCGCGGTTAGATTCCTGACCTCGCTCAACTCACCGTCCTCAATGATCTCGCAGGACGATCTCGAAATGTTCACCCGCATGCATCGCGTCATGACGCAGCACGACTCCGATGATGAGGACGCCGCTGTCTGGGTCGATTTTTCGCGCGGCCGTGAGAGCGAAGACCGGCGTAACGACGCGGTCGCCGTGGCCGGCTCAACCAGCGAAATGGTGTTTCGCAATATGTGGAAAGCGTGGCGCGACTATATGGCCGCTTGACCCGGCTTATCCCATTAGACCGGGCAACCAAAGCACGATCTGTGGAAACGCCACCATCAGCACCAGCGCGGTCAGATGGCAGCAAAAGAACGGAATTGCGGCTTTGTAGATATCACCCATCGATGTGCCGGGTGGCGCAACCCCTTTCATGACAAAAAGCGATAAGCCGAACGGCGGCGAGATGGTCGCCATCTCCATATTGAGCAGCATGATGGCGCCGAACCACAGCGGGCTGTAACCAAGCGTTTCGATCACCGGAAAATATATCGGCACGGTCAACATCATGATCGAGAGCGGCTCCATGACCGAGCCCAGCACCAGGAGAATTAGCTGCATCGCCAGAATGATGTAGATCGGGGCGAAATCCTGGGAGGTTGCGAGGTTTGCAAGCCCGCTGGTTGCGCCGGTGAACGCCATGAGTTGCGAAAACGCGGTCGATCCGGTGAGAATCATCAACATCATGCACGAGGTGCCGAGCGTCGACGTCAACGTCTCCTTGATGACGGACCAGTTGAGTCCGCGATAGAGGAAGGCGAGCACAAAAGCGCCCAGCGTGCCCATCGCGGCCGATTCGGTCGCCGTCGCGATGCCCAAAAACACGAGACCGATCACCAGGAACACGATGATCACGATCGGGAATACGTAGATCACCGTGTTCATGATCTGGTCGCGCAGGGGTTGCGGATCAACCTCATAGGGCGGCGCGAGGTGTGGCTGCAGATAGCAACGACCGACCACATAGATGGCGATGACGCTGGCAAGCATCAGGCCGGGAACCACGATTGCCACCAGGAAATCGCCGATCGAAAAATTGGCCAACGCGGCCAGCAGTACGCCGAGCGCGGTCGGCGGGATCATGATAGCGAGACCGCCCGAGCCTAATATCGGACCGATTGACATCGGCTTTTGATAGCCGCGGCGCTCCATTTCGGGCACCAGGATCTTGCCGAGCATCGCGGTGCCGGCCACGCCCGAACCCGTCAGTGTCGCAAACAGCGTCCCGCCGCCGACCGCCATCAGCGAGAGGCGCCCGGGTATGCGGCCGATCCAGGCATCGAGAACATCCATGAGCTTCGAAGCCATGCCCGATCGAAACAAGATTTCGCCCATCATGATGAAGAGCGGCAACGGCATGAGACCGAAATGCGTCACCGACTCCATCACCGATAGGACCAGAAGATTCAATCCCGCATCGCCGTTCCAAAAAACATAGGCACCGATGATGTTGATGATCGTGAATGCGAACACCACCGGCATGCCGACGGCGAAACACACCAGCAAAATGCCGAAGCCGACCAAGAGTAGTTCGGTCCATTCCATGACGATCTCAAGCCCGGATCACGGTTGTTGAAGCTCGCGGCGTCCGCCGCGGAGATAGTGAATGAATTGGAACAGCGAGCGCAGTGCCAACGGCAGCGCACCGAGCGGAATAACGATCAGGATCATCCAGTAGGGAATCTCGAGCGCGAGGGGCTGGTACAGGCCGCGTTCGTAATATGACCAGGTAACCCCGGTGCTAAAAACAAGCAGCACACCAGAGATAATGAACCCCAGCAACGCCCCTAGGATATCGGCGTAGTGTCGCCACTGCTGGGTCATGAGTTGGTAGACCACCTCGATGCGGACGTGGCCGTCGCGCCGCAGGTTCCACCCAGCCCCGAGGAACGCGATATACAGAAGTCCAATCTCGGAGAATTGGATCATTCCTAATAGCGGCGCGGAAAAGAAATAACGCAGGACGACCTCGAGGCACACCTGCAGCGCAATAACGACGAGCACCGCGACCGCCAGCCACAGAAACGCGTTCTCAAGATTGCGCAGCCAGCGATCTGCCCGTTCCACGTCACACTCCTAGAGGGTCAACCGCGTTCAGCAGGCACGGTATCGGGAGGCGTGCGCGCGATTGCGCCACGTCTCCCGAAATCGAATACGCTTCTTAGTTTCCGCTTATCTTCTTTAGCTTGGCGACGTCCGCCGCCGGAAGCTTTTTGGCAAGCGCGTCCCACTCCACGCCGTAGATCGTGTCGAGATACATTTTGTTGTCTGCAGCGGAGAACTTGATCCAGTTCACACCATCGTCGGCGATGGTTGCTTGTTTGTCTTTGCGAACCAACCCCATGAAGTGATCGACCATTTTCGGCTCGCGTGCGGCCGTTATCTCTTCGATCTGTTTCCGGGTTGCCGCCGGCAATCCGTTCCACTTATCCAGATTCATGATCGCAACGGTGTTGCTGGCTGCGAAGAACGGCATATCGATCGCGTATTTCACATGCTTGGTCCATCCTTGAGAACGCACGCCGGTGATGCCGGACCATGCGAGTCCTTCAACCACGCCGCCCTGCAATGCCGTAAAAACTTCGGGTGAGTTCATCGTTACCGGGATCATGCCGAACTTACGCATGAAACCTTCATAAAGCGGTGCCGAGCGCATCTTGCGACCCTTGAGTGCGGCGACAGATTTTGCGTCCTTCGTCAGCCATACGTAGAACGGACCCATTTGCAGCCGGCCGAGATAGCGGACGCCAATTTTCTTGTGCGCCTCGACCATGTAGTCGTAGAAGCCGCTGGTGCGTTCCTCGGATGGTGACAGGCGTGACAATGTGTACGCCGGCGCCGAGGGCAGCCGATCCTTGTAGTCGGCTGCGAAAATGACCGCGACGCCGATCACGCCAGTTCGAACCGACTCGGCGAGCTGATTACGCGGAATGACCTCCGGACCACCGACGTAGTTGATCTGGAACTTACCCTTCATCTCGGCGTTGATATCGTTTACCCAGGCGACCGATTGAGCCAGAACCGGGTGGTTCTTGGGAATCGGAGCCACCGCGCGCATGGTGACCTCTTGGGCTGACGCGCTGCCAACCGAGAAGGCGATAAACAAACCTATTAATGCGTGAATTATCCTCATCGAACTTCCTCCCAACGATGATTCAAGTGACGGATTGTTGCTCTGATTATTGTTCTTGGCGAAAGCCGCGGTCACGAGCGTAGCAACGCCAATGGGACCGTGTCGAGGTCAGTCGACGAACCTCATCCGATCAAGCATCTCCAAGCCTGGCCGCGGCTCTCTTGTTAGCGTTGCGGTGATGTAACCCAAGCCGGCTTGGAACTATGATCTGCCAAAGCGAACCCACACCAAACCTGACCTGCCCCGAGAAAAAAATTCATGGAGTGAGCGCAGAAATGGCGAAAGAAATGCTGATCAGGAGCGCCCGTCTGGGTGGCTCCGACTCGACCGACCTGCGTATCGTCGACGCAACCATCGCTGAGATTGCTAACGGACTGTCGCCCACGTCAGCCGACACCACGGTCGTCGAGGGCAACAACGATCTGCTGATCCCGGCGTTGGTCGAGACGCATGTCCATTTCGACAAAACCTTGTGGGGGTTGCCGTGGCACGGCCATCAGGCCGGACCGCTCCTGACCGACCGGATTGCCTTCGAGCGGCAATACTTTGGCGCCACGGATCTGGCACCCGAACCTCAAGCCGCCGCCGTGGTGCGCCAGGCAATTGCGATGGGCTCACTGCATATCCGCAGCCATGCCGACGTGACGCCGGAACTTGGCCTCAAGCGGGTTGAAGCGTTGCTCACGATCCGCGAGCAATTCGCCGACCAGATAACCTTCCAAATCGTCGCCTTTCCGCAGCTCGGCATTGAGAGTCCGACTCGAAACTCTATGTTTGATAACAGTACCTTGCGAGCCGCCTTGTGAGGAGTCGGATGTTGGCGACAAGAATCCATGCCTGTGCGGAGGCGATTGATTTCTCCCAATCCTTGGCCAGTCGACGGCATCGGTTGAGCCAGGCGAAGGTCCTCTCGACGACCCATCGTCTGGGCAGGAGCTCGAAGCCCTGGGCGGTGTCTGAGCGCTTGATGATCTCGAGCTTCCAGCGGCCGATGTCCTCAAGGGCGCCCTCGAGTTTCGGTCCCGCGTAGGCGGCGTCGGCGAAGAGGTGACGCAGCCGGGGGAAGCGATGACGGATCGATTTGAGGACCTCGGGCGCGCCGTCGCGGTCCTGGATATCGGCTGCGTGCACGATCAGGCCGACCAGCAGGCCGAGTGTATCGGTGACGATGTGACGCTTGCGGCCCTTGATCTTCTTGCCCGCGTCATAGCCCCGAACACCACCGCTTTCCGTGGTTTTCACGCTCTGGCTGTCGATCACCCCGGCGCTCGGGCCGGCCTCGCGTCCTTCCAGCTCCCGGGCCGCCATGACCAGGTGATGGTTGATGCTCTCCAGCAGGCCGTTGGAGCGCCAGTCGTAGAAATAGCGCTGGACCGTGGAAGGCGGAGGGAAGTCGTTCGGCAACATCGCCCACTGGCAGCCCGTCGAGGCCATGTACATGACCGCATCCATGACATGGCGCAGGTCCGTCGTCCTCGGCCGGCCGATCTTCTTGCGCGGCGGCATGAGCGGCGCGATCAACGCCCACTCTCGATCCGTCAGGTCGCTTGCGTAGCGCCCGCCACGGCGCTCATAATTCGGGCGAGTGATTTCGGTCCACATGTTGTGCCTCCTCGTTTGCTTTGACACAACCGAGTAAGCCACAACCGACTGAAATCACTCAACTAGTTTCGAGTTGGCCTCTGAGGCCGCGCCTGGTACCGCCGAGCTCATCGACGAGGCGATCGGGCTGGGCGCCGACATCGTCGGTGGTATCGACCCCAGCGCCATAGATCGCGACCCCGTCGCCCATCTCGACACCATTTTCGCGATCGCCGACCGGCGATCGGTAGGCATCGATATCCATCACCACGAGACCGGCAGTCTGGGCGCATTTTCGATCGAGTTGATCGCGGAGCGCACCCGGGCATTGGGGCTGCAGGGACGGGTCATGATCAGCCATGCCTATAGCCTGGGCTCGATCGAGCCGCGCGAGGCCGCACGATTGGCCGAGCTGCTGGCCAGGCAGGAGATTTCGATCATGACCGCGGCGCCGGGCAACGTATCGTTCCCGCCGGTCAAGTTGCTACGCGAGGCCGGGGTAACCGTGTGCCTGGGTTCCGACAGCATCCGCGACTGTTGGTCTCCCTTCGGCAACGCCGACATGCTTGAACGCGCCATGCTGCTGGCGATGCGCAGCGGCTTCAGAACCGACGCCGATCTCGACCTGGCGTTCGATTTGGCAACTTATGGTGGGGCGCGGGCGCTTGGTTTGGAACGCTATGGTTTGGAGGTGGGGTGCCGGGCTGACTTTGTTCTGCTACCCCACGAAACGCGGGCCGAGGCGATTGCGTCACGCGGACCAGCCAGGCGTGTTGTTAGCGGCGGCACGCTCATCGCGAGCGACGGGATCTACATGGCCTAAAACGGCGTCGCGTTCAGGCACTCGCTTGCTTTTCCCGGGCGCTACCGGCAACCTTGCCTCCGATAGGCAAGGGAGGAAACCATGACGGCACCGGCAACCCAAGCACAGATGACGGCTTTGTTTCGCCAACAGCTCGAGCTCTGCAAATTGAACGCAGGCGAAACCGTCGCCGTGCTCCATGACGGCACCTGCTTAAGCGATTACGCCACCGCGTTCCTGTCCGCCGCCGAGACGATTGGTGCCAAAGCCATCGACGTGCACCTGCGCCCAGGGGTTGAGACCTCGCTTGAGGAGCGTTTCGCTAACTTCGGCGCCAATCCGTTGGGCGACAACGCCGATGCCCTGACGATTTGCAAGGATGCCGACATGGTCGTCGACCTGTTTGTCGCCTCGTTCTCGGCCGAGGAAGCCGCGATAAAGCAGGCGGGGACGCGGATCCTGCTGGTCTGCGAGGAAATCGATACGCTCGAACGGCTGTTGCCGACGCCGGAGCTCAAAGCACGCACCGAAGCAAGCGTCGATCGACTTCGCGCTGCCAAAAGCTTCCGCTTTACCAATGCGCTCGGCACCGACATCAGCTACACGTTTGGCGCCGGCTATAAGCCGCTTTCCGAATATGGCTATACCGACGAACCCGGCCGCTGGGACCATTGGCCGGGCGGGCTCGCGGCGCATTGCCCGGAGGATAAGACGGTCAATGGCCGGGTGATCATGGCACAACGCGACATCATTTATCCGAGTATGGAGTTCGTACGCCAACCGATCGAATTCATCGTCGAGGACGGCTTTGTGACCGAGATCAAGGGCGGTGAACACGCCGACGAAGTTCGCAAGTTCATGGACAGCTACGATGATCCTCGGGCCTATGCCATCTCGCATATCGGCTGGGGAACCAACGAAAAATGTGAATGGATCCTCAAGGGGATCGGCATGGATGGGCGCGCCTATGATGGCATCGTCCTGTTCTCGTTGGGACCCAACCTCGAATTCGGCGGTGACAACGATACCCAGTGTCATATGGACTTGCCGATGAGAAACTGCACGGCTTACCTCGATGACGAGATGATCATCGAAAACGGTGTGTTACTGCCCGACGATCTGAAGACTCCGGTTTAGCCACAATCGGTGCAGGGTTTATCAAGACCCTCACCCCCCGCCCTCTCTCCGAAAGGAGAGGGAGCCTATCGTGCGCACTGCAAGAAGCCCTCTCCCCCAAGTTTTATGTTCGGGGAGAGGGTTGGGTGGGGGGCAAAATATCTGCGGATGTTGCCGGGTATGACAGGAGAATCGCATGGACTCAGAACTAGAAATTTTCAAGAAGCAGGGATTTGGTCACTCGCTCGGCCTTGGCGAGCGGCCCTCGCTGTGCATTGTCGACTTCGTGGTTGGGTTCGATGATGCCGAGGCACTCGGCGGCGGCAACATACATGCGGTTGAGCCAGGCGAAGGTCCTCTCGACGACACCATGCCATCGAGCAGACTGTGGTGTTGCTGGATTTCTGCCGCACCCACGACATTCCGATCGCCCACACGCGTGTGGTCTTCGCCGACGACGGCAGCGATCACAATCTGCTTTCCGACAAAGTCCCCTCGCTCAAAGAACTCACCGAAACCGCGCCAAACTCTCAGATCGTTCCGGTCCTCATGCCAACACCCGGCGAGTTGGTGGTTCGCAAACGCAATGCCTCGGCATTCTTTCAAACCGACTATGGCAGCTGGTTGGCGTTACAGGGCGCCGATTCAGTTCTGATCGCCGGCTGTACGACCAGCGGCTGCGTGCGGGCGACCGCGGTCGACGCGCTCGGCTATGGGTTCAAGCCTATCGTCGTTACCGATTGCGTCGGCGACCGCGCGATCGGGCCCCACGATGCCAGCCTGTTCGACATGGGTCAGAAATACGCCGATCTGATGACGGCCGCGGAAGTGATGGCAGCCCTAGCTGGGCGTGACCAGGTGGCTGCGGAGTAAATCACGAACCTGCGAAAGCCCGCTTCACCCCACGCCTCTCCCCATTCTTAGGCTTAGGGGCGAGGGCTTGTGCCGCGTACTCAACTAGCTCCCTCGCCCCGTCGGGGAGAGGGCGGGGGTGAGGGGGTGCGGCGCGAACACACTGGATCCTTCGCAGTCTCGAAGCACGGCGCCGCCGAATTAATCTAGTGGATTCCATCAACTAAGCCCGGGCTATGCTGCCGCCGCGTTTTGGCGCGCGCGTTCGATCAGGTCGAGCACACGGTCGGGCGGCAGTGGCAACTGATTGATCTCGACATCGCCGAGCACCGATAGCGCGTCGCGGACAGCGCCGGCGAGGGCAGGCACGGCACCGATCACGCCGCCTTCACCCACCCCTTTGAAACCACCGAGCGTGATGTCCGACGGGGTTTCGAAGTGATCGACTTCGAGGTCCGGCATATCCGCGGTGGTCGGCAGGTCATAGTCGAGCAGGCTGGCGGTGAGCAACTGGCCTTCGGGCGAGTAGACCACGCCCTCGGTCAGCACTTGGCCCAACCCGTTGCTGATCGCGCCGTGAACCTGGCCGTCGACGAGCATGGGATTGATCACGCGGCCACAATCATGGACCACGACATAACGTTCGACCTCGACCAGGCCGGTGTGCGGATCGACCGCGACAAAAGCAATATGTGTCGCATTGGAAACGGTCGCGGTGGGCGGATCATAGTGCGCGATGGCTTCGAGGCCGTATTCCTCATCCTCGGGCAGCAGCCGCGCCTCCAGTGAATAGGCAATCGCGGCGACTTCAGCGATGCTCACCCGCATCTTCGGGACGCCCGCGACATAGGCCCTGCCTTCGCCAATCTCGATATCGTCAGGGCTGGCTTCCAGCAAATGAGCGGCAATCCGCTTTACTTTCCTACACACCTCCCGCGCCGCTTTGATGGTCGCACCGCCGCCAAGAATAGCGCCCCGGCTGGCGAACGTGCCGGAGCCATAGGGCACCACGTCGGTATCACCCTCGACCACGGTGACGTCGGCGACATTGAGCCCGAGTTCTTCGGCGACGATTTGGGCAAACGCCGTGAGATGGCCCTGGCCTTGCGTCGCCTGGCTGATATAGGCGATTGCCCGGCCACTCGGCTCGATCTTGATCAACGCGCTGTCATAGCCCGGAATGCGGTAGAGCCCGCGCGCTTTGTAGCGTGACGCGCCTTGGCCGGTTTGCTCGGTTACCGTGGCAACACCGATCCCGCGCAGCCTGCCATCACGCGCGCTGGCCGCCGCTTGATCGTTGCGCGCTTTTTCATAGTTGGCGATTTCGAGCGCCCGATCCAAACACTCAACATGGCTGCCGGTATCGTATCGCTGGCCCATGGCATTGGTGAACGGCAGCTCGTGCGGCTGGATCAAATTACGCCGCCGCACCTCGACCGGGTCGAGTCCGTATTCCTTTGCGATGAGATCCATCATTCCCTCGACGGCGAAAAAAGCCGAAGGTGCAGAAACGCCGCGAAAGGCGCCGGTCGGGCAGGTGTGGGTCAGTACCGCGCGCGTGCTGAAGGCGAACTGGCTAAACCGATAGGGGCCAGGGAGATTGCGTGGCCCACCATTGGCTTCGAGGCTCGACCCCATTGGAAACGATGCGTAGGCACCGACCGAAACCGAAACATCGGCCTTAATCGCCAATACCCGTGCGTCGGCGTCGAGCGCATAGCTCAGCTTATAGACCTGCTCGCGCGCGTGGTTGCTGGTCAGGAAATCGTCCTGGCGGTCTTGTACCCACTTGAAGGTACCGCGATGTTTGACCGCGAGCGCCGCCGCGATCAATTCTTCCGGGTAAACGTAGGCCTTCATGCCAAAGCCGCCACCGACGTCGGGGGCAATGACCTGAAGTTTGGTGTCGGGAAAATCGAGGAACTCGCACAACGCGGTGCGCAGGATGTGCGGCAATTGGGTCGAGGACCAAACCGTCAGGGCACCGCGCCGGCGATCGAACGATGCGACGCAGCCCCGCGTTTCCATTGAAACGACGGCGACCCGGGCGGTCGTAAACTCGCCCTCGAGAATTCGCTCGGCAGTGTCGAACACGGCGTCGAAGCCATCCGGCTTCTGCTCGCCTTCAAAAACGATGTTGTTCTCGATGTAGTCGTGCACGGCCGGGGCGTCGGGCGCGAGCGCACTTGTGATGTCGGCGACCGCAACCAAGGGCTCATAGTCGACCGCGATGAGCTCAACCGCATCGTCGGCCACATAAGCGGTCTCCGCGAGTATCACCGCCACGGCGTCACCGACAAAACGAACCCGGTCGGTAGCGAGGGCGTGACGGTGCGTGATCTTGAATCCCGGCTTGTCGAAGTCTGCCTGGATTGGTTTGATCAAGCCATCCAGATCCACAGCGGTCAGTACATCGATGACGCCGGGCAACTCTTTCGCCGCGCGCGTATCGATGCCGTTGATTTTTGCATGCGGGTAGGGGCTGCGAACGAAGCCCAAGTGAATCGTCGCCGGGAGTTCAGGCACATCGTCAAGAAAGCAGCCGAGTCCACGCAACAGCGGATCGTCCTCGACCCGCAGGACGGACTCACCGATATGACCTGGGCCGCTGGATGTCATGGTCTGCCAACATCTAATTGAAACGGGCCGCTGTGCGGCCCGCTCAAGAGTCGTTTCAGTTGGGCATCCTACTGCAAGGGATACTTCATGTCGTAGTGGAGGTGAATGCCGTCCCAGAAGAACCATTTCATCCGCGCACCCTCGACCGCATAGTGCAACGCGAGTTCTTTTTCGGCGCTGGTTTGGCAGTGCTTGACCAACATTTCGAACGCGCGACCGCCATGCTCGATGTCGGCTTCGGCATGCAACCAAAAGAACTCCAAATCATGCTCGGAGAACTTGTAAGTCTCACGCAAAGCCGGGAGCACGCGGGTAAAAAGACGGGGTTCCTGAGCTTCGCTGGCGATATGAATGCCGGCAACCGCGGCATACCAGGGTTGATCGCGCGCGGCGCGAAGCTCCCAGTCGAGCCAAGATTGCGTGGTCGGCAAGCCGCGTTGTTTGCCGAGATCATCCTCGCTGACCCCACATGCTTCGATGAAGCGGATCATCAGCCGCTCGTGCGGATTTTCGGGATCGGTCTCTTCCTCGAGATTCTCCATCTCCATATCGATCACATCTTGCGGCGATTTCGCGCAGATGTTGAAAAATGCTTCGGGCAGGAGATTGCTGATCCAGTGCCAGATCTCACACGAGGCACCGGTAAGAGCGTCCCGTGATATCTGGCCATCGGCCCACTTATCGATGAACGGATGATTGGCCTGGTGTCGTTCGTCGACCGCCGCTTGCAGCTCGTCCCGAAAATTTCCCACTGCCGACATAAAGAGCCTCCCGCTTCCTAGCCACTGATGACCCGATGCTAGTTGGGTGGCCACGTAGCGTCAATTTATCGCCCGGCCGCGGTCGCCTTGACCGGTAGAGCATTTCAGGATTGGCTCGACCCATCCCGCTCCCCCGGCCCAACCACCACAGCATTGGTCACTCTTGGAGGGTACCCTTGGGGTGGTTGGGCCGGGGGAGCGGGATGGCCGAGTCGACGCCAATCCTGAAATGTTCTCTAGATTGCCAGACCGGATGATACTTTGCGCGCGCTCACGAGGACGACAATCAGGGGCCCCAATATGCCGACGGATGCGGGAATGGTCGATTTGTTCAAGCGCGAGCTTGAACTATGCAAAGTCACGCCGGAAGAAACCGTCGCCGTCCTCACCCAGGGTGAAGGCTATGCCGACTACGCCCAGAGCTTCCTGGCAGCCGCACAATTGATAGGCGCGCGCGCCTATCAGGTCAACGTACCCGCGCCGATTGCGCACGGCGGCTACGCCGCCAACATTGGCAAAACGCCGATCGCCGGCAATCGCCCGGTAATCGATGCCCTCAAGGCAGCCGATATCGTCATCGACCTGATGTTTTTGTTGTTTTCCGACGAACAAAACGAGGTCACCGCGTCGGGCACACGCATGCTGTTAGTGATTGAGCCCCTCGAAGTCTTGATCCGGATGTTCCCCAACGAAGATCTGCGTCGGCGCGTCGAGATCGGCGAACACCTACTCGGCAACGCCAAGGAAATGCACATCACCTCGCCGTCGGGAACCGATGTTCGCTACCGCCTCGGTGCTTTTCCGGTAATGACCGAGTATGGCTATACCGACCAGCCCGGTCGCTGGGATCATTGGCCCGCCGGCTTCATGTTTACCGGCGCCTACGAGGACGGCGTCGACGGCAGGGTCGTTCTCGCTCCTGGTGACATCGTCTGCGCCTTCAAGCGCTATGTGCAGAGCCCGGTGGAGATCGTTATCGAGAAGGGTCTGGTTACCGATATTCGCGGCGACGGCCTGGATGCGGCGTTGATCCGCAATTACATGGCCAAATTCGACGACAAGGCGCGGGCGATCTCGCATATCGGCTGGGGCCTCAACGAGCGCGCCGATTGGCATCACATGGCGGTGGCCGATCCGCACAAGGAACTCGGCATGGACGCGTTGGCGTATTACGGCAATGTGTTGTTCTCAACCGGACCCAACACCGAACTCGGCGGCGACAACGACACACCGTGTCACCTCGACATGCCGTTGCGCGGCTGCACGCTGACGCTCGACGGTGAGACCATCATCCACGATGGCGATGTCGTCCCACCCGAGATGAAGGCCGACACCGGCGCTTACTGAAGCGCGTCAACGAAGGAAATAACGAATGCCCGTCGAGGTACGCGGTCAGCACCTGCTCGCCGATAGAATACGTTTGCACTATCTCGAACACGCCGGCGAAGGACCGCCATTGATCGTTATTCCCGGCATTACCAGCACGGCAGTTACCTGGGAATTCATCAGTGCTCGGCTGGCCGAGTTCGCGCATGTCTACACGCTCGATACGCGAGGACGCGGACTGTCTTCCGGCGGACCCGATCTCAACTATTGGCTCGCCGATTATGCCGGTGACACCGCCAACTTCATCGCGGCGCTCGGGCTCGATGCGCCGATCGTATTGGGTCACTCGATGGGCGCGCGAATTGCGATCAGACTCGCAGCTGACGCACCCGATAGCGTTGGGCGTATGATCCTGGTGGACCCACCGGTGTCCGGCCCGGGGCGGCGCAAATACCCCATCCCACTGCAGTGGTACTTCGACGGCATCGACGCGGCCTCGCGCGGCGACCCCGTCGATACGTCCAATCCGGTGTTGCGTAATTGGACCGCCGACCAACTCGCCCTGCGCAACGAGTGGCTACCGACCTGCGACCGCAAAGCGATCGAGCACTCGCACCGCTCGTTCGAGGAAGAGGACATCCATAAGCTGTTACCCGACATCAGGTGCGAAACCTTCATGATCTATGCGCAGAAGGGCGGCACCGTGCGTGAAGAGGATGCCGACGAAATCGTCGGCGCCATCCCCAGCGCCATCCCCAGCGCCAGTTGTGTGCGCATCGATGGCGTCGGTCATATGATCCCATGGGACAACCTCCACGCCTTCGTTGCCGCTGTTCGCGGTTTTGTTGATGCACCCCCTTCGCACTAACCACGCCCGCACCGCGCCATCGCCAAGACACGACACGACTCGATCTCAACAACGCGGCTCATATGGAGAAATCCGAAAACCTATTGTAGTTTCGTTACCGACATCCGAACCGGGACAACCAAGCCATGCAACAGCGGAAATCGAGTGAGCCAACGATGCCATCCTATGCCGACCATCCGGCTCATTGGACCGGCCAGGCGATGGCGTCAACGCGGTGGTGGCGATCACTCGAAGCGAACGAGATCGCCACCTTGGAGACGATGACGCAGGAGGTTGCACAACGCATTGGCGACGATTTGAGCGGACTCCAATCTTGCGCGATTGACGATGTCATCGCGCCGGCCATCAAACGCTTGGCTGCCGAGCTCCGAACAGAGTTGACCGAAGGCAAGGGCTTCGTCGTGTTGCGTGGTTTTCCGCTTGATCGATGGTCGCGACGCGACGCTTTTATCGCCTATTGGCTGCTCGGCAACGCCTTGGGTCAGCCGGTTCCGAACAACGCGTACGGCGATATGATTGGGCATGTTGTCGATCTCGGCTCAGACCTCGAGCAGGCGAGTACGCGCGGTTACGATACCAATGCCAAGCTCAGCTATCACTGCGATCAGTGCGATATCGTCGGGCTCATGTGCCTGCAAAAGTCAAAAAGCGGCGGACTCTCCAAGCTCGTGAGCTCAATGGCGCTATACGAGATAATCCGCGAGCGCCGTCCCGATTTCCTCGAAGTTCTGTGCCAGCCCTTCTACTATTCGCGGCTCGGCGAGGGCGTCACCGGGCAACTCCCCTGGTATATATCACCGGTGTTCGACAGAGCAGGTGGTGGGTTGCATTGTTCGGCCGGGTTCTACCACATTCGCAAGGGCCACGATCTGCCAGGCGCGCCGGCGATGACTGGCGAGCAGCGCGAGGCGCAACTGTTTCTTGATGGACTCTGTCCATCGGTCGAGTTCTCTATGGCGTTCGAGCCGGGCGATATCCAGCTCGTCAATAACGGCCTGATTCTTCATAACCGCACCGCATTCGAGGATTGGCCGGAGCCGGAGCGGCGCCGGCATCTACTGCGGCTGTGGCTGCGCGTGCCCGACATGCACCGTGGCGCGGCTTATTTTGGCCGGAGCCGGAGCGGCGCCGGCATCTACTGCGGCTGTGGCTGCGCGTGCCCGACATGCACCGTGGCGCGGCTTATTTCGAGAACTGGCGCAACGGCGTCACGCCGGCCGACGGCACGCCCAAGTTCCGCCTCTCTCCTTAGACGCCAACGCGCTGTTTTCGCATGTGACCAAATTTCTATGCTGATTTACGTCTCCGCCACCCCATAGCTCCCAGGCCAATAAAACCCGATAGCGAAGAGGGAACGGAGGGGAGGAGGGGAGGAGGGGTTTCGGGTTGGCCTCTTAGGAGGGGAGGAGGGGCCACCCCATAGCTCCCAGGCCAATAAAACCCGATAGGAAGAGGGAAGGAGGGGAGGAGGGGAGGAGGGGTAGAGCTTCGGGGAGTGGAACTATTGCCTCTCGCCAAAATACAGTAGTCCCGTCCAGGAAACATGTGGGGAGCGTGCACCATGCCCGACGGCAACCCGATCACCTCCAAATTCATCGTCAACCGAGCGAAGGACAACCCGTTTATCAGCGGCGGGCTGCGGGTCTACCGCGAATATCGCGATCTTGGAATAGACGCCGTCACCAACGGGGCCATTAAGGCGCACATCATCCGCACCACCAAACCGTGCCCCGAGGGCGGCAGCGGCGCCCATTACCATGAGTTGGAGTTCCAGATGGTGTTCGTGCTGGCCGGGCACTCACGCGTGTGGTTCGAGGGTGAGGGCGAGATCGAGTTCGAGAAAGGTGACTGCTGGATTCAGCCGCCGTTGATTCGCCATAACGTGCTGGATTATTCAGACGACTACGAAGTGATGGAAATCACGCTGCCGGCGCAGTACACAACCGTCCCCGTCAAGGGTTGAGCCCGCCGACGATGCCGCGAATCCCGGCCGACGGCGTCTACGCTTTCGAAGGAAGCCGACCATGACCCAGAACGCCCTATCCGAACTTACCGATCCCACGACGTTGCGCGTCGGCATCAATCTCGGCAACATTCTGCTGGTGACGGGAACCAGCCCGACTGGCGACCCGGAAGGTATCGCGCCCGATATCGCTGCGGCGATCGCGAACCGGCTCGGCGTTGCTGTGTCCTACGTTACCTTCGCGACCCCCGGCGAAGTTGCCGACGCGCTGGAACGGGATGAATGGGATATCGGGTTGATCGCCGTGGAACCGGCGCGGGCTGAGACAATCGCGTTCAGCGATGCCTATGTCGAGATCGAGGCCACCTATCTGGTTCCTGCGAATTCGTCGTTTCAGTCGATCGAGGACGTCGACCAGCCGGGCGCTCGGATCGCGGTGTCGGACCGTGCGGCCTATGATCTGTACCTGTCACGCACGCTGCAGCACGCGGAACTGCGGCGCGCGAAGGGCATTGCCGGTTCGTTCGACCTGTTCGTGTCGGAAGAGTTGGATGCGCTGGCCGGCCTGGTTCCTGCCTTGCAGGAAAGCGCCACAACCCTACCCGGTTCCCGTGTGTTAGACGGACGATTCACGTCAGTACGCCAGGCGATCGGCACCAAACCGCAGAACGCCGGCCTGAAAGCCTTCGTCGAGCAGTTTGTTCAGGAAGTCCATGCGACGGGCTTGGTGGCTGAGTTGATCAAAAAACACGGCGTTGAAGGTAAACTGCGACCTGCTGCCCCCAAATGGGCATGAGACCTAATACGACTGGAAAATAGCAGAACCCTGCCGGGACCGTTCGACGCTCGCGAACTCAATCAGCCCATCGCGGCCAGTCGGCTGGTTCCCACACCACCGGAGAGACCGAACGACATGAAAATGGTCCGATTGAACCGGCCCGCCGAATTGAGCATGCCGATCGGCGAGGCGATGTTTAGCCAGCGCGCGATCCGGCGCCTCGACCGTGACCGACCGATTAGCGATGCGCAATTGAAGATCGTACTGGACTCAGCGTCTAAGGCCCCGAACGGCGGGAACGCACAAGCAACGCGCTTTCTGGTTGTTCGTGATCGGCAACGCATTGCCGCGTTCGGCGAACTCTACTTCGAGGCTTGGTGGGCCAAGCGCAACGACGAGTTTGGATGGACTCCGGGGCAGGATCTCCCGGCTGATTCTCCGGCTCGGATGCCGGCACTGTTGGCGAGTGAAATGCGCTATGCCCCGGTCGTGGTCCTGGCCTACGCAACCGGCGGGGCGGCCGCCCACTCGGTGTTCCCCGGCGTCCAGAACCTGTTGCTGGCGGCACGGGCCCTTGGGATTGGCTCGGTATTGACAACCTTGCATCCGAGCGTGATGGACCGGGTCAACGCGATGTTCGGCGTGCCGGCGGAAGTCGACTTCCACTGTTGCATCCCGCTCGGCTATCCACGCGGCAAGTTTGGCCCGACACGGCGCTACGAGACGGCGGATACGTCCTATTGGGACCACTGGGATGCACGCCCTCCGTGGGCGGACTGACCGAATCCGCTAATCGGTTCCTTCGGCCTGTTACCAAGGGGGTCATGCGGAACATTCAGTCTGGTGATGTTCGTTTTCTAACCGATTACGTCAGGAACCGGGGCCAGTTCCGACGCAGTGGGCAAGTTCTAATCTAGGCAGACATTGACCCCAAATACGACATTCCGACCTGGCCGACCTGGCTAGTTGAAAAACACCATGTAATCAGTTCGCGGAACAAAAGTATCGGTCGCCTCGTCATACTTTGCACAGGGTAATCCGGGCGTCATTGTTCTCTAAGAGTCCGACTCGAAACTCTATGTTTGATAACAGTACCTTGCGAGCCGCCTTGTGAGGAGTCGGATGTTGGCGACAAGAATCCATGCCTGTGCGGAGGCGATTGATTTCTCCCAATCCTTGGCCAGTCGACGGCATCGGTTGAGCCAGGCGAAGGTCCTCTCGACGACCCATCGTCTGGGCAGGAGCTCGAAGCCCTGGGCGGTGTCTGAGCGCTTGATGATCTCGAGCTTCCAGCGGCCGATGTCCTCAAGGGCGCCCTCGAGTTTCGGTCCCGCGTAGGCGGCGTCGGCGAAGAGGTGACGCAGCCGGGGGAAGCGATGACGGATCGATTTGAGGACCTCGGGCGCGCCGTCGCGGTCCTGGATATCGGCTGCGTGCACGATCAGGCCGACCAGCAGGCCGAGTGTATCGGTGACGATGTGACGCTTGCGGCCCTTGATCTTCTTGCCCGCGTCATAGCCCCGAACACCACCGCTTTCCGTGGTTTTCACGCTCTGGCTGTCGATCACCCCGGCGCTCGGGCCGGCCTCGCGTCCTTCCAGCTCCCGGGCCGCCATGACCAGGTGATGGTTGATGCTCTCCAGCAGGCCGTTGGAGCGCCAGTCGTAGAAATAGCGCTGGACCGTGGAAGGCGGAGGGAAGTCGTTCGGCAACATCGCCCACTGGCAGCCCGTCGAGGCCATGTACATGACCGCATCCATGACATGGCGCAGGTCCGTCGTCCTCGGCCGGCCGATCTTCTTGCGCGGCGGCATGAGCGGCGCGATCAACGCCCACTCTCGATCCGTCAGGTCGCTTGCGTAGCGCCCGCCACGGCGCTCATAATTCGGGCGAGTGATTTCGGTCCACATGTTGTGCCTCCTCGTTTGCTTTGACACAACCGAGTAAGCCACAACCGACTGAAATCACTCAACTAGTTTCGGGTTGGCCTCTTAGACCAGCAAATAGCGACAGCCTTATGGCGAAGACAATCAGCACTCGGCCCGCCGCCATGTCACCGAAATTGTCGACCTTCCGCATTACCCTGACTGGCATGGTTTCGTTGGCGTTGGCGATGGGAATCGGTCGATTCGCGTTTACGCCATTGTTTCCAATGATGACCGAAGACGGGTTGGTCAGCATCACAGGCGGCGGTTATCTCGCGTCCGTTCATTTCCTCGGATACTTGCTGGGCGCCGTTTTCGTAGCCAAAATCCCCTGCCCGCCGAAGATGATGTTGCGGCTTTCCCTGCTTGCCATCGGTGTCGGCACCGTGGGTATGGGCGTGACGAACGATTTCACGGTTTGGCTGATTTTGCGTTGGCTGACTGGCGTATGCAGCGCCTGGACGCTGGTGCTCGTCAGCAACTACTACGTCAGGCATCTGGCCGAAAACGGCCGGGCGGAATATCAGGGTTGGGTCTTCTCTGGCGTGGGCGCGGGGATATCTATCACCGGACTCGTTTGTCTCGTTTTCATGGTGCAGCAGATCGGCAGTTCCTTGAGCTGGCAGATAGTGGGCGCCATTTCACTGATCACGATTTGTGCAGTCTGGCTAAGCATTGGGCCGGAAATTCCCGCCATTCGTCCTCCCACTCAGCGTCCGGGTTCACAACGAAGTCCGCTCAATTGGCGCATCGTGATCGCTTACGGGGTGTTGGGTATCGGCTACGTTATTCCGGCCACCTATTTGCCCGTCATGGCCCGCGATGTCGTTCAATCTCCGTTGATATTCGGTTGGAGTTGGCCGGTGTTTGGCGCTGCCGCTTTCGTTTCCACCATCCTGGCCGCGAAGTTTCACAAGCGATACTCCAATCGACAGATATGGGCCGTAAGCCATATCGTCATGGCGGCCGGTCTTCTCCTGCCGGTAATTCATCCCCACATTCTCACGATCATCGCCGCGGGCCTCTGCGTCGGTGGAACGTTCATGATTGTCACGATGACGGGTATGAAGGAGGCGCATCGTATCGCACCGCCTCAGGACGTCATGCGTCATATCGCCGTCATGACCACGTCGTTTGCCATTGGACAGATGATCGGCCCGGTGTTCGCCAGCTCCGTCTATAACTTGACTCAAAGTTTCGCTGTTTCCCTCGTCATAACGAGCGCCGCACTCATCATTACCGCGGTGACCTTGGCGGGTGGTGCGACGGAACCCGCTGCGATGGCCAAAGACCGATGAGAACATCGGTATCGACGCGGGTATTAATCCTGCCGTCTCAGGCGTCGCGCTCCTGGCCGCTCTTTCGTTGTCGGTTTGGGGGCCGAAACTAGCCGTTAAGAGGTTCCGCGATTACGAAGACGTCACCTGCCCTTGAAGCTGGCGCTTGTGCTTGGCCATCGCGTCAACCAAAAAGCGGACGCATACGCGCACACGCTCGGTTGAGACGAGATCGGGATGGGTGAGCACCCAGGCCCAACCCAATCTAACGAAGTTGGTTGGGGGAACACGCACCAAATCAGGCTCGGATTCACCCATAAAGCAGAACAGAAACCCGAACCCTAAACCCGCTTTGACGGCGTCAAGCTGGGTCAGGGAATCGGAAATATGATGGTGAAGTTTGCAGCTCGAAAACGGGGATTCGCGGCGCCACTCGACCAGCGCTTCTTCGCTGCCCCAGCCAATCCAACGGGCGGTTGGTTCCTGTCCGGTAAAAGTGTGCGCGGCTATGTACTCTGGCGTCGCATATACCGCGCTCGCGAAATCCGGTAGCTGGTGCGCAACAAGATTGCTCTCGGGCTGGCGTTGAAGCCGGATAGCAATATCAGCCTTGCGCCGCCGCAGGTCCGCGACATCGAAGGTGGCGTCTATCTCGAGGACAATTTCTGGATAGAGCACGGCGAATTCAGCGACCAGCGGCATGAGAAAACGCTGCGCCACCGGCGGCGGCGCGGTAATCCGAATAGGCCCCGACAGCAAAGCATCGCGGCTGAAAACTTCTCGCTCCAGGCTCAGTATTTCACTTTCAACCCGCTCAGCCCGTTCGATCATCGCTTCGCCGACTTCAGTCGGTACAAACCCCTCGGGCTGGCGCACAAAGAGTTTGGCGTCCAGCTGCAGCTCCATCGCCTGCAACCGCCGCGACACCGTGGAGTGGCTCACGCCCATAAGCTTGGATGCGGCGCGCACCGAACGCCCCCGCAACACCGCAAGAAAAACGCGCAAGTCGTCCCATTCAAAAACCTTCATGAGCTTCTATTGGCCTGGTTCAGTTCGGGTTCGGAGTAACGGTCGGCGCATTGGTGCAAAAAAGGAACAACTCTTCGCAATTATAGCCAGTTCAATGTCATATGTGCACAACCTAAGTTAACGCCGGAAGCAACATCAACCGCATCAATGTCGGGTGCAAAGGAAGCGAAAATGAATCCAGAGATCCTCGTCATCGGCGGCACCGGAAATACCGGCACGCCTCTTGTTGAAATGCTGAAGGATGGCGGCACCGCCTACCGCGTGCTGGTGCGGAATGACGAGAGTGAAGCGAGGCTTGCGTCGCAGGGCGTCGCCACCGTGCGGGGTGCCCTCGGCGACGAGCCAAGCATCAAGGTCGCGCTGGAAAACGTCGGTACAGTCTTTCTGGTCAGCAGTCCGGCACCCGAGATGCTTGAGTTGCACAAGGGGTTTATCGATCTCGCCGTTTCTGTCGGTGTACGTAAAATCGTCCGTCTCTCGGCTGAACCGGCTCGTGACGGTTCCGGAATGGCTCTTTATGAACAGCACGCCGAAGTTGACGACTACCTGATGGCAAGCGGATTGGAGTACGTGATCTTACGTCCGCACTACTTCATGCAAAACATCCCGCAGATGCATGCGACCTTTATGAAGGAAAAGCAGATGTTCGCGCAGTATCTGGGCGATGCGCGAATTCCGATGGTCGATACGAGAGACATCGCAAAAGCTTCGTTTGCATGTCTAACGTCGGACGAGTTTAACAATAGGGTCCACTACATCACCGGTCCGGTCGATTAGCTTTCACGACGTCGCAAATGCTTTCTCCAGATCGCTGGGTAAGGAAATCCAATATGTCAGCCTCTCTTATGAAGATCAGGAGGCTGGTTTGAAAGCAGCCGGTCTTCCGGATTGGACAACCGACACTGTCATGACTTTGTTCAAGCGCTGGGTTGAAGCAGGTGATCAGCCGGTGAGCCCGGATTTCGAACGGATCGCCAAAGTCAAAGCGACCGACATCGATCAGTATGCGGCTGATTTTGCGCGTGCATCCTAGTGGATGAAATCCAACATAGGGTCAGTAGCCGCCCGCGGCGCCAGACTTGGGATTCCTGAGATGCAGACGGAACAGAGCCGGCAGCTGGTGCTCGACTACCTAGCCGCGCAGGGTCGCGGCGACGCTGAAAAGATGATCGCGCTGCTCGACCCAGCCGCCGAATTTGTCGTCCCGACATCGGTCGGCCTGTTCCCGCCCAAGGGTGCGGCCGGAGTCGTGAAATTCATGATCGAGGTGGCTCCGAAGTACTTCGACATGTCGACCGTGCAAGCCGATGTCTTGAAGATCGTCGCCGACGGCGACACCGTCGTCATCCGCCTCCACACCGAGGTCAAAGCACTGAACGGGCGCGATTACAGCAACCAGGTGGTCTACATCTACACGTGCGAAGACGAGAAGATCATCCGTATCGAGGAACACATGGACTCGCTGCGCTTCAAGGAGATCGTCCTCGACGCCTGAGGCAACAGGTTAGCCCAAAGGCCGGGATCCCTATTGATCTCCGCTGCAGAAGATTATGACAAAACCAAAACGTATTGCTGTGATCGGTGCCGGAGCCATGGCACGAATGCGGGGCAAGGCATTGCTGGAATCGGGCGCTGAAATCGTCGGTGTCGCGGCACGCAGCGAGGAGTCCGCCGCCAAGCTGGCGGACCAATTGGGCGGCGAAGCATTCACCGGCTACACAAGACTCGAAGGTCTTGGCCCGCATGGTGTTCTGGTTGAAGTGCCTCACGAGGTGCAGGACGACATAACGTTGGCGGCAATCTCATGGGGCTGCGGAGTACTGGTGGGTGCGCCGTAGGCTTACTCATCGGCATCTGCCGAAAATATTTATCAACAAGCTGCGGCGGCCTCCGTGCCGGTGGAAGCTGGTTTCCACGCGCGCTACAGCTCGGAGTGGATCGCTGCTCGTAAGGTGATTCGCGATGGGATCCTGGGGGACATAATTGCCGTGCAGTCCACCGCTACCTACCAAGCAAGCCCGGAGCGCTGGAACTATCACCAAGCCGAGGGCGGCGGTATGCCGCTATCACTCATGACCTTCTATTACGTGAATCCCCTGCGCTGGTTATTCGGCGAGCCCGTGCAAGTTCGCGCGATGGCTAACCGCAAGAAACATCTGGCCGATGGCTTGGTCGCGGAGGAGACATGTGCGGCCCTGCTTACCTTCGATAATGACGTCATCTGCACCATGCTGTGTGGATACGTTAGCCATGAAGCACGGCCGCGCGCCTCGGTGTACGTGCTTGGTACCGAGGGCGCGATGGAATTGTCGCCGTGCGGGCTCGGCAACGGTACGATTACGATTCATCAGGACGGGGCATCTGAAATCACCGAGCACGGTGACACGTTGCCGGCCTTTGCGGCCCAGGCGACGGCGTTCCTGGAAACCCTGGACGGCAAATCGATGCTGCGAAACCCTGCAAGTGACGTCCGCCACGATATCCGCGTGGCCGATGCGATTGCTGAAGCGGCAAGGACGGGTGCAACGATACCCATTCCTGTGTGATCCAGAATGTTTCTTGGCAGTTCAAAAAAACAGGGCCTTGAAAGGACAACCGACCGACTTGCTCTTCGGGAACACGCCGAAGCGCTCCGATGACCGCTCGATAGACGGTCTGGCATGCTAATGCTACGGTTCATTGAAAGCGGATCCTCTTAAAGTACGGCGCCCGCATCTTCGGTCAACTCGGGCGGAGGAGGGGGAGGCAGTTCAATGAACATCTCTCAGCCAAAGCGTTATGGCGGAACTTTTGGTGGTGAGCCCGCTGATATTTTTGATCCACGACATTACGAGAACGTGCGCGAGCCTTTTGACGTCGCCCGAGCTCTGCCCGGTTGGTGCTTTACCTCCGAAGCGTTTTACGAGCGAGAACTCCAGCGAATGTTCATGCGCACGTGGAACTGCATCGGCCACGTCGACCGCATACCCAACCCCGGTGATTACGTCGCGATCGAGTTCGCGCGCGTCCCGATCGTCGTGGTGCGCGACGAAACCGGCGCTGTTCGGGCCTTCTCAAACAACTGTCGCCACCGCGGTTCCGTCATCGCCGAAGGAGAGGGCAACGTCAGTACCTTGCAGTGCCCCTATCACAACTGGACGTATGCTTTGGACGGCGCGCTTATCGGCTTGCCGCACGTCCGCGACGATACGAACTGCAAGATGAGTGATAACGACCTCATCCCGATTAGGCTGGAGATCTGGGCCGGGATGATGTTCGTCAACTTCGACTCCGAGGCTGCCGCGTTGACCGACTGGCTCGGCGATCTTCCCGCCAAATCTGCGGTGTATAAACCCGACGATATGGTTTTCGCCCGGCGCTCCGAGTATGAAGTCAGAACCAACTGGAAGCTGTTCGCGGAGGGGAACATGGAGGGCTATCATGTGTTCTGCCTCCACAAGAACACCCTCGCCACGCACAAAGTGTCACGTCGAGACACGTTCGGTCGAGACGATGTCGGCGGCGATGTCGGTGGCGAATACACCTCCATCTACGTCGAGCATGGTGCCACCCGCGGTGTCAGATCGGGCGAGGCATTCCCGGAGATCGAAGGTGTCGATCCGGGGACGTGGTTCCACCATGTCTTTCCTGCCTGCATGGTGGTTTTCCGCGTCGATTCGATGACCATGACGCAGTATTACCCGCTCGCTGTCGACCGTACGCTCGTGGTAACCGATACCTGCTATCCAAAAAGCACGATGCGTCGGCCAGATTTCAGCGAACTCGATGCTCGCTACAAACGCGATTACGACTCCTTTTTCAGAGAAGACATCCAAGCGACGGAGCGCCAATTCGCTGGCCTCAGCTCGCCGCTTGCCGTCCAGGGCCACTACGTCGTGACGCGTGGCTCGGAGGGTACAGAGGAGTGCCTTCACGCCATCGACAACTGGATCCTCGATCGCGTCTTGGACCCTACCGAATCCCGCGACGCGCGTTAGAGCGCGGCGAGCCGCGACTGAACTTGCCAACGTTGGGTCAATTTTCCCCGTTTCAGACGCTGGCAAATAACGGCAGCTTTGCGGGGCTAAAACGACATTCGCGGCCGCAAGGTCGCATTTACCCCGAAACCGGACGAAGATTTCGACGGCCTGAAAGGTAAAATTTAGCCCAGTTTCAGACATTTGCTAGCCAGAACCGCGCGAGTTCGAGACCATTGCCCAAAAAGCGGTTGGCATCAACACGTCGTTACGCGCTACCGATAAGCGCTCGCTAGACGGTCTGACGTGCTTCGACTACGCTTCATAGAAAGCGGATCCTCTTAAGTTTCGCGCGTGCGACTCTCTGCCAGTTCGGGCGGAGGAGGGGGAGGCAGTTCAATGAACATCTCTCAGCCAAAGCGTTATGGCGGAACTTTTGGTGGTGAGCCCGCTGATATTTTTGATCCACGACATTACGAGAACGTGCGCGAGCCCTTTGACGTCGCCCGAGCACTGCCCGCTTGGTGCTTTACCTCCGAAGCGTTTTACGAGCGAGAACTCCAGCGAATGTTCATGTGCACGTGGAACTGCATCGGCCACGTCGACCGCATACCTAACCCCGGTGATTACTTCGCGATCGAGTTCGCGCGCGTCCCGATCGTCGTGGTGCGCGATGAAACAGGCGCCGTTCGGGCCTTCTCAAACAGCTGTCGCCACCGCGGTTCCGTCATCGCCGAAGGAGAGGGCAACGTCAGTACCTTGCAGTGCCCCTATCACAACTGGACGTATGCTTTGGACGGCGCGCTCATCGGCATGCCGCACGTCCGCGACGATACCAACTGCAAGATGAGTGACAACGACCTCATCCCGGTCAGGCTGGAGACCTGGGCGGGGATGATGTTCGTCAACTTCGACTCGGAGGCCGCCGGTTTGTTGGAGTGGCTAGGCGATCTTCCCGCCAAATCTGCGGTGTACGAACCGGACGAAATGGTTTTCGGGCGGCGCACTGAGTATGAGCTCAAGGCCAATTGGAAGCTGTTCGCGGAGGGCAACATGGAGGGCTACCATGTGTTCTGCCTCCATAAGGACACCCTCGCCAAGCACAAAGTGTCCCACCGAGACGCGTTCGGTCGAGACGATGTGGGCGGCGATGTGGGCGGCGAGTACACCTCGATCTACGTGGAGCATGGTGCCACCCGCGGTGTCAGATCGGGCGAGGCCTTTCCTGAGATCGAAGGTGTCGATCCGGGGACGTGGTTCTTTCACATCTTTCCGGCTAGCCTGATGATTTTCGGCGTCGATTCGATGTCGATGACGCAGTATTACCCACTCGCTGTCGACCGGACACTCCTGGTCATCGATACCTGCTATCCAAAAAGCACTCTGCGCCGGCCGGATTTCAGCGAACTCGAAGCCGGCTACCAACGCGACTACGACGCCTTCTTCTACGAAGACATCGAAGCGACGGAGCGCCAATTCGCTGGCCTCAGTTCGCCGCTCGCCGTCCAGGGCCACTATGTCGAGACGGGCGGATCGGACGGTTCTGAGGAGTGCCTCCACGCCATCGACAACTGGGTCCTCGATCGCGTCCTGGACCCTGTCTAGTGGGTGGAATCCACTAGTGCGCGGCAACCAGGCGGCTAGCCGTGATTGAACTTGCCAACGTCACCAAGCACTTTCAAACCGTCCAGGCGGTTCGCGAGGTATGCCTCAACGTTGGCGAAGGAGAGCTTGTTACGCTCCTTGGCCCCAGTGGCTCGGGAAAGAGTACGACCCTGATGATGGTTGCGGGGCACCAAACGCCCGACAGCGGCACGATCCGAATCGATGGCGTGGACGTCACATATCTCCCACCCCGCCAGCGCGATATTGGCATGGTCTTTCAGAACTATGCCTTGTTTCCGCATATGACGGTTGAGCAGAACGTTGGGTTTCCTCTTCGGGTGCGGCGGCAGATGCGCCACGACGCGAGCGAAAAAGTCGAGGCGGTTCTGAATCTTGTCCGTCTGCAGGGACTCGGCGCTCGCTACCCGCGTCAGTTGAGCGGTGGCCAGCAACAACGAGTGGCGCTTGCCCGTGCGTTGGTGTTTGGGCCCCGGATCCTATTGATGGACGAACCGCTGAGCTCGCTGGACAAACAGCTCCGAGAGGAGATGCAGCTTGAGATCAAGCGGCTGCAGAGAGAACTGAAGATTACCACGATCTACGTCACCCACGATCAGAAGGAGGCACTGACGATCTCCGACCGTGTTGCTGTGCTCAACCGGGGAATCGTGGAACAATTGGGAACCCCGGATGACCTTTACGACCGGCCTAGTAACAAGTTTGTTGCCGACTTCATCGGTGAGTCGAATTTCCTCACCGGTCGCGTTGCCGAGATTGCCAATGGCAGTTGTCGGGTCGTCACAACCATGGGGTTGGCACTGCAGTGCCCGGCACAGGAAAAGGTGGCGTTGGGTCAAGAGATCACCGTGGCCGTTCGTCCCGAATCAATCCTGATCGGCAGTACCCCTCTGGGCAACGATGTCAACCAGCTGGAGGGGAAACTGGAGGAGGTGATCTATTATGGCGAGGCGACTCGCCTCAGTATCCGCGTTAACGACAGAGAGTCCCTTGTAGTGAAACAAGCGAATACCGGATTGCAGGACTCGCTTGTCATTGGTGAGAAGATCTGTATGCGCTGGAAGCAATCAAAAACGACGATGATCGTCAACAAGGAGGACTGAGAGATGACTTCACTGACAATGCGACGGCGACGGTTTCTTCAAAATACCGCTATTGCCGCGGGTACCGTTTTGGCCAGTCCATATATTGGCAGCCGAGTGAACGCGGCAGCCTCGCAGCTGGTCTGGGCTGGTTGGGGCGGCGATTATCAGGAGCAGCAAAGTAAGGCGTTTGGTTCGGTACTCACGAAGGAAACTGGCATCAAGGTCGTTGAAGTTTCCAATTATAGCCAGGTGGCAGGCATCAAAGCCCAAGTGGAAAACAACAATCCTGAGTGGGATCTCGCAGAGCCGGGCATGGTCGACTCGGTCCGGCTCAAGAAGCAGGGGTTCCTGGCAGAGATTGCCTACGACGAGGCAACCAGGAGAGATTATCCCAACCTTGACCCGCACATCGCATCGCTCGCCTACAACTCCTGGGTGCTTGGGTGGAACACGGAGAGTTTTCCGGGCGACAACCATCCCAAGACATGGGCCGATTTCTGGGATGTAAAGCGGTTCCCTGGACCACGCACGATGTGCGCGTGGAATCCGGAACCCAACATCGAGATCGCGCTGCTGGCGGACGGGGTTGCCAAAAAGGACATCTACCCCTTGACGGACGCGAAGGTCGACCGCGCTTTTAAGAAGCTCGAAGAGCTACGGCCGCACATCCACGTGTGGTGGAACGCGGGCGGACAGTCTCAGCAGCTGTTTTCGGACGGCGAGGTCGTGCTGGGTATGGTCTTCGATGGCCGCGTTCGAGGCGTCAAGAACAGTGGCGCGCCCGTCGAGTGGACCTTTAACGAAGGGGTTCTTGCGCCGGGTGGGTGGGTAATCCCCAAAAGCTCGAAGAACGTCGAAGCCGCCAGCAAACTCATCAACGTTGCACTGCGGCCCGAAACCCAAGCCGAATACGTCCGTCTTAGCAAGTATGGTGCGACGAACCCCAAGGCGTACGATCTGTTGAAGCCGAGCGAACGTGATCGCATCGGCGGGTACGGCCCAAATGTGGCGGTGCAGCTTCATCAGGATGTAACGTACTGGGTCGACAACATGTCCAGTCATCGCGAGCGCTGGGACAAGCTCATCTCCGGGAAGTAAACGTTCGCGCAATCGCCGAATGGATTTCCGTCAGGTAGGGTTTCGCCGAGTAAAGCTAGTGCCCCCTATCATAATTCGGTGGGGTCCCCTCTCCCAAGGATTTGGGAGAGGGTGGGGTGAGGGTTCGACCCCGCGTGTCGCGAGCTCTATGGCCGGGGTGGGTTGGATCGGCGTTAGGATGGCCTTGACCCTCACTCCCCGCCCCACGAAGGCGCGCTTACGCCGCGTCATTGGCACGACGGTCACGCCTTCGAACCCGCCTGCCTTCGCCGAAGCGAAGCCCCGGCTTCGCGCAGGCAGGCAAGCGGGCGAGGGGGCTCTGCCGATGCCGCTGCCGAAGTCCGCTCCCCGCGGCTCCAACGAATGACAGAGCATCCTTGATAGCCCTTTCGCAGAGATCTCCTAGTGGATGGAATCCAACATATGGTACCCATACGATCGCGTATCCCGGTAGCTCGGCAGGAGGAAGTCCGCAGGCGATGCTTTTGCATCGTCGAGGGGTTTCGACGCACCGAGGGGCCGGGATACGCGACCCACAGGGCGGTTTGCCGAGCTCGCCGGCCGCGTTACGCGAAGCTTCCGATGCGCCAGCATCGCCACGCCTCGCGCGCCTAACCGGCGAACTCGGCAAACCGTCGTATGGGTACCATATGTTGGATTTCATCCACTAACGGAAGGTGGTCGAATTTGGCTCGGCACGGCCCTGCCATCAGGACAACATTTCTTCTCACCCCGGTGGTGATCCTCTTCGGGGTTTTTTACATATACCCGCTCATCGAGCTTCTCCCCATCAGCTTCACGACCCGCCTCGAGGACGGCCAGCGGATCGGGCCAACCCTCGACCAGTACCTTCGTTTTGTTGGCTCGGACTTTTACGTTGTTGTGTTGGCCGATACGCTGAGGATCAGCCTGGTCGTCACGCTAGCAGCGCTGCTATTGGGGTATCCCGTTGCCTATCTCATGGCGCAGTTGAAGCTGTCGGCTGTCAAATGGCTGATGATTCTCATTCTGCTTCCGTTTTGGACCAGCATCCTCGTTAGAACTTACGCATGGATGGTTTTGTTGCAGCGGCGGGGTATCGTGAATTCTTTCCTCATGGAAAGCGGAATTATCGACCAGCCTCTGCCGCTCATGTTCAACGAGGCCGGCGTCATCATCGGCATGACCCAAATCATGTTGCCGTTCATGATCTTGCCGATCTACAGCGTGCTGAGGGGATTGGACGTAGATCTCGTGCGCGCGGCTTCCGGCCTTGGCGCAAGTTCGTTGCAGGCCTTTTGGAAGATTACGTTCCCACTCAGCGTGCCGGGTGTGGGCGTCGGCGTCCTCATCGTCTTTATCGTGTCACTCGGCTTTTTTGTGACGCCAGCCCTTCTCGGTGGCGGCAAGGTCCCGATGTTGGCGGCCACCATAGAAATAGAAGTCAACAACCTCCTGAATTGGGAGTTCGCAGCGGCGGCCGCCGTGGTTCTGCTCGCCGTCACGGTCGCCGTCGTGGTCGCTTTTCAACGAATGCTCGGCCTCGAACGGATGTGGGGCGAATCGACGTGACCCAGATCCGCGAGCTGCGAATCGCATGGCTGATCCTCTGCCTGGTATGCGGCTTCGTATTCCTCGTGCTGATTGCACCAAGTCTCGTGGTTATCGCGATGTCATTCGGCTCATCCCCGTTCCTCAAGTTTCCGCCGGAGGGTTTCTCACTCCAGTGGTTCGAGCGGTTTCTTGCCGACGAGCGATGGTTGGCTGCTGCGTGGCGCAGTCTGCGCATTGCTGTTGTTGTTACAGTGGTTGCGACGGTCATCGGCACGATGGCGGCGTTGGCATCAGCGGGTCTACGTGGCTGGCTGCGTAAAGCGCTGAATGTTTTCCTCATCTTGCCCTTGATACTGCCGGTGATCGTCTACGCGTTGGCTGTCTATGCGCTCTATTCAAGACTGCGCATGGTCGGCACCGACGCCGGATTGATCATCGCCCAGACGGTTTTGGCAGTCCCCTTCGTTTATCTGACGGTGATGGCGGCGCTCTCCCGCTATGATGCCTCGCTCAGCCATGCGGCCGCGAGCAGCGGCGCCAACAGGCTGGAAATTTTTTGGTTCGTCATGCTGCCGATCATAAAGCCGGGGATTATCGCGGGCGCCCTGTTCGCGTTCCTTGTCTCGTTCGATGAAATTGTTGTTGCGAACTTCGTGAGCGGTTTGGAATCGACGCTGCCAAAGAAAATGTTCGATCACATTCGCTTCGAGCTCAACCCGGTGTTGGCGGCAATTGCCACGCTGCTGATCGCCGTGACCACGATATTCCTACTGGTGGCGTTTCGCTTGACGTGGCGTCCGGCTCCGAGCCAAGCCGACGGCCGATTAGATGAAACCGCGAGCCTGGAGACCGGAACCGGCGCAGCGGTCCACTAAGCGACTTTGCGCCTGGCGCGTCACCAGCGGCATTGCTACGGCGTTCTGTTCCACCCCAGCCGATCGTCTCATCGAGCACCGTGATATCAATGAATTTGCGACGTTTAGTCAGCGACCGTTTCGACACATGTTCCAAACGCCAAACGTCTGCTATTGGGCAAGATCGCGACCATCATAGTTCGCTTCCCGATCTGGAGGTAAATGCGACTTAGGCGCCACGCCCCTAGAGCCACCCAGGACCCGGTGCTACGATCCTGACTATGAAGGGCGCCCTCGTAGTCCTGGTCCTGCTACTGACGTCACTGTCGCCGGTGTGGGCGGGCACCGCGACGTCTCGACACAACGAGTTTGTGGCCGAATACACCCGCAAGGCCGCTGAGCGGGGAGACGCCGAAGCCCAATATCGCATGGGGACCATCTACCTAACAGGCAGGGGTGTTACGCGTGATGTTACCGAAGCGATAAGGTGGTGGCGTGATGCTGCCGAGCGGGGACATGCTCGGGCCCAGTTTAGCCTGGGTCGATACATGCCCAGTGACGCCAGTGTCCGAGCCTCCAAACCGCCGGTCTTTTGGTACTGCAAGGCAATCAGTAATAGGGCCGAGCTGGTAGGACGAGAGGAGCCTTTCGTCTTGTCTGCTCTTGGCCGTATCCGCGCGCAAGGCAGCGGTGCGTCACGTGATTATGTTCGTGCGCACATGTACTTCAACCTCGCGGCAGCAAGGGACCCCCGTTTCGGGACGTGGTCAAGGGACCTCCTGGCCAAGGAAATGACCCCCGACCAGATCGCCGAAGCCCAACGCCTCGCCAGTGAGTGGACGGCCGATAAGCCGTGTCCGTGAGCCGGCGCAATGCCTCGAGGCGTCCGTCTATCGGTTCCTGCGTTCGATGATCTTCGATGCCGCCAGGAGACCGATACTGATACACGCTAATAACGCCGCAACACCAAGTAAGGGAAATAACGCTCCCGGAGATTCAAGACCGATAAACCATCCCAGCACCGCCATACCAGGCACGACGGGGAGCATCCACAGCCCAGATACTTTCAGATCATAGTCGAGGCGTTTACTACCGACTGTTTGCGTCGAAACTTGCCTGTGTGGATTCCGAGCTGGCGCCCCATCCACCAGCACCCGAAACGCCCGCAACGGTCGAGCGATGTTCTTGACCTCGACCTCGCCCATATCCTCAAGGGCGATTTCCATCCGGTCGCGGACTTGATCTCGTGCCGCACGGGAAAGACAGATACCACCTGGGTCGGCAAGTCCCTCAAGACGCGCCGCGACGTTGACACCGTCTCCCAAGAGGTCGCCGTCCTGCTCGACGACGTCGCCGAGGTTGATACCGATTCGAAACTGGAGCCGTTGATCTTCCGCTGTATCCCGCTCGCTTTCTCGCGCGCCGGCCTGAATCTCCACGGCGGCACGAACGGCGTCAACGACGCTACTGAATTCAACCAGGAGTCCGTCTCCCGTCGTTTTGACAATTCGACCACGGTGTTCGCCGATTTTAGGATCGACAAGCGACGTACGCAGCGCTCTGAGGCGCGCGAGTGTGCCTTCCTCGTCCTCACCGACGAGTCGGCTATAGCCCACCAGGTCAGCGGCGAGGATCGCGACGAGTTTCCGGGTAGCGCTTTCCTCGACCACGTCGGCTCCATCGTGTTGTGCCCGGGTGCGTTTAGGCTTTTGGGTTTTTGCTCTTGCTGCTGAACCCGAGGCGGTTCTTGCCGTTGAGATTCTTGAGCAAGATGCGTCTCGAACTTAAAGTCAGCCATCGTTGGCGCCACCGCCCTCCACGACCGGGGGCACGCCCGGGCGCCTCTTCTGCGGCCGCTCCGCCAGATGCTTTTCGACGATGTCCAGCACCTCCGGCACGTCGGCAACCCGTACGCCGTAGAACCGGGTATTCGACGGGATAATGCGAATATTCGGCCCGTGCATGCAGGCGTTCAGGCAATAGGCGTCGCGAATATTGACGTCGAGTTCGCGTTCGGCGACGCCGGCCTTGATCGCTTCGGCGACGTCAGCGCCGCCCCGTGGCTGGCACGACACCGCCATGTTGGGATCGCGGCGATTGACGCAGACATAGATCGCTGCCTTCTTGCCCCGAGCCGGCCATGGTTTGACCCGCGCTACCATCGGCTGGCTGAGATCACGGGGCTCGTTCAACGCCTGCTTGAGGGGATCGTCGTCGGGGGAAACGTCGTTGTCCATGGGCTCAAGCGGAACTCTCATTGGTCAGGCGGCCCTTAACTACGCTGCTCTGGGGAACACGCCGGCACGAGCCATCGCCGCCGGCACCGCACGGCCGAGCGGCTCTTCCAGCCAGCGCCCGACGTCGACCAGTGCTTTTAGATCAAGCCCGGTATCGAAACCCATGCGGTGCAGCATATAGACCAAATCCTCAGTTGGTATGTTGCCGGTGGCACCAGGTGCAAACGGGCAACCGCCGATGCCGCCGATGCTGGCGTCGAGGCCGGTGACGCCAGCGGTAACCGCAGCGGCAGCGTTGGCGAGGCCAGTGTTACGCGTGTTGTGGAAATGACAGCGCAACCCGGTGTCGGGGAGGGCGGCGGTAACCGCTTGGAGCAGCGCGGTCACGTCAGTTGGCACCGCGCAACCGATCGTATCGGCAATAATAATTTCGTCCGGACCTGCTTCAGCCCCGCGTTGAGCGATATCGACCACGCGCTCGCGCGCAACCTCGCCCTCATAAGGGCAGCCAAAGGCGGCTGAGATCGACAGCGTCGCCGGCACCCTCGCCGCCCGCGCCTCATCGGCGATTTCGTTCCAGACCGCGAGGTTCTGCTCGACCGAGGCGCCCTGATTGCGTTGGCTGAACGTTTCGGTTGTTACCGCGACGAAATTGATCTCGTCACATCCGGCCGCGAGGGCACGGTCGAATCCACGCCGATTGAGCGCGAGGCCGACATACTTCACACCGCGATCGCGCGGCACACCGGCCATCACCGCCTCACCGTCGGCCATTTGCGGAACGCGCTTGGGATTAACGAAGCTCACGGCCTCGATGCGTTTGAACCCGGCATCGATCGCCCGGGTGATCAACTCGATTTTTTGTTCGGTGCTGAATGGCACCGCTTCGTTTTGCAAGCCGTCGCGCGGCGATACTTCGACGATTTCGATTTGTGTCATCACGGGCCCTCGTGCGTCCGATCAGCAGTTGCGGACTCTGCGGATTCTATCAAACCAAGAATATAGTCAGGCGTCATGGGAAAGCGATCGACGCAGACGCCGAGCCCCGATAGCGCGTCGTTCACCGCATTGACGATCGCCGGCAAGCCTCCCATCACGCCGCCTTCGCCCGACCCCTTGAAACCGCCCAGGGTGTCCGGCGAGGGCGATTCGATATGGTCCACGGTGATGTTGGGGATATCGCTCGCGACCGGCACCAGATAATCGAGCAAATGGCCACTCAGAAGTTGGCCGTCGGTGTCGTAGCGCACCGCTTCGCTGAGCGCCTGGCCCAGTGCTTGGGCGATACCACCGTGGACCTGTCCGGCCACCACCATGGGATTGATCACCCGTCCGCAGTCGTGGACCGCATGGAATTCATCGACGCTGATCTTGCCGGTCGCCGGGTCGATCGAAACGGCGGCTATGAACGCGCCGTTGGTGATCGAGACGCCCGGTTGCGGGTCGTAGAAATCGGTCGCTTCGAGACCGTATTCGAGCCCCTCGGGTAATACCCGGTTGTCAATCGAATAAGCGATCGCAGCGATGTCTTTGATGCTGACAGAAAGGTTCGGTACGCCCTCAACTCGAGCCACGCCGTCTTCAAGCACGATGTCTATCGGGTTGACCTCCAACAGTTCACCCGCCGTCAGCAAGATTTTCTCGCGCACCTGGTTCGATGCTTTGATCAGAGCACCGCCGCCGGTTACCGCGGCCCGGCTGGCAAACGTGCCGGTGCCGTAGGGCGCCTCGGAGGTGTCGCCCTCAGCGATCCTGACATCCTCGAACCGAACGCCGAGCCGATCAGCGACGATCTGCGCAAACGTCGTGATGTGGCCTTGACCGGCCGTCGCATGGCTGGGGTGGGCGATCACTTTGCCGTCGGGTTCCATGCGCACCAGCGCACTATCAAATCCGGGCAGCCGCAGAATGCCCCGCGCTCGGTAGCGCGACGCCCCCTGGCCGGTGTGCTCGATCGTGGCGGCAATGCCGATGCCGCGATACTTGCCCCCATCAAATCGTGAGTTCGTCTGCCCGGCACGGCGTTTCTCGTAATCGACAAACGCAAGACCACGTTCGAGCGATTCGATGTAGCTCCCGGACTCGTATGTGATCCCGATCGAATTCACGAACGGCATCTGCGCCGGCTTGATCAGATTGCGCATGCGGAACTCAGCCGGATCGATGCCGAGCTCTCGCGACGCGTGATCCATCAATCCCTCAAACGCGGTGTTGGCCACCGGCGCGGCGACGCCGCGATACACGCCGGTCGGGCACGTGTGGGTGAACACCGAACAGGTCTCATACGCGTAGTGTTTGAATTGTTGCGGCCCCGGCAAGTAGATCGCGCCGCCGCCGGCTTCGGCACTGCAGCCGTAGGGGAACGCGGAATAAGCACCAATATTCACGATAACCTTGGCCCGCACGGCGACGATGACGGCGTTTTCGTCAAGCATCATCGCGACGTCATATTTGTAGTCGCGCGATTGCGTACTGGTGAGCAGGTCGTCGGGCCGATCCTGGATCCATTTGATCGAGCATCGAAACTTTCGTGCCAGCGCCGCCGCGACCACTTCTTCGGCGTAGATGTGGGCCTTCATGCCGAAGCCGCCGCCGACGTCGGCCGTGATCACGCGGATGCTGGTTTCCGGCCAATCCAGATTTTCGGAGATCCCGGTCCGCAGCAGATGGGGGACCTGGGTCGACGCATAAAATGTCAGGAAATCGCGTCCCCGATCATAGACTGCGAAGCAGCCGCGCGGCTCGATCGAGACGCAGGCAATGCGTGAACTCCGAAACTGGGTATGGAACGAGTGCCGGCCCGCGCTCCACGCTGCGTCGAAGCCCTCGGTCGCATAGGTCATGTGGTAAGGAACGTTATCGCCGATTTCCGAGTGGACGAGTTGCGCATCCGGGGCCAGGGCCGCTTCGAGCCCGATCAACGGATCCAGAACCTCGTAGTTGACATCAACATATTCGATCGCATCTTCAGCGATATAGGGACTCTCGGCGACGATCACCGCGACTGTGTCGCCGACAAAGCGGGCACGATCGGCAGCCATCAGGGGCCATTCGGTAACCTTGTAATCGGGGACATCGTAATCGGCGACCAGGCTCCTGCCGAGCGTAACGACCTCGGCCCCGCCCAGCACGGCCACCACGCCCGGAACGGTCAGGGCCCGGCTGGCATCGACGTCACGGATCAGCGCGTGGGCGTGTGGGCTCCTGACAAAGGCCAAGTGCAGTGTGTCCGGCGGTTCGGCGATGTCGTCGATATAGGCACCGTAGCCTCGCAACAGACGTTCATCTTCGACCCGCGGGATCGATTGCCCGACATAGCGGAACTCATCGTCTACGGACACACCCTTACTCCACGCCTCTCCTGCCTGCCTTCGCCGTAGCGGCTTCGCGCAGGCAGGCTAGCTGGAGAGGGCTCTAGGGGAAGATGTTTGATGTTGATGATTGTGAAACTAGGCACTAGGCATCAGCCGCGCCTGGATTGGCGTCCTTAAGCAGTTTCGCCGCCGCTTTGACCGCGCGCACGATGTTTACGTAACCCGTGCAGCGACACAGATTGCCGGACAACCAAACCCGGATCTCGTCGTCGGTGGGGTCGGAGTTTTGCGCGAGCAGCTCGCCTGCTGACATCAGGAAGCCCGGCGTGCAATAGCCGCATTGCAGTGCATGATTTTCGTGGAAGGCTTGCTGCAGTGGGGTGAGGGGGCCGTCGCCCGCTAATCCCTCGACCGTTGTCAGGCTCGCCCCATCGACCTGCGCGGCAAACATCAAACAGCTCCGCATGGTGTGGCCATCGACCTCGATGGTGCAGGCGCCGCACACACCGTGGGCACAGCCGACGTGAGTCCCGGTCAGATGAAGATGATGGCGGATAAAGTCGACCAGCAGGAGACGCGCTTCGACCTCGCGTTCGTAAGCTCGCCCATTGACCGTGACGCGGACCGGGATGCGGTCGGCGTGCACTGTGGTTTCGGTTACCGACATGGATTAATGCCGCCGACGCTACTGCAGCCGGTAGTCCATCTCGTAGTGGATGTTGATACCGTCCCAAAACATGTACTTCATGCGAGCCCCTTCGCGGGCCCAGTGAATCGCCAACTCCTGTTTCTCGCGGGTATCGCAATGCTTGGCGAGGACTTCTACCGCACGTCCGCCATGCTCAATGTCGGCCTCCGCATGCAGCCACCAAAACTCGAGATCACGCTCGGAATATTTATAGGTCTCGCGCAGGGCCGGAAGGATCTTGGAAATCAATTTCGGCTCCTGCGCTTCACTCGATACATGAATCCCGGCAAGCCCGGCGATCCATGGCTGGTCGCGTGTCGTCGTCAATCCCCAATTGAGCCACGATTCGGTGGTCGGCAGTCCGCGCCCGGCTGCGAGATCGGCACGCGACACCCCGCACGCCTCCGCGAAGCGGACGATAAGATCGACGTGCGGATTCTCGGGATCAGTTTCCTCCGCGAGGTTTTCCACCTCCATATCGATCACATCCTGCGGTGCGCGCGAGCAGATGTTGTAAAACGCTTCGGGCAGAAGATTGCTGATCCAGTACCAAATCTCGGTAATCGTACCGGTAATGGTTTCGCGCTTGGCCTCGCCGGCAGCAATCTTGTCCACCAGGGGATGATCGGCCTGATGCCGCTCGTCCACCGCTCCCTGAAGTTCCTTTTTGAAGGCGTCGATGTTTGCAATTGCTGTGGGCATGTTTTTCCTCAATTCATCTGGACCGCGTCCGTAAATTTCATGCGGCGGCTGCGTGGTCGATCGCGCGTTTCACGAGCGCGACGGCGAGTCGGCTACGGTAGTGCGCACTGGCGTGAATATCATCCCGTGGATCAATGTCCTGGCTGGCGCTCTCAGCCGCTTCTTCGATAATTTTTTCGACCAGCGGCTCACCCATAAGCATCCGTTCGGGCGATACCAGCTTGGTCGGGCCCGATCCAACGCCGATCGCGACCAGGCTAATGGCTGCGCAATTGCCGGCATCGTCAAGGCGCAGCAGGCAAGCAACACCGGCAATCGCGAGACCTTCCTGGCGGTTGCCGGATTCAACGAACGCGGTTTTGGTGCCGCTTTCCATCTTCGGAATGCGGATTTCGCGCAACATTTCGCCGGGCTCGATCGCGGTGGTCAGTTCAGCGATATAGAAATCTTCAGGCGTAACGCTGCGCCGGCCCGCATTGCTCTCGACGATCAGCTCCGCACCGAGGGCCAAAATGGTACCCGGTAGCTCAGCCACCGGATCCGCGTGCGCCAAGCTGCCGCCCACCGTGCCGCGGTTCTTGGTGGCCGGTGGACCGACATAGCGCAGGGTCTGAGTCAGCAGCGGGCAATGCTCGGCAATCAACTGGTTCCGCTCGGCGGCAGCTTGGCGCACCATCGGGCCGAGCACCAAATCACCACTGTCGGCGGTGACAGCATCGAGGCCGGCAACGCGATTCAGATCGACCAGGACCGCCGGGCGTGCGATGCGCATGTTCATCAACGGCACCAGGCTCTGCCCGCCGGCCAATGGGCGCGCATCGTCCCCGTGTTCAGCCAGCACTGCGAGCGCTTCCTCGACCGTGTCCGGTGCGACGTATTTGAACTTTGCTGGTTTCATAAAGTCCTCAAATGCCCGCGGCGTTCAAGCGTCTTCCTCGGGCGTCACACCGCCATCATGAACATAGCTCAGCGCGTCGAGTTTACCCTGCCTCTCCAACCAGTCGACGGCGTTGAATACATCGCCACTCGCTACATCACCGGCCAAAAGGTGGATCATCGGTTCTTCGACATGGGCAACATATTGGCAGCGGATACCCTTTAGCCAATCTTGTTGGATACCTGCGAGGAACTTCGTGTGGGACAGACCGGGCAGGAACGTGTTGACACGAATTCGATGCTTTTCTAGCCGCACCGACATCGTCCATGAGAGGCCCTCGAGCGAGAACTTGGATACCGTATAAGGCATGCTGCGGAAGAAGGTATGCCCGTGACGTGCGGTTAGGGACGAGATATGGACGATGTGCCCGCCGCCGCGCGCGATCATGCTCGGAAGAACCGCTTTTGAGCAATAGATGCTGCCAAGGACATTGACGCGAAACGGCGTTTCCCAATCCTCAGCGCTCAAGTCGTCGAAGTCGTCCAACGCGCCCGGGTGGCCGGCGTTGTTGATTAGAATATCGATCTCGCCGAAACGCCCGCGTGCCGCGTCGATCATTGTCTGGACTTGCTGCTCGTCGGCCACATCGGCCGCAACGGCAAGGGTATGAGCACCTGCTGCCTCCAAAGCCTCGGCGACTGCCTCGCACTCGGCGACGCCGCGGCTGGCGAGCACGACGTTGGCACCCGCCCCGGCGATCGCCTGCGCAAAGTGCTTACCGTAACCGCGGCCGGCACCGGTGATGATCGCGGTCTTGCCGGAAAGCTCTCCCCCCATCGTCGGCGACCTCCTTCAACAATTCTTTGTATCACGCCAGCCACGACGTGACGTCGTAGTGGATCAGAGTGACGTGTTTGTGGCGACTAAGTTCTGATCAGGCTCGGAAGGTACAGCGCGAGACTTGGAAACAATATCAACGCGGTAAAGAGGATCGCGTCGCAAACCAGAAAAGGAAAGCTGGCGCGCACGACTTGGGGAAACGTCGTCCCCCGCGGCGCGACGCCGAGCATTACGTAGAGCAGAAGACCAAAGGGTGGTGTCGTCGCACTCATCTCGATCGCCAGGAGCATCACGATCCCAAACCAGATCGGGTCATAGCCGACGGCGATCGCTAGCGGCATAAAGACCGGTAATGTGATCAACAACATCGATACGGCGTCGATGAACATGCCAAATATCAACAACACGCCAAACATGGCGAGTACGACCACGACCGGCGCAAGCGAAAACTCCGTTGCCCAGGCAATGAAGCCGCCGGTGGCACCGGAAAATGCAAAGATCTGACTGAACGTGAGTGACCCGAGGATGATGAAAAGGACCATCACCATGACCTTCAGCGACCCCTCGAGTGATTTGTAGATAACCGTCCAGTTGAGGCGACGGTAGAAGCCGGCGAGAATCACAGTGCCAAGCACGCCAAATGCCGCGGATTCGGTGGGCGTGGCGATTCCCAAGATGATGAAGCCAACGACAAAGAAAATCACCAGGCCCATGGGTAACACATTCACCGCGATGAGCCGGAGTTTGGTGGTCCATGATAGTAACGGCGCGTCGTAGGACGGCGCAGCGGACGGATCTAACTTCACCTGGGTATAAATCAGCAACCCATAGAGCGCTGCCAGCAACAGGCCCGGCAATATGCCTGCGATCAGCAATGCCCCGACATTTATCTCGGCCAGGCTGCCCAACAACACGGCCAGGGCGGATGGTGGGATGAGGATGGCGAGGCCACCCGATCCGATCACGGGCCCGATCGACATATGGCGCTTGTACCCGCGCTCGTTCATCTCCGGCACCATGAGCGAACCCATCATCGCGGTGTTCGCGATGCTTGAACCGGAGAGCGCCGCGAATACGGTGCCACCGGCAACGGTGACATAGGACAAGCGCCCAGGAATACGGCCAAACAGAGCGTCGAGCGCATCGAACACGGGCGTGGCAAGGCCGGTGTGAAAGAAAATGTTCCCCATCATGATGAACAGCGGCACCGTCACCAGCAGAAAGATGCTAAGCGAATCCGAAGTGTTGTCGATCAACTGCTCAATGCCGATAAACCCACCCATGAAGACGAAAACGCCGACCATGTTGGCGGCCATGAACGCGAGCGCGACCGGTAGCCCTAGCGCCATCAGCACCAGCACCATGCCGAGCATCAGAGCGCCCGCTTCGTACCACTCCATGATCAATTACCGTCGTTCGAGGACGGAACCGGCCTGCCAGTGGCACCGCGTAAGCCCGCAATGGGGTGAGGGGCTTGGCTTGTGTTTAACATCTACGATTCTGAGCACTCGTGGATGAAATCCACTAGAACGGTGGTGGGCCGCCGGGCACCTGGGCTTCAAAGTGGTGGGCGATTTTCCACTCGCCGTGATCTCGCACCAACACGTCGGTGATTCGGATATCGCCCACGGCTGCGTTCGGAGGCTCGAAAGCGAACTTCAAGTGGTAGCGGCAAACCGCCATATCATCGACCCACATGTCGATATCGGTATCCTCGACCGACCACGTGAATTTGCCGCGCCCCTGAAACTGTTCACGGTCCATCTCCCAAAGTTCGTAACGCGCCTTCACCCCGCGAAAAGTCTTCGGCTGGAACACGTCCCACATGGTTCCGTCTTCGTGGAACAGCGAGTCGATGCCCTCGTAGCTTTGCTCTTCGAGGTGGGTAAAAAACGCGTTAACGACGCCGGTAATGGCCTTTCGATCGGCCTCTGATGGATCTGTATCAACCATAATTTCCTCCAACTAATGCAAACGATCTAACCCGTTCTGTTCCGCAACAAATGGGATGCGTCATCTCGTGCGAGTGGATTCCATCCACTACAGCACTTTTTCCGAGGCCTGACCCGGGTCGTCGTCGTACAGGGAATCACTCCCGAACAGGAAGCGGGCAAAGCCAATACCAAGCAGGAGAAAGCCGACGGTAACCGGCAAGACCAGCCACTGCTTATGCATCACATAGGCGCGAAATTCATACTCGCCCCAGTTGGTCTCCAATACCGGAAACGAGAAAACCACCACGATGATCGAAACAACGAGACCGATCGTGTAGGCGGTCTTCGCGAATAAATGGCGCACCCGCGCCGATAACTGCTGCCGTACGGCTTCGATACTCACGTGGCCTTTTTCGCGTAGCAGCCAGGGCGCCGCGAGCGTGCCGATGTAGAGCATCGCGTATTCGGTGGTCGCGACCACGCCATTGATCTCCTGCAAGCCGACCAGGCGCATCAGCACGGAAACCACGATGGCAATGAAGACGAGCGCAAGCGAGGCGCCGGCAAGGAATGCCAGCGCCTCAATCACGAAATCGTAAATACGAAGCAGGGCTCGCAATTAAGGTACGCGCTTAGGATCAATACGCGCCTTCACGAGTTCTATTTGCGCGAGTTCTATTGCGCGAGTTCTATTGAAAGACACCCGGTGCCCGCGACGGATCGTAATAAAGCTTCTTCAGAGCATCAACCGTCGCCTGATCCGTGCCAAGCTCCACCATCTTTTTCCAGTGATTGTCCTGGAAATCGCTGAGGAATTTCTTGGCGCCCTCGCCTGCCAGTTTGACGGTGGTTACGCCGGCGCCTTTCATGCGGTCAAGTTCGCGAGCGTCCTCTTCCTGGAAGAACTTGTGGGCCAGCGCCTCATGCTTGACAACCCTGACGCTCAGACATGTCTGCTGCTCGGCTGACATCGCGTCCCACTTATCCAGGTTGACGACGATGATGTTGCCGCCTTGCATGAAGTAGGGCTCGAGGCGGTATTTGAGAAACTTGGTCCAGCCCAGTTGAACCGCACCCGTCGTCACCCAGCCGACACCGTCGACCAGGCCGCGTTCGAGCGAGCCATGCACCTCGTTGGTGTAGATCGACACCATTTTTACCCCGAGCGCATCGTAGAACGGCTTGTAAGTTCCGGTTCCCCGGACCGACGTACCCTTGACGTCGAGGTGCCCGTTCGCCGCAACTTTCGGCTCATTGCGGAACAGGAGCAGGAATTTGTAGCCGGACCCGTACTCGGCGAGAAGTTTGCCATTGACCCTCTTCTGAAAAAATCCATCGAGCATTGCCGTGGCGCCAGCCTTGCGCTGCTCCATTGCGGTCTTGTTGCTGCCGTAAAGCGCTTCAAGCTCGGGCACCTGACCCTGATAATAACCCGCCGCACCGGCATATAGCCCAATGATGCCGCGCTTGAGGGCGCTCATCTGCTGATTTGTCGGAATCGCCTCGGGTCCGCCCTTGAGGTTGATCTGAACCAGGCCCTTGCAGCTCTTATTAACGTCTTCGATCATCCGTTTGGTGGGGATATTGATCGTGCTCTGGGTCGGGATCGAAAAGATCGCATCGAGCTTCATTTCCGCCGCGGTGGCGCTCGAGGCCATCCCAAAACTCGTAACAACGGCGCTGACCGCGCCGACTAACAGCATCCGACTAACTTGCATTTTGTCCTCCCTAATCTATGCCCGAACTATATTTCCTTATCGGCCTCGAAGCCATCAAAGCTGGCGACGACCCGGTCGCCATATTTTACTCTCACCCAACCCTCTCCCCCAAGGGAGAGGGCTTCCGTCGTGCGCCCGGAGGGCTCCCTCTCCCATCGGGGAGAGGGCGGGGGTGAGGGGGAGATAAGAGAGCTTAGCGAACCTAATGTTTGGCTTGGTTCGCCTCGATCAGCCCGAGCACGTAATCAGGCCTCAGGGGAAGCCGGTTCACCGTGGCCCCCAGCGGTAACAGCGCGTCGGACACGGCGTTTGCAATCACCGGCAACGACGCGATGTTGCCGCTCTCTCCCACGCCTTTAAAGCCGCCTTCGGTATCAAGCGACGGTGTTTCGATGTGCGTTACCACCATATCGGGAATATCGGCCGTGGTCGGCAGGACGTAGTCCAGTAGTTGGGCCGTTAGGAGTTGGCCATCTCGGTCGTAGAGAACGGCTTCCATGAGTGCCTGACCCAGACCCTGTCCGACCGCGCCGTGAACCTGCCCGTCGACGATGATTGGATTAATGACCCGCCCGCAATCATGAACAACGACATAACGCTCGACTTTCACCAATCCGGTAACCGCATCAATCGCAACGCAAGCCGCATGGACGGCGCTGGCGATCGAGGTGACCGGTGGGTCGTAATACTCGATGGCCTCAAGTCCGTAAGTTTCGCCTTCCGGCAAGGCGCGATCATCGGCCGAGTGAGCGATCAAAGCGATGTCTTCCAGGGCAACTTTGATTTGTGGGACGCCCCGGACGTAGGCCTGACCATCTTCGAGTTCGAGATCTTGCGGATGAACTTCCAGGAGGTGTCCGGCGATGCGCAGTATCTTTTTTCGCACCTCGCCCGCCGCGCGGAGCACCGCGCCGCCGGCGACCACGGCGCCGCGACTGGCGCCGGTGCCCATGCCGTATGGCGTGGTATTTGAATCGCCCTCAACCACCGTCACGTTATCCAGCGAAATGCCGAGTTGCTCGGCCGCGACTTGCGCAAATACGGTCAGATGGCCCTGGCCTTGGGTGGCCTGACTGACATAAGCAAAAGCTTTACCGCTGCGTTCTATCTTGATGTGCGCACCCTCGAAGCCCGGCAGCCGCAACATGCCACGCTGTCGGTAGCGTGCAGCGCCCTGGCCGCTGTGCTCGATGATGCAGGCGATCCCAATGCCACGATAAACGCCGTTTTCCTTGCGCGAGGCCGGTTGGTTGCGGCGGTATTCGTCGTAGCCGATTAATTCGCGGGCGCGCTCGAGTTGTTCGAGATACGACCCCGTGTCGTAGCGAATACCCATCGTGTTGACATAGGGAAACTCTTCCGGCTTCAGGAGATTACGAACCCGGATCTCCACCGGATCGAGGCCCAGTGCGTGGGCTGCCCGATCCATCAGTCCTTCGGTCGCGAAGAACGCCGAGGGCGCGGCGATGCCCCGAAACGCTCCGGTCGGGCAGACGTTGGTTGATATGGCCGATGTTTCGAAGGCGTAGAAGCCGAACTTATAAGGTCCGGGCAACATCAATGCGCCACCGGCGGCTTCGATTGCCGATCCCATTGGGTACGACGAATAGGCTCCGGAGTTGACGTAGATCCTCACCCGGACGGCTTGCAGGATGCCAGCTGCCGACATCGCGAGTTCGACCTTGAACAGATGGTCGCGGCAGTGGACGCTGCTCTGGAAATCGTCGCGCCGGTCCGGCACCCATTTTGTCGCGCATTTGTATCGGCGCGCCAGCGCAGCGCCCAGGAGATCCTCGGGGTAGACGTACGCTTTCATACCAAAACCGCCGCCCACGTCGGGTGCAATCACGCGAACTTTGGTGTCCTCGATACCGAGATGCTCAGCCAAACAGTCGCGGTGCAAATGCGGCATCTGAGTCGACGCATAGACGACAAGCGCATCCTCGCCGCGATCGTAGTCGACCACGAAGCCGCGAGGTTCCAACGAGACCGCGGCGATTCGGTTGTTATGAAATTCATCGCCAAAGATGTGATCGGCGGCATCAAATATTTCGTCGAACCCTTCGGTCTTGAACGCATTGTGAAAGAGAACGTTGGTACCGATCTCTTGGTGTACCGGCGGGGCTTCCGGTGCGAGCGCATCCTCGACAGTTGTCACCGCGGAGAGCAACTCGTAGTCCACCGCCACGAGATCGACGGCGTCTTCGGCTACGTAAGGACTTTCGGCGAGCACGACGGCGACGATCTCGCCGACATAGCGAACCCGCTCGGCAGCGATCACCGGCCAGTCGGTCGGATGAAAGCCCGGCCGATCGTAATCTGAACGCATCGGCTTTATGGCGTCACCGATATCGGCTGCGGTTACGACGGCAACCACACCCGGCAGGGCCGCAGCCGCAACGGTGTCGATCGAACGGATCAACCCGTGGGCAATGGGGCTGCGCACGAACGTGATGTGTAGGGTTTCAGGTGGCTCCGTGACATCGTCGAGAAAGCGGCCGAAGCCGCGCAAGAGACGATCGTCCTCACGTCGTAGAACCGGTTCGCCGATATAGTGATTGTGACCTTCAGCCATTCAGCGCGCTTTCGTTCGCGACGTCGTGTCGCCGAGCGCACGAACTTAACACACTAGGCGTGCGACACAGTCGGCCCGCGCGGCGGCGACAGTCACTAAATCCAAATCGCGTTGGGCTCTCTCGGGGTCGCATGAGAAAATCAACTTCCGTTGAGAACCGACGTATTCTATTGGTTAAACCTGCCGCGGGAACAGAGCAGCGCGGCAAAAAGGCGGAGGCACTGATGAAATTGAGTGACAAAATAGCGCTGGTGACCGGCGGCACCCACGGGATCGGCGAAGCCATCGTGCGCCGCTTCGTAGCCGAGGGGGCACGAGTCGCGGCGACCTACCACGCCGATGAGGTGAAGGCGGAGGCACTCGAGGTGGAGATCGGTGACGCGGTCAAAACATTCAAGGCCGATTGTAGCTTGGTTACCGAGATCGACTCGATGATGGGTTCGGTGATGGAGACGTTCGGTGGGGTCGACATTCTGGTCAACAACTCCGGTACGATCACTTTTGCGCCGGTTGAAGAGACGACCGAAGCGATTTGGGACGAGCAGGTCGACCTCAACCTCAAAGGGCCCTTTTTCCTGGTCAAAGCGGTCTTGCCGTCGTTTCGGTCCCGCGGCGGTGGCAAAGTGATCAACATCGGCTCGATCGCCGGGGTCGGTGGCGTTCCCAATTGCGCGGGTTATTGCGCCTCCAAAGGCGGCCTGACCAATCTAACCAAAGCGCTCGCAGTGGAGCTCGCAAAAGAAAACATCAACGTCAACCATCTCGCACCGGGCAATGTCGCAACACGTCTGAACGAACACATGCGCGGACCCGAACATACGGGCTGGCTCCAAGACCGCACTGCATCCGGCCGCGACTTTCTCGCCGTCGAAGAGATGACCGGCACGGCTGTGTTTCTGGCTTGCGACGACTCCAGCGTCATCCATGGCGAGACCATTATGGTCGATGGCGGCTGGACGATCTGGTAGCCGGCAGATCAGCAACGATGTTGTTCCTGGGAACCGATAGACCTAGACTCATTTCCGAACGGTCAGGTCTGCCTGGACAAAGCGCCCCGACACCGGGCGCGCCAACCCCCTCGCAAGGACGGTCAACATGACAACCAAAACCTCAAGCGACCAAAGCGCTCATCGCGGTATCGCTCATTCGCACTATGTAAGCGCCGCCGCCTACAACGATGCGGATGTATTCGAGATGGAGCGTGAACGCATCCTTGACCGGGTTTGGCGGTTGGCCTGCCACGAAAGCGAACTGCCCGCGAAGTACGATTTTCGCACCTTCGACCACATCGGCCTGCCGCTGCTGTCGATCCGTGGCGGCGATGGCAAGGTGCGCTCCTTTGTCAACGTCTGCTCGCACCGCGGCGCAAAACTGGTCAACGACGTAAGCGGCAATGCGCGGCAGATCCAGTGCTTCTATCATCACTGGACCTACGATCCACAAGGCAAGTGCATCGGCATCCCGCGGGCGCAGGCTTATGAGGAAAGCGGGTTGGACCAGGAGAATTGCGGGCTGCGCGAGATCAGGACGGAGGTCAAACACGGGCTCGTCTTCTTTAATCTCGATAGCGACTGCAAGCCGCTCGCCGAGCACCTCGGCGATGCCCTCGAATCGATGGCGCAAGCGTTGGCCCTCGACCTCGAGGTCATCCACTTCAATCGGACGATCGTGAAGGGGAATTGGAAGGATTGGCAGGCCACGAACATGGAGCCCTACCACGAGGTCATGCACGCCGTGGTTCGGCACACCAACATCATGACGGAGGAGGCGTTCGCCCAACGCAGCATTCACCTCTACCCCAACGGTCATGCTCGGTTCCTGGGTATGACGGCGGACTACACCGCCCACGACGCGACCGAGGTGCGGGTTCGTAAGGAGTGCTTGCCCGGTGTCGATCCCGATGGCTTCCAATCGGTGCCGCTGTTTCCCAACGGTGTGGTTGCGACCCGGGGAACGGTGATGCGCATCGACATCACCCATCCCATAAGCCCGTTCGAAACCCTGGTCGAATGCCGTGGCCTGGCACCGAAGGCCGATACTGCTGAAGAGCGCGAGATGCGCGTCAACCACCACAACGAATTTTGGGGTCCATTCAGCCCCAACATGCCGGAAGACGGCTTTGGCGTCGAAGCGCTGGGAAAAGGGTTCCGGCTCGGCGGCGCCGAGGCGCAAATCATCGCCCGCGAAGAGGGCATGCGGGCCCAGGATGACGGCATCATGCGTGGGTTTTACGCCGAGTGGAGCCGCTTGATGGGCGTTCCACCCGGTGCCGCCGAGCGCGCCAAGCCATAGCGGCCATGGCGGCCGGCAACGACGAGATTCGGCAGCTGATCGGCCGGTCCTGCCTTTATCTCGACCAGGAGGACTTTGCGTCGTTCCTGAAACTGTGCGCCGCCGATTTCAGCTACCAGATCCGCGTGTATAGCGCCGAAATACGCAAAGACATGGTGTGGATGAGGCATCAGCGCGCGGCATTTGAGACGCTGGCGGAAGTTTTACCAGAACACGTCCGGCTGCTCGGTACGCTCATGCGCCACGCCTCGGTCTCGATGATCGAGCGGAACGGCGAGCGTGCGTCGGTCACGAGTTCGCTCATCGTGATGCACACCGATCCCGACGGCCAGTCGCGGCTATTTGCAGGCGGGCATTACCACGATGAAATCGATATCAGTGGAGAGAATGTCTTGCTCTTTGTTGGCAGGACCGTGCGACTAGAGACCCGCGACATCGGGATCGGCTGGCAAGCACCTATCTGATCTGAGTATCGATCGCGCGGAAACGGTCCTAGTGGATGAAATCCACCGGTGTGGTCGGCGCCGTGGAAGGTTGACACGTCTAAGCGGCCGACGTGCTCGCGCTCCTCTCCCTCAGTAACTGCGCAGCCGCCTTGACGGCGCGCACGATGTTTACGTAGCCCGTACAACGACACAGATTACCCGATAGCCAAACCCGGATTTCGTCGTCGGTTGGATCGGGGTTTTGCACCAACAATTCTCCGGCTGACATCAGAAAGCCCGGCGTGCAGTAACCGCATTGCAGCGCATGATTTTCGTGGAAGGCCTGCTGCAGCGGGGTGAGGGGGCCATCGCCCGCTAATCCCTCAACGGTCGTCAGGCTAGCCCCATCCGCCTGGCCGGCGAACATCAGGCAACTCCGCATGGTGTGGCCATCGACCTCGATCGTGCAGGCGCCGCACACGCCATGCGCGCAGCCCACATGGGTCCCGGTCAAATGGAGGTGATGACGGATGAAATCGACCAGCAGGAGACGCGCTTCGACCTCACGTTCATAGATCCGGCCATTGACGGTAACGCGAACCGGAATTCGGTCCTCACGCTCCGCGGTCTCGGGGATGGCCAAAGATCCGTACCGCAGCAGCTACTGCAGCGGATAGCCCATTTCGTAGTGGATGTTGATGCCATCCCAGAACATGTACTTCATGCGGGCGCCTTCGCGAGCCCAGTGAAGCGCCAGTTCCTGTTTCTCGCGGGTGTCGCAATGCTTGGCCAGGATATCCATGGCCCGGCCGCCGTGCTCGATGTCGGCCTCCGCATGCAGCCACCAATATTCGAGGTCATGTTCCGAATATTTATAGGTCTCACGCAAGGCCGGGAGGATCTTGGAGAACAGTCTCGGCTCTTGTGCCTCGCTCGATACGTGAACGCCCGCCAAGCCTGCGATCCAGGGCTGGTTGCGCGTCGTCGACAACTCCCAGTTAAGCCATGATTCCGTGGTCGGCAGTCCGCGCCCGGCCTTGAGCTCGGCACGGGGGACCCCGCAGGCCTCGGCAAAGCGAACGATCAGGTCGACGTGGGGATTCTCAGGATCGGTTTCTTCCTCGAGGTTCTCGACCTCCATGTCGATCACGTCCTGCGGTGCGCGCGAGCAAATGTTGTAGAACGCCTCGGGCAGAAGATTACTGATCCAGTGCCAGTGCTCGGTGATTGCGCCGGTTATGGCTTCCCGCTTGGCTTCGCCGGCCGCGATCTTGTCAACCAACGGATGATTGGCCTGGTGACGTTCGTTAACGGCGTCCTGAAGTTCCTGAATAAAGGCATCTGCACTGGACATTTCTTTCTCCCCAATCGTGCGCGTCACTGCGTTTCAGTTCGCGAGCCCACAAATCTAAACAACCTCGACCGGCCTGACAATTTCGTCAGGGATCGCGGCACTGTCACTTTGGCTCAGCTTGCCAGCGAGCGCCATATCGAGGCTCTCGCGGGCAAAGTCCCGCCATAGTTTCTGTTCGGCCTCGTTGTCGGGGGCTTCTGGGACCCCGCTTTTAACTCGGTTATGCGCGCTGGTCGGGATCGGCTGCGTACCGCTATTACGAATCACGCCCTTCGGATCCTTGCCGTCTCGTACGGCCTCGATTCCTTCGCGGATTTGTTTGCGTAGCAGTGCGACGCCGGTGTCCGACCATGAAAGATGCTCGTTGCGATGTCGCGAGATTTGTCCTTGCAGGACCCAGGCATCCCAATCGCCAGGCGATCTACGCCGCGCTTCATAGGTACGGTTACCGGTTTGCCCGACGTGGAGCATGTCGAAATACTGTTTCCGGTAACTCGGTTCCATATCATCGCTAAAATGAAACCATCCAATTGTCATGGCGTTGGTGTCATCCCACGGCACCACCCAGGTCGTGACGCCGCGTTCGAAAACCAGCGGCAAAGATGTCTTGAAATCGGCGCCAATGTCTGGCACTCGGGCTATGTTGGGCAGCAATAACTCCTGCGCGCGGACGTGGAGATATCCGTTAATACGCCTGGCGCTATAGGTGATTTGGCCAAGCGGCGAATCGTGGGTCTCCATCAGGGGAAGCTCGTAGGCCCAGTCCCCGAACTGCTGCACTTCAAACATGGAGTGCAAGAACGAGAAGTGGGCCGGATCTTGAGCGTTCTCGCGAATTTGCAGCCAGTTGCATGGCGAATGCCATTTCACCGCGATGTGCTCATGGTTGGGACGCACCATGAAATCGTAGACTGGAAAATCCGGCTTCGATTCCGGTGGCCCCATATAGGCGAAGATCAAACCCTGGAATTCGTGGACGGGATAAGCGCCCTGGCATAGTCGCTGGCGGATTGTGTTACCCGCCGGTTCACCGGGAATTTCGAGAATGGTTCCGTCTATGTCGAAGTGCCAGCCGTGATAGCAACACTGGATGCCATGTTCACGGATCAGGCCAAATTCCAACGACGTGTTGCGATGGACGCAACGTTTCTCAAGTAGGCCCAAATTGCCGCTGAGGTCGCGGAACAGGATTAGGTCTTCGGCCAGGATACGAACTTTGAGCGGATCCTTCTTGACCTCCGACGACATTGCAATGGGATGCCAAAAACGCCGCAAATACTCGCCACCCGGGGTGTGGCGCGCCACGTGCGTAAGCTCGACATCCTCTTGGGTCGCCCGTTCGTGGTAGTAGGCGCTGTATGGCTTGGTGGCATCTTGTGTTTCAGAACTCATCTACCGGCCTCTCAACGCGTCCAACTCGCAGCAGCGCTAGTGGATGAAATCCAACATATGGTACCCATATGACGGCTTGCCGAGTTCGCCGGGTTAGGCGCGCGAAGCGTGGCGATGCCGGCCGCATCGGAAGCTTCGCGTAACGCGGCTGGTGAGCTCGGCAAGCCGCCCTGTGGGTCGCCTATTCCGGTCCCCCGGTGCGTCGAAACCCCTCGACGATGCCCAACGTTCCCTTGGGGCATCGCCTGCGGGCTTCCTCCTGCCGAGCTACCGGAATACGCGATCGTATGGGTACCATATGTTGGATTCCATCCACTAGTTTATCATGTCCAAGCGGATTGGGGGTTGGTTGACGTTTGTTATGATGTTCCCTGAGACTTAGGTTTCGATGACACGGCAAGGAGGATGATCATGGCCCGTACTGGACGTGAATGGCAGCAGGCGCCCGATCTCCCGCCGAGTCATTACCTGGATAACCGGATATACGACGATCCTGAGATCTTTAACGAAGAGCGAAGCAAGCTGTTCTGCAAGGTGTGGAACTTCGTCGCCCACGAAAGTGAGGTCGCAGATCCCTTCGATTTTCGTACGACCGAGGTCTCCGGCATCCCTCTGGTCATTTCGCGCGGCGAAGACGGTCTAATCCGCACATTCATCAACAGCTGTTCACACCGCGGCGCCAAGGTCGTGCGCGAGCCAGCCGGTACGGCCCGCAGTTTTACGTGCGCGTTTCACCTGTGGTGCTACGACACCAATGGAAACTGCATTGCCATTACTAGGCCCGAGGCGTATGCGGCGACTGGTGTCAGCGATAAGGATTTCGGTCTGCGCGAAATAAGAACCGAAGTTCAGCACGGTCTCGTGTTTATCAACTTCGATGACGATGCCGACTCCCTGGCCGACTACGTCGGCGACGCTCTGGAAGCCCTCGAACCGACCCTAACGGCAGAACCGCTGGAGGTCTTCTACTACAACGAGTTCGCGAACAAGACGAACTGGAAGCATATGCAGGAGGTCAATTGCGAGCTCTACCACGAGTACCTCCACAGCATAAACCGCCGCACCGGCATGAAGCAGCCCGAGTATTTTGAGCGTGATTGGCATTTCTATCCCAATGGGCACGCAACGTTGCGTGGCGAATTGATAGCCGATTGGTCGAAACAAAAGGGATGGTCGAACAAACAATGGGTCGGCAAGACCCTCCCGGGGGTCAAAGCGAACGAGTATCGCGTTATCGATATCTGGCCCGATACGGCGCTACTGGCTCGCGGATCCGGCTTTATCATCCACACCCACATTGCGCTGGCGCCCGATCTCACGCTGATCCAAACCCGTTGCCTCGCGCCGACCAGCGATACCGCGGATGAACGACGCGCTCGGTTCCACGATGCCAATCAGTTGTGGGGTCCGTTCGGCCGCAACATCCCCGAAGACAACGAGGCATCCAAGCTGCAGGAACAGGGTATGCGCGCAGGCTGTGCGCCGTTCAGCATAATTGCGCGCGAGGAAGATATGAAGACCCAGGACGAGATCACGCTGCGTAAATTCTACGAGCAATGGTCGCGTCGGATGGAACGCTCAACCTCTGATGTTACCGCAGTCGCCGCCGAGTGAGACGGCGGTGCTCGATACCCCCAACAAACGATCGTCAATGAACCACAGCGCGCATCAACTCGCCGCGCTGGTCTACCAATCTTGCGATCTCCTCGATGCGAGTGAATTCGACCGGTGGATGCAGCTGTGCGTCCCGGATTTCCGCTATCGCATCTCGACCTACAGCCATGAAATCCGCAAGGAAATGCTGTGGGCAGATTATGACTTGGCCGAGCTCGGCAATCTGTTCAAGGGAATCCCGGGCCAACTCGTTGCACTCGGAACCTACCGGCGGCACGTCGGCCAATGCCGCGAAGTCGAGCGTGATGACAGATTCTCAAAGATGGAAAGTTCGGTGGTCGTCTATCACACCGATCTACAGGGCAAATCGAATCTGTTTGCGGTTGCCCGATATGTCGACCTCATCGACATTACGGGCGAGCACCTACGCTTATCCGATCGCGAGGTGCGTCTCGAAACCAGGCTGCTGGACTTTGGCCCCCACGTGATCCTTTAAGTGCAACCGGCTTCGGCCGGCGAACATGATCAGACTCATATGATTACGTGCGGTCCGAACTCGGCGGGCTCGACGATGAGCCGCGGCCCGGCGCGCCGCGCAAGATCGGCGACGACAAGATCGCCGAGGTGGTGACTGATGCGACCCACTGGAGCCGCCGCTCGATGGCCCGGGCGACGGGCATCGCGACGACGGTGCACCGTATCTGGGGCGCCTTCGGCCTGCAGCCGCACCGGGTCGAGAGCTTCAAGCTGTCGAGCGACCCTGAGTTCATCGACAAGATGCGCGACATCGTCGGCCTCTATCTCGACCCGCCGGACCGCGCGCTGGTGCTCTGCATCGACGAGAAGAGCCAGATCCAGGCGCTCGACCGCACCCAGCCGATGCTGCCCATGCGGCCGGGCCAGGCGGACGGCGCAGCCACGATCGCGCCGCCAATCGGTAAGCGCGGTCTTCGACCGCAATGGTGTCGAGATATCTAGCAATCGCGTACAGCTTCGAGGCGCCTTGCGGGGTGGTGTGATAGACGACGACGGAGCTATTCAGTTTTACCGTTTCCTGATTGCGCCCGATCTCTTCGAAGACGCCGACCTGCCGACGATAGGTGCCCAATACCCGCACATGCGCTGGCAGGTTCTCAAACAAGGACTTGAGCTCGTCGGCATCGTGGTCGAGCCAGGTCATTTCCTTGCGGATCTCTTCGCTATAGGCCGTGATCCGATAGTGGAAGCCGGGCGCCAATAGCTCGAGCCAGGCCGCGTAGCGTTCGTCGTCGAGCAGGATGCACGATCGATAGATCAGATCCTGTGCGGCCTGGCGATCTATGGTCACGGCACTCGGGATCGCTACTCGGCGGCAACGTTGAGCGCGTTGTTGAAAGGCCGGCCCATGCGGCGCGACCACTCGGCGTAAAAGCGGCGCAATGTCACCTCATCCTGGGTTTGGCCTGCTTCCTCGCGCGCGATCAAACTGTAGCGTGCCTGACCGCCGCGCATTCCTTCGACCTGTAGTTCAGCGGCGATCGTATCCTCTTGCACGTTGCGACCGAACGGCCCCCAAAACTGATTGTGGTCGCGATAGCGCGCCTCACGCTGGGCGGCGGTATCGCTAACCGGGGCGAGCGCCCGAAATTGTACCAAGGTCAGGTCCGGCGCGAGCGGCACTTGGGAATCGATGCGAATCCCTGAATCGCGAACGACGAACGCGGTGTCCGGCCATAGATCGACCACCCGGTATTCGTTGGGTTGCAATCCCGGCAGAACGTGACCATCGCGTTCCGATTTCCAACCCGGTTGCTTGCTGTAGTCGGTCTGTAGTGGTGGTCCTACCAATGTGGCGTGACCGTTGGGGTAGAATTTCCAGGTACGGGTAAAGTAAGTGGGCATCGTCAAGCCGGTGCGACGATTAATAATGTGAAGATATTCGTGATAGAGCTCGCTATCGAGTTCTTGCCAATTCTTCCAATTCGTATGCATTACTATTTCGTTATAGTGATACACCTCGAGCGGCTCGGTCGTGAGGATCTCTTCGACGTTCTCGAGCGCATCGCCGAGGAACGCATCGACGTCATCGGCTGTGTCATCAAGCGTTACAAAAACAAGACCGCAGCGAACCTCGGTACGGAACTCGCGCAACCCCAGCGCAGCTTTATCAAAGCCCGTGTCTTCGTAGGCCTCTTCGCGTGTGACCGAGATGCACGTGCCTCGGGTGTCGTACGACCACAAATGAAACGGACAGATGAAACTCGATTCGTTTCCGCTCAGCGCGCGGACAACTTTCGCGCCACGATGCGAGCACGCATTGAGAAACGAGCGGATCTGGCCATCGCCCCCGCGGGTCACCACGATCGGCGTGCCGGCGACCTCGAGAGTGCGAAAGTCGTATACGTTGGTGACCTCGCTCTCGTGGCAAACCAGATTCCAGATCTTACCGAAGATTTTGTCGCGCTCTTCTTCGAAGATCGTGGGATCGCTGTAGATGCGGTTATCGATGTAGTGGGTGGCCGGGAGATTCGGCGGACGCTCCATATCGACGCCGGTTCTTGCCATTTGCTTTCTCTACCTTTGTTTATCCGCCGCCACTAAGGCTATCGGAACAGGGAATCCCAGGTCAACGCGCTGCGCCTCATTACAAGACCAGGCGTGGTAGCCACAATGCAAGACCCGGAAAAAAGAGAATGAGCAGGAGGACCGCAACCTCAATAACGATAAACGGGGTTGCCGCGATCCAAACATGTTTGAGTGTTATCCCCTCCGGCGCGACACCCTTCATCACGTAAAGGATGAGGCCGAACGGCGGGGTGATCAGTCCAACCTCCATCACGATCAGCATCAAGATCCCCAGCCACACCGTTTCGATCCCGAATACGCCGGCGAGCGGCATATAGAAGGGGATGGTGATCATCATCATGCTGATTTGATCCATGAACGCCCCCATTGCCAGCAGCAGCACGATCATTCCGAGCAGCACCGTAATCCGGGAAACGCCGACCGAATCCACCACGCCGAGCAAACCCTCGGAGGCACCCGAAAACGTCAAAATCTGCGAAAACGTGATCGATGCGGCGATGATGAAGAGGATCATCACCGAGATCTTGGCAGTTTCGGTTAGCGCGACCACCATGCTCTTCCAGGTAAACGTCCGATAGGCAATCGCGGCGAGAACCGAGGCCGTGCAACCCAGGGCTGCTGATTCGGTCGGTGAAGCGAAGCCGCCCATGATGCTACCCACCACCACGACAAATATTCCCAGCAGCGGCACGACGTTGACGAAGAAAGGACGCCATCGCTCCCATAGCGAATATTCTTCAACGTCGTAAGCCGGAGCGAGTGCGGGATTAATCGCACACCGTCCAACCACGTAGGCCAGGAAAGCGAAACTCATTATGAAGCCCGGAATGATCCCGCCAATGAGCAGATGCGTGATGGGTATTTCGGCCAGGCTCCCCAACAAAACGGCGAGCGCCGAAGGTGGGATCAGCATGGCGATTCCACCAACACCCATGATCGGGCCCATCGCCATCGACGGGTGATAGCCCCGCTTGAGCATGTCCGGCAGCAACATGCTGCCGAGTACCGCGGCGTTGGCCAGCGTCGAGCCCGACAGCGTGGCAAAAATCGTCCCCGAGCCGATCGACACCAGAGAGAGCCGTCCCGGCACCCGCTTGATCAGACGTTCGATTGCTTGGATCGCGCGAGCGGCGAGGCCAACGTGGAACAGAATTTCGCCCATCAGCAGGAACAGCGGGATCGGCGCCAGCGTTATGGTCGTGAGCGCTGCTTTTGAATTGCGCACGAACTGCATCAATCCCGCGTCTCCGCCGAGAAAGATGAATGCGCCGACCAGGTTAATCCCGAAGAACGCGAAAGCGACCGGCAGGCTGAGCGTCATCAAGACGAGATAGCCGCCGAGCATGAGGAGAAGGGCGCTACTCCATTCCATAACGCCGCCTAAAACCCATCCCGTATTTGACCCGCCATATCGGGTACACCGGTCAAAAACGTTCGGCGCATGCGGAGCACGAACTCAACCGCCAACAGCACGCTCGCAAACGGGACCGCGGTAAACAGCCACCACTCGGGCGTCGCCAGCTGGTTGTAGATAACGATGTTGGTTTCGTAGGTGTCGATGCACACCGCGATCCCATAGCCCAGGAACATCAGGCTGATAAACAGCCCGAAACCATCGACTAGATATTCGAGATACCGTCGCTGATTCGGCGGCAGCCCCAGCAGCAACAAGTCAACCCGGACATGCCCCGCTTGATGGAGAATCCAGGGTGCCGCGGTAAAGGTGGTGACAAACAGGGCGTATTCGATGACTTCAGTGAGCCACAGCAGGCTGCCAATTCCGAGATTGCGAATGAACACCTCGATCGTGACGAGCAATGCGATCAGACCGAAGGTGACGCCGGCGATCAGCCCGGTCAGTCCGAGCAGTCCGGTATAAATCCGAGTTGCGACCTGCATATGTCGATAAGATCAATGGCGTCGATGGTCCCTCGGTGGCGTGAGGGACCACCGACGCTAGATCGCTTAGCTCATTTGCCGAGCAGCGCTTTTAGTTTTGCCGCCTGCTCCGGTGCGTTCTTCGCGATCTCGGCCTCGGAGATGCAATGCGGGCCGATTCCACCCTTACACTCTCCTTTACCGGTGAGAAGTTCCTTGAGCTTGGCGCCATGTTTAGGAGAGCGTTTCAGCACTTCTTTCCAGCCGGAATCAATCGCCAAATTTAGATACGTCTGTCGATCGGCATCCGAGAAGGTGATCGCCTTCATCCCGGCCGCCGCCTGCTTTTTCTTCTCCTCTTCGTTGAACACAAGCGTGGTGTAGTTGAGGTTGTCGAGCCAGCGCGCATTGCGTTCCAGAATTTCTTTCTGGGCGCCATCGAGCTTGTTCCATTTGTCGAGGTTGATGATGACTTCGGTGTGGGCCGTGTAGAAGGGGTGGTCGATGCGATACTTCGCAAATTTCACCAGACCCAGCGCGAAAAGACCATTTTGAGTCCAGATAAAACCATCGACGGTGCCGCGCTCGAGTGCGGTGAAGATTTGCCCTGGCGGGAGAAGCACCGGGGTTGCTTTAAGGGCAGTGGCGAAAGCCCGGTGCAGGGGCGCGGTACGGATCTTGATCCCCGATAGGTCCGGACCATCCACTTTCTTTGCCAGGTAGATGTAGAAGATTTCTTCCTCGTGCGACCGCCCAAGCCAGTGGGCGTTCAACTTTTCGTTGGTGATTTTCTCGATGTAGTCATACGCACCGTTCTTGCGCATTTCATGAATCGTATAGTCCGCCTGTTTGAACGCGTACGCCTCGGGCATGAGTTTGGTGTAGAACGAACTCGGGCAGCTGCAGAGGTCGACAACGCCGTCCTTGACCGCCTTGCCCATCTCGAACGGATGCATCACAGCGGCACCATAGCCCAGCAGTTTTATCTGCAGGGTGCCTTTGGCCTCCTCGTTCACCTTGTCGACATAGCGTACGAACTCGGAATTGAAAGTTGAGCCCTTCGGAAACGATGCGACGGCTTTGAGCGTAATCTCCGCCGCCACCGAAACCGTCGCGGCAAAACCTGCGAACACGATGGCGAGCGTCAGCGTCTTAAGCATTTTGGCAAACATGGATCCATCCTCCCCGCGTTTGTGGGCCCGTCCTGCACATACAGATCGCGACCCCCGGATCGTTCTTACTGTTGGCGTTCATTATAGGCAGGTGTCTCGGAGCGTCCAACGCAGGCGCAAATCCAAGTCAACCCAAGCTGACCAAACCGCACAGTGCGTCGCCACGCGGGCGACAACTGGCTATCATGAAAACCAGAAGACCGTCGGAGGCGGCGAGGGGAGGAGTTCCACTGTGGAATGGTGGTTATTGCTGCTGATTATTTTCGGCAGCGCCATGTTGCTACTGGCCAAGGGCATGCCGGTGGCCTTCGCTTTTGTCCTGATCAATATTCTCGGCGTTCTCTTTCTGCAAGGTGGCGGCGCGGCGTTTAACTCGTTGGCGCGCAACATGTTCCAATCGGTCCACAGCTTTACGCTGTTGCCGATCCCGCTGTTCGTGTTGATGGGAGAAATCCTGTGGCACTCGCGAGTCGCTCTCAACGCGATCGACGCTCTCGATAAGTTGCTCGGACGACTGCCCGGGCGGCTCAGCATTCTGACCGTTATTTCCGGCACTGTATTCTCCAGCTTGAGCGGCTCAACCGTCGCCAACACGGCCGTGCTCGGGACGATTCTGCTGCCCGATATGGAGCAGCGCGGCTACAAGCGGCCGATGTCGATCGGGCCGATCCTGGCCAGCGGCGGGCTCGCGATGATCGTGCCGCCGAGCGGGCTGGCAGTGATTTTAGCGGCGATCGGCCAGCTCTCGATCGGCCGTATCCTGATCGGTGCATTACTGCCGGGCCTGATCATGGCCGGGCTTTATCTGGCCTACATCCTGATCCGCTGCCGCCTGAACCCTGAGCTGACGCCGGCCTATGAAATTGTCCCGGTGCCGATGCGCGAGCGCATCTGGGGATTGGTAACCCACCTGCTGCCGCTCAGCATCATCGTATTCATGGTCACCGGCGTCATCGTGGTCGGCATCGCCACGCCCACCGAGGCGGCTGCGCTCGGCTGCTTCGGCTCGTTCCTGGTTGCCGGGCTCTACCGCGGCCTGTCGTGGGACGTGATCAAGAAAGCCACGATGGGGACGGTCCATGTCAGCGTGATTACGCTGGCGATCCTGGTTGGCGCGGTCGGCTTTAGCCAGATCCTGGCGTTTTCCGGCGCCACGCGTGGCCTCCTGCAGATGGTGAGCGAGTTGCCCGTGCACCCGCTCATTCTCATCATCTGCATGCAGATCATCGTGCTGATTCTCGGGATGTTTATGGAGCAGGTGTCGATCATGATGATCACGCTGCCGCTCTTTATCCCGATCATCAAGCTGCTCGGCTTCGATCCGATCTGGTTCGGCGTGCTGATGCTGATCAATCTGCAAATGGCCCTGACCACACCGCCGTTCGGCCTTTTGCTCTTCGTTATGAAGGGGGTGGCGCCTGCGGGCACCCGAATGAGCGAAATCTACATGGCCGGAATTCCGTTCCTGGTGTGCGATCTGATGGCGTTGATGCTGGTGTTGTTTGTGCCCGAAACCGTCAACCTGCTGCAGGACTGGGCTTACGGGAAATGAAGCGCCTGGTGCAACTCTACGATTCGAGTATCGCCGCCCTGGCAGTGATGTCGGGACTGACGATCATGCTGGCGATGACGCTGGTCGTGATCGATGTCGGGGGTCGCTTTTTTGCCAGCGCGCCGATCGCCTGGGTCAACGAGTGGACCGAGCATCTGATGGTGTTCATCCCGTTTTTAGGTATGGCGTGGTTGGTGCGCCGCGCCGAGGGTCACATCCGCATTGATCTGGTGGCCAACGCGTTGTCGCCGCGGGCGCAGAATTGGCTCGGCATCTGGGTGACTCTGCTGTGCGTCGGCACCTGTGCCTTCGCGTCCTACTATGCGGGAATTGAGGCTTGGAAAAACCACGTGCGCGGCATCAACACGATCGGGATCTACCCGGTACCCAAGTGGCCGCTGATCGGCGTCGTCTCGCTCGCGATGGGCTTGTGCGCAATCGAATTCGCGCGCGTGCTCTACGCGCACATTCGCAAGGTTCCGTCACGATGATTGGCGAATTCAGATCGCCTTGCACTACCAAATCCCGGCGACTAGGCTTCGCACAGGGGAGGCCTGACACCTCTGGCGCACCGCGTAGCACCCAGGTATTACAAACGTGCGCAATCGATCATGTCAGACATTCGCAGCTGGCGTCCGCCAGCCCTTAAGAACCACACAGGGGAGGTGCTTATGTTGCATAATTTTGTATTGAGAGGCGGGCTTCTCGCGACCGTGTTTAGCCTGTTCCTACTGGCCGCGCCTGGCCAGCAGACGCTGGCGGCCGAGAAAGTTCTTAAAGCGGTCGCGCCATGGCCGTTGCCGTTCCCGCTCACCGAGCCGTTGATCTGGTTCAAGGACGCGGTCAACAAAGAGCTCAAAGGCGAAGTGCGGATCGACTATCTCGGTGCCAGTGAAGTGGTTCCCGCCTTTGAGCAATTCCAGGCGCTGCAGGACGGCGTGGTCGACGTCATCCTCACCGCGACCGCCTACTACAGAGGATCGATTCCGGTCGCCCGCTCGGGTCTCTACTCCAACATGTCGGTTGCCGAACGCCGCAAATCAGGCTTCTACGATCTGATGCGCAAGATCCATATGGAAAAGGCCGACGTCGTCTATCTCGCCCATGTCGGCGGCCCGGTCGGTGGGTTCCGCCTTTACACCAAGGACCAACCCAAATCGCCGCCCAATTTCAGCGGCATGAAGTTCCGCGGCGGTGGCGTCTACTCGCCATTGATCAGCCACTACGGCGGCACCACCGTGCTGATGAAACCCTCCGAAGCCTATGCCGCACTCGAGCGCGGCGTTGTTGACGGCTTCGGCTGGGCGACCACCGGTGTGCTGCAACGGGCATTCCATGAGGTCGCGGATTATGTCATCGATCACCCGTTCTCGAGTGTCGATGACCCAATCCTGATTCGCGGCTCAGTGTGGCGCGGGCTGACCGATAGTCAGCGGGCGGCGATGGAGAAGATCGCGGTCACGATCGAACAGAAAACCGAGCAGGTGCTGGGCGCGGCCCACCGCACCGAAGACGCCCAACTCAAGAAACTCGGCATGAAATTCCATAAGTACAGCGCGGGCGACGCCGCCATGTACGTCAAAGCCGCGCACGAGGCCGGTTGGAACGACGTCATCAAAGACGATCCGACGCTGGGCCCTCAGTTCAAGAAACTGGGCTACAAATAGCAGCCTTGAACCAACGACCCAATCAAGGGCCTCCGAAGGGAGGCCCTTTTTCTTGGGATATCCGGGTTTCGGGCTACGATGTTCTAATTTTGGTGGTGCTTAGACTGTCGCCGGCAAAGCTCTTTATATGCCCGGCAAATTCGGAGAAAAATGGTTGAGATTGGAGATGCTTCAAAGTTTCCTCGCTGTCCCAACTCGGCACATGGACCCTTGAGATGCCGTCTTCTTTTACAAACACATGGTAGCGAAAACTGGACCGCAAGCGCGCGTCCGCCGCGATGTTCTTTATGAAACTTTCAACCGCGTTCTGCCAAACGGCCTCATCCCCGTCGTAGCGGTACTCGATCAACAAACCACCCATAATTGCCCTCGTTCGATTTGGATATTGCGTGCCCCTATCATATGTTCGCGTATGGCAACTATTAAAGTAGGGTAATCGTTGTCGCCTAGGTGCAAAAAGGAAACCATCGTGGAGAAGTGCGGCATTATCGAGACCATTGGTGTGATGGGCGGGCGCTACAAACTGCTGATTGTTCGCGTTTTGCTGTATCGCGGCGAACCGACCCGCTTCGGGGAACTGCAACGCGAAATCCCCAAAGTGAGCAAGAAAACCCTCACCCGAAACCTGCGCGAATTGGAAGCCCGTGGCCTGGTTATCCGAACTGTCTACGCTGAAGTCCCGCCCCGGGTCGAATATCACCTCACCGACGCCGGCTCCGAACTCATGCCGGTGTTCCTATCGATGAAAAAATGGGGCGATAAACACCTGATCGCGTGAGGCGGTCTCTACCCTTCATCGACCTCGCTGGCTTCACGGTACATCGCCTTGTGGCGCTCGTTCTTGATCCACTCGTTCAGCGCATCGGTGGTCATGAACGCGTCCCTATTAAAGCGATCCCATGAGCGGATGGCGTCGATGTCTTTCTTGACCCGCTTGTACGGTGGTTTCAGCGGTTTACCGAACACCATGATGTCGATCAGGGAGAGCTCTTCGGGAATGTCGAACGCCGGCCGCAGTTCGGATTGCGCGCGCTGCTGGCCGATCGCGGTCACCCACCACGGGGTGTAGCCCAGCGCGGCGGCGGCGAGGTGGGCCGACATCGTCGATGCGGCAACGCTTTGCAGTAAAATACGCTTGGCATTTTCCTTATACATCGCGTCCAACTCAGACCCGTCGTTCAACACCGGGAACGCATTGACGTAGCGGAAATCGGCGACCACCAGGATGATTCCCGGTGCCGTCGCCAGCCCGCGGTAATTCGGTGTCGGGAATTTCATCCCGAGGTGGGCGCGCCGGCTCGCTTCGTCTTTGAAGTAGGTTGCCAGCAACGCCTTTTTGTCGGGCTCGGTCACGACGATGTAATGCCAGGGCTGAGCATTGGCGCCCGACGGCCCATGCCGCGCCGCCTCGAGGATGAGATCGAAATGCGCTCGCGGGATCGGTGTATCGGGGTCGAACTCACGCATCGTCATGCGCGTACGGCAGATCTCGATCAGGGTTTCATAGGCCGGCGTGGTCATGACGGGTCCTCGATATCGCGGCGCGCCAACCACCGACTGGCGGTCGCGCGTACCAGAAAATCTTCGACGAATTGGTTGAACAGCGCCGGTTCCTCGGTGTTGATGGTGTGGCCGGACTTGGGGACAATCGCCAGGCCGGCATTGGGAATCAGCCGTTTCATAAACACGCCAGGATCGAGACAGGGATCGTCTTCGTCGCCGGTGATGATCAGTACCGGCGCCTCGAGCGCTTTCAACGCATTCTGCAGGTCCCACAGCGAAGGCCGCAAGCGCTGCACGTTGGCCATCGTCAAGGCGCTGCCTGCGGCCGAGTGCTCGGCCAGCATCGCCGCGAATTCGGCGTAGCCGCGCGGGTCCTTGGCGCGGTACTGCAAGCGCCCGGGCGAGCGCGCATATTTGGCGGCCGCCGTCTCCATCGCTTCCGAGCGGAACATATCGGCGGTTCTCTTGGTGAGGTCGAGGAACGCTTGTTGGGTATCGGGATGCGCGCCATAGCCGCAACCGGCAAGCACCAGCGACAACGCACGCGCGGGGTAGTGAATGCCAAAGTGCAGTGTCGCGAACGCGCCCATCGAGTGGCCAACGATATGCGCCTGCTCGATGCCGAGGTGGTCGATGATGGCCTTGATGTCGTCGCGGGCGCGGTCTTGCGAATACTTCTCGTCCGCTTCGGGCACGTCCGAGGGCGGATAACCCCGGGCATCGAACGTAATACAGCGGTAGCGTCGCGAGAAGTATCTGACCTGCGGCTCCCACTGACGATGATCGCCGGCAAACTCATGGACGAACAGCATCGCGTCACCCTCGCCGGTATCTTCGTAGTAAAGCCGAACATCGTCGTCGGTGGTGGCGTAGGACATCGAGACCAACTCCTAACAAGCGGCAAGCCGGGGCTTGATCAACGACGCGCCGCGAGGGATGTTTAAGCGCCGCCAGGATAAGAGACGACGTGGCAGGCTCAATAGGAAAGACGAGTAGGAGGATTGCATGGAACTCGGAATGGAAGGCAAAGTCGCCCTGGTTACTGGCGGTAGCCGCGGCATCGGCAAAGGAATCGCGCGCGGCCTGGCGCTGGAAGGCTGCGACATCGCGATCTGCTCACGCGATCCTGATGTGCTGAAAGCAGCAGCCGCAGAGATCAAATCTGAAACCGGCCGCGATATCGCAGCGTTTCAGGCCGACCTCATGAAAACCGAGGACGCCAACGCCATGGTCGAAGCCGCGGTCGCTCATTTCGGCCGTATCGACATCCTGGTCAACAATGCCGGTGCGGCCCCCGGCGGCGTGCTCGAATATCTAACCGACGAGCACTGGGAGCAGGCGATCGGGCTTAAGTTCATGGGCTACGTGCGGGTCACGCGCGCCGTCATTCCGCACATGCGCACCGCCGGCAAGGGACGCATCGTCAACTTGATCGGCAATGACGGCATCAAGCATTCCTACTGGGAGATCGCACCCGGTGCCGCCAACGCGGCCGGTCAGAACTTCACGATGGCGATCGCTAACCAGTATGCCAAGGAAGGCATCACCGTCGTCGCGGTCAATCCGGGCCCGGTGCGCACCGAACGTTGGGATGGGTTGGTTGCAGCGATGGCACGCGACATGAAAATCCCGTACGAGGAGGCCGACACCCTGGCCCCACGCAGCATCCCGCTCGGCCGCATCGCCGAGGTTGAGGAGGTCGCCGATATCGTGACGTTCCTGGCCTCGGACCGGGCCCATTTCATCAACGGCACCATGCTGGAGGTCGACGGCGGCCAACAGAAGCCACTGATGGATATGTTCCGCGATAATTAAGGCGGGTAAGGCTGGTGTGATCGCGCTACCCGGTTCAAGAAGACCCCTCACCCTACCCCTCTCCCACAAGGAGGGGAGAGGGAACCTGACTGTGCGAACGTCCAGCTCCCTCTCCCCTCTGTGGGAGAGGGGTGGGGTGAGGGGGCCGGTCCTCCGCACTAACACAACATGTTGTGGATAACTCCAATGTAAGCTACAAAATGAACCACGTGGAGTGATGCAAATTCGGGTGGTTCAAGCATGTCGGGCAAGATATTCACGATTGCGCAGCAAAAAGGCGGCGCCGGTAAGACCACGCTGGCCGCCCATCTGGCGGTTGCATGGGCGCGAGATTGCGGCAAATCGGTTGCGCTGCTCGACGTCGATCCACAAGGTAGTCTCGGCGAATGGCTCGAGGCGCGCGAGCAACGCCTTGGCGAAAACAAGACCGGACTGTGCTTTCGCACTGCCAGTGGTTGGGGCGCTCGCCGCGAAGCGGAGACCCTCGCCAAGGACCACGACGTCGTCGTCATCGACACGCCGCCGCACGCCGACCTCAAGGGGCGCACACCGATGGGCGCGGCCGACTATATCGTCGTGCCGGTGCAGCCGACCCCGGTCGATCTGTGGGCGACCCGCGAAACCCTGATGATGGCTGACCGCGAGAATACCCCAGCGATGCTGGTGCTGAATCGCGTTCCGCCGCGCGCCCGCTTGACCGAAGAGATGAGCGCAGCGATTTCCGAGTTCAGCGTGTCGGTCTCGAATACCCGCCTCGGCAATCGCATTGCCTTTGCCGAGAGTATTGGCATGGGGGCGACGGCGACCGAGACCCACACCAATAGCAAAGCCGCATTTGAAGCACGGGCACTGGCCAGCGAACTCATCGCCTGGGCTGATGCTAGTGGATGAAATCCAAGGTTAGAACCTTCACGCGTAGGAGTTTTGGCTACTGGTCGGGGCGTCGGCCTGGTCTTTCGCCAGATACCACGAGAGCAGCGCCAAGACGCTGAAGCCGGCGTGGATGGCGATGCCAACAACCTGGCCGTCTTCCGGTATACCCATGCCCTGGGTGGCAATCAGAATTGCCTCGGGCACATGCCATACCAGCAACAAGAGGGTCAGCACCCGGCGAACCTGCACCGGGAACGTCAAGGACATGAAGATAACGGCGCTATGAAATAGGTAGCCCAGCATTCCCATCATGCCGAGCGTGCTCGTCATTTGAGTGGTATCCCCAAACGCCACCATGCCGGCCCAACCGCCGAACACCAGCGACATCACGCCCAACACCACTAAGATCAGTTTCGAAATCATCGTGTGCTCCTCAGCTTCCCGTGTGCTAAGGTAAACACTGGTGTTTACTTTTCAATAGAAATATATACATAATCGTTTACTTTTTGAATTTGGCTTTAAAACAATGACTTACATAGCTCGAAAGGAAGAAAACGCCGCGCGAATCATTCAAGCGGCGACCAGAGAATTCCTGAACAAGGGGTTGGACGCGGCTTCCATGCACAACATTGCGGAAACCGCCGAGGTCTCGAAGCGAACTCTCTACAAATACTTCCCAAGCAAGGGTGAACTCTATGACGCGCTCGTCAACGAGCTGCTAGATCGGGTTCACGACATGTACCAACCGAGATATTCCACCGAGACACCGATTAGACGGCAATTGGAAGTCATCGTCGAAAACCGAATCAGAACGGTGACATCGGAATCGTTCTTAGACATGTCGAGAATCGTCATCGGAGAACTTCTGAAAACCAAAACACCAACTCGAGACCAACTAACACGGATGGATAATTCGGAAATCCTGTTCGTTCAATGGGTGGATGACGCCAGAAACGACGGCAGAATAAGTTCAGCGCTGGCCAGCGATGTCATCGCCGAGCAATTGCATTCGATTATCAAGGGGCAGGTCTTTTTTCCCGTATTGCTGGGCTCGGTTGATGTGCAAACCGTGAACACGCAGGACGTGCGCGACACGACTGTGGCATTTTTTCTCAACGCCTATTGCGCGTAGGCGACAAGCAGGCGAACCGGCAGCAACTCCGTCGCTACCGCCTAACCCCGACATAGCGCTGCAGCGGTTCCGGATCAGCGGCGAGTGCGGCAGGCGTCGTTTCCTCCCGGATCATTCCGTTCTCCATGAACACGATGCGGTCGGCAATTTTCAGTGCCGCATCGACCTTTTGTTCGACCAGCAGCACCGCAACGCCGGCTTGCTTTAGTCCGGCGACCGTATCGAGCAGCGTGTTCACGACCGCGGGCATAAGCCCTTCGCTCGGTTCATCAAGCAACAGCAGCTTGGGTTCGAGGCAAAGTGCCCGTGCTGTCGACAACATCTGTTGCTCACCACCGCTCAATGTGCCCGCCTGCTGCTGCAAACGCTCGCGCAGAACCGGAAACAACGTCAAGACGTAATCGAGGACGTCGTTGCCGCTGTCGCGAACAAGCAAGCCCATGCGTAGATTATCCTCAACGCTAAGGCCCGAGAATAGACCGCGCCCTTGTGGCACGTACGCGACTCCGAGTTTCGGAACCTCGTGCGCGCCAAGGTCTGTTAGTTCGCTACCATCAAGGACGATATTGCCACCGCGCGCTTTGACCAGCCCCATGATCGACTTCAGCGTCGTGGTCTTGCCAGCACCGTTGCGCCCCAATAAGCCGAGGATCTCGCCCGGCGCTATATCGAGGGAGACGCCGTACAGCACCTGCACCGCGCCGTAATAGCAGTCGAGGTCTTTAAGCTGCAGCATCGGTCCCGAGATACGCTCGCTGCACGTCAGGGTTCTGCTCAATCTCGGCTGGCGAGCCCTCGGCGATCACCGCGCCCTGGTCCATGACCGTGATGCGATCGGCAAGTTCCAGCACGACGGAAACGTTGTGTTCGATCAGTAAGATGGTGGCGTCCTTTGCGATCTCGCGCGTCAGGTCACAAAACGCCGAAACCTCGTGCTGGGCAAGGCCTTGCGTTGGCTCGTCCATGATTAGCAATTCGGGTTCCAGCGTCAGGCCCATCGCGATCTCGAGCAAACGCTGGTGACCATAGGGAAGCTCGCCGGCATGGCGGTCGACGTCGTCAGATAACCCTACGCGCAAAAGCGCTGATTCGACACGATCGGCAATCTGCCGCTCACCCAGCATTAAGCGATCAAGGAACCCGCCCATTAGCCGCCGTTGCGCAGCCAGCGCTAGGTTCTCGTAGCAACTTAATTGGGGGTAAATGCTGGTAACCTGGAAGGTATAGACGATGCCGCGCATCACCCGAGACCAAGGCTTCAGGCTGGTGATGTCCTCGCCTTTGAACGATATCGTGCCCGATGTCGGCGGCAGCCGGCCGCTTACCAGGCTCACCAGTGTTGTCTTGCCGGCGCCGTTGGGGCCAATGATCGCGCGGATCTCGCCACTTTGGAGCTGTAAATCGACATTGCGCACCGCGTGCAAGCCGCCGAAGCTGCGCGAGATCTGATTGGTTTCGAGCAACCTCACGGCAGCCACGGCAACCACCGATCGCGGATCCCGCCCATAATGCCTTTGGGCACCCATAGGATCAGAATAATCAGCACCGCACCGACCACGAAAAGGTAGCTTTCCGTCAGTTCGCTGGCGATGTCGACCAGATAGAACATCAGGCCGGTCCCCAGCAGCGGTCCGATAATCGTTCCCATGCCGCCGACCAGCGTCCACAACAGCGGGAATATCGAATATTGAATCGATGCGAAGGTCGAGCCGATATAGGAAAACAGCAGTGCGTAGGCTGCGCCCGCGGCACCGGCAATCGTTGCCGAAATCACCAACGCAAGAAATTTGTACTTGTACGTGTTGTAGCCAAGCATCCGCGTACGCGCCTCGTTTTCGCGGATCGCGATCCAGATGCGCCCAATGGGCGAGCGCACCAGCGCCATGCTGGCGATGAAACTCACGGCAAAAACCAACCACGCGATGTTGTACTTCATCGACGGATCGGAGAACGGAAACGACGACCCAGCGATCTCGAGCGGCCGCAGCTGCGAGGAGATCACGATACCTTCGTCGCCCCTGGTAATGCGGTTGAAGTAAAGCGTGGTCAGCAACGCAGCTTGCGCAAACATCAGCGTCACGATCAGGAAGGAAACCCCGGTCGTGCGAACCACGATCAATCCAAAAATTGCCGCGAATACCAGCGTTGCGCCAACACCAAAGGCGAACGCCGAAACCGGCCCGAAATCCCAGTAGTAAACGGTAAGCCCAGCGCCATAGAGACCTGAGGCGAAGAACATCGCATGCCCCAGGCTCATAAGCCCGGTGTAGCCAAGCAGCACGTTGTAGCCGACCGCGAATGCGCCAAACACCATGATGCGTGCGACGTTGGTGTGGTGGTAGGGATCGAGCACGAATTGCGCGACGAACAACGCAACAATAATGCCGAAGTGAAGCAGCAGCACCTTGGTGGTGGCGTCGCGGGTCACGCTTCTTTTTCCCCAAACAGGCCGCCCGGGCGCACGACCAGCACCATCGCCACCAGCAGCGTCGCGATGATTTTCGCCAACGTCGGATGGAACATCACCGAAATGACGCCATCGGTCAGGCCGATGACGAACGCAGCCACCAGCGTCCCACGGAGGTTTCCAAGTCCGCCAATGATCACCACGATGAACGACAACAGCAGGGGGTCGAGCCCCATCAAATAGTCGGCCTGGCGAATCGGTACGATCAAAATGCCGGCGACGGCCGCAAACATCGCCCCAATCGCAAACACCAGCGCATAGATCCTGCGAACTGGCACGCCAAATGCCTGAGCCATCTCCTCATTGAGCTGAGTTGCCTGCATGTAAAGGCCGAGTTTGGTGCGTGAGAACGCGATCCAGCTGCCCAGGATCAATAAGGCCGAGAAACCGCAGACGACCAGTTTGTAACCGGAATAGCCAAACCACGGGAATTCGATACGAAAATAGATCGGTGCTTGCACCGGCCGCGCATCGGGGCCGTACAGGGTCAGCACGAGCTGCTGGATGATGTAGAGCAGGCCAATGGTCGCAACGATTGTGCTTTCCGGGTTGTAGTCGATCCGCCGCAGGATCAACCAATCCGCAGCGATTGCGATGCCGCCAACAATCAGCGGACCGATAATCAGCGCCAGGATAAAGCCGACGACCGGCAAGTCGCCGACCGCCCACACCGACCACCACGCCAGCACTGCACCCAGCATAAAAAATTCGCCGTGCGCAATATTGACGATGCGCATGACGCCAAACACCAGCGACAAGCCGAGCGCCGTCAGCGCCAGCACAAACGCAGTTACCGTGCCTTCGAGCACGGCCAGAAATAGAAACGGGCCGAAATCCATGACTCAAGCGTCAGAAGTCAGAGGGGCCGGGACGTACCCAACCCCTCGTGTCTAACTTCTGACTTCTGCGTTTTGACCTCTGACTACAGCGACATCTTGGTGTAGTCGACGTCGGACTCGTAGAGCGAATCGGCAATCTCGGTCTGGTGTACCCGTTTGAGGCGGCGATTGACCACATGCGAAATGCTCTGCCGCGCAAAGCCCTGATGGGTCTTACCATTGAACTGCTTGGGACCCTGCGGATGTTCGATACCCTCGTTGAACCAATGCGCACTCTCCAGGGTTTCGATCAGGTTGGCTTTGTCGCCAGCACTGGCTTCGCGATAGCCACTCTGCTCCATCATCCGTTTGATGATGAACAGCGTCTCCCAGCAGCCGAACATGTGCGAATAGGTCGGCGTGTCCTTGGAGTCGGCCACGCTTTTGGCTTCGTCGGTGACGCCGACAGCTTGGCGGTAAATCTTCTGGAACCGCGTGTCATCGGGCTGCGCATAGCGCGGGATGGATTCCCAGAAGTGGGTGCCCTCGAGGAATTCCAGTCCGGGACTTGCGATATCGGCACCCTCGAGCGAATCGATAAAGCCAAAGAGATTGGGCCGTTTGGAGCCGAAGTGCTCGCCCATTTCCTTCACGAACGTCAGCACGCCCGGTCCGACCATGACGTGGTAAAGCAACTCGGTATCGGAGGGAATGCGCGCGAAATAGCGGGTGAATGACGACTCGGTAAACGGGATCGGGATCAACGCCGCGACGTTGCCGCCGTTGGCTTTGACAGCAGCACCGAAGTGATCGCGATGGTCGTAGCCGAACGCATAATCCGGGTAAACGATCGTGACGTTCTTGCCGAGATTATCGAGCACCCAACCCGCGATCGCCGTCATCTGAGCGCGGACATCGGAGATGCCGGGTTGAAAGACGTAACGGTTGAGCTTGCCCGAGGCGACGTGGGTGCCTTCGCTCACCACAAAATACGGCAGTTTGAGCTCGCCGGCGCGCGGCGCGGAACCGAGCACCACGTGCGAGAACAGCGTGCCGAAGGCGACGTCGACCTTGTGCCTATTGGCAAACTTTTCAAGTACTTCGGCGCCACGCTTGGGATCGGTGCCGTCGTCCTCGATGATCAGGTCGATCGGCCGGCCAGCGATGCCGCCCGTTTCGTTGATCAACTTGACCGCGGCCTTGGTCGTGCGTTCGTACCAACGGCCGTAGGTCGCGCCAACGCCGGTGCGATGCGCCTGGAAGCCGATCTTGATTGGTTTCTCGCCTTGCGCGAGCGCCTTGTGCGTCAACGCATTGGGGATGTAGCCGCCGGCTAGGCCGCCAGCGAGCGTAGCGCCCGCAACGGTCGCGGTACTCTTGAAGAGTCCGCGTCGGGTAACCTGCGGTCCGCGGGCTGTTTCGGAATATTTGGAATCTTTGATTTTCTTGGTCATCGCATCCTCCCTTGCACCAAATGATTTATAAATATGCACGCTGTAAGAGCCGCGCTCAAGGGCCTATCCGACGGTTGGTGAGGACAACAACCAGAGTCCAAAAACGGTATACCCAATCATCAACGCGGTCATCGGGATTTGGCTCAGAATCGCCTGTTTAGGCGTATCCGCCTGTCGCATGGCCAGAACATGGGCGATCACCACCGCCATCACATGCGCCGCGACGATGCCGGCCACTTGCAGGTTGTAAACCACCTGAACCGACGCGTGGTTGGTCAGAATAGCGGCGTGGACATGCATCGCCGCGGTGCCGAACAGATCCCACCCCAGGGCAAAGGGATCCGACGCTGCGCGAACCGCATATTGACCGTCGACGATAAAGGCGGGCAGGTAGTGCGCGAAGTGATAGCCGAACGCGATTGGCACGATCGACACGACATATCGGCCGAGACTCGCGACGACGGGTTCCCGAAATCCACCGAGTTGCCGGCCCGCCAAAACAGCCAACATGTAAACCGCGAACAAGGCACAAAAGGTCGCAAAAAGACCGACCGTGTTGATGCCGGCGAACGCGCTACGGCCGGGATACTCGAGTGGGTTTTCACCGGCCAGATCAACCCACCAAAACGTCCGCGACAACCCATCGAACGAGACCGATGAAAGTGCTAGCAAAATGAAGGCGAGGCCGCTCAGGCGCAGGGCACCAAGATCGAGCAGCCGGCGCCCGGGTACCGCCAGGCTAAGCCAACGAGCCGCGTCGTCTCCTTCGCTCACAGTGTCGACCTGATCGCGAGGCCGCTCAGATAACGGCGACAACCAGGAAACCACGCGGAAAAACACCGAGAACGCCTCGCCATAGTGCAGCCAATCACGTGCGCCGAACACCATCATTGCGGCCAGCGTCACGGCGGCATAGGCAAGCACCGCGGTCGCGAGCAGATCCGGATCCTGCGGCGCAATGTGGACCAGCTCAAACCAGGCGAAGGCAAAAAACAGGGCTATCGCAGGCAGAAATCCAATTCGGGTGGGGTAGGCAAACGGCGGTTTCTCCCGCCAGCGATCCAGGCGCAGACCAGCGGTCACTATCAGGTAAAGCCCGCTCCACGGATTTATCGCCGACCACAGGTTGCCGAATACGGCGTGGGCCAAGGTGAAACCCACCCACCAGATCGTCCAAATCACGGTCGGCAGTGGATTCGCAAGCGGATCGCGACTACCGCCATACCCAGCCATGATCAGGCAAACCAGCACACCCAGAGAGAGCAGGCTGAAAATGATGTTTGGCCGCTCCGGAAGGCGAAGCAACCGCCATTGCGCGCTGCCAATAGTCCGCAGACCGGTAACCGAAATCAGCGTCATTACCGCGAAGGAAAGGGCAACCGCAAGGGCGCCGCCCCATACATAGAGATGGGTCGGCAATAGCAGCACAAAGGCACGGTCGGTAACGTGGGCCTCGGCTGGTAATCCACCCCCCAACAGTATCAGGACGACAAGTAGGATTTTCATCCCGTTAGGAGAGATTGTTATTTACAACAAACTCTTGCTAGTTATTCTTAAAGTTATCTAGGAGATTCGACTAAGCGAGTCGCGAGCTTGACCGCGAGCGCGCCAACGACGCGGCGGCGGTACCATGGTTTGGTTGTCGAGGTCCGCATCGGCTTTGAGTGGGTGCGCACTGTTTCCCTCAACGTGGTCAGCCAGTCGTCATCAATAATTTGGCCGATCAGCGCATCCGCCGCATCAATCCGGTGGGGGTAGGGATCGACCGCGGTTACCGCGATACGAAGTTCGCTCGCCCTGCCGCCGTCGCTACGCAGCGCCAGCGCCACCCCAGCCAGAGGAAAATCTATCGATCCACGAACCCGCGACTTCTCATACCCCGACGGCAAGCCCGCGGACGCGGCCGGCACATGTACGGCAACGACGAGTTCACCCGGCGTCAGCGTCAGGTGCTCCATGCCATCATTGTTGTAGAGCTCGGCGATCGGGATACGGCGGGTTCCCTTGGGTCCGAGAATCTCTACATCGGCGTCATGGACCATGAGGGCCGGGGCCACGTCACCACTGAATGTGGCAAAACAGAATGTCCCGTTCGGCGCGACGTGACACACCTCGCCGCGGTGCTTGAGGCAGAAGGCGTTGCTGCTGCGCCACCATTCACTTTGATTGTAGTAAATGCACCGCGTATCCAGGCAGAGATTGCCACCGAGCGTTCCGTAATGGCGGTGGGTCGGGCCTGCGACGGACCCCGCCGCTTCAGCCACCGCCGCATAGGACCCGAGCAAAATATCGTCTGTCGCGATTGCCGAAAGTGTCACACCGGCACCGATCGAGACGCCCGACTTGCGCTTTTTGATCTCGGAGAAGCCGTCGATCGCGGTGAGGTCGATCAACGTTTCTGGTTGCTCGATACCGCGGCGAATATTGACCACCATATCGGTGCCACCGGCAAGGAAGCGGGGATTGGGTTCGCTGCCAAACAGAGCAACCGCGTCCTCGGCGCTACTCGGCCGATGAATTCGAAGCGCCGGGAGATACTCCATCGGTCTACTCGGCAGCCTGAGCCAGGCGCGCCGCTTTCTTTTGCTTTTCGACAAGTTCAAGCACGCGTTCGGGCGTCAGCGGCAAATCCGTTGCGCGGACCCCGATCGCGTCGGCAACGGCGTTTACCAGCGCAGGTAGGAAACTCGATAGCGATCCTTCGCCCGCTTCTTTGGCACCAAACGGACCGTGGGGATCAGCACACTCGATGATACCCACCTCGATCGGCGGTGATTCCACGATCGTCGGCACCCGATAGTCGAGCATATTGCCGCTTACCAGCAATCCTTCGTGGAAGGATGTCTCTTCCGTCATCGCCTGGCCCATGCCCATCCACACCGAGCCCTGCACCTGGCCCTCGACCGATAGCGGGTTGAGGGCGCGACCGCAGTCGTGTGCGACCCACACATTTTCGACATGGATCTCGCCGGTATCCGCATCAACGCTGACCTCGACAACCTGGGCGGCATAACTGAACGCCATGGTGCCGCCGATTGCGGCACCGCGATATTTGCGGCCGCCGTGCGACTCCGGAAGCGTCGAGAAATTACCGCTTACGGTCACCGTGCCAACGTCGCGCAGCGCTTCAAGCGCGACGTCATCGAACGTGAGTCCCGCATCCTGGGTGCCGGCGCGGTAAATCTCACCGAGGCAATCGACGGCATCGGGTCGTACCTCGAGTTTGCGCGCCGCCGCGTCGATCAACAGTCCACGCAATTTCTCAGCCGCGTCGATTGCGGCATTGCCGACCATGTAGGTGACGCGGCTGGAGTAGGACCCATTGTCCTTGGGCGTGATCGCGCTATCACTGGCGATGATCCGAATTCGCGACATATCCACGCCGAGCACTTCGGCAACGCACTGCACCAGCACGGTTGATGATCCCTGGCCAATCTCGGCTGCACCGGTGAGCAGGGTGACACCGCCATCAAAATCCAACTTGAGATTGACCGTCGCATGCGGCTCGCCGGTCCAATGCTTGGGTTTCGACGCACCGCTGATGTAGTGCGAGCACGCCATGCCGAGGCCGCGCCCGGGTTCGAGCTTGCCTTTGCGTTCTTTCCAACCACTGGCTTTTTCGGCCCAATCGATACACTCGGGCAACCCATAGCTGTTCACCAGCAGGTCGTTGGTTGTCATGGTCGGCGCTTGCAGAAGGTTTTGCCGCCGCACCGCAAACGGATCGAGGCCAAGCTCGCTCGCCATGCTGTCGAGCAGGGCTTCAAACGCGAAGCGCGTGTTGACGGTGCCGTGGCCCCGCATGGCGCCGCACGGCGGTGTGTTGGTCAGCACGCGGTAGCCCGTATACTTGACGGTTTCGATGTCGTAGATGCCGTAGATCAGCGACCCCGCGTAGAGGATCGTGACGATGCCATAGCCGCTATAGGCGCCACCGCGCTGCACGGTCTCGCATTCGACGGCGGTAATACGGCCTTCTTTGGTGAGGCCGATTTTGAGGCGGGTGTCGGTTTCGGGCCGGCCGCGATGGGTGATGAAGGTTTCCTCGCGGCTCGCCACCAGACGCACGGCGCCTTCGGCTTTACGCGCCAGTAACCCGCAAATCAGTTCGATGTGCAGGGTCTCGGTGCGGCAGCCGAAACCGCCGCCGATATGTGGCTTGATCACGCGAATATTCGCCTTTGGCATGTCCATCGTGCGCGCCAGCATGAGATGCACGTAATACGGCACCTGGGTGCTCGGCCGAATAGTCAGTCGCTCGCGCTCCGCGTCGTATTCCGCATAAGTCGCATGGGGCTCGCTCTGCACCTGAAAGATTTCGCCGTTATGAAACGTCTCTTCACGGACGAGGTCAGCGGCAGCGAACCCATCCTCGATGTCGCCAAGTTCAAAGTGGACGTCGCGCTCGATATTCCCGGGCCGTTCTTCGTGCAACGACATCGCGTCCTCGGCACGCGCGGCGGCGGCCGTGAAATAAGCGGGTAAGGCCGCATACTCGATGTCAATCAGATCGAGCGCCCGTTGCGCGGTGGCGACGTCGACCGCGGCGACTGCGGCAACGGGTTCGCCACGGTAACGCACCCGCCCTTTGGCCGGCGCGTATTCGTTCATCGCGATCGGCAGCACACCGTACGGCAACTCGACGTCGTCGCCGGTGACGATTGCGACCACGCCCGGTAGTTGTTCGGCTTTCGACGTATCCAGACGAACGATATTTGCGTGGGCGACCGGAGACCGCAGGATGCGGCCGACCAGCGCGCTCTGTTCGACGAAATCGGCGGCATAGAGGGCTTTGCCAACCACTTTGTCTGGTCCATCAACCAGCGGTGCGCGGACACCGATCGAGGTGACGGGTCCGTCGCTATGGGCAGCGATGGGTTCGCCGGCAATGCTCATGACGCCAACTCCTCAGCCGCCATCTGAACGGCCTCGATGATCTTGATGTAACCGGTACAGCGGCAAATGTTCGACGCCATACCGGCGCGGATTTGGTCGATGTCGGGCGTCGGATTGGCACGGAGCAATCCCTCTGCGGCCATAATCATGCCCGGTGTACAGAAGCCGCATTGGGCGCCGAGCTTCTCGTTGAAGCCGCGCTGGATCGGCGACAAACGGCCGCTCTCGGCCAGCGCCTCCACCGTTTCCACCGCCCGACCTTGCATCGCGGCTACCATGGTGAGGCAGGAATGGCGGCTGCGGCCGTCGACCAGAACCGTACAAGCCCCGCATTCGCCGCCGTCGCAGCCGATCTTGGTGCCGGTCAGCCCAACAATCTCACGCAGGTAATCAACCAGCAGCATGTTGTCGGCGACAACGTCGTCGCGCTCGCGCCCGTTGACGGTGAGCGAAAGAAGCGTTTTCTGACTGTTCATCGCAGAACTATGGGGCGATCGGTGCGGGCTGACAACCGCCCCTTTGGCATACCCACGTTGCGCCACGCGCACAACCGCACCGGTGTTGCGGCGGGCTTAAGGCGATGCTGGTGCCGACTCTCGTCGTGCCATCATGATGATGTCGACATAGGCAAACAGCACGTCGCCGTTTTGATTGGTAAGCGTCACATCGAATTTGGCCACGCCGCGGTCGGGTTTGCTGCGTGACGCATGCATCTCAACCGCTTCAAACCGCATGTCGATGGTGTCGCCAGGGCGTGCAGGGCTTGGATAGTGCGTGTTATCGTGGCCTATCGCGCCGATGATCGCGCCACCAATACCGAGTTCGCTGACCAGCCGTTGCTTCACGGCGCGGACATATTCAACGCACGCGGTCCCACCGCTGATATACTCCGGCCGCGGGTTCCACTTTTGCGCGAAAGCAACCATCTCATCGCGTGTCGTCCGGTAAGGCCCGGCAGTAAGAACATCGCCAACCGCGATATCGTCAAAATAAAGCGCGTCCACCGCACTCATTGGGATGCCCTCTGTCGTTTCCGGTCTGACCATACGAGAATGTATGATGGCAATATCGCCACGATCGGAGATTGCTCTTATGCCGGACCATACCGTCACTGTCGATCGTTCAGGCGAGGTTAGCGCCCTAAGCTTCTCCACGAACTTCAACGTCGCGGTCCCGTTTATCGACAGTCATCTCGACCACGGCCGGGCTGGCAAGGTTGTCATGCGGACAACGGGCGGTGATGCCGTCACGTATGGAACGTTGGCCGAGAACGTCAATCGATGCGGCAATGGGTTAATCGGATTGGACGTGTCGCCCGGCGAACGCGTGCTGATGATCGTCAAGGACTGCCCGGCGTTTTTTTACACTTTCTGGGGCGCGATCAAAGCCGGGATCGTTCCGGTTCCCCTCAACACGCTTTTGCGCGCCAAAGACTATCAATACATGATCGAAGATTCGGCCGCGACCGTGGTCGTCTATTCACCCGAATTCGCTGCCGAAGTCGAGCCGGCCCTCAACGCCGCCAGCCATAAACCCGCGCACGCGATCGTCACCGAAGGGGAGCGACCAGTGTCGCTGGACGCGCTCATCACCGCCGCCGCATCCGATCTAGCCCCGTCACCCGCAGCAGCCGACGACGACTGCTTCTGGCTCTACTCCTCTGGATCGACCGGCACCCCCAAGGGCACGGTTCATGCCCATCGCAGCATGGCGTTAACGAGCCAGCTCTACGGCGTCGACACGCTGGGGTTCGGCGAGGATGACAGCAGTTTCTCCGCCGCTAAGCTGTTCTTTGCTTACGGGCTCGGCAATGCCATGACATTCCCGCTATGGGTGGGCGGCAGCTGCGTGCTCGAACCCGGCCGGCCGACACCGGGCGGGATCTTCGACGCCATCGGGCGTTTTCAGCCCAGCCATTTTTTCGGCGTGCCGACACTCTATGCGGCGTTGCTGGCCGCGCTTGAAACCGGCAAACATGACCTCAGCTCGCTGCGAACCTGTGTCTCGGCCGGCGAGGCGCTGCCACCGGATATCCTGCGCCGCTGGCAAGAAGCGACCGGGTTGTCGATTTACGAGGGCATCGGCACCACCGAGGCCCTCCACATCTTCATTTCGAGCCGGCCCGACGCCCTGAAGCCGGGTTACACCGGCCAAATGGTGCCGGGCTATTCGGCTCGCGTTATCGATGAAGCCGGCAATGAGCTCGGTGCCGATGCGCCCGGAAATCTCGAGATCTACGCGCCCTCGGCGGCCAAATATTATTGGAACAAATCGGAGAAAACAGCCGCCACCATGCTCGGTGACGATTGGCTCAGCACGGGTGACGTGTTCGCGCGGGACGAAGAAGGTTTCTACCAGTGCAGCGGGCGCGGCGACGACATGCTGAAAGTCGGCGGCATCTGGTGCTCGCCTTACGAGATCGAGGCCAAGCTGGTCGAACACGCCAAAGTGCTGGAGGCGGCCGTGGTCGGGCGCGCTGACGATAACGATCTCATCAAACCGGAAGCGTTCGTCATCCTCAACGACGCTGGCGATTCCGAGGCGGCGACCGAGCAGGAACTGCGCGAGCACTGCAAGAACGGTTTGGCGCCCTACAAATACCCACGCTGGATCAACTTCGTCGACGAATTACCGAAGACCGCAACCGGTAAGATCCAGCGCTTCAAACTACGAAGCTAGCCGCAATCTGAAAGGGCACTTCTCGATGATTGGCGCAATTTTGCTAACCGTTCTCGCGGTTGCATTGGCGGCGCTGGACTGGTTTGCGTCCGTTCCAGCCGAAGGTGCGCCGAGCTGGCCTGGTTGGGCGAAGCTCGCGTGCGCACTGGTAATCGCACTCGTCGGACTAGCTAGAGTATTCGAGGGGCTGGTTGCTCGGTATCGCGGGATCGAATCCTATAAAGACGGAAATTATTCAAAAGCAATCGAACACCTCGAAACGGCTATTAACAGTCCGTTCAAGAACCGGCAGTCATTGGACTTCTTATCACTCGCTTGGAAAAAACAGGCGGAAAAAGCAAAGATTCCGGTGGTGCAGGATAAGAACTACTTGATGGCGATCGACCACCTGATCCAGTCAATAAACCAAACTGGGTATCCACTTCGCTCTCGTATCCCCTACATTTGGTTTCCGAGGCTGCGATGACCGCCGACTAGGCCCTTGTAGGGGACCGGCTCGTGCTGCACCGCCTGCTGGAGCAGTCGGAAGAAAAGCAGGCCACGAGCCTGCGAACGGCGGCGATTGAATCGGAAAGTGAACTCGTCGAGATAGTAGTCGAGATGGTCGGCATCGATGGCACCATGGTGGATGCCCAGCCACCACGATCAAGCAGAGCGGCCACGCGATGCACTCGTGGCATGACGATGTGGGCCGGGTCGCCACCGGCGGAAATGGATCTCGGCTGGTGGTCATAGCCTTGGTTCGCCAGACCACTGTAGGCTGACCAGCCATCGGTTCGGACGGTCGCGCCAGGCGCCACGGTTGTTTGGACAAACGGGATCAGGCTCCTCGCAGCCACATCCTCGACGCGGCTCATTCGGATCCGGCCAGTGCCCCGCCCTCGGACTTCCGCCGCAATCGCGACGATCGACTTGGTCTTCGATCTGTCGCCCCACGACGCCGGTTTCCCGGCCGCCCACATAGGTTTCGTCCAACTCGACCGCGCCGCCCAGGAGATCATGCCCCGGCCTCACCATGGCGCGCCGCAACTTGTGCAGCCAAGCTCAGGCGGTCTGATAACTGCCGCAGGCCAAGAATGCGTTGCAGGCCGAGCGCACTGACCCCGTGCTTCTGGTTGGTCACGTACCACATCGCCTGGAACCAAAGGCGCAATGGCTTTCGAGTGCCCTCGAAGATCGTCCCCGCCGTCACCGATTGACGCTCGGTTGCATCGCAACTGACCCCGCGCCGTCGGCCAGGCGTCGGTTCCGCAGCAAGACGGGCAAAAACCTTCCGGCCAGCGAACACGCGAAACTCCGCACACGCCGTCTCCGACACGAACCACGCGTCGAATTCAGTCAGGGTGCGCGGGTGACCCCGCCTTCGGGATGGGATGCCGGGTTCGCCATCCCAACATATTGACATCACGAGGCGAAGTGGATACCCTATTAAACCAATATCCTCAGTTTCCGCTCGCCACAATAATTTGGTGAACGTCCTTCGGCGCACTTGTCGCTGGGAGGAGGCAAAGGAAGCGGTTCATCAATTAATTGACTTGGAGGGCGGTCACCACCGTGCCCGAAAAATCGTTGGCTACCTACTACATGACGATCGGTAATTTCTACGTCGATGATGACAATCCCGAGTTTTCCCTAGAAACGGCGATGAACTACTACAAGAAGGCGAAAGAAATAGATGCCGACAATCGGTTTCTCCTTCAGAACATGCCGCCACGCTTAATGCGAATGGCAGAAAATACGCAAGATGATGACGAAAACCGCAAGCTGCTGGAAGAAGCTTACACGCTTAGCATACGTGCCCTTGATTTACCTGAAAGAGAGGACAGAGTTTTCGCGATGATAAACATCATCGACGTGCTCTCCGAGAGCCCAACACCACCGTTAAACAATATCGATCACGATCTTGGCGAACTTGTACGCGAAGTTGAGGGACAACGACACGCCGTCAATCTTGATGATGAGGCGTGGCTCGTTCTTGCAAAGGCCAACATTTTTCTAGGTGACATAGTTGCAGCAGAGAAAAATTTGAGCAGTGCCAGAGCAAGCGCGCGGGACTTCAACGATCTCCAGCTGGAAGCTCTCGCGAAGCTGGAGAAAGAAATTGAAAAACTGAAGCAACCAACTTCAGTCTGAGGTAATAGATTCTAACTCGTTCGACTGCAAACTCTCGCCCATCCGGTCGAGATAGCAACTGATGTAGTGGTGCACCAACATCTCGCCGGACGACATGCGTCCCGGTCGAAATGCCTCCTTGCTCATGTTGCGCTGCAGCGATTCGATCATTGGCCGGTCCTCATCGATGATCATTTCCATGAGGTCTTCGATCGGACGTACGCGTTCGACGATGTCCGGCTGTTCGAAGTAAATGTCGGGAACTGTGCAGTATGTATACATCTGGGTCTTTGATGGCGAGAGCGGCCACACGACCACATGCACAATGCCGAACGCACGCCCGAAGATGGTGAAGTTTGGCGTCATGAAGCCCGAGCACCCAGCCAGCGCGGGGTCCATACCTTCCGGCCAGCCCTCCAGCCACGGCGCCAGGCCAAGCTCCTGGAACGGTTTGATCCACGACGTCTCGTTTTCGTAAAACGTCGCATATCCCCCGTGCCGATGCGCCCGGTAATCGTAATCCTCGGGTCCTTGCCAGTTCGACAACGTATCGGCGTGCAGCGTCAGGAAATGATAGATATCGACAAAGTTTTCGTGGACCAGTTTCCAGTTGCAATCGAGGGTCGTCTCTAGCCGCCGGTTCAATCTGAATTTCTCTTGCTGGTAGTGGCCGAATTCCTCACCATATTCGGCAACGAAATTTTCCAGGGGCGCGGCATCGGCGTCGAAGTTAACGAACACCCAACCCTGCCACACGCCACTGCGAACCGGCTTCAGCCGGCAGTCATCGAGATCGAAGTTTTTGACGTCGTCCATGTAGGCGGCGCCGACGAGTTGGCCGCTCAAGTCGTATGTCCATGCGTGGTATGGGCAACTGAAAGTTTTGAGGTTGCCGTTGCCGGCTGCAACTTCGGTGCCGCGGTGAACGCAGACGTTGTAGAAAGCGTTGATCTCACCGTTGGTATTCCTGGCGACGATGATGGGTTCACCGACGATATCAAAGGTCATGTAATCGCCGGGCTTCTCGATTTCCTCGACGCGGGCGACAGCCAGCCAATCCTTCTTGAAGATCTTCTCCTTTTCGAGCTCGAAGATCTCGTCGGATGTATAGATATCGCTTGGCAGATGGGTCGCTTCGGCCAGCGGCTTGCGCGTCTTTTCGATAGCGGTACCAAGCTGGGCTCCCCGTTGGCTAACCGCTTTCGAAACACTCGCGTCAATCGTCATGCCTATTCACCCCCCGCTCCACGCATCTCATCGCCGGGAAAGATATCACAAACGTGCGAGGTTAGGGCCGGCCTCAGGCCACTGACGCCCGACGCGCCGCCAGTAGCTCATTAACTTTCTCGAGCAGCGCTTCGGCCTCAATCGGCTTGCGTGCGAACCCATCGCAGCCGGCATCGAGGGCGCGTTCCTCGGTAGGTGGACGGGCTGCAAATGCGGTGATGGCGAGAATCGGGATATCGGCTGTTTTGTCCAACGCCTTGATACGTCGCGCAGTCTCGAATCCGTCGACATTGGGCATCGATAGATCGACGATGATGAGATCGGGGCACTCGCGGGTTGCCATAAGGATCCCGGTCTCGCCATCGGCGGCCGAGATCACATCAAATCCTCCCATCGTCAACGCATACGCCGTCACGCTGCGGCTCGTTTTTACATCGTCGATAACCAGGATTTTAGTCATGCTTGTCCCAATCAGCAGGGGAACTCTCGCTCTCAGCCACGTAATTACATGCTAGCCGTCGATTATGACGATCTGGGCCTGCGGGGGGAATCCAGATAGTTATGTAGGCGAACAGGGATAGCCCGTAGGTAGCAGCTTGTGATGCCAGCACTTCGTTCGGCGCGACGTACTTCCTCAATAGTGCGTCGTGCACCGCCCGCTTGCGTCATGCAGCAAAGGGAAGGTGCTTGGCTGTATCAGCGGCGAAAGCTAGGATACGACGTAGTCTGCACGCTTAGTACTCGGCTTCCAGTTGAACAATACGCCCGGCCAATGCCTAGGTCGGGCAGGAGGGGAGGTGCGTGATGATCCTTAAACCATTAGTGATATCGCTTCTAAGTGCGTTCGTATTCCTGGCTACCGCGTCGCCGAATGCGTGGGCGGCCGAGGCCAAGGGTGAGCCGTTCCGGGTACCGATATTGGCGACCTTCAGCGGTGCGCTCGCCTACTACGGCAACGACATGTTCGCTGCGGCAAAAATTGTTCAAGACCTGATCAACAAAAAGGGTGGGATCAAGGGTCGGCCGCTGGAGATCTACCAAGTCGACGGCCCGTGGGATGACATGCCCATGACCCTTACGCAGGTCAGGAAGCTGGCCTCGGATCCGTCGGTGCCGATGATGCTTGATTCTGGTACGACGAGTCAGGTCATCGCCGCGCACGACCTGGTCAACAAACACAAGCTCCCGTCATTCGCTTTTGCAAATAGCGGTTTCTGGCCGACCGCGACTATCGGACCCTGGCTATTTCGCTCGATGCCACAGGTGAAAACGGCGTTTCCGGTCATGTTTCCGCGGATTGTCAAGAAGTGGCATCCCAAGACCGCCGCGATGGTCTACACCCATGATCAGGAATACGCCGTCAACAACGCCAAGGTCGTTCGCGAATTCCTGGGCAAGTTCAATATCAAACTGGTGACCGAAGCCACGGGTAAAGCCAAGGATCCCGACTGGCGGCCGCAAATGACCCGCGTGAAAGCTGCCAAGGTCGATCTCCTGTTCCTCATGGGGCCGGGCAACGACACCGGGCTAATGGTGAAAACTGCGCGCGACATGGGAATGGAAATGCCGGTTATTGGCGACGCCGGCATGACCCATGAGGATTATTGGAAACTGTCGAAAGGCCGCACAGGCACAACCATCTTTTACAATCTGTACGACCCCGAAGATCCCCGTCCTTACATTCAGGAGCTAATTGCGAGTCACAAGGCGGTGACCGGAAAAGTGCCGGACCAGTGGCGTGCACTGTCGGCTGATGCCATTTACATCCTGGGTGAGGTCTTGAACGGGGCCGATGATCTGTCCCGTGACGGCATTCGCAAGGCGTTCGCCGAGACCAAAAGTATCGAGTCGCTGACCGGGAAGATCGGCTGGAAGGGCTCCGGCAACGCCTTCCGCGAAGACGTGATCATCGCCACGTGGAAGGATGGCAACATCGTCCGCGTGCCGGAATCGTTCTGGGAACAATAGGACGGCAAACTTGAACAAGCGGCGGCGAGTTAGCGCCTCGATGTCAGGCCGCTAGCTCGTTGCCCGCTGCCAACCGGCGTAAATCGCGAGGCCGCCTGCTACCGCTTCAGCGTCGCGGGTAAGCCGCGACACACACGTTTCGCCCGCGTGTGAGCGACGCGATATATAAACGACTAGTGCCGCCTATGGATACCTTCATTCAACAATTGGTCAACGGGCTGACCATTGGCTCGGTCTACGCGCTGATCGCATTAGGTTACAACCTGATTTTTGGTGTCCTCAACGTATTGAGCTTCGCGCACGGCGCGCTGGTGATGGTTGGCTCCTATTCGATGTTCTTCCTGCTGACGATCGTCGGCGTTAATTTCTACCTCGCCATCCTTGCTGGGATCGCCTGTGCGACGATTATGGGCCTGGTCGTCGAACGCATCGCGGTTCGTCCGATCCTGCCGCGATCGACGTGGGGTGTGATCGTCGCAACCATTGGCGCGGGCCTGTTGATCCAATTCGTGGTTCGTCGTTTTACCTCCGGCAGGCCGGAATCCTTTCCGGTCCCCTTTGAGCCAACCAACTACACGATCTGGTGGGGGGCCGTGGTTTCCGATATGCAGCTCCTGCTCATGGCCTCGGGCCTCGCTTTGATGGTTTTGCTCGTGTTGCTTGTGTATCGCACCAAATTCGGCTTTGCCATGCGTGCCGTCGCCCAAAGCCCCGAAATCGCGAGCACCCTGGGTATTAATCGATTTCGCATCGGCATTCTTACGTTCGCGATCGCGTCTGCGGTGGCCGGGGCGTCGGGGATTCTCTATAGCATTCACTACAGCGTCACCGATGTTTTCATGGGCGTAACGCTCGGCCTCAAAGGTATGGTCATCGTCATCGTCGCTGGGGTGGGCAACCTCCCGGGGTGCCTGGTGGTGGGCCTGTTGCTCGCCACCATCGAAGTCATGGTTGTGGGCTATTGGCAGTCGACCATGCGCGATTTTGTGGGCTACGGGGCACTGGTCCTCATTCTCCTGGTACGACCCGGTGGATTGTTCGGCGAGCACGGCCGCGCGGAATACGAGGTGAACTAGTGCCCCGTATCATGATTGCGTGGCACGTAGGATCGCTTTTCCAGTTTCCTTGGCAGGAGGGGACGCGAAAGCGATGCTGTCGCATCGGTGAGCGTTCTCGACGCCCCGAGGGATCAGGAAAAGCGACCCTCCGGGTGGTGTACGGAAGTCCCCGGTCCGTCGTCGCGCGGCGCTTGCAATGCGCCGTCATCACGACGCACCACGCTCCTAGCCGGGAACTTCCAAACACCGTCCTACGTATCACGCGATCATGATAGGGGGCACTGGTGCTCGAACCGCACATTATCTCGTTCCTGATCAACATTCTGACCGACTACGGCATCTTCCTGATTCTGGCGCTCGGCTGTTACGTCACGCTGATGTCCGGTCAGATCTCGATTGGTCATGGGGCTTTCGCGGGAATTGGTGCCTATTCGACGGGGATCTTGAGCGCCAAACTCGGCTGGCCGCCGCTCATCTCTATTCCGATTGCCGCCGTGGCTGGCGGTGCCGCCGGCTTCATGATCGCCTACCTCATGGGTCTCCGGCTCAAGGGCATGTACCTCGCCATCGGCACCTTTGCGTTCGGTGAGGCGATGTCCGTCGTCTGGCTCAACACCGAGTATGTCAGAGGGGCAATCGGACTGATCGGCATTCCGATCGTGACCGATTTCACACTGGTGTTCTCCGTGGTCGCGGTTATCTCGTTCGTTCTGTGGCGGTTCGAGAAGTCGCATATGGGCCGCGCGTTCCGCGCTTGTTTCGACAACGAATACTCGGCTTCGGCGGTGGGCGTGAATGCGAGGTCCGTCAAGATGTTGGCGTGGTCTCTTGGCGGCGCCATTACCGGTATTGGCGGTGCGCTCTACGCGCACAATCTGAGCGTCATCCGGCCCGATCAGTTCGCATTCGACATGTCGGTGTTGGTTTTACTCGCGCCCTGCATCGGCGGTTATTTCACATTCTGGGGAACCTACATCGGTGCAGCGGTCATCGTGTTCGCGCCGTGGGTCCTCAACCTCGTCGATCCCCTGGATAAGCGCATTTTCTACGCGCTGCTGTATGTCATCATCATGCTCTGGCGCCCCGACGGAATTATTGGCCGCAAGGGCATGCGGATGCCGGCGATACTGCGTTTGCTGTGGGTGAGGCGACGGCCCGACGGATAAGTTCGACCGAGGTCGTCAAAGGGCTATTGTCAAGCCCCCATCGACCGCGATCACCTGACCGTTGACGTAAGAAGACGCCTGGGAAGCGAGGAACACGGCGACACCCCCGAGTTCTGCAGGTTCAGCGAACCGCCTGAGCGGCGTGCGATCACAGACGTCCTGTCGTCGTTTCTCTTCTTCGCGAACTTCCGCCGGTGAGCGTTCCGTCGGGAATGGTACCGAGGTCGTGAAGAAACCAGGTGCGATGGCGTTGCAGTTAATGCCGTGCGGTCCCAGTTCTGTTGCCAGGGCCTTGGTAAGGCCAACCATGCCAGCTTTTGCCGCAACGTAATGCGCAAGCCCTGCACGCCCCATCAGGCCAACGATCGACGACGTACTGATGATGCGACCCCGGCCCTGTCTGATCATTGGCTTGGCCGCCTCGCGTGCCAAGTGGAACCCGGCCGTGAGGTCGACATCGATGATCTGTTGCCAATTCTCCATCTCCATGTCGACGAGCGGCACGAGGTTGCCGATTCCGGCATTGTTGAAAAGTGCGTCAAGACGGCCGTGTTCGGCAATAATCGCAGGAATAGCTGCCTCCCTAGCGTCGGCGTCGACCACGTCGAACGCCATGCCCGAAGCACTGAGGCCATCGGATTTCATTGCCCCAATCTCGGTGTTGAGCGCAGCTTCATCGACGTCGTTGAGGACGATGTGAGCACCAGCCCGCGCGAGCGCCCGGGCCATCGGCTGGCCCAACCCACGCGCGCCGCCGGTTAACAGGATGACGTGTTCGTCCAATGAGAACAGATCGTCGGACATGTCATCTCCTCGGCGCTCGCAGTCGGCACCTCTATCAAACGCCTGCTCACATCAATAAACATTGCCGAGCACCGAAGAAACTTGCGACAGACGACCAATCGCCGTCATGAAATCCACCTCACCGAAGCGTTGCCCCGTCTTTGTGGTCATGACCCCAAACGCGACATTCGACCAGCTGCGATTTCGATTGTTGCAAACAACACATCTGCTACGGCATCCAAATTGCCAAAGCTGCACCAATAGGTGAATCGGCACGGGTGTTTATCGCGTAATCCGAATACCTCCTACTGAGTACCCCATATGCCCCTGTGCCAGCCGTCACATTTGGGCTTACGCTAACCGTTCCGGTTCGAAGAGCGCGAGGTTAGGGGAAAGAATATGAAATTTTCTTTCTGTTACTAACGAGCCAACGATCTATTGCACCAACAGATCACCGCGCGCCGTTGCGTCCTAGAGAACGGGGAGAGTCATGAAGAATTTGATCGGCTTATTCGTCGCAGGCTTATTTTTGGTCGCGGTTGTGGTCTCGGGCGTGACTGCGGCCAACGCCGCTTCGCTCACACACTCCTATGATTTCAACAATTCCTTTTCCGACACTCTCGGCAATGGGGCGGACATGTTTTCTGGCGGGGGTGTGCTAGGCGCAACCGGTCTTTCCTTTGGAATAAATCAGGGCCCAACATTTTCAGGAACTCTATCGTCTGCTACGGACGCATATGCAATCGAAATGCAGGTCACGCTAGACGCAATTAACTCATATACGAAACTTATTGATTTTAAAAATCTTGCCCCGGACACCGGTTTCTATCAAATCGACGGAAATCTACAGCTATTCAATTCCTCTGCGCCGGGCGGCGGAAACGCATTATTGCAGGGAGTCTCCACCAACATCCTTTTCGCACGAACTAGCTTCGGCGTTTTCAGTGGTTACATAAACGGGGTACTAGCGATCAGTGGGACCGACCCTACCGGGCTCGCGGTGGCTGACACCCAATTTATTTTTCTGCAGGATGATTTTGCCACCTCCCGTAGGGAAGCAACTTCGGGGTTTCTCGACTACATCCGTTTCTATGATTTTGCGGCGACCCCAAACGATTTGGTTGACCCCAACGGCGTCATCCCGATCCCCGCAGCCCTCCCACTACTCCTCTCGGGCCTACTTGGCCTCGGCGCTATGGGGTGGCGGCGGCGCAAAGCGGTATAGAATTAGGAGGAGAGTTTGTAGTTACGCAGGGCGGCCTTAGAGCCGCCTTTTCTTTGTACGGCCATGACTGGTATTGGCTACAATTGCCCCTTCGGGCTACCCGGAACGGGTCCGTTGCTGAGAGTAAACTGGACTCTCTGTCGAAAAATGTCGGTGGCAGGCCGAAACTTGCCGTTGATCGCGGGTGTCCGGCAAGGCAATTTGTGGACCCAAACCGCCATCAACGTTAGAGACCATTGGTCGATTTCATCAATTTAACGCCGCGCGCAATGATCGAGCCAATAGCGGTGCTATAGCGGCGTATCCCGCGGGAAATCCGGCGCGCGCTTGTCCCGCAGCGAGGTCATTCCTTCCTGTACCTCAGGCCCGGTGAAGCCAAGAAACTCGAGCGCGAGCGAGGTGTCGAAATTAGGACCCATCATGCGCAACCAGTTGTTCAGGGCATATTTTGTCCAGCGGATTGCGCTCGGCGCGCCGGCGACCAGTTTCTGTGCAACATCGAGAGCTTTGTCTTGGAGGACGGCATCGTCGACGCACAACGATACCAGCCCGATCCGCTCGGCCTCTTCCCCGGACAGCGGTTCACATGTCAGCAAGTAGTATTTCGCCTTTGCCATACCGCATAGTAACGGCCAGATAATCGCCGAATGATCGCCGGCCGCCACGCCGAGGCGGGTATGCCCGTCAATGATCCGCGCCTTCTTCCCCGCAATGGAAACGTCAGCCAGCAGACCGACCACCAAGCCGGCGCCGACCGCGGGGCCGGTCATCGCTGACACGATTGGCTTGGAACAATTGATCACGTTGTAGACCAGATCACGCGCCTCCTTCCAAGCTTGAGCACGCGTGTCGAAGTCGCCGATTATTTGCTCGACCATTGCGAGATCGCCACCTGCGGAAAAGGCCTCACCCGCGCCAGTCACGATCACGCACGAAACCGTAGAGTCCTTATCAATCTCGTTCCACACATAGGCGAGTTCTTCGTGCGCGACGGCATCGATCGCGTTGAGCTTGCCGACCTGTTCGAGGGTAATCCGCAGGACGCGTTCGGCTGGGCGGTCGAACTTCAAGCGTTCATAGTCGGCGTAGCGGTCGGTCATATCATTTTCTCCGATTGCCTAAGCTGCGTTGCAGTCGCTGCGCCAAGATCTTCGATCTGGGGTCGGGGCGAGCCCGCCAGCAGGCTTTGAATTTATCAGGTCGCGCGTTTGGATGGGCCATCGGTCGGCCAAAAGCGGGCCGGGCGGCCGCTTCATTGTTGTCTCTGCAGGGCAACTCGTGGCACAAATGTGATGTTGGGAGTCGGCCGCGAGAAGCGCGGCTGAGCTGTAAGGTGAGGAGGTCCATCATGAGTGAGTTCCGTGTTGTTGCGAATACTAACGAAGTCGCCCCCAATTCGATCAAAGCGGTAGATCTCGACGGTAATGAAATTGCCATTGCCAATGTCGACGGAACCTACCTGGCGTTTGGCACGCGATGCGGCTGCATTTCAACGTTTGTCGGCCACCACGATGAAGAGGGCGTAGACGGCCATTTCCATGTCGGCAACCGCGGTTTTCTACCTGAAGGCACGCTCGACGGGACCACTATCCAGTGCCCGGTACACAAAACAATCTACGACATGCGGACTGGCGAAGCTCTCTCGGGCCCCGGCGAGACCCCGATAAGCACTTACGAAGTACGCACCGAAGGCAACCAAATCAGCGTCGCTCTATTGTCTGATACTCAACGCCATTTCTGGAATGACGATGGCGAAAAAGATCGGCCCGAAATAGAACATTGAGGACGGCTATCTCATCCGGCGCCGCGGGCCGGCGCCGAGCGCAACTGTCCCAGCGCGTACCGCGCGTTCCGATAACCCATACATCCTTGCAACAAACGCGCGTGTGCAAAGATGCTTTCCGTCGAGTTCCTTGCAGTCATCGCCGCGACCTTCTTGCTCGCCGGCTTCGTCAAGGGTTTCGTCGGATTCGGCTTACCGACCGTGGCACTCGCGTTACTCACGGTCACCATCGGTCTCAAAGAGGCGATGGCGTTAATGGTGATCCCCGCGATCCTCACCAATATCTGGCAAGCAACCGTGGGCGGTGCCTTCCAAGCGATCGTCCGACGGCTCTGGCCCTTTATCGTCATGATGTTCTTGGGAGCCTGGATCGGCGGTGGAATTCTGGTGCGTTCGGATCAGATCATCATCTCGGGTTTACTCGGCGTGCTATTGCTCATCTATTCGGGGGTAAGCTTGATAACGCCGCAGATCCCGCCACCGGGTCGCCGCGAAATCTGGATGGCGCCCGCTGTCGGCGGTATCACCGGCATCGTAACCGGCCTAACCGGCACCTTTGTCATGCCGGGCGCGCTCTACCTTCAGGCCCTCGCGCTACCACGTGACATATTCGTACAAGCGATGGGCGTCATGTTCGCGATGGCGTCGGTGGCACTCGCGGTGTCGCTATCCGGCCATGGTTTGCTGACGGTGGAAACCGGCGGCATATCCGCGGCCGGAATCGTTCCCGCTATTATCGGCATGGCCGGCGGCCGATGGGCGCGCCAACGGTTATCGGATCGGCTGTTTCGCCAGTTCTTCTTTGGCGCCTTGATCGTCCTCGGGGCTTACCTCGTCGGCCGCGCCCTGCTGCAATAGGCCCTCGCCAGGCGTTAGCTGGTGGTTGGCGTGCAGCGTTTCCAAACCTGAATCGGCGAGGCTGTACCCGAACCCGGTGCTGTCTCTTGAGTGACGTTGATCGTCATCTGGTTCAATTGCCGCATCGCAACCTTCGAACCGGCATTCGGCTCCGAATCGGGCACCACATACGAGAACGCATGACGATCGTAGTTGCCGGTGATGCTGTTGCCACCCGGTGTCACGATCGACGACCCCTGAATTGAAAATGTACGGCCGTCGCTAAAGCACCAGTTACCATCGATCTGGTCAGCCAGCGCCGGGCCGGAGACGGTCGCAAAGATCACAACGATGGCGGTGGTTATTACGAGCGTCGATATGGTTCTCATTACCGTGTCCCTTGGATAACGCTAGGCGAAACTACCTGCTTTGTTGGTCTAGGGGATGAAATCCAACATCTGGTACCCATACGCGCGCTACACCGGTTTTTGGCACCAGAATTGATACATCCCGGTAAACGTACCCGGGTTTGATTGCTCAAATATGTGCCATTGATCAAGGTCATTGGGCGGCGCCGCCGGATGTGCTTGGGCATAGTGGGTTGGCACCGCCGGATCGGAAAACTGAAAGCCAACGAATTCGAGATCGGCCGTAGCCAGCGTCGATGCTATTTCTGGAATCGAGAATGTCCGCTCTGGCGCGGCGTAGAGAAGATCGCGACAACCGCGCAACGAGTAGAACTCCAGATAATCGGTGACGCCGCGACGCGGATCATCGGGTGGCAATTCAATGATCGCTTGACGGGCTTCGCGCAGGCGGGCGACCCGAACCAGGCTCGGGCCTGTTGCAATCATCGCTCGGGTATCGGTGATCGCCTTACGACCCAACCTGCTGTAGAGCGAAATCTTCATCAAGCCGCCTGGATCAAGTTTATCGGCGAGCACCTGCAAACCCAGCCGGGGATCATCGAGGTGTCGAAGCGCATTTGGGCTCTCGATTACCTGAAAGCGCTCCGGCCAATCGTCCAATGCCAGGATATCAGCGTGTGAGAAAGCGATATTGACGAAACCGAGTTGGCCAGCCATGCGGGCCGCGTAGCGCAGGTTCGCGCGACTGGCATCGAATGCGATGAGCTCAGACACGAGATATTGCTGGGCAACGTCGAGCGCGTATTTGCCGGTTCCGCAGCCAGCGACCAGGGCACGCACGGGCGCGTGAGTGAATGCTGGCATGACATGATGCGGAAACAGTGTACCCAGGACGTTCGCCAAGGGAACGGGGGTGCGGCGATCACATGAAATCCAGCGTGGATAGGGGGCCTCACCGTCATCGAGTTGGGCGGGCACCATCTCCTCGCCAGCAGGTGGTGATAGTGATGGAATCGCTGCATCCAGCAATGTTTCTTCCTCCGACGCCACCACGTGTAAGGCAAACAGTTGTGGCGTCACACAGGCACCCAGATCAACGCTCTCCGGGAAGACCTCGCGGAGCGGGCGATACATCGCGATCACGCTCATTGACGCAACCGGTGCAGGATGATCCAACCCGCTGTCGTTTACCGTGCTTCGCATCTCGCGAACCAAGTCGCTTAACCGTTCATCCTCGTCGGCTGTATCGGCATAAGCGTGGTCGGTAACAAAACATTGAATGGCCAGTGCCGACGCAAATGCTGGCAAACGCCCCGCCAGACCCCCTTCGGCGGCAGATATGTCATTGAGGCAGATCCGCCGCAGTCGCGTCAGCAGAAGTTCGGTCGTTGTATTGGTGATAATGGTGCGTTGGAGAAGACCGAGAAAAATTGGGTTTTCCAACGCGTCGTCGTGCTCGCCGCTTTTGATCGCCGCGTCGGTTGCACCTGACAACGCGATAAACGCGGGCGACGTTGCGAGCAATCGCAGTGCGGGCCAAACCAGCCTTTGCGCGTTAACGCCGTGGTTTGAAAGGGCGGCCAAGATGTGTGGCTCGCATTCTGAACCGATCGCCGCGAGCGGGAGACGGGCCGTGACCATCGCGTAACTTTGGAGGAGGGTTACGTCGGCCGGATCGAGTCTGCGAGCCGCGGCAAGGGTAGCGAGAGCGCCCGTCGAATCGCCAACCGCTTGCAATGCAATTGCAAAATTAAGGTGAGCTTGCACATAGGTCTCATCTTCCGATATGGCATCCCTGAAGCATTGTCCCGCCTCGGCAACTTGACCGAGCGCCATGAGTGCCGCGCCCTCATTGTTGATCGCTTGGGCGAAGCTGGGGTCAAGAGCACGCGCCGCTCGATAGCTCGCGAGAGCTTTCGGAATATCGCGCCGCGTGCGAAAGGCTTCACCGAGATTATTGTGGAATCGCGCATCGGCCTCATCGATCTCGATCGCCTGACTAATCAGATCGATCGCCCGATCGGGGCTACCGGTCTGAAGACCGACCACACCGAGCAGGTGGAGTGCCTCGGCGTTGGCCGGTTCTGCCTCGAGAATCGATTCGTAGATTCGTTTGGCGTCATTGATAGCGCCGCCGCGATGAAGCTCGCGGGCTCGATCTATGTCGGATTGTGGGCCGCTCATTCGTCTCGTTTCGGCAAATCAGCGCACGCCAGGATGGCGGTGCGCTCGCAACCATCGCTGCAAATTTCGTTCGCCGGGCTCAAGCGAGGCGAACATACTCAAAATCAAGCGGCAACCGATTTAGGCCACGATCCGGCGGCGCAATCCAATTGGCGAACTTGCCTGGCTCGGTTGTCGGCTCTTGCATGAGCGAGCCGACGAAAGCATGGTCATCATCATTTGGAACCCACTTGTCCCGGCTTTCGTTCCACTGTTCTTTGCTGATGGGTTCCCCAGTCGGGGTGAACGACATCTCTGCGAACGATCCAACCGCGCGGTGAAACGCATGGTGGGGTAAAGTGAGTTCGAAATCGATTCTATGCTCGCGAATGATCTCGCTCCAACCCTCAACAATCCGCGCGCATTCTGCGTAATAGTCATTCCGCAGTCTTTCGTTGAGAGCCGTCAAAGCGGGCTCGTCCTTAACCTTGAATTCTGATCCCGTCCACGCTTCCACGGGATACGATGCGTCGGTTAACACGTGGTCATCGTCGATCGTTTCCTCTCGGAATCGGCCCTTGATTCCCATCGCGTAGCTATTGGCGGCGTTGGTTGAGATCTCGGCACCGAACAGATCCATCGATACACTGCAGTGGAAGTTGACATATTTTTGCAACGTCCGAAGGTCAACCACTCCGTGCTTGCGGACATCGTCTGTTTTGTGTTCCCGCATCACCTCGCAGGTGCGTCGAACGATGCGCCCGACGCCGCGTTCGCCGGTTGACATGTGGTAACCCTCTTCGCGCAACATAAACTGGCAGCTGCGCGCCAGCGGATCGAAACCGGATTCCGCCAGCGAAGCGAGTTGGAACTTTCCATCGCGGTCGGTGAATGTCGTGAACATGAAAAACGATAGCCAATCCGGCGTTTTCTCATTGAATGCGCCGAGGATTCGCGGCCGATCGGCATGGCCTGAGTGGCGCTGCAACAAGGCATGCGCTTCGGCGCGGCCGTCGCGGCCGAAATAAGCGTGCAGCAAATAAGCCATCGCCCAAAGGTGGCGGCCTTCCTCGACATTAACCTGAAACAAGCTCCGCAGATCGTATAACGAGGGGCAGGTATGTCCGAGATAGCGCTGCTGCTCGACCGAAGCGGGCTCGGTGTCACCTTGGATAACAATCATACGCCGCAACGGAGCGCGATATTCGCCGGGCACTTCCTGCCAAGCGGGCTCGCCTTTGTGGCGGCCGAAGTTGATTTTTCGATCCTCACCGGTCGGCATTAGAAAAACACCCCAGCGATAGTCCGGCATTTTCACATAGTCGAAATTCATCCAACCGTCGGGCTCGACGCTGATTGCCGTCCGCAGGTAGATGTCGTTTTCCATAAAGCCGTCCGGGCCGTTGCTGCGCCACCAGTCCAAGAACGCCGGCTGCCATGCCTCCAGCGCACGCTTGAGACGGCGATTGTCGCCAATTCCGACATTATTGGGGATACGTTCGTCGTAGTTGATGCTGGTCATGGATGCATTCCCTGACGGTCCCGTTGATCAGACGCGTTTTTTATCGAAAGCGGCGCGCTGACCGCTTCCGTACAGACTGAGGGCACCGTTTTCCCCCACCGCATTCGGTCGTTGGAAGATCCAGTTCTGCCATGCGGTCAGGCGGCCGAAGATCTTCGTTTCCATCGTTTCCGGGCCCGCGAAGCGGAGATTAGCCTCGAGGCCCGTCAACGCGTCCGGTGAGAACGAGGCACGCTCCTCGAACACGATACGAACTTCATCTTCCCAGTCGATATCGTCTGGCGTGAACGTAACCAGGCCAAGATCACTGGCACCGGCTGCATCAAGGTTTTCGGCAAGGGAGTCCTCAGCTCGCGACAGGGCATCAGCATCCCCGAGAAAACGCGATTCCAGCCGGGTCAATCCGTTGCCCATCGGTAGCGGCCCAAAATTAGATTTGCTCAATCGAATCTCAGCCGGCGGCCTGTTGTCACCCTCGAATTGGCCGTCGAGCATAAAGCTACGATCAGAAGCCAGCGCAACTTCCAGCAACAATCCGGCGAAGCAGCTACCTGGTTCGATCAGTGCGATGAGACTGCGCGCGGTGACATCCAGTCGCTTTAACGTGCGTTTCCAAAACAGCAGGATTTCCCTTACCAACCAGTCATCGTGATGCGCAAGTAGGAATTCATCGTGGGCAAGGACTCCGGCGATAACGCCCTCGGTCCGAAAGGCCAGCGTGCCAACCTCGTTTTCGTTCACTCGCAAGTGCAGGACCAGGTCGTCGAGTTCGCGCGCCAGAGCGAGGGGCCAATAGGCGGTACCGGCGGCGTGGACTGCGGCAACGTCTTCGGGTGGGTCCTCGTCTGGACCCTGCAGCGTAATCGTCGCAACTCCGATCGCTCGGTCAATCTCGCAGGCGACGTGCGGGTAACCGATTTGGTCACCGTCAATGACGCGGTCGAGTTCGGTCAATTGAATGCCTTGGGCACCGTTCGGTCGGTCGGTGTCGGCGGCTAGCTTGCGGGCGCGACCGGCAACCGCTTCCGCAAACGTCGACGCAGGCACAATTTCGTCAACCAAGCCCCAGTCGAGCGCTCGCTGGCCGCGCACGCCCTCTTCGGCCGTGCAGAAGAAGTCGGCATAATCACGCCGCACCCGCCGCTTATCAACGAGACGGGTCAATCCGCCGGTGCCCGGCAGAACCGCGAGCAAGGGAGCCTCGGGCAGAGAGACCGTGGTCGAACCATCGTCAATCAGGATTATGTGACCCGTGGCCATGGCCAGCTCGTAGCCGCCGCCAGCCGCGGTTCCATTTATCGCGCAAAGATAGCTCTGCCGGGAGTTCTCCGTCGCGTCTTCGATCGACAGCCGGGTCTCATTGGTGAACTTGCAGAAATTTACTTTCGCGGCATGGCTGGCTTGGCCGAGCATACGGATATTGGCACCGGCACAAAAAATTCGATCTTGGCGCGACGATATGACAACCGCGCCAACTGCTGGATGCTCAAAACGTAGCCGCTGGATGGCATCGTAGAGTTCTATGTCAACGCCGAGATCATAGGAATTGAGCTTGAGTTCGTAGCCGGTATCAAGACCGGCCTTCTCGTCGACATTCATCGCCAATGTGGCGACCGGGCCGTCAATCTCGATCGTCCAGTGATGATATCGATCGGGGTGGGTGCGAAAATCGATCATGGCTGGCAATACGCCTTACCGCTTCGGTCTCGTCAACTCAGTAGTTTAACGTATGGAAAGCGCGATGCGAAAAACACCGATCCCGAAGCCTCTGAACAGGTCGGATCTGGGATAATCTCAACGATGGCGTGCGCCGCAATCAGTGTCTTGCGCCCGCTCCGACGCCGAATATTCCGCGTTTTGCGAACAACACCACCAGAATCAGCACCGGACCCAGGATGATATGCCAATGCAACGTGTACCCGGAGAGAACTTCCTCCAACATTAGGTACGCCGCTGTTCCCAGAACAGCTCCAAACAGCGTTCCCATTCCACCCAAAATGACCATGAACAGCAGCTCAGCGGAACGCGTCCAATGCATGAATTCGGGTGTCACAAACTCGGTGAGGTTGGCCAGCAACGCACCGGCGACGCCGCACATAGCACCAGAGATTATAAACGCCACGAGGCGGTAGCGCAGCGTTGGGAAGCCGATCGCCTGCATGCGTCTTTCATTCGATCTCGAGCCGCGAATCACCATGCCGAATCGCGAATTGATGAGGCGATAACTTCCGTAGAGAGCCAGCCCGAGCAGGACGAACACCAGATAATAAAATGTATTGGCGTCGTAGAGATCGATGATGCCGGCAAACTCGCTGCGGTTGGTTGTCATGCCATCGTCACCGCCATAGGTCTCTAGGCTGATGCCCAGGAAATAGAGCATTTGGGTGAACGCCAACGTGATCATGATGAAATACATGCCGCTGGTGCGCAGGCTAATCGCTCCGACAACCGCCGCGATCAGGGCCGAAGCGATGATCGCCACGGGCCATTGCAGGAAGCCGTTATCGATACCGTAAAATGAAAATATCCCGACCGCGTAACCGCCAATACCGAGATACGCGGCATGGCCAAAGGAGATCATGCCCCCATAGCCAAGAATGATATCGAGGCTCACCGCGGCGATCGCGAATATCATCAAGCGGGTCACCAAATCCAGATAAAACGGCTCGTTCACCGCCGCAACAATCAGTGGAATAACCGCCAGGGTGACAAGACTGACGACGATCACATAGCCGCGTCCTCCGAGTCCGCGCGCACCGCCGGCGAGCGACGTGAGGTCGGTCTGATCGCTGCGTGCAGTCATCGCTAACCGCCGCGAGCCGGAAACAGGCCCTGTGGGCGAAAGAACAGCACCGCAGCCATTAATACGTAGATCAGCATCGACGCTGCCGCCGGCCCGGCGCTGCCGGCCGCATCCGCAGACAAGAAGGTGTTGAAAAGTTCGGGGATGAAGGCGCGTCCGACAGTGTCGATCAGTCCAACGAGGATTGAGGCGACAAATGCGCCACGGATCGAACCGATCCCACCAATCACGATGACGACGAAGGTCAGTATCAGAATGCTCTCGCCCATGCCCGGCTCAACGGCAAGCAACGGACCGGCCATAAGGCCCGCCAGGCCTGCAAGTGCAGCGCCAAGGCCGAAGACCAGGGTGTAGAGAACACTAATGTTAACGCCCAATACGCCAACCATTTCGCGATTGCTCGCGCCGGCGCGAATCAACATTCCTAGCCGCGTCCGCGCGACGAGGTAATAGAGGCCGAGCGCGACCAGCAGACCGACCGCAATGATCACCAGCCGGTAGACCGGATAAAGCGCGCCGGGAACGATCTCGACGTTGCCGCTAAGGAACTCCGGAATCGGCGCGAAGATCGCGGCTGGCCCCCAAATGATCGTGACCAACTCGTTAAAGAATAGAATCAGGCCGAACGTCGCCAATACCTGATCGAGATGGTCACGCGCATAAAGAGTTCGCAGGGCGACTATTTCGGTGATCACACCGATCAAAAACGTTGCGACAATCGCCAGGACGAACCCAAGCAGGAACGAGCCCGTCCACTGGAACAGCGCCGCAGCGAGGTAGGCCCCAACCATATAGAGCGATCCATGGGCCAGATTCACCATGTTCATAATTCCGAACACCAGGGTCAGGCCGGCTGCCAGTAGAAACAGCATTACGCCGAACTGAAGACCGTTGAGGCCTTGCTCGAGGAGGAGCAGCGTGTTCATGCGAACTTATAGATACCTTGACGAGCTTTGACGGGTGATCGGCGCAGGCTGGCCTAATTCCTATCACAAACACAGATACCCGCGACAGCGCGCACAAGCCGGCTCGGACTCGCACAAAAAACGCGCCTTCCTGCCGCAGAATATGGGGTGGCGCGCGCGAGCGACTTGCCGGCGCTAGCGCGGTATGGGGTCATCATTATTGGGTATGGCGCATCAATTCTAAGGTCACATTCGAAATTCGCTTGGGTTTAAGGCCCTCATGACGAGGGTAAGTCCCTAATCAAACCCGTGATGCAACCGATTTCGTGTTAGCCAGGAAATCCCATATTTAACAACAACAAACCGGCCGCGACTAAGTCGGCGGATGAAAAGCGAACGGCGGGGCGCGCAATGTCTGGGCAGACCACATACGAGATCTACACGCTCGCCAATGGGCGGTGGCTGGTCGATACGCAATTCAAAGGCACACAGCGCGACGGCGCGATCGAGGAAGCAAAGCGGATTGCCGTGCAACCCGGTATTGAACAGGTGAAAGTCGTTCGCGAAACGTTCGACCTAAACGACGGATTGATCAAGGAATCCACTGTTTTCAAATCAGAACTTACGGGCGATGCGAAGAGCTCAAATACATCGGCGCGTGGCGCGGTATTCGATCCCTACGACAAGGTCGCACCATCCGCAAAGCCGAGCACCGGCACGCGCAGACGCCGCGCAGGCAACCGAACACAGTTTCGCGGCCGCGGAGCGGTTACCCAATCGCAGCGGACGGCATCTCCGTCGACAATCTCCGCACCCGCGCGTCTTGCTTACAAGATGCTCTTTATCGTTATGTTGAGTTTTGCTTTCGCAACGACAATGACACTTCTCTACAACCAGACCCTGTTGAGTTAGCCAAACAATCTCTGGATACCCGCGGCTGGCTAAACGCACCCACCGATCACCCTGTTCCAAAAAAAAGGCCCCGTCGGGGGATGACGGGGCCTTAAGTTTCTTTGCCAGTTCAAAAACTCGTAACCGGCACAGAGGGAGGTTGATCTGAGCCTACCCCAGGCCGGACAACCGGTATGTGATCGTGGTCACGCGATCGCTAAATTTACTGACGAAATATGTTTCGATTATTTTTCAATATAATCATGGATTTACAATATATTAGTAATGTTATTTAGAAGAAATAATCGACCTAACTCTTGATCGCCACGCAACCGCAGGCGGGGGTTAGGCGCACGTGGAATCAAAAAAAGCCCCGGCTGAAGCCGGGGCTTTTCGCGAATATGTTTTCCGTGTTACTCGGTCCAGAAGATGCCCTCGTCGGGCAGCTTCTTGATCAGACCGGCGTCCTTGTAGAGCTTCATTTCTTCCATCCAAACGCTCTTGAGATCCTTGGCCGGGACGCCGAACCACTCCATCTTGCGGCCGAAGAAGCCGGTTTCATACATGGCGCGAACCACATATTCCGGCAGGTTGGAACCGCCCGAGGCCACGCCGCCGCCCCCGATCACTGTCTTGGGGCCAAGCAACTTGATCGCTTTGTCGATGTCGCCTTCGAGGAGTTTCTGTGTGTCCGCAAAGGTCTTGAGGACCGCCGCGCCGCCACCAGGATTCGCCTTGAGCCAGTCTTCGCGCATGGTCAAAACCTGATACATGCGATCGCGCCCAAGGATGCGGGCAACCTCAACATCCGGCCACAGTAGGACTTTGAATACACCTGGCGCTTTCTTGTTGAGGATGATTGCCTGCGAATACAGCGGCATGGTGGCGTCATATTCGCCGCGTTCCAACAGGTTCACCGCCTGGATGATGTTGGCTTTCACGATTTTGACGTCTTTGTTCATGTCCATGCCGGCGTCGGCGAACACGGCATGCATGTAAGCCCAGCTATAGGACGCCGGCGAAATCCCGACCACCTTGCCCCGCAAATCCTTGACCGAGTTGATGCCGGAATCAGTGCGCACCATCATTGGCCATGGATAGGCGGCACTGCCGCCGACGATACGGATCGGAGTCCCTTTGTTGTACTGGGTGACGAGATAGTTGATGCCGGAGAAATTGAGGCCGTGATAGACGCCGGTGTAGTAATCATTGGCCCACGCCGCGGCCGTGGTGCGGACATGCCACTCCAGCTCCCAGCCGTTCTCCTTGTCGAGACCTACCGCTTTGATGACCGCCAGCGGATGTGAACTGATCGACGGTCCGGGGAAGCTGCCCAATCCGGCTTTCCCGGCGGCAAGCGTCGGTTGCGACGCGACCGCAGCAAATATGACCGCCGTCGCGAGGATTATCCCATGTCGTAACAACTTCATAATTGACCTCCCTGGTCGGTTAATGAACGTAAGCGTCGCGTACAAAGATCACTCCGCCGCGGAACGAGCAGCGTTACCACTGCGCGACCACACCATCGGGAATACCGCATGGTTCAGATCGGCTGGAAACGGGTCACCGTGTTCGAGTTTGGGATCTTGATGGGGTTGAATGCTGCGTCGACTCGAGCGCACCGCATAGCTGGCATCGTCGCCGGCGAATCGGTAGCCGAAAGCGCGGCGTCGCCGGTCAGTCCGGTTGCCGGGCGCGCCGTGCACCATCGATAGGCTCGAAATAATTGCATCGCCCGGGCTCGTATCAAACGTGATGATGTCGTAGTCAGCTCGGTTGTTGGCGACATCGGGCACCGGTTCGGTAGCGTCAGTTATACCGGCAGCCCCACCCTTGTGGCTTCGATGCCCGGTGAGATACGTGTGCTTGTCCGGATCGCCGGTGGTCATTGCCTCGAACCGTCGCCCCCAACGATGCGACCCACGCACCCATTCGACGGCACCGCTTTCGGCCGTCACCTCGTCAAGCGAGATCCACATGCCGCACACTTGTGATCCTTCGCACGGGTTAGCCGAAATGTCTTGATGCCAGACGGTTTCTGCCGGCGTGTTCGGCTCTTTGACCAAAATGAAATCGAATACAACATTGATGCGCGAGGCGCCCATGATCTGCGCCGCGACTTCGGCCGCCGGCGATTCGAACGCCATCGCTCGGAAGTCTTCATTGAAAGCGAACAGATAATTGTCGTAGGCAAAACGACCCGGCGTTCCATCCGATTTGAGCTCGGCGCCGCGAGAGCTGGGTCCGGCAAGCACGTCGTCGACCGCACGTTGCATGCGCGCGACCCAATCTTCGCTTAGGAGCCCGCTAATCTTGACCACCCCGTCATGCTCAAGGGCAGCTATTTGGCTATTTTTCACGCCGGTGATCGGAGGCTTGCTCATATCTGAAACCGCTTCATGACAACCATCTTGGCACGCGCCTGCCCGATGAGAAAGGGGCTCGCAGATGGCGTTCGCGCGGCTTAGTCTAGGCCAAGACAAGATGGTGGTGGAGTAAATTGGAAATGCCCGAAAACTGGCTCATATCAGCAGATTCGCATGTCATTGAACCCGTCGATTTGTGGGAGAATGCGTTGGGGCAAAAGTGGGGTGACGAAGTCCCGCGCGAGATCCAAGGTTGGCGGGGGCAGGAAGGGCGATTCTATTTCACTGGAATTGAGGCCTTTAAGCTCGGCGAACTCGTCGAGGGAGAAGGCGAACTCCAGCAAAAAATCTTCCGCGCCACCGAGGATCCTGGACTCCGACTCCAATGCAACGACGAAGACGGCATCTGGGCGGAAATCCTCAACGCCACCTCGATGCTTTACTCGATGCGCATAGAAAATGGCGATCTCGCGCGCGATTGCTGCGCCGTGTTCAACGACTGGCTGATCGAGCACTGCAGCCACGATCCCAAGCGTTTGTTGGGCACAGCAATGATTTACATGCAGGACGTCGATTGGGCGATCGCCGAGCTCGAACGCACCGCAAAGAACGGACTTGTTCAGGCGATGATCAATTGCGATGCGCGGGCCAACTGGGAGCCCTACCGTTCGCCAACCTACGATCCGTTTTGGGCGCGTGCGGAAGAGTTGGATATTCCGGTTGTCCTCCACATCATTACTGGCAACAACCGCGACCCCTTCACCCTTCACGGCGAGGAGCGGGCCACGGCAGCCCGCGTGAGCTGGGGCGTGTTGGGTGAGGTGGCGCCCGTACTCACCAATGAGTTCATTTGGGGCGGCGTGCTCGATCGCTTTCCCAATCTCAAACTGGTGATGTCGGAGTATGAGGTGTCGTGGCTGATCTATTGGACCTTCCGGGCCGAACAACGCCAGGAATCATTGGGTCCAGCGCTCGGCGTGAAGGGCCCGGAACGCCCGATCCGCGACTATATGAAGAACATGTTTCATGGTTCGGTCGACGATCCATTCATCGATCGCGCGCTCGGGATCGTCGACATGAAAACCGTGCTATGGGGATCGGACTTCCCGCACCCGCGCTGCACCTATCCCAATAGCGAGCAGGTTGTGAAGAAAGCATTCGGCAACCTGCCCCCCGATGTCCAAGAAGACATCACGTTCTACAACGCCGCCCGACTCTACGATATCGACCCACCCGAAGCCGGACGCGCGATCGCAGCAGAGTAGCCACGGCCGTTGCCTCGTTACCCCGTTTCTATTTGCCGCCGACATACGCCTCGGCGTCGACTTCGATCAGCATGTCGTCGCGGATCAGGTCGCAGATAAAGGCCGTTGATACGTACTCTTTGTTGGGCAGAAACTCGGTGCGAACCTTGCCCAACTCGTCGAAATATTTGCGGTCCTTTAAGAGCACCGTCGTCTTGTAAACATCGTCCCAAGTGGCGCCGGCGTCCTCGAGCACATTGCCAATATTGCTATACGTAAGCTGCGCCTGCTCTTCAAAATTGTCTGTTAGCGGACGATCCCAGATTGGCCCGGTTTGGTGGGTGATCGCCGATGTGCCGGCGATGTAAAGGATATCGCCGATCCGCACCGCACGCGAGAACGGTCCGACCGGCTCGCCGAGCGTATCGGGGTTGTAGATTGTTTTTCCTGCCATCTCTTGCTCCTCTATTCGGTGGGGTAGATCCCTGAAGATTTGCGAACGGCGCGGACAAAGCTGGTGAGCTTGACCGCATCGAGCGCATCGTCCGTGCGAAGACCACTGCATATATCAACGCCAAATGGACGCACCGCGGTCAATGCCGCCACAATGTTTTCTGAGTTGAAGCCTCCGGCCAGAAATACCGGCACCGCGACGGAGTCAACGATCTGGCGGCTAATATCCCAATTGTGGACGCGGCCGGTGCCACCGAGTTCCTTCGTGGCGAGGCCGGGATTTCCCGAATCGAGCAGGAGGGCATCCACATCGGGTGCGATGCAACGCGCCTGGTCGAGTGATCCTTCGTCACGCACATGGATCACCTGAACCAGGCCAACGCCCGGCAGCGCGCGCCGCAATTCGGCGTGACTGCCAGGTGTGTTGGTTCGGCAGCGGCGCTGCTGCGCGATAATTGCATCAACGTCATCAAGGCTGGTGAGCAGAAACGTCGCAATCGGCGGCGGCACCGCTGCCGCGATTTCGGAAATCAACGCCTCATCGATCACGCCTGGGCCGCTCGGCATGTGAGACACCAGGCCAAGCGCGTCCACGCCCTTGGCAATCGCAAGTTCTGCTTCACCAACACTGCTGATGCAGCAAACCTTAAGTTTCACCATGCTCGCGCCTTACAAAACCTGCTGCGTTTGCAGCAGCACGGCACCGAGCGCGACCACCGATGCCGCCACAACCCGCCCGCGGCCAAATGGCTCTCCCATCAATCGCGTTCCAATCACCGCCGCGACGATCACGCTGACTTCGCGCAGTGCCGAAACATAAGCGACGGGGGCCCGGCTCATGCCCCAAAGAACCAGCGCGTAGCTTGAAAATGCGAGCCCTCCGGCTCCGAGTCCGTTGCGCCACTGCACCCGCGTCAATCGGATGATCAATGGCCCCCGCATGACAATTGCGATGACGGTTGTCGGAATAGCGCCGGCGATAAACAGCCAGCCGGCAAACGGCAGAACGTCACCGTTTAAGCGCACGGCGAAACCGTCGATCACGGTGTAGATGCAGATCATGACGCCGATCGCTATTGCCAAGAGCGTGGCGCGGCCCCAGATCGCATGCGTGCTCCGCGCCAACAGCGTCAAACTGACGATGCCGATCGAAATAAGAATAATGGCAAAAATCCCGATCGTGGGTAGGCGCTCGCCGATAAAAAGGGTCGCAACGACGGCGACGAGCAGGGGCGAAGACCCCCGCGCGATTGGATAGACATGGGAGAGATCGCCGACCCGATAGGCGGCGATCAGCATCAAAAAGTAGATCGTGTGGAGGGCGCCCGACAGCAGCACCCAGGGGATGACATCAAAGCGTAGGACGCCGCCCCAAATAATGAATGGCACCGCACAAACCGCGCACGCGACGTTGAGCAACGCCATTGCGACAAGCCGGTCGCCCTCGACCTTGATCAGTGCATTCCAAGTGGCGTGAAAGAACGCCGCGCCCAGTACGACGGCAAAAACCAACGGTTCCATCGTCAGGGACTAGATGTCGAGCTTGACGCGTTCGCGCAACACGCGCTTGGTCCCGTCATCGACGAACGCGGCATCTATCGCGGCAAGTGTGATTTCGCGCAATTCTTGATCGCTAAGATGCATTTCCCGGGCCGCCCGGTCGTATTCCCGCCCCACCGAGGTGGCGAAATAAGGCGGATCATCCGAGTTAAGGGTCACCTTCACGCCGGCGTCGCGCAGCGCGCGTAACGGGTGCGCTTGCCGCGACGGATAGATTCCAGTGGCGATATTGCTCCCGGGACAGACCTCGAGCGTGATGCCGCGATCAGCTATTTCCGCGACAAGTTCCGGATCTTCGATTGCATGCACGCCGTGGCCAATTCGCTGCACTGGAAGGGTTTCAATCGCCTGCCGGATCATATCCGGACCGGCCCATTCGCCAGCATGTACCGTGCAGGGCAACCCTGCGGCCGCAACATATCCGAAGGCATCCTTGAATTGTGCGGGCGGCCAGGCCGCCTCATCGCCGCCCATACCGAAGCCAACGATAAACGGGTGGGGATTGGCGACGACCTGACGCGCAACGTCCATCGCCCGCTCGATCCCAAAATGGCGTACGCATGTCACGATCAGGCGGCCTTCAATATCATGATCCCGCCGCGCATCATCAATTCCGGCAACGATGCCGTCGACGTGATCCTGGTAACTCATGCCGGCCTCGGCAGCATGGTCGGGCGATGACATGAGCTCAACGTAGATGGCACCTTCCTCGGCACAGGCGCGCAAATATTCATACGTGACGTCGCGATAGTCCGCGACCGTCCTGATGACACCGGCCGCTGCGTCATAGACCTCGAGGAAATGTAGAAAATCGTTCCATGCGAAGTTACCCTGCTCGTCGAACAGTGACGGGGCGAGATCGATTTGGTTGCGCTCAGCAAGTCGGCGAACCAGATCCGGTGACGCGGCACCTTCGAGATGGACGTGCAACTCGGCCTTGGGGATCATGCAGTAACCCGTTCGTAGATGAGGGACATCGCCTGTGCTGGGGCGTCCTCGATCGATATCGCGTCGCGAATAGCGCCGGCCACATCCTCCGCGGCGGACGGAGATCGCGCATGCACACGGCACAGCGGCGCGTCCGGCCCCACCGGCTCGCCGATCGCGACCACAGCGGAAAGGCCGACCGCGTAGTCGACGGCGTCGTCGGCCCGGCGACGTCCACCGCCAAGCTGCATCACGGCAACCCCTAACGCGCGGGTATCGATGGCGTGAACGATGCCGCTTCGCGTTGGCAAAATCGCTACGTCTACGGTCGCCGCGGGAAGGTGATCATCCGGACGCTCCATCAGCCCCATGGGGCCGCCGAGGTCAGCGACCATCGCGCCGAAGCACTCGGCGGCCTTGCCCGAGGTCAGCGACGACGTAATTTTCGCTTTTGCGTCTTCGATCGTATCCGACAGGCACCCGATCACGAGCAGTTCGCTCGAGAGCGCCGTCACCACGTCGAACAAACGCGCGTCCTGGGAATCGCCGCGTAGGAAATCGATCGCTTCACGAACCTCCAGAGCATTGCCGGCGGTCCGGCCCAACACTTGGTTCATGTCAGTGATCAAGGCAACGCACGTTACGTCGGCACCGTTGGCCACCTCGACGATGCTTTGGGCGAGGCGTTTGGCGGTTTCATGGTCGGCCGCGAATGCGCCGCTACCGGTCTTGACGTCCATCACCAATCCATCGAGTCCGGCGGCCAGTTTCTTTGACAGGATCGACGCCGTTATCAAGGGAACGGATTCGACCGTCGCGGTGACGTCACGAATGGCATACAGCCGTCCATCGGCGGGGGCGAGATCGGCGGTCTGGCCAATGATGGCGCAACCGACCTGACTTACCACGCGGCGGAAGGTAGCAATGTCAGGCTGCGTATCGTAGCCGGGGATGGCATCGAGTTTGTCGAGCGTCCCGCCGGTATGACCGAGTCCACGTCCGGAAATCATCGGTACCGCACCACCGCACGCCGCAACGATGGGGGCCAGCATCAGGCTCACTTTGTCGCCGACGCCGCCGGTCGAATGTTTATCCAAAGCCGGTCCCGGCAAGCCGGCATCGTGCCAATCCAGCACCGTTCCCGAATCGCGCATGGCAAGGGTCAGGGCTACGCATTCATCGGCCGTCATGTCACGGAAGAAGGTTGCCATCGCGAACGCCGCGGCCTGACCCTCAGACACCGTACCGGACGTGATTCCACCCACCATGAACGCGATTTCTGCATCGCTCAGGGTCTTGCCATCACGCTTTCTGCGGATGATTTCCTGAGGGAAAAAGTCGGGTTGTGTCATGCAACAGGGAGCCCACGGCTACTCGCCGTAAGGCACCCAGATGTTTTTAACCTGCGTCGCGCGGCGCAAGAATTCGCGGCCTTCACCCTGAGCCGAATCGAACCAGTCGCGACGCCGACCATGATTGACCCAGATCTGCTTAAGGTTGCCGATCGAGGCTGCCTCCACCATCGCCGCGCCTGTCGCCGGGCCGACGTACCACACCGCATCGACCTCATCGTGCTCGGCCAAGACCCGTGCCAGACTGTCGCGATCGCCGGTCACGATATTGAGGCAGCCGCCAGGGACATCGGAGGTGTCGAGCACCTGGTAGAAATCGGTCGCCGACAGCGGATAACGCGCCGAGGGAATAGCAATCACGCGGTTGCCCATCGCGATGGCGGGCGCGATCAGCGACACAAAGCCGAGCAGCGGGGCCTCGGTCGGGCAGACAATACCAATCACACCGAGCGGCTCGTTCATCGCGACCGTAACATTACGCATCGGCGGCGCGTGTACAGCCCCGTCATATTTGTCAGCCCAAGCGGCATAGGTGAACAGCCGGCGCACGCTGGCCTCGACCTCTTTGGCCGCGGCCCGTTTGGTTGCACCGGTCATTGCGACCAGGCGGTCGCGAAATTCGCTGGCGCGCGCGTCGAGATTCTCGCCGACGTAGTAAATCACCTGGGCGCGGTTATGGGCCGTGGCGCGGCTCCAACCATCGGCTTTACGCGCCGCTTCGACGGCGTCGCGAATATCCTTGCGATTGCCATCACCAACGTCGGCGATAAAAGCGCCGTCGGGCGTTGTCACCCCACGGCTATAACCGGAATCGGGGCGCGTCTGTTTGCCGCCGATATACATTTTGGCGGTGCGGTCGATGGCGCGTGCGGCCGCGTCCGAAGGCCCGGCCGGGGTCGGTCCGGCGATGGTGTCGCCGACGCCGTCGTCGGCGGCGTAGCGGGGCAGGCTGGTTAGCGAGCGCGATCGCAGGTAGGCCCACATGCCTTCGCGGCCACCCTCGCGGCCGAACCCGGATTCGCGGTAGCCGCCGAAGCCAACCGCGCCATCGAACAGATTGGTCGAGTTGATCCACACCACGCCGGCCTTGAGCTGCGGTGCGATGTCGAGCGCCAGGTTGATGCTTTCGGTCCACACGCTGGCCGCCAGCCCATAGCGCGTGTTGTTGGCCAGTGCCACGGCGTCGGCCGGTGTACGAAACGTCATGGTTGCCAAAACCGGTCCGAAGATCTCTTCGGTCGCCACCGTCGCCGCCGGTTCGACGTCGGTCAGTAAAGTCGGCGGATAGAAATAGCCCTCGGTGGGGCAGGCCCAGCTTGGCTGCCAGATCGTCGCGCCCTCGTCGACGCCCTGTTTGACCAGGCGTTCGATGCGTTCGAGCTGGACCGGGGCCACGATGGCGCCGATATCGATCGCCTTGTCGAGGGGATCGCCAACCCGCAGCGTCTCCATGCGCCGCTTGAGCTTGTCGACCATGGCCGCGGCAATGGCCTCGTGCAGCAGCAATCGCGAACCCGCGCAGCACACCTGGCCCTGGTTGAACCAGATCGCGTCGACCACGCCTTCCACCGCGCTATCGAGATCAGCGTCATCAAACACGATGAACGGGGACTTACCGCCGAGTTCAAGCGTCAGTTCCTTGCCGCTGCCGGCGGTAGCCTGGCGTATCGAGCGGCCGACATCGGTCGAGCCGGTAAAGGCGATCTTGTCGACGCCCGTGTGATTGACGATCAGCTCGCCGCTGCGGCCATCGCCGGTAATGATGTTGACCACGCCGGCAGGCAGGCCTGCTTCGTGGCAGAGTTCGGCGAACAACAGGGCCGTCAGGCTGGTGAATTCGGCCGGCTTCAAGACCACCGTGCAACCTGCCGCCAGCGCCGGGGCGAGTTTCCACGACAGCATCAGCAGCGGGAAATTCCATGGAATGATCTGGCCGGCCACGCCGACCGGTTCGGACCCGTCGAATTCGCTGTCGATGAGCTGGGCCCAGCCGGCGTGATGGTAGAAGTGACGCGCGACCAGCGGGATATCGATGTCACGGGTCTCGCGGATCGGCTTGCCGTTGTCGAGCGTCTCGAGCACGGCCAGCAAGCGGCTGTGTTTTTGGACCAGCCGGGCCAGTGCGTAGAGGAAACGGGCGCGGCCGTGACCGCCCAATTTGCGCCAGGCGGGCTGTGCGGCGCGGGCCGCTGCAACGGCGGCGTCGACGTCCTCAGGTCCCGCCTGAGCGATCTCGGCGAGCGGCTGCGCGGTGGCCGGATTGATGGTCGAGAAATATTCCATGGAATGTGGTTTGACAAACTCACCGCCAACAAACAGCCGCATGCGACGAGCCTGGCGATCGAGCCAGGCGGTGGCGACATCAGCGCTCTCCGGCGCCGGGCCGTAGTCCATCGACTCGAAGATTTCGGCGATCGTCGACACGCTAGGCCGTGGGGTGGCGGTTGAAGGCTGAGTAGCGTCCGGTGACGTGGTGCTCGAGCTGGCGTTCGATATCCGCCAGCAGGCTCGAGGCGCCGATGCGGAACAGCGACGGCTCGAGCCAGGCCCGGCCGAGCTCTTCCTTCATCAGCGATTGGTAGCCGAGCACAGCCTTGGCGGTGCTGACGCCACCGGCGGCTTTGAAGCCGACGCGGTGGCCGGTGCGCTCGAAATAGTCGCGAATCGCGCGCACCATCACCAGACTGACGGGCAGGGTCGCGTTGACGGCTTCCTTGCCGGTCGAGGTTTTAATGAAATCCGATCCCGCCATCATGCACACGACCGATGCGCGCGCGACGTTGCGCAGGGTCGACAGATCCCCGGTCGCGATGATCGATTTCAGATGGGCGCCGCCGCAAGCCTCGCGAAACGCCCGCACCTCGTCGTAGAGCGCGCGCCAGTTGCCGGTCAGGACGTGGCCGCGGTTGATGACGATGTCGATCTCGGTGGCACCGGCCGCCACCGAGGCCTCGATTTCCCGCAGCCGGGTTTCCAGCGGCGATAGCCCGGCTGGAAAGCCGGCCGCGACCGCGGCGATGGGGACGCCGCTACCGGCCAGCGCGGCTGTCGCCGTCGGCAACATGGCATGATAAACGCAGACCGCGCCGACCCCCAGGGGTGGCCGCTCGACCATGCCCAGCGCCGCCAACAAATCGGCGCGCACGGGCCGCATGGCTTTGGCACACAGGCGATTGACCTTGGCCGGGGTATCGTCGCCGGCCAGGGTGGTGAGGTCGATCGTGGTAATCGCCTTCAGCAGCCACGCCGCCTGCCAGTCTTTCTTGACGCTGCGCCGGGTGACCAGAGTTGCCGCACGGCGCTCGACAGCGCTGCGATTGACGCGGATCTCGCGCACCCACTCAACTTCGAGAGCGGTGCCCGGATTGCGGGCGGTGTCTGCCTCGGACGGCGCCGACCACGGGCCGGCCGCGACATTGTTGCCGCTCTTGTTGTGACTATGGGGCGGGTTGGAGTCAGGTGTGCTCATGGGGAATCCAGTGTGCCGCAGAACGCCGCTCAGGGCGAGCCGGAAGCCCTTCGAGAACACCGGCCAACAGGCGCGAGAAGTCTTGCGCGCCGGACGCGGCCGAGGCCAGCGTGTCTTCGTGGCTCAAGACCTCACCGGTCATACCGGCCGCGAGATTGGTCAACACCGAAACACCGGCGACGCGCAGGCCGCAATGGCGTGCGACGATGACCTCGGGCGCCGTCGACATCCCGACCGCATCCGCACCCAGCGTACGAAAGGCACGGATTTCCGCCGGCGTTTCGAAGTAGGGGCCGGTGCAGGCGATATAGACGCCGTCGTGCAAGGTGATCGACCTTTGCGCGGCGACCGCATGGAAGCGCCGCCCCAGATCCGCGTCGTAGGCCGCGGTCAGATCGGGAAAGCGCGGCCCGAAAGCGTCGTCGTTGGCACCGACCAGCGGATTGCTCGGCTGCAGGTTGATATGATCGGTAATCAGCATCAGCGAACCCGGTGACCAATCGGCGACCAGGCAGCCGGCGGCATTGGTGACGACCAGGGTGGTGCAGCCCAGCAGTTTTAGCGTCCGCACCGGGGTGAGCATGGCGGTCACGTCGCCTTCATAAGTGTGGGCGCGACCCTTCATGCAGGCGACCCGTTGACCGCCCAACTCGCCGACAATCAGAGTTCCCGAATGACCGGCGACACTGGGTTTAGGAAAGCCCGGCAACTCGCCATAGTCGATCTCAACGGTATCGCTGATACCATCGGCGACCAAACCCAACCCCGACCCGAGAATGAACCCGATCGATGGCGGTTTGCCCACGCGTGTACGTATAAGATCGGCTGCTTCGCGTGCTTGTGCTGTCATACCAACCAAATGAACTGACTAATCGAACAAACCTAATCGAGATTATGGGGACCGAAGGCGCCCGGCAGGAGTTCTCCGAGGGTGAAGGTCTCGCGTACACCTTCGGGGCCGCAAACATGAACCGGTGTCGCCTCGGTGGCGAATTCGTTTAGGCGCTGGCGGCAACCGCCGCATGGCGTGCACAGGGCGTCGCCACCGCCCATGACAACGACCTCGACGACCTTATCGCCACTGCCGTTCGCGATCATGTTGCCGATCGCCGAGGCTTCGGCACATTGGCCTTGCGGGTAGGCCGCGTTTTCGACGTTGGCGCCAACCACCAGCTGCCCGGTATCGGTTCGCAAGCAGGCGCCCACCTTGAACCGCGAGTAGGGGGCGTAGGCCTTTTCGCGTACGGCGCGGGCGGCAGTGACCATGTCTTCAAGGACAGACACTAACGTTCCTTGACGTAGGGGATGCCGCTGGCGCGGGGCGCCACGGCCCTACCAACGAAACCCGCGAGCACGACCACGGTCAAAACAAAAGGCATCGCTTGAATGAACTGAACCGGGATCACGCCGATTCCAGGAACATCGACGCCTTGTAAGCGCACCTGCAGGGCGTCGGCAAAGGCAAACAGCAGACAGGCGAGCATCGTCGGGTAGGGCCGCCACTTGCCGAAAATCAGGGCCGCCAGGGCGATGAAGCCTTGACCGGCTGACATGTCGCGAATGAACGAAGCCGTTTGTGCCGTCGACAGATAGGCACCGGCGATGCCGCACAACAACCCGGTTACCAGCAGCGCCTGATAACGCATCCGATCCACCGAGATGCCGGCGGTATCAACCGCTTCAGGACTCTCGCCGACCGCCCGCAACCGCAATCCGAAGCGGGTGCGGTAGACGATCCACGCGGTGAGCGGCACCGCGGCAAACGCAATATAGACGATGATGAAATGACCGCTCACGATTTCAGAATAGAGGCCACCGATAACGGCGACATCGGCGAGCGCGTCCGCCAACGGCAGGGTAATTGGTTTAAAGCGCGCGTCGCCGGTAAGCGCCGGTGTTTGACCGCCCAACTTGAACCAGGCCAACGCCAGCGTCGGCCCCAATCCGGCAACCAGAATATTGATCGCCATGCCTGAGACCACTTGATCACCCTTGTGAGTAACGCAGGCATAAGCATGCAGCATGGACAGAAACATCGCGAACATGATGCCAAACAGCAGGCCGACCCACGCCGAGCCGGAAACCGATGCCATCGCCGCGGCTGCAAACGCTGCGCCCAACATCTTGCCCTCGAGCGCGATATCGACAACGCCCGAGCGTTCGCAGAACAGCCCCCCAAGCGCCGCGAGAATCAGCGGTGTGGCAACGCGAAACGTTGCATCGACGAGCAGGACGACGAGGGTGAAGAACTCTTCCATTGATTAGTCGACCATAACCGGAACCTGGGAACCGTGGCGCAGGCGCATATAGGCAGCGACGATATGGGGTCGGAACACGTGCTCCATCGCCCCGCTAAACAGGATGACCAGGCCCTGAATAACGACCACCATATCGCGGGTTACCGTGGGCATGTCGAACGCCAGTTCGGCGCCGCCCTGGTAGAGCGCGCCAAACAGTAGTGCGGCGAGGAAGATGCCAAACGGGTGATTGCGTCCCATCAGCGCGACCGCGATGCCGACGAAGCCGAAGCCACCGGTGAAATCGAGGATCAGGCGGTGGTGCACGCCCATTATTTCGTTCACCCCGACCATGCCGGCGAGCGCTCCCGAGATCACCATTGCCAGGATAATGTTGCGGGCCGGCGAAATGCCGGCATAGACGGCAGCGTTGGGATTGGCGCCGACCGTTCGAATCTCGTAGCCCCAGCGCGTGTGCCAGATCAGGATCCAGACAAAGAACGACGCGGCGATCGCCAGCAGGAACGAGAGATTGAGGGATGACCTGTCGATCGTTACGCCAAACCACGCGAAGGCTTCGTGCATGAACGGAAGCCAGGCGCTGGCGTCGAACTCACGGCCTCGTGGCGCCTGCTGACCCGGTTCGATCAAAACTTCGACAAGCAGATAGGTCATCAGCGCGGCAGCGATGAAATTGAACATTATCGTCGTGATGACGATGTGGCTGCCGCGCTTGGCTTGCAGGTAAGCGGGGATCACGGCCCATGCCGCGCCAAACAGGATCGAGGCCAGGATGCCCAGAAGGATTATGATCGGCGCCGGCCAACCGCCGAGCAGGAGTGCGACCAGACCAACGCCAAGCCCACCGATATAGGCCTGACCCTCACCGCCGATATTGAACAGCATGCAGTGGAAGCCGACCGCAACCGCGAGGCCGGTGAAAATGAAGTTCGTCGTGAAGTAGAGCGTGAAGCCGATGAATTCGAGATTGCCGAACGCGCCGAACACGAGCAGACGAAGGGCCAGAAACGGGTCTTCGCCGATCAATGCGATGATGATCCCGGCAATGATGAAGGCGACGATCAAATTGGCCGCGGGGACCAGGGCGTGGGTGACCCAACGCGGCACCTGCGCGGGTGGTGCGAGCGTTACCATCAGGCGGCTGCCACCCGTTCGCCGGCCATCATCAGCCCGAGCATCTGCTCGGTTGCCTTGTCTTGCACGACCTCGCCGACGATACCGCCGTCGAACATCACGATGATGCGATCAGCGAGCGACATGATTTCGTCAAGCTCCACCGAAACCAATAGGATCGCCTTGCCGGCATCGCGCATGCCGATCAGGCGCTGATGAATAAATTCAATCGCGCCGATATCAACGCCTCGGGTCGGCTGCCCGACCAATAGCAGATCGGGGTCGGTATCCATCTCGCGCGCGAGCACGATTTTCTGCTGATTGCCGCCGCTGAATGATGCGGTTCGCAATAACGGGTTCTGCGGGCGCACGTCGTAGCTCTGCATTTTCTCACCGACGTCGGCGAGGATCGCATCGCGTTTCATCAAGATCGGCCCGGTATACATCGGGTTGTCCTGATGTCCGAGTATCGCGCTTTCATTGGCGACAAACGAAACCACCAGTCCCATGCGATGCCGGTCTTCGGGAACATGCGCCATCCCCTGGCGGCGGCGTGCTTTGGCGGCACCGGCCTGTTTGGTGATGTCCTCACCTTTGAGGACAATGCGGCCGGCATCAGCGTCCCTGATTCCCGCGAGCGCCTCGAGCAGCTCCGATTGACCGTTGCCGGCGACACCGGCGATGCCGACGATTTCACCGGCGCGGATATCAAAACTGACATCTTTAACGCGCGGGATACCCTCGCCATCGGAGACTCTTAAGTTTTCTATGGAGAGGACGACGTCCTGCGGCTGGGCCGGGGTTTTTTCGACCCGCAGCAATACCGAGCGGCCGACCATTAGTTCGGCGAGTTGCTCGCGCGATGTGTCTTCGGTTTTGACGTTGGCAACAACTTCCCCCTGGCGCATAACCGTCACGTTTTCGGTGAGCGCCATAATTTCGCGGAGCTTATGCGTGATGAGGATGACGGTTTTTCCCTGATCCCGGAGCGCGCGAAGAATTCGAAAGAGGTGGTCAACTTCCTGCGGTGTCAGAACACCGGTCGGCTCGTCGAGGATCAGAATTTCGGCGCCACGATAGAGAGCTTTCAGGATCTCAACGCGTTGACGCAAACCCACCGGCAGCGTTTCAACAATCGCGTCGGGATCGACTTCAAGATTGTAGTCGCGTTCGATGCGCTCAAGTTCAACTCGCGCCGCATCAAGGCTGGGGGCCAACATCTGGCCGCTTTCGACCCCGAGAATGACGTTCTCCAGCACAGAGAAAGGATCGACCAGCATGAAGTGCTGGTGAACCATGCCAATCCCGTGGCGCAGAGCATCTTGGGGACCGTCGATCCGAACGATCTTGCCGTCGACGATGATCTCGCCATCATCGGCTTGATAGTAGCCGTAGACGATACTCATCAACGTCGATTTGCCGGCACCATTCTCGCCAATGATGCCGTGAATCGTGCCAGCCGGCACGGCGAAGGAGATCTTGTTGTTGGCGTGAACCGCCCCGAACCACTTATCGACATCGCGCAGTTCGAGTGCGGGCGCTCCGGTCGATGAAGCAATGGGTTCGGTTGCGGACGTCACGCGCGCGCTTCCTGGTAGGCGGATGAGTAGCCGATGCGAAGAAACGCACCAGCGAAAATCAAAATCCCCGCTCCAACCCTGCTCGTCGCTGGAGCAGGATCGGAACGGGGCATTGATAGGGTTATAGGTCGATCGTTAGTTTGACTTGTAACCCTTAACCACGACCCTGCCGGCAATGATGTCCATGCGAGCCTTTTCGATCTTGGACTCCATGTCAGCGCTAATCAGGCTACGGTTGTGCTCGTCAATCGCCCAACCGACGCCATCTTCGGCAAGACCCAACACCTGTAGGCCGCTCGACCATTTACCGTCCTTCGCATCTTTGAAGGCGTTGTAGATGGCGACATCGACCCGCTTGATCATTGAGGTCAACATCGTGCCCGGGTGCAGGTAGTTTTGGTTCGAGTCGACGCCAATTGCGAACTTACCGGCATCAACAGCCGCCTGATAGACACCGGTGCCGGTGCCACCAGCCGCGGCATAAACCACATCAGCGCCGCGCCCGAACTGGCTGCGTGCCAATTCGCCGCCCTTGGTCGGGTTGTTCCAGGCGGCCGGCGTGGTGCCGGTCATGTTCTGGTAAACCTCGACATTCGGGTTCACATATTTGGCGCCTTCGGCATACCCAGCCGCAAAGTTGCGGATTAGCGGAATATCCATGCCGCCGATAAACCCGACTTTGCCGGTCTTCGACGCGATGGCGGCGGCCATGCCAACCAGGAACGAGCCCTCGTGCTCCTTGAACACGATGGAGCGGACGTTCGGCAGATCGACGACGCCGTCGATCAACGCGAACTTGGTGTCGGGAAACTCCTTGGCGACTTTCTCAACCGCCGCGGCCTGGGCAAAACCGATACCAACGACGACCGTGGCACCGCGACGGGCCATGTTGCGAATCGCCTGCTCGCGCTGGGTCGGGCTGGTGACCTCGAATTCGCGATAGACAATTCCGGTTTCCTTCTTGAAGCGCTCAGCACCGGCGTAGGCGGCCTGGTTGAACGACTTGTCGAACTTGCCGCCCATGTCGAAGACGACGGCTGCGGCAAAATCGGCAGCCTGGACCGATACTGAGAACGAAAGTGCGAGTGCCGCCAAAGCGGCAATGAGACAGCGTTTCATGCTGTGACCTCCCTAAACTGACGTTACGTTAGAGATACCTTAGCGGAGACCTAGGCGGCTGTGTCTCGAAAGTGGTGGAAATTTGAGGATGGCGTAATCTCCGGGTGACAAGACAACCACCCAACCGGCGGCTAGCACCGCCAAGGAGATCACGCCATGAAGAACACTACCGAGACTTCCGCGCTTTCGCTACTGGCCAATGACGCCGGCTATGATCCGCTCGAGGACCGGCTGCGGGAGAACATCAGATCCACGATCGAGGCCGTTTTTGAGGAGGAACTTGCGCAGTTTCTCGGGCGCTGCCGATACGGTCGAGAGGACGCGCTTCGGCAAGGGTATCGGAACGGGCACCGGGAGCGGCAACTGACGGGGACATTCGGGACCGAGAGGGTGAGCGTGCCGCGTGCACGGATCGTTGAGGAAGACGGTCGGGCGTCGGAATGGCGTTCGCGGGCGCTGCCGCGCTACCAGCGGCTGACCAGAAAGGCCGAGGCGCTGATCGCTTCGGTGTATCTGTCCGGAACCAACACGCGGCGGGTGAAACGCGCGCTGTTCGGGCTCTTCGGGGGTGCTGTGAGCAAGGACGTTGTGAGCCGGGCGTGGCGCAAGGTGAAGGTCGATTGGGACGCCTGGTGCAGCCGTGGCCTCGCGGATGAGGATATCGTTCGGCTGATCCTTGACGGCACTGTGATCAAGACCCGACTGGATCGCAAGGCCACCAACATCTCGGTTCTCGCGGCTATAGGGGTGCGCCGGGATGGCCAGAAGGTCTTGCTTTCGATCGGGAATATGGGCGGAGAAAGCCAGGCGGCGTGGCGCCAGTTCCTCGACGACCTTGATGCGCGTGGACTGAAACGGCCCGGGTTTGTCATCGTCGATGGCGCGCCGGGACTGGAGGCGGCTCTGTCGGCGCTTTGGGGCGATGACCTTCCCGTTCAACGCTGCACCGTGCACAAGCACCGCAACCTTCTGGGTCATGCTCCCAAACACATGCATGACGAGCTGAGCGAAGATTACCGCGATATGATCTATGCCGACACTGCCTCCGAGGTGGAAACCCGCCGCAAGGCGTTTGTCCGCAAGTGGCGGCTGAAATGCAGGGCCGTCGCGGACAGCCTCGCAGAAGCGGGCGACAAGCTCTTTACCTTCACGCGCCTGTCCAAGAGCCAATGGAAATCAGCCCGAACGACCAACGCCATTGAGCGTCTCAACGAGGAGTTCAAGCGCCGGATCAAAACACAGACCGTGCTGCCGTGTCCCGAAACAGTGCCGATGCTCCTCTGGGCGCTCCTCGCTTCCGGCCAAATCCAGATGCGCAAAGTCGATGGATGGGAAACCCTCGATCAGCTAATCGCCGACGAAACCCTTGACCGCGCGGCCTGACCGCCGCAAAACTCAACCCGCTCGGAGAGGCGCCAAAACCAATTTCCACCACTTTCGAGACACAACCGACCTAGGCCGCAGAACCAGAGTCTTTCTTGTTTTATTAACAGCCACGGTAAACAAACCCATGCTGAAGAATTCCACGCAGCGAAACCGAGCATTCGACGTTGACGTCATCGCCGAGGAATCCCTGCCGGTATTTCAGTCGCCATTCACCATCGTCAACGCAACGTTGCGCTTTAGCCTGCTCAAGGGCGGCCTGTGCGAACCGATCAAGTGGGTGAGGTTCGAGCGTGGCGATGGCGCCGCCGTTTTGCTTTACGACGGCGAAATGGATGCGGTGATTTTGGTGCGTCAGTTTCGCTATCCCGTCTTCGCCAGAATCGCCCTTGATGATCCCGACACGAAGGACTTCGCTGCGGCCTGGGTGCTCGAAGTGATCGCAGGCAGTGTCGCCGAGGGTGACAATCACCTCGACGTGGCCCGCCAGGAGCTGATGGAGGAAGCAGGCTATCGGTTCGACGGTGATCTCGAGCCGATTTCCACGTTCTGTGTCAGCCCGGGTGCCGCGTCGGAAAAGATCGCCTTGTTCCTTGGCCGGGTGAGCCAGGCCGATCGCGTCGACGCGGGCGGCGGGGTCGGGGAGAGCGAGGACATCGAAGTCGTCGAGTTGCCGCTCGACACCGCGTTGGCGATGATCGACGGCGGCGAGATCATCGATGCCAAAACCATCATCGCGTTGCAGTGGCTGGCGCGGAAGCTGGGGCGGTAGTGTTTGATTCTCGATAGAGCACGGCGAACTTGTTCAATGTGCCGTCGGCACAACCCCTCACCCCCGCCCTCTCCCACAAGGGGAGAGGGAGTCCCGGCGTTGCCACTCGCACAATAAAAGCCCTCTCCCCTTGTGGGAGAGGGTGGGGTGAGGGGGGTTGTTTATTGGCTACTACATCGACGGTGGTTCTAATCCGCTGGCGATGATCTGGTCGGTGAGATCGGCCTTGAGCCGCTCGAGGCCGGTGTCGGTCGAGGCTTCGGCGCGGGCGACCAGGGCGTCTTGTGTGTTCGACGCGCGCAGCAGCCACCAGCCATCATCCGATGACACACGAACGCCGTCGATCGCGTTGACATCGGCACCGGCTTGTTCGAGCCGTGCCCGCACTTCCTCGACCACGGCAAACTTGCGCTCCTCCGGGCACGGAAAACGGAGTTCGGGTGTATTGAGGACCGATGGCAGCTCGGATCGCAATTCGGCGAGGCTTTGCCCTGACAGGGCAACGAAATCGAGCAACCGGACGGCAACGTAAAGGGCATCGTCAAACCCGTAGTAGTGGTCGGCGAAGAAAATATGGGCGGATTGTTCGCCGGCGAGTGGTGCGTTGACTTCGGCCATCTTACTTTTGATCAACGAGTGGCCGGTTTTCCACATCAACGGATTGCCGCCGAGGCGCGCGATCTCATCGAACAATATCCGGCTCGATTTGACGTCGGCAACGATGGTCGCACCGGGGAATTGGCTTAAGACGTCACGGGCAAACAGTGCTAGGAATTGATCCGCCCACAGGATTTCTGCATTGCCATCGACGACGCCGATACGATCGCCATCGCCATCAAAGGCAATGCCAAGATCGAGGCCGCCGGCCGCTACCGCATCCTGCAGTTGGACGAGATTGGCCGGCACGGTCGGATCCGGGTGATGGGCGGGAAAGGTGCCATCAATCTCGGCATTGATGACGGTATGGGTGCCGGGCAGACGCTCGGTCAAACGAACCAGCATATCGCCGGTGGCGCCGTTGCTGGCATCCCAACCAATCTTGAGGGCAACGTCGGCCGTATAGTCCTGCAGCAGCCGATCAAGGTAGGACGCGCTGACATCGTGATGATCGCTGCGGCCGTCGCGGGCCAACCAATTGCCACTGGCCGAACGCTTGCCGAAATCAATGATGTCGGCACCGAAAAAACCGGACTTGCCGCGCATCAATTTGAAGCCGTTGTAGTCGGGCGGATTATGCGACCCGGTCACCATGATGCCGCCATCGAGGTCGAGCGTGTGTACGGTGTAGTACAGCATCGGGGTCGGCCCCAGGCCGATCCGCACAACGTCGGCCCCGGCATCGGTCAGGCCGCGGACCAGTTCGCTTTCGAGTTCGGGGGAAGAGAGGCGGCCATCGAACCCGGTCGCGATACGCGGCGACGCGTTGCCCTCTCCGATAATCGAGGCGAAGGTTCGTCCGATCGCGTAGGCGTCGGCGGTGGAAAGGGTGTCGCCGACGATGCCGCGGATATCGTATTCGCGCAGAACGGTGGGATGGAATTGATGATTGCTGGTATTCATTGGAGATGAAATCGCGTTTTAGGATGAACTGAGGTTTGTGAACTCGAGCGGCGCGAGGCTGCCGCGAGTGGTATAGGATTTCGCGCGGATTTTGCAAAGGGCACGGACCGATCGGTCGAACGCGAGGATGGACGAGGTATGCTGAAGGTCGGGATTATCGGATTGGGCTGGTGGGGGACCGAGCTCGCCGAAGCGATGCAGAAGCTACCCCAGCGCGTCGAAATCGCCGCCTGCGCATCACGTGAACCGGCCGATGCGGCGGTGTTCGCGGGCCGGTTTGGCGGCCAGGCTTGCAAAGACTTTAAAAGCGTCTTGGCGCTGCCCGGACTGGACGCAGTTATTTTGGCGACACCACACTCGCAACACGCCGAGCAAGTGAGCGCGGCGGCTGCGGCCGGGCGGCATGTGTTCGTTGAAAAGCCATTCACGTTGACAGCCGCCAGCGGCAGGGCGGCGGCACAAGCCTGTGTGGATGCCGGCGTGGTGCTGGCGGTCGGCCACAATCGGCGGTTCAGCGGCGGTGCGCGCACGATCAAGAAGATGCTCGACGGCGATGAATTCGGCACCGTGCTCCACGTCGAAGCCAACTTTTCAACCAACAGCGCGATGGACTATGTGCCCGACCAGTGGCGGGCGCAGCGCAGCGAAGCACCTGGCGGCGCCCTGCTATCGCTCGGGCTGCACATGATCGACACTATGGGCTGGCTGCTGGGCCCCATCAGCCGGGTTGCCTGTTTAGCCAAACACCGCGCACTGCCGGTCGATATCGACGACACCACCGCCGCGCTGCTCGACTTCGAATGCGGCGTTAGCGGCACGCTCGGGACCAATTTCGCCTGCCCGATGACGTCGGCTTTTCGTCTCCAAGGCACGGCAGGAAATCTCGAGGCGCGCGACGATTTCACGCAGCTGATCTGGCACGCGGCCGGCACAGGGGAGCGGCCGAGCGAGCGCCCGACCGATGCCAACGACACGTTGGTCGATGAGCTGGCCGCGTTCATCGACGCTTGCGAGATGGGCACGCCGTTTCCCGTCACCCCCGCCGAAGCCATCCACAACATCGCGGTGATGGAAGCGATGATGCGATCAGCCGCCAATAGTGGCAATTTTGAAAACGTCTCGGTGTGACTCTGAGGCCAAAAGTTCGTGCCAAGAGTTCGTGCCAAGAGTTCGCGCCAAGATTTCGTGCACCCTCCTAACGTTGGACTAAATGATGCCTAAACTTGCCGCGTTCAACTTCGATCAATGGCTCAACGAGCATCGTCATCTGCTCAAACCGCCGGTCGGTAACGCGCAGATTTGGGAAGATGCAGATTTCATCGTTACGGTGGTCGGTGGCCCAAACGTTCGCACCGACTATCACGATGACCCGCGCGAGGAGTTTTTCTACCAGTTCCAGGGCAACGCGACTTTGAAGATCATGGAGGCCGATGGTCCTTACGACGTGGCCTTGGACGAGGGCGCGATCTTTTTGTTGCCGCCGCACGTGCGTCATTCGCCACAGCGTGAACCAGACAGCCTCGGATTCGTGATCGAGCAACGTCGGCTAGAGGGCGAGAAGGATGGGTTCGAGTGGTTTTGCGAATCCTGCCAAGGTCTCGTGCACCGGGCTGAAGTACAGCTGGTCAGCATCGTTCGCGACTTGCCACCGCTGTTTGAGGCGTTCTACGCCAGCGAAGAAGCCCGCACCTGCCCAAGTTGCGGCACCCTTCACCCGGGCAAGGGTTGAAGCGAATGGTGCTTGTCGGCGTAGAGCGACGGCCAATCGGGCGGTTATAGCCAGCCAAATCGAGACATGGCAACGACGTCGATTAGCTGCGTTAGTAGGCTGATCAATTCGGTCTTCAGAACAATCCGTTCGCCTTCTGCATCGCCCGTATGTAGGCGATGACTTGGGCGATCTCGGCGTCGCTGATGCCGTCTACCGGCTTCATGCTGCCGAAGCGCCAGTGGTGTTGCCGCGAACCCCGACGAACCGCGACATAGATACTCGCGTCATTGTGGTGTCCGGGGTGGTACACACGATGTAGGAGCGTTGGACCCTTGTCGGTACCGCTCGCGTTAAGGCCGTGGCAACTTTGGCAGTAACGCCCAAAGACTTTCTGCCCTGCGAGCAGGTCACCCGACAGCGGCGGGACGATGATCTGCTTATCCTGGCCTTGGGCGGCTGACGCCCCGGCTGCAATCGCCATCACTACGATCAACCGCAGAGCAATGCGCGTGGGCCCGTTTCGAGGCGTTCCCGACTTCGCGATCTCTGGTTGGGTCATCCTCATTTTCTCGAACACTTAATCACGGTTTCGAGACGTTCGAAACGTGATAACGGGTTGGTCCGCAACAACTCTATGTTACAGAAGGGATCGAACAACCCACGACGCAACATAGATGGAAGTTAGTCTTTACACATTGATGTTGCTTCCGGTTGGCCTGGGCCTTCTCGGTTTCATCGAACCTTGTACGGTTGGTGCGTGGCGATGGCTTTGTTTGGCCTTTCTTTGTCAGTCCTGCTCGTGCTGCTTGTTGTTCAACCGAGATTGGCAACCCTTATTCAAAAGATCTGCAGCGACAGTCCGCGAACCGGGTGGATATTAGGGGCGGTGTTTATCGTCCTCGGAGTTTGGTCGATGTGGTTTGATCTATTTGTCGATCCCGCAGACTGGGCTGTTATTTGATCGCCAAGGCTGACAGCCGAAAGGACCAAAGCGCGTCCGAGCGGGAGCGGCGCCGTCGGTTTGCCGGCATCGCCGTTGCTGGGATCACGTTTCAGGGCGGTTCGGCGGCTGTCGATTCCAGCACCATCATGGCGGCTCTCGTCTTCCAACTTACCGGGAGCTCGCTGGCAGTCGGCGCGGTGACGGCGATCCTGCGGTTCAGCTGGTTGTTCCCCCAATTGATCGTCGGCTTTCTTGCCGAAAAGCGTGCTTCGAGCATGCGTTACTATGTGATCGGTGGCTTCGGCCGAGCGTCGTGCATGGTCCTTCTCGCGCTCGCGCTTTTCCTAGGATCGGGTTTTCCTGCGGTTGCCCTGACGATTGCGGTTTTGCTCCTGTGGACCGCGTATTCGTTCGTTAGCGGGGTCGTCGCGGTTCCCTACAACGACATCGTCGCGCGATCGGTGGTCTCGTCGAGGAGAAGCCGCCTTTTGTCGGTTCGTTTCTTTGGTGGCGGTTTGCTGGCGCTTGGCGTGGCTGCGATCGCCGACACTTTTGTTGGCCGAATGCCGTTTCCCGTATCGTACGCCGCAATCATCGGCATGGCGGCCGGCCTGATGTTCCTGTCGTCCACCGTATTTGTGTCGATGGGTGAGCCGGCGAAATCAGCAACAGGCAAGCCGCGAACGTCGTTTGCTACCTACCTCCGCGAGGGGATCGGTGTGTTCAACGGAGATAACCGGTTTCGCTTGTTCGTTTTCGCACAATGGTGTGGCGGTGCAGTGCTGATGGCAATGCCCTTTTACGTGGTACAGGCGAGTGCGAGCGGTTTCGATTTTCAGAAGATTGCCTACCTACTCGGCGCGCAGACGGCTGGGGCGTTGATCTCGAATGCGCTTTGGGGTTGGTGGGGTGACCACCTCGGCAAAGGTAGCCTGCTTCAAGCCATCGCTCTGGGCCGCGTCCTGCCGCCGGCTCTGATTCTGCTCATGGCGCTCACCGACGCTCTGTCGGCGAACGAGCTATTAATCGCTTTTGTCGTCGTGTTTTTCATTCTGGGTGCGCTCGCTAACGGGCTAACCATCGCGGTGATCGGCTTCTTGATGGAAATCTCGCCCGAGGATCGACGTCCATCGTATAGCGGTTACTTCAACGCACTGACTGCCCCGGCGTTTCTGTTGCCTTTCCTTGGCGGTGTACTCGTCGCAGCGACCAATCCGGCAGCCGTGTTCTCCCTGTCTTTGATAGCGGCCGTTGCTCAATTCGCTTTTGTGCGGCGTTTGCGAGCTATCTCTGAAGAAGTAGTTTCGTAGGATTTTCAATTCGCCGAGCTGCCCCGCAGCGGCGCGGCTGGGGGCGTTATGCCGTTTCGCTCCAACACGATAGGCATGGCCAGTTTACGGGGGGAGGGGTGCGGAGCCGCGCGTTCGAACGATGTGTTTATTCCTGTGGACCGCTTATCCATTCGCCAGCGGAATCGGATGGGCTAATATTTCGCTCATGAGAAGGTTCACAGTGCCGCCCAATCGACGCGAACCGATCGCAGGCTAAATCCAGCGTGGAACCGCGGCTTTAAATTCGCGGTAAGCGACGCCGAACGTCCGTTCAAGATATTGCTCCTCACGCACTACCACTCCGATATGCAATGCAACGAACGCTGGTATCGCCATTAGCATCATCCAGACGCTATCGACGATGAACGCGATCGCAACATGCGCGAGGATCAGCCCGACATAGCCGGGATTGCGCGAATACCGAAACGGGCCGCCCCGCACTAGAGTGGTCGCTGGCTTGCGTACGTCGAAGCTGGTTTTGGCACGACGGAACTCCGTCACCGCGAGCACGGAAGGAATCGCGCCGAGAACGAAGGCGACGGCACCGATCGCGTACTGTAGGCCGTTCGACAAGAACGCCGCAGGGAGCGCGAGGTCGAGCAGGTACCCAAGCACTAGAAACCCGACCACGATCATCGGCGGGATCATGAGAACATTAGGACAATCTGATGTCTTAGCCATATGGAACCTTCAGCAACGTGGCTCGGGTCAGCCGCGCCGGTGAGCGGGGATTGCAGACAAGCGCCGTAACGCGACGAGCAGCAGATTTCTCACCGCCTTGGGATCGACGATCCCAATCAATAAGCGCACCGATGATTCATGACCGCGGCTGCGTTTCACGGATAGCTGACCCATGCGAAACGCGGGTCCGCGCGTATTCACCGTGACGGCGCGGCTGATGAACAGGTCCGGCCTCACCGCGCATGCCGCTGCGACCAAATCCCACGCGACGAAGTAGCTGGTCCCACACCAGGCACGGAACGCCAGCCCCCAGCATGCGACGCTGAGAGACAGCACGCGGTCGAGACCGTCGACGGCCCGGATCGCGGCCAGGTCGGATCCGGTAAACGGAAGCTGCCGGCAAACATCCGCATCGACCAGGTCGACCGGGCAGGGCGCGTCGAGCACCGTCTGCGCCGCTCGCGGGTCCGCCGCCAAGTTTAGCTCGCGGAGTTGTCGCCAGCCGACGGTAAGGCGCTGGCTGTACCCGGCCATGCACACGATTCGCTTGACGTTGTGGAAGAATCTCGGATCGATCTGCGACGCCGCATCGAGATTCGTGAGCGGTCCCGTCGCAACGATCGTTATTTCGCCCGGTTGGTCCGCAACGGTTTTGGCGAGAAACGCGGCCGCTTCTGTCACGCCGCATCCGGCGCGGGCCGCCCCGCGGTAGATCGGACAACGCCGGCGGAATCGACGTAGCAGGCGTTCGGTCTGGCGGCAAACCTGATCGATGCTGCCATTGCCGAACGTTGTCGTTACCGCGACGACATGGACCGAGCGGTCGCCCAGTAACAGGGCCAACGCCAGGCCATCGTCGATGTCCTTGAACGGTAGTCCAAGGGTGTTGTCGCAGTCGACAACGATGGAAGCTGTCGGAAGACTGCGAACCGCAAGTTGACCGGCCATTGTACCCCTCCTCGACTGAGCCGGGGAGGAGTCGTAAGCCGACCACGTTTCTCACGTTCGAGCTAAATGTTTCTAAATGCGGCGTCGCCGGGCAATTTCGTAACGAAATGTTGCGCGCAGCGGCTTTTGCAACATTCGGTTACAAAATTCTGCAACCGTTGAGCGGGTGCCGTTCCTATAATTCGGCGATGGCTGGCTCGCCCCATATCCTGGTGGTCGACGATGACCGCGAGATCTGCGACCTGCTCGCGCGGTTTCTTGCTCGACACGCCTTTCGCGTCACCACCGCCGGTGACGGTGAGGCGATGCGAAAACAGCTAGCCAATCGGGCAATCGATTTGGTTGTACTCGACCTGATGCTTCCGGGAGAGGACGGTCTGGCATTGTGCCGCCGGCTGCGCGCCGATTCGGATATTCCCGTTATCATGCTGACGGCCATGGGCGAAGACATCGACCGGATCGTTGGCCTCGAGGTCGGCGCCGACGACTACCTGCCGAAACCGTTTAATCCGCGGGAGTTGCTGGCCCGGATCAAGGCGGTTCTGCGCCGTGCCCGCGACCGCGAGCCGCAGCAACCCGGACCCAATGAGGCCTACCGGTTTGCCGGCTTGGTCCTGGACGTCGGGCAGCGACGCTTACTAGCCGCTAACGACACCGAGGTGACGCTGACCAGCGGCGAGTTCGACCTGTTGCGGGTCTTCGCGGAACATCCTCAGCGGGTGCTGTCGCGCGATCAACTGCTCGATTTCGCGCGCGGGATAGACACCAGTCCGTTCGACCGCAGCATCGACGTCCACGTGAGCCGCCTGCGGCGTAAAATAGAAACCGACTCGGACAAGCCGGTACTGATCAAAACGGTGCGCAACGCCGGCTATATATTCACCCCGGCCGTGGAGCACGGCTGATGCGCTGGCTGCCGCATAGCATGGCCCAACGAACAACCCTCGCTCTCGGCGGCGGACTGGCGTTGATCATGGCGTTGGCCACCGTCATCTCGTCGCTGGTGTTTCTCGACGACACTCGAGCTCACCGCTCGACCCACCTCGTCGAGCGAGCCCACACCATCGCCGCGATCATTAGCGCCGCTCGGCCCGAGGTACGCCAAGACATTCTTGATGGCGTAGGGGACCTCGGATTCGATGGCGCCTGGATTGACGATCCCAAAACCACACCGATCGTCAACCCCGACCTTTGGTCGATGTGGCATCAGCAACGCTTGGCCAGCGCACTTCGCGAACTCGGCGCCGGGCCCGTCCTGATTGGCCATGAGAGCGACGCGCTGGGCAACAACGAAAGCGTGTCGATGGTGGGCCATGGTCCGCTTTACGTCTGGGTTAAGCTGCCTGATTCGACCTGGCTGCGACTGCGCGCGAATAGCGAGTGGTACGACCCTGCGCTGTTCGTCGAGCCGGTCCTGGTCTTGTTGGTTCTTGGCCTCGGCGTCGTCGCTCTCGCGATATGGGTAGCACGGCGTGTCACCGCGCCGCTTGGCCGCTTCGCGACCGCGGCATCGCAACTCGGCACCAATATCGACGCGCCTCCGCTCACTGAAAGCGGCCCAACCGAGATCGCCCAGGCCGCACGCGCGTTCAATACCATGCGACGCCGCATCCGCCGGTTCGTCGAAGACCGTCTCCACATGCTGACCGCGATCTCGCACGATCTGCGGACGCCGATCACCCGGCTCCGGCTTCGCGCGGAGTTTGTTGCCGACGATGAGCAACGCGCCAAGATGCTCGGTGACCTCGACGAGATGGAGACCATGATCGCAGAAACGATCTCCTTCGCCCGCATGGAAACGCTGCGCGAACCCAGCGAAACGGTCGACATCTCCGACCTGCTGCATGAGATCGGAGCCGATTTCGCTAGCGACGCAGTTACCATTGGCGAGGTCGCACCGGCTGTGATGCTGTGCCGGCGAGTCGCCATCAAACGAGCGTTGACTAATCTTATCGCCAACGCCATCACCTATGGCAGTCATGCGGCAATCCGCCTCGATGCCGAGTTCGATGCCGAGTTCGATGCCGGTTCCGGGCAAATCTTCGTCACGATAGAGGACGATGGGCCGGGCTTACCGGAGTCCGAGCTCGAGGCGGTTTTCACACCGTTCTATCGTGTTGACCGGTCACGTAGCCGCGAGTCGGGCGGAACCGGCCTAGGATTGGCGGTAGCGCGGAGTGTTGTACGCGGACTTGGCGGAGATATAACCCTCAGTAACCGCCCCGAAGGAGGCCTTCGTCAAATTGTGTCGCTGCCCCGGTTAGCGCCGCCCGAAGAACCAACCGCCAGCGCCGAGCGAAAATCGCACGACGACAAACAAGTTCCGGGTAGTCCTTCGTGACCGACCTTTTCATTCTGCGAATATCGCGGTTAGCAAACCCGCAAAAAAGGAATACGCGATCTGGGTCACAGCGTTACTAGAGCAATTCAGGATTGCGTCGACTTGGCCATCCCACTCCTCCGGCCCAACCACCCCAAGGGTACCCCCAGCATATTCGAATGAGGGGGTGGTTGGGCCGGGGGAGTGGGATGGGTCGAGCCAATCCTGAAATGCTCTAATGGACCGTTCTCCGGGCATAACCGTTGGTTGTGTGATGCATTAGAAAAGCCGCTTGGTAGGCTATCCGGACCAGTGGATGCGGCGCTGGGACTCCGCCCGCGCGCTCAGGTGTCAAGAACGGATTGATGGAAGAGGTCGCTTGGGGTGACTGGTTTCTCAATCAGCCGTTGATCTGCGAGATAGCCTATGAACCTCTCCAAATTGCTTCGATTCGAAGCAAATCCCGAGGGGAAAAGCTCGGGCCCAAACGTGTCGCGTTGCCACTCAAACTCGTTGCGGGCGAATAGGAGGAGCGAGTAGCCCGGATCGGCGTAGAACTCGGCGGCTTTGCGTTTGGCGTCCTCCCAGGCAGTGATCATCGCCTGCGGCAGCCACGGCTCCTGCTCGACCAGCTCTCTCGTGAAAACCAGCACATGCATTATCGGGCAATAGCCGTGCTTCTTGAAGTATCGCTCGGCTTCGTGCCGAGGATCGGCGAACAGCCGGCGCACGCGGTCGGGGCGGGTGAGAACCGCAGCAGGCGGCAGCGGGTGGACCATGGCATCCAGCCCGCCTTCGACCAGCATCTGCCCGGCGTCTTTGCCGGCCGGTATTTGCCGAACTGAGACGTCGTTCGCCCTCCAGGGCACCAGTTCATCGTGCTGAACGTGCCAATCGATCTGTTCCCATGGCACATCGTACTCGGATTTCAGGTCGCCTCTCGCCAGCACAGAGAGGGTGGTTTGGAACGACCAGACACCGACGCGCTTGCCGATCAGGTCGACCGGCGTTTCGATGCCGGCATCGACGTTGACGAAAATGCAGTTCTGGCTGAAGTAGCGGTGGGGAAAGACTGGCGTCGCGACGAAATCGTCGGCGCGGCTGCGCATCATGATGAAAGAAGCGAGTGATTGTTCGCAGATATCGAATTCGCGGTCGCGAAACATCCTTCCGTGCCGGTCCATTCCATCGCGCCTGCCAGGATAGGAGCCGACCCCAATTTCCAATGCCCGAAACTCGATACCTTTAGGGCGAGCAACGGTTCCCATGAAAAACGGTACGTGGCGATCGAGACGCTCAAGCGCGATGGTTAGAGTACGCATGACCCGGAGGTTCCGTGAGCAGCAAGACCTACCGCCCGGACCGGGCAAAAGGGCATCCGAGGGTGGCCAGCTGAATGCCAGGCCCTATCACTGCCGACGCGCTGTGGGAATTTATTTCTTTGGCTTGGACGAAGTTGGGAGTAGCTCAAAAGGGGTATTCGCAGCCAGGAATTGACATTCGCCCAGATGGGTCTTCGCGGTGCCAGTATGAATATTATACAAACCCCTCACCCCCGCCCTCTCCCACAAGGGGAGAGGGAGCTTTACAGTGGGCGCGGACGGCTTCCTCTCCCGTTCTCGTATCCATGATTTTAGGCATCCGCTGACATGACGATCATCGATATGCACAGCCATTTCTTTCCCGAGAGTTGGCCCGATCTTGCCGAGCGTTTCGGGACTCCGGATTGGCCTTGGCTCAAGCACACCGAGCCCGGCCGCGGCATGGTGATGGTCGGCGATAAGGAATTTCGCCCGATTAGCTCGTTGTGCTGGGATCCAACGGCCCGGATTGAGGATATGGACCGTCAGGGCGTCGACCTGCAGTTGATCTGTGCCACGCCGGTGCTGTTTGCCTATCAGCGGCCGGCCGAGCATGCGGCGGAATGCGCCCGCATTTTCAACGACGCCGCACTCGAGCTATGCGCTCGCTCGGACGGGCGTTTTCGGGCCCTCTGCCAGGTACCGTTGCAGGACACCGACGCGGCTTGCGCCGAACTCACACGGGCAATGGGCGCCGGTCATGTCGGTGTGCAGATCGGCAATCATGTCGGCATGCGCGAACTCGACGACGAGGGGATCATCACGTTTCTACAGCACTGCGCGGCCGAAGGTGCGCCGGTGCTGGTGCACCCGTGGGACATGATGGCGCGCGAACGGATGACGAAGCACATGATGTCGTGGACCGTGGGGATGCCAGCCGAAACGCAGCTTTCGATCGTGACGATGATCCTGGGCGGGGTATTCGACCGGGTACCGCCCGCGCTGAAGATTTGTTTCGCGCATGGTGGCGGTAGTTTCGCGTTTCTGCTGGGCCGCCTCGAAAACGCCTGGCATCGACGTGACATTGTGCGGGGCAAGTCGACCCAGCCGCCGAGCGCCTACCTCGATCGTTTTTGTGTGGATTCAGCAGTGTTTGACACCCGCGCGTTGCGCCTGCTGGTGGATGTGATGGGTGAGGACCGGGTCATGCTGGGGTCGGATTATCCGTTCCCGCTTGGCGAGGAAGAGATCGGCAGTTTGGTTGGATCGGCCCCAGATCTCACGGAGTCGGCAAAAACCAAGCTGCTATCGGCCAACGCGGATGGGTTCTTCGGGCTCGAATTGAGCGGCGTTGGGTCTTAACGCGCACTCAATCAAAGATATAAGCCGCCTGGCTGAGGCTGCCGAACATAAACTCGGCGTGGCACTGTTGGCCTCGCGGATTGTCTGCGGCGCCGATTGCGGTGAACAACGGCAGGAAATGCTCATCGCGGGGATGGGCTTCGATCGCATGCGGGGCTTGTTGTCGATAGTCGACCAGCGCGTCGATATCACCGGCGGCAACGCGCGAGGCGACCCATTCATCGAACGCGGTCGCCCATTGCGGGGTCGGCGGGTTTGGCGTACCGGCCCGCATATGGCCGAGAGCGTCGCCGAGATTGTGGGTGATGTTGCCGGAGCCGAGGATGAGAACACCATCCTCACGCAGCGGCGCCAGCGCTTTGCCGAGGTCGACATGATGCGCCGGCCCGAAATCCGGTTGGATCGATAGCTGCGCGACCGGGATGTCGGCGGCGGGATACATCAGGGCGAGGGGGATCCAGGTCCCGTGATCGAGGCCCTGCACGGGATCGCGCGCGCAAGCCAGCCCTGCTCCGGTCAGCACCGTTGCCGCTCGCTCGGCGACCTCACAGGCGCCAACCGCGGGATAGTTCATTTCATAGAGAGCATCGGGAAAACCGTAGAAATCGTAGATGGTTTCCGGGGTTGCGGCGGTGCTCACGGAGGGGGCCGTGGTCTCCCAATGCGCCGAAACACAAAGTATGGCGCGCGGCTTATCCAACTCTGCGCCCAGTTTTGTGAGAAACGCGGCTGTCGGGCCGCCGTCCACGGCGGTGGTCGGTGGCCCATGACTGATAAAGATGCTCGGCATTTTCGCCATGATGTCCGTTCACCCGCTTGCAAGAGACAGCTATCCTAGCCCGCCAATTCCCCCAGGACACCCGAATTATGTTTTTCACCGTACATTAGAATTATCATATAACAATTTGATTACATTATATTAATCATCGGTATCGGGGGTTGGTTGCTCAAACAATGCGTGACGCTATGATGCAACGCCGTCAATACCAGTCGCAGGAGACGAATGACCGACCCTGACGCTATCGCAGCACTCGCCGAGAGGATTCGGACGGCGTATGAATCCGGCATTCCCTGTGCGCCGCTGCGCGATCAACTGCCGCAGGGAGATCTCGACGCAGCCTATGCGATCCAGGAAGCCAACACGTGGCACTGGCTTTCGGCGGACAGGCGCCTGGTGGGGCGTAAAATCGGCATCACCTCGAAAGCCGTGCAGGTTCAACTGGGGGTCGATCAACCCGATTTCGGCATGCTGTTCGCTGATATGGCGATTCCCGACGGCGAGGAAATCCGGGCCGGCGCGGTTTTGCAGCCGCGGATTGAGGGCGAGGTCGCCTTCGTCCTCGAGCGCGACCTCGACCATGCGCAACCCACCATTGCCGATGTCTCGAATGCGATCGGCTATGCGACGGCGGCGATCGAAGTGGTGGGCAGTCGTATCGCCGACTGGGACATCAATATTCAAGACACCATTGCCGACAACGCATCCTCCGGTCTGTTCGTGCTGGGCAACGAACGCCATGCCCTTGAAGATTTTGACAGCCGGCTATGCGGGATGGTGGTCGAACATCGGGGCGAACCGATAAGTACGGGCGCCGGCGCCGCCTGTCTCGGCAACCCTCTGAACGCCGTTATCTGGTTGGCGCGCGTGATGGTGGCGCGGGGACGACCGTTGCGGGCGGGCGATATCATCATGTCGGGCGCACTCGGCCCCATGGTTCCGGTCACGGCAGGTGACGTTTATGAAGTTCGCATCTCCGGGCTGGGGTCGGTGCGCGCGGCCTTTGCAGCCAACTAGAGATTACGATGGACATCACAAAAGCTGCCACCGCGCTCGATCAGGCGACCTCAAGCGGGACCGCTATCAGCCAGCTGTCGGCGACAAAACACTTTGAGGTCGAGATCGCGTATCGCATCCAGGCGGCGGGGATCGCGCAACGCCTCGATCGTGGCGAGAAACGCTCCGGCGCCAAAATGGGGCTCACGAGCCGTGCGAAATCGGCACAAATGGGGGTCGATGACGTTATCTACGGCCGACTGACCGATGCGATGCTGGTCGAAGATGGCGGCGAAACCGCCGCGAGTACCTTTATCCATCCGCGGGTAGAGCCCGAGATTGCCTTCCTTTTGAAGGCCCCGTTATCGGGCAACGTCAGTCCGGCGCAGGCTTATGGTGCGGTTGAAGCGATTGCCCCGGCACTCGAGATCATTGATTCCCGCTACACAAACTTCATGTTCTCGCTAGACGATGTGGTCGCAGATAACTGTTCGGCAGCGGGCTACGTGGTCGGACCGTGGTGTCGGCCCGACATCGATGTGGCCAACCTGGGCATGGTTCTTGAATTCAACGGCCGACCGGTTCAGATCGGCTCATCCGCGGCGATCTTGGGGCATCCGATGCGCTCGCTGGCAGCGGCCGCGCGCCTCGCTTTGGCGAGTGGCGAGCAACTGGAGGCCGGTTGGATCGTGCTCGCTGGCGGCGCCACGGCGGCCGAGGGTCTGGCCGCTGGGACGGCGGTACGACTGTGCGTTGAGAAACTCGGTCAAGTCGGGTTCGCGATAACCTAACAACGGCCGTAGCGGGGGGCGCCGCCATCGGCGGGAGCGCCGCCATGGTAGAGCTGTGAGACCTTGGCCCAATAGGCGGCGGTCTCACACATCGGGCACGGCTGAAACGTCGAATACATCACACAGCCGCTGAGATCGCGGGTGCCCAACCGGCGCGAGGCATCGCGGATTGCTTCCATCTCGGCATGTGCCGTGGCGTCGTGATTCGTGATCACCCAGCTCGGGCCCTCGCCAACGATACGGCCATCCTTGACGACAACCGCGCCGAACGCCTGATCGCCGGCATCGATGGCCCGTCGCTGCATCTTGTGGGCGGCTTCAACGAACCTTTTGTCGGGCGCTATGGCCGCGAGGGCGGCGATATCGGCGCCGCTGCTGCGGCCGATAGCGAGGCCGCCCCATTGGCCGACGACCCCAATTGATGCGATTCGGCCGACCCCCTTCAAGACCTGCCGACGATTCCTTCGTATCGGGACCATTATTCGTGCTCCGCGTTTTCAGACGGGTTTGCCCGTCTCGTACGGTCGAGTTGGCAAACAACGTGCACGATGTTGGCGGGTGGGGGAGGATATGTCCAAGTTCAGATGCACGGATAGCCCGAGATTGCGGGCTGGCCGCGGAGAGCTTGCGCCGCCTGCCAAGCCTTGCCATGTTTTGTGCCGACGGCGGACGCTGTTGGGAGGATATGTTGAAGCCAGCCAATGAAGTGCTTTCCGGATATGGCACAACCGTGTTCGAGGTGATGTCGCGGCTCGCGATCGAGCACGAGTCCATCAACCTCGGACAGGGATTTCCCGACGAGGAGGGGCCGGAAACAATCGTCGCCAAGCTGAATGAAGCGACGCGAAACGCGCCCAACCAATATCCGCCGATGATGGGTGTGCCCGAGCTACGTCAAGCGGTCGCTGCCCACGCCAAGCGCTTTTACGATCTCGACGTTGACTGGCAGAGCGAGGTGATGGTGACCTCGGGCGCCACCGAAGCGCTGGCCGCAAGCATTTTGAGCTTGATCAATCCCGGCGACGAGGCGGTGGTGTTCGAGCCGCTCTACGACAGCTACGTGCCGATGCTGCGCCGCGCCGGTGCAGACGTGAAACTGGTGCCGCTCAAACCGCCGGCTTGGTCGTTTCCGGTGGACGCTTTGGAAAGTGCGTTTTCCGAACGCACCAAGCTGGTCCTCATGAACTCGCCGATGAACCCGACCGGCAAGGTGTTCGACCGCGACGAACTCGAGCTGATCGCCGATCTCCTGATCCGTTACGACGCCTATGCAATCTGCGACGAGGTTTACGAGCACCTGATTTTCGATGGTCTCGAACACATCCCGCTGATGACGTTGCCCGACATGCGTGAGCGCTGTATTCGCATCGGCTCGGCGGGCAAGACGTTTTCGATGACGGGTTGGAAGGTGGGTTATGTGACGGCCGCACCGGCACTGATGGCGGTGGTCTCAAAAGCGCACCAGTTCCTGGTTTTCACGACCCCGCCGAACCTGCAGCGCGCGGTCGCCTACGGCCTCGACGAGGAGCAGCCCTGGTATACGAACTTGGCCGCTGGGCTCGCCGCGAAACGCGATCTCTTCGCCAAAGGGCTTGCCAACATTGGCTTCGATGTCCTGCCGACGCACGGCACTTACTTCATAAGCGCCGACTTCCGGCCGCTCGGTTTCAACGGCACCGATGTCGACCTCTGCCGCCAGCTGACGATCGATGCCAAAGTGACACCGGTGCCGGTAAGCGCTTTTTTTGCACAGGAGAACGTGGAACATCTGGTGCGGTTCTCGTTCTGCATAGGAGGCGCTCAAGCGGCTGGAAACGCACTTTAAGGGTTAGCCAACACTGAAACTCACAGCGGAAGGGGACGGGGTTCAAATCCCGCATCCCATTCAGGCAGACCCTCGCGAGCCATCTCCGAAACCGAGAAAATGGTCCGAAATCGGATGCGCTGCACTGGAGGTTCTGGCGGGAAACCAAAAGCGATCGTATTAGGCTCAATCCAACTCTTCCATCGTGAGTCGATTTCCTGCACGCTATCGCCACTCGCTTTCTCAGTTTTCCGATCAACCAGCCAAGGCGGGTATCAGGTCATGCAGCGACCCGGCCAATCGGCTAATAATCCCCGATGCGCAAGCGCTAGTATCCTGCCACCGTTTCGACTGCGTGGTGTGGGACGCGCTCAACTGGCCCATTTATTGAGGTCCGCTATTTGCCGGCCCGCTCGAGCCTTCGCCAGATCGCCAAACCCACGACGCGCAAACCGATGACGCGCAAACCGATGACGCTCAAACCGAAGCAACGCAAAGCGAAAAAGGTTGCCGTGGTGACGGGCGGCGGCACTGGGATCGGCCGGGGCATTGCGCGGCGTTTGGCGAAGGACGGCTTTACCGTTGCGGTCATCGGTCGGCGCGCGGCGCGCCTGAGACCAAAGCGGGGGGAACGTTGGCACGCCTACGTTTGCGATGTTGCCGACGTCCAGCAGATTCGCGATGCGGTGGGCGCGATTCGCAAGGATCACGGGCGTATCGACGTTCTCGTTAATTCGGCTGGTGTGGTGCAACGTGAGCCGATCGAAAAAACCACCCAGAAAAATATCGACTACACGCTCGGGATCAATCTTGTCGGCACGATGAATTTCTGTATCGCCTGCATCCCAGCTCTCAAGCGGACGCGGGGATCGATTGTCAACATCAGCTCAAGCCTGACTGATCGCTGTAGTCCGCAGCATTCGATCTATGCTGCATCCAAGGGCGGGGTGAATGCGTTCTCGAAGTCACTCGCGGTTGAACTGGCTCGGCATAAGATCCGGGTTAACGTTGTGAGCCCGTCGCTGGTGCGAAGCGAGATTTACTTCCCAGATGGGATGGATAGGAAAACCTATGCGGCGCTTTTTAAGGCGTCAGGGGAGGGTTATTACCCGCTCGGCCGCTCGGGCGAGCCCTCAGACATCGCTGCACTGGTTTCATATCTGGCATCTCCCGAATCCGCCTGGGTCACCGGGGTCGTGATACCAATCGACGGCGGTGAGAGTGTCGGCTTGGTTGGCGCCGATGACCGTGGCTGGTCAACCTAGCGGGCTTGGCACGCAGGAGGATTTGGCACGAGGGAGGATTTGGCACGCGGGAGGATTTGGCAGATGTATCATCACGTCGTTTTGTTTCGCTATGAGCAGGATGTCGGCGACGACGTCCACCGCCGCATCCACGACTACGCCGAGCGCATTCGCTCGAGCCTCAACGGAATCGTCAGCTACGCTTATTGCCGCAACCTCAATAGCAAATCAGCCGACTATCCCTACGCCATTATCGCCGCATTCGAATCCGTCGAGGAATTTGCCGCCTACGCCGAAGCCCCACTGCACCAACAGCTGGTGGATTTTTCAATGCAATACATTGGCGATGTCGTCATTCACGACTTCGAATCGGCCGCGGTACCGGTTGGCAGCGAGGAAGGTGACGAAACCTGGCGAGCGACCCGTAACCGCCTCAAAGAGTTGATGTCGGCTGAGTCGTATGAAAGTTACTACGGCTAAGTTTGCGACGGTCCTGCCTGCGGCAACAACACGCGCTAGCTGAAATAGGCTAGGGCGGCCACGCCGCCGACAACCACGACAATGCCGAGCCATTGGCGGACGGGTACGTTTTCCTTAAAGAATATGCGCGCGAGCACGACGGTGATCACCGTGTAGGAAGCCATCGCCACCGCCGCGAGCGGCGCACCTTCGGCGCGAGCACCGAACAGCAATGCGAGGAAAGCGACCGTATCGAGCACGCCGATGGCAAGGATCGCTGGCCACCACACCCGGGGGATCCGAAACGACGTGCGGCGGATAACAATGAACACGACCATTGCCAACAGGCTGACGATGCGCATCCACGCGGTTGCCTGTACCTCACCGAAAATCAGACTGGCTTCGCGGGCGACGTAAAGCACGCCGGCAAACATCATTGTGACCGCAATCGTCATGAGGACGGTGGGCGCGATGCCGCCCGTTCCCTGGATGTCGTCGCCCTGCGGATCGCTGAATCGAGTGACGATAAGGGCGCCGATCATGACCAGCCCCATCGCCAGGAATTGTTCGATCAGCGGAACGATCCCAAGAAACAGGCCGATGACGACGACCCATACCGGGAACCCCGCGCCGATCGGCGCAACGATCGACACCGGGCCCCGCGTCAATGCGGCGAAAAACAAAAGCGTTGCCGCCATTATCACGAGACCGGCGGGTACGATCAGGGCAAAACCACCGCTATCGAGCACGACCGGGAGCCCGTCGATCCAAATCCAAAGCCAAAAGGTCACCATACCGGCAATCAGCATGCCGAGCGTGGTGGCGGTCGGGCCGATCCCGCGACCGACGCTGCGGGCGAGGAAGTCGCCAGTCCCAAACGTGACCGCGCCGAGCAGTCCCCACAGAACGGGCGTCATTCGGCGCCGCTGGGCGGGGTGCGGGATGTGAGGGCGGTTGGCAAAATCGATATTATCAGGTGGAGCTTACTGGGATGCGAATCGCGCCGGAACAGCGGCGACCCGGTCTAACAAGCACGTGGGAGGATGGCAAATGTCGGTATTGAGATATCTGCGCGGCCCAGGATCGCGCGGTAGGGGCGGGGCTTTAAACGTGGTTGCACAAATCGGGACTGCTTAAGAAAACCGAGGATCCGTCGGACTATTTTACCAATGAATTCCTGCCCGATTAGGTGCGATTGCAGACAGCGGAACCCAACAAAACCCACCCAATCCTCTCCCCCCAAGGAGAGGGCTAGAGGCGCACGGTCAACTCCCTCCCTGAGCGTGAGGCCGAGGACGGCGTGAGGGGGCGGTGTCGCAACCCGCGCGGGAGATCGATGATGGCGACGGCCGAACAAATCGCATCCGGCAATGGGTTCGACGAAACCAGGCAACCGATTCACCAGGCGCGACACGCACCGGGTGGGATCTATAGCTCAGCGGAAATTTATGCCCGCGAAAAAGAGCTGATCTTCATGCGGGATTGGCTCGCGGTGGCGCGGGTCGAAGAACTCGAAAAGCCCGTTGTTCCCCGAAGCGGTGTTCGAGCGACCGGATTTAGAGGAAAAGATCGCCCACTACCGTGAGACGGATATCATCACGGTCGACGAGGATCGTTCGATGGTGCAATCGCTGCAACGGGCGATGAGTTCGCAGCTGTTCGTGCCGGGACGGATGTGTCACGTCGAGGCACCGATCCACAATGTGCCCAACAATTATCTCGATCGGATGGGGCTCGCCTCCTAAATCCCACCATCGCGGTGAACCGATCCGCGCCGAGATCTGCGTGTCAGTGCTTCAGAAGATCACTTCGACGCACGAATGATTGCAGCAGCCTCCGTGCGGTGTGCTTTCACAGCCGCAGCACAAATTTCTATCTGTTCGAGCACGTTCGCCAGCGCCCGTGGTGCGCCGCGATGCTTCTTCACCCGGTCTGCGAAGAACGCTTCCACACGATCGCGGTCGACCTCACTGCAAAGCCCACTCAGGCGCCAGACGACCCAGGCCCGCCCCCGGCCGAGGCAGCCTCTCGAGCAGCCGGTCATAGTGCTCAACGATCCACTCCATCAGTGGCTGTGCATTGTCTACGCGCCGGCCCTGCCGCCGCAACAGCCGACTAGCGTCGTGTTTAGACGTTGTAGAATCGAAGATTAACACCCACACCCGCTCGACGAGCGCCGGGCTGGTCTGATTCCCCAATGCGTAGATGATGTGGCCGCGTAACACCGCATCTTCGGTGCGGCGCAGCCGTTCGATAAGAGCTTCGGCAAAGGGGAGGCCGACCTCCTCCACGGCAGTGACAAGGGCGACGCGAACAAGATTGGGATGCAGGACGTCGCGGTGAAGCCTATCGTCGAAACCGTAGCCGACATAGGCCTGCCCTAGCCGACTAAGCCGGGCGCGCAGTTCCGGCTCATGCGCATCGAGCGCCATAAACCAGACCACATCGCCACGCAATAGCGCCAGATCGTTGCTGACCGCGGCCGTCGCAAGCCCCGCATCGCTCAGATCAAACCGCGAGAGCGCCGGGGCATAGATCCGCTGCATTTCGGCGAGGATGCTCGAACGCAGTTCCCTGGGGAGGATGAAGTTTTTGATATCGCGGAGACTCTGCATCGGGGCACTGGCAACGTCCCAATGTGGGGATTGGGCGATCGCCTGTGCTGCTTCGAGCACGCGTTTCGTCGTCGTCAGGCCGGCTTGATAGGCCGCAGCCAAACTGCCCATAACCGAAATCACCTCGCTCGGCTGCAGCGCATCCAGATTTTCGATCAACGCTTTCCAGCTGCGGTCCGGCAGCGCGAAATTGTGATAAGCGGCGCCCGCCTCGTTGGGCAAAACCCAGGCAGGGCATACGCTGGTCGGGAGCGCCACCGTCATCGCCGGTTCCGTCATCAAAATGCATTGGCTCCCGCGTTCGGCACCATTGGGATAGGCAAGGCAAATTGGAATCGACCAAATTTTCGCCGCGTTCCCTTTCGAGCCTAGCGGAAAGCCGCGAGATTGTTTGAGCGACACCGCCGCTGTGCCGCCTTCATCGCACGACCAGTCAACCTCCAATAGCGGCGTACCGGGCTGTTCGACGAACGAACGGAAGGCGTTCGTCACACCGCTATCGCCAGCACTCGCGGACAGCGCGGCGAAAAAGTCCTCGGCGGTCGCCACACCATAACTGTGTTGGGTCATGAAGCGACGAACGCCTGCGCGAAACGTCTCCGCGCCAACAAAGCGCTCGATCATGGCCAGAACGCTGCTGCCCTTCGAATAGGTAATGCTGTCGAAAGCACTAGCGATATCGTGATCACTCACGATCGGCTGGCGGATTTGACGGGCACTGACGAGGCGGTCGCTCCACATCGCCCATCGCGCGCTTCGCACCGGGCCCCGGTCGTCGAATGCCGCCGGGCGCCAAGTGTGCACCACGCGGTTCGCCATCCAGCTGGCAAACGCTTCGTTCAGCCACAAATCGTCCCACCAGGCTGGCGTCACCAGATTCCCGAACCAGCTATGTGCCAGTTCGTGGGCCTGGATATAGGCATAGCTCCGAAGTTGGTAGATCGATGGCGTTTCATCGATCAGGATTTTGTCTCGGCGATAGAAGATCGCGCCCACATTCTCCATGCCGCCCGAATTGAACTCCGCGACCGCCACCAGATCCAGCTTGGCGAAGGGATAGGGGCTGAGGAAATAGGTTTCGAGAATCGTCAGCAGTGCAGCGGTGTGCTCCAGGGCGTAGCCCAGCTTGTCGCCGCTCCCCTTCGGGGCAACGCCACGCAACGGAATCGGATGAGAACGAACGTCGTTGGGTGGTATCGGGGACCATTCGACCACATCGAATTCACCAACCGCGAATGCCACCAGATAGGTCGGGATGGGCCTCGTGGTTTGGAACACGACGCGCTTTTTTCCGTCATCAAGCTCGATCGTTTCTTGTTCGGGCCCATTCGATATGGCGATGTCGCTCCCACCGACCGTTACGGATATATCGAACGGGGTTTTGAAGCGCGGCTCATCGAAGCCCGGGAACGCCCTGCGTGCGGCGAGCGGTTCGAAATGCGTGTACGCATAAACCTGATCTCCGTGCTTGATCTTATAGAGTCCGTCCAGCGACCGGTTGAACGGCGCGCTATAGGAGAGGACCAACGTGGCGGCACCAGGGCCAATAGCGCGTTCGGTCTCAAGCTTCACGATGCCGCTGTCCTCGATCTCGGTGTAGGTCGCAGCGATCCGGGCGCCGTTCGATATCAGCACATGGGCGTTCGCCACCTCCAGGCCGCGTCCGTGCAGCCAGATGATCTGTGTCGCCTTATCGAGCGTCACGTCGATTCGGACCGTCCCCGAAAATCGATTCATCTCGGGAATGACATTTAGATCGAGTTGATAGCGCGAAGGCGTAATGCCCTCCGGCAGTTTGCCGGTTGGCGGCAACTGGGCCATCGCGGAAGCCAGGCTCGAAAAAACGAGGAACCCGGCCAGTGCTATTCCAACGGCAATACGACGCACTGAACCAATTCCGTTCGATAGCTCGTGTCGAGGCACACAAGCATGGCAAGAAGGCAACGGTGTTCACTCAAGCTGTGTTGAGACTACGCCCGAGTCGTATCATCTTTCCAGCCAACGCGGCCGCATCGCTCGGCGTTCGATAGAAGCAGATTGGGACGGCCGGTGCGACCTAGGAGGTTCCGGACTGGATCGCCTGCCACACGCGGTGCGGCGTCGCCGGCATATCGAAAGTGGTGATGCCGAGGGGGCTGAGCGCATCAACGATTGCATTGATGACGGCCGGCGGTGCGCCGATGGTGCCGGCCTCGCCGGCACCTTTCATACCGAGCGGATTGGTCGTGCATAGGATTTCGCGATAGGTGGTCTTGAGCATTGGCAGGTCGGCCGCTCGGGGCATGCCGTAGTCCATGAAAGTCGCGGTTAGCAACTGGCCGTCGTCACCGTAAACCGTGTGTTCGACCAACGCCTGACCGGCACCTTGAGCGATGCCGCCATGGATCTGGCCGGCGAGCAGCAGTGGATTGATCACGCGCCCGAAGTCGTCGACCACGACGTAATTGGCGATCTCCACCGCGCCGGTGTCGCGCTCGATGTCGACTTCGCAGATGTGACAGCCGTTGGGGAACGTTGTCGCGCTCGGGAAGAACTCGCCGTGACCGAGGATGATGCGCGGCGCGCCGACCTTACCGTCGGCCAGCGCGATCACGACATCGAACAGGTCGATCGTGCGATCAGTGCCGGCGACGACGTAGTGCCCATCGGTAAATTCGAGATCGGTGGCCGCAACTTCGAGCAAGGCGGCAGCCGCGTCCCTGGCCTTCTCGACCGCGTCATCGGCCGCAACCTGGAGAGCGAGGCCGCAGATCAACACCGTGCGTGAGCCACCCTGGCCAACGCTCGCGGGGATGTGCTCGAGGTCGCCCTGCTTGAGGACGATGCTTTCGTACGGCACCCCGAGATGCTGGTGGAGGATCTGTGCAAATGCGGTCTCATGGCCTTGACCGGTAGCGACACTGCCAATGATCGCCGTGATCGTACGATCGGTCTCGATGCGGATCGCTGCTTCTTCACCACCCAGCATCGGCCCGGCGACTTCATCGACATAGTACGCCATGCCGATGCCGCGCAGCCGGCCATGGGCCTCGGCCTCGGCACGACGTTGACCGATCCCGTCCCAATCCGAGAGGCGCTTGGCTTCGTCGCTGTTGCCGGCGAAATCGCCACTATCGATGGTTTCGCCACAGGCATTGGCATAGGGGAGATCGTCGGTTCCGATGAAGTTCAACCGGCGCAGTTCGATCGGATCGATGCCGAGTTCGCGGGCGGCGCTATCGATGACACGCTCGATGCGGTAGTTGAGTTCGGGCCGGCCGGCACCGCGATAGGCATCGGTCGGAACCGTGTTGGTGAAAACGCCGCGCACGGTCGTATGCGCCGCGCCGATCCTGTAGACCGAGGTGAGAATGTGTTCGCCCTCGATGGTTGGTACTGCCGGGCCCAAGTTTGAGTAGTAGGCGCCCATGTTCGCGGTTACCGCGGCGCGCAAGGCGAGAAAACGGTTGCCGGCGTCGAGCGCCAGTTCCATGCGGGTCACGTGGTCGCGCCCTTGCGCGTCGCTGGTGAAGGCTTCGCGGCGGTCACTGATCCATTTGACCGGGCGACGGAGGCGCCGCGCCGCCCACACGACGAGCGCATATTCGGCGTAGAGAAAATATTTCATGCCAAAGCCACCGCCGGTGTCGTGGACGACGACGTCGACCTGGTTGGTTGGCAGATTGAAGATCGTGTCGGCCAGCATGTTGCGTAAATTATGCGGGCCCTGGCAGCCAACGTGGAGGCGGTGGATGCCGCTCGCCGGTTCGACCTCGCCGATCGCGACGCGCGGTTCGATCGAGTTGGCGACCACCCGGTTGTTGACCAGGTCGATCGACACGACACGATGGGCGGCGTCGAACGCTGCGTCGGTTGCGGCGCGATCACCGGTTTCGAAGGTGAAGGCGACGTTGGCGGGCCAATCGTCCCAGATCTGCGCCACGCCTGGCTGATCCGCGTGACCGGTTCCCACGGCGGCGGCTCTGGGCGCGTAGGACACCGCCACGAGATCGGCAGCGTCGCGGGCCTGGTCTGCGGTTTCGGCGATCACGAGGGCGAGGGGATCGCCGACAAAACGAACCCGCTCCCGCGCCAGCAGCGGCCGCGGCGGGATCTTTGCGTTGGGTCCAAGAATGTAGTCGCGCATTTCACCGGTCGGATCGAAGGTATCAGCGAGGCACGGGAGATGGCCGAGGCCGTCGGCGGCGACGTCGGCGCCGGTCAGCACCGCGACAACACCAGTTCCCGCCAGTGCCAATGAGGCGTCGATGGCGCCGAGATCGGCGTGGGCGTGCGGTGAGCGCACGACGGCCGCATGCAGCTGGCCGGAAAGATTGAGATCGCCGGTGTAAGCCCCGCGACCGGTAACCAGCCGATGGTCTTCCTTGCGCGGGACCGGCTGGCCGATCCCGAACTTGCCTGGCGTTTTCATAGCTGCCTCACCCTGACTCTCTGCTCCCATAACGGGGGGCGAGGGGACCCTTCCTGGTCGGCGTGTGTGTTGGATTCCTTCGCTGCTGTAGGGCCTTCCGCAAAATCCCTACGGCATGTAGGCGTTGGTGAAGAACGTGTCGGGGTTGACCTTTTTCTCCAGCAGTTTGTGGGTGAGCGCCCACGCTTGCGCGGCGGTCCAGATACTCCGGGCTTGGGTGAACGTGGTGCCATCAGCATCACGCCAACTCGATTTTACACCGCCTGCCATATCGGTGTGCTGCGTGAGCGTATAGAGGTCGTTGGATTTGGCGATGCCGGCGAGATACTTGTCCGGGCTGGCCAGCCAATCGTCGAGGCCGCGCAGGCTGGCGCGCAGATACCGGCATGTCGCGCTCGGATTTTTCTTAACCCAGTCCTCACTGGCGCCGATAACCATGAAATAATAGTTCGGCACGCCGTAGTCCTTGTTGGCGAAGAAACGAATCGGCGGTTTGCCTTGTTCGGCAAATGCGGGATTGAGAATGTAGGGATCGGCAATGCTGAGACCCCATAAGGCATCGACCTTGTTCTCGAGTAGCATCGCGATACCACCGAACCCGGGATCGATGACCTTGACATCTTTTACGGTCAACCCGGCCGATGCCAGAACGGTGCGCATTTCCGCTAACGCGGAGGGAATCGAGTTGACGGCGAGCGTTTTTCCTTTGAGATCAGCGGGCGACTTGATGCCGGAGTCACCGCGGACCTCCAACCCGGTGGTCAGTGGCCTGAGCAGCGCCGCGACGCTGATGATCGGAACGCCCTGCTCGCGCGCCTGCATGATGTCGGGTACGTAGGTCATCGTGAAGTGGACGGACTGCGCGGCGACCAATTTTATGGTGTCGGCCGGATTGGCCGGCTGGATCAACTCAAAATCCAGACCCTCGGCCTTGTAGTGGCCTTCAGCAACGGCAGCAATAAAGGGAGCCTGGGCGGCCCACGGCAACCAATCGCCGAGCATCTTGACGGATTTCGATTCGGGCGGTCCGTCGCAGGCGCCGGCCTGCGAAGCGGTTGGCAGGAACAATAAAAGCGACAAAGCCAGCCCGGTGACAAGCGTCGGGGCGTACTTGTTGGCGACGCGAATTTGCATCGGATCCTCCCACATTCGTTGGTACTGGGAAGCCTACCATAGGACCGAGCGCTTGGGGTCGGGGGCTGATCCGCGTAGACTCATGCGCGAGGACGTTGGAGAGGATAGCTCTGATGGCAATCGCCGAATCGACCGAGCGGGAACCCGGCAACGAGGGTCTGGCGGCGCGCCAACCGCTCGACCGCGCGCGTCACCTACCAGGCTATTACTACGCGTCGGCGGAAGTTTTCGAACGTGAAAAGTCCGAGATCTTCCTGCACGACTGGATTTGTTTTGCGCGCGTCGAGGAAGTGGCGAACCCGGGCGACTATCTGACCGATCGTTTGCTGGGCGAGCCCTTCGTGGTTGCCCGCGATGAGTCAGGAGCGCTCAACGCTTTCGCCAATGTATGCGCCCACCGCGGCGTGGAGATTGCCATCGGTTCCGGCAACGCAGCGGAGTTCAGCTGCCCCTACCACGGCTGGCTCTACGACCTTGAGGGCAAGCTGGTGGGCGCACCCTACATGAAGGAGGCGGCGGGATTCGATCCCGCAACTTGCCGCTTGAAGCCGCTAGGCCTGGGCGTTTGGGCGGGTTGGATTTTCATCAACTTTGCAACGACCCCGGAGCCGTTCGAGGATTTCATCGCCGAATGGGATCGCGAATTCGCGTTCTTGCAACAACAGGACTGCCGCACGGCCGACAAATACCTGACCGAGGTCGACTGCAACTGGAAACTGGTGATCGAGAATTTCGTCGACTATTACCACGTCAACACGCTGCACACCGATACGCTCGGCGGCGTGAGCGGGGCCGACGTGGCGTTCACCGTGCAAAAACCCGGCGTGCTGACTGCGTTTTACCCGCATCCGCCGCTCAATCCCGACGGGAAGCTACTGTTCGAGATGATGCCGTGGATCTCGGATCGCGGCGAAGACTTCTCGTGCGCCGGCCTGCTGTCACCCAACGTGCATATGTTTGCCTACGGCGACAATGTGCAGGTGCCGCTGACCTGGCCGATCTCACCGTCGCAATCGCGGATCACGCTCTACAGCTTGTTTCCGCACGCGTTTTTCGAGCGCGAGGATTTCGATCTCAAGATCGCTGCGCACGCCAAGCTGATCGCGCAGATCGTCGAGGAAGATCGTGACTTGGTGGCCTCGCTGCAGCGAGCCATGAGCACCCGGCTGTTCGAACCCGGACCCATGTGCGGCGTGATGGAGCATCCCGTGCATCACGTTATCAACTACAACCTTGATCGAATCGTTTAAGAGGCCGCAGCGCCCAAAATTAGTGCGGATACGACCTGCAACGACAGCGCATCCCGCGCCTTATCTCGTAGGTCTCGGCGCCTAGGTCTTGGCACCTAGGTCTTGGCACCGAAATCATCGGCTGTTAGCTGGCTCGCTGCATCGGAGATTGATTTTGGGGCCGTCGCAATCCGCAACGTCTAAAACACCTGTCCCTCCGCTTCGGCTCCCTTATTCAGCGACGCGGGATCCGGAAGATCGGCTCGTAGCAGAGCGAGAATGTCAAGAATGCCGGTTCCGGCGGCAGGGGCGTAACTGCCGTGGACGGTGATGTGGCTCTGCATAAGAACCTCGCGAAACGCTTCGATCTTTTGCCAGGGTTCCGGATAGGTGGCGGCGAGGGCGTCGCGGTGGACGGCGGTCCACATCGCGGCGGCTGCGCTGACGTGAACGGCGGCGTAGGACGTGCCGTCGCCGGGGAGGGGGTCGCGGTAGGTGACCTGGCCGTCGACCAGGATGCTGTTGGCGCGATAGACGTCGCCGCCGGGCGCCCAAACATCGATGAAATCGAGCTCGGCGCGGTCGTATTCGAACCACACCTTCCAATCCGGGGTGACGCCGCCGACCCCGATCGAGCGAAAGAACTTCCCGGGATACACCACCTTGTCGATGACTTGACCGCCGGCGCCGACCACGATGACGCCATTGTCATAGGCGTGATCGACCGCTTTACCGAGTTCGCGTTGGCCGAACAAATCCAACAAGGGAAAGCCCATACTGATCGATATGACCTCACAGCCGTTGCGATCGACGGCATCGCGGATAGCCGCGGCAACGCGTTCTCGTGTCGCCGTCGATGCCAATACCGTGGTGTTGGTGACGCGGTAAGGGATGGTAGGCACACCGGGCGCAATACCGACCATAAGTCCCGGCAAATTGCCGCACATTACGCTGCCAACCCGGGTCCCGTGACCGGGCTGGCCGGAATAGTTGAGCGGGTCGCGCGGCCGGTTGTTGGGCGGATCGCTCTCGACAAAATTCTTACCGCGACCGACCTGCAGCACCGGACTGCTGCCGGCGTCCCACGGCCCGAACGCGGGATGGGTGGTATAGCCGGTATCGACCAGTGCGATTTCGACACCGCGCCAATCGATTTCGTCATCGGTATCAGGTTTGCGCGGCAGCATGCGTTGGGCCTGACGCGCGTTGACCAGCCTGATGTTCCAGTCCGTCGATGGCATAATGGTCTCCCCCATTTTGGCCGCACCACGGTCGAGTATGGCAGATCGTCGCCCCGGGACTGTGGTCGGGCTCACATAGTGCAACCTTGTGGGCACGCGTCTGCCCGCATCCTCGCGGGCGGGCAGGCGTCCCACCGCGTCTGAGCGAATCTTGTTGGTGTCGGGCGCTCAATTAGCTAGCCTGGGCGTTTTTTCGCAGCCCAAAGCTTTGAACGAGTCGGGTTTTTATACGTTGGGCGGGGCAAGCCGGTTGGAATGGCAAATACGACTAGAATTTTAATCCGCAAGGCGCGGCTGTACGACCACGACGGCGATACCGATCAGCCGGCGGTTGGCGATGTTCTGATCGAGGACGGCCGTATTGCGCAGGTGGCAACGTCGGTTAGCGACGCCGCTGCGGCGCAGGTGATCGATGGGCGCGACAAGCTGCTGATCCCGGGATTCGTGAATTCGCACTACCACTCCCACGACGTGTTGCTGCGGGGCTGCTTCGAGAACCTGCCGACTGAGATGTGGTTCATGTATGCGCTGCCGCCGGTCTATCCCCAGCGCAGCGCCAAGGAGGTGCGGGCGCGCACCATGCTGGCGGCGGCGGAAGCCATCCGTAATGGGATCACGACGGTGCAGGATATGCTGACGATCCTGCCGTTCGATAGCGAACTCCTCGACGTCGCGCTGGAGACCTATGATGCCAGCGGCCTGCGAGTCGTTTTCGCGCAGCAGATCGCCGATCTCCGGGCGCTCGATCGTGTGCCTTATTGGCGCGAATGCGTGCCGGAGGCGTCGCACCATCTACTCGCCGCGGCCGCCGATTCTGGGGCCGTTGCCAGCGATTCGGTCGATGTCGTGACCGAAGAATACCTGGCCCGCCGGGGCCAGCACGACCGCATCACGTGGGCCTTGGGACCGACCAATCCGCTGTTGTGTTCGCCGGACATGATGCGGCGGGTGGCGGCCCTGTCGGCGGAACACGACCTGCCCGTGTTCATGCATTTCTATCAATCGCGGGCCGAAGCGGTGGCCAGCCGTCGGTTGCTGGGCGACTACGACGGATCGCTGGTTCCGCTGCTGGAAGAGGTCGGTCTGCTCAACGACCGTCTGGCTTTGGCCCATAGCATTTGGACCGCCAACCACGAGATCGCCGCCTTGGCCAAGGCTGATGCTACGATCCTGCTCAACCTGGCCTCGAATATGAAATCCAAAGGCGGGGTGCCACCGGTACGCGATTTCGTCGAAGCCGGTGTCCGCCTGGCGCTGGGCTCGGACAATTCGGGCTGCAGCGACTCGCAAAACATGTTTCAGCAGATGAAGCTGTTTACCAGCCTGGCCGCCGTCAGCGAGCCGGAGCCGGGTCCGCCGTCGGCGGCGGACGCGCTGCGTTGCGCGACGCTGGGCGGCGCCCGGGCGTTGGGCCTCGACGGTGAGATCGGGGCCATTCAACCCGGCATGAAAGCCGATCTGGTGCTGCTCGACCTGCACAGCACGTCGTTCACGCCGCTCAACAGCGCCGCGCGCCAGATGGTGTTTACCGAAAGCGGCGCCGCCGTAGACACGGTGCTGATCGACGGCCAGGTGGTGATGGCAGACCGCAAGCTGACGACGATCGACGAAGCAGAGCTGCGCCAGGCGGTCGAGGAGGTGATGCCGGGGTTGCGCCGCGATATCGAAATGGTCGCCGCGCGGAACGCCGACATCGCGCCCTATCTCCTGGCCGCCTACCGCAAGACCTGGGACGACGATGTTGGCATGAATCGCTACCTCGAACGTCATCGAGTGTCGTAACTGGAATCGTGATGGATAAAAAAACAAATCCCTCACCCTACCCCTCTCCCGCGCTGGGGAGAGGGAACTTCATCGCGCAAATGGCACCCTTGAGCTCCCTCTCCCCAGCGTGGGAGAGGGCGGGGGTGAGGGGCGTGCCAGATCTGACGCTTTTGACGTAACCGAGTATCTCTAATGAAACGCAACCGGCCACCACAAAAACACATCGTCCTGACGTCGCATCCCAATCGCGACGGCGTTGGACCTCCGGCGGTCAACTGGGGTGCTGACAATATCCGCGATCGCGGACCCATCCTGGGCACACTTACCGACGGTGCGCCACGCAATGTGATCGGTGCCCATAGCGGGTCCTATGCGCTGTATCGCGCGCTGGCGGTGGCGTCGAAGAGTCTCGATCCCGTTCATGTGCCCGACCTTACCGATACGTCGCCGGCAGCGGTTATCGGTCCCCACCCACAATGGTCAGATCCCGACAAGATCGTTTCGATTGATCCCTATGGACACCTGGTTAGCGATGCCTTCGCCGACCAACTCGCGTCGGGCTTGGATATTCGACCGACGATCGCGGTGACAAAGGCCCACATCAGTTTTCCGGAAATTCAAGAGGCAATCAGCGCGGGACGCCTGCAGCCGGATGGAAATGTGCTGGCTAAAACTGGACAGGTGCGCGTCACCAAGGTGGCGATCGAGCCGGTGTGGCACCTGCCGGGGGTGGCAAAACGCTGTGGCATCGAGGAAAGCGACCTGCGGCGCAGTATCTTCGAACAAACCGGCGGCATGTTCCCGGAGCTGGTGACGCGGCCCGACCTGCACATACTCCTGCCCCCGATTGGCGGCGCCACCGTCTACTGCTTCGGCGATTTGGAAGCGTTGACCGATCCGGCGCGACCGGTTGCCTGCCGCGTTCATGATGAATGCAACGGTTCGGATGTGTTCGGCTCGGATATTTGTACCTGTCGTCCGTATTTGACCCACGGGGTCGAGGTCTGTGTCGAAACCGCCCAAGGCGGCGGCGCCGGGATCGTGATTTACAACCGGAAAGAGGGGCGGGGCCTGGGCGAAGTGACCAAGTTTCTGGTCTACAACGCGCGCAAGCGCCAGCAGGGCGGCGACCGTGCATCGGCCTATTTCGAGCGCACCGAGTGCGTTGCCGGCGTACAAGACGTGCGTTTCCAAGAACTCATGCCCGACGTGCTCCATTGGCTCGGGATCACCAGGATCGATCGTTTTGTGTCGATGAGCGATCAGAAACACGATGCGATCACGCGCCAAGGCATCGACATAGTCGAGCGCGTCGAAATCCCAGACGACCTGATCCCGACGGATGCATGGGTCGAGATCGAAGCGAAAAAGGCGGCCGGTTACTACACCACGGGAATCATCTCTGACGGCGACGATTTAAACGCGATCACCGGCCGGAAGTTGAACGATTGAGCAGCGCGCCCTTGTCGTCGGTTGCCGAGACCGTGAACTGGCTGCGGACAACAGGTGCGATTCGCGAACGCTGCGGCCACATCCTTGGCGCCGCCGAAGCGGGAAAAACCGATCACTTTTCGATCGACGAGTCGGCGCTGGCGGAAACCGCAACCTACGTTGCCCAAGTTACAAGAAACGCGTTTCCCACGCTCGGCGTTCCCGCTCATAGCCGGTGGCGCCATTTCTCGGCCGGCGATGTCGACCGGGCCGTATTGCTCGATGCTGCGTTGGTCGGACAGAGCGCGACAGAAAAGGCCCGTGTCGCGTTTGATCTCACAACCGTTAGCGTTCTGCTCGATGCCGGTGCCGGTGAGCGGTGGACGTATCGTGCCTCGACCGGAGGTAGCTACGCACGCTCGGAAGGCTTGGCGGTCGCCAGTTTCGACATGTTTCGGGCGGGTATGTTTTCTTCCGATCCGCGCGATCCGCTGCGCGCCGATAGCGAAGGACTTGCCGAATTAGACGAAACGGCGCTGGCGGGCGGTTTCCAGGTCAGCGAAGACAACCCACTGGTTGGAGTCGCCGGGCGGACCACGCTGATGCGCCGGCTCGGCCAGGCGCTGGCCAACCGGCCAGACCTGTTTGGACGTAAGCGCCCACGCGCGGGCGGCTTGTTTGACTATCTGTGTGCAACCGCTACGGGCAATGCTATCTCCGCCAGCGCGGTCCTGACGACATTGCTAGACGGGCTTGCCAGCATCTGGCCGGGCGGCTCGCACCTCGATGGTGTCCCGCTTGGCGACGTCTGGCCGCATCCAGCGGCCGGCGGCGAGGATGCACAGGGATGGGTACCGTTTCACAAATTGTCGCAGTGGCTGACCTATTCGCTGATCGAACCTCTGGAACGCAACGGTCTGGAAGTCACCGACATCGACCAACTAACGCCACTGGCGGAGTATCGCAACGGTGGATTGTTGATCGACTGCGGTGTGCTGGTGCCCAAGTACGACGACATCCTCGCGCGCTCGCATGATGTGTCCTCTGAACTCATTATCGAGTGGCGGGCGCTGACCGTTGCGCTGCTGGACCGTCTCGCACCGCTGGTGCGCGCGGAACTGGGTGTCGACGAGGTCACGTTTCCCTTGGCCAAAGTTCTCGAGGGCGGCACGTGGCGCGCTGGACGCCAGATTGCGAGTGAGAAGCGAGCCGGCGGCCCACCGCCCATCCGCGTTGCCGCAGATGGCACTGTATTTTGATGAGATCTAGTTGTGGAGTCTCGTGAGGTTATTGACATCCAAGCCTGATCGGCTGATGGGTTGATTTCCATTTATCCCGGCATGAGGTCTGTGCCAATTGTAGTGGTGTAGCCAGATGGGGAGCTCACGTGCTCTGTGCTGTGAGCTTTCATAGGCTTGAGCGTAGGCCCATTCGCGCAGAGAAGATTGGATAAAGCGCTCGGCCTTGCCGTTGGTTTTGGGTGTATAGGGTTTGGTGCGGATGTGTTTGAGCCCGAGGTTTTTGCAGGCGTCTGTGAAGGCCAATGACCTGTAGCACGATCCATTGTCGGTCATGACCCGTTCGACGGTGATATTGAAGCGCCGGTACCAAGCGAGGGCGGCCATCAAGAAGGCGACGGCGCTGTCTTTTTTCTCGTTTGGCATGATGTCTGCGAAGCCGAGGCGGGAGTGGTCGTCGATGCAGACGTGGACGTATTCCCAGCCCCTGTTGGGTCCGGTTCTTGGGCCGGTTCGATCACCGGTTATGCGGTGCCCGACCTGGTTGAAGCGGCCGAGTTTTTTGATATCGATGTGGATCATCTCGCCGGGCTTGGCGCGTTCGTAGCGGCGTACCGGTTGGGCGGGGTCGAGGTCGCGCCAGCGGTTGAGGTGGTGTCGGGTCAGGATCCGTCCCACCGTGGCTTTGGAAACACCAACTTCGGCGGCGATGCGGTGATAGATGCGCCGTTGCTTGCGCAGGGCAATCACCTTCGCCTCAAGCTCACCAGGTGTTCTATGCGGGCTGGTCATTGGCCTTGAGGAGCGGTCGACAAGCCCGCCAAAGCCTTCCGCGCGATAGCGCCGCCACCATTTGTAGACCGTACTGGTACTGGTGCCCATTGCTGTCGCCACGTCCAACGGGTGTTCGCCGCGTTCCAGTCGAGAGATTAATATCTCTCGACCCTTCGGGGTCAGGCGGGCATTCTTATGGATGTTCATTCGGTCCTCCGGCGATCAGCTTCTGTTCTTTTCAAACATCAGCTTCTCAAAGCGGGGCCGAATGAACAACCTACTGAGACACCACACCTAGAGCGTTTTCCTATCATTTGCGGTCATAGCCGGCAGCAGCGAAGTAATTTTCGCATTCCGTTGGTGTGAAGGTGTCGATGCCTTGGGCGATGGCGTCCCAGAGGTCATCGACGGTTCGGGCGGCGGTCTTTTTGAGGAAAGCCTTGAGCTTGGAGAAGGCCATTTCAATGGGGTTAAAGTCAGGGCTGTAGGGCGGCAGGAAGCGCAACTCTGCCGCGGCGACTTCGATGGCCGTGCGCACGGCGATGGGTTTGTGGGCGGGTAAGTTATCCATCACCACGATATCGCCGGGTTTGAGCGTCGGGACCAAGACCTGCTCCACATAAGCGAGGAAGGCGGCACCATGCATGGCACCGTCGAGCACCATGGGCGCGGTCATGCCTTCAAGGCGGAGCGCGCCAACGAAGGTCGTCGTCTTCCAGTGTCCATGAGGCACCGGTGCTTGGCAACGCTCGCCCCGTGGCGCCCGGCCGTAACGCCGGGCCATCTTGGTCGAAGCGCCGGTCTCGTCAATGAACACCAGCCGCTCGGGATTCAGATCGGGTTGGGCGTCGAACCAGGCCTGCCGGCGGCGCAGGACGTCAGCTCGCTGTTGCTCGCAGGCGTGCGCGGTTTTTTTTGAACGTCATGCCGTGCCGGTCGAGCAGCCGCCAGACCGTGCTTTGGGCCACCGTCAAGCCATGCCCCGCGTCCAGGTGTGCCGCGATCTCGCCCAAGGTGATGTCCGGCGTCTCGTCAACCAGCGCCAGGATTTCCTCGGCATGGGCCTCGATCCGGTGCGAGCGGTGGTCACCGCCTTGCGGCCTAGGCCCGACATCGCCCGTCCGCCGCCACCGATTCACCCATTTGATCGCCGTCGAGGCCGCAACCCCGAAGCGGCGCGCCGCCGAGCGCCGCGACAGGCCGCTGTCAACCGCCGATACAAGCCGTTCTCGAAGATCATTGGAAAGAGGTTTCGTCATGCAGGCTGGCCTCCTCCACCAGCCCACATCTTGAATCAGAAATTCGATCCCATGGGAATCCCAAAAAGAATCCGTCAGCTCAGAAAATGCTCTAGTGGATGAAATCCAACATATGGCGCCCATACGATCGCGTATCCCTGTAGCTCGGAAGGAGGAAGCTCGCAGGCGATGCCCCAAGGGACCGTTGGGCATCGTCGAGGGGTTTCGACGCACCGGGGGACCGGGATACGCGACCCACAGGGCGGCTTGCCGAGTTCACCGGCCGCGTTACGCAAAGCTTCCGATGCCCAACGGTCCCATGGGGCATCGCCACGCTTCGCGCGCCTAACCGGCAAACTCGGCAAGCCGTCGTTCGTATGGGTACCATATGTTGGATTCCATCCACTAGTTTAGTGCGATCGAGGGAGTGAGATGCCAACCAACGTAACCGTCGTCGACCATCCGCTTGTCCGACATAAACTCACGCTGATGCGGCAAAAGGACGCACCTTCGGCGCACTTCCGCCAGTTGTTGCGAGAAATCAGCACCCTCTTGGCTTATGAAGTGATGCGGGATTTACCGATGACGGAAATCGATATCGAAACGCCACTGATGCCAATGCGGTCGCCGGTTATCGACGGCAAGAAATTATGCCTGGTGTCCATTCTTCGCGCCGGCAATGGACTTTTGGACGGCATGCTGGATCTCGTACCAACCGCGCGAGTCGGACATGTCGGGCTGTATCGCGATCCCGAGTCGCTGGTCGCGGTTGAATATTACTACAAGGTTCCTACCGACCTCGGTAGCCGTCAGGTTGTCGTGGTGGATCCGATGTTGGCGACCGGGAATTCGGCAATCGCCGCGATCAGCCGTCTCAAGGATGGTGGTGCGGAATCGCTGAAATTCGCGTGCTTGCTGGCCGCGCCTGAGGGAATCGCGGCGTTCCACGATGAACACCCCGATGTGCCGATCTTTACGGCTAATGTCGATGACCGGTTAAACGATCACGGATATATCCTCCCCGGCATCGGCGATGCTGGTGACCGCATTTACGGAACCCAGTGACGAGGCTGCGCTGATCCTAGTGGATGAAATCGACCAGAGTCAGATCTTGCTCAACCGGCGGTCGAGCAAAGGTGCCATGCCTCAGTCGCGGGAATTCCGTTCCTCGAGAATTTCGCCGGTGCTTTGGTAGTCCGATCCCGCAATGGGTTTAGTCAAATACACCCCGGTTCGGCGCCAGCTACTCTCATCAAGCCGGAAATCGAACGGCTCCGGCCAGGTTGTCAAATCGTCTATCTGTTTGATTGAATCAAATGGACCCACGGCGTCTTGCGACGACATTTCGCCGGAGTCAAAGAGGACAAGATAGCGCAAGCCAGGCACGCTACTCGGAAGCACGACAGCGGCTTCTTCAAGGTTCACGATGGTATCACCCTGGTCACTTATGCGCTGGCTTCAGGCTGGCAGGGGCTGCGCACATAGGCGTGCGGTATCGGCATACGGCGGCTGCTGTCGTCACGGAGGACTTCCTCGGTGTCGACCACATTCGCGTAGAGGGCGATCAAGTCGACACCGTGAATGTGAGCTGCCGCTTCGTCCGCGTTGGGCGTCGCAATCGCCATCGAGGCATCTTCGACAAAGGTTAATTTGTGGCCGCGACTGTGCCCCTCGATGATCGTCGACAGGCAACACATCAACGAGTTGTAGCCCATGACGTAAACCGCCCCTTGGCGGGCGGATTCCAAAAGCTCGCCGAACGCCGTGTTGCTGTAACAGGAGAAGTTGTTCTTGGTGAAAACGAACTCGTGCGGCAACGGCTCGAAGCCCTCAACGAATCGCGAATATGCCAGGGATTCATTGAAAACATGCCCGCCCTGAAGGTGGCGGACATGGGCCACCGGCCAGCGTTGCGCGCGCGCGTGATCGAGCACGCGGCGGCAGTTTTTCACGCTCGGTTCGACGCCATTGATGAAGTAGGGACGACCCTCGGTCGTGTACTCGCGCTGAATATCAATGGCGATCAGCAGGGGCGGATCGATAATCGAATCGGGGAGTCGCACTACATTATTGGTCATTGGGTGTCCTGGTCAAAAGGCCTAGAGGGGGTTGGTGGGTGCACGTTCGGCCGAGCGTTCAAGGATGCCGGGCGTGTCCCATTGACCTTCCGGTCGGGTCAGCACCATCGGCTCCGAGTCACGCGTGAGCGAGTGGTCGAGGGACTCGAAATCGGCCACGATCGTGATGTATTCGTGGTCGGAAAACTGAAACATCTCTCCCTTTGGGGTAAAACCGTAACGCGACCAAAAACGAACCAACCGTTTCTGCGCGTGCCCGAGAAATTTTGTGTACCCCTTGGTCTGGGCAAGATTAAGGGAATACCGAATCAACGGGTTGACGGTGGCGTAGCCGCGAAATTGGGGCCGGACCGCCATTCTCTCGATCTTTGCAAACTCCGAGAAATACCGCAGCCGAATCGTCGCGGCGGGTTCGCCGTTGCAATAGGCAACGATATGCGATGCGCTGAAATCGTTGCCGTCGAACTCCTCATGATAGGGACATTCCTGGTCGGCCATGAACACCGCAGCGCGAATCGCGAATACCTGCATGAGTTCCTCCAGGCTCGACGCCACCTTGACGGTAACCTCAACCGGAGGCGGTTCGTTACGCGGGTACGAGGACACCATGTTCATTGCGAAATCTCCTCCCATTGATGGCGATTTCCCCACTCCCTTGACTTAAGAAGCGCAGCGCCTTGGTGATCGACGAGCCTGTCATGCCTTCGGCGCCGGCGCGGATGGCGGTCGCCGATATACCGTCGCGACGCAAAAACAGCATCGGGTAGATCCAGCCACACTCGTCGAGAATCGCGCGCACCATCATGCCGCCAACGTCACTGCCATGAATGCCGTGGATAGGGGTATTTGGATGGGCTCTACGGATTTCCCGAACGACGCCGTGAAATCCATAACGAGCGTAGGTCTGGGGCATGAAACTCACTTCCACCCGATCGTCGAGACCGGCTTCGGCGAGCGCCAACTCAATCATGTAGCGGCGGGTTTCCGGTGCGTAGAAACGATGCCCGGTCGGGAAATAGTCGACATAGGGATCCGCCTTCGCAGTTTTCTCGTAGATCTGGAGACCGTCCTCAACGCGGTCAACGCAGATCTCGCCACGTTCGCGCCAGATCCTGTGCGCCCGGGGGATGATCGTGGGATGAATCACCACTTTGCTAAGCCCGCGTTTTTCGAGCGCGTCCCGCACCAGCTTCACATGCGATTTGTGAAACGGATTGAAGGTGCCGAAAAACACGCCGATCCCGCGTTGGGGAAACAGGAAGGCGCGTAAATCCGACAACAACCCGCTGCCAAAGACCAAGATACCGAGCCCGATCCCGCCCACCACAAAGATCCAGCGCACGAACTCGAACCCCATGATGGCCAAGGCCGTCACCACGATGTTGAGCGACAACGCGACCATGACGTTGCGATTGAGGTCGCCGACGTTACGGTTGAACAAAAACATCGCCACGTATTGGGCGCCCTGCGACGCCATCGTGGTAATTGCGGCCGCCCCCAACAACCCACCGACACCCGACAGATTGCCGCCGTCGACGACCCCACCGAGCAGCAGGACGCCGAAGGCTGCGGTATTGAACAGGAATTGGGGGGAAAACCGCGCCAGCCGGCCGACCGTCACCAGAGCCAGCGCATAGTTGGCCCGCTGTTCGATGCGATTGCTCAAACGCGAGTAGGAGGGCAGCGCGATCCCGACAAAAAGCGCGACGCCGATCAGCGCCGGACTAAGCCACGCGTCGAAGCCGGCGGCGTAGGACACATACATGAGGCCACCGATCAAAGCCGCCAGCCGTGACGATGGGCTACGAACGTAACTGTAGATCGATGTTTTGCTCGGAACCTTCATTTCACCCCTGTGCCGTCCGTTAATTGCGCTTTCTTGGACCCTTCCTGAACCCTCGCTGGACCGTTGGGCTTATGTCGAGCGTCAACTCGTGGTATTTTTAGGCAACAGGGGTGAATTGGGGTATTCCCCAATCGCGCATAAACAAGATGCAAAAACGCAAGGCCAATAACGAGCTGCGCGACTGGCAGGATATCCAGTTCTTCCTGGCTGTCGCGCGCACAGGCAGTTTCTCGAAAGCGGCACGCTCGCTGCGAACCAATCAATCGACCGTAGGGCGACGTATCCAGCGCCTCGAGAATTCACTCGGGGCAAAATTGTTCGACCGCTACAGCCACGGCATGCGGCTAACCCCGGCCGGCGAGATCATGTTCGCCGAGGCCGCGGACATGGAGTCCTCGGCAGCGCACATCGAACGCCACATCAGCGGGCTCGATGACGAACTGACCGGCGTCGTGAAGATTTCGTCGACCGAAGGGCTGGCCACCTATTGGTTAGCGCCGCGGATGGTTGCGTTCCAACGGGAACATCCAGCGATTTTGATCGGATACGGTGTGCAAAGACCGGGTAGTCGATCTCGGCATGCGGGAGGCCGATATTGCCATCCGCTATGTAAGGCCGGACGAGCCGCAACTGGTGGCGAGGAAAGTTGGCGTTTTGAAGCTCTTTCTGTTTGCGGCGCCGCGCTATATCCAATTCTTTGGTGAACCGCAAACCGAGGAAGATCTGTACCGCCACCGCCTGGTGGACCATACCGCATTGCATCTGAATTCCGCGTGGTCGGCTTGGACCGATCTAGTCAACAAGCATCCCGCGGTCGCGTTTCGATCGAACAGCACGAGCGCCGTCGTTTCGGTGATTCGTATCGGCATGGGGATCGGACTGCTGCCGCTCTACACCGAGGAGGTGGTACCCGAATTCGTTCGTTTGCGGATCGACCTTGAGTGCGAGAGCGAGATCTGGCTGGTCTCGCATGAGGAAACAAATCGTAGCGCCCGCATTCGCGTGGTGATCGATCACTTGGCGCAATTATTCGAAGAAGACCGCACCTGCTGGTTCTCCGATAAGCCACGCGCGGCTTAACCCAGCGTTAAGACCGGCCCACAAGGTCGACCTTTAGAGTCCGACTCGAAACTCTATGTTTGATAACAGTACCTTGCGAGCCGCCTTGTGAGGAGTCGGATGTTGGCGACAAGAATCCATGCCTGTGCGGAGGCGATTGATTTCTCCCAATCCTTGGCCAGTCGACGGCATCGGTTGAGCCAGGCGAAGGTCCTCTCGACGACCCATCGTCTGGGCAGGAGCTCGAAGCCCTGGGCGGTGTCTGAGCGCTTGATGATCTCGAGCTTCCAGCGGCCGATGACCTCAAGGGCGCCCTCGAGTTTCGGTCCCGCGTAGGCGGCGTCGGCGAAGAGGTGACGCAGCCGGGGGAAGCGATGACGGATCGATTTGAGGACCTCGGGCGCGCCGTCGCGGTCCTGGATATCGGCTGCGTGCACGATCAGGCCGACCAGCAGGCCGAGTGTATCGGTGACGATGTGACGCTTGCGGCCCTTGATCTTCTTGCCCGCGTCATAGCCCCGAACACCACCGCTTTCCGTGGTTTTCACGCTCTGGCTGTCGATCACCCCGGCGCTCGGGCCGGCCTCGCGTCCTTCCAGCTCCCGGGCCGCCATGACCAGGTGATGGTTGATGCTCTCCAGCAGGCCGTTGGAGCGCCAGTCGTAGAAATAGCGCTGGACCGTGGAAGGCGGAGGGAAGTCGTTCGGCAACATCGCCCACTGGCAGCCCGTCGAGGCCATGTACATGACCGCATCCATGACATGGCGCAGGTCCGTCGTCCTCGGCCGGCCGATCTTCTTGCGCGGCGGCATGAGCGGCGCGATCAACGCCCACTCTCGATCCGTCAGGTCGCTTGCGTAGCGCCCGCCACGGCGCTCATAATTCGGGCGAGTGATTTCGGTCCACATGTTGTGCCTCCTCGTTTGCTTTGACACAACCGAGTAAGCCACAACCGACTGAAATCACTCAACTAGTTTCGGGTTGGCCTCTTAGGGGCTCGCGACGATCCCGTCATCGTGGAGCCGACCTATCTCGGGCTCGCCCAGGCCCAGGACATCGGCCAAAATTTCCTCAGTGTGCTCACCTAACAGCGGCGCACGCCGCGCCGGTACCCGGGCGGCGCCCGAAAACTCGATGGGCGAGCCGGGAGTCAGATAACGACCGATGCCGGGTTGTTCGATCTCGGCGAACATTGGATTGGCGGTTGAGCAGCGGGGATCTTGTGCCAACGCTTCGGCAACGCTCTGGTAGCGGCTCCACAGCACGCCGGCATCGTCAAATGCGGTTTTGATTTCGTCGACCGGGCGCTCACGGCACCACGTGGCGAGCAAGCTTCGCAACTCGGCGCTGACGCGAAAGCGATCGCCTTCGCTGTCAAGGTTCAGATCGTGTGCTTGGGCAAGCTGATCGAACTGTTTCGCCAATCCGGTCGCCTCGACGAGGGCGCGCCACATCCGCTTGGTAATCGCGACAATCATGATACGGACGCCGTCTTTGGTAACGAAATCGCTGCCAAATGCGCCATAGAGTTCATTGCCAATCGCGGCGCGCGGTTGGTTGTTAATCTGTTCCTCGGCGATAAACCCCAAATGCCCCATAGTGGCGAAAGCGATGTCGGACAGAGCCAGCCGGACATATTGGCCTGCACCCGACACCCGGCGATGACGATCGGCAGCGAGCAGGGCGACCGCAGCCTGGCTACCGGTAATCAGGTCCCAGGCGGGCAGAACGTGATTGACCGGCGCCTGGGGGCCTTGCGCGCCGGTGATGTAAGGGAGGCCGGTCGATGGATTAACCGTGTAATCGACCTCCGAGCCGCCATCGGCATTGCCGGTAATGTTGATCATGATCAGATCGGCGCGCTGTTGGGACAACGCCGCATAATCCAGCCAACCGGCGGCGGGAAAATTGGTCAGGAAGATCCCAGAGTCGTCACCTGGTGCACATATCAGCGTGGTGATGAGTTCGCGTCCCCGTGGACTGCGGATATCGACAGCGATCGAACGCTTGCCTTTGTTAAGGCCATGCCAATACAGGCTGGTGCCCGCAGCAGTGACCGGCCAGCGGGTGTAATCCAACCCACCGCTCAGGGGGTCGAAGCGGATGACGTCGGCACCCTGCTGGGCCAGCGTCATGCCGGCCAGCGGCGCGGCGACAAATGCGGACCCCTCGATTACTCTGAGCCCGGATAAAATCGCGTTCGCCATGTCGGTCCTCACATAGAATTTTCGTGAAAATATAAGGGTTTACCCGCCACGCCATGGTCGGGCGCCGCAGCATTTATCGGAATAAAAAACAGGACTGCGTGTTTTCCTCAACAGCGTAGACTGTGGTGAGCGATGCGATCGGCAGCAAGGGCTGTCCCAACACGTGCCCGCACTTCTATAATCGGTGCGACCACGTTGTCCAACGTCACCGCGGTAGGAAGACAAGCGTGCATGACAAGGCACAGCTCATTATTGAGCAAATACCTAAGCTCCGCCGCTATGCGCGTGCGTTAACCGGGGATGCGGCGCTCGCCGACGACCTGGTTCAGGACAGCTTGGAGAGAGCATGGAGTCGATTTCACCTGTGGCGTCCTGGCAGCAACATTCGCGCGTGGATGTTCACGATCATGCACAATTGCTACGCCAATACCGTGCGCCGGGCCAAGCACCGTCCCAGAGTGGTGCCATTGGAAGAGTGGGGCGGCGATGCCCAAATTGGACCGGCGCAGGAAAAGGCGACCGAACTTCGACAGGTGGGGGAAGCGCTGCGCCAGTTGCCGGAGGAGCAGCGGGCCGTAGTGCTGCTGGTCGGCTTGGAAGAACACACCTATGCCGAGGCCGCCAAAATTCTCGGTATCCCACTCGGCACCGTCATGTCGCGCCTTTCCAGAGGCCGCGAGCGGCTGCGTAATCTCGTGACGAACACCAGCGGCGACTCGGTTGAACGGTCGAGCGAATGAACGTCAACGCTCCCATCAGCGAAGATGATCTCCACGCCTATGTCGACGGCGCGCTCGAAGACGACCGGCGCCGCGAGATCGAGGCCTATCTCGGCGAGCATGAGGACGCGGCCAACACGGTGCGGGATTATTCGCAGCAAAACGCGGCTTTTCATCAGCTTTACGATGCGACGCTGGACGAACCGATCCCGCTTGGAATGGCGAGTTATCGTGGCTCGCAGTGGCAGGCCACACTGGCACGTGCCGCCGCCGCTATTATTTTAATCATCATCGGCGGAGCCGGCGGCTGGTGGGGCCATGACATCGTCCAAAGTAGTGCGGCCGCACGCATTGCGATTGCGGCCCAAGCGGTGACCGCGCACGCCGTGTTCACACCCGAAGTACGCCATCCGGTGGAGGTTGGCGCGGCTGAAGAAGCCCACCTGGTCAAATGGCTATCCAAACGGGTGGGTGCGGAACTCCACGCGCCATCGTTGATAAATATTGGCTACAACCTGGTGGGTGGACGCTTGGTCACGAGCGCCGATGCTCCGGCCGCTTATTTCATGTACGAGAACAAGCCGGGAAATCGAATTACGCTTTACGTTCGCGCCCGCGGCGAAAGTGAGCCGAAGACTGCGTTTCGCTACATGATCCGGGAGAATGTCGGCGTTTTCTATTGGATGAGCGATTCGCTCGGCTACGCGGTGGCCGGCGAATTGACTCGCGACCAACTCTTGAAGATCGCAAAAATCGTCTACAAGCAACTCGGCTACTGACCCCTTTGAGGATTGCTTCGACTCAGCCATCCCGCTCCCGCGGCCCAGCCACCCCAAGGTTACCCTCCAAGGGTGTCCGATAAGAGTGTCCGATGCTGTGGTGGTTGGGCGGCGCGCGAAGGGGTCGAGCCAATTCTGAAATGCTCCAAGCAAAAGTTCGTTGTCAGCGGACCCGCGTGAGGGTATTTCCGCGGCATGACGTTCATTGCCTCGAAGGTCCTGTGGGCACTGGTTCAGCCGAGCAACCTGATCGTGGTGGTCTTGGTGGTCGGCATGGCACTGAGTTGGACACGTTGGCGGGTAGCGGGGCGACGCATTGCCACGGTGGCGACGGCTGTGCTGGTCATGGTCACCGTCCTGCCGCTCGGCGGCTGGTTGTACGTACCGTTGGAAACGCGGTTCGCCGCACCGCGCGACATGCCGGCTGCGGTGGACGGGATCATCCTGATTGGCGGTGCCACCAGCCCCGGCCTAACCGCTCGGTGGGACCAACCGATGCTCAACCAGCACAGCGAACGGTTGGTCGCATTCGTTATGCTGGCGCACCGCTATCCAGATGCGCGGCTGGTTTTTGCCGGTGGGTCGGGATCGACACGCCCGGGCCGGTTGCGCGAAGCCGATGTGGTCAAACGGGTGTTCGCCGATATTGGCTTTGACACCAGCCGGGTCGCGTTCGAGGCGCGTTCGCGAAATACGTTTGAAAACGCGACGTTGAGCCACGCACTGGTACAGCCGATCGCTACGGAACGCTGGCTGCTGGTGACATCGGCGTTCCATATGCCGCGCGCCATCGGTTGTTTTCGCAGCGCCGGCTGGAACGTGACCGCTTACCCAGCCGGATACCAGACGGCAGGCCGGATCGGCTTCAATCCGAGTTTGAAGGTGTCGGCCCGGCTGCGCAGCTTCGACCTCGCGGTTCACGAATGGATCGGGTTGCTGGCCTACCGACTCCTTGGCCGCACGTTAAGTTTATTCCCGGCGCCACGTGGGAATTGAAGCTATCGCTTGCGCGGACCGAGCAGTCGTGGCATAGCGGTAATAGATGTTTGCAGCGTGCAACTCCCGTCGAATCCGTATCGCTCGAGCCCTAGCCGTCATCGTGCTCGGCAGCATGGCGGCATCGAATTCGGTGTGGGGTGCGGGCGAGGATTTTGGCCAGTGGCTCGAAGGCGTCCGCAGCGAAGCGCTGGATCGCGGCATCAAGAAGGCAACCCTCGACCAAGCGCTGACAGGGGTGGCGCAAATTCCGCGTGTCATCGAGTTGGATCGCAAACAGCCCGAATTCACGCTCTCGTTCAAACAATACATGTCGCGCGTGGTTCCCGAGAAGCGGGTACGCAAAGGCCGCGCGCTGATCGAACAACACCGGGTCTTACTCAACACCGTGGCGAAAAAGCACGGGGTGCAGGCACGTTTTATCGTCGCGTTGTGGGGGATTGAAAGCGACTTTGGACGCCTGACCGGGGGCTTCAAGGTGGTCCCGGCGCTGGCGACGCTGGCCTTTGACGGGCGACGCAGCAGCTTCTTCCGGTCACAGCTCTTCCACGCGCTGACTATCCTCGATCAGGGGCATATCACGGTCGATCGCATGACCGGTTCATGGGCCGGCGCGATGGGGCAACCTCAATTCATGCCCTCGAGTTTTGTCCGCTTTGCGACCGACCAGGACGGTGATGGCCGCATCGATATTTGGACGACACCGGCGGACGTGTTTGGCTCAGCCGCCAATTACCTCGCCCGTTCGGGCTGGCGCGACGACCTAACCTGGGGACGGGCGGTCAGCGTTCCCGAAGGATTTGCGCGCGCGGAGTTTGGTCTCAAAAACTCAAAATCGCTGCCGCAATGGCAACAGCTCGGTGTCCGCCGCGCCGATGGCGCCGACCTGCCACAGCGACCCGTCACCGCTTCCGTCATTGAGGCCGAACAGGGGAAGGGGCCAACGTTCGTCGTTTATCAGAATTTTCGGACAATCTTAAAATGGAATCGATCGACCTTTTTCGCGCTGGCCGTGGGGCGTCTTGCCGATCGCCTCGAGCGCCGCTAGTCTACTACATGGTGTGGTTTCGGAGGCGCTAGACGCAAGGTGATGGGGGTCTTCAACCGAAGGATTGCGTTTTCGCTGATTGGCGCCGTGCTGCTGTTAGGTGCATGCGCCGAAGTGCAACTCGCGATTCATGGCGTGAAACGAGCCCAGGACGCGGTCGACCCCAAAGCTGGCTCCCAAACTCAAACGGCCGCGGTTGACCCGACGGCGTCACAGCCAAGATCGCGCCCGGTTTACAAGGTGGGCAAGCCGTACCAAATCAAGGGCGTTTGGTATTACCCGCGTGAGGAGCCCGATTACGACGCGACCGGCATTGCTTCGTGGTACGGCGCGGATTTTCACGGCAAAGCAACGGCCAATGGCGAGATTTACGATATGAATTCGCTGACCGCGGCCCACAAAACATTGCCGATGCCATCTTCAGTGCGCATAACTAATTTGGAAAATGGTCGCTCGATGGTATTGCGGGTTAAGGATCGCGGTCCCTTCGTCCACGGCCGTATTATTGACGTTTCGCGTCGCGCAGCCCAACTGCTGGGCTTCCACAAGAGCGGGACAGCCAAAGTTCGGGTTGCGGTTTTACAGGCAGGCGGCAAGCGGTTTATCGCCGCAAAGCCGACGACAACCGAAGAAGAGAAAACCTTGGTAGCCGCGGTCCCTCGCGATGGGGTCTCAAGCGCATCCCTGCCGCCACCGAGCGGCGTCGAAGCGGCACCGGCGCCGGTCGCAACCTCGAGCACGCCGCAGGTTGCCCAAAAGACAGCACGCGCCACGTCGATGTACGTCCAGGCGGGCGCCTTCTCCATTCGTGAGAACGCCAACCGCCTACGCGACGATCTTGCGCATCTCGGACCCACAATCGTTAGCAAGGTGACGATCAAAGGACAGACGTTCCATCGCGTCCGGCTTGGCCCCCTGGACACCGTGGCGGGCGCCGATTCCACGCTTGCCCGGGTGTTGGAGAGCGGTTACTCGGGCGCGCGCATCATCGTTGACTGTAACTGTTGAAGGGTGCCGTGTAACCGGTTGCGAGGGCTCGCATCGAGCCGGCTGGTCCACGAAACCGCCCATATTATCGCCACCATTTCGGTGTAATTCGATTCGCTCAAATCGACTTCTTAGGGCCGTATGATAATGACGCATCGTTCGCTATTTTCGGGGATTCTAACACTGCTGGTTGTCGGCATGGTGGCCGCGGTGCCGGTAATGGGTCTCGAATCGCCGGCCAGTCGCGTGTTACTGCTCGACGTGAATACCAACACTGTGTTGTTCGAAAAAAACGCCGATGCGGCGGCGCCACCGGCGTCGATGAGCAAATTGATGACGCTGTATATGCTTTTCGAACGGCTCGCCGATGGCGGCCTTAGCCTTACCGACACATTTTCGGTTAGCGAGAAGGCGTGGCGGATGGGCGGTTCAAAGATGTTCGTTCGCGTCAACAGCCGGATTTCCGTAGAGGATCTCATTCGCGGAATTGTCGTTCAGTCGGGCAACGACGCCTGCATCGTGGTGGCCGAGGGGTTGGCAGGGACGGAACCAGCGTTCGCGGAGGAGATGACACGACGAGGACGCGAGATCGGCCTCGAAAACAGCACGTTTCAAAACGCAAGCGGCTGGCCCGATGCGGACCATGCGATGTCGGCGCGTGATCTCGCGATTCTTGCCAACCGGTTGATCACCGATTTTCCTCAATATTATGGCTACTTCGCGGAAAAGAGTTTCACCTACAACAAGATCCGCCAGGGCAACCGAAACCCACTTCTGTACAAATCGTTTGGTGCCGACGGGTTAAAAACCGGGCATACCTCGAAAGCCGGCTACGGAATGGTCGCATCAACACTACGGAAAGATCGCCGCCTGATACTGGTGATCGGCGGCCTGGGTAGTGTCAACCAGCGTGCCCGCGAAGCTGAACGCTTGCTAAACTGGGGATACCGGGAGTTCGGAAACTACGATCTGTTCACGGCCAACGAGGTGGTCTCACAAGCAGATGTGTGGCTTGGAACCTCCAGCGAAGTCCCGCTGGTCATTCGCGATGAGCTCACAATCACGATCTCGCGCAAGGCGCGACGCGGGCTTAGAGTCAGCGTGGTTTATGATGAGCCGCTGGCGGCACCGATCGGGAAGGGCGACAAAGTTGCCGAACTTCACATCACGGCGCCCGACACAAAGAACCTGTCCATTCCGCTGTTCGCGGGCGCCGGCGTCGACAAACTTGGGATGTTTGGCCGTCTCAGTGCAGCCGTCAGTTACCTGGTCTGGGGTTCCAGTCCCTAAGCTTGCCGCCAGTGACCGCGGGTAAATTCATCACCGTCGAAGGGGGCGAAGGCGCAGGCAAGTCGACGCAAGCCAAGCGGCTGCACGATTGGCTGGCGCACCGCGGAATCCGCTCGATCTTGACCCGCGAACCCGGCGGCACGGTCGAGGCGGAGGAGATTCGCCAGCTCCTGATCGACGGTCCGAGCGATCGCTGGGACCCCCTCACCGAGACGCTACTGCATTTTGCCGCACGGCGGATCCATCTCGATCGCGCGATACTGCCAGCGCTGGCGGCCGGGGACTGGGTTATCTGCGACCGCTTTGCCGATTCGACAATGGCTTATCAGGGTTATGGTCTGGGCATCGATCCTGAAGTTATTTCCCATATCTACGAGATCGTTATCGGGGATATCGGGCCCGACCTGACAATCATCTTCGACCTGCCAATCGATGCCGCGTTCTCCCGCCTGGCCGAGCGCGGTGAACGGCTCGATCGGTATGAACGGCGTGATCGTGCGTTCCACCAACGCGTGCGCGACGGTTTCCATCAGATTGCCGCAAACGCTCCGGCACGATGCTACTTGGTGGATGCAGAGCGAGACGAGGACGATGTCGCACAAACGGTCCTGGCGATCGTCGCAAATCAGCTGAGTACCGCACTTGAAGCTGCCGCTTCGGTGGCGACTACATCCGGGGTCTCGGAAGGGACACCCAATGGCGCGTAGGGCACCGCGGGAGACCACACCTGAAACCGGCGAAACCGACGACTTTGCTCCCCGCAAAACAGCGGGACTGGCGGGGCAGGAGAACGCCGAACGGATACTGCTGGAGGGTTTTACAAGCGGCCGACTGGCACATAGCTGGCTCTTGCATGGGCCGAAAGGTATCGGCAAGGCGACTCTCGCCTACCGTTTCGCTCGGTTCGTTTTGGCACATGGTGGCGCAAGTGAGCCAAACGACGCAGCGAGAGACACGCTTGCGATCTCGCCCAACGATCCCGTGTATCGCCGGGTGGCCACCGCAGCGCATGCCGATATGGTGAGTGTAGAGCGCGGCTGGGACGACAAACGCAAACGTATTCGCGACGAAATAATCGTCGCCGACGTTCGATCATTGGCGTCATTTTTTACGATGACGCCGGCCGAGGGGGGTTGGCGTATTGCCATCGTCGATGCCGCCGACGAGATGAACCGGAACGCCGCCAACGCGTTGCTGAAGATCCTCGAGGAACCACCCAAGAAGGGATTATTAATCCTGGTATCGCATGCGCCGGGACGGCTCCTGCCAACGATCCGTTCGCGTTGCCGCAAGCTTGCGCTACAGCCACTCTCACCCGATATCATCGCGACGTTACTCGCCGAGCAGGCACCGGATGTAACCGCGGCTGACCGCGCGATCCTAGCGATCCTGGCTGACGGAAGCGGCGGACGGGCGCTGGCAATGGCGAAGCACGGCGGTTTGGAGGTGTTTCGCGAACTCATCGCGATTTTATCGCGCTTACCCGATCTCGACATTGCGGCGCTGCATCAGTTGGGCGATCGATTGGCTCGGCGGGGGGCGGGGGATAGTTACGCGTTGTTTACCCAATTGTTCGTCTGGTGGTTCGCACGCTTCATCAGGCACTCCGCAAGCCATGTTGCAATGCCTACATTGGTGCCGGGAGAGGACGCGCTCGTCCAACGTCTGGCGCAGCGTGGAGACCTTGAACAATGGGTGGCCGTGTGGGACAAGGTGTCGAGCTTTTTCTCGCGTGCCGAAACCGCGAACCTGGATAAGAAGCAGGTAATATTGATCGCCTTTGCCGCTCTTTCCGATGCGGCGAAGGGTAAATCGATAACGCTTCCCGGGTAGCAACAAGGCCTGCCGCCGGGGCTCTCCGCGTTACGCTCAATCACGCGTGAACGAGTACGGATTCAACAGGTACAGCTGGTATGGCCGCGTCCAATAGCTACTACATCACGACGCCCATTTATTACGTCAACGATGTGCCGCACATTGGCCACGCCTACACCACGCTTGCGTGCGACGTTTTGGCTCGCTTTCAGCGTCTCGATGGGCGCAACGTCAAATTTCTCACCGGCACCGACGAGCACGGCCAGAAGGTGGAGAAGTCGGCCCAGGCCAAGGGCATCGACCCGCAAGCGTTCTGCGATAGCGTCAGTCAGAATTTTCGCGATCTCAGTCCGCTGATGAACTATGCCGAGGACGAGTTCATCCGGACCACGGAAGACCGGCATACACGGGCATCGCAGACGTTGTGGCAGTCGGTTATCGATGCCGGCAACGACGATATTTATTTGGGCAAATATGCCGGCTGGTATTCGGTGCGCGACGAGGCCTTCTATGGCGAAGAAGAAATTTCCGATGGCGCGGATGGCCAGGTCGGGCCCACCGGCGCGCCGGTCGAATGGGTCGAGGAGCCCAGTTATTTCTTCCGGCTCAGCGCGTGGCAGGATCGGTTGCTGGAGTTCTACGACGCCAATCCAGAGTTCGTTCTGCCTCGCAATCGACGCAATGAGGTGGTGAGTTTCGTCAAAGGCGGGCTTCGCGATCTCTCGATTTCACGGACCAGCTTCAAGTGGGGGATTCCGGTACCCGGCGATGCCGACCACATCATGTATGTGTGGTTCGATGCGCTTACCAACTACATCACGGCGGCCGGCTATCCCGACACCGATAGCGAACACTTCAAGACGTTCTGGCCCGCAACGGTGCACGTCGTCGGCAAGGATATCCTTCGGTTTCATGCGGTTTATTGGCCCGCCTTCCTGATGGCGGCGGGTGTCGCCCCGCCTCAGCGGGTGTTTGCACACGGGTGGTGGACGGTCGAGGGACAGAAGATGTCCAAGTCGTTGGGCAACTTCATTCCGCCGCAAGAAATCGTCGACAAATATGGCGTCGACTCGGTGCGCTATTTCATGCTGCGCGAACTGCCGTTCGGCAATGATGGAGATTTCTCGCACCGAGCGATGGTCCATCGCCTCAACAGCGATCTGGCCAATGATCTCGGCAATCTCGTGCAGCGGGTGTTGTCCATGATCAACCGCAATTGCGCGGAGCAGATTCCAGACCCCGGTGCATTGCATGACGACGACACCAAGCTACTCGACGCGAGCGAAGCCCTGTTGGCCACCATTCGCGAGATCATGAGCCGCCAGGAAATCCACCTTGCGCTGGAGGAAATTTGGCGCGTGATCGCCGATGCCAACCGTTATGTCGATGCAATGGCGCCGTGGGAACTGCGCAAGTCCGATCCGGACCGCATGGCTTCGGTTCTGTTCACGCTGGCGGAAACCATTCGTCGCATCGCAATCATGGTGCAGCCTTTTGTGCCGGCCGCCGCCGGTCGCATACTCGATCAGTTGGCGGTGGGCGAGGGGGCCCGTTCGTTCGCAACGATAGCAGGCGAGCCCAAGCTGACCGCTGGTACGCCGTTGCCGAAACCCGAAGGCGTATTCCCGCGCTTCGTCGACGAAGCGCCGTAGCGTCGAATTTGGGCGTCGGGGCCGATCATGCTGGTGGATAGCCATTGTCATCTAGACTTCCCCGAACTCATCGACGACATAGGCGGCGTGCTGGCGCGGGCAAAAACGGCCGGGGTCGGCGAAATGCTCGCAATTTGCACGCGACTTGACCGCTTTCCCGGCGTTCTCAAACTCGCAACTTCCGACGATCGGTTATGGTGCTCGGTCGGGGTTCATCCGCACGATGCCGATGATGCAGGAGTTGAGAGCGCGGCGGTTCTATTGGCCTGTGTCGATCACGCCAAGGTGGTCGCAATAGGTGAAACCGGGCTCGATTTCTACTATGAGACGAGTTCGCGGGCGTCACAGCAAATCAGCTTTCGCCATCACATTGCCGCCGCCCGCACCAGCGGGCTACCGATCGTTATTCACAGCCGCGATGCCGACGATGAAATGGCGGCGATTCTCACCCAGGAAATGGCGAACGGTGCCTTTAGCGGCGTCATCCACTGCTTCACCGCCAGCCAAGGTCTAGCCGAAATTGCGTTGTCGCTGGGCCTTTATATTTCGTTCTCGGGCATCGTGACGTTCAAAAACGCGCAAGACATCCGAGATGTGGCGCAGATGGTACCGATCGACCGGCTCCTGATCGAAACCGATGCGCCCTATCTGGCGCCGGTTCCGCATCGCGGCAAACGCAACGAACCCGCGTTCGTGGCCGAAACCGCGGCTTACGTCGCTGGATTAAGGGGTATGAGCCACGACGCGCTGGCCGAGGTTACGACGCGGAACTTCCACGCATTGTTTGAAAAAACCAGGAGCGGCTGATGCGGGCGATCATCCTCGGCTGCGGAACGTCTGGCGGGGTTCCTCGGATCGGCAACGATTGGGGCACATGTGACCCTAACGAGCCCAGGAATCGACGCCGCCGCGCGTCGATTGCGGTCGAACACCAGGACACGCGTTTGCTGATCGATACCTCGCCAGACCTGCGCGCGCAGGCAATCGATTGCGGTATTGATCGAATCGACGGCGTGGTTTTCACCCACGATCACGCCGATCACACCCATGGCATCGATGATTTGCGCTTCTTTGCGATCCGGCAGCGCAGCGAAATCAACATTTACGGTGATCGCAGCACCCTGGATTCGATCTCCCAGCGGTTCGGCTACGCGTTCAAGGACGGCGGACCGATGTATCCGCCGATTGCCGTGGCGCATGAAATCGATGGTGCATTGCGGATTGGCGACATCGACATCGTACCGTTTGAGCAAGATCACGCGTCGATGACAACGCTGGGCCTCAGATTCGGCGACCTGGCGTATTCAACCGACGTCGTCAACCTGCCGGAAGCTGCGTTCGCGGCGCTGGAAGGGGTGAGCATTTGGATCGTCGATGCGCTGCAGGACAAGCCGCATCCCACGCATGCGCATCTCGAGCGAACCCTCGAATGGATCGAACGGGTCAAACCCGAGCGCGCCATCCTCACGCATATGAACTACACACTCGACTATCAGGAACTCAAATCACGACTGCCGGCGGGGGTTGAACCGGCATACGATGGAATGATTGTTGATATTTAGAAAATGTTCTTAATGGTTTGTTTAATATTATAATAATTATATTTTACATAATACACATTATGCGACTTATAGCTTCGAGGGCCTAGGTACTCGCTGGCGCAACCGGTTGCCTAAGAATTGTACGCAGCTTGTCCGGCGCGACCTTGCGAAAGTCACTCAAGTAAATTTCATGATGTTTCTGGACCCTGACAAACCCGTTGGCGGGAATGAAGGCCTCGTGCATCTCGTGCAACACCGGTCCTTCATCGTCGTATGAACCAACGTGGAGGGTCTGCGCGCAGGTTGCTTCGTTCAAACCAGCGAGGCGTAACAAATCTAAGCCGGCTGGTGATTGTTTGGCGGCCACTTTTGCTCTCGCCGACTCCACCATTTCGCTGGTGATCCAATCGGGCGTCATGATCATCATTGTCCAGTCCCAACTGGCTTTGTCGCGCGCGCTGGTAAACACCGCCATGTCTTGCGCCCACCACAACCCCTCAAGCGGCGGCACAACATAGTCATTTCCCAGTTCGACCTTGCTCATGAACTTGAGCTTAAGTACCTCCCCTACTACACTCGGACAGCGGATCTTGAGGCTGCGCTGACCTCGGCCAAGGCCCGCACGCACGGTCGGTCATCCCATACCTGAACTTCGACAAACCGGTCGAACGGCGAGATCGATGCAGCGGTATTCTGGCCGCCATCAGGCATCCCAAATCTCGCTACGATGTCGCGGATCTCCGGCAAGGTGAATACCTGACCGTGATAGGACCGTCGAATCGCTGCATGGTCGTCGCTACGACCCAACGCCAAGCTCGCCATACTGTCCGGATATGTAAACGTAATCGTATCGGGTGAAAATGCTGCGAGTGGCATGACCAACGACTCGGGTCGAGACCGGTCCCGTCCGTCGGCAAAATTTCCGAGAAAGAAATACCTCGGCCGTTGCAGGTGTGTCGGTCCGAGTTTTCGCCGGCATTCGGCCATCAGCCAATTCTCTACCGCGCGGCGCCGCTGCAGATAGTTCGTTTTGATAGAGCGAGTGCCCGAGGCTCGTATCGTCCAAAACCAGCTCCGCCTGGCGCTCCGATAACTCGCAAATGTTGTGTAGCGCGCCGCGCGCGGGATCGAAGTTGTGGGTTATGAGGTCGGGGATTGGGTCCATTTCGACGTCGACCGGACGCGTACCGAAGGTTCGCAATGCGGCATCGGGTCGAAGGACGCTCTAAGCGCTAGCCGAGCGCCCCTTGGGATGGAATACGGTGTCGAACGTGCCCTCCAAATCAAGGTTGCCGATCAGGCGTTCAAGCCGGGCGCGATCACGGATGTAAAGCGCGCGCTGCTTGCGTTCGATGATTCCGGCGGCCGTGAGTTCGTGGAAAACCCGCCCCACCGTTTCGCGCGTGGTGCTCGCCAAGCCAGCGATCTCGCCCTGATTGGGCAGCGGATGGATAACCGTGCCACCCGATAAGCGCATCAGTTCCTGGCAAACTCGCTGGACCGACCGCATCGTGCTGACGTCCATGATGCGGTCGTCAGAGACCCTGATGATGTGGCAAAAGCGATGAATCAGCTTGGTCGCGATGGCCGGCGTATTTTCGACCAGATCGGCGAATGTCTTCGACGACATGGCAGCAACCGCACAGCCGCTCAAGGCGGCCACCGAGGCCGAGCGCGGCCGCCGGTCCAACGCTGCAATCTCGCCAAAAAATGCGCCAGCACCGAGCGTCGCATAGGTAATTTCGCGCCCCGTCGTCGAGTAGTTGGCAATGCGGACGTCGCCATCGAGGATGAAGAAAACTTCGGTGCTTTCATCCCCTTTTTCGACGATGACTTCGTTGGGGCTGTAGGTTTTCCAACGACACTGCTTTTCGAGCGCCGTCCGTTCGGCCGGATTGAGCGTCTCGAAGAGACCTATTCCGTCTAGAGAACGTAGTTCTTGTGCGACCATGGCGCGTCTCGTCTCGAATTCAACCCGATTGGCCTGGGGCGATGTCCGCCACAAACCGGATGCAGTGCGCTCAAACCCGCTTATGGTTCACGATTACCGTATTATGGCATGAGCTCGCAGGCTACCGCGCCCGCGAATGTGTACCGCAAGTCCCAAGTTTACAACGGTTTGGCGCGCAACTCGACGGTCTTGTTTGGTCGCGCCGCCGCACCGAACCGTCGTTCTCGGAGGTCGTCCAATCTGCTTTCCTTGGCACGGAAGGTTTTGCATAGTGGCGACCCCATCGTCTAATGACCCCACACCATGTCTGAAACCGCGACACCGATTTCTCGCCTGCTCGACATCATGGCAACCTTGCGCGATCCCGACACCGGGTGTCCCTGGGATCGGGAACAGAATTTTTCTACGATTGCGCCGTATGCGATTGAGGAAGCCTATGAGGTAGTCGAAGCGATTCGACAGGGCGATATGAACGCGTTGCGCGACGAACTCGGAGACCTCCTGTTTCAAGTCGTTTTTCACGCACAAATGTCGGCCGAAGGTGGCGGATTTACGTTCGATGATGTCGTCCAGTCGGTCTCGGACAAAATGGTGCGCCGCCATCCCCACGTATTCGCGTCGGCCCACACTGGCACAGAGGCCGGCATCGAGACCGTTGCCGACGCCGACGTCCAAACGCGTAACTGGGAAAGCATCAAGGCAGCGGAGCGGCACGATAAATTGCAACAAGATGGGGCTAGCGTCCTCGATGATGTACCGCTGAGCTTCCCCGCCCTGCTGCGTGCGCACAAATTGCAACGCCGGGCTGCGCGGGTGGGCTTTGATTGGACCGACACAGAGCCTATCTACGATAAGATCGACGAGGAAATTGGCGAACTACAGGACGCGACGCGGGACGGGAACAAGGACGAGCAAGCCGCTGAAGTTGGCGACCTTCTGTTTACCTGTGTCAACCTCGCCCGCCACGTCGGAGTCGATCCCGAAAATGCGCTCCGGGTGGCCAATACCAAATTCGAGTCGCGATTTCGCAAAATCGAAGCGTGGTTGGCGGAGCACGATCGCACGCCGACTCAATCCACGCTGAACGAGATGGATGCGTTATGGGATCGAGCCAAGGCTGAGGAGAAGAATCTGGATTCCGCTACGCAACGCGTGGGCCAATCGAAGGAAGATGAATGATCGACCCAGCTACAATGACCGTATTTATCACCGGCGCGAGCGCAGGATTTGGTGCTGCCACCGCGCGGCAATTTGCCGAGCGCGGCGCCCGCGTCGTCGCGTCAGCGCGTCGCCTCGATCGCGTCCAAGCGATCCGCAATCTGCTGCCGGACCTCTTCAAGGATAACCTTTTGGCGGTGGAGCTCGACGTTCGTGACAAGGATGCCGTCGACCAGGTTGTCGAGACCTTACCGAGCGGCTTCGGCGAGATCGATGTGCTGATCAACAATGCAGGGCTGGCGCTTGGTATGGGTCCCGCCCACACATCGGATATGGACGACTGGGAAGCGATGATCGACACCAACGTCAAAGGTCTGATGTATTGCACCCGCGCCATACTGCCGGGCATGGTTGAGCGAAACCGTGGCCATGTTATCAATCTTGGTTCGGTCGCGGGGTCCTACCCCTACCCCGGCGGCAACGTTTACGGCGGCTCCAAGGCGTTCGTTCACCAATTTTCGCTCAACCTGCGGGCCGATCTGATTGGTCATCAGGTGCGGGTGACCAGCGTGGAGCCAGGCATGGCGGAAACCGAATTCACCGAAGTGCGCTTCGGGGGAGACGCCGCAAAAGCGAAGACCGTCTACCAAGGCATGCAACCCGCTACGGCAGACGATATCGCCGACATCATCCGGTACGTAGCGACAACGCCCGCGCACGTGAATATCAATCGGGTTGAAGTAATGCCGGTTCAGCAGGCGTTCCAGGCATTCGCGGTCCATCGCGAAAGCTGAGCGCCGCTAACCCGATTGCATGAGAAAAGGGCCCCATCGCGAGGCCCCGATCAACCAGTGAGAGGCGAGCGTCCACTCACGACAGAATCCCCATGACGTCGGATTCCTTCATGATGAGATATTCATCGCCGTCGACTGTGACCTCGTTGCCCGACCATTTGCCAAACAAGATACGATCACCTTTCTTGACGTCGAGCGGCTGGAGCTTGCCGTCATCCGAACGCGCGCCACCGCCGACGGCAATAACCTTACCCTCCATCGGCTTTTCCTGAACCGTATCGGGAATGATGATGCCACCTGGGCTCTTGCCCGCATCGGCGATGCGTTTGACCAATATTCGATCATGTAATGGCTTGATGCTCATGTATTTTTCTCCACCTTGTCGACCGACCACGCTGTTCAAGCGGCCCTAACTACGCGCCTGCGCAAGGTTGAGGACATTAGCGAAGCGCTCGTTCAGGAGTCAACGGAGCCCGCGTAATGATCGGCGCTGCAGGGTTATCGCCAGCTCGCTGAAACCGTGGTCGAGATGCGTGCTTTCAACAGACCCGCACACCGGGTGCCGCCGCCGCGATCCGCTCGAGGCGGCCGTGGTTGGCATCGCTTAGACTGATACGAAGCCGCGCGAAGTTATCATTGTCATCGCGGGCGATGACCTCGCCGTGCCGGTAGAGCCAGGCAAGATGCTCACCATCATCCACCGCGATTTCAACATCGACAATTCGGTTTGCAGCAAAGAGCAGGAGGTCGATCAACGCCAATAGATCGTCACAACCGCTGCCATCAAGCGCCGAAAGGGGGACCGCGTCTTCTCGCCGCTCGGCACTATTTCGAATTCGCGTGCAGTCCTCCGCGGACACCAAATCGAGTTTGTTCTGGGCCTCAACGATGGGGCGATGTGTCCCCTCGCCTATCCCGATCTCGGCCAACACACGCATCACATCGGCCCGCTGCTCGTCGCTCTCGGGGTGGGCGACATCGCGCACGTGAACCAAGACATCGGCGTGGAGAACTTCTTCCAGCGTTGCCGAAAATGCGGCCACCAATTCATGGGGCAAATCAGAAATAAATCCGACCGTATCGGAAAGTATGACGGGCTGTCCGCTCGGTAACGTAATTCGCCGCATAGTTGGATCGAGGGTCGCAAACAGCGCATCCTCGGCGATAACGCCGGCCTCGGTAAAGCGATTGAATAGCGTCGATTTGCCGGCATTGGTGTAGCCCACGAGTGCGACGACGGGAAATGGGGTCTTCTTTCGTTCCTTGCGATGCAGATCGCGCGTGCTCTGCACTGCTTTGAGCTGGCGTCTAATGCGATTGAGCCGGGCATCGATATGCCGCCGATCCGCCTCGAGCTGGGACTCACCGGGTCCGCCAAGAAACCCGAAACCGCCGCGCTGGCGCTCAAGATGGGTCCACGATCGAACCAGCCGGCTGCGCTGATAAGTCAATGCCGCAAGTTCGACCTGTAGTTTTCCCTCTCGAGTCCGCGCGCGAGCGCCGAAAATCTCCAAGATGATTCCGGTGCGGTCGATGACTTTGGTATGCCAGGCGCGTTCTAGATTGCGCTGTTGAATCGGCGTCAACGCGTCGTCGATGATAACAACATCGGATTCTTGCTGCGCCACGATAGCTGCGAGTTCATCGATCTTCCCGGTCGCGAACAATGTCGCCGGGCGGCGGCGGCCAAGCGGAACTGCAGCGCTCGCGACAACCTTGAGCCCGATGCCGCGAGCGAGAGCGATCGCTTCGTCAAGACTTGTGCTTGGCGTACGCGTGCCCTCTGTGCGCATACGCCGTTTGGCGTAGGGATGGAGCACCAGCGCGCGACCGCTTGAGGCCGCGCGTACAGCAGGGGTTTGTAATGCGCTCAAACTACTCCGCAGCGGCCGCTTCGATCTCGCCCGAACCTTCCTGATCGCCTTCGAACAGTTGGATAGGCTGGGCCGGCATTACGGTCGAGATCGCATGCTTGTAAACGAGTTGGGCATGGCCATCACGACGCAGGAGCACGGAAAAATTATCAAACCACGTAATAACGCCCTGTAGCTTGACTCCATTTACTAGAAATACCGTGACGGGGGCCTTGTTTTTGCGAATGTGATTGAGAAAAACGTCCTGAAGATTCTGGGTTTTTGTTGTGGACATGGGGGTTTCCCTTTTGTTGTTCACACGCATCATGCCTTGTATCGCGGTGTGCCGCGATGACTTTATATACGCCTCTTAGCTGTCGCCAAACGCGGCTTACCTCCGCTGCTATTCGAACAACCCAATAGATAGGGACGCGAACATCCCCGCACAACCTCTACCGAGCCGCGAATCCTTCGCATCGGATCACAGTCCCAGCGGCGAAACAGATGCATCGAGATAGCGGATATACAGCATCCGCAACCGCTCCCCGAGCGGCCCCACCTGACCACTGCCGATCTGGCGGCCGTCGATGCGTATTACAGGCAAAACAAAACTCGACGTGCTGGTAATGAATGCTTCCTTCGACGCGTGGGCTTCCGCAACAGTAAACGCCCGCTCAACCACTTTTAGTCCGTCTTCGCGAGCGATGTTAATCACGGTTGCGCGAGTGTAACACCGCTAAGAAGCGCGTTGCTGGGCGCCCGGGTAACCAGCGTATCGTCGTCATCGACAATCCATGCGTTGGTCGATCCGCCCTCGGTGATATCGCCCGCGGCATCCACGAACCAGGCGTCATAGGCGCCAGCTTCATGCGCAGCCTGCTTGGCGAGAATGTTGGGTAGCAGTGCGGTTGATTTGATGTCACAACGCTGCCATCGCAAATCGGGTTGCGTAACGACCTCAACACCGCTGGGGTAGCGAATGTGAGGCGGCGCCATTGTCGTCGCCGTGACAACCAGTGACGGCTTTGCCAGCGCCGGGAAGACATGCTTGCGCGGTACCGATCCCCGGGTGACCTGGACGTAAACCAATCCCTCCGACACGTAATTGCGGCGGATACATTCGCGCGCGATCACCGCCAATGTGGTGGCGCCGCACGGCAAGCGGAGACTTATCTCGGATGCGGATCGGGCCAGCCGCTCAACGTGGGACTCAAAATCAACCAACGCGCCCCGCCATACACCGATCCCCTCGTAGATGGAATCAGCGAATTGAAAACCGCGGTCTTCGGCGTGGAGCATCGCCTCCGCGTAGCGACGATAGCGACCATTGACATAGACGATCCGCGGCATGTCAGCGTTGCCAGAACGAGCGCCGGACCAGCACGAGAAACGCAAGAAGTTCGAGCCTCCCGAGCACCATTGCCAGGCACAGTAACCACTTCGCGCCGGTGTCAAGTGACGCGTATCCGCCGGCGGCTCGGTCAACGATGTGGAGCACTGGGCCGGCATTGCTGAGCGCAGCAGCGGCAGTCGCGAGAGATGCACGAAAGTCGAGCCCGGTCAGAGCGAGTAGGCCCGATATCACCGCCAAAGCGAGCACGAAAAAAAAGAAAAAACTCCAAGCCGCGACCATGGCCGCGTCGGGAACGACGCGACGGCCGTAGTGAATGCGAACGACACCGTGGGGATGCGGCAATCTCGCCAACTCGCGACCGGCCTGTTTCAAGAACAGGAGCAGGCGCATCATCTTTAGCCCCCCCGCTGTCGACCCGGTCGACCCGCCGACCAGAACGAGCGCAAATAGGAGAACCAAGACGGAAAGCGGCCAGGACACTGCTTCACCGTTTGTAAATCCGGTCGTCGTTATCACCGAGACAACGCTAAACAATGCTTGCCGAACGGTCGCGCCCCAGCCGACCGCGCTCGACGAAATCAAAGTAAAGGTAACAACGAGCGCGACCGCGACCACAACAACGGACACGAACAAGCGGAACTCCGGATCGCGCACGTAGGCGGACGGAGACCCATGCAGCGCAGCCCAATGCAGCGTGAAGTTGAGCGCTGCGGCGGCCATAAACAGAATGAGAATAATCTCAACGGCCGGGTTGGAGAACGCCGAGATCGAATCGGTATAATTGCTGAACCCCGATGTCGACAGCGTGGTGAAGGCGTGCGTCATGGCATCGAACAACGACAATCCCGAGGTCCAAAGCGCTACCGTGCAGACGATCGTTAGCCCCACATAGACCGACCAGATCGAGCGAATACCTTCGATCAATCTGGGCATCAATGCGTCGCGCTCACCGCGAGGCATGGCGCTTCGGTATAATTGCATGCCGCCGATCCCGTATAGCGACAGCAACGCAAGCGCGAGGACGATCGTCGACAGCCCACCAATCCACGCGACCAATGCGCGCCAGAACAGAACGCTGCGATCGGCGCCGGCGAAATCGGTCAATACCGTCGCGCCCGTGGTGGTGAGGCCGGATACGGCCTCGAAATAAGCGTCGGTCGGGGTTGCGAATGACGAACTGAAATAAAGCGGCAGCGCCGCAAACACCGGTAGCAAGACCCATAGCAAGACCGCGAGTAAGAACCCCTCCCGTTTGGAAACCTCTTGGGCGGCCCCGCGCGTGGCGATCGCCAAGCCGCCGCCGACAAAAAAGGTCAGGGCGGCGGCAACGACAAACGTAAGCGCCTGGGCGTATTCTTCAAATCCGAGGGCGACAACCGCGGGCAACACCATGGAACCGGCCAACAGCACCAGGCCCCATCCGACAGCGGCGAAGATGGTCGCGTATGACATTTCGACGGTGGCCGGTTACCAGCCAGCGCGGAGAAACATTCAGACTGTCCTCAGCTCAGAAGAAATCGGGTCGTACGGAGAACAACCGTTCAACCTTTTTGACGGCATCCTTGAGGGCGAACAAGACAACCTTGTCGTTTGTTTCGATCACCGTGTCGCCCTTTGGAATGACAACGTCGCCGTCGCGCACCAGCGCACCGATGATCACGTTGGGGACGCGGCTGTCGCGAAGCGCGGTACCGGCAAGTCGAGAGGTTTGCAAAACCTCCCCCTCGATGACCTCTGCGAGGCCATCGCCGACACTATATAGGCTGCGGATTCGCCCCCGCCTGACGTGTTGAAGAATGGTCGAAACGGTAGAAGCTCGAGGGCTGACCACCACATCGACGCCGAGCGAGTGAATGAGCGGGCTATAGCTGATGTTGTTCACAAGCGCGACCGCGGACTGGCACCCTTCTCGCTTTGCGATTAGCGACGCAAGGATGTTGACCTGGTCATCGTCGGTCACAGCAATGATGGTCTCGGTATTGCGGATGTTCGCTTCGTCGAGAATTTCCCGGTCGAGAGAGTCACCGTGCAGCACGATTGCATTGTCGAGTTGGTCGGCAACCAACTCGGCGCGCTCCATATCGACTTCAATGAGTTTTACGCGAACGTTGGGATGTTCGGATTCGAGCTGTTTGGCGAGCAAAACCCCGATGTTGCCGGCGCCGACAATAACGACGCTGCGAGCCTCGTGCTCCTCGTGGCCAAATGATGCCATGGCTCGTCCAACATGTTTTGAGTCAACGGCAAAATAAACCTCATCGCCGGCCTGCATTTCCTGATTGGGGTTTGGCACGAACGAATGCTCACCGCGAATTATCCCCATCACCCGGATATGGAGGTCGGGAAAAAGTTCGGTAAGCTGACGCAGCGGCGTATCGATTATGGGACACTTCTCGTCGACGAAAACCGATATCACCCGGACCAAGCCATCGGCGAAGGAATAAACGTCGCTCGCGCCAGGGATCTCAAGCCGCCGCATCACCGCATTCGCGACCTCCATTTCCGGCGAAATGATCACGTCGATCGGCATGTGATCGCGCGAAAACAGATCTTGCCAGATTGGCTGGAGATAATTCTGGGCGCTAATGCGTGCGATCTTGGTCGGCACGTTGAAAATCGAATGCGCGACCTGGCATGCAACCATGTTGATTTCATCAGCGAAGGTGACGGCAATGATCATGTCGGCATCAGGCGCACCAGCGCGTTCGAGAACGTCGGGATGGGAGGCATGACCGATCATAGCTTGCACATCCAACGACTCGTTCACACGGGCGATGAGTTCACTCGACATGTCCACGACAGTGACGTCATTTTGCTCCGCAGCAAGCTGGCGCGCAATGTTGAAGCCTACCTGGCCTGCGCCGCAGACGAGTACCTTCATCGCCGAGCCTTTCGCGTCCGGAAGTTGTTATCGATTAGCGGCTAAACAGCGTTGCCGTTTTGGCTTCGATCCTCGGGTGTCACGCCGAGCGCCTTGAGCTTTCTGTGCAAAGCTGATCGCTCCATTCCGACAAACCCCGCGGTTCGGGAAATGTTTCCGCCGAACCTATTTATCTGGGCGACAAGATACTCGCGTTCGAACGTTTCACGCGCATCACGGAGCGGCATGCTCATCAGCGCCTCGCTCCCCTCCCGACGCTGCGCCGTTAGCGTTTGCGAACCAATCTCGGCAGGCAACATTGACGCAGCTATCGGTTCGTCCGAACCTCCCGGCGCCATAATCAGCAGCCGCTCGATCAGGTTTCGCAATTCGCGGACGTTGCCGGGCCAGTTGTACGATTGTAGCGCAGCGATCGTATCGTCGCCGATTTCGCGGACAGGGAGCCCGGATATTTCTGCCGTGCGCTCAAGAAAATAACGCGTCAGCAGGGGGATGTCTTCGCGGCGGTCGCACAGGGCCGGAACCTGGATCGGAACCACCGCCAAGCGATGGTAGAGATCTTGGCGAAACCGACCATCGGCTATCTCAGCGGATAGATCTCTGTTTGTCGCCGTGACCACCCTAACGTCCACACTGACGCGACTATTACCACCGACCCGCTCGAACGATTGCTCTTGGAGAACCCGGAGGATCTTGCCCTGCGTCTCGAGCGGCATGTCGGCGACCTCGTCAACGAACAACGTACCGCCATGCGCGCGCTCAAAAGTTCCGGTTCGTCGGCCTTCGGCGAGTTCCGTGCCAAAGAGTTCGACCTCCATACGCTCGGGAGCCATGCTCGCGGCATTGACAACCACGAACGGATGGCTTGCGCGGCGTGATCGCCCGTGCAGCAGGCGGGCAACGACCTCCTTGCCGGAGCCGGGCGGGCCGCTTATCAGGATGCGACTTCCCGTTGGCGCGACCTTCTCAATCGCCTGACGTAGCGTGTTCATAACCGGCGCTTCGCCGATAAGTTCGCTGGATCGACCGACACGAAGGCGCAATTCCTCGTTCTCGCGACGCAGCCTCGCCGTTTCGATGGCACGATCGACCACCAAAAACAGCTGGTCGCTCTTAAATGGCTTTTCGATGTAGTCATAGGCGCCGCGTTTTATCGCCGACACTGCGGTTTCGATGTTGCCATGACCACTTATCATGACGACGGGAAGCCCGGGGTAGCCGCGCCGCACGATGTCGAGCAGCTCAAGCCCATCGTACTCGCTCCCCTCCAACCAGATATCGAGAAGCAGTAAGGACGGAGCACGCTCATTGATCGTCGTGATCGCTTCGGAACTGTTCCCGGCGACGCGTGCTTCATATCCCTCGTCGGATAGGATCCCCGCGACCATTTCGCGGATACAATCTCGTCGTCAACAATGAGAATATCGTGCGCCATGGTCCGCCGTCACTTCTCCTAGGCGCTCTTTCGCGCCGCGACGTGCTCGTCGATGACGTTGGTCCGCTGTTGCTCAAGAATGATACGGACTTCGGTCCCGCCACCCGCACGATCGACGAGCTCAAGACGACCGCCATGGTCATCAACGATCTTCTTAACGATCGCGAGCCCCAAACCCGTCCCCTTCTCTCGCGTCGTCACATACGGTTCTGTTAGTCGTTCGCGCTGCGCCTTCGGTAGCCCGATACCGTTGTCAGCGACGGTAAGCATAACTTGATCGCCACGTTGCGACACCCGCACCCCAATCTCCCCGCGCAGGCGTGGCTCCGCCTCATCACCCGCAATGGCCTCTGCCGCATTTTTCAAAAGATTGGTCAAAACTTGGCTGATCTGAGATGCGTCGCAATTAACCAGGATTGAGGCCTCCGGAAGATCTTCCCCATAGGTGATATTGGTGTGCGCCATTCGCTCCAGGACGATGGCCTGTCGAACCAGACCAACGATATTTTCAAGCTTGAAGTTCGGCGCCGGCATGCGTGCAAACGACGAAAATTCGTCAACCATTCGTCCGATATCGACCACGTGACGGATAATCGTGTCGGTGCAGCTGCTAAAGGTAGCGGGGTCTGATTCGATCTCCTTGAGGTATTTTCGCTTAAGCCGCTCGGCCGAAAGTTGGATTGGCGTGAGGGGGTTCTTTATCTCGTGCGCGATTCGCTTGGCGATCTCAGACCACGCTGCCGCTCGTTGTGCAGAGACCAACTCGGTGACATCGTCGAATGTGACGACATAACCGATCTGACGCCCTTCAACCTGCTGTGCGCCGACACGGACGAGGAGGTTGCGCTGCTGGCCATCGCGCTCGACATTAACCTGCCCTTCGGCCGTTCGATACGGTCGTATTTGAACGTCTCGCAACAGGGCCTCGATTTCGGGCATCACGTCTGCCAATAAGAGGCCGACTATTTGTTGACGATCGACGCCGAGCAATGCCGTCGCCGATCGATTAGGCAGGGTGATTCGACCATCGGCGTCTAGACCTATTACTCCTGATGTCACCCCGGCAAGGACGGCTTCGGTGAAGCGTCGCCTGAGATCGAGTTGGCGATTCGCCTCGATGAGTTCACCGCGTTGAACGTCGAGCTGCTGGGTCATCCGATTAAAGGATCTGATCAGGCTGCCGATCTCATCATCGTCACGTGCCTCCGGGACCTGGACATTCACACTCCCCCCACGAACCTGATCCGCTGCGCTGATCAGTGCGCCGATCGGCGCTACCAGACGATTGGCGAACGCGAGCCCGAGCCAAACCGCGGCTAACAGAAGCAGGAGCGCAACGACAATGAAGGTCATCACGAAGGTGATTTGAATGAACGATCGATCGCCTTCTGCTTGTTCGTACTGAGCAACCGCTCGGCGGTTCTCCTCGACATGGGCAACCACCCGCGGATCAACCGAGCGACCAACATAGAGAAATGCGTCACCCGGACCGCGTAGTTTCACGAGTGCGCGTACCAGATCGCTGTTTTTGGCAAAGAGGATAGGCTCGCCGTGGTTCTTGCGGGCGGCGGCAATAGCCTCGGTCGGGATTTCCCGATAATCCAGGGTGTAGCTCAGCACGGTCCGCGTAACAATCCCGATTCGGGGATCAAATATTATGGCTTCCGCCAGACCGCGCAGCGCAACCTGGGTCGACAGGAATCGATTGTAAAAGACGGGATTGCGATAATACGCGTCGGCCACTTTATTGAGATCATTGACCATCGCCGCCGCGTCGCCGCGAATCGATTTGCCATGTTCCTGCATGTATGCTTCGGCAACGAAGACGGACGTTGAAAGCGCGGTTTTAACGCGGTCGTTAAACCAGTCGTGGATGCCGAAATTAAGAAACAACGCCGAGAACACCGCAATGATGATGGTCGGTGTCACCGCAACGACGCTGAACAGCGCGGCCAGTCGACCGTGCAGACGCGATCCCGCGGATCCACGCCGACGCTCCACCCACAATTCTATTAGCCGGCGCGCGATCAACGCACTTAGAGACAGAAGTATTACGAGATTGATGAGCAGTAGCGGAACAACCGACGCCGGTTTAAAGCCTAGCGGGCCCGCATCTTGGAACACGGCATAGGTTGCAAAGCCGGAGACGACGGCTGCAATTGACAACGCAAAGGCGAGCTTTCGCGCCAGCCCGTAGCGAAAGGCCCAAGTTCTTATTTGGGACAATCGTTCGCCGGGCGAAGATTTGGCCGAATCAGTCTCGCTGACCACTCACAATCCCATGAACATATTCGCGGTTTGCGACGGACGACCCGCGATCGGCACCGCTAACGGCGATAGGTTAGCATAGGTGTTGCCGATTTGCATCACTAGGTGGTTCGCCGCGCACGACGATGGCCGCCGAAGATATCCAAATCGTTGATCTTCTTGCGCAAAGTGTTGCGATTCAGGCCCAATAGTCGGGCCGCCTGCACTTGATTGCCACGTGTTGCTGCCAGGCACATCTCGATCATGGGGCGTTCAACCTCACGCAGAATGCGATTGTAGAGCCCGCTCGGGGGTAGCCTCTCGCCATGCGCGGCAAAATACTTGCTGAGGTGTCTTTCGACCGCCGACCCCAGACTTTCTTCGCCCACCGGACCACCAGCACCGCCCTGCACTGCAACGTCAAGCGCGTTTTTCACCGAGTCCTCGCCGATGAGATCTTCGCTATGCAACGCAATCATGCGGCGGATCAGGTTCTCCAATTCGCGAACGTTGCCGTGCCAGGAATGCTCTTTGAGGCGCTCGATCGCACCCTTATCAAAAGCTTTTGACGGTAATCCTTCACGGACAGCCTCGATTAGGAAATGGCGCACCAAATCAGGTATATCCTCGCGCCTCTCACGCAATGGTGGGAGACGCAGCGGAACGACATTGAGGCGGTAATACAGGTCTTCGCGAAATCGGGTTTGTTGAACCAACGCGGCAATGTCGCGATTCGACGCGGCTATGATACGCACGTCCACGGCGACAGGATCACGACCTCCAATTGGCGTAAATTCTGCCTGCTGCAGAACGCGCAATAGTCTGGTTTGCGTCTCCAAAGGCATTTCGCCGATCTCGTCGAGGAACAATGTTCCGCGATCGGCCTGGGCAAAACGTCCGATCGTTCGCTGGTGCGCACCCGTGAATGCACCTCGTTCGTGGCCAAATAATTCAGCTTCTACCAGGTCCCGCGGGATAGCGGCCATATTGACGGCGACAAAAGGCTGATCGCGACGTTGCCCGTAGTCATGCAGAGCGCGGGCAACGAGTTCCTTACCGGTTCCAGATTCCCCGGTGATCAACACGGCAAGTTCGGTTCCGACCACGCGTGCCATGGTTCTGAACACGTCTTGCATGGCTGCCGAGCGGCCGACAATCGGGATCTCATCTTCGCCCCCGAGCGGCTGCAGCAAAGGTTGTTGGGAGCGGCCTTTGTCTTCAAGAGAAAGATTAACTACTCTTATTAACTCATTAATATCAAACGGTTTAGGTAGATACTCATAGGCGCCTCTCTGGGCGGCTGTGACGGCAGTCAGGAGCGTTGAGTGGGCGCTCATTACGACGATCGGCAGATCCGGACGGATCTCACGAATCTGGGCCAGAAGTTCGAGTCCGTCGCCGTCGGGCATGACGACGTCGGTGACGACGACGTCGCCCTCCCCGTCGGCGATCCAATCCCACAGGGTTTCTGCTGACGGTGTGGTCCGAACATCGAACCCGCTACCTGTCAACGCACGATCGATGACTGTGCGAATGCCGCCGTCGTCGTCAGCGACGAGGATGGTTTCGCCACTCATTGTGCGGCCATGCGGCTACCGCGCCGCTGTTCGACGATAGGAAGGCGCACACAAAACTCCGTGCTGTTCTCGGCGCATTCAAAATCGACGGTGCCGCCGTGTTCGCTTACGACCTTCGCGACCAAAGCCAGACCCAGGCCTGTGCCGCCGGTTCTCATTGTTACAAAGGGATCAAAAACGTAAGGCCGAATCTCCTTCGGGATCCCGCTCCCATTGTCGCAGACCTTCACCTGCAGCGGTGGCCCCGATCTTTGCCATTTAGTCGAATGTCATGGCGGTATTCGGTTTTGATCGTGACGCGCCCGCCTTCGCTAGGTACGGCGGAAACCGCGTTCTTGACGAGATTGAGAAAGACCTGGACCAACTGATCGCGGTCGCCAAATGCTGGAGGAAGCGAGGGACCAAACTCGGTGACAAAATCAGCGCCGTCAGCAAATCCGGCTTTCGCCAACTGTAGGACGTGATCCAACACCCCGTGAATGTTGAGAGGTCCGCGCGAAAGAGTGGGGCTGGCAATCGCATCCATTCGATCCACAAGAGTGCAAACCCGATCACACTCATCACGGATTAGCCGCGTAAGTTGCTTATCCTCTCGACTCAAACCGGGTTCAAGAAGCTGGGCTGCGCCTCGGATTCCGGCTAACGGGTTCTTTATTTCATGTGCCAGCATGGCCGACATGGCACCGAGTGACTTTGCAATCCCGCGGCGATCGGTCTGTGTGCTCAAATGTTCGGCGACGCTGCCGCGATTAATGAGGACAACAACGGCCCCAGTGTCATCGCCGATCGGCGTCCCCTGTATCTGTAAGTCGCGCCCGGAAAAATGGAGTCCACTGAGTTCTGCAGCGTGATCCACGACGACCGCGCCACGCGCCTGCACCTGGTCGATGACTGCGGTGAGAGGGCTATCGAAACCAACGATCGCCGATAGGTGTTTGCCGAGAAGTTGGTCCTCGGCGCTTGCAAAAAAGTCTTCAGCAGCAGCGTTAACAAGACTGATGTTCTGGTCGCCGTCGACCACAATGACAGGCGACGCTAGCGCCAGCAGCACCGCCGTCGCGGTCGCCTCTAATGAGGTATCGGGGAGATCTAGCGGCGCAACGGTCAAGCGGTCATTGCCTCGGTAGCGCGGCCAAAAAAATCTCCTATCATCCTTTTCACGACCTCGACATCGACACAGCGGTTGATCGCGGTGCGAAATGATGTGGCGTTGGCAATTCCCTTTACATACCAGCCGATGTGCTTGCGGGCGTTCTTTACCCCCACGTCTTTGCCGTAGAACGAGAGCATCGACTCGTAGTGCTCGAGGAGGAGATCTCGACGCTCCTCAAGCTGAGGTGTCGGGGCAACCTGTTGGTGGTGGAGAAAGTGGCTCACCTGGCTTAGAAACCAAGGCCGCCCGTAACATCCACGGCCGATCATCACGCCGTCTGCCCCGGACTCGGACAACGCCTGCGTGACGTCATCGAGGGTCAAGATATCGCCGTTGACAATCACCGGAATATTAACGGCATCCTTGACCTCGCGAACGAAAGCCCAATCGGAGTGACCTTCGTAAAACTGGCAACGTGTTCGCCCATGAACACTAATCAGCTTGATACCCGCATCCTCGGCGATCCGAGCAAGGCGTGGGGCGTTTCGATTGGCATCGTCCCAACCCGTTCGCATTTTCAGCGTAACCGGGAGATCCACCGCTGCAACGGTTGCGGAGATAATTTGCGCAGCCAGGGTTTCCTCTTTCATCAATGCTGATCCGGCATAGCCATTGACCACTTTTTTCGCCGGACATCCCATATTGATATCGATGATCGTGGCCCCACGATCCGCATTCAATTTGGCGGCTTCCGCCATAACCTCGGGAACACAGCCGGCTAACTGGACGGCCATCGGAAACTCTTCGTATGAGTGTTGTGATTGGCGCATGGACTGGCGGGTTTCGCGAATCATGGCCTGGCTTGCGATCACCTCAGAGACAACCAAGCCTGCACCGAGCCGTTTGACCAAGCGCCGAAACGGCATATCGGTGATCCCCGACATTGGCGCCAGAAAGACCGGATCCTCTACGTGGATTGGGCCAATTTGGATAGTCACGGCGTTATCTAGTGGATGAAATCCAACATATGGTACCCCTACGACGGCTTGCCGAGTTCGCCGGTTAGGCGCGCGAAGCGTGGCGATGCCCCATGCGACCGTTGGGCATCGGAAGCTTCGCGTAACGCGGCCGGCGAGCTCGGCAAGCCGCCCTGTGGGTCGCGTATCCGGGCCCCTCGGTGCGTCGAAACCCCTCGACGATGCCCAACGGTCCCTTGGGGCATCGCCTGCGGGCTTCCTCCTGCCGAGCTACCGGGATACGCGATCGTATGGGTACCATATGTTGGATTCCATCCACTAGCCCCTGGCTGTCTGTTTTTTACGCAATCGAACGAACTGCCGCATTTTTAGGCATATCGCACGCAAATGGCAATGTTGTTTGAACCCCCGGCGAATTTTGTCGGTATAACACCGCTCTTGACGCTCCTATTCACGGCGACGATTTCGCCCCTCTTTTTGTGCCCATGTCGATAGCAGCCCTTATCGTCGCAGCAGGATCCGGTGATCGAATCGGCGGAGACGTACCAAAACAGTATCTCCCAATCAGTGGACAGTCGTTATTACGGCGTTCGTTAGCGACTTTTGCGGCCCACCCAGACATAGACCCGCTCGTTGCAGTGATCGATTTGGAGCACCATGACCTCTTTGCCCTCGCCGCGGCGGGTATGGCTGTCGAACCCATCGCTGGCGGCTCGACACGACAAGAATCAGTGCGGCGAGGTCTGGACCGCCTCGCGCAGAACCCGCCTGATCACGTACTGATCCACGATGGTGCGCGTCCCTTGGTCGACGTGAGCTTGATCGATCGCGTCGTCGGCGGCCTGATCAACTATGAGGCAGTGGTACCGGCAGTACCGATAATGGACTCGATAAAACGGGTGCTCGATCGGCGCATCGACGGGTCTGTTGAACGAAAGGGGTTGTGGCGTGCACAGACACCGCAGGGGTTTCGCTTCGAGGCAATCTACCGAGCGAGTCAAAGCGCCCCTTCGGACGAAAATTATGGTGATGACGCTGCGGTCGCGGCGGCTGCCGGAATCGAGGTGATGATAGTTGATGGCGACGACACCAACTTGAAGGTGACACTTCCGGGTGATTTGGATCGAGCGGAGCGATTACTACTTATGCGCCTTGGCGATATTCGCGTCGGGAATGGCTTCGACACGCATCGATTTGTCGCTGGTGATCATGTCCGATTGTGCGGCGTGAACATCGCTGCCGATGCCGCGCTGGCTGGGCATTCAGATGCCGACGTCGCCCTTCACGCGGTTACGGATGCGTTGCTTGGCGCGATCAGTGAAGGGGACATCGGTTCGCATTTTCCACCAACGGACATCCGTTGGCAGAACGCCGATTCGCAAATTTTCCTCGCTCACGCGGTCGATCTAATCCAAAAGATGGGCGGCGCCATCGGTAACATCGACCTTACTTTGATATGCGAACGTCCGAAGATTGCTCCCCACCGAAAAATCATGCGCGATCAACTCGCTCAGTTATTATCGCTAACCCCAAACCGCGTCAGCATAAAAGCAACAACGACGGAGCGGTTGGGCTTTACCGGACGGGGCGAGGGAATCGCCGCGCAGGTGACCGCCGTCGTGCGATTGCCAATTTAACTTGATTGGATCCCAACGAAGCTATGAGCAAACTCCCGCCTGACCTTTCTTTTTGGCATCCCGCGGCATTGATCGCGACGGCCGGTGGATCTGGGTTATTGCCGCGCGCTCCGGGAACTTGGGGATCGCTCGTTGCAATTCCGATTGCTTACGCGATCACCCATTACGCCGGCGCAATGGGGCTTGTCGTCGCAATTTTGGTTGCATTTGCACTAGGCTGGTGGGCGACGTCGATCTATCTCAGCCGCGGAGACGATACAGATCCAGGCCCCGTCGTTATTGATGAAGTGGTGGGACAGTGGATTACAATTGTCGCCGTTCCGCCCACAGCGGTTTACTATGTGTTTGCGTTTCTACTGTTTCGCTTTTTCGATATTTTCAAGCCATGGCCAATTCGCTGGATCGATCGCCGTGTACCGGGCGCACTTGGAGTCATTCTCGATGACGTCTTGGCAGGTATATTTGCAGCAGTCGTACTGCTGATCGCTCTGTGGATCGAGCGAGGAGTGTGATGTTTCCCCCGGAACTAATAGCAAAAGCGACCAAGGTGTTGAATCGCAGCAGGAGCAAGGCTGTTCGCATTGCGACTGCGGAATCCTGTACTGGTGGGTTGCTCACCGCGTGTCTAACCGAGATCGCCGGTTCTTCAGATGTCGTTGATCGCGGCTTCATTCCCTACACCAACGAAGCCAAGCAGCAGCAACTCGGCGTGCCGGAGGATCTTTTTTATCGAGCCGGCGCAGTGAGCGAAGAGGTGGCGCGCGCCATGGTCGAAGGTGCACTGAGCCGGTCTGATGCGGACGTGGCTGTTTCGTGCACGGGCATCGCTGGACCTGGTGGCGGAACCGCGGCCAAGCCGGTCGGCCTGGTCCACCTTGCCGGCGCCCGGCGTGGCGGGAAGGTCTCTCACGTCAAAAGAGAATACGGAGATGTCGGGCGAAATGGCGTGAGACTCGCGACGGTCGACGACGCGCTCGAAGTGCTGCTCAAACAGATCGACGCGGTTACCTAGTGGATGGAATCCAACATATGGTACCCATACGATCGCGTATCCCGGTAGCTCGGCAGGAGGAAGCCCGCAGGCGATGCCCCAAGGGAACGTTGGGCATCGTCGAGGGGTTTTCGACGCACCGGGGACCGGGATACGCGACCCACAGGGCGGCTTGCCGAGCTCACCGGCCGCGTTACGCGAAGCTTCCGATGCCCAACGGTCCCATGGGGCATCGCCACGCTTCGCGCGCCTAACCGGCGAACTCGGCAAGCCGTCGTATGGGTACCATATGGTGGATTTCATCCACTAGATGCGCCGTGCGGGCGGAAACGTTGCTTCGCCCAACAACGTAAAACCCCAGCCAAATATCGCCGTAAGTTATCGAGGACTCTTAAATTATGGCTTCAAACATCCCCACCAAACCGGTCTTACCGGCGCCTTGGGCTGCACGTATCAAAGAGATGCAGGAGCAAATCAAAACCAAGGCGTTCAAGTTGACCGAGATGCCCGGCTACGTGCCGGGCCAGGCGCCGTCGATCGAGACTTGGCACAACATCGACGCCAAAGAAATCTATCCAAAGATTTACGGACGTGAGTTTGGGGCGAACGGCATTGGCAAGTTGCGCGAGGTCGCCCTTATCGACATCACCTCCCACGAGCGATTCGTCGCCTATGACCAAGATCCTGCGTATTTCCCGCAAATGGGGTTGTCTCACGGCGATCTCGATATCGACAAGATGCACGACCAAAGTCTTCAATATGAAGCCGCCATGGAGGAAGCCGGTGTCATTGTTCACCGGGTGACCTACCCTGATCCGCCCGTCGGTCCCTTTGGGCCTCAACGTGGCACCTGGGCCGCCAATGAAACCTTGGTCGTCCGTGGTGGCTCGATAATTGAAAAAATTGCCGTTAGTCCGCTTGGATTCGGGCGCTCGGAATACCTGGCCTATTGGGCATGGACCCAGCTTGGTGTTCCGCCGGTGGCAACCATTACGGGTACCGGGGTCGCCGAAGCCGGCCCATGTCTGTGGCTTGCCGAGGACGTATTCGTCACGTCGCACGGCATCGCCTACAACGAAGAGGGATTGTCCCAGTTGATCCCGGTTGTCGAACGCAGTTGCCTGGCCGACGAAATGACGACGCTTATTCTCGAAAGTTCGGGCAACATCTACTTTCACCCGCAGTCAGGCGTGAGTCATCACCCCGACATGATCATTGGGCCCCTCGATCATAAGAAAGTCATTGCCTACCTGCCTGGAATGGATTTTGACAACTGGCGATGGCTTAAGGAGCACGGCTACGAGATCGTCGAGGTCGAGACCGATGAACAAGCGCTGTATGGACCGGCCAACGTGACGTTGCTGGAACCGGGTCACGTTATCATGATCGCGGAGGCCCCCAAGGCGATTGCCGCGGTGCGCAAGACCGGGGTCGATGTGACCGAAGTTCCCTACGCCGAGTTCATGCGCATCGGCGGCGGCTTGCATTGCTCAACAATCTTAAGGCTTAGGCAGATTCGGCAGAATCTGCCTAAGCTGTTTGAACGAGGCCGTGGGCCGCGAGTGTAGGTGTCAGCCTATGTGGAAAGTGCGTTGATGCCTGCGCCGGGGCGGGTGGTCACTATCGTTGGGACGCGTGAGACGAGGCTTCCGACCAGCATTTATATTTTTTCGACAGCTGATTGCCGACGGTAGAGACACTTTTCGTTGGCGATTGCCTTGTGTTCGTAATTGAGCGCACGCCGACCGGTTCGCCGACGCGATGACGACGTTTGCCGATCCGGATGGGATCCGATGTTTCATGGTTTCGCGTCCTGCGCCGGTTGAGCGGGGGGAGGGTCTCGTGAAGAGAACGGATCGTACCGGCGGGAGATTTCCCGGATTTTCCGCAATTCGCCGCCACAGTGCGGGCAGGGAACGGGCGCGATCCCGGTCTCCAGGCCGCTATTGCGGTGGTCGTCCTCCTCGCCGTCATGGGTTACGGCTGTATGCGCCTGGAGGCCGTTTACACCCAGCGCCTCGCGCGCGACTTCGAGGGTCTTGGCACGGCTTCCATTGGCAAGGATTCCGAAGTGGCGGATGCGATGCAGTCCGTTTGGCAGGACATGCAACAGGAACCGGCGGATGAACTCGTCGGCGGTGATGGTGGCCGTGCCGTAGCGGGGTTTCCTTTGCCCCGGACTGGTCGGCTTGCGGCAACGGAAGGAGACGTTCTGTCCATCGCAGGCGATGATGCGGCTGTCGCCGATGGCAATTCTGTGCGTGTATCGGGAGAGATAGCGGAAGACCTGTTCGGCATCGCGAAAGGGTCGTTTGGCGTAGACGATCCAGTTCTTGCCGCGGGCGGCCACGAGGGTGGCGTGGAACTCTCCGGGATTGGCGAGATGGGCGATGCCGCCATGAAATTCGATTTTCCCGCGTGCATGGGCGCGGGTGAGCTCCTCAAGGAAGCGGCGCCGGAACAGGCTGGCGAGGACCTTGACCGGGGCCAGGAAGGTGCCGCTTCCGGTCTTCCATTGGCCGGTTGCGACATCGAAGCCGGCGTTAGGCACGACGATATGCAGATGCGGATGGAAGCCGAGCTTCTGGTCCCAAGTGTGGAGGACCGCGGTGCCGCCGATACGCAGTCCACCGTGACGGTCGTCCTCGGCGATGGTGCGCAGGGTCTCGGCGGCGGTGCGAAACAGGATGTTGAACACGACCTTGCGGTTGCAAAAGGCGATCCCGCTGACTTCTTTGGGCAACGAAAATACAACGTGGAAGTACGGCACCGGCAGGATATCGGCGGCGCGCGCCTCCAGCCATTGCCTTGCGGCAAGCGCCTGGCAGGACGGGCAGTGGCGGTTGCGGCACGAGTTGTAGAGCGGATGCTCGCGCCTGCAGCCGTCGCATTGATACATGTGGCCACCGAGTACGGACGTCCGGCAGGACTCGATCGCGGCCATGACCTTGAGGCGTCCGGCGTCAAGCTGGCCGGCCAGGCGCCGCCGGTAATCTGCGCCGGCGCGGCGGAAAATATCAGCCACGCCGGCGTCTTTGCGCTTCACGGCGCCTCAGGCGTCGATCAGGTCGAAGCCCGAGAGCGGATGGTCGAGGGTCTCGAACATCTTGCCGGTGGCGCGGGCGTAGCCGCGCGTCGTGTCGGCATTCCGGTGACCCAGGACATCCTGGATGACATCGATGTTGCCGCCACGCTCATGCCAGTGGGTGGCGGCCGAATGCCTCAAGCTATGGAAGGTATGGCAGCCGTCGACGCCGGCCTTGCGGCAGGCCTTCTTAAAGGCAACACGCAGGGTATCGATCTTGAGAGGCACCTCCGGCGACTCACCGTAGAACAGCCACGTGACCGGTCGTGGAAAGAGGTTCTTGCAGTAACGCCGCAGGTATTCGACGAGCCCGTCGGGAAGCGGCGCCATGCGCTCGGCGCCGCCCTTGCCGGAACGGATGTGCAGAAGCCGTTTGTCCGACTTGATGTCGATGAGTTGCACCTCAACAGTTTCCGAGATGCGGAGACCGGCGCCATAGGCAAGAACCGTCGCGGCCCGATAACGGAGGTCGGAGATGGCGAGGATCAAGCGCTCGACCTCCTTCTCCGCCATTGACCGGGGCAGTTTGCGGGGCCTCTTGCGGTAACGGAGCCCGTCGACCATCTCGGGACGGCGCAGTGTGTCGCGATACAGGAACCTGAGCGCACCGAGGCTTACATTGGTCGTGTTCGGGTCGAGACCGCGCTCGATCCTCGCCAGCAGCCAGCTGCGGACCTCCTCGGCGTCAAGCCGGTCCGGCGGCTTGTTGTAATGTTTGTTGAGGGTCTCGATCTCGCGCAGATACATGGCCTGTGTGCTATCGGCCAGACCGGCTATGCCCATCTGTTCCATCATCCGCCCTCGAAGAGGCGATACGTATGTCGTGTCGGTGGTTTTCATCATCGATCTCCCTGGCCTGAACGGCGCTCCACCGGACAATCCGGGGCTGGCCATCAGTGGGGTCGATGCTAACCGTGGGAAACCAGAAAACAGGTAGGCTCTTAGATTGCGGAACCGGCACCCGGGATCCGACACAAATCCGGCACTCCAACACCCGGAAACAAGCGCTGCACATTAGGAGGAAGGCTCAATGTCTGAAGCAAAAACTGCCGTGGAGCGGCTTCGTTCAATGCGCATTTGGCGTGAATCGGGGCCTTTCCTCGACGACTGAATCATGCTTTTGACCAGAAGTTGAGTATTAGTGTAATCGCTCAGCCGACGCGTTTAACGCTTATGGAGCGCCTCGAAACAAAAAAAGCGGCCCGAAGGCCGCCTTTGAGCGCTCTGCCAAAGCGGGCGCTGTCATACTGCTTTACGTCTCCGCCAGCCTAAGAGGCCAACCCGAAACTAGTTGAGTGATTTCAGTCGGTTGTGGCTTACTCGGTTGTGTCAAAGCAAACGAGGAGGCACAACATGTGGACCGAAATCACTCGCCCGAATTATGAGCGCCGTGGCGGGCGCTACGCAAGCGACCTGACGGATCGAGAGTGGGCGTTGATCGCGCCGCTCATGCCGCCGCGCAAGAAGATCGGCCGGCCGAGGACGACGGACCTGCGCCATGTCATGGATGCGGTCATGTACATGGCCTCGACGGGCTGCCAGTGGGCGATGTTGCCGAACGACTTCCCTCCGCCTTCCACGGTCCAGCGCTATTTCTACGACTGGCGCTCCAACGGCCTGCTGGAGAGCATCAACCATCACCTGGTCATGGCGGCCCGGGAGCTGGAAGGACGCGAGGCCGGCCCGAGCGCCGGGGTGATCGACAGCCAGAGCGTGAAAACCACGGAAAGCGGTGGTGTTCGGGGCTATGACGCGGGCAAGAAGATCAAGGGCCGCAAGCGTCACATCGTCACCGATACACTCGGCCTGCTGGTCGGCCTGATCGTGCACGCAGCCGATATCCAGGACCGCGACGGCGCGCCCGAGGTCCTCAAATCGATCCGTCATCGCTTCCCCCGGCTGCGTCACCTCTTCGCCGACGCCGCCTACGCGGGACCGAAACTCGAGGGCGCCCTTGAGGACATCGGCCGCTGGAAGCTCGAGATCATCAAGCGCTCAGACACCGCCCAGGGCTTCGAGCTCCTGCCCAGACGATGGGTCGTCGAGAGGACCTTCGCCTGGCTCAACCGATGCCGTCGACTGGCCAAGGATTGGGAGAAATCAATCGCCTCCGCACAGGCATGGATTCTTGTCGCCAACATCCGACTCCTCACAAGGCGGCTCGCAAGGTACTGTTATCAAACATAGAGTTTCGAGTCGGACTCTAAGAGACCCAATCCGGCTAGCCCGGTGAGCAGCAACGGGAGAGCGGCAGGAATTGGAACCGGCGTGAGGATCAGGTTGATGTCTCCGCGCTGGCTGAGCGTGGTGCCCTCATTGAAATCCAGAAAGCTCTGTTGCTGGAGATCGTTGTTGGCCTGGTTGACCACAACGGAGAACCAAACCGACAGGCCAAAATCGGCGATCGCGAGGTTAACGAGGTTCGTACCGCCCGGCTTGTTGTTAGCGCCAAATCCAAGCTGCATCGGCTTGGAACCATTGGAAGGCAGCTGTGAGAAGACGAGGCCAAAGTTGGCGAGCTGCCCACCCGTTCCGGTCAAACTTCCGGAAGTCAATTTGAAGTACTCAAACTCATTGGATCGAAGCAAGTAGTCAGGGGCCACCGGGATGTTACTACCGTTACCGCAGACGTTCACGCCGAACTCACACTTCGGCGTAGGATTGATCGCCGCGGGGCCTTTGGACTCCCATGTGAAGTCGAGCTGTATCGTCGCCGTGTTCGCCGATCGACCGTTGTTGACGACAGTACCTGTCAGCCTGGCGTCCGGTCCGCCGGGCTGATCGCCGACGGTCCAGAACACACCGCTATTTGCGACAAACTGAAAATGGGGATCGATAAGATGATCGCCCCCATCGTTCGTGTCGACAAGCCCAGGCAGCCACAGCACGTGATCATTGCCGCCGCTGTTAACGCTGCTCCCGATATACGTACCGTCGTAGTCATCGGTGAAAAGGGGCAGCGGCGCTGCGCTACTCGTGTTGAATAATGAGACTCCAGCGAGCAAAGCCCCGGCGACAGCGAACGGCGTAGTAAATTTCACAACATAAACCCCGGCCAATTTGGATTCAGCCTCGTTTTCGGTCTTAGAGGCCAACCCGAAACTAGTTGAGTGATTTCAGTCGGTTGTGGCTTACTCGGATGTGTCAAAGCAAACGAGGAGGCACAACATGTGGACCGAAATCACTCGCCCGAATTATGAGCGCCGTGGCGGGCGCTACGCAAGCGACCTGACGGATCGAGAGTGGGCGTTGATCGCGCCGCTCATGCCGCCGCGCAAGAAGATCGGCCGGCCGAGGACGACGGACCTGCGCCATGTCATGGATGCGGTCATGTACATGGCCTCGACGGGCTGCCAGTGGGCGATGTTGCCGAACGACTTCCCTCCGCCTTCCACGGTCCAGCGCTATTTCTACGACTGGCGCTCCAACGGCCTGCTGGAGAGCATCAACCATCACCTGGTCATGGCGGCCCGGGAGCTGGAAGGACGCGAGGCCGGCCCGAGCGCCGGGGTGATCGACAGCCAGAGCGTGAAAACCACGGAAAGCGGTGGTGTTCGGGGCTATGACGCGGGCAAGAAGATCAAGGGCCGCAAGCGTCACATCGTCACCGATACACTCGGCCTGCTGGTCGGCCTGATCGTGCACGCAGCCGATATCCAGGACCGCGACGGCGCGCCCGAGGTCCTCAAATCGATCCGTCATCGCTTCCCCCGGCTGCGTCACCTCTTCGCCGACGCCGCCTACGCGGGACCGAAACTCGAGGGCGCCCTTGAGGACATCGGCCGCTGGAAGCTCGAGATCATCAAGCGCTCAGACACCGCCCAGGGCTTCGAGCTCCTGCCCAGACGATGGGTCGTCGAGAGGACCTTCGCCTGGCTCAACCGATGCCGTCGACTGGCCAAGGATTGGGAGAAATCAATCGCCTCCGCACAGGCATGGATTCTTGTCGCCAACATCCGACTCCTCACAAGGCGGCTCGCAAGGTACTGTTATCAAACATAGAGTTTCGAGTCGGACTCTTAGAGGCCAACCCGAAACTAGTTGAGTGATTTCAGTCGGTTGTGGCTTACTCGGTTGTGTCAAAGCAAACGAGGAGGCACAACATGTGGACCGAAATCACTCGCCCGAATTATGAGCGCCGTGGCGGGCGCTACGCAAGCGACCTGACGGATCGAGAGTGGGCGTTGATCGCGCCGCTCATGCCGCCGCGCAAGAAGATCGGCCGGCCGAGGACGACGGACCTGCGCCATGTCATGGATGCGGTCATGTACATGGCCTCGACGGGCTGCCAGTGGGCGATGTTGCCGAACGACTTCCCTCCGCCTTCCACGGTCCAGCGCTATTTCTACGACTGGCGCTCCAACGGCCTGCTGGAGAGCATCAACCATCACCTGGTCATGGCGGCCCGGGAGCTGGAAGGACGCGAGGCCGGCCCGAGCGCCGGGGTGATCGACAGCCAGAGCGTGAAAACCACGGAAAGCGGTGGTGTTCGGGGCTATGACGCGGGCAAGAAGATCAAGGGCCGCAAGCGTCACATCGTCACCGATACACTCGGCCTGCTGGTCGGCCTGATCGTGCACGCAGCCGATATCCAGGACCGCGACGGCGCGCCCGAGGTCCTCAAATCGATCCGTCATCGCTTCCCCCGGCTGCGTCACCTCTTCGCCGACGCCGCCTACGCGGGACCGAAACTCGAGGGCGCCCTTGAGGTCATCGGCCGCTGGAAGCTCGAGATCATCAAGCGCTCAGACACCGCCCAGGGCTTCGAGCTCCTGCCCAGACGATGGGTCGTCGAGAGGACTTTCGCCTGGCTCAACCGATGCCGTCGACTGGCCAAGGATTGGGAGAAATCAATCGCCTCCGCACAGGCATGGATTCTTGTCGCCAACATCCGACTCCTCACAAGGCGGCTCGCAAGGTACTGTTATCAAACATAGAGTTTCGAGTCGGACTCTTAGAATTGTAGTCGATGGGCCGCTAACCATCATTGGATCTTAAGGGGTACACCGATGGGGTTAGTCGAAACCTCCAACTACCCCCTTTGGCTGCCACCTATACGTGCGCCATGCCTGACAGTAAGTACCGTACGTGCCAGACCTTCAGTTTTGCCGCGGTACGTCCCGTACGTACGGGACGTACCGACTTACGTAAGGGGGGCTGACCGGGCACGGTTAGCCCTAGGTAGGGGCCCGGGGTTCGTTCGACACTGGCCATAAGCGGCAACCCCGGCTTTTACGCCATTTGCGGCACCAAACAATGCCCCGACTTCGTTAGCGACCTCGCGGACGGGATCGTCGGCGAGGTGGGCGTAGCGCATGGTGGTTTGGATCTGGGTGGCGTAAGCGAAAAGCTGCATAGGCTCCTCCGCTTCTAAACGTCGCGCACCTCGTCAAGAGCCGTATTTGACGCTACAGCCGTAGGGTCGCGTGATTGCTTTTGCAACTGCGCGACCGGCTTTAACGTCAGCGAGGGCTGCAAGGACGTAATTGGTAGCCCCGTCGATATCGGCTGGCCGCGCGCTGGGCCGGTCGTCGATTCCACCCATATAAACGACCTTGCCGGATCCATCGATAACGAACATATGGGGCGTTACACGCGCGTTGTAGAGGTGTCCGATCTCACCGCTCGGGTCGAGCACCACCTCGGTCGGCGCGGCGGCGCGCGCCCGTGTTAATCGCGCGGCTTCGCCGGGTTCGACGTACCCCTCGCGGCCAGGCGCCGACGAAACGATGGAGATCCATACAACGCCAGAATCTGTCGCGAGCTTTTGGGCGGCCTGCATGTTGTCGGTGCTGTAGTGCTTGCGCACGTAGGGGCATTGATGGTTGGTCCACTCCAGCACAACGGTCTTACCGCGATAGTCTGATAGCGAAATCTTAGCGCCCGTGGTGTTTGTCCCAGTAAATTGGGGCGCCGGTTGGCCGATCTTCGGTGGTGCTTCCGCCTGCGCTGAATGCAAGAAAGATCCTAAAAGCAGGATTGCTGCAGTGAGTGCCGACGACCGAGCAGCCAGGCACGATCGGTTGATTGTTGAGGTTAATCCAAGCATCGCTCGCGCTTCCCTTGCTTATTCAGTTGAACTAACTGCGTATCCCGTTTGTCTCAGAGCATGGTTTTGGTCGGTCTCTGTTAGGACCAGGACACCGCTAAGCCGCGAGGGGACGGGTAGATATCACCCGCCGCAACCGTCAACGTCAACCCCCGCTCATCGGCAACGAACAGCTGCTCCGCTGCATGGTCGATCGCACCCCATTCGGCCGGGAAGAAGTACGCCGATTCTATCCCTTCGGTCCTCATTCCAAGACCCTCGATGCGAATGGTCACCACATCTTTCGTACTATGCGCCGCAGCGTGCCAATTTGTTGGCGTCGGCAGCGCTTCTCGTGCGGCCGCGAACATCGGTGCGACGTCGGCTGCCAAAACGGTGGCGGGCGCGGTCGGTATCGACAGAACGAACGTGGCGTATGACGGGATACACACGGATTCGCACTCGAGCCAGGCCGCGTCTGCCTTGACCGGCAGCGCCATGCCCACAGGCCAGTTGGTTGGAACCGATATCTCAACGATAAGGCCAACCTCTTCGGTGTAGCCATAGTTCGCAATTGTCCCGACACGAATTCTCTCGGGCACCGCCCATTGAATGGCACCCGCACGAACCCCGCGCGGCAATGACCAATCAACGGCGGTTTCCTGACCACTATCGCCTGGGTTACGCCAATAGGTGTGGCAATTTTTTCGTATTTTCTGCTGTAGGAGCAGCGCTACCGTGTCGCCAGGTGCGACGCTTCGTACTTCGACAACAATACTGGCCATGACGTTGGCGGTAACGGCCGATGTCTTTTGCGTTTCCGCCCGGGTCGCTACATCGAAGGTTATTGGCGAAACAAGTGCGATCAAAATAACAAGTAAGTAGGAAAGACTACCGGCCATGGCGTTTCGTTGGGGCGCGTCAGCGTTTGTCGAACCACTGAATTCTCGTGTCATCACGCGTGATCAACTTCAGCGTTGCTAGGTGCGGGGCCGTCCGCGCTGTGTGATCGTTGACCATAAAGTGCATCGGCACGTTCCTCGAACGCATTCACCATGCGCGTTAATGCTTCGTTGAAAACGACGCCAATCAGCCTCTGAAGAATCCTAGAACGGAACTCAAAATCGACGAAGAAATGGACAATGCAGCCATCGCCTTCAGGCACAAACTTCCAATGATTATTGAGATAACGCAGCGGTCCGTGGGTGTATTCAACATCGATATTCTCGGTTTCATTCAGCGTAACGCGTGAGGTAAAACGTTCACGGAACATCCGAAATCCGATCACCAGATCCGCCGTGATGACCTGCGCTTCACGTTCGCGTATCCGCGCTGCGACACACCAGGGTAAGAATTCGGGATACGACTCGATATCAGCCACCAAGCCGAAGAGCTTTTCGGGTGCGTGGGCGAGGTAGCGTTGCTCCGTATGCGAGGGCATCAGCCCACGGTTATTGTGCTGCCGTTTGCGCCACTCGCGCTTCACGCATTTTTTCGAAGTCGTCGCCAGCGTGATACGAGGATCGCGTGAGAGGCGACGACGACACCATCAGAAAACCTTTGCCGCGCGCGCTTTGCTCGTAGGCATCAAACTCGTTCGGGGTGACGAAACGATCGATCGGGGCATGTTTCGGCGTTGGCTGTAAGTATTGCCCGATGGTTAGGAAATCAACATCGGCGGCGCGTAGATCGTCCATGACTTGTTGGACCTCACTTCGCTCTTCGCCCAGCCCGACCATTATCCCCGATTTGGTAAACATCGACGGGTCGAGTTCCTTGACGCGGTCGAGCAAACGCAACGAAGCAAAATAGCGTGCACCCGGTCGGATTTCCGGATAGAGCCGGGGCACGGTTTCAAGATTATGGTTGAATACATCCGGCCGCGCCGCGACGACGGTTTCAATTGCGCCTTTTTTACGCAGGAAATCCGGCGTCAAGACCTCGACCGTGGTCCCCGGCGAGCTCTCGTGGATCGCACCAATGGTGCGGGCGAAATGATCGGCGCCGCCGTCATCAAGATCATCGCGATCAACCGATGTAACGACAATATGTTTGAGCCCGAGACCAGCCGCCGCCGCGCCAACGCGTTCGGGTTCGCCGGCGTCGAGCGAGTCGGGAAGGCCCGTTGCCACGTTGCAAAAAGCACAGGCTCGCGTGCAAACGCTACCGAGGATCATCACCGTGGCGTGACGCTGCGCCCAGCACTCACCAATGTTGGGACAAGCCGCTTCTTCGCACACAGTGTTGAGTCGATGGTCGCGAATCAGCTTGCGCGTTTCGTGGTATTTCGGTGACGTCGGCGCTTTGACCCGGATCCAATCGGGTTTGCGCAGAATCGGTGATTCCGGCCGGTTCGCCTTTTCCGGGTGTCGGAGCGCTCGATCTATCACCACGCGGCCTCTCACCAGTGGTTGGGTTCAACGCGCATCTATGAAGATGCGCGTGTATCTAGTGGATGAAATCTAACATATGGTACCCATACGACGGCTTGCCGAGTTCGCCGGTTAGGCGCGCGAAGCGTGGCGATGCCCCAAGGGACCGTTGGGCATCGGAAGCGTCGCGTAACGCGGCCGGCGGGCTCGGCAAGCTGCCCTGTGGGTCGCGTATCCCGGCCCCTCGGTGCGTCGAAACCCCTCGATGATGCAAAGGCATCGCCTGCGGGCTTCCTCCTGCCGAGCTACCGGGATACGCGATCGTATGGGCACCATATGTTAGATTCCATCCACTAGAAATGGATAACGCGATCATAAGCGTCAAGGACCGACTCGTGCATCATTTCGGATAGCGTCGGGTGTGCAAAGATCGTGTGCATGAGCTCGCTTTCGGTCGTCTCAAGGGTCTTTGCGATCCCGTAACCCTGGATCAGTTCGGTAACCTCCGTGCCGATCATATGGGCGCCGAGAAGTTCGCCGGTCTTGGCGTCAAAAACGGTCTTGATCATGCCGTCGGTCTCACCGAGCGCGATCGCCTTGCCGTTGCCGATATACGGAAAACGACCGACCCGTACCTCATGACCGGCTTCTTTGGCCGCCGCTTCGGTAAACCCAACGCTCGCAATCTGAGGGTAGCAATAGGTGCAACCGGGAATGTTGGTGGTGTCTAGCGGGTGCACATCGTTGAGCCCAGCGATCTTTTCGACACAAATCACACCTTCATGGCTAGCCTTGTGAGCAAGCCATGGCGGGCCGACCAGATCACCGATCGCGTACACGCCGGGAGCACCTGTCTCAAGCCACTCGTTAACGACGACATGACCCCGATCAACCTTGATGCCGGCCTCTTCGAGGCCAATGTTCTCGACGTTCCCGGTAATTCCAACGGCGAGAATGATGCGATCGACGGTTAGCGATTCGGTTTTACCATCCTTATGCTTGATCGATGCTGTCGCGTTGTTTTTGCCCGTTTTTACAGCATCGACCGACGCGCCGGTATGGATTTTCATTCCCTGCTTTTGGAATGATTTGAGGGCCGCCGCGGAGATCTCGTCGTCTTCGACCGGAAGAATGCGGTCGAGAATTTCGACGACGATAACCTCGGATCCGAGTTGTCCAAAAAAACTGGCAAACTCCATTCCAATCGCTCCCGAGCCGATTACGAGTAGCGATTTTGGTACCGCGTCGGGCACCATCGCCTCTTTGTAAGACCAGATCAGCTTGCCATCGGCCTTAATTGTTGGGAGGTCGCGGGCTCGTGCGCCGGTCGCGAGAATGATGTGTTTGGCGCCAATGTCGGCAACCTTTGTGCTGCCGTTCTCCACGGTGAGTTTGCCCTTACCCGCCAGCCTGGCGGCGCCATCAATGACGGTGACTTTATTTTTCTTGAGCAGGTGCGCGACACCCTTGGACAATTGATCGGCGATATTGCGGCTTCGTTTCACGATCTTCTTGGCGTCAAATTTAATATTGTCAGCACTGAAACCGAATTCATCGAGGTGATGCAGCAAATGATAAATCTCGGAAGATCGGAGAAGCGCTTTGGTTGGAATGCAACCCCAATTGAGGCAGATACCACCGAGATGCTCGCGTTCGACGACCGCGGTCTTCATCCCCAGCTGACTTGCGCGGATTGCCGCGACATAACCACCGGGCCCGGCCCCAACAACGACGAGGTCGAAATTGTTATCAGCCATGGGCTCCGTCTTTCGTTGTGTGTTGCGGGGAACCGGACGCCTAAAGCAACATCGTCAGCGGGTCTTCAATCAACCCGCGGAACGCGGCCAGATATTGGGCACCCAGCGCACCGTCAACAGCACGGTGATCGACGCTAAGCGTTACGGTCATGATGGTGGCTACAGCAAGCGCCCCATCCCTAACGACCGGCCGCTCTTCCGATCGGCCGACCGCAAGAATAGCCCCTTGCGGCGGATTGATTACGGCCGCGAACTCGCGAATTCCAAACATCCCAAGGTTGGAGATTGAAAAGGTTCCGCCCTGATACTCCTCTGGCAACAGCTTGCCTTCGCGCGCACGCCCGGCGAGTTCTTTCATCTCCTTAGAAATGGTCGCCAAGCCCTTTTGATCGGTATTGCGGATGATAGGGGTAATCAAGCCACCTTCGATCGACACCGCGATCGAAACGTCGACCACGTTGTGCTTGAGCAAAACCTCGTCGGTCCATGACACGTTTGCGTCAGGCACTTTACGGAGTGCCAGGGCGGCTGCCCGAATGACAAAATCGTTCACCGAAATCTTGTAGCCGAGGTCCTCGTTGGCGGCCTTTTCATTGAGCTCTTTCCGCATGGCGAGAAGCTTGTCGACCTCGCAATCGAGCGACAAATAGAAGTGCGGGATCTGCTGCTTGGCTTCGGTTAAGCGACGCGCAATAACTTTGCGCATGTTGGTATGGGGTATTTCAGTCGGCGCCACCGCACCACCACTGGTGGGCGCTGCTGGGGTCGATGCCGCCGCCGGTGCCTTGCCCAGCGCGGCTTCAATATCGGCTTTGACGACGCGGCCCTGCGGGCCACTTCCGTTGACGTTGGCAAGAGCGAGGCCTGCTTGCTGCGCCATACGACGGGCCAACGGACTGGCTTTGACACGCGCCCCGTCGGCACCTTCAGCCACCGTAACGGCGGTCGCAGGGGGCACTGCGACCGGCTCAGGCGGTAGCGCCGGTGCCGCCGCAGCAGCGGGAGCGGCAGGCGTCGGCGGCGCCGCGGTTTGATAACCATCGAGAGCCGAGTCCTCCTCGCCCTCTTCAAGCAGCAAGGCAATCACTGAGTTTACAGCAACCCCTTCAGTACCCTCGTTGATCAGTATTTTGGCGAGAACGCCTTCATCGACAGCCTCAACTTCCATCGTCGCCTTGTCGGTCTCGATTTCAGCAATGATATCGCCGGCGGTGACTGAATCGCCCTCCGCTTTCAACCACTTGGCGAGGTTGCCCTCCGTCATCGTCGGCGACAATGCGGGCATTGTTATCGGAATGGGCATGTCTCACGCTTCCTCGGTTAAGACTTCTACGTCGTACCGGCTAGTGGATGAAATCCAACATATGGTACCCATACGACGGCTTGCCGAGTTCGCCGGTTAGGCGCGCGAAGCGTGGCGATACCGTCCATCGGAAGCTTTGCGTAACGCGGCCGGTGAGCTCGGCAAGCCGCCCTGTGGGTCGCGTATCCCGGTCGTATGGGTACCATATGTTGGATTCCATCCACTAGTTGCGGTAGCAGACGGAGCGGACGGCGTCGGTGATTTCGTCGATGCTGGGTAGCGCCAGGGTCTCGAGGTTTGCCGCGTAGGGCATTGGAACATCTTTGCCGGCCACCCGAGTTACCGGTGCGTCGAGATCGTCAAACCCGAGTTCCATGATCTGCGCAGAGATTTCGGAGCCAATGCTACAGATCGGCCACCCCTCTTCGACCGTTACGACTCGATTGGTTTTTGATAGCGAGCTCAATACGGTGTCGATATCAAGTGGCCGCAGCGATCTCAAGTCGATCACTTCAGCATCAATATTTTCGCCCGCCAAACGGTCCGCTACTTCAAGCGCCCATCCAACGGCAATCGAGTAAGCAACAATGGTGACATCGCGACCTGGACGAACCACGCGCGCGCGCCCGATCGGCAAAACGTGATCTTCAAGCTGGGGAACCGGATATTTTCGGCCGTAGAGAATCTCGTTTTCCAGAAATAGAACCGGGTTGGGGTCGCGAATCGCCGCCTTCAGAAGCGCTTTCGAATCGGCGGCATCGTAGGGCGTGACAACCTTGATACCGGGAACCTGGGCATACCAAGCGGCATAACTTTGCGAATGCTGCGCACCAACTTGGGCGGCGGCACCGTTGGGGCCGCGAAACACGATCGAGCATCCCATTTGGCCGCCGGACATGTACCGGGTTTTTGCCGCGGAGTTAAGAATTTGATCGATCGCCTGCATGGCAAAGTTAAAGGTCATGAATTCGACGATTGGCTTCAGGCCGGCGAATCCCGCGCCGACCGCCAAGCCGGTAAACCCAGCCTCGGTTATTGGAGTGTCGATCACCCGCCGGGCGCCGAATTCCTCCAGCAATCCCTGGCTGACCTTGTAGGCGCCCTGGTATTCGGCGACTTCTTCGCCAATCAAAAACACGTCCGGATCGCGACGCATCTCTTCGGCCATTGCGTCCCGCAGGGCTTCGCGCACGGTGAGCTCGACCATCTCCGTTCCAACCGGAACATCCGGATCTGGTGCAATCATCGACACCGGCGGCGGGGGCACATTCCCAAGACCTTGCCCTTGTGGTCGCGATGAATCGGGCCCGGCATCGGCGACCTCAATTGCGGGAACGTCGTTAGGTTCGGGTAGCGCGGGAGCCGGGCTCGCCGCCAGCTCGGCGGAATCTTCACCATCGGTCAGCAATAGCGCGATCACCGTGTTGACCGAAACCCCTTCGGTCCCGTCGGGTACAACGATACGACCGAGCGTCCCTTCATCGATCGCTTCGATTTCCATCGTCGCCTTATCGGTTTCGATCTCAGCGAGAATATCGCCGGGCGATACGGATTCGCCCTCTTGTTTAAGCCAACGCGCCAAATTGCCTTCGGTCATCGTCGGCGACAACGCCGGCATTAGAATTTCAACTGGCATGACCCCTCCCCTTGGGCCCCTACGATCGTACTACGACCCGCAGTCAAGCTTCGGCGTAGATATCAGTGTAGAGTTCGGACGGATCCGGCTCGGCGCTGGTTTGAGCGAAGTCGGCTGCGTCATTGACAATCTCTCGGATCTCTTTGTCGATCGCCTTTATTTCGTCCTCTTGCGCGAGGCCGCCATCGATCATCCAACCGCGCACGCGATCGATGGGATCACGCTCTTCGCGCACCTTGTTGACCTCATCGCGAGTTCGATAGGTCGCCGGATCGGACATCGAGTGGCCGCGATATCGGTAAGTGAGAACCTCGAGAAGAACAGGTCCGTTACCTGCGCGGCAGGTTGCGATGGCCTTGGCCCCGGCTTCGCGAACCGCCAGAACGTCCATGCCATCGACCTGAAATCCCGGCACTCCGAAATGTTCGCCTCGTTTGAAAAATTCGCTCTGTGCGGCCGACCGCTCAACCGAGGTGCCCATCGCGTAGTGATTGTTTTCAATTATGTAGACGACCGGCAACTTCCACAGAGCCGCCATATTGAATGCTTCGTAAACCTGCCCCTGGTTGGCCGCCCCATCACCGAAATACGTCAGGCTCACACGGTCGACCTCACGATAGGCATGGGCGAAAGCCAGGCCAGTGCCGAGCGGAATATGGGCCCCGACAATTCCATGTCCGCCATAGAAATCCTTCTCCGACGAAAACATGTGCATCGAGCCACCCTTGCCCTTGGAGTAGCCAGTGGCACGCCCGGTTAGCTCGGCCATCACGCCTCGCGGCTCCATACCACAGGCCAGCATGTGGCCGTGGTCGCGATAACTGGTGATGACCGCATCGCCATCGCCTAACGAGGCCTGCATGCCAACGACCACCGCTTCCTGCCCAATATAGAGATGGCAGAACCCGCCAATGACGCCCATCCCGTACAGTTGTCCGGCTTTTTCCTCAAAGCGGCGGATCAGAAGCATTTCTCGATAGAGATGGATAAGGTCGGCGGCATCCACTCCGGAAAGATCGTGGCCATTTGCTTTTTTCGCACGCGTGGCCTTACGCGGTGCGCGTTTCGGTTTGGTGGTTTTTGCTCTCGCCATCGCCAGCTCCCGAACGGTGCGCAAAAGTATTGCCTAGAATGGCAGCTTCTAAATGTATGGCTGGCTAAATGTTAACGCCAGCACCATCCGACATGAAATTGTTTCTCTGATCAACTATTGCGTTAATCAATTGATCTTGATCATAAAATTTCGGCAGTGAGATGGCTTCAACGGATGATGTTCGCTTCAAAACATCGCGAATCTTAGAACGATATCAGTAGTTTAGGACCACGACCTCATCGTCACGAACCAACCCGAGGACCAGATGTGCGCGCTCGATGAGCATATCGCGATCAAGACTTTCGGGTCTCAGAAAAGCGACACGGCGCTCAAGATGTTGGCGGCTTTCCACCAGCGACGCGTGGATCGTTTCGGCTTGTTTGATTTCGTTCTTAAGGTGGATCCACACCAGCAGACCGCGATCGCCGTGAATCGCGTGGTAACCGAAATAAACCACCAGCACGAAGCAGATGAAGGGCGCGAGTGCGGCCCGCGCCCGTCGTCGTGTTTCGTACATAATCCCCATGAACCCATCGAATCACGGCGGATTCCAGAGGGTCAACCGCGAAAGCCACCGAAACCCAAGTTTGTCGCTAAGTGTTGCAATCCGGACTCACTTAACCACGCGCCAGGGCTGATCGGCCTGGGAAACGAGCCTGGGCACCTAGCTGGCCTTCGATTCGCATCAGTTGGTTGTACTTAGCGAGCCGATCTGAACGCGATAACGAGCCGGTTTTTATCTGGCCACAGTTGGTCGCGACGGCGATGTCGGCGATGGTTGAGTCCTCGGTCTCTCCCGAACGATGTGACAATATGCTGCGGTAGCCGGCGCGATGCGCCATTTCCACCGTCTGCAATGTTTCGCTGAGGGTGCCAATTTGATTGGGCTTAACAAGGATCGCGTTGGCGACTCCGCGCTCCACCCCTTTTGTCAGGCGCTCCGGATTGGTCACAAATAGATCATCACCGACCAGCTGAACGCGCTCGCCGATCGTTTCGGTCAGTGCTGCCCAACCCTCCCAATCGTCTTCCGCCATTCCATCCTCGATCGACAAAATGGGAAAGCGATCGACAAGATCCTCGTAGTAGGCGACCAAATCGGCGGCGTCGAACGTCTTGCCCTCGCCCGCCAGGATGTATTTACCGTCCTGGAAGAACTCGGTCGACGCTGGGTCTAGCGCGAGCAAGACATCGAGCCCTGGCTTGTATCCGGCCCCTTTGATCGCTTTCATGATAAACCCGAGCGCTTCGTCCGCGGTGCTGAATGCGGGCGCAAACCCACCTTCATCGCCAACGTTGGTTGCATGCCCGGCGTCGCTCAGAGCACGACGCAGCGTTTGAAACACCTCCGCACCCATGCGCACGGCCTCGGCCATGGAATCGGCCGACGCAGGGATAATCATGAACTCTTGGATGTCGATCGGGTTGTCGGCGTGCGCACCCCCGTTGACGATATTCATCATCGGCAGCGGCAAAACGCGGGCGTCCGGGCCACCGAGATAACGGTACAAAGGCAGACCGCGTGAGCATGCGGCCGCTTTTGCGGTCGCCAGACTTATGCCTAACGTCGCGTTGGCACCAACCCGCGATTTGCTCGCGGTGCCGTCCAATGCGACCATGATCTCATCGATCTGCGCCTGGTTTTCGGCATCGAGGCCCATGAGCGCCTCGAACAACTCTCCATTTACAGCAGCGATCGCACGCCGCACGCCCTTGCCACCGTATCGGCTTTCACCATCGCGCAGCTCGACGGCTTCATAGCGGCCAGTCGAGGCGCCGGAGGGAACCGCGGCGCGTCCGGTCGAACCATCTTCGAGTACGACGTCAACCTCGACGGTTGGATTGCCGCGACTGTCAAGAATTTCGCGACCAACGATATCAATGATGGCGGTCATTCTTCTTCCTGTTGCGACTTCGCCAAGCGATCGAATTTCATGAGCTGTGCGATCAGTTGTGGCATGTCGCATAGGGGGACCATGTTGGGGCCATCGGAGGGCGCATTGTCAGGGTCGGGGTGGGTCTCCATGAAAACCGCAGCGACTCCGACCGCGACCGCAGCTTTCGCGAGAACGGGTACGAACCGGCGGTCGCCGCCGCTCGCGTGCCCCTGCCCGCCCGGCTGCTGAACCGAATGCGTGGCATCGAAGACAACGGGAAAGCCGAGCTCCGCAAGCAACGGCAACGCGCGCAAATCTGAGACGAGCGTGTTGTAGCCAAAACTGACACCTCGTTCGCACACCAAGACCCGCCGATTGCCTGTGTCGGTCAATTTGGCGATCACGTGTTTCATATCCCAGGGCGCTAGAAACTGCCCTTTCTTGACGTGAACAACGCGTCCGGTGATGGCAGCGGCGTGCAGCAGGTCGGTCTGCCGGCATAAAAAAGCGGGGATCTGCAAGACATCGACCACCTCGGCGACGCGCGCGCATTGCTCTGCGTTGTGTACGTCCGTCAACACCGGGCAACCGAGCGTTTCGCGAATCTCGGCGAATATTGGCAGCGCTTCCTCGAGTCCCACACCGCGGGGACTGCCGCCGCTGGTCCGGTTCGCTTTATCAAAAGAGGTTTTGTAGATCAGGCCGATGCCTAGATTTTGTGCCATCTGGCAAAGTGCTTGCGCTGTTTCGAGCGCGTGGTTGCGCCCTTCCATCACGCAGGGGCCGGCTATTAGGCCCAGGGGTTGATCGTTGGCGAGCGACACTTCGCTAACCGAATCACCCCCGACGATGACTTGTTCCATCGCAGCCATGACGCGTTCTTTGCGTTTAGACGAGCCGCGATTGCTCGACGGCGGCGCGGACGAATGAACGAAACAGCGGATGCGGATCGAACGGCTTCGATTTCAGTTCGGGATGGAACTGAACGCCGACAAACCAAGGATGGTCCCGCAACTCGATTATCTCCGGTAGCATGCCATCAGGAGACATACCGGCGAATGTGAGTCCCGCCTCCTCCAGTTGCTCACGCATGTTGATGTTCACTTCGTAGCGATGGCGATGGCGTTCTTCGATGCAAGCCGCACCGCCATAGATTTCACTTACTCGGCTGTCATCCTTAAGGTGGCATTCGTAGGAACCGAGCCGCATCGTACCGCCCAAATCATCCTCGGCTTCACGTACGACAATTTCGTTTCCGCGCATCCATTCGGTAAGCAACCCCACGACCGGTACCTTCGCTGGACCGAACTCGGTCGACCCGGCGCCGTGGATGCCGGCGATGTTACGTGCGGCATCAAGTACGGCCATCTGCATGCCAAAGCAAATGCCGAAATAGGGAATCTTGTGCTCGCGCGCATAGGTAACCGCCGCAATTTTTCCCTCGGCACCGCGCTCCCCAAATCCGCCGGGAACCAGGATTCCGTCGACCTCTTCGAGATAGTGGCTGGTATCGGGTTGCTCAAAAATTTCTGCATCGAGCCATGTCAACTCGACCGCAACATGATTTGCAATGCCGCCATGAACCAAGGCCTCACCAAGTGAAATATACGCGTCCTTGAGTTCGGTATACTTCCCGATGACGGCGATGCGTACATTGCCCTCGGGCGCACCCAAGCGATCACAAATTTCCTCCCAGCGGCTAAGATCGGGCGCTGATGTATCCAGCCCAAAGTGGCTCAGGACCTGGGTGTCCAATCCCTCTTCGTGATAGCGGATCGGAACCTCGTAAATCGACCCAACATCGGGCGCACCAATCACATCCTGTTCACGAACATTGCAAAACAACGCGATCTTGCCGCGCACGTTTTCGGGCAAAGGTTGATCGCAGCGGCACAGAAGGATGTCGGGCTGGATACCGATACTTCGCAACTCCTTTACGGAGTGTTGGGTTGGTTTGGTCTTAAGTTCGCCGGCGGTGGCGATGTGCGGGACCAGGGTAAGGTGCAGGAATAGCGCGCGGTCACGACCTAGTTCGTTGGCCATTTGGCGGATCGCTTCGAGGAACGGCAGGCTCTCGATATCACCGACCGTGCCACCAATTTCTATCAACGCGAAATCCGCACTGTCGATGTCGGTTTGGATAAATTCCTTAATCTCATCGGTCACATGCGGAATGACCTGAACGGTTCGACCAAGATAGTCCCCGCGCCGTTCCTTATTGATGACGGACTGATAAATTCGCCCGGAGGTAACGTTGTCGCTACGGCGGGAGGGCACGCCGGTGAACCGTTCATAGTGGCCAAGATCAAGATCGGTTTCGGCACCATCATCGGTAACGTAGACCTCGCCGTGTTGGTACGGGCTCATCGTACCGGGATCGACATTGAGGTAGGGATCGAGTTTCCGCAAACGTACGTCGAATCCGCGGGTCTGGAGCAACGCGCCAAGTGCGGCCGACGCCAACCCCTTTCCAAGGGAAGAAACCACGCCGCCGGTAATGAAAACAAACCGGGTCATGGCGCTAGAATCGGCAGGTGTAGGAGAAGGAAGGCAGCTCGCCGCAGCCCGATGCGTTTTTTGCTATTCGCTGGTGGGCGCGGTCGGTGCACTTGGCTTCGCCGGTTCTGTTTGTGCCGGTGGCGGTGCCGCTTCGAGTATCGATCGTTCGCGCCCGCCGCTCGCCAAAATTGCAAGGGTGAGGCTGGTAATTATGAAGCAGGTTGCGAGGACAGCTGTCGTACGCGTCAGCAGGTTTGCGGCCGAGCGGCCTGTCATGAGTCCGCCGCCAGCGCCACCGCCGCCGCCAATGCCCAACGCGCCGCCTTCGCTTCGTTGCAACAGTATGGTGCCGATCAACGAGAGAGCCAGAAGTATGTGAATGACCAGAATAACGGTCGTCATGCTTTGGGTTCGCCAGTTCCAACCGGCGCCGCCCCGACGCCAGCGCGCTTTTACACCATGTTGGCACGAACACCAAGTAGACGATGCCTAATAGATAAAACGGGTAGCTGAACAGTTCGATTCAACAAATTCTCACGACAAATTGAGACCCTCGGACTCCGACAATCGCAACTGGTGATTGCGATCTTGGCGAGGCCACCCAACTATACTCCAACTATTCGATTGTAGGTTTCTCAACCCGGTCGGTCGCGCATAATAGATCGTTGGACGTGCGAGAAGCCTATATCCGAGCTGCCAAGGGCGGGGGACCATGCGCTTGAAACGAACAACCAACCTGCGACTTATTGCCGCGGTAGTCGCGGCCGCCATACTCAACATCGGGGATTCAGTGGTCGCCGCGGACAAGGTGATAGAACTCACCCAAACCGGCTGTCAGTTCCTAGAGCCGGAACGCGGTTACGACCATGGCTTCAAAACCAAACAATCGACCGATTGCGTGTTAATCAATGCGGAAACCGGTGGCGATCGTTTGGCGCAAGTAAAACCTCTGGTCCTGAAGGCCGGCCGCTACGTTTTTCGCGTCACCAACAAGAATGTCCCTTACCAATTGGGGTTCTATTTACGCGCCTCAAAGCGCCTCATGGTCCCGCTTAAATCCAAGATCGCGGGCGGCGGTGTTAATCTTGGCGAGCGCTCCTGGCCGATGCAATCGAACACAGTTCGGATGGCTTTGTCTTATTCGATGCCGATGACCGCCTGGCCGCCTACAACAGCAAGTATCAGGAGTTCTACGGCTACTCGGATGATGACCTCAACCCGGGAATCACCTGGCGCGATTTATACGTTATCGACGAACAGCGCCAAACAATCGCATGGGAGGGTCGTCTCTCCCGCACCACCGAGAAGAAGAACTGGCACGACTTCGAGCGCAAATTATCTGATGGGCGCTGGCTTGATCTCCACTGGCGCCCGACCTCACTCGGCGGGATGGTAGGAATCCAGGTCGATATAACGGCTTCGCGCGAAGCTCGCGAAGCGCTCGTCGACAGTGAGCGGAGATTTCGTTCCTACGTCGAGGCGGACGCCCATGAACGGGGTACTCGGCATGGCGCGCCTGCTTCGCGATACCGACCTCGATGCGGAGCAACGCGAATATGTAAACACGGTGGTTTTTTCGGGGGAATCGCTTCTTCGGATCGTTGATGACCTGCTCGATATTTCTAAGCTGGAGGCCGGGAAACTCGAGCTCGAGGCCATCCCCTTCGCGGTCGAAGACATTGTCGATCGCTCGGTTTCTATGTTGGCGTCGCAGGCTGATGAAAAAGGCCTACACCTGCACAGCGCGACGGCGCGCGAAGTGCCGCAAGTCGTTATCGGCGACCCCTATCGACTGCAACAAATCCTGCTGAATCTGATCAGCAATGCGATCAAATTCACCCGTCAAGGGTCGGTCGACGTCATGATTGATCTTGCCAATCACGACGCGAGCCGGGCGGCGGTCACGTTCGCGGTGACTGACACCGGACAGGGGATCAAACCCGAGAACCAGGAGAAGCTATTCTCCGACTACACCCAAGCATCGGTCGAAGTGGCTCGTAAATATGGGGGCACGGGCCTGGGTCTTGCGATCTGCCGACGACTGGTCCATCTGATGGGCGGAGAGATAACGCTCAAGAGCACCGTCGGCACGGGAAGTACATTCCGGTTTACCGTCGACTATCCGATCGATCATGACACCGATGTCGCAGCCCTGCGCGCGGCGAACGAAGCGGTAATTCTCGAGCCTGACGCCAATCTGGTGCGGCCGCTGCGCGTTCTCCAGGTCGAGGACAATCAGATCAACCGCAGTGTTGTCGAAAAAATCCTTACCGGCGCCGGACACGTGGTGGTTAACACGCCCAACGGTGTCGAAGCACTACAAGCGTTGGAGTCGGATTCGTTTGATCTCATATTGATGGACCGGCACATGCCCGAAATGAACGGTCTTGAGACGACACAGCATATTCGCGCGATGCCGGAGCCGCGAGGGTCGGTTCCAATTATCGGTATCACTGCGAGCGCGATTCAGAGCGAACTGGATGCCTGCTTGCGGGCGGGAATGGACGTATGCCTCACCAAGCCGGTCGATAGCCGCGAATTACTAACGACGCTGCATCGCATTATGGCGGGTTCGGAGTTGCGATATGACGAAGACCGATCTACCCGACCGGTTCTCGTCGTCGATGACGTTGAGATCAACCGCGCGGTCGCGACCAAGCAACTCTTGAAACTTGGCCTGCAATGCGACACGGCTGAAAACGGAGAACAAGCGCTCGCACTGGCAAAGCTCGGAGACTATGCGGCCATCCTGATTGATATTCTAATGCCGGTTATGGATGGAATGGAGTTTGTCCGGGAACTGCGCCGGTTGGAGCAATCTCAGGATCGTCGCACGCCGGTGATCGCGATGACCGGACGCGCTGATCCTGAGGATCGGGACCGCTACATCGGCGCCGGAATGGATGACGTTCTCGGCAAGCCTGTTTCGATCGAACGATTATCGAGCGTCCTTGGAAAATGGCGAGCCCTGCCAACCAGCATCAACCACGAACCGGCCACACCGCCAGACAGTGACGAGCAAGCCAACGTTCCCGTGGACTTGCAGCTCCTTAGTGAAATCATCGGCGACACCGACGAAACCGTCCTGTTCGCTTTGCTCGATCTATTCACAAGCGAGTTTCCCGGCTTGCTCGAAAAACTGGACGGGGCGATCGCTGCCAACGATGCCCAAGCAGTCCATGATTGTGCGCATGCTGCGAAAAGCGCGGCATCGAATGCGGCTGCGAACTCGCTTGTGTTAATTCTCGAGGATCTGGAATCGGGGGCCCATTCCGAAGATTGGACGGGATTTGCTCAGCACAACGAACGGCTGAAACTGGAATATGCGCGGGTTCAGGATTTTTGCCAAAGCCGTCGGCCGACAAACTAAGTCCAATGACGGATAGAAACCTTGCCGGCTTAACAGTTCTCCTGGCCGATGATGTGGCAACAAGCCGCTCGGCGGTTCGCTGGCTACTCAAGGATCTCGGCAACCCAGATGTCTTCCAGGCTGGGGACGGCCGCGAGGCATTACGTCTAATCGCGAACGGTGTCGACTTCGTCATCTCCGATTTCAACATGCCGGAACTTCATGGCCTGCAATTGCTTAAAGCGGTCCGAACCGGCCAGCACGGCATTACGCGAGCGACCCCGTTTACGCTGCTCACGGGGTATTCAGACAAGAGCCTGGTCGATGTTGCTTTGGCGCTCGACGTCAATGCGTTTCTTGTCAAACCGGTGTCGAAAGGCGCGTTCTCAACACGTATTACCCAGGTACTTTAGCAAACCGATCGCGATCACTGGCTCAAGCCGGTGGAAGACTACGAGGCCCTAAACGTGGCATCGGTGCTCAAGCGAGTAACCGAAGGTGCGGCCGGCAAGCCCGCGGCCACTGCTCGGCCTACGGGCGCCGGTAAGCCGTTAGTGAACGCTTCATCGAACCGCAAGAAAGCCGGCAGTCTTCACGGGGATCCAACCGGCGGTTACCCGGATGAACGTTTGGTATCAATCGAAACCTTACCTTGGAACGCTATCCTGACGCGCGATATCTTCACGCCGAGCGGTCAGTTATTCATGAAGGCCGGCGCGGACCTTACGCCGCGGGTTATCGCCCTGTTGACCGATCTCGATCGACTAACCGCGCCGGTAAAGGATATCTGGGTCACGGTGCGCGAGAAATAGGTCAATCGCAGGCGCCGGCAATCGCGAGAAAATCGTCTGCATTCAGGCTGGCCCCCCCGACCAGAGCGCCATCGACATTTTCCGCCGCCAGAATCTCGCGAGCATTTTCCGGTTTGACCGAGCCGCCATAAAGCAAGCGGATTTTGCCGCCCGCATCGGCGAAGCGATTTCTCAGTCGGTCGCGCAAAAACGCATGGACTTCTTCTATCTCGCCGATCGTTGGCGTGCGGCCGGTGCCGATTGCCCAGACTGGCTCATAGGCGACGACCAACATGATCGCATCGCACGATTGCGGCAACGAAAGACCAATCTGTTCTGCGACCACCGCCAAGGCGGTCCCCCCATCCCGCTCGGCCGCCGTTTCGCCGACACAAACGATCGGGCGTAAGTTGAAGCCTTGCGCCGCGACCACTTTTCGCGACACCAACTCGCTCGTTTCGCCATGAATTTGGCGCCGTTCCGAGTGACCAAGAATGACGAACTCGCAGCCAATATCGGCGAGCATTTCGGCGCTGACGTCGCCGGTGAATGCGCCGCGCGTATCTGGAGCGCAGTCCTGTGCGCCCAACGCGACCACACTGTCGGCGATTTTGGCCGCGACGTCAGTCAGCAGAGTCGCGGGCGGACAAATCAACAAATCAACGTTTCCGGAGGGCCGCGCCGCTACCGACGCTACGTCCCGGGCCAGCGCCAAACCGTCGGCCCGCAGACTATTCATTTTCCAGTTGCCTGCAACAAGTGCGCGCCGCATCGCTGCCATCGCCAAAATTTCCGCCAGCGGTTGAACTTGATCGGGTTTAGCAAAAGGCACCAATCAATGCCAGTGGCAGGACTCTGCTCGGGTTATTCTTGCCGCGGTTCATCTGCGGCTTTTATGATGCACGCCAGACAATAGACAGGACTGTCCAATGCTTCGTTCGCTTCGCCAAACCACCGGGTCGTGGGTGGTTAAGATATTTCTTGGAATCATTATGCTGAGCTTCGCGGTATGGGGTGTTGGCGACATTTTGCAAGGTCCCAGCGACAGTACCGTCGCCGTTGTCGGCAATTCGGAGATAACAGCCACCCATTTCAGCAACTCCTACCAGCGTGAGTACCAACGAATCGCCAGCCGCTTCGGGGGTCGCCTCAGCGCAGAGGACGCGCGCACTCTCGGCCTGATCGATGCGACGCTTCAGCAGGTGGTCGGTCAAGCGTTGTTCCAACAAGCGGCTGCGGATCTCGGGTTAACTGCTAGCGACAGGGTTATCGCCGCCGATATCCGAGCCAACCCAACCTTTCGCAACGCGGTGGGCCAATTCGATCCGGCTATTTTTCAGCAGGCCCTGGCCAATAACGGATTTAACGAAGAGTCATATGTGATCGCGACGCGGCGCGATATCGCGCGTAACCAGCTTCTCGGCGCGATTACCGCGAACGCTAAAGCGCCAGACATCCTCGTTGATCGCCTGTTCGGTTACCGCGGAGAGCAGCGGATTGCCGAAATGCTCATTGTTCCTGAAAGCACGGCTCCGCAAATCACCGAGCCCAACGAGGCGGCATTACAGGATTATTACCGGGGTCACGAAGCCGATTTCACCGCCCCAGAACTGCGCGCAGTCACATACTTCACGCTGCTGCCGGAGGACCTGGTTTCCGAGGTTGCGGTTTCCGAGGAAGACCTAGCCGAGGAATACGACATCCGCCTCGATGAATTCGTGACGCTCGAGCGCCGCGATGTGGCGCAACTGCTATACGAAAATCAAGAATCCGCGCAAACCGCATATGACCGGCTTAGCAAAGGCGAAGATCTCGCTGTGGTTGCCGCCGATACAAAGAGCCTAACGGCCGCTGAGACCTCGCTTGGCCTCATTACCAGGACAGGGTTGCCCAAGGAAGCGCGTGAACCGGTGTTCGCGCTCGCCGCGGGCCAGAGCAGCCAGCCACTGAAAACAGGCTTCGGCTGGCACGTCTTCCAGGTCTCGACTATCGAACCGGGCTCAACCAAGACACTTGAAGATGTCCGCGAACAGCTAAGAAACGATATCGCCCTGCAGCGGGCCGGAGACGCATTATTCGACATCGCCAACAACATCGAGGACGAGTTCGCCGGCGGGGCATCAATCATCGAGGCCGCCAATCGACTTAACATCACGATCCACCGCCTCACCGCGGTAGATGCGTCAGGCCGCGATGCCGATGGCAACGAGATCAAAGGATTGCCGGACATACGCAACTTTCTGCCTGCCGTATTCTCGGCCCAGGTCGGCGACGAACCGGCGATGCGGGAAAATGAAACCGGGAGCTATTTCGCAATCAGCGTCAATGAAGTCATTCCGCCCGCGCTGAGATCGTTCGAAAAGATTCGTGCGAAAGTGCACGCGGGTTGGAAAAAAAGCGCCCGCAATGATGCGGTCAAAGCGATCGCCGATGAAATTGCTGAAAAAGTGCGACTTGGTGGGGATATCGGAGGCTTTGCGGGAACCAACGGGATCAGTTTCAAAATCACTGAGCCCTTGACGCGCGACCGGCTCGGCACCGATTACGACGTTTCCGCGGAGCTAATGGCGAACCTCTTCGCTATCCTACCGGGCGAAGTCACCGTATCGACCACGCCGGCACGCGATGGTTATGTCATCGCCAAGCTCAAGGAAATCAAACCGGCCGACCCCACAACCGGGGGCGATTTGCGGACCGCGTTGGATCGAACCGTTCGGCAATCGATGCTGGGCGACATCGTCGCCGCTTATCGTTCCGCACTTACGCTGGAGTATGGTGTCGAGGTGAACCGGGGAGCGATCGACGCTATGTTCTAGCCCGTGGCAGCGCGCTTTATTATCGCGCTGACCGGCACCAAAACCAGGCCACGCTCAGCGAGCGTGGGTAGCCACGCCTCCAAAACGTCGAGTGTAATTTTGTGCGGATGGCCAATTGCTATGGCCGATCCGCGCCGGAGCGCTATTTCCTCGAGACGTCCAAGCTGTTTTCGTATTTCGGCGGCATTGATTTCGTGATCAAGAAAAACATCACGAACCGCAAAGGGCATTCCAATCTGCGTGGCCACGCGACCACCGACGCTGGCATCGGTTGTCCGCGAATCGAGGAAAGCCAGACCTCTATTCTTAAGCTCCTGAAGGGCGGTTGTCATCGCGACTTCATCGCGCGTAAATCGGCTTCCCATGTGATTGTTCACGCCGACGAACCCGGCGAAGCGGGATAGCGCCCAACCCAATCGGTCACGAATTTCGGAGGCTGGCAATTCGGGCAACAACGCGTGTGGTCCGGGATCCTCGGTATTGGATTGCGGCGCCATCGGAACATGAAGAAATATCTCGTGACCGGCCGCGCGCGCTCGCCGTCTGACGATCGAGATCGCCGGCATAGGACAAGAACGAGATCGTGAGTGGGGATGGCAATGAATTGAGGCGTGCGGTACTGACCCGATTGAGTCCGGCGTCGTCGATAACGACTGCGATTAGCGGTCTGTTTCCCGTATCGGCGATTGCAACCGCGTTTCGCAACCAGGCCGGCGCGGGCGTTGTGACCGTTTCCTTGCGTGCCCTATCCAAAGCGGCGGTTTGGGCGATTGGCTTTGGCTCAGTCGTGCTGACGATGCCTGGGGTTGGCAGTTTGGGTTTTTGCGCTCGAAGCTCGCCCAATACGGTAGGGCGGACCGTTTCATCCGCGTTTGCGGCGGGTGTGGTTTCGATTGGCGCCGAGCTGGCCGCCTCGTCATCGGCCTCGGTCCACAATCCGATCACCACGCCGAAGCCGAGTCCGAGTGCCATCACGATAAGACTCGTCGCGACCGATTTGAAGGCCCGGGATTTCTGTGCCTTCCGATCGAGCGGCTGGTTGCTTGGCGGCGATGCAGCATCTACCAATGGAGGCGACGACTCGCTCGGCGGCAATGGCGATTGCGGGGTCGGTCGCCGTCGCGCCTTAGGTTTTCGTCGCTTGATTTTTCGTGGCAGAACCTAATTCCTTACCCGCATCTAGCCTGTTGGCGGACAATATAGGGCGTCCGCGCCGACCCGCAATAGCGACGCGATTGCCAGGTCTTGCGGTGCTTAATACCGGTTGCTTTAGTCTTGTCCACCAATGAAGGTTCCTATTGTTACCTTGTGGCCGGAGAACGACTAGTTTACATCCGCCGATTGTTGTTCGATTTCAAAGAATTGCATCGGAGGCACAATTGGCCGACGACATGAATGAGTTTAAGCGCCTGATCGGCTTGGTCGCCGGTGGTGGCAAGCTTGATTCTGATGAAGCGTTTCTTGCCTTCGACATCATGATGTCGGGCAACGCAACACCGTCGCAGATGGGCGCATTTCTGATGGGCCTTCGCGTCCGCGGCGAGACCGTTGACGAGATCACCGGCGGCGCCAGGGCGATGCGCGAAAAGGCTCTGGGGATCGAGGCGCCATCCGGCGCCATCGATACCTGCGGCACGGGCGGCGACGCGTCCGGCACACTCAACATCTCCACGGCAACCAGCCTAATCGTCGCCGCATGTGGGGTTCCAGTCGCCAAGCATGGCAATCGCGCGCTGTCGTCAAGATCCGGTGCCGCGGATGTGCTGGCGGCGCTTGGCGTCAACATCGACGCGGACATGGATCTCGTCCGCAAGGCCCTATGGGATGCGAATATCTGTTTCCTGATGGCACCGCGCCATCATGGCGCGATGCGCCATGTTGCCGGCACCCGGGTTGAGCTTGGCACCCGCACTATTTTCAATCTCTTGGGCCCGCTCTCTAATCCGGCCGGCGCCAAACGCCAGCTGATCGGTGTTTTTGCGCAAGAATGGATTGAGCCAATGGCGCAAGTCCTGGGTAATCTCGGCTCGGAGCATGTCTGGGTGGTTCATGGGTCCGATGGTATCGACGAGATTACGACCACAGGACCGACCTCGGTGGCCGAACTAAAGGACGGAAAGGTATCGACCTTCGAGGTCTCGCCCGAACAGATCGGTCTGCAAACCGCCAATCCGGATGATCTCAAAGGCGGCTCGGCGGATGAGAACGCCGCCGCACTTACGGCAGTGCTCGACGGCGCGGCGGGGCCTTATCGGGATATCGCGACACTCAATGCGGCAGCGGCGTTGATCATCGCCGGCAAAGCCAACGACCTGACCGGCGGCGCGGCGCTCGCAACGGCGGCAATCGATACGGGGAACGCGAAGAAAACGCTGCAGCAATTGGTTGAAATAACCAACGCAGATGTCAGTGATTGATGGCAAACGTGCTCAGCAAAATCTGCGACGAAAAGCGCGTGGAGATCACCGAGCGCCGCGAGCGGCGTCCGCTGGCCGATATCGAAACCGCAGCGCGAAATAACGACTCAGCGCCCCGCAGCTTCCGCGACGCGCTCGCGCGTCAAGCATCGGTCAGCTACGGCCTCATTGCGGAGATAAAGAAAGCGTCGCCGAGCAAGGGCCTTATCCGAGCTGATTTTGATGCCCCTACCCTGGCCGCCGACTATGCCAGCGGCGGCGCGACCTGCCTCTCGGTGTTAACTCAGGGGCCCTATTTCCAGGGTTGCGACGACGACCTCATCGCCGCCCGGGCCGCGGTTGATTTGCCGGTGCTACGCAAGGATTTCATGCTCGACATCTATCAGGTGTTCGAAGCTCGCGAATTGGGTGCGGACTGCATCCTCCTGATCATGGCGGCGCTCGACGACAAAATCGCAATCGAGCTCGAATCAACTGCCCACGAGCTCGGCATGGACGTGCTGGTGGAAGTTCACAATCGCGAGGAGCTTGACCGTGCGAGCAGGTTGCAGAGCCGATTAATCGGCGTCAATAACCGCGACCTGACCACGCTTTCAGTGGATCTAGCAACAACCGAGGCGCTTGTGGGATCGATGCCAGACGGTGCGCTGGTGGTGAGCGAAAGCGGGATTTCAACACCGGCCGATCTCGCTCGCATGGCAGCTGTCGGAGTCCGCTGTTTTCTGGTCGGCGAAGCTCTCATGCGCCAGGCCGACGTCGCCGCCGCAACACGGGCGCTGCTGGACACCGGCGATTCGATTGCGATGTTGGCATAGGATCTGCCTCGTGGCCGATTTCACGCACTTCGACGACAACGGCAACGCTCGCATGGTCGACGTGGGCGACAAGCAGCCGAGCGATCGAGTAGCCACCGCCGCTGCCGCCGTGATCATGAAGCCGGAAACACTGAAATTGATTACCGATGGCGGAATCACAAAAGGAGACGTGCTATCGATCGCGCGGCTCGCCGGAATCATGGGCGCCAAACGAACGCCGGACCTGATCCCGCTGTGCCACCCACTATCGCTGTCGTCGATTGAAATCGACTTGAGCTGCGACGCGCAACGCAACGCGGTCGACATAACGGCAACCTGCCGCGTCAGTGCCAAGACCGGTGTTGAAATGGAAGCCCTGACGGCGGTGAGTGTCGCGGCGTTAACCGTTTACGACATGTGCAAAGCCGTCGATCGCGGCATGACGATTACCGATATTCGCTTGACCTACAAAGCCGGCGGAAAATCCGGCACCTTCCATGGTAGTTAGGATTTTCTGACGATGGGCCAACAACGTTCCCCGTTGCTGCCCGTTGCGGATGCGCGCGCGCACATTGTCAGGTCTGTGGTTCCGACGCCGCCGGAAACCGTGAGCCTGGCACAGGCAGGCGGGCGGGTTCTCGCCGCTGACGTGATCGCGCGCGTGACCCAACCACCGGCCGACGTTTCAGCGATGGACGGTTACGCGGTTCGCGCCGAGGACATCAGCCAGATACCGGCACGCTTAAGGCAAGTCGGCGCAGCACCCGCAGGTGGCGCGTTCGATGGCGACGTCGGGACCGGAGAGGCGGTGCGAATCTTTACTGGTGGTCCACTGCCACCGGGTACGGATACGATCGTTATCCAGGAAAACGTCGACGCGGATGGCGATGAGATCACCATCCGTGATGCGGCCGCCCGCGGCACTTACGTTCGCCCGGCAGGCCTTGATTTTTGCGCCGGCGACATCGGCCTGGCCGCCGGAACCGTCATGTCGCCGCGCAATGTCGGTCTGGCCGCTGCGATGAATGTACCGTGGCTCGAAGTGCGTCGTCGCCCCCGCGTCGCGCTGCTGGCTACCGGTGATGAAATTGTCCGGCCCGGCGAATCCATCGGGCGCAACCAAATTGTTAGTTCGAACGCTTTGGCGATGGCTGCGTTTGTCAATGCGCATGGCGGCGAGCCGATAGATCTCGGCATTGCGCTGGATAATCGTCAGTCCCTGGCAACAATGGTTGAGGGTGTTCGCGGTGCCGATCTACTGATCACAATGGGCGGTGCCTCAGTCGGTGACCATGACTTGGTGCAAGCGGTTCTAGGTGAGAAAGGGCTCGAAGTCGACTTCTGGCGAATCGCCATGCGGCCCGGCAAGCCATTGATGTTTGGCAATCTTCAAGGTGTTCCCATGGTCGGCGTGCCGGGCAATCCTGTTTCGTCGCTCGTCTGCGCCCTAATTTTTGTCCTGCCAGCCTTGCGGGCGATGCTGGGACTGCCGGACGATCCTCAGCGCATCCGACGGCAAGCTACGCTTGGGATCGATTTGCCGGCGAACGATGAACGCGAGGATTACCTGCGCGCGTCAATCTCTGTCGATGGCGCCCAACGCCGTATCGCGACGCCGTTTCAGAAACAAGACAGCAGTATGCTGTCGTTGCTATCACGGGCAGATTGCCTGGCGATTCGCCCGCCACACGCGCCAGCGGCAAAATCGGGCGACGCGATTGAAATCATCGAACTCGATGGATCGTCGTGGATTCTCTAACAAACGGCAGAATATGTGGATATGTCATCGAAATCACGCTTGACCTGAAATAAGAACTAAACTAGAACATGTGCAGACGTTTTGGTTTTGTTCTATATATAGGGGGTCATTTCGGCGATGTTGACCAAGAAACAACATGAGCTTCTGATATTTGTTCATCAGCGCCTCGTCCAGAGCGGCGTTTCCCCCTCCTTCGACGAAATGAAGGACGCCCTCAACCTAAAGTCAAAATCCGGGATCCATCGGCTTATCACAGCACTCGAAGAACGTGGCTTCATTCGCCGCTTGCCGCATCGTGCGCGCGCGCTGGAAGTCCTCAAATTACCCGAGGCAATGGCGCCGAAAACCGGCGCTGGCCAATTTTCGCCCAATGTCATCGAGGGTGACTTCAGCAATGCGCTTCCGGGCCGCGAAGCCGTTAGCGATACGCCGTCCATGGAATTGCCACTTTACGGCCGCATCGCTGCTGGTACTCCGATCGAAGCGTTGCGCGACCAAACGACCACAGTGATGGTACCCAGTGGCTTCCTTGGCAAAGGTGAGTATTACGCGCTCGAGGTCGCTGGCGATTCGATGGTCGACGCCGGAATACACGACGGTGACACCGCGGTCGTCGAACGGTGTGAACGCGCCGATACCGGACAAATCGTGGTTGCGTTGATCGACAATGAGGAAGTGACGCTAAAGCGGCTGCGCCGCAAGGGGGATTCTATAGCTCTCGAGGCCGCTAACTCGCTCTACGAAACGCGCATTTTCGGCCCCGATCGGGTTAAGGTTCAGGGCCGCCTCGCCGCATTGATCCGGCACTACAACTAAATAAACCCTGCACAACCAAATACTTGTTGCCAAAGCGGGCGCCGCAGATCGGCGGTCGCTTACGGTTGCGTATTTGCTGGCGATATCGGGCGTCGCCATGCTCGAATTCCACGGCCGCTCGCCGCGCACGGAAGCAACGCTCCTTACCTTAATCCTGTCACCCGGGCCGAGCCATATCGCGTGCCCGCCGCTGCGCCACAAATCGAAACGGTCGATTACGATGCGCGCTGACCGACAACGTTTGCGAACCGGAATTATACTGACAACGAGCGTTGCGGCTCCACAATCGTCGTTGAGAGCCCGCGCATCCTGAACGAGCGCCGCGGTGTGGCCTTTGGCTCGATAGATACAGCCGAGAACGTCGCACCGCAGCGTGCGATCCTGAATTCCGTCCGCAATTGGCCAGTCACCGCTTTCTCGCTGCGCGGTCCGCCGTAGCCATTGGTCGGCTGTAAATCGGGCAATGCGTCGGCTTGATAATCGCAAGTCACCCTCGGAATCGCGAATTGCGAATAAGCGCCCACTATCGTCGATCAGGATATCCGGCCCCTGTTGGAGGAATGCAGAAGAAAGCCCGACCGCAACCAACGGGATGCCGAAAAAACGCCATCGTCGCTGCCACAGACAGAGCCACAATCCTCCCATCGCAATCAACGTCAGTCCCCAGATTGTGAAGCTCGGGATCAGGACGACCGATCCCGGCAACCCGGCCTCCGCGCGCAACCCTCAGAATTATCTCGATCCCCCAGCTTATGGGAACCAGTGCGGCGCCCTCGAAGCCGGCCAGCATCAGCAAATAGGCGAACATAGCCAATGGCATCACCCACATTGCCATGATGGGGACGGCAACCAGATTGGCTATCAGTCCGAATATCGCAAAGCGATTGAAGTGGTAAATCGCAAATGGTGCTGTCGCCAACCCAGCCACCACAGTGGTTAACCCGACGCTCACGACATAGACCAGCAGGCGCTTGAAAACCTTCGCCTGGGTCCGCCACCGCCGGAAATGTCCTCGCAGTGCTTCATAAACGGCAATCAATGCTATGACCGCGGCAAACGAAAGCTGGAAGCTCGGGCCCAAAATACTTTGTGGACTGATGACGAGCACTGCCAGCGCCGCCCAGGCTGCGAGTGCCATCGAAATAACGCGGCGATCCAGGATCACCGCGAGCAAGACCAAACAGGTCATGACAAATGCCCGTTGCGTAGGCACGGTGGCGCCCGTCAGGGTGAGATAAGCCAGCGCCCCAAGCATCGATCCGAACGCGGCGTATTTCTTAATCGGGTGGCGCAACGCTAGCGCCGGTACCAGGGCGAGCATCGCTCGCAGGACGAAAAACAGAGTGGCTGCCATCAGACCGACATGGAGTCCTGATATCGCGAGCAGATGGGCCAAGCCGGAGTCACGCATGACGTCGAGATCTGCCGCGGCGATCGAGCCCCGATCGCCGGTCATTAGCGCCTGAGAGGCCAACCCGAAACTAGTTGAGTGATTTCAGTCGGTTGTGGCTTACTCGGTTGTGTCAAAGCAAACGAGGAGGCACAACATGTGGACCGAAATCACTCGCCCGAATTATGAGCGCCGTGGCGGGCGCTACGCAAGCGACCTGACGGATCGAGAGTGGGCGTTGATCGCGCCGCTCATGCCGCCGCGCAAGAAGATCGGCCGGCCGAGGACGACGGACCTGCGCCATGTCATGGATGCGGTCATGTACATGGCCTCGACGGGCTGCCAGTGGGCGATGTTGCCGAACGACTTCCCTCCGCCTTCCACGGTCCAGCGCTATTTCTACGACTGGCGCTCCAACGGCCTGCTGGAGAGCATCAACCATCACCTGGTCATGGCGGCCCGGGAGCTGGAAGGACGCGAGGCCGGCCCGAGCGCCGGGGTGATCGACAGCCAGAGCGTGAAAACCACGGAAAGCGGTGGTGTTCGGGGCTATGACGCGGGCAAGAAGATCAAGGGCCGCAAGCGTCACATCGTCACCGATACACTCGGCCTGCTGGTCGGCCTGATCGTGCACGCAGCCGATATCCAGGACCGCGACGGCGCGCCCGAGGTCCTCAAATCGATCCGTCATCGCTTCCCCCGGCTGCGTCACCTCTTCGCCGACGCCGCCTACGCGGGACCGAAACTCGAGGGCGCCCTTGAGGACATCGGCCGCTGGAAGCTCGAGATCATCAAGCGCTCAGACACCGCCCAGGGCTTCGAGCTCCTGCCCAGACGATGGGTCGTCGAGAGGACCTTCGCCTGGCTCAACCGATGCCGTCGACTGGCCAAGGATTGGGAGAAATCAATCGCCTCCGCACAGGCATGGATTCTTGTCGCCAACATCCGACTCCTCACAAGGCGGCTCGCAAGGTACTGTTATCAAACATAGAGTTTCGAGTCGGACTCTTAGAGGCCAACCCGAAACTAGTTGAGTGATTTCAGTCGGTTGTGGCTTACTCGGTTGTGTCAAAGCAAACGAGGAGGCACAACATGTGGACCGAAATCACTCGCCCGAATTATGAGCGCCGTGGCGGGCGCTACGCAAGCGACCTGACGGATCGAGAGTGGGCGTTGATCGCGCCGCTCATGCCGCCGCGCAAGAAGATCGGCCGGCCGAGGACGACGGACCTGCGCCATGTCATGGATGCGGTCATGTACATGGCCTCGACGGGCTGCCAGTGGGCGATGTTGCCGAACGACTTCCCTCCGCCTTCCACGGTCCAGCGCTATTTCTACGACTGGCGCTCCAACGGCCTGCTGGAGAGCATCAACCATCACCTGGTCATGGCGGCCCGGGAGCTGGAAGGACGCGAGGCCGGCCCGAGCGCCGGGGTGATCGACAGCCAGAGCGTGAAAACCACGGAAAGCGGTGGTGTTCGGGGCTATGACGCGGGCAAGAAGATCAAGGGCCGCAAGCGTCACATCGTCACCGATACACTCGGCCTGCTGGTCGGCCTGATCGTGCACGCAGCCGATATCCAGGACCGCGACGGCGCGCCCGAGGTCCTCAAATCGATCCGTCATCGCTTCCCCCGGCTGCGTCACCTCTTCGCCGACGCCGCCTACGCGGGACCGAAACTCGAGGGCGCCCTTGAGGACATCGGCCGCTGGAAGCTCGAGATCATCAAGCGCTCAGACACCGCCCAGGGCTTCGAGCTCCTGCCCAGACGATGGGTCGTCGAGAGGACCTTCGCCTGGCTCAACCGATGCCGTCGACTGGCCAAGGATTGGGAGAAATCAATCGCCTCCGCACAGGCATGGATTCTTGTCGCCAACATCCGACTCCTCACAAGGCGGCTCGCAAGGTACTGTTATCAAACATAGAGTTTCGAGTCGGACTCTGAGCGATTGCACCGCTGCCAGGTGGTGAGCCGGCAAGAATTCGCCGGCCGATTACCTGCCGCAATCGATTTAGGCGAATACTCAGATCCGATAGGGGCCCAGCACCCGAGGATGCGATTACTTCAACCCGACCGAGAGTGAAGCCGTAAGCACCGATTTGCTCAAAGAAAGCTTTGCGTTCGAAGTCGAATGAACCGGGCAGCGCCGGCCAGGATGGCGGACGTAGCGACGCGCGAAGACGTACGCGATCGCCAACCACGACGCCGTCGGGCTGGCGTGTGGTCACGCGGACGTATTTTGGTGACTGAGATGGGTCCACGCCGGTGATCGTCAAATTTTCGAGAAGGAGTCGGAGGCCGCGTGGCATCGCGGATACCGCGGCGACCCGTCCCTCAACTTTTCTCGCATAAAGCTGCTTGGCCAGCTTTGGTGCGGCGACATCATGGGTGTTCCATTGCGCGACGCCAGCGCCACCAGCAAGTAACAGGACCGTTAACGCGGCTGCCAGCAACGCCGGCCACCGACGCCCCAAGATGACAACGAGCGAGGCGAGAATGGCACTAGAGGCAGCGATCCAAGGAGACGGCTCTGACATCAATCCGAAATAGGTTGCGATCCCGATACCAAGCCCGACCGGCAGCCACAATCGCCAGCGATCCTTTTCGGACGCCAATAAATCAAACAGTGCCACCGACACGCGACGCGACGTCTCAGTAACCACGGCAATGCCACTTTGCATCATGATCGACCGACTCGGGCCATCGCATCTCACTCGTGCGCTATCGCGGACACGCTAGCGGGTATTAGACAGCCGATCACCGCCAGCGTACAAACGGCCCGCATCCGAAATCCTCCCCGCAGTTTCCGGCGGACACGCCATGACAGTCGTAACGCGTTTCGCGCCCTCCCCTACCGGTTTTCTACACGTCGGCGGCGCGCGCACCGCCCTCTTCAATTGGCTATTCGCCCGCCACCACCAAGGCAGGTTTCTCTTGCGTATTGAAGATACCGACCGCAAGCGCTCAACCGAAGCGGCGGTCGACGCGATCTTCGAAGGGTTAAAATGGTTAGGCCTCGATTGGGACGGCGATGTGGTTTTTCAGTTCGCGCGTAGCGATCGCCACGCCGAGATCGCCGGCCAACTGCTCGCAACCGATCAGGCTTATCTTTGCTTTGCCACGCCCGAAGAACTGAGCGCGATGCGGGAGAGCGCCAGAGCCGAAGGTCGTAGCCGTTTCTACGATGGTCGCTGGCGCGATCGCGATCCCAACGAGGCCCCCGCGGGCATCGATCCGGTTGTCCGCTTCAAAGCACCACAATCCGGCTTCACAACAGTCCCAGATCTCGTCCAGGGCGATGTAACAGTCGCCAACGAGCAGCTTGATGACATGATTCTCATGCGAGCCGATGGGACGCCAACCTACATGCTCTCGGTCGTGGTCGACGACCACGATATGGGGATAACGCACCTAATCCGCGGCGATGACCATCTCAATAATGCGGCGCGGCAAGCGAACCTATTTACGGCGCTTGGTTGGAGCGCGCCGTCTTTCGCCCACATTCCTTTGATTCATGGGCCGGATGGCGCCAAATTGTCCAAACGGCACGGTTCGCTCGGCGTTGAAGCCTATCGCGATGCGGGGTTTCTTCCCGATGCGATGCGAAACTACCTCTTGCGATTGGGCTGGTCGCACGGCGATGACGAGATAATTTCAACCGAACAGGCGCGGACATGGTTTGACCTGGATGGTATCGGCAAATCAGCCGCCCGCTTTGATCTGTCCAGGCTCGAATCCCTAAACGGGCATTACGTCAAGGCGGCCGACGAATCAACGCTAATGGATGCGCTGGCGCCGTTGATCGAATCACGTCTTGGCCAACCCGCAAATGCGGACCAGCTCAGCCGCATAGCGGCGCTTCTTCCACTATTAAGGGAAAGATCTAAAACTCTTCTCGAAGTTATTGATAATTCAATGCCTTTTCTTGTTGATGGAGTTCCCGAATTAGACCCGAAAGCACAGCAGCTTCTCACCAGTGATGCGCGCGAACGTCTCCGCCGCCTCAACGCAGAATTGACACAACTCAGTCCATGGGAAGCCGGCAGTCTAGAGGACCTTATTCGCCGATTCGCCGATGTGGAGCAGGTAAAACTGAAGGAAATTGCGCAACCGCTTCGTGCCGCATTAACCGGGCGAACCGCCTCTCCCCCCATTTTTGATGTGATGACAATCCTGGGTGCGCGTGAATGTGTGAGTAGAATTGGCGAAAATCTAGATTAACAAGCAATTACAGCGCCTTAGATATCAAATATTGGTATTTCGGAAGAATCTCTATTTCGCTTCATTGGACGATGCGTATAATGGCGCGCCGCCAAAATCAACGTAATAATCTCACCGGATCTGGACCTCACGTCGCAGGCCGGAAGGGTAAAAAGCAGGGCGAGGTCAGAATGTCGGATACAGCGAAAGAAAACGGTCAGGTCACCATTACCGATGGCGCGTCAGGCGAATCGTTCGACTTTCCCGTGTTGGAGGGTGCCCTTGGACCAAGCGTCATCGACATCCGAAAACTTTACGGGCAAATGGGGTACTTCACGTACGACCCCGGTTATACCTCTACGGGAAGCTGCGAATCGCAAATTACTTTCATCGACGGTGATGAGGGCATTCTTCTCTACCGCGGGTATCGCATCGAGGATCTGACCGAGAAAAGCGATTTCACCGAGGTCTCCTATCTGCTGCTGTTCGGTGAACTGCCGACGCCAGTAGAAAAAGAGGACTTTCGGAAACGGATTACCACCCACACGATGCTGCATGAGCAAATCCGACGGTTTTATGACGGATTCCGCCGCGACGCACATCCCATGGCAATCATGTGCGGCGTGGTTGGTGCGCTATCGGCCTTCTACCACGATAGTCTCGACATTAACGATCCCGACCAGCGAATGATCGCGTCGGTTCGTCTCATGTCGAAGATTCCGACGATCGCAGCCTGGGCCTACAAATATTCGCTGGGACAGCCATTCATCTACCCACGCAACGACATCAAATACTCTGAGAACTTCCTTCACATGCTGTTCGCAAACCCTTGCGAGGAGTATGATATCAATCCCGTGCTCGCCCGGGCGATGTCGAAAATGCTCATTCTGCACGCCGACCATGAGCAAAACGCCTCGACCTCGACCGTGCGACTTGCCGGATCCTCTGGCGCCAACCCATTTGCGTGCATCGCGGCTGGCATTGCGTCGCTCTGGGGCCCAGCGCATGGTGGTGCTAATGAAGCTGTTCTCAACATGCTCAACGAGGTCGGCGACAAGAGCCGAATTCCTGAATATCTGAAGAAGGCAAAGGCCAAGGACGACCCGTTCCGGCTCATGGGATTCGGCCACCGCGTCTATAAAAACCACGATCCGCGAGCGAACGTCTTACGCGGCACGTGCCACGAGGTCCTCGAAGATCTCGGGGTGATGGATGAACCCCTATTGGCGCTAGCGATGGAACTCGAGCGAATCGCGCTTGAGGACGAGTATTTCGTTCAGCGAAAGCTGTTCCCCAACGTTGATTTCTACTCGGGGATTATCCTCAAAGCGATGGGCATCCCGACCAGCATGTTCACCGTGCTGTTCGCTGTCGCCCGCACCGTTGGATGGGTTGCCCAGTGGAACGAAATGATGGAAGATCCATCGCAGAAGATCGGCCGCCCGCGGCAGATCTACACCGGGCCGATTGAGCGTCCGTACGTAGACTTGGAGCAGCGTGGATAGACCCGCCGAATTACGCGCCTACCGGCAACCCGAGTCGGAAACGACTTCGCGGCCCGCGTTTTCGATTCGCGTCCCCAATCGGCCCGCCAACGACAATACGATTCCGCTCGACCGCCGCGCCGCGAAGCTCGCTCCTTGGCTTCTTTGCGCCGCATTGATTGCGACCGCGGGGTGGTACTTCGTCGGCCAATAAGCCAATCTGGTATGGTTTAACTGCGTTCGATTAGTTCAATCCGATATCCGTCCGGATCCTCCACAAACGCTATCGAGGTCCCGCCATGAATCATCGGACCGGCGGGCCTTGGGATGGGGACGCCAGCGGCGGCAAGACGCCCACAAGTCGCATCGATATTGGTAACACCAATTGCCAGATGTCCGAATCCATCGCCGAGTTCGTAGGGATCGTCCTGTTCCCAATTATGGGTGAGTTCAACAACCGCGTTGTCGCTTTCGTCGCCATAGCCAACGAACGCGAGGGTGAACTTGCCGCTTGGAAAATCTTTCCTGCGCAGCAGCGTCATGCCTAAATGCTGGGTGTAGAACTCGATCGATTTGTCGAGGTCACGCACGCGAATCATCGTGTGTAGGAGTTGAAAGTTGGCTGTATCTGGCATGTTATCCTCCTGGGTTGTCCGAGCCTGGCCAATTGGGCGTGATCGCGACCACGAAAAGACCGGCTCTATCGGCGCTTTCGACAACTGCGTTCTGATCCATTACCAACGTGCCCCCTGATTCGATGGCGATACCAGCAAGCCCTGCGCTCGCTGCACGCTCCACTGTGGCCGCGCCAATCGCGGGCAAATCGACGCGGCGCTCCTGCTCGGGCTTCTTAAGCTTGACGAGGACGGCTTGCGGGCCTTCCTCACCCTGCATAGGTGCGCAGCGCTCTATGAGTGCGTCCGTACCCTCCGCTGCCTCGATACCAAGCACGCGGCCCTGCTGAACAATAACAGCTTGGGCAATATCGAGAGCTCCGAGGGCAGCGAGGACCCTGACACCAAGCTCGATATCGACAAGCGCTTGATCGCTTGGCACAAACTGGCCTAACGGCCCCTCTGATGCCAAAAGCTCCCCCAAAACATCGTCTGCACCGACGACTCGAAACCCCTCTTCTTCGAGCTCATCGACAATCAGTGACAACAGCGCGTCATCGCGTCCCCATACCCGCGCGAATTTTGCGAGCAAGGACCGGCCGCGTTTATCGAGGCGCAAAGCCGATAATTTCGGTCGTCGGATCGGCCCGGCCAGCACGACTTCTTCGCACTTGGCTTCTTGCAGGAGCGCAAATGTGTCGCCAACTCTGCCGATATCCACCCAAGCGTCGGGCGTAACGCTTTCAACATTGCCCACGCCGTTAAACGCTATTACGAACCTATCACGGCCGCCCCTGCGGCAAGCATCTTCCAGACGGCCTGGAAGCTCGCCGCCACCGGCAATAATGCCGAGTTTAGGCGCTTGAGCCGCTCTTTGGCTGGCAGATCGTACGAGTCGAGTCAGCATTGATAAAGTTAACGATTTCCATCACCAGATCGCTGTCATGAAAGATCTCAGATACGTCCACCAAACGTTCTTGCATAGTTCCTTCGACGGCGAACAACAGGCGATAGGCGTTGCGCAACTGATGTATCGCGTCACGGTTGAATCCACGTCGCTTCAACCCGACGATATTAAGCCCGGAGAGATAGGCTCGATTTCCTATTACCGTACCATAGGGGATGACATCATTCTCAACACCCGTCATACCGCCAACCATCGCATGAGCTCCAATGCGAACGAATTGAAGGATCGCCGACATTCCACCAACGATAGCGTGGTCGTCGATCACGACGTGACCGCCGAGCGTCGCGTTATTCACCAAAATAACATTGTTGCCAATCTGACAATCATGCGCGACATGGCTACCTACCATAATTATGCAGTTGTCGCCGACACGCGTTTGCATATTGCCGCCGGCGGTGCCGGGATTGAGCGTCGCATGCTCTCTGATGATCGTACCGGAGCCAACAACGAGCTCCGAAGGCTCGCCGGCATATTTCAGGTCCTGGGGACGATGCCCGACCGAGGCAAAAGGATAGATGTGGGTGTTGGAACCGAGCGTCGTACGGCCCGCAACGACCGCGTGAGCTTCCAGCGTCGTCCCATCGCCCAACTTGGCCTCTGATCCGATAGTGCAATAGGCGCCGATCGAGACACCACTCCCGATCTGCGCCCCGTCTTCGATGATCGCGGTGGGGTGAATGAATGCATCCATTCCGTCAGGTATCCTGAATCATGGCCGCGTAGGATGCTTCAGCCGCGACCCGCCCGTCGACCATGACCTTTCCTGAAAACTTCCAAACCGGACCGCGGCTCCTGGTTTTCTGAACGTGCACCAGCATCTGATCACCGGGCACGATAGGATGCCGAAACCGCGCTTTGTCGACTGACATGAAGTAGACGAGCTTGCCCTCGGAGGCCGCGCCAAGCGTATGAACGACAAGAACCGCCGCTGTCTGCGCCATCGATTCGATTATCATGACGCCCGGAACCACCGGCCTGCGCGGAAAGTGACCCTGGAAATATTGTTCGTTAATCGTCACATTCTTGATACCCGTCGCGGACTCATTGGGAATCAAATCGATGACTTTATCGACCAGAAGCATTGGAAATCGGTGCGGGATCATCTCCATGATCCTGATGATATCGACCGTTCCAACCTCTCCAGATACCGAAATATCATTCATCTGACTGCCCTCTTTGCCGCGCCAACTTAGCCAAGATGTGCGTTTGGCGATGCCAGACCCGGATCGGAATTGCAGGAGATCCGCCGAGAATAGCGCCCGCTGTCACGTCCTTGGCAATCCCCGATTGCGCCGCGAGCTGTGCCCCATCACCAATTCGCAAGTGTCCGGCAATTCCAACCTGTCCCCCGGCCACAACGTAGTCTCCCAGTTTGGTGCTTCCTGAGATCCCAACCTGCGCAGCGAGGATACAGCCTCGGCCCAATTCAACATTGTGCGCGATCTGCACAAGATTATCGATCCAGCACCCGTCGCCAATAATCGTGTCCGATCCTGATCCGCGGTCGATTGTGGTGTTCGCACCTACCTCGACATCGTTGCCAATGACCACCCGGCCCAACTGTGGGACTTTCACATGACCAGCAGAATCGGGGGCGAACCCAAAGCCGTCTTGGCCAATCCGCGCGCCCGGGTAGATGCGTACGCGATCTCCAAGCGCGCAATGGCTAAGGGTCACAAGCGCTCCGATCGAGGCATCTTCTCCTATGTCAACGCCGCGGCTAATCACAGTGTTCGCGCCGATTGCGCAACCAGCTCCGACGCGGACATCCGCCTCGATCACCACGCCGTCCGCTATTGCGCAGCCCTCACCGATCAAAGCGGTCTCATCGACACGCGCAGTTGCAGCGACGCCAGGCGTTCGAGGCGATGGGGGATAGAACGCGCCAGCTGCTAACGCGTATGAGCGATAGGGTTTGTCCGACAGTAGCAATGACATCCCGGGCGGCGCGCGATCTGCGTACTTCGGCTGGACAATACAAGCGCCAGCTTCGCTTTGTGCGAATGCTTGCAGATATTTTGGGTTGTCGAGAAAACTAAGATTATCAGTGGCCGCTCGCTCGAGCGGGCCGACGTCGTATATCAGTTTTGCAAGATCAGCATCGGCCGCACATGTGGCCCCGCAAAGCGCGGCGAGATCAGCTACCGATATGGGACCATGGCGCGAGAAAAAGCGCGGGTCCGCCATCACTCGGAAGGCGGTGTCAAATTTACTGTCGGGAGGGTCTGATTCAATCGCTCTAAGACAGTTGTTGTGATGTCGAGTGACTTGGACGCGAACACAAGCTGAGTACTTGCCAAGACAACGTTAAACCCCCGCTCCTTGGACAGGTCGACAATGATCGGCCGCAGAGCGCGTTCAATGCCCTTAAGCCCTTGCGCCCTCATCTGATCAAGCTTTCGCAATCTCTCCTGCACTTGCCGCTGAACGCCGGCAACCCGCGTCTGAAATTCCCGACGTTTCTCGTTGAACGCCTGCGGCGCCAGAATCGATTGTTGCCGTTTGAGCTCTTGCTCCTGTTTGCGCAACTCAAGGTCCTGCGCATTGACCAGCTTTTGATATTCGGTGCGGATCTTGTCGACCTGCTCGCGAACGCTCGTCGCCGCAGTCGCCTTTTGCAAGATGAATTGAACATCAACAACTGCGATGACGGCGGCCGGAAGTTGTTGTGCAGAGAGCTGGACCGGCAGCAGTAGTACTGCGCTTAGCAACAAAGCCGCCAGGGGAATGACGCGAAGGAGATGAGAGATGTTCATGTTGTTCCTAGAAACGAGTGCCGAAGCTAAAGCGGAAGGCCTCGTCCTGATCGAAGTTTTCTTTCAGGATCGGAAGTGCGAGGTCGACTCGGATGGGACCAAACGGCGAGCGCCACGAAACTCCGACGCCAGACGTCAATCGAACTGTGCCTTTGTCCACAAGACCAGGTCCCGCTACATCAATCTGTGCCAGGCTCCCGACCTCGGAAAAGACCCGCCCCAGGATACCAAATTCATTCGGCAATCCCAGAGGAAAGCTCAATTCCCCGGTACCCACGTAGAATACGTTTCCACCGAGCGCATCATTTGTCGCCCTATCTCGTGGACCTATTCCGCCGGTTTGAAAGCCGCGAAAGTTGGCTCCGCCAACGAAAAACCGGTCGCCGATACCGACATCTTGCCCGAGTCCGACGATATAGCCCTGCCTCAGGCCCAGCGAAGCAACCCACTGGTCCGCCACCGGGTAGTAGTAGACATAGTCGAGAGAGGTTTTGAGGAAACGCACGCTGCCAAGAAGCCCGGCCAGATCTTGCCCAAACTCGATAACATATCCTCTCGTTGGGGTGAGCCGGTCGTCGCGCAGGTCGTAGGTAAGCGTATACCCCGCCGATGAAACCGTCCGCGTCCCCACTTGGTCGCGAATGAAGCGCGAGGCGTTGGTACCGATGTTCTCAATCGACTCCTGCCGCAACTCGTAGCGGACCGATTGTCGTAAGTTTTCGGCAATCTGGAACCCAGACCGCAAACGGAAGCCTAAATTGTCTTCGTCAAACGAGCTTTCGTTCTGTCGATCGTTTTGGACTTTGAATATGTCAAATCCGGCGGCCAGGTTTCTTCCGAGAAAGTAGGGCTCGGTAAAAGATAGATCTACCTGCTGGCGAACGGTTGAAATACTAAGCCCCAGCCGAAGATCCTGGCCGCGCCCAAGCAGATTGCGTTCTCTGATAGAGATGTCACCGAGGACAGCGTCCAACGTCGAGAAGCCAAAACCGATGGTGAGTTCGCCGGTAGAGCGCTCTTCGATATCGACAAGAATATTGGTTCGGTCGGGGGTCGAGCCCGGTTCCTGCTTTATCTCGACTTTGTCGAAGAAACCAAGGCCCCGAATGTTTCGCCGCGACTTTCGAAGCTTTGCGGTGTTGTAAGCATCACCTTCATTTAGTTCGAACTCGCGGCGGACCACGCGATCCAATGTACGAACATTGCCGGCGATTTGTATGCGCTCAACATAAACGCGCGGCCCCTCATCAATGACATATGTGACATCGATCAGACGCTTGTCGCGATCGCGATCGATCTCCGGTTTGATGTCGATGAACGCATAGCCGAGTTTGCCAACCTCGAATGTGAGGTCCTGAATCGTGTCTTCCACCTGATCGGCGTTGTAATTCTCATTGGTCTCGGTTTTCACAAATTGAAACAGTTGCTCTCGAGGCAGATCACGAAGCTCGGATCGCACATCGATCGCGCCGAATTGATAAAGTTCTCCTTCATCAACGGTGAAAGTAATAAAAAAACCACTCCGGTCCGGTGCGAGTTCGGCAACACCGGAGACCACGCGGAAGTCAGCATAGCCTTTGGACAGGTAGAAGCGGCGCAACAACTCTCGGTCGAAGCTTAGTCGGTCGGGATCGTAGGTATCGTTGCCGGAGAACAGTCGATACCAACGGTCCTCTTTGGTTGCCAACACCGTCCGAAGCTGTCCGTCGTTGAACCGTTTGTTGCCAATAATATTGATCTTTTCGACTTTGGTAACCGGCCCTTCCGTAACCTCAAACACAACATCGACGCGATTCTGCGGTAGTTGGATAATCTTGGGTTCGATTGTCGCAGCGAAACGTCCGCCCCGCCGATACACTTGAAGCAACCGTTGAACGTCGTTGCGAACCCGTGTACGCGTGTAGACAACACGCGGACGAAGTTGCACCTCCGCCTCGAGCGTTTCGTCCTCGATCCGCCGGTTTCCCTCGAATGCGAGCTGATTGACGATTGGATTTTCGACCACGCTCACGACCAGATTGGCACCCGCTCGGCGGATCGATACGTCGGCAAACAAACCGCTGGCAAATAACGATTTCAGTGAATTGTTGATCAGTGCGGAATTAAATTGATCGCCAACCCCGATGCGCAGGTAGGACCGAACCGTATCAGGCTCGATTCTCTGATTGCCCTCTATCTGAACGGCGGCAATGCGGCCCTGTGCGCGAACGTCATCGGTGTTCAGGACAACCACCAACAAACAGGCAAAGGCAATGCATGTTAGCGGCAGGACGCGGCGAATTTGACGCATGACCCGCGTTATGAAAACAGGCGGCTCACTAGATCGACGACTTGCGGAATACTGCTGAGATCGTTCCACGTTGCGTAGAGCATAAGGCTAAGGACGAGTGCGAGACCGATGCGAAAGCCATACTCTTGAGATTTCTCTCCGAGGGGCTTTCCGCGAACCGCTTCGATTGCATAGAACAATAAGTGACCACCGTCGAGGAGCGGTATCGGGAATAAGTTAATCAGACCAAGACTGATCGAAAGCACTGCGATAAAGGAAAGAACAGCAGCGAAACTAAGCTGAAAAACTTCCCCCGACATTCGGGCTATGCCTATCGGCCCGCCAATATCGCCACCTGAGCGCGCCCCGATGACGACCTGTCCAACATAGTCAAGGGTAAGCGTGATCACCCTCCCGGTCTCTGAAAATGCAAGAACAACCGCAGTGATCGGATCATGACGAATCAGCTCAACGCCGCCTGATCGGGTGACACCGAGTAGACCAATCTCGCGCTCACGCCCGAAATTATCTGTGATCGTGGTCAGCTTAGGTGTTACGGAGAGCTCGACCTCGGTCTGGTCACGCCGAACCACGACACTCAATTCACGCCCTGGGTTCATGCGGACGAACTGCTGGATTTCAGCGAATCTCGATATTGTCGATCCGTTTATTTCGACGATCCGATCACCAGGTTTGAAATTCGCAATGGCTGCGGCACTCTCGGGCATGACTTCGTCAATCACCGGCGGCGCGAACACCTGCCCAAACGTCATGAACAAAACGGCGTAGATCACGACCGCGAAGATAAGGTTTGAGATCGGTCCCGCAGCAACTATCGCGGCACGTTGTCCAAGCTTCTTGTGATGAAAAGAGACTTCCTGCTCGCTCGCGTTCAGTGTGTCGAGTCCCTTCTGCGGCGTACTTGCCGCGGATTCGTCGCCAAAGAATTTGACGTAACCGCCAAGCGGGATCCAGCTGATTTTCCAGCGCGTACCGAGGCGGTCGTTCCAACCCACCAGTTCACGCCCGAAGCCGATCGAGAAAACTTCAATTTTCACACCGCTGAGGCGGGCAATCAGGTAGTGACCGAGCTCGTGTACGAACACCACAATCGTGAGAATCACGAGAAACGGAACGACGTATGTCCAGATCGTGTCGAACAAAAACCTACCTCATTTGCCTAAGAGTGCAGTAACGACCCGCAATTTCGGCCGTCCCTCGCTAACGATTATGTAGTCTTCAGCAGCGATTCCGCCACCATTCGAGCTTGTGTATCGACTTCCCGTACATCACCAAGCGATCTCATCTTACTTGGTGCGACCGTCGCAAGAGTGCGTTCGACGATCCGCGCGATGTCAAGAAATGCTATTCTATTTGCTAGGAATCCACCGACCGCTATTTCATTGGCAGCGTTCAAGATAGTAGGTGCGGCGCCACCGGTTTGCAAGGCTTCGCGGGCCAGCTTCAACGCAGGAAAACGTTTATTATCAGGGGCTTCGAAGGTCAACTGACCAAGTTTTACGAGGTCGAGACGCGGCGCCGGCGCCGCCATCCTCGCCGGCCAGCCCAAAGAATATGCTATCGGCGTGCGCATGTCGGGTGAGCCGAACTGGGCCAGCGTTGAACCATCAATATAGGCAACCATGCTGTGAACAACCGACTGCGGGTGGATCACGACATCGATCTGATCTTCGTTGATTGGAAACAAATGATAGGCCTCGATCAACTCAAGCCCCTTGTTCATCATTGTCGCCGAATCAACTGAGATCTTTGCCCCCATCTCCCAATTTGGATGAGCGATTGCTTGGCTTGGTGTGACATGAGCCATCGCTTCGATGTCCAATGTCCGAAACGGGCCGCCCGACGCGGTAAGAGTTATTTTTTCGACGCTGTCTGGCCGATCGAAATCGAAGACTTGAAAAATTGCGTTGTGCTCCGAGTCGACCGGCACGACCGTTGCCCCACAGTCCATTATCTGATCGGTCATCAACGTGCCGGCGCACACCAAACATTCTTTGTTCGCAAGCGCGATAATCGCACCGCGGCGAACAGCCGCCATGGTCGGCTCGAGCCCGGCGGCCCCAACAATTGCGGCCATTACCCAGTCTGTCGGGTAGCTCGCCGCCTCTATGACCGCGTCGCTGCCCGCGGCGGGTGTGACACCGGTTCCCTCAAGCGCATCTTTCAATTCGTCGTAAAGGGACGGATCGGCGATAACGGCGACCCGTGGTCGAAGCCGCCGAGCCTGGTCAGCCAATAGCGAGACGTTGCGCCGTGCTGTTAGCGCTTCAACAACAAATGCATCGCGATTGCGCTCGATGAGATCGATCGTGTTGCAGCCGACCGAACCGGTCGAGCCGAGAATAGTGACCGAACGGGATTCACCGGAGCGATCGAGCGCGGCTACCGCCATCCGAGATTACCCTCCGGGTGCAGCCCCGCTACGATCGCTACGGTAACGACCACCGGCAGCAAACCGTCAACCCGATCGAGAACTCCCCCGTGGCCAGGAATCAGTCGACCACTGTCTTTCACATGGAAGCGACGCTTAACCCACGATTCAAACAAATCGCCAGCCTGAGAGATTAGCGCGCAAACCGCGCCAAGGGTTGCGAATACCACCGCCGAGCCCAATTCAAACATAGTCGCAACACCAGCGGCGAGGACTGCTGCTGTCAAGACGCCACCGGTGAGGCCCGCCCATGTCTTGTTAGGACTAATTCGCGCCAGCTTTGGCCCACCAAGGATTCTACCCGCCGCGTACGCCGCTATATCGGTCCCCCATACAACCGCAAATATCCAAATCACGATGCCAAGACCGAGCTCAGCGTCTCCTCTCAGCATGACCAACGCAGCTGATGGGATGGCCACATAGGCGATCCCCACAACAGCCCAAAACAGCCGCTGTTTTTGACGCAGCACCCAAATCAGCACGAGACTAGCTCCGACACCGATCAAGATCGCCGCAACATCGATCGCCGCCAGTTGAGTCGCGACAATTGCGCCTGTCGCCACGACGACTTGAACCGCAGCTGCGACCGAAATCCCTGTCCCGCCGGTGAGACGGTCCCACTCGTAGGTCATCAGCCAAGCGACGATGACGACGAAGCCGGCAAATACCCATCCGCCGACAACGGTTATGCCAATGACAATTGGAGCCAGAATCAGCGCGGAAACGATTCGCGCGACTATGCCACCCTTGGCGCTAACCGCCGACAGCACCATACCGGCGCTCGCGTTGATGGAACTCGTTAATCGCGTCTTCTAACGTCTGCTGAGAGAAGTCCGGCCAGTTCGTATCGACAAAAATTAGTTCAGCGTACGCCGCCTGCCAAAGCAGAAAATTGCTCAATCGCTGCTCACCGCTGGTTCGGATAATAAGATCAGGATCGGGAATACCGTCGGTTTCGAGATATTTCGCAAACAGGACCTTGTCGATGCTAGCGATGGAAAGGCGATCTGCCTTCACGTCGCCGGCAATTGATGCACATGCCCGGACAATTTCGTCCTGGCTGCCATAGTTAAGCGCGATAACGAGGGTCAACGCGGTGTTGTGCAACGTGGTCGACTCCGCGTGCTCGATCAGGCCGACGATGTCGGGCGCCAACTGCTCACGCTCTCCAATGAAACGGACACGAACACCATTGGAATCGAGTTCGGCAAGTTCCCGGCGCAGGTAGAGGCGCAGCAGACCCATCAGATCGTCGACCTCAGCGGGTGGACGTTTCCAATTTTCAGATGAGAATGCGTAAAGCGTCAGGTAGGAGATCCCAAGATCACGACAGCCCTCCACTGCCACTCGCACCGCATCGGCACCACGCCGATGACCGGCGATGCGAGGTAAGCTGCGCGCGGTCGCCCAGCGACCATTTCCATCCATTATCACTGCGACATGGGTCGGTGGTCGGGCGTTGCCGTTTGTTGAAGGAGCTGCTTCCATTATCAGACCTGAACGATCTCCGCCCCCTTGGCCTCAAGTAAGTCATCGACCTGCTTGACCCTATCGTCGGTCAACTCCTGCACCTCGTCTGACCACAATTGATGGTCGTCCTTCGAGAGCTCGCCGTCTTTTTCCATCTTCTTGAGCCGGTCCATGCCGTCGCGGCGAACGTTTCGGATCGCAACGCGCGCCTGCTCGGTATATTTTGCGGCCACGCGAGCTAATTCCTGGCGTCGTTCTTCGTTAAGTTCAGGGATTGGAACGCGTACCAATTGGCCATCAACAGCCGGGTTAAGGCCGAGATTGGCGGACTGAATCGCTTTCTCGACCGCCGCGACGTTACCCTTGTCCCATACCTGCACCGTTAGGAGGCGCGGCTCCGGCGCGTTGATTGTCGCAACCTCGTTGAGACGCATCTCCGCGCCATAAGCTGAAACCGACAGCGGTTCGAGAAGACTGACAGAAGCGCGACCGGTTCTCAGTCCCGCAAATTCCCGTTTTAGAGCCTCGACGGCGCCATCCATGCGGCGTTCAACGTCGGACAGGTCTGGATCGGCCACGGCTCACACTCCCGAATCGATGACCGTGCAAACACCGTGCCCTGAGATAATATCTTTCAACGCGTCGGGCTCGTGCAGTGAAAAAACGATAATAGGAATATCGTTATCCTTCGCCAGACTAATGGCGGACGCATCCATCACCTTAAGATCGCGTGATAGTACCTCAAGGTAGGTCAGTCTGTCATAGCGTTTGGCGTCGGGTACTTTGTGCGGATCAGCGTCGTACACACCATCAACCTGAGTTCCCTTAAGGAGCGCGTCACAACCCATCTCGGCCGCCCGTAATGCCGCCGTCGTATCGGTCGTGAAATACGGATTTCCGGTGCCGGCGGCGAAGATAACCACCCGCCCTTTCTCCAAATGACGCACGGCACGGCGACGGATGTAGGGCTCGCAAAGGCTGGCCATGGGTATCGCCGACATCACGCGGGTCGGAACACCCTCCTGCTCCAACGCGTCCTGTGTTGCGAGTGCGTTAATGACCGTCGCCAGCATGCCCATATAGTCGGCATTGGCGCGTTCCATGCCCTGCGTCGCCCCTGAGATACCGCGAAAAATATTGCCGCCACCAATAACCAGACAAAGCTCGACGCTGGTATCGTCAAGCACCCGCTTTACCTGACGGGCAATGTCTTTGACGGTTTCAGAACTGATGCCATAGGCTTCGGGGCCCATCAATGCTTCCCCCGAAAGCTTCACAAGGACCCGGGCATAGGAGGTGGACTGTTTATTTGTCGTTGACATCACTCCGCCGTCCACCCAGCTCCCATCATGCTCGGAGAGGCGACGAGCTAGCTAGCGGCCGCCGCGGCTACTTCAGACGCGAAATCGGTTTCCTGCTTTTCGATCCCCTCACCTAGGCCGTAGCGCACGAAACCGGCAATTGTTATCGCGCTACCGAGATCTTTCGCCGCATTTTCGATCACGTCCGCGATCTTACTTTCACCATCTATGACAAACGTCTGTTGATCGAGAACTACTTCCTCGTAGTACTTGCGTAACCGCCCTTCGACCATTTTCTCGACGATCTCCGGCGGCTTCCCCGAATCGGCGGCCTGCTGGGCGAGAATACTTCGTTCTCGCCCAACGGTTTGGGGATCAAGCTCCGCGACCGTCACCGCGGCCGGGCTGGTCGCGGCGACATGCATGGCGAGTTGTTTTCCCAACTCTCGGAGCTTCTCAGCATCACCTTCCGATTCGAGAGCAACAAGCACGCCAATCTTACCGAGACCAGGTGCGACCGTATTGTGGGTGTATGTCGCGACGACACCCTTTTTGACGTTGAGCGCGAGCGCGCGTCGTATCGTAATGTTCTCGCCGATTGTGGCAATCATCCGCGTGTTCTGTTCCGCCACGTCGTGCGCTGTGCCGGGAAATATCGCTGTGTTTAGGGCTTCGGCACTTGGATGATCGAGCGCAAGCTCGGCCAGCGAATTGACGTAATCCTGAAACGATTCGTTGCGGGAGACGAAATCAGTCTCAGCGTTGACTTCGACAATCGCGGCTGCGGTGTCGGTCGAACCGATGCCAATCAACCCTTCCGACGCGACGCGGCCCGCCTTTTTTGCTGCAGCAGCCAATCCTTTGGCACGCAGCCAGTCGGCAGCGGCCTCCGAATCGCCGGCGCTTTCAATCAACGCCTTTTTGCAATCCATCATTCCGGCGCCGGTGCGCTCACGGAGTTCCTTTACCAACGCCGCGGTTACTTCAACCATGTCAACTTCCTCCGGAGGAAACTATTTTAAGCTGTTGTAAAACAACAACTAAGACGGTGTTGTAGGAACTGACTCCGGAGCCGGTTCGGGATCCGTACTCGCGACCGGATCGCTATCGATGTTGGCGGAATTACCCTCCGGAGCCGCCGCTTCGGTAGCCGCGCCCGCATCGTCGCTCTGTTCAGGCAGTTCCACAATTGGAACGTCCTCAGACGCCCCGACATCGACGCCCGACGCGCTCATTTCTTCCTGAATACCGTCAAGAACTGATCGTGAGATCAAGTCGCAGTATAAGTTGATCGCGCGGGAAGCATCGTCATTTCCGGGTATCGGATGGTCGATGTCGACCGGGTCCGAGTTCGTGTCAAGAACTGCAGCGATCGGGATTCCGAGTTTTTTAGCTTCGGCTATCGCGATGTGCTCGCGATTGGTATCGATGACGAACAGGATATCGGGTAGGCCACCCATCTCCTTGATTCCACCGAGGGATCGTTCAAGTTTGTCCCGTTCGCGAGTCAGACGCAGGGTTTCCTTCTTCGTCAACCCGGTAATTTCCCCCGATAACTGATCGTCTAATTCGCGCAGACGCTTGATCGATTTAGAAATGGTGTTCCAGTTAGTCAACGTGCCACCGAGCCATCGGTGGTTGACGTAGTATTGGCCACACCGCTTTGCAGCTTCGGTTACTGCCTCAGACGCTTGCCGCTTGGTTCCGACAAACAACACCCGGCCACCGCCAGCAACGATATCGCGCACGAGTTGGAGCGATCGGTGCAACAGCGGGACAGTTTGCTGCAAGTCGACGATATGGACACCATTTCGAACCCCAAAGATGTATTGCTGCATCCGCGGGTTCCACCGATGGGTTTGGTGGCCGAAATGGACGCCAGCCTCCAATAGCTGGCGCATCGTGAACGTTGGTAGAGTCATGATCGAGCCTTCTCCGGTTATTCCGCCGCGGGAACGAGGTCTGGCTTGGCGCAAGACACCGGATCGGAGCCCATTGTCGGGGCGCCGCTTCCCGCGTGTGAATTTGTTAGCTCGTATTGGGCTAACGGCGCGCTAAATAGCCCTCAATACCGCGCTGTGCAAGCTAATTCGCGGAAACCCACTGGCTACAAATCAATCACGTCGCGAACGCCCGGCACGTCTCGCACGCGTTCTCGAACAATCGGCGAGATTGCAAACCGTTGGCCGATCGCCACGTCGACCTCAGTTTTGCGATCGTCGAGCTTTAGTACGAGGTTGATCGGCCCTTTCCCCTGGCCACTTTCGTAGAGGATTCCTCTAATTTTGCTCACCGCATCGGCTTCGCTGATCGAAATGCGAAGACCGACGTCGGTTTCAGCAGCCATTTGCTCGAGCGATTGGATCGATTGGGCCGTGAAGCGCTGGAAATCACCGTCGGTCGCCGCTTCGATAGTTAGTACCACCAAATTGCCTTCCGCGAGCAGATCTCCGGCTTGGGCAAGCACTTCGGAAAACGCGGTGATCTCATAGCTTTTGCTGGTGTCGGAAAGTTGGATACGGGCGAAGCGATTTCCCCTCGCCGAACGTCGCTCCTGAACGCTATGGACGATGCCAGCAACGTTGTAGCGCCGACCGTCTCCGTTTACGCGCGCTTCAACATCTGAAATCGGCATGACGCCGAGGCGCTTCATTTCTTGCTGGTAAGCGTCAAGCGGGTGTGCCGACATATAGAGCCCAAGAGCTGCAAACTCGCGACTTAGTCTCTCGGTGGGTTGCCAGGTGGCAGCCACGGGAAGGCTGAATCCGCTTTCGACGGCGCCGGCTTCACCGAACAAGTTCTGCTGCTGACTTTCACGGTCATTTGCTGCCGACGTCGCCAACCGAACCAACGCGTCAGCACCAGCAAAGACCCGCGCCCTTTCTTCATTAAGCGAATCAAAAGTCCCCGCGCAGGCCAGGTTTTCCAATTGTCTCTTGTTCAAGATGTGGGCATCTAGCCTGGTCGACAGGTCAGCGATGCTTTCATATGGTCCGTTCGCTTCGCGCTCAGCAACGAGAGCTTCCATCGCGGCGCGGCCAACATTGCGAACTGCCGCAAGGGCGTAGCGGAGCGAGACCGTATCGCCGCCATCTCGTTCAACCGCGAAGTCCACAAAGGACTTATTGATGTCGGGCGGGCGAAGCACAATTCCCAACCGATGGAGCTCGCGGCGGAAAACATTGAGCTTATCGGTATTGCCCTGATCCAGGCTCATCGTCGCTGCGAAGAACTCGAGTGGGTAGTGGACCTTCATCCAAGCGGTCTGATAGGCGACCAGCGCATAGCCCGTCGAATGCGCCTTGTTGAAGCCATAACCTGCGAATTTATCAACTAAATCAAAGACATAAGCAGCACGATCGCGACTAACGCCTTTTTCGATGGCGCCGTTGATAAATCGCTCGCGCTGAGCGGCCATCTCGGACTTCACTTTTTTGCCCATGGCATATCGAAGTAAGTCGGCCTCACCCAGCGTGAACCCGGCAAAGACCTGCGCAATTCGAATGACCTGTTCTTGGTAGATTATGACGCCGTAGGTATCTTGGACGACCGGCTCGATGAGATCGTGCAAGACCTCTGGCTGCTCGCGCCCATGTTTGCAGGCGATATATTTGGGAATATTCTCCATCGGACCGGGCCGAAACAAAGCGACCAGGGCAATGAGGTCTTCGATATAGCTCGGCTGCGCTTCGCGCAGCAGGTCTCGCATTCCGGAGCCTTCAAACTGGAATACGCCCACCGTTTCGCCGGACGCCAGCATTCCATAAACAGCCTCGTCGTCGAGCGGAAGTTTCGCCAGATCGAGGTCGACCCCACGGACGGCCACGAGCTGACGCGCGCGCTCGAGGACGGTCAACGTTTTGAGGCCCAAGAAATCAAATTTTATTAGTCCCGCTGCTTCGGCATACTTCATTGAAAACTGAGTCACCGGCATCTCAGAACGCGGATCTCGATAGAGGGGGACCAATTCGTCGAGCGGCCGATCACCAATAACAACACCCGCGGCATGGGTTGAGGCATGACGGTACAACCCCTCCAGACGACGGGAAACTTCGAGCAGTTTTGCGACACGAGGGTCGCTGTCGCGCGCTTCCTGCAGGCGGGGTTCTCCCTCAATTGCCTGATCGAGCGAGACCGGATTGGCGGGGTTGTAGGGGACCATCTTGCACAGGCGATCGACCTGGCTATATGGCATTTGCAAGACCCGGCCGACGTCTCGGAGCACCGCACGGGCTTGTAGCTTTCCAAATGTTATAATTTGCGCGACACGGTCGCTTCCGTATTTCCGTTGAACGTAGTCAATCACTTCGTCGCGACGGTCTTGGCAAAAATCGATGTCGAAATCCGGCATCGTCACGCGATCGGGGTTCAGAAAACGCTCAAAAACTAGGCCGAATGGAAGCGGATCGAGATCGGTAATCGCGAGCGACCACGCCGCCACCGAACCAGCACCCGATCCTCGACCGGGTCCAACCGGGATGCCCTGATCGCGCGCAAAGCGAATGAAATCCGCAACAATCAGAAAATAGCCGGCGAACCCCATATCTACGATTACCTGGAGCTCATACGCCAACCGCTCGCGATAAGGACGCGCTTTGGCCTGGCGTTCCGCGTCACTTAAGTTTTCTTCAAAGACGTGCGCTTCGAGCCGCTGCTGCAAGCCATCTTCGGCAAGGTCGGTTAGTTCGTTGGCTTCATCGCGATCACCTGACGAGTTGTACCGGGGCATGATCGGCGGGCGCTCGGGCGACGCAACAGCGCAACGTTTGGCCACGACCAGGGTGTTGTCGATCGCCTCCGGTAAATCGGCGAACAATTCGCGCATTTCAGCTGCGGTCTTGAAATAGTGATCCGGGGTCAGGCGCCGACGATCGGATTGATCCACATAAGCACCATCGGCGATGCAGATGAGAGCATCATGCGCCTCATACATCTCGGCGGCGGGAAAAAACGCGTCGTTGGTTGCGATCAAGGGCACCTCGAATCGGTATGCCCAGTCCAGGAAGATCGGTTCCGTGCGTTGTTCCGCAGCGACGCCGTGACGTTGCAACTCGACATAAAGCCGGCCAGGGAAAATCTTGAGGAAGTCGGCAAACAACCTCTCAGCCGCCGCGCCGCGCCCGTCCTCGATCAAACGGCCAAATATTCCGTCTGCCCCACCGGTCAATGCCAACACACCTTCGGCATGCACCTGCAGGCCGGCAACCGTCACATGGGGCCTGTCGTGTTCGACCGTTTCGAGAAAGGCCTTGCTCGACAGTTTGAGTAGATTGCCGTAGCCAATCGCGTTTTGTGCGAGGAGAAGGATGGGATAGGCGTCGGGTTGGCGGCCATTGTCGGTGGGCTCGGCAATGTAAAGCAACGTCCCGATGATTGGCTGAACACCACCGCGCTGGCAGGCGACTGAGAATTCCAGGGCGCCAAACATGTTCCCGCTATCGGTGACGGCGACGGCCGGCATCGCATTTTGCTGGCACAGCGAAACGATTTCGGGAATGCGTAACGCGCCTTCGGATAAGGAATAGGCCGAGTGGACGCGAAGATGGACGTAGTCTGCGTGCGTCATCGGCAATCTCACGTGAAATACGATTAGATCAACGCGTTAGAATTTCACGTGCCCCCAATGGGGTCACCGAGAACATTATAAGAACAAACCAATTTGTTGTGGATTACTTCTCGACGAGCACCCCATCTTGTAGCATGACACATCGATCCATACGATCGGCCAAGTGTTCGTTGTGGGTTGCAATGAGTGCCGCGAGACCATCGACCCGGGCTATTTTCAGTAGTTCAGCAAAAACGATCGCGGCGGTGGATTGATCCAAATTTCCGGTCGGTTCATCGGCCAAGAGCACTGCTGGTCGATTGGCGATCGCCCGCGCAATCGCAACACGCTGTTGCTCACCTCCTGACAATCTGCCTGGCCGATGGTGCAAGCGATGACCCAATTCGAGACGCTGCAATAGCTCCGTAGCGGTTCCATTTGCATCGTCGCGTGATGCCCCGGCGATTAGACGTGGCAGCGCCACATTCTCCAAGGCCGAGAATTCCGGCAGCAGGTGGTGAAACTGATATACGAACCCAATCGATTCTCGCCGAAGTCGGGTTCGCAGTTGGTCGGTTAACGCGCTGCCGACCGTTCCATTGATACGAACTTCCCCAGCATCGGGTCCTTCAAGCAATCCGGCGATGTGGAGAAGCGTGGATTTTCCAGCACCCGAAGGCCCGACCAGTGCCACGCTCTCGCCTGGCTGGATTGCAACTGAAGCGCCACGCAAAACTTCGAGGCGTTCATCCCCCTGGACGAACGTTCGGACGATACCGTCAAGGGCGATCGCGTCGTGCGTTTCCAGCACCGGCTGCCTCACTCGTACCGAAGTGCTTCAACCGGGTCGAGGCGCGCGGCCCGCCATGAGGGGTAGAGGGTTGCCAGAAAGGACAGCACGAAAGACAGCGCCACGACCAAGAAAACGTCGTCGGCCTCGACTTTCGCCGGCAGGCGAGAGAGGAAGTAGATCTCTGCCGCGAACAACTCTGTGCCGGTAAGGCCTTCGATTTGGCGGCGTATCCACTCGATATTGGCCGCGAAGCCCAGGCCGAGTAGGAAACCCAGAATTGTGCCAATGACGCCGATACTAGCGCCGGCGATGAAGAATATTCGCATGATCATGCCACGGGTCGCGCCCATGGTACGCATGATTGCGATCGCCCTGCCTTTCTCCTTAACGAGCATAATTAGGCTCGAAACGATGTTGAAAGCAGCGACCAGAATGATCAGCGTTAGGATCAGAAACATCACATTGCGCTCGACTTCGACGGCTGTGAAAAAATGTGAGTTGATCTGTCTCCAGTCGACGAGGCGGAGCGGCGCTCCTGCGGCCTTCGCCAATCCGACTCGCAAGGGATCGATCGCCTCGGCGTCATCGGCCACGACTTCCAGGGCCGTTACGGCATGACGCAGCCCAAAAAATATTTGGGCGGCCTCAAGCTCCATGAATACGAAGGTGGAATCGTATTCGATCATGCCGACATTGAACGTCGCCACAATTTTGTAAGCTCGTTGACGGGGTATGGTACCGATCACGGTCGCGCGCACCTGGGGAGCGATGAGCCGTATTCGATCACCTACCCGGAGGCCAAGTTGCTGCGCGAGCCGATAGCCGACGACGACCCCATCCTTACCCTGAAAGTCCCGCAGGCTTCCTTCTCTAATATTGTCCGCAATCAGGGTGTTGGCCCGGAGATCTTGCCCGCGCAGACCCCGCACCAGAGCACCGCGAGCGCCGCCCTGAGCTGTTGCCATCACCTGCCCTTCGACGATCGGTGCGATTTGTACGACACCGTCAACGTCCTTTAAGCGAGCCTGAAGCTCATCGTAGTTGACGAGCGGGCCGGTGGGGGCGCGGATTAGGATATGACCGTTAACCCCTAGGATTCGATCGAGCAACTCGGCGCGAAAGCCGTTCATCACTGCTGGCACGATGATGAGTGTGGCAACACCGATCATGATCCCCAACAGGGAGAACAAGGCGATTACAGAGATAAAACCTTCTTGCCGGCGCGCACGTAAGTATCGCAACGCCATCAGCCATTCAAAGCGAGAGAACATGCGGGTTAGGAAATAAACCGATTGGCAAGTGCCAGCAGCGCTTCGGTTGCCAATTCTTCCTTGCTACCCGTCTTTCGATCTTTCAGCTCAACCAGGCCGGAAGATGCACCGCGCGGACCGACGACGACCTGCCAGGGCAATCCGATCAGATCCATGGTTGCAAATTTACTGCCGGCACGTTCGTCGGTGTCGTCATAAAGAACATCGATCCCCAACTCGGCAAGCTTCGCGTAGAGCTCCTCACAGATCCCGTCACACTCGGCTGTACCGGGTTTGAGGTTGATGAGTCCAACGGAAAAAGGCGCGACTGCCGACGGCCACACGATCCCGGCATCGTCGTGGCTGGCTTCAATGATGGCGCCGACCAGGCGCGAAACGCCAATCCCATACGATCCCATTTCGACAGAGATTTCCTCACCGTTAGGACCGCTTACTTTCGCGTTCATAGAATCAGAATATTTGCGGCCGAAGTAGAAAATATGGCCGACCTCGATGCCCCGAGCGGTAACCTGACGTTCGGGTGGAAGCTGAGCAAACGCCGCTGCGTCATGCTTTTCGTCTGTCGCAGCGTAACGCGTCGTCCAAGCATTAACGATCGGTTCCAGGTCGCTCTCGAAGTCGATCTCCTGGTCCAAAACATCGGCGTCTATCACGTCGCGATCGCAAAACACTTGGGTTTCACCTGTATCTGCGAGAATGATAAATTCATGGCTCATGTCACCGCCGATCGGGCCGGATTCGGCGCGCATGGGAACCGCCTTCAACCCCATGCGCGCATACGTTCTGAGGTAAGTTACGAACATCCTGTTGTAGGAGCGCTTGGCACCCTCATAGTCGATGTCGAACGAGTAGCTATCTTTCATAAGAAACTCGCGGCCGCGCATGACCCCAAAGCGTGGCCGGATCTCGTCTCTGAACTTCCACTGAATGTGGTAGAGCAACTTGGGTAAGTCCCGATAACTTCTGATCGAATTGCGAAAAACGTCGGTGAGAAGTTCCTCATTGGTCGGGCCGTAGAGCATGTCGCGATCATGACGATCCGTGATCCGGAGCATCTCCTTGCCGTAGTCGTCATAACGTCCGCTTTCACGCCACAAATCTGCCGGCTGGATCGTCGGCATCAACAGCTCCTGGCAGCCCGCCGCGTCCTGCTCTTCGCGCACGATCTGTTCAATTTTACGGAGGACCCGAAGGCCAAGCGGCAACCATGTATAGATCCCCGCAGTCGCCTGGCGAATCATGCCCGCGCGGAGCATCAACCGGTGCGAAACAATCTGCGCCTCGGTGGGATTTTCCCGCAAAATCGGCATGAAAAAGGTCGAACGACGCATTTTGGCCTCTTATGTCGACAACCCCTATCCCGGCGGTCCAGGGCCTTGGTCGGAGGTGCGCGACTGTAGGCAAAGGCTCATAGGATGGCAATGCCAAGCGCGTTGCGGGAACGATTACTCACGTTCCAGAAGCTGGTCGCAGACGATCAATAGCTCGGGACTGATTTCCTCGGCCAGCGGTTAGCCATTAAACAACAGTTTCCCGCCTTTGAAGGTTATGGTCCCCAATGGCGCTCGCGAATCACCCAGGCCCTTGGGCGGTGGCGTCGCGCCGACAAAATCAAATATATCGACGGTGAGCGTTATCCTTATCTCGTCAGGCAACTTGATGGAACTCGGCGCCAGATCGGCGGGTTTGACCGATCGGCCGTAGACATCGACACCCGGTTTGTAATTGACATCGTTGCGCGCTTTGTGGCGAACAAAGCGGCGGCAATCGTTTTGCGAAATGATGATCGTTGAGGTGGCATCGTCGTCCACCGATTGTGCGAGCGCAGTCAACCCTAGAGGCTTGATCGAGTAAGGCATCGCCAATCCACAGGTGACGATGATTCCAACCAAAAGTATAGTTCTAGTAATTTGTTGAAATACCAATTTATCACTCTGATATATAACGATTTTTCCTAATTACAAGGGAAAATACAGTCCGAGCCACCTAAGCGTAATCATGAAATTCTAAGTGACCTCACAACGATAATTTCGTAAACTCGTCGTGCAAAACGAGGGCCACTAATGGCACCCAGGTTCGGGAGAGGAACCACCAAAAACGCTAGCACTACGCATTGGAACATGGAGCAAGGCGCATAAGCCTTGCTTTTTTTTGCCGATTTCGACGCTGTCATCGGGAGAACTCGGTCAAGCGACAACGCTATGACGGGCGAACGTCAATTAGGTCGAAGTCAATTACCAGATAGATCACCACCCAGACGAGCGCGGCGATCAGAGTGGTGACACCTGCTTTGATCCAAAGCTGCGGCCGCTCGGGCGCGCCGGGTTCGAGTCCCGGCTCGCTATCGCCATGGCGTTTGATCCCAAACGGCAATACCACAAACAAGACGATCCACCAGACCACGAAAAAGATCGCGATGCCGGTCAAAACGTTCATATTCAGGCCTGTTCGAGTTCGATCAGTGTTCCGGAAAATTCCTTGGGGTGGAGAAACAGGATTGGCTTTCCGTGGGAGCCAATCCGCGGTTCACCGTCGCCGAGAACCCGCGCGCCACACGCGACCAACCTGTCGCGTGCGGCGATGATGTTATCGACCTCGTAGCAGACGTGATGAATACCGCCACCTGGTGTTTTCTCCAGGAAGCTCCGGATCGGCGAATCTTCGCCAAGCGGGTGGACGAGCTCGATCTTGGTATTTGAGAGTTCAACAAAGGCAACCGTAACGCCATGCTCATGGAGGTCATTGGGTTCGGTTACGGTTGCTCCTAACGTCGAGCGATATTGCTCCATCGCAGCCTCAAGATCGGGCACGGCAATGGCCACATGGTTCAAACGACCAATCATTTCAGCACTTCCTCTGCACGCTTATCGTCGGATCCGATCTGGGTGCCAGGGTTCGTAGGAATTCGCACAATTTCAACGTCGATCAGCGGACGCGTGCCGGTCGTACTTTTCAGGCAACTCCGTACCGTACGACGGATCGTATCCTCCAAACCTTCATCATCGCGACGCGTCAGTGTCGGCAATTTCTCGATCGCCGATGTGACTGCGACAGCGAGGATCTGATCAATTTCGAGTTCGGTTTCAATTTCGGAATCGGCCACGCCGTAAGAAACAATTCGGGGAAGCACCGCTAGACGTCCGCTCGATTTCATCACAACAATAACCGCTACGGATCCAGCGCGGGCTAGCTTGCGCCGGTCTCGAACGATTTCACTGTCGGGGCGGATGAGACGATCACCATCGCGATAGAGCCTACCGGCCTCGACATAGTCGACGATCGCCGGCGTTCCCGGTGCCAACCGAATCGCCGCGCCATTTTCGAGCACGAACGCATCCGGAACCTGGAGACTCCTGGCAAACCTCGCATGTTCGGCAAGGTGTCGGGCTTCGCCATGAACGGGAATCGAAATCTTGGGTCGAACCCAGCCATACATCCGTGCGAGTTCGTCGCGCGCCGGGTGACCGGAAACATGGACAAACTCATCTTGCTCGGTGATTACTTCAACGCCGCTGTGGATCAGTCGATTTTGCAAAGCAGCTATCCCCGGCTCGTTCCCGGGGATTATCTTCGAGGAAAAAATGACCATGTCGCCTTCATCCAGTGCCACATGCCGGTGCGAGCGAAAGGCAATCTTGGATAGAGCGGCGCGCGGCTCACCCTGACAACCCGTACAAATCACCAAGCATTTGTCGGCTGGGAGAAGGCCCGCCTCGCGCTCGGGAACAAACACGGTATCGTCCTCAAGATAGCCGACGTTGCGCGCCGCACGGGTTGCTCGCAAGAGCGACCGACCGACCAAAACAACGTTGCGATCGTGCACAGCGGCAACGTCGATCAGAGTTTTTAGGCGCGCCACATGCGACGCGAATGTTGTGATGGCGACCCGTTGCGTCGCACGCCCGACGATCTCGATCAGGCTATCTCGCACTTCGGACTCGGACCCCGACGTTCCTTCAACGAAAACGTTGGTTGAATCGCAGACCATGGCGAGCACACCCTCGCGCCCGAAATCCGTGAAGGGACGAGGATCGGTTGCCTCACCGAGGCGGGGCTCGGGGTCAAGTTTCCAATCACCGGTATGGAGAACGTTGCCGAGCGGCGTGCGGATCGCGAGCGCATGGCTTTCGGGAATTGAGTGTGTGATCGAGTGGTAGGTGACGTTGAAGGGACCGATATCGAGGGTATCGCCATCGCACACAATTTGGACTGGCACGATATCGGCGAGACCTACTTCCTCGAGTTTTAGTTGGAGATATTCCGCCGCAAAAGCGGTGACGTAGACCGGGCACCGAAGCTGTCGCCACAGATAGGGGACGGCGCCGAGATGATCTTCATGCGCGTGGGTTATAACAAGTGCGAGCAGGTCGTCGCGGCGCTCCACGATAAACCTAGGATCAGGCATAACGACATCGATACCGGGCACCGAATCATCGCCAAACGTAACGCCCAAATCGACCATCAACCACTTGCCCCCCAATCCATAGAGATTGAGGTTCATGCCGATCTCGCCGCATCCACCTAGGGGAACGAACAACAATTCGTCTGGATCGAGGCTGAAATCGCTCATGACGTTGGTTGATTGCGACGCCAGATTTCAACGATCCCAAGCAACGTTAGATCCGCATCGATATGCTCGATGACGTCGGTTCCCCCGGCGAAAAGCGGCGCTAGCCCGCCGGTCGCGATTACTTTCATCTTCGCTCCAAATTCATCGCTAATGCGGCGAACCAATCCCTCGATCAGTCCCACATAACCCCAATAGATTCCAGACTGCATTGCCGATACGGTGCCGCCGCCGATCACGCGTTTCGGGCGCGCGACCTCGATACGCGGCAACTGCGCCGATACGAGGTGCAAAGCATCGAGACTAAGATTGATCCCCGGCGCGATAACACCGCCACGATACGAGCCGTTTTCGTCGATGACATCAAAGGTCGTCCCGGTGCCGAAATCGATGACGATCGCTGGGCCACCATAATTAGCGTGGACGCCAACCGCATTGGCAATCCGATCGGCGCCCGCGCTCGCCGGTTCATCTATGTCGATCTTGATACCAAGCTCGATGTTTCTATCCACAATCAGTGGCTCAGCGTCGAAATAGGATCGACACAACCGACGAAGATCGTACAACGCTTGCGGCACGACAGAGCAAATGACGGCGTCGGTAATGTCGGCTGACTCCAATTCGCGCATCCGCATCAAACTCGTTAACCAAACCGCATAATCATCTGCGGTGCGCGGTTGATCGGTCGACGCACGCCACAATCCCCGCCGCTCATCTCCATCATAGACCGCGAATACGACGTTGGTGTTGCCGGCATCGATCGCGAGCAGCATCACCCACCCATTTTCGGCGCCGTTCCTTTGAGGAACACATCACCTGCATTGACGACGTGCACGTCTCCGCCGGGCCGACGTAGTTCCAGACCGCCGCGCGCGTCGAGCGATTGGAATTTGCCCACCAACGTTTGATCCGGCAATTGCACCGTGATGTCTTTACCCAAACCGGCCGCGTGCTCGAGCCAGGTTCTTCGTATCGAGCCAAAGCCCTGCGTCAGCCAAATTTTCCGCCAACGAAGCAGCGAGTCGGCGAGCCGTTTCAGAACCTCGGCCGGTTCCATTGTTTCGCCAGTCTGGCTTAACAAATCTGTCGCCGGATAGCTGGTATCCGGTGGATGGTTAATGAGGTTGATGCCGACACCAACGATAACGCGGGTTGCGCGCTCCGTCACGGTCGCCTCCAGGAGAATGCCCGCGATTTTCGCGCCCCCTACCAAGACGTCGTTGGGCCACTTGCACGACACCTCTTGTCCGCTCGGAATCAAACCTGCGACGCATTCTCTCACCGCCACGCCGGCGACAAAACCCAGTTCGGCCGCTGCCGCCGGCGCGACCTCAGGCCTCAATAATAACGAACAATATAGATTTCCCGGAGGTGACTCCCACTGTCGCCCGTGCCGGCCGCGTCCGTTCGTTTGTCGCTGCGCCCACACGAGCAGTCCTTCGCGGGTTCCGGCTTCGGCACGCGACGCAACTTCATCATTCGTGCTGCCGACACGCTCAAGCGCAACGAGCTGGAAAAAAGACGGTAGATCGGGTTGTTTCGTCGCGGGCGGCGCTTCAGCCTCGCTCATGGAAACAGAGCTTGCGCCGCAGTGTGGGCAATCGCGATCAGCGCCGGCGGATAGGCAACGAATAACAATGTGGCGAGCCCCGTTACGGTCAAGATCGCGGCCATTTCGCCACCGATCGGTCGTTCGAAAGGTTCGGCCGGAGCGTCGAAGTACATGACCTTGACGATTCGAAGATAGTAGAACGCACCCACCACACTCGCCAGCATGCCGATTATCGCGAGCGCGTAGAGCTCCGCGTGGACGGCTGCTACAAAGACATACAGTTTGCCGAAAAAACCGGCGAGCGGTGGAATCCCGGCCAGCGAGAACATGAAGACTCCCAACGCCAGGGCCAACATTGGTTGATTGCGGGACAATCCGGCGAGGTCGTTAATTTCCTCGACCATGCCGTCCTTGGTGCGCATGCATAGGATGCAGGCGAAAGCGCCAACGTTCATGACTAGGTAGATCGCAAGATAAATTAAGACGCCGCGAACACCTTCGACCGTTCCTGATGCCAATCCCACCAACGCATAACCCATATGCCCGATCGAGCTGTAGGCCATCAGACGCTTGATGTTGGTCTGGTTAATCGCTGCAAATGCACCGAGCAGCATGGAGGCAATCGATACAAAGACAATGATTTGCTGCCACGATGAAACGATCTCGGGAAACGGTGTAATGATGACCCGCAGAAAGAGCGCCATCGCCGCAATTTTTGGTGCGATCGCGAAGAAAGCCGTAACCGGAGTCGGCGCGCCCTCGTAAACATCGGGCGTCCACATATGGAATGGCACCGCCGATACTTTAAACGCGAGCCCAGAGATCAAGAAGACGAGGCCGACGATAAAACCAATCGGCGGATGGCCGGCAGTGTCGCCAGTAAAAATCTGGGCCAAGCCAGCGAAACTCGTCGTTCCAGTGAAACCATAGATCAACGAGCAGCCGTAGAGCAGCATTCCCGATGACAAGGCGCCCAATACAAAATACTTGAGGCCGGCTTCGGTCGAACGCAACGAATCGCGACGGATCGCGGCAATGACGTAGAGCGCCAAACTCTGCAACTCAAGGCCGATGTAAAGTGAGATCAAATTGCTCGCCGAGATCATCATCATCATGCCGAGCGTCGCCAGCAGGATGAGGATGGGATACTCGAAGCGGGCCATCCCCTCCCGGTGAATGTAGCCCAGCGACATCACAATCGTGAGTGCTGAACCGATCAGAACCAAATATTTCACGAAAACCGAAAACGGGTCGGAGACGAACATACCGGCTAGCGTGGGCTGACCGTCACTCGGTGCATTCAGTACCAGCACGAATGTCACCGCGAGCGCCAACACCGTCAGCCATCCGACTGAGCGGGTCGACCCGTCACCACGAAATACGCCGAACATCAACAACGCCATCGCAGCGAGCGCGATGAAAATCTCGGGAACCACGGGCGTAAGCTGTGCAGTCGTCATTGCCGTGCCCCGCTATTTCGCTGCCAACATCGTGGCAGCTTTCGTCGCCTCGAGCGCGGCTTGATGTTGCTCCACCATATTGGCGACTGACGCATGTAAGACGTTGAGCAAGGGATCCGGGTAAATCCCGAAGAAAAGTACGGCCGCGACAAGAGGCGCAAAAATCGCTACTTCGCGTGGGTTTAGGTCGACGATGTTCTTAAGATCCGCCTTGGTCAATTCTCCAAATACGACGCGTCGATAGAGCCACAAAGTATAGGCCGCGCCGATGATAATCCCGGTGGTCGCCAACAATGCGACCCAGGTATTCACCTTGTAAGCTCCGATCAAGGTTAGGAATTCACCGGGAAAGCCGCTGGTCCCGGGCAGGCCCACATTGGCCAGCGCGAACACCATGAAAACAAACGCGTAGATCGGCATGCGGTGAACGAGGCCGCCACAGCGGTCGATCTCACGGGTGTGGACGCGGTCGTAAACGACCCCAACGACGAGGAAAAGCGCACCCGATACCAGGCCGTGGCTCAGCATCACGAAAATCCCACCTTCGATTCCCTGCACCGTGAAGGTGAACACTCCCATGGTTACGAAACCCATGTGAGCGACCGACGAATAGGCGACGAGCTTTTTCATGTCGGCCTGCATCAAGGCGACCAGCGATGTGTAGATGATGGCGACGATGCTGAGCGTGAAGATGAAGGGCGTGAAATATTCACTGGCGTCGGGCAGCATCGGAATCGAAAAGCGCAGGAAACCGTAGCCACCCATTTTTAAGAGGACGCCGGCGAGAATGACCGATCCGGCTGTGGGCGCCTCGACATGGGCATCGGGCAGCCAGGTATGGACCGGCCACATCGGCACCTTGACCGCAAAGGAAGCGAGCAAGCCGAGCCACAGCCACTTCTGTACCTCGGGTGCGAACCCCGCCTGCATTAACTGCGGTATATCCGTGGTGCCGGCTTCGACGTACATGTAGATGATCGCGATCAACAGCAACACCGAGCCCAGCAGCGTGTAGAGGAAGAATTTAAAGGTCGAGTAGATACGGCGATCGCCCCCCCAGATGCCGATGATCAGGAACATCGGTATCAGGCCACCCTCGAAGAACAAGTAGAACACGACAAAGTCGAGCGCGCAGAAAACCCCGACCATCATCGTTTCCAACACCAGGAAGGCGATCATGTATTCGCGTACCCGGGTCTTGATCGCTTCCCAACTCGCCAGAATGCAGATCGGCATTAGGAACGTCGTAAGGATGATGAACAGCATCGAAATGCCGTCGATACCCATGTGGTAGCCGACGCCCTCCGCCAACCAATCCGAGCGCTCGACAAACTGAAAATCAGCGGTTGAGGTATCGAAATTGATCCAGATCAGGAGCGAAAGAACGAACGTAATTATCGTCGTCCACAGCGCAACCCACCGCGCATTGCGGTCCGCGATTTCCTTATCGCCTGGGATCAGCAGCAGGAAGGCAACCCCTACCAGCGGCAGGAACGTAACCAGGGAGAGAAGGGGCCAGTCGCTCACGCCTTAACCCCCTGCCGAAAAAAACCAGGTCACGATCGCGGCAACCCCGATCAGCATGGCAAAAGCGTAATGGTAAACATACCCGGATTGAAGTTGGCCGGCGCGGCGGGCCAGCCGAACTACGGTCGCGGCGACACCATCCGGACCAATGCCGTCAATAATGCGGCCGTCACCGATTAGCCAGAGCGTGCGGCCGATCCACTTCGACGGATTGACGAACAAAAGATCAAAGAGCTCATCGAAGTACCATTTATTGAGCAGGAACTTGTGAAGGTCGGGGTTGATTTCGGCCAGATGCTTGGGCGTCTCGGGGCTGCGAATATAGAACTGCCAAGCCAAGCCGATGCCGCCGAGCGTTACCACCAGGGGCAGCAATTTGACCCACAACGGCACGTGATGCGCGGCCTCGATAACGCTGTGCTCGCCAAGCATCACGATCGACGCGCCCCAGAACTTATCGAGGTGCTCGCCGGTAAAGACCTCGACCCCGGCTATTCCGGCAAACAGCGCGCCGATTGCCAACAGCACCAGCGGCACCGTCATGATGGGTGGAGATTCATGGATATGCGCCTTGACGTCGTCACTGGCGCGGCATTCACCGTGGAAGGTCATAAACAGCAAGCGCCACGAATAGAACGCCGTGAATGACGCAGCGACGATGCCGAGGTAGAACGCAAACAACCCCACATCGGTACCGGACGCAAACGCCGATTCGATAATCAGATCCTTTGAGTAATAACCGGCAAAAAATGGAATGCCGGCGAGCGCCAACGAGCCGATCCACATAACCACGTAGGTGAGCGGCATTTTACGCCACACACCTCCCATCTTGCGCATATCCTGTTCGTCGGAGAAGCCGTGGATCACCGAGCCGGATCCGAGGAACAGCAGCGCCTTGAAGAAGGCGTGAGTGAATAGGTGGAAAATCGCCACCGGATAGGCGCCAACGCCGGCGGCAAAGAACATATAGCCGAGCTGGCTACAGGTGGAATAAGCGATAACGCGTTTGATATCGGTCTGCACTAAGCCGACGCTGGCGGCAAAGATCGCGGTAAATGCACCGATTGCGGTGACGACCGCGAGGGTCACCGGCGCTTGCTCAAACAACGGCGAACAGCGCGCCACCATGAATACACCGGCGGTTACCATCGTCGCCGCATGAATGAGCGCCGAGACCGGGGTCGGGCCCTCCATGGCGTCTGGCAGCCAGGTATGCAGCGGCACCTGGGCCGACTTACCCATCGCACCGAGGAACAGCAGCAGGGTCGTGACCGTCAAGATGTCCCATTCACCGCCGAGGAAGTTGAAGGTCGTACCCGCGACGTTGGGAGCTTCGGCAAAAACCGTATCGAACTCTATCGAACTGAAGACGAAGAAAATCGCCATGATCCCGAGTGCAAACCCGAAATCGCCAATTCTATTGACCACAAACGCCTTGATCGCAGCCGCGTTGGCGGTGGGACGATCGTACCAAAATCCGATCAGAAGATAGGAGCACAAGCCCACGCCTTCCCAGCCGAAATAAAGCTGCAGGAAGTTGTCGGCCGTCACCAACATCAACATCGCGAACGTAAATAGCGACAGGTAGGCAAAGAACCGCGGGATATGCGGGTCATGCGACATGTAGCCGATCGAATACCAGTGAATGATCGCCGAAATCACCGACACAACAACCAGCATCACCGCGGTCAGGGCGTCGATACGCAGCGCCCACTGAACCTGGAAATCTCCCGAGGTAACCCAAGTGAAGAGGTCCACGCGGACGGTGTTGCCCATCAATGCGACATCGTAAAACGTGATGATCGAGAGCAAACCCGAGATACTGAGCGCGATACACGTTACCAGTTGCGACGCACGATCACCGATCGCACGGCCAAAGAAGCCGGCGATAATTGCGCCCAGCAGCGGCAGAAAAACAATCGCGGCGTATAACACGCTCGGCTACCCTTTCATCAAATCGATGTCCTCAACCGCGATACTGCCGCGGTTGCGGAAATAGACGACGAGGATGGCAAGACCGATCGCCGCTTCGGCCGCGGCCACCGTCAAGACGAACATTGCAAAAACTTGTCCCATCAGATCGTTGAGGTGAGTCGAGAAGGCCACAAAGTTAATGTTGACAGCCAACAACATCAGCTCGATCGACATCAGGATCACGATCACGTTCTTGCGGTTGAGAAAAATCCCAAACACACCGATCGTGAACAGGATCGCAGCAACCGTGAGGTAGTGTCCGAGACCGACCTCCATCGTCAGATACCCTGCCCTGTCTGAACTTTCTTAAGCTCGACCGCGTCTTCGCGCCGGCGGCCCACCTGGTCGGCGATCTTCTGTTTGCGGACCCCTTCGCGTGAGCGCAGCGTCAAAACAATCGCCCCAATCATGGCGACCAGGAGGATCATTCCGGCGCCCTGAAACAGGTAGACATAGTCGGTGTAGAGGATATTGCCGAGCGCGTGGGTATTGGTGATCTGCGACGCCGCCGGGGTCGGCGCGGCGGCGAACAATTTGGCGTCCGGCACCACCACCCATGAACCGAGGATCAGCAGCAATTCAAACAGCAGCACGAAGCCGATCACCGCGCCGATCGGCAGGTATTGCAAAAATCCCTGCCGTAGCTCCACGAAGTTGATATCGAGCATCATCACGACAAACAGGAAAAGCACTGCGACCGCCCCGACATAGACGATCACGAGAATCATCGCCAAGAACTCGGCGCCGACAAGAACGAACAATGCCGCTGAGTTGAAGAAAGCGAGTATCAAGAAGAGCACGGAGTGAACGGGATTGCGTGCAGCCACCACCATAAATGCGGCGACGATGGTGATCGTCGCAAACAGGTAAAATGCCAAGGCCTCGACGACCATGGTTTAGACCCCCCCTCACCCGCGCCTATCGATAGGGCGCATCCGCGGCGAGATTCGCCGCAATCTCACGTTCCCAACGGTCACCATTTTCGAGCAGCTTGTCCTTGTTATACAAAAGCTCTTCGCGCGTTTCGGTGGCGAACTCGAAATTGGGACCTTCGACAATCGCGTCCACCGGACAGGCTTCCTGACAGAAGCCGCAATAGATGCATTTCACCATATCGATGTCGTAGCGCGTCGTGCGCCGGCTGCCATCTGCGCGTGGCTCGGCCTCGATTGTAATGGCCTGCGCCGGGCAAATCGCCTCACAGAGCTTGCACGCGATGCAACGCTCTTCGCCGTTGGGGTAGCGCCGCAGCGCGTGCTCGCCGCGAAAGCGCGGACTCAGGGGTCCCTTTTCGAACGGATAATTGACCGTGACCTTAGGGCGAACCATGTAGCGAAACGTCAGTGCCATACCCGACAACAGTTCTGTCAGCAGCAAGGCACGCACGGTGCGATCAAGAAATGCCATGGCCTAACCCCCGACCGGCGCTGGCAGCCAGTCAAACGCGACCAGGGCACCAGCGGTGACAACGACCCACAATAGCGACAGCGGCAGAAACACTTTCCAGCCGAGGCGCATGAGTTGATCGTAGCGATAACGCGGAAAGGTTCCGCGAACCCACACAAAAACAAACAAAAGGAACACGATCTTGATGGCGAACCACAAGAAATCCGGGATCCAAGTGAACGGCTCAATCCCAAACGGGGGCAGCCAGCCACCGAGAAACAGGATTGTCGTAAACCCCGCCATGAGAATCATGTTCGCGTATTCACCAAGGAAAAAGAGCGCGTAAATGAATGATGAATACTCGACCTGATAGCCGGCAACGAGCTCCGATTCCGCCTCGGGAAGGTCGAACGGATGGCGGTTGGTCTCCGCCAGGGTCGAAATGAAGAAAATCACAAACATCGGCAGCAATGGGATCGCGAACCAAACGGTGCTCTGCGCTTCAACAATGGCAGTCATGTTGAGCGAGCCCACGCACAGCAAGACGGTAACAATAATGAAGCCCATCGAGATCTCGTAGGACACCATCTGTGCCGCCGAGCGCAGGGCGCCGAGGAACGCGTAGCGCGAGTTGGAGGCCCACCCCGCCATCACAATGCCGTAGACCCCAAGCGAGGAGATGGCAAACAGGTACAGGACCCCGACGTTGATATCGGAAAGCACCACGCCGGCGCTGACGGGAATGACGGCCCAGGCGATCATCGCCAGAACAAAGGTCAGCATCGGCGCAATGATAAACACGACCTTGTTGGCGCCAGCCGGCAGGATCAGTTCCTTGAACAGCAGCTTGGCGCCGTCTGCGAACGGCTGCAGCAGGCCGAATGCACCAACCACATTGGGACCGCGGCGGATCTGTATCGCCGCTAAAACCTTACGCTCGAACAGGGTCAGATAAGCGACCACGATCAATAACGGCACAATGATCGCAAGCACCTGCGCGACGATAATGACCGTCGGCCACGCATATCCAATCCAGAATTCAGCCATCGGTACCGGTGGCTCCGCGCGCATTGTCGCTGAACGCTGCGCTGCATGCGGCCATGGTTTCCGATGCCCGGCAAATCGGATTGGTCATGAAAAAGTCGCTCACCGGCAGCTCGAAGGGGGTGGCGTCGAGTGCCCCGTCCGCACCAAATTCGGCCCAATCCGATGTCGTGATCTGGTCGAGCCGGCCAAGCGTTGGGGTGAGCTCAATCATGTGACGCCGCAACGCGGTGAGCGTGTCGTAGGCAAGCGGCTTGCCAAGCTTTTCCGACAACGCCCGCAGAATCGCCCAGTCCTCGCGGGCATCGCCGGGCGGGAATACAGCCCGCTTGGATTGCTGCGCGCGTCCTTCGGTATTCACATAGGTACCGTCTTTCTCGGTATAGGCCGCACCGGGCAGGACAACATCGGCTCGGTGCGCCCCCGCGTCGCCGTGGTGGCCCTGGTAAACGACGAACGCATCGCCGAGGCCCCGGGTATCGATTTCGTCGGCGCCAAGCAGATACACCACCTCGATGTCGCCGGCAGCGGCACCGGAAATAATCCCGGCAACGTCGCGCCCGCCTGGTTCCGGCACCAGGCCAAGATCGAGTCCAGCCACGCGCGCGGCCGCCGTATGCAGCACATTAAAGCCGCACCAATCGTCGGCAATCATGCCAACGGCTTCGGCCAGGCGCCGAGCGGTTGCGGCAACCGCAGCACCGTCGTCGCGTGTGATTGCCCCCTGGCCAAGGACCAACATTGGGCGTTGCGCCTCGCTCAAGGTGTTGGCGAACGTGTGTTTGCCATCAGCGAGTTCGGCCAGCGTCTGCGGACCCGCGCCAAGATTTTCGTGGCGGTAGGTGAGATCCATATCGGGCCCGATCGCAGCCACTTGGAAGCCGCCGCGCAAATACCGCTTGCGCAACCTGGCGTTGACCAACGAGGCCTCGTAACGTGGGTTCGATCCCACCAACAGGCAGGCATCGGCGGAGTCGATCCCGGCGATCGTGGTGTTGAACAGATAGCTCGCCCTTTTCGTCGCATCGAGCTTGGCGCCGTCTTGCCGGCAGTCGAGATTTGGCGATCCAAGTGCGCCCATCAGTTCTCTAAGCGCCACCATCGATTCGGCGTCTGCAAGATCACCAGCAATGGCAGCAATCTTGTCGCCCGCCACACTGCTCATCCGATCGGCGATTGCGGCAAACGCTTCGGCCCAGCTCGCGCTTTCCAGACGACCGTTGCGACGGACGAAGGGTCGATCGAGCCGCTGGCGGGTTAGGCCGTCAGCCGCGAAACGGGTTTTGTCGGAGATCCACTCCTCGTTGACATCTTCGTGCAACCTGGGCAACACCCGCATGATCTCGCGACCCCGCGCATCCACCCGCACGTTCGATCCAACCGCATCATGGGCGTCGATCGTTTCGGTCTTGCGCAGCTCCCAAGGCCGGGCCGAAAACGCATACGGCTTCGAGGTCAGCGCCCCGACCGGGCAAAGGTCAATGACGTTGCCAGAGAGTTCGGAATCCATCGCGCGCTCGACATAGTTGCTGATTTCCATGTCCTCGCCGCGACCGGTGGCGCCCAACATTTCCACACCGGCGATCTCGGTCGCGAAGCGAACGCAACGCGTACAGTGGATACACCGCGTCATCTCGGTTTTAACAAGCGGGCCTAAGTTTTTTTCGTCTACCGCACGCTTGTGTTCGAAATAGCGGCTCAGGCCCTTGCCATAGACCATGGCCTGGTCCTGCAAATCGCACTCACCGCCTTGATCGCAAATCGGGCAATCGAGCGGATGATTGATCAACAGGAACTCCATCACACCCTCGCGCGCGCGTTTCACAAGCGGCGTGTTGGTGTGGATAACCATCCCGTCGCCGGCCGGCATCGCGCAGGAGGCAATTGGCTTCGGCGATTTTTCCATTTCGACCAGGCACATGCGGCAGTTGCCGGCGACAGACAGACGCTCGTGATAGCAAAAGCGAGGGATTTCCTTACCGGCTACCTCACACGCCTGCAGGACCGTCATTCCCGGGTGGACGGTAATTTCCTCGCCATCAACGATCAGAGTCGGCATTGCAGTGTCCTATGCCACCGCGGCATATCGGCGCCCGATGCGCGCCGGATTGGCTGTTGGTGTAAGCGAGAAGGCGTTCTTCAACCATTGGTCGGAAGTGTCGAAACAGGCCTTGAATGGGCCACGCCGAGGCATCGCCATGGGCACAAATGGTGTGCCCCTCAATCTGGCTCGCGACATCGAGCAGCATGTCGATCTCACCGATTTCGGCCTTAGCCGATGCCATGCGCTCCATGACCCGCCACATCCAACCGGTTCCCTCACGGCACGGCGTGCACTGACCGCAACTCTCGTGCATGTAGAACTTGGCGAGGCGCGCGATCGCGGCCACCAGATCGGTCGATTTGTCCATCACGATGACGGCGGCTGTGCCAAGCCCGGAGTTGACGTCCTTGAGGGCGTCGAAATCCATTAACACGGTGTCGCAGATCGATTTCGGCAGAAGCGGCACCGAAGACCCGCCCGGGATGATCGCCAGCAGATTATCCCAGCCACCGCGCACCCCACCGGCATGCTTGTCAATGAGTTCCTTGAGCGGGATGCTCATTTCCTCTTCGACATTGCACGGCTGTTCAACGTGGCCGGAGATACAAAAGACCTTGGTGCCGGCATTATTGGGCCGACCAAACCCGGCAAACCACGAAGACCCGCGTCGCAGGATCGTCGGGATGACCGCAATGGTCTCGACATTATTGACTGTCGTCGGACACCCCCATAGGCCAACCGCGGCCGGGAATGGCGGCTTCAATCGCGGTTGCGCTTTGCGCCCCTCGAGGCTCTCGATCAAGCCGGTTTCCTCACCGGCGATATAGGCGCCCGATCCACGATGGATGCAAATGTCGTGATCGAACCCAGAACCGCAGGCGTTCTTACCGATCAGACCCGCTTCGTAGGCCTCGGCGACAGCCGCTTCAAGTACCTCCGCCTCGCGATAGAACTCACCCCGGATATAGATGTATGAAGCGACCGCATTCATGGCTGCGCCGGCGATCAAGCAGCCTTCCAACAGCTTGTGCGGATCGTGGCGCATGAGATCGCGATCTTTACAGGTGCCGGGCTCACCCTCATCAGCGTTGACAACTAAGTAGGAGGGTCGGCCGTCGGATTCCTTGGGCATGAAAGACATCTTGAGCCCGGTTGGAAAACCGGCGCCGCCGCGCCCGCGCAGGCCCGATTCCTTTACCTCATCGATAATTGCGTCTCGGCCTCTAGCGATAAGGTCCTTGGTCCCGTCCCAATCGCCACGTGCGCGCGCGGCACTAAGCTGCCAGCTCTGAAATCCGTAGAGGTTGGTGAAGATGCGGTCGGCGTCTTGCAACATGGTCAACTCGCGCTGTCGCGTAGGGTGGTGGGTCCGGATGATGGCGCCGAGGTCTGGCGGCCGATCTGTGGGCCCGCAGCCGGGGTCTCGCCACGCTTCAGCGCATCGAGAATCTTACCCGCGGATTCGGCGTCGACGTCTTCGTAGTAATCATCACCAACCTGGAGCACCGGCGCGTTGACGCAAGCCCCAAGACACTCGACTTCGCCCAGCGAAAACTCGCCGTCGGCTGACGTCTCGCCCATGCCGATCCCGAGCTTGGCTTCGCATGCCATCACGATGGCGTCGGCGCCGCGTAGCTGGCAGGGTGTCGTCGTACAAACTCGAACTTGGTGCCTGCCCAGTGGTGCCAAATTGAACATCGAGTAAAACGTGGCGACCTCGTAGACACGGATCGGCGAAACGTCGAGCATCTCGGCGATCGCATCCATCGCTGCTTGCGGTAACCAGCCATCGCTCTGACGCTGTGCGAGATCGAGCAGTGCACACAAAGCGCTCGCCTGGCGCCCCTCGGGGTACTTCCCAAGTTCAAATTTCACGCGCTCCAGGCTCTCGGGCGTGAAGGTAAAACTAGCTGGTTGGTCAACGTCGACCGGGCGGCTACCGCTGCTCATCGATCGATCTCGCCAAATACAATGTCCTGAGTGCCGATGATCGCCACGGCGTCAGCGATCAGGTGACCTTTGGTCATGAAATCAAGCGATTGAAGGTGCGCGTAACCGGGCGCTCGTATTTTGCATTTGTAGGGCGTGTTGGTGCCGTCGGCGACCAGGTAAACGCCAAACTCGCCCTTGGGAGCCTCGACCGCGGTGTAGGTCTCGCCGGCCGGCACATGGAAGCCTTCTGTATAGAGTTTGAAGTGATGGATCAGCGCCTCCATCGATGACTTCATTTCGGCGCGCGGTGGCGGTGAGACTTTGCGGTCCGACGACATCACCGGCCCCGACGGCATACGTTCAAGACATTGGCGAATGATCTTCACGCTTTGGCGCATTTCCTCGACGCGGCACAGATAACGATCGTAGCAATCACCATTCTTGCCGACCGGAATATCGAATTCGAGCTCATCGTAGACTTCGTAGGGCTGGGCCTTACGCAGATCCCAGGCCACGTTAGAGCCACGCAGCATGACGCCCGAGAATCCCCAATCCATTGCTTCTTGGGCGGTCACCGCGCCAATGTCGGCGTTGCGCTGTTTGAAGATCCGATTTTCGGTCAGCAGTGCTTCGATATCGTCGACCATCTTGAGGAATGGATCGCACCAATCGGCGATGTCTTGTGCCAGACCGGCCGGTAAATCCTGATGGACGCCACCGATGCGATAATACGCCGCATGCATGCGCGCGCCCGATACACGCTCATAGAAAACCATCAGCTTTTCGCGTTCTTCGAAGCCCCACAGGGTTGGTGTGAGCGCTCCGACGTCCATGCCTTGGGTTGTTACGTTGAGTAGATGGTTAAGGATGCGGCCGATTTCGTCGAACAACACGCGGATGAATTTGGCACGCCTTGGCACCTCGACATCAGCGAGTTTTTCTGCTGCCAGCACGAAGGCATGTTCCTGATTCATCGGCGCGACGTAGTCGAGGCGATCGAAATAGGGCATCGCCTGGAGGTAGGTCTTATGCTCGATAAGCTTCTCGGTGCCGCGATGGAGCAACCCGATATGCGGATCGGCGCGCTCGACGACTTCGCCATCAAGTTCAAGAACGAGCCGCAGGACCCCGTGGGTCGCAGGGTGTTGCGGCCCGAAATTGAGGGTCATGTTCTTGATTTGCGTCTCGGCCATTGGCGCTAACTCTCCGCGTCCTGACCGTCGGCTTTTTCGTCACCCGGTAGGATGTATTGGGCTCCCTCCCACGGGCTCATGAAATCGAAGCGGCGGAATTCCTGGGTCAGTTGGACGGGATCGTAAACCACCCGCTTTTCGATATCGTCGTAACGCACCTCGACGAACCCGGTGAGCGGGAAATCTTTTCGCAGCGGATGGCCTTCGAAGCCATAGTCGGTGAGGATGCGACGTAGGTCTGGGTGGCCAGAAAACAGAATCCCATACATGTCCCAGACTTCGCGTTCGTACCACCCGGCCGCACTGTAGACCGTGATTACCGAGGGGACGGGATCGCTTTCGCCGGTGGCAATCTCGACCCGGATGCGCTGGTTATGGGTGAGGCTCAGAAGGTTGTAGACCACGTCGAAACGCGCCGGCCGCTCTGGCCAGTCGACGGCTGTAATATCAATTAGGACCGCGAATTGGCAGGCTGCATCGTCGCGCAAAAACGTCAGCAGCTTAGCTACACCCGAAGCAGTTGCGGCAACCGAAAGCTCATCAAGCGACGCATCGAAAGCGACCGCTTCGTCGCGAGTCGAGACGACGTATTCACCAAGTTCGATGAGCGCTTCGTTCATTTTTAGAGACCGTACCGAGGTTGCTCAGCGATCGATCGTACCAGTGCGGCGGATCTTTTTTTGCAATTGAAGAATTCCGTAAAGCAACGCCTCGGCCGTAGGTGGGCACCCGGGAACGTAGATATCCACCGGCACAATTCGATCACACCCACGAACAACCGAATAAGAGTAGTGGTAGTAGCCGCCACCGTTGGCGCAACTGCCCATCGATATCACGTAACGCGGCTCGGGCATTTGGTCGTAGACCTTGCGTAACGCCGGCGCCATCTTGTTGGTCAAGGTGCCGGCAACAATCATGACGTCGGATTGGCGTGGGCTGCCACGAAACACGACGCCGAATCGTTCGGTGTCGTAACGCGGCATGAAGGTTTGCATCATCTCCACGCCACAGCACGCCAGGCCAAACGACATGGGCCACAACGAACCTGTCCGCGCCCAATTTACGAGCTTATCCAATTTGGTGATCAGGAAGCTTTTATCCGCGAGCTCGTCGGAGAGCTCTTTGAAATAGACGTCGGTCGAGCCTTCGGCCGTGCCCGCGTTCAGTTCCTGCGCTTGGTTCATCGCCCTACTCCCACTCCAACGCGCCCTTTTTCCACTCGTAAACAAAACCGATCGTTAGGATCCCGAGGAAGATCATCATCGACCAAAAGCCGAACAGGCCGATCGCACCAAGCGAGACCGCCCAGGGAAACAGAAACGCCACTTCAAGATCGAAGATGATGAACAGCAACGCCACGAGATAGAAGCGCACATCGAAGGGTCGACGGGCGTCGCCCATCGCCTCAAATCCGCACTCATACGGAGACACTTTTTCGGGATCGGGATTCTGCGGCGCTGCGATATAGGACGCAGCGACGAGAACAACGGTCAGACCAATCGCAATCGCGAGGAAGATCAGGATCGGTAGGTACTCGCCGAGCAGCTCTTGAGCCGTCAACACCCCCTCCCCGGTAAGCGTCGCAACATACGCGACGGTGGGACGGGGGCGATTATAGTGCCGCGCATGCCAGAACTAAAGATCGGTTTTGACCGAAAAGACAATTGGTTACGGCGTATTTCTAAAAGTTGCGAACAATCGCCAAAATCTCCGCCCGCGCGCTGGCCACGAAATCACGTCAAATGATCGCCGTCCACGGAAATGGCGGGAGTGACGGGACTCGAACCCGCGGCCTCCGGCGTGACAGGCCGGCGCTCTAGCCAACTGAGCTACACCCCCTAAAACCAAGGATCGCTTCGTGTACTCACCCCCCCGTCGAGTGTCAAGCGCGGTGCGGTGTTGGTAACCAACGGGACGTCGAATGGATGTTTGGTCGAAGCTGAACATTGCATTCCCAGGCCGGCATCGCTCAGGCGCGGCGCCAGGTCAAGTGGCTGGTCTGCCGACCTCGACGGCTGTCGTGCGGCGGCGTGGCCAGTTCGAGACGGTCCCCGTCGAGGCTCATGAAACGGACCTGCGCGTCGCCGATCCAATTCGGATATTGCGAGGCTTCGATGTGGTGGGTGATTTTTCCTTCGTCAATCTCAAACCGGCCGACATAGCTGAAATATGTGTCCCAGCCGAGCAACTTCTCATCGGCATCTGCGGTCAACATTTCACCACTCGTGAAAGGCGCGCGATCATGGCGCGAGAGCGTTGCCGCCATGTGACCATCGGCCGCGTAGACCAAAAACCCGATCGCGTCCTCGCCCATCGGATAGATCACGCTGCCGTTGTCATAGCGGGTTTCCCAGCTCACCAATTTCCATGTGCCGACGAGTTGATCGCGGGTCGCGGTCACTCGGAGTCTCCCTCAGAGTCCGACTCGAAACTCTATGTTTGATAACAGTACCTTGCGAGCCGCCTTGTGAGGAGTCGGATGTTGGCGACAAGAATCCATGCCTGTGCGGAGGCGATTGATTTCTCCCAATCCTTGGCCAGTCGACGGCATCGGTTGAGCCAGGCGAAGGTCCTCTCGACGACCCATCGTCTGGGCAGGAGCTCGAAGCCCTGGGCGGTGTCTGAGCGCTTGATGATCTCGAGCTTCCAGCGGCCGATGTCCTCAAGGGCGCCCTCGAGTTTCGGTCCCGCGTAGGCGGCGTCGGCGAAGAGGTGACGCAGCCGGGGGAAGCGATGACGGATCGATTTGAGGACCTCGGGCGCGCCGTCGCGGTCCTGGATATCGGCTGCGTGCACGATCAGGCCGACCAGCAGGCCGAGTGTATCGGTGACGATGTGACGCTTGCGGCCCTTGATCTTCTTGCCCGCGTCATAGCCCCGAACACCACCGCTTTCCGTGGTTTTCACGCTCTGGCTGTCGATCACCCCGGCGCTCGGGCCGGCCTCGCGTCCTTCCAGCTCCCGGGCCGCCATGACCAGGTGATGGTTGATGCTCTCCAGCAGGCCGTTGGAGCGCCAGTCGTAGAAATAGCGCTGGACCGTGGAAGGCGGAGGGAAGTCGTTCGGCAACATCGCCCACTGGCAGCCCGTCGAGGCCATGTACATGACCGCATCCATGACATGGCGCAGGTCCGTCGTCCTCGGCCGGCCGATCTTCTTGCGCGGCGGCATGAGCGGCGCGATCAACGCCCACTCTCGATCCGTCAGGTCGCTTGCGTAGCGCCCGCCACGGCGCTCATAATTCGGGCGAGTGATTTCGGTCCACATGTTGTGCCTCCTCGTTTGCTTTGACACAACCGAGTAAGCCACAACCGACTGAAATCACTCAACTAGTTTCGGGTTGGCCTCTCAGACCGCGCCCGTCGGCTCTGCAGTAGACCAATCACAGCCCCGGCAATGGCGCCGGCGGCCATCGCAAGTTCACGATCATCGATCGCAACACCAACGACGACGCCAACCCCAAGACCGATTGCCACCCACGCACCGATATGAGCGGCACCAATCATGGCAAGATCGTGCGCATCGGCAGAACCGATCGCCGAGCCGCAAATCGACCCGCACTTCTTAGTTTCAGGGCTTGTACGCGCTGCAGTTCTTGCAGCGGAGACTTGTTTTCTCCTGCGAGGGCGCGCCAGAGACGTAGGTCAAGGCGGGCGCCAAGTGACCCTTCGCGCGTTGCATCCAGCAAAACTCGATGTGTTTCGTAGACGAGCACAGCCGGCACAAATCTGCGGCTCAAGCGGGATTGGCTCGCGGGACCAATGCGCCAACTGCTGCAATTGTCATCATCAGGACGAAAGGTAGCGTGCGAGGCATTTGTGCGCGGGCTGTCAAAATCAAACGGGGTGGTGGGCGGTGACAGGCTCGAACTGCCGACATCCACGGTGTAAACGTGGCGCTCTCCCAACTGAGCTAACCGCCCGCCTCTCGTCGTTCCTCAAGCGCAGTCTAGTCAAACCTGAGCGGCGGCAAAACCCGCACGAATATCGGTTGTCGTTACCCCAAAAGCGAACCGGCTGCCCAGGGGTAGCCGGTCGTCGGCGTAATTCCCTGCAGAGGATCGAGTATTAGTTAACAGCGTCCTTTAACGCCTTGCCCGCTTTGAACTTGGGCTGACGTGACGCCGAAATTTGTATTTTCTCTCCGGTCCGCGGATTGCGGCCTTCAGATGCTTTGCGATTGGCAACACTGAACGTGCCAAAGCCAACCAGGCGAACCTCATTTCCGCCTTTCAAGCTGCCGGTGATTGAGTCGAAGACGCTGTCCACAGCCTTGGCTGAGTCCGCCTTCGAAAGCCCCGCCGAGCCAGAAACGGCGGCCACCAGATCGTTTTTGTTCACGACGATGCCCCCTCCTTGTAATGTGACATGAGACCGATGAACGCTAGAATAGCGCGCACACAAGCGAGGAAAGTCTAGTGTGCGCACCCTGGGCGGTAAAGCGAAAAACGTAAAAATCCCGCACTTTTGTGCGGGATTCCCACGATTGTTGGTTGGATTACAGGATCGGTCGCACGAACCAATCCCGGGCCGGACGATTAGTGCGTGACAACGCCCTCCTCGACGTCGTCGCCCGAGGCCGTGCTCGCGACCCCCTCGCCAATCTCGTCCTCATTCCACTCGATCGGAACGAGCGGTTTTACGAGGGCATGCTCAAGCACCTCATCGACCACCGCCACTGAAATAATTTCCATCTCCCGTTTCACGTTATCGGGAATTTCGGCGAGATCTTTTTCATTATCTTTCGGAATCAGCACCGTCTTGATTCCACCCCGCAACGCGGCAAGCAGTTTTTCCTTGAGGCCACCGATCGGAAGAACGCGCCCGCGCAGGGTGATCTCTCCCGTCATCGCGAGATCTTTACGCACGGGATTCTGCGTAAGCACCGAAACAATCGACGTAATCATCGCAACACCGGCCGACGGGCCATCTTTCGGGGTTGCGCCCTCGGGAACGTGAACGTGGATGTCACGCTTTTCAAACAGCGTCGGCTTGATGCCAAACGTCGTTGCTCGCGAGCGTACGTAGCTGGCGCCGGCTTCCACCGATTCTTTCATGACATCGCCGAGCTTACCCGTGGTAGTCATCTTGCCCTTGCCGGGCAACATTACCGCTTCGATCGACAGCAATTCGCCGCCCACCTCGGTCCACGCCAATCCGGTAGTGATGCCTACCAGATCCTCTTCTTCTATCTCACCGAACCGGAAGCGCGGGACACCGAGAAACTTCTCAAGGTTGCGGCGGGTTACACGAATGGTCTTCTTTTCGTGCTGAAGAATGTTGCGAACCGCTTTGCGGGTGAGGCTGGCAAGTTCGCGTTCAAGATTACGCACGCCCGCTTCGCGCGTATAGAGCCGGATGACAGTGCGCACTGCCTGCTCCGAAATCGACCACTCTTCTTCCTTCAACCCGTGCGCTTCCCTTTGTTTGGGGATCAGGTGGCGCTTGGCGATCTCGACCTTCTCATCCTCGGTGTAACCGGAGATGCGAATGACTTCCATGCGATCGTGAAGTGCCGGGGGAATATTCAAGGTATTGGCGGTGGTCACGAACATCACGTCGGACAGGTCGTAGTCAACTTCAAGATAGTGATCGTTGAAGGACGAGTTCTGTTCGGGATCGAGCACCTCCAAGAGCGCCGACGAGGGGTCACCACGGAAATCGGCCCCCATTTTGTCGACCTCGTCTAGCAGAAATAGCGGATTGGAGGACTTCGCCTTTTTCATGGACTGGACAATCTTGCCCGGCATCGACCCGATATAGGTGCGCCGATGCCCGCGAATCTCGGCTTCGTCTCGAATTCCGCCAAGCGACATGCGGATGAACTGCCGACCCGTCGCACGGGCGATTGATTTACCGAGCGAGGTCTTACCAACACCAGGCGGCCCAACCAAACAGAGGATGGGGCCACGAAGCTTGTCGGCGCGCTGCTGCACGGCAAGGTATTCGAGGATGCGTTCCTTGACCTTCTCAAGACCGTAGTGATCGGCGTCGAGCACGGATTCGGCGTGGTCGATGTCTTTGTTGATCTTCTTTTTCTTTTTCCATGGGATCGACAACATCCAATCAAGGTAGTTGCGAACCACTGTCGCTTCGGCCGACATCGGGCTCATATTACGAAGCTTCTTGAGCTCGGCGGTTGCCTTCTCACGGGCTTCCTTGGTAAAGCGCGTTTTCTTGATCTTGTCTTCGAGCTCCTGCAATTCGTCACGGCCGTCCTCGGCTTCGCCGAGTTCCTTTTGAATCGCCTTGAGCTGCTCGTTTAAGTAGTACTCGCGCTGAGTTTTCTCCATCTGACGCTTGACGCGCCCGCGAATGCGCTTTTCGACCTGAAGAACGCCGATTTCGGCTTCCATCAGCGAGTAAACCTTCTCGAGGCGTTCAACCACGCCATAGATCTCTAGCAGTTCCTGCTTCTCGGAGACGTTGAGCACCAGATGTGATGCCACCGTGTCGGCAAGCTTGCTCGGATCCTCGATCTGGTTGAGCGAAACCATCACCTCGGGCGGAATCTTCTTGTTCAATTTCACATACTGCTCGAACTGAGACACGACGGTGCGCACCAAGGCTGGCGCGTCCGGTGAATCGGCATCGTCTTCCGGCACAACGTCGGCCTGGGCTTGGAAAAAGTTAGCGTTCTCGACGAATGACGAAATCAACGCACGCCGGCCGCCTTCGACCAGCACCTTAACGGTGCCATCGGGTAGTTTGAGGAGTTGGAGCACGGTGCTCACGGTACCGACACGATATATGTCGTCGGCCGACGGATCGTCCTGGCTCGCGTCCTTCTGCGCGACCAGTAGGATTTGCTTGTCGTCAGCCATCACGTCTTCAAGGGCACGAACCGATTTCTCACGACCCACGAAGAGTGGGACGATCATGTGCGGGAACACCACGATGTCGCGTAGCGGAAGGATCGGATAATCGTGCGTGTCAGGGTGTTCAGTCATTCGTTCGTCACCGTTTCGTACGTCGTTGGGTTTCGCGTCGTTGGGTTTCGCGTCGCTCGGTTTCGCCTCATTCAGATCGCTTGATCGCGCTACGCAATTTTTGCCAAGGCTACCAGCCCTGGGTTAGATGTGGCTCACGCTAGACGCCTAATCAAGTGCGCTTGAATCGTTGCTAACGCGCTCGTCAAGACAAAGCGATCACTAAGCCGGCGTTCCGAGATCTTCGCGACGATCACTATATATATAGAGCGGTTTGGCCCGGCCTTCGACAACCTCGCTGTTGATGACGACTTCCTCCACTTGATCGAGTGACGGAAGTTCGAACATCGAATCGAGCAAATTGCTTTCGAGGATCGAGCGCAACCCGCGGGCGCCGGTCTTGCGCGCAATTGCCTTTTTCGCAATTGCGCCCAATGCGTCCTCGGAGAATGTCAGGTTGACATCCTCCATTTCGAACAGACGTTGATATTGTTTGACCAGAGCGTTCTTGGGCTTGGTGAGTATTTCGACGAGGGCCTCTTCGTCGAGATCAGTGAGCGTAGCCAACACCGGCAAACGACCAACGAATTCAGGGATCAGGCCAAAGCGGAGCAGATCCTCTGGCTCGACGCCCATAAGGATCGCTCCGGTTGCGCGCTCGTCTTGAGCGCGCACATCGGCACCAAAGCCGATCGACGTGCCCCGTCCCCGAGCCGAAATAATCCGTTCGAGACCCGAAAACGCGCCGCCGCAGATGAACAGAATATTGGTGGTATCGACTTGGAGGAACTCTTGCTGCGGATGTTTACGCCCGCCCTGCGGCGGTACGGAAGCGATCGTTCCCTCCATAATCTTGAGCAGCGCCTGCTGAACGCCCTCGCCCGATACGTCGCGGGTGATCGAGGGGTTATCCGATTTACGGCTGATCTTGTCGACTTCGTCGATATAGACGATGCCGCGCTGAGCACGCTCGACGTTGTAGTCGGCCGCCTGGAGCAGCTTGAGGATGATGTTCTCAACGTCTTCGCCGACATAACCGGCTTCGGTTAGGGTCGTCGCGTCAGCCATCGTAAAGGGCACGTCGAGAATCCGAGCGAGCGTTTGCGCGAGCAGGGTTTTGCCGCAACCGGTCGGTCCAATCAGAAGAATGTTGGATTTGGCGAGCTCAACATCGTTGTTCTTAGCGCTGTGATTGAGCCGCTTGTAGTGATTGTGAACCGCGACCGACAAGACGCGCTTGGCATGATCCTGGCCGATCACATAGTCATCGAGCACGCCGCAAATGTCGCCCGGCGTGGGAACCCCATCGCGGGTTTTGACTAGCGCGCTTTTGTGTTCCTCACGGATAATATCCATGCATAGTTCGACACACTCATCGCAAATAAACACCGTTGGACCGGCGATGAGCTTACGAACTTCGTGCTGGCTCTTGCCGCAGAAGGAACAATACAGCGTGTTTTTTGAATCGCTGCCGGCGGACTTGGTCATCAAAACCCCTCACGCGCTACAACCAGAGTCATGTTAAACGTGGACGCCAAGAACGCACAACCCATATATTGGCGGCGATTCAAGGCGGGTACCTCTATCTAGTAGCCGTACCGATATATTTGATCCGGCTCCGGCTTCCTCCCAAACATACGCTATTAGACCATCGGTTAAGGTTTAACTAACCACCAAACCACCGCTTGGTATGTAGCGACCATCACTTCGACGTCTCTTCATCTTCGTCGTCATCGTCGGGTGTCGGTCGCTTGTTAACGACATCGTCGATGAGCCCGAATTCCTTAGCATTTTCCGCTGTCATAAAGAAATCGCGATCGAGATGGGTCTCGATCTCTGCAAGATCTTTGCCCGTGTGCTTGACATAAATTTCGTTAAGGCGCGCACGCAGCGAAAGAATCTCGCGCGCGTGGATTTCGATATCCGCAGCCTGACCCTGAAATCCGCCAGAGGGTTGATGCATCATGACGCGCGCGTTAGGCAGCGCATAGCGCAGGCCTGGCGCCCCCGCTGACAGAAGCAATGAGCCCATCGATGCCGCCTGACCGATGCATAGTGTCGATATGCGGGGGCGGACGTACTGCATAGTGTCGTAAATCGCCAAGCCCGAGGAAACGACACCGCCCGGCGAATTAATGTAGAACGAAATGTCTTTTTGCGGGTTTTCGGCTTCCAGGAATAGGAGTTGCGCGGTGACCAGACTCGCGACCATATCGTCGACCGGCCCGGTTAGAAATATGATGCGCTCTTTGAGAAGGCGCGAGTATATATCGTACGCACGCTCGCCCCGATTGGTCTGTTCAACCACCATCGGCACGAGGTTCTGCATCCGCTCATTCATCGTTGTATTCCCGCACTTTCATGTTTCCAGACTCAGGAGTCCTCGGAACCGGCGTCGCTGGCGTCATCCTCTTGCTTCCCAGCGGCCTTCTTTTTCGTACTCTTGCTCATACTCTTGCTCGTACTCTTGGCTGCACTTTTGGTCGCGCCTGCCGCTTTGCTGGCGGCTTTTTTCTTTGGCTTGGATTTCTTCTTGGTGGCGTCTGCGTCCGCGTCGGCTGTTTTCTCTTCCTGCTCCGGTTCTTGCATCAATTCGTCGCGCGTAACCGTGCGCTCACTGACCGACGCCAGTTCGAGGATGAAGTCGACCACCTTGTCTTCGAACAACGGTGCCTTGAGCTGTGCCATCGCTTGAGGATTGCTTTGATAGAACTCGATCACCTGCCGTTCGCGTCCTGGAAAACGGCGCGCATTCTCGGTCAGCGCGCGGCTTACTTCATCGTCATTGACAATAATATTGTTCGTCTCACCGACGCGGCCAAGGAGGAGACCGAGTCGAATCCGTCGTTCCGCGATCGGCCTATACTCTTCGCGCAGCTCGTCCTCGCTTTTATCCTTGTCCTCTTCCTCAAGTTCGTTGCGCTCGCCGAGCGAGCGAAACTGTTCGAGGATCGCTTCAAGTTCCTGATCAATCATCCCCTCGGGCACACCAAAATCATGGGCTTCCGACAGCGCGTCGAGCAGACCGCGTTTTAAGCGATCGTGAGACATACCGGCATACTCTTGGGCGATCTGACCCTTCACCGCTTCCTTCAGCGCCGCGAGATCATCCAGACCCATCCGGGTGGCCAGTTCGTCGTCGATCGGTGCCGATTTGGCGACCCGAACCTCCTTAACCTCGACGGCAAAAACAGCCGACTTTGAGGCCAGGTCGGCGGCGGGGTAGTCGTCTGGGAAGGTGACGTCAACGTTCTTCTTATCGCCTGCCTTGGCGCCAACGAGCTGTTCTTCAAAGCCTGGGATGAACCGCCCGCTGCCAAGCTCGAGAAGATGACCCTCGGCCGCACCGCCCTCGAACTCCTCGCCGTCGATCGTGCCGGTAAAATCGATCAGCACCGCATCCGTATCGCCGGCAGCCGCCTCGCCTTCGGCGGTTTCGTATGTCTTTTGCTGCTCAGCCATGCGTTCGAGAGCTTCGTCGACCTCTTCATCGCCAGCTTTCAATACCAACCGTTCGAGTTCGATAGAGGCGAAATCCGGCATCTCGATCGCCGGCATGATCTCGACCGCCATTGTGTATTCCAGATCGGCCCCTTCCTCGAACTGGGTGACTTCGATCTTCGGCTGGAGCGCGGGCGTGAGCGAGTTATCTTGGATTGCTTGCTGGCTGCTTGTGCTCACCGCCTCTTCAAGCACTTCACCCATGACCGATTTGCCGAACCGTTTACGGAGCAGTGAAACGGGAACTTTGCCAGGCCGAAATCCAGGCAGCGTGATGGTCTTGCCAAGATCGTTCAGCTTGGCCGCAACCTTGTCTTCGATGTCATCGGCAACGACAACAATCTTGTATTCGCGTTTGAGCTCTTCGGAGCTGGTTTCCGTTATTTGCATGGCTGGGGTGTTCTGTTTGGCTGAATTAGGTGACCAGAATTTTCGGCGGCGACGGGACTAGCTTTGAGGTGGGGACCGTATATTCGCTAGTTTTTGGAACGCGGTTCTATCTTATGCAGTTTTTTCGTTGCAAACGTGTGCTGGTGCGGGCGGAGGGATTTGAACCCCCACGACTTTCGTCACAAGATCCTAAATCTTGCGTGTCTACCAGTTCCACCACGCCCGCGTAGGACATTGACGCAAGCGCAACGCGCCCGCGGTGCAACATAACATAGCGCCTTCTTTGACAACGACAACAGCGCACTGAGCACCCTCTCGCCGCGCCGTAGATCAAAGCTTTGAGCTCAGGTCAAGCCCTTACTTTTAGCACGATGGGTTAGCCGCCCAGGCAAGCCGAGGCACAGGCATCGAGAACCGCGTCGGCATCGATGCGATAGGTCTTGTAAAGATCAACAACGTCACCCGATTGGCCGAAATGATCGACCCCGAGGGGGTATACCCGGTGCCTTGCAACCGACCCAAGCCACGACAAGGTTGCGGGATGGGCATCGACCACCGTAACCAGCGCAGCATCGGGCGATAACGAACTCAGCAATGCTTCAATCTGGGCAAGCGGAGGATTTTCACCGCGCGAACGAGCCCGCGAGGTCTTGATCCAGTTTTGGTGCAACAGGTCCGGCGATGGCACCGCCAACAAACCGGCCCCCGGAATATCCTCGAGTATTTGACGGTGCGCTTCAGCCGCCTCGCCGGCAACCACGCCTGAATACGCGATCGCAACCCCCCCTTGAGCGTGCGGCGCGTGCTGCCAATAGCCTCCGGCAAGGATGTCGGCCGCGAGGGCCGGCGTCATCTCGCGGTCAGGTTGATCGATCGATCGAGTCGATAGGCGCAAATAAATCGACCCGCCATCGTCTTGCTGCATATGGTCAAATCCCCAGCGCATGATGACCGCCAACTCATCAATAAACGCCGGGTCGAATGACGCCAATTTATCCTGGCCAAGGCCAATCAGCGTGGTTGAAATCGATTGATGTGCACCACCTTCCGGTGCCAAGGACAGCCCTGAGGGCGTCGCCACCAACATAAAACGCGCGTCTTGATAGGAGGCATAATTAAGCGCGTCGAGACCGCGCATGATGAAAGGGTCGTAGAGCGTGCCGACCGGCAGCAACCGAGCACCGAAAATCGGACCTGCCAGGCCGAGCGCCGCCAAAGCCAAAAACAGATTGTTCTCGGCAATACCAAGTTCAATATGCTGGCCCGCGCGTGACATGTTCCAACGCTGCGCCGACACGACCTTTTCTTCTTTGAAGACATCCTCACGATCGTGCCGATCGAATATGCCGCGACGGTTGACCCAGGCACCGAGATTGGTCGATACCGTGACATCGGGCGATGTCGTGACAATACGTTCCGCCAATTCGGTGTCTTCGCGTCCGATATCGCTGAGAATTCTCCCAAACGCCTCCTGGGTCGAGGCGTGCGGCGCGCTCGCCAAAGGAAATACCTCAGGCACACTTATTTTTGCGGTTTCGTAGTTGCGCGTCCCCTCCTGCCCAAACGGCACGGCATCGAGAAACGCGCGCAGTTTGCCCTCAGGCAGCTTGAGACCGGCGAATGGTTCCCACTCCTGGCCGTCGGGAATACCCTGGGCCGCCTTGAATGCGGTCATTTGATCAGGGTTCATAAGCCCGGAGTGATTGTCTTTGTGGCCAGCAAACGGCAAGCCCCAGCCTTTGATCGTATACGCGATGAAGCAGTGCGGAAGATCGTTCTCAACGCTCTGAAATGCCTGGAGAATTGATTCGAGATCGTGCCCCGCAAGATTGGTCATAAGTTGCTGCAGGGCGTCATCGTCGTGATCATCGAGCAGTTCTTTGATACCTGCCGTATCTCCGAGATCCCGCGTGAGGTGCTCGCGCCAACCGGGACCGCCCTTATAGACCAGCGCCGAATACAGTGAATTGGGACAGTCGTCGATCCACTGCCGCAACGCGTCGCCACCCGCCTCCGCGAACGCTCGCTGCAGCTTCTTGCCGTATTTGAGTGTAATTACCTCCCAGCCTGTCGTGCGGAAGATATCGTCTACGCGAGAGAACAAATGATCTGTGATAACGCTATCGAGGCTTTGGCGGTTGTAATCGATCACCCACCACAGGTTACGCACATCGTGCTTCCAGCCCTCGAGCAAAGCCTCGAATACGTTGCCTTCGTCGAGCTCGGCATCGCCCATCAAGGCGACCATGCGGCCGGGCGGTTCGCTATCGGGTATCAGCGATTTGAAGCGCAGGTAATCCTGCGTCAACGACGCGAACGTCGTCATGCCGACCCCCATCCCAACTGAGCCGGTGGAGAAATCGACGTCATCAGCGTCCTTGGTGCGCGATGGATAGGATTGCGCACCACCAAGTGCGCGAAACCGTTCCAGCTTTTCTCGGCTCTGGCCGCCAAGCAAATATTGGATCGCGTGATAACCAGGACTAGCGTGCGGCTTAACCGCGACCCGGTCGCGTGGCGTGAGAACGTGGAAATAGAGCGCCGTCATCAACGAGACCATCGATGAACTCGATGCCTGGTGCCCGCCTACCTTCAGACCGTCCCGATTGGGTCTGATGTGGTTGGCGTTGTGTATCATCCAGGACGAGAGCCACAGCACCTTGCGCTGAAGTTCAGTGAGGATCTCGAGATCTTCCGCGCTCACGACATTGCTTGGCCGCAAGCGTTTCTTGCGGGTGCCAGAAGCCCCATTTTGCTTTGCGTCTACCTGAGCCATGCCCTTACCTAGCGCGCGGCGCGGGATCTAGCAAATCCCTGAGCGCCACGGGGTCCAGTAGTTGAGATCAGGGTTAGCGAAGATCGATCAGCGCCCGCACGGTAGCCGCCGCTGCGATCTCCCCGGCGCCGCGATAACCTTCGTGATTGGTCTCTATTTCGTCCAATGGGTAGAGATAATTGACCATAATACCATAGGACCGCTGCAGGCCGGTTGGGGTCGGATTCGCCAACCAATTGAGCCGTTCGAGACGCGCGCCATTTGTTAGGTGGAAATGGGCCACCGGGTCGCGCGCGCGCGTCCCTCGCTTTTCAATCAACAAGTATTTCGCACACAGGCGAAAGAGCGGATTTCTTAGGGCTTCGCTCAGCGCCGTATCGCCGAACCAATCTTCCTGCGAAAGGGCCGTTCTAAGATCGACATCGAGCGGCTCAACAGCCAGTGCCTGAGCAAGCGCGCCGCGCTCCTCATCAGTCAGTTCGACCTCACCGGCCTCCAATCGCTTATCAAGCCAAATCCGAAATCCGGGAATCGGTGACAGCGTTGAGAACGTCCTCACGTTGGGCAGGTTACGAACGATATCGTCGACCACGCGTTTGATTAGAAAGTCGCCAAAGTTGACGCCAGCAAGGCCACGCTGGGCGTTTGATATCGAGTAGAAAATTGCGGAATCAGCGGCGGCCGGGTCGTCGGCCGGTGCACGTTCATCCAGCAGGGCCTGAATATTGCCGGCGATTCCGTTTACCAGAGCCACTTCGATGAAAATCAATGGCTCATCCGGCATCCGCGGATGGAAAAACGCGTAACAACGGCGATCCGAGTCGAGCCGGTTTTTGAGATCGTCCCACGATCGAATTTCATGCACGGCCTCGTAGGCCATAAGTTTTTCTAGAAGATGCACCGGCGCTCCCCATCCGATGCGCCGTAGCTCCAGGAACCCGACATCGAACCAGGCGACGAGAAGATCCTTGAGGTCGCGCTCGACCGAAGCCAGCACGGGATCACTATTGCCGAGACGCATAAGATCGGCCCGCATATCAACCAGGAATTTGACGCCCTCGGGAAGCGCGTTGAACTGCGTAAGAAGCCGAACGCGGGGGGCGACCAGGGCGCGCCGCAGCGTATCTTCGGCGGCATTGAGGGCGTCACCATCGGCCGCATTAACAACCGATCCCGCAAGATCGCGCATCGCGACCTGATCGATACCATAATCGCTGGCCAGCAGACGCAGAAACCGTTCGCGGCCGGTGCCACTAAGCGAAAGATAGCTTTGCCCGAGCACCGCAGCACGGCGGCGCGCCGACACCTCGCCGCCGCGTCCAGCCAGACAGGATTCGATCTGCCTGCGAACCCGATCGAGATCATCGTCCGAGAGGTCGGGATCGAGATCTTCAATCGAATCGTCCGCTTTTTCGCGAGCCAACCCGCGCCAAACTTTGACCAGACGTTTCAAAGTCCGATCGACCAGGCCTCCCGCTACATCGTCACTCATGGCCGTTCCTCGATTTCATCGCGCAGCAGTCGCAGCGCGTCGGGGATATGCTCCACAATGTCCTCGGCGATCAGCCCGGGGCCGAATGTGGCACCAGCCACGCCGTGCAACCACGCACCAGCCGATGCCGCCGCGAATGTCGGCATCCCCTGCGCGATTAATCCTGTAATGAGTCCGGCAAGGACATCACCCGATCCAGCGGTCGCTAACTCCGGTGGCGCGCTGGTGTTGATCGACGCACGCCCATCGGGCGATGCGACAACCGTATCGGAGCCCTTGAACAAAATCGTCGCCCCGCTCGCTTTCGCTGCCGTACGGGCACGTCGAAGCTTGCTGCCGTCTTTAATGTCCGGGAAAAGCCGCCGAAATTCGCCCTCATGCGGTGTTAACACGCAGGCCCCATTGATCGCATCAAACAGGGAAGAGGGAGTTTCCTCAAACGCCGTCAAGGCGTCTGCATCCAATACGACACCCTTGTCGAGCGCCAGAGCAGCAAGGACGTTGTCGCGGGTTGGCTGACCGGTACCGTTGCCGGGGCCCAACAGCACGACATTACGGCGAGGATCTTCCAGCACCTCGACCAGCCCGTCACTGCCATCAAAGCTCGTACACATCACCGACGTTAAGTGGATCGCGTTCACCAGCAATGCCGCTGGCGGACAGGCTAGCGTGACCAAACCTGCGCCGGCGCGCAGCGCCGACCGGGCGGCGAGCCGGGCGGCACCGGTGCTGTTGATAGGTCCGCTGACAACGATGGCATGACCGCGGCTATATTTGTGATCGCTCGTGCTTGGCCAAGGAAAAGCGTCCTGCCAAAGGCCAACTCCGTTTTCGTAGGTTTGTGGCGCGATCGACTCGAGAACACTAAGCGGTGTCGCGATGTCGATGGTAACCACCTCACCCATTAATTCGCGACCCGGCATCAATAGATGGCCAGGCTTGCGCAGAAAGAACGTCACCGTGAGATCGGCGCGCGCAGCGGTCCCGAGTATGGCGCCGCTGTCTCCATGAACGCCGCTCGGTACGTCGATTGCAACCACCGGCACGTTGCAATCATTTACGGCTGCAACCGTTGCGGCTGCAGCACCTTCCAACGATCGGGATAAACCGGCACCAAAGATGCCATCGACGATCAGATCGGCACCTACCACGATCCCCGGCTCGAGCGGGACGACCTCACCTCCCCAGCGGGCGGCCATGATGCCCGCATCTCCTTTCAGGCGGGCGCGTTCCCCCAGCAGCGCGACGGTAACAGTGAACCCAGCCTGTTCGAGATAGCGCGCTGCAACAAATCCGTCGCCACCATTATTCCCGGGACCACAAAGAATGACCGTTTGGCCTGCACCCCAGCGCTCGACGATGGCGTCGGCCAACCCGCGACCGGCGTTTTCCATCAGGGTTTCACCGTTCACCCCGGCCGCGATCGCGCCGGCATCCGCGGTGTACATCTCGTCGACGCTTAGAAGCGTCAGGTCGATGGGCTCATCCATGAGTCAGTGAATTGCGTGGCTGCGAGCGCGGCTTAGGCGGATTCCGCTTCCAGCGCCACCCCGCGATAAAGACCGATCCAGTGCGGCGCCGTGAATCGATACATGGTGCCGTCAAATCCCGACTCAAACGCGCGCCGGACATCAGCAGAATCGACGTCTTTAACGTCGAAGCTCAGATACGACGCGTTAGCATAGCGGTCACGAAACTCCTCGAACCGAGAAAATTCAGCACCTGTCTCATAAACGTAGAACTCACAACTTGTGAATCCGTTCTCGGCGAACCGATCCAGTGCAGCCCGCGCCAACCGCCTGACTTCGCTTTCATCATGAAACGGCTTGAGCAGATCGTGATAGGTTCCCGTTACCTCGGGCTCGAGAACGAACAAAAACCCGTCTCCCGGTTTGAGCACCCGGCGTGCTTCATTGAGTGCGCCATCCATCGCGTTCGCCGGTACATGATGAAGTGAACGAGAAAAGATCACGCCATCAACGCTCGCCGCATCAAGCGGCATTGACTGAGCCGATGCCTCCACAAATGTCACCCCGTTAACCGGGTCCGCTTCCGCGTTTGTCGCAGCCTGGGTCGGGTCGGGCTCCAAAGCCACGACGTCCGCCCCGCGGCCGGCTAGAGCGCGGGCCAAGTCGCCGGCTCCGCAGCCAACGTCAACCAGCCGCAAGCCGTCGACGTCGAACAACTTGTCGATTGCGTCGATATCGGATGCTACGTCGAGGTGTTGGGATTGTTGTTCAGCCATTGTTGTCGTTCAGGATTGGGGGGCGCTGTTTGTGCCAGGGGCAGGCCGTTTCGTACGCCCGCGCCGCGCGGAGCACAAGATCATCGCGGCGTAGGCCCGCAACAATCTGGAGGCCAATCGGAAGGCCCGACCCCGTAAATCCACATGGCACGCTCGCGGCGGGCTGTTTGGTCATGTTGAAGGGATAGGTGAACGGCGTCCAGGTCTTCCAGTCGTCGGAGTCCAATTCAGGCGGCACCAGCATACCGACCGGAAAGGGCGGAACCGCCAGGGTTGGTGTCAGGAGCAGATCGTAAGTCTGGTGAAACGCGCTCATGTGCTGAGCGAGCGTCTGGCGCGCGGCGCGCGCAGCGAGGAAATCCAGGGCCGAGATTTCCTGCCCCCTTTTTCCGGTTTCGACCAGACCTTCCTCGATGAGTTCTAGCTGTGCATCATCAAATACACGCAGTGCATTGGCCGCGCCCGTACGCCAGAATATTTCAAACGTCGGGGTGGGATCATCGAATACTTTCTCGACCAGTTCGACCGTGGCGCCAAGGTCCTCGAATTTGGCCGCGGCAGTGGCGACGATTTGGGCGACTTCGGGATCAACGTCGGCATAACCCAGAGTTGGGCTGAACGCGACCTTCAGCCCTTTGACGCCGTCGTCGAGGATCGCGGGATAGTCGACGCGATCATCGCTCAGGGACAACCAATCGCGAATATCGATGCCCTTGATCGCCATCAACAGTAGAGCCATATCACCGACCGTACGCGCCATCGGGCAGACATTGGCGAGCGATCCAAACGGGCTGACCGGATACAGCGGCACCCGTCCGTGGGTGGCCTTGATGCCGACGAGATTGGTGAAACTTGTCGGAATCCGAATCGACCCGGCTCCGTCGGTACCAAGCGCCAAGGGAGAGATTCCGGTCGACACCGACGCCGCAGCGCCGCCGCTTGATCCGCCGGGTGTCAAATCCAGATTCCAGGGGTTGCGGGTAATGCCGAAACGCGGACTGTCGGTGACACCTTTCCAGCCAAATTCCGGTGTATTTGTCTTGCCGAGTATCACCGCATTGTGCTTACGAACGCGCTCGACCGCAGGCGTATCCTCGGTTGGAACATCTTTGGGATCACGCACTCGGGTACCCAGCAGGAACGGCCACCCTTTCATCATAATGGTGTCTTTTATGGTGGTCGGAACCCCATCGAGCAGCCCGACCGGATGGCCCTTGTGCCAACGTTCTTCCGACGCTCGCGCCGCCGCCATCGCCGACTCTTCGTCGAGATAGCAAAACGCATTCAGACGCGGCTCATATTTTGCGATTCGTTGAAACGAGGCTTGCGCAGCCTCTACTGGCGAAACGTCGCCGGTGCGATATTTCGCGAGTAAGTCGACGGCGCTAAGTTCGGCAATTTCTGTCATCTGTCCCCACGCGCGTTCCGCATCATTGTCGACCGATCGCTGCGGGAGTGCAATTGACGGGCTCGGTTGCCCACCCTGCAACGACGCTATATCTCCGGCGAGAAGCCCGCCAATTCAATGGAAGGATTGACGCTCGATCGGTTCCATTGAGGAGGTATAAGGCGTGCAATGCTCCTTCATTTGATGCACAAATAACCTCGATGATGAACCGAGCCTTGATTGTTGCAGTCGTTGTGGCAGCTACCGCGTGTGCGCCGCGCGACTACATCCGCGAAGACTATGTCGGCAAGCGTTACCTGCAGCCCGACCGGTTGCCGCAGCAAGTGAAACACGACGCCAACGGCAACGCGATCGTCGAAACAGAGCGCCGACGCGGCCTTCTCAGCAACCTGCCGACCTTACGGTTACCGAGCCTTACGCTGCCCGGCATCAGCTTGCCCGATTTTGCCCTTCCAGATCTCTGGCCGTTCGACGACGAGGACGAAGATGGAGATGCCGAGCAGAGCTAGTTCGGCAGGTTAAAGGCGTCGATCGCATTGCCGCTAACCAGCTTGGCCTGATCTTCGGGCGCGAATTCGGCAAACATCTTGCCGACCCGGCCTTGCGCGTCGAGTCCGATCGAGCGGATATGGGGGAAATCCGAGCCCCAGATCACCCGATCGAAACCGATCTTGGGAACCGCCGTGGACGCTAAGGCGTCATCGACCATGCCGTGCCAGAACCGGTGTTTGATGTAATCACTGGCGCGCATATCGAGCTTGGGCAATGGGATACGCGCGGCAAACGCATCCTGCATCTGATCGAGGCGCCACATGTAATGTGGCAGCCACGACAGCTCGAACTCGCTCAAGATGACCTTCAAGTTTTTAAAACGATCGAGAACTTTGCCAAAGATAAATTCATTGGCGACGACGCCCATGGCTTCGAACATTAATTCAAGCAGCACCTGCGGCGATTCCTCCTGTTCCTCGGGTGAGTGGAAGTGGAGCGGATCGGGGATCCGGCCGGTAATCGAATGCAGCTGTACCGGGGCGCCCATTTCTTCGCACCGGGCCCAGAACGGGTCCCAGTAGGTATCGCGATAGGGGGGCGAGCCCTCGTGCGCGATGAGCTGTACATTGGCAACCCGCAAGCCCTTCTTGAGGGTGCGCTCAAGTTCCTTGATCGACCAGTCCACATCCGACATCGGGATCATGGACACGCCAAACAAACGATCGGGGGCGTGACTGCAGAACTCCGCGAGCCAGTCGTTGAACACCGCGGCGCAGTCTCTTAGAACGCCCGCGTGCGGATGTTGCATGATGAGCAGCATCCGCGTGGCATTCATCATCTCGGCCTTGATCTGCGCTTTTTCCTGGAACTCGACCCGCACCGCCGGATCCCAACCCGCCGCCTGGAAGCCAATTTTTTGGGCCTCTTCGTCGGAGCGTCCAACCTTGAGAATCTGAGCACCCGAATAGTAGAAGTTTCCCTTTTGGCCTCGGTGCTCGTCGATTGGCCGTGGAGTTTCATCGCCCCACTTATCGAATATGGTTTCCTGCCACAACGTGTGCGGTTCCATCACGTGCGAATCGCCCGAGACGATGTTGTTGAAGATGTCATTCATGGTTGGCTTCCTTGCGCCCGGCACTAGTTGATATTGAAGACTTCAGACGCATTACCGCTGGTGAGCCGGAGTTGGTCTTCGGCGCTGAATAGCTCAAAGGCCTTGGCAACGTGGCCGCGCGCTTCGAGGCCGATCGAGCGGATGTGCGGGAAGTCGGACCCCCACAACACGCGGTCGGCGCCGAGATATTCGATGGTTTCGGTGGCATAAAGATCATCGATAACGCCATGCCAGATGCGCTCGCGCATGTAGTCGCTCGCTTTCATGTCGAGCTTTGGCAGCACCAGTCTGTGGGCCATCGCCTCCTGCATATGATCGAGGCGCCACATGAAGTTCGGAATCCAGCTGAGTTCGAATTCGCTGCACACGACCCGCAGTTTGGGGTGGCGATCGAGGATCTTGCCGAAGATAAACTCGTTCACCAAAACCCCTGTAACCTCATAGAACATCGCGATCTGGGTCTGTGGGGATAATTGCTGTTCCTCGGGCGTATGGAAGTGGATGGGATCGGGAACTCGCCCGGTGATGATGTGGAGTTGGATCGGCATATCCATCTCCGCCGCGCGCGCCCAAAATGGATCGTAGGCAGCCTTGCGATACGGTGGCGAGCCCGGCGGCGAATACAAGTGAATATTGACGCTGCGAAAGCCATTTTTCGCGCATCGTTCGAGCTCTTCAATCGCCCAATCGATGTCGTCCATGGGGATCATGCCGACCCCTAACAAGCGTTTGGGGTCGTGCGAGATAAACTCAGCGAGCCAATCGTTGAACACGCGCGCGCATGCGCGCAGACAGGCGTAGTTGGGGTGCCGCATGATCAGCAGCATGAAGGTTGCGTTTAGGACCTCTGCCGCGACGCCGGCTTTTTCTTGAAAGGCGACTCGAACAACCGGATCCCAGCCGGCTTCCTGCATACCAATCTTCTGAGAATCGCGGTCGCTGCCGCCATACTCCATAACCTGGCCGCCGGTGTTAAAGAATTTGCCTTCCTTGCCGAGATGGCCATCGAGGACGCGTGGCGTATCGTCGCCGAACTCGGCCAGCAGAACTTTCTCCCAGAGATCGACGGGCTCCATGACATGGGAATCGGCCGATATCAGGCGGCCGTTGGTATTATTCATTGTCTTCCTCTACTTGCGGCTGACGCAAAAACGAGAATCTTTAAATTCTTCGAGGCCTTTCATCGGATCGGAGGCGAGAGGTCCCGTCCGAGTCATCGCTATTTGGCACAAGGGAACGCCGCATTGAGCGCGGAAATAACCGTAATGTCCGCGGGTCGGGCCTCGTAGTCAGCTCGGTTTTCAGAGACCCACGCCAGAAAAATCTCTCGGACATGCTCGACTTCGACCCCGGGCGGCGGCGCACAAAACAAAACGGCCGGTGGGAACAATGTGATCATCGCATCGTGAGCATCGATTAGAGGCCAACCCGAAACTAGTTGAGTGATTTCAGTCGGTTGTGGCTTACTCGGTTGTGTCAAAGCAAACGAGGAGGCACAACATGTGGACCGAAATCACTCGCCCGAATTATGAGCGCCGTGGCGGGCGCTACGCAAGCGACCTGACGGATCGAGAGTGGGCGTTGATCGCGCCGCTCATGCCGCCGCGCAAGAAGATCGGCCGGCCGAGGACGACGGACCTGCGCCATGTCATGGATGCGGTCATGTACATGGCCTCGACGGGCTGCCAGTGGGCGATGTTGCCGAACGACTTCCCTCCGCCTTCCACGGTCCAGCGCTATTTCTACGACTGGCGCTCCAACGGCCTGCTGGAGAGCATCAACCATCACCTGGTCATGGCGGCCCGGGAGCTGGAAGGACGCGAGGCCGGCCCGAGCGCCGGGGTGATCGACAGCCAGAGCGTGAAAACCACGGAAAGCGGTGGTGTTCGGGGCTATGACGCGGGCAAGAAGATCAAGGGCCGCAAGCGTCACATCGTCACCGATACACTCGGCCTGCTGGTCGGCCTGATCGTGCACGCAGCCGATATCCAGGACCGCGACGGCGCGCCCGAGGTCCTCAAATCGATCCGTCATCGCTTCCCCCGGCTGCGTCACCTCTTCGCCGACGCCGCCTACGCGGGACCGAAACTCGAGGGCGCCCTTGAGGTCATCGGCCGCTGGAAGCTCGAGATCATCAAGCGCTCAGACACCGCCCAGGGCTTCGAGCTCCTGCCCAGACGATGGGTCGTCGAGAGGACCTTCGCCTGGCTCAACCGATGCCGTCGACTGGCCAAGGATTGGGAGAAATCAATCGCCTCCGCACAGGCATGGATTCTTGTCGCCAACATCCGACTCCTCACAAGGCGGCTCGCAAGGTACTGTTATCAAACATAGAGTTTCGAGTCGGACTCTTAGACCCCGGAGATAGGACAGGCAAATCACGCGATTGATATCTTGTTCAACGGTTTCGACTTTTCCGCCGCACATTTGGGAGAATTCATCGGTCTTAATCTTGATGGCCTGAGCCGGGGTACCGAAGCCTGGAAGCACGAACGCGATAATAACGCCGCCCAAGACAAAACGAACGAGAAGGAAAACCCGAACACTCCAGCGACCGCGTGTAACTTGGCGTGGTTTGATACGACTCACCGAGCTAAATGTGATGGCAAGAGAAGCCCCCGTTCCGGACGGGCCGAAACGGGGGCTCGGTAGAGGTTGCTCGACCTATGCCAGGTAGGGGCGCTCAGCCGGCGCGGCGTTGGCGATCGCGGCATGGCTGGGCGCGCGATCAACAAAGAACTCCCACCGGATCTTGTCATAATCCTGCACGAAGAAACTGCGCTTGGTGTCATCATCGATCTGCTTTTCGATTTCGACGCCCTGCTCGGTGATGGCCGCCACTGATTTTTCCAGCGCTTCCTCACTCTCGAGTTCAAAGCCGCAATGGTGCATGCCAACTTCGTCGCCATCACCGGCCTGGAAGATCGACAAATCGTAGCGACCGACGCCGCCTTCGAAACAGGCATAGCTGTTGTCGGCGGCGACATGAATCGGCTTGAGACCGGCAACTTCGCCATAGAAATGCATCGATCGTTCGAAGTTAGAGACGGTAAAGGTGCAGTGGGTGATGTAGCGCGGATGCAGGGGCGCATCGTCGACCCCGTAGAGCTTGGGATTGGGATCGTAACGCGCGTCGCTATGGGGCTCGTTCTCGCCCGGATTCCAAAGACCGGTGATCAACTCCAGCTCGCCTTGGAACATGCTGCGCCAGTCGGTTATCTCGTCAGCATAAAACTCATTCAAATTTCCGTCGGGGTCCGGGATGTAAATGCTATGGGAAAGTTGGTGGTCGGCAAAAAAAGCGATCGGTTGATCGGTCTTTTTGAGGCGCTGAATGGCGTCAACCAAGCCCGACTCGTTTTCCATCTCCCAACCCAGGTGGAAGAGACCGGTTTTGTTCGAAATTTCTTTGGGAATCAGAATCTGGCCGTCGCGGCCCACCCGGTCTTCGCCATGGGTCACCTGGACGGTGCCGACATCATGATGGGTGTTGCCATTTCCGAGGAAGCTGCCGAGAATCCCAGGCTCGGTTGCTTCGATGTGGAAGCCTAGGACTTTGTTATAAAATTCGGTGTTCCGCTTATAGTCGCCAACCCATAGGTTGACGTGGCCGAGCCGACGCGGACTAAATTCGATTGGCTCTTCAGTCGTTTCTACTGCTACGCTCATGCCCCATTCCTCCATCATTTTTGCACGAACTTGGCCGCTGCCGACCAAAGTTTTGCTGGCAGAACTTTAGCGGAGTTGCGCGCCGCCCGCAAACGATGCGACCGCTACTGCTACGCCGAGATCGATATCTCACATTGAGTTAATAAAACGTCGTAACTCATTGTAACAAATAAGTTTAAATTATGCGTTGTGGACAAAAAGCTCGGCTTCCTTGAGGCCGACTATGTGAGCAGTTATAAGGCGCAGCTAGGCATGTGAAGTGCCCGCAAAGTTAGGAACGAGTCGGAGGAAAGTTCATGGTCGTCGTGCGTAAGGAAGTTGGACCGCAACGCTACCGCGAAACCTATGGCCGCTATTTCGAAGATTTCGAAGTCGGCGATGTCTACGAACATCGGCCGGGTCGCACCGTTTCCGAGGCTGACAACACCTGGTTTACACTCCTGACCATGAACAAGCATCCCACCCATTTCGACATGGCCTACGCTGCGTCGACAGAATTCGGTAAGCCGTTGGTAAACAGCGCGCTCACCCTGGCGATCGTCACAGGCATGTCAGTCAGTGATATCAGCCAGAAAGCGATCGCCAATTTGGGTTGGGACAAGGTCAAGCTCGTGGCGCCGGTGTTCAATGGGGACACGATTTATTCCGAGAGCGAAGTCCTGTCTAATCGTGAATCCAAATCGCGGCCCAATCAGGGGATTGTCACGGTCAAGACCACGGGAATGAAGGAAGACAAGACTGTGTTCATGACTTTTGAGCGCAGCATGCTGATCCCATTTACTGGACACGGAGCGGACGACGACAACCCCATGTATTAGAGCTTAGCCGCTCGGTCGAACCTCGCTACGACTCTCATTGCCACCGCGATCAGCGATCTCGAGGATCAGTTTTCGGCGTACCGCCGCGGCGAAACTATCACGACCATCGGCGGTGACGACGAAACTGCCGGGGCCGCCAATAATCGTCTCCGCGAAGGCTTGCTCAACGTTATAGCTTACCGGGCGTCCGCCGCAGTCGCCGCGGCATAGAATGGCCAGGCCGTTGATCGTGAGACCGTCGCCGAGAGCCAGCGCCCGCGCGTCAAAGATCGGCACGCCACCCCAATTGTTGGCGCTATCGGCAGAGAAATCGATGATTTTACGAGTCCCATCGATATCGTTTGCGCGAATCAGCGCATGGGCGAAGGTAATGGCACTGCCGATCGCGTTGGGACCGAACGCAAGGCGCGGGTTGCGGTGCTTGTGCACGGTGCAGCGTTGAACGGGAAGGTCATCGCCCCAAAGCGCCGACAGAGCCGCCTCCAGTCCCGGCGCGCCATCGACGATGACAAACCCGGGCCGTTTCAGTCCACGCGCATCAAGGTCGTCGGCGGCGCCACGCCGCCTGGCTTTCTCCGCCCATATTCCCGATCGAAAGCAAGACCTTCTGGCCATCCCGGCGCACCCCTATAGCCGCGAGAACCGAGATGTTGGTGGCCTTGCGACCAGTCGGGTCTTGATCACAGACTTCCTGCGAGTCGGCACTCCCCCACTCCAACGTCCTTGCTCACAGCACCCCCGAAGAGCCCGAACAGCGCGCGTTTCACCCGCCGCGTGTTGGTTCCGGACAGATACACCGAAGCGATCAGCGCCTCGGCCTTTCTGGTCAGCCGCTGGTAGCGCGGCAGCGCCCGCGAACGCCATTCCGACGCCCGACCGTCTTCCTCAACGATCCGTGCACGCGGCACGCTCACCCTCTCGGTCCCGAATGTCCCCGTCAGTTGCCGCTCCCGGTGCCCGTTCCGATACCCTTGCCGAAGCGCGTCCTCTCGACCGTATCGGCAGCGCCCGAGAAACTGCGCAAGTTCCTCCTCAAAAACACATAAGTGATGGCAATGCGCCTGAGATAGCCTCCGGCAATTGCGTTCAGAACGTCAGGATGGGTGATGGCCGTGGCATAGCCCTGGCGTTGGAACAGGATCTCCGCGTTGTCGATTGAGCCCGATGCGTCGGCCAGGAGTACGAGTTCGAGGTCAACTGCGTCATCGGCCGCCGCCGCATTGGCGAGGCAGAAAACGAGCGCTAACGAAAGGACGAATCGGCGGATCAGGGCTGCCAACATCTCGCCAGCCAAGCGACCGTCACATAAGTTCGCTCGATTTGAGCACCATCATTTTTTCGACCTGCATTTCGTGCATCGTGTAGGGAATACCGCCAACGCCGTGACCGGAAACACCGAGTCCGGCGAACGGCATCCAGTCGACCCGAAACGCAGTGTGGTCATTGATCATGATCGCCGAACCATTGAGGCGGGCGAAGGCGCGCATCGCAAGTTCGACGTTCTGAGTGAACACAGCCGCCTGAAACGAAAACGGCACCGAGTTTGCGCGCTCGATCGCTTGATCGATTCCATCGCAACTGAAAAGGCACACCACGGGTCCGAATATTTCCTCGGTTGCAACGCGGGCGTCGGCCGGCGGATCGAGCAGGACCGTCGGGGCGTAGGTCGACGGCGACAGGATCTTGCCGCCGCATAGAAGCTTGGCGCCTCCAGATACCGCAGCCGTGACCCACTCATGGACGCGCTCAACCTCACCCTCGTAGATCAGCGGCCCGACTTCAGTTTTGGCATCCGTCGGGTCTCCGACCACCATGGCGCTGGCAAGGTCGGCCAGCGTTGCAGCGGCGGCTTCGGCGATCGACCCATCAATGAAGACCCGCTGTACGGACACGCACACCTGACCGGCATGATAAAATCCGCCTTTGGCGATGCGCGGTAACGCGTCGTCAAGGTCGGCATCGGCGGTGACAATTACGGGTGCGGCGCCACCGTGCTCGAGCGCACAGCGCGCACCCGGCGCCAGCATTGAACGCAACATCCACCCCACCCGCGCGCTGCCGATAAAGCTGAAGAACGCGACGCGAGGATCGGCCACCATTTGGCCGGCGACGTCATTATCGGCAGCGTTGACCATCTGACACCAGGCCGGCGGTAGACCGGCTTCATGGAGAATGTCGACGAAGCTGCGGCAGGACAGCGGTGTCCGTGGTGCTGGTTGACGAGGACCGGACAACCCGAAGCCACCGCCGGCGCCACCTGGTGGACGATCAAATTGAGCGGATGGTTGAACGCACTAAACGCCAGGACCACACCAATCGGTTCGCGCCGCGTGAACGCCACGCGGCCAGCCGACGCGGCATTAACGTTCATCGGGATAACTTCGCCCTGTTCGGTGCGGAGTACTTCAATGCAATTCTGGACACCATCAATCGCTCGTGCGACCTCGACCCGCGAATCGAGCAGTGGCTTGCCGCCCTCCTGGGCCGCGGCCGTGGCGAGCTCGTCGGCCCGTTTGGTCATGATCTCGACCGTGCGTGTCAGGATTTCGACACGCTGCGGCGTCGGCAACCAGGCGTCACGGTTCTCGTACAACGCTGTGGCTTGACCGAACATGGCATCGACTTCGGCCCAAGTCTGGGTTGGGACGTCGCCGATTGCAGCGCGATCGTATGGCGCGGTTATCGCTAGTCCGTTGGCCGCTGCAGCGGCATTCGTCTGGCTCATTGTTCTTTCTTATCCCCCGAACTGGCGCCAGCCCAGGGTGTGCGCGGGTGAGCTGACTGAGGCAAGTGTAGCCGAGGCGAGGCCACTGTTCTACGCATCTGCGCAAATTGGTTGAGCAAATCGACGTTGTTTTTTTCTTCACCTTTGCAACGGCGTAAACGAATGTTCAGCGATGCCTCATCTGGCGCTCATCGTGGCGGTGATCTTTTGGGCATCCTCAGCGACCGCCATCAAAGTCGTGCTAACCACAATCCCGCTCTTCGAAGCGGTCGCGTTCCGCTATGTTCTGGCCGCGGTTACGCTTTGGCTGATTGCCGCTTTGGTGCGTCAGCTTGCCGCGTTGCGACGGGTTGGCTGGCGACCCTTCCTGGCCGGACTCATCGAGCCGGGGATCGTTTCCATTATTGCTTACAATGGTCTGCTGCTCACGACCGCCGTTCATGCAACCGTGATTTTTGCCTTGATGCCAATCATCTCAACATTGCTGGGTCGGATATTCCTGAAGGAAGCGATTTCTCCGACCGTGGTCGCCGGTGCCATCATCGGGCTTGGTGCAACCGTTGTGTTGGTATCGGGCGCTAGCTCAAACTCGCAAGCATCTTTGACCGGCGACCTGCTCGTTTTTCTATCGGTTTTTCTTGTTTGTGTGGTCCAGCTTATGCTGCGTCGGGTCGCCCAAGAGCATGGGCAACCGGCGCTTGTTACCGCCTTGATGATGACCGGCGGCGCCGTTAGCAGCCTCATCGTTTTGTCAGTCGTTGGCGGGCCCACACCGCTTGGCTGGGTCGAGGCAGCCACGCCGCAGGTGATGTCGTGGTTTCTTTATTCAGCCGTGCTTGTTAGCGCCACGAGTTTCCTGTTCACAAACTACGCGTTACGCCACGTTCCAGTCGGCAGAGTTGGCCTCTACTCGGTTCTCACCGCGCCGATCGGCGTGCCAATTGCGTGGTTCGTCCTCGGCGAGACCGTCAGTGCCCAAGAACTTGTCGCGATACCCTTGGTTGTATTCGGGGTTGCGTTGCCGGCGATCAGCTCGGTGATTCGGTCGCGTCGTTCCGCTGCACGGCGGCCCTAGTGGATGAAATCCACTAGAGTGCCCGCTAAGTTCTTGCGGATGAAGGCGCATCCACTTGAGCTGGAATCGATCGCGTGGAACAGTGCGACGCATGACCTACGACCTCAAAATCACGAACGCGACCATCATCGACGGATCGGGGAAAGCCCGCTACGGCGGAGACATAGGTATTGAAGATGGCCGCGTGCGCGCGCTTGGGCGCGCGTCAGACGATGCGGAAGAAACACTTGATGTCGATGGCCTGATCGCAGCACCGGGCTTCGTCGATATCCACACCCACTACGACGCCCAAGTGATGTGGGACCGCAATCTCTCGATCTCGCCATGGCACGGTGTAACGACGGTCGTGATGGGCAATTGCGGCTTTGGAATCGCGCCGACACGACCGCAACATCGCGATCTCATTCTGCGGACCCTGGAGCGGGTCGAAGCGATGAGCCTGGCAGCTCTGCAGGCGGGTGTCGGCAACGACTGGGGCTTTGAATCCTTTCCTGAATACCTCGATGCCGTCGAAGGCCGGGGCACGCTAATAAATGTTGGTTTCTATGTCGGGCACACGCCAATCCGCCTCTTCGTGATGGGTGAGGACGCGGTCCGGCGTAGCGCCAGTGCGGGTGAGGTCGATACGATGTGCGAGATCGTTCGCACGAGTATGGAAGCCGGCGCGCTCGGGTTCTCATCGACGGCCTTCGACGGGCATAACGGCTATGACGGGCTCCCCGTGCCGAGCCGGTTCGCCGAATTTTCAGAGTTTGAAGCTTTGATCGCCGCGATGTCCGAATCTGGACGCGGCGTTTTCCAAGCGACCATTGGCAAAGACCTTTTCCTCGATCAATTCCAAACGCTGGCGGAGGCGTACGGCATTACCATCGCGTGGACAGCCCTACTCAGCGGCATGCGTGGGCCCGATTCCCACCACGCATATCTCGAGCGTACGCGGGAACTCATTCACGAGCGTGGTCTCAACATTGTCCCCAGGTGACGCCGCGACCGCTGTGCATGGACTTCGATTTCGACGCGCCGTTTCCTTTCGAGCGCCAGGCAGTTTTTAAGCCAACGATGAAAACCGACCGCGCGGGGCGCCGAGCGATCTATGCGGATGCCGCGTTTCGCACTGCCTTCAAGGAAGATATGCAGGGCAATCAACCCGCCGCCCTGGTCGGATGGCCACGGCGCACGGTGATCTCTCGTTCGCCGTCGCAACCGGATCTCGAAGATCGCACGGTCGAGGATCTGGCGCAGGAACGGGGCGTCCATCCGGTCGATCTCGTGCTCGATCTCAGTCTGCAAACCGATTTCGAAACGCGATTCAATTTCGCGATGCTCAACGACGATGAAGCGGCGGTTGGCGAGATCCTCGCGGACGAGAATACCGTGATTGGTCTTTCAGATGCCGGGGCGCATGCGAGCCAACTCTGCGATGCCTGCTACGCAACCGATTTTCTTGGTCGGTGGGTGCGGGAGAAGGGCCTGCTGTCGCTCGAGGAGGGTGTTCGGCGCCTGACGGCGCGGCCCGCCGACGTTCTTGGACTTACCGATCGCGGCCGCCTCAGAGAGGGCGACCCCGCCGACATCGTTATCTTTGATGCTGAAACGATCGGTGCCGGAAAACTCGAGCGGATCTTCGATCTCCCAGCGGGTGCCGATCGCCTGGTCTCCGAGGCCCAAGGTATCGATACCGTAATCGTTAATGGCACGGTTATAAGGCGCGCAAACAAAAACGCGCTCGCTGACGGTGACGCGTTGCCCGGACAAGTCCTGCGGAGTTAGACCTATAGACGCGCTCGGAACCTCCCACCCTCGCCTTGAGGCGCGCGAAAAGGTATTGGGCCGCGCAGATTACAGCGACGATCTGGTTAGGCCCCACATGTTGCACGGTTGCGTACTGGGCAGCCCCCACCCTCACGCGCGCATCCTTTCACGCGACGTGACGCGCGCACGAGCACTACCAGGTGTGAAAGCAGTCGTGACCGCGGATGACACGGGTGGCTATCGAATTGGACCTTTCGTCCGCGACGAAACCGTGTTTGCCACCGATAGGGTTCGCTACGTCGGCGACCCCGTTGCCGCCGTTGCGGCTGTAGACCGCGAAACCGCCCAGGCGGCACTCCGGTTGATCGATGTCGAATACGAGCCGCTGCCCGCTGTATTTTCAGCTGCGGACGCGATGGCTGACGGTGCGGCAATCCTCCACGCGGACTACGCCAATTACGACAAGATCTTTGATGCGGATTACGCAGGCAACGTTCTGGCCAAGATCGAACTCATCGAGGGCGACGTCGAGCAAGCCTGGTCCGGCTGCGATGTGGTCGTCGAAGATGTTTTCGAGACTCAAGCGCAATACCACGCGTACATGGAACCGTGCTCAGCATTGGCCGAGATCGACGCCAATGGTCGGTTGACGGTGTGGTCTTCAAACCAATCGGTTTATCGGGTTCAAGCGAATGTCGCCGAGGGACTCGGTCTGCCGATGTCGAAGGTGCGAGCGATTACGCCGCGAATCGGCGGTGGGTTTGGCGGTAAAATGGAAGCGACGGTACAACCGATCGCGGCCGCCCTCGCCACCGCGACACGGCGCCCGGTGAAAATTACGTTATCGCAGGATCAAGACTTCGAGACCATGCGCGCCAGGCATCCGACGCGCGTTCATATGAAAACCGGTGCCACACGCGAGGGTATTCTGGTCGCACGTGCGTACGAAATCATCCTCGACGGTGGCGCATATGCCGATGATAGCCCCGCAGTAGCTGGCGCCGCCGTCGTCATGGGTCGCGGGCCCTACCGCATCGCCAATGTTCACGGGGTCGCTCGCGCGGTTTACACCAACAAATTGAGATCGGGTGCGTTTCGCGGGTTTGGCAACCCACAGGTAACGTTTGCCGGCGAGCAACAAGTCGACGAGATCGCCGGCCAACTGGGTCTTGACCCCATAGAAATGCGCCTGAAAAACGCGATTCGATCGGGTGATACCTTCGTCGGCGGCCAGACTATTCCGGCCAGCGGACTGGTCGAATGCCTCGAGCGGGTGCGCGACACATCCGAATGGAAACAACGCCGCCAATCCCACAAAGACGGTCAGAGCAAATGGAAGAACAAGCGGCGCGGATTGGGCGTCGCGTGTCTGCCGCACGCGAGCGGTTTGCTTGCCAGTGGTGCCATCGTTCGGATTATCGAAGACGGGACGGCCATCCTGAATACCGGCGCAGTCGATATCGGTCAGGGTAGCGACACTGCGCTTGCTCAGATGTGCGCCAGTGCACTCGGGCTGCCGCTCGAACAGGTGGTGTTTGCGCAGCCCGATACCGACGCCGGTGTTTTCAACTGGGGGACGGCGGCGAGCCGTACCACCTTCACGACCGGCCTCGCCGTCACGGCTGCCAGCGAAGATGTTAGCGATCAGCTCAAGCACCACGCGGCAGACATGATGGAATGCGCCGCCGCCGACCTTGAAATCAGACCGGGCGGCAGGATCGGAATACAAGGTGTTCCCGAAAAAGAACTCAACTTCGGCGAGATATCGGCCCGCTGCCATTGGGTAACCGGCGGGCCCATTGTTGGGCGCCACACGTTCGTGTTCCAGGGCGAGCGGTTCGATCCCAAGCGAGCAATCATCAAAGGCCTGGCGCTCGGCAATATCGGCGGATGGATCTTCGCTGCCCAAATCATTGAAGTGGAGATCGACGAGACGACCGGCCGCGTCACACCTCTGAATGTGTGGTCGGCCCACGATTTGGGGCGGGCCGTCAATCCGATCGCTGTCGAAGGACAGATCGAGGGCGGTGTCGTACAGGGATTGGGCTACGCGCTGATCGAAGAGATGGTGTGGGATTCGGGTCGGCTCGCCAATCCGTCGCTGATGGATTACCGCGTACCCGGCAGCGGAGATTTCACCTGTGAGATCCACCCCATCATGGTCGAAACCAACGATCCGACCGGCCCATTCGGCGCCAAGGGCGTTGGCGAGCCGCCCTTGATCGGAATCGCGCCAGCCGTCGCCAACGCGATCCACGACGCGACGGGCGTTCGCCTGCGGCGGTTACCGATGACCTCTGAGCGGGTGCTCGCGGCGATAGGGGAACGAGAGACTGCCTGACGAAAGGTCGACCTATCCGCTATACTGGTTGGGTCTATCTTCAAAGGGCAGCACCATTTAACGGGGCTTGCTCAAAATTACCCGGAGGGAGAGCAGTTATGAAAAGGCTTATTGCGCTTCTGGTATCCGTTATGGCGTTGCCGATGATTGTTGCATCGAGCCCCGCGGATGCCGCAGATAAGGTTCTTCGATTACCATTCTCGACCGCCTTTAGCGGTCCGTATGTTGCCTTTGGCGAACGGCTCTGGCGCGGCGGTCAGCTTGCGGTAGAGGAGATCAACGCGGCCGGCGGTGTACACGGCGGCTACAAGATCGAGTTCTACAAGGTCGACACCCGCGGGATTGACGTCGGTCCGTTTCTCGCCGATTTCAGACGCATCTGTGCCGACAACAAGATCCCCGTGATGCTTGGCAACATGTCGTCGAAAACGCTGTTCGCGATCTACGAAGTTGCCAAACAATGCAACATGCCGTTGTTTTCGCCGACCTCGGGTGCGCATTGGGTTTATCCGGATCACGGCAAATGGGTTTTCCGCTACCTCCAAGTGCCCAATCTCGTACTGCCGGTGCTGTTTAAGACGCTAAAGGAAAAACTTGGTTCCAAGACGGTGGCGTTGAGCTTCACCATCGACGACGATTTTACCTTCTTCAACGCCAAGATCGCACGCACACACCTCCAGGCGAACGGGATGGAAATCACCGCCGACCTCGGTACCAAGCTCAAGGAAGTGAACTATGCCTCACCGGTGGCGGCGGTGCGGGCGGCCCGCCCCGATCTCGTCATTCTCAGCCATCAGCCGGACGACGGCGGCAAGTTCGCCCTGCAGATGCGCGACCGCGGGATCAATACGCAGATATCCGACACGGGTTACACGGTCGTCGGACGCGATTATTGGGAGCTGTCGAAAGGCAAAGGCATTGGCTCGATCGGCTCCTCGCTCTACGCCCCCACCGACGATCGCCCGATCGTCCAGGACTGGGTCAAACGGTGGCGCGAGACTACCGGCAAGACGAATCAAGACCCTGATCCTTATGAAACCTCGACCTACGACGCGGTCAAAGTGCTAGCCCACATACTTAATACCGCCAAGTCGCTCGATCGCAAGGATATCGCCGATGCGTTCCTGACAATCAAAGATCTGGAGACCGTCAGCGGCTTAATAAGCTACCGTCCGGAAGACTTGCCGGACGTCTACCGCTCGAAGCCGATTTTGGTGCAGCTCGTCGAAAACGGAAAAATGGCGGTCTGGGGCAACTAAAGCGTTACCAACTGGGTTCGGCCCAGCCGCGCTAACGCGGTTGGGCCGTAACCACCATCCCATCGTCGACAATTCGGCCAGCGTCGACGATCACGTCATTATCGAGCAAGATCGTGCAGTCGCGCATCGGGACATCGTAGTGGCCTCGTGTCGTGCGGGTGCCGCCACCTTGCGTGTTGGGTCCGGTCGAAAACAGAAAATTCCCGGGAAAGGCGCGCGTTGCCGCATATGAGCGCTCGGGGTCGTCGCCGTAGAGAGCGATGCAATCCCAGCGCGCTTGCGGGTTCAGACCCCAACCAAGATGGGAGATCGCAAAGGGATCAAGATCCTGGGCATGGGTCTGATGCTCTTGCAGCCAGTTGCGCATAAGTTTGGCGTCGAGCCCGCCTTCTATCTTGCGAATAAACCCCTCACGAATTTCGAGGCGAATCGCGTCCGTCACGTAGCGGCAATACGGCAGGATGATGATGTCACCTGGCTCGATAACCACACATCCGTTCGCGGAGCCTTCATTTGGAAAGGTGTGAACATGGCCCACGCCCCATTGGTCCATTCGACCGGGTTCGTCTGCATATCCGTATTGGCTCATCACCGGGTATTCACCGCACACGACCGAGAGATCAGTTCCGGCGTCGCTAAGGATTTGCATCAACTTGGTGTCGGCGAGCCGTCGGTCGGCGTACAGGACGGCCTCTTTCAATCCAGGTGGAGCCATGAGCTGTTCAAGATCATCCGGGTGGTCGACCGCGAGTACCACGCGAGTCCCGGCCGCACGTACCCGTTGAACCCACCCTGTGAAAAAAGCCCCATGCAGACAGACCAACAGATCAGCGGCCTCGATGGCCTCGAGCGTTCCCTTGCAGGCACCGATCGTCGGAACACCTACCTTGGTCCACGAGGGCACCTGGTTGACACACATCTCGTAGCAGTCAGCACCGAGTTCCATCGCCGCGGCAAACGCCGCCCCGACATAATCACGCCTCGAGGTAAGATCCGACAACACCACGATCGTTTCGCCCTGGGTTACCTTGCAGAGTTCAAACTCCTGCCTGAATAGCAAGGCTAACTTCGCGCGGTTCAGAGTCTGCGGTCGCATGGCTGGGTCCGAAAGATCTACAGCATGGATACGGCATCTCAATGTAGCAGGATTTGCCGAAACAACGCGGTGCTTACCGCGGTCGGCGAATAAGGAGAGTTGGTTGCGGCCGTCAAACCGACCGCTGAATAAACGAGAATTAGATCGTCGGCTGGGTCGGGGCGATCAGGGGCGGAGCACTGGTCGGCGTGCCGCTCGGTTCGACTTGATTTTCTTCCAACGAACGGGCGGTCTTCTCAAGATAAGGCACAACGTCCTGAAACTTGTCCCGTCGCGTCAACTCACCCCGCGCCAATTCGCCTAATCGAGCCGCGTATTCGCGGAAATTTCTGACGCAGTCGGAATAGTCAATTTTACGCTGGGTTGCTATCGACATACGACTTGCTGTCTCCTAATCAGTAGTTCCGTGCCAGCTCGCATCGATGCCGAGTCAGGCCGCGTTCCAAAACCGCCGTTCCGAATCGGTCATCGTGGCAATGCGTAATTCGCCGCGATAATTCTTCACTTCATATGTATTGACCGGTACCTCGCCGAGACCCTTGATGGGGCAACCATCGCGCACATCATAAACGGTGCCGTGACTTGGGCAGGCGATCGTTGATCCGGCAAGTTCACCATCGGCAAGGGTAATGCCACCGCCCTCTTGCCGATGGTTGGAGAAGTGGGACAGGCAGATGCATTTTCCGCCGAACGCGAAAAATTCACCATCGACGTTAGCCACGACCACGTTGGTCCCTTCCAGCATAACCTGCTTCATCGTCCCTGGTTCAATGTCCTGGGCGCTCGCGATGGACGTGAACTGTATTGTCATCTCTAGGCTCCCGTGTTCGCTCGTGGGTGGGGGGTGGTGGGTTGGGTCACGTCACTAAGAACCCGCCAACGCGCCGACGATTGGTTAGCCGGTGCGCTCCTCGACGCCGGCAACGACAGACTCTAAATACGCAGCGAAGTTGACCAAATCGGGACCCACGGCGTTCTCTTCCTGCTGGTAGAGAACCGTGATCGATTCACGCAAGGAATTCAGGTAATCAGAATAGTCGGGTTTCCCTGTCATTGTCTTTTTCCGCCTCACGCGGTGATTGGTTAACGCGAGGTTAATATCAGCGTTTCGCGCGCAAAGAACAATTAGGTTGAGACCCCAAATACCGACCCAATATCGCGGGTATATCCGCAACAACCTAGTGTAATGACTAGGAAGAGGGGACCGGATTCACAGGCTAATTAGTAAATAGTGACAGCCGTCACAGTTGTAGCACTGTCGTCGGCAAGTGGCGCATGAACTAGGCGGTGCTGACCTCGTCAGGAAGAGATTTCCAGGTTACCAGCCGATCGAGAACGGCATGGTCAGCGTCGACCTCTCGGTCAACCTCTGGGACTGTCGATACCTGAGCGCGCGCGTAGGCAGCTTGGGCGTGGGCGGTATGGGCGGAGGTTTCGCCACGATGGTCGCCGAGCAGCACGACACTATCACCGTGCTCCAAAGACATGGCGGTGGTTTGGAGGTAGGTGACGATGTTGAGCAACTCCTCGCGCTTGACAATATTTTGATGAGCGATGCGATCGAGCAGGGCCGCGGATTCGCGAACGCTGCGCGCGCAGTCGGAGTAGTCGGGTCCAGTTAGGTGCGGCATATCACGTACCCTCGGGTTGGATCGTCGGCGTCCCGTCATATGGCGCCTCTAAAAATGCCTTCCGGCGCTCTCAATCCGGGGCGACGTGACACGGGGATCAGGGGAACCAGCGATGGGCCAAATGGGCTTTTTTGACATCGCGAATCGGTATGCGGGGCTGGACGCCAAGAACGACCCGCTGGTGAAGATCGACAGGTTGTTCCGTGGGATCCGGCGTCTCGAGGCGGCATGGCGCAAGCCGGACGAGGACCGGAAGTTCCGCACCAAGCCGTGGGATGCGCTGGTGAATAACCTGTCGGACGATCAGGTGGAGTACCAGCTTCGCGACCGCCTCTCGTTCAGCGGTTTCTGGGGTTGGGGCTTGAGGACCGGGTTCCCGATGCCAAGACGGTGTGGCTCTACCGCGAACACTTGGCGCAGGCGGGGGTGATCGAGGCGTTGTTCGATGCCTTCGACGGCTCCGAAGAAGCGGGGCTACTTGGCGATGGGCGGCCAGATCATCGACGCCTCGATCGTCGGTCCCCCAACAGCGCAACAGCCGTGACGAGAACGCGCGGATCAAGGATGGCGAGACGCCGGAATGGCTGGGAGAAGCAGCCGGCCAAGCGTCGCCAGAAGGATACGGACGCGCGGTGGACCAAGAAGCACGGCAAGAGCCATTACGGCTACAAGAACCATGTGAATGTGGACCGCCGCCACAAGCTGGTGCGGCGTTATCAGGTGACCGACGCGGCGGTGCACGACAGCCAGGTCGTGGAGGACATCCTGGATGCGGACAACACTGCTTCGGACGTGTGGGCGGACAGCGCCTACCGGTCGGCGGAGATCGAGGCGAAGCTGGGTGAGAAGGGTCTGAAGAGCCGGTCCACCGCAAGGGGCATCGCAACAAGCCGCTGAACGAGCGCGAGAAGCGGGGCAACGAGACCCGTTCGAAGGTGCGGGCTCGGGTGGAGCACGTCTTCGGGGCCCAGAGCAACGACATGGGCGGGACGCTGGTGCGCGGCATCGGGCTTGCGGGCCAAGGCACGGATCGGGCCCCTCGCCTACAACATGCGCCGCCTGGTGCAGTTGGAGCGCCTCGCGGCGGCGGCGCCACCGGGACGGTATTCAGGGCAGGAGTCCGTGCAGGCTACGAGTTTCGGCATCAAATCAACCGCTCAGGAGCGACCGAACGCCAAAATCCCGAGGCCGGGTGACGTCCGCTGCCCCGGTTCGGGCTCATCTGGGCATTTTTCGAGGTGCCCATATGTCGCACCCGACCACCAATAAAACAATCCGGGGGATTCAGTAATTCGCACCCTCAATAACTGGGAAAAGACCTTATTTACTAATGACTTATTAACGCCGAGCTGTGACGGTCGTTACAATTATCCAATTCAAAGTGACGGTGATCACAGCGTGGCAGGCAGTGCTGATGTATAAACCGCCTCTGAGCCGGTTTCGTACCCCCATCCCGTAACTGGCTCGCGTTCAAAGCCCCGCCCCCCGGCGGGGCTTTTTACGTTTCGACGTTAATTCGGTGTCGATTCATGTGTAAACGTGTAAACCTCAAGAAACGGCCATCAAGTCCAAGTCAAGTGGGGATATGACTAGATCAACTAAGGGCATCCCCGAAATACTTGAAAATATGGAGTGCAACTGACGATTGATTCAACTTTATTATACTAATTATTCACAAGAATTATCTCGTTTACCCTCTTTATTGTGATGGTAATCACAGCAGCGAATCGCTGTTTACCCTACTTTCTTGGTTAACAAGTGATTAACCAAGAAAGCCGAAATGGCGGGGTATCAGGAAATATCTACGCAAGCTTGCAGCGACTCTACACTCCTTGAAGACCCGATGCGGACGGCCGCGAGCACTGCGACTGATTGTTCGAACAAACGTTCTGAACCGTCGCGCAACCCATACCTGATCCCTCCTCGCAACGGCACACCTCCGTGGTCGCGCCACCCCAGGGAAGAGTGCCAAGGTGAAAATCCAGCGGTTTAGCCGACAAGATCGACACACGCGGGCGACCGAACTGTGGTGTCGCCGTCGCCGTCTCCTCGTTGTCAGCGCACTGCTGACAGTGTTTTTTGCACCGAACTTAGGCGTAGAAACCGGGCTCCCCGGGTTGGCGGTCCCGAGTGCACTGGCCGATCCCGGCGGTGGCGTGGGAACGGACAACTTCACATTCGGAAAAATCGCAACGCGCAAAACGACCGGCGGGTTCCTCAACTCCCTTCGCAAAGCTATTGGTCAAAAGGCAACGCCCGTCGGGTCGTTCCAGCAAGCGTCATTTGATCCAAATCTGAAGAATATCGGCGTTGTCGCTTTAGCAGCCTATGCGCAAGGTACTACGCCTTCTTTGGGTCGTCGTAATTTGACGGTCAGCGACGACGTTTATGAAGACGAGCGCGTCGAAACCGGCATCGACGGCTCCCTTCACGTGAAGTTTGCCGATAAGACCGACTTTTTCCTTGGGCCTGAAAGTTCCATGGTCCTCGAAGACTTCGTCTTCGAGTCTATCAACAAGGGATCGCTGATCGTCCGACTCACGCAAGGAACGTATCGCATCGTTTCGGGGACACTACCCAAGAAGAGTTATGTGTTCCGAACACCGGTGGCGACCATTGGGATTCGCGGGACCGATTTCGTAGTCGCGGTTGCTCCAAACGGCAGCACGACGGTATCAGTACTCGATGGCGAAGTCGCGGTATCGCCGAACGGCGGCGGTACCGCCGGTCTCGCCAAGCCAGGTCAAACAATCTCGGTCGCGACGTCGGGTTCGCAGGCGACGGTACAACCCACCGCCGCGACCAAAGCAATGGCAACGGTCGAGCAAATGCTGTCCATTACTCCGACAACTCAGGCGAGTGTTACGACGTCCAAGGCAAAAGGACTCGGTATCGGCAAAAGTCTTGGTTTGGCTGCAGCGCCCGACAGCGGCGCAGGGGGAGGTGGCCAAGGTGGTGGTCAGGGCGGCGGTCAAGGCGGTGGCCAGGGCGGCGGTCAGGGCGGATCGGGAGCCTCCGGCAGTGGTGCCAGCGGATCTAATGGCGGCGGCGCCAGCGGCGCCGGAGACAGCAGCGGTTCCGGGAGCGGAAGTGCTAGCGCAAACGGAAATGGAAGTGGTTCTGGAACCGGGGCGGCAAGTGGTAATAGCGGAAACGGAAACGGAAACGGAGCTAACAGCAGCGGCAATACCGAGGATGGTGCCAGCGCTGCGAACGGCAATGGCGGAGGAAACGGAGGTGGCAATGGCGGCGGCAACGGTGGCGGGAATGGTGGCGGCGGAAACTAATCGCCGACCCGCGGCAGTGTGTTAAGGGAATTCATCCCACCAGCTTGCTCACAGCAGTTTCTTCGCTCGCGGTTGGGAAAACCGTTTGCCACTCGTTCTGATCGCGTAAAGCTTTGCGGTAGGCTGGACCGTCACCACCGCCCAACGTGAGATTGGCGCTAATCAGCACCCCTCGATCTGCTAGCAAACGCTTAACCTGGGCCATGATCGGCATGGTCGGCGCGTAGCCGTCGAAGAACACCAAATCATAGCCCGGGCTAAAGCGAGGCAGTATTGTCTCGAAGTCGCCCTCGTGAACGACGATCCGTTTCGACATTGCCGCAGCCGCAATATTCGAACGCGCCAGGCGAACATGATCGGGATCGCGTTCAATCGTGTCGATGGTGGCCTCGGGTGCACCATGGGCGAACCAAAGGGCCGTGTATCCCAGCGCCGTCCCCAGTTCTAATACTCGGCGGGCATCAATCGCCGCGGCGATCGTGCCCAACCTCGATCCTTCATCATAGGGGTAAGCCCAACAACCGTGGCTCGAACGATGGGCATCGGTCGCGGCTTGGATCTCTCGAAACGGGTCTTCGCCAAACCGGCTGGCGCCGCCTGCGATGAGGCGTCCGAGTTCTTCTAGCTCCACAACAATTTCTCCCCGCTAACTGGCGCTCTCGGCCCAGCGCTTCATGAGCGTGTTCGAGGGCTTGCTCTCATCGGCAAGTTTCTCGGCGGCCTCGCGACCAGCAACGGGCAGGCCTTCGGGGTCGAGCAAGCCGAGCTGAACCAACACGGTGGCCTGATCCCAATAGATGTGCTCGTGATACAGCTTGCCGCCTCGGAAGCTGTAGATCGCAACGATCGCCACCTCAACATATTTGCCAGTCGGTGGAACGCCTGGAAGCATCCAGTCCATTTCTTCATCATGGGTGAAGCAATAGAGCACCTCATCAATCAAGCGATCTGGACCAATTGTGCGAGAAATCGGCACACGCCGGCCCGGGGTCGGCATCTTGGGAATGAAGTGATGTTTATAGAATCGGTGGAGTTCCTCGTAACCGACGCCGCCCGTCATGACCGTCACGTGGTTGACGTAAGGTTCCACCACCATAGTCGCCATCGTGGCGTCGACATCGCCGGTAACGAATTCATGGCGCCGGTGTTCATTCATAAGCGCATCGAGGTCGTAGTCGGGGCCGACAACGCGCCGGAGCGCCGCAATCGTGCGCGAATGAGCCATCATCGCCGACGGCTTGTCGTAAACCTCGGCACGATCCCTATTGTAGAAAGCATGGTCGACGTCGGGATATTCGTAGATCTCGATACCGGCTTGCGCACCAATCGTCTCGCGCACTTTCGCCACAGCATCGGGCGGTACAAACTGGTCGGCACCCGCGAAATGAAACACTATCGGGCAATCGATTTTAGCCGCCTCGTCCAGCGCCTGATCTATGCCGACGCCGTAAAAACAAACTGCGACCGCCGGATCGTGGCGGGTTGCCACCAAATAGGCGAGTTTCCCACCAAGGCAAAACCCCATCACGCCGGCCTGGCCGGAACATTCCGGGCGCTGACGTAGCGTGTTTAGCGCGGCGCCGAGATCGTCGATCCCGCGGTCGACGTCGAACGTCTGATAGTGCCCAAATGCCTGTTCGAACTCGGCTGGCGAATATCCCAGTTGAATACCGGGCTCGATGCGCCAGAACAGATCGGGCACGAGGCAGACATAACCCTCCTCGGCGAAGTAGTCCGCGACCGCACGCATGGTCTGGTTGACGCCAAATATTTCCTGGGCCAGCAGCAAACCAGGCCCGCTGCCGCTTTCCGGACACGCCAGATAACCCGAAAAATTGGCACCGTCGTCGCCACTTATGATGATTTCGCGCCCGCTCATCGTTCCCTCCACCGTCGTCATGGGTCAGCCCGAGAAGGCTACACCCGAAGCGTATTGGCTTCGAATCTGCCCGTCCGGGACTACCGTAAATGGGGAATACTGATAGACTGGCAACAACTTCCCCGCGGGGAGGATTTCGTTCGACCAGGAGGACTTACGATGAGTAGTGCCGCTGCCTCAGCGACGCCGGCCAACGGTATCGCCAACGAACTTGCCAAATTTGCCGCCAACCTTAATTACGAGGATATTCCGGAAGCGGTGCGCGATCGGGCCAAACATTTGGTTCTGGACAGCGTCGGGATCGCCCATGCGTCGAGCACCTACCATTTTGCCTCGGTCGCGATGGCGGCCGCTGAAGCCTTAAGTGAAAACGGCGATAACCCGGTTATCGGTTCCTCGAAGAAACTGTCGTTGCGAGATGCAGCGCTGGTCAATGGAATCCTTTGCCATGGCCTCGATTTCGACGATACCCACAGCGCCGGTGTTATCCACACCACCACCAGCACCTTTCCGTGTGCCTTGGCGACCGCCAATCACGTCAACGCCAGCGGCAAAGATATGCTGATCGCCTATATCATTGGCGTCGAATCCGCGGCCCGCCTCGGCATGGTCGTCAAAGGCGGTCTCCACCAAATCGGCTTTCATCCGACCGGGGTCATGGGCGCGTTCGGTTGCTCGTTGGTGGCAGGTCGTTTGCTCGGACTCGACGAACAGCAATTGGCCATGGCCCAAGGCATCGTGCTCAGCATGGCGGCCGGTAGCCTCGAATTCCTTGAGGACGGCGCTTGGACCAAACGGATGCATCCCGGTTGGGCGGCTGTTTCCGGCATCACTGCGGCGTTCCTCGCCAAAGAAGGCTATGTCGGTGCAGGCCACCCGTATGAAGGCCGGTTCGGGCTGTTTAATACCTACGTCAACAATCCCGAATACAACGCCAACAACGAACTCAGTCTGGCGACGGCCGGCTTGGGTCGTGTTTGGGAGATTGACAATGTCGCGATCAAACCCTTCCCGGCCTGTCATTTCACGCATGGCTGCATCGATGCCGCGTTGGGGCTGGTGCGCGATAACCAGATCAAGGCAACCGATATCAAACGGATACGCGCATTGGTGCCCCAAGAGGTGGTCAAGACCGTTTGCGAACCGGTTGCGAACAAGCGACGCCCCCAAAACGAGTATGACGCGGAGTTCAGCATTCCCTTTCTGGTCTCGGCCGCCATTACCAGAGGCCAATTCACACTGGCCGAACTGAGTGATGACTCGCTTAAGGATCCCGAAATCCTGTCGCTCGCCGACCGGGTCGATTATGAGGTCGATCCCGACTCAGGGTTCCCGATATACTATTCGGGCGAGGTTGTCGTCGAGATGATTGATGGCAGCGAGATCCGCCAGCGCAAAGCTGTGAATCGCGGTAACTCGGACCGACCCATCTCGAACGAAGAGATCATTGAGAAGTTCCTGGGCAATATTGAAATCGCCAACGGCCCGAGCGAGCGTGTCCGCAATGCGATCCTCAACATGGATCAAGCCAACAGCGCACGCGATGTTGCCGGTCAGATCGCTTCGTAGGTGGGGATTGGGAAACCGATATGAGTACCCCGGCCAACGACGGCAGCAACTACTTCGACGGCGCCAACGAAGAAGAGACTCTGATCCTCGATAGTATCGATCGGTTTCTTGAACGCGACGTCAAACCCTATGCCCATGACCTCGAGGCCAAGGATGAATATCCTGAAGCCATCGTCGAGGCCATGAAAGAGCTTGGTCTGTTCGGGGCGATTATCAATCCGGAGTACGGCGGTTTGGGTCTTTCGGCATCAACTTACGCCAAGATCGTCGAACGCATTTCAACCGTATGGATGTCGGTCACCGGAATCTTCAATTCGCATCTGATCATGGCGGCAGCGGTGCAGCGGTTCGGCACCGAAGAGCAGAAGCAATCCTATCTGCCAAGGTTTGCCACCGGCGAGATCCGCGGCGGCCTGGCCCTCACCGAGCCGGATTGCGGTACCGACCTTCAGGCCATCCGTACGTCTGCCAAACGTGATGGTGATGACTACATCATCAACGGCACCAAGACCTGGATCAGCAACGGGATTTATGGCCAGTGTTTCGCGTTACTGGTCAAAACCGATCCCGAAGCCGAACCGCGCCATCGCGGCATTAGCCTGTTCCTCGCGGAGAAAACCGAGGGGTTCAAGGTTAGCAAGAAGCTCGAAAAGCTTGGCTACAAGGGGATTGATTCAGCGGAGCTGATTTTCGAGGATTATCGCGTGCCGGCCGAGCGCCTGATCAGCGGTGAAGAAGGGTCCGGGCTCAAGCACGCTTTGGCGGGGCTTGAACTCGGTCGCATCAACGTCGCCGCCCGTGGGGTTGGCGTTGCCAAGGCCTCGCTCGATGCCTCGGTCGCCTACTCACAGCTGCGCAAGACGTTTGGCAAACCGATATGTCAGCATCAAGCCATCCAAATCCACCTGGCAAATATGGCTACCCGCGTGGAGGCCGCCAGGCTGCTGACCGAAAACGCCGCCCGGAGCTACGACCGCGGCGAGCGGTGCGATCTTGAAGCCGGCATGGCCAAGCTGTTTTCAACCGAGGCGGCGATCTCGAATTCGATGGATGCGATGCGGGTTCACGGCGGCTACGGTTATTCCAAGGAATTCGATATCGAGCGGTTTTATCGCGACGCGCCGTTACTGGCGATTGGCGAGGGCACCAACGAAATCCAACGAATGGTCATTGCCCGCCAGTTGATCGAGCGAAACCCGATCTAGTTTGGCAGTTCACCGAACTCTGCCATCGCGCCAGTCGAAACATGTCTTAGAGGCCAACCCGAAACTAGTTGAGTGATTTCAGTCGGTTGTGGCTTACTCGGTTGTGTCAAAGCAAACGAGGAGGCACAACATGTGGACTGGAACTAGCGAAATCACTCGCCCGAATTATGAGCGCCGTGGCGGGCGCTACGCAAGCGACCTGACGGATCGAGAGTGGGCGTTGATCGCGCCGCTCATGCCGCCGCGCAAGAAGATCGGCCGGCCGAGGACGACGGACCTGCGCCATGTCATGGATGCGGTCATGTACATGGCCTCGACGGGCTGCCAGTGGGCGATGTTGCCGAACGACTTCCCTCCGCCTTCCACGGTCCAGCGCTATTTCTACGACTGGCGCTCCAACGGCCTGCTGGAGAGCATCAACCATCACCTGGTCATGGCGGCCCGGGAGCTGGAAGGACGCGAGGCCGGCCCGAGCGCCGGGGTGATCGACAGCCAGAGCGTGAAAACCACGGAAAGCGGTGGTGTTCGGGGCTATGACGCGGGCAAGAAGATCAAGGGCCGCAAGCGTCACATCGTCACCGATACACTCGGCCTGCTGGTCGGCCTGATCGTGCACGCAGCCGATATCCAGGACCGCGACGGCGCGCCCGAGGTCCTCAAATCGATCCGTCATCGCTTCCCCCGGCTGCGTCACCTCTTCGCCGACGCCGCCTACGCGGGACCGAAACTCGAGGGCGCCCTTGAGGTCATCGGCCGCTGGAAGCTCGAGATCATCAAGCGCTCAGACACCGCCCAGGGCTTCGAGCTCCTGCCCAGACGATGGGTCGTCGAGAGGACCTTCGCCTGGCTCAACCGATGCCGTCGACTGGCCAAGGATTGGGAGAAATCAATCGCCTCCGCACAGGCATGGATTCTTGTCGCCAACATCCGACTCCTCACAAGGCGGCTCGCAAGGTACTGTTATCAAACATAGAGTTTCGAGTCGGACTCTTAGAACTAAATCTACCGCGGTGTGATCGGCCGAGTTGGGGCCGTCACAGGTGTGAGGAGCGGAACTATGCTGCCACTCGAAGGATTTCGCGTTGTCGCGGTCGAGCAATATGGCGCCGGCCCGTTCGGTACGATGTTGCTCGCCGATCTCGGCGCCGAACTCATCAAGGTTGAGAATGCGCAGGAAGGCGGCGATTTTGGTCGCCGCGTCGGCCCGCATTTCTTAGGCCCCAACGACAGCCAATTCTTTCAGAGTTTCAATCGCAACAAGAAAAGCCTCACGCTGAATTTCCGGGTACCCGAGGGTCGCGAGCTGTTTCGCGACTTGATCAAGACCGCCGATGGAATGCTCGACAACCTGCGCGGCGACAAGCCTGCCAAACTCGGCATCACTTACGATGATCTCAAGGATATCAATCCAAAGATCGTGTGTGCGCATCTGTCGTCTTACGGACGCACGGGATCGCGGGCGGACTGGCCGGGATTTGACTACCTGATGCAATCGGAGGCCGGGTATTTCTCGGTCACAGGTGAGCCCGACGGGCCCCCTGCCCGTTTCGGGCTCTCGATCGTTGACCTGATGACCGGTATGACGGCGGCCTTCGCACTGACCGCCGGCATCGTCGGGGCACAAAAAACCGGCATCGGACGCGACATCGACGTCAGCCTGTTCGATGTCGCGTTGCAAAACCTGTGTTATCTGGCGACGTGGTACCTCAATGAAGGCGTCAATACCGGGCGTGTACCACGATCAAGCCATCCGTCGCTGGTGCCAAGCCAGCTTTACCGCACCAAAGACGGCTGGATTTTTATCATGTGCAATAAGGAACACTTCTGGGGCGTGCTCGCTGAAAAGGTCGGCAAGCCGGAATGGGCCGACGACCCTCGGTTCAACAGCGCCAAAGCACGCCTCGAGAATCGCGAAATGATTACCGAAATGCTCGATCAGGTGCTGATGCCCAAGACCACCGAGGAATGGCTGGAGATATTTGCCGGTGAGGTGCCGGCCGCACCGGTCAACGACATCAAGTCCGCCCTCGACAGCCCGTTCGTGCGCGATGAAGGCCGCATTCGCGAGTATAGCCATGAGGGGCGCGGCGAAATCCCGATGTTGGCAAGCCCGTTTATCTGCCCGGGCGAGGACATGCCGAGCAACGGCGCACCACCGCTAGGTGCCCACACCGACGACCTCCTCAGCGAGCTCGGTTACGACCAGGCCCGTATCGATCATCTTCGCCAAGTCGGCGCGATATGATTTTTGACCGCGTGGTTTCGGCCGACTCGCACATCATCGAACCGCTCGATCTGTGGCGCTCAGCGCTCGGTGATCGATTTGGAGAACAGACGCCGCGTGGGCTCATCGAACATGCCGGCAAGAAGGGCAATTTCTTTTTCTCGGGTCGCGAAGTTCTAACCATGGGCGATCCTGAGCAGGAGGCCGGTCGTGGGTGGGCGGCGGCCGGTTACGATCCGGTAAAACGCGTCGCGTTCCAGCAGGAAGCCGGCGTCGAAGCCGAGTTGATATACCCGACGCTGGGCATTGTTATGCTGCGCAATCAACCGTGCGAGATGTTGCACCCGGCAGCCCAGGTCTACAACGATTGGGCGGGTGAGTTCTGCGCTCACGATCCCAAACGCCTGATTGGCATTGCCATGCTGCCGGTCGACGATGTCGGCTGGGCGGTTGAGGAACTGCACCGCTGCATCAAACTTGGCTTCAAGGGCGCCATGATCAATACCCTTCCGCCGGATGGGTGCCCGCCCTATCGCGACCCGAGTTATGATCCCCTGTGGCGCGCCGCGGCGGAAACCGGTATTCCACTCACGTTGCATTCCCTGGCCGGTCGCACCCCGTCTCCCTTCGGGTTCCATAAACCTGAAGAGCATGCGGAGGGCCCGCGCACGATGCTCTACGCGTTCTACGAAATAGCCGACGTGCTGGCGAACGAGTTCATTTTCGGCACCATCCTCGACCGCTTTCCCGAACTGAAGCTCATCTGCATGGAATTCGAACTGTCGTGGATGCCGCACTTTATGTGGCGGCTCGATCAAATGCAGTCCGCCTTCACGTTTTACATGGATTTGCCCAAGCTCGAGAGAACCGCGAGCGAGTATGTAACCCACCGCATGTGGCACGGGATGATCGACGACCCGCTCGCTTCGGATGCGATCCCCCACATTGGCGTCGACCGAATCATGTGGGGGTCGGATTTCCCGCACGTGCGATCGATCGGCCTCAATGCCCACTCAAAGCTCACCGAGCTATTCGGTAACTACACCGAAACCCAGCGCGACCAAATGATTGCGGCAACGGTTTCGGCGGTCTACCAACTCTAGTGGATGGAATCCAACATATGGTACCCATACGATCTCGTATCCCGGTAGCTCGGCAGGAGAAGGCCTGTAGGCGATGCGTTTGCATCGTTGAGGGGTTTCGACGCACCGAGGGGCCGGAATACGCGACCCATAGGGCGGCTTGCCGAGCTCGCCGGCCGCGGTACGCGAAGCTTCCGATGCGGCCGGCATCGCCACGCTTCGCGCGCCTAACCGGCGAACTCGGCAAGCCGTCGTATGGGTGCCATATGTTGGATTCCATCCACTAGGTATTCTCATGCGGGCCAAGTTCATCGATGTCGCCGGCACTCAAACCCGGGTCCTCTACGAAGGCGAAGGCAACGCCGATGTCCTTTTATTGATCCACGGCTTTGGCTCGAGCGCCGATACCTGGATGCACAATATCGATGTGCTGGGTCGGGACTTCCACGTTATCGTACCCGACCTGGTCGGACACGGATTTACGGGATCGGTTGATCTTGAGGACGGCCCCTCCCACCCCAAGGCGGTTGAACATTTGTTCGGTGTGCTTGATGTCCTGGGGATCGATCACTTCGTTCCCTGTGGCTCATCCTATGGCGGATTGGTCGGTGCGTTGATGTATTTTGAAGCACCCGGCCGCGTCTCAAAACTGATCATCAATGGATCCGGATCGACCTTCAACACCGAGGAACAACTCGCGACGGCGCTGCAAGGCACGAAGAAGAACTCGTCGATCGCGATGCTCGATCCAACCCTGGAAACCTGCCGGATTCGTTCGCAGGGAACGGTTCACGACCCCGCGAGCGTGCCCGAATCCTTCGTCTTTATGCGCCTTAGCATCTACTCACAGCCGTATATCGTCGAAGCTTGGCGTACCCAGCTCGACGCGATGATGGATATGGACAAGATGCGTCCCTATCGCATCTATGACCGGCTCGAAGATATCGCGGTCGAAACACTGATCGTTTGGGGCCGGCAAGACCCGCGTGGCCTCCACGAGCAAGCCGTCGCCGGCGTCAAACGGATGCCCAATGCGCGCCTGATAACGTATGAAGAGTGCGGCCACCTGCCGTTTCTCGAAAAGCCGGATCAATATAATGCCGACATCCGCGCGTTTCTCGCCGGCTAAGAAATTGCAACACACGAGCCCAACCAACACGTGAAACTTCGATAAACCCGGGGAGAAGGTAATGAAAGTCGAATTCATCGATGCCGGTGGCGTCAACACGCGTGTCATCTATGAAGGTGACAAGAGCAAGAAAGCGATCCTGCTGATCCACGGCTTCGGAATCGGTGCGGAATCCTGGCTGCTCAATATCGACGAGCTCGCCAAGGATTACTACGTCGTTGCCCCTGATGGCGTCGGACACGGCTTCACCGATCCGGTACCGCTCAAAGGCGGACCGCCGCATGGCGTTAATCTCAAACATTTTTTTGATGTTGCCGATGCCATGGGCATCGACCAGTTTGTGCCGTGCGGTTCGTCCTACGGCGCTCTGATGGCGGCGCTGATGTGGTTTGAAGCGCCGGATCGCATACCGCAGGTGATCCTTAACGGCACTGGCTCCTGCTTCAATAGCGAAGAGGAATTGGCGAACGCGCTGCAGGGCACCTTGAAGAATGCCGGCATGGCCATTCGCACGCCGACGCTTGAATCTTGCCGTCAACGCATGGGCAACACCGTATACGACATCTCGATGGTGCCAGACGACTTGCTGTTGTCTCAGCTCACCGCCTATGCGCAGCCCACTTATATCGGCTGGTGGGAAGAAGCCATGAAGGGAATGATGGATATTCCCGCGGTGCGCCCATACCGAATTCTCGAACGGCTCGAACAGTTCGATGTCGATACGATGATCGTGTGGGGTCGTGAAGACCCGCGCGGCATTTATGACCGTGCGGTCGAAGCCTGTAAGCGGATGCCGAAAGCAGAGCTGGTGACCTTCGAGAAATGTGGGCACTTGCCTTATCTGGAATATCCCGATCTCTTCCACGCAGCCGTGCGTAATTTTGTGAAATAGCGGGCGAACCCCGTTGTCGCGCCGTCTAGGGTTTTCGGCGCATGAAGATACGCGGACTGACGTCGAGACCAGCCGCAGTTTCTCGGCTCGCGAGCTGCCGCAGGGAGGGCGTTACGTCGTGCTCGGGCAGTTCACGAAAGCCAAGCTTTGTGTAGAAGGGACCGTTCCACGGGACTTCTGCGAATGTCCTGAGCGTTACCCACGAACAGGCGTGGGCTCGCGCCGCGTGGCACACCGTCTCCACGAGCGCGCTGCCCAAACCTTGTCGAGCGAATCGGGGATCAACGGCCAGCTCATCAAGGTGAAGATTGCCATCGATCGTATCGGCTAGCGCGAAACCGACCACCCGTTCGCTTGACGCCGCAATCCAAAGTAGACCGGCCGCACGCCCGTCTTCGAAGTCCGCAATGGATGTCGGTTCGTGATCGGCGATCTCATCCATGCCGAACGTGCGGAAGAGTTGGCCGGCCGACCGCTCTATTCGCTGTAGCTCATCGAAGTCACCCGTTCGCGCCGGTCGAAACGTAAACCGATCCGATATTTTGTTCATGGTGATACGAATGCTTGATTCGAACGGTCTGAAGATCTGACCGTCAGGCAATTTTCCAATACTGACGACGCACATGCGGGTTGCCCACCCACATCCCAATCACGTGTTTGGCTTCATTGAGCTTGAACAAAACGCGCATCGGTTCGGACTCACCGAAAAACTCGGTGTCGGAGATGGGTTGTAAGCGATGGGAATCGAGAAACAGTCTGTCTGCCACCACCGATACATCGGCGAGAATCCCTGTGCCGATCTCATAGCGGCCCGAGTATCGATGCAAATCGTCGGTCGTTTCTTGTGTAACCGGAACCGGCCGCTCGAGATCGACTATTTTGCGGCCGGCCGGCCAAGCTGAGAATCCGTCGTTACGACTAACCGCCACCACCGTGCCAGCGTCATCCCGGTGGAACTTGAAGGTCGGCGTCGGCTTCACCCGCGCCATCGCCAGGTAGAGCGGCATGGATTCAATATTGCCTCCAGTGTCGATCGATGCACTTGGTGCAAATCCGTCCTCGCCCCGCGGAAAAACCTCGACCTTATCCCACGGAGATTCTGCCACCAGGCAGCCTTCGCCACGCTCGATCGCAACAACGAAACTCGGGGCGAGCTGATAACGGCCGACGAAATCATCGAAGGGCGATTGTTCGAGTTCGGCCAGCAGGGCCGCGAATATTTGCACGGCCCGATCCAAGCGCTGCTCCGGGTTAGCAAGTTCAAGAAGTTCCTGCCGCTTATCCAGACTGACGGGGATGTGCTGGGCCGCCAGATCGGCTAAGAAGCCGGGTTCTGATGCCGCCTCGATCGCCACCTTCAGTTCCTTGGGCAAGCTCAGTCTATCCACGGTCCTTACCAACAGCGATCGTGCGTTGTTTATTCTGGCCCCTGCGGATTGTTGTGATCGGGCTCCCAGCACTTCAACATGAGCCCGAGCGTAGCCGCCTGAAAAATCCATGCTCAGACTACGGGCACGAGTGTGACCCTGCATGAAAACCTGGGCCCCATCGGAGGTGGCATACTGGCGATTGATCGTCGCCAGCGTACCAATCTGGAAAACGTCATCGACATCAGGATCGTTTTTCTTACCGTCTTGTTGCAGGCACAAAAAAATTTGTTGATCGTGGCCGGCGGCCTCGATTGCATTAAGCGATTTCGACCGCCCGACGTAGAGCGGCATTTCCATGCCGGGATAGATGATGTAATCCCGAAGTGGCACCAACGGCACGACAATCGGTGCGCCGTCGAGTTCGTCCGATACGGCGACGTGCTCGCCACTTTCGAGCGTCGCTATTAGTTTTGGCCAACTGGCAAAACCATATTCACGCGCAATCACCAGTTGGACGTCGCTTAACTTTAGGGTCGCGAAATCACTCGTATGGATCTTGCTCGGCAAGCTATTTTGCAACCGCGAGAGCGCGTCAAGATCGCCGGACTGCGCGAGCTTGAGGAGTTGCTTGGCACGCTTTCTAAGATTTCCGAGATCTGCGTTCTCGGGGAGTCGTCTGACGATCGGAGCGGTGGTAGGCATGACGCCCTCCTTCCCACGCCTGGCGTCCGCAACTCGCAGGCAGAAAGAGGGAGCGATGAACGTCGCGCCGACTAATAAGGTGGGCTTAGCCCTTCCCGCGGACTGGATGCGCCCCGAAGCGCCCACATAATATGTGCAATCCGGCCGGTGGTGGCAAGCTCCCGCTGTGCAACGAAAAACGCCCGGCCAAAAGCCCGGCGTTATCGTTGAACTTGTAAAAGATTATTCGGCCGCTCTCGCTGCCTCTTGCGCGTCGGTTTCCGTGCGCACACCCTTGCTGCGCGTTGGCGTTGCCGGAAACAGTCCCTGCGGCATGAAGATCATTAACAGCAGGATCATGACGCCATAGAGGGCAAGGCGCCATTGCGGCTCATCGGTCGTGGTTATCCACGGCGCCCAATAAACAAAGACCCCACCGATGATGGTTCCCCAGAACGTACGCAGGCCACCTATCAGCGGCGCCAAAATGTAGGTGATCGCCATGAAAATGCCGAATTCCGGTGGGCTCAGGATGGTAACGCGGTGGGCATAAAGCCATCCCGATAGGCCAGCGAGCGAACTGCCGATCATCCAGGCATACAGCTTGGTGGTGCCAACATTGATACCCATAGCACCGGCAACCGTGGGATTATCGCGAATCGCACGCATAGCGAGGCCGAACCGTGAAATCTCGAGCCGCCAGACCGCGTACATGGTGAAGACTAAGATCACGGCGACATGCCACCATTCGGTCCTGAGCGGGATGCCATGGAAGCCCAGCGCACCCCCGATATACTCGGAATTCAAGCCCAGAGTGATGAACGCTTCGCCGAGGGCGAACGTCCCTATCCCGAGATAAAAGAGCGTAAGTCTCAGTCCCAACAGGTACCAGAATATCGCCCCGCTGATCATCCCGGCGATTGCTGCGGCCGGCGCGGCGAGATAGAAATCCCAACCCCAGTTTACCGTGACGATCCCCGCCGTATACGCGGAGAGTCCAATAATCACGCCGTGGCCGAGCGAGACCTGGCCGGCGAACATCAGAACGAACAACCCGAGTGAGCCAATCAGGTAGAGCGCATTGTCGGTCGCCAGGTCGAAAATGAAGTCCCAGGTGACCGTAGAGTAATGCGTAACAAAGCCCTGAATCGTCCGGTCGAAGCTCCAGGCGGCGACTTTGTCGATAAAATCTGGTGTTACTGGGTCCATATGCTGACCTTACACCTCACGTGTTACCCGGCCTTCTTCGCCGAAAATACCCCACGGCCGCCAGATCAGAATTAAGACCATACCGCCGTAGGAGAAGAAATCGCGATAGGTGGATTCACCGAACGCGACCGACATCGATTCAATGATCCCAAGCATGATACCGACCCACAGGCAGCCCCGCATATTGCCAATGCCTGCAACAATGAGCACAACGATTCCCTTAAGCAGGAGTTGGAGGCCTATAAATGAGTACGTCGACCCGAACGTCACTCCATTTAGAATTCCGGCAACGCCTGCCAGCGTCGCGCTGACGCCAAATCCGAGGATGATCGACCGCTTGACGTCGATGCCGATACAGCGGGCGATCTCCTGACTTTGAGAGACAACGCGTATGGCCTTACCGGTCGTCGTGCGGTAGAGGAACCACACCATGCCCGCGACCATGATTATGGATATTCCAATGAGGAGGATGTGGATGTTGGAGATCTCAATCAGCCAAAGACCAGGATTATCGAGATCGCCTAGGATCACATAATAGGTTGGCTCGAACGGTCGCGGGTAGAGTTGCGGCCGACCTTCGGTTAACACCGTGACAAGATTTTCGAGGATGAACGCCATCCCGATGGTGGCGATCTTGGTGTTCCACCAGTTGCCTTTCATCGGCCGCACGGCGAGGCGCTCGACCAAGAGGCCTGTGAAGAAGGCCATCACCAGGCCGCAGACGCACGCCAACCAGAAATTGGTGTAGCCGAAGTAGCGGTCGCCCACGTAGTTGAAGAGCAGCACACCAAATGAGCCGATCATTAGCGCCGAGCCGTGCGCCATGTTGAGCACATTCATGGTGCCGAAGATGAGATTGAGTCCAACGGCAATGATCGCGTAAATCGCTCCCGTGGCGACACCAATGAAAAGTTGCTCTGCGATGTAACCGATCATGGCTTGACCTTTCCGCTAGCTACCAAGGTAGGCGTCTTTAAGGCGTTCGCTTTGCGCAACTTCCTGCGCGGGTCCGTGGAAATCAATGGCACCGATCCGCATGACATAGGCGCGATCAGAAATTTCGAGCGCTTTGTTGACGTTTTGCTCGACGATCAGCATGTCAACGCCGAGATCATTCTTGATGTCACGCAGCATCTCAAACAATTCGCGCAAGAGTATCGGCGCGAGTCCGAGCGAGGGTTCATCGAGCAGCATGAATTTCGGTTCCGCCATCAATCCGCGTGCGACCGCAAGTTGGCGCTGCTCGCCACCAGACAGTGTCCCCGAGAGTTGCTTGCGGCGCTCGGCGAGGATGGGGAAACGTTCGAGCATATCCTCGATCCGCTGGCGCACGCGGGGCATATCGCTATTGAACAAGAAGCGACCGCCGACTTCGAGGTTTTCCTCCACCGACATCCGCGGGAGTACGGTTTCCAGCGATGGTATATTGGCAATACCCATGCGCGCCATCATGTGGGTTTCCATGCCGTCGATGCGATGGGAACCCGCATCGTCGGTATATTCGACGGTTCCTTTTGACGGCTTTATCAGCCCCATAATCGCTTTGAGCACGCTCGTTTTGCCGGCGCCGTTCGGTCCCAGCAACGCGACGATTTCTCCCTTGCGTACCTCAAGGGAGATATCTGTAGCCGCAACCACGTTGCCGTAGCGAACTTCCAGATCCTCTACCTTGAGAATGGTGCCGTTCGCATCACTCACGTTAAGCCCCTTTCGGCCTTAGCCGTCAAAAAATTAGGCACCGAGATATGCCTGAATAACCACCGGATTTTCTCGCACTTCCACCGGCGTTCCCTCGGCGATTTTTTCGCCGTGATTAAGCACGGTTACCCAGTCCGAAATCTGCATCACGACCGACATTTTGTGCTCGATAAACAGGATCGTTCCCGCTTTTTCTTTGATCTCGTAAATCAGCTCGATGGTTTCCTTGATCCACATCGGATTAAGCCCCTGCGTCGGCTCATCGAGTAGGATCAAATCCGGTTCCAACGCGAGCATGCGAATAAGTTCAAGAATTCGCTGCTCGCCAAGCGAACAAGTGTGTGGGTAATCAAAGCGACGGCCATAGAGTTGGCCACCGCCGACTTCTGACAATAGCCGTTCTGCCGTATCCTTAATGCGCTGGCGTTCTTCACGCTCATTCTTGCGGCAGAAGAAAGCATCGAAATAGGTCGTCGTGCTGCCCGTGTATTGTGGAACTTCGCAGTTCTGCAGCAGCGTCATGTTGGGAAACAGTCGCGCCAACTGGAACGACCGGCCGATGCCAAGCGCCGCAATTTGGTGGGGCTTCTTGCCGTAGATCGTGTCCCCTTTGAACACAACATCGCCGCCGTCGCCTTCGATCAGGCCGGAGATTATGTTGAAAAGCGTGGTCTTGCCGGACCCATTAGGCCCAATCACGCACCCGATGTTGCCGCGGACGGTTTTGAGGTCGACATTGTCGACCGCGACCAGGCCACCGAAGCGTTTGCTAACGCCTTGAACGCTAAAAAATTCGTCCGACATATTTGTCGTAATCCCGTCACCCAGTTCGAGGCACCCTCGGCACCTCAAGTCCGATCAATCGCCTAGGAAACGCCGTCCTCCCACGCGAATGGATGTCATTTGTCGTTTTTTCCATCGCACCCAAATCGCGAGCCGCATAATGCTTGGCGCGGCTTGCACATTCAAGCGCGAAAACGCCTAAACCCGTAAACTTGTGCTGAGTAGAAATCCCCCCAGGGGCAACCCTGGGGGGATTTATTAAGTCGCCAAATTGCGCGCTCGGTTAGTTAGGCCACTTTTTCAATAGGCCTTCCGCATCGCGCTGAACCAGAATTGGCTGCGAGCGGACGAGGTCACCGTCAGTCGGCCAGCTAATGGTTCCCGTGATGGCTTCGCGGTTCTTGATCTTGAGGAACCCATCGCGAATTTGTTCACGGCTATTAAGATCGCTAACACCGCGCAGGATGTCAGCGAGGATCAGCGTACCCTCATAGTAAGCCGTAACGAAGCCGTCGGGCGCGGACCGCTTTTTGCCGGTTGCCTTGCGCCAGGTCTTTAACCAAGCCTGAACGATCGGACGGTCGTCATCGACAGCATAGGTCGAGTAGCCGATCATACCAGCCGCCTTGCCCTTCGACAGGATCCACAGATCTTCGCCGGCGATGATGACATCAGCCATGAGTTGCGATTTGAAGCCACGATCCTTGAGCTGAAGGGTCATGGTTCCGGCGTCGCCGGGCTGATGCAGGAGCAGATGCGCGTCCGGCCTGGAGCTATTTACCGCCGCGACTTGCGAGGCAAAGTTGGTTTCTTTGGTCTTGGTCGAAACATCGGCGACGATCTTAACATTTAGATCGGCCAGCGCCTTCAGCGCGATCTTGCGATTGTTGACCGCAAAGTCATCGTCGTTGGTGTGCGAGATCGACGCGGTTTTCATGCCGAGGCGCTCTTGTATCAGCTTGAACATGCCGGGAAGAGTCTCTTCGGCCTGGGGCTGATAGCGGAACAGCCACCCTGCGAAATCCTTGGAACCGTCGGCCTTCTTGTGCGGCCAGGCGCCACCCGAGGAAGGATTGAAGGTTGGGATTTTGCAGCGTTTGACGTCTTCAAACACCGCGATCGTCGTTTTGGTTGCACCAACGCCGTAGGCGATGGGGATCGACGGATCAGCACAAATCCGGCGGAAGTCGTTGAGGAACCGCGCCGTGTCGGGAAAATAGTTATCGACCTTGTAGAACTCTAAAGGCCGGCCATTGATCCCGCCTTGCTCGTTGTTGATAACTTCCAGCGCGGGCAGCACACCTTCGCGCCACATGCGCTCGCCAAAGTCGATGTAGGGACCGCTGAACGTCTGAATAAACGGCATGCGAATCGGGTCCGCCGCCTGAGAGGCAGAAACGGTCATGACAATGCCGACCGCGGCTGCCGATAGCAAACCAAGTAGCTTCTTCATCGATACCTCCCTGAGGAAACAATCTCCGTGCGCTTTCCCAATAACGGAGAAGTCACGAAAGTCTTACAAGACGAGCTAGTGAAATACCACTAGCCGGCGAGAAACTCCATAACCTGCTGATTGAATTTGTCGGCATACTCCGACATCGGCAGGTGGCCGCACTTGTCGTAAATTTCGAGTCGCGCGTCGGGCATTCGCTTTTGCCCGACCACTGTCAGCTCCCAGTTCGAGCGAATATCATCACGACCGGTGATAATCTGGACCGGCAAATCCATCTGCTCGAGCTTGTCGTAAACCCGGTGCGTATCGGCCGTTGCCATCAGCCCCCCGATCGTCGCCAGATAGGCATCGAGCCGATCGGGTTGGGCGTAACTCGTCATCTGCACCAGCAACGTTTCGGTAAGCACGGTGGCGGGGTCATAGCAAATGTTGCCGAGCCGCTGCTGGCACACTTGCCAGGTCGGGTTTTGCATTGCCTTCGACCCGTTGGCGCGCGCGCCTTCCAACGTTTTGATCTGGTCCTCAGACGGGTGAAACGTCGACCCACTTCCGATCAGAACAGCTTTTTCGACACGATCGGGGCGATCGAAATACATCAGCGATGACAGCAGCGCACCGTAAGAGCTTCCAGCTACGCAATATTTGTCGGCGCCGATATGATCCATCAACGCGTTGAGATGTTTCATCGCCACCATCTGCGGTGGCTCGCCTTTGAAATCGACTGCTTGGGTGAAGCCGTGGCCGACGATATCGGGCGCCACGACGGTGTACTTTTCGGCGAAGAAATCGATGTTCTTGTACCACATGTCGCCGGATCCGCCGACGCCGTGGATCATCAGAAATACCGGCCCGTCGCCCTCATAAAGCCAGCGCGTCCTGATGCCGCCAACTTCTTCGATCTTACATTTCATAGACATTTCCCCACCGATGCCGGGCATCGGTTAGGACCTATTATCGGCCTGCTATTGACCTAGAGTAGGTAAAGCTGATCGTCGTTTGCTGATTCCACCGCCGCCAAGTCGGCAGCGCGCGGGACGAAGAACTCACACAACATATCGTCGGGATCGCGAACGAAGATGCTGCGCTTGGTTGCATGGTCGAGTTTCTTTTCGATGGCTACGCCGCCGCCGGCAAGCGCGTTTTCGGCCCGATCGAGTTCGGCCTCATCGGCCACTTCATAGCTGTAGTGGTGGACGCTGGCGTCGCCCGATTGCTTGATCAACGAAATGTCAACGCCATGACTCGCCTTGGGGCCGGCAAAACTGACAACCGCCCCGTCCGGCGTACGGTGGGCGACCTCAAGTCCGGCGACACCCCCGAAAAAGTCGACCATCGCATCGAAGTTCTTGGTGAGCAAAACGGCACTGGCAAAACGAACCGGATGAATGAGGGCCTGATCGACTCGCCGAAGTTCGTAGTCCTCGTGGTAGCGACCTTCGGTCAAGTAATTGCCCGCCTCCGGGTCCCACCCGCCGGTAATCGCCTCGCCGACCTTACCGTGAAACACCTCGCGCCAGTCGTCCATCATATCGGCATAGAATTCGTGAAGATTACCGTCCGGATCGAACATATAGATGCTATGCGAGATCTGATGATCGACCTTACGGTGCAGGTCAACACCGGCTTCGATGGCACGGAAGTACGCCTCGGCTAGGTCCTTCTCGCATTCCATCTCCCAGCCAAAATGGTTGAGGCCCGACTCGAGACCGCGTCCAGTGGGGATTTGGACGTGACCGTCGCGACCGACAACCTGCTCGCCCTTCTGTATTTGGATGAGACCCAGGTCGTGATGGGTGTTGCCGTTGGACAGGAATCCGGCCGGAATATGGGGTTCGCGAAACACCTCCTCGAAACCGGCAACCTTATTATAGAAGTGCATCGATCGTTCGAGTTCACCGACGAACAGGTTGGCATGGCCAATGCGTCGGGGCGAAAACATCACGGCGGGCGCCGTTTCGGTCTGAACCGACATTCTATTTCTCCTTGAATCGCGCTGCGAACGTTGCGGGTTTGGCTACTCGGCCGCCTGCTTCGTCCAATACAGCTCTTCGTAGTTGATGTTATAGAGCTCTGCGGTGTTAAGGCCGACAATCTTGTCCTGATCCTCGGGCGACAGCTCACTCAGCATCTTGCCAACCACACTGTGGGCGTCGACGCCGACTGATCGAACATGAGGGAAGTCGGAACCCCACAGGACACGGTCAGCCCCGACCTCTTCGACCCCGAGCATGCCGCGGCCATCGTCGATCCAACCGAACCAGCAACGCTCACGCAGATAGTCGCTCGGCTTCATTTCCAGTTTCGGCAACGTAATCCGGCTGGCAAATCCGTCTTTGATCATGTCGAGGCGGAAAGCAAAATTGGGCAGCCAGGAAAGTTCGAATTCACTGACCACAATTTTGAGATTGGGATGACGATCCAGGACGGCGCCGAAAATAATATCGCTGCCCAGGGTGCCTTGGATCTCATTATAGATATCCAGCGCCAGACGCGGTGCGTCCATCAGCTCATCTTCATTATGCGGGTGAAGCGGATCATGGACGCGACCGGTAATCGAATGCAGGGTTACCGGGATGTTCATTTCCGCGCAACGCGCCCACAGCGGATCATAAACCGGATCACGGTAGGGCGGCGTGCCTTCGAGATTTCGGCAATTGAAGCAGGCGCCGACGTATCCCATGTTGACGCAGCGCTCGAGCTCTTTGATCGCCCAATCCACGTCGGTGGTTGGAATCATGGCCACCCCAAGCAGCCGCTTCGGGTCATAGGAGAAGTACTCGCGCAGCCAATCGTTGTAGACCTCGGCGACCGCGTTCAAGGCCTCGTGATGCCGGCTTTGCATCACGATTAAACCGTAGGACGGATAGATCACTTCGCTGAGGACGTTCGCTTCCTGCTGATACTCGATCCGTCTCTCGGGATCGTAGCCGGTGAGATGGAGCCCACTATCCTTGTGCTCTTGATCGATGCCGCCAACCCTGAGCACCTGGGCACCGGTATAGAAATAGGTCCCTTTCTCACCTTTGTGCTCGTAAAACTCGTGCGGGATATCGTCGCCGTATTTGTCGCCCAATGCATTGCGCCACAGATCGGTTTTCTCAAAGATGTGTGAATCGCCCGAGATCATCGTGGAGTATTGCGCGGCCACGGTCTTCTCCTTAACAGCTGTCTTAAATAGGCCCCTGAGGGCCTCCCCATCGGCGGCGGATGCTAGCACCGGGCGGGGCTGCGAGTCTAGAAATCGACGGACTGGCGCGCACCCTCATATGGCTCTAGTTTGCCGGTTTGCGGCATTGGCGCCGCACCCACATTACACCAGATCCAGCAAATTAAGTGACGGTCGAGTCCGATTCCAGCGCGGCCCGAAGTCGTATCCTTGCCCTCGCGGCATTGGCTATCGCGACGGTGTGTTTCAGCGCGGTGCCGATCGCGGTGCGCTTTAGCGAGACCGGCCCGATCGCCACCGCTTTCTGGCGCTTTGCATTCTCGATCCTGCCTTTGCTGGCGTGGGCCCAAATCTCGGTGCGCCGCGGCAATCAGCGTCAAAAAGATGAGCGTCGGGTTGCACCACGGTCCGCGCATTGGACGCTGTTTTGGGTTTCGGTCGCGCTCGCGTTCGACATGATCCTGTGGCATGCCGCAATCGCCAACACCTCGGTCGTCAACTCGATGTTGATCGCCTATTCCAATCCAATATTCGTGGCGCTCGGCGCTTGGTTTTTCCTCAACGAGCGGTTTGGTACACAATTCTTGATCGGCCTGGTACTCGCAATGCTGGGCTCGTTTTTACTCATCAGCCACGGCAGCGCTGCGTTCGGATCGTTCGCATTGGGCGACTACCTCGCCATTATGTCTGCCGTACTGTTCGCCGTTTATGCCGTGGGCCTGAGGTTGTTGCGGCGGCATTTTTCAACTTTAAAGGTGATTACGTGGAACACGGCGATCCCGGTTCCGCTGTTGCTCATGGCCGCGATCGCCTTCGGCGAAACTATCTTGCCCCAGAGTATGTTGGGCTGGGGCCTGCTGTTGGGGTACGCGATCGTCGTGCACGTCGTGGGGCAAGGGTTGTTCACCTACGCGTTTGCCCAGCTTTCCGCTGCTTTCAACGTGGTTGCGATCCTGGGCGCGCCGGTGCTGGCCACGATATTGGGCTGGATCTTGCTGGACGAGTCGATGACCGCGCTACAACTGCTTTATGGCCTGGTGGTCCTGGTGGGAATTTATTTTGCCCACCGCGGCAGCACTCTCGGTCGAGCCGCGTAGGCCTCTACGATGACCAGCGAGCGTCGAGCCATCAGCGCGAGCTATCAAGCGATCGCGTGGATCGTTATCTCCAATCTCGCATTCACCTGCATGCAGGCGCTGATCCGCCACAATTCCGTCGAATTGCATCAGTTCCAAGTCGCCTTCCTACGCAATTTTGTTGGCTTGCTAATTATGTTGCCCTGGCTGATTCGCTTGGGCCCGGCAGTGCTCAAGACCGACCGCATCGGATTGCACTTGTTACGCAGTTTTCTTCAAGCCGGCTCGATGCTGCTGTTCTTCACCGCCGTAAATCTCGCGCCGCTCGCGGTGATTTCAGCGATATCGTTCACCGGCCCGCTGTTCACCGCCGTCGGCGGTGTACTGATTCTTGGTGAGAAGATTCGCCGCCGGCGCCTGCTCGCGCTGGCGATCGGTTTTGTCGGCGCGATTATTATCCTTCGTCCCGGGTTTGGAGACATCAATCCGGGTGCACTGTTGTCATTGGGATCGTCCGCGATATGGGGCGGCATTCTGATCATCATCCGCGTTCTGACCCGCACCGAATCGACCACGACGATCGTTGCCTACATGGTGCTGTTTATGACACCGATCTCGCTGCTTCCGGCCCTGCCCTACTGGCAATGGCCGAGCACGGATCTGTATGTCTGGCTATTATTGATGGGCGCTGTCGGCCAGCTCGGACACTACGCCGTTACGCGAGCCATTCACCTCGCCGAAACGACCATGCTGATGCCATTCGAGTTCACCCGCCTGATTTGGGCCGCCTTACTCGGCCTGGTGATATTTAATGAACTCCCTGACTTGTGGGCGGTAACCGGCGGTGCCATCATTCTCGGAGCCACGACGTATATTGCCTATCGCGAATCCCAGTTAGACAAAACGGAAACTGGCCACGCCGGCCGTGCTGCCGCCGGCACCCTAGTGGATAAAATCCACTAGGACGCCGCGAGCGTAACGGAGACTTGGCCGAGATCGCCGAAATCAGCAGTCGCAGTGTCACCGCCACGCGCCATGACGATATTGGTGCAACTTCCAGTCGTAACGATCTGCCCATGACGTAGACCGAGGCCACGGCTGGCGAGGTCGTTGGCGAGCCATGTCAACGCATCGAGCGGATGATCGAGAACGTTGGCACCGCTACCACGCGCGGCTTCCTCACCATTCAGGCGAGCAACAACCTCTGCCGAGGCCAGGTCAATATCGCGCCATTCGGCGATTGGGTTGCCGCCGACCCAGTGACTCCCGAAGACGTTGTCGGCAATAGCCTGAAGGGCCCCGCATGTGGCCCAGTCGACGTATCGGGTATCGACGATCTCGATTGCGGGAATCAACGTGTCGACGGCCTCGACGACCGCGTCACGCGAATACGGGGCCGCCGTACCGGGCAAATCGCGCCCCATGCGGAAGGCAAATTCGCTTTCGATGCCGATGCGAAACAGCCGCGACACATCGACCGAAGCCGGGCTGTCAAATACGCGCCCCTCGATCAAACGGCCGGCGGCGGGCTCGACGACGCCAAGACGCTGCTGAATATCGCGGTTGGTAAAGGCGATCTTGTAGCCGATCGGCGATCCGATCATCTCGACGAAATGATCCTGAATTTCATAAGCCTCGATCACAGACTGCGGCCGGCAGGTCGGGGGTAGCTCCTCCAAGGCTTTACGCTGGCGCAGCGCCGCAAAGAGATAGGCAGCTGCTTTGCGGGATGTCGGAAATGGTGCCATTAGCTGTCCTCACATGCGGCCTGCTCGATGGCCCGACTGACGTTTGCTGGCGTGTAAGGCATTTCGACGTGCCGCACGCCGAGATCCCAAAGCGCATCAACTATAGCGTTGCCGATCGCCGCTGGCGGCCCAATCGTTCCGGTTTCCGAACCACCCTTGACCCCCAGCACGTTATTCGGGTTGGGCGTCTCCTGGAAATCGGTCTCGAAGCTTGGGAGGTCGGGTGCTCTTGGCATCCCGTAATCCATGAAGGAGCCGGTAATGAGTTGACCGGACTCACTGTCATAAACGATTTGTTCGACCATTGCCTGACCGATCCCCTGGCCCAGACCACCATGAACCTGACCCTCTACAATCATCGGATTGATGATGCGGCCACAATCGTCGACCGTGTAGTAGCGGGTTAAGGTCACACGACCGGTCTCTTCGTCGATGATGATCGTCGCCAAATGGATCCCGGTCGGGAAATTGACGTCAATCGGATCAAAGAACACGGTTTCCTCGAGGCCGAGTTCGAAACCATCCGGATAGTCGTAACCGGTGTAGGCCATCGCTGCGATGTCCTTGAATGAGATCCTACGATCGGTGCCGCGAACGGTGAATATACCGGCGTCGTATTCGAGATCTTCTGCCGCGCACTCCAACAAGTGCCCGGCCAGCCGGGTCGCCTTCTTGATAACTCGCTGGCCGGCTTCAACGATCGCCATGCCACCTGTTGACAGCGAGCGCGATGCCCAGGTCCCGCAACCCGCCGGGATGCGATCGGTGTCCCCTTCAACATAGTCGATGTCGTTTAGCGCCAGACCAAGCGTATCGGCCGCAATCTGTCGAAAGGTGATGTCGTGGCCCTGGCCCTGTGAGTGGCTGCCGGTGAAAACCGTAACTTTAGCGTCTGAATGCACCCGGATAAGTGCCGTTTCGAATCCGCCCGTCCAGTGCTTCATGGCGGCGTTGCGGCGGCTTGGTCCGGCGCCGGAGGTCTCGACAAAGGCCGCCGAGCCGATGCCCATTCTTATGCCCTGCTCGCGCAATTGGGCCTGCTCTTGGCGCAACCCTTCATACCCGCTCAAGCGCACGAGCTTGTCGTGCAATCCCGGCGGGTCACCCGAATCCCAAGTCCGCCCAAGCGCCGTCTTATACGGATAATCGCCACTTTGGACGTAGTTACGGCGGCGCATCTCGAGCGGATCGATGCCGAGTTCGCGGGCGCCGTTTTCAAACAGGCGCTCGTTCACGAAGGTCGCTTCGGGGCGGCCTGATCCGCGATACGCGTCGACCGGAGCGGTGTTGGTATAAACTCCCCGCACGCTGGCATAGGCAGCGGGCGTTTTGTATAGGCCGGTGAGCGTGCCCGGATAGAACATACAGGCGATGCCGGCGGCGAACGGATTGTGGTACCCGCCGAGGCAGGCGGTCGTCTCAACCTGGAGAGCAAGCACCCGCCCATCGGGATCGAAGGCCATTTTCGCGCGGGTAACGTGGTCACGACCGTGGGTATCGGTTGCGAAACTCTCGGTGCGCTGCGCCACCCATCGCACCGGGCGTCCGAGCCGCTTTGCCGCCCATAGGATTACCGGCATCTCCATATAGAAGAATGCCTTTGGGCCGAAGCCGCCGCCGACGTCGGGCACGATCACCCGCACCTTGTGTTCGGGAATGAACAGGGCGTCGCGGGCGATCCATTGGCGGTACCAGTGCGGCATTTGCCCGGCCGCATACAACGTGTAGCGGTCGGTAACCGGGTCGTAATTGCCGGCGTAGCTACGATTCTCCATCGCCGCACCAGCGACACGATTGCTAATGAGTGTCAGTTCAGTGACATGATGCGCCGCTTCGATTGCTCGCGCGGTTTTCTCTTGATCGCCGAGACGCCACTCTTGTGCCTCGTTCGTGCCGAACTGTTGGTGAACCAGGTTGGCATCGGCTTCGAGAGCCCGGCCGGTATCAACAATCACCGGGAGCGGTTCATAGTCGATGACGACGGCTTCGGCCGCGTCCATCGCCTGAAATCGGGTCTCGGCGACCACACAGGCGATGTTGTCGCCGACGTAACACACACGATCTCTGGCAAACACCGGACGCGGCGCTTGGTTCATCGGCCGGCCATCATAGAAATCGACGGGGTGAACGACAGGAAGAACGCCGAGTTCATCGGCCTGCCAGTCTGCGTCCGTGAGCACGGCCAGGACGCCGGGCAAGCCCTCCGCGGTCTGCGTGTCGACCGATTTTATCCGCGCGTGAGCATGCGGACTGTGGACGAAGGCCGCGTAAGCGGCACCCGGCAGGTCGATATCATCGACGTAGCTGCCCCGACCGCGAAGCAATCGAACGTCCTCGTCGCGAGTTAAGGCTTTGCCAATTAACACAAGTTGCTCCGTTCAAGGCGCTGGCATAGTGACCAAAGCCGCTACGGACGACAACATCAGTTGCCACATCATCGCCGTGATGATGCTCTAAAGCGACGCGCCCGACGACACCACCTCAGGAGCCCTGACGATGAAAGTAAGCCAAATGATTCGTGCCCTGTGTGTCACGCTGCTCAGGGTCACGCCGACGATGGCCCTGACAACCTCGTTATTAGTGGCCTCTGCATTCGTTCTGGTGAGCGTCGCAGCCGCCGATCAACCGCGCCGCACGATTACGGTCCAGGGCACGGGAATTAGCGGTGCGGTCCCGGATTTAGCAGAGGTTTCAGCCGGCGCGCTGACCCGTGCGCCGACGGCGACGAAAGCGCTCGCTGAGAACAACGCCGTGGTTGGAAACGTTCTCGCGCTGGTGGCCGATTTCGATATTCCCGATCGTGACGTGCGGACCAGCGGATTCTCGCTCACGCCAATTTTTGAGCACCAGCAACAACGCGGGAACAACGCCCAGGCACCAACAATCATTGGCTACCAGGTATCAAACAATATCTCCATTAAAGTTCGTAATATCAATAAATTAGGTGACGTTCTTGATAAATTAACTTCGGTAGGTGCGAACCAGATTCGGGGTATACGTTTCGGCTTGAGCGACCGTAACTCGCTACAAAACGACGCCCGTCGTGGCGCAATTTCGGATGCTCGGGCGAAAGCGACCCTTTACGCGAATGAAGCAGGCGTGGCGTTGGGCGACGTGTTGGAAATTATCGAAGCCGGGATATCACTGCCGCGGCCGTTGCGCGCCGAAGCGTCGATGCTTAAGGCGGGCGCAGCGGTCCCTATCGCCGTGGGGACGCTTGAAGTGCGCGCCCACATCACAATGCGTTTCGCCATTATCGATGAGTAGTCGCATTAAGGTTCATATTTCCACGCGAACGGTCGAATGGGCGCATTGCGACGCTGCCGGGATCGTTTTCTATCCTCATTTCTACACATGGTTCGATCAGGCGACCGAGCGTTTATTCAGCGCCAATGGTTTGTCATATAACGAGCTCAAGCGTGACTTCGGGATCGGTGGCATGCCGCTGCTAGAAACCGGCGCAACTTATCGAAACCCTTGCAAATTGGGCGATGAACTTGAGATACGCTCGAGGATCGACGAATGGGCGCGGCGCACGTTTCTCGTCAAACATGAGATCGTGCATCGCGATGAACGGCCCGCCCTGTCCGGCTTCGAGCGCCGCGCACTCGTCGTGCCGGTGCCGGAGTCCGAGAAAGGTATGAAGGCGGTGGAAATACCCGACGAGATAAAGACTCGATTTACCGATTGACGGCCCGTTCGGTCGCTGACCCAGCACCGCGCCTATTACGCCCGCTTTAAGCGTCCCTTGATGATTTTACGCGTCGGGGTCATCGGCATCTCGCCAACCACTTCGAGGAACTCGGGCAGTTTGTTCTTGGCGATATTGTTTGCCAGCAGATAAGCGCAGAGCTCTTCCAGCGTGGTCTCGACCTGCGGCGAGGCCACTGTCACGAAACAGCATGCGCGTTCACCAAGCACGTCGTCCGGGACCGGAACAATCGCCGCTTGCAGAATTTTGGGGTGGCTGTTGAGCAGATCCTCAATGTCGATCGGATTGTATTTAACGCCACCGCGATTGATGATGTCCTTGAGCCGGCCCGTGATTGATACATTGCCCGATTCGTCAACGATCGCGAGATCGCCGGTGCGAAACCATGTGCCCTCGGCAAACGCCGCGCGGTTAGCTGACGGGTTGTTGAGGTAACCCGGGAATAAAAGCGCCCCGCGGACCTGCAACTCTCCCTCGTCTCCGGACGATTGCGCCTGCCCATTCTCGTCGACGGTTCGCACCTCGGTGCCAGGGCTCGGTCGACCTGCGCTAGTTGCAGCAACGTCGAGGGGATCGTCGGGCCGGGTGTAGAGGCCGGCCTGGGTTTCGGTCATTCCCCACAATTGTGAAACACACCCATTCGTCAGGCGCGCATCGAAATCGCGGGCAAGTGCGGCCGGCAACGCACTGCCTGATACGACCGCGAGTTTCAGCGACCGCAAATCCGTTGTCTCAAACAACCCCGCGCCGAGGCACGCGGCAATGTGCGCGGGCGCCGTGAACAATGCCGTCGGCCGTCCGCGGTCAATGGTTTCGGCCAGAGCAGGCGGTGAAAACGCCGGCAGTAATAGACTGCAAGCGCCGGCACACAGCGCCAGGTGAAAACTGTAGAGTCCAAACAGATGCGAGAACGGCGCCGCCGAGAGGATGATGTCATCAGCGGCCAAGTGATGTTCGGGCACGCCGACTCGCGCATTGCCGAGCATGTTGTGATAGCTAAGCGGAACGCCCTTGGGGGCGGCTGTGGTGCCCGACGTGTAGAGCAGGAGGAACGGATCTGAAGCGACCGGCGTTTGGTGCTCTGGCTCAGCGTCGCTCACCGCAAGGTCGTTGAACGCCAGCGCACCGCTCGGCGGATCACTTGGCGGATCACTTGGCGGATCACTTGGCGGATCACTTGGCGGATCACTTGGCGGATCACTTGGCGGATCACTTGGCGGATCACTTGGCGGATCACTTGGCGGATCACTTGGCGGATCACTTGGCGGATCACTTGGCGGATCACGCAACGTGATCACGTGCTCAAGGAGCGGGAGCTTATCTCGCAAATCGACCATGAGCTCGCCGGCGGCCCAATCCCCAATTTCGCTCAGACAGATAACGGCGCGAGCGCTGCAGTGGGCCAGCAGCGTTTCGATTTCGGCCGCGCGATAGGGCATATGAAGGGTCGACATGACCCCACCGATCCCGGTGATCGCCAAAAAGCTCACGAGGAATTCCGGCACGTTGGGTAGCTGAACCGCGACGACATCGCCCTTGCGAATCCCGAGTCCATGTAGTCCCGCCATAAGCTGGGATACGCTTTCGGCAAGCTCACCATAGCTAATGGTTCTATCGGCGGTGCGGATTGCCGGCCGATCGGGCGCGCCCGTGGCACGTTGCTCCAGCCATTTCGCCAGGGTGTCGTCGTGCCACCAGCCTTCGCTGATGTATCGTTTGACGAGCGACGGATCGAACCGCATCGCCGCGCGTAGATCGAGCGCAGCATCGCTAAAAGTGAAGCGCTCCTCGTGCCGCGTAAATCGTTCGTTGCGGAATCGTTTACCGCCGCCGAGATCAAGCAGGCGCTGGTAGTGACCCGTGCGAAAGCGGCGCCGCTCCATAATTGTGCGGATGTAGAGAACCTGATTTCGGGTCAACCCGATGCGGGTCGCAATCTCGGCATCGCTGAGTCCGAGGTTCGCGCGTTGCCGCTCGATCTCGTCGAAATTGAGCTCGCGGATCGGATCGCCGACGCGAATCTGGTGATTGTGACTGAGGTCGAATACGGCGTCGCCGAACGTTTCCACCATCTCCCCGGTGACGCCAATTTGATCGCGCGAAAGCCCTCGGGCCACCGGCTAGCTCCCGTCTGCCAATTCGACCTCGCGACGGCGAATGGGATCGGCTTGTGGCGCCTGGGTTGCGATCGGGCACACACGCATGCATTCGAAACATTGTGCCAGCAAACCGCCAGTGCCCACCGACATTTTGTACCACAGCATCTTGTTGTCGGGATCGAACAGGGCGTCTTCCTGATCCTGATCGGTCTCCGCACGAATCGCATTCATGATCGCCGAAGGAACCGTTTCATATTGCTGAGTCATCTCGGCACATGCCGCCATGTCGTAGTGCATTTCCTTCTGCTTACCGTCTTGGTCGATATCGCCGCTCAAACACTGAACTGGGCAGAATTTCATACAGGGCGTTTGACCTGTTTTACGAAACAGGCTGACGCACGACGGCGCTGGGCACGGATTTTCTGCGAGCGGTTGATCCGGCGGAAGCTCGATTTCGCTGAACACGGACGCGAAATACATATAGCCATAGTCGGGGTGCAGCAGGATGTCCCCCGCCAGCGAACGGGCGCCAATGCCAGCGAGTTCCGCGTGCAGCTTGAGGCTTTGTAATGGAACCCGCGGCCCCGCATCGGGATCCATATCGGGCGGACAGTAGACCGAGCGCTCACCGAACATTCGCTCGATGAAGAACGCCAGCCCGTAGGCGATGGTGTAGGCGCGGGTCTCGGTGCTGCCGAAATAGGCCAGCGCTTTTGCCGGTATGGTCCAAGCGCCCTGGGTTTGACCGCCGACGCCAATCGAAATCACCGATTTGACGTGCGGCATGAGATCGCGCGGACGATGGCCCGGCGGTGCAATCCGCTCGATTGCGTCGAGATCAGCGACACCAACCGCCAGCGCGCCTTTGCGATTGCAATAATCCAAGATGGTGCGCTTGGCGTCGTTTGGATCGACCGTCGCAGTTGCCATGAGCCTCTCGCTGTTGATCCAACGGACCAACCCTAGTGGGCGGGAATGAGAATCAACCCGAGTGTGGGTTGATCACAATGGTCTGACAAGACCAATGATCGAGATTGCGTGGGTGAGAAAAGTGATAATCCCAGGTATAGGTACGGCAACCCACATACTCGATAAATGCTTTTGAAAGAAATCACCGATGACGACGCCAGCCGCTAATAGGCCCCCTTTTCATGCCGATCACGTCGGCAGTTTGTTGAGGCCGGCTGAACTCAGACAGGCATTTCGCGAGCGCAATCAGGGGACCATTAGCGCTGAAGAATTTCAGACAATCCAAGACAGTGCGATTCGTGATGTCGTCGCATTGCAGGAGGATATTGGGCTGCAGTCGGTAACCGACGGCGAGTTTCGCCGTTCGTCTTATTGGTCACATTTTGCCGAAGGAATTGGCGGGCTCGATGTCGCGGAGGCACGCTTCGAGTTCAGCGACGAAAGCGGCGAGCGCGTGCATTTCATGGCGCCGCATCCAACCAGCAAACTTAAGCGGCCGCGCACCCTTTCCGGGGATGATTTCGATTTCGTAAAATCAACCACATCGCGCACACCCAAAACGACCTTACCATCGCCCCCATCAATGCATTTTTGGGGTGATTGGGACGCCCACCTCAATGCGGGCTACGCCGACGAGGAAGAGTTTTTCGACGACCTTGCGGAGATCTACCAAGCCGAAATCGCAGACCTAAGCGGACGCGGCGCGACCTATTTGCAGATCGATGAAGTCCCGCTGGCAATGTTATGCGATGCGACCGTGCGCCAAGGCGTCATCGACCGGGGGGAAGATCCAGACCGTCTGGTGGATGCGTACGTCAAGCTCATCAACAATTCCCTCGTCGGCCGGCCTGAGGGTGTAACGATCGCGATGCATCTATGCCGCGGCAATTTCAAAGGCAAATGGCTGTCGGAGGGAAGCTATCAATATGTCGCGGAGCGGTTGTTCAACGACATCGACGTCGATGCCTTCTTCCTCGAATATGACGATGAGCGGTCGGGAGATTTCGCGCCACTCGCAAGTGTTCCAAACCACAAAGCGGTTGTGCTCGGACTCGTGAGCAGCAAAACCCCGGAGATGGAATCGCCGGACGACCTCAAGCGAAGGATCGACGCGGCGAGCAAATTGGTGCCGTATGAGCGCCTTGCGCTCAGCCCGCAATGCGGTTTCGCTAGCGTTGTCACCGGCAACCCGGTCACGCTGGACGATCAGATCAGCAAACTGAAATTGATCGTCGACGTCGCCGCGGAGGTGTGGACGTAAACGCGCCTATCGCCCAAAGCCACGGCCTCTTCTGCTATGACGAAACCACCCTTCAAGAACGTCAGTTTCCTGAAACCGGACGTCGTCGTGGAGCATGCCGCTGACGGAAGCACGTTGCTATCGTCGCCGTATTCGTTCGAGGATTACCAGCCGAGCGTCATTCACCTGCTGCGCCATTGGGCACAAACGGCGCCAGATCGGGTGTTCCTTGCCGATCGAACCGGACCCGACGGTACTTGGCGACGCGTTACCTATGCGCAAATGTGGGACAGCACCCAAGCCATCAGCCAGGCGCTGCTTGAACGCGCGCTCGGCCCTGAGCGGCCCGTCATGATCCTGTCGGCGAACAGCGTTAACCACGCGATGGTGTCGCTTGGCGCGATGGCGGCCGGCATCCCGGTGGCGCCGGTTTCGGTCGCCTATTCGTTGCTGAGTCAAGACTTCGCGCAGCTCCGCTATGTCTTCGGGCTGGTCGATCCCGGTCTGATCTATGTCGAAAATGGACAACTGTTCGAGCGCGCGCTCGCTGCCCTCAACCTCGACGGGGTCGAAATCGTTTTCTCGAGCGCGCGCCCCGAGGGCTCGGCAACGACGCCGCTCGACGCACTTGTTTCAACGACACCTGGAGAGGCTCAAGCCAGGGCACTGGAGAGCATCGGCCCCGACACGATCGCCAAATATCTGTTTACTTCAGGATCAACCGATATGCCCAAAGGCGTCATCAATACGCAACGGATGTTGACTTCGAACGCCGAGGCCTTCGTCCAGGTCTGGTCATTTCTCCAAGAACGTCCGCCGGTTCTGGTTGACTGGCTACCGTGGAATCACACGTTTGGCGGCAACGGGTGCTTTAACTTCATGCTGCGCGCTGGAGGCACGTTCTACGTCGATGACGGCCGCCCCCTGCCCGGCCAGATCGAGAAGTCGGTGCGTAATCTCGCCGATGTGTCCCCGACCCTTCACCTTAACGTGCCGGTCGCCTACTCGATGTTGCTGCCGCACCTTGAGGGCGATACCGCCCTGCGCGATGCCTTTTTCAAAAACCTCGACATCTTGTTCTATGCCGGCGCGGCGCTGTCGCAGGATTTGTGGGATCGGCTCGAGAAATTGTCGATCGACGCGACGGGACGCCGCGTCGTGATGCTGTCGGCTTGGGGCTCGACCGAAACCGCACCGGGCGCAACCTGGGTTCACTGGCCGATCGAACGCGCCGGGGTCATCGGGCTACCGGGACCCGAAATTACTGTCAAACTTGTCCCGAGCGGGTCGAAGGACGAAATTCTGGTCAAAGGCCCGAATGTGACGCCGGCTACCTCAAAAGGCCCGATCTCACTGAGGGTGCTTTCGACGAGGACGGCTTCTACCGCATTGGCGACGCGGCCCGCCTGGCAGACGCAAACGATCCACTCAAGGGATTGATTTTCGATGGCCGGGTGGCGGAGGATTTCAAGCTAACATCCGGGACATGGGTGAATACTGGCCAAGTGCGAATCACGACAATCGCCGCGGCTGAACCGGTATTTCAGGATGTCGTCGTCGCCGGGCACGATCGTGACTACGTTGCCGTTCTGGCATGGCTAAACCTGGTTCGGTGCCGCGCGATCGCGGGTGTCGACGATGCCGCCTCGGTCGAGGAATTAATCGCCAATCCGCGCGTTCGTGAACACATCGTCGCCGGCCTGCTCACCTACAACGCGGCCAACCCCGGTAGCAGCCGACAAGTCCAACGCGTGCTGATGATGGCCGAGCCGCCGATGATCGACGCCAACGAAATAACCGACAAAGGCTACATCAACCAGCGCGCGACGCTCGAGCGACGTGCCGAATTGGTTACCGCGCTCTACGCCGATCCGCCGACTAAAGATATCATCATCGTGTGAGAGACGGTCAGGCCGCCGCCTCACCGTCAAAGATCTCAGTGATGATTTCCGCGCCCATGTTGAAAGCTGTCAGCCCTCGGAAGAGATAAGCGAGTCCAGCCACCGCGTGCAGTTCTTCCTTGCCGGCGCCGGCTCGTTTGGCAGCGATCGCATGTATTCGGGCCGCCGGCTGTGCTTGCGAAAGAAGGACGGCAAACAAAATCATCTGCGCCGTTTTCACGTCGAGACAGTCCGGATTCATCGCCGCCTGACGCACGATTTCAACCTTGTCCAACAAATCTGCGTCGCACTCGAGCCCGAGCGATACCCGCGCCTGGATCCGAGGCGGTACGAATCCCAGAAGTTCCTCGTAGGATTCAAAATACTCTTCTTTCGTCTTAGCCATGGTCGTTTATCCCTGTTCCCAACATAATAAGCGCACTCGAAAGGGCTCTCTGTGGTGATGTCACGATCTTGGTCGCACAATCGCTCACCCGCCAATGAGGTATAGCTTAAATGAGGTATAGCTTAAATGACGATTACCGGTATCGATGCGGTCACCTACGGGGTTACCAATCTAACCAAGGCCACAACCTTCTTTGCAGACTGGGGCCTCGAACGTCGAAGCCGCGGCGCCACAAAAGCCGTGTTCGCGACAGCCGATGGATCCGAAGTCGTGGTCCGGCCACGCTCCGCAAAAGCTTTGCCCAAGGCGATTGAACGCAAATCGACGATCCGTGCGCTCACTTGGGGCGTGACAGCCAAAAGAGACCTCACCGTTATCGAACGGGAGCTGGGCAACGATCGCGAGGTCGAACACGACCGCGATGGCACACTGTGGTCGACCGACGACAACGGCCTCGCCCTTGGATTTCGCGTCAGCCGACGCAAGCGACTGACATCGCAACCAACGGACGTGAATGCGCCGGGTGCGATCCAACGTGTCGATCAGCGGGCCCCCTATTACGAACGCGCGCATCCGCTAACGATCGGTCATGTTGTCATGAACGTCCGCGATCGTGAACGCACCAAGCGTTTCTATATGGAGCGCCTTGGATTTGCGTTGTCAGATGTCTACCGAGGTCGGGGGTTTTTCCTGCGCGCCAGCGCCCGCGGCGGTCATCACAATCTATTTCTTCTGGAAGCCGAGAATGGCCCCACCCTCAACCACGTGGCCTTCGGTGTGCGGGACATCCACGAACTGTTTGCCGGCGGCCAATTCATGAGTAACCGCGGATGGCCGACCGCTATCGGCCCGGGTCGGCACCGTATTTCGTCAGCGTATTTCTGGTATTTCAAGAATCCGGCGGGCGGCCTCGCGGAGTATTTTTGGGATGAGGATTCACTCACCGAGCGGTGGCAGCCTGGGACCTGGGACCCGGCACCCGATACCTTCGCCGAATGGGTGCTGGGAAGCGGGTTGCCACGCGCGCGGGCCCTACCGCCGACACGCGCCCGCCGCGACGCCAAGTAAGGGCATCCAATTAACACCACCGACGTTTGGGTCTAGTGCCCGGAGGCAAGATGGAACAACAATTCAAAGCCGAGGTCATCGAAACCCACGACTTCCTCACGGGCTGGTTATCGGGAAGCCTGCCCAAGAATGACCAGACCTATGCGTCGTTCGCCGCCGTGCTGGCCGATGATTTCATGATTATTTCGCCCTCAGGTGAGGCCACGCTCCGTGAGGCGTTGGTTCCCGGTCTCAGGCAGGCGCATGGCGCCGAGGGGGTCGATTTTCGCATCTGGATCGAAAACTGCCTCGTGCGCTGGCACGATGACACGGCATGCGTCGGCACCTACGAGGAGTGGCAGGAAAGTGGGGGTCTACAAAGCGCACGCCTGAGCAGCATCTTGTTTCGGCGCAACGACGCGCTGCGAAATGGGTTCGAGTGGGTTCACCTGCATGAGACCTGGCTCGCCGGCCACGCACCCAGCGCGTAGACCGGCCCGCCGGCGCCGAGGAACTCTACAAACTATTGGCACAAGCCCCGCGCCGAGGAAAAGCAGCAAACCGAGGACCGTCGTCGTTCGCTTGACGAAGTGATCCGCGTCTTTGGCGCGTGAATAAAATAGCTAGCTAATTGAATGCTGCCCGTGGGAACTCTCGTCGAGTGCCGCTTGGGCCGCCTTGGCGGAAGAAACAACGGGGAAAAATTCGAATGTGACGAGGTCGCGCCAGTTATCGGCCCACTTCTCCAACAAGGCTTCGTCCTCACAATCAACCACTTGAAAGCAGCGCCCAAAAACCCAACTATCAACGTAGGTCACACCCGCCGGCATCAGACGGCCCACGTCACGGTAACGTTGGTAAACGGCTTTTACGTTATTGCCGAAGTGCTCGATCACCATATAGCGCATGGCCAATACCTCGTTAGGCGACCGCCTTGTCCAAGCTCGGTTTAGCGTCACTGGTGCGCGTGTAGTAGAGCAACCCCGCAAATACGCAGGCCGCGACCACCCCATACATCGTGCGGTACCCGACTTCCGGAACGATTCCGTCGGCGTTGGCGAAAGCGCCGAGGATCAGACCGGTGACGATCTGAAGCGTTGCCACGCCGCCCATCGTGAAGAGCGCGATTACGGTCATGCCGCGACCGATCATACGATCAGGAACGACCGCGCGGGCATGCGCCATACCGACAACATTATAGGCGTTGCTAAATGCGAGCAGTGCAAACAGGGTCATCACCAACCACAAGGGCGGTTTGGCAAGCACCGCGAGGAGTACCAGGATCGCCACCGCGAACATACCGCCACCGATGACGATCCCCTTGCGCGTATCAAACACGCGATCGAGCGGGCCAAAGGTGAGGCTGCCGACGATCAAACCAATTCCCATCACCGACAGGACATTGCCGCGGGCCTCCAGACCGAGACCGTAGACATCGTGCAGATAGGGCCCGCCCCACAGGCCAAGGATGGTCATCACATTGGCATAGCCGAAGAACTGAACCACCAACATCGGCGGCAGGTCACCGATTCGGAACACGTCACCGACGCCCTTTAGAACCGAGCCCAATCGCTCCGACGCACGGCTATGAAACGGGTGGTCCGGCGGGGCATCGCGGACGAACAAAATAACGATGATTGCGCCGATCGCCGCTACCCCAGCCATCCCGACAAATGTGGTGCGCCACCCCACCGCAGCGACAACATCCGCCAGCGGCTTTGTCGCCAGAAGATTACCGGCGTTGCCGGCGGCCACCAGAATACCTGCGACTGTCGCGAAGTAGCGGGTCTGAAACCAGCGGCTGGCGACGGCCAGCGCACCGACGTAGACGCAGCTGCAGCCGAGCCCCATCAGCATGCGCCCAGCCGTGAGACCGGCCATCCCGGCCGCGGCGGCGAAGATGAGCGAACCGACCACTGCGAAGGTCATCATGATGGGGATGGTGTAGCGCGTTCCCAGCCGGTCGAGCATGATGCCGACGGGAATTTGGGTCAGCGAGAAGGTGATAAAGAACGCACCCGTGAGCGTTCCCATTGCCTCCTGAGACAGATCGAGTTCGCGCATCAGATTGGGAGCGATAACGCCGTTCGACACCCGATAAAAGTGGCTCACGACATAAATGCCGCAAAGGGCGGCGAAGACGCCGATGGCGGCGCGCGCGTTTTTTCTAATCATGAGATCGGGCGTCTAACGCAAGGCGTCGGTCATAGCTGCTTTACGTGACGCGTGCCATGTTTAAGAATCAGCCTCACCAATCAGCGCCCGGGTGTTGACCGGCCACAGCCCGCCGCAAAGCTTAGGGAAAGAAAACAATCGATGAGTGAGCAACCGAGCCAAGCCCCCAAGGAGATCGTGATCGTCGAGAAATCGACCCCATGGGCCGGACTGCTGAGCCTGATATTCGGCATCATCTCGGTATTTGCGTTGGGCGTTTTGTTCGGCCCGCTGGGTTTCGTATTCGGCGTCGTGGCGTTGTTCAAGGGTCAAATCCTGCTCGCTATTGTCGGCATCGTGTTGTCGCTAATCGGATTTGGCAGCTCGTTGTTTTTCGCCGTCGGGCTGTTGGCACTGCTCGGGTTTGGCGCCCTAGCGCTTTAGCAATCGACAGCGCAGTCGACTAGGCCGGGCCGCCGCAGACCAATTTGATCGGCGCCTCACGGGCGATCGTTGCCAGCCGCGTGCGATAGATGGCGAGTGCCTCGGCACGCTGCGCATCGCTCATTCGAGCCGGTCCGTAGACCACATTGGGGGCACCTCGAAAAATGCCCAGATGAGCCCGAACCGGGGCAGCGGACGTCACCCGGCCTCGGGATTTTGGCGTTCGGTCGCTCCTGAGCGGTTGATTTGATGCCGAAACTCGTAGCCTGCACGGACTCCTGCCCTGAATACCGTCACGGTGGCGCCGCCGCCGCGAGGCGCTCCAACTGCACCAGGCGGCGCATGTTGTAGGCGAGGTTCTTCAGCCCGATCCGTGCCTTGGCCCGCACCAGCCCGATGCCGCGCACCAGCGTCCCGCCCATGTCGTTGCTCTGGGCCCCGAAGACGTGCTCCACCCGAGCCCGCACCTTCGAACGGGTCTCGTTGCCCCGCTTCTCGTGCTCGTTCAGCGGCTTGTTGCGATGCCCCTTGCGGTGGATCCGGCTCTTCAGACCCTTCTCACCCAGCTTCGCCTCGATCTCCGCCGACCGGTAGGCGCTGTCCGCCCACACGTCCGAAGCAGTGTTGTCCGCATCCAGGATGTCCTCCACGACCTGGCTGTCGTGCACCGCCGCGTCGGTCACCTGATAACGCCGCACCAGCTTGTGGCGGCGGTCCACATTCACATGGTTCTTGTAGCCGTAATGGCTCTTGCCGTGCTTCTTGGTCCACCGCGCGTCCGTATCCTTCTGGCGACGCTTGGCCGGCTGCTTCTCCCAGCCCTCCGGCGTCTCGCCATCCTTGATCCGCGCGTTCTCGTCACGGCTGTTGCGCTGTTGGGGGACCGGAACGATCGAGGCGTCGATGATCTGGCCGCCCATCGCCAAGTAGCCCCGCTTCTTCAGAGAGCCGTCGAAGACATCGAACAACGCCTCGATCACCCCCGCCTGCGCCAAGTGTTCGCGGTAGAGCCACACCGTCTTGGCGTCGGGAACCCGGTCCTCAAGCCCCAACCCCAGAAACCGCATGAACGAGAGGCGGTCGCGAAGCTGGTACTCCACCTGATCGTCCGACAGGTTGTAAAGCGCGCAGAGAACGATCGCCTTGAACATCACCAGCGCATCCCACGGCTTGCGTCCCGCCGGAGACTTCCGGTCCTCGTCCGGCTTGCGCCATGCCGCCTCGAGACGCGGTCGGAAGTCTTCCCACGGAACAACCTCGTCGATCTTCACCAGCGGGTCGTTCTTGGCGTCCAGCCCCGCATACCGATTCGCGATGTCAAAAAAGCCCATTTGGCCCATCGCTGGTTCCCCTGATCCCCGTGTCACGTCGCCCCGATTCTAACCGATTGAGAGCGCCGGAAGGCATTTTTAGAGGCGCCTTTGGGTTTAAGAACCTGGAATCCGAGGAACCCGAGGATACCGAAATGAAGCGGCCACAACGCGCGATCGATGTCTCCGAGCATGCCGCCGGCCCAAGCATCCTCGTTGGCGCCAGTGGTCAGCGACAACAGCGCTCGCTTGTCTGTGAACGCACCGCTTTCAAACGCGCGACCGCCGCCATAGGTTCGTCCAATCGGAAACGATCGATCAATCCAGCCTTTCAAGATCGCGGGTACGCCGAACCACCACAACGGAAATTGCCAGATCATCAGATCGCACCACTCAATCTTGCCTATCTCGGCATCGAGAGAGGGGGAGAACCCATCGTTTCGCGTCGCGTGGGCTTCTTCGCGTTGTTGGCTGAAATAATCGGGATCGCGAATGGTGGTGAAGTTGCGACGGTCCGAAACCGGATCAAAGTCCATGGCATAGAGATCTGACGTTTTGACCCCTCGTTCCCGGCGCCACGAAATGCGTCGACTGTGGTGTCGAATAAGGCGCCATTGAAGCTTTTAGATTCGGCGTGTGCAAAAACTACCAATACATTCATGCGGCTGGTTCGTTGTTGATTTGGGTTCCGGTGGCCTGGCGGGTGTCGAGGCAGCGCACTGTAAAGTTCAGGCTGGTTAGTTGAAATAGCGTGATCAAGACCGAGAAATTGAACGGCGAGTCAGACCTATGATGGATTTCAAAATTGTTGCTGATACGGGAGACCAGATCGGCGAGATTCCAACCTGGGACGAGCGCGAGCAGGCGCTCTACTGGATCGATCTTCTGACACCACGGATGCACCGCCTGCAGCCTGAAACCGGCGAACTCACGACCTGGCCAACGCCCGAACTGTTTAGCGCTTTCGCGATGCGCGACAGCGGCGGCTTTATCGTCGCCACCCGCACCCACCTCGCCTTCTTCGAACCGCGGACCGGTGCGTTCGAGCCGATTTGCCGGCCCGAGCCGGCGGAAAACGAGAATTTCCTCAACGACGGGCGCTGCGACCGGCAGGGACGGCTGTGGATTGGCAGCGGCAGCCTGACGATGGACAAGCCGACCGGCTTCCTGCATCGGTTCGACCCGGACCGAACGCTGACGACTTGGGAGAGCGGCATAACGCTATCCAACAGCCTGATGTGGAGCCCCGACAGCACCGTCATGTATTTTTGCGACAGCATGAAGAAGGCGTTCTACACCTACGATTTCGACGCTGAAACCGGTGCGATCGCCAACAAACGGGATTTTGCAAGCGCCGATCGGTTCGGAATACCCGACGGCTCGATCATTGATGTTGAGGGCTACCTATGGAACGCCGAATTCGATATGACCACCGATCGCACTATCGGTTATGTCATTCGCTACGCGCCCAGTGGTCGCGTTGATCAGATGATCGAGCTGCCGACCTGCCGGCCGACGGCGGTGACCTTCGGCGGACCCGACCTCGAAACGCTCTACGTTGTTACCAGCCGCTATCACATGACCGATGACGAGCTTGCCGAGCAGCCCGCATCCGGTGCGCTGTTCGCGCTTGATGTCGGAACAAAAGGGCTGGTTGAGCCGCGCTTCCTGGGCTAGCCGGCATCCATCGCGCCGGCGACTCGGCGACAGCTAGTGGATGAAATCCACTAGACCGGGTCGTAGAATTCCGCCGCAACGTCGCGGAAGTTCTCGATCGCCTTGATGTGCTGGCTTGGCGTCGCATAGCCCGCCGCCATCGGCACGGCTGAAATATGGGTCACCCCCGTGTCGCGGTAGCCCGCCGCCTGGCTCACCCAATCATCCGGTGTCCCCTTGCGCAATTCGATCAGGCGCTCGATTTTCAAATCGCCGGGCTGACGCCCTGCGTCGCGCAGATAGCCGTTCATGCGGGCGATCAATTCAGGTTCGCGATCGGAATTGAAGCCGGGAATCCAGCCATCCGCGAGGCGCGCAATTCGGCGCAAAACCGGTTCGATCAAGCTACCGCCAAACCACACCGGAATGGGCCGTTGGATAGGCAAGGGGTTGATTCCGGCATCGCGAATCTCGTGCCATTTGCCGTCATAGGTGAGGAGATCCTGCGTCCACAGCGCGCGTAATAGCTCAACTTGTTCTTCGATGCGTTTGCCCCGATTGGAAAAGTCCTCGCCAAGCGCAACAAACTCTACCGGATTCCAGCCATTGCCAACGCCAAGGCGGAGGCGCCCGCCGCTCAGCACGTCGATCGCCGCCGCCTGCTTGGCGACCAGCACGGTTTGGCGTTGGGGCAGGATCAGGATGCCGCTGCACATTTCGAGGCGTTCGGTCACGCCCGCGATGAAGCCGAACAGCACGAATACCTCGTGGAACGCGTTTTCGTAGGTGTAGCGGAAGTCGATATCGGGATAACTCGCCGGGTTGGCGCCGACGACATGATCAAAGGCGGTTAGGTGGTGGTAGCCAAGACCTTCCAGCGCCTGCACGTAGTCGCGAATCGCCGCGCGATCGTTGCCGATCTCATATTGTGGGAAGACGACGCCAACACGCATCCAACACCTCCGCCGCCGTATCGTGAGGCCGCAAAGCGATCCACAATAAACGGCCAGAGATACGTGCGCGCGCGAGCGTAACATAACGCTCGGCGCCCGACATGGGCGACCGCAACTGTCGAGGGTATTTTGAGTACTGGCACGAGCGAGGGGATTCGAACCCCGCAATGCGCCGGAGAACGCGGTCCCTGGAGCGGGAAAAACTCCAAGGAAATTGTACTGACGTCTACTCCGGTGAAGTGCCGAGCGCCACAGCGGAGGCCCGAGACTGTAACCGTGGGTGTAACCCCACATTTTTTCGAATGTATTCCGCCAGCGCGCAGACAAATGGAGAAAGTGCACGCTCATCCGCCGATCAGGTATCAGACTGGTGTTGGTGGACCGGAGCGGAGACGTCGACGGTTTAGACCTCGACTAGAGGCCGCGACGGCGCTGGGCGTCAGCCACCTAAACTTGGTGCGAGCGCGGAAAGGCGAAAATTGATGTTCGTTGTGGCGCCGGACAAATACGTTTTGGCAACACCCCTAGATCGTCGCTACGAGGAAGCCAGCAAGGTCGTAGCGATTTCCTCCCACTCCTTTTTCGCTGGCGCTTCCGAATGGGACTTGCCGGCGCGACCGTACCAGTAACTGGCATTCCTCTTGCCACCCTCGACCCGGTGTAGGAACGCGTGCACCCAAGCGCCGTCTGTGCCGGGATGAGTCCGTGCAAGTTGGTGGGCTCGGTCCCAATCGCCTCGGGCCTGACACCAGAGAGCCTCAAGAGCAGGACTCAAGCCTGCCGGGGGCGCACTACCATCGAGCGATTGTTTGAATGCGTTCAGGTCCATCAGGCTCAGAATACAGCGCTTACATTCATTAGCCACCGTTGCGGCTTCTCATCACCACGAGCGAAATTGAAGCAACTCAGTCGGACGTATATATAAGTGCCGGGCCGGTAGGGCTTTTTCGGTGCTGGCACGCCTTGCAGCGGATTTGACAGATTAGCTGCTGCCTAAGTTCTGCACCGTGTCTCTCAGGAAAGAAGAGATCTCGCCGAGTTCGCCTTTGAGCTTCTGGTCGTCGACCCTGATCTGCTCGATAACGTCAGCTGACTCGCTCAGGTAATGTCTGCAATCGATGTAGTTGGCGTTCGGGTGCTGAGATTCCATTGTGTTTTCCAAGTCCATAAGGGGAGATTGTGGGTGCGCTGCCGGTTCGCGGATGCAACTTAGTGAGCGCGACTAGACGGTTGAGCCGACCGTCAGAACGACGGCAAAGATAGCCGCGAGGAGGAATGACCCGAGAAGTGAACCGGGTACGAAGGTCTTCTCGTTTACAAGCTCGTCGGCTGTGGTGAGGTGCTTACCCATAACGACTTCCTTTTCGGCTGCGACATCTTTTCAAGCGTCTACTGGGTAATCTGACTGCAACAATATTTACGTGGCCCCTGTCACCCGTGCTTCAACAAGTTTTTGTGTGACACCGATCACTATCGGAGAGTTTCTGAGTGACAGCGGTCACAGCCCGAGCAGCCTTCGGGAGTTGCGAGCACTAGTGCCTCGCGTCACCTTCCTCGGGCCTGGCCCTCTGCAGTTCTTCGATCACCGAAAGTATCGGGTCGCGCTGCGGTGTATTCTCAACCATGGCCGGACCCACCCCATCGTACGGTACGAGTCAGTTGCAGCAAATTTCAGAAACGACGATCGCGCACTATGACCGGTCAGCCCCAGCCTATTGGGACGGCACGCGAAATCACGATGTCAGTCAAAACTATGCGGCGTTGTTGGGTGCGGTTGAAGGCGATCCACCATTTTCCATTCTTGATCTGGGTTGTGGGCCCGGCCGAGACCTCAGCTACTTCCGATCATTGGGGCACGAGGCCGTGGGACTGGACGGATCTTGGGAATTTGTGGCGATGGCACGGTCTTATTCGGAATGCAAGGTGCTGCACCAGGATTTCATAGCGATGGATTTACCACAGAGCCGCTTCGACGGTGTGTTCGCGAATGCTTCGCTGTTCCACGTGCCGAGCCAAGAACTGCCAAGAGTGTTAGTCGAACTCTTTGAAACATCGAGGCCGCGGGGCGTGCTGTTTTGCCTCTAACCCAAGAGGTAACAACCAGGAAGGTTTCAACAGTGACCGCTATGGCTGCTTCTTCGATCTCGAAAACCTGGCGGAATTATACCAACGCTGCCGGCTTCTTCGAAGTGAGCCACTACTATCGCCCGGCGGGTCTCCCTCAACATCAGCAACCGTGGCTCGCGATGGTGCTGCGTAAAGGCTAGGAGAGCGACCTGACATACGCGTCCCGTCGAACCCGGCAGGAGGATAACGAGATGGGACGGCACGCCAGATGTCGAGGTCGTCAGTCTTCCTCATCCTCTGCGGCTTTATCGGCTTCGGCAGCCACAATCTTCTTCACTTCGCGCCAAACGCTTAGCCGGTAGCCATCGCCCTGATCGTGAGATTTCGCAATTCCCCTCATCACGACGTCCATAGCCACTTCGTGCCCGTGCGCATGAATCAAATAGGCAGCAATCTTGATGGGTTCGTCATCGTCGGGCATCAGGACTCAACGATACGCCCGACGAAGCGAATAAAAACAGCCCCCGAGGTAGATCGGGGGCCGAGTGTTGGTTCGCCGTATCACACGGCCTGAATAAGAGACCGAGTGACAGAGCTAAATGATGGATGCGAAACGTGGCTAAAAGAGGCGCCGCACTTCTTAACGTCCTCAGGCCCCGCCCTGATGAATTCGGGTTAATCCGTCGGTCCCTAGATACTCGAACTCGCGAGGATCAAGCTGATTTGCGAGCTGCTCGAAACGACCGGTGATGTTGGCACCCTGCTCGATGTTTAGGTCACCGTAAGAAGTTTCGGCATCTACCAATGCTGTTTGCGTAACGCGAAGGTTCTGAGCGCGAATTCGCCCGGTTGCCTTGCCCTCGACGGTTATCTGCAATCCGACAAGCTGCCCACTAACGGCTGCCCCGGATGCTACGAGTATATTACGCGCCGACAACTCGCCGAACACCTTACCGCGTAGATCGATATCGTCACCGCCGCGCACGATCCCGACGATGGTGGTCCCCTCAGCGATTATCGCAATGGTTCGTTCCATAGGGCCACCGTAGCACGCCCAATGCAGGTGTCACGGAGCGGCCCGGCGGCAAAAGGTCCGGATTGCCCTTGCCACCTCAACCGATCGACGCAACACAAGCGTTAAATCTTTCTGCCGGCGTTTCGAACCCCAGCGTCTTGCGTGGCCGTTCGTTTAGCTGCCGAGCCACTTTGTTCAGATCGGCCTGCGAGTGTACCGATAGATCGGTTCCGGCTGTGTCTCGAAAGTGGTGGAAATTTGAGGATGGCGTAATCTCCGGGTGACAAGACAACCACCCAACCGGCGGCTAGCACCGCCAAGGAGATCACGCCATGAAGAACACTACCGAGACTTCTGCGCTTTCGCTACTGGCCAATGACGCCGGCTATGATCCGCTCGAGGACCGGCTGCGGGAGAACATCAGATCCACGATCGAGGCCGTTTTTGAGGAGGAACTTGCGCAGTTTCTCGGGCGCTGCCGATACGGTCGAGAGGACGCGCTTCGGCAAGGGTATCGGAACGGGCACCGGGAGCGGCAACTGACGGGGACATTCGGGACCGAGAGGGTGAGCGTGCCGCGTGCACGGATCGTTGAGGAAGACGGTCGGGCGTCGGAATGGCGTTCGCGGGCGCTGCCGCGCTACCAGCGGCTGACCAGAAAGGCCGAGGCGCTGATCGCTTCGGTGTATCTGTCCGGAACCAACACGCGGCGGGTGAAACGCGCGCTGTTCGGGCTCTTCGGGGGTGCTGTGAGCAAGGACGTTGTGAGCCGGGCGTGGCGCAAGGTGAAGGTCGATTGGGACGCCTGGTGCAGCCGTGGCCTCGCGGATGAGGATATCGTTCGGCTGATCCTTGACGGCACTGTGATCAAGACCCGACTGGATCGCAAGGCCACCAACATCTCGGTTCTCGCGGCTATAGGGGTGCGCCGGGATGGCCAGAAGGTCTTGCTTTCGATCGGGAATATGGGCGGAGAAAGCCAGGCGGCGTGGCGCCAGTTCCTCGACGACCTTGATGCGCGTGGACTGAAACGGCCCGGGTTTGTCATCGTCGATGGCGCGCCGGGACTGGAGGCGGCTCTGTCGGCGCTTTGGGGCGATGACCTTCCCGTTCAACGCTGCACCGTGCACAAGCACCGCAACCTTCTGGGTCATGCTCCCAAACACATGCATGACGAGCTGAGCGAAGATTACCGCGATATGATCTATGCCGACACTGCCTCCGAGGTGGAAACCCGCCGCAAGGCGTTTGTCCGCAAGTGGCGGCTGAAATGCAGGGCCGTCGCGGACAGCCTCGCAGAAGCGGGCGACAAGCTCTTTACCTTCACGCGCCTGTCCAAGAGCCAATGGAAATCAGCCCGAACGACCAACGCCATTGAGCGTCTCAACGAGGAGTTCAAGCGCCGGATCAAAACACAGACCGTGCTGCCGTGTCCCGAAACAGTGCCGATGCTCCTCTGGGCGCTCCTCGCTTGCGGCCAAATCCAGATGCGCAAAGTCGATGGATGGGAAACCCTCGATCAGCTAATCGCCGACGAAACCCTTGACCGCGCGGCCTGACCGCCGCAAAACTCAACCCGCTCGGAGAGGCGCCAAAACCAATTTCCACCACTTTCGAGACACAACCTCGGTTCCCTTCGGGAAGTACTGTCTGAGTAGACCGTTGGTGTTCTCGTTGGAACCGCGTTGCCACGGACTGCGGGGGTCGCAAAAGTAGACATCGATGTCCGGGGCGCTTCGGGTAGGATGGTTTCCACGTAAACCTCGGGTGTGCACGAACCCCGGGGGCAGCGGCGTCCCGAGTTACACTTCCCGGTGCGTTATGGTGGGCCGGGGCACGCCCCAAGTGAGAAACCACGACGGAATCAAAACGGATCGTCAAGTGGGGGACAACATGGCTGCAAAATCGGAGTTTCGTCAGCGCTTAGAGGATGCGGTCGGGCCGCGCCACACGATGAACCATCCGCTTTTCAAGGCATGGAGCAGCGGTGACCTCAGCGCCAAGTGCATGGCCGGTTACATGTTCGAGGTATGGCACTATGTAAGCCATATCTATCCCGCGTTCTTGCTGATCGCGTCCAAGGCCCCCGACGATGTCGTGTTGCTCGAGATGGAGAATTGGAAAGAAGAGATGGCGGAGGAGAATCCCCATCCCGAGCTGTTTCTTCGCTTTCTCGAGGCATGCGGTGACAACCGCGAGGAGATCATGAAGCGCCGGGCCCTGCCCTCGACCGAAGGTTGGACAAACTGGCTACTCACCCTGGCGAAGGAGGAGCCTTGGTACGCCTGCTTCTCGGCCATGCACGTCGGCAGCGAGTTCCAATTCGCCGGTACAATGGGGAGCGTGCTCAACGCGCTGAGGGAAAAGTACGGGTTCAACGAGCACGACATCGAGCACTTCTGGGTACACGCGGAAGTGGACATAGAGCACAGCGGCAGTGCCATGGACGCGCTGGAGCGTCATCTCAAGACGCCGGAACTGCAAGACATCGCCGTGAACTACGTGGCGGAGAGCACCCGTCGTACCTGGTTCTACAACGACTGCATCTACCTCCACTACGAGCGCGGCGAACTCAACTAGCTCGGGCTGCCGGGCCGCTAGACGCATCTGCTAGCTCGATCGACCAAACTCAGAACTGCACCGGTCGAGACAAGATCGGCCTCTGTCCATCTTTTCGGCAAACCGCGGCAGTTACACGGCCGGCAGCCTACGCCAGAAAATGTCTGATCTTAGGTCCGTAGCGCACATTTGCTCACGGACGTCCGATTTACCTCCATGTGTGGACGGCTCCCCGTTGGCAAGGGTTATTTGATGTGCTGCGAGACTGGTCGGTGCGGCCATGTGTCCGGCCTATCGATGCGGCGTACATGGGCCGCTGGCCATAATGCCTTCCGTTGGAAACGGGTCCCGATCAGATTCCCGCGTTCAAACACGCTTGGAGGTAATTGGGTTTTCCCGTTTCCCGGTGTCGACCGTTGATCGCATTACATCCTGTCTGCCCTTCCCAATCTCAACATCGCTTCGGCGCCAGAGCCTACGCTGCTTGCAACACCGGCTCTCTATAACGCTCCCCACTGGTCATGATCGCCCAGACCACGCGAGCCGTTTTGTTGGCGAGTGCCACAGCAGCAAGCTTGGCCGGGCGCCGCGCCATCAATTGGACCAACCAGGGTCGGTGCGTTCCATGACGCTGGGCGTAACGAATCACCGCCAGCGCCCCGATCACCAGCATCTGACGCAGATATCGATCACCCCGCTTGGTGATCCCACCAAGTCGATCTTTGCCACCGCTTGAGTTCTGTCTCGGCACAAGACCGATCCAAGCGGCCAGGTTCCTTCCGGATCGAAAGGCATGAGGATCCGGAACCGTTGCGATGAGGGCACTGGTGAGAATCGGACCAACACCCGGAACCTCCATCAATCGGCGGCCGAGCTCGGTTGCTCGTGCATCCGACCTGATCCGGCGCTCGGTCTCTAACGCCTGTACATTGACCATGTGTAGTTGCGTTGCCAGCATCTGAAGGCAAGTGCGAGCCGTGTGCGGAACCCGTTCGTCAGCCTCGTCATTGAATATCTCGATCAAGTTGTGCAAACCATTACGCCCGATCGGTGCGACGATGCCGAACTCCGCCATATGACCCCGGATCGCATTCGAAAGCTGGATCCGTTGGCGCATCAGCAGCGCACGGGTGCGATGCAACACCAGGATGCTCTGTTGCCCGACTGTCTTTACTGGAACAAAGCGCATGCTCGGCCGACCCACCGCCTCGCAGATCGCCTCCGCATCCGCAGCATCGTTCTTCTGACGCTTGACGTAGGGTTTGACATAGCTCGGCGGGATCAGCTTCACGTCGTGCCCGATCGCACCGAGCTCGCGCGCCCAGTGGTGAGCGGTCGCACAAGCTTCGATACCGATGCGACACGGTTCCAACTTCTCGAAGAATCGTAGTACCTGTAACCGTCTCAGACGCCGGCGCAGGACAACCTCGCCTTCAGCGTCAACACCGTGGACTTGAAACACCGACTTAGCGATATCCAACCCAACCATCTCGATCCGTTCCATAGCTCTCCTCCTTCACTGGTTGCAGCACTACGCTGCACCCGGGATGGAGAGCCGTCCACGGCATCAGGTTCGGAAGTTTTTCGACGGCTCACGATGGTCGCGAATTAGCCACGAGGCGACCTTCGGGATCGCCCACGCCACGTGGATCTCGCCACCCCTTTTCGCTAGTCTCCTCACCTAAGGAGGCTGAACATGGAGCGCCGCCTAGCCGCCATCTTGGCCGCCGATATGGTTGGCTACAGCCGCCTCATGGAAGAGGATGAGGCAGGCACGCTCGCCGCGCTCCAGGCGCACCGCCAAGAGCTTATCGATATCACGATTGCCGAGCAGCACGGCCGCATCGTCAAGCTCATGGGCGATGGCGTGCTGGTCGAGTTCGCCAGCGTCGTCGACGCGGTGGCGTGTGCGGCCGCCCTTCAGCGCGGCATGGCCGAACGCAATGCCGAAGTTCCTGCGGAACGGCGGATGGAGTTTCGCATCGGCATCAACCTGGGCGATGTCATCATCGATGGCGACGACATCTATGGCGATGGCGTCAACGTCGCCTCACGATTGGAGCGTTTAGCGGTGCCAGGCGGCGTTTGCATCTCAGGCACGGTCTTCGACAGTGTCCGGAACAAGCTGGAGCTTGGCTACGAGTTCCAAGGTGAGCAGCAGGTCAAGAACATCTCCGAGCCTATGCGCGTCTACCGCGTTCTTATGGAGCCTGACGCTGCCGGCAAGGTCGTTGGTGCAGGCAGCAGAAAAACCAAGCCATGGTTCTGGCTATCGCTCGCCGCCGGGACGACCGCGTTGGCTGCGGCGCTTGTCCTCGTCACCTGGCTGCAGCCCTGGGCGCCGGACGTGGAACCCGCCTCTGTGGAGCGTATGGTCCTCCCTTTACCGGACAAGCCCTCGATTGACGTCCTGCCGTTCACCAACATGAGCGACGACCCCGAGCAGGAGTACTTCGCCGATGGTATGACGGAAGACCTGATCACCGACCTGTCCAAGATTTCCAGCCTCTTCGTCATCGCCCGCCAGTCGACCTTCACCTACAAGGGCAAGTCGGTCACGATCCGCCAAGTCGCGGAGGAGCTTGGCGTGCGCTACGTCCTCGAAGGCAGCGTGCGGCGCGCTGGCGACCAGGTGCGCATCAACGCCCAGCTCATCGACGCCATGACTGGCGGACACATCTGGGCGGAACGTTACGACAGTTCCCTGACTGATGTCTTCGCGTTGCAGGACAAGGTCACGCGCAACATCGTGACCGCGCTTGCGGTCAACTTGACGGCGGCCGAGCGGGAGCGGCAGGCCCGCAAGGAGACCGACAGCCCCGAGGCCTATGATGCGTTCCTGCGAGGTCTGGCGCACTATTCGCTATTCACGCCGGAGGACTTCGCGAAATCGGTCCCGTACTTCGAGGAGGCCATCCGGCTCGATCCGGACTATGGCCGCGCTCATGCCGTGCTCGCGACCGTTTACTGGAGAAGCCGGAGCTATGGATGGGTGGACAGCCTCGAGATGTCAGGTCCCGAGGCCGGCAAAAAGGCGTGGCGAAATTTGGAAGAGGCTCTGAAGAATCCGACGCCTCGTGCCCACCGGGTCGCTGCAAGGATGCACACCTCTGGCGAACGCTGGGACCAGGCCATCGCCGAAGCCGAGCGTGCCATCGCTTTGGACGCCAATGACCCAGACGGCTACGAGGCAATGAGCAGAGTTTTGGTCCGTGCCGGCAGACCCGCCGAAGGCCTCGAATTCCTAAGAGGCCAACCCGAAACTAGTTGAGTGATTTCAGTCGGTTGTGGCTTACTCGGTTGTGTCAAAGCAAACGAGGAGGCACAACATGTGGACCGAAATCACTCGCCCGAATTATGAGCGCCGTGGCGGGCGCTACGCAAGCGACCTGACGGATCGAGAGTGGGCGTTGATCGCGCCGCTCATGCCGCCGCGCAAGAAGATCGGCCGGCCGAGGACGACGGACCTGCGCCATGTCATGGATGCGGTCATGTACATGGCCTCGACGGGCTGCCAGTGGGCGATGTTGCCGAACGACTTCCCTCCGCCTTCCACGGTCCAGCGCTATTTCTACGACTGGCGCTCCAACGGCCTGCTGGAGAGCATCAACCATCACCTGGTCATGGCGGCCCGGGAGCTGGAAGGACGCGAGGCCGGCCCGAGCGCCGGGGTGATCGACAGCCAGAGCGTGAAAACCACGGAAAGCGGTGGTGTTCGGGGCTATGACGCGGGCAAGAAGATCAAGGGCCGCAAGCGTCACATCGTCACCGATACACTCGGCCTGCTGGTCGGCCTGATCGTGCACGCAGCCGATATCCAGGACCGCGACGGCGCGCCCGAGGTCCTCAAATCGATCCGTCATCGCTTCCCCCGGCTGCGTCACCTCTTCGCCGACGCCGCCTACGCGGGACCGAAACTCGAGGGCGCCCTTGAGGACATCGGCCGCTGGAAGCTCGAGATCATCAAGCGCTCAGACACCGCCCAGGGCTTCGAGCTCCTGCCCAGACGATGGGTCGTCGAGAGGACCTTCGCCTGGCTCAACCGATGCCGTCGACTGGCCAAGGATTGGGAGAAATCAATCGCCTCCGCACAGGCATGGATTCTTGTCGCCAACATCCGACTCCTCACAAGGCGGCTCGCAAGGTACTGTTATCAAACATAGAGTTTCGAGTCGGACTCTTAGAGGCCAACCCGAAACTAGTTGAGTGATTTCAGTCGGTTGTGGCTTACTCGGTTGTGTCAAAGCAAACGAGGAGGCACAACATGTGGACCGAAATCACTCGCCCGAATTATGAGCGCCGTGGCGGGCGCTACGCAAGCGACCTGACGGATCGAGAGTGGGCGTTGATCGCGCCGCTCATGCCGCCGCGCAAGAAGATCGGCCGGCCGAGGACGACGGACCTGCGCCATGTCATGGATGCGGTCATGTACATGGCCTCGACGGGCTGCCAGTGGGCGATGTTGCCGAACGACTTCCCTCCGCCTTCCACGGTCCAGCGCTATTTCTACGACTGGCGCTCCAACGGCCTGCTGGAGAGCATCAACCATCACCTGGTCATGGCGGCCCGGGAGCTGGAAGGACGCGAGGCCGGCCCGAGCGCCGGGGTGATCGACAGCCAGAGCGTGAAAACCACGGAAAGCGGTGGTGTTCGGGGCTATGACGCGGGCAAGAAGATCAAGGGCCGCAAGCGTCACATCGTCACCGATACACTCGGCCTGCTGGTCGGCCTGATCGTGCACGCAGCCGATATCCAGGACCGCGACGGCGCGCCCGAGGTCCTCAAATCGATCCGTCATCGCTTCCCCCGGCTGCGTCACCTCTTCGCCGACGCCGCCTACGCGGGACCGAAACTCGAGGGCGCCCTTGAGGACATCGGCCGCTGGAAGCTCGAGATCATCAAGCGCTCAGACACCGCCCAGGGCTTCGAGCTCCTGCCCAGACGATGGGTCGTCGAGAGGACCTTCGCCTGGCTCAACCGATGCCGTCGACTGGCCAAGGATTGGGAGAAATCAATCGCCTCCGCACAGGCATGGATTCTTGTCGCCAACATCCGACTCCTCACAAGGCGGCTCGCAAGGTACTGTTATCAAACATAGAGTTTCGAGTCGGACTCTAAGAGGCCAACCCGAAACTAGTTGAGTGATTTCAGTCGGTTGTGGCTTACTCGGTTGTGTCAAAGCAAACGAGGAGGCACAACATGTGGACCGAAATCACTCGCCCGAATTATGAGCGCCGTGGCGGGCGCTACGCAAGCGACCTGACGGATCGAGAGTGGGCGTTGATCGCGCCGCTCATGCCGCCGCGCAAGAAGATCGGCCGGCCGAGGACGACGGACCTGCGCCATGTCATGGATGCGGTCATGTACATGGCCTCGACGGGCTGCCAGTGGGCGATGTTGCCGAACGACTTCCCTCCGCCTTCCACGGTCCAGCGCTATTTCTACGACTGGCGCTCCAACGGCCTGCTGGAGAGCATCAACCATCACCTGGTCATGGCGGCCCGGGAGCTGGAAGGACGCGAGGCCGGCCCGAGCGCCGGGGTGATCGACAGCCAGAGCGTGAAAACCACGGAAAGCGGTGGTGTTCGGGGCTATGACGCGGGCAAGAAGATCAAGGGCCGCAAGCGTCACATCGTCACCGATACACTCGGCCTGCTGGTCGGCCTGATCGTGCACGCAGCCGATATCCAGGACCGCGACGGCGCGCCCGAGGTCCTCAAATCGATCCGTCATCGCTTCCCCCGGCTGCGTCACCTCTTCGCCGACGCCGCCTACGCGGGACCGAAACTCGAGGGCGCCCTTGAGGACATCGGCCGCTGGAAGCTCGAGATCATCAAGCGCTCAGACACCGCCCAGGGCTTCGAGCTCCTGCCCAGACGATGGGTCGTCGAGAGGACCTTCGCCTGGCTCAACCGATGCCGTCGACTGGCCAAGGATTGGGAGAAATCAATCGCCTCCGCACAGGCATGGATTCTTGTCGCCAACATCCGACTCCTCACAAGGCGGCTCGCAAGGTACTGTTATCAAACATAGAGTTTCGAGTCGGACTCTAAGAGGCCAACCCGAAACTAGTTGAGTGATTTCAGTCGGTTGTGGCTTACTCGGTTGTGTCAAAGCAAACGAGGAGGCACAACATGTGGACCGAAATCACTCGCCCGAATTATGAGCGCCGTGGCGGGCGCTACGCAAGCGACCTGACGGATCGAGAGTGGGCGTTGATCGCGCCGCTCATGCCGCCGCGCAAGAAGATCGGCCGGCCGAGGACGACGGACCTGCGCCATGTCATGGATGCGGTCATGTACATGGCCTCGATGTCAATCGGCGTCCAAAATTGACCCCCAATCGGCGTGCAATATTGACCCCCCTGAGCGGCACGGCGGAGGTTGTCCCGGTAGTCAATAGGGGGGACCCGAGCGGCTTCGTGTAGCGCCTTGCGGTGCGCGGAGCGAAGCCGCGTGGGAGGTACGGGTTGACCCAGCGGGGCAAGCGGGCCGCAGGCACGGCCTGCCGGGTCAGCAGCGGTTCTTGAAGCGCCAGCTCTCGTTGCCGGTCTCGATGATCTCGCAATGGTGGGTCAGGCGGTCGAGCAGCGCGGTGGTCATCTTGGGGTCGCCGAAGACGGAGGGCCATTCGCCGAAAGCGAGGTTGGTGGTGACGATGATCGAGGTGCGCTCGTAGAGCCGGCTCATCAGATGGAACAGCAGCTGGCCGCCGGCCTGGGCGAAGGGCAGGTAGCCGAGTTCGTCGAGGATGACGAAGTCGCGTCGGATGAGCTGGTCTGCGGTGCGGCCCTGGCGTCCGGCACGGAGTTCGGCCTCGAGATGGTTGACCAGGTCGACGACGTTGTAGAAGCGGCCGCGTGCGGCCTTGCGGATGCAGGCGCGGGCGATGGCGACGGCGAGATGGGTCTTGCCGGTGCCGGTGCCGCCGACCAGCACGATGTTGCGCTTGCCCTCCAGGAAGCCACCTGTGGCGAGTTCCTGGATCAGGGGCTCGTTGACCGGTGAGGCGGCGAAGTCGAAGTCGGCCAGCTCCTTGGCCGTCGGCAGCCTGGCGGACGCCATCTGGTACTTGATGGAGCGCGCCTGCTTGTCGGCGACCTCGGTCTGCAGCAGCGTACCGATGATCTGCTGCACCGGATGACGACGCTTGAGCCCGTCGGCGAGGATGTCGTCGTAGGCGGCGCGCATGCCCGCGAGCTTCAACGCCGTCATCATCGCCAGCACCTCATGACGCTCCATGACCGGCCTCCCTCAGGCGATCGTAGCGCTGACAGTCGGCCACCGGCCGGTGGCGAAGCTGCAGGCCCTCGGGCGTCGGGATGGTCGCCGGCGGTGCCGGCTGGCACTGCCGGGCGAGGATGTTGAGCACGACGTCGGCGCTGCAGGCGCCGAAGTCGAGCGCCTCGGCACAGGCCGCCTCGACCGCCTCCAGCCCGTCCTCCTGAACCGCCGCGAGGATCCTCACGAACTGCCTGTCACCGTCGTCGCAACCCGTCAGCCGGGCCCGTATGCGGCCGAGCGCGCCGGGCAGTTGCCAGCCCTTGAAGGGCGCGCCGTTCCTCAGCGCACCAGGCTTCCGCGTCAGGATCGGCACGTAGTGCCACGGATCGTAGGCGATCTCGCCGCGCCCGAAGCTCCGGGGATGCTCGGCGACGGTCTCGCCGTCCTGGCGGATGACGATCCGATCGGCATAGGCCCGCACGTCGACCGTCCGCCCGACGGCACGGGCGGCGACGCTGTAGTGGTTGTTGTCGAAGCGCACCAGACAGGTCTTGGACACCGCCACCTCGGTGGCGTGGAAGCCGTCGAAGGGGCCGCGATAGGCCATCAGGAAGGGCCGCTCCTCCTCGAACACCTGCCACACCGTCTTGCCCTCGATCGTCGGATGCGGCCGCTTCTTGGCGTCCTCGATACACCGATCCATCAGCCACGCGTTGATCTCGGCGTAGGAGCGGCCCCGCGGGATGGGCACGAACAGGCGGCCGCGGACGTCACCCACCTGCCTCTCGACCTGCCCCTTCTCCCAGCCCGCACCCGGAGTGCACGCCACCGGCTCCACCAGATGGTGGGAGCACAGCTCCAGAAAGCGCCGGTTGTAGGCGCGCTCCTTGCCGACGAAGACCATGCTCACCGCCGTCTTCATGTTGTCGTAGATGCCCCGCCGGCAGACCCCGCCGAAGAAGTGGAAGGCCCGTTCGTGCGCCTCGAACACCATCTCCTGGCTCTCGCGCGGGAAGATCTGAACCAGCTGCATGCGGCTGTAGCAGAGCCGCATGTGCGCCGCCTTCACCTTGGTCGTCACACCCGACAGGCGCGCGTACTCGTGGCTCCAGTCGAACTGGTAGGCCTCGCCGGGATCGAAGCTCAGCGGCACAAAACCCTGCGACGGCGACAACAGCCGCCACCGCCGACGCCAGGTCCTGGCGTAGCGGCGCACCGCGTCGTAGCCGCCGCCATAGCCCAGAGCCGCAAGATCTTCATGAATCCGCAGCAGAGACAGCCGATCCCGGCGCGGCTTCTTCTCGTTGGCCTCCAGCTGGCGCTCGAGCTCATCCACCCACGGTCCAAGCTTCGGCATCGGCTGGATCTTGCGCTCGTAGCTGTACGAGGTCTCATCGCCCCGCACCACCTTGCGCACCGTGTTCTTCGAAACCCTCAAATCCCGGGCGATCTTCTTGATCGGAACGCCCCTCACCAGATGATCCCGACGGATCCGCGCAATCGTCTCCACAACCAGCATCTCCCCCACCTCGTCTGTCCAAACAACGAGGTGTGTTCAAGAGCACAAAACCAGGGGGGTCAATTTTGGACGCCGATAACCCCCAATAGGGGGTCAATATTCCACGCCGAACAACACCTCGACGGGCTGCCAGTGGGCGATGTTGCCGAACGACTTCCCTCCGCCTTCCACGGTCCAGCGCTATTTCTACGACTGGCGCTCCAACGGCCTGCTGGAGAGCATCAACCATCACCTGGTCATGGCGGCCCGGGAGCTGGAAGGACGCGAGGCCGGCCCGAGCGCCGGGGTGATCGACAGCCAGAGCGTGAAAACCACGGAAAGCGGTGGTGTTCGGGGCTATGACGCGGGCAAGAAGATCAAGGGCCGCAAGCGTCACATCGTCACCGATACACTCGGCCTGCTGGTCGGCCTGATCGTGCACGCAGCCGATATCCAGGACCGCGACGGCGCGCCCGAGGTCCTCAAATCGATCCGTCATCGCTTCCCCCGGCTGCGTCACCTCTTCGCCGACGCCGCCTACGCGGGACCGAAACTCGAGGGCGCCCTTGAGGTCATCGGCCGCTGGAAGCTCGAGATCATCAAGCGCTCAGACACCGCCCAGGGCTTCGAGCTCCTGCCCAGACGATGGGTCGTCGAGAGGACCTTCGCCTGGCTCAACCGATGCCGTCGACTGGCCAAGGATTGGGAGAAATCAATCGCCTCCGCACAGGCATGGATTCTTGTCGCCAACATCCGACTCCTCACAAGGCGGCTCGCAAGGTACTGTTATCAAACATAGAGTTTCGAGTCGGACTCTAAGAAAGGCCATGCGGCTCGATCCCCAAGGTGATTATCTCTTTCGGCTGGGTGAAGCCCAGTATCACCTGGAGCGATACGATGATGCCGCGGCAACGATGCTGAGAGCCACCAAGGGTACACCGGGTGACGAATGGGGTTTTCTCCTTCTGGCTGCGGCCTACGGACAGCTGGGGCGCGATGAGGAGGCCAGGTCCGCCCTCGAGACGTTCAGCAAATTGCGGGCAAAGGTGGCGCGACGCCCGTTCACTTTGGCCAATTTAGATCGTTGGCCGCTCAAAGAACCGGCTGATAGGGAACGTCTGCGCGAGGGCCTGCGTAAGGCTGGTCTACCGTAGAGCGAAGCGGCGCCACCCGTTGCTCCGATGATTGCAGCTGAAATGAGAAGAGGGCTATCGGTGCGAAGGCATCGGCGAGCCGCGCCTTGGTACCCGGTCTCTATGCACTCTACTGCTGCCAAGCATTGACCATGCCCGCGTTGGGTTTGTATCGGTAGATGTGATCGAGAGTTGATCGATACCACCATTTGAACGTGAGCGAGCGGAGATTGTTCTCGTCATCGAGCGCAACAGATGTGATCTCGATCGAGGTGTCTCGGCAGTGACGGCGCTCCGATATTTTCCAGCCATAGCCTGCGGGAAACTTGCATCGTCCGACAGCGTAGTACCTTGGGCCCCGGCTATCGAACACGCGGCCTATTCCCTTGTCGTGGCACACGAACCGTTGGGTTTTTGATCCGTTTGTCTTGGCCCTTTCCCATACGATGCGGGCCTCGCCGCTCGACGGGCTCTGCCATCGCTTAGTGTCTGATTCAGAAGTTTGTCAGGCATAACAGTGTCTTGCCAATCGCCGCGTGAGGGTTCGGATGTGTGCGATGAGTGCCCATGCTGTTGAGCTTTCGATTGATGTCTCCCAATCCTTTGCCAGGCGCCGGCATCTTCCCAGCCATGCAAAGGTGCGCTCCACCACCCATCGGCGCGGCAAAAGCTTGAAGCCTTTGGTGTCGTCGCACCGCCGGATGACTTCGATAGTCCAGCCACCTTTGCCCTTCAGCGCCTGCTTGAGTTTTGGCCCTGCATAACCACCATCAGCAAAGATATGGCGCAGAAACGGGTAGAAGCGGCGGATCGATTGCAGGGTGGGAACAGCTCCGTCACGATCCTGAATGGCCGCGCTGTGAACAACAATACCGACCATAAAGCCATTGGTGTCAGTGATAATGTGGCGCTTGCGGCCCTTGACCTTCTTGCCAGCATCAAACCCACGCGGACCACCACTTTCGGTGGTTTTAACACTCTGGCTATCGATGATCCCGGCTGATGGACACGGTTCTTTGCCCTCCAGTTCTCGGGCCGCCTGTACCAATGCAAAGTTCATCAATGACAGGGTTCCATCATCGCGCCACTGGTAGAAATAACGGCGCACCGTTGAAACAGGAGGAAAGTCCTTCGGCAGCATTCGCCACGCAATACCGCCTTCCGCCAGATAGAGTATGGCGTTCAGCACTTCCCGCATATCGGTGGTACGGGGACGACCTCCGCCACGCCCAGGAGGCACAAAAGGTACAACCACGCCCCACTCATTGTCTGTCAAATCGCTTGGATAACGAGCATATCTGCGGGTATGTTCGCAACGGGTGATAACAGTCCAGACCATCGTGGCCTCCATCGAATCTTTAGCAAATCCGATAGAATCACATCTCACTGTTATCACTCAATAACTTTCGGATCAGGCTCTTAGGCCCCTTGATGGTCGTGCCGCTGTTGCCATTCACATAGGGGCACCTCGAAAAATGCCCAGATGAGCCCGAACCGGGGCAGCGGACGTCACCCGGCCTCGGGATTTTGGCGTTCGGTCGCTCCTGAGCGGTTGATTTGATGCCGAAACTCGTAGCCTGCACGGACTCCTGCCCTGAATACCGTCACGGTGGCGCCGCCGCCGCGAGGCGCTCCAACTGCACCAGGCGGCGCATGTTGTAGGCGAGGTTCTTCAGCCCGATCCGTGCCTTGGCCCGCACCAGCCCGATGCCGCGCACCAGCGTCCCGCCCATGTCGTTGCTCTGGGCCCCGAAGACGTGCTCCACCCGAGCCCGCACCTTCGAACGGGTCTCGTTGCCCCGCTTCTCGTGCTCGTTCAGCGGCTTGTTGCGATGCCCCTTGCGGTGGATCCGGCTCTTCAGACCCTTCTCACCCAGCTTCGCCTCGATCTCCGCCGACCGGTAGGCGCTGTCCGCCCACACGTCCGAAGCAGTGTTGTCCGCATCCAGGATGTCCTCCACGACCTGGCTGTCGTGCACCGCCGCGTCGGTCACCTGATAACGCCGCACCAGCTTGTGGCGGCGGTCCACATTCACATGGTTCTTGTAGCCGTAATGGCTCTTGCCGTGCTTCTTGGTCCACCGCGCGTCCGTATCCTTCTGGCGACGCTTGGCCGGCTGCTTCTCCCAGCCCTCCGGCGTCTCGCCATCCTTGATCCGCGCGTTCTCGTCACGGCTGTTGCGCTGTTGGGGGACCGGAACGATCGAGGCGTCGATGATCTGGCCGCCCATCGCCAAGTAGCCCCGCTTCTTCAGAGAGCCGTCGAAGGCATCGAACAACGCCTCGATCACCCCCGCCTGCGCCAAGTGTTCGCGGTAGAGCCACACCGTCTTGGCGTCGGGAACCCGGTCCTCAAGCCCCAACCCCAGAAACCGCATGAACGAGAGGCGGTCGCGAAGCTGGTACTCCACCTGATCGTCCGACAGGTTGTAAAGCGCGCAGAGAACGATCGCCTTGAACATCACCAGCGCATCCCACGGCTTGCGTCCCGCCGGAGACTTCCGGTCCTCGTCCGGCTTGCGCCATGCCGCCTCGAGACGCGGTCGGAAGTCTTCCCACGGAACAACCTCGTCGATCTTCACCAGCGGGTCGTTCTTGGCGTCCAGCCCCGCATACCGATTCGCGATGTCAAAAAAGCCCATTTGGCCCATCGCTGGTTCCCCTGATCCCCGTGTCACGTCGCCCCGATTCTAACCGATTGAGAGCGCCGGAAGGCATTTTTAGAGGCGCCTATAGAAGAGTGAGTTGGCCGTATGCATGCATGGCGCATCCTTGGCTCCGTCCCAGTCGGCTCCCGTCCAGAGCTGGTATGGAATGAAGAGGGATCGGTTCTCGCAATCGTAGAGATTCTTGATATTCCACGGCGAGGTGCTCGTTGCTGGTTCCACGCATGCAGCCTCGTAATTCGTCAAAGGCCTTGGCTTGACCGACCCCTGATCGGCGCTCACATAGCCCGCCGAGCCAAGTGCAAGCCATGCAAACGCCAACGCCCAATGCCACATTCGTAGCCTCCATCGACCCGCGTCCCGTGCACGTCGCTCCGTGCGTCGGGATCCGCGGATCAAAGAGTGTCCGTCTCGTGCGGCACGCGAACCATTCTAGCCGAGATTCCCGGATAACACCTCTCACTAGCTGAAAACGGTAGCGACCTCCGCCAGTTGGAACGTGACAAAGCGACCATGGCGGACCACCTTGGCACCGATCTTCACGAGCTTCTCACGCAGCGTGGTCATCAAACACTATCGTGCTTCTTGCTGTACGGCCGACTTCTCTTTGGGTCACTTTTGCCCTTAACGACCCGCCGTCTATTTCGTCGGCTTTGCACCCGTTCTTGGCCGTAAAAGCGGCAAGAGCAGACGTTCTCCGTCGGCTTGACGCGACCGATCGACTCCACCATTTCATTTGTAGTTGAGTAGGGAGGTCTTCGGACAACCCCCTTGACCTTAGACCTCTTATTATTGGGACCTCGCCTGCACCGGGCCTCCAATAGGCTGGCGGGGTCCCTTTCCGGTCCTCCCGAACCCCTCTTTCAGCACCAACTAGTAACCGAGAGGTAACCCCAGGCTTTTCGGCGGATTTCGTTCATGCCTCGTTCCCCTAATTTCGGACGAGGAATCGGCCCGAAAGACGCAGCTTCCCGTTTTTCCTGGTGCACCAGGCATTGGGGCGAGCGAGGGGAATTGAACCCCCGACCTCTAGATCCACAATCTAGCGCTCTAACCGACTGAGCTACGCCCGCCACAAAGGTAGTAATTGGATCGTGCGACCTTGGTAGCGCCAGGCATCGCGCGCCGTCAAGCATCAAACCTTGGGGTCCGCCGTCCAGGCTTCGTTTCGACGTTTACCGACGCCCGGCAAAGGTGCATAAAACCGGCCATGCAAGTCGCAGATCGCATGTCACGCCTGGGCACCGAAAGCGCGTTCGAGGTTTTGGCTCGGGCAGAGGCGCTCAAACGCGCCGGCCGCGATATCATTAGCCTGGGCATCGGCCAACCCGATTTCCCAACGCCGCCACATATCGTCGAAGCCGCGCAAAAGGCGCTGGCCGACGGCCACCATGGCTACACGCCAGCCAACGGGATTCTGCCGCTGCGCGAAGCCGTCGCGGCGGATATCGCGACTTACCGCAACGCCGAGGTCAATCCCGATCACATCATCGTGGTGCCCGGCGGCAAGGTGACGATGTTTTTTGCGATCATGATGTTTGGCCAGGAGGGGACCGAGATCATGTATCCGGATCCCGGGTTTCCAATCTACGAATCGGTCATTCGTTTTTCCGGCGCCACGCCGGTGCCGATCGATCTGCACGAGGATAACGATTTTTCATTCAGCGCTGACGAGGTGCTGGCCGAGATTACGCCGTCGACGCGGCTGATGATCGTCAACAGCCCGGCCAATCCGACCGGCGGCGCCGTGCCGAAGTCGGAATTCGACCGGCTGGTGGACGGGCTTGCGGCGCACCCGCAGGTAGCGATCCTCAGCGACGAAATTTATTCCCGCATGCTCTATGACGGCCGCGAGCATGTCACGCTGCTTGATTATGAAGACATCCGCGATCGTTTGATCGTGCTCGATGGCTGGTCGAAAACCTATGCGATGACTGGGTGGAGGATGGGTTATGGCGTCTGGCCGGAAGCGTTGATCGATGCGGCGACACGGTTTGCGATTAACGACCACTCCTGTGTTAACGCAGCAACCCAGCACGCCGGAATTGCCGCATTGACCGGGCCGCAAGACGGCGTTGACCGCATGGTCGCGGCATTCGACGAACGTCGCGGCGTCATCTACGACGAATTGAATGCCCTGCCAGGAATCAGCTGCATACGTCCAGCGGGGGCGTTCTACGCATTTGCAAATATTGGCGAGACGGGTCGAACCGCTAAGGAACTGGAAACTCTATTCCTCGAGGAGGCAGGTGTCGCGACGGTCGCCGGCACCAGTTTTGGCACCGAGGGCGAGGGATATGTCCGCTTTTCCTACGCCAACAGCGTCGACAATATCCGCGAAGCGATGCATCGCATCCGCACTGTTCTTGGCAATTGATCCTCTTGGCAACTGATCCGGTACCCACACCGCACACTCACCTCAAAAAGGCTGTCAAATAATTAGGCGTATGCCCAAGAATTAGACGATATCGATTGCCGAGGCACGCCTTCGATGCCCAATATAATATTGCTATTTCAATGAGTTATATTGTTATCATTAACTGGCACGAATCGTGCTCTTAACCAATTGCTAACCATAACCGAAGGCAGGGTCGCGACCCCGCCCCCGAGCGCCTTCGACGAGATAGGTCATTACCATGAAGAAGATCGAAGCCATCGTAAAACCTTTCAAGCTTGATGAGGTGAAGGAAGCGCTTCATGAAATCGGGCTGCAGGGAATGACCGTCACGGAAGCCAAGGGATTTGGCCGGCAAAAGGGGCACACCGAACTCTATCGCGGTGCCGAATATGTGGTCGATTTCCTCCCCAAAGTGAAGATCGAGATCGTCATCGAAGACAGTTTGGCTGAGCGCGCGATCGAAGCGATACAACAGGCGGCGCACACCGGGCGCATCGGTGACGGCAAGATATTCGTCACCGATATCGAAGAAGCGATCCGTATCCGAACCGGAGAAAAAGGCCGCGAGGCCGTTTAGCTACATTTTGAGTCAGACCGAGCCCAGCTCGAACGAATACGAGGAAGGAACAAGAAATGGCCGACGCCAAGGAAGTACTCAAGACGATCAAGGACAAGGAAGTAAGGTTTGTTGATCTGCGCTTTACCGATCCGCGCGGAAAGTGGCAGCACTTGGCGATGGATGTTCGCGTCGTCGACGAGGACATGTTCACCAGCGGCGTTATGTTCGACGGCTCGTCAATTGCCGGCTGGAAGGACATCAACGAATCCGACATGTGCCTGCTGCCCGACCCGGACACCGCAACGATGGATCCGTTCGCGGCGCAGACCTCGCTGGTCCTGTTCTGCGACGTTCTCGAGCCGACCACTGGCGAGCCCTATTCGCGTGATCCCCGCTCGTGCGCGCGGCGCGCCGAGGCCTATCTCGCGCATACCGGGATTGGCGATCGCGCTCTGTTCGGCCCCGAGCCTGAGTTTTTTGTGTTCGACGACGTTCGCTACGACGTTTCGATGAACAACACCTTCTATTCGATCGACGAGGAAGAAGGCCCCTACAACACCTCACGCAACTACGAAGGCGGCAATGTCGGCCACCGGCCGCCGGCCAAGGGCGGCTACTTTCCGGTGCCACCACTGGATTCTCACGCCGATCTACGGGCCGAGATGGTCACGGTCATCGCAGAGATGGGCGTTCTCACCGAAAAGCACCACCATGAGGTCGCCCCCAGTCAGAACGAATTGGGTATCGAATTTTCGACCCTGCTCAAAACCGCCGATAACGTGCAGATCTACAAATACGTGGTCCACAACGTCGCACATTCCTACGGCAAGACCGCGACATTCATGCCCAAGCCCGTGGTCGACGACAACGGCTCGGGCATGCACGTCCATCAATCCGTCTGGAAGGGCGACAAACCGATATTTGCCGGTAACAATTACGCCGATCTGTCGGAACAGGCGCTCTACTACATCGGCGGCATTATCAAGCATGCCCGCGCCATCAATGCCTTCTCCAACCCAACCACCAACAGCTACAAACGTCTGGTGCCGGGGTTTGAAGCACCGGTATTGCTGGCCTACTCCTCCCGTAATCGCTCGGCGTCGTGCCGCATTCCATTCACGTCAAGCCCCAAGGGTAAGCGGGTCGAAGTACGCTACCCCGACCCCGCGGCAAACCCCTACCTTACATTTGCCGCGATGTTGATGGCCGGCATCGATGGCATCGAAAACCGGATTCATCCGGGAGATCCGATGGATAAGAACCTCTATGACCTGCCGCCCGAGGAACTCCAGGACGTACCAACGGTGTGCACCAGCCTCGCACAGGCGCTAACAAACCTCGATGAGGACCGCGAGTTCCTCAAGAAAGGCGACGTGTTCTCCGATGACCTGATCGACGGCTACATCGAACTCAAATCCGATGAGGTCAAGTCCTACGAGATGACCCCCCATCCGATCGAGTTCGCGATGTATTATAGTGTCTAAGTGATCTAATAAAATCTATTAGAAAGGCGGTGTAACGAGTTGTTATATCGTATTTTTCTATATGACATAGTTAGACAGACCAAGCGGCCATAATGGACCTGACTGCGTGCCTTCCAGTGGCACCCAAATCGCCCGGTCAACAAATTCCTCACCACCATCGTCGGCCGGTTCGACAATCGTAAATTCGTTAGTTTCGTAGAATGAAACGTCGAGAAACCTTGCCTCGCGCGCAACCACAAATTCATGACCGGCAGCGCCATTCACCTGGTATCGACTCTCAACCACGGTTAGCACCCTGCCGACTTCGATGTTTGCGCCCAACTCCTCCTCCAATTCACGGGCAAGCGCGATCTCGCTCGCTTCACCAAAAGCGATCTCGTCGCCAGGCGGTCGGTAGCCGAGGATTTGATCCTGCAAACGGTCGGTAATCTCCATCGCGAGCACTTCAGCATCGCGCCGGATAATACCGATTACAACGGCGCGAATCCGTTGCGGGGGGACCCAGATCCCGCTCATACGCCGCGTCCGCGTCTGCCTAATCCGTTTCGACCGGCCGTGGTTTGCCGTCCTCGTCGATGGCGACAAACACAAATGTACCCTCGGTAACGAGTAATTCCTCGTCAGCGGTTCGGCGCCGGTGAACGTACGTATCGATGCGAATATCCATCGAGGTGCGGCCAATTTTGGCGACATGCGCGAATACGCTTACGAGATCACCGACGTAAACCGGTTGGTGGAAGCGCATGGCATCGATGGCGACCGTGACGACGCGGCCCTGGGCTCGTTCAGCAGCCACCACGCCGCCGGCAATGTCCATTTGAGACAGAATCCAGCCCCCGAAAATGTCGCCACTGGCGTTTGAATCGGCCGGGCGAGGCACAGTTCGGATTACGGCAGAATTCGGCTGAGATACCCTGGATGCTTTGGTTGCCATCGCATCGCCCCTACATCTTGTTGTTGCTAAGCTATCACATACCGTATAGTGCCCCGTTCTGACTGCTTTGTAACGTTGCTTCCAGTAACCTATTTCGGCTCCCATATCGCTTATGACAAACCTGTTCGAGTTCGCCGAGACCGCCAAGCGGCCTAAATCCGGCCGCAAGTCGGGAGTAAGCTCAAACAAAATGGCCCGCGACTACACAGCCAAACATATCGAGGTCCTCGAGGGGCTTGATCCGGTGCGGCGACGACCCGGCATGTATATCGGCTCGACCGATGAGTATGGCCTGCATCAACTCGCCGCCGAAGTCATCGATAACGCGATGGACGAGGCCGTTAACGGCTTCGCGAGCCGCATTGATGTCACACTGGCCGCGGATGGAACATTGACCGTCGGCGACAACGGTCGCGGCATTCCGGTCGACCCTCACCCCAAGGCAAAAAACAAATCGGCGCTCGAAGTTATCCTCACGACGCTGCATTCCGGCGGCAAATTCGGCGGTAAAGCGTACCAAACTGCAGGCGGGCTTCATGGCGTTGGGGTTTCGGTCGTCAATGCCTTGTCTGCATGGCTCGAGGTCGAGGTCGTGCGTGACGGTGCCCGCTGGACGCAGCGTTACGAAAGCGGCCGGCCAACGGGTAAGTTGAAGAAGGCCGGCAGCGCTAAGAATCGACGCGGCACCAGAATCACGTTCCTGCCAGATCCCGAGGTTTTCGGCTCGCAAAGTTTGCGCAGCGAGCGGGTCTTCGCAATGGCGAAATCGAAGGCGTACCTCTACGGAGACGTCGAGATTCGTTGGCAATGTGACCCGAAAATGCTCGACGGCCATGACACACCGGCGGCGGCAACGCTCCATTTTCCCGAGGGCCTGGGCGATTACTTGAGCGAGTTGATGGCGGACCGAGCCGGCGTGACGCCGGCCCCATTCATCGGGGCCGCGAACTTCCCGCGTGAGCGCGGACGCGTTGAATGGGCGATCGCGTGGCCCGACAGCGGCGATGGCCGCCTGCTGTCGCATTGCAACACCGTGACGACGCCGGACGGCGGTACTCACGAAAGCGGCCTACGCGGTGCCCTCACCAAGGCGCTTAAGGGGTACGGTGAACTCGTCGGTAATCGCCAAGCGGCCCAAATCACGACCGAGGACGTGGTTGGCGGGGCCATCGTGTTGCTTTCGGTGTTTATGCGCGATCCACAGTTCTTCGGTCAGACCAAGGCTAAACTGACCAATAGCGAAGCGACGCGCCTCGTCGAAAACGCCATGCGGGATCATTTTGATCATTGGCTGAGCGGTGCTCCTGAGGCCGCCAACACACTTCTCGGCGCGGTCATCGAGCGCACCGAAGAGCGACTGCGACGCCGGCAAGAGCGCGACGTCGAGCGTAAGTCCGCAACCCGTAAAGCACGCCTTCCCGGGAAACTGGCTGACTGTTCGGAAGCGTCACGGGATGCCACGGAGGTCTTCATCGTAGAAGGCGATTCAGCCGGCGGGTCCGCCAAACAGGCGCGCAACCGCCGCACCCAGGCGATTTTGCCGCTGCGCGGAAAAATCCTCAATGTTGCCACCGCGGCGCAGGCCAAGCTACGGGGCAATCAGGAACTAAGCGACCTTGTCAAAGCGCTTGGCTGTGGCCTCGGCGATCGATTTCGTGCCGAAGACCTGCGTTACGGTAAAGTGATCATCATGACCGACGCAGATGTCGATGGCGCCCATATTGCGGCGCTTCTTATGACCTTTTTTTACCGCGAAATACCCGGATTGATTGACGCTGGCTTCCTTTATCTGGCGCAACCACCGCTTTATCGCCTAACCCAAGGCGGTAAAACGATATACGCCCGCGACGACGCGGATAAAGACGCGCTCATCAAAGACGCGTTCGATGGTCGTGGCAAAGTCGACATAAGCCGATTTAAGGGATTGGGCGAGATGCCGCCGGCTCAGCTCAAAGATACGACGATGGATCCAGCGAAGCGGACCCTCCTGCAGGTAACGATTCCCAAAAGCGAGGACAAGTCCACTAGCCGCTTGGTTGACGACTTGATGGGCCGAAAGCCCGAGCGAAGGCTTGCTTTCATTCGCGAGAATGCCCATCTCGTAAGAGAACTCGACGTTTAGGCACGCGCCAACAGGCCGTGCCCGGTTTGAGCGGAGTTCGCCATGCGCACTCGTGTTGCGGGAGCGGCTGCCATAGGGATTGCGTTCATCGCGTTGGCGCTTAGCGGCTGCGCCGACGGCGCGCGGCTGAGTTCGCTGCCCACGATTACCCCCTACTATTATCCAACACTGGTTTGGCACGCGACGCGCGATGGCGGCATGCGAACGGTAATCTATGGCAATCCGTTTGATCGACCGCAGATCGAAAGCAACAAATTAATTCTCGCCGCGCTCAAACTGCCGACCCGGTTTGAAGCGTCGCCGTTCCAGCTACTCGCACCCGATGCACCACGGCGAGGCTACCGCTTGGTCTTGGTTTTCAACCCGAACCCAATCTGGATCGGCTTCCAGGACGCGTGCGGTGACCTTTCGGATATCAACGTGGCGGCTGCGTCGGACGCGATCGCCCTCCATGCGTCGTTCTGCATCGGAACCCGAGCGATAACGGAACTCGACCTGATTGGCGTCGGCCGCGGTCCTGATGATCCGGCTTTTGTGCAGCTAATGCGTAGTGCGCTGGATGAACTCTTACCCGCTCACGGGGTGGGCAAACAGTTCGGACCACCTGGGATTTAGGGTTCTATCTATGATTGTTATACACGTGTTAGATTACTATCTAGGATTGTTCAGGTACGTGTAAGGCGAACTATCTATGGTTTCTGGCAGGAAGCACATGCCCCAAATTATCCAGACAATCTTAAGGCTTAGGCAGATTCGGCAGAATCTGCCTAAGCTGTTTGAACGAGGCCGTGGGCCGCGAGTGTAGGTGTCAGCCTATGTGGAAAGTGCGTTGATGCCTGCGCCGGGGCGGGTGGTCACTATCGTTGGGACGCGTGAGACGAGGCTTCCGACCAGCATTTATATTTTTTCGACAGCTGATTGCCGACGGTAGAGACACTTTTCGTTGGCGATTGCCTTGTGTTCGTAATTGAGCGCACGCCGACCGGTTCGCCGACGCGATGACGACGTTTGCCGATCCGGATGGGATCCGATGTTTCATGGTTTCGCGTCCTGCGCCGGTTGAGCGGGGGGAGGGTCTCGTGAAGAGAACGGATCGTACCGGCGGGAGATTTCCCGGATTTTCCGCAATTCGCCGCCACAGTGCGGGCAGGGAACGGGCGCGATCCCGGTCTCCAGGCCGCTATTGCGGTGGTCGTCCTCCTCGCCGTCATGGGTTACGGCTGTATGCGCCTGGAGGCCGTTTACACCCAGCGCCTCGCGCGCGACTTCGAGGGTCTTGGCACGGCTTCCATTGGCAAGGATTCCGAAGTGGCGGATGCGATGCAGTCCGTTTGGCAGGACATGCAACAGGAACCGGCGGATGAACTCGTCGGCGGTGATGGTGGCCGTGCCGTAGCGGGGTTTCCTTTGCCCCGGACTGGTCGGCTTGCGGCAACGGAAGGAGACGTTCTGTCCATCGCAGGCGATGATGCGGCTGTCGCCGATGGCAATTCTGTGCGTGTATCGGGAGAGATAGCGGAAGACCTGTTCGGCATCGCGAAAGGGTCGTTTGGCGTAGACGATCCAGTTCTTGCCGCGGGCGGCCACGAGGGTGGCGTGGAACTCTCCGGGATTGGCGAGATGGGCGATGCCGCCATGAAATTCGATTTTCCCGCGTGCATGGGCGCGGGTGAGCTCCTCAAGGAAGCGGCGCCGGAACAGGCTGGCGAGGACCTTGACCGGGGCCAGGAAGGTGCCGCTTCCGGTCTTCCATTGGCCGGTTGCGACATCGAAGCCGGCGTTAGGCACGACGATATGCAGATGCGGATGGAAGCCGAGCTTCTGGTCCCAAGTGTGGAGGACCGCGGTGCCGCCGATACGCAGTCCACCGTGACGGTCGTCCTCGGCGATGGTGCGCAGGGTCTCGGCGGCGGTGCGAAACAGGATGTTGAACACGACCTTGCGGTTGCAAAAGGCGATCCCGCTGACTTCTTTGGGCAACGAAAATACAACGTGGAAGTACGGCACCGGCAGGATATCGGCGGCGCGCGCCTCCAGCCATTGCCTTGCGGCAAGCCCCTGGCAGGACGGGCAGTGGCGGTTGCGGCACGAGTTGTAGAGCGGATGCTCGCGCCTGCAGCCGTCGCATTGATACATGTGGCCACCGAGTACGGACGTCCGGCAGGACTCGATCGCGGCCATGACCTTGAGGCGTCCGGCGTCAAGCTGGCCGGCCAGGCGCCGCCGGTAATCTGCGCCGGCGCGGCGGAAAATATCAGCCACGCCGGCGTCTTTGCGCTTCACGGCGCCTCAGGCGTCGATCAGGTCGAAGCCCGAGAGCGGATGGTCGAGGGTCTCGAACATCTTGCCGGTGGCGCGGGCGTAGCCGCGCGTCGTGTCGGCATTCCGGTGACCCAGGACATCCTGGATGACATCGATGTTGCCGCCACGCTCATGCCAGTGGGTGGCGGCCGAATGCCTCAAGCTATGGAAGGTATGGCAGCCGTCGACGCCGGCCTTGCGGCAGGCCTTCTTAAAGGCAACACGCAGGGTATCGATCTTGAGAGGCACCTCCGGCGACTCACCGTAGAACAGCCACGTGACCGGTCGTGGAAAGAGGTTCTTGCAGTAACGCCGCAGGTATTCGACGAGCCCGTCGGGAAGCGGCGCCATGCGCTCGGCGCCGCCCTTGCCGGAACGGATGTGCAGAAGCCGTTTGTCCGACTTGATGTCGATGAGTTGCACCTCAACAGTTTCCGAGATGCGGAGACCGGCGCCATAGGCAAGAACCGTCGCGGCCCGATAACGGAGGTCGGAGATGGCGAGGATCAAGCGCTCGACCTCCTTCTCCGCCATTGACCGGGGCAGTTTGCGGGGCCTCTTGCGGTAACGGAGCCCGTCGACCATCTCGGGACGGCGCAGTGTGTCGCGATACAGGAACCTGAGCGCACCGAGGCTTACATTGGTCGTGTTCGGGTCGAGACCGCGCTCGATCCTCGCCAGCAGCCAGCTGCGGACCTCCTCGGCGTCAAGCCGGTCCGGCGGCTTGTTGTAATGTTTGTTGAGGGTCTCGATCTCGCGCAGATACATGGCCTGTGTGCTATCGGCCAGACCGGCTATGCCCATCTGTTCCATCATCCGCCCTCGAAGAGGCGATACGTATGTCGTGTCGGTGGTTTTCATCATCGATCTCCCTGGCCTGAACGGCGCTCCACCGGACAATCCGGGGCTGGCCATCAGTGGGGTCGATGCTAACCGTGGGAAACCAGAAAACAGGTAGGCTCTTAGATTGCGGAACCGGCACCCGGGATCCGACACAAATCCGGCACTCCAACACCCGGAAACAAGCGCTGCACATTAGGAGGAAGGCTCAATGTCTGAAGCAAAAACTGCCGTGGAGCGGCTTCGTTCAATGAAATACACACTTCGTTTCGCGGCTTTTGCCTGCGTATTTGCGATCACCGCATGTTCCGGCATTAGCTCCTCGGTGACCGATGCGTTCCCGACCCTATCGCCTGCTTATGCGCCAACCTCGGTTTGGTACGCGACCAAAGACGGCTTGCGGACGGTTATTCACGGCAATCCGTTCAGCGTTGCGCCGGCACAAGCGAATAAGTCGATTCTCGCGAGCCTACGGATGCCGGCGTGGCACCAGGCGGGCGAATTCGTCGCCTATTCGAAGGATCAACGGCGTAAGGGCTATCGGATCGTCCTAATCTTCAACTCCCGCCGCCCGGTCTCGTTCGGCGACGCGTGCCTTGACCTGGACGAAATCGAGACGGGTCCGAGCACCGGATTGACTAGGGTTCACGCTGCGTTTTGCGCGAGTCAGCGGCCATTGTCAGAAATTGACGGTACAGTCAACGCCAGTGGGCTCGACGATCCGGAATTTAGGCGCCTGTTGGCTGACACGATCGATCAACTGCTGCCACCGCGTAATTTCGAGAATGATGACGGGTGCAATCGGCCAAGTTGCTAGCGAGACCAGTGTCTGCGGCCCCGCCAGGGCAAGTAAATCTAGCCGGTCGTAAGCTCCGCAAGCCGAGAACATGCGCTCTTGGCGTCGCGATGCTGGCCACGCTGTGGTTTGTACAAGCCTGTACGGCGGTTGCGCAAACCGACGCATTTGCGACGCTTTCGCCGGTTTATGATCCAGCGCTGGTGTGGCGGGCCGGCCACGAGAACGGCCTGCCTACGATCCTGCTCGGGTCACCGTTCACGGATAAGTCGTTAAGCGACGGCAACGAATTACAGCCGATGCTGCGCTTGCCGCCTTGGCACCAACGCACCGATTTCACCTTGGTATCAACCGCCACCTCGCGACGCGGCTACCGCCTGGTACTGATTTTTAACCCCGCCAGCCCACTATCTTTCGGTGAAGCATGCGAAGATCTCGATGGCATCGAGACCTCGGAAGCCTCTCAGAGGCCAACCCGAAACTAGTTGAGTGATTTCAGTCGGTTGTGGCTTACTCGGTTGTGTCAAAGCAAACGAGGAGGCACAACATGTGGACCGAAATCACTCGCCCGAATTATGAGCGCCGTGGCGGGCGCTACGCAAGCGACCTGACGGATCGAGAGTGGGCGTTGATCGCGCCGCTCATGCCGCCGCGCAAGAAGATCGGCCGGCCGAGGACGACGGACCTGCGCCATGTCATGGATGCGGTCATGTACATGGCCTCGACGGGCTGCCAGTGGGCGATGTTGCCGAACGACTTCCCTCCGCCTTCCACGGTCCAGCGCTATTTCTACGACTGGCGCTCCAACGGCCTGCTGGAGAGCATCAACCATCACCTGGTCATGGCGGCCCGGGAGCTGGAAGGCCGCGAGGGCCGGCCCGAGCGCCGGGGTGATCGACAGCCAGAGCGTGAAAACCACGGAAAGCGGTGGTGTTCGGGGCTATGACGCGGGCAAGAAGATCAAGGGCCGCAAGCGTCACATCGTCACCGATACACTCGGCCTGCTGGTCGGCCTGATCGTGCACGCAGCCGATATCCAGGACCGCGACGGCGCGCCCGAGGTCCTCAAATCGATCCGTCATCGCTTCCCCCGGCTGCGTCACCTCTTCGCCGACGCCGCCTACGCGGGACCGAAACTCGAGGGCGCCCTTGAGGACATCGGCCGCTGGAAGCTCGAGATCATCAAGCGCTCAGACACCGCCCAGGGCTTCGAGCTCCTGCCCAGACGATGGGTCGTCGAGAGGACCTTCGCCTGGCTCAACCGATGCCGTCGACTGGCCAAGGATTGGGAGAAATCAATCGCCTCCGCACAGGCATGGATTCTTGTCGCCAACATCCGACTCCTCACAAGGCGGCTCGCAAGGTACTGTTATCAAACATAGAGTTTCGAGTCGGACTCTCAGACAGTGCGCTTGCATGCCGCGTTTTGCACCGGCGAGCGCCCACTTTCCGAAATCGATGGGCGGGGTCGAGACCTGCAGTCCGTGCTCGACCAAACCCTGGCAGGATTACTGCTACCCAATAATCGAGACAAGTTCCGAGAAGGTCGCTGCACCGGCGTATTTCGCCTATGCCTATAGCCCGCTAGCCACACAGCCATTCGCAGTGTTAGTAAGGGGCGGCCCAAGCAAGCGCCGCTTACTAACAACTATCGTTGTCCACCGCCTTAATGACTTTCTCTGATCTCGGCCTGGACGCCGCCGTACTTAAGGGCGTCACGGACGCCGGCTATAACGAGCCGACGCCGATCCAAGAACAAGCAATTCCTCAGATCCTGCAAGGCCGTGACTTGCTGGCAAGTGCCCAGACGGGCACGGGGAAAACCGCATCCTTCGTACTGCCGATGCTCGAGATTCTGGCCGGTGGTCGCACCCGTGCGCGGATGCCCAGGTCGCTCATTCTTGAGCCGACCCGCGAACTCGCGATGCAGGTCGCCGAGAATTTCGACATCTACGGTGCGCACGTAAAGTTGTCAAAAGCCCTCTTGATAGGCGGGCTCTCGTTCGGAGATCAAGACAAAGTCATCGACCGCGGAGCCGACGTGCTCATCGCGACTCCAGGACGCTTGCTGGATCATTTTGAGCGCGGACGGCTGGTTCTTTCAGACATCAAAGTCCTGGTCATTGACGAGGCCGATCGAATGCTCGACATGGGCTTCATACCTGATGTCGAGCGTATTATCGCGTTGCTGCCACCCTTGCGCCAAACTTTGCTGTTTTCGGCGACCTTGCTGCCTGAGATCCGTAATCTCGCCAGTCGTTTCATGATGAATCCGCGCGAGATAGCAGTGTCGCCACCTGCGTCGACGGTCGACACGGTCGAACAAGGCCTGGCGATCATCGAAGCCGAGGACAAGCGCGAGGCGTTACGCCTGATTCTTTCCGACCGCAATGTCGAAAGCGCGCTGATCTTCTGCAACCGCAAGAAGGACGTCGACATCCTGCACAAATCAATGACCAAGCATGGGTTCAGTTCGGCGGCACTACACGGTGACCTGTCACAACCCGTGCGGCTAGACACCCTTCAGCGATTTAAGAACGGCGATGTCGCCTTCCTCGTGGCAAGCGATGTCGCCGCGCGCGGCCTCGACATCTCCGAGATGCCCTGCGTGATCAACTTCGATGTACCCACCAATCCCGAAGACTATGTCCATCGCATCGGCCGAACAGCGCGGGCGGGGCGCGCCGGGCGGGCGTTCACACTGGCGACACCAGATGACGGCGACTACGTCGCGGCAATCTCGAAAATGATGAACCTTGAGATCCCGCACATTGAACTGGCGGAAATCTCGAACCTCTCCTTCGACGAAAGTGGTCGCAAACGCGGTTCGCGTGGACGCCGCCGCCGTCAACCGGCAGGAGGTGGCGGAGCCAGTGTCCGCGACAATCCACGGCGACAACGACCGAACGGTAATAGTGCCGCAAAAAGTACCTCACCTGCGGTTGTCGACAGGCCCAAAGACGAGAACAAGCCGAAACAAAGAGATCGCAAGCCGAGACAGCGGAAGAGCCGAACGACGCCGCGTGTTGATGAAATGGCCTCAGAGGCTGAAGAAACGACGATCGGTATGGGCGCTCATGTTCCTGACTTCATGAAACGACCACTACCAACCAAGAGCGGCCCCCGCGACGGGGATTCCTGATATGCAGACGATCTTCATAATGGTGAAGTGCGAGCTTGGTGAAACCTACAAGGTCGCCGATCAAGCGGTGCAAACCGAACAGGTATCGGAGGTTTACTCGGTCTCCGGACAGCACGATTTGCTGCTGAAGTGCTACCTCGACGAATCCCAGGATGTGGGCCAGTTTGTTACCGAGAAGGTCCAGATCATCGACGGGATTAGGGACACCTTCACCCTGATTACGTTCAAAGCTTTTTCCTAACGCAGCCGCCAACCGGCCCCTTGCGCAGGCGGAGGTCGTCAACTAATTTCGGCGGGTGAGCGAGACAACTTCAACACAATCACCAGACAGCGGGCCGACCGAGCAATCTCTTGCCGGTCGCCACGCGCTCGTTACAGGTGGGGGCGCCGGCATTGGTGCGGCGATCGCCAGCGAGGTGGCGCGCCTCGGAGCTAACGTAACGATCCTCGACGTTAACGCCGAGGCGGCCGCGGATCAGGCGAGCCGGCTCACCGATACCCTAGGCGTTAACACATTCTCCGTGGTCGCCGATGTCACCAGCGCCACATCAATCGATGATGCCTTCAAACAGGCTGAAGACGCGATGGGTGCGCCGGAGATTCTGATCAATAATGCCGGCGTCGCCAGTACCGCACCGTTCGCCAAAACCGATCCCGATTTCTGGCAGCGGATTATCGATATCAATCTCAACGGTGCCTTCCTATGCCTGAGCCGAGCCGTCCCCTCAATGGTGGATGCCGGGTGGGGTCGCATCGTCATCACGGCGTCGACGGCTGGTTTGATTCCCTATCGCTATTGCGCCGCGTATTGCGCTTCGAAGCATGGCGTTATTGGCTTGATGCGCGCGCTCGCACTCGAACTCGCAAAAACCGGTGTCACGGTTAATGCCGTCTGCCCCGGTTTCACCGACACCAATATCGTCACGACCGCGCTGGACAATATCGTCGAGAAAACCGGCCGCTCGAAGGATGAGGCTTTGAAGAGCCTAACCGCGACCAATCCTCAGGGCCGGTTGATCGAGCCAGAGGAGGTCGCCGCCGTGGTGGGGTGGTTGTGCCAACCCGGCTCGGCCTCGATCACCGGTCAGGCGATTCCCATTGCTGGGGGTGAGGTGATGTCGTAACCGGTCCCGCCGTTACGTCTTGAATTCTCCCCTCACGATTTGTCGTCTCACGAAAGCGGACTGCATGAAGAAAGATCTTAAAGCAGCGGATTTCTCCCCCCAGCACTTCCGCTGGGAAGTCGATAACCGTGTCGCAACGGTCACGCTCGATCGGCCCGAGAAAAAGAACCCACTGACGCTGGAGTCCTACGACGAACTCGGTCAAACCTTTCGCAAACTGGCGCGCGTTGACGATGTGAGCGCCGTCGTGGTGACCGGCGCCGAAGGCAACTTTTGCTCGGGCGGTGACGTCAACGAAATTATCGGACCGCTCATAAAAATGGCGATGCCCGAATTGATGGCCTTCACACGCATGACCGGTGAACTAATCAAGTCGATCAGGGCCTGCCCGCAACCAATTATCGCTGCAATCGACGGCATTTGTGCCGGCGCGGGCGCTTGTGTCGCGATGGCTGCCGACATGCGGTATGGGACCCCTCGCGCCAAAGTCGCTTTCCTATTCGTGCGCGTCGGCCTGGCTGGATGCGACATGGGAGCATGTGCAATGCTGCCGCGGATCGTCGGCCACGGTCGCGCATCGGAGTTGCTTTATACGGGTCGCTCGATGGCCGGCGAGGAAGCGGAGCGGTGGGGCTTCTTCAATCGTCTGTGCGAACCGGACGCGCTTGTGAGCGAGGCCCAGAAGCTCGCCGGAACCCTCGCCGCTGGCCCGACATTTGCCCATGCCATGACCAAGAATGCCCTGCATCAAGAATGGGACATGGGCATCGATGATGCGATTGAGGCGGAGGCGGAAATGCAGGCTATCTGTATGCAGACCCAAGATTTCCATCGCGCCTACCATGCCTTCATCAACAAAGAAAAACCTGTCTTCGAAGGCAATTAATGGCTGATATCAGCTTTCGCGATTGGCCATTTTTCGACGACGACCATCGCCAGCTGGCGACCGAAATCGCGGCCTGGGCCGAGGCGGAGGTTGGTGCCCGCGAAAGCGGTGAGGACGATGTCGAACAACTCACCCGGGATTTTGCACATGCACTTGGCGATGCCGGGTGGTTGCGCTATTCGGTACCCGCCGCTTATGGCGGCGCTCGCGAAAAGCTCGATGTCCGCAGCATCTGTCTCATTCGCGAGACCCTAGCGCGCTATTCCGGCATCGCAGATGTCGCGTTCGCGATGCAAGGACTGGGCTCGGGATCGATTACGCTGGCCGGCAGCGAGGCGCTGAAAGACGCGTACCTGCCCAAGGTGCGAACGGGAAATCAGATCGCCGCGTTCGCGATGACCGAACCAGACGGCGGATCGGACGTCGCGGCGATGCGCACCAGCGCCACCGAAGATGGCAATGGGTTCGTTCTTAACGGGCGCAAGACCTTTATCTCCAACGCCGGTATCGCCGACCATTATGTCGTCTTTGCCCGCACCGCCGACGCCGGTGCCAAAGGGCTCAGCGCGTTTGTGGTCGATGCCGATAACCCCGGCCTGGCGGTCAGTGAACGACAGGAGTTGCTGGCGCCGCACGCGATCGGCTCCCTCGCCTTCGAAGATTGCCGGGTTCCACGCTCCCATCTTCTCGGCGCTCCGGGCGACGGGTTCAAAATTGGCATGGCAACGCTTGATATTTTTCGCGCAACGGTTGGCGCGGCCGCGCTTGGCTTCGCACGACGTGCGCTCGACGAAGCCGTTGCCTATGCCGATCGGCGTGAGGCCTTCGACCAAACCCTGGCCGACTTTCAGATGGTGCAGGATCGAATCGCCCAGATGGCAATCGACGTCGATGCCGCTGCGTTGTTGATCTACCGGTCGGCGTGGGTACGCGATACCCAGGCCGACCGCGTCACTCGCGAGGCATCGATGGCAAAATACTACGCCACCGAAGCGGCGCAGCGGGTGGCAGATTCAGCGTTGCAGATTCATGGCGGGCGCGGTGTCGTCGCGGGCACGGCAATCGAACGGCTTTATCGCGAGGTGCGTGCGCTCAGGATCTATGAAGGCGCGAACGATATACAGAAGCTGATCATTGCCGGCCAAGTTCTTAAAGAGCATCGCGAAAACGTGGGTCAAAAACCGGCCGCGAGCTATTGATGCAACGATTGACGACCGGACAACCGTGATGAGGAGACCAGCAAACGATGCGTGATCTTCAACCATCGGTTCATGTTGATACATTTGCACGCGACCACTTGCCGCCGCGCGAGCAGTGGCCCGACATGGATTGGACGGCCCTTCCCGAACTGATGGCCTATCCACCCACCATGAACGCCGCGGCGGAGCTATTGGATTCCTGGATCGATGCCGGTCATGGCGAGCGCGCTTGTTTCAGCTTCGAAGGCGAGACCTGGAGCTATGCCCGAGTGCTCGAAACTGCCAATCGCATCGCCAATGTTTTGAGCGACGAGCTCGGCGTCGTGCCGGGCGAACGGGTTCTTTTGCGCGGCCCCAACAATCCAATGTTTGTCGCTTGCTGGTTTGGTGTTCTGAAGGCAGGCGCCATCGCGGTTGCAACGATGCCGCTGCTGCGCGCGCGTGAACTCGAGTATGTCTGCAACAAGGCCCGCGTCAAATACGCGTTGTGCGATACCCGCCTGGCCGAAGACATGAAGAAGACCCTACTCAGCGCCGAAAAGCTCAAAAAGGTCGTTTACTACGATGGATCCGGGAGCGCATCTCTCAATGAGATCATGTCCCAGATGTCGGATGGCTTTAACAACGTTGAAACCTCGATCGACGGACGTCGCACTGATCGCGTTTACCTCCGGCACAACCGGCTCGCCCAAAGGCTGCATGCACTTTCACCGCGACATCATGACGATATGCGACACGTTTTCGCGCTATGTACTGCGACCCACGTCCACCGATGTTTTTCTTGGTTCGCCACCGATCGCATTTACATTCGGCCTCGGTGCTTTGGTCACTTTTCCCATGCACGCAGGCGCATCGACCGTACTGGTTGAAAAGGCGACGCCAGAGCTGGTTCTGGAGACCATTCAGAAACAGGCGGTCACCACGTTGTTCACGGCGCCGACCATGTATCGCGTCCTGCTCGAGGCTTTAGACAGCTTCGACATATCCAGTCTCAACAAGTGCGTGTCGGCCGGCGAGACCTTGCCCAAACCCACCTTCGAAGCATGGGAGAAAGCAACGGGGTTACGCATTATCGACGGGCTCGGCTCGACCGAGATGCTGCACATTTTTATCACTGCGGCCGGCGATGATGCGCGCGCCGGTGCCACGGGAAAAGCCATTCTGGGATACCAGGCCAAGGTCGTCGATGACGCGGGCAACGATGTGCCCGATGGAACCGTCGGCCGATTGGCCGTTCGTGGCGCCACCGGGTGTCGCTATCTCGACGACCCCGACAATCAGGCTCGGTATGTGAGCAATGGTTGGAATTTTCCGGGTGATGCCTATCTACGCGACGAGGACGGTTACTTTTGGTTTCAAGCTCGCGCCGACGACATGATCATTTCCGCCGGTTACAATATTTCCGGCCCGGAAGTCGAAGAGGTGTTGCTCGAACACGACAAAGTCGCAGAGTGCGGCGTGGTTGCCAGTCCCGATGAGGAGCGTGGCTTCATCGTCAAGGCATTTGTCGTCGCCCGGGATAACGCCGGCAGCGACGAGCTTGCAACCGAACTCCAAAACTTCGTCAAAGCCGAAATGGCGCCGTATAAGTACCCGCGCGCGATCGAGTTCGTCGATGAGCTGCCGCGTACGGAAACCGGAAAGCTGCAACGCTTTAAGCTGCGTCAGCAAGAGCTCGAGCGCGCTCAGCGCACGGACTGAATTCACTCTTACAATGCCGAGATTGCAGGATGGCTGATCCCAGCTACAGCGACATCGTTGTCACCAATCCCCACGACCACGTGCGGCTCATCACCATGAACCGGCCGAAACAGTTAAATGCCCTGTCGGGCAATCATTTGGCCGAGATCTCCAATGCCCTCGAAACAGCCGCCGATGATGATGAGGTTCGGGCGGTGGTGCTGACCGGCGGCGACAGCGTCTTTGCAGCCGGCGCCGATCTTAATGAAATGGCCAAACGCGAAGCGATCGCGGATCTTAAGAACGAAAGGCAGCGTGTGTGGGACCGCGTACGCCGCTTTCCCAAACCGCTGATCGCCGCGGTCAACGGCTATGCCCTCGGCGGCGGCTGTGAGCTCGCCATGCATGCCGATATCATCATTGCCGGCGACACCGCCAAATTCGGCCAACCGGAGGTCAATGTCGGAATCATGCCCGGCGCCGGCGGCACGCAGCGCCTGACGCGGACGGTCGGCAAGTCGCTGGCGATGAAGATGGTGCTGTCGGGTGAGATGATCGATGCCGCCGAAGCGCTGACCGCGGGGCTCGTGGCCGAGGTGGTGCCACACGAAGTATCCATCGAACGCGCACTCAAGCTCGGCTGCACGATCGCGGCCAAGCCGCCGATCTCGGTCCGCCTGGCCAAGGAATCGGTTTTGAAATCGTATGACCTTACGCTGGAAGCAGGTCTGGATTACGAGCGGCGGGCGTTCGGGTATCATTCTCGGTACCGAAGATAAGGCGGAGGGCGTGAACGCCTTTCTCGAAAAACGCAAACCCGCGTTCAAGGGCCGCTGATGGAGGCCGATATGGCATTTGAAACAATCCGTTATGACATCACCGATGACGTGGCAACGATCACGCTGAACCGACCCGATGTTCTCAACTCGTTCAACGCCACGATGCATAGCGAACTGCGTTCTGCGCTAAAATCGGCGAGCGGCAAAGATGGTGCCCGGGCCCTGATCATCACCGGAGAAGGCCGCGGCTTTTGCGCCGGGCAGGACCTTAGCGATCGAGATCCGGACGGCGGTCAAGTCGATTTCGCCGATTCGCTGGACAAAAACTATAACCGCATGGTGCGTATTCCTGCGCAGCATCGAGATGCCCGTGATCGCCGCGGTCAACGGCGTCGCTGCTGGCGCGGGAGCCAATCTGGCGCTCTGTGCTGACTTCGTAATCGCCGCACGATCTGCCGATTTCGTGCAAGCGTTCATTCGCATCGGTCTGGTACCGGACTGTGGCGGAAGCTATTTTCTGCCGCGCCTGGTAGGGCGGGCGCGGGCCGCGGCCCTGGCCATGCTCGGTGACAAATTACCGGCCGAAACCGCGGCCGATTGGGGCTTGATCTGGAAGTGTGTCGAGGACGATCAGGTGATGAACGAAGCGCGTAGCCTGGCGGCACGTCTCGCGACACAACCCACCAAGGCGTTGTCGCTTATTCGGCGCGCGCTCGACGCGAGCATCGACAATACGCTCGATGCCCAACTCGACCTTGAACGTGATCTCCAGGTGATCGCAACCAGGACGGACGATTTCGGAGAAGGTGTCAGGGCCTTTATCGAGAAGAGACCGGCCGAATTCAAAGGGAGCTGACATGACCGAAGCCTTCATCTGCGACGCCGTTCGCACGCCATTTGGCCGTTTTGGTGGCGCTCTCGCGCCGGTCCGCACCGATGACCTCGCAGCCGTTCCGATAACGGCTCTCATGGCCCGCAACCCTGATGTGGCGTGGGAGAATGTCGACGAGGTCTATTACGGCAATACCAACCAGGCCGGTGAGGACAACCGCAACGTCGCGCGGATGGCATCACTCCTTGCTGGATTGCCCGATGCTGTGCCAGGGGCGACGGTGAACCGCCTGTGCGGTTCGGGGCTCGAAGCCTTGACGTGCGCGGCCCGCGCAATCCGTACGGGCGAGATTGATCTCGCCATCGCAGGCGGCGTCGAGAGTATGAGCCGGGCGCCTTTTGTGATGCCAAAAGCCGATACCGCCTTCTCCCGCAAGGCCGAGATCTACGACACCACCATCGGTTGGCGCTTCGTCAACAAGAAGATGAAGGAGATGCACGGGGTCGATGCAATGGGTGAAACGGCCGAGAACGTGGCCGAGGAATTTCAGATCGCGCGCGATGATCAGGATGCCTTCGCTTTACGCAGTCAAAATCGGACCGCCGCTGCTCAAGATCGCGGCGACCTCACGCACGAAATCGTGCCGGTAACGATACCGCGTCGCAAGGGCGATCCCATCTCGGTCGAAACCGATGAGCACCCCAGGCGTGAGACAACCGCCGAGGCCTTGGCCAAGCTCAAACCTGCCTTTCGCGAGGGTGGCTCGGTTACAGCCGGCAATGCGTCTGGGGTCAATGACGGCGCGTGTGCGATGCTGATCGCCTCATCCGCCGCAGTCGACAAGTACGGATTAACCCCTCTCGCCCGCGTCGCCGGCACCGCTACCGCGGGTGTGCCGCCGCGGATTATGGGAATTGGACCGGCACCGGCGTCTTCAAAGTTGATGGAAAAGCTCGGTCTCAAAGTCAGCGATATGGACGTCATCGAACTCAACGAAGCGTTCGCGGCGCAAGGATTGGCGGTGCTGCGTCAGCTCGGTGTCCCCGACGATGCCGATCACGTCAATCCCAACGGCGGCGCAATTGCGCTTGGCCATCCACTGGGCGCGAGTGGCGCCCGGTTGGCGACGACCGCTGCTTACCAACTCGGTCGAACGGGGGGACGCTACGCACTTGTTACGATGTGCATCGGCGTTGGCCAGGGTATTGCGACGGTACTCGAGCGGGTGAGCTAACCGGCCTTCGGCCCACGTTGTTTCGAAGCCAAGGCAGCATCGACTGCCTTTGCCGCCCATTGGCCGAGTGCGTCGGGTTCTTCCAGGACGTCAGCGGGAACTTCCATCAGTGAGCCGATTCGCTGCGCCGTTTTATCCGGCGCGTATAGCAGCACCTCCATCCTCGCCTGTACGTATTCATCGCGGTTGCGAGTATCGACCTTGAAATAGATCCGGTCGTGGTAGACAAAACCAAACATGGCATCGCCATGGTAGAGGGCGGTACCTCCAAACATTCGCTTCGACGATGCTGCAAAGT
>CBDCYR010000014.1:0-23497 GCA_965224275.1 Alphaproteobacteria bacterium | reverse complement strand
GTGGGCCGTCAATGTTGTCTGCCATTTTTGTCCGCTCCAAGCTGCCCGCGCGTCGCAGTGTAATCGAGAGAAACGATGTCCAAACCCCTGTCGCTCACCATGGCTTGTGGCCTTTACGACCGCATGCTCGATCTCTATCGCGGCGCGGTCGTCCCGGACGGTATCGATCTGCGCTTCGTCGATCTCGACGGATCCTACGGAGCCCGAGAAATCTTCGATCGCATGGCCGGGAACTTGGAATTCGATCTCGCAGAAATGTCGGGCTCGGAGTTCATCCAGCGGCGCGTCGCCGGCGATGACGCCATGGTGGGGCTCCCGGTCTTTCCATCGCGGGTGTTCCGGCACGGCATGATCACGATCAACCGAACCAGCGGGATCCGCGAACCCAAGGATCTGGAGGGCCGCCGCATAGGAGTGCCGGTCTACATTATGAGTGCAGCAACCTGGATGCGCGGCATTTTGAACAGCGAATACGGTGTCGATCTTTCGACCATTCGCTGGGTCGAAGGCGGCATCAACAAGCCGGGCCAGCACGGCAATCCCTCTCACTTGCCGATGCACCGCCCCGTCAATATCGAAAAAAATACCTCGGGCCAGTCGTTAAGCACCTTGCTGGAGGCCAGCGAGATCGATGCCATCATCGGCACCGTGCTACCCGCTTCGTACTTCTCGAACGACAATGTCGTGCGGCTGTTTCCCGACTATCGCCAAGTCGAGCGCGACTACTTCCTCAAAACCAAGATCTTTCCGATCATGCATCTGATTGCCATGCGCCGCGACGCGTATGAACAAAATCCGTTTATCGCAACCAGCCTGTTCGATGCGTTCTGTGCGTCGAAAGATCGTGCCAATGCGCGAATGCGTGATCTCGGAACGCTGCAGTATATGCTGCCGTGGATGACTGCCGATATCGATGAACTCGATGAGGTCTTCGCCGGCGACGCGTGGCCCTATGGGATCGAACCCAATCGCCACACACTGGATGCGTTTGTCGCTTATCTCGCCGATCAGGGCATTACCGAGCGAACGATTGCTGTCGACGATCTGTTTGTTCGTACGCACGGCCGTTATAGCTGCGACACCGGCGCGCGTACCTTCTAGATCGTTTTAGAATGGGGGAGTCGACTTAATCCTGAAACGTTCCAGCCGCGACCTACGTGACCCCGGCGGTACCGTTACCGCAAACCACGGCGGCGACGGTTTGATCGTCGCTCGCCGAGATACGGCCAGTTTGGATTGCCGCGACGGCGGCCCCGCCTGCGAGTTCGACGGCCTGGCCCATCTCGAACCACAGCCACTGGCAGGCGAGGCGCATTTCGTCGTCACTGACGAGCACGATGTCGTCGACGAGGTCGCGGATAATGTCGAGGTTGATTTGAGCGCTGCGCCGCGGTGCCAATGTATTGGCCGCGGAATCGACAGTATCGAGGGCGACCACCCCACCGGCCGCGATGCTGTTTTTGAGAGTCGGTGCGCCGACCGGTTCGACACCGATCACCCGTATCTCCGGCTTCATCGCCTTGGCCGCGAGGGCGATTCCTGCGATCAAACCACCACCGCCGATACCCGCGACGATGATGTCGATCTCGGGCGATTGCTTCAGCATCTCGCGCCCTATCGTGCCCTGGCCGGCGATCACCGCGGGATCCGCGAAGGGATGGATGTAGCTCAGACCATCACGATCGGCCCGTTCAAGCGCGGCGTCCTGCGCTTCGTCCCAACCGGCGCCCTCGATGACAACCTCGGCGCCCCAGCCGCGGCTGCGTTCGGCTTTGTCGGCCGGCGAGTTCTTAGGCAGATAGATGGTAGCCGCACAGTCTGAAGCGTGGGCGGCGTAGGCAACGGCGATGCCGTGATTGCCGCCCGATGCGGTGACAACACCGCGGGTGCGGGCCTCGTCGTTGAGTTGAAGAATGGCATTGTTAGCGCCGCGCACCTTGAACGCGCCGGTTACCTGAAGGCATTCGAGTTTGAGCATCGTTGGCCCCTCGCGCAGGGGCTCGCGGATAAACCGGGTCCGTAAGCATGGCGTGCGGCGCACGCGGTTCTTGATACGCTCGGCCGCCTCTTCGATATCGGCAAAGCCAACGGGGTGGGCAATTGCATCCATCAATCACTCCTAACGGGGTAACGTGGTACGGGCAGTAAGATTTGTACCGCGAAGTTGTCTCCGACGTAACCGGGACGATGCGGCACGGAGGCCAGGATGATAATGACGGCTGGGATGGCGAGGCAGTGCTCTGGTTGGATCATCCTGTTGGGATTGAGCCTCGGGCACGCGGCCATGGCCCAAACCGGGCCAAGCGCGCAAGAAATTGCTGGCTACGAAGGCCTACACGCCGCTGCCGCTCGCGGCGATGTCGCGACGATCGAACGCCTGGTCAAGCAAGGCGCCGCCCTCAATGGACGTGATGCCTACAATCGCACGCCGTTAGTCGTGGCGACGTTTCAGCGCCAACATCTGGCTGCGAGCGCCCTGATCGCGGCCGGCGCCAACGTTAATGCGCTGGAGAACAGCCGCTACGATATGTTGACAATCGCCGCCGTGGGAGATGATTACGACATGGTGCAGTTGGCAATTCGCGCCGGCGCCGACACCGGTCTCGTCACCAGTCCGTATGACGGAACGGCACTGATCGCCTCAGCCCATCTCGGCCATGTCGCGATCGTTCGCGAGCTGATTGACGCGGGTGCGCCGCTCGACCACGTCAACAATTTGGGTTGGACGGCACTGATCGAGGCGATCGTGCTCGGCGATGGTGGTTCCGACCATATCTCCATCGTCGGCGATCTCATCGCGGCCGGTGCCGACGTCAACCTCGCCGACGGCCGCAGCACGAGCCCCCTGACACTGGCGCGACAACGCGGCTATATCGCAATTGTCACCTTGTTGGAAAAGGCGGGCGCGAAGCCGTGATTTGCGGGATCGGTTTGCGTTAGATTGGGGTTCGCGCGTCAGGGGTGATGGCGCACAGAACAGTATGCCAGGGAGGGACCATGTCCGTTCAAACGCCGACCAAAGGCCAGCTCAAGGAGATCGGCGACGATCTCGGATTCGACATGACCGAGGAAGAGGTCGAGGTCTATCAGCATGAATTCGCCGGTACGAAGTTCGTTTACGACCGGTTGGACGAATTGCCGGACTACGTGCCGCCGGTGAAATATCCGCGGACGCCGGGACGGCGGCCAAGCGGCGACGAAAACCCATACGGTGCCTGGTACGTCAAAACCGACATCAAGGGCGCATCGCGCGGCAAGCTTAAAGGCAAGCAAATCGTTCTTAAGGATACGATCTGCCTGGCTGGCGTGCCGATGATGGATGGCGCCTCGGTGCTCGAAGGCTATGTGCCCGAAACCGACGCCACGGTTGCGACGCGTATCCTCGATGCGGCCGGCACCATCACTGGTAAGTCCGTGTGCGAGTATTTCTCGTTTTCATCGAGCGGCCACACATCGGTGACCGGTATTGTCGAAAGCCCGCTCAAGAAGGGCTACACGCCGGGCGGTTCGTCGAGCGGCAGTGCCGTGTTGGTGGCTGCCGGCGAAGCCGACATGGCTCTAGGTGGCGATCAGGCCGGATCGATCCGCATCCCATCGTCGCTGTGCGGGTTGGTCGGTCTGAAACCGACCTGGGGACTGATCCCGTACACCGGCATCATTTCGTCGGAATTCAATATCGATCACACCGGCCCAATGACTCGCACCGTTGAAGACAATGCGCTGATGCTGGAGGTGCTCGCCGGTCCGGACGGGATCGACACCCGGATGTCGACACCGACACCCAAGGTACATCGCTATAGCAAAGCGCTTGGTCAGGGCGCCAAGGGCATGAAATTTGCCGTCATCGAGGAGGGTTTCGGCTGGCCGGCGTCGATGCCGGAGGTTGATGCGACGGTGCGAGAGGCAGCAAAACGTTATACCAAGCTTGGCGCGACCGTCGACTTCGTCTCGTTCCCCTGGCACCGGGATGCCTTCATCGCCTGGATGGGGTTCGCGCTCGACGGCTACTACACCAACCTCCTGGTTGGTAACGGCTTTGGTACCAACCATGGCGGGCTCTATCTCACCAGCCTTAACGACAAGCTCGCTGGCTGGCGCCAGCGGGCCAACGAAATACCCTTCAACCTGCGATTCGGGATGTTGTCGGGCGAATATCTAAAACGCCAGCATCAAGGCCATTATTACTGCAAGGCACACAATCTCGCGCGCCAGGCGGCTGAGGCGTACAACCGGCTGCTTGAGGATTACGACGCACTGATCATGCCCACCGCGGCAAAGAAATCACGGCCCTATCCGGATCAACCGTTTTCGGTTGAAGACACCATCGCGATGGCGCTCGAGAACATCGAGAACACCTGCCCCTTCAATCTTACCCACCATCCCGCGATTACGATTCCCGGCGGCGTGGTCGATGGCTGTCCGATCGGCATGATGCTGGTCGGGCGTCACTACGACGAACCCACGCTCTACCGCGCGGCCCATGCGTTCGAACAGGATGTCGATTGGACCAAGATCTCGGTAGACCCGGCCCGCCAGGGCCGCCGGCGCCGCGGCGATAAAGCCGTTGAACTAAGATAGCGGGTGCCAGGGTGCCAGGGTGCCAGGGTGCCGAGAGCGGCGCGCGATACCGTCGACCCGAGGGGATGAGGCTTTACGAACCGCGTCCCCTGCGTAGCACTGCCAGCGGCCGGCCGTCGATCGCCGCAAGGCCAATGCCGATGAGCAGCATGCCGACCAGTTGATTGCCTGTCAGGTGCTCGCCGAGCACCACGACGCCGAGGAGCCCGGCACTGACCGGCACCAGGAATGTCACCAGCAGAAGATTGGTCGCGCCAGCGTTTGCCAGCACGCGGAAGTAGATGATGTAGGCGAGCGCGGTGGAAAAAAGGGCCAGGCCTAAGACGGCCAGAATGATGGTCGCGGATGGAATTGGTATCGCCCACGGCCGATCCCAAATGAATGCGACGGGTAGTAACAGTACGGTGGCGCCGGTCAATTGCCCCGTTGCAGTTTGCGCCGACGTCATGCCAAGTCGTTTGAAACGCCGGCCGAACACGCCGGCGAAGGCATAGGAGATCGCTGCGCCCAAGATAGCCAGTTGCGCAAAGAGGCCACTACCGATGCCGGCGAGCGCATCTGATCCCACCATGATCATCACGCCGATGAAGCCGGCAAGCACGCCCGCCACACGCGACGATGTCAGGCGCTCGTCGTCGGTCCAAACGTGCGCTACCAAGACGGTAAAGAGCGGCGTTGTCGCATTGAGGATCGCCGCGAGCGAACTGGCGATCTCAGTTTGTCCCCAGGTGATCAAGGCAAATGGGACTGCGTTGTTCATCAGTCCCATGGCGAGGAATGAAACCCAGATCCCGAAGCCTGACGGCAGAGCGTTACCGCTAATGACCAGATAGATCTGTAGTGTTGCCGCCGCCAGCCCGACACGCACCAAGACCAGCGTGAAGGGAGGCACGCCATCGAGCGCGACCTCGACAAAAAAGAAAGAGCCGCCCCAAACAATCGACAGCACAATGAGGAGGCCCCAGTCGGCCGCGCTCATCGTGGGTTTCATCGTCGGGCTTGGCAAAATCATCACGGCGTATGAGGGACGAGCCGCAACCTGCCAGGAAAACGGGCGCCCTTCATTCCGATTCTTGCTGATTCTTGCGCCGAACCGCCAATCGGAAAGAAAAGGCCCAGCACTTACGTGCTGGACCCGGAACCTAGTGAAGGAAATCTACGCCTATGCGTTAAGGACGCTCCCCGGTTCGACGATGGTTATCATACGGACCAGCTTGACCACTGATGAGGCCTCGGTTTTCTCCATCACCTTGGCGCGGTGCGCTTCGACCGTTTTCGGGCTGATGTCCATCTCATAGGCAATCTGTTTGTTCTGCTTACCGGCGACGACGCGATCGAGGACCTCGCGTTCGCGGGTGGTCAGACGTTCGAGGCGGTCGCGAATTTCGCGGCGACCGCCTTCGAGCTCGCGGTGGCGGGCATCGTCTTCGACACATTTTTGAATACGATCGATGAGTTCCTGATCGCTGAACGGCTTCTGCAGGAAATCCACAGCACCGAGCCGAAATGCGCGCACCACTGCACGAATATCGCCATAGGCCGTGATCATAATCGTGGGCAACGTGAGATCTCGTGCGTGCAGCATTTCCAGCACGTCGAGGCCGCCATGCTGGGGCAGGCGTAAGTCGAGCACCAAACAGCCGGCGCTTTCAGCCTCTGGCGAATCCAAAAATTCGGTGGGCGTTGCAAATGCCGTTACGTTCAGACCCACCGATTCGATCAACCAGCATAAGGACTCCCGTCCCGCATCGTCGTCGTCAACCACCACAACGCTGGGTAGAGCGACCGTTTCCATTGTGAACAACTCCCCATTTCGTTCGTCTAGGTTGGATGATGCCGCCTTGACTTTTGAATCTCAGTGACCACCGTCACAACGTGATGGCCGTCACATTGGGCTGTGCGGTGTGAAGGCGGTAGGTATTGAAGAGAGTGCGTGGGGACGTTTGGGGTGCTGCGTGGCGCCAGATCCATCGATTCGATAAGCTCATGGGGTCCTGACTATTCAAGACAAAGTAATGAGTGATCAAACCATCCAACGCCGCCTTGCGGCCATCCTCAGCGCCGATGTCGTCGGCTATAGCCGCTTGATGGGGGTCGATGAAGCTGGGACCCTGGCGGCCCTCAAAGCGCATCGTAGTGAGTTGATGGACCCGCAAATTGCCGCCCATGCCGGCCGCATTGTAAAAACCGCCGGCGACGGGTTTCTCGTCGAGTTTCCCAGCATCGTCGAGGCGGTGGAGTGTGCAGTCGCTCTGCAGGCCAGTACCGTCACCCGCAATGCCGATATCCCTGAGGATCGGCAAATCCTCTTTCGCATCGGCATCAATGTCGGCGATGTTATCTTCGAGGACGACGACATTTTTGGAGACGGGGTCAATGTCGCCGCGCGCCTCCAGGAACTTGCCAAGCCCGGTGACGTATACATCTCGCGCAGCGCGCGCGATCAAATACGCGACAAATTGGATATCCCGCTTGAGGACCTGGGTGAGCACGCGGTTAAAAATATCACCCGGCCGGTACGGGTGTTTCGGGTCGGTACACATGGGGGCACTGGTGCTGTGGCAGCGCCAGTCTCAGTCCCAGCTCCGGCTGCAAGCGCGTTGCCGCCAAAACCAGTTGATCAGCAGTCGATCGCGGTGTTGCCTTTTGCCAATATGAGCGGCGACCAGGAGCAGGAATATTTCGCGGACGGCATCGCCGAGGACATCATCACCGCGCTGTCGAAGATTTCCGGCCTGTTCGTGATCGCGCGCAACTCGACGTTTACCTACAAGGGTCAGTCGGTAAACGTTCAGGATGTGAGCCAGGCGCTGGGCGTACGCAACGTGCTCGAGGGCAGCGTTCGCAAAGCCGGCAAGCGGGTGCGGATCACCGCCCAGCTGATCGACGGCGATTCCGGTGGGCATCTATGGGCCGAACGCTACGACCGCGAACTTGAAGACATTTTCGAGGTGCAGGACGAGGTCACCCAAAAGATTGTCGAGGCGCTCCAGGTGACGCTCGAAGCGGGTGAGGGTGAGGCACTGGTCCAGCACGAAACCATGGACCTCGCGTGCTACGACTGTCTGTTGCGCGGCCGCGAACTGTTTCTGAGATTCTCCAAGGAAGGCAATCTAGAGGCGCGCGAGGCGTTCGAAGAAGCCCTAAGAATTGATCCTAACTGTGCACCGGCCTATGCGCGCCTCGCGCAAACCTATACCTCCGAGGCCCGAATGGGGTGGTCGAAGAAACCCGAGGAGGCGGCCCAGCTCGGGATCGAATACGCGAACAAAGCGCTCGAGCTCGACAATGACCTACCCGTCGCCCATAGCGTTTTGGGCAACAATTATCTTTTTGAGAGGAAGCACGACGACGCCATCGCGATGATGCAACGCTGGGTCGAACTTGATCCCAATGAAGCCGACGCTTATCTCAATCTCGGTCAAGTGCTGAGTTTCTCCGGCCGGCCGGCCGAGGCACTGCCATTGGTTGAGAAAGCGATGCGCCTCAATCCGAACTATGGTTTCCTCACTTTGTTTGGCCTCGGCCTGGCCAACTTTCTGCTGGGCAATCATGCCGAAGCGATCAAGGCCTTTGATCGCAGCATCGTCCACAATCCGGACTTCGATGGATCGCGGATCTTTCTCGCCGCAAGTTATGGTGCTTCGGGCGAAGCCGACAAAGCCCGTGAGACCATGGCCAAGATCGGAGAGTCGGGGACTAAGATTCTGCAGCAAACCATTGCACAGTCGCTCCCGTTCAAACGGGAGGAAGACTCGAACAAAGTGGTCGACGGGCTGAAGAAGGCGGGGATCGATCAGTCTTAGCGATCCCCGGATTCGGGTTTACGCCTTGCCGATCTGATCGACCTCTTCGCGGGCCCGAATCAACGCCTGTTCGATGGCGTGAATCGTGGTGGCGTCATTGCCGCGCCGGATTTGCTTCTTAATCGATTTCATCAGCATCATCGTCGGCTTGGCCAAGACGCTCATAGCCGGATAATTGCCGATACCCCATTCGCCCCACTCCTCGGCGCGAACCCAGAGATCGTCGATTTCTTGCTTGTCCTGTGCAACTTGTTCTTCACCGGATTCGGTGAGGCGGCACACCTTCTTTCCTTCTTCCTTCTTCGACGTGATCAGCCCCTCATCCTCAAGCTGCTGGAGCGTCGGATAGATCGCGCCGGCGCTGGCTTTATAGGAGCCGTTGAGGCGTTCCTCCAGGGAGCGCATCATTTCGTAGCCATGCATGGGCTTTTCCGCGAGCAGGGCCAACAATGCGAGACGGATCTCACCTTGACCGAAAAAGCGACCGCCGGCGTCCCAGGGGCCCCAACTGCGAGGACCGCACCGATGTCGGCGACCGTGTCTGCGTTTGTGAAACATCGTTTTCTTTCCTATCTACTATTATCGTTCCGAACTAGATATGATATATCGTACGATATATCAAGAGGGTATCGAACAGAAAATGGCTATGCGACCCATATTGTTCTCGACGCCGATGGTAAGGGCGCTGTTGGAGGGACGAAAATCACAGACCCGGCGACTCACCCAGAACAAGCGTGGCAATCCAACGGCGTGGTTGCGTCTTGCAGATGCTTGGGACGCGGGCGAGCGTGAACTTCAGCTCTGGGTGCGCGAAGCCTTCCGCAAATCGGGCAGCGGAATTGTATTTCGAGCAGACTGTTCGCCCGTCGACAACGGAAATCGGGACAACGGCAATCGGGATGCCGCCCGAAGCCCAGCCCGCGTCTGGCGGCCGTCAATTCATTTACCGCGTGCTGCCTCCAGGTTGACGCTTGTGGTCACCACCATCGCTCGCGAACACCTCCAGGATATCAGCGAAGACGATGTCGTTCGCGAAGGTGCGGGGGGTTCTGGCGTTTGTGGGTATGCCGAGATCTGGTCGAGTATCCATGGCGCGAGCGCATGGCAACGCAATCCCGCTGTTATCGTGCTGACGTTCGAGGTCGAGCAGCGCAATATCGATCACCATTGACGTAGCGAAATCCCTGCTTACGTTACGGCGTGATGCGTGTTGTCTGAATTCCCATGAACAATCCCCAATCACATGCCGACGAATCGGCCTCGATCGTCGTCGAGGCCGACAACGTATCGAAGAAGTTCGGCGATCGTGTCGCGGTCGACGGCCTTGATCTCGCGGTACCGCGAGGCGGTTGTTTCGGTCTGTTGGGCCCAAACGGTGCCGGAAAAACGACAACGCTCCAGATGACCTATGGCGTCGCGCGGCCCACCAGCGGCGCGGTACGGGTTTTTGGTATGGATGTTGCCGAGGACACGCGCGCGGTGTGCAGTCGGCTCGGTGTTACGCTTCAGGAAAATGTGCTGATCGACACCATCTCGACGCGCGACAATCTCCGGATCTTTGGCCGCTACTACCGGCTTGGGGAAGCCGAGTTGTCGCAACGCATCGAAGAACTGCTCGACTTTCTGGAGCTGCGCTCGCACGCCGACGCCCCGGCCCGCACCCTTTCGGGAGGCTACAAACGTCGTCTCTCGGTCGCGATGTCGCTCATCAACAAGCCCGAACTGCTCATTCTCGATGAACCAACCACCGGTCTCGATCCCGCCGTTCGCCACACCCTTTGGTCGCGTATTCGCGATCTGAGAGCGACCGGCACAACCGTGCTGCTTACCACCCACTACATGGATGAAGCCGAGCGGCTATGCGATCGTGTGGTCATTATCGACCAGGGCAAGGCGATGATCGAGGGCGCTCCACGCGATCTCATCGAGCAACAGCTCGCGCGTGAAGCGGTCGAAGTCGACTGTACCGAGCAAGAGGAAATCAAGCTATTTGGTGAGTTGGTCGACGGCGGGGGCAACGGCTTGAAGCGTTTAAGGGCAGGCAACCGCGTGATGCTATTTACCGACGATTCGACGGCGCTGGTAGAACGCATCCATCAGACCGATGGTGGCGAACGACGTCCATTCGTGGTTCGTCCGGCCAATCTGGAGGATGTGTTTCTCTCCATCACCGGCACCGGCTTGCGGGAAGGCGCCTGATATGAGCCTGTCGCTCCCGCATGCGTTGACGGTTTGGCGCCGCAACGCGTCGCTCTACCAGCGCACTTGGAAAACCACGCTGCTGCCGAACTTTTTCGAACCAGTATTTTTTCTAACCGCAATCGGTATTGGTGTCGGCGCTTACATCACGGAAATGGCGGGGGTTCCCTACATCGAATATCTGGCGCCCGGCCTGATGTGCGTTTCAGCGATGAACGGCGCCAGCTTCGAAGTAACCTTCAACGTATTTATCCGCATGGTTTACGAAAAGACTTATGACGGGGTGTTGACGACACCGGTCAACACTGACGACATTTTGGTGGGAGAAGTGTTGTGGGGGCTGACCCGATCGTGCCTATACGGCGGCGGGTTTTACGTCGTGGCCATCCTGTTTGGTCTGGTGCCGCTACCGGTCGGCCTGCTCGCTATTTTCGTCGTTCCGCTGGCCGGATTGCTGTTCGCTTCAATTGGCATTGCATTCACCCTCAAGATGCCAACCATCGACCTGTTCAGTTTCTATTTCACGCTATTCCTAACGCCGATGTTCCTGTTTGCCGGCGTGTTTTTTCCGATTGAGGAGCGCTTTCCCGATTGGCTCCTCCCGGTCGCCGAGATATTGCCGCTCCTGCACCCCGTGCGGTTGTCGCACATGGCGTTTAGTGGCGAATGGGCCTGGATAGCGCTGTGGGATGTCGGCTACATCCTGGTGATTTCTGTCGCCCTGTTGACGTGGGCAAAGCGCAGCGTGCGCAAACGACTGATGAATTGATCGGATTAGGCGGAACCACCGATCGCGGCCGGCACAGGCGTTGGTGACTCCTCCAGCCCAGCCACGCCGGCGCCTAAGTGCTTGTTCTTTTCGTCATCGCCGGCTTCAAATTCGGGCAGATAAAGCCGAACGGTCGTGCCCGTATCGGGGACACTTTCGATCTCGGCGTGGCCCCCCGATTGTTTGGCGAAGCCATAAACCATGCTGAGCCCGAGGCCGGTACCTTCGCCCACTTCCTTGGTCGTGAAAAACGGCTCGAATACGCGCCGCAGTGTGGCTTCCTCGATCCCGGTTCCGGTATCGGATATCGCCAGGGTTACGTAGCGGCCGGGGACGACATCGTCGCCAAGTTTTCGCGCTGCTGCACGCTCGATGTTTCGGTGGGTAACGTGAATTGAAATGTTACCGCCGGCCGGCATGGCATCGCGCGCATTGAGCACGAGATTGAGGATCCCCTGTTCGACCTGCCGCGGATCGATCTTTGTGAGGGCCGGGGTCTCGGCGTATTCGGCATCGATGTGCCACTTTTCGCCAAGGGCTTGCTCAAGCATCGGGATCTCGCCGGCGACCAATTCGTTGATGTTGCAAATCTGCGGCTGAACCGGGTGCTGGCGGGCGAATGACAGGAGGCGTTGCGTCAGATCGGCGCCCCGATCAACCCCGCGCAACGATCGATCGACGAAACCGGCGAGCTGCCCTTCGGGCTCGATATGAGAGGCGATGAGGTCAAGATTGCCGCGGATCACCATCAGTAGATTGTTGAATTCGTGGGCAACGCCGCCGGTCAGACCCCCGATGGCCTCCATTTTCTGGCTTTGCCGTAGGCGCTCTTCGAGCTGAATACGATCGGTAATGTCAATAGCGAGGCTGCCAATACTGGTTAGCTCGTCCTCGGCATCAAAGATGGGGAAACTCACTTCGAGAAAGTGATTGGTTCCAGTCGGTGTCTCATAGTGGGTCTCGCGTACCGCGGTTTCACTCTTGGCGCAGATAATGGCGTCGATTTCGCTCTGTCCTGCGGCGAGTTGCGGCGGAAATACCTCGTCGAGCGTGCGCCCGATGATTCCGCCAGCAGGCGGATCGTAAATATCGAAGTATTTTGAATTGGCCACAATATGGCGACCATCGAGATCCCTCAGCGCGATGCCGAAGGGCGCATTCTCGATGATTGCCCGCTGGCGTGCTTCGCTGCCGGACAGCGCAATATTGAGTTTGTCCAACTCGCTGTACTGCTTTTTGAGCGTCTGTTCGGCCTGCTCCTTCGATGCGATGACATCGCGGAGCTCGGTTTGAAGGCCCAACAAACGCCCGAGCACGTTGGTGAAATCTCGCGACGTACTGACCAGCAGCCCGATATAAACGATCGTCATCGGGCCAAACAGGAAGGGCAGGTTTTCGTCGACGAAAAACCGCATGGCCAGGGGCGCTAGGATGATCGTTGCGTACATGAGCGACGAGGGCAGATGCGCGGTAAGCGTGATAGCCCCGCCGGACGCGATCCCGATTATCATGATGACAAGCAGCAACTGGTGCGTGATGTCCGCAGGAAAGATCACAAAATTGGCGGCGCTTAGGATGACCGTATGAATGGATGACACGCCAACGAACCAGCGCAACCAGCGCCGAGAGTTCTTAAGCGCGTTCGAGTCACGCCGAAACGCCCGGAGTTGAAGCCCGCGAACCACTGTGATCGCCACGCATGCCAGCGACCACCCAATCAAGTTTTCTGAAGGAACTACCTGCCAAAACACGAGGCAAATGACCAACGCCGCCATAACCCCCACCGGCAAGGCAACCTGCGAGGCTTTGAAAAGGAGCGTGACTTGTTGGTGCCGAACCTGCGCCGCTGTTGTTTCGTCAGCACCGTGCGCTCCGTCGATCCAGCGCAGTAGCGTCATTTTCGTAGAATCATCCCTGTTATGAGAGCCTTTCTACCTTTAGTACGTCCACCATACCTATGATGGCAATCACAAGGCTCCTTCGGCCGCCCGCACCGGTTTTGGCGCCTACGACGCTTTCGTCATTGAACCAACACATTTTCCCGGTGTTTTGTCGTAAAAATGAAGCGTCGATCGTCTAGTAAGTAATCAGGCACTGACTGAGGAGGTCGCTATGCAGGAACCGAAAATCGTATCGCGGGAAGAATGGGTTGAGGCGCGCAGGGCGCATCTTGCTCGTGAGAAGGAGTTCACGCTGCAGCGCGATCGGTTGAGCCAGGAACGCCGCGAGCTGCCTTGGGTCAGGATCGAGAAGCCGTACGTATTCGACGGTCCCAACGGGCAAGAATCGCTTTCCGACCTGTTTGACGGGCGCAGCCAGCTTGTGATCCAGCATTTCATGTATGGACCGGACTGGGAGGAGGGATGCCCGAGCTGCTCGTTCTGGGCCGACAGCTATGATGGCTTCGTCGTCCATCTCGCCCACCGTGATGTGACGATGGTGAGCGTATCGCGAGCCGGGCTCGACCGCATCGATGCCTATAAGAAACGCATGGGCTGGGGTTTCAAATGGGTGTCGTCGCTGGGCTGCGATTTCAACCAGGATTTCAACGTTTCGTTTACGCCCGATGAATTGGTCGGCGAGGTTTACTACAACTATGGACTACGCAAGTTTCCTGCTGATGAAGCGCCCGGTGCGAGCGTGTTCTACAAGAACGATTCAGGTGAGATATTTCATACTTATTCTTGCTTCGGGCGTGGCCTCGATATCCTGAACGGTGCCTATAATTACCTCGACCTGGTTCCCAAGGGGCGCGATGAAGCTGAGCTGTCCTACTCCATGGCCTGGCTGCGACGGCACGATAGCTACGACGACTGAGAGTCTCGGGGTCGCTAGCGGGGCGGGTGAGATCAGAAAACCGTTCGCGGTGTGCGGTTACTGAAACGCATCGTTTAAATCTTTCATCGAAATAGCCTCGCGAAGGGAGGAGAACACACCCTGATCGCGCATTTCGATCGCGCTTTTCCGGAGCGCGGCGAAGGCAAGCCGCGACAGGGCACCACCGACGCTGATGCGTTTGGCACCGATTTCGGCAAGGTCGGTGAGTGTAATCTCGGGATCGGCAAAACCCATAAGAATGTTGACCGGTTTCGAAACCGATGAAATCACCGTTTTCATGGTGTCGAGATCGTAAAGGCCAGTCGCATACAACACGTCGGCGCCGACCTCTTCGAAGGCCTGGAGACGCTTGATCGTGTCATCGAGATCGCGGCGGCCGCAGAGAAAGTTCTCGGCCCGCGCGGTTAGCACGAAGGGGACCGTCAGGGCCTGTGCCGCGTCAACAGCGGCTGCCACGCGATCGACCGCGAGGGCGAAATCGTAAATCGGGCTTTCGCGATCGCCGGTGGCGTCCTCGATCGATCCGCCGACCGCACCAGCGGCAGACGCCAGTGCAATCGCTTTAGCCGCTTCGCGGGGGTTGTCGGCGCCACATTTCTCCAGGTCGGCGTTGACCGGCAGGTCGGTTGCATCAGCGATCGCCCGGCAATTATCGATGATCTGATCAAGACTGACGCCGCGGGTGCCGAGATTATTGGCGACACCCAGGCTGGTGGTTGCCAGCGCTTCAAAACCGAGGTTGGCGAGCAGCCGGGCCGATCCCGCGTCCCACGGGTTGGGAATGATGAATGCGCCGTCGCGCTCATGCAGTGTTCGAAATGCGGCTGCTCTCTCAGCTTGATTGGCCATTTTCTACCCCACGGATACGCCTCAGGATGCTGAGGCTTGGCTAATGTTGACGCCGGCCGGATTACGCCAGCGATCTCTGCGCGGTGTCCCACGACGTGAGTGGCTGCAAGTCGGGAACGATCGCGAGGCCGGATTGACTGTCCGGCGAGATCGCGTCACGGGTTACGAGAACATCAAGCAAGGCCGGCGCGTTGTGTAAAGCTCGCGCAAGCGCGGCTGGTAGTTCGTCCGCGTCGGCAATTCGCTCCGCATGGAGTCCGAACGCTCGCGCAACCGCCGCATAATCGGTGTATTGCAGCAGCGAGCCATTGGTGCGCCCGTCAAACCGATCGAGCTGATCCCGTCGTTCGATATTCCAGCCCCCGTTGTTAGCGATCACGAACACCGCGCCGGCGCGATGGCGGGCCGCGGTATCGATATCGATCGCGTTGAAGCCAAATGACCCGTCGCCGATTACCGCGATAACGCGGCGCTTGGGGTAAGCAAGACTAGCTGCGATAGCGAAGGGGACGCCGACACCGAGGCAGCCAAGCGCGCCGGGGTCGAGGTAGGTGATGCTGGGCAGGGCAATCCGCGCAAAGCTCAAAATATCGCCACCATCGGCAATGACGATGCTGGTCGGTTCCAGCGCATCGCGCACCGCACCGAGCAGACGATAAGGGTGCATGTGGCCGTCGTTGCCCGAAGGTTCGTTGACGAGCCGATCATCCAGTTTGAGGCTGCGCGCTGCATTTTTATCGCGTAGCTCCGCCGCCCATTTGTTGTCACCTATTGGTTTATTTAGCTTGCTATTTACCTGCTTTAATATCGCGGCGGGATTTCCTTTAAGTTCGATGTCGCCGCGGCGATTGTCGCTTACCTCGCCGTCGAATCGACCGATTCGAATAAAGCGCGCCTGCTCGAACACGGCGGGCGACCCGTATGCCAACTGATAGTCGAGCCGACGGCCGATCAGCAGCACGAGATCGGCACGTCGCATCGCTTCACCGCGAACGGCGCTCACCAATGCGGGGTGCTGGGCGGGAATCAAACCGCGGCTTTCCTGGGTGTCGAGATAGAGCGCGCCGGTCGCATCGAGGAATTGGATGATCGATTCGGTGGCACCGCGGGCGCCACGGCCGGTAATCACAAGCGGCTGTTTGGCTTGGTTTATCAAATCGACTGCGCTTTGGAGCGCCGCGTCGGTGGGTTTGGCGTGCGTCGGCTCTGCCCGGGCCGGTCGATTTTTGTTGCCCGACCGGGCACCGATAGTTTCACGCAATACGTCGGTGGGAATCTCGATCACGACCGGGCCGGGATCGCCGTTTGCGCCGTTTGCACTGGCGACGGCTGCCTCGAGTTCGTCGACGACATTGTCGGCGTCGACGAGCGTGCGCGCGTCACGCGTGATCGGACGCACCAAGTCGATTTGGGGCAATTCCTGCAGAGCGCCCTTGCCGATTTGTGGCCGCGGCGGACATCCGGTGATGATCAGTACCGGAATCCTGCTGATGTGAGCGTTGGCGATGGCAGTTATGGCATTGGTCAGCCCGGGGCCGGCAGTAACCAGCGCGACGCCAAGTTCGCCGGTCAGTTCACTGTGGGCGTGGGCCATGTGTACGGCGGCGCGTTCGTCCCGGGCGTCGACCAGCGGGATCGCAAGTTGTGCCGCGGCATCCCAAATCGGAATAATATGTCCGCCGAGCAATCCGAAAACCCGATCAACATCTTGGGTGCGCAAAAACTCGGCGACCACGCTGGCTACGGTTTGCTCACCAACAGCCGTCGCGCCGGCGCCTTTTTGGATTTGGTTCATCTCGACATCTTAGCCCGTGGTGGTTTCTCAGACACATACGAGCTTTTTCGGGTATATCTACCCGAGACTGACCGAAAGGTGCGCGGCCTATCACTTGGTATGAATGTCAATGAACTCCTCCGAGGGATACGACGGCTCGCGAAGAGCCGGGGCGAATCAGTTCGCGTCCTCGAACCGCGAGGGAAGGGTAGCCATGCGTTGCTCTTCTTAGAGTCCGACTCGAAACTCTATGTTTGATAACAGTACCTTGCGAGCCGCCTTGTGAGGAGTCGGATGTTGGCGACAAGAATCTGCCTGTGCGGAGGCCTCCCAATCCTTGGCCAGTCGACGTCGGTTGAGCCAGGCGAAGGTCCTCTCGAGACCCATCGTCTGGGCAGGAGCTAAGCCCTGGGCGGTGTCTGAGCGCTTGATGATCTCGGCTTCCAGCGGCCGATGACCTCAAGGGCGCCCTCGAGTTTCGGTCCCGCGTAGGCGGCGTCGAAGAGGTGACGCAGCCGGGGGAAGCGATGACGGATCGATTTGAGGACCTCGGGCGCGCCGTCGCGGTCCTGGATATCGGCTGCGTGCACGATCAGGCCGACCAGCAGGCCGAGTGTATCGGTGACGATGTGACGCTTGCGGCCCTTGATCTTCTTGCCCGCGTCATAGCCCCGAACACCACCGCTTTCCGTGGTTTTCACGCTCTGGCTGTCGATCACCCCGGCGCTCGGGCCGGCCTCCGAGGGATACGACGGCTCGCGAAGAGCCGGGGCGAATCATGTCCATGACATGGCGCAGGTCCGTCGTCCTCGGCCGGCCGATCTTCTTGCGCGGCGGCATCGCGTCCTCGAACCGCGAGGGAAGGGTAGCCATGCGTTGCTCTTCTTAGGGAACCGCAAAACAGTGATCAAAGATCGGAAGAAGGAGATTGGTCGTGGGCTACTTGCAAAGATGCTCAATGACCTTGGACTAAACGAACGTGACCTGTAGGGAGGAATGCATGTCCGATACCCGGCGCTACACGTTTCCCATAGAACTCGAGAACGATCCCGATGGGCGCATTCTGGTGCGCTTTCCAGACTTTCCAGAAGCAGCGACCGATGGTGCCGATCTTACCGAAGCTCTTAGCGAAGCCGAGGATTGCCTCGATGTGGTAATTTCAGGCCGTCTTATCGAAGGCGACGTAATTCCCGAACCATCTTCGGCTAGGGGACGGCGAACAATTACGCCAACAATGTTGGTTGCCCTCAAAGCCGCACTGAACGGCGCCGTTAAGGAAGCGGGAATAACTAAATCAGCCTTGGCAAGAGAGTTACGAATCGATGAAAAGAACGCTCGACAACTTCTCGATCCGCGCCACAATTCGAGGCTTAGAACACTTGAACGGGCGCTGCACGTTCTGGGTCACAGAGTAGAAGTTAGAATTCGGACAGCTGCTTAACCACGTCATGAACCTGAACGACAATCCGCGCGGCAACTACCGGTTTCTCACCGGGATCGCGCCGTATTCCTCCGGCGTGATCGCCGACCCCGGTTACGAGATCGTGCATGTTGTGTTGCACGAACCACCGGCCTATCGCGCCGGTTTCGACCGCGTGGCCGAACACCTCGAACGCGAAGGCCGGCCGCGCACCGCGCTTTGTGCAATCGAATTGCGCTTGCCGGAGCCGGTTTCATTTGCTGGCTTCGCGGAATTCAATACCGGCTATCAAGCGCTGCTCGCCGATTGGGACCTGCTGATTGACGGGATCAATCCGGTGGCGCGAACCAATGTCGCGCCTACGGTCGTGCGCCTGCCGGCACCTTCACTCTATGCTTTTTCCTACACCCGCCCTGCCGAAGCTGGCCGGTCGACGTTTGTGGTCGCCGGCGCCGGCGATATCGTCGAGCAAAACCTGTCGACTCACACGATTGTGCGAGAAGGTGAAACGTCGGCCGATGCGATGCGCGAAAAAGCTCTGCATGTTATGAGCGTGATGAGCGCGCGTTTGGCGGGGCTTGGCGTCGATTGGACGGATGTTACCGCGGTCGATATCTACACCGCGCGAGCCCTCGACAGCTACATCCGCGAGGTGGTTTTGGCGCCGATGCAGCAGAGCAGCGTCCACGGTGCGCATTGGCACTACGTCCGACCGCCTATCGCAGGGCTCGAGTTTGAAATGGATGTGCGTGGTGTTGCAACCGAGTGGCATCTCGGCTAATCGCCAACCACGCGGAAAACACCACAGAAAATAGGCCGCGATAGGTCCGCGCTGGGGAGGAAATGATGCTCGATTTGATTGGCATGACCGATTACGAGGAAACGCGCCGCAACTTCAGCTACGACGTTCCGGAGTTCTACAATTTCGGCTTCGACGTCATCGAGAAGCGCGCACTCGAGAGCGATAAAGTGGCGTTCTATTATGTCGCCCGCGATGGCGAGACCATCGAAACCTTTAAATTCTCCGATCTGAATCTGGCAGCCAATCGAGCCGCCAACATGCTGTCGGGGCTCGGCGTTGCCAAGGACGATCGTGCCATCGTCGTGCTGCCGCGAATTCCCGCTTTCTACGCGGTGATCGTCGGCACCATCAAGACCGGCGTGATCGCAATGCCGGGAACGATGTTGTTGACGGCCAAGGATTTGGCCTATCGCATCAATCGGGCCAAAGCGAAGTTGGTTATCGTCACCGAAGAGCACGCCGAGCGCATCGAGGAGATCCGAGCCGAATGCCCGAGCCTCGAGCAGCTCATTCTGGTCGGTGGCTCGCGTGATGGCTGGGTTGACTATACGGCGGCCTGCGCCGCAGCTTCAGATCAACTCAGCCGTGAGGATGTTAAGCCCACCCGCGCCGACGAGGACATGCTGATTTACTTTACGTCCGGTACAACCGCCTACCCGAAAATGGTGCCCCGCGATCACGCCTATCCGCTGGCCCACACCATAACCGGGCGCTACTGGATGGATTTGGGCGAAAACGATGTCCATTGGACGCTGTCCGACACCGGTTGGGCCAAGGCGGCTTGGGGAATGTTCCCGCAATGGCAACTGGGCGCGGCGGTCGTGCTGTACGACGCCGGGGCGGGATTCGATGCTGATGCCCACCTGCACATCATCGAGCAGCTGCGAGTCACCACATTTTGTGCGCCACCGACCGTGTTTCGCCTGTTCGCACAGATCGATCTCTCAAAGTACGATTTGAGCTCGATTCGCCACACGTTGGGTGCCGGCGAACCGCTCAATCCGGAAGCGATGCGTGCCTGGCGCGCCGCGACCGGGCACAACCCCCACGACGGCTACGGGCAAACCGAAACCGTCAATCTGGTCGCCAACTATCCGGCCGTGCCGATCCGGCCGGGATCGATGGGTAAAGCGGTGCCGGGGTTCGACATCCAGATCGTCGATGACGAGGGCAAGGTGCAACCCGAGCACGAAGTTGGCCACATCGCCGTGCGGATGGGGGACCAATGGCCGCCCGGCTTGTTCAAAGGCTACTACGACGACGATGCCGCCAACGCGGAGAGCTTTCGCAACGGCTTTTACTACACCGGCGATACCGGCATGCGTGACGAGGATGACTACATCTGGTTCGTGGGCCGCTCCGACGATCTGATCCTATCGGCCAGCTATCGCATTAGCCCGTTCGAAGTCGAGAGCGCGCTGGCCGAACACGCCGCAATCGTCGAATCCGCCGTCATCGGCAAGGACGACGCGGTACGTGGCCAGATCGTCAAGGCTTATGTCGTCCTGGCGGCCGGACATGAGCCGTCCAGCGAACTCACGACCGAGATCCAGGAGTTCGTCAAGAAACTGACCGCGCCGTACAAATACCCGCGCGAGATCACTTATCTCGACGCCCTGCCAAAAACGATTTCAGGCAAGATAAGGCGGGTCGAACTCCGCGAGGGGGCCAACAAGGAAGCCGCAGGGGTGGCGTAGAGCGCACCGATCTTCGCGGCCGGTAAGGCCGCAGCGGAACAGGTGTTGGGGGTATCTCCACGTGCCCTTCTCAGCCATCCCGTCGGGTGCCGGCGTGCCCGGTGCAAACCGCGCGGATAGGATGTCGGCGGGGCCGACGAATACACGACCCTTGACGAACTCGTCACTATCGCCGAGGTGCACGCGATTGCCGCGGCGTCGTTTATAACTCGCTGACTCAGTCTGGGTTTACGATCGCGCAACGGTCGGCGGTCACTGCGACAAACCCGCGGCCGTCTCCATTGACCACGCTGAAACGGTATTCATCGCCACCCCAGATAACGGCGTGGTGCAGCGGCAGCGGCCCGGCCGTTTCGCTGTGGTCGCCGCCAATCGCGGCGACCACAAAAGTGATCGGCTTTGCCGCGTCAAACCAAGCTTCGGGATTGCCGTCGATACTGAGAGCCGCTTCACCGCGCGCGGTTACGGTGAGGGCGTTGCCGGCGAAATTGACGGAGTCATTGGGGCCGGCATAAAGACGCGTGCGCACTAGAAATCGTTTTGTGGTGGGTGTGTTATCGCAAACCGGTGGGCGTGCGGCGGCCTTAACGAACAGTTCGATGCGTTGGGGATCGGCGCCGTTTGCGAGATGGGTCTGGATCTGGGAGACCAAGACCTTAATAGCACCGGTCGGTACTTCCTGCGAATAGCGAGACCGCCATTGGCGTTCTCGGGATTGCGCGGTGTCGGCAATGGCCTGCAGGCGGTTGCCGCGCTGGCTCTGATCGGCCAGGCGCTCGCCCAACTCTACGTTGGCCGCGCGAAGGCGTGAAACCTCGCGCTCAGCCAGATTGTTGCCAACGAGGTAAGCGACGACGCCAAGTGCGCACAACGTCGCCGTGACCAGAAGGCCTCGAAAGAAACGTCCACGTCGTTGGCGCCGATTGTTGCGTCGGCTTTCGCGAAGGCCCATAGACATTTTTTATCCAAGTCCGCTAAACGTGAACGCAAATAGGTAGCAGAACTAAGTCGACGTGGCAGAACTAAGTCCGAATTGTGGCGCTTTTTTGTGAATCACTAGACAGCGTTCAAAATACCGACATCGTGCCGGAAAACGGCTCGATTGGTCGGCCCAAGCGATGCCAACAAACGCTCGGGCAGAACAGCGTTAGACGTAGAAGAGCAGCAATCGGATAGCCGCGACGCCAAGCACGACCAGCGTCAATCCGGCACCGGCTGAACGAAAGAACGATTTTGGTGTTGGTCACGAAAGCGCGAACCCATGCATGAGACGGCCGACCAACAAGGCGATGTTGATGCCGTGTACGAAATAGCTGTTGGCGCCAGCTTGCTCGATAAAAAAGAAAAGAATGAGTGTGAGCGGGACATACTCGGCGAAATTGGCATGGGCGCGGATTCGGCGTTTGAGCCCCTCGTCGCCGCCGTCGCCAAGACTTACCTCTTTACGGCCTCGGCCGATAATTACGCTACCTGAAAGATATAGAAACACGAGCCCCAGCAAGCCGGCATAGATTGGCGTGATTGTCACCAGCGTTGTTCCATTTGCGCGCGCTGGCCGGTGCTAGCTGTCGGGCCCGTTCAGCGCTTGCCAGATCAGTCGGTCGAAATGATGGACCGACGCTTCGCTGCGCCACGATCTCTCGGTGTCGACCATCAGACGGCCCGGCCGATAACCGCGCGAGTGCATGCCGCGCTGCACGCTCTCGACGACATCGACGTCCTGCAAGTTCAATTCGTCGCGGAAGACGTCGAACACCTGAAGCTCGGGGTCTTCGGGTGGATCGGTAAGGCTGAAATTGACCAGCGTTTCGTGCGATACCCCGGGGGCCACTGGCATCACGTGGAATACCTGGAAGTTAGCGGCGCCGGGGCGGGTAATGAAACAGGTGTTGGGCCAACTCGACCACAACCACGCGTCCTTGACGGGTGGATTCTTGCGATATTCGTAGGGCAGTTCTCTGTCGCTCGCGGCCTGTTTCTCGTCACTGTGACTGCGAATAATGTGCCGCGACCAGTAGGGTTCATCGACCGATTCGAACGACAAATCCATATTGGCATTCTCGGCGCCCATGATACCGGGATGAACGTGAGGGCAGTGGTAGCACTCGACGAAATTCTCGATAACGATCTTCCAATTGGCCTGGATATCGACGGGGTCGCGCCGGAACAAAATGAGGTCGTCGAAGCCGGGAATAATCCGGCGAAACTCTTCATCGAGACCCTTCATCACGGTGCTCATCGGCGCGGCGTCGTCGTCGAAGTTGACGAACAGGAGATTGGCGAAGATCTCGAGCCGGATTTCCTTAAGCGCGAACTCGCTGAGTTCGAAACCTCGGACATTTTCGCTGTTGCCGGCAGCTTTAAGGTTGCCGAGCCTGTCGTATGACCAGGCGTGATAAGGGCAGGTCACGATGGTGCTTTGCCCGGTGCCGCTGACCAATTCGTGGCCGCGGTGGGAGCAGACATTGTGAAAGGCTCGCAGTTGGCCGTCCTTACCGCGAATGACAAACAATGGTTGGTTAAGGATGTTGGCGGTGAAGTAGCTGCCGGGATCGGGTGCGTCGTGGATGGCACCGACGAACTGCCAGGTTTTTAGGTAGATCTCTTCGATCTCACGCTCGAAAATCTCTTGATCCAAATAATAGTGGCGCGGGAGTCCATAGGATGCATCGGGATCCGGGCTAAAACCGCGCGTCGCGAGATCGCTCATTTTGAGAGTGCTCCACTGTCTCCGGTCTGCCATTGATAGCACACCTTTCAAGGCA
>CBDCYR010000013.1:0-164308 GCA_965224275.1 Alphaproteobacteria bacterium | reverse complement strand
CTGCATCGCCATAGATCTGCCCGGCTACGGGCGTTCACCCACAGCCACGGCCGGCTTGACCTTTGGCGATCTCGCTCAGGCCTGTTGGGAAGCGATCGACGAAACGGCAAAGGCGGAAGCGGTAATCCTTGCCGGTTGTTCGATCGGCTCCTCGATCGTCCCCCACATGCACCACCAGCGCCGCGAGCAAACCGCGGCCCTGATTCTGACCGGCACGGGCTACGTTCCGGAACGCGAATTCGTCCAACCGCGGATCGATGCCTACACAGCCAGGGGTATCGATTATCGCTGGGAGTATACGTTTGAGGATTTCAGCCCAGCGTTTCGTAAGACCGAGCTGGCGACGTTCTTCGCCAACCTATTTGCCGAGCGTAACGACTTTGCCGATGCGCCAACGATCATCCGACTGTTCGAAGCCTACTTGGCACCGGATCCGCTCGACCACTTTCAGCGTATCACCTGTCCCACCGTGATCCTGAGCGGCAGTGAGGACGTCGCCCATCAGAGCGCATTCGAGCTCCAGGAGCAGATCCCCGATTGCGAGTTAAAGGTTCTGCCGGACGCGGGCCACGCCTGCCAGATGGAGCAACCATGGTTGTTCGACCGTCTGATGATCGAGTTTCTCAACCAACATGGTTTGTTTCCGCCGACGCCCAAACCCGGCTATGCGGCGCCATAAAACAACCGAGTTAGCCGGGCATGCGGAATCCGGTGGGCACTCTCACATAATCGGGGCCGAGGCCAGCGACATCGGGACAACCCAATAGAGCCAGAGTTCGATCCATCTCCTGAAACAGGATTTCGAGCGCTCGGCGCGCACCGACTTCGCCGGCGGTACCCATGCCGTAGAGCGTCGCCCGTCCGACCATCACGGTTGCCGCGCCCAACGCCACCGCTTTGATGATATCGCTGCCACGACGAACCCCACCGTCGATCAAAATGGGGATCCGGCCTCTCGCCGCTTCGACCGCGGCGGGTAGCATTTCCAACGGTGTGACCGTGCCATCGAGTTGGCGACCGCCGTGGTTGCTGAGAATGACGCCGTTAACCCCTTGGTCGATCAAAGCGCCGACGTCGTCGGGCGCCAGAACCCCTTTGACAAGCAGGGTTCGCGGCCACAGGTCTCGGAACCTGGCCATATCCGCCATCTCCAGGCTTTGATCCTTGTCACCCATCAGAAAAGTTCGGGCCGCGTGATTGGAGCGTCGATCCGGCGGTAGCGCCGCTTCAACATTGGGGAAGCGGGGCAGCCCGTGCAGCAATACGTTCGCCATCCAACGCGGGTGACAGAGCGTGTTGATCCGGCTTTTCAGGGTTAGCGCCCCGGGCCGCGCGAAGTGGCGGATGTCGCGTTTGCGCATCCCAGCAACCGGCGTATCCAAGGTGACGACCAGCGCTTCATAACCCGCGATATCGGCACGCCGGATGATCGATTCCGAAATGCTGTGGTCATTGAAGGTGTAGAGCTGCATCCACAGCCGCCCGTCGACCGCATCCCTCACCCTCTCAAGTCCGACGTTCGACGCCGTGCTGAGGGTGAAGGGGATGTCGCGTGCGGCTGCCGCGCGGGCCAGCCCGATTTCTCCATCACGATGAAGCAGGCCGACCCCGCCGGTCGGCGCAATCGCGAGTGGAGCCGCCTGAGGCTCGCCGAACAATGTGGTCGCAAGGCTCCGATTGGCGACGTCGACGAGCACACGGGGTATCAAGCCGACGTCTTCAAATATCTCGACATTCTTGTGCACGCCAACCTGGCCATCGGCGCCACCGTCGACGAAATCAAATACAAAACCGGGGAGTCGCCGCCGTGCCGCGAGGCGTAGATCGTCGATATCGGCGCAACGGCTCAACTGCATCGATGGACCATAGGTTGGATTTCATCCACTAGCCCCGCCCTTCACATCACCGTCTCAATACAATTCGCCGCCGATGCTGAGTTGATAAACGTCGGTGCGGCGGTCGGCGCGCGGTGAAGTCCGCCCACCGCGCTCGCGCGCCTGCGTCGCTGCGCCGGTGTCAATTTCTGCACTGACGACAACTTCCTCATCGCCACCTAGCGGTCCCGCCGCCGGTTTACCATAGGGATCGACGATCAGCGACGAGCCCAAAAACTCGACGTCGCCGTTGCTACCAGCTTGCGAGGCACAGGCAATGGTGACCTGGTTTAGATTGGCCTGCACCACGGCACCGCGCGCTTGCGGGCAATATCCCTCGCTGTCCCAGCTCCGCTTGTCGAAGCCGGTTACCCAGGCGGTTGGCACCGCGACAATCTCGGCGCCGCGTAACGCCAGTGCGCGAACGACCTCGACAAAACGCAAGTCATAGCAAACGCAAATGCCGATTGTGCCGATCGCCGTCTCCGCGATCGGCAGGCCTCGGTCACCCGGTTGAAAGATCTCTTTCTCGCGGTCGAACAAATGCAGCTTGCGGTAATGCAGCACTAAGCCCTTCCGGCCAACCAACACGGCCGTGTTGTAAAGCGCGTCACGATCGCGTTCGCAGAACCCACCCGCCACATAGCCGTCGTTGCGGGCCGCGGCTTCGATCCACGCTGTTACGGTGGCTCCATCGATTGGCTCAGCGACATCGGCCAGACCGGCAGAGTCGAAGCAATATCCGGGAACGATCATCTCGGGCAGGACAATGAGATTTGCACCCTCGCCAAATGCCGCAGCGACAACATCGAGGGTGCGTGCCCGGTTGGCAGCCGCAGCGAGCGGGCGTCCCGTAATCTGAGCGATTGCAACCTTGACGGCGGCGGCGGCCGTCATTCGTCGTCCTTGATCGCTCCCACTGCTTTCAACAGCCCCTTGTCGGCCGGGCTCGGGCCCCCGGCGCTGACCACCCGAACGCCGCGATCGGCCGCGATCGCGTGCTTCATTCCAGCCGGCACATGCACCGCCTGGCCAGCCTCGAACTCGACGTGACGATCGTTTTCGAAATCATGCGCAGTCCCTTTGCCTTCGAGGATAAACACCGAGTCCTCTGAACTGGCATGGATGTGCGGCACGTTGGACTCGCCGGGCTCAAGCACGACGTAGTTCATATTAGCGGTTTCAGCGCCCACACCGGGCCACACCACCAAGCGTGCGTCCTTCGAGATCACCGGCAGCATGACATCTGGTTTGTCGCGATGAAAAACACGTACAGCCATAATATTCTCCTAGAGATGCGCGTAGAGGGCGGGATCGGGGGGACACGGTCCGCCCATCACCTCGATACCGCTCGCACCGGCACGAATGATATAGGCCGTGTTGGGTTCAACGAAGATCATCGATCCCTCGATCAGATCCTCATCGGTTGCGACCGAGGGGTCGCTGACGCTGCCACTGCCCTCAATAATGTAGTAGACGGCCTCCATCGGGTGATTCATTTGTTTGGTTTGCGCGCCCGCACCCAAACTGATCCGGTGGATTGAGCGAATTTCTGCACCAACCCCAGGCCACACAATGGCGTGGGCTACCCCCTCGCCGTCGACGATCGGGAGTTGCGGACTCGTCTCCTCCAAACCAAACACACACACACGGTCGAGTTTTTCTGCCATTCCTCCCCCTCCAACAAAGCGCGCCTATGTGGTAACGACTATAATGTTTCGTATCGGTTTGTGTAGGCCCCACATATGAAACCCGCATCATTTGAATACCGCGCGCCGGCGTCTGCCGATGAAGCGACGCAAATGCTCGCGCAAGCCGGTGACGACGGCAAGATATTGGCCGGCGGCCAAACTCTCGTCGCGGCGATGAATTTTCGTATGGCGCGGCCGGCGGTCCTGATCGATATCAACCGGGCCGACGATCTCGACTATCTTCGCGCCGAAAATGGAACCCTGAAAATCGGCGCTTTGACCCGCCACGTCGCGTTCGAACAACCCGTGGTGACAGGCCCGCTTGCCACCTTCCTCCCGCACGTCGCCCACCATATCGCCCATCTGCCGATCCGTATGCGCGGTACCTTTGCCGGCAGCCTCGCCCACGCAGATCCGGCCGCCGAATGGTGTCTGGTCGCCCGCACGCTCGATGCCGAGATGGTTGCACGCAGCAACACCGGTGAGCGTACGATCACTGCGGAAGCGTTTTTTATCTCGATCCTCACCACCGATCTCGCTGACGACGAGTTGCTTGCCGAAATACGGCTCCCTGTACTCGACGATAGCTGGCGGCTCGGCTTCGCCGAGTTTGCCCGCCGTGCCGGCGATTTCGCGCTGACGATGGGTCTGGCTGCGATCAAGATTGCGGAGGGAAAAATCGTCGAGGCCAGAATCGGCGTCGGTGCGGTCGAAGATCGTCCCATTCGAATCGACGCCGCCGAGCAGGCGTTAGTCGGTGAAACGCCCTCGCCGCAGCTGTTTGACGCGGCGGCCGATATCGCGGCCGGCGCGGTCGATCCAACCTCCGATCTGCATGCCTCCGCTGCCTACCGCCGCGACCTCACCCGCGCAATGACGCGCCGCGCGCTCCAGCAGGCGCTTGCCGACGCACCCGAGCAGGGACCGGCCGCATGAGCTGGGTCGGCCAGCAACTCAAGCGGCGCGAAGACGGTCCGCTGATTCGCGGCTTTGGTCGTTACGTCGGCGATATGGCAGCCGGCGCCACATTCGTTCGATTCGTACGCAGTTCGATCGCCAGCGGCACCATCACCGACATCACGATTCCCGACGACGTCACGGCTTACACGATCGAGGATCTCGCAAGCGTCGACCCGATCCGGCCGCTGTTATTCCGGCCAGACTACGTTGCCACCGAACAATCGGTCCTTGCCAAGACCCACATTCGCTTCGTCGGCGAGCCGATCGCCGCCGTGCTTGGATCGAGCCCGGAGGAAGCCGAGGACAATGCCGAACGGGTCGTCGTCGAGATCGACGCCACCACGGCCGTGATCGACGTTGATGCCGCGATCGCGCCTGGCGCTGCCCGGGTCCACGAGCAGGCGGCCGACAACACGCTTGTCGAAGCAATAATGCGTACCGAAGGCCTCGACGATGCCTTTGCGAGGGCCGCCGAAACATTTGAAATCAGTGTCGACTCGGGCCGCCAGAGCGCGATGCCGCTCGAACCGCGCGGCGGGCACGCCTCGTTTGACCGGCGCACCGGCCGGGTCACCCTGCACGCGTCGGTCCAGGCCCCGCACCAGGTTCGTACCGGTGTCGCCGATGCGCTGGGCATCGATGAGGCTCTCATTCGCGTCGTCGCGCCCGATGTCGGCGGCGGCTTTGGCCAGAAAATGCAATTGTCGACCGAATACGTCGTCGCTGTCTGGCTGGCTCGGCACCTGCGTGGCGATGTCGTTTGGATCGAAGATCGCCACGAAAACCTAATGGCGTCCTGTCACAGCCGCGATCAGCGCTACTCGCTCAAAGCGGCGTTTGACGACAAAGCCAAATTGCTGGCGTTGGATGCCGACCTGCGCTGCAACGTCGGCGCCTATTCCACCTACCCCGTCACCTGTGGTGTGGAACCCCTGATGGCTATGGCGGAGCTGCCAGGACCTTACGATTTTCGGGAATACGGCGTGCGCTCTCGTGGCATTACCACCCATACCTGCCCGATGGGCCCCTATCGTGGGGTTTCGCGTCCGGTTATTACCTTCGCAATTGAGCGGTTGATGGACACTGCAGCGGAACGCTTCGGGATCGAGCCGGCGGAAATTAGGCGCCGCAACCTGATCGATACCTTCCCCTACACGTCCGTCACCGGAACGCGCTACGACCACGGGTCCTACGGCGAAGCGCTCGAAAAAGCCGTCGAAACCATCGACCTTCCCAGCTTTCGCACACGCCAACAGGACGCACGAGCCGATGGCCGCTACCTCGGCATCGGGATTTCCACCTTCAACGAACGTACGGGCTACGGCACCCCCACCTTCTCGACGCGCGCGATGGAAATTACCCCAGGATACGAGATCGTCGACATCACGATGGACCCATCCGGCGGCATCGAGGCGCGCATCGGCGCCTCGCCGCACGGCCAAGGCTTGGCGACGTCGTTGTCACAGATCATCGCCGATGAAACCGGCGTTGATGTCAGGAAGATTACAATCGTACACGGTGACACCGATCGAACGCCCTATGGTTGGGGCACCTTTGCCAGCCGCTCGATCGTCATCTCCGGTGGCGCCACCAAACTTGCCGCGGCTAAACTTGCCGAGCAAATTTCGACGTTGGCAGCGCATCTGCTGCAAGCAAATCCGCGCGACGTCGTTCTATCAGCCGGCCAGGCCGCGGCGCGGGGTAATGACGCGGGCATCGAGATCGCTGAGATCGCACGACTGGCATATCACCAAAGTCACCAATTCACCGGCACCGCCTACAATCAAATGTCGGCGCGCGCGAGCTACGATCCGGCCGGTGCCTTTGCCAATGCTTGCCATGTCGTCATCGCTGAGGTCGACGTGGCAACCGGCGAGGTCCACCTGGAGCGTTACCTAACCGCCGAGGACGCCGGACGGTTGATCAATCCAATGATTGCCGATGGCCAGGTTCGCGGCGGCGTTGCCCAGGGTATCGGCAACGCGCTGTACGAGGAAATCATCTACGACGATGCCGGCAACATCCTCACCACGTCGTTGGCAGATTATCTCGTCCCAACGGCGATGGAGATCCCCGATATCGAGATCGTTCATCTCGAAACTATCAGCGATGCGACAATTACCGGCGCCAAAGGCTTAGGCGAAGGCGGCGCCATTGGCGCACCGGCAGCCATCATCAATGCGATCGTCGATGCGCTGAAACCGCTTGGCGTCGAGATCTTCGAAATGCCGATCACGCCACAACGACTTCGCGAACTGATTCGCACGGCCCAATCGATGCAATGATTTCGACGGATACAGACCCAGATAATGACCGACAAAGTTGCGATCACTCTTAACGTAAATAGCGAGGCGCATGCCGTAGAGGTTGAGCCGCGCCGAACCCTGGCCGATGCCCTGCGGATGGATTGCGGTCTCACGGGGACCCACCTCGGCTGCGAGCATGGGGTTTGCGGCGCCTGCACGGTGCTGGTCGACGACAAACCAATACGTTCGTGCCTGATGTTTGCGATCCAGACTGAGGGCGCGGCCATCCGCACCGTTGAGGGTCTGGCCAACGGCGATGATCTCAATCCGCTGCAGCGAGCGTTTCACGAGCATCACGCGTTGCAGTGTGGCTATTGCACGCCCGGTTTTCTGATGCTGGGCACGGCAATTATCGAGAGCCGACCAAACATCGACGATACCGAATTGCGGCACGTGCTTTCGTCCAATTTGTGCCGCTGCACCGGCTATCAGAATATTATCGGGGCGATGCGATCGGCGCTCGACGACGCGAAGCCTTGACGGCAGCCGCAGTGTGGTGAGTTCACGCCAGCCGTCTTCCTCCGACCAGCCAACTCCAACCGAGAGCTGGACGGACGGCGCAACAGCTTTCGAGCCGGGCAAGTATGTCGGCCAAAACACGCTGCGTTTGGAAGACAAACCGCTCCTGACGGGGCGCGGGCGCTTTGCTGCTGATGTTTCCTTTGCCGATCAGCTCCACATGCGGGTGGTGCGTTCGCCCGTCGCGCGCGGCCGGTTGCTGAAGATCGACACCAGCAAAGCGACGGCGCTCGATGGCGTGGTCGCCGCTTGGACGCACCAAGACGTCGCTGAGATCCCACCGATCACGTTTCGTATTATGCGGGTCGACGACCTCGAACCGTTTCGTCAGCCGATCCTGTCCGACACCTACGTCCGCTACGTGGGCGAGCCGGTCGCGGTCGTGTTCGCCCGCGACCCCTATCTCGCGGAGGACGCCGAGGAACTGGTTGCGGTCGAGATCGAACCGCTCGAGCCCTATCTCGACGCCCGCGCCGATCCCGGCGAATTCGAACCCGGCCGAATCGCCGAAGCCACCGTTATCCACAAGGAATATGGCGATCTCGATCGCGCGTTTGCGGATTGCCACCAGGTGATCGAGCTTGATTTTGCGATTGCACCGCAATCGGGGGTGCCGCTTGAGACGCGCGGCGCGATCGTGCGCTGGAACGCCGCGGTCGGTATCCTCGAATTCTACGGCGCCGCCAAAGTGCCGCACCAAAATCGTATCCAGCTCAGCACCATGCTCGGCCTACCGCTCAACGCGGTCCACTTGTTCGAGGGTCATGTTGGCGGCGGCTTCGGCGTGCGCGGTGAAATTTACCCCGAAGACGTGCTGGCCAGTGTCGCCGCGATGCGCCTCGGCCGGCCTATCAAATGGATCGAGGACCGCCGCGAGAGCTTGATCGCCACCAACCACTCGCGCGACCAGAAATCCAGGATCCGCGCCGCGGTCGACTCGCGTGGCTTCATCCTCGGGCTCGACGTTCAATATTGGGCCGGTCAAGGCGGCTACATTCGCACTCACGGTGTCACCGTCCACGACATGGCGGCGGCCATGCTGCCGGGGCCCTATCGGGTGCCGGCCTACCGCGTCAACGGCCACGTGCGGCTGACCAACAAGACGCCGTGTGGCACTTACCGCGCGCCCGGCCGTTTCGAAGGCAGCTTTGTGCGTGAACGGCTGATCGATCGTATCGCCGACAAATTTAGCCTCGATCCACTCGAGGTCCGGCGCATCAACTTCGTTGGCAAGGACGAGATGCCCTACACCCGCGATATCGACGCGATGCGCACACCGCTGGTTTATGACTCCGGCGATTATGCCGGCCTGCTCGATCAGACGGCCGCCAAAATTGGCCTCGACGCGCTGCGCGCAGATATCGAGGCGCGCCGCACAGCCGGCGAGTTGGTCGGGATCGGGTTTGGCTTCTTCGTCGAGAAAAGCGGATTCGGACCGTTCGACGGCGTCCGCATGTCGGTCAACGAAAGCGGCAATGTCGAAATCGTAACCGGGGTCGCCTCGGTCGGTCAGGGCGTCGAAACGGTCATCGCCCAAATCTGTGCAGATACCCTTGGTGTTTCGGTCGATCACATCAGTGTGCGCCACGGGCAGACCAACCTCATCGAATATGGGATGGGCGCATTTGCGTCGCGGATCACCGTGATGACAGGTTCTGCCACCCACATCGCGGCGACCCGAATCAAGGAAAAGGCGCTCGCGACAGCAGCCGAGCTGCTGCAAGTGAGCGAGGACGAACTCGAGATTGTCGACGGCAAGGCGCGGGTCAAGGCCGGCGCCGGCGCCGAAGTCACGCTCGCGGAAATTGCTGCGGCCCGAGGTCCCTTCTCGCCATTGTCCGATGATGCAGACATGGGGCTCACCGCCGAAGGCTGGTTCAAAACAACCCACATGAATTATCCCTACGGCATGCACACGGCTGTGGTCCGAATCGACGCCGAAACCGGCGGGGTCACCGTTGAGCGCTATATCGTTGCTTACGACATCGGCCGCGCGATCAATCCGCTCTTGGTCGAGGGTCAAATCTCTGGTGGCGCGGCGCAGGGTATCGGCGGTGCTTTGATGGAAGCGTTCGTTTTCGACGACACCGGCCAGCCACTCGCCGCCAGCTTCGTCGACTACCTGATCCCCACCGCAACCGAAATGCCGCCGGTCGAAGCGCTCATCTTTGAAGACGCTCCCAGCCCGCTCAATCCGCTCGGCGCCAAGGGCGCCGGCGAGGCCGGCATCAATGCGGCTGGCGGCGCGATTGCCTCGGCCGTCGACGATGCTCTGCAAATGCCCGGTGCCATCACCGAACTTCCGATAACGCCCGAACGCGTGCGCGAGTTGATCGCCGTGCGGTAAGTTTCACATCGAGGCGGCCGCCCAACGCGTCACCAAGCGCGATCAAACCATCAAGAACCAGGCTGTTGAGGTACGGTGCAACACTGGATCAGCCTCAGCTCAAGATCGACCAAGCGCCGGCTAGAGCAATTCAGGATTGGCTCGACCCCACGCAGGCACGCTTGCGCCGTGCCACTGGCACGACGGTTACACCTTAAAACGCCCGCTCCCCCGGCCGATCCACCCCCTCCTTCGAATATCCTAGGCGCACTTTTTTACTCCCTCGCCCTTGGGGGAGAGGGCCGGGGTGAGGGAAAAAATGAATACGCCTCTCCCACCTGCCTTCGCCGTAGCGGCTTCGCGCAGGCAGGTGGAGGAGCCGTGGGTGGACCCGTAGCCCCAGCCGACCGCTTAAGCCCGCGCTACTACAGCTAAGGCAAGCCGGACGAACAGCGCCTTTTCTCCCCCTCACCTCACCCTCTCCCCCACCTGCCTGCGCGAAGCCGCTACGGCGAAGGCAGGTGGGAGAGGGAGCCTTCCGCGGGTACCCTTCGGGTAGTTGGGCCGGGGAAGCGGGATGGCCGAGTCGACGCAATCCTGAAATGTTCTAATGATCCGCGCAGGAATCAGCCCAGGGATCTAATTTCCAGGGATCAATCCCAAAGATCAATCCCGAGGATTTCAGAGATGTCCGAGATCAGTTCGTCACTGCAGCCGCGCGAACTCTTCATTGCGGCGGAAATAAGCGCTGAGCGTACCGTTGCCTTGCTCAGGATTCTCGTTGCGATCGCGCTTGGCGCCGTTTTTATCTTCGCCGTGCTGCCAGACATGGCCACCGATCAGCCATTCGTAGTCCGTCAATTGTCGTTTGCCAGCGCAACAATCGGCGCCTATCTGCTTCTCGGAGTCGTCTCACTCGCCACCAACTTCTCTGGGCATTACCGACCGTGGATGGCGTGGCCCGTCGTGACGGGCGACGCCGCATTTTTGCTGGTGAGCATTTGGCTCAGCCTCATTAACGCCGACCTTCCTATCGGTTACATCATCACCATGGTGCCGATTTGGATGGTGCCGTTGGTATTTGCGTTCGGCGCCCTGCGTTACAACCCATTGCTCCAGGGCTATGTCGTTGCCGTCCTCCTAGGTTTGATTGGGCTCTCGATCGGCGCTGAACCCGCCGATCCCCCGTCCGCGCAAGTTCTTGAAGTGCTGTTTTCTCTGCCACCGAGCGTGATGCGTCTAACCATGCTTGCGCTGGCGGGCATTGTGTTGGTCATTGCCGCTGTTCGCGCCCGGCGTTTGCTCACGCGGGCGATCGAAGAGACCCGTCGAGGCGCAAATCTGACGCGTTATCTGCCGCAGCAGATTGCCAACCGCCTGGCGGAAGCGGGCATCGATGAGCTGCGCCGCGGTCGGCGCAAAGCGGTTGCGATCCTGTTCGTCGATATCCGCGGCTTCACTGCCCGCTCCGAAGTGCTGCCGCCGGAGGAAATTAGCGCCTTTGTCTCGCAGTTCCGGCACCGTATCGCCAGGGCAGTCGTGGCCTGCGGCGGTGTTATCGACAAATTCGTCGGCGATTCGGCGATGGTGGTGTTCGGCCTCACCAACGACGGCTCAAACGATGCCGGCGCGGCGCTTAAATGCGCCGAACTCATCCTTTCCGAGATGGACGATTGGCACCGCTCCGGAGCGTTGGCAGGGGCAGACCCGGTCCGCGTCGGGGTTGGCGTTCACTGGGGCGAAGCATTTTGCGGCGCGATTGGCGACGAAGCGCGCCTGGAATACACCGTGCTGGGCGACACCGTGAATGTGGCCGCTCGCCTCGAGCAGCTGACAAAAGAGATCCAGTGGCCGGTATTGGCATCGCAGGACGCGATTGATGCAGCCGGCACGGCGTCGGATCGCGGTCAGTGGCATGCCCTTGAGAGCATTCCCTTGCGTGGGCGTACCGCACTCACGCCGATCTTCGCAATGGGCAACCCCCAAAGCAGCTAAGCGCGGCTAAGCAGAGGAGCGAACGATGGCTTACGACGAAAAGCTCGCCTTTCGGATCCGCGAGGTCTTTGCGGCGCGCGACGATGTGGTCGAGAAAAAGATGTTCGGCGGCATCTGCTTCATGGTTGGCGAGCACATGTCATGCGGGGTTCATGGCAATGAACTCATAGTGCGCATGACGCCCGAAGGTGCGTCAGCCGCCCTCGATCGCCAGCACGTCCGCCCCTTCGATATCACCGGCCGGCCGATGAAAGGCTATGTCTTCGTCGCACCGCCGGGCTGCGCCACCAAACCCGCGCTTAGCACATGGCTGGCCGCTAGTATCGAGTTTGTCGCCACGCTGCCTGCCAAAAAGAAGAAGAAACGGAGATCGGCCAAAGGTGCTGGTTAGCGCTCCGGAACTGGATACCTCAGATGCCTTCAAACACAGGTGCTGGCGTTGCATCCAGCGACACCTCGCCACGTGATCGCTTCGAACAAATCATCCGTGCCGATACCGTCATTTGGCCGGCGCTCGATATCGCCCGGTCGTTGGCACTACCCGATTGGCTGATCGCCAGCGGCGCGGTCTATCAAAGCATTTGGAACGCGCTGATCGGTCGCCCGTGCGGCTACGGCCTCAAAGACATCGATCTCATCTACTTCGACGATAGCGATCTCTCATGGGGCGCCGAGGATAATTGCATTCGCAAAGCCGACGCGGCCTTTCGCGCGGTAAACCTCGGGGTGCCGGTTGAGACTCGCAACCAGGCCCGCGTCCACCTGTGGTTCGAAGACAAGTTTGGCGTTCCCTACGCGCCGCTCACGTCGTCGGCCGAGAGCCTCTCGCGCTATGAGAGTACGGCGAGTGCGATTGGTATCCGGCTCGATGACAACGATCGGCTGCACATCATCGCTCCGTTCGGTATCGAGGATGCGATGGCCATGCGGTTTCGCCCCAACACCCATACTGATCAAGAAATCCACAGCACCTACGATCGCAAGGCTTCGCGCTGCCAAAGGGTCTGGCCCGAAGCTAAATATATAGCTAGATAATTATCATCCTTATTTAATTAACCAACGCGCTGGAGCTGGTTGATTCGGCCGTAACCCGTCCGCCAAATACGACGTAGCGGGGTTCGCGGTGGTGGGTGAGTGCCTCGCGCACCGAGTCATCCTGCAAAACGACCAAATTCGCCGCGTTGCCGACGGCAATTTGGTGCGCCGGTAACCGCATGAGCTTAGCGGCGTCGACCGTAATCATGTCGTAGAGCAGTTCCTGATCTTCGGGTTCCATTGACCACAACGTGTGGGTGCAGACGAATGCGGCTTCGAGCATGTTGCAGCGGCCGAACGGATAGTACGCATCGTGGATGGACTCACCGCCGAGCGCGAGGGTGATACCGGCTTTGGCGAGTTCCTGCACGCGAATATGCAGCGGGCCGCTGTGTGGGTTGGTGACGATACCAACCCCTCCTTGGCGCAGTAGTTCCACCCATTTGAGGTGGTAGACCTCGTTGTACGTGGCCGATGCCCGCGCTTGGCTCGCGACAACCCGACCCTGCCACCCGTGTTTCAACGAGCTCACCGCGAGATATTCCGAGGTGCGCAGGTCGGGGTCACCGGCATCGTCAACCAGTGATGTCAGATCCTTGTCGTATTTTGTCGCCATTTCGAACGTGATGTCGGTGTGCCGACGCATATCGGCTTCGGTAAATTCGATCCACGGGATACCGCCGACGACATCGGCGCCGAGTTCCATTCCTTCCCACATCAGTTCTTCGGCCCCGGGTTCGCGCAGCAGGCCATCCTGGGCAAAGGCGACGAGCTGGAGATCTAGGCGATCGCGCCATTGCTCCTGAGCTCGCAATGCCGCCCTCATCCCCTTGAGTTCGGCCTTTGAATCGATGTCGATAAAAGCGCGAATATGGGTCGCACCGGCCAGCGCAGCCTTGGTCAACGCCCGGTTCATGCGCTCGAGAGCTTCGTCTTCCTGGTAGTGCCGCTTAACTTCAGCAGCGCGTTCGATGGTTGTCATCGCACCGCCCATGCCCTCGTCGAAATAACCGGCCGCCGCTTCCTCCAGCCAATCGACCGTGTACACCTTGTCGAGGTGGAGTTGGGCGACAACGAAGCTCTCGGTCACCAAATTACCGGCGGCGTCTATCTCTTGAGATGAAGAGTCGGATATCTTCGCAGCGATGTCTGCATATTTACCTTCGCTGATAGCGATATCGACTTGAGAACCGTCCCGTAGTTTCGCATTGCGAATGAGTAGATCTTGCGGCATGACAACTCCCCTAAACGCGCTCTACGCAGTTCCAACTTGCCCTACGCACCTGGATCTCGGCAATAGGAAGTTAGCCTTACGGGTCGTTGCCCCATGAAACAGTCTCTCGCACAGACCACCATCGTCGTTCGTGACTACGACGAAGCGATCAAATTCTATGTCAATACGCTTGGATTCGAGCTTATCGAGGACGCATCGGTACCCGAGCCCGATGTCCGCTACGCATGACGGATCGAGAGTGGGCGTTGATCAAAGAAGATCGGCCGGCCGAGGACGACGGACCTGCGCCATGTCATGGATGCGGTCATGTACATGGCCTCGACGGGCGCCAGTGGGCGATGTTGCCGAACGACTTCCCTCCGCCTTCCACCAGCGCTATTTCTACGACTGGCGCTCCAACGCCTGCTGGAGAGCATCAACCATCACCTGGTCATGGCGGCCCGGGAGCTCGCGAGGCCGGCCCGAGCGCCGGGGTGATCGACAGCCAGAGCGTGAAAACCACGGAAAGCGGTGGTGTTCGGGGCTATGCGCGGGCAAGAAGATCAAGGGCCGCAAGCGTCACGTCACCGATACACTCGCGTTGATCGTGCACGCAGCCGATGGAACGGCGCGCCCGAGGTCCTCAAATCGATCTCATCGCACCTCTTCGCCGACGCCGCCTACGCGGGACCGAAACTCGAGGGCGCCCTTGAGGTCATCGGCCGCTTCGAGATCATCAAGCGCTCAGACACCGCCCAGGGCTTCGAGCTCCTGACGATGGGTCGTCGAGAGGACGGTGCCGTCGAGCCCAATGGGAGAAATCAATCGCCTCCCAGGCATGGATTCTTGTCGCCATCCGACTCGGCTCGCAAGGTACGGCGAAGAGGACGCATCGGTACCCGAGCCCGATGTCCCAGATTCCGGCAAGCGCTGGGTCGTCGTCGCACCAGCGGGTTCGTCCGAATCGCGCCTGTTGCTGGCGCGCGCGGTTGGCGAGGAGCAAGTCTCGCGGATCGGCAACCAGACGGGCGGGCGCGTGTTCTTGTTTCTATTCACCGACAATTTCTGGCGCGATTATAGGGCCTACAAAGCCAAAGGCGTCAGGTTCATCCGTGGCGAGCCCCGGCAAGAGAGTTATGGCGTCGTGGCAGTCTTCCGCGATCTCTACGGCAACATGTGGGATCTCATTCAGCCGAACGAAGAAGACACCTCAGGCGTTACGCAGCCAGGTACGCCTTAAGCGGCTCCCAATACATCGCGTGCCATCCAGCTTCCAAATTTTCGCGCTGATCGGCCGGGAAGCCGGTGTGGTCAAATGTCAGGCGGGTATCCGACCCGGCCGCCGCGAGTTCGATCCTGACGATTGAGTATTGCCCCGCGTCCCAGTTGCCGGCACGCCAAGCCTGCACGAGCCGTTGGTTGGCAACCAATTCGATGTTGCGCCCCTCGATGCGGCCCTCGAAACATGAAAAGGCACCGCCGTCTTCGCTGCTGATCTCGGTTGGCGCGCCGCCACAAACCGCGCTGAATTGCTTGGCGTCCGTCAACGCCTGGTACACGCGCTCCGGGCTCGCGCTTAGGACGATTTCCTGATGGATCGGATCCGACACGGTGTTCCTCCCTTTTGCTTGTTAGCAGACAAAACCAGGTCATTGCTTATATTCAACCATTCAGTTTAATATCGGGCGGTCATGCTTGCAACCAGCGTCGTCGCCCCGGACCCAGCCGACCCCGATGACGATCGTCTCGACCTGATCTTCCATGCCCTGGCTGATCGTACCCGACGCGCCCTGCTCGCCCGCCTCGCCAACGGATCCGAACGAGTGACCGATCTGGCCATTCCGTTCGACATGTCGCTCAATGCTGTGTCCAAACATATCCGCGTGCTCGAACGCGCGGGCTTGGTCGTGCGCGCCGTCGACGGCCGTATCCACCGGTGTTCGTTGGGTGCTGCACCGCTGCACGAAATCACCCAGTGGTTGGATTACTACCGATCCTTTTGGGAGGAAGCGCTCACCGCGATCGCGAATTATGTCGAAAGCGGCAGCGACCGAATCCGCTGAGCAACGACGTGAGTTCCGTGTCCGATCAACCAAGCAATCTGATAGACCTCGTCGTTCGGCGCACGATCCGCGCCAGCGCCGAGCGCTTGTTTGCGGCCTGGACCATGCCGGAGCATTTCAAAATTTGGTGGGGACCAGGGCCCGTGGTCTGTAGCGGCATCGAAATCGACCTTCGGGTTGGCGGCCACTATCGCATTGCCAACCAGCAACCGGACGGCAACATCGTTTGGATCTTCGGCGAGTTCGTTCAGGTCGAGCCACCCACCCGCCTGGTTTTCACCTGGCAGCTTGAAGGAGCCCCGCCAACGCCGGAACGTGTGACCGTACGGTTTGAAGCCCACGACGAAGACACCGAAATCATCATCGTCCACGAGCGCATCGCCAGCGACACCATCCGTCAAAGCCACGACGAGGGCTGGCGCGGCTGCCTCGATGGCCTCGACGCCTATCTGCGATCGGCCGCCGCGCCACTCCGCTAGCTGGCGCCCATCACATCGGACCGCCGATCACCTATGCCGCCCAAAGGTGACGGAATTGCGTCGCCACGACTTGGTCGTAGGCGACGTCGTTGGTGAGCAGCCCGCAATCTTGAGCAAAACGGTTGATGCCAGCCACCGCCGCCTCTCCGATTGCCGCGTCGTAATACGGCAAGTCGCGCTCGACGACATCGGCGATCATCTCGGCATCGCCGGGCGGGAACAGCCGGCTACCGACTTCGACTGCCCGGCCAATATCGTCTTTGATCGCCGCTTGGGTGCCAACGATGGCGCGAACCGCACCTGCGGCGCATTCGGGATCGGATTCGACCAGCCGTTCGGTCGCCGCCAGCACCGGCATGGTGTAGGAAAACGCCGCCGCCGGCCCGTCACCACGACGAACGTCTAGGACGACGTTGCCAACGCCCAACCGGACCGCAGTCTCGGCACCGAAGCCGTTGGCCCAGAAGCCATCGATTTTTCTTGCTTCGAGTGCTTTGGCGGCGGTCACACCGAATGAAATGCCTTGCCCAATCGCGCCGGGAACCGGGGCAATGTCGACGCCGTCGCGCTCGGCATCGATGCCGGAGTCGGCCAACAGGCGCTTGAGGCCGAGTTCAACCAACGGCGCGGCGCCGATTCGTTTTCCTTTGATCGCCTCCGATCTCGCCGCGCTTTGCGCCGATATCGGCGTGCAATACCAGGAACCAGTACATGCCCTGCGACAGGGCACTGAGAAGTTTGACGCCCTGCCAATTAGGAAATGCCACAAGTGCGGCATGGGCCGAGCCGGCGACGAAATCGACCTCGCCGTCGCGCAACTTCTCGAACGCCAGATCGACGGGAAAGATATTCTCCAGCGTTGCATCAATACCCTGATCTTTGAAAAAGCCCAGATCGACCGCGGCGACCGCGGGAAAGTATGAATTTGAAATCAGGTCGGGCACGACGACTTTCATGGCGCTCCCCCGGTTGGCTGCCTTATCCGCTCAGCATACGCCAGATCGGTTAGGTTCTTCGCGACCACGCCGAGAAAAAATCGCGCGATGGATATCCCTCTTCTATAATTGCCGGCATACGCGCCACGTGCGGCGACTGACACTCGTAGGGAGGATGCGATGGCTGAACGGATTTGGGATGCTTTTCTTACCGAGCGCGACAAAGAGCTGCAGGAACTAACGGGCTACGGCGCGAACGGCGGTTTTGGCAGACGACCGGTGCTGATGGTCATCGACATCAACTACAACTTCACCGGCGACAAGCGCGAACCCATCATCGAATCGGTGAAGCGCTGGCGAAATTCGTGCGGCGAGGAAGCCTGGGAGGGGATGGTGATCGTACGCAAGCTGATGGACGCGGCACGCGCCAAGGGCATCCCGATCATCCACACCAACATGGCGCAGCGCGCCGACAATTGGGATATCGGCGGCTGGAAATGGAAGAACTGGCGCGCCGGTGAACAGAAACGCACGCGTGACACGAATCGAGACGGCAACGAGTTCAATGACGAAGTTGCGCCCCATCCCACCGACATCGTGGTCTACAAGCTCAAGGCGAGCGGCTTCCACGGCACCGCAATGAACAGTCACCTAACGCTACTCGGCGCCGATTCGATCATCATGACGGGTACGACGACGAGCGGCTGCGTTCGCGCGACGGTGCTCGATGCCTTCAGCGAGAACTATCGCGTCGCGGTGGTCCAGGATGGTTGCTTCGATCGCACCCAAGCGGCGCACGCAATCAATCTGTTCGACATGCACCAGAAATACGCCGATGTCGTCGGTAGTGAGGACGTGCTGACGTATTTCGACACCCTTGAACCTGGATTGTTCGAATTGCCGACCGGCGTCGCAGCGGAGTAACCGGCAACGTAACGACCAAGTAACTACGCAGAGGCGCCGCCATGCTTTTCAACAAACCGCACCTCGAGTTTCACAAGCTCGATATGGAGGACGGCTGGGAAACTCCACCCGGCTACCCCAGCGGCATCAAGCAGAAGATCCTGGCGAGCGATCTCGACGAAACCGGCAAAGTGGGAAGCCGAACCCGGCTGCTCCGCTTCGATGCGGGCACTCACTCAAGTGTTCCCTTCGTGCACGACCATTGGGAAGAGGTGTTTCTCCTCGATGGCGACCTGATCGTTGGCAACGACGAGGCCGGTATCGGCGGCGAGAAATTCGACGCCAAGACATACGCCTGTCGCCCCCCAGGCGTACCGCACGGACCGTTCAAATCCGATAACGGCTGCTTGCTATTCGAGATCCACTACTACGACGAGGCCAACGCCTAATTTGCATTCTTCCCCAGGCACCGCGGCGCCTGCGTCATGAGCAAGACGTTTATTTTCACGGTCACCACGGGTCGTAGCGGCACCGGCTACCTAACCCGTCTGCTGAGTGAAAACCTCGTTGACGCGGACGTTCATCACGAGCGCCTGGGATATCAGGCGTTCGGCGTTGACACGCCGGACGCTTCGCATTTCACGTTGTTCAATTCGGTCGGCAACGTCGTTCAGGTCCGAGATTTCTGGCGCCAGAAATTAACCCGTATCGCCAAAACGCCGGCCGATACCTATGCCGAAATCTCACACTTCAATGCCAAGGCCGGGTTGATCGAAAACCTCGGTGGGCTGCATAAGCACGGCGAGGTTCACCTCATCCTGTTGTATCGCGATCCCTTGGCGACATTGCGGAGCTTCCACAATCGACACGACTTCGCCAACCTCGGATTCACCTGGTTGTTCGCGCTTGACCCGGGTTACCCAAATAAAATCGTTCCCGCCGACGAGCACCTGAAGCTCGGCGCCGCCGGCGCTGCCTATTGGTACATCCAGGAGATGACCGCGCGCAGCGCCTATTACGAACGCCTCAGCGCCGATCTGCCGGGGGTGTACACCCACCGTTTTGATCTCGAAGGTCTGGCCGATCGAGCCGGTGCCAACGATCTCCTCCAGCAACTCGGCGTGGATAGGACTCCTGATCTCATAATGCCGGAACGCCAGAACGCGACCGAGGTCTGGCAGCTCGACAAGCACGACGAGCGCCTCTTGCAACAAGTTATCCAGCAACTCGGCACCGATTGCAGGGCGCTCGGCGAGGCCTATTTCAATAGTGGCCGGCGTTTGTCACAACCCGATCATCTACGTAAGCAAACCACCACGATAGTGATTTCGCCGACCGCGGCGCGCACGCCAGACAACAACGATTCCGTGCAGCGCGCTCGCCAGCTGGTGACCGATGGCAGTTACGCCGAGGCACGGCCTATTCTCGAAATCTTGGCCCGGCAAACGCCTCCCAGTGTCGCCGTGCTTGAGCTGCTTGGCGCAACGCTCTACTACCTCGGCGACCTTGACGCTGCTCACGAGCGTCTGGCTGCTGCCTACGAAATCGACCCTGTATTTGGCTCGATCCGCGTAAATTTGGCTGCGACCTTGCTTCGCCTCGATCGGGCCGACGACGCGCTCATTTACGCGCTGGAGGCAAATGTAGCCGCGCCCGATGACGGCCAGGCCTGGCTTGCGCTCGGCAATGCCCACGCCGCGCGTGGCGAACCCGACTTAGCGGCTGCAGCGCTCGAACGCGCCCTCACGATCGATCAAGAAGATATTGACGCGCTCAGCACCCTCAACAAGACTTGTTTCGACGCCAACCGCGTCGACGCTGCTTTGGTGTACGGCGAACGGGCGTTACGGGCCAGGGATCGCCGCTTCAGCGCCGCGTTCGAAGATCTTGCGCACCGTTTCGAATTGCGCCTCAAGACGGCTCGGTCGCGCCGCTCGGGGCGTAATGTGATCGCCTTTACGTTGTGGGGAGATAAGCCCATCTACACGGAAGGCATGGTGCAAAACGCAGGCCTCGCCAGAGACCTCTATGCGGGGTGGGAGTGCCGCCTCTATCACGACGGGTCGGTCAAATCCGATCTGCTCGATCGGCTCGTCGGGCTCGACGTCGCCTGCGTCCGCGTTAATCCGACCCAAGAGCAATTGATGGGGACGTTTTGGCGTTTTCTGGCCAGCGACGACCCCGAGGTCGATCGTTTCGTCTGCCGTGATGCCGACGCGCGCCTGAGTGCACGCGAACGTGCCGCGGTGGCCGCATGGGAGGAGTCGGAATACCCGTTTCATATTATCCGCGACCACCCCATTCATGTTGATCTTATGCTGGCAGGACTCTGGGGCGGTATGTCCGGCTTGCTGCCGGCGCTCGAGCCGATCGCGCGCGCACTCTATGCCGGCCAGGCTCATCGTTGGCACGATCAGGAGTTTCTCAGCCGCGTTGTATGGCCTCTGATCCGCGACCACACCCTTATTCACGACAGCGACTACAGACTGTTCGACGCGAAGCCCTTCCCGATTGCCCGCCCGGCCGATTCGTGGCGCCATATCGGAGGCGCAGTACCCGTAAGCCAGCAGACTATCGTGGTGAAGCCCCAACAGCTCGGTGTTGCGAAACCTACTGCCGGGCGCGCGTCCGATAAGGCTCGGCGGACCGTCAGGGTGAAACCTCCAGCCGACTAGACGGAATCAAGACCAACTCGGCTCGGCCGTTGAGCGTCACCTCGAAACCGCTAAACCGTCGCCACCGGCGTCACCGGTGAGCCGACAGCGCCCGGCATTCTTAGGGGCGGCGCGGTGAGAAAAAAGCGGCTGCGGTCGTGCGTGGCCAGCCACCCCGCGAGTTCGCTGAGATACCAAATTTCCCCCAGATGGATACCGAGCTTGAACAGGCAATGCTCGTGTAGCGGTAGCCATGCGCCCGGCGGTCTTGGCACATCTCGTGAGGGAACGCCTTCGACCGCGTAATTGTCGGCGATCAGAACCGCGAGCCCACTGCCGGTGATCCACTGCAGTAGTTGTGCATCACCACCATCGAGAACCGCGCACGAATTTGCCATCACCTCGACGTCGGGATCTTTGTTCATCTCCAATAGCAGCTCAGCGAAACCAGTATGCAGGCACACCATGTCGCCCTCAACGATCTCAATGCCATCGGAATCGAGGATATCCATGAGATCCGCATAGCCCACCATTTTACGGTCGCGACCAAAATGACGATGCAGGTCGACCAGCACACCGCGGCCCTGCACCCCGGTCTCGGCCATGCGGTCGATGCTCAAGGCACCGACGCCGGCCGGGGTCGACGCCCCGACATCGTCGTCGGCGGTGAAGCCCTTGATATCTTCGTCGGCGCGGTAGCCGTTGTAGAAAACCGCTTCCGGAGCGCCGTCGCCATTAGCGTCGAACATCTGCCCGACGTGGGCGAGACTGTCCCACTGCGTCGAGTATTGCGAGTGTAGAACCATGACGTCGTCATTGGAGACATCAACCGCCCCGTCGACCACGTCGCCAACGTGGAAATTGCGGGTTGGCCGGCCCTCACGGATTGTCGGCCGTAGCTGCGGTGGAAAGCGAGCCGGATTGAGCCGGTTGGCACCGGGATAGTCGAGCGGCAGGCTTAAGCAAAAATTGCGGCCGTCACGTATCTCCAGTGCCGCCCGCTTGACGCGTTCAGGCGTCAGCAGGTTAAGCCGGCCGATCTGATCATCATCGCCGAAGTCGCCCCAATTCGACCCTTCGGGCCGGTTGATCCAGCGTTGCGCCATTAGCGACGATCCTCGCGCACGAAGGGCAGACCGAGCGCCCCGGGCGCCGATGTTGAGCTCTTGGAATAAACCGCGGCGTAGACCAACACAAACAGCGTTGCGAGAAACGGCGTCATCAGCAGGAAGTATTGCGGTACCGGCCACCCGGCCGCGAATATGCGCGGGATCAGGGCTTCGATGCCGCCGAACAGCACCGCGCCGAACAACGCCCGCCCCGGCATCCACCGCGCAAAAATGACCAGCACGATGGCGATCCAGCCGCGTCCCTGCACCATGTCATCGAACCATATCTTCGCTGCCGACAAGGCGAGATAGCCGCCCGATGCGCCAACCAGCGCGCCACCCACAACCACCGCCCCAAAACGGTACAGTTCAACGTCGAGGCCGGCGGCATCCGCCGCTTGCGGATTCTCGCCCACCGAGCGCAACCGCAAGCCGATCATGCTGCGGAACAGGAAACGCCAGACCAGGTAGATAATCGGCAAGGTCAGATACACCATGGGATCCTGGCTAAACACGATTTTACCAACCACCGGCAGATCCGACAGAAACCCGAGGTTGACCTGGGTGAAACCTTCGACCGCTTTGTTCATCCACCGCACGCCGAGCAACGACGTCAAACCGGTGCCGAAAAACACCATGGTGATACCGGTCACGACTTGGTCGGCACGCAGGATCACCACCACAAAAGCAAACAGGATTGAGACAACAAACCCGGCCAGCACCGCGGCCAGCATGCCGACCCATGGGTTGCCGCCGAGACTCACATAAGCGGCAACGCTCGCCAGGGCGCCGCACAACATCAGGCCCTCGGCGCCGAGATTGATAACCCCGGCCCGTTCGTTGATGATCAGCCCAAGCGTCGCGAGCACCAACGGCGTCGCGAAAATCGGCGTAAAAGCGATCCAATCGACGATGAAATTCAGCATCGGCCTAGCGGACCCAACGGACGCGGTAGGAGATGAAGAAGTGCGACCCAGCCACACACAACACGATGATCGCTTGAATCAGTTGCACCATGGCCTCGGGCAACCCGTAAAACGACTTGATGCTAAGACCGGCTACGTAAAGCCCGCCGATCAAAAACGCCACGAGCAAGACCGCGATCGGATTGTTGCGGGCCAAAAACGCGATCATGACGCCGGAGAAGCCATAGCCGGCCGCCATCGACCCGGTCAGGCGAAATTCCTGGCCGGCCGCCATCACAAAACCGGCGGCACCCGACAAGGCTCCGGATATTCCAACGGAAAGGAAAACGATCAAGCCAACCGGGACACCCGCGGCCAGCGCCATGCGCGCGTTCGATCCTACGATTCGGGCATAAGCGCCAAAGCGGCTGCGCTCGACCAACCACCAGATCAGGGCGACCATCACCAGCCCGATCAGCAACCCTGAATCGACTTTCTCCCAACCGAGCCTGGGGAGCTGTTCGACCACGTCGAACTTCTCCGAGTGCGGGAAACGCTCGTTGGGATCCTGCCACGCGCCATAAACCTGATTGAGCGCGACGAGAAACGCGATGTAGTTCAAGAGCAACGTCGAGATGATCTCGTTGACGCCGAGGCGAATCTTCAGGAGCGACGGAACCACGGTCCACAAGAACCCACCCAGGCAGGCCATCACGAACATTAGATAAACCCGCATACCGGGCGGTCCGACGTCCCAAATCGCGATCGCTGTTGCGAAGATAACGCCCCAAAAGAACTGTCCTTCGATGCCGATGTTCCAGAAATTGACGCGGAACGCCATCGCCGCGCTCAGGCCAACCAGGATCAGTGGCGCGCACTGGATCAGGACGCTGCTCAACCCGAGGCGGTCGAAGAATGTGAGAACGATGAACTCCTGGTAGATACCCGAGACATCGACCCCCGATATCGCGAGGAGGATCATGGAGATGGCCATGCCGACTGCGATCGACATGAGCAGCAAGACACCGTGCAGCCAGGTTGAAATCGATTGGCGCACCTCGAGATTAAGTCGGCCGAGCGTCCGCTGAATCGGCCGTTTCGGCTCGGGTACGCCACCCGCCGCTGTTTCGACAACCTGGCTAGACATGATCGACCATCAGCTGGCCGACCTGTTGGCGATCGGCGGGCCGGTCGAACTCACCAACAATGCGCCCGCGGGTGATAACTCCGATCCGATCCGACAAATTCATCACTTCATCGAGATCTTCACTAATCAGCAGCACCGCGGCACCGGCGTCGCGAGCCCGACGTAAGTAGTCGTGGACCGCGGCGCAGGCCCGCACATCGAGGCCGCGTGTTGGCGAGTGCGCGATCATAACCGCGGGATCGCCGGATAGTTCGCGCGCCAATACCAACTTTTGCGCATTGCCGCCGGACAGAAGGCGCGCCCGGGTGTTGGGCGCGGCGCCAAGGATCTCGAAGGAGTCGATCGCGGCACGGGTCGATTGGCGCATCTGTGACTTCGCTATCCAGTAGCTTGCGCCGTAGGTTCCGTTATCAAGGCCGGATACGCTGAAATTGTCGGTAACCGAAAGGTCGGCGGCAAGGCCGAAGACATAACGATCCGCCGGGATGCTCACGAGACCGGCGCGGCGGCGCGACCGCGGATGTTTGGCGGTGATATCGTCGTTGTCGAGCGTGATCGATCCGCCGCTGGCATCACGCACCCCCATCAACACCTCAGCAAACTCAGACTGTCCGTTGCCGCCGACCCCAGCGACCCCGTAGATCTGCCCGGCCCGGATCGCCAGGGAAAGCCCATTGACTGTTTGAACGCCATCCTCACGCGCGGCCACCAGATCGCGAACGTCTAGTCGGACCTCACCCGTGGTGGTCGAGGGCGGTGTTTCATCGTGCGGTGCTGATCCAACCATCAACTCGGTCAGCTGTTCGCGCGTCATTCCCGCCGGATCCTGTGATGCCATCGTTTTACCGCCGCGCATGACCGTCACCCAATCGGCGTATTCCAGCACTTCGCGCAATTTATGGGTGATAAGCACCACGCACGTACCACGACGCGCGAGGTCGCGTGCCATCGTTAACACTCGGTCGGCCTCTTCGTCGGTAAGCACCGCGGTCGGTTCGTCAAGGATGAGCAGCTTGGCTCCGCCCATCAATACCTTGATGATTTCGATGCGTTGCTGCTCAGACACTGAAATTGAATCGACGCCTGCGTCCGGATCGAGCGTGAAGCCAAGCTCCTCGCAGTAGCGCTCGATCTCGTCCTTGACCGCTTGAATGCCGTTGGCCCAGGACGTCCCGGTTTGTGGGTTGGCGAGCATCACGTTCTCAGCTACCGAGAACGGGCGCACCAGCTTGAAGTTCTGGTGCACCATGCCGATGCCCAGGCTACTGGCATGGGCGGGGCCGTTGATTTGCACGTCACGTCCGTCTATCGAAATGCGACCCTGATCGGGCAGATAGAGCCCGCACAATACGTTCATCAAGGTCGTTTTGCCGGCGCCATTCTCGCCCAGGAGCGCATGCAAACGGCCGTGGTCGGCTTTGAACCACGCATCATCGAGGGCTTGATTGCCGTCGAAGTTCTTATGGACGCCTTCCATATCAATAGCGTTGGACATGCTCTCCTCAAGCCCGCGAAACTGGAAGATGCGAGTTCGTACTAATCGTTATGCAGCCGTCGCTGGGTCTTTTCTATGCGCTAGCAATCCCGCAGTCGAAGCGCCAAAACCGTGCATCGTCATTCCTCGCCCGGCGGGTGGTGATCGATCCAATGGCGTGCGATATCAATTCGGCGGCACACCCACACACGGTCATGATCGCCGACATAATCGAGGAATCGTGCCAGCGCCGCCGCCCGCCCCGGACGCCCTGCCATGCGGCAGTGAAGGCCGACCGACATCATCTTCGGGGTCCGTTCGCCCTCTTGATAGAGCACGTCGAATGCGTCCTTGAGGTAGGTAAAAAACTGATCGCCGGCATTGAATCCCTGCTGGGTGCCAAATTTCATGTCGTTGACGTCGAGCGTGTAGGGGACGACGAGATGCGACTTGCCCGCGACCGCTTCCCAATAAGGTAGATCGTCATTGTAGGCGTCGGCGTCGTAGAGGAAGCCACCTTCCTCAACCACCAGGCGCCGTGTGTTGGCACTGACGCGCCCGGTATACCAGCCGAGCGGGCGCTCTCCGCACACCCCTTCGATGGTGTCGATGGCACATTGCAGATGGTCGCGTTCAACTTCCTCGGGAATATTCTGGTAATCGATCCATCGCCACCCGTGGCTTGCGATTTCGTGACCGGCCTCAACCAGCGCGGTGGCCACCTCGGTATTGCGTGCCAGCGCCATGGCCACCGCAAACGTCGTGAAAGGCAGACCGCGCTCTTCAAACAAACGCAACAGCCGCCAAAACCCGACCCGGCTGCCATATTCATAGATCGATTCGACGGTCAGGTTTCTAGCGTTGGCGAGCGCCGCTGTCCCGACCACCTCGGTCAAATACGATTCTGAGTGAGGATCGCCGTGCAGCACGGCGTTTTCTCCACCTTCCTCGTAATTGACGACAAACTGAACCGCGAGACGCGCGCTGCCCGGCCACTTTGGGTCTGGCGGGTGGCGCCCATATCCCACCATGTCACGCGGGTAATCAGTTGACTCCTGGCCCGATCGCATTCGCTAAGCTTCCCAACAATTCACCAAGAAATTGTGCACAAAACATGCGGCGATCCAATCGCGCTTGCAGAGGTCATACGCTGCGAAAGACTTCGTAAAGATCCTGCCGTTCGCCGGACGCCGACCTTAAGTCGAGCGCCTCCAGCATATGCTCGAAGTGCGTTTGCATGGCGACAGCGGCAGCCTCGCCGTCTCCCCTCTCGATCAGATCGACGATGCCCGCGTGATCGGACTGCGGGCAGGTCGAATTATCGCGGCGTTCGTACGTCGCCAGGATCAGGTAACAACGCGAAACCAGCTCACGCAGGAAATCAGTCAAAATCTCATTCTCCATCGCTTCGGCGATAACGACGTGAAACTCGCCGGAGAGATGCAGGATGCGTTCGTGGTCGCCGCCCTCTAATGCGCGGGCCTCAGCATCGATCAATTTTCGCAACCGTTTGATCGTTGTGGGACCTGCTTTAGCTGCGGCTTGGCGGACCAGATGCAGTTCGACCGCACGCCGCGCTTCGATCACCTGACGCGCTTCGATTGCGCTTGGTTTACAGACGAAGGCACCACGATTGGGTTCGAGCCGGACGACATTCTCCTGCGCCAGCACCAACAACACTTTGCGGATACGCGCGCGGCTGGTTTTGAATACATCGGCCAACGTGTCTTCGACCAGTTTGGTGCCCGGAACCAAACGGCGTTCAGCAATGGCCCGGTGGAACTCCCGATAAATTCGGGTCTCGACCGGTTCTCGCTTGCCTCGGGATGGCGGGTCCGCAGTCGCAATCGAAATAGCGCTTAACCTCAGGCAGAATGATCGCTGGAATGAAGATCGATTATAGACAGTTCATGCTCTAATCGTACACAATATTGCAGATTGAAGGATTGAATACGGCAATCGGTGTTGCGGATGGATCCGACCCTACAGGAGTGGCTCAACCTCGCTCTGAGATGGATGCACGTGATCGCTGGGATCGCTTGGATCGGCACGTCGTTCTTTTTCAACTGGCTCGACGCACGGATGTCGCCACCGAAGAAGGCGACCGAAGGGGTCGAGGAAGAGATGTGGTTGGTGCATAGCGGCGGCTTCTACGTATTCAGCAAGTTGAACCGGATCCGTCCCGACAAACCCACGCCACTCGGTGCCGATGCCCTGGCGACCTGGGTTAGCGGGATGTTGTTGCTGATCATCGTGTTCTATTTCAGCGCCAGCCTTTACCTGATCGACCCTGCGGTCGCCAACATTGGCGTCTATGACGCCATCTTCATAGGCATCGGGACGATTGCGGTTAGCTGGGCCCTCTACGATACCTTCTGGCAGACCCGGTATGCGATCGAGAATCCGACTCCGGCAATTGTCGTGTCGTGCATCGCGTTGGTCGTGATTACCTATTTCCTCCATCAGGTGATGAGCGGCCGCGGCGCCTATATCCACGTCGGCGTCCTGATGGGAACGATCATGTGGGCCAACGTCCGGGTTCGTATATTGCCGGCGCAGATCAAGATGGTCCGCGAGACCGGACCCGACGATCAACCCAGCCTGGAACTCGAGGCCAATGCCAAGCGGCGCTCGCTGCACAACAACTACATGACGTTGCCGGTTCTGATGGTCATGGTTTCCGGCCACTTCCCGGCGACCTACGGCCATGAGCACAACTGGTTGGTCCTGCTGGCCTTGTTTGCGGTTGGCGCGGCCGCTCGTCACGCATTCAACGTCGAAAATTATGGCAACAGTGGGAAATGGCCCCTACTGGGCGGTGCTTTGGCCGGTCTTGTTGCAATTTCATTGATCGTCTCGCCCATCAATCTAAGAGTCCGACTCGAAACTCTATGTTTGATAACAGTACCTTGCGAGCCGCCTTGTGAGGAGTCGGATGTTGGCGACAAGAATCCATGCCTGTGCGGAGGCGATTGATTTCTCCCAATCCTTGGCCAGTCGACGGCATCGGTTGAGCCAGGCGAAGGTCCTCTCGACGACCCATCGTCTGGGCAGGAGCTCGAAGCCCTGGGCGGTGTCTGAGCGCTTGATGATCTCGTTCCAGCGGCCGATGTCCTCAAGGGCGCCCTCGAGTTTCGGTCCCGCGTAGGCGGCGTCGGCAACAGCCGGGGGAAGCGATGACGGATCGATTTGAGGACCTCGGGCCGCCGTCGCGGTCCTGGACTGCGTGCACGATCAGGCCGACCAGCAGGCCGAGTGTATCTGACGATGTGACGCCGGCCCTCTTCTTGCCCGCGTCATAGCCCCGAATTTCCGTGGTTTTCACGCTCTGGCTGTCGATCACCCCGGCGCTCGGGCCGGCCTCGCGTCCTTCCAGCTCATGACCAGGTGATGGTTGATGCTCTCCAGCAGGCTTGGAGCGCCAGCGTAGAAATAGCGCTGGACCAAGGCGGAGGGAAGTCGTTCGGCAACATCGCCCACTGGCAGCCCGTCGAGGCCATGTACATGACCGCATCCCATGGCGCACGTCGTCCTCGGCCGGCCGATCTTCTTGCGCGGCGGCATGAGCCGCGATCAACGCCCACTCTCGATCCGTCAGGTCGCTTGCGTAGCGCCCGCCACGGCGCTCATAATTCGGGCGAGTGATTTCGGTCCACATGTTGTGCCTCCTCGTTTGCTTTGATAAGCCACAACCGACTGAAATCACTCAACTAGTTTCGGGTTGGCCTCTAACTGGCGGCGACACCATGGCGGCCGAGGAGGATCCCAAGGTGGCCGCGATGTTTCAACAGGTGCGGTTAACGATCACCAAGCACTGCACGAACTGCCACTCGGAATCGCCGACTCATGAGGCATTCGAGCAACCACCTAAGGGCGTTGCCTTCGACACCCCGCGCATGATTCAACTACGCGCACCCCTGATTAAGAAGACCACGGTAGACGAAGACATCATGCCGCTGGGCGACGAAACTGAAATGACGGACGCCGAACGCGCACTGCTGCGTGATTGGATCGCTAAGGGCGCTCGCATACGCTAGTGGATGTCACGATCGCTTTTGCCGCAATAAGGCCTCAGCCGGAGAACCAGAGATGACCGCAGAGCACGACGCCTTCATGCGGCGCGCCGTCGAGCTATCCGATCAGGGCATGCGCGACATGGCGGGAGGGCCGTTTGGTGCCGTCATCGTAAAAGCCGGCAAGATCATCGCCGAGGGCAACAACCAGGTGACCTCGCATAAGGATCCGAGCGCCCATGCGGAGATCGTCGCCATTCGCTCGGCATGCCAAACCCTCGACACCTTCATCCTCGCGGGCTGCGAGATCTATGCCAGCGCCGAGCCCTGCCCGATGTGTTTGGGAGCCATCTACTGGGCTCGGCTTGACCGCTTGTACTACGCCAATTCGCGCATCGAGGCAGCCGAGATCGGTTTCGACGATGCCTTCATCTACGATGAAATCGCCAAGCCGACCGACCAGCGTGCGATCCCGACCATCCGCATGGCGAGCCACGAAGCGCTCGCCGTATTTCGCGCCTGGCCCGACCTCAGCGGCAAAGTCGCCTACTGAGCCGGACGTAGGGAAACCAGACGCGCCTTCAATCAGATGACACGGCGTTTGCACGTCTGAGTGGGTGAGGGGTAGTCAACGACGGGTCTAGCTGATTCAAAAACCAACCATGACCCCATTGTTACGATAGTCGGCCCTATTCTCCGGCTAACAGCGAATACAGCGTACAAGCGATCACATCGGTCGCCCGTTTGAGGTCGTCGAGCTCGACGTGCTCGTCCGACCCGTGCGCACCAGCCTCTTCGATCGACCCCGGACCGCAGCCGTAGAGTACGGTGGGAATGCCGGCTTTGGCGTAGTGGCGCGCGTCGGTGTAGAGCGGCACGCCATGGGCGGCGATTGTCTGACCGAAAATACGCTCGCCGTGCTTGGCGATCAGCTGTGCCAACCGGTCGCTTTCTGGCAGCGGCACCAGCGGCTCGGCAAGGAGTATTTGATTCAGGTCGCACGCGATGCCTGGAAACGTCGATGCGACACCTTCGATAAGAGTGCGAAGCTCGCTTTCGACCGCAACCGGATCCTCTTCCGGTATCATTCGCCGATCGATCCGAAACGAGACCTTGTCTGGCACAACGTTGGTGTTCACGCCGCCAGAAATGAGCCCCACCACCAGCGTCGGTGACTCAATCCCTTCGGTCGCAGAGGTTGCCGCCGACAAGCCGCGGCGATAGTCGTAAAGCTTGGTGAGAATGGCGTTAGCCGCCTCCAGCGCATCATGCCCGCGATCCGGCAGCGCGGCGTGAGCGATTTTTCCGCGAACGATTCCCTCGAGATGGAGGCAACCGTTGTGGGCATTAACGATTCCATACGAGAAGCCGGCGCAGATTGCGTAGTCCGGCTTGGTGAGCGCCTGGTCGAGCAACCATTTCGGCCCGATCTCGCCGCCGGTTTCCTCGTCATAGGTAAGATGCAGCTCGATCGTCCCGGAAAGGTCGCCGTGCAGGGTTTCCAGCGCTAACAAGGCAAACGCGTAGGTCGCAAAATCCGACTTTGAAACGGCGGCACCACGACCATACAACGCAGCCCCGCGGACCTCGCCACCATAGGGGTCAACCGTCCATCCCTCACCCGGCGGTACCACGTCGCCATGGGCATTGAGCGCAATGATGGGGCCATCGCCAAAGCGACGACGGATGATCAGATTGGTAACCGATATCATGCCATGGTCGCGGACCAGCTCGGCCGGCACCGTGTGGCGCTCGACCTCGAAACCGAGATCGCTCAGTCGATCGGCTGCGAGCTCGGCGGCAGCATGGCAATCTCCGGGGGGATTGTCTGTCGCTGCGCGCACCAACGCTTGCAAGAATTCGACCTGTTCGGGAGTACGGGTATCGATTTTATCTCGGAGCGCTTGAAATACGGCGTCTACCATCTCAGCTCCCGGGCCCCTCGGGGCCGATCCGCTGGTTCATATTGTTTACAATCTTTTCTGATTCTATCTCGGTTCTACGCCGAAACGTGATCGACCAGCCGACCGATGAAGCGCTCGCACAGAGCCACCTGTTCGAGGGTGATGAATTCGTCAGGCTTGTGAGCCTGATCGATACTGCCGGGGGCCACACACCACGGTGGGGATCCCGGCATCTTGAAAATGACCGGCCTCGGTGCCGAAGCCCACTCTTTTGCTGCTGTTCTTCATGCTTAAGTTCTTGGCGAGTTCGGTCACGTCCGCGTCTTCGGGGGTATTGAGGGCCGCGCAGCCCGGTACCTCTTCCCATTCGAAGCCGGTTTCTTTCGAAACCGCACGCATTTCGGGCACGATTTCAGTTTCGACGAAGGATTTGCATTCCTCGATAAGGTCATAAGGGTTATGGCCCGGCAAATAGCGGACATCAAAGTCAAAGCTACAAGCGCCAGCGACGATATTAACCGCTGTTCCGCCCGCAATCATTGCGCATTGGATGGTGGTGTAAGGCGGATCTTCAAAATCCACCGCATAGGGACCCGCATCGCGCAAACGCCGTGCAATTCGCTTAAAACAGGCGACCGCTTCAGCCGCGGCTTCGACCGCGTTGACGCCGAGATGAGCGATCCCGGTATGGGCTTCGAGGCCGCGAACGGTCACGTGTCCGCCGATCTTGCCTTTGTGCGCACACACCACGTTCATGTCGCTTGGTTCACCGACAAAGCAGGCGAGCGGCTGAAGTGACCGCGCTGCGAGATCGGCCAACAATCCGTGGACGCCGAGACAGCCGATTTCCTCGTCATAAGACATCGCCAAATGAACCGGCATGGTCAGATCGCGCGCCACGAGATCGGGCGCCGCGGCCGTGGCGATGGCCAGAAACGCCTTCATGTCGCACACACCGCGACCGAAGATTTTGCCATCGCGCTGGGTCAGGTGGAATGGATCGGTTGTCCACGGCTGGCCGTCCACGGGAACGACGTCGGTATGCCCAGACAAAACGATTCCCGGGCGATCGGCCGGGCCAATGGTAGCGAAGAGGTTCGCTTTTTGGCCACTATCATCGTAAGTGAGCGTCGATTCGATCCCGAATTCGGCCAAGAAATCCCGCACGTAATGGATCAGCGGCAGGTTCGAGTCACGACTCGTGGTGTCGAAACCGATGAATCGTTCGATCATCTCGAGACTCTTCAAATCATGGTTTTGCACCTGACGCTCCCCACTTTTCCGGGTTAGCTGCCGCGATAGGTGGTGTAGCCCCACGGCGAGGCAAGCATTGGAACGTGATGGTGCGCGTCTCTATCATGCACGCGAAACCGGACCCGAGCGGTCTCGAAGAATGCCGTGCCGGGGGTCGGAACGGGACAGCCTGTGTAGTACTCGCCGAGGTGAAAAACCAATTCGTACCTACCTACCCGCAACTGGCCCGCTGGCACCAGCCATGCCGCCGTGCGCCCTTCTTCCGACGTCACTTCCCGTCCGATTAAGAGCGGTTTGCCCGAGCTATCGCCCAACCAGAACACGTCGATCTCGAGATCGCTCGCGCCACAGCCTTGAGCAACGTCGATTACGTGGGTGGTGAGGCCAGCGCCCCCGCCCGGCCCTTCTTGCGGCGCGACTATGCTTTCGCCACGCTCCCGCACCGGCAAAACGTTCGCGTTGTCACGCGGTGGGTGCACCGCGGTAGGTACTATAGCCCCAGGCCGACGCAACCAGCGGCACATGGTAATGCCCGTCCGGATCGGTAATCGCAAACTCGACCGGAACGACATCATAAAATCCCACCCCATCCGAACCGGGAGCGTGTTTTCCGGAGAAATAGCTTCCGATGTGGAAGTCGAGGCGATATCGCCCGGGTTGAGTATTCGCTCTCGTCAGGAGAGGTTTTTCGCAACGGCCGTCTTGATTGGTTATCGCGCTGCCCAGTGCGACCGCACCATCGGCGTCCAGCCGTAGCAGGTCGATTTGCACGCCGTTCCCGGGCCGACCGAGCGCAGTGTCGAATACGTGCGATGTCAGCACCGCGGCGTCAGCGTACAAATCGCCGGTCATACCCACGCATCGATATACATAAGATCTCAGATAGTAGACAATTTTGCTTCGGATTATCTACATTATGGGCGTCGTTGTGCGTCTCAGACGCCGCTTAAAATGCGAGATCCAATGCGAATTCTACTCATCAATCCCAACACCAGCGAATTCGTGACCGCTGCGGTGACGGCCGAAGCCAAACGGGCCGCTGCCGCCGGCACTGAGATTCAAAGCGTCACCGGCGCGATGGGACCCCCGATCATCAGTTGCCGCTCCGAGAACGCGATCGGCACGCACACGGCGATGGAGTTGGCCGCCGATCACGTGGCGGGTTGCGACGCCATCGTGCTCGCCGTCTCTTTTGATAGCGCGCTCGCCGAGTTGCGTGCTGTTGGGAGTTCCAGTGGTCGGTATGACGGAAGCGGCGATGCTGACCGCCTGTATGGTCGGGGGTCGATTCGCCCTGTTGAGCTTCGGTGATCGGGCCATGCCGCTCTACGAACAGCTCGCTTACTCCTATGGATTGCGGGAACGTTTTGCCGGCGCCTTTGCATTGCGTCAGCTCACACCGGATGAACTACGCGATCCGCGCATCCTCATCCCCCTGATCAAGGAGGAAGCCGCGCGCGCGATCGCAGATACGGGGGCCGAAGCGATTGTTCTAGCCGGCGCTGTATTCGCAGGGCTCGCCCATGAATTGCGCGACCAGATACCCGTCCCGGTGCTCGACGGTATCAGCTGCGGCATCCCGATGGCCGAAATGCTGGTACGGCTATCACTCGCCAAGCCCACCACTGGCAGTTATCGCTATCCCAAGCGGCAGGATCTGGCAAACGTTGGACCCGGGCTCACCCAACTCTACAAGTCGCTTCCGCAATGACCTGCTGGTACCCTTGCTTGCTTATTTAGCTGCCACGCCGTCCCACGAGGGAGGAACCAATAACGGACGACCGAAATAGTGAGATTCGCTTTCTCCTTAACGGTGAGGACCGTCGGGCTGCGGCTTTTCCGCCTTATCTGACGATCCTCGAATACCTGCGCACCGTGGAATACGCCTGCGGCACCAAGGAAGGGTGTGCCGAAGGCGATTGCGCGGCTTGCACGGTGGCGATTGGCGAGGCCATCGACGGCGGCATCCGCTATCGGGCGGTTAACAGTTGTGTTGCTTTCCTCGGTCAAGCCGACGGCAAAGAGATATTGACAGTCGAGGGGCTCGCCGCGGCAAACGGTACCCTCCATCCGGTGCAACAGGCGTTGGTCGATACCCATGGCAGCCAATGCGGATTTTGCACGCCAGGTTTTGTAATGGCGATGTTCGCCTTCCACCACGGCCATAACGGCAGTCGTCGAAAGCCGCTCGACGACAATACGATTCACGATGTGCTGGCCGGGAATCTCTGTCGCTGTACGGGGTATCGACCGATCGTCGATGCCATGCGTCAGGCCAACCGCCGCCCCGACGTTGACGTCGGTGCCAGGGACGCCGCCACCCTGGCAAAGCTCCGATCTTTGCGACTTCCCTCCGCCTTCCACCGTTTCACCGGTGGAGATCGCCAATGGCAATCAACGTTTTTTCGTGCCGCGGACGGTCGATGAGTTGGCCAATCTGCTTGCCCGTAATCCGAGCGCGTACATCCTCGCCGGTGGCACCGATCTCGGTCTCCTGGTCACCAAACACAATCAGAAACCCGCCAAAGTCATCCTTATTAGCGAAATCCCCGAACTGCGTGAGATCCAATCCAGCACCAATCAAATCACGATCGGTGCGGCAGCCACCCACGCCGATATCTTGCCGGTCGTTGACTCCGAATACCCTTCGTTTGGCACGCTCATCCGGCGTTTCGGATCGCGTCAGGTCCGTAATCTCGGCACGGTCGGCGGCAACATTGCAACCGCCTCGCCGATCGGCGATACCCCGCCGGTGCTGATCGCACTCGGTGCCCGCATAGAGATCGGCTCCGCCAAGGGCAGCCACGAGGTCGACGTTGAGGACTTTTTTGTCGCCTACCGCGAGACCGCTTTAGGTCCAGGTGAATTCGTCAAATCGGTGCGGCTGCCGCGCTTGCAGCAGAACGAACTGTTCCGAACCTACAAACTATCGCGGCGCTACGATCAGGATATTTCGGCTGTCTGCGGCGCATTTAGACTAACGCTCAATGGCAGCACGATAACCCAAGCGCGGGTTGTTTATGGTGGCATGGCGGCAACGCCAAAACGCGCGCCGACCGTCGAGGCGACTTTGGTGGGCCGGTCGTGGGATCGAGCTGCGGCCGCCGCGGCGGCGGCGGCGTTCGTCAGCGACTACCAGCCAATGACCGATTTTCGCGGCACCGCGAGCTACCGTCTCAAGGCCGCTGCGAACCTAATTCAGAGATTCCAATTGGACACGGCCGAAGTCCAGCCACTCACGGATGTCTATGCGTTATGACTGAGCCAACTGCACACGAATCACCCGCGGCGATCGCCGGCGGAGTCGGTGCCCTGCTGCGCCACGATAGTGCGATCAAACATGTCACCGGTTCCGCGACTCTATATCGACGACATGCCCGAAGTTGCCGGCACGCTCCATGGCTTCCTCGTGAAGAGCCCGATCGCGTGCGGCGAACTCCGGGACGTTAATGTTGCCGCCGCGCTCCAATCAGCCGGTGTCGCGACAATTGTGACCGTCGATGACATTCCCGGCACCAACGACATCGCACCGATCATTCGCGGCGAGCCACTCCTTGCTGAGCGCGAGATCGAATATGTCGGCCACCCCATCGCGTGCATCGTCGCAAGCAGTTTTGCAGCCGCGCGCGACGCCGCGGCGTTGGTTGAGCTCGATATCGATGAGCGTCCACCGGTGTTGTCGATTGCCGACGCCTTGGCGGCAGAGAGTTATGTCGCCAAACCTCAAGTGATGAAGCGCGGCGATGCCGAGAAAGCGATCGCCAAAGCCCAACACCGCCTCGGCGGGCATCTATCGATCGGTGGGCAGGATCACTTCTACCTCGAAGGGCAGATCGCGCTGGCGGTGCCGCAGGAAGACCGCGACATGCTGGTCTACAGCTCAACCCAAAATCCGACCGAAGTTCAGCACGGTGTGGCCCGCGTGCTTGGGCTGGCGCTGGGCGACGTTGCCGTGGAAGTGCGGCGTATGTGCGGTGGCTTCGGCGGCAAGGAGAGCCAAGCCACGATCGTGGCGGCGATCGCGGCACTGGGCGCGGCCAAAACCGGTAGGCCGGTCAAACTTCGCCTCAACCGCGACGACGACATGGTCGTGACCGGCAAACGTCACGATTTTCTCGCCGACTGGACGGTTGGTTTCGACGATAGCGGGCGCATAACCGGCCTCGATATGCGACTCGCGTCGCGGGCCGGAAATGTTGCCGATCACTCGCCCTCGGTGATGACCCGCGCGTTGTGCCACATCGATAACTGCTACCACCTGCCGGCCGCCCACCTGCACGGTTATGTCTGCAAGACCAACACCGTCTCGAATACCGCGTTTCGCGGCTATGGCGGGCCGCAGGGCATCATCGCGGCCGAACGGATGATCGAGGATATTGCCCGGCACCTTGGCAAGGGGCCCGATGAGGTCAGGCGGGTCAACTATTACGGCCCCGAGACCGGAAACACGACGCCCTATGGACAGCGCGTCCACGACAACATCATCTTGCCCCTGGTCGATAGTCTGTGGGCGGCGGCTGAGATGGAGACCCGCCGCGCCGAGGTCGATCGTTTCAACGCGGCCAACGATGTCATCAAAAAGGGGATCGCCCTGTCGCCGGTTAAGTTTGGCGTCTCCTTTAACATGCCGACCCTCAACCAGGCTGGTGCTCTCATTCACGTGTACACCGATGGCTCGGTCCACCTGAACCACGGCGGCACCGAGATGGGTCAGGGTCTCTACGTCAAGGTTGCCCAGGTCGTTGCCGAGGTGTTTCAGATTGACGTCGACAACGTGAAAATCAGCGCCACGCGGACCGATAAAGTTCCCAACACCTCACCTACTGCCGGTTCTGTCGGGTCCGATCTCAATGGTGCCGCCGCTCAGAACGCCGCCGAGCAGATCAAAAAACGGTTGATCGGGGTTGCCGCGAAAGAGTTTGGTGTGGCGAAAAATGCGGTTCGCTTTACCGGCAACAAAATCGTCGCCGGCAATCATGTCATGGAGTTCGCCGATCTCGCGCAACTGGCGTGGACCAAACGCGTCTCACTGTCGGCCGCCGGCTACTACAAAACGCCGAAAATCCATTGGAATGGCGAAACGTTGACCGGCCATCCCTTTTATTATTTTGCCTACGGCGCGGCGATTTCCGAAGTTGCCATAGATACGCTAACCGGAGAGACCCGCGTTTTGCGAACCGATATCCTGCACGACTGCGGCACCTCGATTAACCCGGCCCTTGATATGGGCCAGATCGAAGGCGCCTTTGTCCAGGGTCAGGGTTGGCTGACAACCGAAGAGCTGTGGTGGGACGAGCGCGGCGATCTCATGACCCACGCACCCTCGACATACAAGATCCCCGGCTCACGCGACGTTCCACCAGACCTGCGCGTCCATATTCTTGAAGATGCGCCGAACCGCGAACCAACCGTATTCCGCTCCAAGGCGGTGGGCGAGCCTCCGCTGATGTTGGCGATATCGGTATGGCTGGCGATTCGCGATGCCGTCGGCTCGCTCAGTCCCGATCGCGAACCGATTTCGCTCGATGCCCCGGCAACGCCGGAACGCGTGCTGATGGCGGTGGAGGCGATACGCGCGAAAGCCCTAAGCCACTAGCGTCTGAACCTAGAGCGTTTTCCTATCATTTGCGGTCATAGCCGGCAGCAGCGAAGTAATTTTCGCATTCCGTTGGTGTGAAGGTGTCGATGCCTTGGGCGATGGCGTCCCAGAGGTCATCGACGGTTCGGGCGGCGGTCTTTTTGAGGAAAGCCTTGAGCTTGGAGAAGGCCATTTCAATGGGGTTAAAGTCAGGGCTGTAGGGCGGCAGGAAGCGCAACTCTGCCGCGGCGACTTCGATGGCCGTGCGCACGGCGATGGGTTTGTGGGCGGGTAAGTTATCCATCACCACGATATCGCCGGGTTTGAGCGTCGGGACCAAGACCTGCTCCACATAAGCGAGGAAGGCGGCACCATGCATGGCACCGTCGAGCACCATGGGCGCGGTCATGCCTTCAAGGCGGAGCGCGCCAACGAAGGTCGTCGTCTTCCAGTGTCCATGAGGCACCGGTGCTTGGCAACGCTCGCCCCGTGGCGCCCGGCCGTAACGCCGGGCCATCTTGGTCGAAGCGCCGGTCTCGTCAATGAACACCAGCCGCTCGGGATTCAGATCGGGTTGGGCGTCGAACCAGGCCTGCCGGCGGCGCAGGACGTCAGCTCGCTGTTGCTCGCAGGCGTGCGCGGTTTTTTTTGAACGTCATGCCGTGCCGGTCGAGCAGCCGCCAGACCGTGCTTTGGGCCACCGTCAAGCCATGCCCCGCGTCCAGGTGTGCCGCGATCTCGCCCAAGGTGATGTCCGGCGTCTCGTCAACCAGCGCCAGGATTTCCTCGGCATGGGCCTCGATCCGGTGCGAGCGGTGGTCACCGCCTTGCGGCCTAGGCCCGACATCGCCCGTCCGCCGCCACCGATTCACCCATTTGATCGCCGTCGAGGCCGCAACCCCGAAGCGGCGCGCCGCCGAGCGCCGCGACAGGCCGCTGTCAACCGCCGATACAAGCCGTTCTCGAAGATCATTGGAAAGAGGTTTCGTCATGCAGGCTGGCCTCCTCCACCAGCCCACATCTTGAATCAGAAATTCGATCCCATGGGAATCCCAAAAAGAATCCGTCAGCTCAGAAAATGCTCTAGAAGCTAGAGTCTCCTACCCCACCCCCTCACCCAACCCTCTCCCCAAGGGGCGAGGGCTTTGCCGTGCGCACAAAAGACACCCTCGCCCGTTGGGGAGAGGGCGGGGGTGAGGGGGCCTTGTAACCGGCACCATGACCGATTGGCCGTGCGGGTGCGAACGCCAGATACGGCTCCATCTTCATACGAAAGTTGGTCCCAATATTCCAACGCGTGCAAGCTCGCGCCTCGCGAAGGCCTCATAAGTCGTCGGCGGCCGCCCCAGCAGCAACGCCAACACCTTCGAATTCCCCCGCAGGCCATGGGTCGCGTAGTAGTCATACATCCGCTTCATGGTGTCGCGGCCATAGGCGCCGGTGAAGGGAATCCCCAAACCGTCACCAGGATTTTCAGGATCGAGTTCGCGCGGCGCGACCGAGACGCCGGCCAAGCGGCCGATGATTTCCGCTTGCTCGGCGAGCGTGATCGGCTCTCCGCACAGTTCGAAGATACCAAAATCAAAGCTGCGATCGACCAGCGCATTGGCGGCTATTTCCGCGACGTCGTCGAGATCGACCAGCGAGAGAGCGCGATCCACAGGCATTGGCGCCGCCAGCACACGAGTCTCACGAATAGTGCTGAACTGCGGCATAACGTTTTGCATGTAGGACGTCGGCTGCAGTATTACCCAGGAAATCCCATCATTGAGTAGCTTCTCCTCCACGAACAGTCGATTCCAGTGATGGCTGAGGTCTTGGATCTGCGGATGGATTACCGAATGCAGAACAATCCGCGGATCCTCCATCGTTCGGCAAGCCGCCAGAAGATTATCGGTCATCACCGCTTCGTCGGGCGAGAAGTTCGGCGTGATGTAATAGACCGAGCTGACGCCGGCGCATGCCCGCAGAACATCCTCGGCATTCCGCAAATCGCCGATTGCGATGTCGTCGACACCGTAGCTTTCGAGTTCGGCCGCGGATCTGGCCGAGCCAGTCATCGCGCGGAAGATCGCGTTCCGTTGCCGCAGTTTCGCGATCAAGGCAATGCCGGTCTTACCGTTGGCACTGGTAATCAGAATCATCCGACCCGTCTCTGCGTCGTGAGCTCTAGCAAAGAAAACGGAATGATAAGTTATGGGCTTGACTCTGAATAGGTGAGTTATTACATTGGGTTCATAGGGAGACACACCATGAACCTGATCAATATATTCCGCCGCTTCCCCGATCAGCAATCCTGTATAGAGCATCTTGAAGCCGTCCGCTGGGGCGACGATCCGCATTGTCCGACGTGCGGAAGCGTCAGGGTGGCTCGGAAGTGCGACGGCAACCGCGTGGGCCGGTGGAACTGCCACGATTGCCATGCGAGCTATAATGTCCTGTCCGGCACAATCTTCGAGAAGACGCGCATCCCCTTGCAGAAATGGTTCCTTGGTATCGGGCTGATGGTCAATGCCAAGAAGAGCCTGTCCAGCTACCAGCTCGCACGGGATGCCGATCTGACGCAACCGACCGCGCTCTACATGCAGCACCGCATCCGGGCCGCGATGGCCGCGGGTCAAGCGTCCCTTCTCCATGGGATCGTAGAAATGGACGAAACCTATGTTGGCGGAAAACCCCGGAAGCGCAACCGCCGTGACGACGACGAGCCCAACAAGCGAGGACGTGGCACGAAGAAAATGCCGGTCATAGGCGCGGTCGAGCGCGGCGGGAAAGTCTCGGCCCGTGTCGCCAATGACCTGACCGGTAAGGGTATCCTGCGCTTCATCAAAGACACGATAGATCCTCACGGCTCATTGCTCATCACCGATGAGTACAAGGGCTACAATGGCGTCAAATCCTACCTGCCCCACGCTGTCATCAACCATAGCGTCTCATACGCCGATGGCGAAACGCACACCAATACAATCGAGGGATTCTGGGCTCTGCTCAAGCGGGCTTGGTACGGCTCACACCATCACTACAGCCGCAAGATGGCCCCACTGTTCATCGCCGAGTCGTCCTGGAAATACAACCATCGCAAAGACAATGACGGGTTCGGTTCGTTCCTGCGGGGAGCGATGGCATGAACCGGCTCTATTTCGGCGACTGCCTCACCGTCATGGAAGACATGCCGCTCGGAAGCGTAGATCTGATCTACCTGGACCCGCCGTTCAATTCTCAGCGCGACTACAACGCAATCTACAAGGACGAAACTGGGCGGCCGCTACCCGCTCAAATCGAGGCGTTTGGCGACATGTGGGCGCTGAACGAAGAAAGAGAGCGCGAATTGAGGACGATGCCTGTCCTGATGCGCGACGCTGGGATCCCAGACGATTCTGTCGAGTTCTGGCGACTGTGGATGAACGCGCTTCGCCGGACCAACCCTAACTTGCTGGCCTATCTATCTTATATGACACAGCGTCTGTTGCCGATGCGTAGCATCCTGAAGCCCACGGGGAGCATCTACCTGCACTGCGATCCCACCGCGAGCCATTACATCAAGATCATGATGGACGCGATCTTTGGCCATGAGAATTTCAGAAACGAAATCGTGTGGAAGCGCTCCTTTGCTCACAGTGATGCGGCGCAGGGGGGCAAGAGGCTCGGGAGTATCCATGATGTTCTGCTTTTCTACACGAAAGGCGACAACTGGACGTGGAATCATCAGTACCTTTCCTATGAACCTAGGTATGTAGATGATGCCTACCGCCACATCGAAGATGGCACCAAAAGAAGATACCGATTCGGCGATCTCACAGCTGCTAAGCCGGGAGGCGACACTAGTTATCAATGGCGAATTAAGCGATCCGCAACCTGCGGATGGTGTGGTGACTTAGAAGAAGAGTGGCGAACACCAGTCAAAGGGTGGGAGTACAAAGGTATCCCGCCGTACAAGGGACGCTATTGGGCATACTCCAAAGAGGGCATGCGCGAATATGAGACACAAGGTCGGCTTGTCTATGCCAGTACAGGAATGCCGAACTACAAGCGATACTTGGACGAGATGGCAGGTGTACTGCTCCAGGACATCTGGACTGATATCAACCCAGCCGCTGGGAAGGAACGGCTAGGCTACGCGACGCAGAAGCCAATCGCGCTGCTTGAGCGCATTATCAAAGAGAGCACCAATGATGGGGACGTTGTATTTGACCCATTCTGCGGTTGTGCCACGACCTTGGAAGCGGCGCACAAGCTAGATCGACGATGGATTGGAATCGACATAGCAATTCATGCCATCAAGCGCGTTGCCAGCGTGCGCCTTCGAGACAGACTAGGGTTGAAAGAGGGCGTAGACTTTGAAATTGATGGTGTGCCCAGGGATATCGAAGGCGCGCGCGATCTATGGACCCGCGACAAGTACCATTTCCAGCGATGGGCCGTGGAGCAGGTGGACGGCTTCGTAACCACCAAGCGAACGGCTGATGGCGGGATCGATGGGAGACTCTACTTCAGCCTGCCGAACGACCGCGATCTATCCAGCATGGCCATCGAGGTGAAGGGCGGTCGGAACGTCGGCATTAAAGATGTTCGGGAACTTCGCGGGGTGCTCGACAATGATGATGCCAAGATGGCCGGGCTGGTAGTGATGCATCCATTTGGACAGACCAAGGAACGGAATATTCGCCGATTCATGGCTAATGCTGGCGATATGGATGTGATGGGTGTCAAGTATCCCCGTCTGCAAGCGCTGACCGTTGAGGAAATCCTGGACGGGAAGAAGTTTCATACTCCCAGCGTTGCCGGGCGCGGCCTCGCACAACCGAACTTGATCTAATGCGGGCAGGAGCAATGAACACTGGACCTTCGGCTCAAATCATGGCTTGGATCGTCGCTGGCTCTTTCGTTGCTCTCGGAATTTGGGGCGCTTTCGAAGTAGGGAACCCCGTGCCTGTGATACTAGCCGTGGTGCCCGCCTTCTTCTTCATTCGTTGGTTTGGGTGATGACCGCCCAAGCCCATAACTTATCATTCCGAAAGAAAATACCCGCCCCTCTTGCGAGAGGCGGGTACGATTTTCAGAGTCTTCGGATGCTTAGAGTTTGCCGACGACGCCCTTAACCAGATAGTCCATACCCCACAAGTCGGCGTCCGACGGGGTCTTGCCCGCCGCGATCACTTCCTTGCCGCTCTGATCGTAGATCGGGCCCTCAAAGACATGCGCGCCATTGAGGATTTCTTGCCGGCGCGCTATCACCTTCTTCTTGACGTCGTCCGGTACCATCGGCCCACAGCAAGCGATATCGGTGCCGCCATGGACGATGCCGAGGAACTCTCCATAGGGCTGGGTTTTCCACTCCGCACCTGAAGAGATTTTCTTAAGCAGCGGCTCCAGATATTTATCCCATACCCATACGGACGAGCAGCCAACCGCCTTGCCGGCAAATTCGCGCATGTCGCGATGGTGACCGGTTCCGAATGCACCCTTCTCCTGCGCGGCAACCAGCGCGGCCGGCGTATCGACATGGATACCAATCGCGTCGATACCCTGCTCCATCAATGCGATCGCGGCAGCCCGCTCTTTGACGGGATCCAGCCATGCGCCGGTATAGACAACATTGAGTGTTGCGTTGGGGTTCATCCGCCGGGCACCGAGGAGATAGGCGTTGACCGTCCAGTTCACGAGACCGATCGGGTGCGCAGCAATAAAGCCGAGTTTGCCCGTTTTCGACATCGCGCCCGCGACCATGCCGCAGAGATGTTGGCTCTCATAGGTGCGGCCATAATACGACTGCAGGTTGGGCCCGTTCGTCGTCCCAGCCGGGTTTAGAAACGCGACTTTCGGATACTCCTTGGCGAGATCCTTGAATGTATCGCTGTAGCCAAACGCCGAGCCGATGATGATGTTGTAACCGCGCTGAATGTAGCGCTCCACCGCTGGCCGAATCTGCGACGCAACTTCAGGAACTTTTTCGGTGAACGGGATTTTGATGTTGAGTTGGCCCTCGAGGCGCTGACGCGCTTCGTCGATCGCCTGGGTCCAACCGCCATCATTCTTAACGTCGAAGTAGACCATCGCGATCTTGGGTTTACCTTCGAGCATGAACTGGGCTTGCGCCGATGTGGTGAACGCCACCGCAACTGCGACTGCCATCAGTGATAACCAAATAGTCTTGATAGTCATAGGTACTAACCTCCCGATTGCTTGAGGAACAACACCTCCGTGGAGCGGACGCATCGCGTCACGGCTTGGCTCCAAGAAGGCAACACAAAGGCTGCGAGCCGACGTTTAGACACGGCCCTAGATACGATTGCGCAGCCATACTCAATCCCCCTTCCGTTCTTCATACGACGGCTGGAGGTTCTCCATCATCTCTACCAGAGCGTTCACCGAGGCATCGATAAACGCCTTGCCGGATTGCCCCGACGCTTTATGGGGGTCGCCAAAAATCGACGCGTGATTGGATTGTGGCGTCGGACGCTTGCGATAGGTTCGCGATGGTTCGACAGGCGCCACCAGATCCCAGCCGACCAACGGTGCATAGACGCCCGCGAGCCGATCCATTTTCACGAGATCGGGGCGGGTCGCGAGTTGGAAGGAGGTTTCGAACTCTCCGCCGTGGCCCATACCGCCAACTTCGGAGGTGCGCAACGCGTGAACCGCGGCTGCGCCCGGCTCCCAGTAGCTTACGGCAGTGACGGTAATGTCGTGGTCGTCGAGATCGTCGATCAAGCGGCGCGCGACGGCATCGTTCGACGTGCCGTTGGGGCGATTGCCGTTGAGCAACAGAATGTTCGTGAAGCCTTGTTTGATCAGGGCCGCGCCGATCTCGTAGATCATCTGCTGATAGGTCGGGATCGACAGCGAGATGGTTCCGGGAAAATGCTCGAATGTTTTGGAGATCGCATAGGGCACGGCCGGCGCTACGACACCACCTACCCGCTTCGCGAGTTCGATCGACATATACTCGGCCTGATGTGTATCGGTATCGCACGGCATGTGTGGTCCATGTGATTCGGTTGCCCCTGTCGGCACGATCACGAGCCGCTCCGCGGCGATCGCAGCCGCCACATCGTCGTAGTTCATGTGTGCTAGACGGACTTCCATCTTTTAACCATTTCGCTTAGGTTCGGCGCCCGCGCCGAGCATGAAAAAGGCTGCGCTATCGTGCCCGACATTGAAGCTTCGTTCGAAATCAACCAACCGGTCGACCGGGTTTGGGACTTCTTCCAGAAAGTCCCCGAAGTCGTCACGTGCATGCCTGGGCTCGAGCTCATCGGTCAGACCGGCGACGCCACCTATGAAGGCAAGGTCAAAATCAAACTCGGGCCAATCACGGCTGCGTTTAAGGGCGAGGCAACCATCGTGGGCAACAGCGCCGATACGCGTTCGGCCCGCATCGAAGCTAAGGGTGTCGACCGCCAGGGCGGCAACCGCGCCAGCGCCGACGTCACTTACGAAATCAGCGAGCACGCCGGCGGTGCGCATGTCCGACTGTTCGGTAACATAAAACTCACCGGGGCGCTGGCCCAGATGGGGCGGAGCGGCATCATTCAAGACGTTGCCAATCAACTGACAGTTCAATTTGCCGATAACCTCCGAGCTAAGCTCGCCGCCGCCGACCAGAGCGCGGCAACGACGTCGCCTGAAACCCGCTCTGCACCCTCACCTCCGCCCGCGGACCCGGCGTCGATATCCGGCGGCAGCCTGGTGTTGGGAATTTTCTGGTCACGACTAAAGCGGGCATTGGCATTTCTGATAGGCCGCTCGGGTTGAAGACGTCGCGTCGCTATTCTGCGGCGATGCGGGCTTGGGTTAGCAGATCATGAATCGCATTTGGCGTTAGCGGCGCTTCGCGAATGGGCGCAATCCCAAATGGCTTCAATGCATCCTCGATCGCTGAGGCGTAAACCTGTGCCACCGGGATCGTCCCGGCCTCGCCCACGCCCTTGACGCCCAGCGGATTGAGCGGCGTTGGGGTTTCCGAATGGATGATGTCAACATTGGGAACCTCGGTCGCGTAGGGCACCAGGAAGTCCATGAAGTTGGCATTGATCGGGATGCCGTCATCGTCGAATTCGCAGCGCTCGTAAAAGGCGCCACCCACGCCTTGCGCAATCCCGCCCATGACTTGGCCTTCGACAATCATGGGGTTGATCATCTTGCCGCAATCGTGAATGCACACGTACCGCTTGACCTCGATCGTGCAGAGATCCGGGTCGACCTCGATAATTGCGGCGTGAACACCGAACGCCCAGGTCGAGTGCGGCGGGCTGTAGTAGTCGGTCGCTTCGATCCCAGGCGCCATACCTTCCGCGAGCGGCGGTCCGTCATGTTGGCTCGACGCCGCGAATTGGGTCGCGCTCTGCGCCGCTTTGTTGAACGCGTAGCGCAGCGGATTGGTTGCGGTGGCAACCTCGGCAAGCGTCGCCGAGCGGTTCGTACCCACCACCCAGGCCGCGCCGTCGCGCAGTTCGATATCCTCTTCCGCCGCTTCAAGCATATTGGCCGCGGCTTCGATGATCTGTTCGCGCGCTTTGACAGATGCTTTGTGAATGGCGTTACCGCTGCACACCGCGGCCCGGCTGGCAAATGTCGCAACACCCCACTCGAATGCGCCGGTGTCGCCTTCAACCACGATCACATCTTCAACCCGCGCACCCGTCTGATCGGCAGCGATCTGGGCAAAAACCGTCTCGTGCCCCTGCCCCTGACTGGTGAGCCCGGTGTTGACGTAGACCTTGCCGGTAATGGGATGAATTTTGACGTGGCCGCCCTCATAGGGACCAAGGCCAGTGCCCTCAACATAAAATCCTAGTCCCAATCCGAGATATCGCCCCTCGGCGCGGGCTTTGTCCTGCTCGGTACGGAATCCGTCAATATCGATCTCGCGGCTGACCCGGCTTAGGGCTTTGTCATATTCGCCGCTGTCGTAATTGACTTGCAGGCCATCGGCAAAGATCACGCCTTTGCGAATGTAGGGAAATTCGCTCGGGGCGATAAAATTGCGCCGTCGGATTTCGAGCCGATCGAGGCCCAGTTCGTCGGCCAGTTGGTCCATGGCCCGCTCGATCGCGTAGCAGGCATGCGGCCGGCCGCAGCCGCGGTAGGGCGTCACCTGCACCGTCGGCAGGTAAACCGGCCGAAACGTGATGCGGAAATTGGGGATCCGATACGGCCCGGCGACCGAGGTCGAGCCGACCTGAGCAACGGCAATGCCGTAGGGGATAAACGCGCCCGTATCGTGCAGAAAATCATCGCGTAGACCGATCACGGTTCCATCGCTGGTCGCCGCAATTTCGATGTCGTGGATTTGCGTCCGCTCTTGCGAGGCGCCAATGAAGTTCTCGACCCGGTCTTCGATGAACTTGACCGGGCGATTGAATTGCATGGCCGCCAGCGGCACCAGCACTTCATCGGGCTGGAACATCATGATCTTCTGGCCGAATCCGCCGCCCACGTTCGGCGCTATGACCCGGACCTTGTCTTCGTCGATGTTGAACAACGACGCCAGCCCGCCCCGCACCGCAAGCGTCGCCTGGGTGCTATCCCACACGGTGAGTTCACCCGTGACCGCGTCCCACCGCGCCGCCATCGCTCGGCACTCCATCGGTGCGGCCGTGCTGCGTTCGACCCGTACTTTGAGTTTGGTGATGTGATCGGCTTTGGCGAACGCATCGTCGGTATCGCCGGTCTCGACCAGGAAATTCCCGGCAACATTGTTGGGTACGTCCGGGTGGACCAACGGCGCGCCGTCCTGGACCGCCTTTTCCATGTCCATCTCGACCGCGAGCGGTTCGTAGTCAACCTCAACCAGCCGGGCCGCATCTTCGGCGACGTAACGGTCGACCGCGATAATCATCGCGATGCATTGTCCGACGTAATAGACATCGTCGCGTGCCAGGGGCCGCTGCGTTTTCGGTTTTGTCAGATCGGGATGAGGAATTAACAGCGGCAGTTCAGCGTCGAGATCGCCGATATTGTCAGCGGTGTAGATGGTAACCACGCCCTCCAGAGCGACCGCTTCGCTGATATCGAGCGATTTGATCCGGGCCCGGGCAACGGAGCTGCGCACGAAGGCCCCATGCAATGCACCGGGCAGATCGATGTCATCGATGAAGCTGCCCTCGCCGCGCAGCAAGCTCGGATCAGCATTGCGCTCGATCCGTTCGCCAAACTGCATAGTCGACATGTTTTTGCCCCTTGCTCTAAGCGCTATGCATCAGTTCAGCGCTGCGACGAAACGCCGCAACGATGTTCTTGTAGCCCGTACAGCGGCACAGATTTCCCGACAGAACCTCACGCACGCCCTCTTCGGAGAGGTCCGGGTTGGGCTCGTCCTCGAGATAGTTGAGGATCGCCATAACAAAGCCCGGTGTGCAATACCCGCACTGCAGACCATGGCATTCGCGGAACGCCTGCTGGACTGGATGCAACGTGCCGTCGTCGCCGGCGACGCTTTCAATGGTGCGGATGGTCGCGCCGTCGGCCTGGACCGCAAAGGCTAGGCAAGAGCGGCTGGCACGCCCGTCCAGGATCACCGTGCAACAGCCGCACACGCCGTGCTCGCAACCGACATGAGTTCCAGTCAGGCGAAGCTCATGTCGGAGAAAATCGCTCAACAACATGCGCGGGCTGACGTCGCGCTCGACTTGTTCGCCGTTGACCGTCAGCGAGATTTCGATTCGGGGATCGGTCGACCGCTCCGGGATTTTCGCTTTATTGATCGATTTTGCCATTACTACAACTCCCCTGCCCGACCCGCGGCTTTTTTCACGGTGCGTCTGACAAGCGTGGCAACAAGGGTCTGCCGGTAGGCCGTGCTGGCCTGCCGGTCGTCGGCGGCGGTGACATATTCTTTGGCCGCAGTTCCGGCGCTATCGAGACTGGCTTCATCCAACGTGGTCCCGATCAGAGCGCTTTCGGCGTTGGCGAGGCGCGTTGCCTTGGAGCCGATACCGCAGGCCGCCAGTCGTGCGGATGTACACGTGCCACCCTCGACGCCGACGAGTGCGCAAACCCCGGCCAGCGCGTAGTCGCCGTGACGGCGGGCGACTTCCTGGAACGCATAGCCCGTATGCGGGGGGAGGCCGGGAATCCGCACTTCGGTCAGCAATTCGCCCTCGCCGATCGACGTCGTCATATGAAACTGAAAGAGATCCTCCGCTTCGATCGTGCGCTTACCGGCGGCACCGGTCACCTCGACCGATCCGCCCGTCGCAACCAACAGACAGGGCAATTCCGCGGCCGCGTCGGCATGCGCGATACTGCCGCCGATAGTGCCGCGGTTACGCACGATGATATGCGCGACGTTGCTCATAATTTCCGCGATCAAGGGATTGGCCTGATTTGCCGCGGCGTCGAGTTCGAGTTCGCGATGCCGCGTCATCGCGCCGATCCGAATCACGCCGTTGTCGACGCTGATTCCCTTGAGTTCACTTATTTTCCTAAGATCAACCAGCTTCGAAGGCGTCGCGATGCGGAAATTCATGGTCGGGATCAGGCTTTGACCGCCCGCGAGCGGCCGCGCCATGTCGTCTGACGCAAGCTCCTTCAACGCGTCGGCCACGCTTTCAGGCACCACGTAATCGAACAAAGCAGGCTTCATTCGGCTGCCTCGGCAACGATATCGGCCGCAAACCAACCCTCATCGGGATCGCTCCAACCCTCGGGCCGTTTGATCGCATCCTTACGTTTCATTTCTTCAAAATAGGGACCGCGGTCGAACATCGGCAAGGGTCCACGCTTTGCGCGATGCTCGTTGCGCAACTTATTGGTCGCCTGCTGATCAACCACGTAATGCCGCCCCTTGCGGGTGAGCGCCACGCCATAATCGTCGCGGGCCGCTTGTTCCGAAACCAGACCGCACTGCACGTCGTAGCAGACCAGCTCGGCTTCGCGCGCCAGGGGATCACCCCAGCCGCCGCCGCCGGTCGTACGTATTTTGATCGTCGAGTTCGGCACCACCGGCACGCGGTCTTCCATACCCGCCAGCCGACGCTGTTCGCCATCGGGGTAGGCGATATCGACGCCATAGGTACCGCCATACTTGCCACCATTCACCCCATAGGTGTGCATCAGCGAGCGATCCGCGTTCGACAGCGCTTCACAATCGTCGAGCACACGGACCTGCTTGTCGTAGCCGAACCCGCCGCGGCGATAGCCGGCGCCGCTGGAATCGGTGGCCAGGCCGAGTTTTTCGATGATGACGGGGTAACGGGTTTCAGAGAATTCAGCCGGGAGATTGCGCGAGTTGGGCACAACGTGAACCACGTCGCTGCCATCGGCCCACGGCCGACCCGGGCCACCGCCACCGAGCACCTCTCGAAACAGGAAGAAATCCTTGCCGATGGTTCCGCCATGGATGCCCCAGATTCGGATGGTTTCGTGATCGGCCGGCATTCGCCCGTCGGTCGCCTTGGCCAGCAGGGCCGCGAAGATGCCAAGCGAGCGCAGCAGCGGGAAAAATCGCAACCCCGTTGCTTTGCCGAAGTTGGGCGTAACCAGCGTCCCCTTGGGTGGGAACTTAAGCTCGATCACGTCGAGCACGCCTTCATTCATGTCGATTTCTGCTGCCCGTTCGGGCGTATCGGCGAGCGAGCGCAATACCGGGCCCATCCACTTACGTGCGAATTTGCCTTCGGAATAATCGACCGGCCAGTTGATCGGTCCCTTCGCTTCCTTCGATGTTCCCGTATAGTCGAGCACGATCTTGTCGGCGGTTTTGGTCATCGTCAGGCGGACCGCATGCATTTGCGGTCCTTCGACGCCGTCGTCTTCGACGTAATCTTCCCAGGTGTAGACGCCGTCGCGAATCTTGGGCAGCAGTTCGCGCCGAATGGTCTCCGCACAGTTATAGATCATCGAATCGAAGGCTGCTTCCAGAGCGTCGACCCCATAACGCTCCGCCATCGCAATGATGCGCTGGCTGCCGAGCCGGGCGGCCCCCATCTCGGCGTCGAGATCACCGCGTAGATGCTCCGACAACCGCGAATTGCGGGCGATGATCTGGAGCACGGGTTCGTTGATCTTGCCGCGCTCGTAGATCTTGATCGGCGGCACCACCAGTCCCTCGGTCCACATATCGGTGGCCTGGGCCGGTAGGCTGCCGGGGACCGAGCCGCCGACATCGTCGTGATGGCCGAATACCTGGCTGAAGCCGATCAACCTGTCTTCATAGAAGATTGGCAGCGTGGTGCACAGATCGGGGATGTGACCGATGCCGCCGGAGCTGTTGTAGGGGTCGTTCCAGAAAAAGATGTCGCCTGGGTGAATATCGCCCTCATCGAAATACTCGAACACCGGCTCGACCACCGCGGAATAGGAGCGCCCGGTTAGTTTGCGGCCCTTGGCATCGAACAGCGCCACTCGATAGTCGTGCTGATCTCGGATCATCGGTGACCGTGCCGTGCGCTCAACCGCGGCCTCAATTTCTAGCTCTGCGGTGCGAATAGTCCCGGTAATAACTTCGAGCTCGATCGGCCCCAACACCGATTTAGCTTTTGCGCCACTTTTGCTCGCTACCGTCATGCCTGTTTCTCCAGAATGAGGTTGCCATAGTCGTCGACCCGAAGGTCCCACGTGTCCGGAACGACCAGCGTCGATCCGTATTCCTCGATGATCGCCGGACCCGTCATCGTAAACCCACTGGCGAGGTCTGTGCGACGATAGATCGGGCACCCGATCCAGCCCTTACCGCGCCAGTATACATCGCGCGTCCCCTCTGCCTGCGCTTTGCCGGTCGCACTCTGATGGGCGCGCACATTAGGCCGGTGAACGCGCCCGACCGCCTGAATACGCAAGCTGACAATTTCGACGTCCTGGCGGTCTTGGTAGTGGAATCCGAAGGTTTCCTCATGCACGCGATGGAAATCGGACCACAAGTGGGACACCGCCGCGTCGCCGGTGAGGCCAATTGGTATCGGCACCAAAACCTCATGTCCCTCGCCGACGTAGCGAACATCGGCACTGCGTTCCAACAGGATATCATCGCCCGCTACACCTTCGGCCCCGATCTCTTCAAGGCCCACGCGTTCGAGGTCGCTCCAACGGCTCTCGAGATCCTCAACCGTCGCCACCGACTGTTGACGAACGAAGGTGCGAACATAATCACGTTTGATGTCGGAAACGTGTAACCCAAAGGCCGAGAGATTGCCGGGATTGGGTGGCGAAACTGCGGTTCTGATACCCAGAAAATCGGCAACATCTGCGGCGAACAAGCCACCGGCGCCGCCAAAGGCGAACATCGAATAGTCGCCGGGATCCAAGCCGCGCGTGGTGGTCACCGTACGAATTCCTTGAACCTGATTTGACGCCGCGATCTCAAGCACGCCGGCGGCCGCTTCTTCGGCCGGTAAATCGAGCCTCTGGCCCAGTGCCTCGAACGCGTCGCGCGCGAGGTTGATCTCGAGCGACAGACCACCTCCGATGAACTCGCTCGGTAACCGGCCGAGAACCACGCCGGCATCGGTGACCGTCGGTTCGGTTCCACCACGGCCATAGCAGATCGGACCGGGATCGGCGCCGGCGCTTTGCGGCCCGACCTTGAGCGCCCCGTAGGGATCGATCCAGGCCAGGGAGCCGCCCCCCGCACCAACCGCCACCACATCGAGCATCGGGGTTTTGACCGGATAGTTTTCAACATAGTTGAGCGTCGACAATTGCGGCGTCAGTTCGCGCACGAGCGAGACATCGGTCGAGGTGCCACCAACATCGAGCGTCAGGATATTGTCGAACCCAGCGAGGCGTGCCATGTGCGTCGCGCCGAGAACACCCCCGGCTGGTCCCGACAGGAGCATCGTCACCGGTCTTTCGCCGGCGGCGTCGCTGGAAACGATGCCGCCGTTCGACTGCATAATCAGAAACGGCTTCTCGCCGGTACGTTCCTTGATCTGGTCGCGCGCCCGATTGAGATAGGTCTTGCAGTAAGGCTTCACCATGACGTCGATTAGCGTCGTCATCGCGCGCTCATATTCGCGGTATTCCGGCAGCACCACCGACGACAACGAGACGAAAATGTCGGGGAACCGTTCGGCGATGATTTCACCAACCCGCTGTTCGTGCGCCGGGTTGGCGTAGGAGTGAAGCAGGCACACCGCGAGCCGGGTTACCCCGAAATCGACCAGATCCTCGACCGCGTCAATGACGCTGTGTTCGTCGAGTGGAGTCAGCACGGTACCGTCAAATTTAAGGCGCTCATCGATCTCACGCACAAGATGAAGCGGCACCAGACGGGGTGGCTTAACCCAGAAGAACGAGTTTCCGTAACCATCGGGCACCGACTGGCGCGCGATCTCGATCACATGACGGAAACCCTTGCTCATCAGCAGGCCGAGACCTTCGAAACGATGCTCTAAGACGGCATTGGTCGCTGTGGTCGTCCCATGCAGCACCTGGCTCAACGAACCGACATCGCCGCCGGCGACTTCCGTCACCTCAGTGATCCCGTTGAGCAGTCCGCGGCTCGGATCGTCAGGCGTGCTTGGCGTTTTGATGGCGAATTGATCGCCCGTCGTTTCGTCGATTGCGATGACGTCGGTAAACGTCCCGCCGGTGTCGATGGCAATGCGTAAACTCATCGACTTCTCGCCCCCAAAGAATCTAGTTTATCCTGTATGCGGATATTGTATTCGTTTTAGAGTCTGCGTCAATTCACGTTGTCCCTGGACGCCAACCCAATCCGAATGAAATCGAGTTGGAGGTTCGCAGCAATTCCTCCCGTAGCAGCGCCTCGCGCATTTCGTCGCGAAACACCGAACGCACGCAAATAAAACATACGGACGCAACGACCCGATCGTGGCGGTCGAAAACCGGCGCCGCCAGTGAGGCCGTAAATCTTTGCACGTCGCCAACCGTCCGGCCGTAGCCGAGTTCGCGAACCTCGGCCAGGATCTCGCGCACGGCAACGGGGTCGATCTCCGTGTCCGGCGTGAGCTTTTCGAGATCGCCCGCCAAGTATTCCTCGATGAAAGCGGGCTCGGCGTGAGCCAGCAGAACGTGCCCTTTGGACCCGCAATGAAGCGGAAAGTGATAGCCATAGGTCGCTTTGGTGATGACCTCACCAGTGGCGTGTCGGGAATACAACACGACCGAGAGACGGCCCGAGCGTTCGACCAACTGGACGGTGAAATCGATGCCTTCAACCCCGGTCTCGAGATAGGGCTGCGCGACTTCGACGACCGGATGGTTGGCGAGATACGAGGTGCCGATAAACCACATCCGCGGGCCAATGCCATAGCGGTTGGTATCGCGATCACGGGCCAGAAAACCGTCCTGTTCGAGCTGGCTGAGCGTTCGGTGCAGCGTCGTCCACGACACCCCGAGCGCTTCGGCAACGTCGGTCGCGCGGCCCTGGTGGATTGCCAGATGTTCGAGCACCTCGAGCGCACGTCGCACACCCTTGAGGGCCGGCGCACCCCGCTCCTCGATGCCATTCTGCGCCGCGAACGCGGCAGGTTGTTTGATATCGTTCATTCACAGCTACCCGAAGTCAGCTGCAATCATCGGCACCTGCACCGGCAAGATCAAGTGCCACCAACGCGATGTCTCAAAACACTGGCACGCATCGCCAAAGCCCGCTAATAAACACCATCATTTTGCTGGGTGGATGTTGTGACCCCGCCCGCACTGTCGCCGGGTAGATCAAACCGCGCGACAGATTAACGACGAATTCCAATGGGGAGGAATACATGGCCGATTTTAGTCACGTCCATCCGGGAACGCCCACGACAGAGCACAACATGCCCTTCGTGCCGGGCTTTCTAATTGAAGGTGGCAAATTAATGTTCCTGTCGGGCATGGGCCCGCTGCCGATCTACCACAAACACCCCCACGACCCGGTCGAAGAGGCCAAGTGGTACGAGGGTGATTTCCGCGACCAGTGCTGGAAAACCTTCAAGAACATCGAACTCATCATGAAGGCAGGCGGTGGCGATCTCAGTCATGTCGTGAAACTCACTCATTATCTCGTCGATGTGTTCCGCGATCAGGATGTCCTCAACGAGATCACCTGGGAGATCTGGGGCCACGACAACATGCCGCCGCGCACGTTGGTCGAAATTCCTTCACTTGCCCACAAGGACATGCTGCTGGAAATCGACGCCACGTCGGTCATCCCGACCAAGTAGAGCGGCACCCTCCAAAAAACCTAGTTTCGTAGGAGCGCCGGGCCCCAACAAGGTGCCCGGCGCACTTATTGTGACGCGTTTGGCCGCTATCCGCCGCCGCGCAATTGCCACCATGCGTTTGGCGTCCGGCGTTTGCCGAAGCCAAGCCCATCGTCGAGCTTGAGCATCAAACGCCGCAAGCCGGTCCCCATCAAGCGCCGAAACTGCCGCGCCGACCACTTTCTAAAGTCCTTATTGTAGGGGCACACCCGCATACAGATCGCGCAGTCGGCGCGCATTTTAGTCCAGTAGCCAAAACACTTCTCGGCGTTGGACGTCCATTTCTTTACGCCCTGGATCGACGAACGGTTGGGCCCACCTTCCTCTGGTGGCCCCTTGGGCAGCGCCTTGGGCGGACAGGCATCCGCGCATTTGTTGCAGATGCTGCAGAACTCATGAACGCCAAAGCGTTTCGGTTTGTCGTAGAGCAGCGGCAAATCGGTAAAGACTTTTGAGAACCAAACACGCGGGCCAAATTCCTCGGTAATCACCAATTGATTGCGGCCGTATTCACCCATTCCCGCCTTGATCGCGTAGGGAATGGTGAGCGCGGTATCGTTCGACGACCCCACGGCTTGGTAGCCCAATCCATGAATAAAGCTCGCCAGCGAACTCACGATCGCGGCCTCGCGTGAGTACTCCCGGCCGGTGGCCGCAGCGGCGAGGGCCGAGGGGTACGACTTCACCAACCCATGATCCATTTCGTGGCCGAGCACAATAACGCTGGTCAGGCCATCGGGAATGTCGTTGGGTTTTTCTTCACGGTCTTCGCGACTGACGTCGACGCTGTCGGTATAAACCCAGCGTTCGTCATATTCGGTAATTCCAACCAGATCGGCGCCCAGGAATTTCGCGACCTGTTTGATCCGGGCGGTTGCATCTTCCACCGACACCGGCTCAGCCGTAATTGGCGCTTGCGGAATGAACGTCTCGAATGGGTCGGTAAACCCCTCCCGCGCGCCACGTTTCAACCCGCGTACGGCGTAGGTTCGTGCCACCGACCAGGCTGCGTTCAGCAACGCGAAGTCCCATTGCCGAAAGCCGTCACCACGCCGTGCCAGAGGTTTCTGGTGGAATTGATAGAACGCGACGACGTCGTCGCTCCTGACTCCCTCGTCCCACCAGGCACGATTGAAGATATCGTTGCGCTGGTTGAAGCGACGGAAGTTTTTGCTGATCTCGAAGCCGGCCTCACGGTCGCTGGCGGCGAACCGGGCCCAATCACCAGCGTCCTCCGGCGGCTCATTGGCCGGCCACCCCGAGGGTGTCTCAGCGGAAGAGCGAGTCTCGGTCATTGATTAGGACCAAATCAAACGATCACCACCCGACCTCGCTCGATCATCGCGAGCAGGGTCGGGCGAAGAAAGCGGTTGGCTCCGATTAGTTGCCGCTGACCTTTCTCAACTGAGCGACTCCCGCAGCACCAATGCGTTTTTCGAGAGCTGCCCATTCGAGATTGTAGGCGGCATCGAGGTAGGTCTTGTTCTCAGCTGCCGAGAACTTGAAGAACTCGATCCCAGCTTCCTTAACCTTGATTTTCTCGACCGCATTCATCTCACGCTGGCGTGACACCATCTTCGGCTCGAAGGCAATGGTCACATCCATGATCGTTTTTTGCACCGCTGGGCTCAAGCTGTTCCAGCGATCGAGGTTCATGGCCGCGATGACGTTGCTCCATTCAAAGAACGGCAGATCGATCGCGTATTTCACATGCTTGGCCCAACCCAACCTGATGAGACCGGAATTCGGCCATCCGAACCCCTCAACGACCCCGCGTTCGAGTGCGGTAAAGAGTTCCGGTGAGTTCATCGTCACCGGAATCATACCGAAGTTCTGCATCAACCGATCGTACAGGCCCGCCGTGCGCATCTTCACACCCTTGAGGTCGGCCAGCGAGTCGGGTTTGTTACGAAGCCAAAGATAGAACGGCGACATCGCCATGCGGCCGATCACTTTGATATTCATCCGCTCCTGGTAGAGCTTGTCCATGTATTCGTAAAACCCACTCTCGCGCTCCTTGGAGGGATGGAGCTTAGACAACACCTGTCCCTGCGCTTCCGGGATGACATCTTGGATGTCAGAGCCAACCACAAACCCGATATCGAGCACGCCATTTTTCAGCGCTTCGTGCTGTTCGAAGCGCGCAATGATTTCCGGCCCACCGACATAATTGATCTTGAGTTCACCTTTGAGCGCCGCATTCACCTCTTTCGTCCAAGCGGTCGTGCCCTACATGATGGGCACCCGACTGGGAATAAAAGAGACCGCTTTGAGCGTGGTTTCGGCAGCGACGGAGCCGAGACCAACCATAACGGTCACGGCAATCAACCCGACAAACGTTATTAGTTTCTGCATTTGTCAATCTCCCTGATCGCGACAAACGCGAGCGTTAACCCTCGCAAGTCCTGTTAGATTAGTTGGTTCGAAGGCCCGTGAAAACCGCGGACCCGCGCGACTCGGAGAATTGCTGCGACCCAGCGACTATTCGGGAACGTCGAGGACCAGCTTGCCGCCTTTGGCACGGGAGATACAAATCATCATCCATTTGCCCTCTTTCTTGGCCTTCTCGGTCAAGAAAAGGTCACGATGATCGACCTCGCCTTCGATCACCTGAGTCGCGCAGGTGCCGCAAATACCTTCCTCGCAGCTTGAATCGAGATCGAATCCGGCGCCGCGCAAAACGTCGAGGATCGACTTATCGGCCGGTATGTCGAGCACCTGCCCCGTGCCCGAGACCTCGACCTGGAAATCAGCGGATTCGCCGTGGTCGATATCGAGCCCTTCGGTCGAGAAGAACTCGAAATGGACGGCTTCCTCCGGATAGGCGGCCGCTGCAGCATCTCGCACGGCATTCATCAACGGGCCGGGCCCGCAGCAATAGAGATCGGTTGCCGGTTCATATGTTGACAGCAGTGTTTTGAGATCGAGCCCTTTTTCCTGAGGGTTGCCTTCATCGAAAATAAACTCGACATGCTCACCGAACGGTTCGCTCTTTAGCTCTTCCAGGAAAGCCGTATTCTCAGGAAACCGTGAACAGTAGTAGAGCCTGTAGTTAGCGCTGATGTCCTGCAGTCGGCGAACCATGGCCAGCATCGGCGTGATACCAATACCGCCGGCGATCAACACATGGCGCTCGGCGGTTTCGTTAAGCGGAAAATTGTTGCGCGGCGCGCTAATCGTGATGACATCGCCTTCGCTGATACCGTCATGAAAGCTCAAAGACCCGCCGCGGCCTTGACGCTCACGAAGAACCGCAACGACATAGCGATGGCGTTCAATGGGATTGTTGGCGAGCGAAAACTGCCGGAGTTCGCCGTTTGGTACCCAAACATCGACATGTGCACCGGCGGTAAACCGCGGCAGTTGGCCGCCATCCCGATCAACGAACTCGTACGAATTGATGTCCGCAGCCTCACGCGTGATCCTGGCGACGCGCACGCTGAGTTTTTCTTTATCCATTACCCGTTCACTGCACTCGTTGGCGCGAAAAATGCCGTCAATGTTGGTTGATTTGTACCCTCTAAAAACATGGTGCAAAGGTGGGCGTCAAGCAAATTGGCGACCCTCACCTTCCCGATCCGTGGACAGCACTAAATGCCGGAGCTCCGATCGCGCCGCACCTGATCGAGGATCACCGCGATTACGATGACGAGTCCGATCGTCAGGGTCTGCAGAAACGACGAGACGCCTGCCATGTTGAGTACATTCGACAGCATGCCCAGAATCAGGGCCCCGTAGAAGGCTTGCAACATGGTTCCGGCGCCGCCGGTCAACGCCACGCCGCCAACCACCACCGCGGCAAGCGATTGTAGTTCCAGCCCAGCCGCCGCCAGCGGCTGCGCCGCACTTACCCAGGATGTCAGCACGATTGCGCCAACCCCGGCCATGCCGCCGCACATTACATAGACCAATGTCGTGTGCAGCTTGACGTTGATGCCGGAGTTGAACGCCGCCGTGGAATTTGAGCCGATCGCATAAACGTAGCGCCCGAACACCGTGTATTTGAGGAGGAAGGCGCCGAACAGAAGCGTCGCCACGGCAAAAATCGCCGGCACCGGAACGCCGAAAACGCCGCCATAGCCGAGGGTGTCGACCAACACCTCGGGCACGTCATAATTCGGGATGCCACCGGTGAGAATGAGCGCCAATCCCTTGGCAACCGACAGCATTCCGAGGGTCACGATCAGCGGCGAAACGCGGAACCGGGTAATGATCAACCCGTTGATCAGGCCGACAAAAGCTCCCGTCACCACCATCAAGGCCAGCCCGCCACCGATTCCGACATCCGGTATGACCAGCACGCCGACAACGCCTGCGAACGCAAGCACCGAAGCGACAGAAAGATCGAGGCCGCCGCTTATCACCGCGAACACCTGACCCGACACCAGAATCATCAGCGGCGCGAGTTGTCGGCTCAGGTTGAACAGGTTATCGAACGACCAAAACCGCGGCTCGATCAATCCGGTGACCACGCCCATACTGATGATAACGAGCGGCAGCCCGAGCTGCATGCGCTTGAAACGCGCCCAAACCCGGTTTGGCGCTGTGTCTGTTTTCGCTTCTGCCGTCACGACAAACCCGACCTAACCTGCACTGCCCGCGTCCGTTTGGGGGAAATTTCGGCCCAAAACGCCCGCGAGGACCGCCTCTTCATCGGCGAGCGTGGGGTTGACGAATTCATCGACGATACGCCCGTCATACATCGTGTAGGCTCGATGGCACAGCATGAGCGTCTCGACCAGGTCGCTCGATAGCCACAGAAAACTCATTCCGTCCGCGGCCCAATCTTTGATCTGATCGTAGAGCTCGAGTTTGGCGCCCATATCGATCCCGGCGGTTGGATCTTCAAGGACCAGAAGCTTGGGGCTCGACCCCGTGGCGCGCCCGAACAACACCTTCTGCTGATTGCCGCCGCTGAGACTGGTGATTGGCGACTCGGCCGAGCCGAAGCGGACGCCGAGCCTGGCCAGGTGCGTCAATGTTGGCCCGCGCTCACGGCGCGGGCTGATGACCTGGACCGTCGCAAATGTCGCGAGACTGGAGAGATTCAGATTCTCGCGAATCGAGCGCGCCGGAAGAATACCATTCTCCTTGCGATCGACCGGGAGATATCCCACACCCTTGGCCAACGCATCACCCGGACTCCCTGGCAAGAACGGCACCCCTTCGAGCGTCATCGAACCTCCACTCGGACGCTCCAGGCCGACCAAGGCGCCGGCAACCCGCTCGCGCCCGCACCCGACGACGCCGTAGAGCCCCACGATCTCACCCGGTCTTACGTAGAGACTGACGCCGTGACAATCTTCCTCCGTATAGAGATCGTCGATGCGCAGTAAGGGAGAGGCATCGGCCGGCGCAGTCCGATCTACCTCCGCGGAGATCGCACGGCCGGTCAGGAGTTCGAGCAAACGTAGTTCGGTTAACTCAGGCGAAATCTCGGTTGTAATCACAACCTCGCCGTCGCGCATCACACTTACGCGATCACCGATCTCTTGAATCTCGCGCAGGTGATGGGTGATGTAGAGAAGCGCCACACCGTCATTGCGCAGCCTGCGAATAACCGCGAAGAGATGTTCCTTCTCGCGCTCGGTCAACGTCGCCGTCGGCTCGTCGAGGATCATAATCAGCGGCTGCTGCAACAGCGCCTTGGCGACCTCGACGATCTGTTTCTGCGCGATCGACAGGGTCTTGACCGGCGCGTCGAGATTGATCGTGGTTTCGAGGCGTTTGAGCACCTCGTGGCCAGTCCGGCGCTCACTGCCTCGATCCAGCATCGCGAATGGGTGTCTGGCGTTTTCCCGCCCCAGGAAGAGATTGTCGGCAACGCTGAGATCGGGTGCTAGGGAAAGCTCCTGAAAGACAATGGCAATACCAAGCGCACGCGACGTGCGCGCGTCACTGATCTGTCTAACCCCGCCATTGACCAGGATCTCGCCAGCGTCAGCGGTGTGGATACCGGCAACGATCTTGGCCAGCGTTGATTTTCCGGAACCGTTTTCGCCGAGCAGAACATGAACCTCGCCGGCATTAACCGAGATCGACGCGCCCGCCAACGCGCGCGTTGCGCCGAACGATTTCTGCAGGCCCTTGACCTCCAGGACCGAAGTACCCGGTGTCGACAATGTTCCTCCCCGCAAAGATAAAGACCGGGCCTGCGATCGCAGGACCCGGTCTTATCTGTCTCGTTAGCGACGGCGGTGTCTTATTCCGCCGCTTGCAGCATCTCCTGCGGCACATCGATGTTGTAGATGCGCGCCGCGTTGGTAATCGTGACCTTCTCAATCATCTCCGGGCCTAAGTGACCCAGCTTCTCGTCGATTACCTTGAGTGAATCCGGATAGGTGCAACGCGGGTGCGGGAAATCCGACCCCCACATCACCATGTCCCACTCCAGCAGGTCCTTGGCCGAAGACACGTAGGGATCATCGATGATTCCCTGGCCGATGCGTTTCATATACTCGCGCACTTTCTGCTTTGGCGGGGTCCCCCCGATCATGGGAATGAAAATGTCCTGTACTTGCTCGGCGCGGAACAACCAATAAGGGAACCACGACACTTCATATTCGCCGAGGATCACCGTCAGGTTCGGGAACCGGTCCATGATGCCGCCGAAGATGAACTCATTGGCGAGCGTAATCGGCCCATCGGTGAACAGGTCCATCAGCATCCGCGACACGTCCTTACGCTCGTCACCAAATGTCGTGAACGGATCACGCTTATTGCCGGCCACGATGTGGATCATGATCGGGATACCGGCTTCTTCGGCCTTGGCCCAGAAGCGGTCGTAAACGGGATCCTGGTAGCGTGGCCAATAGGGGCGCATATCGGTGTTGATCATGACCGAACGCATGCCGGCCTTGGCCAGCTTGTCGAGTTCGTTGCAGGCCCACTCCGGATCATCCATATGGATCTGACCGCAGCCGTATAGTCGCTTTGGCGCCTGGCTGCAGTAGTCGATCATCCAGTCATTGAAAACGGCGCAGCCGTCTCGGACCAGCGCATCGGTGTCGGCGCGCATCAACAACATGGTCGTCGTCGAATACAGCACCTCGGCATAGATGCTATCCTCATCCAGGCATTCCAGACGAACAGCGGGATCTTCGTTGGCGCGGTCCAGCTTGTCCCGGGTTTCGTCGTCCACGTCGGCGGCGCCGGAAAGGTTTATGTATTCCTTGCCGCAAAATAGCCATGGGCCCTTCTCGCCCTGATGTTCCTCGACGATATGGGGGACTTTGTCGCCCCACTTATGGCCAATCGCCTTGGTCCAGAGGTCGTCAGGTTCGACGACATGCGAGTCAGCCGAAATGACCATTCGTTTCGTCATCATTGATCTCCTTCGATGAGCTACATGCGTGGGATTAGCGATCACGTTTGGGCATCATCCCGCGCATCTCTTTTGGGCCGTCCGAAGTATAGTTTTGGAGGGGTCTCGTCTGCAACAGCGACCTGAAACCCGTACTAATCTGCGGTACTGCCGCCGTCCACCGGCAGGATCGCGCCGGTAATATAGGCGGCGGCATCCGAGGCGAGAAAAACGACCGCCGGTGCAACTTCATTGACCTGTGCGATTCGCCCAAGCGGAATGGATTGTACCGTCGCCGCCTCTCCCTCCATCGCCGAAACACCGATCTGCTCGAATTCGTCCCACAGCATCGGTGTGTCGGTCGCGCCCGGACATACTGCGTTGACGCGAATGCCGTCCCTGGCGTGATCGACCGCCATCGATCGGGTCATCTGCATCAGAGCGCCTTTGCTGGCACAATAGGCCAAGGCGTTGATACCGCCGACCAGGCCCCAATCGGAGCCAATATTCACGATGGCACCACCGCCTTGCTCCTTCATCTGCGGAATTACGGCCCGGCACAGGTAGAAAACGGCATTAACGTTGACGTTGATGGTATGGGCCCAGTCGTCGATTGAAATCGAATCCGCGGTGCCGTTGTGGAGCGCCCCGGCGCTATTGACCAGAACATCTATTCGTCCGAATGCGCTTACGGTTTGATCAACCATCTCCTGGCAGTGGTTGGGATCGGTTATATCGCCCTTCGTGAAGCGCGCGTCACCGCCGGCTTCTCCGATCGACTGAACGGCTTCCTCGCCCCGGGTCTCGTCACGCCCCGAAATCATGACTTTGGCGCCGGACGAGGCCATCATTTCGGCGACGCCAAAACCAATCCCCGACGTCGAACCCGTAATAAGCGCGACCTTTCCGGCGACCGAGAAACTTGGCGCCGGTTCCGCAAACTCTGCCGTGGCCATCATCGTCCTCCGGCGTCTAGGCGGGACCGGCGATCGAAATCACCGGTCCCTTCCAACCCGCTATTGGAGCTGTTTGGGCTTCCAGCCAATCGGTGGCAGATCGTAGTTGTAGAGATCGTAGCTACCGAGTTCCTTTTTCGTGATCGCGAGGTTGCGCACGAACGCGGCCGGATAATCGAAGATCCCAGGCACCAGGTTGGGCAGGGGATCGCCGTTCAACACACGAATCGCGTATTGCGTGCTGGCACGGCCAAACAAAACTGCCGGCTCGGCAACGGCCATGCTGATATAGCCGTCTTTGATCATCTCGACGGTTTTCTCGTAAACCACCGCGGTGACCACTTTGGCCTTGTGCTTCATGCGCTTGGCCACCTGTGCCGCGCCAACACCGAACACGCCAGCTACCGCGTAGATATAGTCGGTATCCGGATACTTCAGCAGCAGATCGGTAGTCTGAGACTGAGCTTCCTCGATCGTGATGTGACCCTTGTAGGTATTGCCGACCAGATTAAGGTTGCAGCTCTTGGCTTCCTTTTGGAAACCCTCGAAGCGGAGCTTGTTCCAAGCCACGCCAGGCGGTCCAGGCAGGGTCGCGACGGTCGCGCCCGGCTTTTTCGCGCAAATGTGTTTGGCCATCATGCCCCCGAGTCCACCCTCGTTCTGGGCGATGATCAGGGACGCATCCTTGGAGTTGATGGGCGCACCCAACAGGATCACTTTGATGCCGCTATCGGTAAGCCGTTTGATCTGCTTTTCGAAGCCGTTATAGGCCGACGACAATAGGATGACGGCATCGACGCCCATGGCGCGCGCCGTTTCCATTTGTCCGATCTGCTCGGCGACTTTGCCGTAGCCACCAGCTGAAAAAACGCGAACGACCTCCGCGCCTGAGCGCTCGGCTTCATCGACAACGCCGTAGGCGGCACCGAGAAAAAACGCCTGGTTAATGTCGGCCGTCAGATAAACCAGCCGGTATTTCTTTTTTGCCATCACCGGCTCGACGACGCCAAGCATGCGATCGACGTCCGCCGCCTGGGCCGGCGTGACAACGCCAAGCGCATAAAGCACCACTGCCGCCAGCACGAGCGCCGCCCCTCTTGAAACAAGTTTCATCGGATCTCCTCCCTCTCCTGAAGTCGCGGGATATTACCGCGCGGCTTATGCGTGAGTCGAATTCCCCGGCGGTCAAAACATGCTAAGAGGTTATACTTCCAGGCCGTCAAACAGTCGCTTCGCTCCGCGTAGATTTGCAGGTTGCGCGAGCCGGCAGCGCAGGGAGAGTACGATGAAATCAGCTGAGGAACTCGTTCGGGTTCAGGACCTCGAACTGGCCCGCGTCGCCGAGTCAAAGTCGCGCCATATTCCCGGCTACTACTACACGTCGCCCGACATCCTCGAACTCGAAAAAGAAAAATTGTTCATGAAGGATTGGCTGATGGTCGGCCGGGTCGAGGAATTCCCCAATCCGGGTGACTATCGGGTTATCGATATCATTGACGAATCGATCATCATCAGCCGCGACAACCAGGGCGGGCTCAACGCGCTCTCCAATGTATGCCGCCACCGCGGCGTCGAAGTCGCGCACGGAGAGGGCAACAGCAAAGACTTCATGTGTCCATTTCACGGCTGGACGTACGATCTCCAGGGCGGGCTGATCGCCGCACCGGAGCAAAGCCAGTTCAGCGACTACGATTTCAAAAGCTGCAAGCTGGCGAGCCACAAGATCGATACCTGGGCTGGCTTTATCTTCATCAACCTGGACCCGAACTCGCCCAGCCTGAACGACTTTCTCGATGCCGACGGCGTTCGCGAAGCCGCCGCTTTCCTGCGTGCCGAAGACACCCACGTCGTCGATTCCTTCACCTACACCCTCGAATGCAATTGGAAGATGATGGTGGAGAACAATATCGACATGTACCACGTCAACGTCATCCACGCCGGGAGCTTTGGCGGCTCGTTCGAAGGCGAGTCGTTCAACCGCGAGCTCAGCAAGTATGGCTGGCAGGGCCGCTACCAATGCGCAACCATGGCGCCAGACGGTGAGATCCTGTTCAAGCCGATGCCGTGGCTGGAAAAAGAAGGTCCTGAGTTCGCCTACACCTACTATTTGCGGCCCAACTTCAACTTCTTCGCCCGTCAGGACCTGTTACAGCCCTGCGTCGCCTATCCAATCGACGCGGACACCACGCGGGTCACTTACATGACCATGCTACCGAACGAGGCGCTCGAAATGCCAGCGTTCGATGCCAAGGTGAAGGTCTTGCGGGATTTCATCGAGTTGGCAGCAACCGAAGATCTGGCAATGCTCAAGTCACTGCAAAAAGGCTTCAAGTCACGCTTCTTCGAGGGCGGCCCGATGCACGAGCTCGAGGGCCCCATGCATCACCGCCATCGCACCTATCTCGAAGCGCTGCTCGGTGACGGCGAAGCGTTGTAAGCGGGCTCAGCAAACACCCGCTACTGCATCGACGTGAGCCCACCGTCGATGGTGATGATGCTGCCGTTGACGTAGGACGAGGCGTCCGACGCCAAATAGACTGCGAGGTCGCCAATCTCAGCCGGCTTGGCCCAGCGGCCGAGCGGATTGTGGCTCACCGAAAAATCATAGAAGTCCTTGGTCGACTCGGGCAGCGGTTCGTCCTCTTTCATAAAGCCACCGATATTGGTGTGGAAGTAGCCCGGCGCGATCGCGTTGCAAAGCACGCCCTTGGGCCCGAGTTCGGCCGCCATGGCGCGGGTGAGCCCTTCAAGTCCGGCTTTCGCGGCGGCATAAGCCGGCCCGCCGGCCATGGCGATGCGGCCGCCAAGGATCGAAGAGATATTGATAATCCGGCCGCTGCCGCGCTCGACCATGTGAATCGCAGCCTCGCGGCTCAACGCGAACGCACCGGTTACATGCGTATCGAGGTGCTGGCGAAACAGGTCGATCGAATATTCCGTAAACCCGCCGAGGACAGATTCGCCGGCATTGTTCACAAGGATATCGAGCCGGCCCTGCTCGTCGATCACCCGCGCGATAGCCGCAATACCGGCTTCGGTATCGGCAACGTCGAAGGCAATGCCCGAAGCGCCGTGGCCGGCCGCGGTGAGCGTCGCAACCTTGGCGTCAACGTCCTCTTGGCTGCGGCTATTGATCACCACGTGGGCACCATGCTCGGCCATTGCCGTCGCCATTGCGCCGCCAAGGCCCTTCGATGCCCCGGTGATGAACGCGACCCGCCCCTCCAGCGAGAGTGAATCAGCCATTGGCTTGCCTCTACTGCATAACCGACATACCGCCGTCGATATAGATGATCGCGCCGTTCATGTAGGACGCCGCATCCGATGCCAGGAAGACGCCGAGCCCGGCAATTTCCTTCGGCTGCGCCCAGCGACCGAGCGGGGTGTGCTCTTCGACCAGGCGGTAGAAAGGTTTGACCGCCTCGGGCGGTGCCTCACCCTCCGTCAACGTACCGCCAAGTTCGGTGTGGAAATAGCCGGGCGCGATGCAGTTTGCGGTGACACCCTTTGGCCCGAGTTCAACCGCCAGCAGTTTGGTCAGTCCTTCCAGACCAGCCTTGGCAGCGGCATAAGCGGGGATCGTTGGGAACGCTATCTTGCCGCCGGCGATCGAACCGATAGTGATGATTGTGCCCTTGCCACGTTCGGCCATATGACGGCCGGCTTCGCGCGAGAGGACGAACCCGGCGGTCAGATGAACGTCGATCAACCGCTGCCACATTTCGGTGGAATACTCGGTAACCGGCGCATATTCCGCATTGCCCGCGTTGTGGACCAGAACATCGAGCTGCCCTTGAGCATCGATCACCTGCTTTATGCCGGCGACGCAGGCGTCACGGTCGCCAACATCCATGCACAAGGTCGAAGCCGCCAGGCCACGATCGCTTAATTGCTTCGCTTTGGCGTCGATCTTTTCCTGTGAACGGCCGCTCAGCACGACATGAGCGCCATACTCGGCCATCGCCTCTCCCATCGCGTAACCGAGTCCGCGTGACGCGCCGGTTATCAAAATGACTTTGCCTTTTAGCGAAAACAGATCCGCCATTGTTTACCTCCCTCTCAAGAAAACTCTGCCTGTTAGCCGGCCGTGAGTGTCCACGTTGCCGGCGCGAGATCATAACTTTCGACGTCATACTCTTCGAGTAGGCCGCGTGTCAGCGATACATTGGGTACGAAGAGTGCTGGATAGGGGTAAGGAACCGATACCGTTCCCGGCAGGCTTTTGTTCTCGATCACGCGAAGCGCATATTGGACGGCCAGTCGTCCGATCAACACCGCCGGTTCCGACACCACCATCGCAATGTGACCTGCCTGGAGATTTTCTGCGCCGCGCCGGGTTAGGCCACCGGTGACGATCACTGCCGGGTGCCGCATGCGTAGCCGTACATTGGCCGCCCCGTCCGCCAGCAATCCGGCCGCGGCGTAGATGAAGTTCGCCTGCGGAAATTTAATCAAGATGTCGGCCATCTGGATCTGCCCGTGCGGGACACTGACATCGAGCCGGTAGAGATTGCCGTAGAGCTGCGCCTGCGGGCAGGCGTCCGCGAGCACGGAGCGGAAGGCGTCAAATCTTTGTTGGCTCCAAATGATCCCGGCCGGGCCGGGAATTGTCGCAACCCGTGCTTGCGGATCGCTGGCACAGACATAGCGGGCCATACGCGCGCCGATCTTAGCCTGGTCTTGCAACACACCGACTTTGACGGCGCCGCGACGAATAGGTGCGCCGACCACCACCACGTTGCTGCCCGCGGCGCTCAACCGCTCAACGGCTTTGTCCAACCCATCGAACGACGTCGGTGACAGAAAAACGATGTTCGGCTTGAGTGCGCGCATCTCGTCGAGCTGGAAAATCTGCTCGTCGGTGCGGTCGAGCCCGGTTGCCAGGCGAATGTTCGCCAGGTCAATACCGGCGGCCCGCGCTTCTTCAACCAAACCGTAGCCAATGCCACGCCAATACTCGCCCGCGGGTTCAACGCCCACCCATGCAGCGCTGTAGGGTTTCACGGCGTTGATTCGCGATACCAGACCGCGCAGCGGTTCACCGGCATCTACCGATGCGGCCAACGCGAGCCATGAGAGGGCGACGACCAGCGCCGCGCCGAAATATCGTCTCCAAATCACATCGAATGTCCCTGCGTCCACAGCATAGCAAATAAAAAGCGGGCCCGAACCGAAGTTCGAGCCCGCCTGATTGAGGTTGGTTTGCTTATTCAGCTGCGATACTGCGAATCGAGTTTGACAGCTCTTTGACCCGATCTTGCGTATACATGTCGCTCCACATGTCATACGAGAACTCCGATACCTGCTTGGTATCGATGTCGTGGGTCGTCACCGAAATCTCTTCGCCAGCTAGCAGGATCTGTTTCATGCGGCTCTTGTCGAGAAGCTGAGAAATGTCCGCGAGCGGGTCGCCGTCAAACACGATGAGATCGGCATGGCGCCCAACTTCGAGAGCTCCCAGCCGTTCGCCGTCGTTCAAGAACGCTGCCGATACGGACGTTGCCGACTTCAGGGCTTCACCCTCGGTCATGCCGAGATATTTGACATAGATCTCAAGTTCCTTGGCGTGCCACTCGCCATAGGGCGTGATGGCAAATCCGGTGTCGGTCCCTGTCAACAACGGGACGCCCGCTTTATGCGCCTTCGCGAGAAACTCGAAAGCCGCTTCGGCTTCAACCTTGGCATGATCGGCCCAACCGCCGCCGGCGCCGTCGGTCGGCTGGCTGAACTCATAATTGTTCACCAGCAACGTCAGGGTTGGCGAGATCGTGCAACCGTTTTTGACGATTTCGTCCAAGCACTCGTCATCGCCATACGACGCATGGAAGATACAGTCGGTCTTGGCTTTCGCGGAATACAACGTCGCTTCCTTGCCGCGAGCATGCGTGATCAGGCGCTTGCCCAAGCGGTGGGTTTCGACCGCGATGTTGTCGAGCTCATCCTGGTTGAATGAGGCCATGAGACCGCTGAAATTGGACACGCCGTTCGGCTGCAACGCGGTATCGCCGTCCATCGCAACCTTAATGACGTCGACGCCATCCTTGATCTGAACCCGGACCTCTTCGATTGCCTCGGCCGGGCTACGAATGAGATGGCCAATCGAGGTTTCGGGCTGGCCGATCCATGTTGGGTACCAATCGGTCAATCCTTGCCGGCTGGTTAGATAGGGACCCGCCGTCGTGATGCGCGGCCCTTGGAATAGACCGGCGTTGATGGCGTCGCGGATCGACAACGTCACCCGCGCGGCATCGCCCGGATTGCACATAGATGTGTATCCGGCGAGCAAGACGCGCTGCGCCATGAACATTCCACGCAGTGCGCGGAATTCAACCGGTGCGTAGATGTCGATGTCCTCTTCGCATTTGGCGTTGCCGTAGGCCAGATGGGTATGGACATCGGTCAAGCCGGGCATCACAAAATTGTCGGAGGCATCAACGACCACGTCGTCCTTCTTGGCTTTCGGTGCCTTAGCCGACGGGCCGACATAACTGATCATGCCGTCGTCGATGACGACGGTCTGGTTCTCTTCGGCCTTTGTGTCGAGGCCAGTGAAGACCTTTCCAGCCTTAATGTGTTTGCTCATCCTCTCCTCCAATTAATTGCTTAGTCGCATTCCTGCCGCGGCACGGCCCAGGCTCGCGGTGATAATATCACCGCCCCGGCGGCCGTACCATCCTTGTCGGTCGCGACTGCAACGCGTTTGCAACCGACCCATCGACCGCCTTTTTTGATCAGCCGAAAAAATTTCGCGTCAAATCCAGGAACTTGGCGGGTTGGTCCATGGCCGGCCCATGACCGCAATTGGCGAGTCGCACGAGATCGGCTTGCGGAATGAGTTCCGCCAGCGGCACCGCCGCCTCGTCAAATGGGACCGCAACGTCCTGGGCGCCATGGAGCATCAGCACGTCGCACTTGATGCGTTTGAGCTCCCCTGGTGTCAGCACGCATTGATTGAGGATCGACTGTTTGTTGCCGCTGAACATCTTGGTGAAGTATTCACCGTAATTGCCGCTGTGCAGCACCCGCATCCGATCGGCAACAAATGCATCGGTCATCAGCGAGGTATCGGCAACCATCTGCGAGTACGTGTCGCGAAACGCCTTCTCGGTCTTGGGGAACGTCCAACCGGCGCGCAGGGGCGCGGGAAGCTTATACTTGGCGCCGAGTGAGCCGGTTATCAGGACCTTGTCGATGCGCTTGTTGCGGGCTGCCAGTCTGAGCGCCAAATAACCCGAGAGCGAGTGACCGATAACACCGACCGGCCCGCGTTTGCTCAATCGGTCGAGCAGGAACTGGGCTTCGCGCATCCACAGATTGAGATCGAAGTAGGGCATGCGCGCTTTCTGGTCGGACTTACCAAAGCCGATCAAATCACCGGCCATGATCTTGTAGCGCCGCGACAGCGGCCTCATCACCGCGTGCCAGTTGCCATATGACGACGCTCCAGCGCCCGAGCCGTGAATCATCAGGATTGGATAACCCTTGCCACCCACATAGGTGTGGATGCGGTAGCCGTTCATCCCCGCCTTGGTTTCCTTGATTGCCATTTCGCCTCTCCCGTTGTCGTGCCAGTGTCTGGTTATTGGCCGCGCGTTTTACGTTTGAAATCAACCCGGCCGTCCGATCGGCAATTTGCGCTCAGCCGAATAGATTGTGCGCCGCCATCATAAATTTGTTGGGCTGCTCCAGCGCCGGTCCGTGACCGCACTGCGCAATCGCGTAGAGATCCGCTTTCTTCATCTTCTGACTCATCGGCAGCGCCGTATCGGTCAGTTTCGTTGCCCGGTCGTCACGACCGTGAACAAAGGCAACGTCGCATTTGAGTTTGCCGAGATCTGCATCCGAGAAATGGGTGGAATCGACATAAGCTTGTTTGTCGCCACCGAACATCTTGGTGAAGTAATCCTTGTAGTCGGGGTCACCGATCACCAGCATGCGGTTGTCGAGGAAATCATCCGTGATCCGCTCTTTGTCGTAGATGATGTACTCCATCGTCTGGCGGAGTTCGTCGCGGGATTCCGGAAATGTCCACACCGCTTCCCCGACCGCATCGATCTCGAAGCGTTGCCCGGTCGAGCCGGTGAGCAGGAGCTTGGTGACCCGATCGTTCTTCAGCGCCAGCCTGATCGCGAATACCGCCGCCAGCGAGTGCGCGACGATCCCAATCTTCCCCTCCGGCGCGAGGCGGTCGAGCAGGAATTGGCCCTGCCGAGTCCACATGTCGAGGTCGAAATAGGGTTCCTCCGATTTACGGCCCGACAGGCCGAATCCAATCATATCGGCGGCGAGAATCTGATAGCGCTCGGCCATCGGCTCGAGCACATTGCGCCAATTGCCCATCGTCGACGCGCCGGGACCCGATCCGTGCAGCATGACAACCGGGAAGCCGCTGCCGCCCTCCCAGCAGTGGACGTTCATCCCTTCGAAATCAAGATCGAGTTCGTTAATTGTCATTTCCCCCTCGCTAGCGCCACGCGATCGCTCGCGCTCCCGCCTAGATCAAAGTTGGTATCGCCGCCGCGCGCAAGCTGTCAACGAGGTCGCGGCGGGCTTTGCATCCAGGCGCGCGCCCTCTGAACCCAGATATCTGTCGCGTTACCCTGGGCTTCGTTGGTGTCGAAATGACCGAAACCGGCCCACACATGCTCTTCCACGTGGCCGGGCTCGTCGCGCAACGCCGCAACAAACGATGCCGACGTCGAGACGATCTCCTCGAGGTCGTTTTCTCCCCAGGTCACGAAAAACGGTGTTTGGTTTCCGGCTACCAGGGTCAGCGGACTCACGTCGGCCTCGATGCTGGCGTCGTTGAACAGTTCGCCATGAGTCCGCTCAAGAACGCCGCCTGGTACCGCATGTTGAAGCCGCAGATCGAACAGGCCGCTCACCGGTAAACATCCCTTAACGACGTCGCGGGGCATGCCTCGGGCCTCACTTTGATCTCGCCGCAACGCCAGCAAGGCAGCCAGATGACCACCGGCGGAATGGCCGCCGACAAAAATACGATCGCGGTCACCACCATGCTGCCCGACCCGTTGGTAAACCAGGCTCAGAGCGTCAAAACAATCATTCATGATTTCGGGGAACCGCGTTTTCGGGGCCAAGCGATACGAAAACGAGACGAACACCGCCGGCAGCTCAACGAGCGGTGGCGCCATGAACCCCATCCACTCTTTGAACCCGTTGCGAAACGCACCGCCGTGGATAAAGCACATCACCGGAAGATCGTCGGTCGGCTGTTCTTTTGGCAGATAGAAGTCGACCTTTTGCCAGTAGTCATCGCCGTAAGGAACATCCATCACTGTTCGGTATTCGGCGGCCGCCTTTTTTGACCCAGCAAGTATCCGCTCGGCATACTCATGCGCGCCGGGCAGCAACATGCGCGGCATCTCTGGCATATCATCGAACGACATCCGCGGTTCTCTCCGTCAGCCACCGTAAGGCGGTGGGCTCGCCATCCAGGCGCGCACCGTTTGCACCCATAGGTTCTGCGGATCGCCGCAGTTCTGATTGGTCTCAGAGTGGCCGGTGCCCGTGAATTCATGGCTTTCCACGACACATGATTCCTGAGCCAGCGCGGCAATCAGTTCACCATTATTCAGAACCACCTCGGGGAGGTCGTTCTCGCCATAGGCGATGAAGAACGGCGTTTGGTTACCCGCAACCTGGTCAAGTGGGCTGGCGTCGCGGTCGTCTTCGTCTCGCGCCAGCAGCAGGCGAGTGACCTTGATGCGGCGGCCCTCCGGGTCCATTTCGTCGAGCCGCAGATTTACCGGACCGCTGAGCGGGAAGCATGCTTTGACGACATCACCGGGAAGGCCGTGGGCTGCCCAGGCGTCGCGTTTAAGACCCACCAGCGCCGCGAGGTGGCCGCCTGCTGAATGCCCGCCAACAAACAATCGGTCACGGCTGCCGCCATAGTCGGCGACGTTTTGATAGAGCCATGCCAATGCATCAACGCAGTCATCGAACGGCGCCGGATGCTTGGCCTCGGGCGTCAGGCGGTAGTTCGCCGACACGAAGATGGCGGGCAGGTCGGTCAGCACGGGCGCCATGAACCCGAGCCACTCCTTAAAGCCGTGCCGCCAGGCACCGCCATGGAAGAACAACAGCACCGGCAAGCCGGTCAACGTCTCGTCATCCGGCAGGAAGATATCGAGCTTGTGATAGAAATCGTCGCCATAGGGGACGTCGATCAAGCACCGCGTTGCAGCCACGACTTTGCGGGACCGTTCAATGCACCCATCGGCATATTCCTGAGCGCCCGGCAGCATGAGCTCCCCACGATCCGGCATATTGTCAAAAGACATCCGACCCCACTCCATGGTCTGCCAATCGATCATGCCGACTGGCCCCCATATGATGAGCTTGCTTACAGAAATCGGTGTGATTGGTGCGGCCTACCACGCTGGCGGCACACCCCTCACCCCCGCCCTCCCGCCTAAGGGGCGAGGGCGCTACACGTGCGCACAGCGGAAGCCCTCGCCCCTCTGGGGTTCGCGGGGAAGACCGTCGCGCCAGTGGCGCGGCGAAGGCTTGCCCTCGTGGGGTTTGTGTGAGGGTTTTTTTGTTTTTCTCGCATCTCTGAGCACTAGGCCGCGCGCGCCGGCGGGTTGGTCATCCAGTCGCGGGCTTTCTGGATGTAGAGACAGTCGCGGTCTTTGCACGCTTCATTGGCTTCGAAATGGTCAACGCCTGGAAGAATTCCGGTTTCCACGAGTCCAGTGCTCTTCTCAAGACCAGCAGTCATGTTGGCGGCGTCATTTTTAATGTCATCTGTGTCGTGCTCGCCCCACGCGATGAAAAACGGTGTGACATTGCCGGCCGTGTGCTCGACCGGACTGGCGTCGAGATCGTCCGCCCGGTTTTCGAGCAGAATTAGCGACACCTTCTCTCTGGTGCCGCCGGGCTCGACGTCGGCCAACCGCACATCGAATACCGCACTCATCGGCAGGCATGCGGTGATTACGTCCTCGGGCAACCCGCGTGCGGTGAGGTATTGCGGCTTTAAGGTCAGCAGCGATGTGAGATGACCGCCGGCCGAGTGGCCACCAACAAAAATGCGGTTGGGGTCGCCGCCGTATTTATCGATGTTGTTGAACACCCATGCCACCGCGTCGGCCACGTCATTGATTTGCGCCGGCCACTTCGATTCGGGCGACAGCCGATAGTTTCCGGAAATAAAGATCGCCGGTAGGTCGGTGATGTTGGGCGCGATGAAGCCTTCCCATTCCTTGAAACCGTGGCGCCAGGCGCCGCCATGAAAAAACATGAACACCGGCAGGCCATTCAAGCCCTCTTGCTCGGGCAGGAAGATATCGATCTTGTGGTAGAAATCATCGCCGTAGGGCACGTCGAGTTCGCTCCGTAAGCTGGGAACGATCTGCTTAGATAGATCGAGCATAGATAGATCGAGCATCCGTCCGGTGGTTTCCATCGCCCCCGGCAGAATCAATTGCCCGCGATCGGGCATGTCATCGAACGACATCTTACTTTCCCCCTTTTGGTTGCGGCGTGGACTCTAGTGGATGGAATCCAACATATGGTACCCATACGATCGCGTATCCCGGTAGCTCGGCAGGAGGAAGCCCGCAGGCGATGCCTTTGCATCGTCGAGGGGTTTCGACGCACCGAGCGGCCGGAAGACGCGACCCACAGGGCGGCTTGCCGTCGTGTGGGCACTATATGTTGGATTTCATCCACTAGCTGGGTCCGTTAGCCATCCAGTCGCGCACCTTCTGCACCCACAGAAAATCATCCTTCGCGCAGCCCTTGTGGGTATCGAAATGCGTAAAGCCCTCAAACTCGTGATGTTCGAAGAGGCAGTCTTCCTGCTGCATGCGCTCGACCATCAGATGGTTGTGCGCAGGGAGTTCGGGCAAATCGTCTGAGCCCCAAGCTAAAAAGAATGGCACCTTGTTGCCGGCAACCTGCTCGGTTGCACTGGCTTCATGATCCTGATCGTCGGTTTTGAGAAAAAGTTTGATCAGCCGTTCGCGCCGTCCGCCGGGTTCGCATTGGCTGAGCCGAAGGTCAAGCGGTGCGCTGAGCGGGAAGCATCCCTTAACGGTGTCTTTCGGAATCAGATTGGCGAGGATCAGGTCGGATCGCAACGCGGCGAGCGCGGCTAGGTGTCCACCCGCCGAGTGGCCACCGAGGTAGATGCGTCGTTTGTCGCCGCCGTAGGGCATGATGTTGCGATAAACCCACACGATCGAATCAATCACATCCTGCAGCGAATCCGGATATTTCGTATCCGGCGCCAACCGATAGTTCGGCGAAATTAGGATCGCTGGCAGGCTCGTAATCGGTGGCGCCATAAAGCCTTGCCACTCTTTGAAGCCATGGCGCCAGGCACCGCCGTGCAGAAAAATCAAAATAGGGAGGTCGGTCAGGCTTTCGTCATCGGGCAAAAAAATGTCGAGCTTTTGGAAGAAGTCATCGCCGTAAGGGATATCGAGCGCGGTGCGCGAACTGGCAACGACTTTCTTGGCTTGCTCAATCGCCCAATCGGAATAGGGCGGACCATCGGCAAGGGACATTTGTCCGAGATCGGGCATGTCGTCAAAGGACATGGATACTCCCTCTTAATTTTTACCTCGACGTGCGAAACGCCGCGCAAATCTAAATGAGCGTCGAGACGTCTGCAACGCGGGCGGTGGTCGGCAGGGCATCGCCTGCGGGCCTTCTCCTGCCGGGTGCCGGGTTACGGGATCGTAGGGATGCCATGTGTTAGTTTTCTTCCACTTACTGAAACCGCGCTATCGTCCACTATCGAAAAAGGGGAGACCATGGAGCGGCGTAAACTCGGCAACAGCGATCTCGATGTCTCGATCCAAGGGTTGGGATGCATGGAAATCGCCGGCTGGTATGGCGCCCGCGACGACGCCGAAGCGATTGCCGCGTTGGATCGCGCGCTTGAGCTCGGCATCAACTTCTTCGATAGCGCCGATGTCTACGGCGCCGGCGAGAACGAAGAGTTTGTGGGCCGGTGGCTTAATGGTCGCCGCGATCAGGTTATCCTGACCACCAAATTCGGGAGCACGTGGGACGATAACGGACGCCCCACCGGCATCTCGGGCGCTCCTGATCACGTCCGCGCCGCGTGCGACGCAAGCCTGGCGCGCCTCAACATCGATACCATCGACCTCTACTACCAACACCGGGTAGACCCCGACGTGCCGATCGAAGAGACGGTCGGCGCGATGGCTGACCTGATCAAGGCGGGCAAGGTCCGCTATATCGGGTTGTCCGAGGCCGCTCCGGCGACCTTACGCCGCGCCGCAGCGACCCACTCAATCACCGCCCTTCAAACGGAGTATTCGCTGCTCTCCCGCGAACCCGAGTCCGAATTGATTCCGCTGTGCCGCGAAATCGGCACGGCATTCGTCGCCTACAGCCCGATCGCCCGCGGTTTGCTCACCGATGTCGCCCCGCGCGGCGAAGATCTCCCGGCCGACGATTTCCGCAGCGCCTTCCCCCGTTTCCTTGGCGACAATTACGATCAGAATCTCAACTTACTCGATGTCGTGAAGGCGGTCGCCAAGGACAAAGGGTGCACCACCGCGCAGGCAGCTCTCGCCTGGGTCCATGCCAAAGGCGCGGATGTATTTCCGATCCCTGGGACCAAGCGCCGGCGCTACGTCGAGGAAAATGTGGCTGCGGTCGACGTCGTGCTCACGGCCGTAGATATCGCGGGTCTCGAAGCGGCACTGCCGCCAAACGTGGCTGGCGGAACCCGCTATCCCGCGGCGTCGATGGCGCGGATTCACCTCTGATCAGCGAGTCAGACTCTCATGAATCGCACCAAACTCGGCCACACTGGTATTGAAATATCGACCCAAGGTCTCGGCTGTATGGGTATGGCCGGCTGGTACAGCGTCCGCGACGATGGCGAATCTCGGGCGACGATCGCCAGGGCTCGTGACCTCGGGATCACGTTCTTCGATACTGCCGATGTCTATGGCCGCGGCGAAAACGAGCGCTTTGTCGGCGCCGAACTGCGCCCGCACCGCGACCATGTCGTCATTGCCACCAAATGCGGCAACGTGTGGGACGACAGCGGCCGCTCGGTGGGTGTCGATTGCAGCCCGGACTACGTCCGCAAGGCCTGCGATGCCAGCCTTGAGCGGCTCGGTATTGACGTAATCGATCTCTTCTATCTCCACCGCATCGATACCGAAGTGCCAATCGAAGACAGTATCGGGGCCATGGCCGGGCTGATTGCGGCCGGAAAGATTCGCAGTCTCGGCCTGTCTGAAGCATCGCCGGCAACCCTTCGCCGCGCCGCTCAGGTGCATCCCATCGCCGCTCTCCAGACCGAGTACTCGTTGTTCCACCGCGAGCCCGAGGCGGAGATCATCCCGACTTGCCGTGAACTCGGCACCACCTTTGTCGCCTACAGCCCCTTGACCCGCGGACTTCTAGGCGGCGCGATTCGCACGCCGGACGCGCTCCCCGAATCAGATGTGCGTCGCATGTTCCCGCGCTTCGCCGATGGTAACTTGGCCGGCAATCTCTCGCGCCTCGATGCGATCGAAAGTCTTGCTACCAGCCGTGATGTAACCGTTGCGCAAATTGCCCTCGCCTGGGTGCACGCCAAAGGACAAAACGACGGCGATGGCATCGTACCCATCCCTGGCACCCAACGCCGCAGCTACCTCGAACAAAACGCGCATGCCGCCGATTTGGTGCTGACCCACGACGAGATAAAGGCACTCGAAAGTGCGTTTGATGCGGGCGCCATTGCCGGCGAACGCTATCCCGAACACATGATGAGCCGCCTCAACAACTGACGGCGGTCAGCGTCAAACGCAACGAACCCGACAAGAAAGATACCGCTAGGAAAGGGAGAAATTCCGTGAGGAAGAGAAGAGTTGGCAAGGATGGACCCGAGATATCCGCCATTGGATTGGGCTGCATGGGTATGGCGGGGTGGTATGGCGAGCGCGACGACGACCGGTCGGTCGCCACCCTTGATCGAACGCTGGAGCTCGGCGTCGAAATGATCGATACCGCCGACGTCTACGGCGCTGGTGAAAACGAGGAGTTTGTCGGCCGATGGCTTAAGGGAAAGCGCGATCGTGTGTTTCTCGCCTCCAAATGCGGCAACACGTTCGGTGCAGGCGGCGTTCCCGCCGGCATCGTCGATGGACGCCCCAAATATATTCGCGCGGCATGTGATGCGAGCCTCAGCCGGCTCGGAGTCGACGTTATCGACCTTTACTACCTGCATCGCGTCGATCGCAAAGTGCCGATCGAAGACAGCATGGGCGCTTTCACGCAACTACGCGACGCCGGCAAGATCCGCTACATCGGTCTGTCGGAGGCGTCCGTCGACTCGATCGAACGTGCGGCCAAGGTTACGTCGATCGCCGCGCTGCAAAGCGAGCTCTCATTGTGGACTCGTGACAACGAAGTGCATCAGCTCAAAAAGACCCAGGAACTTGGCATCGCCTTCGTTGCTTACAGCCCGCTTGGACGGGGCATGCTATCGGGTGTGATCAAGGCCATGAAGGACCTGCCCGACAGCGATCGGCGCTTCGCCCATCCCCGCTTCGCCGAGGGCAACTTCGAGAAAAACCAGGACCTGGTAACCCGGGTCGCTGAAATCGCATCCGCCAAGGGCTGCACCCCGGCCCAACTGGCGATCGCATGGTGCTTTCACTGCTCGGACAACATCATCCCGATCCCCGGCACCCAGCATCCCAAATATATGGAGGACAACGTCGCCGCGATCGATATCGATCTCAGCGACGAGGAGCGCGATACACTCGACCAGATCATGCCGCCCGGCGCCGCCGCCGGCGATCGTTACCCTGAGAAAATGATGGGCAACGTCAACGTCTAGGCGGAAATAGCGACATCATGATCCCCCTCACCCAACCCTCTCCCACCTGCCTTCGCCGTAGCGGCTTCGCGCAGGCAGGCAAGGGGGAGAGGGAGCGGATCGTGCGCGCCCTAAAGCCCTCTCCCCTTGTGGGAGAGGGTTGGGTGAGGGGTTCGCTCCTAAGATATCTGGGCTAGTCCCCACTTCTACTGCACCCAGCGCAGGCGCCATTCTTCTGGCTCTTTGACCCACGGCGCTGTCGGTTGGATTTCTTCGCCGAACTGCTGGCAGGTGCGCAGAATTTCCTGTTCGTCCATCGTCGTGAGGACGTAATCGTCAATCACCGGTACGCCATCGACAATCACTGTTCGGGCACTGCGCCCGGTGGCGTTGAAAATGAAATTGCTAACCAGGTTTAGCCGAGTGGTCGGAATCCACTCATAGCTGGTCAGATCCCACAGCACGAGATCGGCTTTTTTGCCAACCTCTATGCTACCGATCTCATCTTCCAGGCCGAGCGCTTTAGCCCCATTGATGGTTGCCATGTCGAGTGCCGTCGCCTGGGTCGCGCCGGTCGGGATTTGGAACAGGTCGATATCGGGTGCGTTGAAGGTCCGCCGGGCTTCGGCATGCGCGCCGACCACCAGATACATCTCGCGTACCATATCGTGGCAGGTGCCCGTGTTGGTTTCGTCATTGCCAAGCCCAACATTCACTCCGGCCTTGACCATCTCGGGGATCGCGCTCCTGGCGTTCAGCGATCCGTAAAGCCCATGCAAGCTCGAACCAGGCACATGCGCGACATGCGCGCCCGTTTCCTTCATCAGAAAGATCTCGTTGATATCGAGCCAGGCCATATGTGCGGCGACCAGGCGCGGCCCCAGCACGCCAACGTGGTGGAGATACTCGATGTCGCGCATTCCCGTGCGCTGCCGGGTGAACTCGACGACTTCGAAGTTGACGGCGGCGTGGGTTTGAATGCCGATGTCATAGCGCTCGGTGAAGTCTTTGATCCCGGCGATCAGTTCATCGGAGCTAAAGCAGACTTGCTGAATATCGAGCGCTGCGACGACCCGCCCATTGGCCGAAAGATGATGATCCTTAATGAATGTTTCGGTGTTGGCGAGACAATCCCTGGTGTTCTCCTGAAGGTGCTCGGGAATCCCAGCTTCGTGGATATCGAGCATCATCCGCGCCAGCACGCCGCGGGCGCCGATATCGCTGACAGCCCGGACCACCGAGGCTTCGTGCGGTGGAATCGTACCGCAATCCGCGATCGTCGTGGTGCCCGTCTTGAGGCACGACAGCAACGTGTGCGCGGCAGCGTAGTAGTAGTTCTCCTGGGTTAGCGTATTCCACGTGAAGCTGCACTTGCGGTCGACATAAGCAACCAACGGAACATCATCCAGCAAGCCCTTGTCGAAACACGATTCGAGGTGCGAGTGGGCATTGATCAACCCCGGCGTAACCAGCCGCTCGGACGCATCGATGGTTCTCGTCGCCGCGTAGCGTTCCCGTACCTCGTCGCGGCCCCCGATCGCAACGATGCGGTTACCCTGTACGGCAATCGAGGTCCGTTCGAGAAACCGTCGATTCCCATCCTGGGTGAGAACGAAACGCGCGTCCTCAATGAGGAGATCGACGGATTCGACGTCCATCTTAAAGCGGCCGGTAATTCGGTAAACCGCTAGATAAGAAATGCCCGTTCGTCGGCCGGCGTCTCGGTAATGTCAAAGAAACCAGCGTCACGGCGCACAAAAAATTCGCTGCGCAGGCCGTCCGGGTCGATCATGAAGAAGCTCCGCTTGGACGGGTGATCGACTGATTTCTCGGGTTCGTAACCCGCCGCTGCGACCGCTTTTTCCGCCGCATCGACGGCTGTTTCGCTCTCCAGTTCGAACGAGGAGTGGTGGTAGCCAACCTTTTCGCCGGCACCGGCTTGGCTGACCGCCAGGTGAAAGCGGTAGGCGTCGTGCGTGCCGCGCAAGCACACCACGGAATTATCGCTGGCCGAGTAAACCGGCGTCATACCACCGACGGTCGAATAGAAATCAACCAACCCGTCGACGTCCTCGGTCTTGAGCACCGTATGCGTGATGCGCCGGGGGTGAATCGGCGCCCCGTCAACGATGCGAATTTCGGGATCGGGATCGTAGCGAGGCTCGGTAAATGCATCGGTGTCGCCTGGTGCCCAAAACCCCGTGATGAGTTCCATTTCGCCCTGGATTACGGTGCGCCACTCTTTCACCGTGTCGCAGTAGAATTCGATCTGGTTGCCGTCAGGATCGAACATATAAACGCTGTGGGCGACCTGATGGTCGACCGTCATATCCGTCTCGATGCCGGCTTCCTGAAGGCGGCCGAAGGCTTCGACGAGGTCAGCTTCATTTTCGAGCTCCCACGCGAGATGGCCGAGGCCATGTTGGATGCCGATACCCTCGGGTAGTTGCAACAACCCATCGCGGCCATAGCGCGCTTTGCCGCCGGTTGTTTTGATCATGCCAATATCGTGCGGCGTGTTCCCGGTTCCGAGGAACGATGCCTCGAGATCGGGTTCCCAGAATTCAAGCGTGAATCCGCAAACCTGATTGTAGAACACCTCGGACTTGGGACGGTCGTCGACCCAAAGATTGGCATGCCCCAATCGCCGTGGCCGGAAATAGACAGGTTTGTCCTGAACCGCCTCTTGAACTGCCATAGCCGCCTCCAACTTGTCCCATGATTGACCTCCGCGCATCTTACGCCCTCGATGCGTGGTTTTTCAGTCAGAGATTACGACAACCTGTTGATCTCAGTTTATCTTCACATATAATTGCAAGTATACTTTAGAAGTAAATTTGAACTCTCGCTCGGAGACCACGGCATGGGTCAGATCACGCTCTATTTGGACAACGAGACCGCCGCGCGCATGAAAGCCGCCGCCGAGGCCGAGGGCGTCTCACAGAGCAAATGGGTGGTTCGCTTGATCCGACAAAAAACTGTTTCGCAGTGGCCAGAGAACGTTGTGTCGTTAGCGGGCGCCTGGACCGACCTACCAGATGTCAAATCACTCCGTGAAACTGAAGCGACATCGGATTTGAACCGCGAGTCGCTCTGAGTGTTCGCGCTCGATACCAATACGCTGATCTACTTTTTTAAGGGCGAAGGACGTGTCGCGGACAAACTTCTATCGACGCCGCCGTCAGAAATTGCGGTGCCAGCGGTGGTTCTCTACGAACTCTACGTGGGTGTGACGAAATCTACGTCCCCTGACCTACGAGCACGACAACTCAAAGAGATGATGGAACTCGTCGTGATTCTGAACCTGGACGAAGCAGTGGCTAAGGAAGCCGCTGCCATTCGCGCAACACTCGAGATGGCGGGGACACCCATTGGGCCAATCGACAACCTGGTCGCGGGGACCACGCGTGCCAATGGCGCCGTGCTGGTGACACGAAATGTTCGGGAATTTTCTCGCGTCGAGGGTTTGCGACTAGCGAATTGGTACTAATTTCTCACCAACCCACGCGATAGCGTCGCCCACCGACGGCCGCGCGATACATGAAGAACGCCGCTTGGTGGACGATTGATTTAGGATCGTGGCCAGGGACTGTCAATCGGCGTCCAAAATTGACCCCCTATCGGCGTGCAATATTGACCCCCTGAGTGGCACGGCGGAGGTTGTCCCGGTAGTCAATAGGGGGGACCCGAGCGGCTTCGTGTAGCGCCTTGCGGTGCGCGGAGCGAAGCCGCGTGGGCTTGACGTATACGTCAAGCCTGTTGACCCACCGGGGCAAGCGGGCCGCAGGCACGGCCGGCGTCCGGTCAGGAGCGGTTCTTGAAGCGCCAGCTCTCGTTGCCGGTCTCGATGATCTCGCAATGGTGGGTCAGGCGGTCGAGCAGCGCGGTGGTCATCTTGGGGTCGCCGAAGACGGAGGGCCATTCGCCGAAAGCGAGGTTGGTGGTGACGATGATCGAGGTGCGCTCGTAGAGCCGGCTCATCAGGTGGAACAGCAGCTGGCCGCCGGCCTGGGCGAAGGGCAGGTAGCCGAGTTCGTCGAGGATGACGAAGTCGCGTCGGACGAGTTGGTCCGCGATACGGCCTTGGCGTCCGGAGCGGAGTTCGGCCTCGAGGTGGTTGACCAGGTCGACGACGTTGTAGCAGCGGCCACGGGCGCCCTTTCTGATACAGGCGCGGGCGATGGCGACGGCGAGATGGGTCTTGCCGGTGCCGGTGCCGCCGACCAGCACGATGTTGCGCTTGCTCTCCAGGAAGTCGCCGCCGGCGAGTTCCTGGATCAGGGGCTCATTGCCCGGGGAAGCGGCGAAGTCGAAGTCGGCCAGCTCCTTGGCCGTCGGCAGCTTGGCGGACGTCATCTGGTACTTGATGGAGCGCGCCTGCTTGTCGGCGACCTCGGTCTGCAGCAGCGTACCGATGATCTGCTGCACCGGATGACGGCGCTTGAGCCCGTCGGCGAGGATGTCGTCGTAGGCGGCGCGCATGCCTGCAAGCTTCAGCGCCGTCATCATCGCCAGCACATCATGACGCTCCATGACCGGCCTCCCTCAGGCGGTCGTAGCGCTGACAGTCGGCCACCGGCTGGTGGCGAAGCTGCAGGCCCTCGGGCGTTGGGATGGCCGGCGGCGGCGGCGGCTGGCACTGCCGGGCGAGGATGTTGAGCACAACATCAGCGCTGCAGGCGCCGCAGGCGAGCGCTTCGGCGCAGGCCGCCTCGACCGCCTCCAGCCCGTCCTCCAGCACCGCCGCGAGGATTTTGACGATCTGACGATCGCCGTCGTCGCGGCCGGTGAGCCGCGCCCGTATGCGGCCCAGCGCGCCGGGCAGTTGCCAACCCTTGAAAGGCGCGCCATTCCTCAGCGCACCGGGCTTCCGTGTCAGGATCGGCACGTAGTGCCATGGATTGCAGGCGATCTCACCGCGTCCAAAGCTCCGGGGGTGTTCGGCAACGGTCTCGCCATCCTGGCGGATGACAATACGATCGGCATAGGCCCGCACGTCGACCGTCCGCCCGACGGCGCGGGCCGCCACGCTGTAGTGATTGTTGTCGAAGCGCACCAGACAGGTCTTGGAGACCGATACCTCGGTGGCGTGGAAGCCGTCGAAGGGGCCGCGATAGGCCATCAGGAAGGGGCGCTCCTCCTCGAACACCTGCCACACCGTCTTGCCCTCGATCGTCGGATGCGGCCGCTTCTTGGCGTCCTCGATACACCGATCCATCAGCCACTCGTTGATCTCGGCGTAGGAGCCGCCCCGCGGGATGGGCACGAACAGGCGGCCGCGGACGTCACCCACCTGCCTCTCGACCTGCCCCTTCTCCCAGCCCGCACCCGGAGTGCACGCCACCGGCTCCACCAGATGGTGGGAGCACAGCTCCAGAAAGCGCCGGTTGTAGGCGCGCTCCTTGCCCACGAAGACCATGCTCACCGCCGTCTTCATGTTGTCGTAATGTTGTCGTAGATGCCCCGTCGGCAGACCCCGCCGAAGAAGTGGAAGGCCCGTTCGTGCGCCTCGAACACCATCTCCTGGCTCTCGCGCGGGAAGATCTGAACCAGCTGCATGCGGCTGTAGCAGAGCCGCATGTGCGCCGCCTTCACCTTGGTCGTCACACCCGACAGGCGCGCGTATTCGTGGCTCCAGTCGAACTGGTAGGCCTCGCCGGGATCGAAGCTCAGCGGCACAAAACCCTGCGACGGCGACAACAGCCGCCACCGCCGACGCCAGGTCCTGGCGTAGCGGCGCACCGCGTCGTAGCCGCCGCCATAGCCCAGAGCCGCAAGATCTTCATGAATCCGCAGCAGAGACAAGCGGTCCCGGCGCGGCTTCTTCTCGTTGGCCTCAAGCCGGCGCTCCAACTCCTCCACCCACGGCCCAAGCTTCGGCATCGGCTGGATCTTGCGCGCGTAGCTGTACGAGGTCTCATCGCCCCGTACCACCTTGCGCACCGTGTTCTTCGAAACCCTCAAATCCCGTGCGATCTTCTTGATCGGAACGCCCTTCACCAGATGATCCCGACGGATCCGCGCAATCGTCTCCACAACCAGCATCTCCCCCACCTCGTCTGTCCAAACAACAAGGTGTGTTCAAGAGCACAAAACCAGGGGGGTCAATTTTGGACGCCGATTACCCCACCAAGGGGGTCAATATTCCACGCCGATCAACACCAGGGACAAAATCGACCATCAACCTGCGGGCTTCGAATCCGCACACCGAGGGAGCACGAGTATGGCGAAGAAACCAACGACGAGGAAAAGTCGCGCACCGAAGAAAGTCGCGTTGGTCACAGGTGGCGGAACTGGTATGGGGCGGGCGACGGCGAATGCGCTTGTGCGCGACGGGTTTACCGTTGCGGTATGCGGCCGCCGCGCCGCGCGGTTGAAACCCAAGCGTGGCGAGAAATTTCATCCTTATACCTGTGACATCGCCGATAACGACGCGGTCAGGCAAACCGTCAAAGCGGTGCTCGCGGACCACGGACGACTTGACGTCTTGGTCAACAACGCCGGGATCATGCGGGCCGAAAAGATCGGCCAGATCAAGCGATCCACGATCGACGACCTCCTTCGCATCAATCTCGTCGGTACCATCAACATGTCGCTTGCCTGCATCCCGGCCCTAACCAAAACCAAGGGTCACCTCATCATGGTGAGTTCGGTGCTGGCACAGCGTCCCAACGCCGGTACATCGATCTATGCCGCCAGCAAGGGCGGCGTCGAATCTTTCGCTAAGGCGCTCGCGGTCGAACTCGCGCCAAAGAAGGTGCGCTGCAATATTGTCTCGCCGGCTCTGGTCGATACCGAGATCTACGCGCACGCCATGGATAGGCGTACGTTCGGCCGATTTCTCAAGGAGCGTGCCGATGTTTACCCGATCGGCCGCGCCGGTGTACCCGAGGATATCTCGGAACTCATCGCCTACCTCGCCTCTGAGCACACGACGTGGATGACCGGTGTGCTAATCCCGGTCGACGGCGGCCGCATGGTCGGGTAATCCGCGCCAAAACACGCGCGATGGAAGCCCGTTTTCGTTGGGGGACTTCTACGTGCGCACTCCAGCTCCCTCTCCCATGGGGAGAGGGCGGGGGTGAGGGGAAACAATTCAAGCGCAGGAACTCTGTGAAGTGAGACCGACTTCACGGAAAAATCCCGCGGGGCTCGACGACTGACGAATGACATCGCGGGTCAGTGGGTTATGGGTGGATGCAGATTTGTAGATCGGGGTTCAGAATTCATCTGCGATCGGTCGGTCGGATGAGAGGTTATTTTTCCCTCACCCAACCCTCTCCCACAAGGGAGAGGGCTTCTTCGTGCGCACCGCTAGCTCCCTCTCCCTTGGGGGAGAGGGCGGGGGTGAGGGGAAAAAATTCGAGCGCAGGAACCTTGTGGCGTGAGACCGACTTCACGGGAAAATCCCGCGGGGCTCGACGACTGACGAATGACATCGCGGGTCAGTGGGTTATGACTAAGAGTCCGACTCGAAACTCTATGTTTGATAACAGTACCTTGCGAGCCGCCTTGTGAGGAGTCGGATGTTGGCGACAAGAATCCATGCCTGTGCGGAGGCGATTGATTTCTCCCAATCCTTGGCCAGTCGACGGCATCGGTTGAGCCAGGCGAAGGTCCTCTCGACGACCCATCGTCTGGGGCAGGAGCTCGAAGCCCTGGGCGGTGTCTGAGCGCTTGATGATCTCGAGCTTCCAGCGGCCGATGTCCTCAAGGGCGCCCTCGAGTTTCGGTCCCGCGTAGGCGGCGTCGGCGAAGAGGTGACGCAGCCGGGGGAAGCGATGACGGATCGATTTGAGGACCTCGGGCGCGCCGTCGCGGTCCTGGATATCGGCTGCGTGCACGATCAGGCCGACCAGCAGGCCGAGTGTATCGGTGACGATGTGACGCTTGCGGCCCTTGATCTTCTTGCCCGCGTCATAGCCCCGAACACCACCGCTTTCCGTGGTTTTCACGCTCTGGCTGTCGATCACCCCGGCGCTCGGGCCGGCCTCGCGTCCTTCCAGCTCCCGGGCCGCCATGACCAGGTGATGGTTGATGCTCTCCAGCAGGCCGTTGGAGCGCCAGTCGTAGAAATAGCGCTGGACCGTGGAAGGCGGAGGGAAGTCGTTCGGCAACATCGCCCACTGGCAGCCCGTCGAGGCCATGTACATGACCGCATCCATGACATGGCGCAGGTCCGTCGTCCTCGGCCGACCGATCTTCTTGCGCGGCGGCATGAGCGGCGCGATCAACGCCCACTCTCGATCCGTCAGGTCGCTTGCGTAGCGCCCGCCACGGCGCTCATAATTCGGGCGAGTGATTTCGGTCCACATGTTGTGCCTCCTCGTTTGCTTTGACACAACCGAGTAAGCCACAACCGACTGAAATCACTCAACTAGTTTCGGGTTGGCCTCTAAGATGCAAATTTGTAGATCGGGGTTCAGAATTCATCTGCGATCGGTCGGTCGGATGAGGGGTTATTATTTCCCTCACCCAACCCTCTCCCCCAAGGGAGAGGGCTTATTCGTGCGCACCGCTAGCTCCCTCTCCCTTGGGGGAGAGGGCGGGGGTGAGGGGAAAAAATTCAGTCGCGGGAACCTTGTGGCGTGAGACCGACTTCACGGGAAAATCCCGCGGGGCTCGACGACTGACGAACGACATCGCGGGTCAGTGGGTTATGGGTGGATGCAAATTTGTAGATCGGGGTTCAGAATTCATCTGCGATCGGTCGGTCGGATGAGAGGTTATTTTTCCCTCACCCAGCTCTCTCCCCCCTGCCTTCGCCGTAGCGGCTTCGCGCAGGCAGGCAAGGGAGAGGACTTCTTCGTGCGCACCGCTAGCTCCTTCCGGTAGGGGTAACAAATGATCGGCCCGGACACGTGATCCTCCGCTCGCCCGCCTGTCCGCACGACGATGCGTCACGCGCCAGATTCATTTTTGCCGGCGACCTTGTTGTTTACCGTCAGCTTCCGGCGATGCAAGCGATGCTGGATCGAGCCATAACACGGCTGCACGATGCGCTTGAGGGCATCGACCCTCAGCTGGCGCATGAAACGCTCGCGCCCGATGATTATGGGCAGCGCATCGGCAAACTCCGCGCCGCATGGCGTAGCGACGAAGCGGTCTTGCGGGGGTGGATCGACATTTTTCGCGATATCGGCTTGAAGCTCGACGACACCTGCTACGACTGGTTCTTCATCCGGGCATTGCCGCCCGGCGAGTCACACCTGGGCCAGCACACCGCGCTCCTGCCGGCGCACCGCGATACTTGGGGTTCCAACGTCTATCAACAGATCAATTGGTGGGCCCCGGTGTTTCCGCTTACCGCTGAAAATGCGTTCGTTATCTACCCCGACTACTGGGATCGACCGGTTCGCAACAGCAGTGGCGCGTGGGACCTCGCTGCGCTCCGCGAATTGCCGTCGGAGCAACGTCAGGACTACCCGAAGTTGCCCGACATTTTGGAAATGCCGGATAACCCGATCCCTGTGATGCTGGCGCCCGGTGACGTCTTGGCTTTTTCTGCCCAGCATCTGCATGCAAGCCAGCTCAACAAAACCAGCCCAGCCCGGTTCAACTTGGAATGTCGAACCATCTGCACCGGTGACATCGCAGCCCAACGCGCCGCGCCCAACATCGACGGCGCTGCGCCGCAAGTCGCGTGGGACTGGTTCAAACGCATCACCGACGCCACCCCTCTCCCCGACCTCATGAACGGATCTAGCTCCTGATTCGTACTAGTCGCCCTACCCGCCTTACGTGGGCACTACGTCAGGTCTTGCCCGGTCATAATCACGGCCATCACCGCCGGCTCTTTCGTACGGTTAACCCAGCCATGGTTGGTTGCCTGCTGCACGATCGTATCGAACGGCTTGAGGACGACCTCTTCGTCATCGAGCAACAGCGTCACCTCGCCGGACAAAACCACGAGATAGTCGATGGTGCGTGTGAGGTGCATGCGCGGATGTTTGGAAGTGTCGACGCGAATATGCGCGGCACCGATGTTGGCAAAGCGCTCCGCCCACTGACGCTCCATCTCTTCCATCGATGCGTCGGGGTCGTCGGGCGGCACGAACAACAGCAAGAAGTTGCTGCCCGGCGGCTCCATCGAAAAGTCGGATATTGCCGCGACCTCCGCAACGGTGTGCGTCTTAGGTGGTTGCGAGTCGGTTGACCAGATGCGCGTCGAGTTAACCGTCGATTCGTCAACCGGCTCGGTTATGTCGTCGACTAAAACGATCGACTTACCGGCCTCGTTGTGGCCTGTGACAACGCGTCGCACCACGGTGTTGTTTAGTTTCATGATCTCTTCCTCTTACGAAAAAAGCCGGCAGATAAGCCGGCTTCTTCCCAACTGCTAGCACAACCTTATTTGATAACGCACACGCGATTCTTGAGTTTGCCAATGCCCTCGATCTCGATTTCCACGGAATCGCCATTCTTCATAAAGACCGGAGGCTTGCGCGCGACGCCAACGCCCGACGGCGTGCCGGTGCTAACCACATCGCCGGGCTCCAGCGTCATGTAGCGCGATAAATATTCGATCAGTTGGGCGCACGAGAAAATCATGTCGCCCGTTGTCTCTTCCTGCATCACCTTGCCGTTGAGGCGCGTGCGGATCATCAGCTTCTGAGGGTCGGGAATTTCGTCGGCCGATACGATTTGCGGCCCGAGCGGTGTGAACGTATCGAAGCTCTTGCTGCGCGAAAATTGCATCTCGGCAAATTGGTGATCGCGCGCCGTCACGTCGTTGCAGCAGGTGTAACCGAACACATACGTCAACGCATCCTTGCGGCTTACATTGCGGGCTCGACGGCCAATCACGAAGGCAAGTTCGCATTCGTAGTCGATCTTTCTCGAGTCCTTGGTGCGATACTTTATCTGGTCGCCATGGCCGATCAGGCTCGAGGTGTATTTGCACCACGACATCGGTGCCTTGGGCACCGCATTGCCGGTCTCCTTGGCGTGCTTGAGGTAGTTGAGCCCGATGGCGATGATCTTCGAGGGCGCCGTAACCGCGGCCTTATAGCGCGCTCCCTTCACCGGGAACGGCTTGCGAACCGGGCGCACACGGGCTGGATTGCGGCCCTGCTCGAGGAGGTCACGCAGTGGATCCAGACCGACGCGCTCATAGGCGCGGCCGATCGGCTCTGCCATGCCGTCTTTGATACGGCAGAAATAGGCTTTCTTGTCAGGTCCGACGAGTGTCGCGTAGCGCATGGATGCCCCCTACTATGTTCGTCATGCCAAATGGATGAAAAACAGTTTGAAAATTCGCGCCAAAGCTAGCCGAACCACGCTGCTGATCGCAAGCCGATCGGTAGCGGACTTCATCGCGTCTCAGCCGCTTCCATCGCATCAAGCACGCGTTCCGGCGTCATCGGCAGGATACGAACCCTGTTGCCGATTGCATTTGCGATCGCGTTGCCGATAACCGCGGCCGCACCGACCAGCGGCGGCTCACCGACGCCCTTGGCGCCGAATGGGCCGCTCGGTTCCGGATCCTCAAGGATGATCGGATGGATCTCCGGAGGCGAATCGAGCACGCCGGGAAGCTTGTAGTCCATCAGCGTCGGGTTGGCGACGTGGCCAGCATCCCAGACGATTTCTTCGAATAAGGCGTAGCCCATGCCTTGCACGAAGCCCCCTTCTATTTGGCCTTCGATCTGGGCCGGATTGATCGCCCGGCCGACATCATGAGCCGACCACACGCGCAACACGGTGACCTGCCCCGTCACCTCGTCAATCTCTACCTCACAGGCCTGCGCTCCAAATGTATAAGCGCCGATATTGGGAAAGATGAAGCCGTGGATCGTCGCGTGTTTGGGATCCATGCGTTCGCCGTCAAACGTGAGCGAGTGGCTCCCGGTGATCGGCCCGCCACTCATCGCCGTACTGTGTCCGGCAATCGCGGCGAACGGCAGCATGCGTTCCGGCACGCCCTTGAGACCAACGAAACCACCTGGCCGGATTTCGAGATCGACCGCAGGCGCTTCCATCATCTCCGCAGCTTCATGAAGAAGCTTTTCCTTGACCTGGTTGGATGCCTCGACGATCGCGCGCCCCGCCATATAGGTCACCCGGCTTGCCGCCGTCTTCCAGTTGAACGGCGCGGTATCGCTGTCGGGGTTGGCGAACGAAACCCGTTCCAGCGGAAGTTGCATCGCTTCGGCGCAGATTTGCTTCAAGGCAATATCGGAGCCCTGCCCAATGTCGACCACACCGGTCGATAGCGCGGCCGATCCGTCAGTCCGTAGTTCGAGATGCGCGGCGGTGCCGAGCAGGCCGCTGACATGGGCCACGCCGGTGTAACCGATCCCACGACGTTTGCCCAGTGGTGCGCCCTCGCCGGCGCCGGCCGCCTCGGCGTCTCCACGAACGCGCTCCAGACATTCGGTAAACGCCGACGCTTTGATGGTTTGCCCGCCGGCAAACTTCTCGCCGGTGTGGAGCGCGTTCTTCAAGCGCAAATCGATGGGGTGCATGCCAAGTTTCGCGGCCACTTCATCGAGTTGGCATTCGCTTGCAAAGGTTGCCTGCGGTCCGCCGAAACCACGAAACGCGCCGGCGCGAAGCTTATTGGTATAAACCCCGTCGGCCCGGCCGCGATAGTTGGGAATGTTGTAGGGCCCGCGTCCGAATAGGCAGCACACACTGACGACGGCCGGACTGTCATCGGCATAGGCGCCGCAGTCCAGCAGCGCGACATGCTCGCGAGCAACCAGCGTCCCGTCGGCCTTGGCGCCGGTTTTCATCTTGATCCTCGCGGGGTGACGTGAGCGCATCATCTCAAAGTCTTCGGTCAGCGACAGAACCATCTTCACCGGCTTGCCGGTCTTTAGCGCCAGCGCGGCCGCCAGGGGTTGGGTGCCCGGGCTCCCCTTGCCGCCAAACCCGCCGCCGATCTTCGGCGCGATCGATCGCACCATGGCCATAGGCAAGCCGACCCACTCGGCAATCCGTTGCTGCGTGAGATGTACGGATTGGCACGCCGACCACACTGTGATGCGACCGTCTCGATCCGGCTTTGCCAGGGAACCGCAGGGTTCCATATAGGCGTGGTGCTGGGCTTGGGTTTCGTAAGTCTCCTCCACGATCACGTCGCACTGATCCCAGGCGGCATCGACATCGCCTTCGTCGATCGTCGCGCGCCACAACCGGTTGCCATCGCCGTCGAGCGGCACCAGCGAGAAGTAGTCACCGAAGTCCTCGTGGATTACCGGCGCGCCATCGGCAATAGCCTCGTCCATCGACAGCACTGCCGGCAGTTCCTCATAGGTCACCTCGACCAGCCGCGCCGCCTCGCGTGCAGCCTTCAAACTCGTCGCCGCAACCGCGGCAACCGCTTCGCCGACAAACCGAACCGTGTGCTTGGCCAGCAGCATCTCGTCCTTGATAAACGCACCGCTACGTCGTTTGAGATCATAATCGTCACCGGTGAGGATCGCTTTGACGCCAGTTACCGCCAAGGCCTGATCGAGGTTGTACGAGAGAATGCGGGCATGCGGATAGGGGCTGGTGGCAATCGCGCCATAGAGCATGCTGGGTAAATACATGTCGTCGACATAGGCGGCTTCGCCGCGCACCTTTTCCTCGGCGTCGGCGCGCGGCACGCTGCGACCGACGGCAATCGCTTCGCTCATGCGCTTACTCCCTCTGCGACGCGTTTCGCGGCTTGAACGATCTTTACGTAGCCGGTACAGCGGCAAATATTCCCCGAAATCGCGTGGCGAATCGCGGACTCGTCGGGGGTTGGGTTGTCGGTGAATAAACCGGTCAGCGCTATCAGCATGCCCGGCGTGCAAAAGCCGCATTGCAACGCCGCACCCCCGACAACTGCCTGCTGCAACTTGGTCAGGGGGCCATCGCCGGCCAGGCCTTCGATCGTCGTGATCTCGAAATCGCAACTATTGGCGGCAATTGCCAGACACGAACGTATCGGTTTACCGTCCGCCAGCACGGTGCAGGCACCGCAAACGCCCTGATTACACCCCCGCTTGGGACCGGTGAGCTGAAGGCCGTCGCGTAGGACCGTCAGCAGGCGATCGCCGCCATCGGCAATCACCGTGCGGTCTTCGCCGTTAACTCGGAGGGTCAGTGCCTGCGCGTCATTGGACATAAGGGCACCTCGAAAAATGCCCAGATGAGCCCGAACCGGGGCAGCGGACGTCACCCGGCCTCGGGATTTTGGCGTTCGGTCGCTCCTGAGCGGTTGATTTGATGCCGAAACTCGTAGCCTGCACGGACTCCTGCCCTGAATACCGTCACGGTGGCGCCGCCGCCGCGAGGCGCTCCAACTGCACCAGGCGGCGCATGTTGTAGGCGAGGTTCTTCAGCCCGATCCGTGCCTTGGCCCGCACCAGCCCGATGCCGCGCACCAGCGTCCCGCCCATGTCGTTGCTCTGGGCCCCGAAGACGTGCTCCACCCGAGCCCGCACCTTCGAACGGGTCTCGTTGCCCCGCTTCTCGCGCTCGTTCAGCGGCTTGTTGCGATGCCCCTTGCGGTGGAATCCGGCTCTTCAGACCCTTCTCACCCAGCTTCGCCTCGATCTCCGCCGACCGGTAGGCGCTGTCCGCCCACACGTCCGAAGCAGTGTTGTCCGCATCCAGGATGTCCTCCACGACCTGGCTGTCGTGCACCGCCGCGTCGGTCACCTGATAACGCCGCACCAGCTTGTGGCGGCGGTCCACATTCACATGGTTCTTGTAGCCGTAATGGCTCTTGCCGTGCTTCTTGGTCCACCGCGCGTCCGTATCCTTCTGGCGACGCTTGGCCGGCTGCTTCTCCCAGCCCTCCGGCGTCTCGCCATCCTTGATCCGCGCGTTCTCGTCACGGCTGTTGCGCTGTTGGGGGACCGGAACGATCGAGGCGTCGATGATCTGGCCGCCCATCGCCAAGTAGCCCCGCTTCTTCAGAGAGCCGTCGAAGGCATCGAACAACGCCTCGATCACCCCCGCCTGCGCCAAGTGTTCGCGGTAGAGCCACACCGTCTTGGCGTCGGGAACCCGGTCCTCAAGCCCCAACCCCAGAAACCGCATGAACGAGAGGCGGTCGCGAAGCTGGTACTCCACCTGATCGTCCGACAGGTTGTAAAGCGCGCAGAGAACGATCGCCTTGAACATCACCAGCGCATCCCACGGCTTGCGTCCCGCCGGAGACTTCCGGTCCTCGTCCGGCTTGCGCCATGCCGCCTCGAGACGCGGTCGGAAGTCTTCCCACGGAACAACCTCGTCGATCTTCACCAGCGGGTCGTTCTTGGCGTCCAGCCCCGCATACCGATTCGCGATGTCAAAAAAGCCCATTTGGCCCATCGCTGGTTCCCCTGATCCCCGTGTCACGTCGCCCCGATTCTAACCGATTGAGAGCGCCGGAAGGCATTTTTAGAGGCGCCTATAAGGCTTGCGTCCTTTAGACCGCGAGGGCCGTGTTGATCGCGCGCCCGAGAACCCGTGGCACCAGTTTAAGCCGATAGGCCGAACTGCCGCGGATGTCATCGATCGGGTCGCACGCCGCCACCAATGCGTCTGCGGCTTTTTCCAAATCGGACCGAGTGATCGACCGCCCCGTCAGGCACTGCTCGGCGTCGGCAACGCGAACCGGCGTTGGACCGGCGCTGCCCAGCGTAATCCTCAGCGCGGAGAAGGTGTCGCCGTCGCGAACACCAATCAGCGCCAGGGAAAGCGTCGCGAAGTCACCATCGACTCGCGCAATTTTGTCGTAGACGGTTACCGAATCGGCGGCACTTGGTGGTAGGTCGATCGAGGTCACGATCTCCGTCTCAGCAAGTGCGGTTTCGAGATAGTCGACGAAGAATTCGCTGATCGGAATCGCCCGCGCGCCGGCGGGACCAGACGCGTTTACCATTGCCTCTGCCACGACGAGAGCGGCGGGATAATCGGCGGCGGGGTCGCCATGGACGATTGAGCCACCGATTGTCCCAGCATTCCGCACCGCGGGGTGCGCAATTACCTGCGCTGCTTTCTTGACGATCTCATGCGCTGAATTGAATTCAGCAGATGCCGCGAGCGTGGCATGGGTAGTCATCGCACCGATTCGAACGCTGCCGTCGTCGAGCCGTCGGATATCGTGGAGCTCAGTGATCTTCTTCAAACTGACCAACGCATCGGGCTCGATGAGATCGGCATTCATCATCGCCGCCAAGGTCTGACCGCCGGCCAGGCACTTGGCATCGGTCTCATCGGCTAACAGCCCGATCGCTTCATCGATCGTCGTGGGTAGGAGAAGGCGCACCGAAAACTCCGCTTACTCTCTGCGTTATTGGGAAAGGCGGCTAAGCCGGCCCTTCCATCAGATATTCCGCCGGCGGCATGGCTTTGGCAAAAGCGGGCCGCGCTTTTACGCGCTCCATCCAGTCTTGAACAGCCGGAAGGTCGGACCATAGATCCTGAAACTTCAGTCGCTCCATGCGTTCAATAAAGGGGGCATAAGCCACCTCCGCCAGCGAGTAACTATCACCCGCTAACCAAGCGTTCTCGCTGAGCGGTTTGCTGATGCGCTCAATCACCTCACGCAATTTGCCGCGAGCGTCATCGACCACCGCCGGGTCTACCGGACCGGTCGCCCAATCAACAAAATGGCGGCCCCGCTCCGGGTTCGGGTGCGCCGCCACCATCGCTTCAACTTGGTCACGCGACAGATCCGACAGCATCTTCTTGATCAGCAACTGGAACGACGCCGGCCGCTGCGAGAAATACAACACATCATCTTGGTATTTCACCCAAACGCGCATCTGTGCTCGCGCCACCGGATCTTCCGGCCGTAGTGGCGGATTGGGATGGGTTTCATCCAAATACTCGTTGATCATCGACGATTCGATGATCAATCTGCCGTCGACCTTGAGGGACGGCACGACACCGTTGGGGTTCATTGCCAAATAGTCGGGTGTGAGGTGTTCGAACTGAAACAGGGAAACGCGGTGCGATTCCCAGTCAATACCCTTTTCCGCCAGGCACATGCGCACCTTGTACGAACAGACCGAATCCCATTCGTGGTAGAGCTCGATCATGTCCTCCCCCAAACGCTCAATAGAGCTTCAATTGTCGTCGTCCCAATCGCCACCAACTATACCAGCGCTGTCAGCGATCACGACAGGATTAGCCTTACTCAAAACCGGGCTTAACCCGTCCCGCCAAGTCAATTCAAACTTGAAACACTTGACCGCGTAGATCGACCTTAACGAACAGCGGCACGCAACATAAGATGCCGACCAAGAATCGGGAGGCAAACGCAATGGTACGAAAAGCGGCAGGTGATGTGGGCCGCGCCCATCAACGCGGCAAGGTGACGATCAACACGCTGCTCGGCTCAATCAAAGCCAATCGAGTCGGCGATCATCCGTGGTTCAACACCACGTTCCGCACAGGCAAAGCGTCGCCCGCCCAGCTCAAGCGCTTTACGCGACAGCTGGTTTACTATTTCGACAACGTGATCGTGCTCTACGGTCCGATGTATCTCAACAGTCAGGACTACAAGATCCGGCGTTTGTTTACCGACAAAATGCTCGCACCGATCAAGCTCCCCGATGGTCGGTCACTGCGCCAGGGTGAAGGCGCCCAGGCCGAATTAGCTGCCCATCTCGCCCGCAAACTCGGAGCGCCAATCCGTTCGGTCCGCTCGGTCAAGCCCACCTCGACCATGGAACAGCGGATGAAGCGAATGATTGGTACCCTCGAACGGCCACCCTACTGGGTCACGCTCGGCGCCAGCGCCGCCGTCGAATCACAGATGAAGGCCCTGCACCGTCAAATCGCGGCTGGTTTCAAACAACACTACGGTGTCAGTGGTAAGGACCTTGGCGTCTTCAAGGCACCGCTGATGTTCGGCGCGAGCGATATCCGTCACACCCTTCGGCGCTGCGACGACATCTTCGACAAGCTCAAAGTCGCCTATTACACCGAGCGGTTGCGAGACGAGTGGTACGATATATGGGACGCCGCCTTTCCAGGGTAGCTTGGAACCAGCTCTGGTAATCCCTGGAGGACTTGGAAAGCAGCATGGTATAAGGCGCTAAGCCGCTGGCGGGTTCGCTCACCGGCGCGAAGGGAAGGAAAATCTGATGGAAGCCAACGTTACACGCGATATGTCGGCGGATGCCTTCGTTTCGGTCGTCGAGGAGATGGTCAATCAGAAGAAACTCTGCGATCACCCGTTCCTGGAACGCCTAGAACGCGGCGATGTTACGCGCGAGCAGATCAACAAGGTCTGCTTTCAGATGATGTACTACTACAACAACAGCGTCCGAAATATCGGCTCCTGCTTGATGCACAACATGGATCGCGGTGCCCGCACGGCGATCATGGAGAACCTGATCGACGAGGAAACCGAGGAACGCTGCGGCTACGCTGCACACTATGTCATCGCGCTCGATTTCGCCGAAGCCTGCGGCTACGACCGCAAACAGATTGAAGAAGCCAACAAACGCGGCGACATCAAACCACACCCCGCGCTTGAGGAGGGGTTGGAAGATGTCGCGCGCTTCGGCACGCGCGAAGAACCAGCACTGGCCATGGCCGCCGGCATGGTCGGCGCCGAGAGCCTGCTACCAGATTTCTATATCCGCATGGTGCCGGCGCTCAAGCAATATGGTTTCACCGATAAGGAACTCGATATTTTTATCGTCCATATCGAAGGAGACCTCGAGCATGCAGCGGAAGGCCGCAAACTGATCAGGGCTTATGCCGACACGCCAGAGCGTCGGCAACGGTTCTATTCGATCTGCGAGTTCGTCCGCGATCGGCTCTGGGAAGCCTGGGATGCTGTGTTCCAGGCCGCCGATCTTGATCTTCCGCAAGCCGTTTACGCGAAGAAAAAGAAATCCGCCAGCAAGACCGGCAAGCTTAGAAAGGCGGCCTAACTGCTAGAATGACAAAGCGGTACTGCCGATCACGATCGGATGGGATCGCCGAGGTAACTAAGGGGGAGGCCCAGGGTGGTAGCCAAAGTTCATCTCGATAATGTTGACAAGGTATTTCCGGGCCAGGGCGATGGCGACCCCGTTGTCGCCGTTGAAAACACGACATTGTCGGTTGACCCAAAGGAGTTCGTCAGCATTGTCGGCCCGAGCGGTTGTGGCAAATCGACTATCCTCAATATGGTTGCGGGCCTGCTCGACCCGTCTTCGGGAGAAATACTTATCGACGGCGACGTCGTCGAAGATCGGCGCAAGCACTTCGGCTACATGTTTCAGAAGGATTTGTTGTTTCCCTGGCGGACGATTCGCGAAAACGTCGCGCTTGGGATCGAAGTTCTCGGTGTCCCAAAGAAAGAGGCGCTTGATCGCGCCGATTCGATCCTGACGCAGTTTGGCCTGGGCGGTTTCGCGAACAACTATCCTAGCCAACTGTCCGGCGGCATGCGCCAGCGCGCCGCCCTGATGCGTACACTCCTGTGCGACCGCGATACCTTGCTCTTGGATGAACCGTTCGGTGCTCTCGACGCGCTAACCCGGTCGGTTATGCAGGAATGGCTTCTCAGCATTTGGGAACAGGATCACCGAACGATCCTGTTCATCACTCACGATATCGAGGAATCCATCTTCCTGTCGGATCGCGTGATGATGATGTCGGCCCGGCCCGGACGTATAAAAATGGAACTGGAAATCGATTTACCGCGACCGCGTGATCACAACATCCTTACCCATCCGCATTTCAGCGAACTAAAGAAAATCGTTCTCGACCAAATCTACGAAGAAAGCGTCAAAGCCGTCACCGCCGGCGACGGTGACTAAAGTACCCCTCACCCCGCATTCTTCCCATACGGGGGGCCGCGCAACCGACGCCGTTTGGACATTCTTGGGCGTTACGCGGCTTTGGCCGCCGCCGTTGCCCAACCATTGTGCGAAATATCGAAAATGATGCCGTCGGGATCACGGTACTTGCGTTCGTAGTACAAACTCTCTTTTTCCTCAGGAAGGTCGAGGAAGAATTTGCCACCGTTGTCGGTGATGTGGGTTCCCGTTGCATCGAGGTCGTCAACCTTGAAGCCGAAATGGTGGGTGCCGACGTAATCCTTGCCGCGCTCGACGCCCGCGATCTCATCATCCTTGTAATTCAGTAGCGCTAGGTTGATGTAGCCGTCAGTGAGATAGATCCCATCCGCCAATGGCGACAACGTACGGCCGACATAGTCGAACCCAAAAATCTCGCCGAAGAATTCTCCGGTCATTTCGGGCTCGGACACCGCCACCGCAATATGGCGGATGTGGGCGATGCCGTCCTTGAGCGGGGGCGTCGAGTAGTCACCGTCGTGCTCAACCCGGCGCGTACTCGTACCAACCCAGCCGCCTTTTGAAACGTCAAAAATCACGCCCGAGGGATCCCGATACTTGCGCTCAAAATTGCCGCTTTTTTCGTCGCCGAAATCAAAGAAGAAAGACCCTCCGGCCGCTTCGATTTTTTCGCCAATTTCAGCGAGATCATCGACCTGAATGCCGAAATGATGGGTGCCGGTAAACGTCGAGCTGTTCTTCACCCCAGCCATCGCATCCGACTTGTAGTTGAGCAGCGCGAGGTTCATTTCCCCATCGCACATATAAACGCCCGAGCCTTTTTCGCCGTATTCGCGACCGGCCTCGGCCAATTTGAACGTCTGCCGGTAGAAGCCGGCTGCATCGTCCATATCATTGACCACGATCGCGACGTGCCTGATCTGCGCCATCTGTTTTCTCCATGCCAAAGCGTTGGGATCGAAGCGACGCAGCCGTCGCGTCAATCGCCACATGCGCAAGCCCAGAGAATACGAACGGCGCGCGCCCCTGTCCACGTCGCCCCAGCGGCGGCGGTTCCCAGGCAACCAAAGTATCGGTGGGCAACGGTCGGTTGCTGCGAACGGCATCCGGTGGCAATCTCTCGGCCGCAATTCAAGCAGCGAGGTAAGCGTGGTGGGCGAGCAAACGATTAATTTGCAGTTGAGCGATATCCCGGACAATGGCGCGACGATCATCGACGTTGACGAGCGTTTGAAAGTTGCTGTTTTCCGCGTCGGCGAGCGTTGCGCCGCCATCAACAACCGTTGCCCGCATGCCGGCGGATCGCTCGGTGAAGGCGAGTTCGACGGCACCGAGGTTCAGTGCCCCCTGCACGGATTTCGCGTCGATGTGTGGAAGGGTGTCGGCAACGCCGGCAAACCGGTGCAGAAATTCGATGTCACCGTTAACGGCGACACTGTGGAAGTTCAGGTGCCCGCCGCCGGGTAGCGACAGCGGACCTCCATCCAAACAAGATCGAAACAATGCCCTCTCCCGCAATGGGTGGAGAAAGAATTAGGCGAGTCTCAGCCCACCGCGCGCTGGTCCTCGATCAGTCTGCCATCGTCGGCCAGCGAACCGGGAGCGTCGAAAACCACATCACCGCGCACCTTGCAAACGGACTGGATCGTTTCACCAATCCCAGCCGCCAATCCGTCGTCTGGCGCATCGGTTTCACAATGCAGCACCATCTGATCACGCCCATCCTGTTGGACGATGACCAGCCGCCCTTTCTTTATCTCGGGATGGCGCGATAACACCGCCACTATTTGGCTCGGGTGCACGAACATCCCGCGCACTTTAGCCGATTGATCAGCCCGGCCCATCCAACCGCGAATCCGCATATTGGTACGCCCGCACGGGCTGACACCGGGCAACACTGCCGAAAGGTCACCGGTCGCGAAACGAACCAGCGGATAATCCTTGTTGAGTGTGGTCACGACGACCTCGCCCACCTCGCCCGCCTCCACCGGCATCTGCCCGCCGGGTTCAACGATCTCCAGCACGATGCCCTCATCGACGATCATTCCTTCGAGAGCGGGAGATTCGTAAGCAATGGAACCCACGTCCGCGGTGCCATAGCCCTGATAGACCTCCACACCAAGGTCCTTGATCGCCTGGCGCAATGCCGGCGGCAGCGCTTCTCCGCCAACCAGGCCTTTTCTCATACTCGAGGCATCAAGCCCGAGTTCCACCGCCTTTTCGAGCAGGATCTTCAGGAACGAAGGTGTTCCGCCGTAAGCCGTTGGTTTGAGGTCGGCAATAATCTGCGCTTGCAGCTCGGTATTGCCAACGCCGGCGGGGATCACCGCACAGCCAATCGCGTGTGCGCCGCTTTCGACCATCGAGCCCGCCGGTGTCAGGTGATAGGAAAAGCTGTTGTGAACGACGTCGCCGCGGCGAATGCCTGCGGCATACATCGCCCGGGCAAAACGCCAATAGTCCTTGCCGAATCCTTCAGGATCGTAGATCGGACCCGGCGATTGGAAAATTCTGCCCAGTTGGTGCAGCGGCACCGTAGCGAGTCCGCCAAATGGCAGGTTTTTCTTTTGTTGCTCAATCAGGTCGCTCTTACGGGTAACCGGCACGCCGCCCAACGCAGCACGGTCAGTGATTGTGCGGGGATCGACATCGGCAAAATGATCGGCGAAATAGGGCGCGTTGATCTTGGCATGCGCGATCTGATCGCGTACCGCGGCGAGCATTGTCACGTCCCGAAGTTCGGGATCGCGCAGTTCCAACTCGTCGAAATGATCGCTCACGATGTCGCCGGTTTAGGCCAGCCAGCGTTTGCGGCGGCGATAATGCTTAGCGTTGCGGTAGCTCCTGCGGCCACTCGCGCTCAGCCCGAGATAGAACTCCTTAACGTCTTCGTTCTCACTGAGCGTGGCCGCCTCGCCGTCGAGCACGACGCGACCGTTCTCCAAAATGTAACCATGCTTAGAGTAACGCAGGGCAATATTTGCGTTCTGTTCAGCGAGCAGGAAGCTCACGCCCTCGTTCTCATTGAGGCGTTTGACGATCTCGAAAATCTCTTCAACGAGCTGCGGCGCCAATCCCATGGACGGCTCATCTAGCAGGATGAGTTTGGGCCGCGCCATCAGCGCCCGGCCGATCGCGGTCATCTGTTGTTCGCCGCCGGAAACATAACCCGCTTGAGCGTCCCGACGCTCTTTGATGCGCGGAAAGTAGCTGTAGACCATGTCGAGGTCAGCGCTGATATTGGCGCGGCCATCACCTCGGGTATAAGCGCCCGACATCAGGTTTTCTTCGACGGTGAGATGCTCGAAGCAATGGCGCCCCTCCATCACCTGGATGACGCCGCGTTTGACAAGGTCGTTGGCGCTCAGCCGGTCAATCCGTCCGCCCTGATACTCGATCGACCCTTTGGTGACTTCGCCACGCTCAGAATGGAGCAGGTTGGAGATGGCTTTGAGAGTGGTCGTTTTTCCCGCGCCGTTGGCCCCGAGGAGGGTGACCACACCCCCCTCGGGTACCTCGAAGGAAACACCCCGCAACACCAGGATCACATGATCGTAGATGACCTCGATGTTGTTGACGCTAAGTAGGGCGCCTCCGTTTTCCGGCATCGCTTACGCGTACACGTACTGTAACGCAACCAATGTGACTGAACTTACGAGCAGTCACGCGGCGTGATGTTGTTCTCTTTCGCGTATTTGGCAGCCGCTTGCTCGATCATCGGCCGGACGACCTCACGAATCGGGGTAATCCAGTCGGTAATTAGTTTCCACTCCGACCCGTTCCATTGTTGGATTAGTACCGGACCGTTGCCCTCGTGATCTTCGCAGGAAACTGCTATCGCTCGAGTGAAGCCCTTGAGACCAAGTTCGGCGAGACGCGCTTCGTCGATCTTGAGATTCTCGAATCCCCAACGAACCTGCTCGGGCGCCGGCACCTTGCCCTTGCCATATTTATTCATAGCATTGTTAATCGCCTCCAGCCCGAAGGTATGGCCCAGAATGGACCTGTTGTAGAGAACCTCGCCAAAGTTGTTCTTTTTGGCCTCGGCGAGATCACCGTTGTAAACATGTTTCAGGATGTCCGCGTGGACCGCCGTGCCGTGCCCGGTAGCGTGGAACGTCCCGGACTTATAGCCCTTCGCAAACTCGCCCGTGGGAACCACGTCCGACTCGGATCCTGACCACCAGACCCCTATCATATGATCCATCGGGAAATTGATGAGGGTTGCGCTTTTGATCGCGACCTGATTCATCACGCCCCAACCCCAAAGGAACACGTAGTCGGGTTTGCCACGGCGAACTTGTAGCCACGTCGCGGTCTGTTCTTGACCGGGCGAGTCAACCGGAAGCAGGAGCAGTTCATAGCCGTGCTTGTCGGCCAGAACCTCCAGCGTCGGAATCGGCTCTTTACCGTATGCGCTGTTGTGATAGACCAGAGCAATCTTCTTGCCCTTCAGATTCCCCATTCCACCTTCTTGCGATCCAACATATTTGATGAACGCAGAGGCTTGGCTCCAGTACGTTGTTGGGAAATTGAATACCCAAGGGAAGACGCGCCCGTCGGCGGCAGCTGTCCTGCCGTAGCCGATGGAATGGATGACGACTTTATCGACTGTAGCTTTCGGAATGAGCTGATAGGTCCCGCCCGTGCTGTTGGGGTGGACGTAGCGAACACCACCGTGCTTGTTCTTAAGGCGCTCGTAGCATTCGACAATCAGTTTGGTGTCGTAGCCCGTTTCGCATTCTTCATAGATGATCTTTACCCCCTGCAGCCCGCCATCGCGCTTATTGATCATGTCGAGAAAATCTCGAGCACCGTTGGCGAACGGAATGCCATTCGGCGCAAACGGGCCAGACCGGTAGGAAAAATTGGGGATAAACAATTCTTCAGCTTGCGCTGGGATCGACGCCGCGCCGGTGATGGCGACGGCGGCGCCGATAAGTGCGATTCCAAGGTTTCTAAATGACATGATTTATCCTCCTCGTGCTGATTGTTAGATGTTGCCCTGATGATATTGTTGGCCCTGTTTAACACGCTGATACTACCTAGCCAATGAGCGTAGACCTAGTTCTAATGAGGGAAGGGCCATAGCCTGAGCTTCTCTTTGCCGATTTGCCACAACCTCGCTAACCCTAGTGGTTCGGCGATCAAAAAGACTATAATCAGACCGCCGAAGATCATGAACTCCATCTTCTTTGCTAGGCCGCCTGAAAGAGGCAATTCGAGCAACTCGGGAATGTTTGTTAGTGCGATCGGAAGGATGACGATAAACGCGGCGCCGAGGATCGAACCCAGAATACTGCCCAGACCGCCAATGATGACCATGAACAACACCAAGAACGATAGTGTTACATCGAACGCTAGTGTTTCGACACCACCGAGATAGAACGCAAAAAATAACGCGCCGGCGACACCGCAATAGTACGAGCTGATCGCAAATGCGAGCAGCTTCGAGCGGAACGGACGGATACCGATAATCTCGGCAGCAACATCCATGTCACGGATCGCCATCCAGGCGCGGCCAACATTGCTGCGCACCAAGTTTTTTGCAAGCAATCCGAGGAACGTCAAAAGCGCAAGACAAACGAGATAACGCGCCTCGGCGCTTGCCTCCGGACCGGTCACCATGATGCCAAAGAATTCACGCGGCGGGACGGTGATCGTCCCAGACGGCGCATAATTGACGAACCAAGGCACTCGGTTGAATAACCAAATCAGAAAGAACTGGGCGGCCAGGGTTGCGACGGCAAGATAAAACCCCTTGACCCGAAGACTAGGGATGCCAAAGAAAACCCCGACGCCAGCAGCAAAGAGTCCTGATACAAGAACCAACACGATGATGTTGATCTCGGGAAACGCCGTTGTCATCTTATAAGTGGCGTAGGCACCCACTGCCATGAAACCGCCTGTTCCCAATGAGAGCTGCCCGGCATAACCAGTAAGAATATTGAGGCCTATGGCGGCCAACGCTAGGATCAAGAAGGGAATGAGGATCGCCTGTAACCAGTACTCGCTGGCGATCCATGGTACGATCAGGAACGCGATTAGTATGGCAGCGCTGACGACTACCCGGTCCTGGACGATAGGGAATATCGCTTGGTCCGCCTGATAACTGGTCCGGAACTGTCCCGCCTCTCGATAAAGCAATTGTCAAACCCTTTCGATAATGCGCTCGCCGAACAAACCCTGCGGACGGAACCACAGGAAAATCACGGCGATTACATAGGCGAACCAGTTCTCAATCGCGCCACCCAGAGCCGGGCCCCAATAGACCTCGGCGACTTTTTCACCCACTCCAATGATGAGGCCGCCAACGATCGCGCCGGGAACGGACGTAAATCCTCCTAGGATTAGCACTGGCAGCGCCTTCAGCGCGATCAGCGATAGGCTGAACTGCACGCCGCTCTTGGATCCCCACATAATGCCAGCCACCAGCGCCACGATTCCCGCCACGGACCACACCACTACCCAGATTGTTGTCAAAGATATGCCGACCGATAGCGCAGCCTGATGGTCGTCCGCAACCGCGCGTAACGCCCGGCCGATTTTTGTCCGCTGAAAAACGATCGCTAACACCGCGACGAGCACCGCGGAGATAACAGCAGCGCTGAGGTCGAACTGGTTGAGTAAGATGCCGCCGAATTCGACCGGACCATCCGGCAAGCCAATGTCGAGTTTCTTGACATTGGCGCCCCACATTATCTCACCCAGTCCTTGGAGAAAGAAGGTCAGCCCTATGGTCGCCATGAACAGGATAATGTCGGCCTGATTGACCAATGGCCGTAGAACTAGGCGCTCGATCAGGATCGCGAGAATCACCATCACGATTACGGTCACGATCAAGGCCGCCCACGCTGGGAACCCTTGCTCCATCAGGCCCACCAGTGTGAGTGCCGCGAACAACACCATGACCCCTTGAGCGAAATTGAAAACGCCCGATGCTTTAAAGATCAGCACGAAACCAAGCGCCACCAGCGAATACATCACGCCGGTGAGGATGCCGCCGATCACCACCTCAACGAAAAAGATCGGCTCCGTTACAATATCGATGAACGGATTGACGAAGATGCTTACGAGGAATTCCATCAGGCGCCGGCCTTTACTCGCGTGCCACCCCAAGATACGCACTGATCACGCCTTCATCTTCGCGGACCTCCTCGGGCGGACCGTCGGCAATCTTGCGACCATAATCGAGCACGACGATGCGGTCGGAGATGTCCATAACGACCCCCATATCGTGCTCGATCAGCGCGATCGTTGTGCCGAATTCATCGTTCACGTCAAGGATGAAACGGCACATGTCTTCTTTCTCTTCGGAGTTCATCCCAGCCATCGGCTCATCGAGCAGCAAAAGTGTCGGTTCCGCGGCTAAGGCACGGCCCAATTCCACGCGTTTTTGCAAACCGTATGGCAACCGACCGACCGGAACTTTACGGATCGCCTCAATCTCAAGGAATTCGATAATCCGCTCGACATATTCGCGATGCTCGATCTCCTCGCGTTGCCCGGGGCCCCAATAGAGCGCTTGAAGCAGGAAGTTTCGTTTCATCTTGAGGTTGCGGCCGGTCATGATGTTGTCGAGGGTCGACATACCGCGAAACAGCGCTACATTTTGAAATGTTCGCGCGATTCCGAGGCTTGCGGCTTCGTGCGGCCGCATCCGAGGCTGCGTTTTACCCCTGAACGTGATTGTCCCACTGTCCGGCGGGTACCAGCCATTCAAAACATTTAGCATGGTGGTTTTACCGGCCCCGTTGGGTCCGATAATGGCGAGAACTTGACGCTCGCGGATCTCAAAACTGACACCAATAAGGGCGTGCACGGCGCCAAACGATAAACTAACCGCATCGACTGTGAGCAGAGCGTCGCCAACGTTCTTGATAGAAGGCACACCCTCCAGACCAGCACCCAGCTCTACGGGATTAGAGGTTGCGTCGTTCATCGGCTGGGCTTCCAGGCATTGCCAACTAGCTAGCTTTACGAAGCGGTTCGGGTTCGCTGACCGGAACATTGCGAACCTGAAGATCGGCTTTCATGACTCCCTCGCGGCCATCTTCGAACGTCACTTTCGCTTCGACCGAGACCACCTTCGAGTCGGAGTACAGTGCCTCGATCAGGTCTTCATAGCGCTCGGCAATGATACGACGGCGAACTTTTCGGGTCCGAGTCAGTTCGCCATCATCGGCATCAAGCTCTTTATGCAGAATCAGAAAACGCTGAATCTGCGAGCCGGCCAGGTCGGGATCATCGGCAAGATCCCGATTCACCGCTTCTATGTTCTCCTGAACCAGATCATACACCTCGTCCCGCATTGCGAGATCCGAGTAGCTGGTGTATGCCATGTTGCGCCGTTCCGCCCAGTTGCCGACCGCGTCAAGATCAATATTGATCATCGCCGCGGCATAGTTCCGCCCCGCGCCAAGACATACGGCTTCCTTGATGAAGGCAAAGAACTTGAGCTTGTTTTCCAGATATTTCGGCGCAAACAACGTGCCGTCGTTGAGCCGGCCAACATCCTTGGCGCGGTCAATAATTTTCAAATGCCCGTCGTCATCGATCAATCCGGCGTCGCCGGTACGCACCCAGCCGTCTTCGGTTTTGGTTTCCGCCGTGGCTTCCTCGTTTTTGTAGTAGCCCATGAATACGCCAGGGCTTCGGTAAATAACCTCACCCTCGTCGGTCAAGTCGATTTCGCAATCGAGCGCCGGTACGCCCACCGAATCGAGCTTGATTTCGTTGTCCGGCTGAATCGTGACGTAGACGCTGGCTTCGGTCTGGCCGTAGAGCTGCTTCATATTGATGCCGAGCGAGCGATAGAATTCGAAGATCTCCGGCCCAATCGCCTCGCCCGCCGTGTAGACGCGCCGTAGCCGGCTAAATCCCAGCACGTTGCGAAGCGGTCCGTAAACGAACAGTTGTCCAAGAGCGTAGAGAAGGCGATCTCCCAGCGAAACCGATCGGTTCTCGAGGATCTTCGACCCCGACCGCCCGGCGACGTTCATAAAGAAGCTGAACATCTTTTTCTTGAGCCAGCCCGCATCCTCCATGCGAATGGTCACCTGGGTCAGGATGTTCTCAAAGATAGCGGGCGGTGCGAAGAAGAAGGTTGGGCCCAGCTCACGCAGATCGATCATCACAGTATCGGCGCTTTCCGGGCAGTTCACTGTAAAGCCGGCAACAATAGCCTGGCCGTACGAAAAGATGTGATCGCCCACCCACGCCATCGGCAAATAGGCCAGCACCTCCTCGTCGTTACGGATCTGCTCCAGTTTGTTGGCGTTGCGCGCACTAATGATGATGTTGTCGAAGCTCAGCATCACGCCTTTGGGCCGTCCTGTTGTTCCCGAGGTATAGAGAATCACTGACAGATCGCCGCCCGATCCCTTCGCGACCTCGACATCGAATAGATCGGGATGCTCGCCGTCGACAATTTGGCCTGTCGCGGAGATCTCCTCGACCCCGTGCAAAAACGGCTGCTCGTAGTGTCGCAGACCTCGCGGATCCGCATACACGATATGTTCAAGATTGGGGCAGCGGTCCTTGATCGAGAACAGTTTGTCAACTTGCTCCTGATTTTCGACCACGGCAAAGCGCGCCTCGGCATGGTCGAGGACGTAGTGCATCTCTTCGGCGACAGCATCCTGATAAAGCGGCACAGGAACCCCACCCATCGACTGAACCGCGGCAATCGCCCAATACAAATGAGGCCGGTTATCGCCAATCACAGCGACCTTATCGCCACGAGCGAGCCCGAGCTGATGCAGCCCGAGCGCCATTGCGCGCACATTGGCGGCGACCTGAAGCCAGGTCCACGACTGCCAGATCCCGTGGCCCTTCTCGCGGATAGCTGTTTGCGCAGCACTTAGCTTGGCGCGTTCGATTAGCATCTTCGGGAGCGTATCGCCTGTGATCTCCGTCATTCGATTTCGAAATCCCATCACACCGTGCGTCGCGGCGCATGGTGCCATTTTTTTGTTCTATTTCAAACGGGTTGGCACATATGCTTTATTCGCCCTGCGAAACCAGTCAAGATGATAGATCAGACGTCGTGCCGCGCCGACGAGGCGCTCTCACCACAGGAGGCAAAACATGCGTATCAGAGTTCTCTCGATCCTAGCTGTTTTGGCTTTACTACCGTTCGGCCATGCCTCGGCGGAACCTCAAATTCTTGGCCTCGTGGCGACCAATATGGCAAAACCGCTGAATTGCGTCGGCAACGAGTGCTACGCCGAGTTCACGTCGTTCTGCATGGAGCCGGACCGAGCTTCGCCGAGCTATATGACGCAATACACCCCGGTTCCGGGTAGCGACGACCTCCAAATTGTCGCCCACACCAGAAGCGGCCAATCTATCTCGCTGCCGACCACCAAGCTCAAGTTTAGGACCGATCGTGGCTTCGCCGCGGTTCGAGTCAGCTTGCCGGCCGACGCCCTATCCGGTCTTGAAGTCGATCATGTGAGCCTCAAAGTAGGGACTAAAGTCGCGCTTCGGCCAGTGCCGTTGCGTAAATACCGCCGCCCTCACGAACCCGACGAAGTCGTTCACACGGCGACCATACGGCGAGCGATCGGCGAAAAGATCGTCGATCGAGGTGGTGTTCCCCGCGAAGTAACGGACTTGACGAACCAACTGATCAACGCCTTGCCCGAATACGGGCGCGTCGATCAGGAACGCCGACTCAAACTTTAGGGGAAAACGTTCGACAACGAAAATCTTCAGGGTTTCAGCCCCAAAGCGGTGCGCCTTGCGGAGCGTGCCTATGAGCGCTGCCTCACCGCGGTCGAGGAATTCACCCAAGACACCTTGCGCGGATGCATCTGGCGCGCCCACGATCATCAGGTGTGGAAGCTCAATCACCGCTACTGGAATAGCCTAACCGGTAGTTAGTCCGGGTACCTAAGGCCCAGCGAACGCCCCGGCTTGACCGGGGCGTTTGTTGTTGGGGCCGCAATTGCTCGATCAGACGCCCCATCCGTATAATAAGGCCGCCGCGCTGGAGCCGCGAGGTATCGGTGGCGCGCGCTGGCTACAACGAAGGGTTACGCGCGTGGGTGCGTGGTTAGCGCGGTAGTACGCGCTTGTCGTAAACCGATGAGTTCGTGTAGGGTCGCCGGCTCCGCGCCTCATAAGAGCGCAAATAACCGTACGCTTTATGTGGATTGTTACCAAATCTTACAAACGAAAGACTGACAACAAGATATTGAAATAAAACATAATTATCACAGAACATACCGATGTTACCCAAACCCCAGGGCCTCTATGACCCGCAGTATGAACATGATTCCTGCGGCGTCGGATTCGTCGCTAATATCAGTGGCGAGCAGAGCCATGATATCGTCCGCTACGGGCTTCAGATCATGGTTAATCTGGAGCACCGCGGTGCGGTCGGCGCCGATCCGCTGGCCGGGGACGGCGCCGGAATTCTCGTACAAATTCCACATGCTCTGTTGAAAGCGGCGTGCGAACCGCTGGGAGTCACGGTGCCCGAGCCCGAGCATTGTGGGGTGGGCATGGTGTTTCTACCGCAGGACGACAGTGCCCGCGCCGAACTCGAGCGGATCATCGAGCGTCATATCGCGGATGAGGGCCAGAGCGTTCTCGGCTGGCGCGATGTTCCCGTCAACAACACGATGCTGAGCGCAGGCGTCAAATCCACCGAGCCACGAATCCGTCAGGTTTTTATCGGCCGCGCGGCCAATCTCACCGACACCGATGCGTTTGAACGCAAACTTTATGTCATCCGTAAGTTGGTCGAAAACGCAACCGTCGACAGCGCGCTCCCCGGGCTCGACGATTTCTACATCTGCTCCCTATCGGCCCGAACCATCGTCTACAAAGGCATGCTGATGGGGACCCAGATCGTCAATTACTACGACGATCTCAACGACGCGCGAATGGTCAGCGCACTCGCCATCGTCCACCAACGATTCTCAACCAACACATTTCCGTCGTGGCGCCTTGCTCATCCCTATCGCATGATTTGCCACAATGGCGAGATCAATACGGTTCGCGGCAATATCAACGCCATGGCCGCACGCCGCGGCTCGATGATGTCGGAACTGTTCGGCGATGATTTGGCAAAACTGTGGCCAATCATTCCCGAAGGCCAATCCGATACCGCCTGCTTCGACAACGCGCTCGAACTTTTGCACCTCGGTGGTTACCCCTTGGCGCACGCGGCGATGCTCATGATCCCTGAAGCGTGGGAGAACCACCCGCTGATGGACGATGAGCGGCGCGCGTTCTACGAGTATCACGCCGCGGTCATGGAGCCGTGGGATGGACCTGCGAGTGTCGCCTTCACCAATGGAAGGCAAATCGGCGCAACCCTCGATCGCAACGGTCTTCGCCCCGCACGCTATCTCATCACCGATGACGGTATGGTCATTGGCGGATCGGAAACCGGCGTGCTCGACATTCCCGAAGCGAAGATCGTCAAGAAATGGCGGCTGCAACCGGGAAGGATGTTCCTGCTCGACCTCGACGAGCAACGCATCATCGACGACACTGAACTGAAAGCGTCACTCGCGGCGGCAAAACCGTATGCGAAGTGGCTGGCGCGCACCCAGATCATGGTTGACGACCTGCCGGGCAAGATCAAACCGCAACGCCCCAGCGCCGAAACGCTGCTCGATCGCCAGCAGGCGTTTGGCTTTACCCAAGACGACCTCAACTTCTTTCTCAAGCCAATGGCCGGCGGTGGCGACGACCCGATCGGGTCGATGGGCACCGATACGCCGCTCGCGGTATTGTCGCGGCGCCCAACGCTGCTTTTCAAATACTTCAAACAGAATTTCGCCCAGGTCACCAACCCAGCGATCGATTCGACGCGCGAATACGAGGTGATGTCGCTCAACTCATTGATCGGTCCGCGTCCAAACCTGCTCGGATTCAACGACGGCGGCAGCCATTTGCGGCTCGAAGTAAGCCAGCCGATCCTCACCAATGCTGCGCTCGAAAAGATTCGCCGGATCGAGGAACACGGCAAGGGCGCCTTTCGCACCAAGACATTGGAAATTACCTATCCCGCGGTCGCCGGCGCCGCGGGAATGGAACCGGCATTGCGGCGTCTGTGCAGCGAGGCTCACGCGGCGGTGCGCGAAGGGTTCAACATCCTTATTCTGTCGGATCGATCGACGGATAGCGATCGCATCCCGATCCCCTCTTTACTGGCAACCTCGGCAGCCCATCACTATTTGATTCGCGAAGGATTGCGGACCGAGACGGGGCTCGTTGTTGAAACCGGCGAGGCGCGCGAGGTACATCATTTTTGTACACTAGCCGGCTACGGGGCGGAGGCGGTCAACCCCTATCTCGCCTTCGAAACACTGTGGACGTTGAGCGAAGAATTCCCAGATATCAGTTGGTCTCAGATCCGTAGAAACTACATCCAGTCTGTCAACAAGGGCATGCTTAAGGTCATGGCGAAGATGGGAATTTCCACCCACTTCTCCTATTGCGGCGCGCAGATTTTCGATGCCGTCGGTCTATCCGGAGACTTCGTCGCCGCCTATTTCACCGGCACGGCGACCAGAGTTGAGGGTGTGAGCCTGCCTGAAATTGCCGCCGAATCAGTTGCCCGGCACCAGCATGCCTATGGCGACGCGCCGATCTACCGCCACATGCTCGATCCCGGTGGCGAGTACGCATTCCGACTGCGCGGCGAAGACCATCAGTGGACGCCCGATACGGTCGCCAAACTGCAACACGCGGTCCGCGGCAACCAAGCCAAGACCTATAAGGATTTCGCAGAACTGGTAAACAACCAAAACGAACGGTTGATGACGCTTCGCGGCCTGTTCGATCTTGACTTCACGGGAGAGCCGATCCCAATCAACGAAGTCGAAGCGGCAAAAGATATCGTCAAACGCTTCTCCACCGGCGCGATGTCATTTGGCTCGATCTCGCGCGAGGCGCATACGACGCTCGCCGTGGCCATGAATCGCATCGGCGGTAAATCAAACACCGGCGAGGGTGGCGAGGAGCCGGATCGGTACCAGCTCTTGCCGAATGGCGACCTTATGCGCTCGGCGATCAAGCAGGTCGCATCAGGGCGTTTCGGCGTCACGGCGGAGTATTTGGTCAACGCCGACCAGTTGCAGATCAAGATCGCCCAGGGCGCCAAACCTGGCGAAGGCGGCCAGTTGCCCGGCAACAAGGTGGACACGAATATCGCCAAGGTGCGTTATTCGACACCCGGTGTCGGCCTCATCTCGCCACCGCCGCATCACGACATCTATTCGATCGAAGACCTCGCCCAGCTGATCTTCGATCTGAAGAACGCAAATCCGGCAGCCTGGATCAGCGTGAAGCTGGTCTCGGAGGTGGGTGTCGGTACGGTCGCGGCTGGCGTCTCGAAGGCACGCGCCGATCATATAACGATCTCCGGCTACGAGGGCGGCACCGGGGCCAGCCCCCTCACCTCGCTCACGCACGCCGGCTCACCATGGGAAATCGGCCTTGCCGAAACCCATCAAACGCTTGTGCTGAACGGTCTGCGCGGCCGCTCTGCGGTGCAGGTCGATGGCGGTTTAAGAACCGGTCGCGACGTCGTTATTGGCGCCATGTTGGGCGCCGACGAGTTCGGCTTCTCAACCGCGCCCTTGATCGCCACCGGCTGCATCATGATGCGCAAGTGCCATCTCAACACCTGCCCCGTCGGTATCGCCACGCAAGACCCTGACCTGCGCGCTAAATTCACCGGCAAGCCCGAACATGTCGTCAACTATTTCTTCTTCATTGCCGAAGAGATACGCGAGTTGATGGCCAAGCTTGGTTTCCGCACCTTCAACGAGATGATCGGGCGCACCGATAAGCTCAACACGCGCAAAGCGAGCGATCACTGGAAGGCGCACGGGATCGATCTCTCGAATCTCATCTATAAGCCCGACGTCGGTCCTGAGATCGCAACTTACAAATGCGAAGAAATGTATCACCCGATTGACAAACAACTCGATCACAAGCTTATCGAGCTGGCGGCACCGGCCCTAAGCGAGCGCAAAGCGGTGCAGATCGAGATGCCGATCCGCAACGTCAACCGGACCTTCGGCGCCATGTTGTCGGGAGAAATCGCCAAACGCTACGGCCACACCGGCTTGCCCGAGGATACGATCAGCATCAAGACCAAAGGCTCGGCCGGCCAAAGCTTCGGCGCCTGGGGGGCGCGCGGCATCAGCTTCGAACTCGAAGGCGATGCCAACGACTATATCGGCAAGGGTCTCTGCGGCGCCCGCATTGCGGTCTACCCGCCACGCGACAGCCGCATCGTCGCCGCCGAAAACATCATTATCGGCAACACCGTGCTCTACGGCGCCGTCGGTGGCGAGTGCTACTTCGCCGGGGTTGCAGGCGAACGCTTCTGCGTTCGCAACTCGGGCGCCATCGCGGTTGTCGAAGGGGTCGGCGATCACGGCTGCGAATATATGACCGGCGGGATCGCCGTCGTTATCGGCGCGGTTGGGCGCAACTTCGCCGCCGGCATGAGCGGCGGCATTGCCTACGTGCTCGACGAAGCCGGCGATTTCGAGCGGCGTTGCAATTTGGCGATGGTCGAGCTCGGATCGATTGATGCCGACGAGACGACGCCGGAGGCCGACCGTGACACCATTCTGCGCGATATCACGGGTTATGAGAAATACGACGCGACGCGCCTGATCCTGCTGATCGAGCGCCACCTCCACTACACCAACAGCGTTCGTGCGCGCGACATTCTCGCGAACTGGGACGATTACATCGGCAAGTTCGTCAAAGTCATGCCGGTTGATTTCCGCCGTGCCGTACGCGAGATGGCCGATCAACCCGAGATGGTGTCCGAGCAAACCGAAGCGGCGGCCGAGTAGCGATCGGTCATGGGCAAAGTTACCGGCTTTTTGGAATATGCGCGGCACGATCGGCCTTACGAGTCGCCCGATCAGCGCGTTAAAAATTGGCGCGAGTTCACGGTTCCGCTGGCCGAGGACGACCTAAAGGTCCAGGGCGCACGTTGCATGGATTGCGGTATCCCGTTCTGCCACCAGGGATGCCCCGTCAACAACATCATTCCCGAATGGAATGATCTGGTTTACCGCAGCGAGTGGCGCGCGGCCCTCGACGTCCTCCATTCGACCAACAATTTTCCCGAATTCACCGGTCGAATTTGTCCGGCACCGTGCGAACAAGCCTGCGTCCTCAACATCAATGATGATCCAGTCACCATCAAAACGATCGAGTGCGCGATCATAGATCGCGGTTGGGACGAGGGTTGGGTAGTGCCGGAACCGCCGGCACGCAAGAGCGGCAAGCGCGTCGCGGTGGTCGGGTCGGGACCGGCCGGGATGGCGTGCGCACAACAACTCGCGCGCGCCGGCCACGAGGTCGTCCTGTTCGAGAAGGAGACCCGAGCCGGCGGCTTGATGCGCTACGGCATTCCAGATTTCAAGTTCGAAAAGTTTCGCATCGACCGGCGCATCGAACAGATGGCCGCCGAGGGCGTCGAGATCCGGGTCAATACCCATATCGGCGTCGACATCCCGGCCCAACAGCTGGTCGATGAGTTTGATGCGGTTGTGCTCTCTGGCGGTGCAGAGGACCCACGCAACCTACCGGTCCCGGGCCACGACCTCGATGGCGTCCACAACGCCATGCCGTTTCTGGTGCAGCAGAACAAGCGCAACGCCGGCGACGCGGTCCCCGCCGTCGAAGCCGACGGTGCTATCCTGGCCGCCGGCAAGAACGTCGTGGTGATCGGCGGCGGCGATACCGGGTCGGATTGCATTGGCACCTCGAACCGGCAGCAACCCCTCAGCGTCACGTCATTGGAGATCTTACCCAAGCCACCCGAGCAGCCGGATATCGAGATGACATGGCCCAATTGGCCGCTCAAACTGTGGACATCATCGTCTCACGAAGAAGGTGTCGGCCGCGATTGGAGCGTGTCGACCAAAGAGTTCCTGGGCGACGAAAATGGTCGCGTACGGTCGATGACGTGTGTGCGGGTCGATTGGCAAACTGACAATGACGGCCGTATGAATCTGGTCGAAGTGCCGGGCAGTGAGTTCGAAATCAAAACCGAGATGGTGCTGCTGGCGATGGGCTTCGTTCACCCCGTTCACGCGGGCATGATCCAAGAACTTGGCCTCGACCTCGATCAACGCGGCAACGTCCAAGCCAACACCGAGCAATACCAGTCCTCGAACCCTAAAGTATTCGCCGCCGGCGACATGCGCCGTGGCCAATCGCTCGTCGTCTGGGCAATTCGCGAAGGCCGCCAATGCGCGAGCGCTGTCGATGCGTTTTTGATGGGGTCGTCCGACCTGCCTCGCTAGGCGCCACTACCAAAGGCGAGGGCATCCCGCTTCGTCGGCAACAGGATCAATGCTGATCAGCTGAAATTTGCGCAACAGCGCTTGAGCGATCAGCATTCGATCAAAAGGGTCTTGGTGCGCAATTGCCAGACCACCGGCCACGACTGCATCCTCGTGGTCGATCGCAATTAGTTTAAATCCTCGACTAACAACGGTTTGGCCAAACGCGTCTAAGAGTTCGATTGCACCGGTCTGCGTCAGCGTTCCCTTCCGTACCTTGATCGCGATTTCCCACGCAGACGCCGCGCTTACCGACACGACCGCCTCTGGTTCCGAAATAGCCCTACGAGCAGTTTCACTTAATCGCGGTGAATCGGCCAACCACCATAGCAAGGCGTGGGTATCGAGAAGGTACACGCTAGCCGTCTTCCCACGCCTCCAGTTCATCCTGGGCAAGAGGCTCGAGAACGGCATCGCCAACGTCGGCGAGTTCTGGAAATCCGCCCGGCGTCCTCGCAATACCAGTAGCGACCGGAATTAACTGCACGACCGGGCTCCCGCCACGCGTGATAACGATCTCCTCGCCTCCTAACGCGCGCTCGACAAGGCTTGAGAGCGTGTCTTTCGCGCGCTTCAGGTTTATGTAAGTCGGCTCAACTGACATCGTTACACCTTATTCTACTCTGGTAGCCACCTATGTAGCTACCAGAGTAGAATGTTCGAGTTGCAACAAAGAAAGGGCCGCGCGAAGCGCGCGACCCTTTATGGTTCCCAGTTGGATCGATCAGACCAGATATAGCTGCTTTGCGGGGTCCTCTTTCTCGACTGCGGCAAGATCGGCTTGCTTGCGGTCGACGTAGAATTCGCAGCCCATACCGTCGGGGTCGCTGATGAACACGCTGCGTTTGATCTCGTTATCGACTTCGAACTCGATGGCCACGCCCTTCTCCTTGAGCTTGGCAATGCCTTCGCCGACTTCTTTTTCGTCCGCCAGCTTGAACGACATGTGGTGCATGCCATGGGTGTCGCCATTGTTGGCCCGGAACAGTGCAACGTCGTAGTAGTCTGACGCCGCCCCACCCACGATCGCAAAGTTTCCGGCTGCTGCGCGATACTTCACGTCAAGCCCAATGATGTTCTCGTAGAAATCGACCATGCCATCATAATCTTCGCAGATTACGGTCTCGCGGCTGATCTTGAGCGGATGGAATGCGGCGTGCGGCACCACCCGAAGGTCGAACGTCGCATGGTATTTGGGTTCGGTCGAGGGCTCGCGACCGTCCGGGTCCCAACTGCCGGTGAGATGGGTTAGATCGCCCTTGAGGATGCTGCGCCAATCCTTCACTTCATCGGCATAGATCTCATGCAGGAGCCCATCGGGGTCGAAGATGTAGACGCTATGCGAGGTCTGATGGTCGACCAGCCGGTGGATCGGCAGGCCGGTCTTCTCGTAGCGGTGCCACGCGTCGACCAGTTGTTTCTCGTTCTCCATCTCCCAACCCATATGGTTGAGACCGGGCTGCAAACCGCGGCCCTTCGGCATTTGCACGTGGCCATCGCGGCCAATCCGCTCTTCGCCATCGAGCATACCAACCAGGCCGAGATCATGATGGGTGTTGCCGTTGCTGACGAAGCCGGCCGGGATCTGTAGTTCGCGCGCAACTTCCTCGAAGCCGCAGATATCGATGAAAAACTCCATCGAGCGTTCGAGCTCACCAACGAAATTGTTGGAGTGTCCGATGCGACGCGGTGAAAACTTTACTTCCGGGTATTCCGCAGCACTTGGCCGCTCAAGGCTCGCATGTGCGACTGCCATTCTCTTTCCTCCAAATTTTCCCGCCTATGGGTGCACCCCTAGTATGGGCGAGTTCGGCGTCGTATCCAAGCAACCCGACGCATAAGTATCGAAATCACACGATCCGAAGACGGTAAGACCAAAGCCCCTCGCGGTGATCGCTGCGACCGGCACCGAAGCCTCGGCCGGTGTGTTGTCACAAGAGAGGGGAGCAGCCGTTCGCGTGCCGAATCTCTAGCGGCGTTTATCGTGATCGAGCTCACCGAAACGGCGTTGTTATGGGTTAAACCCGCGTCAAAATGACCGAAACCACGGCGAAATTCGGCTCAAAAAGGCATTGCCAGCGGGAAGAAAGCCCCGTCGCAATTGATTACGGTTGCTTTCTTGGCGGCGATGCGAAAGCTAAGGTCGTCGCGGACCAGGCTGTACTCGTACAACCCACCAAAGCTTCGTTGCTCCATTTCCGGACGATACTCAAGCATGTGAAACCGCGCGCTTACGTCGAGCGAGTTCGCCGCATGATCGATCGCACCAATCCTAATATTTGAGATCATGTGACTGGTGCGCGGCAGCGGCGCGCGCCCATGGTCGCGCGGTTGATTGAGGCGCTCAATCCGCACGGCCATGATGCTTTTATCGTCATAGAACAGAGATATCTCGTCGAGTGGATTTTCCTGATCCGGCCGCGCCGGCGCCCAGTAGTAACCCTCATCGGTAAACAACTCCCGCCAGCCCGCCAAATCCCCGGTGTCGAGCAACGCAAGTTCGGTGATGAGAAACTCCTCCACCTCGCGCAAGGCGAGCAGTTTCTCCATGCCGCTGGGCTGTGAATCCGGCTCCGCCATATCTCCCTCCCCTCGTAATGAAAACCCGGCGGAGCGTATCTTGTGCATCCCCATGCGTCGATATCAGCGCTAAGCTAGTGGAAATGACCAGCTACGTACTCTCACCCTGCCAGAAAGCGTGTGGATTGGATCCCGAACTCGGGCATTGCCGGGGGTGCATGCGTACAGGCCACGAGATCTGGATGTGGTCGAGCCTCACTCGCGAGCAACAGATTGCGGCCGTAGATCGACTCAAGAAAGAAAAGGCGCGTCGCCGACGCAAACGCTTACGGCGTCGGCGTGAGCGGGAAAAGCGGCTGGCGGCGGGCGCTTAGCGCATTTCAGGGTTGCGTCGACTCGGCCAATCCTCAAATGCCCTAACGCCCGGCAGCAACATCGAGCAGCGCGCCGGTCACATAGGACGATGCATCGCTCAACAACCAGATTATGGCCTCGGCAACTTCTTGCGGACGGCCGGACCGGCCGAGCGGCGTCGTTTTTCCCAATCGCTCGGCTCGATCAGGTTGCCCGCCGCTGGCGTGGATATCGGTGTCGATAATACCCGGGCGCACTGCGTTTACTCGGACGCCAAGCGGCCCCAGTTCTTTGGCCAGCCCGATCGTTAGCGTATCGATAGCGGCCTTCGATCCCGCGTAATCGACATACTCGTTAGGCGACCCCAATCGCGACGCGGCCGACGAAACATTGACGATAGCGCCACCCGCCTGGTGTTCGATGGAACTCAAACGCCTGGCTGCTTCGCGTGCACATAAGTAGGCACCGTAGACGTTGACCGTAAACATCCGCTGCAGTCGCTCGGCGCTCATCTCCGATAGTCGCAAAGGCGGGGCGACAATACCGGCGTTGTTCACCACCCCGTCGAGGCGGCCGAAGGAGGTTTCTGCGCTATCGAACATCGCAACGACATCGCTTTCGATCGACACATCACCGCGTATCAATATCGCCCGCGCACCCGCCTCCTCGACCTCCTTGGCGGTTTGCGCGGCAGCGCCCTCATCGCTCAGAAAATTGATAGCAACAGACCAACCGCGCGCGGCGGCAAGCAGCGCCGTGGCGCGGCCGATCCCGCGGCTGCCGCCGGTAATCAAAATCGCTTGGGCCGGATCGGCGTTCATGTATTTCGTGCCGATGGCGATCGACCCGCGCCCTGGTTCGACTGCCGAAATCCGGTCATAGCCTCGCTAAGAGATGTTTTGGCACGGCCATTTTGGTGAAAATTCTCGCCTGCCAGCCAGCCAACGATGTGCTCTTTGACCTGTGGCCATTCGCGATCGAGGATGGAATACCACGCCGTATCGCGGTTAACGCCCTTTACGATCATGTGGTTGTAGAAAATGCCCTCGAACTTGAAGCCGAGGCGACGCGCAGCGGCGCGCGATCGCGCATTCCGGGCATTGCACTTCCACTCCATACGCCGATAGCCGAGATCGTCCATCGCGTGTGACAGCATTAGATATAGTGCTTCAGTCGCCGCGCGGGTTCGCTGCATCTCAGGACTAAACCAGATCGCACCGATTTCGATTGTGGCATGCGCCGCTACCACGTTTAGGTAGCACGCCATTCCGTGGATTTGTTGGTCTTTCGCCCGGCGGAACGCGTACCACACGCGATCATCTTCGCCGGCAAGATCGCGGAGCCACGACCCAAACGCCGATAGGTTCTGCCACGGTCCCCATGGTAGATAGTCCCACACGCGACGTGCGGCGTCCGAGCTATGCGATGCGCGGAAAAGTTCGGCGGCATGAACCGCCGGATCGAGCGGCTCAATTCGCACACACTCGCCGGCGATTGGACTCTTGGCTGGCCGATTTCCCGGCGGCGGGCGAACCGGATCCTGAGAAATCCGACGCGCATGGACGATTTCTGAATCGACCTCCAATTCGTTCAATACGTTGCCCGTCGATGCGCAATAACGAACTGTGGCGGAAACGTAGACGGGCTAACTCTGCGGCCCAGCCAACATCTGCGCGTTGCGCGCGGTCAGGTTTTTGTTGGCGAATTCAGGCAGCTTGAACAGCCACCCCGAAATAACGCTCTCGATCGCTTCGACTTGCTCGGCAACCGGCGGCAATTCTTCCTCCTTCGCCACCAGCGTATCTTTCTTGGTGTCCCGCTTTACGTCTGGTTGTTTGGGAACCGCAATGGGCTCGCCCGCCGCAACCGAAAAGCGCGCCCATTTATCACCGTCGATTTCGGCGATAGCGACGCGAACGAGCAACCCGTCAAACGTAATGAATTCGTTCTGCGCCAGCGGTGCGGGAAATGTCACATCAGCGGCCGGACGAACGTCATCAAATTCGAGATACGCCAGGGTTGTCGCCGTGGTGTCCGCGACCGATTTGTTTTTGATGCGTTTTCCTTCGGGAAGCGTTTCGAGCGTGAAGTTTTCGTCGGCGGGCGACATACGCGAGGCGATAACTTCTTCACCATCGGCGTGCGTTATCGAGTAGCGATGGATCCGTTTCTTTTTGACGTCCATTAGTTTGCGGGCCAGCCAAAGGCGGTCGCTGCGCCCCGGATCGACTTCGCTGCTCCCGAGCCACGCCTGCTCGCTATCGACATTGCGTAAATAAGTTCCGGCAATGCCGGTGCGCGACAGATCGTATTTCTTCTTCCCGACAATCACATCGGCCAACACGCCGCCGCTGGCATCCTTGAGCGTGACGCGGACCGCCCTCGCCTCTTTGCCCGTCGGGTCATCGACATTGAGCCTGCCAAAGCGATCGGGTTTGGCGGTCTTACGCTCGATCAGCTTCATTTCCTCGAAGCCCAAAAGCAAGCCCCGCACCTTGTCGACCTGTGCCGGATAGTCATGTTTTGCCGGCAACACCCACCCGTCGCCCTTTTTCGCCACCACGATCTTGGCTTCTTTGTTGACCAGCGTAATTTCCGCGACCTGGTCCAGTTTGCTCTGCAGTTTCGGGAAGGCAACATCGCCGCCGCCGCCGGTCGAATCGGTTCCGCTGCTAACCGCGACAATCGCCATGACAACAACGACGGCTGTTGTCGCGGCGAGAATGGCGAGTGATCTTGGGTTCACGCTGCTCTCCTGATGCTGCTGCGTCGACCGGCGACCGGGTTAAGCTGTTTCAAAACGTCGGCTATAGCGGACGCGGCGTACCATTGCGATTGCGAAAGCGATCAATGCCACGATAATCGGAATGAGCGCGATGTTGATAACCCTAGTCCAGGAATCGAGTGCCTCGATATCGCTTCTGAGCGCATGTTGCACATTGCGCAATTCGGCTCGAATACTCAGCATTTCAGACTGAAACTCTTTGATGTCGTCTTGCTGCTGAGTGGTGAGGACGACATTGCCGCTTTTCTCATCGGTGCGGATGTCCTTTATCTTGCCCTCGATATCGCGAAGGTTGCTCTCTAGTTCGCGTTCTTTGGCTCGATATTTGAGCTCAGCGCGAGCCCGAATTTTGTCGACGAGTTGGAAGGGTCGATCCGAGAGGCCCCGGCTGCGCAAGCTGATAACCGAACTCGATCCCGCGAGATTATCGAGCGCGTTGAGCACAAAATCAGCATTATTCGCGAACGGGACGGCGACCTGCTGCCCGCCCATTTCCTGCACGCGCACCCAGTAATCGTTGGCCAGCATATCCGCGTCGGCAACCAGGATGATGTTGACTGGCTTTACCGATTCGGAGATGTGGTTTTTCTTTAGCTTTTCGTACTCTTCCATCGCCAGCTTATGATCGCGTTCTGCTTTTTTCAGAGCAGCCTCGTCCTTGCCCTTAGGGTCCGGCTTGGCCGGTACCGGCGGTCCGTCAGGAAAAATGCTCTTGATTTGGCCGCTCACCCGCGCCGCCAAAACATAATCGCGACCGCTCGCTTTGAAGTCTTCAATCAGGGCTAATGGATTGGGCCGAAACGAAACCTTCGACGCCTCGATCTCCATCGCCTGATCGCTTGATCGCAGCAGCGGATCGATTTTCATTTCCGAGTTTTCAGCCAACTCGACGTGCCCGGTGCTAGACATGGTGACGAACTGTAGGTGCGCCGTGGTCGCATCTTCGGTGTTGAAGTTATCGCTGCGAAGGCCAAGCCAGGGCAGGTACTGAACCAGGACCGTTCGTTCGCCTGAGGGAAAATTGATCCGCTGCGCGGTGCCCGCGTCTCCGACGATCCCTTTGCTGAGATTGACGCCCCAAGTCTCAAAAAACCGGCCGAACCCATGATCTGAAGGCGCCGGCATGCCGGGCATGATCGGGCGCTTGCCGGTCGGGGTTTCAAGGTTGGGGTCGGCGAACATCAACGCTTTGCCGCCCTTCAGCATATACTGGTCGATCGCATACAGCGTTTCTGGTTTGACCTTGTCGATCTGGGCCAGCATCAGGATGTCGATCTCGTTCGGGTGGATCTCGGTGCTGTCGTCGAACAGGGTTTGGACCTTAAAGAACTGCTCCATCTGGGTGTACACAACCCAGGGCCGGTACTGGTTTTGCGGCGTACCGTATAGCGGCATCGACGACAGCAGCCCGACCACCGTCTTTTTGGGGTTGGCGAGGTTGTAGATAAGGCGCGTTAGATCATATTCGAGGAAATCTTCCCGTTCGGGCGACATGAACCCGATCTTGTCCTCATCGTCGGTGCTGTTGGATCCAAAGATCCCAAAGTAAACGGACTCGCCTTCAGCGTAAGGCAAGCCGCGCAAGCCGCTGGCGACCGCGATGTCTTCCTCGGTCGAATAGGGTTCGGGGTGATAAACCTCGACGTTCAGCTTGCCATTCGAAAGTTTCTCATAGGTTTCGAGCAACTCGCTTACCCGGTCCGCGTAGCGTGCAAACAGCGGGTTTCCCTGGGTCAGCTGGTTCGAGATGAACAATCGAAGCGTTACCGGTTCATCGATCGCTTTGAGTACTTCGACCGTACCCGGCGATAGCGTGAACAATGCATTCTCTGTCAGGTCGATGCGCGCGGTACGCAAGGATGCGGTCGCCAACACGTTAACTGCGAGAAACAAAATAATCGCGACGATCACGCCAGATATCGCGAGTACCCGTCGATCAGCAAATGTGCCTTCAGCCATTCCTGTCCTCGTCGCCTTGGTCGCTACGATGCCTTCTTGAGATCTACAAGAAGCGTATTAATGAACAGCGCCGCGACCATCACCGAGACGAAAAAGATAATGTCGCGTAGATCAAGTAGGCCTTCCGTGATCGCCGTGAAATGGGTGAGGAAGCTCAGCGAGCCGATCAACTCGATCGCGAACTCGGGCGCCCAGCCCGAAAAAGCGCCTTGGACGATATCAACCCCACTCATCATAAAGATGAAGCAAGCTGCCGCGCTCAGTATGAAGGCAATCACTTGGTTCTTGTTCAACGCCGATACGCAAGCGCCGATCGAAAGCAGCGCTCCCGCCATCAACCAACTGCCGATGTAACTGGTGACGATCACGCCGTTGTCGGGATCCCCGAGCACGTTGACCGTGATCCACATCGGAAACGTTAGCACCAGCGAAATCGCGGTCACGATCCATGCCGCGATAAATTTTCCCATTACCACCTGGAAGGTTGAGACCGGCAAAGTCATCAATAGTTCGATGGTTCCCGAACGGCGTTCCTCAGCCCATAGCCGCATCGCCACGGCTGGGATGAGAAAGAGATAGAGCCAGGGGTGAAATAGAAAAAACGGCGTGAGGTCGGCTTGGCCGCGCTCGAAGAAGCCACCGATAAAAAAGGTAATAGCACCGCTCATCGCCAGAAAAATGATGATGAAAACGTAGGCGAGCGGTGTCGAAAAATACGCCAACAACTCGCGCTTGATGACACTCCAGGTAATCGCCATTGCTCGCCCCTCAAGCCGCCTGTGTCATCTGCCGGAAGACATCTTCAAGTTCTCCGGTTTCGGAGCGCGCCCGTAGTTCTTGTGGCGTTTCGTCAACCAGCAATCGGCCGCGGGCAATGATCACTGCGCGCGAGCACACCGCATCGACTTCTTCAAGGATGTGCGTTGAGAGGATGATCGCCTTGTCGGCCGCCATTTCCCCCAGCAATTGCCGCACTTCATGTTTTTGGTTGGGATCCAGGCCATCGGTGGGTTCATCGAGGATCAGCACGTCGGGATCGTGGATGATCGCCTGGGCCAAGCCAACGCGACGTTTGTAGCCTTTTGAGAGCGTCTCGATGGGTTGATAAAAAACATCCTCGATCTGCAGTTTTGCGCCGACTTCGTCAATTCGTCGGCGACGCATCGCCTTGTCCATGTTCCGGGTCTCGGCCACGAAATTAAGCAGCGATCGCGGTGTCATATCGGAATAAAGCGGCGCACCCTCGGGCAGGTAGCCGATCCGCGCCTTGATGTCGACCGGTTGCGTCAGAACGTCCAAACCACACACGGAGATTTGCCCCGCAGTGGGTGGCAAAAAGCCGGTGATCATTTTCATTGTGGTTGATTTTCCCGATCCGTTTGGGCCGAGAAAACCAAGCACCTCGCCGCGATTCACTTTGAACGACACACCATCGACGGCGGTCAAGGGCCCGAAGCGTTTGGTTAGTTCGCTAACTGCAATTAATTCTTCCATATCCCACTTCTACCAGGAAACAGGCAGGAAAGGTTCGGGAGCTGTCCTGCGACAGCTCCCGATAACGATCTTGTGTTAACTGCTAGAAGCCCATGTCGCCCATTCCGCCACCGGGCGGCATTGGCGGGCCGGCTTCCTTCTTCTCAGGCATTTCGGCAATCATGGCCTCGGTCGTGATCATGAGGCCGGCGACCGACGCGGCATCCTGTAGCGCGACCCGCACAACTTTCGTCGGATCGATAATGCCGGCCTTCATTAGGTCTTCATATTTGCCGGTTTGCGCGTTGTAGCCAAGATTGTAGTCCTTGCTTTCGTTCAATTTGCCAACCACCACCGAGCCATCATCGCCCGAGTTGTTGACAATCTGCCGCGCCGGAGCCTCCAGGACGCGACGAACAATGTCGATACCGACATTTTGGTCGTCGTTTGCGCCCTTGGTGTTCTTGAGCGCCCGAATCGCGTACAGCAGGGCAACACCACCGCCCGGCACCACACCTTCTTCGACCGCTGCACGCGTCGCGTTAAGCGCATCCTCGACGAGGTCTTTCTTCTCTTTGACTTCGACTTCGGTTGCACCACCGACCTTGATCACGGCAACGCCACCCGAGAGCTTAGCCAAGCGCTCCTGCAGCTTTTCGCGATCATAATCAGAAGACGTCTCGTCGACCTGCGCGCGGATCTGCGAACAACGGCCCTGGATATCGGCCTTCTTGCCGGCACCGCCGACGATCGTGGTGTCTTCTTTGTTGATGGAGATGCGTTTGGCTTTGCCGAGCATATCAAGCGTAACATTTTCGAGCTTGATGCCGAGGTCCTCGGAGATCACCTGCCCCGACGTCAGGATGGCGATATCCTCGAGCATGGCCTTACGCCGATCACCAAATCCGGGGGCTTTGACGGCGGCGACTTTGAGGCCGCCACGAAGCTTGTTGACCACCAGAGTGGCCAGGGCTTCGCCCTCGATGTCTTCTGCGATGATGAGTAACGGTTTGCTCGTCTGCACCACGGCTTCCAACAACGGCAACATCGCTTGCAGGCCCGACAGCTTCTTCTCGTGCAGGAGGATGAAGGGATCCTCGAGCTCGGCAATCATCTTCTCGGCGTTGGTGATGAAATAGGGCGACAGATAACCACGATCGAACTGCATGCCCTCGACAACTTCCAACTCGGTCTCGAGGCTCTTGGCCTCTTCAACCGTGATGACGCCTTCTTTGCCAACTTTCTGCATCGCCTGCGAAACAAATCCGCCAACCGACGGCTCGCCGTTCGCAGCAATCGTTCCGACATGCGCGATTTCCGCGTCGGTCGTGATCTTACGCGAACGTTTTCCCAGGTCGGCGATGACGATACCGACAGCAAGATCGACGCCGCGTTTGAGGTCCATCGGGTTCATCCCGGCGGTCACAGCCTTGGCGCCTTGTTTGGCGATCGCTTGGGCCAGCACGGTTGCCGTGGTCGTCCCGTCACCAGCTTCGTCATTGGTCTTGCTGGCGACTTCGCGCACCATCTGCGCGCCCATGTTCTCGAACTTGTCCTCAAGCTCGATTTCCTTGGCGACCGTCACACCGTCTTTGGTGATTCGTGGCGCGCCAAACGACTTCTCAAGGATGACATTACGTCCCTTGGGGCCAAGGGTAATCTTGACAGCATTGGCAAGCTTGTCGACACCGGCCAGCATGCGCTGGCGGGCATCGGTATCGAATTTAATCTCTTTTGCAGGCATTGGTTGTGCTCCCTACGCTGCTTTCTTCTTCGCCGTCTTTTTGGCGTCGATGATGGCCATAACATCCGACTCACGTAGGATCAACATGTCCTCGCCGTCGATTTTCACCTCGGTGCCCGAGAATTTACCGAACAGGATCTGATCGCCAACTTTGACGTCAAGCGGGATGACTTTGCCATCTTCGGTTCGGGTGCCGTTGCCAATGGCGACGATTTCGCCTTCCATCGGCTTTTCCTGAACGGTGTCCGGAATGATGATTCCACCGGCCGAACGCGATTCCTGCTCAAGGCGGCGCACCAGCACGCGATCGTGCAAGGGCCTAAATTTCATGAATTAATCCTCCTATATTGGCTGGGTTGCTTCGAAATAATCCCGTCATCTCAACGGCTTGGCGCCGTTGTTAGCACTCACTCTCGATGAGTGCTAATTGCGTGCTGCTATATGGCGGATCAGATCAGGGCTGTCAAGGCTTTTGGCACTCTCGCATTTCGAGTGCCAATGCGTTGTTAGCACTCTCGCCGATTGCTGCTAACACGTTGATTTCATTAAGGAAATATTGACACTTGGGTGTTAACGTTAAACCATAAAGAAAGTGGGGGTACTGCGTAGTAACGAAGGAGCTCATGTGTCATGCCGAACCCGGAAACCGCGCTCAAAGGTTATCGCCTCACCACCGCCGAGATTCTCTATCATCTCCCGGACCATCCAAGCTTGCTGCAGAGCTACGTCTGGCAGCAATATGACGTCGCACCCGACCTGCCCCGTCTCAACGAATTTCTCGAATTCTGGAACAGCAATCTTGACGGCAAGCTCCACAGTGTTCGGGTCGCCACCGCCGGGTTGTTGCAGCCCGTCGAGATCGCCTATGCCGACGTGCAATTGACCCTGCACTAATCCCCGCGCTATCTGGTGGGAACAGCGAACCACCGCGCATGAGACCGCCGCTGCGGCGGCTCCCCTCAAGCGCGAAAAAGGCTAGGATAATCCTGATTCCGGCGCGCCCGATGAGGCGATGCCCCAATCCTTAACGGAGAATTCAGGATGGCTACCAAGCAGACCTACAATCCCGATACCCTTGGCGAACCGGTCGGGCCCTTCTCGCGGGCAGTACGCATCGGTGACACCTTGTTCGTCGCTGGGACCTCGGCAATCACCCACCAGACCGGTCCGATCTGGGACCGCCCGCTAGCTACAGATTTTGAAACCCAGGCCCGCCAAACCTTCGACAACGTCAAAAAGGTCATGGAGGACGCGGGCGGCACCATGTCGGATATTTACAAAATTACGATGCTGTTGAAAGATCGCAAATATTTCGAGCAAATCAGCGCGATTCGGGCCGAGTATTTTCCGGAAAAAGCCTATGTAAGCACTGGCTTCATTACCGATCTGATGCGTGATGACATGCTGATCGAGATCGACGCCGAGGCTTATCTGGGGGCGTAGTTCAGCCCACCACGCTCGGCACGACGGGCAGGAGGCGTTCGAAATCAGGAGCCGAGCAACCACTTCATAACCTTGAGTTTCATGCTGGTGAAGGGTGGATATCGGAGCGGTGGGTCGAAGGCCGCGAAGCGCCGCTTGTAGACACTCTTGCGATGGCTGAATGTCTCGAAGCCATGGCGGCCGTGATAGGCGCCGATACCGCTGTCGCCGACACCCCCGAACGGCAGGCCGTGGGTGAAATAGTCCATCAGCAAATCGTTGATGCCAACCGAGCCGCTACTGGTTTCTTCCAGCATGCGCTGTTGGCGCGCGGGGTCACGGGTGAAGATGTACGCCGCGAGGGCGCGTGGTTTCCGGTTGATGAAATCAATCGCATCGCCCCAATCGGCGATTGGCACCACCGGGAGGATCGGCCCAAAAATCTCGTCGTCCATGATTTGGGAACTCAGGTCGACCTTCGTGAGGACAGTCGGCGAGATATAGCGACTTGCGGTGTCGACCTCGCCGCCCACGGCAGGTTCACCGCACGTCAACAGCTGGCTCAACCGCTCGACATGTCGGTCATTGATAATCCGGCCGTAGTCGGCGCTCTGGGCCGGATCGTTGCCGTAGAAATCGCGAACCCGCTGGCCCAGCGCATTAAGCAATTCGGCTTCCCGGCTTTGGTGAACCAAAACATAGTCCGGCGCAATACAGGTTTGCCCAGCGTTGATGAACTTTGCCCACACGATCCGACTTGCGGCTATCTCAATATCGGCATCCGGCGCCACAATGCAGGGGTTCTTGCCACCTAGTTCGAGAGTTACCGGTGTCAAATGCTTGGCCGCGGCTGCCATAACGATACGCCCGACCGCGCCGCCGCCGGTGTAGAAGATCCGATCGAAGCGCTGCGCGAGCAATTCAGTGGTCTCGTCGCGCCCGCCTTCAACCACCACAAACGCATCGCGATCGAGATATTCGGGAACATACTTGGCTATTACCGCCGAACTCGCGCCGGCGATGTCCGACGGTTTAAGGACTGCACAATTGCCAGCGGCAATCGCCGCCACAAGAGGAACCAAGACGAGCTGAATTGGATAATTCCAGGCGCCGATGATAAGGACGACGCCAAGCGGTTCGCGCTGTATCCGGCTCGCACCTGGTTGCGCGAGGAGTGGCGTCTGCACACGCTCGGGCTGCATCCACCGCCGCAGGTTCTTGCGGGCATAATCGATCTCGGCGATGACAAGTCCAATCTCCGCGACCCACCCCTCAAGCTCGCACTTGCCAAGGTCGGATCGTGCCGCAGCAAGGATATCGACTTCGCGATCGACCAGGAATTTGCGCAAACTTGCAAGTTGCTCCAGCCGCCAGGAGACGGAACGGGTGCGACCCGCAACGAAAGTCTCGCGGCATGATGCGACAAGATCACGCGCCTGGATTGCGTCGTCCGAAATAGGAGCAGTTTCAGCCATGGTGCCTGCTATGGGCTATTAACGATCTCCAAGCATAGCTGGTCTCACTTGTAAACGAACCGGCCATTGCAACCGGGCGAAAGGGAAGCGTGCCGATCACTGGCTTGTAGAGGTTTGGCGCGGCACAATAGACGCTGTGATGGAATTGTCCGGAGCCCCTATGTGATCAGAATATTCGCCGCTACATTGGTCCTTGGAATAGCGTTTCTTTTGTCGCCACCTCTGGCGCAGGCGCAGCAGCCGTTTCGCTTCATCGCGCTCGCGGACATGCCCTACGGAGTCACCGACGCGGCCTTTGGTCCTTACAATTCTCTGATCTAGGTAATCAATCGCAAAGCACCGGCGTTTACCGTTCACCTGGACGACCTCAAGGGCGGATCAACGCCATGCAGCGATCGCGCATTGCTTGAACAGCTGGCCTTTTTGAACTCAATTGAAGGACCCGTGCTCTACACCCCAGGTGACAATGAATGGACCGATTGCCATCGAGCGAAAGCCGGCGGTCACGATCCGCTCGAGCGATTGGCGTTCATTCGTAAAACCTTTTTCGCTAGCGCCGCGCGTTCTCTTGGTCGGCACCCGATGGCGGTCGAGAACCAGGCCGAGGTGATGGACGGCTACGCCGACTATGTCGAGAACGTTCGCTTCGAGATGGCCGGCATCCATGTCATCACCGCCCATGTCGTCGGCTCCAACAATATTTTCGAAACTCGCGATCTCGCGGCTGCCAACGAATTTTCACCAGAGACAAGGCAACAATTGCGTGGCTCGACGCAAACTTCGACCGAGCGATCGGAGATGGCGCAAAAGCTGTCGTCCTGTTGATCCATGCCGATATGTTCGAATTCAGTTTCATTGCTCGCAAGGAGAGATTCCTGCCTCACTCTGGTTATCGAAACTTCGGCGAGGCGTTGATCGATAAGGCACGAACTTTTACGCGTCCGGTCTTGCTGGTTTTCGGCGACGGCCACCAGTTCGGTTTTTCCCGTCCGTTTGCGCAACGGGCACCAAATATTATTGCCCTGGAAGTTTTCGGTGCTCCAGATCCGCACGCGGTCGAGGTGGTGGTTGATCCCAAAGATCCAGCGATCTTCTCGATCAATCAGGTCATTAACCCCGACTCACCGCTGTGAACGACGATCTGCCGCCATGAGGTTTCTTAAGCGCGGGCACCGCATACGCGCGTTAGCGCCGCTCATCGGCCTCACTTTGGCAGTGCTTGTCGGATCGATTTCCCAGCCATTGGCGGACGACGTCAGCGGCGGCGCGATGCACGCATTGGCGATGCACGGCGCGCCAAAATATCTGCCCGGCTTTTCGCATGTCGACTACGTAAATCCGGCCGCGCCCAAGGGCGGCATGCTGCGACTTGCCCGACTCGGGTCGTTCGATAACCTCAATCCCTTCATCGTCAAGGGAACATCACCACCAGGACGCCACTACGTTTTTGAAAGCCTGTTGAAGCGCTCGAGCGACGAACCTTTCACGCTCTACGGACTGATCGCGGAAACCGTCGAGGTCGCGCCGACGCGGTCTTGGATTCGTTTTCACCTAAGTCCGGAAGCTAGGTTCCACGACGGGACACCGATTACGACTGACGACGTCGCCTTCTCTTACCGCACGCTCCGCACCGCCGGGCGACCGAATCACAGGCTCTACTACAAACAAGTCGATCGCATAGAGATCGGAAGCCCTCGACGCATTACCTTCCATTTTAGACCCGACGCCGATCGTGAGATGGCGTTGATCATCGGCTTGCTGCCGATTCTCTCGAAAAACTACTACCAGGGCGTCGCCTTCAACAAAACGACTCTCGTCCCGCCGCTCGGCAGTGGCCCCTATCGTGTCGACCATATCGAGGCCGGACAATCGATCATTTACCGCAGGGTCGCGGACTACTGGGCGCGCGAACTACCCATCAACCGCGGGCGCTACAATTTTGACGTGATCCGGTACGACTTCTATCGCGACGCCAACGCCAGATTCGAAGCCTTCAAGGCTGGAGAGTTCGACTTCCATCACGAGACAAGTCCCTCCCGCTGGGCCAACGGGTACGGCTTTCCAGCCGCCAAGAACAGCCTCGTTGTCAAAGAGAGCGTCGATCACAGCCGCCCCGCCGGTATGCACGGCATCGTCTTCAACACCCGACGTAACATCTTTGCGCAACGCCGCGTCCGGCTTGCCCTCGCCCACGTATTTGATTTCGAGTGGCTGAATAAGAATCTGTTCCATGGGGCGTTTGCACGTACCGCCAGTTTCTTCGCCAACTCGGAGCTCGCGGCCGCCGGCTATCCTGGGGAGGAAGAGCTGGCATTGCTCGAACGCTTTCGCGGTCAAGTCCCCGATCAAGTGTTTGGCGAGGTTTATCAACCGCCGGTAACCGATGGATCCGGCTCGATTCGCGCCAACCTCAAACGCGCTATTTCGTTGTTGGAGCAAGCCGGCTGGACCCTCAATGAGGGCCACATGGAACGGCAGATCGATGGCCGCAGGTTGTCGTTCGAATTGCTATTGGCACATCCGTCGAACGAGCGGATCGCATTCGCGTTCGCTCAAAATCTCAAACGCGTTGGTGTCGCTCTGAAGGTACGCACGTCGATGGGCGCAATACCAAGGCCGTTCCCAGGCCTTTGATTTCGATGCCGTCATCAAAACCTGGCACCAGTCACTCTCCCCAGGCAACGAGCAGCGCTATTACTGGGGGTCGGAGGCGGCTGGTATCACGGGCAGTGGAAACCTCGCCGGCATTCACGATCCAGTGGAGGCCGTTCCCAGGCCTTTGATTTCGATGCCGTCATCAAAACCTGGCACCAGTCACTCTCCCCAGGCAACGAGCAGCGCTATTACTGGGGGTCGGAGGCGGCTGGTATCACGGGCAGTGGAAACCTCGCCGGCATTCACGATCCAGTGGTCGACGAACTGACCAATGCAGTGGCAAGCGCGGTTAACCGGATGCAGTTGATCGCCGGTGCCCGCGCGTTGGATCGTGTCTTACGCTGGGGCCACTACGTCGTGCCGCTGTTCCACACCAAGCACGACCGCATCGCCTATTGGGACAAATTCGGCCGGCCGGCCATCACACCAGCCGGTGGCTTCGTGATTGATACGTGGTGGGACAAATCATCACGCCAATAGCCGCATACGGAATTTGAACCGCATGCGGCATTTGAATCGCATTCGTCATCTGAGATGACAAACACATCGCTGAGATGACAAACACATGGCCACGCGAACCGGAATGGGTGTCATGGACCTATGTCGGGGCGTGGACCGTCGCTCTCTTGGCCACCCTGCCGGTGGCCCCGCGGGCTCTCCAAATCATCGAACGCGCCACCGGCAAGTGGATCGCCGCCGCTGTCGTCGTTGTGCTGATTGGGCTGTTCGTCGCGGTGATCCTTCGCCATCTGGTACGCAACCACAAAACCTCGATCGCCAGCGCGGTCTGGCTCATCACATCGGCGGCGCTTGTCGTCGCAACCGCGGCAATCTCCGAAACACCCATCGAAGGCCTCCACTTCGTCCAATACGGCGTGTTGAGCGCTTTAGCGTTTCGCGCCTTGTCGCATCGTATGCAAGACGCCGGTATTTATTTCAGCGCGGCAGTCATCGCCGGCATCGTTGGGACGATCGACGGAGCAATCCAGTGGCTCCTCCCGAATCGGTTTTGGGACCTCCGTGACATCGCGTTAAATTTTTCAGGCGCGGTACTCGGCCAGATCATTATCGCGCAGGTTCTTCGACCCGCGCCGATGGTTGTGTCTCGAAAGTGGTGGAAATTGGTTTTGGCGCCTCTCCGAGCGGGTTGAGTTTTGCGGCGGTCAGGCCGCGCGGTCAAGGGTTTCGTCGGCGATTAGCTGATCGAGGGTTTCCCATCCATCGACTTTGCGCATCTGGATTTGGCCGGAAGCGAGGAGCGCCCAGAGGAGCATCGGCACTGTTTCGGGACACGGCAGCACGGTCTGTGTTTTGATCCGGCGCTTGAACTCCTCGTTGAGACGCTCAATGGCGTTGGTCGTTCGGGCTGATTTCCATTGGCTCTTGGACAGGCGCGTGAAGGTAAAGAGCTTGTCGCCCGCTTCTGCGAGGCTGTCCGCGACGGCCCTGCATTTCAGCCGCCACTTGCGGACAAACGCCTTGCGGCGGGTTTCCACCTCGGAGGCAGTGTCGGCATAGATCATATCGCGGTAATCTTCGCTCAGCTCGTCATGCATGTGTTTGGGAGCATGACCCAGAAGGTTGCGGTGCTTGTGCACGGTGCAGCGTTGAACGGGAAGGTCATCGCCCCAAAGCGCCGACAGAGCCGCCTCCAGTCCCGGCGCGCCATCGACGATGACAAACCCGGGCCGTTTCAGTCCACGCGCATCAAGGTCGTCGAGGAACTGGCGCCACGCCGCCTGGCTTTCTCCGCCCATATTCCCGATCGAAAGCAAGACCTTCTGGCCATCCCGGCGCACCCCTATAGCCGCGAGAACCGAGATGTTGGTGGCCTTGCGATCCAGTCGGGTCTTGATCACAGTGCCGTCAAGGATCAGCCGAACGATATCCTCATCCGCGAGGCCACGGCTGCACCAGGCGTCCCAATCGACCTTCACCTTGCGCCACGCCCGGCTCACAACGTCCTTGCTCACAGCACCCCCGAAGAGCCCGAACAGCGCGCGTTTCACCCGCCGCGTGTTGGTTCCGGACAGATACACCGAAGCGATCAGCGCCTCGGCCTTTCTGGTCAGCCGCTGGTAGCGCGGCAGCGCCCGCGAACGCCATTCCGACGCCCGACCGTCTTCCTCAACGATCCGTGCACGCGGCACGCTCACCCTCTCGGTCCCGAATGTCCCCGTCAGTTGCCGCTCCCGGTGCCCGTTCCGATACCCTTGCCGAAGCGCGTCCTCTCGACCGTATCGGCAGCGCCCGAGAAACTGCGCAAGTTCCTCCTCAAAAACGGCCTCGATCGTGGATCTGATGTTCTCCCGCAGCCGGTCCTCGAGCGGATCATAGCCGGCGTCATTGGCCAGTAGCGAAAGCGCGGAAGTCTCGGTAGTGTTCTTCATGGCGTGATCTCCTTGGCGGTGCTAGCCGCCGGTTGGGTGGTTGTCTTGTCACCCGGAGATTACGCCATCCTCAAATTTCCACCACTTTCGAGACACAGCCGCGCCGATTGCGGCTCGATTGTCTCCTCCGAGTGTCCGCCTGCTGTCACTCCTCTCGGTGATTGCTGTGGCGCTTGTGGGCGCCAGTCTTTTGAATACACCCAAGCGAATCGCCCGCTATACAAGTAAAGTTCCCGCGCTTGCGGCGTTACTCCGGGACGCCACCGTTATGGCCGAGTATGGGTTTATGTATGAAGGCCCACAAACCGGTCGCTTTCGCTCACGGTTACCCGAAATCGACTTACGCCGGATGGACACGGTACTGGACCCGCAAATCGGACCCGGGTTGGATACGCTTCGAGCCGAGGGCGGCTATGGCCACTTCTTTGAGCGATACACGACCAGCCGAAGCCCGTTGGCGCACGAAGCCGCGAACCATCTCGCGCGGCGCATTCAGCATAGACGACGTGCCAACGGTTTTGCTGCGTCATCAGATGCTGCGGTTCGCGAATTCACGATCGCCTATCGAGAGAGCGAGATTATCGAGCGCTACTTTCCGGTCACGCTGAAACACTCGACCTTTCGCTGGAACGACTCCGAGAAACGCGCTGTCGCCGGGCGCATTGATTCCGGCATGCCTTTTGAAAGCACGGTTGGCAAAAGCCTGATTACGGTCGTCGACGAAACGAGCGTTTTCGTTGCCACCACCTTGTTACTTTTGCTGTTGGGTGCACTCGGTTTTCACGCGCGACGCGCAGGCGCACGCGTTTCATAGGTGCCGATTTATCTCGAGCGCCCAATCGACGGCCGCACGATCAGGGAATGAGGACGGACAAGCCCTTGGTTGATCTGGTTGCCATCTCGCGATGAGCACGAGCAGCGTCAGACAATGCGTAGCGCTGGTTCACATCGACTCGAACCGTCCCGTCAGCGATCATGGCAAACAGGGCGCCCGCCTGGGCGACAAAATTATCGCGACCGGTATTGTACGTACGACCAGTACATCGTGTGAGATAGAGCGACCCCTTATGCGCGAGATCGACGATATCGATCGGCGGCACTTTTCCCGACGCGTGTCCGTAGCTCACCATCATGCCCCGCGGCCGCAGCAGATCGAGAGATTTCTCGAACGTTGCCAGTCCAACTGAGTCGAAAACCACATCGATTTTCTTGTCGCCGACAATCTCAACCACACGGTCCTGGAAGTCTTCCGCAAGATAGTCGATGGCGTGGTCACAGCCGTGCGCCAGGGCGATAGCAACCTTGTCGGCGCTGCCGGCAGTACCGATCACCGTCGCGCCGCGGTGTTTGGCGAGTTGGCTGAGAATCATACCAACACCACCTGCCGCAGCGTGTACGAGCACGGTCTCTCCCGCGCCAATCGGATAGGCGCGCTCGGCCAAATATTGCGCCGTCAAGCCCTTGAGGTAGGCCGCTGCCGCCTGCTCGTCGCTCACCCCGTCGGGGACGAGATAAAGGCTCTCAGCCGCGATCAGTCGCGCCTCGGCGTAGGCACCCAGAGGCAGCGCCCCGTAAGCGACCCGATCTCCAGTTTCAACGAGGTCAACGCCCGCGCCGACTTCTTCCACCACGCCAACGGCTTCGAGCCCGATCACCGCTGGCAGTGACGGCACCGGATAATGATTGTCGCCGCCTTCGCGGTATTTCAGGTCGGCCCAATTCAAGCTGATCGCGGTGTGTCGCACGCGCGCTTCGCCAGCACCCGGCCGGCCGACCTCGACATCGTCCCACGAGAACACATCCGCACCACCATGTTGGTGAATCACTGCGGCTTTGGTCATCCCGTGCGGCTCGCTTTGCGTCGCAACGAGGACTGACTAATTGCGCAGCAGAAACTCAGTGACGGTTTCATTGAAGAGGTCGGCGTGCTCCAACATCGGCATGTGACCGCATTTATCAAAGATCACAATTTCCGAGTTGGGAATGCGTTTTTGTCCGTCGATCGCATTCTGAAGCGGGGCACGGACGTCCTCACGTCCGGTGATGACCTGGGTCGGGAGTTTGACCTGCTCGAGCTTTTCGACCATCCGATACGGTGCGCTGAGTTCGATGTTCATGTTGGCCTGCGCGATAGCCTCATAGGCCGGAAGAATGTGCGGCTGCGCATAGGTCGACAACTGCACCAACATAAAGGCGTCATCGACAAAGTTTTTGTCGTAGCAAACGTTCGCCATCCGCTTGATGCAGGTGTCGAGCGTCGGGTTGCGGAGCGCCGATGTCGCATTTTCGTACGACTTGGAAAACCCTTGTTGCTGATCCGACGATGGTCGAAATACTGAACTGGCCCCGACGATCACCAATTTTTTCATTCTCTCCGGGCGCTCTAGGTAGAACAGGCTCGAGATGCCGGCCCCGTAGGAACTGCCGCAGGCGTAGTACTCATCCAAACCTAGGGTATCGACCCAGGCCATATAGTGCTCAAGGATCGCACCGTGTCCGGCCTGCCCGGCCAGGTCGCGAAACCCAGTGAAGCCGTGTCCAAACAGGTCTGGTGCGAACACGGTGAAGTGTTTGGCGAGGACGTCAATATTGCGCACCCAGCAGTCGGCTGAAATGCCGAGGCCGTGCGCCAGCAAGAGCGGCGGCCCATTGCCCTCATAAAGGTAGCGTGTACGAATACCATCAACGTCAACGAATGCTGCTCGCATCGAGCGAGTCCTCCCTCGATTGGCCACCAATTCGATGGCGCGTTTTGCGTAATCTACTGGTTGCGCTGGGAACCGAAATAGGCTTCTTCGATACGCTTGCCGTCGACCAAAGTGTGACTTGGCGCCTCAAACTCAATGCCGCCGATCCGCATCACATAGGCGCGATCGGAAACCTCTAGCCCTTTTCTAACGTTCTGCTCGACCAACAAGCACTCAAGCTCGTGATCCCTATTGATCCGTCGGATCATATCGAAAACGACGTCCATCATCTTGCCGGAGAGGCCCAGCGAGGGTTCGTCCAGCAGCAGAAATTTGGGACGTCCCATCATCGCCCGCGCAATCGCGAGCATTTTTTGTTCCCCGCCGGAGAGCGTACCTGAAAGTTGATTGCGCCGATCGGCAAGAATCGGGAAGCGCTCGAACTGCTCCTCCATGTCGATGCGAATCTGCTCTTTGTCCTTGCGAACATAAGCACCGATCTGGAGGTTTTCTTCGACAGTGAAGCGTGGCATCACGTTTTCCACTGCCGCCACCGTAAATATGCCGAGCTCGGCTCGCTGGTGGGTCTCCATCGAGTCGAGCTGGCTCCAGCCGCCGTTGACGCGATAGTCGATCGTTCCCTTGCGGGTTTTGACCGATCCGATGACCGCTTTCAGCAACGTTGTTTTGCCGGCGCCATTCGGCCCCAAAACGCAGACGATCTCGGATCGGCGAACTTCCAAACTGGCGTCCTGGACGGCCGGAATTTTGCCGTAATAGACGTCGATATCGTTGATCCGGAGGACCGTCTCTTCAGTATCGGACATTCCGCACCTAGCCCGCACCTAGCCTAAGTACGCGTCGATCACGCGTTGATCGTTGCGCACTTGTTCAGGTGTCCCTTCGGAAAGAACTTCGCCGAAATTAAGGACCGAAACCCGGTCGGCCAAGTCCAGCACGACCTGCATATTGTGTTCGATCATGAAGATCGTGCGCCCCTCGTCGCGGATTTTCTGGATCAGTTCGACCACTTGTTTGACCCATACAGGATTGAGGCCACCGGTGGGTTCATCAAGCAGAATGATATCGGGCTCGCTAATGAGCGTCCTGATGATCTCCAGCATTCGTTGTTGGCCGGTCGATAACTCTTCCGGGAAATCATCGCGCCGCGGGTAAAGTTGGCCCTCGGCATAATCTGCCAGGAGTTGGACGGCCCGTTCGCGCAACGCCAACCGCTCCTCACGCTCTTTTGGCAGGCAAAACATAATGTCGGCCAGACCGGCTTTGGTACGAGCGGTGTAGGCGATCTCAACATTCTCGGTGATATTCAAGCTAGTGAACACGCGCACCGCCTGGAACGTTCGCGCCAGCCCTAGCGCGACAATTTCGTGCGGGCGCCTTTGTGCGATGTCGATGCCTTTTAGGATAATTTCGCCGGTATCCGCGGGAACCAACCCGCAGACGCAGTTGAAGAGTGAACTCTTGCCGGCACCGTTCGGCCCGATCAGGCCGTAGATCTCGCCGGGTTTGATCTCGAGATCAACGTTACCCAGCGCCTGTAATCCGCCGAACCGTTTTGAGACCCCGTTCAGTTTGAAAAATGGCTGGGCCGCCGCGTTCTCACGAACGCCGCGGTCAGAGCTCTCTGTCAACGTGGACGTCATCGCGATAGCCAATCAGGGGGAAGATTCCGTCGTGGTCGGGCAGAAAACACGCGCGCTCGGCCCAAGTCAACCGCCTCCCCATCACTCGATCTCTACCGTCACATCTTTAGGGATCATATCGACGCCATTGATCGGAACGATGTCCTGCGGACAGCAGGAGAACGCGACAATGCAAGCGCACTCCGCACGAAGCGTAATGTAGTCACCGGCTTTACTTACAGTCGGCTCGAACGATAGTTCGCCGTTCGTCGCCCACGGAATATTCATGAACAGATTGAGCGGGCTTGGCGTCTCTGGCTTTTCAAACCCGGCATCGCCTAAGGCCGCGGTCAAATTGTCGGTGCAGTTATCGTGATAATCTGTACAGCCGAGGAGCTGATATCGTTCGGCGTCGCAGGCGGCCAATAAGGTGTCGTGGATTCCGGGCGAGGTGTCCTCGACCACGGTGAGAATCGGTCGGCGCCGGTTGGTGACGTAGCTGTCGCCAACGCCAAGGACCAACTTGAGCGCCCACGTTCGGCTGTGTTCCATCGACATGAATTCGGCGATATCGTCACTACGAAACGCCCAGGTATCGACGACCTGGGTCCCGTGCGTGTTGATTACTTTTACGTGCTGGCCTTCTCTAACCAGCGCCGCGCGCCCGCGTCGCGCCGGGACGACAAACGATTGATTGGGCATGATTCGTACTTCCCAAAAGTACTTCTAAGAGCGTTGCGGCGACGCGAAAAAGCTACCGACGGCGTAGCCAATCGCAACCGCTATCAAACAAAAGAGCACCGAAGACACGACGTAAGCGCTCGCTTTCCCGAAATGACCGTCACGCGCGAGCGCCAGCGTTTGCAAGCTGAATGCTGAGAATGTTGTATACCCGCCGAGCACGCCGACCATCAGAAATTGCTGAACGTTGGGTCCGAACTCGAACCTGCCGGACGGTTGCACCAGTGCCGCGACCAAGCCGATCAACAACGAGCCCATCACGTTGACCGTCAGCGTCCCCCACGGGAATTCCAGTCCGACCAATCGCGCAGCAAGATCCGAGCACAGCAAACGCGCCGCACCGCCGCAACCACTGCCGATCGCTACCCATAAATACGTTTCCCACACCGGCGCACCGTAGCCACCTTCAAGAGTGCTCGCAAACGTGCATTGCGCGCGAAAAACGGAACGAATAAGGTCGCGCCCGCAAAAAGGCAGTAGCGCAGCTTTCGCAAGTGAAGATAGAGCCCGAGGGAGTTACGCGGGCCAGGAAAAGAGGTTTGGTTATGGCGGAGTGGCATCGGGTTGCAGCGGCGGGCGACGTCGACGATGACGACGTGAAGCAGGTCGTCATCGAAGGGCATCCCATCGGCGTTTACAAAGTAGGCGGCGAGTTTTTTGCCGTAGACGATATCTGCACCCACGCGTTTGCGGTTCTATCCGAGGGATATCTGGAAGAGCACTCTATTGAGTGCCCGCTTCATCAGGGTTGCTTCGACATCCGCACCGGCAAAGCGCTTAACGCGCCTGTTACGGTGGATATCAATTCGTATCCGGTCAAAGTCGAGGGCGACGACGTCCTGGTTGAATACGAGCCGCCGCCAAAGCCCCCAGCACCGTAGTCGTCTCGCTAGTACCCTTAGTCGTGGGGCTACGGCACACCGCTTCGCTCCGAGTCCATGGATTGCCGGGTCAGGCCCGGCAATGATTGGCGGGGGTATGTCGCGTGAACGCTGTGGGTTCAGCTCGTTCCGCTAGCGCTTTGCCAATTGCTGCATCTTGACGCCGGGGTCGGCCAACTCCTCTGCCGTTAGCGGCGTGGCCTTTTCTATGAGTTGACGCGAGGGCCGGATGTCACGGGCGTTGTCGACCGTGTTCGCGGCCACCAGCTTACCATCGTCCAGGTAGAACAGCGTGAAGCGGCCGTCCTCGCCGCCGTCGCGGCGTACCACTTGATCCCAACTCTGGGGCGCGCCGACCATCTGAAGATTGATCTCGTACTGATCCGACCAAAACCACGGGATTTCGGCGTGCGGTTCCTCCCCGCCTAGCATGATGTTGGCGGCCGCTATGGCCTGGTTCTGTGCGTTCTGCCACGATTCCAAACGCAGCGAACGTCCCAGCAGCGGATTGACGTGATTGGTCACGTCGCCGGCAGCAAAAATATTCGCATCGTTGGTGCGGGCGAATTCATCGACCCTAATCCCATTGTCGACGTCCAGTCCGGCATTTTGGGCGAGCTCGCTATTGGGCACGATGCCAATGCCGATGACGATCGCATCGGCTGCAACACGGCTGCCGTCGCTCAAGTTGAGCTCGCGCACGCGTCCGTTACCCTCGATCGTGTCCGGTGCGATACCCGTACGAATGTCGACACCGGCTGCACGATGCACGGCGTCAAAATGTGCGCTCATCTCTGGCGCAACGACCCGGTTCATGATGCGATCGGCGACCTCGATCACCGTCACGCCGCAGCCACGCTTGCGCGCGCTGGCCGCAACTTCCAATCCGACATAACCACCACCGATTACAACCAGCTTGGCGCCCGGCGTGAGGGCCTCGCGGATCGCCAGCGAATCAGCGATGTCGCGCAGGTAGAACACCCCAGCGAGGTTTGCACCGGGAAGCTCCAGGCGGCGTACGCGTGCACCCGTCGCGATCAGCAGGTTGTCGTAATCGAGCGCGCTGCCGTCGGAGAGGTCGACGCCTTTGCCAGTGCGATCGATCGACCGGACCGCAACATCGAGCTTGAGCGTAATGTCATGTTCAACATAAGCCGATTGATCCCGCAGATAGGTATCGGCAGGCTCGTTATCACCGACCAATAGCGCTTTCGAGAGCGGCGGGCGTTCGTAGGGAATGTGCGGCTCTTCGCCGATGAGTGTAACCGGCCCGGCAAAGCCGCCCTCGCGCAGCGCAAACGCCGCCTCGCCGCCGGCTTGGCCGGCACCGACAATGACGATGCCTGGTGCCATCAGTTCTGCTTGTTGAGAAAATCAAGAACCGCCTTGTTGAAGGTGTCGGGATCCTCGAGATAAGGCGCGTGCGCGCACTCGGTCATTTCGATCAATGGCGGACCGCCCAAGATCTCTTGCGCTTTCTTGCCGACCGACAACGGCACCGAGACGTCCTCGGTGCCCCATAGCAGCATGATCGGAATGTTGTCGGCGTGTTTGGCAAGTTCCTCGCCAACCGCGTCATTATCGATCGACGTCCGGAAATAGTCGGCCAATGCTTTGAAGGCGTTGGACGCACCGGGTGAATTGTTGACGCGGTATTCCTCGTCGCGCCATTCGTCAGTGACGATTTTGTCGTCGTGGTGAATCAGCGACCTAAGCTTACCATTGATGCCCTCGCGCGTGGTGTCGCCGATGCGCCCGCTGATCGCTTGGGTGGTTTCGTCGCCGAGTTTGAACAGGCCGGTTGCACCGACCAGGATCAGAGACTTCACCAGATCGGGATGGCGGCAGGCGACGGTCGCCGAGTTGTGCCCGCCCATCGAGGTGCCAATCAAATGAACCGCACCGTGGCCGATTGAGCGAACAAAATCGGCGATGAACCCGGCAAAGGCTGGCACGCCGTAGGGAAAGTTTGGCCCTTTGGTGGCAAACCCATGGCCCGGGTTATCGATCGCGTAGCAGTGGTAGCCGGCCTCGGCGAGCACCGGGATGTTGTAGCGCCAACGATCGCCTCGCGCGCCAACGCCGTGACAAAGCACCACCACATTGTCGCCGGACCCGTCTTCGTGAACCCGCGTGACGACGTCGCCCACGCCATAGGGATATACCTTCATCGATCCATACCTTTTCTTCCGTGTCGAGCTAGTGGATGGAATCCAACATATCGTACCCATACGATCGCGTATCCCGGTAGCTCGGCAGGAGGAAGCCCGCAGGCGATGCCCCAAGAGACCGTTGGGCATCGTCGAGGGGTTTCGACGCACCGAGGGGCCGGGATAGGCGACCCACAGGGCGGCTTGCCGAGCCCGCCAGCCGCGTTACACGAAGCTTCCGATGCCCAACAGTCCTATGGGGCATCGCCACGCTTCGCGCGCCTAGCCGGCGAACTCGGCAAACCGTCGTATGGGTACCATATGTTGGATTTCATCCACTAGCTGTGGAGTCTCGTGAGGTTATTGACATCCAAGCCTGATCGGCTGATGGGTTGATTTCCATTTATCCCGGCATGAGGTCTGTGCCAATTGTAGTGGTGTAGCCAGATGGGGAGCTCACGTGCTCTGTGCTGTGAGCTTTCATAGGCTTGAGCGTAGGCCCATTCGCGCAGAGAAGATTGGATAAAGCGCTCGGCCTTGCCGTTGGTTTTGGGTGTATAGGGTTTGGTGCGGATGTGTTTGAGCCCGAGGTTTTTGCAGGCGTCTGTGAAGGCCAATGACCTGTAGCACGATCCATTGTCGGTCATGACCCGTTCGACGGTGATATTGAAGCGCCGGTACCAAGCGAGGGCGGCCATCAAGAAGGCGACGGCGCTGTCTTTTTTCTCGTTTGGCATGATGTCTGCGAAGCCGAGGCGGGAGTGGTCGTCGATGCAGACGTGGACGTATTCCCAGCCCCTGTTGGGTCCGGTTCTTGGGCCGGTTCGATCACCGGTTATGCGGTGCCCGACCTGGTTGAAGCGGCCGAGTTTTTTGATATCGATGTGGATCATCTCGCCGGGCTTGGCGCGTTCGTAGCGGCGTACCGGTTGGGCGGGGTCGAGGTCGCGCCAGCGGTTGAGGTGGTGTCGGGTCAGGATCCGTCCCACCGTGGCTTTGGAAACACCAACTTCGGCGGCGATGCGGTGATAGATGCGCCGTTGCTTGCGCAGGGCAATCACCTTCGCCTCAAGCTCACCAGGTGTTCTATGCGGGCTGGTCATTGGCCTTGAGGAGCGGTCGACAAGCCCGCCAAAGCCTTCCGCGCGATAGCGCCGCCACCATTTGTAGACCGTACTGGTACTGGTGCCCATTGCTGTCGCCACGTCCAACGGGTGTTCGCCGCGTTCCAGTCGAGAGATTAATATCTCTCGACCCTTCGGGGTCAGGCGGGCATTCTTATGGATGTTCATTCGGTCCTCCGGCGATCAGCTTCTGTTCTTTTCAAACATCAGCTTCTCAAAGCGGGGCCGAATGAACAACCTACTGAGACACCACAACTAGCGGACCCGCGTGCGCTAAGCGAGCACCGCAATGGCGTTGATTTCGATCCATGCGTCGGGGTGCACCAGGCGAGTGATTTCCACCATCGTCGAAACCGGCGGGTTCTCTGGAAAATATTCCCGGCGAACCGCGTGGATGGCATCAAATTCCTCGATATCGGTGGTGTAGACATCGACCCGCACGATATCGCTTAGCGTGCCGCCCGCGGCTTCAACCGCGGCCTTGACGTTCTCACAAGTCTGGCGGGTCTGCGCGCCCATGTCGCCTTTGCCAACCAGGTTGCCGTCGACATCTTTTGCAACGACACCGCAGATGAATACCATCCGTCCCGGTTCGGAGATCGCCACGTGCGACCAAATTCCTTGCGGGACGGGCAGGCCCTCGGCCCGATTGATGTATTTCGTATTCGCCATCTGGCTTCCTCCCTTACGGACCAAATAGTAAGCGCGGAACTGCTGCGCTGCGGTCCCGCGCTAAAATGATAGTGGTTGAAGTTAGAGCGGCGTCGCGAGCAATGTCGGTATCGAAAACGTGTCGACGACGACGGTCCTTTCCTTGAACTTCGGTGTATCGCCTTCATAGACGATGACATCGTCGTAATAGCCGACGCTGAACAGCCGGCTCTCGCCATCGAGGTTGGTCTGATAGACCGAGTAATTGCTTAAGACCTGGTACGTGTTTTTCTCTTTTCCGTTTTCGATCCGGGGATTGCTGATGATGTGACGGTCGTAATGCAGATTGTATTCGTTGGCCTCGCGGTACGAGACGATGCGATCGGTGAGTTGGTTCTTGTTCTCACACAAGATCACGACGCCTGGCAGGTTTTGCTCGACGTTCTCACGCGGGATAACCCGATACGTGCAATCGTCGGTGAAGAATTCGATCCACTCTTCGAGCCGGTCGGTATCGATGTACCAGACGTAGTCGTTGAGCAGATCGTTAATCCGCTCGCGCTGCTTGGTTGGAATCATCGAATCCCGCCTTCGGCTTCAATGCCCATCAATTCCGAGTAATACGACCAGAAACCACGGCACGGAATGTCGATGCACAGCGATTCGCTTTCGGTGCCATTGATCGGTCCGCGGCCGCCCACTTCGACCACCGAGTGGAAGTCACCCTCACGCTCGGTGGCGCGGTGAACGATCTCGACGGCTTCGCCATCTTCCATTGAGATCAAGCCCGCCGGTCCGACCAGATTGGCCTGCATGTTGCGGTGATGCAGCATGTCGGCGTCGTCATCCTCATAGCCATAGATGGTCCAGAACAGTTCGAATTCGTTCATGCTCTTCGGGCGGATCTGGCGCGTCGCCAAGCTGTTGCGAATCTGCTGGAAGCACGAATTGGGGAACACCGAGCATATCGAAATCGAAATGTCGTCTTCCCACTCGGGCCGGTAGTCGACATAGGCGCCGTCTTTGAGACTGAGCACGCCGTCTTTGACCTTGTTTTCCTCGTAGGCCTTTTTCGCAGCCTCGTCGTCGTCAGTGCCCTCGATTCCCCACGACAGATTGTGGCGATGGCGCGGATCCATTTTCGAACCGCCCGCTTGCGTCATCCTGGCGATGGCAAACGTCGTCTGGAATTCATGGAGCAGCGTGCCGTGATAAAGGTCGCGCAGGTTTTCGTTGTAGAACTTCCAATTGCCGTAAATGTATTGGCGCTGGTAACCGATCACTTTCATCGGCCGACTCCCAAGCCGGGCGATGTGATGCGCGTGGTGCGGGCCGAGATAGTCGACCAACGGCTCAACCTCGTCGCCTTTGAAACTCGCGAACAGAACGCCGTGGTAGTTCTCGACCCGGAGCGGCCGCAATCGGTGGTCGCTCTTGTCGAAATCATCCGACATGCCGCCCTTGCCGTGCACGCCGCGTTGAAACGGCACGCCGATCAAATTGCCGTTCAGGTCGTAGCACCAGCGATGGTAGATGCAGGTGTGGTCCGCGGTATTACCGTATGACTCGCGCCGAACCGTCGCGCCGCGATGCGCGCAACGATTAACAAACGCCGCGATCTCACCGTTTTCGGTGCGGTTGTAGACCACCGGCGTATCGCCAATCCAGGTCGTGCGGAAGTCTCCCGAATTGGGAATTTCCGCCTCCAGGCCCATGAAATTCCAACACGGTCCCCGGAAAATCCGCTCCATCTCCTGCTCGTAAATCTCTTGGTCGTGATAGAGCTTGAAGGGAACCCGCGAATAATCATCGCGCGGCCACCAATCAATATTCTCGGCAATCGACATCCGGATCCTCCAGGGTTTGCGCCGCCTCGCGACACGCCATCACGTATGATGCGCGTTATAGGTCATGCGAAGCTATTTGTTTACGTTAATGGCATCGTAACGTCACCGCAACGCGGGCCGTCACGTTCTCATACTTGCGTCAAGATTGGTTCGGCTCTGCCGTCAAACATCTCGTAGAATCAATCACTTAACGATAGGCGTTTTCCGGCTCCATCCCCATCAATTCCGCGTAGTACGACCAAAAACCACGCACCGCGATGTCGCTCGCTTTGAAAGTGATGTCGGTGAGGATTTCGCCGCCACCGCCCATTTGGATCACCGAACATTCCTCGGGATCGCGGGTTGGCGCACGGTGCGCGATTTCCACCGCCTCACCATCTTCCATCGAGATCAGGCCCGCCGGCCCGATGAAGTTCGACTGCAACAACCGGTGCTGGATCATTTCCTGATCATCATCTTCATATCCGAACACCGTCCAGAAAAGTTCAAACGCATCCATGCCTTTCGGGCGGATCTGACGCGTCGCCAGGCTGTTGCGGATTTGCTGGACACAGGCATTGGGGAAGATCGAGCAAATCGAGATGCTGATGGCGTCATCATATTCCGGCTTGAACCAGATGAAGCTGTCGTCCTTCAGCGTCAAGGTGCCCTGTTGGACCTTCGCCTCTTCATACATGCGTTTGGCTTCTTCCTCGTCGTCGGTGCCTTCTTCGCTCCACGAGATATTGTGGCGGTGGCGCGGGTCGAGCTTGGCGCCGCCATTTTGCGTGATCCGCGCTATACCGAACGTCGATTGGAACTCGTGCAACAGGCTGCCGTGATACTGATCGCGCAAATTTTCGTTGTAGAGCTTCCAATTGCCCTCGATGTGCTGGCGTTGGTAGCCCAGTACTTTGAGCGGTTTGTGCATAATTCGATCGAGGTGGGCGCGGTGGTTGGGGCCGAGATAGGACTCGAGCGATTCAATCTCGTCGCCCTTGAACGTGGCGAATAGGATGCCGCGATAGTTCGCGACCCGAAGTTGCCGTAGGGAATGGTCAGCCTTGTCGAAATCGTCCGACATACCGCCCTTGCCATGCACGCCGCGTTGGAACGGCACGCCGATCAAATTGCCCTCGAGGTCGTAGCACCAGCGGTGGTAGATGCAGGTGTGGTCGGCGGTGTTGCCATAGGCCTCGCGACGCACCATGGCGCCACGATGGGCACAGCGATTGACGAAACAATGGACCTCGCCGGTCACGCCACGATTGAACACCACCGGCGTGTCGCCCAACCATGAGGTCCGGAAATCGCCGCTGTTGGGAATCTCAGCGTCCAACCCGAGGAACAGCCAGGTCGGCCCGCGGAAGACCCGCTCCATCTCCTGATCGAAAATCTCAGGATCATGATAAATGCCGAACGGCACCCGCGAATAATCCGTGCGCGGAAACATGACATTGGGTTCGTTTTTCATCGCCTCGGCCTCCGGTGATTGCTAATGACGTTAGGCGGTTGCCGTCACCACGGCAACCTCGCCACCGACGCGACCGGTCGCTGGCCGCCCATCGGACGAAATAGCGCCAAACGCACACTTGTTGTGGTTGAATAACGCCATCGTGGCCAGCAACACTTACTTCAATCCTGCGGATGTCGCGCAGCCCGGCGGCAATTATACGCACGGGGCCGAATATCCGCCCGGCTCGCGCGTACTCTACAGTGCCGGCCAAGTTGGTATTTCACCCGATGGCTCGATCCCGAACGACTTTTTCTCGCAAGCCGACGTCGCCTGGCAGAGCATCTCCAAAATCCTGCGCGATGCCGATATGACCACGGACGACATTATTCGGGTCAACCATTTCTTGACCGCCCCTGCCGACGTCGAAGACGTCTTCACCGATCTTGTGATTCCCTACGACAATGGGATCGCCGCAAAGCATTTCGGTCGCGTCAAGCCGGCGTCGACACTGGTGTTCATCCCGGCGCTGGTCGCACCACAGTTCCAGCTTGAGGTCGAAATCGTGGCCGCCGCTGCACCGCATGCCGGCAGCGGCACCGTACCCGCGATTCGCTTTTTCGACCCCGACGATGTGGCCCCACCGGTTGGCACCTACAGCCAGGGCGCGGAAATCGCCGCCGGCGCGCGCGTTCTCCACACCGCCGGTCAGGTTGGCGCCGCCACCGATGGCTCGGTTCCTGACGATTTCGAAACGCAGGCGGTCAATACCTTCCGCAATCTGCTAGGCGTCATGGCGGGTGATGGCATGAATCCAGCCGATTTGGCCAAGATCCGCGTGTTTCTAACCGATATCAACGACCTCACGATCTATCGCGATATCCGCCAGGAATATCTCGGTGACGCGCGCCCAGCCTCGACGCTGATCCAAATTGAAGCGCTGGCCATGCCCGAACTCAAGATCGAGATCGAGGTGGTTTGCGCCACTGCCGAATGAGCGGATTCAAAGATGACAGAAACAAACAACTCCCCTCACCCAACCGCCTCCCACCTCGGGGAGAAGGCATTTTTCGTTACTCCCGAGCGTACGTCAGGCTCCCTCTCCCCCAAGTTCTATTTTTTGGGGAGAGGGCGGGGGTGACGGGGCGGCTCAGCGAGGTAATTGGCGGCCTGAAATATCCTGGCATCAAGTCATTCGCTCCCGGCGCCCGATGACCAACCGCATCTTTAACCCTGATGGCATCCCGGCGCCGTTGGCCGCCTACTCGCACGGTGCCCGCGTACCGGGGCAGGAGCGCGTGCTCCACTCGGCCGGTCAGATCGGGCGCTGGGACAATGACGAGCCCGTCCCACCGACATTCCGCGAGCAAGCCGAGGCGGTATGGGATCGATTGACGAAGATCCTGGCTGCCGGCGACCTGGCGCTCACCGACATCGTGAAAATCAATTTCTACCTAACCGATGCGAACGACGTCGTTGCCAACCGCGAGGTGTTCACCAACGTACTCGGTGACCACCGCCCGCCGACAACGCTCGTCGTGGTCAGCCGTCTCACGCTGCCGGAATACAAAATCGAGATCGAAGTCGTCGCGGCCGACTAAGTCGCGAACTCTAGCGCTTTTTCGGAATTGGCTCGGCCATCCCGCTCCCCCGGCCCAACCACCACAGTATTGGACACTTTTGGAGGGTACCCTTGGGGTGGTTGGGCCGGGGAGCGGGATGGCCGAGTCGACACATCTTGAAATGCGCTAGCGCACCGGATTATCGGGTTCGTAATCCATTAGTTCGGCGTAATACGACCAGAAGCCGCGCAGCGGGATGTCGCTCACCTTCATATTGACATCGGTCGGGATCTCACCGCCGCCGCCCATTTCGATGATCGAGGTTTCGCCACGCTCGCGCCGGCTGCCGCGGTGTGCGATCTCAACCGCCTCTCCGTCCTCCATCGAAACCAGGCCGGCCGGTCCGACCAGATTGGACTGCGCCAGGCGATGGTGGGTCATCTCCTCATCGTCATCTTCATACCCAAAGATGGCCCAAAAGAGTTCGCAGCCATCCGGGCTCTTGGGCCGGATCTGCCGCGTCGCCAGGCTGTTGCGGATCTGTTGGAAGCACACATTGGGAAACACCGAGCAGATCGAAATCGATATTCCGTCGTCATATTCCTGGCGGTAGCCGATGAATGAATCGTCGAGCAACGGTTTGAGGTCGAAGTTCACGCCAGCCTCGGCATAGAGCTTTTCGGCATCTTCGTTGGCGTCGGTCCCCTCCTGGCTCCACGAGATGCTGTGGCGATGCCGCGGATCCATCCGCGCGCCGCCCGTCTGGGTCACCCGCGAAACCTGGAACGTCGTTAGGAACGAATGCAGCAGGCTGCCGTGATACTGGTCGCGGATATTCTCGTTGTAGAACTTCCAGTTGCCATGCAGAAACTGGCGCTGGTAGCCGAGCACGCGGACCGGTTTTTCAAATAGTCGCTTGAGGTGGGCCGCGTGGGTGGGCCCGAGATAATCGACCAGCGGCTCGACCTCGCTCTCTGCGAAGGTCGCGAACAGCACACCGTAATAACTTTGCACGCGTAGTTTGCGTAGACTGTGGTCGGCTTTATCGAAGTCGTCCGACATGCCGCCTTTACCGTGTACGCCACGTTGGAACGGGACCCCGATCAGATTGCCTTCGAGGTCGTAGCACCAGCGGTGATAGATGCAGGTGTGGTCGGTGGCGTTGCCGTAGGCTTGGCGCCGCACGGTCGCGCCGCGATGAGCACAGCGATTGACGAAAGCATGCACCCGTTGATCGGGGCCGCGGTTGTAGACCACCGGCGTGTCGCCCAGCCATGTCGTGCGAAAATCGCCAGGGATCGGGACTTCGGCCTCAAGCCCAAGAAACAGCCAGGTGGGTCCGCGGAAGATGCGATGCTGTTCGCGCTCGTAGATATCCTGGTCGTGATAGACGTCGTAGCGAACCCGCGAATAATCACTCTTGGGAAAATGCTGTTCTGTTACGACCATATCGTCCTCCCGAGCCCAACGTGGCAAAGTATCGCACACGGAGGGCATCGCTACCGACTAAAACGATCGCGCCGGCCCAACACGATTACCCTTGATGGCGGGCGGGCTCTTCGAGGTGGAAATGACTTGGTTAGTCGAAAGGCGTTTGGTGCGACCCTGCTCCCAACAGTTCGCCCGGCGAAGCGCGATGCATTTCTGTTGCCGACAACCGAATACTGTTTGCGGTTTCTCGCGCGAGAATCCTCACGAAACGTTAAACCTGTCTTACCCGTCTGTTAAAACGGATATACCTCGCCCTCGTGCGAGATGAAGCTGCCGCTTTCGGCCGCGGTCAACCGCTCTGTAATTGCCCGCATCCACCCCACCGACTCCGCGGTTGAGTAGGTCGCGTTGTCGCCGCCCATCTTCGTCCGCACCCAACCCGGACATAGCGCCACCGTGAGAATGCCGCGCGGTCCGAGCTCGGCCGCCATCGTGCGCATCACCATATTGAGCGCCGCTTTGGTTGTCCGATAAGGGTAGTAGGCACCGCGCAATTCGAACGTGCGATCCTCGGCGGTCGCGAACTCGATGCTGGCCAGTCGGCTGCTGATTCCGATGATCTTTTTCTGATCGCTGGCGGCGACATTTTCCACCAACGCCTCGGCCATTTTTAACGGCGCCATGGTGTTGACCCGGAAGATCTCGGCCCACGCGTCGTAGTCCATCGTGCCGATCCCCTGCGGCCGCTTGGTTTTTCCTGCATTGAGGATCAACACGTCGAGCGGCGTTCCCGAGAGGTCTGTCGCCAGTCGATCGACCGCGTCAAAATCCGCCACGTCGAGCGCGCGCAATTCTATATCGCCGTCAACCGCTTTCAGATCCGCGGCGGTTTCGGGACTGCGGCACGTCGCAACGACATGCCAACCGTCAGCTGCATATTGGCGCACAAACTCGAGCCCGAGACCGCTTTTCGATCCGGTTATCAATACGCTCGGCATCTATCCCTCCTCCAATCGAATGAGACCATCAACCGCCACCACGCCATCGCCCTCGGCCCGCACGATCAGCGGGTTGATCTCGGCTTCGGCAACATCCGGCGTCAGGACCGCGACCGTCGACACCGCCACGATCGCCTGGGCCAGGGCCTCGACATCGCCAGTCGGTTGGCCGCGAAACCCTCGGATTATCGCCAGCCCCCGCACCTCCTCGATCATCTCATGCGCATCTTCGATCGACACCGGGGCGAGCCGTACTGCCGTATCTTCGTAGAGTTCGGCATATACCCCGCCCATCCCGACGGAAACGACCGGCCCAACCTGGGGGTCTCTCACGAAGCCGACCAAGACCTCGACAAGGCCCCGTTCCATGCGTTGTACCAAAACCCCATCGAGCTCGACGTCGGGCTGGGCCCGCGCGACATTGTCTCGCACCCGGCGAACCGCCGCATCCAACGCCGCCGCATTGCTGATATTGAGGACCACGCCGCCAGCTTCGGATTTGTGCCCCAACCCGGCAGCCAGCGCTTTCACGACAACGGGGAAAACGGCGATGCCGGAAAGGTCGGCGTCGAGATCCCGAATTACGTCAGTATCGACAATGTCGACTCCCAACGCGCCGAACACACACAGCGCATCCCACTCATTCAATTGGCCGTTTTGCAATCGCCCGTTCTGCAATTGCCCGTTCTGCAATCGCCCGTTCGCCGGTCGGCCGCGCGCGAATTCGGTCAACAAATCAACCGCGACTGCCACATCGATCGCCGCGTCCGCATCGCGCGGGGCACGCCAGTTGAAAAACGCCGCGATCGCATCGGCTGTTGCCTCGGGGCTGCGGAACGCTGCGATCGCTTTGCCGATCAGCATCCGCCGCGAGTCCTCGGCCGGTGGCACGATGTAGGCAACCAGCGGCTTTTGCCAGCCGGCAAACTCTGCGATCGGGTCAACCGACAGGTGCGGATAGAACTGCGCCGTCGAGCCGGCCACCATGACGACCGCCTCGGTCTTGGGGTTGGCAAGTACCGAATCAATCGCCTCGACAACAATATCGTGGCGAATCCCAGCCGCGGTTAGGTCGACCATCGTGCTCGGCTGCACTGAGATCCCTTTCGCCGCACACCGTGCGATCGTGTCCTCGCTGGGCCCTACCAGATTGAGGCCCTGGCGCCCCAATCGGTCGACGACCATGGCGCCGCCACCACCGGTTGTCGTGATCACGCTGACGCCGCCATTGGTTTTTGCCAGCGGCCTGGCAGGCGGGCGCCGCCCCACCACCAGTGGGGCGATATCGAGCAGGGTTTCGAACAGATCGACGCGCATAAATCCGTGCGCGCCGAAGAACGCATCGACCGCCGCATCCGGTCCCACCAACGCACCGGTGTGTGACACTGCCGCGGTGCGCCCCGCTTCTGAACGGCCGAGCTTGTAGGCCACCACCGGTTTGCCGGCGGCGTGGGCAGCTTGGGCGAATTCGGCAATGCGGTCGCGATCGCGGAAGGTTTCGAGGAACAGCAGGAACACCTCGGTCGCCGGGTCGTCAACGCAGGCCAGGCCGATCTCACCGACCGTTAGATCGGCTTCGTTGCCCACCGAAATAAGCTTGGCAAAGCCGACGTCGAGATCGCGGCCGCGCGATAGGATCGTGCCGGTCAAGCTGCCGCTCTGGGAAATGACGGTGATGTTGCCTGGGATCAGCCGATCGAGCTCGAGCACGTTGGCGGCCGAAAGTGCCAGCTTGTCATGCGGGTTGATCATGCCGAGGCAGTTCGGGCCCACCAGGCGCATGCCGGCGCCGCGCGCGATCTCGACGAGCCTCTGCTGGCGCGCCACGCCTTCGGCACCGGCTTCGGCAAAGCCGCCCGCGAACACCGTCGCCACCCGAACCCCGGCCGCCGCGCACTCCGCCACTGCCGCCTCAACTGCGTCGGTCGGCAGCAACACAAACACGTGCTCGGGGCATTCCGGCAATGCTGAAAGATTGGCATAGGCCTGGTGCCCCAACACCGAGTTGCGGTTCGAGTTGATTGGATAGGCGCGTCCTTCAAAGCCGTGTTTCAGCAAAAAGTGGAACGGCCGGCCGGCCATCTTCGCGGTATCGTTGGAGGCACCGTAGAACGCCACCGAGCCGGGGCTAAACAAAGGGCCGAGCAGCGATGCCCCTTTAGCCCCGTCTGGTGACCGCGTCATCGGTTGATCGGAAACGCTGCCAAGGTTCGAGGGCGGAGTCAGACCGATACCGGCTTCGGCGGACGCTGCGAGAAACGCCGCTCGAAAACGCCCTCGGCAATACGGTTTTTCATGATCTCAAGCGAGCCGCCGGCGATCTGCATGCCGCGGCTACGGCGCATGCAGTAGTCGATCAGGGTTTCCTCGCTGAACCCCATGGCACCGAGTACCTGCATTGATTGGTTGGCAACGTCGAAACCGTTTTCATTGCACAGGTGCTTGGCCATCGACGTATCCATTGCCGATGGCAGCCCGCGATCGGCGGCAACCACGGCCTTGTAGAGGATGAGTTGAGCGGATTCGAGCTTCATCGCCATCTCCGCAAACTGCCACTGAATGCCCTGGAAATCGCACAGCGGCCGATCGAAGGCGCGGCGTACTTTCGCGTGCTCACGCGCGATATTGAATGCGTGGCGTCCGAATGCCAGCGAGCGCGCGCTATTGCCAATGCGCTCGGCGTTGAAGCCGGCCATCTGCTTGCGGAACCCGCTCTCTTTGAGCAGCACGTCCTCGGGCGGCACAAAGACGTTCTCGAAATAGATCTGACGCCAGCCCTCACCTGTCATGAAGGTCGAGGGCTGGCCGAAGGAAACACCGTCGGCCTTGAAATCGATCAGCACCGAGCCGATCCCGTCCGTGCCGGGACCAAAGCGGACGTAAGTCAGCACCGTCGTGGCGACCGTGCTATGGGTCGTAAAGATCTTGGTGCCATTGATGCGATAGCCGTTACCGTCGGCCACCGCCGATGTCCTGAGATCGGTGAGTGCCGACCCCGCATCCGGTTCGGTCATGCCAATTGAGATCAAGCCAACACCATCGAGCACCGGCTTAAGGTACGTCTCCTTTTGCGCCGGCGTGCCGTATTCAGAAATCGTGCGGGCCGGCCCGAAATTGCCGGCCTGAATAACGTCTGAGCTGCGCGGACACACCAGCGCCACCTCTTCGATCGCGATCACAGCATCCATCAGCGTGCCGCCATGGCCACCGTCTTCCTCGCGCATCGCAATGCCAAGCAAACCCTGATCCGACAACTTCTTGGCAACGTCCCAGGGATAGCCGGCAGCACGGGCGCGCTCAAGCGCGCCGGAAGCGAAGTTGTCCTCGGCAAAACGCCGCACGGAATCACGAAATATTGTCTGGTCTTCGGTGAGTTCAAAATCCATTGGTCACGGACGGGTTAGGTCAAACATGAAATGCTTTAGTCTATTACCGCGTTTGGGGGCGCGCGGTCGATTGCCTCTCAATCGATCGCTGCGCGCCGGCCGATTAGTAGCGTGACGAAAACGTTGGCCTGATGAAGACCTTGCTTCTCCTGCGCCACGCCAAGTCCGATTGGGGCGACCCCGGGCTTGACGATTTCGATCGATCGCTAAACGCGCGCGGCCGCAATGCGGCGCCAAAAATGGCGCAATACATAAGGGCACAAAACCTCACGCCCGACTTGGTCTGGTGCTCAACGGCACAACGCGTACGCCAGACCTGGTCGCTGATCGGTCCCGCACTAGCAAAAGACGATCGGGACATTGAGGTGGCCTTTCGCGACGATCTCTACCTCGCGCCGCCCGACCAGCTGCTGGAGCTGATCAAGACAGCGCCCGACACTACCGGGCGTATGATGATCGTTGCCCATAATCCGGGTCTCCACGACCTCGCGATTTCATTGGCGGAATCGGCGCGTGTTCCGGCAGACCTAACCCAGCTCGAGGCCGGCCTGCCAACCGCCGCACTGGCAGTTTTGGAGTTTGACATTGATCGCTGGACCGCGATCGGCCGCGGTGTTCTCGAAAGATTCGTGCGTCCCAAGACATTGTAACCGGCGACCATATTGAGCTTGGTATTCGCTTGCGCGACGCTGCACAAGATCGAGTCTCGCAATGACTAGCACTGCCTTAGCCGACCCGCATCGCTCGTTGCGCGAAAGTGAGATCGGCAAGCCTATGAAATCCTCACTCGGGTCCCTTTTGAGTTCCGCTTCGAGGATGAGGATTCAGATTTTCGCTATCGCGCGCCGCACCGCCTTTGACGAGACCGGCGCCACCGCCACCTCCAGGGCATTTATGTCGATCGCGATGAGTTCCTTAGCCGGATACGGTCGCTTGAACGTCGCGCCTAGTGGATGAAATCCACTAGGGCGCAGCGTCCGATATTACCTTCCCAGGCCGTGTTTTGTTCGATCCTTGCGCCGAATGAATACAACCTGCGCTATTCGTTCTTTGTTTTCCCTACAACCAGGTCATCTCTTACGAATCGCCGCTGATCCCCTATATGCTAGTTGAATCAACGGCCTATCGTCAGCCGCGCGCAACATCACGTCCAGCCCTGGTATTGATGCAACACAACCACCCCCACACCACCGCAAACAGTGACCGCTACAGGATCGCTGTCGTGGGTGCTGGGATCGCTGGACTGGGAGCAGCCTGGACGCTGGCGCGCCATCATGATGTCACCGTGTTCGAGGCCAACGACTATCTCGGCGGCCACAGCAACACAGTCGATGCCGATTTCGGCGACGTCACGATACCGGTGGATACAGGCTTTATCGTCTACAACGAGCACAACTACCTCAATCTCACCGCACTTTTTGCCGAACTCGACGTGCCGACCGAACCCAGCGACATGTCGTTTGGCGTTTCCCTCGGCGGTGCACTCGAATATGCGGGATCACCGGCCGGCCTGTTTGCCCAGCGCACCAACATATTGAAGCCCCGCTTCTGGCGCATGATCGCGAGCCTGTGGCGATTCTATAAGGCAGCGCCGAGTTTGGCGGCGCGCGGCGGGCTCGACGACTTGACGATTGAAGATCTGCTGATCCAGCGGCGCACCTCGCGCGCGTTCGGCGAGGATCATCTGCTGCCGATGATCGCCGCAATCTGGTCGGCACCGGTCGACACCGTGCGCTCCTTTCCGGCTCAACACGTCATGCGCTTTTTCGACAATCATCGTTTGTTTGAAATCGGTGAACGCCCGCGCTGGCGCACGGTTTCGGGCGGCAGCCGCGAATACGTCAAACGCATCGCTGCCGACATCGACGGCGACATCCGCCTCTCCAGCCCGGTCACGACGATAGAACGGCGGGCGAACGCTGTGACGGTGACGACAAAAACGGGCGCCCCTGAGTCATTCGACCATGTCGTTATCGGTGCCCATGGCGACGAAGCGTTATCGATGCTCGTCGATCCCTCTACGGAGGAGCAACGGATCCTCAGCGCATTTAAGTTCGAGAACAATCGCGCGGTGCTCCATCGCGATCCCGCGCTGATGCCAAAACGGCAACCGGTGTGGTCGAGTTGGAACTACCTCGAGCCCGCCAAACACGCCAGACTTGGCAATCAGGCTCGTCGGGGATCGGTCACCTACTGGATGAATCGCCTCCAAAATATCGATCACCAATACCCGCTTTTCCTCTCGGTCAATCCACTGGTCGAGCCGGCGGACCACTTGGTTTTCGCTGAGTTCGGCTATGACCACCCGCTCTACGATCTGGCCACGGTCGCGGCGCAGCGCGCCCTGGGCGGCATTCAGGGCAGCCAACGAACCTGGTTCTGTGGCGCTTATTGCGGATACGGGTTTCATGAGGATGGCCTGAGTGCGGGTCTCGACGTCGCGCAACGTCTTGGGGTGACGCCGCCATGGATCGAGAGCGGCGCATCCGACGGTGGCGTGTCGGCGCCTACCATCACCGCCCAAGCGGCAGCGGCAGAGTGACGATGAGCGATAGCTGCCTCTATTTCGGACAGGTCCTGCACCGGCGCGTGCGCCCGATCCAGCACCGGTTCCGCTACCGCGTGTTCTCGATCTACCTCGATCTCGACGAATTGCCCGATGTCGCGCGCCGGCTAAAGTTGTTCTCGCACAACCGCTGGAACCTGTTCAGCTTCTTCGATCGCGACCATGGCCCGCTTGGCCGCGCTGCGGATGCAAAGCAACCGATTCGCGCATGGATCGATCAGCATTTGGCGGCGGCGGACATCAATTGCCGCGGTGGCAAGATCACTTTGCTCTGCTTCCCCCGTTTGTTCGGCTTCGTGTTTAATCCGTTGAGTGTGTTTTTCTGTCACGACCGTAGCGGTGATCTCAAAGCGATTCTCTATGAAGTGAGCAATACCTTCAGCCAGCGTCACAGCTATTTGCTGCCCTGCGATGATGGTGCTCGGCGTAATGCGCCCGTTGCGATTAATCAGACCTGTGCCAAGCGCCTTTACGTTTCTCCGTTCATCGGCATGGCATCGACCTACCGGTTTCGAATTAAGGTTCCGGACGAACGGCTATCGATCCTCGTGCGGCAAGAGATTCAGGAACAAAGAACCGAGAGCCGACAACTGACCGCCGTGCAAACCGGACGACGAGTGCCGCTAACCGATGCAAATCTGATGGCTGCGTTTTTCCGCTATCCGCTAATGACCGTGAAAGTCGTCGCCGCAATCCATTGGGAGGCACTGCGGCTGTGGCGCAAGGGTGCCAAGCTGGTCGCACGACCGCAACCGCCGCACCACGAGGTCACTTTGACTGATGCGGCGGGTTCGGAAACACCGCTTCTTGCCAACGCCGAGATATCCGTCCGCTGATGCGATCGAAATATCTCATCGCGCTGCTAACGCGTGGCATTCACGCCGGCCAGCTCGATCTCACTTTGCCGGGCGGCGAACACCACACCATCGCAGGCCCCGAATCAGGACCGCAAGCTGCCGTCACCATCCATCGCTGGCGCACCCTGCGGCGGCTCGCGTTCGGTGGCGGCGTCGGGTTCGCCGAAGCCTATATGGACGGCGACTGGGACAGCCCCGATCTCGCGCCGGTGATCGAACTTGCGGCGCTCAACCGTGGCCTTGCCGATGACGGGACCCGGCCGAGCAACACAGCGCGCTTGTTTCATTGGTTGCGCCATAGCCTGCGCGCCAACACCCACAAGGGCAGCCGCCGCAACATCGCCTTTCACTACGATCTCGGCAATCAGTTCTACGAATGCTGGCTCGACTCAACGATGTCCTATTCATCGGCGATCTATGCCGAGCCCGGCCAAAGCCTCGACGAGGCCCAGCGCAACAAGTGCCGTCAATTGCTCGACCGCATGGAGGTACAGTCCAACCAGCATGTGCTTGAGATTGGCTGCGGATGGGGCGGGTTTGCGATCCTCGCGGCCAAGGAACGCGGCTTGAACGTAACCGGCATTACCTTGTCGCAGGAACAACACGATTTAGCGGCGCAGCGGGTCCAGGAAGAAGGACTAGCCGACAAGATCAACATCGAGATTCGCGACTATCGTGACGTCACCCAAACCTACGATCACGTCGCCTCGATCGAGATGTTCGAAGCGGTCGGCGAGCAATACTGGCCTGTCTTCTTTAGTAAAATTTTCGAGTCGCTGAAATCGGGCGGCTGTGCCGCCCTGCAGGTCATCACTATCGACGATCGCCATTTCGAGTCTGAGAGGCCAACCCGAAACTAGTTGAGTGATTTCAGTCGGTTGTGGCTTACTCGGTTGTGTCAAAGCAAACGAGGAGGCACAACATGTGGACCGAAATCACTCGCCCGAATTATGAGCGCCGTGGCGGGCGCTACGCAAGCGACCTGACGGATCGAGAGTGGGCGTTGATCGCGCCGCTCATGCCGCCGCGCAAGAAGATCGGCCGGCCGAGGACGACGGACCTGCGCCATGTCATGGATGCGGTCATGTACATGGCCTCGACGGGCTGCCAGTGGGCGATGTTGCCGAACGACTTCCCTCCGCCTTCCACGGTCCAGCGCTATTTCTACGACTGGCGCTCCAACGGCCTGCTGGAGAGCATCAACCATCACCTGGTCATGGCGGCCCGGGAGCTGGAAGGACGCGAGGCCGGCCCGAGCGCCGGGGTGATCGACAGCCAGAGCGTGAAAACCACGGAAAGCGGTGGTGTTCGGGGCTATGACGCGGGCAAGAAGATCAAGGGCCGCAAGCGTCACATCGTCACCGATACACTCGGCCTGCTGGTCGGCCTGATCGTGCACGCAGCCGATATCCAGGACCGCGACGGCGCGCCCGAGGTCCTCAAATCGATCCGTCATCGCTTCCCCCGGCTGCGTCACCTCTTCGCCGACGCCGCCTACGCGGGACCGAAACTCGAGGGCGCCCTTGAGGTCATCGGCCGCTGGAAGCTCGAGATCATCAAGCGCTCAGACACCGCCCAGGGCTTCGAGCTCCTGCCCAGACGATGGGTCGTCGAGAGGACCTTCGCCTGGCTCAACCGATGCCGTCGACTGGCCAAGGATTGGGAGAAATCAATCGCCTTGTATGCCCCACCTTCAGCCTATTGACCAATAGGTTATCCACAGATGTTGCGGCTGCGGATTATGTGGATAAGTGCCGTCTCGACGGCGACCGACGCCATGTCAAGGCCCGTTCGCCTGAGTACGGTTGGGAACGCTGCGGTTCCGTCACTAGATGGAAAGGCAGTGCGGGGAAAGCGCCCGCTTTCCCTGCGGGGAGGAGTCGGACCGCCTTATCGCCAAGGACACGGATCCGCAGCGGAGCTTGGTCGGCTCCTCCCTTGTTCGTCTCGTGCGTCCTGAACGGATGCGTGGGTGCAAGACCCGGATTGAGTTGCAAGGACAGGAGTCACGGGACATGAACCAGGAAAAGGTAGTCGCCGGCATTGATGTCGGCAAGGCCAACCTCGACGTCTGCATCGCCCCTTCGGGCGAGGCGCGACAGTTCAGGAACGACGCCGGTGGCCGCCGGGGCCTTCGCAAGATGCTGCACAAGGCGGAGGTCGAGCTCGTCGTTGTGGAGGCCACGGGCCGCTATCACCGGGATGTGCACCGGAGCCTCCACGACGCCGGCTTCCGGGTCGCGGTGGTCAGCCCGCTGCAAGCCCGGCGCTTCGCCCAGGCCCTCGGCCAACTGGCGAAGACCGACCCCATCGATGCGGTCATGCTGGCGCGCCTCGGCCAGGTGATGGACCCGGACGTCACGGCGCCGCGCAGCGGCGCCCAGTTCCGCCTCGGCGACCTCGCCCGGGCGCGAGCACAGCTGGTCAAGACCAAGACGGCCCTCGGCAACTCCAAAAAGGAGTACGACACGCCGGAGACCGTCGAGGCATTCAAGCGGCTGGTCGGCGATATCAATCGGGAGATCAGCCAACTCGAGGCCGCGATCCGCGCCGTCATCGTCGACGACCCCGAGCATGCGCGGCGCGACCGGATTCTGCGCTCGATACCAGGTGTCGGCCCCGTCACCGCCGCCATCCTCTGTGCCGAGATGCCGGAGCTCAGCACCCTGGGGCGTCGCCAAGCCGCCTCCCTCATGGGTATCGCTCCCTTCCCCGACGACAGTGGAAAGAGGGTCGGGGTCCGTTACTGCAAGGGCGGACGCGCCGTGCCCCGCAACGCACTCTTCATGGCCGCTATGTCAGCGAGCATGTACAACGCCGACCTGAGCCGGCTCTACCAGCACCTGACGGAAAAGGGCAAGCCGCACAAGGTTGCGGTGGTCGCCGTCATGCGCAAGCTCATCATCCTCGCCAATGTGCTTGTGCGCGAGGACCGCGAGTGGGCGCCGTCTGCTCCCGCAACGATCGGCGGATGATTGTCATGCCTGTGGAGAAATCAGTGAACGCCGCTGGATGAAACACCGGTAGACCCGCTTCAGCCTCCGATTTGGGGTTGACTGGAAACACGGATGCTCCGCACAGGCATGGATTCTTGTCGCCAACATCCGACTCCTCACAAGGCGGCTCGCAAGGTACTGTTATCAAACATAGAGTTTCGAGTCGGACTCTTAGAGTATTTCCACGGTGCGCCGTTCATGATCCGCGTTGAAGCAGGAATTGATGTAGCAGATCGCCACCGCCTAGATACCCTCATCGGTGAGTTGCCGACCCGCTTCGATCACCTCTTCTTCGAGCAGCCCGCGCACAGCGATTCCGTCGGCGCCCATTCGCTCGCTGACTTCCAGTCGAAAGCGCCTCGGCACCAACGGTTCGGGTTTTTCCCAGGTCAAATCAAACATGGTGGGCGTGCGGATACGCCCGATCTCGAGAACGTCGCGGAAGCCCTGTGTGGTAATCAACCCGGTCTTCGCGCCGGATTTCTGGTGGATCGTGTTGGAACCGACCGTGGTGCCGTGCACCACTTCGCGCACATCCGAAAGCGAGGCGCCGACGTCGCGGAGCAGTTCGGCGAGACCGGCCACCACCGCCTCACCCGGGTCGTCCGGCGTCGAGGCAATCTTGCGGACATGCAGCGCACCATCGCCCATCTGCGCCACGATATCGGTAAATGTACCGCCTATGTCGCAACCGATATGAATTTCGGTGCCGGACAATTGGTATCCCTACTTATTCAGCGATCAGTCGCTGGTTCCGGTCCAATCGGATCTCGCTCGCCACGACGACAATATCGACTAGCGGATCGACTGTCGTGCCGTCGTCACGCTCGATTCAATTGTTGCGCCCGGAAGACAGCTTCCGAGGTTTTCACACCAACTCGGCCGCGACCTCTGAAACGTTCATGGAAAGGTCGGCTTACGGGGACCAAATAAACTTCTGATGCTTAGATGTGCCTTTACCCCTGCGAGCGGAAGTCGTTCAGGTCGTCAAGAACGTCTCAACGTAGCCCAATTGCAGGCATCCGAACCGTCCTTCGCTAGATCTCTCCATCCTTGTTTTGTGTGACGCGCACGGCGATGAATTTGGCTCCAGCATCAGTGATTTCTGATCGTAACCAATCGATCTCCGAAGACCAGGCATTAACCGGAATTTCAACCAGATGATCTTCGGGTCTGCGTGGTTCGGCGTAACCAACACAGACGAGACTTCCGGTGCTCAACGCTTGGAGAATCTCTGATTTAAGATGTTCGATGAGATCGAGATAGCGATCGTCGCGCGCCCTTACCTCTTCGACCAATTTTGGTTCGGGTTCATAGCGTCCAGAGCGTGTGTGTTCAGCAAATACCTCAGCCATCGCCAAGAGCGTGGGTCGCTGGTTCATATCGATCATGATCTAATGGATCTGATCCCGGGTGTCACGCTCGCCAAACTTGAACAAAGCAGCCCACAACGAGAACCCGCTTTCCCAGTGCGCTAATGGGTCCATCGTGTGAACGTGCGCAACTCGAGGCGGGTCGAGGAAAAATGAGCTCACCGATAGACCCATCTTCCCCAGGACGAACGCGCCAAACCATCTTGTAGTCGCACTCGACGCACCTGGACATCTCAACCCAGCTTCCGTGGACTGTCGCTCCAATCATTTGAGACCATTCAAGGTCGCGGGGTTCGCTACACTTCGGACAATGAAATTGCGAAGCCCGCCACTTCGGTGCTTCGCAAATCATCTGCGGCTCGGTCGCTCAATTCAATGCAGCATTTGCCGCGTGTCATCGGATGAAACCCAGCAAAGCTGCAACCAGAAACCAGACGAATGTCCAGTATTGTACACCCGTCGGTTTGAGTTGGCTTCGGCGCTCGACTATACCGTTGGCACAATCGTCGTTGATGCAGCACCCGGTACGCCATTGCTGTAGGTATTGCGCGATGAGCTTGGCCTAACA
>CBDCYR010000012.1:0-715663 GCA_965224275.1 Alphaproteobacteria bacterium | reverse complement strand
CTCCTTGCCGCCGAAAACCTTCAGCATGAGGTCGGTACCGTCGAGTTCATCGCGGCCGCTCCGGATCTTGACAAACCCGTTCAACGCTTTGCACGCGTCCTCGACGGCATTGGCGTAATGGCCATCGCGATAAAGCTTGCCCGCGGCGCGTTCAATCTCCGGTTTGAAGTTCTAGCCCCGCTATCGCCGCTAGCGCCCTACCGCCTTCGCTCTCCCCAAGATCCCTAAGAGGCCAACCCGAAACTAGTTGAGTGATTTCAGTCGGTTGTGGCTTACTCGGTTGTGTCAAAGCAAACGAGGAGGCACAACATGTGGACCGAAATCACTCGCCCGAATTATGAGCGCCGTGGCGGGCGCTACGCAAGCGACCTGACGGATCGAGAGTGGGCGTTGATCGCGCCGCTCATGCCGCCGCGCAAGAAGATCGGCCGGCCGAGGACGACGGACCTGCGCCATGTCATGGATGCGGTCATGTACATGGCCTCGACGGGCTGCCAGTGGGCGATGTTGCCGAACGACTTCCCTCCGCCTTCCACGGTCCAGCGCTATTTCTACGACTGGCGCTCCAACGGCCTGCTGGAGAGCATCAACCATCACCTGGTCATGGCGGCCCGGGAGCTGGAAGGACGCGAGGCCGGCCCGAGCGCCGGGGTGATCGACAGCCAGAGCGTGAAAACCACGGAAAGCGGTGGTGTTCGGGGCTATGACGCGGGCAAGAAGATCAAGGGCCGCAAGCGTCACATCGTCACCGATACACTCGGCCTGCTGGTCGGCCTGATCGTGCACGCAGCCGATATCCAGGACCGCGACGGCGCGCCCGAGGTCCTCAAATCGATCCGTCATCGCTTCCCCCGGCTGCGTCACCTCTTCGCCGACGCCGCCTACGCGGGACCGAAACTCGAGGGCGCCCTTGAGGACATCGGCCGCTGGAAGCTCGAGATCATCAAGCGCTCAGACACCGCCCAGGGCTTCGAGCTCCTGCCCAGACGATGGGTCGTCGAGAGGACCTTCGCCTGGCTCAACCGATGCCGTCGACTGGCCAAGGATTGGGAGAAATCAATCGCCTCCGCACAGGCATGGATTCTTGTCGCCAACATCCGACTCCTCACAAGGCGGCTCGCAAGGTACTGTTATCAAACATAGAGTTTCGAGTCGGACTCTAAGCTGTTTGAACGAGGACCGAGGGCCGCGAGTTCCCCTGTCAGCCTTCTCGCACTTCTCGAAAGTGGTTGATGCCTGCGCCGGGGCGGGTGGTCAATATGCTTCGCTTCGATACGCGTGTAGTCCAGGGTATTTGCCGCCAAAAACAGACATTTATAGCGAATCGACAGCGATTGCCTCGAAGTGTCTGATTCAGAAGTTTGTCGTTGGCATAACAGTGTCTTGCCAATCGCCGCGTGAGGGTTCGTAATTGAGCGCACGAGTGACCATGGTTCGCCGAGCGATGACTCCCAATCGTTTGCCAGGCGCCGGCATGGGATCCGAGCCATTCAAAGGTGCGCTCCACCTGCGCCCATCGGCGGGCAAAAGCTTGAAGCCTTTGGTGTCGAAGACCGCCGGATGACTTCGATAGTCCAGCCACCTTTGCCCTTCAGCGCCTCCCGGATTTGGCCCTGCATATTCACCGCCAGCAGATGCGGCGCAGAAACGGGTAACGCGGCGCGATCCCGGGTGGGAACAGCTCCGTCACGATCTGAATGCCGCGTGGTCGAACAACTACTCGACCGTAAAGCCATGGGTTCGGCTGATAATGCGCGCTGGCGGCCCTTGACCTTCTTGCCAGCGCAAACTCGCGCGGACGACCACTTTCGAGTGGTTTTGGCACTCTGGCTATCGATGATCCCGGCTGAGGACACGGTTCTTTGCCCTCCAGTTCTCGGGCGGATGCGTTCATCAATGCAGGGTTCCGTCATCGCGCCACTGGTACAAATGCAACGGGAACCGGCGGATGAAAGTCGTTCGGCGGTGCCACGGTACCGCCTTGCCAGATAGAGGGCGTTCAGCACTTTGCCCGCGGATCGGTGGTACGGCGACCTGCGGCAACGGAAGGAGGCACGTTCTGTCCAACGCAGGCCCCACTGATGCGGCTGTCAAATCGCTTGGATAACGAGCATATTCTGCGCGTGTATGTTCGCAACGGGAGATAGCGTCCAGACCATCGTGTTCGGCATCGAAAGGGTCGTTTAGGCCGATAGAATCACGATCTCACTGTTCTTGCCGCGGGCGGCTCTAAGAGGGTTCTCGGCGTGGAACGATCCTCGACGGTTGGATCGAGACTCGTTCAGCCGCCATGATTCGCTCTATTTCTGTGTCGCCGACTTCGCGATCAACGCTCAGGTACGCCGGGTGAGTTTTTGCTCAAGGTGCTGCGGCTTCGCCGGAACAGTGGCGAGGATCCTTCGAAAAATTTGGAATTTGCGTATTCTACAGGTGGATTCGCTTCCGTAAAAAATCACTTCTAAGTCTTTGTAATCGTTGGCCGCCCGGTTGCGAACATGCGAAGCCGGCGGATTAGAAGTCCGACTGCTCTAATCCACTGAGCTACGGGCGCATAACCGAGATCTTAACATATCTCCCAAAAGGGACTGCTAAGTCCGCGGTTGCCGCCGATACGTTCGATGAGAGGTCCACCGTGACGGTCGGACTCGGACAAGTTGATGGTAATGCGAACTTGGGTCTTTGGCGCGCGGTGGAGTACGGATGTTGCACACGACCTTGCGATTGCAACACACAGCCGATCCCAGCGTGACTTCCTGTCAGGGCAACGAATTACAACGTGGCAGTACGGCACCGATCGTTTCAGGACGGTCATCGGCGGCGTCGCGCCTCCTTTTGCTCAATTGCCGCTTTGCGATTCAAGCTACACTGCCAGTGACGGCTAGCATTTGAATGGCTAATTAAATAACAGCCCGCTACGAACTTTGTCGTAGCGGTAGTTGCTCGGCCTGCAGCCGTCGTTTGTGATATCGCGTTGGCTCATCGATGCGATACGGCAGGCCGTGCTTTTCGGCAAAGGCAGCGGCGGCTTCTTTGTTCGAGAATCGGCTCAATGCCGAGTTCAGGCGCCGATGAGGTCGGTAATCAGCGAATGCGCCGCGGGCGGTTTCGGGTGCGAATTCCAGCACGCCGGTGTTGGCGTGCGCGATTGCATCGCCGTCTTGGTTGGTTGAAAGATACGCGCTTCCATCATCGTCACCGCTGGGTGGGGCCGAAAGGTTCGGTGCGGGAGTGTACATCGAACGCATCCATCGCGCTCGCTAGAGTTGCTCATATGCGATTCGTCGTCTGACAGACCTGGTCGGGGCGACTGGATTTGAACCAGCGACCTGCTGCTCCCAAAGCAGCTGCGCTACCAGGCTGCGCTACGCCCCGCACTGGTCGTCAACGATGGGAATACACCAAGGCCCTGGTGGCGACAAGTCAAGGCACCCAGACCGTTCATTGGCCCTTTAGTCAGGAGTCGGGCGATGCGTGGCGACGCCTCAGCGTCGTCGCTTCATGCGAAAGATCGCCGTTGCGGAAAACACCGGCCGGGCGCCCACATGTGCTTGCCCGGCAACGAAGGCAACGGTGTTGCCGCTGCCGGTAATCCAGGATCGGCCTTCAACCCAGTCGCCAAGCTTGGCCGGACCCAGATAGTCCGTCACCAATCGAACGGTGACGCCGCGGCGGTCGAGCTCCCAGCGCAGCGCACGGGCCAGCAGCATGTCGGCAAAGCTCGCAAGGGTGCCGCCATGGGCGACGCTGTTGATATTTTTGTGGTGCGCAGCGACCCGAAACGCGCGCACAAAAGTCTCGCCGTCGACGCGTTCATAGACGGGTCCGAACGCTTCCCTAAACGGTGAGTTGGGCTCGACCAGAACATAGCCCGCGGGTATGTCTTCGCTGCGAGCGCCTCGCTCTGGATGACCAAGTTTAGATTTGGGGTTTGCGTCCATCACCCTCACCCGGCGCTTCGCGCCGACCTCTCCCATCAAGGAAGAGGTGACTCTGACGCGATGTCTTTTCTAGTTTGCGAAGTATCCATTGGCGATTACGGCTTCTCTGAACGATTACTGGGCGAGATTACCGAATACGCGATGGCGTACGAGGTCGCCCGGTTTGATGCCGAGGCGGTCGGTGGTGCCGGCGCTGACCTCGAGCACGGCGCGCACGCGCCCGGCCGACGCAATCGATGCCAGCGAATGCGGTACGGTGCGTTTGGCAATGTTCGCGACCCGCCCATCGGCAGCGATGAACAACACGTCGAGGGGGATGTAGGTGTTCTTCATCCACATGGCGACGGGTTGCGGTTTGAGATAATCGAACAGCATGCCGGCGTCGCGGGCGAGCTTGCAGCGAAACATCAAACCAACCTGGCGCTCCTTCTCGGTCGTCGCGAGTTCCACCTGAAACGTATGAGATCCCTGTCCGCTCTCGATCACAAGCGGGGTTTGCGGCGACGCGAAGACCGGCACCGCGCCGGCGTACAGCAGTGCCAGAACGGCCAGCAGCGCCAAGCGAACATGCGGCAGGGATCGGCGCGCGACGGACATGAACGTTCCTTAGCCGGAATTACTTATCCGGTAAACAGGTCTGGTCCGGTAAACAGGTCTGATTGGGTAAACAGGTCTGGTTGGGCAAGGACGCCTGACCAACAGGGCTGTCAATTATCGCCGGCCCGCGCCGGTTGGATCAGAGCCCGCCGCCTCTACTCCGAGTCGATCTCCGCGACCTGCGGGCCCTTGGGGCCTTGGCCGACCCGGATGCGCACCTCCTGGCCGGGGCGCAGGACTTCGATTCCGACCCGGCGCAGGGTTTTAATGTGGACGAAGATATCGCGATCATCGTCGCCGCACTGGACGAAACCATAGCCTTTGTCGGCATTGAACCATTTGACGGTGGCGCCCATAAACGGGCCTTCGGCGACAATCTGCGAATGATCCGAATTGCGCAGCGGCGGCGACGGGTTGTCGTCGGGAACCGCGGTGCTCGTGTCGATTTCGACGATGCGAAGTGCCTGCAAACCCTTCGGACCTCGAACCGCTTCACAGACGACCGTCGTGCCTTCGTCTATGGCGTCGTATCCGGCAGCCTTCAAAGTCGAATGATGAACAAATACATCGCCGGTGTCATTGGGCAATGCAATGAACCCGAAACCCTTTAGCTTATTGAACCACTTGACAGTCCCGCTAACTACCTCGGCATCCTGTTCTACTTCACTCGGCCCGTGATTTTCATCTTGCATGGCCACGGCGTCCTCCCTAGGGACGCCGAATATTAACATTTTCCAGAATTGTTCACAAACACGCGAGAGATGCTAGAAAGTCTTAAGGCTTAGGCAGATTCGGCAGAATCTGCCTAAGCTGTTTGAACGAGGCCGTGGGCCGCGAGTGTAGGTGTCAGCCTATGTGGAAAGTGCGTTGATGCCTGCGCCGGGGCGGGTGGTCACTATCGTTGGGACGCGTGAGACGAGGCTTCCGACCAGCATTTATATTTTTTCGACAGCTGATTGCCGACGGTAGAGACACTTTTCGTTGGCGATTGCCTTGTGTTCGTAATTGAGCGCACGCCGACCGGTTCGCCGACGCGATGACGACGTTTGCCGATCCGGATGGGATCCGATGTTTCATGGTTTCGCGTCCTGCGCCGGTTGAGCGGGGGGAGGGTCTCGTGAAGAGAACGGATCGTACCGGCGGGAGATTTCCCGGATTTTCCGCAATTCGCCGCCACAGTGCGGGCAGGGAACGGGCGCGATCCCGGTCTCCAGGCCGCTATTGCGGTGGTCGTCCTCCTCGCCGTCATGGGTTACGGCTGTATGCGCCTGGAGGCCGTTTACACCCAGCGCCTCGCGCGCGACTTCGAGGGTCTTGGCACGGCTTCCATTGGCAAGGATTCCGAAGTGGCGGATGCGATGCAGTCCGTTTGGCAGGACATGCAACAGGAACCGGCGGATGAACTCGTCGGCGGTGATGGTGGCCGTGCCGTAGCGGGGTTTCCTTTGCCCCGGACTGGTCGGCTTGCGGCAACGGAAGGAGACGTTCTGTCCATCGCAGGCGATGATGCGGCTGTCGCCGATGGCAATTCTGTGCGTGTATCGGGAGAGATAGCGGAAGACCTGTTCGGCATCGCGAAAGGGTCGTTTGGCGTAGACGATCCAGTTCTTGCCGCGGGCGGCCACGAGGGTGGCGTGGAACTCTCCGGGATTGGCGAGATGGGCGATGCCGCCATGAAATTCGATTTTCCCGCGTGCATGGGCGCGGGTGAGCTCCTCAAGGAAGCGGCGCCGGAACAGGCTGGCGAGGACCTTGACCGGGGCCAGGAAGGTGCCGCTTCCGGTCTTCCATTGGCCGGTTGCGACATCGAAGCCGGCGTTAGGCACGACGATATGCAGATGCGGATGGAAGCCGAGCTTCTGGTCCCAAGTGTGGAGGACCGCGGTGCCGCCGATACGCAGTCCACCGTGACGGTCGTCCTCGGCGATGGTGCGCAGGGTCTCGGCGGCGGTGCGAAACAGGATGTTGAACACGACCTTGCGGTTGCAAAAGGCGATCCCGCTGACTTCTTTGGGCAACGAAAATACAACGTGGAAGTACGGCACCGGCAGGATATCGGCGGCGCGCGCCTCCAGCCATTGCCTTGCGGCAAGCCCCTGGCAGGACGGGCAGTGGCGGTTGCGGCACGAGTTGTAGAGCGGATGCTCGCGCCTGCAGCCGTCGCATTGATACATGTGGCCACCGAGTACGGACGTCCGGCAGGACTCGATCGCGGCCATGACCTTGAGGCGTCCGGCGTCAAGCTGGCCGGCCAGGCGCCGCCGGTAATCTGCGCCGGCGCGGCGGAAAATATCAGCCACGCCGGCGTCTTTGCGCTTCACGGCGCCTCAGGCGTCGATCAGGTCGAAGCCCGAGAGCGGATGGTCGAGGGTCTCGAACATCTTGCCGGTGGCGCGGGCGTAGCCGCGCGTCGTGTCGGCATTCCGGTGACCCAGGACATCCTGGATGACATCGATGTTGCCGCCACGCTCATGCCAGTGGGTGGCGGCCGAATGCCTCAAGCTATGGAAGGTATGGCAGCCGTCGACGCCGGCCTTGCGGCAGGCCTTCTTAAAGGCAACACGCAGGGTATCGATCTTGAGAGGCACCTCCGGCGACTCACCGTAGAACAGCCACGTGACCGGTCGTGGAAAGAGGTTCTTGCAGTAACGCCGCAGGTATTCGACGAGCCCGTCGGGAAGCGGCGCCATGCGCTCGGCGCCGCCCTTGCCGGAACGGATGTGCAGAAGCCGTTTGTCCGACTTGATGTCGATGAGTTGCACCTCAACAGTTTCCGAGATGCGGAGACCGGCGCCATAGGCAAGAACCGTCGCGGCCCGATAACGGAGGTCGGAGATGGCGAGGATCAAGCGCTCGACCTCCTTCTCCGCCATTGACCGGGGCAGTTTGCGGGGCCTCTTGCGGTAACGGAGCCCGTCGACCATCTCGGGACGGCGCAGTGTGTCGCGATACAGGAACCTGAGCGCACCGAGGCTTACATTGGTCGTGTTCGGGTCGAGACCGCGCTCGATCCTCGCCAGCAGCCAGCTGCGGACCTCCTCGGCGTCAAGCCGGTCCGGCGGCTTGTTGTAATGTTTGTTGAGGGTCTCGATCTCGCGCAGATACATGGCCTGTGTGCTATCGGCCAGACCGGCTATGCCCATCTGTTCCATCATCCGCCCTCGAAGAGGCGATACGTATGTCGTGTCGGTGGTTTTCATCATCGATCTCCCTGGCCTGAACGGCGCTCCACCGGACAATCCGGGGCTGGCCATCAGTGGGGTCGATGCTAACCGTGGGAAACCAGAAAACAGGTAGGCTCTTAGATTGCGGAACCGGCACCCGGGATCCGACACAAATCCGGCACTCCAACACCCGGAAACAAGCGCTGCACATTAGGAGGAAGGCTCAATGTCTGAAGCAAAAACTGCCGTGGAGCGGCTTCGTTCAATGCCTATTAACGCGGTGATGGGCATGAAAAACCAACGATTCATAGTGATTCTGGTCGGACTGGCTGCACTCGCCTGGGGCGCAGCGCAAGCCGCGACAGACGCCGGTGCACCGGCCGACTTCACCACCCATTGGGCGGGATACGTTTCGATCGTCCTGTTCGTGGCGGCCTATGCGCTGGTGATCGGCGAAGAGGCGCTGCATCTGCGCAAATCGAAACCGGTGATGTTTGCCGCCGGCATCATCTGGGCGTTCGTCGCCATCGCCTATGCTGGCGCCGGTGACACGCATGGCGCGGAAACCGCGGTGCGTCACAATCTGCTCGAATTCGCCGAGCTGTTTCTCTTCCTGCTCGCAGCGATGACCTACATCAACACCATGGACGAACGCGGCGTGTTCGACGTGCTGCGGGCTTGGCTTGTCACCCGCGGCCTGTCGTATCGCGGCCTGTTCTGGGTGACCGGTGCGATCGCTTTTGTGCTGTCACCGATCGCCGACAACCTCACCACCGCACTGTTGCTCGCAACGGTGATCATGGCCATCGGCGGCACCAATCGCCGCTTCGCGGTGGTCGCCTGCATCAACGTCGTGGTCGCCGCCAATGCCGGTGGCGCGTTCAGCCCGTTTGGCGATATCACCACACTGATGGTCTGGCAAAAGGGCATCATCCAGTTCGAGGAATTTTTCGTGCTGTTCACACCGTCGCTGGTCAATTGGCTGGTGCCGGCGCTGATCATGTCATTCACCGTGTCGACCGATAAACCGGCCACCCTGGATGAGCATGCAGAACTACAGGATGGCGCTCTGGTCGTGGTCGGGTTGTTCATCATGACGATTGCGCTGGCCGTCAGTGCGCACAATTTTCTGCACTTGCCGCCAGTGCTGGGCATGATGACCGGCTTGGGTATTCTCAAGTTGTACGGGTATCAGCTTAAGCGCCGCCACGGGTTTGCACCGCCAGCCGAGGACCATCTCGGCGAGGGCGCACTCGAAATCGAAGGTGTTTCCGATAGCGCGGGCGCGGCCGGCGGCAGCGGGGCCGCGGCCGCAACCGAGCCGTTCAACGTGTTCAAAGCATTGGAACGCGCCGAGTGGGACACACTGATGTTCTTCTACGGCATCATTTTGTGCGTCGGCGGACTCGGCGCGTTCGGCTACCTCACGCTGGGATCGGAGGCGATGTATGGCGACCTCGGGCCGACCACGGCCAACATCCTGGTCGGTATCCTCTCGGCGGTGACCGACAACATCCCGATCATGTTCGCGGTGCTTTCGGTGCTGCCCGAGATGGACCACGGCCAATGGCTGCTGGTGACGCTGACCGCCGGCGTCGGCGGGTCGCTGCTGTCGATCGGCTCGGCGGCGGGGGTTGCGGTGATGGGGCAAGCGCGCGGCGTTTACACCTTCGTTGCGCACCTCAAATGGTCGTGGGCGATCGCACTCGGTTACGCGGCCAGCATCTGGGTACATTTTTTGGTCAACGGCGCCGAATTCGGCTAAATAGGGCGCCCCACCACGGCGCCGCGACTCCCGCGGTGCCGGCCCCACGGGAGCGAACGCGGTGCGTCTGGTCAGTCTGTCCCTTTCCCTGTTTGTGTTCTGGCTTGTGCTGTCCGGCCACTACGAGCCGTTGGTGGTCGGCTTCGGTGTATTTTCGTGCGTCGTTGTCGGCTGGCTCGCTCGACGCATGGATGTCGCCGATCAAGAAGGCCACCCCATTCACCTGGGCTTGAACGGTGTGACCTACATGTTTTGGTTGGCCTGGCAAATTCTCAAAAGCGCGCTCGACGTCACCCGCCTGATCCTTAATCCGGCATTGCCGATCGACCCCCGCATCGAGCGCCTGCCGAGCACCCAGCCGGGCGCGGTCGGCCACGTCATCTATGCCAACTCAATCACGCTCACGCCGGGAACCGTCTCGGTCGAGCTCGGCAGCGACAGCGTCGAGGTCCACGCCCTGACCCAAGAATTGATGGACGACCTCAAGACCGGCGAGATGGACGCGCGGGTAACGCGAATGGCGCAAGGGACGTGAGCGCCAACCCCATCGCGGCAGACGCCTGATGTTTACCCTGGCAACGTGCGCGATATTAGCCACCATGGTGCTGGCGTTGTTCCGGGCCCTCAAGGGCCCCTCGGTGTTCGACCGCGTGCTGGCCGTCAACTCGTTCACCACGAAAACGACGCTGCTGATCGTCGTGATTCAGTTCTTGACCGGGCGGCCCGAATTTCTTGACCTGGCACTGTTGTACGCGTTGCTCAACCTGGTTGGGACCGTCACGTTCCTTAAATTCTTTGCCACCGGAGACCTCGCGACCCGCGATGTCGCGCGCGACAAATCATGAGCGTGATCGCCGACCTCATTAGCTGGGTGCTGATCGCGGCGGGCTGTTTTTTTATGGTCAGCGGCGGCATCGGGCTGGTTCGGTTGCCGGATCTGTACACCCGATTTCATGCCGCCGGGATCACCGACACCGCCGGCGCCGGCTTGATCCTGGTCGGCGTGATGGTGCAAGCGGGCTTCACGCTGCTGACGGTCAAGTTGATCTTCATCCTTGTGTTCATCCTGTTTACCAGCCCGACCGCGACCCACGCTTTGGCCCGCGCGGCGCGGCACGATGGACTGATGCCGTGGCGGCGGCGATCCGCCGATAGGGAGTCCCAGTCATCGTCGCGGTAACCGATATCGCGTTGCTGCTGTTTCTGGTGGTGATTGCCGCAGCGATCATCCGCCTGCGCAGCCTGATCGCGGTGGTCATGCTGGCCGGTATTTTCAGCCTGCTGATGGCAGCGATCTTTCTGATCCTCGATGCCGTCGATGTCGCGTTTACCGAAGCCGCGGTCGGAGCCGGGGTATCAACGGTGCTGGCGCTGGGAAGCCTGGCGCTGACCACGCGCCGCGAGAAAATACCCCAGCGCCGTCAGATTCTGCCGATCGTCGTCGTCTCGGTGATGGGTGCCGCCGTCATCTACGGGATCTGGGATTCGCCGAATTTTGGAGATCCGGCCGCGCCGGTCCATCACCACGTCGCGCCGCGTTACATCGAACAGGGACCGGTGGAAACCAAGGTTCCCAACATCGTCACGGCGGTGCTCGCGAGCTATCGCGGCTACGACACGTTGGGCGAGGTCACGGTTATTTTCACCGCCGGCATCGCGGTGCTCCTGTTGCTGGGCGGCCGTCGCCGCGCCACAGAAGACCGATCTGAGAACCGCAGCGATGATTGACTATTCGATCCTGCGCGTGGTGGCCAAGCTGCTGATCCCGTTCATCCTGCTGTACGGACTCTATGTGCAGTTTCACGGCGATTTCGGCCCCGGCGGCGGGTTTCAGGCGGGCGTGATCTTCGCCGCCGGCTTCATACTCTATGGCCTGGTGTTCGGCCTCGCGGCGCTGCGTCGGGTATTGCCAGCCGCCGCGGTGCGGGCCGGCATCGCGCTCGGCGTGCTGATCTATGCCGGCGTCGGTGTAGCCAACATGTTGCTCGGGGCCAACTACCTGGACTATTCAGTGCTAGGTCCGACCCCGGCGACCGGCCAGCATTATGGCATTCTCATCATTGAACTCGGGGTTGGGCTTACCGTCGCCTCGGTGTTGGTGGCGGTATTTGTCGCTTTCGCGGGGCGGCGCCAATGACGCTCGAGGTGTTGTTCGGAAGCTTTAACTACATCGTCGCCGTCATCCTGCTGATGGCGGGTCTGTACACGGTTATCGCGCGTGGCAATTTGATCAAGAAGATCGTCGGGTTGAGCATTTTTCAGGCGGCGGTTTTCCTCATCTACATCAGCATCGGCAAGGTAAGCGGCGGCACCGCACCGATCGCGGCGCCGGGGATCGAGATCTATTCGAACCCCCTGCCCCACGTGCTCATTCTTACCGCGATCGTGGTCGGCGTCGCGACCACGGCACTGGGTTTGGCCCTGGTCGTGCGGATCCACGAGGCCTACGGCACCATCGAAGAGGACGAAATCCTCGACTTGGACCAACAGCAGGATCCGGCTTCGTGATCAGCGCCAACCTGCCCGCGCTGCAAGTGGTGGTACCGTTGATGGCGGCACCGCTATGCGTCTTGCTGCAGCGCCCGGTGCTGGTCTGGGGGTTTGCCACGCTGGTGTGCTGGACCGTGCTGGCGATCGCCGTCGCATTGTTGGTCCAAGTCGGCGCCGGCGGCCCGATCTCCTACGAACTCGGCGGCTGGGCGGTCCCGTGGGGCATCGAGTATCGGGTCGATGCGGTCAACGTTTTTGTGCTGCTGATCGTGGCCGGGATCGCGGCGGTGGTGCTCCCCTACGCGCGCGTTAGCGTCGAGGCCGAGGTGCCGCGCGAGAAACACGCGTTGTTCTACGCGATGATGCTGCTCACCATCACCGGCCTGCTCGGCATCACCATCACCGGCGATGCCTTTAATGTTTTCGTATTCCTGGAGATCTCGTCGCTATCGTCCTACGCATTGATCAGCATGGGACGCGACCGCCGGGCGTTGACGGCGGCCTACCAGTATCTGGTGATGGGCACAATCGGCGCGACCTTCATCCTGATCGGAATCGGCTTCCTCTATATGGTGACGGGCACGCTCAACATGCTCGATCTCGCCGATCGCATCGCATCGCAGTCCGAATCCGGAACCGTGCAGGCCGCGTTCGCCTTCCTCACGGTCGGCATCGGCCTCAAGCTGGCGATGTTCCCGCTGCACCTGTGGCTGCCCAACGCCTACACCTATGCGCCCTCGGCGGTAACCGTCTTGCTGGCGGCAACCGCGACCAAGGTCGCGGTTTACATGTTCCTGCGTTTCGCCTTTACGGTATTCGGGGCGCCGTTTGCGTTCGAGGAAATGCAAGTCGGCCTGGTGCTGATGCCGCTGGCCGTCATCGCCATGTTCGTGGCCTCGATCGCGGCGATATTCCAGGACGACATCAAGCGCATGTTCGCTTACTCAAGCGTCGCGCAGGTCGGCTACATGATGCTGGGTATCAGCTTCGCAACCACCCTGGGACTCACCGGCGGGATCGTCCACCTGTTCAACCACGCCCTGATGAAGGGGGCGATGTTCATGTGCCTGGGCGCGGTATTTCTGCGCTATGGGTCGGTCCACATCGACACCCTGCAGGGGCTGGGGCGACGCATGCCGCTGACGTTTGCCGCATTGGTCGTGGCCGGGTTGAGTTTGATCGGGGTGCCCGGAACGGTCGGCTTTATCAGCAAGCTCTATCTCGTGCGTGCGGCGCTCGATATCGGCTGGTGGCCGATCGCCGCGCTGGTGCTGTTGAGCTCGCTGCTGGCGGTTATTTATGTGTGGCGGGTGGTCGAAATCGTTTACATGCGACCGGCGCTGGTCGAGCCCGCCGACACCGGCGAGGCACCGCTGCAACTACTCGTTCCGATGTGGGTGCTGGCCGGCGCCTGTATCTATTTCGGCCTCAGTACCGACCTTTCGGTGGGCGTCGCCGCCAACGCCGCGGCGGCGCTGTTGGGGGGCGGACCATGAGCGCCTCGACCATGAAGCACCGGGACATGAGCGCCTGGACATGAGCGCCTTTTGGACCCTTACGCTGACCATGCTCGTGCCGCTAGTGGGCGCGATTGTAATCGGGCTCACCGGGCGCTGGCCCAACTTGCGCGAAACCGTCACCGTGGTGACAGCGGTGATCCTGTTCCTGCTGGTGGTCAGCCTGTTGGCGCCGCTGCAGGACGGTGTTCGCCAGCAAGCGATCTGGTTCACGGTGCTGCCCGGAGTCGACCTCGCCTTCGATGTCGAACCGCTGGGGATGCTGTTCGGCCTGATCGCCAGCTTCCTGTGGATCCCGACCGCGTTCTACGCGTTCGGCTACATGCGCGCGCATAAGGAGGACAACCAAACCCGCTTCTACGCCTGCTTTGCGATTGCAATCGGCAGTGCCATGGGGATCGCCTTTGCCGCCAATCTGTTCACCCTGTTCATCTTCTATGAACTGCTGACGCTATCGACCTTCCCGCTGGTTACCCATACCGGAACCGACGAGGCGCGCCGCGCCGGCCGTACCTATCTGGGGATTTTGCTGGGCACATCGATCGCGCTTCAGCTCCTCGCCATTATCTGGACCTGGACGCTGGCGGGGACGCTCAATTTCGCTCCCGGCGGCATCCTGCGCAACCACGCCTCCGACGCGACAATTGGCGTCCTGCTTGCGCTCTACGTATTCGGGATCGGCAAGGCCGCCGTGATGCCGTTTCACCGCTGGCTGCCTGCCGCCATGGTCGCCCCGACCCCGGTCAGCGCTCTGCTGCACGCGGTCGCGGTGGTGAAAGCCGGCGTGTTCACGGTATTAAAAGTGACGATCTATGTGTTCGGCATCGACGTGCTCCACGAGTTGGGATCGAGCCGGCTGATGATGTATGCGGCGGCAATAACGCTGGTGCTGGCGTCGCTGATTGCGCTGCGCCAGGACAACCTCAAACGCCGCCTCGCCTATTCGACGATCAGCCAACTCTCCTACATCGTGCTGGGCGCCATGTTGGCGACCAGCGCCGGCATTACCGGTGGCGCCATGCATATCGCGACGCATGCGTTTGGCAAGATCACGCTGTTTTTCTGCGCCGGTGCCATCATCATCGCGGCGCACAAAACCGAAATCAGCCAACTCGACGGCATCGGCCGGACCATGCCGTTCACGATGGCGGCGTTTCTGATCGGCAGCCTGAGTATCATTGGCCTGCCACCGATGGCGGGCCTGTGGAGCAAGTGGTACCTCCTGCTCGGCACCTATCAGGCCGGCGACTATGTTCTGCTTATCGCCCTGCTGGTGGGCTCGCTGCTCAGTGCGGGCTACCTGCTGCCGGTCGTGGTGCGCGCTTTCTTTCGTCACCCGGCCGGCGTCGCGGCCGGCAGTGTGGGCGCGACGCCGCTCGGTATCCATGAAGCACCGCTGGCCTGCGTGATTCCGCTGCTCGTGACGGCGGCCGGGTGCGTGGTGCTGTTCCTGTGGCCGCAACCGCTCTACCAACTCGTGCGCGTCCTCGGCGGAGGTTAGCGATATGGACAAACAGCATTTCTTCGACAAGCCCGGCAACGTCAAACGCACGCTGCGAATTTTTTACGGCGTGTGCGCAGCGTTATTCGTCGCCGACTTCGCGTTTCACCGCCACGCCGAACGCGCGCTGGAGGGGTTTTGGGGCTTCTATGCGATTTATGGGTTCGTCGCCTGCGTGCTGCTGGTGCTAATGGCCAAGGAGATGCGCAAGGTGTTGATGCGCGGCCAGGACTACTACGACGAGACCGATAGCCCCGACGGTGATCCCGACAGAGAAGAAGACGACGGTCGAGGTGAACCTCGCATCGATGGCTGAGACCGATGGCTGAGTCGCTCGCCCACCTGCTCGGTATGCCCTGGGGCATCGCGCCGGCATTTGTCTTTTTCGCCGGCGCCGCCTTGGTCGCGCTCCTGCGCGGCTGGCCACAACGTGCTGCGCTCCTGCTGACGCCGGTCGTCAGCGGCCTCAACATCGCGTTTCTCAAGGCCGGAACGTTCGGTCACTACGAATTATTCGACTATGGCTTGCTGATGGTACGGGCCGACACGCTGAGCCTGTTGTTCGGGTATCTGTTCCACCTCGCGGCCTTTATCGGCGCGGTGTTCGCCTTGCAGGTTCGCGATACCGGCCAGCACGTCGCTGGACTCGCTTACGCCGGTAGCGCGCTCGGCGCGGTATTCGCGGGCGACCTCATCACGTTGTTCATCTTCTGGGAGCTGTTGGCGCTCACCTCGGTCTACCTGGTGTGGGCGCGGCGCGACGAGGCCAGCCTGGGTTCGGGAACGCGCTATCTGATTATCCAGGTCGGGTCCGGCGTTTTACTGCTGGCCGGGGCAGCGCTTCATTTTGGCGACACCGGATCTCTCGCCTTCGACAAGATCGGCCTGGCCTCGACGGCGAGCGTGCTGATCTTCGTGGCGTTTGGCATCAAGTGCGCCTTCCCGCTGTTTCACAATTGGTTGACCGATGCCTATCCGGCGGCAACGCCGACCGGGACCGTGTTCCTTAGCGCGTTCACGACCAAGGTTGCGGTCTATGCGCTGGCGCGCGGCTTTCCCGGCACCGAGTTGCTGGTCTATATCGGCGCCTTGATGACCGCTTTTCCGATCTTCTATGCGGTGATCGAAAACGATCTCCGACGCGTGCTGTGTTACAGCATGATCAATCAGATCGGCTTCATGGTGTGCGGCATTGGTATCGGCACGGCGCTGGCCATCAACGGCGCGGTATCGCATGCCTTCAACGACGTGATCTTCAAGGGGCTGCTCTTCATGTCGATGGGCGCGGTCCTGCATATGACCGGGCGCATCAACGGCAGCGATCTGGGCGGGCTCTACAAGACGATGCCGATCACCGCTGGCTTCTGTATCGTCGGGGCAGCCTCGATCTCGGCGTTTCCGCTGTTCAGCGGGTTCGTCTCGAAATCGATGGTGATGACCGCCGCGCTGGCCGAGGGCTATGATTTCATTTGGTTCGTGCTGCTGTTCGCGTCCGCCGGGGTGTTCCACCATGCCGGAATCAAGATCCCCTACTTCGCCTTTTTCGCACACGATTCAGGGATCCGTACCAAAGAGCCGCCGTGGAACATGCTACTGGCAATGGCCATCGCGGCTGCGATTTGTATCTTCAACGGCAGCTATCCCTGGGTGCTCTACAGCCTGCTGCCGTTCCCGGTGACCTACGAGCCGTTCACCTACAGCCACGTCGTCGCCCAGCTCCAGTTGTTGTTCTTCTCGGCACTGGCGTTCGCGTGGTTGATGCTTAGCGGCCGCTACCCACCGGAATTGGTCTCGATCAATATTGACGTCGAGTGGCTCTATCGGCGGCTTGGTGTAGGGACGTATCGCACCATCGCCAACGCGATCTCCGACCTTGGCCGCGACGTGCGAACGTCAACGCGGGCCCAAATCGATGACATCATCGCCGAAGTGTTTCGCCATCATGGACCCGACGGCGCCCTGGCACGGAATTGGTCGACCGGCGGGATGGTGCTGTGGGTGGCAATCCTGCTGGCGGTCGTGTTGATCTTCTACTACGCATAGCGAGTGGCCGCTCGTCCCCATCCCTTCATCGTGCTGGCGCTCGGGCTTTGCGTTATGGCCGCGGCTCCGCCGAGCTGGTCCGAAACTCTGGCGACGGTTGAGAACAAAAGTTGGATCAGCGGCGCCGGACGAGATCATCGGCTGGTTGGAACGATCCTCGACGTGGGCGCCAATCGCGTCATCGATCAAGATGAGTTAATCCGCCGCACCGCGCGGGCGAAGCTGGTCCTGCTCGGCGAGAAACACGACAACGCCGATCACCACCGTTTGCAAGCCGGTATTTTGGCTCTGACGGCCGCTCAGGATGTGCGCCCGGCGGTCATCATGGAAATGATCAACCCGACCCAGCTGCCGGCCCTGCGCGGCCATCGCCGGCGCCTGATCAATGACGTCAGCGGCCTGCGTGCGATCCTCGATTGGGATCGAACGGGCTGGCCGAAATGGCAGATCTATGAACCGATTTTCGCGGCCGCGGTCGCCGGTCGGCTGACGATCGCAGCCGGCAATTTAACGAGAGACGAGATCCGAAAAATTGGCCGCGACGGCTACGAGGCGATCCGAGACGAAGGCGTGCGCCGGCACCTGACAGCCAACCCGCCGACGCCAACCGCGCGCGTGGCAATGCGTAAACTAATCATGGCATCGCATTGTGGCCATGCCTCCGATGCGATTGTGCCTGGGATGATTGCAATCCAACGCAGCCGCGACGCAACGATGGCCTGGGCACTCATCGTGGCCGCACGCCGTCACGGCCGCGCGGTTCTGATCGCGGGTGCCGGCCACACCCGAAGCGATCGTGGCGTGCCGCGCTTCGTGCGCGCCATGGGCGCACCTGATTCGATGATCAGCATCGCCTTCATGGAGGTTCGACCGGGACGAAACCAGGCCGCCGATTATGCTGCGGTCTACGGCACAACGGCGCTGCCATTCGATTTCGTCTGGTTTACGCCGGCGGTCGATTTCCAAGACCCGTGCGAGAAATTTCGCGAGGCCCTGGAAAAGATGAAGCTCAAAGGGCACCCGCCCGCGAAGGCCAAGGCGACCAAGTAGATCGTGGAGATCGCGGGATGAGGGTAGGAAAGCCTGAACGGGACCGGCAATTGACCAATTAGAACGGTTAGTCTTAGAGCGGTTAGTCGGCGTTCTCGGAATCGCCTTTGGCGTAATTTCCCGGCGTCCACTTCGCTGCTTTGCGGCCGTCGAGTGTCATGGGCGTTGCAGATGGACCGGGCTTGGCAGCCGCCACCACCGTCGGGTTGGCGTCACGGCCGGGTCCCGCGATGCGAATTTCCGACATTCGCCCGGCTGCCTGCGCGCTTTGATAGTGCTTGTCTTCCGCCACTTCGTTGGCCAAGTCATCATCCGCAAGTTGGCAGTAACGCCGCCACACTTCGCTTAGAGTCCGACTCGAAACTCTATGTTTGATAACAGTACCTTGCGAGCCGCCTTGTGAGGAGTCGGATGTTGGCGACAAGAATCCATGCCTGTGCGGAGGCGATTGATTTCTCCCAATCCTTGGCCAGTCGACGGCATCGGTTGAGCCAGGCGAAGGTCCTCTCGACGACCCATCGTCTGGGCAGGAGCTCGAAGCCCTGGGCGGTGTCTGAGCGCTTGATGATCTCGAGCTTCCAGCGGCCGATGACCTCAAGGGCGCCCTCGAGTTTCGGTCCCGCGTAGGCGGCGTCGGCGAAGAGGTGACGCAGCCGGGGGAAGCGATGACGGATCGATTTGAGGACCTCGGGCGCGCCGTCGCGGTCCTGGATATCGGCTGCGTGCACGATCAGGCCGACCAGCAGGCCGAGTGTATCGGTGACGATGTGACGCTTGCGGCCCTTGATCTTCTTGCCCGCGTCATAGCCCCGAACACCACCGCTTTCCGTGGTTTTCACGCTCTGGCTGTCGATCACCCCGGCGCTCGGGCCGGCCTCGCGTCCTTCCAGCTCCCGGGCCGCCATGACCAGGTGATGGTTGATGCTCTCCAGCAGGCCGTTGGAGCGCCAGTCGTAGAAATAGCGCTGGACCGTGGAAGGCGGAGGGAAGTCGTTCGGCAACATCGCCCACTGGCAGCCCGTCGAGGCCATGTACATGACCGCATCCATGACATGGCGCAGGTCCGTCGTCCTCGGCCGGCCGATCTTCTTGCGCGGCGGCATGAGCGGCGCGATCAACGCCCACTCTCGATCCGTCAGGTCGCTTGCGTAGCGCCCGCCACGGCGCTCATAATTCGGGCGAGTGATTTCGGTCCACATGTTGTGCCTCCTCGTTTGCTTTGACACAACCGAGTAAGCCACAACCGACTGAAATCACTCAACTAGTTTCGGGTTGGCCTCTTAGGAATGTTTCGACCTTCGGGCCCGGCACGGTGTTGATGATACGGGGCGGGCCGTCCTGGAAGATGTGGTAGATGGTCGGCTCAAGTGGCCCGGCATCGGCTGCGAGGAAGATTGCCGGCATGAGGCGGCGGCCGCGATTGGCGTTGGCGAAATGGGCTTGTGCCAGATAAAGCAAACTCTGCAGTTTGCGGTTTGATAGCGGCGTGCCGACCGATTCAGCGCGCTCGATGAACCACAGCGCGACATCCAGGGTCGATCGCATCATCGGGGTCATCTCGCCCTCCCAGCGGCGACGGGTTAGCGATAACCAGAGTTACAACACTATTTTGCACGTATGATCGGCTCGCCGGCCCGGTCGCAACAATCCTGCAGGCAGGCGCAGACTATTTCAACCGAGAACCCAGCTAGAGCGCGGTTGACGCCTTGCGTACGGGGGACCGAGCCATTAGCTTCCGGCAACTGCTGGCGGAAGGAGTTACTGCCATGGACATGACCGGCGAATATCGTATCCCGGCGGACAAACAGCGCGTTTGGGAGGCGCTCAACGACCCCGAAGTCTTGCGGGCGTCGATTCCAAATTGCGAATCGATCGACAAGACGTCCGAGACTGAGATGAGCGCCGTCGTTAACGCCAAAGTCGGACCGCTTAAGGCTAAGTTCAACGGCAAGGTGACGCTGTCGAACATGAACCCGCCCAATAGCTACACACTGTCGGGCGAAGGCCAAGGCGCAGGCGGGGTCGGTTTCGCCAAGGGAAGCGTCGACATTAAATTGACCGAAGATGCCGGTGAGACGGTGCTGGCCTATTCGGTCAGCGCGCAAGTCGGTGGCAAACTGGCGCAGATCGGCTCACGCCTGATCGATAGCGTTGCCCAGCAGCAGGCCAAGCAGTTCTTTGCGGCATTCGTTGGACATTTCGAGGCGCCCGTCGAGGCGCCGGTCGAGGCGCCCGTCGAGGCGGTTCCCGACGCGGTCTCAGAACCCGCGCCAACGCCGGCCCCAACATCGGCTGAAGAGCCAGCAACCCAGCCTGCATCACAACCCAGCGCCCCGGAAGCCGCAACGCCAGCGGCTGCGACGGCTCCCGCAGCGGCCCCAAGCCCGGCGCCCGAACCCGGCCCCCCAACGGCAACGCCAGCAGCGGCTCCTGCGGCGGCAACCGCACCTGCGGCGGCAACCGCACCTGCGGCGGCAACCGCACCTGCGGCGGCAACCGCACCTGCGGCGGCAACCGCACCTGCGACGCCGGCACCCGCCGCGCCGGTACCGCCGACAACCCCTGCGAAGCCAGCGAGCGACCTCGGGTTCTTTGTCGGTCCGGCGATCCTTTTCGTTATCATGCTGGCGCTCTTGTACCTGCATCAGACGGGTTGGTAGGACGATTCGCTAAGCAATCGCCCGGGGTTGACCCGATGACGCGCCAGCGCGACACTGGCGACAACGACACCCGCTCCAAATGCCAGCGTTTAACATGGCCGAGCGGCAACGACGCCGAGCCCATCGGTGAAGAATGTAGGAGGACGCCCACGCACTTCAGCCAGCCGTTGTTGATACGCAATCTTTACCAACGTCGGGTCCACGGTTCGGGCCGATGTTTTTAGACGGCGATCATCGGGACGCGGAGGTGTACGGATTTCAGGAGGTCGAACCATGGCGGAAAACGGCAATCAGGGTATTGGCGCGAGTGTTACGCGGAAAGAGGATTTCCGTTTTCTAACCGGCCGCGGCAACTACATGGATGACTTCAAGCGTGGCGATGACTCGAGCGCCCATTTCGTGCGATCGCCGCACGCGCACGCAAACATCAAATCTGTCGACACCAAGGCCGCCCTGGCGTCGCCCGGTGTGGTGGCGATCCTGACGGGCGAGGATCTGGCCGCCGACGAAATCGGCAGTCTTATCTGCGGTTGGAATGTCGCCTCGAAGGACGGCTCCGACATGAAAGCGCCGGCGCATCCCGCGCTTGCGAAGGATCGGGTCCGCCATGTTGGCGACGCCGTGGCCGTTGTCATCGCCGAGACCAAGGAGCAGGCCCGCGACGGCGCCGAGAAGGTTGTTGTCGATTACGACGTGCTCGCGGCCCAAATCGACGTCGCCGGTGCGGGCAAAGATGGCGCCGTCCAGGTTCATGACGATGTGCCCAACAACACCTGCTACGACTGGGAGATCGGCGACAAAGAAGCGACCGACGCGGCGATTGCAGGTGCCCATTACGTCGCCAAACTAGACCTCGTCAACAACCGCATCGCGCCGAACGCAATCGAGCCGCGCTCGGCGATCGGCGAATACGATCCGGCCACCGAGAGCTTTACGCTCTATTACACCACTCAGAATCCCCACGTCGCACGGCTCGTTCTTTCGGCATTCGTGGCCATCGCGCCTGAGCACAAACTCCGGGTGGTGTCGCCCGATGTCGGCGGCGGCTTTGGCTCCAAGATCTTTATCTACCCCGAAGAGACAGTGGTGATCTGGGCGTCGAAAAGGGTTGGCCGCCGTATCAAATGGACGGCTGATCGCTCGGAGTCGTTTTTGACTGATGCAAACGGCCGCGATCACGTAACCCACGCCGAACTGGCGCTTGATGAAAACGGTAAATTTGTTGGCTTTAGAGTGTCGACGGTCGCCAACATGGGCGCCTATCTGTCGACCTTCGCATCGGCGGTATCAAGCTATCTATACGGCACGCTGCTGCAGGGCCAGTACACGACCGAGAATATCTACTGCAACGTGCAGGCGGTCTTCACCAACACAACACCGGTTGATGCGCTGCGCGGGGCCGGTCGGCCGGAGGCAACATACGTGGTCGAGCGGATCGTCGACGTGGCCGCCCGCGGTATGGGAATCGATCCAGCCGAGCTCCGGCGCCGCAACATGATCCCGACGGACGCCTTCCCTTATGCAACCCAGGTCGCCCTGGAATACGATTCCGGGAACTATCCGAAGGCGTTGGAGTCCGCGCTCGAGCTCGCCGACTACGCGGGCTTCGAAAAACGCAAAAAGGATGCCGAATCACGTGGCAAACGCCGCGGCATCGGCTTGTCTTCGTACATCGAAGCATGCGGTATCGCGCCGTCGGCGGTAGCCGGAGCGCTCGGTGCTGGCGTCGGTCTGTGGGAAGCCGCGTCGATCCGCATGAACCCGACCGGCAGCGCGATCGTCCATACCGGTTCGCATAGCCATGGCCAGGGCCATGAAACAACGTTCGCCCAGCTCATCCACGATCGATTGGGCGTGCCGATCGACCAGGTCGAGGTGGTGCATGGCGATACCGCGCAGACGCCGTTCGGCATGGGAACCTACGGATCGCGTTCAATCGCGGTCGGCGGTTCAGCGATTTCCAAAGCAATGGACAAGCTGATCGACAAGGGTCGGAAAATTGCCGCGCACAAGCTTGAGGCCGCTGAATCGGATATCCAGTTCGATAAAGGGACTTATTCGGTAGCCGGCACCGACAAGGAAGTGGGGTTCGGCGAGGTGGTGTTCGCCGCGTACGTTCCCCACGACTATCCGGAGGGCGTCGAACCCGGAATGGAGGAAAACGCGTTTTATGATCCGGCTAATTTCACCTTTCCAGCCGGCACCCATGTCTGCGAAGTGGAAGTCGACCCCGATACGGGCGGTATCGACATTGTCAATTGGGCGTGCGTCGATGATTTCGGCCGTGTGATCAATCCGATGATCGTCGAGGGCCAGGTTCACGGCGGCGTCGCCCACGGTGTGGGTCAAGCCATGCTTGAACACAGCGTTTATGACGATGCTGGCCAACTCGTCACCGGGTCGTTCATGGACTATGCAATGCCCCGCGCCGACAATTTGCCGGATCTCAAGGTCGATACGATTGAAACGCTGTGTCCGCACAACCCGCTCGGGGTCAAGGGTTGCGGCGAGGCCGGCGCAATTGCAGCGCCCGCCGCGGTTGTGAATGCGGTCGCCAATGCGCTCGACGTGGCACACGTCGATATGCCGGTTTCGGGTGAAACGATATGGCAGGCCACGCGCTCTTAGTGGCCGCTTTCAGGAACAACGAGAGCCAAGTTTTAAGTGAGGGGAGAGACGTTAATGGGCACCCATGAAGTATCGATGACGGTCAACGGCGAGAGCAGAAGCGGCGGCGTCGAGTCGCGGACGTTGCTGTCGACCTTCCTGCGGGAAAATCTGCGCCTGACCGGAACCCACATCGGCTGCGACACCAGCCAATGCGGCGCCTGCGTCGTTCATGTCAACGGCGAGTCGATCAAGTCGTGCACGTTGTTTGCCGTGCAGGCCGATGGGCAAGACGTTAAGACGATCGAGGGCGTGGCCAACGGCGAAACACTGCATACGATGCAACAGGCCTTCAAAGACAATCACGGATTGCAGTGCGGCTATTGCACGCCGGGGATGATCATGGCGGCACTTGACATCGTGCGGCGCATCCCCGATCCGACGGAAAAGCAAGTTCGCGAAGAACTCGAAGGCAATATGTGCCGCTGCACCGGCTACCACAATATCGTTAAGTCGATTCTCGCCGGTGCCGAAGCGATGCGATCGTAGCGGTCGGGAGGAACTCAAATGTACGAATTCGAATATCATCGTGCCGGCAATGTCGACGAAGCGGTCGAGGCGCTGGGCAAATCATCTGATGGTCGCTACCTCGCCGGCGGCATGTCGCTGGTTCCGACCATGAAACTTCGGCTCGCCCGCCATACCGATCTGGTCGACCTCAACGGCGTTGGTGACCTGGCCGGCGTGTCCGCGAGCGGCGGTTCGGTAACGGTCGGCGCAATGACGCGACATGAAGCGGTCGCCGACTCAGCCGACGTCCAAAAGGCAATACCGGCATTGGCGGCGATGGCCGGGGGGATTGGCGATCCCCATGTGCGCCATCGCGGCACGATCGGCGGATCGATCGCCAATAACGATCCTGCCGCCGACTATCCCGCCGCCGTGCTCGGTCTCGGCGCGACCGTCCATACCAACAAGCGTGAGATCTCGGCCGATGACTTCTTCACCGGCCTGTTCGAGACCGCGCTCGAGGACGGCGAAATCGTCACCAAGGTCGTGTTCCCGGCGCCGGATGTGGCTTGCTACATCAAATTTCCCAATCCGGCATCGCGGTTTGCCATCGTCGGATCGTTCGTGTCCAAAAAAGGCGATGATGTGCGAGTTGCGATTACCGGTGCCGGCCCCGGGGTTTTCCGGGTCGCGGAAATGGAAGCTGCGCTGAAGAGTAACTTCGCTGCCGATGCCGTCGCCGATATCAAGGTATCGCCCGATGGGTTGAACTCCGACATCCACGGCAGCGCTGAATACCGCGCTCACCTGGTGACGGTGTTGAGCAAGCGCGCGGTTGCCGGTTGCGGATAACGGCAGCCTCGGCTAAACACCCCATCCTAACAAGCCCTTAGCGAGAACAAGGGGAGCCCCGGCTCCCCTTGTTTGCTGATAGCCTGGGGCTGCAGTGGAAACAACCAATCTGCCGGCATGACCATCGCCCTCCCCGAATCGATAGACGCCACAGTCGACCTCTTGCGCGAAGGCAACTATGTCGCCGATCGCAGTTTGGCGACGACGCTTTTCCTGGCGATGAAGTTGAGCCGGCCTCTGTTCCTTGAAGGCGAGGCCGGTGTCGGCAAAACCGAGATCGCCAACGTTTTATCCCAAACCCTCGGGCGACGGCTGGAACGCTTGCAATGCTACGAAGGCCTCGACGTTTCCTCGGCGGTCTATGAGTGGAATTACGCCGCCCAGATGATCGAGATTCGCATGGCCGAGGCGGAGGGCGTGCACGACCGGGCGTGGCTTGGCGACGATGTCTTCTCCGAGCGATTTCTTATCAAACGACCCTTGTTGCGCGCGCTCGAGGCCGATGGCGATGCTGCGCCGGTGCTGTTGATCGACGAACTCGACCGAACCGATGAGCCATTCGAGGCCTTCCTGTTGGAAATCCTAGCCGATTTTCAGATAACCATTCCCGAACTGGGAACCACGAAGGCCACCACGCCACCCATCGTGATCATCACGTCAAACCGGACGCGTGAGATTCACGACGCCCTCAAGCGGCGGTGTTACTACCATTGGGTCGATTTTCCCGACGCGGCGCGGGAACGGGCGATTCTCGCCGTACGCGTACCGGGTGCCGGCGAGCGCTTAGGCAACGAGTTGGTCGCGTTCGTTCAGGAACTGCGCAAGGTCGACTTGTTCAAGGTCCCAGGTGTCGCCGAAACAATCGATTGGGCGGAGGCGCTTATGCAGCTCAACGCGATGGCGCTAGACCCCAGCGTTGTCGATGACACGCTCGGCGTTCTGCTCAAATATCAAGACGATATCGCCAAGGTACGGGGCAGCGAGGCGGCTGAAATCCTCGAGAAGGTCAACGCGGAGTTGGCCGAAGCCAGCTGATGTTGGGTCGCGACACCGAGCTCGCGGGAAAACTCGCCGACAACATTCTCTATTTTGGGCGCGTCTTACGCGCCGCCGGCCTGCCGGTCGGACCGGGTAAGGTGATTGAAGCGATCCGCGCCGCGGAGGCGGTTGGTCTGCGCAACAAGGACGACTTCTACTGGGGGCTGCACTCGGTTTTCGTGAACCGGCAGGATCAGCACGAGGTGTTCAACCAGGCGTTCCACATCGTGTGGCGCAAACCCAACATCCTGGCTCAGGTTTTGGGCACCGAGATGCCGGGTATGGCGCCGCCCGAGGATGCCGAACAAGCGAACCGTCGGGTTTCTGAAGCGGTTAACAAGGAACGTGGCAACGAAGGCGACGACAATAGGGAGAAGGAGCAAGAGATCGAGCTTGACGCTTCCTTTACCTACTCAAACCAGGAAGTTCTCCAGAAGATCGATTTCGAAACCATGTCGATCGAAGAAATGGCGCAAGCGAAGGAAATCATCGCGCGCATGCGGCTACCGATTACAGCCGTCCGGATCAGACGCTATGCCAGCGATCCACGCGGCTCGCGGATCGATATGCGGCGAAGTTTTCGGGCCGGTTTGCGATATGGAGGATCGTTGATTCCCCTACGCCGCCGGGCACAGCAGGTGCGCCGGCCGCCGCTGGTTGTGTTGTGTGACATCTCCGGCTCAATGAGCAATTACTCGCGGATGTTTCTTCACTTCGTTCATGCGGTCACCAACGACCAGGATCGAGTTCATACTTTCCTGTTTGGTACGCGCCTCACCAACGTAACGCGTTATCTGCGCTACAAAGACGTCGATGTTGCCCTGGCCAAAGTGCGTGATGCAGTCAACGACTGGTCCGGTGGCACCCGCATCGGCCACACGCTTCGCGAGTTCAATTTGGTGTGGTCGCGAAGAGTTTTGGGTCAAGGTGCCTTGGTGCTCCTGGTCTCGGACGGACTCGACCGTGACGCTGGCGTCGGGCTCGCAGCCGAGATCGAGCGTTTGCACAAATCGTCGCGGCGGCTGATCTGGCTCAATCCGTTGTTGCGCTATCGCGATTTTGAAGCAAAATCCTCTGGCATTAAGGTCATCATTCGGCACATCGATGATTTCAGGCCGGTACATAGCCTCGACAATTTGTCAGACTTGGCGGAAGCGCTCGCTGGGGAGTGGACAAACAGTTTCGACATCACAAGTTATTTGCCCGAAGAGACGACTGCGGCTGCCGAACAACTGGAGACTCGAACGTGACCCTAATCAATGATGAAAATGTCCTGGAACAGGCTGCCGCGTGGCGCCACGATGGTAAAAACGTCGCGCTGGCAACGGTAATTGCGACCTGGGGATCGTCGCCGAGGCCGGTCGGCAGCCAGCTTGCCGTTGAAGCAACCGGTGCTTTCATCGGTTCGGTTTCGGGCGGTTGTATCGAAGGCGCTGTGGTGCAGGAAGCGCTGGACGTTATCGCGGCCGGTGAACCGAAGCTCCTCGAATATGGGGTTGCGAACACCCAAGCGTGGGAAGTTGGCCTTGCCTGCGGCGGCAAAGTGCAAGTCTACGTAGAGCCGCTAAATTGAGGCGGGAACCATGAAAACCGCAATCCTCGATCAACTGCTCACCGATCGCGCGGCCAAACGCGCTGTTGTCGCTTTGACCCAGTTGGATGATGGCGCCACGCAACTGGTTCACCCCGACGACGAAGCCGAGTTTGGCGAGCTCTCGGACGACCTCAGGGATGCGGTACGCCAGGCCGTGTCAAGCGATCGTTCAAACACGTTCGATAGCACTGCCGGACGGATATTCGTTAATGTCTTCAATCCCCCGCTTCGCATTATCATCGTCGGCGCTGTTCATATCGCCCAGCCCCTGGCGCGCATGTCAGTCGAGGCGGGTTATGAGGTGACGGTGGTTGACCCGCGCCGGGCATTCGCGACCGAGGATCGTTTTCCCGGCGTCGACCTCCTGCCCGATTGGCCCGACGACGCGCTTGCCGATCTCGCACCCGACGCACGGACTGCGATCGTAACTCTCACGCACGATCCCAAGGTCGATGATCCAGCGCTGTCGATGGCGCTGCGATCATCTGCCTTCTACATTGGTGCACTCGGCAGTAAGAAAACCCATCGCGCGCGCCTGCTGCGGTTGACGAATGAGGGGTTTGACGAGGCCCAGCTGGCCCGGATCAGCGGCCCGGTCGGCCTGGCAATCGGCGCCCGCTCACCGGCCGAAATAGCGGTCGCTATCCTGGCCCAGGTGACCCAACATCTGCGCCAACCCGAAGCGCAGCCAGCACGCCAAGCTCCCGCGGTGGAGGCGGTCGGCACGGCGGCATGAAATTCGCCACCCTATCGTTGGATGACGCGATTGGCGCGATCCTGGCGCACGGGCTCCGGCTCAAGAACCGCCGCCTCGCCAAGGGCCATCTGCTCAGCAAAAGCGACATAGCCAGTCTCCGCGCGGCCGGTTTTGTCGACGTCATGGCAGCGCGCCTCGATGGCGATGACGTCGGCGAAGACGATGCCGCGGTGGGCGCCGCGCGTGCAATCGCTGGTACCCACATAGACTCCGCGCCGCCGTTTACGGGTCGTTGCAACCTCTACAGCGCCGCGCACGGTTTGCTCCAGGTCGATCGTGCCAAGATCGACGAACTCAATACGATCGATGAGGCGATTACCATCGCGACCGTGGTGCCAGATGAACCGGTTGCGATTGGGCAACTGGTGGCAACGGTAAAAGTTATCCCGCTCGCGATCACGCAGAAAACGATCGATATTTGGGTCGCGGCGACGGCAACGAAACTACCCGTTTCGGTTGATCCGTTTGAAGATCACGCCGTCGGACTGCTGCTGTCATCCCTGCCAGGCACCAAGCCGGCCGTGCTCGACAAAACCCGCCGCACGATCGAAACGCGGATACGCGCACTGGGGAGCCATCTGACGGAGGAACGACGGTGCCCGCACGACGTTAACGCGATCGCAACCGCGCTCGGTGATCTCACGGCGGCCGCTTGTGATCCGATCGTAATTCTTGGCGCCTCTGCGATCGTCGATCGTCGCGATGTCGTGCCCTCGGCGATCGAGCGGTGCGGCGGCGAGATCGTCCGCCTCGGGATGCCCGTGGACCCGGGCAATTTGATGCTGCTCGGCCGCCACGGCGACGCTGCGATCCTCGGCCTACCCGGTTCGGCGCGATCGCCGCGCCTGAGCGGCTTCGACTTCGTGCTGTGGCGCCTGCTGGCGAAGCGTGAGGTCAGCGCCGCCGACCTTGCCGCGATGGGCGTTGGCGGCCTGCTCAAGGATATCCCCAGCCGACCGCACCCGCGCGAGGCCCGCGCCGATCAGACGTTGCCGACCGACACGCGGCCACATATCGCCGCGGTCGTCCTGGCGGCCGGTCAGTCGCGGCGAATGGGCACGGTCAACAAGCTGCTCGCGGAGATCGACGGTGCCCCGATGGTCCAACGTGTGGTCGACGCGATCGCGCAATCGAACGTCACCGCAACCGTCGTGGTGACCGGACACCAGGCCGCGGACGTGCGCGCAGCGCTCGCGCAGCACACGGTTAACTTTGTGGACAATCCCAGCTTTGATGCGGGCCTTAGCAGCTCACTTGGGGTTGGTGTCAGCGCCTTGAGCGATGACATTGATGGCGCCCTGATCTGCCTTGGTGATATGCCGCGCATCAAACCACACCACCTCGGTCGGCTTATCGATAGCTTCAATCCTGCCGAGGGACGCGGGATTTGCGTGCCAACTGCACGCGGCAAACGGGGCAATCCGGTGTTGTTTGGACGTGAGTTTTTTGATGATCTGCAGCGGCTTGCGGGTGACGTTGGCGCACGCCACCTGATCGGCGAGTACGGGGACCTCGTCCATGAAGTCGATATCAACGATGACGGTATCTTCATCGATATCGACACCCCACGAGCGCTTGCGGAACTGAGCCTGGCAAAACCAGACCATGCCGTTTGACGTCGACGTCATTCGCCAACAATTTCCCATTCTGAGTCGGGAAATCAACGGCACGGCACTGCATTATCTCGACAACGCAGCCTCGGCTCAGGTGCCGCAAGCCGTTGTCGAAGCCGTCACCAAGCATGAAACCACCAACCGTGCGAATGTTCTGCGGGGGGTTCACCATCTGGCCGAGGCGGCAACCCAAGCCTACGAAGATGCCCGCCTTACGGTCGCGCGTTACCTCAATGCTGGTCGCGCAGACGAGGTGGTTTTCACGTCGGGAACAACCGCCGGCATCAACCTGGTCGCCCATTCGTTCGGCGCGAGCTTGGAAGCCGGCGATGAGATCGTCGTCAGCGGCGTCGAGCACCACAGCAACATCGTTCCGTGGCAACTTTTGCGCGAACGCCGGGGCATTAGGCTGAGGGTGATCCCACCGACAGCAGATGGCCGCATCGATCTCGCACGGATCGACGAAATTGTTGGTGAGCGCTGCCGCCTGATCGCGGTCACCCATGCGTCTAACGTCACCGGTGCGCTTACCGAGGTCGCAAGGGTGGCCGAGGCCGCGCAGCGAGTAGGCGCCAAGGTGCTGCTCGACGGTGCCCAACGAATGCCGCATGGCGCACTCGATATTCAAACCCTGGGCGTCGATTTCTATGCGTTCTCGGGACACAAGGCGTTTGGCCCCAATGGGATTGGCGCGCTATGGGTGCGCTGGTCGATCCTGGAGGGAATGCCGCCTTTCCTCGGCGGTGGTGAGATGATCAAACAAGTATCCTTCGAGCGAACCACATTCGCGGACCCACCGCACCGCTTCGAGGCCGGCACCCCGCCGATTGCGCAGGCGGTCGGCATGGCCGCCGCCCTCGATTGGATCGACGACCTCGACAGCGAGGCCGTTCACGCCCATCTGAGCGAACTAACCGATAAATTGCTGGGCGGACTCCAAACACTTGACCGGGGTCGCGGGGTGATAAAGTTACTCGGACCGGAGGGACTGCAAGCGCGGCTACCGGTGGTCTCATTCACTATCGATGGCGCGCACCCGCACGACGTCTGCCAAATCCTTGACCACCACGGTTGCGCACTAAGAGGCGGACATCATTGCGCGCAGCCGCTCATGGATTACTTCGAGATACCCGGGACCACCCGCGCCAGCCTCGCTCCGTACAACAATCTTGAGGATATCGACGCCATGCTTAACGGTCTCGAGGATGCTATGAAGCGTTTGTTATGAGCGACGACCTCTACCAACAGCAAATCCTCCAACACGCCCGCGACGAAACAAATCGCGGACGGATGGACGACGCCGATGCCACGGCAACGGTCGATAACCCAATGTGTGGCGATCGGGTTACCGTTGACCTCAAGCTTTCGAACGGCATTGTCGAGGGAATTGTTCATCACACCCGCGGGTGCGTTCTGTGCAGCGCATCAGCCGCGGTGCTCGCAAACCGGGCCGCGGGCCAAACGGTGGCCGAGCTTGAAGCGGTCGCAGCGTGGCTAAACCGCCTCCTCAAAGACGAGGGCGATACCGAGCCCACTCCGCATTGGCAGGATCTAGCTATTTTCCAACCGGTCGCCGAGCACCGCAGCCGTCACGCCTGCGTTTTATTGCCGTTTGAGGCAGCAACCCAGGCTTTAAAGAATGGCCAAAGCGAACCTGACTGATCGGTGAGATGGCCGAACCCCAAAATCCGCAATTGGCTGAACGTCTGGCGACACGTCATTAAACCGACTCAGCAAAATCCCCTCACCTGAGATTGCGCGGAATCGAGCGTGATGAGTTGGTGGCGGATCGTTACCCCGTTGGGGGATGTCTGCTTTCTAGCGGATAACGTATGGAAGCAAGGGGTGCTCGGACACTATGGACGAGTGCCCGTTTCGGCAATTGTTTGGTCTTGCCCGGATCGGACATTTGGCCCTCGACGATCTCAGGTCATGGAAGTACCAAACCCGTTTAGTTACACTTCTTCGACTCGTAGCAAACCGGTGGAGCAGATGGCGACGGCGCGCGCGCAACGCAGATTGGCGGCGATTTTGAGCGCGGACGTTGTCGGCTACAGCCGCCTAATGGGTGCCGACGAAGCCGGTACGTTGGCGGTTTTGAAAACGCACCGCCATGAACTGATCGACCCTAAAGTCGAAGAGTATTCCGGCCGCGTTGTTAAACTCATGGGTGACGGCATGTTGGCCGAGTTTCCCAGCGTGGTTGACGCTGTCCAATGCGCCGTTGATATCCAGCAGCGGATGGTGGCGCGGAACGTTGATTCGCCAGCAGATAGTCGCATCGAGTTCCGCGTCGGGATCAACATTGGAGACGTCATAATTGACGGCGACGATATATATGGCGACGGGGTCAACATCGCAGCGCGACTCCAGGAGGCTGCAGAGCCGGGCGGTGTTTACGTATCCGGCGACGTTTACCGGCAGGTTGAGGGCAAGGTCGGTATGGAGTTTCAGGACCTGGGTGAGCGAGAGTTGAAAAACATCGAAAACCCAGTGCGAGCGTATAAGGTCGTCGAGGGCGCTGAACTGTTAGTACCTGGCGCAAAATCGATCGATGCCTCTACGAGCAGACCGGGTGTCGCGGTGCTTCCGTTTGACAACATCAGCGGCGATCCCGAGCAGGAGTATTTCAGCGACGGATTAACGGAAGATATCATCACGTCGCTAGCCGCGTGGCGATCCTTCCCGGTCGTGGCTCGAAACTCAACATTCGCCTACAAGAATCAGTCACCGGATGTGCGACAAGTGGCAGAGGACTTGAACGTACGTTACGTCCTCGAAGGTAGCGTACGTAAGTCGGGTAACCGCGTCCGCATCACCGCACAGCTTATCGATGGTTTAACAGGAAACCATTTGTGGGCTAACCGTTACGTGTCAATCGGCGTCCAAAATGACCCCCTATCGGCGTGCAATATTGACCCCCTGAGTGGCACGGCGGAGGTTGTCCCGGTAGTCAATAGGGGGGACCCGAGCGGCTTCGTGTAGCGCCTTGCGGTGCGCGGAGCGAAGCCGCGTGGGAGGTCCGGGTTGACCCACCGGGGCAAGCGGGCCGCAGGCACGGCCGGCGTCCGGTCAGGAGCGGTTCTTGAAGCGCCAGCTCTCGTTGCCGGTCTCGATGATCTCGCAATGGTGGGTCAGGCGGTCGAGCAGCGCGGTGGTCATCTTGGGGTCGCCGAAGACGGAGGGCCATTCGCCGAAAGCGAGGTTGGTGGTGACGATGATCGAGGTGCGCTCGTAGAGCCGGCTCATCAGGTGGAACAGCAGCTGGCCGCCGGCCTGGGCGAAGGGCAGGTAGCCGAGTTCGTCGAGGATGACGAAGTCGCGTCGGACGAGTTGGTCCGCGGTACGGCCCTGGCGTCCGGAGCGGAGTTCGGCCTCGAGGTGGTTGACCAGGTCGACGACGTTGTAGCAGCGGCCACGGGCGCCCTTTCTGATACAGGCGCGGGCGATGGCGACGGCGAGATGGGTCTTGCCGGTGCCGGTGCCGCCGACCAGCACGATGTTGCGCTTGCTCTCCAGGAAGTCGCCGCCGGCGAGTTCCTGGATCAGGGGCTCGTTGACCGGGGAAGCGGCGAAGTCGAAGTCGGCCAGCTCCTTGGCCGTCGGCAGCCTGGCGGACGCCATCTGGTACTTGATGGAGCGCGCCTGCTTGTCGGCGACCTCGGTCTGCAGCAGCGTACCGATGATCTGCTGCACCGGATGACGACGCTTGAGCCCGTCGGCGAGGATGTCGTCGTAGGCGGCGCGCATGCCCGCAAGCTTCAACGCCGTCATCATCGCCAGCACCTCATGACGCTCCATGACCGGCCTCCCTCAGGCGATCGTAGCGGCTGACAGTCGGCCACCGGCTGGTGGCGAAGCTGCAGGCCCTCGGGCGTTGGGATGGCCGGCGGCGGCGGCGGCTGGCACTGCCGGGCGAGGATGTTGAGCACAACATCAGCGCTGCAGGCGCCGCAGGCGAGCGCTTCGGCGCAGGCCGCCTCGACCGCCTCCAGCCCGTCCTCCAGCACCGCCGCGAGGATTTTGACGATCTGACGATCGCCGTCGTTGCAACCCGTCAGCCGCGCCCGCATGCGGCCCAGCGCGCCGGGCAGTTGCCAACCCTTGAAAGGCGCGCCATTCCTCAGCGCACCGGGCTTCCGTGTCAGGATCGGCACGTAGTGCCATGGATTGCAGGCGATCTCACCGCGTCCAAAGCTCCGGGGGTGTTCGGCAACAGTCTCGCCATCCTGGCGGATGACAATCCGATCGGCATAGGCCCGCACGTCGACCGTCCGCCCGACGGCGCGGGCCGCCACGCTGTAGTGGTTGTTGTCGAAGCGCACCAGACAGGTCTTGGAGACCGCCACCTCGGTGGCGTGGAAGCCGTCGAAGGGGCCGCGATAGGCCATCAGGAAGGGCCGCTCCTCCTCGAACACCTGCCACACCGTCTTGCCCTCGATCGTCGGATGCGGCCGCTTCTTGGCGTCCTCGATACACCGATCCATCAGCCACGCGTTGATCTCGGCGTAGGAGCGGCCCCGCGGGATGGGCACGAACAGGCGGCCGCGGACGTCACCCACCTGCCTCTCGACCTGCCCCTTCTCCCAGCCCGCACCCGGAGTGCACGCCACCGGCTCCACCAGATGGTGGGAGCACAGCTCCAGAAAGCGCCGGTTGTAGGCGCCCTCCTTGCCGACGAAGACCATGCTCACCGCCGTCTTCATGTTGTCGTAGATGCCCCGCCGGCAGACCCCGCCGAAGAAGTGGAAGGCCCGTTCGTGCGCCTCGAACACCATCTCCTGGCTCTCGCGCGGGAAGATCTGAACCAGCTGCACATGCGGCTGTAGCAGAGCCGCATGTGCGCCGCCTTCACCTTGGTCGTCACACCCGACAGGCGCGCGTACTCGTGGCTCCAGTCGAACTGGTAGGCCTCGCCGGGATCGAAGCTCAGCGGCACAAAACCCTGCGACGGCGACAACAGCCGCCACCGCCGACGCCAGGTCCTGGCGTAGCGGCGCACCGCGTCGTAGCCGCCGCCATAGCCCAGAGCCGCAAGGTCTTCATGAATCCGCAGCAGAGACAAGCCGATCCCGGCGCGGCTTCTTCTCGTTGGCCTCCAGCTGGCGCTCGAGCTCATCCACCCACGGTCCAAGCTTCGGCATCGGCTGGATCTTGCGCTCGTAGCTGTACGAGGTCTCATCGCCCCGCACCACCTTGCGCACCGTGTTCTTCGAAACCCTCAAATCCCGGGCGATCTTCTTGATCGGAACGCCCCTCACCAGATGATCCCGACGGATCCGCGCAATCGTCTCCACTACCAGCATCTCCCCCACCTCGTCTGTCCAAACAACAAGGTGTGTTCAAGAGCACAAAACCAGGGGGGTCAATTTTGGACGCCGATAACCCCCAATAGGGGGTCAATATTCCACGCCGAACAACACCGTTACGACCGCGACCTCGAGGATGTATTCGCTCTCCAGGACGAGATCACGGGTAACATCGTCGCCGCGGTCCAACCTGAAATGCGTAATGCTGAAATGCTCGCTGTCACCCAGAAACGTCCGGACAATCTCAGCTCGTGGGATCTCTATCTACACGGGATGGTCAGCATGAAGTCCTACGGTCGGCAGCGGGATGAGACAAAACAGTTTTTCGAGAAATCCATCGAGGCTGATTCAACGTTTGCGGATGCCTATGCTGCACTTGGGCTGTGTCACAGCGCTGATATCTATGCGATGCGCACACCGAATGTTGCTCAATCGATCGCAACCATTTTCGAGTTGGCGGCGCAGGCGATCGCGATCGACCCGCGAAACTTCCGCGTGCACCAAGTTCTATGCATGGCTCATTTCTGGGAGGGTGATTACGACAAGGCGGTGGCGTCCGGCCGCAAAGCGGTCGAGCTCAATCCTAGCTCAGCAGATGCTTTCGAGGCGCTGGCTGCGGCCTACAGTCACCACGGATCACCGGAAGAGGCCGAGCGCTGCGCACAGATGTGTTTTGATCTGAGCCCACTCGACCCCAACTTGAGCAGATATCACTTCCAGCTCATGCAAGCGAAGCTCGGGCAGCGGCTGTTTGATGATGCCTATGCCCAACTCGAACAATGCCTCCGCGCACGTCCGCACGATGTTTCATATCTAGGGTTCAAGACTGTTCTTCTCGGCCACATGGAGCGCAAGGAGGAGGCAGCCGCGTGCCTATCTGAATATTTGTCGAAGCGCGATATCAAAACGGCCGACGACTATCGCAAGATATTCCTTCGCAACTCAGCCCTTGTTGAGCTGAACCTTGAAGGGTTGCGCAAAGCAGGTTGGGACGCCTGATCACCTCCCGGGAGACTGTATTTGGCCACGCTTGAGTTTATCTATGACTTCGTCAGCGTACCTTGCTACCTCGCGTGGACGCAGTTTGATCGAATCGTTGCTGAGACCGGCGCTGAGCTGCAATTAACTCCGGTCTTTTGCGGTGGAATTTTCAAGGCCACCGGTAATGCAGGCCCGCTGGTGATCCCGGCAAAAAAGGAATGGTACGTCCAGGACTTGATGATGTGGGCCGGACACTATGGGGTGCCGCTAGAGGAAAACCCGCACTCACCGGTTCAGAGCCTGCCGCTAATGCGGGGCGTTATTGTCGCCGAGGAACGTGGCGAACGCGATGCGTATATCAAGGCCATGTTCGAGGCGATTTGCCTCAAGTCGCGTAACTTGAGCGATGCGGATCAGGTTCAGTTAACACTCGACGAAGCCGCTCTCGATTCAGAAATATATTTTTCGGAGATAAACCGCCAGGACGTGAAGGACCAGTTGCGTCGGAACAGTGAGGATGCGGTCGAGCGTGGCGTTTTCGGAGTACCCACGTTTTTTATCGGTGCGCGGATGTTCTTCGGGCAGGACAGGCTTGAATTCGTGAAGGCGGCTTTGAACAAAGCCTAACCTCGTTTCTTGCGCTTCTCGGAATGTCGTTTCCTGGTTACGAATTACCCTTTCAGGCCGCGGTGAACTACGTCCGAACTTAAGGGTAATCCGGACCTCTCGAAAGTATGGCTGGGCGGTCTGTTGTTATCCGGCGACCGGATGATCTATCAGTCCAACCCGCTCAGGAGCCACTTTGACGATGACTCTTTGCTCGCCCGGTTGCAGATACGGATACTTATCGAGACCTAAATATTTCTTGGCTAGCCGGTCGGCGTGTTCATCAGCACCCTCGGCCGTGATCTCGACCACGCGCCCGCGGATCATTGCCTGCCGATAGGGCATTTCGGCATCGTGGATAGCGATCGCGACACGAGGCTCGCGGTGCATGTTGTCCGTCTTGAGCCGTCCTTCCGATGTGTTGAAGATGACGTGCTCGCCATCGGTGTCAAACCACACGACGCTCGCCTGAGGTGAGCCGTCCTCCATGATCGTGGCAACGGTCCCGAAGTTCTTTCCGCTTAGCAATTCTTTGGCTAAATCAGGAAGCACCATTGGTTTCTCCAGTGTTCTACTTCGCCAAATCGATAGCTCGTAGCATAGCGTAAACACCCCCGCCCCTCATTGTTCAAACGTTCGTCAAACCGGTTCAACAAGAGATCTCCTGCGGCTGCCTTTTCTCGGCTGAGCGAATGTCTGTTTGTGTCTAGGGATACCCTTTTTAGCTACTCCGAACTACATCCACTCACGAGGGTAAACTGGACCTTCGACCTAATCCCGAGCGCGCCACCAGCACCTCTTGCAATAGGTTCTTCAACGGCCTCTACTGAGACCGGACGGCGATTCAAACATCGTAAATCGACGGTTGAAGTGACGATCTCGAATGTCGCGGAAATTTTTCGCGACACCCAAACCGAGCTTCGCAGCGCGCGGCACCTTCCGGGCTGGATCTATTCTGCGCCCGAGCTCTACCCGCTCGAGAAAGAGCGGATCTTCATGCGCGATTGGTTGTGCGTGGCGCGGGTGGAGGAGATCGAAAGTCCCGGGGACTTCGTAACCTTATCGATCATGGGCGAGCCGGTGATCGTCGCGCGCGATGAAAACGGCGACCTCCATGCATTCTTGAACATGTGCCGTCACCGCGGTGTCGAGGTCGCGACCGGCACGGGAAACACGACCCATTTCAGCTGCCCTTATCACGGCTGGACCTACGACCTCGGCGGCCAACTGGTCGGCGCCCCTTACATGACCGAAGCGAGCGGCTTCGACCCTACGCAATGCCACCTGCCGCAGCTCCGGCTCGACGTGTGGCGGGGGTCGGTCTTTATCTCTTTCGATGAGAATGCGCCGCCGCTCGGCGACTTCGTCGCCAACATGGAGCGCGAATTCGGTTTCCTGAAACCGGAACGATGCCGGTTGGCCGACAGGCTGGAGGTCGAGCTCGACTGCAACTGGAAGCTCGTTGTCGAGAACTTCACCGATACCTACCACGGGCAAACCCTTCACGCCGATACGCTGGCAGCGTTCGCCGAGCCCGACCGGCGCCACCACAAGCTATTCGAAGATGGCGGTTTTCGGATGTATTACGACGCGGCGCCGATGTCGCCGGACGGAAAGACTATTTTCGGCAAGATGCCGTGGCTGGACGATACGCCTGAGTCGTTCGTCTGCGCCGGCTGCATGACGCCGAACTATCACTTCTTCGCTTATTGCGACGTCATCGTACCGTTTATCGTGTGGCCGCTTTCCCTCGAGCGAACGAAAATCATCGTCGACTTCCTTTACCCCCATGAGTTCTTCAGCCAACCCGACTTCCGGGCCAAGGTCGGCAGCTACACCAAGTTCATCGAGGAGTCTGTCGAGGAAGACCGCTCGATGGCCGTTTCCCTGCAACGGGCGATGAGCTCCAACCAGTTCGACCCGGGCCGCATGTCCTCCACGCCGCGATGGAGAGCGCGGTCCACAACGTCATTACCCATTACATCGATCGCATGTTTGGCTGAGCCGGCGGGGATTGAAATATGCCGGCTGGTGGGGAGCCCCTGGAGCGGACGACGAGATTCGAACTCACGACCCCAACCTTGGCAAACGAGAAATTGCGACGTCGCTAGTGGATGGAATCCACTAGAGAGTCGACCTCGGGTCACTGCAGTAAACCGCAAGGCATCGTAGAACGCGGCCTCTGATGTCGTCGAAGGGTCAGCCGAAATCGTAACAGGTGCGAACACCTAAGCATCAATCAGGGCGAGCACGCGTTCGGGCGTCAATGGTATCTCGCGCGGGAACTTGCCGATCGCATGGGCAACGGCGTTGCTGATCGCTGCGGCCACCGGCACGACGGAGGCCTCTCCGAGTCCCTTGGCGCCGTTCGGGCCCGTCGGCTCGTGTGAGGAAACAATGAGCGTCTCGATGGCTGGCAAGTCGGCGGCGTGGAGAATTTGGTAACTCGCAAAGTCGCGGGTCAGGAGCCGGCCGTCTTCGCCGACGACATACTCCTCGCAAAGCGCCGCGCCCATGCCCATGGCCACCGCACCATGCAGCTGACCTTCGACAAACATTGGGTTTACCGGCTGCCCGCAATCGATCGCCTCGCCGACCCGGTCCACATGGACCCGCCCGGTTAATGGATCGACGCGAACTTCGGCCATGCAGACCGCAAAGGGCGGCGCGACACTCGGCGGCAGAAAGGAACCTTGGCCGCTAAGCATTTCCGGCCGATCCGACTCGAAGCGAACCCAGTGATCGACCTCCGCGACCGTCGGGTTGCGGTCCAGGTTGTCGCCCTCGAACGAGATTCCCTCTGCCGTGAGGCGAAGCACCGAGAGCGGGACGCCGAGCATCTCAGCCGCACGAGACAGAATCGATTCGCGCAGGGCCACAGCAGCCCGGCGGACCGCCTCTCCGGCAACATATGTCGTTCGACTCGAATGCGCGCCCTGGTCATACGGCGCCAGATCGGTATCGCCTGTGACGACGCGGATGTCCCGCGCGTCGGCCTTCAACTCCTCTGCAGCAAGTTGTGCGAAAACGGTCGAGGATCCCGTACCCGTATCGGGCACCCCGGTGCGAACGACGTAGTGCCCGTTCTCATGCAGATCAACATAGGCGTTTCCGTGATCGCGGTAATACGGCATCACCGTGCTGATGTGTGTACCGACCGCGGCGCCGATCCCACGCCAGACGCGCGGCTCTCGCGACGCCGGCCACGCCGCACGTTTCTTCGTCCAGTCGAAACGCTCACCGAGCTGCCGGATACCATCGGCAGCGTGCACAGAACCGACCTTCCACTCTGGACCAAGGTCGAGATAGGGATCGCCCTCCCTGATCAGATTGCGCAGACGTAGGTCGAGCGGGTCCGCACCGATCTTCGCCGCTAGTTCGTCGACCAGGGTCTCCGTCGCAAAGGCGCCTTGCGGCGAACCAAAGCCACGCATCCCGCCGGCATTGGGCAGGTTCGTGTAGGCGAGCCGTCCGCGATAGCGAAAGTTGGGGGTCCGGTAGATGGCCGCGCTGCGAATACCCAGCGACTTCATGACCCGGTAGCCCATTCCCGCATAGGCACCGGTGCCGACCGTCGCCTGGATCTCGCGGGCGACGAAATTGCCGTCTTTATCGGCGGCCATGGTGGCGTCCATGACGACGGCGTGTCGGGTGCGGGAGGACGTAAACTGCTCCTCGCGGCTGTTCGCCCACCGCACTGGCCGCTTCGTCTTCTGCGACAACACCACCGCGACGATTTCGTCGCCAAGATCCGAGCGCTCGCCCTGGCCTCCCCCCATATCCGGTGCATGAACCCGAATCAGGCTTTCCTCGACGCCAAGCGCCCGCGAGAGAACCTTGCGCGCGTGAAAAGGGACCTGCGTGTTCGTGGTCAGGTTCAATCGTCCGTCCGCGCTCCAACTCGCAAGAGCGGCTTTTGGCTCGAGGTTGCAATGCTGTACCGCAGCCGTCCGGAACGTGCCGCCAACAACATGAGCGGGTTGAGGCTCAACCGTTTCGACATCCCCGATATCGAAGGCGAACGGTTCAGCAGCGTGATTGCGTGTGCCAGCATGAATCTCCGTTGCGGCGTCCTGCAGGGCCGCCACAGGGTCAAAGGCAGCGGGGAGAGAATCGTATTCGATGTGAATCGCGTCGAGGGCTCGTTGTGCAGCCTCCGGTGTTTCTGCCGCAACTGCGGCAATTCGATCACCCTCGAATCGCGCGTGGTCGTTGAGTACGCGCTCGTCGGCACGCAGTGTCTGCACATCGTTAGGATTGCGGAATGCGCCGGTATAGGTGGTCTGCGGGACATCAGCGGCGGTTATCACCGCTATGACGCCAGGCAACGTCAGAGCCGCGTCGATATCGATTCGCCGGATGGATGCATGCGGCAGAGGCGAACGCAGGATGCGTCCATGCAGCATGCCCGCCAGGACCATGTCCGTGGTGTAGGTCTGCTCGCCCGTGGCCTTGCGGGACCCGTCGAGTTGAGGGATACGGGCTCCGAAGCCCGGCCGGTCTTCAAGCGCCGCCGGCGAAGCTCCGTTGGGCCAATCCGTTAACGCATCGACCAAGTTCTGGTAGCCGGTGCAGCGGCACAGGTTGCTCTTGAGGGCCTCTCTCAAGGATTCCGCGTCCGCCGCGCCGCCAGAATCTATATGCGCGTGGAGGCGCGTGACGATACCCGGCGCGCAGTAGCCGCACTGAAACGCACCGTGATCGACGAGACGATCAACGAGCGATTTCGCCTTGTCATCCTTCACCAATCCACTCGCCGTCGTGACCTGGCGGCCTTGCGTACGTGCGACGGGCACGAGGCAAGATCGCACCGGCGCATCATCCAACAGCACCGTGCAGGCGCCACATTGCCCCGCCTCGCAACCCGGTTTCGGCACGGATGTCGCACCGCTATCGCGCAGCGCCATGAGCAGGCTCTTGGCCGGTGGTCCCGTGAGCGATACGGGCGCGCCATCGAGGGAGAGAGCAACCGTAACGTCGATCATGCGGCGATCTCCGCGATAGCTTCCTCGGCCAGAACCGAGACCAAGCGACGACGGTAGGTGCCGCTGGCCAGTGCGTCCGAGCGCAAGGGCGGTACCTCCCGTGCACCGGCAAGATGCAGCGGATGGTCAGCGCCGCCAGCCAGGAAAAGATTGGCGCCATCCGAACTACGGGTCCCGGCGACCGCACAGAGAAAGGCGCCCCCGTTCGTTGTCGCGCGACGGTATGACCACTGCACAGCAGGTTGTACCGCGATCTCAACGCCCACGAGGATCTCCCCCTCGGCAAGCGCGAAGTCGGGGGCGCAGAGAACAGCTGCGTCTGCGCTGCGTTCGCCGGAAGCACCCGCGACGCGCAGCGACGCACCCAGTGCGAGCAGGGCAGCCGGAATCTCCCATCCTCCCCTGGCCATCAGGTTCCCGCCGATCGTGGCTTGCCGACGGATGACGGCGTCGCCTACCTGCCGTGCCACGTGCGCCAACAGAGGAAGGTCCGCAGCCAGCCGGTCGTCGATGGCCAGCGTTTCGATGGTGACCATCGCACCGACAAAAAGGCGATCCCCGTCACGTGCAATTTGCTGGAGGCCGGCAAGACCCGACAGGTCGATCAGCGGGCCCGATTCGTCACGGACAAGGGAACGGGGCGGCACCGCCGTGCATCCGGCTACGATGCGGGCGCCGGGCGTCGAAAACATTGTGCAGGCTTCCGAAATGCTCGCCGGCGTAAGCCACTTCACAAGCACCCTCCCCCCTTGATAACTTCGTGGTTTGTAGGACAAAGATCAATTCTCGGTCAATGACCACCGACGTCCTGCCACATCGATCGGCAAGCAGACCGTAATCTAGAAGTGGGGACAACGGTGTACCGATGAAACCAGCTCCGTTCTCTTACTTGCGCCCATCGTCATTGGAAGAGACCCTCGCACTGCTCGAGGACAATGGTGACGAGGCTAGGATTCTCGCCGGTGGGCAAAGCCTGGTCCCGATGATGAATCTGCGTCTTGTCCGGCCCGAGATCATCGTGGACATCCAGGACCTGGACCTGACCGAATTGTCGGTCGACGACGACGGGATGACTGTTGGTGCGCTTGTCACGCAGCGGACCCTCGAACATGACGGCGCGGTAAAGAAACACTGCCCGCTGCTCGCTGAGGCCATCCCCTACGTCGCCCACCCACCAATTCGCCTACGCGGCACCGTCGGTGGCACGATTGCCCATTCCGACCCAGCCGCCGAACTCCCTACCGTCCTGTCGGCGCTGGGGGGATCCGTCACCCTGAAGTCCGCGCGCGAGGTCCGTGAGGTCAGCGCTGCCGACTACTTCCTGGGTTTCTTGACGAACGCCGCCGAGCCGCAGGAAATGGTAATTGGTGTGCGATTCCCGGCTTGGACGGGCGCAGGCACGGCGTTTGAAGAGTTCGCTCGCCGTCCCGGCGACTACGCGTTGGCCATGGTGGCCGCCCTCGTTAGCCGTAAGGAGGGCCGTGTACGCGTCGCGATCGGGGGCGTGGGGCCTGCGCCCCTCGTGGTCGAAACCACGAACCTGTCCGACGACGCGGACGCGCTCGCCGCCGAAGCCGTCGAACTGGCGCTGGAGCGACTCGACCCCCAATCCGACATCCACGCCAGCGCCGAGTACCGTACACACCTCGTCAGGCACCTGATCGAACGCGCCGTCAGACGCGCCGCGCAAGCCGAGGCGGCATAGTCGTGACCGGTAAGTTCACCCTGCATGTCAACGGTGTCGACCGCGAGGTCGAGTCGGAGGACCGGAAACTGCTCCTCGATGTGATCCGCGAGGAGCTCGAACTTACCGGTACCCATGCCGGTTGCGAACACGGTGTCTGCGGCGCGTGTACCGTTCTGCTGGACGGTCAACCGGCTCGCTCCTGCCTGATGTTTGCCCGACAAGCCGTCGGGCACGAGGTCGAAACGATCGAGAGTATGTCCCCGGACGGTCAGCTGCATCCGCTACAGCAATCATTTATCGACAACCTTGGGTTCCAATGCGGCTATTGCACGGCCGGAATGCTCCTGACGGCCAAGGTGTTCCTCGAGGAGAACCCGGCGCCGACCGAGGAGGCGGCCCGCGCGGCCATCTCCGCCAACCTGTGCCGCTGCACCGGATATCACCACATCGTCAAATCCATCGTTGAGGCCGGGAAGAAGGTAAGCTGAGGGATGACCGAGACGACGCGCTACGTTGGTCAGTCGCTGCCGATGCACAAGTCCGCGCGGCTTGCCCGTGGTATGGGCCGCTACGTCGGTGACCTCCCGCACGCGCGCAGCCACTATGCCTGTTTCGCGCGCAGCAGCCATGCTCATGCGCGCATCAACAGTGTGGATGTTAGCGAAGCGCTCGCAGTCCCTGGCGTTGTTGCCGTCTATACCGCTCATGACATCGAACCGATGATAAAAGGCAAGTACTGGGGTGGTTTCTTTGAAGACTTCAGTCGCGCCGACTATTTCCCCCTAGCGAGAAACAAAGTCCGCTTTGTCGGCGAGCCGATTGCCGTGGTCATTGCCGACTCCCGCTACCATGCCGAGGATGGAGCGGAGCTGGTTGCCGTCGAATACGATCCGCTGCCGCCCGTGATTGATGTTGCAGATGCGCTCAACAACCCACCTGCCCTTCTCTACGAGAATTGGGAGGACAACGTCTACTTTCACGATGAGTTCAGCGCCGGCGATGTCGCGAGTGCCTTCGCGTCCGCGGCGGGCACCATCAAGCGGACGTTCACCTCCCAGCGGCATACAGGAACGCCGCTGGAGACACGCGGGATACTTGCCGACTGGGACCCCGGCCGCGAACAGCTTGTCCTGGACTGGAATCACCAGGATATCTTCGTGGCACGCGCCATCGTAAGCGCGGTCCTTGGCCTGCCGCAGGCACAGATTCGCATCACCGCTCCGGACAACGGTGGTGGCTTCGGCGTGAAGCTGCCGATCTATCCCGAAGAGATCGTCTGCTGTGTCGCGGCCATGCTGCTCGGTCGGCCGCTCCGATGGATTCAGGACCGTTTTGAAGACTTACTTACGTCGTCACAGCACCGCGATTGCGTCGCTGACATGGAAATCGCCTACGACTCAGGCGGTCGTATACTCGGTGTGAAGGGGAGATACCTTAGCGATGCGGGAGCCTACGGCGTTCCAGCGCGTGGCAATTCGGTAGAAGGCATGATGGTCGCCCAGGACATGTTGGGCGCCTATGACATCACCAACTACGAGTACCAGCTCGATGTGGTGTTGACGAACAAGCCGCCGCTGTGCGTCTATCGCGGCGTCGGGCAGCCTATCTCGATCTTCGTCATGGAGCGGCTGTTTGATGAGGTCGCTGAGGCGACCGGGGTCGACCGCGCTGAGGTGCGGCGGATCAACCTCGTTAAGAAAGACCAGTTCCCCTACGACTCCGCGACAGGCTATGTGTACGAGGAGGGTTCTTACCTTGAGTGCCTGGACCGGACACTGAAGCTTGTCGGCTACGAGCAGTTCCCGGCGCTACAACGTGATATGCGGGCGCAAGGCCGATATGTGGGCCTGGGATTGTCCGTGTGTAACGAGGGACTTGCCCGGGGAGCCGCGTGGTATGGCAAGCGCGGCGTTCCGATCTCCGGCCAGGAAGGCTGCTCACTCAAGATCGATCCCACTGGGCGGATCGTCGCCGAACTTGGAACGACCAACCAGGGACAAGGCATCGAGACCACGATGCGCCAAGTGGTCGCCGATCAACTCGACGTCGACATTGACATGGTTAGTGTCCTCATGGGCGATACGGCCTACCCCTACGGCGCCGGCGCATGGGCGAGCCGTCAAGCAACCCTCGCCACCACCGCCATCACGCAGGCTGCCGAACAGATGCGGGGGAAGCTCAGAAATATCGCTTCACTCACGCTTGAGTGTGCCGTCGAAGACCTTTCGCTGGCGGACGGACGGGTGTTCGTCAAGGGCGTGCCCAGCCGCGGCATGACGATCGAGGAAATCGCTAGGGTTGCGTACTTCACCGCGTCCGATCTGCCGCGCAGCATCGAACCTGCCCTCGAGGTGGTCAGTCATTTCGACCCGCCAGACGCGACATTCTCCAACTCGGCGCACGCGGCAATCATCGAAGTAGACCCTGTGACCGGGAAGCTGGACTTCCTGAAGTACGTCATCGTCCACGACTGCGGCCGCGTCATAAACCCCTTGATCGTTGAAGGCCAGGTGTATGGGGGGTGGCGCAGGGCATCGGCGGCACGATCCATGAGCACCTCATGTTTGACCAGCAAGGGCAGCCACTGGCGACGACGTTCATGGACTATCTTCTGCCCACCGCGTACGACGTACCCGACCTTGTTATAGAGCACATCGAGACCCCTTCTCCGCTAACCGGGCTTGGGGTTAAGGGAGCCGGGGAGGGTGGAACATGCTTTGCCCCGGCCACGATCGCCACCGGGGTTGCGGACGCGCTTAGTGTACCGGTGGATTGCCTGAAACTGGGTCCGTCGCAGGTGTTCGAGCTGATCCAGCAGGCGAAAATGGCTGCCCCTTGACCTCGGCGGGCTAACTGACCCTGAAGGGAGCCCGCCATGACACGGCGGAGTCCCGGTGCTTCGTGACATCGAATTTAGGCGTCGAGGATCGGAGATCCACAGCCTGGTCGGGGGGAATGGTGCGGGGAAGTCGACACTGATCAAGATCCTCACCGGTGCGGTCACCCGCGAACGGGGCATGCCCTCCCCGACGGGGAGGCGTGAACGTCCTAATCCCTGGACGACGTTTGGCTAGAAGCTTTTTAAGAAGTTCGTCATGACCCGGCAGGTCTCTTCGGGCTGCTCAAACCCGTAAAAGTGACCGCAGTTCTCGATTATCTTCATGTAGGAGTTGGGTATGGCTTTGTTCAGGCCCTCGGACATCTCCACAGGGGTGCGGGCGTCGTCTTCGCCAACGATTATTAGTGTGGGATGACCGATTTGGCCCAGCTTCGGACCGAAATCAGATCGCGTTGCCTTGATCACGTCGGCATAAGACTTGGGGTCGTTTCGGAGGAGGGTTTGCCGTAGCTTCTCCACCGCCTTGGGGTTGTTCTGAACACTATGGGGGCTGTAAGCGCCCTTGCTAAACTCAAAGGTCTGTTCGACGATCTCCTCGATACTGGCGCCCTCTTCGGCAAGCCTTTGCCGCGTCTCGAACCCCGAGCGGTCCATGGGAGTGGAGGTGGGAAGTGGGCTTCCCGAGCCGATCAAGATGAGATGGCTGACCATCTGGGAATAGCGCAGGGCAAACTCCATTAGCACTATGCCTCCCAATGACCATCCGGCTAGAGCAGCCTGCTCGACGCCCAGTTCCCCCATCAACCCAGCCAGATCGTCGGCCCACAGGGCGTCGGACAAGGGAACCTGGGTCGGCCTGACCGTCTCGCCAAAGCCCCGCATGTCGTATGCGTATACTCTGAAGTCCTTGCTTAGTAGCGGAATCATATCCTCGAAGCTCTGGGCGTCGGCTCCGGTGCCATGCACAAGAATTAACGGTTTGCCCTCGCCGCTCACCTCGTAGTGTACGTTGCAGTCGTTGACCTGTGTGAACATGGTGTAACCCTCCTTATTGTATGGCTCATATTGTATGGCTCTTATTGTATGCCTCTTGGCCGCTCCAAAGATAAAGCGGTTCGTGAAGACGGGTCTGGTTGGTCACCTCGTTGGTAGTTAGAGACCGGGCGATGTCAAGGGAAACCGGCGTGAGCCGGTGAGACGCGTTTCGTAACCGAAATTTGACAGCAACACCTATGAAGGCGGCCGCTGGGCCGCCCCTTTTCTTTGCTCGCTAATGTCTTTTTGGGCTCGGAACTACCCCCCAGCCGTTGAACGGGTCGCCCACCCCTATGGCTCCCCGATACCCGTGCTTGTGATTCACCGTTCGTTACTCGCGCTCGCGCACGAGGCCGCAAGGTCACAGCCCGATCCACACAAAAACCTGTTGCCGTGTCCTTAATATCCCAATTACTTACGCGATGGCGCTTGTGATGTCATCGCGCCGGCATCAATCGGACGCGTGGCTCGGTACCCGCGCACCCTGAATAGGAATTTTATGCTTGATCTGTATCATCATGGATCATCGGTCTGCGCCGCTAAAGTGCGTATGGTGCTGGCCGAAAAGGGGCTGGCGTGGACCGGCCATTACCTCGACATTCTGACGGGCGAGCAGTTCGACCCTGCTATCTGAAGCTCAACCCCAAGGGCGTGGTACCGACCCTCGTCGACGACGGCGACGTCATTCGGGAATCCACGTTGATCTGCGAATATCTTGATGAAAAGTTTCCCGACACGCCTCTTAAGCCGGATTCGCCGGCAGGCAAAGTCCACATGCGCACCTGGACTAAATTTATCGACGAATACGTGCACCCCATGTGCGCCGTCCTCACCTTTTCCGCATCACATCGCCACACGATCAATCGGCTGGGCCGGGGCGTGATCTCCTGGGCAAGCGCGGTCGAGGTGGACGAAACCTATGTGGGCGGCCCCCAAACCGGCGTCGTGGGGCGACAGACGAAGACCAAGTCGATCGGATTCGACGGGTCCGAGGTGGTGAAAGCGGTCAAGACATTCGACACGATGCTTAGGGACATGGACGCGGTCCTGGCCGACAACGAGTGGCTCGCTGGGGCCACCGTTTCCCTCGCCGATGGCTGTGATCCCCTACGTCAATGGCGCCTGGAATTGTTCACCATGCTCTCGCCGTGGCCCCCCGAACGCCCACGCGTCATGGGTTGGTTCGAGCGCTGAGGGCGCGGCCCAGCTTCTATCCCGCGATCGAGCAGTACCTGCCCGAGAGTCTGGCCAACGATTTACACCAACGGCGAAAAAAGCTGCCGGAAGTGGAAGCGGTGCTGACGGAGGCACGGCGGCACTAGCTCCATGCAGCGGTGCAGCACGAGCCGGTGCCCTTACATGGGTCCCGCGATTCGGCGGTCATCGCAGCCTCGGAAACCAAATGTCAGGGGATACGAGAGCAGAAGTGGGATACCCAGTATCCCAATTACTTACGCGATGGCGCTTGTGACATCGCGCTCGTCAATCGGACGCGTGGCTCCGGTTATGGAATAGGAAATATTTATGCTTGATCTGTATCATCATGGATCATCGGTCTGCGCCGCTAAAGTGCGTATGGTGCTGGCCGAAAAGGGGCTGGCGTGGACCGGCCATTACCTCGACATTCTGACGGGCGAGCAGTTCGACCCTGACTATCTGAAGCTCAACCCCAAGGGCGTGGTACCGACCCTCGTCGACGACGGCGACGTCATTCGGGAATCCACGTTGATCTGCGAATATCTTGATGAAAAGTTTCCCGACACGCCTCTTAAGCCGGATTCGCCGGCAGGCAAAGTCCACATGCGCACCTGGACTAAATTTATCGACGAATACGTGCACCCCATGTGCGCCGTCCTCACCTTTTCCGCATCACATCGCCACACGATCAATCGGCTGGGACCGCAAGGCGTGGAGGAATATCTGGCCAAGACCCCCAATCCTGACCTCGAGCGCCGCAAACGCGAATGGCTCAAGCTCGGATTCGACGGGTCCGAGGTGGTGAAAGCGGTCAAGACATTCGACACGATGCTTAGGGACATGGACGCGGTCCTGGCCGACAACGAGTGGCTCGCTGGGGCCACTTTTTCCCTCGCCGATATCGCCGTGATCCCCTACGTCAACCGCCTGGAATTGTTCACCATGCTCTCGCCGTGGCCCCCCGAACGCCCACGCGTCATGGGTTGGTTCGAGCGCATGAGGGCGCGGCCCAGCTTCTATCCCGCGATCGAGCAGTACCTGCCCGAGAGTCTGGCCAACGATTTACGGACCAACGGCGAAAAAAGCTGGCCGGAAGTGGAAGCGGTGCTGACGGAGGCACGGCGGCACTAGTTATGGAGCGGAGCAGACATGTCGAGTGCCATTAGATGGGTCACCGCGATTCGCGATATTGGTGTTTCGGGTCAGGATTTCACGACGATCAGACGCCTGCGGATGATCAACGTAGCCGCTTTGTTGGCGGTCCTGGCTTCGCTTGGCAACTGCGCCCTATACGCCGTCTACGATTGGGCTCAATTCCGCAGCGAAATCTCGGTCCTCATCGTCGTATGCGTACTTTATCCAATCGTTTTCTTGTTGTCCGCGTGGCGCCGGCCGGGAGCTGCTATGTGGTGGCTTGTCGGCGTCACTTTAGTTTACGTCGGCGTTTTTAATTGGCTCGTGGGGCCGGCTTCGGCGGGCCTTAGCTTCCTCCTCATCATGCCGATTGTTGTGTCTCTCATGATTAGCGCGGACGACCACTTGTCGGTTTGGCCCATCGCATTGGCGGCTTGCACGATCTTTACGGTTGTCACCTTTTGGGGAGGCGAAGGATCTGTTGGCTCAATGCCCGAGACGTTCCGCGTATCACTGTTTCTGTCCAACGTCTTCGGCGCAGTACTGGTAGCGAGCGGTATCGGCCTGTTTTTTCGTGCGCAGATCCAGAGGGCCGAGGCCAAACTGGGCTTGGAGAGAGAGCGCAGTGATCGTTTGCTGCGCGCTATTCTTCCGGATCCGGTTGCCGAACAACTCAAGGCGGACGAAAGCGGGATTATCGCCGAGCGATTTGCCGATGCGACCGTCCTCTTTGCCGATATCGTCGGCTTCACCAAGCGTTCGGCTGAAATCGACGCGGATACATTGGTTGCCGAACTGAATGGAATCTTTCGTCGGATCGACGAACTCGCGGAAACACGCGGCGTCGAAAAGATCAAGACGATCGGCGATGCCTACTTCGCGGTCTGCGGCGTGCCCGAACCGGTTCGTGACCACACCGAGCGGATAGCAGATTTCGCACTCGACCTAAGGGCGGCGGCCGAAGCCTGGCAGTCGACGGTCTGGCCCGAGCTTCAATTCCGAATTGTGATTCACAGTGGTCCCGTCGTCGCTGGCGTCATCGGCCGTACCAAGTTCGCTTACGACGTCTGGGGCGACACGATCAATACGGCGGCGCGTCTTGAAGAACATTGCTCACCGGGCGAGATCCTGATCTCCGATAAAGCGGCTGCTGCGCTGCCGGCGCGGTTCGCGATCGAATATTTGGACGCCATAGACGTGCGTGACAAAGGTGGATTTATGGCGCATCGGCTGGTCGCCCGAGAACCGCATTGATGGTTCGTAGGCGCAACATATATAGGTTGAAGTCGGTTCGTCTTCTTGAGTCAATTTTCCCGTTCAGGATGCCCTCAGAGAAGGGTTGGTTTCAGCGCTCCTAAACCGACATTTTTGGACCGAAGGTCAAGTTTACGCTCATGTGTGGACGTAGTCAGGCAGTGCCTGCGCGCCTTTTCTCGCCAATCAACCGCCTATGGCTGGGGTCACCACGGGGTGGGCTGGCCCTGGTTGTCGAAATAGCAACCCGAATCGGCCGGCGTCAGCCCTTCGATGACTTTGCGCACCAGGCTCACGGACTCTTCGACGCCGAAGGTGGCGTTGGGGCCACCCATGTCGGTGCGCACCCAGCCCGGGCCGATGGCCGCGACCGTGATCCGTCGATCGGCGAGGTGGCCGGCGATCATCTTGGTCAGCATGTTCACCGCCGCCTTACTGGTGCGATAGCAGGTTTCGCCATCGGAACCCGCGTTGGTTATGCTGCCCATACCGCTCGAGATCGTGACCATTAGCTTGCGCTCGCCGCGCGCGACCTGTTCGACCAACGCTTCAGCGACGCGCATGACGCCAAGTACGTTGACATCCAGGGTTTCCTTCCAGCGCGCGTAGTCGGTATTGCCGAACCTGTTGTGCGGCGGCTTGGTTGGATAGCCCATCCCGGCATTGTTGATCAGCACGTCGATCGACTCAGATGCCAACGCCTCGGCGATCGCGGCCACGCTCGAGGCATCCGTGACCTCAAGTGGATGGCGCTCGACACGGCCGTTAGATTCCTCGGCGATCCGCGCCAAGTCCACTGCAACGTCGGGGTCGCGGCAGGTGGCGATCACCCGCCACCCATCGGCTGCGTACTGGCGCACGAATTCGAGCCCGATCCCGCGATTGGCCCCTGTAATAAACACGCTAGACATAGAACGCCCTCTCACCGTCGCTCTCAGACACACACTAGTAGCTTGCTGTACTGCGCGGCAACGCTGCTTGCAGCGTTTCAGCCAACGCGTCACTACGACGCGGTCGAGCGAGAGCAGTACCAAATGTTCGAGACGCGGCCGTACAAATTCAGGAACCGGCGCGGTCGTGTGTTTGGGATAGTTGGTACTAGCGACCGAAATGTTCGGTCAGAAATTCCTGGATTATTTTTCCGGCACCGAAAGCGCGAAGATCGTTGTGGCCGGCACCGGGAATGAAAACACCCTGCTTTAGCTCACGGGCGGCAGCGAGCAGTTTGCGCCCATGCGAGACCGGGATCGTGCGATCTGCCTCGCCATGGATGATAAGCAGGGGCGCGCCGATTTCGGCGATCCGCTTAATCGACTCGAAGCGATCTTTCAGCATCCAGCGCACTGGCAAGACCGGGTAGGCGCGCGCGCCGACATCGGTCGCCGATGTAAACGGTGCTTCGAGCACAACCGCGGCAACGTTATGTTCGACCGCCATTTTCACCGCGACGCCGGTTCCCAATGATTCACCGTAAAGAACGATCCGGCTGGGCGGCACGCCCTGGTTGAGGACATAGGCGATCGCCGCGCGGCCATCGGCGTAGAGACCGGTTTCGGTCGGGCGGCCGTCGCTACCTCCATAACCCCGATAGCTGAGCAGCAAAACCCCGTAACCTGCTTCCAGCCAAGGTTGAACATGTCCGCCGCGACCGGCAATGCTGCCGGCATTGCCGTGGAAATAGACGATGGTCGGTGCGCTCTGCGTGGTTGCTTCCATGAACCAAGCTACGAGCGTCGTCCCGTCGGCGGCGGTCAACCGCGCGATGGACATCTCGGGCACGCCCGCGGCCGTGGGCGTATACATCATACGATCCGGGAAGTACTGCAATTGACGTTGAACGACATAAATCAACGCGACAACGACGAGATAGATCAGCGCGGCAGTAACAACAACGCGAACGGCAAATTCCATGACTTAGGCAGAGTTGATTGGGGTCATCGCATTATCGCGACTAGCCGCACGAAGGAAAGAGCCGCAACGCTTGACCGCCGCTTTCTCGAATGCTTCATTCCGCATTCCACAGCAGGAAGAATGCGAAGAGGACATAATGGGACTTACCAATCAACAGGTGCTCGACGGCATCGACGAGATCCATGCGAGCCGTCCGTTTTATGAACATCCGACCTGGGCCGGCATGCTCGACGGATCCTTCAATATCGAGCAAGCGCGTGAGTTCGCGCGGCAATTCGGCATTATTCCACTGCACAATCATAACTACCACGGCCGCCTCTACGTCCACTGCCCGGATCCAAAGTGGCGCGAAATGATCGCCGAGGTCGTCTACGAAGAGGGTACCGGGCGAATCTATGCCAATGGCGTGCCGCACAATCAGCTCTATTACGATTTTGGCGAGGGCCTCGGCATGAGCCGGGACGACATTGGGAAGCCGAGTTATTGTCCCGGCGCGATCGCATTCAAAGCCTATTTCCAGAACATGTGTGAGCAGCCGTTCCTCGAAGCGGTGTCGTCGCACATGCTGGCCGGCGAAGCTCAAGGCCCCGGCGTGTTCGCGAAAATCGCCGATAACCTAAAAACGAATTTTGGCCTCGACGACAAAGGAGTCGCATTCTGGACTGTGCACGACGTCGCCGATGAGGATCACTCCGGCGTCGGCAAGGAGTTGCTGGAAGAGTTCGCCACCACCCAAGAAGATCGCGAACGGGTGTTGGAAATCGTGCAGGAGACCGTCGATATGACGTTTCTCTTCTTCGACAGCATCGACGACCGCCTGCAAAAGCTTAATTAGTTTTTCTGGCTCGATCCGCCCGGCAAACCCCGACACCTTTGGGTCTGCGTTTGCATGGGTGCCGTGCGATACCGTCGCCTCGGTCGCAGCGGGTTGCGCGTATCGGTTATCGGCTTCGGCACGATGACGGTCGGCGGCTCCCTGTCCGACCGTGATGCGTTTCCGCTGATGGATCAGGCGCTCGACGCGGGCATCAACCTCTTCGACCTCTCGGAGATGGGCGACGGGCTACAGCATAATGTGCGCCGGGAATATGGCGTTTCCGAGGACGCGGTCGGACGCTGGCTCAAAACCAGAGCCCGCGACGCGGTTATCGTCGCGACCAAGGTCTGCGGGCCCAACGATGCACACGTGCTCGGCAACACCAATGTGGTTCCCCACATTCGCGGCGGCAACACAACGCTGGATCGGTTTCACATAGCGCGCGCGGCGGAGGGTTCGCTCAAACGGCTCGGCACTGATTACATCGATCTCTATCAGCTGCACTGGCCGGACCGACTGGTTCCGATGGCCGAACAACTCGACGCGCTCGATCGTTTGATCGGCGCCGGCAAAATCCGCTATGGCGGCGTTAGCAACGAAACGCCGTGGGGCCTGACGCGTTTCATTGCGACCGCAGAGGCGCACGGGTTACCGAGAATGGTATCGGTACAGAACCACTACAATCTGCTCCATCGTGAGTTCGAACGTGGTCTTCAAGAGGTTTGCCTCAATGAGGAGGTCGGGCTGCTGGCGTTTTCACCGTTGGCAATGGGTGTGCTAAGCGGCAAATATGCCGACGGTCAAATGCCCGCAAATTCCAGGCTCGCCAAATTCCCGCGCTACCAAACGCGGTGGGGACGCCCGGACCAACTGGCTGTGGCCGACGCCTTCGCGCGGGCGGCACGTGATCATGGCCTCGACCCGGCCGCGCTCGCGCTTGCCTGGGTGGTCGAGCAACCGGGCGTGGCATCGGTGTTATCGAGTTGCACGTCGAAAACCCAACTGGATGGGTTGTTGGCGAGCCAGGAGATCAAACCGGCAGATGTCGCGCGCACTGTTAATTCAATCGCGCCCCAACTCGACGCCTTATCATCGTAATACGCGTCAAACATCAGCTTTTCTGGTACTATTACCATAGCGATCACGGCGTCGATTTTGATTGTCCGATAATCGCGATCACAAAGGAATCTCACGAATGGCGATCCAGGAAATTGAAGCAGCGGCCCCCTCACCTGCGGTTAAATTCAACCCGCGCCGGCTTGGCCACGCCAATATCTATATCGGTGATCGCGATCGTTCGGTCGCCTTCTACCGCGACCTCTGCGGCTTTGAAATTGTCGGCACGAGCAAAACCTCGGCATTCCTGTCGAATGGCAACTCTCATCATGATTTTGGCTTATGCCAGGCTGACGGAACGCCACGCGTTGGCGCTGACGGCAAGGTCAAATCGGTCGACAATTGGAAGGGACCCGGCAGCCTCAATCACATCGGTTGGGAAACTGACAACCAAGCTCATTTGGCGGCCGCTTACCAACGCGCGCTCGAGAACGATGTCGATATCAAACGTAGCCTTTATCACGGCGGGTCGTGGGCGCTCTACCTGTTCGATCCGGAGGGCAATTATCATGAGTTTTATGCCGATGCGACGCTTGCCTGGCGCGAGATCTTCAACGGCGGCGACGTAAGTTCGATTACCTCGCACTGGGACCCCTCGATTGAAGACTCCGACGCCACGCCATTTTGGGACCCTGATCCCGAATGGGTGGAAGTCGACGGAGCCGCGTTTCATCCACTACGTGCCAGCCGGACGCTGTTTTACGTCGACGACATGCCAATGATGGTCGATTGGTTCGAACGAGTGGCAGGCTTCGAACTTGCGCATCGCGCCGACGACGACAGTTATGCGTATTTTGCGGGCGCGGCGCGCCAAACCGGATTCGACCTGGCCCTGCTGCGCCGTGACAATGGACAACGGCTGGGGTATCAGCATGTTTCTTGCCAGATGCCCGATGAGCAATCGATCGATCGCGCCGAGCAGGTACTGACGGAGCGCGGCATCGAGCCCGTGATTTCGATTGACAATGAAGCCAAACGGAGCGTCTTCCTCAACGACCCCGACGGACTCGGAATCGAACTGTTCGTCGAACGGGCGCACAACTATCAGGCGCTGGCAGACGTCGACCCCGACGAACGCCGCTTCTACGCTTGAGGGCTCGACTGGGCCAGCTGAGCCAAGCGACATAATGAGTGACATAGTGAGTATGAATCCAACGATTATTCGGAACCGAGAGGAAACCAGATGTCAGTAGCTGAAGACACCAGAGTGGATGCGCTGCCCGCGCCCAAATTTGCGACACGCCGGATCGGCCACGCAAATCTCTACGTCAACGATCTCGATCGTTCATACAAGTTCTACAACGAGGTTTGCGGGTTTGAAGGCATCGGCTTTGAAAAAACGCTGCCGGCGGGATTCTTGTCAAACGGCAACTCGCACCACGACTTTGGCTTGGTTGAGGCGGACGGCAGCCCGCGAATCGGTAAAGACGGAAAAAAACAGAATGTCGACAACTACCACGGCCATGCCGGTCTCAATCATATTGGTTGGGAGACCGTGAATCAGGCCAAACTCACTGAATCGTATAAGCGCGCGGTTGACTACGGTGTCGACTTCAAGATGACGTTGTTCCACGGCGGTTCGTTCGCACTTTATCTGTACGACCCCGACGGGAATCTGCATGAGTTTTACGCCGATGCCCGCCGTGACTGGCGCACTATCTTCCATGGGCCGGTTGACCTTGGCCTCGTGACGAGCCAATGGGATCCAGCCGCCGAGGAGAACCCGATCGAGGATCACAACTGGGATCCCAACCCGGAATGGCACCATCAGGATGGCGGCTTAATCCGCGCTCTGCGTGCTGGACGTACGGTGTTTCACGTGTCCGATCTCGACAAGGTGATGCCGTTCTATACAGATATCGGCGGCTTCGATCTCTGCTATGAGGCACCGGATAAGTCGTATGCCTACTTGCGCGGCCAAGCCGAGCAGTCGAGCTTCGATATCGCGCTCATCCGCAACGACCACGACAAGCCGGTCGGCTACCACCACGTGGCCTGTGAGGTCCCCGACGAAGCGACGCTTGAGGAGTCGAAGAAAAACTTGAGCGATGCCGGCATCGATACCTACCTGGAGATCGATGATGCGCGAAAGCGCAGCTTTTTCCTCCAGGATCCCGACAAGCTGCTGCTCGAGTTCTACGTTGATCGGACAGCGGATTACGCGGCGTTAGCTGGCATCGATTCCGAAAAACGGGCGTTCCACGCCTAATTCCTGAGCAATTCCGATGTTTCTGGGGCGGATGGCAACACCCGCCCCTTTTAATGCGTTCAAAGAGTCATACGCTCGAAACGCAAATTCTTTAACTGAGGCAGAGAAATGAGGATCAAGTTCGTCGATATCGATGGGATCCGCACCCGCTATCTGTACGAGGGTGATGGGCCTCCTTTGTTGTTGATCCATCCAGTTGGCACCTCGGGCGACATGTTCTGCCGCAATATCGATGTCCTCGCGAAGGAGTTTACCGTCGTTGCCCCCGATGTTCTCGGCCATGGCTGGACCGGTATGATCAATCTCAACGGCGGACCGCCGCAGCCGGAAGTGGTCAAACATCTGGGTAAGCTGATCGACCTGCTTGGGTTCGACGAATTCTATGTTGGCGGCAATTCGTATGGCGGCCTGTTGTCGTCGCTGCTTTATTTCGATCGCCCGACAAAAGTAAAGAAAGTGGTGATAATGGGCAGTGCATCGACCTTTCACCCACCCGAGGAGATCGCGGAAACCATCAAAGGATCCTTTGCCAACGCGATGACGGCGATGGAGAACCCGACCTGGGAAACCGCTGTGAGACGTCTCGCCAACATCACCTTCCACAAAGAAGCCACGGTCCCGACCGAAGTGCTCCTCAATCAACTTACGGTCTACGCGATGCCGGATCGTATCGACGCCTACCGGCAGACGATGGAAGGCATGGCGGGCGCCGCCGATTCCAAGACCGTTCGGGTCTATCACCGCCTCGAAGAAATGCATGTTCCGACGTTGGTTATCGTCGGGCACAATGACATACGGGCCGACTGGCGCTGGCACGAAAAGGGCGTCGCACGCATGCCCAACGCCCGCATCGAAATCTTCGAAGAATGCGGCCACCTGCCCCAATGCGAATACCCGGAGAAATTGAACGCTTTGGTCAAAGAATTTCTCCTGGAATAGAACATTTCAGGATTGCGTCGGCTCGACCCGCCGGGGGAGTGGGACGGTCGAGCCGATCTGGAATGCTTTCTAGTCCTGTATCGCCCTCAACTTGGTCGAAAACCGGGAAATACCGATGCTTATGACCCGTAACGCTGATTGACGCTCGCAGGCGCGTTGTGGGATTATCCGCGATCGAGCCGCGCAGCGTGCGCCTGCTCGCAAGCCAACGGTTTCAAGGGAGGACCGATCTATGTTGACACCGTTCAAAGCCATGCGCCGCGCGCTCATATTGGGTGTGGGTGTAACCGCTGCAGCGATGATTGCAGGCGCCACGCCTGTCGCCGCAGAAACAATTGAAACGATATTCCCGACCCCGCCGACCACCTTCGCGATCCCGCATTATGTCGCGATCGATAAGGGTTACTATTCGGCTCAAGGACTTACGGTCAAAGACACCCATCTGCTCGGTGACGCCAACGCGTTCCGGACATTGGTGTCGGGCGCTGGCGACGTCGTTCTCGTCGGCCCGTCCACCACCATGCTGGGTATCCAGAAAGGCGCCAAAGTCAGGGTCTTTGCCTCGTGGCAGCCGCGGGTTGACTATCAGATGATCACGGGCGCAAACGGGCCCAAAACGCTCAGTAAGGACTTGGTTGGCCTTAAGTTTGCGAGCGGTGGTGGCGTCAGCATGCTGAACCACATGGCCGCCATGATCATGAAGAAAAACGGGTTGGACCACACCAAGAACGCACACGTTCCAATCGGTGGGCACTCTGACCGTTTGGCTGCGGTGATTGCAGGCAAGGCCCAGATGTCGCTGGTCAATACGCTGACGGCAACGCGCGCCGGCAAGCAGATCAACATCGTAACCCCGGTGGCCAAGGAACTCGGCGGCATTGGCTATGTTTACCTGGCAGCGCGCCAGAAAACGCTGGCCGACCCCGAACGCCGGGCAGCGTTGAAGAAATATGTCAAAGGTTTCGTACAGGGCGCTCGCTATGCCATCGCGAATCCGGACTATGCTGCCGCGGCGCTGATCAAACGTGCACCTGAGAACCCGCTTCCTCTGGTCAAGCAGGTTGTCCGCGCGCTCAACGCTATCCCGGTGTGGGGTGTCAATGGCGGCATTCCCAACGAAGTCACCGAGTTCACGGCGAAGACCTACCTCGAATACAAGGTCATCAAGAAGCCGATGCCAATTGACGGCATTCTCTACAAGAGCATCGTCAGCGAGGTTATTGCCGAAATCGGTAAGTGGAACGGCTAACACGAGTGTGAGCAGAGGCTGCTGGCAAAACCTGCCGGCAGCCTCTTTCATTTTGGCGGTTCCCATGTTCTATACGCGCGAACGACTCCAATAGAAGCGCTCGTGCTTTTGCGCCGCCGGCGACGCTATCGGGGAGGCCCACAATGTCATTGACGGTTGAGACGACTCTCACCGCAATCGCCGAGATTCACAAAAGCAAACCGCTATTCGGCCACCCATTGTGGACCGAATGGGGGGCTGGTGAATTGTCGCGAGAACAGCTCCAAGAGTGCGTTAAGCAGGTCGGTATTATTCCGCTGCATAACCATAATTATCACGGCCGGCTTTATGTGATTTGCCCCGATCCAAAATGGCGCGTACGGATCGCCGAGGTCTGCTACGAGGAAGGCACGGGGCGGCTTTACGCCGACGGGGTCTCGCATCACGAGCTCTACGTCAAATTCGCCCAGGCGCTCGGCATCAGCCGCGAAGACCTCTACGCGACGCGCTACTGCAGCGGGGCCGTCGCGTTCAAGGCCTATTTCAGTGCCATATGCGAAAAGGACTTCCTCGAAGGGGTCTCCGCACACATGCTCGCCGCCGAAGCGCCGGTTCCGGCGCATGGAAGCAAACGCGCCGACGCGCTTCGCACCCACTACGGTCTTTCAGATGAAGACGTGACGTTTTTCTCGGTCCATGAGGTCGCCGATGACGATCACTCCGGGATCGGTCGCGAACTCCTTAGCGAATTTGCCAACACTGAAGAAGATTTCCAGCGTGTTTTGCGGACCGTGGGTGAGTGCCTAGACATGATGAAGCTCATGTATGACTCGATCTATGACACGGTGAAGGCGGTCCACTAACCTATGAGCGCTCAATCGGATACACCGGTTGCGGGTCCGCCCCAGCCGAGCCTGTTTCAGAGGATGAAGAACTTCCCCAATACGATTCGTGTCGTATCGGTGGTCACATTTTTCATTGTGTGGGAGATCGGAGCGGCCGGCGCGGATCGCCTGTTCCTCGCCCCGCCATCTGAAATATTCGATGCAGCGGTTTTCATGATCAATGACGGAACGTTCTGGCGCCTGGTCCAGGAAAGCATGGAGCACTTCATCATCGGGACGGTGCTTTCGATCGTTTTGGGCACCGCGATCGGCGTCGTGCTCGCGACGTGGTGGCAAGCGGAATATATCCTTGATCCGTTTATCAACGGATTTTACGCCATCCCCAAACCCGCGCTGGTACCACTGTTCATCCTGTGGTTTGGCCTCGAGACCACGTCGAAAGTAATGCTCATCCTGTCGATCGCGATCTTTCCAATGATCATCAACACTTATGTGGGCATTAAGGATACGCGAGGATCGATGCTCGATATCGGTCGCGCGTTCGGCGCCTCCGAACGTCAGATCTTTTTCAAGATTATCCTCCCGGGGTCGATCCCCTATGTCATGGCCGGCGCACGCCTCGCGGTGGGCCTTGGCATCATCGGTATGATTGTCGCTGAATTTTTCACCTCCATGATTGGTTTTGGCGGCTGGATTCGGGAGACCAGCGATACCTTCGAAACCGCACAGATGTATTTTCTGATTATCGTCGTTGGCGCCTTCGGCATCGTTTTGACCGAGCTGGTTGTGGCGCTAGAACGCCGCATTTCGCGCTGGCGGATCCTCGAGAAAGAACGCGTGCAAGGCTAAGACCCTATTAATTCGGAGACTGCAATGGGATTGGATGTAGACAAGACTTTGGCGCGTATCGATGAGATGCACGCGGCCAACAAATTCTGGGAGCAACCGATGTGGCAGGGCCTCATTCAAGGGACGCTGCCCCTGTCAATGCTTAAGGAGTTCGCCCGCCAACACGGCATTATCCCCCTGCACAATCACAACTATCACGGGCGCCTCTATGTTCACTGCCCCGATCCCAAGTGGCGCGAGATGGTCGCGGAGGTCGTTTACGAAGAGGGCACAGGTCGGCTCTATGCGAATGGAGTCGCCCACAACGAGCTCTACTACAACTTTGGTCAGGGACTCGGCATCGACCGCGAGGAGATGAAAAACGTACGCTATTGTCCCGGCGCGATCGCGTTCAAGGCGTATTTCTCGAGTATGTGCGAGAAGACCTTCCTCGAAGGTGTCTCCGCTCATATGTTGGCTGGCGAGGCGCAGGGTCCGGGCTATTTCGGCAGCATTGCCCAACATCTCAAGGATAACTTTGGTCTCAACGACGAACAGGTCGCGTTCTGGACCGTCCACGATGTCGCCGACGAGGACCATTCGGGTATCGGTCGCGAACTGCTCGATGAGTTTGCGCATGACGAAGCCGACTTCCAACTCGTGCTCAAAGTTGTCCGCGAAACCATCGATATGATGAATTTACTGACTGCCGATACCTGGCGCGTTATGCAAGAAGCCGCGTGATCGGGGAGACGAATGATGGCAATGACCACCAACGACGTACTCGAGGAGATCAATGCGATCCACAAGGAGCGCTCCAACTATGGACACCCATTGTGGAAGGGCATGGTTGAGGGCACCCATAATCTCGAGCAGGTTCGCTACTTCTGTAAACAGCACAGCATTATCACGCTGCATAATCACAACTATCATGGACGTCTCTACGTCGCGTGCCCCGATGCCGGCTGGCGCGAGCGAATTGCGGAGGTGTCGTATGAGGAAGCGACGGGACGCCTATTTGCCAATGGCGTCTCGCATCACAAACTCTACCTCAACTACGCCAAGGGACTCGGGCTCAGCAAAGACGAAATGTACAACGCCGACTATTGCGCTGGCGCCTTAGCTTTCAAAGCCTATTTCTCCGATGCCTGCAGCCGCTTCGTTGAAGGCGTCTCAGCGCACATGCTGGCCGGGGAAGCGCAAATTCCAGGGCTATACAAGAGAATTGCCGACAACCTCGGCGTCCAGTTTGGCCTCGAGGGCGAAGCCCTCGACTACTGGTACGTTCATGACACGGCCGACGAAGACCATTCAGACGCAGGGCGCGAACTGCTCGACCAGTTTGCCCAAACCGACGCCGACCGCGCACTCGTGATCCACACGGTCCGCAAAACAGTCGACGTTATGTTCGTTATGTATGACGACGTTTGGAATCACATGAAAACGCTGCACTAGCGGCGGCATGCAAAAAAGGTAGATGTTATGAGCGAAGCCGCCGCCGCTGATGGCGTCATGGTAACCGTAAACAACGTCGTCAAGCGTTTCAAAGTACGGGCAACCGAAACCTCTGCTGCCGACGAGAGCGGTATGATGACTGCTCTCGACGATGTCAGCTTGGAGGTTAAGACCGGCGAGTTCCTCAGCCTGCTGGGACCCAGCGGCTGCGGAAAAACCACGTTGCTGCGGCTGGTCGCGGGCTTGCTTGAAGTGGACGGCGGTGAAATCCAGGTTGCCGGCATCCCGGTAAACGAACCGCGTAAAGACGCGTGCATGGTATTTCAGGACTTTGGTCTGCTACCGTGGCGCACCGTACTCGACAATATTTGCTTCCCGCTCGAGATCGACGGTATGTCCAAATCCGAGCGCGAGGGCGCGGCCGAACCGTATCTGGAACTCGTTGGGTTACAAGGTTTTGAGGGTCACTTCCCGCACGAACTATCGGGCGGTATGCAGCAGCGGGTCGGCATCGCGCGGGCGCTGATGCGCAAACCTATTTTACTACTTATGGATGAGCCATTTGGCGCTCTCGATGCCCAAACCCGTGAGCAACTTCAGGAAGATTTCCTTGAAATCTGGCAAAGCCTCAAAACAACGGTTTTGTTTGTAACCCACTCGATCGATGAATCACTCGTGGTCTCGGATCGGGTTGTGGTCTTCACGGCGAGGCCCGGCAAGATCAAGAAAATCATCAACTCGCCGGTCGCAGGAGACCGAATGGGTAGCGACGTGCGTTCCAATCCGGAGTTCGTTTCCGCACGAGCGGAGATTCGCGGCATGCTGAGGAGCGAGCGGTAATGGCGGTTACCGAAAAGACCGTCACACCGACGATCTCGCGGTCAGGCGAGCAGACCACGATCAGTGACTATCTTAAAAACCGGCCAAACCTAATCCGCGTTGTGGCGGTCATCGCGTTTTTCATATTCTGGGAGTTTGCCGGCCGTGAGGGGAACGAGCTGTTTATGAGCTACCCTTCTGCCATCATCGTTGCCGCCTGGATCATTACGGCAGATGGCTCGTTGATCGAAGCCTTCAGCGCCAGCATGATACCGTTCGGAATTGGAATGGTGATTTCGATCGTCGGCGGCATCGCGTTCGGTGTCGTCATGGCGCGAGTCTGGCTGTTCGAATACATCGTCGACCCCTACGTCAATGCGCTCTATGCAATTCCCCGATTAGCGCTCGTGCCGTTGATCACGCTGATCGCCGGGCTGCAGGTTGGGGGCAAGGTCACGATCATCGTGTCGATCGCGATCTTCCCGATTATCATCAACACCTATGCCGGCATGAAAGACGTACGCGGAAATCTATTGGAAATCGGCCAAGCGTTCTGCGCCAGCGAACGCCAGATCTTTTTTAAGATCGTTCTCCCCTACGCAATCCCGTTCATCATGGCCGGCATTCGGCTTGCGGTTGGACTTGCGATAATCGGAATGGTGGTGGCCGAGTTGTTTACCGCGGTCACCGGACTGGGCGGATTGATCGTGCGGTTTGCCAACGCCTTTGCCACCGATCGGCTGTTCGTGCCGATTGTCCTCGTGGCGATAATGGGTGTGCTTATTACCCAGTCGGTACAATTTATCGAATACCGACTTTCAAAATGGCGCGTTCTTGAGCGCGAACGAACCGACCAATAACTTAGTTTTGAGACCGTCGCGCTTGTTCGAGCTGCGCCGGTGTCATGCGTTTTTCGAGTTCGGATAGAACCTTTCCCGCCTGATCAGAAACGGCAATTTCACCGCGCTGGCGTGCCGCTGCCACCAACCAGCGATGAGCGGCAATATAGTTCGGTGTAATTCCGTCGCCGTTGATATAGGCCGCGGCCAAATTGAACTGGGCGTTCGCAAGACCAGCGTCAGCCGCTATCCGATAGAGTTTGATGGCTCGTGCAACATCCTTTGCGACGCCCGCACCCTGCATCAACATGATCGCCAGATTGTTGGCGGCATCGATGGACCCTTGATCTACCGCTTGCTGGTACCAATCGGCGGCTTCGCGCGGATTGGCGGCGACGCCTTCACCGGTTTCAAGGAGAACCGCGAGGGCATATTGCGCGTCGACCAGTTCGGCGCGCGCAGCCTGGCGGTACCAACTCGCCGCCTTCGCAATATCCTGAGTTACGCCCTCGCCGCGATGGTAGAGCTGGCCGAGGTTGTATTGCGCCTGAGCATGGCCTTGCTTGCCGGCTCGCCGGTACCAGATCGCTGCTGCGGCCACGTCTCGCGCCACGCGAACCCCGGTCTCATACATGTAACCCAAGTAGAATTGCGCCTGGGGATGCCCGGCTTGCGCGGCGTTTTCATACCAACGCATGGCGTCGCCATACGTCGTTGGCACCGAGAGCGTCCCCTGTCCCACCGCAGGCAAGGCCACCATCAGCCCGAGACAGGCCATGAATAGGCTATTGCGCAGAGGCATGGCGCACGTTCATTTCAACGATTTTAGATGAGGGGAATAAGGCGAACACGTTATCGAATTATACGATGCCGCGACAGCACCTCAAGCACGCTCGCGCCTCGTTCGTTAGCCGGCGGCTGCAGCCGCGCGTTTGTCCTGCGCCTCGAAGTAATCAGCGATACGCCCGCCCAGGTGTTGGCTGGTGATCTGGCTAGCCAGGGTCACCGCCTCGCGAAGGCCATCGATATCGATGCCTGTTTCGAAGCCCGATTGATTGAGCATGAAAACGAGATCTTCGGTGGCCAGGTTACCGGACGCGCCGGGTGCGAACGGACAACCGCCGAGGCCGCCAATTGAGCTGTCAAACCGTCGTATTCCTTCAGCGATCGAGGCCCAAGTCATCGCCAAACCCATCGCCCGGGTATCATGGAAATGCCCCGACAGCAGGTTGGTATCGTGCTTTTTTGCAAGCTGGGCAAAGATCTGGCCAATCTGGGCCGGGTTTCCAGCGCCGATTGAATCCGCGATCGCCACTTCCTCGGCGCCAGCATCGAACATTTGGGCGGTCAACTGAATCACCACATCTGCCTGGACGTGACCCTCATAAGGGCATCCGCAAGCTGCTGATACGTAAGCGCGCGTGGCAATCCCCTCCTGCCGTGCCCGACCCAGCACCGTCGTGCAAACCGACACTGCTTCATCGAGTGTCATATTGATATTCTTGCGATTGAGCGTATCGCTCGCAGCGAGAACCACCGCGATCGACTCCACACCTGACTGCTGTCAATCCCAACCGAAAATTGCTCACTTTTGCCAATCGAAAATTGCTCACTTCGGGCTTGGGTTCGTGCCCCCAGACGCGGTGTTGGGAGTGTTGGACTCGATGTAGCTGTGGGTAACCGGGTTGGCGCAGCGACCGCCACGAGTCTGGCGGCGACAACCCGGTTATCCTCAGCGGGCGGCCATCACCGTTGCTGCTTCCGTTTTGGTCGGCGGTCACGACGCGCCTCTCTTGCGGCGTCGATCCGAGCCGGCCTGCAGAAGGTTCTGGTGATCCTTCATCCGGTAGCTGTTGCCCCGGATGTTGACGATATGGCAGTGGTGCACGAGACGGTCGATGAGAGCGGCCGCCATCACCTCGTCGCCGAGCACGCCGCCCCAGTCCTCGAAGCCCTTGTTCGACGTCAGCACCGTCGACGCCCGCTCGTGCCGGGCGTTGATGAGCTGGAAGAAGAGCACGGCGCCGTCCTGGTTGACCGGCAGGTAGCCGATCTCGTCGACCACCAGCAGGGCCGGATGGGTCAGCACGCGGAGCCGGCGCGACAGGTTGCCGGCGGCCTTGGCCTCGGTCAGCGATTCGATCAATCCCGCGAGCGTGCCGTAATAGACGCGCCGGCCGGATTGCGCCGCCGCGATCGCGAGGCTGATCGCCAAGTGAGTCTTGCCGACGCCGGGCGGGCCGAGATAGATCACGTTCTCCCCTCGGTCCAGGAAGCCGAGCTCGTGCAGGCTCTCGATCTGCTCGCGCTTGATGCTGGGCTGGAAGGCGAAGTCGAACTGATCGAGCGTCTTCACCGCCGGCAGCCGCGAGGCGCGCATGGCGGTCTGGAGGCGACGGTTGTTGCGCAGCAGGATCTGGGCGTTCAGCAACTGCTCGATGGCCTCGGCCGCCGAGAGCGTGCCGCTGTCGGCCTCCGAGAGGATGCCGTCGACGGCCTCCAGCGCGCCGGGCATCTTCAGATCCGCCAGCATCGCCCGCAGCCGGTCGCGCCGGCTCGGCGCCGGGGCCTTCATTGCAGCGCCTCCGCATAGACCGTAAGCGGTCGCCGCTCGACCTCCACGGTTGCCGGCAAGCGCCGCGGCGTCGGCTCCTGAGCCTGCACGAGGCCGAGACGCCGGTAGGGATGGTTCGCCAAGGGCGCCAGAGCCGCCCGCTCGTCGCGCTCGAAGCGGTCGACGGGGCGCTCCCCTGTCGTAGCGTGCCGGCGCAGGTTGGCCGTGCCCTCCAGCCAGCGCGCGGCCTGCTCGTTGAGGTCGTCGTCGTTCGCAAAGGTGCGCCCGTAGAAGAAGCTCTCGCGGATGTAGCGGATCGGGCGCTCCACCTTGCCCTTCGTCTGGGCCCGATAGGGACGGCACGAGCGCGGCATGAACCCCCAGTGGGCGGCGAACCGCAGGAACTCCGCGTTCAGCACCAGGCCGCCGCCGGCGGCGCGATCGTCGGACAGCACGACGGCGCGCATCTGGTCGAACAGCAGCTCCTCCGGAACCCCGCCGAAGCGATCGAAGGCGCTCTCCAGCGCTTCCATCAGCACCGTCATGGTCTGCCGCGGATAGAAGCGCAGCCACAGCAACCGGGAGTAGCCCAGGACGATCACCAGCGCATGGCGCCGGCCCCAGGGAAGCGTGAACGTCCCGAAATCAACCTGGCCCTGGCGGCCTGCCGGCGTCTCGAACCGTACCGCGGCCTCGACCGGCTCGCGCGGCCGCACCGTGTTCACGTAATGCCGCACGCGTTCATAGCCGCCCGGGTAGCCCGCGGCGCGGACCTCATCGAACAGCCGCTTCGCCGAGAGCTTCGGGAACTCCTCAAGGCGCGCGTCGATGATCCCCTTGTAGGGATCCAGCTTGTGGGCCACCGGCGGACGCGGCGCATACCCTCTCGCACCGGCCGACAGATCCCGGTCCAATTGACCGGTCTTGATCCAATAGTGGATCGTCCGAGGGTTTACCCCGAACCGCCTCGACAGCTCCGTCTTCGAAACGCCCTGATCCAGATAGTGCTTCAACAACATCCTGATCTCCCATCCGTACATCCGCACACCTTTCCCGCTCTGTTGGCAAAGCCAACATCGCGGCCTAGTGCGCCGTCATCGACAAGCCAAAACTGCGAAATTTTGGGTTGGCACAAATGGGAGATTTACAGTTGGGACTAACAACTGCACGGCCCGATCATAACCGCGTTCGTGGGTACAAGCGCGTGATAGGCGATGCGTTCACGCTGAGGCAGACGGACGAAGAGTTCGCCGGCATCCGCCATCTGCGGCACGGCCTTGGGTGAGACGAAACTGGTCGCCTCAAATGAAGCGACACCGGCATCGATCAACGCATCGATCAGCGCCAATTTGTCGTTCGTCGGCACAAAATGCGGGTGGATCTGCAGACCATCGCGCAAGCCCACCTCATTGATATGTACTTGCTCACCCATCGCACGGCTCCGTTTACCTCAATTTCGACGATCTTAGTTGCTTCATGCTTTTCCGGCCAGGACCGCAAGACCGATCTGCAACACCGGCCTAAATGTCACTTCTTCGCACCGATCGTGGCGTCGGGTAAATGTGTTAACCCGCCATTAACCTTAATAAGCGAGGATTCCCCTGGTGTTGCAGGGTTAACAAAATGAAACTCCTAACTTCTTGAAATTAATAAGAAAATTTACTATCTATGAGAGGTGATTAGGTGACTGTAAGCAACATGCTCGGAACCCTCGACACATCCACGTCCGCGGTTATCGTCCCGCCTGTAGGGAAACCTCCCGAATCAGCGGGGAATCGCGAAGGTGGGGCTATACGAACGCTGCAGGTTGACGCGGCTCGCCCGGCCTTGGCTGCGCCGAAGGGTGGCGACCAATCGGCTACCACGGGCCGCGGCCCTGCTGCGATCGTCAAAATCTCAAAAGCGGCTGCCGAAGCAAGCACCAGAGCCAATACACCGGGCCCGAGCCTTCCGAACGAACTAAGCGATGCGGAACGCCAAGTCGTTACCAAACTTAAGGCGACGGATCGCGAGGTTCGCGCTCATGAACGGGCCCACGCGACCGCGGGTGGGCAACACGCTGGCGCGCCAAGCTACGATTACCAGCGCGGCCCCGACGGCCGTCAATACGCAGTCGGTGGTGAAGTACCAATCGATACGAGCCCGGTGCCGGGCGATCCCGAGGCGACAATCGATAAGATGGAGATCGTCAAACGCGCCGCTCTGGCTCCGGCCGACCCGTCTGGCCAAGATCGCTCGGTTGCCGCGCAAGCTGACGCAAAGAAGCTGAAAGCACAGGCCGAGCTCGCGCAACAAAAGGCGGATGAGCGCGCTGCGTCGGCAGAGGCGCAAGCACCCGACGACGCCACCCAAGGCGGGGGCACCGGAGGAAACGGTGTCGCAATCGCGATTGCCACGGTGGCCGGTGGCGGACTGATTGGTCCGGCGGTAAATGGTACCGGGCTGAAAGCAAGCGAGCCGGGCACGACGCTTCGCCTCGTCGCATAGCTGAACGCGCCGTTTCGCGTTTCGTGGACGGCAGCGCTAACCCATACCAAAGGCCAGCATCAGCCAGCCCGCGATAAAGCCGCTGAGCGGTACGAAAATAGCGCATGCCGCAAGCCTTACGGCGACGAAGTTCAGCCCCATGAGCGGCACCTCCCAAACGATCACGCGATGAATCGCGAGCAAGCCCCAGCTGGTTAAGAAGGCCACGATCTGAGGCACCCCGACCCCGACTTCCAACAATGCGACCGCGACCGGGAACAGCACCATCGGCCCGGTCGGAACCGCAGCGCCGATCGCGGTCGCCAGTAAGATTCCGCGCCAACCCGAATCGGCCCCGGCGAGTTCGGCAACGATGTCCTTGGGGAGCAATTCGGCAATGAAACTCGCCGCCAGAATACCTAACAGGAGTCGCGGGCCCATCTGCTTGATCTGGCGACCGGCGAGCTCGATCCCTTGAATGTGGTGACGCCCCGGTCGGTGCCAGGCAATAGCGCCCAGGGCCACGGTAATCACCGTGATGATTGCCATCGAAATGAGGAGCGCGTTACTCATCGTCGATGCGCGCCCATTCACGTCCTGGTGGATTGATCCGCAGGGGGATGTGGCGGGCGATCAAGCCCGCGGCGAGCGGTATGAACGATGACGCGAGCATCCGAATCAAGACAAAATCGCCGCCCAGAAAGGGCATCTCCCAGACCAATAGCCTGCTGATCGGGATCACCGCCCACGCGGTGAGGAATGCGACCAGCGCGCCGATATCCGCACCGGCGACCGCGAGAGCCAGGACCAACGGGAACGAGACCCACGGTCCGCCAGGAATAATCGCGCCGGCGGCAATGGCGATTAGGATTCCCCGAACTCCGGATTCGCGGCCAAGCCACTTGGAAACCTTATCGCGCGGGACCAAAACTTGGACGAACGCCGACATGAACATCGATATCAACATGATCGGTGCGACTTGAGCGACCAGCGTAATCATGAAGGAGAGCGCATTGGTGACGCCGCCCCACCCCTTGAATACGAAACACGCCACCGCGCTCGCCAAGCACAGAACGACGAGGAAAACGTCGCCGGGTTCTACCGCGCGCTCAGGTTTACCTTTTCGAGGGGCCATCATTATGTGAAATTTTGCACCATCACGTGGTGCGGGATCGGATTTGTCTTACACCCATGCCACGCCTGCTCCTACTCCTGAATTAACCCGCGTAACTGCTTGAGCGGAACCGGCCCAGCGCATAAGTTGGCCCGACATGAGTACTGATTTTCGCCAACACTCCCCATCCAGCGAACGAAACCGGGCTCCGATATTATCGGTACTAAACCGATTCTTACCGGCTGAGGATGATGGCCTGGTGCTGGAGGTCGCCAGCGGTACGGGCCAGCACACGGCGTGGTTTGCAGCGGCGTTCCCCCGCCTGACGTGGCAACCCAGCGACCCCGATGAGCGATCGCACGCGAGCATCGAAGCGTGGATCGCGCATGTGGGGGCAGCCAATGCCCGGCCCCCGCTGCGCCTCGACGCAATGGCGGCCAACTGGGCCGATCTGCAGTTCGACGTCGGGATTGTGGCGGTGCTCAATATCAACATGATCCACATCTCACCGTGGGCGGCGTGCCAGGGCCTGATGGCAAAAGCAGGTGCTTTGCTGCCGCCGGGCGGGTATCTATATATGTATGGCCCCTATGCGCGTGGCGGCGAACACACGTCGCCAAGCAACGCGGCCTTCGATCAATCGCTACGTGGGCGCAATCCGGAGTGGGGTATTCGTAATCTGGAGGATGTGATCGGCTGTGCCGATTCGCACGGACTGGCGCATATCGAAACGATTGAAATGCCGGCCAACAACCTGTCGGTGATTTACCAGCGGCGATAGCTAGGAGATGAGGGCATGGAGTTTCCGCAGGACGTATTGAATTTTTGGCTCGGGCCTCGTGACGCACCCGATTTCGGCGATCGTCGTTCGATCTGGTTCGAGAGCACCGAAGAAGAGGATCTCGAGATCCACAATCGATTTATTGCGACCTACGATCAAGCTGTAGGAGGCGATCTAGCGGCGCACGAAGACTACGCTGAGGGTTGCCTCGCACTCATCATCACGCTCGACCAGTTTCCGCGAAATATGTTCCGTGCGACTGCCCGATCCTTCGACCAAGACGAACGCGCGCTCGCGTGCGCGCGGCTTGCCATCGAACGTGGATTCGATGCGGGCTACCCCCAACTCATCAAGATATTTTTCTATCTGCCGTTCGAACACAGCGAGGTGCTGGAAGATCAGCAGCGCTGCATGGAACTCATTCACGCGCTGCCCGACTACGAAGACAAGCCCCGCAACCTCAAATTTGCCGGCCGCCATCTCGAGATCATCGAACGCTTTGGCCGCTTTCCCCACCGCAACGAGATCCTCGGCCGCGACAGCACGCCCGAAGAGATTGAATTCCTGAAGGAGCCGGATTCATCGTTCATCTGGCCCAAGAACCGGCAGAAACAAAACGTAGTGGAGTAGCAAGCAAACCCCGAACAATCCGTACCAACAAGAAAAAGACCGGGATAAACCCGGCCTTTTTGCTCGAGTCTGGATAACGCTACTGCCCCGGCAACTGGGAGGCGAAAATGCCCGCAGCTTTGTAGACACTCCCACTTGTCGCGACGTCGACGATGTGAAAATCGCCGATCTGGCCAGCAACGTTACCGGTGGCAGTCGCGACTGCGGGATTCTTCACAAACGAGCCGCGTATTTGCGCTTTATGCGAGTTGTCAGCGTCCGCCATCGTGAAAGCTGCGAAATTCAGCAATGAAGGCAAAGTCGCACTCGGGGTTGCTTCCACAATCGCAGTTGCGGTTCCTGTAATGTTGTCCAAGCCGTCAAAACTTCCGAGCGTCACGCTTCCAGAGTTGGTGTCGAAGTTCCACTCATTCGTATAAGTCCCTGACGCTTGATACATGTGGGTAACGCTGGAGATGACTGTTTGCACGGACCCGTACATATGACCCTCATAGGTCGCTGTCCCGGTTGGCTTGTTCGTTAGGACAAAGTTGGTCAGATCAGATAACTGACCAGACACCCACCCGGCCAGGTGAATGCGATCCTGCTGAATGGAGGATTGGATGAAATTTGCACTCCAGACGCCCCAATCGAGGAACGAGCAGGTACACGGACTGGTCACGCCGAAGTTTGACGCTCCAGCCGCATTGACCGTCGCCATGCCATGCTCGACCTCGCTCGGCGTCATGCCTTTTATCGTCTGCAACGCGCTTGGCGTGTCCACGGCGCCGAAGTTCAGATCGTCGATAAACGCGCTGCGACCGGTCGTGGTGTTATCGAGCGTATCACCCAGGTGCGCAAGGAACAGGAGGCTACCCGGAGTCGATAGTGGGTTTTCACCGTTGAAATGAACGTGAACCTTGTTTGTCGAGGCATTGGTATCAACGTCGACATTGAAGGGCACCGGTTTACTGTTCGACCCATCCAGTACTCCCAGCGTCCAGAATAGAGTCGTTCCACTCGGGACAGCTACGCCCAACGAGTTGAACTCCTCGATCAATCCACCGGTATAACCACTCATTTCTCTCGTGGTACGTGTCCCCAAGCTATCGGTCACTGGTGAAAACACGGTGTTGGGCACGTATTTGGTTGCCGCGCTGGTTGTCGTGAACGTGTCTTCGATCTTTTCCAATGACTGATTTATCTCGATTCCGGAGGCATTGATTTCAACACCTTGCACGACAAAGTGGCCGGCATTGTCGCCGAAGAAATGGAAATCTTGTTCGATCGAGGCGCCGCCGCCGAACGCGGTGCTGGCATCGCCGTCGATAATGTGGGGCGCCAGGGCGCTGGAGGTGCGCGACGAGCCGCGCGCCTCACCCCTAATGAACGTGCGGGTGACGCCGTCAAGGGTGGCGGTAATAACCTCGCCCACGAGCAAACTGCCAATCGAGCTTTGAGATGTCTGGCTACCCGAGACACCGCCAACCGCAAACCCGAAGGCGCGCTGCGCCGAAGACGATGCGGACGTATCCCAGTAGATGGCTGCGAAAGCTTCGGGTGCCGTACTAAGAGCCGGGTCAGCAAGAATGTCCCCGCCCGACGCCTTCAGGAAGAACGGCACGTTGCTGTCGAGGACGAAATCACGACGGTGGGCGTAGAAGGTCGCCCCGGTGGTCGGGAAGGTGGTTGTCGGTACGCCGGCAAACGCCAAGAAACTGTGGGTCGGCAAATTATCTTCAATGGCCTCGATGACAAGGAACTGGTTGCCCGAGAAAACCGTACTGGTTCCCGTAAGCGGGCCAAACGGCGCCGAGCCCGTCGTACTGCCGGATGCGCCGCTAAACGACCGGGACCCCAGGTTGGCAGACTGGACTGGAACCGACAACGTACTGGTCGTTGATCCAGATATAAGCGAGGTCGTGAAGATGTTGCCTGTGACTGACGCGCCGGAGAACGCAATATCCAGCGACGTACCGTTGGTATCGGTTCCGGCCGTGAGCGGTTGCGACGCGTGTTTGTAGCGACCAGACAGCCCGCTCAGACTAAGAGTCCGACTCGAAACTCTATGTTTGATAACAGTACCTTGCGAGCCGCCTTGTGAGGAGTCGGATGTTGGCGACAAGAATCCATGCCTGTGCGGAGGCGATTGATTTCTCCCAATCCTTGGCCAGTCGACGGCATCGGTTGAGCCAGGCGAAGGTCCTCTCGACGACCCATCGTCTGGGCAGGAGCTCGAAGCCCTGGGCGGTGTCTGAGCGCTTGATGATCTCGAGCTTCCAGCGGCCGATGTCCTCAAGGGCGCCCTCGAGTTTCGGTCCCGCGTAGGCGGCGTCGGCGAAGAGGTGACGCAGCCGGGGGAAGCGATGACGGATCGATTTGAGGACCTCGGGCGCGCCGTCGCGGTCCTGGATATCGGCTGCGTGCACGATCAGGCCGACCAGCAGGCCGAGTGTATCGGTGACGATGTGACGCTTGCGGCCCTTGATCTTCTTGCCCGCGTCATAGCCCCGAACACCACCGCTTTCCGTGGTTTTCACGCTCTGGCTGTCGATCACCCCGGCGCTCGGGCCGGCCTCGCGTCCTTCCAGCTCCCGGGCCGCCATGACCAGGTGATGGTTGATGCTCTCCAGCAGGCCGTTGGAGCGCCAGTCGTAGAAATAGCGCTGGACCGTGGAAGGCGGAGGGAAGTCGTTCGGCAACATCGCCCACTGGCAGCCCGTCGAGGCCATGTACATGACCGCATCCATGACATGGCGCAGGTCCGTCGTCCTCGGCCGGCCGATCTTCTTGCGCGGCGGCATGAGCGGCGCGATCAACGCCCACTCTCGATCCGTCAGGTCGCTTGCGTAGCGCCCGCCACGGCGCTCATAATTCGGGCGAGTGATTTCGGTCCACATGTTGTGCCTCCTCGTTTGCTTTGACACAACCGAGTAAGCCACAACCGACTGAAATCACTCAACTAGTTTCGGGTTGGCCTCTAAGAGTCCGACTCGAAACTCTATGTTTGATAACAGTACCTTGCGAGCCGCCTTGTGAGGAGTCGGATGTTGGCGACAAGAATCCATGCCTGTGCGGAGGCGATTGATTTCTCCCAATCCTTGGCCAGTCGACGGCATCGGTTGAGCCAGGCGAAGGTCCTCTCGACGACCCATCGTCTGGGCAGGAGCTCGAAGCCCTGGGCGGTGTCTGAGCGCTTGATGATCTCGAGCTTCCAGCGGCCGATGTCCTCAAGGGCGCCCTCGAGTTTCGGTCCCGCGTAGGCGGCGTCGGCGAAGAGGTGACGCAGCCGGGGGAAGCGATGACGGATCGATTTGAGGACCTCGGGCGCGCCGTCGCGGTCCTGGATATCGGCTGCGTGCACGATCAGGCCGACCAGCAGGCCGAGTGTATCGGTGACGATGTGACGCTTGCGGCCCTTGATCTTCTTGCCCGCGTCATAGCCCCGAACACCACCGCTTTCCGTGGTTTTCACGCTCTGGCTGTCGATCACCCCGGCGCTCGGGCCGGCCTCGCGTCCTTCCAGCTCCCGGGCCGCCATGACCAGGTGATGGTTGATGCTCTCCAGCAGGCCGTTGGAGCGCCAGTCGTAGAAATAGCGCTGGACCGTGGAAGGCGGAGGGAAGTCGTTCGGCAACATCGCCCACTGGCAGCCCGTCGAGGCCATGTACATGACCGCATCCATGACATGGCGCAGGTCCGTCGTCCTCGGCCGGCCGATCATCTTGCGCGGCGGCATGAGCGGCGCGATCAACGCCCACTCTCGATCCGTCAGGTCGCTTGCGTAGCGCCCGCCACGGCGCTCATAATTCGGGCGAGTGATTTCGGTCCACATGTTGTGCCTCCTCGTTTGCTTTGACACAACCGAGTAAGCCACAACCGACTGAAATCACTCAACTAGTTTCGGGTTGGCCTCTAAGATTCCCGGCCACATTATTGGTGGCGGTTGCCTGGCTGTTTTCGTTCTTTTCGGCGGTGCCTTCGGCCCCGTCGGCAACCGATGCGCCGGTTCCGACATCGCCCCCGGTATCGCCACTCGGCGCAATTGCGGCGGGATCGCCCTCGGAACCGGCGGTTACACCAGAAGCGGCGACGGAATCATCAGTCGGCGTGTTTTCGCTATCACCCGCCGGCTCGCTGCTACCCTCCAACGAGCTGAGGGCGCCCGCGAGCTGATCGGCGGTCGCAGGGATCGGGTCCGACGGCGGTACGTTCGGGTTGGTGGCGGTGATCGTAAAGCCGGGGCGCGTCGCCGTCTTGGTCACGCCGCCGGACGTCACATCCATCTGGTCGCCAAACAGGAACGTTGAGGTGGTCGCGCCACCGGCGTCGGAGGCATTGACCATGGCGATGCCACCGCGGATACCAATCGTCGCGGTCGGGGTTTTCAAGATCACCGGGTTGGTTTTGCTGATACGTCCACCAACCAGCCGGAACAGACCCTTCGTCGCGGTTAATGCCAGCTTTCCGGTCTTGGTGTTGGGGTCGTAGACGAACTCGTCGAGCACGACTTCCGAGTTGGGGCCGATGGTCAGCGCTGATTCATCGAGAAACAGCATCTGTGCCTGACCGTTTTCGGTCGTAATTACGTTTTCCTGGCTGAACACGTCGGTGCCGACCAGCAATGTCCGCCGCGCCTGCGAGGGCGCCTGGCCGGTCGCATTCGGGTTGACGACTGCCGTCACACCAATCTTGGTGGTCTGCGCCGATGCCGTGGTGACAGCAACCGCCAGAACCAAAGACGCCATAGCTAGAAGAGAAACCGCACCGATCCGTTGCATCGCAAAACCCCCAGGGAACAGATCACGAACTGAAAAATCGACGCGATCCTACACCGATAACGATGGGGCGTCACCAACGCAATGGCTGAATCGTAGTCGAAACAGTAACTTATGCCCAAGCCCAATGAGCCCATCGATCCCAATCGAAGCAATTAGTTATCTGCCGTCGCCCCGGCAAACACCCCTGAAGCCTTGTAAGCGCCCCCCGACTCTTCGATCTGGAAATGGCCGATTGTTTCTGGCGGCACGCCCGCGGTGCTGAGGCCCGAGGTGGTGGCATTCTTGACAAACGACCCGACAACCGAGCCCGAGCGCAATCCACCATTGGAAATACTACCCGAGTAAGTGCGGAAACCGCCGGGCGATGACGTCAGAAACGAGACGCCGCTGCCCGCGTAACTGACCCCGTCAAAGTTATTGATCGCCACCGTCGAGCTTGAGGGAATCCCGAAATTGATCGTCGCCAGGTATTGCCCGAAGCCAAATACGGCGCGTTCGGTGCTGACGAAAGCTGTACCGTGCCGATCGCCTTGCCGGTGTAGGTCGCGGTTCCGGTCAGGCTCGATAGCTCGGAGGCGAGGAAGTTTTGACCCGCGACCCACGTCGCCAGGTGAATACGCTCGGATTCAACCGTGTTTTCGCGAATCTCACCGCCCCAAAACCCCCAAGTACTGAATTGGCACGATGAACAAAGATTGGAACTGCCGATGATCGAAGAAATTGTGTCGTTGTCGACGCGGACCATGTAGAGCTTGGTTTGCGTCGCCGTTGTGAGCCCGTCAGGCGGGTCACCGATTTGCTGCGTGGCGCTCTGGTTCTCGAACGCGAGAAACTTTTCGTCGTCGATAAATGCGCTGTCGCCGGAGGTCGTCGAACCATCGTCAAAGGCCGAATCATTGTCGCCGAAGTTGAGGTTGAACTTCGGCCCCAACGTGCCCTCGCTCGTGAAAATGTTGGCCTCACCGATGAAGTTGGCCTGCGCTTTGTTGGTCGTCGCTGAGGTTTTGACGGTGACCGAATCCGGCGCGCCCGGCGAGCTCGCATTCTGAGGCCGAAACAACCTGGTTGCGGTGATCGTGCCAGAGGTTGTGCCACCAAAATCGATCGATTGGACGGCGCCGGCTATGAAGCCGTTCATCGTCCGGCTGGTCCGCGTCGTGAGCGTATCGGTCGCCGAAATCACCACCGCATTTGGTGAAATATCAACGACGCTGGCATTGATCGCTTTCTTGCCGATGTTTGGATCGGTAGATGATTTCACGCCGCCGAACGTCGTGTCGACCGCCTCCAACGCCGCATAACCGCCGCTACTTCCGAAGAAGCTTTTGTTATTTGTGTCGAACGTTGAACTTACCGGACCTTCAAAGAAGAACGAGTTAGAATCGGCGGGTCCCGTGCGGGAACTCCCCCGCATCTCGCCCTGGAGGAACGACCCATCGGCGGTCAAAGATCCTCCAGCGCCACTGAGAATGCGACCGCCAACGACGCTAATTGCACTTTGTTGGGTTACGCTGGTGCCGCTCACCGGCACGGTGTAGTGCCCCCAAACACGATTGGCGGTCGATGAGCCCGACGTATCCCAATAAAACGCGGTGTCCGCTTCCGACTCGACGACCGATGCGGTCAGCGCGCCACCGCTCGAACTGCGCATGCCGAATAAACTGCTGCCAAGAAGAAAGTCGTCGATCAAGGCACCAAACGTGGCCCCACTCGTCGGCAGCGCCGATTCGGTGGTTGCGGTGCCGGCAAACGCAAAGATCTTGTGGTCGGGGAAATTGACTTCGGACGCCTCCAGCAGCACAAACTCGTTACTGCCGAATCTCTCACTCGTTCCAGTTAATTGTCCAAATGGGGAATCGGTACTGCTACTGGTCAACGTCAGTTCGGTGCCCGTGGACGAGGGCACCGGGAACGTTAGAAACGAAGCGAGCTCGACGCTGAACGTGCTGGCCGAAATCGACCCATTCGAAAATGAAATTGTAAAACTTGCGTTATCGTCGTCGGACCCGAGGTTCGATGCCACAGGCAACCGCTGATGTTTGTATACCCCGCTGAGACCCGACGCCGTGGTTCCGCCGCCCGCGTTACCGATCGCGACTTGCTGGCTCATTTGATTTTTTTCCGCTCCACCCTCGGCTTTACGCGAAACCGCGGATTGACGGTTGGCGCGCGTTCGCGCCTGGGGGCGTCCCGATCTTGTGCGCATGGCATTGGGTTGATTGGCCGACCCCTGCCCCGACAGACCACTCGCAGCCACGCGTTGTCCGGTCGGCGCATTCTCGTTGTCTCCAGCCGGCTCGTTGGTGCCTTCGAGGGAACTCAGTGCCCCCGACAATTGATCGGGTGTTGCCACGACGGGGTCCGAAGGGGGGACGTTGGGGGCGGTTACGGTGATCGTGAAGCCGGGACGCGTCGCCGTCTTGGTCACGCCACCAGAGGTCACATCCATCCGGTCGCCAAACAGGAACGTCGAGGTGGTCGCGCCACCGCCCGCGTCGGCATTGACCATGGCGATGCCACCGCGGATACCAATCGTCGCGGTCGGGGTTTTCAAAATCACCGGGTTGGTTTTGCTAATGCGGCCACCAACCAGCCGGAACAGACCCTTCGTCGCGGTCAACACCAGCTTTCCGGTCTTGGTGTTGGGGTCGTAGACGAACTCGTCGAGCACGACTTCCGAATTCGGACCAATGGTCAGCGCGGATTCATCGAGAAACAGCATCTGCGCCTGGCCGTTTTCGGTCTTGGGCGTGTAAAAACGTTCGCCGGATTAGCGATGCGGTGAGGGTTAGCGGTGCTGTTCGGGCCTCGTCCCTTTTTTCGGTTTTAGCTTGTCGTAGGGGCGGATTAGGCTGTTTCACCGCCACGACTGGATCTCGCGAGGGCGTCGCGGCGGTAGCGGGCCCTTACACTATGCCCGCATAGCTGCCATCAGGGGTCCGGCGCCGAGAACGTTCATGACTCGCGTCAGATTGTAAGCGAGTACGTGCAGCGCCATTTCGGTTCTGACCCGCGGCAGCGTCTTCACCAGGAAGTGGGTGGCACCCATTCGGGCTTTGATGGTGCCGAAGGGGTGTTCGACCGTTTCGCGCCGCTGGCGCATCTTTTCCGGATGCGCGTCGAGCCGGTGCTGGACCTCTTCCAGAACGTGCTCATGCTCCCAGCGGGTAATTCGGCGCTCTTTGGCGGTGGTGCACTGAGCCTTAATGGCGCAGTTCTGGCAGACATTGGTCCAGTAGCGACGTAGGGACAGCCCGTGCTCCTCTCTGGTGAAGCGGTAGACCAAGCGCTCGCCGGCTGGACAGACGTACACGTCCTCATCCTTCACATAGCGGAAGTCCTGCTTGCCGAACTTCCCTTTGGCTTTGATGCCCGAGGTTAGCGGTTTGGGGAGCGTGACTGTGATGCCGGCCTGATCACATGCCAGGATCTGATTGCTACTGAAGTAGCCGCGATCGGCGACCACCTCGAGTTTATCGACGTTCAGAGCGGCCTTGGTCTGCTCCGCCATGGGAGAGAGTTGCGCTCTGTCATTGCCAACGTTGGTCACCTTGTGTGTGACGATCAGGTGGTTCGACGTATCGACCGCGGCCTGCACGTTATAGCCAACCACACCGGAACCGCGACCGCTGGTAGCCATGGAGCGAGCGTCGGGATCGGTCAAGGAGATCTGATGATCGGGTGTCGCGCGCATACGGGCGTCGAGGGCCGTAAGCCGTTGCATCTCCAGATGAAGACGCGCGATCTTCTCTTTCAGTCGGGTTACTTTCATCGCAAGCGCTTCCGACGGCTCCTGGCGGTCGGCGCTGTCGAGCTGATGGAGATAGCGCGACACGCTCTCTTCGATCTGCGCCTTGCGCCGATCCATCTTGGCGCGGGTGAAGTTCCGGTCGCGGTTGTTGACCGCTTTGAACTTGCTACCGTCAATCGCAACGCTGGCCGTTGTCAGTAGACCGATCCTCCGGCAAAGCTCGACGAACCGGGCACAGACTTTGCCGATGGCAGCGCCGTTGTCCTTGCGGAAGTCAGCGATCGTCTTGTGATCCGGCACCAGGCGGCCGGTCAGCCACATGACCTCCACATTGCGCCCGGCTTCGCGTTCGAGACGCCGGCTCGATTGAACCCGATTAAGATAACCGTAGATGTACAGCTTCAACAGAACCGATGGGTGATAGGACGGACGGCCCGTGGCCGCTGGATCGATACCGCCAAAACCAAGCCCACCCAGATCCAGTTCCTCGACAAAGACATCGATCACCCGAACCGGGTTGCCTTCGTCGATCCAGTCCTCAAGACACTCGGGGAACAGCGTCGACTGACCCCGGTCCACACCCGCAACGAAACGCTTCATCAAATACTCCCGCCAAACGACGGGAGAATCATAACAACACCAACGTTTTTACACAGGCTGGGTCGTAATTACGTTCTCCTGGCTAAACACCCCGGTGCCAACCAGCAATGTGCGCCGCGCCCGTGTCGGTGTCTGACCGGTTGCGTTCGGGTTGACGATTGCCGCCACACCAATCTTGACGTCCTGCGCCGATGCCGTGGTCGCAGCAAACAACAACACCAGAGCCAACAGGGAGAACGCAGCGATCCGTTTCAAAGCAACCTCCGAAAAATCGCGAACGGGGTACTGGGTTCGTGAATTCGTACACGCTATTATGTAGTAGGTCATTAGGGAGTTTCCCTAACTCTTTGAAAATATTGCAATCTCACGCCCAATCCGGCACGACGAATTGTTTGTAATAGGGGCCCGGGACTCGCGATGCTGCCAATCGTTCATCACCCGGCTTACGTCTTTCGGATGCCAGCCAAGCATCGCTTCCCGATGCGTAAATTCGGTCGGTTGATCGAAATCCTGCGCGCCGAAGGCATCGCGACCGACGCCAACACGTTCGAACCAGAGCCGGTATCATTTACCGCCCTCGAGCGTGCTCATAACGCATCTTACGTGCGCGATGTGCTCAGCCAAACGCTTGACGAGGCCGCGTCTCGCCGGATCGGCTTTCCGATATCCGATCGCTTGGTGCACCGCTCGCGGCACTCAATCGGCGGCACGATTCTAACCGGAAGCCTCGCCCTGCAGCACGGTCTTGCTTGCAATACGGCCGGCGGCAGCCACCATGCCCACGCCAGTTACGGCGCCGGCTATTGCGTGTTCAATGATGTTGCAATCGCTATCCGCGCACTCCAGGCCGACGGGCACATCGCGACAGCGATGGTGATCGATCTCGACGTTCACCAAGGCGATGGCACCGCCCAGATATTTGCCGCGGACGAATCAGTGTTCACGTTTTCCATGCATTGCGAGGCCAACTTTCCGCTGAACAAAGAAACCAGCGATTTCGATATCGCCTTGCCGAGGGGAGTCGGGGATGCGGCCTACCTTGAAACGCTGTCGCGCTGCCTCGACCAACTCCTGGTCGGCGAACGACCGGATATTGTTTTCTACAACGCGGGTGTCGATTGCCATGCCGATGACCGCCTCGGCCGACTAATGCTCACCGATCGCGGTTTAGCGGAACGCGACAGGATGGTTCTGGAGCGGTGCCGGGCGGAGCGTCTGCCGGTCGCCTGCGTGCTCGGTGGCGGCTATGCCGACAATGTCGATGTTCTCGCGCAGCGACATGCCATCCTTCATCGCAGCGCTGCGGACCTTGTCGCCGAGTCAATGCCGGCTCTGGTTTAAGCCCAATCGTTGAGCTAGTCTCCGTCGTTGTGAAGTACGGTTATTTCGTGCCCCGCCTGGTTATCGCACTATGCGCATTTACTTGGCTCGCTGCCTGTGAAGGGAACATCCTCGCTTGGTATGAGCAACGGTGCGTGCGCGCGGGTCTCGCCAAAGGGACCCCGGCGTATGATCAATGCGTGGATCGTGAATTGAGCTATCTTGAAGAAAACCGGCGCATCAACCAGGGCCTAAGAGTCCGACTCGAAACTCTATGTTTGATAACAGTACCTTGCGAGCCGCCTTGTGAGGAGTCGGATGTTGGCGACAAGAATCCATGCCTGTGCGGAGGCGATTGATTTCTCCCAATCCTTGGCCAGTCGACGGCATCGGTTGAGCCAGGCGAAGGTCCTCTCGACGACCCATCGTCTGGGCAGGAGCTCGAAGCCCTGGGCGGTGTCTGAGCGCTTGATGATCTCGAGCTTCCAGCGGCCGATGTCCTCAAGGGCGCCCTCGAGTTTCGGTCCCGCGTAGGCGGCGTCGGCGAAGAGGTGACGCAGCCGGGGGAAGCGATGACGGATCGATTTGAGGACCTCGGGCGCGCCGTCGCGGTCCTGGATATCGGCTGCGTGCACGATCAGGCCGACCAGCAGGCCGAGTGTATCGGTGACGATGTGACGCTTGCGGCCCTTGATCTTCTTGCCCGCGTCATAGCCCCGAACACCACCGCTTTCCGTGGTTTTCACGCTCTGGCTGTCGATCACCCCGGCGCTCGGGCCGGCCTCGCGTCCTTCCAGCTCCCGGGCCGCCATGACCAGGTGATGGTTGATGCTCTCCAGCAGGCCGTTGGAGCGCCAGTCGTAGAAATAGCGCTGGACCGTGGAAGGCGGAGGGAAGTCGTTCGGCAACATCGCCCACTGGCAGCCCGTCGAGGCCATGTACATGACCGCATCCATGACATGGCGCAGGTCCGTCGTCCTCGGCCGGCCGATCTTCTTGCGCGGCGGCATGAGCGGCGCGATCAACGCCCACTCTCGATCCGTCAGGTCGCTTGCGTAGCGCCCGCCACGGCGCTCATAATTCGGGCGAGTGATTTCGGTCCACATGTTGTGCCTCCTCGTTTGCTTTGACACAACCGAGTAAGCCACAACCGACTGAAATCACTCAACTAGTTTCGGGTTGGCCTCTAAGAGACAAGAGCCGATGATGATCGATCGCGCAATCGACGCCATTACCGGCTACCACGCACATATTTATTATGACGACGCCAAACGTGATATCGCGGCTGAGGTTCGTGAGGCCCTCGAACACAATTTCACGGTGGTGATGGGTCGGTGGCGTGACGATCCGGTCGGGCCACACCCGATTTCTATGTATCAGGTCGCGTTCGAAACCGACCAGTTCGAAAAAGTCCTACCGTGGCTGGCGCTTAATCGGCGCGGTTTGGTCGTATTCATTCATCCGATCACCGACGACGACTATCTCGATCACGCGGAGCACGCGATCTGGCTGGGCGAGAAACTCGATCTCAAGCTCGACATTTTCGATAAGAGTTCGACCCAAACCCAGCCTGGTTAAACCGACGCTGCTTTCCAATCGACCCATCCCGTCCCGCGATGACCGAACGAAAAGCGCTCCGGGTGAATGATTTCACACAGGATTTCGAGGCTATCGAGCAGCCGCGGACCCGGACGATTGAAGTAGTGATGCCCATCGACCACGAACACCTTGCCGCTGCGAACAGCCGTTAGCGCAGACCACTCGGGTCGATCGGTCAAATTTGGCATTTCGGAACTGGCGCGTGCGATATCGAAGCCGCAGGGCATGATGACGATGATATCGGGATCGGCCGCAACCACGTGTGACCACTCGAGCCAGGGCGAGTGAACGCCGGTTTCGCCAAACAAATTGACACCGCCGGCTGCGTCGACCAATTCGGGAAGCCAATTGCCGGCCGCCATCAGCGGGTCCAACCATTCGATGCAGGCAATCGATGGCCGCGCCACGAGATTTTTTGTCGTCGCGGAGATCACGCCGATCGCGTCGCGGACCCGGTCAACAAGCGCGGCCGACTTTGATTCTTCATCGAGGGCCACACCGACGCGTTGGAAATCTCGATAGACATCGTCCAAGCGGTTTGGCTCCAGCGAGACCAGTGCGGGTGCGCCGTCGAGCCATGCATCAATCAACTCTCGTAGATCGGATTCGCTGACGGCGCATACATCGCATTGCGACTGGGTGACGATAACGTCCGGTTCCAGTGCTCGCAGACCATCCACATCGACCTTGTAAACCGCGAGCGCGTTTTCGAGGATCGACTTGACCTGACGATCGATTTCGCCGCTTGAGCCATTGATATCGAACTTCGGGGCGGTGCACGCCGGTAAGTGATCGAGGCCCCCCGGATAGTCACATTCGTGCGAGCGCCCAACGAGACGATCACGGCCGCCAAGCGCGCACACGATCTCCGTAGCGCTGGGCAGCAAAGAAATCACCTTCTGATTGGACGCGGCTTGATTGATCACGACTAGCTCCTCGACGTTGCGATCGGTGATTAGCCATCTTACTACGCGACTGCGATTTTCGCGGCTACCCGGACACGTTTAGGAATAATCGGTGCACGAGCGGCATCTTTCATGGCCATGCCTTGCGGAGCTTGCGCAAGCCTGGAAGCTTGTTCAACACTTGTTCAACATTGGGCCTAACCGCATCAAGGGAGACGCAACATGTTGCTTGAGGGTTCCTGCCACTGCCGCGCGGTGAGATTTACGATCGAATCGCACACGCCACAGCCGTTCATGTGGTGTTATTGCTCGCTGTGCCGCAAAGTTGGTGGCGGTGGCGGTTATGCCATCAACATCATGGGCGACGCTGGTACCTTGAATGTCACTGGCGAGGCATCACTGGCTGACTATCGTGTCAAGAAGCAAGCGGGCGAGTCGGACAACGTAAGTACGGCACATCGGTATTTCTGCCGCGACTGCGGCACGATGCTGTGGGCTGCCAACGAACGCCACGCCGAGTGGGTTTATCCCTTTGCGTCGGCCATCGATACGCCACTGCCGGAACCGTCTGAACGGGTCCACATGATGCTCGACTTCAAAGCGCCGTGGGTTACGGTCGCGCAACAAGGCAAGGACGTTTGTTTCGATCAATATCCGCAAGAATCAATCGAGGGTTGGCACCGGCAGAGAGATCTCTACTTGGATTAGTTTACTCGGCCGCCTTGGCAGCGCTGCCGTGGATGATCTCCCAGATCCGCTCTGCGGTAACCGGCATTTCGATGTGATCGATCCCGTAGTCGGACAACGCATCGACAATCGCATTGACGATCGCGGGCGGCGCGCCGACCGATCCGGCCTCGCCGGCACCTTTAATACCGAGCGGATTCGTGGTGCACGGGATCTTGTTATAAGCCACATCGAACATCGGAAAATCCTGCGCCCGCGGCATCGCATAATCCATGAACGACCCGGTTAGGAGTTGGCCTGATCCATCGTAAGCCACCACTTCCATCAACGCCTGGCCCGCGCCCTGCGCGATGCCGCCGTGGATCTGGCCGGCCAGCAATAATGGATTTATGACGTTCCCGAAATCGTCGACCAACGCGTAGGTCACGATCTCGACCGCACCCGTATCACCATCGATCTCGACTTCGCAAATGTGGCAGCCGTTGGGATAGGTCGCGTTCTCGGTTGCCCATTCGCCGCGTCCAAATAATCCGGCGTCGCCGTTTGCGCTCGACACTTTGCCGTCACGTACCGCGGCGGCGACGTCAAACAAACTGACGCGCCGATCAGTTCCAACGACCACGAATGTGCCATCGGCAAACTCGATATCGCTGGCCGCGACTTCCAACAGGTTTTCAGCGAGGGCACGGCCCTTCTCGATCAGGTCTTTGGCGGCCAGACCGAGTGCGCCGCCGCCTATGGTAAGCGAACGAGAACCCGCGGTGCCCATGCTCGGCGGCGTAATATCGGAATCGCCGCTAATGAGCTCGACCTGCTCGAAATCGACGCCAAGATTGTCGCACACGAGTTGGGCAAAGGCGGTTTCATGACCCTGACCGGATGCCTGCGTACCGATGATCACAGCGATATGGTCCGGCTCTACCCGAAGCGTGACATTCTCAGGCCCGAGCATCGGACCGGCACAGGTTTCAATATAGTAGGCCATGCCGATACCGCGGAACTTGCCGAGACTGCGTGCGGTTTCCTTACGTTTACCGGCGCGCGCCCAGTCGGCCGCAAGTTGCGCCTGGTCCATATTGCGCGCGAATTCACCACTGTCATAAAGCAGACCAAGCGACGTGGTGTAAGGCATTGCCTCTGGCTTGATGTAGTTGCGCCGTCGTAATTCGGCGGGATCGATTCCGGACACGCGCGCCGCCACATCGACCAGGCGTTCAATCATATAGGCCGCTTCGGGCCGCCCCGCGCCGCGATAGGCGTCAACCGGCACCGAGTGCGTGAAGACCGCTCTCACTTCGTTATAGGCCACGGGAATATCGTAGACGCCGGTATGCATGCCCTGGCACGCCTCGCACGGGATTAGCACCGAAACCGTCGATAGATATGCGCCCATGTTGGCGACGGTCGAAACGCGCAGACCGAGAAACTTTCCGTCGCGGTCCAGCGCAAGATCGGCCTTGGTGACGTGATCGCGACCATGGATGTCGCTCAGAAACGCTTCGCTGCGATCACTCGTCCACTTGACCGGACGTCCAATACGCTTGGAGGCCCACAAAACCAGTGCCATTTCGGCATAAAACTGGCCCTTCATACCGAAACCGCCGCCGACGTCGTTGGTTATGACGCGGACGTTTTCTTCAGGAACCTGAAACACCATACCAGCGAGGATCGACTTAATACCGGATACGCCCTGGGTCCCGGTGGTCAGCGTGAAGCGCTCGGTGGCCGAGTCGTAAACGCCAAGGGCGCCGCGCGCCTCCATTGAGTTTACGACGAGGCGATTGTTAACGAGTTCGAGGGTCGCGACATGAGCGGCGGCAGCAAAGGCCGCATCGGTGGCGGTCGCATCGCCCTGGGCCCAGTGGACGCACTGATTGTTGGGCGCCTCGGGCCAGACCTGGGGTGCGCCAGCGCTCAGCGCGGTCGCGGTATCGGTAACCGCCGGCAATATTTCGTAGTCGATATCAACCAGATCAGCTGCCTCCCACGCGCGTTCGTGGGTTTCGGCAACGATGAAAACGACCGGGTCACCGACGTGTCGCGCGTAGTCACCGGCCAACAGTGCGTGGGGCGGGCTGACGTAGGGTGACCCGTCGATGTTTGTCGTCGGGGCGAAACAGGGTTGGGTTCCAAGACCATCAGCCGTGACATCAGCCGCGGTGAGAACGGCCAGTACGCCCGGCGCCGCGCTAGCGCGCGCCGCATCGACGCGGGCGATTCTCGCATGCGCATGCGGCGACCGAACGACAATTCCGTGCGCCTGGCTAGGCAGCGAGGAATCATCGGTGTATTCGCCGCGCCCGCTGACAAGCCGATCGTCCTCCTTGCGCGAGACCGATTGTCCCATCCCAAACTTCGGCATATGTCCCTCCCCTTCGCCTGATCAACCGATCGCGCCGACTATAAATCTCGCCTCATCGGACGCAAGACGTGTGTTCCCGATTCCTAAATCAGGGTGCCCAGTCATTGGCGCGGTCCTCGACAATTTTAATTCCAATCGCGGCCAGCACGGCAATGCCGCCAACGATCAGCATTACCCAGCTCGCATGCGCCCAACCGCCCAGCGCCACCACCAGCCCGGCAATGAGTGGCGGACCAAGCAAGACACCGATGCTGTTGCCTTGCAGCAGCACCCCCGTCACGGCACCAACTTGTTTTTCCGAAGGCGCGTGGGCAGGTACGCCCGCAAAAACCGCGCCCGGGATCAGGCCGGCGATCTGTGTAAATGCAATCGCACTAATGATTCGCGTCGACTCTGACAGACCCTCTCCCATGATACCCGTCGGCAAAATGCCCAGGCCCAACGCGCCTATCGCAATGAGGTACCAGCGTTTTACTTTGGGCCACTTGAGGATCCAGCCCGAGATTACGTTGGGCGGGAGAAAAAGGATGGCAAAAATCGCCGTATAGATCGCCGCACTGGTCGACGAACGTCCGAGAGACTCAATTAGATAAGTCGGCAACCAGGTCATCAACGAGAACGAGCCGATGCTGAGCATCATGAAACTAAGGGCCAGCAGCCAAGGGCCTGGCCGCGACAGAGTTACGATGACGTCGTTAAGGGTTTGGCGCTCGTGAGCAACGGGTTCGGTCGCGGGCTCTCTTGCCGTTACGCGTGCGAACACGAACAGAAACAGCACCACCAGAACCGCATTGGCGTACCACATGTCGCGCCAACCGTAAAACTCAAGAAAGACTGGTGAGAGCGCGATCATGATGCCGATACCTGCCGGGAAATAGGCACTCCACAATCCCATCGCCAGATCGATATCGCGACCAGCACACGCCGATACAATCAGCGGCGTCCCCGCGACGATCACGGCGATGTAGCCGATCCCCTCGAGGAACCGCATCGTCAGCAACACTGTCGCCGTCGGCGAGAGGCCGCCGCCGATGCTGCCGGCAATGAGGCAGACCAAGCCAAACAGAACGATCCGGCGGGGCCCCACGACATCAGAGACGATGCCGGTTGCGAAACCGATAAGCGCTCCGGTTAAGGTAACGATCGAAGCGACCCAGCCGGCCGTGACCATACCAATCCCAAAATCGTCGCGTATGAGCAGCAATGCCGGCGGCGCTTTGCCAATTTGCATCGTCGCCAATACGCCACCCGCGACGACAAGCAGGACAATTCCCCATCGGGTCTGGGTCATAGTTTTTCCTCTACACGACGTATGGCCAGGGCCAGGCCAACGCCGGACACGCCGATCACCAGCGGAAGCCAACCCGCCGCTTGCCAACCACCGAGCCAGGCAACCGCAGCGCCCATTGCGATCGGCCCCAGAAAGTTCCCGATGTTAGCACCCTGAACAACGACGCCATTCACGATACCAATCAAATTGGATGCCGGGGCATGCACGGGCGCACCGGCCAGCACGGCGCCGGGTATCATTCCGCCGATCGCGGAGAAGACCCCGGCGCAGACGAACTTGGCCAATCCGGGCAACGGCGTACTCAGTATGACAAACGACAACACGCCCATCATTGCCAACGAGAAGGCGATTATTTTCCACCGGCTCGCGCCACGGCCGAGCAACCAACCCGAACCGACATTGCCTAAAATTTCGCACATGACCACGATCGCCGTGAGCACCGCCGCGAGGGCTTGAGAGTAACCCTCTTCGTCGATGAAATAGGTCGGCAACCAGACCATCAGGCCAACCCATAGAAGCGAAAACGTGGCGAACACAAGCGCCAACAGCCAGGGCCCCGGTAAACGTAAAACGCTTCCGACGCGGCCGGATTGTTTTGCGGCTGTCCTGGGTGCGGGTGCGGGTGGCGTCGTTCGGCGACCGACGATCGCGATCAAGGCCAGAAACCCTACCGCCAGAAGGGCACCGATTATCCACAGGCTGCGCCAGCCCCATGCCGAGACGAACAGCGGCGCCACAACCGCCATCAGCCCCCAGCCTGCCGGGAAATAGGCTCCCCAAATACCCAGCGCGAGATCGCGTTGCTTGGGATCAGGGCAAGCCTCGGCGACCAATGATGGGCTGGCCACAATCACCGCGACAAACCCAATACCTTCGAAGAACCTGGTCGCGAGTAACGCCGCTTCCGAGGCTGCAAAAACGCCGCTGAGGCTGCCGAGGCCAAGACACAATAGGCCTGCGGCTAACGTCCGCCGGTGACCCCACCCATCGGCGAAAATACCGACAAAAATAGCAAGCACGGCGGCGATCGCATGGAACATCGACGCGACCGCGCCGGCACCGATCATCCCAATGCCGAGCTCAACGCGAATATCTGGTAGTACGGTCGGGACCTTACCGAGTTGGGCGGCGGCGACGATGCCGGCACCAACCGCGAGGGCAACCAATCCCCAGCGCGTGGAAACTGCGCGAGCCGGCAAGCTCGAAACGTCCGCGATTGCTCGATCTCCCCAATTTGGCCGCGACTATAGAAGGCGGCAATCCTCTCGCCAACGGGACACCATTGGGCCATCTAGCTGGGTGATAACTTGGCTCGCATTGCCTATGGCCAATCCCTATACTTTTTCGTCTCCACTTTTTTCGTCGGACGTCGATCCGGTATCGAAAGTTCTGGAAATGCGCCAACACCACGACCTCGGCGGCCTCGCAGAAGGGCCGGTCGACATCTCAGCCCACGAACCCTCCCTGTTCGACAAACGGGTGGATGCGTTGATGTTGCTTTTGGTGGCACCGCCCAACCGATTTTTCTCCGTCGATGCGCAACGGCGGACGCAAGAATCAATGGCGCCCGAGAGATACAAAACCCTTCGATATTACGAGCGCTGGATCGACGCGATCGCCTCGCTGCTGATCGAAGCCGATAAGGTTTCTCAGATTGAAATTGATTCCAGAATCGCCTCCGTGGCCGAACGTTTGGCAAATGCCTATCGGTCCGCGGACGGGTTCAACGTTCCCGAGCACGACCACGACCATGCGCCGATCCAGGATGACCACCGGCTGCCGCGCGAGCACGAAATCCTTGAGGAGGCCGTTCGCGAGCTGTGCATCGAGCGCGGCTATGTGACAGCGAGCAAGATTCAAAACCAGATCGACGCCATGGAATCGCGAACCCCCTCGCTGGGGGCAAATCTGATCGCCCGCGCCTGGACCGACACCGCTTTTCATCGCGATGTGATGGACGATGCGAAGGCCGCCGCCGAGGCGATAGGCATCGATATGAGCGGCTCGCCCGCCATGCAAGCGGTGCAAAATACCCATGATGTTCATCACATGGTGGTGTGCACCCTGTGCTCTTGCTATCCCCGCCTACTCCTGGGTGTCCCGCCGGCCTGGTACAAGAGCCGATCCTATCGTGCGCGGGCGGTGGTCGATCCGCGTGGCGTATTGGCTGAATTCGGCACCATCCTTCCTGAGACGATGGACATACGTGTCGTCGATAGCACCGCCGATCTGCGTTACGTCGTCATTCCGACGCGGCCCGAGGGCACCGAAAACTGGTCTGCCACCGATCTCGCAGGGTTGGTGACTCGCGATAGCATGATTGGCGTCACGCCTGCGCTCGCCCCATCGACCGCAACAGCGTCAACCTCCTAGCTCCGCGCGAGCCTCGACCCGTCAGCCGCATGCACAGCCAGCACCCATGAATGACGATTCCAATCGCATGAATGGCCACCGCCCGGTCGGCCTGCTGCACTTACTCCACCCATCGCTCAAATCCGCTGACCTGCCCGCGCTTGACGACCTTTCGTTCGATGTCGAGGACGTTGTCGCCCGCGTCGTCCAGGTAAAAGCAGAGACCCTGCCCGATGCGTTGACCGCCCAGATGCTCGGCAACGAGCGAGAGGGCAGCGGTATCGTAATCGATAATGATGGTCTCATCCTGACCATCGGATACGTCATCTTGGAGGCCGCCGACGTAACCGTTACGACCGATGCCGGGATTGTCTCACCCGCCGACGTCGTTGGTTACGACTACGAAAGCGGCTTTGGACTGGTTAGAGCGACAATACCGCTCGCCGTATCACCGCTTGAGATAGGCGATCCAGCCTCACTAAAGGAGAACGATCCCACGTTGATTGTGGCGTTCGGCGGGCACGATAACGCCATGACCGCACTTATCGTGTCGCGACGTGATTTTGCGGGTTACTGGGAGTACATGCTCGACGATGCGTTCTTTACTTCGCCGCCACACCCCAATTGGAGTGGCGCCGCCATGGTTAGCATGGACGGTAAACTCATGGGGCTAGGTTCGCTATTCGTCAACGACGCCCTGCCTGGGGCGAGCGGACTCCCGGGCAACATGTTTATCCCAATCAACCTCCTCGAGCCGATTCTCGCGGCGATGCTCAGTCGCGGTCTTGGCGCCCTGCCGGCGCGACCGTGGCTCGGCCTTTTCACCGCAGAAACACTTGGCCATCTGGTGGTAACCGGCGTTATGCCCGCTGGCCCGGCCGATGATGCCGGCATCGAACCTGGTGATATCATTCTCCGGGTTGCCGAGCAGCGCGTAAAAACCTTACGCGAATTATATAAAGCAATCTGGGGCCTGGGCGACGCCGGCGTCCTCGTCCCGATGACACTGGTTCGCGATGGTGCCGCCGAGGAAGTTGTCGTCCGCTCGGTGGAGCGCGGTGATTTCTTTCGGTCGCCCAGCACGCATTGAGCCGGCCGGCTCCGTTCGACGGTCACGACGCGCGACCTCCATGACTAAGGCCACCGACCACTTATTGGTATGGAGCCTTGGACCGGGGCGCGGACTTCAAGGAGTTTCCGCGTTGCTCGGTGAGTTCGCGGAACAACTTTGCCGGGCCCGCGTGCCGCTCGGACGCATGACCCTTTCCTGGCAAACACTCCATCCCCAGGCGCTGGTTGCTGCCTACTACTGGGCACCGGCGACGGGGATCAACGAGCGTACTGTCCCACCCGGCTACGATCTGACGCCGGCCTTTCTCAACAGCCCGATTCGCAAGATCTTCGAAGGTAACGCCGAGGTTCGACGGCGCCTGGCGGGCGCCGGCGCGATCATGGATTTCGGTATTCTCAGTGAACTCCGCGACCAGGGTCTCAGTGACTATTACGTCCTGCCGCTGCGTTTTAGTGATGGTCTAACCAACGCGATGTCATTTGCGACGTCCCGATCGAGTGGGTTCTCAGCCACCAACCTCGACGTCATCCGGGCCGGCGTGACCTACCTCGCACCACTTCTCGAAGTTCAAGCGGAACGTGCGATCGCGCGTACGGTCCTTGAGGTCTATCTCGGCCGCCTAACGGGACCGAAGGTGCTCGAAGGATCGATCACCCGAGGAAACTCCGAAACCCTGGATGCCGCGCTTTGGTTCTGTGATCTGCGAAATTTCACCGGCATCTCCGAGGCTCACTCGACGGAAAATGTGGTGGCCCTTCTGAATCGATATTTCGGCATCGTCGGCGCCGCGGTCGAGGCAAACGGCGGCGAGATACTTAAATTTATCGGCGATGCCGTTCTGGCGATTTTCCCACTAAGCGAGGCCAGAGATAGTACAGCAGCGTGTGAGGCAGCAATGGCCGCGGCGAAGGATGCACTCGGCACCAACGCCAACGTCGGTAGCGAAGACGCTCGAACTGATCTCCCTGACATCGATTTCGGCATCGCGCTCCATGTCGGGGCTGTGGCTTACGGCAATATCGGCGCGCCGGCTCGTTTGGACTTCACCGTCATCGGACCGGCGGTCAACATGGTTAGCCGCATCGCCGGACTGTGCGGAAAACTCAACCAACAAATCCTCACGTCGACCGCGTTTGCCGGTTCGCTCCGGCAGGAATTGGCGCCGATCGGGAGTTTCGAATTCAAAGGTATCGAGGCTGCGGAAACCGTTTACGCCCCGCCTGGGTAACGAATAAATGCAGGGGCGAGCACAGGGGGATGATCGAATGTTAGAGCTGCCCAACTCGCGCGACGAACTGCGCAAACTTCAATTGGAGCGGTTGGCAATAGCCTTCGATCGAGCTCAGCAAGCGCCCTGGTACCGGGGAAAACTAGACCACATTGATCCTGCGAAACTCGGTGATCGCGAGGAATGGCAGAAAATACCCGTGATTGATAAAGACGTCCTACGCCAGCTCAGCCATGCCGATTTTATGGACCAACTCTGCATCGCAAAGCGTGAGGACATCGCCGAGTATTGGCGCTCCGGCGGCACCACCGGCAAGCCGCTGTTCTACCCGAGAACCTTTGCCGATGTTAGAGCGGCACTGCTGTCGTGGCATCGTTCGTTTCCCTGTGTCGGCGCTGTGGCCGGCGATCTGTGCCACATATCGTTTCCACTCGGCATTCACCCAGCAGGCCAAATCTGGGCTCGGAGTGCTCACGACCTCGGCATCGGCATGAATTGGGCTGGGGCCGGAGCGGCCATGCCATCGGAAGCGCAGCTCGCACTTATCGAAATGACTGAACCCACCATTCTGATCGCCATGAGCAGCTTCGCTCTGCATCTTGCCAACCTCGCCGAAGCCAAGGGCCTCGATCTTGCGGCCGGATCGGTGCAGACGGTTGTGTGCTCGGCTGAAACTCTTTCAGCAGCCAAGCGCGAGAAGCTGGCGCGCCAATGGGGAGCCGAGATCTATGACGTGTTTGGCATGAGCGAAGCCGGTCTGATGGGTGCCGAAGCAAACAAGCATGACGGTATCCATATTTGGAGCGATATGTATTTCTGTGAAGTCATCGACCCCGATAGCGGCGAGCAGTTGCCCGATGGAGAGGTCGGCACGTTTTGCGTCACGCCGTTAATGACCAATCACGCGACACCCTTCCTGCGCTGGAATTCGGGCGATATCGTTAGCCTCCACCAGAACGGTGATAGCGAAGGCGCGTTCGCGCGTCTGTTTCCAATGATTCGGCACGCCCACCGCACCACCGGATTCTTCAAGGTGCGCGGGGTTAACGTGAATCATTCGGAATTCGAGGACTTTATGTTCCGCATTCCACAGGTGCAGGACTTTCAAGCCATTTTGATTACCGAAGAAAGCGCGATTGAAACACTCAAAGTGCTCATTGAAGTGCGCCGCGGCGAGGACCTCGACCAGGTCGCCGGTCAGATTTCGCGCGCAATCAAAACCGCGTTCGAGGTGCAGCCGGCAGTGGAAACACTAGAGCTCGGCACGCTGGCACAACGCTTCGAAAGTAGCGTCAAGGCGCCACGCTTTGTCGACCAGCGAGAGTGATCCCAATCCGCCTTAGGGGACCAAAACACCGGGGTTGAGGACCCCCGCCGGGTCGAGCGTCGATTTGGCCGCGGCCAGCGCGTCGCCAAAGAGTTGCGGCCGTTGCTTGACGTACCAGGGCATGTGATCGCGACCGACCGCATGGTGGTGGGTGATGGTCCCCCCTGCTTCGATGATGGCATCTGACGCGGCGCCCTTGATCTCCTCCCACTGCGCCGGTAGCGCGCCGTGCCGACCAACCGCGTGCCATGTGAAATAGGGAGCCGGTCCATCAGGATAAACGTGCGTAAAGCGGCACGTGACAACCCCTGATTTGCCGGTCGCATGCTTGATTGCATCCTCGGTGGCGGTTTTACAGCGATGATGAAAATCTGGAAACCGATCCCACGTAATGGCGGTCTCGAAGGTAGCGTTGATGATCCCGGCCGGTACCAGCACCTCTCGGAAATATGGCATACGAATAAACGCACTTCGCCAGGCACCCGCTGCGCCCGATCGTTGCGCGCCTTCGGCACCTGCGGCGTCTCTTTCGAACCTGCCACCAAACTCGGCACAGATCTCCAGGCCGCGATCGAGCCAGGTTTCGAGATCGTGATCGGCTGATTCGAACGCGAGCACAACGATCGCATGCTCACCATCGCCAGCACCGTTGATCCGGGCCTCCACCGGATCGAGTAGGCGTAGATTCGATGGATAGAGCCCAGCTTGGCTGATCGTGCGAACCGCATCGGCAGCTTGGTAGAAATCATCGAAGGCAACGCCAATTGAGGCGCGAAACTTAGGCCGCTTCTGGAGCCGCACCGACGCTTCGGTAATGACGCCCAGCGCGCCTTCGGATCCAATGAACAAACGGTCGGGACTGGGACCTGCACCTGATCCCGGCAGACGTCGGGATTCGACAATGCCGGCTGGCGTCACGACGCGGAGATTTTCGACAAAGTCGTCGATGTGGGTGTAGAGGGTTGCGAAGTGACCGCCCGAACGTGTCGCGATCCAGCCGCCGAGAGTCGAAAACTCAAAACTCTGCGGGAAATGGCGCAGCGTTAGACCCTCGGGCTTGAGGGCGGCTTCAAGCGCCGGGCCAAAAATACCGGCTTGGATACAGGCCGTACGGCTGGTGTGATCGATCTCGAGCACCTGATCGAGGCGCGCCAAGTCAAGACTGATCGTGCCGTTGAAGCCATCATCGACCGCTGGCTCGGTACCACCGACGACCGAACTCCCACCACCGAACGGAATGACCGCAGCTTTGGCGTCGCCGGCCCAATCGAGTATCGCGATAACGTCGGCTTCGGTCTCGGGATAAGCGATCACGTCGGGGGCGTTCGCAAAGTCCCGCGAAAAAGCGCGCAAGGTATCCATGAACGATTTGCCATAGGTATGGCAGAGGCGTTCGAGATGATCGGTCGTACAAATTCTCTCGAGCGAGTTTGGGATCTCTAACCGAGGGGGGTTGAGGTCGATTTCGTCGGCTTTTGGTACCGGGAGCCGCTCGAAATCATCGACCTCAAATCGTGACGCGTAGTTGCCGAGCAGCTGACGCTCCTCGTCCGCGCCAAGGACGGTATCGTCATAACCCCAACCCCAAAATTTTCGCTGTCTCGTGCCGCTCACCGGCCTTCCCTTTCTCGTATTAGATCGCGCGTTTGATAACCAATCCCTGTCCAGTTGGGATTTCGAGAATCGGATAACCCCGAGCGGCGAACCACTTTTTGTGGGCGTAAAAAAGCGCCGACTGTTCGCCGCGCCCATAGTCGTCGAGCAACACGATGCCGCCGTCACTTACCCGATCAAAAAGAATATCCAACGCCGCCACCTCGGCCTCTGCGGCATTGAGATCGATATGGAGGAACGCGATCCGCTCGGGCGCCTTTTCATCGAGGATGCCGGGGATGACTCCCTGGATGACATCGACATTCGGGTATTCAGAGAAACGCTCAACCACCCGCGCGTAGAGATCCTTCTCAGCGTCATACACGGTGTTGAAACGACGCTCATCCGCTGTCGAACCCGCGTTTGGGATCCCCTCATAAGTGTCGTAGAGATAAAGCCGCCGCTCGACGGTGCCAAAGTCGAGATAACGGGCCATGGTCGCAGAATACAGGCCTCTAAAAACGCCGCATTCGACAAAATCGCCAGCGACCTCGTCGGCCGATTGACAGGCCCAGCAATAGGTGTGGACCTTCCAAATCTTGGCTTCGTCGGTGTACTCCTCGGCGTATGCCGAGAATGCGTCCATGAACGATTGATCGCGTGCAAATGCGATTATTCGATACAGCGCGACGAGATTATCGGCGCTGAACGATGTGTGACCCTCGCGGTCGTGGATTTCACGCACCGCTATAAGATTCTCGTAGACCTTCTTCTGTTCTTCTTGGTCTTTGATGCCGAAAAAGGTCATCCAACCCGTTCCTACCTAAAGCCGTTTGCGCGCCGGGCTACCATATCCGGTTTTATTCGTTTGCGCGCTTGTTGGCGCTCGGTGCGGGGCGCTAAGCTACGTGCCGAGATACGACCGGCGTTCATCACAATGGCGATCGACGATATGATAGACCCTGATATCAATAGCGATACGTTGACTTGGCCGGCTGACGACTATTCTCGGGTGCCCTATGGGGTATTCACACAGCAGGAGGTGTTCGAGCGCGAGCAGCAGCGGATCTTTCGCGGCCCCATCTGGTGTTACCTTGCATTGGAAGCAGAAATTCCTGAGCCGGGTAACTACAAGACGGCGTTCATCGGCGACACGCCGGTGGTGGTTTGCCGAGACCAGAACGGCGAACTCAGCGCGTTCGTTAATCGTTGCGCGCATCGCGGCACCCTTCTGGTGCGCGATCTGGCCGGCTCGGCCGATGATTTCACCTGCATCTATCATCACTGGTGTTACGACCTTGAAGGCAATCTGATCGGCGTACCGTTCCTGCGTGGCCTCAAGGGCAAAGGCGGTATGCCGGATAATTTCAGCATGACCGATCACAGCCTGCAGCGTCTCCGCGTTGGCAGCTACAAAGGCGTCGTATTCTGCAGCTTCAGCGACGACGCAGAGCCGCTGCTCGATTATTTGGATACACCGATGCAGGGCTATATCGACCGGATGATGGTGCGGCCGATAGAAGTGCTGGGCTATATGCGCCAACGCATCCCGGGGAATTGGAAGCTCTATATCGAGAACATCAAGGATCCCAATCACGCCGGCCTGTTGCACCAATTCCAGACCACGTTCGGTATCTATCGCAACACCCAGGAAGGCGGGTCGATCTTCGATCACAAGCGGCGGCATGAAATCCACTACAGCACGCTTGGTACCGACGACGAGGAGAGCATTGCCGAGGGCTATGATGGTGTCAGCGCATTCAACGAAGACTTTGCCCTGGAGGACCCGTCACTGATCGACTACGAGGACGAAATTGGCGACAACCGGGCGATCTGCATGATGTCGGTGTTTCCCAATTTGATGATGCAACAGCTTTCGAACAGTTTGGCTACGCGGCAGGTTCGGCCGCGAGGTCCTTCGGAGTTTGAGTTGTATTGGACCTATTTCGGGTTCGCCGATGATTCGCCTGAGATACGGCAAATGCGTTTGCGGCAGATTAATATGGTCGGACCAGCCGGGCTGGTATCAATGGAAGATGGCGAAGTGGGCCGGTTGGTTCAACTTGGGATCGGTCATGGTCAGCCCGGTCACTCGGTCATTGAAATGGGCGGGACCGGCCCGATCGAAAACCAGGACACGCCACTCACCGAAGTGCCGGTGCGCGGATTTTGGAAGAATTATTGTGAGCTAATGGACTTTTCAACAGGACTATCCAACGAACGGGGTGGGGCATGACCACATATGCGAGCAAATCCGAGGAACTAACCGCGTTCCTCTACGAATATATTCATTGCATCGACGACGACCGCCTCGAGGATTGGCCGAATTTTTTTGAAGACGTTTGCATCTACAAAATCATTCCGCGCGAAAACGTTGAACTGAACATGCCGATCGCACTGGTCTATTGCGACAACAAAGGCATGCTAATCGACCGGGTGGTCTCATTGCGCAAGGCCAACGTCTACAACCTGCATTACGATCGCCACATCGTCAGCAATGTGTTGGTCAGCGATGGCGAGAGCAACGATAGCTGGGATGTCAAAGCCAGCTACATCGTCTACCAGACCGATCTTGAGGGCGAATCCATGCTCTTCAGCACCGGTAAATATGATGCCATTGTCGCCAAGAACGGCAGCGGGCATAAGTTCAAGGAGATGATCGTTACCGTCGATACCTACGCGGTGCCGAATTTGATCTCCACGCCGCTCTAAAGGCTTGCCACAGCACCAGAAGTTGGCGGCGCCCCGCCCTAGGTCGGGGCGCCGCTCGAGCTGAGGGGGACTCCATGCCTTTGATCAGAAACTTGCCGCCGGGGGCAACATTCCTCGACATGGTCAATACCTTTGCCGAGCCGATGCGACGCATAATCGATTTCGAGCACGCATTGCTTCGCGGCCCGTCACCATTGACCGCTGCCGAACGCGAACTGATCGGCGCCTACACCTCCGGGGTCAACGATTGCGACTACTGCTTTCGCAGCCACCAGGCCACGGCCGCCAATTTTGGCATTGAGGAAAGCGTACTCGATGCCATGGTCGACGATCTCGAAAGTGCGCCGATCGACGCGAAAATGAAACCGTTACTGCGCTACGCCCGCAAACTCACAGCGACGCCCGCGAAAATGACCGAGGCCGATGCCGACGCCGTCTACGCCGCCGGTTGGAACGACGAAGCGCTGTTCCATACAACCGCCGTGTGCGCTTACTTCAATTTTGCCAATCGCCTGGCCGACGGATCGGGCTTGGACGCGTCGGACCAAAAGCTCAATGAGATTGCTAAACATCTGGCCAGCGACGGAAGCTATGCGACGGTTTATGACTCCGAACACGCGGACACCGACGAAACGGTCAGTAGATAGGTGAGTAACGATGATTGATCTCTTTACGGCACGCACCCCGAACACACAGAAGATCCACATCATGATCGAGGAAACCGGGCTCGAATATCGCGAGTTTCGGATCGATATCGGCAAAGGAGATCAATTCACGCCGGAATACCTGAGAATAAATCCCAACAACAAGGTTCCCACCATCGTTGATCACGATCCAGCGGACGGCGGCGAGCCCTTCGCCGTATTCGAATCCGGCGCCATCTTGATCTACCTGGCAGACAAGACCGGCCGCTTTCTCTCGACCGACCCGCGCCCGCGTTCGCAAACCCTCCAATGGTTGATGTTTCAAATGGGAAACGTCGGGCCGATGCTGGGACAAGCCCATCATTTCCGTGCCTATGCGCGCGAGAAGATCCCCTACGCGATTGATCGCTATACCAAGGAAGCCGGCCGGATCTATCACGTGCTGGACCGACGGCTGAGCGATCACGAGTTCTTAGTCGACGACTATTCGATCGCGGATATGGCGGTGTTCCCCTGGATCCGGTTACACGAACGCCAAGGGCAAGAGCTCGAAACCTACGCCAACGTCAATCGATGGTTTCAGGCAATTTCTGCGCGACCAGCGGTAGAGCGCGACATGGAGCGGCTGAGCGCCGCTGTCATTGAAATAACCGACGAGTTCTGGCGCAACATGTGGGGCGAGGAACAATACAAGCAGCGGTAAGAGCTGCGCTACTTGGCTAGTGAAACGAAGCCATTGAGGTACTTTTAATCGATTGGTTGGTCGCTGACTGGCGGATTTACTGTCCGTTTCAAAACTTGAATGTCGCGTCAAAATACATCCAGATCTTCTCGGTGTCGGTTGCAAATGTATCTGCTTTGTAGCCGGCGAACTTGAGCGTCATGGTGTACTTCTTCATGAATTTCGCGGCAGCAAGCAGATCAAGTTCCTCGCCGAGATCGGCGCCACCGGTATCGGCATCGAATTCGTGGTAGACCGCCATAAAGCGAATGAAATCGAGCCCGAACACTTTGGGAATTTTATAGCTGGCGCCGCCATAGGTATCTTCGATGCCGGTCGCTGGCGTGGTCAGGAATTTGTCGGCCCAGCCCTGGTGGGCGTGGAGGGTGGCAAGCACAGTCTGAAACCCGTTGGTACCGTCGCCTTCGAGAACCTCGTAACCAATCCACGCGGCCAATGTTCCATTCAGAGGACCTTTGAACGAGATTTTCGGGGCCACGTGATAGTAGTCAAGATCGAAATTGGCGGGGTTATCCTCGTAGTCCTCCTGCTGGGCATACTCCGCCTGGTAGGAAAGAACGGGACCGCCGAGGTCATATTTTCCGGTCAACCTGAGGCCGTAGGTTTCCGACGAAAACCGTCCCGCCGAGTCGTCGATATCGAGCAGGTAGGCATATCCCGTGAGATTGGCGATGGGAAAGCGTTTATAGGCAATGTGAATTAGGTGGTTCGACGTGTTGAAGTCACCGGCGACCGCTTGTTCGCCAAAGATTCGCTGGACGCTATCCATATAGTCGTAGCGCAACTCGAGATGATCGATCGATTTGTTGATCACCGTGGCCGTATCGTAAGTCTGTTCGTTTTGGCGAAATCCGACATTGCCGATGAAGCGATCGTTGTCGAATTTGATACGCTGGCGCCCGCCGATGAGCGTGGTGTCGGGAATACCCTTGAACTTGAGATAAGCCTGATTGAGTTCGATGATGTCGGGATCGGCAATCACCGGATAGATCGCATTTCCGTTGACCGTATCGTTGAACCGCTCCTTGCCGATTTGCATCACCGTGTCGACGTCGATCCGCGCAGATAAACCGAAAGCTTCTCCGGTCGTGTAGCCCGGACGCAGCAGCAGCGTGTTGGCGGAGGCTTTGCGCGTGAAGCCGGCTTGGGAAACGCGTTCGAAGCGATAGCGCGCTCGTAGGTCTGCCTGGCCGCTTATCAACGCATTGAGGATGGTGTTCCCCGTCGACATCATGTCTTGCGCCATGACGTCTATCACGCTCAACAACGCGAGGGCGAGTAGGCATGCGGAAGAAGAACTCCATCGCAATACTCTACGAAATGGTGAAACAACCATAGCGCTCCCTTCGCACCTAGGTACTGCTCGCTTACTGATTTGAATCGTACTCAAAACTTAGGTCGTGTCCCAGGACGTGGTGTAGGAGTTGTTGGAGCCTCTGTTAGCTGTGGGTAGGCGGCTTGCCGTAGCGACCGCCGAGAGTCTGGCGTAGGCAAGCCGGCTATCCACAGCGGAGGCCATCGCGGTTCCGGTTTAGGGTTGGGCTAGTGCAAACCAACCTGACCCGAAGGAGAACCACGATGACCCAGGACATGATGACCCTGCGCGCGCTTTTGGAGAAGAGCTCCGATGCCGATCTGCTTCGCGAGATGATCGGCTTCACGGCCGAGCGGCTGATGGCACTGGAGGTCGAGGGCCTGACCGGCGCCGCTCACGGCGAGCGCTCGGCGGATCGTATCACCCACCGCAACGGCTACCGCGACCGGTCCTGGGAGACGCGGGCCGGCACGGTCGAGCTGAAGATCCCGAAGCTGAGGAAGGGGAGCTACTTCCCGGGCTTCCTGGAGCCGCGGCGGATGGCCGAGAAGGCGCTGGCTGCGGTGATCCAGGAGGCCTACATCCAGGGCGTGTCGACCCGCTCGGTCGACGACCTGGTGCAGGCCATGGGCATGTCGGGCGTCTCCAAGAGCCAGGTCTCCAGGCTGTGCGGCGAGATCGACGATAAGGTCAACGGCTTCCTCGATCGATCGCTGGAGGGCGACTGGCCCTATCTGTGGCTCGACGCAACCTATGTAAAGGTGCGCGAGGCCGGGCGCATCGTCTCGGTCGCGGTGACCGTGGCTGTGGCCGTCAACGACCAGGGCCGCCGCGAGGTCCTGGGCATGGCGATCGGCGCGTCTGAGGCCGAGGCCTTCTGGACCGAGTTCCTGCGCTCGCTGGCCCGGCGCGGGCTGCGCGGCGTGAAGCTGGTGATCTCCGACGACCACAAGGGCCTGAAGGCCGCCGCGACCCGGATCCTCGGCGCCACATGGCAGCGCTGCCGCGTGCACTTCGCCCGCAACCTGCTGGCCCATGCCGGCCGCCAGGGCCGGCGCGTCGTCTCCGCCTTCGTCGCCACCGCCTTCGCCCAGGAGGACGCCGACAGCGCGAAGGTCCAGTGGCGCCAGGTCGCCGACCAGCTCAGGCTCAAGGTGCCCAAGCTGGCAGTTCTCATGGACGAAGCCGAGCACGACGTCCTCGCCTACATGAGCTTCCCCAGGGAGCACCGCCAGAAATTGCACTCCACAAACCCGATCGAACGGCTCCATGCCGAGGTCAAGCGTCGCACCAACGTCGTCGGTATCTTTCCCAACGAAGCCGCCATCACACGGCTCGTCGGCGCCATCCTTCTCGAGCAGAACGACGAGTGGGCCGTCTCAAGGAGATACATGACGCTGGAATCCATCGCTCCGCTGAGCGATGATGTCCCCATCACGCTGCCCACCGTGGCAGCCTGAACGTCCCGGCCCTACCCGCCGGGAGCAGCGTAGAGCGCAACGCTCTTACACCACTCCGCGGGACACGATCAAAACTTACCGTCGTGCAGCGTTCGTATCATCATTTTCTCCAATCTCTACGGCCCGAGAATTATCCAATGGAGCCGCAATTCAGAACGATGCTTAGCTGCCACCCGCTTATGCCATTGTTTGCTTATGCCAATGTTTAAGGAGGAGCAATTCAAGGTCTGCTCAAAATTTCTCTGATTTCCGCGGCTACCGTCGACTAAACGCAGGCCGCGCCGCGGTATCGTCTATTTGGTAGGGTGTATTAACTAATCCGTCTTTACGATCGCGAACGCATGCGTGTGTAATCATAAGGCCTTGCTGGCGGCGCGAGCTATCTTTGCGAACGACGGCCCAGTGAATATTGTTGTAGCTTCGTTGCGGATCTCTTCGAACTAGTGGAACGTCGAACGAACAATGAAGCGCTCACCCGTAACGTTCGTCTCAGGCGCGGCCCATTCGATCAGGGGGACTAGGTGGAAGAATTGGTTCGCGAGTTCATAGTCGAAACCGGCGAAAGCGTAAGTATTATTTACGTCGAATTAGTCGCGCTTGAGAAGGACCCAAGCAACTTAGAGGTCCTCGAAAGTATTTTCCGAAAAATCCATACTATCCGATGTGCGTCCATATTTCTTGCCCTACCGAACCTTGAAAATATTTCACATTCAGTGGAGGAAATGTTGGGGCAGACCCGAACCTGCGACGTGGAGATAACGGTGACTTCGATCTCGGTGGTTCGTGACATGGTTCATGAGATTAACGCGCTCGTCAACGACCTCGCTTCGTATGGTGAGGAAAGTAACGCACCAGGGGAGATCCCGGACACTTTGGCACCCCAAACCCAGTCAGCGAAGCGATCCGCAAAGCCAATGGAAACCGTATCTACTCAGCTACCTCATTGGAAGTCTGATCTGGAGTCAGAAATTTCCGTCAACAAGCGCCAAGCATCGGACTTCGACGCCAGCGCTATCGACCAAATTCGGGTGCTTCTGGTCGATGACAGTCCTTTCTTTTGTGGCGTCATGATTTCGAAAATGACGTCCGCCGGTTACGCCGTGACGGCGGCGGAGGATGCAGACACCGCATTGGAACTCCGTGAACGCGGCGAAGACTTCGACATCATTATTTGCGACTTCGAGATTCAGGGGATGACTGGATTCGAACTTGCCAAAGCCATTCGCGAGGGGGGATCATGGACAAACATTGCAATGATCGCGCTCTTGTCCCACATCACTGAATCCGAGGTAGAGAAGTGTCGAGTGTCAGGTTTTGACGATTGGGTGAATAAGTATGAATGCGACCTCCTTATCGACAACCTCTCCGAGCTCGTACGCATAAAAAGCACGGCCTCGTGAGATCGACCATTTCCACCACCTAGGTTGAAAGCCCATATAGAAAACCGTCTCGATGAGACGGGGCTTTATCAGTTGCACGGCTGGATAGTGTTTGGACGCAACGGTTCGTAATCGCACTTTCCTAATAGAAATCGGTTTTGGAATCCAGGCGAGGAAGCACCCCGCTTCTCCCGTCGTAACAGGAACTGGATCGCATGAGTCCTACAAATCCTAGGGTCGGCCACTCCGCGTACGGGGATCCTTAGCGTGGTGTCGTTGGGGGGTTAAGTTCGTGGATAACAAGGGCGACACGGACCCACCGGGCGGCGCTCACGAACTTACCCTGGTCGAGCATGTCCAATGTCTGATCGTTGACATAATATGCGGCTTTTTCGCCACGCTCACGAATGAGTTTCTGGGCCAGGGACCGAACTTCATCGGCGTCTTCGTAGGACAGTAAAAGCGACACACTGGTACTCGCGGCGACGTGACTTTGTCATCGGTTTGTAAGTGACGCCGAGAAAATACGCAATCGAGGTGAACCCTTTACGATATTGACGAATCCCCTAGGACGCTCATAAATAGTGACGCTCGCGTTGGTCCAATTCCGTCGTAAGGTCGCGTTGGTTTGTGCAAGCTTACGCAGGCTAACGGGTGCAGCGCGCGACAGTATTGATCCAGCATGTCGTTCCGAGTGATGAACCGCACGGATAAGCGGCTACGGTGCTTATTGCACTCAGTAGAGAGACGACGCATCCGACGACAACGGGCGCTGACCGCGTGAGGAGGCCTGCAATCGGCCGTTGCTCGTGTTTCCCAATCGCTAACTTGGTGGAAGCGGGAACTATCAATCTAACCTACGACACCCGTTTCTCGGAAGAAATTTCCGATGCAGCTGCGCCAGCCGCGCACGAATGACTGGTTGAGTCCGGTTGGTTGGGTGAGACCAATAGAAAATCTACCAGGGACCGTACCCTTGCGCAGAAAAGCATTTCAGCGCGATCGGTTCCTTAAAAGAAACACCGCTTAGTATCTGTAAGGGACGAGGATGAATCCATTGAAAACCGTGCTTGTGACGGATTGGTGGGGATCCGTACCTGTAGCCAATTTTGGCGACAGGAAACTAGTTAAGTAGCGGCGTTGACACAGAGTGATGAGATTATTTCTTTATCTGTCTTAGCTTTTCGGCCTCCTGTTCAAGCGATCCTCGGTTTTTGTTAATAGTGTCGAGAATCACCCGAGTGACGGAGGTGTTCCCTTTCCGCCCAAAGGAACGAACCAGTGCTACGTCGCGCAGTAGATCGAATGTTAGCTCAGGAATGCTTATAGATGCCGAAACGGACCGCCCCCCAGCGCCGCGTTTCTTCTTTATTTTGTCTCCATTCTCGTACGCCGGCTGCAGCGCACTTGAATCTTGGAGACGTTTGCTCAACAGCCTCAAAATCGCCTTTGTGAATGACTCGGCATTGTCGAAATATTTTTGAAAATCAGACTTGGTGATCACAACACAATTGGTTGGTTCGGTGGCCACTGCTGAAGTGGTGCGGGGCTGATCGACGAACAGCGCCATTTCCCCGAAAATATCACCGGTGACGAGCGTATCTAAGACAAGGCAATCATCGCGGCTTCGGGAAACGATGTTCACGCAACCTGATACGATCAAGTACGCTTTGTCGGCGGGCTGTCCGGCCGAAAAAATTTCTACGTCGGCGTTGAAAGATTTTCGTTTTAATCCGCCCTGATCCAACGCCGGTTCGCCCTTTATTGGCAGTGTCGTAACGTGCCACGAGAACAACGGTCGCGCCATGAATCTAGATAGCGCCAGCGCATCCAACAAGCGAAAGCCTAGCTTTCCCTTATACCCCTCCGCATCACATACGCGAAATCTGGGATAGTTGAATGGACGTAGGCAGAAATTTTCCAATCCTAATCGTCGACGGTCAAATGACTATGCTGCGGATCGAACGAAATCTGCTCATGCAGATCGGTTTGACCAACGTCGATCTTGCTCAGGGTGGCACCGAAGCATTTCGTAGGGCCAAAGAGAAAGCCTACAGCCTTATCATCTCGGACTGGAATATGTCGCCGATGACCGGGCTGGAGCTATTAAGGAGGGTCCGGGCAGACAAAAGCCTGAAGGCGACACCGTTCATCATTGTAACCACCGAAAGCAGACCCGAGACGTTAGATTTGGCCAAACAAGCTGGTGTTAGCAATCACATCGTCAAGCCTTTCAATTCAGGCACCTTGAAGGAAAAGATTACAGCAGTTCTTGGACACTTCTAAAGTAGCATTAGCCTCCAGACTGCATCGCCTCCGCCCGGCAAGGCCCTAGAACCGAACGGTCGTCAAAATTTTTAGGAAGCGACGGTCAGGATAATAGCGACGTATTTTCAACGACTGCCCAACTAATCGAACATCCGATCGAGGTAGGCGTTCAGCACATGGTGGATGGGTTGTTCCAATTCAGCCATGGGGCCGGGCTGGAAAGCCCGTGTGCCCATGCCACGCTGCAATGACTTCACCATATCGGCGTCCTCGCCGAGCACGTAGGCGAGATAATCGTGATATTTGTCGGCGCGCTGCCAAAAATCCGGTTCCGAAAAATGTTCTTTGGGAAATAGGCTGTACATCAAGCCCTGGCATTTTCCCGGCTCGATCGGCCAGGTAATTAACATCCGCACCTGATCGACACGACAGACGATATAGGTGTTGGGCTGCATATAGCCGAATAGGGCGAAGTCATCCGGCTTGTCGGATAGCCATGGCATCTTGCCGAACAGGGTTTGGCCATCTGGTGCGATCGGCCCCGAGGCATAGTCCGATCGAACACCGCCGCGATCGAACAGCGATACCTTGAGATTGTCATACGAGGTGTGCTGGCCGAAGCTCTGCCCATGCAGAGTATGCGCGTGGTACATATCCATCACATTCTCGATCAGGAACTTCCAGTTGCAGTCGAGATCAAGGACGATTTTCTTCGACAGCCGGCACTGTTCGGGCTGCAGGAAGCTGAATTCACGAATGAAATCGGCAGCGAATGCCTCAAATGGCGGCGCCGTATCGTCAAAGCATATGAAAACAAAGCCGCCCCAGGTCGCGACTTGCAACGCTTGGAGCCGGCACGTGCTCGGATCGAAGCCCTCAGCTTCCTTCATATAGGGTGCGCCAACCAGCTTCCCGGTGAGATCGTACAGCCAGCCGTGATAGGGACACAAAAATTCCTGCGCGTTGCCCGACCCGCTCGCGACCTCAACGCCGCGATGCTGACATACGTTGGCGAGCGCATGAAGCTGACCGTCGGCATCGCGTGTCACCACGACAGGCTCTCCCAGCGGGCGAAACGTCATGAAATCGCCGGGGGTTTCGACTTCCTCCTCGCGGCAGATCATGAGCCAATCTTTCATGAACAGGCGTTCTTTCTCGCGCTCGAGGATTTCGTTCGAGTTGTAGACATAGCCGGGCACATGACGCGCGCGATCAAGTGGCTCGCGAATAGCCGATAGCCCGCTACCGATTTCGTGAATGCTGCGCTCTGTGGTGTCGGCGACGCTCATCACCTGCCCTTTCCAAAACTGGGTTGGTCTCGTGATCTAAGAATACTACGACGACGCATGTTAGCGAATGTCGGCGGCTGCGAAATTAGGCGCGGCACGATCTCTCAAGTGGCGATTGAGGCGTCGTTCCAAACGTTGGCCAATTAAGATAAAGGCGTATGAGATCACCAAATAGATGAGTCCAGCAACGATATAGAGCTTGTAGGGCTCGAAGCTCCGGGCAACGATAATGCGCGCAACGCCGGTCAAGTCGAGCAACGTAATGATCGAAACCAGCGACGTCGCCTGGAGGAGGAACACGACCTCGTTGGTGTAGGCGGGCAGCGCAATTCGAAAGGCGCTGGGGAAAACGATCCGCCGGAATTCGAGCAGGCGCGACATGCCAAGCGCGCGCGCAGCTTCGATCTCGCCGCGCGGCACCGCCTGAATAGCGCCGCGGAATATTTCAGCGGTGTAGGCTCCCGTGTTGAGCGTGAGCGTAAGCAGGGCGCAGAAATAGGCTTCGCGGAATAAACCCCAAAGCCCGATGGTTTCCAAAAACGCGCTGAACTGCCCGCTGCCGTAATAGATGAGAAAAAGCTGCACCAACAGCGGTGTGCCCCTGAAGTAGAGGATGTAGCCATACGCCGGTGCCGAGGCCAGCGGCTGATGCGACAACCGCAACAACGCAACCGGGACCGCGATAACAAATCCAATCACCAGGCTCAGCAGCGTGATCTCGACGGTGAGTAAGGCACCATCGAGGAGTTTTGGCAGACTGCTCCAAATGATTTCGAAATCCATGATTTCAGGCCCGCCGCACGCCGCGATTGGCCCAACGTTCGGCGCGCTGCTGAACGATCATCGAAACCACCGTGATTGCGAGATAGATGAGCGATGCCGCGAAAAAAAAGGTAAACGGCATCCTCGTCGCGCGCGCCGCGACATCGGCACTGCGCATGAGTTCGTCGAGCTGGATGACAGAGATCAGGGCCGTCGCCTTGATCAACACCATCCAGACATTGCCCAAGCCCGGCAGCGCGAAACGCCACATCTGCGGGAGCAAAATGCGCCGGAATATCAGGATCCGGTTCATTCCAACCGCGTGCGCGGCTTCGACCTGCCCTTTCGGGACCGCCAAATACGCGCCGCGAAATACCTCCGTGGCGAAGGCACCATAGATGAACCCGATGGTGAGCGTGCCGGCCACAAAGGGATTGAGATCGATGATGACGTCGTAACCCAAACCCGCCAAGGCGTCCTGAGCCAGGGTCGGAACACCGTAATAGATCAGCAGGATAAGCAATAACTCGGGAACGCCGCGAACGACCGTGGTGTAGGCGTGGGCAATAATTCTTACGGTTCGAGCGCCGCCGAGTTTACCCCAGGCGCCGATCAAGCCGAGTAGGACGGCTGCGACCATCGCTGCCAGGCCGACCGCAATGGTGAGGCGGACGCCTTCCCACAGCATCCAGCCATAGCCCTGGAGATCGAACATCGGCTAGGCCACGCCCCCTCTCTTTGGCGCGAGAGTGGGCGTGGCCTTTATATGCCGAGAAGAAGGATCAATTGCCGTAGACGTCGAATTTGAAGTATTTGGCGTTGATCTTCTGATACGTGCCATCGGCACGGATCTGGTCGATCGCTTTGTTGAGCATGTCGAGGAGTTCGTCGTCGCCCTTGCGCACGGCAATGCCTATGCCATCGCCGAACCATTTCGAATCGGTGTAATCCGGACCAACGAATTCGGCATTCTTGCCATCATCGGTGTTCAGCAACCCTTCCAACAACACGACAGAGTCGGCGACCAGGAGATCCACGCGTCCGGCAATGAAATCAAGATTCGCTTCGTCCTGGGTGGCATAAGCTTTGACCTTGACGACGCTACCAAAGTTATCGCGCAGAAAGTTCTCGGCCACGGTTGCGCGCTGCACGCCGACATTTTTACCCTTAAGGCTGGCGTTGTTGATCTCGATGCCCGAGCCCTTCTTGCGGACGAACTTGGCCGGCGTGACATAGTACTTGTTAGAGAAATTGACCTTTTTCTTGCGTTCCTCGGTGATCGACATCGAGGCAACGATGGCATCGTATTTCTTGGCGAGAAGACCAGGGATAATCCCATCCCAATCCTGCGTCGCCCACACACAATCGGCCTTCATCGCCGTACACAGGGCCTTGCCAATCTCAATGTCAAAGCCCTGGAGCTTGCCTGCTTTGTCCACGTAGTTAAACGGCGGATAGGCGCCTTCGGTCCCGATCCGGACCTTTTTCATCTGTGCGTTTGCGGTCGCTGCGGTAAACGCGAAGGCGATCGCCGCAATGGCAATCAACAGCTTTTTCATTGGTTCCTCCGTAACAGTTTTCTGAGCCGTCTTGCGACATACGCAAGGGGTCGGTCTAGTTTCGGGTCGCCGATAAGAATTGCTGGAGACGTTCTGACTTGGGCTGCCCGAACAACTCCGCCGGCGGTCCTTGTTCCTCGATTTTACCCTCGGAAAGGAACACTGTCTCGGTTGAGACCTCTTTGGCGAAGCCAATTTCATGAGTCACGATGAGCATTGTCCGACCCTCTGCGGCAAGAGCGCCGATCACCTTTAGAACTTCGCCCACGAGCTCCGGATCAAGCGCGGAGGTTGGTTCGTCGAACAACATCACATCGGGCTCCATCGCCAAAGCTCGAGCGATCGCGGCTCGTTGCTGCTGTCCGCCTGACAAATGCGACGGATAATCGTTGATCTTTTCCGATAGGCCCACCTTATCCAACAACGCCCCGGCGCGTTCGATCGCCTGCGGGCGCGGAAGTTTAAGAACGTGAATGGGCGCCTCGATGACGTTTTGGAGAACGGTTAAATGTGACCATAGGTTGAATTGTTGAAACACCATTCCCAACCGGCTGCGGATGCGCTCGACCTGACTCGCGTCGCGCGGTTCGGCTTGGCCAGATCGCGTTTGCTTCATCTCGATGCGCTCGCCGCGCACGAAAATATCGCCCGAGTCGGGTATCTCCAGCAGATTGATGCAGCGCAAGAACGTACTCTTGCCCGAACCGCTCGAGCCCAGAATCGTAACGACCTCGTGCTCATGGGCGCTGAGCGAGATACCGCGCAGAACTTCGAAAGGACCGAAGCGTTTATGGATATCGGTTACCGCGAGCGCGGGTGTCACGGTAACGGTTTGAGTGTCGGGGTGTGTGTCGGCCATCGCAATTAACCTTCCCACATTAGGGTATCGCGGTCGGTCGCGCGGAGAAAGCATGCGACCAGGCAGTCGTGCCCAACGAAGATCGAGATTGATGAAATGTTCGAACAAGAAAACGCCGCGTCCTCGGCCGACTTGCGGAGACCGCCGCGTTAACCAATATTAACAGCGGACACGGGCAACGACATGATGGCCGGGATAAGGTTAACGAACCGGGATAAGGTTCAAGACACTGATCGCATGACCGAATGACCGAGGGAGAATGAAAATGCTCGGGATGGACTTCGTCAGCTTCTTCATTCTGTTCATTATTAGCGTCGTGGTTTCGGCGATCCTGCACTACGGCTTTAAGTACTACGCGACCCCTGGAACTTCGTCGTTTTTCTCGAAGATTGTCGTGGGATGGCTGGGCGGCTGGCTGGGCTCGCCGATCCTGGGTCATTGGTTCGAGGGCGTGAACTATGGCGAGCTCTATATTCTTCCGGCGATCATCGGCTCAGCGGCGATGCTGATTTTCTCCGTCGATATCGTACGCATGATCACGGCTAGCAAAGCTGACTAGGACCCGGCGCCGCGACGATCCGAAAGTGTTTTGAAAGAGATTGACCGGCTCGCAGCGTGTCGGGGCGGTAATCGATGGATTTAGATCCAGCCCACTATTTCGCCCGCCGATAGACGCACACCACCGCCGCCAGGAAACGACACCGTGACGTTGTCTCCGTCCACGAAAACGGCACCGCCGCCCGGCTTACCGGTCCACTGTTCGCTTGGAAGGTGCTGACTTTCAGGCAGCGTAAAGTTTTTTGGTGCGTCGGGCAGCGGTGTTCTAAGCGGATCCTTGATAATTAGCTCTATCGTGTGTTCGAGCACATCAGCCGGCACGATACGAAGTTTGTGATCGGCTTCAACGACACCGGTGAGCGCATTCTCCAGGAGGGGAATAAGGTCGGTCGATACGAACGCGCTCACGAGCGCTATGTAGTTACGCTCGCGTGTGGCATCGAATCCGGATGGCGGCAATTCGTCGAGAAACTCCACAAGACTGGCGCGTAACAGCATGTCGTCATCAATGAAACCATAGCCACCGGGGGCCTCGTCGGGGATCAGGTCGTGCGGTTGAACAACGTAGGCCAGCACCCCAACAATTGCGCACCGGACTGACGCCGGCAAATCCGGGTTGCGGACCGCAGCGCTAAGCACTTCCGCCATGTGCGGCACGTCATTCGTCATTGAGGTCAGTTTGCCATGGGCGATGGAATGGCCGATTGCATCGGCCCTATCGGGATCCTCAACGCCCGACTTTAAGGTGGCGACGACATCCGGGCGTACCGTAGCCACTTGATTCCAGAAAAGCGCGGTCGCGGAATCGACGTCTATCGCGGCGATCTGGCTGACGGTTTCATCAAGGAGATCAAACAGCATCGCCAACCCCCGTCAATTAGGCCGGAACGAACCTGACGGACTGTTTTTGCCACGGCGTCTGCTCCATCCGGCCTTGGAGATCGGCTTCCCCCGCTTCCGGAATCGGTGCGACGTAACGTCCATCAAATTCAAACTCGTCCCCTGATTCTGCGAATGGAAATGGCGATAGAACGTAGCTGTTGCCATCGCTTGGTCTGATTTCCACCGTTACATCCTCGGTCGCATTTTTTGGAACGTGCGGAAACTCGACAATGCCGCGTTCGCCCTCGTGATTGCAGTGGAAATAGAGCGAGAGCGTGTCGAAGAACTGAAGCTGCTTGTAGTTCTGCATGAGATGCGCCTCTTCCAACCAGGCCGCGGTTTGTGCATCACTTGCAAGCTTGTCTTTGAGACGCCCTTGACGCTCAACTTCACCGTCGAGCATCGCGTTTACCTGCGGTCGTATATCAGGATCGATCTGGTCGATCAGGACGTGATCCGAAAGGCCATAGCGCCCGTTATAAAGTCCCCAGCTGTGCATGCTCGAGAGCAGACCGCAATAGGGATGGTGTTGTTCGTTGAAGGTCGGTGAACGCGCGCTGGTTTTGAGGATATCTTCAAGCGGCGTTTTGACCAGGTGATAGGGAAATCGGGTCTCCGGATCGAACCGCATCTGCACATCGAACACGGCCCAGCCATCATCGTGATGGTCGACAATGTGCAACACCTCGTCACGTGGTGACACCGGCTCGAAATTTTCATTGCCGAAGGCTCGCGCAACCTTGCCGGCAAACGCGGTGTGCTCCGACATCGTCATGACGAAACGCGGTTCCCCATCTGGTGCGGACTGCACAATCATCGGTTCCTCCCTCCGAAAATGTCGATCCCTTAGAGGCCAACCCGAAACTAGTTGAGTGATTTCAGTCGGTTGTGGCTTACTCGGTTGTGTCAAAGCAAACGAGGAGGCACAACATGTGGACCGAAATCACTCGCCCGAATTATGAGCGCCGTGGCGGGCGCTACGCAAGCGACCTGACGGATCGAGAGTGGGCGTTGATCGCGCCGCTCATGCCGCCGCGCAAGAAGATCGGCCGGCCGAGGACGACGGACCTGCGCCATGTCATGGATGCGGTCATGTACATGGCCTCGACGGGCTGCCAGTGGGCGATGTTGCCGAACGACTTCCCTCCGCCTTCCACGGTCCAGCGCTATTTCTACGACTGGCGCTCCAACGGCCTGCTGGAGAGCATCAACCATCACCTGGTCATGGCGGCCCGGGAGCTGGAAGGACGCGAGGCCGGCCCGAGCGCCGGGGTGATCGACAGCCAGAGCGTGAAAACCACGGAAAGCGGTGGTGTTCGGGGCTATGACGCGGGCAAGAAGATCAAGGGCCGCAAGCGTCACATCGTCACCGATACACTCGGCCTGCTGGTCGGCCTGATCGTGCACGCAGCCGATATCCAGGACCGCGACGGCGCGCCCGAGGTCCTCAAATCGATCCGTCATCGCTTCCCCCGGCTGCGTCACCTCTTCGCCGACGCCGCCTACGCGGGACCGAAACTCGAGGGCGCCCTTGAGGACATCGGCCGCTGGAAGCTCGAGATCATCAAGCGCTCAGACACCGCCCAGGGCTTCGAGCTCCTGCCCAGACGATGGGTCGTCGAGAGGACCTTCGCCTGGCTCAACCGATGCCGTCGACTGGCCAAGGATTGGGAGAAATCAATCGCCTCCGCACAGGCATGGATTCTTGTCGCCAACATCCGACTCCTCACAAGGCGGCTCGCAAGGTACTGTTATCAAACATAGAGTTTCGAGTCGGACTCTTAGACTAACACGACCGAGAACGTCGTCGTGCATTGCTGCGCTATCGACACAGGATTAGAGTCCGGCAGCGCCCTTCAAGCCATTCAATTCAAATTCTGCAGATGACGCCATTCAAGAAAATCCATGCGACGGCAGCGAAGCGAGCCGGCGGTAACGCGCAACTCAAAAAGCTCCTGCCGAAAGCAAAATCGGCGAAAGCGCTGACGTCCGTCAGCGACGACCGCTATCTGTCCATGATGTCGCTGCGCGTATTCTCAGCCGGCCTCAGGCACAGCATGGTCCGGGACAAGTGGCCGGCGTTTGAAGAGGTTTTCCTCGGATTTGACCCCAAACGGGTGCGGGCGATGAGCGATGAAAGCCTTGAGGGACTGTTGAAAGAGAAGAGAATTATTCGTCATTGGGGCAAGATCAAAGCGACCCGGGTCAACGCCGCCACCATGTGTGATATTGCCGACGAGGCCGGCAGCTTTGGCACCTGGTTGTCGGCGTGGCCGGCCGACGATTGTCTGGGCCTGTGGGACGCGCTGAAAAATCGGTTCACCCAGCTCGGCGGCTTTTCGGGACCGTTCTTTTTACGCATGGCCGGCAAGGACATCTTCATGCTGTCTCCCGACGTGATCAAAGCGCTCAACACGTGGGGCGGTTACGCGGGCGAAATAAAGGGCAAGAAGGCGCGGCTTGGGGCTCAGGATGCGCTCAACGCCTGGGCCGCCGAGAGCAAGCTGCCGCTGTGCCAGATCAGCCGTATCCTCGCGATGAGCGTCGACTAAGGACTCCCGACGATGATCAAACGCAACAACTCGGTCCTCATGGTCATCGATATTCAGTCAAAACTGGCGCCGTCGATCGACAACGCCGAAGGCGTCGTCGCCAACACGACCAAGCTGCTGAACGTGGCCGATGCGCTGGACGTGCCGATCCTGGCGACGGAGCAATACCCAAAGGGTCTCGGCCCCACTGTCGACATCCTGGTGCCGTTGATTCCTGAAGGTGCGATCATCGAGAAAGAGCATTTTTGTTCGACCAGCGATCCCGCCTGTGCCGCCCGCCTCGACGACCTCGATCGCCGCCAGGTTATCCTTGTCGGCATGGAAGCGCATATCTGTGTGTTGCAAACCGCCCTTGACCTTAAGTCGCGGGACTACGAACCCGTCATCGTGGCGGATGCGGTGTCGTCGCGCACGCCGTCAAACTACCAAGCAGCGCTCGATCGGGCGCGCCACGAGGGCGTCGACATCGCAACCACGGAAATGGTTGTCTACGAATGGCTGGAGAAGGCCAACACCGATGCATTCCGTAAGGTTTTGCCGCTGATTAAGTGATGTTTCGGTTGTAGATGAACAATCCACGAACACGCTGGGAGCCGCGATGACCGTTGGCGCACAGATAGATAGCTATGTCGAGCCGGCGACACTGGCCGAAGCTGCGCAAGCGCTGAACATGGGCCCGGCGACCCTCGTGGCGGGCGGCACACTGGTCGTACGAGAAGCCCAGGCAGGCCGATTCAGCTACGCGCCAACCCTAATCAATCTGCATCGCGTCGACGAAATGCGCGGGATCGAGCTGACGGATGCGGGATTGCGGATTGGCGCCCTCACCCGCCTGCGCGACATCAACGAGCATGCAGTCATACGGGAAAGCGCTGCCGTTCTCGCGCAGACGGCGCTCCACATGGCAAGCACGCAAGTGCGCAATTTGGGAACGATCGGCGGCAACCTCTGCTGGGCATCACCGTCTGCCGACCTGACGGTCTCGTTCTTGGTGCTGGATGCGGAGGTCGAACTGATTTCTGCATCCGGCGGTCAAACTACAACCCGATCATTGCCGGTGAACGAATTTCTTACCGGTTCAGAGCAAACCGCACGCGCTGCGAACGAAATCCTCACCGCGGTCACGATCCCCCCATCAGCCTTGGGCCTGCGCGGGGGCTTTATGAAATCGGGGACCCGGATCGCCCTCGACACGACCATCGCGTCGGTCGGGATTGCGGCAGCGATCGAGAACAAGGTGCTGCGCCACGTGCGGATTGGACTGGGTGGCGTCGCGCCAACCGCGATTCGTGCGCCACGAACCGAAGCCGTCGTCGAAGGGCAGCAGCCCGGCGTAGCGTTGCTGAAAAACGCGGCCGCGGCCGTCGGTGGCGAAATCGATCCTCCCAGCGACGCGCGAGCATCCGCGTGGTACCGGCGCGAGCTGATCGGCGTGTTTACAAAAAGGGTGCTCGATGGCCTCGCCAACGCGTGAGATCAAATTTGCCCTGAACGGCCGGTCCGTCTCCGCCACGGTGCGGGTTCACGTAAACGCGCTCACGATGCTGCGCGACCAGTTCGAACTGACCGGCGCCAAGATCGCGTGCGGCGAAGGACAGTGTGCGGCTTGTACGATTCTGGTCGATGGCGACAGCGTCAATGGCTGTTTGATGCTCGCGGTCAACTGCGATGGTCGTGAAGTCACCACGATTGAAGGCCTCGACTCGGTCGATGGCTTGGACGTTATCCAGCAATCCTTCGTCGACAACTGGGCGGTGCAGTGCGGCTTCTGTACGGCTGGCATGATCATGCAGGCCAAATACCTGCTCAGCAGCAACCTGCACCCGAGCGAAGACGAAATCAAATATGCAATCGAAGGCAACGTTTGTCGCTGCACGGGATACCACAAAATTATCGAGGCGATTACTGCGGCAGCCGCCAATTCGGCTGGACCGGCGCAATGACGGCGATACCCAAGCAGTCGCTGATCGGCCAGCCGATCACCAAGCGCGACGCGCCCGACAAGGCGACTGGGCGCGCTGCCTATCTACAAGATCTAAAGCTGCCGCGGATGCTGATCGGCAAAGTGCTGCGAACCGATCGGACTCATGCGCGCATCATAAGCATCGATACAACCGCTGCCGAAGCCGTACCCGGCGTTCACGCGGTGATCACGGCGAAAGATACGCCGCAGGTTCCGCTTGGCTTTGCCAAGGACAACCTGCCACTCAAGCTCGACAAAGTACGGGGCATTCGCGATGAAATTGCCGCGGTTGCCGCTGACAGCGAGGAAGCCGCCGACGCCGCACTGTCACGCATTACGGTTGTCTACGAAGACCTGCCCAGCCTGTTCTCGGCTGAAGCGGCAATGCAGGAGGGCGCGCCGACGATTCACGAAGGCCGGCCCGGCAATGTGGTCGACGTCATTAATTATGCGCATGGCCACGTCGCAACGGGCGAGCGGGACTCCGACGTCGTTATTGAAGATCACTTCGAGATGCAGTTCGTCACCCATTGCTGTATGGGCGCAAGTGCTGTCGCCGCGGCTTTCGACACCCGTGGCAACCTGACGATCCACTCGCAGACCCAGGTCCCGTTTCTATATCGGCGTGAGATCGCCGACGTGATTGGTATCGATCCCGGAAAAATACGCGTCATCCAACCGACTATCGGCGGTGGCTTTGGCGGCCGGCTCGATATCTACCCGTTTGAACCCATCGCCGTATTCCTGGCGCGGGCAACCGGGCGGCCGGTTAAGATCGCGTTCGGCCGGGAAGAGGAATTTGTCGCCTCGCCAACCCGACAACCGGTTGACGTCACACTCCGCAGCGGCGTCAAGAACGACGGCAGCCTCACCTTTCGCGACGTTCGGACGATGCACGACAATGGTGGCTACGTTTCGTGGGGTGCGCGAACGCCGCTGGTGATGATGATGACGTTCGCGTCGCTCTACCGCCTGCCCCATTGCCGCTACAAAACCACGATCGTTTACACCAACAATCCTTACAGCGGATCGTTCCGCGGTTTCGGTAATTTGCAAGCGACGTTTCCTGTTGAAAGCCATATGGACAAATTGGCCGAAGCAATCGGCATGGATCCGCTCGACTTTCGGCTTCGGAACGCCCACGAAGCCGGCGATATCGGACCGCAAGGAAACAAGTTCACGACCTGCGGCTTTCGTGAGTGCCTTGCTGACGCCGCGCAGAAGAGTGACTTCAGCGAAAAGCACCGCAACCAGATCGGCATGCGCACCTCTAGCGGTGCCATTAAACGGGGCATCGGTCTGGCCGCTACGATTCATGTCGGCGGCGGCGCCAAGATTTACCGTAGCGACGGTTGCGGCACGATCCTGAAGCTCGATGACTTCGCCCACGCAACCGTTATCAGCGGCGGAACCGATATCGGCCAAGGCCTGGATACAGTCCTGACCCAGATCGTCGGCGAGGAACTCGGCCTTCAACCCGACGACGTGACCGTGGTCAACAACGACACCGACGTCGCACCATGGGATGTTGGGGTTCATGCCAGCCGCTCGACGTTCATCGCGGGAAACTCCGCACTCCGCGCAGCACGAAAAGCACGGGCTCGGCTGCTCGAAGAAGCGGCACGGCAAGCCAACGTTCCAGCCGACGCGCTCGACCTGAGAGGTGGCCATGTCGTTCAGGCCGACAATGGGGTAGCGGTGATCGCAATGGACAAGCTGCTGCGGTCGTTGCACTTCGAGCGCGAAGACGGCGACGTCGTGATCACATCGGACTACTACGAACCGCCCAGCGTGATGCAGGACAAGAACAATCGCGGCGATGTGTCGGCCGCCTATACCTGGGCCTGCCAAATCGCCGAGGTCGACGTCGATACCGAGACCGGCATCATCAGGTTGCTGAAGGTTTGGAGCACCCACGACGTCGGGAAGGTCATCAATCAGCTCGGGATCGAGGGTCAAATCCAAGGCGGGGTGATCATGGGGGCCGGCTACGCCTTGACCGAGGACCTGATCATCGACGAAGGCAAAGTGCTTAATCCGAGCTTTGCCGACTACAAGGTATTCACCGCAACCGAAGTTCCCGACATCGACATCGGCCTGATCGAGACCAACGATCCCGAAGGCCCATTTGGTGCCAAAGGGATTGGCGAAGCGCCGGTCGTCCCGATGGCGCCCGCGATCGTGAACGCGGTTTACAACGCGATTGGCATTCGCTTCACCAAATTGCCGCTCTCGCCCGAACGCGTGCTCCGCGCCATTAAGGGCGAACCGGCCTAGCGATGGAGATCTCGCGCTGGATCACGCATGCGGCGCTGTGGGATAGCGATAAAGTCGCGATCCACTTCGAGGGTGACAGTCTTACCTATGGCGGGTTCGCCCAGCGCATCGCAAAACTGGCGGGTGTATTACGTGAACTCGGGGTCGGTGCCGGCGATCGCGTTGCACACCTCGGTTATAACGGCCCCGAGATCCTCGAATTGCTGTTTGCCTGTGCGCGTCTCGGCGCCGCGCTGACGCCGCTGAACTGGCGGCTCGCAGCGCCCGAATACAGCTTCATCGTGGGCGATGCGAAACCAAGCCTGCTATTCGTCGAGCAGCCCTTTTACGATCAGGCGCAAACGCTGGCGGCGGCATTTTCAGGTCTCGGCGTGGTGGCACTCGATGCACCACACCTGGATTGGCTTGCGTACGAGCAGATCCTCGCAAGCGCCAACCCGGTCGAACCCGAACGCAACGATCTCGACGATGCGACCGTGCTGATCGTCTATACCTCCGGCACGACAGGTCGCCCCAAGGGAGCGATGCTGCCGCAATCGGCGTTGTTCTGGAACGCGGTCAACGCGACCATGACGCTGGGCATGACCCGCGCCGACCACATCTTGACGGCGATCCCGATGTTCCACGCCGGCGGCCTCAATATTCAAACCACGCCCGCCCTGCATCTCGGCGCCACCGTCACCATCGCCCAACGGTTTGACCCCGGCGCGACGTTGGCGCTGCTCTCGAGCCGGTCCCACAGTCTTTTTATTGCGGTGCCGGCGATGATCCAGGCGCTGATCGATCACGAGGACTGGGCGGCGACCGATCTTTCCAGCCTACGCATGTTCACGACGGGGTCGTCGACGATACCGCTGCCGCTTCTGAGGGCGTGGCTCGAACGCGATATTCCGGTCACACAAGTCTATGGCTTGACCGAGACCGGCCCCGTGTCGACGGTCACGCCGGTCGAGGACGCGGCGCGAAAAGTCGGCTCGTTCGGCAAACCCGCGCCCTATTGCGAGGCCCGGGTGATCGACGGCGACGGACGCGACGTAGCGCCTGAGGTACGCGGCGAGATCGTGCTACGCGGACCCGGCATTACGACCGGTTATTGGAACAATCCAGAGGCAACGGCTGAGGCGTTTGCCGAGGACGGCTGGTTCCGGACCGGCGATATCGGCCATTGGGACTCTGAGGGGTATCTCTATGTTGATGATCGCGCCAAGGACGTCGTGATCTCAGGTGGCGAAAATATCTATCCCGCCGAACTCGAAGATGTGCTCGCCGAATGCCGTGACATCGCTGAAGCTGCGGTCGTCGGCCGGGCCGACAAAAAATGGGGAGAGGTGCCGGTCGCGGTCGTCGTTCTGCGTGAGCCGGCCGGTTTGGAAAAGCAGGCGATCCTCGATCTATTCGAGGACAAGCTGGCACGCTTCAAGCACCCCAAGGATGTCGTTTTCGTCGATATGCTGCCGCGCAACAGCATGGGCAAAGTTTTGAAATTCGAGTTACGCGAACGGATTACCGGAAGCGGCACCGGGACCGGTGATTAACCTCGATCACGCCGCCGCATGGCCACGCCCTATAATCAGATAGTGAACCAGGAAGGCCCGCCATGAACACCGCCGTCCAACCACCGGCGCCCAGCGAACTTGATGCCATCGAGATCGCCAGCCGCGACGAAATCGCGGCTCTTCAATTGGCGCGCCTCAAGACGACTCTGCAACACGCCTACGACAACGTCGCGCATTACAAATCGAGGTTCGACGACGCCGGGGTCGCTCCCGCCGACCTGGTATCGCTGGACGACCTCGCCAAGTTTCCGTTTACCGTCAAGGACGACCTCCGCCAGAACTATCCCTTCGGCATGTTCGCCGTGCCACGCGAGCAGATCATCCGGGTTCACGCATCGAGCGGAACGACCGGCGTTCCCACGGTCGTCGGCTACACCCAGAACGACCTCGACATGTGGGCCGACGTCATGGCGCGATCAATGCGCGCAGCGGGCGCGCGACCGGGCGACATCGTTCATGTGGCGTTCGGCTACGGCCTGTTTACCGGCGGTCTCGGTATTCATGACGGCGCGTCGCGCCTGCGCTGCACGGTGATCCCGGTCTCAGGTGGATTTACCGAACGCCAGGTGCAAATCATAAACGACTTCAAACCGCGGGTAATGGCGGTAACACCATCCTATATGCTGGCTATTGCCGACGAATTCGAACGTCAAGGCCTGGATCCACGGGCAACCTCGCTCCAGATCGGCATTCACGGCGCCGAGCCGTGGACGGAATCGATGCGCAGTGAGATCGAAGCCCGGTTCGATATTCAGGCGATCGACGTGTATGGACTGTCCGAGATCATCGGACCCGGCGTTTCGGCCGAGTGCATCGAAACCAAGGACGGCCTCCACATCTGGGAGGATCACTTTTATCCCGAGATCATCGATCCCGTGACCGGCGACGTGCTGTCCGAAGGTGAGGTCGGTGAACTGGTCTTCACCTCGCTCACCAAGGAGGCGTTTCCGGTTATCCGCTATCGGACTCGCGATCTCACCCGGTTGCTGCCCGGCACCGCGCGTTCGATGCGGCGAATGGAGAAAGTAACCGGCCGCAGCGACGACATGCTTATCATTCGTGGCGTCAACGTGTTCCCGACTCAGATCGAAGGAATCCTGCTCAAGGACGAACGTCTATCGCCGCACTACTTCCTCGAGGTGCGCCGAGAAGGCCGGCTCGATGACCTCACGGTCGTCGTCGAGGCAAAAACCGGGTCCGGCGCCGCGGCTACCAGAGCGGCAGCCGGCGCCGATCTCGCCGGTCACATCAAGGCGCGGATCGGCATCACCAGCGTGGTCACGGTTATGGAGCCGGGCACTGTCGAGCGCTCGATCGGCAAGGCCAAACGGATCGTGGATTTACGGCCTTAGAGGCCAACCCGAAACTAGTTGAGTGATTTCAGCGGTTGTGGCTTACTCGCAAAGCAAACGAGGAGGCACAACATGTGGACCGAAATCACTCGCCCGAATTATGAGCGCCGTGGCGGGCGCTACGCAAGCGACCTGACGGATCGAGAGTGGGCGTTGATCGCGCCGCTCATGCCGCCGCGCAAGAAGATCGGCCGGCCGAGGACGACGGACCTGCGCCATGTCATGGATGCGGTCATGTACATGGCCTCGACGGGCTGCCAGTGGGCGATGTTGCCGAACGACTTCCCTCCGCCTTCCACGGTCCAGCGCTATTTCTACGACTGGCGCTCCAACGGCCTGCTGGAGAGCATCAACCATCACCTGGTCATGGCGGCCCGGGAGCTGGAAGGACGCGAGGCCGGCCCGAGCGCCGGGGTGATCGACAGCCAGAGCGTGAAAACCACGGAAAGCGGTGGTGTTCGGGGCTATGACGCGGGCAAGAAGATCAAGGGCCGCAAGCGTCACATCGTCACCGATACACTCGGCCTGCTGGTCGGCCTGATCGTGCACGCAGCCGATATCCAGGACCGCGACGGCGCGCCCGAGGTCCTCAAATCGATCCGTCATCGCTTCCCCCGGCTGCGTCACCTCTTCGCCGACGCCGCCTACGCGGGACCGAAACTCGAGGGCGCCCTTGAGGACATCGGCCGCTGGAAGCTCGAGATCATCAAGCGCTCAGACACCGCCCAGGGCTTCGAGCTCCTGCCCAGACGATGGGTCGTCGAGAGGACCTTCGCCTGGCTCAACCGATGCCGTCGACTGGCCAAGGATTGGGAGAAATCAATCGCCTCCGCACAGGCATGGATTCTTGTCGCCAACATCCGACTCCTCACAAGGCGGCTCGCAAGGTACTGTTATCAAACATAGAGTTTCGAGTCGGACTCTAAGGAATAAATGCCCGCGTCTTGTCCAATAGTCTTGGCCAATAGTCTTGGCCAAGATCAGACCGGGCGCGGCATCGGGGCAGCGAGTTGCAGAGCATCACCGTTGACCGCGGCGACATCGCCCAGCGCGTCTGCCAGCGCTGTATCGAGCGGTGTCGATTGAAAATCTGGTAACACCGCAGCCATCTTGGTGCCATCGATCGCATGCGGTGTGTTCCAGAGATAGGACATCTCTGCGACTTCGCGCATGAGCGGCATAACGAGACCGAGGAGACGGATCGTTGGCCACGGCAGGGCTTTGATCGCGAGCGAACGGCCGACGGCGCGCTCGATAGCATCCACCAACATCCTTCCGGTTAGGGCATAACCGGGAAACCCAAATTGCTCGAATTGTGCAAGCTCGGCACGCTTTTCGGCGAGACCGACCATGGCGCGTGCCAGGTCCGGCAGGTAGGCCCACGCATGGACCCGGTCGAGCGGACCAGGGTACATCACACGCCCCTTGGTCACCTTGGCCGCGATATGTGAATCGAACCAGTTGCCGGTCTTCTCCCGCTCGATAAAGTCGCCAGCGCGGAGGATGATTGTTTGCACACCGTCGACGCACGCCGCCGCATAGGTTTGCTCCATGTGCCGGCGCAATTCGCCTTTGCGCGTGGTCGGCAGTTGCGGCGTGTCGTCTTTGAGAAGCGCCGGCATGCCGTGGCCATAATTGTAGACGTTGCCGGGAATCATGACCGCTGCGCCGGCAGCTTTGGCGGCCGCAATAACGTTCGCAGTGATGCGCGGAATATCGCGCGACCATCGCGGGTAAGGCGGATTGAGCGCGTTGACGATGACGTCACAGCCGGCCGCCGCCGCGATGAGCTCCGGCGCGTCGAAGGCATTGCCTTCGATTGGCTCGACGGTCGGCCGTGCGGCCTGGTCGGATACGACCGCGGCGAACGAGCGAGCAAACGAGCGCACGCGCCATCCGTCGGCCAGAAATGCGGTGGTGGCGGCTCGGCCGAACCGGCCGTTGGCACCCAGAACGATTGCCACTTGCGACATTTTTTGATCTCCTAATTGCTCGATCTGCATTGACACCTTCAATATATTCATTCGTTATTGAAGTTCCATTGGCCAATATTGGTTTAATCTTATTCATAAATGAATGGACATGGCGGCTCTCGATTGGACCCACTTGCAGACCTTTGCCGCGGTTGCGGCACATGGCTCCCTATCGGACGCGGCCCGCAGCCTGCGCAGCAGCCAACCGACGATGGGCCGGCACATCAGAGCGTTGGAAGTCGAGCTCGGCACGCGTCTGTTTGAGAGGACGGGCGGTGGTTTCGAACTGACGCCAACCGGCGCCGAGCTCCTCGAATACGCCGGCAACATGGCCAACGCCGCAGATCGTCTGCTCCTCACAGCGGCCGGCCGCTCCGAAACGATTGCCGGGACCATACGCATCACGGCGAGCGAAATTGTGGCGACCTATACCCTGCCCGACATCCTCACGCGGCTGCACCAGGCTGAACCTGATATCGACATCGAACTGGTCGCCTCCGACCGCACCGAAAATCTTCTGCAGCGCGAAGCCGACATCGCGATACGGATGTACCGTCCGACCCAGAACGATGTTATTACCCGCAAGATCGCGGAGATGAAGATTGGCATGTTCGCGGCCCACACCTATATCGAGCGACGCGGTGCGCCGCGATCGTTCGAAGACTTTCAAAACCACGATGTCGTCGGTTACGACCGCGACGATCAGATTATCAGAGGCTTTGCCGCGGCCGGCTTCGGGGTCGACCGGCGGTTCTTTTCCTTGCGATGCGATAATCAGGTGGTTTGCTGGCGCTTTGTCGTCGCCGGTTTCGGAATTGGCTTCAATCAGATGGAAATTGGTGAGGCCGAGCCCGGTGTCGCGCAACTCCAAATAGATGCCGCGCTACCAACCTTGCCGATCTGGCTAACGGCCCATGCCGAACTCAAGACCAGCCGTCGGGTCCGCCGAGTGTTTGATTTCCTGGGCGAACATCTTCGGCGAGTATCGGGCTAAGCGACCTCGAGCCTGACCGGCGCTGCATAGTCTCCGGAACCCCGTTGCGGCACCTTTGGCAGGGCGAAACCTTGCTGATGACCGGCGCGCACTATCACCCAGAACTTCCAAGCCGCGCCGCCGGCGATCGCCGCAACACCGCCAATCCCGGCAAGAATTCGTGCGACGTCGATCGAGACGAACAGGGCGATGCCAAACAAAACGATCGGAAGCGCGTGGCCGATGAGGTGAAGCCATGGCGTCATCTTCATGATCGCGCGGCGTGCGGCCTGGCCGATGCCGCGCTCCGTGGCGCTGGCACGATAGCGATGCCATAGGATCGCGTTGGTTACAGCCAGAGCAATACCGAGCAGGAGCAACACCGGCGATCCTACGACCAGCTTGGGCGCCACGACCTCGACGATCGCATAGAGCCCGATTCCCTCGAACAGTCCCGTCATCACCAACATCCACGGGATCAGCGGCGCTCGCCATGCCGGGATTCCCTTCGATGCGTAAAGGATACGTGCCTGGCAGATCAGAAACAGCGCCGCGACGACGCCCAACGCGTCATGGACCCAAAGTTCGGGCAGAACCAGGCCGAGCAGCACCAGCGGAAAGAATGCCGTTGCGACCCACAGTTCGCGCGTCATCCACGACGTGCTGGGTCGCAGCGCGGCGAACAATGCCCGGGTCGGGCGACCGATCTTGAACAACAACGACACCAGGCCCACAGCCATGATAGCCGCCGCCAGCACGAACAGGATCGATAACGACGTCTTGGGATGATTGGCCTCGAGCAAGAAGGCCACCACGGCAAAGCCCGACGCGAGCCCGCCACAAACGAAGTTCATCGCGCCCTTGTAGTCCCAATAAGTCTGCTGCTTGCCGGCCAGGGGTGCGGCCGCAGCCTCGGCGTCACTGGGCTCCGAATCGCGCCCCGGTGTGGTCGGCAGGTCGTAGAGGTAGCGAATCTGAGGATCGGTGCCGAGTTCCTCGTGCATCTGGAAGTTCTGATTCTCAGCAATCAGACGCGAGACGTTGCTTTGGTCATCGGCGTAGTCACCAAAATGAATGGCGCTGGCGATGCAGGACGCGGCGCAGGCCGGGGTGGCTGCTGGATCGACCCCGGGCGTTAGCCCGGCCGCGAGGCCAGCATCGAGACGATCGACACAGAAGTTGCACTTGTTGGCGACTCCAAGTCGTTCATCGTGGGCGGCGGCTATCTCGGGCGCGGTTCGCTTGCCGCGATAATAACTCTCTCGTTCGTGAACGATATCGCGCGCTTGATAGGGACAGGCGACGACGCAGGCGGCGCAGCCAATGCAACGATCGTAGTCCATGGTGACGAGCCCATCGGCGCGCCGCTTGGTCGCTCCGGTCGGGCATACCGGGACGCATGGGGGTTCCTCGCAATGTTGACATCCGGTCACCATGAACAGGCGTTGGACATCGGGAAACGTGCCGAGTTCGACATCGAGAACCGTACGCCATTGCACCCCTGGTGGGGTCGCGTTCTCATGCTTGCAGGCGGCAACGCAGGTTTGACAACCGACGCAACGGTTGAGGTCGATGACCATGCCCCAGCGTGTCATCGGCCACGCTCGGTCTGGGCACTTTTGGAGTCTTGAGCCTTGGAGATTTTGACCCGGGCGATGTCCGAGCCGCTTCCCGTTGCATCCGTAAGCGAGAGCGCCAAGCTGGTCAGGGAATTTAGGCTGCCTAGTTCGAGATCTTTGGCAACCGGCGTCGCCCAATGATCGAATTGGCCGATCATCAAGACCGTGTCGGGGCGAATGCCTTCACGAAGAACCGCGTTTCCCTTGGTCGTGCCTGCCACCGATTCGAGGATAATCGTGTCGCCGTCGGCAATCCCGTACGTGCTCGCGGTTTTCCGATTGAGAATGATCCCTTCGTGCCCGGCAACATTCTTTGCCACTTCGTTGATCACGGGCACGCCGACATTGGCGCCCCAGGAATACTGCATGCTGCGTGCGGTAAGCGCCCATAGCGGGAACTCATCGGGGTCGCGGCCGACTTCGCGGGCATAGTTGATCCAGATATCGGGGAACTGTTTGTAGGGCGGTAGCGGCTGATATTCCTCGAGCTGTTTGTCCCACCACTTGACACCGATCTCGTGCAGCCGGTGGGCGAGCTGAGTGCCGTGTCGCTTGATGCGTTCCTGGTAAGGCAATTCAAAGCGAACGCCCCGCTCTTTGACCGTTGGATAAAGGAACCAGGCGAGTTCGGACTGCGGCGCCAGCATGTAACCATTCTCACTGAACCACGCGAGGTCGTGAACCTCACTGCCGTCACTGAGGTCGTGGCTCGCTGCCTTGCACACGCGGTCCCAGATCTCTTCGCAGGCATGCGGGACTTCCGGGTCGAGCGCGTAGTCGAAGCCGTCGCCGGTGAGCGCCATGCCGCCGGCGCCCCGGTTGATTGCCGCGTTGTACTCCTTGAGCAGACCGACGCGTTCGGCGAGTTCGGTCGCGATTTCGGTCATGTCGCGGCTATCGACGACCTTGTCGGCAACCGGCTGCCGGATCGCCCAACCATGGTGACGCCAGAAACTCTCCGTGAATTTCGTACCGCCTATTTTGATGAGCTGGAGGCCCTCCAGGTCGGTCGCCTCGGGTAGAAGAATATCCGCCATGTGATTGGTCTCGTCGCGCGTGTAGGCAAACGCGACGACAAACGGAAACTCGGCGACGCGTTCGGTCACCGCCGTCGCTTCCAACTGAGAAATCGCTGGGTTGGTGCGATAGCAGAACCAAACTTCGGGTTTGGTCGGCGCCGGCCAATTATCCGGCGGTTCCTTTTGAAACAACCAAGGTAGATGGGCTGGCCCAAGCGCGGGCGACCACGGCGAATTGGCAGCCAATGGGACCAACGTTGAATAGGCGTTGCGAATATGCGGATCTCGCTGCCACCCCTCCTTCGAGGTTTCGTTGAAGGGATGGACCATCAGCCCGTCGGCGTCGCGGACCACCGATTTCATGCGATCGTCGGCCGGACGCACCAGCTTCACGTTGGTGCCGAGCAGTCCGCCGGGTACTTCGAGGGCGCCGACCAGGCAAGCCAGCATCGTGCGTGCCCAACAACACTCGTAGCCGCCCCAACCATTGTTAACGGTCTTGCCAAGCATCACGGCGACCGGCCGGTAAGGCAATTCGCGGCCTTCGATCTCGATGGTTTCGCCGATGCAGGCGTGGGCGAGATATTCCGACGCAATGCGCCGAATGCGCTCGGCCGGAATATCGCATTCGTCAGCCGCCCACTCCGGCGAATATTCCTTCACATGATCGATCAGAAGCTGGAAGGACGGTTTGACGTCAACGCTGTCATACTCCCAGACCTCGTCATCAGCACCGATCTCGACGCCGCGCGCTTGGTACGCACCGTCCAGAGCCGGCTCCTTGATATCGCTGTCGAACGGCTTGGCGGCGCCGTCCGCCAAGTCCCAGATGAGCGGCTTGCGCGTCTGAACGTCACGCAGGTAGTAGCCGTTGGGGCCAACCAGATAGGGCGAATTGGTGTCGTCGGACAGAAACGGGACGTCGCACACATCACGCCACGGGTGTTCGTGGAGGATGCTGTGGATGATCGAGAAGAGGAACGCGGCATCGGTTTTCGGCTTGATCGGCACCCACTCGGCAGACACCGCGCCGGTAACCGATAGATGGGGCTCAACCTGCACCCGCTTGAGGCCACGCGTGCGGGCATTGGCCTGGCGCCACACGCCGGCCACCCCACCCGATGCCTCAACATTATGACCGCACGAGATCACGTACTGCGTTCGCGGCGTATCCGGTGAGACGATAAAGGCGCGATGCCAGAGCTCGCCATAAAGATGTTCAGAGTGATAGCACTTCATGCCTTGGCCGGAACCAAAACCGAGATCCATCGGCCCCCACGCGGAAAGGAAAGCCGGAAATGTGCCCATATATTGGGTCGGCGTCCCACCGCCACCGAAACTGGCCGCCACCCTGGGATAGCCGGAGTCGTCACGTAACCCCTTGGCGCGAATCCCACGCAGCTTTTCGGCCACGATATCCAGCGCCTCATCCCAGGAAATCGGGACGAAGCCGGGATCTTCGTGCCGCCCCTTGTTGGGGTTGGTCCGTTTCATCGGTTGCTGGATACGGTTGGGGTTGTAAGTTTTTTGCACCAGCCCAAAGGCTTTGACGCAGACGCGCCCGCCGCCGGGATGCTCTTTGCGAATATCGTAGTTTCCCTCGATCTTGGTCGCGATTCCGTCGGTAACCTCAACCTTCATCAGATCGGGCCCAGCTACACACTGATAACAGTAGACCGGGACTTGTTTGGTGTCGGAAGCCATCGGGGTTTCTCGAAGGTTGGGTGGTTGCGTGACGTGAGCGACAGGGTACGGCCGGTAGAACGGACAGTGCCAGCTTAAACCGACGCCAACCCGTTACGTCGCCGGTGACGCGTTTCGGCCAGGCACCAAGATTGGCGCGTAACGAACAACAAACATCCCAAACGCCGCGATCCAGCAGATGCCCGCTGCCAATAATATCGGGTCGTGATGATCGGGCGCCAGCGTCGCCACCAACCGCGCCGCCGCGGCAACCGAGACCAGGACATAGGCCGCTGTCGTGAAGCCATCCGCGCGCAACTCGCGGCCACCATGACCAAGCGTCGCCCGGGTCATCACCGCGAGAATCATGGTTCCCATGGCGCCAATGGTGAGCATGTGCAGCGCTGCCGAGGGCAGGAGCGTTGCGGTCAAGCCGGCAATCCCAAGCAGCGCAAGACCAATAGCCAGCCACAAGTAACCAACGTGTAGCACCACAACCAATGACTCTGAGACGGTGGCGATGCCACACCAACGTGATAGCCGAACGACGCCCAGCAATCCGGCCACAACCAGCAATCCGCTGACCCAGGCTTGTTCGGGAAACACCACCCAACCCACGCCCGCAACGATCGTTGCGGCAAGCGCCAGCTGATCTATCCAGCCGAACGGCGCAGGCAATCGCGTGGCGTTCTGTTTAACCAGCCAGTTGCGGGTAAAGCTCGGAATAATACGGCCGCCGATCAAAGAAATAAGCAATACAATCAATATGATAGCCAGGCGTTGGCCCAGCAAATCCGATACCGTGATCCATTCGATCGCCTCGGCGTGGATGACCCCATTGGCTGCTGCCAGCAGGACAATGATGACCGCAACCGGAAGATTTTTTCGGTTCTTGCCGGCGATGAGCTCGCGCACGATCACCAGAAACAGCACGGCCAGAAACGCCAGGTCGATAGTCGCCGCAATCGGTGCGCCGATTAGTTCTGAAACTGCGACCGCGATGCGACCGGCTAGCCAAAGTGCCGCAAGCCCGAGCAACGGCAGGCCACGGACCGGCAGCCGTCCGGTCCAATTCGGGATGGCGGTGAGCAGGAATCCGGCAATCGCGGCCACGGCAAAGCCGAACAACATTTCGTGGGTGTGCCAGGTGACTGGATCGAACGCGGTCGGCAGGCCGAAATCGGTGGTCAACCACGCGAGCCATAGTGCGACGGCTACCGCCGCCCAAACCCCGGCGAGCAAAAAGAAGGGACGAAAGCCATGGCTTAGCACGGCGCGTTAGGCCCGGTTGACCCTAGTGGATGGAATCCACTAGCCGAGCGCATCGGCGCGCGACAGCATCGCGTTGAGCAGGACGTCGCAACCGGCCGTGAGGTGCTCTTGCGTCGCATCCTCGATCTCGTTGTGGCTGATTCCATCTTTACACGGGATGAAGATCATCGCGGCGGGGGCAACCCGTGACACGTAAACCGCGTCGTGCCCAGCGCCCGAAGTGATGGGCCGGTTGTCCAGCTCGAGCGCATCGGCCGCACTCTGAACGGCGCTAATGCAGGTGGCATCGAATTTTACCGGCGCCGAGTACCAGATTTCTTCGAACTTCAACTCGCAGGCCCGGTCAGACGCGATCCGCTCGCACACAGACTTAAAGGACGTACCCATGGTCGCCAACGTGTCTGCATCGGGGTGGCGCAAATCGAGCGTGAAGAAAACATGGCCGGGGATCACGTTGCGCGAATTGGGGCTGACTTCCATCATCCCGATGGTGGTGCGCGCATCGCTTGTCGTCTCTCCCAAACGATTGGCTTCGGCCACCATCATCGAGGCCGCGACGAGAGCATCCTTGCGCCGATCCATCGGCGTCGTACCGGCATGAGATTCCATGCCGGTGATTTCGACTTCATACCAGCGAATGCCCTGCACCCCCTGCACGACACCAATGGTCTTGCCATCGGCCTCGAGGATGGGTCCCTGCTCGATGTGTGTTTCGAAGAACGCGCCGACGTCGCGGCCGCCGCACTCCAGGTCGCCGGCATAGCCAATGCGTTCGAGCTCTTCGGCGATTGTTTTGCCGTCGCGGTCTTTGCAGGCAAGGGCATAATCCAGTTCGAATTCGCCACCGAACACGCCCGAGGCCACCATCGCCGGCGCGAACCGAGATCCCTCTTCGTTGGTCCAGGCCGAGACCTCGATCGGTGCGTTGGTCTCATAGTCGAGATCGTTGAGGGTGCGGATCACCTCGAGCCCGGCCAGGACGCCATAAATACCGTCGAACTTGCCGCCGGTCGGCTGACTATCGATGTGGCTGCCGGTCATGACCGGCGGCAACGACTCATCCTTGCCAGGCCGGCGCGCGAATATGTTGCCCATCTTATCGACGCCGACGCTGCATCCGGCGTCCTCACACCAGCGCACGAATAGATCACGAGCCTGTTTGTCGAGATCGGTTAGCGCCAGACGGCAGACGCCACCCTTCTCGGTCGCACCGATTTTCGCCATTTCCATCAGGCTGTCCCACAACCGCTGGCCGTTCACACGAATGTTTTGCACAGCCACCTCCCTCTTGCTGGTAGAACTCTGGTCTCAATCATAGTCCGGTGCGGGCTGATTGCGGCGGGCCTTTCTAGTGAAAATGCACAACTTTTTCGAATTACCACTACGACGCAGCGCTGCGATCGTTGGTTTGGCCGCCGCCCTGCTCGCCCCTTCAGGGCAAACTCGGGCCGAATCGGTCGATCTTGAGCTGGTATTGGCGGTCGACGCATCATCAAGCGTCGGCGGCTGGGAGTACTACACCCAAATCCACGGCTATGCCGATGCCTTCCGCAACCCGGAGGTGCTGCGTGCAATCCAGTCGATCGGTGACCGCGGCATTGCCGTGACGCTGGTCTTGTGGTCGAGCGCCCATGCACAATCGAGGGTAATCGATTGGCATGTCATTCGAAATGTCGATGATGCGCAGAGATTTGCCGCCGCTTTGGTTACGGCAAATCGCACCAGCGCTGGAAAAACCGCGATTGGCAATGCCCTGCTCTACGCTGCCAAATTGCTGACCAACAACGACTTTCAGGGACGCCGCCGGACCATCGATCTCTCCGGCGATGGCAGCGACAATGACGGCATCGGTGCCCCCCGCGCCCGCGATCTGATTGTGGCCAACAACATCACGATTAACGCGCTGGCGATTGTCAGTGGCGACCTGAAGCTTGAAACCTACTATCGCGACAATGTGATCGGCGGGCCCAACGCGTTTGTCGAGGTGGCAAAGAACTACGCTAGTTTCCCACCCGCGGTTTTGCGCAAGCTGTTGCGCGAAATTCAAGGATTACCGGTCTCGCAGGACAATTCGAACCATAAAAAACAACTTGCGTTCAGCCCCCCTTAACGGTTGTTTAGGGTGCCCTGACTTGGCAGAGTCGGGGCCTCGTCCAAGGGAGATTGCCATGGCCGCGACATATGTCGACGAGTTCACCCGCCCGTTCACATTATCGCCCGAATCAACCGCGCTTCTGGTCATCGATATGCAGTATGCCAGCGGTAGCCGCCACCATGGTTTGGGTAAGGTTTTGGCCGAGCAGGGCCGCCTTGACGAAGCGTCGTATCGATTTGACCGGATCGATGAGCTGCTGATCCCCAACATCCAACGCCTGCTCAAGGCGTTTCGGGAAAATGATGCCCGCGTGATCTACGTGACCCTGGGGCCAACCGCGCCCGACTACAGCGACGCGCCGGCCCATTTGAAGGGCTTTTTTCAAACCACCAACAATCACGAAGGCACCCGCGAGCACGAGATTGTCGACGAGCTCAAGCCCGAACCCGGCGACCTCGTGGTCAATAAAACCACCCAAGGCGCGTTCGGCTCGAGCGGTATCGAGGCCATGCTCAAAGCAGCCGGGATTACCGAAGTCGTTTGCACCGGTGTTTCGACCAATAATTGTGTCGGGATGACGGCCCAGGAAGCGAGCGACCGATGCTATGGCAGCGTCATCGTTTCGGACGCGACCGGCACCTGCAGCGACGAAATGCAGGACGCCTACACCACCACCTTCCGCCGCCTTTGGGGCCGGGTGATGTCGTGCGACGAGGTCATCGCCGAACTCGAAACCCATAAGCCCAACCGCCGCGCTGCGGCGGCGGAATAGAGGCAACGTATTATCAGGCAGAACTCGATGACCGATGAGATTCAAGAGGCACTCGAGAAGATTTTTGCGGCCGACTCGAAAATCTACCAGGGCCGCGGCTTCCAGCGCCGCATCGGTTACGGAACCCGGCCGGCGCTGGTCAATATCGATCTCGCCAACGCCTGGACGCGGCCCGGCAACACGTTCTCATGCGAACATATGGACGTGATCATCCCGGCGACGCAAAAACTATTGGCGGCGGCGCGCGCCAAACGCATTCCGATTGTATTCACCTCGACCGCTTACAACGTCACCGACGGTCACAACACCGACATGGGCCTGTGGCATCACAAAATCCCGGCCGAACAGCTCCAGGTAGGCACGTGGGAAACCGAAATCGATGATCGCATTGCGCCGCAGCCAGGCGAGCACGTGATTGTAAAAAAACGCGCCAGTGCATTCCACGGAACCTATCTTTCCAGCTTCTTGAAGGCAGCCGGCGTCGACACTGTTATTCTCACCGGCGTTACGATGGCTGGGTGCGTTCGCCATTCGACCGAAGACGCCATCGCCGAGGGCTTCCGTCCAATTCTCGTGCGCGAGGCTTGCGGCGATCGCGTGCCTGGAGTGGTGGAATGGAACCTGTTCGACATCGATGCGAAATTTGGTGATGTCGAACCGCTCGATAATGTGCTCGCCTATCTCGAGGGGCTCGAATTGCGTAACGACCTCGCGGCGTCCTTCACGGCGAATAGGGCATCGCACAGGATCAAGACGCCGAAAAAGAATTCTAACTGGGGAGACGACGTGTGATTCGATTGGGCGTAGATGTCGGCGGAACATTCACCGACCTTGTTCTAACCGACGATTCGACGGGATCAATCCACGTCAACAAAGTACCAACGACGCCGCAAGATCCGTCCATCGGCACCATGGATGGGGCGATGGAGCTGTGCGAGATGGCAGGCGTGTCGCCATCCGATGTCGAGCAATTTTTCCACGGCACTACGATCGCGACCAATATCGTGCTGGAGCACAACGGTGCCCGCGCCGGGCTTCTGACGACCGAGGGCTACCGCGACATCCTGCATATCGCCCGTCACAAACGCCCCTACAATTTCAGCCTGCAACAAGATCTCCCGTGGCAGAAATATCCACTCGTACGGCGGCGCTATCGACTACCGATTCGGGAACGGATCATCGCGCCGGACGGCGAAATCATGACGCCGCTGAGCGAAGAGGACGTCGTCGCGGCCGTTCGCAAACTGCGTAAGGCCAACGTCGAGGCGATCGCAGTTTGCTTCATGTTTGCGTTCCTCAACCCCGAGCATGAAATTCGCGCCGGCGAAATTATCCGCAAAGAATGGCCTGATATTTTCCTGTCGCTGAGCCACCAGATTATCCCGCAATACCGCGAATACGAACGCTTCAGCACGACCTGCCTCAATTCCTATGTCGGGCCCAAAACCGCGACCTACGTCGCCAATCTCGACAACGCCATGAAGGAAAAGAAGTTCCGCGCCGAGTTGCATTTGATGCAGACCAACGGCGGAGTGGCAACTGCCCAGGGCGCGGTCGAACGTCCGGTTACGCTGTTGATGTCGGGGCCGGTCGCCGGGTTGATCGGCGGGATCTGGGCCAGTGGTCAGTCGGGCTTCAAGAACGTCGTCACACTCGATGTCGGCGGCACATCGGCTGATATCGGCGTGGCGCCCGACGGCAAGATGTCGATGAAACATCTGCTCGATACCAAGATTGGCGATTACCAGGCGATGGTACCGATGGTCGACATCGATACGATTGGCGCCGGCGGGGGTTCAATTGCCTATGTCGATCGCGGCGGCGTGTTCCGGGTTGGACCCAAGAGCGCGGGCGCGCTGCCAGGCCCCTGCTGCTACGGGCGCGGCGGTGAATTTCCGACTTCCACCGATTGCAATGTCGTGCTGGGACGCCTCAACCCCGACAACTTCCTCGGCGGGCGAATGGAGCTGCGGGCTGATCTGTCAAAAAAGGCCATCGAACAGCATCTTTGCCAGGAGCTCGGGATGAACGTTCAGGAAGCCGCGCTTGGCGGTATCAAGATTCTCAATCATGGCATGATCCAATCGATCGAGATGAACAGCGTTCGCAAGGGCTACGACCCGCGTGAGTTTGCGCTGGTCGCTTTCGGTGGTGCCGGGCCGCTGCAGGCTTGCGAAGTTGCGGCCGAGCTGGCCATTCCAATGGTCATCGTGCCGCCCAAACCGGGCCTTACATCGGCGCTGGGCCTGCTGGCGACCGATTTGTCGTATGACTACAGCCGTACCCAGATACAGCTGCTGAGCAATCCCGATCTAGCCAAGATCACCGAGGACTATGCCTACCTTCAAAACCTTGCATCAAAGCAACTCGAAGGAGATCGCATCAGTCCCCAAGACCAGATGTTTGTTCGTATCGCCGAGTGCCGTTATCAGGGCCAAGGCTACGAGCTCCGGGTCGATGCGCCCGACGGCAATCTCGATCAGAATTTCATCAGCCAGTTGATCGAGGGGTTCCATCAGGTCCACGAGCGCGAATATGGCAAGCGCTTCGATGAGAAAGATATCGAACTGGTCAACGTTCGGGTCATGGGCGTGGGCCGGATCCCGGAACTACGAACCAAGAATCTCGAAGACGGCGGACCCGAACCCGACGGCGACGCCTTGACGGCCCATCGCGACGTTATCTTCGATGACGGCAATGGCAAGGCGCGGACCATCTCGACGCCCCACTACGACCGGACTCGTTTCAAGTGCGGTAACATCATCCGCGGTCCGGCAATCTTCGAGCAGACGGACACCACGACGCTGGTGCTCCCCGACCTGGTTGCCGAGGTCGATCAATTCGCCAACATCCTGATCAAGCTATAGAAGCCGAGGTCAAAGCCATGGATACCCACACCAATTCCGGAAACGGGCCACTCGCCACGATCGTTACTGCGCTGCGGGACGTTTACGGCGACGCCTGGAGCTTCGACATTATCGATCATGGCCGCAATGGCGGCGGAGTCGAAGTGACCGGTGCGCTGAAGGCCAACGGATCGGAAGTCCGCGAGACCGGCCACGCCAACGGAAATGGCTCGCTGTCATTGGGCGAGCAGCTCGATCGGGCCGCGAACGACAGCTTTCGAAAATGTGCGCGGACGCTGCTCAACGGACAATTCCCCGACGATGACAAGTCAAGCGCAGCCGCGCCCGCACCGGCATCGTCTCAACCTCGTATCGAAGCGCGTCGGACGGAAAGTGTCCGGCAGCTTCCGCCGCCGGTCGAGCCCGAAGCGCCGGCGCAACTGCGCGCCCCCGATCCGGCACCGGCAACGCAGAGACTGCCGGCCCCGAGTGCGCAGCCAGCCGCTTTGCCGAGACCGTCATCCGGCAAAAAGATTATCACCGACTTCGCCTACGATCACTTGGATGCGGTAACCCTGCGGGTTATCGGTGGTGCCTTCAACGCAATCGCCAAGGAGATGGCGCACGTCCTCTACCGCATGTCGTATTCGAGCATCATTCGCGAATCCGAGGATTTGGGCTGTGGCATCTTCGATATGAACGGCAACGAGCTTTGCGAGAGCGAAAGCACGCCGATGCATATCGGCTCGCTGCCGTTCTACATCCGCGGCATGCTCCAGCGCCTCGAGGGCAAGATCAACGAGGGCGACGTCATCATCCACAACCACCCCTATTACGGGTCGTCGCATACACCCGACCTCGGGGTGATTGTACCGATTTTCCATCAGGGCGAATTGATCGGCTTCGCGGCCAATACCGCGCATCTGCTCGATCTCGGCGGCGCCGCACCCGGCATCAATGTCGATGTCGTCGATGTGTTCGCGGAAGCCAAGCTGTTTAACGCGGTTAAGCTTTACGACCGCGGCGTCCGCAACGAAGAAATGTGGCAGATGATCATCGATAATGTGCGGACCCCCGACATGAACACGTCCGACATCGATGCGATGATCGCCTCGGTCGAGAAAGGGCGCGAACGGTTCGGTGCGTTGGTTGGAAAATACGGCGTCGATACCGTGATGGGGTCGGCCAACTATTGGATGGACTATTCCGAGCGCATGTTGCGGGCCGAGATCGAAAAAGTCCCCGACGGCGAGTACCACGCCGAGAGCTGGCTCGACGACGACGGCAAGAACCGCGACGTGATGCTCAAGGTCAACGTTACCGTCCGGGTCAAAGGCAGTGATATCGAGATCGACCTGACCGGTTCATCGCCGGAGGTAGAGACCGGCTACAACGTCCCCTTTGAGGGCAGTTGCAAGGTCGCCTGCTACTATATTGTGCGCACCCTGATGCTCGACGAAGCCGAACTTGAGGAGTTCATACCGCAAAACGAAGGGATCTTCCGACCGGTCAAGGTGACCGCGCCGAAAGGCACGATCTTCAACCCCAATTTCCCACGTGCGTGTTTCTCGCGGTTTGCCCAGATACAACGGGTGCTGGATTGTGTCATCCGGGCCCTGGCGCCAGTCATTCCGGAAAAAGCCACCGGCGGTAACTCGGCCTCTCTGTATTTTATTTCCTACAGCGGCTTCCACGAGGAGAAGCAGCAGTATTGGATGTATCTCGAGGTCGACGAAGGCAGTTACGGTGCTCGCTTTGGTAAAGACGGGATGGATAGCGTCGATAACCTGATGGCCAATACCCGCAACAACCCGGTCGAAGAGCTCGATATGCACTATCCGCTGCGCAACGAGCGCTATGAGTTACGGATGGATCCGGCGGCCGCGGGCCAGTGGCGCGGCGGGATCGGCATCGTGCGCGAAAACCGTTTCCTAATTCCGGGCTACATTTCGTGTGAAGCCGATCGCCATAAAGAAGCACCGGTCGGAGTGTTCGGCGGCGAAGAAGGATTGGTCGGCCAGTTGGTCAAGAATCCAGGCACACCCGAGCAGGAGGATTGGCCGTCGAAGGTTACCGGCGCGAAAGTTGAAGCGGGCGATTTGGTCCAGATCATTGGCCCCTCCGGTGGCGGCTATGGTGATCCCAAGAAACGCGATCCCGACATGGTCCTAAGCGACTGGCTCGACGATTTCGTCACGCTGGACAAGGCGCGGGAAATTTATGGGGTCGTCATTAATCCCGAGACCGAAAGTATCAACGAACAGGAAACCCGGCAGCTGCGGGGTTAACCGCGCCAGCGTTCAACGCCGTTCGAGCTCAATATTCGGGGTCGATAAGCCGACCGGAGCGCAAGTGGGTCGCCCGGCCGGTCGAATCAAATCAACGAGGTAGATCAACTTGGACGACCGCGCGACGCTTTTTATCGAGGTGATGATTGTGATCGCGATTGTCGGCGTACTGGCATTCCTCGTATCGCTAGTCGCACGTTCCACGCGTCCGCAGGAAGTGGTCGCCGACGGACCGACGCCGTCCGCTGGTCCGCAATGGTATGTTTATCTGTTGGCGATCATTTTGCTGGTCGTGGTAGCGGCGCTCCTGATCTGGGAGCTTAGCCCGTCAGCCGAAAGCCAGCTCACGCGCACCGGCCTTGGCGGTGATGATCGTTCGTTGATCTTCTTTATCGTGATGTTGGTCGCTGGTGCTATCGCGGTCATTGGCTTTCTGATCTATGCGTTTGCGAGAATGCCGCGTCAACGGCGCGGCGTCGTGACCAGCGCAGATGCCCGTACCGCTGCCGTCAGCGACGTGCCCGTACAAACCAGTTCTGGAGCGAGTTTGCTGGGTCTGGTTGTCCTGGCCATCGCGTTTCTGCTGCTGAACTGGATCTACGTGCCCAGCGCGCATCAATACGCGCTGATGCTCTATCTGATCTACCCGGCCAGCATTGCGGTCTCCCTGGTGTTGCTGTTCGACAAGGCGACGCGAGCCTGGAGCGCTCATGGCGGTGCGGAAACCACACGGGAGTGGATGTTCTGCGACACCATTGTCTTTCTGCTAATCCTCGGCTTTCTCAATTTGCTGGAGACCAAAGCCGAAGAGACCTACGCCGTCGTGCTGTGGGATATGATCTATGTCGTGCTGTTCTTTTTCACGTTTTGGATCGTCGATCGGACGGCCTCACGAATTCGCTTCCTGGTCGCGTACGCTTACCTGATAGCAGTGCCAATATTGTTGGTGATTTGGCGGGCAATTCAGGGTGTCGAACTGCCTGAAACGCTGGGCTGGTGGAGCACGATCTGGCCGTTTTTCGCACTCGCGATCATCTTCTTTGTGCTTGAGATTATTGCTCTTGTCGCGGGTCGTGATTCCGAAGCCCGCTCAGCCGTGCCGGCTATCAAGGACGGTCTATTTGTGATCCTCTACGCCGTATTGCTCATTGTGGCCGTACCCGGCGGTGAAGGATAACGTCGCGCCGATTGCGTCCTACGACGCGGGCAGGTACAAACGACCGACTTTTGCGCGTGCCAATCGATGCGCGTTGCTTCGACCAGGGGGGGTCAAATAGACATGAGTGGGTGGCGCTTGTTCTGGACGCTCGTCGGCTTCCTGGGTTTTATTATCGTTCTGATATTTCTGTATTTTTATAAGCCGTTCGAGGAACTTTTCACCCTCATTCTCGATGGCTTGAGTTTCGACAATTCCATCTTTTGGGTCGCCCTCATCATCGGCATCATCGGTTTTTGCAGCTACCACTGGCGGGCTTACCAGCTCTATATCGTTCAGCAAGGCAGCGTCGAAGCCATTGTCTTGAGCTCTCTGCAGGGCTCGACGTTCGTCGCGATCCTCCTTAGCGCTGGCGCAGCGCTCCAGGCGGTGCAGAGCATGTCGGTGTATCTGCTGCGGCAGGCCGAGCTCGATAGCGGGTTCGGCGATCGCCTCGCCGCGGTGGTCGCATTGGTGATTGTTACGGCGGTGTTCTGCATCATCTTCTGGCTGCTGAAAATCGCGCACAAGGCTCGCGCGTCTTCTTGATCGAACCAACATTCAGCGCATACGGCCGCGCCGCCTTGTGCCGGATTTAGTCGAGGATTCGGGTCAAGTCCGATGATCACCGATTTCATCGCAATGATCCTTGGAGATTAATCGACGCGTCGTAGGCCCACGGTACGGGAAAGATCATGTCTCCGCGCGGCCAGCAATGGTGATCGCGATCGCTTCGATTTCAATCATCGCCTCGGGTGTGTAAAGCCCCTTAACCTCGACGATGCTGTCGGCCGGATACGGCGCGGAAAAATACTTTCTGCGCAAATCAAGCACGTGACTGAACTGTTCCATGTCGGTGACGAAAATCGTGACCTTCACGACATTCTCCAAAGAACTGCCGGCAGCAATTAGCGCTCGATTTAGGTTGCGGAAAGCTTGTTCGCCTTGTGCGGAAAACCCTCCCGGGACAACGTTTAAATCGTCGTCGCAGCCAACTTGTCCTGAGACGAAGGTCGTGTCCCAGGACGTGGTGTAGGAGTTGTTGGAGCCTCTGTTAGCTGTGGGTAGGCGGCTTGCCGTAGCGACCGCCGAGAGTCTGGCGTAGGCAAGCCGGCTATCCACAGCGGAGGCCATCGCGGTTCCGGTTTAGGGTTGGGCTAGTGCAAACCAACCTGACCCGAAGGAGAACCACGATGACCCAGGACATGATGACCCTGCGCGCGCTTTTGGAGAAGAGCTCCGATGCCGATCTGCTTCGCGAGATGATCGGCTTCACGGCCGAGCGGCTGATGGCACTGGAGGTCGAGGGCCTGACCGGCGCCGCTCACGGCGAGCGCTCGGCGGATCGTATCACCCACCGCAACGGCTACCGCGACCGGTCCTGGGAGACGCGGGCCGGCACGGTCGAGCTGAAGATCCCGAAGCTGAGGAAGGGGAGCTACTTCCCGGGCTTCCTGGAGCCGCGGCGGATGGCCGAGAAGGCGCTGGCTGCGGTGATCCAGGAGGCCTACATCCAGGGCGTGTCGACCCGCTCGGTCGACGACCTGGTGCAGGCCATGGGCATGTCGGGCGTCTCCAAGAGCCAGGTCTCCAGGCTGTGCGGCGAGATCGACGATAAGGTCAACGGCTTCCTCGATCGATCGCTGGAGGGCGACTGGCCCTATCTGTGGCTCGACGCAACCTATGTAAAGGTGCGCGAGGCCGGGCGCATCGTCTCGGTCGCGGTGACCGTGGCTGTGGCCGTCAACGACCAGGGCCGCCGCGAGGTCCTGGGCATGGCGATCGGCGCGTCTGAGGCCGAGGCCTTCTGGACCGAGTTCCTGCGCTCGCTGGCCCGGCGCGGGCTGCGCGGCGTGAAGCTGGTGATCTCCGACGACCACAAGGGCCTGAAGGCCGCCGCGACCCGGATCCTCGGCGCCACATGGCAGCGCTGCCGCGTGCACTTCGCCCGCAACCTGCTGGCCCATGCCGGCCGCCAGGGCCGGCGCGTCGTCTCCGCCTTCGTCGCCACCGCCTTCGCCCAGGAGGACGCCGACAGCGCGAAGGTCCAGTGGCGCCAGGTCGCCGACCAGCTCAGGCTCAAGGTGCCCAAGCTGGCAGTTCTCATGGACGAAGCCGAGCACGACGTCCTCGCCTACATGAGCTTCCCCAGGGAGCACCGCCAGAAATTGCACTCCACAAACCCGATCGAACGGCTCCATGCCGAGGTCAAGCGTCGCACCAACGTCGTCGGTATCTTTCCCAACGAAGCCGCCATCACACGGCTCGTCGGCGCCATCCTTCTCGAGCAGAACGACGAGTGGGCCGTCTCAAGGAGATACATGACGCTGGAATCCATCGCTCCGCTGAGCGATGATGTCCCCATCACGCTGCCCACCGTGGCAGCCTGAACGTCCCGGCCCTACCCGCCGGGAGCAGCGTAGAGCGCAACGCTCTTACACCACTCCGCGGGACACGATCGAGACGAATACAAATGGGCCTGCCTTGATCGCCTGCGAAAGCAAGTAGGGCTGGTAGGGGTCCGGTTGAGTTTTTATGCCTTCAATGTTCACTAGAATGTCTCCTGTCTAAGGGCTAACGCGGTGAAGCGGCGCGAAATACAACCACACTTAGCAGCTACATTTTCAATCTTTCCAACCGGTGCCCTTTTTCAAACGCTCGATGAGCCAAAGGGAAAAAGATATCCGTCGTTTGGTCTTGCTAAGGCTGTAAGGGCAAAATCGAAGATAAGGGTGGTGCCAATGCAGACGGGGACCTTTGGAGATGTGTAGCGAATCTCCCCCTCGGAAATGTCGGCTTCACGTCCAAACCCGGAAGTCGTTGAGCCACGCACAAATGTCTCGAATTAGCCTAGCCATAACTGGACATAGAAAGAGCGACCCTAAGGCCGCTCCTTCATTCCTTCGATACGCTTCCTGGTTAAGCCGCTTTCCTCTTTCGCCAGCCGATCAGATCTAACGCTGTCCTGGTAGTCACTGTCACGGAATGACGACGCGGGCCTGATCCGACTTCTCGCCGCGGAGAAACGCGGCGAGGCGCTCCTTGAAATGCGGATCGGAGACCGATTCGAGCACGTTCAAACGCTCGAACTCGGTGCACTCCTCTAGGCTCATGTTCCAACCGTTGTGCAGCGTCGCCTTGGCGAGCGCCTGCAGGTGGGTCGGCCCGTCGGCGAGTTGGCGAATGATCGGGTCGACCTTGGCGTCGAGCTCGGCGTCCGGATAGACCGCGTTGACAAGCCCCCAGTCGAGCGCGGTCGCCGAATCGAGCGTGCGGTTGGTCAGCAGCAGGTCCATCGCGCGGCGGAAGCCCACGACCTTGGCGAAGATGTAGCTCGAGCCCGCGTCGTTGGCGATGCCGATGGTGTGCCAGGCGCAGAAGAAACTGGCGGATTCGTTGCAGAACGCCATGTCGCAGGCAGCGACCATGCCGACCGGCCCGCCGGCGACTATGCCGTTGACCTTGGCGATCACCGGCTTTGGGGTGCGCACGATGCGGTGGAGAATCTCGTGCCACCAGAGCGACGCCTTGCGGAAATGGCGCCGGATACGCGCCGAGTCCGCGTCCTGCAGGCCTTCGACCTCCTTGAGCTGGAATCCGGCCGACCAGACATCACCGGCGCCGGTCAGAACCACCGCGCCGACCGCCTTGTCCGCTTCGATGTCGTCGAAGATGTCGATGACGTCCTGCATAGCCTGGATGCCGAGCGCGTTCCGGAAGCGCGGCGCATCGAAGGTGATCGTCGCGACATTGCCGTCGATGTCGAGCCGGACGTGCTCATAGTTTCGCGTGGTCATTTAATGCTCCTTGTGGCATTGAGCCCGAGCAGCCTTCGGGCCGCGCGGTAGATTTCGTGGTCCCCTAGGCAAGCGCATCGAGCGTTGTTGAGTGGTCCCACCCGGCGGGCGCGATTTCCGCGAGGCCATCCGCCTCGCGGAAGAACTCGCCCGATTCGTTGCCGACCGAAACCACGGCGGTAATGTCGCTGCAGATCGGCATGGCCTATCCTCCTCCTGGACCGGATCAACCCCAAATCATAGCAAACGCACACCGGCTGTAGCCGACTTATCGCTGCCATAGGCGCGACTCAGCATCGCCGGAGCCATTTGTTTCCATGACCGGTTAGGGTCACTTTTCCCCGTAAGCGGCGGTCACTGAACACGTCCGATGATCCCCCAACTTAAGACGTAAGTCGCTAGAAAACGGACATCAGTTACCGTTCGAAACTTAATCGCCGATCGATCAATCCCGTCGATCATGCATCATGGCTTTTGATAGAACGCGTATCGGAAATTGTTACTGAGGTAGCCTGTCTAAGGGCTAACGCGGTGAAGCGGCGCGAAATACAACCACACTTAGCAGCTACATCTTCAATCTTTCCACCCGGTGCCCTTTTTCAAACGCTCGATGAGCCAAAGGAAAAAGATATCCGTCTTTTGGTCTCGCTAAGGCTGTAAGGGCAAAATCGAAGATAAGGGTGGTGCCAATGCAGACAGGTACCTTTGGAGATGTGTAGCCAATCTCCCCCTCGGAAATGTCGGCTTCACGTCCAAACCCGGACGTCGTTGAGCCGCGCATAAACGCCTCGAATTTGCAGCCAACTTCAGACATACAAAAAAAGCTCGCGCCAGCTATCTCGCGTTAGGCAACTGGTCAAATCGAGTTATTGCGCGCAAGCCTAAAACCCCCGCGACCTATATGATCGCATTGACGACAATGCGCTGTGTGGGAGGCGACCAAAATGACTGTCCAGATGCCAACGCTTGAACACTTGCGATCGATCGCTGACCGCATGCACCTGACGATTACCGACGACGATCTCAATGTTTTTATCGAACTCATGCGCTCGCCAATCGGCTCCTACAACGTTGTCGACGCCATGCCCGACAATCTGCCAGAGGTCAAATATCCGCGCACGCCTGGGTATCGCCCATCGCAGGAAGAGAACAAGCACAACGCCTGGTACTACAAGACATCGATCAAGGGCGCTTCGCGGGGCAAGCTCAAAGGCAAACGTATTGCCCTGAAGGACAATGTGATGGTCGCCGGCGTGCCGATGATGAACGGCGCCTCGACGCTGGAAGGCTACGTCCCCGAGATCGACGCCACCGTCGTCAGCCGCATTCTGGATGCCGGCGGCGAGATCGCCGGCAAGGCGCACTGCGAGTATTTCTGTCAATCCGGCAGCAGCTATACCAACGCCACCGGCCCGGTCCACAACCCCCACAAGATGGGCTACTCGTCGGGTGGTTCGTCATCGGGCAGTGCCGTGCTGGTGGCGCTTGGCGAAGTCGACATGGCGATCGGCGGCGACCAGGGCGGCTCGATCCGCATCCCATCATCCTACAGCGGCACCTACGGCATGAAAGCAACCTACGGCGTGGTTCCTTACTCTGGGATCATGCCGATCGAGATCTATATCGATCACACCGGCCCGATGACCGCCAACGTCGCAGATAACGCGCTGCTACTGGAAATCATCGCCGGCGCCGACGGCTACGACCCGCGCCAATGCGAGGTCAAAACCCATCGCTACACCAATAGCCTGACCGGCGATGCGAGAGGCATGAAGATCGGCGTCGTCACGGAGAGCTTCGGCCATGAATCCTCTGAACCCGACGTCGATGAAAAGGTTCGCACCGCGGCCAAACGATTTGCCGAGATCGGCGCCGAGGTCGAGGAGATTTCGGTCCCCTGGCACAGGATCGGTCCCGACATCTGGTTGCCGATCGCTCTCGAGGGCGGCTCGCAGAGCTTCATGTGGGGCGACAGCTACGGTCTCAGCCGCCCCGACCTCTACGTCACCAGCCTGATGGATTTCCACCGCGGCTGGCGCGCACGCGCCAACGAGCTCTCGGAAACCACCAAGCTGCTGACCTTCATCGGCACCTACATTAACGACTGCTACGGCAACCGCTATTACGGCAAGGCGATGAATATCAACCGCCAGCTCCGGGCCGCCTATGACGACGCCTTGGCGCGTTGCGATCTGCTGCTGATGCCGACGACGCCGATGAAGGCGCAGCCGCTACCGGGGCCGGACACCGGGCTCGTGGAATATGTAGAGAAGGCGATGGAGATGATCCCCAATACCGCGCCATTCAATTCCACCCACCACCCGGCGATGGCAGTGCCGTGCGGTATGAGCGACGGCCTTCCGGTCAGCTTGATGCTGATCGGCAAGCACTTCGACGAACCGACGATCTATCGCGCTGCCCACGCGTTCGAGCAAATCGGCGATTGGCAGTCGATGTAACTCGGTTCGCCCGTCGCGTCGCGAGTGTGGTCACGGTGCCAGCAGACGGAGCAGGTTCGGATCCTCTCTTATTTGTTGCGGCGTTCCTTCGAGGGCAACGCGACCGCGGTCAAGCACGTAGGCGTACTGGGAGACTTGTAACGCCAGCTCCAGATTCTGCTCGACGACCACGAGGCTGATCTCGGCCTTGAGGTCAGTCAGGCGCTCGACGATTTCGTCGACGACACCGACCCACACTCCCTCGGTTGGCTCGTCCAGCAGCAGTAATTTGGGTAGGCCGAGCAGCGCCCGCGCGATCGCCAGCATCTTGCGTTCGCCACCGCTTAGCGTGCCGGCGAGCTGATCAAGGCGATCCTTCAACTTTGGGAAAATCCGCAAGACCTCGTCGATGGACACCACCTCGCTGGAACCGAGGGCGCCGATACGTAGGTTTTCTTGGACGCTCAAGCCACCGAACACCGCTTGCTCTTGCGGTACGTAGCCAATGCCACGGCGTATTCGCACCTCGGTCGGCAAACGCGTGCTGTCGATGCCGTCGAGGTGAACCTCGCCAGCGCGCGGCCGCAGCTCGCCGACGATGCTTTTCAAGAGCGTCGTTTTACCGGCACCATTACGCCCCAGAATCGCGATCGCGCCTTTTTGTGGCGCCTCCAGACTGACGTCAAACAAGACCTGACTGGTGCCATAGAAGGTGCAGAGATTGTGAATGGCGAGCAGCGGCGCATCAGACACGGCTGAGGTAGACCTCCTTCACGCGCTCGTTTTGTTGAATCTCCTCAAGGGTGCCGGTGCCGATCACAGTACCCTGATCCAGCACCGTCAGAACGTCACAGATACCGCGAATGAAATCGAGATCGTGCTCGACAATCACGACAGCGCACCACTCGCGTACCGGTTCCAGCAGCTCGCCGGTCGCCCGCCGCTCTTCCAAGCTCATACCGGCCGTTGGTTCGTCTAACAGCAACAGCTTGGGCTTTGGCGCTAGGGCCATCGCAATTTCTAGCCACTGCTGCTCGCCATGCGAGAGCACCCCGGCCAATTCATCGGCGCGTTCGGCCAACTTGAAGCGCCGCAACGCGCCCAACACCACGTCGTCGAACCGCTCGCGGGTGCGCGAGCGCGCCAGCGACAGCATGGTCTCGCCCGATTGCAAGGCCAGCAACACGTTGTCGTAAACCGAAAGCATCGTCAGCACGCTGGTTATCTGGAACTTGATGCTAACGCCGTGGCGCGCGCATTCCTCAGGTTTCGCGGCGGTTATATCCAAGCCGTCGAAGGTAATTGCGCCTGCGGTCGGTACAATCGGTTGTGTCTCGAAAGTGGTGGAAATTGGTTTTGGCGCCTCTCCGAGCGGGTTGAGTTTTGCGGCGGTCAGGCCGCGCGGTCAAGGGTTTCGTCGGCGATTAGCTGATCGAGGGTTTCCCATCCATCGACTTTGCGCATCTGGATTTGGCCGGAAGCGAGGAGCGCCCAGAGGAGCATCGGCACTGTTTCGGGACACGGCAGCACGGTCTGTGTTTTGATCCGGCGCTTGAACTCCTCGTTGAGACGCTCAATGGCGTTGGTCGTTCGGGCTGATTTCCATTGGCTCTTGGACAGGCGCGTGAAGGTAAAGAGCTTGTCGCCCGCTTCTGCGAGGCTGTCCGCGACGGCCCTGCATTTCAGCCGCCACTTGCGGACAAACACCTTGCGGCGGGTTTCCACCTCGGAGGCAGTGTCGGCATAGATCATATCGCGGTAATCTTCGCTCAGCTCGTCATGCATGTGTTTGGGAGCATGACCCAGAAGGTTGCGGTGCTTGTGCACGGTGCAGCGTTGAACGGGAAGGTCATCGCCCCAAAGCGCCGACAGAGCCGCCTCCAGTCCCGGCGCGCCATCGACGATGACAAACCCGGGCCGTTTCAGTCCACGCGCATCAAGGTCGTCGAGGAACTGGCGCCACGCCGCCTGGCTTTCTCCGCCCATATTCCCGATCGAAAGCAAGACCTTCTGGCCATCCCGGCGCACCCCTATAGCCGCGAGAACCGAGATGTTGGTGGCCTTGCGATCCAGTCGGGTCTTGATCACAGTGCCGTCAAGGATCAGCCGAACGATATCCTCATCCGCGAGGCCACGGCTGCACCAGGCGTCCCAATCGACCTTCACCTTGCGCCACGCCCGGCTCACAACGTCCTTGCTCACAGCACCCCCGAAGAGCCCGAACAGCGCGCGTTTCACCCGCCGCGTGTTGGTTCCGGACAGATACACCGAAGCGATCAGCGCCTCGGCCTTTCTGGTCAGCCGCTGGTAGCGCGGCAGCGCCCGCGAACGCCATTCCGACGCCCGACCGTCTTCCTCAACGATCCGTGCACGCGGCACGCTCACCCTCTCGGTCCCGAATGTCCCCGTCAGTTGCCGCTCCCGGTGCCCGTTCCGATACCCTTGCCGAAGCGCGTCCTCTCGACCGTATCGGCAGCGCCCGAGAAACTGCGCAAGTTCCTCCTCAAAAACGGCCTCGATCGTGGATCTGATGTTCTCCCGCAGCCGGTCCTCGAGCGGATCATAGCCGGCGTCATTGGCCAGTAGCAAAAGCGCAGAAGTCTCGGTAGTGTTCTTCATGGCGTGATCTCCTTGGCGGTGCTAGCCGCCGGTTGGGTGGTTGTCTTGTCACCCGGAGATTACGCCATCCTCAAATTTCCACCACTTTCGAGACACAGCCGGTACAATCGCACCGGCGATGCATTTCATCAGAGTTGACTTGCCCGATCCGTTTGGCCCCACCAGACCGTGAAACTGGCCTTCATCGACCGACAGATCGACTCCGTCGAGCGCGCGCAGTTCGCCGAAAACTTGGACGACGCCCTGCACCTCAAGTAGCGGCATCGCCCACTCCGGTTTCGCGCTCCTGGTGTCGCTTGCCGAAAGAACCCACCCGCTCGCGTTCGCCGACGAGCAACCCGACCAAGCCGGTTGGCCGGAACCGGATCACCACAAGCAGCAGCACGCCGAGCACGACGGGCCAGACACCGGGAAAGCGGTCGGCCAGTTCGAGGCTGAGATACTCGATTGCGGTGACGCCGATGATGGCGCCGATCAGCGTGCCAACGCCCCCGAACAGCACGTAGAGCACCGCCTGGGTCGACAGAATCACGCCCAACAGATTGGGCCAGACGAAACCATCGTGAAACGCGAGCAAGCTGCCGCCGAGCCCGGCAATGGCGCCACTCATAGCGAAAACGCCGGCCTTGAACACCGGCGCACGGTAGCCGAAAAACGTGATGCGCTCTTCCTGCTGGCGTAGTCCTGCGAGGACCAGTCCGAACTGGGAGCGCACCAGCCATCGGCACAACAGATAGATCAGCGTAAGAAAGCCGAGCGCCAGGTAGTAGAATTCGACGCCTTCATAGATCGGGCGGCTGGCGACCGTCATCGCGCTGATCGAGGGAATGCCGTTGGGGCCGCCGAGGTAGTACCAGCTGAGCGCTAACCGTTCCGCCGCGTATGAGCCCGTTAACGTGCCCAACGCGACAAAGATGAGGCTGGGCGGAATCGGGCCTATCAGCAAGAACCAGCCCATAAACGCCGCCAGCGCAAATCCCACCAGGACCGCGATGGGCAGCACGAGAAATATCGAATCGATGCCGAGGTCGCGGGTAAAGATCGCCACGGTGTAGGCGCCGGCGCCGAAGAACAGCGCTTGGCCAAAACTAAGCACGCCGACGTAGCCCCACACCAGATCGAAGCTGATCGCCAGCAGTCCGAAAATCAGCACCCGCGTAAAGAAGACGACCCAGAAATTCTCGAGCACCATCGGCAGCAGAATGAACAGCGCAAGGAGAACTATCTCAACCAGCGGGATGACACGTCGGCGCACTCGCAGGTTAAATCGCTTCACGCATCACCTTGTCACACTCAGGCCGTCGGCGGTCCGCCTGAGCGGCGGAAAAAAACGCGTTTATCGTGGGAGAAACGTGGCGGCGCGCCGCGAGTCGACGCGCCGCCTTGTTTACTTAGCCCTGGCACTCCTTTGGATGTAGCAAGCCATCGCTGCTTTGAGCGATTTCATAGCGGCCTTCCTTCGCGACCGCGATGTACATCTTCAGGCTGCAGTGCCGGGTGCCCGGTGCCATCTCTGCCGGACCCCCTGGCGCCTCTTCGACGCGGGCATGATCGAGCGTTGCCGAAACGGCGTCGCGATCCACGCTCTTGGCTTCGTTAACGGCGACTTGCAACAGCTTGATCGCTCGGTACATACCGGTCGATCCGGCACCCGCCGAGAACAGGTGGTCGCTCCCGAAACGCTTGTCATACTCCTTCATCATCGCCGTGCTCGGCGGATGCGCTCCGGACTCGGCGATCACCCGGTAATATTCCAGGCAGCTCGCCATGCCCTCCCACTCATGAGGGGCGTTGAGCTTCGTCATGTTCTCGTCGTAGTAAACGCACGAAAGGCGGCCACCTTTCTTTGTAAATCCGGCTTCGTAGAGGCCCTTGATGAACCCGCCCAAGCCCGGCGGGATTAAGGTGTTAAACACCACGTCGACCTTGTTGCTGATGATCCCGTTGACGGTCGCACCGTGCTCGACCTGGTCGAGCGGATAGTACTGCTCGAACACCACTTCGCCACCGTTCTCTTCGACAACCTTGCGGGCATATTTATTGAGGTTTTTCGGCCACAGGTAGTTCGCCGACGGAAACGCGAAGCGCTTGCCGCCATTCTTGATCAGCCACGGGATCAGCATGTCGCATTGCTGGGCCGGGACCGGTCCAACCCCAAACAGGTAGGGCTCGCAGGCCCCACCTTCGTAGATCTCGGGGTAGATGTAGAGTTTTTTGCCGCGCTGAATGATCACGTCCTTGATGGCGTTGCGCATCGAGCTGGTGATACCGCCGATGACGAAATCGACATTGTGCCGTTGGGTGAGCTTGCGGGTATTGGTGACACCGGTCGATTCGTTCGACGCGGTATCCTCGATGTAAAGCTCGATCGGCTGGCCGATGATGCCGCCGGCCGCGTTGATCTCCTCGGTGAGCCACCTGGCAACGTTGGCGTGGGAATTGCCAGCGTAACCGATGGCGCCGGTGAGGTCGGTGGCGATGCCGAGCTTGATCGGCCCAGCGGCACTGGCCCAGGGTGCCGGGAATACCCAGCTACCGACGCCGAGGGTGACCGCGCCGGTCATCCATGCCGTTCGTTGCAGAAAGCGCCGTCGACTTAGCGACGCGTCGATTGGTGATTGATCCTTGGTGTTCATCTAAGAGTCCGACTCGAAACTCTATGTTTGATAACAGTACCTTGCGAGCCGCCTTGTGAGGAGTCGGATGTTGGCGACAAGAATCCATGCCTGTGCGGAGGCGATTGATTTCTCCCAATCCTTGGCCAGTCGACGGCATCGGTTGAGCCAGGCGAAGGTCCTCTCGACGACCCATCGTCTGGGCAGGAGCTCGAAGCCCTGGGCGGTGTCTGAGCGCTTGATGATCTCGAGCTTCCAGCGGCCGATGTCCTCAAGGGCGCCCTCGAGTTTCGGTCCCGCGTAGGCGGCGTCGGCGAAGAGGTGACGCAGCCGGGGGAAGCGATGACGGATCGATTTGAGGACCTCGGGCGCGCCGTCGCGGTCCTGGATATCGGCTGCGTGCACGATCAGGCCGACCAGCAGGCCGAGTGTATCGGTGACGATGTGACGCTTGCGGCCCTTGATCTTCTTGCCCGCGTCATAGCCCCGAACACCACCGCTTTCCGTGGTTTTCACGCTCTGGCTGTCGATCACCCCGGCGCTCGGGCCGGCCTCGCGTCCTTCCAGCTCCCGGGCCGCCATGACCAGGTGATGGTTGATGCTCTCCAGCAGGCCGTTGGAGCGCCAGTCGTAGAAATAGCGCTGGACCGTGGAAGGCGGAGGGAAGTCGTTCGGCAACATCGCCCACTGGCAGCCCGTCGAGGCCATGTACATGACCGCATCCATGACATGGCGCAGGTCCGTCGTCCTCGGCCGGCCGATCTTCTTGCGCGGCGGCATGAGCGGCGCGATCAACGCCCACTCTCGATCCGTCAGGTCGCTTGCGTAGCGCCCGCCACGGCGCTCATAATTCGGGCGAGTGATTTCGGTCCACATGTTGTGCCTCCTCGTTTGCTTTGACACAACCGAGTAAGCCACAACCGACTGAAATCACTCAACTAGTTTCGGGTTGGCCTCTAAGTCCTCCCTAATACAAACAACCCGTTGGGTCGTAGTTTGACGATGACAATCGCAACCACAAATACCAGTACATCACTAACGAGTGGATTCAATACCCAGGGGAAACCTGCAGCCATCACGCCGATGACGATTGCGCCCAAAACCGGGCCAGTGAAGCTGCCCACGCCGCCGATCATGACAGCGAGGAACCCCCAGATAAGGAAGCGTACGCCTAGATCTGCAAACATCGTAAACTGCGGCACCATGAGAGCGCCAGCCAAGCCAGCCAGCGCAGCGCCGAAGGCAAAGGTTGCGGCGTAGAGCTTATCGGTGGAAATGCCCGAGACGCGCGCCAGCGATGGGTTCTGAAGCGCCGCGCGAATCCGAAGCCCCCAGGTCGTCTGACTGATCAGTAGGTGCGAAGCGGCCACCACTAGCAGCGCCACCAGCAATACGGTGAGGCGCCAACGCCCAAGGCTGACATCGCCGAACTCCCAGGTCCCGATGATCGGCGCCGGCACCGCGCGGTAGAGACCGCCGAGAAAACCGCGCACCGATTCACGCACGACCACGGCAATCGCAAATAAAACCAGCATGCCGATGACCGGCTCTGTGTAGAACTGGCGAATAATCGTTCGTTCGATGAACAAACCAAACAGCGCGACGACCAGTGGCGCCGCCAGCATGCCCAGCCACACGGGCAGTCCGGAGATGTGGAAAACGTATACCGTAAACGCTCCCAGCAGGACGAACTCGCCATGAGCGAAATTGAAGACGCCCATCATGCTGGCGATAACGCCGAGCCCGAGCACCACCAGCACGATGATAGAGGTGAAGCTGATGATGTCGAAGGCGGCAGTTAAGAAGGTATCCAAATTTATAAACTCGTGACGCGCGTATCTGGTGAACTCAAAACGACATCGTATGGGTACTATAGGTTAGATTTTTTCCAGTAGTATCGCCCAGCGTTCCAATTCCCCGATGAGCAGGCCAGCGATGGACTTTGAGTATTCCGACCGAACGAAAGAGCTTCGGGAGAAGCTCCTCGCTTTTATGGACGCCCACATCTATCCCGCTGAGCCGGTCTACGCGGAGCAACTCGACGCCGGCGAGGAGCGCTGGCGTTCGCCGCCGATAATGGAGGAACTCAAAGCCGAAGCGAAAGAGCAAGAGCTGTGGAACCTGTTCCTGCCGGAATCGGACTACGGGGCCGGGCTCAGCAATCTCGAATATGCGCCGCTGTGCGAGATCATGGGCCGGTCGTTGATCGCGCCCGAGGCCTTCAATTGCGCGGCTCCGGACACTGGCAACATGGAGACCCTGGTACGTTTCGGCACCGAGGAGCAGAAGAAGCGCTGGCTCGAACCGCTGCTGGCGGGCGAGATCCGCTCCGCCTTCGCCATGACCGAGCCGCAGGTTGCCTCATCGGACGCCACCAACATCGAAGCCTCGATCGAGCGCGACGGCGAGGAGTACATCCTCAACGCGCACAAGTGGTGGACGTCCGGGGCCATGGATCCGCGCTGCACGATCCTCATCTTCATGGGCAAGACCGATCCCAATGCCGAGAAATACCGCCAGCAATCGATGATCCTCGTGCCTAAGGATACGCCGGGTATCACGATCAAGCGGTCCGTGCCGGTGTTCGGCTGGGATGATGCACCGCGCGGCCACGCCGAAGTCGAGTTCAAAGACGTGCGCGCGCCGGTTTCCAACGTACTACTCGGCGAAGGCCGCGGTTTCGAAATCGCCCAGGGCCGTCTCGGCCCGGGACGCATCCATCACTGCATGCGTCTGATCGGCATGGCCGAGCGCGCGCTCGAGTCGATGTGCCAGCGGGCCGCGGAACGAGTTGCCTTCGGCGGACCGCTTGCCGACCAGGGGCTAGTACGGCGCCAGATCGCCGATAGTCGTATCGAGATCGATCAATCGCGGCTGTTGACGCTCCATACCGCCTGGAAGATGGATACCGTCGGCAACAAAGAGGCGCGCAAGGAGATCGCCGCAATCAAGGTGGTCGCGCCCAACATGGCTTGCACGGTGATCGATCGCGCGATCCAAGTGCATGGCGGCGCCGGCGTCACCGATGATTTTGGCCTCGCCAGGGCTTTTGCCAAGTCACGTACGCTGCGCATCGCCGACGGACCCGACGAGGTCCACGCCAACCAGGTCGGGCGGCTCGAACTCAAGCAGTATGGCTGGCCGCGCAATCGCTGATGCGGCGCGGGACTAGTGGGTGAAGCAGACCCGTTCTAGGAGAATCCCGGTTCTAGAGTTGTCAATCCAGTCCCAAGTCGACGATCTGCTGCCAAGCCAACCGCGCCAGCGGCTCGGCGAGGGCCGCGGTTTGGGACGCATGGGCACTGGCGGCGGTGCCGGCGCTTTGGCGAACTAGGATGCCGTAAGCGATGCTCGCACGTTTGAAGAGATTGAAGGTGATGTAGAAGTTCCAATCGTCGATACGTCCGCGCCCACAGTGCCGGCAATAAGCGGCGACGTATTCGTCCTCGCTAGGAATGCCGAGCGTGGCAATGTCAGCGTCGCTGAACCCGCGATAGGGCTCGCGAGGAACGCGCCACGGCATGACGTTGTAAGCGAAGTCGGCGATGGGATCTCCGAGCGTGGAAAGCTCCCAATCGATGACCGCGACGACCCGTGGCTCGGTCGGGTGAAATATCAAGTTGTTCAACGTGTAATTGCCATGTACGAGGGCGGTTTCCTGAGCCTCGGGCAGGTGTGCATCGAGCCAGGTGATAAGGCGATCCATCTCCGGAATGCGCTGCGCGTCGGCATCCAAATATTGTCCGCCCCAGCGCCTTAACTGACGTGCGACATAGCCGCTGGGGTTGCCAAAACCACCGAGCCCGGCAGCTTGCCAATCGAGCGCATGCAGTCGGGCTACGGTCTCGATCATGGCGTCGTAAATCGCCGCGCGTTCCGCCGTGCTCATGCCGGGTAACTCGATTTCCCAGAACACCCGCCCCTCGACATGCTCCATGACGTAAAACGCGGTACCGAGAACCGAATCGTCCTCGCACAGCGCGTACGCCTCGGGCACGGGAACCTCGGAGTCCGCCAGTGCTTTGATCGCCCGGTATTCGCGGTCGACGGCGTGTGCCGAGGGGATGAGCTTCCCCGGCGGCTTACGACGCAGCACCCATGACCGGCCGCCCGCGTCGATCCGATAAGTCGGATTGGACTGGCCGCCTTTGAATTGGGTGATGGCGACGGCGCCGGCGAAACCTTCGATATTTTCGACGAAGTATGCCTGCACCGCGCCGGCATCGATCTCAAGACCCGAGCGCATCGGTTCGGTGCCGGTGAACTGATCGCTGCGGGTCGGCGCCGCCATGGATTACGCTAGATCGGGCAGCCGTTCGGCCAACATCTCGAGATGGTGGTCGATGGCGCCGTAGGCGATCTCGTCGAACTGGGCGCGTCTGAGGTAGAGATGGGCGTCGACCTCGGCGGTGAAGCCCATGCCGCCATGGATCTGAATGTTTTCGCTGGCAATCTTCAGGTGCACGTCGGTCATCGCCGTCTTGGCCACAGCGGCGGCAACGGTAGCCGCTGTGGGTTCATTGTCGAGCGTCCACAGCGCGGCGTAGACCGCCGACCTGGCGCCTTCCAGCGCAACCAACTGGTCCGCCAGGATGTGCTTGATCGCCTGAAACGAACCGATCGGTTTTCCGAACTGGTGGCGCTCCTTGGCATACGCGCTTGCCATCTCGTGCGCCTTGGTTGCGCCGCCAAGCATGTCGGCCGCCGTCGCTGCCGCCCCGACGGAGACCAACCGCGAAGACTGATTATCATCGATCGGCGTCGGCAGCCGGTCGGACAGCGAAATTTCGACGTCGGTCAGTTCGATCGCCGAGAAGCGACGCGTCGGATCCAAGCGGCCGATGTCTACGATCGCCACGCCGTCAGCGGTCGGCTCGATTGGAAGAAAGAAACACGCGTTGTCGTTAGGATCGAACGCCTCGACCAGCAGCAGATCGGCCGAACCGGCAAACGCTACCGGGGCGAAGCGACCGTTCACGCGAAAGGCATTACCAACCGACTCGATACAGGTCTGAGGTTCGGAATGACAGATAGCGGGGCACGCGACCATGTTTCCGCTCGCGATCCGGGGCAGCCACCGCTCGCACTGCTCGTCGCTGGCGAGATTCTTGATCGCGTCCGCCGCGACAACCGCAGATGCGATGTAGGGGCCGGATGCCAACGCGCCGCCCAAGGCTTCGAGTACACAGCCCATGTCGACAAAACCCAATTCGGCACCGCCGTACGGGCCCGGGATCAGGGTGCCGAGGAAACCGGCGTCGGCCAAACCATTCCAAAGCTCGGCGCAGTAGGCGGTAGCGTCATCGTCAATGAGTTCCCGGACCCGCGCCATCGGCGCTAGACGCCGCACCAATTCGTCGGCCGATTGGCGGATCAGGCGCTGGTCTTCGTCGAACGCGAAGTTCATTGTTACCGCGGAAGCCCTATGGCTCGCTCGCCGATGATATTGCGCTGAATTTGCGACGTTCCCCCGGCGATGGTCATGCCGAGCGAGGTCAGATATTCCTCGCTCCAATGCGCGAATAGGTCGCGAGTTCGTGAATCGGTCAGGTCGGCTGTTTTCACCAGCTCGAATGCGAAATCGTGCATCGCTTTGTTGAGCTCCGTGGAATGCAGCTTCTGGACCGAGGCTTCCGGGCCCGGTACGCCGCCTGGCGGTACCATCGCCGCGAAGCGATAGTTGTTGAGAACGGCAATGCGCGCCTGAACCCCGAATTCTGCCAGTCGCCGCCGGATCGGCGGATGATCGATCATTCGCCGCTTTGCCCCCGCGAGCATGAGTTCTTGGGCGAGGTCCAACAAGCGCCCGAACTGACGGCGACAGGAGAATCCGAGAAAAGCCACGCTGCGGCGTTCAAATCCGAGCATAGTCATCGCGACCGTCCAACCACCATTGACTTCGCCAACCACCGCATCTTCCGGAACAGCGACGTCGTCAAAGAAAATCTCGTTGAACTCCTGCCGACCGTTGATCTGCTGCAAAGGGCGGACACTTACGCCTGGGCTGTCCATCTTCACCGCAAACGCGGTCAAGCCGTGATGCGGCCGGGCCTCGGTATCGGTGCGGGCGAGCAACAAGCAGTAATCGGCGACCTGGCCTAGCGTGTTCCAAAGCTTCTGACCGGAGATGCGGTAGCCGCCATCGCTTGAGATCGCGCGGGTTGCCAGGCTCGCGAGATCGCTACCGGCGCCCGGCTCCGAGAACCCCTGCGACCAAAGCAAAGAGCCGTCGGCCGTGGGTGGCAGAAACTCAGCTTGTAGTTGCTGGCTGGCCAATTTCATCAGCATCGGTGCAACGATGCGGACGCCGATCCGGAATACATCGGGCGGCGCGTCGGCCCGTGCCAGCTCGTCGAAGATGATGAGATCTTCGTTCAGCGTGCCGTCGCGGCCGCCATAGCGCTCCGGCCATGAGCGCGCCGCGAAGCCGGCCTCGTAAAGCGCGCGGTGCCACACGCGCAGGTGCTCGATTTGCGCAGCCCCCGACAGCGAATGGTACGTGGCACGCCACTCGACCGTCAGATGGTCCGCCAACCAACCCCGCAGTTTGCGGCGTAGTTCCGCCTCGACGGGATCGTCGGCGAGATCCATTGGCTTGCTACGAGCTCAGCCGCGGAATTGCATGAAATCGGGCGGCCGTTTTTCGAGGAACGCGCTGGCGCCTTCCTTAGATTCGGGCGTATCGAAGTAATCCGGCGCGATCATCATCTGGAAGTGATTAGGGGCGGGATCGCGTAAATAATCGATGTCGTAGTCGAACGATGCCTTGACGATCCTCAGGCAGGTCGGGCTCAGCGCGAGAATTTCCTCGCACCATTTCCTCACCTCGGCGTCGAGCTGGTCGAGAGGCACCACGACGTTGCACAGCCCCATTGCCAACGCCTCTTCGGCGGGATAGCGCCGGCACAGCATCCACATCTCGCGCGCCTTCTTGGCGCCGACGACGCGGGCGGAATAGCTGACGATCCAACCCTCCGCGGGGCTGGCAACACGCGGCCCGTTTTGGCCGAAAATGGCATTGTCGGCAGCTATGGTAAGGTCGCAGCAGTAAGCCAAGTGGTTGCCCATGCCGATGGCATAACCGCGAACGACCGCGATCACCGGTTTGCCGGAGTGGCGCACGGCCTCATGAACATTGCGCGGATTGACCGTCATATGACGCTCGGCAAGGCCGCCTTCCTTCTCCCACTTGACGTCACCGCCCGATGAGAAGGCGCGGTCGCCGGCACCGGTCAGGATGATGACGCCCACGCTTATGTCGCGACCGGCGAACTCGATCGCGGCCGCCAACTCGGCCATGGTGATGCCGCGTAGCGCGTTCAGCGTCTTCGGCCGGTTGATCGTTATCGTCGCGACGCCGTCCTTGGTTTCATACAAAAGATCTTCGAATTCGGGTGCGGTCATCTGCCGTGCCTCCCTACACTGGCGGTTGATATCCAGGGCAATGTGCCCATCGAACGATTCTCAAGTAAACGCTCGCGCCGCCAAATCGGCGGCGAGCGCCCGTTTGTCGACTTTGCCGCCCGCGTTACGGGGGAGGTCGTCGATCACAAGTAATCTCTCCGGCTGACACCATACCGCGAGGCCTGCGGCAAGTATGAATTGGTTGAGCTCGTCGAGGCCGGGCGGATCTTTAAGCGATGCGCCGACGACCACCGCGCAGGCGATCTCGCCCAGCACGTCGTGCTGGATCGGGATAACCACAGCGTCGGCGATCTTGGCGTGGCGCATCAACACTTCTTCTATCTGTCCCGGGTTTATGTTGTGGCCGCCACGGATGATCATATCCTTCTTGCGTCCGACGATGGTCAGATAGCCGTCGTCGTCAACCACGCCGATATCGCCGCTGTGGTACCAACCCTCGGCATCCCAGACGGTGGCGCTTTCCTCGGGATCGTTGAGATAGCCCAGGCTCTGGTTGGGACCGCGCCAGCAGACCTCGCCGTCTTCGTTGGCGGCGACCTCTCGGCCGCTGTCGTCGATCACACGCAGCTGCTGGCCGGGCGCCGGGCGACCCGCGGTGCGGCGGTTTTGGGCGGGGTCGTCGATCGACGTCATCGTCGCGACACCGGCGTCGCTGGCGCCATACATGGTCTGTATGACGCAGCCAAATCGCCGCTCCGCCTCGGCGGCAACAGCTTCCGGCAACTTGGCCCCGGCGTTGGAGATAAACCGCAGCGCGCTCAAATCGTAGGCTTCGATATCGGGAACGCTCAGCAACTTTATCAATTGCGTCGGCATCATCACCGCGTACGAACAACGATGCTCGGCCATCAACGCAAGTGCTTTTTCGGGTGCCTGGCCGTTCCAGTGCTCGAGCAACACCGAAGTCCCGCCATGCAGCAGTGGGGCGAGGACCGGAAAACTATATCCGGTTGCGCCGGTACTCACCGGCGCGATGGCTGCGGCGATGTCGTCGGCGCGCAGATGGCAGCCGAATTCACCGTATTGCCGCACCAGTTTGTAGCTGGTTGCGTCGTCGCAATAGATCGTGCAGCGCGGCATTGCCGTGGTGCCCGACGAGGCCATGATGTGCAGTGGGCTCGACGAGGCTGGACGGCGCCCAGCGACGGCGGCCAACCTCTCCTTTGTGATCCTCGCGTCGCCCTGCACCAGGGCGTCGAACCCCAACTCGTTGCCCTCGGGTGACCCGCGCAGCACGACGTGCTGACGCAGATCGGGTAATGCGGGGCGCAAACGATTGGTCAGGGCGCGGTAGTCAAAACCTCGGTACATCGCCGGGTAGATGAATATTCGTGCGGCCGACAGGGTGAGCAGATGTTGTAATTCGGTGTCGCGAAAACCTTCGTTCAGGGGCAGGAAAATTGCGCCGATGCGATCGAGCGCGAAGTGGCAGACCACCAGCTCGGGCCAGCTCGGTGCCTGGATGGCGACGACATCGCCGCCATCGACACCAAGATCGATGAAGGCGGCAGCGAGATTTCGTGTCTGGGCGCGTAGATCGCCGTAGCTCAAGTTGCCGCTATCGGAGACGATCGCCGATTTGTCGGGGCTGGTTTCGGCGTGGCCGTCGACAAAATCGACCAGCAGCTTGCCCAGCCATTGATCGCTCCAGCGCGAATGATTCGCTGCGGCCTGGGACGGCGACGTGGGTTGGTCCTGTTGGTTCACGATGGCCTACGCGCAATTGGTTGTCGCCGTCGCGTTTTCACGCGTGCATGTAGCGGCCGCCGCTGATGCAAATCACCTCGCCGGTCATGAAGCTCGCTTGGTCACTGGCGAGAAAAACCGCCATGCCCGCGACATCGTCGGCCTGGCCCATACGGCCGAGCAGGGTTTCTTTCTCTTTCTCGGCAAACCAGGATTTCTCGTAGATGCGCTCGAGAAACTCGTTGTAGATCAGGCCCGGCGCAATGGCGTTTACGCGTATGCCGTAGGGCCCGACCTCGGCCGCGGTTGCCCGGGTCAGGCCCATGATCCCCGCCTTGGAGGCAGCGTAGGCGGCCTGGCCGCCGCTGCTGGCGTCGGAATGCCAGCCGGCGATCGACGAGATGTTGATGATGACGCCGGATTTGCGTTCGATCATGCCCGGCAGGACGGCGCGCGTCATACGGAAAGCGCTGGTGAGGCAGATGTCGAGGATATTGTTCCAATCATCGATCTCGAGTTCCCATACCGGGCTGACTTTATTGAAGCCGGCATTGTTGTAGAGGATATCGATGCGGCCGTGGGTCTCCAGGGTTTTGGCGACACACTGCTCGACATCTTGCTGCGAGCGCACGTCGAGTTTGAGGCCCAACACCTCGTGGCCGAGCTCAGACGATAGTTTCTCGGCTGTCTCACCGAGCCGCCGTTCATGGGAATCGGTCACGACGATGGTCGCACCCTCCTGGCCGAAACGCCGGGCGATCGCCTGGCCCATCCCGGCCCCGGCAGCCGCGGTGATCAGAGCAATTTTGTCGCTAAGTGGCTGGCTCACGTCTAACTCCTCGTTTTTATCCGCCCCGGCCCGAGCGGATCGGGCTCGCCGTTGGCTATTTATTCTGAGGGCTTCTTGGCCATCATGACGACCAATTTGCCGACCTGCACGACGTCGTCCTTCTGGTTGAGGATTTCGTACCGCCGAGTAACGACTCCCCGGTCGCCTTTAGAGGTCTCGCGCTTGTCCTCAATCGTCAGCAGGAACCGAATGGTGTCACCGATGAAGACGGGGGCTTTGAATTGCCATTGAAAATCGAGCAGAGCGAGCGAGCTGCGGTTGAATATGCCCAGTCGCTGGGTCAACCCCGACGCGATCGCCGATATCAGCAGACCATGCGCGATGCGTCGGCCGAACGGGGTTTCCGCGGCGTATTCATCATTGGTGTGGAGCTCGTTGAAATCGCCGGTGAGACCCGCATAGGTCATGACATCGTAGTTGGTAATCGTTCTGCCGGCGCTCTCGAACACCTGGCCAACCTCGAGGTCCTCCAGATATAGGTCCATGCTCACCCCCCTATTTGTCGATTATTTGGGTGGCCATCGATCGCCACAAATTCACATTACACTGAGGTAAGGACGATATAGCCGCGCGTATCGCATTAGCGGATAAAATAAATTACGTCTGCTTGTGGGGGCCCGCAACAAGGGCTACGGCGAAAACATGCCCGTCTTTCGGCGCCCGTCGATTAGCCCAGCCCGCGGTGCTCGGGCACCGACGACACGTCCATTAGTCCGGCGCGATCCTCGGTGTTATAGAGGCCGCCATAGGGACCGCGTTTGACGAACGATCCGTCGCCCTTGCGGCCGACATAGTCGCCGTTTCGGATGATGATCCGGCCGCGCGAGATCACGGTTTCGGCAACCCCCTTCACTGGAAACCCCTCATAGGCGTTGTAATCGATGTTCATGTGGTGGGTGCGCGGGTTGTGGTAGCTGATGGTTTCTTCCTGGTTGGGATCGAACACGACGATATCGGCATCGCTGCCGATCGCAATCGTGCCCTTCTTGGGAAACAGTCCGAAGATCTTGGCCGGCGCTGTTGACGTGAGCTCGACGAAGCGATTGAGATTGATGCGGCCGCCACTCACCCCGTAGTGATAGATCAGACTCATGCGATTTTCGACTCCGGGGCCGCCATTGGGGATTTGGCGGAAATCGTCGCGACCCAACTCCTTTTGCTCGCGCAAACAGAACGGGCAATGATCAGTTGAAATGACATCGAGCGAATGACGCCGCAGGCCGCGCCACAATTCGTTCTGGTTCCATTTTTCCCGTAGCGGCGGCGTGAGGACGTATTTCGCCGCGTCGAACCCGGGTTCCTCGTAGGCCGAGATATCAAGCAACAGATATTGCGGGCAGGTTTCAGCGTGGGCCATGACGCCGCGAATCTGGGCGTCGCGCAGTTCTTTGAGCGAATCATAACAAGTCAAATGCACGATATAGACCGGCGCCTGGGCGACCTCGGCAATCGCCAAGGCGCGGTGCACGCCCTCGGCCTCGAGCCGGGTGGGCCGGGTGTAGGCATGCTGCTTGGGTTCGCCGCCCTTGCCGTCGGCAAACGCGATCTTTGCCAGCTCATCGATAACAATGCCGTTTTCGGCGTGCATGCAGATCAGGGTGCCGTCCTCTCCGGCCTTGCGCATGGCCCTGAAGATCGTGCCATCATCGGACAGCAGGGCCCCCGGATAAGCCATGAATAATTTGTAGGAGGTAATCCCCTCATCGGCGAGCCGCCGCATCTCCTGGGTCCGATCTTCGGGAAGATCGGTGATGATCATGTGGAAGCCGTAGTCGATTGCGGTTTTGCTGGCGGCCTTGGCATGCCAGGTATCGAGAGCTTCGATTGTCGAGGTCCCTTTGGGCTGGATGGCGAAGTCGATCAGGCAGGTTGTGCCGCCGTGCGCGGCAGCCCGGGTACCGGTTTCAAAGTCGTCCGATGTGGTGGTTCCGCCGAACGGCATTTCGAGATGGGTATGGGGATCGACCCCGCCCGGAATAACTAGCTTGCCGGTTGCGTTTACAACCTGATCGGCGTCGATCACGAGGTTTTTACCGATCACGGAAACCGTGTCGTTCTCGATGAAGATATCAGCGTGATAATCGTCGGCGGCCGTGACAACGCGACCGTTCTTGATCAATAGGCTCACTGGTTTCTCCCAAGCACAAAGGATCGTGAATTAGTGTACCTAACATATTTACCCGTTGATGGGTTTCTCCTACTATCAGGGGTAACGAATTCGCCTACTGCATAACTCGGCACAAAGGGAGGTCTACATGACCAAACGTAAAATCGATACCGCGACGCCCGCAAAAAAGGGGATGTCGCGGCGTAAGTTTCTCGGCACCGCTGCGGCGACGACCGCAGCGGCCGGCGCGATTACCGGTTTTCCGGCAATCGTTCAGGCGGCGGATCCAATCCGCACGGTCGGGCTTGGCGTCAGCATCATCAATGAAATCCAGTCACAAGCCGCCAAAGATGTGGGCTTCCCGGTCCGCGGCCAGGCGCTCGGCTACGGCGCCATGTTTGGCAAGATGCTGAACCAGAACGACCAGTACGAAGTTGCTGAAGGCTATTACAACGACTACGACGTGATGGTTCCGGCAAAAGTGTGGCAACCGATCGATACCAAGCGAATCAAGCGTTGGGACCAGATCACCAACCTTTCCAAAACCGGCAAACTGACGCCCGATTCCAATCCCGGCCAGGGCGATGCTCCGTTCCGACATCTTTGGATCGACGCAAACGGTGACCGGGTGTCGGGTCCGTCCCAGTACGTCACATCCGTCCCGAGCTGGCACAACGCGGATACGCTCGGATACAACCCCGATGAAACCGGCCGTCCGATCAAGAGCTGGGGCGAGCTATTCAGCCCGGATTTCAAGGGCAAGGTGGCATTGCTCAACACCCCGCAAATCGGTGTCATGGACGCTGCCATGGGTATCGAGGCACTGGGCTTGTTCAAGTTCAAAGACAAGGGCGACATGACCAAGCCGGAAATCGATTTCATGGTCGAATACTTGATCAAGAAAAAGAAGGAAGGCCATTTTCGTGCGTTCTGGGAAACCTTTGGCCAATCCGTGAACCTGATGGTCAGCGGCGAAGTGGTGCTGGAAAGCATGTGGTCGCCTGCGGTTACCGCGATCAAGGCCGAGGGCGTGTCGTGCATATATGCTGACCTCAAAGAGGGCTACCGAGGCTGGCACGGCGGGCTCGCGATTTCGGCCAAGGCTTCCGGCAAGGCGCTCGATCAAGCCTACGAGTACATCAACTGGTGGTTGGACGGCTGGGGCGGCGCATTTGTGGCACGCCAGGGTTACTACATGTCGGTGACCGACACGGTGAAGACATCGCTCGAACCCGCCGAGTGGGATTACTGGTACGAAGGTAAGCCCGCGGCCAAGGAGCTGAGCGATCCGTTCGGCACGCCGATCGTACCCAAGGGCGAAATTCGTGACGGTGGTTCATATTGGGACCGCTTCAGCAATATCGCCGTTTGGAACTCCTTGATGCAGGAGAACGATTATCTGGTGAAGCGCTGGACCGAGTTCCTCAACGCTTAGTCGCGTTACGCTTCAGCAAACCGAAAACGACCGGCCGGGCTTCAGAAATGGGGCCCGGTCTTTCGTTTTCAGCGCATCGCGTATCGTTTAGTCTGGCGCTATGGCGCAGCTAGATTACGCACCACATCCGGGATTGATCGGCGCCCAGCCGGCGCCCCCGCCCGAGATTGTCGAACAGAGCAAGCTCCACCGTCGCGAGGGCGGCTTCCCGGTCGTCTGGCTGGTTGCGCCGGCGACGCTATGGCTGTTTCTGTTCCTGGTGGTCCCGCTGCTCAGCATCGTGGTCTTCAGTTTCTGGAAGAATACGGGTCATGGCATGGAGGCGGCGTTCACGCTCGATGCCTATACCGCGTATTTTGAGGCGGATGGCTTCTTCGACGCCTCCGACGACAAATTCCTCACCCCACCGATCTTCATAAGAACGCTGTTTTCGACGTTCAGATTCACGATCGTCGTGATGTTTTTCTGCCTCCTGCTGGGGTATCCCATTGCCTACTTCCTGGCGATGCAGGTGAAGGCCTTCAAGTGGCAACTGGCGCTGTTCCTGGTCTGTATGGTGCCATTCTGGACGAGTTATCTGATCCGGGCGGTGGCCTGGATCCCGATGTTGGGGCGGCGCGGCCTGTTAAACAAATTTCTGCTCAGTCTCGACATCGTCGACAAGCCGGTGACGTTTCTGCTGTATTCCGAGTTTGGCTACGTCATGGCGCTGGTTCAGCTTTACGTCGTGCTCGTCGTCGGCCCGATCTTTTTCTCGCTCGCCAAAATTGACGACGACATTCTCGAAGCCGCGCGCGACATGGGCGCAACATCGTTTCAGATATTCCGCGAGATCATCGGCCCGTTATCGCTGCCAGGTGTCGCGATCGGACTGATCTTCATTTTTGTCATACTGATGGGCGAATTCGCCACCGCGGTGGTTGTCTATGGCGGCAAGACCAGCACGACGGGAACGGTGATCCTTAATTTCTACAGTGTCGCCAACTACCCGTTCGCGGCCGTCAATGCGCTGATGCTGATGCTCGCAATGATGATCGGCGTCGTCGTGATCCTGCGGGTCGTCAACATCCGTAAGGAACTGTAGTGCCCCCTATCATGATTCATTGGCACGTCGGATCGCTTTTCCCGTTTCCTCGGCAGGAGGGAGCGCGAAGGCGATGTGGGCGCATCGGCGAGCGTTTTCGACGGCCCCGAGGGATCGGGAAAAGCGACCCTCCGGGCGGCGCTCGGAGCCCCCCGGTCGTCGTCCCACGCACCATTGAATCATGATAGGGGGCACTGACGTGGCGAAATGGACGCCGGAGCGCCGCAAGAAAGTCTGGATCAAATCCGGATATAGCGTTTATTTCTTCGTGTTCGTCCTGTTCATCTACGGGCCGATGTTTGCCATGTTCGTGCTGTCGTTCCAAGGCCGTCGCGGTGGCACAAGCTTCCCGATGCGCGGGGTCAGTCTCTATTGGTGGGAGAAACTGATCGAACCGTCTACGGTCGGCGACATGCAGGGCGCCTTACTGCGCTCGCTCATTCTTGCCCTCATTGTCATGGTTATAACCGCCGTATTTTCGACCATGCTGGCGATGGCGTTTCGCAAGAAATTTTACGGTGCCGGCGTGTTGTTCTACACGGTGATGGCCGGATTGATGGTGCCGGGCATATTGCTGAGCTTGGGCATGGCGACGCTGCTGCAGTTCCTTGGAATTTCCCCGAACTGGTGGTCATCTGCACTCGCGGTCCACGTCGTGTGGACGCTGCCGTTCGGGTTCCTCGTCATGATGGCGGTTTTCAACCGGTTCGACGAGCGACTTGAAGAGGCCGCACGCGACATGGGCGCGAGCGAGTGGACGGTGTTCAAGGAGGTCACCTTTCCCCTGATCTTGCCAGGAGTCGTGGCCGCCGGGTTGTTCGGTTTCACCTTGTCCTACGATGAATTCGCCCGCACTACCCTGCTTGCCGGCGAGTTCAACACGCTCCCGCTCGATATCAATGCGTCGATGACTCAACGAATTCGCCCAACGCTGTTCGCGCTTGGCACCGCATCGACGATATTCTCACTAGGAATGATCGCCGTATTTTTGGGGATCTATACGATTCTGTACCGCCGCGCTCGCTAGCGCGCTTGAGGACAACTAGGAGAGCGTTGTGATCGACCTCTACACGGCGGCAACGCCAAACGGGCAAAAGATCCACATCATGCTCGAAGAAACCGGCCTGCCTTACAAACTCACGTGGATCGACATCGGCAAGGGCGATCAATTCACGCCTGAGTTCCTCGCGATCAGCCCCAATAACAAAATTCCGGCGATCGTTGATCAAGATGGCCCCGACAGGAAGCCGATTTCGGTATTCGAGTCGGGCGCGATTCTGGTCTATCTCGCCGAAAAGACCGGGCAGTTCTTGCCCAGCCGAGCCGCGCGAACGGGTCGACGTGATGCAATGGCTGTTCTGGCAAATGGGCGGCTTCGGCCCCATGCTTGGGCAATCACATCATTTCAACGCCTACGCACCCGAGCGCATCAAATACGCGATGGATCGCTACACCAACGAAGCAGGCCGTCTTTATCACGTGCTTGATCGACGGCTCGCCGATCGCGACTACGTCGCGGGCGCCTATTCGATCGCCGACATGGCTATTTTCCCCTGGTGCCGCCTCTATGAACGGCAAGGTCAACGGATAGAAGACTTTCCCAATGTTGTGCGTTGGTTCGATGTGATCGCCAAACGACCCGCGGTTGCGAAAGACATGAAGGTGACCGAGGACACACCGCCCGAGTTCAACGATGAGAACTGGTCGGTATTGTTCGGCAACGACCAATACGCGCGGCGGTGAACGTTGGTGATCTAGGCCAATATGCTCGATCGCGCCCGACCGTGACGGGCGCCCCTAATACGCGAACGCGATGATCGTCGTCGACGATCTCCACAAATCGTTCGGGCCGGTCAATGCCCTGGCGGGCGTCTCTTTCACTATCGACGACGGTGAGATTGCAGCCTTAATCGGGCCCAACGGTGCCGGCAAAACGACCACGCTCCGCACTCTGTGTACGGTGATGAAACCGAGCCGCGGTTGTGTCAGCGTCGACGGATTCGATACCGTTAAGAATAGTCGTGACGTCCAGATGCGCATCGGCGTGTTGCCCGATACGCGCGGGCTCTATCCCCGTCTCACCGCTCGCGAGCACGTTCGCTATTTCGGCAATCTCCACAGCCTCGGCGGCGTGGATCTCGAGCAGCGCCTCGACGGATTGATCACAACTCTGGGCATGGGGTCTTTCATCGACGCCAGGGGCAAGGGTTTGTCAAAAGGTCAAACGGTGAAGGTCGCGCTGGCTCGCGCGTTGATTCACGACCCGCCCAACCTTTTGCTGGACGAGCCCACCAACGGCTTGGATGTTGCCAGCAGCCGCATGGTCCGCCAGCTAATTCATGCGCTGAGGGATCAGGGCAGGTGCGTGCTTTTCTCAAGCCACATCATGCAAGAGGTCGAGGCTCTCGCCGACCGCCTGATCATCATTTGCGGCGGGCGTGTGGTCGCCGATGGCACGCCGGCGGAACTGCGCAACAAAACCAACATCGATGACCTCGAAGAGATATTTGTGGCGCTCACATCTGAAACGTCGAGCCAAGCGTAACAATGGACCGCATCCGCGTCGTCCTCGCCAAAGAACTCGTCGACAATTTGCGCGACGGGCGCAGCCTATCGGCGGCTTTGGTCTATCCCCTCCTGGGGCCAATTCTACTCGGCGTGCTGATCGGGCTAATGGCAAATCTCCTGGTCCTGGATCGTGAAACGACGATTCTCGTCGCGGTGGCCGGCGCCGAGCACGCACCGCAACTTATTTCCCACCTCGAATCGAACGGCGTTGTTCTCGAACCCATCATCGGCGAGGCCAACGAGGCCGTAAAACGCGGTCGCCACGCATCCGTGCTTCGGATTCCCAGTCAATTCGGTCGTCGTTTTTCGGCCGGCGATCCGGCGACCGTTCAGGTCGTTATGGATTCGTCACGGCTTGCGAGCCTGGTCGTCGTCAACCAGTTGCTCGACCTATTGCGCGGGTACGGCCGCGAAATAGCTCTGGAACGCTTGTCACAGCGCCAGATCGAGCCCGGCGCTCTTGATCCGATCAGGATCGAGCCGACAAACGTCGCCGAGAGCGGGACACTGATTGACACGTTCCTGTCGATGCTCGCACCCTTCAATGTCTTCATCGGCGGCGTTTATCTCACCCTGGACGCGACGTCGGGGGAGCGGGAACGCGGCTCGTTCGAGCCGCTGCTCGCCAATCCGGTCGCGCGGTGGGAGGTAATGAGCGGTAAGGTGCTGGCCGCTGTCGTGTTCACCGTGGTGGCCGTGATTGTGCAACTCGTTGCATTCAAGGTGATGTTTGAAACTGTCGGTTCGGAGAGATTGAGCTTCGCCGACAAGCTCGACCTTCCATCGTTTGTCGGCATTTTGGCGATCAGCATACCGCTCGTGTTCTTTGCCGTAGCAGTTCAGACGATCATTGCCACCGTCACCCGAAGCTTCAAGCAAGCCCTTACCTATCTCGGCCTGCTCCCCTTGATTCCGGGCCTGCCTGGCCTGTTGCTGGTATTCGTATCGTTTGAGGCGCAGAACTGGATGATGCTCATTCCGACGTTCGGTCAAACCGTGCTGATCGGCCAGTTCGTGCGAGGTGAGCCGGTAGCGCTTACGCATATATCGATTGCGATGCTTGCGACACTGGCGGCCTCACTCGTGTTGTTTCTTGTGGCCGCCCGGCTCTACGAGCGGGAAGAACTGATCTTTGGGACCTGAGCCTCATGCCAACCACGCGCCACGTCTGCCCTATGACATTCACGTGAGGCGCGATCGGTGTTGAAGATAGCTCTGAAGCGGGCCTACGACGAAGCATCGCCGTCAGATGGCATTCGCATCCTTGTTGAACGCCTGTGGCCGCGCGGCGTTACGAAGCAACGCGCGGCAATCGATCATTGGATCAAGGAAGCAGCGCCAAGCCCCGACCTGCGGCGCTGGTACGCCCATCGACCCGAGCGTTGGCCCGAGTTTCAGAAACGCTATCGTGCGGAGTTAAACGTAAATATGGAGGCTGTAGCGGCGCTCATGGAGCTTTGCGCGGCCGGGCCCGTAACTTTCGTTTTTGCGGCTCGGGATACCGAGCGTAACGGCGCTGTAGTGCTAAAGGACTTTCTTGAGAAGCGAACGGGGCAGTAGTGCCCCCTATCATAATTCTGCTGTACGTAGGACGGCGTTCAGATGTTCCCGGCTAGAGCATTTTCTGAGCTGACGGATTCTTTTTGGGATTCCCATGGGATCGAATTTCTGATTCAAGATGTGGGCTGGTGGAGGAGGCCAGCCTGCATGACGAAACCTCTTTCCAATGATCTTCGAGAACGGCTTGTATCGGCGGTTGACAGCGGCCTGTCGCGGCGCTCGGCGGCGCGCCGCTTCGGGGTTGCGGCCTCGACGGCGATCAAATGGGTGAATCGGTGGCGGCGGACGGGCGATGTCGGGCCTAGGCCGCAAGGCGGTGACCACCGCTCGCACCGGATCGAGGCCCATGCCGAGGAAATCCTGGCGCTGGTTGACGAGACGCCGGACATCACCTTGGGCGAGATCGCGGCACACCTGGACGCGGGGCATGGCTTGACGGTGGCCCAAAGCACGGTCTGGCGGCTGCTCGACCGGCACGGCATGACGTTCAAAAAAAACCGCGCACGCCTGCGAGCAACAGCGAGCTGACGTCCTGCGCCGCCGGCAGGCCTGGTTCGACGCCCAACCCGATCTGAATCCCGAGCGGCTGGTGTTCATTGACGAGACCGGCGCTTCGACCAAGATGGCCCGGCGTTACGGCCGGGCGCCACGGGGCGAGCGTTGCCAAGCACCGGTGCCTCATGGACACTGGAAGACGACGACCTTCGTTGGCGCGCTCCGCCTTGAAGGCATGACCGCGCCCATGGTGCTCGACGGTGCCATGCATGGTGCCGCCTTCCTCGCTTATGTGGAGCAGGTCTTGGTCCCGACGCTCAAACCCGGCGATATCGTGGTGATGGATAACTTACCCGCCCACAAACCCATCGCCGTGCGCACGGCCATCGAAGTCGCCGCGGCAGAGTTGCGCTTCCTGCCGCCCTACAGCCCTGACTTTAACCCCATTGAAATGGCCTTCTCCAAGCTCAAGGCTTTCCTCAAAAAGACCGCCGCCCGAACCGTCGATGACCTCTGGGACGCCATCGCCCAAGGCATCGACACCTTCACACCAACGGAATGCGAAAATTACTTCGCTGCTGCCGGCTATGACCGCAAATGATAGGAAAACGCTCTAGGAGCCGTGGTGCGCCGTGATGCTGGCGCATCACAAGCGCCGCGCGACAACGTCCGGGGGGCATCTGAACGCCGCCCAAAGGGTCGCTTATCCTGCTCCCTCGGGGCGTCGAGAACGCTCGCCGATGCACCAACATCGCCTTCGCGCGCCCTCCTGCCGAGGAAACAGGCTAAGCAATCCTACGTACAGCAGAATTATGATAGGGGGCACTAATTCTGATAAAGCTCAGAACATAACGAACGCAGACCGTCATCGACCCGGCGGTTGGAAACCTGGGAACACTCGGCCCGCGAGGGCAAACGAAGGCTTGACTGACCACCGACCCAGTTCCACTTCACCGGCCGACGGTCTGTTTGTTGCCGTTCGCGCGCGCGGCGCATTGCTAGGTAGCGCACGGCCAAGTTATTGACGACGACGCCATAAACCGCACCGGTCACAAAGATCGCACCAACCAGAAGTACCAATTGCCAAGTCATTCTCGTACTCCCCAAATCGTCCGAGATCGGGATCGCTTCCGTTGGTAGCGAGATAAGGCGCGTGGACCGGCGCTTCAAATAACCATCTGGAAAGGTTGGTTCACATAGTCGTCAGTCGGCGCAACTGATCGACATATTTTCCGCAAAAACAGATGCTTACAGCCCGCCAGAGCTACCTGGTAACGTGATCAAGCAGCACACCGGCGTCGGCCGGCCAGCAGATGGTTTCACGCTCACCCATCTCATAGGTGTGATCCGACGCACTTCGGTGCTGTTCGACGTGAACGAAGAGGCCAGGTACCAATTCGAAGACATCAGTTTCGAGCGAGCCCATAAATTCGGTCGTTATATAGGTCCCGGTCACTTTGTTGGCCATATCGGGATGATTACCGGTATGCGCAAGATCAGCACGTACGGAGAAATGGGCTTCGCCGCCGATTTTGACTTGCCTGATATGGTCGGGCACGCGCACATAGAACAGGTTTGTCTCAGACTCGACGAACACGATGGAGCCGCTGCGCGACTTGATCGTCCCGGTGAATAAGTTGTTGTTGCCAATGAACTCGGCAACAAACTTGGTGCGCGGTGACTCGTAGATTTCACGCGACGTACCGGTTTGCTGAATAAGAGCATCGCTCATGACGATTACCTTGTCGGCCATCGACATCGCTTCTTGCTGCGAATGGGTGACCATGATGAAGGTGATACCCGTCTCGCGTTGAAGCTTCTTCAATTCGACCATCATCGTGGCTCGTAGGTTGTAGTCCAACGACCCGAGCGGCTCGTCAAGCAGCAACAACACGGGCTCGCTGATCAAGGCGCGCGCCAGCGCAACCCGCTGCTGTTGGCCGCCGGATAGGTCACGCGGGTGACGCGACGCCAACGGATCGAGGCTGACGAGTTCGAGCATCTGCCAAACCTGGCGAGCCCGCTCGTCCTTGGACTGCCCCTTCATTTTGAGGCTGAATTCGACGTTCTGAAACACCGTGCGATGGGGGAAGAGCGCAAAGCTCTGGAACATCATCGAGGTGTTGCGGTGCGAGGGCGGCAGATCGGTAATGTCCTGCCCGGCCAGGTAGATCTTGCCCTCGGTGACTTCTTCGAGGCCGCCGATCAATCGCAGCGTCGTGGTTTTGCCGCAACCGCTCGGACCAAGCATGGCGACGAACTCGCCATGCTCGATCTCGGCGTTGAAGTCGATGACGGCGCGAACGTCGCCGTCGAATGTTTTATGAACGTGTTCGAGGACGACGTCGTATTCGGGCATTACACGGGCTAACCACCGTTCTTGGTCGCCGCCTGTAGCAACGCCCACACTTGCTCAAACTGCACGTCGTCGAACGTACCGTTCTCGTTCATATCCCTTAGCAATGATACCGCGCTGCTCACGCTGGCATCGTCTCCGGCGGCCTCCTCGAGCTTGCTGATCGCGTCGTTAAACGGGATCTGACGGTCTTTGCGGGTGCGCATCGCGCCCCGAACCAATCCCGTCAACGCCTCGATATGCTGCCGCAGTTCGTTGGCTTGGTGGGGTTTGCCAAACAATCCGCGAATCCCGTTGTCGGAGAACCGACGCCGGATCCCTTCGGGCAGCGATTGCGCAACGCCCTCCAACACCTCACCAAGAGCAAAGCCAGAAGTGAACATGCCGCGAATGGTATCGACAGTGCCGTCGCCACCACTGCCGCCGCCGCCATACATGCGTATTTGGGCCTGGCTGAGGGCACTGCCCATCGCCTTGGCCTGGTCGATATGGATATCCCGTTCGGCTGAAATATGAAGCTGAGCCAACTCAAGGAATGCGGCCGATTCATCGTATTGTTTGAGTGCGTCGGCTTTGGATTCTATCCCGGCCGCTTCAGCTTCCAGACGCCGCTGCACATTTTGGGTGCGCAACATTTCGATTTCCATTTCGGCACGCCCGGTGGCGCCGGCTTCGCGCTCGATGCCCTCGGCGGTGATTTTCTGGGCCTCGCTGGTCGCCTTAGCGCGCGTGAGTGTGGCCTCGGCCTCCTGCTCGGCAGAAAGTTTGCGTGCTTCGGACTGGGTCAACATGTGCATACGGGTGATTTCGGCCTTGTTCTCCTCGTCAATACGACGCGAGGTTGCGTCGCGCTCGGCGGCAATACGCTGAATTTCCTTGTCGCGCTCGGCATCCGCTACGACACGAACCGATTCTGCACCGTGCTCGGCCTGTTCGCGTTCGGCGGTGGTCTGTAGCCGTTTGATCTCCGCTGTTTCCAACTCACGCAGCTTCTCGGCCAGGGTGATCTCGCGATCGCGTTCCTCTTTTTCCCGCGCGAGATAACGCTGGATATCTGCGAGTTCGCGTTCCGATTCCTTGCTGATCAGTGCGATTTCCCGCTCGCGTTCTTCGAGCTCAATCGCCAGACCCTGGCGAACCTCAGCCCGGCGGACTTCCTCCTCTTTGGCGATAATCGCCACCTGACGATCGCGGTCGTTGGATTCACGCTTGCGATTACGTTGTGTGGTTGCGCTGTCGACTTCCTCGGCTTTCGCCAGCAAGGCTACATCACGGTCGCGCTCTTCCTGCTCGCGCGCTAACGCCCGCCTAATTTCGGCGGCTTCGCGCACTTTGGCTTCCTCGATGATCGCGGCCTCTTTTTGAATCCGGGCCTGCTCGAGTGCTTGCTCTTTGACGATCTCTTCCTGCTCGACCTCCCAACGCTTGTCGATGATGAAGCGCTGCTTCTCGCTCAGGATGCGGGCCCGCTCGTTGGAGATTTCCTGATCCTGCAGGAGCTTGGCGTATTCTTCGTCTTTCTCGACCTGCAGCACCGCAAGTTTGGTATCGAGGCTACGCCGGCGCACCGCGATGGTCGCGTCCTCGGCCGCCTTATGGCGTTCGTCGCGGGCGCCTTCCTCGGTCTTCAAAACTTCGGTGTTGCGAGAAATATCGGCTTGCTGGCGCTCGCGCTCCTTAATGGAGAGTTCGATCTCGCGGTCTTTCTCCGCGCGCTCGCGCGCCAGATTGCGTTCAATCTGGGTGAGTTCCTCATCGCGCGATTTGGCGATCAATTCGATCTGGCGGTCCTTTTCCGCTTTCTCCAACTCGAGGTTGCGTTTGATATTGGCGAGTTCTTCTTCCTTGGCCTTTGCGATTAGTGCGATCTCGCGGTCGCGCTGCTCCTGTTCGATCGCCAGGCTTTTACGAATTTCGGTCGTCTCGCGCTTTTGCGCTTCCTCGGTGATCGCAACCTCGCGTTCGGTGCGCATACGCTCGAGCTCTTTATCGTTGCCAATCTCGCGTTCCTCAACGGCGCGCCGTTGATCGAGCACGTATTTCTGCTTTTCCGAGAGTTGTAGTGCCTGCTCGTTGGAGACCTCGCGATCCTGATTGGCTCTCGCGAACGCCTCATTTTTCTCGATTTCCAGCATTTCAAGCTGGGTATCGAGATCTTTCTGGCGAATGGCGACATCGGTACGTTTCTCGGTTTCGTGCACCTTTCGGCGGGCGCCCGATGTGATCTCGGTAATGACTTTGAGACCCTCGGCGTCGAACACATTGTCGGTCTTGAAATATTCTTTGCCCGACTGCTCCAGCGATACGATGGTCACTTCCTCCAGATTCAAGCCATTGGCTTGGAAGCTCTCGACCACCTTGCTCTTGATATCGCGCGCGAAGGTATCGCGATTTTCGTGGAGTTCTTTGAGGGTCTTGGTTGCCGCGTCGCTCCTAAGTTGACTAACGATCTTGGCTTCCAGCAGGTTGCGCACGCCTTCTGAATCGAAGGTCTTTTCACCCAAACTGCGGCTGGCGACGAGGATGTCGGCCTCGGTGTGTCCGACGTGGGTGTAAAGCTCAGCCGTGATGTCAACCCGGATGTTGTCGGCGGTTAGCACGGCCTGATCGTTGGTTCGTCCGACGATCAGCTTGATCGTTTCAAGCGATACCCACGACACTTCGTGGAAGACCGGCAGCACGACTGCGCCGCGCCCGAGGCAAACTTTGGTGCCAAGGAAACCCGTGCGGATGAATGCCATATTCGATGGCGATCGCTTGTAGATCCAGATCGAGATGATGTAGGCGATTGCGATGATGACAATCGCGGTAATGACCGCTGTAATGATGGTTCCGAGCATGTTGCGGCCCCCTCCTCTTTTTTCCTTCGTTTAGCGGGACCGAAAACGCTGGTTCCGGCCTGCCTCCCTAATCGCCGGATCAGCCGGCTTGGCTCACGCCGTTACCCGCCGGTCGACGCTCACCGAAATCGTACAGCACCAACGCCGGTCTGCTTCGTTTCAGGCTCTCGCGCAGATCCTGCGTCGCGCGGATATCGAGTTCATGGCCGTCGCCATTAAGGACGACGCCATACTGCTCGCGGGCAACCTCATGCGACATCAGCTTGCGGGCAACATCGTTGCGCACCCGCCCGGCTTCGCGGTCTAAGGGGTCGCCCCAGCCGCCGCCGCCCGCGGTACGGAAAATGATCCGCTCGCCGGCCCGAACCCTGAAGCTATCGATCTTGGCGCCCAGATGTTCCCGGGTGCCATCCTTTTTGATTAGCCATTTATCGGAGCATTGTCCGGGCTTACCACCGAGGATACCCCACGGTTGGGACTCCTGACGATCGTCCTGGATCGAAATCTCGCCGTCCTCGAGCAGCAGGTAGCTTTTGTCGACGCCATTGCCACCGCGGTGCTTACCGGGACCGCCGCTATCGGGAATGGTTTGATAGTTCTCGATGATCATCGGGTAGTAAACCTCGAGATACTCGGTCGGGATATTTTCAAACAGCGGCCACCAGGAATGGCCATCCATGCCATCGCCCACCGGGCGTCCCGGAATCCCTCCGAACAAGATCTCCATGAGCTGGAACGGACGACCGTTCTTGTCCTCACCGGAGTAGAGGAAATGTGGGCTGGATCCGTAGCCCGCTGCCGTTGCCATTTCCGGTGCGTTCTTTGAGAGCGCACCACCCAGCACGTCAAACTGCCGCGACAGGGCGTGGGTTCGATTACCGAGCGCCGCGGGGAAGTTGGGATGCAGCAGCGACCCTTCGGGAAACGTCACGTGGATGAGGTCGTAAAATCCATCGTTAAACAGGATTTGGGGATCGTAAATCATGATCAGGTAGACCCCGATGAACATCTTGAACATGCCCTCATTGAGGTAGAAGTTCACCGGCCCCGGAGCCTGTGGTGAGGTTCCTGTCCAATCGAAGTAAGCGTGCTCGCCTTCCCGCCACAACGTCATTCTCAGCCTGAACGGACCATTGCCGCAGCCATCGTCGTCGATGTAATCCTCGAACGTCTGGGGCTCCTCCGGCAGGTTTTGAACAATCAGTTTGCGCATGGCGCGATTGGTGCGTTCGAGCAAGGCGTCGCAGGCTTGTTTGTAGGTATCTTTACCAAAGCGGTTACAAATCTCTATGACGCGTTTTTCGCCCGTCCGACAACCGGCGACGATGGCCATCAGGTCGCTATAGTTCATTTCCGGCGTGCGCGTGTTGTTCATTATTATGCTGAGCGCGGCTTGGTTGATTTCGCCGTTCTCGTAAATCTTGACCGGTGGAATGCGGAGACCTTCGGCGAAGATCGATGTCGCCGATGTCGGCATGCTGCACGGTACCGAACCACCGCAATCCATCATGTGACCGAACATCGAGCTAAAGCCGACGAGTTCGTCCTCGAAGAAGATCGGAACCAGAACAAGCCAATCATTGATGTGACTTATCGAGCCACCACATAGATAAGGATCGTTGTTGAGGATGACGTCGCCCGGGGCGACGGTCATGTTCTGCTCCTTTAGCATCTCCACGACATAAGACCCGAACTGACCAACAATCATTCGGCCCTTGGCGTCTGTAATCATCGGGAACTCATCGTGCTGCTCGCGAATCACCGGCGACATGGCCGAGCGGAATAGCACGGCATCCATCTCGTAGCGCGCGTTCCGCAGCGCGTTTTCGATGATGTCCAATGAGATCGTATCGAGCTTCTGTGATGGTGCGCGTTGTTGACCCGGCGCTGGCTGCGATGCTTCACCATACTGCGGCCGCGACTGCGGGCTCGGCGCTGAGCGCGCTTCGATCGTGGCGCCGCCGTGACTCCCATTGCCGCCATTGCTGCCTTGGCCGAATTGGGCCGCGCATTTGGCCAGTGCATCATCGGTCGCACGTTGCAGGGCGCGGCCTTCATCACCATTGGCACGGGCCGAGCCGAATTGCATTTTCGACGATCCGTCGACGGTGAGTTTGACCAATACCGTAACCACACCGCGCTCATTTTTATGTTCGACGACTTCGGATGACCAGGCCGACCCGAAACGTGCATCAAGCATTCCCGAAACGTCACCCACGCTGGCATCAGCGTGGGCCCGAAGACTGGCCGATTCGAGATCCTCGTGGGTTGGTGGCCGATGGGTCGTGTTCACCAACCCCACATCGCCCATTTGGCTGGCAAAGATTTTGTCGAACTGCTCTTTGTTTGCCTTGAGCAGATCGTCGAGCGATACCGACTTGCCGTATGGATTCATATCGACCACGAGAAACCTCCTAAACGCGCCCGCCTACGGGATTGATCAGAATATTAAGATACTCATCAACTTCGCCGACGTGGCCGGGGTGCACCACCGTCGTCGAATCTTTCTGCGTAACAATAGCGGGACCGGGGACTTGGTTACCCGCCTTCAGCTGTGCCCGATCATAGACGTTTGCGGCCACGAAATTACTATCGAAAGAGGTGCGATGCTGACCGACGATCGCTTTGCTGGCATCGCTGCCCTCTTTGTCAAACTTGGGAAATTCAACCTTGATCACGCGTCCGGTCCCCACCGAGCGTAGATTAACCAATTCCACCGGAGCTTCGAGTTTGAATCCATAAATCCGCTCGTGAGCGATGCCAAACCGACCGGCCAGGTCCTGCAAACCGCCATTGCTCATGGACTCAGGGTTTACCTCAATTGAAAACTCATAACCCTGACGAAAGTATCGTACGTCCGCTTCGAAGTGCAATTCTTGGCGTGCTTCGTCAATACCTTCTTCGCGCAGCCAAACTTTGGCGTCACGCCCGAGGCGCGAGAGGATCTCGCTGACTTCGCCCGATTGCGCATCTTCGATATTGCGGATGAAAGTTTGGGCAAATTCGTTCTTAACGTCCGAATATAGGAATCCGAGCGCCGACAATACTCCAGGTGTCGGCGGCACGATGACCGGATAACAACCGGCAAGCATGGCAATGGCGTTACCGTGTAACGGGCCAGCGCCACCGAACGCCACCAATGCGAAATCGCGCGGATCGAGTCCCTTCTGAACAGTAACCAGGCGCAGGGCGCCGAACATGTTTTCGTTAACGATATCGAGAATGCCCTGCGCGGCTTGATTGACATCCAATCCCAGCGCGCCTGCAACGCGCGAAACCGCAGTTTCAGCTGCGTTGACGTCGAGCATCATCTCCCCGCCCAACAGGTTCGGCAGCAGGCGGCCAAGCACGACGTTGGCATCTGTAACCGTCGGTTTGTCGCCACCGCGCCCATAACTGGCCGGACCCGGCACGGCTCCAGCGCTTTCTGGACCCACCCGCAGTGCCCTGGTCATAGGAACGTGGGCAATGGACCCGCCACCGGCGCCGACACTATGCACATCGACGGAGGGCACTTTGATCGGATAGTAGCCCAGGGTGGTTTGGCGCGAGATATTGGGGGTCCCGTCCTGGATTACCGAAACGTCAGTCGACGTGCCACCCATGTCAAAGCCGATCGCATTGGGGTGCCCGGCTAAATTGGCAAGGAACGCCGCGCCCGAGACGCCACCGGCGGGGCCCGACATCATGGTATGCACCGGCGATTCGGAGGCCCGCGCCACGCTCATCAAACCGCCATCCGAGCGAACAATATGGACGTGCGGCGAAAACTGAACGCTCTGCAGTTTGTCTTCCAAATTCTTTAGGTAGCGCCGCATGCTGGGCCCAACATAGGCGTTCATGACGGTTACCAGCGTGCGCTCATATTCGCGGAACTCCGGCAGAATTTCCGAAGATACCGAAACCGGCACGTCGGGGCCGATCTCATCGACCAATGCCTTGAGGCGTTTTTCGTGGGCCGGATTGGCGTAGGAATGGAGCAGCGAAATGGTAATCGATTCGACGCCAAGTTCGACGAGTTCGCGAATCGCGTCGCGTGCCGAAGCCTCATCCAGGGGCGTGATGATATCACCGTGCGCGTTGATACGTTCGGCGATACCGCGTGTTAGTTCGAGATCTGCGAGCGGATCGGGCTTTTGCATAATGATCCACCCGGCGAGTGGACCCGGCGTCTGCGAGCGCGCCATATGCAGGATCTGCTCAAAGTTCTCGGTCACCAGCAGGCCGACCTTGGCCCCCTTCTCCTCAAGCACGATGTTTGTCGAAACCGTGGTGCCGTGCAGAAGTACCTGAATATCGCTCGCCGAGATGCCCGATTGGGCGACGATCTTTTGGACCCCGGTCAGGATCGCGATCGACTGGTCTTCCGGCGTCGACGGCGTTTTGAGCAGCTGGACCTGCCGCGACGTCTCATCAAACAACAAGAGATCGGTGAAGGTCCCTCCCACATCAATCCCTAGACGACTCGCCATACTTCCTCCTTACTACCCCGAACTATCAAACAACCTGTGTGGGGGCTTCGCCGCTCTCGCAGGCCTCGTCGGGCCAGTTGCGACAGCGCCGAACGGCGCCCCAATAATTCTCTCGTGGCACCCAGCGGTCAACCCCTACAAGGGTTTAGCAGGGGCCGTTTCTAACGCGATTGCGTCCGTCTTCCCTAATAGAATTAGTCGGGCATTATCGCTTCTCGGGAGGGGTTTTAAATCGACCCCCCTTTCGTATACGATCCGACCCCATTCAACCCCTCTATAATGGCATCAACCGATGGCTAAAGAACCCGTAAATTGGCAGCGGCCGCGCCCTTGGATCATCCTCGTCGGACTCGTCATCTTGTTGATTTTCCTATACTTTTATCAGCCAGTTGAGGAATACGTCTCGCAGGGCCTGCGCCATATCCGCAGCGACAACGTGATCTTCTGGTTTGCCTCGCTGGTTGGTGTATTCGGCTATGCGATGGCTCATTGGCAGACCTTCCGGCGCAACGTATGGCGGTCAGCCGGTGAACTCGACGCCGAAACACTGGTTTTCGAGACCCTCCAGGTCGCAATCCTGATCGCCGTGATTTTGTTTGCCGGTGCAACGCTTCAAGCGATCGTGATGCTGAGCGAACATCTGATCCAGGGGGGCGCGATCATCGACTCGTTCTTCGGCGACCGCCTGCTCTCGATCATCCTGCTGGTGATTCTCGCGGTCCTGTTTTATCTGCTCCATCACGTGGTGCGCGCGTTTCGCCACGGATGGCAATATCGCAGCCAGCCTCCGCGCAGCTCAACATAGCCGACAAATTGAGCTCGCCGACTAAGTTGGCGGACGCTTCAGTCGATAAAATCCGAGCTGACGTTCATAAGCGACGCGCTCGCCATGCCGCGCGAAGCCAAGTTTGGCAATCACCCGTTGTGAGGGCTGGTTCGCAGGATCGATGACCGCGACCACTTCATCCAACCCCATCGTCTCGAACGCATAGTCGAGGCAGGCCTGCGCTGCTTCGGTCGCATAACCATGCCCGCGCGCAGCCGGCGCAAAGCAATAGCCAATTTCGATTTCCGGATAACCTAGCAGCGGGCGCAGACACACCCAACCAAGAAAGCCGTCAGGTTCCGTCGCAACGAACGCACTCCAATAACCGAATCCCTCACCGTGGTCGTGGTGGATTCTGTCTCGCAGTTCCTCGCGTTTTTGCTCCTGCGCCGCCGGCAGGCCTGGTTCGACGCCCACCCGATCTGAAGCCCGATGGTGTTCATTGACGAGTCGAAGGGCAGGCCTGCCAAGCACCGCTGGACACTTCCTTCGGTCGCCTTGAAGGCATGACCGCGCCCATGGTGCACGGTGCCCCGCGCTTATGCTTGGTCCCGAGGCGATATCGGCGATGGATAACTTACCCGCCCACAAACCCATCGCGTGCGCACGGCCATAAGCCGCCGCGGCAGAGTTGCGCTTCCTGCCGCCCTACAGCCCTGACTTTAACCCCATTGATGGCCTTCGATTTCGCCGGTATCGACAACCAACGGAAGCAGCGGGCCGCAAATGATAGGAAAACAGCAGCGGGCGCAGACACACCCAACCAAGAAAGCCGTCAGGTTCCGTCGCAACGAACGCACTCCAATAACCGAATCCCTCACCGTGGTCGTGGTGGATTCTGTCTCGCAGTTCCTCGCGTTTTTGCTCGTCACTACGCGCTCTCCCGTCGCTCAGGAAGCGGACCACCTGAGGATCATCCTCCATGTCAACCAGCGCCGAAAGATCCGCTTCGGTCCGTTGGCGCAGGTGCATCCGAGCCGTGAACAGATCGGGTAACGCCGACGCTGCCATGCTTAGGCCTTAAGCCGCCGCGTGCGCGGGAGGGTCGGTCGTCGTTTCTTCAAATCGCGGATTGGCAAGCCGATTAAAGACCGCGAGCGAACTTTCAATCTCAGCACGAGAAATATCGCGAACCACAAACACGATCCGAGACCGCCGGTCGGCATCCGGCCAGCGCTCCAAGTGGGTTGGAGGATGAACCACGTGCTGGACACCGTTGATGACAACCGGCGCGTCCATGCCAATGACGCTGAGCATACCCTTAACCCGCAATACCCGCTCACCGTGGCGATTGAGCAGCATCGTCATCCAAATGCCAAACGCGGTCCAATCCAGCGGCCGGTCAAACAGCAGGCAAAACGACGAGACACCGTGGGTGTGATCATGATGCGTGGGATCGTCATCCGGTTCGGTGCCGGGGAGCCAACGCGCGACCTCGTCGGCTTTTGCCTCGTTATCGAACGCATCTTCGATTAACAACAATTCCGCGGCTGTGTTGTCGGCGGCATGATAAATCGGCGACCCGCGATTAAGTTCGGTGAGGCGGCGCTTTAAAACGGCGACATCGGTATCGTCGCAAAGATCGGTTTTGGTAATAACTATTCGATCGGCAACCGCCGCCTGCTTCACCGATTCGGGAAATGTGTCGAGCTGGCTCAACCCGTTAACGGCGTCGACGACCGTGATGACATTGCCCAATCTGAAGTGGTGCTGCAAGACCGGTTCGATCAAGACGGTGTAGGCGATCGGAACGGGATCAGCGAGACCCGAGGTCTCAATCACGACGCGATCAAAGGGCGGCATATCGCCGCGCTCGCGTTGGTCAAACAGATTGTGTAGCGCCGCTTGCAGGTCACCGCGAATTGCACAGCAGACGCAACCGTTTTCAAGCAATAGGATTCCTTCCGTCACGGAACTCAACAGGTGATGATCTAGCCCGACTTCGCCGAACTCGTTGACCATGACCGCCACATTTTTCAGGTGCGGTGAGGCCAGCAGGCGACGCAGCAACGTCGTCTTTCCGCTGCCGAGGAATCCGGTGACGACATTGACGGGAAGGAGGGCGTGGTATCCAGCCATCAGATCACTTGCGCGGCGGCGCGCTCTAAGCCATCGAGGAGCTCGGCATCGAGCGGATCGCATTCTTTCTTGGACATCAATTCGGCGGCCGCCCAAACCTCGGTCAAGTTGTTAACCAGCGCGGTCTGGCCGGTGTGGCTTCGCAGCATGAAGGAACCCGGCGCCCAATCCGACAGCGCCAGGCCGTAATGCTTGAGCACTTTGTTAACAAGTGTGGTGCGGGCCTGCTGTTCACCCGCGATCGTGGTCGGGGCGGCGGCCCGGAACGTGTCGGGATTACTTGACGTATCGGTCCAATGACCGCGCCCGCCCAACACGCCGCAGAGGCTGCACATCCTCGATAATCCTGGTTTGCGCGGGTCTGCCGCTTGGCCTACTCGGCGGCCGCAGCTTCACCGGTGTTGCGGGGGTGGCGGGCGCGAAAATCGTTGGCGATCTCGTTAAACGTGCAGAAGCGAACGCCGGTGTGGCTCGAGATATGATCGAACAGCCGCTCAAGCATGAGCAGCACCTGCGGTCGTCCTGATACGTCGGGATGGATGGTCATCGTGAAAACGGCATACTCGTATTCTCGATAAACCCAGTCGAACTGATCGCGCCACAAATCTTCGATATCTCTGGGATTGGCGAAACCATAGCTGTTGGGCGCCGACTTAATGAACATCATTGGCGGCAGATCATCGGTGTACCAACTGGCTGGGATATCGACGAGATCGGTTTCCACGCCGCGAACCAGCGGCTTCATCCACTCGTGCGCCTGTTTGGAATAGTCGATCGGGGTCCAGCTATCACCGACGCGGACATAGAACGGGATGAAATCGTGGTTCATCAAGCTGTGGTCGTAGTTGATACCCTTCTTGATCAAGAGTTCGTTGGTTACCGGGCTGAACTCCCACCAGGGCGCGACATAGCCCTTTGCCGTATGGCCGGTCAGCGTGCCGATCAGGTCGATGCACTTATCGAGCACATCCTCTTCCTGCTGGCGGGTCATCGAAATCGGGTTTTCGTGCGAATAGCCGTGCAGACCGATCTCGTGGCCCGCATCGAACACCAGCTTGCACTGCTCGGGGAAGGTTTCTATCGAATGGCCCGGAATGAACCATGAGGTGTTGATGCCAAACCGATCGAACAGCTTCACCAACCGGGGGGTTCCGACCTCACCCGAAAACAGGCCGCGCGAAATATCGCACGGTGAGTCCTGGCCGCCGTAAGAACCGAGCCAGCCGGCAACCGCATCGACGTCGATGCCGAACGCGCAAAGTATTTCCTTACGACCGCTGCCGGAAGTGCGAGCGCCGCGCGACGGACCGCCGCTGGGTCTGCGAGCGGTGCCCGAAAACGCCGGCCGAGGCTGGTAGTGGTCCCCCCGCTGTGCTCGAACGATGCCGGTGCGGGCGCCAGTGGCACGTCGAACTGCGAATTGATCTCTCATCATACCCTCCCATGAAACTTGTTGGTCGCCGACCCGACAAATCGAGCTTTGTTCAGTGTGATACCGGCGTGGTGGCGGCGAATCAAGCGGCTTGGCCTCGTCAGGAGCTCCGCTACATAGCTTGTCAGCTTTGCTATTATGGCGTTCGACGAAGGTTGCTATGATTGCGCTCACCGGTTGCGGTTTGCGCATTGTGGGAGGTAGGAGATGGCCGACTGGCGACAAGAGACACACGACGACTACAAGCGCAAGGGCTTCGCCGTCAGTTGCGGTTACGGCACCAATCCCGCGCTGCTGGTGGTCGACTTCATTAATGGCTTTACGGATCCGACGACGCCGCTGGGCGGCGATTTTTCAAAGGAAATTGCCAGTACCCAGGAGCTGTTGACCGTTTTTCGCGGTGCCGGCTTGCCCGTCATTTTCACAACGATTGCCTACGAGAGCCATTACCGCGACGCCGGCATGTGGATCAAGAAGGTCCCGTCGCTGGAAATCCTGCTAAAGGGAACCCGCATGGTTGAGATCGACGATCGCATCCGGCCGACCAACGGCGAGTATGTCGTGGAGAAGAAGTTCGCCAGTTCGTTCTTCAAAACCGACCTTGAGGGTTACCTCAATGCGCGCGGCATCGATACCGTCGTCATGGTCGGTTGCACCACCAGCGGCTGCGTGCGTGCTTCAGCGATCGATTCTATCTCGTGCGGTTTCCACACCATCGTCGTGGCCGAGGCAACGGGCGATCGCGCACAAGGTCCGCATGAAGCCAACCTGTTTGATATCGAAGCGAAATATGGCGATGTCGTATCGGTGCGCGAGGTGGCCGATTACATCAGCTCAGTAACCAGCGCGGGCGGCTATGCGCAGAAGGTGCAAGATGACTTTCAGCGCTGGTGGAACAAACCAACCGTGGACGCCTAACGTCTTTGTACAAAGGAATTAAGTATGGCTTCTGAGCGAGGTTCCTCGATGTCGTCTGCATTCGACGACATGCTCGAAAAAAATTGGCAAGAACTCGACGGAATGTATTCGGGCGCTGCGGGAGGTTCCGGTCCAGCGCAGGCGCGCTCTGAACTCCGCGCCCCGTCCCTCGCGAGTTCGGGTTTCGAATCACAAGCGGCGAATCAGGCCGCGGCCGCTCGCTCGATGGTGCAAGAACTCAACGAGCGCTTCGGCGACAAGTGGCGATACGAGATCACCGACCGGCAGCGCGATGGCGATGAGGTGGTTGTTTTGTGCAAATTGATGCTGCCGGACCAGCACGTCACCAAAGCCCAGTTCGGCCTCGCGCGAATCGGGCACGCCGGCGCCGGGTCCTCTATCCAAGGTAGCGCCGGCGGGGTCGCTTTTTCGCTCGGCGCAAACGATGCCAGCGCGCTATCCGGCGACACCGAGGATGCCGCCTACGATCGGGCCGTTGAGGACGCGCTTGCCAAATGTGCGACCATGCTGTGAGAAAATTTAACAGCAGCGAAACCCAGCCAACATCTCGCCTGCAACAATGCTGAGGTTGAATGCGCCGGCACCGCCGATCAGCTTGCGTAATCAGTTTGGCGTCGCGACCGGCCTGGAGCAGTTACGAGGCCACATCGTGGTGATGTGGTGGCAGCGAACGACGGGTGATGGCGTCGCAGAGATTGTCGCGCGGTTGCTGCGCGATCGTTATGCGGATTTCACGATGCGCAACACTGCGATCGTTGGTATTAGCGGTGACCCACCGGTTGCAAATCGACGTTTCCAAGAACGCCTCCATCTCCCGTTCGACTTGCTGAGCGACGACGACGGACGTACACGTGATGCGTATGGCGTTGGCGATTGGTGGCGCGCCAATCCCGATACTCCGCTCACACTGGTGCTCGATGCGAATGGATTGATTAGAGCCAATCGTCAGGTCGGTAGGACTGAGATGCTGGCCGACATATTATTGGACGACGTCTCGCGTGTCGCCGCCTGGTAGGGCCGCCTTGTCACTCGCCCAATACGTGCTGCCATGGAAATTCCTTGCTGCCGCTGCTGGTGCGGTGAACCTCGTTGGGTTTGCTGCCGCGACCCTATCGGAGGAGCTGGGCAGCTGTGTTGTTGATAGATCAGCGGTCGCTGCCGCGGTCGCCTGCGCTATCGCACCCGTGTCAAATTGTTCACCATCACGGTTAAAACCGGGACACCCGAAGGTGTCGGGCCAGCGACCATAACGGTTGATAATCCGAACGCGAACCCCGCCACCAAAATCGTTGACCTCGATGAAGTTAACCTGGTGATCGAGGATGACTTCGCTTATGGCATTTGGTTCCAAGACATCAACTTCGACGGTTACATCGATTTCGCGATTACCGAGTATCTTCCCGCAGCACCGAATGTTCCACACCTCTACTGGCTATTCGACCCCCTCTCGAAGCGGTATATAGCCAACGAGGAGCTTCGGAAAATTACATCGCCGTCGTTGGACCCTGAGCGCAAGCGGATCGGGTCGCAGTGGCGCGGCAGTTGCTGCAACCACGGCGCGACCGTGTACGCATGGCGGGGCGAATTCGTCGTTCGCATCCGCGATGCAGAGTGCGAATTGGTGGTCGAAAATGGTGTTGAAACCACAAAATTCAGCGAATGGTCGGAGTCAGAGGGACTCGGCACGCCGGTGGAACTCGACACTTATGATGCGTGCCTGGTGCGGCTCGAGGGGATCAAATGACGAGGGCACCCTCAAAGGCCGGCAGCACGCGCGCAGCCGTTGCGCTAGCACCCTGCATGTTTTTTCAGGTTCTGAACTCGTTTTTATGGATTTATCCTGGGGCACCGCGTGTTCATAGGTAAGAATTTATTAACCAAGCTAACCGCAAACTAGGGAACGCTAACGATTGGATCTAACCGCGTCCTAACAAAATCAATAAAATACAGGGAGCTAGGTCACCCGGTAGACGTGTTCTTGCTGATCAGTGTCGCAGCCACGAGCATCCAAACCGAGCGATCTTCGAATACCGACTAAGAGTCGCAGAAGAAACGTGCTGCCGATTGCACAGGCCTGAGTGGGCCGTGATCGGCAAGAATTGGGCTGTTTGGTTGTCAGAAGAGCTGGTTGACGCTCGTTGGAGAGAGATATGGAGGCCGTTGCACAGGCTGTCGTCTACATCGTCGATGACGACGATGCGGGGCGCGGATCGCTTAGGTACCTGCTCGAATCGATCGGGCTCAAAGTCGCCCCTTATGCCAACCCTGACGAATTTCTAGATCAATTTGACGACCTCGCGCTGGGTTGTGTCGTGCTGGACATGCGCTTACCCAAAATAGGCGGGCTCGAGGTTTTGCGTACGCTACGCGAACGCGGCACCAAGATTTCCCGTGATTATGATCACCGCATTCGGCGATGTTCGCGTCGCCGTCGAAGCGATGAAATACGGCGCCTATGATTTCTTCGAAAAACCCTTCAACGACCAGGAGTTGCTGGATTGTATCCAGCAATGCGTGCAAGACCATTCGAGCATTCGCAATGTTGAGAATCAGCGGGCCGAGATCCGTTCTCGTCTTGATAGATTGACCGTCCGCGAGCGCGAAGTTCTCGATCACATCATCGAAGGCAAGCAGAATAAACAGATTGCCCAAGATATGCAGATCAGCACCAAAACTGTCGAAGCGTACCGATCCAAGCTGATGGAGAAGATGCAGGCGCGCTCGGTAGCCCACCTGGTCCAGTCAATTTCGTCGCTCGATTAGTCCGAGCCGGCATAACGGCCGCTGTCGTGGCCCTTGATCGACCTCTAATCGACGTCTGGCCTGCCTGGTGGGCGGTTAGTGCAAGCGGGGTTGACGGGGATAGACGAGCTGGCTTTCGACGCCGCTCCGGTCGGCTTTTTCGCGAACCCGCCAGACCATCTGATATCCGCACTCGCCGCAGGTGGACTGCTCAGCCCAAATATCGCTGATCATCCGCAATCCTTCGATTTCCACCCAGTCGAACTCCTGAAGCTCGTCGCAACTCGGGCAATGCAACTGTTCTGCGCGCCAGCGATCGGCCGAGGCATCGATTAGCGGCGATAGGCGAGTCTTCGTCATACCCTCAGTGATACAGAGTCTAGAGCGAAAACTCTGTGACTATGATCACAATCAGGAAAATATTTCCTGGGCGTGGCTTCCCAACCAAGGAAACTACGCTCACGTGAGCAGGAAGCCCGCGCGCACAACCTGTGGTGGAGACTTCTTAGGAGAAACTGGTCGCGTAAATAAAGGTGGTAAACGCGGCAAACGCGAAGCTCACCATCCCAATCATGATCATTTTATAGACAAGAACGACCTCGGGACGCTTAAGAACGCCCGCGCTGGCGCCCTTACCAACACCCTGGGCGGCACCATTGCCCGTCTTGGCGGCTTTTTTCTTCCTCGAGAACATGCCACCGCTGGGGGCATCGTCTTCACCGCCGCCGTCGTCCTCGTCGAACCAGCTCGGGCCATCGGACATACCGCCGCCGCCGGCACCGCCGGCACCGCTACTTCCGATCCCCTCACCCTGAGTCTTGTAGACAATTTTTTCGCTGATCAGAGAATCGCTCTGGTCGTAAATTTCACGAACGACTTTTACGCTTTCAATCCCAGGCTGTTTCTCGAGTTGCTTACCTTCATCGATGGCTCGTTCGCGCTGGTGCTTTTTGAAACGGGTATCGAGAATCCATCGCCCCTTGGCCAAGGTATAAACGTCGTAGGTTGTTTCGTTTGCCATGATCCGACACTGCTGCTGTCACAACTAACTTACGCGCGCGGAATAGTCCCGTGCACGCCTGCTGCGGCAGTGATCTCGATCACATGCGTGTCTTTTGCGACATCATTGAAGCTGTCGATCGTCCGCGTCCGCAGCTTTCTTATGACGCCTATCTTACACTGATTGCGTAGGCGCACCAGACTGGTCAAACACAATCTAGCGTTTGGGAGACGACGTCCTCCCGAGTTCATCGGTCCGGCACGCGACGCCTGCGGCATCGCTGGGGTTCCTTCCCCTAGTCGAACACTTTGGCGATTTCGCTCGCGTTGACCCCTTCCTTTACCGCACGTAGATCGTGATACACCACCGAACCAATGACCGCCCAGATAGCGGCGGTCGCGGCACCAATCACCCAGTTCGCGAGCCACGAACTAATCAGGTCGGCGCCGATAATCGTTTGAAAAATCGTGGTTACGATAGATTGACCGATAATGATTAGCGCGCTAATGCCAAACAATTTCCAACGGTGGCCCTTGGTAAGAAACGAACTGCGTTTGATACTGCCGATCACGCCAGCTCGCTCGACCACGGCCACCGGGATCGCGACCCAAAGCACCATCGCGACGATAATTCCCGGAATCAAAAACAAGAGCCACCCCAGCATGATCGACAGCCCCTGAACTATGGCGACACCGATCACGGGCAGCATCAGTGCAAGGCCGTGGCTTAGACCGGCGATCATCGACGCGTGCCGGCCCCTGAGTTCCTGAAATGTGCCGTAAACCAGCGCTGCTGTAATAAGGAGCCAACCCAGGAGGTAGACGACAACACCGAGCACGGCGAAAGCAATGAACCCACCAGTGAGTTCAAATACGGCCTGCTGGCTACGTTCCTCGGCCCAGGACTGCCCCGCGAGGTTCAACACCAACGACGGTGCCATGAGGAGCAGCGCAACCAAGCTGAACGATGCCAGGTTCCGGCCGAAAATCCCGAAACTTCGGCTCAGTACCTGCCCAACTCGAAACTCGGGAGCTATCGGTTCAGTCATCGCCAAAAAAATTGACGGTTCGTTGAATACTCTCGCGCCCATGGTAGCACGCCATACTTGGCGATGCGGAACCGGCTTTGGAGCTGGAAAACCTGATCCGTATAATCCATTGCGTGAATTTTTCGGAGCCGCGCCTGTAAGTTTCCGACGTACGATTCTTAGGTTGAGACGCGCGCATGACATTAACGAACCGCAATCTGATGGTGGGCGTTCGAGCCCGATTACGGCACGTGCCCATGTTGAGCGCGCTGGCAATCTTTACCCTTATCTTCGCTGCTGGACCCGCGCTCGCCGACGACGCGGCTCGAAACACCGTCGAACAGATCATCATTAAGAACGATATCCAACGCGATTTGTCGATCGCACCGGCGCGCGCTCGCTCTCCCAGCGGAGCTGTGGAGGGCGGCAGCGATGGTTCTGGGAGATCCGATGCGCAGCGTAACGAACGGTCATCGAACGATCGCCGCGATGGCGACGCCACCACAGCCCGGCGCGGCCAACTCGAGCTCCCCGAAATCGGCGACCCCGGCCCAGTGCTGACAGCCCTCCTTTGGGTATTGGTCGGCGCCCTGGCGATCGTTGTCGCCTTTCACGCACTGCGTTCACTGCGGCGCGCAATACCGTTTGGCGGCAGGACATCGACCGGTGCGACCGATACTGAGAGTCTCGAGCCCCTTGCGGCGGGTGCCAACGTCGGCCCGCAACTGCCGCCGGATCCTCTCGCCGCGGCCGAGGCGCTTGCCCGTACGGGCAGGTATGACGAGGCCGTGCATCTCGTTCTGCTGATCGCACTCGAGCAGCTCAAGGCGCGTTTCGGCGGGCTCAGCCGCTCCCTTACGAGTTTGGAAGTGGTTCGCCAACTTTCGCTTGAGACGCAATCCCAGCGCGGTCTATCAGCGCTCGTATCGATGGTGCAATTGAGCCGCTTCGGCGGTCGCGGGCTCGGAGAAGCCGATTATCGCCTTAGCGTCGGCAACTACCACGACGTCGCCGGCACAACCGGGGCTGCTCAGTGACGCGCGCGCCACACGCTATCTTTTCGACCAGAACGTTGGCGCTGCTCTTGGGCATCGGTTTGGTCGCGTTCACCGGCACCGTCGCGATCGACGCGTTTACCGATCCGGCGGCAACCGGCCAACGGTCGGGCGCCAACAGTTACTCGACCTCGGCGATAGGTCATTTTGCATTTGTCGAGCTGCTGCGGACATCCGGCCTGCCGGTGCTGGTGAGCCGCAGCCGATCGCCGGAAAAAGCCGGGCCGAACGACCTTCTCGTGGTGGCCGAGCCGCCGGCCCGCGCGCTTGCATCGGGCGAGATAGATTACATGCTGCAGGCAAGGAACATTCTTTTGGTATTGCCGAAATGGGCGGGCATTCCCGATCGTCAAAAACCTGATTGGATCGCGCAGGCCGAACTGAGGGACGCTGACGGCCTCAACACAATCCTGGAACGAATAAATAAAAGGCTGGCACTGGTACGACCACGACGTTTGGGTGGCGTTGAAATCTCGCCAGATGGGGGCGTGCCGGACATTGCCAATCCACAATTGCTTCAACACGGAGAGCTCGACCCGATCATCAGAACCAAGAACGGCATCCTGGTCGGCGGCGGGATCCGTGGGAAGTCGACGATTTGGGTACTCAGTGATCCGGATCTTCTGTCGAACCATGGGATTTCGAGAGGCGATAATGCCAGCCTCGCGCTCACGATTGTCAAACGACTGGTTCGGCCGGGCGGCGCCATCGTCGTCGACGAAACGCTGCATGGGTTTCGTGTTGAGCCCAATCTGCTACGCGCGTTGTTTCAACGTCCCTTCGTGGTCGCGACCATTTTGTTCGTGGCATCGGTTGCGATTCTGGTGTGGGCGGTCACCGGCCGTTTTGGCTCGCCGATCGCCCCGCCGACAGGCCAACGCGCGGGAAAATTCGTACTGGTCGACAACATATCCGTTCTTCTTACTTTCAGCGGCAGTCGGGCGGAAATCTTAAGACGCTTCCTGTCGCAGGTGACGCGCGAGGTCGCGCAGATATTTCACGTGCCCCATCGGCTGCCCGATGATCAGAAAACGGCGTGGCTCGACCGTGTTGGCAAGGCCCGAAATGTCACCGACAGCTTGGCGTTTCTCCAACGGGAGGCACGTGCGCTGGGGCGGAAGAAGAAACTGATTGATCGCGAAATTGTTGGCGTCGCCGCCCGCGCGTTTCGCTGGAGACAGGAGATGACGCATGGACCTGAGCGAAATCGAAGCCGTTAGCGAGAGGCTAAAAAGCGGGGTCCGCCAGGTCGTGGTGGGCCAGGACATGGCCCTCGACCTGTTGCTCATCGCCCTTCTGTCACAGGGCCATCTCTTGCTCGAGGGTGTTCCTGGGACCGCGAAGACCCTTCTGGCGCGATGTTTCGCGGCCAGTCTTTCGCTTGATTTTGGGCGTATTCAGTTCACGCCAGACCTGATGCCCGGCGATCTCCTCGGCACCAATTTGTTCAACTTTCAAACCAATGAGTTCGTCCTCACCAAGGGCGCGATTTTTACGCAACTGCTGTTGGGCGACGAAATCAATCGGACACCCCCCAAAACCCAAGCCGCTTTGCTCCAGGCAATGCAGGAACGTGCGGTGACGATTGACGGACGCGACTACGAACTCGGATCAGGCTTCATGGTTATCGCGACACAGAATCCGATCGAGCAACAAGGCACCTATCCACTGCCTGAAGCCCAACTCGATCGATTTCTATTCAAGCATGTGTTGGATTACCCTTCGCGCGACGACGAATTGCAAATCGTCTCGCGCCATGGCCATCAAACGTCGATGCCCAAGCTCGAAGATTTCGCTATTGCGCCGGTCGCCGACCTCGATTTGCTGGGCCGAATTCGCGAATTCATCCGAACCATTCGATTGTCTGACGAATTGATCGCCTACATTGTCGACTTGATTCGTGGAACCCGCGAGCACCCGTCTTTACAGTTTGGGGCTTCTCCCAGGGCCGCCAATATGCTCGCCACGGCATCGCGGTCCAACGCCGCATTGAACGGACGCGATTACGTCATACCCGATGATATCAAATCGTTGACGGCACCAACGCTGCGCCATCGCGTGGTGTTGGCCCCCGGCGCTGAAATCGAGGGCTTGAATCCCGACGAAATCATCGCCCAGGTGGTCGAGCAGACCGCGGCACCGCGGTAGGGTGCTTGAAACGATGCGCCCTACGCTTACGACGGTTTTCCTGTTTGGCGCCGGGATTGTTATTGCGCTCGCCGCCGTTCTTATCGACGCGGCGTTGTGGCCGGTCGGGCTGATTTATCTCGGCGGTATCGTCGTCGCGCTCGGGATTGACGCGTCGCGCGCGGTACCGCCCGCCCGTATACGCATCGATATCGACGTGCCAGGCATACTATACGTGGCCGACGATCGTGAGGTGCTCAAGGTCATGCTCGAGCCAATCGGCGCCGCCTCACAAACGAGGATCGACTACGTCGTCGATGTCGGCCCGACGCTTACGATCGAGCGCAGTGGAAGCGTGGTCGCGGCAGCCGGACGGATCGGCACAGTCGAGGTCACGCTACGACCCACCCGGCGCGGCCGCGCGACGATCGAGCGGATCTGGCTGCGTTGGACCGGTCCCATGGGATTGATGCGCCGTGAATTGATTAAACAGATCGTTGCCGATATCCCGGTCATCGCGAATGTTCGGGCGGTTCGCGATGCCGCTCTGCAACTCTCAGCGGTTGATGCGTTATCCGGTCTAAAACCCCAGCGCCATCAAGGCGACGGATCGGAATTCGAAGCGCTCAGGGAGTACACGCCCGGCCTCGACCAGCGCGCGATCGATTGGAAACACTCAGCCCGACACCGCGCCCTTATCTGCAAAGAATTTCGGGCCGAGCGAAACCATCAGATCGTGATCGCGTTCGACACCGGATACCTCATGCGCGAGCCGCTGAATGGGATCGCGAAGATTGACCACGCGATTAACGCCGGCCTGCTGCTCAGCTACGCCGCCCTGCGCACCGGAGATCGGGTTGGCCTGTTCGGTTTCGACGAGGATGTGCACCTCTCCACCGATTTCGTTAGCGGAACCCATCAGTTCGGTCTCCTGCAACGAGCCACGACGGCGCTTGATTACAGTCGTGACGAAACCAACTTCACCCTTGGCCTATCGAAGTTATTGGCGCGCCTGCGGCGGCGTTCGCTGGTCGTGCTATTGACAGATTTCATCGATTCGACGACTGCCGAGTTGATGATCGACCACCTCACGCACTTGGTCTCGCGCCACTTGGTGTTGTTCGTCACGTTCGACGACCCCGAACTCAATGCCACGATCGCCGCCCGCCCCACCGGTGTTGATCGCATCGCGCGTTCGGTGATAGCTGACGGTTTTGCCAGAGAACGGCAGTTGGTCATACGGCAGCTTACCCATCGCGGCATCCATTGCCTGGAGTCAGCGGTCGATTCGGTCGGGCCAGAGTTGATCAATCGCTATATCGCGATCAAACGGCTGGAATTGATCTAGTGGAAGGCATTCACCAGGCCAGGCTCGATGTCGGATAGTCCTCCCCTCAAGAGCTATCAGTTCCGGCGCCAACGCCAGGCAATCTGGCGCGAACTCAATATCCTGGTCGATAAAGTGGAAGGGCAGGGTCTCGATTCGCTCACCACCTACGAAATCATTCGGCTGCCGGCATTGTATCGATCGGTGGTTTCGTCGCTCTCGGTCGCGCGCAAGATCTCGCTTGATCGAAGCCTGCTGAATTATCTCGAAACCCTGGCGGTGCGCGCCTATTTCTGCGTGTACGGAACCCGGACTCGCTTTCGCCAATCGGTGTCACGATTTTTCAGCCAGAGCTTTCCGCGCGCGGTTCGGCACGCCGGCTGGCATATCCTAGCCGCTGGACTGATTGTGTTGCTGGGGGGAATTACGAGTTACGTACTCACCCTCGTGAACACCGATTGGTATTACACCTTCATCCCTACCGACCTCGTCGGCAACCGGCTACCAACCACTTCGACCGAAGATCTCAGAGCGACGCTGTATCAGGGAACCGACGTGGCCGCGGCGCTTACCGGCTTCAGTTCTTGGTTGTTCTCCCACAATGCCGGAATTGGCATGCTGGCTTTTGCGCTGGGCTTTGCGCTTGGCATCCCGTCGATCTTTCTTCTGTTCTACAACGGGCTCACCATCGGCGCGTTCATCGCCTTGTTTGATTCGCGTGGGTTGGGCAGTGAGGTGCTCGGCTGGCTGGTGATTCACGGCACCACTGAAATCCTCGCGGTTATCCTGTGTGGCGGCGCCGGCCTCGTTTTGGGCACCAGTATCGCCCTACCCGGCAGATATACCCGCCTTCACAACCTCGCCCTTGGCGGCCGTCTCGCCAGCCGCATCGTGGTTGGATCGATCGCCCTGTTTTTCGTCGCGGCACTGCTCGAGGGATTTGCCCGGCAAATCATTGCCAGCGATTCACTGCGCTACATCATCGGGTTGGGAATCCTGTTGTTGTGGCTTTTGTACTTCACGCGTAGCGGCGTGCGTGACGACGATGCCGGATAATCTCTCGAGCGGCCTGGCCGGAACCGATACGGCCGATGCGATGGCGACACCGCGCCCGCGGGCGCGCCGTGGCCGCGAAATCACGACCCCCGACGGGGTGGTCTTAACGGTCAATCTTGCCGACCGCGGCGAGCGCACGATGGCGCTGTTGATCGATCTGTTTTTCATGGGACTGGCGATTGCGATCGCATCCGTTGGATTTGGGCTGTTGGCGGCTGCATTGTTGGGACTGCAATGGTCGATGAGTTTGGTTGTGCTGTGTTCGTTTGCAATTCGCAGCTTCTATTTCATCGCTTTTGAACTGCGATGGCAGGGACAGACACCGGGCAAGCGCGCCATGAAGATTCGCGTGATCGACCGCAGCGGTGGCCGTTTGTCTGCCGATGCGGTCTTTGCCCGCAACTTGATGCGCGAACTGGAGTTGTTCCTCCCGATCTCGTTGATGGTCTCAAACCAGGTCAGCACATCGGGCTGGGGCAACCTGCTCACTTTTCTCTGGGTGGGAGTTTTCGTCCTGCTGCCGTTTTTCAATCGTGATCGGATGCGCGCGGGTGACATGATCGGCGGCACCTGGGTTGTGGCGGCCCCGGCGAGCATCCTGCTTAGCGATCTCGCCAGCGCGCGATCGACCGACGACGACGAGCCCTACCGGTTCACTCGCGACCAATTGCACGTCTACGGAATCTACGAACTGCAAACCCTGGAGTCGGTACTGCGCGAACGCGGCATCAACGCCCGCGCCACCTTCGATACGGTGTACGAGCGCATCAGCAACAAGATCGGCTGGGCCCCCGAGCCCGGCCAAACGGTCCATTCGCGCGCGTTTCTCGAAGCGTATTATCGGGCGCTGCGAGCACATCTCGAGACCGGCCTGTTGTTCGGAAAGCGCCGCGAAAGCAAGCACGATCGGAGTGAATCGCGAGCCCTTTCCGGAACCGAGGTGTGATCGGACCCGCCCGGATCCAAGCCTAACGATGGGGAACGGCGCCAATCGCGGAACGGGCTGCGGAGATTCAAGATCATTAGACACGCCAGGGCGTAATCACACAGATTGACGCTGCGCTGACCGCGCGCGGCAAAGCCCCCGAAACCCCTCGTTTTCTATGACGTCCGAAGGGAGGTATTGGAAAGCGACTGCGACTCTGCCGCGTTGTTCAGCGCATCAAGTTAGGCAGCAACAAGACAAACCCGGGGAATGCCACGAGGATCGCCATCCGGATGATGTCGACGACGATAAACGGGATAACGCCGCGATAGATAGTGGCCAGCGAGATCTCCGGCATCACCGACTTCAAGACAAAGACATTGATGCCAATCGGCGGCGTGATGAGGCTTATTTCGGTTATCACCACGACGATGATGCCGAACCAGATGAGGTCGAATCCGAGATCCTGAATGAGCGGAAATAGCACCGGGATCGTCAACAGGATCATCGCCAGGCTCTCCAGAAAACAGCCGAGAACCACGAACACAGCCATCAGCGCGACGATCACGGTGAACGGCGTCACCTCGAGGTCGTTGACCCAATCGACCAAAGCACGCGGGGCGCCGGCGACGTCGAGGAAGTGCGAAAACATCAACGCGCCGACCAACAGGAACATGATCATCGCCGTGGTCTGCGTGGTTTCGACCAGCACAGCGACAACCCCGCGGATGGAAAGCCGCCGGCGCAACGCCGCGAATAGAAACGCCCCGGTTGCGCCGACCCCACCGGCCTCGGTCGGCGTGAACACGCCGGCGTAGATACCGCCCATCACCAAAACGAACAGCAACACCACGCCCCACACGTCGCGCAGCCGGGCCCAGCGCTCGGGCCATTCGGTACGCTCGCCGCGAGGGCCCATTTCCGGGCGGAAGTAGGTGACCCCGCTGACCGCGAAGGCATACAATAAAACGCCGAGTATGCCGGGCAAAATGCCGGCCGCGAACAGCTTGCCAACGTCCGTCGTCGTCATCTGACCGTAGATGATGAGGATCACGCTCGGCGGGATCAGAATGCCGAGGGTTCCGCCCGCGGCGATCGAGCCGGTCGCCAGGCTTTCAGCGTAGCCAAAACGTCGCATTGAGGGCATCGCGATCTTCGACATGGTCGCCGCGGTCGCCAGGCTCGAACCGCATACCGCGGCAAAACCGCCACAAGCCATAATCGTTGCGATTGCCAGACCGCCGCGGCGGTGACCGATAAATGCGTTCGACGCGGCGTAGAGCTCCTCCGAGAGCCGCGCGTGGCTGACGAAATTGCCCATCAGGATGAACAACGGCAAGACCGACAGGCCGTAATTGGAGACCGTGTCGTAAGTAACCTGACCCAACAAACTGGCCGACGCGTTGAAGCCAACGACATAGCTGAAGCCGAGGAATCCGACCACACCCATCCCAACCGCGATCGGCACTCCCGCGAAAAGCAGCGCAAACAGAACCGCTGTTCCGATCAGCGCGATTTCCATCAGACCAGCGTGTCCTTCGCCGTGTCGCGAATGTGATGCCAGGCAATGCCGAGAAAGATTGCCACCGCGATCGCCGAGGAAACCGTCATGAAATACACAAACGGCGCGAGCGGCGCGTACAGGTAGGGCGTGTATTCGCCGACTTCCGCGAGCTTGCCGGCTTCCACCCACATGCGCCAGGTAAGGAACGCAAACGCCAGGGCTGCGAGCAAGTTGACCACAATCTGCTGGAGGCGGCGCCCGCGCCGGCCGATCAGCCGGTCAACCAGGCTAATGGCAATATGTCCGCGCCGGGCCGAAACCAGCGGCAATCCGAGAAACGATAAAATCCCCATCGACAGCTCGGTCAACTCGAAAGCGCTCGGCAGGGGCGCGGAAAAGACGTAGCGCCCGATAACGTCGATGAAGGTGAGAACCATCAACGCGAACAGCACAGCCGCGGCCGCCAATCCCACGCCGCGCCCGAGGATGTGGGTCGGTCGCATCGATCTCAGCGGCGTGTAGCCGAACTCGTCGTCGCTGAATGACATTTGAAGCGGGCCAATGGCAGGCTAAATGCGGAAGGTAAAAACTCGCAAGGAGAGTACCCGGCTGGCAACGGCCAGCCGGGTACCTATGAACCAGTTACAGACAGGCGGTCTACATCGATTTTTCGATCTTGCCGATTTCGTCGTGCAACACCTTGATGGCGGCCGCACCGTCGATTCCGCGTTTGTCGCTCGCGCGTTTTACCCACTCCTGGGGCAAGTGGCCGATTTTGTTTTTAAGATCGGCCATGAACGAATCGCTCGCGGTTTGGACGGAGATCCCCGCCTTCTTCAGCAGCGGCGTTGCCAGCGTGTCACGATCATCCCAGGTTTTACCGGCATGGCGCGACAGCTTGTAACCCGACACACTCATGATCGCGTCCTGGTCCTTCTTGGCTATCGAGTCCCAGGTTTTCTGGCCCATCGCGAGAAAGAAGCTCTCGTTGTAGAAACCGCCGGGAACCTTGGTCATGTGCCGCAGCAGGCTTTCCAGCTTGAAATTGGGAATGCTCATCTGCGGTAGAAACGTGCCGTCGACGACTCCGTTTTGCAGCAGTTCCTGCATATAGATTGCCGACTTCGTCACCATCACCAGCCCTAGCTCTTTGGCTGCTTCGCGCTGGAATCCCGGACCGATTCTGAACTTCTCGCCGCGCATTTCACCGATACCGCCGATCTGTTTGTTGCGATGCCAGATCTGGCCGGGTCCATGGGTGAACAGGCCGAGCAATTTGACGCCTTTATGCTCATTGGCCTGGGCGAAATATTGCTCGTGCACCTTCCAATAGGCGCCCGACAGGGCTTCGCCGCTGTTGGAATTGAAGGGCAGTTCGATAATCGAGGTCAACACGAAGCGGGCGGGCGTGTAGCCGTGGACGCCCATCACAATGTCGGCGACACCGTCATTGGCGAGGTCGAACTGGCGCGGCGGCGGTCCCAACGACGACGCCGTCCATTCGACCGCGATCCGGCCGCCGGTCGCCTTAGCGATGTCATCGAACCATGGCTGCATGATGTCGGTATTGATGTTGTGCTTTATCGGCAACCAATTGTTGTAGCGAAGTGTCTTATCTGCGGCCTCCGCTGTTGCAGAAACCGCTATGAGTGCGGTTGCCGCAATCGCTGCGACGACGAGTTTCCGGTAGGTCATAGCCTCCCCTTTTCGGTTTGATTTAGAAAAAGAACTACGCGGTACAACGCTGTGGAAATCCAGAGTCGGGCACGGCATGCGCCGCTTCCGAGGCTAGACGTTATTGCGCGGCGATCGGCTCCGGAACTTGGATGCCGTAGAGGCGGGCCGCGTTTCGATAGGTGATATCTGCCTGAACATCCGCGGCAAGGCCGCCGAACGCCTCGGCCACGATCTTGTGGCTGTTGGGGTATGTGCAGCGCGGATGCGGGAAATCAGAACCCCACAAAACCGTCTTGGTATCGACGATCCCAAGCGCGCGTTCGATGTAAGGGTCATCGACAGTGCCGTGGTAGACGTTGCGCATATACTCGGCGATCGGCTTGTCCGTCATTTTCATTCCCAGCGCAGGCCCCAGCGCCAAGCGCCGCTGCTCGGCGCGGAACATCCAGTAGATCAGCCACGACACCTCATATTCCGACAGCACCACTTTGAGGTCGGGAAAGCGGTCGAGGATGCCGCCGAAGATGAACTCGTTGGAGAGCACCGGGGCGGCCTCGCTCAAAACGCCCCAACTTATCCGGGCGGCGTCGCCGCGCTCGTCGCCATGCAACGTAAAGGTGTCGCGGGCGTTGCCGGTAATGATGTGCAACACGACCGGTATGTCCATCTCCACCGCGCGCGCCCAGAAAGGATCGTAGCGCGAGGAGCGGTAAGGCTCCCAGTTCGGTCGGGCATCGCAATTGATAATCGCCTGCACCAATCCATTCTTGACGGACCGTTCGAGTTCGGCGATGGCCCAGTCCACGTCCTCGAGATGAATCATTGCGGTGCCGAGCAGCCGTTTGGGGTCTTCGCTACAGTGCTCAATCAACCAGTCGTTGAAAACACGGCAGCAATCGCGGGTGAGGTCGTCGTTCTCTATGCGCATCGAATAGAGCATCGATGTCGCGTTGAGGATCTCGGCGTAAACCCGGTCCTCGTCGGCGCACTGCAGGCGAATGGCGGGATCTTTGGTCGCGCGAAACAGCTTTTGCTGGTGTTCGCCTTCCCCCTCGACCAACTCGTCGAGCTTGAAGGCCTCGATCCCGGTAAAATAGAAACGTCCCTGATGGCCCTGCCATTCAGATATCTCGCGCGGGACGGCGTCGCCGTATTTCTCTCCGAGCGCGGTTTCGAAGAGATCCACCGGCTCGATGACGTGCGAATCGGCCGAGATCAGTAGGTGATCCATGGAAGCGCTCCCAATCAGGTGCTCAACTCGATACGGATCGCAAAATCGTTACCAAGCCTACGTCAAAGGTCTGGTAATTGCCACGAGGTCCAATCGTTGGCCCAACCGCTGGACCTGTCGCTTGCGCGTCGTTTGTCCAGTGCTTGATTATCCTCGTCACCAACCTATGAGGAAGCGTCCATGACCTTCTTGCCCTCGTTTCCCGGCCAAGCGGCGGCGATCGGCTGGACGCTTGAGTATACCGAGCACATTCTCGTCCACACGACATTCGGCGTGCCAAGGCAGTCTGACAGTTCCTAATGACGCGAGCGATGGGATGGGGGACAGAGCCTCTAACTGAAGCACGTTCACTTGGAACTTACGACAGACGAGAGGAGTGGGGTTCGTATGTATGTTGGTGAGGGGCTTGCCCGCAACGAAGACGTTCGCTTCTTGCTTGGAAGGGGTAGCTACGTCGATGATGTGTCGCTGCCCGCGGCACCACGGGCATCAAGACTATCTACGTAGAAAAGGGGAGCGTTGCGTTATGGATTATTCGTTTCAATTCAACGTCGTGTGGGACAACATTGGCTGGTTGCTGGAGGGCATTCGGGTGACGTTGATCGTGACCTTCGGCTCACTGTCCTCAGGCTTGGTGTTTGGGCTGCTGTTGGGCATGGTCCGTCTGTCCGAGCGTCGGTGGCTGTCACGCCTGGCCCAGGTCTACGTCGAAATCTTCCGCAATACCCCAGCGCTGGTGCAGCTGATCTGGGTGTACTACTGCCTGCCAATCCTGACGGGTCTCGACCTCAACGCGATTACCTCTTGCACCGTCGCGCTGGCGCTGTACGGCACCGCCTACATCGCCGAAATTTTTAGGGCTGGCATCAAGAGCGTCGACATCGGCCAGGTCGAAGCGGCGCAGTCGATCGGCCTCACCTATATGCAGTCCATGTGGTCGGTGGTGCTGCCGCAGGCAGTGCGCCGGATGATTCCGCCGCTGGTCAATGAATCGATCACCCTTTTGAAATTTTCGTCCTTGGTTTCGGTGCTCGGTGTTGCCGATCTCACTTATCAAGCGCAAGTGCTGTCGACAACAACGTTCCGGCCGATCGAGATCTTCACCGCGATCGCCGTCATTTACTTTTTGCTCTGCGGTGTGATGGCTGTGGCTTCGCAGCAACTCGAGCGACGCATGGCAGTGTCGGACCGCGACGCCTCATAGGCGCCGCGCTGGCCGAACTGGAGTTTCGAATGAACGTGCATAAACGTTCCCAGCGAGTTTGATGGCGACGCCAACGCGCTGACGCTGGTTGGGAATGGGTAAACTATGATCGAGGCCGATGAGCAGAGGGAGGACGGAGCGTGAGAAAACCATATCTGCTGTTTCTGGGCGACGCCCGTGATCAACTGGCCGCGAAAACCGCCACCGGAATCGCCGATTGGCGTGGCGACTGGTGCGTCGGGCAATTCCGCCTTCCCGACTGTGCCGCCGACGCCGGCCTCGAGGACATCAGCGTGGAGGAGGCGGCGGCACGGGGCGCCGGAACGCTCGTCATCGGCGTCGTCAATTCGGGTGGAACCATGCCGGAAAGCTGGACCGAATTGCTGGTCGAGGCGCTGGCTCGCGGCATGGATATCGCGAGCGGCCTGCACACCCGGCTCGAGTCGTTTCCCGCTATTCGAGAAGCGGCAGAAAAATATCAACGCCAGCTGTACAACGTCCGCCACAGCGACCACGTGTTCGCCACCGGCAAGGGGGTGAAGCGGTCGGGTAAGCGACTTTTGACCGTGGGTACCGACTGTTCTTGCGGCAAGAAATACACGGCCTTGGCGATCGAGCGCGAGATGCACCGCCGCGGCATCAAGGCCGACTTTTGCGCGACCGGCCAGACCGGCATTTTCATCGCCGAGCGCGGCATCGCGATTGACGCGGTGATCGCCGACTTCATCTCCGGGGCGGCGGAATGGCTCAGCCCCGACAACGAGCCCGACCATTGGGACCTCATAGAGGGTCAGGGATCACTATTTCACGGCGCCTATGCCGGCGTCTCGCTGGGCCTGCTGCATGGATCGCAACCCGATGCGCTGGTGCTCTGCCATGAACCGACGCGCACGCATATGCGCGGCCTTCCGCATGCGCCGATACCGGACCTCGAGGACTGCATCGAGCTCAACCTGGCAAACGTCAAACTGACCAGTCCCCACTGTCGGATGGCCGGCGTTGCGATCAACACCGCCGGCTTGGCAGAGCCGGAGGCGGCGCGGTATTTGGAGAAAACGGAGGCTCGCCTCGGGTTGCCCTGCATCGATCCGGTGCGGGGCAGCGTCGAGCGTATCGTCGACAACCTGCCATGACCGCTGTTCGGCGACGCGTCCTCGAGTTAGAGGACGAACGGTTCCCGATCCGGGGTGCCTTCACGATCTCGCGCGGAAGCCGCCGCGAAGTGCATGTCGTTACTTGCACGATCCACGCCGATGCGGTTGCCGGACGCGGCGAATGCGTGCCGTATGCCCGCTACCGAGAGAGCGTCGGAACGGTGCGTGGTCAGATCGAATCGGCCCGTGCGGCGATTGAGAGCGGGATCTCGCGCGACGAACTACGCCAGCACCTGCCCGCGGGCGCAGCGCGCAATGCACTCGACTGCGCCCTCATTGATCTCGAGGCCAAACAGCGGCATCGGCGCGCCTGGGAAATCGTCGGGCTGACCGCACCGAAGCCTAAGGTCACGGCCTACACAATCAGTCTCGCCTCGCCGGGAGAAATGGCGGCCAAGGCGTTGGAAGCTGCCGACCGGCCGCTCCTCAAGCTCAAGCTCGGCGACGCCGACGACATCGACCGCGTCGCAGCCGTACGCGAGGTTGTGCCGCGAGCACGCCTCATTGTCGACGCTAACGAGGCCTGGACGCCGGAGCAGCTGGTGTCGGATCTCGACGCGCTGGCCGCGCTTGGGGTCGAACTCGTCGAGCAGCCCCTGCCAGCCGCGGCAGACGCTGCCCTCGGTGAGATCGACCGGACAGTCCCGATATGCGCGGACGAATCGTGCCACGATCGTGCTGGTTTAGCGGCACTGGCGACGCGCTATGACATGATCAACGTCAAGCTCGACAAAACCGGCGGTCTGACCGAGGCGATCGACCTCACGCGCGCCGCGGAGCAACTTGGTCTCGGCATCATGGTCGGGTGCATGGTGAGCACGTCGCTGGCCATGGCACCGGCGGTCTTGCTTGGGGGCGGGGCTCGTTTTGTCGACCTTGACGGGCCGCTGCTGTTGGCACGTGATCGCAGCCCCGCGCTCGAATATCGGGACGGCAATGTGCTCCCGCCAAGGCCCGAGCTCTGGGGTTAGGCACCCGCCGCGCTGGCGGGGCAAGGGCGTGAACCCAGTCCACGAACCTCGGGGTTTGGTGAAAGCCCGGGAAATGAAACGGGCACCGGTTTTCGGAAAATCTCGGAGCGCGTTTCGGAAAAATGGCGAACCTAACGAGATGAAACTAAGTACTTTTCATTGGTTACGATATCACTACCGGCCAAGGCGAAAAAGCGTGTGTGATCAATGGGTTTGGTCGTGGCCCTGAGTTAGGGGCTTATGACTCTATCAAGCACATCTCGCTTTAGGTATTGCTGCTGTACTTCGAATCCTTTGGGCTTTGGCCTGTACAATTGGACTCGGACAGTGTTTTCCTCGCCCTCAGAAACATACTCTCTGAAGTCGATAGCGGGGTTGCTCCAGGGGGGGAACAAATCCTGCCCGCTCAATCATCTCGAGTTCCGCGAATTCAAGTGACAGTACATTCAGCAAGAAATAAGGAAGGTCCTGATTGAGTTTCCATGCAGTCGAAATTACCGGAAACCCGAATGCTTCGCAGTCAAAGATCAAAGCTTTGTCAGGTTCAATGGTGTGGACTGTGAAGTAATGATTCACCCCCTCCATCAGGCTCCGTTCGTGTGTAAGCCTATCGCGAAATATTTTTTTGTCATCGCGGACAAGAAAAACTTCCGAAAGTGAAGACGCGGCGTTGAGAAGTTCTTTTCGCTTTCCCGTCGGATCGTCCTTACCTTTGTCGAGCGCCGTTTTCAGCTTCCTAAAGTGCCCGTCACCAATCAGATACTTTGAAATTCTGTCGAGGGCGGCAGAACCGTGAAAAACGAGTGATTCAAAATCGGTACAACTCTCTCTCATCGCGAGCGCCGCGGCAGAACCAGGAATTCGCGGCATGCTTTCTAGTGCCTGCCATGCGTCTTCGTCACTATCTATGGTCGCCCCCGGAGGGAAGCCAGCCCTAATCAGATTTCGTCGCCTCAGCTTTTCAGCAACGTCCGCGATTCTTCGGGCCTGGAGAAGAAACGAACTCAATCTGTCCAAGCAACCCGATACATCATCAAGCGATTTGATTTCGGCGGTTTGATCTGGCGTTTCTCCAACCTTTTCGCGCAGCTCCTTAAGCCGCTTGCTTGGACGATCGGCAAGCATGCCGCAATCCGATGACCAACCAAAGGAGAGCGTCACTAGTTTTTTCTGCTGAGTATTCATGACCTTTCGATGCGCTTGATGACCTGCGGCTAATCAAAGTAGGTCTAGCTTCCGAGCCGGCAATAGTGTGCCCTTTATTCAAGCGCCGCCGTCCTTCGGGCTCTTGCTACTGCCAATTTTCACGCAATGATTTCAGATTTTTCTAGCCTTATATTGTGAGCTTGAATGTTGGATATTATTCCACAAACTGAAATAGTGTCGTTCATATTCATTGTTTTTATCTTCCAATAATATTTTTCATCATCAAATTCCGCATTTACGGAAAAGTACGGATCCGGAAAACTCTTCGTAATAAATATAGATACCATCATACTATTGTCAGAATATTCCGTTATGTCGCAAATATATCCAGAAATGCTTAGCCACTTTCCTTTATATGGGGCTATGGATTTTTCAGCGTCAATGCTTGTAACGTTACGGCATAGATCAGTTAAATACTTTGCAGTAATATCTTCCTCTACGAATATTCTGTTTGGATAATCGTCGCTCACATCGACGTAACTAAGCTCAGTCGTCGCACCGTTTGGCTCACTAAGCTCAGTCGTCGCACCGTTTGGCTCACTAAGCTCAGCGGAGACATCTATTGACGCGACTTGCGGAACACTTTCGCTGACAGGGGTAACAATTGCTTCGCGACCACGAAGAAAGTAATCAATCCACATAAAAAACGAGGCGCCTAGTGCGACCCCGAGCAGCACGTGAAACCAAGACTGGGTGGCGATCTCAGACACGACCGTTAGGGCGCCGTCCCAACGAACTGATAAGAGTTGGTCCCAACCTTTTTGCTCGGCTAGGCGCTCCACATTGAGGTTGATGATAGGCAGCAGGGTAATGCCAAATAGCACCGTGACCGCAGCAAATTAAGAACGGCGCAATCCGACGATCGTGACAATCTAAGAATTGGCGATCCCGCCGTGCTTTTTCTGTCGTCTCGAAGGGTCCGTGTAGATGCTATGATTGCCTAGCCCGGCACGACTTTCAACTACACGTTAGTTGTTCTCGTTATGTTCCCAGCCTAGCATCTCTGCATGGGCCAGGACAACGAACTTCGAGACCTATCATGTGGGATGGTCTGGCGGAGGAAAGCACCTTTGAAGCCACACTCCACTTCAGATATTTCAGATGGACAGTCTTGAACGCTACCCAATCAATTTCGACTTGTGCCATCCATGAAATTGGTCGTGCTCTGCGCGACGAAGTCGTCCGACGAATGCGCGAGGAGCTGGTCCATGACCTCGGGCGGGAAGAGATGTTCGACGATCGTGACCCCGCTCTCGCGGATCTCTTTGACGATATCGCTCGCTGGATCCTGCGGACCGAACCTCCTGATGGAGACACTCACGCGATCCTCCTCTTGCCCCTCATCTTACCGGCACGCCAAATCCCATTGGAGTCGACTGACTTATCGCATTAAGAATTACTTAGAAAAAATGGTGACCCCAACGGGATTTGAACCCGTGTCGCCACCTTGAAAGGGTGGTGTCCTAGGCCAGACTAGACGATGGGGTCACCGGGCACGTTGTTACGGGCCGCTGTGATCTACTGGCTACATTCGCTGAAATCAAGCGCTTTTGCAGGATTACTCGCCGCGGTGGCGGGCGATTGGCCGCGACGGCTAGGCCCAGGCGGCATCTTCGATGCGAAACTCGACGTTGCGCACGCCCTGCCACCAATTGTCGCGGAGCTCGCCGGCGACATGGAGCGGCCGGCCATCGCGCGCGACGAGGGCATCACCCAGCGGTGAATCACCGGCGCCGAAGGCGATCGCCTTGAGGCGGCGGCCGTCCGGACTTGCGAGAATGCAACGCACGTGATTGGTGCCCACCACATCGGCACGAACGACCTGCGCACCGGCAATGACGAATCGCGGCTTGCTGTTGCCCGACCCATACGGCCCGGCCCGCTCGAGTTGATCGAGGATCTCCATCGACGCACCGCCGACCGCGAGCGCCCCATCGATCCCCAGCGTTGCTGGCTGGTGGGGATCGAAGCCGACCTGCGCGACCCGTTGTTTGAGGAATTCGCCAAGCGCAGCCACCTTGTCGACCGCTACGGTTAACCCCGCCGCCATCGCGTGACCGCCACCGTTGATCAACAATCCGGCCTGGCGCGCCGCGGTAACCGCCGCCCCGAGATCAACCCCCGGCATCGAGCGGCCGGATCCCCTGCCGGTCTCCCCCTCGAACCCGACCACCATCGCCGGTTTACGAAATCGCTCCTTAAGCCGGCTGGCGACAATCCCGATAACGCCCGGATGCCAGCCCGCGCCGGCCACAAACACGAAAGGATTGTCCACATCTTGATCCGACGCCATGGCCACCGCTTCCTGTTCGACCTGCGCCTCGATGGTCCGGCGCTCAGCGTTGAGCCGATCGAGCTCTTCGGCCAGTCGCTGTGCCTCTTGGGGATCATCGCTCGACAGCAGCCTGGCACCGAGATCGGCACGTCCGACACGACCCCCGGCATTGACCCGCGGACCGATGAGAAAGCCGGCATGGTAGGTGCCAGGCGGTTCTTCGACGCGGGCGATGTCGGCCAGCGCGGCAATGCCGCAATTGTTGCGCCGCGCCATTACCTTCAAACCCTGTGCCACCAGCGCCCGATTAACGCCGGTCAGCGGCACCACGTCGCAGATCGTGCCCAACGCAACCAGATCGAGCCATTCGATCAGCCTGGGTTCGGCGCGATCGGCATACCAGCCGGCATCGCGCAGCGCCCGATTCAACGCCACCACCAGAAGAAAGGCGACGCCAACCGCGGCCAGTTGTTTGTGCGGCGAGGTGTCGTCGAGGCGGTTGGGATTGACGATTGCCGCGGCGACCGGAAGTTCGGGTATGGCCAGATGATGATCAACCACGATGACATCAAGGCCGACCTCAGCGGCCGCGGCCAACGCCTCGAAGGCAACGATCCCACAATCGAGCGTTACCGCAACGTCGGCCCCTTCTGAGCGCAGTTGGCGTAGCGCCGGCGCATTGGGGCCGTAACCCTCGGTCAACCGATCGGGGACATAAAGACGGGCGTCGCTGCCAATGGCGCGAAAGAAACGCAGCAATAAGGCAGCCGACGTCGCGCCGTCGACGTCGTAGTCACCGAATACCGCAATCCCCTCGCCCCCGGTAACCGCCTGCGCGAGCCGACCCGCCGCTTTATCCATATCCTGAAACGAGGACGGATCGGGCAGATCGGTCTTAAGCTTCGGGTCGAGATAACGCTCGCCGGATTCAATTGAAACCCCGCGTGCCGCGAGCACGCGGGCCAGCAGTTCGGGGATGTCTAATCGCTGCTGTAGAGCCTGCGCGCCGCGCTCATCGTCGAGACGGGCGCGCCAGTATCTGCCGGTAATCGATTTCGCGACGCCGAGGAATGGCTCTTCAGCCATTAGCGGATGGCGGCCAAAGCGGCCGAGGCGGCCAATTCCTAAGTCCGCCGCTTGCGCTTGATCGGTTTGGTTTTCGGTTGGCGGGCAAAGTCGTGACGCGCCTTGATCCAGCGCACGGTTCCGGATCGCGAACGCATGAGAACGGTTTCGGTGGTCGCACCGCCGGCAAATTTGTGAACGCCGGCCAGCATCGAGCCGTCCGTGACGCCGGTGGCCGAAAAGATAACGTCGCCATGCGCGAGATCGTCGAGGTCATACTTTCGGTCAAAATCGGTAATACCGAGGTTGGCGGCGCGGCCGCGTTCGTCGTCATTGCGAAACACCAGCCGGCCCTGCATTTGGCCGCCAATGCACTGCAGCGCCGCCGCGGCGAGAACGCCTTCGGGTGCCCCACCGATACCCATATAGACGTCGATACCGGTTTCAGGGGTCGACGTCGCAATAACGCCGGCGACGTCACCATCCGGGATCAACTGGATACGTGCGCCGGCTTGGCGAACCGCTGCGATCAGGTCGGCGTGGCGGGGCCGATCGAGAATGCAAGCAACGATGTCGGTCGGTTCCCGTTTCAGCGCTTTGGCGAGATCGCTGATGACGGTGGCGGCGGGCGTGTCGAGATCGATGATGTCTTTCGGCAATCCGCCGCCGACCGCGATCTTCTCCATATAGACGTCGGGTGAGTTGAGAAAACAACCTTCGGCGGCCAAAGCCAGGACGGCGAGCGCGTTGGGTCCGCCTTTAGCGGTAATCGTGGTGCCCTCGAGCGGATCGAGCGCAATGTCGACCTTGGACCCGCCGCTGCCGACCTGTTCACCGATGAACAGCATCGGTGCTTCGTCGCGTTCGCCTTCGCCGATCACCACCGTGCCGTCTATTTTCAGTTGGTTGAGCGCCGTTCGCATGGCATCGACCGCGGCTTGGTCGGCCGCCTTTTCGTCACCGCGGCCCATCAGCTCGAATGCCGACAACGCTGCGGCTTCGGTGACGCGCACCGCTTCCATTGCAAGATCACGATCGAGGTCAGTCATCGGTCGCCCTATAGATGTTCGATGCGAATGAGAAGGGGCTGCTCCAGCACGGTATCGAGTTGATCGATTTTGGCGAGCGCGGCATTCATGCTCCGCTCTTCGGTGTTATGCATCGTCAAAACGACGGGTACCGCCTCGTCGGGCGATCGCCCGCGCTGCAGAAGGGATTCGATCGACACGCTTTCATCCCTGAGAATGGCAGCAATGTCCGCCATTACGCCGGGTCGGTCAACCACTTGCAGCCGCACGTAATACGGACCCTGATGGTACTCCATCGCGGCCGGCGCGGCATCGACGAGATCGGCGGCGGGCACCGCAAATGTGGGTGCTTTAAGCCCGCGCGCGATATCGACCAGATCGGCAACGACAGCCGATGCGGTCGGCCCTGCGCCAGCGCCGCGACCCTCGAAAACCGCTCGATCGATGTGATCACCTTCCACGACAACGGCGTTGAACACGCCGCCGACATAGGCGATCGGGGTCTCGAACGGTACCATGCAAGGATGAACGCGCTGCTCGATGCCATGCTCGGTTTCGCGCGCGATGGCCAATAGTTTGATTCGGTAACCGAGTTCCTCGGCGAAGACAATGTCGGTCGGCGAAACGTTGCTGATGCCTTCGACGTAGACGGCATCGAAGTTTACGGTGCATCCGAAAGCGAGGCTGGTCAGGATCGCTAACTTGTGCGCCGCATCAATGCCATCGATATCAAAACTCGGATCGTCCTCGGCATAACCGAGGGCCTGGGCTTCAGCCAGGACGTCGGCAAATTCGCGGCCGCTCTCCTGCATGGCCGTCAGGATGTAATTGCAGGTGCCGTTGAGAATACCGTAAACGCGGGTCAACCGATTGCCCGCCAGGCTCTCCCTGACCGCCTTGAGGATGGGAATGCCGCCGGCCACTGCTGCTTCAAAGGCGAGCGCGACGCCCGCCGCCTCGGCAGTTCGTGCTAAATCGCTACCGTGATGCGCAATAAGCGCCTTGTTGGCGGTGACGACCGATTTGCCGGCACCAATGGCACCGTCGACCAGTGACTTTGCGATGCCGTCGGCGCCGCCAATCAGTTCCACGATGACATCGACATCGGGATCCGAGGCCAAATCGGTTGCGCGGTCGACCCATTTGTAGCCGGTAAGATCAATGCCGCGGTCGCGCCCGGCGTCTCGCGCCGAAACGGCGACGACAGAGATTTCCCGGCCGCAGCGCTGCCCCAATAAAGTGGCGTGTTCGGCTAGGAGCTTGCAGACACCGACGCCGACCGTGCCAAGACCGGCTACCGCGATTCGCAGCGGCGCGTTCAAGATACCAACGCTTGGGCGGTCGTGTTGGCGTTGCGCTGGGTATGACGGGCGAGGAATCGTTTGATATTGCGCACCGCCTGTCGGATGCGCTGCTCGTTCTCAACCAATGCGATACGCACGTAGCCCTCTCCATACTCGCCAAAACCAACGCCCGGCGAAACCGCTACCTCAGCTTCTTGGAGCAGGAGTTTCGAAAACTCCAGTGAACCGAGTTCGCTCATCGCGGGTGGCAACGGCGCCCAGGCGAACATTGTGGCCAGCGGACTCGGCACCTCCCACCCCGCCGCCTGCAACCCGCCAATCAGCACGTCGCGGCGCGATTTGTAGGTATTGCGAATGTCATCGACGCACTCTTGCGGGCCGTTAAGCGCGGCGGTACCGGCTACCTGAACCGGCGTGAAGGCCCCGTAGTCGAGGTAGGACTTCACCCGCGCGAGCGCATGAATGAGGTGGGCGTTGCCGGTTGCAAATCCGATGCGCCAGCCCGGCATCGAGTAGGTTTTGCTGAGACTGGTGAATTCGACCGCAATATCCTTGGCATCGGGAATTTGCAGTAATGATGGTGGAGGATTGTCTTCGAAATAAACTTCCGAATAAGCCAAGTCCGAAATGATGTAGATATCCCGCGCGCGGCAAAAATCGACGATGCGTTGGTAAAAATCGAGATCGACGATTTGCGCTGTGGGGTTAGACGGAAAATTGATCACCAGCGCTCGTGGCGACGGCACCGAGTGGCGCACGGCACGCGCGAGATTGTCCATAAAATCGTGGCCCGGGCCAATCGGCAGTTGTCGGATATTGGCACCGGCCAGGATAAAGTCGTAGGCGTGGATCGGATAACTCGGGTTGGGTACGAGGATGGTATCGCCGGGCGCCGTTATCGCCTGCGCCAAATGCGCCAACCCTTCCTTTGAACCAAGCGTCACAATCGCTTCGGTCGCGGGATCGATCGCTACGCCGAAGCGACGCTCGTAGTACCCAGCGATAGCTTTGAGCAATCCGGGAATTCCGCGCGACGTCGAATAACGGTGCGTACGGGGATCGCGCACGGTTTCAATCAACTTCTCGACAATGTGCGGCGGGGTCGGCATGTCGGGATTGCCCATACCGAGATCGATAATATCGGCACCGGCTGCACGCGCGGCCGCTTTCATCGTGTTCACCTCGTTGAACACATAGGGCGGCAGCCGTTTGATACTATGGAACTCTTCCATTGATCTTGCCTTCACGGTGTCCGCTCCCAATGCAGCATCCAGCTTTTCGAATGTTGGGCCCAACCCACGCCCAATTATTCGGCGCCGACCTGGTTAAGTTCACACCACAATGATGGTGGTTGAATGCGGCTATTTTGGGGAACGGGTCCGCTGGATCAGAACTCCAGATAAACTTCAGCGCGACGATTTTGAGCCTCGCCTGCGGGCATGGATTCGAGGAACTTCGGCTCGCCGTCGCTCCGCGCCTCGACCACGATCGCGTTGGGCGCGACGCCGGCCCGCATCAAGGCGCGGGCCACCGCCTGCGCTCGATCCATCGAGATCCAGAAATTAACGAGCTTATGCTTATCCACCGGCAGGTTCTTGGTGCGGCTCGATGCGTGCCCGACGACTCGTATGAACCCGCCCCCGCTCGCCCGATAGCGCTTCGCAATGTCGCTGACCTTAGCGCGTTCGCTGGACGCGATTTGAGCAGAACCGTGCGGGAATCTCACAACGACCGGCCGCGATGCACCGGCAAACCCAACCGAGCGAACCGCCGAAAGGGTTGGGTTGGTCGCAACTGCCGGCCGCACCATACTGGTTCCGCCGGCGCCCGATTGGGCAAGCAATGGCAGCGAGTTAACCGGTTGGGCGGCCAGCTGAAAGCCCAAATGTGCCGGCGCATTGGTAACCGTTGCACCGGATTGGGCAAGCCGTGCCGCGAATACCTGTGCGACGGTTGTATATTGCCCGGGCAGCGCCAGCGCTGGTGCAGTTAGCGATGCTGACACCGGCGGTACGGCTGCGACCTGTTGCAAGGTCGATTGGAGTGGCGGCACGTTGACCGGAAGGGTCGGCTGCGCCACCTGCGGAATGGTGGTTGGCACGGCCGGTTGCGGTATCGGCGGAACCGAAACAATAGAACTCGGTCGCGGCCCGGTAGAGGGCAACAAGGTTTGCGGATAGGGCGCGCCGGCCTGGGGCGGGGCAATCGGCTGCGGGCCCCCCTGCACAATGGAAGGAACCGAAAGCGACCTCGGAAGTGCCGGCACCGGCTGCGTGGTCGTTGCCGTTGCTACGGCCGTCGACGAACCCGTCACCGGTACGCTCGTGGTCACGCTCGGCGCTATGATGGGTGGCGGCGGCGGGGCCGATGCCAGTTGCTGACCGGCAGCGGCAGTTGTGGAATCCGTGTATTTGGCATTCTGCCTGTCTGCGACCAGCCCTTGGACCACTTGCTTGCGTTCGGCAGCGCTCGCGGTCTTCGGCGCCTTATCAGGAACCGACCCAACGTTGGGGAAGGTGCCACCGCTTTGCTGCGTCGCGAGTTGCTTTTCTTCAGCACTGGCCGGCACCGGTGGCGCCGGATCATCGCTAAATATCGAGTCATAGGCGGTCATCGGATTGGCCCAATCCGGCACCCACGAACAACCCGACAGGGCCAGAGTTACGCCGATGAGCGGCGCGACCACGTTAATGAGAACACGCCTGCCGGCGCGTGCCGAAGGATTGCTTGGTTTCCGTGTCATGCCCCCACCTTGCGTCCAAAGTGATCGATTAAACACCAAGTGATACGACGTCATGGCGGCATATATAACCAAGCCCGCTAGAATCCGCCACCCGTTGTCTCAAGACCACGCCGTAACCCTATCAGAATTCAGTAAGAATTGTGATAGGGGGTACTAGTGCCAATCATCTGATCGGCGGCGCCGGAACTCCCTCATCTATTTGCCGACGATAGGCCTCACCAAGATCAGCATAGTGGGCCGCAGCATCGGCCATGTAGGCCTTTTCAGCCTCAGTCAGATCGCGCATGTATTTCGCCGGTGCGCCGCCCCACAATTGGCCCGCACCGACTCGCTTACGCGGGGTAACCAGCGCGCCCGCGGCAACCATCGCGCCGGACTCGACCACCACCTCGTCCATGACGGTCGCCGCCATGCCGATAAAGCATGCGTCTTCGATGGTACACCCGTGAATGATCGCCCGGTGGCCGATCGTGACATGGTTGCCGATTTCGGTGGATGCGCGTCGCCGGGTGACGTGGATGATGGTCGCATCCTGGATATTCGTCGACTCACCAACCCGAATCGATCTGACGTCGCCGCGCAGCACGCATTTGAACCAGATACCGCTTCTGGCGCCGATCTCAACGTCGCCGATGATGGTGGCGTCGGGCGCCACGAATGCCGTCGCATCAATGCGCGGAACATACGCCCCGAACGGCAGGAGATAGGGTTGCTGGGGACTATCGTCACGAGGCATCGGGATCTAAGGCTGAGATCGGTGTGGACGAGCGGTTAGGGGAACAGCGGCGCCTGCTCGAGTGCGGTCGTCTCGGGCAACCCACACGCGATATTCATGTTCTGCACGGCCTGCCCCGAAGCCCCTTTTACCAAATTATCGATCGCCGACAGCACAACCGCACGACCCGGTAGACGACCTGCAAACACCCCGATCAAGCAATTGTTCGATCCGCGCACATGGCGCGTCGCGGGCGCGATCCCTTCGGGAACCACGTAGACAAAAGGCTCGTCATCAAACCTGCTTATCAACCCATCGCGTAAAGCGTCCGCGTCGGCACCTGCGGCAAGCTTGACGTAGATCGTCGACAAAATACCGCGATTCATCGGCATCAGATGGGGTGTAAAATTCACTTTGATAGGGCCACCGGCCTTGCCAAGCTCCTGCTCGATTTCCGGCAGGTGCCGATGACCGCCCACACCATAGGCGTGGATACCTTCACTTACCTCAGCGAACAGGTTGGCTTCCTTGGCAGCGCGGCCGGCACCGCTAACGCCCGATTTCGCGTCAATAATAATGTCGTTTTGCTCGATCAGGCCGGCCCGCAAGAGCGGCAAGAGCGGCAGCAGCGACGCTGTCGGGTAGCAACCGGGGCACGCCACCAGATTGGTGGTTGCGATGTCATTGCGAGCGAATTCGCTCAAACCGTAGATGGCCCGGGGCTGAAGCGCAGCAGCACCATGGCTGATTCCGTACCATTCAGCATAGGTATCGGTATCGTCGAGGCGAAAGTCCGGTGAGAGATCAATGATTTTCACCTCACCGTGGACCGCGGCGATCAGGTCTTGTTTGGTTTCGACGATAAGTTCGTCAACGACGCCGCGACGTTCGCTATGCAGCAACCCCTTGGCAACACCATGAGAAGTGCCGTGCGGCAGCGCACAGAATACGACGTCAACCTCGATCCCGGCCCATTCGACGTCGTCGAGGGAGACAAAATCCGGTAACTGGTGAGGCCCCAAGTGGGGGAAAACGGCGGCGACCGGCTCGCCCGCCCGGCGGTCAGCCGTCAGCAACGCGATTTCGACAAAGGGGTGCCGTACCAGGAGGCGTAAGAGCTCGCCACCGGTGTAACCGCTAGCGCCAAGAATCGCGACCCGGAGCTGATTGGAGCCAGTTGTGGAATCGCTGGTCGAACCATTGGCCATATCTTCTCTACGATCCCTCCATCCGGGGTTCATAGCTGATCGAAATAAATCGCTGCGTCAAGCCATGCACAGGTTGGCCGGGCCATGAAATTGGCCCATGTGAAATTGGCCCATGTGGAATTGGCCCATGCATTGCGATGAGACGACGTATCGCGAAAGGAGCGCCCGGCCTTGCGCCGGACCCGCGGCGAGAGCCGCGCCGACGTTCTATCGCTTCGAGAACTGGAAGCTTCGTCGAGCCTTGGCCTTACCGTATTTCTTGCGCTCAACAACCCGCGAGTCGCGCGTCAGAAATCCGCCCTTTTTCAAGACAGGTCTCAGGGTTGGTTCGTATTTGATAAGCGCGCGACTAACACCGTGGCGCACCGCACCGGCCTGCCCGGACAAACCGCCCCCCTTCACGGTGCACCAAACGTCGAACTGCTTGTCGCGATCCGCCGCTACAAAAGGTTGGTTGACGATCATCTGCAAGACGGGACGCGCAAAATAAGTTTCGAATTTGCGCCCGTTCACGACGATCTGGCCACTGCCGCCCTTGATCCAGACTCGCGCGACCGCGTCTTTGCGTTTGCCGGTGGCGTAGGCGCGACCCTGGTCGTCGATGCGTTGCTCGATGGTCTCCGGTTCCGCTACCGGCGGCGCCTCGACCGTACCTGTGGCCTCGCCCAACTGCTTGAGATCGGTTAGCGTTTGGCGTTCGTCCGACATATCGTCACGAGCTCCGTTTGTTCTTCGGGTTCAGCGCCGCAACATCGAGCACGTCGGGCTGCTGGGCATCGTGTGGGTGTTCCGCACCGGTATAGACGTGCAGCTTTCGCAGTTGGTCGCGCCCCAACGGACCCCGTGGGACCATACGCTGGACCGCTTTGCGAATAAGCATCTCAGGCCGTTTTCCCTCGCGAATTTGTGCCACGGTGCGCTGCTTGATACCGCCGGGATAGCCGGTGTGGCGATAGTAGATCTTGCCGGTCTCCTTACGCCCGGAGAGTTTGACCTTATCGGCATTGATGACGACGACGTGGTCACCCGTATCCATGTGCGGGGTGAATATGGGCTTGTGCTTGCCCCGGATCCGATTGGCGATCACCACGGCTAAGCGCCCAAGGACGACGTCCTCAGCGTCAATCAGCACCCAAGCGCGCTCAATGTCCTTGGGTTTTGCAGAGTATGTTCTCACCGCCGGCTCCGTGTCGTTGGTTACTGAAAACGGCGCAGTATGCCACGGAAATTTCCGCTGTCAATTCTCAAAAACTACTTAATTTCAGCACGTTACATATAAGGTATCACGATACCTTAGTCCTCTTCCGACTCGTGATCGGGTGGGATCGAATAGGTCACCGTGGCGTGCGCCACCGGATCCTCCTCGCCGTCCGAAAACATCGTCACTTCGCCATAGGCGAGGCGGCGGCAAAGTTTAGGGGATTATATACGAAAGTGCCATCAACAAGACGAGTGGGGTCAAGATGTAGTATGGGACTGCCCTAGATGCACACCTAGGGGAGAAAATTCAATCGGAAAGTGGCACTTTCGTATATAATCCCCCAAGTTTAAGGATCCGCCCCTTGGCAATGAGGTCGCGCTGTCCTGGCCGACGTAAGAAGTTCATATTGAGGTTCGACGTCACGGCCATCGTCGCTTTACCGATCTCACTCATCACAACCGCATACATCGTCATATCAGCCAGCGCCATCATCGCCGGCCCATTGATGGTGCCACCGGGCCGCAACAAGCCGTCGCTATAGGCCAGGCGGAAGACTGCCTCGCCGGCGTCGATTCGCTCCGCCCGCGCAGGGAAATTGGCGGTGAAGGGGAGTTGTTCCCGACGGATGGCCTCAAAATCTTCGACCGTAATTTTACTCATGGTTCCGCTCCCGCCGCGCGAGTGGAAGGAATTTAGCGTCTCGTCGTCCAAACGTCGTCCCGCGTTTATGGCGCAGCCACCCTCGCCACGCTATGTTTGTTGAAAGCGTACGTGATCACAAGGCGTGAAACTGTGACGTCAGCAACTAATCAGGCATCGCTGCTGCGCGAGGATGCGGCCGGCATCGCCACATTGACAATGAATCGACCGGGCTCGCGGAACTCGCTGTCGCGCGAAATGCTGGACGAGTTGTTGCACCAGTTCGACCTGATTGCCGCCGATGACGCGATTCGAGTTGTCATTATCGCCGCCATAGGCCCGGCATTTTGCGCCGGCCACGATATGAAACAGCTCCGCGCAAACCCCGAAGAGGCCTACTACAGATCACTATTCGCGCTATCGAGCCGACTGATGAAGGAGATCGTCGATTTGCCTAAACCGGTGATCGCACAGGTGCACGCGATTGCGACGGCAGCGGGCTGCCAATTGGTCGCAAGCTGTGATCTTGCGGTTGCCGGGCGTTCGGCCGCATTTGCCACGCCGGGCGTCCACATCGGTCTCTTCTGCTCGACGCCGCTGGTTGCGCTGACCCGCAATGTTGGCCGCAAACGCGCGATGGAAATGTTGCTAACCGGCGACGCGATCGACGCCGACACCGCGGTCGCGTCCGGGCTCATCAATCGCGTCGTCGCCGACGACGCGCTCGCCAGCGAAACCATGGGCCTGGCAACCCAGATCGCAGCGAAATCGCCGCTAGCGATCGCCATCGGCAAACGTGCGTTCTATAGCCAGATCGATCTTGAGATCGGCAAGGCCTATGACGTTGCCGCCGAAGCAATGGCGCGCAATATGCTCGCCCACGACGCCGAGGAAGGGATCGATGCGTTCCTGGAGAAGCGCCCGCCGCGATGGGAGGGGCGATGAGCGACGCAACGATTGACGGTGCCCCCTACCTCGCTCACCACGATAGTTATTCCAATCAACTGATCCGCGCGATTCTCAAACGCGTACAAACGATCGCGATGGTCGGCGCCAGCCCAAACTGGAACCGGCCCAGTTACTTTGCGATGAAGTATCTGCAGGCCAAGGGCTACCGTGTGATTCCGGTAAATCCGAAGGAAACCGGATCGAACATCCTCGGCGAGACCGTTTATGGCAGCCTCAAGGAAATCGCCGATCCCGTCGATATGGTGCAGGTGTTTCGTCGCTCCGACGCAGTCCCGCCGATCGCCGAGGAAGCGATTGAGATCGGCGCCAAGGTGCTGTGGATGCAACTTGGCGTGCGCAACGACGCCGCTGCAGAACGGGCCGAGCAGGCCGGCCTCAAGGTCGTCATGAATCGCTGCCCAAAAATTGAGTACGGTCGGCTCAGCGGCGAGATCGGCTGGCTTGGCGTCAACACCCGCGTCATCAGCAGCAAGCGCGGCAAACGGATCTAGTGGATGGAATCCACTAGAACGTTTTACGTTTGACCTGACCGGGCCAAATCCTGCCGAACGCACGCGAGGCACCCCCATGAACGACGCGATACCCCCAAGCTGGGACGATATCGAAGCCGATGCCGAGGAGTATGGCTTCGAAACCTTGGCGATCCATGCCGGCGCCGCTCCCGACCCAACCACTGGCGCGCGCATAACACCGATCTATCAGACAACGTCCTATGTGTTTGACGACGTTGATCATGCGGCGTCGCTGTTCAACCTGCAGACATTTGGCAATATCTACACGCGGCTCACCAACCCGACCGTTTCCGTCCTCGAGGAACGGATTGCCGGATTGGAAAACGGGGCCGCCGGCCTATGCGCAGGCTCCGGCCACGGTGCGCAACTCCTGCTATTTCATACGTTGCTTGAAGCCGGCGACGAGTTCATCGCTTCCGATAAGCTCTATGGCGGGTCGATCACCCAGTTCACCCATAGCTTCGCGAAGATGGGGTGGACGGCGCACATGGTTGATCCGGTCGATCCGGCGAACTTTCGCAAAGCGCTGACGCCCAAATGCAAGGCTATCTTCGTGGAAAACCTTACCAATCCGGGTGGCATCGTGGTGGACATCGAGAAAATCGCCACGATCGCGCACGACGCCGGGGTTCCCCTGATCGTCGACAACACCATGGCGACGCCCTATCTGTGCCGCCCGTTCGATTGGGGCGCCGATCTGATCGTCCACTCCCTGACCAAATTTCTTGGCGGGCACGGTAACTCGGTGGGGGGTGCTATCGTTGAGTCCGGTCGTTTCGATTGGTCCCAAAACGACAAATTTCCAAGCTTGAGCCAGCCGGCGCCGTCGTATCACGGGCTTACCTTCTATGAAACGTTTGGCACGATGGCGTTTTGCGTGGCCGCGCGAACGGTCGGTCTAAGGGACCTCGGGGCTCCGCTCAGCCCGCTTAATGCTTTTCTTATTCTCACCGGGATCGAAACGCTGCCGCTTCGCATGGCGCGGCATTCCGAAAACGCATTGCAGGTGTCCGAGTTTCTCGACCAGCATCCCAAGGTGGCATCGGTGTCGTATCCGCGATTGAAGTCCAGCCCCTATTATGATCTTGGCCAGAAATATTTGCCGAAGGGCTGTGGCGCGGTGTTCACATGCAGTCTCAAAGGCGGCTTCGAAGCCGGCGTCAGTCTGGTTGAAAACGTCGAGATCTTTTCGCATCTCGCCAATATCGGCGATACCCGCAGCCTGGTGCTTCACCCGGCCTCAACAACGCACCGCCAACTCAATGCGGAGCAACTCGTCGCGGCCGGCGCCGGCCCAGATGTTGTCCGTCTATCGATCGGGCTCGAGACGGTCGGTGACCTGATTCGCGACCTCGATCAAGCGCTGGGCGCAGTCTGATCACGTTCGACGCTTGGCACCCCTACTCTGCCGGCGTCGGCGCGGGCGTGATGGCGGCAGGTTTAGTCGGCCGCGCCGGGCTCGGAATGAACGCGGCGCAGATCGCGGCGACCGCGGCAAAGCCGATAAAGAAAACGAATATCGGACCCACCGATCCATATATTCCGTAGACCAACGGCACCAACGCGACCCCAAGTGAACTGACGCCGAGGCTGAGCAGAAACTTGACGCCAAAGGCCCGGCTACGCCAGGCCAACGGGGTGTATCGCGCCACCAACATGTTCTCGGCCGATTGCCCACCGGTGTTGAGCGACACCAGCAGGATGGCAAACACGACAAGCCAATAGCTGTGCGCCAGAAAAGCGGCGACCAAAACCGGCAGCAGAAAAAGCTGGGCGCCCAGATACACCCGTTTGATCGGCAATCGATCCGCGAGTTCGCCGCCGATTATCTGCGCCCCGGCCGCGAAGAGATACACCAGTGATACCAGAAAACCGGCGGTCATCGCGCTATCGGGAACACCAACAAGCAACCGCTCGCTAAATATCTTCGGCAAAACCACCGTGGTTCCTTGAAATATCATCCCGACGCAGACGACGGTCATCAACAGTGTAATGAAGGCACGCTTCATTTCGCCGGCCGAAGGTTCGGGTTCGCGGTCTTTGGCGACAGCATCATGGTCGCCGATCACACCCGCGCGCATATAGAAAAGAAAAACCACGCCCATCACCATTACCAGGACGCCGGGGACGACAAAGGCTGCGCGCCAACTGACCAGATCAGCCAAGGTTCCCGCAACGATGGCAGCCGCGGCGGTACCCAGCGAACCAAACAGCCCGCTGACGCCGAGCGAGCGCCCGCGTTTCTCCGAGTGTTGGACCAGCCAGGCAATTCCGACCGGATGGTAGATCGAGGCGAACAGGCCCATGAGGGTTAGGCCGATCAGCAACCCGACATAGGATTGCGCCAACCCGGTAATGATCGCAGCACCGCCAGCGCCAAAGAAAAACACCGCCATCATCTTCGATTGACTCCAGCGATCGCCAAGCCAGCCCGCCGGCAGTGCAGCCGCACCGAAAAGAACAAAGCCAGGCACCGCCAGCCACTGAAGATCGGCGTAGCTCATGGCAAACTCATCCTCAAGCACGAGGACGACGGTGGCGTAGAGCAGGATGAGAAGATGCGTGGCGCTATGGCCGAGTGAACCAAAAACCAGCGCGACGCGGCTTTCTGTCGCCGTCATCTAGTGGATGCTATCCAACATATAGTACCCATTGGTGTCAGTGTGATTGTTGTGGTTGATGATAGGCGACGGCGGCAAAAAGCCACCAGCCTTTTCAATCGGCGGCCAAGGTCTCGCGTTCGACCTTCATAGAACGACTTCCTTTCGTTGCCCCTGTTGGTGGGCGAGCCAGAGGCACATCGTCAACAACACCATGGCGGCGCCCTGATGCGCTACCGCCAGGGGCAGCGGCACCAGATAGAGCAACGTGGCGACGCCGAGGCAGATCTGCGCGACCACCGCCAACAGCATCGCGTGGCCCAGCCAGTGCTCGACGGGCGACCCGCTTTGGTCAGGATCGATGTCGATGGCACGACCGCGGATGGTGCGAAACCAGGCAATGAAAACGAGCAGAGCGGTGGCGAGGGCCAGACAGCGATGCGTGAACTGCACGGTCGCGATGTTTTCTCCGAAATTAACAAACCAGGGATCGTCGTCCATCAGACCTTCGGGTACCCACCGACCGTCCATCAGCGGGAAGCTGTTGTAGATCAAACCGGCATCGAGGCCGGCAACAAGAGCACCTGAAAGCATCGTGAGAAACACGAACCCAGCGGCAAGATAGGTCCCGCCGGCCGTATTGCCGGCTTTCCTGCCCACCACGACAATCCGCTCGGGCACCAGAATGCCCAGCGCTGCGCGCAACAGGAACCCGTAAATCAGAACCGCCAAACCAAGGTGCATGGCGAGCCGGTAGTGGCTCACGTCGGGGCGATCGCTCAGCCCGCTCTCGACCATGTACCAACCAAGTGCCCCCTGCAGTCCGCCCAACACAAATATTCCGAAGAGCCGCAAGCCAAGCCGCAAGGTCAATCGTCGCGTTGCAGCAAAAAGTAGCAAGGGCACGAGAAACACAACGCCAACAGCCCGACCCATCAACCGATGCGCATATTCGAGCCAATAGATCGACTTAAACTCGTCAAGCGTCATGTCCGGGTTGAGCTGCCGGAATTCTGGAAACTGACGGTAGGCGGCAAAGGCCTGTTCCCATTGCGGCGTCGATAGCGGTGGCAGCACACCGCTGAGCAGATCCCATTCGACGATCGATAACCCCGAATCGGTGAGGCGCGTCAGACCACCGAGAATCACCATGGCAAGGACCAAAGCGCAACACAGCACGAGCCATAGGCCGACAACAGCCGGAGGCCGGCCCGGCCCTCTCCGAGGTGGGGTCTGCGGCGGCGAAGACTCCGCGTCGGTCATCGCTTGGCGGCCCGCTGTACGAGCCCAAGCAGACGCTCCAGACCGCGGTCGCGCACCCCCATTTGCCGCAGGTGTTCGAGCGTGTTGGACAAATATTCGCGACACGGCCCGCGCTCGCCATGGGCGTGCGCAATATGAAAAGCGGCGTCCGCGGCGGCAATACCGCCGGCATATTGGATATGCCCGCGGCGGGCAACGAACGTAATTGCGCGCACGCGACGATCGGCGAGTTCCAGATTGACCCAGCGCGGCAGATAGCAACCGGTAAACATCTCGCGACGCCAAATTCGGTCGAACGCGGTTTCGGTTTGGCTTCGTTTGACGCGGTAGGCGATGCCACGACAGCCGCCTCGAGCTTCGAGACCGAGCGCCAGCCCCGGCTGCTCCGGTGTTCCCCTGGCTAATTGTGTCCAAACGCAGAATTTGCGGTGGTAGCCGCGCAGCAGGGCCGATGCGAACTCGCGGTAGTCAAATACATCGCGGTCCCACATCAACGAGCCATACGCGAACACCCATGGATCACCGCGTGGCAGGTCGGCGAGGATTTGGTTCAGTGAGGCATTGCGCTCGGCGTCGGGCAGCGGGACGAATGGCGCCTCGAAGCGGAACGCCCCGCGCCGTTTCACCGATACGGTCAAGATGCGGCGTCCGGCAGAAACGGCTCGCGCTTGATGTTGAAGGCGATCGAGATACGAGGACGATCGCCACCATAGGGCTGCACTTCGTGGCCGAGATAACTGGGGAATGCAACCATCAATCCCGATACGGGTCGAAAGGCGTGGTAGTCCGGCGTCAGGCCGGGAAAGAAAGTCATCGTCTCGGCAACGATCGGATGCTGCAATACCAACAACCCGCTATCTCGGTCGCTGGGATCGGCATCACCGGCATCGACGTAGTACACGCCCGACCAGGTACAACCCGGGTGAACATGCCCTCGATTGTAGTGGCCGCGCCGACTGACATTGGCCCACGTTGTGATGCGCCATCGTATGGGTTCTTTCCCGCCATAAAGCTCGTAGTAGCGAGAGGTTGCCGTATTCACGAGTTCGCCAATGCGACGGATGAGTTCCTGACCTGGCGTCCCCGCCCATTGGTCGAGATCCCGGACCGAGTGCCAACCGCCGATATTGCTGCGATTCTCACCCGCTGACTCTCGCTCTTTGTCGAGGATGATCTGACGGAGATCGTCGTTCAGTTGGTCGACATCCTCCCAAATCCGTTCAATGATCGGCGTCGTAAAGAGGTGTTGCAGCTTGAGGGTCGAGGGTGCGGACACCGCGTTAGCCTGCGCCCGTCACTGCCGGTCGGGTCGGATACCGCACTTCAAAGTTTTGGGGGTCGCGGCTGGTGGGAATCGGCGGGCGCCCACCTCGGGTGCGCCAGGAGCTGTGGCAACGAAGACTACATGGCGTCTTTGTCATCATCTCCCGTCGACAAACCAACCGCGACGTCGAGCGTTTGCAGCAGGCGGCCCGTCGCCGCGAGAATCCGGTAGTAGCCGGTGAGCACAGCGAATTGTCCATTAACCAGGTTCGAGCGCGCCCCGAAAACCTCGTTCTCGACATTAAGCACGTCGAGCAGGGTGCGTTCACCCAAGTTGAATTGCTCGTAGTAGGCATCCAACGCGCGTTTGCTCGAACCAACGTGGCTTTCAAGCACCGGGATGCGGTCCGACGCGATCTGATAGGCATTGTACGAAACACGAATTGCCTGGCCGACGAGTCGGCGAATCTCACCCTCGCGCTGCTGTGCTTCCGCAAGCAGCGCGCGGATCTGACGCCGCCGCGCGGTGTCGCCGCCGCCGCGGTAAAGGTTGTAGGTCATCACGAGTTTGGCTGTGAAATCCGCGTTCGGGCCCTCGACGCCGCCGCTGTTTTCATCACGACGACCGGCAAGCTCCAAATCGAAGCGCGGTAAAAACGGGGCGCGAGTCGCGCGGAATATCGCCTCCCAGCGCCTTAACGTTTTCCTGGGAGGCGCGAACCGCAGGATTGCTATCAATGCCATCACCAACCGCATCATTGGCGCTGGCATCGATCAGCCCGGTATCGACCTGCGGCACGCTTAGATCGCTGAGCGGCTCGCCGACGGCTTCAAGATAGGCGGCTTCCGCGTCGCGCAACCCATTCAGCGTCGCCAGCAGCGTTGAGTTCGCAAGGGCGACGCGACCCTCGGCCTGGTCGACGTCGGCCTGACTGCCACCGCCGGCATCGGCGCGGGTGCGAATCTGCCCCAGCACTTCTTCGTGCTTGGCCGCGTTGGCGTCAGCCAACTCGACGAGTTGCCGATTGCGCAATACGTCGAGGTAGGAGGCGACCGCTCGGAGTCCGATTATTTCGCCGGCGTCGAATAATTGGAAGCCAGCGATATCGACCCGCGACTGTGACGCGAGGACGGTGTTACGAGTGCCAAAACCGTCATACAGAAGCTGGGTGACGGTTAGACTGGACTCATAACGATTCTGGGTGATCGATTGTGGCCCGCCCGGGGCACGCGTCGTCCGAGTCCGGGTTGACGAATTGTTGGTGCGAGCCAGGCCCGCGGTCCCTCTGGCATCGACGGAGGGGAAAAACCCCGAACGCGACAGGCGCAAGCCGTGAGTCGCGGCGCGCTGGAGTTCGCGCGCGGCTTCGACGGTTGGATGCGTACGGACCGCTGTTTGCACCGAGTCTGAAATCGGGCCTGCAGCGGCGCTTTTCGTGAATTCAGCGCCTGAGAAATCTGCAATTGCCGCCGCTGAGACGGCAATCAACCCGGCACCGATGAGCGATAGGATTGGACGCCGGCGCTTGCGACGAGTTGGGACAACACCTTCGATCCCGAGGCGCAAGCCCGGATCGAGCAACAATTGCTTCAAACCAAAATCCCCCAGAAACGATCGCGCATATTATCTAAATAATACACCCAAATACTATCATTAGATCATAACTTGCAAGTTTGGATTCGTCACGCAAGTTTCTGATTTCTCAGCGAATTCCCTTGGCGCGCGAAAAACTTCAGAGTTAATCAACCAATATGGGATTGACCGAATCCGAATAGGCCTCCGGCACTGGTGCCACACTGGGTGTCTCGGCCGGTGAACCGACCGTAATCACGCGTCGAATTTCGTCGGTCTTAAAACCAATCGCCATTGCCCGTCGTACGCCGGGAATGACGAGAACGTCGTAGAGTTCCTCGACGATTCCCTCGATCGTGAGCCAATGAACGATGTCACCGCTGCGCAAATCAATCACCTGCAATGCACACAGCGGCTCGACGCCCTTGTCGCTGAGATTGTCGTCCAGTGCCAGGCCGGCAAAGGTTTTCGAGCCGCGCGGTAGCGACAGACCGACCACCGCAAAGTCACCGACAAACGAAAGCCCCCGCAGATATCCACGGCAAAAGGCAACGCGCTCGAACCCTCCGCTGGCGAGGTCGAGATAACCGAAATAGCCGGTTCCAGAATCATGGAGCCACAATTTGTCGCGATAGAGCCGCGGCGAATGGGGCATCGAAAAGCCATCGCCGACGATCTGCCCCGACGCTACATCCAGTACGATCCCGCCATCACGACGGCGCTCGCGCCACCCGTCGGCCGCGTCAGTCTTGGCCACCGCTGTCATATAGCGCGGCACGCCATCCAAGGTTGCCAGGCCATTGAGATGGCACCGGTCCTCCGCCGCGAGCTTGCTGACAAACGGCGGTTGCCAAATCGGCGTAAAGCTGTGGGTCTCGCTGGTGGTCGCCAGACAACTAAACAGCGTGTTGACGAACATCACCTCGCCATCTTTGCCAACGGCGACGTCGTGGACATCGAGATCGCCGGTTGTGTAGCCCACTTGCGGTACGTAAACGGCATCGTAGTCGTCGTGGGTCTGGCCCGGCTCGATCGCGTTTTCGAAGCGCCACAACTGATAAAGCGAGCTCATATAGATGGTCTGGCGATCGGCCCACAGGCCCATGCAGCGTGCGAAGGTACGCTCGAAGATGGATAGCTTGCCCTCAGCGGGATGGATGCCGATCAGGAACAACTTGCCGGCGCGATAGGTGGTGAAAGCGAGCGACGCGTTCTGCTCGAACAGCCACGGTCCGAACTGGCGTGACGAATTGATCTCAAGCTGCGCATCCGCCGGCGTTTGGGTGTCGTCGAGGGTGGTCAAATCCGAGGTTCCGAGTTATCCAATGACAAGCGCGCGCTACGGTATCCCAAGGCCCCGGTTGCGCCAATTGATCTCAAGCTGCGCATCCGCCGGCGTTTGGGTGTCGTCGAGGGTGGTCAAATCCGAGGTTCCGAGTTATCCAATGACAAGCGCGCGCTACGGTATCCCAAGGCCCCGGTTGCGCCAACTCGCGATGCGCAAGCTTGGTATCGAAAAAACTATGCCTCTACGCGGATAACTTGGCGCTGGCTCTGCCGCTCGCGATGTCGAGCAAGCACGACCGCGATGCGCTCCGGCGCCGTTGTCAAAGCCGCCGCTGCCGCGTCAACGTCATCAAGATGCGATGCGATCGATGCAACCACACGATCGCTGAAGCCGCCATCGTCCCAATCCAAACCGCAATCTATCGACCGCTCGGGAGGCAGTGTCCGCAGATATTCAATTGAAGCCCCGGGATCGTGTCCCGCGGAGTGGTGTAAGAGCGTTGCGCTCTACGCTGCTCCCGGCGGGTAGGGCCGGGACGTTCAGGCTGCCACGGTGGGCAGCGTGATGGGGACATCATCGCTCAGCGGAGCGATGGATTCCAGCGTCATGTATCTCCTTGAGACGGCCCACTCGTCGTTCTGCTCGAGAAGGATGGCGCCGACGAGCCGTGTGATGGCGGCTTCGTTGGGAAAGATACCGACGACGTTGGTGCGACGCTTGACCTCGGCATGGAGCCGTTCGATCGGGTTTGTGGAGTGCAATTTCTGGCGGTGCTCCCTGGGGAAGCTCATGTAGGCGAGGACGTCGTGCTCGGCTTCGTCCATGAGAACTGCCAGCTTGGGCACCTTGAGCCTGAGCTGGTCGGCGACCTGGCGCCACTGGACCTTCGCGCTGTCGGCGTCCTCCTGGGCGAAGGCGGTGGCGACGAAGGCGGAGACGACGCGCCGGCCCTGGCGGCCGGCATGGGCCAGCAGGTTGCGGGCGAAGTGCACGCGGCAGCGCTGCCATGTGGCGCCGAGGATCCGGGTCGCGGCGGCCTTCAGGCCCTTGTGGTCGTCGGAGATCACCAGCTTCACGCCGCGCAGCCCGCGCCGGGCCAGCGAGCGCAGGAACTCGGTCCAGAAGGCCTCGGCCTCAGACGCGCCGATCGCCATGCCCAGGACCTCGCGGCGGCCCTGGTCGTTGACGGCCACAGCCACGGTCACCGCGACCGAGACGATGCGCCCGGCCTCGCGCACCTTTACATAGGTTGCGTCGAGCCACAGATAGGGCCAGTCGCCCTCCAGCGATCGATCGAGGAAGCCGTTGACCTTATCGTCGATCTCGCCGCACAGCCTGGAGACCTGGCTCTTGGAGACGCCCGACATGCCCATGGCCTGCACCAGGTCGTCGACCGAGCGGGTCGACACGCCCTGGATGTAGGCCTCCTGGATCACCGCAGCCAGCGCCTTCTCGGCCATCCGCCGCGGCTCCAGGAAGCCCGGGAAGTAGCTCCCCTTCCTCAGCTTCGGGATCTTCAGCTCGACCGTGCCGGCCCGCGTCTCCCAGGACCGGTCGCGGTAGCCGTTGCGGTGGGTGATACGATCCGCCGAGCGCTCGCCGTGAGCGGCGCCGGTCAGGCCCTCGACCTCCAGTGCCATCAGCCGCTCGGCCGTGAAGCCGATCATCTCGCGAAGCAGATCGGCATCGGAGCTCTTCTCCAAAAGCGCGCGCAGGGTCATCATGTCCTGGGTCATCGTGGTTCTCCTTCGGGTCAGGTTGGTTTGCACTAGCCCAACCCTAAACCGGAACCGCGATGGCCTCCGCTGTGGATAGCCGGCTTGCCTACGCCAGACTCTCGGCGGTCGCTACGGCAAGCCGCCTACCCACAGCTAACGGAGGCTCCAACAACTCCTACACCACGTCCTGGGACACGACCCGCCGAGTCGGTCATATGTTGCATGCAACATATTGAATAGGCTCTTATCGGTCGTGCGCAGCAGGACCGATAAGATCATTGAGCTGAGCCGCGCGGCACTGACGGTGCCGCGCTATGGGGAAAGTAACCGCTTGGTGGGTGTCGATTAGATCAAAGCGGTCGGGTTGATTGCCCACAGCTGAGGCGAGGCCACTGCGAAAGTGGGCTCGGAAGAGATTTCCGAGCCTGAGCAGCGGCACCCGGCGATGTTTCTCCGGCGCTCGGGATGAGAGCAGCACAAGGGCGGCCGTGGCGCGTTGATCGGCGCGTTGATATCGGGTCTTGGTCGGCTCTGGCGCATCGTCACGGAGGTCCGGTCTTCGTTGCCCGCATCGACGTTTGAAGTCGCCGATCGAGAATGAGGATCTGCCGCAGCGTTCCCTTCCTGCACTGCCGGCACACGGTGATGTCGATTCCCGTCAGACGCAGCATCATCTCCTGCGTCGTCTCCGGCTCGAGCGGTTCCGGGTCTGGCTGACCAAGCATGGCTCGGCACAGGGCGAGCTTGCCGGTTCTGGAACGATTGGCGAGCAATCCGTAGTGGCGCAGCCGGGTGAAGCCGCGCGGCAGCACATGCAGGAGGAAGCGGCGGATGAACTCGTCGGCGTCGAGACGCATCACCTTGGCCTTGTTGCCGTCGGCGTAGTCGCGCCACCGGAAGCGGACGTGCTCCCCGTCGAACTCGACGAGACGGTGGTTGCCGATGGCGGTCTTGTGGGTGTAGCGCCCGAGATAGGCCAGCACCTGGCCGGCGCCGGCGAACGGGGCCTTGGTATAGACCACCCAGTTGTTCGATCGAAGCGAGGTCTTCAAACATTCGAAGGCGCGGCTGCCGTCGAGACCATCGCGGCCGGGCATGCGCAGCTCGCCCTTGCGATGGGCGTCGGTGAGGAAGTCGAGATACTTCCCGCGGAAGACCTTGGAGAGAGCGGCCGTTGGGAACAGGAATCCCTTGCGCGCGGGGGCGATCCAGCTTTGCTGGTCCGGGCTCAAGGCTCCGCCGGTGACGATGCAGTGGACGTGGATGTGCTGTCCCAGATTCTGGCCCCAGGTGTGCAGCACCATGGTGATGCCGAGCTCGCCGCCGAGCCAGCGGGGATTGCGGCCGAACTCTAGCAGGGTCTGGGATGCGGCCTTGAAGAGCAGCTTGTAGATGAGCGCGGGATTGCCCTGAGCCACGGGGTTGAGGTCGTGGGGCAAGGTGAAGACCACATGCCAGTAGTCGATGTCGAACAGATCGGCGCACTGACGCTCGACCCATCGAGTTTGCGACAGGGTCTGACACTTGGGGCAGTGACGGTTCCTGCACGACGCGTATTGGATCGTCACCGCCCCGCAGTGGTCGCAATGCGCCTTGAACCCGCCGAGCGCGGCGGTGCGACAGTTCACCAGCGCGTCCACGACCTTGTGTTGCTGGGCCGAGAGCCGATGCGTCTCACGATAAGCATCGCCACGCTCGCGCAGGATGTCCGCGACCTCCAGCGCCGGCCGGGTGGCCGGCGCTGCGTGACTGACATGAGCCACCGGTCAGGACTGGCCGGACCGCGGGAACTCTAAGAGTCCGACTCGAAACTCTATGTTTGATAACAGTACCTTGCGAGCCGAGGAGTCGGATGTTGGCGACAAGAATCCATGGTGCGGAGGCGATTGTTTCTCCCAATCCTTGGCCAGTCGACGGCATCGGTTGAGCCAGGCGAAGGTCCTCTCGACGACCCATCGTCTGGGCAGGAGCTCGAAGCCCTGGGCGGTGTCTGAGCGCTTGATGATCTCGAGCTTCCAGCGGCCGATGACCTCAAGGGCGCCCTCGAGTTTCGGTCCCGCGTAGGCGGCGTCGGCGAAGAGGTGACGCAGCCGGGGGAAGCGATGACGGATCGATTTGAGGACCTCGGGCGCGCCGTCGCGGTCCTGGATATCGGCTGCGTGCACGATCAGGCCGACCAGCAGGCCGAGTGTATCGGTGACGATGTGACGCTTGCGGCCCTTGATCTTCTTGCCCGCGTCATAGCCCCGAACACCACCGCTTTCCGTGGTTTTCACGCTCTGGCTGTCGATCACCCCGGCGCTCGGGCCGGCCTCGCGTCCTTCCAGCTCCCGGGCCGCCATGACCAGGTGATGGTTGATGCTCTCCAGCAGGCCGTTGGAGCGCCAGTCGTAGAAATAGCGCTGGACCGTGGAAGGCGGAGGGAAGTCGTTCGGCAACATCGCCCACTGGCAGCCCGTCGAGGCCATGTACATGACCGCATCCATGACATGGCGCAGGTCCGTCGTCCTCGGCCGGCCGATCTTCTTGCGCGGCGGCATGAGCGGCGCGATCAACGCCCACTCTCGATCCGTCAGGTCGCTTGCGTAGCGCCCGCCACGGCGCTCATAATTCGGGCGAGTGATTTCGGTCCACATGTTGTGCCTCCTCGTTTGCTTTGACACAACCGAGTAAGCCACAACCGACTGAAATCACTCAACTAGTTTCGGGTTGGCCTCTAAGAGGTCCAGGGGAGACGGGGTGGCGGAAGTCTTGTCGTGGACCAAATGCAGATAGCGCATGGTTGAGCGGATGGAGCTGTGCCCGAGCCGGCGCTGAATGACGTGTAGCTCGACCCCGGCCTCGAGGAGCCCGGTGGCGTAGCAATGCCGCAGCGTGTGGATCCCGCCGGGCTTGTCGATCCTGGCCTTGTCCTTGGCTGCCTTGTAAATGTGCGCAGGTCCCGCGCGCGTCATCATCGGCCGGCTGCGGAGATCACTGGGGAACAACCAGTGCCGGGGACGATGCCGGCGCCAGTACTCGCGAAGTTCATCGAGCAGCCGGGGCGAGAGGGGGACGTAGCGGTCCTTATTGCCCTTGCCTTGATCGACGCGCAGACACATGCGTTCGGAGTCGATATCGCTGAGCTGTAGCCGCCCCAGCTCGCTCGCCCGAAGCCCTGCGGCGTAGGCCGTCATCAGCAAGGCGCGATGCTTGCGGTTGGTGGTCACGGTAAACAGCCGCACGAGCTCGTCGCGGTTGAGGATCCGGGGCAGGGTGGACGGCGTCTTGGCACCCGGCAGATAGAAGTGCGGGTCGGGCAAACCGAGCGTGATGCGGTACAGGAAGCGGACGCCGTGGCGAACGCAGTTGCAGCTCTGCCAGGTCAACCCCTTCTGTTCGTGCAAATGGAGGAGGTAGTCCTGGACTTCCGGAGCGGAGATCCGGTCGGGTCTGCGACGATAGTGACGTGCGAGCCCGGCAACCGAGTTGAGGTACGACTTCTTGGTGTTCTCGGCGAGTCCGCGAACGGTCATGTCGTCGGTCATGCGTTGGCGCAGCTGTGTCATGGGTCTTCTCCCTCTGGGTCTGAGCGGTCACGAAAACACGCCTATGCTCTCGCTCGCCGGTGAGGCAGTCGACGACCATTTATCAATGAGGGAGAAACGCGGATCAGGACTTGCGCCGGCAAGCCGAGCCGCAAGGTCCGCTTCAACTAGCTTGGTGTAGGGAGATCACTGCGAACACCCGGCGGGCAAGACACCCCGCCGCGGAACGCGGCTCAGTTCATGACCGATAATGTTGCGGCGACGGTTATGTTGCGGCGATCACGGATACCTCTATCCAGTAGAAGGGTAAGCAGTCTGAAAGCAACATAATTTCTTGCACGCATCCTGTAGTTAAATCGTGAATCCACCAACATGGAGACACGATCATGTTTGAAGATCTCTTCGTTCTTCCCTACAAAATCGAGATGTACCGAAAGGCACCGCTTGCCGAACACCGGCTGCGGTATCTCCGGCATCTCAAAGAAGCCGGCGCCAGACGATCAACCTTACTGAAACGCGCGAACGACCAGCTCAGCTTGGTTCGCCTTCTGGATTTGAGAGAAGGCGACAGAGTAAGTGTTTCCCAGATCGAGGCCGCGACCGCGGACTGGTCACGACCGGGAGGGCGCCGGTGTCACCGCTCGGCATCGCCCAAGGTAACAACAAAGTTTATCGGTCACGCCATTGGATGGTTGCGATTTCACGGCTGGCTGGAAGAGGCCGCGGTGGCGGTGCGGCACCCCCATGGTACCGATATCGCCACCTACGAAGCGTGGCTGCGCAGTGAACGCGGATTGTCCGAAAGGACGATTTGAGACTACTGCGATGCCGCCGACCAGTTCTTTGACTGGTTGGCCGCAAACGATATTCCGCTGGCTTCGGTCGCGATCAACGACATTGACGGCGCCATTGCGGCGAAGGCTACCAAGGGAACGTGCGGCCGGAGAACAGTGCACGCCTACGCGCAGCGTCTTCGTGCGCTCTTTCGTTTTGCCGAAGACCGCGGCTGGTGCATGCCGGGCATCGCCGTAGCGGTCATACCTCCACGGTTCTATCCGGACGAGACGGTGCCGGCGGGACGGACCCGAGAGGAAGTCCTGCGCCTGTTGGCCACCACCGAGGGTGAGCGGCCAGCCGACAAGCGAGACCGTGCCATCCTCATGCTGCTTATCGCTTACGGGCTACGGGTCGGAGAAGTTTGCGGCTTGCGGCTGGAGGATCTGGATTGGGAAAACGAGCTGTTGCGCGTCCGTCGTCCCAAGCCGGGCCGGACGCATCTCTACCCCCTTTCCCGAAGCGTCGGGCAAGCCGTTCTTCGATACATTCTCGAGGTCCGTCCGTCCCGTCCCGAACGTGCTCTCTTCTTCACGCTCGTCGCCCCGATCCGGGCGCTTGGCCGGAAGACTGTAGGCCGGATGGTCAGCAGGCGCCTGGACGACCTTGGCATTGTAGCCGGACGCCGGGGACCGCACGCGTTGCGCCATGCCGCCGCCCAGCATCTTCTCGACCAGGGCATGTCAATGAAGGTAATCGGAGACTTTCTCGGGCACCGAGACCCGTCCTCCACCGCGATTTACGCCAAAGTCGATCTCAACGCTCTGCGTGAAGTCGCGAACCTTGATCTGGAGGGCTTGGTATGACACTCCGAGAGGCAATTGATCAATACATCGAGTGGCGGCAGGCCCATGGTGCGAAGTTCAAGACCGGTGCGGCCATCCTGCATCTCTTCCTCAAAGGCATTAACGGGGAGGTCGACTGTGACGCCGTCACCAACACACAGGTCTGCGCCTTTCTCGCAGGGAAAGGCCCGCTGACTCGGCACCGCGCGAACAAGTACAGCGCTCTGGCAGGCTTCTACCGTTATGCGATCAGCAGGGGCTTCGTGAGCCGTTCGCCGTTACCGGACAACGAGCCGAAGCCGCCTGACTCGGCACCGCCATATGTATTCTCCCACGACGAGTTGCGCCGCCTGTTCGGCGCCATCGAGGTTAGCCAGAACCGCGCGCTCCAGTTGGATGCGGATACCTTCCGCACGCTGCTCCTTCTCCTGTACGGAGCCGGGTTACGGCTCAGCGAGGCGAGGCACCTCACGCTGCCGGACGTCGATCTATCGACAACTGTACTGACCGTGCGCAACACGAAGTTCTACAAGAGCCGTCTCGTTCCAGTCGGGCCACAACTCGCCGCGGCGCTGAAGACATATGCGGTTTTGCGTGCGAGTCGTCCTTTTCCAGAGGGGAAGGGTTCATGCTTTCTCGCCAACCGCGACGGAACACTGTTGGCGATGAACACGGTTCAGGAAGCGTTTGGCCGTCTGCGTCGCGTCACCGGAATCCATGGCATAGACAGCGCAGGGCGTACCCCGCGTCTGCATTCGTTCAGACACACCTTCGCCGTACATAGGTTGACGGCCTGGTACTGCCAGGGTGCCGATGTGCAACGACTGCTGCCCGTGCTCTCCACGTATCTCGGTCACTCAGAGTTGGCCTATACCCAGGTCTATCTGTCGATGACACCGGAGTTGCTGCAACAGGCCTCGGTTCGCTTCGAGCGCTATGCACGGGGAGGAACCGATGAGTGATATCCAAACCCTCGGCCCTTGGCTCGAACGCTATCTCTCCGAACACATCGTCACGGAGCGTAATCTGTCCCCCCACACCCAGAAGAGCTACCGGGATACGTTCACCCAGTTGCTGCCATTCGTCAGCAGCAAGGTCAGGAAACCGGTGGACCGGTTGGCCGTCCGCGACCTCACGACCAAGCGTGTGCTGCAGTTCCTCGCCCATGTCGAGGATGATCGCGGTTGCTCCATCCAGACTCGGAACCAGCGCCTGACCGCTATCCGCGCGTTTGCCCGCTTCGTGGGCAGCCGTGATCCAGCGCATATCGGATGGTGCGGTCACATCCGGGCTATTCCCCCGAAGAAGGCGACGCCGCAGCCAATCACTTGGCTGGCCAACGGCGAGATGAACGCCCTGCTCAATGTTCCCGACCGCAAGACGCTGCGGGGCCAGCATGAATACGCTCTCCTGCTGTTTCTCTACAAGACCGGAGCGCGTGTCTCTGAGGCGACACAGCTGAGAGTGGGCGATCTACAGGTCGGCCGTCGCGATGGTGGCCATGCTCTTGTAACCCTGCATGGAAAGGGCAGGAAAATACGTCAATGCCCGCTACGGCCAGAAACTGAAAGTGTGCTGGCAGAGCTGGTAGACGGTCGTGCAGCGGAAGATGCCGTCTTCTTCAGCAGGCTCCGAAGGCCGTTTACCCGGTTCGGAGTCTACTGTCAATCGGCGTCCAAAATGGACCCCCAATCGGCGTGCAATATTGGGGAATTATGTAGTTGACTGTGCAGTCGGCAATCCCTATATTCTATATATAACGCTGTGCAAGGGGATTGCCATGACAAAGAGCGGGCCGGGAAAATCAGAGCGTGAGGGCATTAACGCCTTAGAGCTGGCGGATATGTTCCCCAGCGAGGAAGCAGCGAGCGCATGGTTTGAGTTGCACGTCTGGCCGGACGGACGCCATTGCCCGCGTTGTGGCAGCCTAGAGACAATCGAAGCGCATAGCGATATGCCGTATTGGTGCCCGGCCTGCCGTCGTTATTTCTCGGTTCGCATCGGCACAGCGTTCGAGCGTTCCAAGGTGCCGCTCCGCAAGTGGGTGTATGCGATCTATTTGGAGATGACCAGCTTAAAGGGCATCTCGTCCATGAAGTTGCATCGGGAGATCAAGGTCACGCAAAAGACGGCTTGGTTCATGCTTCACCGCATCCGCGAGACTTGGAAAGCGGAGCAGGAAGCTTTGTTCGCTGGCCCCGTAGAGGTCGATGAGACTTACATGGGCGGCAAAGAGAAGAACAAGCATGCCCACAAGAAGCTGCGGGCCGGTCGCGGCGGCGTCGGCAAGTCTGTGGTGATTGGCGCCAAGGACCGTGCCACGAACGAAGTGCGCGCCGAGGTGGTGGAGGGGACAAACACGAAGACGCTTCAGGGCTTCGTCGGCGATCATGCGTCCCCCGACGCCACGGTCTACACGGACGAAGCGGCAGCCTACAAGGGCATGCCCTTCAAGCACGAATCAGTGCGCCACGGCACCGGTGAGTACGTCAAGAAGATGGCCCATACCAACGGCATGGAAAGCTTCTGGGCTACCTTGAAGCGCGCCCACAAGGGCGTCTACCACAAGATGAGCGCCAAGCACCTGGACCGCTATGTGCAGCAGTTTGCAGGCAAGCACAACGCCCGTGAGGACGACACAATCCGCCAAATGCAGGACGTTGTTGCGGGAATGGTAGGGAAGCGGTTGATGTACCGCGACCTGATCACCAACAACGGGCTGGCGTCAGGTGCGCGTAGCGAGTAGGGTTGGATCGTTGGCATACCGTCTCAATCTGCCTGCCAAGCTGTATGAGACGGCGAATTCCTTGCAGTGATTTTCTCATATACACTGCGAGGTACAGCTATGTCCACCTCTCATCTTCCACAGAGTAACGAAGGTGCGGCTCCACAGTTTGCTGAAGGAAATCAGCGAGTTTCGCAGCCGCAGGAATCGAAAGGGCAAGTTCGGCCGGCTCAGGACGATGAGCCCCCGCCGAGTCCTGCCACCAAACCTTCAATATCAAGGTCTGCTGGTTTTCGATGCGACCCTGTAGGGCTGTCACCCGAAGCGCTAGCTCGCTCAAAGGCTGCCCCCCTGCCACCGGAACTACAGGGATTGCCACATCTGGACGATTTGGATCCGGATCATCGTTTCTTTCCAGAGGATCATGGCCGTGCCGACCGTTGAACGGTGGCGTCGGTTGATCTTTATCACTCATGAGAATCCTCCTTCTCGTGGGTTGGGAGCCCCGCCCGTGCTAGCGGGCGGGGCTCATTTCGTCGGATATCATAAGCCGGGTTGACTCCCGAATCCACGGGCTTCAGGCTATTCCCTGCAACGGCCCGGCGCTTGCCGGCGCCGGGTGCCAAGCAACGCCGGAGGGTGGGTCGTGCAGCAATTCATCGAGAGTGTGAAGGTGGCGTCCCGAGCGATTATCGCGGTGGTGGTCTTGGTGTGCGCTTCCTTATTTCTGGCAGGGGCGACATCGGCGAAGCCTCTTGATCCTGAGTGTGTTGCCTACATTGAAGCCGATGCTATCTATGAGGAGGCGATCGCAGCCACCGAGCCGAGCGGGATACTCGCATCTGTCTCAGAAGGCTTGCTTGGGGCGTCGAAAGAGGTTGAGGCGGCCCGGCAGGATGCGGAGTTCAAACGCTTGCAAGCCTATTCTAAGGCATACAAGGGGCCGCGCAGCACTGAGACAGAATACACGATAATGCTGATTGTCGAGGATGTTGGGCGCTGTTCCCTTGATAGATTTTTCCTTGAGGAAGGCATAGACATGGAATACTCAGAGCAAGAAGGCTTGGCCGACCTTCTCAATCCCCTTGGCCTTATTGAGCCGAATCCGCAATGAACAAGCACTCCAAGCCCTCGGCCCCGAAGCCACCCACGAACATCAAGATTGAGGTGGTCAACCCCCGCTACGAGGGTGCGACCGTCGAGATGGTTGTCAAGGCGATGTTGCAGCGCCCGAGGAAGGATGATGATAAGGGGATTCCAAAGCCAGCCGCTACGGCCAATGCCAAGAAGGGCTGATATGAAACGTAACACGAAACTGATTTACCAGTTGCTTGAATACGTCGAGCGGGAGCACAACAACGGCCCCGTGATGGTGCCAGATGTGGAAGCCTACAGCGATGTTGTTGTGCATTACCACGTAGGCCTATGCGTCGAGGCCGGATATCTGGCAGCCGCAGAGCCGCGAGAATTGAATGGATGCCGCACTTTTGATCGTATCCACAGGCTGACCTGGAATGGGCACGAGGAGATTGAGCGCGTCCGCAACAGTTACGCCTCTCCAAATTTAGCGCTACCTCCCCCATTGACTTGAGTCAGTCTCTCCGCGCGAACCCGAATCAGGTGGCGCACAGTCAACTACATAATTCCCCAATATTGACCCCCCTGAGCGGCACGGCGGAGGTTGTCCCGGTAGTCAATAGGGGGGACCCGAGCGGCTTCGTGTAGCGCCTTGCGGTGCGCGGAGCGAAGCCGCGTGGGAGGTACGGGTTGACCCAGCGGGGCAAGCGGGCCGCAGGCACGGCCTGCCGGGTCAGCAGCGGTTCTTGAAGCGCCAGCTCTCGTTGCCGGTCTCGATGATCTCGCAATGGTGGGTCAGGCGGTCGAGCAGGGCTGTGGTCATCTTGGGGTCGCCGAAGACGGAGGGCCATTCGCCGAAAGCGAGGTTGGTGGTGACGATGATCGAGGTGCGCTCGTAGAGCCGGCTCATCAGATGGAACAGCAGCTGGCCGCCGGCCTGGGCGAAGGGCAGGTAGCCGAGTTCGTCGAGGATGACGAAGTCGCGTCGGATGAGCTGGTCTGCGGTGCGGCCCTGGCGTCCGGCACGGAGTTCGGCCTCGAGATGGTTGACCAGGTCGACGACGTTGTAGAAGCGGCCGCGTGCGGCCTTGCGGATGCAGGCGCGGGCGATGGCGACGGCGAGATGGGTCTTGCCGGTGCCGGTGCCGCCGACCAGCACGATGTTGCGCTTGCCCTCCAGGAAGCCACCTGTGGCGAGTTCCTGGATCAGGGGCTCGTTGACCGGTGAGGCGGCGAAGTCGAAGTCGGCCAGCTCCTTGGCCGTCGGCAGCCTGGCGGACGCCATCTGGTACTTGATGGAGCGCGCCTGCTTGTCGGCGACCTCGGTCTGCAGCAGCGTACCGATGATCTGCTGCACCGGATGACGACGCTTGAGCCCGTCGGCGAGGATGTCGTCGTAGGCGGCGCGCATGCCCGCGAGCTTCAACGCCGTCATCATCGCCAGCACCTCATGACGCTCCATGACCGGCCTCCCTCAGGCGATCGTAGCGCTGACAGTCGGCCACCGGCCGGTGGCGAAGCTGCAGGCCCTCGGGCGTCGGGATGGTCGCCGGCGGTGCCGGCTGGCACTGCCGGGCGAGGATGTTGAGCACGACGTCGGCGCTGCAGGCGCCGAAGTCGAGCGCCTCGGCACAGGCCGCCTCGACCGCCTCCAGCCCGTCCTCCTGAACCGCCGCGAGGATCCTCACGAACTGCCTGTCACCGTCGTCGCAACCCGTCAGCCGGGCCCGTATGCGGCCGAGCGCGCCGGGCAGTTGCCAGCCCTTGAAGGGCGCGCCGTTCCTCAGCGCACCAGGCTTCCGCGTCAGGATCGGCACGTAGTGCCACGGATCGTAGGCGATCTCGCCGCGCCCGAAGCTCCGGGGATGCTCGGCGACGGTCTCGCCGTCCTGGCGGATGACGATCCGATCGGCGTAGGCCCGCACGTCGACCGGCCGCCCGACGGCACGGGCGGCGACGCTGTAGTGGTTGTTGTCGAAGCGCACCAGACAGGTCTTGGACACCGCCACCTCGGTGGCGTGGAAGCCGTCGAAGGGGCCGCGATAGGCCATCAGGAAGGGCCGCTCCTCCTCGAACACCTGCCACACCGTCTTGCCCTCGATCGTCGGATGCGGCCGCTTCTTGGCGTCCTCGATACACCGATCCATCAGCCACGCGTTGATCTCGGCGTAGGAGCGGCCCCGCGGGATGGGCACGAACAGGCGGCCGCGGACGTCACCCACCTGCCTCTCGACCTGCCCCTTCTCCCAGCCCGCACCCGGAGTGCACGCCACCGGCTCCACCAGATGGTGGGAGCACAGCTCCAGAAAGCGCCGGTTGTAGGCGCGCTCCTTGCCGACGAAGACCATGCTCACCGCCGTCTTCATGTTGTCGTAGATGCCCCGCCGGCAGACCCCGCCGAAGAAGTGGAAGGCCCGTTCGTGCGCCTCGAACACCATCTCCTGGCTCTCGCGCGGGAAGATCTGAACCAGCTGCATGCGGCTGTAGCAGAGCCGCATGTGCGCCGCCTTCACCTTGGTCGTCACACCCGACAGGCGCGCGTACTCGTGGCTCCAGTCGAACTGGTAGGCCTCGCCGGGATCGAAGCTCAGCGGCACAAAACCCTGCGACGGCGACAACAGCCGCCACCGCCGACGCCAGGTCCTGGCGTAGCGGCGCACCGCGTCGTAGCCGCCGCCATAGCCCAGAGCCGCAAGATCTTCATGAATCCGCAGCAGAGACAGCCGATCCCGGCGCGGCTTCTTCTCGTTGGCCTCCAGCTGGCGCTCGAGCTCATCCACCCACGGTCCAAGCTTCGGCATCGGCTGGATCTTGCGCTCGTAGCTGTACGAGGTCTCATCGCCCCGCACCACCTTGCGCACCGTGTTCTTCGAAACCCTCAAATCCCGGGCGATCTTCTTGATCGGAACGCCCCTCACCAGATGATCCCGACGGATCCGTGCAATCGTCTCCACTACCAGCATCTCCCCCACCTCGTCTGTCCAAACAACGAGGTGTGTTCAAGAGCACAAAACCAGGGGGGTCATCTGTGGACGCCTCCGTTGATGCAAGCATTTCTTTGAACGTCTCGGGGCATGTGGTCAGGTGCGGTCATCTGTCCGGCCTCATGATGCGGCTGGTTTGACGCCGCAGGCCCGTATGGAGATGCGCGAACCGGGTCCAAGATCAATTTTGCGGGCTTGAAAGCCCCTTGACCCACCGCTGGTTTTCCCGATCCCGTCTCGATTGACCGTTTGCCCTTACTCGTCCTCCGACCTGCTCACACCCCCGACGTCATTCCGCGAGGTTGCCGCCGTGTCAGGCAGCAGCCGGCGCGAAACCTCGGTAGGTCTCCTTGCGTGTCATGAGCACCCAGACGATGCGCGCCATCTTGTTGGCCAGCGCCACCGCGACAAGCATTCGCGGCTTGCGCGCCAGCATCCTGGCCAGCCAGGGGTCGTTCGTTTCGCCGCGCCTGACCGCCGAGCTGACGACAGCCATGGCGCCGATGATCAAGAGGCGCCTGAGATCGCGTTGGCCCATCTTCGATATCCTGCCAAGCCTCGGCTTGCCGCCGGTCGTGTGTTGTCGCGGCACGAGGCCCAGCCAGGCAGAGAAGTCGCGGCCGCGCCGAAAGCTCTCCATCGGCGGCGCGAAGGCCTGGAGCGCCATCGCGCTGATCGGCCCGATCCCTGGGATGGTCATCAGCCGTGCCGCCTGCTCGTCCTGACGCGCGCAGGCGCGGAGCTCCTTTTCCAATCCGCCGATCTTCGCGTCGAGGTCAGCGATCTGACCGAGCAGAACGCCGCCCAGCGCGCGGACCGCTCCCGGTAGTCCCGAACCCGGATCCTCGAGTGCCGATGCCAGCCGACCGACATGAGCCACACCCTGCGGGGCAACGACGCCGAACTCCGCCAGATGCCCCCGCAGCGCGTTGATCGTCTGCGTGCGCTGGCGCACCAGAAGATCGCGCGTGTGGAACAGCATCGCCCTTGCCTGTTGCTCTTCCCCCTTCACCGCCACAAAGCGCATGGTCGGGCGCTGCGCCGCCTCGCAGATCGCCTCCGCGTCCGCCGCGTCGTTCTTCTGCCGCTTCACGAACGGCTTCACGTAGATCGGTGGGATCAGCCTCACATCGTGGCCGAGCTGCATAATCTCTCGGCCCCAATGGTGAGCGCTCGCACAGGCCTCCATCGCCACAACGCAGCGCGGTAGTGCGGCGAGAAAGTACAGCAGCTTCTCCCGACTAACCTTCCTACGGAACGCGACCGAACCGTCCGCCCGAGCACCGTGAAGCTGAAAGCTGCGCTTCGCCAGATCGATCCCGATGATGTTAACCTGTTCCATGGATGCCTCCTCCTCTGGGGGTTGGTCACACCACCACCTTGGCACACTGCGATGCCGTCGGGAGGAGGCGTCCACTCCATCAATTTTGGGCGCCGATAACCCCCAATAGGGGGTCAATATTCCACGCCGATCAACAGGCAAGATGTTCCTCCGCCTGTCGCCAGACGATCGCCGGGCGGGCGAACACGCCGTACGTGCTGGCGAGAAGGACGATTACACGCCGGTCATCCCTGTTCCGAAAGACGCGCCCGCCCCCGATTGGAACAAATTGCGACCGAAGGAAGCCATCGGCGATCCGGTGAGGACCTGGCGCTACCACACGGCGGAAAACGAGCTTGCTTCCTATGTAGTCCGGTGGGAGCCCAAGGACCCTAACGGCCGCAAGAAGAAGGTCATCCGCCACGCGACCTGGAACGGCACCAAGTGGAAGCTAAAGGGCATGCCCGCGCCGCGCCCGCTCTACGGTCTGCCGGCCATCCTCGAGTCCCCCGACAAGTTCGTGATCGTGGTCGAAGGCGAGAAGTGCGCCGACGCTGCTCGCGACGTTTTTCCGGCTCACATCGTCACCACCTGGGCGGGCGGTTCGGGTGCCGCGGACAAGACGGATTGGTCGCCGCTGGTTGGGCGCACTGCGCTCTTGCTCGCCGACCGCGACGCCTCGGGCCGCAAGGCCATGAAGTGGATCGCGGACGAGCTCGCAGGCATGGACGCGAACGTGAGCGTCCACCTGCCGGACGGCGACGATAAGCAGGATATCGCCAACTGGCTTAAGGAGGACGGTGACGAGGTGACGCGGATACGGATTGAGAAGGAAGCGAAGCCATGGATCGAGACCGACAGCCACGCAGCCGTCCGTCTCGCCGCGCTATCCCCGATGGAATACGAACGTATGCGCAAGGGCGAAGCCAAGCGTTTGGGTATCCGCCTGGGCGCCTTGGACTCTAGCGTGCTGACCGCACGCGGTGGCGATTCGGACGCAAGAGGCCGGACACAGTCCGACTTGCTGATCGCCATCGCCATCGACCAATGCACGCTATTCCCGTTCGAGGACAAAGCGTTCGCCGACATCGATCGAGACGGTCATCGTGAGACATGGGCCGTGGGTTCGCAAGGCTTCGCCAATTGGCTTCGGGAGCGTTACTTCACCGAGTACGACGGCGCACCGAACAATGAGGCGTTTCAATCTGCGATCAACATGATCACGGCGAAAGCAGAATTCGACGGTGCCGAAAGCAAGGTCTGCAAGCGTGTCGGCTCGGACGGAGGCTCCTTGTATCTCGACTTGTGCAACCCGCAATGGGAGGCGGTCGAGATCACCTCGACGGGATGGCAGGTAGTTGACAAGCCCAAGCTGCGCTTCACGCGCGCACGGTTTATGCATGAATTGCCGACACCGGTCCGCGACGGTCGCATTGAGGATCTTCGGCGCTTTCTGAATCTCACAGATGACGATTTCGTGCTCGCCGTCGCATGGTTGCTGGCAGCGCTCAGCCCGACCGGACCGTATCCGGTGCTGGTGCTCACCGGCGAACAGGGTTCGGCAAAGAGCACGTGCGCTCGGGTGCTTCACTCTCTCGTCGATCCGCACGCTGCGGATTTACGGTCGCCGCCGCGCGACGAGCACGACCTGTATGTTACCACGCGCTCGGCACACGTGCTCGTGTTCGACAATCTGGGCGAGATACCTCCCAAGTTGTCGGACACCTTGTGCCGCATTGCGACGGGTGCCGCGTTGTCAACGCGCGAACTCTATACCGACGATGGAGAGGTCGTGTTCAGTGCCATGCGCCCGATGATCTTGAACGGCATCGACAATATCGTTGGACGCAGCGACCTGGCAGACCGTGCGATCTTTCTCACTCTCCGGACGATCGCGGACACGGACCGCAAGACGGAAGAAGAGCTTTGGCGCAGCTTTGAGGAGGTGCGTCCGAAAATTCTCGGTGCCTTGCTCGATGCGATGGTCAAAGGGGTGGAGCGGCTTCCGAATATCAGGCTCGACCAATTGCCGCGGATGGCGGACTTCGCCAGATGGGTCGTTGCTTGTGAACCAGCTCTGTTTCCTGAAGGCCCGTTCATGGCTGCGTATACGGCAAACCGCGATGGTGCCAACGCCGCCATGGTCGAGGGCAACCCGCTCGCCAATGCTGTCAGGACACTCATGGATGAGCAGGAAAGCAAGGCGTGGGAAGGTACGGCGAGCGATCTCTACAACAAGCTGAAAGAGATCGTCGGTGAGGCTACGACGAAGGGCAAGGAGTGGCCCGCCAACGCTCAGGCGCTGAGCCGACGGACGAACAGCCTCGCCTCGACATTGCGGCCCTTAGGGATCGAGATCACCCGCCACAAGAGAAGCGGCGGAATCCGACACATAGAGATATCCGCGCGGCCCGAGAGCGCTCACAGAATTGCGCCCATTGCGCCCAAAGCGCCCAATGCAGCAGCGGGCGCGGAAAACGCGATGATAGATTGCGCCACAACACGCCCCGTTGCGCCCGGCGAATCCGAGGGTGGAGGCGGAAGAGGGCGCAATGGGCGCAATTCCACAGCCTCTTTCGGGGAGGCAGATGAAAGTGCCCCTCCATCCGCCACTAGCAACGCGACCGACAGGCAGGCCGCCGAGAGTGCCGTACCAACCGACGCTCCCGCCGCCGCCGCGGGCCGAACGGCGATCACGAAGCGCGAGGACTATCTGTCCTGGAACGGACTCCAGAGTCTTGACGAGTGGGCTGAAAACCTTCCGAACGAACTCTAGGAGGCTCCGTTACACTCGATGCGCGGCCCGGTTGCCCCGGTGGGGCGAGGCACTCCCACACGGCCTCGCTCACATGTCGCAGGGCGCCACACGAAGCCGCGCGGGTCCCCTATTGACGACCGGGATGTCCCAATCAGAGTGATCAACTTTGCACTCCAAATCGGACGGCAATCTCCAACGCCGATGACACTCGCCTCAAGAGACCAGTCAGAATCGGCCATTTTTGCCTCTGTTTGCCAGGATCCGAGGCGCTCCCGGAATGAGCAACTGGCTGAATGCCGAGGTGCCCATCAGCGCGGGACTACAGGAATATCATAGACTTGCGTGGGTGGCGGTCGGCGCAAACGGGCGCCCTCGGGGTAGTCCTTTCGGTTTTGCTCCCTTGCGCACGAACATCGCCCGATCTCGGAACGGCTTGCGCTTCACCCGCCGGTATTCCCAGCCCGCCGCGACGGCGCTCTCGCGGATCAAGGCAAGGGTGTGCCGGTCCGGGCGCTTCTCGACACCGGCGGCAGTGTAGACTTCGGCGGGTTCGACGGCCCACTGTCCGTCCGGAAGGTCTCCGAGGTACGCCGCGACAGCTGGTACCGTCGGCCCGCGGCGGAACCACCGGATGCCTGCCTTCCGTATCCAGTCGATCATGTTCCGGTAGCCGCCCTCGGCGATGGCGACGGCAACGCCGTAGCCGCCCTCGCCGTCAGGCAGGCAAAGCCGAATCCCACAGTCGAGCTTCGCTAGCGCCCGCGCGGTCGCCAGCACGGCGTTCCGGTCCCTGGTGTCGGTGTCGGCGATCACGAGGCACCTTCGGACCCGCAGCGGCGCAAGGTCGCATTTTCCGGGTCTTCCTCGGTAGTCGCCGAACAGGCATGTGACGGGGACCTTTCCGTCCTTGGAAAAGCCCGTGTCCGGCAGTGCCAGAACGGCATCGACGCACCTCTCGTCCGCGACGATCCAGATCTCCCGGTCGTTGCCCTCGATCGCCTCCAGGAGTTCGGGAAGGCGGTAGAGCGGCAGTTCGCCCGCGTGCCGGTCCTCGGACGGCACAGCTGTGCTGTTCGGAAGCGCCTCCCACCAGCCGCCCCGGTGGGACGGCGTGAACGTCAGGCACTTCGGGATGCGTCTGTGAATACCCTCGTATTTGTAGCGGACGCACACCAGACGCCCGTCGGCGAGCCGGTAGACGTGCTGGGCGATGGCTCTGGCCAGGGGCACGCGGTTGCGTCCGCCGACCGTCATGCAGGGCTCGTCCATGTACTTGGCCGCGCCCGATTTCACGCGCTCCTGTTCTTGGTGCCAGTCGCGGGACCAGAGGACTAGCTCTTCGGGCCAGCCCAGCTCCGCGAGCAACGCCTCGGCGGCCTGTGGCTGGAGGCCCCTTATCCGGGTCAGATAGGTCCAGGAGTTCCCACGGATACCGCACCCGTAGCAGCGGTAGACCCCCCGCACGGTGTCGATCCGCATTGCCTTGGCTGCGTCATCCCGGTGGTGGGGATTGAAGCACGCGATCGCGTGCTCGGCCCTGTGCCCTGGGAGCGTGATGCCGTCGCCCGCCAGAACGGCGGCCAATACGCTAGGAACCGGGAGTGTGTGCGTCGTAGCCATAGATAGCGGCATCATACAGTCCGGGTTAGTTCCCTTTAAAAAATATTCCATTTCATACTGAACTTGACAAACCGCGATGAGTGCGCACGCCTTTGTTAAGCGAAGTGGCTGCGATGTGCGGCGGACTTAGAGCATCTCGGCGGGGCCTGGCGGTTCCGCCGACGTGAGATCGACAAGTGGATCGAGCGGCAGTCTGCCGGGCAGAAACAACGGGGCGGAAAATAATGCCGGAGATGAATGCCGATGTCTGGAGTTCCAGCGGCTTTGTCCGGTCGATCGCGAAAACCCCGCGCGGCGATTTCAGGCCGTACGGCACGGTCGTCCTGCCGTTCATCGTGGTACGCCGCCTCGACTGCATCGCCGGGTGTCTTAGCAATGCCCGCGATACCGAGCTGACAGAGAAGGGCATCGTCCGGCACGCCCGTGACCTGCTGGTGTTGGCCGACGAAGTGCCTAAGGCGTTCAACCCCTCAATCCGTGTCGCGTTGTCCAGCCATGCGCTGAACGGTGAGTCCTTCGACCTCTACAAATCAGATATGCCGGTGAACGGATACGACCCGGAGCGGACCGCCATCGGCAAAACGCCTGCGAACGATGCCGACAAAGGGAAACCGTTTCACTGCCTTCTTTCCAATCCGCCCTGTGGCGCGGGTTGGAAGAAACATCGAGGCCGGACACCGGAAGAGGCCCGAACACCTTGCACGGAATGGGAGCGCTTTCAACGCGATGCGTCCCTGGAGCTCCGTCGATGACCGTCCTCGATGATGTAAAGCCCGGCGCCATGATCCGGGGCGTTGTTCCGGGCCATTCGGTCCGGATCGTTTCGGTTGACTGGATCGGCAACCAGGCAATCAACCTGGTCTATCGTGAGCCGGCCGGCGGGGTTTCGGAAACCACGCTTTACCGCGACGACGAGAATCGCCTGGGCATCGAGACGCGCGGCCCGAGCTGGACGTTCGACGGCGACGGCAACCTGTTGCGTCTGGTCACCGAAGCGAACCGGATCGCGCTTGCGCATCATTTCGATCCCTATCTCGCCATTCACACCAGCCTGGTCGATCCATTGCCACACCAGATCTCCGCCGTCTATGGCGAGATGCTGGCGCGCCAGCCGCTGCGCTTCCTGCTGGCCGACGATCCGGGGGCGGGAAAGACGATCATGGCCGGGTTGCTGATCAAGGAGTTGCGCGCGCGGGGGGACCTGGAGCGCTGCCTAGTCGTCGCCCCGGGAAGCCTTGTCGAGCAATGGCAGGACGAGCTCGGCGAGAAATTCGGTCTGGAGTTCGACATCCTGACCCGCGACATGATCGAAACTGCGCGCTCGGGCAATCCCTTCGATGACCGCGACCGGTTGATCGCTCGGCTCGATATGCTCGCCCGCAATGAGGATCTCCAGGAAAAGCTCGCCCAGTCCACCGAGTGGGACCTCATCGTTTGCGACGAGGCCCATCGCATGTCGGCCAGCTATTTTGGGGGCGAGGTCAAATACACGAAGCGCTACCGGATCGGCCAGCAGCTTGGCGGGCTCTGCCGCCATTTCCTGCTCATGACGGCGACGCCGCACAACGGCAAGGAAGAGGACTTTCAGCTGTTCATGGCGCTGCTCGACGGCGACCGTTTCGAGGGCCGCTTTCGCGACGGCGTCCACTACGCCGATACCGCCGACATGATGCGGCGGCTGACGAAGGAAGAGCTGCTTCGCTTCGATGCGCGGCCCTTGTTTCCCGAACGGTGCGCCTATACCGCCAAATCTTAAGGCTTAGGCAGATTCGGCAGAATCTGCCTAAGCTGTTTGAACGAGGCCGTGGGCCGCGAGTGTAGGTGTCAGCCTATGTGGAAAGTGCGTTGATGCCTGCGCCGGGGCGGGTGGTCACTATCGTTGGGACGCGTGAGACGAGGCTTCCGACCAGCATTTATATTTTTTCGACAGCTGATTGCCGACGGTAGAGACACTTTTCGTTGGCGATTGCCTTGTGTTCGTAATTGAGCGCACGCCGACCGGTTCGCCGACGCGATGACGACGTTTGCCGATCCGGATGGGATCCGATGTTTCATGGTTTCGCGTCCTGCGCCGGTTGAGCGGGGGGAGGGTCTCGTGAAGAGAACGGATCGTACCGGCGGGAGATTTCCCGGATTTTCCGCAATTCGCCGCCACAGTGCGGGCAGGGAACGGGCGCGATCCCGGTCTCCAGGCCGCTATTGCGGTGGTCGTCCTCCTCGCCGTCATGGGTTACGGCTGTATGCGCCTGGAGGCCGTTTACACCCAGCGCCTCGCGCGCGACTTCGAGGGTCTTGGCACGGCTTCCATTGGCAAGGATTCCGAAGTGGCGGATGCGATGCAGTCCGTTTGGCAGGACATGCAACAGGAACCGGCGGATGAACTCGTCGGCGGTGATGGTGGCCGTGCCGTAGCGGGGTTTCCTTTGCCCCGGACTGGTCGGCTTGCGGCAACGGAAGGAGACGTTCTGTCCATCGCAGGCGATGATGCGGCTGTCGCCGATGGCAATTCTGTGCGTGTATCGGGAGAGATAGCGGAAGACCTGTTCGGCATCGCGAAAGGGTCGTTTGGCGTAGACGATCCAGTTCTTGCCGCGGGCGGCCACGAGGGTGGCGTGGAACTCTCCGGGATTGGCGAGATGGGCGATGCCGCCATGAAATTCGATTTTCCCGCGTGCATGGGCGCGGGTGAGCTCCTCAAGGAAGCGGCGCCGGAACAGGCTGGCGAGGACCTTGACCGGGGCCAGGAAGGTGCCGCTTCCGGTCTTCCATTGGCCGGTTGCGACATCGAAGCCGGCGTTAGGCACGACGATATGCAGATGCGGATGGAAGCCGAGCTTCTGGTCCCAAGTGTGGAGGACCGCGGTGCCGCCGATACGCAGTCCACCGTGACGGTCGTCCTCGGCGATGGTGCGCAGGGTCTCGGCGGCGGTGCGAAACAGGATGTTGAACACGACCTTGCGGTTGCAAAAGGCGATCCCGCTGACTTCTTTGGGCAACGAAAATACAACGTGGAAGTACGGCACCGGCAGGATATCGGCGGCGCGCGCCTCCAGCCATTGCCTTGCGGCAAGCCCCTGGCAGGACGGGCAGTGGCGGTTGCGGCACGAGTTGTAGAGCGGATGCTCGCGCCTGCAGCCGTCGCATTGATACATGTGGCCACCGAGTACGGACGTCCGGCAGGACTCGATCGCGGCCATGACCTTGAGGCGTCCGGCGTCAAGCTGGCCGGCCAGGCGCCGCCGGTAATCTGCGCCGGCGCGGCGGAAAATATCAGCCACGCCGGCGTCTTTGCGCTTCACGGCGCCTCAGGCGTCGATCAGGTCGAAGCCCGAGAGCGGATGGTCGAGGGTCTCGAACATCTTGCCGGTGGCGCGGGCGTAGCCGCGCGTCGTGTCGGCATTCCGGTGACCCAGGACATCCTGGATGACATCGATGTTGCCGCCACGCTCATGCCAGTGGGTGGCGGCCGAATGCCTCAAGCTATGGAAGGTATGGCAGCCGTCGACGCCGGCCTTGCGGCAGGCCTTCTTAAAGGCAACACGCAGGGTATCGATCTTGAGAGGCACCTCCGGCGACTCACCGTAGAACAGCCACGTGACCGGTCGTGGAAAGAGGTTCTTGCAGTAACGCCGCAGGTATTCGACGAGCCCGTCGGGAAGCGGCGCCATGCGCTCGGCGCCGCCCTTGCCGGAACGGATGTGCAGAAGCCGTTTGTCCGACTTGATGTCGATGAGTTGCACCTCAACAGTTTCCGAGATGCGGAGACCGGCGCCATAGGCAAGAACCGTCGCGGCCCGATAACGGAGGTCGGAGATGGCGAGGATCAAGCGCTCGACCTCCTTCTCCGCCATTGACCGGGGCAGTTTGCGGGGCCTCTTGCGGTAACGGAGCCCGTCGACCATCTCGGGACGGCGCAGTGTGTCGCGATACAGGAACCTGAGCGCACCGAGGCTTACATTGGTCGTGTTCGGGTCGAGACCGCGCTCGATCCTCGCCAGCAGCCAGCTGCGGACCTCCTCGGCGTCAAGCCGGTCCGGCGGCTTGTTGTAATGTTTGTTGAGGGTCTCGATCTCGCGCAGATACATGGCCTGTGTGCTATCGGCCAGACCGGCTATGCCCATCTGTTCCATCATCCGCCCTCGAAGAGGCGATACGTATGTCGTGTCGGTGGTTTTCATCATCGATCTCCCTGGCCTGAACGGCGCTCCACCGGACAATCCGGGGCTGGCCATCAGTGGGGTCGATGCTAACCGTGGGAAACCAGAAAACAGGTAGGCTCTTAGATTGCGGAACCGGCACCCGGGATCCGACACAAATCCGGCACTCCAACACCCGGAAACAAGCGCTGCACATTAGGAGGAAGGCTCAATGTCTGAAGCAAAAACTGCCGTGGAGCGGCTTCGTTCAATACGAGTTGTCGCCCGAGGAAGCCGCACTCTACGCCGCCGTCACCGACTATGTCAGAACCGAGATGAACCGCGTCGCGCGATTCGCGGACAGCGACGGTAGGAAACGGAACAATGTCGGCTTCGCCTTGCAGATTCTGCAACGCCGGCTGGCGTCGTCGCCGGCCGCGATCCATCGATCCCTCAAGCGGCGGCGTGAACGGCTCGAACGCGAGCTTGCCGAAGCCAGGCTCGCCACGAAGGGCCGGCCAGCCGGTTTCAGCGCCGTGGCGGTGAACGACGATATCCTGCAAGACCTGGACGAATACGGACAGGACGAGATCGACGATCTCGAGGATCTGGTCGTGACCGGCGCGACAACGGCGGAAACCGTCGAACAGCTTGGCCTGGAGGTCGATACGCTCAAGGCTCTCGAGGGACAGGCGCTGGGCGTGCTGCATTTGGGACGGGACGCGAAGTGGGCGCAGCTGGACCGGATCCTCGACGACCCGCTGATGGTCGACGCCGACGGAAACCGCCGCAAGCTGATTGTCTTCACCGAGCCCAAGGACACGCTCCACTACCTGCGGGACAAGATCCAGGCGCGGCTGGGCAATCCCGATGCGGTTGCGGTCATCCACGGCGGCGTCACCCGCGAGGAGCGCCGCAAGGTCATCGAGCGGTTCATGCAGGACCGCGATTTGCTGGTGCTAGTCGCCAACGATGCCGCGGGAGAAGGTGTAAACCTTCAGCGCGGCCATTTGATGGTCAACTACGATCTGCCCTGGAACCCGAACAAGATTGAGCAGCGTTTCGGGCGCATTCACCGTATCGGACAGACCGAGGTCTGCCACCTGTGGAATCTGGTTGCCGCCGATACTCGCGAGGGCGAGGTTTACGCGCGGCTTCTGGAGAAGCTGGAGGCGGCGCGCGAAGCGCTCGGAGGGCGCGTTTACGATGTGCTCGGCGAGCTGTTCGAGGGGACGGCGCTGAAGGACCTCCTGTTCGAGGCCATCCAATACGGCGAGCGCGAAGAGGTCAAGGCCAGGCTCTTCCAGCAAGTCGACGGCGCGATCGACCAGGATCATCTCCTGGAGCTTCTCCAGCGCCGCGCGCTGACCAACGACACCATGCCCGAGGCCAGGGTCGAGGAACTTCGCCTCCAAATGGAACGCGCAGAGGCGCAACGGCTCCAGCCCTGCCATGTGCAGAGCTTCTTCGTCGAGGCCTTCCGGCATCTCGGCGGCCGACTGAAACGGCGCGAGGAAGGCCGCTGGGAGATCACTCACGTACCCGCCATCCTGCGCGAACGCGACCGCCAGATCGGCGCCGGCGCAGCAATCCAGAGAAAGTACGAACGAATCTGTTTCGAGAAGAGCCGGATCAACCAACAGCCCGTCGCAGCATTCATCTATCCCGGGCATCCGCTCCTGGAAGCGGTCAACAGCGTCGTGCGGGAGAAATACGATTACCTGATGAAACAGGGAGCGGTTTACGTCGATGACACCGATATCGACGAAGCGCTGTCGGTGGTCGTCCTGCTGGAGCACGATGTCCGGGACGGGAGGCCGCTGGCCACGGGAAGGCCGCATATCGTCTCCGAGAAGCTCCAGTTCGCCGCGATCGGCCCCGACGGCAACGCAGCCGATGCCGGAATCGCGCCGCATCTTAACATTCGCCCGGCCCGGTCGGAGGAGGTCGCGCTGGTCGAGGATCTGTTAGCCGGGGCATGGCTGAACAGCGATCTCGAACGGACGGCGGCGGCGTTCGCGACGGTCGACCTGGCGCGGGCGCATGTCGCGGAGGTAAAGGCACGCCGTTTGCCGGAGATCGAGAAGGTCGAGCATGAGGTCGATGCGCGTCTCAGAGTCCGACTCGAAACTCTATGTTTGATAACAGTACCTTGCGAGCCGCCTTGTGAGGAGTCGGATGTTGGCGACAAGAATCCATGCCTGTGCGGAGGCGATTGATTTCTCCCAATCCTTGGCCAGTCGACGGCATCGGTTGAGCCAGGCGAAGGTCCTCTCGACGACCCATCGTCTGGGCAGGAGCTCGAAGCCCTGGGCGGTGTCTGAGCGCTTGATGATCTCGAGCTTCCAGCGGCCGATGTCCTCAAGGGCGCCCTCGAGTTTCGGTCCCGCGTAGGCGGCGTCGGCGAAGAGGTGACGCAGCCGGGGGAAGCGATGACGGATCGATTTGAGGACCTCGGGCGCGCCGTCGCGGTCCTGGATATCGGCTGCGTGCACGATCAGGCCGACCAGCAGGCCGAGTGTATCGGTGACGATGTGACGCTTGCGGCCCTTGATCTTCTTGCCCGCGTCATAGCCCCGAACACCACCGCTTTCCGTGGTTTTCACGCTCTGGCTGTCGATCACCCCGGCGCTCGGGCCGGCCTCGCGTCCTTCCAGCTCCCGGGCCGCCATGACCAGGTGATGGTTGATGCTCTCCAGCAGGCCGTTGGAGCGCCAGTCGTAGAAATAGCGCTGGACCGTGGAAGGCGGAGGGAAGTCGTTCGGCAACATCGCCCACTGGCAGCCCGTCGAGGCCATGTACATGACCGCATCCATGACATGGCGCAGGTCCGTCGTCCTCGGCCGGCCGATCTTCTTGCGCGGCGGCATGAGCGGCGCGATCAACGCCCACTCTCGATCCGTCAGGTCGCTTGCGTAGCGCCCGCCACGGCGCTCATAATTCGGGCGAGTGATTTCGGTCCACATGTTGTGCCTCCTCGTTTGCTTTGACACAACCGAGTAAGCCACAACCGACTGAAATCACTCAACTAGTTTCGGGTTGGCCTCTCAGGAAGGAAATCAACTATTGGGACGCCCGCACCTTCGAGTTGAAAGAACAGCAGCGCGCCGGCAAGAAAACCCGGCTGAACTGGGAGAACGCTGAGCGCCGGGCGACGGATCTAGCCGAGCGCCGCAAACGGCGCATGGCAGTGCTCGAACAGGAGAAGTTCATCTCCTCCCTGCCGCCACGCGTGCGCGGCGGCATGATCGTCATTCCCCGCGGCCTGCTGGAGGTGCGGGCGGGCGCACAGGATGGCGCTACGCCGGCGGGCTTTGCACACGATCCGGCCGCGCGGCGAGAGATCGAGCTCGCCGCCATGGAAGCTGTGATGGCGACCGAGCGCGAACTCGGCAACACACCGGAGGACGTGTCGGCCCGGAAGATCGGTTACGACATTGCTTCCTATGATCCCGACACCCGGGGTCATCGTTTTATCGAGGTCAAGGGACGCGTGGAAGGCGCGGACACCGTGACGATCACCCGCCAGGAAATCATCACGTCGTTGCACGAGCCAGAGAAATTCATCCTTGCGGTCGTCGAGGTGAGTGGCGGACTCGCCGGCAAGCCACGCTATCTCAGGGGTGCGCTCGACGAGCGCGAACCGCCGTTCGACCAGACCGCCATCCAGTTCAAATTGAAGCGCCTGTTGGACCGCGCGGAAGCGCCGGGATGACGGATTACTTTTCCGATCGCCAGTTCGGCTCTAATCCGAGGATCGAGGAGAAAATCGACAAGGTCGCATGGGACGGAATCTTGTCGCTGATCCAAATCAAAATTGATGACGGATCCTTGGCCCACGGCTTCCCCTCACACTGCCCCGACGGAAATGCAATCGACGGAACGAACGTGAGCGCTTTTGCGGCACGCGTTCGTGCGGAGATTCAAGACCTTGCTGGCGAGCACCCGTATTCGTGGATGCCGCCGCCGGATTCCTTGCCATCTACCTTGGCGATATTGGATTTCATCGAGCTCATCGCGCGCAATATCGGTGAACCGACCCGAGTTGGTTGGCACGACTATCACCGTCATCACCATCTGAAACTCGACAGGGAAGCGGGGCTGGCGAAATTCGTCAAAGACATCAATCGCATCTTCTCCCGAAACGGTCTCGCGTACGAACTGGGCGAGAAAGGTGTCATCGAGAGAACGGTTCCGCCTCCCATGGCCGATCTCGTGAAACGGACGGGTTTCCGCACGGGAGACAACGATCTCGACGGTCTTCTCGATACAGCTATCGACCGGTTTCTGTCCCCGAAGCCGAAAGCACGACAGGATGCCATGGAGAAGCTCTGGGATGCCTTCGAGCGTCTCAAGACCATCGAAGGAGGCAAAGACAAGAAAGCGCGAGCCACCGCGCTGATTGATCGTGCGATCTCCGACGATGCCCCTGTTTTCCGATCGGTCGTCGAGACCGAATTCAAGGCGATGACCAAGGTCGGCAACGAACTGCGCATCAGGCATTTCGAGGTCGGACACGAACCGGTGGGAGAAACAGGACAGAAGGACTACCTGTTCATGCGGCTTTATTCCCTGATTTGGTTGATGCTGAAAAAGACCTGGCGGCTATCGGAGGGCCAGAGGGAAGACGCCGACCGTGAGGAAGAAGCGCCGCTCTGACCGTCTGATGGCGACAGCTCACAAGAAAGAAAAATCCGCATGACCGAAACCGGCAACAGGAAACTCATCGAAGTCGCGATTCCGCTGGAGGCGATCAACGCCGCTTCGGCGCGCGAGAAATCCATCCGACATGGGCATCCTTCCACGCTCCATCTGTGGTGGGCGCGCCGGCCGCTGGCGGCTTGCCGGGCGGTGCTATTCGCGCAGCTTGTCGACGATCCGTCCAGCCACCCCGGCAAGTTCCCGACCGAGGAGGCCGTGGATGAAGAGCGTAAACGGCTCTTCGATATCATCGAAGAACTGGTGGTTTGGGAGAACTCCACGAACGAAGCGGTGCTGGAGCGCGCCCGCGCCGAGATCCGCAAAAGCTGCGGCGGAGATCTTCCGCCGGTCTACGATCCGTTCTCTGGCGGAGGCTCTATTCCGCTGGAAGCACAGCGCCTGGGCCTGCCCGCTCACGGCAGCGATCTCAATCCTGTCGCGGTGATGATCGGCAAGGCGATGATCGACATTCCGCCGAAGTTCAAGGGCCGGGAGCCGGTGCATCCGGGTACCAGGGATCGCAACCACTACCGCAATGCCGAGGGCCTTGCCGAGGATGTGAAACATTACGGCGAATGGATGCGCGAAAAGGCGTTCGAACGCATTGGTTACCTTTACCCGCAAGCGGATCTGCCGAAGGAGCATGGCGGTGGCAAGGCGACCGTGATCGCCTGGATATGGGCACGCACGGTGCCCAGCCCGGACCCGGCATTCGGGGATGTGCAAGTGCCCATTGCTTCGAGCTTCCTGCTGAGCTCGAAGGCGGGCAAGGAAGCCTGGATCGAGCCCATCGTGGACAAAGCCGCGAAGACGATCACTTATCGCGTCCGCAAGGGTGGCACGAAAGAAGAAATCGCTAAGGCCAAATCAGGAACGAAAGCAGGGCGAGCAGTCTTTCGTTGCGTATTTTCCGACGCGCCAATCTCCGGTGATTACGTCGACAAAGAAGCAGCAAAAGGCAACATGAGCCAAGTATTGATCGCCATCGTCGCAGAAGGTGTAAGGAGACGCATTTACGCCTCTGCCGATTCCCGGGAACAACTTGCCGCAATAGAGTCCTCGCTACCTGTATCCGAACGCATGGACATGTCACATCTTCAAGGTCCGTGCCGTGGGACATTTGCGAGCAATGCGCAAGGTCGACGCTACGGATTCAATGTATTCAAGGATTATTTCACCGACCGTCAGCTTGTGGCGCTGAACACGTTCAGCGATCTGGTGCACGAGGCGCGGGCCGAGATCGAGCGCGATGCGCTGGCCGCGGGCCTCTCCGACGATCCGACCCCGCTGCGCGACGGAGGTGCCGGCGTCAAAGCCTATTCCGAGGCGGTGAGTGTGTATTTGGCGTTCGCTGCGGACAAGTGCTGCGATTATTGGTCTGCGATCTGCAGTTGGCATTCCTCTGGACAGAAGATGAGGAACACGTTCGGTCGTCAGGCGATTCCCATGGTCTGGGATTACGCAGAAGCCAATCCATTCTGCTCATCCACGGGAAATTGGATGGCAATGTGTAACTGGGTATGGAAAACCATTGACAAGCTTGTACCTGCCTCAACTGGCACAGAACAACAGTATGATGCTCAGACAGTTCTGCTTCCCGCGATAGCGGCCATCTCCACTGACCCACCCTACTACGACAACATCAGTTATGCCGATCTCTCGGACTTCTTTTATTGCTGGATGAAACCTCTGCTCCGGCCAGTTTATCCGGAACTGTTCGGCGTGCTTGCAACACCCAAAGCGGAGGAACTCGTCGCCACGCCCTATCGGCATGGCGGCAAGGAAGCTGCAGAGTCGTTTTTCCTCGACGGAATGTCGAAGGCCATCGCCAACATGGCACGGCAGTCTTCGCCCGATTATCCCGCCACGATCTATTACGCCTTTAAGCAGAGCGAGATTGCGCAGGAAGGGATCAGTTCAACCGGCTGGGCGACCTTTCTGCAAGCCGTTCTTGAAGCCGGTTATGCAGTCGTCGGCACATGGCCCATGCGCACGGAAATGGCGAACCGGATGATAGCATCGGGCACCAACGCCCTCGCCAACTCCGTCGTATTGGTTTGCCGCAAGAGGGAAAACAGCGCCGAGACCATCAGCCGCGCAGAGTTTATCGGAGCCCTCAAACGAGAACTGCCGCCGGCCATTGAGGAACTGCAAAAGGCCAACATTTCCCCGGCCGACATGCCGCAATCGGCCATCGGTCCGGGCATGGCCGTTTTCAGCCGGTGCAAGGCCGTGCTGGAAGCCGACGACAGCCCGATGACCGTGAAGACCGCATTGCAACTCATCAACCGCGAACTCGACGAGTATCTGGGGGGTATCCAGGGCGAGTTCGACGCCGATACCCGCTTTGCCATTATCTGGTTTGAGCAGAACGGGTTGGCCGCGGGCGACTATGGTATCGCGAACGGCATCGCCACGGCGCGCGGCATCTCGGTCGACAGTGTGAAGCATGCAGGAATCGTGGAAAGCGCCGCCGGCAAGGTCCGCATCCTCAAGCGCAACGAGTTCGACGCCGGCTGGGACCCTGCGGCCGATACCCACCTGACCGTGTGGGAATGTTGCCAGCACCTGATCCGCGAGCTGGAACAAGGCGGCGAGCAGGCAGCGGCACTTCTTCTCCGGAAGATCGGTCCCGCCCATGCGGATGCAGCCAAGGACCTGGCTTATTGCCTTTACGACATCTGCGCCAACAAGAGGCGGGACGCCAGCGAGGCGGCAGCCTATAACGGACTGATCACGGTGTGGGCGGAACTGACCCGTCAGGCGGCGGCGATCCAGGACGCGCGCGGCGATCGGCAAGGCGCGTTGGATCTATAGGAGAAGCGACGCATGGCCAAGGGTACGCGCCAACATGTTTTCGAGGGCATGGAGATCCTGCCCGATGCGTTGATCCCCTTTGTCGAAAAACGCCTGGAAAGCGCGCTGACCGGACACTGGCAAGTGGAGACCGCCCAGCGGCTAAACGGTCTGAAGCCCGATTCCAACGGGAATATTGCCTGGGATCAGGCCGCGCTGCTCAATGCCATGGACCGGTTCTGGGCGGACGCGTTCAAGACCGTGCTGGGACGCGCCGAACGCTCGATCGTGAACGAACTGGTCGATATCCGGAACAAGCTCTCGCACAACGAGACGTTTACCTATGACGATGCCGAACGCGCGTTGGATTCTATGCGCCGCCTGATGGAGGCGATCGGCGCCGGCGCGCCCGCCGAACAACTCGGCAAGATGCGCGAGACGATCCTGCGCACCAGGTTCGCCGAGCTCCGGCGCAACGAGGAACGCCGGGGGACAAGGCGGCAGGGGATTTCCGTCGATACGGCCGGAGGGTTGCTGCCCTGGCGCGAGGTCGTCGAACCGCATCAGGATGTCGCGACCGGCGAGTTCCTGCAAGCGGAGTTCGCTGCCGATCTCGGCAAGGTTCATGCCGGCAGCGCGCCTTCGGAATACGGCGATCCGCGGGAGTTCTTCGGCCGCACCTACCTCACCGATGGCCTCGGCGCGCTTCTGGTCGGCGCCGCCAAGAGACTCTCCGGCGCGGGCGGCGATCCGGTGGTTGAGCTTCAGACCAATTTCGGCGGCGGCAAGACCCACTCCATGCTGGCGCTTTATCATATGGCCGGCGGAACGCCGGCGCGGGACTTGCCCGGCCTTGACCAGCTTCTGTCGGAGCACGGCGCGGTGGTACCGCAACATATCAACCGCGCGGTTGTGGTCGGCACATGGCGCGGCCCGCAGGACGTGAACGCTCAGGAAGGCGGTCGCGAGATTCGCACGACCTGGGGCGAAATGGCCTGGCAACTGGGCGGCGCGGACGCCTTCGACATGATCGCCGAGAACGACGTCAAGGGTATCGCGCCTGGGTCGAACCTCCTTGAGGCAATTTTCAGGAAATGCTCGCCGTGCCTGATCCTGATCGACGAGTGGGTGGCCTATCTACGCCAGATCTACAAGGTCGACGGCCTGCCGTCCGGCTCCTTCGACGCCAACCTGAGCTTCGTTCAGTCCTTGACGGAGGCGGTCAAGACCAGCCCCGGAACGCTACTCGTGGCGGCGCTTCCGGCTTCGCAGATCGAGGTCGGCGGAGAAGGCGGACAGGAGGCGCTGGTCAGGCTCAAGCAGACCTTCTCCCGGGTCGAGTCGTCCTGGCGTCCGGCATCGCAGGAAGAGAGCTACGAAATCGTCCGCCGGCGTCTGTTCAATGACATACCCGGCGACAAGTTCCACCACCGGGACAACACGCTGAAGCAGTTCGCCAAGCTCTATCGGGAAAACGCAAACGAGTTTCCCCGCGGCTCGGCCGATGAAGATTACCGGCGCAAACTTGAAAAAGCTTACCCCATCCATCCGGAACTCTTCGATCAGCTCTATACGGGCTGGGGCTCACTGGAGCGATTTCAACGCACGCGCGGCGTGCTACGGCTGATGGCCCAAGCCATTCACGAACTGTGGATGAACAACGATCCCTCAGTGATGATCATGCCGGGGAGCGTGGCGGTCGGTTCGGCGCGCGTAGAATCGGAGTTGCTTCACTATCTCGACGTGAGTTGGCAATCGATCATCGCCGGCGATGTCGACGGCCCGGAGTCGATCCCCTACAAAATTGATCAGTCGGCCCCCAATCTGAACCGATACTCCGCGACCCGGCGGGTTGCCCGCGCCATCTTCATGGGCACGGCCCCGACGCACCAGCAAGAGAATAGAGGCCTCGACGACAAGCAGATCAATCTGGGCGTCGTGCAGCCGGGCGAGAAGCCGGCGGTTTTCGGCGACGCGCTGAGGCGGCTCGGCAACCAAGCCAGGTTCATGCACGGCGATCTCGGCCGCTATTGGTACTCCATGTCGGCGAGCCTCAACCGTGTCGCTGCCGACCGGGCCGAACAGGTCGAGGAAGCGCTTGTTCTGGTGGAGATCGACAAGTTGTTGGCGGCCTATATCAACGGGCTCGGTGACCGCGGCCACTTCGACGCCGTGCAGGTGGCGCCTGGAAGCTCTGCAGACGTGCCCGACGAAGCGGGCGGAGTACGCGCCATCGTGCTCGGTATCGCGCATTCCCATAACGGCCGCGACGGGTCCGAGGCGATGACGGCGGCCAGGGACATTTTGATGCAACGGGGAGGCACGCCCCGCGTCTATTGCAATGTGCTGGTGTTCCTCGCCGCTGAGACACGGCAACTCGACAACCTCAAGGAGGCCATGCGCGGCGCCTTGGCCTGGGACGGGATCGTTCGCGAAACGAAACGTCTCAATCTGACCCAAAGCGACAGCGCGCTTGCGACGGCAAAACTGACCGAGGCAAACGAGACCGTGCGAACGCGCCTCAAAGAGGCTTGGTGCTACCTTCTATATACGACGCAAGCCGGCGCGGAGGCGGATGTTGCGTGGACATCGGGCAAGGTGCCGGCCCGGGACGGCCTTCTTGGACGGGCGAGCAAAAGGCTCGTCGACGAGGAAGGCCTTCTGCCAGATCTCGGCCCGGCAAGGCTGGATCGCGAACTCCAGAGGTACATCTGGAACGGTAAGGACCATCTCTCCCTGCAGGATCTCCGGGAATATCTCGACCGCTATACCTACCTGCCGCGGCTGAAGGACCGCTCCGTGCTTGTCAGGACCGTCGCCTCGGCCATCGGCGGCATGCTGCCGGGGCCATTCGCCTACGCCGAACGCTGGGACGAGACGGCTCGAACCTACCAAGGTCTCGCTATAGATAACGCGGCGAACGTCCAGGTGATCATCGGAAACGAAAGTCTCATTGTGAGGCCGGATATCGCCGAAGCGCACCGCCCGCCGCCGCGGGACTCTACTGGAGACCTAAACGACGGTTCGCCTTCTTCGGGTGGCACGGAGACACCGGAAGATGATGCGGGCGCAGTGGATGATGGTCAGCAAACCGAAACGAAACCGACCCGGTTCATTGGCACGGTGATGATTTCATCGGAGCGACCGGCGCGGGATATCCACCAAATCGTCGAGGCCGTCGTCGAGCAACTCACAACCCTTCCCGGCAGCGAGGTGACCCTGAAACTCGAGATCGATGCCGAAGTTCCATCCGGTCTGGATCATGCGAAAGTTCGGACGTTGATCGAGAATGCCAACACGCTCAGCTTCATCGAGAAAACGATCAAATAGTGTAAGAGACCACCAAGCGCGCCAACGAGGGGGTCAGGCGGGGCAAGGACGAACACATCGGCAGGCTTTTCAGCCCAAATCGCAGATTCAAAAAATTTTCGGGAAATTTTTCACGCGCGAGAGTCCCATCCGGGCTGGCCTCTCCCCGTGAACCATAGAGCCCCAAACCGTTTTCGGTTTTCCGCCCGAATAGCCACGTGCATCGCAGTCATAGGGGGTGCCGGGGGGGTGCCTTCATGGTTGGGGGTGGGGTCGCGTGTCAGTGCGCGTTCGTGCTGTATGGCGCGGAGGCCCTCATCATCGATGTGCTGGTGCACTGCTCGCCGAGATGGGTAACACGCTGCTGCGCAGCCGCCGCTCGACGGCGCTCCGCCCCGATCGGGCCTTTTTCGGTGCTGGTGATCACAGGCGTACAGGGTTCGGCAAAGAGCACGTTAATGCTGTCAGGACGCTCATGGAGGAGCAGGAGGTCAAGACGTGGAAAGGTACGGCGAGCGATCTCTACAACAGGCTGAAAGAGATCATCGGTGAGGCTACAGGTGCTGAGCCGACGGATGAACAGATCGCCTCGACATTGCGGCCCTTCGGGATCGAGATCACCCGCCACAAGAGAATCGGCGGTAGCCCACACTTAAAGATATCCGCGCGACCCGAGAGCGCTCGCAAAATTGCGCCCATTGCGCCCAACGCGCCCAATGCAGCGGCGGCCGCGGAAAACGTGACGACGGATTGCGCCACAACACGCCCCATTGCGCCCGGCGAATCCGAGGGTGGAGGCGGAAGAGGGCGCAATGGGCGCAATGGGCGCAATTCCACGGCCTCTTTCTGGGAGACAGATGAAGGTACAAGCCCCCCACTCGCTACTAGCAACGCGACCGGCAAGCATTCATGGGCAGAGTGGGGTCGCGTGCCAGTGTGCGTTCGTGCTGTTGTGGCGCGGAGGCCACCAGCATGTTGCTATGGCTAGCGGCTGGTGCCGCCGTCAACCTCAGATCGTGCTGTGAGGGCTCGGCCAACGGCTTCACACCCGGCCTGCTCTTCTCCGGCTCCGCGACGAAAGGTGTACCGGCCCCGCTTGAATTGCAGTCCCGTCCGGTGCATCGGTGTGGCATGGAAGAGCGGGTATGGATCACGCGGCTCGGGTCCTGGCCGCTTGCATTGCTGTGGGTGCGGCCGGGGTCGCCGAACAGGCATGTGACGGGGACCTTTCCGTCCTTGGAAAAGCCCGTGTCCGGCAGTGCCAGAACGGCATCGACGCACCTTTCGTCCGCGACGATCCAGATCTCCCGGTCGTTGCCCTCGATCGCCTCCAGGAGTTCGGGAAGTCGGTAGAGCGGCAGTCCGCCCGCGTGCCGGTCCTCGGCCGGTACCGAGGTGCTGTTCGGAAGGGCCTCCCACCAGCCGCCCCGGTGGGACGGCGTGAACGTCAGGCACTTCGGGATGCGTCTGTGAATACCCTCGTATTTGTAGCGGACGCACATCGGCGAGCCGGTAGTCGTGCTTGGCGATGGCTCTGGCCAGGGGCACGCCGTCGCGGCCGCCGACCGTAGTCCGGGGCTCATCCATGTACTTGGCCGCGCCCGATTTCACGCGCTCCTGTTCTTGGTGCCTGTCGCGGGACAAGAGGACTAGCTCTTCGGGCCAGCCCAGCTCCGCGAGCAACGCCTCGGCGGCCTGTGGCTGGAGGCCCCTTATCCGGGTCAGATAGGTCCAGGAGTTCCCATGGATACCGCACCCGTAGCAGCGGTAGACCCCCCGTACGGTGTCGATCCGCATTGCCTTGGCTGCGTCATCCCGGTGGTGGGGATTGAAGCACGCGATCGCGTGCTCGGCCCTGTGCCCTGGGAGCGTGATGCCGTCGCCCGCCAGGACGGCGGCCAATACGCTAGGAACCGGGAGTGTGCGGGTCACAATCATGGCCAACGGCACCGTACAGGGCGGGTCAGATCCCGCCAACATTTAGGAATTATATTACGAACTTGACGAGCTCTTCTCTCCATCCATAGAGAAAGGGCGGGTTCGTCATGCAGAAGAGGGTTACGGATTTAGTTTGATCGAAATCGCAGAGATGGTCCTCGACGACGTGCCAGTCAAGCCGCGCTCCAATCTTTCAATTGTTCAAACAAGTTGTCGAATAATTCCCTAACAAATGAGAGCGCGTCGTCGTCGTCTGCGAGGAGATGGCGAACTGCTTTCTCGTAGTCCTGCATTGTTAGGAAGCCCAGAGCCTTCGAAATGTCGGCCAACGCACTCGATTCTCGCACCGGACTCTTTGTCAGGATTGTCTCCCAGTCGCCGTTCGCAACCGCGGCATCAAGTTCTTTCTTCCGCGTTGCAAGAATATCGTTCGCGTTGTTCTGGAGAGTTATCGGCTGACCGCCAAGAAGATCATCATCGTTCGGCATTTGCTCAGTAATCAGCTTCCGAACCGATTTTTTCGCCATTTTTCGGCTAAGGCGTTCGGTATGATTGGCGATGGCAGCGACACCTGCCGCTAGCGCCTTCTCAATCAAAGAAGAAACGTCTTCGCCCTTGACACGGGCCATCCGTGCGGCAATCCGTTCGATGATTTGCGGATGAAAGTAGATTGCCTCAACCGAGTAGAAAGGGAGCACATACACCCCTTTGTCGCTTTTAACTTGAATTTGGTCCGGCGCATACCCGTCTCCATCGGCGATCCCAAACGCCCGAAGCCAATGGAAGCCTTCGCCCGCACGTACACCTACTACTGCATGCTCGACATCGCGACAGCTGCCTTTTGGGATCACGGAAACCATCGGGAAGATGAGGTTGTACAGCGGCTTGTCCAAGCTGCTGGTGGTGCCCTCTACGAACAAAATTCGGCGCCTCGCGCCAAGTAAGTCCCGCTTAAGATGATCGTCAATTGGTGTTTCGACCGGAAGTTCATCTGCCTCCCAACTCTGAACGTTCTGACCATTGAAGTTACATGCGCGAAGAAGAAGGATTCGCGCGCCAGGCATCTCCAAGGGTAAGTCGTGGTCATGGGTTGATACGACAAACCCGCAGTCGGAGCGACGCTCGAACAGTTGGCTGAGTAGCGGTGATATTATTGAACGATGCAAATGCCTCTCTGGTTCGTCGATAACCAGGAGCGTGCCACTTGAAGCGGTCAAAACGTTGCCCGCTATCAGCAATGCGTTTCTCTCGCCATCTGAAAGTTCCGCCGCGCTGTATTCCGGCCCGCCGTCCTTACTTGCCATTACGCGCTCGTTTTCGCGGAATGCTAATATTAATTGGGATGTTTGACTGTCGAAGTAGCTCGTTGATGATCGTGATCGGCGCTTCCTCTTTTGAGGCTTTGGCAGCAGATTCCATATCGTCGGCGTCAACTAATGCGGCAATACCCCTCGCGCGGACGTTTTCTGCGTCGATGAGGTCGTAGATGGTCATGCTAGCACGCTGTGCGGCATAGTCGTCGCGATACCGCGATTGCTGTTTTCGATCAGTGTTCTGGATTTGCTGTTCAGTTTGAAGTTTTGTCGCAGGGGTCATATCGAGTGTGTCAGTATTCATCCAGGTTTGTCGGTGAGCCGAGATCTTTCGCGTTTTGCCCGCGTTATTTTGGGCGAAATGAAACATTAAGCTCGACTTGCCAGTTCCATTCGCACCCAGAACAAACAGCATCTCGCCGGCTTCTAACTGGAGTGTAGGTACGTCGGCGTTCTGGGCCGGAAAACGGAGATCAAAAGTCATGGCTATTTAGGCACTGACCGCTAATCGCTACTACACAAGATGCGGGGCGACCTAATACGGTCGACGAGAAGCAGCACGCAGGTGGCAAGACCCGCATGAAACAACCCTTTGATGACGGCCGACCGCGCGATACTTCGGCGGGCGTTGTCAGACAAAGTTGGATTGATGGGCAGATGGACATCCAGAGTTTTGCCAGATCCGAAATCCCTTCCGTTATTTCAACAGCTCACCCAAGGTCATCCGCCTCGCGGTGATGATGTATGTCCGTTGTCGCTGAGACAGGTCGAGGTGTCAACGGCGTGTAGCGCACCCGGTTCCTTGGACACAAGTTTGTCTCACGCGGCGGGCCTGATTGAGATCGCGGCGTGCCACGCCTGACGAGCTTGAGCGGGGCTCAGGTAGCCGTTCTTTTCGACGATCCACTGGGCATTGTAGAGTTCGACGAAGTCGCGGACGGCATCCCGCAGCTCCGCGATGTTGCGGTAGATGCGACCATGGATGATCTGTTCCTTCAGCGTGCGATTGAACCGCTCGGCGACGCCGTTGGTCTGGGGCTCGGCGACGAAGGCGTAGGACGGCTGGATGCCCCAGAACTTGATCTGGTTGGTGAAGTGGTCCGACAGATACTGGGAGCCGTGATCCATCCGCAAGGCCAGCCCCCGAGCCGCGCCGGCCGCGGTCGAGCCATACAGCCCGGCAAGCCCCATGGAGATCGGCTGCAGGGCGGCGAAGCGTCTTCGGTCCCCGACGCTTTGCCGGCGGCTGCTCGGCGTGCTGGCCGGAGGTCATGGCGTAGAACGAGGAGCGGGCCATGCCCCAGGCGGCGCAGACCCGCCGCAGGCCGTAGACCAGACCCGTGCCGGGCGAGGTGGCGGCACTCATCGCCGCGACCTCCGCCGCCAATGTCACGGATCGCGTGTGACGTTCCACCAGGGTGGCAATGTAACTGTTCCGCGGCCCTGACAGCAGGTCGCCCTCCCAGTGGCCCGGAACGGCGCGACCATGTCCTTGATCTGGCCACGGGCATCGCCTTGCCATTTCTTCGCTCCCGGCCGGCGCATCGTGCGCTGCTCCATCTTGACGTTTAAGATAAAGTGTTGCGTCGACCAGCTGAGAGCACCCCCCGATACGGGACGTAAATCGGGCTAAAGCGGACATCTTCGCCAACAACGGTGGTGGCGAACAAAAGTGGGGGTTCAAGCCAAAACATGAGGGTAAGCGGCCCCTTCTCAAAACTGGCATATCCATCGCGAGTGCCCGTTTCGGCAATTGTTGACCCACTCCAGACCTTGAAATCCCTTTGTTGCTATCGTGTTACTCGCCTGAGAAAATGGAAAAAACAATCATGTATGCTTATTAAATTTGCATAATGTGGCTTGAACGAAGCCGCTCCACGGCAGTTTTTGCTTCAGACATTGAGCCTTCCTCCTAATGTGCAGCGCTTGTTTCCGGGTGTTGGAGTGCCGGATTTGTGTCGGATCCCGGGTGCCGGTTCCGCAATCTAAGAGCCTACCTGTTTTCTGGTTTCCCACGGTTAGCATCGACCCCACTGATGGCCAGCCCCGGATTGTCCGGTGGAGCGCCGTTCAGGCCAGGGAGATCGATGATGAAAACCACCGACACGACATACGTATCGCCTCTTCGAGGGCGGATGATGGAACAGATGGGCATAGCCGGTCTGGCCGATAGCACACAGGCCATGTATCTGCGCGAGATCGAGACCCTCAACAAACATTACAACAAGCCGCCGGACCGGCTTGACGCCGAGGAGGTCCGCAGCTGGCTGCTGGCGAGGATCGAGCGCGGTCTCGACCCGAACACGACCAATGTAAGCCTCGGTGCGCTCAGGTTCCTGTATCGCGACACACTGCGCCGTCCCGAGATGGTCGACGGGCTCCGTTACCGCAAGAGGCCCCGCAAACTGCCCCGGTCAATGGCGGAGAAGGAGGTCGAGCGCTTGATCCTCGCCATCTCCGACCTCCGTTATCGGGCCGCGACGGTTCTTGCCTATGGCGCCGGTCTCCGCATCTCGGAAACTGTTGAGGTGCAACTCATCGACATCAAGTCGGACAAACGGCTTCTGCACATCCGTTCCGGCAAGGGCGGCGCCGAGCGCATGGCGCCGCTTCCCGACGGGCTCGTCGAATACCTGCGGCGTTACTGCAAGAACCTCTTTCCACGACCGGTCACGTGGCTGTTCTACGGTGAGTCGCCGGAGGTGCCTCTCAAGATCGATACCCTGCGTGTTGCCTTTAAGAAGGCCTGCCGCAAGGCCGGCGTCGACGGCTGCCATACCTTCCATAGCTTGAGGCATTCGGCCGCCACCCACTGGCATGAGCGTGGCGGCAACATCGATGTCATCCAGGATGTCCTGGGTCACCGGAATGCCGACACGACGCGCGGCTACGCCCGCGCCACCGGCAAGATGTTCGAGACCCTCGACCATCCGCTCTCGGGCTTCGACCTGATCGACGCCTGAGGCGCCGTGAAGCGCAAAGACGCCGGCGTGGCTGATATTTTCCGCCGCGCCGGCGCAGATTACCGGCGGCGCCTGGCCGGCCAGCTTGACGCCGGACGCCTCAAGGTCATGGCCGCGATCGAGTCCTGCCGGACGTCCGTACTCGGTGGCCACATGTATCAATGCGACGGCTGCAGGCGCGAGCATCCGCTCTACAACTCGTGCCGCAACCGCCACTGCCCGTCCTGCCAGGCGCTTGCCGCAAGGCAATGGCTGGAGGCGCGCGCCGCCGATATCCTGCCGGTGCCGTACTTCCACGTTGTATTTTCGTTGCCCAAAGAAGTCAGCGGGATCGCCTTTTGCAACCGCAAGGTCGTGTTCAACATCCTGTTTCGCACCGCCGCCGAGACCCTGCGCACCATCGCCGAGGACGACCGTCACGGTGGACTGCGTATCGGCGGCACCGCGGTCCTCCACACTTGGGACCAGAAGCTCGGCTTCCATCCGCATCTGCATATCGTCGTGCCTAACGCCGGCTTCGATGTCGCAACCGGCCAATGGAAGACCGGAAGCGGCACCTTCCTGGCCCCGGTCAAGGTCCTCGCCAGCCTGTTCCGGCGCCGCTTCCTTGAGGAGCTCACCCGCGCCCATGCACGCGGGAAAATCGAATTTCATGGCGGCATCGCCCATCTCGCCAATCCCGGAGAGTTCCACGCCACCCTCGTGGCCGCCCGCGGCAAGAACTGGATCGTCTACGCCAAACGACCCTTTCGCGATGCCGAACAGGTCTTCCGCTATCTCTCCCGATACACGCACAGAATTGCCATCGGCGACAGCCGCATCATCGCCTGCGATGGACAGAACGTCTCCTTCCGTTGCCGCAAGCCGACCAGTCCGGGGCAAAGGAAACCCCGCTACGGCACGGCCACCATCACCGCCGACGAGTTCATCCGCCGGTTCCTGTTGCATGTCCTGCCAAACGGACTGCATCGCATCCGCCACTTCGGAATCCTTGCCAATGGAAGCCGTGCCAAGACCCTCGAAGTCGCGCGCGAGGCGCTGGGTGTAAACGGCCTCCAGGCGCATACAGCCGTAACCCATGACGGCGAGGAGGACGACCACCGCAATAGCGGCCTGGAGACCGGGATCGCGCCCGTTCCCTGCCCGCACTGTGGCGGCGAATTGCGGAAAATCCGGGAAATCTCCCGCCGGTACGATCCGTTCTCTTCACGAGACCCTCCCCCCGCTCAACCGGCGCAGGACGCGAAACCATGAAACATCGGATCCCATCCGGATCGGCAAACGTCGTCATCGCGTCGGCGAACCGGTCGGCGTGCGCTCAATTACGAACACAAGGCAATCGCCAACGAAAAGTGTCTCTACCGTCGGCAATCAGCTGTCGAAAAAATATAAATGCTGGTCGGAAGCCTCGTCTCACGCGTCCCAACGATAGTGACCACCCGCCCCGGCGCAGGCATCAACGCACTTTCCACATAGGCTGACACCTACACTCGCGGCCCACGGCCTCGTTCAAACAGCTTAGGCAGATTCTGCCGAATCTGCCTAAGCCTTAAGATTATGCCGTGCGTCCTCCAAAGCCTTGAGGATGAAGGAAGGGGGTTTGTCGCCAGGTCGATGTTTTTCGGCCACCCGCATCAACGGGATAGCCATGATTGCTGGTCTGTCCTTCTTATCGAAGTGGGTCCACGATTCACGCACTTCCGATACGACGACTTCCTTTCGGTCCGCGAGACCTCCCTTGGGGCCGGGCGGTGGACCCCAGTCGAGCACATGCCGGGCAGTATTCGTCCCTTCCGGCCCGCTTGTTCGGGCGTCCTCAGTCACGCCGCGCCGCCATGGGGATAATCCTGCCATCCTCGCCGGCGATGAACGCGGCCCACCGATCCATCAATGGACGGCGCTTCTCGAACAGGTCGGAGCGTGCGTAGGCCGCTTCTGCCGCGTTCGATACCACGTGTGCCAACGCCGCCTCGGCGACTTCGCGCGGGGTGTTCGTGGCCTCACCGCACCAGTCACGGAACGATGAGCGGAACCCGTGGAGGGTTGCGTCGAAGCCCATGTCGCGAAGCGGCCTCAACAGCTGTGTGGCATCCATCGGACGCCCGCGCCGCGACGACGGGAAGATCAGACTGCTTCCGTCGTCGAGGGTGCGTGCCTCGTCGAGGATGGCCAGCGCGCGTACCGACAGAGGAACCCGGTGCTCGCGGCTTGCCTTCATGCGCTCGGCGGGGATCGTCCACACCCGAGCGTCCACGTCGATTTCGGCCCAGCTTGCCAACCGGACCTCGCCCGAACGCGCAGCCGTTAGTATGGCGAACTCGATGGCGGACTTGACGAGAGGCCGCGTCTTGGCGACGTGCAAGCACTCGAGGAAGCGGGGTACCTCGTTCCAGGGAAGAGCCGCGTGATGCGCTCTCGTACCACCGTTCCTCACTGGAAGCGCTAAGGCAATGGCGTCACCTGCGGGATTGTCGGAGCGAAAGCCTTGCGCGATGGCCCACTTCATCACAGTGCCGAACCTCTGGCGGACGCGCTTCCCCGTCATGGGTTTCGCGCTCCAAAGCGGTGTGAGGACGGCCAACACATCGGGCGTGTCAATGGAGTCGACCGGTTGCCGGCCCAAGCGCGGGAAAACGTAATCGCGGAACGACGCGCGCCACTGACCTTCGGACTTGCCGCCGTCCGTCCACGTGGGGCGGCGGATAGCAACCACCGCCTCGAAGGCTTCAGCGAGTGTCGGGACGATCCGGGTTTGTCGGTTCCTGTGTGGGTCGCCGCCGTTGCGAGCGATCTTGCGATTCTCTCGCGCGAGTTCGCGAGCTTCGGCGAGCGTGACCAGAGAACAACTGCCGAGCCCGAGATCGCGGCGTTTCCCACGAATCACGATGCGCTGTACCCACCGCCGCGCGCCCGACGGATCGACTTGCAGGAACAGCCCGTTGCCGTCTGCGTAGCGGCCTGTCCCGGCGGTTCTGACCTTGGCGGCTGTCAGCGCCGCCTCGGGGTGTTTGCCGTGCGGTTTGCGCCGCCTCGGGGTGCCTTCCGTGCGTATCTCCATTTTATCCACCCCTCATCTAATCCCACATTAAGAACGAGATTATACGGGAGGATATGGGATGATACAAGACTGTATTTCGAGCGCAGCACTGACCCAATCCCTGGGAATCATTGATTTTCCGGCTGAAAGCTTGGTGCGCCCGGCAGGATTCGAACCTGCGACCTGCGGATTAGAAGTCCGCTGCTCTAATCCACTGAGCTACGGGCGCATAACCGAGATCTTAACATATCTCCCAAAAGGGACTGCTAAGTCAGCGTTGTTGCGTGCGGGCCCATCGTTCGATGAGAGGTCCCCACGACCCTTAGGACTTGGACAAGTTGATGGTAATGGAACTTGGGTATTTGTTGAGCGCGCCGGTGGAGTAGTCGGTGATGCACAGGTCGATCAACACACAGCCGATAACCAGCGTCGCACAACCTGTCAGGGCACAATTGCAAGCAGCAGTACCACCGATCGTTTCACGACGGTCATCACCGCGTCCCGCCCCCTTTTGCTCAATTGCCGCTTTGCGATTCTCCCAACCTACACGCCAACTCGTGATCCGCTAGCATTTGAATAGTATGCTAATTAAATAACAGCCCGCTACTTAACTTTGTCGTAGCGGTAGTTGTCGGCGTAGGTGCGTTTGTGGGTATCGCGCCGCTTGGGCTCATCGATGCGATACGGCAGGCCGTGCTTTTCGGCAAAGGCAGCGGCGGCTTCTTTGTTCGAGAATCTGAGCTGAATTTGCGAGTTCATGTCGCTCGATGAGGTCCACCCCATCAGCGAATCAATGCCGCGGGCGGTTTCGGGTGCGAATTCCAGCACCCAATTCTTGGTGTTGGCGTGACCCGATTGCATCGCCGTCTTGGTTGGTTGAAAGATACGCGCTTCCATCACCGTCACCGCTGGGTGGGGCCGAAAGGTTCGGTGCGGGAGTGTACATCGAACGCATCCATCGCGCTCGCTAGAGTTGCTCATATGCGATTCGTCGTCTGACAGACCTGGTCGGGGCGACTGGATTTGAACCAGCGACCTGCTGCTCCCAAAGCAGCTGCGCTACCAGGCTGCGCTACACCCCGCACTGGTCGTCAACGATGGGGATACACCAAGGCCCTGGTGGCGACAAGTCAAGGCACCCAGACCGTTCATTGGCCCTTTAGTCAGGAGTCGGGCGATGCGTGGCGACGCCTCAGCGTCGTCGCTTCATGCGAAAGATCGCCGTTGCGGAAAACACCGGCCGGGCGCCCACATGTGCTTGCCCGGCAACGAAGGCAACGGTGTTGCCGCTGCCGGTAATCCAGGATCGGCCTTCAACCCAGTCGCCAAGCTTGGCCGGACCCAGATAGTCCGTCACCAATCGAACGGTGACGCCGCGGCGGTCGAGCTCCCAGCGCAGCGCACGGGCCAGCAGCATGTCGGCAAAGCTCGCAAGGGTGCCGCCATGGGCGACGCTGTTGATATTTTTGTGGTGCGCAGCGACCCGAAACGCGCGCACAAAAGTCTCGCCGTCGACGCGTTCATAGACGGGTCCGAACGCTTCCCTAAACGGTGAGTTGGGCTCGACCAGAACATAGCCCGCGGGTATGTCTTCGCTGCGAGCGCCTCGCTCTGGATGACCAAGTTTAGATTTGGGGTTTGCGTCCATCACCCTCACCCGGCGCTTCGCGCCGACCTCTCCCATCAAGGGAGAGGTGACTCTGACGCGATGTCTTTTCTAGTTTGCGAAGTATCCATTGGCGATTACGGCTTCTCTGAACGATTACTGGGCGAGATTACCGAATACGCGATGGCGTACGAGGTCGCCCGGTTTGATGCCGAGGCGGTCGGTGGTGCCGGCGCTGACCTCGAGCACGGCGCGCACGCGCCCGGCCGACGCAATCGATGCCAGCGAATGCGGTACGGTGCGTTTGGCAATGTTCGCGACCCGCCCATCGGCAGCGATGAACAACACGTCGAGGGGGATGTAGGTGTTCTTCATCCACATGGCGACGGGTTGCGGTTTGAGATAATCGAACAGCATGCCGGCGTCGCGGGCGAGCTTGCAGCGAAACATCAAACCAACCTGGCGCTCCTTCTCGGTCGTCGCGAGTTCCACCTGAAACGTATGAGATCCCTGTCCGCTCTCGATCACAAGCGGGGTTTGCGGCGACGCGAAGACCGGCACCGCGCCGGCGTACAGCAGTGCCAGAACGGCCAGCAGCGCCAAGCGAACATGCGGCAGGGATCGGCGCGCGACGGACATGAACGTTCCTTAGCCGGAATTACTTATCCGGTAAACAGGTCTGGTCCGCTAAATCTTAAGGCTTAGGCAGATTCGGCAGAATCTGCCTAAGCCTTAAGATTCCCTGATATCCGCCGTGGTCGTCGGTGTAGACCGTCGCGCCTTTCGCTGCATGATCGCCGACGAAACCCTGTAACGTCTCGGCATCCGTGTTGCCCACAACGGCGGCACTCACGCGGTTCGTCTCGCGATCCTTGGCGCCAACCACGATAGCCTTGCCTACCGCGCCACGGCCCGCTTTGAGCTTCTTGTGAGCGTGCTTGTTCTTCTCCTTGCCGCCGATGAAGGTTTCGTCCACCTCAACGGGGCCAGCGAACTGTGGTTCGTGATCCTTCCATGCTTCCCGGAGCCGGTGAGCCAAGAACCATGCCGACCGTTGTGTAATCCCGAGGTCGCGGTGGAGCTTCATGCTCGACACGCCTTTGAGATTGGTCGTCACCTGATAGAGCGCGATCGCCCATACCTGAAATCCAAGTTTTGATGATTCCATGGGCGTCTTGGTTCGGACGCTGAAACGCTTGGCGCATTCTTTCTCGCGGCAGCGGTAGGGCATCGTCTTGTGCTTCGCGCCAGACTGGACGTTGGTCGATCCGCAATAGGGGCAATGCGGACCTTCCGGCCACCGCTGTTCGGCAAACCATTTCTCCGCCGTCGCGTCGTCAGGAAACCTGTGGATAAGTTCTGCCAAGGTGATCCCCTTGCGGTGCGCTTTTCCTGGTGCTTGCTGTGCCATATCCCCGCCTCCTTATTCTCATAATATAGTGCCGGAGGCGGATTTAATCAAGGTTGTTTCGGCACTTTCCGATATAGTTCCCAAAAATTACAGCCTATGATTTTGCGCAATACGGTTCGCTGGAAGCCGAACTCGAACACATCAGCGCCGACACGATCATCGACGAGCAGGGCGAGAGCCTCTACCAGATTCGGGTGCGCACCGATCGCAGTCATCTCGGCAATACCGAGAATCCGCTGCCGATCATCCCCGGCATGGTGGCCCAGGTCGACATCCTCACCGGCAAGAAAACGGTGCTCGACTACATCCTCAAGCCGATATTGCGGGCCCGCGAACGGGCCATGCGGGAACGCTAGTGGATGGAATCCACTAGGTATCACCCCGTGGCCGTTCGGCCGCCATCGACCGCGACCGCTTGACCGGTCATAAAGCTCGCATCGGAACTTGCTAAGTGGGCGATGACGCTCGCGACTTCCGGCGGTTCCGCGATTCGGCCCAGCGGATGCTTGGCGACCGTAGCTTGATGCGCCGCGCCGGGATTGGGTAAATGGTCGAAAGCACGCCGTGACATCGGCGTGTCCACCACGCCCGGACACACGCAATTGACGCGGATGTTGTCGGCGGCATGGTCCAAGGCCAGCGACATCGTCATCGCCACGACACCCCCTTTCGATGCCGAATAAGCGATCACACCTGACACCGCGCGAACACCGTTGAACGAGGCGACATTGACGATCGCACCGCCGCCGCGTTGCCGCATCATGGGCACCGCCTCGCGACATCCGAGGAAGGTACCGGTGAGGTTGACCGCGATGGTTTCGTCCCATGCGGGACGATCGATCTGCTCGGCATTGCCGGGCCGCCGGATCGCGGCATTGTTGACCAGGATATCAAGACCGCAATAGTTGTCGACGACCTGACCAATCGCGGCCCGCCAGCTTTCCGGCTCGCGTACGTCGAGAACGACATGGTCGAGGCCGTCGAGCGATTTGACCTGAGCGATTTTCTCAAGGCCGCACACCACCGAACCGCCCTCGGCTTGAATACGTTTGGCCGTGGCCAGCCCGATACCGCTACCGGCGCCGCTAACCAAGGCGACCTGATCACGAAATCGCATGGGGCCGCTTATCCGACCGCGCTACGGCCACCGTCGACGGCGATCGCCTGGCCGGTCATGAAGCTGGCGTCGTCGGAGGCGAGAAATGCAATCGCGGCGGCAATATCGTCGGGCTCACCATCGCGCCCCAGCGGGTGCATGGCAACCCGAGCCTGGCGCGCTGCTTCCGGATCGGGCGTTTCGGCGTAAACCGCTTGGACCATGGGCGTATGCACCGAACCCGGGCAGATGCAGTTCACACGGATGTTCTCGGCGGCATAGTCGAGTGCCATCGACATGGTCACCGCGACCACGCCACCTTTCGACGCGGCATAGGCCAGTGCGCCGGGCGTTCCGCGAATGCCATTGAGCGACGAGATATTTACGATCGCACCGCCGCCGCGCGCGCGCATGATCGGCACGACATGACGCGCACCCAGGAACACACCGTTCAAGTTCACCGACAACACTTCGTTCCAAAGCTCGAGGCTGGTCTCCTCGGCATTGCCTTTGCGAAGGATTCCGGCACAGCAAACCAACACATCAATGCCGCCATGCGATTTCACCACCGCTGCGATCGTCGAGATCCAGCTGTCCTCGTCGGCGACGTCGATAATGACGCTCTCGAGGTCGCCGGTTTCTACGAGTTGGGCCTCGGTCTGAACACCGCACACGACCTGCCCACCTTCGGCTGCCATCCGCTGGGCCGCCGCGAGACCGATGCCGCTGCCCGCGCCTGTGACAAACGCGACTTTGCCGTCGAAACGCTGCATCGTTTGTTCCTCCCTGGTATCTCGCGCGACGCGACGCCGCTGCACGTTAGCGTGCTCTGCCCACCCGCGCGACCGCGCGTTGGATGGTTTTGGTTTGCGCCAAGGCTGGGAAGCAGTCGCTCGCCTGGTAATCCCACGGCTGGTGTTGGACGCGTGCTAGTGGATGAAATCCACTAGGCGCCGCGTTCTACGGGCAGGCGGCGACTCGCGGCTGAATCGGGAAGCAGGATCTGCTCGAGCCGGTAGGTCGCCCGCAGGTTGCGTTTGTTGATTCCCAGCTCGCGGCGCAGCTCACCGAGCGGGCGATCGAAGTTCTGGCCAAATGGGAACTCGGCGATGTCGCGTCGGCCATGTCGTGACCCGTAGCCGAAGCCAAGATCGTAAGCGATGAGATCGCCATCGGACATACGGTAGATATCGGGATAGACATGCCGGGCGATTTTCTTGAAGGCCCACACCTGAGGCGAGGAAATGTCAGTGGTGCCCATGGTGAACCCGATCACGAACGCCTCGTCCTGCCCGAGTAGCCCGCGTCCCAACAGGATATGCAGGCAATCATGTCGGCGCAGGCTGGCCGCACCGGGAAATGCGAGCGGCGACTGCGGATTCTCGAACAGGCAAACCAGCGGATGAATTGCCTCGGGTGGAAAACCCGGCAACGATTCATACACCGCACCAAGCATCTGATGATCGTTATCGAGCGTCGGATTCCAATGGCGCCAGATCTCGTCATCGCCATGGTTGGATTCGAACGTCTCGGCTGTCGCCATCGCCGTCATCGTCATACTCCTTCATAATAGTAAGTGGCGACGCCATGAAATATTTTCAATGTTTTCAATAGCTTGAGTAAAAGAACGCAATGATATGCTGGTGACCGTGGCACCATGCGCAATGAAATGTTGGCGAGCAAGCCGGTCGCGCAATAAAGTCACCCGCCCATTTTCTCCACATGACGCACCCAAGTTCCCCTCCCTCCCGCCGGGTTGACGCGCCAGGCCTCGGAATCGCCTGCCTCGTCGGCGGCAGTTCCTTCGTGCTGATCAACGATGTTGCCGTCAAATGGTCGACCGACGCGTTACCGGTAGGTGAGATCGTTTTTCTACGCAGCGGCTTCGCGGTACTGACGCTGTTGGCTTACGTCGCGGTGCGTGGATCGTGGCACCAGTTGCGGGTTTACAACGTGAGGGGCCAGGTACTGCGCGCGGCGCTGATGTCGGTCGCCACCCTGATCTACTTCAGTGCGATCGGCGCGATGCCGCTCGCCGACATCACGACGATGACGTTCATTTCGGTCATCGTCGTGACGGCACTGTCGCCATGGTTGCTCGGGGAACATGTCGGTTGGCGCCGGTGGACGGCCGTTATCGTCGGCTTTGTCGGCGTTGTCGTTCTGTTGCGGCCCACTCCGACCGGGCTTTATTGGATTGCGCTGCTGCCGCTCGGCGCATCAACGATGGGGGCGCTGCGCGACCTGATCACGCGGCAGATCAATCTAACCGAAACCTCGATCAGCATGCTGTTCTACACGACCCTGGCGGAAGCCGTGCTCGGCGCGACGACGGCCCCGTTCGTCGCGTGGAAGCCGATTGCGTTCGAGACGCTGGTCCCGCTGGCCGTCGCGGGCGCGATGTTCACGATCGCTCAATTTCTGCACATCGAAGCGTTTCGCTATGCCGAGGCGTCGGTGGTATCACCGTTTCGCTATACCTCTCTCGTGTGGGCGGTACTGTTCGGCTACGTCATTTGGGGCGACCTCCCGGATGCCTGGACGGTGACCGGCGCAACAATCATCGTCGGTAGCGGTCTTTACATCCTGCGTCGCGAGACTCGGCTGGCGCGGGAGCGCAAGGCACACCGATGAGTGCGCCCGATACCGAACCCGCCCTCGTTATCAGACCGATGCGCGAGAGCGACACTGAGCGGATGCAAGAGCTGCACACAGCTTGCTTGCGCGAACTTTGCGCGAAGGACTATTCGGACCAACAGATTGAGGGGTGGCTGGCCGGGCGCACGCCGGCGGGCTACGTCAAGATGGTCGAAACCCGTGGCGAGCGTATGTTTGTTGCCACCCTCGACGACGTTGTCGTCGGCTTTGCCTCGTGGAGGGACATCGAGCTTTGCTCGCTCTACGTCGACCCCAACCACAACGGCAAAGGCATCGGGCGGGCGTTGCACCAAGCTTGCGACGATGACGCGAGCACGATGCGCCGCCGCATCATTCGCGTTGACAGCACGCTTACCGGGCGCCGTTTTTACGAGCAGTTGGGATACCGCCTAACGCGGCGAACAGTTCACAACAACGGCGGCGGTCCGGATTCCAGCGCTAACAATGCACCGACGACCCACATAGGCTTTTTAGCAATTAGCGTCGCCGCAGCATCTGGCCGGGCAGCGCATCTCCGGCAACATCGGTGCCGTCGTGGCGGATGACGGTCCCGTTGACGATCACCGTTTCCAGCCCTGGGGCCTCGCAGATCATGCGATCGGCGCCAGCCGGCAAATCGTGCACGCGCCGCAGCGGCGTTGCCTTGATGGTATCGGCATCAAAGATCACGATGTCGGCCGCGAGCCCTGTGGCGAGCCGGCCACGCTCGCTGAGCCCAACCACGTCGGCGGGTTTTCCCGTGAGTGCGTGAACGCCCTGTTCGAGCGTGAGCGTGCCGGTATCGCGAACCCAATGCGCGAGTAGATGCGTGGTGTAGTGCACATTGCACAACTGGCTCGCATGCGCCCCGGCATCGGAGAATGCGATTACGCCGACCGGATCACGCAAGATCTCAGCGATTTCGTCTTCTCTAAAATTGAGCACCGGCAGCCGGAAGCGGGTGCCAAGTTCGCTTTCGACGCTGAGGTCGACCGCTAGATCGAATGGATTGACGCCGCGTTCATTGGCGACGTCGACAAGATTGCGCTCGTTCAAGGCTTCATCGTGGGGCGCGTACGCGATAACGGTGCGCTGTTCCCAACCGATCAACGACGCGTCGAAGCCGCTCAATTTTTCCTCGCGGAAGCTTTTAACGAAGTTTGTGTCGCGCCACAGAGCCTGCCGCTCGTCGGCATCGGCTTTCAACAGCGGTTTGATCCAATCGCAGCGCTCCCACGGCAGCGGATAAGCAAACGTAAACTCAAACTCCTGGGCGAGCGGCGACGTCTGCGGCACAACGGGGTAGTCATCGGCCTGGAGTTGGTGCGCCTGCTCTATAAGAGGGCGGTGTGAACCCGGGCCGGCGACATCGGAAAGCAGGGCTGTCCAGCTGAACGTGACGTCGTGACGCTTGGCGATTTCGGCGAATTCAGCGAGCCACTCCAAGGTGCCGATGGATGCCTGTGAGCACCCGCCGCCGCCCTCGGCGAGCGCTCCGAATAGCGCGTCGATCTCGTCGAATGTTGAAAGACGGCTGGGGATCGGATGCCCGTCATAGGCGTGCTGGGTGCGCGACAGCGATGTCGTAAAGCCCATCGCGCCGGCCTCACGTGCTTCGCGAACGAGCCGGCACATCTGGGCAATCTCGTCTTCGGTGGCCGCACGCTGGACCGCCTCTTCGCCCATCACAAACAGGCGTACAGGCGTATGGCCGACATAGAAACCGACGTTGATGAGGGTTCCGCGCGTCTCGATGGCGTCGAGGTAGTCGGCGAATGAATGGAGGGGGAAATCGTCGCCAACGCCGGTTCGCAAAGCGTCGAGGCTCATGCCCTCGACGTGCTCGAGGGTGCGCAAAATGAGGTCGCGCTGATGCTGCTTGGTCGGCGCAATCGAGAATCCGCAATTGCCCATCACCACCGATGTGACGCCGTGCCAAGGCGAGATCGACAGCGACGGGTCCCACACGACCTGGGCGTCATAATGGGTGTGTATGTCGACAAAACCCGGCGCAACCACCCGACCCGACGCGTCGATGGTTTGATCGGCATCGCCGTCGGCGTGGCCGACTGCCACCAACAAACCGTCCTTGACCCCGATATCGCCGACGTAGCGCGGCGCACCGGTGCCGTCGACGATGGTTCCATTGATTATTTTCAGATCAAACGTCATTGGTTGTTCCCGTTCCCATCATGGGCCCGATGCTGGGTGCCCTCACCGGCGGTAATTGCGACGACATCAACCGCCTCGCTAACGGTAAAACGATGCCAAGCGCCGCACGGGATCAGGCAGGCTTGGCCGGCGCGAACCGACCACGTGTATTCCCCCTCGCCCTCGTCAAGAACCACCGTCATCGCACCGGCGGTTAGATAAATAAACTCCTCGCCGGCCGGGTGCATTTCCCAATGCGGCATGTCTTCAGCCATATGAAACGCCATCAGCATACGCCCATCATACGTGCGCTTGCCGGACATGACGTCAGGCCAGAATTCCGACGTCGCCGCGACCGTCGACGATCGATTATCGCCGCGCATGTGAACGTAGATGTTGTGGAGATCGAATGGTCGTTTCTCTGCCATAGCGCCCTGCCCCGACGAAAATCCGCGCTTCGTCTGACGGTAGCACAGTTCCAAGCCCTCATTCACACGAGAAGGGCGCCGGCAGGGAGTACACCGTATGGAACCAACACCTCATTTTACACCCCTTTAGAGGTATCGCTTGTGGGGGAGAGACTCGGCGGGTGAGCCGGAGTAATCTTGGCCCATACAGCGCAATTGATAGCGCTACGCCGTTCGCTGGCATCGACCCGCTACACACGGGCCTCGTGGGTCAGTTTGCGACGCGGTAGTGACGGAGCGGCCAAAGCCGTTTGGTTTCGTAGTCGTGGCGGGCGTCCTTCGGGACGCCCCTTTTTTGCGCATTCACGACGATGGAGTCTTGTTCCAGCTATTCAGCAACGGCATTTTCCTGCTCGATTGAGTAGGTAACGAGTTCGCGAAAGAGCATCAACATTCGGTCAAGTGTCGCGATTTGTCTTTCGCGATCCCTGGCTTTGTTGGCGGCCCGTTCTTCTTGGAGTTCTTCGTAGCTCCGCTTTGGTGCAACGACGGCGTCGGTGGAGTTGGCGCACATCATTCGGTCACGCTGAAACGTACACATCGCGATTTCACCGCTCGTCTTATCGAGACGCCACACCCGGTGTTCGGTCGCCCGCACGATTTGATAGCGCTCCGCCGGCGGCTGATACTGCTCCGATGTCACTCGCGTTCGTTGGTCCGGCCCCTCGGCATAGGCGGCTGGGACGGTCGCGAACAAAATCAGAATGGCACAGGCGGCGACAATCGAGGCGGGGCGGACAACACGGGTCATTACGGGTGAATCCTTACTGGTTCAATTATTGGCTGCGTCGAGCAGATATTTGTGGCGTTGGACCCAAACGCAAGGTCAAAAAAGCGCGTGCCACAAAATTGCCCAGATTGGAAAAGGTCAGGGCTAGTGGATTTCATCCACTAGCCTTGCGCAATACCGCTCGCGCGCCCTAGCATTGCACGGAACCAGTGGAATAGATGGCTAAGCACCTTCGCTGCGGGCGGTTGTTTTCGGGCTTGGACGACACCGCGCCAACCGATCAGACCGTTGTCATTGGCGATGACGGCTTGATCGTATTTGCCGGCGACACGCACGCGGCACCGCCGCTCACGGGCGCAGACACGGTCATCGATCACCGCGACCGCTTTGTGATGCCGGGTTTGATCGAAGGCCACGTCCATTTCGTCGCCGGCAACGCACCCACCGAAGAAGACGTTGATATCCACGCCGCACCCGAATTCAAAGCATTGCGAACGGTGATCAACGCTCAGCGACTCCTGGCCGCGGGCTACACAGCCGTTATTGATGGCGGCGGCAGCGGGCGTGGCGCGTTGTCGGTGCGCGACGCAATCAATGCGGGCATGTTCGTCGGACCGCGGATCTGTTGTGCGGGGTCGTTCATTACCACCCGCCAGGGCTATCCCGATATGTATCCAAGCTGGTTCAACAACCCGACCGCCATGCGCGCGCTGGTATCAACCGTCGAAGAGGGTATCGAGGCCATCCGGGTCCAGATCAAAGATGGCGTCGATTTCATCAAGCTCGATCTCGATGGCAAGGCGCGTGACCGCGACGGCCGTCACGTCGCCTGTTTCAATGACGCCGATACCCGCCGTCTTATCGACGAGGCGCACCGTTTGGGTAAGCGGGTCAAGGTCCACGCCAAGGGTTCGCGGGCGATGACCGCCGCGGCCAACGCCGGTGTTGAAGCCATCGCACACGCGGCTTGGATGGACGATGCCGCACTGAGTGCGATCCAACGCGCCGGGACGGCGGTGAATCCGCAACTCACGATCATCCACAACTTCGTCACCTTCACTCAACCCAGCGACGGTTATTTCCGTCTCACCCACGTCGGCAAAACCGAGTGGGCGGCCACGGTGGAGTCGATGAAGCGCGCGCACGCGAACGGTGTGCCAATCATGTGCGGCACCGATTCGGGCTTTGCCATCAACCCGTTCGGCGAATGGCACGCGCTCGAACTCAAGCTATTGGTCGATCATGTCGGCCTGACCGCGGCCGAGGCACTGCGCTCGGCAACATCGGTCAACGCCCGTTTCTTCGATGATCGCATCGGCGCCATCGAACCGGGCCGGTACGCCGACATTCTAGTGGTCGACAGCGATCCAATGGCCGACGTTGGTGTGTTGCTCGACAAATCGAAGATTGAAGCCGTGTATCTCGCAGGCGAGCGCGTGAACCTGCAGGTGCCGGCGATCGACGCACCCCGCGAGGTCGCCTTCAGTTACGCAATGTGGCGTGAAATTTATGACCAAAAGGCGGTCGCTGAACTCGCGCGCACGTCGCAATTGCGCGCCATGGCCGCATCTCCGCCTCGCTGAATCGCCTATTTACCGCCGGCGCTGGCTGCTTTGGCTGGTTCGGAGGCGGTGTGGACGACCATCTCGTCGACAATGTTTTCGACGCGCTCGAGCTGAGCGGCGCTACGCCTGTCACCATCGGCAGTAAGTCTCTCGCGGAAAGCACTGGCGCGAATCGGTGCTTGTGGGCCGAAACGCGCGATCAGGAATGCGGCTCCCTGATGATCGTCGGGACGGTACATCTGAATTAATCAACCCCTCGATCGTTTGAATACGACCGTAGACAATTCTGAGGCAGACGCCCGCCCGCGGTATGTGACCGCTGTCACTTCGGCGATGATAAGTTCGCAATGTCACAAAAGAGTGAGGCCAACACCGTGATCGGATCTGCACCGCCTGAAATTGCCGAGCAAGACGCCCGCGGCACGATCGCCGAACTCTATGCCGATATCCGCGAGGTGACCCAACGACCTGTGGTTAATCTTCTGTTTCGCACGTTAGCATCGGCACCCGGCGCGCTTACCTGGGCGTGGCGCGTGGTGCGACCCGCATACCAATCCGGCGGGCTCGACCAGGCCGGCGCGACATTGACCATTGGGACCATTGGCGATGACTTAAGCGATGCGCCGCCGCTCAACCTGGCCGCGCCCGCGTTGTTATCTGCCGAGGTTGATGCCCAGGCCCTAACCATCATTCGCACGATCTTCTCCCACTACAATGCCAGCAACCGGCCCACCCTCGTCGCCGTGATGCTGCTACAGCGAGCGCTCGATCAACAGATTCAATTTGCCATCCCGGCCCGGTCCGCGGCGCGGGCAACATCGCCGTCCTACGCCCTACCGCCACTCCTCCAAATGGACCAGATGGCCGCGGATCTTCGTAACTTACTCGTTAGCCTGAGCGGACGTTTGAGCGAGGGGCGGGCCGTGATCGTGCCTGGCATCTACCGCCACCTCGCGCACTGGCCCGGATTCGTCGAACTGATCGCCAAGCAACTGGCTCCATTATTCGACGATGGCTCAGTAGCGCAATATGTCGCCTCGGTTGAGCACCAAGCCGAAACGAAAATTGCCTTATCCATCAATCCCGTAGTGGATGATTCGTCGGCGATGTCGCCGGCCATCGAACAAGATTTTCATGATGCAGTGAGCGCCATCACTGCGGAGTTTCGCCATAAAGTTGCAGAAATGCTGGTCATAGGTCTGCTTTTAGAAGCTGCGCTACCCCGGGATACACCATGAAACGCGAACAACCGGTCGACCTCGGCAACCCGCAAATGGGATGGGGCAGCGACGCCATCGCAGAAATGCTGCGACGGCTGGAGATCCCGTTCATCAGCCTGGTGCCCGGCGCCAGCTATCGCGGCTTGCACGACAGCATCGTTAACTATCTCGGCAACGAGCAGCCGGCGATGGTCGTAACGCTGCACGAAGAGCACGCGGTTGCGATAGCCCAAGGCTATGCCAAGGTGACGGAAAAGCCGATGGCCGTGGCGCTGCACAGCAATGTCGGCCTGATGCACGCGACCATGGCTATTTTCAATGCCTGGTGCGATCGCGCACCGATGCTGGTATTCGGGGCGACCGGACCCCTGGATGCCGACCGGCGGCGGCCGTGGATCGATTGGCTCCACACCAGCCAGGATCAAGGCGCGCTGATACGCGACTTTACCAAGTGGGACGACCAGCCGGCCTCGGTTCCGGCCGCGCTCGAAGCCATCCTCCGTGCCAACAGCCTGGCGCGAACCGGGCCGCGGGGACCGGTATATATTTGCCTCGATGTCGATCTCCAGGAGAAAGCGCTCGACGGCGCGGTCGACTTCCCCGACGTCACGCGCTTCCAGCCGGCTCGCGCGCCCGCGGCGGCCAAGGATGTCGTCCGCGAGGCAGCGGCGATGTTGTCGTCAGCGGAACGGCCTATCATGCTCGCCGGTCGGGTTTCGCGCAGCGACGAGGCGTGGCGTGAACGCGTTGGGCTGGCTGAACGGCTGAAATCTCCGGTCCTTACCGATCTCAAGGTTGCCGCTGCCTTCCCCACCAAACATCCGCTCCACGTGGCGCCGCCGACATTCGCGATCAGTGGCGACGCGGCCAACATGCTGGCCGAAGCCGACCTCATCCTCAGCCTCGATTGGCTCGATCTCGCCGGCACGCTCAAACTTGCCGGGGTTTCTATCGACAAGACCCAGATCATCCACTGCTCGTTCGACGCTTATGCCCACAAAGCGCCCGGCGCCGATCACCAGGGGCTGCCGCCCGTCGACATTTCAATCCCCTGCCACCCCGATGCGCTGGTCAGCGACCTGATCGACGCACTCGATCGGATCGGAGGAACCCCGCCGCAGCAAGCGTGGTGGAAACCGGGCGAGGAGGCGGCCGACGTCAAAGTCGGCTTGCACGGCGCCATCACCCAATTCGATATCGCCGAGGCACTCGATCGGGTGCGCGGCGAGCGTGACCTTTGCTTTAGTCAGGTGTCGCTGGGTTGGCCAGCCGCGACCTGCGATTTCCGCTCACCGCTCGATTTCCTCGGTCGCGATGGCGGCGCTGGGGTCGGCTCAGGTCCGGGCATTGCGGTCGGCGTGGCGTTGGCACTCGCCGGCAGTGGCCGCCTGCCAATTGCCGTGGTCGGTGACGGTGACTTTGCGATGGGCGCGAATGCGATCTGGACGGCGGTGCATCACAAGCTGCCGCTGGTTGTCCTGATCGCCAACAATCGCAGCTACATGAACGACGAACGCCACCAACAACGCATGGCCGAAATTCGCAACCGGCCGGTTGGCAATAAATGGATCGGTCAGCGGATGGAAGACCCCATGATCGACCACGCCGGCCTGGCCCGCGCGCAAGGTGCGGAAGGGCTCGGCCCCATCACCGAACACGGCGATCTCGAGGTTGCAATCGGCCGGGCACTCGACGTCGCTGAACGCGGCGGTGTCGCCGTAGTTGATATCCACATTGTGCGGGATTAGAGCGGGCCGACTTCATAACCGACAAAAAAACGGGCCCCAAAGGGCCCGCTCAATTTGGGTCGTTTGGCCTGGTGTTAGGTGCCAGGCACGTAGTCGTTGGTGAAGTAGTTCGAGGCCGGAGGCGGCACGGAGATCAGCTTCTCCTTGAGCGCCCATTCCTGGGCTTCCTTCCAGCTCGACTCTTTTTGTACCCAGAACTTGCCGTCAGAATCGGCCCAATGGTTCGTGATCCCCTTCATCATGATACCGTGCTGATGCAGCGAGAAGATGTCGTTCTTCTTGAAGATCCACTTATTGAGCTCTGTGCTGTAGTCGGTGTTGAAATAGGCCTCGGCACCCTTTTGCGTCGCCCGTAGGAAACGGCACATCGTGCCCGGGTTGGCCGCGGCCCAGTCGCCGTTACCCACATAGAGCTGGTAATACATCTTCGGCACGCCGTAGTCGGAGTAGGCGAAGAAGATCGGATCGGGCTTCTTCTCCTTGGCGTGGATCTCCTCGATGATCATATGCTCCGCATACTTCAGCGAATGCGCCGCAACGATCTTGCCCGACATCAGATAATTGATATGGCCAAAGCCGGGGTCGATGATCTTGACGTCCTTTTTGGTGAGACCTGCTTTGGTCAGGATCGTGTTGAGAAACGCCTGCGCGTCGGCTTTGGGTCCGACACCAAGGATCTTGCCCTTGAGATCGGCGACCTTGCTGACGCCTTGATCCGGCATCACGGTGAGCCCTGAAGACAACACCCGCAACGCCACGGCCATGGACTTCACCGGGATCCCAGTGTCTTGCGAGATCATCACTTCGGGCACGTAGGTCATGCTGAGATGAACGCGCTGGCGGGCAACCAGCTTAATCGGGTCGGCCGGGTTGGCCGGCGAAATCACCTCGACCTCGATGCCCTCATTTTCGTAATAGCCCTTGTTTTGGGCGGCGAACATCGGTCCCTGGTTGGCCCAGGGGATCCAGTCGGCCATTACAATGATCTTTTTAGTCTCAGCCGCGTTCGAGCAGGCGTCTGCAAAGGCCTGTCCCGCGGATAGCGTCATGATCGCAGCGAGCGATGCGGCGCCAAGTGTACGAATAATGCGCATAAGTCGGTTGCCTCCCATGTCGATAGCAACGTTTCGATGTCAAAAGAAACACTCGATTGTCGAGTGCGGCGGGTAATTTATCGAGTAATCGCGCGTGAGTCACGAGGCTAGCAGTGGATCAGCGAGGCATCGTCAACTAAACTTCACCACGGAAACATGGCGAACTTGGGGAGCTATCGATGGCACTGGCCGAACTGATCCCGGAATCGGACTACACCGCGACCATGAAACCCGTGCGCCAGGCGACACACGCGCCCGGCCATATCTACAGCGACTCGGAGATCTATGCGCTGGAGAAGGAAAAGATCTTTCTCAAGGATTGGTTGGCGATCGCCCGCGTCGAAGAGCTGGAAGACCCCGGCGATTTCATGACGTTTCGGATCTCAGACGAGCCGATCGTCGTCACCCGCGACAACGCCGGCTCACTCAACGCCTTCGCCAATGTCTGCAAGCACCGCGGCGTCGAGGTCGCGACCGGTAACGGCAACATCGGCGAATTCAGCTGCCCCTATCACGGCTGGCTCTACGACCTCGAAGGCAAGTTGGTCGGCGCGCCATTTATGAAACAATCCGAAGGCTTCGATCCCATGAATTGCCGGCTGGATCCGGTTAATCTCGGCATCTGGCGCGGCTGGGTATTCGTCAATCTGGATAAAAACTGCGAACCGCTTGAGGACTTCGTCGCCGATTTCGAGGCTGATTTCGGATTCATGCACCAGGAAAAGCAAAAAATCTTCGCGAAATTCGAGACCACGCTGGATTGCAACTGGAAGCTGGTGGTCGAGAACGCGATGGACAAATACCACATCAACACCATCCATCTCGACACGCTGAGCTACAAAACCGCGCATATGGATGTCGACTATTTCTATCGCAAGCGCGGCGGCTACGGCACGTTCTTCGAGATGGAACCGCGGACCAACGGCCACAAGCTAATGTTCGGGCGCAACATGCCGTGGCTCGAGGACAAGCCGTACAATTTTGCCACCGCGTGTTTCATGGCGCCCAACCTGCAGCAGTTCTATTACGCCGATAACGTCGAGAGCCTGACCTATTGGCCGCTCGGCGTCGATAAGACCAAGCTCATCATCTATATGCTGCTGCCAATCGAGTGGGCCGACCTGCCCGATCGCGAAGAACGCATCAAGGAATATTACGATCAGGAAGTGGACGTGTTCGAAGAGGATCGCGACATGGTCGTATCCTTGCAGCGAGCGATGGGGTCGCAATTGTTCGAGCCCGGCCGTATGTGCCACGCCGAGGGCCCCATCCATCATCAGCTCAAGTATTACTTGGAGCGTATGTTCGAGGCCGAGAACACGGATTAGGAAGTGGTCTTGATACGAAACGTGCGCGAAATCCTGGGGCCGTCCAATGGGCGGTCCTTTTGGGTTCAGTCGTAGAAATAGCGCTGGACCGTGGAAGGCGGAGGGAAGTCGTTCGGCAACATCGCCCACTGGCAGCCCGTCGAGGCCATGTACATGACCGCATCCATGACATGGCGCAGGTCCGTCGTCCTCGGCCGGCCGATCTTCTTGCGCGGCGGCATGAGCGGCGCGATCAACGCCCACTCTCGATCCGTCAGGTCGCTTGCGTAGCGCCCGCCACGGCGCTCATAATTCGGGCGAGTGATTTCGGTCCACATGTTGTGCCTCCTCGTTTGCTTTGACACAACCGAGTAAGCCACAACCGACTGAAATCACTCAACTAGTTTCGGGTTGGCCTCTGAGGGGGGGGAGCGTTATGCAGTTCAAATACGTCGTCTCGGCCGACTCGCACATCATGGAGCCGTTCGATTTGTGGACCGGGCCGCTGGGTGACAAATGGGGCGAGCGCCTGCCGCAGTCGGTAAATGAATACGACGGCAAGCCCGGCAATTATCTGTTCACCGGCTACGAATACATCAAGCTTGGCGACGTCGCCGCGGAAGACACCGCGGACTCGACCGAAGCGGCGACCGATCTCACCGATGACATGGCCGATAAGGTCGAACGCTGCAGTTCCGACCCTGCGCTCCGCCTTGAGTTGATGGACCTGGACGGTGTCAAGGCCGAGATCGTGAACGCAACCTTCGCCTGCTACATGATGCGGACCCCCGACGCCGCCCTGGTGCGCGACTGTTGCTCGGTGTTCAACGATTGGATCGCCGAGTATTGCAGCCAAGACCCCAAACGACTGCTCGGCACGGCACTGGTCGGCATGGAAGATGTCGACTGGGCGGTCAAGGAACTCGAGCGTATCGCGGCCAAAGATCTGCGTAGCGCGATCATCTACACCGATGTGAAACCCGGCATGCCGCCCTATCGCGATCCCGCCTATGACCGATTCTGGGCGGCGGCACAGGATCTCGATATTCCGATTACGCTGCACATCATCACCGGCCGTGTCCGCGATCCGTTCACGCTGCAAGGCGACGCCGAGCGCGAACTAATTGCGAAACTGATGCTCGAGATCCTGTCCGATGTCGGGCCGGTGCTTGCCAACGAGTTCATTTTCGGGGGCGTTTTTGACAAGTTCCCGAACCTCAAGATCATCCTCGGCGAATACGACGTGTCGTGGCTGCCGTGGTTCATGTTCCGCCTGCAGCAGATCCAGGGCGCGTTGGGACAGGCGCTCGACATTCGCCCGATCAAACGACCGGTCGACGACTACATGCACACACAAGTGTGGCACGGCTTTGTCGACGACAAGTACTTCGATCGTTCTTACGACGTCGCCGGCCCCTCGCAGATCTTGTGGGGCTCCGACTTCCCGCATCCGCGCAATACATTCCCCAACACCCACGAGATCCTCGGTCGGGTTCTTGCCAACGTCGACGACGCCACGGCCGCCAACGTCGCCGGCCTCAATGCCGCGCGCTTGTTCGGTCTTGAGGTGCCCAAGGAGGCGCAGATCGCGGCTGAGTAACCCGCAGAAACGGTGCGCCTCGACGCGGCGTGCGCGAGACCCAATTATTGGTCAGTTGCTCTTTATTCGCTTGGCCTCGCGCAGTTCACGCATGCGGTTGAGAAACGCACCGATCGATGACCGTTCGGCGATCAGCGGTCCGCCGGCCGGGGTTCGCTGGAGATAGACCAACTCTCCGAGCACAGCAAAAATCGCATAGATAGGGGCCATCTCCCAGCAACCATGGCCCCGGGTCGAGCAACGCTCATGACCACGCCCGACAGTGGGAGAGCCGGGCATAAGTTGAGACCATTTGTCAATTCGAATTCGAATATTAAGCAGATCACATTCTGCGTCATAGACACTGAGTAATTTAAGCGAGTGACGATCACTATCGAGAGGGGGTTCCGATGGATCAATTCAAGCTAGTCGCAAAAACTCTCATGGTTCTTATCTCATTCGTTTTGATTGGCCTTTCCGGTAACTCAAACCAAGTCGAAGCTCAATCCCAATGTGCGCCGCCTTATTGCTATCCTCCGGGCACGCTACGAATTTCCGGCTATCCGTTTACGTGCCGAAATGCACCTACCATAATTGATCCTCGGATCGGCGATATCGCGAGGGCTGCGCCAGGTCAAGCTATCTGGATGCACCCGATGGTAAATAACTTTCCTCCGGGCGTGATTGGCTTCGTGTTCGCGCACGAGTGCGCGCACTTTATCGGAATCCGTGATGAGCAGCAGGCTGACCGATGGGCAATAAAAATTGGGCGGAATCAAGGGTGGATCGTACCATCGACCGTGAACCAAATCTGCCAGTCAGTTTACTTTTCGTCTGGCGATTGGACGCATTTCCCGGGACCGCTGCGCTGCGCAAACATGGTTAACGCGTTCTCAACACGTTGATCCTGAATGTTTCAGCCAAATTCTAAAAGTTGAGTGGAACCGGTCCTATGGCTCAACGAGAATCTCCTGAATCGATAAAGGTCGATGCGTCGACTCAGATTGACGTAAATTTGGCCGAGCGTGTGACACGCCTCGAAAGAAAGAGCGACATAGAGGAGTCACTAATGAAGCGATCAAGTTCGTTCGTTGGTGTGGTCGCCCTATTTTTTTCGATTACTGTTGGCGGTTATACGATCTGGGAAAAAGCGGTGGTTGAGCCAAGAAAGAGTGAGGCAAGCAAAACTGAAGATATAAGGCGAATTGTTTCGCGAATTGGAGAGTTGAACCGACAAGTGATTGACGCCCAGTACGAAAACGTCGCGAAGGCGGCTGCCCTAGGTCGTTTGGCGAATGGCGAAAAACTAGGACTATTGAGCAAAGCAGAATCGATTATCGAGAGCATCGAACATCGCTTTGATTTTTCTGAATATTTCGTTCTTGCTTTCGAGCAACTGAACGCAGGAAACAATGAATTAGCAATTCGGTATTACGAATTGGCTTATCAGGCAGCACCAAAAGATTTGCCAAAAGCAGAAGCGCTACGCGGATATGCCCAAGCCGTATTTGCTCAAGGCCCCAATCAGGATATTGACTACGCACGAACACAATTTCAGAAAGCGCTGAACCATGCGTCCAAAGCTAAAACTTATGTCGCTCTGGCTTCCCAGCTCAACATCTACGTTGCATGGACGGTAAGTGAAATTTTTTTTGGTGATTGTGATAAGGCGACCTCTCTTTTTAAAGAGTTACTCTCCCGGCGCAATCTTCAGTCCGTAGCGGCAAGAGAGTTTGAGTTCGCCAAATCGTCAATCTTTGAGTCGGCAGGCGGTCAACTTGCTTGCCGAAACAAACCTCATTGGTAATAATTATCATAGTTGAGCGATATAGACTTCCCGATTTTGAATAGTTAGACGGACCGAATCACACCGCGGGGCGGGGTAAGTAACAATCTGCAGGAGATGTCGATGGCCGTTTCCTGAGTCTCAAACCCTGTTCGGTTTAATGCATGATGACAGGACCGGAGTTATGCAAAATTATCAACAAACCCAACATCAATATCAGTATGCCGCTAACGTTGGTTACAAGCCGGCAAAACGTCGATTCGATCGTTTGTGTAACGCACAATCCACTGTTTGCTAACGATTCGCTCTGCTGCTGGTCTATGATGCGGCGCGTTTAATCCTTATTTATCACGCGCCAGATTCGCTCGGGCGAGGCCGGCATATCGAGGTGGGTGAGGCCGAACTCGCGCAATGCATCGACGATGGCGCTGGTTACCGCCGGCGTCGCACCGATGGTACCGGCCTCTCCCGCACCCTTCACGCCAAGCGGGTTGGTCGTACAAAGGATCTCGTTGTAGCGCGTATCGAAGGTTGGAAAATCACTGGCCCTGGGCATGGCATAGTCCATGAAGGTACCGGTGAGCAATTGGCCGCTGTCGCCGTCGTAAACCGTGTTTTCGATGAATGCTTGACCGGCGCCCTGCACGATCCCGCCATGGATCTGCCCCGCAAGCAGAAGCGGATTGACGACCCGGCCGAAATCGTCGACCACCGTGTAGGTAACGATCTCGACCCGGCCGGTATCGCGGTCGATCTCGACCTCACAAATATGACAGCCGTTAGGGTACGAGGCGGCGTCCGGGGAAAACGGCTCATCAGCGGGCCACCGGATTTCGTGCGCACCGTGCGGGCGACGTCGAAAATACCGACCGCTCGGTCGGTGCCCGCGACCCAATAAGCGCCGTCGCGATATTCGAGATCCGTCGCGGCGACTTCGAGAAGATCCGCAGCCGTTGCCTTGCCCTGCTCGATGGCATCATCGGCGGCGCGCTGCACCGCCATCCCGCCGACCAGCATCGAGCGTGACCCACCGGTACCAGCCCCGGCGGGACCATCGTTGGTATCGCCTTGCACCAGGTTGATGGACTCGAAATCCACGCCCAGGCGCTCGGACACGACCTGCGCATAGCTGGTTTCATGACCCTGGCCGTGCGAGAGCGTGCCGACCAGCATCGACGCTGTGTCGTTTTGTTCAAAACGCAGCCATGCCTCCTCGCCGCCCAGATTGGGCCCCGCACAATTATCGATGTAGTAAGCGAGGCCAAGGCCACGCAGCTTGCCGTTGGCCCGCGCCGCGGCGCGACGGTCTTCAATCGAGTTCCAGCCCGCGGCGGCGCAAGCCTGGTCGATATTGCCTATGAAATCACCGCTATCGTAAGTTTCGCCGCAGGCGTTGGTGTAGGGCATGGCGGCCGCGGGAATCAAATTGAGGCGACGGATCTCGGCGCCGTCGAGACCAACCGCCGCGGCGCAGCCGTCGAGTAACCGCTCCATCATGTAGTTGGTCTCTGGCCGGCCGGCCCCGCGATAGGCATCGGTCGGCGAGGTATTGGTGAACACCGCGGTAACCAGGGTGTGAATCGCCGGCACGTCATAAACCGTGGTCTGGATAGCGACGCTTTCGTGGGTCGGCACGTACGGGCCGATGTTCGAATAATAGGCGCCCATGTTGGCGGTTACGTGCACCCGTACCGCTTCGATCTTGTGGTTCGAGTCGAGCGCAGCTTCGATTGTTGTGACGTGATCGCGCCCGTGAGTGTCGCTCACGAAGGCCTCCGACCGATCGCACGTCCACTTCACCGGCCGCCCAAGGTTCTTGGCCGCCCACAGCACGAGGCAGTATTCGCCATAGAGGAAATATTTCATGCCGAAGCCACCGCCGACGTCGGGCGTGATCACGCGGAATTTCTCAGGCGGCAGATTGAAGACCTCTTGCCCCAACAGGATTTGCAAATTGTGAGGGTCCTGTGAGCTGACATGGAGCGTGTAGGCATCGGCATTAGCATCGTAAGCACCGATTGCAGCGCGCGGTTCCATGGTGTTGCAATTGATCCGGTTGTTGACCAGATCAACGGCAACGGTTTTGGTGGCGCTCGTGAAGGCGCGCTCGACGGCAGCGACATCGCCGGTTTGCCATTCAAAGGCAATGTTATCGGGGTGGGTCTCCCAAATCGCCGGCCCGCGCTGCGCCGCCGCAGTGCCGATTGCGGCCGGCAACGCCTGATAGTCAACCACGACCAGATCGGCAGCATCGCGCGCGGTATCACGGCTCTCTGCGACAATCATGACGACGGGATCACCGACATAGCGCACCCGTTTTGCTGCCAATGCCGGACGCGGTGGAACGATATTTCGCGTGCCAAGAATCTCAGCGCGTCGGCTGCCATCGGGATCGTAAAGCTTGGGCAGGCAGGGCACGTTGCCGAGCCCGGCGGCGGCGACGTCGGCGCCGGTGTAGACCGCGACGACACCGGGCGCGCGTCTGGCCGGTTCGGTATCGACCGCCCTCACCTCGGCATGGGCATGCGGTGAGCGCACCATAATGGCGTGTGCCTGTCCGGGGATAGCGAGATCGTCGACATACGATCCGTGGCCGGTGGTAAAACGGTTGTCCTCCTTACGACTAACCGATTGGCCGATTCCGTAACGAGCCATCATCCCTCCCCGTTTAGTGGATGGAATCCAACATATGGCACCCATACGATCGCGTATCCCGGTAGCTCGGCAGGAGGAAGCCCGCAGGCGATGCCCCAAGGGACTGTTGGGCATCGTCGAGGGGTTTCGACGCACCGGGGGACTGGGATACGCGACCCACAGGGCGGCCTGCCGAGCTCACCGGCCGCGTTACGCAAAGCTTCCGATGCCCAACGGTCGCATGGGGCATCGCCACGCTTCGCGCGCCTAACCGGCAAATTCGGCAAGCCGTCGTATGGGTACCATATGTTGGATTTCATCCACTAGCCGCGCCCACTACCCGACGCGGGCCGGTCGGATATTGCAGATTCACAAGTAAGCTTGCAAAGTGACGAGGAACCTATGTTAGCAGGAGGAGAATCGCCGATGACCGGCGATCACGACCATACCGACCCACCGAGCGACGAAGCGTTGCGGGTCAAGGCGCTCGAATCACTGCTGGTGGACAAGGGGCTAATCAACCCCGAAGCGGTCGATGCGATCATCGAGCAGTTCGAAAAACAGATTGGCCCTCACAACGGTGCCAAGGTGGTTGCGCGGGCGTGGGCGGATCCAGCGTATCGCGCGCGACTTCTCGACGATGCGTGGCCGGCCCTTCAGGAGCTCGATGTCGGCGGTATCGAGGCAGCCGAAGTTGTGGTGCTTATGAACACGCCGGACGTCCACAATCTCGTGGTTTGTACGCTGTGCTCCTGCTACCCGTGGGCGCTGCTGGGATTGCCGCCGAGCTGGTACAAGTCACCGGCCTACCGCTCGCGCGCGGTTAAAAATCCACGTGGTCTGCTAACCGAGTTTGGCCTCGAGATTCCGGTCGAGCGGGAGGTGCGGGTATGGGACAGCAACGCCGACATCCGCTACCTCGTGCTGCCCGAGCGCCCTGCCGGAACCGACGATCTTAGCGAGATCGAGCTGGCGGCATTGGTGACCCGCGATGCCATGGTCGGAACCGGTCTCGTCAGTTCGCCGAGCGACTGATCGGGCCGAACCCGATGGACGGAATCCACGACATGGGCGGGATGGACGGCTTCGGCACGGTCGAACTCGAAGCCGACGAACCGGTATTCCATGCCGAATGGGAGCGCCGCACCGTTGGCATGGTCATGAGCATGTTCGCACAGCGCTTCTTCCATCTCGACGAATACCGCCAGAAGATCGAGCGCATGGAGCCGACCGCCTATCTCGGCCCCTACTACGCTCGTTGGATCCACGCCGCCAGCGAACTGCTTTTGGAAAAGGGTTTGCTATCGCAGGCTGAACTCGACAGTGGCAAAGCCGTCGGCAGGGCCGACGAGGTCGACCTGATTACCGCGGCTAACGTGCCCGATCTTTTGCGCGCGCGGATTTCCGGCCGCGAGGCCGATAACGTGCCCGCTCGTTTCAAGCCGGGCGAGGCGGTCTATGCGCGCAACATTCATCCCCAACACCACACCCGAACGCCACGTTACGTGCGCGGTAAAACCGGCCGGGTCGAGCGGGATTACGGCGTGTTCATTCTCCCAGACAGCCATGCCCAAAACACCGGCAAGACACCGCAACATGTCTATAGCGTACGCTTTACCGCACGCGAACTGTGGGGTCCCGATGCACGCGAAAGCGACAGCCTGTTCATCGATATGTGGGACGATTATTTGGAGCCAGCGTGAGCGAGCCGGCAAACCCGGATCCCTTCGAGATGCTCCCCGATCTCGGAGCTGAACGACCTGATTTTGAGGAACCCTGGCAAGGCGAAGCGCTGGCCCTGGTGGTATCGCTGCATCGCGCCGGCTATTTCGAATGGCGTGAATGGGTGGGCGCGTTAAGCACTGAGATCGCCCACGATGCGGCGTCGACGTCGGAACGCCCCTACTACCAGCAGTGGTTGGCTGCGATCGAAAAACTACTCGCCGCAAAAGAACTAGTCGCAGATGGTGAGCGCGAGACGCGCAAGCGAGCCGGCAAGGAATCGGCGATCAACGATATGATCGAGGAGGCGCAGGAACTGGGCGCTGACGCTGTCGTTGGCGTCGATCTCGATTATGAAACGATCGGTGAAAGAATGCTGATGGTCAGCGCCAATGGCACCGCGGTTAAGTTCGGTTAGCCCCGCTGTCCACCCATGACGCCGAGCAATGTTCTGGTTCTTCTGTCTGATGAACACAATCCGAGTTGTTTGGGTTATCGGCATCACCCCTTCGTAAAGACACCCAATCTCGATCGACTGGCCGCTCGCGGTACGACGTTCACCGCTGCTTACACCAATTGCCCGATCTGCGTGCCGGCACGCGCCAGCCTGGCGACCGGCCGCTATGTGCATGACATCGGTTATTGGGATAATGCGATCGCCTATGACGGCAAAGTGCGGAGCTGGGGCCATGAACTCCAGGACGCGGGACTTTCAGCAACAGCGATCGGCAAATTGCACTATCGCAGCGCAGCCGATCCGACCGGCTTCGACCGACAGATCCTTCCCATGCATGTCGAAGCCGGCGGATTGGGCCAACTGTGGGGGCTGCAACGCGATCCGCTGCCGGTGTTCGAGGACGCAGGGCGCAAGATGCTGGGGCCGATCGGTGCCGGTCAGTCCACCTACAACACCTATGACGAGCGGGTGGCGCAGGAAACTTGCAACTGGCTGCGCGAAGCTGCCGCGTCGCCGTCGTCCGAGCCTTGGGTGTTGTTTGTCGGACTGGTCGCGCCCCACTTCCCGCTGACCGTCCCTGAACGCTATCTGACGCTGTACCCGCCGCCCGACATCCCCCTCGCGGCATTACATCCGGCGCGCGGTTACCGTCGGCATCCGTGGGTTGAGGCCTTCCACCGGAGCTGCCCGGTGGACGATTATTTCGACGACGATCAACGGCGCTTGGCGACAGCCTGCTACTACGGCCTATGCACGTTCCTCGACGAGAGGATCGGCGAAATTCTCAACGTAGTGGATGAAACCGGCCTCGCCGCAACCACCCGGATCATCTATTCGAGCGACCACGGTGACAGCATAGGCAACCGGGGGCTGTGGGGTAAATCGGTCCTCTACGAAGAGTCCAGCGGCATTCCGATGATCGTAGCTGGGCCGGATGTTCCGATCGCGGGCCAGTCGCGCACGCTGGTTTCACTTGTCGATTGTTTCCCGACCATCCTCGATGCGGTCGGCATCCTGGGCGACGACGTCGGCCGCCCGGGCCGATCGCTGTTCGAGCTCGCCGCGGAGGCTGACGATGACGAGCGCATGGTAGTGGCCGAATACCACGCGGTCGCCTCACCGAGCGCCGCGTTCATGCTACGCCGCGGCGACTTCAAGTATCATTACTACGTCGACTATCCGCCGGAGCTGTTCAACGTAGCTTCCGATCCCGGTGAAACCCGCGATCTCGCCGGGGATCCCAGCCATCGCGAAAAGCTCGCCGAATTCAAGGCGCATTTGCGCGCGATCGTCGACCCCGAAGCGGCCGATCGCCGCGCCAAAGCCGATCAAAAAGCCCTGATTGAGCAGCATGGCGGCTTCGACGCGGTGCGCAATATCGGCGCCAAGGACGCGGTACCGCCACCCGATCTTAGCGACGGGAATTGACAGCGGCGCGAGGCGCTGGAACGTTTAGATCCAAATAGAAACGACCATTGAAGGAGGAAGGGCAATGCCAGGACAGACCATCACGATCGACGCCGCCGACGGTTCGGGGAATTTCGCCGCCTACCTTGCGATACCGGAAAGCGGCAGCGGTCCGGGCTTGCTGATTTCGCAGGAGATCTTCGGTATCAACTCGACGATGCGCGACGTCGCCGACAACTTTGCGGAAGAGGGCTATGTCTGCCTGGTTCCGGATCTTTTCTGGCGCATGCAGCCGGGCCTCGAACTCGGCTACGGCGAGGAGGATTTCCAGAAAGCCTTTGGCTTTTACCAACAGTTCGATGTCGATAAAGGCATCGATGATCTGGGCACGTCGCTCGGGATCTTACGTGGTCGCGCCGAGTGCAGCGGCGGCGCCGGTGTGACCGGCTTCTGCCTTGGCGGCAAGCTCGCCTACCTCGTCGCCACCCGCCACGACCCTGACGTCGCCGTCTCGTTCTATGGCGTCGCCATCGAACAGTCGCTTGACGAAGCCGCTAACCTTAGCTGTCCGATCGTTTTTCACTTCGCAGGCGAAGACGGGTTCGTTCCACCCGAGGCCGTGCAGCAGGTCCGCGATGCGATCGGCGGCAAGCCCGGTGTCGAGATCTACGAATATCCCGGCGTCGATCATGCGTTCTCCAATAAGGATCGCAGCGATGTGTTCGACCGGCCGTCGGCGATGATGGCGCATTCGCGCACGATCGCAGTACTACGCAAAGCGCTGGGGCCGCACTACGACCTCAGTACCCTTTGGGAGGAACACCTCGCGCACGAATTTGCGACACGCGACACGGACGCAACCATCGCGACGATGGTTCCGGAACCCTACGTCAATCACATCCCGGTAATGACAGGTGGCGTTGGACGGGAGGAGCTGCATCGCTTCTATAAAAACCATTTCATCCCCAAAACGCCGAAAGACACCAAGCTCACGCCGGTGTCGCGGACGATTGGCGCCGACCGTATCGTCGACGAGATGCTATTTTGCTTCACCCACGATGAGGAAATCGATTGGATGCTGCCCGGTGTCGCACCCACCGGGAAATACGTCGAAGTGCCGCTGGTCGCGATTGTCAATTTCCGCGGCAACAAGCTCTATCACGAGCACATCTATTGGGATCAGGCTTCGGTACTGGTCCAGATCGGCCTGCTCGACCCAAAAGGCCTCCCGGTTGCCGGCAAGGAATCTGCGACCAAGCTCATCGACGAGACGCAGCCCTCAAACACGCTCATGGCGCGCTGGAAAGAAAGTGCGTAACACCGGCACGGCGCGGCGACACCGATAGATTCAGCTGGCAATTGTGCCCACCGAAGCTATATCTAAGGGTACCGGGCTAACGACAGCCGCCCGGGCATAGTCCAGCATGTAAAAAGAGAGCCGGGCCAAGTGCTGTTTCCCCCACCACGAGGAGGGAGACATGACTTGTAACAGCCCGACTTGCCAAACCACTCAAACGCCCGCGTTTCTATCCAGCGACCGGAAATCGAGCCAGCCGTTCGATTGGACTGACCGACTCGTCAGGGTCTGGCGGCTGCTGAACCAATGGTACGATCGCTGCCAACAACGCTACGATCTCGCGGAGCTCGACGATCGGTTGCTCGACGATATCGGTCTTCGCCGCGAGGACGTTGACCAGTAGGTCAAAAAATCGTTTTGGATGGCGTGAGGCGCGTTAGAGATCGCTTCGACTCGACCACTCCACTCTGCGGCCCAACCTCCTCAAGGGTACCATAATTGAGTGGTTGGGCCGGGCGAGCGTTCGAAGGTGTGACCGTCGTGCCAGTGGCACAGCGCAAGCGCGCCTTCGTGGGGTCGAGCCAATACTGAAATGCTCTATTCCAGAGTTCCCAGTAATCGCCTTAGCTCCAGCGCAAGGTGTTCGATGACGGTCGGCCAGGCGTCACCGACCGGCTTAACGATCATCCGAACGCTGGGCAGCCATGGCAGGTGTTCGGTGCCGAACATTCGCCAGTCACCGGGCAGACACATAACCCATGCGGTCTTGCCAAGTGCGCCGGCCAGCCAGGCGGTTGCCGATTCCGGTGTGATCAGAAGATCCAACCCGTCGAGCAACGCCACCGATCCGTCGATGTCGTTGTAAGGGTCGAGGTCGGCAAAGTTATGCACGGTCGTGCCGCTGGATTGCTCTAATTCAGCAATTTCAGCAGCCGGGTCGCCGCCATATTGGAGATTGACGAAATGTGCACCGGGCACGCTGAGGAGCGGTTGCCACTGAGGCAGCGCGCTGTAGTGGCGCTGACGTTCATGGGCATAAATGCTGCTGCGCCACACGACACCGATTTTGGGACCGTCACCGAGTTCGTCGAGCCGCTGCTGCCATGTTGCAGCCGCGCCAGGGTCGGCCCGTAGATATCCCTCGTGAGCCGGGAACGTATCGAGGCCACGGCGGAGCCAGCGCGGCAGGCTCCCGATTGGCGTTTGGAAGTCGTGGGGCGTGTCGGCGGTGCGGGAATCCGGCGGTTCGTCGTAGGACACGACCTCAACGCCTGGAAACGATCGCGCGAACAACGGCACCAAGCGGATATCGGTTTCGACCACGCATCTATTGGCTTGCTTGGCAACTTCGGCCAGGCACGACGCAAACAACACCGTATCGCCGACCCCTTGTTCACTCCATACCAGCAGCGATTTGCCAGCAAGGTCCGATCCATCCCATTCGGGGTGGTCGAAAGGGCGCCGCGGCCGACCATGCCAACGGTGTTCAAGCGCTTCATAGCCGGCCTCGAAGTCTCCTTTCACGAGCAGTGGGTAGGCGCGGTTGTGTCGGATGTTGGGATCGTCCGGTCGTAGGGTCCGGGCACGTTCGAAATAGTCCAGCGCTCTTTCCGTATCACCAAACTCGGCTAATAAATCGCCGAGGATATTGTTGGCATCGAAATCATCGGGATGATCGGCCAGAACCGTGCGGCAATGCTCGGCCGCTTCATGCGGGCGATCGAGGTAGCGCAAGGCGACGGCGAGGTTGTTGCGATAGAGCGGATCATCCGGTTTGAGTGTCACCGCGTCGGTATACGCCTGCACGGCTTCGGCGATTCGCACGGCCTCCAGCAAAACATTGCCCAATTCGTTGTGGGCCTCTACCAGCGCCGGATCGATCTCGAGCGCGCGTCGCACCCCCACCAGGGCCTGATCAAGCTCGCCCTCCTGTTTGAGCAAACCGCCGAGGCGGCTGTGTCCCTCGGCAAATAGCGGATCCACCTCTGTCGCCCGCCGCAAGGCGTCGATCGCCTCGTCGCGCTCACCTCGATCGCTGAGCAGGGCGGCAAGATAGCGGTAGGCGCCAATATTCTCCGGATCCCCGGCGATGGCACGCGATCGCAGCGTCGGTTTCGCCGCGTTTTTCCAACACAACGCCGAGATTGGTTAGGATCGGCGCATTTCCGGGCAAGATATCGAGTGCCCGCCGGAAAGCTTTCTCGGCATCCCGAAGCTTGTCGCGCGCTTGCAGCACGCTCCCCAGATTGCTGTGCGCCTCGGCGTAGTTCGGTTGCGTCGCGATGGCTTTGCGATAGGCGGCTTCGGCATCCGCTAGCCGGCCCTCGGCACTTAACGCGTTGCCGCGATTGAGCCATTGTTCGGCAGAAGTCTCACCGTTCGCTGCCGCGGCCGTCGTTGAGATGGCGGACTTTTTCGCATCGCGAAGGTGTCGGCGACGTTGTGCGCGGTTCAAGCGGCGGCAACTCCAATACTGAAACGGGACCAAACATCCAGCGGGCTCACGCACGCCCGATATCGTAGCCTTCGGTTGTTGTTGTGGATAGTCTTCGCCACGTTTGCGCACGGCCCGTGGACGTACGGTTCAGCGATGCCCGGCGATCGGTGGATGAGATGGACGCACAGATACCCAACGCCGCCCCCAGCAATTCATCGCGCCTGTTCGTAGAAACCCAAACGCCCGTCAGCGTCAGCGGTATCGCAAGCCAAGCCTTCATCGCGGGAGCGGGAGCGTTAGCGGTTTCGTCGCACCAGCTTAATGTCTTAAGCGAAATAAATCGTATAAATCAATTATATTAAAAGAAAATTGGTCGGAGCGAGTGGATTTGAACCACCGACCCCCACACCCCCAGTGTGGTGCGCTAACCAGGCTGCGCCACGCTCCGACCGGTCCGCGATACGGACCATCCAATATACGCAGCCGCCTCTAATCGGGCAATATTAGCGCTTGAGGCCTTTGAGGAGCTCGCTGATCGCGCTCAACTCGCCGATCGCCGATTCAATCCGTCGGCGTTGCTGATCGGTAAGGTTTGAGTTTTGCTTAGCCCGCGGCTCACCGCGAGCCTCACTGCTGCGGGGCCGGCGGTTTTCCTCACGAAATCCACCATTCTTATCGCGTAGAACCTTCTGAACGCCTTTGATCGTATAGCCGTCATCGTAAAGCAAACTACGGATGCGCCTCAGCAACTCAACGTCTTCAGGCCGATAGTAGCGCCGGCCGCCGCCGCGCTTCATGGGTTTGACCTGGGTAAACTTACTTTCCCAGAAGCGGAGAACGTGCTGCGGCACGTCCAATTCAGACGCAACCTCGCTGATGGTGCGGAATGCGCTCGGCGATTTCGCCACGCGCGGCCCGCCGATCAGGCGATCCCCAGGATCAGACATGGGCAAACATGAGCTAGGTGTTCGACTTTCCGCTTAACGCCTGATTGATGCGGTCCTTGAGGACATGAGATGGACGAAATACCAGCACCCGGCGCGGCAAAATCGGCACCTCTTCGCCGGTTTTCGGGTTGCGCCCAACGCGCTCCCCCTTTTGGCGCACATAAAAGCTGCCGAAGGACGAAACCTTGACGGTCTCGCCTTTTATCAGGCTGTCGGAAATTTCGTTAAGTACGGATTCCACCAAATCAGCGGATTCGTTTCGCGAAAGTCCTACTTCCTGATAAACGGCCTCACTTAACTGTGCCCGGGTTACAGTTTTTCCCTGAGCCACGGAGTCCCCCTTGCTTCGGAGGTAACGTAGCCTTGGAAGAGAAATCCGTCAATATCAAAGGGATGCGGGACGACTTTTAAGTCGTTTGGAGCCTTGGACTGACTCCACCTACCAACGCGCGAGGCACGATCCCCAGGTAAAGCCACCACCCATCGCCTCCATCAGAACCAAGTGTCCCGGCTTGATGCGGCCATCGGCGACAGCGTGGGCCAGGGCCAGCGGAACCGATGCGGCCGACGTGTTGGCGTGGTCGGCAATTGTGGAAATGATCTTGTCGCGCGGTAATCCTAGCCGGCGCGCCGTACTATCGAGAATCCTTTGATTTGCCTGATGCGGGACGATCCAATCGAGGTCGTCCGCGGTCAGGCCAACACCATCAAGCGCCTCTTGGATAACACTCGATAGATTGACAACCGCATGGCGAAAAACCTCCTTTCCATTCATCCTTAGGTAGCCAGTTGTCTGGGTCGACGATGGTCCTCCATCGACGTAGAGCGCATCGTGATTCCGCCCGTCCGAGTGGAGGCAAGTGCTGAGAATGCCGCGATCTTCGCGATCGCCGTTGCCTTCTTCCGCACGTAAGACCACGGCCCCTGCCCCATCGCCAAACAGGACACATGTGGTGCGATCCTCCCAATCGAGGATCCTTGAGAAGGTTTCGGCGCCGATTACCAGAATACGCTCACCGGCACCGGCCTTGATAAAGTTATCAGCAACCGAGAGGGCGTAGATAAATCCTGAGCAAACGGCCTGCAAGTCGAACGCTGCGCCGCTTGTCATCCCAAGCTCTCGTTGCACGACGGTCGCGGTGGCTGGAAAGGTCTGGTCCGGAGTCGCCGTCGCAACGATGATAAAATCGAGATCGCCGGCCTCGATGTCAGCCGATGCAAGTGCCGATCGCGCCGCCTCAATCGCGAGATCCGACGTTTTTTCTCCCTCGGCCGCGACGTGCCGCTGCTGGATACCGGTTCGTGACGTGATCCACTCGTCGGTGGTATCGACCGTTTTTGCCAATTGCGCGTTGGTAATGACCTGCTCGGGTAAATACCCACCGCAGCCGGCAATAACAGATCGCCTCATGATCACGATACAGCCGCCGCCTGTTCGAGCGCTTGCCCGCCCAGGGAATCCAGGCGCTGCAATTCCTCAATGATTCGGTCGCTGATTTTGCCATGAACCATGTCGTGAGCAACCCCAATGGCACTCGCGAAGCCCATCGCATCAGCGCCGCCATGGCTCTTTACGACGATGCCGTTTAAGCCAACGAACATCGCCCCGTTGTAGATCCTTGGGTCGATTCGTTCGCGTAAAGCGGCGATTGCACCGCGCGCAAGGAGATATCCAAGCCGCGACATCAGAGATCGGCGAAACGCGCCACGTAGAAAGGTAATGATCAATTTCGCAGTACCCTCGGCCGTTTTCAGAGCGACGTTGCCAGTAAAGCCATCGGTGACCACAACATCGGCCGTCCCCGCAGGGATATCATCGCCTTCGACGTAGCCAAGAAACTCCATCGCCGGGCTGTCGACCGCACGCAACCGCTCGGCCGCGCCCTTTAGCGATTCATGGCCCTTCAGTTCCTCGGCACCGACATTCAGCAGGGCGACGCGGGGTCGCTCGACGCCAATGACCGCTCTCGAAAACGCGGTCCCCATAACCGCGAACTGGACGAGGTTGTCGGCATCACACTCGATGTTTGCGCCCAGGTCGAGCATCACGCTCTCGCCCTTTACGGTGGGGAAAAAACTTGCGAATGCCGGCCGGCTAATCCCCGGCAGCGTTTTCAGAACAAACTTAGCGACCGCGAGAAGGGCACCGGTGTTGCCGGCCGAAACGACGCCTTGTGCATCGCCGGCACGTACCGCATCAATCGCCAAACGCATACTCGAATTGGTACCGCGCCGGAGCGCTTGCGAGGGTTTGTCGGTATCGGCGATAGCATCAAGGGTGTGGCGGATCTCGCAGCAGTCAACCAACCGCGACCGTCGCCGCATCAGCGGCTCGATCTGGTTCTCATCGCCAAACACGATGAATTCGAGGTTGGGATAACGCTCGCGAGCAATATCCATGCCCTGGATAACCTGCCGGGGGGCGCCGTCGCCACCCATCGCATCGAGCGCTAGGGTAACCGTTCCGGTCAAGGCATGTGTCCTGCCGACGACAACCCTGCTCTAGACAGCCCCCGAGGCCTCCATAACTTCACGATCATCGTAGTGGCCGCAGGCCCCGCATACGTGATGCGGCTGCTTTTGTTCGCCACAATTTGAGCACTCCACATAGCTCGGCGACTTCAACGCATGGTGGGAGCGTCGTTTGTCACGGCGCGAGCGAGAAACTTTCTTCCGGGGTACAGCCATCTCACCAATCTCCAAACTAGTCAGTTAACGAGTATTCCAAATAGCGCGTAACCCAATACCGACAAATCCGGCTTTCGCCTAACGACGTTTTCTTGCCGCATCGAACTTTATTTCTTCCAGCGCCGCAAAAGCAGGGTTCGGTGGGCCCCTATCAGACCGATAGCCATCAAACGAAACGCCCGACTTTCGCGGATAGGGATCAAGTGCGAGCGAGAAGTGCTGCGTCACCAACTCGCCCAAGTCGAGACGATCGTTAGTCAGAAATTCGGGCTCTTCCTCCGGATCGACCCAGACCTCGGCTTCGCCAGCAGCACTGACCGTTGACCCTGTTTCGTAGGCAAATTCCTGTGAGAAACTTTCTTCGACCGTTGCCGCAACTGGCTCCAGCGTAACGACGCAGGATTGTATCACATGCGCCCTAAAACTTACATTGGCGCGCACGCGATGCAGACCGCAAATCGTCAGCTCTACAGTCGCGGCCAGCGAGGAAAGTTCGGTTAGATCCAATCGCTTACGCAGTATTTCGCGTTCTTCAGTGGTCGCCTCGAACGAGAAACTCGCGGGCTCGTCGCTCAACCCCCCAAGCTCCACGACATGGCTCAGTTCGGCGTTCGGATTCTCTGCCGTCATGGTCGATTACGTGCGTGGATCATTGTCGCTGTCAGCTTCGCGGCCGAGCGCGTTCCATATACGGGCAGCCGGCGCTGAGGTCAACCGCGGCTCTACCTCTCAAACGGCAGAAAATCGATCTGGCCAGCAAGCAAATCCTGGTCCTGTTGAGCAAGAAGATGCGCGTATTGGTGAGATACGTAATCCGCCATGGTGCGGGCCAAGGCATCCAGTTTAGCGGTGCCGTGACCGCGAAAGAGATTCCGCTCGAGAACCTCGATCAGCGTATCGTCGGTGGCTTGGCGGACGGCGTCTTCGTACGCTTTCGCACGGCCAAAAAAAGCTTGGACCAGCTTTTTCATCCGCTTGCCGACACCCATATCGCCAACCCCGGCCTCGCGCAGCCCCACATCAAAATTGGCCACCATCTCATCGAACAAAGATTGCGAAAGACCGCTGAGCGGCGGCTCCGCGCTCTTGAGTCGCGTAATAACGAGCGCTACATGAAGAGCGACGAGATCGAAGCGGCCATCAAGGGTGTCGGCAACCCCGCCACTCGTATAGAATTGCGGGCTACGCGATTGACTAATCAAACTGCGATAGAGATCTCGCGCAGCAATCCGGCGCGGATTAGGTCGAAAGAGGTTGCGTAGGCCCATTACGTTAGCGGACCGGCGAGGCACTCGCGGCTGATCCACCGCCGCAACCAGCCACGGACGCTGATCGGCAGGAAAACACTTTGCGCGAGGCCGGCGAGTTGAGCGTGAACTTGAGAACCAAAGGATGGCTCGTGAACATGGTGCACCGCCTTGCCGTGGCCCTTCTGCTAACGGTCGTCATCGCCGCCACGGCGTGCACGCCAAAGGTTGAAGTCCACGGGTTTATACCCGATGACGAACTTGTCAAACAGATCAAGGCCGGCCAGCACGACCGCACCTACGTCGAGGAACTTTTGGGTTCGCCGTCAAGCATCGCCAATTTCGAGGGTGAAACCTGGTACTACATCACACGGCGAACCGAGACCCTCGCGTTCTTCGAGCCGGAAGTGAAGGATCAGCGCGTACTCGCAATCTCGTTCGATCTTGGCACGGGCACCGTCAAGGAGATCGGAACGTTCAATCTCGCCGACGGCCGCCCCATTCAATTTGTCGAGCGTGAAACGCCCACTCTCGGCAAGCAACTCGGCTTTTTCGAGCAGTTGTTCGGCAATGTCGGCCGCTTCAGCGGAACCCGCGACGAATAAGCTCGACGCAACTGGCTAAGCGCCGAGCGATGCCAGCAATAGCAACGCGACAATATTGATGATCTTGATCATCGGATTCACTGCCGGTCCGGCGGTATCTTTGTAGGGATCGCCGACGGTATCGCCGGTCACGGCCGCCTTGTGCGCTTCCGACCCCTTGCCGCCGTGGTTGCCGTCCTCAATATATTTCTTCGCATTATCCCAAGCGCCGCCACCTGAGGTCATGGAAATTGCAACGAAGAGGCCGGTAACGATCGTCCCCATCAGCATCGCGCCGAGCGCTCCGAATGCCTGGGCCTGACCCGCAATTCCCAGGATAATAAAGTACACCACGATCGGTGCGAGGACTGGCAACAGCGAGGGTACGATCATTTCGCGGATCGCGGCGCGTGTCAGCAGATCGACGGCGCGCGAATATTCGGGTTTGCCGGTCCCCTCCATGATGCCGGGGATCTCTTTGAACTGACGCCGCACTTCGATCACGATCGCGGCTGCTGAACGTCCGACCGCGCGCATACCCAGCGCGCCAAAAAGAAACGGCAACATTCCACCGATGAACAATCCAACCACCACGAACGGATTTTGCAGGGCGAATGTTACGTTAAGGTCTGGAAAATAGTGATGCAGGTCTTCGGTGTAGGCGGAGAATAGAACCAAAGCTGCCAATCCCGCCGATCCGATGGCATAGCCCTTGGTTACCGCTTTGGTGGTGTTGCCAACCGCGTCGAGCGCATCGGTCGTCTTGCGCACCTCTTCATCAAGCTCTGCCATCTCGGCGATGCCACCGGCATTATCCGTGACAGGTCCGTAAGCATCCAGCGCGACCACCATTCCCGCCAATGACAGCATTGCTGTTGCGGCGATCGCGATACCAAAAACGCCGGCTGCGAGAAACGACACGATAATTCCGCCGCATACCACGATCACCGGCAGCGCAGTGGATTCCATCGATATGGCCAGCCCCTGGATAACGTTGGTGCCATGGCCCGTGGTCGACGCCTCGGCCACGCTCAAGACCGGACGATGATTGGTGCCTGTGTAATATTCCGTAATCCACATCAGCAATCCCGTCACGATCAAGCCGACCAGCGCGCAATAATACAATTCGCGTCCGACAAACGTGTCTTGGCCGACGGTGAAACTTGTCGCATTACCGATGATCCAATCGGTTACGAACCACAAGATGATGGCGGACAAAACCGCCGTCGCGATGAATCCCTTATAGAGAGCCGCCATGATGTCTTTGCTGGCGCCCAGGCGGACGAAGAAAGTTCCGATCACCGACGTGATAATGCACGCGGCACCGATTGCCAGCGGGTACATCATCATCTGCGCCTCGACACCTCCACTGAATGAAATCGCAGCCAGTAGCATCGTGGCAACAATAGTGACGGCATAGGTCTCGAATAGATCGGCGGCCATGCCGGCGCAGTCGCCGACATTGTCGCCGACGTTGTCGGCAATCACGGCCGGATTGCGCGGGTCGTCTTCGGGAATTCCGGCTTCGACTTTGCCAACCAGATCAGCGCCGACGTCGGCACCCTTGGTAAAAATACCACCGCCCAGGCGAGCAAAAATTGATATCAGAGAGCCACCGAAGCCAAGACCGACCAGCGCCTCGAGGATCGAGCGCGTCGGCGCACCAATTTCAAGCAGGACCGCGTAGTAAATCGTGACTGCCAGCAGAGCCAGCCCAACCACCAACATGCCGGTCACCGCACCCGATTTGAAGGCGATTGCCAGCGCGCCGTCCAACCCGCTCTTCGCCGCTTCGGTCGTGCGCACATTCGCGCGCACCGAAACGTTCATACCGATATAGCCGGTAGCGGCCGATAGAATGGCCCCGATCAGGAACCCGATACCGACCAACGGCCCAAGCACGGCCCACAGGATAACGAACACAACAACGCCGACCACGGCGACGGCCCGATACTGACGATTGAGATATGCACTGGCGCCGACTTGAATCGCGTTGGCAATTTCGCGCATGCGCTCGTTGCCGGCATCGGCTGCAAGAACCGATCGGCTCGCATAAACACCATAAAGCAGCGCGACGATGCCGCACGCGATTACAAACCACATTTCTCCAGTCATAAACTGGCCCCCTCTTGAATGAGTTGATTCGGCCGCTACCGAAGCATGATCAACCAGTCGACGCGGTGTCGTGGTGACGCCCGCCCACTCGCGGGCGGAAAATGCCAAAGTTACAGTGGGATGGCAACAAAAGTCGGACGACCTCAGAAGTCTGGTTCAGGCCGGGGTAGGTTCTGCACGCCGCCGCGCGGCCAGCCAGACTACGGCCGCGGCTGCAATCGCGATGAATGGTAGCGCACTATAGTTCACCGCTGACCAGTTTACGTAGTGGAGTAGGTTGCCAGAAACAAACGACGAGACCGCCACCGAGCCGAAAACAATGAAGTCGTTAATGGCTTGGGTTTTCGCCTTCTCCGACGGTTCGTACGCTTCGGTTACCAAAGTCGTCCCACCGATGAACATAAAGTTCCAACCCACCCCGAGAAGCATCAACGCGGCGTAAAAATGGAGCAAGGTGATACCTTGCATATTGATAAGAACCGCCACCACTTCAATGGCGCAGCCGACGAGAATAATATTCAGAACGCCAAAGCGCCGGATTAAGTGCCCAGTCACAAACGACGGCGCGAACATACCGAGCGCATGCCACTGAATAACGCCAGGAATGTCGCTCCTGCCGTGATTGCAGAGTTCCATCGCTAAGGGTGTCGCCGTCATTACGAGACTCATCGACGCATAACCGACCATCGCGCTCAAAACGGCGACAATAAATACGGGTTGGCAAACAATGACCGTCCACGGGCGCCCCGTGTCCTGGCGCTCCTCGACCGTCATTCTCGGAATTTGGATGAATGCCAAAAGTATCAAGGCAGCCGTCGCCAGCACGGACAGCGACATGTAGGAGGCAAGGTAAATATGGTTGGGGATCAGTTCGTAGGAGTAGAGCGCCAGCGTAGGACCAAAGAGAGCAGATACAACGCCGCCAGCCATTACATAGGAGATTGCTCGGCCTCTGTAATTGTTTGACGCCACGTCAGCTGCCGCAAATCGATAGTATTGTGCAAACCCATTGTAACTGCCCATCAAGAACGTACCGATGCAAAACAGCCAGAAAATGTTTTCGTAAATCGCAACCGACGCCGTAATTCCGCCAATGAAGCCGACGGTCGCACCGGTCATGAAGCCCCAACGACGGCCGACATAGCGCATCCAGAACGAAGCAGGCAGTGTCGCGACGAGCGTGCCTACGACCATCGTACTTACGGGCAAGGTTACGAGCGCTTTGTCTTCTGTCAGCATAAGGTCGCCAACAAGTGTGCTCCACGTAATCATCAGCGCATTGCCGGTCATAAAAAGCGCCTGACAAGAGGCCAAAAGCCAGACGTTGCGTTTTTCCGCGGGCATCGTTTCCATCTGGTCTAGTGCCCGCTGGATTTCTTCTTGGCCGGTTCGGGGGTTGGCAGAGCTGGTTTTTTAGAGAGCTCTTTGGTCATATCTCTGACGGCGACGCTGACCAGCTTTTCCTTGCCAACGACGTCAGCCACGATCCGCGTCAAGCTTTCGGAGAGTGCTTCGAAATCGCGCACGCCGCCAGCTTTGCCCCCTTTATCCGCCGCTTCATAAAGCTCCTCAAGAATCGCGCTGCGTAACCTTGGCAATCTGGTCCCGGCAAACTCCGCTGCTGATTCGTCGGCGAAAGTGAGATCAACACCGATGAAGGTATTTTTTCTGCTGGTGACGGGAACCGTGAAGGGCTGGAGCGCAAGCTTTACGAAATCGTCCGTGTCACGCTCGGGTTCTTTTTCCTCGACGACAACATCTTGTTTGGGCGAGGGCGTAAACAGGGTCATATAAGCGGCCCCGCCACCGAGAACCAGCACGACCAACACGATGGCGACAAGAATAATGAGTTTCATTCGGATTCAGTCAGCGCCGACTGGAGGCGCTTTAGGATCGATACGCGATCTCGACCCCGTGATGCAAGCATTTGCGGCGGCTAGGGAGATAGCCTAGCGGTGGGCATATCCGCTGCGGTCGAGCGAAACCGGGGTGCCGTCTTCACCAAACACGACGACGCCCTTCCCTTCGACGATTTCACCGATCTCGCTGAGAGCAACCCCAACTTTTGTCGAAATCGATACCGGGTCGAACCCCGGCGAGGCGGTAAACAACAACTCATAGTCGTCGCCGCCGGTCAGGATCGACTCGAGTAATCCGGCATCGGCACGCAACGCTTCTCGTGCCGCGTCTGATAGCGGGACTTCGGCGGCGCGAATTTGAGCAGCCACCGACGAGGTTCGACAAACATGCTCGAGATCGGCCACCAAACCATCGGAGATATCGATCCCGGCATGGGCCAATCCTCGCAGCGCGATTCCGAGTGATAGGCGAGGTCGCGGCAGCCGATAGCGCTCTACCAGACTATCGACACCGATGTCGGCGCCGTTGAGGTCCCCTTGCAACGATTTCAATCCCAGCGCGGCGTCCCCGATCGTTCCCGAGACGTATATCCGGTCACCAACACGGGCCCCACTACGCCGGATCGCGACGTCCTGTTGCACCGATCCCATCATGGTAATCGACAACACTGCCTCGTGCGGCGTGCTGACGATATCGCCGCCTGCGAGGGTGACATCAAACTCGGCTTGATCGGCCGCAAGGCCGGCTGCAAACAAGTCGATCCACGCGTCGTCGATTTCGGGCGGCAGAACAATCGTCATGAAATAGGCCATGGGCGCGGCACCCATTGCCGCCAAGTCGGACAAGTTCACGCGCAGCGCCTTGCGGGCAATAAGATCGGCAGCTTCATCATGCGGAAAGTGAACACCCGCGACCAGCGCATCGGCGGTCGTGACGATGCAATCGCCGGGCGCGGGCTTGAGCAGTGCGGCATCGTCGGTGAGATCAAACGCGAAATCGGCGCCGCGCGACAGCGGCGCCAGAACCTCCGCAATGATCTCGAATTCAGTGCGGCGTCGCACGCTCACTCTGATGCTCCAACTCGTCGGCGCGCAGGAGATGGCCGATTCGGTCGAGAATACCGTTTAGCAGGCCGGGTTCGGCGCCTTCAAAAAAACTATGCGCAATATCAACATACTCATTGAGTATGACCCTGACTGGAACATCCGGCGCGTATAGCAGCTCGTAGGCGCCGGCCCGCAGGGTGACGCGAAGGATCTTATCGAGACGCGCGAGCGTCCAATCTTCGGTCAACGACCCGGCAATGAGTTCGTCGAGTTGCTGCTGATTAAGTTTGGCGCCTCTGACGATTCGGCCGAACATCGCCGTATCGGTCCTGCGGCAATCGAACCCGTCAACGACCTCGCCAATGCGGTAGTCGAGGAATTGCGTAATTGTGTGTTCGGCGGAACCGCCGCTCATTTCCATTTGATAAAGCGCCTGCACCGCACAGAGCCGCGCCGCTGTTCGCGGACGAATGACTTTGTGCTCGGAGGCGTTCATCTCGGGAAATATCCGAACTCGCGCTTGAGATCGAGCATCGAGAAAGCTGCCTGCGCTGCTTCGGCTCCCTTGTTGCGCTGGTCAACCGCGGCCCGCTCCATGGCTTGGGCATGGGTATCGCAGGTCAATACGCCAAATCCAACCGCCAGCGTAAACCGGGTGGTCAGGTCCATCAGTCCACGAACACACGCATCGGCAACGTATTTGTAGTGGTCGGTCTCGCCTCGTATCACGCAGCCCAGCGCAACGTAGCCGGCAAACCGACGGCGAACACCGACCAGATCGATCGATTTCAATGCGATACGAATCGCACCCGGAATCTCGAAAACGCCGGGCACCGTGACACTTTCAAAAGTGGCGTCGCGACCCTCGATCTCGGCCGCCGCGCCTTTGAGCAGTTCATCGGCAATGTCTTTGTAGTATCGCGCTTCGACGATCAAAAGGTGTGGCTTCGCCGTCATAGGTGGTCAGCTCTCGACCGGAACAGCGCGCCGCTCGACGACACGGAGCCCGTACCCCTCGATCCCAACCAGCGCGCGTTGCGAATTCGATAACAGGATCATGTCGCGAACCCCGAGATCGCGAAGAATTTGGGAGCCGATCCCGACCTCGCGCCATTTTTCGATCTCGCTCTGTGACTCGCCGGATCCGCCACCGTGGATATGATCGCTCAGGCTTTGGACTCGGGGCTTACGGATCAATACCAAAACCCCGCGACCGGCTTCGCTGATGAGACGCATTGCGTTCTGCATCACACCACCGCGGTTCGCCGTCGCGCCGAGGACATCGCCGAGAACATCGAACACGTGCACTCGCACGAGAACGGGTTCATCGGTGGTGATATCGCCTTTGATAAGCGCGACGTGCTCGCCGGCTTCAACCGTCGTGCGATAGACCATCATTCGAAACGTGCCGCCGAAGAGACTATCCAGCTCTTTTTCACCAACCCGCTCAACAATCGTGTCGTAGCGCATACGGTGGGCGATCAGATCTGAGATGGTCGCGACCTTGATGCCGTGAAGCTGAGCAAATTTGATGAGGTCCGGCATGCGGGCCATGCTGCCGTCATCATTCATGATCTCACAAATCACGCCGGACGCGTTGAAGCCGGCCAGGCGCGCGAGATCGACTGCCGCCTCTGTGTGCCCGGCGCGGACGAGCACCCCGCCGTCGCGTGCGACCAACGGAAAGACATGGCCCGGTGTGCTGATGTCTGCCCGCCCTTTTGTTGGATCGGTCGCGACCGCGATGGTGCGCGCACGATCGCCCGCAGAAATCCCCGTGGAAACGCCCTCGCGGGCCTCGATCGAAACCGTGAACGCAGTTTGATGGCGCGACAGATTCTCGCGCGGCATCAACGGCAGCCCAAGTTCTTCGACGCGCTGCGCGGTTAGGGCAAGGCAAATGAGGCCACGACCGTGTTTGGCCATGAAGTTGATGACTTCGGTGTCGGCCATTTCAGCCGGTATAACGAGGTCGCCCTCATTCTCGCGATCTTCAGCGTCAACCAGGATGATCATTCGACCGCGCTTGACGTCGTCAAGCACCTCTTCAATCGTCGATAATGCTTCGGTTTCAAGAATGCTCATGGCGTATCCGTCAGCCGCGCGAGATACCGCGCGATCATATCCACTTCGAGGTTTACGACGTCACCAATTTGTGCCGCTCCCAATGTGGTCACCTGTTGGGTGTGCGGAATTACGTTGATGCCGAATCGACCTTCTACCACGTCATTGACCGTGAGGGAGACACCGTTCAACGCAATCGATCCCTTTTGCGCAATGTAACGCGCGAGGCCGGATGGAAAGGAGAACTCTAGCCGCAGCGAATCACCTTCCTCGGCGCGTGAAACAATATCGGTGACGGCGTCGACATGGCCGAGCACCATATGACCGCCGAGTTCGTCGCCCATGCGCAGGCTGCGCTCAAGATTAATCTGTGTGTCCACTTTCCAGTGCCCAAGATTGGTACAGCCGAGCGTCTCAGCGGACACATCAACGGCGAACCAATCGGCGCCGGTTTGGACGACGGTTAGGCAAGCGCCCGCGCAACAGATCGATGCACCAATGTCGATACCGCCGGTGTCGTAGTGGGTCGCAATGACAAAATGCGCATCGCCGTTCGACTTGATGCTATCGATCCGTCCGACGTCCGAGACAATCCCACTAAACATTGTCCTCACCGGGAGACGATATAGGTCTCGAGCACGTCATCGTCCAACGAGACAACCCGTTCGCGCATATAAATTGGCATGTTCGGCAGATCCTCCACGCCGAACGGAAGCGCAACCGGATAGCCGTCGCCACCGATCAAGGAAGGGGCGCGAAACCAAGCCAGGCGGTCGACCCGTTTTGCCCTCAGAAAGGCAGCTGCGAGGCGGCTGCCGCCCTCAACCAAAAGACGCGTGATATTCCGCTTGGCGATCATTTCGAGCACAACCGGTATGTCGGGATGGCCGTATGGGTCTGGACCAACTTCCAGCAATTCGACGCCGCAGTCTCGAAATGCCTTTTTACGCGCCGCATCGCCGCGCTCGAGAGTGACGATCCAAGTTGGTATTTGAGCGGCGGTCGCGACTATTTTGTGGGTCAACGGCAATCGCATCGATGAGTCGACGACGATGCGAACGGGCGAGCGGTCCGAGAGACCGTCCAGGCGACATGTGAGGTCGGGATTGTCGGCGACGGCGGTTCCGACGCCGATCATCACCGCGTCATGCTGGGCCCGCAGCAAATGGGCGCGCCGACGTGCCGACGGACCGGTGAGCCATTGACTTGCGCCACTCGCGACCGCGATACGGCCATCCAAAGTTGTCGCGGTCTTCAACGTCACCAGCGGCCTATTTTCGCGAACACACAGGAAAAACCCGGCGTTCAATCGGCGGGCTTCTTGGCCGAGCAGGCCGACTTCGACCGCGATACCAGCCGCTTCGAGCTTCTTGATACCGTCCCCATCGACCGCCGGATTGGGGTCGGTCGTCGCGATTACCGTCCGTGCAATACCTGCTTCGATCAGCGCATCCGCGCAAGGTGACGTTTCGCCATGGTGCGAACACGGCTCCAAGGAGACATAGGCGGTCGCCCCTTGTGCGGCAACGCCAGCCCGACCGAGCGCCACGGCTTCCGCGTGCGGCCGGCCACCCGGTTGAGTCGCGCCGCGGGCGATGACACGTCCGTTTCGAACCAGCACACAACCGACGGTCGGATTGGGCCACGTCGACCCGAGCCCGCGCGTTGCCAGCGCAAGCGCGGTTCGCATAAAGGCTTCGTCAGTCTTCGAGTTCTTCTTCTCGTTGGGGCGTGACGAGTTCGCCGATGAATTCCTCGAAATCTTTTGCCTCCCTGAAATTCCGGTACACCGAGGCAAACCGGACATAGCCGACCGGATCGAGATTTGATAGCCCGTCCATCACCATCTCGCCGATAACCTGAGACGGTATCTCGGATTCACCGAGGCTTTCGAGACGGCGGACAATACCATTGACCATCCGCTCGATGCGGTCGGGATCAACCGGGCGTTTACGAAGTGAAACCAATATCGAGCGATGCAATTTATCGCGATCAAAGGGTACACGCTGGTTGTTGCGTTTCATCACGGTGAGTTCGCGCAGTTGAATGCGTTCGAACGTCGTGAACCGCGATCCACATCCTGGACAGTAACGCCGGCGGCGGATCGCCGAGTTGTCTTCGGTCGGACGCGAGTCTTTGACCTGCGTTTCGTCGTTACTGCAAAACGGACACCGCATGGCTCCCCCGCCTTATGGTTGCATCTGGTAGATCGGAAACCGGCCGCATAATTCGACAACGCGCTGTTTCACGGCGGCCTCAACGGTTGCGTTGTTTTCAGGATTGGCTGTCAGGCCGTCGAGAACGTCAATGATCATCCCACCAACGTCGCGAAATTCGGCGATACCGAAGCCACGGGTCGTCGCGGCCGGCGAGCCCAACCGGACCCCGGAGGTCACCGTGGGTTTCTCCGGATCAAAGGGAATACCGTTCTTGTTGCAAGTAATGTTGGCCGCCTCCAGCGATCCCTCCGCCTGCTTTCCAGTCAACCCCTTGGGTCGAAGATCAACCAATAGGAGGTGCGTGTCGGTACCACCCGAAATGATCTCCAACCCGCCCTCGATAAGCGATGCTGCCAATGCGCGCGCGTTGTCGACGACAGCGCCGGCATAGCTTCGAAAATCCGGCTGCAAGGCTTCGCCAAACGCGACCGCCTTGGCGGCGATGACGTGCATGAACGGGCCGCCTTGAAGAAACGGAAAAATCATCGAATTGATTTTCTTAGCGAGCTCCGGATCATTGGTTAGAACCATTCCGCCCCGCGGGCCACGCAAGGTTTTGTGGGTTGTGGTCGTGACGATATGCGCATGGGGAAATGGACTCGGATGGGCTCCGGCCGCGACGAGGCCTGCGAAGTGGGCCATGTCGACGATGAGGTAGGCGCCGACGTCATCGGCGATCGCGCGGAATTTGGCAAAATCGATAACCCGAGGGTAAGCCGACCCGCCGGCAATGATGACCGCGGGTCGATGCTGGTGAGCGAGCGCCTCGACCTCATCGAAATCAATCAGCGCATCCTGCCGGCGCACGCCATATTGGATCGCGTTAAACCACTTGCCTGATAAGTTGGGAGCCGCGCCGTGGGTAAGATGCCCGCCTGCCGCCAGCGACATACCCAATAGGGTATCGCCAGGTTTTAGAACGGCGGCATAGGCGGCTTGGTTGGCCTGGGACCCCGAATGGGCCTGCACGTTGGCGTAGGCACAGCCGAACAATTGCTTGGCCCGGTCGCGCGCCAGATTTTCAACCACATCCATGTATTCGCAGCCGCCGTAGTAACGCCGACCGGGATACCCTTCGGCGTATTTGTTCGTCATTACCGATCCCTGAGCGGTGAGCACGGCGGCGCTGACGATATTCTCCGAGGCTATGAGCTCTATTTGATCCTGCTGGCGCTGCAGTTCGCCACCAATCGCCGCCCAAACGTCGGGGTCGACGTCCGCCAAACCACGGGCGAAAAGGTCCTCTGAGTGTCCTGAGGTCACGGCCGCTTCACGCGATGGCATCGGCGGTACCTCTCGCACCGGCATCGCGCTCTTGGCGCGGCGAATCGAGGTTTTGACCTCGACTCAGTTTGGCGACACGTCGGTCGTGACGTCCGCCCTCGTAAGACACGGTGAGAAACTCGTGCAAACAGTCTTTTGCGACCTGCTCACCAACGATTCGCGCACCCAGCGCCAGCACGTTGGCGTCATTGTGCTGGCGTGCCGCACGCGCTGTCGTGACGTCGTGGCAAACCGCGGCGCGGACATGCCGGTGCCGATTCGCTGCGATCGCAATACCGATACCGGTCCCGCAAACGATGATCCCGCGGGTCGCATCCTGGCCCCTGAGGGCAACGGCAACGGCGTTGCCATAGTCGGGATAGTCGACGGAATCCGGACCATCGGTCCCGAGGTCGAGAACGACGTATCCGAGCGCCTCAAGTTCGTCCTTGATAACCGCCTTTAGATGAAATCCAGCATGGTCAGCGGCGATCGCTATCGTCTTTTCGGCAGCCATAATGATCGGGATGCTCGCGTCGAAGGCGGATTCGGGGTTAATACCACATCTCGCGAAACCCCGCCAACAGCGCACAAATTATCGACCAGGTTCGTGGTGCCGCGACAATTTGTCCCAACATGTTGTTCGCCGCGTTCGGAGAATGGCGTGACCCTAGAATGTCCTTTGATTTGGAATCCATCAGGTCCAGTATTGAGCTAGCTAAACGCTTTTTACATTTACAACCAATGTGAGGGAGGTCATGAAAAAATCACTCATAGCCGGCGCTGCGGCGCTGATGGCATTGTCGTCCCAGGCCATGGCGGATGGCCATGTGGTCAAGATCGGCGTGCTCATGGGCTTTACGGGCCCGATCGAGTCTCTGACAGTCGGGATCGCACAAGGCGCGAGGATCGCACTTCAGGAGGTTAATGCTTCGGGTGCCTTTATCGGCGGCAAGACTCTTGAGGTGGTGGCTGCGGATACCACGTGTGTGGACGCCGCAGCGGCAACCGCATCAGCCGAACGCCTTATTAATAGCGACGGTGTCGTGGCTATCGTTGGCGCGCTGTGCTCGGGATCGACGATCGCATCGGCCAACAATGTTGCGATTCCCAATGGCGTCGTAATGATAAGCCCCGCGTCCACATCGCCAGCACTTACCGGCCTCAAAGATAAGGGTTTGATTTTCCGCACGGCGCCGTCGGATGCCCGTCAGGGACAGATCCTCGCCAAAGTGCTCGGTGAAAAGGGCATCAAGAACGTCGCTCTTTCCTATACCAACAACGACTACGGTAAGGGCTTCGCCGATGCTTTCACCGGTTCCTTCACCGGTATGGGCGGCAAAGTTGCTTTGTCGGCCGGCCACGAAGATGGCAAAGCCGACTACAGCGCCGAAGTTGCGGCATTATCGGCCACCGGCGCCAAACACCTCGTGGTGCTGGGTTACCTCGACCAAGGTGGCAAAGGGATCATCCAGGAATCGATCAAGTCAGGAGCATTCTCGAGCTTCTCGGGCGGCGACGGCATGATCGGCCAATCGATAATCGATGCGCTGGGCGATGGTATCAATGGCATGATCGGCACCCGCCCCGGTGGCGAGGGCGATGGTGCCAAGGCGTTCGCAATGATTGCCAAGGCCAACAAATTGGCACTGGACGGACCGTTCCAGGGTGAAGCCTATGATGCGGCAGCGATCATCGCACTGGCGATGCAAGCGGCGGGGTCTACCGATCGTGCCGCTGTCAAAAGCAAGGTCATGGCGGTCGCCAATGCCCCGGGCGAAAAGATCTGGCCGGGCCAGCTCGCGAAAGCCCTCAAGATCATTGCCGGTGGTGGTGACGTAAATTATGAGGGCGCTTCGCTGGTCGAGTTCAATGAGGCCGGCGACCCACCCGGCGCCTATCTCGAACTTGTTGTCAAAGGCGGCGCCTGGACTACGGTCGGCGCGCGCTAACGGTTGCGCAGATCGCGCTCAAAAGCCCCGGGTTCGTCCCGGGGCTTTTTTTGTTCCTACTTTTGCTGCAGCTCTTCGGGAAGAATCCCGCGCGGCGTCAGCCGTAAAACGACGAGCAACATGACCCCCATTATCAGGGTCCGCATCTGTGGGGCACGATCAAGGAGCGTCTGGGCGAGTTCGCTACCATCGGGCAGGAGTCCACTGCTAAGCAGCGCGAACAGCCCCGTCGCGATCGGTTCGGCTTGAACCCAAACGAACCAGATCAAGATCCCCCCGACAACCGATCCGAGGTTGTTGCCGCTACCACCGACAATGACCATGACCCAAATCAGAAAGGTGTAACGCAGAGGTTGGTAGCCGCCGGGCTCGAATTGCAGGACGTTGGTGGCGAGCATCGCGCCACCAATCCCAAGCAAAAACGACCCAAGGATGAAAACTTCGCGATGGCGCCTGACGACGTCTTTACCCATCGCATTGGCGGCTTCTTCGTTGTCGCGAATCGCGCGCATCATACGGCCCCAAGGGGACTGCAACGCGCGATGGGCGAGCCACAGGAAGAAAACCAAAAACACGGCAATGATGGCGATGAACAGCAGCTTGTTGACGATCAAGCTGGTATCGCGCGCCATTTCGTAGGGAACTTCCTGCAAGGCGGTCGCGGTCGGTATAGGCGACGGCAGGCCGGTGACGTTGAGCACGCCGCGCGATAGCCAGCCCTCATTTTTCAGCACCGCAATGACGATCTCGGAAATACCCAATGTCGCAATCGCGAGATAGTCCGAGCGCAGTCCGAGCGCGATTCGCGCGATCAACCAGGCCGCGCCAGCGGCCAGAATTCCGCCGATGACCCACGCGAACACAATGGGTAACCCAAGGCCGCCCATGTACTTGCTGTTGTCGCCAAAGCCGGTCGACTCGATGACGCCCGTAGCCGAGTCAAAACGCTGCGTGAACATCACCAAGCCGACGCCAAGAATGACGATCGCGATCAGCACTCGCGGACCGGGCGCAAGTCGGTCGCGCAGCAGCCGATTGACGCCCCAGGCGACAATCGCGCTGACGCCGCCGATAAGCCAAGCGGAAAGCATCTGACCCTCGGCAAAAAATCGCCTCGGGATATCCGTTTGCAGTTTTTCGATGGCAGTCGCGTTGGTTGTCGGATCGGCCAGCATCACATCGAGGGTTTGTAACATCGCCGCCGTAACCCACGGCATCGATACCAGCACGCAGGCCAGCGCGCCGATCGCCGAGAATCCCATTACGCCGGCGTTGAAAAGCCCGGCGTAGCCCCACTGCATATTAAGGCCAAGCGTGATGATCCCGGAGATCAGGCCGACGGTGAGCAAGCTCAAGGCAATCGACCAGCCCTGAACAAATCCCGTGAGAACGATCAACCCCGCCAGCAGTCCGAAAACAATCCAATATCGTTGAAACGTCCCCACCTCAGAGCACCTTGCCTTTGAAAATTCCGGTTGGCCGGATCAGTAACACAATGACGAGAATCAGGAACGAGACGCTAAATTTGTACTCGGTGCCGAGGAGCTGAAGATTGCCGGCAACCTCCCAACTTTCGGGCAATGCATAGTTGGCCACCTTTTTGTAGTTCGCCGTGATGCCAATTTCGGTAAAGGCGACCAGATAACCGCCAACAATCGCACCTTGGGGATTGCCGATGCCGCCGACGATGGTTGCCGCAAAGATCGGCAGTAACATCTGGAAGTAAGTAAACGGCTTGTAGCCCTTATCCATCCCGTACATCGTGCCGGCAATGGCGGCCAACGATCCAGCGATTATCCAGGTAAGGAGCACCACGCGTTGAGGGTCGATGCCCGAGAGCAACGCCAGATCTTCATTGTCGGAAAACGCACGCATCGCTTTGCCCGACCGGGTGCGCGCCAAGAACCAGTAGAGTCCCAAGAAAATTGCCACCGCGAGGACAATTATGACGACCTGTATCAGGTCGAGGCCGAACCCTTCCTCCAGCCCAGTCGCGCGTTTAAATGCGCCGACGCTGAAGAAAAAATATTCCGGCTCGGTTACCTGAACGGTCTTCGCCTGGGTGGCAAAATCGGTCTTTATTTGAACCGCCGCCTTGCCGAGCTGATCGACGAGAGCGGCGGGATCAACCGAATCAAAGTCGAAAATTCGCCTGTCGTTAAACGGCGTGAGATCCGCGCCCTTGATCAGGCGCGTCACCCCGTTAAGCAGAAACATCACACCAATCGACGTCATCACGAGAACCACGGGTGGGCTCTTGATCCGCCGGTAATAGCCGTACACGGTCTTGTCCAGGGCAATGGCCAGCAACGCTGTGAGGAGCATCGCGACGGGCAGCATCAGCAGGCCGGCAGGAAATGGATAGGTAAAGATGCCGAAGTGGTTGAGCAACTCGACGCCGATCAAAGCCACCATGGCGCCGAATGCCATCATGTCGCCGTGGGCAAAATTAGCGAAGCGCAGAATGCCGAACACCAGCGTTACGCCAAGCGCACCCAGAGCGAGGGCCGACCCATAGGTGATGGCCGGCAACAACAGGAAATTGAATATCCAGAGAAAGGCGTGGAGAAGATCAGTGGCGTAGGCCATCTATGATCTATCCGCCGATAAAGGTGCTGCGCACTTCGGGGTCGGCGAGCAGTTCTTGGCCGGTTCCGGTATAGCGGTTTTCGCCGTTGACCAGGACATAGCCGGTATCTGCAATCTCCAGTGCCTGGCGAGCATTTTGCTCGACCATAAGGATGCCGATGCGGGTCTGTTTGATTTCGAGAATGCGATCGAAGAGTTCGTCCATCACAATCGGCGACACGCCCGCGGTGGGCTCATCCAGCATCAGCAGCGTCGGCTCGGTCATCAGGGCCCGTCCGACAGCGAGTTGCTGGCGTTGCCCGCCGGAGAGTTCACCTGCCGCTTGGCGCCGCTTTTCCTTGAGGATCGGAAACAGGTCGTAGACCTGTTCCATACTGTCGCGAAAGTCGTCGCGGCGCAGATACGCACCCATCTCCAGGTTTTCTTCAACGGTCATACCGGCAAAGACGTTGTTGGTCTGCGGGACAAAGGCCATTCCGAGCTCGACCCGCGCCTGTGGCGGCATCGCCGTGATGTCATGACCATTGAGAACGACCGATCCGGCACGAAGTTGGACCATGCCAAAAATCGCTTTCATGGCAGTCGACTTGCCGGCGCCGTTGGGACCGACGATTACCGTGACCTCCCCTTGATCCACCTCGATCGAGCAACCGAACAGGATATCGGCACCGCCATATCCGCCCGACATGTGATCTGCACTAAGCAGGGTCATTGGCGACTTCAACTGCAATTGTAGACCGACGATGCTTCATGCCCGTGCCGAGATAGGCCTCAATAACTTCTTCGTTGGCCTTGATCTCCTCGACCTTTCCTTCCGTGAGAACCTCGCCCTCGGCCATCACAATCACCCGATCGCACATGCGGCTGATGAAATCGAGATCGTGCTCGATCATGCAGAACGTGTACCCCAGCTCTTCGTTGAGGCGCTGTATCGCGGTTCCGATTTCGGCCAGCAGCGCACGATTGACGCCGGCGCCGATCTCATCGAGTAGCACCGCTTTGCCGTTCAAAACCATCATTGTGCGCCCGAGTTCGAGGAGCTTTTTCTGACCGCCGGACAGATTCCCGGCAATGGAATTCGATAGATGGGTGAGATTGAGAAACTCCAACACTTCGCGGGCCCTCTCCAGCACGATCGCCTCTTGGCGATGGACCAGGCCAGGCCGTATCCAGGTTGAGAGCAAGTTTTCGCCCGCTTGCGCAGCCGGCACCATCATGAGGTTCTCAAGCACGGTGAGCTTGCTGAACTCATGCGCGATCTGAAACGTTCGCAGCAACCCCTTGTGGAAGAGTTGATGCGATTCAAGGCCGGTTACATCCTCACCGTCGAACAGGATGCGCCCCGACGAGGGTGCTAGATTGCCGGCGATAACGTTGAACAGCGTTGTCTTGCCGGCTCCGTTGGGGCCGATTAGCCCGGTGATAGACCCCGGCGCAATCTCCAAACTGACATTACTAACCGCCGCCACGCCGCCGAAATTCTTGCTCAACTGCTGAACTTCAATCATGTCGGTTGTTTGTTACCAAGCGTTTCGTCAGAGCTACACTAGCGTTTTCTAGATTCGGCAGCTTTTTTCTCCATGACATACTTTAGTTTACGTATGGCCACGCGCGTTAGCTCTTCCTGACCGGCATCAGCCGGACCGACAATCGACACCTCCTGGGCGGTGAGGGGATCAATCGCAGATACCTTGACGGAGTTGCCGATGCGGCGAAATTCGAGGAGGTATTCATTCCCCGTTTCCTGTGTCATCCGACTCCCCGTCTAACTGCGCACCGGAGCATGCCATCAAGCGGAACAGGCGGACAAGTCGGGCAGCTGAGAGCACCATCCCACCTCAACAAATCTTAAGGCTTAGGCAGATTCGGCAGAATCTGCCTAAGCTGTTTGAAATATGGCCCTGCGCGAGCGCAGGGCCTAGTTGTGTTTGTTGCAGGGAGACGGCGGCATAAGTAAGCCACCGTCCGTATGTTCCCACATGTCGCACGCGGGAACATTGTCACGATGCGGACGGACGCGGCTGTTGCACATCGCAACAACGACACTATACACGTTTAAGAAGAAAAACGTAATTGTTTTTCGATTTTTACGAGAATTCCTCGAAAAATCACGCGGCCCGCGCCAGCTCCAACTCGCGCCAAACAATATTCAGCGAATCGACCAAATGATCGATCATTTCGTCGGTATGGAGCGGACCCGGGGTAAATCGCAGACGTTCGGTCCCGCGCGGCACGGTAGGATAGTTGATCGGCTGTACATAGATCTTGAACCGGTCGAGTAGGACGTCGGATACCTGCTTGCACAAGGTCGCATCACCCACGAACACCGGCACAATATGGCTCTCAGACGGCATCACCGGGAGGTCGGCTTCACGCAGTTTTCGTTTTAGCGACTCCGCGCGTTCCTGGTGACGCTCACGTTCTTGCTGACTGGATCTGAGATGTCGAACACTGGCCAGGGCACCACTAACCAAAACTGGGGACATCGAGGTCGTGAATATAAATCCAGCTGCGTAGCTGCGAACCGCGTCGATCATCGATGTCGGGCCGGCGATATAGCCGCCTTGGACGCCGAATGCTTTGCCCAAAGTGCCCTCAATAACGTCAATCCGCTCCATGACACCGTCGCGCTCAGCGACACCCGCACCGGTATCGCCATAAAGGCCGACCGCGTGCACTTCATCGAGATAGGTCATCGCCCCGTATTTGTCGGCCAGGTCACAAATCCGCTCGATCGGTGCGATGTCACCATCCATTGAGTAGACCGACTCAAACGCGATGATCTTAGGCGCATCAGGATCAACGTCACGCAGCATGCTCTCGAGATGTTCCACATCGTTGTGGCGGAAGATCTTCTTCTCCGATTTTCCGTAGCGGATGCCCTGAATCATCGACGCGTGATTGAGCGCATCCGAGAACATGAAACAACCGGGCAAGAGCGTCGACAGCGTGCTGAGCGATGCCTCATTGGCAACGTAACCCGATGTAAACAGCAGCGCCGCTTCCTTGCCGTGCAAGTCGGCGAGCTCTTCCTCGAGCATTACGTGGTAGTGCGTCGTTCCCGAAATATTTCGCGTTCCACCAGCGCCCGCGCCAACTTTCTCTAGCGCGTGCTGCATGGCTTGCCGCACTTTGGAGTGCTGCGCCATGCCGAGATAGTCATTGCTGCACCAAACGGTGATTTCGTCGACACCGCCGTCCGATTTGTGACGCGACGCACGCGGAAACTCGCCGGCATGGCGCTCGAGGTCGGCAAAAACGCGGTAGCGCCCCTCGACCCTCAGCTCATTCACCTTGTCGGCAAAAAATTGTTTGTAGTCCATCGGTATTCCTTTGCCGTCGTTACTCTACATGATAGGTCGACATTTGATCCAGGGTCGAACAGCGATGGTCTTTCGAGCCCGTCTCCGATTGTGATAAACGCCTGAAACAGCGTACTCATTCCATCTTCCGTGTCGCGCGGACGATGAAAACGAAATGAAAGGGGCAAAACCAATGGATATTTTGAATCCTGCAGCCTGGAAACGACCGAAAGGCTATGCCAACGGGATCGCTGCGACCGGCAAACAAATTTTCGTGGCCGGACAGATCGGATGGAACGCTAAAGAAGCAATAGAAACCGATGATTTTGCCGGTCAGGTTCGCCAAGCGCTTACCAACATTGCAACGGTACTCGCCGAAGGCGGTGCCGGCCCCGAGCACATGACCCGCATGACGTGGTACGTCGTCGACAAAAAGGAATACCTCGCTGCCGCTCGCGACATCGGCAAAGCTTACCGCGAGGTCATGGGTGACGCCTATCCGGCCATGACTTTGGTACAGGTCGCCGACCTGCTGGAAGATCGCGCCAAGGTTGAAATAGAGGTCACAGCTGTTGTGCCATAGGCGGCCGACGCGGACGCCGGCGATTGGTCTATAATCGCCTGATAGCAAATCCGGTCTCGAACCGGTCGTGCGGAGACAAGATAGATGAATTCCACCCTTGCCAAGGCGGCGACCGTCGCCAGCGAGACGCCAAAATTCCAATGGGATGACCCCTTTCGCCTCACCGACCAGCTCAGTGAGGATGAACGCCTGGTCATGCAAAGCGCCCACGACTACTGCCAAGGCAAACTCATGCCGCGCATCCTCGAGGCATTCCGGAACGAGACCTTCGATCGCGACATATTCACCGAGATGGGTGAACTTGGCATGCTTGGGGCAACGATCGAGGGCTACGGCTGCGCTGGCGTCAACCATGTCTGTTACGGATTGATCGCGCGCGAGGTCGAGCGGGTCGACAGTGGCTACCGCTCGATGTTGAGCGTTCAATCGAGCCTGGTGATGTATCCGATCTACACGTTCGGGACCGAAGCGCAACGCGAGAAATACCTCCCGGGACTCGCCACCGGGGAACTGATCGGTTGCTTCGGTCTCACAGAACCCGATCACGGTTCCGACCCCGGTAGCATGAAAACGCGCGCCCGCACTGTCGACGGCGGCTATCGTCTCAACGGGTCGAAAACCTGGATCTCCAATTCGCCTTTCGCGGATGTTTTTGTCGTCTGGGCCAAAGACGACGATCAGAAAATACGCGGCTTTATTCTCGAAAAAGGAATGAAAGGCCTCACCGCGCCGAAGATCGAAGGCAAATTCAGCCTGCGCGCGTCGCCCACGGGTCAGATCGCGATGGATGAGGTATTCGTGCCCGCAGAAAACATGTTCCCCGAGGTGAAAGGTCTTCGTGGACCCTTCAGTTGTCTTAACAAGGCGCGCTACGGCATTGCCTGGGGTGCGCTGGGCGCGGCCGAGTTCTGCTGGCATGCCGCGCGCGACTACACGCTTGAGCGCACCCAATTCGATCGGCCCCTCGCGGCCAATCAGTTGGTTCAGAAAAAACTGGCCGACATGCAGACCGAGATCGCCATCAGCTTGCAAGCATCATTGCGCGTCGGCCGACTGTTGGACGAAGGCCAGGGCACACCTGAAATGGTGTCGCTGGTCAAGCGCAACTCATGCGGCAAGTCTTTGGACGTTGCGCGTTCCGCCCGTGACATGCACGGCGCCAACGGGATTGCCGACGAGTATCACGTCATCCGCCACCTCCTGAACCTCGAGACCGTTAATACTTACGAGGGAACCCACGACGTTCACGCCCTGATTCTGGGGCGGGCCCAAACCGGGATCCAAGCCTTCACGGCCTAAGGCGTGAACGAGCATTCGCGTACCGGCGGCGCCGCAGTCGCGCCGAGCGGCGTGAGCAGCCGCTTCGAAGCACGTCTCGACCAGGGCGGCTTTATCGTGACCGCCGAGTTTCGCCCGCCGACGACAGCGAGCGCCGACTATCTGCTTGAGAAAGCCGGGCCGATCGCCAGCCGGGTCGACGCGGTCAACGTCACCGATGGGGCCGGCGCCAGGGTTCATACGTCATCGCTGGCGACCGCTGCGTTGCTTGCCCGCGACGGTCACGAGCCGATCCTGCAGATAACATGCCGAGATCGAAACCGTATTGCCCTCGAGGCCCACCTGCTGGGCGCCGCGACGCTTGGGGTTCATAACATTCTGTGCATGCGCGGCGACGACCCTACCGCCGGCGACCATCCCGACGCCAAAGGCGTTTTCGACATCGACACGTTAGGTCTAATCAAAATGGCCGCAACGCTCCGCGACGAGGGCGTATTGCTGAGCGGCCGCGTAATCGAGAAGCATCCCCCGCGCTACGTTATCGGCGCGGTCGATACGCCGGTCCAGCCGTCGCCGACCTGGTCAGCCGATCCCCTTCTTGCCAAGATAAGTGCCGGCGCCCGGTTCGTTCAAACCCAGTTCTGCTTTGAGCCGGCCTTGGTCGAGGCCTACGTCGCTGCCCTGCGAACGGCCGGCGTGGCCGAGACCGTCCGGTTGCTTATCGGGCTCGGCCCGATCAGTTCAGCCCGATCGGCGCGGTGGATGCGCGACAACCTGTTCGGCGTCGATGTACCGGACACGATCGTTGATCGCTTGGAAGGAGCCAGCCAACCTGCCGCGGAGGGCCGTCGGATCTGCGTCGAGTTGATGCACCAAATGCGAGAAATACCCGGCGTCGACGGGGTCCACCTGATGGCGGTTCGGGACGAACACGAGATTGTTCGTGTGCTGGACGAATCGGGCTTGCGCTGACCCGGAATGCTTTGAGCCACCGTGGCGAGACCGGAGCGTTACGCAGTCCGCGGCGGGGTTGGCAGCGTAACCACGAAGCAGTTGCCGTCGGCCGCCGCACGATAGACCACCTCGCCGCCGTGACGCCGGGTAATTTGCTGCACCAGTGACAGCCCCAAACCGGACCCCGCGGTTCCAGATCCTGTCGCCGTACCGCGATAGAAGGGTAGAAAGACGCTTTCCCGTTCAACTTCGGGGATCGCGTCCCCTTGATCACAAACGCTAACGGTCGCGTCGCTGATTTGCTTGACGACGGTTACACGAATCGGCGGCTCACCATGATGGGCGGCGTTGTCGAGCAAGTTACGCATCATCCGCCGCAACAGCGATGCTTCACCGTGAATGATGATGGGGTCGCCGCCGACCTCACAGTTTTCGTAGCGCGTGGCCTCTTCCGCTGCCAGAGCGAGGAGGTCGACGTCCTCCGGATCCTCGACCGCCGCTGCGGCATCGAGACGGCTCGCCAGCAGGATTTCCCCGATCAGGCGATCGAGTTCGGCGATGTCGGCTTCTACATTCGCTTTGCGGCCGGCGTCGGCTTTCTCGCCAAGGAGTTCAACACCCAACCGTATGCGCGCAAGTGGCGTTCGCAGCTCGTGCGATGCGTTTGCCAGCAACATCTTGTGCGCCCCGATGAGATCTTCAATGCGCGCCGCGGCGGCGTTAAAGCTCTCGGCCAGTTGCGCTACCTCATCGCGGCCCTCGACTTTCACCCGCGCCGTGAGATCTCCCGCTCCGAGCAGCTCGACGCCCTTTTGCAATCGCTCGAGTCGCCGCGTCACGCGCCGGGCCAACGGGAACGCCGCCAAAGCGACAGCCAGGGCGACGCCGCCGAGCAGAAACAAAAGCCCCCACTTGGAAAAGCGCATCTCGCCGGGCAGACGGGCAACGATCCATCGTTCGTCGGGTAGGCGCATCGACCACGAGGGACGGCCACCGCCGTGGTGCCAGCCACCACGATCGTGGTCGTCGGCGTGTAGCGGTAGTGGCGGTCCCGCCGACGCGACCGGGCGGCGCGCCTGATTATAGAGGGTCAAATCGGTACCCAGGCGTTGCGCCAGACGTTGGAGAACGATTCGTTGCTCAGAGATCGGCGCATCGGGCGGCGCCAACGCGGCGGCAACTAACTCGCCAATGAGGGTGTATCTCTGGTGGGACGGCGCATCGTGGTCGACGAAACTCCACAGTATGCCGCCCACGATAACAACCAAAACAAGGGTACCGACGATCGTCAGATAGAATTGGTAGTAGAGGCGTTTCATCGATGCGCGGGCGTCAGTCCTGAGCTTTCGCGAACACGTAGCCCGCACCGCGCACGGTTATGATGCGACGTGGTGTCTTGGGGTCGTCCTCGATGGCTGCCCGGATGCGTGAAATGTGAACGTCGATGGACCGGTCAAAAGCATCAAATGCTTGCCCCTTGAGGGCGTCCATCAAGGTATCGCGCGACATCACACGACCGGGATGTTCCGCCAGCGCCAGGATAAGCGCAAATTGATGGCTGGTAAGAGGCCGGTGGTCACCGTCAACGCGAATCTCGCGGGCAGCGCGGTCTATTTCCAGACGACCGAAATGCAGGATATCGCTGGTCGAGACACTCTTGCCGCGTCGTAGAATCGCGCGCAGTCGTGCGAGAAGTTCCCGGGGCTCAAAAGGTTTGGGCAGATAGTCATCGGCGCCCAATTCCAACCCAACCACACGATCCATTGCGTCGCCACGCGCGGTCAGCATGAGAATTGGTATCTCACTTTTCGCGCGCACGGCACGGCAGACATCGAGGCCATCCATATCGGGGAGCATGAGGTCGAGGATCAGAACGTCGAAGGGCTCACGCTCTTGTCGGGCGAGCCCATCGGTTCCGTTGGCGGCATGGGCGACATGAAACCCGGCCTCGCCGAGATACTCGCTTATCATCTCGGCGAGACGAGGATCATCTTCTATCAGGAGTATGCGGTCAGCCACGAGGTCGCTTATACGTTCCGCGGCCGACCGCCGCTAGCTGCGCGGCGCGGTTAGCGATCGTGCCGGTGCTTACGATGTTCGGCAACACGATCCGCCAGTTCCTTGCGTTGCTCGACCGTTAGCACCTCGGCCGCGTCAGCCAGGAATTCGGACATACGCGTGCTCGCCTGCTGGATCGACTGCAATCGTGCCGCACGAAGTTGCTCGATTGCAGCGCGGTCGATCGTCGCAGCAGTTAGCAGCGCTGCCGCGTCGTGACCTGCCGTTCGCATTTCCTGGCGCAACGGCAACAGATCCTTGGCCGCAGCTTTCGCCAGCACGGTCAGCTTCTCCTGCTGGTCGGGCGTTGCATCGATCTCGATCGCAAGGTGCTTGATCAGACGCTCGACACCCTCGTCGACACGTGCGGGGTCATTCCACATGCCGTGGCCGTGCCACCCCATGCGGCCAAACGCATTGCCCTGCGTGAAGGCGCCGACGCCGGCACCCACCAACAAGATCGCGAGAGCGGCAATCAGCGAAAGGCGCAACCGGCGACGCCAGTTGGTCGGTGCGATCGGCGTGGTGTTGGGATCAGACATTTATTGCTCCTATGAAAGCTCGGGTTCGATAAAACCCATGACTTTATCTAAAGAGCGCACGGTTTCTGGCCCATCTAGAGCAGGTAAAGAATTGTAAAGAAGCGCTTGATCATCTGCCGGTATTGACCGACCGGCCTAACGCTTCGAAACGCCGGCCTGTTTGAGTAGCCCCGCCGGGGAGCGGCTAGGTGTTCCGTCGATATTGCCCACCGACCTCAAACAAGGCGTTGGTGATCTGACCAAGCGAGCAGCAGCGCACCGCGTCCATCAACACCGCAAAAACGTTCTCACCACGCAGTGCGGTCTGCTTGAGGTGAGTCAGCATTGCTGGTGCTTGATCGGCGTGGCGGGCGTGAAAGTCTCGCAAACGCGCAATCTGCGATTGCTTCTCGCCCTCGGTTGAGCGTTGCAACTGAACACCGCCACCCGCATCGGTATCGCCATGTGGATTGCGGAAGGTATTCACGCCAATAATGGGGAGGCTGCCATCGTGTTTTTTCATCTCATAATGCAACGATTCATCCTGGATCTTGCCTCGCTGGTAGCCGGTCTCCATGGCGCCGAGCACACCGCCCCGCTCATTGATGCGGTCGAACTCCACGAGCACGGCTTCCTCAACTAGATCGGTTAGCTGCTCGATAATGAACGACCCCTGATTGGGGTTTTCGTTTTTAGCCAGCCCCCACTCCTGGTTGATGATGTGCTGAATCGCCATCGCCCGACGCACCGATTCTTCGGTCGGGGTGGTGATGGCCTCGTCGTAGGCGTTGGTGTGCAGGCTGTTGGTATTGTCGTAAGTCGCGATCAATGCCTGCAACGTCGTACGAATATCGTTGAACGAATATTCCTGCGCGTGCAGCGACCGGCCCGAAGTCTGGCTGTGATATTTGAGTTTTTGGCTTCGCTCGTTGGCGCCATACTTGTCCCGCATCGCAACGGCCCAAATACGCCGAGCCACCCGGCCGAGGACGCTGTATTCGGGATCCATTCCGGCGGAAAAGAAGAATGAAAAATTTGCCGCAAAATCGTCAACCCGCATCGCTCGCGCCCGGTAGGCTTCGACATAGGTGAAGCCATTCGCCAGCGTGAAGGCCAACTGCGAGATCGGGTTCGCGCCGGCTTCGGCGATGTGGTAACCCGATATCGAGACCGAGTAAAAATTCATCACATTGTGGTCGATAAAGTAAGCCTGGATATCGCCCATTACCTTGAGGCTGAACTCGGTTGAGAACAGGCAAGTGTTCTGACCCTGGTCCTCCTTGAGGATATCGGCCTGGACCGTACCGCGCACATTTTCATGGACATAGGTTCGGATTTCGGCGGCCTCGTCATTGTCGGGCAAGCGCCCATTTTCGGCTTCGAATCCAGCTATTCGCTGATCTATCGCCGCACTGACGAACATTGCCAGGATCGTCGGCGCCGGACCGTTAATCGTCATCGAGACCGATGTCGACGGGTCACAGAGATCGAATCCGTCATAAAGCACTTTCATATCGTCCAGCGTCGCGATCGATACGCCGGAGGTCCCCACCTTGCCGTAGATATCGGGGCGTTCGTCCGGGTCGGCACCGTACAGCGTCACTGAATCGAACGCGGTCGACAGCCGTTTTGCAGCAGATTCCTTGGATAAATATTTGAAACGATCATTCGTGCGCTGAGGATCGCCCTCGCCCGCAAACATCCGCGTCGGATCTTCGCCCTCGCGTTTGAACGGAAAGACGCCGGACGTATAGGGAAACATGCCGGGAACGTTTTCGCGCAGCAGCCAGGCAAGCAACGGTCCGTGATCGTCATAGGGAGGCAGGGCCACCTTGGGGATCGTCGAGCCCGATAGCGTCGTATGCGTCAGTGGCGTGCGAACCTCACGGTCACCCAGCAAGACCACGAACTCGTCAGCTTGGTAGCGGGTTCGGGTTTGTGGCCAATCATCGAGTAGCGTCCGACTGGCAGCATCGAGCGCCGCCTCACGATCAGCTATGAGTCGGTCAATGTCGTCGGTGTTCTTGCTGCCGCCGCTCAGAGCCAGCATCTTGCGGCTCTCAACCAAGTGCTGGCGCTCACGGGCAATCTGCACCTGTAGCTCGGCGTTGGCGTGGTAGTCGCGAACGGTTGCCGTCACTTCGCTCAAATAACGGCGCCGGTCCGACGGAATGATGCTGGTACGATCGCTCGATGTTCGACTCGCCGCGCCCTCGAGTTCGCTTTGCCAATCAATGATGTTGGCTTGCGTCAATACCTCCAACAGGTGGCGGTAGAGGGCGGTTGTTCCATCGTCGTTGAACTTTGCCGCAACGGTCCCAAACACCGGCATGTCCTCTGGCGTGCGATCAAACTGTTCGCGATTGCGCAGGATCTGTTTGCGAACGTCACGAATTGCGTCTGGCGCGCCGTGCCGATCAAATTTGTTGATGGCGACGATGTCGGCGAAATCGAGCATGTCGATTTTCTCGAGTTGGCTCGCGGCCCCGAACTCCGGCGTCATGACGTAAATCGAAGCGTCGACCAGGGGCACGATTGCTGCGTCGCCTTGGCCAATGCCGGCGGTCTCGACAAACACAAGATCAAAACCACCCAACTTACAGGCCGCAATGATCTCGCCTAGATTCGGCGCAACTTCTCGCTCGGAACCGCGGGTTGCCAACGAGCGCATATAGATCCCCGGCGCGGCGATCGCATTCATGCGAATTCGATCGCCTAGCAAAGCACCGCCGGTGCGACGTCTCGACGGATCGACCGCCAGGATCGCGATGGCGATGTCGGGTTTGTCGGTTCGAAAACGACGAATGATCTCATCGGTGAACGACGACTTACCGGCACCACCGGTTCCCGTGACGCCGACCACTGGAACGCCCTCGATCATCGCCGCTTGCGCGGTTATGGCGTGCAGCATTTGATCCGATAAGGTGTGCGCCTCAATGCTGGTGATCAGCCGTGCCAGCACATTGCGATCTCCGCTCACCAAACCATCGAGGCTAGCGGGAACGTGACGCGCGAGATCGGTGTCCACATGGCTCAGCATGTCATCGATGACCCCTTGCAGTCCGAGCCGCTGGCCATCCTCGGGCGAATAGATTCGCGCCACGCCGTAGGCCTCGAGTTCGCTGACCTCCTCGGCAACGATAACGCCGCCACCACCGCCAAAAACCTTTACTTGTGGGGCGCCCCGTTCGCGCAAGAGATCGATCATGTACTTAAAAAATTCGACGTGTCCGCCCTGATAGGAACTCACCGCGATGGCGTGGGCATCTTCCTGAATCGCAGCTGATACGATTTCGTCGACGGACCGGTTGTGGCCAAGATGAATGACCTCCGCACCGGTACCTTGCAGGACGCGGCGGATGATGTTGATCGAGGCGTCATGACCGTCGTAGAGACTGGCGGCAGTGACGAAACGAACCGGCCGCTGCTCGGGACCGCCCGCGACACCCTCGACCGGGTCGCGCTTGATTTCTGGCGTTTCAATGGCTGTTTCGGCCAATGATTTGTTCCTCTCGCTACCGCGGTCTGTCGCTCTGTGGCTTTAGTTTAGTCGATATTTCAGTAGGTTACCCGCCCCCGAACCGTACAATTACGGAGGCCACACCAAAAGACGCTATCGAGAACGCGATTCGATCCCATAATTTGGTTATAAACTAGTCCAAAGTGGAGTATTGAAGCGGCCCCGCAGGGTTTGCGGGTGTCATTCTACCTATGGAAACAGTTCCATGACTGGCCCCATCAGCACACACTACCCGCCGCTTGGCGCCTACCCTAGAACGAGATTGCGGCGGAACCGGCGGCACGATTGGTCGCGACGCCTGATCGCCGAGAACGAACTCTCGGCCAACGATCTCATCTGGCCGCTCTTCGTCCACGAGGGTGAGGATCGTTTGGAGCCGGTGCCATCGATGCCTGGCGTCAATCGTTTGTCGATCGATCATCTCGTCAGATTAGCGGGCGAGGCGAAGGCATCGGGAATCCCGGTCATTGCAGTGTTTCCAGCCCTTGAACCAGCCCTGCGGACGCCCGATGGCGACGAAGCGATCAACCCCGACAATTTGGTCTGTCGAGCGGTCAAGGCGGTCAAACAAGCCCACCCCGAGATCGGCGTGCTCTGCGACGCGGCGCTCGACCCGTTCACCTCGCATGGCCAGGACGGTTTGGTCCGCGAAGGGTATGTCGTCAATGACGAAACGGTTGATGTCCTGTGCCAGCAATCGCTGGTCCAAGCCGAAGCCGGGTGCGATATCATCGCGCCATCCGACATGATGGATGGGCGGGTGCGAGGCATTCGCGACGCTCTCGATGCAAATGGATTTCAGCACGTGCAGATCATGTCGTACGCGGCCAAATATGCGTCGGCCTTTTTCAATCCGTTCCGCGACGCGGTCGGTTCGGCGAGCATGCTCGGCCAGGGCGATAAGAAAACCTACCAGATGGATAGCGCAAATTCCGACGAAGCGTTGCGGGAAGTCGCCTTCGACATCGCCGAAGGTGCGGATATGGTGATGGTGAAACCGGGGATGCCCTACCTCGACATCGTGCGGCGTGTGAAAGAAACGTTTGGGGTTCCCACGTTCGCCTACCAGGTGAGCGGCGAGTACGCGATGATCAAAGCGGCGGCGATGCAGGGTTGGCTAGATGAACCGCGCGTCGTCATCGAATCGCTGCTCGGCTTCAAGCGGGCCGGCGCCGACGGGATCCTCACCTATTTTGCCGGCGACGTTGCCCGGCAGTTGGCCAGCGCGTAGCCGGCTGTCCTTGGCAGAGTGATCCAAACGATGTGGGGCCAACACCTGATCGTGGACATGGGCGGCTGCGACGGCGCCGCCGTGGCCAGTGAAGCGACAATTCGTTCCTTTTGCGGTGACCTCGTCGACTGTATCGGCATGACCGCGTTCGGCGATCCCATTCTTGAGCATTTCGCCAAGCACGATCCCAAAGCGAGTGGCTACACCCTCGTCCAACTCATAGAAACTTCAAGCGTGACCGCTCATTTCGCTGAAGCAACCGGAGATGTTTATCTCGACGTGTTCTCATGCAAAGAATTTGCAACTGCCGCTGTATTGGCGGTTTGTCATAGATATTTCTCGCCGACCGCGCTCAACCATACAACCCTGAGCCGCACAGCCGGCGAAGCCCCACAAGTGCGCTCGTCAGCCGCCGCATAGACATTATGAAATCGCATGAACGATTTCGCAGGAGTCCCGTAACGTTGCGCGGACTCGGAGGTTCGGCTAGAACGCAGCGGCCGCCAAGGGCTGAAAATAGCTAAAAACAGGGGAAATACCTGGCATGGCTCTCCATCCATCCAGTGTCGAGGGTCCGCTTAATGGCGTGACCGTTATCGACCTCACTCGGGTATTGGCCGGACCCTTTTGCACCATGGTCCTGGCCGACCTCGGGGCCCGCGTCATCAAAGTGGAGATGCCGGAAACGGGCGACGACTCACGTCAATATGGTCCGTTTGTAAACGGAAAATCGGCTTACTACATGTCGCTTAATCGCAACAAGGAAAGCGTTGCGATTAATCTCAAGAGCGATGCCGATCGTTTGATCTTCGACGCGCTAGTGGCACAGGCCGACGTCCTTATCGAAAACTATCGCCCCGGTACCATGGCCAAACTCGGCTACGACTGGGCCACACTCCACGCCCGTCACCCGCGCCTCATTTACGCCGCGGCATCGGGATTTGGACAAACCGGTCCATACGCGCAACGGCCGGCTTATGATGTGATCGTGCAAGCGATGGGTGGCGTCATGAGCATGACCGGTCACCCCGGAATGCCGCCGGCGCGAGTCGGTACGTCGGTCGGCGATATCACGGCTGGCCTGTTTTCTTCGATCGGGATTAACGCGGCGCTGTTTCATCGGGCGACGACGGGCGAGGGCATGTACCTCGACATCAGCATGCTCGATTGCCAGGTGGCGATCTGCGAGAACGCGATCGCCCGCTATCATGCAACCGGCAGTGTTCCAGGCCCGGCCGGCGCACGAAACCCGTCGATTACACCGTTTGAAAGTTACGCAACCAAGGATGATTTCATCGTTATCGCGGCCGGCAATGACACTTTGTTTGCAAAATTGGCTGATACCATCGGCCGCCCCGACCTCGCCGACGACCCCCGTTTTGATTCAAACACCACGCGGACCACGAACGCTGCGATATTGAAGGAAGAAATGGAAGCCGCCCTTAAGGCGCAAAGTCGCGACCATTGGTTCGGTGTGTTTGCTGCGGCCGGCATTCCTTGCGGCCCCATCAACAATATTCAAAACGTGGTTGACGACCCGCAGGTCAATGAGCGCAACATGATCGTTGAGGCTGAAGACGCGATCGCGGGAACCGTGAGAATGCCGGGCAACCCGATCAAGATGTCTGGCTTCGAGGATCCTCGGCAACGCGCGCCCAGCCCGCAGTTGGACGAACATCGTTCCGCCTTGCTAAGCGAGCTTGGACTGGCATGATGCGCATCATTGATAACTGCGCGGCTTAATAACCTGCGCGGCTAGGGACGCATGGCCGTGATTCCTTCCGCGAGCAGGTGATGGGATCGATGATGCGGTGGGTTGTCCGAATTCTTGTCGGGGTCGTTGTTGTTGTCGCCGTCGTTGTCGTTGGCGGGTACGTGTGGTTACGGGGGTCTCTACCTGATCTGGATGGTCAAGCGAGCGTTGCTGGGATTGCCGCGCCGATTGAGATCATCCGCGATCGAGCCGGCGTCCCGCACATTGTGGCGCAGTCGCGTAACGATGCGTATTACGGGCTCGGCTACACCCACGCTCAAGATCGACTGTGGCAGATGGAGGTCAATCGGCGGATCGGCGCCGGGCGACTTTCAGAGTTGATGGGCGAGACAACGCTACAACTTGATCGCAACATGCGTGTCCTTGGCGTCTACCATTCCGCCAAACAGAACTACGCCAACTTGGATCCCGAAACACGCGGCGCGCTCGAAGCGTATGCGAAAGGCGTAAACGCGTTTATCGCGACGAGAGATTTCGCACGCCGGCCACTCCCGCCTGAGTTCATCATCCTGGGAATCGAACCCGAACCGTGGACGCCGGCCGACTCGCTAGTCTGGGGAAAAATGATGGCGCTCAGCCTGAGCGTGAACATGAGCGATGAGCTCCTGCGCGCGCACATGGCGCAAGTCCTCGACCCCGATCAACTCGCCGACATCTATCCGGGCTACCCGCACCCCGATGAGCACGAACTCGGGCCGCTCGCGGATATCTACGCGTCGATTCCATGGATCGGTGCGTGGCGCGCGCTGACCATGAAAAGCGATGGCGACAACGGATCCAACAACTGGGTGGTGTCAGGTGCGCGGACGGCGACCGGCAAACCGCTTCTGGCCAACGACCCCCACCTCGGATTGTCGGTGCCATCCATCTGGTACTTCGCGCATCTATCGGCGCCCGGTCTGGATGCAATTGGGGCGACCCTGCCGGGCATCCCCGCAGTGCTGGTCGGGCGTAACAAGCGTATCGCCTGGGGCTTCACAAACACCTATGGCGACGTCCAGGATATTTTTATCGAGCGAGTCGACGGGGGCGATCGTACGCGCTACGAGAGTCCCAATGGATCGAGGCCGTTCTTGGTACGCGAGGAAACGATCGCGGTTAAGGACAGTGATCCCGTTCGCCTTGCCGTACGTACGACCCGGCACGGCCCCGTTATCTCAGATCTGATGTCGGAGAAACGCCAAAAGCAAATGGGCGAATTCGTCCTTGCTCTCGCATGGACCGCGCTCGACGAAAACGATACGACCGCTCGCGCAACGCTGCGTATTCAAAGAGCGGGAAACTGGGACGAGTTCGTTGCCGCGTTACGCGACTATGCCGGACCGCAGCAAAACATGTTGTATGCCGATGTCGATGGACACGTCGGCTTCTATGCGCCGGCACAAATTCCACGCCGGGACCCGGCCAACAAAATACTTGGAACACTTCCGGCACCTGGTTGGGACGCCAAATATGATTGGCAGGGCTTTCTTCCGTTCGATGAGCTGCCGCATCAGATCGATCCGCCGGGGGGGACGATCGCCACCGCCAACAATGCGATCGTCGATAATCGCTACCCCCACCACATTACGTTCGATTGGGAACATCCCTACCGAATTCGCCGCATTCACGAACTACTGGCCGCCCGCGAAAAACATTCGATTGAGAGTTTCAGGCGGGCACAAGGCGACAACATCTCGACAATGGCTCGTGATTTCCTCGCGATACTTATCAAATCAAACCCATCCGGCGACGACAGCCGTCGCGCGATTGAGCTGCTCCGGGCATGGGACGGCGACATGGCTCTCAATCGCCCCGAACCCCTGCTCTTCTCATATTGGTACAGTCAGCTTGAGACGAGGATCTATGCGGACGAGCTCGGCTCGTTGTTCAAAGAGTCGTGGCACTACCGTCCACTCTTCGTGCAGCGAGCCCTGACAGACCGCCAAGGCTGGTGTGACAACGTCACGACCGACGCGGTGGAAACGTGCGACGAGGCAATCGTGAACGCCCTCGAACAAACGGTCGCGGACCTGATCGACGAACACGGCGAGGACATGACCAAATGGCGGTGGGGGGATGTGCACTACGCGCACATGAAACACTTGCCGTTCACTTTCGTCCCAGTACTGAACAAAATTTTTGACCTGCGTATCGACGCAAGCGGTGGGCCTTTCACCGTCAATCGCGGTGGCTACAGCATCACCAATGAAAAATCGCCTTTTGCGGCGATTCATGGCGCCAGCTTTCGCGTGATCTACGATTTAGACGATCTTGACCGCTCACTTTATGTGCACACGACGGGACAGTCGGGCAATCCGTTATCTCAGTTCTTCGACAATTTTGTTCGACCCTGGCGCGACATTGAACACATCCCAATGACGACCTCGAAGCGGGATTATTCGGCGGGTGCGCATGGGACGTTGGTGCTGACGCCCGCCCCTTGAGGCAATAATTGGCACTAACCTTCGCCGATGTTGAAGCAGCCGCAGCCGCAATCCACGGCGCCGTGGTCGCAACACCCAGCATTAAGTCGGTTACGCTGTCGCATATCACTGGTGCGGAGATTTATCTCAAGCTGGAGAACCTGCAATACACCGCCTCGTTCAAGGAACGCGGCGCTCTCAACAAGCTCCTCAGCCTGACCGCCGATGAATCCAAGAAAGGCGTCATTGCAGTTTCCGCCGGCAATCACGCCCAGGGCGTCGCCTTTCATGCTCGACGCTTGGGTATTCCCGCCACCATCGTCATGCCGCGGCCAACGCCCTTTAGCAAGGTTCGCCAAACCGAATTCCACGGGGCAGAGATCGTTCTCGAAGGTGACTCCTTGAGCGAGGCCGCGGTCGCGGCGAACACGATCCGCCAGCAAAGACACCTCACATTTATCCCGCCCTACGACGACGCCAAAATTATCGCCGGACAGGGCACGATTGCGATCGAGCTGCTCGAAGCCGTGCCTGACCTTGAGGTTCTGGTCGTACCAGTCGGTGGCGGTGGTTTGATTTCAGGGGTGGCCCTGGCGGCAAAATCCATCAAGCCCGCGATCGAGGTCATCGGCATCGAGTCGGAGCTGTATCCGACGTTGCACGCGGCGAGGGGTGGCAACAGCAAGGTCAAAGGCGGGCCGACGATCGCTGAAGGCATTGCCGTCGCGGAAGTTGGCCAAATCCCGCTCGAATTGATTCGCGGCCGGGTCGACGACGTGCTCCTGGTCGCGGAAAACCAGATCGAAGCGGCGCTCAACATGTTTCTCGATATTGAGAAAATGATTGTCGAGGGCGCGGCCGCCACCCCTTTGGCCGCCGTTCTCGCCAATTCAGACCGATTTAGAGGACGGCGGGTCGGGTTGATCGTGTCAGGCGGCAACATAGATGCACGCCTTCTCGCATCGATCATCATGCGCGGCCTGGTCCGGGACGGGCGCATGATCCGGGTTCGCGTAGAAATCCAGGACACGCCTGGTGTTCTGGCGCGAGTCGCCGGGATCGTTGGTGATGCCGGCGGCAACATCGTCGAGGTCTACCATCAGCGTTTGTTTTCCGACGTGCCCGTGAAACTCGCCGATCTCGACCTGGTCGTCGAAACCCGTGATGCCAGGCAGGCTGAAGAGGTCATGTCGGCCTTGGCTGAAGCAGGGTTCGCGCCGCGGCGATTGAGCGACCACGCCAGTGGCGAATAAATTTGAGACGTAGCCAATTCATTCGGTTCCTGGCCGCGTTAACCATATTTTCTGAAAGCAGACGCCTGGCTTGTTTTTGCGGCTCCCAAACTTATTTTCTGTTGGATGTGAGCGGGATCACTGAAACAACCGGCCGGAGTCGTCAAATTCGTTTGAATCGGTCCATAATGGCGAAACCTTTTCTTTGATTTGCAAAGGCTTGACGTGCCTGCGTCAGAGAGTCACTTAATCGTCGCTATTCAATCCGGAGGTAACGGACATGTTCTTCATCATTGGCTTCGTGGTTGTGTTTGGGTCCGTCCTTGGCGGCTACCTGCCGCATGGTGATATCGCCGTTCTCATCCAACCGTTCGAGGTTCTGATTATCGTTGGTGGCGCGATCGGTGCCTTTATCATTTCCAACCCCAAGCCGGTTCTTAGCGCGACGGCCAAAAGCTTCGGCCGGGTCCTCAAGGGCTCTCCATACAAAAAGGAAGCGTATGTAGAGCTGTTGACCCTGCAATACTCAATTTTCCGGCTCGCCAAGTCGAAAGGCATGCTGGCGCTGGAGGCTCATGTTGAAGATCCCCACGAGAGTTCGCTGTTCCAGGATTTTCCGAATTTCCTGGCCAACCATCACGCGGTCGACTTTCTCTGCGACTACCTGCGTTTGATGACGATGGGGACCGAAAACCCGCACGAATTCGAAGCCCTGATCGATGAAGATATTGAAACCCACCACCACGAGAGCGAGGCGCCGGCTTCGGCGATCCAAGCGATGGCGGATGGTCTGCCTGCGTTTGGCATCGTCGCCGCGGTGCTCGGCGTCGTCGTTACCATGAGCAGCATCTCCGAACCACCTGAGGTTCTTGGTGGATTGATCGGCGCCGCTCTGGTCGGAACCTTTCTCGGTATTCTACTTGCTTACGGTTTGGTCGGGCCGATTGCCGCAAGTCTCAAGTCCTATTCAGAGGCGGAGTCGAAATACTTCAATTGCATCAAAGCCGGCCTGATGGCGCATTTGCAGGGTTACGCGCCGGCTGTTGCGGCCGAATTTGCCCGCAAAACACTATACTCATACGAACGGCCAACGTTCGCCGAGTTGGAAGACGCGGTGACCAACGCACAGGCCGTCTAAGGGCGCTCCGGGGTAAAGTTTTGGAAATGATCGGTGAGCGATCCCCATGAGTGATCCTATTGGCCACAACGAAGGCACGATCGTTGTTAAGAAGATCAACAAGGCTGACCATGGCCATCATGGTGGCGCGTGGAAGGTTGCGTATGCCGACTTTGTAACCGCCATGATGGCGTTCTTTCTTTTGCTGTGGCTGCTCAACGCAACGACTGAGGAACAAAAACGCGGGATCTCTGAATATTTCACCCCGGCCTCGGTTAGCCTCTCGACCGGCGGTGCCGGCGGCATGCTTGGTGGCCAAGCGCTAGCGCCAGGCGCCAGCCTGTCGGCGACATCATCAGCGCCGGTCATTGTCGAAATCACGGCCCCGCCGCCGCCGGCGATTCCGCAGACCGTAGAGAAAGATGCTGACGAAGACGCTCTGGAAAAATTCAAGGCAGAGCAAGAGCAGGCCTCTTTTGAGGAAGCGCAAGACGCCCTCCAGCAGGCACTTCAACAAGACCCTGAATTAGCAGGATTGCAGGACAATCTGGTCGTTGACATGACGCCCGAAGGCATGCGCATTCAGATTGTCGACAAAGAAGGCGGCGCGATGTTCGCCAGCGGCAGTTCTCAACTCAATCCGCGCACGCGCAAGTTATTCGAAAAAGTGGCGCAAGCGGTTGTACGACTGCCAAACAAGTTGTCGATTTCGGGACATACGGACGCCTCACCCCTGAATCGACAAAACTATTCAAACTGGGAATTGTCGAGCGACCGGGCTAATGCCAGCCGGCGCGCACTGGCGGCGGGCGGTCTCGAGGCTGATCGCTTCGCGCGGGTGACCGGCAGAGCCGATACTGAACCAATCGATTTGGAAGATCCGTTCAAGGCGGAAAACCGGCGCATCAGTATCGTCCTGTTACGACAGGCGCCAGTCCTCCCGCCAGAGCTGCGGAAGAAGAAGTGATCGCGACCGCGCTGTGATGTTAGCTGAAGCCAACACCGCCACACTGGATCTCATCGCGAGGGGAGCCTACCCTCACTGGCGAAGCGATGTTATTCGCTTTGCCGATCTCGATCCGATCGGCCATGTCAACAACGTTGCTTACCTCACCTATGTCGAGAGTGGCCGGGTTATGTTCTTCAGCGATTTGGGCCAAGATGTTGCCGACCCCAAATTCGCATGGATGACCGTGCGCCTTGAAATAAACTACCTTCAGCAAATGTCCTTGCCGGGAACCATCGAGGTGGGAACCGGAGTTCTGGATGTGGGCCGTAGTTCCGTGCGGCTGTCGCACGCGATTTTCTCGGACGATCGATGCGCGGCACAATGCGAGTGCGTGATGGTAATGGTGGCGCGACCGGACAATTGCGCCAACCCAGTACCCGCTAAACTACGCACGGCGCTTATGGCCTTGAGTTGCAGGGCGTGATCATGATCCTCGAGCGGCGCCAGCCACGATGACATCGAGCCCGAAGCTCCCGCTCAAACGCTTCTACAGCACGCGGGAAGCGCCGTGTCCGTATTTATCGGGGCAACTCGAACGCAAGGTTTTCACAGAACTCGATTGCGACGAGCGCGATCCGGTTCATATGCACGAAGCGCTCACCGCTGCCGGGTTTCGGCGTAGCCACAGCATCGCTTACAAGCCGGTCTGCGAAAATTGTTCGGCCTGCATTCCAGTCCGGGTACGCGTCGCCGAGTTTGTACCCACCAGGTCGATGCGACGCGTGATCATGCAAAACCGCCATCTGACCACCGACGAACGTCCGGCATTCGCTTCGAATGAGCAGTACGACGTATTCACCAAATACGTCACGTCACGGCACGGCGACGGCGGCATGGCGGAGATGGACCACGCCGACTACGTCGCCATGATCGAAGAAACACCGATCGATACGTCGATCGTCGAGTTCCGCGATGGCCGCGGAATCCTCCAAGCGGCGGCATTAACCGACTCTCTGCAAGATGGCCTGTCGATGGTCTACAGTTTTTTCGATCCAGACTGCGCGCGGCAGAGCTTGGGAACGTTCATGATCCTGTGGCACATCGCGACAGCCATCGAGCGCGGCCTCGACTACCTCTATTTAGGGTATTGGATCAAAGACAGCCAGAAGATGTCTTACAAGACGCGCTTCAAGCCCGTCGAGGGGCTGGAGACAGACGAATGGGCGCCCGTAGATACCATAGATACCTAGATCAAACCGCCGATCGCTGCACCCCATCTATTGCCAAGCAAAGCAACGTGCCTATACTTTTGTAACAAGGCTCGGGTGCTCCGGGCATTCGCTCAACCAAAGTCATTTCAACAAAATTCGGAGGGGATCATGGATCGTCGCAAGTTTCTCAGCGGTTCGGCGGCAGCAGGTGCTGTGGCCGCGACCGCGGCAGCCTCAAGCTTCCCAACACCGGCAATCGCGCAGGGCCGCAAGCAGTGGACGGCCGTTTCGGCGTTTGGCAAGGCCGGCATCCTAGGCCGTCAACTTCAGGGCATGGCGGACTTCATCGGCAGGGCAACCGACGGACGCCTAACCATCAAAGTGTTTCATGCCGGCGAACTCGTTGGCGCGTTCGAATCATTCGACGCCGTACAAGATGGCACCGCCCAAATGGGACTAGGCGCACCTTATTACTGGTCCGGAAAGTCGAATGCGATCCAGTTCATTGCGGCTATGCCTTTTGGTCTCAACGCCCAGGAGCAAAATGCCTGGTTCTACTATGGCGGGGGCATCGAAGCGGCCGACAAGATTTATAACGAACTGGGGACCAAATTCCTCCCATGCGGCAACACCGGCAACCAGATGGGCGGCTGGTATCGACAAGAAGTCAACAGCATGGCGGATTACGACGGTCTTAAGTTCCGCATGCCCGGACTCGGTGGTGAGGTCCTTCGCACATTCGGCACCAATGTCGTGTTGTTGCCAGGCGGCGAAATCCTACCGGCGCTCTCGGCCGGCGCCATCGACGGCACCGAATGGATCGGTCCAGCGGCGGATCTGGGTTTTGGCTTGTACAAGGTCTGCAAGTATTACTACTACCCCGGGTGGCATGAACCCGCCACCGTGCTTGACCTGTTCATAAACCTCAAAGAATGGGAAAGCCTTGACGCTGAGCTCAAGGATGTCGTCATGCGGGGCGCGGCATCGACGAACGTCGCAATGTTGAGTGAGTTTCAGGCTCATGCGGGGCGCGGCATCGACGAACGTCGCAATGTTGAGTGAGTTTCAGGCTCGTAACAACGCCGCTCTGCAAAAGCTCATCAACGAGCATGGTGTTCAGCTACGGAAATATAGCGATGAGATCCTCAATGCCATCGGCCAACGCTCCGGTGAGGTCCTCGAAAAAATTGCCGGTGAGGACCCATTGTCCAAATCGACGTTCGACGAAATCGTCAAATTCCGTCGCACCGCGCTAACGTGGGCCAATTACTCAGAAGGGGCCTTCATCAAAGCCCGCTCGTTGCCGTTCAAATATCCCGGCTAAGGAAACCGCGAGCATCGATCACGGGGCGGACCTTGGGTCCGCCCTTTTTTTGGCTAGAAAAGAACCCGCGGCAACCAGGTCGCGATACCCGGGACACTGGCGATGATCGCGAGGGCAACCAGCTGAATGAAGATAAAGGGAACGACGCCGCGATAAATATCGAGGGTGGCAATCGTCTCAGGTGCGACCCCGCGCAAATAGAACAACGCAAAACCGAACGGCGGCGTCAGGAAACTTGTTTGCAAATTGATGGCAATCATTACGCCAAGCCATAGGGGGTCGAGGCCAAGCGCGATCAGAACCGGCCCCACGATGGGCACGACGACAAAAATGATCTCGATGAAATCCAAAAAGAAGCCGAGGAAGAAAATCGTCACCATAACCAGCAGCATGGCACTGAAGGCCCCGCCCGGAAGGCCACCGAGGAATTCTTCGATTACCTCATCCCCACCATAGCCGCGAAATACAAGCGAAAACATCGAAGCGCCAATCAGGATAACGAACACCATCGACGTGATTTGCGTTGTCGAACGCGCGACGTGGCGGATGACATCGATCGATAGCGCACCGTTTCGCCAGGCGAGAAGAGATGCGCCAATCGCCCCGACAGCGGCAGATTCGGTAGGCGTGGCCGCCCCTACAAGAATCGATCCCAAGACCAAAACGATCAAAGCAACCGGCGGCACCACGACCATTCCGAATTTCTTCCAGGGGAGCATTTCACCTACCTCCCCAATTGCCGGACATGAGGCGGGTCGGATGAACGCCATCAAAATCTGCCAACCCGAATAGAGAGCAACGAGGAGCAATCCTGGCAAGAAAGCGCCCGCGAAAAGGTCGATGCCCGAAACCGGATCAGGCGCCAGGTCGCCGCGAAGCTGCGCCGCCTCCTCGTTGGCGCCCTGCAGAATATCCGCGAGGAGGATGAGAACGATCGACGGGGGAATAATCTGACCCAGCGTTCCCGACGCGCAGATCAGCCCGGTCGAAAGTTTCGGGTCGTAACCGGCCCGGAGCATCGTTGGCAGGCTTAACAAGCCCATCGTTACCACCGTCGCTCCGACGATGCCGGTAGACGCCGCCAGCAATGTGCCCACAAAAATCACCGATAGGCCAAGTCCGCCGCGCAAACGGCCGAACATTTGCCCCATGGTTTCAAGCAGTTGCGATGCCACTCGCGAGCGCTCGAGCATCACACCCATGAAGATGAACAACGGCACCGCGACCAACGGCTCGTTGATCATCGTCCCGAACACGCGCAAGGGATACGCGCCGAGAATGGCAAGTGGAAATACTTCGAGCCACGATCCGAGCGACGCAAACAACAGTGCTGATCCGGCCAATGTCAACGCGACCGGAAAACCGAGCAATAGCAAGCCGAGCGTCGACAGGAACATGAGGAGCGCGAGCGCTTCAGGGGCGATCATCTATGCGCCGTCGCTCGTTTCAGGTTTATCTCGCTCGCCGACGCGAGGAATATCGCGGCCAGAAAGTTCGGCCACGCTGCGAAGCGCGAGCGAAATCGCTTGAAGCGCAAACAGCACGCAGAAAACGAGGACAACCGTCTTGAGCAGATAGAGTCCGGGCAAGCCGCCTACTTCCGACGATGATTCGAGGCGCCGCCACGATCGCATAACAAACGGCAAGCCTCTGTCCCAAGTGACCCAGAGCACAGGCAGGATGAGAAACACGCTCCCCAGCAGGTTAACCACCGACTTGTAGCGTTGGCTCGCACCTCTATAAATGAGATCAATCCTGACGTGGCCGTCATGCAGCAGCGTGTAGCCGGCGCCCAGCATAAACACGGTTCCGTGAATCCAGACGTAGATCTCCTGCATCGCGATCCAGCCGATCGAAAACACGTAGCGAAGAACGACGACGGTAAAAACAATCACCACCATTGCGACGGTGAGCCACGACACGGCGCGACCGACTGCATCGTTGACATAGTCGATAAGGCGAACGAGCCCAATTAGGACGGGCAATTCACAGTCCTCCCGGGTGCACTGTCGGCCAAGTAAACGTCGTACCAGTATCCGACTCGGCAGCCGACGGCCATCAGGCTATCAAGCGAACCGGTTTGATTTGGGAAAACCACGCGGTACCAGACGTCCAGCTTGGCTCCGTTTGCCTATCCATGCAGCGAGATCGGTCTCAACACGGGTGCGGCCACCCGATCGCCAACTCAATCCATCGGCTTTCGTAAAGGCGTTGACGTCGCTGAGCTCGCCGTCTTTGTAGCGCTGTAACAGCACGCCGCGACCGCGGTTCATTTCCGGCAGTTCATCGAGGCCGAACACGACCATTTTGCGGTTGGTTCCTACCACCGCGACCGCGTCCCCATCGGCGCTTATGCACACCCGCGCCTCAACATCGCCGCGTACATTTAGGACCTGTTTGCCGCTGCGAGTCTGCGCGATGACAGTATCCTCAGGAACGACAAAGCCACGTCCGTCGCTCGAAGCGACCAGCAGCTTGCGGTCGGGCCGATGAAGCAGCACTTGGACGATATCTTCATCGTTGCCGAGATCGATTACCAGCCGTATCGGCTCACCATGACCGCGCCCACCGGGGATTTTGTCGCAAGCCAGGGTGTAGAAACGGCCGTTGGTCGCAAACAGCATGAGTTTATCGGTTGTGTGCGCATGAACCAGAAAACGAGCGCGGTCGCCTTCCTTGTATTTTAGGTCGGCGTCATCGCCGAGATGTCCCTTGAGCGCTCGAATCCAACCCTTGTCGGAACACACGATCGTAACCGGTTCGCGCTCGACGAGGGTTTCCAAGGCAACGTCTTTGAATTCGGGCGCGTCATCAAAGCGAGTTCGCCGGGCGCCAAGTCGAGGATCTGAGGTAAACGTTTTTCGAATATCTTTGATTTCAGCTGCAATCACGGATGTCTGTTGTTTGGGATCTTTGAGGAGACGTTTGAGGTCTTTGCGCTCCTCACTGAGCCTCGCGTGCTCTTCCCGAATTTGCACCTCTTCGAGCCGCCGCAACGCCCGCAATCGCATGTTCAGGATTGCTTCCGCCTGCACCTCGGACAACTTGAAACGCTTTTGCAGAATTGGCTTGGGTTCGTCCTTCTCGCGAATAATACTGATAATTTCGTCAAGATTGAGGTAGGCGATCAGATAGCCAGCTAGAACCTCGAGGCGGTGTTCGATTTGATCGAGGCGGTATTGGGTCCGCCGCTTCAAGATCACCAGGCGATGATCGATAAAGGCCTGCAGAACGTCGCGGAGGTTCATCACCCGCGGCATGCGCTCAGCGTCGAGCACGTTCATGTTAAGGCCGATCCGAGTCTCCAACTCGGTGGCGCGAAATACGCTTTCCATCAGTGTTTCCGGCGCGATGGTACGGCTGCGCGGTTCGAGGATGAGACGGATATCTTCTGCCGATTCGTCTCGCACGTCGGCCAGCGCGGCGAGTTTTCGATCCCCGATCAGTTCGGCGATGCGTTCCACCAGCCTCGCCTTCGACACCTGGTAAGGAATTTCGCTGATCACGATCTGGTATTGCCCGTGGCTCAGTTTTTCGACCTCCCAGGTCGCGCGAGTCCGAAAGCTTCCACGCCCGGTGGCATAAGCTTCGATAATGTTGTCTCGGGGTTCGACGATAACGCCGCCGGTCGGGAAATCCGGGCCCCGGATATAGTCTCCGAGCTTAGCGATCGTCGCGCGCGGGAACTTCAGCAGATGAACCAGCGCATTACAGATCTCACCAACATTGTGGGGCGGAATACTGGTGGCCATGCCAACCGCGATTCCTGACGCCCCATTGGCCAGCAAGTTCGGAAACCGACCTGGCAGAACGACGGGTTCCTCGTCTTCGCCGTCATAGTTCTCGCGGAAATCAACCGCGTTCTCGTCGATGCCATCGAGCAAAGCTTGGGCAACAATTGTCATGCGCGCTTCGGTGTAGCGCATCGCGGCCGCGTTATCGCCGTCGATATTGCCGAAATTGCCTTGGCCGTCGACGAGCGGATAGCGAACCGCGAAATCCTGCGCCAACCGCACGAGCGCGTCATAAACCGATTGGTCGCCGTGCGGATGATATTTGCCGATCACATCGCCAATGACGCGGGCACATTTCTTGAACCCCGAGTTTGGATCAAGTTTGAGCTGGCGCATCGCGAATAGAATTCGCCGATGGACGGGCTTCAATCCATCGCGTACATCCGGCAGCGAGCGTGAGGTGATGGTCGACAGCGCATAGGCGACATAGCGCTCCGACAACGCTTTCGAAAGCACTGCTGGCCGAATCTCTTGGTTTGGAACGAGATCATTCATCGCGGTCGGATATTACTAGATTTTGTGGTATCTCGCTGAAATATATCAAGTAGTCGTAGTCTCGCCGCCGGCAGACGCGTATTCGACGGTAAAAACACATGGTGCTCCAGAAAATAGCCTGTCAGCGACAATCCAGCCGAGATATCGGCCGCGGACGCCGGTTCGTCGGCCGCTTCGGCTTGCGTGAGGAACGCCGGCAGCGGCAACAGCCGGTTGCGATAGTCACCGGCGGCATCGCGCGAGACCGCGCGCCCGCTGCGGGGGGATACGTAAGCGAGGTCATCGGTGCGGTCGGTCAGCGCACAACGGGTCAGATCCAGCCCAAATCCCAACTCGCGCAGTAATTCGACCTCCCAAACCACGTAGGTCTCGGGCCAGTGCACGGAACCGACAATCGCGTCAAGCAGGTCATCGAATGCGGCATAAATTCCCGGCTGGGGCTCGCGCTCCGGGAGCGATCGCTCAAGTACCGCGGCAGCCGCGGAGAGTCCGGCGAGGCGACGTTTATCGGCCAGTACTGTTGCCGTTCGCGCATAGGCGAGCTCACAATTGAAGTGTCCAAGATGCTCGGGCAAACGCGCCCGCCAGGTCACACGCAGACGGTTGCCTACCTGCAGCGCACCGCGGTGGCGGCGCCCGGCACCGCCACGAACCAATCCCGCATGACGCCCATAGTGCTCGGTGAGGAGGGTCGCAATTACCGACGACTCGCCGTGCTTGCGCACGGCGAGAACGATACCAAGGTCAGTCCACTCCATGCACTAGTCGGAGAAATCCAGGCCCATTTCGCGGTAGCGCTCGGGATCTTCCGCCCATTTCTTGCGCACCTTGACGAACAGAAACAGATGCACCCTCTGTTCCAACGCCGCTTCCAATTCGTGGCGGGCCTGCTCGCCTATTTTCTTTATCTGGCGTCCTCCTTTTCCGAGGACGATAGATTTCTGGCTGTCGCGCTGCACGTAGACAACCTGTTCGATGCGGACGCTACCGTCCTTTTGCTCGGACCAGGTTTCTGTCTCGACGGTCGCCGCATAAGGCAGCTCATGGTGAAGCTCGATGAAGACCTTCTCTCTGGTGATTTCGGCGGCCAGAAGACGCATCGGAACATCGGCAATCTGATCTTCCGGATAGAGCCACGGCCCAACCGGCACGGTCGCGGCGAGGAATGCCGCGAGGTCGTCGACTCCATCTCCGGTTAACGCCGAGATCATGAAAATATCGGAATAAATCCCCTCTTGATTAAGCGTCTCAGCAGCGCCCAGCAACGCTGTCCGTTTCGCGAGGTCGACTTTGTTAAGAGCCAGTTGCGCCTGTCGCCCGGCATCGCGAAGACCGTCAATGATACGTCGGCTGTCGTCGTCAATATGTCCTGGTATCATCGCTGCGGCGTCGACCAGGTGGACGACCAGATCTGCGTTATGCGCGCCGGCCCAGGCGGCCGCGACCATAGCTCGATCGAGTTGGCGCCGCGGAACGAAGATGCCGGGTGTGTCGACAAAGATGAGTTGTGCGTCACCGCGAATGCCTATGCCGATTATCCGCGTGCGCGTCGTTTGCACCTTCGGCGTAACAATCGAAATCTTGCTGCCCACCAGATAATTGATGAGTGTCGACTTGCCGGCATTGGGCGCTCCCACCAACGCGACGAAGCCACATCGGTGCTGGTTCGGCGAGTCCGCCATGCCACCGCTCTGAGCGCTCATTTCGAGGTCCTGGCACCCGCGATGACCGCCAACATCGCTTCGGCGGCCACTTGCTCGGCTTGACGTTTGGTCGAGCCTTTACCACACGTTGCCGTCTCACCATCAACGTCCACGGCGATCAAAAAGGTCGGCTTATGAGGTGGACCTTCGGTGCTAATCACACGATAGGTGGGGGGCGGTTTCGCCAAGGATTGCGCCCATTCCTGTAGCGCCGTCTTGGCATCGGCAGGCGGCGTAAGCAATGCCGCCGCGCGATCTTCCCAATGCCGCCGAATAAATTTCTCTGCTGTTGCCAGACCGCCGTCGAGGTATAGCGCAGCAAGGATGGCCTCCAGGACATCGGCGAGAATCGCGGGATTGCTGGCGCCCCCCGTCGCGGCGTCAGCCTCACCCATAATAATGTGGTCTTCAAGGTTGATCGATATGGCGACGTCGGCAAGGGTTTCGCGCCGAACCAGTTCGTTGAAACGCCGTGCCAGATCGCCCGACGGCGCATCTGGAAATTTTTCGTAAAGCACACCTGCGACAACGATCGCGAGCACCCGATCGCCAAGAAATTCCAACCGATCGTAAGTTGATTTGGTCCGCGGTTCGCGCTCTGCTACGGCACTCGGATGCGTGAGTGCTTGCGTTAGAAGACCGGGTTGGCGGAACGAATATTGAAGGATGCTGGGGAGATCATCGGGCCCCGAATCCTTCGTGGTCAATGTCAATCAGAGACCTCTTTGAACAATCGGTTGAAGCGAATTGCAAATGGCCAGCGCCAAATTTCCCAGATTTTGGCGCTGCCATCGGTTGAGAAGAACAGAAACTCCGCCCGGCCAACGAGATTTTGAGCCGGAACCATCCCGACCCCACCGCGGGCGCGGCTGTCGAGTGAGTTGTCACGATTATCACCCATCGCGAAATAATGCCCCGCTGGCACCACCCACTCCTGGGTCGTGTCGTGATCGCCGCTGGCAATGAAATCGAGCGTGTCGTGCTGCGGCCCCTCGGGCAGCGTCTCGACAAAACGAGGCACACGAAATTGTTGTCCCCTTCGCTCATAGATAAAATCGTCCGCCCGCTCTTTGGCGACGGTATGACCATTGATCTGAAGTTTGCCGTCGCGCATCTGAACGCGGTCTCCAGGGAGACCCACGATTCGTTTGATGTAGTCGGTGGAATTATCGCTGGGCAGTTTGAATACCGCGACGTCCCCACGTCGCGGTTCAGATTTCAGTATTCGCCCCTCGAAAAGCGGCAGACCCCAGGGCAGCGAATAACGGCTGTATCCGTAGGAGTATTTCGAGACGAACAAATAGTCGCCGACCAACAGGGTCGGCAGCATCGATTCCGATGGTATGTTGAACGGCTCATACGCAAATGTTCGTATAACAAGGGCAATCAAAACAGCGTAGACGACCGTTCGAATTGTTTCGCCGAAACCACCTTTTTCGTGTTTTTTCTTCACGGTATCTCGCTGCACCGGACTAGGCGGTGTCGTTGGGTACGGCAGAAATAATTACGATCGCCTGTGCCAAAGGGTAATCGTCTGTGATCGTAAGATCGATCTGAGCGGTCGACCCGGCAGGTGTAAGCTCATCAAGCCGATCCTTGGCCCCGCCGGTTAACGCCATTGTTGGCTTACCCGAAGGAAGATTGACCACCCCGAGGTCGCGCCAATAGACGGCGCGTCGGAACCCGGTACCCAAGGCTTTAGAGCAGGCTTCCTTGGCAGCAAAACGCTTTGCGTAGGATGCCGCCCGGTTCGCTCGCCGGTCTGACTTCGCTTGCTCAACGGGGGTGAAAAGGCGCTGCACAAACCGGTCTCCAAACCGTTCGAGGGTGCGCTCGACGCGACGAATGTCAATGAGATCGCTTCCGATACCAATAATCACAACACCGACTACCCTAGGATTGGACCGTTGTCGAGACGGTGGTTCGCGCGTCATCCATTAGCGCACGCATGCGTCGAACCGCCTTCTCGATACCGGTGTAAATGGCCTCGCCGATTAGGAAATGGCCGATGTTCAATTCGACGATGCTTGGTATGGCGGCTATTTCCGCAACGGTATCAAATGAAATCCCATGACCGGCGTGACATTCCAATCCCAGTTCAAATGCCGAGATCGCGGAGTCGCGCAGCCTTTGCAGTTCGCCGGCACGAGCGTTCGCACCGGCCTCACAGAACGAGCCGGTATGGAGTTCAACTACCGCCGCGCCAACCCGTTTGGACGCCTCCAGTTGATTGTGCCGAGGGTCGACGAACATCGACACGCGACAGCCGGCATCAGCGAGACGCGCAACTCGCGGGGCGAGTAGATTGTGCCCGCCCGCAACGTCGAGCCCACCTTCGGTCGTAAGTTCTTCACGTCGTTCCGGCACCAGGCAAACCGCGTGCGGCCTTAACTGACACGCGAAGGTCACCATTTCATCCGTCGCTGCCATCTCGAGGTTAATGGGCAGTTCGATTTCGGCCATAAGTCGCCTTACGTCATCGTCCACGATGTGGCGCCGATCCTCACGCAGGTGGACGGTAAGGCCGTCCGCACCGGCTGCCGCAACCAACCGAGCGGCGACAACCGGGTCGGGATGCTCACCGCCTCGTGCATTTCGCACGGTGGCGACATGATCGATATTCACACCCAGACGCAGCGGCTCAGACATTGACAGTTTTCACATCACTCGGCGGCCGCAAGGAGCGGGACGGTGCCAGCGCACATCACAGGCGTGGGCCACATACCAATGCCACTTTTTGCCACCGGGTTCTATTGACGCAGGCGCTTTACGGTCTGGACGTGCGGACTAGCGCGCAACGCCGCAAGAATATCGGACATGTGCTTAACATCTTGAACCTCAATATCAACGACGATGGCAAAGAATTCCGGATCGCGTTGAGTGATTTTCAAATTGTTGATGTTGCCGAGATTGCGCGCGATGAGTGACGCCATGTCACCCAAGCTCCCTCGCTCGTTCGCTAATACGGTGGATATCCGACCGATATGAACATCCGGAGTTTCCGAATCCTCGGTCCAAGCCACGTCCAGCCAGAGTTCGGGTGAGTCCGCAAAATTTTCCAGCGCTTCGCAATCAATCGAGTGAATTGTTACGCCCTTGCCGGTCGTAACGATGCCGACGATTCGTTCACCCGGAAGCGGCGAACAGCAGGTTGCATAGTGAACCGCCATGCCCGGGATAAGGCCTTTGATCGGCACGCCCGGATCACCTGCCTTTGCCGGCTTTGCGCGCGGCCGCATGAAAGCGAGTACGCGGCGAGCTGAAAGTCGAGATCCTTTCTCCCCCGGAAAGATCGCTTCGACAACTTCGGTCGAGCGCAAATCACCACGGCCAACCGCCTCGAGAAGGTCTTCTTCCTTGGAGAAGTTTCCGACTTTGAACGCGCCTTTGAGCGCCTTTTCGGAGTATTCATGGCCACGTTCGCGGAACTGTTTATCGAGGATTGCACGCCCCAAATTAACGTATTCGTGGCGTTCCTGATTCCGCACAAACCGACGTATCTCGCCCTTCGCCTTTCCCGTCACGACGAAGTCGAGCCAGGTCGGCGATGGCGCGGCGTTGGTAGAGCGCAACACTTCCACCTGGTCGCCATTGTTGAGCACCGTGCTCAAGGGTCCTATCCCGCCATTTATCTTGGCACCGACACACGAATTTCCGACCTCCGAATGAACGGCATAAGCGAAATCGACCGGCGTTGCGCCTTGCGGAAGAGCAATGAGACCTCCCTTGGGCGAAAAGCAAAACACCTGATCGCGAAACATTTCCAATCTTGTGTGCTCGAACATCTCGTCCGGATTGGAAGCATTTTCCAAGATCTCGAGCAGCACCCGAATCCAACGGTATTGACTGTCGTCTTTGGTATCGGCGTGCGTCTTATATTGCCAATGCGCTGCGACCCCGAGTTCGGCTTCCTCGTGCATTTCCCAGGTACGAATCTGTAGTTCGATACGCTGCTGCTCGGGCCCGATTACGGTGCTGTGTAGGGAGCGATAGTTGTTCAGCTTTGGCGTCGATATGTAATCTTTGAAATGCTCTGGAACCATTGGATGGGCGGTATGAAAGGCACCCAGTGCGCGGTAGCAATCGGGGATATCATCAACGACGATACGGAACGCCATCACATCGGATAGCTGCTCAAAGCTGATATTCTTATTTTCCATCTTGCGCCAGATCGAGTAGGGCCGCTTTTCACGCCCGACGATTTGCGCTTTGATTCCGTTATCGCCGAGTGTCTCTTTCAGGCCTTCGGTGATCCGACCGATGAGATCGTAACCGCGTTCGTGTAAGAAGCCGAGCCTTGCGAGGACGGACTGGCGGGCTTCCGGATTGATCTCCGCGAACGCGATATCCTCGAGTTCAATTTGCATTTCATGCATGCCAATGCGCTCAGCGAGAGGCGCATAGATCTCCATCGTCTCAACCGCGATGCGCCGCCGTTTGTCGGCATTACGAATAAATTCGAGTGTGCGCATGTTGTGGAGTCGGTCCGCGAGCTTGACGAGCAGCACGCGAATATCGTTCGACGTCGCGAGCAGCAATTTGCGGAAGTTCTCGGCCTGCAGGTCTTGTTCGGCCGGCATCTCCAGGCGCGACAGCTTGGTCACGCCATCGACCAGGCGTTCTATTTCTGGTCCGAAATTTTCTCCAATCTCCTGAAGGGTCGCCAGCGTATCTTCGACCGTGTCATGCAGTAGCGCGGTCACGACGGTCGCGGTATCCAACTTCATATCCGTGATGATTCGGGCGACCTCCAACGGATGTGAGAAGTAAGGATCACCGGATTCGCGAACTTGCGATGCATGGGCATGCATCGAAAAGCTGTAGGCCCGTCTGAGCAGGGCTTCATCCGCACTGGGATCGTAACCGCGCACATCGGAGACAAGCTCAGTCTGCGCGCTCATCAATACCTAGCGGGCCGATGCGCCGCGGCATCGGCGGTTACCTTCGATAAATGTCGAAAAGCCGTAGCCGAAGCAACGGGCAGCACCAAGCCCCCGAAGCTATTGTTCGGTAGTTGGTTCGGGCGCAGATTCTTCGGGCTGCGCTGGCTCGTCTGGCACGGGTGGGTCATTTTCGACGGCGGCCTGAAGGATTTCCATTTCCTCAGCCACCTCCTTTTTGACTTGATCCGGGTCTATCCCGCTACTGTCGCCTGTAAGTCCCTGCCATGCCATCAGTAATTCCATTTCGTCGTCTTCGGGCTCGTCAATTTCGACGTGCCGCTGAAGCCCACGAACCACGGATTCCTGAAGTTCTTCCTGATCGATCGTCGAATCGGCAATTTCGCGAAGTGCGATAACCGGGTTCTTGTCATTGTCACGATCAATCGTCAGCGGCTCTCCAGCCGATATCTGCCGCGACCGTTGCGCGGCGACGACGACGAGGTCAAAGCGATTTGGAATTTTGGTGACGCAATCTTCGACTGTGATCCGTGCCATGCAGCCTGAAACTCCCGTTAGTGTTAGGCATAGTGTTAGGCGTCGTCTCGCGCTGGTCGTTAGCGATTCGTGCGCGCCAATGAGCTAACCGCGATCGTTGGCTCGATTCGGCGATATACATATTCTCTGAGCCCTGGGAAAGCAAGGCTGTCAGGCCGTTAGCTCACTTTCGTTATCAACCGGTATTGCAACCTGGTCGCTCTCCAGATTGTCGCAAAGATAATCAATTCCAACCCCCGTCTTGGGGTGATGCCAGTCCGGCGCTATTTCGCGCAACGGCCGCAGCACAAAGGCTCGTTCGTGCATCCTCGGATGGGGCAAACGCAGACCATCGCCCGTCTTAGCCTCCTCGATGACTTGGGATCCATAAGCGATAAGGTCTAGGTCGACCGGACGCGCAGCCCAGCGTTCACCACGCTGCCGCCCCAGCACATCTTCGATCCGATGGAGCGCGGCCAACAATTCGGCGGGCGCCAAGGCGGAAGACACCGTTACCACTGCGTTGGTAAACCATGGCTGATCAGAGGCTGGTATGGGCGCGCTACGATACCAGCGTGAGCGTCGCGCGATGACGATCCCGAACCGCGGCAACATCGCGAGGGCGGCCACGAGCACCTTTGTTGGTGTCCGGTGCGCCGGAGTGGGAAGATTAGCACCGAGACCAATAATAATTCGTTCCTCAGACGGTGAGTTAACCCTTCCCGAAAAAGTGTTCATCTTGTTGACTAAAGCCAGTTGCGACGCGACGTCGATGGGTTAGATTACAACAACATAGACGTTACGAATCGTCAAAATCAGATTGTTGGTCTGGCTTGGACCCACAAACAAGCCGGCCCTACCAGACTAATTTATTTAGCGCGCACAGGATTTTTCATGAATTTTTTTACACACGAACGCATCGCTTTATTCATCGACGGATCAAACCTTTATGCCGCCGCGCGAGCCCTCAACTTCGACATCGACTACAAGCGTCTTCTCAACGAATTTGCGTCTCAAGGCCGATTGATACGGGCTTACTACTACACGGCCCTAATTGAAGACCAGGAATACTCGCCAATCCGTCCCCTCGTCGATTGGCTCGATTATAACGGCTACACAATGGTTACGAAGCCGGCCAAGGAGTTCACCGATGCCACGGGTCGACGCAAAATTAAGGGAAATATGGACATGGAGCTCGCCATCGACGTCATGGAGATGGCCGAGCACGTCGATCACATTGCCCTGTTTTCCGGTGATGGCGATTTTCGCCGGCTCGTCGAAGCAGTGCAGCGGCGCGGCGTACGGGTTTCGGTTGTATCAACCATGCGCTCACAGCCGCCCATGGTCGCCGATGAGTTAAGACGCCAAGCCGATTGTTTTGTGGAACTCGAGCGGCTGAAATCCAAGATCTGCCGCGAGTCAGGCTCCCGCCAGGGCGAGCGCGAGTATGACGTCGATGACGACGACGGCGTTGTTGACGATACCGAAACGTGGCGCGAAACAGCATAGTGTCTGCTCGCGGCGAACCCGCACGGAATTGCCCACGCTGCCCACGGCTCGTCGCATTTCGCACGGCCTATCGAACCAGCGAACCCGATTGGCACAATGCGCCGGTCGCGAGCTTTCGTCCGGCAACTGACGACGGACCGGTTCGCTTACTTATCGTTGGGCTGGCGCCCGGACTTCGAGGCGCAAACCGCACCGGGCGTCCTTTCACCGGCGACTACGCCGGCGATCTCCTTTATCCGACGCTCGCCAAGTACGGATTTACTCGCGGAGAGTATCGCGCTGCTCCCGACGACGGCCTCGAACTCATCGGCTGCCAGATTACCAACGCGGTGCGATGCGTTCCGCCGGAAAACAAGCCAACCGGAGCAGAAGCCACCGCCTGTCGAGGCTTCCTAAAGGCCGAGATCGATTCGCTGGTTGAACTCGAAGCGATTCTTGCACTCGGAACGATTGCCCATAACGCGATGCTCACCACGTTGGCCGTTAAGCGTTCAGCGTTTCCGTTTGCCCACGGCGCCGTTCACGATATGGGGCGGCTGCCGAGGTTGATAGATAGCTATCATTGCTCCCGCTACAACGTGAATACCCGTCGATTGACGGCCGAAATGTTTGATGAGGTGATCGGGCGGGTGCGCGGCATTCTGACCGATCAGCGGCGCTAAAACGCCGGGCTGCCAAACGACACGCTGAAAGCTCTAACCGCGTGCCCGAAGGAGCCGCGCCTTGTCGCGCTGCCAATCACGATCTTTCTCACTCGCCCGCTTGTCGTAGACCTTCTTACCGCGCGCCAGACCAAGTTCGATCTTGGCGACACCGCGATCGTTGAAGTAGATCGACAGGGGTACCAGCGTCATGCCTTTGCGTTCGATCGATCCGGCGAGTCGATCGACCTCGCGCTTGTGGAGAAGCAGTTTGCGCGGCCGTCGCGGTTCGTGATTGAGCCGGTTGGCGAAGTGATATTCGGGAATATAGGCGTTCATGAGGAACAGCTCACCGCGGCGCGAGGCGGCGTATGCGTCGGTGATATTAGCCGAGCCGGCGCGTAGACTCTTTACTTCGCTGCCCACCAGCACAACGCCAGCTTCTATCGTGTCCTCGATTATGAAGTTGTGGCGAGCTTTGCGATTGAGCGCTGCGAAGCGGCCCGGCGGCCGTTTTTTCTTGGCCATGGACCACCGGCATATTCAGGATTAGTTCAAAATACCGGCCGAACGCATTGCATTCGAGACTTCAACCTTCGAAGCTTCGTCAATCTGCGCCAGTGGCAATCGTACGGTGTCCTCACAAAGCTCAAGCAAGCTTGCTGCGTATTTCACAGGACCGGGACTGGCTTCGACAAACAAGGCTTGGTGGAGAGGCATCAGACGGTCCTGTATCGCAAGGGCACCTTCGGGATTGTGGGACTCCCATGCGTCGTAAAACTCGGCGCAGGCGCGTGGCGCAACATTGGCCGTCACGGAGACGCAGCCGTGGCCGCCATTGGCGAGCAATGCTAGCACGGTCGCATCCTCGCCCGACATCTGATAGAAATCCGGGCCCATGGCTAGGCGCTGCTTGCTGACGCGAGACAGATCCGCTGTGGCGTCTTTGACGCCAACGATATTGGGAAGCGCCGCAAGCCGCGTCATCGTGTCGACCGTCATGTCGACAACGCTGCGCGGCGGGATGTTGTAGATCAGGATTGGGATGTCAATCGCGTCGTTGACGGCTTTGAAATGTTGATACAAGCCTTCCTGCGTCGGCTTGTTGTAATACGGCGTTACCACGAGAACGGCGTCGGCGCCGGTCTCTTGGGCGTGCCGGGCTCGCGCGACTGTTTCGCTCGTCGAGTTCGTACCGGCACCCGCGAGAACCGGGATGCGACCAGCGACCGACTCGATACACATCGCAATGACTCGATCGTGTTCTTTGTTCGACAACGTCGGCGACTCGCCGGTGGTTCCGCATGGCACAAGGCCGTGCACGCCTTCGGCAATCTGCCACTCGACGAGATTTTGAAAAGCGCGTTCGTCGACCTTGCCGTCCTTGAACGGCGTAATCAGCGCGCAGAAATAGCCCTTGAACATCGCTAGTATCCTTACCCTGCGGCCTCGTTTGCGCGAACATAACCCCAGGTGTCATCGGCGGCAAGGTGGCGTGCTGTCTGGATATTTCCTCCCGATCGCCGTGCTGCTCGCAATCCTGACTGGCCTTCCCTCCATATCTCCAGTGCGGGCAGAGCTTGGCGTCGATAGCCCACTCTCGTCACAGCAACGTGCTCTGTACAAAAAAGCGTTCGCGGCGGCCAAAGCGGGCAAGATCAGCCGCTCACACCGCTTGCTCATCGGTAACAAGAGCAAACTCGCACGTAAACTGGCGACCTGGCTGTATTACACGCGATCCAGCAACCCAACGTCGTTCTCCGAAATCGAAAATTTCATCGAGAGCAACCCCGATTGGCCGAAACAACGTGCGTTGCACCGCGCCGCTGAGGGAGCAATTTCAGTCGACGCCGCACCGGATCAGTTGCTTGATTGGTTCAGTAGAAATCCACCCATCACGGTTAAAGCGCGGGTCCGCCTGGCTGACGCATTTTTCACGAGCGGCAAACCAAACCTGGGCGAAGTTTTGGTTCGGCAAATTTGGATTAACAACGACCTGTCGCGCGCGATTGAGCGTCGTTTCTACCGAAATTACCGCCACTTGCTGACGACCGACGACCATGCCCGGCGACTTGATAGGCTGTTGTGGGACAGAAGGCGCGGGGCGGCACTTCGGATGCTGTCGCGGGTCCCGCCCGATCACCGCAAATTGGGCTTTGCACGCTTGTCGTTAATCGGCTCCGCCGCGGGCGTCGATACGGCGATCGCCAAAGTACCGCCGCACCTGATCGACCACCCTGCGCTTACCTACGAGCGCGTGCATTGGCGGCGCAGTAAGGGATTCCATGAACGCGCTCGCGAACTGTTGTGGCAACCGCCGCGACACCTGGGCCGACCAAAGAAATGGTGGCGCGAGAGACACCTGCAAGTCCGTCGCCTGCTTCGCAAGGGCCACATCTCAGAAGCCTATCGCATGGCCGCGGTACACGGTCAGACCGAACGAGCCCAGATTTCGGAAGCCGAATGGCTAGCTGGCTGGATTGCCCTTTCATTTCTCAAGGACGCTAGCAGCGCGCTCGGTCATTTCACGCGGGGTCACGAAGTCGTGCGGTTCCCGATCAGCGTCGCACGCATGGCTTATTGGGCTGGGCGTGCCGCGCAGGCCTCCGATAGACCCCAAGGCGCGGACAAGTGGTACGCCAAGGCAAACCAGTTCCCGATGACGTATTACGGGCAATTGGCGATGACCCGCGACGACAAGCCCGTCGCCTTTACGCTCCCCGCCAGCCCGACACCGACCGCACGCTCAGCCAAGGGATTTCGCGGTCATGAAATCGTTCGGGCGACCAAGTTGTGGGCAGCGCTTGGCGACAAGAAGATGCTGCGACTGTTCATCCTGCAAGCGAGCGAACTTGCGGCCACGCCCGGACAACACCAACTCGTTGGTGCCCTGGCGAATAGTCTCGATCGCGTCGATCTGGGCGTTGCAACCGCGAAAATCGCCATGCGTAAGGGTGTGTTCCTGGCCGAATCCGGCTATCCGATCATCGCGTTACCGCCTCGATCAGGACCGGAATCGGCACTCTTGCTTGCCGTGGCTCGCCAAGAGAGTGAATTCAATCCACGCGCAATCAGCCATGCCGGAGCGCGCGGGCTGATGCAATTGATGCCGGCGACTGCCAAGAGTGTCGCGCGCTCAATCAAGGTCCGGTATGACCGCGGCCGGCTGACTGACGATGCCAGTTACAACGCGATTCTCGGAAGCGCGCATTTACGCGATTTGATTCGCAGCTATCGGGGTTCTTATGTGCTTGCCCTCGCTGCCTACAATGCGGGTGGCGGAAATGTAAGACGCTGGTTACGGGATTGGGGAGATCCCCGCGACGACGCGGTCGACGTCGTCGATTGGATCGAACTTATTCCGATAAACGAAACCCGCAATTACATCCAGAGGGTGCTTGAGAATGTACAGGTATACCGCTATCGATTGGCTGGCGGTATGGTGCCGCTCGACATCAGGGAGGACCTTGGCGGTCGGCGATGCGACGGAAGCACAACCGCGTCGTGCTAGTTTTGACGCCGCCTAAATCGAGAATTCAGACATGGCCAAGAACTCGAAGAACGATCTCGATGGCGTGCGCGCCTGCGTTTTTGACGCCTATGGAACCTTGTTTAACTTTGCCGCCGCGGCCGAGCGCTGCCGCGACGAGATCGGTGAAAAAACCGACGCGCTGACAGATATCTGGCGAACCAAACAGCTTCAATATTCTTGGTTGCGGAGTCTGATGGGGTATCACATCGACTTCTGGCAGGTGACAGCTGATGCTTTGGACCACGCGCTTGAGGCTCTCGAGCTAACCGATACTGACCTCCGCGAGCATTTGCTGACCCTCTACATGGAGCTGGACCCCTACCCCGAAGTCAAACGTGTGTTGCGTACATTGCGAGAAGCGGAGGTGCAGACGGCCATCCTATCCAATGGCTCGCCAAGCATGCTCGCATCTGCAGTCGGCAGCGCCGGTATCGAGTCCCTGCTCGATGAGGTGATCTCCGTCGAGGATGTCGGGGTCTTCAAGCCCTATCCCAGTGTTTACAAGCTCGTTCAATCGCGGCTCGGGGTCGCCCCGGCCGAGGTCGCTTACCAGTCATCCAACGGATGGGATGCTTGTGCCGCTGCGGCCTTTGGTTTCCAGGCCATCTGGATTAATCGCTCAGGTCAGCCGGTCGAACGGATTCCGGATAGCCCATTGCTCGAACTTTCATCGCTCGAGGAACTTCCGAAGCTGATCGGAGCAACCTAGACAGTGGACCTGTCGCGGGGGTTTCGCGAACGGCGTTATTCAGGACAGGATGGCTTGTCGCTCTACTTCCGCGACTATGGCGATCCAACCAACACCACGCCTCCCGTTCTCTGCCTCGCCGGCCTCACCCGCAACAGCAAAGATTACCATCCCCTGGCCTGCCGGTTGACATCGCGACGGGTGGTTTGCCTGGACTACCGGGGCCGCGGTCGCTCGGACTACGACCCCGCCTACCAACACTACGAGCCTCGCACCTATATCTCCGACATCATTCAGCTGTTGGCGCTAATCAATGCACCTCGATGGATCGTGATTGGTACCTCGCTTGGCGGCATCCTCGCGATGATCCTGGGCGCGGTACAACCGTCATCCCTGGCTGGGGTGATCCTTAATGATATTGGCCCCGAGATACCAGGCGCGAGTACCGACCGGATCGCCGGCTATGTTGGCAACAGCGATCCGTTCCCGAACTGGGACGCCGCGATCCTAGTTCTAAAAACGACCTATGGCCTCGCCTACCCTGATCTTGATGATGCGGGCTGGCGTAAGATGGCCGAGACGACGTTTACGCTTGACCACGCGCAACGGCCCTGCATCGACTACGACCCTCAGATCGCAAAAACGATCCACAGTGCGGCTCGAGAGGGTGCCCCCCGGCTATGGGATTTCTTTGGAACGTTGACGCAAATCCCGACGCTAGGTATTCGCGGCGCCCTTTCCGATGTGCTTAGCCGCGACACGTTCGATGCGATGGCGCAGGCCAAACCGGATTTGGTTCGTCTCGAAGTTCCCAATCGCGGGCACACCCCGCTGCTCGATGAGTCCGTTTGTGTCGACGCCATCGATCGTTTTCTCGGCGAACTCGGATCATGACGTCCACAGGATTGCTAACGCGCGCGGCGATCGACGACGCGGCCCAGCAAATCAAAGCGTTTGCAACCCGCACGCCCCTGCTCGAATCAACAACTCTCAACGCGCTACTGGAAACGCGAATCCTGATTAAAGCGGAGATGCTCCAGCGCACCGGCTCGTTCAAGTTCCGGGGTGCCTATAATCGCATCAGCCGAATCCCATCCGACCAGCGCGACCGTGGGGTCGTTGCGTTCTCTTCAGGCAATCATGCCCAGGCCGTTGCCGCTGCCGCCAAGCTGTGCGGCTTACAAGCGCATATCGTGATGCCGGCGACGGCGCCCGCCGTTAAGACCGATCGTACGCGTGGTTTTGGCGCCGAGGTTATTCTGTTCGAGGGCAACCGCGTTGAGATGCAAGCTTTTGCCCGAAACCTGGCCCAAGAACGTAACGCGATCCTGGTCCCGCCGTTCGATGATTTTCGTATTATGGCTGGCCAGGGCACAGTCGGCGCCGAGATCTCGGCGCAGTGCGCGGCGTTGGATGTGAGTCCCGATGCCGTTCTGGTGCCGTGTTCGGGTGGTGGCCTCGTCGCCGGTATCGCCACGGCCCTTGCCCCAGATTTCCCAACGACATCGGTCTTCGCGATCGAACCCGAAGGATATGACGATACCCGTCGATCGCTGCTTGCTGGAGAGCGTTTGACCAACGAAGCCGGGGCAACATCGATTTGCGATGCGTTGCTGGTGCCGCAGCCGGGCGAACTCACATTCGCGATCAACCGGCGCCTGCTCGCCGGTGCATTTGCCATACCTGATTCCGAGACCGAGCGCGCGATGGCGGCTTTGTTCAGTCATCTGCGGCTGGTTACCGAACCCGGTGGCGCGATTGCCCTGGCCGCCTGTACCAGCGGCGCAATCGACTGCCGCGGCAAAACGGTTGTTGTCGTTGCGTCCGGCGGCAACGTGGATCCGGCCCGATTTGCGCACGTCATCGGCACCTACGGCGCCCTTTGACGGCGGTTTGATCGCGCCCGACCACAGTTTATGCTGCGATTGTCCTAGGGGAGACTGTTATGCCTCGCTTCAACGTTACCGAAACCATTCACACCTCGTGGACGGTTGCCAATATCGATGACGCGGTCGCGCGCTATCGCGATTGCTTCGGATTTGGTGTCGTCGCCGAGATCGAGGGCCCCGCCGATGTCAATGAGACCCTCACCGGAGTCAAGAACGCACCGCTCCGAATCGCGCATTTGAGAGTACCCGGCGGGCACATGGTCGAGTTGATCCAATATCTCGGCCCCGAGGACAAAGCGACGCTACGCGGCCGGCCTTGCGACACTGGCGCGGCGCACATCGCGTTGGGGGTCGATAACATCGAGGCGGCCGTGGACGAAGCCAATCGTCACGGCATTGAACTGATGAACGGCGTTATGGAGCTCTACGACCCTGGCCTTGAGGGTGTCAAAGCCTGTTATCTAAAAGATCCCGATGGCATCATGATCGAACTGATCCAATGGAACGCCGAGGGCAACCCTTTCGATAAGATGTGACCATAAGGAGGTGAGCATAGTGACCAGCGACTTCAAGGTAGTCGACACCGTTCATTCCGCATTCACGGTTTCAAATCTCGATCGCACATTGTCGGTATTTCGCGATTTTCTCGGCTGCGAGGTGGTCGTAGAAGACGCCGGTGCACCGGAGATCGTTGAAACGTTAACGGGTATCGAAAACGCACCCTGCAAGCTCGGTTTCGTGCGCATTCCCGGCGGTCACATGATCGAATTCATTGAGTATGAGGGACCGTCGGACCGAGGGCATGTCGTCTCGCGGCCTTGTGACACCGGTGCGGCGCACATCGCGCTCGCCGTCAACGATCTCGACGCGGCCTTGGCAAATGCCGGCGACGTCGGACTTACCCTCTACAATGGTGTCGTTACGATCGACGATGCGCCAATGACGGGCACCCGCTCGGCTTACTTCCGCGATCCTGACGGGCTGACAATCGAACTCATTCAGTGGAATGAAAACGGCGACCCCTTCAAAGCGACGTGATTTGCAGGTAGCGTCAGCAGCGCATCAATAATGGGAGACTAAAGATGGCCGGCTTCAACGTCCTTAGCACGGTTCACTCCGCCTTTGCGGTTTCGGATCTTGAGCGCACCATCAAAATGTTTGATGAGTTCCTCGGATTTGAGATTGTCATGCGTGATGTCGGCGAACCTGAACTGGTGGAAACGCTGACCGGGATTCGCGCGCACGTGAATCTTGGATTCATACGCTCTCCCGACGGCCATATGATCGAGCTCGTCGAGTGGACCGAACCGGCCGACCGCGGCAAGGTTGATTACCGCATCTGCGACACTGGCGCTTGGCACATGGCGCTGGAGGTCGATAACCTGCAGGCCGCGATCGATGAGGCGCCGGCCTACGGCCTTGAGATGTACAATGGCGTGGTTGAACGTGATGATGGCGCGCGGCGCACCGCTTATTTCAGAGATCCCGACGGCGTCACCATCGAATTGGCGCAACGTCCGCGCTCGCGCGGTTGACATCGCCGGTCACGTGAGCCCAGGTAGCACAAATACCGGGACTACGAGCCCGGGAAGATGGCGGCCACACTGACAACTTGGATAGACGCGAACGAGCCCCTCCTCCGCGGCGGTTTCTTCGTCGGCGTTTTGATCGCGATGTTGCTTTGGGAGCAGATCGCGCCGCGACGGCCGCGGAATATTTCGCGCGTCCGTCGATGGTTCGGCAATCTCGGTGTTGTTGTTCTCAATACCGTCGTCGTTCGGTTGCTGTTTCCGACGGCGGCCGTAGGCATGGCCGCGACTGCGGCAAATGGCGATTTCGGTCTGCTCAACGTGGTCGAGTTGCCGTTTGCGTTGGCGATCGTCATCGCGATCCTAGCGTTGGATGCGATCATCTACCTGCAACACATCCTGTTTCATGCCGTGCCATTTCTGTGGCGGTTGCACCGCATGCATCACGCCGACCTCGAGTTCGATACCACCACCGGCCTGCGGTTTCACCCGCTCGAAATCGTAATCTCGATGGGTCTCAAAATTGGTGTTGTGGCGGCGCTCGGCCCGCCCGTCGCGGCTATCGTGATATTTGAGATTCTGCTTAATGCGACCTCGCTGTTCAATCACGCCAACCTGAAGCTGGCGGGCGCACTCGATCGCTGGTTGCGCTGGCTGGTGGTTACACCCGACATGCACCGCGTGCATCACTCGATCGCGGTCCATGAAACCAACAGCAATTTCGGGTTCAACCTCCCGTGGTGGGATCGCCTTTTTGGAACTTACCGCGCTCAGCCCGAGGCCGGTCATGCTGCCATGACCATCGGCATCGAACAATTTCGCGATCCATCCGACCTCCGCCTCGATCGCATGCTGGTGCAGCCGCTCATAGGGCCGGCTGGAGCGTATCCGATTAACCGACAGCGAGGCGATGCTCAGTGAAAGCCGGCCGCTGGGTGAAACCGGTTCTGGCAATCATCCTCGTTGCCGCCGTCGCCCTCGTGATCATCAATATCGACGAGATCAATCCCGAACGCATCGAAAGTGAGGTCAGAGCGCTCGGGTTATGGGCGCCGGTCGTATTTTTCATCGTTTACGTCCTGTCGATGATGCTGCTCGGCTCAGCGACGGTTCTCAACTTGGCTGGCGGCGCCTTATTTGGACCGGTTTGGGGTACCGCCCTCAACTGCGTCGCGCTTTTCATTGGCGGGGTCGTGAATTTCTATGTCGGACGCTACCTGGCCCGCGATTTTGTCCAGCGGCGAATTGGAGGGCGTTTTAAGCAGATTCTCGATGGGGCTGAAAACGAGGGCTGGCGCTTTGTCACCTTCGTGCGGCTGGTGCCGATCTTTCATTACGCCTCGGTCAGCTATGCGTTGGGTGCGACACGGCTAAGGTTCCGCGAGTTCGCGGTTCCGACAGCGATTTGCTTGATCCCCGCGTCATTCGCTTTCACCTGGCTCGGCTACACCGGGCGCGAAGCCACATCAAACACGGAAGACCTTATTGTCAACGCGATGCTCGCGATCGGTCTGATCGCGGTATTGGCGTTCATTCCGCGCATCATAACGCGGGCGCGCCGGCGATACGGTATCGAGTATGAGGATGTCGTTGAAATTCATCGCGCCGGCGAGGCGATGTCGCTCCTCATTCTAAACTCTCAGTCGGTATCGCTGCCGACATCGGAAGTCGATGTAGAAACCTTGGCGGAAACCAATCTGGACCAGTGGATCGCGGCCAACCGAGATCGATCGCGGGCGCCATTCGTGGTCGCGGCCGAGAACGAAAGCCTGGCCCTGAAAGCCATGCGTCGATTGCGCAAAGCCGGTTTTATCGATGTTCGCTACTTATTCGGCGGCTTCGACAAGGTTACCGAACACGCAACGACCGATCGACCGCCCACGAGATCCGCCCAAGCGATCTGATGCCCGACTCGTTCGCCGCTAGGGAGTTCGACCGACCACACGATCGAGATGATTGTTGATGACGTGGTGGATACCGCTTTCGAGTTTAGACATACGTCCGGGCACGTACGCTCGCGAGGTCATCGCCCGCTGCATCGACGCCAGCATACTGCGATCTTCTTCGAGCACAGACTGTTGGTAGTCGCGATAGATTTGAATCTTTGACTCGTAGTCGGGATCATCGAAGAAGTCAGGCGCGATCAGATGATAGCAGCGGATCAGGCATTTATCCGGTCCCAGTGGCCAGGTCGTGTAGTTGTTGACGTTGTCGCAGCGGATAAACAGCGACATGTTGGGCGGTAAATAGCCGTTCATAGCGAAGTTATCGCCGCGCTCGGCGAGCCAAGGGATCATACCGAATAAGGGGATGCCGTCAGGTGCCTGGGTTTTGGTTTTGTACTCAGCGGTGAACGCGCCGCTCGGTCCATAGTGGTTCTCGTTCTCGGTCGTTTCGTAAAACGCGCCGATCGTCGAAGAGTGCAGCACGCCGACGTGATAGGTATCGAGGAGGTTCTCGTAGATGAACTTCCAATTGCACTCGAGCTCGACATCGAAGCGATAGGCCACCCGCAGGTCGGCCTGGCGGATGGGTGCAAAGGCCGCCTCGAACGGTGCGATGACGTCGGCAAATGGCTTCGGTGCGGCATTAAAACTAACGAACACCCAGCCCCCCCACTCCGCTAGGGCCAACGGCTTTAAGCGGCATTTTGCGGGGTCAAAGCCCTCAGCCTCCTTCATGTAGGGAGCCCCCACCAACTTACCGGTCAAATCGTAGAGCCAGCCGTGATAGGGGCAGCTGAACTCCTGCGTATTGCCTTCACCGGTCGCGACTTCGACGCCACGGTGGGCGCACACATTGGCAAATGCGTTGAGCTTGCCTGCCTGGTCGCGCGCGACGATTAACGGCTCTCCCATCGCGCGCAGCGTGAAATAATCGCCGATGTTCGCGAGGTCTTCGCTACGGCCCACGCACAGCCAATCCTGCATGAAGAATGAGTCTTTCTCGCGCTGGTAGATTTCCGGCGAGGTATAGATATGACCGGGCGCATGGCGCGCTTCGCTAACCGGCCCGCGCGTGGCGGCGACATCGCGCCCAAGCGAATCGTTGAGGTTCTCAGACAAGGCCATGATGTCCTCCCGATAGAGTTGCCAGAATCGCCACCCCTTTCGAGAGAGGTTAGCATCGGGCCACGCCAATACCAAAACCAACCACCACGGCTCGGCCATGAAAAAAACCAGGCTGTCGCGCGACAGCCGGCAACGGCTTAGAAAGGCCAGCGCCTATTATGACGGCGGCGGTTTGGGGGCGCGATCTTACGATCTGATTTACGGCGAAGCCGCCGCCGCCGCTGCGGATTTCTTCATCAGCTACGCCAATAAATTCGGCGCGCCCGTGCTCGAACTGGGAGCCGGCACCGGGCTCATCTCGTGGCCCGTCGCGGCCGCAGGATATCGCATAGTTGCGGTTGATATCTCGGCGGCGATGCTCGAGCTGGCTGAATACAAACGTGGGCACTATGCCGCTAACGTCGTCGCCCGCATCAGCTTTGTGCGCGGCGACATGGTCAATCTGAAGCTGGCGCAAACCTTCGCGACGGTGATTATGCCGGGCAGTTCGTTCCAGCACTTACTCACCCGCAACGAACAGGAAGCCGCCCTTAGAAACATTCACGCCCACCTGGTGCCAGGCGGCGGTTTGGTCCTAACGCAGCTTGACTTGGAGGCGCCTTATTGCACCGGTGCGGATCCCTCGCGAGCAATTGAGATGTTTGAAGATCCCGCCTCGGGACATCGCATTCGACGACGCTTCCTTGCCGGCACGATGAATCGATCGGATCAGGTCTTGACCGAAACGATACGCATCGAACAGGTCAACAAAGATGGTGAAATCGTCGATGCCGAACAAACCTCGTGGTCGCTAGCCTGGATTCGCGCGGGTGAAATGCGCGACCTGATCCAGCAGTGCGGCTTTGAAATTGAGGCACAGTTCTCGGACTTTGATGGCGCACCGCCGGGACACGGCGCCGAGCAAATCTGGGTCGCTCGGCGTCCCTAGTCTTGGCGCGCCGTCAACGGTAATCTGTCGCCGCTCGCGGGCGTGGTAGCGCTGCGAAGCGGGGTATCTATCTTTAGGGGGTTGTCGTGCAGGTTTCATTCGTCGACGTTGACGGCATTCGAACGCGTTATATCCACGAAGGCAGCGGCGACGAGACGTTGTTGCTTATCCACGGTTACGGCATTAGCGCCGACGCGTGGGCGCGGGTCATCGATCCTTTCGCCGAGCGGTATACGGTCATCGCGCCGGACATCCTGGGTCACGGATTTACAGATTTCAATGACCCCGGCCCGGTTGGCGCACCGCTGTTCATGGCGCGTCATCTCGTGAAGTTCATGGACCTGGTCGGCATTAAGCGCTGTGCGGTCGCCGGAAGTTCGCTGGGTGGCGTGTTGGCGCCGCTGATCTATTTCGAGCGTCCCGAGCAAGTTACGCATTTGATCCTCGATGGTATTCATACTCCGGTGACCGATGCCGGTACCCTAGGCGCGGACACCGTGCGCGCCTCGATGGCCAACGGCTCGAAAGCGATGAGCAACGTTACCTGGCAATCGTGCATCGATCGCATGGCGAACATTTGCCACGATCCGGCGAAGTCACCGGCCGATATCGCGCTGATCCAGGTCACGATCTATGCCCAGGACGATCGCCTGTCGTCCTACCTGGCGATCGGCGAAAGCATTATCGAGCACGCCGACGACGATGCCACCCGGATCCGGCCGGAAAACATCAAGGTGCCGACACTGTTCATCTGTGGCCGCGACGATATTCGCGTGCCCTCGGATGTCGTTATCAGCAACCACGATCGTATCGTCGGTTCTGAGGTCGAGATCTTCGACGAATGCGGTCATTTGCCGGAAGTGGAACATCCTCAGAAGTTCATCGACACCGTCAACGCGTTCCTTTCCAAGTAGCGCGCAGCGGCTGATGAAAGTCTCGTTTGCCGATGTCGACGGCGCCCAAATTCGCTACTACCACGAGGGGGAGGGTGAGCCGCTCCTGCTAATCCACGGCTTCGGTGCCAGCGCCGATACCTGGGCACGCACGATTGACGCCTTGGCCGAGCGCTACGCCGTTTATGCGCCCGATCTGTTGGGCCATGGGTTGAGCGATTGGGTCGATTTCAGTGGCAAGCCGCCGCAAGCCCACCTGATTCGCTACCTCGGCGGGTTCATGGATGTCGTGGGGATCGACAAATGCGCCCTCGCCGGCAGCTCGCTCGGCAGCGTACTGTCCTGCCTGCTTCACAACGCCCGGCCGCAGCAGATCACACACATGGTGCTGGTGGGCAGCGCAACCGTGGTTTCCGACTTGGGTACGCCCAATCCCGACACCATTCGGGCGGCCATGGCCAACGGCGGCAAAGCGATGCGCGACGTCAGTTGCGAGTCCTGCATCAACCGCCTCGCCAACATTTGCTTCCATCGCGAGGCGTCGCCGCCCGATATTGCGCTGGTACACACCACCGCCTACGCCCTGCCCGACCGGCTCGAGGCCTATACGAGAATTGGCGAGGGCATCATCGAGTTTGCCGGCGACGATCGGGTGAAGATCCGAGCCGAGGATATCCCGGTACCGGTACTGATCCTCTCCGGCCGCCAGGACGTCCGGGCACCGATCGACATTATCGAAAAGAACTACGCGCGCTTTCCCGACGTCGAGAAAGTGACGTTCGAGGACTGCAACCACATGCCCGAACTCGAATACCCCCAAGAGTTCATCACGGCGGTGGTCGATTTCCTAGAGCGGCACCGAGGCGCCACGTGCGGTTAGGGCGATACAAACATTTCTTCGCTAAGGACGGCTTTGTCGAAGGTGAGGACTGAAAGGCATCCGGTTTGCCTAGCATGTTCTCGGATAAGGTAGTCTGCAAAGTCGCCAGGGCCGTCGGCGAAAGCCTGGGTCGCGCGCAGCAGACCATCGCTGGAGGCGAAGGCCAATTGGCGTGTAGCCGCGAGCTGTCGTAGTACGGCGCTAATGCTATCGTGCTCCGACCCATAAACGCTTTGAAGGACCCCTACGGCTTCGCATAAAACGATGTCCGAGACATAGACCCGCTCGTCATCGGCGAGGCCATCAACCAGCGCTTTTACCTTTGCCGCCTGAACCCGGTCGTCGCGAAGCAAATAGCGTAGAACGACGTTGGTATCAAAGGCGATCATTTGCCGGCCGATTTCGCGTAGGACTCCCGCACGCTTGTCACGATCCCGCGGTTCATTTCTTCGACGGTCGCGGGCTCGCCTCTATATTCGATCAAGCCGTAAAGGTCTTCCAGAGCGACCAATTGCGGGTGCAGTTCAACGACACCATCCTCGCGAATGAGGAATTGAACCCGATCACCCGTATCAACTTGGAGCGTCTCTCGGATTTCTTTCGGGATTGTCACCTGTCCCTTGGACGTTATTTTAGCTTCGGGCATTCTTACATTTTAATCGATCCTTACTTCCCGACAAGGAATAAACTTCTACCTGGATAATAATTTACTTTATCGCTACATTAGGATAATATATTATCCAATCATGACTATAGATTTACTTCGACTGAACCGACCGCTCTCCTCCGATACAAGTGCCGATCCTGACGACTTGGTGAACGTAAAGCACACCCTTAACCACGTCGGACTGTACCCCGAAGACAATTTTTACCCGATAACCGACGACAACTTGTTTCGCGGCGTTCGAATGTTCCAGGCAACAAATGGCCTGGATATCGACGGGCGGATGATGCCCGATGGGCCCACCGAGGGGCGTCTGAACGTGGCGCAGGCCGAGCCAAGCCCCGAGCAACGTGCGCGGCAACTTCCAATCCCAGCGTACCGTGCAGACGATGAGATCACGAAAGATGATTGGCAAGCCATGCACGACGCGGTCGATCGGACGGGCCTCGGGTCCGGCCAACGACGCGCCTTCATGGAGATCTTCGCGGCCGAAGGCGGCATCAAAGCCGACACGCACGATGCAGCTGTGGTTGCGGGGCTCAGTCCAGCGCGGGTTCTGGAACTTTCGCAGGTCGTAAAAGAAGTCGGACTCCCCGAACGAACCCATCCTCGCGACCTAACCGCCGGCGAGCGTGTTGCGTTTTATTGGACGTGGTTCAGAAGCCGAGACCATAGCGGGTTCCAAAGGGAACTCGGTGACAACGTCCTGGATCGCATCGGCGACGACGAAGTCGCCGCCTCGATTGCCGACGTCGTGTTTCGTCGCGGTGGCGCTGGTAAGAAACGCGACGGCGGTGTCGAAATCGTACAGCAGGCAGTTAACAACCTAACCTCATCCGATTTGGTCGTTGACGGCCGGTTCGGGCCAAAGTCTTTCGAAGCGGTTCAGACATTGGCTGCCGACCCCGTCCAGCGCCGCCGGCTTCTCGACGAGATCGCCGACGTCCGGATCGATAAACTCAAACCGAAAAGCGCAAACTTCGCCGGCGAGCGGAGGCGAGCTGAGTATTTCCGCTTCCGCGGAAGTTAACGCTAATCCTTGAAAAGGAACTCGTGTTTGGATTGGATGTACAAATCCACCCACTCGCGCTTGCCGTTGCAGGGATTTGTGAACGCCGCCCGCCAGCGAACCGGGTTCCTGATCAACGAAAACTCGAGCGTAACCCACTCCTTACAGCGAACATCCTCGCCGACCTGTATTTCGAGGCGCGCTCTACCCCTAAAATCGTCGTCCTCGTAGTGGAACCGACCGGCAGCTAGCTCGATCCGATATTCGATGCCGCTATCGCACGTCGCGGGCCCCTCATGGCGACCGACCAGGCCAAAGTATCCGCCGAACCCCTCATGGCCATAGCCGGCGACGGCTTCGCCATGACTGTGCGGTCCGCAGTCGGCTATCGCGCTGTAAACAAAGCGGTGGTCGCCACGCAACAGCACTTCGCCGAGCGAATATTCCCAGGGGACTTCGAACTTGGGCCAACGCCCCGGGAACCGTAGTACGCTCAAGACGCTGGGATAATCCGGCATACTACCGCCAATTTGCGGGGCGTCGACATCGATCAGCTCCCATCCCGGACGCCCTCTTGTCTGCCGAAGCATGAAGGTCCCCGACATTTGGTCGGTCGGGAAGCCGCGGCCGCGGCTGAAGGTTAGGATTCCGCAGCCGGTTCGATAGCAAGCGTCGTGGATGTCTTTGAGCAGCGTTGATGGGATGCTCTGCCGCTGCCACGGTTCGTAACACGCCTCGCCTCGGAGGCGCGGCGAGCAACCCTTCCGCAGCCGCTCAAGCGGCATGTGCAGGAAGTCTCGCGTGCGGACCGCGTGATCGATCAGGTTCAGGCACTGATAGCTCGGATGACAAAACTCGAAATAAACGTCGATCGCGATGTCGCCGGGGCGAAGGGTCACCCGGCCATATCGCCAGGATGGAACGTCGAACCGATTCAGTGTCGACACTGCCGGCCACGTCCAGTCCTCCGGCGACCGACGGTCCACCGGGATATCTTCGATTGTCAACCGGTAGACGTCGATTCGGTAGAACTTACGTTCGATGAGCTCCTGGGACTTGGGCCTCGTCCGCCAATCGCGCTCGTCGAGGATCGGCTCGCGCTGAGCGACATAAGCTGCCCAGGCTTCGGCGATGCAGCCCCTCATGTCGCCGCTTGCGAGACAGGAACCAATGGGATCGCGGCCATCGTTTTCGGCGAGCTTCCATTCGAAGGCGAGCGTCGGGGTCGCCAATGCCATGAGAGTCAAAACAGCGATCAACTTCCTGACTGAGCGCATGGACGCCTCTGCTACCACGACTTAGGGTGGACCACATCGTCGGTTCGAAATCCGGCGAATGTTAGGCGAGAGCAAGGCCGGCATGCGAAATTTCCCCCGCACTGCCCATACTGTCGATCCTAACGGAGGTTGTTTTGCGGATCGGACTGTTCGCGCCACTGATCAATCCCTACCACACGCCGGACTACGTCATTGCACTTGGCCAGCGCGCCGAGGAGCGCGGGTTTCATTCGCTGTGGCTCGGCGAACACGTGGTGCTGTTCGACAACTATGAGTCCCCCTACCCCTACGCGACAGACGCGCGTTTGCCGATCCCACGCGACAGCGGGATGCTCGAGCCATTCACCACCCTTGGCTACCTCGCCGCCGCCACCGACCGCATTCGGCTCGGCACCGGGATCTGCCTGGTGCCGCAACGCAACCCGGTTTACACCGCCAAGGAAGTGGCGACGCTCGACTATCTGTCGGCCGGCCGGGTGGATTTCGGTGTCGGCGTCGGCTGGCTGAAGGAAGAGTTCGACGCGCTCGGGGTGCCATTTGCGCGGCGCGGTGCTCGGGCCAATGAGTATCTCGAGGTGATGCGTCGGTTGTGGTGCGATCCGATCGCCGAGTATTCCGGCGAGTTCTACCAGCTCCCCGCCTGCCGCCAGTATCCGCACCCCATTCAACAGCCGCATCCCCCGATTCACATCGGCGGTGAGAGTGACGCCGCGTTGAAACGGGCTGCGAACCTCGGCCAGGGCTGGTTCGGCTTCAACCGCACGCCGGCGCAAGCCGCCGCCGACATCGATCGTCTCAAACCACTGTTGGAACAGCGCGGACGCTCAATCGACGATATCGAAATCAGCATCTGCCCGTATACCCGACCGATCGATACCGATACGCTGGCGCATTATCGCGATGCCGGGGTCGATCAGGTCGTCCTCATGGCGACCTGCAGCAGTGTCGCGAAGTTAACCCCGTTGCTGGATCAATTGGCCGAGGATTATGTCGAGGTGTCTGGACGGATGTGATTGCAGCGAAGCACACGAAAAATAGATACAAAACCGCCCTCACCCTCTCCCCCACCGGGGAGAGGGTATTTATTGTCGCTACACCCCTGCCTCACTCGAATGTACCGCACTGGTTCCACCAAGTTCCCTCTCCCAAGGATTTGGGAGAGGGTTAGGGTGAGGGTTCGATCCTTCGTCTACGGATAACTGGCGCCGAAAAGCGTTTCCCACACCAGTTTGTTGAAATGATGGACGCCGTGCTCGCTTTTCCACGATTGCTCGGCGTCGACCATCAGCCGCCCCTGCACGAAGCCGCGTGAGCGCAGGCCGAGTTGCTGGCCCTCCATGGCGCTGCGGTCCTGCGGCACGATAACGTCGCGATGGGTGTTCATCTGGCCGATGTTGACCTCATCGGGCGGGGCGTTGAGGAAGAAGTGGTCGACGGTGCGGTGGACCGTTTCCAGCCCACTGGGCAGCGCATGGGTTACATGGAAGTTGGACGAGCCCGGATGCGCGAGGAAGATGTAATTCGGCCACATATACCAAATGAAATCATCGATCACGTCGTCGCCGGGGGTGATCGGATAGGGCAATAGTTCCGGACGGTTCTCGATGATATCCATATCGGCCCGCACGATATGGGTGGAGTACCAGTCATATTCGTAGGAATCGAAGGTCTCGGTCATGAACGAGTCCTCGTTGCCCATCGCCTGGGGATGGATCACCGGACAGTGGTAGCACTCGAGCCCGTCGAAGATGATCTTCCAGTTGCAGGCGATGTCGTAGGTATCGCGCCGCGCGAAGGTGAGCGCGTCGAAACTCGGGACGGCCGCACGGATCTCACGCTCGAGCGCGCCGTACAAACTCTCCATCGACTGCGCGTTATCGTCGAGATTGACGAAGATCATGTTGGCCCACACCTCGCAACGAATCTCACTCATGGTGAAATCTTCGAGGCGGAACCCGGCAACGTTCTCGGCGTTGCCCGCGGCCTTCAGGGCCCCGGTGGTGTCGTACGACCAGGCGTGAAAGGGACAGGTGAAGATGCTTTTGTTGCCCTGACCCTCGGCCAGGATGTGGCCGCGGTGCATACACACGTTGTAGAAGGCGCGCAGTTGGCCGTCTTTGCCGCGGCTGACCAATATCTTCTGATCGAGCAGGTCGTAAGTTAGATAGTCTCCGGGCTGCCCGACGTCAGCGATAAACCCCGCGAATTGCCAGGTCTTGAAAAAGATCTCCTGCTTTTCGCGCTCCGCTACATCGGGGTCATAGTAGAGAATGGCCGGAAGGGTCGCGGAATGCTTGCCGTCGGCGGCGAACTTAAGTGACGGATGAGGCTGCAGCTCGGCCAGGTTCGACGACATCACGACACTCTCCAATCCAGCTATGAGTCTCAAACGATTCTGACTATGCGGGACACCTTGGTCAACGCGGCGCCGTTTGGTGTTGCGTTTTCGTGAAGCTCACGTGCAAGCGTACGGCCCGCGCGGAAAGGTTGCGCGCCGCGACCCTAATCCTGGTAGTTCTCTCCGTTCAACGCCCGCCACACCATGTTGTCGAAATGGTGGGTGCCGTGCTCGCTACGCCAGGACCGCTCGGCATCGACCATCAATCGGCCGCGCGAGTAGCCGCGCGAGCGTACGCCCATCTGCTGCTGCTCCATCGCATAGATGTCTTGTGGATCAAGCACGTCGCGAATGTAGTCGAAATTGGCAATGTCAGCATCGGTCGGCGGGTCGTTGATCGCGAGGTGGTGAATGTGCTGTTTCGAGAAGTTGGCGGCATGCGGCATCACGTGGCGGGCTTTGAAGTTACTCGCGCCGGGATGCGCCGCCATCATCAGGTTGGGCCACAGATACCAGATGTGGGTATCGCGAATGGCATCAGCGCCGGAGTAGTCCCACGGCAGTTTGTCGGGATCGCCTTCCACCACATCGGTATTGCTGCGGTTGAAGTGCTTGGCCCAGATCTCGCGCTCGGTCGCTTCGAACGACATCTCGAAGGGTGAATCGTCCCGACCCATCAGGTCGGGATGGATGTGCGGGCAGTGGTAACACTCGAGCCCGTCGAACACGAACTTCCAATTGGCATGGATATCGAAGGGGTCGCGACGCACGAACTTAAGCGCATCGAAACCGGGCACGCTGGCCCTGATATCGGCTGCGAGCTCGGCTGCTTGTTCATTGAGCGGCACCGCGCCCGCGTCGAAGTTGACGAAAACCATGCGGGCGAATTCCTCGACCAGAACTTCGCTGAGGCCGAAGTCATTGTGATCGAAACCCGCGACATTTTCGGCGTTGCCGGCAGCCTTGAGGTTACCCTCGTAATCATACGTCCAGGCGTGGAACGGACAGGTGATCGCGCGGACATTGCCGACCCCCTCGAGCAGCACGTGGCCGCGGTGCATACAGACGTTATAGAACGCCCTCAGCCTGCCGCTTTTCGTGCGAACGACAAATACCTTCTGGTCGACGATTTCCGCGGTGAGGTAATCGCCGGCCGCCTTCAGATCATGTGCGAAGCCAACGAACTGCCAGCTCTTGAAGAATATTTCGTCGCACTCCCGGACGAAGACCAGTGGATCATCGTAATAATGTGACGGCAGGGTCGCCGAGCGCTCAGGGTTGGCGCTGAATCCGAGCGGTGGTGTCCGCACTTGAGGTCTCAGGGTCATCCCACCCATACTGGGCATACCGGCGATAGCGGTCAACGAACACGGGTGCCAAGGAGAAGCTGATGGAAGTCTCGTTTGTCGACGTCGACGGCGCCAACGTTCGCTACTACCACGCTGGCAGCGGCCCGCGCCGCTTGCTCCTGGTGCACGGTTTCGGCATGTGCGCCGACGCCTGGTCCTACACCATTGATAGCTTCGCGGAAGACTTCGAAGTGTTCGCGCCGGATCTCCTCGGCCACGGCTACACCGATTGGATCGACTTCGCCGATGGTGTCGCCCCGCAGCAGCACCTCGTCGACTACGTCGGCCGCTTCATGGATGCCGTCGGCATTGAACGCTGTAGCGTCGCCGGCAGCTCGCTCGGCGGTATTCTGGTCGCACTGCTCTACCGCGCCCGGCCCGAACAAATCGAGAAACTCGTACTGGTTGGCATCGATACGCCGGTGTCGGACTCGGGCGCGATCGATCCCGAGGTGGTCAAAGCGGCAATGGCCAATGGCACCAAGGCGATGCAGGAGGCAACCTGGGAATCGTGCCGCAACCGCATGGCCAACATTTGTTTCGACCGGGATAAGTCACCCGCGGATATTGCCCTGATGCAAATGTCGATTTACGCGCGGCCCGGCGCGATCGACGCCTATCGCCGCATTGGCGAGGGCATGATTGCGACCGCCGATTCCGACGGTGTGCGAATGCGACCTGAGGAGATCAAGGTCGCCACGTTGATGTTGTGCGGCAGCAACGATCCGCGCGCCAATCTGGATATGCTCAAGACCAACCATACCCGCATCGCAAACTGCGAATTGGTCGGGTTCGACGAATGCGGCCACCTACCGCACATCGAGCACGCTGAGAAATTCGTCGCAACGGTCGGTGCGTTTCTAAAGCAATAGCGGCTCGTCTATCCGGCATCGTGGGCGTGGTCGACCCATGGATCACCAGCGCTATCGGTGTGCTCATCGAATTCGATGACATTGCGATCGGGATCTCTGACAAAAACTGCCGAGATCCCGCCGAAATCAAATTGATCGGTGATCGCGATGCCTTCGCGTCTAAACAGCGCGCGCGCGTCATCCAGCGACTCCACCCGCAAGGCCATATGGGTGTAGCCCGGGTGCTTGTCGTCAACGTCCATCAGGATGTTGACGCCGGCGTCGATCGTGCTGGGGCCCAGAAGATTGAGAACGACGCCGCCGGGGTGGCGCATGATGATCGGACGGCCGCTATCGAAACCGGCATCAGACACGATCTTAAAACCTAGGCTTTCGTAAAAGGCAACCGAGCGTTCACGCTCAGCGATGCGAATGCCGATATGATCGACCTCCTGGATGCCCAGCATGGCCCCCTCCGATTCATTTGCGGGCGCGTTCATCCACGATGACGATGCCCAAAGAAAAGGCCGTGCCCCTCGGCACGGCCGTGTTTCTCTACCGTCTAGCGGTTACGGCAAATAGGCGTTGGTGAAGAACGAATCCGGCGCTGAGCCGACCGAAATCAAGCCAACCTCAAGCATCCACGCCTGCGTATAGGCCCAGTTTGCAGCCCGCTGCTTAAACATGGTGCCGTCGGCGTCTTTCCACTCGCTGATGGTCCGCTCGGTGAAGCCAACATGCTCGGCCAGCGGGAACACTTCGTTTTGCTTTGCGAACATCTGATTGTAGGGGTCCGGATTGTTTTTGAACTCCTCCCAGCCCCTGGCCGTTGCTTTTAGGAAGCGGCAGGTGGCACCCGGATTATTACGCATCCAGTCCTCATTGCCGGCAATGACCATGAAGTAGAAAGGCGGGACGCCGTAATCAGAAAAGTCCAACCAGCCAGGCGGTGACTTGCCGGCTTTCTTACGCGCATTCTTGACCGTTACGAGTTCACCGTAACCGAGGCCCGTGGTGCCCTGGATTTTGCCGGATGCAAACAGCTGCACGCCGCCGTAACCCTGCGCAATGATATTGACGTCTTTCTTGGGATCCAGACCTGCCGATTTGATCATGGTCTCAAGGAAGAAGCGGCCGGTTTGAGTCGAGCTCGCGCCGATGGTTTTTCCCTTTAAGTCGGCTGGTGATTTGATATCCGGTGTGACGACAAGCCCCCACGGGAATGAGCGCAGAATCGCCGCCACTGATTGCACGGGAATACCGGTCTCGCGCGCCTGGATAATGTCAGGCGGATAGGTCATCGAAAACTCGACCTTTTGGCGCGCCACCAGTTTGATCGGATCGGCTGGGTTGGGCGGTGAGATCAGCTTAACCGTCAGCCCCTCGGCCTTGTAGTAGCCCTTTTCCTGAGCCGCCATAACCGGGCCCTGCGAGGACCAAGGGAGCCAATCACCCATGATCGTAATATTCGAGACTTCGGCTGCTTTGTCACAGCCTGCCGCCCACGCGCCTTGCCCCAGCAAGATGAGCGCGGCGATCGCCAGGACGCTGATTTTCATTACAGATCTAATGGCAAACATACTTTCCTCCCTATTGTTCAGAGGCCGGCGAAGGCGGGCAGCTGCGCCGCCCCGGCCGGTCTTGATTCACCTACTTTGGCAAGTATGCGTTTGTGAAGTACGTGTTCGGATCGCTACCGACTGTGATGAGCTTGTGCTTCATCGCCCACTCCTGCGCCGTCTTCCAGGGCCCAACTTCCTGGACGAACAGCTCGCCGTTGGGTCCAACCCAATCCTTATAGGACAGGTCGTAGCTCACTTTGTGCTCGGCCTCGGTGAAAATATCGTTGGCCTTGACGACATAAGCGAGCGAGTTCTTGCCGCCATTACGCCAATCGGTGTGGCCCTTCATCGATGCCTTGAGGAACGCACACGTGGCATTGGGGTTACGTTTGGTCCAAACCTCACTGGCGACGATCAACTGATAGTAGAACTGCGGCACCCCGAAATCGGTGTAAGGCATGAACCGAACCGGCGGCTTGTTGTTTTTCTTCAAGATCATGTCGGCGATTGCCTGCTCAAAGTAACTAAGCGCATGGGCAACGTGGACTTTCCCCTCGAGCGTCAACGGAATGTGCGCAAATCCGGGATCGACCACCTTGACATCCTTGCGGGTGATACCGCCGGTCTCGAGCAGCGTATCGAGGAACGCTTGGGCATCGAGTTTCGGACCGGTGCCAACAATCTTGCCCTTGAGGTCACGCGGATGGCCAATTTTATTCTCTTCGAGGGAAATGAATCCCGACACCAGGTGGCGCAACGTCGTCGCGATGGCGATAACGGGGATACCGGTGTCACGCGAGATCATCACCTCGGGAACATAGGTGAGGCTGAAATTGACCCGCTCACGCGCCACCAGCTTGATCGGGTCGGCCGGGTTGGCCGGTGCGATGATTGTTACATCGAGCCCTTCGTCGGCGTAGTAGCCATTGATCTTGGCTTCCCAGAAGGGTCCTTGCGAAACCGTCACCGGAAGCCAATCGGCCATCAATACGATCTTGTTGGTTTCCGGTTTGCCGGCGCACGATTGCGCCCATGCACCGGTTGCAATCAGGCCGAAGCCCGCGGCAACGGCCATACCGATGGATAGGTGCCGTAAGATACTGCGTAGCATGCTGTTCCTCCCTGCGTGTATTCGCCTCGTGGCGATACCGCGAGTCTCCGCGACGCTAACGTGCACGTCAACTCCGTTCGGAGCGAAACGTGTGCTCAACCGGCAACGGATGGACCCTGGTGCGAAAGCGCAGTAGTTTGGGCAACGCTGACACATGGGCTGACAAATCGATTGAAGGGCTTGTAATGCAAACCACCTGGCATGGTCTAACGTGGCCGGCGACCGATTACAGCCGCGTCCCGTATGGCGTTTTCTCCGATCCTGAAATCTACGCCGAAGAGCAAGAGCACATTTTCCGCGGTCCGGTGTGGACCAATGTGGCGCTCGAAGCCGAGATCCCCAACCCGGGTGACTACCGCACGTCCTTTGTTGGCGACGCGCCCGTGGTGGCAGTCCGAGGCGACGATGGCGCGGTCAACGCGTTCGTCAACCGTTGCGCTCATCGCGGCACATTGTTGGTCCGCGACCAACTCGGGACCACCAAGGATTTTACGTGCATCTATCATCACTGGTGTTACGATCTCCAAGGCAACCTGATCGGCGTCCCTTTCCTGCGCGGCCTCAAGGGCAAGGGCGGCATGCCCGAAGACTTCACCATGGCCGAGCATGGACTGCGCTTGCTGCGTGTCGAGTGCTATCAGGGCGCGGTGTTTGTCACCTTCAACGAGGGTGCCGAAGACATTCAGACCTATCTCGGGCCTGACGGCGTCGAGTTCCTTGATCGCATGTTTCACAAGCCAATCAAGATCCTGGGCTACATGCGCCAACGCATTCCCGCCAATTGGAAGCTCTATCTCGAGAATCTCAAGGATGCCAACCACGCCGGTTTGCTGCACCAGATGCCGGTCACCTTCGGGCTATGGCGCAATACTCAAACCGGTGGCTCGAAACTCGACCGGTTAAAGCGGCATGAGATCCACTACGGCTATATCGACACCGATACCGAGGAAGACGCCAAAGACGGCTACGATGGCGTGCAGTCCTACAATGACGATCTCGCCTTAAACGATACCTGCATCGTCGACTACGTCCCTGAATGGGGCGACAACATCTCCTCGCAGTTCCTGTCGATGTTCCCCGGCAGCGTATTCCAGCAGTTTGCCAATACCATCGCCACGCGCCAGGTCCGGCCCCGCAAACCGAACGAATTCGAACTGTTCTGGACCGTGTTTGGCTACGCCGACGACGATGAGGTAGCCCTGCGTCGAAGGATCATGCAAAACAACCTGGCCGGCCCCGCCGGTGTGGTATCGATGGAGGATGGCGAAGCGCCCCACCTCGTTCAACGGGCCGTCGGCCACAACCCAGAAGGTCACTCGACCATCGCCTATGGCGGCACCGGCCCGATTGAGAACCAAACAACCGTGATTACGGAAGTCGCGGTGCGCGGCTTCTGGAAGCATTATTGCGAGTTGATGGGCGTGCCGGTGGCGGCACAGGCTCAAGCAGCGGAGTAGCCGGCGCGTCAACTGAGCCGAGTCAACCACTCGGCGATGGCGCTCGATCTGCAAACCGTTCGCCAGATTGCCCTGGCGTTTCCCGGCGTCGAAGAAGGCACGTCCTATGGCACGCCGGCTTTCCGCATACGCGGAAAATTGCTGCTACGCGTCCACCACGACAATCAATCGATCATCGTGAAAGTGAATCTCGACGAACGCGAGATGCTGGTGGAGACAGATCCTGCGGTGTTCTTCGTCTCGGACCACTACAAGAACGGCCCTTGGGTGCAAATTCGCCTGACCAACGCAGGTGGCGCATCGGTTCGACGTCTTTTTGAACAAGCCTGGCGCGACGCGGCACCAAAACAGCTGATCGAGAGATTCGCCGGCGCCAGATAGCTAATGTCTGGACCGATCGTTCCATACTCGCTAGTTTGGGAGGTGGAGAACCCGAATGCCCTGGGAAAAGCAATTCGACAGCGATAAGGCGCTAACCGACGCGATGAACATTTTCTGGTCGCGCGGTTACGAATCGACCTCGATGCAGGATCTGGTCGATTCGATGGGCATTAATCGCGGTAGCCTCTACGCAACATTTGGTAGTAAGCGCAGCCTGTTTCTCCAAGCTCTGCGGCACTACGACGACATCCACCGCAAAGCCTGGGTGGCGGAACTCGCGGCCACGCAATCACCGCGTTCAGCAATTCTTCAAGCCTTCGAAGCCGCGATCAGTGCAGTCTTCGACGCGGGATCGCGCGACGGCTGCCTGTTGGTCAACACCGCGCTCGAGCTATCGCCGCATGATCCCGAGATTTCCGAGATCGTCGGCAATGGTCTGGCCGAGATGGAACGTTTCTTTGGTGCGATGATCCGCGCGGGTCAAGAAGCTGGAGAGATCGCCGACCGCGTCGACCCTGTAGGTACCGCGCGGGCGCTGCTCAGCCTGTTTATCGGACTTCGTGTTCTGTCGCGTAGCCGGCCGGAGGAACCGTTGCTCCGCTCGGTTGCTGATCAGGCGGATGCGTTGTTGGGGTAGTTTTTTTTGCTGTGTTTGGAACGAACATTCAAAAGGCGGAAATGATGAGCGTCTCGTTAGTTGAACTTGAGCAAGCCAATCCGGAAACCAAAATCTTCTACGACAAGGCGGCTGACCGCTTCGAGATGTTGCTGAATATCTTCAAGGTGTTCGGTCACACCCCCGAACTCGGCACGGTGTTCACCGACCTGGTCATGGCCATCCTCAAAGACGGTGAACTTGATTGGGTGACCAAGGAGTTAATCATTCTCAAAGCGACGCACCGCAACAATTGCCAATACTGCGTCGTCCAGCATGAGACACTATCGAAGCGATTGGGCATTGCCGAAGAGAAGATCAACGACATCGGTGATGATCGTTATAAGAGCAGCCCGCACTTCACCGATGCCGAGAAGGCGCTCATGGATCTCACGGTGCAGATCGGAGTCGACGCAAACCATCTGTCGAAAGACCTATGGGACCGGCTCCATCAACATTTCAGCGATGCCCAGATTGTTGAAGCCGTCTTCACGATCACCGTCTACATCGCGGTGAGTAAGTTCGGTGATGCCCTCGGAGTCGAACTCGAACCGGTATTCGCCGGCATCGAACCGATGCTGCATGTGCAACATTAAGACCTACTTCGAAGATGGGGTCGGCGCCGAGTACAGCTCGGCGTCGACCTCGCCGAACGGAAAATTCGCATGAAGATTGAAATCTTTTCGACGCCGCAATGCGGCTACTGCGATGCCGCCAAGCAGCTGCTCGATGCGAAGGGGCTTACCTATGACAATCTCGACGTCGTCACGACCCCTGAGAACCTCGCGGAGTTCAAGAAGCGCCTGCCACGGGTCAAGGCTGTGCCCCAGATCTTCATCAACGGCGAACACATCGGCGGTTTTGAGGATCTACGCCTATTGAACGAAGACGGGCGCCTCGACGGACTGGTCGCCGGTAACTAACCCCATACCCGCTCTCCTCTATCCTTAGGGAGAGTAGAGGACTTTTCCGCGCGTGCATTAGCTCCCTCGCCCTTAGAGTCCGACTCGAAACTCTATGTTTGATAACAGTACCTTGCGAGCCGCCTTGTGAGGAGTCGGATGTTGGCGACAAGAATCCATGCCTGTGCGGAGGCGATTGATTTCTCCCAATCCTTGGCCAGTCGACGGCATCGGTTGAGCCAGGCGAAGGTCCTCTCGACGACCCATCGTCTGGGCAGGAGCTCGAAGCCCTGGGCGGTGTCTGAGCGCTTGATGATCTCGAGCTTCCAGCGGCCGATGTCCTCAAGGGCGCCCTCGAGTTTCGGTCCCGCGTAGGCGGCGTCGGCGAAGAGGTGACGCAGCCGGGGGAAGCGATGACGGATCGATTTGAGGACCTCGGGCGCGCCGTCGCGGTCCTGGATATCGGCTGCGTGCACGATCAGGCCGACCAGCAGGCCGAGTGTATCGGTGACGATGTGACGCTTGCGGCCCTTGATCTTCTTGCCCGCGTCATAGCCCCGAACACCACCGCTTTCCGTGGTTTTCACGCTCTGGCTGTCGATCACCCCGGCGCTCGGGCCGGCCTCGCGTCCTTCCAGCTCCCGGGCCGCCATGACCAGGTGATGGTTGATGCTCTCCAGCAGGCCGTTGGAGCGCCAGTCGTAGAAATAGCGCTGGACCGTGGAAGGCGGAGGGAAGTCGTTCGGCAACATCGCCCACTGGCAGCCCGTCGAGGCCATGTACATGACCGCATCCATGACATGGCGCAGGTCCGTCGTCCTCGGCCGGCCGATCTTCTTGCGCGGCGGCATGAGCGGCGCGATCAACGCCCACTCTCGATCCGTCAGGTCGCTTGCGTAGCGCCCGCCACGGCGCTCATAATTCGGGCGAGTGATTTCGGTCCACATGTTGTGCCTCCTCGTTTGCTTTGACACAACCGAGTAAGCCACAACCGACTGAAATCACTCAACTAGTTTCGGGTTGGCCTCTTAGAGGAGAGGGAGCAGATTTGAGTGCGAGGCAAAGCCTCGTCCGCCGACCACGAGGATCGACATTTACCGCCGCGGTCTCACAGGCTGAGAACCCGGCTGAGGTTGCCGCCGACCAGCTTTGCCTGATCGGCGGCGGGCAAAGTCCCGAACATGAATTGCACGACCTCTCGGGTATCGAACTGAATGGACCGCACATGGGGGAAGTCCGATCCCCACATCACCTGATCCACCCCGACATGTTTGATGGCGTCCAGCGCGTAGAGGTCGTCGGTGACGCCATGCCAAATTCGCGTCTTTACATACTCGCTGGCCGGAAGCTTGAGTGACGGCATGGTGAGTAGCGTCGTAAACGCGTGCTGCATTTGATCGAGTCGGAACATGAAATGCGGGATCCAGGAGATCTCATACTCGGCGTCGAGCAGCTTGAGCTTGGGAAAGCGATCAAGGATTTGTCCGAAGACGAACTCGTTGGCGATGGCGCCGTGAATCTCGTTGAACATTTCATAGATGCCCTGCGACGCTTCGTCCATCTCCTCCTTTGTAATCGCATATACGATCGGATCGAGCACACGGCCGGTCACGATATGGAGAATAATCGGAACATCCAGGTCCTGCGCCAGCGCCCAAAAGGGATCGTAATGCGGGGTCCGATACGGCACGCATCCCTCGGGGACGATCGTGTTGATGAGCGCGGCGTGGAGGCCCATTTTCCGGGCCCGCGTCAGTTCCGCGATCGAAAATTCGACGTCGTACATCGGGATCGCGGCGACGCCGAACAGGCGATCGGGCGCGTGCGAACAGAACTCGGCCAGCCAATCATTGTAGACCCGCGCCGCGGCTTGCACGACGTCACCAACCCCGGCCTGCATGATGGGCGAGAAGACGCTTGGAAAAATCAGTTCACCGGCAACCCCTGCCTGATCCTGGAACTCGATTCGCTTGGCCGGGTCGTGGCCGGCGGCACGCACCAGGAGGGCTTCTTCGGACCCCTCCTCCGCCACGTCGCTTCCGATCACCTTGCAGATGTGGCCACCGGTAAAAAAGAAGGAGCCCTTGATTCCCTTGTACTCGTCAACGATACGCGGCGTCCGGTCGCCGAATTCGTTACCGATCGTGCGCCACCACAGGTCATGGGGTTCGCGGATATGCGAGTCGGCCGAAATAATCATGGGTCGTCCAATTGGGTGTTTCGCCGGGTGGTCGTCAGGACAGGCTATCGATCGATCGTTCAATCGGCGGAGCCGGTGAGGTTATTCGAACGGTCGACTCAGATGATACCGCCACCGCCGGCACTTTCCCCTCTCGCCGTCTTCACGAAATACCAAGGGATCAACCAGCGTTCCAGCACGTTGACCAGAAGGAAGAGCGTTATTGCCATCATGGCAAGATAGAAGATGGCACCGAACACGACGTGGGTTTTGAACGCCGCATTGGCCGCGATCATCACCGGCCCCAGACCCTCATGCGAGCCCACCCACTCACCGACGATCGCACCAATGGGACTGATGGTCGCAGCGATTTTGAGACCCGTAAAAATGTAGGGCAGTGAGCCGGGAAAGCGGACTTTGCTGAACACCTGCCATTGGGTGGCGCCGAGCGAATCCATCAAACTTACAGAATCCCGCTCGATCGAACTGAAACCCGCGAACGTGTTGACGAAAACCGGAAAGAACACGATCAACGCCGTGATGATCACTTTCGGTTCCATGCCGAAGCCGAACCAAATTACGAGAACCGGAGCGATCGCGAGTGACGGAATAGCTTGTGACCCGAGAATGAGCGGCAGCAACGCCTGGCGCAAGACACGAGAATGGAAAACGATAACGGCGAGAGAAAAACCGGTGCCGACGCCGAAGAGGAACCCAAAAACAATCTCTTGCAGCGTAATCCAGCCGTTGGGGATGTATCTGTCGGCCGCTTCGACCCACGCGGTTACGAAAATCTTGGAGATTGGTGGCACCAACCAATCCGGCTGATCGAACATCCAGTTGAAATTCTCCCAAAACAGGAGAATCAAACTCATCGCGATTACCGGCGGCAGGATATTGCGTATGCGGGTGGGCATACTGATCGTGTTGACGCCGGCCGCCGCTGGCCCGACACCGGCCGACGATTGAAGTTGGCGTTTTTCCTGCTGCGAATCAGCCATGTACCGTCTCCCTCACGCCGTTCCGATGGCGCCCTCCCGAATGCGGCAACCTACCACATACGGCCTACCAAAATGCAGCCCTCAAGCGCCCTCATAATTGTCGCCGTTGAGAGCCCGCCACACCAGGTTTTCGAAGTGATGGGTCCCGTGTTCGCTGCGCCACGAGCTATCGGCATCCACCATCAAGCGGCCCTGGGTATAACCCAGCCCTTTGACGCCGAGCGCCTGGCGCTCGATCGCCGCGCGGTCTTGGGGAAACACCACGTCGGTGTAGTTGTCGAATTGCGCTCGGTCGAAATCTGTGGGCTGCTCATGCTGGCATAAATTGATGACGTGGCGTTCGCAGGTCTCCGGCGAGATCGACTGCGCATGGAGAATCATGAAATTCGGCGGTCCCTGCTCGGCGGTGAACACCATGTTGGGCCACAAATACCATATGTAGACATCGACGATCTCTGCGTCGCCAAAGTCATACGGCAGCTTGTCCTTTTGGTTCTCGATGAGATCGAGATTGCCGATAATACGGTGTTCCTGCCAGAACTCTTCCTCGTGGGATTCCCAACTTGTGGTGAGCGAGGCATCGCTGTCGGCCATTTGCTGCGGATGAATAACCGGGCAGTGATAACACTCCATGCCGTCGAGGATGAATTTCCAATTTGCCGCGACCGGAAACGATGTGCGCTGGGCGAAATGGAGTTCGTCGAAACCGGGAATAACCGCGCGGAACCGCTCCAATAGCCCCCCTGCCTGGCTTGCCAGCGACGGCGCGGCTGGATCCAAATTGACGTAGACCATCGGTCCGAACGCCTCGACTTGAACTTCCGACAGGTGAAAGTCTTCGAGCTTGAATCCGGCAACGTTCTCGGCGTTGCCCGCGGCCTTGAGATTGCCGTGACTATCGTAGGACCAGGCATGAAACGGGCAAGTGATGATGCGCTTATTGCCCGTGCCCTCGACCAGGATGTGGCCGCGGTGCATGCACACGTTGTAAAAAGCACGAAGTTCGCCCGAGGCGGCGCGGATCACGAAGATTAATTGATCGAGAATATTACCGGTGATGTAGTCGCCGGGCTCGGCCAAGTCGCCGAGGTAACCGACATACTGCCAAGTCTTACACCAGATCTGTTCCTGCTCGGCCGCGAAGACATCCGGATCGTAATAGTAATAAGCCGGGAGCGTCGCCGAATGCAGCGCGTCACCGCTGAAGGCAGACGTAAACCCGTCAAACTTATGGGCTAGCGCCGATTTCTGCACAACCGCCTCCTGCCAGATTTCTCTCTGTACAGTGTTACTGGCGCAGATCAACCGGTCAACCGGTCGACGCAGTGGCGTTTGTTGTGCGTTAGCTTGGTTCGGATTGGTGCCCGAACAGCAGTCAACCAGACCGCTTCTCCTACGCCTTCTTATGCGGTGTTTTCAACCGCGCGCAGGATAATTGATGCGCAATCCTAACTCCTGGCCTAATTCCTGGACAGATATTGGGCGCCAGGAGGTTAATCGTTTGTTCACCAATACTGTGGGGGATCCTGGGTAGCACCACAATTGGAGGGTTTTCCTCGGGGTTATCAAAGGGAAATTATGCCGCGAGCCGCGTCGGCTTGACTGGCTGCATTTCTGCAGCAACACAGCTTGCCAGCATCGCCCAGCATGCGCTGCGGCTGCCCGTCGTTAGCTGGTATCCATCGACCTCGACGATTTCGACATCTTCGGTGCGACGGGCTTGGCTTGAATTCCAGTTAAACTCAATTCGGGTCACGTCAGATCTCCTCAGATTCGTTTTGCTTTGGTGCGACGACGTTAATCGTTTGTTCACCAATACTGTGGGGGATCCTGGGTAGCACCACAATTGGGGCGATTCCATGAAATTTCAGGGTTTTCCTCGGGGTTACCGGTCACTGCCCCGAATAAGCGCGCGGTTGGTTGCCGGGTTTGCGCCGAAAACCCCCTAAATTGCCCGGATCACACCGAACCGCCAACTCTGGTTTTTTTACTATCACGATCCATTCAACTCATGGTGACCGCAACGATGGACGCCCTTTGCCCAGTGATCGAAAGCGGCTCTCAACCAGCTACAAATTCGATCAATAACTGATTGAATTCATTGGCATATTCCGATTGTGGCTTGTGACCGCAATCCTCGACGATCTCGACCCGGCAGTCCGGCATGCGCTGCTGACCCTCGAGCGCCCGCTGCCACTTGGCGCGCGGATCCTGGCGGCCGATAACGACCAGGGTAGGACACGTCATCTCCTCGAGCCTATGATGCACATGCCACTGTGGATCATTGATGGTGCGAACCACGCCCTCGATGGTATCGGCGAACGCTTGCAGGCGACCGGGGTGGGCGAACGCCGTGAGTTGGCTCAGAATAATCTCATCGAAAAAATCGTCCTTGAGAAAATTGGAGCCGATGTTGCGTTGCCGAATCATCGCAGCCGAGGGTACGGCGAGGGCTTGCGATTGATTTGCTTGGGCATCGCGCGCCGCCTGTTCCAACTCCGCCGGGGTATCGAAAACCGGCGCGCCGATCAGGACGAGCTTGTCGAGTTGATCGGGGCGCGCAAAATAAGCCAACGCGCTGATCATGCCACCGAATGAACTGCCGGCGAGCGTGTAGTGGTCAAGTCCGATCTGATCGATCCAGCCGAACAGGTGCTGGAGCTGAACCTCCTGCGGCACCGCATCGGCCATGTCGATCGCGTCGGAAAAACCGTGACCAATCAGGTCCAGCGCATAGACCGAACAATGCTCGGCGAGCGCGTCGATGTTGCGCACCCAGGTATCGGCGGCGGCGCCGACGCCATGCACCAAAACGAGATTCGGACCGCCATTCCCGGCGTGGTAGTAGCGGGTACGAAGGCCGTTAACCGTTACGAATGACGCGCGCATGGCAGCCAAAAATCGCGAGCATCCAAAACACTTTCATATTGGCGATTCCAAGCAAAGCGAAATAGGGTTCGCCGACCACGAGACCACGGTAGTGTCGCGGTAAGGAATGCGCATGCCAACCGTTGATGAATTGACCGATTTGGTGTCGAACGGCCGGGTCGATCGCCGGCTCTATACCGACCCGGAGGTCTTCAATCTCGAAATGAGCCGGATTTTTGGACAGGCGTGGGTCTACGTCGGTCACGACAGCCAACTCAAGAACGCCGGCGATTTTGTTACCTCTCGAATCGGGCGCGATCGCATTATCGTCGCCCACCACGGCGACGGTGAACGCCACGCGTTCTACAATCGGTGTGCCCACCGCGGCGCCGAAGTCTGCGCACAGCCGGCCGGTAACTTAAAAATATTTACCTGCCCCTACCATGGCTGGTCATATCGAACCGACGGCTCGCTCGAATCAGTCCCGCTCGCGGAGGGCTACGGTGCCGAGTTCGATGACCGAAGATCAGAGCTCGGCCTTGAGCGTGTGGCCCGGCTCGATGACTATCGCGGCTTTATTTTTGCCAGCCAACGCGGCAATGGCGTGTCGCTGGCGGAATTCCTGGGACCGGAGGTTCGAGCGGCATTTGATAATTTTGTTGACCGCGCGCCCGGCGGTGAGGTGACCGCGATGAGCGGCAAAACCGTTCAGCAGTTTCGCGCCAACTGGAAATTGCAGATTGAGAACTCGATCGATCTGCTGCACCCCAACGTCCTCCACCACAACGCGGTTGATTCCGCCCGCCAATTGCCGACAGAAGCGGTTAACGAAGCCTCTGCGATCGAGATCGCGGTGACGCTTTCCAACGGGCTGTCGATAAGCCAGTGGGACGACATGCAAACCGCCGCCCTGCCCCGCGGCCATTGCTGGATGGGCGGATTCATCGGTGACGTTGCAAAACAAGAAAAACCCTCCGCCGGCGAGGCCTGGCAGCGGCATTATCGAACCGCCCTCATACGCAGGCATGGGACAGGCAAGGCGCAAGAGATCCTCGATTTCAGCCGCCACAACACGATCGTCTATCCCAACCTGTTCGTGAACCCGCAACTCAATCAGATCCGAATCCTGCACCCCGTCGCTGTCGATCGCACCGAGCAGCACGGCTATGTGTTTAAGCTCGCCGGCGCACCCGACGAAATGTTTCATGCGGCGGTTCGCGCGCTCAATCTGGTCAATTCACCGGCGTCGATCATCACGACCGACGATCACGAGGTATTCGAACGGATGCAGGAATCGATGGCCTATGGCGAACGGGACTGGATCGACTGGACGCGCGGGTTTGACGGTGAGCGCGTGTCCGAGGCAGCCGTGATGAGCCAGGGAACCAACGAGATCCTGATGCGCAATCAGCACAGCGCGTGGATGGATTACATGACGGGAACGGCGTAGCGCGTGCGGGACGCGAACAACGACCCCGACGTGCGACGAAGCGTCGAGGATTTCCTATACCGAGAGGCGCGATTGCTCGACGATTATCAGCTCGATGATTGGGTCGCGCTGTTCGAGCCGGACGGCCACTACTGGGTGCCGATGGCTCGGGACCAACCCGATCCCCTCAATCATGTATCGCTGTTTTACGAAGGCGTCGATCTATTGCGGCTTCGCAGCCAGCGCCTGCAGCATGAACACACCGTATCGCAGTGGCCGCCATCGCGGACCTGCCACCATGTCTCCAACATCGAGATCGAGGCGCGCGATGACGCCGACGGGGCCAGCGATCTACTGCAAGTTCGATCGGCGCTGGTATTCATTGAGTATCGGCGCAATGAACAGCACTACTTTGGCGGCCACGTATACCATTCGCTGCGGCCACGTAGCGGCGGCTTCGGAATCGTACTGAAGCGGGTGAATCTGTTGAACTGCGATTCGGAAGCCGGGCATTTGCGGATGGCGATACCCTTTTAGTGGGGCATGATAGGCTGGCTTCGGGCCGGGTAATACCTAGCGGACGGAATCCTGTTAAACTTGGCTGTTACTGAGGGAGAGCTGATGAAGTACCGGCGGCTCGGCAATAGCGGGCTCCGCATTTCCGCGATTGGGTTGGGCACGATGACCCTTGGCGGCATGGTCAGCGAGGCCGACAGCCTCAAACAACTCGATCGCGCATTCGATGGCGGTATCAATCTGATCGACACGGCAGAGCAATACGCCTCGCCCCCAACAGCGAAAAGCTACGGCAAATCAGAAAAAATAATCGGCAAGTGGCTCAAAACAAAACCCCGCGACTCGGTCATCCTGGCAACCAAACTGTGCGGCCCCAACGTCGATGGCGGTTGGGGCATGACGCATATTCGTCACGGACTGACCGCGTTTGACCGCTTTCACCTGGAAACGGCGGTCGATGCTTCATTGAAGCGCCTGAAGACCGACTACATCGATCTTTATCAGACCCACTGGCCCGACCGGGATACGCCTTTGCTCGATCAGCTCGAGGCGATGGAGCGGTTGCTGGAAACCGGTAAAGTGCGCTACTTCGGCGCCAGCAATGAGACCGCTTGGGGTCTTACCAAGCTGATCACGATGGCCGAAACACATGGTTTGCCGCGGATCGTCGGCGTTCAAAACGCCTATAGCCTGGTCCAGCGCGACGACTTCGACGCCGGCCTGGCCGAGGTCTGCGAGCGCGAACGCGTAGGCTTGATGGCCTACTCCGTTCTCGCCATGGGCGCGCTGACGGGAAAGTACTCCGGCGGCAAATTCCCCAAGGGATCGAGGCTGGCGAGATTCAGCTACTATCGCGATGACTGGGGCTACGGATCGCATCAGGTACTCGATCTGGCCGATCGCTACGCCAAGATCGGGCAAGATGTCGGCCTCAGCCCGGTCGAACTGGCGATTGCCTGGGTCCTGAGTCGTCCGTTTACCGCGACCGCACTATCAAGTTGCACCAGCCTCAAACAACTCGATGCCCTGCTCAAGGTCGCGGACATAACGCTGGCGCCTGAAACCCTCACCGCGATCGACGCGGTTCATGCCGAAACCAGATTGCAATTCCACTAGCCCCAAACACGGTTGAAACCAGGATACAATTGACCCATGACAAGTATTGACGAGATCAAATGGCCGACTGAAGACTTCAGCAGCGTGCCCTATGCCGTGTTCGGCGATCAGGATGTTTTTGACCGAGAAATGGAACGGATTTTCCGCGGACCGGTGTGGTGCTACCTCGCGCTCGAAGCCGAGATCCCAAATCCCGGCGATTACAAATCGGTTTTCGTCGGCGACCGTTCGGTCGTTGTCAACCGCGCCATGGACGGCACCCTGCACGCTTTCGAGAACCGCTGTGCGCATCGCGGCTCAACCGTGGTTCGCCACCTCAGCGGCAACGCCGAAGACCACACCTGCATCTACCATCATTGGAACTACGATCACCGCGGCAACCTAATCGGTGTCCCGTTTCAACGTGGCATCAACGGTCAAGGCGGCATGCCCGATAGCTTCGACAAGGGTGATCATGGCCTCCGTATGCTCAAGCTCGATACCTATCGCGGTATTATTTTCGGAAGCTTCGCGGATAGTTTAGAGCCACTCACCGAGTTCCTCGGCAAACCAATGCTTGAGTTCTTTGACCGGTTGTTTGCCAAGCCGGTTGAGATTTTGGGTTACGCGCGCCAGCGTATGCCGTCGAATTGGAAGGCCTATTTCGAGAACCTCACCGACCCCTATCACGCCGGCTTGCTGCACCAATTCCAAACCACGTTCGGATTGTTCCGCCAGACCCAAAAGGGCGGCACGATCATGGATGACCACAAGCGCCACCAGATCCAATACGCGATCTATGACAGCGATGATGACAAAAAGTCTGAGGCCGAATACGCGGGAACCGGGGTCTACGACACCAGCTATACGTTGGAAGATCCGAGCATCATCGGCTTTCGCGACGAGGAAGGCCGTGGCGAAGCCATCTACATGATGTGCGTGTTTCCGAGCATTTTGTTCCAGCGCCTTTCAAATACGCTGGCGACCCGGACGATCCGGCCACACAGCCCCGACGAGTTCGACCTGTACTGGACTTATTTCGGTTATGCCGACGACGACGCCGAACTCCGCGAGATGCGGATCCGGCAAGTCAATCTGATCGGTCCCGGCGGACTCATTTCAATGGAAGATGGTGAATCCGGGGTTCAGATTCAGCGCGCGATTGGACGGGTACGCGATGAATATTCAACCATCCAAATGGGCGGTGTCGGCGACGTATTCGACCAGCAGCATATGGTCACAGAGATGCCGGTTCGCGGTTTCTGGCGCAACTACTGCAAGTTGATGGGCATGGGTCCCGAGGCGCAAGCGGCGGAGTAGATCACGCGCCAACGGCCGCCGGCAGCGGCAGGCGCCGCACCTCGACGCGGCTCCACAAATAGCAGACCAAGGCTACCGCACCGAGCGCTGAGGCGCAGAAAATTGACGCCTCGACCCGCCCGGTAATGTCGGCGATGAACCCGACGAACGGTGGCGCAGCGGCATAACCGAAATAATGGATCGTGAAGTGGAGGCCCATACCGGTCGCGCGCGCCTCGGGCCGCAACACGTCCACCGGCAGTGCTTTGAGAATACCCTGTGGTACACCCCCGATAATACCAATCGCGACGAATAACCAGGCGGCGGTGGGGAAAAAGGGCATCGCCATGAATCCGGCAATCATCAGGAGCAGGCTGGCGACGACGATCGGAACCGGGCGGTTTACCCGCTCACTAACGAACCCGAATATCGGCGTCGAGATCGCATACAATCCTGCAGCCACACCGGTCAGCGCGGCTGCGTCGACCGCGGTGAGGCCGCGTTCCACCAACAATGAGGGCGCGAAACTCATCAGCACCAGATAGAGCGTGCTGTAACTCATCCACACGATCGTAACGAGCACGACCAACCACACTTCGCGCGGCAACAATCGAGATGTCGCGGCCCGCGCGCCGACGCCGTCCAATGCACCGGGCGGTTGGCGGTAAAGCGTCCACAGAGCAGCAAGTCCAACAAGATTGAGCGCGGCGGTTAGGAAAAACACCGCCGGCAATGAAACCGCCTCGGCGAAGGGTGCCAGCGTATAGAGCGCAATCGCGATTCCGGCCGGCCAGGACGTGATGTAAAACGCAAGCGCGGTAACGATCTCGCGGCCGGCGAACCAGTCCATCACCATCTTGGTCATCAAAACGTTGAGCAGCACGCCGCCGACACCGGCGATGAGGCGGCCGACCACCGCCACCGTGTAGCTTTCCGCCATCCCGGTCACAACCCCACCCACCGCCATCAGGCCAAGCCCGGCGATAACCATCTGGCGGTCGCCGATGCGTCCGCCGATCATGCCGCCAGGCAATGCCAGCACGACGCCAGGAAACATGTAGAGGCTCACGAGTATTCCGAGGCTGGCATAGTCGATCGACCACGCCTCGACCAACAGCGGCGAGACCGCGCCGACCGACTGGAATTGATAGGCGAAGGAAAGGCGAACCGCGAACAGAAGAACGAGGATCGCCCAACGATTGTTCATGTGGGGGTACTCGAAAGGAAGCGACGCTCTACCCTTATCGATCCCGCGCGACCCGGTCCAGCCGCGATCGATGCTCGCCGCCGGCCTGCGATTCAGCTAGGGTCTTCGCTCTTTCACATAGCGCCATTGAGGCCGGATATGATCGTCGACGTTCACGCCCATCTTGCGACCCGCGACCTGTTCGACCATCTCTCAGAGCACCCGGTGTTCGGCAAGATGTTGTCGAAGAACAACGACGGCGGCTACAACATCGGCGTCGGCCCGCTCGACTCGCTCTGCTACGACCTCGAGCCCCGGCTTGCGAGCCTATCGGCGCGCAATGTCGATGTGCAACTGGTGGGCACCTTCAATCCGCTATTGCATTGGATGGGTGGCGCACCGGATGCGGCGTTCTCGCGCTATATCAACGCCGATACAGCCAAGGCCGTAGCCGCGGATAAACGGCTGTGGGGCATGGCGACAATCGCATTTGGTGATCCCGAAACAGCGGCCGAAGAGCTGCGCCGCGCGGTCGGTGAGCATGGCTTCAAGGGCGCCCATATCGGTATTTCGGCCGGCGAACGCACGCTCGACGACCCGGCATTCGAGCCGGTGTGGTCGGTAGCTGAGGAACTCGGCCTTTTCCTATTTATGCATCCGGCACGCGATCGCCAGATCGGTGTGGTCGGTAGCTGAGGAACTCGGCCTTTTCCTATTTATGCATCCGGCACGCGATCGCGGGCAGATCGAACGTTGCGAGGACTACAACCTCAACACTATCGTTGCTTACCCCATGGAGACCGGAATAACGGTCTCGCGCCTGATCTTTGCCGGCGTATTCGAGCGTCACCCCAACCTCAAACTGTGCCTGGCGCATGGCGGTGGCACGCTGGTGTGGCTGGCCGCCCGCCTCGACCGTGGCTTTTGGGCGCCGGTTTTCGAGCACAACCCGGCCCAGCACGAACACATCACCAAGCGCCCGTCCGAATACGTCAAACAACTCTATGTTGATACGTGTGTGTTCGGCGCCGAACAGCTCGATTTCCTACTCAGCTTCATGGGCCCGGATCACGTTATGTTCGGCACCGACTACCCCTTCGAGATCGCCGATTCCGAAGGTGAATGCGCGGCACCGTGGCTTGCCGGGCTCGAAACCGCCACACGCGCCAAGATCGACAGCGGCAACGCAATGGCGATCTTGGAGGCTGCGGGCTGAACCGGTACCGCCGATGTCGGCGTGACCGTTCCATCATCCGTCGCCCTGGCCGCCCTTTTTGCCGGCTGCGGTTGTGCACCCGCCATCGGCTACGGGATAATGCGCCATGCCATGGTATTCCGAACACGAACTCGAACAACTTAAGCTCACCGACGGCGAGGTTTTCTTCGGTGAGGCGACGCTTGCCATCGCCAAAGCGCTGTTCCAGTCGGGTATCGCCTATGTCGGCGGCTACCAGGGATCACCGGCCGCCAACCTGCTCGATACGATGGCCGCCGCCACCGCTGTGCGCGAAGAACTCGGCGTCCAATTCGTCACCCACCCCAACGAAGCATCCGCCGCGGCGATGCTCGGAGCCTCTATCAACTTTCCCCTGCGCGGCGCGGCGATCTACAAAGCGACAGCGGGCAGCGCCGTGGCCGCCGATGCCCTTGCCAATCTTGCCTCAACCGGCGTTACCGGGGGCACGGTTATTCTGATCGGCGGCGACTACGGCGAGAAAGGCAATACCGGTCAGGAGCGGACGATTGCATCGGCGATGAAATCGACGATGTGGTTGTGCGAACCACGCCCCGACGTCGCAACGACGGTGCGGATGGTTGAGCATAGCTTCGCGCTGTCGGAGGCGAGCCGGTCTCCTGTAATGGTGGAATTTCGGCTGCGCGCGTCGCACGTCACCGGTGAGTTCGTCTGCAAAGACAACCGCAAGCCCGACATTCCATACGACGACTTCGACCACGCGCGTTCCAACTACGATCGCTTGGTGTTGCCACCATCGAACTACTTGCATGAGCGCGAAAAGGTCGAGCAACGACTCCCCGCGGCGCGGGCGTTCATCCGCGATCACCGCCTCAACGATCACTTTGCAGGGGATGCCGACGACATCGGCATCATTACGGTTGGTGGCCTCTACAACACCGTCGTTTCCGGTCTCCGCGACCTGGGCCTGGCCGATATGTTCGGTGACGCGCGCGTTCCCATCCTCGCCCTCAACGTCACCCACCCGTTGGTTCCCGATGAGATCGAAGAGTTCTGTGCCGGTAAGCGCTCGGTGTTGATCGTTGAGGAAAGCTATCCCGCCTACCTCGAACAGGCGATCGAATCGATCCTCCGCAAGGCGGCAATTGACACCGCAATCGTCGGTAAAGCCGTTCTGCCTTCCTATGGGCAATACACCGAAGCCGTTGTTGTGAGCGGGCTTGCCAAATTCATCGAAGGATCGGTGCCGCAACAAATCGACTTGGAAGCGGTGACCGCGCGCCACGAATCGCTTCGCCCCGACCAACCCCTGCCCCATAGTCTGCCCCAAGGTCTTCTACCAATGCGCGACTCGTCGTTTTGCACGGGGTGTCCGGAGCGACCGGTTTTCAGCGCACTCAAAATCGCCAAACGCGAATTCGGGCCGATACATGTGTCCTCCGACATCGGCTGCCACACGTTTTCGGTGTTTCCACCGTTTGGCATGGGCAACACCATCCTCGGCTACGGGATGGGGCTCGCCAGTTCGGCCGCAGTAGGCGGCACGTTCGGCAAGCGCACGATCAGCGTGATGGGCGATGGCGGTTTCTGGCATAACGGGTTGCTGACCGGCGTTGCCAGCGCCGTTCACAACGACCTCGACAGCGTTTTGCTGGTGCTCGACAACGGCTATACCGCCTCCACCGGCGGCCAGTTCCTGCCGTCGACGGCCGGGACGACGCCGCACACACGTGGTCAACTCAGCATCGAAGCTGCGGCCCGGGCACTTGGCGCTCCGTGGGTCAAGACCGTTCGCTCCTACAGTGTCGCCAAGGTGATCAAGCTGCTGCGTAAGGCGATGACGATGCCGCAAGGTGGCCTCAAGGTGATTGTCGCCCGGGGCGAGTGCCAGCTTCAGAAACAACAACGAACCTATCCGGAAATCCAAGCCCAGATCGCAGCGGGCGACACCACGGTCCGAACCCGTTTTGGTATCGACGACGAAGTGTGCACCGGTGACCATGCCTGTATTCGTCTGTCGGGCTGTCCGTCGCTGTCGATCAAGGACAACCCCGACCCCCTCAAATTGGATCCGGTCGCCCACGTGAACCAGGGCTGCGTCGGATGTGGATTGTGCGGCGACATCGCCCACGCGGCGGTCCTGTGCCCCTCTTTTTACCGGGCCGAGATCACCCACAACCCGACTTGGTGGACGCGTCTGATGGACGGACTCAATCGCAGCGCCATTGGATTACTCCAAGTCGGGCATTCGGAGGCGCGACCGTGACCGAGCTCCCCGATCGCCCTTACACGATCCTGCTTTACACGATGGGCGGCCAAGGTGGCGCGGGCGTCGAGCCTATGGCGTCCAAAGGCGGGAGAATCTTGTGCAATTGGATCGTGCACGCCTCACGCGCTGCGGGCTATCCCGTCCAAAGCACGCTCACGCCGGGCACCGGCCAGCGTACCGGACTCAATTCCCTCTACCTCGAGATTTATCCGGCGGACGCCGCCACCCTCGGCGACCGAAAGCCGGTCTTTCGCCTCGGGCCCCGCCAGGGCGATGTCGACCTCGTGATCGCCTATGAACTGCTCGAGGCCGGACGTGTTCTAAGTCAGGGTTTTGTTTCCAAAGAAATGACAACGCTCGTTGCGTCGACACACCGCTTTTTCACGACGGCTGAAAAAGTCGTAACGACGGATGGTCGCGTCGATCCTGCCCCGATCCTGGCTGCCGTGACGGCGGGCGCGAAGCGTACAGTGCTGTTTGATATGGCTGAGACGTCTGCCGCCGCCGGTGGTTCGGTGAACGCGGTGGCTCTTGGTGCAATCGCTGCGCTGGAATCATTTCCGGTCGATGCCGTTCATCTCGAACAGGCGGTGACAGCAATCCCGGATGGCCTCAACGGAGCCGCCGAAAATCTTGCAGCGTTTGCCGCCGGACAATCCGCGGCAGCCAACGGCGGTCCGGAACTGACGCCCGACAGGTCGTCGAAGCGGCGCCGGCGGCCGCTAGCCGCCCTGGATAAACGTGTGGGTGAGACGTTTTCTGCGGACGTCCGTTCACTCATTCAGGAAGGCATTGCCAGGGTCGCGGACTTCCAAAGCGTCGGTTACGCGAAAGCCTTTCTCGATCGGGTCGACGTCGTTCACCGCCTCGATGACGGCGGTCCGGCTGGCGATCATGCGCTGACGCGCGAGACCGCACGCTATCTGGCATTGTGGATGAGTTACGATGACATCATTCGGGTCGCGGACCTTAAGACGCGCCGTGAGCGGCTGACGCGTATTCGCACTGAGGTCGGCATTGACCCCCAACAGCCGCTGCGCATCACCGAGTATTTCAACCCCGGACTGGACGAATGGACCGCGGTTCTCCCGGTAGCGCTCGGACGCTGGTTGCGAAACCTCGCGACGCGCGCCGGGCTTCGGCACCGGCTTAACATGGGGCTTCATATTCGATCGACGGCAATCTGGGGCTATTTGCTGCTGCGTTTCGTCGCCAACCTCCGCTTCCTGCGGCCAGCCAGTCTCGGACTTGCCGAAGAGACCAAACGCATCGAGCGCTGGCTATCCGCAATTCAATTGGCTGCCGATCGCGACTATCGGTTGGCGGTCGAAATCGCCGAGTGCGGTCGTCTGATCAAGGGATATGGTGAAACCCGCGCGCGCGCCTATGAAAAATTCGAGCGTGTTTTCGAGAAGTTGATACAGCCGTCGCTGGAGGGTTGGCTATCCAGCGATCACGCCGCACCAGCGATTGGTAAGGGCCGACTCGCCGCCTTTGCCGATCCCGATGGGGAGACGTTCGAGGCCAAGCTCGATGAAATAGCCGCTGCCGCCAATGTCGACGTTGCCGCTGCTGAAACTGGAAGCGCCACCTACTAGTGGATGGAATCAACTAGACGCGGCACAGTTGACGAACCCGTTCGCGCCGCGTTTATTGCGCGCTTAAAGATTTTACCAACCGCACCTCAGGGGGAGGCCATGCGCTACGCAACTGTGAATTCACCGACCGGCAAGCCCGTTCTTGTTCGTATCGACAAGAACGACATGGCAACACCGATTGGCCGCGCCTTTCAGACCGTTGGAGTCGATCCGTTACGTCTGATGTTTGCTGAACGAAAAAGTCCGCGGAAGGCCAAAGCCATCGGCAAGGCATTTCCGATGGCGAAAGTGCGCAAGTTTTACTCGCCGGTTACCGTGCCTTCGAAAGTTGTCTCGGTCGGCGCCAATTATCGCAAGCACATCAAGGAAATCGGCCTGACGGTGCCGGCGTTTCCGGTGTCGTTTGCCAAATATCCGAGTGCATTGATCGGCCACCGCGATGCCGTCCGCTATCGTCGTCGCGACACCAAACAGGTCGACTACGAGAACGAATTGATGATCGTGATGGGGCGCCGCGCTCGCGACGTCAAAGCCAAGGACGCGTTGAAATATGTGTTCGGTTACACGGTGGTCAACGATGTTTCCGCGCGCGATCATCAATTCTCCGGCGACCAATTCTCGCGTAGCAAGAGCTTCGACACGTTCATGCCGGTCGGACCGTGGATCGTCGACACCAGCGAGATCCCAAATCCGCAGAAACTTCCGATCCGGACTCGGGTCAACGGCAAGGAAGTGCAAAACAACAACACATCTGATCAGATTTTCAGCTGCGCCAAGATTATCGAATTCCTGTCTCGCTACTTGACGCTCGAGCCTGGCGATATGATCACGACCGGAACACCGGAGGGCGTTGGTTGGGGCCGTAAGCCGCAACTGTTTCTCAAACACGGCGACGTGCTCGAGACCGAGATTGTCGGTGTCGGCACATTGCGCAACCCGATCAAAGTCGGCAAATAATCCGAAACGAGACGCTGCGGCCGCTTAGTGCGGCTGCAGCGGATCCTCTATGGGGTCACAGCGGGCCGGCGTATCTGCTCGCGGTGAACGACATACAGACCGCCGGCGACGATCAGCATCGCTCCGAGAACCGTATAGAGATCGGGAATCTCACCAAATAGCCAATACCCGGCTCCCGCGGCCCAGATAAGGACGATGTATTTGAAGGGGGCAACCGCCGATACCTGAATGAAACGAAATGTTTCGATCATCAGGAAGTGGGCGCTGAACTGTAACAATCCCGCGAAGCCAAGAATGGCGTAGTCGGCGGGTTCCGGCGTTTTCCAGCCAAACGGCAGCGTCAACGTCGCAACCGCCAGGATCGCCAGCGACGTGTAGAACAAGGTGGCAATTGTAGAATCGCCGGAGCTGATTCGCCTTGTGATGGTATCGCGCAAGGCGCTCCCGGTTGCCGCACCAATCGCCAACAGCGCGGCCCATTGAAGCCCCTCACCGGTTGGCCGCAGCATCACGATCATGCCGGCGAAGCCGACGCCGACCGCCGCCCACCGGTGCCAGCCGACTTTCTCGCCGAGAAAAAACGGGGCCAGCGCGGTCATGATGAGGGGAGCGATGAACAACAGCGCCGTGGCATCGGCGAGCGGCAGCAGTCGTAGAGCCCACACGAACATAAAAGAGGCAACCACCATCACGGTGGCGCGCCCCGCCTGGCCCAGGCGGTGTTCGACTCGCAGCTCCCCGAACCTTCGGAACGCAATCAGGTAAACAAGAACCAAACCAAACTGGACCACGGCGCGCAGAAACATGATCTCGCCGACCGGCAAGCCCGGCGATGCGGCTTTGATCGCCGTATCATTCATCGTGATAAAAAACCCGCCCAACACCAGGCAGGAAATACCGAGACCCGGCGCATTAACGTGGTTACTCCCGGCAAGTTCCTTAAGCACACTCATCCACACACCTCGATGCCAGTGGTAGCACGGTTCGTGAACTCGGCAGGTGCCAAACCCGGATTTTCTTCACATCGCTTTGATTGGAGCGGGATGGTGAACCCGCTTAGGCTTACGCGATGACGCAACCGCGCAACCTCTTCACGACGTCCCAACAGGCATTGCTGGCGTGCCTCCTCGCCGTTTGCGTGGTCTTCATCGCGGTTGATTTCGCCCGCAGTGACAGCCCGAAAATAATTTCTGCCGAGCAAGCAAAGGCGCAGGCGGCCGCCGGTGAGTTACTGATTATCGATGTGCGAACATCGGCGGAGTGGCGCGAAACCGGCGTCCCGCAGGGGGCCGCGCGGGCCAATATCTTCAATAACGATTTCCTCGATCGGGTGAAACGCGCGGTCGGCGACGACCTCTCACGGCCGATCGCGGTTATTTGTGCGAGGGGGACCCGCTCGACACGCGCCGAACAGCTGCTCTCAGAGGCTGGCTTTACCGCTGTTCAGAATATCAAGGAAGGCATGCTTGGCAGCACCCACGGCAAAGGTTGGCTGGCCGGCGGCCACCCAACCGAGCGTTGCCCGGACTGCTAGCCCCTGAGGGTCAATTCAGCGTCGGCGCGATCGATTTCTCTAGCGTCGCTTCCATCACAGGACGCCGGCGCCAGGTTCCGAGCAGTGCGGTGGCCAAAACCATTACACCGAGTGCGACAATCCATCGCATACCGATCACCTCCGATGCCGCCCCCATGCCGAGCGCCCCGATCGCCGGTCCGCCGCGCAGGATGATGCCGTAGATACTGACGACGCGACCGCGCATATCGCCGTCGACCGAAACCTGGATCAGTGTAAGCGTGCAGATGCTGAACACGATCAGCGCGGCGCCACTTGTCGCCAGCGCCGGCACCGCGACCCACACCGTCGTTGACGCCAGAAACACGACCAGCGACGCCATCAACGCCGCGGCGCTCGCGACAGCTAGTCGCGTGTAACCCGGTGCAACGCCGCGCTGCGCGATCCACAAACCACCAATAACAGCGCCAATTCCGATGCTCGACGTTAAGAGCGCAAGGGTTTCGGCGCCGCCGGCAAACACATCGCCAGCAATACCGGGCATCATTTCAAATACCCCTCGGCCACCAACGAATGCGGCGATGTGAAGGACGAGCAGGGGTGCAATGCCTTGATGGCGCGCGACATAACGCAGGCCGTCGATCATGTCGCTGAACAGGCTTTGGGTCTGTTTGGGTCGATCTCGGTCGCGAACGTAGACGGTGATCATCAACAACGCGGCAATCTGCACGCAGAACGTACCCGCGGTTACGAGGAAGGTTACGGCCGTGCCACCCGTCGATATCAACGCCCCCGCGATCGCCGGCCCGACGAACAATGCCAAATTAAACACCACCGAATCGAGGGCCAGAGATACGGTCAGATCGTCGCGGTGCACAAGACTTGGGAGCAGTGCCAATCGCGCTGGTTGGTTAAACGATGCAATGACGCCGAGCACGCCGTTGATGGCAAACAGCCACCCCACATCAACGATGCCAACCGCGGTGATACCAAATAAGATCAAGGAAACAACAATGCGCAGCGCCGTGCTTGCCCGAATCACATGGATGGGCTCCCAGCGATCGACCGCAGCGCCGGCCAAGGGCCCGACGATGACGCTCGGCAGAAACTCGAGCCGGTCAATTCCCACGTCAACCAGCCGATGGCGATGCGCTGCATCCAAAAGCCGGTGAGCGAAAAAATGCTGCCCACCATGTAGACCCGATAATTTCGGATCCTCAGCGCGGTGAGAATGTTGGAAAAGCCGGAGAGTCGAAACATGAAGCGGTACTCTCCGGCAAGCTTACGCGTTTGGCAGCCCCACGACGGAGATTATTTACCGCTCAATCAGCCGCTTAAGCGCTGATGCGCCGGTGATCAGTTGCGTTTTCCAGAAACGCCCGACCCGCCAATACCGCTCCCAACGGCACCCCCGACGACGCCCCCGACGACGCCCGTGGTTCCGCTGCTTTCGCTGGAGGATGGCGTTGCGTCACTTTGTGTATCAGAGGTCTCGCTGGAACCACCCGGGGCCGCGGTTCCGGTTTTGCCCGTTGCCGCATTTATACCGGTCGCGGGCGCGCTTTCGCTGTTCGACGCTTGGGTCGATGCGCTCGGCGCCTCGGTGTCGCTCGTCGAGCCCGACGTGCTCGTATCGTTGGCGCTGACACCCGTAGACGTTGCGCCGGTGTCGCTAGTCGACGTTCCGTCGGAGGTCGCGCTGACGCCGGCGCTAGCGGTCGCGCCGCTACCGGTTGTCGCACCACCCGACGCTGCGGAGTCTCTTGGCGCCGCGGATCCATCGTTTGACGCAGCCGTGCCGCCCGCATTCGATTGACCGCCGATCGCGTCGCGCGAGTCACGCCCAACATCCGACTGTCCGTCGGTGGCGCCGGATGGGTCTACGGAACGATTGACATCGGTGCTTACGGCCTGACCCGTCGCGGTGGATAGCCGGCCTCTATTTTCAGCCCGCTCGCGTGCACGTGCGGCGCGCTCCTGCCGACTCTCACGCGTTGAGTCGGTCGCACCGCGCGCGGCTGGATCGGAGGCGTCAATGGTCTCGGCAATGGCCTCACCATTATCGAGGACAGCATCTACCGTGACCCGGTCGTTCTGCGAGAGTTGGTTGTCGGCCTTGCCGCGCAAAGCCGTGTTGTCGGAGACCGATACTTGGACACCCGAAATGCTGACCTGTTGCCCTTCGCGGCGCCCGACATAGCCCTCGATGGACAACTGCGAGACCTGGCCATCGAAGGGCACGCTCGGGGCAACCTCGACCTGTGCCGCACGCAGCCCGGCAGAAGTCAGCGCGCCCACGGCCAGCGTCATGCGGCCGGGTGTCACCGACTGGGTCGCGGTCGGCGCCACGACGCTGAGCCGCCCGATCGTGAATCCTGTCGCCGTACGGGCGGTCACCGGACCGCGCACGCTGATTCGTCCCCCCACCGCGCGTCGGCTGATACGGCTTGCAACAATCGTCCCTTGTGCATTCCGCAGACCACTGACCGTAACCCACTGTCCGGCTTGCAGGCTTGGTGGGGCTGGCGTTTTCAGAGAGTTCGGCTCCAACGAAACGGTCTGTCCGAGCACTTCGATTTGATCGCCGCTTGCCGCCACCGCGGTAATTGGACCGGAAACCGCATTCGCGATTGCGATCGAGCGGGCTTGCAATTTCCCTTCTCGGGTCACCGCTTCAATCGCGACGACCTGGCCGATCTTCATGGCCTCCTCGGTCGCGAGCACACCATCATTGGTAATCACGGTTTCCTGGTCGAAATCAACGGTCAGTCCATTAACAAGCACGCTACCAAAGCCGGTAATCGTCCCGACAATGCCGGTGCCGCCGATGCCGCGGTCGTCGCCGCTGATCCCGGTCCCACCAATACCGCGATCGGCAACCCGGCGTACGGCATCGCTGAATCGGGAGAGATCGACCGGTGAGCAGGCCGCGAGAACCAACGCAATCGCGACAACTGGGAGCGGCCATGTCATTCGCGGGCGGGAGCCGAGGCGACATTGAATTTGTGATTTTTGAGGACTAGGCGTCATCTTCACTCTTTTTCGAATTTGGTGAGTCCGGCCCGTTGTCTTCCTCAGCGTAGAAGAAAGCCCCAAAGGTCATGCGTCCGCTTGCGCCCCCACGCGCATCGTCGGCGTCCGCCATTCGTAGTGCTTCACGGTTGATATCGAGGAGTGCTTGTTCGCCACGCTCGCGGCAAAGACGTTCCAGCGATGCAATCGATTCGGCACTCAGTCCGTCATAAAAAACCGCCCGCTCCAGAAACGGCGCTTCGCTTGCCATCAGGTTGTGGCTGGCAGCGGCGATGTGGTCGCGGAGGTTGCGGCCATAGAAATAGGCGGTTTCATCGAAGTCATCGCTCGGAACAAATGCCCGGATATTGAGATGGACGAGATCTTCGGGATCGATCTCAACCAAACCGAGACGTCTCCACTCGTCGAGAATGCTACGTGGTCGAACATCCGTACTCACCCGCCGAACCAGCGTTTCAAACGATGGCGTGCCACCGCCCGCAGCCCGGTGTAACGGCAGCGGATTGCCGGCGGCGTCGAGAAACTCGGCCGACCCCACCCACAAACCAATCAGGCGCGACCCCATTGACTCGGTTCGCCCCCGTCCGGCCAACGGTTCGTCGGAATTTTGCAGTCGACGTATGTCTTTTCTGTGAACGCCGGTTATCAGGCTAATCCGGCTTTGGTTCAGCGTGCCGGTCTGGTCCTCGGCGAAGTCCTGAGCGGCGGCGACGTATACCGTCTTTACGACCTCCGTGAAGTACGGAAGCGTCACGCCCTTGGCGATAAGCAAGCGGACAAGCGGCCGCAAAAGCGCGCTGAGTGCGCGGATCAGCGAATCCGGTGGACCTGCAGGGTTTTGGGAATCCGGCCCCTTTGCCATCGCCAGCACGAAGTTGTGATCGAAGTATAGACAACAAAGTAGTTGACGTGTGAAATTTTCCCACGTAATGTGTGGGAATTATTCCCACACACCTAACCCCGTGTGTGTTCGAAACGGCAGTGTTGGCGCGGCGCGCCAGCACACAGGTGGCGGCAGCGGTTGCGAGGAATAACGCATCTGTAGAAACCGTTGCCCAGCCCAGGGGCCGCAGGTTCAACCCCCGCCCTTTTTGGGCAAGGTACTCGGGGCCCGCTGTTTACAGCGGGCCCTCCTTTTTTCGCCTGGCGCCGGTCGCGGCGTCGCAATGTTTGTAAAAATCGACGCCGAACGCCGCACGCAGCGGCGTCATCAGAGAAAAATTGGACTGAGCCGGGGTACGGCGTTCAATCCCGCCAAGTTATTGGCACAACCGAGTTATCTGATGGCGGGGGTTAGAATTGGCTTTTACTGAACCCGCGGTGGATGACCGGTCGAGTTAAACGGACACTCGTTATGGTGAAAATTGAACCCAGAACGGACGTTCTAACCGCTATATGCAACCAAATAGAGGAGGCTCACGGCCAATCGGCGTAGCTGCTCCGAGGCACTTTGTGGTCGTCGCCAACCGGCAGCACGACGCGATCGCGATAGGTCGCGGGCGGCAGGCCGGCTTTCGATTTGAAGAACCGGCTGAAGTGGCCGACATCGCGAAAGCCGAGCGAGTTGGCAACCTGCTCGACCGTCAAGGCCGAGCGTTCCCACCGCAGCCGTGCTTCATGGACGGCGCGCTCCTGGACCAGTTGACTCGGCGTATTGGCGAGCTTGCGACGGCAGATGTCGTTAATCAGGTGCTCGATACGATCATGGGCATAGCCGTGCAGCTGCCTGCTCTCAAGAAAATCGGCGAGGAGTTGGGCATGAGCATGGACGGCGATCTCGGCGACGTGACCGATCGCGATATGAAGGGAAGCCGCAGCAAGGCGTAAGCGAAAAATAGGAACCGATGAGTGGCATTCTTTGCGAACATTGTCGGAGAGAGGGTCGGCTTTATTTCCAGCTTCGACAGTTTCTCGGCGGCTTACGAAGGTCGCGTGCTAGCCATTTGCGGAAGCGAAGCGACTTTACGGATCTGCGACTACAAGCCGATAACCGATGTCTAAGTTGTCCTCCTCAAGAAGCTTTCCGTAGCGTTCTGACCATTTCCCACTATCGAGATCGCGCCGCAGGCGGTTCATGCCTCGGTCAAGGTCATTGCGATCCATTTGTTGGAACGAAGACATCCCGCGCTGTACGTCGCGGTCCAGATAGGCAGCCGGCCTTCTCCAAAACGCACCCAAGAAACCATCGGTACAATCGTGCGGTATTGGCACGACCACTGCTTTTACTTCGTCAAACGCGGCAGCTAATTGATCAATTGGCGGGAATCGCGCAATGTCAAACGCCAACATTTCGGGAAGGTAGTCTCGCGTAAGCCAGAATCTATCGCTTGCGTCGGGGTCCCACGTGAGTATCACAACTCGCTTGCATGACACGCGCTTCATCTCTTGGAGCCCTTCGGCAATCGAGTTCCAATGATGCAGCGTCAGCAATGCTAGCGATCCATCGAAAGAGTCGCGACGAAACGGTAACGATTCCGATTTGCCCTGCACGCTTGGAGAGCTATCGGCGGTTCGTTGCTTGATCATGCGCCACGAGGGTTCAATCGCCACGACCTCCCTGTCCATCGGTTCGTAGGAACCGGAACCGGCGCCGACGTTCAGCAATCTGGTCAAGCCGGCAACGTGGGGGGCTAAGTAAGCCGCGATGCGAGGGTCGGGCCGTCTCGTTGCGATGTAGTCGACGCCGATCTCGTCGTAAATAGTGTTGGTGTCCATCAATTCAGGGCAAAACGACCTAGCCAAATCCAAACATTCGGCCGACAAGGAATAGACGACCCGTCGCATCCAACATGTTTGAGTAAGTCAGGGCTATTGTTCTTGCTCCTGCCGAATCAGAATATCGAGAAATCTTCCGTAGTTTTGGGGCAGTTCGTCCAGTTCGCTTTCCAACCCCAAGTCGCCGAGCCAGCCCAGCCGCTTTGCCGAGGCCAACACCGTGATCGGTTCCACGCCCAGTTCTTCGAGAGTTTCCGCCACCGACAACATTTCCTCAGATTGCCGCTTGGCATGGCGGATTAGGCGGGGTGCGTAGTAATCGGCAAGTTCCTTCCAGTTGATGCCGGGAAACGTCACTTGCAAAGAATCGAGTACGACGTCCTCGGCATTCAGCGTGCGGGGGTCGACCAATTGATAGAGATGATCGTCGGTGGGACGCATCGGATAATCACCGATGTCGAGGAAGACTGCGTCGCCACCCAGAACTTCCGCCGCCTCTTCCGCTTCGGCCCGGCGCTCCGACTTAGTCGCGGTTGGCGTACAGCGCGATAGCGCCACCGGCGCCCGACGAAATCGGCGGAATGGGCGCTCACGACCGGTGCTGTTGGTCGGTCCTTTCCGGTCATCCCCAAACGTTCTCCGCTACTTCGCGGATCAAAGCGAATTTGGCGCGTTGGTCGTCGACGGTCACCAGGTTGCCGATGGCGTTGGACGAAAAACCGCACTGGGGCGATAACGCCAGCTGATTCAGATCGACGTATTTGGAGGCTTCCTCAATACGTCGCTTCAATTCGTCCTTGCTTTCAAGTTCACCCCGTTTGGTGGTGACGAGGCCGAGAACAATTATTTTGTTTCCCTTGGGCACAAAACGCAGGGGTTCGAACCCACCCGAGCGCTCATCGTCGTATTCAAGGAAAAATCCGTCGACCTCCATCAGATTGAATAGTTTCTCCGCCACCGGTTCATAACCGCCAGAGGCGAACCACTGGCTTTTGGCGTTGCCGCGGCACAGGTGAATGGTTACGGCCATATCCGCCGGACGGTGCTTGATCGACTGATTGATTAGCCCCGCATACATCGTCGGTAGCTCGTCGGGGTCTTCGCCCAATTGGCGGGCATTCTCCCGCATTTTGGGATCGCACAAATAGGCCAGGTTGGTATCGTCGAACTGTACGTAAGTGCAGCCCGCAGCGCCCAGATCGGCCAGCTCGTCGCGGTAAAGACCAGCCAGATCGGCGAAGAAATCCTCCATTTCTGGATAGGTGTCCTTGTCGATGGCGTCCCGGCCGCCCCTGAAATGGGTCATCGTCGGTGACGGAACCGTAGTCTTTACGGGCACGTTCGTCAGTGAACTGGTGTATCTGTAATTCGCCACTTCGATGCCGTCTTCGGGGCGTTCGATTTTGCCTTCAATGATCGGGACATAGGGCATCTGTTTGTCTTTCCCGGCTTTGTTTTCCTCGCCGAGTTTGACCACCCGCCCGAAATCAAATTTGGACGTCACGTTCTTGATCTGGCCGAGGAAATCGACATGGAAGCTTTCGCGGCGGAACTCACCGTCGGTAATCGCCTGGAGACCGCATTCCTCTTGAAGCTTCACAGCGCCCTTGATGCACTCATCCTCATGGGCGCGCAATTCCGGCAACGACATTTCCCCGGCTTTCCATTTCTCGCGTGAGGCCAGCAGCTCTTCGGGGCGCAGTAATGATCCGACGTGGTCATAACGAAAAGGAGGTTTCGTTCTTGCGGTCATATTCGTTCTCGTTGATTGAAATTCGTTCGCTATCGGTAGGGAGCGTATTCTCGATATCAATCGTTCAAAATCAATCCGACGTATCGGTCCAGCGTTGCCTCATCCGCCATCAGATCGCCGAGGCTGAACGATGGGCAATTTGGCCCCGCTCGATGATGACCGCTTCTTCCGCCAGCGCCAACGCGATTTCGGCACGTTGTTCCACCAGAACCAGGGTCGTGCCGCGCCCTCACGGAACATTTGTGAGATGGCACGCCCGACCTCCTCAACGACAATCGGCGCCAAACCTTCCAGCGGCTCGTCAAGCAGCAACAAAACGACTAGTTTCGATCGGTTGAGGTGGCACGGTTTTAGCGGACTATCCGAGTTAGAAGGTCCGTCTTACCTCAGGTCTAGACATCATCGCTGGGCTGGTCACGATGTTCGCGAGGTAGGCACAAAGCGACATCAGCGGATGAAAAATGGGGTTCAAAAGCCGCCACCACACGCACGCGGTCGGCAGCAGAAAGAACGCGACGCTTGATCGCCAACCCGGTGTGGATCACCTCGTCCCGAACACGGCCAACAAACTACAACATCACGCCAATCCAAACGCCGTTATGCGTCTCCAACAACTCGGCATGGGGCGCGAAAAACAGCTTGGCAGCAATCAACTATTACACTCAACTTAGAAGTGTCTATGTCGAGATGGGTGACGTCGACGCACCGTTTTAATTCTCAATAATCAAGGACCACAGGAGAGCGCCATGGCCTCATCCAACAAAGTGATCATCACCTGCGCCGTTACCGGCGCCGCCCACACGCCAACAATGTCGCCGCATTTGCCGTACACACCGAGCGATATTGCTCAAGATGCCGTTGCCGCCGCCGAAGCCGGAGCGTCGGTGATTCATGTTCACGCTCGCGACCCCAAGGACGGCAAGCCGACCAGCGACACCAACGTCTTCATGGAGTTTCTGCCGCGAATCAAGCAGGGATGTGAAGCTGCGATCAGCGTTTCAAGCGGCGGCGGCACCGGGATGACGGTCCAGGAGCGCCTCGAGATCGTTTTCCGCGCCCAACCCGAATTGACGACGATGAACATGGGGTCGATGAACTTCGGCTACTATCCGATGATCGACCGTTACCGAGGCAAGTGGGACTATGATTGGGAGGAGGATTATCTCGAATCCTCACGCGGCGAGCCCTTCATCAGCACCTTCGCCGATCTCGAATATATGATGGAGAAGGTCGGCGATCTCGGCACCCGCTTCGAATGCGAAGCCTACGATGTCGGGCACCTCTACACCCTCGCCCACTTTCTCGACCGCGGATTGATCAAAACGCCGGTTTTCCTACAAACCATCTTCGGCAATCTTGGCGGCATCGGTACCGACATCGACAACCTCGTCTTCATGAAGCGCACCGCCGATCGGCTACTCGGCGACGATTACATATGGTCGGTCTTGGGTTCCGGCCGCTTCCAGTTCGGCCTTGTTACCACCGGCGCGATCATGGGCGCCAACGTCCGTGTCGGGCTCGAAGACAATCTATACATCGCCAAGGGCGAGTTGGCGTCGTCGAACGCCCAACAGGTCGCCAAGATCCGACGTATCCTCGACGAGCTTTCGCTCGAAGTGGCGACGCCGGCGGAGACCCGCGAGCTCCTGCAACTCAAAGGCGCTGACCGCGTCGCATTCTGAGGATTGGATCATGGCTGAACGTCCCGCACCCGACCGCGTGACCCGCGTCGGCGTCGTCGGCACCGGTGTTATGGGCGCCGGTTGGGCGGCTCACTATCTCGCCCAGGGTAAGGATGTTGTTGCCTGCGACCCCGCTGTTGATGCCGAAGCCACACTCAGGCAATTCATAGATCAAGCTTGGCCATCGCTCGAACGACTCGGCCTCGCTGCCGGCGCCAATCGCGATCGTTTGACCTTTGTCGGGTCTGCGGCCGAAGTCGCCGCGAACAGCGAGGTGATCCAGGAGAGCGCCCCCGAACGGCTCGACCTCAAGATCGACCTGATCAGCGAGCTCGATGAAAACGCGCCGCAGGATCTGATTATCATTTCAACCACCTCGGGCTACCCAATGACCGAGATGCAAGTTAACTGCACCTACCCCGGGCGCACGATTGTCGGCCACCCGTTCAACCCGCCCTACCTGATCCCGCTGGTCGAGGTCGTGAGCGGCGCCCGCACCGATCCTGAAACCGTTGACTGGACGATGGCGTTCTATCGCGCCGTCGCCAAACGGCCGCTTCGTCTCGACCGTGAATTACCGGGCTTTGTCGCCAACCGGCTCCTCGAAGCGGTGTGGCGCGAATCGTTGCACATGGTCGCAGAGGGCGAAGCTACCGTCGAGGAAATCGATGCGGCGATGGCTTACGGGCCGGGCCTTCGCTACGCGATCATGGGGCCGTGCCTGGTCTTCCACCTCGCCGGAGGCGCCGGCGGCATGGGCCACATGCTCGACCACTTCGGCCCCGCTCTTAAAGAACCGTGGACTCGGCTCATTGCACCCGAGCTCACGCAGGAACTACGTGATCGCATGGTTGCGGGCTGCGAACGCGAGGCGGCGGGTCGCTCGATCAGCGAACTCGAAGCACAGCGCGATGACTGCCTTATCGGTATCATGGCCGCGCTCAAGGATTACTGGGCGACCGTCGATGCGCTGGATGAGGCGGTGTAGTCTTCGTCTCCGATCGGATCACCGCCGCTGCCACACCGGATCGCGCTTCTCCGCAAACGCCCGCGATCCCTCGCGCGAATCCTCCGACGCCAACATCGCCTGGTAGGCCGCGTTGCCACCACTGCGGATGTACGCGAACGCATCGTCCACAGCCATCTGCTCGGTTGCCCTTGCGACATCTTTGGCTGCCGCCACTGCTAGCGGCGCACAGGCGGCGATTTGCGCAGCGAGCGTGTGCGCCTCGGGTAACAATTCGGCGGCGCTCACCACGCGGTTGATCAAGCCCCAATGCAGCGCTTCATCAGCAGCCATCCGCCGGCCGGTCAAGATCATCTCCATGGCTATAGCGCGGGGGATTCGGCGCGGCAGGCGAAACACGCCGCCGGCGTCGGCAATGATCCCGATCGTTACCTCAGGTAGAAAAAACTCGGCGTGGTCGGCGGCAACGATCAGATCGCAGGCCAGCGCCAACTCGAAACCGCCCCCGGCTGCGAACCCATTGACCGCGGCAATCACCGGCTTATTCAACTGGTAGAATTCGGTGAGGCCGGCGAAACCGCCCGATCCGTGATCCGCATCAACCTCTTCGCCGGCAGCGGCCGCCTTGAGGTCCCACCCGGCGGAGAAAAACTTCTCGCCGCCGCCAGTCAAGATCGCCACCCGCAACGCATCGTCAGCGGCGAATTCGCTGAATGCACCGTGGAGCGCACGGCTCGTCGCCATATCAATGGCGTTGGCCTTGGGCCGGTCGAGGGTGAGCTCAAGCACCGCGCCATGGCGTTCGCGTTTGACGATCTCAGTCATCGGATTCCTCCTGCGCACTTATGACTCGAACGGCCGCAACAGTGCGCGCGATATGATGTGGCGCTGGATCTCGCTGGTGCCGTCCCAAATACGCTCGACCCGGGCATCGCGCCAAAATCGCTCAATCGGCATTTCCTCCATCAATCCCATGCCGCCGAAAACTTGCAGCACCTGATCGGTTACACGCGCCAGCATTTCGCTGGCATATAGCTTGGCCATCGCCGCGTCCTGGTTGGTCATCGTGCCTTGATCGAGCTTCCATGCGACGTTCAGGGTGAGCAATTCGGCGGCTGCGACCTCGGTCGCCATATCCGCCAGCTTGAACGATGTGCCCTGAAAGCGACCGATGGTTTGGCCGAATTGCTTGCGCGTCGCCGCCCACTCGGTCGCCATTTCCAGCGCCCGCTGCGCCCGGCCGACGCACATCGTTGCCACCGTCAGCCGGCTCGCCGACAGCCAGGTATCGACCAGCGCGAATCCCTGCCCTTCCTCGCCGAGGACCTGTCCTTGGCTGACCCGGCAGTCGTCGAACACGAGCTCGCAATTATGGTAGCCGCGATGCGACACTGCGCGCGGTCCGCGGTGCACGTCAAATCCCGGGGTACCTTTGTCGATCAGGAACGCAGTGACGCGGTTTCGTTCGCCGCGCGCCGTTTCGTCGACGCCAGTGACCGCAAACAGAATAACGAAATCGGCGATGTCGGCGTGGCTGATAAAATGCTTGGTGCCGTTGATTACATAGTCGGCGCCGTCTTTTTTTGCTCGTGTGGTCATTGATTGTAGGTCTGACCCGGCGCCCGGTTCGGTCATCGCCAGGCAGTCCATCTTCTCACCGCGCACGCTCGGCGCGAGGTAGGTGTCGACCTGCTCGTCGCGACACGCGCATAAGATGTTGCTGGGTCGGCCGACGAACGCTTGCAATGCATAGGACGGGCGGCCGAGTTCGCGCTCCATCAGCGCCAGACTAACCGCATCGAGACCGCCGCCGCCGAACTCCGCCGGTATATTGGCAGCGTAGAAACCTTGCGCCAAGGCTTTGTCGCGAATCGACCGACCGAGTTGGGGCGCGACAGCGTCGCTTTGTTCAACCTCGTTCTCGTACGGGTAGAGCTCCCGCTCGACGAAGCTACGAATGCTGTCGACCACAAGTTGCTGCTCCGTCGTCAAGGCGAAATCCATCTACCGACACTCTTTTTTCAGGCCATTCGGATAACTGCGTCCAATACGACGGCGCCGTGACCCTTGCGCAGCACCGCAAGCGGATTGATCTCAAGTTCGAATAGACGATCGCGGTGTTCTTCGGCAAACCGGGCGACGGCAATTACCGCATCGATAGTCGCGTCTCGGTCGCCCGGCGGATGCCCACGAAATCCATTCACCAGTCGGCCGATTCTCAGCGAATCAATGGTGGTCGCGATTTCGCGACGATCGATCGGTAAAAGGAGCGTTTGATTGTCATCGACGAGATCGACGAAGACACCACCTGAACCGAGCACGAGGGCGAAACCAAAGCGCCGATCCCGCTCAACGCCGATAATCAGTTCGGCAACGACGTCCTCGATCATACGTTCGACGAGGATGCGCGGGCTCTCGTCGGTCTGCGCCAGGCGGTCGAAACCGGCCACGGCATCGCGAACGCTCTCTTCGGCGCCAAGATTGAGACAGACCGAACCGGTTTCGGTCTTGTGCGCGAGCCTTGCACTGACCACCTTCGCCACCACCGGGAATCCCAACGCCGAGGCCGCCGCCACGGCCGCCGCGGGCGCCACCACGCGGCCCGCCGGCGTGGTCAAACCCCACGCCGCAAGATGTTGTTTGCTGGCCCATTCGTCCAGCGCCGCTGGATCGTCGGTGAGACTGGCCAGTTGTATCAAGCTGGGCGCATCCGCGGCCATACCCTGCATTTCGTGATACCCGGCCGCGCTGCTCAGGGCCGCTTGCAAACCATCCAATCCCTGAAGCGGTGTAATACCAGCAACTATCAAGCGATCGCGCGCATCTTCTGGCAACGCCTCAGGCAACGTGCTGACGACCGCCGCTCGCGAATCGGTTTCTCTCTTGGCGGTTATGAATGCATCGATCGCCGCGTTCCAATCCTCACGCGCCACCATCCCGGTCTTGGGATAGTCGAGCACCATTAAAGTGAGGTCGGTATCGCCGCGCATCATCGTCGTGAAACATTGCGCCATGCCGGCGCGATCACCCCACAACGGATTGTTGTAGTCGAGCGGGTTCGAGATCGTCGCGAACGGCGCGAGCTGGTTGCGAAAGTATTCGGCTTGCTGCGGGCTCAAGGGCGGGATGTGGAATCCTTCGCGCGCGGCAAGATCGGCGACCAGCGTGGCATCACCACCCGACGCCGTCAGCACGCCGAGGCGACGTCCCGGCAGCGGCCCGGTCACCGTCAGCAACTTCAGCGATTCGAGCAGTGCCGGGAGGGACCCCACTTGGGGAATCGCCAATCGGCGAAACAATGCTTGGTGCAGTTCCTCGGGACCTGAGATCGAGTTGGTGTGGCTGTAAGTCATCTGCTCGCCAAGCTGCGAGGTTCCCACCTTTATCGCGACAATCGGTACGTCATTGGCCAGTGCCTTACGTGCGGCGCCGACGAAGCCTTCGACGTCCTTTAGGCCCTCGACGTAGAGTCCGATTGCGCTAACCCGGGGGTCGTCAACCAGCGCGTCGATATAGTCACCGAGATGGGTGACCGCCTGATTGCCCGTACTGATGACAAAAGAGAGCGGTAACGAGCGCTCATGCATCGTCAGATTGAGGCTGACATTGCCGCTCTGCGACACGATGGCGACGCCGCGCTCGACCCGCGCTCCGCCATAGGGCGCAGGGAACAGGGCCACGCCGTCGAGGTAGTTCAGCAGGCCGTAGCAGTTGGGCCCGATAACCGCCATTTCGCCAGCCGCGGCGCGCAGTGCTTGCTCGCGGGACATCCCGTCCTCGCCGGCTTCGGCGAAACCGGCGGCGTAACACACGCAGCCGCCGGCACCGCGCGCGGCAAGCGCGCCAACCACGCGGAGCGTCGCCTCGCGCGAAACGCCGATGAAAGCCGCGTCGGGTGCGGCGGGAAGATCTTCGACGGTGGGATAGCAAGCGCGGCCCGCGATCTCGTCGCGCTTGGGATTGACAATCCAAATGTCACCGGCAAAGCCAAATCGACCGCTATGCTCGATGGTGTCGGCCAAACCCTGGCCGCCGACAAAAGCGATCGTTTTAGGGTACAGCAGCCGCTTCAAATTATCGGATCGGGACATCGTATTCCGGAGATCGAAAAAGCACGACACAGCATCGGCACGGCGCCAAGCTTACGTCAGCCTGTCCATGGTTCGTACCCCCTGATGAGTGCTTTTTTTGCGATATTTGCGCGGGTTAGTTGGGCATAATATTGGTCGAACACGAGATCAAATTCCGTGACCGATATAGAGCCCAGATCATGAGTATCACCGCCACTCTGCCTGATCGCATGATGACCAAAGCCGAACCCGCCGGTGACGCAATCCGCATCACCTGGAATGATGGACAGAGTATCGATTTCAGTTGCTTGTGGTTGCGCGATGGCTGCGAGTGCACGGAATGCCTTCATCCCAAAGCATTGGAGCGCACGTTCAATCTCCTAAGCATACCCCAGCGCCTGGATGCTCGGCGGGTCGAGATCTCCGATGCGGGCGCGCTCATCGTCGTTTGGAGCAACGATGGTCATGTCAGCAAGTATGATTCCCGGTGGTTCGCTGATCGCGACTATCTAACGCAACAGGTTACCAGGTCCGAACCGTGGGGCGCTGGGTTCGCGTCGCAAGTTAAAAAATTTAAGCACGACGAGGTCATGAACAACGACGCCAGCTTACGAGAATGGCTGCGCGCCGTTCGCGATACCGGCCTGGCGCTTCTTCAGGGAGCGCCGTGCGAGCCCGGCGAGGTCGTGCGTATCGCTGAGCACATTGGCTATCCCAGGCGCACCAACTTTGGGACCGAGTTCGACGTCGTCTCGATGGTCAATCCCAACAGCAACGCCTATACCGGTTTGGCGATTCACGGCCACACCGACCTCGTTTTCTACAAGTCGCCGCCGGGATTTTTTCTGCTCCACTGCCTGGCCCACGATGCTCAGGGCGGCGATTCGACTTTCGTCGATGGCTTCCGCGTAGCGCAGGCGTTGCATGACGAGGATGCCGAAGCCTACGAAATCATGACCCGCGTTCCGTTCGAGTTCCGCTTTAAGGACGACCAACACGATATTCGTTATCGACTGCCGATGATTCGGCTCGAGAACGGCGAACCGGCAGAGATTCGCTTCAATATTTCATGTATGCACGCCCCGGTGGCGGCACCCAGCGAATTGGATTCGGTCTATCGCGCCTACCGCAAGTTTGCCGAACTCATCGACGATTCGCGTTTTCAGCTGCGCTTCAGAATGACGCCTGGCGAGGTTTCCGGCTTCGACAATGGTCGGGTTCTACACGGCCGTACCGCCTTCGATGAAACTGGCGGCCACCGGCATCTACAGGGCATCTACGTCGACCGCGACGAGTTACTGAGCCGCATCAGAACGCTTGAGCGAACCGCCTGACACCTTGCTATGCGCACGGTGACACGGGTCGAGCCGATACCGTTGTCAACGGGTCGCCAGCCATACCGATCGCAGCTCGTCGGCCCGGTCGGCGAAAAACTCGTCCACAGCTTCACAGCGGCGCACGCGATCCGCGCGAAAGTGCCGGAAATCCTGGCGTAGCTCGCACCAGGCTGCCACGACAACCACCTCGATATAGTAGATAAGCGCGAGTGGCTGAATCGTTCGTTCCGTCGCCTCTTCGCGCTCGTTGCGATAGGCAATCGTTAGTTTGCGGGCCTCGCGGATGGCGCGCCGCACAAGTTCGAGATCGAGCGCGGTGGGCGACGCAGCGCCCCACTCGGAGACATGCAAGCCGTGTCGTTCAAGGTCGCGCAGCCGATCCGCGGGAAGCACTGTCGCAACCTTGTCGGCGACCCGTTTAGCCGCCGCTTCGAGTCCACGGTCTCCCGTCCGGCGGATCAGCCCCAAACCGACCATCATCGCCTCGACCTCGTCGACCGTGAACATCAACGGCGGCAAGTTATAGCCACTCCGCATGACGTAGCCGATTCCGGTCCCTCCTTCGATGGGAACCCGCATCGCCTGGAGCGCCCCGACATCGCGATAGATCGTCCGCGGCGTGACCTCGAGAACCTCCCCGAGCTGAGCAGCGGTCATCGGCGCTTGCGCAGCGCGCAGAAGCTGAATGATCTCGAACAAGCGATCGGCACGCCGCACGGCAGTCTCTTGGAAAAATGAAGACTACTGAAACACTACTGACAGCATGGTGTCAGTAGTGTTTCAGTATCGTAGATGACCAACGTATGCGGGTCGAGAGCGATCACCGGGCTAGTCTGGGTTTCGAGCGCAGCAAAACCTAAGGCGTGCTACCCTCGCGGCAGTATCGTTCAGTGACCCGCGGTTGGGCTTTGCCGGGAGGTAGGCATGAGAACGGTATTTCAGACGCTTACGTTAGCGTTTTTTCTTGTCCTGATTGGCTTTGATGGTCCGTCGTCAGCCCAGGAACCGATCCAACAGCTCATAGCGACCCACAAGTGCCCGGCGTGCGAGCTCGCATACGCCAAGCTTGCCGACGAAAAACTCGACGGCGCGGAACTTGTCGGGGCCAATCTGTTCCTCGCCGATCTCCGCCGCGCGGACCTAAGCGGCGCCAATCTGGCGGGCGCGACCTTGAACGGCGCCATGCTGACCGAAACCAATCTGTCGAAGGCCAACCTCGCGGATGCCAAACTGCAAAACGCCGATGCCCGTTCGGCTAACTTGGCCAACGCGAGCCTCCCCAGAATAAAAGCTCGTAGGGTAAACTTCGACAAGGCTGTGCTTCGCGGCGCCAATGTCGCCAATGCCGATCTGCGCGGCGCATTTCTCAAGTTCGTCGACCTGCGAGGCGCCAATCTTTCAAAGGCGCGGCTTACCGGGGCGAGCCTTAACAATGCCAATCTCGAGAATGCAGATCTCAGCGGTGCCGACCTCAGGAGCGCCAACCTGAAGGGCGCCAAGTTAGCTGGCACCAACCTAGAGGGCGCGCGGCTGCGCGGCACGATCATGCCGGACGGCTCAGTTCACGATTGAAGGAAAAAAGGGCGCCTTTGTTAGGCGCCCTTTGAAAACGAACTCAAGTGATTTCGCTTACATCGCGATCCCATTCAGCCACTGATTGACGACAGCGGGATTTGCTTTGACCCATTCCGCGGCGACTTCTTCGGGGAGCCGCTTCTCTTGGCCAATCGCGAGGATCCAGGAGTTGACAACCACGGGGTCGAGCGCGACCTGTTTGAGGAATCTCGCCACCTGTGGTGCCCGCGTCAGCAACGACTTGGAATAGGCGATGTAAATCGACGCATCCGTCCAGGCGCAATTGACCTTGCTCTTGTGCAACCAGTCGGGATCGTCGTCGGGTTGCAGCATATTCCAGCAACCGTCGGCCTTGTACTTCGGATCGTTTTTCTTAGCTGGCATTGCATAGCCATCGAACGCCGGCTCCTCCAGGCGGCGGAGGTCATACTCGGCGTGGATCCATTCGGGCGTCCAGTAATAGAACAAGATGCCCTTCTTCTTGCGGTAATCGGCCTTGAGCTTGGCCTTGAACGCCGAGTCGGCGACGATGAAGGGTTCGAAATACTTATCGTAGCCGTAGCTCCTGGCCTTGACCTGTTCAACGTTGGTCGAGCCCCAACCTGGCCCGCCGGGCCAATACTCGCCCTTACCATTGCCGTCGGAATCGAACAGCTTGGCAATCTTTTTGCTCTTTAGGTCTTCGACCGATTTGATGCCGTATTTGTCCTGCATATAGCCGGGGATGAACAGACCCTGGATGCCGGTGTAGGGCGTGTCGTTAACGAGCACGCTTTTCTTACCGTCGATGAACTTTGCCCACTTCTCCGATTGGTTGGGCATCCACAAGTCGGTGTAGACATCCAAGCTGCCGTCGCCCTTGTTCATGGCGGCAAAAATCACTGCGGACTCGGCATTGATAATCTCGACGTCGACGTTGAGCTTCGACTCCATAATGACCTTGAGCACGTGCTCAATGGCAATCGCGCCGTCCCAGCTCAACTCGCCGAGGACGATTTTTTCTTTGGCCCAGGTGTTACCGGCCATCGCCAGCGTAAGAACGAACGCCAGCACAAATGCCTTAATTGCGTGTCTCATAGTACCTCCTTCAGATTTAACGGATCGCTTATGCGATTTGTTGTTGTGCGTCGGTCCGGCCGACGAATAGTTAACCTACCATACGCCGGCCTTCTTTTTCGCGTGATCCTTGGATGATGCGATCCAGAATCATCGCGCAAAAAACGATCGCGATACCGGCCAGGATTCCCTTCCCGGCTGCGACGTGCTGCAGAGCGAACAAAACGTCATAACCCAGTCCGCCGGCGCCGATCAGCGCAGCGACCACGACCATCGACAAGCTCATCATGATGGTCTGGTTGATGCCGGTCATGATCGACGGAACAGCCAACGGTAGCTCGACTTTGAACAACAACTGGCGTGGGCTGGCGCCGAACGCGATAGCGGCCTCCGTGACGTGACCAGGCACGCCCTGGATGCCGAGGGCGGCGAGGCGGATCATCGGCGGCATCGCGAAGATGACGGTTGCCATCACGCCCGGCGGCTTCCCGATTGAGAAGAACGCGATTGCCGGAATCAAATACACGAAGCTCGGCATCGTCTGCATAAAGTCGAGGATAGGTTTGACGACCGCATACGCGCGCGGGCTTTTCGCGCACCAGATACCCAGCGGCAATCCAATAGCAAAGCAAATCACCACCGATGCGCCAACCAGCGAGATGGTGCTCATCGCTTTGGCCCAGAACCCATAAAAGCCCAGGTAGGCAAGCGCGACAGCGGTAAAGATTAGGACTCGCGGACCCGCGACCCGCCAGGCGATGAGCAACAAAACCAATGCCATGACGGGCCACGGCACGCCGACAAAGATAACCTCGAGGAGATTCAGAATGCTGCGGACGACGACGGTGATGCCGTCGAAGAGTCCCTCGAAGTTTATTGTCAGCCAGTCGACGGCATTGTCGATCACCTTTGAGGTGCCCAGTTCGATCTTGCGTGTCGTCGGGAATTTTTCGACACCCACGGCGATCTTGCCGATATTGAAGAACGACTCCAACTCGGCGGCGCTGAACCGATAAATCGTTAGCGGGTAGATAAACACCATCAGCGCCGCACCAATCAACGTCTCGGTCTGATTGATGCCATGGCGGAGATCGGGATCGATTCGCCATTGCATGAATTGTCTTTGGTAGAGCCAGTTGGCGGCAAAACCGGCTGCCGCCGCGACGATAAGCAACAGAATAATCCCCGCGACCACGGTCCCACCGTCGACACCGAGCGGGACTTCGTCCTCGCGGGGGCCCCACAAGCCTCGTGCGATCACAATCAGGGCGATAATGTCAGCCGCCATGGCGACCCAGAACAAGCTCCACAGACCGCGCGCCGCTGCCCACAGTGGGCCGAGAAGCGCCGCCGCCCAATTGAATGTGTAGCTCCCCTCCGCAAGCCGCTGGAATTGAGTGGCGTAGTAGGCGCCGTTCGAGCCGACGAATGTAGCAACCTGATTACCGATTTCCGTTGCCGTCGCAGCCGCCAGCGGCTGCTCGGCGTGAGCTTCGGTTGCCATGTCATTCGCCTCCCTGAATAGCGCGAAGAAGCGCGCGCCGCGTCACGACGCCCACTTCGATACCGTCTTCCTCAACGATGATCGGCTTTTCGGTATCGACTGCGAGATCGATCAGTGCATCGAGGTCGGCGTCACCGTGGGTCCTCGGCGCACCGTCGAGATCGACGGCGTTGCCGGCACGATATTCGGCGATCGGCTGCATTACGGTGTGTGCAAACACCAACTTGAGCCGCGAAATCCCCTGCACGAAATCCGCGACATAGTCGTCGGCGGGTTCTGTAATGATGTGCTCAGGCGTGCCGATCTGTACGAGCACGCCGTCCTTCATGATTGCGATTCGATGACCAAGCCGGATTGCCTCATCCAGATCATGGGTGATGAACAACGTCGTCTTGTTCATGACCTTGGAGAGTTCGATGAATTGGTCCTGAAGTTGGCGGCGGATCAGGGGATCGAGGGCACTGAACGGCTCATCCATCAACAGGATATCGGGATCGGCGGCCAGCGCGCGCGCCAGCCCGACCCGCTGTTGCATACCGCCCGAAAGCTCGCTTGGGAATCTATCCTCCCAGCCGTCGAGGTTGACGATCGCAAGTTTTTCTTCAGCCACCTTACGGCGCAGATCTTTGGCAACGTTGCGAACTTCAAGACCAAAGGCAACGTTGTCGCGCACCGAGCGGTGCGGGAACAGCGCCATGTTTTGAAACACCATGCCAATTTTTTCCGCGCGAATCTGGCGAAGTTCTTGAGCGTTTTTTCGGTTGATGTCCTCGCCGTTAACGAGAATCTCGCCGGCCGTGGGTTCGATCAGGCGATTGATATGGCGAACCAGTGTCGATTTGCCGCTTCCGGATAGCCCCATAATGCAGAAGATCTCACCTTCCGCGACGGAGAACGTCGCGTCGGCAACGCCGATCACGCATTCGAATTTGTCGAGGACTTCGTTTTTACCCAGGCCATCGTTCTTGATAGCTGCCATCGCCTCCTCGGCGCGGTCGCCAAAAACCTTCCAGACGCCCTTGCATTCGACCGTCGCGTCCGACATGACGTTCCCCCGCTATCCAGTTTGCTCAGATGACCAACTACATCGACACAGGACGTCAGCAACGATCGAGACACGGGCGCGGGTAACACGCGCGCAAGAACTTACGAAACGAGGGCGTTCGGGCACCCAAAGCCCATGTTCTTGCGCCTCCCAGTCGCTGCGGGCCTTCCAGCGTAGAAGCTACCGGCCGCTTTTTCTTTCACCCATGCTAAAGGTCGTGAAGCGACGGTGGCAAGGTAATTCCCTAAGCGATTACGCGCCGGCCACTCTTGAGCCGGCCTAGCGCTGCACCGATCGCCACGCCGGATGAAGCCACCGATCCACTTGCGCCCGCGGCAGCATGTCGCGCCCGCGGATGATGTCGGCGGCCCGCTCGGCTGCCATGATCGTCGGTGCATTCAAGTTGCCGTTGGTGATAATCGGAAAGATCGAAGAATCGACAACTCGCAGGCCATCGACCCCGCGAACCCGGCAATCGCTGTCGAGAACCGCCATACCGTCATCGTCGCCACCGATCTTGCACGTGCACGACGGATGATACGCACTTTCTGCGCTGGCGCGGATCCAGGCATCGATGTCGGCATCCTCGGCGATGGCGGTGCCGGGTTGAATCTCGGGCCCGCGATAGCCGTCGAATGCGGGTTGGCCGATGATTTCGCGTGTCAAGCGGAGCGCTGCTCTGAATACCGCACGGTCGTCTTCGTGCGCCAGGTAGTTGAACAGAATTTCGGGTTTTTGTTCTAAGCCGCCGGGTCGCATCCGGACATGCCCGCGGCTGCTCGGTTTGTTAGAGTCCGACTCGAAACTCTATGTTTGATAACAGTACCTTGCGAGCCGCCTTGTGAGGAGTCGGATGTTGGCGACAAGAATCCATGCCTGTGCGGAGGCGATTGATTTCTCCCAATCCTTGGCCAGTCGACGGCATCGGTTGAGCCAGGCGAAGGTCCTCTCGACGACCCATCGTCTGGGCAGGAGCTCGAAGCCCTGGGCGGTGTCTGAGCGCTTGATGATCTCGAGCTTCCAGCGGCCGATGACCTCAAGGGCGCCCTCGAGTTTCGGTCCCGCGTAGGCGGCGTCGGCGAAGAGGTGACGCAGCCGGGGGAAGCGATGACGGATCGATTTGAGGACCTCGGGCGCGCCGTCGCGGTCCTGGATATCGGCTGCGTGCACGATCAGGCCGACCAGCAGGCCGAGTGTATCGGTGACGATGTGACGCTTGCGGCCCTTGATCTTCTTGCCCGCGTCATAGCCCCGAACACCACCGCTTTCCGTGGTTTTCACGCTCTGGCTGTCGATCACCCCGGCGCTCGGGCCGGCCTCGCGTCCTTCCAGCTCCCGGGCCGCCATGACCAGGTGATGGTTGATGCTCTCCAGCAGGCCGTTGGAGCGCCAGTCGTAGAAATAGCGCTGGACCGTGGAAGGCGGAGGGAAGTCGTTCGGCAACATCGCCCACTGGCAGCCCGTCGAGGCCATGTACATGACCGCATCCATGACATGGCGCAGGTCCGTCGTCCTCGGCCGGCCGATCTTCTTGCGCGGCGGCATGAGCGGCGCGATCAACGCCCACTCTCGATCCGTCAGGTCGCTTGCGTAGCGCCCGCCACGGCGCTCATAATTCGGGCGAGTGATTTCGGTCCACATGTTGTGCCTCCTCGTTTGCTTTGACACAACCGAGTAAGCCACAACCGACTGAAATCACTCAACTAGTTTCGGGTTGGCCTCTTAGGGCCGACGTGGACCTGAAAACCGTGACCGGCGAAGGCGGCCGCTCCGTCGTAGCGCATTGCGCCGGGCAGGAAATGAAACTGCACGTCGGGCCATTTCACGCCGGCGGCGGAGCGGATAAACCCGCACGATTCGAAATGATTGGTTGCGCCCAGCCCAGTCTTGAACAACTTCCATTGCGCCGCGATCTTGGCCTTTTGATACCAATCCAGCTTGCCGTTCAGCGTGATCGGTTCGGTGCAACGAAACTGCAAATAGACCTCGAGGTGATCCTGAAGGTTCGCGCCCACGCCGGGCGAGTCGTGAACCACCTCGAGTCCCGCGTCGCGCAACACCTGAGCGGGTCCGATCCCCGATCGCTGCAACAACACCGGCGAGCCAATCGATCCGGCGCTCAGGATGACTTCTCGGGAGGCCGGCAGCACTTGGCGCTGCCCGCCACGCTCGATCTCGACACCGACTGCGCGTTTGTTTTCGAAACAGATTCCCATCGCGTTCGTCGAGGACATTAGCGACATGTTCGGGCGGCGTTCGGCCGGTCGCAGATAGGTATTGGCGGTCGACGCGCGCACGCCGTCCTTGACCGTCATCTGCATCGCCCCGAAGCCCTCTTGCTGGTAGCCGTTATAGTCCGCCGTCCGCGGATACCCTGCCTGTACGCCCGCCTCGACGAACGCGCGATAAAGTGTCAATCGGCGTCCAAAATTGACCCCCTATCGGCGTGCAATATTGACCCCCTGAGTGGCACGGCGGAGGTTGTCCCGGTAGTCAATAGGGGGGACCCGTGCGGCTTCGTGTAGCGCCTTGCGGTGCGCGGAGCGAAGCCGCGTGGGAGGTCCGGGTTGACCCACCGGGGCAAGCGGGCCGCAGGCACGGCCTGTGCCGGGTCAGCAGCGGTTCTTGAAGCGCCAGCTCTCGTTGCCGGTCTCGATGATCTCGCAATGGTGGGTCAGGCGGTCGAGCAGGGCTGTGGTCATCTTGGGGTCGTCGAAGACGGACGGCCATTCGCCGAAAGCGAGGTTGGTGGTGACGATGATCGAGGTGCGCTCGTAGAGCCGGCTCATCAGGTGGAAGAGCAGCTGGCCGCCGGCCTGGGCGAAGGGCAGGTAGCCGAGTTCGTCGAGGATGACGAAGTCGCGTCGGACGAGTTGGTCCGCGGTACGGCCTTGGCGTCCGGAGCGGAGTTCGGCCTCGAGGTGGTTGACCAGGTCGACGACGTTGTAGCAGCGGCCACGGGCGCCCTTTCTGATACAGGCGCGGGCGATGGCGACGGCGAGATGGGTCTTTCCGGTGCCGGTGCCGCCGACCAGCACGATGTTGCGCTTGCTCTCCAGGAAGTCGCCGCCGGCGAGTTCCTGGATCAGGGGCTCATTGACCGGGGAAGCGGCGAAGTCGAAGTCGGCCAGCTCCTTGGCCGTCGGCAGCCTGGCGGACGTCATCTGGTACTTGATGGAGCGCGCCTGCTTGTCGGCGACCTCGGTCTGCAGCAGCGTACCGATGATCTGCTGCACCGGATGACGGCGCTTGAGACCGTCGGCGAGGATGTCGTCGTAGGCGGCGCGCATGCCTGCAAGCTTCAGCGCCGTCATCATCGCCAGCACATCATGACGCTCCATGACCGGCCTCCCTCAGGCGGTCGTAGCGGCGGCAGTCGGCCACCGGCTGGTGGCGAAGCTGCAGGCCCTCGGGCGTTGGGATGGCCGGCGGCGGCGGCGGCTGGCGGTGCCGGGCGAGGATGTTGAGCACAACATCAGCGCTGCAGGCGCCGCAGGCGAGCGCTTCGGCGCAGGCCGCCTCGACCGCCTCCAGCCCGTCCTCCAGCACCGCCGCGAGGATTTTGACGATCTGACGATCGCCGTCGTCGCGGCCGGTGAGCCGCGCCCGCATGCGGCCCAGCGCGCCGGGCAGTTGCCAACCCTTGAAAGGCGCGCCATTTCTCAGCGCACCGGGCTTCCGTGTCAGGATCGGCACGTAGTGCCATGGATTGCAGGCGATCTCACCGCGTCCAAAGCTCCGCGGGTGTTCGGCAACAGTCTCGCCATCCTGGCGGATGACAATCCGATCGGCATAGGCCCGCACGTCGACCGTCCGCCCGACGGCGCGGGCCGCCACGCTGTAGTGATTGTTGTCGAAGCGCACCAGACAAGTCTTGGAGACCGATACCTCGGTGGCGTGGAAGCCGTCGAAGGGGCCGCGATAGGCCATCAGGAAGGGCCGCTCCTCCTCGAACACCTGCCACACCGTCTTGCCCTCGATCGTCGGATGCGGCCGCTTCTTGGCGTCCTCGATGCACCGATCCATCAGCCACGCGTTGATCTCGGCGTAGGAGCGGCCCCGCGGGATGGGCACGAACAGGCGGCCGCGGACGTCACCCACCTGCCTCTCGACCTGCCCCTTCTCCCAGCCCGCACCCGGAGTGCACGCCACCGGCTCCACCAGATGGTGGGAGCACAGCTCCAGAAAGCGCCGGTTGTAGGCGCGCTCCTTGCCGACGAAGACCATGCTCACCGCCGTCTTCATGTTGTCGTAGATGCCCCGCCGGCAGACCCCGCCGAAGAAGTGGAAGGCTCGTTCGTGCGCCTCGAACACCATCTCCTGGCTCTCGCGCGGGAAGATCTGAACCAGCTGCATGCGGCTGTAGCAGAGCCGCATGTGCGCTGCCTTCACCTTGGTCGTCACACCCGACAGGCGCGCGTACTCGTGGCTCCAGTCGAACTGGTAGGCCTCGCCGGGATCGAAGCTCAGCGGCACAAAACCCTGCGACGGCGACAACAGCCGCCACCGCCGACGCCAGGTCCTGGCGTAGCGGCGCACCGCGTCGTAGCCGCCGCCATAACCCAGAGCCGCAAGGTCTTCATGAATCCGCAGCAGAGACAAGCGATCCCGGCGCGGCTTCTTCTCGTTGGCCTCAAGCCGGCGCTCGAGCTCATCCACCCACGGTCCAAGCTTCGGCATCGGCTGGATCTTGCGCTCGTAGCTGTACGAGGTCTCATCGCCCCGCACCACCTTGCGCACCGTGTTCTTCGAAACCCTCAAATCCCGGGCGATCTTCTTGATCGGAACGCCCCTCACCAGATGATCCCGACGGATCCGCGCAATCGTCTCCACAACCAGCATCTCCCCCACCTCGTCTGTCCAAACAACTCCGCCAGAGGTGTGTTCAAGAGTGTGTTCACATCGTGGCCGAGGCCCCAATGGTGAGCGCTCGCAGCACAAAACCGCCAGGGGGGTCAATTTTGGACGCCGATAACCCCCAATAGGGGGTCAATATTCCACGCCGAACAACAGATAAAGCGGGTTCGCCATGTCGTTGCCGGTGTTGACGGTTAGCGGACCGCCGCTGCCGCGGTAGTCGTCGGCGCCGCCGATCCAGTCTTCCGCACGCTGGAAATAAGGGACGCATCCCGCATAGTCCCAGCCCGCTGCGCCGGCGGCCTGCCATGCATCAAAATCGCAGGCGTGGCCGCGTACGTAGACCATGCCGTTGATCGACGATGACCCGCCAATAACCTTGCCGCGCGGACAGTGCATCCGCCGCCCGTCGAGATGCGGTTCAGCTTCGCTCTCAAAAAACCAGCTGAAACGAGCCAGGTTCATGGGGATCGATAGCGCTGCCGGCATCTGAATGAAAATGGAGCGGTCGCTGCCGCCGGCTTCGATCAACAAAACGCGGTTGCGGGCGTCGTCGGATAGCCGATTGGCGAGCACACAACCAGCCGAGCCCGCGCCGACGATGATGAAGTCGTACATTTGCTTGCCGAGCGATCAGATCGCGTTCTTGTTAGGTGCGCGCCCGCTAACTACCGTCCTTTCACCAACTGCAGGAATCGGATTGGATAGGGCTTTAAGGTCATATGCTTCATACCGATAGTGATGAGCGTGGTAGCGCGCAACTCAAGGTCGGGAAAGCATCTGGAAATCAGATCATACGTTACTGAGCGCAGATGAACGTATTTGTACTTTGCATAACGAGCCTTGTATTCAGCGGTTTCATAAACAGAGAGGTCTTGTTCCCAGGGGGTGGCCAGCAAAAGCTGACCGCCCGGTCTAAGAGTCCGACTCGAAACTCTATGTTTGATAACAGTACCTTGCGAGCCGCCTTGTGAGGAGTCGGATGTTGGCGACAAGAATCCATGCCTGTGCGGAGGCGATTGATTTCTCCCAATCCTTGGCCAGTCGACGGCATCGGTTGAGCCAGGCGAAGGTCCTCTCGACGACCCATCGTCTGGGCAGGAGCTCGAAGCCCTGGGCGGTGTCTGAGCGCTTGATGATCTCGAGCTTCCAGCGGCCGATGTCCTCAAGGGCGCCCTCGAGTTTCGGTCCCGCGTAGGCGGCGTCGGCGAAGAGGTGACGCAGCCGGGGGAAGCGATGACGGATCGATTTGAGGACCTCGGGCGCGCCGTCGCGGTCCTGGATATCGGCTGCGTGCACGATCAGGCCGACCAGCAGGCCGAGTGTATCGGTGACGATGTGACGCTTGCGGCCCTTGATCTTCTTGCCCGCGTCATAGCCCCGAACACCACCGCTTTCCGTGGTTTTCACGCTCTGGCTGTCGATCACCCCGGCGCTCGGGCCGGCCTCGCGTCCTTCCAGCTCCCGGGCCGCCATGACCAGGTGATGGTTGATGCTCTCCAGCAGGCCGTTGGAGCGCCAGTCGTAGAAATAGCGCTGGACCGTGGAAGGCGGAGGGAAGTCGTTCGGCAACATCGCCCACTGGCAGCCCGTCGAGGCCATGTACATGACCGCATCCATGACATGGCGCAGGTCCGTCGTCCTCGGCCGGCCGATCTTCTTGCGCGGCGGCATGAGCGGCGCGATCAACGCCCACTCTCGATCCGTCAGGTCGCTTGCGTAGCGCCCGCCACGGCGCTCATAATTCGGGCGAGTGATTTCGGTCCACATGTTGTGCCTCCTCGTTTGCTTTGACACAACCGAGTAAGCCACAACCGACTGAAATCACTCAACTAGTTTCGGGTTGGCCTCTAAGTATCCTCGAGAGTTCCCTCGAAAGAGAACTTTCGTTTCTTACGTGCTCGAATACATCGGTGCAAACAACCGTATCCGCAATATCGCTGACGAATGGAAGCTGCTCCGCATTGGCTCGCACTCGGGTAGTTGAACCGTCGATGTGCTTCAGGTACTCAAGCGCAATGTCCACTGCTACTTTTCGTTTCGACGTTAGTCTCGAGAGGATGAACCCGTATGCAGCGCCTACGTCGACGACTAGGTCGGAGGTCGGAGCAAGTAGCTCGCAGCAGTTCAAAAGCACTTCCTTCACTTCGTCAGGCATGAGATGCTTTTGCATATCGTCGGCTGCAATCTGGTCATAGTTCTCGACGTAGTCATCGCTGCCTTCAAGATAGTCGTAGATACCGTCTATGACCTTCAGCGCCCGCCGAGAAAAGATACCGGACATTTGGTTGCCTCCTAGTGCTGGCTTATGTCCGCGATCTCCGTGTACGCTCTAGACCGTACCTGCAATCAGGGTCAGGTCGTACGAAAATGCGACTAAGGCGCGGCCTTCTTTGAAGGACAAGCCGAATACGCTGGTCCTCTTCGCACAATACACGAACCAGCTCTCGTACTACGACGACTGGCTCGACGCGTTTCGTACACACCCCGGATTCCGTGTCGAAACGGCTAACGTGCGTTCGCGGGCCGATCGGTCCATCATTCGCCGGGGCATTGGCAGGTACGACCTCATAGTCCTGTTGCATTCCACTAACGCCGACACGCTTCTTTATGTCGAGCCGCTCAAGGAAACATTCTCAAAGCGGCGCGGCAAGCTGCTTTGCTTCGTTGGAAACGAACTTAATGCACCAGGGTCACCGATCTCCGCAAGGATCAAGTTTCTTAACGAAATCAAGGCTGATTACATTGCCACACAGCTCTTGATCGAAACGGGCCAATGGCTGTACGCCGGTGTACCTTCCGCGAAGGTGATTGGTGTGCCGCATGCCCTCAATCCATTGGTGTTCAAGCCGCTGGTTGCTGACGCCGACCGGCCAATCGACATCGGCACACGCTCGGCTCGCTACATTGCCTATCTCGGCGATAACGATCGCAATCGTCTTTTCGAATTGTTTTCAGAGCGCTCTTTTGATCCTGCTCTTCGCGTAGACATAAGCACGTCGGAGCGTTTTTCGCGTGAAGCATGGTGCAACTTCCTCAACAGGTGCAAGGGAACCGTATCGAATGAAGCAGGCGGAGCATTCCTGGAACGTGACGATCTGACTATGACGGCAATCCGCGCATACGTCATGGAGAAGGAGCGGCGGCGCGGCGGCGTTGTCATTTCCAATAGTTCAAGGCTTCGCGGAGTTGGCCACATGCTACCGGCACCCGCAAAAGTGTTCTTGCGAAGGTTCTTGCGCGGCGGTTTGCTCAGGCACGAAATGCTGATCAACGAAGAACTATCGTTTGCTGAGATCTACGAACGGTTCTATAGCGATTGGGTGCCGAACACGCCAGTTTACGGGAAGTGCGTATCCTCGCGCCACTTCGAGGCCATTGGCACCGAGACTTGCCAGATACTGATGGAGGGTCGGTACAACGACATCCTCATCGCCGGCACCCACTACCTTTCTCTCAAATCCGACTTCAGCAACATCAATGCAGTGATTGCTGAATTCCGCGATCCGGCGAGACGTAGTGAAATTAGCCGCACCGCTCGGGCGTTTGTCCTGGATTGCCACACGCACCGGGTGCGGGTGGATAATATTCGGGCGCTCTTGTGACTATCGCCATGCGTATCGCGTTACATTGATGTAGGCGATGAGTTCGACGGGATGAGACGTCGCGTGCTTTTTCTCTAACTTCCTCGTTATCGAAAGGACCCTCGGATCTCCGACCCAAAGATCAGGTCAGCCCGCAGATCGGAAGTCGATGTTTCCATGTCCCAATGTGGCAGTCGGGCTGCCAACAGCAATCTTCGAACTTGGAATTTCAGCTCCAGCGTAGCGCGGATGTAGCACCGCGTTTTAATAGGCTCTCAAACATCAACGACAAACGCCCGCTATCCTACTGGATATACGGGCGTTTTCTTGGTTGTGAGGGTAGGATTTAAACCTACGACCTTCGGGTTTATGAGCCTCACGGTGGCGCTACACAGAGCCTAAAAAACGCCCTTTCAATCGACGTCACCCTGTAAGAAATGGGAGGCTCGGAAACGGTGCCAACGTGCCACATTACGTGCGCGACCCAGCCACTATCGTGACTTGGGTTCAACCCCCGCCCTATGGGCACTTACCTTGGCCCATTCCTCGGAATGGGCCTTTTCTTTGGGCGCCAGTCTGCTTGCCCTCGCGCGCCACGACCGGCATAAAGATGTCATGGGGCATAGCCGGAAATGACCGCATCACCGCCGGATCCAACAGGCGTATTCGTGCACGAAAGCGCTTGCGTCGATCAACCCTGCCAAATTGGCGCGGGCACAAAGATATGGCACTTCAGCCACGTGCTGGCCGGCGCCGTGATCGGTGAGAATTGCGTCTTGGGCCAAAATGTCATGGTTGGCCAAGACGTTATCATCGGCAATCACTGCAAGATCCAGAACAATGTGAGTCTCTATACCGGCGTCGAGCTCGAAGATGGCGTGTTCTGCGGACCCAGCTGCGTTTTCACCAACGTTAACAACCCGCGTGCCGAGGTCGAACGCAAAGACGAGTTTCGCGCCACGCATGTGCGGCGCGGGGTAACCATTGGCGCCAACGCCACCATCGTGTGCGGCGTCGAGCTCGGTGCCTACGCCTTCGTCGCGGCCGGTGCCGTGGTAACCCGCGACGTTCCGCCGTTTGCGCTGACCGCCGGCATGCCAGCTCGGCGGATCGGCTGGATGAGCCATGCGGGCGAGCGCTTGGGGCCCGATCTAACCTGCCCGAGAACCGGCCAGCGCTACGCCGAAGTGGCGCCCGACGAACTCCAAGAAGTGAGCGAAGGACTGGACACGTGACCACCACCACCCTCTCGGACAGTCTTGCCCCGGTCGCATTCATGGATCTCGGCACGCAGCGCGATCGATTGCGCAGCAAGATCGATGCAGCAATCGCTGCTGTGGTCGACCACGGTCAATACATTCTTGGGCCCGAAGTCCGCGAGTTGGAAAGCCAACTCGCCGAGTATTGCGGCGTCGCCGAGTGTGTCGGCTGCGCCAGCGGTACCGATGCATTGTTGTTGCCGCTTCTGACCGAAGGGATCGGTCCGGGCGACGCGGTATTTGTGCCATCGTTCACGTTCGTTGCGACCGCCGAGGTGGTGGTCTTGACCGGTGCCACCCCGGTCTTCGTCGACGTCGATGAGGCAACGCACCTGATCGACCTGGCGAGCCTGGAAGCCGCGATCGCTCGCGCGCGCGAACTTGGTTTGATACCGCGGGCGATTATCCCGGTCGACCTGTTTGGTCAGCCCGCTGACTACGCCGCCATTGCAGCGATCGCCGATGCAGCCGACCTCCAGGTCATCGCTGACGCCGCCCAGAGTTTCGGCGCCCAGCAAGGCAATCAACGAGTGGGTAAGTTGGCGCGGGTAACGGCAACCAGCTTTTTTCCGTCCAAGCCTCTCGGCGCTTTTGGCGATGGCGGTGCGCTGTTCACCGACGACGCGGATTTCGCTGCGCGCCTGCGATCAGCGCGCGTACATGGCGCAGGAACCGACAAATACGACAACGCGCGGGTCGGCATTAACAGCCGACTCGACACCATTCAAGCGGCCATTCTGCTTGCCAAGATGACGATTTTTGACGACGAGATTGCAGCCCGTCAGCGTATCGCGAGCAACTACGACAGCGGACTCGGCGATTGCGTGCAAACCCCACAGATGGTTGGCGACAACGCGTCCGCTTGGGCGCTTTATACGATCGTGACGCCGCATCGTGATCGGTTGAGAACCGGCCTTTCGGATATTGATATACCGACCCGGGTCTACTATCCGACGCCGCTGCATCTCCAACCCGCCTACCGCCATCACCCCAGCGCTCCCACCGGATTGGCGACGAGCGAGAGATTGGCAGCCCAGGTATTGAGCCTGCCGATGCATCCTTATCTCGATGACGCAGCGCAAGATCGGGTCATCCAGTGTGTTCGCGATCTCGCGAAGGCTTTCTAGCTGATCAGGGCATGGATCGCCGCGACGCGATGGCGATGGGTGTGCGCTTCCATCGCCAGTTCATGGGCCGCTTTGGTTATCGCCGCCCACCGCTTTGGGTCATTGAACTCGTCCATAACCGTGTCAAATTACCGAAATCTTGCGCCAGGGATAGGTAGTGTTCGCCCGGCTGCAGGATATCGTTGTAGCGACCGTCGAGCAGGATCTGACACGTGTGGGTTCCGATGGCATCGAAATGGCACGACGAGATCGCTTTCGCGTAGACCGATGCGCGCGGCCGGTCGCGGAAGAAACGATCGTAGATCTCGCCAAAATCAAGCGCTTCGTTCATCAACATTTCGTGGCGCACCACCCCCCGCGACAAAATCGGTCGCAGGCAGACTATACTTGCCAGGGCAGCACTAAAGGTCGGGACACAGGATTTTCGCGATTCGGGATCCGGCCTGTCCGCCGCCGTAAAGATCGGTTTCGGGCCAGGGATCAGGTGCGCTGTTCAGGGCTTTCTGCAAACCTTGCGCGATCAATTTCGGATCGGTCGGCGGCAGGAGTCGGTTGGCGCCAATTTCGACCAACTCAACCCATTCCGTTTCATCCCGCAACGTTACGCACGGTGTTGCCGCAAAGAACGCTTCCTTCTGGACGCCGCCGGAATCGGTGATGACAAGTGCCGCCGCTCGCTCGAGGGCGATCATTTCGAGATATCCGACGGGCTCGACGAGGTGGAACCTGGCGCGACGATCCGCAGCCCAGCCAAGCTCCTTGAGAGCGGCCGCAGTCCGCGGATGCACCGGAAAGACGACGGGGCATGTGTCTGAGAACGCTGCCAGTCCGTCAACGATCGCACGCAAACGGGTCGCGTCATCGGTGTTCTCTGCGCGGTGAATTGTTGCCAAGGCAAACATTTTTCTGTCGAGACCAAGCCCGGCTAGCGTCGTCGGTGCGGACGTGTTGCGGAAATAGATCGTCGAGTCGTACATCACGTCGCCGACAAGATGGATTTGGTCCGGCGCGCAGCCCTCGTTTTCGAGGTTCTCGATGGCCGTTTTGGTCGGAACCAGCAGCACGTCGGACACGTGGTCGGTGACCACGCGATTAATCTCCTCGGGCATCCGCCTATTAAAGGAGCGCAGGCCCGCTTCGACGTGAGCCACCGGGATCTGCAACTTGGCGGCGGCCAACGCGCCGGCCAGGGTTGAGTTGGTGTCGCCATACACCACCACCAGATCCGGCGTCGTTCTTTGCAGGCTACCTTCCAACGCCTCCAACATACGCCCGGTCATGGCGCCCTGCCCGGCCGCGGCAATGCCAAGATTCTCTTCGGGTTCACCGATGCCGAGTTCATCGAAAAACACCTGCGACATATTGTCGTCGTAGTGTTGACCGGTGTGGACGAGCCGATTGGCAACCGCCGTCGCGCCCTGGAATGCCCGCAATACGACCGCAACCTTCACAAATTGTGGGCGCGCGCCGACGACGTGAACGATCGATCTGGCCATCTCCTGGGGTTACGCCACCTCGGTCAGTCGATCGCGATGGCGATCGATACAGGAATCGATCAGAGCGAGATTGTCGCGAGTCCAATCGATGGTGCGATCGAGACCTGCATCAAGATCCATCGCGCATGAGAAGCCCAGCATACGCGTGGCTTTCTCGGGGTCGCCATAGCGACGGCCAGATCGGTCCCAGTCCCGCGGCGGCCCGAGATCGACGCCGGCCGCGTTGCCGGTCTTGCGGTTGATCGATTCGGCGAGCTCAAGAATCGATGTTTCGGCACCTGAGGCCAGATTGTAGACCTCGCCCGCGGTTCCATCGGTTGCGCAGCGCAACAGGCCCTCGACGATATCGTCGACGTAGATGAAGTCGCGGGTTATCTGGCCACCATTGTCGACGACGAGTGGTAGGCCTTTGAGGGCTCGATAAACAAACACCGGCGTAACGTTTCGCCAAACCGTCGCCGTGGTACCGCGCCACGCGCCAGCGCCCAGGATCTCGCGTGGGCCGTAGACGTTTTGGAACCGTGCTTTGACCACCGGCAGCGCGTGCCGCGCATGGTAGTAGTTGGCGTAGAACTCGCCGATGAGCTTGGAAATTTGGTAGGGACTGTCGTGCCACAGAGACACCGGCGCGTCTTCGGAGGTCGCCGCCGCTTGATCGAACGTTTTCTCGGCCACCGTGCATCCCGCCGACGCATAGACGACCGACTTGAGTCGCTTGAAACGGCATAACCGCTCAAACAGCTTCAGGGTGGTCAGCGTGTTGTTCTGATGATCGGCGAGCGGATCGGCGAGCGAGTTCTGATTGCCGTGAAACGTCGCCAGATGAAACACATGGTCGAAGCGATCGTCGAGATTGCCGAGAACGTCATCATCGGTGATCGACGCCTCGATCAACGCCACCCGCGCATCACCCGGCACGTTACCGCGTTCGGCCGACAGCAGATTGTCGATGATCGTTACGCCAGCGGCGTCGGTGGTAGCAAGGCGGTGCACCAGGTTGCTGCCGACGAAGCCGGCGCCGCCCACCACGAGAATACGAGAGTCGGCGAATGCTGCGTTGAGGGTGGATTGCATCTCGGTTTGGCGTGCGCGCCGATCAGACGCCTAACTCTCAGACGGCCGCAGGTGGGTGTAGGTTTCCTCGATACCGAACTCTTGATAATAGCGCACGGCGAGGGCGACGCCGTCGACGAGTTTGGTGGAGGTCTGCCAGGCAAAGTCGGTCATCGTCCGCGACGGGTCGAGCAGGATCGTTGGTGCATCATCGGGGTGGCGTTCGCGAACTTCGACCTCGGGTGCTTCATTAAGCCGCAACGCTTCGGTAACCGCGTCGTACAATTCCTTAATCGCGAAATCCGAACCCGACGAAATGTGATAGTGGCCATGGCCCTTGCCCTCGACCGCACCCATCACGCAGTCGATGAGATCGTCGACAAAAATAAAGTCCCGGCGTGTGTCCATGACAAAACATTCTTTGCCATTGGTCAGCCGATGGAAAAATGTCGGCAGTGGCCCGCTTAGATTTCTCGGTCCGTAGGCATTGGCCAGCCGAAATGAGATGTAATCGATTCCGGAGTGCGCAATGTATTGCTCGCCGGCGGTTTTGCTAATCGCGTAGCTGCTTGAGTCGGGCCGGATCAGATGGTCAAGCGTGATCGGTTGCTCGAGCGGTTGCAGCCCGTAGCACAGCGCGGTTTGAAAATAGATGATGCGTTGAACACTGTGGGTTTTCGCGACCTGGGCGACAACGGCCGAGCCCACCGCATTGGTGTGGGCGTCGCCGACCCAATTCTCCGGATCCTTGTATGACGCGGCGGTGTGGGCGATGAGGTCTGGTTTGAAATCCTCGCACAAACCGTTCATCAGGCTCAGATCGGCAATATCGCCTTCGACGAAAGTCAGCCCCTCGCGCGGCACCAGGTTATCGCGGCGGCCGGTTTCATAGGTATCGATGGCGAGAACAGCATCGCCGCGCTCGAGCAGGCGGTCGGCCAGGGTTGAACCGATAAATCCGGCGCCACCAGTGATTAATACTCTCATGAAGGACCTCAAAAAGCGGGGTTAGGCGGCTTCGTCGAGCATCGCCGTGAAGCGGTGCGCCTGATCGTGGTAGGCGCGATGCCACAATTCGAGACTGATCAGGCCCCACAGCTTGCGGCTGAATTTCTCGACCCGGCCCGACGTCGTACGAATCGCTTGTGCGTTGATGAAGGGTCGGCTGCGGGCTGCCTGGGAGCCAAAGATATCGTTGACGAAATCGCCTAGTTCGCCCCCGATCCACTCATTAAGCGGTACCGGGAAGCCCATCTTATCTCGGCGGTTGAGAATTTCGGTCGGGATTTCGTCTTGATAGGCCTGCTTGAGCAGGTGCTTTAACTGGCCGCCCTCGAATTTCACGTTGGCCGGCACGGTTGCCAGGAACTCAATCAGCGGATGGTCGAGGAAGGGAACCCGCGATTCCAGTCCGTGGGCCATACTCATGCGATCCTCGACATGTAGCAGGGCCGGCAGCAGACACTTGAAATCAAAGTGCGTCATGCTGTCGAAGTAGCTCTCATGGCGGACGTTGCGAACATCGTTGAAAATCGCCGAATAGGCCTCGCGCACGCGCTCGAAATCAAGCGCGGCGTGGTCGATTTCATCGCCCATATCGGTGCTGCGATCGATCAGGCGGAAATATCGCTCGTCCAGGGCGCCGAACAGCCCTTCACGCCAAAACTGGCGCATCAGGGGCTTGTATTCCTGCAACACGCCGAGATTGGGAATGATCGATTCGGCGGTGACGACAAAATTTCCGTCCGTATAGGTTCCTTCAATCGCGGCCCGGATGCACTGCTCGAAATAGGCCAGCAGGTAGCGCGCGTAACCGCCGAAAATCTCGTCGCCGCCCTGGCCGCCGAGCACCACCTTGACGTGCTCGCTGGCGAGTTGTGACACCATGTATTGCGGAAACGACCCCGGTCCGGCCACCGGGTAGTCGAGGTGGTAGGCGACGCGCTCGATCTGGTTGATGAAATCGTTGGCCGTAATGTCAACCGCGAACATCTGCTTGCCGGCGGCACTCGCCGCAGCGTCGGCGTAGAAACTTTCGTCGTAATCGGGGAAGGCCGAAAACATTCCGTGGAATGCTTTGTTGTTGCCGGGATCGTGGCGCGACGCCAAGGCGGAAACCAGGCTGGAGTCGACACCGCCACTCAGATAAGCGCCGACCGGCACATCGCTGCGCAAGTGCATGGCGATCGAATCGTCGAGCAATTCGCGCAGTCGCTCCTTGAAATAATCGGCCGGATGGTCGTAGTCGATTTCGTAGACCACGTCCCAATAGCGACGCGTCGTCACGGCGCCGTTTTCGACGGTTAACGTGTGACCCGGCAGCAGGCGTTTAACGCCTGCGAACAGGGTCGCCTCACCCAGCGAATACTGGAACGTGACATATTCGGCGAAGGCGTCGGCGTCGGTTTCGATGGTCGGCAAAAACGGCATCAGGGCTTTGACTTCGGAGGCGAATACGAACAGGTCGCCGACGACCGCGTAGTAGAACGGTTTGATGCCGAAGCGATCGCGGGCACAAAACAAGCGCTCGCCATCCCAGATTGCGAACGCGAACATGCCGCGCAAGTGGTCGACACAATCGGCGCCATAACGATCATAGGCGGCCAGGATCGCCTCGGTGTCGGACTGGCTTGTAAACGGCCAGCGCGCGCCGAGCGCCGCTTGCAGCTCGAGGTAATTGTAAACTTCGCCGTTGTGGACGATGACGGTGCCGTTGGCGCCCCGCATCGGCTGGTTCGCGGCCGCCGTGAGATCGATGATGCTGAGGCGACGATGGGCAAACCCAACATCGGCGCCGGTACCCTGCCATTGATCAGCGTGATCCGGGCCACGATGATCGATCAGATCCCCCATCACCGACAACTGGCGGCCCAAGTTAGCGATTGGCTGACGACGAAGATTTAGGATGCCAGCTATGCCGCACATTAGGTTCGATACATCAACGCAAATTTGCCGGGGGAGCGCACGCTCGCGTGGGTTCCTTGGGCGCTTCCTTTAGGTCGTTGCTCCGCCCTCGTCAATCGAATTGCTGCGATGCGCAGACACAACCCGATCACGGCCGCTCCTGATTTGAGCCGGTCTCACGACCGATCTGGCGCACCAACGCAGCCCGCCCTTGCCGCACGATGCCGCGCACGTCGACAACCCGCAACAATACCAACAGGGACATAAACGCACTGAGATAGGCCAGTTTGACGGGCACCGCCAACCACACCGGCGCTGCCGGCAGATACCCCACGCCAGCCGCGAAGACGACAATCAGGACAACCGTCGTCGATAGCCGCCGGTATTCATAACCGATCCGCCACAGCCGCTGGGAAACCATGTGGTAGCCCAGGCTTAGGAAAACCATTGCGGCCAAGCTTGCCCAGGCCGCGCCAACGATTCCAAAATCCGGTATCAGGACGACGTTCAAACCGATATTGAGGACCGCCGCGAGCCAGGCAAATGTTGCGACGTGGCGCACTTGTTTGGTCAGCGTCATCCCAGCCGTCGTAATGGCCGTGGTCGCATAGGCGACCATGGCAAACGCCAATGGCGGTAGCGCGGCGGCGCCACTCGCGAAGGCTTCGCCAGATACGATGACGACGATATCGCGCGCAAATGTGGCCATGGCGAGAGCGATCACGCCAAAACCGGCCAAGAGATAGGTGGCCATTCGACTAAAGAAAAGGCGTGCCTGCGCCGCGTCGGACTCGTAAAGCGCCAACGCGTGCGGCCACCAGGCCTTGCCAAAGGCCGCGACCAGGAGGCTCATGACCATGGTGATGGTGGCCGCGACGCTGTATTGACCGACCGCTTCAAAATCCGTGAGCCAGCCGAGCATCAACCGATCCGACGTCGTGAAGATCCAGTAAGCTAGGCCCGCCAGCATCAAAGACGCGCCGTAACGAACCATTTCACCCAGCCGCGGCAGCGAGAAACGCGCAACAAGCGGCGGACGCGCTGTTATCAGCCACAGCGGCAGAAGCAGAACGGCGGCCGCCAGCGTGCCGCCAATCACCCCGGCGACCCCCAAATCGAATACGAACACGCCGGCCAATCCCAAGCCCGCGACCAGACAGGCAGTGGCGAGGTTGAGCGCGACAAACGAACGAACCCGAAAGCTATTGCGGATTATCTGCCCGCAGAGACTGTTGATCAGGGTGGGCGGAATCGCGAGCAAGGCGAGGACAAAGAGGAGCGCACGTTCGTTACTGTCGAACATCAGGAACGAAAACGTCGCCGTGAACGGCAGGCAGACGATGACGGCGGCCAAGCTGAACAAGCCGACGAAAATGAACCATGTGGTGGTAACAGAACGACGCAGATCGGTTTCCTTCTCGGCAAAGAAAAAGCGCGCATACGTCGCTTCATTGCCAAAGCTAAGGACGATCGCCAGCAGCCCGACCGCGGCAAGCACCAGGCTGAGCACGCCGAACTCTTCGGGACCAAAGAAGCGGGTGAAGATCGGCAGCGTGACAACAAGCGGCAATTTGGCGACCAGGTCACCGCCGCCATACCAGGTTATGTCTAGAAACAACCGGCGCATCGGGCTCGATCTAGCTGCCGTGTCGGGACGGAGCTGGCACGGCAGCTGTAGCACTCGGGTCCACCGCCCTCACCCCTCAACTGTGCAGTAGATTGCCGGGCCGCTGCAGCCGCATTGCAACAAGCATTGCGCCGGCCATAAGCCAGGCGGCGGCATGCCACCAGCTCTGCCACACGCCATAGGCCAGCAGCTCGATGACCAGGTAGGCCGTCAATCCGGCCGCGCCCGTGGCTCGTGATCGCGGGGTTAGCGCGGCTCGCCGGATCCAATCGAGCGTTAACAGAACCCCGCCCAGGACGACGACAATCCCCAGCAATCCGAGCTCCAGCCAAATTTGAAGGACCGCGTTGTGCGGGTGCAGCGGCAGGCCCCGATCAATAAAATTGCGCCCGCTGCCATCGGGATTCCAGATGGTTATTGGGTTCGCAGCCCGGCCGATTTCGCGAGACGCATCGAACCCGTGACCGACTAGCGGACGTTCCAATGCTTTGGTCGACGTAAAACGCCAAATTTCGAGACGATGTTGCCAGCTCGTGGGGATGGCCCGGCCCGATTCACCGACCGTATCGAGATTAATCGCGTAGACCGAAACGAACGGCGCGGCCAGCACGTAAACGGCGAATAGGATGCCGACCGCCGCGAGCGTCTCGCGTCGCAAATAAGCAACTCCAAAAACCACCCCCCCGAGCGCCAGCGCAACGATGCTCGCAGCCTGGGGCAACAAGAATGCGACGCCAACGACCAATGCGGCGACCAAGAGCGACCACACCCACCAGCCGGTCCGGGCTCGCAGGATCGCGGCAACCGGCCAGATCAGCACGGCCACAACCGGCGCGGCCGTCCCGAGGAGATCGGACACGAAGACGAAGCGGGAGGATTGTGCGGCTTTGGCGTCGACGGCCGGCGTGCCGCCGGTTGCGATTTCGACAATGACCAGCACGACGATTGCCGCCACCGCAACGACGAACGCATAACCGACCGACCGCCGCTCGGCCGCATCCAATTGTCCGATTGCAGCGATGAACAAAACACCCGCCAGCATGATGGCGACAACCTTAAGCAGCCGCATGGCGGCGTCCGAGCCGCCCGGCGCCCACAGAGTAGAAATCAAGCTCCAGCCGACGACGGCTATCAACGCCAGGCCGCAAGGCGTTGTGAGCAGGCGTCGGACATCACGGAACGCTTGGCGTGGTCGCGGCATGCCGAGGCAGGCCGCAACAAGGATCGGAACGGTCCCGTTATTGGCGTAGACCGCGACCGGACCGATCGCGCCGATGGCAAGCAGCAGAAACCAGAATCGGGGACGCCGCGTCGCCATTTCAGACGGCATGGCAACCACCACGGCGTCTCACACCGGCAATCTCGCCGCCTCGTAGACGTTGATTGTGAACCACCCCGGAACGCTCAAATTCTCGCTCGACTTGCGCCGGCCGGATCTGGCTCGCGCCAATGGCTCGGCAGTCGGCGCGGTAGTTGGGTCGGCAGCCGGCCGGGCGGTTGCCGGCCTGGGTTGCGCCGGCGTCGCGACCGGTCGTTGCGCGGGCGGCTCGACTTCAGCCTCGAGCGTCGCGTCGCTTGATCCGCCGCCAGCCACCTTGCTCTCAATTTGTTTTGGCTCCGAAGATGGCGGCGGCAGTCCCGCTAGTTCGGTGAGGTGCGCTATTTGCTGCATCGCGCCCTGAACCATGATGTCTTTGCGCCGCATCTCCTCGGCGTGGGTCCCGCGCTGATCGTGGATTTCCGATTGTAGTTCATCGACCTGCCCTTCAAGCCGGGTGACCTGGCGTCGTAGGTCCTCGATCCAGTCGTTGGTGACACCGGCGTCGCCGCGGCGCCGGCTCGGACTTTCGCTTTGTCCATCAGGCGGTGTCGGGGGGGGAGCGGAATCCCAGGGCGCGTAGCGCAGCGTTAAACATATATGCGAGAACCCCTACCTAAACCCATTGTCGTTCTACAAAATATTGAGGTGACTAGCGAGCCTTTATCCGCATCTTGTAGGGTCGCCGCGGCTGTTGAACCCCTCATCAGCCGGTTGTATGCCTGCTCGGCGGGCCGTTAAGGGAATTCCCATATCAAGAAAGCTCGGTGTTAGCCACCTCGGGCGATCCCAGTGAGACCAGACAAGATCACCAACGCTATCCCACCTATTCGCGACTGCAGCGTCGATGACGTAGCCGCAATTCAGGCGATCTACGCCCATCACGTGCTGCATGGCTTGGGCTCGTTTGAAGAAACCCCACCCGACGTTGCCGAAATGCAACGCCGAGTGGATGCCTTGCAGGCGCAAAACTTTCCCTTCCTGGTCGGCGTCATCGACGACGTCGTGGGCGGATATGCTTACGCCGGTCCCTATCGATTGCGCTCGGCCTACCGCTACACGGTCGAGGACACGGTTTACGTCGACGCGACCAAGGCGGGCAAGGGCCTCGGGCGTGCATTGCTGAGCGAACTCATCAAGCGATGCACGGCCAGTGGTCACCGACAGATGATCGCGGTTATCGGCGATGGTGCAAACCACGCCTCAATTGGCTTGCACGCAGCGCTCGGCTTCGAGCGCGTTGCTAACTTGCCGTCGGTGGGTTTCAAGCATGGCCGCTGGGTCGACAGCGTGTATATGCAGCGTGCGCTCGACGCCGGCGACACAACGCTGCCCGAATGATGAATTGCAGAGCAACCCATTCAACGACTGCGATAAAGCGACTACAGCGCCCAACCAAATTCGAGTAGAGGTTGCACGTGGCGCGCAAACGTCAGCGTTGTCTTGACGAGATCGCGGCGCGACACGGCGGCGTCGGCGATCGGCCGCGAAACCAGGAAGTCCTTCCAGCGCAAATAGAGGCCAATCGGCGCATCCGCATAATCCTTGAAACCGCGTGGCATCGTTTTCAGTTCGTGATGGGTGCGAAAGTTGACCGATTTCTTGGCTCGATATCCGGCGACTAGATCGAGAAACCGCTCGGGCTCGGCGATCATCCGTTGACGCCAGCGCAGGAGGAGGGCCGAATCCGGCCTAAAGAACCCGGCGGCCAGCAAACAGCTGCCGGGCTCTATGTGGATATAGAGGCCGCCTGGCACACCCTTCTCGCCGTCGCGGGTTAGATAGGCGGCGGCGTGGGTTTTGTAGGGTCTTTTGTCCTTGGAAAACCGAACGTCCCGGTAGATCCGAAAAACGTTGCGCTTGGGATCGCCGCGCAAGGGCAATTTATGTGCGGGATCGCTCACCTCGGCGACCAAACACTCGAGCGGAAAACGGACCTCGCGCTCATAGGTTTCGCGATTGCCTTGAAACCAGGCGCGCTCGTTGTGTTGCTTCAAGTCGCGCAGGGATTTGAACCCAGCCGGTCGGATACCCGGAAAATCAGGCCGCATGTCGTCGGGAAACAAATCAGCGGGTGATTTTGGTTTGCGTTTTACCATGGTCACCATTGGTCCTTTTGTGAGCTGACGCGGCTAGCTTATCAGCCTGACGCCAAGCTGGAGCTCAATGGATTCGATGTTGAAACAGCGCTGCTGATAGACCACGTAGGCAAAGCGCGGACTGAAGGTTGGTTGAGGGAGGCATCCCGAGTGTTCTCGAAAGACCGCTACGAATCGTTTTCGGGGGTAACGATCGCTCTTCATTGGCTCCTGGCGATCGCGATTATCTTCATGATCCCGTTCGGTATTTCGCTCGATGGGCAACCCGAAAGCGAAGCCAAGACCGCTCGAGTCTCGCTTCACATTACGATCGGACTGCTGGTGTTGCTGGTCGGCGTCCTGCGCCTGGGTTGGCGTATCGGCAACGGCCTGCCGCAACCCGCCGGCGACCATCCCCCTTGGCAACGACGCGCGGCGCGGATCGTCCATATCATTTTACTGATCGCGCCCATCTATATGCCGGTTGGCGGGATTATGTTCGCGCTTGGCAAGTGCTATGAGATCGGTTTGCTCGGATTGCCACTTGTGGCGGCCACGAAAACACCGCCGGCTGGATTAGAACCGGTCGCGCATGTCATGCACGGGCTCGGCGGTTTTATATTGGGGTTGATCATCCTGTTTCACATCGCCGGTGCCGTGAAACATCAATTCATCGATCGAGATGGAACCATGCGGCGCATGTTGGGCCGATCTATCGCGTCAGGCTCCGACACGCCGGTGCCATAGCAGCACGGCCGACCCGGGCATTCGGGTGACTACGCTCGAAACTCCGTTTTGTCGGTGCCCGAATATAGCGCGGCAACCTGACGGCGCATGGCATCGGCATGTGCGGCCAGCGCGGCCGCGTCGACATCGCTGCCGGGATCCGGTTCGGGGTCAAAATGGCCGTGGGTGTCGACACCGCGCACCAGCATCGCCGAATCCCGTACCTTGATCTGTCGCACATGTGGCGGGACATAACGGATCGCCAGTCCAACCCGACGATTGTTCGTTTCGTTCGGCGCCGAGCCATGCACGAGCTTGACGTCGTGGAGTGAAACCTCTCCGGCCGCGAGCGGAATCAACACGCCCTCATTTTCAGGAACCGCGACCGCGACCTCCTGCCCACGCGACAACAGGTTGTCCTGATGAAACGTATCGCGATGCTCGATCTGCGACTTGGTGTGACTGCCGGGCCAAAATTTCATCGCCCCGCTTGCGACCGGCGCATCGGTGAGGGCGAGCCAGGCGGTGACGACCTCGTCGGTGCTGAGGCCCCAATAAGTGGAGTCCTGATGCCACGACACAAAGGCCGGCGAGTTCGCTTCCTTGATGAAGAAGTTGGTGGTCCAGCAGATGATGTTGGGCCCGATAATGTCCTCGATCGCGTCGAGAATCGTCGGGTGGCGTACCAGCTCATTGGCCCAGGTAAAGAGCAAATGCACCTTATGGCGATAGTTGCTGGCGATCGGTCCGCCGGTCGCGTCTTCGTAGGCCTGAAGGCTGCTATGGTAACCCTCGGCATCAGCCGCCGACATCGCGCGGTAGGGGAAATAGAAACCGTCACGCCGAAATTGCGCGATCGCTTCGTCGCTGAGCGCTTTGGGCATCAGCCTAATGGATGAAATCTAACATATGGTACCCATACGACGGTTTGCCGAGTTCGCCGGTTAGGCGCGCGCAGCGTGGCGATGCCCCATGGGACCGTTGGGCATCGGAAGCTTCGCGTAACGCGGGCCGGCGAGCTCGGCAAGCCGCCCTGTGGGTCGCGTATGGGTACCATATGTTAGATTCCATCCACTAGGGCCTCCCTTATGGCGGCGGCGTGACTCCGGCTTGCCCGGTGATCACGCCATAGTGCTCTATGCGTCGATGGGCGGCGAAGTTGAACATCGCATCCTGCGCGCGCAGGCACAGGTCGAGATCGCAACGCGCCGAGATCAATTCGTCATCCTTGGTCAGCGCCTGGGCAATGATCTCACCGGTCGGCGCCGCGATGATGCTCCCTCCGATCAAATCGCACCCTTCTTCGACGCCCGCCTTGGCGACGCCAACAACCCAGGTGCCGTTCTGATAAGCACCGGCCTGCATGCACAGGTGATTATGAAACGAGGTTAGGTCGTTGTAGGTGGGTTCCCACGGAATGTAGGACGGCGTGTTGTAGCCGAGCATCACCACCTCGGCACCCTTTAGCGCCAGCACCCGATAGGTCTCGGGCCAGCGGCGGTCATTACAGATTGCCATGCCCATCACGCCGCCCAGCGTGCGCCAGGTATTAAACCCAAGATCGCCGACGTCGAAGTATTTCTTCTCGAGGTGCTGGTAGGGCCATTCGGGCTTGTGATCGGCGTGGCCGGGCAGATGAACCTTGCGGTATTTGCCAACGATAGCGCCTGATTTGTCGACCAGGATCGCCGTGTTGTGATGCTTGGTGGTGCCATTTTCCGCGGCGATTTCCGCATAGCCCAAGTAGAAGCCGATCCCAAGTTCGCGCGCTGTGTCGAACAAGGGTTGGGTGACCGGCGAGGGCATTTCTCGCTCGAAGAAGGACTCGACTTCATCGTCGTCCATCCACCAGCGCGGAAAAAAGCTGGTTAGCGCTAGTTCGGGAAAGACCACGACGTCGCAACCCCGGGTATGGGCGTCGCGCATCAGCGCCAGCAGGCGAGCGACGACCGATTGGCGGGGTTCGTTGCGGGCGATCGGTCCGAGCTGTGCGCCGCCGATCGTGACAAAGCGTGCCATTCGCCTGGCTCCCTATAGTTGATCGATTCAACCAGAATTAATGCGTCAACTTAGTCAATCACGCGCCATTTCGCGACCTCGGGCGCGGGCGCTTGCGTCGCGAGATAGGTCATCGCGGTTGCCAGCCGTGCTGCCCGCGCGAGCTCATCGGTCGCCACCACGTCTCTCGTATCCCCCTCGGTCAGCACATAGCGCAAGCTGGCGTCGACGTCACCAAATCCGGCAACGATCCTGACGGCCGGGATTCCGGCAACGGCAAAGTTATAGTGGTCGGAATTCCGCACCAGCGGCAAATGGACGTCGGCGCCGACACCTACGGCTCGCGACGCTTGCGCGACGAGTTCTGTCAGCCCAGCGAAGCCGCTGATCATCACCGCCATGGTCTCGGCACCGGCCACGGAATCGAGATTGACATCGAGGGCGATGGCGCCAAGTTCGCGCTCGGAGAGCGCGGCGACATAGCTCTCGGAAGCCAGCAGGCCCCACTCTTCGATGTTGAACAGGCAGATGCGAACGGCCCGCTCCAGCGTCGCCGCAATCGGCGCCAGCGCTGCGGCAACCGAGAGCGCAACCACCACCCCGGAAGCGTTGTCGATGGCGCTCTCGGCGACCGAATGGCCGTCAAGATGGGCGGAGACCACGACCCACTCATCGCCGCGTCCGGGTAGATCCAGAACCAGCGACTCCGCGGCCTGGTCGGACGAACGGCTGTCAACCGACAGCGCAATTTTGCGTTCGCTGCCAGCCATGCCGCGGAGTTGATCGGCGAGCGCGGATCCCACCCCGACTGCCGGAATCAGCGCCGCGTCCCCGAATCCGAGCCCGCCGGCAACCCGGCCGGAGTCAGCCCACGGGTTGGCAACGATGAACCCAGCCGCACCGCGGTCGGCCGCGGTTTGGTATTTCCAGATGCGATGCACATGGTCGGGGTCGAACATGTACTCGTGGCGGACCATCACGATTCGGCCGGCGATGCGATCTCGCGCCGCATCAAAATCGGCCTCGCCACCGCGCCCGAGATCAATGATCTCTGCCAGCAACCCGTTGTCGGGTGTCGGCGGCGAGCCCACCAACGGCTGCACCGCCCGGGCTGCCCCGTCGCCAAGGTCGAGCGTCGCACCCGCCGCCTGCCAACCGGCATAGGGCGTATGGAATGACCCGACCGTTCCGCCCGGGACGACGTCGAGCCGCTGCTTGAGAAAAGAAACCGCGGCCCGTTCGCCAGCCGTGCCTGCGAGCCGACCGCCACAGTCGCACAACGTGTCGAAGTCGCGCCTTAAGGCACTCGCGTCAATACGCGCGACACACTCGTCCAGGCTCATCTAGTGGATGAAATCCAACATATGGTACCCCTACGACGGCTTGCCGAGTTCGCCGGTTTGGCGCGCGGAGCGTGGCGATGCCCCATGGGACCGTTGGGCATCGGAAGCTTCGTGTAACGCGGCCGGCGAGCTCGGCAAGCCGCCCTGTGGGTCGCCTATCCCGGCCCCTCGGTACGTCGAAACCCCTCGACGATGCCCAACAGTCCCTTGGGGCATCGCCTGCGGGCTTCCTCCTGCCGAGCTACCGGGATACGCGATCGTATGGGTAACATATGTTGGATTCCATCCACTAGCTGTGGAGTCTCATGAGGTTATTGACATCCAAGCCTGATCGGCTGATGGGTTGATTTCCATTTATCCCGGCATGAGGTCTGTGCCAATTGTAGTGGTGTAGCCAGATGGGGAGCTCACGTGCTCTGTGCTGTGAGCTTTCATAGGCTTGAGCGTAGGCCCATTCGCGCAGAGAAGATTGGATAAAGCGCTCGGCCTTGCCGTTGGTTTTGGGTGTATAGGGTTTGGTGCGGATGTGTTTGAGCCCGAGGTTTTTGCAGGCGTCTGTGAAGGCCAATGACCTGTAGCACGATCCATTGTCGGTCATGACCCGTTCGACGGTGATATTGAAGCGCCGGTACCAAGCGAGGGCGGCCATCAAGAAGGCGACGGCGCTGTCTTTTTTCTCGTTTGGCATGATGTCTGCGAAGCCGAGGCGGGAGTGGTCGTCGATGCAGACGTGGACGTATTCCCAGCCCCTGTTGGGTCCGGTTCTTGGGCCGGTTCGATCACCGGTTATGCGGTGCCCGACCTGGTTGAAGCGGCCGAGTTTTTTGATATCGATGTGGATCATCTCGCCGGGCTTGGCGCGTTCGTAGCGGCGTACCGGTTGGGCGGGGTCGAGGTCGCGCCAGCGGTTGAGGTGGTGTCGGGTCAGGATCCGTCCCACCGTGGCTTTGGAAACACCAACTTCGGCGGCGATGCGGTGATAGATGCGCCGTTGCTTGCGCAGGGCAATCACCTTCGCCTCAAGCTCACCAGGTGTTCTATGCGGGCTGGTCATTGGCCTTGAGGAGCGGTCGACAAGCCCGCCAAAGCCTTCCGCGCGATAGCGCCGCCACCATTTGTAGACCGTACTGGTACTGGTGCCCATTGCTGTCGCCACGTCCAACGGGTGTTCGCCGCGTTCCAGCGATGCGGTGATAGATGCGCCGTTGCTTGCGCAGGGCAATCACCTTCGCCTCAAGCTCACCAGGTGTTCTATGCGGGCTGGTCATTGGCCTTGAGGAGCGGTCGACAAGCCCGCCAAAGCCTTCCGCGCGATAGCGCCGCCACCATTTGTAGACCGTACTGGTACTGGTGCCCATTGCTGTCGCCACGTCCAACGGGTGTTCGCCGCGTTCCAGTCGAGAGATTAATATCTCTCGACCCTTCGGGGTCAGGCGGGCATTCTTATGGATGTTCATTCGGTCCTCCGGCGATCAGCTTCTGTTCTTTTCAAACATCAGCTTCTCAAAGCGGGGCCGAATGAACAACCTACTGAGACACCACAACTAGCTCGACGGAAATCCGCAAAAAAATCAAGCGATGACCGTAGACGAGCGTCGATTGCACCGCCAGTGGTGGGACATGGCGACGGCATGGCGACGGCTTGGCGCTTGTGCGAACGCTTGTTTAGGACTGTTGAGCGTCGAGGTATTTGCGGATCGTCTTCGCCATTTGCTCGGCGCCAAATACGGGCGGCAGCAGCGTGAGGAACTCTCCCTGCTTGCCCATCAGGTAGACGAACGAGCCGTGCGCCAATGCCGCGTCCTGGCCCCACGCGCCGTCGACGGCTTTGACCGACACGTTGTAGGCCTTGCGTGCAGAGGCAAGAGCCGCCTCGGTGCCGGTAAGACCAACCAGGCGCGGGTGAATTTCGGCGACCGCAGCCGCCAGCACTTTGGGCGAATCCCGCTTGGGATCGACCGTAACCAGAACCGGGGTAATCGCCGCTCCAGCGGCACCCAGCACATCCACCGCATCGGTCATATGCTTAAGCCCAACCGGGCAAATGCTCTCGCAATTGGCGTAGCCAAAGAACACCAGCAGGTAGCCGCCGTAGTAATCGCGATGGGTTCGCGGCCGGCCGAGATGATCGACGAGAGCGAATTCCCCGCCGATTTTGATCCCGAAGTCCTTGGTCGCAGCGCCAGCGGCTTCACTCGTGGTTGCCGCCGGTTTTGGTGCCGCGTGCTTTTTTCCATCGTGAGCCGACGCCGCGGTCGCAGCGATTGAGAGCAGGGCTATAAAGCCCACGATTAGGACAGGAACCCCGACTCCAAAAGAAACGCCAGCGCCCCTATTCATCGAGGAATTTCTGATAGTCCTGGTCGGCTTTCAATCCTAGGCCTAGTTTGCCATCCGCCTTGATCAGCGCTTTGACTTGCGGATCGTTACGGAACCACTGCCCGGCCTTTGGCGATCCTTCCGGTAAGCCGGCCTCATTGAGCCATCTGCCGGTGAAGCGATTAGCCCGCTGCCATTTGCCGTCAACCGCTTTGACGAACTGCAGGGCAAAGATCTCGTGGCCGCGATTGTTGACGAACAATCCGTCGGCAACGACGCGCTGTTGGCAGAACTGGACGAGTTCCCATGCGGCACCGGCAAAGGGAACCTGGTTCTTGGTCGGCAGGATCAATCGGCCTGCGTCGGTCAGCAATCCGAGCTGGCGTTTGCCAGCGCCGCAATTAGCTGGACAATTGCCGGTTAATTCACAGGCGATGTCGACCACCTTGGCTTCGAAACGCGCAATTTTCTCGCCCTCGAGCCCCCAGGAGTCGGCCGCCTGGACGCCGCCGGCCATTCCGATAAGGACGAACAATCCGGCAGCAAGTGTGAGTTTCATCATGACTTAGCCTCCCGGCTGGATGCCGAAATCTTCGTGGTTGAGCTTGACGATGCCCTCATCGGCAACGACTCGGTCAACGAACAAATAGTTGATTCCGTCGCGCTCGTAGAGGTCGCCCTCAACGGCAACCCGATGAGTCTGGACCTTCATGATGGCGGGCGGGCGAACGGTCGTATCGTCATCGCCATACTTCATCACCATGTAGACCTTGCCGGAGTCATCGAGGATCCCGACGGGGATACCCCCGGCCGCGCACCAGATAGCGCACTGATGGTGAGCGGTGCCCTCCGGCACCATGATCTCGGTTAGGTAACACCAGGTATCGATCACCTCACCGGTGACCGAGATACGCTTGCCCGCGGCATCGGCATTGCCGGCGGCCAAGCCGAGCACCGCGAACATGGCGAGCGCTCCAAATAACAACGCAACCCTTCGTTTCATGAACCTCATCCCAGGTTTGTGGAGGGTGGGGAAACCCTTGCACGAAAAATGAACTCAAGAGAAATCACAAGTGGGCGAGCGGCGCGAGAACGGTTGTCGAGCGGCGCAACGCAGCGGTCGCAATCACGCGGAGCTGGTGCGGTGACGGGGTCGCGGCGCGGATTAGAATTTCTTTGCGGCCTCCCTCACCCTATCCACCACTTTCGAGATCTGGTCCGCGACTCCGCCGGCCTGGACCAGAGTGCGGCCAATCGTCGTTATCGGGGTGGCCGCAGCGATGGGCAATGCGCCCTCATCTCCACTTGTCCTTCGGGATTTGCCGTACTCCCGCAAACCCATATAGGCAACGACGATACCGGTCAGCCAAACAACAGACTCGGTGTAGATGAGTCCAACCACGGTACTGCTCAGTCCTTCTTCTTTGGTCACGGCATCTGTAGCGCCAACTCCAAACACGGTCTTAAAGGCCTCAAACCCCGCGAATTCCTGCATACCCGCGCTGTCAAATATGGCTCCAATGGGATGAACGATCCAATGTGCGAGCAATCCTTGCGCTACATCCACCAGGGCTAGAAATACCGAAGTAGGATGAAATACATCGCCATTCGTACGGCCCATGGCCGAGTCGATTGGCGTAGGACGGCGATCTTGTCTGCGGCGCCCGACGTGATCTTGGAGGTGACGTGGTGGTCTACCCGCCCGCCCTCCAACTCGATCCGGTCGGTTTCAGCCTGATAGAGCGCCAACTCATGCTGCATTTGCTGCGCCCACACGGCCTGTTGGTCTTGCGGGAGGTTTTTGACTTCTTCTTCAAGATCCTCTGGCGTCGACGCCTCAGACGGCTTCCCAGTGACCGTTTCGACGACCTTGCGCCCTTTGTCAAACAACTCAGTAGCCGCCGAAACCGCGGAAAATATCGTCGGAATCAAGCTGAGCAATGGTAAGACCATGGTCATTCCCCTCCACTGAGTTTTGTTAAGAGCCCATTCTTTTCGAGAACACCCCGCAGAACATCTGGCTCGTAGAATCGAAGCGGGTTGCCTCCTTCATGGAGCTGAGCGTGAGGGTACTCACGAAATGACGTCCATTCGCCAGCCCACTTTAAGCCGGCTTGGCGAACAGCTTCTCCGTATCCTTCCCAGAGCGGTTTGTGATGCGCGTACTTCCAACAGCATTTGCCGCCAAGCATCGGCACGGCGTCAAAAGCAAGGCCATAGTTGTGGAATGACTCACCTGGTCCTGCGTTGGTGACATGCGGCCCTTGCTGTGCCCCCACGCTTTCGAGAATCGAGGCCAAATAACCAAATCCTCGGTCTATGAGACTGTCGCTTTTCTTCTTTATCGTCGGTCGCGATCGAGATTGTCGATATAACTTAGCTTGCTCTTCCAGCGGACGAAGCGTGCAGTAAATCAAAAGGTCAATCCCGGCCTCCTCGCAGATTAACGCCACTTTTTGTGCCGCTTGCTGCATGTCGGGATCGAGATCTACAAGTTTTTTTGACGCCATTGGTCCCTCCACTTAGAGCTTACCCGATCGATCATAGGCGCAACGTGCGCGACAAACGCCAACGTCGACGTTAGCACTCGATATTATTTTGCTCCCTCCGGAAACACAGTAACTCCGGTTATCAGCACCATATGAAATTTAGCTCGGGCATTACCTTGGGGAAATTCCCACTAAACCTAGGTGTTTTTCTTAGTGACCAACATGCAGTTGTCGGAACGCTCAAAGCGGCCCAACATGTGAGAATGAACGATCCAGCCGAGAAGCGCCCGCACCGTCAAAGCGCGGCGCCAAACGCGGGGCCACTGGCCGGGACTCGAATCATCGAGATGTCGGCGATGGTGTCGGGACCGTCGGCGGCAATGTTGCTGGCCGATCAGGGCGCGGATGTCATCAAGGTCGAAAATCCCGATGGCGGCGACCACACCCGCGCCTCGGCGAACCAGCGCGCCGGCTATTCGGCGGCGTTTCTCAGAGTCCGACTCGAAACTCTATGTTTGATAACAGTACCTTGCGAGCCGCCTTGTGAGGAGTCGGATGTTGGCGACAAGAATCCATGCCTGTGCGGAGGCGATTGATTTCTCCCAATCCTTGGCCAGTCGACGGCATCGGTTGAGCCAGGCGAAGGTCCTCTCGACGACCCATCGTCTGGGCAGGAGCTCGAAGCCCTGGGCGGTGTCTGAGCGCTTGATGATCGGCTTCCAGCGGCCGCCTCAAGGGCGCCCTCGAGTTTCGGTCCCGCGTAGGCGGCGTCGGCGAAGAGGTGACGCAGCCGGGGGATGACGGATCGATTTGAGGACCTCGGGCGCGCCGTCGCGGTCCTGGATATCGGCTGCGTGCACGATCAGGCCGACCAGCAGGCCGAGTGTATCGGTGACGATGTGACGCTTGCGGCCCTTGATCTTCTTGCCCGCGTCATAGCCCCGAACACCACCGCTTTCCGTGGTTTTCACGCTCTGGCTGTCGATCACCCCGGCGCTCGGGCCGGCCTCGCGTCCTTCCAGCTCCCGGGCCGCCATGACCAGGTGATGGTTGATGCTCTCCAGCAGGCCGTTGGAGCGCCAGTCGTAGAAATAGCGCTGGACCGTGGAAGGCGGAGGGAAGTCGTTCGGCAACATCGCCCACTGGCAGCCCGTCGAGGCCATGTACATGACCGCATCCATGACATGGCGCAGGTCCGTCGTCCTCGGCCGGCCGATCTTCTTGCGCGGCGGCATGAGCGGCGCGATCAACGCCCACTCTCGATCCGTCAGGTCGCTTGCGTAGCGCCCGCCACGGCGCTCATAATTCGGGCGAGTGATTTCGGTCCACATGTTGTGCCTCCTCGTTTGCTTTGACACAACCGAGTAAGCCACAACCGACTGAAATCACTCAACTAGTTTCGGGTTGGCCTCTCAACAACAACCGCAACAAGCGCTCGATTGCGCTAAATCTCAAGCACGCGCGCGGTGCGGACGCGCTCATGCGTTTGGTCGCCGATGCCGACGTGTTCATCCAGAACTTCCGACCCGGGGTCGCCGAACGCATCGGCATCGGCGAGGCCGCGATTCGGGCGGCCTCGCCAACGATTATTTACACCTCGATCAGCGGCTTCGGCGAGCACGGGCCATACGCGGCCAAGCCGGTCTACGACCCGCTGGTCCAAGCCATGTCGGGATTGGCAACCATCCAGGGCGGATCCGATGACGCGCGTCCCCGCCTGGTGCGCACCATCCTGCCCGACAAACTCACCGGACTCGTGAGCGCCCAGGCGATTACCGCGGCCTTGCTGGCGCGCGAGCGAAGCGGCGAAGGTCAGCACGTGCAAATCTCGATGCTCGATGCGGTGGTCGCGTTTCTGTGGGGCTCGGATATGGCGAGCCAAACCTTCACCGACGGCGAGCTGCCGCAGCAAGACGCCGCGAGCTTCATCGATCTCATCTATGAGACCACCGATGGCCTCATCACCGTCGCGGTACAGACCGACCGCGAGTGGCAGGCACTCACCCGGGCGCTCGATCAGCCGGCGTGGCCGGAGGACGCCCGCTTTGCCACACCCGCGGCACGCCAGCACAACCTCGATACCCGGCTGACAATGACGCAAGCGGTGCTGCGCACACGAACCACGCAGGCGTGGCTGACCCGCCTGGAGGCCGAAAGCGTGCCCTGCGCACCGGTGCTGACCCGAAACCAAATGATCGAGCATCCGCAAATAGCGGCCAACGCCATCATCATGGAATTCGAGCACGCCGAAGCCGGTCGCATCCGCCAGGCCATGCCGGCCGCCAAGTTCTCGCGCACGCCGACCGAACTAAGAATGGCGGCACTGGGGCTGGGATCGCATACGGCTGAGATACTCGCCGAAGTCGGCTATAGCGACGACGAGGTGGCCGAACTCGCTGCTGACGGCGCGGTTGCCGTTATAGCCGGAGCAACCGCATGATCGACTTCCACTATTGGCCGACGCCGAACGGCTGGAAAGTTTCGATCATGCTGGAAGAGTGTGGGCTCCCCTATCGCATGGTTCCGGTCAATATCGGCCGCGGCGATCAGTTCTCGCCTGGATTCCTCGCCATCAGCCCCAACAACCGGATGCCGGCGATCGTCGATCACGACGGCGCCGATGGCCCGGTATCGATTTTTGAATCCGGCGCCGTATTGACCTACCTCGCCGAGAAGTCGGGGCGCTTCATGCCAACCGATGCGCTCGGCCAAAAAGAAATGCAGGAGTGGTTGTATTGGCAGGTCGGCAATCTCGGGCCGATGGCCGGCCAGCTCAGTCATTTCGTGAATTATGCGCCGGGCGAGGAATCCTATGCGCATACCCGCTATGCCAACGAGTACAACCGCTGTATCGGCGTCCTCGAACGCCGCCTCGAGCGGCGCGACTACATCCTGGGCGACTACTCAATCGCTGACATGGCGAGTTGGCCGTGGATTCTGATTGCCAAGCATCTTGGCCAAGCGCTCGACGACTTCCCCAACGTGGCGCGCTGGCGCACTGTCATCAAGGAGCGGCCCGCGGTGCAAGCCGGCGTTGATCTGGGCAAGGACTTGCGGCGCAGCGGTCCGCCGAGCGATGCCGAGCGCGAAAACCTCTTCAACCAGACTGCGGACTCTGTCGCTCGCGGGTCAGTCTGAGCCGGACGTCAACCGTCGGCGTTGATTTTCGCGATCAACTCCGCCAGCACCGCCTCGGCCTTGTCGTTCTCGATCTGACAGGTGCCGGCTGCCATGTGGCCACCGCCGTCATAGGACAGGCAGAGTTCGCCGACGTTGGTTTTGGATGAGCGATCGAGGATCGACTTGCCGATCGCGTATACCGTGTTTTGCTGCTTCAGGCCCCATAACGTGTGGATGGAGATATTGCATTGCGGAAAGACGGCATAGATCACGAAGCGATTGCCGGCATAGATGGTCTCTTCGTGGCGTAGTTCAAGCACCACCAGGTTGCCGTGGACGGTGCCGCAGCGCTTGAGTTGCTCTTTGAACTTAACGTCCTGCTCGCGATAGAGCTCAACCCGCTCGCGCACATCGGATAATTCGAGGATCTGCTCGATCGAGTGCTCGCGGCAATAATCGATCAGATGCATCATCAGATTGTAGTTGGAGACCGTGAACTCGCGGAACCGTCCCAATCCGGTACGGGGATCCATCAGGAAGTTCATCAGATCCCACCCTTGGGGATCCATGATCTCTTCAAGGTTGTATTGGGCCGAGTCGCCCTTATCGACCGCCGCCATTAGATCAACATCGACGGTGGGAAACCGCTGCAGACCTCCATAGTGGTCGTAAACCACGCGCGCCGCCGAGGGCGCGTCCGGATCAATGATGTGGTTTTCCGGCCGATCGGCACCACCGCGCACCGTTTCGCTCAGATGATGATCGAACGCCAGGTGACAGCCCGGCACATAGGGCAGATTGGTGGTGATATCGTTGCCGGTGATATCGACCTTGCCGTCCTGCATATCCTTGGGATGAACGAACGTGATCTCGTCGATCATGTTCAACTCTTTGAGCAGCACGGCACAGACCAAGCCGTCGAAATCGCTACGGGTGACAAGCCGGTAATCGTTTTTGGACACGGAAGCCTCTTATCGGTCGAGTACGGAAGCGAACGCCGCTATGCGGCGAGCGATCATCACAAAAGATGGCGCCCCAGGCAATAAACCGATCGTTGCAGAGCCGCCGGCCGTGCGAACCTCACCACGAGGCGTCGGATCTCATTGGCGCCGCGCTAGGTGCTCGCTTGCGGCGCCGCGCTGTGGGCTCGTGCGCTGATAACGACAAAGACGCCGGCGGTGACGAACATCAGGAGGCCGTAAATGGCGCCCGGGATGGCAAAGCGAATGTCACCCAATAGGGTCGCCGCGATGAATATGGTCAGGGTGGCGTTCTGGAGCCCGGCCTCGAGCGATATGGCGATCCCCTGGCGTCGCTCCAGCACGAACGCACGCGCGATATAGAAGCCGATGGCCATCATGATGACGTTCAGAACCAACGCGATCGGGCCGGCCGCGGCGAAGTAGCCAGGAAAATTCGCCCACTCTTTGGCGATCGCGCCGAGCACGATGACGATGAACAACACGGTGGCCGCAATCCGGGCCCGGGGCTCGAAGCGGTCGGCAAACCCCGACGCCAACCACTTGACCACCATGCCGATTGCCACGGGTACCGTGGTAATCAGGAAAATGCTGAAGATCGTGCGGCCGATCGGCAGGGCGACGTCTTCGCTGGCGCCGGCGAACTGCGACAGCGTGAAGTTGACGATGAACGGGATCGTGACGACACCGAGCACGCTGATCACCGCGGTCAGCGATACCGACAAGGCCGTATCGCCCTTGGCGAGGTGGGTGAGCAAATTCGACGTCACCCCGCCCGGACACGCCGCCAGAATCATCACCCCGACCGCGAGGGTTGGATCAAGCGGCCATACCAGGACAATGAGATAGCCGACGACCGGCAGCAGGATGACTTGCGCCACTGCACCGATGGCGAAGGCCTTGGGTTGGACCACGACGCGCTTGAAGTCATCGACGGTCAACGCCAGTCCCATCGAAAACATGATGAACGCCAGCGACAAAGGTAGGAAAACCTCAGTGAGTACTCCCACGATTAGACCCCCCTATGCGTGTCGCGAAGATTCAAAGCCGGCTGCCGACCGGTACCGGCGAAACTGGCGGAGGGAGAGGGATTCGAACCCTCGGTACAGCTTTTGACCGTACAACGGTTTAGCAAACCGCCGCCTTCGACCACTCGGCCATCCCTCCGAACCGCAGTTTTCTAGGGGTTACAGTCCCTTTTGGCAAGAGAACAAAAACGAACGTCAGACTTTCACAGCGGTTATTGTCAGACTTTCGTTCATTTGGCGTTCTTATCGATGAAGATCACAAGCGATACCTCAATGAAATTGGCGAGTTCGATATCGACTTATATGGTCCAGTTAGAGTTTTTAACCTATGCAAAGCGAACTTGGGTCTCGCAGGGGCAGATCGCTCCTCGACGGCCCATTGGTGAACGAGGCGGACTAGTCGAATAATTTCGGCGCCGATTTGGTGGAAGCAACCCTAGCTTCGGAGCTAGATGGTCAAGCTGAACTGTGCATCGTCGGATATTGCTCAAAAAAATCCGGTATCCAAGCGCTATCGCCTTGCTACGCAACGCCGCAGCCAGGAAGGCCGGGCGATCGATCTGATCGAGGATTGGTCGGCGCCGATGGTGCTAAGGAGCTCAAGGCGCGGGTGCGAAAGCACAAGGACGCTCGCGAGGCGAACGAAGCCGCCCGCGCCGAGGCGGCCGCCGAGCGTCAGGGCGAGATCGACGCCGAGGACGCGCGGATCGCCGCTGCCAACACTCAGCTCGATCAGGATCAGAACGCGATGGACACGCGCGCTGGTGCTCACGGAAGCGCGGCGAAGTTCACGCGCGGATCGACGAGATCGTCAAGGATCTGCCCGACAACTACGTCCCATGTAACGAGCTCAACGGCCGCATCGACGGGCTCAAGGAAGGGTTTGACGGCCTGCGCGAAGACCATAAGGCGCTCGCGCGAGCGATCGCCGCGGTCGATGGCAAGGTGTCAGCGCCGCGGCCATGAAACCCGGCCTCAACGTAGCTCTCCTCCCCCGCAACGACGGGCACTGCCCCGGTGGCTTCGGCTGCCGGGCGCTTTCTTATTGCGATTGTTTTCGTGGGGGGCAAGGCTTGATCTTTAAACCCTCTGGAAGCTGCGTGTTTTCATCCCCGCAAGCGCGGTCGAGCACAGTTTGCCTGAGGTTTCGTGCACGACGGAGATTCGCGCCCTCAAGGTTCGCGGCATAGAGGCTCGCCCCCTCGAGGTTCGCGGAATAGAGGTTCACCCCCCTTAAGTTCGCTCCGGTGAGTGACGCCTCAAAGAAGTTCGCCCCGTCGAGTTTCGCACTGCGGAGGCTCGCCCCCAAGAGTTTCGCCCCCTCGAGGTTCGCGCCTGTGAGGTCCGCCCTCTCGAAGTTCGCATCGGCGAGGCGTGCTTCCTTGAGGTTCGCTTCAAAGAGACTCGCCCCCTCGAGGTTCGCACGAGAGAGTGTCGCGCCCTTGAGGTTCGCGCGATACATCCGCGCCCCTGACAAGTTGGCGCCGATTATAGTTGCATCTTGTAGCAAGGCGCCGTTCATATCGGCGTCGCGGAGATCGGCGTTTCTGAGGTCGGCCTGGCGAAGGTCAGCGTCATCGAGCAGCGCCCGCTGGAGATCGGCCAGACGCAGGTCAAACGGCCGGTGAAAATCAACCGAAGCGCTGTCATAGAACGCGCCTGTGAACGCTATCACGACGATCAATGGCGGCATGTACGGGTATGGTAAGCGCAAGGCGAGACACGGCATTGCCGCCGTAGCGCCGGCGGTTAGGCATAGCGCGGCAACCCCCCAACCCTGGAGCGCCATCGCCTTGTAGGTGATGGCGCCAGAACCAGCGGCAATAGGGCGTAGAGTACGAATACCGAGAACACGCGCAACAACGGGTGCAGCAGCGGCGACGCGCGCGGCACTCGGCGCATGCGAAACCGTCGGGTAATGTCATCGAGCCGCCGCCAATGGCGAAGATAGATCTCGATATAGAGCCGAACCGCGATCAGAATCACCGGCACCAAAATCACCAGTACCTTGAATGACGTCGCCCCGCCAAACGGCGTGCTGACCGTGGTCTTTGTGGCCAACAGGTTGACGTCAGGAAGGGTCGGGATCAGGCCGCCTAGAGCGCCGAGGCCGAGAAGTATCAGCAGCAGGCGATTGATCGTCTGCCCAGTTTCCGCCTGCGCCGCGAGCACACGCTCGATCCGTTTCTCGTTCACAGCGCCTCTTTATTCGTCCTCGAGCGCGGTGAGAAAGTCGGGCGCGACCTCCTCTGCACCGGCGGCGAAGGGTTGATAGTCTCCCCAAATGTAACGGATCTCGGAGCTCGCCGCCTCCTCGCCGATCCGCCGCACCAGGATCGCCACCTCGGAGCGCACCTGGGGGCTGAATGTCCCGCCGTCCATCCAGTCGCGCACAGCGTTAAGCGGATAGAGAATCCCGAAGCGCCGCTCGATCGCGGCTAGGTCGATATCGCTGTCCAACTTTTCGTTAAGTCGGTGTGAAAAACGCCGTCAATTGTTGGACGGCGCGTTGATATCTCTCGGTTTCGGGTTGGTAGCAAACCGCCGCCTTCGACCACTCGGCCATCCCTCCGGATTTCGCCCGACGTCGCGGAAATCGTGCGTTTACGGCGCCGAAATTTCTTCTACGCGGCGCGCTGTCTGCTGTCAACGCGCCGGCCAATCCAGCACCAAATCATCCCATAGTTTCCCTAAAGGGATAGGCGCACCCACCCCTCACGCGCCGACACTACCCCGTGATCGTACTTGAAATGTTAACCAAATGCGTTAGATAATGTGTCAATAACATGACGTAAGTACCAGTTTTTACTAAATATTAAGTATAGTTAACAGGATCTAAATGAGGGAGATGGAGTCGTAGAAGCAGGGGGAGATGGCATATCGCACGCAATGACGTGCGAGTTTTTGAACTGCGGCAAACCGCGCCGTGAAAGGAGACCAAGCCATGTTCCACAAGATTGCTTTAACCCTCGCCGCCACTCTGTTCGCGACCCATTTAGCCACGCCGGCGGTCGCCCAGACGGTTTGCGCGCCACGCGCGACCTTCGTTGATCAGCTTGGCAACAAATACCAGGAAAGCCCCGTCGCCGTTGGTTTGACGGCAACCGGCAGCATGATTGAAGTGCTGGCTGCCCAGGATGGTAGCTGGACGATTTTGATCACCAAACCGGGCGGCCCGACCTGCATGATATCGCATGGCGAAGCCTGGCAGAACGTCGCCAGGGTTGCGCTTGGCCCGTCGGCCTAGGGCCTAGCCGCACGTCGAAGATCTAAATTGGGGGCGAGAGCTCGCTCTGCGCGCGATCCTTCGCGATACGGATCAACCGATCGCCCCCTCGCTGATCCGACCCTCATTGATCCGACCCTCGTGGTCGATCGCTTTTCCAATCACGAATGACAAGACGAACGCGCCACCAAAACGCGGTTCGTCGACAAATCACCTAATTTTCTGGAGTTCTACGTGCGCATCGGGCGCGGTTCCCCGCCCGGCAATCGTGAACGACGCGGTGACCGAGGCCACCTCAGCTAGTGGATGAAATCCACTAGTGCGCGTGGGTCCACTCGCGGGCGAGGCGCTGGGCTTCGGCGATGTCATCGGTGGACATCTCCAACGCCAATTCACCACGCACGTCACGCGCGCTTGGATCGCCTTGCATGGCCGCCAGATTGAGCCATTTGTGGGCGACAACAAAGTCGCGATCGACGCCGCGAGCGTTGGCATAATGCATGCCAAGGCAAAACTGCGCATCCGATACGCCAGCGTCAGCGGCGGCCGCACAGGAGGGTAGAGAATTGGGATCGAATGTTGCGTCCATTTTCTTGCTCCTTACTGACATTTGGGAACTCCGGCTTCCTACGCAAGAGTTATCGTCAGCTTTTCGTTCGACGCTATTTCGACGCGTTAAGGTTAAGAAAAGGTTACGGCAATCATCGGATCACGGCGAACTTACGCCGCCGATCATGCTCGACACGGTGCCTCCGGCTAGCCGCTCGAGTTCGTCGGGTAGGATCGGCGCGACAACGGAGATGTCACGACCGCCGTGGTAATTCGCTATGGCACCTCGAACCCGCGCTTGACCGCGGGGCGATCCCAGATCGATTGATACCAGCGCCAGACGTTGGGGTAGTCGTTCTCGAAATCGATGCCGTGCCACTCGTAGCGCGCGACCCACGGAAAGGTCGCGATATCGGCAACCGTATAGGCATCATTGGCGAGATATGCGGCGCCGCTCAAACGCTTGTCCATAACGCCGTAGAGCCGCTTGGTTTCTTTGGTGTAGCGCTCGCGCGCGTAGGGGATATCCTCTTTGACGAAGCGACGAAAATGATGCGCCTGGCCGAACATCGGCCCGACCCCGCCCATCTGAAACATCAACCACTGTATGACTTCGAAGTAAGCGACATCGTCGGTTGGCAGGAACTTGCCGGTCTTGCGGGCGAGATATAGCAGCATCGCGCCGGATTCGAACATCGACAACGGCTCGCCGTTGGGCCCGTCGTGGTCGACCATCGCGGGTATCTTGTTGTTGGGGCTGATCTTGAGGAAATCCGGATCGAATTGCTTGTCCTTGCCGATGTTGATGGGGTGGGCGCGATAGTCGAGTTCGACCTCCTCGAGCATGATCGACGCCTTGCGTCCGTTGGGGGTCCCCCAGGTATAGAGATCGATCATCGTACCGGCACCTTATTGCCGCCTATTGACGCCTATTGCCGCCTATTGCTGCGCGACTTGTCGGTTGCCGAACAGGATCGAGCGTTCCTCCTCGTTGAACTTGGTATCACGACGGGTTTCGCTGGCCAGGACCTCAAGCCCGCGGACCACCGCCGGACGCGCGTTGATGGCATCGAGCCAGCGCTGCACGTGCGGATAGTCGTCGATCGTAACGCCCTGGCGATCGGGATAGCGCAGCCATGGCATGATCGCCATATCGGCAATGGAATAATCGCCGGCGACGTAATCGACATCGGCGAGACGGGTGTTGAGCACATTGTAGAGCCGGTTGGCTTCGCCGGAATAGCGTTCGACCGCGTAAGGAATCGGTTCGGGCGCATAGTTCCGGAAATGATGCGCCTGCCCCAGCATCGGACCGATATGGCCCATCTGGAACATCACCCACTGCGCAACCAGGTAACGCGCGGCCGTTTCGGTGGGGAAAAACTGACCGGTCTTGTCGCCGAGATACATGAGGATCGCGCCCGATTCGAACATCGAATAGGGCTTACCGCCAGGGCCGTCCTGGTCAACGATTGCCGGCATTTTGTTGTTGGGACTGATCTTGAGGAAGTCGGGCTCGAATTGATCGCCCTTACCGATGTTGACCGGGATGATGTTGTACTCAAGGCCGGTTTCTTCGAGCATGATGTGCACCTTGTGGCCATTGGGTGTTGGCCAGGTGTAGACGTCGATCATCGGGTTCTCCTGGTTTTTTCTTCACGGCGCAGGGCGCGCGGGGGCGCGGGGGCGCGGATGTCTCGCGATACTACAACGGCGCCGATGCGGGTGTGCGTAAATAGCGCATCGCTTCCCACGGCCTGCGAACATCCAAATATGCTAGTGGATGGAATCCACTAGGCGACTTCTGCGGTAAGGTTTTTCAGATATCCAAGTCCTTCGATAGCCCGGCTGCCGTACCACGAGGTCAACTCACCATCGATCGGTAAACAGCGGGCGGCCGAGAAATGGAGAGCAGCAAACTCGTCCCTATCTGCGTCCGAGAACGCATAGGGCTCGCTGCTAAACAGCACAAGATCGGTGTCAGCGAGTAGACCTGTGTCGATCTCGATCGTCGGGTAGCGCTCGTTGTCGTCGTGCGCAACCGTGTCCCAACCAGCCAGCGCCAGGAAGCGGGACACGTAGGTGTCACGCGATACGGTCATCCACGGCTCCTTCCAGATGAGATAGAGCACGTTGCGTCGCGGCTGGGTAAGCGCGGCGGCGCGCAGATCCGCGAGCTCGTTTTCGAAACGCGCGCTGAGGCGCTGGGCTTGATCGGCGCATCCGAAGATGCCGCCAATCAGGCGATATAGATCGAGATTGTCTTCGGGTTCGATCGGATGTGTGACGATGACATTGGGCACGATCTCGGCGATTTCTGCCGCCATCGCCTTGGTGTTCTCGTCGACGTTGAGGATGACATGCGTCGGGTTCAATGAACTCAGTTTTTGGTTGCTGATTTTCTTGGTACCGCCAACGCTGACAACGTCGGCGAGTTCCGGCGCCGGATGAACGCAGAAATGGGTGCGGCCGACGACGCAGGCACCGAGCCCGAGATCGAATAGCAACTCAGTCACACTCGGCACCAGAGAGACGATGCGTGGATTTGGATCCGCAGGCCGGTGCACCGTGCCGACCGCATCGATTCGTTCGCTCGGCATCAAAAAAAATCTGGCTCAGACAATCGCGAGGCTCTCAGCCAGCCTGGCCTTCAAGGCGGCCTGGTCGGCCGCCGTCAATTTGCCGAGGCGACGATCGATCAGTGAGGTCGCAAGCGTGAACAATTTCATTCGCACCACACATTCAACGGTCAAACCCGCGCCATCTAGATCCGTAATCGGGACATCGCTAGACCACGTAGACTGGCGCGCGGAGGTAATCATCGCCAGCATCAGAGCCGCATGGGTCGCGTTGAATCCAGCGCTTGAGACAACTAAAGCGGGGCGTCGTTTTATAACGGGTCGATCGCTGAACGGAAACGGCACCGACACCGTTTCGAAGGCGCTAAAGGTCACGGAACGCTTCGTCGTCCTCGGCGCTCGTCCACTCCGAAAGGGTGTCTTCCAAGCCTTGGAGGTAGGTGTCAGCCGGCGCCGCGATTTTACGCATTATCACGGCGCCGTCTTCGACGTAGAAGGCGACAGAGTCGCCTTCGCGAAGGCCACAGGATTCCCTTATTCGCTTGGGGATGGTTGTCTGACCCTTTGACGTGATCCGCGAAATTTCCATTGTATGAATGTAAGGAAGTAAGGAAAATTGTCAAGTAAGACGCTGTGATAACCGCTAGTCGGTGAGCTTCGCCTTTAACAGTTCGTTGACGAGCTGCGGGTTGGCTTTGCCCTGGCTCTGTTTCATCACCTGGCCGACGAAGAAGCCGAACAGCTTGTCCTTGCCTGATTTGTACTCAGTGACTTTCTCCGGCTGTGCGGCAAGCACCGCATCGACCAACGCCTCGATCTCACCGCTGTCGGTCACTTGCTCGAGGCCCTGCTCTTCGACGATTGCGGCCGCGCTGCGGCCAGTCGCAAACATTTCCTCAAACACATCTTTGGCGATGCGGCCAGATAGGGTGCCGTCGGCCAGCAGGTCGAGCAAGCCACCCAGGTCGCTCGCCGATACCGGCGAGTCCGCGATTGGCGTGGCTGCCTTGTTCAACGCACCGTAGAGTTCGCCCATCACCCAGTTGGCGGCGAGTTTCGCTTCGTGTCCGGCGGCCACAGATTCGAAGTAATCGGCGGTTTCTTTTTCCGCGACCAACACCGCTGCGTCGTAGGCGGACAGGCCGAGTTCATCGGTATAGCGTTGTTTTTTGGTGTCCGGCAGTTCGGGCAGCGTTGCGCGCAGTTCGTCGATATAGGCGTCGGTAAGTTCAAGCGGCAGCAGATCGGGGTCGGGCAAATAGCGGTAGTCGTGCGCTTCCTCCTTGGAGCGCATCGGCCGGGTGACGCCGCGTTCCGAATCGAACAACCGGGTTTGCTGCTCGACCGCGCCGCCTTCCTCGATCAGGTCAACCTGGCGCCGCGCTTCGTAGTGAATCGACTGCTCAACGAACCGCACCGAATTCAGATTCTTGATTTCGCACCGGGTTCCGTAGGGATCGCCGGGTTTGCGCACCGATACGTTAACATCGGCCCGCATGCTCCCCTGCTCCATGTTGCCATCGCAACTGCCGAGGTAGCGAAGGATCGCCCGCAATTTGCGCAAATAAATGCCAGCTTCCTCGGCCGAGCGCAGATCGGGCTCCGACACGATTTCCATCAGCCCGATGCCGGCCCGGTTAAGATCGACATACGTGTTTTGTGGATGTTGATCGTGCAGGCTCTTGCCGGCGTCCTGCTCAAGATGCAGGCGGGTAATGCCAATTTCCCGCGATGACCCGTCTGGCATGTCGAGGTAGAGCTTGCCCGCGCCGACCACGGGTTGGGTGTATTGCGAGATTTGATAGCCCGGTGGCAGATCCGGATAAAAATAGTTCTTCCGGTCAAACACCGAATAGCGGTTGATGGTGGCGTTGAGACCGAGCCCGGTACGCACCGCTTGTTTGACACAGGCTTCGTTGATGACCGGCAGCATCCCGGGCATCGCGGCGTCGACCAGGCTGACCTGAGAGTTCGGCTCAGCGCCGAACGCGGTCGCTGCACCGGAAAACAATTTGGCGTTCGAGGTTACCTGAGCGTGAACCTCCAGGCCGATCACGACCTCCCAATCGCCGGTCGTCCCGGTGATGATCATTCCGACTGCCACTAATCTACCCGCCACCACGGTTCGGGCTCGGCCGTAACCGCCGCCGCGCTTTCGAGAACGGCGCCGACCCGCAATACCGACTCTTCGTCAAAGGTGCGGCCGACGAGTTGGAGGCCGAGCGGCAGACCATCGCCAGTAAGGCCGGCCGGAACCGAAATTGAGGGCAAGCCGGCAAGGCTCGCCGGCACAGCGAAGAGATCGTTGAGATACATAGTGATGGGATCGCCGGCCAACTCGTTATGGGCAAAGGCGGCGAACGGTGCGGTCGGCGTCAAAATAACGTCGACGGTATCGAACGCGGTTTTGAAGTCTGTGAACACGACGTTACGAACTCGTTGGGCCTTCAAATAGTAAGCATCGTAGTAGCCGGCCGAGAGCACGTAAGTGCCAATCATAATGCGCCGACGAACCTCGGCACCAAAGCCGGCGGCACGGGTTTTTTCGTATTGCGCCGTGATGTCGTCGGCCGCGACCCGGAGCCCAAAGCGAACACCGTCATAGCGGGCCAGATTAGACGACGCCTCGGCCGGTGCGATGACATGATAGGCAGGTAGTGCATACTTTGTGTGCGGCAAATTGATGTCGATGATCTCAGCCCCGGCATCGCGCAGCCAATTCGCCCCCTGTTGCCAGAGCTGCTCGATTTCCGGCGGCATGCCGTCCATTCGATATTCGGCCGGGATGCCGACGCGCAAACCGCGGATGTCGCCAGTAAGGGCTGCTTCATAGTCCGGAACCGGCAGATCGACCGACGTCGAATCCTTGGGGTCGTGGCCCGCCATCCCCCCCAGCATAATCGCTGCATCACGCACGGTGCGTGTCATCGGGCCTGGCTGATCGAGGCTCGATGCAAAGGCAACAACGCCCCACCGCGAACAACGGCCGTAGGTCGGCTTGAAGCCAACGACACCGCAAAAAGACCCGGGCTGGCGGATCGAACCACCGGTATCGGTTCCGGTCGCGCCCAATGCGAGCTTGGCGGCAACCGCGGCGGCGGAGCCGCCCGATGAGCCGCCTGGCACCAGCGGCCGGTTGTCACCTTGGCGACGCCACGGATTTGTCACCGGACCAAAGAAGCTCGTTTCGTTGGACGAGCCCATTGCGAACTCGTCCATGTTGGTTTTGCCCAGCATGACCGCGCCAGCCGCCCATAGATTGGCGGTAACCGTGGACTCATAGGTCGGCGTGAAACCGTCAAGGATGTTGGAACCGGCACGCGACAGAACGCCCGCGGTGCAAAACAGATCCTTGATCGCAAGCGGAATACCGTCGAGCGACCCGCGTGATTGGCCGCCGCCGCGTCGTGTATCGGACGCAGCGGCGTCTGCCAGCGCACGATCCGGTGTTTCCAAGATCACCGCGTTGAGCCGGCGCGCAGATTCAACCGCGCGAATATGTGATTCGGTCAGCTCCTTGGCGCTGAAATCGCCGGCTGCCAGGCCATCGCGGGCGGCGGCGATGGTCAGATCGGTAAGCTCCGGCATGCCTACTCAAGCACCTTGGGCACGACGAAACAGCCGTCGTCCGTGGCCGGTGCATTGGCGAGAATGTCATCGCGAGCGCCGCCATCGGTGACCTCGTCCTTGCGCTTGGGCAGCTGGACATCAACGACGCGGGTCATCGGCGGCACATTTTCTGTATCGACTTCGCGAAGCTGGTCGATCCACGCAAATATGTTGGACAGCTCGCCGACATAGGTTTCGACCTCGTCGTCGGTCACCTCGATCCGAGCGAGACGGGCGATGCGTCGAACAGTGGCGTGATCCAACGGCATGTGCCACTTTGCGGCCGGGACGGCCGTCCCATTTGTAAGGAAAACCCTAGTCTTTCAGCCCCTGAAAGACGGCGCGGAAGCTACCATTGGCCATGTTGGTCCGCAACCCTCAGGCACTCAAAGCGACACTCGAAAGCGGCCAGCGTTTGGTCGGCCTTGATGTTGGCAGCAAAACCGTCGGCATTGCGCTGTCCGATCCGCGGCTATCGATTGCGTCGCCCCACAGCACACTCAAACGCGGCAAGTTTTCGGTCGTCACGGCACAACTTGGCGAACTCGTTCGTAAAAAGGCGGTCGGCGGGATCGTGATCGGATTGCCGATCAACATGGATGGCAGCGAAGGGCGGGCCTGCCAATCCATCCGACAATTCCAGAAAAACCTGGCCGAAGCGCTCGATTTGCCGATGGCGTTTTGGGACGAGCGGCTTTCGACCGCGGCCGTGACCCGCACGATGATCGAGGCCGATCTCACCCGCAAACGGCAGAAAGAGGTGGTCGACAAAATGGCGGCCGCGTACATCCTGCAAGGCGCGCTCGATTCGATAACCATGCCGTCGCCAGGCGATCATGGATAGGCGGATCCAACCGAACATGAAATTTCGAAATTAGCGCTCCCATGGCGTCGACTCCGCTTGTCCCAAACCACGGCGCGGACGTATAGTCGCCCTTTAATGACACCCCCGGATTCGATCCACTTCTCGCAGCGCCATTTGCTCGGTATCGAGGGGTTGTCGGCTCTCGAAATCACCCAACTTTTGGACTTGGCCGACACCTATGTCGACCACAATCGCCAAGTCGATAAAAAGCAGTCCGTGCTTCGCGGGCGCACCCAAATCAACGTGTTTTTTGAGTCCTCGACCCGGACCCGGACCTCGTTTGAACTGGCCGGCAAACGCCTCGGCGCCGATACGATCAACATGTCGATCGAGGGATCGTCGATCAAGAAAGGCGAGACTCTGATGGATACGGCGATGACCCTCAACGCCATGCATCCAGACGTGTTGGTGGTGCGGCATTCCGAGAGCGGCGCGGTGGAGCTGTTGTCGCAAAAAGTCGATTGCGCGGTGATCAATGCCGGCGACGGCAGCCACGAACATCCCACCCAGGCGCTGCTCGACGCCCTCACCATCCGGCGTCGGCGGCAAAAACTGGCCGGGCTACGGATCGCTATTTGCGGCGATATCCTGCATAGCCGCGTGGCCCGATCGAACATTCACCTGCTGGCTGCGATGGGCGCGGAGATTCGCCTGATCGCGCCGCCAACCCTGCTGCCACCCCATGCCGAGCGCTTGGGCGTTTCAGTTTTTACCAATATGAAAAAGGGGTTAGCCGGGTGCGATATCATTATGATGCTGCGGCTCCAGACCGAGCGCATGCACGGCTCGTTCGTGCCATCGATCCGCGAATATTTTCGCTTCTATGGCCTCGACAGGGAGAAACTCGCGCTCGCCAAAGATGACGCGCTGGTCATGCATCCCGGACCGATGAACCGGGGCGTCGAAATCGATACCGAGATCGCCGACGACATCGATCGGAGCCTGATTAGAGAGCAGGTTGAGATGGGTGTCGCGGTACGCATGGCGTGTTTACACGCCCTTCTGCTGCCGATCGCGAACCAAGCCGCGAGCGACAGGTCGGCGGTACTTCTCGAAAAAATACGCACCGGCGCGCCGTGAAAGCCACTCAGCGTAAGGCTTTCATCAATGCGCGCCTGATCGATCCGGCGGTCGGCATGGATCAGGCCGGTGCGGTTTTGGTCGATGGCCATATCATTGTCGATTCGGGACCAAGGTTATTTGCCGACGGCATCCCCGATGGGATCGAGGTTTTGGATTGCACAGGCAAATGCCTGTCTCCCGGGCTCATCGATATGCGGGTTTTCATCGGCGAACCGGGTACCGAGCATAAGGAAACTTTGGCAACGGCGAGCCAAGCCGCGGCTGTCGGCGGCGTTACGACGATCGCGATGATGCCCGAGACCGACCCGGTGATCGATAATGTCGCTCTGGTCGAATTCGTCGCGCGCCAGGCCCGCGAGACCGCCGAAGTCAGCATTCTGCCGACGGCTGCGATCACCAAGGGGCTGGGCGGTCACGAAATGACCGAAATGGGACTGCTGCAGTCAGCCGGCGCGGTCGCCTTGACCGACGGAACCCACACCATTGCCGACGCGCTGGTGATGCGGCGTGTGCTGAGCTATGCGTCAAACTTCGACATTCTCATCATGCACCACGCGGTCGAGCCCAGCTTGACCAAAAACGGGTGCATGAATGAAGGCGAGGTTGCGACGCGCCTTGGTCTCTCAGGGATCCCCACCGCAGCCGAGACGATAATTGTTGAGCGTGATATCAGGCTGGTCGAGTTGACCGGCGCGCGCTACCACGTCTCGAGTGTTTCGACAGCTGCAGCGCTCGGCGCGGTGCGCGCCGCGAAACAAAGGGGGCTGCCGGTTACCTGCGGGGTGTCGCCGGTTCATTTCGCGCTCAACGAAAACTCGATCGGCAATTACCGTACGTTTGCAAAGCTCTCACCGCCGCTACGCAGCGAAGACGACCGCCGCGCCGTGGTTGACGCTTTGATCGACGGGACGATTGATGTGATCGCGTCGAGCCACATGCCACAGGATCAGGAGAGCAAGCGCCACCCCTTTGAGCAGGCCGAAGACGGGGCAGTCGGGCTCGAAACGCTACTGCCGATCGGCCTCGAACTTGTCCATAACGGCCAGCTCACTTTGTCCGAGTTTCTCGCCAAGGTCATTACGCGGCCGGCCGAACTACTTGGCTTACGTCGTGGTAGTCTCAAGGCCGGCACACCTGCCGATCTGACAATCTTCGATCCCGATGTTCCCTGGGTCATCGACGCGGATGCGTTTCGCAGCAAATCGAAGAACACCCCGTTCGAAAATCATCCGGTCCAAGGTCGCGCAGTGATGACGATCGTCGGCGGCAGTGTCGTCCATCGTTTAGATGCTAAATAGCGAATCCTGCGGTGCCCGATCCGCTCGGTAGTTTCGCGTTTATCTGGCCGTTCTATGCCGCCGCATTGGCGGGCTACCTGATCGGATCCATCCCCTTTGGCCTGATTCTAACCAAGCTCGGCGGTGCCGGCGACATTCGGACGATTGGCTCGGGAAATATCGGCGCCACCAATGTATTGCGCACCAGGCGAAAGTCGCTGGCGGCGGCAACCCTGGTGCTGGATGGCGCCAAGAGCGCCGTGGTTGTCGTGATCGCCAATGTTTTTTTCACCCAGGACTTCGCGGTCCTGGCTGGCGGCGCCGCGTTGCTGGGGCATTTGTTTCCCGTGTGGCTTGGTATGGGCGATCGGCGAGCCCTGGTTCAGACGTTAGCCACGATAGTTGGGCTGATCGCGGCCTATCTCCTCGTCGCTACCGGTGGATCGTGGCTTGCCGCGCTATGCGGCATCGTGATCGTCGCGATCGCCACCTGGTTTTCATGGGGTGGCAAAGGCGTTGCAACCGGCCTCGGCGTCTTGCTCGCCATCGCCTGGCCGGTTGGTCTCATCGCTTGCGCCACATGGCTGCTGGTCGCAGTCCTGCTACGATTATCGTCGCTCGCGGCGTTGTGGGCCTTTGTCCTCGCACCGATCGTTACCTGGTACCTGGCCGGGGCCACGCACGGCTTGGTGGACATCTACCAGACCGACCTTCAACGTATTGAATTTACTGTATTTATTGCGTTTGTGATCATCTTGCGTCATCACGAGAACATCACCCGCCTGGCGCGCGGAAAAGAAACCAAAATCGGCAGCTCGTCGACACCATAACCGGCCGCATCCGAGACCAGACCATCGGCGCAATTGACGACCTCGGTTTGATCGGCCATCAAAGACGATGCCTGCAATAGCGCCGCCGAGCGACGACCGCGAAACCTGTGACTGGCTGCGATTCATCCGAAGCAGCAACGTCGGTCCGATCGGGTTTTTTCAACTGCTGGGACGGTTCGGATCGGCGGCGCGGGCGCTTGAGGAAATCCCGGTGCTGGCCGCTCGTGGCGGACGATCACGCATAAAGCTATGCAGCGAGCGCGATGCACGGCGTGAATTCGACGCCGCCATCGACTTTGGCGCGCAATGGATCGCGGCCGGTAGTGCGGCCTATCCGGCGGCGCTGGCCGCAATAGCGGATCCGCCGCCGCTCATTACCCTCAAGGGAGATCCGGCGCTCTTATCGCGGCCTATCCTGGCGATCGTCGGCGCGCGCAATGCGTCTGCGTCAGGTCGGCAATTCACCCGCGACATCGCCAACGAGCTTGGACGTGCTGGATTTGTCATTGTATCGGGTCTGGCGCGAGGCATCGATGGGGCTGCCCACACCGGCGCGCTCGACCATGGCACGATTGGGGCGATCGCCGGCGGTATCGATGTCGTGTACCCGCCCGAGCATCAAGAGCTGCAAACCAGCATCGGCGAACGCGGCGCGCTGGTCAGCGAAACACGATTTGGCACCAAGCCGCAGGCGCGGCATTTTCCCCGTCGCAATCGGCTGGTATCAGGTCTTGCACGCGGTGTTGTGGTGGTCGAGGCGGCGCTCAAATCGGGTTCGCTGATTACCGCCCGCCTTGCCGCGGAGCAGGGTCGCGAGGTATTCGCCGTGCCGGGCTCGCCCCGCGACCCGCGCGCACGCGGCGGCAACGATCTCATTCGCCAGGGCGCGACCCTGGTCGAACATGCCGATGACGTTTTGCGAGCGCTGGAGTTCGCAGGACCGTCATCATCGGTGACAATTGCCGCGCCGGCCACGATCGGGCAACGCGGGATCGTCGATGCGACCTCTGTCAGTGCTGGGGCGGACTCCTCAGCCGATTTGGGGGCGGATTTGGGAGCCGATTTGGGAGTGGATTTGGGAGTGGACTCTGAACCCGAATTGGGAGCCGAACTGCAAACCGGGCGCGCGATGATTAACGATTTGCTAAGTCCAACGCCGGTAGAGGTTGACGAACTGGTTCGACAGTCCCATTTGACTCCCTCAGCGGTTTTGACCATTTTGCTGGAGCTTGAGCTGGCGGGCCGTTTGATACGGCATCCTGGAAATCGGGTTTCCAAAAAGACCATTTAGTTCCTAGAGCATTTCAGGATTGCTTTGACTCGGCCATCGAGCCAATCCTGAAATGCTCTAGCTTGGCCGGTTCCGCCAGATGCGGTGCCACGGAGTAGTCTCACGCGTCATGGACGTTGTTGTCGTCGAATCGCCGGCTAAGGCCAAAACCATCAACAAGTACCTTGGCGAGGGCTTTAAAGTTCTCGCAAGCTATGGCCATGTCCGTGACCTGCCCTCGAAGGAAGGGTCGGTGCAGCCGGAAGACAATTTCGCGATGATCTACGAGATCGACGATCGCGCGAAGAAACATCTTGGCGAAATCGCAAAAGCGCTGAAAGGCGCGTCGCACCTCTATCTCGCGACCGATCCTGACCGCGAGGGAGAGGCCATTTCGTGGCACGTTCTCAAGGTGCTCGAAAGCCAGGGCGCCGTCGACTCGGTGGATGTAAAGCGCGTCGTTTTCAACGAAATCACCAAGCGAGCCGTTCTCGACGCCATCGCGAACCCGCGCGATATCGATATGAGCCTGGTCAACGCGCAACAAGCGCGACGGGCTCTGGACTACCTGGTCGGGTTTTCGCTGTCGCCGGTGCTGTGGCGGAAACTGCCGGGTGCGAAGTCGGCCGGGCGGGTGCAATCGGTTGCATTGAGGCTGGTCTGTGAACGCGAACTCGAGATCGAAGCCTTCAACCCGCGCGAATACTGGTCGGTCGAAGTCGACTTCAGCAAGATCAACGGAACCGAGAGTCCGTCCTTTTCCACCCGTCTGATCTCACTCGACGGCACCAAGCTCGATAAGTTCGATCTCGCCAATAAGGACGCGGCCGATGCAGCGGTCGCGACCATTGCAAGCGCTCCGAGCTTTGCGGTTGCCGATGTCACACGCAAGGAACAGCAACGCAACCCGCCGGCGCCGTTCACGACGTCGACGCTTCAGCAGGAAGCCTCGCGCAAAATCCAACTGCGCCCGCAGCAAGCAATGCAGGTGGCCCAGAAGCTCTATGAAGGTATCGACATCGGCGGTGAGACTGTCGGTTTGATCACGTATATGCGCACCGATGGCGTGCAGATCGCGAGCGAAGCAATCGCCGCGTGCCGCTCAACGATTGCGCGGCAATATGGCGACGCCTATGTGCCGGCGACACCGCGTGCCTACCGCACCGCCGCCAAGAATGCACAGGAAGCGCATGAAGCCATTCGACCGACCGATCTCGCGCGGCTGCCGAGCGACATCGCCGGCTTCCTCGATCGCAACCAGCAGCGCCTCTACGAGTTGATCTGGAAACGCACGATCGCCAGCCAGATGGCGAGCGCACGGATCGAGCGCGCGACAATCGATATTACGCCTCCCAACGCTTCGTGCGCCTTACGCGCGACCGGCTCGATCACGTTGTTCGACGGATTCCTCAAACTCTATCAGGAGGGTCGCGACGATCAGGCTGAAAAGGAAGAGGAACGCTCACTGCCGAACATGACGCCGGGAGAAGCGCTCAACCGCGGCGATATTACACCCAGCCAACATTTCACCGAGCCGCCACCGCGTTTTTCAGAAGCGACCCTGGTTAAACGGATGGAGGAGTTGGGTATCGGTCGACCGTCGACCTATGCAAGCATTCTGAGCGTCCTGCAAGACCGCGATTATGTCCGGTTGGACAAGGGACGCTTCGTGCCCGAAGACCGCGGTCAGCTGGTAACGGCGTTTCTGGTTGGCTTCTTCGAACGCTACGTTGAATACAGTTTTACGGCCGATCTCGAAGATCAGCTCGACCAGATTTCGGCCGGACAGATCAATTGGACCGACGTGTTGAGGCAGTTCTGGACCTCATTTAAACCGGCGGTCGACGGGATGGGCGAATTGCGGGTGCGCGATGTGCTCGACGCATTGAACGATATCCTGGCGCAGCACGTTTTCCCCGAATCCGATACCGGAATCGATCCGCGCACGTGTACCAGCTGTGAGGATGGACGCCTGAGCCTCAAGGTCGGTCGATTTGGCGCCTTCGTCGGCTGCTCGAACTATCCCGATTGCCGGTATACCCGGCGACTCACGCTTTCCGATAGCGGTGGCGATGCCGACATCGCCGCCGATGGTCCGGTAGAACTCGGCATCGACCCGCAAAACGAACTCGCGGTCACGCTGCGCAAAGGCCCCTACGGCCACTACGTACAGCTCGGTGAGCCCGAAGAGGAAACCAAACCAAAACGCGTCACGCTACCCAAGGGCATCGGGGCCGGCGAGCTCACGTTGGATGTCGCGCTCAGTCTGCTATCGCTACCGCGTGAGGTCGGGCCGCACCCGCAAGACGGCAAGAAGATAACCGCCGGCATTGGCCGCTACGGGCCCTTCCTCCGCCATGACGGCGGCTACACATCGATCCCAGCCGACGACGATGTTCTGACAATTGGACTCAACCGCGCTGTCGACCTGCTCGCCGAACCAAAGCGAGGTGGCCGACCAGGCAGCCAAACCCTCAAGTCGCTCGGCGAGCACCCTGACGGCGGCGGCGAAATCTCCATAAAGAAGGGACGCTTCGGTCCCTACGTCACGCACAAAGGCATTAATGCCACGCTACCGAAAAGCTCAGAACCCGATGACATAACGATCGACGAGGCGATCGCGCTCCTCAAGGCGAAGGCGGCCAAGGGAAAATCCAGCAAACGAGCACCACGCAAGCGAAAAGCCACTGGCAAAACCACCAAGAAACGCGCCTCTTCGAAAGCGGCGGCCGAATAAGGCCCCGCCCTTGGCCGCACCGAAACGCCCGGCCCAACTCCCGACCAAGGCCGAAATTCTTCGCTACATCGAAGAGAGTGGCGGTCGCGTCAATAAACGTGACATTGCCCGCGCCTTCCGTCTCAAAGGCCCGGCGCGCGATGCGCTACGGTCTATTCTGCGTGACCTGTCGGAGGACGGATCGGTCGAACGGGGTCACCGCCGGCGCCTGGTTGCGGGCGGTAAGCTACCGTCGGTTGGGGTCATCGAAATCACCGAAGTCGACGTCGACGGTGAGGTCTTCGCGCGCCCTACCAAATGGTCGAGCGCCTCTGATCCGCCGCGAATTAGGATCGCACCCGGCCGCAAGACTGTAAGCGCACCCGGCATCGGCGATCGCATCCTGGCCCGGTTATCGCTGGTTGGGCCCGATCTTTATCAGGCCGAACCCATGCGGCATCTTGGCGCGGATGCCCACGAGGTTATCGGCGTGTACGAGATCGTCGGCCGTCAGGCGCGGCTGGTTCCAACCGATCGCAAGCTCAGGAAAGAGTTTGTTGTCGAGGGCGGCGCCGACAAGGGCGTCAAGCCGGGCGATCTGATTGCCGCCGAAATCATTCCCGGACAACATCTTGGCCTCGGCCGTGTCCGCATCAAGCAGCGCATCGGCGATATTAACGATCCGCGGGCATTCAGCGTCATCAGCATCCACGCCCATGATATTCCGACGGAATTTTCCAGCGAGGTTTTAGCCGCAGCCGAAGCTGCGGCCACGCTGGAGGTCGACCTTTCTCAACGCGTCGATCTGCGGTCGATTCCGTTAATCACCATCGATCCCACCGACGCGCGGGATTTTGACGATGCCGTTTGGGCCGAAGCCGACCAAGATCCCAAGAACAAGGATGGTTGGCACATTATCGTCGCGATCGCCGACGTCGCGCATTATGTGCGTTCAGGCGGGGCCATCGACCGCGAAGCGCGGGCCCGCGGCAATTCGGTTTATTTCCCGGACCGCATGGTGCCCATGCTGCCGGAAACATTGGCGACGGAGCTCTCCACGTTGAGCCCCCACGATGAGCGGCCGTGCATTGCGGTGCACCTGTGGGTTTCCGCGGAGGGCAAACAACGCCGCCATCGATTTGAACGCGGTGTGATGAAATCGGCGGCGCGATTGACCTATCAACAAGCCCAGGCAGCCATCGACGGGGACACCGATGCTACGACGAGGCCGTTGCTCGATCCGATTATTCGCCCCTTGTTCGGTGCCTACGCGGCGCTGCAAACCGAGCGCGACAAACGCCAGCCGCTGGCGCTTGACCTCCCCGAGCGCCGCATCACGCTCGACGAGAGCGGCAACGTCGCGTCAATTTCGACGCAGCCGCATTTGGACAGCCATCGACTGATTGAGGAATTCATGATTGCCGCCAACGTGGCGGCGGCCGAGGCGCTCGAAACCGCGCACGCCCCGTGCATGTATCGGGTGCACGACCTGCCCAATCCGGAAAAGCTCGAAGCGTTACGAGATCTACTGAGCCAATTGAATTTGAAGCTATCGCGGGCGCAGGTGATTCGGCCGCAGCAATTCAACGCAATTCTCGCCAAGGTCGCGGCCACGCCTGACGAAAAGCTGGTCAATGAAGTTATCCTGCGGACCCAGGCTAGAGCAGTGTATAGCCCCAGCAATGTTGGCCATTATGGTCTCAACCTCAAACGCTACGCGCATTTCACGTCGCCGATACGCCGTTACGCCGATCTTGTTGTCCACCGTAGCTTGATATCGGCTTTGAACCTGGGCGATGACGGGCTCGGGCCGGAACGGGATGAGTTCGTATCAATCGCCGAACAAATCACGGCGATGGAGCGGCGCGCGGATGCGGCCGAACGCGACGCGACAGATCGTTATGTCGCCGCTTTTCTCTCAGACCGCGCGGGAGCCGAATTTTCGGGCCATATCACCGGCGTGTCGCGCTTTGGTCTGTTCGTCGGCCTCGATGCCAATGGGATCGATGGATTGGTACCGATGCGCCGTCTCGACGACTACTACGTGCATGATGAAGACCGCCATGCGCTGATCGGCCGAAACTCGGGCCACGTCTATCGCTTGGGTGACAACATCCGCGTGCGGCTGGACGAAGTGAACGTCGTCACCGGATCGATCGCCCTGACAGTTGTCGCCCATGAGCCCGTAAGCTCCGAGTCCGCCAAGCTACCAACGTTAAAGGCCAAACGCGGACACAAAGGTCGGAAATATAAACGCCGTCGCTGAGCCTGTCCCTTGTTGCCGCTTGTTGGCCCTTGTCGCCCTTTGTCGGCCCTGGGCCGACGCTGGCGCTGGACAAGCTTTGGCCTCGCGGGCAGGTTAGGGATATGACCTCGCCACCTGAAAATTCCGCGCCGAAAAAGAAAATCCGACCCAAGGATGCGGCAACCCTCGTGTTGCTCCGGCATTCGAGTGGCGGTGCCGAAATTCTGATGGGTCGTCGACGGCAAAATCACGTCTTTATGCCGAACGTGTTTGTGTTCCCAGGCGGGCGTGTCGACAGCGCCGACGCCAGGGTGCGGGCCGCGTCGGAGTTACGCGACGATACCAAATCTCGCCTCATGCTCAGCTGTTCGGAACGTCGAGCCCGCACGTTGGCGCTGAGCGCGATACGCGAGACCGCCGAAGAAACCGGCGTATTGGTTGGGATTCCCTCCACCCTGCAGCAAAAGGAAAACGTGCCGGCCGCGTGGCGGGCGTTCTCGGACGCTGGCCTGGCGCCCGCGCTCGACACCCTCGACTATGTCGCGCGAGCGACCACACCACCCGGTAACCCGCGCCGTTTTCACGCCAGGTTTTTCGTTACCGACGCGTCCAGCGCCCACGGGGCTCTGACCGGTGACGGAGAATTGGATGAATTGTCATGGGTAGCCATCGACAGCGTGAAGGACCTTCCGACCGCCTGGATTACCCGCTTCGTTACCAATGAAGTCAAACAACGACTAGATAGGCCCGCAGGCACGCCCGCTCAGGAGCGGCCAATCCCGGTCATCAAGTTCCGCAAGATCGTCGAGTATGACTAACCGAGTTCGCGGGTCGTGGCTGGTTGGCGACGGCGCCGCCTACGGTCGCGATCAAGTATTAAGCCTCGCGGCTGTCATCGCCAGCATCAGCATTGTCGGCATGACGTTTGGGATCACGTCGCCGCTGCTGTCGCTGATCCTCGAACGTCAGGGTGTTGGCTACACCCTGATCAGCGTTAATACCGCGATGGCCGCGGCGGGTTCAATAGCGTTTGCGCCGCTTCTACCAGGTCTGGTGAGGCGTTTCGGGACCGCTAACGTATTGCTGGCATCCATCGCCATGATCCTTGTTTCGCTCGCATTGCTGCCAATATTCCCCAATCTTTGGGCCTGGTTTGCGATCCGCTTTCTGTACGGGATGGGCGGCGGCGCCTTGTTCATCCTGAGCGAGGCATGGATTAATCAAATCGTCCCGGATGCGCAGCGCGGCCGCGTTCTAGGACTTTACATCACCATCATGTCAATCGGACTTGCCGTTGGTCCCCTGATCTTGATGCTGGTTGGCACCGAAGGACTTGCGCCATTTCTGGTTGGCGTCGCGGTGGTCGCTTTGGGATCTATTCCGGTCATCCTCGCCCGTCATTCGGCGCCGCCGATCGCCGCGCGGTCGTCGATCTCTTTGCTGCACTATGTCCGCCTGGCACCGTCGGGCACGTTGGCCGGCCTCACGCTGGGGTTTATTGAGACATCGGCGTTGTATTTATTGCCGCTCTACGCGCTGCGGCGGGGGCTTGAGGGCGACCTTGCGGTGCTCCCGGTCACGGTCTTTGTTGCCGGGGCGATCATCATACCGCTTTTCTTTGGCTGGCTCGCTGATCGCTGGGATCGCCGAACGGTCTTGGCGATCGCGGCCACGATTGCCGGACTTTCAGTCGCGGTCTACCCGTTCGTGACCACCGGATCCATCGAGTTCTGGATCGCCACGTTTATCTGGGGTGGCACCGCGACAGCCATCTACTCGGTCGGACTTACGTTATTGGGGCAGAGGTTTCGTGGTGCCGACCTGGTCGCGGCCAGCGCCGTTATTGTCACGATGTATTCGATTGGAACACTGGGTGGTCCCCTCGTTACCGGAGCTGCCATGGAGGCGTGGGACGTAAACGCGCTGCCGATCGTCGCGGCGGCCGTAAGCCTAATCTATGCGGTGATCGTCGTGGCCCGGCGCTTCACCCAGGGATCGGTTGGCGAGGCACGTCCAACATCTTGACAGCGCATTGAATTCGCGTATCGTCCGCGCCATCCACGATACGGGAAGATGGGTCAGAAAATGGCTAAACCGGCGACCTTAAAGATCAAAATGGTAAGTACTGCGGACACCGGATTCTACTATGTAACCAAAAAGAACCCCCGCACCCAGACCGAGAAGCTCAGCTTGCGCAAATATGACCCGGTCGTGCGTAAGCACGTCGAGTTCAAAGAAGGCAAAATCAAATAACCCACCACGGCAATACGTGAAAGCCGGGTTTACCCCGGCTTTTTTTGTGCCCGCCAAGCGGGAACAAAACGCGTTAAGTTGCGGATATGCGCATCGGGATCGATCTCGGCGGCACCAAGATTGAAGCCATCGCTTTGGATGGCAGCGGCACCGAATGCTTCCGGCGGCGCATTCCGACGCCACGGGGATCGTATGCGAAAACCGTCGCCGCCATTGCGGATCTCGTCGCCGAAGCCGAAGCGCAGGTCGGCGGACCCTGTCCGATCGGGGTGGGCATTCCAGGCACCGTATCGCCGGCAACCGGCCTTATTAAGAACGCGAATTCAACCTGGCTTATCGGTCAACGATTTGACCGCGACCTGGAAACAGCACTGCGGCGGCCGATCAGGCTTGCCAACGATGCCAATTGCTTCGCGCTCTCCGAAGCAAGCGACGGTGCCGGTGCCGATGCTGTGAGCGTCTTTGGCGTCATTCTCGGTACCGGCGTGGGCGGCGGCTTTATTGTCGATGGGCGTGTCGTCAGTGGGGCCAACGCTATTGCCGGCGAATGGGGCCACAATCCCCTGCCCTGGCCGGCGGACGACGAAATTCCGGGGCCGGCGTGCTGGTGCGGCAAGCTGGGGTGCATAGAGACCTTCCTGGCCGGACCCGCGTTGGAAGGCGCGTGGCGTGAATTGGGTCGTGCGGCACTCCCGGTCGCCGAGATCGTCGAGCTCGCGCACCAAGACGAAGCTGCGGCGGCGTTACTGATGCGTTACGAAGACCGGTTGGCCCGCGCTTTGGCGACGGTGATCAACCTCCTCGATCCCGAAACCATCGTGCTCGGCGGTGGCCTATCGAATATCGATCGACTGTACGAAAACGTTCCGCAGTTATGGCGATCGTTGGTCTTTTCGGATGAGGTTACAACGTCGCTGCGGCGGGCCAAGCACGGCGACGCCAGTGGGGTTCGCGGCGCGGCCTGGTTGTGGCCGGAAAAATCCTCGGCGGAGCACGCGTAGCGAGACCTAGCAGTTCGACGGTAGGGACTCGAAAATCGTAAGCACGCCCCTGAGCGCAAAATCGCCATAGTCGAGGATGACGTCCGTTGAGACCCCATTTTCGAACAGACGAAACGCCACCTCGTATTCCGGCTGACTATCCCCGCCAGCCGGGTCGATTTTGAAATAGGCGATCTGCATGCGCCAAGATTCAAGCGGCCCAAGTACGCTGTCGCCCTGGCCCTTGTAAGTGCCCCGAGGAAAGCGCTCGACGATCACCGCCGTCGTCGCCTGCAAACCCTCATTGCTCGAGCCATCGAATACGGTTGCGCGGATAAATTTCTCACCACGGGCGGCACGTTCGAGAAGAAGTAAGGCGTGTTGGGTCGGAAAAATCGTCCCGCGCGGAAGCGTTAGCGTGCTCTTTGACGGTTTCTTGAAGTCCGCTTTGCCCTCTCCGCCATCGCTGGCGCTCTTGGCACGCCCGAGAACTTCTTCGACCGTTTTGTCATTAACAACGTGGCGCGAGCTAAAGCGAAACGCCGACCCGTCATTGGCTTCCCACGTCGATACCGTTAGGTCGGCAATGTAGTCGTTGCCGGTTTGGCGCAGTTCGTTGCGAATCCGCTGATTGAGCGTGTACCCATCGCAGGTATCGGCCCACTCCATCACCAGCCGCCCCCGCGCCCCGATGATGCCGCTGCCCGATGTCGAACGATCCAGACCCAGATCATAGATCGCCCGGTGCGCCAAGAGGGCCGGCGCCTGCGCCGACACGCTCGTCGAAACAACAACCAAAAGTAGAGAAAAAACAATGTTGCGCACGTGTTGAGATCCTTTGTCGGTGCGGCGTGCGTCTAGTCTATACCATCGATCATCGAGCCAGGTATTAACCACGCCGCTGGACAATCCTGCCCATGGGCAGGACTTGCCTTTGAAATTTTCTCTTAAGTTATTGATAATTCACGATTTCCCGCTGGCATATTGGTTGCGTTAACAGTCGTGCGCGACGCCGTAACTTGAGCAAGCAACAGATAAAACCCCATGGTCCAAGCCATCGTTCCCGTCAGTCAGATCGAACCTCTGTTCGATGTCCGTCCAGAACTCGCGCTGACAGCGCAGCCGCTGTCCAACGGGCTCGGACAGCGCCAGTTTGACGACGACAATACGGGCCAATTGTTAGAGCAGGCGTTGTCGCTACTGGCGGCGGCCGAGCGACGCCTCGGCGCCCAGCGCGAACAGATCGCACAGTTGCAGCAGCTGGCGCTAACAGATCCGCTGACCGGACTCCCCAACCGCCGTGCGTTTGACGAATTCTTCTACGCCGTGTTGGCCGCCACCCGCCGCTATGATGAAACCGGCGTTCTCGCGTTTATCGATATCGACAATTTCAAGACGGTCAATGATTCGTTAGGCCACGAAGCCGGTAACGCGGTGCTGATGCGGGTCGCGGAAGTTCTCTCACGACAAGTTCGCGCCAATGACATGGTGGCGCGTTATGGCGGCGATGAGTTCGTTGCACTGCTGGTTCGGACCCCGAGCGACGAAGGAAAACGGCGCGCGAAAGAATTGCAGAACGTCGTCAACACATCCCATGCGACATTTGAGTCGACCTGTATCCATGTCCATGCAAGCTTCGGCGTTGTCGACTACGGCGCCAATGATGCACCGGAACTGCTGATTCAGTACGCGGATGCCGAGATGTTCGCTAACAAGCAGGCGAGCAGGAACCGCAGCGGACGCACGCGAGCCATAGGTCAATTGGCCACGCCGTAGTGGATGAAATCCACTAGGCCACTACAGGATGGGCTCGACCCATCCCGAGTCAAAGCAATCCTGTAAAAATTCTACCTATTGGGTTACCCGGCTGCGAAGCTCGCCACCTCGTGGCGGACTATGGTACGAATTCGAACGAATTCGTACGCCGTAAACGCTGGGGAGTCGCCATGGCTGGCCAAATCCAATCACGCCTCGAAGAACTTGGAATCGCGCTTCCCGAAGGGCCCGCACCAGTCGCCAACTACGTGCCTTACGTCGTGCACGGCTCGCTGGTTTTCGTATCGGGACAGATTCCTTTTGTCGACGGTGAGCTGAGCTACATCGGCACGGTCGGTGACGATGTCACCCTCGAGGACGGTCAACGTGCGGCACGGGTGTGTGCGCTAAATGTTCTGGCCCAAGTCAAAGCGGCTTGTGATGGCGACCTCGATCGCGTCACGAGGTGCGTTCGCTTGGGCGGGTACGTCAACGGTTCCGCCGATTTCAAGCAGCACCCGCAGGTTATGAACGGCGCTTCGGATTTGATGGTCGAGATCTTCGGCGACAAGGGCCGCCACGCCAGATTTGCGGTTGGAGCCGGCAATCTACCCGCCGGCGTCGCGGTCGAAGTCGAAGGCGTATTCGAGATCGCGTAGGAGTCGCACATGGCTGGCCAAATCAATTCGCGATTGACCGAGTTGGAACTCTCGTTACCGCCTCCGTTTGTTTCGCAGGCCAACTACATCCCCTATGTGCGGTCCGGCGATCTCTTGTTTATCGCGGGCCAGGGGCCGATGCGTGATGGCGGGCCAGGGTCGATAGGCAAGGTCGGTGGCGCGATCAATCAAGAAGACGCCTACGAAGCCGCGCGTTTGACGGGGCTCAATCTGATCGCCCAGGCCAATCACGCGTGTGACGGCGACCTCGACCGGGTGGTGCGTTGCATTCGCCTGTTTGGACTCATCAATTCCGTGCCCGGCTTTACCAACTTGCCACAAGTAATGAACGGCGCTTCGGATCTTATGGTAGAGGTGTTTGGAGATCGTGGGCGCCACGCGCGGACGACGATCGGCGCCGTCGCGCTGCCCCACGATATGACAATCGAAATCGACGCCATTTTCGCAATCGCGTAGCCGTGCCACACGGCAAAACTTGGGCCGGCTGGCTGGCGCAAGCGCCGTTTGCCCATCGCGGTTTGCACGACGCAGTTACGCCGGAAAATTCGATTTCGGCTTTTATCGCCGCCCAGCGGGCCGGGTTTGGCATCGAACTCGACGTTCGGCTGACCCTGGATGGCGTGGCGGTCGTTTTTCATGACCACGCGCTCCGACGAATGACCGGACAGCGCGGAACAATCTCTACGATGACCCGACATGATTTGGCTGGGTTGCGCCTCAAAAAAAGTGATCAAGCCATACCGACGCTGCCGGAAGTGCTTAGCGCAGTAAATGCAAAGAGCGGCCTCTTGCTTGAACTCAAATCCGATCGTGGCTCGGCTGGCTGTCTCGAACGCACTGTTGGCGACGAGGTGAAACGCTATGAAGGTCCGATCGCGCTCATGTCCATGGACATCGACTCGGTTCGCCAAATACTCTCGCAGCAACCGAATGTTACCTGTGGTTGGGTGGTTGAGCGCTCAGAGGTTCGGGCCAGCGATGATATGGCCGACCGCATCGAGTTGTTAAGGCGCGCGGGGCTCGATTTCCTCGCCTGCGATCGCCGCATTCTGCCACATCGCGCAACCAGCCACGCCCGTGATGGCGGATTGCCAGTGTTGGCTTGGACGGTAACTTCTGCGCGGGCGCAGGCGCGCTTGCAAGATCACGCGGATAACATCATCTTCGAGAAGTTTCTTCCGCGAGAGAGGCCGACCACAACTTAACCATGGGCGACGTCGAAAAACAGCAGGTTACCGTCAAAGCGGTCGGCGGAATCGGCGCCGTTGACCGGACCCGGTGGAATGCGTGCGCGGGTAGCGTGAACCCTTTTGTCTCACACGAGTTCCTTTCGGCGCTGGAGGAGAGCAAGTCGGCAACTGCCGAATCCGGTTGGGGGCCCTACCACCTTGTCGTCGAAGACAGCGACGGCGAGGTATTGGGCGCGGCTCCGATGTATCTGAAAGGCCATTCTTATGGCGAGTTCGTTTTCGATCACGCGTGGGCGCATGCGTTCGAGCAAGCCGGGGGGAGCTACTATCCGAAACTCCTTATCGGCGTGCCGTTCACACCGGTAACCGGACCACGGCTGCTGGTACCGGCCGGCCCCAGCCAGGCCGAGACTCAGCAAACCCTGGTCGCGGCGGCAATCGAAGTCGCGAAACAGCTCGAGGTCTCGTCGCTACACATCAACTTTCCGACTACTCAAGAATGGGAAAGGCTTGGCAAGTTTGGTCTATTGCTGCGCGCCGGCGAGCAGTTTCATTGGGTCAATAACGGCTACCTGACATTCGATGATTTCCTCGCAGAACTTGCGTCGCGCAAACGCAAAGTGATCAAAAGGGAACGTAAGGAAGCCGTCACCAACGATATTGAGATCGAGGTACTTTCGGGGCCAGACCTCAAGGAGGAGCACTGGGACGCTTTTTACGAGTTCTACCTCGACACCGGTGCGCGTAAATGGGGTAGTCCCTATCTCAATCGAGAGTTCTTCAGCCTCGCCAACGAAACTATCGCCGAACAAATTGCGCTGGTGATGGCAAAACGCGACGGCCGCTACGTCGCCGGTGCGTTAAACTTCATGGGAAGCGATACCCTCTATGGGCGCTATTGGGGCGCGCGCGAGCATCATCGTTTTCTACATTTTGAGATCTGCTACTACCAAGCTATCGAATTCGCTATTAAACGGGGGCTCAAACGCGTCGAGGCCGGTGCACAGGGACCGCACAAGCTTACGCGCGGCTATCTGCCGGTCCACACCTATAGCGCGCACTGGGTGCGCAATCAGTCGTTTCGCGACGCAATTGCCAACTATCTCGAGCATGAGCGCAAAGAAATTGATGCCGAGATCGGCTATCTCGAAGGACATTCGCCGTTTCGCAAACAGCAACAGTAATTGCCGATAGATTTCGAAGCGGCCACTATGAGCGAGAACCAGAGGGTTGAACGGAGGACAGAAAATGGCCAGCGATCCTGAATGTATTTTTTGCAAGATCGCGTCGGGGGTGGCGCCAAGTTTCAAGATCTATGAGGACGAGCATTCACTCGCGTTCATGGATATCAATCCATATAACGAAGGCCACAGCCTAGCCATCCCAAAGGCGCATTTTAACAACCTGCTCGACGTCAGCGCCGACGCGATGGCGGCCACAATCAACGCCGCCCAACGCGCCGCACAAGCAATCGAAAAGACCATGTCGCCCGACGGTATTAATTTGATCCAGGCCAACGGGCCCGGCGCCGCGCAATCGGTGATGCACTTTCATATTCACGTCTTGCCGCGGAAGTTCGGAGACGAAGCCCCGATCAATTGGGGGCTAAGACCCGGCAATCAGGCGGTTATCGCGGAACTAGCAGAAAAGCTGATGGGCGCTATCGATTAAGGCGTCGCGACCGCGTCTAACGGGTACTTATGGATATAGCCTTCGGGGCTACTACTGGTCGGCCAAGGCTGGAATTTTGCCGCTCGCGCTACCCGAATCATCATCGCCACGCTTGGTGCTCTTCTTCGGCTTACGCGCCTTTACCTTGGCCGCCCTGAACTCGAACTCCAGATCATCTTCACCAAAGCTAACGATTACCGTTCCGCCCTTGGCTAGTTCGCCGAACAATAGCTCCTCGGCAAGATTCTTTTTGACCTTTTCCTGGATGAATCGCGCGAGCGGTCGCGCCCCATAAATATCGTCGTAGCCCTTTTCGGCGATCCACTTGCGCGCATCATCGGTGAGTTCAATTGCGACGTTGCGGTCGGCAAGCTGAGCCTCCAATTCCAGCACGAACTTATCGACCACCAGCGCGATAATTTCCGGCTTAAGGCCCGAAAAAGCTATCGTCGCATCAAGGCGATTACGAAACTCCGGCGTGAACATCTTCTTGATGGCTTCCTCATCCTCGCCTTCCTTGAGGCCGCGTCCGAAGCCGATCGCAAATTTGCTCATCTCGGAAGCGCCGGCGTTGGTGGTCATCACCAAAACGACGTTGCGGAAGTCGATCGTTTTGCCGTTGTGGTCGGTGAGCTTCCCATGATCCATGATCTGCAGCAGGATGTTGAACAGATCGGGATGGGCTTTCTCGATTTCATCCAACAACAGCACGGCGTGAGGATGTTGATCGATGGCATCGGTCAGCAGGCCGCCTTGGTCGAATCCAACATAGCCAGGTGGTGCCCCAATCAGCCGCGACACCGTATGGCGTTCCATGTATTCCGACATGTCGAAGCGGATGAGTTCAACGCCCATAATGCGCGCGAGCTGTCGGGCGACTTCGGTCTTGCCGACGCCTGTTGGCCCAGAGAACAGATAGCAGCCGATCGGTTTTTCCGGCTCGCGGAGCCCGGCGCGGGCGAGCTTAATCGCACTCGAAATTGCTTCAATCGCACGCTCTTGGCCAAACACCACCGATTTAAGCTCGTTCTCGAGCTCGCGCAGCGCCTTGGTGTCGTCCTTTGACACCGACTTCGGCGGGATGCGGGCAATCTTCGCAACGATATCTTCGATCTCTTTTACCCCGATCGTCTTGCGACGCTTGTTTTCGGGTACCAACATCTGGGCCGCACCAACTTCGTCGATCACATCGATCGCCTTGTCCGGCAATTTCCGATCGTTGATATAGCGTGCAGAAAGATCCACCGCCGCCTTGATTGCGTCGTTGGTGTATCGGATCCGGTGATACTCCTCATAATAGGGTTTGAGACCGTGCATGATCTTGATCGTGTCTTCGAGCGATGGCTCATTGATATCGATCTTCTGGAAGCGCCGCAGCAGGGCTCGGTCTTTTTCGAAATAGCTACGAAATTCTTTGTACGTGGTTGAACCGATGCAGCGGATATTGCCGCTTGCGAGGGCCGGCTTTAGGAGATTCGACGCATCCATTGCGCCGCCGCTGGTCGCTCCCGCGCCGATCACCGTGTGGATCTCATCGATGAAGAGAATCGCGCCTTCGTAGTCCTCAAGTTCGGAGAGCACCGCCTTGACGCGTTCTTCGAAATCGCCGCGGTAGCGTGTCCCAGCGAGGAGTGATCCCATATCGAGGGAGAATATAGTCGAGCTCTTGAGGACCTCAGGTACCTCACCCTGCACGATGCGGCGTGCCAATCCCTCCGCGATGGCGGTCTTGCCAACGCCGGGTTCGCCCACCAGCAACGGGTTGTTCTTGTTACGACGACACAGGATTTGGATGGTCCGCTCGACCTCGTCGCCGCGACCGATCAGGGGGTCTATTTTTCCTGCGATCGACTTTTCGTTGAGGTTGACGCAATAGGCGTTAAGGGCTTCGGCACCCTTTTTCACGACCTGTTCGCCCTCGGTTTCTTCAGCGCCGCGCACCGGACGGGCATCGGCCATGTCCGAGCGTTTGGCGATGCCGTGCGAGATGTAGCTGACCGCGTCCAAGCGCGTCATATCCTGCTGCTGCAGGTAGAACACGGCATGCGACTCGCGTTCGGAGAAAATCGCAACCAAGACATTGGCCCCGGTGACGCTCTCCCGACCGGAGGTTTGCACGTGTATCAGCGCGCGCTGGATGACGCGCTGGAATCCCGCAGTCGGCTTGGCATCCTCCTCGCTGTCGACCACCAGATTGCTGAGATCTTCGTCGAGATAGCGGTGCAATTCCTCGCGCAAGCGATCGAGATCAACGTTGCACGCCTGCATCACTGCGACCGCATCATCGTCCTCGGTCAAGGCGAGCAACAAGTGCTCCAGAGTCGCGTACTCGTGCTGACGCTCGTTGGCGAAAGCCAGCGCACGGTGCAGGCTTCGCTCGAGATTGCGTGAGAATGACGGCAAAGTTCTTCCTTTTGGCTACTCGCTACTCTTTTTCCATCGTGCACTGTAACGGATGGTTGTTCTGGCGCGCGAAGTCAATGACTTGCGTCACTTTCGCCTCCGCAACCTCGTAGGTGTAGACGCCGCAGATCCCAACCCCTTTCTGGTGCACATGCAGCATAATTCGCGTCGCTTCCTCGCGGTTTTTTCGAAAAAACCGCTCAAGAATGTGAACGACGAACTCCATGGGCGTGTAATCGTCGTTCAAAAGCAGAACCTTGTACAAGGACGGTTTTTTTGTTTTTGGCTCGGTCTTGGTTACGACGCCAACGCCATCGTCGTCGTTACCGGGCTTGCGAGGGTCGCTCATTGCTTCTCAAACGGTACTTCTTTGGGCTTAAGCTGTTATTAATATGGAAGCCAACACGCTAACGGAAAGTCCTCATCGCTCCTTAATGTTACGTCCCGCGCCTGCGGAATTCCAGGGGGACGCCCCCGATCCCGATCAACCAGGGATCGCGGCGCTATACTCATCGCGCCACGGCGACGCACTGAGCGAAATCGGTTGCCTCTGAATCATGGTGAAATCGCCGCAATCAGATGTCGTGCGGGCTCTCGATCTGTACCAAAGCGGCAACCTCGGTGGGTGCGAACGCCTGCTCAAGAAGATCCTGCGCCGCCACCCCGAGCAAGCCGATTGCCGCCATTTGCTCGGACTGATTGCTTTCCAACGAGGCAAATTCGGGCACGCGGTGCAGCACATTAGCCAAGCCACTGCGGTGGAACCCGACAACCCCACTTATTTTTGTAACTTGGGCGCCGCGCAACTCGAAGCGGGTGCGACGCGCGATGCCATTGCAAGTTACGAGAGGGCAATCACGCTGCGGCCCCGCTATCCCCAGGCGCTGGCAAATTTGGGACTTGCTTATGAGCAGGTCGGAGAGTTGCAAAAAGCAGAGGGAGCGCACCGTGGGGCGGCCGAAATCGCTCCCGAGGATGCCGCCAGCCATTTCAATCTGGCAAATTGCCTGGTCGCGTTGGACCGCAACGATGAAGCGATCGAGGCCTTTGAAGAAGCGCTTCGGCTAAACGGTAACTACGTAGAAGCGCTGAGCAATCTCGCCAAATTTTTCGAGCGCGCGGCGACTTTGCGCGCGCGCTCAACCATCTCGGTGATGCCGTTCGTCAACATCCCGGCAATTTCGCGTTGCAATTCAACTTGGCCAACACGCTTCAACAAGCCGGACGCCTCACGGCGGCTCACGATCGATACCTGATCGCCAAACAGCTCGACTCCGATAGCATCAAAGTTCGCATCAACCTGGCGGGCGTTCTGGTTGACCTGGCCCAACCCGGTGAGGCGGTTGAGCTCTATCGGGAGTGCTGCGAAGTGCGCCCGGACGATATATCGCTGCGCGCGAGCTTGGTCAGCCTGCTGGAGCAGATCAATCAATTGCCCGAAGCGCGAGAACATCTGCGTATCGGATTGACGACAGCGCCGGGAGACCCAGGACTGCGTTTTCTCAGCGCTCGATTAAAGCGAAGAAATGGCGATCTCGAAACGGCCCGAGACCATCTCCTAACTCTGCTGGCCGAGTCTTTGCCACCCGAAATCGAGGCAGAGGCAGCTCTCGAACTGGGAATAGTTTTAGATCGCCTCGGTGCCTGGAACGACGCCTATGCAGCCTTCCGGCGCGGTAATCAGCTGACCCTATCTCTCGACAGCACCGCTCGCTATGACCTCGAGGGATATCGCAAATCCCTGGCTGAAAACGGTCGCTGGTTTGATCGAGCCCGGATCGCTAGCGCGCGCGCCCCAACATTCGACCAGCGCCACGACCCGATTTTCTTCGTTGGATTTCCCCGATCCGGGACCACGCTCGTTGAGCAGATTCTGGTCTCGCATCCCGCCGTCGACACCTCGGCAGAGGCTGACCTCCTGGCCAGCACAATGGATCAATTGGGCGCGATCTCCGGTTCTAATCTCGCCTATCCCAAAGTTCTCGCGAGCCTGACTGGGCAGCAAATCGACGCGCTAAGGGAGCACTATTGGATGCAATCCAACGACCTCGGCCGTCAACCAAGCCGGCGCTGGGTCGACAAACTACCTCTCAATATCGCTCACCTCGGTTTCGTGAGATGGCTATTCCCAGATGCGAAGATCCTCGTCGCGCTGCGCGATCCCAGAGATGTCGTAGTGAGTTGCTTCATGCAATCGTTTCGCCCCAACGCGGCGATGGCTCATTTCTCCGCCATCGAGTCCACAACCGATCTTTACACCGTTGTGATGGACCTTTGGTTCCATTTCCGCGACGGTCTTGGCGCCGATTGGATGGAATATCGCTATGAGGATTTGATCGCCGAACCTGAACCGGTGATCCGCAAAATCCTCGCGCATCTCGATCTGGACTGGGCTGATGATGTTTTGGATCACACCCAACAGGCCCGCAGCCGTCGCATCGCAACGCCAAGCTACGTCGATGTCATGCAGCCGATCAATGCACGTGCGATCGGTCGCTGGCGTCCTTATCGTGAACAGCTAACGCCGGTTCTCAGTCGGCTCGAACCCTATGTGCAGGCGTTTGGCTACGAATCGTCGTAATTCCGCTAGACGTGGAATCCAGCTTTTCTTAGAATCAATCCATAGGTCTGTGGGCGATCTGGGAGGACGCGGTCTTCAGGCCGGAAACAGTTGGGAGTTTCCGTTGTACCGCTTTATGCGCCACGCCGCCGTCGTCCTCTCCGTATTCCTTGTCACCGTAATGCTCGGTGATGCCGCCAATGCGCGCCGCTACGCTTCGGTCGTTATCGATGCCGATACCGGCGAAGTCATCTACGCCCGGCAAGCCAATGCCCAACGTATCCCGGCATCCCTGGTTAAGATGATGACCCTGTACATGACGTTCGAGGCCCTGGCGACGGGAAAGCTTAAGCTCACCCAGCGCCTGCGGGTATCGAAAACAGCCGCGGGACGCTCGCCGACGAAGCTTGGGCTCAAGCCCGGGAACACTATCAAAGTTGAGGATGCGATCCTCGGTTTGATCACCAAATCGGCCAATGATGCGGCCACTGTGCTGGCTGAGGCGCTGAGCGGCACGGAGCCTAAATTCGCCCGGGCAATGACCATACGGGGCCGTAAACTGGGTATGAAGCGAACCATTTTTCGCAATGCGTCCGGGCTACCGAATCGGCGCCAACGCTCGACGGCGTTTGATTTGGCGGTATTGGCACGGGCACTCATTCGCGACTTTCCGCAACATTATCATTACTTCGCGACGCAAAATTTTCGCTACGGACGCAAAGTCTATAAAAATCACAACAAGCTACTGACAAGCTATGTGGGCGCCGACGGTATCAAAACGGGGTACACACGGGCCTCCGGGTTCAACATGGCAATTTCCGCCAAGCGCGACAATCGGCGGCTAATCGGGGTCATCATCGGCGGCCGCACCGGACGCTCTCGTGACCAGCACACAGCCAAACTGCTCGATGACGCGTTCGCAACCCTGACCAAACCGGTCAAGGTGTCCAAGTCAACAAAGCCCGACAATGCAACCGCAACGCTTCGCGGAATCAAACCGCCGGCACTTCCAGGATCGAGCCCGCAGCGGCCGGTCGTTGCGCGGGGAAACTGGGCGATCCAGGTCGGTGCGTTCCAACGAATTGCAGCCGCGCGCCAGCAAATCCATCGTGCGGCCAGCGTCGTACCGTCTTTGCTGCACGGTCGCCAGGTTTCGATAATTGCCGTAAACGACGCCGGTCGTGACCTCTATCGGGCGCGTCTGACCGGGGTAACCGAGGGCGTCGCTCACGAAGCCTGCGCGGTTCTGCGCGAACGCGATTTCGAGTGCCTACCGGTGCCACCGACGCCGCCCACAATCAATTAGCCAATTTCGCTGCGTAAGACGCGGTTTACGTCGTACAATCGACCGACGAGGCTACCGGCCAATCGGTAGCGTGCCGGAGGATCCTCACGTGAGCCGCACCGCAACCAAATACCCGGTTACGCAGCAACAGATCGAGCAATTCAACGCCGACGGCGTTCTTTTCCTCAAGGATGTATTCGACCCGGACTGGGTTGAGAAGATGCAGGTCGCCGTCGATGACGTGCTCGACAATCCGGGTCCGCAAAGCATGGACATCAACGACGATGGTGATGGCCGTTTTACGTTCGATACCTGGCTGTGGACCTACAATGACCGGTTTCGCGACGTCGTCTTCTCAGCGCCATGGGCCGGACTTGCGGCCGACATACTGAACGCCAAGCGGGTTAATCTCGTGTTTGACTTTATCTCGGTCAAGGAGCCGCACACCTCGCAACCGGCGGTCTGGCATCAGGATGCGCCGGGCAACCCGGTTGAGGGGCCCCAGGCCGGTACGTTTTGGGTTTCGCTCGACCATGTCACCGCTAAAAGCGGCGCAGTACGCTACGTGCGGGGCTCGCACAAATGGGGGCGCCGATTTGAGCCTGTCGGCTCCAATGATGTTTACGACCACGAGCTCTATGCGGGACGGGCGCCCGATACCAGCCGGCCGAACGGTCTCGAAGAAATGCCCGACATCGATGCGATTGTAAACGCGGACGATATTTTAAGTTTCGAAACCAACCCGGGTGACGTCATCATGCACGACGTCTTAAACATTCACTCGTCGCCCGGAAACAACTCGGATCGGCGCCGGCGTGCGCTCGGATTGCGCTTTGCCGGTGAACAGGCGACTTACGCGGTTCGTGAAACCAAGCTCAATATCCGACCGTTGATCGATCCCAACCTCGCGCATGGTGACCACTTCCCGGCCGAGCCCGATCACCCTGTTTTTCCGCAAGTCTGGCCGCACGCCGCCTAACAGTTTCGTACCGTGTCGGCCTGGGCGGGGCCGAATTTTGCGTCTCCTTGAACAGACGGCATAATACGGCGTTGGCAACAGAGATCGACCGATGGTGACGATTAGCGACGAATTGATTCAGCAATACCGTGACGACGGGGTTGTTCGCATAGACAACGCGTTCGAAGCGGATTGGATCGAAAAAATGCGCGTAGCGGCAGATCAAGCGCTTGATCATCCGGGCGAATACACGATGGACATCGATCGTGACAAACCTGGCCGCTATGTCTTTGACACCTGGCTGTGGCCAGTATTTCCAAGTTTTAAGGAAATTGTTTTTGATTCACCGGCCGCCGAGATCGGCGCAGCGATCATGGTCGCGGATCGCGTAAACCTGGTTTTCGACTTCATCTCGGTCAAGGAGCCTAATTCAGACAAGCCCACCGCTTGGCACCAAGACGCGCCGGGCAATCCCGTTGAGGGACCACAGGCGATGAGCATGTGGATCTCCCTGGATGAGGTTACGCCCGAGAGTGGAGCGCTCAAGTTCATCCGCGGTTCGCACAGATGGGGCCGTCGTTTCGAACCCAGAGGATCAGGGGACGTAACTGCGCATGAAAGCTATCGAGGCCGCCCTGACGATGCGCAACAGCCCGAAGGGCTCGAAGACATGCCCAATATCGACGCCAGCGCGGAGGACTACGATATCGTTACAATCGGTGCCAAGCCGGGTGATGCGATCGTTTTCGACATGCTGATGTGCCACGCCGCCGGCAGCAATACGACGGACCGCCGACGGCGGGCGATCGGCCTCAGGTTCGCGGGCGAACAAGCGACTTATGCGGTGCGCAATACGCGCCTCAGCATCCATCCCAATGTCGACGTCGGCATAGAGGACGGGGCCCACTTTCCACCCGATCCCGAGCATCACATATTTCCCCAAGTCTGGTCGCGCCAGTGATGAGAACCCCGGACGATGGACGCACAATTACAAGCGGTTGTTAGCGACAGCGATGTCGAAACGTTTCAACGCGATGGCGTGGTTTGCCTGCGCGGTTTGTTCGACGGCGAATGGGTCGCTTGCGCCCGCGCGGCGATGGACCGCATCATTGCCAATCCCACCGACGAAGGCATGCTGATCAACCCAAAAGGCACGCCCGGGCGTTTCGAACGCGATTTGTTCATGTGGATGGCGGATGACGGTTTCAAAGCGTTGGCACTTGAATCACCGGTCGGAGAGATCGCCGCCGCCTGTATGCGATCGAGCCGCGTCAATTTGCTGCTCGACATGATGTTGACGAAAGAGCCGCAGACCCCGGCAATCTCGCCCTGGCACCATGATCTTCCCTACAACTGGGTTGATGGCACCCAGGTCTGCGGTATGTGGCTATCGCTGGACCACGCAACGCCACAAAGCGGCGCCGCGGAATGGATTCGCGGCTCTCATAAATGGGGCCGGTGGTTCGCCACGCGGCCCTTCCAAGGCGGCGCCTACGAGATCGATGATGGACTCGAACCGATGCCGGACATCGATGCGGACCGCGAGCGCTATGACATTGTTCAGTTTGAAACCGAGCCGGGTGACTGCATCGTCAACCACCTGCTGACGGTCCATTGGGCGCCGGGCAACCACAGCGACGCACGCCGGCGGGCGGTAGTCTATCGCTTGTGCGGCGATGATGCCGTTTACGCCGAGCGCGGGCCCGGCCGTCCCAAACCAAAATACGATCCCGGGCTACAACCGGGCGACCCCATTCCTAAAGGCCACGATCAGTTCCCGACAATTTGGCCACACGAAAGGAGAACGCCATGAATCCGAACATGCCATGCGCATTGACCGCGGACGAACTCGATGCATTCGAGCGCGACGGGATTGCGTTGGTCAAAGGGATGTTTGATCGCGATTGGATCGAGCGTATGCGCGGGGCTGTCGACGTCATCCTCGACGCACCGAGCGAACGAATGGGCGATCTCAATCCGCAGGGAAAACCGGGCCGTTTCGTCTACGACAATTACATCTGGACGTTTAATGAGGATTTTCGTGCGATGTCGTTCGAATCGGCGGTACCGGAAATAGCCGCGCAGGCGATGAAGTCGGATCGCGTAAACCTGCTTTACGACTTCATCCTCGTCAAGGAACCGCGTTCGCCGCACGGTGAAACCCGATGGCACCAAGATACCTACGGAAACCCCTGCGAAGGCTCGCAGACAATGGGGTTGTGGCTATCGCTCGACCACGTAACCGCCGATAGCGGCGCGGTCGAATGGGTGCGCGGGTCCCACCTGTGGGGCCGTCGTTTTGAGTCGACAACGACCGGTGACCCTGACCGCCACAGCTTCCTAAGTGGACACGATCAAAATGTTGGGTCGACGCGCCCCGAGGATCAAGTCGAGCCCATGCTCGACATCAAGAACAATCGCGATGAATACGACATCATTTCGTTCGACACCGAACCTGGCGATTGTTTGATCGCCAAACTTGGCCTGGTGCATGGAGCCCCGGGAAACACCACCGATCGACGACGTCGCGCGATCGGCTATCGGTTGGTCGGCGATGATGCGTCGTATGCGATTCGGGCAACGGCAACGGCAATCCGCCCCTACACCGACCCCGGATTGGACCATGGCGAGGCCTTTCCGGCCGACGCAACCCACAGCGTGTTTCCGATGATTTGGCCACGCTCAGGCGTCCGCGAGGTCGCGGCCGAATAGGACGTTCGACAAGCATAGAGGGCATGCTTGCTGGATCGGTTATTCCGATTCGATTAGCATCCCCCAGTCCGCCAAGGGCAATCACATAGGGGAGGCTTCCTCGCGAAGCCTCTCCGTTTTGCATAATCTACCCAACGTGCCCATTGCTGAGGCGTGGTGATGAATACGGTTGTCGAAGTTCAATCCGTGCGCAAAGACTTTGAGTCCGGAATCGACGGCGAGCGCTTTACTGCCGTCAGGGACGTTAGTTTCACGGTCGGCAGGAGCGAGATCGTTTGCATCTGCGGCAAGACCGGTTGCGGAAAATCGACGCTGGTTAACCTCATGCTCGGGATCGACAAGCCGACAGACGGAACAATCCGAATCGACGGCCTTTCGCCCCACGACGATTTTATGGCGATGCGAGGCAAGTTGGCGGTGGTTTTCCAGACCGACCGTCTGCTGCCGTGGCGTAATGTGATCGACAATGCCGCCATCGCCCTGGAGGTTGCCGGCATCGACAAGGAGGAACGCTATGCGGCAGCATCGAGTTGGCTTACCAAAGTTGGCCTTGGCGGTTGGGAGGAAGCCTATCCGCACCAGCTTTCCGGTGGGATGCGCCAACGTACCTCGATCGCCCGTGCGTTCGTTACCAGCCCGCAAGTTATCCTTCTGGATGAGGCGTTCGGGCATCTGGACGAAGTGACGGCTTACAGCCTACGGAAAGATTGCCTGGCATTAATTGCCGAGACCCAGGCGGCGGCGATCGTCGTGACCCACAATATCTCCGAAGCGCTCGAAATCGGTACACGCATCATGGTGCTGGGGAAACCGGCGCGGGTTCTTTCGGTCCATGAATTGGCCGAGGCCCGAGCAGCGGACGACTGGGCCATTCAGCGCGATCGGATGCGCGAAGAGATCTTCGGCAATATCGAAATCGAATCACAGGACTAGAGTGGTCGCTGGAACAGCATGAGCACTGATGTATCCAAGCCCGAAGCAAACGTGGAACAAGTCCCGACGAACCCGCTCGCTCAGCGCTGGACTCGTTGGCTTGGGACTCAGCGAGACACTCTCGGAACGATCATCGCAATCGCTCTGATTCTTCTGTTTTGGCGGTACGCGGGCCAATACCTACCAACCTACATCTTCCCTACGATTCCCATCGCCATCGATACGACGATCGAGCTAATGGGGCAGTACGCCACCTACGTTTCGATCAGTGAAACGCTGATACGCATTCTCGGCGGCTTTGCAGTCTCCGCCGTATTTGGAATTGCGGTCGGCGTGGTAATGGCGACCTCGCCGCTGTTCAATTTTTTCGCGCGCCCGCTGATCCGATTGATCATGGGTGTGCCGGCACTGACGTGGGTGCTGCTCGGGGTGTTGTGGTTCCGCAATATGGAAGTCCGCGTGTGGTTCTTCATGTTCATTATCACGTTCCCGATTACGGCCCTTAACACCTACGACGGTGTTCGCAGCGTGTCGTACGAGCTCTACCAGATGACCAAGGCACTGCGGCCGACGCAATGGGGCATGTTGAGGTTTCTCATCATCCCCGCAGCAACGCCGTTCATCTTCTCGGCCTTGCGCCTAAGTCTCAGTTTTGCAGGTCGCATCGCCGTATTCGCTGAAGCGATCGCTGCCGGCACCGGGATTGGCGCCGAGATGATGTTGACCAATCAGCTGTTTGACACGGCCGGGTTGATTGCCTGGACCTTCCTCCTGATCGTCATGTTGTCGACGATGGACGGAGTCCTCGAACTCCTCGAAAAGCGGTGGTTCAAGTGGCGGCGTGAGATGAAGGAGTAGCGGTTTAGCGCTCAATCGGCCGCCAACTCAACGGCCATGTCGGCCGCGACCTTCGCGTTGTCGAGGACCAAGGCCCGATTGCAGTCACGCGAGCGGCCATCTGACAATCGAGCCAGCCCCTTTAATACGAACGGCGTTACCTCAGGCCCCAAGACGCCTTCCGAATCTGCCTCGGCCAACGCATCGGTGACGAAGCCCTCCAATTCCAACGCGTCCAGCGCATAGGCCTCCGGTGGAGGGTTGCAGATAATAATCGCTGCCGGTGCGTCCATTCTCTGATGCGCCCGGACGATCTCGGCTAGATATGGGATCGATAATCGCTGCCGGTGCGTCCATTCTCTGATGCGCCCGGACGATCTCGGCTAGCCCGGACGCGATACGGTCTGGCGGCTGCTCGACCGGCACGGCATCATCGACTCGACACTTGAGCGGCAGCCCGCTTCGAGCCGTGTAGAAAGCCGGAAACTCATCGCACCTATACCCCACGATCGGAACGGACTGTGTTTCGAGAACCTCCAACGTCGCAGGCAAATCAAGGAGGACCTTGGCGCCGGCACACACGACCGCAACGCGCGAGCGCCCCAGTTCGATAAGATCTGCCGATACGTCGTAGCTGGCTGCAGCGCCACGATGCACCCCGCCAATGCCGCCAGTGGCAAACACTTGAATTCCCACAGCGGCAGAGATTCTCGCCGTTGCCGCAACCGTGGTACCGCCGTTCAGGCGGTTCGCGACGAGGTAAGCCAGGTCGCGCGCTGAGCATTTATGCACGTTATCATCTTCGGCAATCCGGCAGAGCTCATCGTCGTTAAGCCCGATACAAATCTCACCCTCAACGATCGCTATCGTTGCCGGCACAGCACCCCAATTTCGAACCGTGGCCTCAATTTCTCGTCCCAGATTCAGATTGTCCGGTCTTGGGAATCCGTGTGCGATCAGCGAGGATTCCAAAGCAACGATGGGTTGCCCCGCGGCCAGCGCCGCTCGCAATTCTTCTGAAAGGCGGAAAGGTTGATCGATTAAATGTAACCGAGACAAACTTAGATCCTCGCATCCGGTGAGCTCGAAATTGGCCCGACCAACTGAGTAAAACTTGTGGCCCCGTCGAGCGCGCTCATGCATACCGTGAAACCGGTAAACTCCCAAGCTGTCCTGATGCCCATCATCTCTGACCCGACCCAGTTGAGCACAGCGACCGAATCCGACTGGCGCGTCATTTTCCTGGTATTCGCCGCAGCAACAGTGGGGGCGATGCAGATCGGGAAGGCACCCCCGGCATGGCCGTTCATTCGTAACGAACTGGGCATTGGATTGGTCGGCGCCGGTTGGGTCGTGTCAGCAATCCTGATGGTTGGTGCGGTGGTAGGGTCAACCATCGGATTTCTCGCCGACCGCAGCAGCCATGAACGAGCGAAGGTGTAGTAACGCATGCGATTAACCGAATTAGATCGTACCAAACTGCGCAACCTACTCATTGTGGTGGTTTGTTCGACCGTCGGCAGCGCGTTTTTCGGCGTTTTGATCGGTGAGGAACCGAGTGGCTCGTTTGTCTATCGCTCAGCCCTGATCGGCGCCTATAACGGCTGCCTGATTAGCCTGTTGATCGCCAGTTTCGAGATATTCTCCGGCAACATCGGTGCGTTGTTTTGGCTCAAGCGCGCGCCATTTCTGGTCAACGTCGTTGTACGATCTGTTTTCTACCTCGCGGTATTTACACTCGTTATCAAATCGAGCTTTGTCGTTGTCGGCGTCGAACCAGTGGGTTGGGGATGGCGCGACGGTAATTTTCTCAGCACCGTCGCGGTATCCTTCGCAATCAGCATCATGTTCAACGTGATTGCCCGGATCGACCAGATGTTGGGACGAGGCGTGCTTACCAAGTTCCTTACCGGCTACTACTACAGGCCGCGTGAAGAGGAACGGATCTTCATGTTCCTCGATCTCGTCGGTTCAACCGAACTCGCCGAGCGCATCGGCCACCTGGCTTTCCATCGGCTCATGAACGAGTTCATTCGCGATGTGACCGAACCGATCCTCGTGTCGCGGGGCGAGATCTACGATTACGTGGGCGATGAAGTTATCGTCACATGGAAGCCCGATCTCGGACTCCATCAGGGCCGCTGCGTACGGTGTTTTCTCGATATTTGCGACGCGGTCGATTCGCGAAATGCCGCTTACCAACTAAGCTTCGGCCACATCCCAAAATTTCGCGCAGCGCTGCATATCGGCCCCGTTGTGGCGGGCGAAATGGGTGTCGTAAAGCAGGCAATTGTATTTCTCGGCGATACCGTCAACACCACTGCGAGAATCGAAACCGCATGTAAGGAGCTCGGGGCGCCGTTGCTTGCCTCTGAGGATCTCGTTCACCGCCTTGGAAACCGGGACGAGTTCTTGTTCGATGACATCGGCCCTGTCACGCTTCGCGGCAAAACTGAGCCGCTCAGGCTCTTTCGGCTCGACCGCTAGTGGATGAAATCCAACATATGTGGCTATGCCGATACGGTGTTCAAATACCCCGACCCGACGGGCGTCCTAGCGATCGTCAAGAATCTGCTCAATAAAACCCGTGAGCTCGGCCTTGAGATCATCCCGGACTAAAGCGTAAGCGAGATTTGCCTGTAGAAATCCGACCTTGTCACCGCAATCGAAGCGTTGACCGTCAAAACGCAACCCGTGAAACGGAGCTTTATCGATCATCCAGGCAAGCGCATCGGTCAATTGAACTTCGCCTCCTGCCCCGACCTGCTGGCGATCGAGAAATTCAAACACGTCGGGGAGTAGGATATAGCGACCGATCACCGCGCTCCTTGATGGTGTGTTCTTAGGATTAGGCTTCTCGACCAGACCGCCCACATCAACGAGGCGGCCATCGTCGGATTTTGGGTCAATGATTCCGTATTTGGATGTGTGTTCTTGCGGGACATCCATCGTTGCGACAACGTTGCCACCGGTTTCTTCAAACACCCTCACCATTTGCGCAAGGCAGGGCTCATCCGCCAACACCAAATCATCCGCGAGCAGCACAGCAAACGGCGTGTCGCCTACCAAATGTCGGGCGCACCACACCGCATGGCCGAGGCCGAGCGGTTTTTGCTGGCGGGTGTACGCCACCTGGCCGGCACTTGGCATCCACTCTTGCATCTCGGCGATTGCATCTGATTTGCCGCGTGCCTGAAGTTGAACTTCGAGCTCGTAGGAGACGTCGAAGTGATTTTCAATGGCCCGTTCGTTGCGGCCGGTTACGAATATGAACTCTTCGATCCCTGCCGCTTGAGCTTCCTCGACAGCGTACTGAATAAGCGGTTTATCCACGACGGGCAGCATCTCCTTTGGCAACGCTTTGGTCGCCGGCAGGAATCTTGTGCCAAGCCCACCAACTGGGAACACGGCCTTCTTTACGCGATTTTCCATTTATTCCCTGGTGGTATCCACGCCGAGCGCATCAACGCTCACGATTAGGCAATCTCATGTGTCTTTCAGAAAGCGCTTAGTGCCACGGGTATAAGACTGTGGCAAGCGTTCGATTAAGATTCGAGAAGAACCTCTTTGGCTTGGTTGATCTTGGTTGCCAAATAGGTCGAACCACCTTGGTCGGGGTGAATTTTCAACATCAGGCGGTGATGCGCATCGCGGACGTCTTCGTCTGAGGCACCGGGTTCGAGGCCCAGGATCTCAAACGCCTCATCGCGCGTCATCGGGCTCTCGCCGCCGCCTCCAGCCCCCTTTTTACCGTAATCCGCGCCGGCTGCTTCGCGCCAACCGTCGTGCAGACGATCCAAATAGGCTTCGACAAGTTGCGCTGCCTGGAGATCCGTATTTTGGCACTCCCCCAACAGAACGATAAGGTTGGCTTCGGAAAGTTCTTCGAGCTGATAGCCCGAGAAAGAACCGCGTTTGACGCGACCGGTCATCTGCCCGGAATCATGGTCGAGGCTCATGTCAACATAGTCGGTTTCGACATTTGAGGTTTGCCCGGGCGACGGGTTGGAGCGCGGCCAAAATCGCCCTTGCGTGAATCTGCGCCGCAGGAAAGGCAGCGCCAGCAATGCGATCGGCAGCAATATGAAAAACCGACCACTCAACATAATAAAGAGCCCCAGCCCTAACACGCCGCCAATAGCGACCCAGCGAATAACCTTTGCGAGCGTTTTCGGCTCGGCCAGTAAAAACCAGCGACCAAGCAACGCCGCCGCAACCAGCAAGCACAGGCCGCTAATGAGCCAGGTCATCTGTGGACGACCTCAACGAACTTGTTGTGTTAGTAGCGCAACGCCCTGTCCCGCGCCGCGGCTAAAGGTCTCCAAGGCCTTACGTCCGCCTGCCGCGTAGACAGCAACCGCACTCAATAAATCGCGAAGTTGCTGGGCACTTGAGCCATCAAAGGCACAATAGGCGCCGTTGGTAAGTTTCACGATCTGTCGGAACGCCCGCGCGGCCGTCGGCTCCCCGCCTTCGTGGAAAATGAAAACAGGAACATTGAGGATCCCGAGTTCGCCGGCAAGGGCGCACAGTTTGTCGACATCCTCCTCGCAACAATCACCGACGAAAACCAGGGCATTGACCTTCTTCTTCTTGGTTTCGTTAATGGCATGTCGGAGCACCTTACGGATTTGGGTCTCTCCGCCGAGACAGAATACTGCGGTCATTTGCCGCACGAGTTCGGCTGAGTTGTTAACCCATTTGCTCGCCTGGAACTCGCCGAATCCGCGATAGTAAGCCATTTGGACATCAAGCCCGCCGAGCGTGGCAGTTTCTTCGAACATCTGGCCCTGGATCTGACAGGCTCGGTCCCACGAGGGCTCGCGGCTTGCGGTAGCGTCCATGGCAAAAATAAGCCGCCCGCGTTCGCCCGCTCGACGCATCGCCGGGGTTGCCGCGACCTTTTGAAGGAACGCGTCGACTCCGGATCCGGAGCTTTGTGTGGGAACCCTACCTGACTTACTCGCCATCACCCTTGCGCCGTCGTTTCCTTGATGGACGCAGGTTCAAGAAAGTGTATCGGAAGTCCCGAAAAAGCTCTAGCTCCGCGCGGCTTTAGAAAACACCTCGTCTGAGGAGGTGTTATTGCACATGAATCGGCGCGTCCGGGTAGAACGCGCGAAATGCAAACGCGAAATCGACCCGATATGGAAAATCTTCGAGTACGCCCTTTCCATTGGGCTTTTGAACAACGACGTTACCAACATCGACGCCACGCGAAATTTGTCCGGTGTCTAGCGCTGAGTTCTGTCCGGGCTCCCAGGTGATAATGATGCCGTCCTTGATCTCGACACGGTTCTTTTTGCGTAACAGATCGAGCGCCCATGCTTCGCCGTTAATGTTTATCACGCGCGATAGCGGTGCCACTTCAGTCGGCAATTCGCCGCGAAAAAATGGATAGGGCCGGTCGCGCGAGTCGTAGCCGACGTAGGGGTTGGCACCATAGGCACGCCGAAATCTGGAATTGGGAACCAAAACCTTCGCGGACGCGTCTGCGCGCGCCTTGAAATTCGCAAACGACTCAAGACGGGCGGGAATCACTTCCAACACGGTCCCCAATAGCTCTCCGATAATCGCCTCACCGAGGAATTGCTGCCACCAGGTTTCAGTTTGGCGGTCGTACATTACAAGATCCGAATTCCTCAACTTCCCCGTGGTCCCAAAATCGAGCACCTTCCCTGCCACCCGGCGATCGAAGACCACAGCCGTGTTGCATAGCGGGCAAAACGTAACCGTTATGGGCACGTCGCCGACGATGTCGTTGACGATTTCATGCCACATCAGTATGTGCAGCGGATAGGCGCGCATTTCGCCATTTAGACTCACGCCAACAACGGGTTCGGTATCGGGAATATGGCTAACGTCGCTAAGGCTCTCGAAAGCCGGATTATCGATCGCTGGGATTCCGTCTTTGGGAGGCCCCCCCGAAAGGATCTCGCCGTAGTCAACCGAGTGTTTCGTGAAATCGGTATTGGGCCACTCGAACTTCCACTGAGACGGATTGGCCAGCGTCGGCGGTGCCAATGCAATGGCGATAAGGAGACAGCCCAAGGTTATTTTCGCGGCGCGGAACATGGCTCACCCGAGAGTTTCTTAGCGTGATCTCAAAAATGATCCATCCAAGTTGTGGTGGCAAGCGAAAGGCCTTCACAGATCAGTGAGACCCCGTCGGATGACTCATTCCCAAAGTCGTAATACTTCTCACTTTAGACGTGGTGCAACCATGGGGAACGACTAATTGAGCGATATCGTCGACGTCGTTGTTGTTGGTGCCGGCGTCGTTGGTTTGGCGATCGCGCGGGCATTCGCCCTGGCTGGACGCGAAGTAATCACCTTGGAGGCGGCAGACACAATCGGAGCTGAAACCAGTTCGCGAAATAGCGAGGTGATACACGCGGGAATCTACTACCCGGCGGACAGTCTCAAGGCCGAGCTTTGCGTTCGCGGCAAGAAACAACTCTACGATTACGTAGCTTTGCACGGCGTCGACCACCGCCGCGTCAGAAAATTAATTGTCGCGACCAGTACTGACGAAATCTCCATTCTTCAGCAAATTCGTCAGAAGGGGCGACGCAACGGTGTTGATGATCTTGAACTGCTGACTCGCACTGACGTTACGAAATTGGAGCCCAACCTCCGCTGCGAGGCGGCCCTGCTCTCGCCCTCAACGGGAATTATTGATAGCCACGGACTCATGCTGGCGTTACAGGGCGATGCTGAAGCCAGCGGAGCGGTATTCGCTTTCCTGACGCGATTGCGCCGAACCACGATCGTCGAGCAAGGGTTTCGGTTGGAGGCCTCAAATCAAGATGGCAGCTCCACCGAACTCGGTTGTCGGGTCTTGATCAATGCTGCCGGTCTTCATGCGCAAGAGGTGGCCAACAATATCGCCGGCTTCGATCCCTCACTAATTCCCGTACGGCATCTCGCCAAGGGCAGTTATTTTTCGTATCGCGGACCGGCACCGTTCTCAACGCTGATTTATCCGGTCCCGGGAAGCGGGTCGCTGGGCTTGCACTATACCCTCGACCTGGGTGGGCAACCCCGATTTGGGCCCGATCACCAGATCGTCGACACACTCGACTATGATGTCGATCCGCGACGCGCAGACCAATTTTATGAGGCAATCCGCAAGTTTTTTCCGGATCTGCCAAATCTTAAGGCTTAGGCAGATTCGGCAGAATCTGCCTAAGCTGTTTGAACGAGGCCGTGGGCCGCGAGTGTAGGTGTCAGCCTATGTGGAAAGTGCGTTGATGCCTGCGCCGGGGCGGGTGGTCACTATCGTTGGGACGCGTGAGACGAGGCTTCCGACCAGCATTTATATTTTTTCGACAGCTGATTGCCGACGGTAGAGACACTTTTCGTTGGCGATTGCCTTGTGTTCGTAATTGAGCGCACGCCGACCGGTTCGCCGACGCGATGACGACGTTTGCCGATCCGGATGGGATCCGATGTTTCATGGTTTCGCGTCCTGCGCCGGTTGAGCGGGGGGAGGGTCTCGTGAAGAGAACGGATCGTACCGGCGGGAGATTTCCCGGATTTTCCGCAATTCGCCGCCACAGTGCGGGCAGGGAACGGGCGCGATCCCGGTCTCCAGGCCGCTATTGCGGTGGTCGTCCTCCTCGCCGTCATGGGTTACGGCTGTATGCGCCTGGAGGCCGTTTACACCCAGCGCCTCGCGCGCGACTTCGAGGGTCTTGGCACGGCTTCCATTGGCAAGGATTCCGAAGTGGCGGATGCGATGCAGTCCGTTTTGGCAGGACATGCAACAGGAACCGGCGGATGAACTCGTCGGCGGTGATGGTGGCCGTGCCGTAGCGGGGTTTCCTTTGCCCCGGACTGGTCGGCTTGCGGCAACGGAAGGAGACGTTCTGTCCATCGCAGGCGATGATGCGGCTGTCGCCGATGGCAATTCTGTGCGTGTATCGGGAGAGATAGCGGAAGACCTGTTCGGCATCGCGAAAGGGTCGTTTGGCGTAGACGATCCAGTTCTTGCCGCGGGCGGCCACGAGGGTGGCGTGGAACTCTCCGGGATTGGCGAGATGGGCGATGCCGCCATGAAATTCGATTTTCCCGCGTGCATGGGCGCGGGTGAGCTCCTCAAGGAAGCGGCGCCGGAACAGGCTGGCGAGGACCTTGACCGGGGCCAGGAAGGTGCCGCTTCCGGTCTTCCATTGGCCGGTTGCGACATCGAAGCCGGCGTTAGGCACGACGATATGCAGATGCGGATGGAAGCCGAGCTTCTGGTCCCAAGTGTGGAGGACCGCGGTGCCGCCGATACGCAGTCCACCGTGACGGTCGTCCTCGGCGATGGTGCGCAGGGTCTCGGCGGCGGTGCGAAACAGGATGTTGAACACGACCTTGCGGTTGCAAAAGGCGATCCCGCTGACTTCTTTGGGCAACGAAAATACAACGTGGAAGTACGGCACCGGCAGGATATCGGCGGCGCGCGCCTCCAGCCATTGCCTTGCGGCAAGCCCCTGGCAGGACGGGCAGTGGCGGTTGCGGCACGAGTTGTAGAGCGGATGCTCGCGCCTGCAGCCGTCGCATTGATACATGTGGCCACCGAGTACGGACGTCCGGCAGGACTCGATCGCGGCCATGACCTTGAGGCGTCCGGCGTCAAGCTGGCCGGCCAGGCGCCGCCGGTAATCTGCGCCGGCGCGGCGGAAAATATCAGCCACGCCGGCGTCTTTGCGCTTCACGGCGCCTCAGGCGTCGATCAGGTCGAAGCCCGAGAGCGGATGGTCGAGGGTCTCGAACATCTTGCCGGTGGCGCGGGCGTAGCCGCGCGTCGTGTCGGCATTCCGGTGACCCAGGACATCCTGGATGACATCGATGTTGCCGCCACGCTCATGCCAGTGGGTGGCGGCCGAATGCCTCAAGCTATGGAAGGTATGGCAGCCGTCGACGCCGGCCTTGCGGCAGGCCTTCTTAAAGGCAACACGCAGGGTATCGATCTTGAGAGGCACCTCCGGCGACTCACCGTAGAACAGCCACGTGACCGGTCGTGGAAAGAGGTTCTTGCAGTAACGCCGCAGGTATTCGACGAGCCCGTCGGGAAGCGGCGCCATGCGCTCGGCGCCGCCCTTGCCGGAACGGATGTGCAGAAGCCGTTTGTCCGACTTGATGTCGATGAGTTGCACCTCAACAGTTTCCGAGATGCGGAGACCGGCGCCATAGGCAAGAACCGTCGCGGCCCGATAACGGAGGTCGGAGATGGCGAGGATCAAGCGCTCGACCTCCTTCTCCGCCATTGACCGGGGCAGTTTGCGGGGCCTCTTGCGGTAACGGAGCCCGTCGACCATCTCGGGACGGCGCAGTGTGTCGCGATACAGGAACCTGAGCGCACCGAGGCTTACATTGGTCGTGTTCGGGTCGAGACCGCGCTCGATCCTCGCCAGCAGCCAGCTGCGGACCTCCTCGGCGTCAAGCCGGTCCGGCGGCTTGTTGTAATGTTTGTTGAGGGTCTCGATCTCGCGCAGATACATGGCCTGTGTGCTATCGGCCAGACCGGCTATGCCCATCTGTTCCATCATCCGCCCTCGAAGAGGCGATACGTATGTCGTGTCGGTGGTTTTCATCATCGATCTCCCTGGCCTGAACGGCGCTCCACCGGACAATCCGGGGCTGGCCATCAGTGGGGTCGATGCTAACCGTGGGAAACCAGAAAACAGGTAGGCTCTTAGATTGCGGAACCGGCACCCGGGATCCGACACAAATCCGGCACTCCAACACCCGGAAACAAGCGCTGCACATTAGGAGGAAGGCTCAATGTCTGAAGCAAAAACTGCCGTGGAGCGGCTTCGTTCAATGACAGTCTTTCACCAGCCTACGCGGGGATTCGGCCAAAAGTCCAAAAACCGGGTCAATCGATTCAAGACTTTGTGCTTCAAGACGAAAAGACTCATGGGATTCCGGGACTGGTTAATCTGTTTGGCATCGAATCGCCGGGTGACTTCATGCCTTGCAATCGGTGATCGCGTCGCTGGTCTCCTGACTTGATCGCCCGAATCCATTGGCCAAAAGGTCTAGCTTGCCGCGTTCGGAACGGTTGGGATAGGGTCCTGGACCCCCCCATCGTAGCGAGTGTTCTATGAATCCGTTTCGTGCGATCGACCGGTTGATTGCGGCGAGTGTCGGACCGTTTTTGTTCGTTGCTGCCTGCATTCTTCAAAGCCCATCAGTCCACGCTACCGGGAGCACAATGGGCTTGGAGTCATACCTAGCCGGTTCCACATCAATTCTTCCCGATCGACGTAAAGCTTGGAACTTTAACCTCGGCATCGGCGTTGGTTCCGCACCCGAATACATTGGCGGAAAGGCCTACGAACCCGTCATCCTGCCGCTGATCGATATCGACTGGCGGGGCCGCGCATTTGCAAGCACCCAGCGCGGGGTTGGGTTTAGCTTCTTTCGGACCAACGGAGGTTTTCGTTTGGGAACACGCCTGACCTACGATCTCGGCCGCGACAGCGGCGATGATCCGATCCTGCGTGGGCTCCGCAATATCGATTCGAATTTCGAGGCCGGTCTATTTTTTGACAATTACAGCGGCCCGTGGCGTATCAGCGCCGATGTTCGCAAAGGACTGCAAAGCCAGGGGCATAATGGCATCCTCGGCAGCCTTGCAGTTTCGTTTGGCGGCAAACTCAACCAGCGTGCCAGCCTAATTCTCGGTGGGTCGGTAACCGGTGGAAATGCCAAATACAATGATGCGTATTTTGGCGTCGCTGGGAGCGCGGCAGGCTTGGCACCTTTCACCGCTAAGTCGGGTCTACGCGACGCCGGCGCCAGCATCAACTTTATCTACCTCTTTAGCGAGCGGGTTTACGCGACAATCGATGCGAAAATAAACAGTTTGCTGGGCGATTCCAGCAAAAGCCCGATCGTTCAGGAAGATCTGCCGTTTTTCATCGGAACGGTCGTCGGCATACGTTTTTAGACCCCGGCACGCACCAGACTCGATACCGCTAGGATTTTGTTAACCCGCGCCGGAGTACGATTGTTTCGTGATTTTCCCTAACGGGAGACATAAAACGAAACGCGCGTCCGCAGGGTAAGAAACAATCGGTCTTTGTTTCTTTATCGCGCCGTTATCTCTTTGATAAGAAAAGGTTTCTCCCCACATTAGGGTAAGCGTCGATGCCTTGGTCGAGGAGAAACTCTGATGGCGCCCACCGCAAGACAGGTCGACAACGATCACGAAGAGGTCGTCTTTTACAACGACCCTGACGTCGGTCTGAACGCCATCATTGCTGTCCACGACACCACGCTTGGACCATCGCTAGGCGGCGTTCGTATGTGGCCCTACGCTTCCGAGGACGAGGCATTGGAGGATGTTCTACGCCTGTCGCGTGGAATGACCTACAAGTCAGCCATCGCCGGCCTCGCGCTGGGAGGCGGCAAGGCGGTGATTATTGCCGACCCCAGGAAAGATAAGTCTGAAGCACTGTTGAGGAGTTTCGGGCGCTTTGTGGACAGTCTCGAGGGCCGCTATATCGCCGCTGAGGACGTCGGCACGTCGGTCGAGGATCTGGTCGTCATCGCCCGCGAAACCGAATTCGCCGCGGGCCTTCCCGGTCGTAGCGGTGATCCCTCGCCGATAACCGCGTTTGGTGTCTATCGCGGGATACTGGCGTCCGTACAGCACAAGTTTGGCGCGCCCACCGTCCGCGGCCTCAAAATCGCGGTTCAGGGATTGGGACATGTCGGTCAACTCGTTTGTGAACGTTTGGCTAGCGATGGTGCCGAGTTGATTGTCGCCGATATCGACACTGCGCGCGTTAGCGAGGTTGTCACCCGCTGTCACGCCACGCCCGCGAGTGCTGCGACGATCCACGCCTGCGATGTCGATATCTATGCGCCGTGCGCATTGGGCGCGGTTATTAACGACCAATCGATCCCACAAATTCGCGCGGCCATTGTCGCCGGTGCCGCAAACAACCAACTGGCCGAGGATCGGCACGGTCTGGCATTGCGTGACCGCGGCATTCTCTACGCGCCTGACTACGTCATCAACGGTGGTGGCATCATTAACATTTCATACGAATTCGGCGGCTATGACAGCAATCGGGCACGCCAACACACGGCACGAATTCACCATCAGCTGCTCGAAATATTCGACCGCGCGGAACAGGAAGGACTACCTACAAATATCGTGGCCGACCACATCGCCGAAGAGCGTCTCGCGGCTCACCGCCGCCCAAGCCTCGGTCCAGAACGCACCAGCCGACCCGCGGAACACACCCCGGGCCATTTGGCGCTATGAAATCTCGCCCTGCTTATCCTCCCCCTGACAGCACGGCGAGACCGGCGCTGCTCTGCTCGAAACCCTCCTCTTGAGCATGAGTGGCGCCGGACTCACATCGAGCCCGGAAAATCACGCATCCAGCGACGCTTCCTCTTCGAGCGATAGAAGGGCCGGATTACCACCGACCGCGGCGATATTGTCGGAAACCGTTCGTTCAGTTGCAAAACGCTTGAGGTAACTGGGGCCACCGGCTTTGGGACCAGTTCCCGATAGACCTTCTCCTCCAAACGGTTGCACGCCGACCACGGCACCGATCATGTTGCGGTTGACGTAAACATTGCCGACTCGTGCGCGCGCTCTAATGCGCTGGGCCGTTGCATCGATGCGCGTATGAATTCCGAGCGTGAGGCCGTATTCGGTGCCGTTGATTTCATCGACGACCCTATCCAAATCTCCGGCCGCAAAGCGTACGATATGAAGGATTGGCCCGAAAACCTCACGTTCGAGGATTTCGAAACCTGAAATCGCATAGGCCCGAGGCGCAAAGAAGGTCCCCGCGTCCAATCCCTCGGGCAAGGGTGTTTGGGCGAGTATCTGTGCGTCACGTTGCATTCGTTCGGCGTGAGCGATCAGCGAGGCGCGTGCGTCATCATCGATCACCGGACCAATATCGGTTTCCAGCAGAGATGGGTCACCAACCCGCAATTCCGCCATCGCGCCGCGCAGCATTTTGACCACCCGATTGCTGATTTCCTCCTGCAGAAACAGGACTCTCAATGCCGAACAGCGCTGACCGGCGCTGGTAAAGGCCGACCGGACGACATCACCGACTAGTTGTTCCGGGTGAGCTGAGGAATCGGCGATCATCGCATTTTGGCCACCCGTTTCCGCTATCAACGGAACGATGGGGCCGACCCGGTTAGCTAGGGATTGATTAATTTGGCGGGCGGTCTCTGTCGACCCGGTCATCGCGACGCCGGCGACACGCGGGTCATTCACCAGCGACGCGCCAACGACGTCGCCGGCTCCCGGTAACAAATGCAGGACATTTGCAGGAACACCAGCCTGGTGCATCAGGGTGACTGCCAGAAAAGCAATAAGCGGCGTTTGCTCGGCCGGTTTGGCCACGACCGCGTTACCAGCTGCCAGCGCAGCCGCAACCTGGCCGGTGAAAATTGCGAGCGGAAAATTCCACGGACTTATGCAAGCAAAGGTGCCGCGGCCGTGCAATGAGATCGTATTTCGCTCTCCCGTCGGCCCGCCCAGTTCCACGGGTGCGGCAAAATCAAGGCGCGCGCGCATCGCGTAGTAACGGCAAAAGTCGACCGCTTCGCGCACTTCAGCAACGGCATCGCTGATCGTCTTTCCAGCCTCGCGCACGGCCAGGTTCATCAATGCCGCACTGTGTTCTTCGTAGAGATCCGCGACGCGATCGAGAACGTCACCACGCTCCACAGCCGGCGTTCGTTCCCAGATTGGAGCGGCCTTACTGCTTAGAGGCCAACCCGAAACTAGTTGAGTGATTTCAGTCGGTTGTGGCTTACTCGGTTGTGTCAAAGCAAACGAGGAGGCACAACATGTGGACCGAAATCACTCGCCCGAATTATGAGCGCCGTGGCGGGCGCTACGCAAGCGACCTGACGGATCGAGAGTGGGCGTTGATCGCGCCGCTCATGCCGCCGCGCAAGAAGATCGGCCGGCCGAGGACGACGGACCTGCGCCATGTCATGGATGCGGTCATGTACATGGCCTCGACGGGCTGCCAGTGGGCGATGTTGCCGAACGACTTCCCTCCGCCTTCCACGGTCCAGCGCTATTTCTACGACTGGCGCTCCAACGGCCTGCTGGAGAGCATCAACCATCACCTGGTCATGGCGGCCCGGGAGCTGGAAGGACGCGAGGCCGGCCCGAGCGCCGGGGTGATCGACAGCCAGAGCGTGAAAACCACGGAAAGCGGTGGTGTTCGGGGCTATGACGCGGGCAAGAAGATCAAGGGCCGCAAGCGTCACATCGTCACCGATACACTCGGCCTGCTGGTCGGCCTGATCGTGCACGCAGCCGATATCCAGGACCGCGACGGCGCGCCCGAGGTCCTCAAATCGATCCGTCATCGCTTCCCCCGGCTGCGTCACCTCTTCGCCGACGCCGCCTACGCGGGACCGAAACTCGAGGGCGCCCTTGAGGACATCGGCCGCTGGAAGCTCGAGATCATCAAGCGCTCAGACACCGCCCAGGGCTTCGAGCTCCTGCCCAGACGATGGGTCGTCGAGAGGACCTTCGCCTGGCTCAACCGATGCCGTCGACTGGCCAAGGATTGGGAGAAATCAATCGCCTCCGCACAGGCATGGATTCTTGTCGCCAACATCCGACTCCTCACAAGGCGGCTCGCAAGGTACTGTTATCAAACATAGAGTTTCGAGTCGGACTCTTAGATCCAGCGCTGCCTCGATCGATGCTTCGTCTGCATCGACGACCGTGCCGACGACCTCGTTTCTTTGCGCCGGGTTGGTAACTTCTTGAACCTGACCGATGCCAGGTTTTCCATCGACCAGCGCGGTGCAGGTCCAGGTTTGCTCGGTCGCTACGCCCATCCTCTGGGCGAGAGCGATGAGGGCGTTGCTATCGCTGAGATCTACCCCTTGCGAGTTCACCCGCGACTCGCCGAACAGACCATGTGGCAGCGGTATCTGAGCGTGTCGCTGACCCAATGAGGATCGCATCGTATCGGTCGGATCGGCAACGAGGTCGACAATCGGGGCGTTTGGATCTGCCAGTTGATTGACGAACGACGTGTTGGCGCCGTTTTCAAGCAACCGGCGGACGAGATAGGGCAGCAAATCCTCATGGCCGCCAACCGGTGCGTAGACGCGACACGGCAATTCGATCTCGTGCTCATGGCTCAGTCCACGATAGAGCGCCTCTCCCATGCCGTGCAGTCGTTGGCACTCGAAGTCCGACCGTCGGGCGCCGAGCACGGCAATGGCGGCGAGCGTGTGGGCGTTGTGGGTCGCGAATTGTGGGTAAAACGATCGCTGGTCATCGAGCATGGTGCGGGCGCAAGCGAGGTACGACACATCGGTCATCACTTTGCGGGTATAAATGGGGTAGCCCGCGAATCCGCCCTCCTGGGCTCGTTTTACCTCAGTATCCCAGTAGGCTCCTTTTACCAATCTGACTGGGATGCGCCGGCCGGTTTTTTGGGCTTGAGCGGCAAGCCAATCGACAACGGCCCGCGCCCGTTTCTGGTACGCCTGTACCGCAAGCCCAAAGCCTTCCCAATCTCCGAGTTGGGGATCGTTGTAAACCGCCTCGAAGACATCCAAGCCGAGTTCGAGTCGGTCGGCTTCTTCGGCATCGATCGTAACGCCAACGTCAACCTTTTTTGCTTCAAGAACGAGTTCAAGAAGGCGTGGTATCAGACGCCGCAACACGGCTTCCCGCTGGGCAAATTCGAAGCGCGGATCGAGGGCGGACAATTTGATCGAGATTCCCGGTCGAGCAAGCGTCATCGACCGTCCACGAGTGTCTTCTTGTTGCCATTGCCCGATCGCCTTGATGGCCGCGGTATAGGCTTCGGTGTACCGAGTGGCGTCGGTTGCCGTTAATGCCGCCTCGCCCAACATGTCGAACGAGTGTCGCGTCCCCTCCTCGCCATCGTCTCGAGCCCGACGCATCGCACTGCGAATATTCCGGCCCATGATGAACTGGTCGGAAACAATGCGCATGGCTTGCATCAGGCCTTGTCGGACCAAGGGTTCGCCGCTGCGCTGCAATAGGCGGCCGAAATGGTAGCCTTTGGCCATGCCTGCATCGATCGACATCAGCCGACCCGTTAACATCAACCCCCAGGTTGACGCATTGACGAACAGAGATTCGCTTTTGCCGAGATGTGCCTCCCAATCGGCACCACCGAGCTTGTCGCGGATCAACTGATCGGCGGTTTCTGAGTCGGGAATTCGCAGCAACGCCTCGGCCAAGCACATAAGCACGACGCCTTCCCGCGTCGAGAGCTGGTATTCCTGCAGGAAAGTCTCGAGCGATCCGGTATCTCGGCTCGAGCGCCGAATGCGAATGATCAAGCGCCTTGCAAGATCAGAAACACGCGCTTTCTCGGCCGCGTCGAACGCCGCCTCATCAAGCACCGTTTCCATGACGGCGGATCCATCGGCGTGATAAAGCGCATTGATCTGTGCCCGCAGGGGCGCACGCGTGGGGGGAGTGTCGCGGAAAATCATTCGTAATTAGAAGGCAGAAATTCTACCTATGCGAGTAGATCATAGAAGGCCTAGTTCTCGAAGTTCGGCAACCATCGCTTCGGGCATGTCGTAAGCGGCATGACCACCGGGCAAGTCAGGTGGCGCATCATCCTCTTCGAGGTAACGCCACCCCTGGTGCGGGCGGCGTGGCTGGAGCTCGGTTCGTACCAGAGTCGGGTCAAGAACGAGCCCGCACTTTGTTTGACCCTCATCATTTTCGACACGTTCGAGTGCGATAATATGCTGGCGCACACGCACGCACCCTTTGATAACCCAATAGAGGGATCCACCTTCGAGGATTTCTTCGGCGCGGCGCGGCCGGTTGCGGGTTACGTGGCGCAGTTTGGCCGGCTCCCCGTTTTCACGTAGCCGTGAAAGGCGCTCGTACTGCCAGCGCGCCAGCTGGTCGATCTCCGCGACACCGACGCACATTTTCAGTAACCCAAGCGGCAATCCGACCTCCTCATCACGGCAGATAGCCCAGTATACGCCACCACAAATAATCCAGTGGGAGCAGAATCAATACGGTCGGCACAAAAAGGGTAAGGCTAAATCGCGTCGCTGTTGCCACACTGACGCCGGCGAGGCTGAGCCCCACCATCAACGGCGGGACCTGGTAGGGAAGCACGACCGACGAGAAACCCAACACCTGCATCATCAATACGGTTGCCAGCGGCAGATCCATGGCCTCGGCAATGCCACCGCTAATGGGCGTGAGAATTGCCGGGACCCCGGCTTGAGTGGCGAGGAACCCGGTGACAATCGAAATGCCAGTCATCGCGCTAAGGTTGCGAATCGACTCGCCCGGCAAGAAACCAACTTCATCCAGCAGCAACGCGCCGACGCGGTCACCCAGCCCGCTGGTTGATATCATGGCACCGAGACCGATAATCCCGGCCACATAAAGCAGCGCGCCGTAGTTCAACTTATCGACGACATCGGCCTTGAGAACGCCGAACCCCGGCAGCAAACACGCCGAGCCCGCCGCCAGTCCAATCCAGCCGGGTGCGGTACCATGCCATGAATCCGTCATCCACAGCAGGAGGGTGGCACCGAGAATGACTGCAAGGCGGCGCTCTTCGCTCGAAAACGGGGTTCGTGGCCGCGTCGGAGCCTCCCGACTCGGTACATCGGAAAACATCGCAACGATGAGACCGATCATCAATATCGCTTTGGCAGCACCGAGCAGAGGGAAATGCAGCAATATGTACTCGCCATAGATCAGCGTGATGCCGTGCAGCGTTTCTGCTGCACCGGTCAAAATGATGTTGGGGAGGTTTGAGGGGAGCAGCGCAAATGCAGGTAGTAGGGTACCGAACAACAATGCGACAACGAAACCGTCGCGCCCGCGCGATCCGCTTTCAAATCCCTGATTCTCGGCAAGTTCCAGGACAATGGGCATAAGGATCACAATTCTGCCCATGGTCGATGGCACAAAGAAAGCGAGCGCCACGCCAACCGCAACAATGCCAGTGATGTTGCCAACATAACTACGGCCGAAGCCAGCCGTCATCGCTGCGGCAATGCGCCGGCCGAGTCCAGTTTCTCGGACAGCCACCCCGAGCAACAAACCGCCAAACACCATCCAGAATCCCATCGAGGCAAATCCGGAAAACACTGCCTCTGCCGGTGCTATTTGCGTGACCGCTGCGATCAGAAAAAACCAAATTGACGCGATATGCGCGGGCACCGCGCCGGTCGCGAATAGCCCAATGGTGAACACAGCAAGTGCCGACGCGACATAAAATTCCCGCGATTCATTGCCGAGACCGGCAATGATCAGCCCAATCGCCAATACTGTCGTCGCCGCGGCTAACGTTTTTGCTACCGTCATCGCATCATCGGTGAACTGGAAAGCGGGGGGACTAACGAATTACGTCGACAGCTTGATCAGCATTGCGCCCTCATCGACCATCCGGCCAACCTTACAGAGAACGTCCTCAACCTTAGCGGATCGGGGAGCGACCAACGTGTGTTCCATCTTCATGGCTTCAACGACGATCAAGGTTTCACCTTTCTTAACGGTGTCGCCCCTGGCGACCGCGAGCGCGGCAACCTTTCCGGGCAAAGGCGCCACGATATGATCGGCGCCGTCGCCGTCGAGGGCCCCCGCGCCTAGCGCCTTCCCGGCCAGGCTAATCGTCACACTATCGCCATCGACCAAGACATCAATGTGATCGCCACGCGCTACGGTGCGCGCGATTGCATCGCGCCCATCGAGCTTCGCGTGAACGTCACGATCGCGCAGTTCGGCGCCGGCGACCAACGCTCGACCGATTCCTTCGATCTCAAGGTCAACGTTGCCGGTTGATGTCGGGCTGACAACATACGAAACCACCTGATCGTCGATCGTGAGCGACCGACAGAAACGTCGCCCGGATCCGTGGCGCGCAGGCGCAAACTGCCGCCATGGCGAGAAACGATCGGCGCCCGAGTGTCTAACCGGTGTCGCACCTTCGAAACTAGCGGCCAGAAATGCCATGGCGTAAAGCCTGAGACGGGTTTCTCGATCCGGCGACAGCAATCGATCTGCATCTCGCTCGACCAGGTGCGTATCGACTGATCCTGCCGCGAAATCGTGGTGCCTGAGCAACCGGTTGAGAAAGCCGAGATTGGTGCGCACGCCAAGGACGGTCGTCTGCGCGAGGGCGCTCCGCAGGCTGTCTAACGCGTTGGTCCGATCGCGGCCATGGGCGATTACCTTGGCGATCATGGGATCGTAGTGGATGGAAACCAAATCTCCTTCGCGCACACCGCTATCAACCCGGATTCGCGACGTGGTCTCGGGCAATTCGAGCCGCTGTAGCCGCCCAATCGAAGGCAGATACTCACGCGAGGGATCTTCGGCATACAGGCGTACCTCGATCGCGTGACCACTGATGCCGAGCTCGGATTGGCGCCACGGTAACGGTTCCCCGGCGGCAATCCGCAGCTGCCACTCGACGAGATCGAGCCCGGTGATCGCCTCCGTAACCGGGTGTTCGACCTGGAGGCGCGTATTCATCTCCATGAAATAAAACGTGGGATCCGCGGACCCGCTGGAGGGATCGAGCAGAAACTCAACGGTTCCGGCACCCACATAGTCGATTGCCTGAGCCGCAGTCACCGCCGCCTCGCCCAATCGTTGGCGGATCGCCGCAGACAGATTGGGTGCCGGCGCCTCCTCGATCACCTTTTGGTGGCGCCGCTGCATTGAGCAATCGCGCTCGAAAAGATGAATGACGTCGCGTTGCGAATCACCAAAGATCTGCACCTCAACATGACGGGGTCGCGCAATGTAGGATTCAATCAGGACCTTGCTGGAACCGAAGGCATTCTTGCTTTCGCGGCGTGCGGATTCGAGGGCATCGCGAAAGGCGGAGGGCGCTTCAACCCGCCGCATCCCCTTACCGCCGCCGCCGGCGGCAGCCTTGATTAGGATGGGGAAGCCGAGGGATGTCGCCTCGCGCATAAGCCGGGCGGGCCGCTGATCCTTGCCGTGGTAGCCCGGGACAATGGGAACGCCGGCGGCCGCCATCAGAGTTTTGGCGATGTCTTTCTCGCCCATTGATTCAATGGCGCTGGGCGAGGGTCCAACAAATACGATTTTGGCCTTCGCGCAAGCCTCTGCGAACTTGGCGTTTTCCGAAAGAAATCCGTAACCCGGGTGAATGGCGGTCGCCCCGCGTAGGCGAGCAACGTCGATAATCCGGTCGTGGCGGAGATAACTTTCGCTCGGAGAAGACCCGCCGACCCGAAAGGCTTCGTCAGCGAGCGCCACATGACGCGCGCCACGATCGGCGTCGGAGTAGATCGCTACCGTTGGGATGCCAAGCCGCCGCGCGGTGCTGATGATTCGGCACGCGATCTCGCCCCGATTGGCGATGAGCAATTTTTCGAACATGCGGGAGTCTCGGCTCAGGTGACGCCGCCGGTTTACTCGATGACCCAATTTGGGGCACGTTTTTCCAGAAACGACGCCAACCCTTCTTGTCCTTCATCGGAGGTGCGCTGCCTGCTAATCCGCTGCGCCGTGTCCTTCATCATTTCGTCGTCGACATAGTTTCGCGTAACCGCTCGAATGAGGTCCTTGCTGGCCGCAATTGCGCCCGGAGAGCAGGATAAGAGTTGGCCGACGATGCGATCGCGAGCAGCGTCGAGCCCGGCTCGGTCTGCGACAACTTCGTGAACCAAGCCGATTCGCAAGGCCTCACTGGCAGAGAACCGCTCAGCCGTCAGGAAATAGCGGCGCGCTTCGCGCACTCCCATGGCAGCGACGACGTACGGTGAGACTGCGGCGGGGATCAATCCCAACCGCACCTCCGACATCGCAAAAAATGCATCGGCCATAGAGACCGCGATGTCGCAAGCAGCCACGAGTCCGGCACCACCACCCATCACTGCCCCTTGCACAAGCGCGACGGTGGGTTTTGGCACGGTATCGACGACGCGCAGCATGCGCGCAATCTCAAATGCATCGTCGAAATTCTCCCGCTCGGTCAAATCAACGCTGGCCTTGAGCCAATTGGTATCGGCCCCGGCGCAGAAGCTCTTGCCGTTCGCGACAAGGAGAATCACACGCACATTGTCATCGCCACCAACGTCGGTAAACGCGTCCTGGATCTCGCGGATGACCTGATCGTTAAACGCGTTGTGCTTATCGGGCCGATCAAGAACAACCGTTGCCACGCCGCGCGCGTCGCGATCTACCAAAACATATGCCATCGATTTCTACCTACACTGTTGACCTAAACGCACTGTTCGCCCACACCGTCGCCCTGATTTGAAGCTCGGTATAACGTTACGGCTGCGCGCTACATCCGGAAAACGCCAAACCGAGTGGGTTCGATTGGGGCGTTAAGCGCCGCAGAAATTCCCAGACCCAGCACCATGCGGGTATCCGCAGGATCGATTACCCCATCGTCCCACAATCGAGCGCTGGCGTAATACGGGTGCCCTTCGCGTTCGTACTGATCAAGGATGGGCTTCTTGAACGCCTTCTCCGCGCGTTCGCTCCAACTCTCTCCGCGTGCTTCCTTGCCGTCACGACGCACCTGCGCAAGGACGTGCGCGGCCTGCTCGCCGCCCATTACCGAAACCCGCGAGTTGGGCCAGGTCCAAAGAAATCGGGGTGCATAGGCGCGACCACACATCGCGTAGTTGCCAGCACCATAGGACCCCCCGACCACGACGGTGAATTTTGGAACTCCGGCGGTCGCAACAGCCGTCACCATCTTGGCGCCGTCTTTGGCGATACCTCCTGCCTCGTATTTCTTACCAACCATAAAGCCGGTGATGTTTTGTAGAAAAATCAACGGGATACTGCGCTGACAACACAACTCGATAAAATGGGCCGCTTTGAGCGCCGTCTCGGAGAACAGGATCCCGTTGTTGGCAATGATACCGACGGGATAACCCCAAATCCGGGCGAAGCCGGTAACCAGAGTGGTGGCATAGAGCTCCTTGAATTCATCCAATTCGCTGCCATCGACGATCCGCGCGATCACTTCGCGGATGTCGAACGGCTGGCGCAAATCACCGGGGATCAGCCCATAGAGATCCTCGGCATCATGTAAGGGTTCCCTGGGTTCGCGCACGTCGAGAGTGATCTCCTTGCGGTGATTGAGGTTGGCAATCGCCCGTCGCGCAAGGTGCAGAGCGTGTTCGTCGTTTTGAGCGTAATAGTCGGTTACGCCGGATGTGCGCGAATGGACGTCGGCACCGCCCAATTCTTCGGCGCTGACAATTTCACCGGTCGCAGCTTTGACCAACGGTGGGCCGCCCAAAAAGATCGTGCCTTGTTGGCGAACGATAATCGCCTCGTCTGCCATCGCCGGAACATAAGCACCGCCTGCCGTACACGACCCCATCACAACGGCGAGTTGCGCTATGCCGAGGGCTGACATGTTGGCTTGGTTGTAGAATATGCGCCCGAAATGATCGCGGTCAGGAAAGACCTGATCCTGGTTGGGTAGGTTGGCGCCGCCGGAATCGACCAGATAAATGCAGGGTAGACGGTTTTGCTGAGCGATCTCCTGCGCGCGAACGTGTTTTTTGACGGTCATAGGATAGTAGGTCCCACCTTTGACCGTGGCGTCGTTGGCAACGATCAAGCATTCGCGCCCGGAAACGCGGCCGATGCCGGTGATGACACCGGCCGCTGGGACCTCATCGTCATACATTTCATGCGCAGCCAACGGAGATAGCTCGAGGAAAGGGGTGCCCACATCAAGCAGGCGCTGGACCCGCTCGCGCGGTAGCAGCTTGCCGCGCCCGATATGACGCTGACGCGCCTTTTCGGATCCACCCACTTCAATGGTGGCGACGGTAGCCTGCAAGTCATCGACCAACGCGCGCATGCGTTTCGCGTTAGCGCGAAATCCATCGGCCGACGCGTCCAGCTTTGTTTCGATAACCGTCATGGTCTGTAACGCAACCGCCTTACCAACCGCCTGATTTGAGCCAATCCTCGACTTGCTCGAGCCGGTCACTCCCCCAAAAAGGTTCACCGTCGACAATGAAATAGGGCGACCCGAACACACCCTTCGCGACGGCGGCATCAACCTCATCGCGGAGACGATCCTTAACCCGTTGATCCTGCAACGCTGTGATCGCCTGATCACGATCCGCGCCGATCTGGGCCGCGATCGCGGCCGTCGCCTCGGGCGACGAAACATCGTCACCATCTTCGAAAAAGCGATTGTAAACGCGCTGCGCGAACGCCTTGGCCATCGCTGGGTCTTGATCACTCAACCAGTAGTACGCCCGCGCGGCAGATATCGTGTTATGCGGCGCGCCGGGCGGCAGCGTAACCGGAACCCCGAGCCGCCGTGCCGAGCGGGGCAAATCGTTGAAGAAATAGTCGGATTTCAACGGATAGTTGAACATCGGGCCGGTTCCGACGATTTTGAAGACGATCCCCAGAAGAAAGGGTCGCCACGTTACATCGCGATCGTATCGGGCCGCTATTTCATCGATTTTACGGCTAGCGAGATAACCGTAGGGGGAGGCAAAATCAAAATAGAAATCGATCGGTTGAGGCATAAGAAATTCCACCAAACTGTCGTCGACGAATAGGGGCTACCCGGTTTCCTCAAACAGTTCGCGACCAATCAACATGCGCCGGATTTCTGAGGTGCCCGCACCAATCTCGTAGAGCTTGGCATCACGCAACAATCGGCCGGTCGAAAACTCATTTATGTAACCGTTACCACCCAGGCACTGGATGGCCTCGAGCGCCATCCAGGTTGCCTTTTCCGCTGAGTAAAGGATGGCACCGGCGGAATCCTTACGCGTCGTCTCACCCCGATCGCACGCTTTCGCCACCGTGTAGACGTAGGCTTTGCAGGCATTAAGGGTGGTGTACATGTCGGCAAGTTTTCCCTGCATCAATTGGAATTCACCAATCGACTTGCCGAACTGCTGGCGCTCGTGAACATAGGGCAGCACCACATCAAGACAGGCCTGCATTAGTCCCAGTGGGCCGGCCGCGAGCACCGCACGCTCATAATCGAGCCCGCTCATTAGCACGGCAACGCCGCCATTGAGATCACCCAAGACATTCTCTTCGGGTATGGCGCAATCCTCGAAGACCAGCTCCGAGGTATCGGAACCGCGCATACCGAGTTTGTCGAGCTTTTGTGCCGTCGAAAAACCGTCGAATCCTTTTTCGACGATGAACGCCGAAATACCGCGCGATCCGGCCTCGGGATCGGTTTTGGCATAGACCACCAGCGTGTCGGCCGCTGGTCCGTTGGTGATCCACATCTTGGTGCCGTTGAGAACGTAGTGATCGCCCTTCTTCTGTGCACGCAAGCGCATGCCGACCACATCCGATCCCGCTCCAGACTCGCTCATGGCCAGGGCGCCAACATGCTCACCACTAATCAGTTTTGGCAGGTAGCGGTGCTTCTGTTCGTCGGATCCATTGAGCCGTAGCTGGTTGACACAAAGGTTCGAGTGAGCGCCGTAGCTGAGGCCAACAGACGCGGACGCACGGCTGATCTCCTCCATGCTTATCACATGCTCGAGATAGCCCATTCCGACGCCGCCATATTCCTCTTCCACGGTGATGCCGTGGAGGCCGAGGTTACCCATCTTCGGCCAAAGATCACGGGGAAACAGGTTGGTCTGGTCGATCTCTTCTGCGCGCGGCGCAATCTCGTTGGCCGCAAACTCTTCGACCGAATCCCGCAGCATGTTGGCCTGTTGGCCAAGATTAAAATCTAGCGTCGGATATCGATTGGGAATCATTGTGGCAGCCTCGCCGAGGGGTAAGAAACTCTACCTACTCGATGGGGCATTGCGAAGGGGTAGAAACGCCGCGATCTCCACTTAGCTAGCCTGCGGGACCAACGTGCCCAATGCGGACGCACATAGATGCTCCGCGCCATCGGCATTTACGGTTGCGACGTCGGCGCGGCAAATCGATAGCGTACGGCCCGGCCTGACCACGTAACCATATGCTTTCAGAGAACGTCCATCTCCCGGCGCCATAAGATTGAGCTTGAACTCCGCGGTCTGAGGAATAGTGCCCTTAGGCGCGAGCGAGCCCGCCGCGGTCCCCATGGCCATATCAGCGATTGTGGCGACCATCCCGCCGTGGAAAAAGCCATGTTGCTGTGTGAGGTCGGCTCGGTGGGGCACCCGACAAACGGAATAGCCGGGTTCGATATTTTCGAGTTGCAATCCCAGGACGCTCGCAAATGGCTGCGCCGCCCATACACCCGCAACATTATCCGCGAAAGCGTCGGTCGCTGGGTTAACCGCGGCGCGACTCTGATCGGGTTGATAGGTTGCGCGACGTTGGGTCGCGGGGCGGCTGACATCTTGCGAATCAGCTCGGCCCGGCAGGTAGATCAATGTTTCCAAAACCACTGAGCAGAGTTCGCGCTGGCCAGCGCTTTCGCTGTACACCCGGGCCTCGCACACGGTTAGCGATTGGCCTGCGCGTATCACATCGCCCTCTGCCACGAGAAAATCGCCGAGCGCGCCGATCAGGTAGTTGATCTTGAACTCTACCGTCAGGATCGAGGCTTCGGCCGGGGCCAACGAAAATGCGGCGTAGCCAGCCGCGGTGTCGGCAAGGGTCGCGATTGCACCCGAATGGAAACGACCTTCGTGTTGCTCAAGGGCTGGATTGTGCGGAAGTCTCAAGACACAGCGCCCGGGGCTCACGGCTTCGACAAAGGCGCCGATCAGATCCATGAAGGCTTGGCGCCCGAAGCTTTCGCGAACCCGCGAGGCGTAGTCTGGATTTCTGGGCGTCAAAAATCTGGCGCCTTGCAACCGCGCGCTTGCGTCGACATCGCTACGACTTGACACTCATTTCGGCCAAAGAATCATTTGCGTGCAGCGAAACATCGCAATTGTTTTCCCCGCATCGTTAGTGACCTCAGCGTCCCAAACCTGGGTGCTGCGTCCGCCGTGGCGTAGGACGGCTTCTGTACGGATCGTCCCCTCCCGCGCCGTGCCAACAAAATTGCATTGCAAACCAATGGTGGTGAAGCTCATAGCGCCTTTGGGCAGCGACGCCAGCGTGCCGTAGCCGGCAGCTGTGTCAGCGAGGGCGGTCACAGTGGCGGCATGAAGAAAATCGTGGGGCGTTTTGTGTCGTTTTTCTATGGCGAGCTCGGCTACGACACGGCCGTGTTCGATCTCTTTGAAATCAAGGCCGATCAAGCCGGGTAAGTGTCCTTCGCCGATCCGATTCGCATCGTCAGCACTAAAGAGCGCGAGATCACTCATTAAAGCCTCCTAGAGCAGCAACCACGCCGCAAGCCCGAGAAACGCAAAAAAACCTACGACATCTGTAATCGTTGTGAGAAATACGGTTGCCGCCAGAGCTGGGTCGACCCCGGCTCGATCAAGACCAAGCGGGATCAGGATTCCGCACAACCCAGCGACGACGAGGTTAATCACCATGGCAGCCGCGAGTACCAGGCCAAGCGGCGGGTTACCAAACCAAAGTGTGGCAACGAAGCCGATCAAGACAGCAAAGAGAATGCCGTTCAGTACACCAACAAGCGCTTCTTTATTGATCAGGCGAAGCGTGTTGGTCGGCGTGAGTTCGCGGGTTGCCAGGGCGCGCACGGCGACGGTGAGCGTTTGCGTACCGGCATTACCTCCCATCGACGCAACAATCGGCATTAAAACAGCCAGAGCCACGATTTCCTCAATCGTCGCATCAAACAGGGCGATCACACTCGAGGCGGCGATAGCGGTTATGAGGTTGATCGCAAGCCACGAAAAGCGCGTGCGCGTTGTGCGGACGACCGAGGTATAAAAGTCATCCTGCTGGACACCGCCCAGCCGCATAAGATCTTCCTCGTTTTCCTCGTTGATAACGTCCACGACGTCGTCAACCATGATAACCCCAACAATGCGCCGGGCGGCGTCAATGACGGGTGCCGACGCCAAGTCGTATTGACTGAAAACATGCGCGACGTCTTCTTGGTCGGTATCGACCGGGATGATCTTGGGCTGATCATCCATGATGTCAGCAACCAGCACAGGACGCTGGGAACGCATAGCCCGACTCAGCGGCACCGTACCGACTGGATGATGGCCGGGGTCGACCACGAAGATTTCGAAAAACTCGTCAGGCAGGTCGTCGGCGTCGCGGAGATAATCGATAATTTGACCGACGTTCCAGTATTGCGGTACGGCGACGAAATCGCGCTGCATAAGCCGACCGGCTGAATCCTCGGCATAGCCCAGCCCTTCCTCGACCGCTGCTCTTTCTTCAACCGGGACCGCGGCCAAGACCTCGCGCTGTTGGTCCGCGTTGAGATCTTCCAGGAGGTCGATCGCATCGTCGGTATCGAGCTCGGCAACGGCCTCGGCGACCTCCTGCGGCGCAAGAACGTGCAGGACCTCGTCGCGAACGGATTCGTCGAGTTCAGTGAGAATCTCGGGAACGATCGCAGCTGGTAAGCACCCGAGCACGACTTGACGCTGCTCAGGCGTGACCTGATCAATCAGATCTGCGATATCAGCGACGTGGAGCGGTTCTATGAGCTCGCGGACGCGCCCTTTGTTATCAATTTCCGCCGCGCCAAGGATATCAAGAACGAATTCGCGCGAATGCCGATAGCCGGCCGCGGGCGCAGCCACATCATTTATCGACGGTGGTTCGACGCTCGACATTTGAGTTCCTAGTGGATGAAATCCAACATATGGTAGCCAGACGACGGTTTGCCGAGTTCGCCGGTTAGGCGCGCGAAGCGTGGCGATGCCCCATGCGACCGTTGGGCATCGGAAGCTTTGCGTAACGCGGCCGGCGAGCTCGGCAAGCCGCCCGGTGGGTCGCCTATCCCGGTCCTCCGCTGCGTCGAAACCCCTCGACGATGCCCAACGGTCCCTTGGGGCATCGCCTGCGGGCTTCCTCCTGCCGAGCTACCGGGATACACGATCGTAGGGGTACCACATGTTGGATTCCATCCACTAGAACCATGTATGAGCCGACCGGCGGTCAAGCCGCGACCGAGTTGTCTTATCTGATTTCGGCCGCCCGCCAAAGCGACATCGGCTCCGGATAACCAGCCCGAAAACCGAAGAGCCCGCAACTCCAGCGAGTCAACGAGCTCTTCGAAATAAAATGGTGCGGTCGAGAAGACTCGAACTTCCACGGGATATTATCCCACAGCGACCTCAACGCTGCGCGTCTACCAGTTCCGCCACGACCGCTTGTTCTAAGCGAGATATCAAATACCGAACCGCGTCGCAAGGTCCGAAGCGTCTGACACAAACACGAAAGGCCCCATGCGGGGCCCTTGGCGACTGGAGTTAGAGCGCGTTATTCTTCGAATGAGCCGACTGTATCGGTGATCGACACGGCGATATGGTCGTCGACAACCATAACCTCACCCTTAGCGATCAGGCGATTGTTGGCGTACAAGGTTGCTGGATCGTGAACCGTCGCGTCGAGTTCGATAACGGCGCCCCGACCCATCTTGAGCAATTGGTGAATTGGCATCACGGCCTTGCCCAGAACGACCGATAATTGGACGTTGACGTTGTCTATAGCTTTCACGGACGATTCCTTTGCTCCATTAGTGCCACGGCTGCATTACCAAATCGTAAACAAGCCGCTCGTAGAAGGCCTTACAAAACGATGTTAACGACTGCTCTGCCGGATTGGAAGACCAGCGACGATCCGGTCGATTACGAACCGGCGGTTGCCTTTATGGAGTCGCGGGTCGCGGCAATTCGGGAAGGCACGGCGCGCGAATTGGTGTGGCTGACCGAACACCCGCCGCTTTATACCGCCGGAACCAGCGCGAAGCCGGATGATCTGTTAGATCCCAATGAATTGCCGGTTTACACGACCGGGCGCGGTGGCCAATTTACCTACCACGGCCCTGGTCAGCGCATCGCGTACGTGATGCTGGATCTGCGAACCCGCCAACGCGACGTGCGGGCATTTGTGCGCAACCTCGAGCAGTGGATCATCGAAGCGCTAAGCCAGTTCAATGTGGTTGGTGAGCGCCGGCCAGGTCGGATCGGCATCTGGATCGATATGGGGCCAGGTAAAGAGGCGAAAATTGCCGCGGTTGGCGTTCGAGTTCGCCACTGGATCACCTATCACGGGATTTCGCTCAACCTCGAACCCGATCTCGACCATTACGCCGGAATCGTTCCATGCGGAATATCGGAGCACGGCGTGACCTCATTGGTCGACCTCGGTATTACCGCGACGATGGATGACGTCGATGCCGCTCTTGTGGACACATTCAAAGTCGTCTTTGGACCGGATTCCTGAACTCTACCCGCAGCGGCTCATAATCAAACGGTCGGCAGTGTACGAAATCCGGCCCCTGCGGCAGTGTCGGCAGGCCTCGGTGTCATCTCAACCGTAACTTTGTCTACCCGCGCCGCCCTTGGTCCATCGTGACAAGCCGCGATTATTTGCTCGACGATGGCTTTTGGCCCCGCAAACATTGCTTCGACGGTCCCGTCGGTGCGATTACGAACCCACCCGTCCAGCCCAAGGCTCTCAGCTTGCTCGGCGGTCCACCCCCGAAACCATACCCCCTGTACACGGCCCGATATGTGAACTCGAACCGAAATGGAGGTCGTGTCTTCCGACATTGCAGGAACTTGTCAACCGCCACCCAACTTCGCGATAAGGAAACCCGCGACGACGGCCGTGCCAATGACACCGGCTACGTTGGGGCCCATCGCGTGCATCAGTAGGAAATTGCCGGGATCTGCACGTTGCCCTTCGACCTGGCTCACGCGCGCCGCCATTGGTACGGCCGACACGCCGGCTGAACCGATCAACGGATTGATCGGGTTTTTGCGACTGAACAGGTTCATCACCTTCGCCATCAATACGCCAGCGGCTGTTGCGACCCCAAAAGCGACCACGCCAAGGCCAAGAATTTTGAGCGTTTCGGCCTGCAAGAAGCGTTCGCCGGTCATCGTAATCCCGACGCTGGTGCCGAGAAAAATGGTGACAACGTTGATAATCTCGTTCTGCGCGGCCTTGGACAGGCGTTCGGTCACGCCGCACTCTCGCAGCAAATTCCCAAACATCAGCATCCCGATCAGGGCCGTTGCGGCAGGAACCAGCAAAATACAGAGGACGGTGACGACGATCGCGAAAATCAGCTTCTCAAGCTTAGAGACCTCGCGCATCGACCGCATCCGTATCGCGCGTTCCTTGCGGGTTGTTAAGGCTCGCATGATCGGCGGCTGCAGCAATGGCACAAGCGCCATATAGCTGTAGGCGGAGACCGCAATCGGTGCCAATAGCTCCGGCGCGAGCTTGTTGGCGAGGAAAATAGATGTGGGTCCGTCGGCACCGCCGATAATGCCGATCGCCCCGGCCTGCTGCTCGGTGAATCCTAAGAACAGTGCACCAAAAAACGTCGCGAAAACGCCGAATTGGGCCGCTGCGCCTAATAACAGCGTTCGTGGATTGGCAATCAGCGGACCGAAATCGGTTAAGGCGCCAACCCCGAGAAAAATCAGCGGTGGAAAGATCTCGAGCGTGATCCCCTGCGAGATGTAATAGAACAGGCCGCCGGGGTGATCTCCGACCGGTGCGTTGACGAGGCCCTCGGTGGGAAGGTTGGCGAGGAGTGCGCCAAAGCCGATGGGTATCAGCAGAAGGGGCTCGAAGCCTCGGTAGACCGCAAGATAAAACAGGCCAATAACGACGGCCCACATGACCGCCATCTGCCACGTAACACGTGCAAAGCCTGTGAGCTCAAAGAGGTCGCCGATATACTCCACGACGTGCTCTCAGGTGATCGTCAACAGGACTTGGCCTTCCTGGACGGAGGCACCGAGATCGATGTTGACCGACTGAACAACTCCAGCGCCTGGCGCGACGATTTCGGTATTCATTTTCATCGCTTCGAGACAGACAAGCTTATCGCCGGCGTTGACATGCTGGCCGGCCTGGACGTCGATTCTAATGATCGTTCCAGCCAATGGGCTTACCACACTGCCGGCACCCGCTGCTGGCGGCGGCGGGGCCACCGCTGCGGCCGGCGACGGCGGCGCTGGCGCTGCGGTTGGCTGCTGAAGCGGCACCGGAGATGGCAGCAGCGGTTGAGGTGATGCCGAATCACCATCGTCTTCCAAAACCTCGACGGTGACGTCGTACACCCGATCTTCGATGGTTATCCGTAGCTTCTTCATTGCGTAGCTGATTTTTCCGGTCGTGATGTTGCATGTGGGCCTACCAAAATTTGATACTGCGCCGCTTGCCATCGTTGACGAAAGTAATCCGATCCCATGGCATTCTCTGGCCCGTCATATGTACGAAACTCGTCCCTTGATTCCAACCGAGCGTACGGTGCGCAGGAGCAAGTACATCCACGATACGAAATGGCTTGTCGATCGCAGCGCCGACCGCTGCGACTATCGCTGGCAGGTCGTCGGCGAGCACTGAGTTCGAGCCTACTGCACTGAGCGGGGCTGGCGACTTCGTCGGACTTGCTTCGCGTGCCGCGCGGCGCTTGGCGGTTTGTCGAAAGCTCAGTCCAACGCCAGTGCATACCGCCCACAGGAGCGCCAATACCACCATCACTGTCGCAAACCCGGAGACGATCAGAATCGCACTTTCAACCATTGCCCGTGCTGGCCTCTAGAGGGGGATGTTACCGTGTTTCTTCGGCGGTCGGCTCTCGCGCTTCGACAACAGACTGCGTAAACCGAGTGCAACCGCTGCCCGCGTGCGCGCCGGCTCAATGATGTCCGTGATTAACCCCTTACTTGCCGAAAGGTAGGGCGATGAGAACTTTTCGCGATACTCCGCGGAAAGTTTAGCACGCAGCGCGTCCGGATCTTCGGCCGCCGCAAGTTCACGGCGATAAAGAATATTGACCGCACCATCGGCGCCCATTACGGCAATTTCGGCAGTCGGCCAGGCGAATGCCAAGTCCGCACCAAGATCGCGGCTACACATCGCCAGATAGGCGCCGCCATAGGCTTTGCGCATAAATACCGTCACTTTGGGAACCGTCGTTCCGCCATAAGCGAAAAGCATTTTTGCCCCGTGGCGAATAATACCGCCGAGTTCCTGCGTTACGCCTGGGAGGAACCCGGGCACATCAACCAACGTGACGATCGGGATGTTGAAGCAATTGCAAAATCGAATGAAGCGGGCGCCCTTATCCGACGCATCAATATCGAGCGTGCCGGCTTTAACACTTGGTTGATTGCCGACAATGCCGACGACGACGCCGCCAATTCGCGCGAAACCAATGATGATGTTCCTGGCAAAATCTGGCTGGATCTCCAGGAAATCTTCGCCATCGACCAGTCGCTTGATTACCTGCTGGGTATCGATCGGATCCTTGGGTGATTCTGGAACCAGCCCGTTCATTCCATCATCGTTCTCGAGTGAAAGTTCTTCGAGGGACGTGTGTGGCGGATCGACGACGTTGTTCGACGGCAAGAACGACAACAGACGCTTCACGATTTGAATGGCGTGGTGATCGTCTTCGGCAATGAAATGGATATTGCCGCTAATCGATGCATGCGCACTCGCGCTACCAATTTCATCCATCGTCGTCACCTGGCCCGTGACGGCCTTGATGACATCTGGACCACAGATGAACATGTGCGCGTTGTGACGCGTCATGATGATGAAATCCATCAGAGCCGGCGAATAAGCCGCACCCCCGGCGCACGGTCCGGCAATGACCGCGATTTGCGGCACCACGCCTGACATCATGATGTTGTGATGGAAGACCTTGCCGTACCCCGAAAGGGATTCGACTCCCTCCTGAATACGGGCCCCGCCGGAATCGTTAAATCCGACGATTGGAAGCCCGGCCCGACCGGCATAGTCCATCACGTTACAGATCTTGTCGGCATGGACTTTGCCGAGCGACCCGCCGGCGACCGTAAAATCCTGGCTGAACGATGCGACCGGACGGCCGTCGACGTAACCGATGCCTGTTACCACGCCGTCGCCAGGTAGCTTGCGTTCTTGCATGCCGAAGTCGCGGGTGTCGTGCTCGACATGCATACCCATTTCTTGGAAGGTATTGAGCGTAAACATCTCGAGCAGACGCTCACGAGCGGTCATCTGCCCTTTAGCGTGACGCGCCTCGGTCTTGTCAGCCCCGCCCCCGAGAAACGCGACCTCACGCCTTTTAACGAGGTCGCTGAGGAGATCTTTTAGATTTGCCATGGGCGGAGGACAGGTGCGCGGATGAACCGATCGGGGCAGGAAGAACAGCCGAGTATTATCAGGGTGAGACCCAAAGCGCTACAGGGAGAATGTGGCAAAGGGATGGCCTAACGCGGGTTTCGGAAATGTCACTCAAACCCCAAGATAGTGTGGTTAGCCGTTACAGCTATCACGATATGTGGGACTGTGCGACCTCTGTTCGGCAAGGTCAACCGATTGCGGGTCGAGCTACCCGGTGCAGCTCTAGCATGCGGACGGCGGCAATCATATCGGCGTGTCGGATTGCCCGGGATTCTGCCGCCTCGGGGTCGTCACCCCAGCCCGACACGCGATGATTTTCGTCGATTTGGCTCACCAACCAAGCTCGGTCGTCGTCGATTTCCTGCTTGGCGACGGCAAGCGCAATTATCAAGGAACCGGCGAGCGCGGTCAGATCCTGGACGCTTACAAGCTCGTAGAGATCAAGTCCGGCAACAACCTCCGCATAGCACGCGACCAGAGATTTATCAGTCGGCGCCGGTATGACTCCGACCGCTATTTGTGGTGCCGTAGAGAATTCTCGCGCTGCCCATTCGAGTAACGGATCCCACGCCGCAGCCTGGCTCGCAACCAAGTCCGCGGGGCCCTCTGCACGATGGCTCACAAGATCGGTTTCCACATATGCTGAAACCATGGCTTCTATGTGCGTGCGCTCGGCTGCACTCATATCGACCGCCCGACCCGCGAGCTTCGTGAGCCTAAGGGTGGTCGTATCCAGTTCTTCTCCTTGCGCGTCCCACTCCATGGCGATCGCCTGGGCCATCGATTCCGTGGGAACGCAAAGCGCGCGTCGTCCCGGCGAACGAAGCAAGCTGTCGTCGAGAAGGACAGCGAAACCGCCCTCCTCACGGCGCACGCTTGTTCGACGATATACCCGCTTAATCACGGCGCCCGATCAGGCCCCATCATTTCGTTCACGGCAGCCGGGATATCGGCGAAATTCTTAACGATCGAAACCGCACCGGCTGCGGTTAGCTCGTCAGCGCCATGATAACCCCACGCAACCCCAAGCGCCCGAACGTCGGCGTTGGCTGCCATTTCCATATCAAATGTGGTGTCGCCGATCATGATCGTGTCTTCGCAGCGCGCGCCGACTTCGGCCATTGCTTGTTCCAACATGCCGGGATGCGGCTTCCCAGGCGCATCATCCGCGGTTTGTATGGAAACGAAAAAATCTACCAATTCGTGACGCTCCAGGCCGACGCGGACCCCGCGTTGCGACTTACCGGTCGCGATTCCACACAGAAATCCTAGTCCTTCCAGAGAGCTGAGCGTGGCACGAACGTCATCAAATAACGGCTCATTACAATCCGGTTTTGCGCGCTCAATCGCAAAATTCTCACGATAAGAGGCAACCACGGGTGCGAGATCGCCGGTAAAACTTGCTGGCAGGAGCCGACCTACCGCTTCGGTCAACTCCAACCCAACGACAGCACGGACAGCGTCGAGCGTGGGTGCCGGTTGTCGGTGGGAGGTTAGTGCTGTGCTCATTACGGCGTGAATCAAATACTGGCTGTCGACGATGGTCCCGTCCCAGTCGAGGACAACGAAATAAGGTCCACCCATAGTTCTTACGGCCTCATATTAGCGGTCTCTGCAAACGGGTTCGCATCGTAGTTCGGGTCAAATCCAAACAAGGTCCAGGTTTCAGCCATATGGTCGGGCAGGGGTGCGACAACCCGGACAATCGCATTACGCGCGTCTGGGAAACCGATCTCGCGTGCGTGTAGATGGAGCTTTGGTGCCACCGAATCGCTGTCAAGAAAAGCGGCACGTCCGCCATATTTTCCATCACCTTGGATCGGCACACCGATCGCCGCAAGATGGGCGCGTAACTGATGGGTCCGCCCGGTTTTGGGTTCCAGCGCCAACCATGCCGCCTGAGTGCCGGCGCGCTCGAGCACGGCAAAATTGGTTAGCGCAGCCCGCCCATCAACTGCTGGAGCCACCTTCTCGACGCCCCGCGTCGGCTTTTTGGCAAGCGCGACATTGATTGTGCCGCGCAGCTCGGACGGGATACCAACCACGAGCGCCCAGTACAACTTCTGCAGGGCGCGACCGCGAAACGCCGTGGCAAGCCGCGATGCGGATCGTGCATTGCGCGCCAGAACCAGCACACCGCTGGTATCCTTATCGAGGCGATGGATCAGACGCGGCCGTTCGGATGCATCGAATTTCAACGCGTCCAACATCCCATCCAGGTGGTGAGAAAGGCGGCTGCCGCCTTGTACGGCCAATCCGGCGGGCTTGTTGATGACAATGGTATCGAGATCTCGATACAAGACGCAGCGCCTGATCGCGTCGGCCTGTTGGCGATTGATCTTCGGCCCCGGTTTAGGGTCCCCATCGCGATCCCGCAAAGGCGGCACGCGGACCGATTGCCCAGCCTCCAATCTGATATTTGCCCGGACGCGGGCGCCATCGACGCGGATTTGTCCGCGCCGCAACAATTTTTCCAATCGGCCATGCGGAAGCGTCGGAAAGCGGCGCCGAAACCAACGATCGAGCCTGAAGCCGCTTTCATCATCTGCGACGGAAATCGTCTGGACGGCCACGCCTAGTTGCCACCCTCGTGATTGGAAGTAACCCCGCCTGCGCTTCGTTGTTCGCGCAAATTACTCCAGTATTCCAATCGCTTACGGACTTCCTTCTCAAACCCTCGGGCGCCTGGTTGATAAAGGGTGCGACGCGGCATGTCGTCGGGAAAGTAGTTCTGACCCGAAAAACCGGCCTCGCTATCGTGGTCATATTGATAGTCCGCGCCGTAGCCAATTTCCTTCATCAATCGGGTCGGCGCATTGAGAATATGCTTTGGCGGCATCAGTGATCCGGTCTCGCGCGCCGCATCGTTGGCTGACTTTTCTGCGCGATAGGCGCTGTTCGACTTCGGTGCCGTCGCCAGATAAATCACGAGCTGGACGATCGCCAATTCACCCTCTGGACTGCCAATAAACATGTACGCGTCTTTAGCGGCCATGCTTTGCAACAACGCGTTCGGATCGGCGAGACCGATATCCTCAACCGAGAAGCGTACGAGCCGGCGAACGACATAGAGAGGGTCTTCGCCAGCCGTCAGCATTCGCGCCAGCCAATACAGCGATGCGTCGACGTCCGAGCCGCGCAGAGATTTATGCAATGCACTAATGAGGTTGTAGTGACCATCCTGCGCCTTGTCGTAAACTGGCATCCGGCGCTGGACGGCATCCGCGAGTGCGGCCGTATCAAGCGGCGCTTGCGGCGAGAGCGTGAACAACTCCTCGGCAAGATTAAGGAGGTACCGACCGTCGCCATCTGCCATCGCTATGAGTGCGGTACGACTGGTCGGGGTTAGTGGGAGCGGCTGTTGCTCAGCTGCCTCCGCGCGCGCAAGCAAAGCTTCCAAGGCGTCGCTATCGAGTCGATGCAAAACGAGCACGTGACAGCGTGACAACAACGCTGCATTCAACTCAAACGATGGGTTCTCCGTCGTCGCACCGACGAGAATTATCGTCCCGTCTTCGACCACCGGCAGAAAGCCGTCTTGCTGTGCGCGGTTAAACCGATGGACTTCGTCGATAAAAAGGATCGTCCCCTGGCCGGTGGCGCGACGATCGCGTGCCTGATCGAATGCTTTGCGGAGATCGGCGACACCGGAGAATACCGCCGATAGTTGGACGAATTCATAGCCGGAGATTTTTGCCAAGAGCCGTGCAATTGTGGTCTTGCCGGCCCCCGGCGGTCCCCACAGAATCAGGGACTGCAAGCTGCCGGTTTCGACCATACGGCGAAGCGGTCCACCTTCTCCAAGAAGGTGGTCCTGCCCGAGCACGTCTTCGAATTCGGTGGGGCGGAGTTGGTCGGCCAGCGGGTGAGGCGTATCGCTCGCAAGCCCGGCTGCCTCGAATAGGCTGTTCATCCTTTGATAACGATATTAATGCGCCGTTCACCGCGTTGGATCGAAATTCGCCATGCCGACCCCTCGCTCCCGACGAGCGATTTTACTCGTGCCACATTGGTTGCCGCCTCGCCATTTATCTCTTTGACGAAATCACCGGGTTTGGTTCCGATTCGGGACGCGGGGCTGCCTCGTGCAACCGACAATACGATGACCCCACTCGCTAATGGACTTACACGCAGTTCATCGGCCAGCGCGGGTGACAAATTTGCTATCTTCGCGCCCGCTAGTGGATGGCGGCCTTCGAGGACGGTTGTGTCGCGGGGCGGGATTTCGGGCGGCGCAACCAAGCCAACCTCGACGTCAACCTTCCGGCCGTCGCGGAGTACGTTGATCTTTGCATACTCCCCAATCGGACGGGTGGCAATTCGATAGGCCAGGCTCGCGGGGTCGGTAACTTCACGGCCGTCGACGCCAATGATGATGTCACCGACGCGCATACCACCGCGATCCGCCGGGCCAGCTTCGTAGATAGTGTTAACGATGATGCCGCCGGGGCGATCGAGACCCAACGATGACGCAATCTCCGGCGTCACCGCCTGCCCACCAACGCCAAGCCACGGACGTTGCAATCGACCGCCGTCGAGTGCGCCCTTGATGACTGCAGCCACCATGTTTGCCGGAATCGCGAAACCGATTCCCATCGACCCACCCGAGCGGGAGTAAATCGCCGTATTGATGCCGGCCAGCTTGCCATCAAGGGTAACAAGCGCCCCGCCGGAATTTCCAGGGTTTATCGCCGCATCGGTTTGGATGAAGAATCCGAGATCCGTGATCCCGACCGGGGTTCGGGCGAGGGCAGATACAATGCCGCTGGTCACGGTCTGGCCAACGCCGAACGGATTTCCGATCGCCAACACGAGATCGCCGACTTCGAGTTCATTTGAATCGCCGAGCTGCAGGACCGGGAGCGTTTCTCCACTTGTGTCTATACGCAGCACCGCCAAATCCGTTCGTTCGTCAGCGAGTATCAATGTCGCTTCAAACTCTCGTCGATCGGCGAGTGCAACCTTTATCTCATCGCTTCCCTTGACCACGTGATGGTTGGTAACGATCACCCCTTCTGATCGGACCACGACGCCCGAGCCGAGCGAACTCTGCATACGTTGCTGAGGTCGACCGAACGGGGAATCACCGCCAAAGAAACGTCGAAAGAATGGATCATCAAAAAACGGCGAGCGACGGACCTCGCGAACCGATCGCCGGCTAAAAACATTGACCACCGCCGGCGCGGCGCGCTTGACCAGCGGCGCGTAAGACAACGTCACTTCGCCCCGCGATGTCGGCACCCTTTTGGAGGTATCCGCCAGCGCTGCGGACGCCACGAAAACAAGCAACAACACGAGACTCACGGAAGTTCCGCTGAATCGGTTGGGCGATCGCACGACCTGAGGGTGCAGATCTGTCGACACGGGCCTCATAACGTCAGTGTAGCTCGCCCAAACCAGAAGGGCAGCCCAAGGGCTGCCCATCTGCGACCTTGAGTAGTGAGTCAGCCAGCAACGGCTTCTTCAGAAATTTCTTCGGCAACAAAGACCGGGCCGGAGTCCTGTCCCTTGGCGTCAGTATCTCGATCAATCAACTCGATCACCGCCATATCGGCCGCATCACCATGGCGATGCCCCGCCCTGAGTACGCGCGTATAGCCGCCCTGACGATCGGCATACCGTTCGGCCAGTGTTTCGAACAATTTCACGACCATTGCATCGTCGGGTAGTTGCGCCGCGGCCTGGCGTCGGGCGTGAAGATCTCCGCGCTTACCTAGCGTGATGAGCTTGTCGACCACCGATCGAAGTTCCTTCGCCTTCGGCAGCGTCGTCGTGATCTGCTCATGCTTAATCAGCGCCGAGGCCATATTGGCCAACATCGCTTTGCGATGAGAACTTGCTCGATTGAGTTTGCGGTGAGCCCACCGATGACGCATGGGATCCTCCCTCTGCCTCGACCTAGTTGCTTAGTATTGATCCTCGAGACGCTTGGCTAGTTCTTCAATATTCTCCGGCGGCCACTCCGTAACTTCCATGCCTAGATGCAAACCCATCGAAATCAAAACTTCCTTGATCTCATTCAACGATTTGCGCCCGAAATTCGGGGTTCGCAGCATCTCCGCTTCGGTTTTCTGGATGAGGTCGCCGATATAGACGATGTTGTCGTTCTTGAGGCAATTGGCCGAGCGAACGGACAATTCGAGCTCATCGACGCGCCGCAGCAAGTTGCGGTTGAACTCCGGTTCGGGCATCGCTTCCTCGCGACGCTCGACCGTGGGCTCCTCGAAATTGATGAACAACTGCAACTGGTCCTGGAGAATACGCGCGGCGTATGCCAGTGCGTCCTCAGGCGTAACCGTGCCGTTGGTCTCGATTTGCATCGATAGTTTGTCATAGTCGAGGATTTGACCCTCGCGCGTGTTCTCAACCTTGTAAGACACCCGCTTGACCGGACTGTAGATCGCGTCAATCGGGATCAAGCCAATCGGTGCATCCTCCGGACGGTTGCGCTCGGCCGGCACGTATCCCTTCCCATTCTCGACGGTCAGTTCCATTCTTAGTTTGGTACCTTGGTCGAGCGAGCAAATAACCTGTTGGGGGTTGAGAATCTCCACATCATGCCCGGTTTCGATCTGACTGGCGTTGATTTCGCCAGGGCCATCGCCGGATAGCGTCATTCGTTTTGGTCCATCGCCGTACATACGCACAGCGAGCCCTTTGATGTTGAGGACGATGTCGGTGACATCCTCGCGAACACCGGGGATCGAGGAGAACTCGTGCAACACGCCATCCACTTGGATGGACGTCACAGCCGAGCCCTGCAAGGAGGACAGCAGGATGCGCCGGAGTGCATTGCCAAGGGTAAGCCCAAACCCACGTTCAAGTGGTTCGGCTACCATGCTCGCGAATCGACTTGGGTCTTCGCCGCCGTCGATGTCCAGCTTGTTCGGCTTAATAAGCTCTTGCCAATTGCGTTGAATTTGGACCACCGGTCAAACCTCGTTATTCGTCTTTGAAATCCAGCCCACTAAATACGAAGGACCGACCAACAGCCGCCGCGATTTGGCGCAGCGACTAATTTTCCGATCGTTCGACGTCAGACGCGACGCCGTTTTGGAGGACGACAGCCATTGTGGGGGATTGGCGTGACGTCTCGGATTGCGGTTATCGTAAACCCAGTTGCTTGTAACGCACGCAGCGCGGATTCGCGTCCCGAACCGGGGCCGCGAACTTGGACTTCGAGCGTCTTGACGCCGTGTTCCTGCGCCATTTTGCCGGCACTTTCCGCGGCCATCTGAGCGGCATAAGGAGTCGACTTGCGTGACCCCTTAAAGCCTTGCTGTCCGGCCGATGACCATGCGATGGCATTACCTTGTGCATCGGTAATGGTCACCATCGTGTTGTTGAACGTTGCTGATACGTGCGCAACGCCCGAGGTAATATTCTTGCGCTCGCGTTTGCGAACACGCGTGGTTGATGGATCGCGAGCCATGCCTAGATACTCACCTTCTTTTTACCGGTAATCGGTCTCGCCGGACCTTTCCGGGTGCGCGCATTGGTGTGCGTGCGCTGACCGCGCACCGGCAACCCGCGGCGATGACGCAAACCACGATAGCAGCCGAGATCCATGAGGCGTTTGATATTCATGGCGATTTCGCGCCGCAGATCGCCTTCAACGATGTAATCGTTACCGATGCTGTCACGAATCTGCATCACCTCGGCTTCGGTCAACTCGTTCACCCGTTTCTCGGGAGGAACGCCGAGCTTGATGCAGATCTCCTTGGCGCGGGTTCGACCGATGCCATAGATATAACTCAGGGCGATCTCAACCCGCTTGTTGGTGGGGATATTAACCCCAGCAATACGTGCCACTAGCGCTGCTCCTTAGTTGCAACGTGTTGGAACTAATCGGAAATTTGTTTTTTTGGATGCCGGCGGCGCATTTGTAGTTTTAGTGCTCGAACAAGTCAACCAAATCACAAAATTTTCCCGGATAACAATGGGTTAGCTTAGCTCAATATCGCTTCTAATTGGCCGGTAACGTCATCGATGTCGGCCATACCGTCAACCGAGCGCAACAACGCCCTCGCACCGTAGTAGTTTATTAGCGGTGACGTCTCGTCGTAGTACGCTTTCAGTCGAGCCCGTACCGTTTCCTCTGTATCGTCTGACCGCCGCGTGAACTCGGACGAACCGCAGTCATCGCACACGCCGTCCTTGTTGGGACGCTGGAATTTATCGTGATACCCGGCCCCACAATTGGCACAGGTGTAGCGTCCCGTGATGCGATCGGCCAGTAGGTCGTCATTGACCTTAATTTCGATTACGTGGTCGAGCGACCGGTTGCGTCGGTCCAGTATGCCGCCGATCCCATCGGCCTGGACGGTCGTACGCGGGACACCATCAAGAATGAAACCCTGCTCCGACTCAAGCTTGCCGATCGCCTCGTCAACGATATCGATAATGATGTCATCGGAGACGAGTTGTCCGGCATCGATGACAGCTTTAGCTTTTTTTCCGACCTCAGCGCCTTCTTTCACGGCCGCCCGCAGCATGTCTCCGGTCGACAGTGTCACCAAGTTGTACCGATCTTCCAAACGTTTCGCCTGTGTTCCTTTGCCAGCACCCGGTGGGCCCAACATGATCAAGATCATCGGTTGCGGCCTCGTAACTTCGATTTCTTGATCAAGCCCTCATACTGATGGGCAATAAGGTGCGACTGAATTTGGGATATCGTGTCCATGGTCACGTTAACGACGATCAGTAACGATGTTCCACCGAAGTAAAACGGTATGGCGTATTGCGAGATCAGGAGTTCTGGCAGCAGACACACCAACGCCAGATAGGCGGCACCGACGGTGGTCAATCGTGTGAGGACGTAGTCGAGGTACTCCGCGGTGTTGTTGCCTGGTCGTATCCCCGGAATAAATCCGCCATATTTCTTTAAGTTGTCGGCCGTGTCGGTCGGGTTGAAAACGACCGCCGTGTAAAAGAAACAGAAGAAGATGATGCCGGACATGTATAGGAGCATGTAACCCGGCTGACCACGGCCCAAAAACGCGGTGACGGTTAGCAGCCAGCCCGGCCCTTGCGATGCCGAAAAGCTTGCCGCTGTGATCGGTAATAGCAATAAAGACGATGCGAAGATCGGCGGAATAACACCCGCCGTATTCAGTTTGAGCGGCAGGTGAGAACTCTCACCCCCAAACATCCGATTGCCAACTTGTCGTTTCGGATATTGCACCACCAAGCGCCGCTGCGCGCGCTCGATGAATACGATAAACGCGATAACGGCGAAGACCATGATCAAGAGGAACACGATGATTAACGGCGACAGCGAGCCGGTGCGACTAAGCTCCAGCGTGCCGGCAGATGCGGCCGGCAAATTGGCCACGATGCCGGCGAAAATGATCAAGGAAATGCCATTGCCGATACCGCGCGCGGTAATCTGCTCGCCAAGCCACATCAGGAAGATGGTGCCGCCAGTTAGCGTCACGATCGTTGTTACGACGAAAAACAAACCCGGATCGATGACCGCGCTGCCGCCCGGTCCGCTCATATTTTGGAGCCCCACGGCGATCCCGTAGGCTTGCAAGGCGGCGAGTGCCACTGTGCCGTAGCGGGTGTACTGATTTATTTTCTTGCGTCCTTGCTCACCTTCTTTTTTAAGCTGCTCAAGACGCGGTGACACGGTCGTCATCAACTGAATGATGATGGACGAGGAAATATAGGGTAGTACGTTCAGCGCAAAGATCGTCATGCGCCCCAACGCGCCGCCGGCGAACATGTCGAACATCCCGAGGATGCCGCCCTGCTGCTGGCGAAACACATCTGCCAGAACACTCGGATCGATACCGGGGACCGGGATATAGGTCCCAAAACGGTAGATCACGAGTACGGCCAGCGTGAACCAAATCCGCTTTTTAAGTTCGGTCGCCTTCGAAAAGGCACCAAAGTTGATACTCGATGCGAGTTGCTCAGCTGCTGATGGCATGGTGGTTCAGGGCGTTAACCCTTAGGCTCCTCTTGCTCGCTACTGTCGCCGTCGCTTTTCTCGGCGTCGCTTTTCTCGGCGTCGCTTTTCTCGGGGTCGCTTTTCTCGGCGTCCCGGGTCTTCTTCGTGGCATCGGTTTTGGCCGCGCTTTTCTTGCTTTTGGTACTACCGCCATCGGTTTCCCCCTTGCCGGCCTTCTTACGCGACCCCCGCGCTCTCACTTTTTTCGGTCGCGCCGGGGCTAAGATCTCGACGCTTCCACCAGCCTTCTCCACGGCTTCGACCGCAGATTTAGAGGCGCCCGAAACTGCAATACTTATCTTGGTTGTCAAGGCGCCTTTAGCAAGGAGGCGAACACCATCTTTTGCATGATCGATCAGACCCGCTTGACGCAACAGGTCGATCGTAATGGGCTTGGACGAATCAACCTTACCGCCATCGATCGCGCCTTGAAGCCTGCCGATATTTACGATTTCAGGAGTCTTGCGAAAAATGTTGTGAAACCCGCGCTTGGGCAGGCGCCGATAAATCGGCATCTGACCGCCTTCGAATCCATCTATGGCAACACCGGATCGGGCTTTGGCACCCTTATGGCCATGTCCCGACGTCTTTCCCGTGCCAGAGCCGATACCACGACCGAGGCGGCGGCGCGCTTTACATGCGCCCGGCCGGTCGGCTAACTGATTGAGCCGCATCCCGCTCTCCCTACCCTTCGCGCAATCAACTAACCAGTCACTCGCTCAACTTTGACCAGGTGATGGACCCGGTTGATCATGCCGCGCACCGACGGGGTATCTTCAAGAACGCGTGACCGATGCATTTTGTTGAGCCCCAATCCGATCAACGTTTGGCGCTGTTTTACTGGCCGACCAATCGGACTACCGATTTGGGTAACCTTAACTTTCTCAACCTCCGCCACCGCTCTACTCCTCTGCAGCTTCGGTTTCGCCGCGTCGACGACCGATGACGTCACTTACCTTGAGTCCGCGCCGGGCTGCGACCGCGCGCGGCGACGCCATATTCTGCAAGGCTACGAACGTGGCTTTCACCATATTATGCGGGTTTGACGACCCGACCGATTTGGCGACCACATCCTGTACACCGAGCGTTTCGAATACGGCTCGCATCGGACCGCCGGCAATAATACCGGTTCCAGGCGGAGCGGCGCGGACAATAACTTTACCGGCACCAAACTTTCCGGTTGCATCGTGATGCAAGGTCCGACCTTCGCGTAACGGCACGCGAAGCATGGTTCGCTTGGCCGACTCCGTGGCTTTGCGTATGGCTTCCGGAACTTCGCGGGCTTTGCCACTGCCATAACCGACCCGGCCGCGCTGATCACCAACCACGACGAGCGCAGCGAAGCCGAAACGGCGACCACCCTTCACAACTTTAGCGACGCGGTTGATGCTGACGAGTTTATCGACAAACTCGCTATCACCTCTATCAAATGCGACGGCTCGAGCCATTCATTTATCCCTAAAACACCAATCCCGCTTCACGTGCCGCGTTCGCAAGTGCTCGAACGCGACCGTGAAATAAATATCCTCCGCGATCGAAAACCACCTCGGCGACACCCGCCGCCTTGGCGCGTTCGGCGACCAATTTTCCGACCGCGCCTGCCGCGTCTATCGAACCCGGCTTGGTCACCGCGGCGCGCAAATCCTTATCGAGGGTCGACGCCGCTGCGAGTGTCGCGCCGCGCTCATCATCGATGATCTGTGCGTAGATGTGCTTGTTCGAACGGAACACGGTAAGTCTGACCCGGAGGGCACGGGCGCGACGAAGTCGGCTGCGCACGCGGCGCCGTCGGCGCTCAAGGAGTTCCTTTTTGTCGGCGGGCATCGGCGCTACCTACTTCTTCTTGCCTTCTTTGCGGTGGATTATTTCACCTACGTATTTAATACCCTTGCCCTTGTAGGGATCAGGGGGGCGTTTCGACCTTATTTCCGCAGCCACTTGGCCCACTTTCTGTTTGCTGATTCCCGAAATTCGGATCGCCGTCGGCTTTTCGCAAGCGATCTCGATATCGTCGGGAATGGGATAGTTTATTTCGTGGCTATAGCCCAATTGGAGATTCAAGACCTGGCCGTTGACAGCCGCGCGGTAGCCCACGCCATTGATCTCAAGCTGTTTCACGAACCCAGCCGATACCCCCGTCACCATGTTATTCACAAGCGTTCGCTGCATCCCCCACATTGCGCGCGCACGATTAGAATCGTCGCGCGGATTGACGGTGATTTCGCTATCGGCAATCTTTGCGATCACCTCATCCATCAATACCATTTCCAGCTTGCCGTTCCTGCCAGAGACGGCGATTTGCTGGCCGGAGAGTTCGACATCGACTCCGTCCGGAATCGGGATTGGATTCATTCCAATGCGGGACATCGACAAATTCCGCTAGAAAACGTTGCAGAGAACTTCGCCACCAACATTGGCAGCCCGTGCTTCACTATCCGACATCACACCTCGGGGCGTCGAAAGGATCGAGATACCTAATCCTCCCGAAATCCGTGGCAACTCCTTGATACCGGAATAAACCCGCCGCCCGGGCCGAGACACCCGTTGAATTGTTTTGATGACGGGCGAGCCTTCGAAATATTTCAACTCAATCGACAGCTCTGCTTTGCCATCGTCGAAATCGCGCCGCGAGTAGTCGCGGATATACCCTTCTCGCTTGAGCACTTCGAGAACGTTCTGGCGCAGTTTCGACGCCGGCGTGTCGATAACCGACTTGCGCGCCTGCAGCCCATTGCGAATACGGGTGAGCATATCGCTCAGTGGATCAGACATAGTCATTCGCGGCGGCCTCTCACCAACTCGACTTGATCATTCCTGGCACCTGCCCCATCGACGACAGTTCCCGCAGGCCAATCCGAGACATTTTCAACTTACGATAATAGCCACGCGGCCGACCGGTCAGTTCGCACCTGTTGCGAACCCGAACGAGCGCAGAGTTTCGGGGCAGTTCAGCAAGCTTTAAGCGTGCGGCAAACCGATCCTCCTGCGCCAAGGATTCGTCCGTTGCCATTTCCTTCAGACGGGCCCGCTTGGTAGCGTATTTAGCGCTCAACCGCTGTCGCTTTCGATTGCGCTCAATCGCGCTTGTCTTAGCCATATGATCCTCTCTAGCTTCCAGGCGTCTGGAACGGCATGCCAAACTCGCGCAGCAGCTCGCGCCCTTCATCATCGGTCTTAGCCGTGGTCACCACGACGACGTTCAATCCGCGAATCTCGTCAACCTGGTCATAGTCGATCTCGGGGAAAACAATCTGCTCCTTGAGGCCAAGCGCAAAATTGCCCCGCCCATCAAAGCTTCCCATTGGGATGCCTCTGAAGTCACGGACCCGCGGTAGCGCGATCGTTATGAGCCGATCGAGAAACTCGTACATTCGGGTTCGTCGCAGAGTCACCTTGCAGCCAATTTCCATGCCTTCACGAAGTTTGAAATTGGCGACCGATCTCTTGGCTTTATTGATGATCGGTTTCTGACCCCCGATGACCGTGAGTTCGGCCACCGCAGCGCCAATTTTCTTGGTGTCGCGAACAGCTTCGCCAACGCCCATATTGACCACGATCTTATTTAGCCGCGGAACTTCCATCGTGTTGGCATAGCTATACTTCTCCCGCAAAGCGGAATGGATCCTGCTGTCGTATTCTTCTCGTAGGCGTGGCGTCATCGTTCTCTCCCGACCCTACAAGTCGATCATTTCGCCGGATTTCTTCGCGAAACGTACTTTGCGGCCATCCTCAAGTCGCTTGAACCCGATCCGGGTCGGTTCATCGGTTTTCGGGTCAACGTGGGCCAAATTTGAAATGTGCAGAGTTGCTTCCTTCTCTACGATCCCGCCGGGCTGTCCGGGGCTCGGGCGGGTGTGGCGCTTGACCATATTGACGCCTTGAACGAGCACCCTACTGTTCTCGCGAAACATCCGTAACACCTTGCCACGCTTACCTTTTTCGCGGCCACTAAGAACGATGACATCGTCGTCCTTACGAATTCGCTGTGCCATCACAGCACCTCCGGCGCCAAGGAAACGATTTTCATGTGCTGCCGTGATCGCAATTCACGTGTCACCGGACCGAAGATACGCGTGCCGATCGGGTCACCCTGCGGCGTAATGAGCACGGCGGCGTTCCGATCAAATCGAATGGCGCTACCGTCGTTGCGACGAATTTCCTTGGCGGTACGAACGATGACCGCCTGATGGATGTCGCCTTTCTTAACGCGCCCGCGCGGTATCGCTTCTTTCACGGTTACGATAATAGTGTCGCCAACTGTGGCAGAGCGCACCCGCGAACCACCGAGCAGCTTGATACACTGCACCTCGCGGGCGCCCGAATTGTCGGCAACATCAAGCCGAGTTTGAACGTGTATCATGTCGTCTTCCTTCGTTGGCCGATAACTAGTCGCCCTCAACGACCTCCCAACTCTTCAACTTCGAGATCGGCCGACACTCTCGGATACGCACGCGATCACCGATTTTGCATTTGTTGTCGGGATCGTGCGCGTGGAATTTGCTGCTGCGACGAATGAACTTCTTGTAGAGGGGGTGCTTCAAACGACGGTCAACACGCACAACAATCGTTTTGTCGGCCCCATCGCTGACGACTTCACCCTGCAACACACGTCTCGGCATTAGCTATTGCTCCTACGCTGCGCCGCTGCTCTGCACATGACGCATCACCGTCTTGAGGCACGCGATATCGCGCCTGACTTCACGAATTCGAGCTGTGTTCTCGAGCTGTCCACTGGCGCGTTGAAACCGCAGATTGAAGGCTTCCTTTTTCAAGGAGAGCAGTTCGTCGGTGAGCTCGTCCGGGCTCTTACCTTTGAGGTCTTCAGCTTTCATTGTCTGATCAAATCGTTTCGCCGGCGCGCGCGACCATCCGCGTTGCCATCGGTAATTTTGCCGCGCCGCGCTCGAAGGCTTCGCGCGCGAGCCCCGGCGAGACTCCATCCAGCTCAAAAAGGATCCGGCCCGGTTTTATTCTGCACATCCAAAACTCCGGCGTACCTTTGCCTTTGCCCATGCGTACCTCAGTTGGCTTTTTGCTCACGGGCACATCCGGGAACACACGGATCCAAACCCGACCACCACGCTTGATATGTCGTGTAATGGCACGGCGGCACGCTTCAATTTGGCGCGCCGTTATCCGAGCCGGCGCCGCCGCCTTGAGCCCGTAGGCGCCAAAGTTCAGCGCAGTACCGCCCTTCGCCTTGCCATGCACGCGACCCTTATGGGCTTTGCGGAACTTGGTGCGTTTCGGTTGAAGCATCTTTTCAGTTCCCGCTCTAGCGCCTTAGCGCTGGACCTGCTGCTCTGCGAGCTTTTTATCCTGGGCCATCGGGTCATGCGCAAGGATCTCGCCCTTAAAGACCCACACCTTAACGCCACAGGTTCCATACGCCGTGTGGGCGGTTACCTCGCCATAGTCAATATCGGCGCGCAGCGTATGCAGCGGCACACGGCCCTCGCGATACCATTCGGTTCTGGCGATCTCGGCGCCGCCAAGGCGACCACCACAATTGATGCGAATACCGAGCGCGCCGAGTCGCATCGCCGACTGGACCGCACGCTTCATCGCACGCCGGAACGCAACGCGACGAGCCAGCTGCTGGCTAATGTTCTCAGCAACCAGGGTTGCGTCGATCTCAGGTTTGCGGATCTCGAGAATGTTGAGGTGGACCTCGCTCTCGGTCATTTTCGCGAGATCGGCCCGCAAACGTTCGATGTCGGCACCCTTTTTCCCGATCACCACGCCGGGGCGCGCGGTGTGGATGGTTACCCGCGCTTTCTTTGCCGGGCGTTCGATAACGACGCGGCTAACACCAGCCTGCACCAGCCGTTTCTGAAGATATTTTCGAATCTTAAGATCTTCGTGGAGGAGATCGCCATAGCTAGCGCCGTCGGCATACCAGCGCGAGTCCCAGGTACGATTGATACCGAGGCGAAGTCCGATCGGATTTACTTTTTGGCCCATTAAGCTGCCTCCTCGCGCTCACGGACGACAATCGTAAGATTGCTGTACGGTTTTCTAATACTGCCGGTTCGCCCGCGCGCGCGTGCACGGAAACGTCGCATAACGAGAGCCCGGCCGACATGGGCTTCAGCCACGAACAGCCGGTCAACGTCGAGCTGGTGATTGTTCTCCGCGTTAGCGATCGCCGATTGCAGCACTTTCTTTACATCCCCAGCGATTCGCCGCTTCGAAAACGTTAGATCCGACAACGCCTGATCGACGCTTTTTCCGCGAATTAACCCGGCAATCAAGCCAAGCTTCTGCGGACTGATACGAATCGACGACGCAATAGCAGACGCTTCATTGTCTGCCAGTTGGCGCGAGAATGCTTTCTTACCCATCGATCAGCCCTAAATACGCTTCGAGCGCTTGTCGGAGGTGTGACCGAAATACGTGCGAGTCGGCGCAAACTCACCAAGCTTGTGACCCACCATCGTTTCAGTAACGAGAACCGGGATAAATCGGCGGCCGTTGTAGACGTTGAACGTTAGTCCGACGAATTGAGGCAGAATCGTGGAGCGTCGAGACCACGTACGAATGGGTTCCTTACGGCCGGCGCCGCGAGCGGATTCTGCTTTCTTCAGCAGATAGCCGTCGACAAATGGTCCCTTCCAGACAGAGCGAGCCAACGTGTGGTCTCCTTACCGTTTCCGCGAACGTTTTCTGAGAATGTATTTGTCGGTCGATTTGTTACGGCGGGTCGGTTTGCCCTTGGTGGGTTTACCCCAAGGCGTCACCGGATGACGGCCACCGGACGTGCGCCCCTCACCGCCACCATGCGGATGATCGACCGGGTTCATCACGACACCACGAACTTTCGGGCGACGACCGAGCCAGCGCGAACGTCCCGCTTTGCCGAGCTTGGCGTTCTGATTATCGGGGTTCGATACGGCCCCGATTGTCGCCATGCAATCGGCCCGCACCATACGTTGCTCGCCTGACGTCAAACGTAGCAGTGCATAGCCTGCATCCTTACCCACGAGTTGGGCGTAGGTGCCTGCGGCGCGCGCGATCTGTGCGCCCTTGCCCGGCTTCATCTCGATGTTGTGAATAATCGTCCCGACCGGAATATTCTTCATCGGCATCGCATTGCCAGGCTTGATATCCACCTGATCGCCGGCAATCACAGAATCGCCGACCGCCACCCGCTGCGGCGCCACGATATAGGCGATTTCGCCATCCTCGTATTTGAGCAACGCAATGAAAGCACTGCGATTGGGGTCGTATTCCAGTCGTTCAATCGTTGCGGCGATATCATATTTGCGGCGCTTGAAATCAATCCGCCGATAGCGGCGTTTGTGGCCGCCACCACGGTGGCGCACGGTCAATCGACCCTTGTTGTTGCGCCCACCTTTTTCACTCGACCCTTCGGTGAGCTTTTTCTCAGGCTTGCCTTGCCACAATTGTGAGCGATCGACGAGAACCAAGCCCCGCTGCCCGGGTGTCATCGGTCTGTATGACTTAAGTGGCATGATCAGTTCTGCTTATCGTTTCGTTTCGTTCGAATCTGCTAAATGCCGGTGGTAACGTCCAGCATCTGCCCCTCTTCGAGGGTAACAATTGCTTTCTTGACATCAGGGCGTCGGCCTGGGCGACCGCGGAAGCGTTTGACTTTGCCTTTAAGTCGCAACGTGTTGACCGATTTCACCTTCACATCGAACAGTTCTTCCACCGCCGATTTGATCTGCTTTTTGTTGGCCCAGTCGGCGACCTCGAACGTTACCTGGTTCCACTCGGACCCTCGGGTCGATTTCTCGGTAATGAACGGGCGCCGAACGACGTCGTATTTGCGTTCAGATTTCATTTGAGGCGCTCTTCCAACCGCGTGATCGCCGATTTTGTTAGTACCAGCGTATCTCGCTTCAAGATGTCGTAGACGTTGGCCCCCACATCGGCCAGCACATCAATTTCTGGAATATTCGCGGCCGCGCGCACCATGTTGGTATCGAGTTCCGGGCCATCGATGATGAGCGCCGATTGCAACCCCAGTGCGGCGAGTTGTTTGGCCAACGGCCCGGTCTTGCCCTCTGTGAGCGCTGCGGCATCAAGAATCGTTAACTTGCCCTCGGCCTGTTTCGACGACAGCGCCATACGCAGCCCAAGTTTGCGCACTTTCTTTGGCAGGCTGGCGTCATGATCGCGTACGACCGGGCCAAACGAGGGTGCACCGCCGCGAAAGATTGTGACCTTGCTGGTTCCATGGCGCGCCCGTCCGGTACCTTTTTGACGATACATCTTCGCACCGGTCGCGTTGACTTCAGCTCGGGTCTGAACCTTATGCGTCCCGGCCCGTCGCTTGGCGAGTTGCCAATTAACAACCCGATGGAGAATATCCGCCCGCGGCGCGACACCGAAAATCAACTCATCGAGTTCGACCGAGCCCGCTTTCTTGTTGTCGAGAGTGGTCACGTCGGCCTTCATGACTTTGATTCCTCAGCCGCGCCAGCCTCGTCTGCGGGCTCTACAGCGGCATCTATTTGAGGCGCATCGTCCGCGCCGTCAGTACTTTCGGCCGCACCCGTACTCGCAGCGTCAGCGCCTCCGGAATCGGTGGCCGCGCTCCTACGTAGTCCGGCCGGCACCGGTGCGTCCTCTGGCCGGGTTGCTTTGACGGCGTCAGTGACTTCAATCCACGCTTCTTTCGAGCCTGGAACAGCCCCTTTGATAAACAGCAAACCGCGATCGTCATCGACCGAGACAACTTCGAGGTTTTGAATCTTGGCCCGACGATTGCCCATTTGGCCGGCCATCTTCTTGCCTTTAAAGACGCGACCTGGATCCTGACTATGGCCCGTCGAACCATGCGCACGATGCGATATCGAGACTCCATGACTCGCTTCCAAACCCGCGAATCCATGCCGTTTCATGGCACCGGCAAACCCCTTACCAACACTCGTACCAGCGACATCGACCCGTTGTCCCGGCACGAAATGGCTGGGTACCAGTTCGGCGCCGACATCGACCATGGCGTCTGCGCTGACGCGAAACTCGACTAGTCGGTTCTTCGGCTCGACGTTCGCTTTCGCGAAGTGGCCGCGCTGAGCTTTGCTAAGATTCTTGACGCGAGCGATTCCGACGCCGACTTGAACCGCTGTATAGCCGTCCGTCTCTGATGTTCGCTGAGCGACAACCTGACAGTTTTCTATAGCGAGCACCGTGACGGGCACGTGCGTTCCGTCTTCATGGAAGACGCGTGTCATGCCCAGTTTGCGGGCCAATATGCCGGTTCGTTGCACGACCATCGTCCCTAAAGTTTGATCTCCACATCGACGCCTGCAGCCAAATCCAACTTCATCAGGGCATCAACCGTTTGCGGAGTTGGATCAACGATATCCAGCAGCCGACGGTGCGTTCGAATCTCAAACTGCTCGCGAGATTTCTTGTCGATATGGGGCGATCGCAGAACCGTGAAGCGCTCGATTTTGGTCGGCAACGGGATCGGACCCCTTACCTCGGCACCGGTGCGCTTCGCCGTATCCACGATTTCGCCGGTCGACTGATCGAGGACGCGGTGATCAAACGCCTTGAGTCTTATGCGTATATTTTGTTGGTCCATGTCCTGTCTCCGTCGGTCGCGCGACCGGCGTGATTATTCGATGATTGACGCGACGACGCCGGCACCAACGGTGCGACCGCCCTCGCGGATGGCAAAACGCAATCCCTCATCCATCGCAATCGGCGATATCAGCTGTATCTCCATCGATATGTTGTCGCCCGGCATCACCATCTCAGTGCCTTCCGGCAACACAACCTGGCCCGTTACATCCGTCGTCCGAAAGTAAAACTGCGGACGGTAGTTCGAGAAAAACGGCGTGTGACGCCCGCCCTCGTCCTTGGTCAGAATGTAAGCCTCAGCCTTGAACTTCGTGTGCGGCGTAATCGAGCCCGGCGCTGCCAATACCTGACCGCGCTCAACCTCTTCACGCCCGACCCCGCGCAGCAAGCAACCAACATTGTCGCCCGCCTCGCCCTGATCCAGCAGCTTACGGAACATCTCAACGCCCGTGCACGTCGTCTTCGACGTCTCCTTGATACCAACAATCTCTATTTCGTCACCAACATGCACAATCCCGCGCTCAACCCGGCCCGTCACAACCGTGCCCCGGCCCGAAATCGAGAACACGTCCTCAATCGGCATCAAAAACGGACGATCCTTGGGACGCTCAGGCTGCGGGATGTAGTTGTCAACCGCCTCCATCAACGCCGCAATCGACTGCCTGCCGGCCTCGCTCTCCTCGCCCTCAAGCGCCTTCAGCGCTGAACCGCGTATCACCGGGATATCGTCGCCCGGAAACTCGTAAATCGACAACAGTTCACGAACCTCAAGCTCAACCAATTCCAGCAGTTCCTCGTCGTCAACCTGGTCGACCTTGTTCAGGTACACAATCAGCGCCGGAACACCAACCTGGCGCGCCAGCAATATGTGCTCGCGCGTCTGCGGCATCGGGCCATCAGCAGCCGAGACAACCAGCACCGCGCCATCCATCTGCGCCGCACCCGTAATCATGTTCTTCACATAATCGGCGTGACCCGGGCAATCGACGTGCGCGTAGTGACGGTTCTCCGTCTCATACTCAACATGCGCCGTCGCGATCGTAATCCCGCGGGCACGTTCTTCAGGCGCCTTGTCAATCTCGTCATACGCCGTGAACTCGGCACCGCCGCTTTCCGCCAATACCTTCGTAATCGCTGCCGTTAGCGTCGTCTTGCCATGATCAACATGACCAATCGTCCCAACATTGCAGTGCGGCTTCGTGCGTTCAAATTTCTCTTTCGCCATCGCTTCTCTCCGTAAACATACAGGCGTATTTCGGCGGCTTAAGCGAACTTCGCTCGAACCTCGTCAGAGATCGTCTGAGGAACTTGTTGGTAATGACCAAAATGCATCGTGAACTGTGCCCGACCCTGGCTCGACGAGCGCAGCGAATTGACGTAGCCGAACATGTTTGCCAACGGCACCCGCGCATCGACGACAATCGCGCTGCCGCGCGCAACCGTGCCGCGCACCTGACCACGACGGCTCGATAGATCGCCGATCACATCCCCGAGATATTGCTCCGGGGTCACCACTTCGACCTTCATGATCGGTTCAAGTAACCGCAGACCAAGCCTAGGCGCGGTTTCACGGAATGCTGCACGCGCCGCGACTTCAAATGCCAAACTCGACGAATCCACGTCGTGGCTATCGCCATCGTAAAGCGTGGCTTTGAAATCAATTACCGGGAACCCGGCAAGCAGCCCCGATTCTGCAACCCCGCGAATGCCACTCTCGACCGAAGGAATGTATTCCTTGGGAACCGCGGCGCCGCGGATCGAATCTTCGAAAATGACACCGGAACCCGGCTCGAGGGGCTCGAACGCAACCTTAACGCGGGCAAATTGTCCGGAACCGCCGGTCTGCTTCTTATGCGTGTAATCGACGTCGCCGGACTTGGTAATTGTCTCGCGATAAGCGACTTGCGGCATCCCGACATTGGCATCAACGTTGAACTCGCGCCGCAGGCGTTCAACGATCACTTCAAGATGTAGCTCGCCCATGCCCTTGATGACGGTTTGTCCGGTCTCAGGATCGCTGGCGATTTGGAAAGACGGATCCTCTTGTGCAATCCGTGCCATCGCGCCAGAAAGCTTCTCTTGATCCGCCGTGGTTTTGGGCTCGACCGCGATCTCCATGACCGGATCTGGTATTTCCAAACTCTCAAGCACAACCTGCTTATCGGGATCGCACAGCGTATCGCCGGTGGTCGTGAATTTGAGCCCAGCGAGAGCGATTATATCGCCCGCGCGCGCCTCCCCGACATCCTCGCGCGAGTTGGCATGCATCTGTAGCATCCGGCCGATGCGCTCCTTGCGAGCCTTGGTGCTGTTCTCTACCCGGCTACCCGAGTCGATTACACCTGAATAGACCCGCGCGAAGGTCAACGAGCCGACAAAGGGATCCGCCATTATCTTGAAGGCCAACGCGGCAAATGGCGCGTCATCGGTGGAGCGGCGTTCTACCGGCTCCTCGGTTTTGGGGTCGATACCGTCAATCGCTGCAACATCGGTCGGCGCGGGCAGGTAATCAATGACGGCGTCGAGCAGCAACTGTACGCCTTTGTTTTTGAATGCCGACCCGTTGAGGATCGGGACGAATGCGCCAGCGACGGTGCCCCTGCGGATACACTCAATCAACGTCGCAACGTCGGGCTCGTTACCTTCGAGATAACTCTCCATCGCCTCATCATCGTGTTCGATCGCCGCTTCGATGAGCCGCGACCGATATTCCTCGACCTCGGCGGCCATTGCTGGAGGGATCTCTTCCTCAACGTATTCAGCCCCGAGCGTTTCATCCCGCCATACCACGGCGCGACGACGCAACAGGTCGATAACGCCCTTGTAATCGGACTCACTACCCAGCGGGAGTTGCGTCACCAAAGGGGTCGCCCCGAGACGATCGCGAATCATATCGACACAGCGAAAGAAATCAGCGCCAACGCGATCCATCTTGTTGACAAAGCAGATCCGCGGCACGCCGTATTTGTCGGCTTGCCGCCAAACCGTTTCCGATTGCGGCTCAACTCCAGCGACGCTGTCGAAAACCGCAACCGCCCCGTCAAGAACGCGTAAACTACGTTCAACCTCGATCGTAAAATCTACGTGACCGGGTGTATCAATTATGTTGATGCGGTGATCGTTCCAAAAGCAGGTCGTCGCGGCGGATGTAATGGTTATGCCGCGCTCTTGCTCCTGCTCCATCCAGTCCATGGTTGCCGCACCGTCATGGACTTCACCCATTCGATGTGAACGGCCGGTGTAGTAGAGAATGCGCTCAGTGGTGGTTGTCTTGCCGGCATCGATATGCGCCATGATGCCAATATTGCGGTAGCGCTCGAGAGGCGTGATCCGGGCCATAACCTATCAACCAGCCGCTACCAGCGGTAATGGGAGAACGCCTTATTGGCGTCGGCCATCCGATGAGTATCTTCGCGCTTCTTGACGGCCGATCCGCGGTTGTTTGCCGCATCCATGAGCTCACCGGAGAGCCGCTCACGCATGGTGTTTTCGTTGCGAGCGCGCGCTGCCGCGATAATCCATCGAATCGCTAACGCCTGGCTGCGGTCTGAGCGCACCTCAATCGGAACCTGATAGGTCGCGCCGCCAACACGCCGCGAACGCACTTCCACCGTCGGGCGAACATTCGTCATCGCGTCATGAAAAAGCCGCAACGGTTCTTGCCCGGTGCGGCCCTGGATCACATCGAAGGCGCCATATACGATCAATTCGGCCACCGACTTTTTCCCGTCAAGCATGACCGAATTGATAAATTTCGTTACCACCTGATCACCAAACTTGGGATCGGGCAATATCTCTCGCTTCTCGGCTGCGCGGCGACGCGACATCGTATTGCTTCCGTTTCCTAGCCGGCTATTTGGGCCGTTTGGCGCCGTATTTCGATCGGCGCTGTCGCCGGTCGCTCACACCTTGTGTGTCAAGGATGCCGCGAACGATATGATATCGCACACCCGGCAGATCCTTCACGCGGCCGCCTCGAATCAAGACAACCGAGTGTTCCTGGAGATTATGCCCCTCGCCAGGAATGTAGCTCGTGACCTCAAAACCGTTTGTGAGACGCACCCGCGCGACCTTGCGGAGCGCCGAGTTCGGCTTCTTCGGTGTTGTCGTATAAACGCGGGTACACACGCCACGTTTCTGCGGACAGGCTTCCAGCGCAGGAACTTTGTTACGCGAGATCGGTTTCGCGCGCGGCTTACGAATTAGTTGATTGGTCGTCGGCATTTAGGTTCACCATTACCCGCAACAATTCCGCAAATGCGCACTCGGCGGAGAGCATATCGTTGCCCGCCGCCGAGTTGCATTTCTGGGTCCTCAAGACCGGTGAACCAATCACTTAGTCGCCGGACGCAGCGTTTAGGATGCCACCTACAACCAACGCCCCGAGGAGCGCCGAATACTAGTTACGCGGTCTCGTAGCGTCAAGCGTTAATAGGGCCGATTTTTCGCTAATTTCTGCGCCATTCGAAGACTCGATGCGGCCTCACAAGCAAAAATGTCGACGTTCGCTCGTACTGTCTCCCAGCGCACGCCAACCCCTTGTTATTACACCAAAAAAGGAGAAGCGCGCGCAATCATGCGCGCGCTTCCAGATTTCTCGCGCGAGCTGCGCTTATGCGGCGCTGGGATTCTCTCCGGCTGCGGCGGCTGCGCCAGCTTCTTCAGCAACCAACGCCTCATCAACGCTGGCCTCGATCTGCGCCGCTATTTCCTTATCGCGATCGGTTGCGACCTGCTTCATGCGGTTCATCACTGCGCCGGTCCCGGCCGGGATCAAACGCCCGACAATAACGTTTTCCTTCAGACCCTGGAGATGATCGACACGTCCGGATACCGAAGCTTCGGTCAACACCCGTGTCGTTTCCTGGAACGAGGCTGCCGATATGAATGACCCGGTTTGTAGCGACGCCTTGGTGATACCGAGAAGAACCGGATTCGAGGTTGCCTGTTCACCGCCCTCTTCCGCTAGTTTGGCGTTAACCCCTTTCAGTTCGACGGCATCGACGTGTTCGCCGCTGAGGTATGGCGTATCGCCAGGTTTGTCGATCTCTGCTTTTTGCAGCATCTGGCGGATGATCACTTCGATGTGCTTGTCATCGATGTGGACGCCCTGCAGCCGGTAGACCTCCTGGATCTCGCTTACCAGATAATGCGCAAGGGCTTCGACGCCAAGCACGCGCAGAATGTCGTGCGGCACCGGGTTGCCATCGAGCAAAAGTTCACCCGTGCGGATGAAATCGCCTTCCTGGACCGATATGTGCTTGCCTTTCGGCACCAGATATTCGACGGGTTCACCCTCCGAGGGGCGCACGACAATGCGCCGCTTGGTTTTGTAATCACGGCCGAACTCCACGCGACCGTCGGACTCGCTAATAATCGCGTGATCCTTGGGGCGTCGCGCTTCGAACAGCTCCGCAACCCGCGGCAAACCACCTGTAATGTCACGCGTTTTAGTGGATTCCCGGGGTATTCTGGCCAGCACATCACCAGCGTGCACTTGGGCGCCATCCTCAACCGATAAGATGGCCTCGACCGACAGGAAGTAACGGGCTTCATTACCGTTCGCGAGCGTGATCACCTCGCCATCGTCATCGCGCAATGTGATGCGTGGCCGTAGGTCGGCCCCCTTAGGCTGCTGGCGCCAGTCAACCACGACCTTGTTCGAAATGCCGGTGGTTTCATCCAATATGTCGCGTATCGAGATCCCATCGACCAGGTCACGGTAGTTCGCAACGCCCTCTTTTTCGGTGATGATCGGGATCGTGAACGCATCCCACTCGGCAAGGCTGTCGCCTTGTTTCACCTTATCGCCGTCGGAGACCGCGAGCCGCGACCCGTAAGGAACACGATGACGTGCCTTTTCGCGGCCATTGTCATCGACCAGGACGAGTTCGAGGTTGCGGCCCATCACGACCAATCGGCCCTCCGAATCCTTCACCAGGTTCGGATGCTCAATTTTTACTGTCGAATCGTAGGCTGCGTCGAACGTCGCGGCTTCGGCAAACTGGGCGGTTCCACCGATATGGAACGTGCGCATCGTGAGCTGGGTGCCGGGCTCGCCAATCGACTGCGCCGCGATCACACCGACCGCTTCGCCCATATTGACCGGTGTTCCGCGGGCCAGATCACGGCCGTAGCACTGACCGCAAACACCGCCATCGCTCTCGCACGTCAGAACTGAGCGTAGCAATACGGAATCGAGACCCGCGGTTTCGATCCGCTCGCAGTCAACCTCGTCGATCGTCACCGCGCCTTTAACGAGCACTTCGTCATTCAACGGATCAACGATATCGACCGCGGCCGTGCGACCTAGAATTCGCTGCGAAAGAGGAACGATGATGTCGCCGCCCTCAATGACTTCCTTGCAGGTTATGCCCTGGGTTGTGCCACAGTCGTATTCGATGATGACGCAATCCTGAGCGACATCAACCAACCGCCGCGTCAGGTAACCCGAGTTGGCGGTTTTGAGGGCGGTGTCGGCGAGTCCCTTGCGGGCACCGTGGGTCGAGTTGAAATACTCGAGAACAGTGAGGCCCTCCTTGAAGTTGGAGGTAATCGGCGTCTCGATGATTTCGCCCGATGGCTTCGCCATCAGACCGCGCATGCCTGCGAGCTGGCGCATTTGCGCTGCAGATCCCCGCGCACCCGAATCGGCCATCATGAAGATTGAGTTGAGCGAGGTTTCGACCACCGCGCCGTCTTCGGTCGAGTGGCCGATCCCAATCATCATCTCATCGGCGACACGCTCGGTGCATTGCGACCAAGCGTCAACCACCTTGTTGTATTTCTCACCCTGGGTAATCAAGCCATCAAGATATTGCTGCTCGTATTCCTTGACTAAATCCCGGGTTTCGTTGACCAGGCGCTCTTTGGATTGGGGGACAACCATATCGTCCTTGCCGAACGAAATGCCGGCAGCGCACGAATATCTGAAGCCAAGGGCCATTATTCGATCGGCAAACAGCACAGTCTCTTTTTGGCCGCAGTGGCGATAGACCTCATCGACGACCCGCGTCACTTCCTTCTTGGTCAACAGTTTGTTGACCAGCGAGAACGGTGTTTCCGGACGTTTCGGTAACAGCTCTCCGAGGATCATTCGACCGGGCGTCGACTCGACGCGTTGAACGATCTCATTTCCCTCAGCATCAACTGTTATGTAGCGTCCATGGATCCGCGAATGCAGGTTGACAGATCCACTGTCGAGCGCATGTTGGATTTCGGCGACATCCTTGAAGGCCATGCCTTCGCCGAGTTGGCCGGGCCGCTCTACGGTCATGTAGTAGAGCCCCAAGACGATGTCCTGCGAGGGCACGATGATAGGTTTGCCGTTGGCTGGGCTGAGGATGTTGTTGGTGGACATCATCAAGACCCGCGCTTCGAGCTGAGCTTCGAGGCTTAGTGGGACGTGAACAGCCATCTGATCGCCATCGAAATCAGCGTTGAACGCTGCACAAACCAACGGATGGAGTTGGATTGCTTTACCCTCAATGAGGACTGGCTCAAACGCCTGGATACCCAAACGGTGGAGTGTCGGTGCCCGGTTGAGCAATACCGGGTGCTCGCGAATCACCTCTTCGAGAATGTCCCAAACTTCTGACCGCTCCTTCTCGACCATCTTTTTGGCCATCTTTACGGTCGCTGCCATACCCTTGAGTTCGAGCTTCGAGTAGACGAACGGCTTGAAGAGCTCGAGTGCCATTTTCTTTGGCAACCCGCACTGGTGCAGCTTGAGTTCGGGGCCGACAACGATTACCGACCGACCCGAGTAATCGACGCGCTTGCCGAGCAGGTTTTGGCGGAACCGACCTTGCTTGCCTTTGAGCATGTCGGATAGCGATTTCAGCGGCCGTTTGTTGGCGCCAGTAATCACGCGGCCACGCCGGCCATTGTCGAACAACGCGTCAACAGCTTCCTGCAGCATGCGCTTTTCGTTTCGCACGATTATGTCGGGCGCACGCAGTTCGATCAGGCGCTTGAGACGATTGTTGCGGTTGATGACCCGACGATAGAGGTCGTTGAGATCGGAGGTCGCAAATCGTCCGCCATCGAGCGGTACCAGCGGCCGCAGATCCGGTGGGATCACCGGCACAACCGTCAGGATCATCCATTCGGGGCGGTTCCCTGATTCGATAAAGGCTTCAACCAGCTTTAGGCGCTTGGCAATTTTCTTCGGCTCGGCGACCGAGGTCGTCTCCTTAAGCGCGATCCGCAAGCGTTCGCGCTCCGCCTCGAGATCGACCTCCATCAACAATTGGCGTACCGCTTCAGCACCGATACCAGCCGTGAAGGAGTCGATGCCATATTCCTCTTGCGCCTGCAGATACATATCTTCGGTTAAGAGTTGGCGCTGCTTGAGCGGGGTCAGGCCGGGCTCAACAACGATAAAGTTCTCGAAATAGAGGACCCGCTCGAGATCCTTAAGGGTCATGTCGAGGATCAAGCCAATGCGGGAGGGCAAAGACTTCAGAAACCAGATATGTGCGACCGGCGCGGCCAGTTCGATATGGCCCATGCGTTCGCGCCGAACTTTGGAGAGCGTAACCTCAACACCGCATTTTTCGCAGACGATGCCGCGATACTTCATGCGCTTATATTTGCCACATAAGCACTCATAGTCCTTGATCGGCCCGAAAATCCGAGCGCAGAACAGACCGTCACGCTCGGGTTTGAAAGTACGGTAGTTGATGGTCTCCGGCTTCTTGATCTCGCCAAACGACCACGAACGAATGCGCTCGGGGCTGGCGATTGAAATCTTGATCTGATCGAAGCTCTGCGTACCGGTTTGGCCGAAGACACGCATCAACTCGTTCATGTTCTTTCTCCTTGTCGCGAGGTTTTCGCGATAACGCTTAAGAAGTAACTCTTAGCAATCTCAGTTCCGCTCGTGCGGTCGGGCGCACCACTCAGTAATTGTGCTGCGACAACTCAACGTTGAGGCAAAGCGAGCGCAATTCTTTCACCAAAACGTTGAAGGATTCGGGTATGCCGGCTTCGAACGTGTCATCGCCGCGAACGATTGCCTCATAGACTTTGGTACGCCCGGCGACATCATCGGACTTCACTGTCAACATCTCCTGCAGCGTATAGGCAGCGCCATAGGCTTGAAGAGCCCACACTTCCATCTCACCAAACCGCTGGCCGCCGAACTGTGCTTTGCCGCCCAAGGGCTGCTGGGTGACAAGGCTGTATGGGCCGATCGCACGAGCATGAATCTTGTCATCCACGAGGTGGTGCAACTTGAGCATGTAGATGTAGCCGACGGTGACTTTACGCTCGAATTCGTCGCCCGAACGTCCATCGTGCAGCGTCACTTGTCCCGACGCGTCGAGACCGGCCTTGTCGAGCATGTCGACAATGTCGTCTTCTTTGGCACCCTCGAAAACCGGCGTGGCGAACGGTACACCATCGCGCAACACATCGCCGAGTTCGGACACATCACTATCGCTAAGCTCGGCAATCTCTTCATCATATTGCCGTTTGTCGTAGACCGTTTTCAGCGTGCGTCGTAGATCATCGGTTTTGCTGCCACGCTGAATCTTATCGACAATATCGCCAATCTTGCGGCCGATTCCACGTGATGCCCAACCCAGATGGGTTTCCAAAATCTGACCCACATTCATTCGCGAGGGCACACCGAGCGGATTGAGAACGACATCGACCGGGGTGCCGTCATCGAGATACGGCATATCCTCCATCGGCACGATTTTCGAGATCACACCTTTGTTGCCATGGCGCCCGGCCATTTTGTCGCCCGGCTGCAACTTCCGCTTCACGGCGACAAAGACCTTGACCATCTTCATTACGCCGGGGGGCAACTCGTCGCCGCGTTGCAACTTTTCGACCTTGTCTTCGAATCGGCTTTCGAGACTGCCGGTGGCCAGGTCGAACTGCTTCTTGAGCTGTTCGATGTCGGCCATTGCCCTGGCCTCCTTGATGCCGATTTGCCACCACTGGCCGTGCGTCCATTCATCGAGTATGACGTCGGTGATCTTGCCGGTAGCCATGCCTTTGGGGCCGCTGGCCGCCGTGTTGCCAACCAACCGTTTCCTGAGGCGGTCGTAGGTATTGCGCTCAAGAATAAATCTCTCGTCGTCGCGATCCTTGGCAAGACGCTCAATTTCCTCGCGTTCGATCGCCAACGCACGTTCGTCCTTGTCGACGCCACGCCGCGAGAACACTCGCACTTCGACCACCGTACCCGAAACGCTCGGCGGCACCTTTAAGGATGTATCGCGCACATCAGACGCTTTCTCACCGAAGATCGCACGCAACAGCTTCTCTTCAGGCGTGACGGGCGATTCGCCTTTCGGCGTCACCTTACCGACCAGGATGTCGCTAGCACCGCCCTCGGCGCCAACGTAGACGATGCCGGCTTCGTCAAGATTCTTAAGAGCTTCCTCGCCGACATTCGGGATGTCGCGTGTGATTTCCTCCGGCCCCAACTTGGTGTCGCGAGCCATGACTTCGAACTCCTCGATGTGGATCGAGGTGAAGACATCGTCGCGCGCCATGCGCTCCGAGATCAGGATCGAATCTTCAAAGTTGTAACCGCCCCAAGGCATGAACGCGACCAGCACGTTTCGGCCTAGTGCGAGTTCACCCATATCGGTGGACGGTCCATCGGCGATGATATCGCCTCTCTTGACGCGATCACCGGCGCGAACCAGCGGACGTTGGTTGATGCAGGTATTTTGGTTAGAGCGCTGAAACTTCAAGAGATTGTAAATATCGACACCCGAATTCGACGTGTCGGCTTCCTCGTTCGCACGAATGACGACGCGGCGAGCGTCCACCTGGTCGACAATGCCACTCCGCCGCGCGACGATCGTGACGCCTGAATCGCGGGCGACGACCTCCTCGATCCCGGTTCCGACCAACGGTGCTTCGCTCTGAATCAACGGCACCGCCTGGCGCTGCATGTTCGACCCCATCAGGGCTCGGTTGGCGTCGTCGTTCTCGAGGAATGGGATGAGTGACGCGGCCACCGACACCAACTGTTTGGGCGAAACATCGACATAATCGATCTGATCGGGACGCGTCATGATGAACTCGCCGCCACGACGGCAGCTCACCAAGTCGGCGGTGAATCGGCCGCGCGCGTCTACTTCCGCGTTGGCCTGAGCAATCGTGTATTTACCCTCTTCCATCGCCGACAGATAGACGACGTCGTCGCTCACGCGGTTGCTTTTGACCTCGCGATAAGGACTTTCAATGAAACCGTATTTGTTGACCCGTGCATAAGTCGCGAGGCTATTGATAAGGCCAATATTCGGGCCTTCAGGCGTCTCAATGGGGCAGATCCGCCCATAATGAGTTGGATGCACATCGCGCACTTCGAAACCCGCGCGCTCCCGCGTCAGCCCACCTGGGCCGAGCGCCGACAGGCGTCGCTTATGGGTAATTTCGGACAGCGGATTGGTCTGATCCATGAACTGGCTGAGCTGGCTCGACCCAAAGAACTCACGAACCGCCGCGGCTGCCGGTTTGGCATTAATCAGATCGTGCGGCATGACGGTATCGATATCGACCGAACTCATGCGCTCGCGAATCGCCCGCTCCATACGCAGGAGGCCAATTCGGTACTGGTTTTCCAGGAGTTCTCCGACCGACCGAACCCGGCGATTGCCGAGATGATCGATGTCGTCAATTTCGCCGCGGCCATCCTTGAGGTCCACCAACGTCTTGATAACAGCGAGAATGTCGTCTTTTCGCAGCGTGCGAAGCGTATCGTCGGTTTCGATATTGAGGCGGGCATTGAGCTTAACCCGACCCACGGCCGAGAGGTCGTAGCGCTCGGAATCGAAGAACAGCCCGTTGAATAGTGTCTCGGCGGCTTCCTCGGTCGGCGGCTCACCTGGCCGCATCACCCGGTAAATTTCAAACAAGGCCCGAACCCGCTCGGCATTCTTATCAGCCGCCATCGTGTTGCGGATGTACGACCCGATTGTGACGTGATCGATATCCAGCGTCTGGACCTCGGACACCTTCACCGCTTCCAAGGTTTCCAAATGTTCCTCGGTGATCTCCTCGCCCGCTTCGAGGTAGATCTCGCCGGTTTCATCATTAACGATGTCGTAGGCCGAGTAGCGCCCGATCATCTCTTCAGGCGTAACCAGCAACTCTTTTAGACCCTGGTTCTCGATCTTGCGCGCCAAAGGCGGTGTCAGCTTGGTTCCAGCTTCTGCGGCCACCTTTCCGGTCTTCGCATTGATCAAATCGTGGGTGATTTTGAGGCCGCGCATGCGATCGGGCATGTACTTGGTACGCCAGCCCTTTTTATCGCGCTTAAACGGAACGGTTTTGTAGAAATATTCGAGTATCTCCTCGGCTTCCATGCCGAGTGCAAACATCAACGTACTGACCGGCAACTTGCGGCGACGGTCGATGCGCACGTAGACGATGTCTTTGGCATCAAACTCGAAGTCCAGCCACGATCCGCGATACGGGATGATCCGTGCGGCAAACAGGAACTTGCCCGACGAATGGGTCTTGCCTTTGTCATGATCGAAGAACACACCGGGTGAGCGGTGCATCTGGCTGACGATGACACGTTCGGTACCGTTAACGATGAACGTACCGTTCTGGGTCATCAAAGGCATGTCGCCCATGTATACATCTTGCTCTTTAATATCGAGCACGGACTTGGCCTGGGTTTCGTCATCAATTTCAAACACGATGAGACGAAGCGTGGCCTTGAGCGGCGCGGCATATGTCATGCCCCGCTGGCGGCATTCTTCGACATCATATTTGGGATCTTCCAACTCGAATTTGACGAACTCGAGCGAGGCGGTTTCCGAGAAATCGGAGATCGGGAACACGGACGTGAACACGCCCTGTAAACCATCATTTTCACGCCGCTCTGCAGGCACGCCAAAATGTAAAAACGCATCGTAGGAGCGTTTTTGAATCTCGATCAAATTCGGCATTTCCACGGCTTCTTGGAACGTGCCGAAATCGCGTCGAATGGGTTTGCGAGCGGTATAGGAAAGGGTCATCCATTATCCTCGATCTGGTGCCGTTGCGCGCGATTCGCGCGCTCGCACCGTTGCGCCGGCGAAGCTATTCACGTCGCTACGGACACACCGGCCCGATTGCCGCATCCCAGGGGAGTGCGGCGCGGTGTGCCCGACAATGTCGGTAAACCGGTTACTTGATTTCAACCGTTGCGCCCGCTGATTCGAGCTGCTCCTTGAGCTTGTCCGCTTCGTCTTTCTGCACGCCTTCCTTGACATCGGCCGGCACGCCTTCGACCAGGTCTTTAGCTTCTTTTAGACCGAGCCCGGTAATCGCGCGCACTTCTTTGATCACATTGATCTTCTTTTCGCCAAAGCTGGAGAGGACGACGGTAAAGTCAGTCTGCTCCTCCGCAACCACTGCTTCGGCCGGAGCCGCCGCCACCGCGACGGGTGCCGCAGCCGAAACGCCCCACTTTTCTTCCAGCAATTTCGAGAGTTCGGCAGCTTCCATCACCGAGAGCTCGGAAAGATCATCGACAATTTTTTGTAGATCGGCCATTTGTTGTCTCCTTGGTTGAACCTTTATTGCGGGTTCGTAACTTCGTCAGTCTGATTCAGCTGTGGTAGCTGCTTCGGCCTCTTTCGAGCCCTGAGCGGCGAGGACGCGCGCCAATTGCCCGGCCGGCGCCTGCAGAACTGCGGCAATCTGCGTCGCCGGCGTGGTGAGCAGGGCGATAAGCTTGGCGCGTAGTTCGTCAAGCGAGGGCAAGGCGGCAATCGTCTTGACCCCGGCTTCATCGAGCAGGTTGTCGCCCATGGCACCACCAACGACGATGAGCTTGTCGTTTTTCTTGGCATAGGCGACGGTGGCTTTAGCGGCGGCAACCGGATCGTCCGAATAAGCGATCGCCGTAGGACCGGTGAACATGTCACTCAGACCGCTATACGGTGTGCCCTCGATTGCCCGCTTGGCCAGGCGGTTTTTGGTCACTCGGAAGCGCGCGCCACTTTCGCGCATAACGCCTCTGAGCTCGTCCATCTCCGAAACATCGATGCCGCGATATTTCGTCACAATCACCGACGCCGCATCGGCAAAGGTTGCGTTGAGATCGGTAACGATGTCTTGCTTTTCGGTTCTGTTCACTTGACCAGCTCCGCCCCTTGAGACCGTGTGCTCCGTCCTCGACCGCACCATTGACCGGCGCAGTCACGATTGGACCAGGCTGCTCCGACAGCCTTGCCCTCCTGTCCCAGAGGTTCGCGACGCGGTGCGAACTCAGCTCCGCGTCTTCGCCACTGTCTATGCAGGCGGCGAACCACCATTAAATCACGGCCAAGTGCCGTGAAACCTGCAGTCTCGGACAGGTTCGGAGTCGTAACGACTCCGGACCACCGCCCCGTAGAGCGGTAGACTTCGTTGAGCAGCGGCGCCGTCGCACCCGATACGCTCCTAGACTGACTCAATTCCAATACCTCAAACTCATTTCCCATACTTGCCGCAGTCGCCGCGGCTCATGGCTGCGTTGGCACCGCAGCAATGCTGCTCGGATCGATTTTTACACCTGGCCCCATCGTCGAAGAGACCGCAATTTTCCGTAGATAGATTCCCTTCGCACCGCTTGGTTTGGCGCGAACGATCGCGTCGACAAAGGCCGTCAAATTTTCAAGGATTTGGGTCTCGCTGAAACTGGCTTTACCGATTCCGGCATGTATGAGCCCGGCTTTTTCGACTCGAAACTCGACTTGTCCACCCTTGGCATCCTGCACGGCTTGTGCGACATCCTGTGTCACCGTTCCTACCTTGGGGTTGGGCATCAAACCGCGGGGACCGAGAATTTTCCCCAGCTTGCCCACCACCGCCATCATGTCAGGGGTGGCAATGCACCGGTCGAAATCTATCTTGCCGCCTTGAATCTGCTGCGCCAGATCATCGCCCCCGACCACGTCGGCGCCAGCCGCCTTGGCCTCGTCGGCTTTGTCGTCTTTGGCGAATACCGCAACACGAATCGATTTCCCGGTTCCATTCGGCAGATTTACAACACCGCGTACCATTTGATCGGCGTGGCGCGGATCGACGCCGAGATTAATCGCCACCTCCACGGTTTCGTCGAACTTCGTTTTTGCCGCGCCTTTGAGAAGTTTAACCGCCTCCGGCGCCGCATAGTGCCGCTCGCGGTCCAATTTGCTGCTTGATTCGCGCATGCGTTTGCCGTCGCGTGCCATGCTTTCTACTCCCTGACCTCAAGGCCCATCGACCGCGCCGATCCCGCGATCATCTGACAAGCCGCATCGATATCATCGGTATTGAGATCGACCAGCTTGAGCTCGGCGATCTCGCGCACCTGCCTCATCGTGACCGCACCGACAATTTCCCGTCCCGCCTCGGCCGACGCCTTTTCAACCTTGGCCGCCCGTTTGAGATAGAACGATGCCGGCGGTGTCTTGGTGATGAACGAAAACGATTTGTCGACGTAGACTTCGATGGTGGTGGGGATCGGAATCCCCGGCTCGAGTCCCTGGGTCTGGGCGTTGAAGACCTTGCAAAACTCCATGATGTTAACGCCGCGCTGGCCCAGCGCCGGCCCGATCGGCGGCGAAGGATTGGCCTGCCCCGCCGGCACCTGCAGCTTTATGTAGCCATCAATTTTCTTTGCCATAACTCGCGCTCGGTCTGTTTGTTAGGTCACTATCTTTATGTTCAGGGATACGTCTAGGCTTTCTCAACCTGGGTGTACTCCAACTCGACGGGCGTCGGGCGCCCGAAAATTGATACTGCCACCTTCACTCGCGAGCGTTCTTCATCGATTTCCTCGACAAAGCCGTTAAACGAGGTGAACGGGCCGTCGCAAACGCGAACCTGCTCGCCAATCTCGAACGTGATCGATGGCTTGGGCCGCTCAACGCCCTCCTGCACCTGCTTGACGATGCGATCTGCTTCGGCGTCGCTGATCGGTGAGGGTTTATTGCCGGTCCCAAGGAAGCCGGTGACCTTAGGCGTATTCTTTATGAGGTGGTAGACGCTCTCATCGAGTTCAAGATGGGCCAAGACATAGCCCGGGAAAAACTTACGTTCGGCACTGACCTTCTGACCGCGTCGGACCTCGACAACCTCTTCAACCGGGACCATGACGTCCAGCACCAGGTCTGCCATTCCTTTGGCATCGGCTTGTTCCTTGATCGATTGCGCGACCTTCTTTTCGAAGCCGGAATAGACATGAACGATGTACCACCGCAGAGCCATCGATCAGCCTCCCAGTCCGAGCAGAGTTCGGATGCCGAACGAAAACACCTGATCCACCAGAAACAGGAAAATTGCAGCGAGAATCGACATGATCACGACCATCACGGTGGCCTGCGCGGTTTCCTTACGGGTCGGCCAGGTTACCTTCGAGGTTTCCTGCCGCACCTGACGGACAAATTCGGTCGGATTGGTTTTAGCCATTACCACGCCTAAATTGACCACGCCCAAATTGGCCACGTTTAAAATTGCTACGCCTAAACCCGTTCACCACTTTTCTTACTTTCCAAACTTCGCGACGGTGCCTACTCGGTTGGCAGGAGCGGAGGGGATCGAACCCCCAACCCCCGGTTTTGGAGACCGGTGCTCTACCAGTTGAGCTACGCTCCTCCACCTAACCGACAGCGATCGCGACCGGCGTGATTATTCGATGATTGACGCGACGACGCCGGCACCAACGGTGCGACCGCCCTCGCGGATGGCAAAACGCAATCCCTCATCCATCGCAATCGGCGATATCAGCTGTATCTCCATCGATATGTTGTCGCCCGGCATCACCATCTCAGTGCCTTCCGGCAACACAACCTGGCCCGTTACATCCGTCGTCCGAAAGTAAAACTGCGGACGGTAGTTCGAGAAAAACGGCGTGTGACGCCCGCCCTCGTCCTTGGTCAGAATGTAAGCCTCAGCCTTGAACTTCGTGTGCGGCGTAATCGAGCCCGGCGCTGCCAATACCTGACCGCGCTCAACCTCTTCACGCCCGACCCCGCGCAGCAAGCAACCAACATTGTCGCCCGCCTCGCCCTGATCCAGCAGCTTACGGAACATCTCAACGCCCGTGCACGTCGTCTTCGACGTCTCCTTGATACCAACAATCTCTATTTCGTCACCAACATGCACAATCCCGCGCTCAACCCGGCCCGTCACAACCGTGCCCCGGCCCGAAATCGAGAACACGTCCTCAATCGGCATCAAAAACGGACGATCCTTGGGACGCTCAGGCTGCGGGATGTAGTTGTCAACCGCCTCCATCAACGCCGCAATCGACTGCCTGCCGGCCTCGCTCTCCTCGCCCTCAAGCGCCTTCAGCGCTGAACCGCGTATCACCGGGATATCGTCGCCCGGAAACTCGTAAATCGACAACAGTTCACGAACCTCAAGCTCAACCAATTCCAGCAGTTCCTCGTCGTCAACCTGGTCGACCTTGTTCAGGTACACAATCAGCGCCGGAACACCAACCTGGCGCGCCAGCAATATGTGCTCGCGCGTCTGCGGCATCGGGCCATCAGCAGCCGAGACAACCAGCACCGCGCCATCCATCTGCGCCGCACCCGTAATCATGTTCTTCACATAATCGGCGTGACCCGGGCAATCGACGTGCGCGTAGTGACGGTTCTCCGTCTCATACTCAACATGCGCCGTCGCGATCGTAATCCCGCGGGCACGTTCTTCAGGCGCCTTGTCAATCTCGTCATACGCCGTGAACTCGGCACCGCCGCTTTCCGCCAATACCTTCGTAATCGCTGCCGTTAGCGTCGTCTTGCCATGATCAACATGACCAATCGTCCCAACATTGCAGTGCGGCTTCGTGCGTTCAAATTTCTCTTTCGCCATCTGTCGTTTCCCACGCGCTTCTTACGCTGATGCACAAATCGGTCTAGCTGTTCGCGTCGCTCTATACGATTCCGAGATCTTCAGTCCTTAGATGTTCGACCCAAATCGCCCAATCCGGTGTGGAGCGGGTGATGGGGATCGAACCCACGTAACCAGCTTGGAAGGCTGGGGCTCTACCATTGAGCTACACCCGCGGAGCCAAACCAGAACCATGTCGTCTAGCCTCAATCATTCCCCGTCGCCGGAGAGGTCGTGGTGGAGGGGGTAGGATTCGAACCTACGTAGACATTCGTCGGCAGATTTACAGTCTGCTGCCTTTAACCACTCGGCCACCCCTCCCCCGAGACAAAAAGTCCCGCAGGTGCGGCAATGCGCCGCAATATGGAGATTCGCCATGTTGTCAACGCAAAAAGCGACGCTTCGGAAAGCCCTCGCGCCGGAACCCCGATCCACCGATGATGCGCTCTTTAGCGCGACGTAATAATATTACTTAACATGCAAGATGGCAAGCCACGTAGACACGCCAAATCGAGGCCCAATCGGGCTCGGTCCGGCCGCGATTCAAGGACCCGAAACCCAACCGTCGCGAGTGGTGCGTATTGGTTATTCGGCCATCATGCGGTGGCCGCCGCGTTAGCCAATCCGGCGCGCCGCACCCGGCGATTAATGGGCGTCGAGGAAGCCATCGAAGCGCTGCGCAAGAAAGTTGGCGATGCGGCGGTCGGGCAGGCGGAAATTGCCGATCGAGAGGCAGTGGGCCGATTGCTGCCGCGCGGCGCGGTTCACCAGGGTTTGGCCCTGGAAGCGTGGCCTTTGGCCGGCCGGCGGTTCGACGAGGCCGTCGCGCTCCATGCCGAGCGCAGGCTTCCCAATATCGTGGTGTTGCTCGACCAGGTTACCGACCCCCACAATATCGGCGCGGTGCTGCGGTCAGCGGCGGCCTTCGGGGCCCGCGCCGTTGTCGCGACCGAGCGTCATGCACCGGGCGAGACCGGTGCTCTCGCGAAAGCGGCCTCGGGCGCCCTCGATCTGGTGCCCTATCTTCGGGTCACCAATCTCGCCCGCGCCCTGGTTTTACTGGGTGAGATCGGCTATTGGCGGATCGGACTGGACGCCAGCGGCGACCAGGCACTGAGCTCGATCGGGGTTGGCGGTGGCGGCAATGACGACATGGTTATTGTGCTGGGCGCAGAAGGCCGGGGCATGCGGACGTTAACGATGCAACGAACCGACCAGATGATGCGCCTTGGATCAGCGCCGCCCGACACGACGGCGATGCCCAGCCTCAACGTGTCGAATGCTGCGGCAATCGCGCTTTACGAGTTGACACGATCGCACCGTTGAGCCGCATTTCGTACCCGTAACGATGACCCCGTCCTCGACCGGTGCGGCCCACGGGCCGCAACAGACGCAATGGCTGATTGTCGTCGCCACCACCCTGACCGGCATCGTCGCTGCGATGCAGGTCGGCAAAGTGCCGCCGGCGCTGCCGATCATTCGGGCCGAACTCGACCTTAGTCTGGTCACCGCCGGCTGGGTGACGTCGATGATTACGCTGGTTGGCGCGGTGTCGGGGATCGCCTTCGGTGTTATCACCGAGCGTACCGGCGGTCGGGCGATGGTGTTCTTTGGCCTCACCTGCCTGGCCATTGGCAGCGCGATCGGTGCGAGCGCCAGCGGCGTCGTGCTTCTGCTGGCATCACGCGCGCTCGAGGGAATGGGTTATGTCACGATCGTGGTCGGCGGCGCACCGCTGATCACCGCGGTAACCGCCCAGCGCCACACCCGCACGGCGCTCGGCGCCTGGAGCGGGTATTATCCGGTCGGCATCAGCCTGATGATCGCGCTATCGGCGTTGTTCTTGGCCAATGATGACTGGCGCGGGCTATGGAGCGCCAATGTTGTGGTAATCGCCTTGGTCGCCGTGGTTTTTGGGGTGGCAACGTCACGCCATTCAGGGCCACTCAGCCGCCCCGCGGTGCCGCGTCCGGCGCGAGATATCCTCAAAGCCATCGCGCGGCCGGGTGCTTGGGTGCTGGGTGCATCGTTGGCGATCGCAGGCGCCAATATCCTGTCGGTTATCACCTGGCTGCCGACCTTCTTGGTCGAGGCGCTCGGTCGCTCGACCACCACGGCTGCGTTGTTGACCGCATTGGTTTTTTCTTTGATGGGCTTTGGCAATGTCGCCGGCGGCTGGCTGATCCAACGCAACCTGCCACGCTGGCGGGTGCTGGTGGTCGGCAATCTAGCGGTCGGGCTGCTACCGCTGTTGATCTTTGAGCCGACCACGCCTGATGGCATACGGCTGTTCCTGGCGCTCATCTTCGCCTTCTCGTCGGGTATCGTGCCAGGTGCCAGCATGTCGGCGATCCCCCTGCATGCGCCGACTCCACGCGACATTGGCATCGTCGCCGGCGTTCTCCTACAGGGGAGTCAATTTGGTTTTCTGATCGGCCCGCCGGCCTTGGCCGCCGCGGTGATCGGCTTCGGTGGCTGGCAGCACGGCGTTTGGCTGCTCACCGCGCTGGGAATAGTCAACGTCTTCCTGGCGTTAGTCCTGCGTCGCATCGAACGGGGATTGTGACGCAGTGGACGCGCAACTGGATGCGCGAAGTGATTGCCGCAGAAACCGTTCGCCTGTCGTCGCTCGGAGGGAAGCATGACGCTGCCGGAACGACCGGAATTTCTGCCCGAGAGGAATTCGGAAACAATCACCGTTTCCGTTAAATCTGCAACTGACGTGACGTTCGCCAACGATAGGTTGGCAGCCGCTTCTCCTGCCACTCGATCGCATCAAGAGGTGCGCGACAGGCCCGGCCGTGCGCATCGTCATGAAGCCGACGTCGACATCTACCTGCGCTTTTGCAATCTCACCTCCGCAGAGCATGATGTCTTTGCGCTGCTGGCAGAAGGACATGGTGGCGAGGGAATCTCGCGTCGGCTTGGTGTAACCGACTTGGCGTTCGAGTGTCAGCGCCATCCCAATGTATGCAGGTATTTCAGAAAATGGCCGCGTCGTCGCTCGTTGAACTGCTTGTAATGGCCAAGATCTGCGCTCTCGACTGATTCCGTTTTCACACGCCCGGGAGCGCGATTGCGTTGGTCGGCGCGATGCCCGCGCGCAATTGCTTGGCGGCCTGATATTCCGGCGAATTCCACAACGAATGGATATCGGCCATTGCTGGAAACTCGAATACGACGATGTGATGAACCTCGAAGCTGCCTTCGAGAATCTCGGCGCCATCGCCGCGGGCCAGCAAACGGCCCGAGAATTTGCTGACCAAGGCGTTCGCGGCAACCACATAGGCGTCGTAACCGGTTTGATCGGCGATCTCGCCGACATGCGAGATGAGATAGGCTGGCATCGACCGCCCCTCCCCTTTTGTGTTGTCGATAGAGAACCGGCTGACGTTTAGCGCGGCCGATCGCCCTGCGCGGTTGTCCGATGCATGATCCGGCGCTGGTTCTCGTCATAGTCGAGAACCCCGTAGTGCATGGTGCAGCGATTGTCCCACATCAGCACGTCGCGCTGACGCCAGCGATGACGGTAGACATTCTCCGGCCGCGTCGCGTGCGCCAGCAGGAACTCCAGCAGCGGTTGGCTTTCCGCCTCGCTCATATCGGCAAAGCGCTTGGTGAAGTATTCGTTGACGTAGAGCGCTTTGCGGCCAGTCTCGGGGTGGGTTCGCGCCACCGGATGCGCGACCGGTGGCGGCAAATGACTGATGCCCTGTTCGTTGTTTTCGTCGCCGGCATTGCGCGCTGCCAGCGTCTCAGCCGAATGCAGCGCCGATAATTCACCCAGCGTCGCCCGCAAGCCCGGCGAAAGGTCCTCCCAGGCCGCGTACATGTTGCAAAACATGGTGTCGCCATAGCCCTCGGGCACTTCGAGGCCATACAGCACCGAGGCCATCGGCGGTACTTCGCCGAACGAAATGTCCGAGTGCCACCAGTCGTTACGTCCGCCGCGATGATTGGCGTAGTTTTCCAACACATGGACCGCGGGTGCTTCTTCGAGGTGGCGCCTGCTTTTCAGCGGGTGACCAATCACTTTGCCAAAGCGCTCGGTGAACGCGACATGTTCAATCGGGGTGATGGTTTGATCCGGAAATACGACAACCAGGTTTTCCAAAAACGCCCGGTGGACTTCGGCAAACAAAGCGTCATCTGTGGCTGCGTGAGCGAGATCAACACCGGTGACTTCAGCCCCGAGCGCACCACTCAGCCGGCGCACCTGGATGCGCTCGTAGTCGGCAGGCGTGGCGGCAGCTTCACTCATATATAATAGAGTAGCACGTCACCGCATTTTGTGGGATCAAGCGCGGGCCGCGTCAGCAAGAACGCACATGGGCCGGCTTAGCTCAGTTGGTAGAGCAATTGATTTGTAATCAATAGGTCGGGGGTTCAAGTCCTCCAGCCGGCACCATATTTTATGCGGGTCTTAGGCTTCTGGTCTGAGGCCCTTTTCTATTGGCAACCAATTGGCAACCACTAGCGCTGATTTCGACACCTAAATGGAGTGACTCGTCCCTACCTAGCTAGGGCCGGATCTGCACATTTTCGTTAGGTGCAAAACGCAGAAATTTTGTTCGGTTTGCTCCTTGGTGCAGCGCGCGCAAACACGCGAAAACACGCCTGAAGCCGCTGCGGATTGTTTCGAGTGCCGCAGCACCCGCAAACAAAGCGAAGGAGTTTCGAGCGTGTCGAATGATATCACCCAAATCGACCCAATGGAGCTGTGGACGCCTGGGGAGACCGCCAAGGCCATCAAGCGCTCGCCGCGATCGATGGAGCGTGACCGCGCCGAGGGCGAGGGGCCTCCGTTCGTAAAGATCGGGGGTCGCGTTTTCTATCGTCGCTGCGATGTAGTGAACTGGCTCGAAAGCCGGGTATTCAGCTCAACTGCTGAGTATCAAGCGGCTCGCGCCGCAGTCGTCGCCATCATGGTTGTCGGCTGGATCTTCTGGGCCGTTACCCCGGTCGCGTAATGGCCACCACCACATCAACCCGAAAAGAGAAAGGCCCGCTTGCTGAGGGCGGACCTTTCGGAATCTTGAAACAGAGAATTGGAGTTGGGCTCCGTCATGAATTGTATATCACCAGTAATTAATTGCCAACTAGCGGCTGAGCGTGCCTGGGACACTTTTGTCCGGGCAAAGCAAGCAAGCCTCGAAGATCCCGACAACTTGGTTGCGGCCAAGCGCGCAAGCCGACTGCATCTCGAGTTCATGCAGGCGTTCACCGATTGGGTGGAAGCCGAAGTGAAGGTGGCAGCGTGAACGCGTTTGTCACGGCTTCGTTGCGCTGGTGGCATTCAACACCGCCACGCACCCGCGATCCGCCCTGAGATCGCGACATTAAAGCGAACATTCAAGGATCAACGCTCAAATACAGGAGATACTTATGAGCGACTTAACTACCACTAACAACGAAAACCTACCGGCTGCCGCGGCCACTGCAGATGCTTTTGTGGCGGCAGGCTCCGAGATGGGCGGCTCAACGCTAACCATCATCAAACTGTCAAAAAACGGCGAGTGGGTAACCGGTGTTGAAGCCGAGCCAATGACGGAGAAGCGGTTTGCAGCCGACGTTAAGGGTGCCCAGCGTGGCTGGGTTTGTTTTGTCGATGGCGAAGTCGTCGATGAGCAGATGGCTTTGGTGGGTGCCGGCCAAAAGATCGAAGAGAGCAATCTTGAGGATCATGGCCCTTACCAGGACAGCGATGGTTGGACCGAGACTGCGTCGATCCAGCTGCGATCAATCGAGAGCGGTGAGGAGTTCGCTTACCGGCCTACGTCCTTAGGTGGCCTCGGCGCAATCGGCGATCTTCTTAAGAAGTTCGGTTGGCGGCGAAATGCCGGCAAATCCGGTATCCCGATCATCGATCTCGGCGTGTCCAGCTACGAGCATCGGAAGTTCGGCAAGGTCTACAAGCCTCACTTCAAAATTGTCGGCTGGCAGGACGAGGCCGATCTCGTAAGTGGTGCATCGTTCGGCGAGGAGTTCGTCGGCGATTCGGTACTGGTATAGCAACTTAGGGTGGCGGTGCTTCGGCGCCGCCGCCTTTTTTGAGTAACAGCAATGCAAATTGAAGAGCTTTTAACTCGCCTCGAGGGCGTGAAGCGCAGCGGCAATGGCTGGTCTGCAAAGTGTCCAGCTCACCGGGATCGCAACGCTAGCCTCAGCATCGCCGACGGTGACAAGGGCATTGTGCTGAAGTGTCACGCCGGGTGTGACGTCGCCGCCGTCACGCAAGCACTCGGCCTCGAGCTTCAAGATCTGTTTCCAGAAAATAATAAGTTGTTGTCTACCCCCTTAAACACACGTGCACGCGTGCATGCGCAGGCTGAAAACGTAGAGAAAACAACGGAATTAGCGAGTGCACACGGCCTAAGAGGCCAACCCGTAGTTGAGTGATTTCAGTCGGTTGTGGCTTACTCGGTTGTGTCAAAGCAAACGAGGAGGCACAACATCCGAAATCACTCGCCCGAATTATGAGCGCCGTGGCGGGCGCTACGCAAGCGACCTGACGGATCCGTTGATCGCGCCGCTCATGCCGCCGCGCAAGAAGATCGGCCGGCCGAGGACGACGGACCTTGTCATGGATGCGGTCATGTACATGGCCTCGACGGGCTGCCAGTGGGCGATGTTGCCGAACGACTTCCCTCCGCCTTCCACGGTCCAGCGCTATTTCTACGACTGGCGCTCCAACGGCCTGCTGGAGAGCATCAACCATCACCTGGTCATGGCGGCCCGGGAGCTGGAAGGACGCGAGGCCGGCCCGAGCGCCGGGGTGATCGACAGCCAGAGCGTGAAAACCACGGAAAGCGGTGGTGTTCGGGGCTATGACGCGGGCAAGAAGATCAAGGGCCGCAAGCGTCACATCGTCACCGATACACTCGGCCTGCTGGTCGGCCTGATCGTGCACGCAGCCGATATCCAGGACCGCGACGGCGCGCCCGAGGTCCTCAAATCGATCCGTCATCGCTTCCCCCGGCTGCGTCACCTCTTCGCCGACGCCGCCTACGCGGGACCGAAACTCGAGGGCGCCCTTGAGGACATCGGCCGCTGGAAGCTCGAGATCATCAAGCGCTCAGACACCGCCCAGGGCTTCGAGCTCCTGCCCAGACGATGGGTCGTCGAGAGGACCTTCGCCTGGCTCAACCGATGCCGTCGACTGGCCAAGGATTGGGAGAAATCAATCGCCTCCGCACAGGCATGGATTCTTGTCGCCAACATCCGACTCCTCACAAGGCGGCTCGCAAGGTACTGTTATCAAACATAGAGTTTCGAGTCGGACTCTAACAGTCGTATGCACGAGCCTCACACTTGAAGAGTACGCCTCGGCCAAGGCGTTGCCGGTTGAGTTTTTGTCCTAAGCGCGACGGTAATCCGGCGATCTCGATCCCGTACCTTGATAAGGCCGGCAAGGTAGTCGCAACGCGCTACCGAATCGCCATGGCGGGTGACCGCTTCCGGTGGCGCACCGGCGCCAAGCCTCAGCTCTACGGCCAATGGCTCCTCGAGGATGCGATCAAGACTGGCTACATCGTCATCGTCGAGGGTGAAAGCGACTGCGACGCGGCTTGGTTTCACAAAGTGCCAGCGCTTGGCCTGCCAGGCGCCACCAACTGGAAAGATGATCGAGACGCTCAGCACCTCGAAGGGATCGAAAAGATCTACGTAGTGGTTGAGCCCGATGATGGCGGCGAGGCGGTGTTGAAGTGGCTTTCCACATCAGCGATCAAGGATCGCGCTCACTTAATAGATCTCGGCGAGCACAAGGATCTGTGCGGCCTGCACCTCGCCGCCGGCGATGGTTTCGACGAGGCCTGGTTGAGCGCAACCGCATCGGCCATACCGTTTATTGAGCTCGAGGCCAGGGCCGCGGAGGAAGAGCATAAGAAAGCACGCGAAGCCTGCAGCGATCTGATCGAGGAGCCGGACATCCTCACCCGTTTTGGCGACGCGGTCGTCGTTGCGGGCGTTGTCGGTGAGACCAAAATCGCCAAGCTGATCTACCTGGCACTAACAAGCCGCTTTTTTCTCAGGCCAATTTCAATCGTACTCAAGGGTCCGTCCGCCGGCGGCAAAAGCCACACGTCCCAGCGGGTCATCGATTTCTTTCCGGAGGATGCCTGCTACGCGCTTACCGCGATGAGCGATCGCGCTCTCGCCTACTCCGACGAGCCGCTCGAGCACAGGTTCATCGTAATTTACGAGGCAGCCGGCCTCGAGTCTGACTTCGCCAGCTACCTGCTGCGATCCCTCCTGTCTGAGGGCTGTGTCCGATACGAAACGGTTGAAAAGGCGCCAGAGGGCGGCATGCAGTCGCGCATCATCGAACGTACAGGCCCAACCGGTTGCCTGCTCACGACGACGGCGCCGCGGATGCACCCAGAGAACGAAACGCGGATGCTCAGCATCAACGTAAGCGACAGCCGCGAGCAAACACGCGTGATCCTGGACAGGCTCGCAGAGGAGGTTGAGTCCGATCTGGATCTCGATCCATGGCAAGCCCTGCAAACGTGGTTGAAGGGTGCCAACCACCTAGTCACCATCCCGTACTCAAAACAGCTTAGTGCGCTAGTGCCGGAGATCGCCGTCAGGCTCCGACGCGACTTTAAACACGTCCTCACTCTTATTAGAGCGCACGCCCTCCTGCATCAGGCCACGAGAGAGGAGGATGAGAAAGGGAGGATCGTTGCCAACTTGGATGATTACGCGGCGATCCACGATATCGTCGCCGATGTCATCGCTGAGGGTGTTGAGGCCACCGTGCGATCTGATGTGCGGCAGACGGTTGAGGCAGTAAAGGCGTTGCTGGCAGATGGCCCGGACAACGTCACCGTCAAGCAGGTGGCAGAGTTCTTGGAGCTAGACGCCAGCAGCGTCAGCCGCCGTGTCAGAGTCGCTCGATCCCTTGGTTACATAAGAAACGAAGAAACACGGCGCGGGATGCCGGCAAAGCTCGTCACCGGCGACAAGATGCCCGAGGACGCTGAGATACTGCCGCATCCTGATCGGCTACAGGAGCGCGTGCACGCATGCACGACAGATCGGGGGGATAGAGCAACACAAAATATTTCGGAGCAGATGGTTGAGGTGCAGTTGTGACGGTCACCTCGATCATCAAGCGCATCCGCGACGCGGGTGGCGAGATCACGCTAGCTAATGACGACATCAAACTGCGGGTACCTGCGTTTCTCCGCGACGAGGCGATCGTCCAGATCAAAGCGCAGCGCGATGAGATCAAGAGCGCGCTTAACCACGAAGCCGTAGATCCGTGGGTTGCCGAGGACTACGTGGCCTTTTTCAATGAGCGTGCCGGCATCGCTGAGCATGACGCCGGGTTGGCCTGGGCATCTGCCGAGCGCAAGGCTTATGAAGAAACGGCTGTGTCTCGAAAGTGGTGGAAATTTGAGGATGGCGTAATCTCCGGGTGACAAGACAACCACCCAACCGGCGGCTAGCACCGCCAAGGAGATCACGCCATGAAGAACACTACCGAGACTTCTGCGCTTTCGCTACTGGCCAATGACGCCGGCTATGATCCGCTCGAGGACCGGCTGCGGGAGAACATCAGATCCACGATCGAGGCCGTTTTTGAGGAGGAACTTGCGCAGTTTCTCGGGCGCTGCCGATACGGTCGAGAGGACGCGCTTCGGCAAGGGTATCGGAACGGGCACCGGGAGCGGCAACTGACGGGGACATTCGGGACCGAGAGGGTGAGCGTGCCGCGTGCACGGATCGTTGAGGAAGACGGTCGGGCGTCGGAATGGCGTTCGCGGGCGCTGCCGCGCTACCAGCGGCTGACCAGAAAGGGCGAGGCGCTGATCGCTTCGGTGTATCTGTCCGGAACCAACACGCGGCGGGTGAAACGCGCGCTGTTCGGGCTCTTCGGGGGTGCTGTGAGCAAGGACGTTGTGAGCCGGGCGTGGCGCAAGGTGAAGGTCGATTGGGACGCCTGGTTGTTGTTCGGCGTGGAATATTGACCCCCTATTGGGGGTTATCGGCGTCCAAAATTGACCCCCCTGGTTTTGTGCTCTTGAACACACCTCGTTGTTTGGACAGACGAGGTGGGGGAGATGCTGGTAGTGGAAACGATCGCACGGATCCGTCGGGATCATCTGGTGAGGGGCGTTCCGATCAAGAAGATCGCCCGGGATTTGAGGGTTTCGAAGAACACGGTGCGCAAGGTGGTGCGGGGCGATGAGACCTCGTACAGCTACGAGCGCAAGATCCAGCCGATGCCGAAGCTTGGACCGTGGGTGGATGAGCTCGAGCGCCAGCTGGAGGCCAACGAGAAGAAGCCGCGCCGGGATCGGCTGTCTCTGCTGCGGATTCATGAAGATCTTGCGGCTCTGGGCTATGGCGGCGGCTACGACGCGGTGCGCCGCTACGCCAGGACCTGGCGTCGGCGGTGGCGGCTGTTGTCGCCGTCGCAGGGTTTTGTGCCGCTGAGCTTCGATCCCGGCGAGGCCTACCAGTTCGACTGGAGCCACGAGTACGCGCGCCTGTCGGGTGTGACGACCAAGGTGAAGGCGGCGCACATGCGGCTCTGCTACAGCCGCATGCAGCTGGTTCAGATCTTCCCGCGCGAGAGCCAGGAGATGGTGTTCGAGGCGCACGAACGGGCCTTCCACTTCTTCGGCGGGGTCTGCCGGCGGGGCATCTACGACAACATGAAGACGGCGGTGAGCATGGTCTTCGTCGGCAAGGAGCGCGCCTACAACCGGCGCTTTCTGGAGCTGTGCTCCCACCATCTGGTGGAGCCGGTGGCGTGCACTCCGGGTGCGGGCTGGGAGAAGGGGCAGGTCGAGAGGCAGGTGGGTGACGTCCGCGGCCGCCTGTTCGTGCCCATCCCGCGGGGCCGCTCCTACGCCGAGATCAACGCGTGGCTGATGGATCGGTGTATCGAGGACGCCAAGAAGCGGCCGCATCCGACGATCGAGGGCAAGACGGTGTGGCAGGTGTTCGAGGAGGAGCGGCCCTTCCTGATGGCCTATCGCGGCCCCTTCGACGGCTTCCACGCCACCGAGGTGGCGGTGTCCAAGACCTGTCTGGTGCGCTTCGACAACAACCACTACAGCGTCGCCGCCCGTGCCGTCGGGCGGCCGGTCGACGTGCGGGCCTACGCCGATCGGATCGTCATCCGCCAGGACGGCGAGACCGTCGCCGAGCATCCCCGGAGCTTCGGGCGCGGCGAGATCGCCTACGATCCGTGGCACTACGTGCCGATCCTGACGCGGAAGCCTGGTGCGCTGAGGAACGGCGCGCCCTTCAAGGGCTGGCAACTGCCCGGCGCGCTCGGCCGCATACGGGCCCGGCTGACGGGTTGCGACGACGGTGACAGGCAGTTCGTGAGGATCCTCGCGGCGGTTCAGGAGGACGGGCTGGAGGCGGTCGAGGCGGCCTGTGCCGAGGCGCTCGACTTCGGCGCCTGCAGCGCCGACGTCGTGCTCAACATCCTCGCCCGGCAGTGCCAGCCGGCACCGCCGGCGACCATCCCGACGCCCGAGGGCCTGCAGCTTCGCCACCGGCCGGTGGCCGACTGTCAGCGCTACGATCGCCTGAGGGAGGCCGGTCATGGAGCGTCATGAGGTGCTGGCGATGATGACGGCGTTGAAGCTCGCGGGCATGCGCGCCGCCTACGACGACATCCTCGCCGACGGGCTCAAGCGTCGTCATCCGGTGCAGCAGATCATCGGTACGCTGCTGCAGACCGAGGTCGCCGACAAGCAGGCGCGCTCCATCAAGTACCAGATGGCGTCCGCCAGGCTGCCGACGGCCAAGGAGCTGGCCGACTTCGACTTCGCCGCCTCACCGGTCAACGAGCCCCTGATCCAGGAACTCGCCACAGGTGGCTTCCTGGAGGGCAAGCGCAACATCGTGCTGGTCGGCGGCACCGGCACCGGCAAGACCCATCTCGCCGTCGCCATCGCCCGCGCCTGCATCCGCAAGGCCGCACGCGGCCGCTTCTACAACGTCGTCGACCTGGTCAACCATCTCGAGGCCGAACTCCGTGCCGGACGCCAGGGCCGCACCGCAGACCAGCTCATCCGACGCGACTTCGTCATCCTCGACGAACTCGGCTACCTGCCCTTCGCCCAGGCCGGCGGCCAGCTGCTGTTCCATCTGATGAGCCGGCTCTACGAGCGCACCTCGATCATCGTCACCACCAACCTCGCTTTCGGCGAATGGCCCTCCGTCTTCGGCGACCCCAAGATGACCACCGCGCTGCTCGACCGCCTGACCCACCATTGCGAGATCATCGAGACCGGCAACGAGAGCTGGCGCTTCAAGAACCGCTGCTGACCCGGCAGGCCGTGCCTGCGGCCCGCTTGCCCCGCTGGGTCAACCCGTACCTCCCACGCGGCTTCGCTCCGCGCACCGCAAGGCGCTACACGAAGCCGCTCGGGTCCCCCCTATTGACTACCGGGACAACCTCCGCCGTGCCGCTCAGGGGGGTCAATATTGCACGCCGATTGGGGGTCAATTTTGGACGCCGATTGACAGCCTGGTGCAGCCGTGGCCTCGCGGATGAGGATATCGTTCGGCTGATCCTTGACGGCACTGTGATCAAGACCCGACTGGATCGCAAGGCCACCAACATCTCGGTTCTCGCGGCTATAGGGGTGCGCCGGGATGGCCAGAAGGTCTTGCTTTCGATCGGGAATATGGGCGGAGAAAGCCAGGCGGCGTGGCGCCAGTTCCTCGACGACCTTGATGCGCGTGGACTGAAACGGCCCGGGTTTGTCATCGTCGATGGCGCGCCGGGACTGGAGGCGGCTCTGTCGGCGCTTTGGGGCGATGACCTTCCCGTTCAACGCTGCACCGTGCACAAGCACCGCAACCTTCTGGGTCATGCTCCCAAACACATGCATGACGAGCTGAGCGAAGATTACCGCGATATGATCTATGCCGACACTGCCTCCGAGGTGGAAACCCGCCGCAAGGCGTTTGTCCGCAAGTGGCGGCTGAAATGCAGGGCCGTCGCGGACAGCCTCGCAGAAGCGGGCGACAAGCTCTTTACCTTCACGCGCCTGTCCAAGAGCCAATGGAAATCAGCCCGAACGACCAACGCCATTGAGCGTCTCAACGAGGAGTTCAAGCGCCGGATCAAAACACAGACCGTGCTGCCGTGTCCCGAAACAGTGCCGATGCTCCTCTGGGCGCTCCTCGCTTCCGGCCAAATCCAGATGCGCAAAGTCGATGGATGGGAAACCCTCGATCAGCTAATCGCCGACGAAACCCTTGACCGCGCGGCCTGACCGCCGCAAAACTCAACCCGCTCGGAGAGGCGCCAAAACCAATTTCCACGCTTGCGGCCCTTGATCTTCTTGCCCGCGTCATAGCCCCGAACACCACCGCTTTCCGTGGTTTTCACGCTCTGGCTGTCGATCACCCCGGCGCTCGGGCCGGTCGTCGCGTCCTTCCAGCTCCCGGGCCGCCACTGAACGCAAGCGTGATGGTTGATGCTCTCCAGCAGGCCGTTGGAGCGCCAGTCGTAGAAATAGCGCTGGACCGTGGAAGGCGGAGGGAAGTCGTTCGATGCAGTCATAAGCCCACTGGCAGCCCGTCGAGGCCATGTACATGACCGCATCCATGACATGGCGCAGGTCCGATCGTCCTCGGCCGGCCGATCTTCTTGCGCGGCGGCATGAGCGGCGCGATCAACGCCCATCTCTCGATCCGATCAGGTCGCTTGCGTAGCGCCCGCCACGGCGCTCATAATTCGGGCGTCGTGACTTTCGGTCCAGCATGTTGTGCACGAGACGTTTTGCTTTGACACTTCCGAACAGCCACAACCGACTGAAATCACTCAACTAGTTTCGGGATTGGCCGACGTCAGGACGGTCGAACGGTGCCGGTTGAAGTCTCGATCAACTATGTTCGCTTCGATGACGAGGAGTACGCGATCGGATTTGCGCGGGATATATCGGAGCGAAAGCGAGCGGAAGATGCGCTCAGGCTGACTCAGTTCTCCGTTGATACCGCCGCCGACCCGATCGTTTGGATCAAACCCGACGGGCGCTTCGCCTACGCCAACATGGCTGCCGCAAAACACTTCGGGTACGCCTCCGACGAGCTGTTGAAGTTAACCATCGCTGACATCAATCGAGGCATATCGATCAATTCGTGGAAGGATCTATTCCATCGGCTTAAGCGGAAGCGGACTCAGATGCGTGAATACGAGCACCTTACCCGTGATGGACGTACGGTGCCGGTCGAGATCACGGACAACTACATCAAATTTGGCGATGCGGAATATGTCCTCTCTTCCATTCGCGATATCACCGAGCGCAAACGCCACGAAACGGAGTTGAAGGAAAGCGAGGCAAGATACCGACGCCTGATCGACCAAGCGCCGGACGCCATACTCATCGTGGATGACAAGCAGATCTTGTTTGCTAACCCGGCTGCAGCAAGCCTACTTGGGTATCGGCGTCCGCAACTAATCATGGAACGCACGCCGTTCGATATTGTTGAGCCGGATGTGAGGAAAGATGCGATTCGCCGTACAAGGGGATTGCTGACCCGATCGGAATCCGTGGCGGCAACCGAACAGCGCCTGTTGAAGCGTGATGGGACGACAGTCGAGGTCGAAGTAACCGGCAGCCCAATACGCTGGCTAGGCCGCGCCGCGGGTCATTTCATCATCCGCGATATTACCAAACGCAAACGAACTGAAAACGCGCTTCGAATGACGCAATTCGCCATCGACAACAGTTCCGACGGCATAACTTGGCTGGATAGAAAAGGCAATTTCTCGTACGTCAATCAAGCGATGGCCAGATTGCTCGGCTATTCGATCGAAGAACTTCTAAAGATGAGAGCGACCGACCTAAACCCACATCAAACTTTGAAGGGGTGGGGCGAGCTCTTCGATCGTCTTCGCACCATTGGCGTTGCAACCGATGAGTATGTTTTCCAAAGGAGAGACGGGAGCTCGATCGCGGTCGAAGTGATTGACAACTACTTTAAGTTCGGCGATCGAGAGTATGTCTTCTCTTCAGTTCGCGATATTTCCGAGCGCAAGCAAACCGAGGATGCGCTGCGCATGACGCAGTTTGCCGTCGATACGACCTATGACGGTATTTTCTGGGTCGACCGGGATGGCCGCTTTGCTTATGCCAACGAAGCCGCTGCGGAAATGTTGGGCTACACGTTGCAAGAGCTTCTCAAGTTACGAATTCCAGATACCAGCCCGTGGCAAACGATTAAAGCATGGCGATCCCAATTCTACGAACTCCGGCGCGTCGGCACAAAAACCGACGAACTCCCACTTCTGCGGCGAGATGGCAGTTCGGTTGCCGTCGAAGTAACCGACAATCACTTCAAGTTCGGCGAGCGCGAATACATTTTTTCCTACGTTCGCGACATTACCGAGCGCAAGCGGACCGAAAGTGCGCTGCGGCTCACACAGTTTGCCGTTCACAACGCCTCCGACGGCATTATCTGGACCGGGCGTGACGGCGAGTTTGCGTACGCGAACGAAGCAGCGGCGCGTTTGCTTGGCTACGAGAGCGGCTCCGAAATTACCGGATTGAACGTTACCGACATCAACCCAGTGCAGACACAGCGAGGCTGGGAGCGCCTATTTGAGGAAATTAAGCGCCATAGCGCGCTGACGTCCGAGCTTCGCTTTAGGACAAAGGATGGCGGCCTGATACCGGTCGAAATAACCGATAACTATTTCGTTTACGAGGACCGCGAGTACATCTTCGCGTTTTTCCGCGACATAACCGAGCGTAGGCGAACCGAAGATGCGCTGAGGTTGACTCAATTTTCGGTTGATAACGCGGCCGGCGCTGTGTTTTGGGCCCGAGCCGACGGCAGCCTGTCCTACGTGAACGCGGCGGCTTGCCAGTTATTGGATTATGGGGCTGACGAATATCAATCCCTCCACATCTCCGACATCGACCCCCACATGACACGGGAGCTCTGGCGCGAACGTTTTGCCGAAGTACGCGCGGATCCTCAGGTCAGCACGACGGAAGTCACGCTCCGCGCTAAGTCGGGAAAGCTTATTCCTGCGGAGATAACCGACAACTACATTAAGTTTGACGGTGCGCCGTTATCAGGAATATATATTTGCGTTCGCGGTCGATATCTCCGAGCGTAAAGTCGCCGAAGCTGAGCTGCGGGAACGCGAGCAACAACTCGAAAGCGTAACGCGCAATATTCCAGGTAGCGTCTTTCAGCGCCGAGCGGCGCCCGATGGAACAATCGATTTTCCGTACGTAAGCGCCGGATCCAAGCTCGTCTGGGGGGTTGACCCCGAGGCCGTGGAGAAGAATCCCGATGCATTTATGGACATCCTCCATCCGCAAGATCGTAAGGAACTGGAGGTAAGGGCTCGCGAATCGGCAAAGGATCTGACGCCGTTAGATCTGGAACTCCGCGCGTTTGGTCCGGACGGCGAAACTCGCTGGGCGCGCGTGCGGTCGAGCCCCCGTCGGCTAGAGGACGGTTCGGTCATTTGGGACGGCGTTTCATTGGACGAAACCGAGCGCAAGCTCGCCGAACAACAGGTGCGGGAGCACGAATCACAACTGGCTCATATCATGCGGGTGACAACGATGGGCGAGATGGCGACCGCGTTGGCACACGAACTCGGCCAACCGCTCAACGCTATTGCCAACTATACCCGGGGCTGCGTCCGGCGACTGCAGAGCGGCACGTGGGATCGAGATGAGATCACTCATGCGATGGAACAAGCATGCGAACAAGCCGAACGCGCCGCGCTCGTTGTCCGCGATATAGCCGAGTTCATCAGAGGATCGGAACCCGAGCGGATCCCGTGCGATGTAAATGAAATTGTTGGATCCGCGCGGAATCTCGCAGCCGCCGAGGCAAACGATAAAGGTGTTCGTATTGCGGTTCGCCTCGCAAAGTCGTTGCCGCCAGTGGTGGTCGATTCGATTCAAATTGAACAGGTTCTGCTCAACCTAATGCGCAACGGTATCGAAGCGATGAGCGAGGGATGGTCGGGCCCAGGCTTGATTACGGTGCGTACGGCCTTGTTGGAAGGCGGTTTCGTGCGCATTGACGTTCGCGACAGTGGCCCGCCGGCGAATGCCGACAATATCGAGGAAATGTTTGAAGCCTTTCACAGCACAAAGGTCGACGGTATGGGGATGGGCCTCGCCATAAGCCGCACAATTGTTGAGGCTCACGAAGGTCAGTTGTGGGCGACCCCAAATAACAAACGGGGCTTGACGTTCCACTTCACGCTGCCAGTCGAGCAGCAGAGGAACTAACATGGAAGAAGTTCAGAAAACTGCGACTGTATCGATCGTCGATGATGACGATGCCGGTCGCGAGTCACTTCGTTGGCTCATCGAATCGGTGGGCCTGAAAGTGGAGGCCTACGCCTCACCTATAGAGTTCCTCGAGCAATTCGATGGGAGCCTTCCCGGCTGTCTTGTTCTCGACATTAGGCTCCCCAAGATTAGCGGCCTCGACGTCCTCCAGACGGTACGAGAACGCGGCATCGAAACGCCTGCGATCATGATTACTGCATTTGGAGATGTGCCGATGGCGGTTCGAGCAATGAAGAACGGAGCGGTTGATTTTCTTCAAAAGCCCTTTAACGACCAGGAACTTCTCGATCGTATTCAACAGAGCATCGAGGATGATGGCCGCCTGCGCGAAATCGATCGCGAACGCAGCGAAATACGCAATCGTCTCGACAAGTTAACGACGCGCGAACGGGAGGTGTTGGATCGACTGGTCCAGGGCAAACAGAACAAACAAATTGCCCGTGAGATGGATATCAGCCCTAAAACGGTCGAGGCGCATCGGGCGAAGGTTATGGAGAAGATGAGTGCCGAGTCGCTCGTCAAACTGGTTCAGATGGTAACCTCTCTCGAGGTGAACCAGTCCGACGCCTAGAGGCGGGTTGGACGGTCGGATGTCCCTCTTCACCTCCTCGACATTCGCCGTTGCCCGTTGTCCGCGATAGGCCCGCTCGACTTCAGGCGGCCGATTTCACGCGAACATGGATGTCGTCGTACATGAACAAAAACATATCGAGGGTGTCCTCTACCGTTCTCAGGACCAGGTGCCGGTCTTCTTCGGTTGGCGCGAATTCATCGAGCAGATTGACACCAACGCTCGAGTGTTCTTTGTCAGCCTCTTGGTGGACGATAAAAAACTCAAGCGCTTCGTCATCAAGGCCGTAGTGGGTGCGGAGCGCCTCAGCCCGATTCATTCCTTCCGTCGGGACCGGTGCTTCGCCAGCCAGCATATGTGCTGATACACCTTCAAGAAAACTACGGCCGCAGATCTCGCTCATGAAGGCTTTGAAGGCGATGGCGCCCGCACAGTATTCCGTGTTCCACATTTGTTCCGGAGTAATGCCGAGCGCTTCGCCAAATTGGCAGTAGAGCTTCCAATGCGCCCGACCGCCGGCATAGAGACGGCCGGTTCCTTCCTCGTAGACCACCTCGGCAATCATCGATCGCCAAGTCGGCTCCGGGCAGACGACATATAGTCGGCCGTGGTAGTTGTGATTGTGTAGCGGAATGATGCCGTTCTGTTGCACCAGAATTCGAACTTGATCGAGGTTCAGCGCTCCCGCGACGAGATCCGCCCAAACAGGATGCTGGAAATAGGGCTTGCGCTTGTGGATGGCCGCAACTTCCTCGAGCACGGCTTGGGTTCCTAACGTCATTTTCTTCGTCCTCATTTCTTGCCGCACAGTGGGATCGGCCCTCATCGATCCGCAACTTGGCCAACGGCGTTCGGAAGCATTTATGGATCCTGATACCGAACGCGCCGAGCCCGCCTCACGCTGCGTTCGTTAACGAGGTGCGCCGGATCGCTGCGTAGCTAACGCAGCTTGCCATAACGAACGGCCAAGCCATTCCGTTCGAGCAATGCCATTACGCCCAGTACCAGGTTGTACTGAATCTGGCGCGCCGGAAAAAACACCCGCTCGAACTCATTGCGTTCGTCGAGCGTGACAATTCCGTGGCCCTCGGGCAACTCCACTGTGGCGCCGCTGTTACACGCGGCGCGGCAGCTCTCGAAGTAATAGTTCCAGGACTCTGTCATGTCCTCACTGGATCGCGACATTGATGTCGCTTAACCGCATTATCACCCGGTCGAGGGAGATTCTCCAATCGGTTTGTTGTGATGTACGGAAACCGCCGAGTTTTGCGCATCTATGGGAGGCGGTAGACCTCAACGGTGCCAGCTAATCCGCGTAGAGCCTTTGCACCAAGCTCTTCCAACGGCTCACCCGCGGACGCCGCCGTCGCCGCACTCGCCAGAACCACAACGTCTTCCTACTGCTGAAGATCGGCGGCCAAGCGCTCCAATCGTTCTGCCACATTGACGGTATCGCCGATGAGTGTGTAGTTGACGCGGCTCGACGATCCAATGTTTCCCACCACCGCAGGACCGGTGTTGATACCGATTCTTACTTGGATTGGAGCGTCGCCGCGATCGGCTCGGAACTTATTGTCAGATGCGACCGCGGCCTGGACTGCACGTGCGGCGCGTATTGCGCGCTTGGCATGATCGGGTTGTTCGTCCGGCGCGCCCCAGAAAGCCATCACACTATCACCGATGAACTTGTCGACGGTGCCGCCTTCAGCTTCGATTCGCGTCGACAGCAGGTCGAAATGTTCGTTTAGCAAGTCCGCAACCTCGGCGGCGGTGAGCCTCTGTGAGAGAGCGCCAAACCCGCGGATGTCGGTAAACATGACGGTCACCTGACGTTCGCGGGTGGCGATCACTTCGGTGTCGCCGCTCTGCATCAAGCGAAGAACCAGCGATTTCGGGACGTACATCTCGAACCAGCGCAGCGCCACCATCATGGCATTGAACGCGTGCCCAGCATTGGCAAGCTCGCGCAGCCGACTATCAGGAACGTTGGGTGCGTTCGCGAAATCGAGATTGCGCAACGATTCGGCGGCGTCTGCGAGTTGGCCAATGCGGCGGGTCATACGCCGCCCAAGCCACAGCGCCAAGCCAACCGACACGACCAAAATCATGAACCCCACAACCGCCGTCGTGAACAAACGAACCGTCGGCGCCTCAACGTCTTCCCGCCGAAATTGCTGAACCAGGGTCCATGGAGCTGATCCATAGCCAGCTATGCGGCGCGTGATCAGGATGTATTCGGGTCGCTGATCCTTGGGAACCGACAACACCGATGACGATTCGACGCGTCGGTTGAAGCGATCGGTCGGCCTGTCTTCCTCGACGTCGCCCGTCGCCAGCATGGTCAATACCGGATCGTCGAGTGCGCCAAGTCGCGGTAGGGGAATTTCTTTATCTAATTTCAGTGACTTAACCCAAGCGCGGCTCGTCATTTGCGGGTGGGCTAGGACGCGGTCATTACCGTACAGCACGAATACCGGCGCTTCCCTATCATTGAGAGAAAGCTCCGATACGAAACTCACGATCCGACTAAGTTCAACGTAGATGCCGACCATGCCGATAAATTGGCTGCCTTTTCGCACCGGCGCGGCGAATGGCAAAAGTGGTTGCGCGAGTTCTGGCTGCCAGGTGATGGGCCCCCAACCGGGTCCTTTGGCCGTGAATTTCATGGCGCGAACGAAATTAGGGTCGTTGCTGTTATCAGCTTCAACCTCCTCGAACCCACCATCCTCGCTGCGATTTACGATAACGGTGCGATAATCGCGCCCGCTATAGAACGCACCACTTATCTGGGGTGCGCCGATCACCACCCCCCGCAACAAGTCTCGCACCTGCTGCTTATCCGAGAGATTAATTCGCCCCTCTTCAATCGCGAGCGCGACCCCAACAGCTATCCCTTCGGTGGGCTTAAGGAGATCTCGGATATGCGTCTCGATGGTATCAAGACGGTAGTTTGCGGCATCGTGCATGAGTTCAAAAGTGTTACGTCCGGCGCTGACCAAGCCAAGATACAGGACGCTCGCGACAGCGAGCGCGACCAACCCACCAAAACCGGCCACGAGCAGGATTGCGATAGGGAGGCGGTACTTTACCGGTGGCTCCACGACCCGCAGTTGGTCCGGGCTGGGTAGTTGCGCGGCGGCTGAACTAACTTCTGGAGCCCCGCTCATCAAACTCTCTTCATCAGCTATCTAATGCATCCCAACAACCCGTCGTCGCACTGTTTGGCGCGTGCGTGTTGCTTGCCCAGAGGCGGAGAGCGGAAGGTATTGACTATAGATGGTGATTCGGGCCCGGCCTGCAATGAGTTCCGAGCGGCAAATCGGATAAGAGAAATGATAACGGCTGCGAACCCGTCAAATTAGCGGCGATATTTGCCGATCTTGGTACTGTCGTAGATCGTGAATTCGCGATAGACCTCGTCGTCATCGTCCCAGGTTTCGCGGATCACGCGCACACCGGACACGCCGGACTCGCGGGCGAGTCGTTTTGCCGCCTCAACCGCCACATTCTGCTTATCGCGGGGATAGCGCTCTTCCATCATCCAGCGATCGTCGATGTGGGCGTAAATCTGAAAAAATACGCTGTTATCCATTGGCCGCCCTAGGCCCAACCCCGTTCGAAACTAGCGAAACCAGCGCAAGAGTGCCGTTGTTCAGGTACCGGGTCAATTAGGGATTACCGGTAGAATCACGCGTGAGGCGCGTCCAGCTTCGTGGAAAACCGTGTTTTCTGCGACAATCCGCCGCCGTTCGCGTCCGATCGGCTCGCCGGTGTTGGGATTGGCATCGAATCTTGGAAAATTTGAGCTCGAGACGTCGAGGCGGATGCGATGGCCTCGAACAAAAAGATTAGAGGTCGGATAAAGAACGATTGTGATCTCGGTAACGTCGCCGACGGGGAGGAAATCGGCCTTGCCGTCATTATTTCGATATCGGAGCCTCAATATGCTGTCGCTCAAGTTGAGATGATACCCGTGCGGATACCATTGGCTCGACGGATAGACATCGATCAGCTTGGCGGTGAAGTCGGTGTCCGCGGCACTCGTCGAAACCCAAAGTTTAACCTCGATGGGCCCGGTCACCTCGGTGTCCTCGTGCAGTGGTTCGGTCTGAAACACCAGGACATCAGGACGCGACCCGAGCGGCAAATAGGGTGATTTGCTGCTGTGAAATCGAGGACTCTCAACCTGATCGAAGCCACCTGCCAGCATGATTTGGTTGAACCGCTGCGTCCGCGGCGCATATTCGGGGTCGACAATGCCCGCTGGCATATCGAGCAAATCCAGCAGTGACGAGACATTGCCGCCAATCGAAGGAACCGGATTGCCGGGGTCATAACGATAGGTCGTTGATGAGGCGGTTTGTGAGGGAGGTGCGGTTCTCAGGGTCCCGTCTTCGTGGAGGTGGAATTCGGTGAAACGAGTGCGGGCAAGCGGCCATTCGTGCTCTTCGCGCCAGGCGCCGCCATGCATCAAACGTCCATTGCCGGTTTTGTAACCCTCGCCGCCGCCCATAACGAAAATGCGAATCGGTGCGGCGTCATCGAGGCCGTTTGCATCGCCCTTAATCCAACGGTCAAACCATTGCAGGTGCACTTCCTTGAAGCTCGGCAGCGCGGCGTTTTGTCCGAACTCCACATCACCGGCGAAGCTCTGTTCGGTGGTTGCCGACCCGTGTACCCAAGGGCCGACGAGAACGCGAACCGGTGAGGTTTGGGCGTTGCCGTGGCCGATAAAGCTCTCGAAGGTTCCACGGGTATAGGAATCGTACCAACCGCCGACATAGAGCGTCGGCGCGTCGGGGAAACTCTGCCAATGCGCGCTTGGGTTCATGCTGGGATGTCCCCAATAGGCGTCGCTGTAGTCTGCTTCGGTGATCAGCTTGAGCATCCATTTTTCGTAAGCCGGAACCAACTTGAGCTGAGTTTGGCCCTCGCGAATCGGCCACCGTGTCAGCCAATCGCGAAACGTTGGGGCGCCAAAATTGAGGGCCGGGGTGATATGCGGTTCCGACTTCAACTGGGCTTGGGTGTTAACCGCTGAATGCCAGAAAGCCCACGCGATAAAGCGAAGCTCTAACGCGCCGCCGTGTCGTATCGAACTGGTGTAGGCGTTCGAACCGCTGACATTGGGAATCATCGCACCCAGATTGTCCGGCCCCAACGCCGCGAGTGCAGTTTGCGTCCATCCTGACCACGACGTGCCCCAGCAACCCACTTTGTCCAGGGCCCAGGCCTGCTGTTTGAGCCACATCATCGTGTCATAGCCGTCTTCCGCCTCCGGCAGAAGAAAATCGACATCGCCTTCCGAGCGATAGCAGCCCCGGCAATCCTGAATCACGGCGATATAGCCGCGCTCGGCAAACCACCGATTGAAGCCACTTACGCGCTCGCTATCGATCTTGTTGTAGGGCGTGCGATTGAAGAGCACGGGGAGCGGTCCCGCGATGATCTGGCCGTCTTGCGCCGGTCGATAAATATCGGTGGCCATGTGAACACCATCGCGCATTCGGACCATGACGTTTTCTTCGACAATGACGTCATAGGACGCGGGCGTTTGGTCGGTGGGTATGGAGACGTTCATTTGCGGTTAAGGCAGTTATTTCGGTGAGGCATCGGAGATTGAGCGGTCGGGCGCGGTTAGGCGAGGAGAGCATCTTCAAACGGAAACCGTGACAATATCTCGTATCCGGTTTCGGTAATAAGCACCTGTTCTTCGAGCTTAACCCCTTGGCTCCCACCCTCGGCGCCAATGTAGCTCTCGACGCAAAGAACCATGTTTGGCTCGATAGTGCCATCGTAACCATCGGCGTCCCAATCCTGCAGATAGTAGATCGCCGGGTACTCATCACAGAGCCCAACGCCGTGCGCCAAAACCGCGTAGCGATTTGCGACGTAGATATCAGGCTGCGGCCATGCCCGCTCCGCGAGATCGCGAAAACCCATCCCCGGCTTGAGTAGATCAATATTGTGGTAGAGCTGCTCGTAGGAGATCTTGTAGAGATCGCGCTGCTCGGCGGTAGGCACGCCGGGGCCGGCCCGAAATGTCCGCGATATGTCGGCACAATAACCAAACGGACCGATCATGTCGGTATCGAACGCGACGAGTTCGCCGGGGCGAATCACCCGATCGCTGGATTCCTGGAACCACGGATTTGTGCGATCTCCCGAAGTAAGCAAACGTCCTTCGATCCACTCGCCGCCCATCGCCATATTGGTCTGCCAAAGGATCGACCAGAACTCATTCTCCGTCATTCCCGGTCGCAACTGCTCATGCATGCGCGCAAAACCGATCTCGGCGGTCGCCAAGGCGTAGTTCATACATAGGATTTCCTCGGCGGACTTGATCACGCGGGCAGATTCCATCGGCTCTTGTGCGTCGCAAAGCGTGATATTGCGTTCGTTTAGGGCGTTGAAAACGCGCGCATCGCCGCGGTCGATAGCGAGTGTTTTTTCGTCCCCGCAATGTTCATGGACGAGGTCGGCTATTTCATCCGCCCACCTACCGACCGTCGAATCGATTTTCGGACCTGCAAAAAAATAAGCGATATAGCGTCCAGGCCTGGTTTCACTCACCGTTTCGAGATTGCATCCGTTAACTCCGAACAAAATCGCCGGCCCGTCAGTGGCGATGAATAGATACCGCAGCGGGACATGCATTTGAAACAATGGGCCCAATCGAAAACCGGTCGCGTAGCGGATGTTGATTGGATCTAACAGCAGGCAGGCGCCGAGCCCCCGGCTGCGAAGCTGGTCGCGGACTCGCTCCATTCGATAGCCGCGCAATTTCACCATATCCATACGATTTTCGAAGTCGACGGTTCGATCAATCGGTGTTGTTCGCGCGGCTTGTGTCATATCGGGCATTGCAAGCCCCTCATTGTTGGGTGGTTGGCCTTCGTTGAACCCACAATCGTATCAGGCTTGGCGAGCCTCGGCGTGCCTCACGCCGCCTGGGAATCAGAAATACGTGGAGCTCGTGTGATCGCGTTAGTTGATAAAAACAATCTCGCTGTCGATCGCCTTGCCGATGCGTTCGAGCAATACGCTGAGCATGCCGCGGGCCACGCGAAAACGATCCGCTCCCGACGCTTCGGTTTCGACCGTGCCACGCCACAACGGTAATTTATTGGTTCCCCGAACTTCGACGTAGACGCGGTAACTGGTGCTGGGCGCGCGTCGATCCGCCTTTTTGAACGGCGATTTTATCTGAACTCCAACCTGGCCAAACGACGAATCGCCGGCATCTGCAGATAGACCCACGCGTCGCCTTGGCCGCCGCGTTTGCAAATCCGTTTCGATCTCGATCCTCAGCAGAGCGGCGCCGCCGATCGCATAACCGCGTTGCGCCAACAACCGTTCGGCGAGCGGTCTGAGTCTGGCATTGAGTTCGCTATCGGTTGTGAATCTCAGGCTGGAGGGAGCGGGTTCGAGGACCCATCCCTCCACGGGTTGCGCCTTGAGGACGGCGCGAAGCGGTTCCTGGGCCGCACTTGCTGCTACCAATGTAACCAGCAGCACGAGCGCAAGAAGTAGCTCTGTAATTCGAGGCCACCGAAGCGTCGCCAGCATCCGAACTGTTGCCATAGCTACTCCCCGTCCAGAAGGACTCCGTGATTACGCGCTAACTTCTATATTAGCTGCGATGCGACAAGTGCAGCACGAGATATCAGTTCGAACGCGCGCACTTGCTGCTACCAATGTAACCAGCAGCACGAGCGCAAGAAGTAGCTCTGTAATTCGAGGCCACCGAAGCGTCGCCAGCATCCGAACTGTTGCCATAGCTACTCCCCGTCCAGAAGGACTCCGTGATTACGCGCTAACTTCTATATTAGCTGCGATGCGACCGGCAAGGGGCTCTACCCGGTGACGCGCGAAATCGCGAATTGGGTCAACGATCAAACCATCGAAACCGGGCTGATCGTGGTGTTCGTCAAGCACACCAGTGCGTCTCTAACTTATCCAAGAAAACGCCGATCCGGATGTGCTTGTCGACCTTGAAGCGTTCTTCCAGCGGCTCGTACCCGAAGCGCACGGCGTTTACCGGCACACAGCGGAAGGTCCCGACGATATGCCGGCGCACATTCGCGCCGCGCTAACGCAGACTCAACTCAGCATCCCAATCGTGGCGGGCCAATTGGGTCTAGGTACCTGGCAAGGCATCTATGTTTATGAAAATCGTGACGCGCCGCAAACGCGGTGTCTGCTGCTGCATATGATGGGAGAGTGAGGCGCTTGGCGTCGACTAGATCACAATTGGTACAGGGCCGCACAATTGTCCCACAGGATACGGCACTTGGAGTCGGCGCCGATATCGCTGCGGGCGAGAAACGTTGCTACTCCGTTGGGAAATGGCCCATCGGCGTGGGGGTAATCGACTGACATTACGATCCGGTCGTCACCGATGCGATCGATCACCACCGGGACTAGCTCCTCGTCGACATCGGTCCCAATCCAGCATTGACGCTTGAAGAATTCGCTGGGAAGTGCGTCGAGTTGGATCGCTTCGCCGCCGCCATACTTCTTCCATTGATCGTCCAGCCGATCAAGCCACCACGGCAACCAGCCGCAATTGCCTTCGAGGAACGCCAGGCGAAGGTCGGGAAAACGTTGGCAAACGCCACCGGCCAGCATGGCGCCCATCGCCGTCATCAACTCGAGCGAAAACGCCGAAGCGTGATTGAGTGTGCGGAAATTGGGGTGATTTCGATATCGGTTGCTGACGTAGTCGACGCTTGCGCCACCACTGGTGCCATGAAACGCGACCGGTACACCGAGCCGGGTTACTTCCCGCCATAGCACGTCGCACTCAGGCGCGCTGGCTATCCGGCCAGCGACCGGCATAGGTAACAGCACCACCGCAACATGGCCCTTTTCTTCGACCGCGCGTTTTGCTTCGGCGGCCGCGAGTTCGGGATCATGCAGCGATAGGATCGCTGCCGGCTTTAGTCGACTTGGGTTGACCGAGCAATAGTCCGCGAGCCAGTCGTTAAATGCCGCGCAGTAGGCAATTGCGATTTCTGGGACGAGGTCATCGATCGACACCACCATATGAGCGAAGGTCCGATAGACGATCCCGACATCGATACCCTCCTGATCCATAGCGGAGAGCGTGGAGGCCGCGTCGTAGCCGCGTTGTTTGGTGTTGCGGTAAAGGTCTTCGGTGGGGGCATCGAGTGCTCGCTGCGGTCCTTCGACATCTGACCACGCCGACCATGGTGGGATGATTTGACCCTGAACATCCCAGTGCGGGAAGTTTGCCGCGCTCCAACCGAGAAATTTAGGCGCAACATTTTGGTACTGCGGATCGAGATGATTACGGTAGACGTCGCCGAGTTCAATGACGTGAAGATCCGAATCGACGATGCGGAAACCATCTTTCACGTCATTACCCCAGCTTTGAAAGCGCCCGCGCCTGAACCATGGGTCGGAATTGAATTTATGACTGACGAGGCACCCGTCATTTATGCTTGGCCCTGAGTATGATCTTTGCGGGCCGGTTTACTGAGCCTTGATTTCGTTGGCTCGATCGATAAATCGCTGCGCGTCTGCATCGCGCCCCAGCTTGCGCAGCAGCGCCGCGTAGTTGACGAGATTTCCCGCCACCGCCGGATGATTGGGGCCGAAACGGGCCTCGACGATTTGGATGGCTCTTCGTGCCAAGGGTTCAGCTTCTGCGTACCGCGATTGTTTGAAATACAGCCACCCAAGATTGTTAAGTGTTGTCGCCACGCGGGGATGATTCTTGCCAAGCTTGTCTTCCTCGATCGACAGCGCTTTCTTGAGCATGGGTTCGGCTTGTTGGAATCGGTCCTGGGCGATGAGCGCGCCGGCGAGGTTGTTTAGCGTCGCCGCCATATCGGGGTGGTTGGCTCGCGTTTTGTTGAGAATGAGGAGCGCCCGTTCGTGCGGGTATTGCGCCTGCGCGTGGCGACCAAGCGCTTGATGCGCGCGACCGAGATTGTTGGCCGCCATCGCGATGTCGGGATGATTGCTCGGCAGGCTGCTGTCATAGATCGTTAGGCTAGCCGTTAGGGTTTCGACGGCACCTTCAAAGTCTCGCTTCTGCAGACGAATGTTGCCGATGTTGTTGAGGATCGTCGCTACTTCGGGATGATTGTCACCCACAAGCTTGCGCTGAACTTTCAGCGAGTACGCCAGGAACTCCTCGGCTTTGTCGAATCCGCCGAGTAGCCGGTAGACCTCGGCCAGATTGTTAAGGGCGGTCGCGACCTCGCCGGTTTCACTACCGAACTTCAGAGCTTCCTGGTAAGCGGCTTCATAGTTTTTCCGCGCATCCGAATAGTTCCCGGTTCGGTACGATGCGTTGCCCGCGTTCATGAGTTCGGAGAAGCGCTCGCTCTGCGCTGGTGTGATGGTGGGCCATAGGACGCATCCCACGACTGTGATCATCAGCACGTATCGAAAAAAGTTCAAACGTCCGTTCCTCCAAACGCTGCGTTCGCTATGCGCACCAATACGGGTGCCCATCCACTAGCATAGCGCATGCGGGCCAGACCGCCTTGCCCCGCGTCGATCGCTATTACCCTTGAGCCTGCAGCACGAACAAATCGCCCATGATCCATCCGTCCTTTTCCTTACGGATGTTGACCGGGTTGGTGTGTGCGACGTGGTAGTCGTTTTCATCTGCCAAGCGGTGGATATAGGACGTCGCATGCGCGTAACGGCCGGTCCTCTGCAAAACGAAATCGGTCCCCTCGAAACGCTCGACCGAGAACGCAAAAAATGCGCCATCGGCTCCGCGCCGGCGAACGGCGGCGAATAATGCCTCGAGCGCGCCAACGTAGATGAACACATCGGCGGCGACGAAAAGATCGAACAAGTCGTTCCGCTCGTTGAGTTTATCGACGATATCGCCGATGACTATTGAATCGTAAACCGCTTTGCTGTGAGCAGCTCTCAGCATATTGGCCGAGATGTCGATTGCGACCAGCTCGCGGGCGTGGGCGCGCAGTTCGACCCCACAAAGACCAGTCCCCGCGCCGAGATCAGCAACCCTGTCGAAACGAAAGTCGTCTCCAAGCAACCCAGCCAGGGCGTTGTGCAATTCACCTGGCACGGTATACCCCAGCGATTTCGTCACGTGCGATTCGAAACCGGGCGCATAGCGATCGAACAAGCGCGACACAAACTCAGCTGGCGGTTTGGCGACGGTTTCGCCACGCAGCGCATGGAGCATGTGCCGGACCGCGTGATTGTCAGGGTCTATATCGAGGGTGCGGTCGTAGGCCGCCTGTGCCTCATCCAGGCGACCCAGGCTCTGTAGAGCATTACCTAAGTTGCTTTGGGCTCTGGCATGGTCGGGGCGAAGCTGTACGACTCGTTCGTAAACCCTGATCGCGTGCTCAAAACGACCTTGGGCCAGCAGATTGTTGCCGAGATTGTAGTGGGCATCGGTGAAATCGGCGTCGAGTTCGATTGCCCGCTCGAACGCCTGCCGAGCTGCATCGATCCGACCACAACTTTCGCGCAAGTTCCCCAAGTCGAATTGATAGACGGCATCGTTGGGGGCTGCATCCACGGCGCGTTCAAGGTAGGGAATGCCGTCTTCGCTGTGGCCGGTCTGGTGGAGCACGACGCCATAGAGATAGTTCGCTTGCCCGTTTTCGGATTGGAGTGCGAGCGCTTGTTCGTACGCCACCTTGGCGTTATCCAGCCCGCCCACTCGGTGCTGGGCCAAGCCCCGCTCGATCAGCGCCTGGAATTGTGGTGCCAGGACGGCGGAGTCGGCTGCTTGGCGCCGCTGGTTACGTTGTTGGCGCCTGCGCTCGGCTCGGTTCATCGCGCTCGGTCTCGCCTCAGCTGTCAGTTCGCAGTCATCATCGCATTAGGTAAAGTTGAGATGGCATCCCGCACGCGTCAACGAACCCGACGGGGGGTGATCATTTCTCGGCCGGTCGCGCACCCCCGGACGTGCTAGTCTACGATACTTGCGAGGATTGATGTGGGGAGGAGAGTAACCCATGGCTTTAGACATTGACGGAACGCTCAAGCGAATTGACGAAATTCACGAGCGCCGCGATTTCGTGGCGAGGCCGCTGTGGAAGGGCTTGCTGAAGAAAACCCATACCCTGCCGATGCTGCGCGAAATGGCCAAACAACTCAGCATCATTCCGCTGCACAATCACAACTATCATGGCCGTTTGTATGTCATCTGCCCCGATCCCGCCTGGCGAGCGAAAATTGCCGAGGTCGTGTACGAGGAAGGCACTGGGCGCCTCTTTTCCGACGGCGTCGCCCACAACGAGCTTTACTATCGCTTTGCCGAGGGGGTTGGCGTTAGTCGCGAAGAATTGAGTCGCACGCGCTATTGCGCCGGGGCATTGGCATTCAAGCAATACTTCATCCAAATCTGTTCTGGCAGCTTTATCGAAGGGGTGGCCGGTCATATGCTCGGCGCCGAAGCGCAGGGCCCAGGGCACTACCAACAGATCGCTGAAAATCTACAAGAACAATTCGGGCTTAGCGACGAGCAGGTTGCGTTCTGGGTGATTCACGACATCGCCGACGAAGATCACTCCGGCATTGGCCGTGAACTGCTTGAGCAGTTTGCCGCAACGCCGGAAGACCTCGAACGCGTGGTCGTTGCCGTAGATGAGATGCAGCAGATGATGGAGCTTCTCGATCAATCGATCTGGGAGTGCATGCAGCGAGTGGAAGAGGGTGGGCGCGTCGCCGCCGAGTAGACTCTATCGAACGGCTCGGCCACGCGGCCACACCGCATGTAGGTGTGTTGGGTGTTAGCAGCCTCTTGTCGGGCAATTTCGAAGCCTTCCCGCTGGTAGAACGCAACGGCACCTGTGTTGGGTGTTAGCACACTGAGTTCGATGGGCAGGTGGTTGGCTTGGGCACGTTGTTTGACGACATCGAGAACGGCGGCACCGATGCCGCAACCCTGAAACGCCGGTGAAAGATACAGCGCGTTCAGGCGGACGAAATTTTTGTTGATAGATGCGAGCAACCAACCGGCACGCTCTCCGCCGAACTCGACGACCTCGACGTCGCCTGAATGTTGTATCCAAATGCCTTCGTTGAAGCCTGCATCCTGAAAATTCTGATCCCATCCCCAGAGTTGCTCGACGTGCGACCGCATCACGATTTGGAGCACACGCATGGCCCAGTCCTTTTCACCGGGATCGATAGGGCGTAAGTCAATTTGCGGTCGAGCCTTGCGCATGACAAGTCCACTGCTGCGCTGAAACAATCGGTCACGCGAGATTTTCGCAGCAGTGTTTCGCCGTTGACAGTACACTATTGCCGTCGAGCCCCTTCCGTCTGGAGGGGGCTCTGCGTTTTGGACATGAAGACCTAACGACATGACGACATTGGCCGACAAATCGTCGCTCGCCGAGCTTCCCTCGCGAGCTGGTTACGGTGCATTGATGATGGTGGCATCGGCAATCATCGCCAGCACGCTCGGGCTTTCGGTGCGGCTGGTTGATAGCGCCGGAGGTTGGCAGATTATCTTCTATCGCAGCCTATCGATGGTGGTTGCCGTACTCCTCTACCTCGCATTTCGCCACCGCAGTCGTCTTGTCGTGAGTCTGACGTCGGTGGGCTGGACCGGCATTATTGGCGGCGCCTGCTTGGCCGCGGCGACGTCGTTTGGCGTATGGGCATTCCTCCACACGACCATCGCCAACGTCTTGTTCATTGGTGGAACTGTCCCTTTCTTTGCCGGATTGCTGGGCTGGATCGTGTTGAAGGAGCGGGTCCGCAACGTCACCTGGCTGGCCATGGCAATCGCGTTTGCCGGGATCGCCGTGATGACAGGTGGCGGCCTCGCGCAGGGTAATTATGTCGGTGATCTGTTGGCGCTCGCGGCCATGGTCTGCTTCGCCGGCCTAATCGTTGCGATGCGTTCGGGGCGTTTACAGGACATGACTCCGCTGCTCGTGATCGGCATGGGGTTCGCAACCATCGCGGCGGCGCTGTCATTACCGACCTTCGCTATCTCGCTGCACGACCTGACGATTTGTATCGTGATGGGCGCGGTCCAGAGTTTTGTCGCCTACATCATGTTCACGATTGCAACCCGCCATCTTCGGGCCGGAGAAATTTCTCTGTTGGGCGTTTCCGAAACAATTTTCGGACCTTTGTGGGTGTGGTTAGCGGTCAGCGAAGTGCCAGCCGGTGCAACATTCGTCGGCGGTGCAGTGATCCTCGTGGCGGTTGTGACGCAGGGCGTGGCGACGCTGCGTGCGGAACGCGCCACGGCAGCGCCGTGATGGTCGCTCGCGGTCCCCACGGCCATTCTCTCGGCATCGTGTTGATCTTGGGGTCGGCGCTAAGTTTCAGCCTGGCCGGGTTGCTCGTTCGACTTATCGAGACCGCCGGACCGTGGCAGATAATCTTCTATAGGTGCTCATCATTGTGTATCGCGGTGGTCGCATTCGTCATCGTGCGCCACGGCTATCGGTCGATTCACCACGTGCGTTCACTCGGTTGGAAGGCCCCGTTTGGCGGTGTCCTTATGGGCAGCGCCATGATCGTGGTGATCTTTGCATTTCTCAATACCACCGTCGCCAACGTCGTTTTCATCGGTGGCGCACTGCCATTCGTGGTCGGTGTATTAGCGTGGTTGTTCCTGTCTGAACGCATTCAACCGGCGACGCTGGTCGCCATGATCATTGCCTTTGCCGGAATCGGCTTGATGATGGCCGAAGGACTCGGCGGCGGACAGGTAGCCGGTGACCTCTACGCGGTTGCGGCTCTGTTCGTATTCGGTGGCCTCGTCGTTACGCTCCGCGCGGGAAAGGCCGCGGATATGACGCCCGTCCTTGCGATGGGCGCCGGGTTTGCCGCGCTTGTCGCAGCGATCGTAGCGCCGGATTTTAAGGTTAGCCTGCACGACCTGCTGATATGCCTGTTGATGGGTGGGGTGCAGACGTTCCTCTCCTATGTGCTGATGACCTATGCCACCCGTCTTCTACGCGCCGCGGAACTCACCATCATCGGGAGTATTGAGTTTCCGATCGCCCCATTGTGGGTGTGGATCGCGGTTGCCGAAGTGCCAAGCCAGGCGTCCCTAATTGGCGGGGTTCTCGTTTTCTGCGCCGTGTGCGGCCAGGCGTTGTGGACTGCCCGTCGGTCGCGACCGCCTGCCGAGGGCCTCCCGGAAGTTGGCGCCGGACCTGGAAGGTCGCCCTAATGTTGGTTATTGGCACACGCCTGATATCTTTACGTCGCCGAGGATTACCAGCGATTTCCCAGGCGGTGGGTAAGGGATCCCGGCAAGTTCGATGCGCTTGCCGTCAGGTATTTCAACCAGCATCAGGTCGACGCGCGACTCATCGACGCTGCCGAGTTCACGGGTGTCCTGCTCACCCAGGCCTATCGCCGCAACATGCGCGGTACCGGCGGTCGCGCGTATCGTTTCCTCTATGATCGTGCAGTCGTTTTGCAGAAGCCAAAAAGTCAAATCACCGCGCAAATTGAGCGAGAATTTGCCCGCATCGATCACATGCGCGTTTTCGACGGTGCCGGCCATAGCCAACACCGGACGGCCTTCTCGTGCGGCCTTCAAAATCAATTTTTTCTCTTCATAATATTGCTCAGACAGGGCGCGCGACTTTTCCTCATCCTCGGTCTGGAGTTTTACGAACCGATAAACTGCTCCCAGCTTAATCGCCTCAAGATCGTGCCAGGGGTTGTCGTCCGGCTCGTCACTGGCGCAGGCGGTGACCAGGAGGCCCGTAACGATAACCGCGGCAACACCGGCTCGATTAGGCATCATCCATTTGGACAGCACGACTATCCCCTTCGTCAGCAGTCTCGCCGCGCGACTTTAACAAGCGGTATTAGCGGTTGCCATGGCTGACCCGGTAAACACAACACGCGCTGAGCCGCGCCGCAACCTAGGGCAGATGGCGGCGATTTTTGCGGCCTTGGGGTTTGCCTATTTTCTCAGCGAATTCTTCCGCATCAGTCATGCCGTTATCGGCCCTGATTTGATGGCGGAACTCGATTTCACGGTCAGCGGATTGAGCCTGTTGACGTCGGTCTTCTTCTTTGCCTTCGCCGCCCAGCAACTACCAAACGGATTGCTATTCGACCGCTTCGGACCGCGGCGGACGATTCCGTGCATGATGATGGTGGGAATCGCGGGTGCTTTCCTGTTTGCCGTCGCCGATTCAGTTGTGACGTTGAGCGTGGCGCGGGCGCTGATGGGGGTCGGCTGGGCCGTCACTTTCATGGGCGGCCTCATTACATTTGCGCGCTGGGTGCCAACCGATCGCTACGCCCTTGCCATTGCGGCGCTGATGTTTGTCGGCACGTTGGGAAATCTTACCGCGACTGGTCCATGGGCGGCGTTCGTCGATTGGATCGGTTGGCGTACTGCGATAGCGATTATGGCTACCATCGCCTGCCTGTCCGCTACGCTCGTATTCGCGGTGGTGCGCGATGCCCCGCCTGGTCATGTTTATCATGAGCGCCCGCCGGAATCGGTCGCGGTGATGCTGCGCGGGCTTGCCGCGGTCGTAAAAATCAAGCCCTGGCGCTACGTGTTCTGGATGAATTTCCACGCCTATGCCGTCGTCATTACCTTACTCGCACTGCTTGGGCCGACCTACCTGACCGATATCCACGGTCTCGACCTCGCCGCGCGTGGCCAAGCGCTCCTGATCATGACGCTGGCCATGGGTGCCGGTAGCGTGTGTATGGGTCCACTGGACCGATTGCTCGATACCCGCAAGCAGGTCGTCAGCGTCGGCATGTTCGGCACGGTTGTGATCTACGCCGTTCTCGCGCTCGTCCCCGGCCTAGCGCTGTGGCAAGCCGTCAGTCTATTTGCGATTCTAGGTTTTGTCGGCGCCAGCGGTATCGTTAACCTCGCGCACGCCCGCGCCATCTTGCCCGATCATCTGGTCAGTCGCGGGATGGTGACGATGGCGCTGGCTGCCTTCGCTGGTTCGGCGATTATGCAGATGGTTGCCGGCTTCATCGTCGATGCATTTCCACAAACCGACGGTAAGTCTACGGAAATCGCTTATCGCGCGGCGTTTGCCTTCATCGCTGTGGCCATGTTCGCGGCCGTGCTTTATCACCGGCGAGTCGAAGACGCGAAACCGAGCGCGGATCGCGCTGCAGCTTGATCGATGCGATCACAAAAATCCGACTTGGCATTCGAATAGGCAAGGGTGTTGCTGCCAAAGCGGGCCGCAAGTTCCCGCTTCAAATTTTCGTACTCAAGCGCGGCCCCACGATGTTCGCGAAGATAATCTCGAAACCTGAGATAGCGTTCTACGTGAGGATGATCCGCAGCGTATACATGAACATGGTGCGTGTGTGGGTCACCTCTACGGAAATAATGGCGCCCCTCGATACCGCCACTTCCTCGATAATTGAACGCGAGCGATGCCATGCCGCCAACACATAGTAGACCATCTTCGTACCGTCGTACGCGCATAAGAATGTCGATGATTGGCTTGGCCGCGATCCCCGGTATCGCGGTGCTACCGATGTGCGACGCATCGATAACGATATCGCCGCACGCGTTTAGCAAAGCTCGCCTGGTTGCTTCGAACGATGCTTCCCAGTGTGGATCATGGGGGACGAGAACGATTGGCGTCTTCATCAGTAACGCTTATCGAGATTGTCGGAGGCGCGCGTGCTAGACATAACATCGTATTGCCCGCGCGACGATACGCCGTCGCGATAGGGGGAGGGTGTTACGTGAAATTGCGGCTGGATAACTGGCGCTCGCCCGAGATGTTGGTGATGCTATCGGCCGCCATTCCGTCGGCGGCGCTGGCGACGTGGATGGCGCTGCTCAACAATTTTGCGGTTGAACAGGCCGGTTTCACCGGCATTGAGATCGGCATTGTGCAGTCGTTGCGCGAGGTCCCCGGCTTCCTTGGGTTCGCGGCAATCTTCCTGCTCGTGTTCGTGCGCGAACAGCGCTTCCTCTACATCACCATGATCGTACTCGGGGTTGGCATCGCGCTCACCGGTTACTTCCCCACCGCAATCGGGCTGTATGTGCTGACGGTTCTGATGTCGTTCGGCTATCACTATCATTCGGTCGTCCACACGTCTTTGACACTGCAATGGATAGAACCCGCGCGCACGGCGGTTGTCATGAGCCGGGCTTTAGCGGCCGGCTCGGCGGCCTCGATTGTTACCTTCGGCCTGGTGTGGGTTGCCTTTGACATCGCCGGGCTAAATTTCAAATGGGTCTATGCGCTTGGCGGCGGCGTGACGGTCGTCCTCACGCTGGTGCTGTGGCTGGTATTCCCACGCTTTCCGCCGCGCGCTGAGCAACGCATGAAAATCGTATTGCGGTCGCGCTATTGGCTGTTTTATGCGTTGCAGCTGATGAGCGGGGCGCGGCGACAGATCTTTACCGTCTTTGCCGCGTTTCTCATGGTCGAGCGGTTTGAGTTCTCGGTCGGCGCTGTCGCTATCTTGTTCCTGGCAACGTCTACCCTGAATGTGCTCGTTGCACCAAAAATCGGGCGTTTCATCAGCGTCGTCGGTGAACGTCGCGCCTTGAATGTGGAATATGTCGGTCTGGTGGTTATTTTCGTCGCCTATGCGTTTGTCGAGCGTGCCTGGGTCGCAACCGGGCTCTACCTGATCGACCACCTATTTTTCGCGCTGGCGATCGCCATGAACACCTACTTTCAAAAGATCGCCGATCCCAAGGAGATTGCCGCGACGAGCGGCGTCACCGAAACTGTCAATCACATTGCCGCCGTGATCGTGCCGGTGACCTTTGGTGTCTTATGGGTGACCACGTCTTCGCAGGTGGTATTTTTGGCCGGGGCTGCCATGGCGAGCGTGTCGTTGCTATTGTCGTTTAATGTTCCCAAGGCACCGGCTCCCGGCAATGAGTTCGCCTGGCGCCGCGCAGGTGCAGTGACGCCGGCCGAATAAAACGAAACCAAACCAAACCAAACCGAGGATTCCATGCGTATCCAGTTTTTCGATGTGAAGGGGGTTCGCACCCGTGTGATCTACGAGGGTGATCCGAAAAACTATCCGATCCTTTTGATTCACGGCTTCGGTGCCTGTGCCGAACACTGGATCAAGAATATCGATGCCCTGGCGGAAAGCTATTATGTCGTCGCGCCGGATCTTGCCTGCCACGGCTTCACTGATCCGGTTGGGTATGGCGGCAAGCCACCCTACCCAACCACCGTCAAGCACCTGTTGGATCTCGCCGACGAGATGGGATTTGACAAGTTCTCTCCTTGCGGCTCGTCATACGGCGCTTTGATCGCCGCGTTGATTTATTTCGAACGGCCCGAACAGGTCAACAAGCTGATCATTAATGGATCGGGTTCCTGCTTCAATACAGAAGAGGAGTTCGAAGCAGGCCTCAAGGGTGCCTACAGCAACGCCATGAAGGCGATGAAGGATCCGACCTACGAATCGTGCACAGTGCGCATGAACAACACGGTTTTTGATCCCAGTTGCATCGTCGGCGATATCATCATCTCCCAACTCACAACCTACGCATTCGACCACATGATCCCCTGCTACGAGGAGGCAATACAGGGCATGATGGACATACCTGCGTCGCGGCCCCATCGCATTCGCGAGCGCCTCGACCAGCTCGACGTCGATACCTTGGTGTGTTGGGGACGCGAGGATCCGCGCGGCGTCTACGCAAGTGCGGTCAAGGCGGTCGAACAAATGCCTCGGGCTCGCCTTGAAACCTTCGAGAAGTGCGGTCACTTTGCGTTTTTGGAGTATCCAGATCGCTGGAATGAAGCCGTAACGGCGTTTTTAAAATCGTAGGTCACGCCGTGGGACTCGCGCACTTTCTCACCTATCGCGGGCCGAGCTCGGCGGCTGGAGAGTTGGCATCTTGGTTTCGCGACGGACCTGCGGTGGACTTGGCGCAACTGCCGGGGGTCGACTATCTCGACATCTATAGGCCGTCGCGCGTTGACCACACCGATCCCTATGTCGACGATCGCGATGCGCCGATCATGATCGCCCAGACCGGTCATCAAAACGTCTCAACGCTGGAGGCGACCCTATCGTCACCCGCCCTTGCCGCTGCGGCTGATCTCGGTAGCGCACCGGGTGGCGATCTCAGGCTCACCCACGATGCGATGGCCCAGGAGTTTTTCGCTGTCGGAGACGACAATCAGCCGCGGCCGATGGCGGCGCCGTTGTCGTTCGTTGTCCGCTATCATGGACCCTGCGAAGACCCCGCCGTGTTCACCGAGCACTATCGTGCCGGTCACGCGACCGCGTTGGCGCGACTGCCGGGGATACGCAATGTGCTGGTATATGCGCGGATCGACTGGAGCGATCCGACGTCGATCGAGCGCGCCGATTATTTGCTGGGCAACGAAGTTGTGTTCGACTCGATTGAGGGGCTTAACACAGCGCTCAACTCGCCCATGCGCCACGAGCTGCGCAAACACTACGACACGTTTCCGGACTGGACCGGTCACAATACCCACTACGCGATGGATCGCGAGAGACTGTCGCCAACCGATTAGAGGAGGGAGCCATGCGCATCAATTTTGTCGAGGTCGACGGCATCACCACCCGATATTTGTATGAAGGTGATCCCAGCAACTACCCGCTCATGATGATCCACGGCTTTGGCGGCTGTGCCGACTTATTCATACACAATATTGATGTGCTGGCGGACGAGTTCTACTGCATCGCCCCGGACATGGTCGCGCACGGCTTCACCGGACCCACCGACTTCGAGGGCAAACCGCCTCACCCCAAGCACGTCGGCCATCTTCTCAAGCTTGCCGATGTGCTTGGCCTCGGTAATTTCTGCGCGTGTGGCTCTTCTTACGGCGCCTTGATCGCGGCGCTGATGTATTTCGATCGGCCCCAGCAAGTGGACAAGCTGATCATCAACGGCTCGGGTTCGTGTTTCAATTCCGAGGAAGAATTGGCGTCGGCCCTGCAGGGCGCAAAAAACAATGCACTCACGGCGATGCGCGGTGCGACTTACGACTCGTGCCGCAAACGCACGGGCAACATCGTTTACGATGCGTCGGTTGTGCCCGAAGCGATCCTGTTGCCGCAACTCACGTCGTATGCGTTTCCGCATATGGTTCCGAAGTACGAAGAAGCAATGGACGGGATGATGGATATTCCGGCATCGCGTCCCTTTCGCATTCTCGAGCGGCTCGACCAGCTCGATGTCGATACATTGGTCGCATGGGGTCGTGAGGATCCGCGCGGGATCTACGCGAACGCGGTCGAAGCTTCTAAACGGATGCCGCGCGCGACGCTGGAGACGTTCGAGAAGTGCGGCCACTTGCCGTTCCTGGAGCATCCCGAGCAATGGAACAACGCGGTACGCAGTTTCCTGTCGGCCTGAGCGGTCAGATCCCGAACTGCCCGATCACAAGGGCCATAATAACCAGCACGCCGAGCCAGTGACCGCCGTCGATGGCGGTCAGCGACCACGGTGACGACTGGAAGCGGTGGTTGACGATCATTGTTGTCAGGACAAACCCGACCCAGAGGAAAGCGGCTGCAATCATCGATCTCATTACCGTTACCTCGCCAAGGTGCCCAACCACGCCAGCCAGCATCCAGGCCATTACCAGCTGAGCCACGAATGCGATGATCATCGGTGTGGGTTTCGGCTGGAACGAGTCGATGCCAACAATCGCCCGCCATGACCTGCCAAACAGCACGCCATACCAAAGTGCACCGAATGCCATCCCAGCGACAGCGGCGACGGGAATAGCGAGATAGTTGAGACCTTGGAATTCCATATTGTTCTCCTCGACGCACGCCGCTTCGGACATTTACGAGTTAGTCGAGGGCGAACGCCAGCAAGGGAAGTTGCCGGTCCCGGATACTTGCCGAGGGCGCCGTCCCGACTCGTATCGCGCCCATTCTGAGATAGAAGCCTTCGGCATCGGGGTCGGCCTCGATCGTGATCTTGGCGGCTTTGGCCCGCCTCGCCTCGATGACCATGTGTTGCCACAATGCTCCGCCGACACCGCTACCAATCGCCTGCGGGTCGACGAAAAACAGGGCGACCTCGGCGGCGTCATCCTCGCATGTCAGTTGATAGAAACCGCGCACCATTCCATCGTCGTAAACGAACGTCGGGCTGCGCGCGATACCGTCTGTGGTGACCGTCAACTCTTCGCGACAGGCCGCCATGAAGGCATCGTCATAGCCCCAGTGTGCCTTTGAGCGGAACGCGAGTTCTGAAAGCAGCTCGGTTTCATCGCTACGAGCGGCGCGTATCTGTGGCCTAACCATAGAAGGCAAGGCCGATCGCACCGGCAACGACGGCGCCGATCCCGGACCACTGTATTAGTGGCACGCGCTCACGCAGGAGCGTTGCCGCGAGGATCGTGGTGACGACGGTGGCCGGTGCACTGGCCGCTGCTGCGACCGCGGCGCCCTCGCCGGCCGTACCCAGAAAAATGGCTATTACGCCGAGCGCGTCGAGCACACCCATCGCAACAAACGCCGGCCACCACTGCATCGGCAACCGCACGGACGTGCGTGTAACAAGCATGAAAAGCGTAAGGCAGACCAGCGCCACCAGGCGGTTCAGCCATAGCGACTGAAGCTCCCCATAGATTTCCGCAGCCTGTCGCCCGGCCATCACGCCGAGCGCGAATAACGCGGCTGAAGCTATGCCGAGCGCTACGGTCGGCCAAATCCGTTTATCGGCTACGGCCGACCCATCGGCGGTTTCGTCGGGGTGGGCGAAGCGAGCGACGACCCACACGCCACCCAACACGACAGCGATGGCGACTCCTTGAATGAGCGTGGGAATGATTCCGAGGCCCAGGGCAGCGAGCACGATGAATGCGGGATAGCTTGCAACAACCGGTGACGCGACAGAGACCGGTCCGCGCGTCAGGCTGGCGAACAACAGCAGCAAGCCGGCTGCAAAACCAACGCCGGTCAGGATTAACCAGTGGACTCCGTCGACGACCCAAATCAGCGGGCTACCGTCAATCCACACCCAAAGACTGACGACAATGCTCGATGCGATGAACATCCCAAGCAGCGAATTGGTCGGCCCGACCCCACGGCCCGATAGCCGAGCGACATATTCGGTCGTGCCCCAACAGAGGGCCGCGGTAAATCCCCAAAGCGCCGGTGTCATGCTCGAAGTTCCGGCCGATCCTTGAGCGCCTGCCAGATCCGATCCGGCGTGAGCGGCATATCGATGTGGTGGACGCCCAGGTGGTTGAGCGCGTCACTCACGGCGTTGACGATCGCCGGTGGTGCGCCGAGCGTACCGCTCTCACCTGCGCCCTTAGCGCCAAGCGGGTTACTGGGGGCTGGCGTCTCCTGAAAGTCGGTCCGAAATGAGGGGAGATCGCTGGCCCGCGGCATTCCGTAGTCGTCGACATAGGTGCCCCGACCGGTCAGGAAACGTGCGTCTTCGCGTCGTTTGATCGACTCCCCAACATACATCTGCATATTCCGACAGCGTGGTGTGATTAGGTCGTTGGATCAGGCGATCGTGAGCGCGCGCTGCGGATTTGCCTTAAGCACGGTGTCTATCTGGTCCGCGCTCATACCCTTGGTCCGCATTTTGGGCACAGCGTTCTGCAAGATGTGGCCATAGCCGTTGCCGCCGTAGCGAACCAGCAAGTGCTTAAAGGCGATATCGTGGGAAACAAGAATTTGATCGAGGTGACCGTCTTCGATCAAGCGCATGATCAGGTCGATGCGGCGGCCGTCATTGGGCATGTCGGTCGGGCCAAACGGGTAGTACGCAGATTCCATACCGAACATATCGAATTCCAGGAAACAGCCACTTTCCGCAAATTCCTTGAACGCGGCATAGTGGTGAAATGTCCGGTCCAGGTGGCCCATGATTGTGCGCCTGACATCGCTGCCGGCGCTGTCGATCACGTCCAATATTTCGGCCGGTGCACGTGGGTCGCGGCCGGGATGGATCGTTAACGCGGCGCCGGTCGCGGTCTGCGCTCGCGCGGCGGCGCGCAGCACTTTTCGTTCGTTCTTGTGCAACGGCCAAGTGCAGCCGATTTCCCCGATGATGCCGGACCTAATTCCGCTATCACCAACCCCATCGACAACATCGCGGGTCATCTCTGCGACAAGATCATCTTCGGGGCGGACGTCCATATCGTCGGGGTGGGTGCCGTACACGTAGTAGCCGCTGCCCATGACCACGTTTAGTTCGGCGGCCTCGGCGATGCGAGCGAGCCCTTCGGGATTGCGGCCAATGTCGACCGGCGTCACTTCAACGAGCGTGGCACCACCGGCGGCGCGATAGCGACTTATTTCTTCGATGACCTCGCGCTCGACGTAGAGCCCGACGTTGTCGAAATTGTTAATGTAGTTGGCACGGATCCAACCCAGGGTGGCGAGTTCGACAGGTTTGCGCGCCATTTCCTTGCCAAAAGCATCGTCGGGTTCATCGAAGACCCGTTTGAGGTCGATCAGCAAATGCTCATGGCAAAGCGTGACCCCGAGTTCGTCGGGGGCGATATCACCCAATACGGTGCGTATGATTGGCATGTTTATGGCTCGTCGTTTCCGGCGTCGACTATGGGCGCGGATCGGCGAAAGTGAGCAATCGTGTCGGGTTTTCGACCGTTATCATGTGGATCTCTGCGTCGGTGATACCGCGCTCGCGCAGCATTGGCAGCAACGTATTGGGAAGAAAGTCGAGCGATGTGCGGACCATCACTTCGGGGTCATCCTCGGTAAAGGGCCGGTCGCCGCGGAGCTGGTACCAAAACCGATCGAAAGTGATGAGCAGTTGCTTGACATAACCCCGCTTGATCGCTTCGGCCATCAGGTCGACCGCGGCGTCGTCGTCCAATCCGCGCCAACCGGTGCCAAAATTATCGAGTTGGACGTAGGCACCGTGTTTGAGAATCGCCTCCAGTTGCTCGATCGTCGCGTAGAAGGTGTGGCCGATGATGATCTTGGTGGGATCGGCGCCTTCCTCCACGAGTAGTTCGAGTTGCTCGAGACCGATGTTACAGACGTGCCAATCCTCGGGGTCGATGTGCGTCGTGATTGGTACGCCACAACGCTTTTGCGCGCGTGCCGCAGACCGGAAGGCGCGATCTTCGTAAACCCCCATATGACGACCGTGCGGCCCGACCGGGGCAGGTTGGGGAAATGCGTCATCTTGGCCCGAGGACGCTTTGATAATGCCGCATTTGACGTCGCTGCCGACGATACCCTCGGTCACGTCACGCACGAAAAAATCAGCGATCTCGTCGATCGATTGGCGCCGCCAGTGGTACGGGACGCCCATGCTCTCGCAGAAAAACCCCGTCGCACAAACGATGTTCACGCCGCTGGCTTGAGAAACTTCGCACATGATGTCGGGATAACGGTTGTTTTCAATGGTCGTGCAGTCGACCAAGGTGCCTAGCCCGAAGATGTTTTTTCCTTGCTCGACCTCGTCGGTCAGGCCCTTCAATACGTGCTCGCGTACGAACGCCGATCGATGGTCGTGTTCTACGCCCGGCCAGCCAAACAACGTGTGCTCGTGCGCCAGAGTTAGCCCGGCACTTTCGGGATCGATATCGCCGAGAACCGTGCGAATGAAGCTCATAGCTTCCTCCTACCATCTTGTGTTTTTCAATTGTCCCAGAATTCGGGTGGGCTGGCGAGGCCAAGCAGATCGCAATGCATTACCCGAAATAGGCGAGAATTCCGCCGCCGATCACGACGAGGAAAATTCCCGACCATTGCGCTAGCGGAATCGATTCTTTCAAAACGAACCGCGCCAGCAACACGGTTACCACCGTGAGTGGCGCCGCACCGACCGCAGCCAGTGGCGCCCCAGCGCCTGCGCCACCGACGAGGAATGTGATCCAACCTACGGTATCAAGCGCCCCTTGCGATCCGACCGCCGGCCACCATCGTATTGGCAGGCTGAGGCGCATTCGCAGGATGGCGACATAAAGGCCGAACGAAACGAACGAACATATGCGGATCAACCAGGTGGTCTGAACCTCGCCGTAGTGAATCGACGCCTCGCGGCCAAACAGGAGCGCTGACGCCATGACCAGAGATGCGCCGAGGCCGTAGACCACGGTGAGCCCGATCCCGCCGCGTCCGGCGACGGTCTGGTCTATTTCACCGTGACCGGTGCGGGCGACGACCCACACGCCCGCCATAACCACGGCCATGCCGATCCATTCCTCGGTTTTGGGTACGATGCCGAGTATCAAGCCGCCGAGAACGATGAAGACCGGAAAACTAGCCACTAGCGGTGAGGCCACGGAGACCGGTCCACGGCTCAAACTGGCATACAGCAGCCACGTTCCGCCGGCAGTGGCGAGGCCGCTTAGGCCCACCCACACGTAGCCATCCCAATTCCATACCAGCGGCAGATCGCTCACTAGAATCCACAACGTGAGCAGAACGGTGCCGGCAAGGAACATTCCAAACACCGAGCTGGCCGGTCCAATCGCGCGGCCGGACAAACGCGCAACGAAATCTCCCGAGCCCCACGTTATCGCGCTGCCAAGTCCCCAGATGAAGGGGTTCATCTAAGCGCGCGCGGCCAAGAACGCACCGGCGCCGACGACCACCGCAATGCCGACCCATTGGACGGGCGGAATTCGTTCATTGAGGAAGATCCGAGCCAGGAGCACCGCAACGATCGCCAGCGGTGCACTGCCGATTGATGCCAAGGGGGCGCCATCGCCGACCGATCCGACATAGAGAAAGATCAGCCCGCCGGCGTCGAGCACGCCCTGCGCGAACAGGGCCGGCCACCAGCGCATCGGCACGTTGACACGCGTTCGAGTCAACACCATGAAGAGGATAACGAAGACCAGACTAATGCCACGACCACTCCAGACAACCTGCAGCACGCCATAGATCGGCACGGCTTCGCGTGCGATCAGCAACGCCGCTGCAAAAAAGAATGCTGCACCGAGGCCAGTGGCGACGGTCATCCCGACGCCGCGCTCGCCCTCTCTCATTCCGCTATGGGGGTGCGCCGCGCGGGTAACGATCAATGTCCCGATCATCACGCCGGCCATCGCCACCAATTGCGTGGGTGTTGGTACTACGCCGAGCAAAAACGCACCCGGCACAACGAATGCCGGTGTACTCGAAATCAACGGCGCAGCGATCGATACGGGCCCGCGTGCCAAACTCGTATAGAGCAACAGCATACCGCTCGACAGGCAAAAGCCGATGAGGATCAGCCAGTGTAAACCCGATGGATCCCACACCACGGCGGTTTCACGAAATATCAGCCACAGGCCCATGCCCACGGTTCCGATACTGGCCGTGGCAAGCAGCGAATTGGCCGGCCCCAACGCGCGGCCGGAAATTCGTGCGACAAAATCGGCTGTGCCCCAACCCACGGCGCTGCCCAGTCCCCAGAGAAACGGGTTCATTTAGCTTCTTTCGGGTACGCCGATGGTGAGAATGCTATGTCGAGGGAGTACGTAGCCGGTCAATCAAGGAGGCACCGTAGCATGATCGTCGATCACCGCACCTACAGCATACGGCCCGGAAAAGTGAAGGCCTGGCTTGAGAATTACGAAAAATTTGCCCTGCCTGTGCAGGCCAAGCACCTCGGTAATCTGCTCGGCTTTTTCGTGAGTGAAATCGGTCCCCTCAACCAGATCGTTTTCATGTGGGGCTATGACGACCTCGGCGATCGCGACCGCCGTCGTGCGACGATGGATGCCGATCCCGATTGGCATGCTTACCTCGCCAAATCCGCCGAAATTGGGGCGCTCCTGGCGCAGGAGAACAAGATCCTGCGACCGACATCGTTCTCGCCGATTAAGTAGCATCTCGGTCGCGGCTCGGCGGCACACGATAGATCACGTAGAGCCCGCTGCCGGCAATGAGAAGGGTGCCGACAATCGCCCAGGCGTCGGGAATGTCTCCCCAAATAATGAAGCCGACGATCAATGCCCATACCAGCATGGCGTACCTAAACGGGGCGAGTAGCGTGGCACCTGCGTAGCGGAAGGCATCGATAAAGAAGTATTGTCCAACGAACTGGAGCACGCCGCAGATTGCCAGCAGCCCGACGTCGCTCCACGGCAAAGCACGCCAACCGAGAACAATCGTGGCGCCGCCGAAGATGATCATGGCCAGCGTCGTGTAGAACTGGATCGCAAGCGACGTCTCCGTACCAGCGACGCGTCGGGTGAGGACATCGCGAAACGCGCTCACGCTGGCAGCGGCGAGCGGCAGAAGTGCAACCCAATGGAGGCTCTCTGCGCCGGGCCGCATCATTACGAGAACGCCGGCGAAGGCAATGAGAATCGCAATCCAGCGATGCGTGCCGACGGTTTCTCGCAGCATCGACGGCGCAATAGCCGCGAGGATCAGCGGCGAGGCGTAAAGAATCGCAATAACCTCGGCGATCGGCAATTCTCGCAGCGACGCCATCAGAAAAAAAGTGAACACCACCGCCACGACAGCGCGTTGAAAGATGCCCACAGGGTTGTTTAGCCGAAGCGATCGTGGTCCTGCGCGAACAACCAAAATGAGAATGCACACCAGCGTCGAGACGCCACGGCCAAAAATTATTTCTCCGGTCGGCGTGTCGACGGTCAGCCACTTGGCGACCGTATCGGCCAGGGTGAGAAACAGCCCGCCCAGGACCAGAAAGGTTATGCCCCGCAGTGGCGCATGAACGTATCGTGTCTCGACGAGACGCGATCCTCGGGGCGCCATGTCGTGGTTGTTGTCGCGTTCGTGTTCGTGGTGGGAATCTAATGATCGCGGGGTAGCGACCCAAACCCGTCGATGCGATCGTTCATGCCGTTTTGGCGTAGCGCGTACCAAAAAGTTGCGGTGTTGATCGCCAGCACCAGCTTTCCGAGTTCCTGTTCTTTCTCGGCCGCAACCCGCGTCATCGACAGGTTGGTGCCGCATTGCACGATGGCGTCGACGTCATCGCCGTTGAGTTCATCAATTGTCGCGCGGAGCTCATCGGCGGTGACGTGAGCGATGACCACCGGACCGCCGCACTTCAATCCCTTCAGCCGTACGACTTCGTACCCATAATCGTCGAAGAAGCCGCGCACCTGATCATCGCCGGGGGGCATGTATGGGGTAATCACAGCGATGCGCTTGACGTCTGGGTAGCGCCGGAGCGCGGCGATACAGGCTTCCGAGCCCATGGCAACCTTTAGTCCGCCGGCGCGCTCTTCGAAGCGCTCGTGCATGGCAGTCGCGCCGGCTTTACCATCCCAGAAAGTTTCGCCAGAGACCCCGAGGATGATCGAATCGGGTTCGCAGGTCAGAACGGCGTCGATCGCCGGTAGCAGCGCTTCGCGTATCAACCCAATCATGTCGAGAAAGCTCTGGTTGTCGGTCACCTTCACGTTGGGGATCAGCGCCCGCGAATAATGGTTGGTGACGCCGTCTATGCGCATGTCGTCGTAGTCGGGTTGCACGATCGTATTGGTTGACGGTGCAACCACGCCAAACTTGTGACGCCATCCCAGAGCATCAGGCATGCCGCTCTCCTTGCTTCGATATTGCCTGCGTTTCACCGTAGTTTGTTTTGTCTATCGCGCAAGGTGCGCCAATTGAAAGAGGTAAATCCAATGGAAAAACAAATCATCAATCCCGAAACGCTCGGTCCAGCCGTTGGCCCGTTCTCACGTGCGGTGCAGCTCGATAACGTGCTCTACATCGCCGGCACCTCGGCGTTCTCTCACTTGGCGGGACCCTTCGACGACCGTTACCTACCGCCATCGATCGAGGAACAGGCCAAGCTGACGTTCGATAATGTTCAAAAGGTGGTCGAAGCGGCCGGCGGCACGATGGCCGATATCTTCAAGATAACGCTTATGATCAAACATCGCGCAGACTACGCCGCGGTCAACGATATACGTGCGACATACTTTCCTGAGCGGTCGCTCATCAGTACGGGTTTTCAGTGCGAACTGCTGCGCGACGATATGCTGATCGAGGTCGATGCCATGGCGCTGATCGAGTGAAACGTCCGAGCCTGTTCGTCGCGGTTGTCGTTGGTATCGGCCTTGCTGCCGTCCTTGCCGCATCGAGCCGGGCCGACAACGCCGGCGAACTCGCCCAAGAGCTTGCTATCGTGGCGCGCGTCGGCCCGTGGCCGATCGCATCGAAGCTGATCGGTTATCGCGGCCGGTTATGGTTCGTAAACAGCGTGCTGGGCCGCAACCACAACTCGGCCGATGTTCATAGTTATGATCCGGCTAATCGTCGCACCCGCTACGAGCGCCACCTCTTTAGCCAGGATAGCGGCGACCCGATCACAAAGTTCGGTTTGCTTTACTGGCCCTCCGAAGACTCGCGTTGGAGCGTTGGCCGCGGCGATTTTCTCGTCACCAACGGTGAGCGTTGGGCGACCGGAACGGTCACCACGGCGCAGATCTTTCATATCCATGCCATGACCTCACTCGGCACCCGGCTCATCGCAGCGACGTCGGCGTGGCGTGGCGGCATACAGATTTCGGATGATCGAGGGGCGACCTGGCGAGAGATCTATGACCATCCGACCCCGATGCGCCAGGTCAGTCGCATTGTGTCGCTGGCAAGCACGGCTGAGCGGTCGTATGGCCTTCTCCTCCATCGCGACAAGCGACGGCTTCTCTCGATCAATGGGGACGTTGTGGCCGAGGTGCCGGGTTGGCCACAGGATCGTTCGATCCTTGGTATGGCGGGACTGGGAACGTGGCTTTATGCGTTGGTTCGGGAGGGTGCCGGGATCGCGGTCTGGCGCACCAATGGTGTGGTTAGTCAGTTCGTTGCAGCGCCGCGGGCAAACTGGGACGCGCAGGATCTGGTCGCCGATGCCGGCAAGCTATGGGTGTTAACCGAGGCGGTGCAAGGCGGCACGATATGGTCTAGCGTGGATGGCGTTGACTGGCAGCGCGTCGCGTGGCTACGCGGTGGTAGCCCCTACGACCTCGAAGTCGTCGACGGTGTGCCGTTTGTTGGCGGGACCGATGGAACGCGCGCGCTTGTATGGGGACCGGGTAGGGTTGGAAAATCGGGGCCGCTTCCGGCGATCCCGTCACTACCGGTGCTCCTGCCACCAACATCTGACGCACCCGAACTCGCCAAACGATTTGCCGCGACCTTGTTGCGGATTGAGAGCGGCCAAGACCGTGGCGTGCTAAGCGATCTGGCTTATGAACTAGCGCGCGCCCGCCCGCCCGCTGAAACCTATCGTGACCTTCTCGCGCTTGAGATGCCGGCGCGGCCGATCTCGCTGATCGGCGGCAACGTTAAGGTCCCGGCCGCTACGCTCGGTCGTTGGCTCATACTATGGAGTATGTCTTTGGCGCGCTCAGGCCCCGTCGCGCCGGAATGGATAGACGTCCCCTGGTCGGCGCCGCCCAACCGGAGCGAGAAGTATTTCGAGGCGGCACCGGGGGCGATGTGGGCCGCGGCGGCTGCCAGCCAGAACGACCGCGGCACGTTGGACGCGTTGGCGCGGGTGCTCGAGCGGGGCCTAGCGCCGCTTTGGCTTAAGGGCGATGCGGTCGGTGCTCTTACCGCATTGACCGGTCAACGCTTCGGATATGACGCCGCCGCGTGGCGCCGCTGGCTAGATCGCTAATACGTTCCCGCTTTACACGTCCAGAGAAACTGCACCGCGCGGGTGCGCAACGCAACTCAGCACGAAGCCGGCTTCTTTCTCACCGTCTTCGAGGCCGTCCTCGGACAACATCTCGACGTCACCGCTGAGCAACTTAATCTTACAGTCGCCGCAATGACCGGTTCGGCAGCCATAATCGAGATCAACGTCATTGTCCTCTGCGACTTCGAGCAACGATACGGTGCCATCGGTACTGGCGGTGATACCAGCCTTGCAGAATTCGACCGCCACTTCGCCGAGATGCTCTTGCGCTGCGCCTTCCCCGGCGCCGCCAATTGGTGCGGATTTTTCCGCAATCGAGGTTCTCACGCCGCCAAAACTCTCCGAGTGAAGGCGTGACAGGTCGAAGTTCATTTGCGTCAGCAGATCTTTTGCCGCGTCCATGAAGCCTTCCGGCCCGCACATGTAAATCTCGCGATCGTGTAGATCTGGCGAAACCAGGTTGAGGAGCGGCTCGCTGATGCGGCCCGACATACCCTGCCATTCACCCTTGGAGCCGCGGGTCTCCGAAAGCGCCACCGACGAGAACATGGAGTAGCGTTCGGCCATGTACTCGATCTCTTTTTTAAAGACGATGTCGTCGGGGCTGCGGACAGAGTTGAAAAATTGAATGTCGATATCAGCCGAGACATCGCACAACCACCGGCCCATCGACATCACCGGTGTGACGCCGCTGCCGGCGCCGAGGAACAGGATTTTCTCCGGCACCTTGCCGGGTATCAGGCTGAATTTACCCTTCGGTCCTGCGACTTCGAGCCGATCACCAACCTTGACGTTGTCGGGCATCCAGTTCGAAACCAGCCCGCCCGGCACCCGCTTGATGGTGACCTCGAGCACGAACGGGCGGGTCGGTGTCGACGAGATCGTGTAGGAGCGGACGACTTTCTTGCCGTCGATATTGAGAACCAGGCTACAGAATTGGCCGGGCCAATAGACAAACCGGCACAGCGGGTCCCCCTGCAAGCGGAAGGTGTAGACGTCGTGGGTTTCTTCAATGATCTCGGTAACGTAGAGCGCGGTGTCCTGGCCCCGCCATATCGGCAAGTCGAGCTTGGGATCGATAAGCGTGGTGTCGAGACGAAACCCGGGACCGCGGCGGCCGCTTTTCGCGGTCGGTTGCTCGCGTGCCTCGATTCGCTCGAGCTGGACGACGTTGGACTTTACGCTGGTCTGGGCACAATAGGCGCAACGCTCCTCCGCCGACGTGACATCGTTGATGTATTGATCGCCTTCGATCTGGGCTCGCGATTTGTGGAAGCTGGTATAGATCGTTTCGCCCTTGACCCGATCGGTGACGATAACGGGCAATTCGACCGACTTGCCGGTTACCCGCCCGGTAACCTTCACCCGATCGCCGGTTTCAAAGCCCATGCGCTCGGCCAACATTGTCGAGATATGGCACGGATTCTCATCAGGCATATTGACGATCGGGGTGGCCTTGCCCGAGTTGAAGGTGCTGGTCGCGAACTGGATCGCCTTGCGATCCGTCGACAAAGAGGAGCGCCCGGAGTTGAAGATGATGCCATGGGGAATATGGAGGTCGTCTTCGGTCGGCTCAAAGAAGGTGAATTTGCGCGGGCGGCGAAAAATATCGGCGAATGGCTGGTGATCGGGCTTGTCGTAGTCGAGCATGTAGCGGTTGACGCCGACCCCGCCATAGATAATCGACCCGCGCTCGATCAGTTCTTCCCACTCGATGAGCCGACCATCCTCGTGCTCGGGTCGGCAATAGAGCGGCCCGTTGCCGCCCGACATATAGTCTTGAACGCGTTGCCATAGCGTGGCCCGGTCGACCTCGCCGTCGGGCCGGGCGAGCCCGCCATCGCCATTGCAAAAGCGTTGTTTCAGATAGCCCGAGTCCAAATGCCGAGTAAGATCGTCGTGCGTGGCGCGTAACTCCGGTTCGGCCTCGAGGCGTTCGGTGATTCGCGCCATGACGTCGTAGAGGATGGTGGGATCGCTGCGTGTATCTGGTGCGGCGGCCTTGCCGGGCACCGACAGGGACATTTTCCATTCGCCGTTTTGATAAACCTTTGTGGCCGCGATATGGATGGAATGATGAGTTCGGCATGTTCAAGCGTAAACGGGTCGGGAATCGGATCGACGACCACCATTGGATTCTTGGAGTCCTTGAGTTTCTCGATCCACTTTTGGCGGTCCATCATGTTCGCTTCGAAATGGGTGCCGAAGAAAACGAAAAGCTCAGGTTCCTCAGTCGCCTCCGCATAGTCGAGCGCAGCGCGCGGGGGGTCATCAAGAACCGGCTGATAGGCGTCTTCCGGCAGCCCCATTCGCACGGCCGCCTCGGAAGCGTCATCCATTAGAATGCGGCCCATGAAGTATTTGCGGGAGAGGCCCTGCACCTCCGTCTCGGCATTGATCTGGCCGGGAACACGCAGGGTTCCACCGGCGGGTTCGCCGTCGGGCTTGAGGCCATACTTGCCGAGCATCGCCAGCACGGAACCCCAAATACAATGAGCCACAACCCCACTCGACTGCGACAGGCCGACGGACGGAATGTTGATCGGCACCATATCTGGGCTCGCGAAGCGACTCGCGATCAGGCGAACACCGTGTTCGATGCGATCTGCGTAGTCTGGTTCGGGCGCAATGCGTTCGGCCACATGACGCGCTTCGAATCGCGTTGAGAGTGCCAGTTTGGTGAAGCGCTCATAGGAGTCGGCGTCGCCGAACTTTTCGATAAAGCGATCTTCGATCGCATCGCTATGGGCTGTCAAAATCTCGTTTGCAACGGCCAGTGCGAGGTGGGGGTCGGAGCGTGGTTTGATCAGGATGACACGATCGGGTCCGAGTTTTTTGGCCACCTCAACCGCGGTCTCGGTAACTTGTACCTCGATCAGGAAGGCGTCGAAGTCGTCGCGTCGTGCGATTGAGCGATAAACCGGCGGGTGGGTGACCGATCCGTTCCAACCGTTGAACAGGAAAACTCGATTGTCGCCGGCCACGCTTTGATCGATCGTGAGGAAGGGTCCTTCCTGGCCGGTGAGGATTTCGTTGTGCAAGGCGCCGGCATTGAGGCAGTGCTCGGCGTTGCCAGTGAGGTTGCGCGTGCCCAGCATGCGGAACACTTCCTGCACCGCGAAGATGCTGAAATAGTCGATCTGCCCACACGCGTAGAACAAGGTATTGCCGAGATCGCGGCGGTGCTTAAGCAACATGTCGGCGAAACGGTCGATCGCCTCTTCGTATGAGATCTGCGTGCGTTTGCCGGTTTCAGGATCGAGCACGCTGGGCGCGACATGAATCGGGAATGCAGGCCGTTGCGGCACCATCGATAGCTTCAGTTTCACGCAGCCCGAGGTTGGTGTCGTGTCCTTGATCGAGCGGTCGCTAACGCTGGCGCTGCCGCTGTAAGGCGCGAGGACCTGGCTCGAAACGCTGCCGTTGTCCTTTCTGCTTTCGGTGACGCGGGCGGAAATCGAGTCTTTGAAGGAACCGACCTCCAACTCACCCTTGATAACCGCGCCGTCAGAAGCGATTTCATGGCCGGTGACGATCTCGATCTGACCCGCGGCGTCGACGGTTGCCTTGAGTTCGATGGCTTGCCCATTGTCGGTAACTCTAAACACGCCCTCACCGGCCTGGAGGCCTTCCTGGAGAGCTTGGGTTTGGGCCTGCGATGCTTGCAGGAACCCGCTGTCACCGACCCCGCAAAAGCTGCACGAGTAGGGCGCTGGTTTGTCGGCCGCGTTCGCCGATACGTGCGCGGGAATCCCGAAAGCGTCCTCAAGAACGCCGGCGTGCTCGATAATCGGTAGCGAATCACTCACTGGGCTGCCTCCGAACTTGCCGCGCCGTCATCTTCGCTTGGCACGACTTTGGGTATCTTGATGGTTATCATTGTTCCTTCGCCTTCGGTCGAGACGAGGTCGACCTCTCCGCGCAAGGAGGTGGTCACAATATTTCGCACGATCGAAAGACCGAGTCCGGTGCCACCTTGGTCGCGGGCGGTGGTGAAGAACGGCTCCCAAACACTTTCGATGTCCGCTGCTGGAATACCCTGGCCATAGTCGCGCACGGTTAGTTGAAAGCGCTCGCCGGCGTCGGAAAGAGTTACATCAATCTTGCCGGGGGTGTCGGCCGGGTAGGCGTGCACGTCTGCGTTGGTGACGAGGTTGAGGATCAACTGCGAATAGAGACCGGGATAACCGATCCAGCTTGCGGCGTCACCGTCGACGTCCGCCGTCGTTGTGATTTCCAAGTGCGCCGCTTCGGCCTTCATCTTGTAGAGGCCGACGACTTCTTCGGTATAGGCCGCAAGATCGAGCGTTTCGCGCGCCTCCGAGATCTGCTGTACGGACAGGTTCTTGAACGACTTGATCAAGACGTCGGCGCGAACAATATTGGATTGAACCAGTTGGGCTGCTTCGGCGATATCGGCGAGTTGTTTGCCCGCTTTTTCGTCTTTGGCAATGGCTTCGATGCGATCGGCGCGAAGATCGTCGGCGATGATGCTGGCCGCATGGGTGGCAATACCGATCGGCGTGTTGATTTCGTGGGCAACGCCGGTAACCATCTGCGAAATCATACGATGGCGCTCGATCTCACCTTCGTTGCGTAGACGTTCCTGCTGCATCATTGCTTCGAAGAACGCGGCGTTGGTTTGGCGGATACGCCCCGTCATGCCGACCATGAAATCGCCGAGCAGTCGCGGCGAACTCGACATCAAACGAATAAAGTCGTCGCGGCCAATCGCGAACAGTTGTGTTTCTACTTTGGAGACTGCACTCGCCGAGCGTGGCTCGCCGTCGATCAGCGCCAACTCGCCGAACACCTCTCCGGCGCCCAGCGTGGCGATAACCACAGCATGCCCCGCGTCGTCCGAACGGACCACATCGATACTGCCCAGGAGGACGACATAGGCGGTATCGCCCGGGTCGCCTTCCTCGAACAGGGTGCGTCCAGCTTCCGCGGTCTCATAGCTGCCGATTTCGGTAAGCGAAGTGAGTTCGGCCCGCCCGAGATTGTCGAAAATTGGAACGTTGCGCAGGAGGTCTTCGACTGTTTTGCTTTCCTCGTGCGCCAGCGCAACCGTTTCTGTCAGCCGCGTCCGCGGGCGGAAATCGAGCATCGTAGATAGCTCCGGCGCCTCTTCCGCGAGGATTTTGCTGACCACGCGCTGCATCCAAATCAGGCAAATGATCGATAGAATCGCAAGGATGATCCAGCAACTTGCCCACACACCGGTTGTCTCCAGAGCCCAACCGAATAGCGGCGGCAGCACGAACCCACCCATCGCACCGAGCAGGCCGACCATGCCGCCGACCGCCCCAACGTTCTGGGGAAAATATTCCGGGATGAACTTGTAGACGCCGGCTTTACCAATACCGGTTGCAACCCCGATCACGAGAACGAAGAAGCCAAACACCCAAATGTTGGCTGGTAGAAAATGTTGGTCACACCTCTTGCGACCAATTCCTTCTTCTCTACCTGCTGTCCGACTTCTACCGCAGGCTCCTGCCATTTCGTTACCTGGGGCAGGAACGTGTTGCCGGTATCGAGTTCCGCCGGGGTTTTGTCGACCGGCGGAATCAGTTTGTAGGTTTTGTCACCGATACTTACAGCATCGCCGGAGACGGCCGTAACCTGGCCCGGCGCGATGGCAACGATCCCACGCCCGGGTGAGTCGATAACCATGCGGGGGATCGCGAGAATCGCGAATGAAATCGCGCAGCTCATGAACACCCAATACATCACCGAACGGGCGCCGAAACGGTCCGACAGCCAGCCACCAACCGCACGGATAACGCCCGAAGGCAGACTGAACACAGAGGCCAGCAAGCCGGCTTGGATAATAGAGATCTGGTAGACGTTGACGCTGTAGGGGACCAGCCATTGGGCGATGGAGACGAACGCGCCAAAAACCAGGAAGTAATACAGGCCGAAACGCCAAACGCGGATGTTGTAAAGCGGCGCCAGGCGGGTCTTGAGCGTTTGATTTTGCGATGCCTCACCGATGCGCGACTTGGTCAGCGCAAAAAACGCTATGGCGGTTAAGACCAGCAACCCGGCGTAGATTCGCGGCAGCGCTCGCCATTGCTCGGGATCGCTGCCGTCATTGGTGAGCCACACGAGAAGCGACGGCGCAATCAACGTTGTCGCGGCCGCGCCCGCATTGCCCATGCCGAAAATTCCGAGCGCGGTGCCTTGCTTTTCCTTTTTGAACCATGCCGCGACGTAGCCGATGCCGACCGCGAATCCACCGCCGGCGAGTCCAAAGCCAAGGCTCGCGATGAGGAATTCGCTGTACGTCGTCGCATACGAGACCAGAAACAGCGGCACCGCTGTGATCAGCATCAGCACGAAGTTAATTGTTCGGCCGCCATAGATATCGGTCATCAGACCGAGCGGCACGCGACTTACTGCGCCGGTAAGAATCGGCAACGCCAAGAGCCAACTGATCTCGCTGGTGCTGAACGCAACGATTTTGTTATTGGCGAGGTAGGCGATGAGCACACCGTTGACGACCCAACACGCGAAGCAAACGGTGAATGCAAAGGTGCTCATCACCAATGCCATCGTCGCTTGCTTGGCATCCGGCTCGGTAGGCGCGGTATCGCCTACGGTCGCGTCGGTCATTGTCGGTGCCTCCCCCGGGTCTTTTTCTTGGCCCGCTAAATAGCAAGCGTGTCGATATTCTCCTCAGGTCCTGCAAGCATGCTCTCGGCGACTGCCGAATAGAGTGCGTTGGCCGCATGGCCGGCGAGTAATGTGAGCGCAGACCGCGTCAGGTCGTCGACCTCCGCGGCGTTGAGATACAACCAGCCATAGCCGAGGTCGCGGTGCGCTCTGAGTGGCACCAGCAATCCATCGCCATAGTCCTGCGGAGCGTCACCAGATTGGACCTGGGAATCGCGGGCTATCTTGGCGCGAATTTCCTCGGCGGCGGTTCCCCCGTCTTGACCATTCGTGCTGGTTGATAGGTGGACGAAATGGCGCTGAGGATTGCCGCTTTGTTCGAACGATTGCAGCTCGATGGCACCTAGAGTCGCCGGGCAGATCTCGAGCGCCGCCTCGAGAATATGCGACAGCGTGAGCGGCAATGGATCGTATGAGTGCAGCGCCATGGCCCGCTCGTGAAGGACTTCCATGTAGCGCTCGTGGCGTTGCAGTTGGACCAACTCATGCCATGATTTCAGGGCGGCGCGTAGCCCTGAATAGAGCCGGGTTGCGTTGAGTTCGGCTTTGGCGAGGTAACCGTCGAGATCGTAATCGTCGATGGTCTCCTTTTCCGGTGCCTGGCCCGGTTGTCCGGTACGCAGCACGATGCGCACCAGATGATTGTCGAGTTCGTCGCGAATGGCGCGACAGGCGTCCAATCCGGCCGTATCTGACTCCATCACGACATCGAGTAAGATCACCGCGATGTCGGGGTTGGCACGCATGGTCTCAACGGCTTCGGTTCCCGACATGGCAGAAAGCAGTTCAACGTCGCGACCCGCATAGGTCAGGCCTCGAACGCTCAGCTTTGTCACCGCGTGGATGTCTTGTTCGTCGTCAACGACTAGAATTCGATATTGCTCGGGTAGTTGGTGAATGATCGGCGGTGCCACAGTGTCGCTCCCTAGTGGTTCTTTGTTCTGGCTAGCACGGGGTGTAGGCCCAGCCGCGCATTCTAGTTTGACCAGGGGTCTACACGCCACCGTGAATAGCCCACCGGATTGCCCCAAGGCATCCTGGGGGAAACCCTAAGTGGGGTTGTTGGGGTGCACGTCTGATCGTTGCCGTTTACGCCGGCCGGTGTACAATCGTGATAGGGCGACAGCGGAGGGGGATTGCCTTGTCCACGATAGACGCAACTGACCAGCCTATTACAGGTGCTACGCGATCGAAAAACCCGTTCGACTGGTTGGCGGCCGGTTGGCAGGATCTGGTCGCCGCACCGAGCGTGACCATTGCCTACGGGCTTCTTTTCTTCGTCACCAGTTGGGTCATCGTCGCGACGCTGTTTTTCGTCGGTGCCGAAGGCATCCTGTTTCCAGCGATCGCCGGCTGGCTCCTGGTCGGCCCGATTCTCGCGATCGGCCTGTATCACACCGCCCAGCGCATGGCGGTGGGTAAGAAAGCATCGATCGCGTCAGCTATTCATATCAAAGCATCGGCGCTGCAGCAGGTGGGATTTGCCGGCGCTTTGCTCATGGTTCTGCTGCTAGCGTGGGTCAGATCGGCAGCAATTCTGTATGCACTGTTTTTCGGTATCCGAGGTTTTCCGGGCTTTGATGAACTCATCAGCACGTTGTTCCTGACCTGGAACGGCATCGCCATGGTTGTGATCGGATCGCTGGTGGGTGGGTTATTCGCGGCGCTGGGATTCGCCATCAGCGCGTTTTCGATACCGATGCTTCTCTCTCGAGAGATTGACATTTTCACCGCAATGGCGCGCAGCGCGTCGACCGTGTGGAACAATTTTGGCGTGATGATTCTGTGGGGGGCGATCATCGTCGTGCTCTCGCTCGCCGGGATGGTAATAGGCTTTCTCGGGATGATCATCGTCTTCCCGTTGCTGGGCTATGCAAGTTGGCACGCTTACGCCGCATTCTTCAGCGACGACCCGGCGACCGCGGGCGCTTAGCCCCCTATCCGTCTTTTTGTGCGAGCCGCCTGCGCCGAGCTTCCTCCGGCGTTAGCGGCGCCTCATCGCGCAGAGCACGTTGTGCCTCGCCTTCAAGATCCTCGTATTGCCCGGTGCGCAAGCTCCATACGAAGGCCCCAAGGCCGATAATGCCCAGCAGTAAGGTGAGCGGGATAAGGTAGTAGAGCGAAGTCATGCCACCCGTTTGGCCCGCACGCGAAGCGCATTCAACGTTACAACAATCGATGACGCCGACATCAAAATTGCAGCAATGAATGGCGTTAGAGTTCCACTTAGAGCGATCGGCACGGCGACGAGATTGTAGCCCACTGCCAAGGCGATGTTTTCACGAACGAGCCTCATACTTTTACGCGCCACCGCATGCGCCTCCAAAACAGGCGTCAATAAGTTTCCCTGGAAAACGATATCGGCTGCGGTCTGACTGATATCGCTTGCGGTTGAAGGTGACAGTGAGACGTGGGCGGCGGCGAGTGCTGGGGCATCGTTCAAGCCATCGCCCACCATGGCGATGTGCTGCCCGGCATCGCGTTGCGATTGAAGGTGCTCGACCTTGGCCGCCGGCCGACACTCACCGTGCCACGTGTCGACGCCCACTTGCGCGGCGACATCAGCGACCACCGCTGCTCGGTCTCCTGAAAGAATTTCGACCCGACAGCCGCGCTCCATCAAGCCGCTTGCGCACTGCTGCGCATCGGATTTCAGACGATCTTCGAAACCGAACAACAGCGGCGCAATGTCGGGCCCGCCAAACCACAACTCGGGTCCAGCTGTGGGTCGGTCACCGGTGGGCGCTCCGACAAAATCCGCCCGTCCCAGACGAAACTCGCCGGCCGTCCCGCGATAGGAGAGTCCCTCGCCCGGTATCTCAGTGGTGTCGGGCAAGGGGGCCGCGTCGGCAACCTCTGCCAAAGCACGCGCCAACGGGTGCGCACTGTTAGCCGCCATTCCGCTCGCGATAGACATGACCGACGGCGGGATATCGCCGGCGGTGATGAGCGTCGGGCGCCCGCGCGTGAGCGTGCCCGTTTTGTCGAAAATGAAAGTATCGACCGCTTGCAGGCGTTCGAGCGCATCACCGCTCTTAACGAGTATCCCCTGACGAAATAGTCGCGCCACCGCCCCGACCTGAACTGCGGGAACCGCCAGGCCAAGGGCACAAGGGCAGGTCACGATCAAGACCGCGACCGCGATCATGAGCGCTTCGTGCCAGCCGGCACCGAGCACCGCGAACCACAGAACAAAGCCGGCGATGGAGAATCCAAACACAAATGGGGTGTAGAGCCGGGCCATACGATCGGCCAGCGACACGTAGCGGCCCCGATGTTGTTCGGCATTTTCCATCAGGGCTGAAATTTCGGCGAGCAGCGTATCAGCGCCAACAGAATTCGCCTCGACGACCACCGCAGCGCCGAGGTTCGAAGACCCCGCGTAGACGGCATCGCCCGGACCTGCCAGCGAGGGTGTGGCTTCGCCGGTTATCAGGCTTAGGTCGATTGAGGTTTTGCCGTCAACGATCTTGCCGTCAACCTGGAAATGTTGACCCGGCGCGACGTGAACGCGATCGCCGATTCTGATCATATCAACGGCGACATCTTCGATTCGGCCGTCGGCCAGCACCAGATGCGCCAGCTTGCCGCGCAGCGCCAGTAAGTTCTGCGAAGCCGAAAGGGCTTTGCCACGCAGCGACGAGTCGAGGTAGCGACCAATCAGTAAGAAAAACAACAAGGCCAACGCCGCGTCGAAATAAACGTATTCGGCACCGCGGATCGTTTGCATCACACTGGCGATGGTCGTAACGACAACCGCCAGGGAAATCGGCACATCCATATTGCTGGACCGCGTCGCAAGCGCCGTCCATGCCGAGCGGAAAAACGGTTGCCCGGCAAACAAGACCGTCGGAACGGCAATCAGGGCGGCAATCCAATGCAAGAAATTGCGGGTTGATGGCCCCATGTCTTCGGCTAATCCCGCCCACACGGCGACCGAGATCACCATGACATTCATCGCGCCGAACCCGGCGATCGCCAGCGCTTGCAGCAGCGTTCGGCCGTAGCTTTTGTTGGCGGCCGCAACATCCGCCGAGTCGCACGGCACCGTCCGGTAACCCAGCCGCTCGACTCTCTCCAACAGCGGCGCCAGATCGGTCTGCGTGGGCGTCCAGGATAGATGCAGTCGGTGGGTTGAGGCGTTCACCCGAGCTCGGATGACGCCGTCGATCGGCTCCAGCGCACGCTCGATGCTTTGCACACAGGCGGCGCAATGGATTCCCTCAACGACACAGGTGACTGCCTGATTGCCATCCGCAAGTGGGCGAACGAATGACGCCCATGCGCCAGGTGAGGGTCGGTCGAGCGCGAGGGTCATCGATCGGGCGCCGGTTGGGGCACGTTAATGTCGAAATCGCGTCGAAACGGTGTCCCGTCGGCCGCCACTGCCGCGAACTGGAGCTGCCACTTGCCCCTGCTGGGGAGCTGGACCTGTATCCGGTAATGCCCGACATCCACGCTGTCGGCGCGAAACGGTCCGCGATCAAGCGATTCCTGCAAGGGGTGGGCGAAGGTCGCGGTCGGTTCCGAGGCGGCAACCGGCGCGCCATCACGATCGCGTAGCTCGACGTCGAACGCAATTAAAGCGGTCGCTTCAGGCGGCACGACGATCCGGACCTCGGCAATCCAGCCAAGTGCATCCTGGCGCTCAATGGCCGCCACGCGATTCGAGTAACTATGACCCTGGCGATAGATCGACGATCCGACCGTACCGGGCCATGTCGCTTCGGCGATAAGGACTTGCTTCACTTGCATGACGATCGGCACGGCCAGCACACCGCCAACCGCGACGACCAACGCCATCGTTCTCAAATTGAACCACTTTGGTCGGCGCCTTCCGTGGTGCTGGTCGGTCGTTTCGCCACCAGCGAGCATCGATCCACTCCGGCGTTAGTTTTTGCTCGGCTCACCACCGCCGAGCGCGTGGACGTAGATTGCCAACGCCTTGATGGTCGGCGTGTCGAACCGCTCGGTCCAATGCGGCATCACACCGGTACGGCCATAGAAAATCGTTTGCCACAGCGTCTCGCGGTCACCGCCGTAAAGCCACACTTGATCGGTCAGATTTGGGGCACCGGTATCGTGCTGGCCAAGCCCTTTTGCGCCGTGGCATGACTCGCAGTTCTCGGCGAATAATGGCACACCACGACGCGCGCGTTCGCCATCATGCTCGGCGTCGGATAGAGACAGCACAAATTCGATCATATCCTTGACCTGCTGGCGCTCGAGCACCTCATCTTTGCCAAACGCAAGCATCGCGCCCGACCGCGTTTTTTCGTGCGGTGAATTGATGCCGAAGCGGATGGTCTGCTCGATCGCCTCGATGCTGCCGCCCCACAACCAGTCCTGGTCGGTGAGGTTGGGGAATTTGGCCTGACCTTTCGCATTGAGCCCGTGGCACACCGCACAATTGTTGCCGAAAACGGCCTTGCCACTAGCGACGGCCATCTCGTGCAACTGGTCATCGGCCTTGATGTCGGTGAACGACATGCTGGTGAGCTTGCCCTCCCAGCCAGAGCGCTCGCTCTTTGCTTGCGATACCTGGTTGGTGACCGACACCCGTTGGTGATAGCCGAGTATGCCGCGCGTGTAGTCGGTAACGTACGGCCACGCCGGCATCAACACCCAATAGATGACTGCCGCAACAACCGAGAGCCAATAAAGCCATGCCACCCCCGTCGGCATGGGCGTGTTCAGCTCCTTGATGCCGTCCCAGACGTGCCCGGTCGTCAGCTTGCCGGTTACTTCGTCTCGTTCTGCCGCCATGGCCGATCATCTTCCTCTAACGGCTGGTTCGCCGCGCGCCGAAAGCGCTCACGGTTTCCCGGCCAGAATGCATACACGACTGCGCCGAGAAAAAAGATCATGAGGTAGATCAGTCCCCAGCTCTTGGCGAAGCCCGCGAGATCGTCATAGGTCACGATCAATCCTTACCTGAGATTCGGCTCGGAGGCCTTGTAGTCTTTGAGGTTGGCAAGCGTGCCCAGCATCTGCAAATACGCGATCAGCGCGTCCATCTCAGTTATGCGCTCGGGGTCGCCGTCAAACGTCCGCACACTGACCTTCTCACCGTACCGCTCAACCAACCCGTCGGCATCGTCGGAGTCCGCAACCGCTTGGGCACGCGCATCCTGGGCGGCGTTTTCGATCATCGCGTCGGTATAAGGAACCCCGGCAAGACGTAAAGCCGCGAGGTCGCGGTGGAGTTTGTCGACGTGGAGGCTATGCTCGGTCAGGAATCCGTACCCCGGCATGACCGATCCCGACACGATCTCGCGCGGTGCGATGAGATGCTCGCGATGCCATTCGTCGGAATATTTACCGCCGACGCGAGCCAGGTCGGGTCCGGTTCGTTTCGAGCCCCATAGCATCGGATGGTCGTATTGCGACTCCGCCGCGAGGCTGTAGTGGCCGTAGCGCTCGACATCGTCGCGCAGGGTGCGAATCATTTGCGAGTGACAAGCATAACATCCCTCGCGGATGTATATGTTGCGGCCGGCAAGTTCGAGCGGGGTGTATGGACGCATACCCTCGACCTTCTCGACCGTACTGTCGATTGTGAACAACGGGACGATCTCAAACAATCCGCCGAGCGAAGCTGCGATAACCATTGCGATGAGAAATCGAACTGAGTTTCGCTCAAGAGCACCGTGGCGTTCGATAAACATCTCAAATCACTCCGCCGGCTGCGCCACGGGCAAGGCATCCGCTCCAGCCGTGTCCGCGGTACTTACGATCCCGCCGCGGATCGTTTTCCAGATGTTGTAGGCACCGAGTGCGGCACCGACAAAATAGACCAGACCTCCGATCGCGCGCGAGACGTAGTAGGGGTGCATGGCGACGACGGTATCGATAAATGAGAACGACAGGTTGCCGGCTCCGTCATAGGTTCGCCACATCAATCCTTGGGTGATACCTGAGTTCCACATCGACATCACGTAGATGAGCGCGCCCAGCACGGCGAGCCAGAAATGCCATTCGACGAGGCGACTGGAATACATGTCTCGCTTCCACAGCCACGGAACCAACGTGTAAAGGGTGCCAAAGGTTATGAAGCCGACCCAGCCCAACGCACCGGCGTGAACGTGACCGATCGTCCAATCCGTGAAGTGCGACAGGGCGTTCACCGTCTTCATCGCCATGAACGTCCCCTCAAGCGTCGCGACGGCGTAGAAAGCGACGGCCAACATCATGAAACGTAACGCCGGATCCGTTCGCACTTTGTCCCAGGCGCCATTGAGCGTGAGGATCCCGTTGGCGACCGATGCCCACGATGGCACCAGCAGCATCATCGAGAATGTCATGCCCAGTGTTTGGACCCAGTCGGGCAGCGCGGTGAAGTGCAAATGGTGCGAGCCAACCCAAATATAGAAAAAGGTGATGCCCCAAAACCCGACGATCGACATTGAATAAGAGAAGATCGGACGCTCGGCTTTCTTGGGCAGGAAGTAATACATCATGCCGAGGAAACCCGCCGTGAGCAGGAAGCCGACCGCATTATGCCCATACCACCACTCGGTCATCGCATCCTGGACACCGCCAAATAGCGAGTAGCTCTTGGTCGAGAAAAGCGCCACGGGGATCGCCAAATTGTTGACGATGTGGAGCATCGCCAACACCACGATAAAGGCTAGGAAATACCAATTGGCGACATAGATATGTGGTTCGGCTCGCCGTGCCAGGGTCTTGACAAAGACACCGAAGTACGTAACCCAAACAATCACCAACCATATGTCGGCATACCATTCGGGTTCGGCGTATTCGCGAGATTGGGTCGCCCCGTAGAGGTAACCGGTGACCGCCAAGACGCAGAACAGATTGAAGCCCAGCAAAACGAACCAGGGTGAAAGCACGCCGGCCAAGCGCGCGCGTGAGGTTCGTTGCGCGATATAAAACGACGTCGCGATCAGCGCATTGCCGCCGAACCCGAAAATAACCGCGGTGGTATGGACCGGGCGTACGCGCCCGAAATTGGTCCACGACGAATCGAAGTTAAGACCTGGATATGCGAGCTGCCAGGCAAGCCAGTCACCGACGCCAAATCCGATCAAAGCCCAAACAACGGTGAGGACGATGGCGACGCGCGTAATCGCATCGTTGTAGCTATGCGCCAAGGGTTCGGATGGCTGGATCGAGTAGGCGTGCGCGATGAGTTTGTAGAAGCCAAACAGCGCCGCGGCGAACACGATAACGCCATGCATGACCATGACGCCTTCTTCGCCCGCACTGAGCATGAGCAAGCCCGCCAGGCCAAGCAGGAACGCGAGAGTTAGGTAGGCGTATGTCTCCCTCGCAAAACCAACCCGCATATACATCACCCCCGGTTAGTCTCTCGACGCCTAAGCACAGTACGCTACGACGCCGCGGCCATTTCAACTTCACGCGTCAACTTCACGCGGCCGCGTAGCTCAATGTTAGCTTAAACCACGAATCAGTAAACTGCGACGCTTCGCTGAATTTTGTTGCACGGCCTTTCGGCGTCGGCGATAGCATTTGTCGTGATGATAGTGTCTGGTGCCCAGAGCCGAGGCTAAGAACTGATCCAAGAGTTGAGATGCCTACCCGAACCGCAAAACGCACGCCCAAGAGAGACAAAGGCGTCGACACAAGCCTGGCAAAATACAAGGCGAAGCGCGATTTCGCGAAAACGCCGGAGCCGGATGCGGTTGGTGTGGTTTCGGGCACAAGCCGACAGTTCGTCGTCCACATGCACGCTGCGTCGCGACTTCATTACGATCTCCGCCTCGAATTTGATGGCGTGCTCAAGAGTTGGGCGGTCACGCGCGGGCCAAGCCTTGATCCAAAGGTCAAACGGCTTGCCGTGCGGGTGGAAGATCACCCGATGAGTTATGTCGAATTCGAGGATGTTATTCCCAAGGGTCAATATGGCGCCGGTCCCATGATCGTTTGGGATCGTGGGGCCTGGGTGCCGATGGCTGATGCCGACAAACAATACGACAAAGGCCAGATCAAGTTCCGCCTCGACGGCAAAAAGCTCAACGGCGGGTGGACCTTGGTGCAGCTCAAAGGCCGCGACGAAGATGGCAAGAACTGGTTGCTAATCAAAGAGCGCGACATCTTCGCGCACAGTGAAGCAGAAGGAATTGTCACCGACGAACAACCGCTCAGCGTTATCTCGGGGCTCACGGTCGATGAACTGGCGGCGACCGCCGCGCCCGAAACGCCCCGTCGCAAGCGCACCGCCAAGAAAGTCGCTGCCGCCAAAATAAAGGGCGCGCTTAAAGCGGCGCCCGGCAAAGCGCCTAAACCGATGTTGGCGACGTCGGTTGATCGTGCGCCCCAGGGCGACGATTGGCTGCACGAGATCAAGTTCGATGGCTACCGCACCCTCTGCCGCATCGATGACGGTGAGGTGAAACTGTTCACGCGTAATGGCCACGATTGGACCTACCGTTATCCGTTTATCGCCGACGCCTTCGATGGGTTGGGTTGCCAAAGCGCCATCATCGACGGCGAGGTTTGTGTTCTCGATCGCGAGGGCCGAACCAGCTTCTCGGCACTGCAGGACGCGCTCGGCGATGGCCGCAGCGAACAGCTGTTGTTCTATGCCTTTGATCTCCTTCATCTTGATGGCTACGACCTCAAGAACATCCCGCTCCTTAAACGCAAGGAAGCGCTCGACGGTCTGATCGCGCCGCTGATTCACGAAACCTCACCGATCCAATATAGCGACCACATCGCCGGCAACGGCCCGGCGTTCTTCGACCAAGCCTCGAGGATGGGTCTGGAAGGAATCACGTCGAAGAAGGCGACCTCGTCATATCTGCCGGGCCGATCGAAAAGCTGGCTGAAAACAAAATGTGTCCTGAGCGGAGATTTCCTGGTGATTGGCTACAGCGAAACCACTGCCGCCGGCGGGCTCAGTGCGTTGTTGGTGGCCGAAGACAGCAAACACGGCCTCGCGTATGTTGGCAAGGTTGGTACTGGCTTTACAGCTCAGAGCGCGGTTCAACTACGCGATACGTTTTCTGAGATTGCCCGCGAAACGCCGCTCTTTGCTTTCCAGACCAAAGAAAAGTTAGGCGACGTCACCTGGACCGAACCGCGCTTTCTTGCTGAAGTTCAATATCGCGCGCGAACCGGTGAGGGCCGACTTCGGGCGGCTGCCTTCAAAGGCCTGCGCGAAGATCAAACGATTGCGGCAGCGGCGGCTGCCCCACCCGTGCCCAACCTGGTCAGTGATGCCGATCTTGCCTCGATCTGGGTCACCAATCCGGACCGGGTAATGTTCGGTGACGGCGGGCCGAACAAGCTCGATCTCGTTCTTTATTACGCGCGCATCGGTAATTGGATGTTGCCGGAACTGATTAATCGGCCCGTTACTTTAGTGCGCTGCCCGACCGGCAAGCTGGAAGACTCCTTCTACCAGCGCCATGCCAACGAAGGCATGGTCGAAAACGTTCTTCGGATCGATATTCCCTCCAACAAGGCCGAGGAACGAGAGGACTATCTCTACATCAAAGACGCCAAAGGATTGTTTGCGCTGTCTCAGTTTGGCGTGATCGAGTTTCATCCTTGGGGTTGTCGGATTGACAAGCCCGAGCGTCCAGACCGGTTGATTTTCGATCTCGATCCGGATGAGGGGTTGGAGTGGCGCGACGTGGTCGATGCGGCGCACCAAATTCGCAATGAACTCTCCGACTTGGGATTGGCGGCGTTCGTCCGCACCACCGGCGGTAAAGGCCTGCACCTCGTCGTCCCGGTCGAGCGGCGCACCAGCTGGGCAAAGTTCAAAGACTTTGCGCAAGCCTTTGTCGAATCGCTCGCCAAGCGAGAACCTCGACGCTACACGGCATCGGTCGCCAAATCGGCGCGGCACGGCAAGATTTTTATTGATTACATTCGCAACGTTAGGGGCGCGACCGCTGTCGGATCTTATTCGCTGCGGGCTCGCCCGGGCGCGCCAGCCGCGACACCGCTCGAGTGGAGCGAACTCTCCTCAGTCGAGGATCCACGTGACTTCGACTACCAGACAGTACCGCTGCGAATGGCGTCCTTGGCCACCGATCCGTGGCGCGCGATCGAAGACTCCACGCAACGCATTACCAACGATATGGTCCAAAAATTAAGGATTCACAAATAGCTAGCGGGCAGTGTAGAAATTACACTCGAAGTTCGTAGCAGCGTTTGGAGGTTGAACATGGCGCCCCGTGCGACATGGAAGGGTTACTTGAAGCTGTCATTGGTCTCGTGCCCCGTGCGGTTGCACAACGCAACCACTACGGTGAACAGGATCTCGTTTAATTGGCTGCACAAAGACACCAACAATCGTGTGCAGATGAAACCCTACGATCCCGAGCTCGGGCAGGTTGAACGCTCGGAACTGGTTAAGGGGTATGAGTTCGAAAAAGATCAATACATCGTCGTCGATGAGGAGGATCTTGAAAAGATCCAGATCGAATCGACCAAGACGATTACGATCGAGGAGTTCGTTGACGCCGACGATGTCGATCCGATCTTCCTTGATTCCCCCTACTTTCTCGCGCCGGACGGTCCGGTAGCCGATGAAACCTTCCGGGTCATCCACAAGGCAATGGGTGGGAAGAACAAAGCCGCCCTTGGCCGGGTGGTTCTCTCTGGGCGCGAACGCCGCGTCATCATTACCCTGCGCGGCAACGGGCTGATGCTGACGACGCTGCGGGTGGCGGCGGAAGTACGCAAGCACGAGGAATACTTCAGCGACATCACCGATGGTGATCTCGACGACGAAGCGCTGAAACTTGCTGAGTTGATCATCTCCCAAAACGAGGGAAACTGGGACTCGAGCGAGTTCGAGGACCAGTACCAGAAAGAATTGCTCGAGATCGTGAAAGCGAAAATCAAGGGCACCAAACCCGTTATCACCAAGGCGCCCGAGCGCGGCAAAGTCATCAATCTGATGGACGCCTTGAAACAGAGTCTCGACGAAGGCGGCCTCAAAAAGCCCCCGGCCAAGAGCCAGCGCCGCAAAGCAGCTTCAGCCAAGAAAAGCGCTGGGGCTAAACCATCGGCCAAATCGTCGACCAAGGCGGAAAAGAAAGCAGCGACCAAGGCCGCGTAGGCTTTGCCGTTGCCTCGCAGCGCCGACCACGGGATACTCAAGCCACAACCGCTGGCACGCCCATCGTGAATATATTCAACGATAAGACCGTCGTTTTCCTCGGACGCCTCGGCTCGATGCCGCAGAAACTGGCGAAGCAGGAAGTCGACCGTCGCGGCGGCCGCACCCAACGCAGTATTAGTCCTGATACCGATTTCGTCGTGGTCGGGCATTTCGCCTACCGCCTGCTCGATGGTGGCCGTCTGCAGTGGAAACTCGATCAAGCCGAGGTCGCCGGCGCCCTGTGTATTAGCGAGAATCAGTTTTTGGCGCTGTCCGAGCTGCGCGAGATCGACGGTGAACCGGAGAAGACACTTTCCGTAGAGAGCCTGGCCGCCCAGGCCGGCCTCGATGACCAGACGGTCACACAACTTGCCCTGTTCGACGTCATCGAGCCGAACGAAGGCTGGTGCAGTTTTCGCGATGTCGTTGCCGCCAAGGAAGCGGCGCGACTAATCGGACAGGGCGCGACGATCGCAGAAATCGTTGCCGGTAACCTGGCATTGCAACGTAACCCGCATGAGCAGCCCCAAAACCTGGCTCAGGTTCACCTCACCCGATCTCAACCGGATGGCCTGGTCATTAAGATCGGCGAAAAGCTCGCCGAGCTCGACGGTCAAATGAAGCTTTCGCTCCCTGAATTCGATAATCCATCTCTGGACGAGATGTTTGATTCGGCGGAGATTGCCGAAGACGCGGGCGAATTGGAAGCCGCCGAACGCTACTATCAGCAATGCGTCGACATCGACAAACGCGACCCGTCGGCGCTGTTCAATCTTGCCAATGTTATGCGCGAACGGGGTAAGCCTAAAGAGGCAGGGGTATACTTTGAGCGGGCATTGCTGGTCGATCCACACTACACCGAGGCTTGGTACAACCTCGCGGATCTTGCAGAATCCGACGGCGACTACCACACCGCCCGGACCTATCTCCTCAAGGCTTTGTCTATCAACACAGATTTTGCTGACGCCTTGTTCAATCTCGCCCGGCTCTACTACCGCGACGAGGCGTTCGACGATGCCGTGCCGTTTTTCGAACGTTACCTGGAACTCGATACCAATAGTGAATGGGGTCGTTCGGCGCGCGATCATTTGGCCGTCTGCCGTCAACAACTAACCCGCTCTCGTCGCCGCCCGGCTTGATTTTGATCTATGCTTGGCTCGACGCTGAGCACAGATAAACCGATGAACGGCACCGTCAGTATCGATCGGCATAAAACCGGACAACCCGATGCGGGATGATCCGTGGGGCCCCTTCGCCGGCGGATTCCGGCGTGAGCATCTCACCGAAGAACGGATGACGCGACTCGCCAAGCAGGTTGGCGAGCAGCCCGGTTTCACGCCGCTTTCCGAAGCCGAACGTGATGCGAGCCGCAACTCTATTCTGCGCGCGAAGCCAAAAAACCAGGATGTGTGGATTTTCGCGTACGGGTCGTTGATGTGGAACCCCGCCGTTCATGTTGCCGAGCGGCGCGTTGCCAGGGTTTACGGATTCCGGCGCCGTTTCTGTTTGTGGACCCCGCTTGGCCGCGGCTCCCCGGACAACCCCGGCATGGTGCTTGGGCTTGAGCCCGGCGGCTCGTGCAACGGGGTGGTGTTGCGCCTGGCCCCAAAGCGGGTCGAAAGCGAAACTCAAATTTTATGGCGGCGCGAGATGTTTTCCGGCGTCTACACGCCGCGGTGGGTCCGTGCGGTAACCGAACGTGGTTCGATCTCCGCGATCGCTTTTACGATGGATACCCACCACGACCGCTATGCGCGCGACGTTTCGGTCGAACAAACCGTCCATGCGCTGGCAACCGCCGAAGGGCGGCTGGGGAGCTCGTATGAATACCTAGCGAGCACGGTAGCCCATCTCGACGAACTCGGTGTTGGCGATGGCGCGATGCATCGGCTGCTGCGTCTGGTTGAGGCCTATCGCATGGCGCCGCATTAGCGGTATCAAAAAATAGTCCCATGACCGAAGCAACGCGTCCGTCCGACGCGCCGCTGCGTGGCATCGCGTTAATGTGCGTCGCGATGTTTTTCATGGTGTGTATGGCGGCAACCACCAAGCATCTCAACACAATCTATTCGCCGACCCAGTTGATTTGGGCGCGCTTTTTTTTCAATCTCGTTCTAATCTACGTTCTGTTTCCCGGACACGCGCGTCGGATGTTCGTCAGCCGAAATGTCGGCTGGCAGCTTTCCCGGTCTACCGCGATTGCATTCGCGGGCGCGTTGTTTGTCATCGCCCTTCGCCACATATCAATCGCCGAGCTGGTGGCGATTACCAATACGGCACCCATTCTGATTACGGTTTTTGCCGCACTGTTTCTAAAAGAGCGGTTGAGTTCGGCGGACTGGATCGCGGTCTGCGTCGCCTTTGCTGGTGTGTTGATTATCCTTAGGCCGGGATTTGCGGTCTTCCAATGGGCCGCAATCTTGCCTCTGATTATGGCCGTCGCCTATGCGATCCATCAGACCGTTGCGCGCAAGATCAGCCACGAGGAACATCCGGTCACATCGCTGGCCTACACCACTATCGTCGGAACAGTTGTCGCAACGATCGCCTTGCCGTTTGATTGGACGACGCCCGATCTTTCTGGATGGGTCCTGCTTGCTTTGACGGGATTGATGGGCGGAGTCGCACATTTCTTCATCATTCGCTCCTATGAGCGCACCCCGGCACCCACCGTCGCGCCATTTATCTACAGTGAGCTGCTGTGGGCGGTGGTGATCGGCTACCTTGTTTTCGGCGACATCCCCGATTCGTGGACCTTCTTCGGCGCAGCGGTCGTTGCGCTGAGCGGAATCTACGTGCTCTTGCGCGAGACCAAGGCGTGATCGCGCGCCAATGGCACTTCCGGTGAACGGGATTACCCCATCGGTCCGCGCCAGACGCCCGGAAGACGCACCCCTCCGCGGTGTCATCCTGACGGTGATAGGCGTTCTGATGCTGGTGGGCATCTCCGCGTGTTTCAAATATTTGGCGACCAAGTATCCACCGCTCGAAATCGTTTGGGCGCGCTATTTCTTCAGCTTCGTCGTCGTACTGTTCTTATTCCCGAGACGGATTCCACGGTTGTTTTCCAGCAACCACCCCAAGTTGCAACTCGTCCGCGGCCTAACGGCAGTTGGGGCAACGGTTCTTGCCACCTACGCGTTGCGTCAAATCTCAATCGCCGAAGTCGTGGCGATCACGTTCATCGCGCCGATGCTGACCATCGCGTTGGTTAGTTTCGTTCTCGGCGAACAGGCCGGTGCGCGCGTGTGGGCGGCCGTTGTCGTCGGATTCGTCGGAGTGCTGATAATTGTCCGCCCCGGTGTTGGCGGCATCGTTCAGTGGGCCGCGATGTTGCCGCTGCTGATGGCGCTGTTCTTTGCCGTTGGGCAGCTGATTATTCGCTCAATCAGCTATCTCGAGCACCCGGCCACGTCGCTTGCCTACCAGATAATCGTCGGCTTGGTGTCGATGACTGTGGCGTTGCCGTTTGTATGGGTCATGCCCGAGACCGTGTTCGATGTCGGGATCTTCGTGTTGAGCGGCGCGCTCGGCGCCGGCGGCCACTACTGTATGATCCGGGCTTTCGAACGAACCGTGGCCCGGGTTGTCGCGCCATTTACATATGTCGAATTGATCTGGGCAATGGTGGTTGGCTTCGCAGTGTTCGGAGATATCCCGGATCCGCTAATGGTGTTGGGCGCGGCGATCGTCGCCGGCAGCGGCCTCTACATCCTCTATCAGGAGCGTGCCTGAAGGTCGCGAAAACGTGCGGCTCTTAAGTTAGGTTGCGAAGACGTGAAGGTGCTAATTTTGGCGCCTGCGTGGTTGGGAGACCGCGTTTTTGTGACCAGGAGAGTGTGTCCGATGGCCAGCCAAATCACCCCAACCGGTACCGACGTATTACTCGTTATCGATGTTCAGAATGATTTTTGTAAAGGGGGCAGTTTGGCGGTGCCGCGCGGTGATGAGGTCGTTTCGGTGATAAACGACGTGTCGAGTCGGTTCCAACACACCATCATCACCCAGGACTGGCACCCCGACGGCCACACATCGTTTGCGTCTCAGCATGCCGGTGCCGAACCCTATCAAACGATTGATCTCGGCTATGGAGAGCAGGTGTTGTGGCCCGACCACTGCATTGAGCACTCCGCCGGAGCTGATTTTCACGACAAGCTCGCGGTCGCCAATTGCGAGCTCATCATTCGTAAGGGATACCGCCGGACCATCGACTCCTACTCGGCGTTTTTTGAAAACGACCGACAGACCCCCACCGGCCTGACCGGTTATTTGCGCGAACGTGGTCTCAACCGGTTGTTTGTTACCGGCCTGGCGACTGATTATTGCGTTCGCTACTCGGCTGTGGATGGTCGCGCGCAAGGCTTCGATGTCGTTCTACTCGAAGATGCGTGCCGCGGTATCGACAACAATGGATCGATGGCTGATGCGATGCGCGAGATGGCGGAAGTCGGTGTCGATTTGGCCGACTCGAAAGAAGTTGCCTAAGGCGCTTGGCCAGTCGCCGACTGCTCAGTAACCACAGTTGATCTGATTGCCGTTCATAAGCCCCTCGAAGTTGCCGTTCATAAGCCCCGCACAGGCATCGAAGTTCGCCGGGCTTAAGAAAACCCCCTGGGCAAAGTTGCGTTGCGATCCGCCGATGTGGCCGCACTCATAGTGGTCCTTGTCGTGGCAGATCTTGAGTTCGCGCCCATCATCGCTGTATTCGATCCAAACGTTTTTCTGTTTGCCGCCGTTGAGTTGACGGAACCTGACATACCCTTGTTCGCCGCGGGCTGCGGTGAATGATACCGGTGCCAACCGACGCCAACCGGGTTTGAAGTCGATGACCCCGCCCTCGATTGTGCACCGCAAGACATCGCCGTGGCGGTTCTCGGCGTAGAGCCGGTCCACTCGGCGCTGCCGAGCTCTAGCGATCCGGCGTTCTTCCGCTTCCCGGCGTCGCTGTTCCTCGGCGCGTCGCAGGGCCTTCTCGCGATCGATTTCCGCTTGCCGGTATCTTGCGTCGAGGTGCTGCTGCGGGGTGAGGGTAAGCCACTCGTTTTCAGTCATCCCAAGCGGGTAGAACGTGCAACCAGACGCACAAAGAGCCACGAAAAAGGACATTAGAATAGAAAGGGTGGGTCGGGTCATTTTCTTGATCCGGTGTTGCGTTGGCGCGATGACCGAGGCCGATCGACCTCGGTCATTTTTTCGCGGTCATTTACTCGCCAGGGCAAACAATCGCGACCTTTCGCCACTAGTAGGTTTGGCGCTCGGCATCGACGATCTGCCAACTGCCGTCGGGCTGTTGGCAAGCGCGGCCGTATGCTGCAACGGGCTGACCGTTAATGATCACTTCGCGCTGGTATTCGCGACAATAACGACCCGACGCGGCGTCGTAGACGGTGGTTATTTGAACCGTTTCGGTGACGGGCGGCGCCACCGGGCGCACGTAGACCACCCGCGAATTGTGATGGCCATGATGGCGTGACCGATAGGCGTGTCGACGGTCATGGCGGTGGTGGCGGTACGCGTTACGGTGATTTTGGCGGCGATGGTGATAGACCGGTCGCGGTGCGGGACGGGCGACGTAGCCGGGCTGGGGTTGTGCCAAATGGTTGCCAAACATCGATCCTACTAGTGCGCCGGTAGCGGTCGCGACCAATCGACCGCGGCCCTTGCCGATTGTTGATCCGAGCAATCCACCGATCGCTCCGCCAATGACAACGCCGCCGAAGTTGGTCTCGCCAGCCTGGCTCGGTGTTGCGAACACGGCCGTTACGAACAATGCGGCCGCCGCGAGTGTCGTCGTCTTCAGTACCTTCATTTGCTCTCTCCAGGTTCAGGTGAACTTCAAATCGCGACCACTATGACGAAGTTCGGCTGAACCAAACCTGAGCACGCCGTTCATCCGGCGTTCAGGTTACGAGCCGGTTGAAAACCGTTCATAATACGTTGGTACGATATTAATCAACTAATTCAATTGGTTAGGCACTGTTGCACGGTTGTATGAGCAAGGACGGGATCACGGTATCGGTTATTCACGGTGGCCACGTGTGACCGGCGAACCAAGGTGACGCTGATCCATCTCCGTTCTTGCAACGCCGGAGCGGTCCAATTTCAGCAGGATCTCAGCAACATTGAGACTACCGATAGGGGCGTTGGTCTCGAGCTGGATGACCCGCTGGCTATCGCGAAAAGGCTGACGGTTGAGAGCGGGGCAGGATTTCCTGGGGGCCGGTCTTCATCGGGACCAAACCTCATGTCCCGATCGTCACGAGTCGAAGTTTAACCAAACCAGATCGGTGCTTCGCTGAGGTGGCTGGACTAGTCGTAGATCAAAGCCCGCACTCCGTCAAAACGTCCCGTCAATATCCGGCCAAGAAGCTCAACGATCCGGGGTGGAACGGTCGTGGATACCAGTCGTACGTGTGTGTGCGTCGCTCGGAAATGAACCTACTGCGCTTACGTTTAGTTCCTCACGACCACCAGGTGATGATTATGGATTTTGTGATGGAAACCATGATGGCCGTGGTGGTGGCGATGGCACGCCGACACGAAAATCGTGAGGGCCAGGCAAACGGCAAGTACCTTGGCAGTCTTCATGGCGGAGTCTCCCTATTCGTTTGCGTCCGTCGGGAGTGGTTATGCGAGGATCAGGGCTACTCTGGCGGCGGCCCGGTTCATGCGCCATTCATCTGGTTCGCTGTACGATCGAGCGATGTTACGGTTTCTCATACTGGTCGGCCTGGTGGTCGGGCTGGCGCTCGCACTCACGCCACCAGCGGTGGCGAGTGAGCACAATCGTGCGCGTGACGCGGTGCGATCGGGCCAAATATTGCCGCTCCGCACAATCGCGGCAAAAGTCCGCAGCCAATACAACGGCAAAGTGCTCGACGTGCGCCTGAACCGTCGTGGAGACCCGAAAAATTGGCGTTACACAGTAAAAGTCTTACGGCCCAATGGCAGGGTTGTAATCGTCAATGTCCGCGCCCGCGACGCGCAGATTCTTGGCGTGCGATGAGTTCCCACCGCAAGGCAACGATCCATGCGCGTTCTTGTTGTTGAAGATGACGAGACGATCGGCAACCAGCTCGCCGCAGCGCTGGCGGCAGCTGATTACGCGGTCGATGTTGCGGGCGACGGCGAGGAAGGACACTTCCTCGGCGACACCGAAGAATATGATGCCGTTATCCTCGATCTCGGCCTGCCCGGCCTCGATGGTATCTCCGTGCTCGAGCGTTGGCGCGAAGCTGGCCGTTCGATGCCGGTGATCGTTCTAACCGCGCGTGACCGCTGGAGCGAAAAGGTGTCCGGTATCGATGCCGGTGCCGACGATTACGTCACCAAACCGTTTCAGATCGAGGAGGTGTTGGCACGCTTGCGTGCGGTCATTCGCCGCTCGTCCGGGCACGCATCGGCCGAGCTCTCGTGCGGTTCGTTGACGGTGGATACTCGCCGCAGCCGCGTTTACCTCGCCGATGTTCCGGTTAACCTCACCGCGCAAGAATACCGCCTGCTCAATTACCTCATCCATCATCAGGATCGCGTCGTTTCCCGAACCGAACTCACCGAGCACATCTACAATCAGGATTTCGACCGCGACTCCAACACGATCGAGGTCTTCGTCGGCCGCTTGCGCAAGAAGATCGGTGGCGGGTTGATCCACACGGTGCGGGGGCTCGGGTACCGCTTATCGGATGGCGCGCCCGCGGTGGATGACTCGTAACTCGCTGGCGCTGCGCCTCATGCTGGGCGCGGGCGTTTGGATTGTCCTGGCCCTGATTGCGAGCGGCGTGCTGCTGTCGACGTTGTTCCAGGACTATGTCGAACGAAATTTCCGGCAAACCCTGAATACGTTTCAACAGACGCTGGTTGCCGTCAGCGACCTGTCGGCTGATGGGTCGTTGGTGATAACGCGACCGCTTCCGGATCCTCGATTCGAGCAACCGCTTTCGGGTTGGTATTGGCAAATCAACAGAGGCGAGCAGGTTGATGCCCGTTCGCGGTCGTTGTGGGACCAGATATTGACGGTGTCGCCGAACCGCGACGACCTGGCTAATCAAACAGCGCTTGGACCCGATGGCGAAATGTTGTGGATCGCGCAGCGGGACTTTCGCATACCCGGGGTTGAAGGACCCGTCACCGTTGTGGTTGGCGCTGACGTTACGACGATGCGAACAGACATTAGCTCCTTCACGGCAGTCCTTGCGTGGGCGCTCGGGGCGCTCGGCCTCTTGTTCTTCACGGCCGGATTTCTTCAGATTCGGTTCGGACTGCGCCCGCTGCACCGAATCGAGGCGACGCTGCATGCCATCCGCAGCGGTAGATCGCAGCGACTTGCTGACGATTTTCCCAGCGAAATTAAACCCCTGGCGCGGGAGATCAACTCGCTACTCGACCACAATGCAACGATCATTGATCGCGCCCGCACGCAGGCGGGCAATCTCGCCCATGCGTTGAAAACGCCACTGACGATTTTGCGCAATGAGGCGGGTTCTGCGGAGGGCAAACTCGCACGCTCGGTGAACGAACAAGTAAGCGGAATGCAACTGCAAATCGACCACCACCTGACCCGGGCCCGGGCAGCCGGTGCGCATCGCGTTCTCGGGGCCACAACCGAAATTCAAGCTTCGGTCGACGGAATACAGCGCGCGATGGTGCGTCTCTATGCGGACAAGGACTTGGCGTTTTCCGTGGATGTCGAAGCCGGGCTCTGGGTTGCCTGCGAGCACGAAGACATTGACGAAATCCTCGGGAACCTGGTCGATAACGCTTGCAAATGGGCGCGCTCCCGGGTCGAGATTCGAGCGCTTCGGGAATCCGAAACATGCCGTTTACGGGTCGACGATGACGGCCCAGGGATCAATCAAGAAAGTCGTTCGATTGCACTCGATCGCGGCGAACGCCTCGATGAATCCAAGCCGGGCTCGGGGCTCGGACTTTCGATCGTAACCGACATCGTCGCGTTGTACGGTGGTGTGGTTGAACTGAACGCAAGTCCTCTCGGCGGCTTGGCAGCGCTTATCACGCTCCCTGCTTCACCGGACAAATGACCTTCGCGCGGGGGCGCGACCATGCCTGGATTTCTAAGCGCACGACCAACTGTCGTTGGGATTTTCCTCGTCCTGGGTTCAGCGTTCTCGTTTAGCATTGCCGGGGTGCTGATCCGCTGGGTCGAAGAAGCGAGCGGCTGGCAGATCGTTTTTTACCGTAGCGTCGCGCTATCGATAACGCTGCTCGTCTTCCTCGCCATTCGCTATCGTCGGGCGATGCTTAGCGCCTTCGTGGCGCCTGGCTGGACGCTGGCAATTGGCACGGTGTGCATGGCGTTCGCCCAGGTCTGCGTTATCTGGGCCTTTTTACACACCCAAGTTGCCAACGTTGTGTTCGTGTTCGGCGCGCTGCCTTTCATAAGTGGCGTTCTGGCCTGGTTCGTCTTACGCGAGCCCATTCGCGGCGGCACGTGGGTTGCCATGTTGCTGGCGTTTGTTGGCATTGGAGTCATGACGGTCGATGAGTTGTCGGCAGGGCGTTATGCCGGAAACCTGCTGGCGATCGCGACGACGCTGTTCTATGGCGGACTTGTGGTGACCGCACGAGTTAGCCGAACCACCGACATGGCACCGGTACTCTGTTCGGGTGCATTGCTCGCCAGCGCCATATGCGCGATCCTGATCGACAGCTTTTCCATCGGTTGGTACGACTTCTTCCTATGTGCGCTGATGGGAGGCGTGCAGACATTTTTCTCCTACTGGTTGATGACCCTGGCGGCGCGGTACGTGCGCGCGGCTGAGTTAACCCTATTGGGCAGCGCCGAGCTTATCCTTGGTCCGCTTTGGGTATGGCTCGCGGTCAGCGAGACGCCAACCTATGCGACGATTATGGGCGGGGTGGTCATTATGATCGCGATCACCGTTCAGGCCTATACGACGGCGACGACGTCGACACAGACCTCGACATCCGGCTGATCCCCCCCCCCAAAGGGCCGCAAGAGCCGCAAGAGCCGCAAGAGCCGCAACGGCCGAATGAGGTTGATTAGATCGGCATCACGACGACGGCGTCGTCATCGAATGCACCACCTTGCGCGTCTTGGTCGGCACGTCGGCGTCGCCCGGGGCCGTTGAGACAATCGCGTGCCCAATTGATTTCATTGAAACGGACGAACACCTCGGGCCGGTTTGGGTTGAGATCTGGGTGAAACAATTTTGCCAGCCGGCGATAAGCCCGATTAATCTCACGCTCGTTTGCGCCCGGACAAAGTCCGAGAATGCGATAGGGATCGTCGATCAGTACCATGCTCCGATCCCATATGAATCACCAAACTCAATCTCTGTAAAGAAAATTACGACTAAATAACAATCGCTTATGACGCTTTTTTCTCAGGAAAAATGACAAACTTGAGCCACCCGAGAGTGAAGCCAGCTCGACGCGGCGATCGCGGTTTAGAAACAACCTGTGGAGATCGACGCGGGGTACGCCCGCGCTCACGGCTAACGGGATATGCCCGTTAAGAACCCAGGCGGAGCCGCGAATACGTTGGTGGTCTCGGTCATACCGGACTAATTGTAGCGCAGGGAGGCGGGATCGATGCCGGTCCCGTCGAGCGTGGCATTATCTAGATTTGTTCGTTTCAACGTGGCGCCAACCAGGCTGGCATTTGTGAGGTCGGCATCGCGCAACCGCGCATCGGTAAGATTGGCGTCGCTGAGATTGCTTCCCACCAGGGTGGAGGAAAAATACCGTCCGGTTCCATTGCCCTTCTCATCCTTCATCTCGGTCGGATCGAGATTGGCGCGTCCAAGATTGGCACCGGACAAATTACAATGATTGAAACGCGCGCCCGCGAGATCGGCGTTCGCAAAATTCGTGCGCATGAGATTGCTACCGGTAAAGTCGGTCAGACACAACGTCGCGCCGTGGAAGTTGGCCCCGGTCAGGCCCACGGCGAGGAAACTGGCGCCTGACAAATCCCGGCCAGCCAGGTTAATCGCCGTCAAATCGGCTTTTTCGACAACCAGCCGCTCGCCCGACTCACCCTTCGTGCGTATCCAGCTTTCATGGCCCTTGACCGCTTGGCTGATGTCTTCGGACAACTCCTGCTCAACCAGGGCACCCGTGATATCGGCGGTTGAAAGGTCGACCTGATGGAGTTTTGCACCGACCAGATTGGCATCGATCAACTTGGCGTTTTCGACATTCGCGTGCGCCAGGTTGGCGCCGGAAAGATTGGCGCCCGACAAATTTACGTCACGCAGAATGGCGCCCTCAAGATTGGCATCGGTGAGGTTGGCATTCGAGAGGTCGGCGCCCGTGATATTGGCACCCTTCAGAGATGCACCCGTGAGGTCGGTTCGGGTTGCCTTCGAATTGGGGATTGTCGAGCCGTCGAGAATAGCACCTTGAAGAGAGGCGCCGGCAAAGGAGGCGGCCATGGCCTCGCGTGTTGAAAACGCGGGATTGAAATCCGACACGGTCATCATCACGCCGTCGCAAAGGTTCGCGCCCTGGAGGTCGGCGTTGTCAAAGCACGTGCTGTTAAGGTTGGTGCCGCGCATATCGGCTTGCACGAGAACTGCCTTGACCAATCTGCTCTCGCTCAAATCGGACGTGAACAGATCGGCGCGTGACAGGTTGGCGCCGCTGAGATCGCACCCATGAATATTGGCGCCAACGATTGTCGCCTGGGCCAGATCAACGCCGCTCAACGCAACGCCACCGAAGTTGCGCCGTGACAAATCCGCCCGCCTGCCGCCGTTCAAATGCTTGGTCCAGCGACGGTGGCGCACGAGAATTTCGTTAAGCTCTCGGACTTGGATTGGATTAACCGCTGCCATCTCTGAAGTAATGGCGCGACTCGGCTAATACCGCAATAAGGAGTGACACCTAAAAGCTACGGGTAACTCCGAACACCCTTAACTACGTCGCGTGCTCTATTAAACATTCGAACGTTGGTTTGTTTACGGTTACTGCACCTAAAAACTCAGTTCGAGTATTAGCCAGAATCTTTCAGTGTTCGTGGCGAAACGCCGGGCGTCATAGTCTGCGTATTTCGCGGTCACGCGATAGTGGTGCAAGAAGCTGATGGCGATCGCCGCATCGATCTCCGATCCGTAGCGAACATTGGATTGCTCTGCCTTGAATTGGTGATAGGCACCCCAGACGCGAACCGAATCAAGCTTGGCGATTCGGGTTTTCTTGTACGCGAAGGCAACGAAGCGATCCTCGATTCCGCTGGTTGGGGTGGTGGTGAAAACATCGGCGAAGCCTTGAAATTTGTGGAGCGTGGCAAACGGAGTTTGCACGGCGTTGGTGCCATCGCTCTCCAGCACTTCCACCCCGATTGAGATCGACGCATCGCCGGACGTTAGACCGGGCTCGATGCGATAGTAGTTGAGCGCGAAAGAAGCCGAATTATCGCCAAAGTCACTCTGCCTTGCGACTTCGGCGGTGTAGGTAGCGCGCAGGTTTTTAAGCACGAGATACTCGCCGGTTACGCGGGCGCCGATCGTTCGCGACGAGAGGCGCGGATCGTCGTCAACCTCGACAAAATACCCATACGCGCTTGCTGCCAGAGCCGGCAGGGCGCGGAAAGTCGCGTGAAGTATGTTGATATCGGTATTGAAGCTGCCGCGTGTCGAGTCACTGCCCAGCGACCGCTGTGCGCCCGACAAATAGTCGTAGTGCACCTCGAGCCGGGGCAGCGCCAAATTGACCAATGTGACACCGTCGAAGGTTTGTTGGTTTTGGCGGAAGTTTGCATCCCCGAAGAATCGCTCATTGTCGAGCACGACGCGGTGGCGCCCGGCGATGATCTCGGTCCGCTGCGGCGCCGAAACTCGAAGCGCCGCCTGATTGACTTCGGTCGAGTCGGGATCGACGATCACGGCCCGATCGCTGACGGGGTCGCTGCCATCGTTAAATTGGTCTTGGCCGATATGCGTGTTGTTCTCGAGCTCCAGCAAGAGAGACAGCCCACGCCACTGTCCAGTTGCGTAACCAAGGCGGGTACGTATGGTGTTCGCTTGGGTGTTGCGGATCGGGCCGCCTTGATCAACCTGCTCGAAGCGGTAGCGAAGGTTAAGCCAAGGCGCCCCGCTGGTGACCGCATCTGCGAGCGACGCCCATACGTCTGTGGCGGCGGATTGAGCTGCGCTGGCAGCCGAAAACGTGGCGATAGTGGCGAACGCACACGCAGCGGCGAGAGTTTGCCAACCAAGTTGTCGGCGCACCCGGTAGTATTGTTGTTGGTCCATGCTTATCTCTTCGTCTGGCTGCGTATCACAAGGGGAATGCCGTGATCCAGATCAACAAGTTTGGGGCTTGGCGATTTGCTGCCCTATGGATCGTGATGATTGGCGCGATGATCTTGGTTCACGAAGGGTTTGCCGCGGCGACCGGCGTCGGCGAAGTCGCCCGTTCCCGTCAGCTTGTCGAGGGACATCTCGCCGGCCAAAGTCGATCGCTTTCTCCCGCATCGCCGATTTTCTTGAACGAAACCGTCGAAACCGGGGTTGCCTCACGCGCCGAGCTCGAACTCGGCGACCAGTCGCGGTTGGCGCTTGGCGAACGGGCCCAGGTCGTCATTGATGAGTTTGTTGCGGGCACTGACGGCAATGCTGTGCTGAAGCTGGTGCGCGGGGCCCTGCGATACACCAGCGGCGTCGCCAAACGCGGCCGTAAGGTGACTCTGGTAACACCGGTTGCGACGATCGGAATCCGCGGCACGGATTTCTGGTTCGGACCGATCGAGGGCGCCTTCGGTGTCGTCCTGCTTGATGGCGTCGTCGAAGTGACCAATCAGGGCGGGGCGGTCGTCCTCGACGAGCCGGGTGAGGGCACACTCATTTTCGGGGTCGACGTCGCCCCGGGCGAGCCGGCAATCTGGCCGGACGACCGGCGCGCACGTGCTCTTGCCACCGTGACATTCTGATCGTTATCGCGACTGTTAGGCGAGGGCAATGGCGTCGACCTCGACGTCGAACTCGCGCGGGCCACGACCCAACCGTAACAAACGTCCGGGCCGGGTACACACCACCGGTGAAGTATCTCGCGTAGACCCGATTGACCGCATCGTAGTAGCCGGAGTTGGTGATGTAGACCGTGCACTTCACGACCTTCTCCAACGACGAACTTGCGGCTTCCAGCGCGGCCTTGAGGTTATCGAGAACGATTTCGGTTTGCCGGATGACATCGCAGATTTCGCGCTCTCCAGTTTGGTGATCGACCGGCGGCAAGCCGGCTATAAATACGAACCCGTTAGCCTTAACCGCGACCGATGCGGGCACGTTATTGCGTTCCATCGCCTCGGATATTGCCCCGACTCGAATCGTTTCCTTGTCCATGAGTTTGTCCTTGCCAATGTTGAGGTTGTCGAAATCCGCACCCTGTTGACGTTTTCGCGCCGCGCCGCTTCACGCTGGCCGTTGCTGCAAAACCCGACGTAAAGTGCGGCACGTTCGATCAGACCATCCATGAGCCGAGAATCAAACGGAGATATCCACCAATGCCGTCCCGCGTTGATGTTTTTTGGTCCTTCCGCAGCCCTTACTCCTACCTGGCGACGTCGCGGCTTATCGGGATCGCCAAAACTTTTGATGTCGATATGCAGTTTCGACCGGTCTTGCCGATGGCAATTCGCATTCCCGACAAATTCGGTAACCCGGCGGCCATTGCCTACATTCGTATGGACGCCGAGCGTGTTGCCGAATTTCTCGGGGCCGATTTTTCGTTTCCCAATCCTGACCCGGTCGCCTTTGAGGCTGGGACGATGCGCGCGGCAAACGAACAGCCCTACATTCACCGGCTCTCACGATTGGGTGTGGCGGCCGCCGAGCAGGGGCAAGGATTTGCGTTTGCGGACGAGATCTCCCGCACGATTTGGAGCGGCAAGTTCCAAGATTGGTCGCGCGAAGAGAACCTGCGTGACGCCGCCAAGCGTGCGGGTCTCGATCTCGCCAGCCTCGAATCCTCGATTGCCGCCGATGGGGTTCGATACGATCAGGTAATCGCTGCCAATGGCGACGCTTTGGAAAAATCCGGCCACTGGGGTGTTCCCACCTGTGTGTTCGAGGGCGAGCCCTTTTTTGGTCAGGACCGGCTTGATGTTCTGTGTTGGCGCCTCGATCAGCGTGGCCTACGTAGCCAAGATAAAAGACCTTAACGTTGACTGAAGGTGAGCGCAGTTCCGGCCGGGATATCCATGCGACCATCGCTCGCCACGCGTGGCTGCCTTTCGCGCTGCTCACGGCCGCGATGTTGTGCATGGGCGGCAATATCACCATTGGCCGGGCCATCAGCCCCGAGATTCCGCCGATCGCGTTGACATTTTGGCGTTGTTTGGTAGCCGCGCTGATCGCCCTGCCGTTTGTCTACCCGAAACTGCGTCGCCAGCTCCCCATCCTGGTGGCGCATTGGCGTCTGGTTCTCGGGTTTGGTTTTTTCTGGGCCGTCGCCGGCCATGCGGTGACCTATGCGGGACTGTTCACGACCACCGCAATCAATGGCGGCGTCATCGCCGCGACCCAACCGGCGTTGACGGTCGTGGTCGCGTGGTTACTCCTGCGCGATGCGATCAACCTGCGCCAAGGCACCGGTGTTGGTGTTGCCCTGTTGGGGGCAGTAATAATCACGATCCGCGGTGATTTGGCGCTGTTGCGCGATCTTCAATTTGTGATCGGCGATTTTCTGATTGCGCTCAGCATGCTGAGCTTTGCTGTCTACAACGTGTTGGTCAAGAAAGCGCCCCGCGAGCTCGACCCCTTCGTCATGATGGTCACGATAATGGCGAGCAGCTGCGTCCTCCTGCTGCCTTTTTACGGGCTTGAAATCGCTTACGACGAACGCGCGTTTGCTTGGCAGGGATCAGCGATATGGGCCGTTCTCTACACCGCGATTTTCGCCTCGATCGGCGCTGTCGTCCTGATGAATCTGGGAATCCAACACGTTGGACCGGGAGTAGCTGCCATGTTTATCAACTTGGTTCCGGTGTTCTCGACGCTACTAGCCGTGACGTTTCTCGACGAGGTCTTCCAGATCTACCACGGTCTGGGAATCGTACTTGTCCTGGGCGGCGTCTACCTCACAACCCGCTCGCGAGCGGCCTCGTCGGCTCAAGCTACCTGATCGGGCGGGGGCGTGCGGATGGGTCGCCGAGTCTCGCGGTGGATCAGATAAAGTCCGGCCAATACGATTAACGCGCCGCCGGCGATGGTCCAGTTGTCGGGTATTTCGTCGAAAAATAAGAATCCAAGTAGACCGGCCCAGATCAGCGAGACATATCGAAATGGCGAAACCGTTGACGCCTGGGCAAACCGCAACGCCTCGATCATGAGGAATAAAGATGTTGTCACGATCAGGCCGGCCAACCCGATGAGGGCGGCATCTTGCCACGACGGGACTTGCCACCCGAACGGCAGAGTCGTGAAGCTCGCCAAGGCGACAATACAGCTGGTGTAAAAGAGAATTCCACTCGATGTGTCGCCGGCGCTCATGCGCCGCGTAATAACATCGCGCGTGGCCCCGAAAAAGGCTGCCGCGACTGGCAGCATCGCGGCCCATTGGAGGCCTTCACCGGTGGGCTTCAGCATGACGATAACGCCGATGAAACCTAGGATCACGGCCGACCACCGATGCCACCCAACGCGTTCGCCAAGCGCGGTGGGCGCCATCGCGGTGATGATGATCGGCCCCATATAGACCAGCGTCATGACATCGACTAGCGGCAGTGCGCGCAGCGCGCTGATGAACAAAAACATACTTCCGACCTGTAATAGGCCTCTGATCAGATGGACACGATGCTGGTTGACACGCAGATCGCTAAGTTGGCCGCGAACGAACACCGCCGCGACGATTAACGCGACCGAGACCAGCGCACGCAAGCAGATGACTTCGCCAAGCGGGAGGGTGGTTGAGATGGATTTGAGAACGGCGTTATTGACGGAAATGAGCAATCCGCCACCGATCATGCAGGCAATCCCCAGGCCGGGCGCGTCGATCTGACTGCGGCTCGAGGAGCCTAAAAGGGACTGTCTGGCCATCCGCACTATCGACGCTTATGTGGAGCTTTAGCAGCGATCCGTCGATGGTTCTGCAGCCCTCGCTGGGGGCGAAAAATGGGGTTGGAATTTTTCCGTTTGCCCCGGCTTTGCCGATTTCGCATTATTTAGCCTCATGACCGATCCTAGAATCGAATCCAACGGGCAGCAGGCGAAGTTCGCAATTGGTCAGATTGTGCGGCATCGTTTCTTCTCGTTTCGCGGCGTTATCTTCGACGTCGATCCGACCTTTAACAACACCGAGGAGTGGTATCAGTCGATCCCGGCGGACAAACGACCGCGCAAGGATCAACCGTTCTACCATTTGCTCGCTGAAAACGACGAAACAACCTACGAAGCCTACGTCTCCGAGCAGAACCTCGTCCTTGACCAAACCGGCAAGCCCTGCCGTCATCCTTGGATCGATGAAATGTTTGGCGATCGCAGCGACGACTGCTACGGCTCGCCGACCTACTTTACACCCAACTAGAAATCCGGCCGCCAGCGCCTAGTGGATTTCATCCACTAGCGGCCGGTGAATTGTGGCGCGCGTTTCTCAAGAAAGGCGGTGATCCCCTCAGGAAAGTCATGTGTTGCGGTGCAGTTTGCGAACGATTCGGTCTCACGTTCGAGTTCTGTTTCCACCGTCGCTTCGAGCGAATTGTTGATCAGCCGTTTGGTGTGGGCCAGCGCAACGGTGGGTCCGCCAGCCAGTCGTTTGGCAAGTGTGGCGACCTCGTCATCGAACTCGGCAGCAGGAAAAACGCGGTTCAAGAGGCCGTATCCGAGCGCGGATTGGGCATCGAAGCGATCACCCAGCATCGCGATTTCCATCGCCTTCTTGACACCAACGACGCGCGGCAAGGCGAATGTCGACCCGCCGTCTGGACTGGTGCCAATGTTGCAATAGGCAAGCGTGAAATAGGCGTTGTCTGAAGCGACGGTTAGATCGCACGCCACAGCGATGCTTAGTCCAGCGCCTGCGACAGCACCATGAACCGCCGCGACGACAGGCTTTGGCATACGCCGGATCGCCAGAACCGATTCATGGAAACGATGTATCAGTGAACGGAATTCCGCGCGTCGTTCCTCTGGCCCCCGATCGAGCATTCCGGCAAAAAACTTAAGGTCGCCGCCGGCCATGAATCCGTCTCCAGCCCCGCGCAGGACCACCACGCGTGCGGCGGGATCGCGTTCCACTTGATGCAAAATCTCCGACAGCGAGGTCGCAAGCTCGGTGTCGAGAGCATTGAGAACCTTTGGTCGATTAAGCGTTATTGTTGCGACGCCTTCGGTTAGATCGTGCAGCACTACCGCCATGTTGCCTCCTGCGAGTTGCACCATTGTCGTGGTGCGGACGTGTGGGTTAACCCGAATTGCTGTGCGCGTGATCACAGCCTAAAACTTTGATCTTTACTAGTATTGTCGCGACGCACCCAGGAGACAGCTAGCGTCATGATAGATTCCTCGCAACCCGCGTTTGCGAGTTCGCTCGATAATGCGCTCACACGATCATTGCTGGCGCAGATCGGCGCGGGCGCGCTGCTCTATGCATTCGCGCTGCCCGCAATTTGTTTCATCCTGTGGTCGGTGGTTGCACCGGAATACCTCTTTCCTTGGGCAACGCTCCTTGCGCTTACCGCTATTGCCCGGACCGCAATCGGCGGGTGGGCAACCAAGAAGACGGCGCGTATCGGTGGCGACGTGCGCAAATTGCGTGGGATCACCGCCGCTGTGCTGATTGTCAGTTCGGCGGCATGGGGCGCGGCCGCGGGCTTCCTTCTCATTATCCCATCCGCTGCTTATCAAATGTTCGTCGGAGTCACCTTGGCAGGCGTCGCCTCGGCGACGATTCTATCCATCACGGCCGCCCCGACCGTTGCCCGGGCCTGTGTCGTTTTGATCCTGCTCCCGCTTATCGTCGTGTCGCTGTTTGCCAACCCGACCTCGTATACCTTCGCGCGCCGTTCATCGCTATTCAGCTTGGGGCGGCGTTCTTCTGGTGCTTGCCAAGCGGCTTCACGACAACCTTCGAGCCTCCGCTCAGCTTGGAGATTACAATATCCAATTGCTTGATGAACTCACGGCGCAATCGGCCTCGCTCGAACGAAGCGAAGCCTATTTTCGTGCCCTGGCGGAGCGCGCCCAAGACCTTGTGCTGACCTTGTCCAATGAAGGTATCATCAAATATTGCAGTCCGTCGGTCGAGCCTAGTCTGGGCTACCGCCAGGATGACCTGCTCGGCTCGCGCCTTCACGACTATGTCCATCCCGACGATATTTTGACGTTAAACCGCGCGTTGTCCGACATCGAGGCCGCTCATGGTCCAACCGAACTGCTCGTCACGCGGGTGCGCGCGAACGATGGTGAATGGCGCCACATCGAGTCATCAATCCGCGATCTCACCGAGAATCCCGCCGTTGGTGGGATCGTTATAAATGCCCGTGACGTTACCCCCCGGCGAGAAGCGGAAGCGGAACTGCTCGCCGCCACTGAACGCTTCAACATTGCCTTTCAAGCCAATCCGGCGATGGTTGCCATCGCCTCGGCTGACAGTGGCGAATTGTATAGCGTCAATGACAGGTGGACGGAGATACTTGGCTACGATCGTCAGGAGGTGATCGGCAAGACCGCAATTGAGCTCGGTATCTGGGACGATCCGGCCCAGCGCACGCGTGCTCAGGAGGCGCTATTACCAGATGGCTCGCTAAACAATTTCGAGGTTAAGTTCCGAGCCCGGGACGGGTCCATCATTCACGGGTTGCACTCGGCCGAGCTCATCAAGGTTGACGGCCAGCCGATGCGGTTGGGCATAACGATCGATGTCACCGAGCGTAAGGAAGCTCAAGACGCACTCCGCTTCAGCGAAGAAAGATTTCGCAATCTGATCGAAGGATCCGTCCAGGGATTGGTCGTCATCAATCAAGATTGGAAACCTGTCTTCGCCAATCAAGCCGCAGCACGGATATTTGGTTTCGACGAGATCGACGAACTACTGTCGATCGACTCAATAGAGCCGGGCGTTCATCGCGCCGATCTTGCTCGCTTACGATTGTACACGCGGGCGCGCTTCGACGGCGATCCCTCCGTTCCGCCGCTATACGAGTATCGCGGGTTCAAAAAGGACGGGACCATGATCTGGCTGCAGGTCATGGTCCAGGTGATTGATTGGCAGGGAGAGCGCTGTCTGCAATGTACGCAGGTTGATATCACCGAGCAAAAGATCGCGGAGCGGGACGCCAAAGAAAGCGATACGCGCTTTCGCAACCTCATCGAGGGATCGATCGAGGGCGTCATGGTTTTCCGCAAAGACCGGTTCTTGTTCGTAAATCAGGCTCTTGCCGACATCTTTGGCTATACCACCGAAGAGCTGCTCGCCGATGTGATAATCGACGATCTTATTGATCCAGCCGAGCGCGAGCGATTACGGGTTTATCGCGATAACCGCCTGCACGGCGAAGACGTCCCGGAGCGTTACGAGTTTCGCGGCCGGCGCAAGGATGGCGCGCCGGCTTGGCTCGAAATTTCCGTTCGTCTGGTTAGCTGGGAAGGTGAACTGGCATACCAATGTGGGATCGTTGATCGAACCGCGCGCCGGCAGGCAGAAGACCGCCTGCGTCAGAGTCAGAAGCTGGAGGCGATTGGCGGGCTGACCGGCGGTATCGCCCACGAGTTCAACAATTTGCTGATGGTGGTTACCGGCAACCTCGAACTATTGCGCGATCGCCTCGAAGACGAAACGCTGAAAAAGTGGGTCAACACCGCACTCAAGGGCGCGTCTCGTGGCGCCGAGCTTACCCAGCGCCTGCTTGCCTTTGCGCGCCGCCAACCTTTGCGGCCGCAAGCGACGGACGTCAACGAACTGGTTGATGGCGTTCTGCAAATGTCACAAAAAACGCTGGGCTCGCAGATCGACGTCGTGGTCGACAAGACCGCACAATCATGGCCCACCAAGATCGATCGCGTACAGCTTGAAACCGCCCTCCTTAATCTTCTGATCAACGCGCGTGACGCGATGCCCGGTGGTGGAAAGATTATCATCTCGACGCAAAACGCCAGCCTGTTGGCAGAAGACGCTGCCAGGCTCGGTGCGCACGTCTCGGCCGGCGATTATGTAACAGTTGCGGTTCAAGACACCGGCGACGGTATGGCCGATTCCGTCGCTGAACACGCGTTCGAGCCGTTCTACACCACCAAGGAAGTGGGCGATGGCACCGGCTTGGGTCTGAGCATGGTCTACGGCTTTGCCCTGCAATCGCGCGGCGCTGCCCAACTCACGACAGCACCCGGCCAGGGCACGACCGTACGCCTATTCCTGCCACGGGATCGCACGCCGGCCTTGGACAAATCCGAAATAACTGCGCCTGAGGCCGAGCTTGTCGAGGTCTCTGGCACGGTGCTCGTGGTCGACGACGATCCGGACGTTCTGGAAACCGCAGCCGAACTTATTGAAGAGTTGGGATGCCATGTATTTCGGGCCAATAGTGGCGAGGCAGCGCTCGACGTGCTCGCCAATGGTTCGCGAATTGACTTATTGTTCACCGACATCGTGATGCCCAACGGAATCAACGGCTGGCGACTTGCCGAGGAGGCGCGATCGCGCTACCCGGAGGTAATGGTCTTGCTTGCGTCCGCGCGAGGTTTCGATGGCGAGAGGGCTGATGTCGATCAAGGACACTATGCGATGGTTCGGAAACCTTACGAGAAGAGTGTCTTGGGTCGTCATGTCCAGGAAATTCTCTCGATCCATTAAGTTGATGTTTGACGGTAGCGAAACATTATTGCGGGTCACATAGCGAAGAAACCGACAGATGGCTGAAGATTCGAGAGTATATATCGTCGAAGACGACAACGAGTTACGTGAAACACTGACCGCGATGGTGGAATCGGTCGGGCTCGACGTTAAGAGCTACGGTTCGGGCAAGCCGTTCCTCGACGACTACGATCCAGGTCATCCGGGCTGCGTGGTACTCGACGTGCGATTGCCGGAGTTGAGCGGCACCGAAGTTCAACGCAAGTTGCGAGACCAGGGCAGTTCGATTCCAGTCATCATTATCACTGGCTATGCCGACGTACCGGTCGCGGTCGAAGCCATGAAGCGCGGTGCGGTCGACTTCCTGGTAAAGCCATTTAGCAATCAGGTGTTGCTTAGCCTGGTGCAGAAATGCGTCGACCTCGATGCCAAGCAGCGCGAGGACGACGCCTCGAGGCGGGTTTATATCGAACGCTACGAAAACCTGACTTCGCGCGAGCGCGACGTCTTGCAGCTCATGTTGCGGGGCAACTCCAATAAGGAAATCGCAACCGGTCTTGGCATTAGTATCAAGACCGTCGAGGCCCATCGCAGCAACGTCATGCAAAAGATGGAGGCGCCTAGCTTCGCCGAACTGGTCGAAAGTGCAACGTTGTATGGTGTGGCGGACGTCGAGGAAACGCCCGCACCTCAGTGATCAGTTCCGGTCACATTTTGATGTGACGCCAGCCGCCGGCCTGCCACAGCCAGATAAAAATACCCGTCTGCAGGGCGCGATAGCCGGTCTGGCATACCCAAACGCCGAATAGACCATATCCGAGATACGGTCCCGCAATCCACGATAGCGGGAGACCGACCAGCCACTGCAGCAGGACCGCAACAATCATTACCTGCCGCGCAGCGCCGGCGCCGAGCAGTGCGTTCATGAGAACCAGCCCGGCCGCTTCGATGATCATCGTGGCCCCGATCAGAATCAACGAACTGCGCCCAAGTGCAATAACCTCCGGGTCGTGAATGAACCCCGATAGCAGCGTGGTCGGGATAACCACCGCGGGCAGGCCAATCGCGGTCATGATCACCGCCCCCACGCGCACGACGTCCCACGCCCATCTATGTGCTCCCAGCGGGTCGCCCCGGCCAAGGTCTTGACCCACCAGCGATGCCGCTGCCAGACCGAGACCCATGCCCGGCAGAAACGCGACCAGGAGGAGATTTACCAAGACGTTGGCGGCCGCAACTTCTTTTGTCCCCACCTGACCGATGATCCAGAACATCGCCGTGACACCGGCGGCGAAAAGGAATTGCTGGAGGGCGGCGGGAATAGCGAGACCGGCCATGGTTTTCATCGTCGCCGGATCCGGGATGCCGCGTAGGAAACCATTTGCCCGAGCCATTCGCAGCGCGACCGCGAAGTAAATCGCGGTGCCAACATAGGTCGCGATAGCGGTCCCGACGCCGGCGCCCAGCGTCCCGAGCTCGGGGAAGCCAAAGGCACCGAAGATCAAGAGATAGTTGAGAACGATATTCATCGCGTGCATCACCAGCAGCACACGAAAATAAACCGTCGACAGGCTGACCCCGTTCCAATACCCGCGAAAGGCGAAGTTCATACCAACCGCGAAAACCGCTGTTAGCCGGGCCAGGAAATAAGGGGTCGATTCGCGGACCACGCCGGGGTCGTCGTTGATGATCGGTAAGGCGATCGGGGCGAACAGCCAAAGCCCAATCAGCGTTGGCAATCCGATGATCACCGTAAGCAGCAGACCACCGTTGAGCGGTACCGCGTTTTCGCTATCGCGGCCTTCGCCCAGCCGCCGCGACGCCATCGCCTGGACTGCCGACGACATTCCCATAACCAGTGAGATCGCCATGAAGTTGGCGAAGGTGCCGATGCCAACGGCCGCGAGTGCGGTCGGCCCGAGCACACCAACCATGGCGGTGTCGACCAGGTTGAACACATTCTGCGACAGCATGCCGCCAACGATCGGCACGGCCAGATGGTTGATGGTCTGCAGACGCGAACGCTCAATCATGGAGAACCGAACCAACTACAAACTGTGAACATCGCACAGCGTCGTGCCGCCTCCTGCCAAGGCTGATACGGCAGGAGGACAACATTACGCCAATGTCGCTGAAATAATTGGTCGGGGAGACTGGAATTGAACCAGCGACCCCCGCCTCCCGAAGACGGTGCTCTACCAGGCTGAGCTACTCCCCGACCGGCCCGGTGTGGTCGGCGCCGTTATACCCCCGGCCCGGACCCTCGACAAGCAGCGTAGCGGGGCCACTTATATTAGTGGCCGCGCGAGACGCAGAAGTCGACGATGCCCAGCAACGCTTGTTTGGTGTCGCTGTCTGAAAAGATTCCCAGTGCGTCCTTGGCGATCTCGCCGTAGTGGCGAGCTCGCTCGATCGTTGCGTCGAGCGAGCCGTGCTTGTTCATCAGCGTCACCGCACGCTCGAAATCTTCATCGCCGCGATCGTCTTCCTCGAGCGTGCTCTGCCAGAACAACCGTTCCTCGGTACTGCCACGGCGGTACGCCAAAACGACAGGCAACGTAATCTTGCCTTCGCGGAAATCATCGCCAACCGTTTTGCCAAGGGCAGCCTGCTCGGCGGAGTAGTCGAGTGCATCGTCAACCAGTTGGAACGCAATACCGAGATTGCGCCCATAGCTGTCGAGCGCATCCTCTTCAATATTCGGTCGCTCGGCGACGACCGCGCCGATGCTGCAGGCGGCCGCGAAAAGCGCCGCCGTTTTGGCGCGAATGACCTCCAGGTAGGCGTCCTCGCTGGTCGACGTATCGTTGTTGGTAAGGAGCTGGGCGACTTCGCCTTCGGCGATGACCGAAGAGGCGTGCGACAGGATTTCCAGCACCCGTAGCGAGCCGTCTTCGACCATCAGCTGGAAGGATCGGCTAAACAGGAAGTCACCGACCAAAACGCTGGCTTCGTTGCCGAAAACGGCATTGGCCGTCGCGGCGCCGCGCCGCAGGTCACTCTCGTCCACGACATCGTCGTGCAGCAGCGTGGCGGTGTGAATGAACTCGACACACGCCGCCAACTTGACCTGGCGGGTGCCGGAATAGCCGCAGAGCTTGGCGGACGCCAGCGTCAGCATCGGTCGCAGACGTTTGCCGCCGGACGCGATGAGATGGCTAGCCAGGGTCGGGATCAGCTCAACGCGGCTTTGCATCCGCGCCACAATTAAGTCGTTGACCTGATTAAGTTCGTCGCCAACCAGATACTGAAGCGCGTGCAGCGCCTCATCCCCGCGTCCACGACCTCCCCCAAGTGCAACGACTACCGCCACGTTACGCCCTCCCGGCAGGCGCGATCCAAACCTTATTGGCCCCCTGCTTGACGATGCGGGCAGGCTGGCGCGAGCATAGAAGGCGGCCGTCCGACCGGTCAAGCAATCCTAACGAGTTGTGGTAATTGTACTTTTCCGAAGCCGCGGGCCAATGACGACTGTTTCATGAAATCAACCAGCACCGGAATTATCGAACTTTTTCGGACCAATGATACGGTTTTGCTGTCTTGGCTGGTCGCGCTGCTCGCGGATTCTCGGATCGAAGCCGTAATCTTCGATACCCATACGAGCTTTGCCGAGGGTAACATATCGGCTATTCCCCGACGCTTGATGGTTGCAGCCTGCGACGAAGCTCTGGCGCGACGCTTGATCGAAGAGGCGGATATCACGTGACGGGACCAATCCTATCTCAACGATCCCGGATCGAGGCGCGCGCGCTCGACCCCAGCCCCGGAGCACCCTCATTCAGCGTCGATCAAATTCTCGGCGGTCAACTCGTTCTCAAACAACCCTTGCTGGGCGAGCGAATCTCGATTGACGCCGTGTTCGCCGCGGCGGCGGTTTCGGCAAAATCAGGCGACGCCATCCTCGATGCCGGCTCCGGTAGCGGTGCGATCGCGCTTTGCGTCGCGCATCGCATACCCGGTGTCAACGTGACCGGGTTGGAAGTAGATCCGAGTTTGGTCGATCTCGCGGCCGACAACGCGCGAGAAAACGGTCTGTCCGATACCGTTTCCTTCGCATGCGCTGACATCACGGCGCCGCTAGAAGATCCACGGCTTGAATACGATCACGTCGTAACCAACCCCCCGTTCTATCCGGCTGGTCGCGGCCGTGTGTCGCCAAATCCGGCGCGGGCCCAAGCCCACGCCGAGCAGCGCGTTGGTTTGTCGGATTGGCTGGCCTGCTGTCAGCGGCAACTTCGGCGCGGCGGCAGTATCACGGTTATCTTTCCGGCGGAGAGACTTGATGAACTCCTGCATGAGCTTGGCCGGGAAGCCGGAAACCTGCGCATTTTGCCGCTGTGGCCCAAGGCGGGCAAAGCCGCAAAACGCGTCATCGTGCAAGGAACCCGTGGCAGTAACGCGCCGGTCCGTTTGCTTAGTGGCATGGTGCTGCATGATGTCGACGGGAACTACACGACGCTGGCCGAAATGATTCTACGCGCCGGAGAGGCAATTACGCTACCGCGGTAAGGCGAACCGCACCGGATTTCGCCGATAAGCGATCGATCTTGGCAGTTTATATACGCCCAGCGCTTGCCGGCCGGGGTCACAGTGTTTATCTAACATCTATGGTTCTATCAGCGATCCGCAGCACACCGCCGATATCATGGCTGCCCTTTATCGGCATTTCCGAACGCGCGCCCGTGGTTGCAGTGCTTCGGCTAAGTGGCGTGATCGCCACCGGCTCGAAGCTCCGAAGCGGTCTCAGCCTTGCTAGTCTTGCACCCCAAATCGAGCGCGCGTTCTCGATGCGCCGGGTCTCGGCTGTCGCCCTGGTTATTAACTCACCAGGCGGATCGCCCGCCCAATCGGCGCTGATCTGCGATCGTATCTGTGCGTTGGCGAAAGAGAAGAAAAAGCCGGTCTACGCGTTCACCGAAGATGTCGCCGCGTCGGGCGGGTATTGGCTGGCCTGCGCGGCTGACGAAATCTACGCCAACGAAAATTCGATTATCGGCTCGATCGGCGTGATCTACGGAGGATTCGGTTTCCACGAGGCGCTGGCAAAGCTGGGTATCGAGCGGCGGCTTTATACCGCTGGCGACAAAAAATCCGTCCTCGACCCGTTTTCGCCGGAGAAAGAATCCGACGTTAAGAGATTGAAATCACTACAAAAAAATCTCCATGAGAACTTCAAAACATTGGTGCGCGCGCGCCGCGGCGATCGTTTAAAGGGCAGCGCCCGGGCCCTGTTTTCGGGTGAATTCTGGACTGGCGCCAATGCCCTCGAACTCGGTTTAATCGACGGCATTGGCGATGTGAGGTCGGTCATGCGGGCAAAGTTTGGCGACAAGGTTGAACTTCGTCTGCTGATGCGCCGCCAGGGACTTCTATCGATGCTGCGCCGAGATGATATGCGGCGAGGCGCACCTTTCGAGCTTTCCAGCAGCCTTGGTCAGGACCTGGCCGAGGGGTTGCTTGCGGCTGCCGAAGAGCGGTTTCTGTGGAACCGGTACGGTCTGTAAACGAGCGAGTCGAACCGTGCTGTTCAAGCTCCTCCTTACCGTCGCGATTATTCTTCTGGTTTGGTATGGATTTCGTTACGCCGGCAAGTGGTTCGGGGGCAGCGGCTCGAGCGGATCCGCCAACGTCGACGACAGCGCGCCCAAAGAACAAATTGAAGATCTCGCGCGGTGTTCGGTTTGCGACACCTATGTCGAATCCCAGGGATCGGTCGATTGTGATCGCGACAATTGCCCGATGACGGCCGCTGATCATTAGCTGAACGGACGCCTGCAGATGGGCGCGACCGTGACGGTCGTGGCCTCGGTCCCTTGACCGGCTCAGAGCCGCTCCATACATTGCGCGCCGCGATCTCCGGAGAACCAGAAAATGCCGGCCCGCAGCGAACCTGCGCAAACATTCCAAGATCTTATCTTCAGGCTCCAAGCCTTTTGGAGTGGGCGCGGTTGTGTGATTCTTCAGCCCTACGACCTGGAAGTCGGGGCCGGGACCTTTCATCCGGCGACCACCCTAAGAGCATTGGGGCCGGCCGAATGGTGGGCAGCCTACGTGCAACCGTCGCGGCGACCGACCGACGGTCGCTACGGTGAGAATCCCAATCGCTTGCAACATTATTATCAATTCCAAGTCGTGCTGAAGCCGTCGCCGGACGATATTCAGCAGCTCTACCTGGAAAGTCTCGTCGCTCTTGGCATCGATATGAGCAACCACGACATCCGCTTCGTCGAAGACGATTGGGAGAGTCCCACTCTGGGGGCGTGGGGGCTCGGCTGGGAGGTGTGGTGCGACGGCATGGAAGTTTCGCAGTTTACTTACTTCCAGCAGGTCGGCGGCATTGACTGCCATCCAGTGACCGGCGAGATCACCTACGGTCTCGAGCGCTTGGCCATGTATGTGCAGGGCGTGGACAACGTTTACGATCTGATGTGGAACAGTCGTGGCGTGACCTATGGCGATGTTTATCTGCAATCGGAGAAGGAGTTTTCCGCTTTCAATTTTGAACACGCCAATACCGATAAACTGCTGGCCCACTTCGCGGACGCGGAAGCCGAATGTGCCGCCTTGCTCGATCGCGAATTGTCGCTCCCGGCTTACGATCAGTGCATGAAGGCGAGCCACCTGTTCAACCTCCTCGACGCCCGCGGGGTGATCAGCGTAACCGAGCGCGCCGCCTATATCGCGCGGGTACGTGCACTCGCCAAAGGTTGTTGCGAAGCCTGGCTCAGGAGCCAGGGGTCGAATCAGGCTGCGTAGGCCGCCCCGCATGTCCGAGTTGTTGTTGGAATTACTTTCCGAGGAGATCCCTGCGCGCATGCAGCGTCGCGCGGCCGAGGATCTCGAACGTGCGGTCGCGCGCGCGCTCAGCGATGCCGGGCTCGCGTTCTCCACCACACAGGCGTTCTCGACACCGCGGCGCCTCACCCTTTTTGTCGAGGGCGTGCCCGTCGAGCAACCCGATGTAATCGTTGAGCGCAAGGGGCCACGGGTAGACGCGCCGGAAAAAGCGATCGCGGGGTTCTTGAAATCGGTTGGTCTCGAACGCGATGCGGTGGAGGAGCGTGAAACCGACAAAGGCAAGGTCTTGTATGCCGTTCTATCGCAGCAAGGCCGTCCTGCTGCACAGGTGATCGCCGAAATCCTTCCCACCGCGCTGGCGGCTATTGGCTGGCCGAAGTCGATGCGTTGGGGCGCCTATGAAATGAAATGGGTGCGACCCCTGCATTCGATCCTGTGCATGTTCGACGGCGAGGTCGTGCCGTTTACCTTCGGCCATCTAACCGCGGCCAATATGACTGCCGGCCATCGTATCCATCAGCCCCACCGAATCATCGTCAACAATATCAGCGACTACCGCCTCTACCTCGACGCCGCGAAAGTGATGTTCGACGATCGCGAACGCGAGCGCGTTATTCGCGAGCGCGCAGCCGAATTAGCTGGCGCCGAGGGGTTGGAGGTGGCACCCGATGACGGCTTATTTGCCGAGGTCACCGGTCTCGTAGAGTGGCCGGTAGTTCTCATGGGCCGAATCGATGCAGACTTCATGGATGTTCCGCCCGAGGTGCTGACGGCTGCGATGCGCGGGCATCAGAAATATTTTGCGCTGCGTGCGTCAGACGGATCGCTGGCATCTCGGTTTATTTTTGTCGCCAATCTCGAAGCTAATGATGGTGGTGCGGCAATCATCGCGGGCAACGAACGCGTCCTGCGGGCGCGGCTTTCCGACGCGAAATTCTTCTGGGACCAGGATCGGTCAAGACCGCTCAGATCAAATGTGCTCGACCTGGAAGGGGTTATCTTTCACGCCGATATCGGCACGTTGGCCGAGAAGGTCTACCGCATGGAGATCATGGTTCCCGGGGTGATCAAATATGTTCCGGGTGCAAACCATGGCGACGTCGCCAATGCGGTTCGCCTCTGTAAGGCGGATCTACTGTCCGAAATGGTCGGCGAGTTTCCCGAGCTTCAAGGCATAATGGGGCACTACTACGCGCTCAACGACGGCGAAAAGCCCGAAGTTGCTGGCGCTATCGCGGATCACTATCGGCCGCAGGGGCCGGCCGATGAATGCCCTAAGGCGCCGGTGTCGGTGTCGGTCGCGCTGGTCGACAAGATCCATACGCTGGTTTCGATGTTTGCCGTCGGCCTGCGGGCAACCGGCTCCAAGGATCCGTTCGCCTTGCGGCGCACCGCACTCGGTATCATTCGTCTGATCTTGGAAAACGAGCTCCGCATCCCCTTGCGCGCATTGTTCCTTGATGTGCCGCCGCCCGCTGCCAAACCGGAAACCCAGATCACAGCTGCGCTGGTCGACGAACTCCTCGCGTTCCTGGCCGATCGGCTCAAGGTTCACCTGCGCGAGCGCGGTATTCGTCATGATCTCATCGCCGCGGTTTTCGCGCTCACCGGAGAGGACGATCTTGTGCGTCTAATCGCACGGGTCGAGGCGCTCCAGGGTTTTCTCACCAGCAGCGACGGTGAAAACCTGCTGACGGCATACCGCCGGGCGGCAAATATCCTGGCGATCGAAGAGAAGAAGGACAACACCTCCTACGCCGGAAGCGATGTCGATCCCGGTGGGTTCGTGCAGGACGAAGAGCGTCGCTTGTTCGATCAACTCTCCACCATTGGCGGACGCGTCGACGATAGGCTGAACGAAGATGCCTTTGGCGACGCGTTTACCACCTTTGCCAGTCTGCGTCCGACGATCGATTCTTTCTTCGAGAATGTGACCGTCAACACTGACGACGCCGCACTACGGGTTAATCGTTTGCGTCTGATGGATAAAGTGCGTGTACCGTTTCATGCGGTCGCGGATTTCTCCTTGATCGAGGGCTAGCCCGTTATGTCGACGTGGATCTATGCATTCGGGGATGGCGTCGCCGACGGTCGCGCCGCAATGCGAGACTTGCTCGGTGGCAAGGGCGCCAATCTTGCCGAGATGGCGAACCTCGGCTTGCCGGTGCCACCCGGTTTCACCATAACCACAGAGGTTTGTGCGGCTTTTCTGGCCAGTGATAGCCGCTATCCCGACGACTTGGCGGATGCGGCGGAGGCCGCGCTCACGCGGATCGAGGAGCTGGTCGGCGCACGCTTCGGCGATCCCGCGCTACCATTGCTCGTTTCGGTCCGCTCCGGCGCCCGCGCCTCGATGCCCGGCATGATGGACACCGTGCTAAATCTCGGCCTCAACGATCAGACCGTTGCAGGCTTGGCTGCGGCCAGCGGCGACGCGCGATTTGCCTGGGACAGCTATCGCCGGTTTATCCAAATGTACGGCAACGTCGTGCTCTCGCTCGATCACAACGGCTTCGAAGACATCCTCGAATCGCACAAACAAGATCGTGGCTATATCGACGACCCCGAGCTCAGCGGTGACGATTGGCAGGACGTCGTCGCAGCCTATAAGAGCTACGTCGAAGCCGAGCTTGGTTCGCCGTTTCCGCAGGATCCCCGCAGCCAATTGTGGGGCGCGATTGGCGCGGTGTTCAATTCCTGGACCAACCAACGCGCCAACACCTATCGCCGGCTCCACAATATTCCCGAAAGCTGGGGCACGGCCGTCAATGTGCAGTCGATGGTGTTCGGCAATATGGGGGACGATTGCGCCACCGGCGTCGCGTTCACGCGCGATCCATCAACCGGCGCGCCCGGCATTTTTGGCGAGTTCCTGGTTAATGCCCAGGGCGAAGACGTCGTCGCCGGCATTCGCACGCCGCACCCTATCGTTAAGTCGCCCGGCGATGCCCGACCGGCGATGGAGGAACTGATGCCCGCCGCGTTTGGCGATCTGGTCGACGTCGCGTCGCGGCTGGAAGCGCACTACCAGGACATGCAGGACATCGAGTTTACGGTACAGGCCGGCAAGCTGTGGATGCTGCAAACACGGAGCGGAAAACGCACCGCGGCTGCGGCGCTCAAGATCGCGGTCGACATGGTCGCTGAAGGCGTCATCGATCAACGTCGCGCCGTCGCCAGTATTGATCCCGCCTCGCTTGATCAGGTCCTGCACCCGACCCTCGATCCCACCGCTGTCCGCGACCTCATCGTCACCGGCCTGCCGGCCTCGCCGGGCGCGGCGGTCGGCAAGATTGTGTTCACCGCAGATGAAGCGGAACAACGCGCCGAGCAGGGCGAGGCTGTGATTTTGGTACGTGCGGAAACCAGCCCCGAAGATATTCACGGCATGCATGCAGCCAAAGCAATCGTCACCAGCCGAGGCGGCATGACCAGTCACGCCGCCGTGGTCGCCCGCGGGATGGGGCGGCCATGTGTTTGCGGTGCCGGTAGCTTGTTGATCGACGCCGAGCAGGACCAGATGAGTGTCGGCGATCGGATTTTCGGCAAGGGCGACGTGATCACGGTTGATGGCGGAGTCGGCGAGGTCCTGTTTGGCGAGGTGCCGACTATTCAGCCGGTCCTGTCGGGTGATTTCTCGACCGTGATGGCCTGGGCCGATACCTATCGCCGCCTGCGTGTGCGCACCAATGCCGAAACCCCGCACGATGCGGAAGTCGCTGTCGGTTTCGGTGCCGAAGGGATTGGTCTGTGCCGCACCGAGCACATGTTCTTCGATACTGAGCGCATCGTATCGGTGCGTGAGATGATCCTCGCAAGCAACACCGAGGGCCGGCGTCGGGCGCTGGAGAAATTACTGCCGATGCAGCGGCAAGACTTCGCCGAGCTCTTTCGCATCATGGCGGAGCGGCCCGTCACGATCCGTCTGCTCGATCCGCCGTTGCACGAGTTCCTGCCGCAGTCGCCTGACGAAATCGCAACCGTGGCAGAAGCCATCGGTGTGGATGCGGCGCAGTTGCGCCGGCGCATCGCCGAACTCCACGAAGCCAATCCGATGCTGGGCCATCGTGGCTGTCGCCTGGGGATTTCATATCCCGAGATCTATGAAATGCAGGCGCGGGCGATGCTCGAAGCAGCCGGTGAGGTTGCGCGGGAATCCGGTACCGCGCCGGTACTCGAGATCATGATTCCGCTAATCGCGACGAAGGCCGAACTCGACATCATCAAGGGATATATTGATCGGGTCGCCGCCGCGATCGCCGAGCAACACGGGAAGAAGCCATCTTATCTGGTCGGCACGATGATTGAGTTACCGCGCGCCGCGTTGCGAGCGGGCGATATCGCGGAGACCGCCGAGTTCTTCAGTTTCGGCACCAACGACCTGACGCAAACCACCTTCGGTATCAGCCGCGACGACGCGGCCTCGTTTCTGGGAGAGTATGAACGGGCCGGGATCCTTGAAACCGATCCGTTTGCATCGCTCGATATCGAGGGCGTTGGCGAGTTACTCACGCTAGCCAGCGAGCGTGGCCGTGCCACCCGGGCTGATCTCAAACTGGGAATTTGCGGCGAGCATGGCGGCGATCCCGCGTCGGTCCATTTCTGTCACACGATCGGCCTCGATTACGTATCATGCTCACCCTACCGCGTTCCGATCGCACGCTTGGCTGCCGCGCAAGCTGCGTTAGCTGACGATTGAACCCTAGATAAGACCCAGGAACACAAGAATTGCGCGATCCAAGCGCACTAGATCCTCTGCGTCCAGCCTCCCGATCAGATTATCCATCCTGTCCTTCCGGACCGTGATAATTTTGTCGACCATCAACTGCGATGCGGCGCGCAGCCCATTCCGGTCGCTCGGTCTCAGGGAAAGTCGTAGCAGTGGCGCGTCCGTGAGATCAGTCGTCGATACGCAAATAGTCATGGAGGCTGTCGAGTCAAACCGATCGTCTTGGACGATCACCGCTGGTCGAGGCTTTCCCGCATAGCTTCCGGCGGAAACGGTCCACACCTCTCCACGCTTCATGTGTCGCGTGAGAGCGCGATGGCGTCAATAAAGCCCTGCTCGCGCGACTCACTCTTGCTGCGTGCGACCGCGTGTGACTGGCGATGTGCCTCGGCCTGGAACTTCTCAGTGCGTGTGTCGGGAACCCAGATTTGAACTGGCCGCAGCCCGCGGTCACGCATGCGTTCGCGGTACGCGCGAACCTTTTCTCGAGTCTTACGTCTCTCGTTTGCCGTGGTCATGGGTCTATAGTTACATGTAACCTGATTAGCTGCAACGCTTCAGGCAGGAACGGTGCCCCACCGGCTGCTTAAGGTCGCTGAAACCACCGCGGGTCCGCCAGCACGACTGATGTTTCGATCTGCCGCTCCGGGATTGACCAATAGATTTTGAGTAAGCGGCTTTTCTCTTCGCCATCGATGACGGCGAACCCGTGCTTCTCGTAGAAACTGATGGCCCAGACCGCCGCAGCCCAGGTGCCGATCAGGACGGGCCGGTCGGTGCGGGCCAGACATTCGCGAAGCAGGGCCGCGCCAATTCCGCCGCGCCGCTGTGCGGTGCGCACATAGGCGTGTCGAATCAGGGTGACGTCCTTGACCGGTTGCACCCCCATCACGCCGATGAGTGTGCCCGCGTCCTCGTAGCCCAGAAACGTCACCCCGGCGTTGATTTCGTCGCGCAGCTCTTGGCGCGGCATATACGGCTCGTGCCAGCGGTCGGTCGGGATAATGCCGCGATAGGCCTGGGCCGCGTCGTTAATAATTGTGTAGATCGCCTCGACGTCGGCGTCATCACAGCTACGAATCATCGTGCTATTTGGGTGCCTTGTAGCGGAAACAGTCGACCGCATGATCGTTGACCATGCCAACCGCCTGCATGAACGCATAACAAATCGTCGGACCCACGAACTTGAACCCGCGTTCCTTCAGGGCCTTGCTCATTGCTTTCGATTCCGACGTTTCGGCGGGCATTTCGGAAAGGGAGCGCCATTTGTTCTGAAGCGTGCGTCCGTCGGTGAACTGCCACAGATATTCATCAAAGCTGCCGACCTCATCGAGGATTTGCAAGTACCCCTTGGCGCTCAGCACCGTGCCCTCGATTTTGAGGCGATTGCGGACGATGCCGGCATCTTTCATCAGCGATTCGATTTTGGGTTTTTTATAACGGGCGATTTTTTCGGGCTCGAAGCCATCGAAGGCGCGCCGGAAATTGTCACGCTTGCGCAGGATGATCAGCCACGAGAGCCCTGCCTGAAAACCGTCGAGAACGAGCTTTTCGAATAGGGCTCGATCGTCATGCTCGGGCACGCCCCATTCGGTGTCGTGATATTCCAGATAGGTGGGATCGTCGCCGACCCAGGCACAGCGCTTGACCATTTGGGCTTGCTAAGCGTTCCGGCACACCGCCTCGATGCGGTGGCCGTCGAAATCGATGACAAACGCTGCATAGTAGGTTGGGGTGTATTGCGGTCGCGGCCCCGGTCCGCCGTTGTCGGTTGCCCCCGCGCCCACCGCTGCTTCGTGAAACGCGTGCACGGCATCGTGGGACGCCGCGGCGAAGGCGATGTGGAGCCCCTGTTCCGGTGTTGCGTCGGCGGAGCGGCCGATCCAGAAGAGTGGATTGCCGTTCTGGCCATAACCGGTCGCGTCGTCGAAATCGAATATCGCCGAGAGCCCAAGCGGTGCCAGTGCCGCGCCATAGAGGGCCCGACTGCGTTCTAAATCGCTGACACCGAGTGAAATATGATCGAGCACCCTAACCCTCCCGCTAAAAACTAGCCCAATCCGGCTTGATCGGCGTCACCGTCGCGGGCCCGGCCGTAAAGGACTCGTTGTGTTGCTGCGCCGCTTCGAACGGCTCGATGCGAATCAGCGCGATCGCGCGATGTTCGGCGCCGGAGCGAATTTCGCCGACTTCCCGATCACCGTGCATGACCGCTGTTCCCGGTTCGGGCAGGGGCCCATCGATAACAACCGGCATCAGGCGCTTGCGGATCTTGCCGCGATGGTGGGTTCGCGCGGTTAGTTCTTGGCCGACGTAGCAGCCCTTCTCGTAATCGATCGCATTGAGCTCTTCGAATCCACATTCCAGCGGAAAGTTTTTTTCGACGACAATGTCGAGGCTGCCATCGGGCAGTCCCAATGTCAGGCGCAGATTGCGGTAGTCGTCGGGGTTGCCCGGTGTGAAGCCCTCGCTCGCCAGCCCGGTGACGCCGGTTTCTGCTGCGAGGATCGCGCGCACCCCCATCTCGGCGATGCGGGGGTCGGTAAAGACGATTCCGCCGCCCAGCGGCCGCGCCGCGCCCGGCTCCGGCGGCAGGTCCAGCTCGCTCAAGGCGTCTGGACCCAAGAAAGCGATGACATCGAAATCGTTGGTCACGTCCGCTAGATCGACCGCGGCGCGAAGTTTGTACATCGTCAGACGCCGCAGCAGGTCCTCGAGGCGGCTGCGTTCGCAATCTATCAATACGCCCTCTCCAACGGGCGCGGCTGCGATGAAAAAGTCGTGGAGAAACTTGCCCTGCGCGGTGAGCAGGGTGGCGTAGATCGCGTGGCTCGAATCCACCTTGTTGATATCGTTGGAGATCAAGCCCTGGAGGAAGGTCGAGGCATCGGCGCCCCCGACCGAGATAACGCCACGGTCTCCGAGAACGATAAATGTCTTCGACGTCATTCAAAATCTCCCCGCGCACATCTTCGCATCAATGAACTAGTTGTGGTGTCTCAGTAGGTTGTTCATTCGGCCCCGCTTTGAGAAGCTGATGTTTGAAAAGAACAGAAGCTGATCGCCGGAGGACCGAATGAACATCCATAAGAATGCCCGCCTGACCCCGAAGGGTCGAGAGATATTAATCTCTCGACTGGAACGCGGCGAACACCCGTTGGACGTGGCGACAGCAATGGGCACCAGTACCAGTACGGTCTACAAATGGTGGCGGCGCTATCGCGCGGAAGGCTTTGGCGGGCTTGTCGACCGCTCCTCAAGGCCAATGACCAGCCCGCATAGAACACCTGGTGAGCTTGAGGCGAAGGTGATTGCCCTGCGCAAGCAACGGCGCATCTATCACCGCATCGCCGCCGAAGTTGGTGTTTCCAAAGCCACGGTGGGACGGATCCTGACCCGACACCACCTCAACCGCTGGCGCGACCTCGACCCCGCCCAACCGGTACGCCGCTACGAACGCGCCAAGCCCGGCGAGATGATCCACATCGATATCAAAAAACTCGGCCGCTTCAACCAGGTCGGGCACCGCATAACCGGTGATCGAACCGGCCCAAGAACCGGACCCAACAGGGGCTGGGAATACGTCCACGTCTGCATCGACGACCACTCCCGCCTCGGCTTCGCAGACATCATGCCAAACGAGAAAAAAGACAGCGCCGTCGCCTTCTTGATGGCCGCCCTCGCTTGGTACCGGCGCTTCAATATCACCGTCGAACGGGTCATGACCGACAATGGATCGTGCTACAGGTCATTGGCCTTCACAGACGCCTGCAAAAACCTCGGGCTCAAACACATCCGCACCAAACCCTATACACCCAAAACCAACGGCAAGGCCGAGCGCTTTATCCAATCTTCTCTGCGCGAATGGGCCTACGCTCAAGCCTATGAAAGCTCACAGCACAGAGCACGTGAGCTCCCCATCTGGCTACACCACTACAATTGGCACAGACCTCATGCCGGGATAAATGGAAATCAACCCATCAGCCGATCAGGCTTGGATGTCAATAACCTCACGAGACTCCACAACTAGGCGAAGCAGAGCCCGAAGACAAGGCGTTCCCGCCGGCGCCGGCGACAACGGGTCGACATGGCCCTGGCACGCGGAGAATCGCCAGCGTATAAAACACCGGCATGAAGTGGTTGAAACGGGTGGCGTTCGCAACGATCGCCATCGTCGCGGTCGCGGCACTGGTCGCGGTGGAGGGCAGCATGCTGACATCTCTGTTCTCGGTGGGGGAGCTTCCGCGGATCGATTTCGCGACATTGCAGCGTACCTCCAAACCGAACCAGTATGTGGTGTGCCCGCCAGGCTTGTGCTCAGCCAAGGTCGATCTCGAGAGCCCGACGTTCGACGCCTCGGTCGACGAGGTGCGATCGGCCTGGCAGCGCGTCGCTGACGCAGAGCCCCGCGTGGAGTTGGCTGCCAAGGACGAGGAGCGGCAGGTCTACGATTATGTCCAACGCTCGTCCTTGATGCGCTATCCCGACATCATCACGGTTCAGTTTCTTAACCTGGACGGTGGTGGGTCGACCCTTGCGATCTATAGCCGCTCGATCTATGGGCGTTCCGACTTCAGCGTTAATGCCAAGCGAATCACCGACTGGCTTACCAAACTGGATGCGAACATCAAGTCGTAGCTGACCCGTTACCGGCGTCGCTAATGAATATTCTTTTCGTCACAGCCAACCGTCTCGGTGACGCCGTATTGTCATCGGGTCTGCTTGCGCACCTCATCACGCTTAATCCAGATGCCCGGATCACGATCGCTTGCGGACCTGTCGCCGCGCCGCTCTTCGCGGCTACCCCTAACGTGGAGCGGGTCATCGCGCTCGAAAAAAAGCCTTGGGCAGCCCATTGGTTTGAGTTGTGGCTTCATTCGACGACCAGGGTATGGGATATCGTCGTCGACTTGCGGTCGTCAGCGCTCGCTTGGCTGCTGTTGGCGCGCAAACGCTATGTCCTGCACAAAGGCGATAGCGCGGTCCACCGCACCGAGATGTACAGCGGCCTGTTTGGACTCGGCGAGCCTGCCATCCCCCGGCTTTATGCGGCTGACGCGCATCGCGCGCGTGCCGCCGAGCTCATTCCGGAAGCCTGTTCGGTTCTTGCGATCGGTCCGACTGCAAACTGGGGCGGCAAACAATGGCCGGCGTCGTCGTTCTCACAACTGGTGGAACGGCTGACGCGGTCGGGCGCGTCATTCGAAGGTGCAAGCGTTGCGATTCTCGGTAGCGCGCAGGAGCGGCAGGCTGCTGAGCCGGTTACTCGCAGCGTCGCGGAAGATCGCCGGATTGACCTGGTTGGGACCGAAGAGTTGCTGACGCTCTACGCCTGTCTCGAACGCTGCGCGCTCTATATCGGCAACGACTCCGGCCTCATGCATCTCGCGGCGGCCAGCGGTATTCCGACCCTGGGTCTGTTCGGCCCAAGTCGCGAGGTTCATTATGCGCCGCGGGGCCGACGTGCCGGCTTCGTGCGCACGCCTGAATCCTACGAGGAGCTCGTTGGCGCCCCCGGCTACGATTATCGCAACCAGACATCGCTCATGAACTCCCTGACGGTCGATGTGGTCGAGCGGGCGGCGCTCGCCCTCACATCGTCGACTGAGGGGTACTGACACCATGCCGTCATCGCCAAAGCTCTCGGCGCTGGTCGTCGCCCACAACGAAGAAGCTCAGCTCGGGGCATGTCTTGAATGCCTCGAGTTTGCTGATGAAATCGTCGTCGTTCTTGATCGATGCACGGATGGCTCAGCCGCGATCGCGCGCCGGTTTACCGAGCGCGTGGTCGAGGGCGACTGGCTCATCGAGGGTGAACGCCGCAACCTCGGTTTCGACACCTGTACGGGCGATTGGATCCTCGAAGTTGACGCCGACGAGCGCGTTAGCCAGGTGCTCGCCGACGATGTGCGACGGTCCGTCGAGAATGCCGAGGCCGGCTATTTCCTGGTTCCGTTCGATAACTACATTGGGGATCGCTTGGTTCGCCATGGCTGGGGGGCATCCTGGGGGGTGAGCGCCGCACCGCGCCTGTCCTCACGCGGCGCCAAGCGCTGGGGGGATCAACATATTCATCCCGCGCTCGATCTGTCCGGCACCCGTCGCCGGTTGACCGAACCCATGCGGCACTACGTCGACCGCGACATCAGCGACATGTTGCACCGCCTCGATCGCTACTCGACGGCACGGGCGAAGGACTTACGTGCGAGCGGCGACATCGGCGGTTTGCCGCGAAATCTCCGGCGCGTCGTAACGCGGTTCTTCAAATGTTACGTATCGCGGCGGGGTTATCGAGAAGGCGCTTACGGTTTTCTGATCGCGTTGTGCGCTGGCCTCTACCCGCTACTGGCCCATCTCAAAGCTCGCCTCGAAAAAGAATGAGGCGGCGACGCCGATATCACTAATGCCGAGAGAGTTTCGCGTTCTGCAGGCAATGGCGGGGCCAAATCCAGGTGGCGCTGAGGCATTTTTTGTTCGTCTTGCGCGCGCGTTACGCGATGCCGGGATCGAGCAACACCTTGTCGTAAAGCGCAATGCCTATGCTGCCCAGCGCTTGCGTGAGGCGGCGTTTGAACCGGAAGAGCTGGGCTTTGGGGGTATTTTTGACCTGGCGACCACGATTAGACTTCGCAAATCGATCGCGCGCTTCCAGCCGCAAATCGTCGTGACCTGGATGAACCGAGCCACCCGGTTCTGCCCCGCCCCCGCCAAGCAAGGCGCGTTCGTTCATGTCGGCCGGCTCGGCGGCTATTACAATCTGAAATACTATCGGACCTGCGATCATCTGATCGCGAATACCCAAGACATCGTTGATTACGTAATCGGCGCCGGTTGGCCGGCAAACGTGGTGCGCTATCTGCCGAATTTTGTGGATGCGACGCCGGCGCAACCGGTTGCCCGTGCAGAGTTGGAGACGCCTGCCGATGTTCCGCTGCTCCTGGCCCTGGGACGACTGCATGAGAACAAGGCGTTCGATGTGCTTCTCAATGCCCTGGTCGACTTGCCAGATACGTTCCTGTGGCTTGCCGGGTCCGGCCGGTTGGACGGCGACCTCAGGGCAAGAGCGCGTGCACTGGGTATCAGCGATCGGGTTCGCTTCCTGGGGTGGCGTGAGGATACGGCAGCGCTATATGCTGCCGCTGATCTCTATGTCTGTTCTTCCCGTATCGAACCGCTCGGCAATGTCGTGATCGAGGCATGGGCCCATGGCAAGCCGGTGGTCGCCGCTGCTGCGGCAGGACCCGCTTCGTTGATCGAAAATGGTCGCAACGGATTGCTCGTGCCGGTCGACGACGCAGCGGCGCTCGCAGTCGCAGTCAGCCGCGTTCTGGCATCGTCCGACCTCGCAAGCGGGTTAGCGAGTAGCGGGCGCGAGGTCTATGAGCGAGACTTCACCGAGGCATCGGTGGTGGATCAATATATGAAATTTTTCGAAGCGATCGTGACCTAATCAATGTGTGGCATCGCTGGCATGATGACGAGCGCCGACGCACCCGACACCGCGTTGGTCGAAGTCATGGCCGCCGCGCTCAGCCATCGCGGACCAGATGCATCCGGCTCCTACCGCCGCGATAACGTTGCCATGGCGCATCGCCGATTGGCGATCATCGATCTCGAAACTGGTGATCAACCGATTTCCGAGGCGGGCGGTCCAACTATTATCGCCAATGCTGAAATCTACAACTACGTCGAACTCCGCGCCGCGCTCAATGGCGCACGGTTCACGACGGCATCTGATTGCGAGCCCGCGCTCCACTATTACGGGCGCGACGACCTCGACTTTGCCGCGGCGTTGCGGGGAATGTATGCGATCGCGATGCATGATCCCGCACAGGGGCGTTTGCTGCTGGCCCGCGATCCATTTGGTATCAAGCCTCTTTACTACGTCCAGCGCGCCGATGGCGTTGCCTTTGCCTCGGAACCGCAGGCTCTGCTGGCCGCCGGTTTGGCCCATCGCGGCGTCGCAGATCGATCAAGGAACGAACTCCTTCAACTTCAGTTCACAACCGGTAGCGAGACGATTTTTCCGGGCATTGAGCGGGTTCTGCCGGGCGAAACGCTGGTCATAAGCAATGGTCGAATCGTCGACCGCCGACGGATCGAAGCCGTGCCGCCGGGCGGGCCCGCGGATTGGAGCGAAGAAGAGGCATTGCGGCGTCTCGACGACGCGCTTCGCGATAGTGTCGAGATCCACCAGCGGTCCGACGTCCCTTACGGCATGTTCCTTTCCGGCGGCATCGATAGCTCGGCACTGCTGGCTCTGATGGCGGAACTCAATGAGCGACCGGTACGAGCCTATACCGCCGGTTTCGCCGGCGTGGAGATCGATGAACGGGCGCACGCCAAAGCGGTTGCCGCTAAGGTCGGTGCGGATCACGTCGAGATCGAGGTCAGCGAAAACGATTTCTGGGCGTTGCTGCCGGAAATTGCCTGTGTCGTCGATGATCCCACAGCCGACTACGCGATCGTTCCCACCTACAAGCTCGCCCGCGAGGCGGCCAAGGATTTAAAGGTTGTGCTTACCGGTGAGGGCGGCGACGAGATGTTTGCCGGCTACGGCCGATACCGTTCGTTGCTACGTCCGTGGTGGCGCGGCGGCCGTGTCATGCGCCCGCGCGGCATACTCGATGGGCGCAAGGTGTTGCGCGCGAACATTACCGGATGGCGCGACGGCATCGTCCAGGCCGAAGCCACCGCGAGCAGCGAAGGCCGGACTCGCTTGCAGATAGGGCAGTTGGTCGACGGCGCCGATTGGCTGCCCAACGATCTGTTGATCAAACTCGACCGGTGCCTCATGGCTCATGGCCTGGAGGGGCGCACGCCTTTCCTCGATCGCGCCGTTGCCGATGTTGCGTTTCGGTTGCCTGATGAGCTCAAAGTTCGTGATGGCGTCGGCAAATATCTGCTCCGCAAATGGCTCGACGCGCGTCTGCCGGAAGCGCAGCCGTTCTCGCGTAAACGGGGATTCACGGTGCCCGTTGGTCTGTGGATGCAAAGCAAAGACCGTTTGCTCGGCTCGCTCGTCGCCAAGCAGCCTGCGATTGACGAGATCTGCGAGCCTGATCGGGTCGAAGCGCTGTTTCGTGAACGCGGCAAGCGCGCAGCACTCGCGGCCTGGACTTTGTTATTCTACGCGCTGTGGTATCGCGCCAATATTACCGGCGTTTCGCCGAGCGGTGACGTATTTGAAACCTTGGCGACGCCTATCTAACCAACAAAGTCGGCTAAACATGGCGAATTTTGACCTTTTGATAAATGGCGGAACTGTCGTCACCCCCAATGGGACCGAGCAGACCGACGTCGCCGTCTTAGACGGCCGCATTGCCGCGATCGGCAATCTTGCCAATGGCAGTGCTGAGACCACGATCGAGGCCAAAGGCCTCTACGTCCTGCCCGGTATCATTGATTCGCAGGTCCATTTTCGCGAACCCGGCCTTGAGCACAAAGAAGACTTTGAGTCTGGCACCAAAGCCGCCGTCGCCGGCGGCGTCACGGGCGTGTTCGATATGCCCAACAACAAACCTTCGATCACCGACGTCGAGAGCTACACCAACAAATTCCGTGGCATTCGCGGACGCACGTGGTGCGACTATGGCCTCTATGTCGGTGCGACGGCCGAGAACGCCGAGGAGCTCGCTGGTTTAGAACTCCTCCCGGCCTGTTGTGGTGTGAAGGTATTCATGGGCTCGTCCACCGGCGACCTGCTGGTCGATGATGAAGATGCCCTGTTGCGGGTTCTCCATGGCGGGCGCCGACGCGTTGCGGTGCATTGCGAAGATCAGGCACGGCTGCAAGATCGGCGCTTGATCGCCGAATCCAGTGATGGTAACGTCGCCCAACATCCGGTCTGGCGCGACGAACAAACTGCGTTCCGAGCCACCAGCACGGTCATCGGCTTGGCCCGCCTGGCCAGCCGGCGGCTCCACATATTGCACGTAACCACGGCCCAGGAGATGGATTTCCTGGGCGGTCACAAAGACATCGTGACGGTCGAAGTGACCCCGCAGCACCTCACCTTGGCAGCACCCGATTGCTACAGCGATCTCGGAACATTGGCGCAAATGAACCCGCCGATCCGGGATGCCTCCCATCGCGATCGACTATGGCGCGCGGTCCGCGACGGCATCGTCGACGTTATCGGATCGGATCACGCCCCCCACACGCTGGCTGAAAAGTCCCAGAGCTATCCCGATAGTCCCTCAGGTATGCCGGGCGTGCAGACAATGGTTCCGATCATGTTGAACCATGTCAATGCCGGGCATCTGACGTTGGAACGGATGGTCGGCCTGCTGTCGACCAACCCCGCCCGCATCTTTGGCATCGCGCGCAAGGGTCAGGTTGCGGTCGGCTACGATGGCGACTTCACAATCGTCGACCTCAACGCCGAACGCACGATCACCGCCGATTGGCTGCTTAGCAAATGCGGCTGGTCCCCATTTACCGATAAACAGGTGACCGGCTGGCCCGTGGCGACGGTGATTCGGGGCCAACTCGTCATGATGCAAGGCGAATTGCTGGGCGGCCCGGCCGGCGCCCGCATGCACTTCCAAGAGGCGCTAAGCCTCTAGTCAAATAAGAGGCGCTAAGCCTCTAGTCGAATATGAGGCACTAAGCGTCTAATCAAATATGAGGCACTAAGCCTCAAGTCGAATACCGAGATCCTCGAGATCGCGACGCTCGCGGCCTACCGTAATTACATCGCCCGTGTTGCCAGTGCGCTTGGTGTTGCCATTGATGACGCGCATTTTGCGCCACGATCCGGAAATGAAGGAGGCGATCGGCGCCGGAACTGTCTAACCGTTTCACGATAGAGTGACGGTGGTTCGCCAAGCCGCGCGGCTTTGCTATTCTGCGCCCCATAGAAAACTTGGAGGACGCCACCATGACCGCGTGCATCATCGGTTGGGGACACACCCGCTTCGGCAGGCTCGATGACATGGATCTGGAGGCGCTGATCAAAGCGGCCGCCACCGAGGCGCTGTCAGACGCCGGCGTCGACGCGCCAGACGTCGATGAAATATTCCTTGGCACCTACAACGGCGGCATGGATCCGCAGGAATTTTCCGCCTCCCTTGTTAAGCAGATCGACGAACGCATGCGCTTTACGCCTGCGACTCGGGTCGAAAACGCCTGCGCCACGGGTTCGGCCGCGATCTATCGTGGTCTCGACGCGATCGCCGCCAAGCGCGCGCGCATCGTATTGGCGGTCGGTGTCGAGAAAATGACCGCCGCCGAGACGCCCCAAGTCACCGGCGCACTCGCCAAATGCGCCTACCAGCGCGATGAGGCGGGCATCAGTTTCCCGGGCATGTTTGCGTTGATGATGCAGCAGTATTTTCAGCGCTATGGTGACAAATCAGATGCCCTGGCGATGATCGCGGCAAAGAACCATCGTAATGGCGCCAAGAATCCGCTTGCCCATATGCAAAAGGATCTCGGGTTCGAGTTTTGCCGCCAGGTGTCGGACAAGAATCCGATCGTCGAAGGCCAACTCAAACGCACGGATTGCTCGCTCATCACCGACGGCGCGGCGGCGGTGGTGTTGGCCGATGTTGAAACCGCACTAACGATGAAAAAGGCCGTGATCTTTCGCGCTCATCAGCACGTGCAAGACATGTTGCCGATGCAGGGCCGCGACATCCTCAAAATGGAGGGCCCGCGACGCGCTTGGAGCGCCGCCTTCGGCGAAGCCAAGCTAGCGCTCGACGATCTCGATGTGGTTGAAACCCACGACTGTTTCACGATCGCGGAAATGCTCGAATATGAAGCGATGGGGCTGGTGCCGGAAGGCGAAGGCGCGCGCGCAATCGAGGAGGGGTGGACCGAGCGCGACGGCAAACTGCCGATCAACGTTTCCGGCGGTCTCAAATCGAAGGGCCACCCGATCGGCGCAACCGGGGTTTCGATGCATGTGATGGCGTCCAAGCAACTCACCGGCGAGGCCGGCGAGCTGCAGATCGAGGGTGCCAAACTCGCGGGAGTCTTCAATATGGGGGGGATGGCAGTGGCGAATTTTGCCAGCATCCTCGAACCGCTCCGCTAGGCCAACGACGCAGAATCGCGGCCCGGCCGAAATTAAGCACACGAAACCAACGGGTGGTGGCGGAGAGCCGACTGTGCAATCAGTAATGAACTTGGGCCGCCTGCTTTCAGATACGGCCAGGCTCTATCCGACGCGCGAGGCGCTGGTGCAGGGCAATCAAAGCTGGACCTGGCGCGAACTTGACGATCGCGTCAATGCCGCTGCGCAAGCGTTACGTGAACTCGGATTGAACAAGGGCGACCGCCTGCTCCTACTGTCGGCTAACTGTCCGCCGATGTTTGAAGTGATGTGGGCCACGTTCAAGGCCGGTCTCGTTTTGGTGCCGTGCAATTTCCGGCTGACGCCGCCGGAGATCGCCTATATCGCGGAAAATAGTGGTGCCCGAGCCATCGTTTACGGCTCCGGCTATCAAGACCACGTCGATGCGGCTAAGCAGAACGGTTCGGCACCTGAACATCTAATTGCATTCGACGACCCGCGCTCGCAGGAACGGGGTTATGAAGATCTTCTCGCGGCCAACAATGGCGCGCCCTGTCGTGAGGAGAGTGTCGCCGACAACGACCTCGCGTGGTTGTTCTACACCTCCGGCACCACCGGGCGATCCAAAGGTGCCATGCTCAGCCACGGTATGATGGGGTTCGTGGCAACCAACATGTTGGCCGATCTGATGCCGGGCCTGACGGTGAATGACGCCTCGCTCGTGGTCGCACCGCTGTCGCATGGCGCGGGCGCACATATGCCGCCCAACGTTGCCCGCGGCGCGAAAACCGTGTTGTTGGGTTCCGCCAAATTCGACGCTGAAGAAGTGTGGCGATTGGTCGAAGAACACCGGATCAGCAACATGTTTACGGTGCCGACAATCGTAAAAATGATGGTCGAACATCCAGCGGTCGATCACTACGACCATTCGTCGCTACGGCATGTCGTCTATGCCGGTGCGCCGATGTATCGTGAAGATCAGAAGCGCGCGCTCGCCAAGCTGGGGCCGGTGCTGGTGCAGTATTACGGCATGGGTGAAGTGCCGGGAACCATCACCTATCTGCCGACCTATATGCACACGGCCGATGATAGCGATCCGATGGCGCGGTCCGGCACCTGCGGGATTGCGCGCACCAGCATGCAGATTGCCATCCGTGGCGAGGACGGGGCTATTCTCGACGCCGACGAGCAGGGCGAGATTTGCGTACGCGGACCGGCGGTTCTTCGGGGCTACTACGAAAACGAGGAGGCCAATGCCAAATCGTTCAAAGATGGATGGTTCCACACCGGCGATCTCGGCAAAGTCGATGCGGCAGGTTTCGTCTACCTGACCGGACGCGCATCAGACATGTATATCTCCGGTGGCACCAACGTCTATCCGCGCGAAACCGAAGAAGTTCTGCTGACTCACCCCGCCGTTTCCGAGGTCGCCATCGTCGGCGTGCCGGATCCAAAATGGGGCGAATCCGGCGTCGCCGTCATCGTGGTTGAACCGGCCGCACAAGTCTCGGCCGAGGAACTGGCTGGGTTTCTCGATGGCAAGGTCGCGCGCTACAAGCACCCGCGGATGTTCTTCTTCTGGGACGAGATCCCGAAGTCGGCTTATGGCAAGGTTCCCAAGCGTCTGGTCAGAACGCAACTTTACGAGCGCGGTGATTTGGCCGAGGGCGAACTGCCGTGAGGTTGATGCAACATCCAGGCCCCGTTCTTGAACCGCGCGTGCTGATCGAACACGCCGCGGACGTCACGGAATTTCGAGTTGCCCTGCCGATCGCAACCGACCTCCTCGATGGTTTGAGCGTTGCGCTGGCAGCGAAAGGGATACGCAGCGCTGGCATCCGGCTGGCCGGCGGTGTTTTGTCGCGTTGCCGTTTTGTTACCGGCATCCCCGATCCAACCGGGTTTCGTATCGCCACACACTCGCCGGCGATCGATCTCGCGGGTCCGGTGCTGATTGTCAGCGGCGGCGCAATTCTCGGGGTCGATGAGCGCGACCGGTCCCGGATCCACTGCCACGCAATGTTTACCGGCGGCGACGGCGAGGTACGCAGCGGCCACCTCTTGCCCAGATCCTGCCCGATCGCCGAGCCTCGTTTCCTCGTGTGGGTGACGCCAACCGGAACGGCGCGGTTCGAATCGCGCTTCGATGAGGAGACGAACTTTCCCCTCATGCATCCAGCGCCGGCGCCATGACCAACGCCACGGACGTCGCCCATGTCGCCTTTGAGGGAGGCCGATTTGGCCGGGTGATCACCGCGCGAATTCGGCCCAACATCGATTTGGTGGAAGGGATCGAGCAGATCTGCACCGAATTGACCGTCGTCCGCGCCGAAGTGCGCAGTGCGATTGGGAGCCTGACCGACGCGGTGCTGCGAACCGGGGCAGCGAAAAAGCTCGTCGCGGGTCCGGGCCTTGAAATAGCGCTGGCGTCGGGCTACGTGGAACCCGATGTCGATGGGCAACCCCAAGCGCGTTTGTTTGGTCTGGTCTCCGACGGCGAGGGCCGTCCCCATGGCGGCGAATTTGCCCGCGGTGAGAATCCGGTTTTCGTTACGCTCGAACTGGTCCTGCAAGAGTGGGTACCTGATGATCCATCGGACTTAATTTTGGGGGTAGGCATGGGTAGTAAATTCAGAGCCATCATTATCAATCAGGACGTCGACAAGAAGGTATCGTCGTCGTTCCAAGACCTCGACACCGACGACCTGCCGGAAGGCGAGGTTAAAATCGATGTCGCCTACTCCACGCTCAACTACAAGGATGGTCTGGCGGTAACCGGGAAGGGCAAAATTGCTCGCGCTTATCCGATGGTCGCCGGCATCGACCTTTCCGGCACCGTGACCGATTCGTCTTCCTCCGATTTCAATCCAGGCGACAAAGTCGTCGCCTGTGGCGGTTGGATGAGTGAAACGATCTGGGGCGGTTATTCCGAGAAAGCCAGCCTGCCGGCCGACATTGTCGTGCCGCTACCCCCGGCATTCGACCTCAAACAGGCCATGGCTATTGGCACTGCCGGATTTACCGCCATGCTTTCCGTCATGGCGTTGGAAGAGGCGCACGTCGGTGCCGACAGTGGCGAGATCATTGTCACCGGCGCCGGTGGCGGCGTTGGCAGCGTGTCCATCGCCCTGTTGGCCAAGCTCGGCTACCAGGTCGTGGCATCGACCGGGCGGGCAGCCTTGCACGACTACCTATCCGAGCTTGGGGCGCAAACGATCGTCGCCCGTGACGAACTCGATAACGAATCGCCGAAGCCGCTTGAGGCCGAACGCTGGGCCGGCGGCATCGATTCGGTCGGCGGCAATACACTGACGACGATTATTGCCCAGACCAAATCCCATGGCGCCATTGCGGCCTGCGGTCTTGCCGGTGGCTTTCAACTGCCGACCACGGTGATGCCGTTTATTCTGCGCGGCGTGAGCCTGATCGGAATCAACTCCGTCATTCTGACCGCTGAGCAACGCCGCGCGGCCTGGCTGCGCCTCGCCCGCGATCTCGATGTCACCAAGCTCGACGCCATGACAGAAGAGGCCACATTCGACGATGTGCCGAAACTTGCCGCGGAAATCCTTAAAGGGAATGTGCGCGGTCGCACCGTAATCGCGATCGGATAATCGTTACCTTCGTTGAGATCGATCAAGCGCCTTGCCCACCGCGCGCAACGAAGTGCGGATTCTCGAAATTGGGTTTGCCGTAGCTGAGGGCGGCACCGTCGAGAGTTGTGACGCTACCGCCGGCCGCGACCAAAACAGCATGCCCGGCGCCGGTATCCCATTCCATCGTTCGCCCCAATCGCGGATAGATATCGGCTTCGCCTTCGGCGACGAGGCAGAATTTGAGTGAGCTGCCGGCATGCTTGAAGCCGTCAACATCGAGATCGGCGATGAACGCTTGAGTTTCGTCGTTGAGATGCGAGCGGCTGGCGACGACCAACAGCCCGCGGTCGGGTATCTCGCGGGCACCGATCGCGCGCGCCGGCGCCCCGGCCTCGGCGAGGGTTGCCCCGAGCGAAACCGCGCCGCCATAGAGGCGCTGGCTCACCGGAATATAGACCACACCGAGGATCGGAGATCCGCCGCTGATGAGCGCAATATTGACCGTAAACTCGCCGTTTCGGCTGATGAACTCGCGGGTGCCGTCGAGCGGGTCAACCAGCCAGAAGTCGCCGGAATCGATATCTGGCACGTCGCCCCGCGAATTTTTTTCTTCGGCAACGATGGCGGTGTTGGGCGTGAGTTTCTCCAACTCCGCGACGATCATGCGCTCGGCCAATTCGTCGGCCTCCGTCACCGGGCTCTGATCGGCTTTCGCGGTGACCGCGAATTCGGTTTCGTAGACGGTCATGATCGCAGCACCGGCACGGACCGCGATTTCCGCGACCGCGCCCAGTAGCTCTTCAAGATGTCGTTGATCGATCGCCAAGGTTGGACGCGAAATGTGAGGAGGCTGGACGGAGTCCGACTAAGACGCCGGTGGTAGGGTCGGTCGGTCGAACAGTCGGATATGAGGATATTTAAGAAATGTAATCAAGATTGCGCCGGATACAAAACCACCAATGTGAGCCCACCAGGCGACCCCGCCAGGCGTGGCATCGAAAACGGCCATGATCACTTGCAGCGCGATCCAACCGCCGAGAACAATATAGGCGGGTAGATAAACTGGATAGACGTGAAAAACCAACGCCAGCACGCGGACCCGCGGATGCAGCATCAAATAGGCGCCCAGGACACCCGATACGGCGCCACTCGCGCCCAGCGTCGGAATGATGTAGTCCGACAGGACCGCTGCGTGAAGCACGCCGCCGGCGATCCCGCACACGAGAAAAAAGCCGAGATACATAATGTGGCCCATCGAGTCTTCGACGTTGTCGCCGAACACCCACAGGTAGACCAGATTGGCGATCAAGTGGATCCAGCCCACATGCAGGAATATCGACGTGAAGATCGTTAGCGCGGCCGGAAGCGGCGCGTAGTCCGGCAAACTGGCTTTCCCGAACACCGCCGCCGGATTGATGGCGTAGCTCAGCATCAACCGCTGGGTTTCGTCTTCGTTTAGCGTGAGCTGCCACAGAAAGACCAGCACACATACCGCGATGAGCGACACGGTGACGAACTGATAGGGAATAATCTTGAGTGGGTTCTCGTCTTTGAGGGGGAAAAACATAAGCTAATTATGCCAGCGCATTGTCGATGTCGGCGATGAGGTCGGTGATATCCTCAACGCCCACCGACAATCGGATTAACGCGTCGCTGATGCCCAGTTCGGCGCGAATCTCGGGGGCAACCGAGGCGTGAGTCATAATCGCCGGGTGCTCGATCAGGCTCTCAACGCCGCCCAGGCTTTCGGCCAGGCTGAAGATTTCGCAGCGCTCGAGGAAGCGCCGCGCTTCCGCCTCACCGCCGGCGAGAATCGCAGTGACCATGCCGCCGAAGCCCGACATTTGTTGTCGCGCCAGCGCATGCTGCGGATGTGAAGGCAGCCCGGGATAGTAAACTTTCGCCACATCCGCATGGCCTTCAAGATGCTCGGCGATTTGGTGCGCGTTTTCGCAATGGCGCTCCATCCGAATACCCAACGTCTTCAGGCCGCGCAATGCCAGGAAGCTGTCAAACGGGCCGGACACTCCGCCGACCGCGTTTTGCAGATAGCCCAGCAGCTCGGCGTGGGCAGAACCCTCTGCCGTCACCGCGATGCCACCCACCATATCGGAGTGCCCGTTCAGGTATTTGGTGGTCGATTGCATCACGATGTCGAAGCCGTGGTCGAGCGGGCGTTGTACGAACGGTGATGCAAACGTGTTGTCGCACACGGAAATGATGCCGCGCCGCTTGGCGATTTCGGCCACCGCGGCGAGATCGACCAGGCGCAACAAAGGGTTGGTGGGGGTTTCGACCCAAACCATCTTTGTCGCATCGACGACAGCGGCTTCGAATTCCTCCGGCTTCGACATGTCGACGAACGTAAAGGTGAGGTTCGAGGTACGTTGCCGCACTTGTTCGAACAGCCGCCGGGTGCCGCCGTAGAGATCGTTCATCGCCACGATATGCGAACCGGCGTCGAGCAGTTCGAGAATCGTCGCCGTCGCCGCCATTCCCGATGCAAAGGCGAACCCCTGGCCGCCGTTCTCTAGGTCGGCGACGCAAGCTTCGAACGCTGCGCGGGTCGGATTGTGGCTGCGCGAGTATTCCCAACCCTTATGAACGCCAGGACTGTCCTGAACATAGGTCGAGGTCGCATAGATCGGGGTCATGATCGCCCCGGTCGTGGGATCCGGGCTTTGCCCGGCGTGAATCGCCCGGGTGGCGAAGCCGCGCCGGTTGCGAGGGGCATTGCTCATGGGGTCAAACCACGCATCAGAACTGATCGGTCACGCTACTTGAGCTTACGTCTGAGGTGGTTAATCAAGTCGACTTTGGTGATGAGACCGAGGAAGCGGTCACCGTCGACCACGATAACGACCCGATCCGCTCTTAGAATCGGTAGCACATCCTCGATCTGGTGGCCCGGCGAAACCACTTCAAGTTTGCTGGTCATGTAATCGCCGACGGCGGCCTTGAAGTTCTGTTCATTGTGATAAAGCGCGAGCAAGAGGTCTGATTCGTCAATGATGCCAACAATTTGGTCACCCTCAAGCACCGGCACTTGCGAGACATCGGAAAGTTTCATGCGTCCATAGGCGATCAGCAGATCGTCGTCGGGCGCCACCGACACCACAGCACGATCCTCAATCCGCCGGCTGATCAGGTCGCGCAGATCACCAAATTGCTCGCGATCAAGGAACCCCTGATCGGTCATCCAGTGGTCGTTGAACATCTTCGACAAATACTTATTTCCCGAATCGCAGACCAGCGTCGCCACCCGCTTGGGCTCGGTTTGCGCCTGGCAGTAGCGCAATGCCGCTGCTAGCAGGGTGCCACTCGATGAACCCGCCAGGATGCCCTCCTTGAGCAGCAGGTCGCGCGCGGTCGCCAGGCTTTCGTTATCGCTGATCACATAGGCATCCGCGGCGAGGCTCAAATCGCAATTGTCGGGGACGAAATCTTCTCCGATGCCTTCGATCACCCACGACCCGACCGCTTTGGTTTCTCCGGTTTTGACGAGATCGGCCAATATCGACCCCTCGGGGTCGGCGAGGATCATCTCGAGGTCGGGCGCAACTTTCTTGAAATAACGGCCTATGCCGGTGAGCGTGCCGCCGGAGCCGACGCCGCACACCATCGCATCGAGATCGTGATCCATCTGGGCCCAGATCTCGGGGCCGGTGGTCTCCTGATGGGCCCGTGGATTGTTGGGATTGCTGAACTGGTTGACCCAGAAGGCGCCGTCGATCTCCTGTTGCATCCGCGCCGCCATGTCCTGGTAGTAGGCGGGGTGACCTTTCTCGACATCGGAACGGGTCATGACGACGTCCGCGCCCAGCGCCTGCAAGTGAAAGATCTTCTCCTGGCTCATCTTGTCGGGGACGATGAGAATCAACTTGTAGCCCTTTTGGGCCGCAACCAGGGCCAGGCCGAGCCCGGTGTTGCCGGCGGTGGCTTCGATGATCGTCCCGCCCGGCTTGAGGATGCCGTCGCGCTCGGCGGCATCGATCATGGTGAGCCCGATGCGGTCCTTGATCGAACCGCCGGGGTTTTGGTTTTCGAGTTTGGCAAATAGCCGGCACGGACCGGTGTCGAACTTGGTGAGCTCAAAGAGCGGCGTGTTGCCGATGAGGTCGAGAACCGATTGCGGGGCCGTCATCGGCGTGTGCCGGTGGGCGCGTCTTGCGGCATGAGCGCCTCCTTGGGACCAGCATGCCAATGCCCCGGCGGCGGTGCAAGGATCATCCGTGGCGCATCCTCGTTAGCCTGGTTTGCGAGCCAAGGCGCAGGCGAAGTCCATGGCATTGCTCGCATGCTCGACAAAGGATATCTCAGCCAAACCGGCGGCTTGGCAGAATTGGCGGATTTCGTCGTTGGATCGATAGACAAATCCGTGCGGCTGCCACTGCGCGCGTCGGGCGGCATCGGGCGTCCGATAACCGATCGCGATATCGCCACCGGGCTTGGCGATGCGCACGATCTCACCCAGCACCATCGCCGGGTTATCCCAGAAATAGATTGTGTTGACCGTAAATATCTTGTCGAACCGGTTGGCTTGAAACGGCAATCGATCGAACGAACCCGGTTGTAGCGCAAGACGTCCAGCCGCGATCAGATCAGGGAACGATGCCGCAGCCATGCGCAGCATCGTTGCCGAGGAATCGACGCCGGCGACCTGACCTTGAGGCACCAGCGCACACAATCGCTGAAACGCCGGTCCGCCACCAAAGCCGATATCAAGCAGCGAGTCATTGGCGGCGATCGAGAGGTTGGCTAGGGCAAGTTCGTAGATCTCCAAATTGACCGCATTCATCCGCCGCGCAACCCGGCGGCCGAACAAGCCCTTGGGATGGCGCAGGTGCTTGGCGACGAAGCGTTGGTACCAGCGCATGGGGGTGATCATGCGGTTTCGGATGGGCGAGGGAAAGGCTGATAGGTGCTTGACTCAAAGCCTGAGGCGGACTAGAAAAAAAGAAGAACAGAACAAAATGAGAACATCGAGCCGATAGAAGCTGAGCATGTTCTCGGGAATGGACTGCCAATGCTTACCGAGCACAGGATTTCTGTCTCTCCTGCTTACTGCCCACCATCCCGGGCAATTCCCTGCGGGCCGGCAAAATCCATAAAAGCGGCAAAAGCCGGCTCAAAAGCGCCGCGCGCAGCAAGATCGCAGCCGCGAACCACGGCTGGGGTCGCAAATCTGCGGGCCGAGATCGATCGTATCGAACGTCAATCTTTGGCTATCACCCATGACGATCGGGTGGTCGACTTCGGCGATCCCGTCATCGATCAGGCTCTGCCGTGGGGTGGGCTGCCGCGGGGCGTCCTGCACGAAGTCGTGGCCGGCGATTGTGGGGCCGGGATGGGCTTTATCGCAGCGATTTTGGGACGCATGGCCGCATTGGACGACAACCGGGATAAACAGATTCTCTGGTGCTTGCCGCCGACTGGTCTGTATGAAACCGGCAATCTTTATGCGCCGGGCTTGGCAGCCTATGGCATTGATCCCGAGCATCTCCTGCTCGCCCGCGGCCGCCGCGATGCCGACATCCAATGGACGATGGAAGAGGGGTTGCAGTGCGCCGGCTTGTTGGCCGTTGTTGGTGAAGTGCGCGGCCTCGATCTAACGGCAAGCCGGCGCCTGCAACTTGCCGCACGGCGCAGCGGGGTCACGGCATTTTTCCTGATGTCCGGTAGTGGGCAAGGAAAATCCCGGCACGAACCAAGCGCTGCCGTTACCCGCTGGCGGGTGACATCGGCTGTTGCCGAAACACCTGCGCGGGGGTCGTTGCACGGCACCGCCTGGGAGCTCGAACTCGTTCGCTGCCGCGCCGGGCTGCCCAAGCAGTGGCGAGTCGGTTTCGATACGACCGATGAAAAAGATCATCTAGGGAAGGGAGTGCCACATGCCCCGGGTCGTTTCCGTGTGGCTGCCACGGTTTGCGACCGACCGCTTGGGTCGGATCGCAGCACGCCAAAACAAACAACGAGAACAGCATCAAGGCCAGCGTCAACCCAATCAGACCTCGTCATCTCAACGGCTACCTCAACGGCCCTCTCAACGGCCCTCTCAACGGCCCTCTCAACGGCCCTCTCAACGGCCCTCTCAACGGCCCTCTTGGCGTAAGCCCAAAGCAAACCCGCTCATCACCGCGGTTTCGATCCAAGGCGGCATGCGCGTCGCTGCGGTCGATGCAGCTGCGGAAGCCGCCGGTATCATTCCCGGCATCACGTTGGCCGATGCCCGCGCGCTGGTGCCGGCCCTCGCTGTCGCGCCAAGCGATGCGGTTGCCGACGCCAGGGAGCTGGCTGCGCTGGCCGATTGGTGCGGGCGCTACTCACCCTGGACCAGCAGCGATTCATCGGCTGGCGAGGGCGGTGCTGGCCTATGGATCGACATTACCGGTTGCGCGCATTTGTTTGGTGGCGAAGAGGCGATGTTGGCCGATCTAATCGCCCGCCTCGAGCGCATTGGCTATCGCGCACGCGCCGCGCTCGCTGATTCCGCCGGTGCGGCGTGGACCGTTGCCCGGTTCGCCTCCCCGACCAAGCACAAGTCCTGGCACGTGATCGCCCCTGGCCAAGCCCAGGCCACGCTTGCCGGGTTTCCCGTCGCAGGCCTGCGTCTCGCAGCGGAAGCCGTGGCCACACTCGAACGGCTTGGCCTCAAGACGATCGGTGATCTCGAAGCGGCACCGCGTGCGACCTTGGCCGCTCGTTTCGGCAAGGACCTCGTGGTTCGTCTCGATCAAGCGATGGGCCGCTGTCGCGAGCCGATTTCGCCGCGTCAACCGGTCGCCTCGATCCAGGCACGGGTGGTCTTTGCCGAACCCATCGGTCATCTCGATGATGTCGAGCGGGCAACCCGTCAGTTGATCGAAAAAGCCTGCGTCGACCTTGGCCGCATCCAGCATGGGGCCCGCAAACTGGTGCTCGCTGTTTATCGCGTCGATGGAAAAATGGTCACTGTTGGTATCGGTACCAGCCGCGCGGTCCGCGATCCCAACCATCTCATGCGATTGTTCAGCGAGCATCTCGACAAGCTCGATCTCGGCTTTGGAGCCGACGTGATGGCGTTGTTCGTGACCGTGAGCGACCCGCTCGATGCAAATCAGTTAAACCTCAAAAGTCAGCGATCAAATGTCAGGTTCCACAAATCACCGCCCCCGCGAACCTTTTCGGAACACCCGCCTTCCTGGCGGCGGCAGGTGTCCAGCAGCGAGAGCGCCGCACAGCGCGATTCAGTGCGCCGGGCCGAGCGCGAGGATCGGAGAAAATATCCGTCGCCGCTAAGCGAGGCCGATGTCGAGGCTGCGATCGGCCAACTCGCTGAGCCCACAGCATCTATGACGGCATCTATGACGCCGGGGCCCCAGGTTCCCGTGGCGGCCCCTATCCTTAGCGAGGCTGACGTCGAGGCGGCAATCGATCAGCTCACCGATCAGTTGGGCAATCGCCTCGGTGCCGACAATGTCGTGCGGTTCGCGCCCCATGCCAGCTATTTGCCCGAACGCGCGGTTGTTGCCTTTTCTCCCCTCGGTTCTCCTCTTCGCTCCCCCCATCGCTCCCCCCTTGGCTCTTCACATGCCGCCCGGCCGGATTCAGCCCAACCCGACCCCATGCTCGATATTGAGATCCCGTGGACGCAGGGCATGCCGCGGCCACTCTCTTTGTTCCTGCGACCCGAACCGATCGAGGCGGTCGCACCGGTGCCTGATGACCCGCCAGTGCTGTTCCGCTGGCGTAAGCAACTGCACCGCGTTGCCTGGGCCGAGGGGCCGGAACGGCTGAGTACCGAGTGGTGGCGCGAAGTTGGCTTGTCAGCCATGCCTGAGGCGCTGCGGACGCGCGATTATTTTCGTGTCGAAGATACGTCCGGCCGGCGTTTCTGGCTTTATCGCAACGGTCTCTATCGCCAAAGCGCCGCCGCCCCCATTTTGGTGGTCAGCGACCGCGACGCCGAGCCTGAGAAACCGCACAGCAATGAACGCAGGCAGGTAACCGCGGTTCCCAAGGTCGGTTCCAAAAGCGGTTTCAAGAGCGGATCCAAAGCCGGCTCCAAGTTCGAACCGTTCCATCCCCCTGCTATTGCCGCCCGGCCAGCCGCCGGCATTGATAGCGCGCCGACCTGGTTCGTGCATGGGCTGTTCGCGTAAGCCAACGCTTGTGTAACGGCCGCCCCAACCCTTTCAATCACGCCGACCTCCTCCATGTCTGACAGCGGCTACGCCGAGCTTCAGGTCACCAGCAATTTCGATTTCCTGCGGGGTGCTTCGCATCCCGAGGAGTTGGCGGTCCAGGCGGCCTCGCTCGGCCTCTCCGCGATTGCCATTACCGACCGCAACACCCTGGCCGGCGTGGTGCGCGCTCACCTCATTGCCAAGGAGACCGGGATTAAGCCGGTCATCGGTGCCCGCCTTGATCTCGAAGACGGGTTGTCGACGCTGTGCTTTCCCATCGACCGTGCCGCTTATGGACGCCTCGCCCGCTTGTTGACCATCGGCAAACGTCGCGCGCCCAAAGGCGAATGCGAGTTGTATCGTCACGAAGTCTTCGACCATGGCAGCGACATGATCTTTGTCGCCGTGCCGCCAGAGCTGGGTGACGAGGAGCCGGCCTTCGCAGATGAACTCCTCGAATGGGCCAAGGAATTTCCCGGCAACCTCTATCTCGCGGCCCAACATCTCTATCACGGCGACGACGCGGCGCGGCTGGCGCGCCTTGCCGCGATTGCCGATCGCGCCAACGCAGGTTTGGTCGCAACCAACGATGTGCACTACCACATTCCCGAACGGCGTCCTTTGCAGGACGTGGTGACCTGCATTCGCGAGCACTGCTCGATCGATGATGCCGGGTTTCGTTTGTTCGCCAGTGCCGAGCGGTTTCTCAAACCTCCGGCCGAGATGGCACGGCTATTTGCCGATTACCCCCAAGCCATTGCCCGCACCACCGAGATCGCCGAGCGCTGCCAATTCAGCCTTGACGAACTGCGCTACGAATATCCCGACGAGACCACCGATCAGGGTCGCACGCCGCAGCAGCAGCTCGATTGGCTAACCTGGCGCGGGGCCGATGAACGCTACCCGCTCGGCATTCCCGATAAGATCAAAGCCTCGCTCGATCATGAGCTCAATCTGATCGGTGAGCTCAACTATGCGCCCTACTTCCTCACCGTCGAGGATACCGTTCGCTTTGCCCGCAACCAGGGCATCCTGTGTCAGGGGCGCGGTTCGGCAGCCAATTCGTCGGTCTGCTATTGCCTCGGTATTACCTCGGTCGATCCCAATCGAATCGACCTGCTGTTCGAGCGCTTCGTCAGTGCCGAGCGCAAGGAACCACCTGATATCGATGTCGACTTCGAGCACGAGCGGCGTGAGGAGGTGATCCAGCACATCTATGAAAAATATGGCCGCGAGCGCGCCGGCTTGACCGCTACCGTTATCACCTACCGCTGGCGCAGCGCGATTCGTGAAGTTACGAAATCGCTCGGCCTTTCCGAGGATATTGGCGGTGCGTTGGCCGGTTATGTGTGGGGCGCGTCGACCCAGGGTGTCGACCTCAGCCAGGTGCGTGAACTCGGCCTCGACCCCAATGATTATCGGCTGTGGCTGGCGCTTCGATTGGCCAAGGAACTGGTCGGATTCCCGCGCCACCTGTCGCAGCACCCCGGCGGTTTCGTCATGACCAAAGGGCCGTTGTGCGAAATGGTGCCGATCGCCAACGGGGCGATGGAAGATCGCACGATGATCGAATGGGACAAGGACGACATCGATGCGCTTGGCATTCTCAAGGTCGATGTGCTCGGCCTCGGCATGCTCACCTGCATCCGCAAGGCCTTCGATCTGATCGCGGCCTATCACGGCCGCCAGCTAACCCTGGCCAACGTGCCGCACGAGGATCCCGAAGTCTACGACATGCTGTGCCTGGCCGATTCGGTGGGCGTATTCCAGGTCGAAAGCCGAGCCCAGATGACCATGTTGCCACGCCTCAAGCCGCGCAAGTTCTACGACCTCGTCATTGAGGTCGCGATCGTCCGTCCCGGCCCGATTCAAGGCGACATGGTGCATCCCTATCTGCGGCGCCGTAACGGTGAAGAAAGCATCGATTATCCCTCCGAAGAATTGCGTCACGTGCTCGAGAAAACCTATGGCGTCCCGCTGTTCCAGGAACAGGCGATGCAGATCGCGATTGTCGGGGCCGGATTTCCGCCGGCTGAAGCCGATCAGCTGCGCCGGGCGATGGCGACCTTCCGGCGCATGGGCACGATCGGCAGTTTTCGTGAGAAATTCCTCAAGGGCATGGTCGGCAAGGGTTATGAGTTGGATTATGCCGAGCGTTGCTTCAAGCAGATCGAGGGCTTCGGCGATTACGGGTTTCCCGAATCACACGCCGCCAGCTTCGCCCTGTTGGTCTACGTCTCATCCTGGCTTAAATGCCACTATCCCGCGGTCTTCGCCTGTGCGCTCTTGAACAGCCAGCCGATGGGGTTTTATGCGCCGGCCCAGATCGTCCGCGACGCACGCGATCACGGTGTCACGGTACTGCCGGTCGACGTCAATCACAGCAACTTCGATTGTACGCTGGAGCAGCTTTCGGAAACCGACGCTGGCGATGGCAATCTGCCATTGGGCGCAGGCCGGTCGTCTGCCAATGGTTGGCGTCACCCCGAGGACAAGCGGATGGCGCTACGCCTTGGCCTGCGCGAAATCAAGGGGTTCGCGGAAGGCCATGCCGAAGCGCTGATAACCGCGCGCACCACACTTGGCGGCTTCGACGATGTCTATGCGATTTGGCTCGAAAGCGGCCTTGAACCCGCCGCGCTCGAACGCCTGGCCAATGCCGATGCCTACACCTCGCTGGGGCTCAGCCGGCGCCAGGCATTGTGGGCGGTGCGCGGGCTTAAAGACCGGCCTTTGCCGCTGTTTGCCGCGGCTGAAATCAGGGAGCAGAGATCAGGGATCAAGCCCCGCAAGTCGGTAACCAGACAGCGGCAAACATGGCCTGAGCCGCCGCAACCGGATTGTGAAACCGTCGCCGCAAAAACCGCTCTGCCGGCCCCAACCAACCCGGCCCCAAACAACCCGGCATATGAGAGTTCCGTTGAGTACGGCGACGAACCCAATGTCGAGCTTCCGCCGATGCCAATCGGTGAGGAAGTCATCAACGACTACACCGCGACGCGCCTGTCTCTAAAACGCCATCCATTGGCTTTGTTGCGGCCGGGGTTCAACAAAATGCGCCATATCCGGGCCGAGGAACTTGCCCGCATTAAAGTGGGCAGCTTTGTCCGCGTGGCGGGATTGGTGATCGGGCGCCAGCGGCCAGGCACCGCAAGCGGCGTGATCTTCATGACGCTCGAAGATGAAACCGGCGTCGCCAACATCGTGGTGTGGCCCAAGATGTTCAAACGCAACCGCAAGGTGGTGTTGCGTTCCCGCTTGTTGTCGGTTGCCGGCAAGGTGGAGAAGGAAGGCTTGGTCATCCACGTCATCGCCGCGCGGCTGATCGATATGACCGACCGTCTGATCGATCTTGGCCGCCGCGATCTATCGCTTAAGGGCTTCGATACCCGGTTTGCCCGGCCGATGCCGGCGATCGGGTATTCGACGCGGCCGCTGGCGACCGGCGGCAATTTCAACAACGATCATCTCAAGCTCGATGTCCCGGCGACGCCCGGCGACGAAGCCCGCACCGGTTCCGGCCCCGACTCGCGCACGACAAACAAGCGACTCACAGCGCAGCGCATTTTCCCGTCGCGTGATTTTCACTAACCATCTCATTTTTCCGCATTTCTGCCTTGAATCGATGCCGATACGCAACATACCCGCCTCCCCCGGGCGAGCCGGGCCGGATTAGAGATACGCGATACATGCTCGTCCAGATAATTAATTACCTAGTGTGAAATTAAAAAAAGGATAATATATTATCTTATGAGATAAATGCGTAACAGGTCGGTGCTTCTTTTATCCCCACCCTGAGAAGCCGTGGATTGCGGGGTGGAGCGTTAGTCTTTTCTTTGGGACAACTCTGTGGAAAGAGAAAATCGCTGCTTGTTTCGCAACATCAAACAGGCCAGCGTGCGGATGTGGTTGACACGGTGAATCTCGCGGCCGTGACCCGCTTTTCGGAGGCGGGGATTTGTGGAGGGTAGCGAGCCCCACACCACATTAGAGAGGGCGCCGAAACTGGCGCCCTCTCGCGCGTTTACCTCTTCTCCCGAAGCACCATCGTCTTTGCTCTAAGAGCTTTCAGGCGATGCCTGGCGATAACATGCATAGTCTTGAGGTAGATTCGGTTCCGTCGCTGGTCGCCTTAATTACGGATACTGGGTATCCACTTCGCTCTCGTATCCCCTACATTTGGTTTCCGAGGCGTGCGGATGTGGTTGACACGGTGAATCTCGCGGCCGTGACCCATGGTGGATGCTTTTCGGAGGCGGGGATTTGTGGAGGGTAGCGAGCCCCACACCACATTAGAGAGGGCGCCGAAACTGGCGCCCTCTCGCGCGTTTACCTCTGCGATCTCCCGAACTGCACCATCGTCTTTGCTCTAAGAGCTTTCATGGCGATGCCTGGCGATAACATGCATAGTCTTGAGGTAGATTTCGGTTCCGTCGCTGGTCGCCTTAATTACGGATTTGATTGTACGGGTTTTGTAAACGGGGCTTTGAAACCAAAAAGCAAGGTGTAGCTGACCCTCTCGTGCAACAGCCTCTTCTTGGAATGCCGTAGCGAGCGCACGGAGTTCCGGAAACTTAATGACGCTATGCTTGCCCCGAATTTGACCCTCGCGGCGTTAGTTTTACTTAAATAGACGATGGTGGTTCTAGCGCCGATCGCCTTTGCCAGCAGGTTCGGGATGCGGCCCACTCGCGCACGCTCAGTGGCCCCAATCCATATGTCGTGGAGCTGCTCTTCCCAAACATTGGCAGGATCATGTGCAAAGGCATGCGGTAGATGTGCGCGTGTTTTAGTAACCACGGCCAGACCCATTCAATTTGTATAGTTTGCCGTATTATTTTCATCTATTTGGGAAGATCGAGTCTTTATTTCTCTTTGTCTATATTTTGATATCTGAATATTACAAGGCACAAAATATGGTGTGGTGGTGGAAGTGAACGCTAAGTCGAGCGATCCAAAAAAAGACCTCAAGTTCCAGGCGATGGTAAAGAAGTTGCTGGATACGCTGTCGAAGCCGCACAAACAAGAGGCTAAGTGTAAGAAAGCGAACAGTGGCGACAGCCGCCGGAGCTCGTCGACTAAGAAGCGTGATTAGCACTTCCATCGAAATTGCGAGGAAGCGCTGAACAGTCTTCCTCCCGCGCTGCCTAGAGGCGCCGACTGCGTCATTGGTGCAGATATCTGGGTCCAGCCTGAGGGTATCGTCTACCGTTGCGTGTCAACAAAGCGCGCAGCCGTTTGACCGCGTTTTCACCACCCTGGCGCTGATCCGAGATCGATAACCGAGGGCTGCGCGAGCGATGTACTTGAGTTGGAAGGGCCATCCGATTCAACGCAAAATGCGTAGAATGCGCGCGAACCGACCCGATCCGCGCGAGGCACTATGACGACCACGCTCATCCGCAACGCCGATTACGCCATCGCTTGGGATACTATCGAGCGCCATCACGTCTACCTGACCAACGCCGACATCGCCTTCACCGGCAACCAAATTGTCCATGTCGGGCGCGACTTCGTCGGTACTGCTGAGCGTGAAATCGACGGTGCCGGGCTCCTCGTCATGCCCGGCCTGGTCAACCTTCACTGTCATCCCTTCTCGGAGCCGATGAACAAGGGAATGTGGGACGAGATCGGCAGTCCCCACCTTTACAACACCTCGCTCTACGAGCACTTGCCGATCCTTGGTCCCGATGCCGAGGGCACGCCGGCCTGTTATCGGGTCGCCCTGAGCGAACTACTGCTCAGCGGTGTCACGACGATTTGTGATCTTTCCGTGCCCAGCGAGACGTGGCTCGATCTGCTTGCCGAAAGCGGCATTCGCGCCTGCATCGCCCCGATGTACCGCTCGGCCCGTTGGTTTACGCGCAATGGCCATGCCGTCGAATATGAGTGGGACGAGGCTGCTGGTAGGCAGGGCTTGGAAACCGCCCTCGGCCTGGTAGCCCGCGCCGAGCAGCATGAATGCGGCCGCCTGTTCGGCATGCTCAGCCCGTCGCAGGTCGACACCTGCTCCGAAGCGCTGCTTCGCGACAGCCTCGCCGCCGCCAACGAGCGCGGTATCCGCATCCACATCCACGCCGGGCAAAGCCTGGCCGAGTTCCACGAGATGACCCGCCGTCATGGCACAACGCCGATTCAATGGCTCGATCAACTCGATCTGCTCGGTGATCACACCATCATCGGCCATGGAATCTTTCTCGATCACCACCCCTGGACGCGCTGGCCTAAAACCGGCGATCTCACGCGCCTCGCCGAAACCGGCACCAGCGTCGCCCATTGTCCAACCGTGTTTGCCCGGCGCGGCATTTCGCTCCGCGATTTCGGCAGTTACCGCCAGGCCGGCGTCAGCATGGGGATCGGCACCGATGTCTATCCCCACAACATGGTCGACGAAATGCGTCTGGCTGCCTATGTCGCGCGCGTGGTCGCGGAAAACCCGTGGGAGACCTATGCCTCGGATATATTCGCTGCAGCGACCACCGGCGGCGCGCAGGCACTGGGTCGTGACGATCTTGGGCGGCTCGTGGTTGGTGCCAAGGCCGATCTGGTGTTGATCGACGTCACCCATCCGATGATGCGCCCGACCCGCGACCCGCTGCGTTCGCTGGTCTACTCGGCTGCCGATCGGGCTATCCGCGACGTCTTTGTCGACGGCGACCAGGTCGTCGCCGACGGCCGCGTCCAAACGATCGACTATGCGGCTGCCGCCGAAGCCCTCGACGCCGCGCAGCAACGCGCGCTGGCCAATATCCCGGGGTTGGACTGGGCTGGACGCAGCGCCGATGAGGTGGCGCCTCCCTCCCTGCCTTATGGCAACTTCTAATCCTATTGGCTCCAGGATCGAGCCTTCAAGCTGGCAATGCGGCCAATGTGACTGGCGTTAGGTCACGGTGGGCAATAATGGGACGGTGTTAGGTGTTACTTTGGTCGCTAACCCGACGCTTGCGGCACGTGACGGTACTCAACCGGGGTCGCGTGCCAGCCCGCTTCTTTCTTGGACCAGTAGAGATCGCGCAACCGGTTGGTGATTGGGCCCGGTTTACCGTCGCCGATCGGCGCACCATCCACTTCCGTCACCGGCATAATCCCGCCCGCCGTTGACGAGATGAAAACCTCGTTGGCACCTCGCAGCGTATCGGCGCTAACCGTGTCGCCGCGGCACGCGATGTCGATCTCATCGCACAGCTCGATCACCGTCTTGCGGGTGATGCCTTCGAGGGTGCCGTGCCCGGGTGTCAGGATGGCGCCGTCGCGGATTGCAAAAATATTGAAACCGGGCCCTTCCGATACGTTGCCTTCGCGGTCGACCAGCGCCACAGTCTCGCCACCTCGGTCATACGCCTCAAACAAGCCGCGCGTGAAATCGAGCCAATGGTAGTTCTTGACGACGGGGTCGACCGATTCCGGTGCAATCCGCTGCACTGAACTCACGATCAGCTTGAGTCCGCGGGTCCGCTGTTCTTCGTTGGCGACCCACACGAAGGGAACCGCAAAGGCATAAAAACGGTTTGCGCAATCTCGCGGGTCGCGGCTGCCACGCTTGGGGATACCGCGGGTGCAGATCATCTCGACATAAGCATCTTTAAGATCGCTGCGGCTGACGCATTCGGCCAGCACATGGGTAATCCGCTCACGATCGATCGGCGGCTTCAGGTGAAGCGCTTGGCAACTCCGAAAAAATCGATCGAGATGATCCTCGTACCGAAAGAAGGCGCCGTTCCACACATGCACGACATCATAGGTCGCGTCGCCGTGTAGGAATCCCCAATCGAAAATCGGCAGCCGCGCTGCTTCGGCCGGAACAAACACGTTGTCGACGAAGGCGCATCCTTGGGCGAAGAAGTGGGAGCCGGCCATGTCTTTGTCGGATCGGTTAGCGCCGCAGCTCGCGCGTTGCGCGCTCAAGGCCATCGAGTGTGAGGGGATACATGCGATCGGCCATCAGCTGGCGCACCACCTGGATCGATGGCGTCGCCTGCCAATAGCGTTCGTCGGTGGGATTGAGCCAAACCGCATGTGGGTAGGTATCGAGCAGGCGCTGCATCCACACCGCGCCGGCTTCGGCGTTCCAATGTTCGACGCTGCCGCCGGGCACGGTGATCTCATAGGGGCTCATCGTCGCATCGCCCACCAGGATCAGCTTGTAGTCGGATCCATAGGTGTTGAGCAGGTCGGTCGTATCCAGTGTGCCGCTGCGTCGCCGCCGGTTTTCCCGCCACACCTCCTCATACGGGCAATTGTGGAAGTAGAAATATTCGAGGTGCTTGAACTCGGTGTGCGCGGCAGAGAAGAGCTCCTCACAGGTACGCGTATGCACCGTCATTGATCCGCCGATATCGAGCAACAGAAGCACCTTCACCGCATTGTGGCGTTCCGGCACCATCTTGATATCGAGGTAGCCGCCATTATCGGCGGTCGAGCGGACGGTATCGGGCAGATCCAACTCGAGATCGGCGCCGTCGCGGGCGAACTGCCGGATTTTCCGTAGCGCCATCTTAATATTGCGGGTGCCAATGACAATCGAATCATCAAGGTTCTTGAACTCACGACGATCCCACACCTTGACCGCGCGAAAGTTCGCATTGCCGTTCTGGCCAATCCGGACTCCTTCGGGATTATAGCCATAGGCACCGAATGGCGAGGTGCCGCTGGTCCCGATCCATTTGCTACCGCCTTGGTGGCGATCGTCTTGCTCGGCCAATCGTTCGCGCAACGTCTCCATCAGTTTTTCCCAGCCGCCAAGCGCTTCGACCTCCGCTTTCTCCTCTGCCGTGAGATAGCGGTCCATCAATTTCTCCAGCCACGCCTCGGGAATTTCGACTTCAATTTCGTCGACGCTGGATTCCAGCCCTTTGAACACGTGGCCGAACACCCGGTCGAACTTGTCGAGATTGCGCTCGTCTTTCACCAATACGGCGCGGCTGAGGTAGTAGAAATTGTCGACATTGTAGGCGCCGATCTTGGCATCCATCGCCTCCATCAGCGCGAGATATTCTTTGAGGCTCACCGGCACCTTGGCCTTGCGCAGCTCGGTAAAGAGATTGAAGAACATCGCCTGCTTGCCTCAGTTGCGCCCTTCGCCGCGATTGAGGAACGCCAAACGCTCGAATAAATGAACGTCGTGTTCGTTCTTCAACAGGGCGCCGTGCAGCGGTGGGATCAACGTCTTCATGTCTTTCGATCGCAGCGCTTCAGGCGGGATATCGTCGACCATCAGAAGCTTGAGCCAATCGAGCAGCTCCGAGGTCGACGGCTTTTTCTTCATCCCGGGCACGTCGCGAATCTCGTAAAAAAGATTGAGGGCTTCGTTGACCAACTTGCCTTGTAGATCGGGAAAATGAACGTCGATGATCTCCGCCATGGTGTCGCGCTCGGGAAAACGAATGTAGTGGAAGAAGCAGCGCCGCAGGAAAGCGTCGGGCAGCTCCTTCTCGTTGTTTGACGTGATGATCACGATCGGCCGCTGGGTGGCGCGTATGGTTTCCTTGGTCTCGTAAATATAAAACTCCATACGATCGAGCTCGCGCAGCAGGTCGTTGGGAAACTCGATATCGGCTTTGTCGATTTCATCGATCAGCAGTACCGGCACCTCGGCGCTGTCAAACGCCTCCCACAGCATCCCGCGCTTGATGTAATTGCGAATGTCGGCGACGCGTTCGTCGCCCAGCTGTGAATCGCGCAGCCGCGATACGGCGTCATACTCGTAGAGGCCGTGTTGCGCTTTGGTGGTTGACTTGATGTGCCACTCGAGCAGCGGCGCACCGACCGAATTGGCTACCTCAACCGCCAACATCGTCTTGCCCGTGCCGGGCTCACCTTTAACCAGCAGCGGCCGCCGCAGCGTAATCGCCGCGTTGACGGCAACCATCAACTCCTCGGTTGCAATATAGGTATCGGTACTCGAAAACTTCATAACGTCGGTATTTCCAAAATGGCTAAGCTATCGGCGGTTTGATCTTGCGCCGGGCACGTTAGGCCGTCGCTTCTAGCCGATCAAGATGACTGCAAGCGTGAGGGTTATTCGTGGCACCTAAATCCGGAGCAACACGGTTAACACCGACAACAGACCCGCTGGCGGCCTTGCTAACCGAGATTCGTGCCTGCCGCATCTGTGAGGAACACTTGCCGCTGGGACCGCGCCCGGTCGTCGTGGCAACAGCCAGTGCGCGGGTGTTGATCGCAGGCCAGGCGCCCGGCACACGGGTGCACGAGAGTGGTGTGCCATGGGACGATGCCAGCGGCGATCGATTGCGCGAATGGCTCGATCTTGATCGCGACGTGTTTTACGACGACAGCCGGGTTGCGATCGTGCCGCAGGGCTTCTGCTATCCCGGCAAAGCCGCCGGCGGTGATCTGCCGCCGCGTCCGGAATGCGCGCTCACTTGGCACGACCGGTTGTTGGCACAGCTCCCGAACGTCAACCTGATCGTTGCCGCCGGCCGTTATGCGCAAAAATTCCATCTCGGGGAGCGCAACAAGAAAACACTTAGCGAAACCGTTCGCGCGTGGCGTGACTATGCGCCGGCCGTCGTCCCGGTGCCGCACCCGTCGTGGCACAACAATCGCTGGTTAACGGTCAATCCCTGGTTCGAGCACGAAACGCTGACCTACCTGCGAAAACGCGTGCGCCGTCTGATCGGGTAATCCCATCAGGAACGTCTTGCCGCTCGTGGATTCCGTCCACTAGGTGTGGTGTCTCAGTAGGTTGTTCATTCGGCCCCGCTTTGAGAAGCTGATGTTTGAAAAGAACAGAAGCTGATCGCCGGAGGACCGAATGAACATCCATAAGAATGCCCGCCTGACCCCGAAGGGTCGAGAGATATTAATCTCTCGACTGGAACGCGGCGAACACCCGTTGGACGTGGCGACAGCAATGGGCACCAGTACCAGTACGGTCTACAAATGGTGGCGGCGCTATCGCGCGGAAGGCTTTGGCGGGCTTGTCGACCGCTCCTCAAGGCCAATGACCAGCCCGCATAGAACACCTGGTGAGCTTGAGGCGAAGGTGATTGCCCTGCGCAAGCAACGGCGCATCTATCACCGCATCGCCGCCGAAGTTGGTGTTTCCAAAGCCACGGTGGGACGGATCCTGACCCGACACCACCTCAACCGCTGGCGCGACCTCGACCCCGCCCAACCGGTACGCCGCTACGAACGCGCCAAGCCCGGCGAGATGATCCACATCGATATCAAAAAACTCGGCCGCTTCAACCAGGTCGGGCACCGCATAACCGGTGATCGAACCGGCCCAAGAACCGGACCCAACAGGGGCTGGGAATACGTCCACGTCTGCATCGACGACCACTCCCGCCTCGGCTTCGCAGACATCATGCCAAACGAGAAAAAAGACAGCGCCGTCGCCTTCTTGATGGCCGCCCTCGCTTGGTACCGGCGCTTCAATATCACCGTCGAACGGGTCATGACCGACAATGGATCGTGCTACAGGTCATTGGCCTTCACAGACGCCTGCAAAAACCTCGGGCTCAAACACATCCGCACCAAACCCTATACACCCAAAACCAACGGCAAGGCCGAGCGCTTTATCCAATCTTCTCTGCGCGAATGGGCCTACGCTCAAGCCTATGAAAGCTCACAGCACAGAGCACGTGAGCTCCCCATCTGGTTACACCACTACAATTGGCACAGACCTCATGCCGGGATAAATGGAAATCAACCCATCAGCCGATCAGGCTTGGATGTCAATAACCTCATGAGACTCCACAACTAGGGGTAGGGATCCTTCTTCACGTTGAAGGATATGCTGACCCGCGGCCGCTTGCCGGTGTGCGGATGGACCATCTGGGCGACATAGCTCGGCCAGATCATCATCAAACCGGCCTCGGGCCGCACGATGTAGCGCGTCGGCACCGCGTTGCGGTAAAAGCTCATGGCTTGCGATAGATTCGGATTGATAAGTCCGATTACGCCACTCAGCGTTTCGTGCTTTTCTTCGTGTCCGGTGTCGACGATATAGGCGCCGGTCCACGTTGATCCGGGCTGTACGTGAATCCGGTTGTAGTTGCCGCGCCGATTGACGTTTGCCCACATGGCAATCGTCCAGGTGCTTTTTTCGCGGCCGCTAAAAGTGGCATAAAGCTCCGATGTGGCCTGTTTCACCATCTCCGCGACACGTTGAACCACGGTTTGGCCGAGATCGCCCGACCACTGGTGAAAGTCGTCTCCCGATTCCCAACCACCGACCGCGCTATAGGTGGTTCCCTTGCCGCCGCGCGTTTTGTTGATGATGACACGGCGGAGTTCTTCGTTGAGATCCTCGCTGTCGGCCCACACATGCTTGAGTATGGGTGTGGTGAAAAGATGGATCAGTTTTTCGTTTTGCAGTCCGTCGGCCATGCTGCCCCCGAGGCATTACGTCAGGGTCGGGTGGTTTATTCGTAACACACAAATGTTTACCCAGACCGCGGCTGATATACCCGAAAACAGCGCTAATCCCAACCGAAACGCTCGCTCGACGATTTCGATGCTAGTCAGATCCTGCCTAAACCGGACTTTGCAGATGCGCCTGCGCGCCGTCGCGGCCGCGCTTCTGTTGGCGGTACTCGTCGCGTGCGCGCCACGTGTCCAGGAAGCTGGGCCATTGGACGGTGCGCCGCGCCTGGCGGCGGACCTGATTGCCACCAGCGACGGCTACGAACTGCCCTTGCGCCAGTGGTTGCCAGATGGTCCCCCACGAGCGGTGATTCTCGCGCTGCATGGCTTCAACGACTACAGCAATGCCTTTGATGCGCCGGCAAGCTGGCTGGCGTCGGCCGGCATCGCAACCTACGCCTATGACCAGCGCGGATTCGGTAAGAGTGCGAATCCACGTATCTGGCCGGGTACCCGCTTGATGACAAAGGATTTGCGGGAAGCCGCACATGTCGTCGCCGCTAATCACCCGACCACGCCGCTTTATCTGCTCGGCGTGAGCATGGGGGGCGCCGTCATGATGGCAGCACAAGCACAACCGCGAGCTGCGGCCACCAATCCGGCGATGCCGGACATCGCCGGTCAGGTCCTGGTGGGCCCGGCGGTGTGGGGCAGGTCGACGATGCCGCTGGCTTATCGAGTAGCCCTTTGGTTGGGGGTGCACACCATGCCGGGAAACCGCGTCACGGGTCGCGGCCTGGGCATCATCCCCTCCGACAATATCGAGATGTTGCGCGCGCTGGGACGCGATCCCTACGTTATCAAGGAAACCCGCGTTGATGCGTTATACGGTCTGGTCAACCTTATGGACCAAGCCCTTGCCGCGTCGCCCGGCCTGACCACGCCCGCGCTGGTGCTCTACGGCGCCCGCGACGAGATCATTCCGCGCCGGCCCACGATCCGCATGCTCGACAATTTCGGTGCGCCGCACCGGGTCGTGCTCTATGCCCAGGGCTACCACATGCTCCTGCGCGACCTGCAGGCCGAAGTGGTGTGGCGCGATATCGCGGCATGGATCGATAATGCGGCCGCACCATTGCCGTCGGGCGGTGAAATCGATCGGCCCGAACAGTTGGCGCGGCCCTAGTAGACCCCGATCCAATCGCAGTTAGCACCTCGAAAAAAAAGCCCCCCTCACCCCCGCCCTCTCCCGCAAGGGGAGAGGGAGCTAGCCGTGGGCACCGTTAGGTTCCCTCTCCCCTTGCGGGAGAGGGGTAGGGTGAGGGGTTTTGTTTACCTTATGCGCTGTCCGATATCTCGTTGCGCTCGACGAGGTGAACGAGCACACCACCCAAGCTGCGCGGGTGGATAAAGCCGATCCGAGCCCGCCGTGATCCCGGCCGTCCGATCGGGTCGATAACCTCATAACCGGCACCCGCCAAGCGCGCCAGCATGCTGTCGATATCGGCAACCTTGAAAGCAATGTGGTGGAGGCCGGCGCCGCGCGATGCGATGTAGCGGCTAATAGCTCCTTGATCCTGCCGGGTGGTGCCGCGCGTGCCGTGATCGACCTCACCCTCCTGGCGGGGATCGAAGTTCTGCAGGAACTCGAGCTCGCAATCGCCGATCGTCACAAACGCGACTCGTAGCGCGCCGATCAATTCTGGCGGGCGGCTATGTCGCACCACGCCATGTTTGTCGGAGGTGAAGGTTTCGACCGCGGTTCCGACTTCCCGATCGGTTTGCTGGCTTTCGAGTTCGAATCCGATCCGATCGCAAAACATATCGAGCACAACGCGGTTGTCGGCGCTCGCGACGCCGATGTGATCGATCCGATCGACCGGTCCCTGTACGCTCTCAGGCAAGTCGAGGGGATCGCTCAGAAACGTACGTACGCCGCCAAGCTGCTTGGCCGAAAGGGCCACCGCTTGCGCCCCATTCAACCCTGCCTGTGGCCGTGAAGCCTCGATACCGGCGGCCGCGGCTGCGGCCAGATCACCATCGAGGTCGCTGGTGGGCAGCATCAGGTGATGCACGCCGGGCCGGTCCGTATCGTGCGCGAGCCCTTCGCCGACGCTCACAAGCACCAATGCACTGCGGCCAATACCAAGCACCGGCACGGTCGAATCCTCGCCCTCGGGGGACCGCAGCGTAGCCTGCGTCCGTTCGAGGCCGAAATCGTGCTGGAGTTTGTTGGCGATTTCCTCGGGCTCGCGCACCGCGAGGCCGACATAGCCGAGCGCAGCCTTTAGCAATTCACGCTCCCCTCTTAACCCCGGCCGCGGATGAGTTGGCCGGGCAGATCGGCGTCGGCGGCAAGAGCGCTTTCGCCATCGCGGCTGATTATTGTGCCGTTGACGATGACCGCGTCGATTCCGCTAGCATCCGATAGCAAACGATCGGCATCGCCGGGCAAATCATGCACCCGCCGTAAGGCGCCAGCATCGATGGCTTCGGCGTCGAACACCACGACATCGGCGGCCATGCCTTTCTCCAGCCGTCCACGGTCACGTAGTCCGAGAACCTCGGCGGGTCGCGCGGTTAGCATCCGCACGCCTTCTTCCAGACTCACCAACCCCTTCTCGCGCACCCAGCGTCCGAGAAAGTCGGTTGTGTAGCAGGCATCGCAGAGTTGGCTGGCGTGCGCACCGGCATCAGACAGCGCCATCACCGTAAGCGGGTCCTGGAGAATTTCGCCCACAGCGTCGTCATCATAATTGAGAATGGGCACGCGGATTCGCGCCGCGAGATCGGTCTCCAGGCTCAGATCCAGCACCATATCGACCGGATCGACCCCACGTTCCTCCGCGACGTCCTTGACCAGCCGTTCGGTCAATGACTCATCCGATGGTGAATAGGAGATCACCGCGCGCTCGTCCCACCCCACCATTTGATGCGGGCGGGCGTCCTCACGATCATCTTTGAACGCCTGCCGAAACGCGAGATCCTGGTACAACGCCATGCGGCCGGCGTGGTCGGTTTTCATGGTCGGGGCAAAGAACGCGCGCGCTTCGAAGGGGAACGCCGAATCGAAGTTGAAGTCGAGCGTCAGCGGCCGCGGCGATACCTGCGGAACCACGTTAAGGCCCTCTTCTTCGATCAGCTCGCGCGTGGTTTGCAAATATTTACGATGCGATCCCGGGCCGGTGAGGTTGGAGAGCAGGGCGGTCCAGGTAACGGTGACACCATGCTTGGCAGCGAACTCGCGAAACTGTTTGATGAACATTCCCTTGCCCATCGTCGCTTGAAAAACACCTGGGCCATGTTCGGCCCCATGATCCGCCAGGGCGCCGATCAGCGCATCGTGTTCCTCGAAGGCGGCCAAGCGGCTCGGCACCGGGTGGCCATCGAACCCGTGATGGGTCGGCGATCCCGATGATGAAAGCCCGAGCGCCCCGGCTTCCGCCGCTTCACGAACGATGCGGCACATGGCGTCAACCTCGTCTGCCGATGCCGCTCGCGTCACCGCGTCGGTGCCCATCACGTAGAGGCGCGTCGGCGTGTGCCCGATATAGACCCCGACATTGACCAGGCTGCCGGTGTCTTCGATGGCATCGAGATATTGCGGAAATGATTCGAACGCCCAATCACCGCCGACGCCGGCCCGCAGCGCGGCCAGGCTCATCCCCTCGACCCGTTCGAGCGTCCGCAAAATCAGGTCACGATGTGCGGCCCGGGTCGGCGCGATGCCAAACCCGCAATTACCCATCACGACGGTGGTTACGCCATGTGAGGGAGAGATCGACAGCGTGCGGTCCCACAGGATCTGGGCATCGTAGTGGGTATGCATATCGATGAACCCGGGCGCGACGACGCGTCCGCTTGCGTCCAGCGTCCGCTCGGCAGGCCCGTCAATGTCACCGATGCCGGCGATGCGGCCGTCCCGCACCGCCACCGTGCCGGCAAAACCCGGTTTGCCGCTCCCGTCGACGATGAAGCCGTTGGTGATCTTCAGATCGAAAACCATAACCGGTCCATACTAAGCACCCCAGGGGCGAACACCACCGCCGCGGGTGCACCTCTTAGAGGCCAACCCGAAACTAGTTGAGTGATTTCAGTCGGTTGTGGCTTACTCGGTTGTGTCAAAGCAAACGAGGAGGCACAACATGTGGACCGAAATCACTCGCCCGAATTATGAGCGCCGTGGCGGGCGCTACGCAAGCGACCTGACGGATCGAGAGTGGGCGTTGATCGCGCCGCTCATGCCGCCGCGCAAGAAGATCGGCCGGCCGAGGACGACGGACCTGCGCCATGTCATGGATGCGGTCATGTACATGGCCTCGACGGGCTGCCAGTGGGCGATGTTGCCGAACGACTTCCCTCCGCCTTCCACGGTCCAGCGCTATTTCTACGACTGGCGCTCCAACGGCCTGCTGGAGAGCATCAACCATCACCTGGTCATGGCGGCCCGGGAGCTGGAAGGACGCGAGGCCGGCCCGAGCGCCGGGGTGATCGACAGCCAGAGCGTGAAAACCACGGAAAGCGGTGGTGTTCGGGGCTATGACGCGGGCAAGAAGATCAAGGGCCGCAAGCGTCACATCGTCACCGATACACTCGGCCTGCTGGTCGGCCTGATCGTGCACGCAGCCGATATCCAGGACCGCGACGGCGCGCCCGAGGTCCTCAAATCGATCCGTCATCGCTTCCCCCGGCTGCGTCACCTCTTCGCCGACGCCGCCTACGCGGGACCGAAACTCGAGGGCGCCCTTGAGGTCATCGGCCGCTGGAAGCTCGAGATCATCAAGCGCTCAGACACCGCCCAGGGCTTCGAGCTCCTGCCCAGACGATGGGTCGTCGAGAGGACCTTCGCCTGGCTCAACCGATGCCGTCGACTGGCCAAGGATTGGGAGAAATCAATCGCCTCCGCACAGGCATGGATTCTTGTCGCCAACATCCGACTCCTCACAAGGCGGCTCGCAAGGTACTGTTATCAAACATAGAGTTTCGAGTCGGACTCTTAGGAGTAAGTCGACTTAGCCGTCCCGCTCCCCCGGTCCAACCACCACAGTATTGGACACTTTTGGAGGGTACCCTAGGGGTGGTTGGGCCGGGGGAGCGGGACGGCTAAGCCAAGCATTAAATGTTCTTGCACTTGCCGTTTGCTCACGAAGCCTTAGATTCGAACGCAGCAGCAATCGAAGGAGGCCGCTATGGCCAAAGCAACATTTGGGGCCGGGTGCTTTTGGGGCATCGAGGCGGGGCTTCGCAAGATCGACGGCGTTACCGATGCGAAGGTCGGCTATGCCGGCGGCGCCAAAGACAATCCCACCTATGAAGAGGTTTGCAGCGGGCAGACCGGGCACGCAGAAGTTGTCGAAGTTGAATTCGACCCGGCAAAGGTCTCCTACGATGAACTCCTCGACGCGTTCTGGCAGATCCACGACCCCACCCAGCTAAATCGCCAGGGGCCCGATGTTGGCACGCAATATCGTTCGGCCGTCTATGCCCACGACGAGGAACAACTGGCAGCCGCGGCGGCGTCGAAGCAGCAACAGGAACAATCCGGCCGTCATAGCCAGCCGATTGCGACCGAAATCACGCCGGCATCGGCGTTTTGGACGGCTGAGGATTACCACCAGCGCTATTTCGAGAAAATGGGACGATTGCGGCGAGTGTTTGGGCAGTAGGTGGTCTCGTCCATACGCATAACCGCATAGACCCCATGCTAGGACGGTCGGATTTCGTGGCACGATTGGTTTGGGCGCTCGCCATTATCGTTGTCGCCGCCAATGCGCCCGCGGCCGGTGCGAGCCCGGCAGAAAACGCGCATGATTTCTCGTTCCTCGCGATCGATGGCGGCCCGCTGCCGCTGTCGAAATTTGCCGGCAAAGCGGTCCTGATCGTCAACACCGCTTCGTTCTGCGGCTACACCCACCAATACGCCGCCCTGCAGGAGTTGTGGCAGCGCTACCGTGAGCGCGGCTTGGTGGTTCTCGGGGTCCCGTCGAACGATTTCGGCGCCCAGGAACCGGGCAGTTCCTCCGAAAT
>CBDCYR010000011.1:0-702627 GCA_965224275.1 Alphaproteobacteria bacterium | reverse complement strand
CATCCGCGATTACCTGTTCGGCGGCGGCTACCCTAACCCGGCCCAGAACGCCGAGCAATTGAGCTTCCTCATCTACTTCAACATGTACGAGGCTGCGGACTCGGCCCGTGTTCGCGCCGCGCGCCGTCCGGGTGCGGAGCCCCATGTCAGCGTCTTCGCGGGCGAGTGGGTCCTGCGCAATTCGCGCAACGCCCGCGAACCGGGGAGCGAAACCGTTCCGCGTGAATTCCTGCGCTGGTCGTCCTGGGCGAAGGCGTTGAACGGCGACGGGCTGGTTTCGTGGGTGCGCGAGGAAGTGTTTCCGTTCCATGCCGGCCTCGCCAATGACGGCGCAACGGATTTCATGGACGGGGCGCGTCTCGTGATCGACGAGCCGACGGTGCTCTCTCAGGTCGTGAGCCAGATCGATGATCTTCGCTTCGGACAGGTGGACGCGGACACCAAGGGCGACCTGTTCGAGCACGTGCTTCGCCAGATCCGGCAGGCAGGCGAACTGGGGCAGTTCCGCACGCCGCGCCATGTCATCCGCGCCCTGGTCGGCCTTGTCGATCCCCGGATCGGCGAGACCGTCTATGACCCGGCGGCGGGCACGGCGGGCTTCCTGGTCGGCGCCTTCGACCATATCCGGCTCGCTAATTCCTCGCCCGCCGGTATCGAGGAAGTCGAGGCGGAGGGCAAGACACTCCGGCGTGGCCTCTACGACATGCTGGGCCGCGACGTCGTACGCCAACTGCATGAATCGACATTCTTCGGCAACGATGTGGACCCGCAGATGGTCCGCCTCGCGACCATGAACCTGACCCTGCGCGGTCTGGATCGGGTGCGTATCCTGCGCCGCGACGCGCTCACCCGTTCCCTCGACCGCACGGCGAAGGCGGAGCTCGGCCTGCCGGTCGGCGGGTTCGACGTTATCCTCGCCAATCCGCCGTTTTCCGGGCGGTTGGACAAGGACCGCATTGTCGAGGAGGTCAAGGTCGGCCGCTCGCGGCAGACCGAACTCTTGTTCCTGCAATACATGCTGAACCACTTGAAGGAAGACGGGCGTTGTGGCGTCGTGGTGCCCGAAGGCGTGCTGTTCGGCTCTACCGGAGCACACAAGGAGCTGCGCCGCAAGCTGGTCGAAAACAACACGGTCGAAGCGGTGCTGTCCCTGCCCGGCGGGGTGTTCAATCCCTATTCCGGCGTCAAGACCTCGGTGCTGGTTTTCCGCAAGGGCGGCACGACGGAACGGATGATGTTCCTCCACGCCGACAATGACGGCTTCAAGCTCGACGCCAACCACGACCAACCAATTGACGACGACGATCTGCCCGGCTTGATCGCAGCCTTCCGGGAGCGGGAGGCGCGGTGGGAAGCATGGTGGGACCGCGATACGGACACGGACTGGACCGAGAAGTGGTGGTTCGCCGAGGCCGACGCAATCCGCGCCACCGACTTCAACCTTAGCGCTGGCCGTCACCGGCCGCAGAACCGGGCAAAGGTCGAACACCGCGACCCGCTGGCGATTCTAGACGAATTGCGCGCTATCGAGACAGAGATTTTGGGAGAGATCGACGTGCTGGCCCATGCAGTGCGGGAGGCGGTTGAATGACCTCGCGTACTGCACCACTGGCTGAACTATGTGATATGGACCGTCAAGGGATTCGGCCGGAAGATCCTCTTGCGGATCGGCTTCCCTTCGTTGGCGTTGAAAATGTCGTCTCAGACACCGGTGCGCTGGACTTCGATACTGCGTCCCGTCTTGGCGAGCAGAAGAGCACGATGTTCCGCTTCGATGAGCGCCATGTGCTTTACGCCAAGCTCCGTCCCTATCTGAACAAAGTGGCCGTACCGGGCTTCGATGGCCGGTGTTCGACCGAACTCGTTCCGCTTCTGCCTCGCGACAGTGTAGACCGGGAGTTTCTGGCCTATCTGCTCCGGCGCAGGGAGACCGTGGCGTTTGTCATGTCTTCGGTGAACGGTTCGCGGATGCCTCGCGCTGATATGAAGTCGCTCATGTCGATGCAGGTGTCTCTACCATCTCTTGAAGAGCAGCGGCGGATCGTCGGCATGCTGAACCGGGCGGCGAAGATCGAGCGACTGCGGACGGAGGCCCAGGAGCGATTGCGGGAATTCATCCCGGCGCTGTTCGTCAAGATGTTCGGCGACCCAGTCGAGAACCCCATGGGGTGGAAGACAAGACGGCTCGGAGAGCTTTGTGTTCTGACACAGTATGGGACGAGCAAGAAGGCTAACGACCGGGCCGAGGGCGTGCCGGTGTTGCGCATGGGCAATGTCACCTTTGATGGCGATCTCGATTGCGCTGATCTCAAGTACGTCCCTCTCCCAGAGGCCGATGTCGATAAATATGCGCTTGGCGCGGGCGATATCTTGTTCAACCGGACAAATAGCAGGGAGCTTGTCGGAAAGACAGGCATGTGGGACGGCCGCTTCGAAGCTGTGGCAGCGTCATACTTCGTTCGGCTACGCCTCAACGCGGAGCGCGTCTGTCCAGTCTATGTCTGGGCGTTCATGAATTCCCACGCAATGAAGCGGCGTCTCTTCTCGATGGCGCGCGGCGCGATAGGACAGGCCAACATCAATGCGAAGGAGGTTCATTCCTTGGTTCTGCCTGTTCCGCCGCTCGCACTGCAACACCGTTATACGACGACTATCGAAGCAGTTCGTTCCACTGCCGTCATAGTAGAGTCGAGTTCCAGGACAGCTTCGGCTCTGAGGGCTTCCCTCATGGCTGATCCTGACTACGTACGATCTTCACTCCGCTCGATCACCTCTGGGAAATTGCGCATCGTGGAGCGCGAAACGACGATTGAACCGGCAGGAGAGCATGGTTAGACGCCGAGATGAGTACCGGAACCCGACCTTGGATCGCACGGGGTGCGCTTGGCTGAGGTTGATGCGTAATCAGGAAACGCGTCGCCACACACTGTCGAATCCGAATACTGAGATATGGATCACGATGGTGTTCCTCGGAGACCAAGAGCACCACGCGGGACTGAGTCAACACATTCAGCCCTTGAAACCGGACGAAGGTGCCCCAATGTCGCTACGGCGACCAAGTTCCGCATGAAAGTCCAGGGAAATTAGCATGACTGACTATTTCAACGCACCACAGGAACTGAAAGACTTACCGACAACTCGTGCTGCATACAGTGACCGCTCGGCTTGGATGATGAGCGAAATGAGTGCACTCGCCTATCTATCATTTGAAGGCGACAATCGTTTCAAGGGAATTGTTAGTGCCATCAGTAAGGCTACCAAGTTCGCACTACAGCGGAAGGGCGGGTCGGAAGTATCGAACCAATTCCAAGAGTTGGAAAAGAATGTAAAGGACTACATCGACCAGCAACTTGGCGGTAAGGATAAGGAAATCGAAGCCTTGGGGCTCCGCCAACTGAAAGAGGCCCTTAAGCGCGCCGACTTCGATCTAGTCAAAATGTTCAACGAAGGTGACACTCAGGCGTTCCTCGCGAAGAGAGACACTGATCGTATCGCTGTGCTTGCCTTTCGCGGTACCGAAGCGAATAGCTGGAAAGACGTCAGGACTGACTTGGACGCACGCTTCTACAAAGGCCGAGATGGCATCAAGCTACATACTGGCTTTCGCGATGCCTACAAACAGGTGGGTCAGCTAGTAGAATCCGCAGTCGGTGAACTGCCGGATGACTATTCTCTCTATATCACCGGTCACTCTCTAGGAGGCGCTCTTGCTGTTATTGCAGCCAAGGAACTGGAGCGAGACTCCGTCGCGGCCTGCTATACGTTCGGCAGTCCACGCGTTGGCAATGAGGAATTTGGCGAGGAAATTCGTGTGCCGATATACCGCATTGTGAACGCTGCCGACGGTGTACCCCGCGTTCCCCCTTCGTCGCTGAGCTATTGTATCGCCTTCGTTGTCTCTTTTGTGAGACCAAAGTGGGCAGATGCCTTGGAGAGGAACTTTTGCGGCTACATACACCAAGGCGACATGCGTTATCTGACAGCATGCGATGGCAACCTTTCCAATCTCAAAGTCATACCAAATCTCAGCATGCCATTTCGTGTATGGCGTCTGATCAGAAGAATGATTGCTAAAGGTCCTTCTATTGCGGGAAAAGACCATGGTATCAGCGGGTACCGAGAGAAGCTGCGATATTATGCCGAGAAGCGATCTGTCAGGAATAGTAGATCTTGATCTGATTGTGCACAATCCACAGCCCTCAATATGCCCTCCAGCGTTGCTTGGCGAGGGTCGAGTGTACTGCACAAACTGGGACTGAGAGAATTCGGCAACGTGCCCGCGTTAGAGTTTGCACTGCTGTGTCCGGGAGCAATGCGAAATTGCAAAAAGCAACAGGGTGAGCTGTTCGACAGTTTATCTCCGACCGGTGTCAGGTTGCAGGAATAGACGCACAAAGATGCCAGAAAAATTGAAGAGAAAATGTATCAACGCATTGTAGGAATGTATCGATGCGTCGTTAGATACATTGGACAACGGAAATCGAGGTGTGGTTTTTTCGTACTACTTATAGTGTTGTTTTGTGCTCTAATAGTCGCGAGTAAAGTTGGTTGGGGCTGGTTGCAGGGTGATGGGGAATCCAACAGCGAGACGCTGCGCAATCTCGGTTTGGTGATTGCCGCCGTGGTTGCTCTGCCGCTGGCGATATGGCGCGGTGTAACGGCGGATCATCAAGCAAGCATTGCACGAAATCAGGCCGACACCGCCCGACAAATTCTGCTTAACGAACGCTATCAGAAGGGTGCCGAGATGCTGGGCAGCAGTGTTCTTTCGGTACGGATGGGCGGCATCCATGCGCTGCAAAGACTGGCCGGAGAACATCCCGAACAGTTTTATGTCGAGATTATTCAATTGCTCTGTACATTTGCACGCCAACCGACAGAAGACAGAGAAGGTGAACGGTGGCAGATGAAAACCGAAGGAAAGAGTGACGCAGCTCTGCTTTCTGTTCGTACGGATGTCCAAGCTATCATTGCTGCTGTTGGCTGCCTTCGCGAGACGGGCAAGGAACTTGAAAAGGATGGTTTCAGACTGGATCTGCGGGGAGCCAATCTGAGGGCCGGGATGTTTTCCCGAATGGACCTGTCTGGAGCACTCCTAGGGGCTGCCGATCTTTCTGGTGCATATCTTGGAGAGGCAAATCTGTCTGGCGTAAGCCTGATTGACTTGTATTTGTTCCAAGCGAAGGTGTCCGAAGGGACTTGGAGTGCGAATCTTTCCAGTGCGCTTCTCGCATATGCCAATCTGTCCGACGCACAGCTTACCTGGGCAAATCTCTCTGGAGCGGAACTGCACAAAGCGATCCTGACTAATGCAGATTTAGCGGGAGCCAATCTATCTGGAGCGAGCCTCTACGCGGCAAATCTTTCCGGGTCAGATATGTATGGGTACGGTGACTACTATCTCAATCAACCAGTGTTCGGTGTTACTCAAGCTCAACTAGACGAGGCATGTGCTGATCCTGAAAACCTGCCCGAACTTGACGGTGCCGTCGACGCGGAAACCAACGAGCAGCTCGTTTGGCGCGGGAAACAACCGCAAGCCGAAGCTCTGCATGCTTTCAGAGATGACGGCAGAAAGATTTAGGTTGATATCATCTATGGCACGGAGTCGTTGCCGTCACTACGTATACCGTGGCGTCGGATCTCCGACCCGATGTGCATTACGGTGGTCTTGAAGTCGTGGATGTTGTCGTACAATAGGCGGGATGCGGTGACTTCGATGGTTCTGTTCTCCATTTTCGCGGACGCACGCGTTTGGAGCGTCTGTGAGTACGTCTGTGGGTATTGGAGTCAAGAATATAGTCCCCTTCGGAAACTTTCGGAGCGGCGCGCGGGGCGATGACCAAATGCCATCAAATCCTGATCCAGCCGAGCAGGCTGCCCGGTTCGGCGTCGTCCTTCTCCGGCCCGTCGGATGCAGGCGCGGCCAAGCCGCCGCTCAGCAAGTCTAGCATGCCGTGCCGGGCGGGTTTGCGCGGACCGGGCGGCGTGGGCCTTGTGCTCTTGCCGTCGAACCAGTCCACCACCCTGCCGCCCCCGGCGCGGTCCACCTCGTCGGGCAGCGGCGGCGCTTCGGCCCTGTATTCCATCGCCCGCGCGATGACGGCGGCGGCCTGCGCGGCGGCGTCCCGCAGGGCGGCATCGTCGAGATGGGCGTAGATCGCGGTGGTGGCGCGCTTGCGGTGTCCGAGCAGCCGCCCGACGGTGGTCAGCCCGACCCCGTTCATGATCCCCTGGGACGCCCATGTATGGCGCGCATCGTGGATGCGCAGGCCGGGCAATCCGGCTTCCTCGCGGACGCCGCACCAGAAGGTGTAGAGCCGCGCCGAGGTGAGGTTGTCGGGAAACACCCGTTTGGCGCCCTCGGGCCGGGGCAGCGCGGCGACCAGCCTCGCCGCTTCCGGCGCGAGCCAGATGGTGCGCGGGCCGGTCTTGGAGTCTTCGAGGCGCGCGCTGCCGCCACCATCGGACAGTTCCCCGATCTCGGCCCATCGCAGGTTGAGAACCTCGGAGAGCCGCGCGCCGGTCAGCGTGAGCAGGCGCAGCGCGGCCACCGGCCAGGGGTGTTCCGTCCCGTGCCGGTCCAGCACCGCGCCGAGGCGTTCGAGCTCCTCGCGGTTGAGAAACCGCGCAACGGGCTTCCTCGGGTTCACGACGATATTGGCGCAGGCATCGGGGACATGCTCGCCAAGCTCGCCCCATTGCCGCGCCGTCCTGAGCATGGCCCGCAATATCTCGAAGGCGCGGTTGGCCGCGCCGGGCCTGGACGCGCTCGCCGCGTCGAACCATGCCGAGACCCGCGCATGGTCGACGGTGTCGAGCCGCATCTTCCCGAAGGCGGGCATCAGCCGGTTCTTCATGTAGATGTCGAAGGTCTTGAGCGAGGACGGCTTCCAGCGGCCCTTGCGCCGCTCGCGGTAGCGGGCGGCGAAGTCGCGGAACAGCGGCGCCTTGGTTGCGCGCGCGGGCGCCACCGCCTCGCCGTTCCAGACGCGGGCGAGCACCGTCGCGGCCTCCTTGCGGGCTTCGTCGAGGCTCATCTCGGGGAAGCGCCCGAGGGTGAGCTTGCGCATCCGTCCCCGCACCCGGGTCTGGACGATGAAGGACCTGACGCCGGAGGGCTGCACCCGCACCCCGAAATGCGCCAGCGCGCCGTCCCACAGCGTGTATTCGGCCGCCTTCGGCCGCGCGGCGGCGATCGTCTTCCGGGTGAGCGGCTTCTTCGCGTATCTATGCGCCATGACGCCCCTCCATCCGCTTCCGGCCGCCGGCCATCGCGTCGCCGACGATACCGGCGATGCGGCCGGCAGCCTCGCGGACATGCTCGTCGGCGAGATGGGCGTAACGCTCGGTCGAGGCGATGTCGGCATGGCCGAGCAGGCGGCCCACGGTGTAGAGGTCGAGGCCGCTCATCACGGCGTGGCTCGCCAGGGTATGGCGGCAGTCGTGGATGCGCACGTCTTCCAGTCCGGCGAGCGCGCGCAGCTTCAGCCAGCGCGGGCCGAGATCGGTCATCGGCCCGGTGCCCCTGGCATTGGGAAAGACGTAACGGCCCGTGCGCGGCAGGGCGGCGAGGACCGCCCGCGCCGGCGGCGCAAGCTGGACGGTCTTCGGTCCGCTCTTGGAATCGGGCAGCACCGCTCTGGCGCCGCGTATCCAGTCCCATCGCAGGCCGGTGATCTCGGAGGACCGCGCGCCGGTGAACAGCAGCAGCCGGATCGCGGCGGCGGCCTGCCTGTCCCCGGCATGGTCGAGGACGAAGCCCAAGCGCTTCAACTCGTCCACGGACAGGAACCGCTCGCGCGGCTTGAGCTTGTAGCGGCGCATGTTGCGGCACGGGTTGGAGCCCTGGGGGCGGAGGTCCCAAAGCTCGGCCTGGGTCATCATGACGGAGAGCACCGGCAGGGACCGGTTGGCGTTGCCGGGCGTTCCGCTCATGCCATCGAACCAGCGCTGCACGTCGGCGCGGGCGATGTCGGCGACGCGCATCGCGCCGAAGAAGGGCAGGATCCGGTTCCCGAGCGCGGAGCGGTTGCCCTCGCGGGTAGCGGGCTTCCAGCGCCGCGCCTGGCGGCGCATGAACTCCTCGGCGAAATCCCGGAACAGCGGGCCGGTCTTGCGCGCGGCCCTGGCGGCCTCGATCTCGGCCACGGCCTTCTTCCGCGCCTCGGCGGCGGTAAGGTCTCGCGCCGTCCCAAGGGTGACATTGACCGCGCCGAGCTTGCGCGGGACGCGGACGAAGAAGGTTCTCGTGTCGTCGCCCGCGACCTTGAAGCCGAAGGCGGGCAGGGTATGGTCGATGACGATGAGCGGGCGCTGCCGGTGATTGGGTTCCGTGAACTTGCGGCGCAGCGTCCGTTCGTTGATGTTGGCATGGATGCGCATGGGCTGTCTCCCGTGTGTTTCCCCGGATGCCGCTCCGTTCCGAGGGAACGGGAGCGGCGCTTCGAGGAAGGGGATGCGGCCCGCGCGGGAGATCGCGGCGGCAGGCCAAGACGGCCTAACCGATTGTCATGACAAGGGAAGTTGCCCGCAAGGCCGGGCCGGGGGAGTCTCGCTCAAGGCACCCTGGGTGCGTCAGGTGTGAAAATTCAGCCGCTCAGCGGTCAAGATCGGCACTACCTGGATGCATGAGCGATGGGGGAATCGACACCGTCGCGGGACGCGCGGTGGAGCCGCCGTGGCGATTGAACGGACGGCGGGGCGGAGCAGACTGCGCGAGGCAGTGACGAACGAAGTGCGGGCGGGCTCCGCAGGAGCGCCCGCACAAGCACCGGGAGCATTGCGACCGGTAGTGCGCGGAGGTCGGCGCAGTGGCCGATGCACTTGTGCGAAGCACAGTGCATCGGCGGGTGACACGGATGTCGAACGGTTGCGCCGGCGGCGAGCGCAGCGAGCCGGACGGCGGACGCGGCGCGAAGCGCGCGCGAGGTTGCTGCGGTTGCCGCCTCACGAGCATCGACATCGTGCGACGGCAGTCGAAGCGAAAAAGGATTGGGCCGCGCCACCGGGAAGTGACGCGGCCCGTGATCGGGTCAGGCGGTCACCCGCTGCACCGGGATGCCGAGCTGCCGCGCCTTGTCGACGAGGTTCTCGGTGATGCCGCTGCCGGAGAACGCGATGACGCCCTTCGGCAGCAGGTTCAGGAGGTCGTCGTTGCGCCGGAACGGAGCGGCCCGTCCGTGGCGCGCCCAGTCGGGCTTGCAGACGACTAATCTGACTGCTTAGTGAACGCATCACGGTAATTACGATAAATCAATATGTTATGACCTATTTCCAGTATCGTCGAGAGGTCGATAACGGCCAAGTCAACACTACAGCAACACCATGCGAGACTCGTGCACGTGGTACCTTGTTGTTAAGCGCGCTAAACTGACCCCCACGAATCGCACTAAAACAATCAGTTAGCGCGCCGATCGGCGGGGAACTGACGCGCTTAACAACAGCCCTGGGCGTCGGCAATATCCTGCAGGGCCGAGCGGGCGGTCTGGAGCCGCAAGCGCTCCGCGGTCTCGGCTTCGACGTCTGTCCCCAGGTGTAGCCAGTGTATTTTCCGCCGGTGCGCATCTGGCAGCTGTACGGTCGGCGTGTTCGAATATTCGGTCATCAGCTGCTTCAGACGCTCCAACCCTTCCTGGCCCAGAGCGCGCGTCAGCGCACCGATGAGACCGTCGTACTGGCTGTGGGCGTTCCGGGTCAGCGCCTCGAAGGCCCGGTCCGCCAGCTTGTGCGGATCGGGGCTGGCTGAGGAGGCAATGTCGCCCAGATCGGAGGCGCTGAAGGCGCCGGCGATTGTCTCGTCGGTATGGTGGAGGCGGTTCTGGATCGGATTCGCGAGTCCCATATACTGCCAAATCAGGTCGACCGCCTCGGCAGCGTCCTCCCCGGCGATCCGGTCGACGATGGTCCTGCGGCAGAGTTCCAGGTCGTTCACGAGGTCTCGGCGCCTTCGCGAGTCGATGACCGCGCGAGACCGGCGGATCGTCGCCATCCGATGCCGCACCTCTCTGGCGAGCTCGGCCGTGCCCTGCGCGCCGGCAAGCTCGAGACGAAGCAACCGCCGGGCGGCGGGTCTTGCCTTGCTGATCTCGATCAGCAGGTCGGCGAGGCGCTCTGCCCCGAGGGCCTCCAGGTTCCTGGCGTTGAGGGTCTTATTCGATGTTATATTGCAGTTGGGCGGAATTGCAGTCTGGACAAGGGGGACCTTGATCCGTTGCTCCAGATGGCGCAATAGCTGGGATCGGGGTCGGCTGGCTCGGAGACACTCGGGCCAGGGCGAGGTCCGCTGAGGGAGGCAGCCGCAATTGCGGGGGCGGACGGGAAGATCGGTCGCCCTTCAGGGGATGCAGCCGGAAGCCGGGCGTGTCGGCGCTGCCCGGATGCGTCGCCTCTTGCAGGCGGAACAGGATGCGCCGGAGCCGTGGTGTCACACCGGCAGGCAGCCGCGCGGCATGGTCCCGCTCGTGCAGCGCCCGCAATCCCTTGTGCCTGATCCTCATACGTCACTGTAGCGTGCCGCGTTACGCGCCGCAAACGCCTGTCGCGTCGGATACCGTGCTAGTCGTGATGTCGTGACCGCCGACCACTTTACGGAGCGGTAACATGTGCACCGCTGGTCCTGCGTTCAGGGCAACGTGTGCGGCGGGCGCTGCTGTGCGGCGGTAACATGTGAGCCCGCACCGCCGCCAACGGTGCGGGCCGAGTGAATGCGCGAGCATCCGCCAGCATTGATTTGTTACCTCGTGCTTCCTTGTGCCGCTCGGAAGCCGCGCGGCGGTTCGGGAACTGTTTCCCCGGGTGCGCGGCGGACGCGGTCGCTCAAGCGCCGCTCGGCTAAATGCCGGTTGCATAACGGCTTTCATCGCCCGGCGGTTTGAGCAGGCAGGAAGCGGGATAGGGACGTCCTTCGGCGCTTTGGTTCTCACACCCGACGCATCGTTGATGCACTTCCCGTCAGCGTTCGCCATCGCATGAAACGGCGGAAACGCTTGTAGCGTCAGAGCCTTACGGCTCTCCCCGTCCCGCCCCGCCGCGCGGCTTCCCTGGAGAAACGCCGCCGCGGCCGCTTCCTATTTCGACCGCCGGTCGCGCGGCCCAACACAGGGAGCCGCTACCCATGAGCGACCGACCCAAATCCACCTTCGCCAGGCGCGTCCGCGCCGCCAAGCTCCGCGCCAGGAAATACGATGTCTGGGACGACGTGATCTCCGGCCTCGGCCTGCGCGTCGGCACGAGCGGCCATCGCGCGTTCTTCCTGCGCCGCCATGTGCGCGGGCGCGTCCGCTCGGCCACCATCGGCAACGCCGACGACATGACCCTGCCCGAGGCGCGCGCCGAAGCCCGCAGGCTGCTTGCAACCTTCATCGAGCCGGCAAGAAAAGACAATGGACCCAAGACGCCCGGTCGTCCGATGGACGCCTTCGCCGAGGAGTTCCTCGAACGGTACGCCCGCCACTGGAAGCCAAGGACGCTGGCCGACAGCGCCTATGTCGTGCGCAAGTACATCCTCCCCGCCTTTGGTCATCTCACCGTGGATGCCATCGCCGTCGAGCACGTCAAGGACTGGTTCGCCTCCATGGCCGACCGCCCCGGCAGCGCCAACCGCGCCATGCCGGCTCTGTCCGTGATGATGAAGCGGGCCGAGCTTTGGGGATACCGTCGCCACAACTCCAACCCCTGCAAGAATACCCGGCGCTACCGGATGCAGCGGAAGGAGCTATTCCTGACGGCGGAGGAAATGGCCCGGCTCAACGCCGCGCTCACTCGCGACGAGTTCTACTGCCCCCACATCATCGCCATCGTCCGCCTGCTGATGCTCACCGGCTGCCGCTTCGGCGAGATCGTCTCGCTCGAATGGGACTGGATCAAGAGCAAGCGCATCCTGCTGCCGGATTCGAAGTCAGGGCCGCGCACGGTCTGGCTGTCGAGCGCCGCCCGCGCGGTCATCGACGCCATCCCGCGCTATAGACCCGATTGCCCCTTCCTCTTTCCCACTCGTCCGCCGGTCCGACACATCGACAACATCGAGTTTCATTGGCACCGCATCCGCAACGAGGCGGGATTGCCCGGATTGAGAATTCACGATTTGCGGCACACCTGGGCCTCGGTCGCCGCCATGAACGGCGTCGATATGGTGACCATCGCCAAGCTGCTCGGTCATGCGCTGGTCGAAACCACGGAACGCTACACCCATCTTTCCGACCAATCGGTTGCGGACGCCGCCGACCGGGTATCGAACCGCATCCATGCGGCCCTGGCCAGAAGGGGCGCGGAGGATAAGGGAGGACGCGATCATGCCCAGGGTTGACCTCACCCCGCGCCTGGCCCGCCAGAGCAAGCCCGGCGCCAAGGACACCATCCTGTTCGACCGTTCCTTGCCCGGCTTCGGGCTTCGCATCCATCCTTCGGGCCGGAAGGTCTGGATCGTGCAGGCCCGCATCGAGGGACGGAGCCGGCGTATCGTCATCGCCCGGCATGGCGAGATGACGCTCGCCGAGGCCCGCCGCCGCGCCCGCGACATGCTCGGGCGTATCCGCGTGGGCCAGAACCCCGCCGAGGACATCCGCAGGGAGAAGGAGACCCCGGCCTTCCGCGCGTTCGCGGAAGAGTATCTGCGGCGCTGCGAACCGCACTGGAAGCCTTCGGGTCGCAAGACCGTGCGCATCTATCTCAAGGCCCGCATCCTGCCCACGTTCGGCAAGAGGCCGCTGGACCGTATCGGTCCCGAGGATGTGGCCGCGTGGTTCGACGCGGCGAGCAGGGACAGGCCCGGCGCGGCCATCCGCGCCTTCGAGATACTGCGCGCGATGATGTTCCGGGCCGAGGAATGGGGCTTGCGCGAGCGCGGCAGCAACCCGTGCCTCGGCATCAGGAAGAACCCGAGGAACAACATCGCCCGGTTCCTTGACACCGACGAGCAGGCCCGGCTCGGGCGCGCGCTTGACGCCCGCGAGGCCGAATGGCCCGAGGCCGTCGCCGCGATCCGGCTGCTCGCGCTCACCGGATGCCGCCGGAGCGAGGTGCTCGATCTTCGCTGGCGCGATATCGGGGCCGAGTCGATCAACCTGCCCGATGGCAAGACCGGCCCGCGCACCGTACCGCTCGGCAAAGCCGCACGGATGCATATCGACCGCTTGCCCGGAAGCCGGAGGCGTTTCTGTTTCCGCGCCATGCCGAAGGGCGAGGCGTCTACGGCCTCGAATCCTGCTGGCGGGCCGTCCGCGCGGACGCGAAGCTCGGCAGCCTTCGCCTGCATGACCCACGGCACACCGCAGCCAGTCAAGCCGTCATGGCGGGCGAGAACCTGCCCCTGGTGGGCAAGCTGCTCGGGCATCGCAGGCACCGGACTACGGCGGGCTATGCCCATCTTGCCGACGGGCATCTCGTCGAGGCGGCGGAGAAGGTTGGATGTATCATTGCCAAGGCGATGAGTGCTATTTGGATGGGATGAGGTAGCAGCACCTCGGCGCGATGCGGAAGCGCTGAGCACGGGAAGCGAGATGGCCGACAGATCTGGCATCGAATGGACCGACGCGACATGGAACCCGGTGACGGGTTGCACCAAGATCACGCGCGGCTGCGACAATTGCTACGCAGAGCGATTTGCCGAACGATGGCGCGGAATCTCGGGACATCCCTATGAGCAGGGCTTCGATCTTCGTCAATGGCCATCACGCTTGAATCAGCCTGCCCGATGGCGCAGACCGCGCATGGTCTTCGTTAACTCCATGAGCGACCTGTTTCATAAGCGCGTCGAACGCCATTTCATCGATCAAGTATTCGACACGATGGAGACGGTGGATCGACACGTTTATCAAATTTTGACAAAGCGCAGTTCTCTCATGAGGGGTTATCTGGAACGCAGATACGCTGGCGATTTGGCTCCCGGCCACATTTGGTGTGGCGTATCCGTCGAAGACCACGCAGCAGCCGCTAGAATCCGGCACCTGCAAGCAGCTCCGGCTACCGTGCGCTTCCTGTCGATAGAACCGCTTCTCGGTCCCATCGGGAACATTGATCTAGAGGGAATATCCTGGGTTATCGTTGGTGGGGAGAGTGGCCCACAGGCCCGCCCTATGCGGCCCGAGTGGGTCTGCGACATTCGGGATCGTTGCGCGCGAGCCGGCGTACCATTTTTCTTCAAGCAATGGGGCGGACGTACTTCCAAAGCCGGCGGTCGCGACTTGGAGGGCGTGCAGCACGACGCCATGCCCGATCATCCAACGGAGATAAGCCCCAATGTCCTTCAAATGGCACCCTGACGAAGCCCCACCCAACATAGAGGCACACAGCAAGGCCAAATTGGATGTATTGCGCAGCTACCTTCGAGCGTACTTCGACAGGCTGAACGTCAATCCACAATGGGAGGGATTTAAGCTCGACCTCATCGACGGCTTTGCTGGAGGAGGCACGTTCCTTGACAAAGGAGCTATGCTATCTGGCACTCCGCTGATTATGCTGGAGGAAGCAAAGGAAGCAGCGGTCCGATTGAATAAGGGACGGACCAAGAACTTACACATCGACTGTAAATTCTATTTCGTCGACAAGGAGAAGGCTCACACGGATCACCTTCGGAAGGTTCTCGCAGAACGTGGTCACAAGATCGATGACGGCAGAATTATTGTTCGAAACAATCTCTTCGAAAATGAAATAGAACATATACTCAGTTCAATCCGGCAACGCCAACCTCGTGCCGGCAGAGCAATTTTCCTTCTCGACCAAACTGGTTTTTCTCAGGTTGAACTGGTACTCGTCTCTCGTATATTCAATGAACTGCCTGCGGCCGAGGTCATATTGACATTCGCCGCGGATGCCCTCGTCAACCATCTGGCACAGACGCCGCAGATTGCCAAAGCGGTCGCGCCGCTGCAATTGACCGAAACGCAGATACACGATCTGATTCAATACAGGGACGGAGATGGTGGACGAGCCCTTGTGCAGAGGACATTGCGCGATCATGCACGTACTGTCACGGGAGCAGTTTACGACACACCGTTTTTCATTCGCCCCGATCAGTCTCGTCGTGCCTTGTGGTTTCTGCATCTGTCAAGACACCCAACCGCGCGTGATGTCATGATTCAACGACATTGGGATATTCAGAATACGTTCGAGCATTATGGCCCTGGAGACTTCGGCATGTTGGGCTGGGACGCATTGAGAGATTCTGAAACGCTTCCTTTGTTCCAATTCAAGGAATTCGACGCAGATCAGATGCGAAACCAACTTTTGAATTCTCTTCCGAGGGAGTTGTTTGGTCTGGTCTCCGAACAGCCGGTTACCATGGATGCATTACGGCATATGCTTGCAAATCGAACAGCCGCTCGTTTTTCCGACCTTGACCAGATTATTCTTCGCCTCGTCGAGGAAAGGGAGTTTGAGATTCTGAACCCCGAAGGAAGAACGCGATCACGCGAGCTGAAGCGATTGAGTCCAACGGATCGAATCGCACTACCCTCGACGCTGTTGCTTCCTGGGTTATCTCGTCGATCATGAGATCGCCAGGGAAACCTTCGTTGAGATTGCGCATCCGGCCCTCTCTGCCAACATCACTGAGACACCGGCCCCCCTTGGAATTACTGTAGGGCGGTGGAGGTGAATACCAATGACCGCAGAAAGAGAATCGATGACATTGCAAGAGATGGACGCTCCGGCCCTGGGGGTCGAGGAGCGTCGCGACGAGGCCCCCAGGGCCGGAGCCAGCCACGCGCGGCCAACGCCGGACCCGGAGGTCGTGGCCAAGCCGAAGAGGCGCAAGTTCACCGCGCAGTATCGACTGCGGATTCTGGAGGAGGCAGAGAGCTGCACGCAGCCCGGCGAGGTGGGCCGGCTGCTTCGCCGCGAGGGGCTGTACAGCTTCCATCTGACGGAATGGCGCAGGGCGCGGCGTGAGGGGTTGCTTCAAGGCCTGACCCCGAGCAAACGCGGTCGGAAGCCCGCCGAGCGCAACCCCCTCAGCGCGAAGGTGCACGAGCTCGAGGCGAAAGTGGCTCGGCTGGAGAAGGAGCTGCACACCGCTCATACGATCCTGGACGTCCAGGGAAAAGTTGCCGGGCTGCTGGGATTCAGCCTCGAACACGGGAAGGACTGCTGATGGCCGTCCAGCCGCTCGCATCGCAGGTCGGCGTGGCGCCGGCGTGCCGAGCGCTGGGGGTGCCACGGGCTTCCTTCTACCGTCGTCAGAGGCCCGCTCCCGGGCATCAGCAGCCCCGTCCTACGCCCGCCCGGGCCCTGTGTGCGTCCGAACGCGCGCACGTCCTCGACGTGCTCGCCAGCCCGCGCTTCGTCGACCGGTCACCGGCCGAGGTCGTCGCGACGCTGCTCGATGAAGGCCAGTATCTGTGCGCCGAGCGCACGATGTACCGGATCCTGGCCGCGAACCAGCCGGTGCGAGAGCGGCGCAATCAGCGCAGTCATCCCTGCTACACCAAGCCCGAGCTGGTGGCCACGGGCCCCAACCAGACCTGGTCCTGGGATATCACCCGGCTCCGGGGGCCCAAACGCTGGACGTCCTTCTACCTCTATGTCTTGCTCGACATCTTCAGCCGCTGCGTCGTGGGCTGGATGGTTGCCGATCGGGAGAACGCCGCGCTCGCCGCGACGCTGATCGAGGAAACCTGTCTCAAGCAAGGCATCGAGCCCCAGGTGCTCACCCTGCATTCGGACCGCGGCGCGCCGATGACCAGCAAGTGCACCGCCCAACTCCTCGCCGACCTCGGGGTCACCCGCTCTCTGAGCCGCCCCCAGGTCAGCGATGACAACCCGTTCTCCGAAGCGCAGTTCAAGACCCTGAAGTATCACCCCGGCTTCCCTGGGCGCTTCGAAGACATTACCGCCGCCATCGCCTTCTGCCGGTCGTTCTTCCCCTGGTACAACACCGAGCACCGCCATGCCGGGATCGCGATGCTCACCCCCGATGATGTCCATCATCACCGGGCACCGGATGTGCTGGCTCAGCGCGGACGTACCCTGCAAGCAGCCTGGGCCCTTCACCCCGAACGCTTCGTCCACGGCACCCCGAAACCCGCCCCGCTTCCCGAAGCCGTCTGGATCAACCCACCCGCCACTTCCACAACAGGAGAAACGAGTCAGTAAATAGAAACCGTCGGTGTCTCAAAGTCGTTGATAGGTTCCGCGGCGATGTCTGCAATTCTCAGCACCTGCTCCAGACGCTTTGGCCGGCGGAAAACATCGTACTGCGATAGAAAAGCCACTTCTTAAACACTCGATAGCCTCCGAATTTATGTCGCCAGACGAGCATTTCGGATAGTTCATCTGTGGAGAACGCAAGGTGTCATTTGGCGTCAACACTCTGACGTCCGAGACGATGCATCATGTTGCATACTGCCCTACTCTGCGCTTCCGCCCCTTCGACTTCGTTTTCATCGTTGCTGTCAACGGCGTACGCGTTTTCTCATACAGTGTGAACAAGTGTTCGACACGCTCGCGCTCGGAGACAAAGCCGGTGCGCCGGTAGAGCCGGTCCACCGCGCGGTCGAGCGACTGGTGCGCCCGGCGCAGATTCGGCGGCATGAGGTCGGGATCGTAGAGATCGGCGAGCGTGGCATTCGGATGAGCGGCGCGGGCATCGAGCACTGCCTGTGCAAGCGGCTCCAGTTTCGACGGGTTCGCGCCCTCGGGCGGCATCGGAAATGTGTTGTAGACGAGGCCGATGGAATACCGGTAGTCGCTCTTCAACCGTCCACCGATATGGCGCAGCCAAGCCATATGCATCGCCGAGGTCAGCAGCGCGAAATCGACCAAGGTGGCGTTTTGCAGAATCCTCACGAGATTGCTCGGAATGACCGGCGGCTCCAGCCAGCCGATTGGCGCATACTCCCGCCGCTCCGAACTGACTTCGGGAATCACCAGAAACGACGTAGTGGGCAGCACGTTGACATGGTACAGCGTCGGCGTCGCGGCGAGCTTTTGCGTCGGCGCGCTTTTGCTGGCCTCGCGGTAGGCGCGGACGGCGGCAATCCGTTCCCGAGCGCGGGGCAACCGCGCCAGCACTTCCGGTGGAGCATTGTGCAGAGCCAGAATCCAGCGCTCGCCTCCCTGCAAGTATTCGCGTGCCCCGATGAACGGTCGCAGATAGGGCGCGGCTTCCGGCTCCGCATCCAGAAACGCGGCGCGTTCAGCCGCGTCGAAAATGTAGTTGCCGCCGTCGATGGGTTTGGAGCCGATAATCAGCCTGTCCATGCCATTGATCGGCGCGCTTTCCTCTCGCACCACCAGATGCGGGTCGGACAGCCCGCCAGCGTCGAACAGGTAGGGCGACAGCAGCGCATGGCGGCTTTCCACGGGCTCGCCGTTGATGTCGGGATAGCTGAATAGCCGCTTCTCCGGTCGCGCGGCCTCCCGCCGGTGGAGGCCAAGAATGACGACATGCACATGCGCCTTGCCGCGCGCGTCCGATCCCCACGCGAACGTGCGGTGCGCAAAGGCTATCTCCAGCTTGCAACGCTCGAACAGCACCGGCCAGAGTTGCGCGACCTGCTCGCCCTGCGTGATCGAGTTGGTCGCGACGAAGCCGACCCGGGCGCGGCTGCCCTTCGTATACTCTCCCGCCTTGATGAACCACGCGGCGACGTAATCGAGCGTGCCGCCGCTCTTGCCGAGCGCCGCGATCCCGCGCACCTGGGCGCGCTGGTCCGTCGTCTGGAACTTCGCGCCCACGAAGGGCGGGTTGCCGAAGACGAAGGAGTAATCACCGGGAGGCAGCAAACCGGACCAATCGGTTTCCAGTGCGTTGCCGTGGACGATGTGCGGCGACTTCGCGAGCGGGATGCGCGCGTAGCTCCGGCCGAACTCCAGGCTCAGCCGGTTGTTCATGATGTGGTCCATCATCCACAGCGCGGTCTCCGCGATGCGCGCCGGGAACTCGCCAAGCTCGATCCCGTAGAACTGGTCCACGTCCACCACCGACTGCCATGCGGTATCGAGTACCGCCTGCGCGGTCGCGTCGGTCGCGTCCCGAATCTCCCGGATCACCTCGATTTCAAGCAGCCGCAATTCCCGGTAAGCGATGATGAGGAAGTTGCCGCAACCGCAGGCCGGGTCGAAGAACGTCATCCCGCCGAGTTTCGCCTGAATTTGCCGGAGCGCGGCAAGGCGGTTGCGGCCCCGCCGCGCCCTCGCTCGCTCGAACTCGGCGCGCAGGTCGTCCATGAACAGCGGCTCGATCACCTTGAGGATGTTCCTCTCGGTCGTGTAGTGCGCGCCCTGGGCGCGGCGTTCCCCCGGGTCCATGACCGACTGGAACAGCGCGCCGAAGATCGCGGGCGAGAGTTTCGACCAGTCGAAGCGGCAGGCGTCGAGCAGCGCCCCGCGCATCGCCGCGTCGAACGAGAAGGTCCGCAGATGCCCATCGAACAGGTCGCCGTTGACGTAGGGGAACCGGGCAAGGTCCTCATCGAGGGTCGCGGGACGCTTGTCCTCCGGCGTGTCGAGCACCTCGAACAGTTGCGCGAGCCACGGGCCGAGATCGGCCCCGTCCTCGCCCGTGCGCGTCTCAATGAAATCGAGGAAGATGTCGCGCGGCTCGAATACCCCGGTGTCGTCGGCGAACATGCAGAACACGATCCGCACGAGGAACCGTTCCAGATCGTGCCCCCGGTGCCCCGCGTCCGCGAGCGCGTCGTGAAGCCGCCCGACCAGTTCGGCGGCCTCGATGTTCGCCGGGTCCTGATCGCGGAAGGTCCGGCGCTGCACGCCGAGGATGAAGCCGAACGCCTCGACATGGGCCGACAGATCCGCCAGCGCGAAGGCGACGACCTCACGTTCGTCCAGATCGTGAAGCTCGAAGGTCTGGAAGTCGCTGACCAGGATGTAGCGCGGGCGGTCGCGCTCGGGCAGCGCGTCGAAATACTCCCCGGCCTGTATGTAGGCAGCCTTCAGGTCGCGCCCGGCGCTCTTTTGTTCGACGATCAGGACGCCCGGCCAGAACAGGTCGATGTAGCCGTGGCGGTTGTCCAGCTTCGCGACATGTTCCTCGTAGCGCGCGACGTTCCGCCGCCGCACCCCGAACACGTCGAAGAAGGCGTTGTAAAAACTCTGCGTTTCTCCCTTCTCGTAGGCCGCCTCCCGCCAGTCATCGGCGAAGGCGGTGGCACGGGCGCGAACCTCGTTCCACGACAGGCGCATCAGTCCGCGCCGCCCGGTTTGCGCCGCGCGAGGGACGGCCTGCTGTTGGCCGGAAGCAGTGCCCGCAGGCGCACAGCGGTACTCGGGACGGTACCCCGTCCCGCAGTGCGGGCGCGAGGCCGGATCATGGGTACCATTCGCCCGCGCGCCTTTCGGTGGCGACGCGGTCCCGGCGCGCTCGCGCAAGCTCGTAGCTCGCCTGCATCCGCATCCAGTGATCGGCGGTGCCCCAGCCCATATCCTCCAGCGCCAGCGCCATGGTCGCGGACACGCCCGCCTTGCCGTTCAGCAGGCGCGACAGCGTTCCGCGCTCGCAGCCGAGCCGCGCCGACGTCTCGGTGACGTTCCAGCCCACATCGTCCATGCTCTCGCGGATCAGTTCGCCCAGGTGCGGCGGGTTCAGCATCGGGCAAACGCGATCGTTTGCAATGTCGTTCATGGTCAGCGCTCCTTTCCGGTCAGTGATAGTCGATCAGGTCCACGTCCACCGTCTCGCCGTCCTCGAAGCGGAACACGACCCGCCAGTTGCCCGAGACGCGGATGCTCCACTGGCCCGCACGGTCGCCCTTGAGGGGATGCAGCCGGAAGCCGGGCGCGTCGGCGCTGCCCGGATGAGTCGCCTCTTGCAGGCGGAACAGGATGCGCCGGAGCCGTGGCGCCAGCCCGGCAGGCAGCCGCGCGGCATGGTCCCGCTCGTGCAGCGCCCGAAGTCCCTTGTGCCTGATCCTCATGCTTCACTGTAGCGCGCCGCGTTACGCGCCGCAAGCGCTCGCCGTAGCGTCATGACCGCCGACCGCCTTGCGGCGCAGTAACGTGTGCACCGCCCGACTCGGCGTTGAGGGAACATGTGCGGAGGCCCGTGGGCGGGGCGGTAACGGTCGAGCCCGCACCGGCGCCGGCTGTGCGGGCCGAGTGAATGACCCCGCCGGTGCGCGAGACTTCACACATTGATTTGTTACCTCGTGCTTCCTATAGTGACACTCGGAAGCCGCGCGGCGGTTCGGGAACTGTTTCCCCGGGTGCGTGGCGGGCGCGGTCGCTCAAACGCCGCTCGGGCTAAATGCCGGTTGCATAACGGCTTTCATCGCCCGACGGTTTGAGCAGGCAGGAAGCGGGATAGGGACGCCCTTCGGCGGTTGGTTCTCACACCCGACGCACCTTGGTCTTGTCGTGTCGGCGACTCCCTTCGTCCGATGGACGACGCTATCGCGATCTCGTCGCCAGCGCGACCAGGCCGGACTAAATTCGCATGCTCCAATGCCGGCCCTTGCTCTGCTGCTGCCTTTCGGCCTTGCGCTCGGCGCGCTGTTGCCGCAACTCCCGGAGCTTCTCCGGATCGTCGAGCAGACGGGCGATGCGCTCGTCGCGCATCCGGGGGCTCTCACCCGCGCGTTGTCCTGCCAGGGTTGCCGCGAGGTGCCGGTCGTCGTCTTCAAGCACGTCGCGCACCCGCGTGAGCGCTGAGTCGAGGCTCTCTTCCCGGAGTGCGATGTAATCCAGGTGGATGCCGTAATTCAACAGGTCGTCCATGAGCCCTGCGCAACGGCCCACCGCAAAGTCGGTCACGTTCCGCCATGTGTCGTAGTCCTCATGGTCGGGAACCGCCCCGCCCCGCTCGGCCGCCTTGGCCGCCAGCGCTTCGCGGCGGTCCATCTGGCCCGCCATGAGCTTGGGCCAGTTGTCGAAATAGTTGCGGTTTGACATTGCCTTGCCGAGCTGAGCGAGCACGGCGCTTATCTCCGATTTGACGCCGCGATCCAGGAGCATGTCTCCGGCGATGGTGTCGAGCTCCTTGTGCAGACGGCCGTAGCCATCCGTGTAGATGACATGGACGCCCTCCTCCGCGGCGCGATCCACCTGGCGGTTCCAGTCCCGCTTCAGTTCCTCCGATCGCCCCAGAGCCTCCCGCGCGAAGGTCGCGGTCCGCAGCCGATCGTGGTAGCCCTGCCCGCCGACGAAGTAGCCAATGGCGCTGACGAGGCGGGAGAGTACCGCCTGCACAGGCGCGGCGCCACTGGACATGGTCCGCGCCGTATCCGGCGTAGCGCCGTCAACCGACGCAAACCGGGGACCGACCCAGTGGCGGTTTCGCAGGCGTCGAATCTCACGCTCCTTCCGTTCGGCCAGTTCCTTGTCCTCAGCCCGGATCGCCTCGCGAAGCGCCGAGAGCGCCCTTATCATGAGCGTCCTGGCCTCGACGATCCTGTTAAGATGGGAGCCATAGGTTTCCTTGCTGGAGAGCATGGCCTCGCCCGCGGCCGTGAGGCGTTCGGCCTCCTGCCGCCAGTCCGCGTAGGCCGGAACCCCGGTCAGCTCGATTTCCTGATTCTCTGCAACGTCTTTGAGGGGGGCGCGTGCATCCATATGCCGTTCCGCTTCGCCCGGATAGTCCAGGATATGTTTGCGGGTCGAGAGATAGCGCTGGTGATTCTCAAGGACCTGGATCAGGGGCGCTCGTGACTTGGCTGGGATATCCGGGTTCTCCATCAATCCCCGGATGCGCGGGATGATGTCCATGTAGCCGTTGGCGTAAAATAATGGGATACCGGCTTGCCGGGCGTTTTCGATGAGGCTGTTCCAGTCCTGACGCAAGGCTTCGTAGGTCGGCATCCAGGCCGGCGTCACGGGCTCCGCTTGTTCGACTTTCTCCCGTGTATCCGCAGGGTCGCTGCGCGGTTCCGGTTTCTTGACTTTGGGGGCATATTCGCCATCGTCCCGGATGACGTAGCTCAGCCGTGATAGCTCCCGTTCCACGCGCGCCCTGCCGGTTTCCATATTGTCGAGATGGACGCCATACGTCTCGCCGTCCGCGAGGATGGCCTCGGCCGCTTCCGTCAGACGGTCCGCTTCCTGCCTCCAGCCCAGGTGATCCGATACCTCAACGATCCGAACGCCGAGGTCATCGGCTGCGCGCCGGAGGTAAGCATGCGTGTCCATGTGCTGTTCGGCGGCGTCAAGATAATCCTCGACGTATTGGCGCGCCGAGAGATCCCGTTGATATTTTTCGAATGCCTCGATCATCGGCGCCCGTGTCTCGGCCGCGATATCCGGGTTCTCCGCCAGCGCCTGAATACGTGGGATCATGTCTATGTAGCCCTTGGCGTAGAATAACGGCTCCCCGGTTTGCCGGACGCGTTCGCTGAGCTCGCTCCAGTCCCGCCACAATGCTTCGCAAGGCGCATGCCAGTCCGGCTTGGGGGGGTCCTGGTCCAGCCTGGGCGGCGGCACATCCTCCTGCGCGGCCGCGGCATGTGCCCAGGGGTAATCTTCGGCTTCGGCCGGCGGGACGGTGTCGACGTACTGGGCCGACGCCGCATCACGATCCGAAGACTGCATCCCGGCCGTGTCCCGCGTCACCGTATCGGCGCGCCTGGACGCTTCGGTGCGGCCGCCCTTCAGCGCCAGCTCTCCTTGCCGCAATTCGGGTTTCGGTTGTTGTGCCTCCTGTTCCGCTTCCTTCTTTATCCGATGCACGTGCCGCATCGTGGCCGCTCGCCGGTGGCGTCGTGCGCGAGCGTGGAGTTCCTCGAAGGCGTCGAGGTCCTTGCGGGCAATGCCGCCGCGCTCTGCGAGCAGGGACGCGAATTCGTCCGGTCGGGCGCGGAAGGCCGCTGCCTGTTTCTGCAACACGGCATGCCGGGTGAGCGTCTCGCGGTAAGCAGGCCCAAGCGCCACGGCATCGCCTTCAATGCGGGTCCGTTCGCGGAGATCGTCATATGCCGCGAGAACCTCTCTTCGGCCATCGACGAAAGTGCTCACCGTCTGGGCGTGACGCCAGCCGAAGGCAGTGCGCCGGACATCCCGCGCGATGCGAGCCAGCGCGTTGTCGTTCGCAGCTGCGTGGATATCACCCGCCTCGCCCTGGGCTTCGCCAGGGGAGCGGCTTCTGTCCTCCCGGACATCCTCCCGGCGGTCTTCCCATATGCCGTCGGCCATATAGTCGAGCGCCGCCTCCTTGGGCTGCGAGCGCGACCATCGTTCGGCCAGATACGCCCGGATCTCGGTGTCCGTCACCGCAACTTCCCGGTCGTTGTCGGCTCGCCTGTCGGCGATATCGAGGGTGAGCGGCGCCCGGTTGAGGTAGATGTCGAGCCTCTCGCGATGGCGCGTTGCGGCGGGATAAATCGTCTCGCGCGAGGGCCTCGCGTCGGCCAGCAGGAACGTCCGGTCCACGGTCAGCCCCTGGGCCGAGGTGATGGTCATCGCATAACCATGATCGAGACGGATATTGCCGTACCAGTCGCGGATCTCGTCGTGATGGAATCTGACCTCACGCCCATCCTCGGTGCGCGCAGAAATCAGGACACTCGGCTCCGTTCCGGCCTCAGCCCTCTCAACCTTGAAGTCCTCGACCGTGACGACAGTGCCGTTGAACAGCTGCTTCTCCCAGTGCGTGGCGCCGATGCGCAACCGGTCGCCGCGCGCGATCTCCAGCGGCGAGGTTGCCCGATCGTCTTCCGTGCCCCTGCTGACGATCACCGTCACCCGGTCCGCATGGGCCCGGTCCATATCGGCCCGGTCCCCATCCGGCAACGCAGCGAACCGCCGTTCGCGCATCAGGTGCGACAGTGCCCTCACTTCAGCCCGTGTGCGCGCCAGCACCACGCTGGACTTGCCGGGGTTTGCCCGCTGGTAGCGGTCCCAGTCGTCGACCAAACCGGTCAAAGTCTTTTCTTCGTCGTACCCGATATGGAACCGTCCACGCAGGTGATGGGCTGCAATGGCTGAAGCCGCATCGCCGTCGCGCAGTGCCTCGGAAGCAGCGACCTGCCACGGTGTAAAAACAAGTTTTCCCTTCATGTTCTCGTAGTAGTTAAGAATTCTGGTGCGCCTCTCCTCTGCCATCGAACTCGCCAGGAGCCGCGCCGTCTCCGGTGTCTCCCCCTGGATATGGGTCAGGATATCCTCCAGGTCCGCTTTCTGCCGCCGTATGCGGTCCACCCGGACACTGCCAACGGCATCACGGATCAGCCTCAGCCCCGGTCCCGCCTCAACGGGTTGCTGTTGTTGGGTGTCGCCCGCGAATACGATCTTCGCTCCATGGCGCTCGGAGAGCCTGAGAATATGATGCGCCTGACGGGTCGATAGCATTCCCGCCTCATCGACGATAATGGTGGTGTTTCCATCGATATCGATCCCGCCCCGCGTGGCAAGACGCAGCAGCTTGTCGACGCAGAACGGACGCGCCTTAACGTCATTGCCCAGCGCCACCGCCGTGCGCCAGGCCACGGCGGTGGCGATGATGTCGCTCCCGTGTTCGCGGTAGAGATCGGCGCTGGGCCGCAGCGTCGTGGTCTTGCCCGAGCCCGCCGCTCCTTCGATGATGGCTACACGTCCGCTCGAAGCCGTGACGGCACGAATGGCCTCGATCTGTTCTTCGCTCAACGGATAACCGGCCGCCAGAAGCCTCGCCACCTTTGCCTCGATTGCCTGGGCGGGCAGGGAATGTCCCGTATCGGCGGCCATTCCTGCCGCCATGTCGCGGACTTCAAGCTCCATTTGCAGGTTGTGACGGGTTGAGTAGAGCCTGGTATGCGCCATGTCGGCCCGGCCTTCGGCCGAACGGGGCGGACGGGTCAGGCGCACGACCTCCGGGCTCAGAAGAACACGCTCTATGCTTGTCGTGACCGCCTCATGGTTCAACAACCCTGCGGTGGCATTGCCCACCCGCTCCACGATATCCGGCAGGCGGAATACCGCTTCCTCGCGGGTAAGACGGTACGGCAAGTCTTCCAGGACTTCTGTCAGCGCCCGGATCTGCTCTTGGGTAATCTCTTCCGCCTTGCCCAATAGCAAGTCGATTAGTGTCTCGCGTTCGACATACCCTGCCGCTTCGCCGCGCCAGCGCGCGTGCCGGATCTCCGGGTCGTTGTCCGGCGACTTACCGGCCCGCGTGATCTTGTTCGCCGCCGCCACGCGCGGCGCGTTGCCTTCGACCGTAAAGCCCATCTCCCGGGCCGCTTCGATAATCGCCGCCCGGCGCTTCGACCAGTGTCCGGTCAGGTCCTCGGGCATGCCTGCGATACGGGTGAACTCTCCATCCTTGCCGTACTGTTCCATGCGGATGCCGAGACGTTCTTGCAGGCTCCAGGCCAGGGCATTGCGGTAAACTGCCCCCGCCGCCTTCATCCAGGTGTAGACCGGGTGTTGATGCAGCGCCCGGTACTTGCCGTCCCGGTGTGTCCGGGCGGCATTGAAGATCACGCAGTGGGTATGAAGCTGCGGGTCGTTGTCCCTGCTGGTGCCATGCTGGAACATCGCTGCCGATATATCGGCGGGAAGCACCTCGATCTCGCCGTTCCGGTTACGGATACGGGTATAGGCGCAATGCCTCAGCACTGTTTCCTCCAGCGCTACGCGAGCCGCATCGTTATGCGCTCGCTCGATTTCCGAACGCAGGTCTGGGTCGGCGACGGCCCACAGGGCCGAGACGCTCTTGTCCGCGCTGAAGGTCATGTCGAGACCCGCCGAGCGCCGCTCGCTGCCTGCGTTTTGTGTGAGCTTGCCTACGGTGTTCGGTGCGAAGCCGTTATACAGCCGGTGGAAGTCGCTGCTGTCGACCTTGCCGCCGTCGGCAAGAGCGAACAGGCCCTTTGGGTTGAACCAGACGCCGTCGGGTTCCTCACCCGCCGTGTAGTACTCGTTGGGATGTCGAAAAGAGCGCTGGCTCTCAAGGTAATACGCCGCAGAGGCGGCCTGGGCCAGGGTGGCTACCATGAAGCCAGACCGCTAACAACGTTGCCGGGTAGGGATACAACCTGGCCGGAGTGCAGCTGAAATATGACTGTTGCAGCTCTCATGATTCCAGCCTTGGGAATTCCTGTGTTTTACAGATGGTTAACGGAACGGCCATGAGATCTCTATAAACCAGTGCAAAGTTCATTGCATTTATCGAAATAAAAGCACCACGGTGCAGAGGTGTGCCTCCGATATACCTACTCGACACGTTTCGCGAGAGGATATAGGATGCGAAGAAGGGAATCAAGGGGGATATTGGCCTGACCCTGGAACGGGGCGGGACATTTAAATTGGCCGGTCGAAGGGCGGAATTGACCGGCTGTCGGGCCAATGGCAGAATCCGGGCATGATCGCGGGTTCCGGAAACAACGGGGAGATGGACGATGCCGGCGAAACGCTTCAACGAAGCGGATATCGACTTCGATGCTTTAGACGGCGAGTTGGCGAAACTTGAGCCGCCGAAGCTGAGCCTGACTGATGTACTGGACCGTTTGCGGAAGCGGCTGGTCAAGCAACAGGCGAAGGGGGTGACGGTGGCTCAAATGCATGAGGTGTTGAAATCGGGCGGTATCGATATCACGGAGCGCAGTCTGCGGACGTTTCTGACCGAGGGCGTGTTGCCGGGAAGGAAGGTTGCCGAGGCTGCCAGGGTCATGGTGTCCGAAGAAGGCAAAGATCCGTTCTAAGACGAATGACGGCGCACATGGGTTCGTCGTGGCGATTTTCCGGATGTGGATAGTGAAGTTGCAATGGGGGATGGGCGGGCGCCAGCGTGGCGCTTCAGCGCCCGCGTACGGCGATGGCGCGAAGCGTCGAGTCGATCGGCGGCGATGCATCGTTCGAAGAACGGCGAGCCGCCAGCGAGCGTAAGCTCGCACGGTTGGCGGTGGCGCGAAGCGTCCCGCCATGGGTTGCTACTCTAACCAACCGGCACAAAAAAAGGCCGATCCCGCGCCGAGTGGTGGCGGGGACCGGCCCTTGAAGGGTGTCGCTACGCGGCGGCGAGAAGAACGGGGATTCCGATCTTGCGTGCCTTGTCGACTAGATTGTTGGTGATGCCAGAACCGGGAAAGGCGAGGAGGCCCTTCGGCAGGAAGTTCAGCAGGACGTCGTTGCGCCGGAAGGGCGCGGCCTTGCCGTCCCGGTCCCAATTCGGTTTGCATACGACCTGGTGAACGCCGTTCTTCTCGGCCCAGCTTGCCGCGATCTTCTCCGCTCCAGGTCCGCCGCCGTGCAGCAGGACCATATCGTCGTACTTGATCTTGATGCTGTCGAGGGAGTGCCAGATGGCGGTAACGTCGCCGAAGTCCTTGCCGCCAGTGAAGGCGACCAGGGTGCCCTCGGGCAGATGCGCGGAGGTCTCGCGGTCTTTGCGTGCGCGCAGGTAGTCGCGGGCGTCGATGGCGGCCGAGGTGAGTTTGCCGGTCTGGCTGCTGTGCGACCCGTTACGCGGACGCCAGGTGTCGCCGGTCTCGGTGCGGTATCCCTCGGCGGCGAGGTCGCGCATGGCCTCGAATGCGTCGCGCCGGTCGCCGAGATTCTGAACCCGGTCGGTGAGGAGTTCCAGTTCGCGCGACTTGATCTCGGAGCCGTCCTGCTCCTGGCCGAGATCTTTCATCTCGGGCGCGATCTTGTCGATGCCGCGGTCGAGGCGCTGGACCTGGGCGTGCAGTGCATTGACGAAGCCCCAGAGCAGACTCTCCCGTTCGTCGGCGAGCTGCGTGCCGTCGGGTGCGACGGTACCGGCCAGGATGTGGATCGCTTCCTCGATTCCGGCAAGCGCCTCGTCCTCGTTCCATATCTCGCGGTTGTCGAACTCGTCGGGACCAGGTGTCGCGCCGAACAGGGCGGCCTGTTCGCAAGCCATTGCGGTCTGCGATGACGTTTCGGTGCTGATGAGATTCTGCATGATTCTCTCCATTGCTATGTTGCTATCCTCCGAGGCGTGCTGCCCCGTCGTGATGACTCTTTGTTTCACGCGCTCGCAGCGGAGCCACGATGGCCGTAATGCCTGCGCCGGGGGGATGGGCGAGTGGTGCGGGCGCAGGGAGCGGAGCGACTGAGCCACGGTCGCGTATTCCACCGGCGCTAGCCGCGCAGCGGCGTGGCATTGCGCGCTATCGCCGTAACGGAGCGAAGCGGAGTGGAGGACCCCGAAGGGGTTGGCGCAGTGAGACCGTGTGACACAATGAGGCATCATGACGGGGTAATTATTCTCCCACTCCCCCGCCTCTCTTCCACCGTTGCCGCAGGCTTGGTGCTTGCAATAAGGGGCGCGGTCCGGGCCGCAAGGGTTTCTTCTCCGAAGGCAATGAGATCGTCATTAAAATCTGAGTGTTCGGAAACGATCACGATTGAGGGAATGCCGTGTTCCACGCAACGGCGCTGAAGACAGTTAGCGGCGTGCCCGCCTTCCACGTCTTTATCGCGGGCGATGACCAACAGGGAGAGGTCTTGGGGTGGTTCGAAGGCGCCAAGGCTTCCTGCCGATAGAGCGGCTGCGGCATGAATGCCGGGAACGGCGGTGACCACAGATAGAACGGTCTCGATGCCCTCGCCGGCAAGCAGGGTCGCACCGGAGGCGGACCCGCCGAAGCGCACGGCGCGGCCGTGGACACGCCCAAGCGCTTTGCGCGGGTGGGCGAGGTTGGCCTTAGCGGGTCGCTTGGGGTCGATCCAGGTGCGTTGCACGCCCTCGGTGCCGCCGCCATTGGCGAGAGCGGACGGCGGCAATGAGAGCAACGCGATGGCCTCCTCCATGGCGCGGCGCAGCGATGCTTCACCGGTGCGCAGACGGATGAGGTCGATCAGATATCCATGCTTGTTGGTCGCGGCGCCGGTCCATTTCTCGGGTATGCCCGGAGGGCTAGGCGTACAAAAAGCGAGCGCCCCTTGGCGCCGTTTGTGTCGCCGACTGTCCAGTATCTGCCCTGTTTGCGGCCGCGGGGAAGGTAGCGGCGGCAGACGTCTGCGGCTCGTACACTCAGCGTAGCGGCAATTTCAGTGGCGTTCATGGGGGCGATTTCTTTGGGGAGCGATGGCGTGAAGTGGTTTTATGGGGAATCTCTCGTGCCTTTTGCGGGACGCCCCTTCAGTCCCGCCTCGGACGGGCCTCCAAAAAAAGGGGCCAGCCCCGTGCCATTTGGCGGGGACTGGCCCTGAGTTATGCGGGAGGGAGGAAGCCGTTTAGAACGGAATTTCGCTGTCATGCACCGTCGCAGAGGTTTCGGCGGAAGGCACGGTGTCGCCGTTCATCGACGGCGCGCCGTTTCCTTTCGGCTTGTCCAAGAATTGGACCCGGCCGCCGGGGACCAGCAGGATCTCGGTCGAGAACCGGTCGCTGTCCTCGCCGTCCTTGCGCCACTTGCGGGTCTGCAGCTTGCCCGAGACGTAGACCAGGCGGCCCTTCTTCGCGTGCTTCTCCATCATCTCCACCAGGCCGTCCTGGAAGGTGACGATGCGGTGCCACTCGGTGCGGTCCACCTTGTCGCCCGAGTTTTTATCGAGATAACTTTCGTCGGTCGCGATCGAAACGTTGGCGATGCGGCCGCCGTTGGTGAGATGGCTGATGGTGGCGTCGGCGCCGAGGCGTCCGATCAACTGCGCGTTATTCAGTCCGAACATGATCAATCTCCTATGATCCGGGTTATGACATCGGGTTAGCGAACGGGAACCGGTCTCTCTCGATCCCTTCTCCGTTCATCCTCTCTAAAAGCCCTTCTCTTCCTCTGAGTGCTTGGCCAAGCTGCTCAGATTCTTGCAGGTGCAAGTCCTGCCGCAGTAGTTGATGATTTGACTGCGTAGCTATGGCGTACGTGTCAGGGGCGACCCGAGCACGGGAGCGACGCCGACCAACGTAGCCCCCGACCTGAACCGTGGGCGCGAGCAAGTTCGCAGGCCGTAACGGGAGTGAATGCTGATAAGCCTCGTAAAGAAGAGCCACGCAGATATGTCAGGAGAGCGTGGTGTAGGGTGGTCCCGTCGAGCCTCTAGAGGAAGGGCGAAGACCAGTGAACTCCGGTGGATCAATCATCATGCGAAGCCGGATGCGGGACTCGGGGTATAGGCGATGGCATGTGGACACAGAACTGAGCGGAACCAAGGAGTCCTCCGCCCGTCGCGGTCTAACCCGCCGCGTAACCGACGGTATAAGGCAAGCACCGAAATCCAGCGGGATGCGGGCGTGAGGAGTCGGAGGGGGACATAGTAGTGATGATGATGCGGACAACATAACCGTGTTGGAGCGAAGGTCCCCTACTTCTGCCATGGGTATTGATGCAGGAGGTGTTGCATGATTGCGAGAGCTGAAAACATGCCGCTAGAAAAGACACGAGTACTGCAACGGTCCCTATACTTGGCGGCCAAGGCTGATCCGAAGCGCAAGTTTGGGATCCTGTATGACAAGGTATGTCGTGAAGATGTACTTTATCGTGCGTACAGACAGGTCAGAGCCAACGGTGGAGCACCAGGAATCGACCGACGATCTTTCTCGGTTATAGAGACCGAGATCGGCGTCAAAGTGTTTCTGGCCGAGCTTCGCCAAAAGCTGATTGTCAAGCGATACAAGCCCCAGCCGGTTCGAAGGGTTTATATTCCCAAGGCTGGTGGGGGCGAACGGCCGCTTGGTATCCCTGTCATTGAAGACCGCGTAGCGCAGGCGGCGGTGAAGATCGTCATCGAGCCATTATTCGAGGCGAACTTCAAGGATTTCTCTTACGGTTTCCGACCGAAAAGAAGCGCCCATCAGGCGTTGAGGGAAATCTACAAATGGCTGAATTTCAAACGCCATTGGGTTGTTGATGCGGACCTGAAATCGTATTTTGATACGATCCCGCACGACAAGCTGCTGCTGTCTGTACGGTCCCGGGTCATAGACCGGTCGGTGGTTAAGCTGATCGATCTGTGGCTCAAGGCCGGTGTGATGGAGGATATGGCGGTCCGCAAGGAAACGACTGGAACGCCACAGGGCGGGGTGATCTCGCCGCTACTGGCTAACCTCTATCTGCACTGGTTGGACCATGTTTGGGAGACGAAAGGTTTTGGCAAGCGATCCCACAATGCACATATCGTACGCTATGCCGATGACTTCGTGATTTTGTGCAATCGAAACCCGGAGTTCTATCTGGAACAGGCCAAGGTGGTTCTCGATCGCCTCGGACTGACATTGAATGCGCAAAAGACGCGGGTGGTGAACGTCAAGGAAGAGCCGTTCGATTTCCTTGGCCACCGATTCGTGGTGCAGCGATCAAAACGCACCCAGAATTGGACGACCTATTACTACCCGGCTCCCAAGGCGATGGCGTCTGTCAAAAGTAAGATTCGCGATATTGCCCGTCACGGGCAGCATTGGAATCTCTCTGACCTGATCCAGGAACGTCTAAATCCTGTCCTGCGAGGGTGGGGGAATTACTTCAAAACGGGCAACTCTCAAAAACGTTTCAAGAGCATCGACAACTACGCGATATGGGTCCTGTGCATCATGCTGAGGAAGAAACACAAGAAACGGGGTAAAGGGTGGAGGGACCACCCGCCGTCATGGTTCTACGAGTATCACAGGCTGTTCAGATTGAACGGGCTGGTGGTGGTCGGAGGGGTCGGAAAACGGTACGCCCACCTTGTGAAGCCGTAACGCCGTGGGAAGAAGGCAGTCGGAAAGCCGTGTGCGGGAAAACCGCATGCACGGTTTGACGAGGGGCCGCTGGGGAGATCACTTCAAACCAGTGGCCTACTCTACATTCAGCCGTCCGCGCCGGTGTAAGTCCGGGAGGCGAGAACCTCGCGGATCGCGTGGGCTGGCACGCCGGCCGCGGCCAGTAATTCGGCGGTGTCGGGCAACGGTGCGATGAAGGGGGGATCGGTACCTTCGATGCTGCCGGGGTCCGGCTGGGTGTCGAAGGAGTTTGCAATTGTGAGAATGGAATTGAACATCTGCGCCTCCTGTGTGGGGTTGGGACGCCACCGGCGGAACTCTCTTTCAGTCGCCTCCGGCGCCTTGCCCTTTTCTTTGCCTTCCTCAAACTCTCATTGCGCATTGGTTGAGGAAGGCCGGAACGTTGGCGGCATGGCGTGTCCGCGGTCTTCGTCATCGGGTCTTGCGCTGGCCAACCAAGGCGGAATTGAGTCACCGCGGCCAGTTAGCTGTGATCACAGGGCCGCGTCGTTTGCGTCGGCAATGGCAATGATGACGTCGTCGAGGCTGCCCCTCGCGCTCATCAAGGTGTGTTCCAGATGGAGAAGCCGGTGGCGGAGCCCGGCGCGATCGTCGCAGGACGGATTGCCGGGCAGGCGCATGATCGCGTTCCGCAGTTCGGCGAAGCGTTCAGCCAGATCCTTCATGTGGGTGGCAGCCTCGCGTGCGCCGGTCCGTGCTTCCGGCAGGAACCCGCCGGGATCCGGCGGACATCCCGCGCCTGTGTTGAGATCGTCTTCGTCGCGTGGGGCTGTGAGCGTATCGAGCATGTGGGCCTCCATGGGTGCAAAGCAGGGTGGCGGGGACGCCGGGGGAAATGACGCCCTCCGCGCATCTCCTGAATCACCCCGGCTGAGTCGTCCTTTGACTCTCTATGTGCCGCGCCGCGAGGCGGGGAGGATCATGCCGGGTCCATGTTGCCGGGCACACATATATGGAGTCGTCGGGAAGCACCCGAAACGTCGCGACGCATTTCCCCAATATGGCGGTTTGGACGGTTCGTGCCGGTAAGCCGCGCAAGGCGCAAAGGCGCAATTCCCGGAAGCGCGCGTAGCGTGCGGTTACGAGCTTCCGGGCCCCCGCGCCGGATACCGGGCGGTGCTCTACATATCCGGGATCAACTCCACCTGGTCCCGGGAAAGCTTGGCGAAGGCCAGGCACATCACTACATCTTCCCAGCGGTCCCATGTGCCATGATTCGCCCCGGTGGCGATCTCGATGACCGTGAATCGAGGCGGCAGAACCGGCAGACCGCGATGCTCGCCCGAACGCGCCCAGGACCGGCGGGCGCACAGAGGACACCGGGACGCGCCCTGGGATGGTGCGCCGCAATCTATACAAAGCCTTCGTACTCGCCGCTGGACGTAGCGCTGTCGGCTTCTTGAATTCTTCACTTTTTTTCTTGAGCGTTTGGCCGCGCTCCTGGCGCACCGGTCGCAACGCGAGGCATCACTGGGCGCCGGCGTGCCGCACCGGCCGCACAAACCGGCGGTTCTCCGCGCGGCATATTGTTCCCGCTCCCTGTCACGCCGTGCCACGTGGCACGGTTCGCACACCGTGCCCCCTTCAACGGGTGGATGTGTGCCGCAGCGCGTGCACGTGCGAGCGTCCCGCCGTGCCCGATCGCGCCGCCTGCTCCTGTCGCGCGCAAACTCGCGGCACCGTTCCGGGTCTCTGCCGCCGTAAAGAATACCGGCCGCCTTGGCCCTGGCGCATCTTGCGCGCTCGGCCTTGCGACGCTTTTCGCCGCAGTGCCGGCACAAAGTGCGATCGGGCGCGGGCTTCGCCTTCCCGCACCTCGGACACATGCCGCGGGCGATCCGCTCGGCGGTAATGCGTTCATAACGCCGCCGCCCGCATGTACGTTCTTTTTCGGGATCCTTGTAGGGCATGTTTCTCCTTTCCGCGGTTGTAGTCCCGGCGAAGGACGTCCGGCCGGCGAGGCGCGGCCGGATGTCCCCGGCGACCGCGGGTCAGCGATACTTCGCGTTTACGAACAAGCCCACCGCTCGATCCCCCCAATATTGAACGCCGAGGGTGGTGCGGTTGACGCCCGTGCAGATGATGATTTCGTCTCGCTCGGGCCTCATCCGCTGGACGGTGCTCAGGGAGACGATCTCGCGGGAAGCCTTGCCCCGGCCCTTCTTCGACGCCCCGTTGCGGGGGCGGGGGCGGATCTCGCCGTCGGCCTTCGACTGGAACCGCTCAATCACGTAGCGGTCGTCATCGAGGCCCGGGCCGAATAAGTGTGTGAGGAAAGTGCGCGTGCTGCGGCGAAGTATTGTGGCCATCTGCATTTGTGCCGTCTCCCGTGGGTCCGTGGTTGCGAACGGCGGGGGCGCTCTCTCGAGTGTCCATCCGCCGCCCGCCTCCCGGCCAAGCTCGGACTCTTATGAGGGCAGACGCAGTCAAGCGGAGAAGTTGGTTGGGTTTACTGCATGGCGAACTCGCTTTCCGGGTTGGTCGGATTGACGGTTGGTTTGCCTTGTAGCCAGGTCGGAACGCTTTTCGCATCGGTCGCGCTTGTGCGCATACCCAACTCTTATCCGGGAGGTTTTTCGCCGACGGAGCACCGGAACCATCCCTCGTGTGTTGATCGGCTCAAGGGTTCGACGCCGATCGGTGTTATTCGGCATGCAGGTTCGACGCCGATCGGCGTGCTAACCTATTGAGTTTTCTTGATTCTGGGGGGTCAAACTTGCGCGACGAATAATAGCCTATACGCCGATGGCCGCAGGTTACCCGTGGGTCGGCGGCGCGGCATCGCCCCCCTTCATCAATTGCTGGATGCGGTCGGCGATGCGTTGGGCTGGCTCGCGCAGTTGCCCGATGGTCCAGTCGGCGGCGTACCCTTCGGTGACGTCGTTGGGCCGGGCGTGGTTCACCAGCCGCTTGGTCAACGACGCCGGCAGCATCAAGTCGCGTTCGGCGACGGTGATGAAGGCATTGCGCAAACCGTGATACCAGAACCGCGTGCCGCAGGCCTCGCCGATCCCCTTGTAGTGTTGCGCCAGATCGCTGAGACGGCCCGAGCCGCTGGCCGATGAGGGAAACACCCAGCCCTCCGGTAGGGCGCCGCTCTCCTCCCACCGGCGCTCGAGAACGGTGGACAGTTGCCGGGTGATGGGCAATTCCAGCGGCACGCCGGTCTTGGTCTCCTCGACCCGGAAGACCTGCGCCTCCCTGTCCACTCGCTCCCAGCGCAGCGCCAGCACCTCGTTGAGGCGCATGCCCGTGATGAACCCGTACCAGAAGGCGTCCCGCGCCACCGGCGAGACGACCACCGCCTGAATACCCGCCCGCCAGAGCGGCAGAACCTCAGCCGGCGATGAAATCTTCCGCCGTCTCCTGCGATGGAACTTGCCACCGGCGGCGAGCCACAGATCGACCGGGTTGCGCAAGCCTTCCAGATCGACGCAGGGCCGGCGGTAGATCCAGCGCAGGAGTGCGATCGTCGCGTTGGCCTGCGACCAGCCGTGATACGCGGTGAGGTGGTTGAACCGGGCCTCGACGTCGCGCCGGGTGATGGCGTCGAGGGGACGGCTAAGCCAGTCGCGGAGATGGAGCTCGACCAACTCTCGATAGCCTTTATCGGTCCGCATCGTCCGGTTTGGATTGGCCGCTATGTATTCCTCGAAGGCTTTGCGGAGGACGGGGATGCCGCGCGCCTCGGCGCGTTCGTCCGCCGGATCGCCGCCGCTGGCGACCTTGCCCAGGACCTGATGCGCCATGCGCCGGGCGCGCTCGGGCGCCAGCCTGTCGCAGCGTCCGAGGACGATGCGCTTGTTGGGGGCCTTCCTGCCACCGTCGCCTGTGCGGTAGTTGACGATGAAGGACTTGTGGCCCGACGGATAGACGCGAACGCCGAAACCGGTCAGCCTGTCGTCCCAAGCAATCCAGGCTTTGCCTGTGGGCTCAAGGGCGTCGATGGTTCGTTTGGTCAGAGGGGTTTTGACCAGAGCGAGGCGTTTTCCGGTGGTATGGTTCATGGCTGGATTATGGGGCATGGTGCACGGGAAGGCAACACTGGGGACAACACCAGAAATTCAACTCCAGCGCACTCCAGTCACCTCCTGACTATGAAGTAGGCGATAGAATTCCTTTTAACTTATTGTTTTATCGTACTTCTGACATTTCCAGCGCACTTCTGTCATCTCTTGACGTAATAGTGTTAGGCTGGCAGACGATCTGGTGGACGCCGTTGCGCTCGGCCCAGCTCGCCGCGATCTTCTCGACGCCGGGGCCGCCGCCATGCACGAGGACGATGTCGGCGTACTTGGCGCGGGTCTTGTCGAGCCGCTCGATGACGGCTGCCGGGTTCGCGATGTCCCTGCCGCCGGCGATGGCGACCAGCGTTCCGTGCGGCAGATGCGCCATGGTCTTGCGATCCTTGCGGGCGCGCTGGAAGTCGCGGGCGTCGATCGCTGCCGAGGTCAGCTTGCCGGTCTGCGAGGTGTGCGATCCGCGCCGTGGCCGCCACATGCTGCCGGTCTCGACCTGGTATGCGTCGGCGGCTGTGTCGCGCATCTGCTCGAAGGCGTCGCGCCGGTTGCCGAGGTTCTGCGCCCGGTCGGTGACCAGCTCCAGCTCGCGCGACTTGATCTCGGTTCCGTCCTGCTCGCGCTGGAGGTCGCGCAGGTCCGGCATCAGCTTGTCGGCGGCCCTATCGAGGCGCTGGGTCTGGCTGTCGAGCATGTTGACGAAGCCCCAAAGCAGGCTCTCGCGTTCGTCGCTGAGTTGCGTGCCGTCCGGGCCGACGCCCTGGGCGAGGATGCGGAAGGCTTCGTGGACCGCGTCGATGGCGTCGTCGGCGTCCCAGACGTCCCTTGTGTCGAACTCGTCGCGCTCGGGCGCGGCACCGTAGAGGGCTGCATTCTCGCAGACCGTCTGAGTGACCGACTGCGCTTCGCTGTGTTCGATGTTGTCGATGATGTTCATGATGATCTCCCGATCTTGAGTTGCACCGTTCGGAGCGTCTGCCCCGATGTGATGGTTCTTTGGGACACGCGCGCGCAGCGAAGCCACCGGGGCCGGAATGAATGGCCCGGTGCGGTGCGCGAGTGGTGCGGGCGCAGGGAGCGTAGCGACTGAGCCACGGTCGCGCGGCGCGCCGGGCCTAGGCGCTTCAGCGCCGTTTCATTCCGAGTCCCGGCCGCAACGGAGCGGAGCGGAGTGGAGGACCCCGCCGGAGGCGGGGTTGGCGCAGTGAGCACGTGTGGCACAATGATCCATCACCTCGGAGTGAGTATTGTTTGCCACACGCACCGCCCTCCTCTGTCGGTTCCGCAAAGCATTTGCGTCGCAATGGATGCACTGCCCGTGCCGTGTTCCCGGCAAGGCGATAGGATCGCAGAGGAAATCGCAGCGAAGCGGAGATTGGAACGGAGAGCCCGGGCCGAAGGCATCGCCCGACTTCCGCCGCGACAGACACCGCGCTGCCGATTGCCCAGGCGAATGAATTCCACGCGGGCCATCGTCAATCCCACGACGGATGCGTGCTGACGAGACACTCCGTCACTTCGCGGATGCGCGAACGCTCGTGCACCCGCACCGGCCCGCGCCAGTCGTCATCGAGCCCGATCATGCAGTAGTGCGGTCCCGGCTTCAGGATGTCGTCCTGGCGATAGACCTCGCCGACAAGGTCTCCGCCGGAATAGATGCGCGATTCCTCGCGCGTCATGCGCCCGAAGGCGATGCCGGTCATGGCGGCCCCCCGCTCGGTGTTGCGTTTGAGTCTCCGCGCGAGTCCGCAGAACCTCCGCGGCCCACGCGGCGGCGCGTGCCAGCACATGTCCATGGCAGGGCAGTGGTGAAGGGAGCACCAGCAGGCAAGCCAGCAGCCGTCGAGGTCCGCGATCTCGGCGAGTGGGATCTCGCCGGCGCGGATGCGCCGCCAGAGATCGGCGCGGTAGCGCGCGATCACTTCTTCGCGCGAGCCGTCTACGCTTACCCTGAACGGGTTGCCCCATTTCGTGCGGCGGTCGATCAGCACGGTGTTGTTGTGCATGTGCGCGTATTCGAACGCCTCGCGGAGCTTCGGCTCGTGTTTCAGATTGATGATGGCGTCCATGGACTCTCTCCTCTCTCCGGGTGGCCTTGCCCGCACGATCCGCTCCTCTCTTCCTCCCCGCGAAGCGGAGGAGCGGCGCGAGCCGGGCGCGCGGAGCGCCGGCGCGCCGAGCGACACGAGGTCGTCGTTGAAGTCGTTGCCGACGGGGACGATGACGGTGGCGGCGACGCCCGCCCGCGCGCAGCGCCGGGCGAGGCGTTCGGCGCGCGAGTGCGCCGTCCGGATCGTTGTCCCGGGCGATGACGATGCGCGCGACGCCGGGCGGCGGCGCGAAGACGCCGAGGCTGCCGGCGGAGAGCGCTGCCGCGGCGCCGATCTCCGGTACGGCGGTGACGAGCGAGAGCACGGTCTCGATGCCCTCGCCGACGACGAGCGAAGCGAGGCCGTCGGCGGGACGGCCCGAATCTCGGACGGCGCATGCCGAAGATCCGGCCGAGCGCCTTGCGAGGCGTCGCGACGCCCGCCTTGGCGGGCCGGCGCGGATCGAGCCAGGTGCGCTGCACGCCGAGGACGGCGCCGTCATTGCCGGTGACGGCGGCGACCAGCGCCGGGAACCGGCGCACGGTCGAGCCTTCGCGATAGCGAAGCTCGGGATGGAAGCGCAGCGCGCGAAGCGGCAGCGCGACGAGGCCGCGCGCGTGGAGATAGGCTTCGGCGTGGGTGCCGTCGATCGCGCGGCACTGCCGCCACAGGCGGCGCGCCGCTTCGGTGGCGTCGTAGTCGGCCCCGCTGCCCGTGGCCGGCGGAACCGGCAGGGCGAGGAAGGCGCGCGCCTCGTCGAGCGCCGCGCGCAGCGTCGTTGCGCCGGGTGCGGTGGCGGATGAGGTCGAGCAGGTCGCCGTGCTCGCCCGTCGCGCCGTCGGTCCATTTGCCGGGGACGCCGGGACCGTGGAGGCGGACGAAGAGCGAGCGCCCGCGGGCGCCGTCGAGATCGCCCGCGACCCAGTAGCGGCCCTGCTTGCGGCCGTGCGGCAGGTAGCGCCGGCAGACGGCTTCGGCCTGCAGGCCGCGCCGAGCGCGGCGGCGATGGCCGGCGGCGGGACGACGGCGGCGGGACGGCATGCGGGACATCGGCTTCCTCCGTGCGGGAACGAAACCCGATACCGGCCGGCCTCCGGCTCCTGCCGGCGCCGGAGGACGAGCGGCCCGAGCGCGCGGCGCGGCGTCCGACGGGCTCGCTCCGGATCGGCAGCAAGAAAAAAGGCCGGCACCGAAGTGCCGGCCAGGTGGGAGGGAGGAGGAAACGATGTCTTGGTCTAGAACGGTTATGGGCCCTTGGGCTGTGTAATGTTTGAGTGAATGGATTGATTCATCGCGAGTTTCTGTCGCTCAGGCATCTCGTTGGCGGGATGCTGTGTAAAGATTGCGGTGGAGAATGCTCCGTCGGAAGGGCGATCTTTACATTTTCGCGGCCGGCACCGGCGACTGCTGTCACGAGTCGTTGAGACGCCGCGGACCCGTCGGCGAGCCGGGAAGGAAGGGCCGACGCGCGAAGCGCCGGCCCAGTCCGGAGTCGAGGATGGCGGCCGTCCTTCAGAACGGCAGGTCTGACGCGTTGCCGGCGTCTGCCGAGGGCACGGCGTCCGCGGAGCCCGGCGCGTGCTGTTCGTCCTGCGCGCCGGTACCACTGCCGTTCGGGCGGTCCAGGAACTGAACGCGTCCGCCCGGGACCAGCAGGATCTCGGTCGAGAAGCGGTCGCCGTCCTCGCCGGGCTTCGACCAGCGCCGGGTCTGCAGCTTGCCGTCGATGTAGACCAGCCGGCCCTTCCGCGCGTGCTTTTCGAACATCGAGATGAGCCCGTCCTGGAAGGTGACGATGCGGTGCCATTCGGTCTTGTCGACCCGCTCGCCGGTCTTCGCGTTGATGTAGGATTCGTCGGTGGCGACGCTGAGGTTCGCAACGCGCCCCCCGCTGGTCAGGTGGTTGACAGTGACGTCGGCGCCGAGGCGGCCGATGAGTTCCACGCGGTTCAGTCCGAAGCTCATTGCGATGCTCCTTCAGGGTCTGGATGATGACGATGGGTTGGCGAACGTGCGGGAGCCGGGAAGCTCTCTCCCCGTCCCCCTCCGTTCACTTTTCACTCGCTTCGCTTTACCTCTCGTCCGGCGGGGCCTCGCGGTCGGGACAGCGCCGGGCCCGGTCGTCGGCGAGCGCGTCGCGGACGGAGTGGGTGTCGAGGCCGAGGTCGGCAAGCAGGCCGCTGCCGGCCGGCGTCACGGGGTCGAAGTCGGAGTCGAACATGGGCGAGCCCTCCTCTGGGGTTGTCGCGCCCGGCGACCCGAGGAAGACCGTCTCCCTCTCCGTCACCGGGCGTTCGCCCGGCGCTTGCTGCGCTCTCGCTCGAGGGAGGGAACGGGAAGCACGGAGGAGGGTTGCCTGGACGGCTCGGTCAGACTCATGCGATCGGTGAGGCGGTAGGGCTCGCGCCCGCAGCCGGATGGACCTGATCGGACGATGGGCTGAAGGTCATGAGCCCGGGTGTCGCGAGGCCGGCGCCGGGTCAAGCCGCTACGCGGCTCCTCCGCTGCGCTACGGCCCTTCGGGTGACACGGCGCCGACCGCGCGACGCATGGCTGTCATGGCTGTAAGCAGGCTTCCAGCCATTGGCTGAACGCCATACGGCCTCGGTGCTTGTGGTGGCGATAGAAGCGCGCGGCGAGGCGGCATGCCACGTGTTGAGCGCCTCCTCCCGTGTGCTGGATGGAGGTCGAGCAAGTGGGGCCTCGACCGGAGTTCGGAGAGGGCGAGGTCAGGAGCGGACAGCGGCAGGCCGGCTGCGCAGCAGTGGTCGGCGGCGGGCCGTCTGCGAAGCAGCGTTGGAGCCGCAGTGGGCGCGGGGCGGATGGGAAGTCATTCCGTCAACGATCGCAACCGCGACGCCAGGGTGACGTCGCGCGTCAGGTTCGTTGGAGGCATCTCCACGGCGGTGGCGAAGACGCCTCGATCGCCGACGAAGACGACCTGCTCGGACGCCCGGGTAGCCGCGGTGTAGACGAGAGTGCGGTCGAGGATCCGGGAACGGTAGACCGGCACGATCACCAGTGGCCACTGCGAGCCCTGGGCCTTGTGCACGGAGATGGCGTAGGCGAGCTCGATGAGGTTGCTGTCGGCGGCACTCAGCCGGTGCTCCCGGCCGTCGAGGACTGCGATTGCATAGTCCTTGTGGACTTCCACGATTCGCCCCGTCGAGCCGTTCATGAGGTCGCGCTCGTAGTCGTTGCGGGTCCAGATGACGGGGTCGCCTTCGGCGATGTCGGCGCGTCCGGGAACGAGCCGGGAAGCACCGTCGCCGGCCTGCATCCGCAGTTCGTGGAATCGTCGATTGATGGCGAGGATTCCCGCCGGCCCCGCGTTGACCGGCGCGATGATCTGGGCGTCGCCGCGGCGCAACCCGTCCTTCGCGAGCCGCGCACCGACGTCGAAGATGAGGTCGAACGCCTCTTCCGGGCCGGCGTCGATGAACGTCACGCCCGGCGCGAGGCCGGTGAAGGGACCGAGCTGCGGGCAGCGGCCGTTTCGAATGGCCTCGGCTACAGGCGGTATCCCGGTCTCGGCCGATTGGCGCATCACCCGGTCGAGGATGGTCTTCTGGATGGTGGGATGCTCGATGAGCACGTGGAAGGTGAGGCCGAAGCCGATCGGCGGAAGCTGCGCGGGATCGCCGACCAGGACCAGGGACGCATCTGCGAGGCGTCTGACCACCTGCCAGAGCAGGGGAAGGTCGACCATGGACGCCTCGTCGATAATGAGGATGGCGCCCGCGTGGAGGCGCACGGCCGCGTCACCGGAGGTCTCCTTGAGGAAGCGGGCGATGGTCATTGCGGGCCGGCCCGTCGATTGGGCCATGCGCTGCGCCGCGCGTCCGGAGAGCGCGATCAGCATGGTGTCCCGGCCGAAGGTCTCCGCGAGCTCGCAGATTCCGCGCAGCGACATCGTCTTCCCGGAGCCGGCATAACCGCCGAGGACCGTCAGCCGACGCCGGAACGGGAGCGCGATGGCTGTCTTCTGCGCGCCGGTGAGGCGGTGTGGCTGACTGCGTTCATATTCGGCAAGTGCCCGCTCGATTTGCTCGTCGGCAAGAGGCGGCATCGCCAGGTCCGATACCGGAGCCTGCGCCGCGAAGCGCGCGAGCTCCTCCGCAAGGAAGGCCTCCATCGCGGCCGCGCCCATCGGTTGGATGCCGTCCTCGAAGGGCTCGGCGCCGCCGGCTTGGATCGCGGCTTCGACGGCCCAGCGTCCGGCGGGGCCGCCGTCCGGAGCCGCCACGCCGGCGAGGAGCTTCTCGGCCCCGGCCTCGGCCGAGGCGCGCGAGGTCCATGTGTGGTTCCGGTCGAGGCGGCGGTAGAGGGTGGCTTCGACCGCGGCGACGGCGCGGCGAGGGTCGTCGGGCGCGACACCGAGAGCGCGGCATACGCTGTCGGTCACAGCCCAGGGCAGGAAGCTCGCAAGGAGGTAGGGATTGTCCTTCACGGCGTCGACGCCGTCATGGCCCCAGCACCGGGCGATTCGGATTGCGGTGCGCGTTCCCACAACGGATACGACCCCCCGGCTCTCCAGCCAGTCGAGAAGCTCGATCTCGGGGCTTTTGAGATCGTATGTCGCGAAGGCGTTGGTGGCGGTTTCGTCGCCGAGGATCGCGATGACCTCGGGATGTTTGCAATCGAGCGCGGCATGGAGTCCGTCGCCGAAGGCGGCCGTGAGGGCGGCGGCCTTCGCGGGGCCGATACCGCGGAAGTCCCGGTCCTCGGCGAGGTAGGTCTCGAGCGCACCGAGGGTCCGCGGCATCGGGGTTTCGGTGCCGGCACGGGCGGCTGCGCCCGGCCGGCTCATTCGGGTGTCTCGTCGAGCTCGAAGCGGCCCTGCTCGGGGCCGGCGTTGTCTTTCTCCGGCGGCCTGGGCCTGTAGCGCCGGCCGGCCGCGATCAGGGTCTGCTCGGTCGCCTCGTAGCGCCTCAGGCGGGCGATGAGTGCCGCGTTTCTGGCGACGAGCTCGCTGACACGGCGCTCCGCGGCCGCGCTCCGACGCTGTTCCTCGCGCAGGCGCGACGCCGGTACCATGGCCTCTTCGCCGGCGTCGGCCAGCGTCACGGCGGCCCCCGTGGCCTGGCGGTCGTGCATGGATGGCGCCGCGCCCCTGGCGGAGAAGGCCACGTCCTTCCGGCTGGCGTAGTCCATGAGCATGGCGCGGAAGGACGGGTTCTGCGTCACCGTCGACCGGCCGACCCCGACCAGCTGGCAGATCTTCGCCAGATGAAGCGCCCGGCCGTTCATCGGCAAGGTTTCGCCGGCCGTCTCGCGGGCGTCGATCTCCCGGCGCAGACGCAGCACCGCCTGACGGCCGCGTTGGGCGCCGCTGCCCCCGCTCATGCGTCGCGCTCGCTGTAATCGCGGTCGACCGGCTGAAGCGGAACATCCAGCCGGTGGTCGGGAATGCCGAGCACATGCGTGTTGTAGGCCCAGATGGCGAACCGGGTCATCATCGACTCGTTCTCGGCGCGAAGCCGGGAGAGGTCGGCTTCCAGGGAGTCGATGCGCGCGAAGAGAGCCGCTTCGGTGTCGGTCTTCGGTCGCGGCCGCCGCCCGGCGTGCCTGTCCCTGAGCTGCTCCTTGCGAGCCGCGAACGCGGTCCTTATCCGTTCATGCCGGGACAGCGCCTGGCGCGAGTAGGCGTGACCGAGCCGCTGTCGCGCCAGCCTCACGACCGCGTCCCATGTGGCCACCTCGAGAGTGCCGATGGCCCTGGCGAGTGTTTCGATGTGGGTCTCGCTGAGATGCCGGGCCATGTCACTGTTTCCCTGGCTGTAAGGAAGGATCGGGAGCCGGGCCGGGACCGGACAAGGGTTTCGCCGGCTCGGCTCCGTCGCCGCCGATCGCGTAGCGTGCCGCGTCGTCGAGCCTCAGAACGGCGCCCGGCGCGATCGTCGCGTCGTCGATCAGGGCGACGAGCTCGCGCAGGCGCGCAAGCTCGGTCCTCTTGCGGGAGAGCCATATCTCCGAGTTGCCTTCGCCGATGGCGGCGGCCTCCTCGGCGGCTGCGACCGCCCTCTCCATGACGGCAAGGCGATCGCGCAGGGCTCGCTCGGCGCGCTCGTCTCCCTTTACACAGGCGTGCTCGACGCAGTTCAGGCAGTCCCGGTACATCGGGCAGGGCGACATCGCGAAGTCGTGCAGGCAGGCGCCGTAACGCGTCAGATGCACCCCGGCAAGATTGCCCTCCATCAGCTGCCGCGGTGTCACCGGCCGCTGAGGGGTAGCCGTTATCGGGCTGCCGAACATCTCTCCGCCGAGAGCGCGCGCCTTCGAGACGAGGGAATCGGCGGTTTCGTGGTCGTAGAATGCGTTGTGCCGGACGTCCTTCCGGCCTGCCCACCTCGCGATGTCGAGCTGCGACAGGTTGCCCTCGTTCGCGAGCGTGGTCATGTAATGCCGCAGCTGGTGAGGCGTGATGCGGACGGTCTCGCCATCGTCGTCCACCAGCCCGAGACGTGCGAACAAGCCAGCTCTATCGCCTTTCCCGTTCATGGTGTGCTCGATCGCGTCGGACGGGATACACGACAGTCGCCAGAAGATGCAGCTCGGTTGCCGGCCCACGTCGGCGGTGCGCACGAGCAGCGCGCGGTCGTATCCCAGACCGGATTTCGGATCGGCCAGCGGGAACCCTTCCGGAAGTTCTGACCGGAAGGCCGCCTCGATCGGCGCACGGAGGTAAAGCCTGGCGATTGTGGAGACTGGAACGCCCAGGTCTCTTGCCAGAACCGAGCGAAGATCGACCCCGTTCTTGCGAAGTTCGGCAATCGCGGGGCCGGGTTTCGTGACGGTGCCGAGAGTCTTCATGCTGATGTAGCCGGCGCGGGCAAGAGGATCGTCCGGATCGTCGGCCGGGAGGATCTCCTCGCCGGCCATGTACCTGCGCGCAAGTGCGCGGGCGGGCTCGGTGAGGTCGCGGATGCGCTTCAGCGCGTCTCTCGCCAGCGGCACCAAAGCGCTCGGGAGCCAGCGCGTCTCGGGTACCCCGCCCTTCGACGGATACCAGCGCAGGCCGTAGCGCTGCTCGCCGTGCTCGATGACCTCCACTTCGCAACCGTAGGCGTCGATCCGGTGAAGCTCGGAGATGCGGCTGTGCGTGGCGAGGAGGAGGGCATAGGCAGAGACGGCGATCACGTCCATCGGATGCCGGGCGCGGCGGTACGCATCGCCAAGTGCGGCGATCGCGCGTTCCGAGGGAAGTTTCCGGGCCCGGGTCCGCTTAGGCCCGACCCCGATGCGATCGAAGCTCGCCGGCCGCCTGATGGGGTTGGTCCAGACGAGAGGTCGCGCGACGAGGCGGTGATCGTCGAGGAAGCCCGCGATCGCTTCGAGCTGGCGTCCGACGCGATATGCGGTTTGAGGGCTGTAGCGGGACCGGCAGGCTGCGGCGGCAGCGTAGAAGTCGTCGGCCCGCGCGTCGGTAGCCGGCTTGCCGGCCTGGGCGAGGGCCTTGTCGAGATGCCGTATCGCCGAGAGCATCAAGACAGGGTTCATCTGTGGGGCAAGCCCGTACCTGTAGCGCAGGTAGGCCTTGAAGAAGTCGACGTTGCGGGTATCGAGCGGTGCGTAGTCCCCGATCGCTTTGGGGGCCCTCTTCAGGGGATGGCCCCAGTACACGCGAAGCACGCTCTTACTGCGGCCCGACACCCTGGCAACACCGTGGAGTTGCCAGGTCGGCGCATCCCAGTCGAGCTCGGCGCCGAAGACCGTGAGGTCGTCGCGCGCATGGCGGATAAAGTCGGCAAGCCTCGTTTCGGCGTCCAGCGCCTCGCGCGGCTGGAAGAGCGCAAGCTCACCCATGGGCGGTCCCCGTCCGCATCGCGCGGCAGCGATCGGCGACCTCCGCGACGGCCATGATGGTCGCGTCGTTGGCGCCGGCCACCTGGGGGGAGATACCGTCCGCCAGAAGCGTGCTGCGTTCTTCGATCAGGGACCGCAGCAGATCGTCGTGAGGCGCGTCACGCCAGGGACGGAACGCGGCGCAGGTGTAACATGCGAGCGGCGCCAGCCGGACGCAGCCGCGCGGACCCGCGCAGGTGCCCACACCGCTGCCAACCGCGGCGGCGATGCGTCGCGACGGCGCTTTTGCGACACCGGATTTGGTTTCGTCCGCTACGACGGCGCCCGTGAACAGCCCGGCCAGCGGTTCGACCCTGTCGTGAAGCGCGGCGTCCATGCGGTCGACGATGGAAGGCCGCGATTCGACGTAGACACCGACATGCTGAAGGTCGGTATGATCGAGCAGGTGAGCGATCAAGACAGGAGGGTGTCCCGCATCGGCGGCCCGGGTCCCGAGCGTGCTTCGGAACCGCCGGGGCGCCAGATTTATCGGAGCGCCGGTGCGCGCCGACCGCAGGTCGAGCGCGCTCTGGATGCGCTTCAGAGCGCCGCTGACACCGTCCCTACCGATGTGTGCCTCCGCGAGCGATGCGAAGGCGGGCGCCTCGACGGCAAAGATCGGACGCCGGTCGACCGGAAGGGCTTGGAAGCGCTCGTCGCGAGATCGCTCTTCGGCGAGTTTCTTCAGCAGAGCGGCAAGCTCGCGGGGGATGACGCGTTCGCGCGTGAGACGCTTTCTGGTCCTCTTCTTGAGAGACGGCACCAGGAGACGAGATGCGGACGATCCGGGTGCCGGCGGAACCAGATCGCCGCAAGCCAGCATCGACAGCTGGCCGGGCCGGGAGCCTGTCGCGGTCAGCGCGAGAAGGATTGCGAAGTCCTGCCTGCTCACGCGGCCCTCGCGATGCGCCTCGCGAGCCGCCAGGATGATGCCCTGAAGCTCCAGATCCGTGAAGGGACCCTTCGTGGGGTGGTGCGTGCGGACGGCGGCGCCCTTGACGTTGCCAGGGATCTTGAGGCTGTTGAAGAACTGCAGCACGTCGCGCGCGACCCCGGGATGGCCGCGCGCGACCCAGAACTTCAGGAACGCCGCGAGGTGGCCCAGATAGTGCAGGTCCTCGCGAGCCAGCTGGGAACGGTAGTCCATCAGAGACGCCGCGGAGATGGCAGCGGTGATCGGGACGTGGCGCGCCATTCTCGCGAGGGCATAGACACCCCCCTTCACGGTGTCGGGGGAGCGGTCTTCCATATAGGCCAGCGCGGCCCGCTTGGCGTTGCCGGCGTGCTCATCGCCCCAATGATCCCGTATCGGCCGGAAGGAGATGTGGGTGACGCCCTTCTCCAGCACGATCTTCCAGACGTCGTCGACAGGATCGAAGCTGGCATGGATATCGCGCTCTCGGGGAGCCTCGATAGGCCGAAGTCCACCCGGGCTACTCACCCTCGAACAATCCCTCGTGCATGCCACTCAGGGCGGCCTCGGCCGCGCGTTCGACGTGGCGGCGCGTGTAGATCTCCGCCATCTTCGAACCCGGGCTCCATCCCATCAGGAAGTTGCGGATGCGCTCCTCGCTCGCCTCGGGGGTGTGATCGCCACGCTCCGCCTTGCCGTCGATCGCGGCCGAGAACCTGTCGTTCCAGGTGTGGCGCAGCATGTGAGGATGGAGACGGAAGCCGAGAACGAGTTCGAGGGAATCGAAGATCTTGCCGACGCTTCTCGGACTCAACGGCGCCCCCGGCCTGCGCCCGCCGTGCGAGACGAAGACATAGCCGTGCATCCGGGCAGCGGGTTCGGCCCGCCGCCAGACCGAGAGGTAGGCGAACAGGATGTCCGCCAGCTCCGGCCTGATCGGCACCGGCCGCGCGCCGGTCTTGGTCTTCGGCTTCTCCTGGCGCGGATCCCGGGGGTCAGGAGGGCGCCGATGGATCGTGATCGTCAGCTTGCCGAAGTCGATGTCCGGGATTTTCAGACCGGAGAGTTCACCCCTGCGCATGCCCGATTGGTCGAGGCAGGCAACCACGGCAAGGTTGCGATAGCGCACCACCTCGCTCCGGAACGGATTGTCCGGCGAGGACGGATCGATGACGGCGAAGAGCCGGTCGCGCTGTTCCGGCGACAGGCCCTTCCTGGGCTCGGAGGGTTGGCGCGTCCCAGCCTTCGCCCGGGCGGCCAGAGCCTTGACGGTGTCGCGAAGGAGGTGCCCCGGACCGGCGGCGCGGCTGTGGCTCGCAAGCCAGTCGAGATAGGCGGCGGCGAACCGCACTCGGTTGGCTCCGGTCTGGGGGTCCAGCACCTCATTGCGGTCGTGGGCAGGGCGTCGATGAACTTCTTTGCCCGGTCGGGAAAGCGGCACGACATTGGCCTTGAGCGGGCGCGCCGTCCGGTCCGGAACCCGAGCGGCCTTCAGCGCATGGGAAAGCCCTTCGATCTCCCGCAGCTCCAGACCGGCGCCCGTGGTCATGCGCGCCTCGAGGGAGAGCCCGTTCGACCGCGCCCAGGTGCGGGCCGCCGCGATCGCGCGCATGTGCGCCTCGATCGTGTTCTCGGCCCGGCCGGCATTTCGTAGGATGGAGATCGCGTACCGTATCGGCTCGGGCGCGGGCGCCGCGCCGGACTCGACCAAGGCGGGAAGCGTCTCGCCGTCGGGAAGCTTGATTCGTCGGACCGTCTCGGCCATCAAAGTTTACGCTCATGTGTTGTTCCCGCTAACCTCGATTCGCGGGCTCAAAATTGTCAATAGTAAGAATCGCCAAAAAAGTAAAGCCCGCAGGGCGTTAACCCCACAGGCTTTACATTTTCAGTAATAGGCTCTTTAGAACGGATCGAGCATCGTTAGCTCACCGCGGAACCGGCCAAGAACGACTTCGGTGGTGTATTTGTCCTGGCCGGATTGGTCCTGCCATTTGCGGGTCTGCAGGGTACCCTCGACATATATTTTTGAGCCTTTGCGCAGATATTGCTCGGCGACGCGGGCGAGGTTCTCGTTGAAGATCACCACCCGGTGCCATTCTGTTCGTTCACGGCGTTCGCCGGTCGAGCGATCCTTCCAATTTTCCGAGGTAGCAAGCGATAAATTGACCACCGGATTGCCGTCTTGCATCTGGCGAACTTCGGGGTCACGCCCCAAATTACCTACCAGGATCACCTTGTTGACGCTGCCCGCCATGGATTGTCCTCGCCTATTGATGTTTGAGCTATCTTACGCACAATGGATCTCGCCCCGCTACCGGTAAGCTGAACCCCGATAACCGGCCCAATGACCAAGTCAATTACCATCCGTGGTGCCCGCGAGCATAACCTCAAAGGCATCGATATCGAGATCCCGCGCGACCAATTGGTCGTGATCACGGGCCTCTCCGGCTCCGGTAAATCCTCGCTCGCGTTCGATACTATTTATGCCGAAGGACAGCGGCGCTACGTCGAAAGTCTTTCGGCCTACGCCCGGCAGTTCCTTGAACTGATGCAAAAACCCGATGTCGAGGTCATCGAGGGGCTCTCCCCTGCGATCTCGATCGAGCAGAAAACGACGTCGCGCAACCCACGCTCGACGGTCGGCACGGTAACCGAGATTTACGACTACCTGCGGCTGCTGTTCGCACGCGTCGGCGTGCCATATTCGCCGGCAACCGGGTTGCCCATCGAGAGCCAAACCGTCTCCCAGATGGTCGATATCGTGATGGCCATGCCGATGAAAACACGGCTTTATCTGCTGGCCCCAATCGTACGCGGGCGCAAAGGCGAATACCGCAAGGAACTGGCCCAACTTTTGAAACGCGGCTTTCAACGCATCAAGATCGATGGCGAACTCTACGAGATCGAGGATGCGCCGGCGCTCGATAAAAAACGCAAACACACAATCGAAGTTGTCGTCGATCGCGTCGTTGTCGGACCGGATATTGCCAGTCGCCTCGCGGATAGCTTGGAGACCGCACTTGCTGCGGCAGACGGCGTGGCGATCGCCGAGGATGCCGACAGTGGCGAGCGGACCCTGTTCTCGACCAAGTTCGCGTGCCCGGTGTCGGGCTTCACGATAGAAGAGATTGAACCGCGGTTGTTCTCCTTTAACAATCCCTTCGGGGCGTGTCCGTCTTGTGACGGTCTCGGAACCCGGCTCTACTTCGACGCCGATCTGGTGGTCCCCAACCGGACGCTGTCGCTATATGACGGGGCGATCGCACCCTGGGCCAATTCCTCTTCGCCCTACTACACCCAGACGCTGGCGAGCCTCGCCAAACACTACAAATTCAGCATGACGGTGCCTTTCAAGGACTTGCCCCAAACAGCGCAAGACGTCGTGTTGCAAGGCTCCAACGACGAGCGCGTGCCCCTCACCTACGATGATGGCGATCGCAGCTACACAACCCAGCGCGCCTTCGAGGGCGTCGTGCCGAATATGCAGCGGCGATGGAAGGAAACTGATTCCGATTGGATTCGCGAGGAACTCGGACGCTATCAGGCAACCACGGTGTGCGAGTCCTGCCACGGCTATCGGCTCAAACCAGAGGCGCTATCGGTCAAGATCGACGAGCTCCACGCCGGACAGGTGGCGGAGATGTCGATCGACGTAGCGGCACAGTGGTGCAACGGGTTGGACGCCGCTCTCACGAGCAAGCAACGCGAGATCGCCCAGCGCATTCTCCGCGAGTTGCAGAACCGGCTCGGCTTCCTGGTTAACGTCGGCCTGGAATATCTCACGCTCTCGCGCAACGCCGGCACGTTATCGGGCGGTGAAAGTCAGCGCATTCGCCTGGCATCGCAAATCGGATCAGGGTTGACCGGGGTGCTTTACGTTCTTGACGAGCCATCGATCGGACTGCACCAACGCGACAATGCCAGACTGCTCGAAACCCTGAAAAACCTCCGCGATCTCGGCAATTCGGTCCTCGTGGTCGAACACGACGAAGAGGCGATCGAGAGCGCCGATCACGTCATCGATATGGGTCCCGGCGCCGGAATTCACGGTGGCCATGTGGTCGCCGAAGGCCCCCCCGGTGTCATTGCCGCCAGCGCCGAGAGCCTGACCGGCCAGTACTTGGTCGGCACCGCGCAGGTGCCGATGCCGATGGTGAGGCGGTCCGGCAAGAAAGGGCAAGCGCTCACGATTGTCGGCGCGGTTGAACACAATCTGAAGGATATCACGGCCCGAATTCCGCTCGGGACGTTCACCTGTATTACGGGCGTGTCCGGCAGCGGCAAATCAACGCTGATCGTCGACACTCTGTATCGCGGCATTGCGCGACGCCTGAACAATGCCCGCACGGCTCCCGGCGTTCACCGTGACATCAGGGGGCTCGAGTTTATCGATAAGATCGTTGACATCGATCAGTCACCCATTGGACGAACGCCGCGTTCGAATCCCGCGACATACACCGGCGCCTTTACTCCGATCCGCGATTGGTTCGCGGGCCTGCCCGAAGCCGGAGCGCGTGGATATAAGCCGGGCCGTTTCTCCTTCAACGTGAAAGGCGGCCGCTGCGAAGCCTGCCAGGGTGATGGCGTCATCAAAATCGAAATGCATTTCCTGCCCGATGTGTACGTGCAGTGCGACGTGTGCAAGGGTCACCGCTATAATAGAGAAACACTGGAAATATTGTTTAAAAACAAATCAATCGCAGACGTTCTTGATATGACAGTAGAGGAAGGAGTCGACTTTTTCAGCGCCGTTCCGGTAATCCGCGACAAGCTGGTAACGATGCAGCGTGTGGGCCTCAGCTACATCCACATTGGCCAGCCGGCAACCACGCTGTCGGGTGGCGAAGCGCAACGAGTCAAGTTGGCAAAGGAACTGTCACGGCGAGCGACCGGCAAAACTTTGTATCTCCTGGACGAACCGACCACCGGGTTGCACTTCGACGACGTCCGCAAACTGCTCGATGTCCTGCATGCGCTGGTCGATCAGGGCAACACGGTCGTGGTGATCGAGCACAACCTCGATGTGATTAAAACCGCGGACTGGATCCTCGACCTTGGCCCGGAAGGCGGCAATGGCGGCGGCCAAATTGTCGCGGAGGGCACCCCTGAAGACATCGCGGCGGTCGCTGCCAGCTATACCGGCCAGTTTCTCAAGCACCATTTCGCCCGCGCCAAGCGCAAAAGGGCAGACCTCTCCAAAGGCAGTAAAACCAAACTTGGGGCGAAGCATACGAACGGGTCTAAACCACTTAGCACATCTGCCAAAACAGCCACCAAGGCGAGCAAATCGAAGCGCGGTAAGAAACGAGCCGCTGTTACTGCGCAGGCAGCGGCGGAGTAACGCTCATCAAGCGGGGTCGCATCATTGAGCGCTGAGATGAGGCCAATCCACGTCATCGGCGGCGGTCTGGCTGGATGCGAAGCCGCCTGGCAAGCCGCCCGCGCCAACCTCCCCGTCGTATTGCACGAAATGCGTCCGATCCACAGTACCGACGCACATACGACCGATAACCTGGCCGAATTGGTGTGTTCGAATTCGTTTCGTTCCGATGATGCCGAAAAAAATGCGGTCGGTCTGCTGCACGAGGAGATGCGGCGGGCGGGTTCGCTGATTTTGCGGGTCGCGGACGCCAACCGCGTTCCTGCCGGTTCCGCCCTGGCGGTGGATCGCGATGCCTTTTCTGCAGATGTCCAGTCTCGGCTCGAAAACGAGCCGCTTGTCACCATCGATCGTGAAGAGGTCGCAAGCCTACCACCGTCTGATTGGGATCAGGTCGTTATCGCGACCGGCCCGCTTACGTCGCCGGCCCTCGCGAGCGTTATCCAATCGTTGACCGGTGAGGACGCGCTGGCATTCTTTGATGCGATTGCGCCGATCGTCTATCGCGACTCAATCGATCTTGATAAAGCGTGGTTTCAGTCCCGCTACGAAAAGTCCGGCCCTGGCGGGGACGGCGCCGATTACATCAATTGCCCGCTTGATCGGAACCAATACGAGACCTTTATCGAGGCGCTCATTGCTGCCGACAAGATCGAATTCAAGGAGTGGGAAGCCGTCACGCCTTATTTTGAAGGCTGCTTACCGGTTGAAGTGATGGCTGCCCGAGGTCGGGAAACGCTGCGTTTCGGACCGATGAAACCTGTCGGTCTCACCAATCCACACAGCCCACAAGACAAACCGCACGCAGTCATCCAATTGCGCCAGGACAATGCGCTGGCCACCCTCTACAACATCGTCGGCTTTCAGACCAAACTCGCCCACCGCGCCCAGAAGCAGATCTTCACGACGATCCCGGGATTGGAAGCCGCCCGCTTTGCTCGCCTCGGCGGTATTCACCGCAACACCTTCCTCAACAGCCCCAAACTGTTGGATTCGAGTTTGCGGCTCAAGGCTATGCCCAGGCTTCGGTTTGCCGGCCAGATCACGGGCGTCGAAGGCTATGTCGAAAGCGCAGCAATCGGTCTCCTGGCTGGACGCTTTGCCGCCGCGGAGAGGCGCAACGAAGTCATCGATCCGCCGCCATCAACAACCGCGCTCGGCGCGATTCTCAGGCATATTACCGGCGGCGCCGAAAGCGATACCTTTCAGCCCATGAACGCGAATTTTGGTTTGTTTCCACCGCTCGCCAAACGTTTCAAGCGGGCTGAACGAAAACAAGCCTACACGACGCGTGCGCGCGCCGATCTCCAACCCTGGCTTACACAACCAGGACTGGCGGCAGAATAGTCAGCCGCTGGGCATGCATTTCGACATCGTCGTCGCCGTGTGGGGCGATCTCTATCGGCAACTTTTCCTCAAGGTCTGTCTACCGAGTTTGAACACGCCGGGTAATCTCGCCGCACTCGCCGATGCGGGCTCGGCAACCCTATGGCTCTACACGACCTCTGCCGACGCCCGCGAACTCGAGAGTGCCGCCTTACGCGAGCACCTGCCAACGGCGATCGAACTGCGCACCGTTGTTGTCGATGGTATCGGCAAAAGCAATCGTATCGCCGACCACTATCGCGATCTCACGCGGTGTCATCAATTAGCAGTGCGCGACGCTGCCGACCGCGATGCCGTTATGGTCTTCCTGCCCGGCGACGGTGTTTGGTCGGAAGGCTCATTTGAATCAATGATCGCCCGCCTGAACGAGGGCAAGAGGGCCGTTCTCACCAGCGGCATACGCGTTGATGCCGAGACCTATCTCGCTGCGTTCGCCGAACAGTTTCTTGACGCGGACAACATGACAGCTCCGTGCGTGGCAGAAAATCTCGTCGCATCCATCGGCAATCACCTTCACGATCTGACGAAGAGTAGTTTCATCGATAGCGAGAATTTCACTACCTGGCCATCGATCGTGATTTGGCCCCTCGGCGGTGCCGACTACATTCTTCGCGCGTTCCACCTTCACCCCATGGCGGTGTGGCCTAAGGTCTACCGCGACTTCGAAGGCACAATCGACGGAGCGTTGTTGGATCAAACGCTGGACAGTTTGAACGAGGTTCATATTGTCCAAGATTCCAATGAGATCCTGCAGGTCAATCTCGACCTGCCCACTCACCGCAAAGATCTGGTCGGCACAGCGCCTCATTCACTTGACGCGATCGCCGCCTGGGCAGGTAAGTTTTCCGTGCCCTACCAACGCACGATTTTCCGTCGCTACCCAATATTGATGACGAGTGGAAGCGTTTCAAACGAAGTTCGCGAAGCGCGTTTGGCCGATTCGCAATCCACCGCTGATCGCATCATCGAGCTGATCGATCGCTTGAACTAAAAGCGCCCGGTTAAGCGTGCGCCGATCAGTCGGAGCAAACGCCGCAGCGGCAAGGTACCAATGTTGGGATCAAACGGATTGTGACCAACCGCCTGCAGTCGGCGCAAATCGAGCGCTACGAGCGACCCGAGCACCAATACCGAACGTTGGGCGCTCGGCACCGCAGACCATGATTGACGCGCATCGTTCAGGTGTGCGCGCGCCCGATCGGCCACCGCTTTGACGACCCCGACAAGCGCCGTCGAAAAGTGGCCGGCAAACACGGCCTCACGATCTATCTCTGCCTGATCTAGCAGGTCGATGGGTAGATAGAGACGGCGCTGACGGGCATGAAACGGGAGCGCCCGAATCAAGCCGCTCAAGCCAAAGGAAATGCCGATGTCATGGGCAACCTTCGCAACCGTATCATTGACCGGACCGGCAGTGCCGATCGCCAATTCGAGCAGGCCGGCCGACGTCGCCTCGGCATAGCGCTCGAGGTCGGCGAGTGACGTCGGCTGTTCGTCGCTGAGATCGCGATGACGTTGCACGAGCAAACGATCCATCAATTCCCTGGCCAGATGGTATTCGGACGTGGCCCACGCCAGTTCCTGTGCAACCGGATGTTGTCTTACCCCATCACCGCGAAAGATTTCATCAATCGTTTCCCGCCAGAATTGCAGCCTCATCTCACCCAAGAGAGCTTCGCTGACGACCTCACGCGTCCGCGCGATCTCAACATTGAACGCGTACAGTGCGGTCACGGCCCGACGCGCATTGCCACTCACCAGCAGACTCGCCAAATAGCGATCGTGGTCATGCTCGCGTAGTTCGCGCTCACAATATCGGCGGTCTGACTCGGCGGTTGCGTCGACCATTCAGCTTAATCTGGGGCTACGGAATCGATGCCAAGGCCCCAGTTCGTCGTCCGCAGATGGCCATCATAGTCCGCCGATAATGTATCGAATGTTTCAACGTAACGGCGAACGAGGCTTGCCAGGGCCTCGTTTGCATTTGGTGACATTTCTTTGGAAATTTCACGCATGCGCACTTTGCCGCGCTGTAAGTGCGAACGAGCTCGTTCGATCAATACGTCCGCGAGCGGTTGCAGGGCCGCGCTGTCGTGCGCCTCAATAGCGGCGATCAGTCCGCCATTGCCGAGGTCGACGTCTGCGAGCACCGAGCGCGGGACGATGATCAAGTTCTGGTCGCGCCGTGCATCCTTGGCCAGATCGCGCAGGATGTGCACGAGATAGCAAAACAACGCCAGGTCTCTGGCGTAATAGATTGTTGGGCGGGGCAATGACGATGCTGAGCCGCGCTCACCATCAGGTCGACATGAGAGGATGTAGAGAAAGACTTCGGCCGGTGCGATACTGGCGCCCCGGCAATAGGTCTCAAAAGATCCCCAATCTTCGATACCGCCACGGGCAACGTCGGTGCGCATCGCCGCGCCGAGATGACGCCAGGGCATCGCACCAATTTCACTGGCGCCGAGATAGGCATTAAGCGCGAAGAATATGTCGCGTTCGATTGCTTCATCGCTAATGACGAAGGCACCCCTCGCCGCTTCCTCGGCCTGCTGACGCCAACGATCTATATACGCGTCAGTTGCCTCTCGAGAGCGCTCGGCGGCGACGACATAGTCCTCGTCAACAGCGTCGTCGAGAACCCGCATCGCGGCGTAACAGGCGACGAACAGATTGCGCTTAAGGGGTGATTCGAGCTGCTCGGAGACCGCAACGAGGTGACTCTTACGACGAGCGATTCGTTCGCGACACACCGACAGCGCGTGCTCCAAGTTGGGCTCGAATATGGTTAACGGAGACATGCGTAAACCGCGCTATTTGCCCTTCATTCCGACCGATTTCTTAGAGCTTTTATCTAAGTTATTGCGACTCATTGGTTTTTTAGGTATAGTCTTGCCGCTGTTTTGTGTTTTCTTCCGTCGAAGGTGGGGTACGGAAAATGAAGAATCCTCTCGAGTCGCTTCCGAGCACTGTTGTTATGGGCGTCATATTAACGGTGATAATGATCATCGTCGTCGCTGGAATTGCGGATTAACCGGTCGTCGAAAAGGAGAATGAACCATGGAATTTGATCAAGAGTGGTGGAACTTTCTCGTTCGCTGGCTGCACGTGATGAGCGGCGTTATGTGGATCGGGTTGCTCTGGTATTTCAACTTCGTCCAGATACCGACCATGCCGCAGATTCCCGATGAACAGAAGCCCGCAATCGGGAAACATATCGCGCCCAAAGCACTGTTCTGGTTCCGTTGGGGTGCAATGGGGACGATCGTCTTTGGCATTCTGTTGGCAATCATGAATGGCTACTTCGGCCAAGCCTTGGCCATTGGCCTCAGTGATGGCGTCGCCAAACATGCGTCAATCGGCATTGGCATGTGGCTTGGCGCAATCATGTGGTTCAACGTTTGGTTCGTCATCTGGCCAAACCAGAAAAAGGCGCTTGGCATCGTCGAAGTCCCGGCCGAGGACAAACCAAAAGCGGCACGCACCGCGATGTTGTTCTCGCGAACCAATACGATGCTGTCTATACCAATGCTCTACGCCATGGTATCGGCGCAGAATATCTACTAATAATTTTCAGTCACGAAGATAGAGGGGGCCCGTTCACGGGGCCCCCTTTTCTTTTGTGGTTATTTCTGTGTCAAGCGCGGGTCATTCGATGGCAATTAATGCCGCCGCGACTTTGCGATCCTCATTCACCAATACATTAAATGTGCGACAGGCCGCGCCGGTATCCATCGGCTCAATGCTGATGCCAGAGTCACGCAACCGCAGGCGCAACCGCGGATCGACGATCGCCATCTCCTGCCCGCAACCCAATAGCAGGATCTCTATGGCCGAGTCGGCACCGACTGCTTCGATAATCGGAGTCAGATGAATCGTTTCAATGTCCGCGAAAGCATTGACCGGCCATGCGATCGTTTCGCCGCGAAACACCAGCACAGACCCCCGCCAACGTACGCCGCTAATGCGAAACCCACCCTCGCCGTAAGCTTCTATCTGCTGACGGCCAACCGGATTTGTCGGCGTGAGATCCATCGCTTATTGGCGTGTCGCGATAAATGAAGGTGGTGCGTTAAGGGCTGGCCGTTTCGGGTGCGGCCTTATCTTCGCCCTCCTCATCGCTACCGACGTCGCGCCGCACATTGGTGTAAACAATCACCGGTGCAGCAACGAAAATTGACGAGTACGTACCAACCACAACGCCCCAGATCATTGCCAATGTGAAGCCGGCGATGACCTCGCCACCGAAGAGGTACAGGACAAAAAGTGCTAGCAATGTCGTCACAGACGTCATGACCGTCCGCGACAGCGTTTGATTGACACTAAGATCGAGCAACTCGTCGATCGGCATGACTTTGTATTTTCGCATGTTCTCGCGGATACGGTCGTAAACAACCACCGTGTCGTTGATCGAGTAGCCAATTATCGTAAGGATCGCAGCGATGATCGCGAGGTTGAATTCGAGCCTGACGACGCTAAACATACCGATGGTGAGCACGACGTCGTGAACCAGTGCAACGACCGCGCCCACCGCAAACTGCCACTCGAATCGGAACCAGATGTAGAGCAGCATGGCGACCAGGGCGAGGCCAAGCGCAAGCGCCCCGGAACGGATGAGTTCAGCACTCACCTTGGGGCCAACGAACTCAACCCGCCGCTCGGTTATCCCGGGACCAATTGATTGGAGGAGCGCTTCGCGCACAAGGGTAAGCGCTCGTTGGCGGCCTTCCTCATCACCCGGTTGTTGCTCAACACGGATAAGGACGTCATCCGGGGCGCCAAACTCCTGCAACGCCACTTCGCCAAGGCCGAGGTTCGATAATGCAGAACGCATGGCACCTATGTCCGCAGGACCTGGCGTTTTGACCTCGATCATGATACCGCCACGAAAGTCGATGCCGTAATTGAGATTGACCGTAAGGAACAAAACGATCGAGGCGACCGCAAGCACGCTAGAGGTAGCGAGTGCCAGCACACGACGTCTGGTAAACGGGATATTCGTCTTATCGGGGACAAGCTTGAGTTGGCGCATCGTGGTGCCCTAAACCGAAAGTACCGTGGCGCGCGTTCGCCGGATCCACAGAACGATCAGGAATCGCGCCAAGGTTACCGCCGTGAATACTGATGAAAGAATGCCAATCGCGAGGGTTACCGAAAAGCCACGAACCGGGCCGGAGCCAAATTGAAACAGCAGGATGGCAGCGATTAGTGTCGTTACATTGGCGTCGATAATCGTTGTCAGCGCCCGGCGATACCCCGCCTCCACCGCGTTGAGCGGCGTCTTGCCCGTTCGAATCTCCTCTCGAATTCGTTCAAAGACCAAAACATTGGCATCGACAGCCATGCCGATTGTAAGAACGATGCCTGCAATTCCAGGCAGTGTCAGTGAAGCTTGTAAAACCGAGAGCGCGCCGCCCATCAGGATCATATTGACGAGCAGCGCCGCATTGGCCGCCATGCCAAATACGCCGTAAGACGCAAACATGAAAACCATCACCGCGATGAATGCGATAGCACCCGCGAACTTGCCCGCTCGAATCGAATCGGCCCCAAGGTCAGGGCCCACGGTCCTTTCCTCAAGAATCTTAAGCGGTGCCGGTAAGGCACCAGCGCGGAGTACCACGGCCAGGTCGCTGGCTTCCTGAACGGTGAAATTGCCGCTGATCTGTCCGGTCCCGCCAAGAATCGGTTCTCGAATAACCGGTGCGCTGACCACCTTTCCGTCGAGCACGATCGCGAAGGGGCGTCCAACGTTCGCCTGGGTGACTTCGCCAAACCGCTTCGCACCCGCCGAATCAAACCGGAACGTGACCACCGCTTCGCCTGTGCGTTGGTCAAATGATGGTTGTGCATCGACCAAACGCTCGCCGCTAACCATCACGCGCTTACGAATCACGTATTGCAAAGCATTACCCGTCGCGTCCAATTCATCAGCAGCATCGATGAGTTCCGAGCCGGCCGGGACGTTACCGCCACGCGCATCAGCAACCGAGGTATTCACGTCGACCAGTCGAAATACCATCTTCGCGGTTTGGCCAAGCAATCGCTTGATCCGTTCGGGATCGTCAATCCCGGGGAGTTGTACCAAGATTCGCTCGGCCCCTTGGCGCTGAATTGTCGGCTCTCGTACACCCGTCTCATCTATGCGTCGGCGAACGATCTCGATCGATTGCTCCACCGCTGCGTTACGAGCCTCTTGGATCGCTTCCTCGGTGAGCGTAGCCGTGACCGTTCCGTCGCCCGCCATTTCGAGGTCAATATCGTCTGTGCCGCCGCCGACACCGAGGACGCCACCGGATACCGGGTTTGCCAAGCCGCGAAGCAGCTCGAGGGCTTGCTCGCGCTGTTCCTCACGTAGAATGCGAACCTTCAGCGACTGCCTGCCCCGGGCACCGAAACGATAGCGGACGCGCTCGCCGCGAAGCGCCGAGCGTGCCGCATCGATCAGAGACTCGATGCGCTCTTTGACCAGCGCATCAACGTCGACCTCAAGCAACAGATGCGATCCGCCCTGGAGATCGAGACCCAAACTTATTTGCTTGTTGGGAAGCCAACTCGGAATCGTCGCAGCCGTTCGTGCGGGAACGAAATTAGGCGCCACGAAAATCAACCCGATCAGGCACACGCCCAGGATCAGGGTGATCTTCCATTTGGCGAAATATAGCATCCGGATTCGTCCGTCCTACGCTGCGTCGCGGTTTCCGGTTAGCGGCGGCTCACTTGTCGCCACCATCCTCTTTGTCTTTATCACCGCTCGCGCTCTTTTTATCGCCGCCCCCGCCTTTCTTATCGCGGTCGCGCGTTTCCTTGACTGGTTCGGTTCTGGTCATGACCTCCGAGATCATCGAACGCGCGACGTGAACACGAACGTTATCCGCGATTTCGACCTGTAGTCGGTCTTCGTCAACGACCTTCGTGACGCGGCCGAAGATGCCGCCATTGGTGAGCACATTGTCACCACGACGAACCGCACCGATCATCTCGCGATGCGCTTTTTGCTTCTTCTGCTGGGGGCGAATCAGCAAGAAATAGAACACCACGAATATCAGCACGAGGGGCATCAGTGAGACGAGATCGAACCCACCTATTCCGCCGGCTTGGGCATATGCCGGAGAGATCAACATTCAGGACTCCAGAGCGTGTCGATGACGCGCGACTATACAAACCGTTTACCGCTTTGCAAACCATTTGACCCCCGACGACAATTTCGATTTTGGGCAGTTTTCCGGGAGGTTTGACGCGCTAACCGGTTATGTTAGGTTCGCGCGCTTCGAAACCGGCGAAACACGCTCTAACAACGGTCAACGCCGTGAAAGACGAGCTCAACTCCGATCTCAAACCGCTGCTTGAGCGCATTGCCAGTGCGCTCGAAGCAATTGGCCCGCAGCCGATCACGAACGGCGCGAAACTAGATGCCGCCGACGCTTTCGTCTGGCACGCAGACGGGGACCGTCTTGAACCCATCACCGAGGTAAATCGGGTCGACCTTGAGTTGCTGGTCGGAATCGACCGGGTCCGAGACATCTTGCTGGAGAACACCCGGCGGTTCGCGAACGGCCTTCCCGCCAACAACGCCTTGCTGTGGGGCGCGCGGGGCACCGGCAAGAGCTCCCTCGTCAAAGCGGTTCACGCAAAAATTTGTGAAGATACCCCTGGCCGTTTGCGCCTGGTCGAAATCCATCGGGAGGATATTGTCAGCCTGCCACGGCTGCTGAAGCGACTCCGCAACGATGATCAGCGCTTCGTTCTGTATTGCGACGATTTATCGTTTGAAGGATCCGACACCAGCTATAAGTCACTCAAAGCGGTGCTCGAAGGCGGCCTCGAAGGGCGGCCGAAAAACGTGCTGTTCTATGCGACCTCGAACCGCCGTCACCTGATGCCGCGCGACATGATCGAAAACGAACGGTCAACCGCCATCAATCCGGCGGAAGTCGTTGAAGAAAAGATCTCATTGTCGGATCGGTTCGGTTTGTGGCTTGGCTTCCACAACTGCGATCAAGATGATTATCTGCAAATGATCGAAGGCTACGCCGCGAAATACAGCCTCGAAATCGATGCCGATGAACTTCGCGCGCAAGCAATCGAATGGTCGATGACCCGCGGCGCCCGTTCGGGCCGCGTCGCTTGGCAGTTCGTTCACGACCTTGCCGGCCGGCTGGGAACGTCAATCGACTAGGGCTCACGAAACGGGCCTCAGAAACCGCAGCGGATCGACGGCGTCGGACTGTCTGCGCAACTCAAAATGTAATTGTGGCCGTCTTACGCGGCCGGTCGCTCCCGCATGTGCGATAACCTCGCCCCGTGCCACGCGGTCGCCGCGTTTCACCAGAAGTTTGTCATTGTGGGCATAGGCCGAGGTCCAGCCGCCAGCGTGGCGAAGCAGGAGCAGGTTTCCAAAACCGCGAAGCTCGTTGCCGGCATAGGCAACGATGCCAGCGTCGGCGGCAACGACTGCGGCGCCCGAGCTGGCAGCAATATTGATTCCGTCGTTATGCAGCCCGCCTGGCTTGGCGCCGTAGCTGGAGATCACGCGCCCGCGTAACGGCCATACAAAGCGCGACGGCGAGGATCGCGCGCTTGCCACCGCCGTTTCGGGTGCATTGACAATCCGAGATTCCGATTTGCTGGGCCGTGCTGCGGTCCCGGTGGAGATAACCGAAGCGCGGCGCTGATTGGGGAGGCGTAATTTCTGGCCGGTCCTTATGACATAGGGGGCCTCGATCAGATTGATCGAGGCGACCGTGTACATATCGACGCCATAGCTACGCGAAACGCGATAAAGCGTGTCCCCCTGGATAACCCGGTGGATGCGTACGTTGGGGACGACAAGCTTCTGGCCCGGACGCAGCTTGTACGGTGGGGTTAGGCGGTTACCCTCTATTAGATCTCGTAGTGCGACCCGATGCCGACGCGCGAAACGATAAATCGTCTCGCCGCCGGCCACAGTGGCGGACACTGTATCGGACGTCAGGTTTTGGCGAATTTCGCTTGGCGTTTGCTGAGCGGGCTGTGTTGGTCGTAGCAACGGTTTTGGGGTCACCCGGTTCTGGGATGTAGGGACCGGCGCCTTGCTCCCGAACACGACTGGCGCCGGAACTGACCGCGCGCAGCCCGCAAACAAGAGCCCCAGGCACACCACAAGACCCAGCGAAAGAAACGCGCGCCGACCGCCTAACCGGTGCGCGCGAGCAACCGTCGTATGGGTGCCATAAGTTGGATTCCTTCCACTAAGTATCAAGCGTGAACTCTCATCCTTCGTCGGCCACCCCCTCAACCAGGGGGACGAAACGAACCGGAATTAGATCCTCCGAGTGACAACCATCTTCACCTTTGGTAATTCGAACGAGCTGCTGGTTGTGGCGCCCCTCGCCGATTGGCATCACAAGGATGCCCCCTGTATCAAGTTGGTCGACCAGCGCCTGCGGTAACTCAGGGGCTGCTGCGGTGATGATGATGCGTAAGAACGGTGCTTGCTCAGGCCAACCTTTGTAGCCATCGCCAGCTCGCGCTGTAATGTTGTGAAGTCCGAGATCGGCAAAACGCGCCTCTGCCTGAGCCAACAGACTGGGATATCTTTCGATCGAATAAACCCGACGGCACAGCTTGCTCAAAACCGCCGTTTGATAGCCAGACCCAGTTCCAATCTCAAGAACTTTCAAGCGATCGTTGAGGCGCAACGCCTCTGTCATATAGGCGACAATATAGGGCTGACTGATCGTTTGACCTTGATCAATCGGCAGTGCGTTGTTGTCGTAGGCGCGATCAACGAACGAGTCGAGCACAAACGCCTCGCGCGGTACACGTTCGATTGCCGACAGCACATCGGTATCGGCAATCCCTTGTTCACGAAGTTTCATAACCAGACGCAAGACACGCGCGTCGATCGTCATCGTATTGCTGGCGTCGATATCAGTCACTTCAAGGCGGCACGAAGGGAGCGGTGGGTCGCGGCATGCGAACGATCGAACTGCAGCGGAGTCACGGAGATTTTGCCATTGGCAATGGCGTCGAAGTCCGAGCCTTTGGCGTAACCGCCCAGATGCCTGCGATAACCAATCCAATAATAGGGAACGCCGCGGGTATCGCTGCGCTCGTCGACGAGTAAATCGCCGAGCGTGCGCCGCCCCTGCCGGGTAATTTCAACACCTTTTACTTGGGCCGCGACGACATCGGGAAAGTTGATATTGAGCAAAACGTCCTTGGACCATCCAACCGCCAGAAGATCGCGTATCAGAATAGGCGCATGCTTCTCGGCGGTTGCCCATTTGAGCGGATGCGGATGGCGGAAGACCTGGCTCATCGCGATCGACGGGATTCCCAGCAGCGTCCCCTCCATCGTCGCCGCCACAGTTCCTGAATAAGGAATATCATCGCCCAGATTGGCGCCTCGGTTAACCCCCGATAGCAGCAGGCCCGGCCGTTTGTCCTTGATTATGTGGTTCAGCGCCATCACGACGGAATCGGTCGGCGTGCCGTCAATAGCAAAGCGGCGACGCGAAATCTTACGAATTCGCAACGGACGTCGCAGCGTGAGCGAGTGGGAGACGGCGCTTTGTTCAGAATCCGGAGCGACCACCCAAACGTCGGACGACAACGTGCGGGCGATCCGCTCCAGCACTTTGATGCCGGGCGCATCGATACCATCATCATTGCAGATCAAAATTCGAAGCTTGCCATCGATGGCCTGTCTTTGTTTGCCGGAACGTTTGCCGCCAGCCTGCTTAGCCATGTGGTTCAATCAGGTCGTCGCCGTTCATGTACGGCCTAATCGCATCGGGCAAAACAATCGCTCCATCGGGTCTCTGGTAGGTTTCGAGGACTCCGATCAAGGCGCGACCGACCGCGAGCCCCGATCCATTCAGAGTGTGAACCAAACGCGTGCCCTTGCCTTCCCGGGGCCGGTAACGCGCGTTCATCCGTCGTGCCTGAAAGTCGCCGCAGTTGGAGCAGCTGGATATTTCGCGATAGGCGTTTTGCCCCGGTAACCACACCTCTATGTCGTAAGTCTTGTGCGCGGCAAATCCCATATCGCCGGTCGACAGAACGACAACACGGTAAGGCAGGTCGAGCCGCTTCAGAATTTCTTCGGCGCACGACGTCATTCGTTCATGTTCGTCCGCGGACTGTGCCGGCGTCGTCACACTAACGAGTTCGACCTTGATGAATTGGTGTTGTCGAATCATACCGCGCGTATCTTTACCCGCGGCACCCGCCTCCGACCTGAAACATGGTGTCTGCGCGGTGAACCGAATGGGCAGCGTCGCTTCGTCGAGGATTTGCTCGCGAACGAGGTTCGTTAAGGAGGTCTCGGCGGTCGGGATCAACCAACGTCGTGATACGAGATCGTCCTGGTCGCCATCTTGGTCGTGGTCGTTTCCAGACGTCGAATTCCAGGCCTCTTGCGGGCGCGTTTGGTAGAGATCTTCAGCAAATTTAGGTAGTTGGGCTGTGCCGAACATCGCGCCATCGTGGACCAGCAGCGGCGGCGATATTTCGGTATAGCCGAAATCGTTGGTGTGGACGTCAAGCATAAACGCCCCCAGTGCGCGCTCAAGTCGGGCGAGTGCGCCTTGTAACACGACAAACCTCGCGCCTGACATGCGACTCGCGGCTTCAAAATCCATCAAGCCAAGCGCCTCGCCTAGATCAACATGATCTTTAGCTTCGAAATCAAATGACCGTGGCTCCCCTACTCTACGGAGCTCGACGTTAGCATCTTCATCCGCACCTTTTGGAACGTCCGCGTCGGCGATATTGGGCAGCCCAGACAGTTGTTCGTGTAGTTTTGCGTCGAGGCTTCGTTGAGATTCTTCGCGATCGTGAATTGCGGTTTTGAGGTCTGTTACTTCGTCGATAAGGGTTTGAGCGTCCCCGCCTCCGGCCTTGGTTACACCAATTTCTTTCGACACCTGATTGCGTCGGGCTAGAAATTCTTGCAGTTCGGTCTGGCAAGCCCTGAGTTGCTGATCAATTTGCAAGATCTCGGGCGATGCTGCCAGCAAGCCGCGGCTCTTGAGAGCAGCGTCGAAGGCCGCCGGGTTATCGCGAATCCACCGGATGTCGAGCATGAGCGGGAAGTGTCAAGTTAGGCCCTGGGGAAGCTTGCGCTCGCCCACTAGAGCGGTTTTATAGAAACGCGATTTATATACGCCCGGCCCCGCATCACGTCCACCGAGCAGTGAACGCCCCTAGTGGATTTCATCCACTAGGACTCAGCTTCCGCGGCATTCTCGGCACGACGCTTCTCAACCAGTCGAACGCATAGGATGGAGATTTCGTAGAGCAGCAGGATCGGAACGCCGAGACCGATCTGGCTGATCACATCCGGCGGGGTGAGGATTGCCGCAACCGCGAATGTAATCACAATCGCATATTTTCTTTTTTTGCGGAGCGTTGCCGAACTCACGAGCCCGGCGCGCGCCATCAGGGTTAGAAGCACCGGAAGTTGAAAACTGATCCCGAAAGCGAAGATTAATTTCATCACCAGCGCGAGGTATTCGTTGACCTTCGGCTCGAGTTGAATGGCCAGAGCGCCCTCGCCGCCGAGGGTTTCGAAGCTTACAAAAAACGACCAGGCCAGCGGGAAGATCAGGTAATAGACCAGCGCTGCGCCCATGATGAACAGCACGGGCGTGGCGATGAGAAACGGGAGGAACGCAATCTTCTCTTTTTTGTACAGGCCGGGCGCGACAAACATCCAGATCTGTCCCGCGACGATTGGGAACGACACAAAAGCCGCTCCAAAAAACGCGACCTTGAGATAGGTAAAAAAGGCCTCGTGCAGGGCCGTGTAGATCATCCGCCGATTGGCCTCGCCCTCATACACATCGGCAAGTGGCTGAACGAGGAATGCGTAGATCGGCTCGGCAACCGTATAGCAGGCCGCGAAGGCAATCACGAACGCGATCGCAGCGTGAAGTAGTCGCTTGCGTAGCTCGATCAAATGATCGAGCAGCGGCATTTTGGCGCCCTCGGCGTCAGGGCTATCGTCGGTAGTTGAAACGGCCTCCGGCTCAGCCACGGCTACGATCCGACTTGGCGCTGGGGCTCTTCCTCCGCCGCTGGATCAGGCACGTCTGCGCGGGCTTCTTCCGGACCGGTGCTGCTCTCAGCAAGCGGCGGCACCGCATCTACGACCGCGCTGCCCTCGCCCACGGATGGGGAGAGGGGTTCGATGATTTCGGTTTCCGACGATGACGTCGATGTCTCGGGCAAGTCAAACACACGTTCTTTGGTCCCGGACGGATCGATGATGTTATCGAGGGATCCGATATTGTTATACGTGGTCGCATCTATCTCGCGCTTAATTTCATCGAGGTCGGTCTGACGCACCATGTCGTCCAGGCTATTTTGGAACTCGCGCGTAATCGACCGCGCCTTGGCTGTCCACTGTCCGATGGTTCGCAAAACCTTTGGCAGGTCCTTCGGTCCGACGACGATAATCGTCAGCACCGCAATCGCGAGAAGCTCGGTCCAACCGATATCGAGCATAGGGTGCCTGCCTTGAACGCGACCGCCAGCGGCTTCCTGGCCAACCGCGATCTTCGAGCGAAATCCGAAAGCGGGTTAGCCGCCGGCCGCGGTATCGCGTTTTTCTTCGGTGCTTTCGCCTTCGTTAGCGGCGTTTAGCGCCTCTCGATTGGACGACGCGACTTCTTCATCGTCCTTCATGCCTTTCTTGAAGCTCTTTATTCCCTGAGCAACATCGCCCATTAAAGACGAGATCTTGCCTCGGCCGAAAAGCAACACGACGACCGCGGCAACGATCAGAATCTGCCAGAAACTAATTCCCATTCCCCATCTCCGGGTGTTTGGTTTGATATCGGGAAGTTGCGGCGATCATGGCAGAAACCCTAGGGCGGCGCAATCACACCCGGCTTAGGACGTCATCGTCGCCACTTGATTCCTCGGGGAATACGTAGGCGCCACCCCGATCGAGGTGAACACGAACCTGATCGCCGGGATTTGGCGTTACCACACCAGGCGCACGTGCCACCAGGACCGTTTCTTCGTTGCCGACCCTGAAATGCACAAGACTATAAGGACCCAGATGACGTGAGCTGACGATCGTCGCGTCAACCGCATAAGCACCGAACTCGCAAATCTCGTGACCGCCATGGCCAATATTGAGATGCAGGGCCTCCGGTCGGATCACGACCTCGACAGCGCAGCCATCTTCAAAGCCCTCGACAGGAATATCTATCAACGGCGTTGCCACGGACCGGTTCCGGACCCGCCCATGCATCGTTGTCGTTTCTCCGAAAAAGCGGGCAATCGACGCGGTTTGCGGTTGGCCATAAATTTCGCCCGGCGTACCGACCTGAAGAATGCGCCCGAACTCCATTACCGCGACTCGATCCGCCATTTTCATCGCTTCGTGCGGATCGTGGGTCACTAACAAGGTCGGCGTACCCGCGCGCCGCAGCACACCCAACGTATCCTCCCAAACCTGCCGACGGAGTCTGAAATCCAGGTTTGAGAATGGCTCGTCCAGCAGCATCACAAAAGGCCGCGGCGCCAGGGCGCGCGCGAGAGCAACGCGCTGCTGCTGGCCGCCGGACAAGGTGTGCGGATACATCGATGCTTGCTCGACCAATCGAACTTGTTCGAGCGTTTCGGCAGCGAGCTTCTCCTGAGAGGACTTGGGCTGACCGGCGAGACCAAACGAAACGTTGCCGATGACCGACAAATGCGGAAACAACGCATAATCCTGAAATACCAGACCAACGCGTCGATTTTCCGGTGGTAGCGATTGCTGTGGCGAGGCAACCACGACATCGTCGATGACAACCCGCCCCTGCTGTAGCGGCTCCAAACCCGCGGCGACGCGCAACGTTGTCGATTTACCACACCCGGACGGGCCGACGAGGCATTGGATCTCGCCCTCGACAACCTCAAGACTGACCGAATCGACGACGGTGACGCCGTCGTAAACGTGAGTCACATCTTTAAGGACAAGACCGGTCATCGCGAGGTTGATGGACCCATGACGAAGTTAGTGGAAGAAATCCAACATAATGGTCCCCATACGACGGCTTTCCGGGTCGTGCGTCCCGGCCCCTCGACGCGTCGAAACCCCTCGACGATGCGCAAGTATCGCCTGCGGGCTTCCTCCTACCGAGCTACCGGGATTCGCGATCGTATGGGTACCATATGTTGGATTCCTTCCACTAGGTCAATCCCGAGTCAGTCTGGTCGGTTCTATGACGCCGACGAACCGGGGCGCGAACCACGGATCACCCGGCTTAGAATAATCACCGGTATTATTCCTGCCGCCACAATGGTTAGCGCCGCTAGCGCAGAAGGCTCGAGCTGTTCATCGCCGGCATATTCGAATACGTGGGTGGCCAGGGTATCAAAATTAAACGGCCGCAGGATAAGGGTCATCGGCAACTCTTTCATTCCGTCGACGAAAACCAACAATCCTGCCGATATCGTGCTGGCGCCAACGAGCGGCAGGTGAACGCGTAACAATGTCCGTCTGGGGCTGGCACCGAGGGCACGGGCGGCCTGATCCATCGATACCGATACCTTCGCAAAGCTGGCGTCGAGGGTTCCGTAGGCAACCGCCAGAAAACGGACGACGTAGGCGAACAAGGCGGCAAACAGTGTTCCGCTCAGTATCAACCCCGTTGAGATGCCGAACTGTCCTCTCATGAGACCATCTACGCCATTGTCGAGCCAACCAAACGGAATGAGCACGCCGATCGCGAGCACCGCACCGGGTACGGCATAGCCGACGACCGCGAGTCGAATCGCACCGTTGAGTATCGGATCTCGCCGCAGGCGACGGGCATAAGAGAGAAATATCGCGAGCACAACGGTAAGTGCCGCCGCGGCGAGCGAGAGACCAAGGCTATTGCCCACAAATTGCCAATAGTTCGCCGCCAAAGACTCGGCGTAGTACTCGATCGCGTAGGCCGCAAGAACCGACCCGGGCAATATGAACCCCAGTGCTAGCGGTGTTGCGCAAGCTAGAAGAGCGAAGATCGCTTGCGTGCGACTGAGTGGGTAGGACGGAAGATCGTGATAGGTCGCGTAAGACGCCCTGAACCGCTGATTGCGTCGCGAGTGATGCTCGACAGCCAGGATCGCCAGCACGACGATCAGCAGCACCGTTGCGATCTGTGCTGCGCCCGAGACATTGTTCATCCCGAACCAGACATTGAAAATCCCGCGCGTGAACGTGTTAACCGCAAAGAACTCGACTGTCCCAAGATCGTTCAGCACCTCCATCAGCGCCAACGTGAGGCCAATAACGATCGAGGGCCGCGCCAGCGGCAGCGCGACGGAGTAAAATGTTTGCCAGGCTCCTCGCCCGAGCGTTCTGCTGACCTCGAGTTGCCCCACCGATTGCTCTACGAAAGCGGCACGTGAGAGCAGGTAGACATAGGGGTACAGCACTAGCGAGAACATCGCGATCGCGCCGCCCATGCTACGGATTTCCGGGAACCAGTAGTCGCGTGCGCTGTGCCAACCAAATACGCCGCGCAAGAAGGCCTGAAGCGGCCCGGCAAATTCAAGAAGATCGGTGTAAACATAAGCAATCACATAGGCCGGCATCGCCAGCGGGAGCAGGAGCGCCCATTCGAGGATGTGCCGACCAGGAACTCGGCACATCGTCACCAGCCAGGCGGTGCCAATGCCAATTACGCAAACGCCAATTCCCACACCAAGTATCAGTAGCAGTGTGTTCCACGCATACACCGGCAACACGGTCGACAGCAGGTGCAGCCAAACGTTTTCGTCTTCGGGAAAGAACGCGACACCGACCACTGTAACAATCGGTAAAGCGACTATGGCTACGGCCAGATAAGGGCCTATTGTCCAACCATCGAACCGGACTCGCGCGCCAAGAACGACCGGCTGGCCAGCGCCTAAAGAAGTATCACCCGTCGACAAAACTGCTTCCTCAACTCACACAGCCAAACGAGCCAGGGGAATTCCGGTTCGGCAACTGCCGCGACGAGCGTACGAACCCGTGTCGAGAGATCGATTGGCCCTCACCTGACTGCCTCCCAGGAGATTGACGCTCATGCACCGAACAAACAGATGGGCCCGCGAATTCGCGAGCCCCGGCCCTCCCGTCCCTGCTCAGTCGCTACTCGTCGTAGCGAACCCGATCAACGACCTTCACGGCAACTCCAGTTAATTTGGCAACCTCGGCAAGTCTCTTCACGTCGGGCTCAAACCGGCCCCAGGACATAACCTCGGGATGCCAGGGAACACCCACTTTTACCGGGTACTCGAAATTCTGCTTCGCATAAAGTTCCTGGGCTGCCTCCGAACTAAGGAACTCGGCAAACCGAATTGCGGTGGCTTTGTTCTTCGCCGCTTTGGTCACCGCAACGCCGCTTATGTTCACATGGGTGCCGCGGTCGCCTTGATTGGGAAACACGATATAGGCAGCATCAGCCCATTCGCGCTGCTTCGGATCATTGCGCATTTTACCCATATAGTAGGTATTGCCGAGGGCGACATCGCAAACGCCCTCCCTAATCGCCTTAACCTGAGCGCGATCATTACCTTGTGGCTTGCGCGCTAGGTTCGCTTTGACGCCACGCAGCCATTCCTCTGCTGCGCGCTCGCTCGTGTTTGCGATGATCGAAGCCAAGAGCGACAACTGATAGATGTGATATCCGGAGCGCGTGCAGACCCGGCTGCGCCAGCGGGGATCGGCGAGGTCTTCATACGTTTTGATGTCGCCGTTCTTAACCCGTTCCTTCGACGCATAGATGACCCGGGCGCGAGTTGTGAGGCCGTACCAAAGACCGTCACCGCCGTGAAACTGAGACGGAATATTTCGATCGAGAACGTCCGACTTAATCGACTGAAGCAAGTTTGCGTCGGCCAGCGCCTGTAAACGGGCAATATCCGCCGTCATCACTAGATCTGCCGGGCTGCTCATGCCCTCCGATTTCAGACGTTGAAGCATTCCCTTGCGGATGAACACGGCATTAACCGAAACGCCGGTCTCGCGCTCAAATCTCTCAATAAAGGGCTTGGTCAGGAATGACTGACGATAGGAGTAGATATTGAGTTCGTCAGCCGCATGCGCATCGGGAATGAGTAGTCCCAGCGATACAACGAGCGATAGAACAAAAGACAGTGCGGGGCTCGTCGACCACAGATTTCGCAGCACCACCGAGATCCTTAATTGAGAATGATTATCATTCGCGTGTATAATCAAACTGCGAATAATTGTCAACCGCGTCACCTACTCCCGCAAAAGTAGGTTCTATTTCTCCCATCAGTTTGATCGAGATTAAGTCGCCAGGGGGACCGCTAGTCCACCGTTTCGTCGGCCTCGCCGGTTTCGCCGGTTTCGCCGATTTCGCCATTGTCCGCTTCTTGGGGGAATAGCGGCAGGGTGGTTTCGCCCTCAACCAGGCCCGTTGCCTTCAGTTCATCCATGCCCGGAAGATCGCCAATTGCAGGAAGTCCGAAGTGCTCAAGAAAACCGTCTGTTGTTCCATATGTAATCGGGCGACCAGGGCTGCGGCGGCGGCCCATCATCCGCACCCATCCGGCTTCCATCAGTAAGTCCAGGGTACCGCGATTGACCGAGACGCCCCGGATATCCTCGATCTCGGCTCGAGTTACCGGCTGGTGGTAGGCCACGATGGCGAGCGTTTCGAGGCTTGCTTTGGAAAGCCGGCGCGAAACTTGGCGCTCCTTCTCCATTAGGAATGCGAGATCAGGCGCGGTTCGAAACGCCCATCGATCCGCGACCTTGACGAGGTTCACACCGCGCGGCGCATAGCTCTGTCGCAACGTGGCCAGGAGTTTTTCGAGCGGGGCGTCTTGCGGCAGACGTGACGTCAGCGTCGCTTCGTCGAGCGGTTCGGCCGCAGCAAATAACAATGCTTCGACCATTCGAACTTGATTTTGATAATCGACGTCCGCTTCCTTGAGCGGCTCGGGTCCACTCAGTCCACTCATGAACCACGCGATACCTTGCGTAGATAGATCGGGCCGAATGCCTTTCGTTGTTGGATTTCGACTTCGCCCTGGCGCGCCAACTCCAGGCTCGCCGAGAATGTCGATGCAACAGCCGATCGGCGTTCGAACCCGTCAACGAGTTCGGGCGGAAGAAAGCCTTCGAGTTGTTGCCAGTCCGGAACCGTCCCGATGAGACGGCTAAGCCGCCGCAACGCCTGATCAATCGTGTGCACCACCCGCGGACGAATGCTCAGTGGGGCAGCTCGTTCGCGCGTTTGTTGCTGGCCATAGGCTTTAAGCAGATCAAACAGCGAAGCGTCAAAAACCGACGTTGTCAGCACGCGCACCCCTTCCGGATCCCCGCGCGCGAATACGTCGCGCCCGAGTAGATTTCTCTCAAACAGACGTTCGCCGGCGTTTCGCACCGCTTCCAACCGACGCAGTCGTTGGGCGAGATCGGCCGCCAACTCCTCACCGCTCGGTTCGTCGTCAACCGGTTCCGGTAACAAGAGACGAGATTTGAGATAGGCGAGCCAGGCTGCCATCACCAGGTAGTCGGCCGCGATCTCAAGGCGAATGCGACGGGCTTCGGAGATGAACGCGAGATATTGCTCCGCTAAATCCAGTATCGAAATCTTCGTAACGTCAACTTTTTGATTCCGCGCGAGAGTCAGCAGGACGTCCAACGGCCCTTCATAGCCATCGAGATCGACCACCAAGGCCTCCCCGTCGATCGGAACGACAGTGGGCGTTTGCTCGAATTCCTGCTGATCCACGGACCTCGGCCTTATAGCGCGTGGAGAATGACGATCGTTTGATTATAGAGAAACTCTACCGGCGGCCAAAGGACATAGGCAAAGGGATTGAATCCACCGGGCACCCAAAGCGCGGTGATCGCGCCAATCGCGATGACGCCACCGGCCCCGAGCAACCCTGTTGTTCGGCGTGGAATATTGACCCCCTATTGGGGGTTATCGGCGTCCAAAATTGACCCCCCTGGTTTTGTGCTCTTGAACACACCTCGTTGTTTGGACAGACGAGGTGGGGGAGATGCTGGTTGTGGAGACGATTGCGCGGATCCGTCGGGATCATCTGGTGAGGGGCGTTCCGATCAAGAAGATCGCCCGGGATTTGAGGGTTTCGAAGAACACGGTGCGCAAGGTGGTGCGGGGCGATGAGACCTCGTACAGCTACGAGCGCAAGATCCAGCCGATGCCGAAGCTTGGGCCGTGGGTGGATGAGCTCGAGCGCCAGCTGGAGGCCAACGAGAAGAAGCCGCGCCGGGATCGGCTGTCTCTGCTGCGGATTCATGAAGATCTTGCGGCTCTGGGCTATGGCGGCGGCTACGACGCGGTGCGCCGCTACGCCAGGACCTGGCGTCGGCGGTGGCGGCTGTTGTCGCCGTCGCAGGGTTTTGTGCCGCTGAGCTTCGATCCCGGCGAGGCCTACCAGTTCGACTGGAGCCACGAGTACGCGCGCCTGTCGGGTGTGACGACCAAGGTGAAGGCGGCGCACATGCGGCTCTGCTACAGCCGCATGCAGCTGGTTCAGATCTTCCCGCGCGAGAGCCAGGAGATGGTGTTCGAGGCGCACGAACGGGCCTTCCACTTCTTCGGCGGGGTCTGCCGGCGGGGCATCTACGACAACATGAAGACGGCGGTGAGCATGGTCTTCGTCGGCAAGGAGCGCGCCTACAACCGGCGCTTTCTGGAGCTGTGCTCCCACCATCTGGTGGAGCCGGTGGCGTGCACTCCGGGTGCGGGCTGGGAGAAGGGGCAGGTCGAGAGGCAGGTGGGTGACGTCCGCGGCCGCCTGTTCGTGCCCATCCCGCGGGGCCGCTCCTACGCCGAGATCAACGCGTGGCTGATGGATCGGTGTATCGAGGACGCCAAGAAGCGGCCGCATCCGACGATCGAGGGCAAGACGGTGTGGCAGGTGTTCGAGGAGGAGCGGCCCTTCCTGATGGCCTATCGCGGCCCCTTCGACGGCTTCCACGCCACCGAGGTGGCGGTGTCCAAGACCTGTCTGGTGCGCTTCGACAACAACCACTACAGCGTGGCGGCCCGCGCCGTCGGGCGGACGGTCGACGTGCGGGCCTATGCCGATCGGATTGTCATCCGCCAGGATGGCGAGACCGTCGCCGAGCATCCCCGGAGCTTCGGGCGCGGCGAGATCGCCTACGATCCGTGGCACTACGTGCCGATCCTGACGCGGAAGCCTGGTGCGCTGAGGAACGGCGCGCCCTTCAAGGGCTGGCAACTGCCCGGCGCGCTCGGCCGCATACGGGCCCGGCTGACGGGTTGCGACGACGGTGACAGGCAGTTCGTGAGGATCCTCGCGGCGGTTCAGGAGGACGGGCTGGAGGCGGTCGAGGCGGCCTGTGCCGAGGCGCTCGACTTCGGCGCCTGCAGCGCCGACGTCGTGCTCAACATCCTCGCCCGGCAGTGCCAGCCGGCACCGCCGGCGACCATCCCGACGCCCGAGGGCCTGCAGCTTCGCCACCGGCCGGTGGCCGACTGTCAGCGCTACGATCGCCTGAGGGAGGCCGGTCATGGAGCGTCATGAGGTGCTGGCGATGATGACGGCGTTGAAGCTCGCGGGCATGCGCGCCGCCTACGACGACATCCTCGCCGACGGGCTCAAGCGTCGTCATCCGGTGCAGCAGATCATCGGTACGCTGCTGCAGACCGAGGTCGCCGACAAGCAGGCGCGCTCCATCAAGTACCAGATGGCGTCCGCCAGGCTGCCGACGGCCAAGGAGCTGGCCGACTTCGACTTCGCCGCCTCACCGGTCAACGAGCCCCTGATCCAGGAACTCGCCACAGGTGGCTTCCTGGAGGGCAAGCGCAACATCGTGCTGGTCGGCGGCACCGGCACCGGCAAGACCCATCTCGCCGTCGCCATCGCCCGCGCCTGCATCCGCAAGGCCGCACGCGGCCGCTTCTACAACGTCGTCGACCTGGTCAACCATCTCGAGGCCGAACTCCGTGCCGGACGCCAGGGCCGCACCGCAGACCAGCTCATCCGACGCGACTTCGTCATCCTCGACGAACTCGGCTACCTGCCCTTCGCCCAGGCCGGCGGCCAGCTGCTGTTCCATCTGATGAGCCGGCTCTACGAGCGCACCTCGATCATCGTCACCACCAACCTCGCTTTCGGCGAATGGCCCTCCGTCTTCGGCGACCCCAAGATGACCACAGCCCTGCTCGACCGCCTGACCCACCATTGCGAGATCATCGAGACCGGCAACGAGAGCTGGCGCTTCAAGAACCGCTGCTGACCCGGCAGGCCGTGCCTGCGGCCCGCTTGCCCCGCTGGGTCAACCCGTACCTCCCACGCGGCTTCGCTCCGCGCACCGCAAGGCGCTACACGAAGCCGCTCGGGTCCCCCCTATTGACTACCGGGACAACCTCCGCCGTGCCGCTCAGGGGGGTCAATATTGCACGCCGATTGGGGGTCATCTGTGGACGCCTCCGTTGATGCAAGCATTTCTTTGAACGTCTCGGGGCATGTGGTCAGGTGCGGTCATCTGTCCGGCCTCATGATGCGGCTGGTTTGACGCCGCAGGCCCGTATGGAGATGCGCGAACCGGGTCCAAGATCAATTTTGCGGGCTTGAAAGCCCCTTGACCCACCGCTGGTTTTCCCGATCCCGTCTCGATTGACCGTTTGCCCTTACTCGTCCTCCGACCTGCTCACACCCCCGACGTCATTCCGCGAGGTTGCCGCCGTGTCAGGCAGCAGCCGGCGCGAAACCTCGGTAGGTCTCCTTGCGTGTCATGAGCACCCAGACGATGCGCGCCATCTTGTTGGCCAGCGCCACCGCGACAAGCATTCGCGGCTTGCGCGCCAGCATCCTGGCCAGCCAGGGGTCGTTCGTTTCGCCGCGCCTGACCGCCGAGCTGACGACAGCCATGGCGCCGATGATCAAGAGGCGCCTGAGATCGCGTTGGCCCATCTTCGATATCCTGCCAAGCCTCGGCTTGCCGCCGGTCGTGTGTTGTCGCGGCACGAGGCCCAGCCAGGCAGAGAAGTCGCGGCCGCGCCGAAAGCTCTCCATCGGCGGCGCGAAGGCCTGGAGCGCCATCGCGCTGATCGGCCCGATCCCTGGGATGGTCATCAGCCGTGCCGCCTGCTCGTCCTGACGCGCGCAGGCGCGGAGCTCCTTTTCCAATCCGCCGATCTTCGCGTCGAGGTCAGCGATCTGACCGAGCAGAACGCCGCCCAGCGCGCGGACCGCTCCCGGTAGTCCCGAACCCGGATCCTCGAGTGCCGATGCCAGCCGACCGACATGAGCCACACCCTGCGGGGCAACGACGCCGAACTCCGCCAGATGCCCCCGCAGCGCGTTGATCGTCTGCGTGCGCTGGCGCACCAGAAGATCGCGCGTGTGGAACAGCATCGCCCTTGCCTGTTGCTCTTCCCCCTTCACCGCCACAAAGCGCATGGTCGGGCGCTGCGCCGCCTCGCAGATCGCCTCCGCGTCCGCCGCGTCGTTCTTCTGCCGCTTCACGAACGGCTTCACGTAGATCGGTGGGATCAGCCTCACATCGTGGCCGAGCTGCATAATCTCTCGGCCCCAATGGTGAGCGCTCGCACAGGCCTCCATCGCCACAACGCAGCGCGGTAGTGCGGCGAGAAAGTACAGCAGCTTCTCCCGACTAACCTTCCTACGGAACGCGACCGAACCGTCCGCCCGAGCACCGTGAAGCTGAAAGCTGCGCTTCGCCAGATCGATCCCGATGATGTTAACCTGTTCCATGGATGCCTCCTCCTCTGGGGGTTGGTCACACCACCACCTTGGCACACTGCGATGCCGTCGGGAGGAGGCGTCCACTCCATCAATTTTGGACGCCGATTGACAAGCAACCCCTTACGAATCCAATCCTCTCCCAGGCTTTGATTACGATCGAACAGTATTCGGCCCAGGTCGAACGGTGGCATTGGAATGAGGTGAATGAAGACCAGCATCAGATTCATAAGCACCAGCAAGCGGCACGACTGCACGAAAAACGTCGCGAATCCCGCCGGCAAGAAATAGGCGGCGTAGAGCAAGATCGCCCCCATCACAGCCATGCCAGCGTTCGCTTAGCAGCCCGGTTTAGCGTGAATCTTCAGCGCGTCGGTTGGCGAATATGTGGCGCTTGCCCGATCGACGGAAACCGGTTTGGCGAAGGCGAATACCAGCGGCGGAGCACTCGAATCTATCAACCATAAGACAAGCAAAAACAGAGGCAGCGCGACCGTTCCCAGAGGATCAATGTTCTCCAACAGGCTCAGTGAGGAACGCTTCTCCGCAAATTGGACGGGTATCCCCAATCGCACGGCCACGCGTGCCTTCGCGGTTTCCCGCCAGGTTGCCGCGAGCAAGACCGGAATAACCCAGGAGAAGATGACAATGATGAAATCCAGGCGCGCCCCCGTCCCCTCAACGGTAACCGACCAGCCCGATCACCAGATCGAACAGCACATACACAACCGGCAGAATTACCTGCCTGAAAATGTCGAAATTAAATCCGAGCCGGTCGGCGATGAGCGGCAGGATGAACAGCAACGCGATCAGAATCAGAAATCCAAATCGCTCGAGACGTGCCAACGGGAACGCTAGCGAATCGGGCAACAACCCGACCGCGACCCGGCCACCATCGAGCGGCGGCAGCGGTAACATGTTGAACAATGCGAGTAGTAAGTTGAAGAAAATCATCGAGATCAATGTTTTCTCGAGCCACGTTTCGATGCCGGCAGGAAAAATTGCCGCGAGGTGAAGAGCAAGTGCGGCAACGACCGCAAGCGCGACGTTGGTGCCTGGACCAGCAAGCGCGACCCAGACCATATCCCGACGCGGCTGATACAGCCGATGAAAGGCGACGGGAACCGGTTTCGCGTAACCAAACATGAAACTTCCACCCGATCCGATCAGCAACATCGCCGGCAGCAAAATCGTACCAAAGGGATCTATGTGCCGGATCGGATTGAACGAGACCCGACCGCGCCGATAAGCGGTGTCGTCGCCAAGCTTCCATGCTACGTAGCCATGAGCTGCTTCGTGGAGCGTAATCGCGAGTAGCACCGGCAGCGCCCACACCGACAAATCGTAGACAAATCCTAAGACGTCAATGTTCATTTACTGACGCTTCCTCGAAACCGGTCAACGCACCAAGCTCTTGTTCCGCGCTGGATCTGTCGAGGTCCTGCACTGCACCACGCATCGCATCGGCCGATCGCCAACGCTCGGTCGTTTGCGACCTAAGCGACCCGACGGCATCGCCGACCTGTTTCATTTCCTCGAATGCCCCGTTGCAGTGGAGAACCAAATCACATCCGGCATCTAGCGCACCACGCGCACGTTCGTCGAGCGGTCCGGGTAATGCGTTCATTGAAATGTCGTCACTGATGAGAACGCCGCCAAACCCGATCTGATCACGAATGACTTGTTCGATGATAATGGGCGACAGCGTCGCGACATTGGCCGGGTCCAATCGACGGTAACGAATATGTGCCGTCATTGCGAGCGGCATGCCCGCCAGGGCCGCGAAGGGCGCAAAATCAGTGATACGCAAGGCCGCGAGATTGTCGTCGACCTCGGGTAAATCATGATGACTGTCGGCGGTTGCGCGTCCATGCCCGGGGATATGCTTGATCACCGGCAACACCCCGCCATCGAGCAGCCCCTGGCAAAACGATGCACCGAGAACGGATACGGTATCGGCACTTTGTGCGAACGCACGATCACCGATGACGTCATGACTCCCGGCCACCGGAACGTCCAGCACCGGAGCACAGTCTACGGTGATGCCAAGCGGCTGTAGATCGGCCGCGATTAACCGGCCGACCAACCATGCCGCCCGGCGGGCCAACGCCCGGTCGCGTTTGTCGAGACGACCGATCGTCCGTGCCGGTGGGCGCTGCTGCCAGTTTGGTGGCGCTAACCGTTGCACGCGGCCGCCCTCCTGATCGATAAGAACCGGCGCCTGCGCGTCGTCGACAGTGTCGCGCAACGCGTCGACCAAGGTGCGGACTTGCTGCGGTGCAGTGCAATTCCGCCCCAATAAAATAAAGCCGAGCGGCCTCGTCGCGCGGAAGAACGCCTGCTCCTCCGGGCTGAGACGCTCGCCGCCGCAGCCAAATATGACGGGTGATCGCGACGTCAAATCAGCGTTTGACAATCAGGCAATCCTGACCTTGCGTTTTGAGTTTCCGGCACAAGGCATCGGCGCCCCCGCGCGAGTTGAACGCGCCAACCTGGAGCCGGTGATAGATGCCTTTTGCAGCGCCGAGGTCCGCCCGCGCAACGCGGTGGGGCAGCTGTTCAAGGATCGCGCGATGCCGCTTTGCCAGGCGCTGCCACCCCGCTTGAGCGGCGGCGTCGGTTCGAAAAGATCCCAATTGCACAAGGTACGTCGCGTTGATCGGCGGCGCTTTCAGCGCTGGAACGGGCGCTGCCCGCTTGCTCGACGGAGTCGGCACGGCGAGGGCGATCGCCTGTTGGGCCGGTTTCGCGACGGCTTGCACGCTGCTCACTGGAGCGAGCGGGGTTGGCGGCGTCGATGATGGCGGCGCCGCGGTTTTTGCCGCAGACGAGGTTTGGGTAACCGGCGCGAGCGTACTGGCGGTCGAGCCTGCGTCACTGACGATCGTAGCCGCTGCTGCCGACACTATCTGAGGCGCAATGTCACGGGAGGGTTTGGGAAGCGGTTCCTCCGGCGGCGGCAGCAAAATCTCCACTTGCGCTTTGGTTGGCTCGCGTGCCGTCGATAGGCGTTGGTATACCAGCTTGTCCTGATGCGGGATTTCGATCCCGCCAGGCGAGTCCGGTGGCATCTTGGTTGGCGACGGGTCCGCGGTGATCAACGGCGGCGCATGCTTCGCACCCTGCCGAAACCCTAGATCATAGGCATATACCACCGCCCCGATGAGGGTCACCAGGGCGACTGCGATAAGGCTCGTGCGCCTCAGACGCAGAGTTGCAGGACGGTGTTGTTTGTGCTCTTTTTGCTGGTGATCATCAGCCATATCGTTGTTCCCGATCAGTGAGTTAACGCATCTCCTCGACCGGCGTAACGCCCATCACGTCGAGACCCGACGCGATCACGTGGGCGACCGCCTGTACAAGGCCGACTCTTGCGATAGACAACTCCCTGTCATCGGCTACCACGAAACGCATTTGTGCGTTTTCGTTTCCTTTATTCCAGTGCGCATGAAATTCGGCGGCAAGCTCTGCCAGATAGAAAGCGACACGATGCGGTTCATGCGCCAAGGCGGCGGTTTCAACCAGCTGCGGCCAACCGGCAAGACGTTTGATCAACGCCGTTTCACCTGAGTCGGTCAACCGGTCGAACGCGACCGACCGCCAATCGAGGTCATCAACATCGATATCCGCGAAGTTGTCGACCAAACGCCGCTTAATCGAGCATGCGCGGGCATGCGCATATTGCACATAGAAAACCGGGTTGTCGCGCGATTGCTCGGTGACCGTGGCCAGGTCGAAATCGAGCGGCGCATCGTTGCGGCGCGTCAGCATAATGAAACGCACGACGTCTCGGCCCACCGCATCAATCACCTCACGCAATGTAACGAAGTCGCCGGCCCGTTTGGACATGCGCACGGGTTCGCCGCGTTCGAGAACCCGCACCAGATTGCAAAGTTTGACGTCGAGCGTTGCTTGATCGCCGGTCAGTGCTGATAGCGCGGCTTGTACGCGTTTGACATAGCCGCCGTGATCGGCGCCCCACACGTCGATCAATGTCTGAGCACCGCGTTCCACCTTGTCGAGGTGGTATGCGATGTCGGATGCAAAATAGGTCCAGCTTCCGTCACTTTTGCGCAGCGGCCGATCCACGTCGTCACCATACGCGCTCGCCCTAAACAATGTCTGCGGCCTGGGTTCCCAATCATCGGGCAGCTTGCCCTTGGGGGGATCGAGCACACCCTCGTAGATATCGCCGTGCTCGACGAGCCGCTCGAGTGCTTGATCGATACCGCCCGATGCCTGGAGCCTTCGCTCGGAAGAGAAAAGATCGTGTTGGATGCCGATTTCGACCAGGTCATCGCGAATCAACGCCATCATGGCATCGATAGAAAACTCGCGAAGTGGAGCTAACCACTCGGCTTCTTCCGCGCTCTTCCACGCGTCGCCATCGCGACCTTTAAGCTCGGCAGCGACGTCGATTAGATAATCGCCGGGATAGAGTCCATCGGGCATATCACCGGGGGCATCACCGCAGGCTTCGCGATAGCGCCAGTGAAGCGAACGAGCCAGGGCATCGATTTGGGCGCCGGCGTCATTGATGTAGTACTCGCGAACGACCTCAAACCCGGCCTTACTAAGCAGATTTGCCAATGCATCCCCGAACACCGCGCCGCGGCCATGGCCAACATGGAGCGGGCCGGTCGGATTGGCCGAGACGTACTCGACATTCACGGTTTCGGCGTTACCCACACCACTGTCGCCATAGGCGGTGCCGGCCGCCAGGATCTCGCGCAGCCGCTCGCTCCAGAAATCATCCCGCAGCGAGACATTGATGAACCCGGGACCAGCAACCTCGACCGACGAAATTACCGCCTCCCCCGATAATTGCGCCGCCAGCCGATCGGCGATGTCACGCGGCTTCATCCGGGCCTGCTTGGCCAGCACCAGCGCCGCATTAATAGCAACGTCGCCATGCGTGACATCGCGTGGGGCTTCGGCCGAAACAGCGGCCAGTTCCAGGCCAGACGGGATCTCTCCAGCACTCGCCAGATTCTCAATTTTTACTTTAACTATTTCTCGAAAATGACTGAAATAATTCATTATTAATCGTGTCGCCTTGAATCGAATAGACGCGCGTGTTCATCGATCGCATAACGATCGGTCATGCCGGCGATGTAGTCGGCCACAACCCGTGCGGTGCGCGCCTCGTCCTGCGAATCGCGACGCTGCTGCCACTCGGTCGGCAGGCAATCCGGTTCTTCAAAAAACAATCTGAACAAATCAGCGACGATACGACGGGCGTTTCTGTGCGAGCGCTTTTGCTTGTAGTGATTGTACATGCGCGCGTAAAGAAAACTTCGAAGTTCCGCCGCGTGTTGCGCCATTTGCTCGGAAAAGCCGATCAGCGGTGAACCGTGATGACGAATATCGGCCGCTGACGAGGGCGCAGCTTCGGTTAGCCGGCGAGTCGATTCGGCAATCAAATCGCTGACCAACTGATTGATCATCCGGCGCGTCGTTTCGGGGACCATCCGTCCCAATTCGAGATCGGGATACTTATCGCGCAGGGCGCGAATAATCGGCCCCAGCAATCGAATTTCCTCGAGATCTGCCAACGTGAAGAGGCCGGCCCGCACACCATCCTCCATATCGTGGGTGTTGTAAGCGATGTCGTCGGAGAGTGCCGCGATCTGTGCCTCGGCCGAGGGGTGGGTATGCAATTCGAGATCGTGTTCGGCGGTATATTCGACGATCGCCGCGGGCAGGTTATGCTCGCTGCACGGTGCGCCGGACGCCAATACCAAGGGGCCGTTGTGCTTTACAACGCCCTCGAGCGACTCCCAAGTCAGGTTAAGGCCGTCAAAATCGGCATACCGTTGCTCGAGCTTGGTCAGGATGCGCAAGGTTTGGGCATTGTGGTCGAAGCCCCCGAAATCAGCCATCTCCGCGTCCAACGCATCCTCGCCGGCGTGGCCGAACGGGGTGTGCCCAAGATCGTGTGCCAAGGCCAGGGCTTCGGTCAGGTCCTCGTCGAGCCCCATGTGCCGGCTTATGGAGCGCGCGATTTGCGCCACTTCGAGACTGTGGGTCAGGCGGGTTCGGTAGTGATCGCCCTCGTGATAGATGAAGACTTGCGTCTTGTGCTTGAGGCGACGGAACGCGGTGGTATGAATAATGCGATCGCGATCGCGCTGAAAAACCGACCGCGTCGCGCTTTCTTCCTCGGCGAAGAGGCGTCCGCGACTGTACTCAGATGCACAGGCATACGGCGCATACGCGCGAGCAACAACCATGGGCGAGACCCTATCCTCAGTGCCGCGGTTGATCAATCAGGTTTGACATCCCGCCGCCAGGCGTTACATAGCTGGTAGCCCAACGGTTCAGGTTAGTTTTGTGGTAACCAATGCGCGATAGCCTAGCCTTATCAAGACCCATCTAATGCCGCATGACCCGGTGCCGCTGACGCACCGCTGTTTATTTCTGCTATAAGTAGGCCGATGACCGAAGGTTCCAGCTCACAACTGCTATCGCTGTCCGAAAGTGCCGTAAAACGGGTTGGCGTATTGCTTGAAAACGAAACCGCGGGAATGATGCTGCGGGTTGCCGTTTCCGGCGGCGGTTGCTCCGGATTTCAATACGGCTTTTCTTTCGACGGCACCAAGAACGACGATGACGAGTTGATCGAACAGGACGGCATCCAGGTCGTTATCGACAACATGTCATTGATGTACGTCGCCGGATCGCAAATTGATTTCGTTGAAGACCTGATCGGGTCATCATTCGCGATCACCAATCCCAATGCGACCGCGTCGTGCAGCTGCGGTTCATCGTTCGCGGTGTGACGCCGCTCCCATTGTGATAGTACAGGAACCCGGCTAGCGCCGGGTTTTTTATCACCGACGCCGAACCTCGCCCGTGAAAATCGCAACCTGGAACATCAACGGAATTCGTGCGCGCTTGCCGAACGTGGTCGCGTGGCTGAGAGAGAGCCAACCCGACGTCGCGTTGTTTCAGGAAACCAAATGCGAGAATGGCAAATTTCCGGGCGAGGATATCGAAGACCTCGGTTACAACATCGAGCTCAACGGCCAGAAGAGCTTCAACGGCGTCGCGATCCTCGCCAAGCGCCCGATCGAGGACGTCATACGCGACCTTCCCGGAGACGATAACGACGAACAAAAACGCTATATCGAAGCGACCATCGATGGCGTGCGACTGGCCTCGCTCTATCTGCCGAACGGCAATCCGGTCGCATCGGATAAATTCCCCTACAAGCTCGGCTGGATGGACCGCCTTTCCGCCCGGGCATCGGCACTACTGGAAACCGAGGAAGCGTTCGTCCTGGCCGGTGACTACAACATCTGCCCGGGAGATCGAGACGTCTATGATCCCCACGGCTGGCGCGACGATGCGTTGTGCCAGTTGGAGTCGCGCTCGCGCTTCAGGAAGATCGTCTATCTTGGATTGACCGAGGCCTATCGAGCGATCCACCCCGACGGTGTCGCCTATTCGTTCTGGGACTACCAGGCTGGCGCCTGGCGCAAGAACAACGGTCTTCGCATCGACCATCTGCTGCTATCGCCACAAGCGGCCGACCGGCTAGAGGCATGTGACATCGATAAAGAGGTGCGTGGCCACGAAGAAGGCGGCGCCAAAGCCTCGGACCACGTTCCGGTATGGTGCGAACTGGCTGACGTTTAGGCTTCGCGCAGACGCTCCGGCTGGGGCTTAGCACCGGGCGACGTCGAGGCCACGAAATAGGGAATCGCCGCGCTCGCACCGATCCAGATTTCGCTCCGGTCGGAAAGCGCATAGCCAAAGCGGATCGACGGCAATACCGAGTGACTCTGAATCGCCGGCGTCAAATAGGCGATCACGGTTTCGTCCGGCGCGAGGGTGCGCGGCCAGGGTTTGCCGTCATGCAGCAACGGCTCGCGCATGCCGATGCGGGGCCGGTCGAACCAGCCAGCGAGACCAACCTCGTCGACGGTAATGGGCTCGCGACCGGCATTGCCGATCTGCAGGCATAGCGTTGGCGAAGAAATCCGGCGTGGTTCCAAGGCTCGCAGCTCGCGCGGCCGATCGGTTAGAACCAACGCCTCGGGCGATATTCCATAGGCAACCTGCGGCCGTACCCACAGGCGCCGCTGCCTATCAGTCCAATCGGGTTGGGAAATGCGGGCGGCGATCCCGCCGAGCCAGCCGTATAGAATGGTATCGAAAATGTTCACGTGGCTGAATCCCGCAAATTCCGTGCCGTTCGCGCCATTCCGCTAAATATCGGCGTAGCAGTAGGTTTCGGCCTTCGCACCGGGATGAGTGAGTGCGCCTTTTTCGGCGTCGCCGACCACCTCTCCATAGCGCCAGATCGCGCCCGATTGGAACTCGCTCTTGCGCGGCTGCCAGCGCGCTTTGCGGGCCGCCAACTCTGCGTCGGAAAGTTCGACCTCGAGCGTGCCCGCTGCGGCATCGATGGCAATGATGTCGCCGTCCTCGAGCAGACCGATCGGCCCCCCGACGGCCGCCTCGGGACCAACATGACCAACGCAAAACCCACGCGTGCCGCCCGAGAACCGCCCATCGGTGATCAGCGCCACTTTGTCGCCTACCCCCTGGCCGTAGAGGGCCGCGGTTGTCGCCAGCATCTCGCGCATCCCGGGGCCGCCGCGCGGCCCCTCATAGCGGATGACGAGCACGTCGCCGTCTTTATAGTCGCGGTTTTGCACCGCCGCGAAGGTGTCCTCTTCGCAATCGAAAACCCGCGCCGGACCGCGATGCTGCAACCGTTCCATGCCGGCGACTTTTGCGATCGCCCCTTGTGGCGCCAGATTGCCTTTGAGGCCGACGACTCCACCCGTGGTCGATAAGGGGGCGGAGGTCGGCCGAATCACGTCTTGATCGGTCGGGAATACGACGTTGGCGAGGTTTTCGGCGATGGTCTTGCCGGTCACTGTGATGCAATCACCGTGGAGATGACCGCCGTCGAGCAGGGCTTTCATCAGCACCGGCACACCGCCCACTTCGTACATGTCTTTGGCAACATAGCGCCCCCCCGGCTTCAGGTCGGCGATATAGGGCGTACGCCGGAAAATCTCGCAGACGTCGTGCAGGTCGAAGTCGATCCCGGCTTCATTGGCGATGGCCGGCAGGTGCAGCCCGGCATTGGTCGAGCCACCCGACGCGGCGACCACAACCGCGGCGTTTTCAAGAGACTTCAGGGTTACGATATCGCGCGGACGAAGCTGGTTGGCGATCAGATCCATCACCATCCGGCCGGAATCCTCGGCATAGGAATCACGAGACTCGTAGGGCGCGGGCGCCCCGGCCGAGTTGGGCAGCGCAAGGCCGATCGCTTCCGAAACGCAAGCCATGGTGTTGGCCGTAAATTGGCCGCCACAGGACCCTGCCGAGGGGCACGCAACGCATTCGAGGTCGTGGAGATAGGCCTCGTCGACCTTACCGGCGGCGTATTGCCCGACTGCCTCGAAGACATCGACCACCGTGACGTCCTTGTCTTTGAACCGACCCGGCAAGATCGAGCCGCCATACATGAACACCGATGGCACGTTGAGACGAACCATCGCCATCATCAGACCAGGCAGCGATTTGTCGCAACCCGCGAGGCCAACAAGCGCATCATAGCAATGGCCGCGCATGGTCAATTCCACCGTATCGGCGATCGCTTCGCGCGAGACCAGCGACGCCTTCATCCCCGAATGCCCCATCGCGATACCGTCGGTAACTGTGATGGTGGTGAATTCGCGCGGCGTTCCCCCGGCTTCGCGAACCCCGGCCTTAGCCGCCTGCGCCTGGCGCGAGAGGGTGATATTGCACGGTGCTGCTTCGTTCCAGGTCGTTGCCACGCCGACGAACGGTTTGTCGATATCCTCCTGCGTCAGCCCCATCGCGTAATAGTAGGACCGGTGCGGCGCACGTTCGGGTCCAACCGAAACATGGCGGCTCGGCAGTTTGGATTTGTCGAAGGTCTTGGCGTCCATAACGTGGTCTCCTGCAAGAAACGTTCAGCGACGGCTTGGTCGAGAAAGTAGCAACCGATACAAACCGGCGGCAATCTCATTTTAGATGGGAACAAGTGGTTACAATGCCACAGCCTGCAGTTTGGCCGTTACGTCGCGGACGCCGGCGTGCTCCCATACATCATCAGACAAAACGAACCTAAAACTATTGGTGCGTTTGACGAACTTTGCGAGGGACTCGACTATTTCGCGCGGGATGATAGCCGCGCGTTGGATCCTGTAGTCTTCTGTGAACACAACCCCAGCCAAATAGTCGAACGGGTCATCCCGAAGCTCGCGAATAGCCGAGAGTTGACGAGAGGCGTTGTGGCGCGTGGTGCGTCGTCCTTTGATTTGATAGCGTGTTCCGACCTTCGATTCGATGGCGTCGAATCCAGCTTGAGAGTTGTTAGCTTGTGTCCAGCCAAAAGCTCGGCAGAAAAGGTATTCAGCCAGGTCACCAGTGGGATTATTTGCACTTCGTAGGATGTTCCGGGATCGAAGTTCTTCCATCAACCGCGTATGTAACGTGAGCAAATCAGACGATTTTGTGGACGAAAGCGAAATCGATGGGTCCAACTTCAAGCTCCGGGCTAACTCCGCCTCGAATCCACGTAACGCCAGAGTTACGTATCGAGGAATAGGCTTGGCACCGGCAGCAAAGTAAGCAATTTGGCGGCGGCTGATACCGAAAGTAGCTGCTGCGGCATCGAAACTGAGGCGCGATCCGCTAAGACGACTATGAAACTCGTCCGCACTCATGCCTTGCATCCGCTCCATTGCCGCTATGGCATCAGCGGAAATGTCTACGCAGTATTCGGCCCAGGAGACGGCCACGCCATCGTCGACGATCTCTGCTTGCTTGAATGCTTCCAGATCGTCACGCAACGGACGGTAAATCGCGTAGCGCAGGATATGCGGCGCAAGATCAACGTCGGATCCATGCCCATCGCGCCAGGTGACCGCGATTCGGTAAAGATCGCGAACCTTGATCGATTGCAGCAACGGTAGTTCGGCAGATTCAGTCACATGTGTTGAGGCGCTCCCAAGTTGCGCGAAGGAGTGCCCGGTTCTTCGAGCGCCCGGCCCACTTGAGCGCCTCACGAATTGCCTTTCGCTCGGCTTTACCTGCGATGATTTCGAGGGTTTCGATCGTGACATTAGCATTCGACCCCGGTCCGTAGACCTTGAAGTGCGGCGGCGCGTGGTCGCCTGCATAAACCTGTATCTTACAGTTACGCAGTCGGACCAGCGTTGGCATGCACTGAAATATAGTGCACGTCGTGCACTATAGCAAACAAGACCGAGCATGGCGGGTATCGGCGCGGGATACCGCCTCCACTTCGATATAAGGGGGCATACTTGTCTCAGCAAGTGATCACCGGAGGTGGTGGACGACCCGCCGAGGCGCGCGCCAGCTAGACGTCCTTGGCGGCGATAAGCTCGATTTCGAGTTTGAGTTCCGGCATTGCTAGCGCACTGACGACCAACGCCGTCGACGCCGGTCGATTGTCAGCGCCCAGTGCGTCCGGCAGGACTTCCCGTAACACAGCGATATCGGCGGCACCCGTGATGAATATGACGAGTTTGACTATATCGCTTATCGCCATCTCGTTGGCGGCGAGGATCTTTTCGAGACGGTTCCATACCAGAATTGCCTGATCGCGGAATTCGCTCGGGATGGCTCCATCTAACTCCCGCGCTGTTTGACCCGCCATGTGCAACACCCGCGTTCCGGGAGCCACCTCACCGCAATGCGAGTAGTGGCCTAGCGGCGCCGGAACCCCGTCGGGATTGAAAATTCGATTGCTCATCGAACGCTCCTCGCTCTTAGAGTCCGACTCGAAACTCTATGTTTGATAACAGTACCTTGCGAGCCGCCTTGTGAGGAGTCGGATGTTGGCGACAAGAATCCATGCCTGTGCGGAGGCGATTGATTTCTCCCAATCCTTGGCCAGTCGACGGCATCGGTTGAGCCAGGCGAAGGTCCTCTCGACGACCCATCGTCTGGGCAGGAGCTCGAAGCCCTGGGCGGTGTCTGAGCGCTTGATGATCTCGAGCTTCCAGCGGCCGATGTCCTCAAGGGCGCCCTCGAGTTTCGGTCCCGCGTAGGCGGCGTCGGCGAAGAGGTGACGCAGCCGGGGGAAGCGATGACGGATCGATTTGAGGACCTCGGGCGCGCCGTCGCGGTCCTGGATATCGGCTGCGTGCACGATCAGGCCGACCAGCAGGCCGAGTGTATCGGTGACGATGTGACGCTTGCGGCCCTTGATCTTCTTGCCCGCGTCATAGCCCCGAACACCACCGCTTTCCGTGGTTTTCACGCTCTGGCTGTCGATCACCCCGGCGCTCGGGCCGGCCTCGCGTCCTTCCAGCTCCCGGGCCGCCATGACCAGGTGATGGTTGATGCTCTCCAGCAGGCCGTTGGAGCGCCAGTCGTAGAAATAGCGCTGGACCGTGGAAGGCGGAGGGAAGTCGTTCGGCAACATCGCCCACTGGCAGCCCGTCGAGGCCATGTACATGACCGCATCCATGACATGGCGCAGGTCCGTCGTCCTCGGCCGGCCGATCTTCTTGCGCGGCGGCATGAGCGGCGCGATCAACGCCCACTCTCGATCCGTCAGGTCGCTTGCGTAGCGCCCGCCACGGCGCTCATAATTCGGGCGAGTGATTTCGGTCCACATGTTGTGCCTCCTCGTTTGCTTTGACACAACCGAGTAAGCCACAACCGACTGAAATCACTCAACTAGTTTCGGGTTGGCCTCTTAGAGTTTGGCGGCGACGATCTCAACCTCGAGCTTGAGCTCGGGCATCGCCAAGGCTTCGACGATCACCAGCGTTGCCGCCGGCGCCGCACCGCCGAGATGACTGAGGTAGATATTGCGGTAGGCCGCAATGTCCTCGCGGTTCGTAAGATAATGATTGACCTTGACCACATCGCCCCAGGTCAATCCGTCACCGGCGAGAATGCCGGAGAGATTGCGCCACAGATTTTCGGCCTGTCCGACGAAATCCGGCGGGATCGACCCATCGTCCCCGACCCCAACCTGGCCAGCCGTATGGACGATCCGCGAGCCCGGCGGGATCGCCACGCCGTGCGAATACTGTGAAAACGGCGGCGTCATATTGTCGGGATTGTAGTAGCGGTTGGCCCGCAGCGACTCGGCCGCACGTTGCGGCGGCGGCGGTTGTGTGGTGGCGGCAACGATCTCGACTTCGAGCCGAAAATCGGGCCGCGCCAATTGTTTGATCACCAGCAGTGTCGAGGCCGGCATGATGTTGCCGAAATATTTGGGATAGACCTCGCGGTAAGCACCGATGTCGGCGGCGTCTTCAAGGAAGTGAACGACCTTGATGATGTTGTTCGCCGTCATCTTGTCGTCGCCGAGAATATGAAGCAGGTTTTGCCACGTGTTGTCGGCCTGCTGACGAAAATCGTCCGGAAAGGAGCCATCGCGAGCGACGCCGACCTGCCCCGCGGTAAACACGACGCGCGATCCCGGAGGATATTCAGCCACGTGGGTGTACTCGCCCCCCGGCTTGGCAACCCCTTCCGGATTGAAATACTTGTTTTCGCTCATCCGTCCCTCTCCTGAGTTTCTTCTCGGCGGCTCGTGCGGTCATCGTTGACGTGACCGCGCTGGATCGACCGCGATGGCGGGGAAACCGCGCCCGACACCAGTCCCCATGGTGCCATGGCGCCATGACCTGCTCGCGCGCCGCTTTGACGAAGCTACCCGATCGCTCGCAGTCGCTCCAGCGCTTGTGCCAGCTTGGCTAGGGTGGCTTCGGCATCGGCCCGCCGCTCGCGCTGTTCCTCGACCACATGTTCGGGCGCTTTGGCCACGAATTTCTTATTGCCAAGTTTGCCGTCGATCTTGGCAACTTCGTCGGCGATCTTATCTATTTCGCGCCCCAGTCGTTCGCGTTCCTGAGTGATGTCGATGACCTCGGCCAACGGCAGTGCGACGGTTGCTTCGTCGACCACGACTTGAACCGATCCGGTGGGCGCACTGTCACCGAGCTCGATCGATTCAAACCGGGCCAGGCGTGCAACCACATCGCGATGTTTATCGAGCCGGGCTCGGGTGACCTCGCTGGCGCCGATTAGATGCATCGGGATCTGTGCCCCGGGCGGGACGTTCATCTCGGAGCGTACCGCGCGCACCTGTGAGACCAAACGAATCGCCCACTCCATTTCGTCGGTCGAGGCCGGATCTTGCCAAGTTTCCTTGGCGTCGGGCCAGGCCTCAAGCATTAACAAACCACTCTCGGTCGACCCGGTTCGAGCCCAGATTTCCTCGCAGATAAACGGCATGAACGGTTGCAACAGCTTGAGGATCGTGCGGTGGGTCCAGGCCGCAGTTGCGCGGGCTTCGGCTTGGGCACTGGCATCATCACCGGCCAAAATCGGTTTGATGAATTCGAGATACCAGTCGCAGAACGTCCCCCAAGTAAACTGATAGATCGCGCCGGCTGCTTCATTGAAGCGATACCCATCGAGCGCATCGGTCACCTCGGCCGCGGTGCGCCCGGCCGCAGCCACGATCCAGCGATTGACCGGATGCGTGCAAGCGGCCGGATCGAATGCCGGATCAATCGTGCAACCATTCATTTCGCAAAACCGGGTCGCATTCCACAGCTTGGTGGCAAAGTTGCGATATCCCTCAACGCGGCTTTCCGCCAGCTTGATATCGCGTCCCTGCGCCGCCATCGCGGCCAGCGTGAAGCGCAGTGCGTCGGCCCCGTACTTGTCGACCAGGTCGAGCGGATCGACCATGTTGCCCTTGCTCTTCGACATCTTCTGACCCTTTTCGTCACGCACGATGGCGTGGATATAGATGTCGGTAAACGGCACTTCTTTCATGCAGTAGAGGCCCATCATCATCATTCGCGCGACCCAGAAAAAGATGATGTCGAAGGCGGTGACGAGAACCGCGTTTGGATAGAAGCGCTGAACCTCAGGCGTTGTGTCGGGCCAACCGAGCGTCGAGAACGGCCAAAGCGCCGACGAAAACCATGTATCGAGCACGTCTTCGTCGCGCGTCAGTTCGACGTCGTCCAGGCCGTAATGGGCCCGCGCGGCCGCTCTCGCGCCATCCTCATTGGTCGCGACGAAGATTTCACCATCCGGACCGTACCAGGCCGGAATTTGATGTCCCCACCACAATTGCCGCGAGATGCACCACGGCTGGATGTTGTTCATCCACTCGAAATAGGTCTTCTCCCAGTTCTTCGGCACGAACCGGGTTTCGCCGCTTTTGACCGTAGCGATAGCCTGCACCGCCAGCGATTTGGCGTCGACGTACCATTGGTCGGTAAGCCACGGCTCGATGACGGATTCCGAACGGTCGCCATAGGGAATGACATGGCGATGCGGCTCGATCTTGACCATCAATCCCTGCGCCTCGAGATCGGCGACCACTTTCTTGCGGGCGTCAAACCGATCCAGGCCGCGATAGGCCGGCGGCGCGTTTTCGTTGATGACGCCGAGCGCGTCGAAAATATTGATCCGTTCGAGGCCATGGCGCTCACCGACGTCGAAATCGTTGAAGTCGTGCGCCGGCGTGATTTTGACCGCGCCTGAGCCTTGTTCGGGATCGGCATAGTCATCGGCGATAATCGGCAGCCGCCGATCGACCAACGGCAGAATCGCAAATTTACCGATCAGGTCGCGATACCGATCGTCCTCGGGATGAACCGCCACGGCGGTATCGCCGAGCATGGTTTCAGGGCGCGTGGTCGCGACGGTGATAAAGCTGTCGGGCGCCCCCTCGATCGGGTAGCGAATGTGCCATAGATGGCCATCGACCTCGCGCTGCTCGACCTCGAGATCGGAAATCGCGGTCTGAAACCGGCAATCCCAGTTGACCAGCCGTTTATCCTTGTAGATCAGACCATCACGATAGAGGTCGACAAACACCTTGAGCACGGCGGCCGAGAGTCCCTCATCCATGGTAAAGCGTTCGCGCGACCAATCGCATGAGGCGCCCATTCGTTTGAACTGATTGAAAATGGCGCCGCCCGATTGCTGCTTCCACGCCCACACCCGCTCAACGAAAGCCGCGCGCCCAAGCTCGCGCCGGTCCTCGCCGGCCGCTTCGAGTTGGCGCTCGACCACCATTTGCGTCGCAATCCCGGCGTGATCCATGCCGGGCTGCCACAGAACATCGAAGCCCTGCATGCGTTTGAAGCGAACGAGTATGTCCTGCAGCGTGGTGTTGAGGGCGTGGCCCATATGCAAAATGCCGGTCACATTGGGCGGTGGAATGACGATGCAATAAGGCGGCGCATCGTCAGGGCGTTGACCGCACGCAAAAGCACCGGCCGCTTCCCAACGGGCATACTGTGTGGCTTCGACCTCGGCCGGCCGATACGTCTTGTCCAGCATCGCTGAACCCGCCTCTATGTCAGATGGTTACGGAGCCAGATATTTACAGAGCGAGAACGCGCCGGAAATTAGGCGCGAAGCGGTGTCGAAATCAACCGCCTACTTTTCGTCTGTCCGACCGGCAAGTTTGCCGATCTCGCGTTCGACCAGTCGTTGCACGAGGGGCGGCAAGTTTTCGTCGAGCCACTCTTTGAGCATCGGCCGCAACAAGTCCTTGACCAGCTCTTCGAGCGTCCGCGCGCTACTGCCGAGCGCGACGCCGCGGGTTTGTTGAAGTTGCTCGGCAAAGCCGACGAATGCCGTGCTCGCTTGGGCCGCCGCTTCATCAGACACCAGGGCACCTAAATCATAGTTCGCGAGCGGACTGGGCGCCGTCTCAACAACCGGCGCTGCGGCGGGGACCGCAACCCCCATATCGACGTCGCCCGGCGCTGACGGCGCCTGCGCCACCGGTTCGGGCGCGGGTGCAGGCTCCGGCTCCGGCTCGGGCTCGATTGCGGCCACAGGTTCGGCCGGCGCTGGCTCGGGCGCAGCGGCGGGAGTTGGCACCTCGGGACCGTCGTCATCGCCGCTATCGTCACCATCTTCGTCGATAACGACTTCGGTCAGTTCAAGCACGCTGTCGTCAAAGTCATCGGGCTCGTCTTCGAGCCCCCCGAGATCAAGATTCTGCCCGGCTTCCTCAAGTTCCAGTGCCGGCTCAGCGTCGAGCTCGTCTTCGAGTTCATCATCCAGCGATTCGTCGAGTTCAGGTTCGATCGAGCCTTCTGCTTCCAGTTCTGCGGCGAGCGCGGCCTCGAACTCGTCATCGTCGTCGCTGTCATCGAGAATCGGCGCCGGCTCGGCATCGACGGCGGCTTCGGCTTCCTCTTCTAGGGCTGCCGCCATGTCGATGTCTTCGTCAAGCCCGTCATCAAACGGCGATTCATCATTGCCGTCGGCGGCGACAGCATCTTCGGTTTCATCGCCGTCTTCGTCTTGATCTTCTGAAATGATACGCCGGATCGATGCGAGGATTTCCTCCATCGTCGGCTCTGGTTGGGTATTCGGGTCGCTCATTCCAACGCCTTACCTGCGCCCGGAAGAACGCGACAATATGGCACTCTAAACCAAAAATCCAGTATTACGACGTCGATAACATACTATACCTAGTAGTAACACGCTCTGGACGATCAATCTATTGGTTGCCCAGCAATGTTCCATTAGAGCCAAACCAGCGGTTACGAATGCGTTGGTAATAGGCCTCTTCGTCGAACGCTTCAACACCCAGCCCGAGCGCCGCCACCGTGAGCCGGCCGATCGAAGATTTGACCTCGAAGGCGGCAACATATTCATCGCGCTGCGCACGCACCAGCGCGACTTGCGCACTCAGCAATTCCTGCTGAGCATCGAGCACATCGAGCGTCGTTCGCGACCCAACCTCAGCCTCCTGTTCGACACCCTCGAGCGCCAACTCGGCGGCCCGCACCTGCTCCAACTGCGAGACAATCTGGGCACTCGCCGTCGTCAGTCGCTGCCACGACGTCGTCACGGTCTCGATAACCTGGCGCCGCGTTTCCTCGACTTGAATGCGGCGCTGTGAGTTGATCTGCCGATTCTGGCGAATTTGCGAGAACACCGACCCCGCCTGATAAAGCGGCACGCTCAATCGTGCGGTGATCGAGGCCGACTCGGTGGTGCTGTTCCTGAACTGCGCCTCGTCATTGTAGGTGAGGTCGCCGTCGACCGAAACGGTCGGCAGCAGACTACCGCGCGACAATTCGATCGCATCGCGACTCGCTGCTTCGGTGAATTGCGCCGACACCAGCAGTGGATTCTCCTCAAGCGCAGTCTGAACCGCGGCGTCATACGATGCCGGAATATCGGCTATTCTTGGCGCCGGCTCGATTTGCCCAATTTCTGCGCCAACGGCCCGGCGGTAGTTGGCCCGGCTCGACGTCAGATCGCCTTGCGCCTGGATCCGATCAGAGGTCGCGCGCGACAGCCGCGCTTCCGCTTGCGCGACGTCGGTCCGGGTGACTTCGCCAACCTCGAATCGATCGCGCGCGGCCTGCAGCTGGCGCGCCAGGACATCTTCGTTGTTGCGGTTGAGTTGGACGACGGCTTTATCACGCAAAACATTGAGGTAGGCCGTCACCACCGACAACAGCACGCTTTGCTCCGTCGAGAGCAGGTCGGCGCGCGCCGCGCGGACTACATTCTCCGCTTGGCGCACCGCTGCCACCGTACGGCCGCCGCGATAGAGCGCTTGACTGACACGAAGGTTAGCCGAAAGCGGGGTTAGACTGGTGCTTGGTGACGACGTCGTATCACGCTCGGATTGACCGGCGCTGCCGTCGAACGTAACCGTCGGCCGATAGTCGGAGAGCGCTTGCGGCACCCCCTCATCGATCGACCGCAGCCCAGCCCGCTGCGCCTGGAGGGTCGGGTTGGTCTGGTAGGCCGCGATCATGGCGTCGAACAAAGTTTGAGCGCTGGCGCCGGTTGCAAACACCAGCGCGGCGACACCAACCCACCCCGCCGCCACATACGTTGCGGCTCGGATGCCGCCGGTCAGCCTCGAGAGCAATTTAACGATAGCCAATCTCTACTACCTTCCCGCAAACACGACCGCATCCAGACCCGGCGAAGTCGCGTATGCCACCCCGCTTTACGGCGACCACCTACTCAGCCACTAGAAAACAAATCCGGCTTCGGCTTGGAAACCAGGCAAGCTCGGCACGGCCGCATCGAACAGGGCGCGCGCATCGTGGCTGCTGCCTCGCTTGACGATTATCGTCGCTTTGCCAATTCGGGGTCCGCCGATCACGCAAATGAGCCGGCCGCCCTCACTCAGCTGGGGGACCAATCCGTCGGGCACCGCCTCGATCGACCCGTTGATCAAAATGACATCGTAGGGACCTTGGTTGGGATTGCCCTCGCGCATCGGACCTGAAATGACGGCGACATTGTCGCGTTCAAGATCGGCGAGCAGTCCGGCGGCGGTCTTGGCCAGGGCCTCATCTCCTTCTAGCGCCACAACAGCGCCGGCGAGATGCGAAAGCACGGCGCTCGAATACCCGGTGCCGCAACCGATATCGAGGACGACATCGTCTTCGTGGATCGCCGCCGCCTGCAGCAAACGTGCGAGCACCCGCGGTTCCATCAGGTAGCGGCCCGGTCCGATCAAGATGTCTTCATCGAGGTAGGCGACACTGGCCAGTTGATCCGAAACGAAGCGCTCGCGCGGAACGGCGAGCACAGCATCTGCCACGTCAGTGTCGGTAAGATTGTTGGGTAAGAGCTGGTTTTGCACCATGCTCAAACGTGCGGCCGCAAAGTCCATCATGATAAAGGAGGAACCCCCGATCAGCACGCCGTCGCGCACCGCTAAAAACCGCGCCCTTGACGGTATATAGGCCGACCCGGGCCGAGTGACAACAGCGCCGGTCTCGGTAACCCCCCTAAATTACCAAGTTTTTTCGGATTGCACGGCTTCTCAATCTCGGCTGACTAGCGCGGCTGACTTGCAAATCGGCCGGATTGGCCCTATCAGGCGACGGCTCGAAAACCCACACTTGCGACGATGTGTCCTGCGGGCCCGGTGGGAGAGTGGCTATCCAGCGGATTGCAAATCCGTGTACGCCGGTTCGAATCCGGCCCGGGCCTCCAATGACTTAGCAGATTTTAAGAATCATCATGTCGCCGATATGTCGCCAATCAGGCGGCGCTATCGCCCCGGGTCCAGCAAGCGTAGCAAAGCATCCGCCGCACTACGGTCGGCTGGAATTCATTCCGACAGCGCGAGCACGGCCTTTTCGGCCGATCAATCGCCCGGTCCACGCGAGCGCGAAGCGGCGCCGGGTCTATCGCCTGCAACTGCGACATCGCCAAACCGGCCGGTTGTATTTTCGACGGGTCCGCGCCGCCGTGAGGTCGTCCCCGCATAAAACGACCTACTCCGTTTGCGGCATGTCGATTTGCGTTGTCACATCGCCATCTTCGCCGATCTCGTCGCCAGCGTCGGGGTCGAATTCGTGTCCTACGCCGGGCAGGTCGAACGTCGCGGCCGTTTTCAACCACTCATCCAACGGACCGTAGCAGGCGTCTCCCTCAACCAGCTCAAGCGGCAGCTCAACCTTGAGCCTTATTCCCGCTACCCAGAGGTTGCTAATGTCGAGCGCGCTGTCACTCACAATTTCGATCCCATCGACCACCACTTGCGGTAATCGGTTGCCAACTTCATCCTTCAATATCGCTGTGTGAAGCGCCGCGGCCGCTCGGTGCAAAAGGTCAAAACCGGCGCCAGCGCCCTTGCGCCGTTCCTCCTGGCTGGTGCCGTTCCAGCCGGTGCAAATGTAGGCTTCCCACGTCCCCACCATATCGAGCACGGTTGAAGTCGCGGTGTCGTCGTATGGATCGGCGCCGGTGAACGCGACGCGGATTGCAGGCAAGGCGCCCAACAGCCTTTGGAGATATCCGTCATCCCAACTATGGGGCGAACTTTCGATGTTAACGCCCGGAAAGGCACACGAGTCCAACAATCTGATAATCGCGGCATCGGTCTCAGCTATTTGGGTCATCGGTTTCTGCTCCTTTGCAGATGGTCGTTGACGGCATCGGCGACGGCTTGAACAAGGTCTTTTCCGGCGCCACGTTTGAGCTCGTGCAACTCGGGATAGCCATCCTTGGTGAACGCCCGCGCGGCATTGGTGTAGATCCCGCCTAAATTTCTCGCTGGCAGGGGTCCGGCCTTCAACAACCTGAAACGACCATCAACACGCGCGATCGAGCGAAAGCTGATCTTGTCGCCACCAGGGAGCGTGAGCCGCAAAGAGGACTTCCCGCCGCGCCGGGTGACCTTGCGCTTCGACGCCTTCATTTTCTCGACTGGTATTTTTGCCGCCATGCGGATCGTGTATTTCGGATTGTCGCTACTGGGACTCGCCGCCTTGCCTTGAATATGCAAAGCGGCCGCAGACGTTCCGATCACAAGCGGCGCGATGGCGCGGGTCTGTTTTCTGATCCGGGAGCCGATCTCATTGACGGCCTTCCGTCGAACCCGCACCAGGCCCTTAGGCCCGATCAAGTCGGAAAAGGATTTCGCGAGCCGTTCGGCATCCTTGGAAGTGATCTGTATCGTCATCTAGTTCGTCTCAAAATCCAATGGCGAAAATGAGCGCCTATCGAATGCGGCCGCGTGCGGTAGCACAGTCGCATCGCGGACCATGTGAACTTTCCAGACCGGGTAGACGGTGCCGATTCGCTCGCACTTGATCTTGCGTCGGTGAATCCGTTGCCCGGTGGCCGGGTCTCGATATCGGAGAAATTCGATTTGCTGGCCGTCGCCGTCGAAGTCGAGCCACGCGATAGGTCCGGCATCGGCGAAGGCTTGCGAGGATTCGCCGGTGGATGTTTCCTCTAGCGCGACCACGCCGCGCGCGATCGCCTCGCTCCCATCGAACATCACGATTGCCATATCCTGGCCGCGCACGCGGAGCGCCGGGTTAGTCATCGGCCGACATCATCAAGCCGCTAATCGAAAGCGCCTGGTCAACGGCCATCCCACCTGCAGCTAGGCGTTGGAAGGCTTGCGCCCTGCCGGCGAGATCGCTGGCGTACAGTGCGGAGAAATCGAACGCCGGCCGGCGCCCTAGTTTGACCGCGACTTCGTCAGCCATCGTCCGCGCGAGCGGCCGGACACTAGCATGTAAGAATTGCCGGAAGCCTTCTCGAGCCAAGGTTCCATCGGAGCCGCCGAATAACAGCGCCAGCGGCACGCCGCACGCGGCCGCGACTGCTTGCCCGGCCATCTCGCGGAGTTTGCAAAACTCAGCATCCGGTATGGGACCAATTCGCTTTTGCACCCAATCGCTCGTTGGCGCGGCAACACGTCCCTCGCCAAGACCGGCCGCGACAGTCTCGACAAAATGAAGTCTGCCCGACGCCTTCGATAGATCAGCTTTCAGCATGCGCAGCGGGTCCGCGTCGCCGCCGTCGCCGCCATCCCCTGGCATGGGTAGAACGCGACCAACGGTGCCGCCCGCTTCCTGCGAAAGCCTTGTCTCGGCGTTGCCAACGAGATCGCCGAGACGGTGAGCCCATCCCAGTGGACTGACACCCTTCCACGGCCTCGATGGTTCGGTCGCATACTTGAAATGCAGCACAGATGAAGCCGGTAACAGCGTCGTCGTCGTGCGCGACGGTCCATGCCGGACACATCGGTAAGACCAATCGGAAGGATCAGCGTTACCGCGCACGTCGAAGTCACCAACGGGGTCGAGCACCATTTGTCCGTCAACCACAGAGATCGCAAAGATGATCTCGCCCCGGCGGATCAGGGCGCGGGCAGTCGTCGCCATTATCGACGGTGACAGAGACGGAATTTCGGGGTCTATGGTCGCGGCCGCAAATGCTCTACCCCACAGTCCGGCGCAGGCCTCCAGGGCGCCCGTAGCGTTGGGATCGCCCGCCGCTGTGCCGCCCGCCGCCTGTACCAGCAGCGCGACAGCAGCGTCGGTGAAGCTGCTATCTCGTGACTCTGGTTGTCGCTCCCACGGCCAGCGCATCAGCCGATAATCCCGGCCCGGCGCACGATGAAGCGCGCTACCAGTGCCGACGCGCCCGAGTGCCGGAAGCCGTTGGCGGTCGCCGCCATGTTGGCGAATTGCAGCTTGTAGGCCGTGCCGCTCGGGTCGGTGATTTCATGCGAAACGACGGCCGGGCGGTTGTCGAGCAACCAGCCGCCAAGGCGAATTGCAGCTTCGCGGCCGATTGATTCCGGTGACTGGGGCGCCACTTCGAGGATGAACACGACACTTGCGCTGGCGATCTCTGTCACGGTCGCATCCGGTGGCGCCGACATGCCGGTCGTCTCGCCCATGATTCGTTGCTTGACGCGGGTCGTGAGGGTCGCTAGCGCCGCTTCGTCAAGGTCTGCTAGAGCCATACCGATGGTCCGATGTAGGTGGCCGGGGTAGCGTCCAGCCGGGCGCGGACTTCCGAAATCAACGACGACTCATGTCCCGGATCATCGACAACCGCCAACCCTCGCAATTCAGCGGCTTTAATCATCCGCTGGTCCGGCGCAGGCCAATCCTCATCGGTCGCGAAAAATTCAGCACTCAGGCCGCGTAGAACACCAGCATCAACCAGCGCACGCACGTCGCGGGCCTCGCTGGTATCTGGCAAGGTGATTGAAGCTCGGATCTCGCGCCCGTCGTCGGTGATGGTGAGACCTTGGCCTAGACGCGCCAGCGGCCTCGCCCGGTCGTGCTGGCGGTTCGCCAGGGCGCCCGGGAGCACCCGCACGCTACCAGCCTGGAAAGTTTCGGAGAACACGCCGCCAATTCGTGATGGCACGCCGTAGGTGATTAGCGTGCCTTCAATCATCCCGGCGGCGGTCGCCCGAAATTCGACGGCCCGCCGTTCTATCCGGTCCATGACGCCCCCTAAGCGTGTTGGGTTTGCTGCTTGTAGAAGCCACCCGCGCGCAAGAGTTTGATCGCGTACAGCATGACCGCAGTAATGACGATCTGCCCGCTCGCGGCCTTGGTGACTTCATCGGGAATGAGGGTTACGCCTTCCCAAAGGGGTGCCACATAGTCGCGGCGCATACCGAGACGGATCACGGCGTTCTGCTTATTGTTCGCCACGACCGGAACATGCGCCGAAACACGCACGCCGCCGGTCGCCGACATCAGGTCTTCCAGCGCCGCTCGATCCCCGGCATTGGCAGACCGGAATTGTGCCGCCGCATGGCCATAGGTATCGGCGCCCATCACAGTGCGAACGTCCGCGACCGTTCCGGCATAGCTGCCGTCCACACGACCGTATGCGAACTGCGACCGATACAATGCGTAGGTGGTGACCGCATTCACGTTGTTGTTTGCGAGGATCGTTCCGGTGAGCAACCCGCCAGTGCCGGTCAAGATTTGATCGTCCAGCTTATCGGCCAGGGCATCGCCAAGGTTCTGGCGCAGGCTCGCATCCATACCGGCGAAGCGTGCGCGGTCCTCTCGACTGTAAAAGAAACTCGCTTGCAGACGTGCCGGTGAGAGTACGTCAGCGGTAAAGGCGCCGGTCGTTTCGGTCCCTTCCGCGTTCTCCGCAAGCGCCTCGACAGTGGCGTTCGTGGTCAGCACAGGATAGACCGCCTCGCCGGTGCCAACGGTTGGCATAAAAATCCCAAGAAACTCCGCAGCACTCATCGGAAAAACGCCCGGCGTGATCTCGGATTGGTTGGTCCCGACGTTGCCCGGTGCCGGTGTCACGGCGCGTTCCTCAACGGGTCGCCGCAGAAGCGACAGCGGGATTTGGTTGGCGTTCAACTTGTGGTGAGCCTGTAGCTCGGCAGTCCGGCCGTCCGTGGCGCGATGCTCGATGGCCGCTGCAAACACGGTGCCGATGCTCGAACCCGCAATCAACTGGCGTAGCTCGGCGCCCTCGGTATCCTCGGCAAACTCTTTGGCGATCTTCTTCTGATCGGCCTCGTCGGCGACGATCGCGGCGCGCAAGTCTGGCTCCATCACCTTTAGGCGGTCGGTGGATTTCGTGAGATCCGCTTTCTGCTCGTCGCTCCGCTTCTCAACTTCGATCCCGAGGATGTTGTTGACCTTCTCGCGGAGTTCGGATTGCTCAACGAGCAGCTTTTGAGTGGGCGTCATTTTGGTTTCTCGGTCCTATGAGCGTTATATACGGCTGGATATAACGGTAGGCTCAAACGGGTTTGGGGTCTAGGAGAATTTCACGCACCATCCCGCGCCACTCACGCACGCCGGGGATCTCAGCAGGCCGGTGGTGCGCGACGTGGCACCCTCGACACAAGGTGATGATGTTCTGCAGGTCGTAGACCGCGCCGCCATCCTTCACCCGCTTGACGTGGTGAGCTTCGAGACGGCCAGGCCGTCCACACTTCCGACAGCGCCAGCCGTCACGGTCGAAGGCACGGCGACGAATCAGGGCCCATCGTTTTTGGTCAAAGCGAACGTGGTTCCGGCTCATCGAATCGTGGATCACAAATAAGAAACATGTTTCTTATTTACCTGCGTCATGCCTTTAACTTCGACATCCGATGTCGAAGTCATGCCGCGCCCAGATACCGCATACGCTGAACAGGTCCACGCGCCAGCGCCCGGGCGAGCGCTCCACAAGCCAAGACGCCCGCGGCAGGTACATCGTCCCGGCTCGCGTTGTAGCGTCGTTTTTGGAGCCGCACTGAACCTTGATCGTCGGTGGCAACGACAGCTTGCGACAGGCCCGCGCGGGCGAGATCCCGACAATGCGAAGCGACCGACAGCGGTCCATCCGCCACCAGCTTTCGGAATCCGGCAATGTCCTCCGTCGCGCTCGACCAGCGCGCCACCCGGTCCACGATAGGCCAGCGTCCGGCGACGACATCTCGGAACGTGCCAAGGGCGAAGCGGTCGCAGTAGATCGTATCGACGGCCACGCCGATCTCGACAAGATGGCCGATCAAGGTCGCAGGCCTCGACACTCGCAACCCTTCATCGGTGATCAAAACACCCTGCTCATGCAGGCGCCGATATAGGCCAGCGGGTTGGTTGTCTGATTTCTCGCGCGCCGCAAGGTCTGGTATCCCCGGACAGACCGCGTAGCACTCTGATCGGCCGTTCGGCCAAACGCACCACGCCGCCGACCACGAGCGTTCGGCGCCAAGGTCAATGCCGACAATAGCTCGACCTTCGCGTTCGGGGACTGGGCGCGCTTCGACGCGGCGCCACTTCTCAGCCTCGATCAGAGAAGATCGGTAGACTTCTACTGACTGATTGAGACGGAAGGCTTTGAACGCAGGCCGCTGGAGTTCGTCGCGGCGCGCGTCATCGCGTTCCCTCAGGATGGTTTTTTTAAGATCAGGATTGACACCCACGAGCGGGTTAACGGCGCGGATGGTCTGCCATGCGTCCCACGGTGCATCGACCGGCGCCGATAGTTCGGTGACGTGCGTTCCCTTGCCGGTGCCGCCGTCTATCAGGCTCGGCCACCAGTTGCCGATCTCAGCGGGCGCCCGCGTGCCGATCAGCACCAGCCGTTGCCCCGGCAGCTTGCCGAGTGATTGACGCAGCGCGTCCCACATGAGCGCGCCGCCACGAGATTCCCAAGCGCCCGGTTCGTCGGCAAAGATCGTGCTGAATTGCGCCAAGCCCATCGCCCGCTTGCCCGAGCTCGACAGTATCCGCAACCGCGTGCGGGTCTCTTTGTGCGTGACGGTCAACCGCTGCGAGCTGTCGAGCCAGCGGTAATCATCCTCGCGATCTCCAAGCGCCTCGCGCACAAAGCCCAACAAGATCCGCGATTGCTCCAAAGACGCGGACACGCTCAGGCATTCAATGCCGTGCTGGAATAGCGGGCTTCCCGGCGTGATGCAGAGCGCCGCCAGACGGCCAGCAATCCACGTCTTCGCGGAGCCACGCGGGCATGACAGAGCGCTGATTTGCACGTCCGGCGCGAACGTCGCCTTGATCCAATCGGCATGAAACGGGAGGACAGTTGTCTCTCGCCTCAGCGCCTGGACGACAGCGGCGCCGAGTCCCTTGCTCGTTTGCATAGACTTGGGTCCACCCGATATCGGCACACGTACGCCTCTACGCGGTGCCATTGACGGCATGGGTACCCCGGGCATGGTAGCGCGCACGTTCACTAGCTCGACACGGCGAGCACACAAGATGATCGGTGTCACGCTCGCGCCCACACTTCACACACTTGCCCGCGAGCGCGCGTCGCCGTCGCGCCTTGGTAGCGTTGAGACTGGCTCGGTTGCGGCATCGTTGGCAGTGCTTGAACCGCGCATCATCACGCGCCCTATGGCACTTGACGCAATCCTCAGCCTCGTTGCGGATCTCCCGCACAACCACAGTTGCCCGCGCCTTGTGCTGATAGGTCGATGTGCGGGCGAAGCGCCAAGCAAAGTGCCGTTTCCATAGAAGGTCAATCATGCTGCATTCTCCAATATTTCGGCCAACTCGGCGCGATAGTCGTCCAAGGTTGCCGACAAGGTTTTGCGTTCCTTTGCATTCCCGAGCCCGTCGGCAAGGTCGGTCTCGAAGGTGGCGATAGCCGTTTCGAGTTCTTCTTTCGGCCATCCGGTGCGCGGCCTTTTTTTGGGGGTAGCGGCGTGAGCCTGCCCCACGGCAGGCGAGGCGAACGCCGCCCCAGGTTTTCTATTCTTCAGGTAAGAACAGGTTGGCGGGTACTGGTGTCCGGTTTGGGTGACACCAGTGTCCGGCTTCGGAGTGCCAGCGGTGACACCAGTGTCCGGTTTCGGAGCGCGAAACCGGACACCAGTACCCGCGTTCAGCGCGTCCCGCATAAGTCTGAATTCAGCGCCCCGGGTCCGCGACGCCGGTTTGGTTTGCACCAAAACGCCATCGGCCTCCAAGGCGCGGATATGCCGTCGCACGCTACGAATGTCGCGCCCGGTTAGCTCGGCGACGGTCTTGAGCGACGGACAGATTGACGTCCCATCCGGGTCCGCATAGGTGGCGAGCACGAAGACGATCAGCTTGCGAAGCGGCGGGACAATTCGCGCTTCCCTCACGGCCCTCACGAGCGCGAGCGCGCCGTTGCGCTTCCCGGTTTGCTCGGATAAAGTCAATTCGTCGGCCCCCCGACACCATCAAAGGAAGCCCCGCCGAAGTAGCCCCCCGGCGGGTTTCTTTTTTTAGGCTGCGGCGGCCGGGTCGATGGCGCAGCCGTCCAGGAAGCGATTGAGGTCGGCGCCCAGGTAGACGACGCGCCCGCCGATCTTGTGATAGCGCGGGCCGCGCCCCTTGCATCGCCAGACTCGCAACGTGCCCGGCGTGCCGATCACGCGCACCCTTGAGTCGCTCGGCTTGTAATAGGTTTGGTCGTCGAAACGGGTCATTTGGAATACCGCCTCCGAATTAACAGGGACGACTATCCATACACGCCCGTTAGCGCTGGTGGTTGATGGTTATTTGGGGTTTTTCCCATCAAGCGCGCGCACGACCTTGCGCACGGTATGCGGACTCCTGCAAACGGCATCAGCGACCAGGGCGCAAGCCGCATTTTCCGATTGCCCCGGAGGCCGAAGCGTGACGGCCATGTGCCAAACCTCATGCTCGCGCGCCTTGTCAGTCACCTTGCGCTCGGCAACGTCGATAAGTTCGTCGACAAGCACCCCGGAGATCCGCTCGCCGCGGTCCCGCGCCGAGCGGGCCTCGGCGATGATCTCCTTCGCCTTCATATACGGCCGTAGGACAAATTCAATCTTCTTCGCGCGCCCCGCCCGCATCTCTTCGATGATGCTCGGCGGCAATCGTAGGACAAGTTCAGCCACGGCGACGTTCCAACGGCACAACCTCGGCAGTCCCGCCCGCCATCATGCCCGCCATGCGGGACGCTGTAGCCGCCTGCGCTTGCTGTAGCGCCGAGCCCACCCGGACATAGCGGTTTGCCATTGCCAGCGTCTTGTGCCCCATCAGGTCGCGCAATAGAAACGCCGACATTCCGGCCGCAGCGGCGCTTGTCGCCACGGTGCGCCGAATGTCGTGCAACCGCACGTCCGGCACGCCCGCCGCCTCGGCGATATCCTGCCAGCGCCGCCGCAAGGTCGCATAGGTGAGCCCGGCAAACACGCCCGGCACGCGGTTGAACCTCGGCAGGTCCGCTATCGCCTGCAGGGCGATCTTGTCGACGGTGCGAACGGCGCAGCCGGTCTTGGTCGACGCCAGCGCGATTTCGCCAGTCTCGAAATCAACGTCTTCCCAGCGCATGGCGAGTGCTTCGCCGTTGCGCCATCCGGTCAGCATCAGAAAGCGGAGCGCGCCGGACGCGAACGGATCGTCGCAAGCGTCCAGCGCCCGCGCGATAGCTTCGACTTCGGATGGCGCCAGCACGCGGTCGCGGGGTTGCTCGCGGGTGCGCTCGACAAGCCGGGCGGGGTTAGTGTGTTGCGGCCGATATTCCCATTGCTCGAATACCGTGAAAACGCGGCTGATAAACGCCAGCGTCCGGTTGCGTTGTACGGGCGCCCGCTTGGCGACGGCGCGCTCGACATCGGCGCGGGTGACATCGGCGATCTTGAGACTGCCGAGTCCGGGCCGCACGGTGCGCTTTGCCTGCGCCCGGTAGTCGTACACGGTGCGGTCGGACAACCGGCCTTGGTCGATCCGGCGCGGCGCATACTCGCGGAAGAATCGGTCAAGCCCATCGTTGACGGTCGGCGCGTCAAGCGCGGCGCGTCGGTCGCGCACAGGGTCGGCGCCGTCCATGCGAATCCCGGCCAGCTCGCGCGCGGCTCGAGTCCGCGCTTCCTTTAGGGAAATTTCGGAGCACCGCGCCAGGGTGGCGAGCCGCCGCCGTCCGTTGGCGCGATAGTCGATCACATAGGCTTTCGTCCCGCCCGGCGCGATCCGCGCGGCCAGTCCGACCACCTCGCGATCCCGCATGATGATCGTCTTAGGTCCGGGTTTCGCGTCCCGGATTCGCCGCTCCGTCAGTCCGTCCGTTGACATGGCATGTCTCCAATGTGTCGCCGTGTCGCCAGAATAACGGTTAACGGATTTAACGCAATCGTTTTGTTTCGTCGGGTCGTATCCCTTGCAATTCCTCGCTTACTAACGATTTCGACAGGTCCGTTAACGCAAACGGATTATAGCCCGGCGGGATTGCAAATCCGTGTACGCCGGTTCGAATCCGGCCCGGGCCTCCAACCGCCCTCTTTTGGTATGGTCGTAAGAAGTCGACCGACGCGGTGATCGCACCAGGGCGGGGCGCGTAGGTGAACTGGAACTTGGGATCATCCCATCCTCGAAGATGCCTGGCCGCTTTTTTTGGAGATTGGACACATCCTCACGAGCGGTGAGGGCGAGTCTCCAGCATTTTGAAAGCGGTGGCGCAGCCGTAGCAAACCAGGAAATAGAGCACCGCGCAGGTAATCCAAACTTCAAACACTCGCGTCGTGGAAACGCCGACCTCCACCGTCATAAAGGTGAGTTCCTGTATTGAAATCAAAGAAACGATGGAGGAGTTCTTAATCAGCGTAATGAATTGATTGGCCAGCGGCGGCAAGATGCGCCGTAGAGCCTGCGGTGCGATGACATTGCGCATCACCTGCGTCTTGGTAAGACCAACGCTGTCGCCGGCTTCCCACTGCCCTTTGGGAATCGACTGAATGCCGGCCCGGACAACTTCGGTGATGTAAGCGCCTTCAAAAAGAGCCAGGCACACGAGCCCGGAAATAAAGTTCGCAAACAGCTTCGGCTCGCCGAATAGAACGGTGATTATGCTCGTCGTCGTGGCTGACGCGTTTAACGTCAAATCATCAAGACCGAGCAGCGGCGCGATTTGATTTGAGAGGAAGAAATAAAAGAAAAAGATGAAAACAAGCGGCGGCATGTTGCGAACGAAATCGACGTAGACCCGAGCAACAATCCGGAGGAAAAGATTGCTGGCGGTTCGGCACAGGCCCATCAAGAACCCGATAACCCCGGCAACGACGATGCCCCAGAGGGCGAGCCTTATCGTGGTTATGAGGCCCTGGATAAGAAGACCGGTCACCCAGCTTCCACTCTCATCGTCGAAGCGCGCGATAAAGGGCACGATTGTGCCCCAATCCCAGTTGTAGATAAGCGCCGACTGAACGCGGTAGGCGAAATATCCGAGAACGGCAATCGCAAGAGCGACCACCGCGACGTCGAGCCAATGAAGCCGCCGACCTTTTGTCCTCGTGCTCGACGTGTCTGCTCGAGACGTCATTTTGCCCGAACCCGTTGTTCCAACAGAGTGACGAGAACCGACAACGATATGTTGATGGCAAGATATATGGCTGCGACCGTGAACCAGATTTCGAAACTCAGGAAGGTGTCGGCAATCACGTTGCGCCCCTCTGTCGTGAGGTCGGCAATAGCGATAACGCTAACGATCGACGAGTTCTTGACGAGGTTGACGAGTTGCCCGGTCAGCGGTGGCAGCATCAACGGAATTGCCTGCGGGAAGATCACATAGCGGTAGGTGTTCCAACGAGTCAGGCCGAGCGATTCACTCGCCTCCACCTGCCCCCGTTCAACCGATTGGATGCCGGCTCTGATGATTTCCGCGATAAACGAACCTTCGTGAAAGGCTAGGCAGATGACGCCGGTCCAAAAGCGGTCCACACCGATAATTGGCGAGATGACGAAGTAGAACAAATACATCTGAACCAGCAACGGCGTGTTGCGAAACAGCTGCAGGTATGCCGAGGCCAGAAAATTGCCGGCAATCGATTCCGAAAACCTGAGCATGGCCGTGACCAGTCCAACCAGCAGCGCCAGGCCGGCGCACCACAGCGTGATTTCAATCGTCACCCACAGTCCGCGAACCAGCGGTCCCCAGATGAACTCGCCGTCGATGTTGCGCCAGATGAACTTGGGAACGGCGTACCATTGCCAGCTGTAGCCGGTCTGATTGGCACCGTGGATGATCACCCAAAGAGTCAAACTTGCGAGCAGGATGAATTGGATCGAGGCAATAGTTGGTGACCGCTGCGAGCGGTGCCACGCCGAACCGACGGTCCACGTCCGACTTTTGGGTTTTGATTGGTGGATCTCCAAGGTCACCGGTGCCTCACGATTGCCTCAAGATTGCACTGCAGACACGACCAAATTGGGTGCCCGGCGAGTCCATTGCATCTCACGTTCGTAGGCATGACCGACGCGGAACAGTAGCGCCTCATCGAAGGGACGGCCAACGAGTTGAAAACCTACCGGAAGCCCTCCTGGATCGAAGCCCGCCGGTAAACTCAGGGCCGGCAATCCGAGGTAGTTGAATGGCCGCGTGCAGTGGCTGAGCCCACGCCAAAAATCCATAAAACTCGAATCGTCGCTGAAGGTAGCGGCCGCGATGGTCGGGACCACATGCGGCATTACCGGTGCGTGAAATACGTCGGCTTTCTCGAATATGGCAGCCATGAATTCGGCCAACAGTTGCGGCTGCAGGGCGAGCGCCTGTTCGTATCGACTGGCCGGAATGGACAAGCCCGCTTCGAGCATCGCGGCCGTATGGCGACCGTAGTCATGACGACGAGACCGGAGCCACTCTCGGTGCAAGCTTGCCGCTTCGAATTGAATGATAAGGCCGTTCTCCGACGCGGCCTGTTCGATTGAGGCCGGAACGTCTACCGGCACGATCTCAGCGCCCAGGTTCCGGTAGACGTCGAGAACATCATCCAACAATCCCTTCGTGATGTGATCGACGGGCTCGTAGAAATAGTTACCCGGGAAATAGTTACCTGGAACAGCGATGCGAATACCGCGCACCCCAGCCTCGAGCGCGGCCACATAGTCGGGCACCGGTTCCGCACTTGTGGTGGGGTCGTGGGGATCGAGGCCCGCGACTGCGCCGAGCAGGAGAGCGCAGTCAGCTACCGTTCGTGTCAATACACCGATGTGGTCCAGTGTCGACGACAGGGGCATGCTGCCATATCGGCTAACGCGACCGCGCGTGGGCTTGATGCCGACTAGATTACAGCAGCTGGCAGGAATTCGGACGGATCCGCCGGTGTCGGTCCCCAGTGACCCATAGGTCAGTCGGGCGCCGACCGCGACGGCTGACCCGCTTGAGGATTCGCCAGGGAAGTAGGATGGATCCCAGGGATTGTGGGGCGATCCGGTCGTCGTCGTCCCAATCGCGAACTCAGCCATTCTCAAGCGCGCGATGTCCAGAACCCCGGCAGCATCAAGTCTGGTCAGGACGGTTGCCGTGTCGTCGGGGAGGTCATCGGGCTGGATACGCGCGCCGCACCCGCTCCGCCGACCGGCCCGGTAGAACAGGTCTTTGTGCGCGAGCGGAACGCCATGCAGGGGCCCGCGCTGATTACCGGCAGCAATCTGCTGGTCTGCGCGCGCCGCTGCGCCGAGTGCCGCTTGGTGGTCGCAGGCAACCACGCAGGCCAGCGCTGCGCCATGGCGGTCGAATCGCTCAAGACAGCTCTGGGTGGCTTCCACCGATGACATGCGGCCGCTAGCGATCCCGAGAGACAGTTCCGTCAGGCTCAGCTCTGCAAGTCCAGCGTCAGCCACCACGGCACCTGACCAGCCGAAAATTGGCGCGCGCGTACCAACTCGACCTGCCAAACGCCAGCAAATTAAGTGGCCGCACCTTCGACATCCGTAAGCTCCTTTTCTTGCAACCAAATAAATATATTGAAAATCGGCCGAATCTATACCTGTTTTACTACTTTCTTTTACTACCCTCTTTTGCCAACTTGAACTCCGACTTGCTTTTCAAAATTGGAAATTTGCAGTAGCGTGACCAAATCATAAAAAAGGGAGGTAGCGTACGATGAATATTCGCTTTCGTCTTATCCCGCTTATCGTTCTCGTCGGGTTGGCATTTCTGTTCATGAGTGCGCAGCCCTATGCTCAAAGCAAAGACATTCGCTCTGAAATAGCTGCCAGCAGCGTTCTTGAGAAGATCAAGAAGCGACAGACCCTGCGGGCCGGTGTGTCGACCTTCGTGCCGTGGGTGATGCGATCGAAGAAGGGCGATCTCATCGGCTTCGAGATCGACGTCGCCAAGAAGGTGGCCGAGGACATGGGTGTGAAGATTGAGTTCGTACCCACCGCTTTCGACGGGATTATCCCGGCACTGCTAACCGGCAAGTTCGATATCATCATGACGGGGATCTTTGTTTATCCGCCTTGGAATCTGCAGATCAATTTTTCGAATCCCTACAATTGGGGCGGTATGACGTTGGCCGCGAACAAGAAGCTCACCGCGGGCTTCGACCCCAACAAAGATTTCAATAGTTCAAAAGTTACGATTACGTTGCGGCGCGGCAATCAGGATGGCCTCACGGTAATCAAGCGGCGATTCCCCAAAGCCCAGGTGCGCCAATTTGACGATGACGCACCGGCTATACAGGACGTCATCAACGGCAGTGCGCACGCCTTCATCACCGCGGAACCGAAGCCGACCAATTACGTCCTCGACTATCCGGAGGTCCTCTACAAGCCATTTGGCAAAGAATACCTGATGCGGAATCCGTCGGGATTTGCGCTGCGCAAGGGTGACTACGACATCATTAACTGGCTCAACAACTGGATCATCCTCAATACCGAAAGTGGGTGGCTTCAGGAGCGCCACGAGTATTGGTTTCTGAGCCGGGATTGGAAGGGGCTGACCAACCAATAAAGGGGCAACTGACCGCAGGCGCAACGCCAATTTGTTCTGAGCGCCGGGGAGCGATCCCCGGCACTCCCTTTTCTGTATATAGGGTATCCACTTCGCTCTCGTGATGTCAATATGTTGGGATGGCGAACCCGGCATCCCATCCCGAAGGCGGGGTCGACTACCCGCGCACCCTGACTGAATTCGACGCGTGGTTCGTGTCGGAGACGGCGTGTGCGGAGTTTCTTGGGCGTGTTCGTTGGCCGGAAGGTTTTCGATGCCCGTCTTGCTGCGGAACCGACGCCTGGCCGACGGCGCGGGGTCAGTTGCGATGCAACCGGTGTCAGCGTCAAACATCGGTGACGGCGGGGACGATCTTCGAGGGCACTCGAAAGCCATTGCGCCTTTGGTTCCAGGCGATGTGGTACGTGACCAACCAGAAGCACGGGGTCAGTGCGCTCGGCCTGCAACGCATTCTTCGCCTGGGCAGTTATCAGACCGCCTGGGCTTGGCTGCACAAGTTGCGGCGCGCCATGGTGAGGCCGGGGCGTGATCTCCTGGGCGGCGCGGTCGAGGTGGACGAAACCTATGTGGGCGGCCGGGAAACCGGCGTCGTGGGGCGACAGACGAAGACCAAGTCGATCGTCGCGATTGCGGCGGAAGTCCGAGGGCGGGGCACTGGCCGGATCCGAATGAGCCGCGTCGAGGATGTGGCTGCGAGGAGCCTGATCCCGTTTGTCCAAACAACCGTGGCGCCTGGCGCGACCGTTGGAACAGGGGCTGACCAACCAGATAAGTGGCGAGGGGCCAAGTGCTGATCCTGCAGGCCATCGCACCACGCTACATCTCGATTCACTGTTCAATCGAGCGCCGCTTTTCTTCCGGCTCCAGCAGGCGGTGCAGCACGAGCCGGTCCCCGGGCACTCATCCTTTTCGAGAGCGAAGTGTATTAACCCAGCGCCCAAAGTCGCGCTTTCCCAAGATCGAGCTTTTCCCAAGATCGAGCTTATCTGAGGGTCGAGCTTACGGTGTCGAGCAGATACACTCGTCACGGTAGCCGGTTGGCGCGTGGCCGCCAGTCCGCCACCGGCGCCAAACGCAGTCGAGGAGGGCTTCATGTCCATGACCGATAGCACCGTGAGCTCCGAACTCGCGCAAGCCATCGCGGCGACCACGGCGCCGATCAATCGCGCCCGCCACATGCCCGGCTACATCTACACCTCGGAAGAAATCTACCGGCTCGAAAAAGACCGGATCTTCATGCGGGACTGGCTGTGCGTGGCCCGGGTCGAGGAAATCGAAAAGCCCGGCGATTACATGACTTTCAAGGTCATGGATGAGCCCATCATCATCGCCCGTGTAAGCGACGGGTCCATCAATGCTTCTCGCAACAGCTGCGCCCATCGCGGTCTCGTGGTCGCCAAGGGTTCGGGTAATGCCAAGGGATTTACCTGCGAGTATCACGGCTGGTCCTACGACCTCACCGGTCAGTTGGTCGGCGCCCCCTTTATGGATGACGTCGAAGATTTCGACCTGTCGACTTGCCGCCTGCAAGCGCTGAGTTGCGAGGTATGGGCGGGCTGGATTTTCGTCTCATTCAATGCCAATCCGGCACCTTTTTCCGACCATGTCGCGCTGTTCGAAAATCAGTTCTCGGTGCTTGGCATGGGGTCGTGCCGCACCGGCATCAAGCAGGTGTGGGATCTCACCTGCAACTGGAAAATAATGGATGAGAACAATCTCGATCTCTACCACATCCAAGCCACACATGCCGATACCTTCGGCGCCGGCATCACCAGCGACGAACTCGGCTTCAACCTGCACGAGAACGGTCGCTTCAGCGCCTTCTATAGCGACCAACCCTTGCTGGCGGACGGCAAATCACTGTTCGGCGCAATGCCCTGGATGAAGGGTCAACCCGACGACTTCGCTTGCATCGGCCACCTGCCGCCCAATTTCGTTCTGGTCGGGCGCATCGATAGCGGTGTCGCGGTGATTTCCTGGCCGGTCGCGGTCAACCAAACCCGCCTGCTTGCCTACCAACTGTTCGCCGAGGAGGTATTCGATCAACCCGATCGCGACGACAAGATCCAGGCCTATGACGATTTCCTGCGACGGATTCTGGACGAGGACACCGGCATCGTCGTCGACACCCACCTAGCCATGGCGCGCGAGAGCTACCAACCGGGTCCGCTGTCGCGCATGGAAGCCAGCATCCACCACTCGCTCAAACACTACATCAGCCAAATGTTCGATAGCTAGCTAACTACCGGGCTGGACAATTACTGGTTGAACTCGATCCAGCCGCGCCGGCCGGTTGCATCCCCTGCCCCCTTCGGGTGGCGAGGGCTTATTGCCGCGCATACGATCAGGCTCCCTCGCCCGCGAAGTGGGAGAGGGCGGGGGTGAGGGTTTATTCGTTTCAGGCATCGACGATTCCGCGTCCTGGCGGATGGAATCCACTAACTCTTGTAGGGACCCTCGACAGTAACCGCGTCGCCCTCGCCACCGCCGGCCGGTGGTGTGGTGACGTAATGGTCCGGGCGCGCGCCGCCCCGGGCCCGGCGAGCCCGCGCCTGAGCCGGCGTCTCTAACAGTTCTTTGGCCGCCAGCTCGGCTTTGCGGTCGACTGGAACCGTTGCGGTTACATCGGGTGGTGGCGTCACATTGGCGTTGTAGTAAGCGATTCGCTGGGTCGCCGGATCGACTTTGCGGTGGACATCGAGATCGCGCTGGTTGGTTTTCCTCGCATCCACGGTAACCCCGTCGACCACCTCGTGATCGAACCACCACTTCTTCACCGGGTTGCGCTTGCCGTTGCCGATCCAATCATCGAACCAGGCGGCAAACGGTACCATCAGAGGTTTGAGCCACATCGCGTTGATGCCGAGCCAACTCGCGGTCCGCGTTAGCATCGGGCCATCGGCATCGACCACCTTGTTGAGCGGGCAGGTCTTCATACAACGCCCACAAGCTGAGCCGCGATCGTTGGTCAGCCGATAGCGGGCGCAGCGCTCGACGTCCGGCTTCCACATCTCGTAGCCGTTGAACACGACCTTGTCGCCAAACGGGATCGCATCGACCGGGCACTCGCGGGCGCATTTCAGGCAGTTGTTGCAGAAATACTGGAGGCCGAAATCGATCGGCTTGTCGGCTTCGAGCGGCATATCCGTGGTCAGCACCACCGTTTTGAAGCGCGGACCGACGAAAGGGTTAAGAACGAGTTCGCCGATGCGGCTGAGCTCGCCGAGACCGGCCCACAGAACGAGTGGGATATGCAGCACGTCGCTATCGGCATTGGTCTGCGAGCGGGCGGGAAAGCCAAGACCACGCAGGAGTTCGGCCATGATCCCGGCCATCTCGGCGCCTCGCAAATAGCCCCGCATCGATTGTGCGCCGGAAATCCAGTCGTCGCCGCTGGCGCCCTCCATGGTGTCGAAGCCCTGATCGATCAGCATCACCACCGCATATTTGTGGTAGGTCGGGATCGGCGTGCCGTCTTCCTTGTGCGAATACCAGGCGTAGTCGGGAATTTCACAAATACCGGTGAGGTCCGCGCCGAGAAAATACGACAGCGCTTTCACGGCTTTCGCATTGGCCGCGGGATCAGCATGGCGTGCGCTGTCGACATCTGCGATGGCCGCTACCTCGCCGTCCTGGAACGGCACCAGCGATCGGATCAGGCCGAGCTGGCTGCGCGAGAACGGATGTTTGAAGGCAAAGCGGGTCCGCTCTTTGCGGGTTTTCTCGCCGAGATCGCCGCGCAGGGCACGTTCGAAGAAATTGGCGCGTTTGGGCGGGCGCGGGACCTCATCGTCCAGGATCAAGGTGGTCGGCCGATCGACCCGTTTGACCGTTTCCATCGGGTAGCGGCTGTTGTGCGAGCGCCGCCGCGCCCGCCGGCGGCGCTCGCGGCCCGATTGCGCCCCGTTCTGCCCCCACCAGTAGCTCAAGCCCTTGGCCCGCAACGCGCTTTCGGCAAGCGGCAGATCGAGCGCGAGTTGGTAATCCGTCGACACCGCAGCCAGCGCAAAGTCACGGCCGACATAGGGATTGATGAGCCCATCACCGTCAAGGTCGTCGCGCAGGGCGAGTCCGGCGAGCACCGCCAATCGGGCGAGATCGAGATCATTGTGACCGGCCATGTGGGCCCGCGCGGCCATTCCCATTTGCCGGATATGGCCGGCCACCAATGCCGCCAGCTCGGCTGCCCGCATGTCCGCCGTTGCCGTCACCGCCGGCGCCACCCAATCGTGGGCGACGTTGTCGGCTTCCGGTACCCGGCCGTGTTCGACCAGGATGACGACCGCATGGTCATGCGGTTGCCGCTGGCTGCCGCTTAGCCAGGCGCGCTCGGGTAAGCGGCAGATGCCAACCTGGCTCGCGTCCATGAAATAGGCGGCGCCCTTGATGTCCGCGGCGCGGCGTTCGAGATCGTCCGGCAACGGCGCCCGTTCCGGCGCCACCTCCCCGTCGACAAAGCCGGCATAGATCTCGCGATAGCGGTTGACCGTTTCGACCAGGAGACCATTTGCGTCGTCGCCCCGGCCGGAGAGGTCGCCGGCGACACGCGCGTCGATCTCGGGCCGACCGGCTTCGACCGCAATCATGCTCTCATTGCGCGGCAACATTTCCAGCGGGAACGATCCCCAATGGAACGGGCGGTTTTTAGACTTGGGATGGATCAACATAGGGACGTCAGTCTGGCGCGCCTGCGCGCCGCCGTCGAGCCCCTACGTGTCGGCGGCGAACCCCAACAGTCGGCAAGGCAGCCGGCTGACACCGGTGGCGATCGACCGGCCACCGGATATATACGTGATGCCGCCCCCCAATGGCTCGATGTGCGCCATGTGCGCCATGTGCGCCATGTGCGCCATGTGCGCCATGTGCGCCATGTGCGCCATGTGCGCCATGTGCGCCATGTGCGCCATGTGCGCCATGTGTGCCGATGTGTTCGATGCGTGCGATGTGTGCGATCTGCTACCCTCCGCCGATGCACGCCTATCGCAATATTGGCTGGCTGATCATCCTCGCCTTGCTGTGGTCGGTTACCTTTGGCATGGTCAAAATGGCGCTTGAGATTCCGCCGATGACGATGACGGCGATCCGTCTCGCCATCGCAGCGGCGGTCGTGGTTATCTACCTCTATGCGCGCGGCGAACGCTTGTCCGTGCCGAGTTCAACCTGGGTTTATTTCGGTGCGATCGCCTTGTTCGCATTGGTGATCCCGTTCAATGCCCTGGTTTACGCGGAATCCCGCATCAGCAGCGGGCTCGCTTCGATCCCGGTTGCCGCCGGACCGCTGTTGACGGTACTGATGGGCCACATTGCCACCAAGGACGAGAAAATATCTCCGGCCAAGCTGGTTGGCGTTGGTCTCGGCTTGGCCGGTTTGCTGCTACTCCTCGGCCCCCGAGAAATCGCCGGCGTTGGCGGCGATGCCATTGGCCTCGGCGCCATGCTGGGCGGCGTGGTCAGCTACGTATTCTCCAACATGCTGACGCGGCGCTTGCGCGGCGTGTCGGTTGCCGCAATCGGCGCCCACGTCATGATCGCGGGCGCTGTTATCAGCTTTGTTCTCAGCTTTATCGTCGAACAACCGTTGTCGATCGATCCGTCGTGGGAGGCGCTGGGTGCTGTCGTCGTGCTCGCGGTGTTGTCGACCGCAGCCGCCTATATGGTGCTGTTCCACCTGGTGACATCGGTTGGCGTTACCTTTGCCTCACTGACCAACTACATGATCCCGCCGCTCGCGGTGCTGTGGGGCATCCTGTTCCTCGACGAACCCTTCGTCTGGCCGATGCTGCTGGCGATGGGACTGATCTTTTCCGGCGTCTGGATTACCAACCGGTCGCTGGCGCGCGAACGACGACGGCTCGCACAACAGGCGCAACAAGCCCAAGCGGCAAGCGCGGCGGACCGGAGCGCATAACGAGACGAGGCGGCGGGCAGGCCCGGCCGACCCCCTTAGTTCCTGGCTGTCGTGCAAGCCCGCTCGAACTCGCGGGTAAGCGCAGGAAGGGCCGCGGCTTCAATCGTTACCGGCAGCTTTGCGAAACGCTGTGTCATGAACGTGTTGAAGCACGGCTGATAGGCGAATCGATCGGCCATCAACTCAATGATTCGCGCAATCGTCGCTGAACGCAGGATCAGCTTGTGCGCGGCAAGATCGATCGCGTAGGTGGCACTGCCCAAGCATTCGATGCTGGCAAAGTTCTCAAGGTCTTTGTATGGGCGCAGCGCAAGCAACCCCTCCGACCGATACGGTTTGCCTTGGGGTTCGGTAAAAAATAGCTCGCGTGGTCGTCGCCAATCATCGAGCGCGAACAAATCATAGGAGGTGATGTTTATTGTCAGGCTGAGCGATCCGTCGTCATCCGCACGAACGAATTTCAAACCGCGATTGCAACGATCGCCGATGTATTCCCACCCTTCCAGCGCCATCGCGAGAGAGCTGCCAAGACGGACGAACACGACGCCGCTGTCAACCGAGGCCCCGCCGCGTGAATCATAAGTACCGAGAACCAAAACTTCGTCCTCTATGATGCCGCCCAGTTGATAGCGAAAAAACGGCTGTTGGAGTTCGCCCCACCCGGGGTACAGCACCGAACTGGTCTTGCCGATGCCCTCACCGATCGCCTGAAAGGGAACCGCGCTGTGTTTTTCGTTGCAAATCTCGAACGAAATGCCGCCGACTGCGTCGGGGTGATCGATGAGATCGCGAACGCATGCGGGGTGAAGGGATGCGATTGTCGACCATGAGCGATAGAGCGCGCCATGCGGTTCAACGTGCTTCGTCCATTCTCGACGGTAGCCATTTCTCAGACATGCCGCGACCGCCCACCGCTCGGGATACCGCACCAAATCAGACGCGAGGGCGACCTGATCTGGCAGACATCGTGAAGCCAGGCGGCTCCGCAACGCAATGAGTTCGGACTCGGTCATTCGTCCTGATCGGACGAGGTCAGCATCCATAAAGCCGGCAGCGGGATCGTAGCAAATCCAGGCTTCCAACACGCTTTCGGCAGCGCTACAGGATTTCACGCTCCCCAAGTTCGACAATCGATGCGGCACAAGGTCGCCCTCAAACAATGTCAGATAGCCAATGACTGATTTTCTTGCATCACTCGGCCCGCCGGCTGCGTTATCCGCAGCGTTCGCCGGGCCGACCCAAGCCCACATCACACAGGCAAAAAGCACCACGCTCCAACGCCGGTACTTGGCGGTTCCATGTTTCGTCGCAGCACGAGCCGGGCGAGTTACCATGCGCAAACATAACCTCCCAATTGCAGCAAACGTAGGGCGGTACTTTGGTTAATCAAACAGATGAGCCCATGAACATCACCATCGTCGGGGCCGGCCCCGCTGGCCTCTACTTCGCGCTGCTGATGAAGCGGCAAAACCCGACCCACCGCATCTGCGTTATCGAGCAAAACCCGCGCGATGCCACCTACGGGTTCGGTGTCGTGTTTTCCGAAGGCGCGCTGAGCTTCCTCGAACGTGACGATGCCGATTTCTATGCGGCGCTGACCGCGGCCATGCAGCGCTGGCCGGAGCAGACGATCGTGCATCGCGACCGGGCGATCCGGATCGATGGCAACGGCTTTGCCGCGATCGGCCGCCTTGAACTTCTGTTGCTGCTGCAAGATCTATGCGCCGCTGCCGATGTCGATATCGCTTATGAGTCTCCGGTCGAGACGATCACCGCGATCGATGCTGATCTGATCGTCGGTGCCGACGGCGTTAATTCCGTCGTCCGCTCTCATCTGGCCGATCAATTTGGTCCTGAAATCGCCGACCTCTCGAACAAGTTCGTGTGGTACGGCACCGAACAACAGTTCGACACCTTAACCCTTACCTTCCGTGAGACCGAACATGGCGCGTTCGTCGCGCACCACTACCGCTACAGCCCGGCGATGAGCACCTTCATCGTCGAGTGCGAAGCGGCGACGTGGCAACGCGCTGGCTTTGCCGCGATGTCGGAAAACCAAAGCCGGCACACTTGCGAGCAGATCTTTGCTCCGGATCTCGGTGGCCATGCGCTGGTCTCGAACAAATCCTTTTGGCGCAATTTTCCGGTCGTTACCAATCGGCACTGGACCCATGGCAACGTCGGCCTAATCGGCGACGCCCTGCGTACGGTGCATTTCTCGATCGGATCGGGCACCCGGCTGGCGCTCGAGGACGCCATTTTTCTGGCCCGCTCGTTTGCTGAAACCGGCAACGATGTCTTGCTCGCTTTGGCCCGTTTCGAACAATCCCGGCGGCCGATCGTCGACAAAATCCTGGCCGGGGCCGCGGGCAGCTTTTCCTGGTACGAACGTTTTGGCGGTTTGATGCACCTGGCCCCCTACTCGTTCGCCTACGCCTACATGACGCGATCGGGTCGTATGACCCACGACCGCCTGCGCGACATCGCACCCCGTTTCATCGCCGAATACGAAGCGGCCCAGATCGAATAAAGTATTTCAGGATGTTTCCGACCTGGTCGTGGCGCTCCCAAATTGCAGTCGTTGGAGAGGCCGCATTGCGACCTCCCCAATCAACCCAATCAACATTGTTACGCGGCTTCGTGCAGGCCGATCCGGTTGCCCTCGGTGTCAAAGATGTACGCCATCGCGCCCATACCCTCCGGCAGTGCTGTTTTGGGCGTTGCGACACGTCCGCCAAGTTTCTCGACCCGGCCGATGATCGTGTCGAGACGGCCGTCGCAATTGAGGTAGACCACCGAACCTTCGCCGCCCGGCTTGGCCTCAGGACCACTTTGCACGCAGCCCGACACTCCGGGATCGTTGTAGGGAAAGATCGACATCTTCATCGATCCCATCTCTTGATGGTGCAATTCGACCCCGAACAGTCCTTCGTAGAATCCGACGCAGCGATCGTGGTCGGCAGCCGGAATCTCGAACCACACCGCGACGCTATTGCGAACTTGATCACTCATGGGATGTCTCCTCCATAGTTGGCGTTTCGATCCCACGAGTATCAGCTATCGTTGTGACAGTTTCTGTCAGTAGTCTTCCAAAACCTCTCATTCCTCTGCGGTCAATGCTTCGGCCTCCCGCCATTCCTTGAGCATCGCCCGGCGGCGCCGCGGATAGCGCTGGCCGAGCGGCATCAACTCGACGATCAGATCGGTGCGGAAGTGGCGATAGTCCTGCCGCAACTCGCACCAGGCCGTGAGCAGCCGCACCCGTTCGAAAAACGCAATCGCAATTGGCCATAGCGTGCGCTCGGTTCGTTCGGCGGCTTTGCTTTCATAAACGATGCGGATCTTATGCTCACTGCGGATCGCTTCGCGGAGCGGCGCCAGATCGACGCTATCGGTTGCTTGAGATTGGGTCGCGACGACGAACAGGCCCGATGATTCAAAGCTATCGAGCAGGTCTCGCGGCAGAACCGCAGCGATTTTTGCTAGTGCGTTGCGGGCCGCCTTAGCCAACGGCGCGTCCGCTCGCTGCGCCACCCAGCGCGATCCCAGCACCAGAGCTTCGATCTCCTCGTCGGCAAACATGAGCGGGGGCAGAAAAAATCCCGGCTTCAGGACATAGCCGATACCAGCCTCGCCCTCGATCGGAGCGCCTTGCCCGATCAAGGTTTGGATGTCGCGGTAGATCGTGCGCATCGAGACCGACAATTCGTCGGCCAATTCGGCCGCACTAACCGGCCGTCGCCGCCGCCGCAACGCCTGCATCAATTCAAGCAACCGCTCAGAACGCGCCATGATGACCACTCCTAACCCCGGGAAGATTAGATTAGGAGTTTATGATGACATTTTCTGTCAGTATTATGAAGTCAAACGGCATCCCACTTGCGGAAAAGCCCCCTCACCCAACCCTCTCCCCAAGGGGCGAGGGCTTATGCGGTGCGCACGTTGGCTCCCTCGCCCCAGCGGGGAGAGGGCGGGGGTGAGGGGGTGAATTGACAAAAGCGTGAGAGCAGCGAACCCAATGCGCCGCTATCCCAACTCTTCGCGCCATAGATCGAGTTTCTCTTGGACGGGACGATCGGAGAAGCTGAACAGCACGGCTTCGTCGTCAGCGACGTGGTGGTGCCAGCGCCAGCTCGGCACGACGAAAGTGTCGCGCTTCTTCCATTCCAGCACCTGGTCACCAACGATGGTGCGGCCGCTGCCATCGGCGACCGAGAACACGGTGCCGTCGGTCGAGCGGTAGGTCTGGGTTTCAAAGCCCTGCGGCAGCAACCGAATGAATGTGCCGATCGTCGGCAGCACGTAGTCGCCACTATCCGGATTGGTGTAGCGCAACCGCAGGCCGTGATGCAGATCCCACTCCTCGGCCCGGCGCATTTGTTCGAGCGCGTCGCGGGTGCGGGCGTAGGGGTAGCTGACGATCGGTGAGGCGTGGCTGGCCGGGGTGCGACCGACCGGCATCAACCCCGAGCCGTAGCGCGCCAGTGAATCACCCTCGGGCCGTTGCAGCTGCTGGCTGTCTTCGGCACCGGGCTCGACGAAGGAGGCATCGAAGAACTGCACCATGGGAACATCGAGGCCGTCGAGCCAGACCATCGGCCGATCGCTTTCGTTGCCGTGGTCGTGCCATGTCCAATTCGGCGTAATCACGAAATCGCCTTCGTGCATCACCGTGCGCTCGCCCTCGACCGCGGTATAGGCACCGTCGCCGTCGACCACGAACCGCAGCGCGGTTGGCGTATGGCGGTGCGCCGGCGCGACCTCGCCGGGCAGCACCAGTTGGAGCCCGGCATAAAGTGATGTGGTAATCCGGCTCAGGCCCTCCAGGCCGGGATTCTCGAGCACCAGCACCCGCCGTTCCGCCTCCTTGGCCGTGATCAGTTCGCCGGCCTCCATCAGCAGCGGCTGCACCTCGTCATACTTCCACAGCGCGGCGACCGCGGCGCTGGCCGGCTCCGGCGTGATCAGCGAATGCAGGCGCTCCCACAATGGTGCGAGGTTGTTGCCGGCGATGCGCTCGGCATAGGCCTGCAGCGGCGCGGTAGTGTCGGCGATGGTGCCGGGTTCGGTCATATCAGCTCCCTATCACTCAGATAGTGAGTATCTGCGGGCCGGTTCCCTCGGAGTGACCTGACCCGCACAGCGATAGACGCATCTAGACTGATAGGGCCGGCCGTCCTTGGGTGGCTTGACCCACACTCAGATCGACCGAGATGTCATTCCCCGGACATGTCGGCCACCCGGGGGCAACCGGTTGAGGTTCCGACCTCGACCGACATCGTGACCTGATGAGAGCCCGGCCTTGGGCGCCCCGTCACTGTCGTGTCCGACATCGGCTGAGTTCGGAGCCAACCCCTCCACCCATCATAGACCAGGGGGCGGACATGGCGACTACAACAGCCGACAACATCCAGATCATCGGTGGCGTCGACACCCACCAGGACCTGCACACCGCCGCCGTCGTGAGCCACGACGGAACGGTGCTTGGTACCGAATCGTTCTCCACCACCCGAGCCGGCTACCGGGCGATGCTTCGCTGGTTCCGCTCTCATGGCGAGCTGCTTCGTGTAGGAGTGGAATCCACCGGTACCTACGGAGCCGGCATCACCCGGCACCTGGCACTCTCGGGTATCCCCGTGCTCGAGGTGACCGGGCCGGACCCAGCCAGCCGAAGAGCCAAGGGCAAGGACGATGCCCTGGATGCGATCTCCGCGGCCGAGGCGGCGCGCACAAGACGCCGGGTCCAGGTGGCCAAAGACCGTTCCGGCAGCGTGGAAGCCCTGCGGGTGCTGCGAACAACGCGAAAGACGGCAATCAAGTGCCGCCGCGCGGCCCTGCAACAACTCTACAACACCATCGTTGCCGCACCGGAGGAAGTGCGTGACCAGGTCCGCAACCTCACCCGCATGCAGCGCCTCCGTACCTGTGCGGCCTGGAGGCCGGACACGGTCGGCTATCGAGACCCGGTGGTCGCGACCAAGCTCTCCCTGAAGTCCCTCGCCCGCAGAATCCTCGACATCAACGACGAGATCGCTGAACTCGACCGGTTCATCGTCCCCTTGGTCGAGGAGCTCGCCCCCAGTCTGCTCGAGCTCGAAGGCGTGGGCACCGAAAACGCAGGCGCAGTAATGGTCGCCGTTGGGGATAACCCGGATCGGCTCCGCTCCGAGGCGAGCTTCGCCATGATGTGCGGCGTCTGCCCGATCCCCGCATCGAGTGGGAAGACGCAACGCCACCGTCTCAACCGCGGAGGCAACCGCCAAGCCAACTCCGCCCTGCACATGGTCGTCGTGTGCCGAATGCGAACCGACGAGCGGACCCGAGCCTATGTCGCTCGCAGGACCCTGGAGGGGCTGTCCAAACGCGAGATCATGCGCTGCCTGAAGCGTTACGTGGCCCGCGAGATCTACCGCGTCCTCACGGCCCCATCGAGTGCTTGACAAACATGAGAGCGTCCGTTTGAAAAAGCGGCGGCACAACCGCCGACGGAAATCCGCCCCGCACGGCACCGGCGCAAACATCGCGGTAAAGCGGCGCAAAACCATCCGGCAAGGGGCGACTATTGGGAACCGCCAGCCACATCCGCATCAGATGGCGCTTGGCCGCGGGGTCGTCGTGATCCTCGAACGCGGTACGCGCGTGATAGGTGACGTGGTTGTTGAGAAATTGGATATCGCCGGGCACGAAGTCCATCTGGAAGTGAAAATCGGCGCGCGCGCAGAGCGTATCGACGAGATCCAGGGCTTCGACTTGAGCGCCGCTCAATCGCGGCACCGCGTCGAACGCCTGGGCGTTGTCGATATGGACGCGGATGTAGCGGCTGGCGGGGTGTCCCTCGCGCAGGCCGTAAATCGGCTGCGGGTAATACGGCAGCTCGCCGGCGCGCTCCTGCCCCTGCCAGCTCCAGATATAGGGCTGATGCAGCACCGCCAGCAGGTCCGGCCGGGTGCGTGCGATTTCATTGTGAATGGCGATCGAACTGACGATCAGCGAGCGCCCGCCCGCTTTCGCGGTATTGATGCAAAACAGGCCGGTGACGTCGGCCGAATCGCAATGAAAAATCAGCCGCTGATTGCTGGTATAGCCGCGTCCTTTGGCGCTGTTGGTATCAACCCCGATATCCCTGACGTCGCCGATGATATCGCCGCGATGGCTTTGGGTTACCGCCGTGCCGATATATTTGGCCAGGCCCCAATAGATCATCCGCAGTTCGTCGAGGTTGTAGCGCTCGGTCGGGAAGCCGCGATAGAGCTGCAGCCCCAGACCGGTCTCGAGTTCCTCGCGCATCGCCGCCAGGTCGGCGGCAAATGTCGGCAAGGGGAAGGTCTCGCGGCTGAGGTCGGCGATGGCGACACCGGCCTGCTGCGCGTGGCGCAACGCCGCGTCGATTTCATCGATCGCGTGACCCGAGAGCTGGCGCATCCAACGTTCGGAGCAGTAGATATCCGGTCCCCGCCAATCGGCCGGACTGGCGATCTCGCCAGGCGCTTGCGCCTCACTATCCATCTGCGCTTGCGCCTCACTATCCATCTGTGTTTGCGCCTCGGTAGCCATCGCTCCCCCACCGAACGCCACGATCATAACCGGCTGCTTGGTCGCGACCAACGGCCGGAGTAGGTTGCGCCACAATAGTCCATCCGCGAAACCAAACGCAGCCCAGGAGGCAGCGATGACGGCTCCTACATTCGGCGATCTCGTGGCCAGCGAGAAGCCCCTTTACCTGCCCGGCGCGCACGACGCCTTAAGCGCCCGGTTGATCGAACGAGCCGGCTTCAAGGCCTATATGATCGGCGGTTTCCCGCTGGTCGGCGCGCGTTATGCGATCCCCGATGTCGGGCTGGTCGGGTTGGGCGAGATGAGCGCGGCCATGCGCGACATCATCGATGCCTGCGACCTGCCAGTGTTCGTCGATGGCGACAACGGCTATGGCGACGTTAAGACGGTGGTTAAAACGGTCGAGACCTATCAGCGCATGGGCGCCCAGGCGATTCAGATCGAGGACCAGATTTCACCCAAGCGCTGCGGTCATATGGCTGGCAAGGAGGTCATTCCGATCGAGCGCGCGATCGCCCATATCAAGGCCGCCAAGGAGTCGAGCGATCTCTGGATCCTGGGACGCACCGACGCCCGTCAGAAATATGGCCTCGACGAAGCACTGCGCCGGGCCGAGGCCTACATCGAGGCCGGCGCCGACGGGATCTTCGTCGAAGCGCCCACCTCGATTCCCGAACTCGAACGGATCGGCGCCGCCTTTGACGTGCCGCAGCTCGCCAACATGCTCGAAGGCGGGCGCACACCGATACTCAAACCCGAAGAGCTCTACGAACTCGGTTTCACGATCGTGGCCTTCGGCATTTCACTGCTGATGCGTTCCACCAAAGTGATGCAGGACGCACTCGCCGATATGAAGTCGGGCGAACTCGCCCTGTTCGGAACCGGCGTCGGCTTCGATGAATATCAGGAGCTCGTCGGCTTCAATCGCTGGGCCGAGGTGGAGGCGCAGTTCGCGCCGTCGGAAAGTAGCTGATTCGACGAAACCACGTGCCGGTTGGTGCACGCCTGCCGCAGATCTTTGGTCGGCCCACCTTACGCTCCAGACCAGGTCGTCCATGGGGCTCGCGAACAAGGCAAAACTCGCTCATTCAAGACCCAGGAAACCAGAAACCGTAAGTAGAACTGAAAAAAAGGCCAGCACGCCATACAGCGCGTAGATGTTCTTGTTTTTCAGAAGATTGAGCTGGCTTATGAACGCGTCGAATTTCTCGGACTCCTCACCACCGAGTTCACGGCGCCAGCTCTCACCACCCGGATCGTAGAAACGAAAATCAGTTTCGCCTTTGTCGGTAATGGTCTCGCGTAAGGACCAGGCTTCATCCAACCCGTTGATGTATCTGTGGATCTTTCCGGCGCGCCAAATGAACTTCCGCTGGATTCGTCGGTGGTGAAGTTCAAGCAGCAGGAACGACACGGGTATGGCAACTGTGGCCAGTGCCCATACCGCAGTCGTCGCGTTAGGATCCGCGAGATGTTTAGTCGCCGCGAAACCGGTGGCGCCCAGCCACAACGTAATCGCCCAATTTTTTATCTGACGGGTGTTTTCGTCCTTGTTCAGGATTGCCCCGTTGATGGTTTCTATTTCGATCTTGAGGAGATCGAGTTTGACCTCGAGCAGATCCGGCATGTCATCCCCTGACGCGGCCCCCAAAGGATCATGAAGGAACGGAAAAGGGACCGCTTTGTACAGCATTGCTCGGCTTGCGTCCCGGCGACTGTGAGCCACCGCATAATCTCGCGAGTTTCTTTCTTTAAACTGAAATCTAGCGCGTGTCGGCGATCGCCTGGATCAGCCGATCGCGAAACTCCCCTTTGATGGCGCTGCAATACGTGATCGCACGCCCACCTTCGATGTCGTCGCCAATCCGCAGCGCGCTTTTCTCGCTAAAGAACGAGTGCTTCCAAGCGAATCGGCCGAGCGTCTTTTGACACGTGAACAAATCCCGATGCGTGGCGTAGGCGACCGCGACGCTGTCGGCGGGAAACGCCCCGGCCTCGCGCACCCGCTCGCGCCAGGTGCTGACCCAGCCACGGCTGAGGTCGACCAGCCACCGCGCGCTCTCGGCGCCGCTATCGGCCATGTCCAGGTCGGCGTTGGTCAACATCGCGCTGCGCCCGACATCGATTGGAATCACCACCACCTCGACTTTGGCCCGCAGCAGCGCCGCGACCGCCTTGGTATCGGCGGTGGCATTGTAGTTGCGATAGTCGGTCAGGTAGTCGACCGCGGTGATCTCGGGCGGTGTGCCGAAAACTGTAACGACACGTTCGATCTGCGGCACCAGCTTGGGTTGGGTCAGCAGCACTGCGGCGATATTGGTGAGCGGTCCCAGAGCGACGATCGTCAGCCGTTCTTTCTTGAGCGCGGCGGCAATCGCCCGCGACGCCGCCGTCGGCCGGTAGTTCTTGCGCACCGCACCCTGATAGACCTCGCCGGTGTAGCCGAAACGCTTACCGACGTCGGCCGCCAGAAGCGCTGCCTGGCCAGCTTTGATCGTGCCCGTAACAGAGCTTATCCCCCGCACCACGACCTGCTCGGAGCGCAGCGCCAGGGCCAGCGCCCAGCAGTCACCTGCATCGGCCACCGCGCTCGATCCGCACGCCGCATCGGTATCGATCCAGATCGGCATCGGCTCGGCCGCCCGCGCGGAGCCGGCGATTGACGGACCAGCGAGCAAGCCACCAAGTGCGAGAGCGTGAGCGGTGGCGCGAAGGCATTGTTTGAACTGACCGTGCATGTGGATTCGTCTAGCACAAGTCCGCCACCATGTGGGCTGAATTTACCGCCAGGGAACCCGGCCAACATGGGTGGACTGGCAACGCGCGAGGCCAGGAACACACAAGCCCGACGCCGCGCAAAGCGGCTAGCGCGCGATTCCCGCCCCTGCTATAACCCGCGCATTCTGACGACACACACACACGACACACGCGCTTGGGTGGATAGATCATGAGGAGCCGGCATCCATTTGGGGCCGGTATTGGAGGAAGCCCGATCAAGGGGCACCTCACCTGATCCCCGGTAGCTCAGTTGGTAGAGCGGGTGGCTGTTAACCACCATGTCGCTGGTTCGAGTCCGGCCCGGGGAGCCAGTTTTAACAAGGGGTTAGGCGAATTCGTCTGACCCCTTGTTGCGTATAGGTGCCATATAGGTGCCAGCCGGATCGATTTGGGACGTCTAATACCAACGGTCATTGATCAGAACCCATGCGCCCATTTGCGCATGCCGAGGGACATGATCTTCCATGGTTGGTCGATGAGGTTGTTCCAGGCTTGGCAGCACAGCGCGACGATGTCTTCGTAGGATTTGAAGATCCGGTTCGACAACCAGTTGTCGCGCATGAATTGCCAGACATTCTCCACCGGGTTCAACTCGGGCGATCGTGACGGCAGCGCCAGGACGGTGATGTTGTCGGGGATCGCCAGCTTGGGCGTCAAGTGCCAACCGGCCTGATCGACGATCAGCACCGCATGGGCGCCGGGATCGACGGCGGCACTGATCTCGATGAGGTGCGCCGCCATGGCGTCGGTGTCGCACCAGGGCATGACCAGCCCGGCGCCTTTCCCCTTCGCGGGACAGATCGCGCCGAAGATATAGGCCCATTCGGTGCGCTGGTCGCGGGGCGCCCGCGGGCGCGTGCCACGTCTGGCCCATCGGCGTGTGAGCTTATTCTTCTGGCCGATGCGGGCTTCATCTTGCCACCACAGCTCTATCTCGACGCCTTTCGGGAGCCTCGCCCGGATCTTCGCCAGTTCGGCGGGGAAGTTTTTTTTAAAAGCCTCGACGGCCAGCTCGTTTTGCGCGTAGTGGCGCGGCCGCGCCGAGATCTTGGCGAAGCCGAGCGCCTTCAACTCGCGCCCGACCGTGGTCTCGTCGAGCGAGATGGCGAACGTCTCCAAGAGCCACCGCGCCAGGTCCTTGCGCCGCCAGCGCACGACGCCGTCGACCGCCGGGACCGGGCCGGCCTCAACAACCTCCGCCAGTGCGCGGCGGTGATCGGCGTTGAGCTTCGAGGGTGCGCCCGGTGACTTCCCATCGACCAGCCCGTCCGGTCCGCGGGCGTTGAAGCGCAGCACCCAGTCGCGAATGATCTGCAGACCGACGCCGCCGATCCGCGACGCATCCGTCCTGCTGCCACCATCGTAGACCTCGGCCAACGCCAGCAGACGACGGCTCTGGGTCGCGTCCCTGGTCCTCTTCGCGAGGCGCCGCAGTGAGACGCTGTCAAAATCGTTCCGTAAGTCGACAGGCGCTGCCATGGCGAACCTCATTGGTTCACCACAAAGAGTCAGAGATCGGACCGCTTGGGAATCCCCAACGTGAGTCAGGCATTCCGCTCGGTGGTAATAAGGTGAGAGGCCCGTTTCGGCGACTGATCTGACGCTGCGCGCCTGGGTAGAATTCCGTCACGCGCGCGTCGCAAGGGGTTATGTCGCGCGATGGATCAATCTGGAGGACGGTAGAAAATTACTTTTGCACTCGGTTTGGAGACCAGCCAAACCTGCGCTCTTAGTTGTCCGGGCTTGCCCGCGTGAACTAATGCCTCCCCGCACACTCGCTCCGCCGCCTGTAGCTCACCCTCTGCGTCGACCGTCGTGTAGTCCTTCTCGTCCCAAACGCTGGCCTCGAAGCATTTCACTCCATATTTAGGCACTCGAACCTCTTTTTTGGCTTCGCCTGCAGAAGCCACTTCGCACTTCACTACCCTCGCCGCGCCGCTCCCTCGGTCAGGCTTGGACATTGAGGTTGGCATTTCACTCCGACTGCAATGGCGCGGGAAAATACGTCCTGGTCGCGTTACTGAAGGTTGAACGAAGCCGCTCCACGGCAGTTTTTGCTTCAGACATTGAGCCTTCCTCCTAATGTGCAGCGCTTGTTTCCGGGTGTTGGAGTGCCGGATTTGTGTCGGATCCCGGGTGCCGGTTCCGCAATCTAAGAGCCTACCTGTTTTCTGGTTTCCCACGGTTAGCATCGACCCCACTGATGGCCAGCCCCGGATTGTCCGGTGGAGCGCCGTTCAGGCCAGGGAGATCGATGATGAAAACCACCGACACGACATACGTATCGCCTCTTCGAGGGCGGATGATGGAACAGATGGGCATAGCCGGTCTGGCCGATAGCACACAGGCCATGTATCTGCGCGAGATCGAGACCCTCAACAAACATTACAACAAGCCGCCGGACCGGCTTGACGCCGAGGAGGTCCGCAGCTGGCTGCTGGCGAGGATCGAGCGCGGTCTCGACCCGAACACGACCAATGTAAGCCTCGGTGCGCTCAGGTTCCTGTATCGCGACACACTGCGCCGTCCCGAGATGGTCGACGGGCTCCGTTACCGCAAGAGGCCCCGCAAACTGCCCCGGTCAATGGCGGAGAAGGAGGTCGAGCGCTTGATCCTCGCCATCTCCGACCTCCGTTATCGGGCCGCGACGGTTCTTGCCTATGGCGCCGGTCTCCGCATCTCGGAAACTGTTGAGGTGCAACTCATCGACATCAAGTCGGACAAACGGCTTCTGCACATCCGTTCCGGCAAGGGCGGCGCCGAGCGCATGGCGCCGCTTCCCGACGGGCTCGTCGAATACCTGCGGCGTTACTGCAAGAACCTCTTTCCACGACCGGTCACGTGGCTGTTCTACGGTGAGTCGCCGGAGGTGCCTCTCAAGATCGATACCCTGCGTGTTGCCTTTAAGAAGGCCTGCCGCAAGGCCGGCGTCGACGGCTGCCATACCTTCCATAGCTTGAGGCATTCGGCCGCCACCCACTGGCATGAGCGTGGCGGCAACATCGATGTCATCCAGGATGTCCTGGGTCACCGGAATGCCGACACGACGCGCGGCTACGCCCGCGCCACCGGCAAGATGTTCGAGACCCTCGACCATCCGCTCTCGGGCTTCGACCTGATCGACGCCTGAGGCGCCGTGAAGCGCAAAGACGCCGGCGTGGCTGATATTTTCCGCCGCGCCGGCGCAGATTACCGGCGGCGCCTGGCCGGCCAGCTTGACGCCGGACGCCTCAAGGTCATGGCCGCGATCGAGTCCTGCCGGACGTCCGTACTCGGTGGCCACATGTATCAATGCGACGGCTGCAGGCGCGAGCATCCGCTCTACAACTCGTGCCGCAACCGCCACTGCCCGTCCTGCCAGGGGCTTGCCGCAAGGCAATGGCTGGAGGCGCGCGCCGCCGATATCCTGCCGGTGCCGTACTTCCACGTTGTATTTTCGTTGCCCAAAGAAGTCAGCGGGATCGCCTTTTGCAACCGCAAGGTCGTGTTCAACATCCTGTTTCGCACCGCCGCCGAGACCCTGCGCACCATCGCCGAGGACGACCGTCACGGTGGACTGCGTATCGGCGGCACCGCGGTCCTCCACACTTGGGACCAGAAGCTCGGCTTCCATCCGCATCTGCATATCGTCGTGCCTAACGCCGGCTTCGATGTCGCAACCGGCCAATGGAAGACCGGAAGCGGCACCTTCCTGGCCCCGGTCAAGGTCCTCGCCAGCCTGTTCCGGCGCCGCTTCCTTGAGGAGCTCACCCGCGCCCATGCACGCGGGAAAATCGAATTTCATGGCGGCATCGCCCATCTCGCCAATCCCGGAGAGTTCCACGCCACCCTCGTGGCCGCCCGCGGCAAGAACTGGATCGTCTACGCCAAACGACCCTTTCGCGATGCCGAACAGGTCTTCCGCTATCTCTCCCGATACACGCACAGAATTGCCATCGGCGACAGCCGCATCATCGCCTGCGATGGACAGAACGTCTCCTTCCGTTGCCGCAAGCCGACCAGTCCGGGGCAAAGGAAACGGCACGGCCACCATCACCGCCGACGAGTTCATCCGCCGGTTCCTGTTGCATGTCCTGCCAAACGGACTGCATCGCATCCGCCACTTCGGAATCCTTGCCAATGGAAGCGAGTTCATCCGCCGGTTCCTGTTGCATGTCCTGCCAAACGGACTGCATCGCATCCGCCACTTCGGAATCCTTGCCAATGGAAGCCGTGCCAAGACCCTCGAAGTCGCGCGCGAGGCGCTGGGTGTAAACGGCCTCCAGGCGCATACAGCCGTAACCCATGACGGCGAGGAGGACGACCACCGCAATAGCGGCCTGGAGACCGGGATCGCGCCCGTTCCCTGCCCGCACTGTGGCGGCGAATTGCGGAAAATCCGGGAAATCTCCCGCCGGTACGATCCGTTCTCTTCACGAGACCCTCCCCCCGCTCAACCGGCGCAGGACGCGAAACCATGAAACATCGGATCCCATCCGGATCGGCAAACGTCGTCATCGCGTCGGCGAACCGGTCGGCGTGCGCTCAATTACGAACACAAGGCAATCGCCAACGAAAAGTGTCTCTACCGTCGGCAATCAGCTGTCGAAAAAATATAAATGCTGGTCGGAAGCCTCGTCTCACGCGTCCCAACGATAGTGACCACCCGCCCCGGCGCAGGCATCAACGCACTTTCCACATAGGCTGACACCTACACTCGCGGCCCACGGCCTCGTTCAAACAGCTTAGGCAGATTCTGCCGAATCTGCCTAAGCCTTAAGAATGCCAAGACTTCGGTCAGTGTGCTCGACGCCGACCCGAAACCTCCCAACATCAGCATCGCCTACGACCGGGTCGAGGGCTATTTCGGCCCGCGCTATGACAACGGTGCGGCGCCGCCTGTTTTCGCGTCGATCCGCTCGGATGGCGCGGTGTTCAATCCGAAAATTCAGCAACTCTACGCCACCGGTCATGCGGCTGAGATTCTCGGTGGCGTAACACCCGACAAGAACAAGTCAAAGGATCTGAAGGGCGGAAAGAAGGTGATGTTTTTCGGCACCGCAACATCGACCGGGCTTAAGGTCGACTTCGCCGAAAACGGGGTGCCGAATGGAATCTTGTTCGGCTACCGGCGCAAAGAGGTGTCGTTCATCCCAGTCGGGACCCACAAAGGTGTCGACACTTATGCATCGGTGATCGGCTCGATCGACACCACCGGAAAGGTCGGTATCCGGAATGCGGCCCAGGGGGATGCAGCGGGCGCCAACCTCAAGTCGGAACAGTTTTTCGCCACCGGACGCGCCGCAGAAGCGCTGGCACCGGAGCTGGTGACGGCGTTCCAGCTTAGAGGCCAACCCGAAACTAGTTGAGTGATTTCAGCGGTTGTGGCTTACTCGGTTGTGTCAAAGCAAACGAGGAGGCACAACATGTGGACCGAAATCACTCGCCCGAATTATGAGCGCCGTGGCGGGCGCTACGCAAGCGACCTGACGGATCGAGAGTGGGCGTTGATCGCGCCGCTCATGCCGCCGCGCAAGAAGATCGCCGGCCGAGGACGACGGACCTGCGCCATGTCATGGATGCGGTCATGATCCTCGACGGGCTGCCAGTGGGCGATGTTGCCGAACGATTCCCTCCGCCTTCCACGGTCCAGCGCTATTTCCGACTGGCGCTCCAACGGCCTGCTGGAGAGCATCAACCATCACCTGGTCATGGCGGCCCGGGAGCTGGAAGGACGCGAGGCCGGCCCGAGCGCCGGGGTGATCGACAGCCAGAGCGTGAAAACCACGGAAAGCGGTGGTGTTCGGGGCTATGACGCGGGCTCAGATCAAGGGCCGCGCCGACATCGTCACCGATACACTCGGCCTGCTGGTCGGCCTGATCGTGCACGCAGCCGATATCCAGGACCGCGACGGCGCGCCCGAGGTCCTCAAATCGATCCGTCATCGCTTCCCCCGGCTGCGTCACCTCTTCGCCGACGCCGCCTACGCGGGACCGCAACTCGACCGGCGCCCTTGAGGACATCGGCCGCTGGAAGCTCGAGTGAAGCGCTCAGACACCGCCCAGGGCTTCGAGCTCCTGCCCAGACGATGGGTCGTCGAGAGGACCTTCGCCTGGCTCAACCGATGCTCGTCGACTGGCCAAGGATTGGGAGAAATCAATCGCCTCCGCACAGGCATGGATTCTTGTCGCCAACATCCGACTCCTCACAAGGCGGCTCGCAAGGCTGTTATCAAACTAGAGTTTCGAGTGCTTAGGGCCAAGGAGGCGGTTGGTGGGGCGAGCACCCGGCTGCCTGTGTGCTACGTGACAGTAACGCCGGAAATGAAACCGTTGGTGTGGGACGACGCCGACCATTACAAATTGCTCGCGCCGCAGGATCTGACGAAGCCGTCGAAAACGAGGGCTTTGCTCGCGAAGGCGTTTAAGGATGCGATCAAAAAGAAAGACGCGGCCAAGCTGGCGAGGCTCGACCGTCGCTACATGACCCGCATCACGCTTCCCGATCGCCGCGACCCGAACCGGGCGCAGAAGCTCGAAGCGCATACCGCTTTTGTCTGCGGCCTCAGTCGATCAAACCAGGCCGCCAAATAGGGGAGAAAGATCATGCCTAGCAACCGAGTTATTCTTTGCAGCGAGTGCGCCCAATGGCGACAGCAAATCGAAGATCCGGGAGACGGGAGGGTGATTTCGTGCGATCCGCTGCCGGATCAGGACGATGTGCCGGAAAACCAACGCGAGTGCCTGCTGGTGTGGGAGGACAATCCGCTTTAGCTGAGCGATTCGACGCGCAGCTTTGCCGTAGACACTTGAAGGGTTGAGTCGACACGGGTTGGGCGGGTCACCGCGCGAATCGTCAAAGCGGCATATCGTTTGAAGTTCAGGAGTATTTTATGAGCGACGAAATTCCATACCCCGAGACAGGACGCCTCGAGGAGGGCCTCGTATTTAGGATCCGCCGGATCCGGCAAAGTTGCCCCAAGCGCTTTCATGCCGGGGAACGAAACGTCGATATCTTGGTTGTTTCCCAGCGAATCTGAAAGTATTCGAAATATAGCCAAGGGTTGGCGAGCCTTCATAGTTCGCTTCCCTGTTTGAAGTTTGTCCAAGCGCAAATCCCAGATCCGACGCTCGTCTGCTGGCGCCACTATCGAACCAGACATTTCGGCTGCTTCGAACGTCCTCTTACCATCTGTAGTTCGTTTATTGATCTTGTAACGTACTTTGAACGAGCGAACTTCGTTGATGCGAAGAAGAACGGGGACGGTGAAAGGCTGAACGTCTCCGTCGTAACCCTCGACGCTAAGTGCAGACCGGCCGCTTGCCACGCTGGCTTGTTGTTGGACGGAGAGCACCTGCTGACCAGCGGGCTCCTGGCATCCAGCGAGCAACAACCACACAAAGGAGATCGGTAGTACCTGTCTCAATCACTGTCCCCTATGAAGGCTTGACCAACGCCATCACTCAAACCTCTGCTCGAGCATTGCTTCTTCAGAAAACTTCAATGAAGTCGCCGCATCCAGCTAGATTTCCTCGAAACTTGTAGTTGGTCACTACATCGTTTCCATCCACGACGACCTGTATCAAGCATTCCTTGCCAACACTCTCGGAGCTGTAGCTCGTTGTCGTTGCGTAAAATGGGGTCGTTCCAACAAGACCAGTTGTTTGTTGTGTCTGCGGTACAACGAAGCTCATGGTTCCTGAGCTAGTCCAGAAGTAGACCTTCTTCCCCAAGATTGTTCTTTCGCCGTCTGGCAAGCCCCATTTCGCGACTAGAAAGTCGATATGCTTTCCCTTCGCCTCATCGAGTTGTTTGCTCAGCAGGCCGCATCCGGCCAGCAAGAGACCACATAGGAGTAGCGTTACAATGCGCTTCATACTCGCCTCCTATCATTACAGCAGCACCGTAGGCCGATAGCGTTGCTCAGTAACTCAAGTGGATTCCCTACTCCGATGTGTCCGCAGATATTCCGCGCACCGGCGCGACCCCGAGGTTGGTTCTTACCCAGCGAAAGCTAGCCAAACGAGGACTGCAGCCACCAAAGCTATCATGGCGGCGCCAGCAAAGTTCCCCATTCCTCCGTACCTAAACGCCCGGCTCGAGGCTACAAGAACGAAAAGGATCGCGCCTGCAAAAAGCACCAGAAGGACGATCCCAATGACGTTCACTCAAACCCCTGCTCGAGCAGCTCGCCGAGTATCACCTTCACAATGGGTAGCGCTTCCTCGCGCGTCATAGGGGTTTGGCGAATTCGCTTGGCCCCTGGTCGCACTGAGCGCCAACTGCGACCGCATGAACCCCAGGCGATTAGACCGTGAAGATCTTCTTCGATGTCGATGGCGTGTTGATAAAGGGCTGGCATTCCAATCCCAAGTATCGCCGACCCTGGGACGAAACGATCGAACAGGATCTTGGGATCGATCGGCAGGCGTTTGAGAACGCTTTCTTTCGTGAACCGGTAACCGAATTTGGTGCGCTGATCAACGCGTGCGCCGCTGGCCGTCTAGATATCAAGGATGCCCTCGCGAGAGTACTTCCTATGGTCGGCTTCCATGATCCGCCGCAGCTGTTTCTCGATTATTGGTTTGAGAAAGACTCCCACCTCGACCAGTCCGTGCTGGACGTCGTTAGGCGCCTGGAGCGCCTTGAGGATGTAGAGCTTTTTCTTGCTACCGGACAGGAGCACTATCGAGCTGCGTATCTGTGGAACGAACTCGACCTGAAACTCTACTTCAACGACATGTTTTATAGCGCGCAATCCGGTTTTCTTAAATCGACGCCAGAGTTCTTCGAGTGGATCAATACAAGCCTCGGCATCGCCCAAGCGGAGCGACCTCTTCTCATCGACGACCGGATGGAAGTTCTTGGAGTCGCGCGCGCAGCCGGTTGGGATATCTGCCTGTTCGAAACCGTTGATAGCCTTCTAGGTCACCCAACCCTCAAGGAACTGCTGTCCCGATAGAAGTGGGTGCTCCGAATGTGCCGCAGCTTGAAACGGCATGATTCAGCGGCCGGATCGTGTCCCGCGGAGTGGTGTAAGAGCGTTGCGCTCTACGCTGCTCCCGGCGGGTAGGGCCGGGACGTTCAGGCTGCCACGGTGGGCAGCGTGATGGGGACATCATCGCTCAGCGGAGCGATGGATTCCAGCGTCATGTATCTCCTTGAGACGGCCCACTCGTCGTTCTGCTCGAGAAGGATGGCGCCGACGAGCCGTGTGATGGCGGCTTCGTTGGGAAAGATACCGACGACGTTGGTGCGACGCTTGACCTCGGCATGGAGCCGTTCGATCGGGTTTGTGGAGTGCAATTTCTGGCGGTGCTCCCTGGGGAAGCTCATGTAGGCGAGGACGTCGTGCTCGGCTTCGTCCATGAGAACTGCCAGCTTGGGCACCTTGAGCCTGAGCTGGTCGGCGACCTGGCGCCACTGGACCTTCGCGCTGTCGGCGTCCTCCTGGGCGAAGGCGGTGGCGACGAAGGCGGAGACGACGCGCCGGCCCTGGCGGCCGGCATGGGCCAGCAGGTTGCGGGCGAAGTGCACGCGGCAGCGCTGCCATGTGGCGCCGAGGATCCGGGTCGCGGCGGCCTTCAGGCCCTTGTGGTCGTCGGAGATCACCAGCTTCACGCCGCGCAGCCCGCGCCGGGCCAGCGAGCGCAGGAACTCGGTCCAGAAGGCCTCGGCCTCAGACGCGCCGATCGCCATGCCCAGGACCTCGCGGCGGCCCTGGTCGTTGACGGCCACAGCCACGGTCACCGCGACCGAGACGATGCGCCCGGCCTCGCGCACCTTTACATAGGTTGCGTCGAGCCACAGATAGGGCCAGTCGCCCTCCAGCGATCGATCGAGGAAGCCGTTGACCTTATCGTCGATCTCGCCGCACAGCCTGGAGACCTGGCTCTTGGAGACGCCCGACATGCCCATGGCCTGCACCAGGTCGTCGACCGAGCGGGTCGACACGCCCTGGATGTAGGCCTCCTGATCACCGCAGCCAGCGCCTTCTCGGCCATCCGCCGCGGCTCCAGGAAGCCCGGGAAGTAGCTCCCCTTCCTCAGCTTCGGGATCTTCAGCTCGACCGTGCCGGCCCGCGTCTCCCAGGACCGGTCGCGGTAGCCGTTGCGGTGGGTGATACGATCCGCCGAGCGCTCGCCGTGAGCGGCGCCGGTCAGGCCCTCGACCTCCAGTGCCATCAGCCGCTCGGCCGTGAAGCCGATCATCTCGCGAAGCAGATCGGCATCGGAGCTCTTCTCCAAAAGCGCGCGCAGGGTCATCATGTCCTGGGTCATCGTGGTTCTCCTTCGGGTCAGGTTGGTTTGCACTAGCCCAACCCTAAACCGGAACCGCGATGGCCTCCGCTGTGGATAGCCGGCTTGCCTACGCCAGACTCTCGGCGGTCGCTACGGCAAGCCGCCTACCCACAGCTAACAGAGGCTCCAACAACTCCTACACCACGTCCTGGGACACGACCAGCGGCCGCGGTCGACGCGCCCGTAACCACCAGGCATCGAGTCGTGGTACAAAGGGTGAAAATACGTCAACCCGAGGGAGGCATTCTAATGATTAGAATCTTGGTAACGGTTGCGTTCGCAGCTTGGCTTGGGATCGTTGGAAGTGCGTTCAGCAGCGCCGCGACGGCGGCAGAGACGACGCTCAAAGCGATTTTTGCGCTTCCTGTGAATCATAATCTCAATATCCCTTTCAATAATCTGATTAAGGAGGTCAACGAAACCGGCAAGGGCGTCGTCCAGATCAAAATCATCGGCGGCCCCGAAGCGACCCCCGTTCAGGAGCAGCTCGGTGCGCTGCAAAAACGCATCGTCGACCTCTACTTTGGGCCGACCTCTTACTTCGTCGGTGACATTCCTGAGACCAAGGCAATGAACGCGAGCAACCGCTCCGCCATGGAGTTGCGCGCCAACGGTGGGCTCGCAATGCTGAACGAGGCGTTCAACAAACGCGCGAACGCCCAGTATTTGGGCTACTTCGGATCGGGCTACACGTTCCACCTCTACATGACGATGGATCCCAAGCGGACGACGACCGGGGGCGTCGACTGGAAGGGCCTGAAGATTCGCGGCACCGCTCCCTATCGCCCGTTCTACGACAGGTTGGGTATCACGATGATCAATCTGCACCTGCCTGAGATGTACACCGCTTTCGAGCGCGGTGTGGTTGATGGTTTCGGCTGGTTGACGATTGCTGTAACCACGAACGGCTGGGAAAAATTCATCAAGCACCGGGTCTTCCCAGCCTTCTGGCAGGGCGATTTCGCCAACCTCGTAAATCTGGACGTCTGGAAAGGTCTTTCTCCCGAAGCGCGGGATTTGCTCAACAACGTGACGATCAAGCACGAGCGCAAAACCCACGATCGCTTCAAAAGCATGGCTGCCGGCGAGGAAAAGAAGCTGCGCGCCGCCGGCATGAAGGACATCCACTTGCAGGGAGCCGAAGCCAGCGAGTTCGTATCGGCCGCCTATGATGGGCTTTGGGAAAGCCTCGGCAAGCACGTTCCCGCCTCCGAGGTAGCGGCGTTCAAAGCCAAGTTCTGGAAGGAGTAGCCGGCGCGGTTGTGGGCCGGAATTGCCACAATCGTGGATCGGCTGGTCCGTACTTATGACAACGTGGTGATGGCGCTGGCGGTCATCGCCGGCGCCTTGCTGGCGTTTGTCTTTGTTGCCATCGTCTATGACGTCACATTGCGCACGGTGGGCCTTCAACCACCGTTTTGGACCCTTTCCTCCACCGAATACGCTCTGCTCTATGTAACCACGTTGGGCGCTCCGTGGCTGTTGCACCACAAGGGACACGTCGTCATCACGACCGTCACCTCGGCACTGCCGCCGAAGCTAAGCCGTGTCGTTGGCAAGCTCGCGATGCTGATCGGTGCGATCAGTTGCCTCCTTATCGCCGGTGTCTCTTTGAAAATCGCGGTGACGATTACCGGCTTTGACGTTCGGTCATTCGATATGCCCCGCTGGCTGGTCTACGTCACCATGCCGGTGGGTTTCCTGCTGCTGGCGATCGAGTTCGCGCGCTTCCTCTTCGGCAGTGACACGCTGCTCAGTGGCGCCGCCGACCGCGACAAGGGGTTGTGAGCTTGCCCTGGTACGAAGTCATCTTCCTGATGCTCGGTATGGTGGTTGGTTTGATGGCGATCGGGCTACCGGTCGCCTTCGCCTTCCTGGTCTCCAATATTGTCGGCGTGCTGATCTTCATGGGCGGATTCGTCGGGATCGAGCAGCTGGTATCCAATGGAACCCGATCGATCAGCAGTTTCATCCTGGTCCCGGTGCCGCTCTTCATCATGATGGGCGAACTGTTCTTCCACACCGGTGTATCGGTCAAGGTGTTCGATGCCTTCGACCGACTGTTCGGCCGTGTCCCGGGCCGGCTGTGTTACGTGACCGTCGCCGGCGGTACGACCTTCGCCGCCCTATCCGGTTCGAGCATGGCGAGCACGGCGATGATGGGCGCGATGCTGATGCCCGATATGGAGCGGCGCGGCTACAAGAAACACATTTCCATGGGCCCGATCATGGGCACCGGCGGACTCGCCATCATCATTCCCCCCTCGGCGCTCGCGGTTCTCCTCGGCAGCCTCGCCAACATCAATATCGGGTCGTTGCTGATCGCCGGCGTCGTGCCTGGCTTGGTCCTGGCCAGCATGTTTTTCATTTACATCTTCGCCCACGTCAGGATCGACCCAAGCGCGGCACCACAATACGAGGTTGAGCCGATCTCGCTCCCGGCCAAGCTCTGGCTCGTGATCACCCATATTCTGCCGACCGGCATCGTCGTCTTCTTCGTCATCGGGTTCATTCTGCTTGGCATTGCCACGCCCACCGAGGCTGCCGCGTTCGGCGTCCTTGGCATCCTCATCCTGGCGGCCCTGTTTCGTGGATTGAGCTGGCGCGCGGTGGTCAAATCCATGGAAGGCAGCTTGAAGGTAACGGTCATGGTCTTCACGATCATCCTCGGCTCACTCACCTTCAGCCAAATCATGGCGTTCGCGGGAGCCACTTCAGGCCTGATCGCATGGGCGACCGAGTTTGCGCTGGCGCCGCTGGCAATGCTGTTGATCATGTTCGCCGTCCTGCTGTTTCTCGGCATGTTCATCGATCAAGTCTCACAGATGATGCTGACGCTGCCGATCTTCGTGCCGCTCGCACTGACGCTGGGCTTCGATCCCGTCTGGTTCGGACTCGTCGTCCTGCTGTCGCTGGAAATGAGCGCGCTCACACCGCCCTTCGGACTCCTGCTGTTCGTCATGATGGGGGTGGCACCACGTGGCACCACGCTGGGCGAGGTGGCGTTGGCGGCGGTGCCGTTTCTGGTTTGCGACATTATCCTGCTGGCCCTGCTGATCGCCTTCCCAGCTCTTGCGCTCTACCTGCCGGGTTTGATGGGCTAACCCTTGTGTACCGCCGCCGAGCAGCTCTACGTTAGGGCGACACCGGTCGCGTCAAACAAACCGTTACGACGCCGTCGCACGGCCAACGGAACTCTCGAAAAAGGCGGCCCGCCCGATCGTCGTCCGAAAGCCAACTCGCCGCACCCCTGGGCTCGCGCAAACGACGACTCGATTCGAAAACCCAACGCGGTGCCGCCACCCACAAGAAACGTGCATATTCGTTTTCTTCGTCTCGAACCACAATCTCTTGATGGTGAATTTCTAAACCCGCATCTCGTACCAATCGGAGGTTCGTGGCGGCGTTTGTAGTGGCTGAAGAAGTTGAATTCCAGCGCTCGGTGCGACTGCTGAACTGGTGCTTTCACCCTTTCACTCATGCCGGACTCCGCCCTCGTGCGTTTTCCAAACCTCTTTCGTAAGTAACCAGATCTCGCACTCGCGCAGGTTGGGATCGACGTAATAACCCGGTTCGATTCGCAACAGACGTGCCCCGGCTTTTTCCTTGATGCGGCGTGAGCGGATATTGCCTTTTGCATTGCTGAGAACAAGCGAATCAAACCCAAGGTCGTCGAAGGCGTGGTTTGTTATTGGCACAAGGGCTTCGGGCATGATCCCCCTGCCCCAGAATTTCCGGCCTAACCAAAAACCGCGGTTCTCCGGCCTTCCCGGTCGCCAAAGATCGATGATGCCAATGAGCTCATCCGGATTGCTGAGAAGGAAGATTCCCCAGACCCAATTATCGTCGCCCTGTTTGGGAATAATCTCGTTGACGACATAGTCGCGAACTCCGTTTTCGGGATAAGGCCAAGGGACATTCGCGCCCGATAGGTGCCGAATCACTTCGTAGTCGACGAAGTACTTTGCGTAGGAAGGTATATCGTCCTCAAGAACCTCCCTAAGCATGAGCCGTTCTGTGGAGAAAACGGGCAATTTCATCGTACGGCGCGCCTTCAGTCTCGCGTATAAACTCTCGAGTGCTGGTAGAACCTAACCGCCGTCTCGCCGGGTTCGAAACTCCTAATGTTGACTGCGATCTTTGGCTATACCAAAGGCTGTTGGAGGTAGAGGGGCGCTGCGTTGAAATTGAAGCCTTTCGCCGTGCCCTCCCTGAGGCACACTCAAGGAACTGCTGGCTCGAAAAGCGCCGTCAATTGAACGAACGGCGAAGGATAATGTGTAAGAGGCCAACCCGAAACTAGTTGAGTGATTTCAGTCGGTTGTGGCTTACTCGGTTGTGTCAAAGCAAACGAGGAGGCACAACATGTGGACCGAAATCACTCGCCCGAATTATGAGCGCCGTGGCGGGCGCTACGCAAGCGACCTGACGGATCGAGAGTGGGCGTTGATCGCGCCGCTCATGCCGCCGCGCAAGATGATCGGCCGGCCGAGGACGACGGACCTGCGCCATGTCATGGATGCGGTCATGTACATGGCCTCGACGGGCTGCCAGTGGGCGATGTTGCCGAACGACTTCCCTCCGCCTTCCACGGTCCAGCGCTATTTCTACGACTGGCGCTCCAACGGCCTGCTGGAGAGCATCAACCATCACCTGGTCATGGCGGCCCGGGAGCTGGAAGGACGCGAGGCCGGCCCGAGCGCCGGGGTGATCGACAGCCAGAGCGTGAAAACCACGGAAAGCGGTGGTGTTCGGGGCTATGACGCGGGCAAGAAGATCAAGGGCCGCAAGCGTCACATCGTCACCGATACACTCGGCCTGCTGGTCGGCCTGATCGTGCACGCAGCCGATATCCAGGACCGCGACGGCGCGCCCGAGGTCCTCAAATCGATCCGTCATCGCTTCCCCCGGCTGCGTCACCTCTTCGCCGACGCCGCCTACGCGGGACCGAAACTCGAGGGCGCCCTTGAGGACATCGGCCGCTGGAAGCTCGAGATCATCAAGCGCTCAGACACCGCCCAGGGCTTCGAGCTCCTGCCCAGACGATGGGTCGTCGAGAGGACCTTCGCCTGGCTCAACCGATGCCGTCGACTGGCCAAGGATTGGGAGAAATCAATCGCCTCCGCACAGGCATGGATTCTTGTCGCCAACATCCGACTCCTCACAAGGCGGCTCGCAAGGTACTGTTATCAAACATAGAGTTTCGAGTCGGACTCTAAGCGCTGTTCTCATCGCTAGCGTCTCCCTTATTCGACCAGCGCCGGCGATGTCGTGCGCCGTACTGCCTACAGAACCATGAGCCTCTCATGCCCGCCCGCCCGATCATAATTACCGACCAGATCACCCTCGATCCCAGCGACATCGAGGAAACGTTTGTGCGTTCATCCGGGCCGGGTGGGCAGAACGTCAACAAAGTGTCGACCGCGGTCCAGCTTCGGTTCGATCTGCGGCATGCGCGGTCATTGCCCGACGATGTGCGCGCCCGGGCCGAACGCCTCGCCGGCCGCCGGCTCACCAAAGACGGCGTTATCGTGATCACCGCGGCACGCTATCGCACCCAGGAACAAAACCGTGGCGACGCGGTCGCACGGCTAACGGAACTCTTGAAAAAGGCGGCCCGCCCGATCGTCGCCCGAAAGCCAACTCGCCGCACCTTGGGCTCGCGCAAGCGGCGGCTCGATTCGAAAACCCAGCGCGGCGCTATCAAAAGATTGCGAACGAACAAGCCGAGCGACGACTAAACGCGAGCCGCGCGAGCACTTTCGACTCCAACCGTCGATAGCTGAACGACCACCATCAACCTATTCGGGAGTCCCGGCAAAGTCCGGGGCTTCCGAAGCTTCGTTGGCTGTCGCGTCAGTCCTGGCGCCGAGGAAGGGACGAAATCACGTCCCTGCCCTACCCGCTCTCGCCGTCATAAGGCACCGCCCGATCGGCTGCCTCCCAGATCGCCCGGAGGGCCGGTTTCTGCTGCTCTTCATGCACATGCCCGACCAGGCCGGCGCAGCGCGAGATCAGCGCGAAGCCGCGCATGATCTCGGCCGGCACGCCGCAGTCACCAAGGGTGGCGGCAATCGCGCCGGTCGCATTGATGGTGATGTGCTTGCCCGACGCGTGATCGATGGCCGACGACAGCACGTGAACGGCGTCCACATGGCGGCCGGCCACCCCTTGCTCGCGGGCGATCTCGAACAAACGGATCGCGCGCGGATCGTCGGGTTTATGGGTCGGATGACCGAATCCGGGGATCGGCTTCAGGGCGGCTCGGTATTCGGCGACGATATGCTCGGCGGCAGGTTCCAGCCCATCTTCGGCCTCGAGCAGATCGGCGAGCACCGCGGCGCAGCCTTCGGTGGTACCGGCAAACAGGCTGCCGATGCCGTTGAGCCCGGCCGCCACCGCGCCCTGCATCGCGTCTGGCGAGCTCGAATAGACCAGGCGCGTGGTCAGCGCACTCGGTGTCAGCCCATGTTCCACCAGCGTCACCAGGCAGGCATCCACCATCGTGATCTCGGCCGCCGTCGCCGACCGCCCGAGAATTTGAAAGAACAGCATCTCGGTGAACGTGAGCTTGCCGATCAGGTCGTGGCACAGGCTCTTGCCGCGGACGAAAACATCATTGCTGGTTTCGGTGGCGATGCTCGTGGTTTGTACGTCCGGCATGTAACTCATACGCGTCTCCAAATTTTAGAATGTGGCCGTTGCGATGCGATTCGGACCGCGGTTCAATCGCTTAGCTGTGAATCGGTCAGGAATTTTTCCAGTTCATGGCGCTGCACCTTGCCCGACGCACTGCGCGGAAAGCTCTCATAGGCGATAAACCGGATCCCCTTGGGTTGCTTGTAACCGGCAAGTTCAGCGCGACAGCGTTCAAGCAGGGAATCGGCCGTAAGGTCGTCGCCACGCTGCGCAACAAAAGCGATCGGGACCTCGCCCCACTTCTGGTCGGCGTGCCGCACCACAGCCACCTCGGCGACCCGCGGATCCTGCATCATCACGCGTTCGATCTCAGCCGGATAAATATTCTCACCACCCGATTTGATCATGTATTTGACGCGGTCGACGAAGTCGAACGTACCGTCGGGATTGCGCACGAACACATCGCCCATATGAAACCAGCCGCCGCGAAACTCATGCGCGTTGACCTCCGGCGCCCGCCAGTAGCCGCTAAACAGCGTCCACCCACGGATGCAGAGCTCGCCCGGTTCTCCGTCCGGCACCTCCTGATCGTCGGCGTCGACCAGACGGATTTCGCAAAACCGGCTCTGCTGTTTAGACAAGTTGGTCGGCGCAACCCCGATTGGGATGAGATTTGCCGTACCTGGCGGTCCACCGGTCTCGGTCGCGCCGAACGTATTGGCATACGGAGCCCCCACCAGTTCGGTGATCTCGGCGATTTCCGACGGCGGCACCAGGTCGGCCATGACGCCGCAGACCTTTACGCCGCGCGGCTTGATATTGCGTTGTTTGAGTTCACCGATCAGGGCGCTGATCATGCCCGGCATGACGATCAGCCAGCCCAGTTGCTCGGTGGCGATAATGTCGGCGAGCCGGACGCGATCGAAGCCGTCGATCACCAAAACCTTGCCGCCCGCCATCAGCGCCGACAGCGAATATTCGGCGCCACCCATATGGTAGAGCGGCGCCCAAACCGCATAGCTATCGTCAACCGCCAATCCAAACTCCGCGCGCATCACCAGGTTGCGCGCCACCTCAGCGCGATGGCTTATCACCGCGCCCTTGGGCAGGCCGGTCGTACCGCTGGTGTAGAGGATCAGCAGCGGATCCTCGGCTTCGGCAAGATTGAACGCCGGTTCGACCGGTGCCGCCGCCCCAACCATCGCATCGTAAGGGGCGCCAAACACGATCGGCTCGGAATCGGATCCGGCAGCTGCCGCCAACAGGGCCTGATGGCGCGGCGACACCAGGGTGACCGTGGGGTCGACCAGATTCAGGCAATGCGCAAGTTCCGGTGCTGCCAGGCGCCAGTTCTGACAGGCCGCTATGGCCCCGAGCCGGGCCGCGGCAAAGAACAGGTCGAAATACTCAAGCCGGTTTTCGGCCAGGATCGCGACGCGCGAGCCGCGCTCGACGCGGCGATTTCGCAATACGCTCGCCAGGCGGCGCGATCGCGCATCGAGTTCCGCAAAGCTGATAAGGCGCTCGCCATCGTCCAGGGCAATGCGGTCGGGATAGATCCGGACTTGTTCCTGGAACAGGCTCGCGACGGTGCTCTGCGCACTGCGCGCTGTTAGCGCTGCGATGGCCGCGTCGTCGCCGTCAAGCATTGCCAGCTCCCCAAACCACCGTCCGCGACATACGCACACACAAATATTTACGATCCGACTCGATGCCAAGCATATTCAGCGCTACCCTAGTGGATGAAATCCAACATATGGTACCCATACGATCGCGTATCCCGGTAGCTCGGCAGGAGGAAGCCCGCAGGCGATGCCCCAAGGGACCGTTGGGCATCGTCGAGGGGTTTCGACGCACCGGGGGACCGGGATACGCGACCCACAGGGCGGCTTGCCGAGCTCACCGGCCGCGTTACGCGAAGCTTCCGATGCGGCCGGCATCGCCACGCTTCGCGCGCCTAACCGGCGAACTCGAGCGTATTCCGATCTCACAGAATCGAAATTGATTCCCATTTTAAAGGAATTGTGATTCAAGATATGGGCTGGTGAAGGAGGCCAGCCCATATGACGAAATCTCTTTCCAACGATATTCGGGAACGGCTGATTTCGGCTGTTGAAGGTGGCATGTCGCGGCGCTCGGCGGCGGGGCACTATGGCGTCGCGCCCTCGACGGCGATCAAGTGGTTCGCTCAATGGAGCCGGACGGGCAGTGTCGAGCCCTTGCCGCAAGGCGGTGACAAGCGTTCGCATCGGATTGAGCGGCATGCTGAGGAAATTTTGGCGATGATTGAGGATGTTCCGGACATCACCCTGGCCGAGCTTGCCACGCACCTGGACGAAGCGCATGGACTGAAGGCCGCCCAAAGCACGGTCTGGCGGTTGCTCGACCGCCGGAACTTGACCTTCAAAAAAAACCGCGCACGCCAGCGAACAGCAACGGGCTGATATTCTGCTGCGACGGCAAGCCTGGTTTGAGCTTCAGCCGGATCTGGAACCGAAACGGCTGATCTTCATCGACGAGACCGGCGCATCGACGAAGATGGCCCGGCGTTATGGCCGGGCCCCGCGCGGGGAACGGTGCCGGGCCCCCATACCCCATGGGCATTGGAAGACGACAACATTCGTTGGTGCGCTGAGGCTTGAAGGCATGACCGCGCCGATGGTGCTCGACGGCGCCATGCACGGGGCGGCGTTCCTGGATTATGTGGAACAAGTGTTGGTGCCGACACTGTCGCCTGGCGACATTGTCATCATGGACAATCTGCCCGCTCACAAACCCGTCGCCGTGCGGGCCGCCATCGAGGCCGCCGGGGCCGAATTGCGTTTCTTGCCGCCTTATAGCCCCGATTTCAACCCCATCGAGATGGCTTTCTCAAAGCTCAAGGCCTTCCTTAAGAAAACCGCCGCACGCACTATCGATGACCTGTGGGAGGCCATCGCCCAAGGTGTCGATACGTTCACGCCAGCCGAATGTGAAAACTATTTTGCTGCTGCCGGATATGACTGCGAGTGATCGGAAAATGCTTTAGGTGCATACGAACGCCGTTTCGACCGGCTCGAACCTGAAAGAGGATTGCCATGATTAAGGGGCTCCATCATAACGCCTACCGCTGCAAGGATTCCGAAGAGACGCGCAAGTTTTACGAAGATTTTCTGGGCTTGCCGCTGGCCCATACGCTGGAGATCGGCGAGACCAAAAGCGGCCGCAAGACCGAAACCCTACACACCTTCTACGAACTCGACGATGGCTCCTTTCTGGCTTTCTTCGAGGCGCCGGACCGGCCGTTCGACTTCAAGGAACAGCATGATTTCGACCTTCACATCGCACTCGAGGTCGAACCCAAAGACCTCCACGACATGTTTGCCAAAGGCAAAGCCGAAGGCATCGACACCCGCGGCATTTCGGATCATCACGTCATGGATTCGATCTATTTTCGCGACCCCAACGGCTACGTCATCGAGCTCACGGCCAAGCGCGACAATCACGATGGTGCCATGAACCCACAGGCCAATGGCGCGCGCGAAAAGCTCGACAATTGGCAGGTCGCCAAAGGGTAGAACGCGTCGAAGGGTAGACGGCGCCGGAGTGACCAAACTCAGCGTCAACCTCAATAAGATTGCGCTGCTCCGCAATCAGCGCCGGCACGACCACCCCGATCTTCTGCGTGCCGCCCACCTCGCCATTAGGGCCGGCGCCCACGGCATCACCGTGCATCCGAGGCTCGACCAGCGCCATATTCGCCGTCGCGACGTTGTCGAACTGGCCGCGATGCTCAGCGCCGGCAACGACCAAATCGAGCTCAACGTTGAGGATTTCCCGAGCGAGGCGTTTTTCGAACTCATCGGCGAAACCCGCCCCACCCAAACCACCCTTGTTCCCGACGCACCGGACGCGCTGACCTCGGATCACGGATGGAATATCGCTGCCAATGTCACCGATCTTCGCGCCTCGCTCGAACGGCTGAAAAGCTATGGCACGCGGACGGCGCTGTTTGTCGATGCCCAGGTTGAAGCGGTGGTTGCCGCAAGCGACGTCGGCGCCGACCGGATCGAGCTGTTTACCGGCCCTTTCGCCACCGCTTTCGCGACGACGGCGTACCCCTCGACAGTGGAATCCTACGTCGCCGCAGCCGACACTGCGCGACGCCTTGGTCTCGGCGTTAACGCAGGTCACGACCTCACGCAGCACAATCTAACCATCTTGCTGCGCGCGATTCCTTGGCTCGACGAGGTCTCGATTGGCCATTACCTCACCGTCGATGCGCTATCGATCGGGCTCGAAGCTGCTGTCGCGGCCTACGTCGAGGTGATCGAGGCGGAAAGTTAGGTTGCCATGCATGCCCATGCGCCGTCGATTTGACACCACACCACTTCGCGCGTATTTGTCTCGCCGCCATGACGTTAAAGAGCTGCAACCGCCCTTATCTCACGACCATGCCGACCCCCGTCGGCGGGCCGCTTGGATGGTGCACGCGTTGAATTAGATCTCACGTCATCAAGCCAAGCCCCGCCGGTACCGACGGGGCTTTTTTTGTTTTCTCGGCCTCGTTGATTGCCGCCAATGCCATGAGACTGCCATGAGACTGCAATGAGGCCACCATGTCCGACCCCAGCAAACTATCGTCGATCACAACGTCGTCGCTTCCCTTCCGTCTCGGCGTACTCGCACTCGCGTTGCTTCGCCATTGGCGCTTTGTCGCCGACGACGATACCGAACGCTGGCTTGGTGTCATTCGCCGCCTGCTCGCCGCCTATCACCGTGAACCGGATGCTTTTTCGTATGTCGTTCACCAGTTGTCCCCTGAAGACGGCTACCAGCGCTGGTCGATCAGCTATGACAACGACGACAATCCGCTGATCGAAGTCGAGCAACCCGTTGTCGCCGATTTAATACGACGAAGAGGTGCCGGCGCAGCGCTCGATGCCGCGTGCGGTACCGGACGTGTGGCCTCCATGCTGGTCAAGGGCGGCCATACGACAACCGGCATCGATGCATCCGATGCCATGCTTGTCAAAGCCGTGGCCAACGTGCCGGGCGCCATCTTCAAATCAGGCGATCTCACGGCGCTGCCGGTACCAGACGCGGCGTTGACCTCGTAACTTGCTGTCTCGCCCTCACCCACTGCAGCGACCTGTCGGCATCGATCGCCGAACTCGCACGCTGTGCGGCTCCCGGTGGCACAATCATCGTGTCGGATATTCACCCACTCAACGGCTTGCTCGGCGGGCATGCTGGGTTCGCATACGACAACAACGCGTTCGCTGTTATCGAGAACAAACACCACCAGCACGGTGATTACATCCGCGCCTTCCACACAGCCGGGCTACGCATTCGCGAGTGTCGAGAACCATCGTTTACCGAGACTCAGGCGGATGGGATCTGCGACCTGTTCCTCGCAAACGAAGCTTGGCTACGAACCGAACTCGGGCCGGATCTGACCGCGACGGCGCGAGCCGCATTGAACGAAGCCGCTCCACGGCAGTTTTTGCTTCAGACATTGAGCCTTCCTCCTAATGTGCAGCGCTTGTTTCCGGGTGTTGGAGTGCCGGATTTGTGTCGGATCCCGGGTGCCGGTTCCGCAATCTAAGAGCCTACCTGTTTTCTGGTTTCCCACGGTTAGCATCGACCCCACTGATGGCCAGCCCCGGATTGTCCGGTGGAGCGCCGTTCAGGCCAGGGAGATCGATGATGAAAACCACCGACACGACATACGTATCGCCTCTTCGAGGGCGGATGATGGAACAGATGGGCATAGCCGGTCTGGCCGATAGCACACAGGCCATGTATCTGCGCGAGATCGAGACCCTCAACAAACATTACAACAAGCCGCCGGACCGGCTTGACGCCGAGGAGGTCCGCAGCTGGCTGCTGGCGAGGATCGAGCGCGGTCTCGACCCGAACACGACCAATGTAAGCCTCGGTGCGCTCAGGTTCCTGTATCGCGACACACTGCGCCGTCCCGAGATGGTCGACGGGCTCCGTTACCGCAAGAGGCCCCGCAAACTGCCCCGGTCAATGGCGGAGAAGGAGGTCGAGCGCTTGATCCTCGCCATCTCCGACCTCCGTTATCGGGCCGCGACGGTTCTTGCCTATGGCGCCGGTCTCCGCATCTCGGAAACTGTTGAGGTGCAACTCATCGACATCAAGTCGGACAAACGGCTTCTGCACATCCGTTCCGGCAAGGGCGGCGCCGAGCGCATGGCGCCGCTTCCCGACGGGCTCGTCGAATACCTGCGGCGTTACTGCAAGAACCTCTTTCCACGACCGGTCACGTGGCTGTTCTACGGTGAGTCGCCGGAGGTGCCTCTCAAGATCGATACCCTGCGTGTTGCCTTTAAGAAGGCCTGCCGCAAGGCCGGCGTCGACGGCTGCCATACCTTCCATAGCTTGAGGCATTCGGCCGCCACCCACTGGCATGAGCGTGGCGGCAACATCGATGTCATCCAGGATGTCCTGGGTCACCGGAATGCCGACACGACGCGCGGCTACGCCCGCGCCACCGGCAAGATGTTCGAGACCCTCGACCATCCGCTCTCGGGCTTCGACCTGATCGACGCCTGAGGCGCCGTGAAGCGCAAAGACGCCGGCGTGGCTGATATTTTCCGCCGCGCCGGCGCAGATTACCGGCGGCGCCTGGCCGGCCAGCTTGACGCCGGACGCCTCAAGGTCATGGCCGCGATCGAGTCCTGCCGGACGTCCGTACTCGGTGGCCACATGTATCAATGCGACGGCTGCAGGCGCGAGCATCCGCTCTACAACTCGTGCCGCAACCGCCACTGCCCGTCCTGCCAGGGGCTTGCCGCAAGGCAATGGCTGGAGGCGCGCGCCGCCGATATCCTGCCGGTGCCGTACTTCCACGTTGTATTTTCGTTGCCCAAAGAAGTCAGCGGGATCGCCTTTTGCAACCGCAAGGTCGTGTTCAACATCCTGTTTCGCACCGCCGCCGAGACCCTGCGCACCATCGCCGAGGACGACCGTCACGGTGGACTGCGTATCGGCGGCACCGCGGTCCTCCACACTTGGGACCAGAAGCTCGGCTTCCATCCGCATCTGCATATCGTCGTGCCTAACGCCGGCTTCGATGTCGCAACCGGCCAATGGAAGACCGGAAGCGGCACCTTCCTGGCCCCGGTCAAGGTCCTCGCCAGCCTGTTCCGGCGCCGCTTCCTTGAGGAGCTCACCCGCGCCCATGCACGCGGGAAAATCGAATTTCATGGCGGCATCGCCCATCTCGCCAATCCCGGAGAGTTCCACGCCACCCTCGTGGCCGCCCGCGGCAAGAACTGGATCGTCTACGCCAAACGACCCTTTCGCGATGCCGAACAGGTCTTCCGCTATCTCTCCCGATACACGCACAGAATTGCCATCGGCGACAGCCGCATCATCGCCTGCGATGGACAGAACGTCTCCTTCCGTTGCCGCAAGCCGACCAGTCCGGGGCAAAGGAAACCCCGCTACGGCACGGCCACCATCACCGCCGACGAGTTCATCCGCCGGTTCCTGTTGCATGTCCTGCCAAACGGACTGCATCGCATCCGCCACTTCGGAATCCTTGCCAATGGAAGCCGTGCCAAGACCCTCGAAGTCGCGCGCGAGGCGCTGGGTGTAAACGGCCTCCAGGCGCATACAGCCGTAACCCATGACGGCGAGGAGGACGACCACCGCAATAGCGGCCTGGAGACCGGGATCGCGCCCGTTCCCTGCCCGCACTGTGGCGGCGAATTGCGGAAAATCCGGGAAATCTCCCGCCGGTACGATCCGTTCTCTTCACGAGACCCTCCCCCCGCTCAACCGGCGCAGGACGCGAAACCATGAAACATCGGATCCCATCCGGATCGGCAAACGTCGTCATCGCGTCGGCGAACCGGTCGGCGTGCGCTCAATTACGAACACAAGGCAATCGCCAACGAAAAGTGTCTCTACCGTCGGCAATCAGCTGTCGAAAAAATATAAATGCTGGTCGGAAGCCTCGTCTCACGCGTCCCAACGATAGTGACCACCCGCCCCGGCGCAGGCATCAACGCACTTTCCACATAGGCTGACACCTACACTCGCGGCCCACGGCCTCGTTCAAACAGCTTAGGCAGATTCTGCCGAATCTGCCTAAGCCTTAAGATTGGTGGGATTTCCGGTGGCACTGATCTGGGAACTCGAAAAAGATTAAGCCGTGTGGAATTCCTCCAGACGTTCACGCACTCCGCTGACGCGGGTCGGCCGCGACTTGCAGCAGATCGATAATGCCGTTGACGACAATATACAGAACGCCAAGCGTCAGGGTTACGCCGGCGATCGCGGGATAGTCGTTGTGGATGATGCTTTGGGCGGTGTAACGGCCGATACCCGACCACGCGAACACGGATTCGATGATCACCACATTGGCAAACAGGATCGCGACCTGGATGCCGGCAACCGACAACGTCGGACCCAGTGAATTGCGCGCCGCGTGGCGCAACAGAATGTGGCGCTCGGTCAAACCTTTGGCGCGTGCGGTACGGATAAAGTTGGCCCGTAGCGTGCCGACCAAGCTGGCGCGAAAGGTGCGCCCGATTCCAACCGCCGGTGCGATCGCCAGGCACACCGCTGGCAGCAGCAGATGGTGAAGTGCGTCGACGAACACATCGAAACGCCCCGCGATCAGCGCGTCCAGCGTCAAAAAGCCGGTCGGCGCGGCTACGAAGTCGCGAAATCCGGTGCGGCCGGAGCCCGGCAGCAAACCGAACTCGCCATAAAGGAACAACGTCCCCACCATTGCCAACAGGAACACCGGCATCGCCGAGCCGGCAAAGGCCAGCCACCGGATCAGCCAGAAACCACGCCAATTGCCGGCCGATCCCAATCCAAGAACGCCACCGCCCAACACCGCGAGCGTCAGCGCAAACACCACCAGTTCGAGGGTGGCCGGGAAAAAGTCTTTAAGGTCTTGAGTGACCGGTCGGCGCGTCTGCAGCGACATTTGGAGGTCGCCATGTGCCAGCCGATCGAGATAGATGACGTATTGCACCGGCAACGGCTTATCCATGCCGAGCCGCTTACGTTCGGCCTCGACGATCTCGGTCCGCGCATTGGTGCCGACCATCAAGCGGACGGGATCGCCGGGCACGACGCGTTGCATCACCAGCACCGCCGCGATCAGCACCAGGATGACACCGATCATCGCAATAAAACGCGCGGTGACGGCCCGGATCATCGATCGTCCATCAGGTCACGCAGCGCGTCACCGGCGAAGTTCGCGACAAAGGTAAGCAGGAATACCGCCAAACCCGGCATCACCGGCACCCACCAAAATTGCAACAGATAGGCTAGCCCGCGCGCACTCATCGCCCCGAGTTCGGGTGCCGGCGACGGCGACCCAAGGCCAAGGAAAGACAGGCCGGCCAACATCAGGATCAGCAGGCCGATATCAAAGGTTGCGGCGATGATGATCGGTGGCACCATCCCCGGCAGCAGATGACGCAAGGCGAATCTCAAACGGCCAATGCGCATCAGGCGGGCCGCATCGGCCGCCGGCCGGGCCAGAAACGCCCGTGCCTCGCCGCGGACGATTCGCGCGTAGAGCGGCCACCAAACCACGACCATGGCGATGATGGTGTTTTCCAGCGATGCGCCAAGCGCCCCGACGACGGCGATCGCAAGGATCGGTGCCGGCATAGCCAGGAACACTTCAATCATTCGCATTAATATTTGATCGACCCAGCCACCAGCCATACCGGCAACCAGTCCGACGACCGCGCCAATCACGATGCCGGAGGCGATGACCAGCACCGCCGCGACCAGCGTCGACTGCATGCCAAACAGCACCCGGCTCAAGAGGTCGCGGCCGATACCATCGGTACCGAGCACAAACTCCCAGCTCGGCGCCAGAAAGGGATCGCCCGCCGGAAACAGCGGATCGTGCGGCGCCAGCCACGGTGCCACCACCGCCACCGCGAAGATCGAAACCGCGGCCAGCAATGGTACCAGAACACGCGGCCGCGCCAGCAATAGGAACTTCGTATCGAGCAGCACGCGCGAGGTCTGGTCAGTCAGCGACATTCGCGCCCGCCTCCTGATCGTCTGTCTCGTGATCGTCGATTCCCTGGAAACCGAGATCAGCGTCAGGCGGCGATGTCGCCCCAAGTGGATGCCAACAAGCGGCGGCATGGGCCGGTGTCGCGAGCTGCGCCAATTCGGGATCGTCGCGGCGGCACCGGTCGGTCGCATGCGCACAGCGGGGATGGAACGCACAGCCCGTCGGCACCTCGAATGGGCTGGCAATCTCGCCCTCGATCTCCGGCAGCGTCGTATTAAGACCGGGGAGCGACGCCAGCAACAGGCGGGTGTAAGGATGCGCGGGCGCCTCGACCACTTGCTCTGACGGACCGATCTCGATGATTCGCCCCAGGTACATCACGCCGATCCGATCCGCGACCATGCGCGCGATCGCCAGGTCGTGGGTGACAAAGATCAGTGTGGTGTCGAACCGGGCGCGGATGCCGCGCAAGATGTTGAGAACCGCGGCAACGAGTGAGACATCCAGTGCGCTCGTGGGCTCGTCGCACAGCAACAACGAGGCCGGCACAATTGTCGCGCGCGCGAGCGCCACCCGCTGCAATTGCCCACCCGACAAACGGCCGGGTTTGGTGCTACTCAGATCGGGCGACAATCCCACTGCTTGCAGGGTCATAGACGTGCGCGATCGCCGCTCCGCACGCGACAACCCCTCCTTCGCAAGGGCTTCGCCAACCTGTTCGCCGACCGTCAGCCACGGTGTCAACGAGGCACCGGCATCCTGGAATACCATTTGCGGGCGGTCCTCTGCCGCCAGCGTGATCGAGCGTCGTTTGGTGCGGGTTAGACCAGCAATGGCGCGCAGCAGCGTCGACTTACCGCAACCGCTTTCGCCGACCAGGGCCAGCGCCTCACCCGAGACGACCTCCAAATCGATATTGCGTAGCGCCGTCAGCCGATCTCGCCACAACCGGTTCCGGCGCCGCACCCTGAATGTCTTTGATAGCCCGCTAATTCGAAGGATCGTCTCCGCCGCGCGCTGGGGTGGCAGCGCAACCCCTTCGCCGCCAGCGTCGTTTGCGATGTCGTCGATCCCGACCCGCGGGCACGCGACCTCGCCGGATTGATCGGGGCGGGCCACCAGAGGTGGCATCGAGGCTTCACAATCAGCTATTGCGTGAGCGCATCGCGGAGCAAACGGGCAGCCCGGAGGCGGGTCGCGGGGATCGGGCGGATCACCAGCCAGGCTTACGACCATCTGCCCCCGCACGGTCTGCATCGTGAGCCGCGAACGCAGCAGGCCAATCGTATAAGGGTGGGCCGGGGCGCCGAGCAGCTCTCTGGTCGGCCCGCATTCCAACAAGCGCCCGCCGTAAACGACCGCGATACGATCGGCAATCTGGGCCGCGACGCCGAGGTCATGCGTGATGAATAGAAACGATGTACCGAATTCATCTCGAATGCGCTTAAGAAGAGCCAATATTTGCGCTTGAACGGTGACATCCAGGGCGGTCGTTGGCTCATCGGCGATGATCAATTCAGGTCGACCGGCCAGAGCCATCGCCAGCATCACCCGCTGGCGAAGGCCACCCGAGAGTTCGTGGGGGTAGGCGTGAAATCGGCGCATCGCTCCTGGAAAATTCACTGCGTCCAGCAGCCGCAGGGCCATGATTTTTGATCCCGTCGCTTCGATGACTTGCTCACCAATACGCATGCTCGGGTTGAGCGATGTCATCGGGTCCTGAAAAACCGCGCCCAGCCGGGCCTGTCGCACGCGGCGCAAAACCGTGGGGCCCGCGCGCACCATGTCGACCCCACACACCTCGATGTCGCCCCCGATCCGAGGTGCCGGATCGGACGGCAGCAGGCCGAGCAGCGATAATCCGAGCACGCTCTTGCCAGAACCGGATTCACCGACGACGGCAAGGATTTCGCCGGCCTGAACCTCGAGCGACAGTCCGCGTAGAGCGAGGATATCGCCACCCTCTTGCTCAAAGGTTATGGATAGATTCGACACCCGCGCGCGCGGTTCCGAGCCGCCCGTAGTGGGTGAAGTCGCGGCGCTAGTCATGGCGTGCGTTCGCCTGGATACAGCCGAGCCCCGGTCCGCGCATGGCTGACGGTTCGCATGAATTGGCGAGGATTAGCGCACCCCCTTTCCTCGCTCGCCCTTACGCGACGGCGAGGCCGCAAATACACGCGTGCGATGTTTTGTTTATTGTCGTTCGCTACTCGTGCAGCAGACGCAGTACAACCGAACTCGGGATCGCTGGTTCGTTAATAATGCCCTTGATGCCGGCGCGGAAAACCGGGCTATCGTTCATGTCGGCGATGTTCACCATGCAACCGGCACGAACGACGATATCAGCAGCTTTCTCGTAGTGCTTGACCATTGTTTTCTCGTCGGTCGCCTGGAGCCCGGCATCCATCGCCGCGTCGGCATCTGGTAAATCGCAATTCATAAGGTTGGCAGGGCCACCGGTGTAATAGTTGATCCGGATATAGGCATCCGGATGCGGCGCATCCGGCGGTGCGTTGAACACAACGATGTCGGGTCGCAGCGATTCGTTGGTCGGCATCTCAAACACGACCGCGTAGGTCACGTCGCGCACCTCCGGCTGCAGACCGGCCCTCGACAATTCAACCTGCAGCAATTCGGCAAATCGCCGCAGGTCGGGGCCGGTGGCGGAAGGCACGTTTATCGCGACCTTCTTGATCGGCGCCTTCGCTGCCGCGGCTTTTAGGCGATCCGGCTGGTAGGACGGGTAATACAACGCCTTGCCGGCCGGAAAGCTCTTGTAGTTGTAGAACTGGCTCGAGACCGTCGCGGCAGATCCATAGACGGCTTTGACTAGTTTTGCCCGATCGATCCCGTGACGCAGCGAGTCACGGAGACCGGCATCGGTGAAAGCACCTTTTTTCGTGTTTACAACGAGGTAGAGTTTGTTGACCGTCGGAAAGTCGTGAACTTGGAACTTCGAATTGCCGCGAAACCGGTTGATCGCCGGCAGCGGCAAACCGCCGGCGAGGACCATATCGAGGTCGCCCCGCTCGAGTTGCAGCACTTTGGTTGACGCCTCGGGTATCAGGTCGATTTCAATCCGTTTGAAATGCGGTGCCCCGCCCCAGTAGTCGCCAAATGCGGTCATCACATATTGCTGGCCCACCTTCCAATCGCTGATCCAGTAGGCACCGGTGCCGGCGTCGCGTGTGCTTAGAAAGCCTTTCGCGTGATCGCCCTTGTTGGCATCGAGAATCGCGCCGCTCATAATTTTCGGGCCATAGGGCGAAGCCATGAAGTGATGGAATCCGTTGACCGTTGATTTGAGCGTTACGACAACGGTCAGAGGGTCCTTGGCTTCGGTCTTGGCAACGTCGAACAACATGTAAGACGGCGCGCCCTCAACCGCGAGACGACGCGCGAAACTTTTGATCACGTCGTCCGCGCTGAGCGTTGTGCCATCATGGAACTTAACGTCGGCGCGGAGCTTGAAAGTGTATTGCAGACCGTCCTTCGAAATCGACCAGCTCTCGGCCAGCGCCGGCTCGATCTCGGTTGTGCCCGGCTTGTAGCGCAGCAGCCCTTCATAGACGTTGTTGGTGACCAGTAGGCCCTCCGCCGCATAGAAGAGGTCGGGATCGGGGACACCAATGTCCTCGACGAATGCTGTGCGGAGCGTTTGCGCGTAGGCGGGCAATACGCCAAGCGCCAGCGCGGCAAGAAAAACCAAGCAAATCTTGAGCGTACGGTACTGCGAAAACATCGGCCCCTCCCTCGTGGAATGCCGGCGTCCCATGATTGGGATCGTCTATTTTGGTGGTTTCAGTCTATGTGACGCGTCTCAGACCAGCAACTTTGAGCGCGGTGACGATAGGGTTAGACCGTGAATATCTCCATCTTCAACGCGGTCGACGCTGGACCGGTGATCCCGTCAAAACCTTGGTCGACGGAGCACGCCGCAAGAACAACAAAGACATCGAGCTCGGCCCGAAAGGTAACCGAATCGCCAGCTTTAGTCGGCACCGGCTCGGGCAGGATTGTGCCATCGCCGGTCGACGGCGTGTTTTGAAACACGTTGACCGGGTCGGGAACAATTTCGTGCGAAATCCCTATATCTCGCGCTGCGGCAAGATAATTGTCGTGACAGTTGGGATGATACCCCTCAACGCCAAGCCTGGTGAACACGTCGAGATCGCACGGCGAGAAAAACATGTCATGGATACCCGGCGAATCGTCGGCCTGATAGGTGAGGATCGGGCGTGCCCGCGTGCTGTAGAAGGGTTCGCCCAGCTTAGGAAAAAGCGACCAGTTGATGGCCCGCGTATTGGACGGGGAGAGATATTCGTAGTGATCGCTGCGAGCAATCGCAAAAAAGTCGCCGATTTGCGATCCCTCGATATCGGTGATGCGAATCAGTTCACCAACGTCCGCCGCCATTGCGCCGCCACAGTACCCCTCGATGATTTTCGAGTGTCTTGGTTGTCCGCTCATCGGGACATGTCCTCGATCTCATCCAACACCGTACTCATTTGAAAACCTCGATCAGAAGCGGTGTCGAGGCGCTGCCACCGATCTCGTCAAATCCCTGGTCGACCGAGCATGCCGTCAGGATCAGGTAGATATCGAGCTCCGCCCGAAAGGTCACGGAATCACCGGGTTTGGTCAGCGTGTTCTTCATTAGGATCGATCCGTCTGCGGCCGCTGGCGTGTTCTGAAATACGTTTATCGGATCGGGAACAAAGCGGTGCGACAGGTGAAGTTTCTCAGCCACTTTTATATAGTTATCATGACAATTAGCATGATATCCTTCTACGCCGAGATCGGTGAATAATTGGAGATCACAGGGTGAAAAAAACATGTCGTGCGCACCCGGCGAGGTATCCTCCAAATAGCTAAGGATCGGTCTTCTGCGCGTGCTGTAAAACGCCTCACCCAACTTCGGGAACAATTCCCAGATCACGGCCCGGGTTTTGGATGGGCACAGGAACTCGCTGTGATCGTCGCGCGAGATCGCAAACATGTCGCCAATCTGATCGCCCTCGACATCGGTTATGCGAACGCGTTGGCCTGCGTCGACCGCGACATCGCCGCCCGTGTAACCCTCAACGAGGTGCGTGGTTGTGGGTTGCTCGGCCATGGCTCCTCCGTCCCGCTAACGGCGCAGGGTTGATTTCGCATGCACTAGCGCTGCATCGGGATACCGAGTCCTGGCCACATGACGCGGCCAGCCTCGATCTCACCTATAAACCAGTCGTGGTAGCCGCGCGCAAGCACCCATTCGATGCGATCACCGCGCCAGAAGATCTTGTTTCGTTCAAGGTTGCGATCCCCGATCGATGCCACGTAAGTGCGCGCGCGGTCGAGATCGGCACTACATATAGCGATCTCCCGCATGCGCTTGAGCCACGCGACGATTGGTCTGTGGCGTTCCGCATCGAACGAAACATCGAGCAACCGAACTGCGGTCAGATGGGGAACAGGGCGATGTCCGCGATCGAGAAATCACCACACACAAAGTCACCGGTCGCGAGTTCGCCCGCGAGCACGTCGTAGATTTTATCGAGGTCGCTTTGTGCCGCCGTTTTCATCCCCGCGGGCATTTCATCGGAGCGATCAGCCCACCACCAATAGGAGATATCCACCAGAATCGGATCGATTACGGTATCGGCGCACCGCTCCCAAGCACGGGCTGTCGCTCGCCTCGCTGGATCCGATGCAAAAACCGGGTTCTGAGGGTATTTGTGCTCGAGATAGGAGACGATGTCGGCCGAGTTGACGATGGTCAGATCGCCGTCGACTAATGCCGGTACTTCTACCCGCGCGTTGATCGCCGCCAATGCGTCGTGGTTGGATTGATCGAGACCGTCGAGCGATTCGAATTCGAGCCCTTTGTGTTCGAGCACCATCCGCACCTTGCGTGCAAACGGGCTAAATGGGTTGTCATAGAGCTTCATCGATCCTCTCCTAGTCGAAGGAATCCAACATATAGCGCCCATTGCTGCAGGTCGGCAAAAAACGCCGAAGAACGTACGTGAAAGATCGCGCAGCATTCACCTTAACGCCTTGATTCGCAAGGGAACCCCCTCGAGTCGAGGTGGCACGCGGGTTGCAGTTTTCAGATCGGTACGAGTTGTTGAATATCCGTCTATTGGGCGATTTACACGCCCGGTAAATCCGCGTTAACGTTGGCCTCTCGTAGCTAAACCACGGATCCGATTCCTTGACTGAATCCGCCGCCGCCAGCGGAAAACTGACCGGGCAGCAAAAAGCCGCGGTGCTGATGCTCGCGCTCAATGAGCAGCAGTCGGTAACCATGTTCACGAAGATGGACGAGGAGGAGATCAAGGAGATCTCCCAGGCGATGGCCAATCTCGGCAAGATGGACTCTGAGATGGTCGAGGGCGTGTTCACCGAATTCGTAACGAGATTGTCGTCGACCGGCTCCCTGATCGGGACCTATGAGGGCACCGAGCGCATCCTGCGTCAGGCGATGGGCGATCGAGCTGATGATATGATGGAGGAACTGCGTGGGCCCGCCGGACGGACGCTATGGGAAAAACTCGGCAACGTTAACGAGACCATGCTCGCCGCCTATCTGAAGAGTGAGTATCCCCAAACCATCGCCGTGGTGCTGGGCAAAATCGAGCCCGATCACGCAGCCCGCGTGCTCGCGGTGTTGCCCGAAGAAACCGCCATGGAAGTCATCAACCGCATGCTGTCGATGGAAGGCGTGCGCAAAGAGATCTTGCAGACCGTCGAAAACACGCTGCGCTCGGAGTTCATGAGCAATCTGGCGCGCACCTCACGCCGTGATCCGCACGAATCGATGGCCGATATTTTCAATAATTTCGATCGCGCGACGGAAAAGAAATTCCTCGAATCGCTGGAAGAGGCGAACCGCGATTCGGCTGAGCGCATCAAAGGCCTGATGTTCACGTTCGAAGATCTCAACAAGCTCGATCCGGCCAGCATCCAGGTGCTGCTACGCACGGTCGATAAGGACAAGCTGGGGCTGGCACTCAAAGGGGCCTCGGAAGATCTACGCGATCTGTTCTTCAGCAACATGTCGGAACGCGCCGGCAAGATCATGCGCGAAGACATGGAAGCGCTCGGCCCGGTGCGGTTGCGCGATGTCGACGAAGCCCAGGGGACCTTGGTGACTGTCGCCAAGGATCTCTCCGACCGCGGCGAAATCGTCATCGCCGACAGCAAGGGCGAAGACGAACTCATCTACTAAGTCGGCCACAACGCCTTATGCGTTGTGGCCACCCGACAGGCGAAACGCGACAGCATTTCTGCCGAGAGGCTCTGCGGGCGCGTCCCGCCAACCAGTTCCGAGTTCCTAGCCCTCGGTTGGACCGCCGTTTTGCACCCAGCCGGCGAACCCACCGGCGACGTGACAAACATTCTCGACGCCCATTTCCGCAAGAGTCCGTAACGCCAGGGCGGAGCGGCCGCCGGAGCCGCAATTAAAGTACCATTCGCTTTCCGGCGCTTAGATCTGCGATGTGCATCGGGGTCTGTGGGTCGAAGATAAATTCGAGAACTGGGTATCCACTTCGCTCTCGTATCCCCTACATTTGGTTTCCGAGGCTGCGATGACCGCCGACTAGGCCCTTGTAGGGGACCGGCTCGTGCTGCACCGCCTGCTGGAGCAGTCGGAAGAAAAGCAGGCCACGAGCCTGCGAACGGCGGCGATTGAATCGGAAAGTGAACTCGTCGAGATAGTAGTCGAGATGGTCGGCATCGATGGCACCATGGTGGATGCCCAGCCACCAGCGATCAAGCAGAGCGGCCACGCGATGCACTCGTGGCATGACGATGTGGGCCGGGTCGCCACTGGCGGAAATGGATCTCGGCTGGTGGTCATAGCCTTGGTTCGCCAGACCACTGTAGGCTGACCAGCCATCGGTTCGGACGGTCGCGCCAGGCGCCACGGTTGTTTGGACAAACGGGATCAGGCTCCTCGCAGCCACATCCTCGACGCGGCTCATTCGGATCCGGCCAGTGCCCCGCCCTCGGACTTCCGCCGCAATCGCGACGATCGACTTGGTCTTCGTCTGTCGCCCCACGACGCCGGTTTCCCGGCCGCCCACATAGGTTTCGTCCACCTCGACCGCGCCGCCCAGGAGATCACGCCCCGGCCTCACCATGGCGCGCCGCAACTTGTGCAGCCAAGCCCAGGCGGTCTGATAACTGCCCAGGCCAAGAATGCGTTGCAGGCCGAGCGCACTGACCCCGTGCTTCTGGTTGGTCACGTACCACATCGCCTGGAACCAAAGGCGCAATGGCTTTCGAGTGCCCTCGAAGATCGTCCCCGCCGTCACCGATGTTTGACGCTGACACCGGTTGCATCGCAACTGACCCCGCGCCGTCGGCCAGGCGTCGGTTCCGCAGCAAGACGGGCATCGAAAACCTTCCGGCCAGCGAACACGCCCAAGAAACTCCGCACACGCCGTCTCCGACACGAACCACGCGTCGAATTCAGTCAGGGTGCGCGGGTAGTCGACCCCGCCTTCGGGATGGGATGCCGGGTTCGCCATCCCAACATATTGACATCACGAGAGCGAAGTGGATACCCTATATTCGAGAAAGCCGCGCGGCGCATGAATCGAACCGGCCACGAATCCATTGGCACGCTCGACTTGCTCGCGCACGTCAACGAACACCACATCGGGTTGGCCGTGTAGGCCAAGCGCTTCTTCAACATCAATCGTTTCGACCTGCGCGTTGGCCTCGGCAAGTAGATCGTTGGCACCTTTCTTGAGCATCAAACGCCTCCCTCTCGCTCCGCTGTGTCTTGAAGGCCCGACCCTATCACGCGCTGTCGTCCGTAAACGAGCGCTGCGCTTCGGTCGACACACGGGATTGGCATGGGGAAGCGCGGCACAATGTGCGACTATCCCGGCCCAATCATTGGCAAGTCCGGGGGCTTCTATCGATGGCGACAACGTGTATCCGCAGCGCGTCCTGGGTGGTGGCATGGGACGATAGTGCCTTTGAACATCGTTATTTGACGGACGCCGACGTCGTTTTTTCCGGCAACACCATCGACTTCGTCGGCAAGGGTTTTGCCGGCCCCGTTGATAGTGAAATCGACGGCAAGAACATGGTCGTGTTGCCGGGTTTCGTGAACACCCACGCGCACCCGCCAAACGAGCCCGGATACAAGGGTATCCGTGAAGAGCAAGGCGTGCCGGAGATGTATATGACCGGCCTGTATGAACGCATGCTGGCGATGCGGCTGGACGATGCGGGCGCGCTCGCGGGCACCGAAATCGCTTATGCCGAACTTCTCAAGAGCGGCGTCACCACGATTGTCGATCTCTCGCCGCCGGTCGAGGGCTGGCTCGACGTCGCCAAACGGAGCGGCATTCGCACCTATGCCGGTCCGTGGTACGCCACGGCAGGTTGGCAGCTCGAAAACAACCACGAGCTCAAATACAACTGGGATGAGAAAGCCGGCCGGCGTGCCTTCGATCGCGCCATCGAGATCATCGAGGGTCTCGCGGCGTTCGATCCGTCGGGTCGGATGCAGGGGATTCTTTGTGCCGGTCAGATCGACACGGTTTCAGTCGGCATGTTCAGCGATACCGTCGCTTATGCCCAGCAAACGGGAACGCCGTTGACCACCCATTGCTCGCAGAGCGTATTTGAGTTTCACGAGATAACTCGCCGCCACGGCATGTCGCCGATTCAATGGGCCGAATCGATCGGGCTTCTAGGACCGCAAACGATTCTCGGGCACGGCTTGTTCATCGACGAACATAGCTGGGTGCAATGGCACAGCAAACGCGATCTCGACCTCCTTGTCGAAACCGGCACCTCGGTGGCGCACTGCCCAACCCCGTTCTCGCGCTACGGTCAAATCATGCAGGATTTCGGGCGCTATGTTCGCGCCGGCGTCAACATGAGCTTGGGAACCGACACCTTCCCGCACAATATGCTCGAGGAAATCCGCACCGCAGCCGTGTTCGCGCGCATCGCGGCCGAAGACATCAACACGCTCCAGATCGCCGACGTGTTCACCGCCGCGACCGTCGGCGGTGCGATCGCGCTTGAGCGTGACGATCTCGGGCGCTTGATGGCGGGGGCCAAGGCCGACATCGTCGTGGTCGACGGCAACCAAGTTGATATGCGCCCGCTCCGCGATCCGCTGCGAAGTCTCATTTTCTCCGCCGCCGATCGCGCCGTGAAGGATGTTTATGTCGACGGCCTCAAGGTGGTCGACAACGGCAAGACCGTCAACCTCGACCCCGACAGCGCCGCCGACGTGTTGACCGAGGCCCAGAAACGGATGGAGAAAGACTGCCCCAACAACGATTTTGCCGGCCGCTCGGCACTGGAGATCGCGCCGCTCAGTTTGCCGATGATTTCGTGACGATTGAGATCAGTGGTAAGCCAACAAGATAAACCCAAGCTTTGCTTCAATGTTATCTTTGGAAAGTGTGCCATCGTCTAGAAATTGGATTTGTGTTATTCTGGATCTGTAATGCCGATCTCTTGTTGTTCTGCAATCACTCGCCGAGCACTTCTTATGTTCGTTGTGTTCGTCGGGCTGCCTGCCTGCACGATTAGTTACAATGCTCTTGGCCGCTACGGCGACGGTGCTGAGACCTTTACCGGTCGGGTTGAAGCAAGGATGATGGGCGGCGGGACATTCCAGATGCAGTCGGACAGTTCGGGTACGACTTGCGAAGGTATAGCGGACGCAACCCAAGTCAGTTTTACGGCGTGTACCGGCCAACGAGGCACGATGACAATGACATGCTCAGACGGTCGCATTTTCAATGGCGATTGGCGGGCGACGTCTTGTACATCAGGCGTCGGCAATGGTTCAGATCAGAATGGTAAATCGTTTCGTTTCGTCTTTGGCTTAACCGACCGAGAGTTACGAGATGCAATCAAGCAATAGGCGCACCCGAAATTCCAATCGGCAAAATTCCAATTGGCAAAACTGTAACTGGGTTGTGATCGCGGCGTTAATAGTGACCGTCACGGCATGTACTGCGGACGGCATAAATACAGTAACCAACCGTGGCCTTGACTACCGGCCGATCGTCGACATGAAGGGGATCGACGTCGTTGAATTTCAAACTGACTTGGCCGAATGCAAGGAATACGCAGCCCAGATCGACGCCGGCGGTAGCGCACTGGCCGGCGCCCTGCTTGGGGCAGCAGCCGGAGCAGCTGGCGGTGCGATCATTGGTAATGCTTTTGGCAACACAAGCGGCGGAGCTCAATTTGGCGCCGCGGGCGGCGCCCTTAGCGGGGCCGGCGGCGGCGTCGTATCCGCTCAACGTGCCCAGGAGAAAGTCGTTCAGCGCTGCCTCGCGGGTCGCGGGTACACGCTTCTTTACTAGACGAGCAGTCGCACAGCGTTCGCGCGGTTCGTTTCTCACGATTTCCGAGCCAGGCTCGTTGTGGTCACGCGGCGAATACACGCCGTTGCAACGTTTACCGATCGTCGTCAGCTAAGCGAAGACCACGACCAAGATCGCTGCCACGAAAAGCCCGAAGACCGTGACGATCCACCAGGATGTTTTTGAGTTGTCCGCCATGTCGCACCCGCCGTTTTCTCATCGATAAAGGAGAAACGACGACGCAACTGTATGGCGCCTCACAATTTGACTGGATTATTGGGCTTTGCTCATTTCGCGTTCGCGCAGCACCCGACGCGCGACCTTGCTGGTAGCAGTCAGTGGCAGCGATTCGACAAATTCGACCGCGCGCGGCACGTGGGTCGGCGGCAATTCGGTGCGCGAAAAATTATCGATCTCGGCCGCGATTGCGGCATCGATCACGACCCCCGTTTTGGGCTGCAGGAAAACCTTGATGTCCTGCTCCGGGTGATCGGCCGGAATGCCAATCGCGGCGGCAACCGCGATCGCGGGATGACGCACGAAGACTTCCTCGATCTCGACCGGGCCAATTTGCCCGTTCGCGGTAGCGATCATGTCTTCGGGCCGGCCTTTGTACCAATAATAGCCGTCGCTATCGCGGGCGACGATGTCGCCGGTCAGCAGCCAATCACCGCTGTAGCGGCTGCGCGTCGCCGCCGCGTCGTTCCAGTACTCGAGCATGATCACGGGATGCGGGCGCTTGAGCGCGAGTTCGCCCGACTCACCGGCGCCGAGCTCGTCACCTTGCGGATCGAGCACGCCGATCGTGTAGCCCGGCACCGGAACCCCCATCGACCCCGGTTTTTCCGCCATGAATGCCGGCACGTGCGCGAGCAGAAAGTTGGCTTCGCTCTGGCCGTAAACGGCATTGAGGTGAACCCCAAGCGCGGCCCGGCTCCAGGCCGCAAGTTCGGCCCCAACCGCTTCGCCAGCGCTGATAAACGAGCGCAGGTCGACGCCCTCGGGCACCGCTGCCTGGCGTAGCAATTTGATCATCGTCGGCATGACGAACAGGTTGCGCACGCGGTGTTTGACGATCGTGGCAAAAGCGCGCTCGGGATCGAAGGCGCCCGCGGACCGAAACGCGACCGCCGTCTTGCCGAACCACAAGCATTGCAACAGCGACATCGATAAGCCGCCGCCGCCGGCCCAATCGGCCGGTGTCCAGCAGAGGTCGCCGGCTTGGCCGAAATGCTCGTAGGCAAAGATGTAGCCCGGCAAATGACCGATCAGCATACCGTGGCCGAGGACCACCCCCTTGGGCACACCGGTCGAACCCGATGTGAACGACAGAAAGGCCGGGTCATCGGGTCCGGTGTCGGCGCAGTCATGACTTGGCGAGGCCCGCGCCAGGTCGGCGTGGAAGTCGCGGGCACCGCTGTCGGCGCCGTCGACGCCGTCGATCAGCATAATTTCGCGGAGATCGGGCAATTGATCGCGCAGGTCGGCCACCATCGCGTGGCGCGCACGATCGGTCACCACGATCTTGGCGCCGCAAATCTGCATGCGTTGCACGAAGGTATCGGCATCGACCGAAATCGACAGCGGCACGCTGAGGACGCCGGCCCGCCAACATGCCAAATGGACCAGCAACGCCTCCGGCGACTGCTCCAGCAGCAGCGCGACGCGATCACCGCGCATCACCCCTAGCCCAGCAAAGCTATTGGCGGCGCGACAAGCCCTATCGCGCAAGGTCGCAAAACTATAGGTGCGGATCGCGCCCTGCTCGGTCTCGTGGATAAGCGCCACCGCGTCCGGGGTCTCGGCGGCGACCCGATCGCATAAATCGTACGCCATGTTATAGCGATCAGGGATGTGCCAGCGAAACCCGCTGTACATCTCGCGATAGGTATTGGCGGGCGGCAGGATCTCCCTCATTCGCCGGCGCCGAGATGCGCGACGAACCAGTCCGAGGCCATTCCGAGCAACGTGTCGAGGTGCTCGCCGTAGTAGACGGAATGATGGCCAATTGGCGGGAACATGTGCAGCCGTTTGGGCTGGTTGGCCTTGGCGAACAGGCTGACGGTCTCCTCGGTCGGCACCAAGGTATCGTTGGCGACGCCGATGAAAAAGCTTGGCCGCGGCGCAATTCGATCGACCAGGGTTTCCGGCTTGAACGCAGCGATGGCGTCGCCGGTGGCCAATGTTACATGGGTAACGCGATCGGGATCGTTGGCTCGGGCTTCGTGCTCATGTTCAAGCGCCTCGGGATCGCGAATGAGAATTTCGGAGGTGTCGGCAAGCTGAGGCGCGGCGCCGGTCGCGCGCGCCCGCAGATCCGCATCGAGTTGGGCCCGAAACTCGACCCATTCCCATTCCCGGCGCACGCTTCGCAGCCAGCGCTCGCCATCACCGTAGCCGACCACGCAAATCATGGTCGCGATACGGCCGTCGATCGCGGTGGCGTAGACGGCGTTGGCGCCGCCATAGCTGATGCCGTAAAGCGCGATACGGTCGGCCCGTACCTCGGAGTGCGTTTCGAGAAACGACACCGCATTGCGAATATCAGCGACTTGTCCGAGCGGGTCGAGGTGCAGCCGGGGCTCGCCCTCGCTATCGCCGGTATTGCGATGGTCGAACGCCAACACGATGAAGCCGAAACGATTGAAGTAGCGGGCGAAATGCGGGAACCAGAACCCGCGCAGGCCGCCGAAACCGTGGCACAACACGATCGCCGGGCAGGCCGCAGCCGCGTCCTCGGGAACATAGAGATCCCCCACGATGTTCAAGCCATCGCTGCTAAAGCTTACCGCTTCGGGCTCGGCCATGTTGCTCTCACTGAAATCGGTGCGGCGCGCGCGGTTGGCGGCCAACCTGTGCCCACCGTTAGCACACGTGCGGGACGAACGAAATTGCCCGAGAGCACCGCCATTTCTGATAGCGTCCGTGAGCGACAAATTTCTTGAGTGGGAGGCGGATTATGGACCTTGGGCTTCATGTCGTGAATTTTACGTGGCCCGGCGGTGCGCCGGCGATCCCGACGACCTTGGGGGCGATTGCCGAAGCCGCCGAGGCGGCCGGCCTCACCAGATTGTCGGTGATGGACCACTACTTCCAAATGGAGATGATTGGCGACCCGACCGAACTCGACATGCTCGAGGGCTACACCGCGCTGGGCTACCTCGCCGCCAAAACCAGCAAGATGACGCTGGGGCTGCTGGTCACCGGTGTCACCTACCGCCATCCTGGACTGCTGGCCAAGATCATCACCACACTCGATGTGCTGTCGGGCGGACGCGCCCAACTCGGCGTCGGCGCGGCCTGGTATGAACGCGAGCACAATGGCCTCGGCGTGCCGTTCCCACCCCTTAAGGAGCGCTTTGAATTGCTCGAGGAAACCTTGCAGGTCTGCCTGCAGATGTGGAGTACCGACAACGGCGCTTATGAGGGCAAACATTACCAGCTAAGCGAAACCCTCAACGTGCCGCAATGCGTCACCAAGCCCCATCCACCAATCATGATCGGCGGCTCGGGCGAGAAGAAAACGCTGCGGCTGGTCGCCAAATATGGCAGCGCATGCAACCTGTTTACGCGCGAGGGCGTCGACGGCGTCCGCCACAAACTCGATGTACTGCGCACCCATTGCGACGCCGAAAACCGCGATTATGCGAGTATTGAAAAAACCATCCTGCACTCCGCATCGATCCCAACCGGTGATGCGGTCGACGTATTTATCGACGATATGGGGCACTACGCCGAAATCGGCATCGATACGGTCATCGTGATGCCGTTCGGCGACCAGCCGGTCGAGTTGGTGGGTGGCTTGGCACCAATTGTTGAACGCTTGGCCAGCCTCTAGAGCATTTCAGGATTGCGTCGACTTGACCATCCTGAATGCTCTAGTCGTAGGAGACGTGGGTTCGCAGGCGTTCGACATAGCGTGTGAGGAGCATCGGTATCAGCCGGTCGATTTCCGCCACCTCTTTCATGCGCGCGCGGAAAACCTCCGAGGGAATCACGAACAGCGTGGCATCTTGAACCGCCCTGGCGGACGCCATTCGCGGTTCGAAATCGATCAACGCCATCTCGCCGACAATGGCGCCGCGATCGACCGTCGCCAGGACAACCTCACCGACACCATTTTCAATCACAATCTCGATGCTTCCGGAATCCAGGAGATAGGCCTCATCGCCCTGATCGCCTTCGCGAAACAAGTACTCGCCGGCGGCCAGACGTTTTGTCGCGACGTCGCTGGTCGGAGCCTCACTGGGGGCGTCGGCTTCTTCCGGAGGTTCTTCGGGGTCGAGTTCGGTGACCTCGGCGCCCGGCTCGGCCTCGGTCAGTTTCGCAAGTCGCTTGGCGATCAGATCGCTGACTTCATCGGGCAGTGCACCAAGGCCAAGGCGTTGATGCAGTTCGGTCGCGGCTTCGACCAGATGATGACTTTGCGCCTCAGGCACCAAATCGTGGATTGTTTTTAGTTCTTCAACAACTTGCGCTAACGCGCGCAGCACCGCATCGCGGTATTTCTCGGTAAACTCGCTAGCACCGAGATCGAGCAGATAGCCCAGGCGGATCGCCCGCGTGGGCAGCATGGCCACGATTTTGGCGATCGCTTCCTCGGGCGGTAGATCGAGCGCCCCCTTGCCAAGAACCATGCGGCCGCGTCGCGTGATCGCGTCACTGATCACCGGACCACCCTTCAATCCGCCATATCCGGAAACCGCCTTGACCAGTTGTTTGAAGATCTGGCGATCTGCCGCGGGGCCGTCTTTGGTGATGGGTTGAATACCGCGCAAACCTCTCGCGACACGTCCCAGCAGCGTGCGCTTGGTCATCGGCAAGCGCTTCTCGGCCAGCAACTTGTTGAGGCGTTTAACCACGTCGCCCTGGAGCCCGCGTCCGCCGGCGCTGAAGCGGCCGGTTGCGAGCTGGCCGAGGGTTATCAGCGCACGGCCAAGATCGCGCTGCGATCCGAGGATTTCGGTTATCGCATCAGCCCCATCGAGGATTTCCGCGATGACCTCATCAAGTAAATGATTGGCCGCCTCGTCGCCGTCGGGATCGATCAATGCGATCAATGTTTGGACCTTGGTGATCCAATCGCCGGCGCCGCCCATCACCGATGCCAGCGCCACACAGCGTACAAAGTGGCAGTGCTTTTCCGCGACGTTCTCGCCAATCGTTCGCCAGGCGGCAGAGAACCCATCGGATTTGATTGTCTCGACATAGCGACGAACGTCCGGCGCCTGTTTGGCGCGCTTGATGAGCCGCGCAAATACCGTGTAGAGCCGATCAACCCGATCAAGCGGTTTGCCGCGGGTGGCGCGCGCCTGAATATTGGCGATCCGCTGGATGGCATGGTTGGTCAAATCCTCCATGCGCTCCAACTCGCGCAGATTGTAATAGTCGTGAAGCATCGGCGCTGACGCCTTTGTGATTGAGGTAGTGACGCAACAGGCGTCCAGCCGTCGTGCGTGCTTCAAAGCGGTAAAACTCGCTCACTTTGCTGCACACCGGAGCCTGCTCGATCGGTGAGATCGTGATGACCGGTTCGTGGCGACGCCCCTCCTGCTCAAATATGACCTTCTCTTTGAGCGCCGCCCCGCGGTCTTCGACAACCCGGGTCCCGTCACAATCGCCGCTCCCCGCCATGGCCCGCGCCATCGCGATCGCGGCCGTTTTTCCGTCGTGAACGGCTTCCATGACCCAACGGCCATCGCGTTCGATTTGGACTTCGTAAGTATGTTTTCGCGCCTGCAACTGTTGCGCTCCTCTTTTGTACTATCGCGGAGCCGACCGCGAGCGGACAAGGGATCGTCAAGAATGATCGTAAGATACTGAAGAGTTGTGAAAAATCAGTAACAACCATCACACGCCTGAGGCCATCTCCTAGAGCGGCGCTTCAGCGTAGTATCGCCTATCGACAGGGAGAACAGACATGGACGCCTTCACTTCGTTTACCAGCCTGGCTGGTAAAAATGCCGTTATCACAGGCGGTGGCCGCGGTATTGGCCGCGCTTATGCGCGTGCGTTTGCGTCGGCCGGCGCGACCTCGGTTGTTGCCGATCGCGACTTCGCCAGCGCGCAATCGGTCGCTGACGAAATCACGGCCAGCGGCGGACGCGCCATCGCTATCGCAACCGACGTTGCCGATTCCGCCTCAATTGACGCGCTCAGTGCGCAGGTTGAGGCCGACCTCGGCGGTGCTGACATATTGGTCAATAACGCCGCATTTTTTGCCGATATCGATATGCGGCCGTTCTACGAAATACCCGATGATGAGTGGGACTACGCCATGCGCGTCAACGTCACGGGCTGCTATCGCTGCGCCAAGGCGTTAACGGCTCAATTGCGGGCCAAAGGCTGGGGCCGGATTATCAATATCTCATCGAGCGTGGTGGAGATGGGCCGGGCCAACTACATGCATTACGTAACCTCGAAGTCCGCCCTGGTCGGCATGACACGGGCGATGGCACGCGAACTCGGTGAGTTCGGGATCACCGTCAATGCAATTATGCCTGGTCTGGTCAAAACCGAGGTACCGCGGAAAACCAGCAACGACCAAATAATGAAGCAGATCGCCCAGCAACAATGCGTGAAACGCGTCGGCGCGCCCGAGGATATTGCGGCTGTGGTCGTGTTTCTCGCGACCGACGCGGCGTCCTTCGTTACCGGCCAAACTATTTTGGTCGATGGCGGCCTCTATTTTCGCTGAAAAAAAACACCCCACCGGAAAAATCCGGTGGGGTGCGAAACCTCCGTCTGTGCGAGCTTAATTATGCCGCCAAGGCTTGTCGTTTCTCGGCGAGACAAATGCAGGCCATTACCAGAAGGTCGACGATCGTATCGGCGCCCATCTTGCGCATGATCTGGGCCCGATAGGCTTCAGCGGTTACATCGCAAAAGCCCAACTGATGGGAGATCAGCATGTTTGACTTGCCCTCGGAGAGCGACCGCAGGATATGCCGTTCGATACGACTGAGAGAATCAAAGCGGGAGCGAACTTCTATATGCGCCTTGCGAATTTCGCTCCGATCTTTGGCTCTCGCCATCTGGGTCGCCTTCCATCAGGGTGGGCAAACCATGCGGCATTTTGACAGGTTCAACAATTGGGCCGATCCCGCCTGCCTTAGGGGGGTCTCCCTATCGTTCTAGGGGCTTCGAGACGCGGCGCTAATGAATGATCACGAGAACACCACGCATCTCGCGGTGTTCATTCAAGAACGCGCAGTGGCGCCCCACCCCTAAACGCCACGATATCCTCAAGCATTTCGCGGTAGAAAAAGCCATAGATCTCGCGTGTTACGTACCCCAAATGCGGCGTTAGGACGACATTATCGTGCCGCCGCAGCCGATGATCCTTTGGTAACGGTTCGATATCGAAAACATCCAGCGCCGCACCGGCAATGCGACGTTGTTCAAGGGCGTCGATCAGCGCCCGCTCATCGATGATCGGACCCCGTGCGGTATTGATCAACAAGGCCGATCGTTTCATGGCGCCAAACGCGTCTGCGCCGATTAATCCGCGAGTCCGGTTGCTCAGCACGAGATGGATCGAGATGATATCAGCGGCGGCGAGCAAATCTTCTTTGCCGACGTAATCGACGTTGCACTCCCGGGCTCGTTGGGCGGTCAAATTCTCGCTCCAGGCGATCACCGACATGCTGAAGGCGCGTGCGACTTCCGAAACCGGAATACCGATGCGGCCGAGACCAAGGACACCCAGCGTTTTGCCTTCAACTCGGTGCCGATCGTGCTCTGCCAGCCACCGCCTCGCATGGCCGCATCCTCGGCCGCAATATTGCGGGTCAATGCCAGCATCAGGCCAAACGTCAGTTCCAGCGTACTGCGTCCCGAACTTGAGGTACCCGCGACGACGATGCCGTGTTCGCGCGCCGCCACCAGATCGATGGCGGCGTTTCGCATGCCGGTGGTTACCAGCAATTGCAGCTTAGGAAGTTGCTCGATCAGGTCGCGGGGAAATGGCGTGCGCTCCCGCATGATCCCGACGATCTCGAAGTCGTTTAGCCGTGCCGCCAGGGCGTCGCGATCATCGAGATGATCCGTAAACGAGATGATCTCGCAGTCTTTTTGCAGCCCCGACCAATCTGCCGACTCGAGCGCGACATTTTGATAGTCGTCAAGAATGGCGATCCGCATTGAGCCCTCCGCCTCGTCGACATATCTCGTGCTAGGTTTGCAGCCTAAGCTGAACCCGAGCGGCGACCAATGACAACAGCGACAGACGCGTTAAAGGGTGTGCTCGCGGCCGGCGGCATCGCCACTGAGAAATCCGCCGCCGTCGCAATAAACGGCGACGATCCGATCCTGCCGACTCGATTTCGGATTGGCGCGGCAATGGCGGCGTCGATGGCGGCCGTGGGCGTCGCGGCAAACGACATTTGGCAGCAACGCGGCGGCGCCAATCAGCGTATCGAGCTTGACATGGTGGCGGTCACCGCCGCGCTACGCAGCGAGCACTATTACACGTGCAACGGCGAGCCCGCGCCCGGGGTTTGGCACGATGTCTCCGGCTTTTACCCAACCCTCGACAACCGTTGGGTTCAACTCCATTGCAATCATCCGAATCTACGCGAAGGGATGGTTGCCTTACTCGATACCGACGAGGATCCGAAGGCAGTTGCCGCTGCCGTCGCGGGCTGGAACGCCCTTGACCTCGAGGCGGCCGTGATCGAAGCCAATCTCTGTGCCGCAGCGATTCGTACACCACAAGAATGGCTCGCTCACCCACATGCCAAGGTCGTCGCTGAATTGCCTTTGCTCGAGGTCGTGAAGTTCGGCGACAGCGATCCCGAACCGCTCACCGCCGCTGATCGCCCTCTGGCGGGCGTGCGCGCCCTCGATTTGACTCACGTTATTGCCGGACCGGTTTGCGGCCGCACACTGGCCGAGCACGGCGCCCAGATTCTGCGCCTGAGCGCACAACATCGCTATAACTACGAGCCGTTCGCCATCGATACGGGGCACGGCAAGCTATCCGCATGGCTGGATTTCCGGGAGGAGTCGGAGCACCAACGGCTGCTCTCTTTGGTGTCGGAATCCGATGTGGTCGTCCAGGGGTTCCGACCCGGCGCCCTGGCTAAATTCGACCTAACGCCCGAGCGCTTGATGGCGAAGCGACCCGGCCTCGTTTACGTCACGCTCTCGGCATTTGGACATCGGGGGCCCTGGTCCATGCGCCGCGGATTTGACAGCCTCCTACAATCGACAACCGGGATCGCCAACGAAGGCGGCGATGGCTCAACCCCAAAACACCTGCCGGCTCAGGCCTTGGATTATGTCGCTGGTTATCTCGCCGCGTTTGGCACCATCGTCGCGCTCTCCCGCCGCACTATCGAGGGCGGCAGCTACCTCGTACGGGTGTCGCTGGCCCAGGCCGGCCGCTGGATTCAATCGCTCGGGAGATCTGATCCGATTGTCGCTCGGTCCGTCGGCGTGCCAACGCGAGAAGACCTGGCGCATCTGATGAGCGATAGCGAGACCCCGTTCGGTCGTGTTCGCCACGTCGCACCAGCGCTGAGAATGTCAGAAACCCCACCCCATTGGGAGCGACCGGCCGCACCCTATGGTACCCATCCGGCCGCGTGGCCTGAGTAAACCGATAGCGTTCTAAAAATCTCTGAATAAAAACGACTGAATCTCCGGCGTTCATCCGTGTAGTGGGATGAGCAACGATTTTAGTAACCGGAGAGGATCGATGAAACTTAATGCTTTGCTTGCAGTGAGCACGACGTGTTGTGCACTTCTCGTCACGACGTCGATGAGCTTGGCGCAGGACGACAAACAGAAACAAGCCGGCGAGCGCGATCAAAGCAGGCTCGTCGCGCTTCTCGACACTAATGGCGATGGCAAGATCAGCGCCAGCGAGATCGCCGATGAGCACAAGCGACTTGTTACCGCCGCCGATATCGATGCCGATGGCAAACTCTCGGTTGACGAGTTCAAACGTCGCGGGCGATGGTTTCAGGCTCTGGGAGCCACCACGCTATTCGATCTGATGGATACCAACGGCGATCAAACGTTGACGCTTGAGGAAATCCACGCACCATCGAAACGTTGGGTAACGCGGTACGACGGAAATGGCGATGACGCGATCGAGGAAAGCGAACTCCCGCAACGCCGGATGCATCGACGCTACCGCCGTTAGCGTTCGCCCGGGTTCCACTGCCCGACCCTTGGACTCGCGCAATCTCGTCCGGGACGCCGCCATCGTCGGTCGATCGGCCCTCGCCGGTGCGACCGATGACAGGCTTGTTGCGTTGGCCGCGCGTGGCCAACAAGCGGCATGGGCGGCGATCGTCGAGCGCCACCTGGCGTCGTTGGTTGGGTACGCCTGGTATGTGCTCAACGACCGCGCCGAAGCAGAGGATGTCGCGCAGGAGACACTCATACGCTTGCTCGACAAAGTTGGCTCTTGGCGACCCGATGAGGCCCACTTGCGAACCTGGCTCCATCGAGTCGCAACCAATCTCTGTATTGATAAGAAACGCAAGCTCGGTCGGCTGGTCCGCCTCCCGTTGCAAAGACTGGAGGAGGTGCCGGATCGCTCAACGCTCGAGGTCGACATCGGCCGGGCACGTGTGGTCGCGGGCGCTCTCGCGCGATTGCCGCGGCGACAGCGCTTCGCGATCGTGTTGGCGCATTATCAGGGTTTCAGCAACCCCGAGGTCGCCCAGGTAATGAATACGACTGTCGATTCCGTCGAATCGATGCTCGCACGCGCGCGCCGCGAACTCCGGCGAACCCTCGAACCAATCATCGACCAACTGCTCGAGGAAACGTAATGGCACCCGATCTCCGAACCGATGATGGCGCCCCGACCCTCGACCGACTCGCGGATGTTCTCGATCGCCATGGCACCGACCAGGCCCAGTGGCTACAAGCCGACCAAGAGTCGCTGGCGCGTTTGATCGCGCGATCGCCGCACGCCCAAGTTCTGTTCGCGGCGGCGGCAAAAATAGATGGCGCTCTCGACGCCTTGAAGCCGCCAAAACCGTCAACAAGGCTTGCCGACGATCTCCTGCATCGCCGTCCTCCGAAACGCTCGACGCAGCCACCCGTGGAGCCGCGCGAAACCCGGGGGTGGTCCCCCTGGCTACGGCCAGCGCAGGTTTCGTTTGCAGCCATGCTGGCAGTGGCTGCCGTAGCGTTACTGGCATTTGCCCTGATCGAAACCGATGCCCCGCGCACGCCGCAGACGACGAGTATGCAAGCATCATCTGGTACGCAAACTTTGGACGAGGACGACACCCTCTTCGTCCTGAACGAGGCGACCCATGAGGCGAGTGACGAACCCACCGACAATGAGGATAGTATCGCCCTGATCGAGGTATCCATCGCGCTGCGCGACGATTTTGAGAACCTCGACGCCTTGAACCAACTGCCGCTCGAGTGACGGCAATCTCCAACAAACTGCCCACAAACTGCCCAACAAACTGCCCAACAGACTGCAATGACCGATTCGCCGCAGCCCGTGGCAATCGTTACCGGCGGTAACAAAGGACTGGGACTGGAAACGTGCAAGCAACTTTGTACCGCAGGCTATCAAGTCGTCTTGACCGCTCGCGACAACGAGCGCGGGCGGATCGCAGCTGAAGGCCTGCGCGAAGGCGGCACAGACGTGGTCTTCCAGCAACTCGACATCACAAGCCAACCATCTATCGAACGATTTGCCGCGTGGGCGGTCGGCGATCTGGAGCGGATTGACGCGCTGGTCAACAACGCCGCCGTCGCGCTGGACGGCTTCAACTCGACCGTGGCCCGGAAGACCCTTGCAGCTAACTTCTACGGCGCCCGCGATCTCACCGATCTCGTTACCCCGGCCTTGGTTCGTGGCGCGAACATCGTGATGGTGTCGAGCGGTCTCGGCGCATTGTCTTGTTTGGGCACGAAACTCCGCAAGATATTTGCATCGCCGAGGTTAACCCGCGACCAACTATCCGAGGCGCTGCACGGATTCGTCACCGATGTCGAGGCTGACCGACATCATCCGGCGGGTTGGCCAAGTTCGGCATACAACGTCTCGAAAGTGGGCCTCAATGCGCTAACCCGTGTGTTGGCGCAGGAGCTCGCGGACCGCGGAATCAGGGTCAATGCAGTGTGTCCGGGCTGGGTTCGTACAGACATGGGCGGAAATCACGCAGCTCGCGGCGTCGAACAAGGCGCAAGGGGGATTGTCTGGGCAGCAACCCTGGATACCGACGGTCCAACGGGAGGGTTTTTCCGAGACCGATGCGAGATCGACTGGTGATCCCCATCCAATCTGCAACCGCTTGATTTCGAACGTTCCTTGCGGGATTGCGTCGTCGCGCGTGGGGCGTTAGTGTGCGGCCGATAAGTCAATCAAAGGCATTCGGGGGAGCATACCGATGGCTCAATTCAAGAGATTCTTTGTTGTGGCGGCAGCAGCCGCTTTTCTAGCGGCCTGTGCGATGGATGCGTCTATGATCAAAATGATGCAGCCGACCGGCTCAGAATTTTCGCAATCCCTGCACAAGGGATACGTCACCATCGGTGAGATGGAACAAAAGGAAGACGACTGGAGAGATGGCGATCATTTCTTGATGAAAGCCTCGATGGCGGCGAAGGGCGACCTGCCTGAACCCGACGCACCCGAGTCGCGTACGATACCCGCCAGTTATAAAAATCCGGCCTTCTATATGAAGCAGCGTATCGACGAAGTGTTGGCTAAAGGCGCTCGCGAAAAGGCCCCGTTTGATGCGGCCATGGCGCAGGTCTACTTCGATTGCTGGCTCCAGGAAGTCGAAGAAAACATTCAACCGGCCGATATCAAGGCGTGCGAGGAAAAGTTCGAATTCCACATGGCATTCGTCCATCAGTTCTTGAAACCTCCGCCCAAGCCGAAGGCAGTCAAGGCAGCGGCCCCGGCCAAGCCAGAGCCAAAAAAAGAAATGGCGATGGAAGCCGAAACCGTGTGGCCGTTCTTCGTCGTCAACTTTGATTCGGCAAGCGCGGCCTTGACGATCGCGGCCCAGCAGAAGCTCAATGAGGTTGTTGCTGGCTATCGGATCAACAAGCCCAAGGCAGTCATCGTTAAAGGCCATACCGATAAGGCCGGCGATAAGGAGGCCAATCTGGTGCTGTCAGTGGATCGTACCAATGCGGTCGTAAACTTCCTGCTCGATGCGGGCATTCCCAATAAGGTGTTCAAGCCCGAGTCGTTGGGCGAATCGAAACCCTTGACACGGGTTAAGGATGGTATGGCCCATCCGCTCGATCGTCGCGTCGAAATCGAACTTAAGTAGCTACCCTTTGGGAGAAGGCGGCGGCCAGGAATGGCTGCCGCCTTTTTCTTTGCCGTGAGGGATCGTTGACCAATGAAACCTAAATCGATTGCCATCGCCCTTTGCTTTGGCATGTTCTTGAGCGGGGCACCCAAACCGGGCGACGCCCAGACTGATTTATTGGGCAAGGCCAAAGGTCTGCTCGGGAAACTTGGTGGCCAAAGCCAAACCAGTACCGGCAGCGGCATCTCTCAACTTAGCGTTGGTGATATCGCATCTGGCCTACGAGATGCGCTCCGGGTCGGGACCGAGCGGGTCGTAAAGCAAGTCGGCAACCAGGACGGTTTCAACCGAGATCCGGAAATTCACATTCCTCTACCCCCGACGTTATCGAAGGTACAATCCACGCTGCGTAAGTTTGGCGCTTCGAACTTTGCTGACGATCTAGAATTAAGGCTCAATCGCGCCGCTGAAAGTGCGGCGCCGCGCGCCCAGGAGATCTTCTGGCAAGCCATCACCGATATGAGCCTCGAAGACGCGCGCAAGATCTACGAAGGGCCCAAAGACTCGGCAACACAGTATTTCCGTCAGCGAATGAGCGCACCGTTGGCCGATAGCATGCGCCCAGTGGTCGATGATTCGCTCGCAACGGTTGGCGCTATTCAGAGCTATGACCAGATGATATCGCGCTACAAAACAGTCCCGTTTGTCCCCGACATCAAGGCCGACCTTACAACCCACGTTCTCGCGAAGGCGCTCGACGGAATATTTTTATATTTGGCCCGCGAAGAAGCCGCGATTCGGGAGAATCCGGTCAAACGTACGACCGCGATCCTGCAGGAAGTTTTTGGTCGTTAGAGTCGCGCCGCTAGTGGATGAAATCCACTAGGTCGAGTTTGGACGCTCGGATTCCTCGTCGAAAATAGCAGGGTCGAGCAGCGCATCGCCGCGCGGCGCGAGCATCGGAATGTTCTCGCTATTAAGAGAGTCCAACGCCACTCGATTGACGGCATAGCGCATCTCGAAGTAGCTCCGGCTTGGCACCCAAACGCGGATCGCCAGCACGATGCCACCGAATGTAAAGCCGTGTACGCCAATTTGTGGCGCTGGAGCCTCGCTATCTCTAATTTTGTCGAGGCCCTCGACCGCGATACGAAGCGCGTTAATGGCGCGGTCAACATCGGCGTCCGCGTCGATGCACATACGCGATTCAACCACCCGACGGGCATGGGAGTTGACGATTACCTGGCCAACGATGTCCTTGTTGGGAACGGTGATGAGCTCGCCATCCTCCCCAATCAACGTCGTCGCGGGCAGCTTGATATCCTCAACCACCCCGCTCACATCCGACACGGCAATCGTGTTTCCGACCACGAACGGACGCGTCAGGACGATAACGAGGCCCGCGGCATAATTTGAGAGTGGGCCCTGTAAGGCAAGTGTGGCACCGAACGCCGACGCGCCGGCCAGGGCAATTAGCGGCGCAATGGCAATCCCGAAATTGCCCAGTGTTATCACTGCGACAAATACGATTAGCACCACCTTAACAACGTTGCCGAAGAACCTCGCCAGAGTTTGATCCAGATTGCGGGCCTCGGCGAACTTGGCGGTTTGACCGCCGGCCCACCCGGCACGCTTTAAGCCGATGACCAGAAATACGAGGGCGCCAAGTAATTGGAACCCATAGGTAACGCCAAAATCGATGATCGCATCGACGACTCCGGTCACGCTCCGGATCTGTTCTTCCATGTCTGTGCTCGCTGGGAAAAAAGTAGAATTAGCGCCCGAAGCTACCGGCGGCAACAGTGCAGGTCGATTTGCGTGATAGGCTTTCCGCTATGTGGACACCCGAGGAGCAACTCCTACTGGCGACGTTAAGCCGTGGTCAGCGCGAATTGATGATCCAGGCTCGCGCCCAGCAGGATATCGAAAATCCGCCCGAACTTCCGATGGACGATCCAGACGCGTCGAATTCCGCTCATCAGGAATTCATGCGCCAGATAAATGATCTCGTATTCAACGGTGATATGCCGTTGGCCGAAAAGCAGCGCTTACTCTATGGGCTATATTGCCAGTGGTGCGGTGTATTTGGCGGCGCCGCGAACGTCTTCGCGAAACCACCCGAACCCCGCTGACCCTACTAGTTGCGGCGCGTGTCGGTTAGCGTGCGTCGTACGGCACCATGCCAACCGTCGATGAGCGGTCGGCGCGTTTTGGCGTCCATCATTGGCTGGTAACGCACGTCCTCGGGCCACAGGGCGGCGATGTCGTCCGTTGATGTGTAACAACCGACCCCGAGACCCGCGAGTAACGCAGCACCGCGGGCCGTTGACTCCACGTCTGCCGGTCGCTCCACGATACGACTGAGAATATCGGCGAGAAATTGCATGAGCCAATCGTTGGTGGCCATACCCCCATCCACCCGAATTACGGTCGGCGCGGTCAAGCCGTCTTGGCCCGACATTGCCTGCACAAGGTCGTTGAGTTGATAAGCAACCGCTTCAAGTGCAGCGCGAACAATCGCGTTGGCCCCGGTATCGCGCCCCAACCCGCAAATTAGACCGCGCGCATCCGGGTCCCACCAAGGTGCGCCCAGACCGGTAAATGCGGGCACGAAGTAGACGCCTTCGGTGTCATCCAGGGACGATGCTAGGATCTCGCTTTGCTCAGCGCAGTCAATCAGACCCAACTGATCGCGCAGCCATTGCACCGCGGTACCGGCATTGAAAATACTGCCCTCGACGGCGTAGCTAACCCTGTCATCGAGGCGATAAGCGACGGTCGTTAACAGCCTCTCTTTGGGCATGGGCGCGGCTTTACCAGCATTGGCGAGAACGAAGCAGCCTGTTCCTAAAGTCGCCTTGACCATCCCGGGAGAGAAACAAGCCTGACCGATTCCGGCTGCTTGTTGATCGCCCGCAACACCGGTTATCGGAATCGACCGGCCGAATATCTCTCGCTTCGTTGATCCGAAGTCGGCGGCGCAATCGCGAACGTCGGCCAGCACGTCGATTGGAACGTTGAACATCTCGAGCAATTCGCGATCCCAATCTTGATCGTGAATATTGAACAGGAGGGTCCGGGATGCATTGGTGGCGTCGGTCGCAAAAATGGCTCCGCCGGTGAGCCGCCAGATGAGGAAACTATCAATTGTGCCGCAGGCGAGTTCGCCACGAGCTGCTCGCGCTCGGGAAGGATCGCACCGATCGAGTAGCCAGGCCGCCTTGGTTGCCGAAAAGTAAGAATCAGCCACCAGACCCGTCCGTTCGATCAAACCGGTTTCTTCGCCGTTGCGTTTGAGCAAATCACATTGATCCGCCCCGCGACGGTCTTGCCAAACGATTGCATTGTAGACCGGTCGACCGCTCGCGCGTTCCCACATCACGGTCGTCTCGCGCTGGTTGGTGATCCCGATCGCGGCCACCTCGTCGACAGCAACCTGATTCAACGCGTCCCGGCAAACAGCTAGTGTCGTCGACCATATTTCTTCTGGGTCATGCTCGACCCAGCCCGAGCGCGGATATATCTGGGTAATTTCGTGCTGCGATTGAGCCAGGCAGGAACCGTCCTGGTCGTAGACAATGGCCCGCGAACTCGTCGTTCCCTGGTCGATCGCAAGAAATTTCATTCGGCGCTATCGCCACCGCTGACTGGGTTACGTCAAACCTCTGGAGTTCCTAGTGGATTCCATCCACTAGCATTGGCTATCGCAAGCCTATTGGCCACCCACTTCCTAATTGGCACGATGATCTCGTGATCGCAGTCGTATATACGACCGCTAGTCAACAACCGGCCTATCCAGTTCGTGACCTGCAGTTACGGGAGCGAGGGCTTTGATTGTCCGTCGCGCTACCGTCGCGCGATAGTGTCCCGAACTCGGACGAGATCAGGCCGTCAATCTTGTTGGCTCGGTGTGTTTGCCCAAAATCAATCGCGCGGCGTCGGCGATTGCAGCTTGCGCCGCGTCGACGTCGCGAAGGCGCACGGGGCCGCGCGACGCCATCTCGGCCTCGATTGATAACCCCACTCGTTTTGGAAATGTCGCCAATACATGATCACGAAGCGAATCGGATGCGCCTTTAAGGGCCAGTGCCAGCTGGCTCGGTTTTAGTCGTGTGGCAACACGTGATAAGTCGTCGGAATTAAGATGCTCGAGATCCTCGAACGCAAATCGCTGTCCTCGGATTCGTTTGAGGGCACTTTGATTGCGTTGCGATAGCGTGCCCAGAAACTTGTCGGCCGTGTCAGGATCGAGTTGATCGAGCAATTCAACAACAGTGTTGAGGGAGTCTTGGCTTGAGCCGTTGGCACGTTCTTGATCGACGAACTCGCGGCGAAGGGTGTCCTCGAGGCTCGCCAGAATCTCATCCTTAACGCCATCGGCATTTAGCATCCGATCGACGATATCGGCGGTAAACGCCTGTTGAAATTTCGACAAAACGGTGGCCGCTTGGCTGCGATCCAACCGCGCAAGGACGACCGCGGCGGTTTGCGGATGTTCGTTCTCGAGATAGCGGGCTAAGCGATCGGGATCGATGTGGTCGAGGTCCGACCACACGGATCTGGTCGGCACCAAATCGTTGTCGGCGCCGCCATATTGCCCCGCATAATTGTGAAAGTTGGGGTTCGCGGGCCGGCGTTGCGGCGGCACCGCGCTTGGCTTGATGGTGTCGTCATCGGCCGGTGCCTGGCTCGCAAATTCGTTGAGTACGCTTTCGACAACCGAGGCGTTAACCCGTTCGAGCCGCGCCATTGCTTCAGAAATTTCCTTAATTTCCGAATCGGCGAGTCGTGTAAATAGATCCACCGAGTGAGTTTCGCCCGCGGCAAGCATGATGATTGCGGCCTTTTCAGCACCGCGGATAGCCTGTTCGTTAGTGATCATAGAACTCCCCAAACATGACAACGCCGTCGGGTGGCACTCCCGAAACAACAGTTCTCGCCTGAATTGGAAAAAAAAACGTTAAAGCCGGTGTAAAAATGCAAACGTTGCGGCAATCGGGTAGGTCTGGGAACATTCAACCAACAGAGTCGAGGGGAATATCATGGGCATTATTCAGTACCCGTTTGGCGCCGGCCAGACATTGACGCATGTTCTCGAGTGCGGAAGCGGCGAGCGGAATGTGGTGATGATCCACGGACTCGGCGCCCGTGCCGATCGTTGGCAAAGCAATCTCGAACCGCTTGCAGACGCCGGTTACCATTGCTTTGCCGTGGATCTCCCGGGCCACGGATCCGCTTACAAAGGGTCCGACTATAGCTACGGCGTGCCTGCATTTGCCGACTTCGTCGGCGATTTCATGAACAGCATGGGTCTCGAGAACGCCGCCATCGTCGGCACGTCGTTAGGGGGTCATGTCGCCGGTTATTTCGCCGTCAACAATACTGATCGCGTCAACGCTCTGGTTCTTGTAGGCGCTGTTGGCATGATGCCGCTCGGCGCCGAGGCGAGCAAAAACGTCCGCAACAATGTCAAGAATGTCACGCGCGACGGAATTGCGGGAAAGCTAAAGTTCGTCCTCGCCAAGCATGAATTGATTACAGAAGACTTCATCAACGAGGAATTTCGTATCAATAACTCGCCGGGCGCGCAGGCGGCCTTCAACGTACTCGGTGATTACATTGTCGACCACATCGATGCCGACAATGTCGGCAATGCTCTCAAAGAGTTGGCAACCTCCAAGCCGATGCTGTTGGTCTGGGGCGCCGAAGATCAGGCGGTACCGCTCAGCGTTGGCGAGGGCGCACGCGACCTGTTGGGAACGGTACCCCTCGAAACGATAGCGGGGTGCGGCCATTGCTCTTACATGGAGGATACCGCCCGTTTCAACGAGATCCTCATCGGGTTTCTCGACAGCGCCAGAGGCTAGTGGATGGAAAGCCACGCCAAGTTTCACGTTGGTCAGATCGTTTGCCATAAACTGTTCAGTTATCGGGGTGTCGTGGTCGATGTCGACCCCGAGTTCCGCGGCACCGATGAGTGGTACGAACTAATGGCGCGGAGCCGCCCACCCAAAGATGAACCCTGGTACCACGTCATCGTCCACAACCACGAACACTGGACCTACGTCGCTGAACAAAACCTTGGCGACGATGAAAGTGACGAGCCCATCAAGCATCCCGATCTCGACCAGGTTTTTTCGGAGATACGCGATGGCGCTTATGTTCGCCGGCGCGGTGTCAACTAGCGTACGCGGCTTGTTCGGCCAACGGCAACACCATAGGATATCGCATCGCCAATGTGCTTAGAGGGACCAGCTATGGCTGTCGCCGAAACCTACGATCTACCCGACGCGCTCGACACTGCAACCTTCTCCAAAGAGCTTGAAGACATCGTCGACGCCAAAGAGCGCAACAGAATCTTTCACCCATTCGTCGAAGCCGTCGCGAACGGGACCGCGACAAAGAATCAAATTGGCGGCTGGATCCTGCAATTCGCGATGTGGGCTGATCCGTGCAACAAATATTTGGGCACGATGTGGGCGAATTGCCCGGACGACGACATCCGCGAGGGCATTCTCGACAATATGCGCGAGGAAGAGCACGGCTACCAATCCGGTATCGCCGGCCATGTCGAACTGATCCACCGCACGTGTGACGCCCTAGGTTGGGACGCCGAGCGTCGGGCGAATGAAGAGAAGCGCTACGAATCCTGGGCCCTGCACCATTGGTTTGAGGTAGTGATGACGCGGCGGCCCTTTGTCGAATCAATTTGCGCGACCTCGTTTACGGCCGAACGCATGAACCATGTCGTTTTTGCCAAACTCGAAAAAGGGCTCCGCGAACACTACGACCTGAGCGAGGATGCAATGCTGTCGGTTGCCGTGCACGCATCCGATGTTGAGGAAGAACATGCGAGCCTCGGCCCGTTGGCCATCGAGCGCTACGGCACCACCGCATACGATCAGGAAAATATCCGCTTTGCCGTCACCCACACGGCCGAGATGTACTACAAGCAATACAACGTCTGGGAGTACTACTAGTGGATGGAATCCACTAGGCCCTCTTAAGAAGCGATCTAGGGAGCGGCTAAATGGCTCAATCCAACGGTGCGGTCTCGGTCGAAGATCTCCTCTCCGAACTTGAGGGAGGGCTCACAGATCCGGTGCGCGATCGCACCAAGCATCCATTCGTCGAAGCGGTTGCGACAGGTGAGGCCACCAAAGACCAAATTGCCGGGTGGCTGCACCAATTCTCGCTGTGGGCGGATCCGTCGAACAAATTGTTCGGCGTGCTGTGGGCGAATTGCCCTGATGAGGACATTCGCCAGGGGATTTTGGAGAACATGCTCGAAGAGGAGTATGGCGAGAGTTCCAAGACCGCGGGGCACATGAAACTGATCGATGCCACGCTCAATGAACTCGGTTGGGATCAGAAGCGTCGCGCCAAAGACCGGCTCCAGCCCGAATCGTGGTTGCAACGGCATTGGCTCGAAGTGGTGATCCGTAATCGACCGTTCGTCGACGCGCTTGCCGCAGTTTCATTTGCTGCCGAGCGGATTAATCCCTTGGTATTTGGGATCCTCGAGAAGGGTTTACGCCAACACTACGACCTCACAGACGATGGTTTGATGTCGATTTCGGTTCACGCATCAGACGTCGAAGAAGAGCACGGTACGCTTGGCCCGACCGCGATGTCCCGCTACGCGACCACCAAAGTCGAACAAGATAGCGTCCGGTTCGCGGTGCTTCACACGGCCGACGTCTACTACAACCAATACAACGTCTGGCGGCACTACTAGTGGATGGAATCCACTAGATTCTCTCTCACGATTGCCAGCTGTCGTGAGGCGTAACCGGCCGCTTCTTCCAGTGCTGCGACGGGTATGAACCGGAAGCGGCGGCGGCGCGAGGCCAAAGCGGCAAAATCAACGATTGCTGGAGCCGCCGCGCAGGGACAACCGCGAAAGCCAACGCACGACACCGTGTCGCTGATGCAAACAGCAGTGGCGCACCATCGTAGTGGACGCTTGCCCGAAGCGGCCACGCTCTACCAACGAATACTCGTTGCCCAGCCCGACTTTACCGATGCCCAGCATCTGCTTGGGGTAGTTGCGTTACAGAGCGGCCACCTCGTCGATGCCGAACGACAAATTCGTCGGGCCATCGAACTCCAACCTCACGACGGCGAGTACTGGAATAATCTCGGCGTGGCACTCAAGAAGATGGGGCGCTTCCGGGAAGCTCTGAGTGCCTATCGAGAAGCCGTCGAGTGGGCCCCACAAATGCCCGACTACTGGATGAACTTTGCCAATTGTTGCCGCGCAACAACGATCGACGTGTTCGACCGACATCTTTTCGACACGGTCCTCGCCTGCTTTTCCAGGGAAGACGTCGATCACCGTGCCCTCACGGGGGTCGCTACCTCGCTCTTAAGGCTCCGTGAGCAGACTTCGTCTTTGTTTGATGAGGAAACATTATCCCGCTCACTGGAGACCTGGTCACGATCGGGAAAAGTCCCTTCGTGGATCGGCGACCCACTGCTGAACGCATTTCTACGACACGCGATCGTAGGTCACGCCGATTTTGAATTTGCGCTCATCCGGGTTCGAGCTTGGTTATTAGATCTCGCCAACAATTTGACAGCATCATCAAAGGTAGGCTCGAGCCTCCAAGCATTTAGCGTGGCGCTGGCGCTCCAGTGCTTCTTCAACGAGTACGTCTTCCTCGTTGCCCCTGGTGAGCTGGCCGTTGTCGACATTCTCAAAGATCAAATCCAGCGTGCCGAGCCGGTTACGGCCGCGGAGGAACTCCGACTCGCTGTATACGCTAGCTACGCTCCGCTGCACGGTCTCGCGTGTTGATCGGCGTGGAATATTGACCCCCTTGGTGGGGTAATCGGCGTCCAAAATTGCCCCCCCTGGTTTTGTGCTCTTGAACACACCTTGTTGTTTGGACAGACGAGGTGGGGGAGATGCTGGTTGTGGAGACGATTGCGCGGATCCGTCGGGATCATCTGGTGAAGGGCGTTCCGATCAAGAAGATCGCCCGGGATTTGAGGGTTTCGAAGAACACGGTGCGCAAGGTGGTACGGGGCGATGAGACCTCGTACAGCTACGAGCGCAAGATCCAGCCGCTGCCGAAGCTTGGGCCGTGGGTGGAGGAGTTGGAGCGCCGGCTTGAGGCCAACGAGAAGAAGCCGCGCCGGGACCGCTTTTCTCTGCTGCGGATTCATGAAGACCTTGCGGCTCTGGGCTATGGCGGCGGCTACGACGCGGTGCGCCGCTACGCCAGGACCTGGCGTCGGCGGTGGCGGCTGTTGTCGCCGTCGCAGGGTTTTGTGCCGCTGAGCTTCGATCCCGGCGAGGCCTACCAGTTCGACTGGAGCCACGAGTACGCGCGCCTGTCGGGTGTGACGACCAAGGTGAAGGCAGCGCACATGCGGCTCTGCTACAGCCGCATGCAGCTGGTTCAGATCTTCCCGCGCGAGAGCCAGGAGATGGTGTTCGAGGCGCACGAACGGGCCTTCCACTTCTTCGGCGGGGTCTGCCGACGGGGCATCTACGACAACATGAAGACGGCGGTGAGCATGGTCTTCGTGGGCAAGGAGCGCGCCTACAACCGGCGCTTTCTGGAGCTGTGCTCCCACCATCTGGTGGAGCCGGTGGCGTGCACTCCGGGTGCGGGCTGGGAGAAGGGCCAGGTCGAGAGGCAGGTGGGTGACGTCCGCGGCCGCCTGTTCGTGCCCATCCCGCGGGGCCGCTCCTACGCCGAGATCAACGCGTGGCTGATGGATCGGTGTATCGAGGACGCCAAGAAGCGGCCGCATCCGACGATCGAGGGCAAGACGGTGTGGCAGGTGTTCGAGGAGGAGCGGCCCTTCCTGATGGCCTATCGCGGCCCCTTCGACGGCTTCCACGCCACCGAGGTATCGGTCTCCAAGACCTGTCTGGTGCGCTTCGACAACAACCACTACAGCGTGGCGGCCCGCGCCGTCGGGCGGACGGTCGACGTGCGGGCCTATGCCGATCGGATTGTCATCCGCCAGGATGGCGAGACCGTCGCCGAGCATCCCCGGAGCTTCGGGCGCGGCGAGATCGCCTACGATCCGTGGCACTACGTGCCGATCCTGACGCGGAAGCCTGGTGCGCTGAGGAACGGCGCGCCCTTCAAGGGCTGGCAACTGCCCGGCGCGCTCGGCCGCATACGGGCCCGGCTGACGGGTTGCGACGACGGTGACAGGCAGTTCGTGAGGATCCTCGCGGCGGTTCAGGAGGACGGGCTGGAGGCGGTCGAGGCGGCCTGTGCCGAGGCGCTCGACTTCGGCGCCTGCAGCGCCGACGTCGTGCTCAACATCCTCGCCCGGCAGTGCCAGCCGGCACCGCCGGCGACCATCCCGACGCCCGAGGGCCTGCAGCTTCGCCACCGGCCGGTGGCCGACTGTCAGCGCTACGATCGCCTGAGGGAGGCCGGTCATGGAGCGTCATGAGGTGCTGGCGATGATGACGGCGTTGAAGCTCGCGGGCATGCGCGCCGCCTACGACGACATCCTCGCCGACGGGCTCAAGCGTCGTCATCCGGTGCAGCAGATCATCGGTACGCTGCTGCAGACCGAGGTCGCCGACAAGCAGGCGCGCTCCATCAAGTACCAGATGACGTCCGCCAGGCTGCCGACGGCCAAGGAGCTGGCCGACTTCGACTTCGCCGCTTCCCCGGGCAATGAGCCCCTGATCCAGGAACTCGCCGGCGGCGACTTCCTGGAGGGCAAGCGCAACATCGTGCTGGTCGGCGGCACCGGCACCGGCAAGACCCATCTCGCCGTCGCCATCGCCCGCGCCTGTATCAGAAAGGACGCCCGTGGCCGCTGCTACAACGTCGTCGACCTGGTCAACCACCTCGAGGCCGAACTCCGCTCCGGACGCCAGGGCCGTACCGCGGACCAGCTCGTCCGACGCGACTTCGTCATCCTCGACGAACTCGGCTACCTGCCCTTCGCCCAGGCCGGCGGCCAGCTGCTGTTCCATCTGATGAGCCGGCTCTACGAGCGCACCTCGATCATCGTCACCACCAACCTCGCTTTCGGCGAATGGCCCTCCGTCTTCGGCGACCCCAAGATGACCACAGCCCTGCTCGACCGCCTGACCCACCATTGCGAGATCATCGAGACCGGCAACGAGAGCTGGCGCTTCAAGAACCGCTGCTGACCCGGCAGGCCGTGCCTGCGGCCCGCTTGCCCCGCTGGGTCAACCCGTACCTCCCACGCGGCTTCGCTCCGCGCACCGCAAGGCGCTACACGAAGCCGCTCGGGTCCCCCCTATTGACTACCGGGACAACCTCCGCCGTGCCGCTCAGGGGGGTCAATATTGCACGCCGATAGGGGGTCAATTTTGGACGCCGATTGACACTCGCGAATGCATCGGACCTTCAACCTCCGAACGCAACAGCTTCAAAGCTGATGGGAGAGTTGCTTCGCCGTCAGATCGCCGAACCCCTATTGGAGAACCAACTGCGGGGTGAAATTGCAGTAATTGGTGGGCTTGAGGATGCCATTTCTGGCGCCGTCCGAAACCAATATGAGCAGAATCCCTATCCTCGCTGGCGGGCGTTTAGTCGACCCTCACGACAGCACCTGCACGACTCTTTGACGGGCCTATTTCCCCACCTCGTCGATATTGGCAGCGTTGAGTGTCCCGATGTTCTTGTCGCCGGTTGCGGAACCGGTCTGCATGCGTTGATGTGTGCGCAGGCCTACGCCGGCGCCAAGGTGTTGGCGATTGATCTCAGCCTATCAAGCCTGAGCTACGCGGTCCGTATGGCCGCGCTTACAGGGTCTTCGAACCTGGAGTTTGCGCAAGCCGATATTCTCGACCTCGCGACGCTTGGTCGGCAATTCGATCTCGTTGAGTGCGTCGGTGTTCTTCATCACCTCGCCGAGCCGGTCACAGGCTGGCGTGTATTAACCGGGCTGCTCAAAAGCCGAGGCTTGATGAAGATTGGGCTCTATAGCGAACTGGCGCGACAGCCCCATATCGCCGCCCAGAAATTCGTGGACGAGCACAACTACGAAGCTACGCCTGATGGAATTCGCAGCGCTCGGCGCGATATATTTGCCCTATCGTCGGACCACCCGGCCCACCGCATAACCGGGCGAATTAATTTTTATACGCTGTCGGAATGCCGCGATCTCATTTTCCACGTGCAAGAGCACCGTTTCTCGGTCCCTCAGATTGCCAGCGCTCTCCTTGACCTCGATCTCGAATTTATTGGCTTTCAGTTTCCAGATAGCTTCGTTACCGAGCAATATCGGGCGCGCTATCCTGACGACCCCGACGCGGTGTCCCTCGATAACTGGCATCGCTTCGAGTTGGAAAATCCAACAACGTTCCTTGCCATGTATCAATTCTGGGTCCGAGCGCGCACTTAGCCATAAGTTCACATTCCATCGGTTGCGTCGTTGGGCTATAGAAAGCTCCGCTACCATTCCTCGAAGGAGTCTCAGATGTCCGAGCAACCTGTTTCCAACGAAATCTTGGTCGAACAGCTCGAGGCCGCACTGCTTGATGACGCCCGTAACCGGACACGGCACCCGTTCATTGTTGCCGTTAAAGAAGGCCGGGCAAGCACAGACCAAATCGCAGGATGGCTGCATCAATTCTCGATGTGGGCGGACCCCACCAACAAGCTTTTCGGCGTGTTGTGGGCGAACTGTCCCGATGAAGATCTACGTCAGGGCATTCTCGAGAACATGCTCGAGGAAGAGTATGGCGAAAGCTCTAAGACATCCGGCCACATGAAATTGATCGATTCCACTCTGACTGAATTGGGCTGGGATCAGGAACGCCGAGCGCAGGACGAAATCCAGCTGGAATCCTGGCTCCTGCGCCACTGGTTCGAGGTGGTGATGTGCAATCGTCCCTTCGTCGAGGGACTTTCGGCTTTGTCGTTTGCCGCGGAGCGCATCAACCCACTGGTGTTCGCTGAAATAGAGCTAGGCTTACGCGAACATTACGATCTTACCGAAGACGGTATTATGTCAATCGCCGTCCATGCCTCCGACGTCGAGGAAGAGCATGGCTCGCTAGGACCCGTCGCCATGTCGCGCTATGCCACGACCAAGGAAGCACAAGACAGCCTCCGGTTCGCGGTCATTCACACCGGCGACCTCTACTACAACCAATACAATGTCTGGCAACACTACTAACTCCGGACCGGATAAATTTCGTGGCTAATGCCCGAGCATTCGCCAACCTGGTCGGCAACACGCCGCTCGTCCGCCTCAACCGGGTCTCTGAGGAGACGGGATGCGAAATTCTCGGCAAGGCCGAGTTCATGAACCCAGGCAGCTCGGTCAAAGACCGTGCCGCTCTTTTTATTATTCGCGATGCGGAGGCCAAAGGTCTGCTGAGACCGGGCGGCGTTATCGTCGAAGGAACGGCGGGCAATACCGGCATCGGCCTCGCGCTGGTCGGCAACTCCCTCGGTTATCGCACGGTCATCGTCATCCCGGAGACCCAAAGCGCCGAGAAGTTGTCCATGCTGCGTTTATGCGGAGCCGATGTGCGGCCGGTTCCCGCGGTCCCGTACCGCGACGACAACAACTACGTAAAACTATCTGGCCGCCTCGCTGCGGAATACGCCGAGAGCGAGCCCGATGGCGCGATCTGGGCCAATCAATTTGACAATATCGCCAACCGTCAGGCTCATGTCGAAGGCACCGGGCCCGAGATTTGGGACCAGACCGATGGCAAGATCGATGGCTTTGTCTGTGCTGTAGGAACCGGAGGTACACTCGCCGGCGTTGGCATGGCGCTGAAGGAACGCAATAAGGACGTTGTGGTCGCACTGGCCGACCCGATGGGCGCGGCGCTTTTCAATTTTTATGCGCACGGCGAGCTCAAATCCGAAGGCAGCTCTATCACCGAAGGGATCGGACAAGGCCGAATAACCAAAAATTTGGAGGGGGCGCCGATTGACAGGGCCTATCAGATCCCAGACGAGGAGGCCTTGCCCTACATTTTTGATCTGCTTGAGTATGAAGGGCTCTGTATGGGCGGATCGACCGGCATCAATGTGGCCGGCGCGGTGCGTCTGGCCCGCGACATGGGCCCGGGCCAAACGATCGTCACGGTGTTGTGTGACTTTGGCACGCGCTATGAAAGCAAATTGTTCAACCCGGCGTTCCTTCGCGGCAAGGACCTTCCCGTCCCGAAATGGTTGGAGACTGGCCGGTGACCGAACTCCTGTTCCGAGAACAGCCCTACGCCAAATCCTGCGAAGCCACCATTACCGCGGTGAGCGAAGCGGGGATCGAACTCGACCGGACCATTTTCTACCCTATGGGCGGCGGTCAACCCGGTGATAGCGGTCGCCTGGCCACGGCCGACGGCGACATTCAAATCGTCGACACGCGCAAGGGCGATGGTCCGGACAGTGTCCTTCATATCCCGGCCGCGGCGGCATTCAACACGCTGCCGGGCGCGAAGGTGACAGCTAGTATCGACTGGGATCGTCGCCACCGGATCATGCGGGTTCACACGTGCTTGCATCTGCTCTCGGCTTTGGTGCCCTACCCCGTTACCGGTGGGCAGATAAGCGATACCAAGGGGCGGCTCGACTTCGATATCCCCGAGGCCATCATCGATAAGGAGACGCTTACGGCCGGCCTCAACGAACTTGTCGAAAACGGCAATTCGGTCGTGGCCGAGTGGATTTCCGATGCGGATCTCGTGGCCCAACCCGATTTGGTCAAAACAATGGCGGTCAAGCCGCCGACCGGCACCGGAAAAGTACGACTGATCCGAATCGAGGGGCAGGACCTGCAACCCTGTGGTGGCACTCACCTGGCCAATACGCGCGAGATCGGACGCGTTATCGTTAGCAAGATCGAGAAGAAGGGCCGCCAGAACCGCCGCGTTGTTGTCACGCTAGCTGACTTGGATCCGACTTACTCATGAGCGAAGATCGACCCGACGCGATTGTTTCAACCCAATGGTTGGCGGCGAGGCTCGGCGATCCCAATCTACGAATTGTCGATTCGTCATGGTATCTGCCGGCCCAGAAGAAGAATCCAAAATGGGAGTTCGAGCGCGCCCGCATACCGGGTGCGCGCTTTTTCAATATTGATCAGATAGCCAACACCGAAAGCGGCCTTCCCCATACGCTGCCTTCCCCTCAGCTATTTTCTGAGTGCGTCACGGAGCTCGGGATCGGCAACGCGCATCAAGTTGTGGCCTATGATGGGCTCGGTATTTTCAGCGCGGCACGCGCCTGGTGGATGTTCCGCGTCTTCGGTCATAACCAGGTCGCGGTACTTGACGGCGGCATCGCGAAATGGCGCGGAGAATCGCGCCCCACCGAGGAAGGAAAACCGTCCACGCCAAATCCGGCGGATCCGCCTTTTACCGCGACTTACACCGCGGCGTTGTATCGCTCGCTCGAAGATATGCGCGCCAACGTGGTCAATGGTGGCGAACAGGTCGCCGATGCCCGTTCCGCGGGCCGGTTCGATGGCACCGAACCCGAACCGCGCGAAGGGATGCGATCTGGCCACATTCCCGGCGCTCGAAACCTACCCTATGGCGACTTGGTTGACGCTGAAACCGGTACATTGCTCGATCCGCCACAATTGCGGCAGGCATTTGATCAAGCGGGGCTGAAACTTGAGCAGCCCATTGTCACGAGTTGCGGATCGGGTGTAACCGCTGCGATCATATCCCTTGGTCTCCATCTCGTCGGTCATAACGCCCACGCATTGTACGATGGGTCTTGGACCGAATGGGGCGGTCGGGACGATACGCCCATAGAAACCTAACCAGGCGACGCAATGGACAGGCGTGATCGGATTGCGCTGGGGGCCGGCAAAGCTGCTCGAAGCGCTGCTCGAATTCCTTGCACTATTACCTATCTGGAGATGATGCAGGCACCGGACCTGCCACCGCTACACTCGCCAAAAGAGCGGATCGCGCTGCTCCGCGCAGAAAATCCATCTGTCTCCTTCTATAGATTTCTCTATGACGCGGTGGGCCGCCCATGGATGTGGACTGATCGCAAACGAATGAGCGACCGGGAGCTTCGCGAAACTATCGAGCACGAACGCGTCGAGATTTATGTGCTGTACAGGACAGGGTGCCCGGCCGGATATGCAGAGCTCGATCGGCGCCAGGAAGGCGTCATTCACCTTGCCTATTTTGGACTGCTACCCGAGTACATTGGATTGGGGCTCGGCAGCTACCTGCTAAACTGGGTTGTGCGCTATTGCTGGGAACAAAACCCCAAGCGCGTTTGGGTCAATACCAACAACCTCGATCACCCTCGCGCGCTGCCGCTTTACCAGAAGATGGGCTTCGTTCCCTATTCTCGGCGCACCGTCCATATTGACCCGGACCCCGATCCTGCGCCCCGGCCCGATTAACCAATCGAGGTTGGCACCACCGGCGCGACTGTTCATGATGCGCCGCCCGTCGTGACCCCGACCAACCCGGCCGCGCGCAACGGAGGAGTTCGATACGCCTTATGAAACAAGACACCACGATCGTTACCGCGGGACGCAATCCCGAAGACAATTTCGGCATCGTCAATCCGCCGGTCTATCACGCATCAACGATTCTTCATCCGACCGTCGAGCACCTCGAAGAAAGCCGCCGCAACATGCAAGACCCGCATGACCGGAGTGTTTTCTATGGCCGCCACGGCACCCCGACGACATTCGCGCTTGAGGACGCTGTCACGGCTCTCGAAGGCGGAGCAGGGTGCGTAATTTACCCATCTGGTCTGGCCGCCATTACGGGCGCGTTGACGGCATTTCTCGGGGCCGGAAGTCACCTCCTTATGGTGGATAACGTCTACGGCCCCTCGCGCCGATTCTGCGACACTGTCCTCAAACGATTCGGCGTCAGGACGACCTATTACGACCCGTTGATCGGCGCCGGTATCGGCGAGTTGATCGAGCCCGACACTAAAGTGGTTTTCGTCGAATCACCGGGATCACTGACCTTTGAGGTCCAAGACGTGCCGGCAATTTCCGAAGTTGCTCACAGCCAAGGCGCCATTGTGATGATGGATAATACATGGGCAACGCCGCTTTACTTCAAACCGTTCGAAAAAGGTGTCGACGTTTCGATACAGGCGGCTACGAAATATATCGTCGGTCATTCCGATGCGATGTTAGGGACGGCGGTTACCTCGACGGAACATTGGCCGGCCCTGAGAAGTTGCGCGAATGAGCTTGGATTCTGCGCCGGACCCGACGACATCTACCTCGCGCAGCGGGGGATTCGAACGATGTCCGTGCGCCTCGATCGTCATGCCCGTAGCGCGTTGGCTCTAGCCGAATGGCTAGCTCAACGTCCCGAGGTTGCGCGTGTCCTCTACCCGCCCCTCTCGAGTGATCCCGGGCACGATATCTGGAAGCGCGATTTTACCGGTGCCAGCGGACTGTTCGGGGTCATCCTGAAACCCGCCGAAGCGACGGCCGTCGCCGCAATGTTAGACGGGCTTGAGCTGTTCGGAATGGGCGCTTCATGGGGTGGTTATGAAAGCCTCATCTTGCCGACCAAACCGGCGCGGACGCGTACCGCAACGTCGTGGTCACCCGAAGGGCCAACGTTGAGGATCCACGTCGGTCTAGAAGACATTGACGATCTCATCGACGATTTGACGGGTGGGTTTGCGCGGCTTAGCGGTACCGCGTAAACCGTTTGGCTTATGCCACGAAGATCGCTGACGAGCTCAGGGGATGAATAAATGAACGTCGCGGCGACCAGCGAGACGACCATTGAGGCAATTCTGAAAACCTTGATCTTCGATCAACGCGGCTTGGTACCCGCGATCGCCCAGCAGCACGATTCAGGCGAAGTCCTGATGATGGCTTGGATGAATCGGGACGCCGTTATCGAGACTTTGAAAACCGGGCGCAGCTGTTATTGGTCGCGGTCCCGGCAGGCGCTGTGGCGCAAAGGCGACACCTCCGGGCAAATCCAGGAGCTCGTGGAGTTTCGGGTTGATTGCGATGGTGACACCATATTGCTGCGGGTCGATCAAACCGGGGTTGCCTGTCATACCGGGCGACGATCGTGTTTTTTTAATGCGGTGCGCGATGATGCAGTTACGGTAATCGCAGACGTCGAAATTGATCCCAAAGAACTTTACACAGATTCAGCAGGCTAGTGGATGGAATCCAACATATGGTACCCATACGATCGCGTATCCCGGTAGCTCGGCAGGAGAAAGCCCGCAGGCGATGCCCCAAGGGACTGTTGGGCATCGTCGAGGGGTTTTGACGCACCGAGGCGCCGGGATACGCGACCCACAGGGCGGCTTGCCGAGCTCGCCGGCCGCGTTACGCGAAGCTTCCGATGCCCAACGGTCCCATGGGGCATCGCCACGCCTCGCGCGCCTAACCGGCGAACTCGGCAAGCCGTCGTATGGGTACCCTATGTTGGATTTCATCCACTAGGTGTGGTGTCTCAGTAGGTTGTTCATTCGGCCCCGCTTTGAGAAGCTGATGTTTGAAAAGAACAGAAGCTGATCGCCGGAGGACCGAATGAACATCCATAAGAATGCCCGCCTGACCCCGAAGGGTCGAGAGATATTAATCTCTCGACTGGAACGCGGCGAACACCCGTTGGACGTGGCGACAGCAATGGGCACCAGTACCAGTACGGTCTACAAATGGTGGCGGCGCTATCGCGCGGAAGGCTTTGGCGGGCTTGTCGACCGCTCCTCAAGGCCAATGACCAGCCCGCATAGAACACCTGGTGAGCTTGAGGCGAAGGTGATTGCCCTGCGCAAGCAACGGCGCATCTATCACCGCATCGCCGCCGAAGTTGGTGTTTCCAAAGCCACGGTGGGACGGATCCTGACCCGACACCACCTCAACCGCTGGCGCGACCTCGACCCCGCCCAACCGGTACGCCGCTACGAACGCGCCAAGCCCGGCGAGATGATCCACATCGATATCAAAAAACTCGGCCGCTTCAACCAGGTCGGGCACCGCATAACCGGTGATCGAACCGGCCCAAGAACCGGACCCAACAGGGGCTGGGAATACGTCCACGTCTGCATCGACGACCACTCCCGCCTCGGCTTCGCAGACATCATGCCAAACGAGAAAAAAGACAGCGCCGTCGCCTTCTTGATGGCCGCCCTCGCTTGGTACCGGCGCTTCAATATCACCGTCGAACGGGTCATGACCGACAATGGATCGTGCTACAGGTCATTGGCCTTCACAGACGCCTGCAAAAACCTCGGGCTCAAACACATCCGCACCAAACCCTATACACCCAAAACCAACGGCAAGGCCGAGCGCTTTATCCAATCTTCTCTGCGCGAATGGGCCTACGCTCAAGCCTATGAAAGCTCACAGCACAGAGCACGTGAGCTCCCCATCTGGCTACACCACTACAATTGGCACAGACCTCATGCCGGGATAAATGGAAATCAACCCATCAGCCGATCAGGCTTGGATGTCAATAACCTCATGAGACTCCACAACTAGGCCCTTTAGGGCCCTTAGTTCGCCGCCCTCAATTGTGGCCTCGGACGGTCATCGTTCGCAGCCGCAGACTCCACGACCGACAGCACAGATTCACGCTCAACGTCTACGATCAAAGTTCTATCGGTAACCGCCGCGCCGATGTTATTGGGCAGCAGACCGATATCGCGCAACGTCTTTCGATCCAATTGAGCCAGGGCAGCAATGTTCCGCCGCCGCTCGTTCGATCGCGCCAATCGGGTTCTGAGCTGGCGGACAAGATCCTCTGCGAATTTCGCCAATCCACGCCCGCCCCTGCCAATCGTCCGCGCCAGCGCGAAGAATGCCTGCGAGCGCTCTACGTGGGCGCGCTCTAAATAGTAGTTCAGCTCTTGCTGGACATATCGCTCGAACGGTTCCACAATTTCACCTATGAGAAATATTCATTTGAAGTGGTGCTCCATTTCCTATTTTGAGCACTAATACTATGAGAAATTTTCTAATCTTCATTTGAAGTGGTCAGCTCCATTTCCTATTTTGAAGAATTTCTTGGCGTAGAATGTTGAGCTCCAATACAAATGAATAGTTCTCACGCAGTTTGTTAGATTTTCTAATCTATGGAAAGATTGCCTCCACTCAATAGCCTGCGCACGTTCGCAGTTGCTGGCCGGCAGCTCAGCTTCAGTAAAGCTGCCGCTGAAATGGGGGTCACTCCGGCCGCGATTAGCCATCAGATCAAAGGGCTGGAAGAATTTCTTGGCGTAGAATTGTTCCGGCGCCAAGGCCGCCAGGTCCAATTGACCGCGGCCGGTGAACAATTGCTACCAGGCATACGTGAGGGTTTTGATCGGCTCGTCGGAGCGGTAGAAAAAACGCGGGCCAATGAAGAGTCCGGCATTCTCAATGCCAGCGTGACGCCCTCATTTGCTGCCAAATGGCTGGTACCGCGGTTGGAGCGTTTCTACCGCCTTCGCCCGGACATCGACGTACGAATCTCCGCCAGCATGGAACTTGCCGATATTCCGAGTGACGGGTTCGACATCGGAATTCGTTTTGGATTTGGCAGGTATCCAGGCCTTCAAGTCGACAAGATATTTGATGAAGCAGCGGTACCGATGTGTAGCCCGCGTCTGTTTGAGGGAGAACACCCACTACGCACGCCGGACGACCTGCGCCACCACGTCCTGCTTCACGACGACACGCTTATCAAGTTGGGTGATACGCTGCCCGACTGGAAGATGTGGCTAAAAGCGGCGGGATACGATCACATCGATTCCAGCCACGGATTGCGCTTCTCCTACTCGGACCACGCGATCGATGCCGCCATCGCCGGAACCGGGGTAGCACTCAGCCGTATCTCACTGGTGACCAACGATGTTGAGTCGGGTCGATTGGTCCTGCCGTTCGCGCTCGACCTTCCGCTCGTGCCCGCCTATTACATCGTCGCTGCGATCAACCGCGCCGAGAGTCCTCGCATCAAAGCCTTTCGAGATTGGGTTTTGTCGGAAGCCGAAGATGAACGTGAGGCACGCGCGCGAGTGCTTAACCGGGCACTGTCGTTGAACCAAGATTCGAATGTTTCAAACAGTCTGTAGTTTCTCGCGGATGCTTTGGCGGCGGAGCAATTTCCGCTGCGCGCCGGAGGGGAAATCAGTCAGCAAAATGACGTTTTGGTCGATCAGAACAGTGATCAGATCCTCGACAATACGAAGCAATTCATCGTCGCTATTAGCAAGATAGGACCGCATGGCTGATTCGGAATCAGAACCGCTAGCAAACGCGAGAAGTTCCGGATCATCTATCGGAATCGGTTCTGTTCCAGGCTGGGGATCAGCATAGACCGCCAATATTTCACCGTCTTCATCGCGCAGTACGTAGCGCATGGTCAATCTCCTCGGCCCGAATCATACTTGCCTACCGGCTCTATGAGCACGGATTCACCCCTACTCGGCCGTCAACCATTAAACATGGGTCATCGTGGGATCGCTAGCGGCGGTCTACCGAAGTCGGAGAACATTTGCTATAAGCCCACCGTTATGAACAGCCATGCATAACGGTTCCACGCTCATCGATCAGCGCGGTCGACCCCGTCGTACGGGCCGCAATGTGTACGCAATCTTGACGATCGTTTTTGCGACACTCGCTCTCGCCCAGAACGTGCGTTCCGAGAGTTTGTTGTTCTTCGCTGCCGCAAGTACGGGCCGTGCGGTTACGCACATCGTTGAACTCTACGAAGCACAAAACCCGCACACCGTGCGTATCTCGCTCGCTGCGAGCTCAACCCTCGCCGTCCAGATCGCCAATGGAGCTCCCGCCGATATCTTCCTCTCGGCGAACGCTCAATGGATGGATTATCTGGCCCAAAAAAGAGCCATCGTACATCGGAGCCGCGTTAACCTCCTGGGAAACCGACTGGCGCTAATTTCAGCCTCAGACAACCCCGTTGACCTCAAGATTTCGCGTGGATTTGCGCTCGCCGATGCCCTGGGGGACCGTCGCCTCTCGCTTGCGGACCCCGACCATGTGCCAGCCGGAATTTATGCCAAAACGGCGCTAGAGAAGCTCGGCGTTTGGCACAGCGTTCGCACTAAGCTCGCACGAACGGCCAATGTTCGCGCCGCAGTCTTGCTGATTGCCCGCGGCGAGACCTCACTCGGCGTCGGCTATACGTCCGATGTTGTTAACGACGCCAGCCTTAGGGTTGTTGATGTTTTTCCCGCCGATACCCATCCCCCCATTACTTATCCGCTTGCCTTGGTCGGGGGGCCAAAAACCACGGCCGCGCTAACCTTTGCAAATTTCCTCGTCTCGCAGCAGGCACGCGGTGTATTCGATCAACACGGCTTCAGATTGCTCGTAGATTAGTGAACGAGACGATGTCTATGTGGCTAAGTCCTATCGAAGTCGAGGCGCTCGCCCTGTCGTTGCGGGTTGCGTTCTGGAGTGTATTGGTCGGCCTCCCCTTCGCTATAGGAGCAGCGTGGGTTCTGGCGCGGCGGACATTTTTTGGCAAAGCTTTGTTCGACAGCTTGGTCCATCTTCCGTTGGTAGTCCCGCCCGTTGTCGTCGGCTACATCCTCCTGATTAGCTTGGGCCGCGAGGGCTTCATTGGTGGTTGGCTATACGACACCTTTGGTCTCTCGTTGATATTCACTTGGCGTGGTGCGGCAATAGCGGCCGGTGTTATGTCGTTCCCGCTCATGGTGCGTGCGATTCGTCTGTCTTTCGAGGCAATTGATCAGCGCCTTGAGGTTGCGGCCCACACTCTCGGCGCATCGCGAATTGACGTTTTCTTTACGATAACGCTGCCCCTGGCTTTGCCTGGGATCCTCGCGGGCATCGTGCTCGCGTTTGCCCGCGCATTGGGTGAATTCGGTGCCACCATCACGTTCGTTTCCAACATTCCCGGCGAAACCAGGACGCTTCCGCTCGCCCTGTTTACCTTCACCCAAACGCCTGGCGGTGAAGACAGCGCTATCCGCTTGGTCGTCATTTCACTCACACTCGCCATCGCCGCTCTCATCGCGTCGGAGATGATTGCGCGACGGGTGCGACGGCAACTTGAGGCATAGCATGCTTGAGGTAGCCGTAAGACACACCATTCCGGGCTTCCAACTCGATGCGTCGTTTGCTGCCGAATCAGTGGGAATCACAGTGGTTTTTGGCGTGTCGGGCGCCGGCAAGACCACGCTCGTGAACATCCTCAGCGGCCTAACCACTCCGGCCGAAGGCCGCATCGTGGTATCGGGCCGTGTCCTGCTCGACACGCAATCAGGCATCAACCTGCGACCCGATCAGCGGGCAATCGGATACGTCTTCCAAGATGGTCGATTGTTCCCACATTTTCGCGTCGCAAAAAACCTGACCTACGGCTACGGACGGCGCCGACGTACGCAACGACGCATTACGCTCGACCAGGTCGTAAACCTGCTTGGATTGAACGAATTGCTCACACGGCGGGTCGCCGGATTATCGGGAGGCGAACGTCAACGCGTCGCAATTGGGCGCGCACTGCTTACATCGCCGAACTTATTGCTGCTCGATGAGCCGCTCGCCAATCTCGACCTCCCGCGACGTCGCGATATCATCCCATTCATCGAACGCGTACGTGACGAACTGGCGATTCCCATTGTTTACGTTACCCACGATCAGGATGAGCTCATCCGCCTCGCCGACACCGTTGTTTTGCTCGATCAGGGTCGAACGGCGGCGAGCGGCGGTCTCGAAGATACGCTCAGCCGGCTTGATCTTGGCGGGCTCACCGGCGGTATCGATGCCGGCGCCGTGTTTGGTGTCTCGGTCGCGTCCCACGACGACACGTTCGGCTTAACCAAGCTCAACTTTGACGGCGGTGAATTGGTCGTGTCGCGCCTCGATATTCGCCCAGGCGCACGTCTGCGGATCCGGGTCCGTGCCCGCGATGTCACGCTAGCTTTGGAAAAACCCCGCGATATCAGTACGCTCAACGTTCTTTCCGGCAGGATCATCGAACTGGCATCGGGGAATGGACCTCACGTCGATGTTTTGGTCGACGTGGGTAAACCGCTATGGGCTCGTGTTACCCGAAAATCTGCGGCCGACTTGGCGCTTGCACCCAAAAAACCGGTTTATGCGTTGATAAAATCTGTTGCTTTCGACCGTTTTGTGGACCAAATCTGATTCCAAGCGGACTAGATGCAAACGCTTTCGTGCGCTATATGTTCTAGGTCATAAAAATGGTGCGCCAATTGCACCGACGATTGGGACAGGAATCGGCAGAGCCGGGTCGCAGCCCGCGTGGGACTTGCGACGCACGGAATTGTGCACGTGTCGATTTTAGAACGCGGTGGTGTTGCGACCTGTCTGCCCGGCATCCATTGCCGGCGGATGCGAACGGCTAGCATAGCCGTGCGATGACGGAGCGAAACACGCGTTGAATATGGTTGCCGTTCCCAACGATTCGACTGGCCCAATTGCCGGGGATACGGAGGCGCCGTTCCGTACCGCACGGCAGACCCATCGGCTGTTTATCTGGATCTATATCTGGGGCTCGTGCGCGGCCGTCGCGGTTACCTTCTTCTTGGTTTTCGTCGGCCTTGAATACAACGCCTACCAATGGCTCCTGTTAGTCTTCGTAACCCCTGCTGTAATGGTTTGCTACATCGTCCCCGACATTTACATGATCGGGCGCCACTATGCGCCGATCGGCAAAGCCCTTCGCGCGCTTGACGCCGGCCAAAAACCGACCAACGAGGATGCCTCGGCAGCGATTGTACGCACGCTCAATTTGCCGTTCTACTCGTTTCTCAGGGTCACCCTGTTTCATGGTCCAGCCGCGAGTTTAACCCTCGCTTTCTCGCTGGTGATGAACAATTGGATTTTCGACGCGGGGTATCTCGATTGGCAGATCTTCGGATTTATGCTGACGATCTTTTTCTTCGCGGCCCCGGCGCATGCGATTTTCGAGTTTTTTGCGATCGCGAAATACGTCGTTCCCATCGTCGAAAGGTTGTGGGTTCACTGCGAAAGGATCGAGCCCGAGCATCAGAGGGCTCTGATCTCGATCAAGCTCCGCAACAAATTGCTCTATCTGTCGGTATTCATCACTGCGCTGCCGCTTCTTTTCTTCGCTGCATCGATCCCTTTCAAAGTCAATATTCTCCTCGCCGGGATTGGCTTCGACATTACGCTCGCGCAATTAACGCCACTGCTAACGTGGGTGGTCGGCGTTGTCATTGTCTGCATGGGCGGTGCGCTGGCCATGTCGGCGCTAACCGCATCGGAAGTGTCGCGCTCGGCTTCGCAGCTGGTTCGAGCCATGCAAGCGGTCGAGAATGGCGACCTCGGCAATGACCTTAGGATCACCGGAACCGACGAATACGCGGAGCTGTTCCGCGGTTTCAACTTGATGGTCTCCAGCCTGCGCGAAGAAGTGCAGATACTCGAACTCTCACACGATCTCGCCGGCGAGTTGAACCTCGACGTACTGCTCGGCCGCATCATGGGGGCGACGACCGAATTGCTCGATGCCGATCGCAGCACTCTGTTCCTTTTCGATAAGAAAACCGGCGAGTTGTTTTCGCGCATCGCCGGCGGTTTGGAGATTCATGAAATCCGCATTTCCTCCGATGCTGGAATCGCCGGTGCCGTGTTTCAATCCCAAGAAATCGAAAACATCGACGAACCGTACAACGACCACCGCTTCAATCGCGAAGTCGACCAATCCACCGGCTATCGAACGAAAAGCATCCTGGCGATGCCGATCATCAACAAATCGGGTGATTGCATCGGCGTAACCCAGGTCCTCAACAAACACGGCGGCCGCTTCCAGCGCAAGGACGAATCCCGCCTCGGCGCGTTCACCGCGCAAATTGCTGTCGCGCTCGAGAACGCCCAATTATTCGAAGATGTACTCAACGAAAAGAACTACAACGACGGCATCCTTCGCAGTACCAGCGACGGCATCATTACGCTCGATACCGACAACAAGATACTCACTGCCAATGATGCGGCCCTTGGCATCATCCGGATGGATCGGTCCCGCGTCGTCAACCAGCCTGCGGACGAGCTGTTTACCGGCGCCAATCACTGGGTGCTCAATAACGTGCGACGCGTCAACCGCACCCAACAGCGCGAAATCGCCGTCGAGATGGAGCTTGAACTCGCAGAGGGGGAGCCCGCGTCAGTCAATCTCGCGGTCAATCCCCTGATCGACGTTAATGAGGAAAACATCGGTTCAATGATCGTGCTGGAAGACATCACCAGCGAGAAGCGCGTCAAAAGCACGATGGCGAGATACATGTCGGCGGAGGTCGCCGAGCAGTTGCTTGCCGAAGGTGAATCGGTTCTGGGCGGCAAAAACCAGAATGTATCGATTTTATTCTCTGATGTTCGTGGTTTCACCACAATCTCCGAAGCGCTCGGCGCCCGCGAAACGGTCTCGATGCTCAACGAATATTTCGAGGAGATGGTGGACGTCATTTTCCGACACCATGGCGTCCTCGATAAATTCATCGGCGACGCCATCATGGCCTTGTTCGGCGTACCGTTTAACGGCGAACACGACGCCGATGATGCGGTTACGACGTCTAACGAAATGTTCACCGCCCTTTCAGAACTCAACAGGCGCCGCACGATCGAGGGTAAAGACCTCATTCGAATTGGGGTCGGCATTAGTACCGGTGAGGTCATCGTTGGCAATATCGGCTCAACCAAGCGGATGGAGTACACAGTGATCGGAGATTCGGTGAACCTCGGGGCCCGTCTCGAAGGTGCCACCAAATTCTATGGGTGCAATATCCTGATCAGTGAATACACCAAGAACCAGCTCACGAACGGCCATCTTACTCGTGAGATTGATCGCCTTCAGGTGAAGGGTAAAAACGAGCCGGTTGCGATCTACGAAGCGCTTGACCACTTCACCGAGGACAGCTTCCCGAACCTGGGGAAAACCGTCCAGGCCTACGAGGCTGGCGTGACGCTCTACCGCGAGCGAGATTTCAAGGGCGCGTTAGATTGTTTTCGCGAAGGACTTACCTACCATCCTGGCGACAAACCGACGCGCATCTACGCCGAGCGGACCGAGCACTACATCGAGGACCCGCCCGACGATACATGGGACGGCGTTTGGGTGATGACCACCAAGTAGTCGGGCGACGCGCTAATGCGCCGCGGCTCGTTAGCCTCGTTTAAAGCATTTCAGGATTGGCTCGACCCATCCCACTCCCCCGGCCCAACCACCCCCTCTTTCGAATACGCTGGGGGTACCCTTGGGGTGGTTGGGCCGGGGGTTCGAAGCGTAACCGTCGTGCCAAATGGCGCGGCGTAAGCACGCCTTCGTGGGGGTGGCCAAGTCGACGCAATCCTGAAATGCTTTAGAACGACCAGGTCGCGCCAACCGCGATCAAATCGACGTCGATCTTAAACACCCCCGCGCGTAACTGAGCCTGTACCACTTATTCGGTTGGTAAATCCGTCCCGAAAAAAGAGATGTTGATAGCCCGCATCGATCGTCAAATTGTCCCGCAACTTGTAGCCGGCACCTAGCGCGACGACGATCCGATCAGAATCGGGAACCCCTGGCCCACGAAACGCCGTTGAAATTGGGCTTTCGTCGAATGCCAAGCCGCTACGTAGGGTAAGCCGCTCGTTCCACGCGTAGGTGGCGCCGCCGGACAAGCGAAAGACATTGTTCCACTCCGTACGAAGCACGTCCGCGGGCTGCGAGGGAAAGGCGAAATTGACGCGGAACTCCTCGAATGTACTCCAGCCAGTCCAAGTGAGATCCCCCATCACCGCCCAGCGATCGTTCACTTCGTGATATGCGCTTACCGACGCAGAAGGCGGGATCGGCACTTTGGCCGTCGCCCGCTGGCCAACAAACTGCCCCGGCGCAAGGATTGCCTGCGCCGCCACCGGGACGCCGAAAACGCCGTCACCGTCAAAGTCGTACTCTTGCTTGGAGCGAAAGCTCGCGCCGAATCGGGTGCGCGGGCTCCACTCATAGAGCACCCCTAAATTGTAGCCCCAGGCGATATCGGATCCGCGAAACTCTCCAATGCCATCATTTTGCTTGGGCGCAAGTCCAAGGCCTGCACATGCAGGCGCACCCAACCCGGCAACGCAAACCGAACCGAAATCAATGGCTTTGGTGAGGCGCGCGCGGGCATATGAGAGGTTGAGGCCGCCGCCGATCGAAATCCTGTTGGTTACGCGATAACCCAGTGCCGGATTAACGTTGAACGTCGTCAGCGCCGTGGTCAGTTCGTTGTAGCGGCCAAACCAGCCGACGTTGTAGTCCGTCCGCAGGCCGTACGGCGTGTTGATGCCGATACCAAATTTGAGCTTGGGCGCGTAGTTCCACAAACCATAGAGGTGGGGAATGCCGACGTCGACGCCACCCTGCCCGCCTTCTCCACCGGTGAGGCGCGTTACGTTGTCGCCCAAGGTCGAATTTATTTCGTCGTAGTCAACGTCGGGAGATAGGAAGTGAGCGCCGAACACGATTTGGCTGCGATTGAACAACGTCATTGCCGCCGGGTTCGACCAGATTGTGCTGGCATCGGTCCCGGCCGCCGTCCCGCCTGAATAGGCGACGCCGGCGCCGCTCACACTCTCTTGTGACACCGAGTATCCCGCGCGCGAAAGCGCGTCACCCGCCGACAGTGTGACGGCAGCAACAATAACGACGCTGGTCGTTAGCCAGCGACGACCAAAACTATTCAAAGCTGATTCTCCCCCATAACGTAGCGCACGAACATTCTGCGTTGGTGGGCTCAACCGTCAAGGCGAAATCGACGCAAATACGGGTAAACCCGCGGTTGTTTATTGCTCCGAGGCGCCGGACCGGACAAACTTCGCGGTTTCCACGTTAAGTGATTGGAGGATAGTCGTATGGCGGCAAAACGGTACATCCAACCGAATACTCTCCATAACAACCCTGCCTATACCCACGGCGTTCTAACCCACGCCGGACTGCTCTTTATTTCTGGGCAGGTCGCAAAAAATGTCGATGATGAATCAGTTGGTCTCGGCGACTGCGAACGGCAGGCGCAGCAGGTATTTGAGAATATCCAATCGATTCTTTCCGAGGCCGGAGGCACGATGAGCGATATCGTCAAACTTAGTATCTACCTCACCGACGCCCGCTATCTCCATGCTTATCGCGACGCCCGAACCCGTTTCTTTACAGGACCACCGCCGGCATCAACCGGCGTGATCGTTTCCGGTCTTGCAAGCCCTGAGTGGTTGGTTGAGGTCGAGGCGGTCGCCGACCTCGGCGATATCAGCTAGCTGATTGAAGCCCATAGCTACGTATCATGTTGCCTTGACGGCCGGTTGATGCAGGCCGATCCAAACGAGCAATTCGTACTCCGGTTCTCTTGATTGAGAATACGTTGAGACAGGGAGTCGCGTGGTGGTGATCGTGTGTGCCAGGTTCACACCCGATATGCTGTACCAACCACTCCGGGCAACACGTTATCAGTATCAGCGCATCTCAGTAGCAACCTAGGAAAAGGCCTTAGTATCTGATACTATTTTTACGTGTAGTCGCCCCTGCATGGCTATTTCGTGTTGTGGGGTACGCGAAAATCTGCCGACTTGAGGCGAGTGCACCCTGCAAGCACGGAGGAATAGAGCAAGTCCAAGCTGATGGATGCCGTCATCGACCAAATAATCGGTGACTTTGTCGAAAAAATAAGAAACGTCGACGAAATTGATGAGCTGAGAAGTATTTTCGAGTTAACAGTTGGGCGGCTCGGGTTTCGTTACTTCACGTATCACATCGTCAGAGTTCCCGGACTGGGCAATCGCCTACCCTACGTTGTAACCACGTATCCGGATCAGTGGGTTTCCCACTACATAAGTGAGGGATACGTTCACGTCGATCCGATCCTGTCCCAGGGACCCAAGAGTGTCGTGCCGTTTAGTTGGACCGACATCACGCTGCCCGATTCTCTATCTAAAAAGCAGGTGAAATTGTTCAGTGAGGCCGACGACTACGGCATCGCCAATGGCATGAGCGTGCCGATTCATGGACCGAGCGGCGAGTTTGCAAGCATGAGCATGGTCGCCGACGGATCTGTAAAAGCCGCCGGTGACACCACCTCGCGTTACAAACACCTGATCCACCTTCTCGCCCTCTACTACCACAACCACACCGGCGCGATTTTGCTCAACAAGCATGCCCCGGTCGCCGTCCCCCACCTCACCGATCGGGAGCGCGAGTGTCTAAATTGGGTCTCCAAGGGTAAAACGACCTGGGACATATCGATGATCTTGGGGATCGCCGAACGCACCGTGATTTTTCATGTCGAGAACGCGAAGAAAAAATTAGGCGTGTATAGTCGCTCACATGCCGTTGTTCAGGCGATCATGTTGGGACTAATTGACTACTAGAAATATATATTAGAATTATCTTTTTCTACCTAAAATAGTATTCTAGCCGTCGTCAAAACTTCCCTGTAAGTATTTACAGCATCACGAGATCGTCTCAGGCGGCTGTAATTCCGATCGCGAAATCGGGAGGAGTTGCGGCGATGATCGATGTAATGACGTTGGAATCCGCACACCGATTCCCTGGCTGTCTTGAATCGATGCACCGCCTCCGCCATCACGTCTTTGTCGAGCGCTTGGGTTGGGACATACCCAGCGTTGGCGGTCTCGAGCGAGATCAATTCGACCACCAACATGCCTACTACCTCTTTTTAAGAAATTTGGAGGGGGAGGTCGTCGCTAGTTGCCGATTCTTGCCAACCTCTGGGTCTTGGGCGTGTAAAAACGTTCGCCGGATTAGCGATGCGGTGAGGGTTAGCGGTGCTGTTCGGGCCTCGTCCCTTTTTTCGGTTTTAGCTTGTCGTAGGGGCGGATTAGGCTGTTTCACCGCCACGACTGGATCTCGCGAGGGCGTCGCGGCGGTAGCGGGCCCTTACACTATGCCCGCATAGCTGCCATCAGGGGTCCGGCGCCGAGAACGTTCATGACTCGCGTCAGATTGTAAGCGAGTACGTGCAGCGCCATTTCGGTTCTGACCCGCGGCAGCGTCTTCACCAGGAAGTGGGTGGCACCCATTCGGGCTTTGATGGTGCCGAAGGGGTGTTCGACCGTTTCGCGCCGCTGGCGCATCTTTTCCGGATGCGCGTCGAGCCGGTGCTGGACCTCTTCCAGAACGTGCTCATGCTCCCAGCGGGTAATTCGGCGCTCTTTGGCGGTGGTGCACTGAGCCTTAATGGCGCAGTTCTGGCAGACATTGGTCCAGTAGCGACGTAGGGACAGCCCGTGCTCCTCTCTGGTGAAGCGGTAGACCAAGCGCTCGCCGGCTGGACAGACGTACACGTCCTCATCCTTCACATAGCGGAAGTCCTGCTTGCCGAACTTCCCTTTGGCTTTGATGCCCGAGGTTAGCGGTTTGGGGAGCGTGACTGTGATGCCGGCCTGATCACATGCCAGGATCTGATTGCTACTGAAGTAGCCGCGATCGGCGACCACCTCGAGTTTATCGACGTTCAGAGCGGCCTTGGTCTGCTCCGCCATGGGAGAGAGTTGCGCTCTGTCATTGCCAACGTTGGTCACCTTGTGTGTGACGATCAGGTGGTTCGACGTATCGACCGCGGCCTGCACGTTATAGCCAACCACACCGGAACCGCGACCGCTGGTAGCCATGGAGCGAGCGTCGGGATCGGTCAAGGAGATCTGATGATCGGGTGTCGCGCGCATACGGGCGTCGAGGGCCGTAAGCCGTTGCATCTCCAGATGAAGACGCGCGATCTTCTCTTTCAGTCGGGTTACTTTCATCGCAAGCGCTTCCGACGGCTCCTGGCGGTCGGCGCTGTCGAGCTGATGGAGATAGCGCGACACGCTCTCTTCGATCTGCGCCTTGCGCCGATCCATCTTGGCGCGGGTGAAGTTCCGGTCGCGGTTGTTGACCGCTTTGAACTTGCTACCGTCAATCGCAACGCTGGCCGTTGTCAGTAGACCGATCCTCCGGCAAAGCTCGACGAACCGGGCACAGACTTTGCCGATGGCAGCGCCGTTGTCCTTGCGGAAGTCAGCGATCGTCTTGTGATCCGGCACCAGGCGGCCGGTCAGCCACATGACCTCCACATTGCGCCCGGCTTCGCGTTCGAGACGCCGGCTCGATTGAACCCGATTAAGATAACCGTAGATGTACAGCTTCAACAGAACCGATGGGTGATAGGACGGACGGCCCGTGGCCGCTGGATCGATACCGCCAAAACCAAGCCCACCCAGATCCAGTTCCTCGACAAAGACATCGATCACCCGAACCGGGTTGCCTTCGTCGATCCAGTCCTCAAGACACTCGGGGAACAGCGTCGACTGACCCCGGTCCACACCCGCAACGAAACGCTTCATCAAATACTCCCGCCAAACGACGGGAGAATCATAACAACACCAACGTTTTTACACAGGCTGGGTCAAATCTGCTGTGCGACGTATTTCCGGAGTTGGTTGCGGGTGAACTTCCCCACGATGATCGGATCTGGGAAGCGAGTCGCCTCGCGATTGACCACCGCAAAGAGAGAGTGGCATCCGCTGGTGGCTGCCGCCGGGTCGCTGGAACTCTTTTTTGCGGCATCATGGAGTTCGCCTTGGCCATGGATCTGACATCGATGGTCTCGGTATCCGATCAGCGGCTTGAGCGGTTGCTGTCACTTGCCGGCTGGAAACTCCGGCGCCTCGGTCACCCACTAAGCTTTGGCGATTGCCGCATCGTTGGAGAGCAAACCGACGTCTCTTTCGAAGCGTTGCAAATCTTGCGGCGTAGATCGGGGATTCGGCAGCCGGTGCTTGATGCCGCTGATCTCAGACCACTTAGGAGGGCCGCATGATGGGACAGACGATTATCCTCAATGGTGCGATTCGCCAACTTCGAGCAAAGCGCGACGCGGCTAATGCGATCCGTGAATGCCTTGCTTATCTTGAGCAAGAGGCAAAACGCTCTAACCTCCCGTTTGTCGCGAACTTGATCGGTGCCGCCGCTTTGGCCGCCAAGGAAGAAATCGAGCGTGAGGTGACGCACAGGTCATCCGCCTAGGACTACCCGCCCGCGCAGTCTGCTCGCAGGGATGATGACGCCCGTCTTCAGTATTAAAGACTAGATTCTACCGAACCCGGTGTAGAAAGCGCGCCGGTTTCGAGGTGTCCCTCCATAATCATCGTTCTACAATGTGATAATATTGGTCGTCCAATGGTGTGGAGGGATGCACTGTGAACGACGTCACGATGAATCGGCCGAGCAGCCTAAAAGAGCCCTACAGCCAATACCACCGTCGCCGGCTGCCAAAGGAAGACGCCGTATTAACCCACGTCGGACCCGATACGTCGGGCGGAGAGTATCTGCGCCGGTTCTGGCAACCGATCGCCATGACCGATGAACTCGGCGATCTACCGCTGAAGATCCGCATCATGGGCGAAGACCTGGTGTTGTTCCAAGACGGTGCCGGTCGCATCGGTTGCCTCGAGCCGCACTGTAGTCACCGCGGCACATCGCTTGAGTTCGGTTCGATCGAGGAACGCGGGATTCGCTGCTGCTATCACGGTTGGCTTTATGATGTGGCCGGGACAATCCTCGAAACCCCCAACGACCCCACCAGCAATTTGAAGGATCGCGTTTGCCACGGCGCTTATCCCGTTCGCGAATACCGGGGATTGATTTTTACCTATATGGGACCGCCGGAACACCAGCCCGAATTTCCGATCTACGACGTGATGGCGCTGCCCGACCAGGAATTGGTGCCTTACTCTATTTTCACGCCCTGCAATTGGATCCAAGTCTTTGAGAACATCATGGACCCGATCCACGGGGTTTTTCTCCATACCCGTATTGCCGGTACCCAGTTCTCGGATTCATTCGGCGATCTACCGATGCTGGAATTCTACGAATCTGATATCGGCATGTACTACATCACGCCGCGCCGAGTCGACGACAACATCTGGGTTAGGATGAACGATGTTGTGTTACCGAACATCTTGCGAGCCGCGTTCATTTGGGAAGGCGGCTACGCCGAAAAGCATTTCGCTCGCGGCAGCATGATACGCTGGTGCGTGCCGGTCGACGACGACAGTTGCCTCGCGATCGGATTCCGGCTGTTCAACGAGCAGACCGACCCCGATGGAATCGGCAAGCGGGAGCAGATTGGCAAAGACCGTGTTGATTTGATCGGCCAAACCGGCGAGCGCTCTTATGCGGAACGTCAACGCGTTCCCGGCGATTACGATGCTCAGGTCTCACAGCGACCGATCGCTTTGCACGCGCTTGAGCACTTGCAGGGTTCTGATCGGGGCATCGCGATGATGCGGCGAATGATCCGCGAGGGTCAGCAGGCGGTTGGCGATGGCGAAGAGCCCCGTTGCGTTCGAGCGTTGGCCAGTGGGCGCGCGATTCCGACCTACGGCAACGATAGCGTCGTCAGAATTCCGCAACGTCCCAGCGTGGACGATGACAAACTCCTGTGGGAAGTTTCCCTGAAAGTTGCCGACATCATCAAACGCAACAACGGCGGCGACGCGATCGCAAGACAAGAACAGATCACTCGGGAAATTGCGGCGCTATCCGAACCAGCCTAGTCGGTGCGGTTTCCTCCGCAAAATTGGGTATCTGAACTTTGATTGGACGCTCGCGAGGCAAGCTGATGGCGGAATCCCAGCGTGGCTGATGAAACGAACGGCCTCGCGTTGGGGTTCGAAATGCCGGCCGAAAGATTTAATGCCTGTATTGCGTCGATCCGGTTGTGGTCACAGCACCTAAACCGACATTTCATACCGAATGGCAAGTCTACACGTAGCTTCGGACGTGGTTCGGCGTAAGCCGAAGGGGTGTCCGTAGCCACGACACGACATTCAGCCTCCCTACCGCTTTATGCAAGCGGGCCCGACTATTTTGGGTCTTCCGCCGGTGCCTCAAGGTTTTGCGCAACTGAGGTCGCTGCGCCGGCAATCTGAAGCTTTTGCTCTTCTGTCAGGTGCTCGGCGCCTTCCAGGCCGGGAATTGCGACGCGAACCTCGCGGCGAGCGAATTCAATTCCGTTGGCGTTGAACGAAGCCTTCACGCGGTTGTAAATCTCCTTCCTAATCGTGAACTGCTTGCCGGGTCTGGCCATAAACTTGCCTCGGATGATCATGCCGATATCGTCAAAGTCGAAGACTCCCTGCGATTTGAATGGCTGTAGAAGGTCTTCGGCGAATTCCGGAATCTCCATCATGTCCTTGCCGATCTGTTTGAACAGTTTCTTCACCTTGTTCGGATCGGTCTCGAAGGGGACTGTAAACTTGAGCTTCATGATCACCCAGTCGCGCGAATAGTTGGTGATCTTGGGGATCTCGCCATAGGGGATCGTGTGCACCGGACCTTTATGATGGCGCAACTGCATGGAACGGATAGAAATTTTCTCAACCGTGCCCATGGTGCCTTCGACTTCGACAAATTCGCCCGTGCGGAAGGCGTCGTCGACCAGAAAGAAGATGCCTGAAACAACGTCGGCAACCAGCTTCTGCGCGCCGAACCCGACGGCGAGACCGATGATACCCGCGCCGGCGAGCAGCGGCGTAATGTCGATGCCGATATTGCCAAGCGCAATCAGGCCGAAAATCAAAGCGATCGCCGCCTTCATGACCCCCAAGAGCAGTGGCAGCACGGTCGAGAGGCGCGAGCCGCCGATGCCGCCTCCTTCGCCACCACCGGGCTCTTCTTCGGTCAGGTCAAAGCCCGCCGCGGTTTGCTCGGCGGCCAGACGGCGGTTGATCCAGAGAGAGACGATCTCCCAAACCAGATAGCCGACGGCGATGACCACCAGAATCTCAATGAACCGACCGGCGAACTGGGCGCCGACGCCGGCTGTCGCCAGGTTGGTGAAGTCAATGCCCCATATCTGGCCGATCGCCATGACGACAGCGGCGAAGGCGATTATCCGGCCTATGCGGATGTAGCTTCGTTTGGCCGAAATATAGGCGCGTTCAGCCACAACGCCCTCGCCGGTCATCGGCGGCGTCAGGTGACGAACGAGGCCGCGCACCATCGCATCCATCACAGGCGCATAGGCCAGCAGGATGAACATCTTGACCTGCGGCGCGCCGGCGAGAAGGCTCCAGAGTTCATAAGTGACAATGATTTCGACCATGAACCAGGCAGCGATGGTGATGCCCACGATGATGTAGGGGTAGTAGTACGCCGCTCTTTCTTCTCCGGGCGTGACATCTGGGTCTGCCCCGCGCATCATCGTCGTAAGCCCTTCGCGGGTACGCCAGACCACCGTAGCGAAGTACCCGTGCACGACGACGTTCAGCCAAAAACCCAATCGGGATTCGCCCACCGGCACCCCGTTCATGTCGTTGAACGTGACGATCCATGCGGAAAAACCAACAAGGAAAATAAAAATCGCCTGATGTCGGTGCAGAAATCTGGCCGACCAGTCATCGGTTGTGATCAGCCGATATTCCGGTTTGCTTGGCGAAATTAGGAAGCGCGTCGCCGCTATGCTGAGGCGAGGAAGGATAATCAGGTTAAACCAAATGCCGTCGATATAGGCGCCAATGACCGGCATAATCGTCGGCGCGTCTTCGCCGAGAATAACAGGAGCCAGATTGAAGCCGATCAACGGGCCAAGTGTGCTGGCTGCCAGGTAGAAAACCACCACACCAGCGATATCGCTAAGAGGCCAACCCGAAACTAGTTGAGTGATTTCAGTCGGTTGTGGCTTACTCGGTTGTGTCAAAGCAAACGAGGAGGCACAACATGTGGACCGAAATCACTCGCCCGAATTATGAGCGCCGTGGCGGGCGCTACGCAAGCGACCTGACGGATCGAGAGTGGGCGTTGATCGCGCCGCTCATGCCGCCGCGCAAGAAGATCGGCCGGCCGAGGACGACGGACCTGCGCCATGTCATGGATGCGGTCATGTACATGGCCTCGACGGGCTGCCAGTGGGCGATGTTGCCGAACGACTTCCCTCCGCCTTCCACGGTCCAGCGCTATTTCTACGACTGGCGCTCCAACGGCCTGCTGGAGAGCATCAACCATCACCTGGTCATGGCGGCCCGGGAGCTGGAAGGACGCGAGGCCGGCCCGAGCGCCGGGGTGATCGACAGCCAGAGCGTGAAAACCACGGAAAGCGGTGGTGTTCGGGGCTATGACGCGGGCAAGAAGATCAAGGGCCGCAAGCGTCACATCGTCACCGATACACTCGGCCTGCTGGTCGGCCTGATCGTGCACGCAGCCGATATCCAGGACCGCGACGGCGCGCCCGAGGTCCTCAAATCGATCCGTCATCGCTTCCCCCGGCTGCGTCACCTCTTCGCCGACGCCGCCTACGCGGGACCGAAACTCGAGGGCGCCCTTGAGGACATCGGCCGCTGGAAGCTCGAGATCATCAAGCGCTCAGACACCGCCCAGGGCTTCGAGCTCCTGCCCAGACGATGGGTCGTCGAGAGGACCTTCGCCTGGCTCAACCGATGCCGTCGACTGGCCAAGGATTGGGAGAAATCAATCGCCTCCGCACAGGCATGGATTCTTGTCGCCAACATCCGACTCCTCACAAGGCGGCTCGCAAGGTACTGTTATCAAACATAGAGTTTCGAGTCGGACTCTTAGAAAGCGTTTGAAGAGGAAGACGATGGTCTCCCGGAGAGAGCGCTCGCCGTCAACCGACGCAACATTCGTCCACCGTCGAGTCACCCGGTAGAAAAACTGCTCAATAATCAAGCCGGCGGCAATGGCGGCGGCCATGACAACGACGAGGAATAAAATGCCTGATGCGCCGAGGCGCTCGATAAATGTCGCAAAACTCTTTGATTGGTAGTCGATAAGAAGCGGTGTTTTGCTGACCGCGTGAACGACTGAGTTAAAGACCCCCACTGTCGCGCGATTGGCGAAATCCAGCAGCCCGCCGTCTGTGGCGGCCTCGCGGTTTGCAGCTTCAGCAGCGACCGCATCAAGACGTTCCAGCAACACCCCGCGGACCTCCGCATCCGACATCCGCGAAATAAGCTCGCGGATAGCCTCGGGGCTGGTCAGTTCGATTTTCTCCGCGCTTTCCCCGCCCCCGCCCCCGCCCATAGGTATCGTTACTTGCGCGCCCGCGCTGATCGGTAACGCCGCGAACATCACCGCAAAAATTATCTGTACCAATCGCAAGGGCATGGCAGTTTCTCTCTTCATCTAGTCTCCCGAATGGCCGGGATCGTTTTCCAGGTTGCGCCGCGAGTAAATGCGTTGACTGCGCAAAGCGCGATGATAAGCGTTTGGCACCGCCACCCTGTCTGTGCCGCGGTTCAAACGTTACGCTTCCGTAGAAACGTAACGCCACGGGAGCAACTCGTCGATTCTGGTAATCCTGACCGGTTTTGGCCCAAGGGAATGACCACCGCCAGTGCTGGCGGCCGGTAGCTAGGTGCACTGCGGGGACGGACCGTGTTGGAGCGGTAGCGCGCTACTCCTCGATGGTGATCTTGGCTTTCTTGCCGCTGAATGTCTCGAACAGGCTAGTTCGAGAGGCTCGCGAGAGCCTAGCGACTTCCGGCGATATGGAGGGCAATCAAAGTCTCGAATGGGTCACGAATTGCCTTGCTGGACACCTGCTAGAAACGGCTAGTTTCGGCCCCTATACCGACATCCAAACACCGAATGGCAAGTTTACACCTAGTCTCGGTCGTATTTCGGGTAGCCCGAAAGGCCGATTTGTAGCCAACAATTGATACTCGCTCAGACGAAGAAGGGCGGCCCGAAGACCGTCCTTAAAGGTGTTGCTGTCAGATTTTCTAAGCTGTCCAGCCTGGAAGGCTGCACCTGCCCCGGCGATTTTCCAGAACGTGGGTCGGCCGGCCTCCACTCGGCCTCTCAGCCGCCGCCATCGATTTCTACCTGACTTGTTTGCGCCGCGCCGATATCGATACCACTTCGCCACAGAAAGACGAGCCCGATCCCTACGACCAGCACAATCGAAAAAACGTTGTTGAAGAGGATCATCGCGAGCGCTTGTTCATCCGGCACGTCGAGCAGCTTGAGCGCAAATGCAGAGCCGATGACGAAGCCGCCCGGAACGCGGATAAAGCGTGCCAAGACCAAGGCAAAGCCTGCGAAAACCATGAGAAAGAGATAGTCCCAGCCTGCGAGGACAACCCCGACCGCGAGGCCTGTCCAAAGAAAGTGAGTCACAGAGATCATTTTCATCACAACGCTGGCTGCGATTGCGCCGACTTGGCGGGCCCTGTCCCTCGGCCAGATAATGCCCTCGCGGATCGCCGACCTAAGACCGTCAAGACGGCGGCCGCCTTTGACAGCAACCCAATCGATCCAACGGCTCACGCGGGCCTCGTCGCGCCCCAGCGGCGCGCGCCCTAGAAAGAGGGACCAAATCAGGGCTGAGAAGAAGACAAGATTCAGCAACCCGGCGATAGCGAGGCCGGTTCTAATACCTCCCTGGACCTGCGGTATCTCGCCAGACAGCGCCACGAGCCCTGCGATGAGCGCGAAAACGATCCCATCTAAAAACCGCTCGATAGCCGTGGTCATGAGCACACAGGCCATGCGCAATCCTTCCAGCCGGGCGATGAGCCACGAGCGCACCAGGGGACTGACGCCAAACGGTATGAGCGCCCCAACTCCGTAGCCGGCGAGAATCGCACCGAAGAGCCGGATGCTCGAAACCGACTTCAAATCAAAGAGAATTTGCCGCCACTTCCAACCTCGGACCAGTTGCTCGAGAAGGATGGTTACGGCCAGCGTGACAAGCCAAACAGAATTAGCGGTCGCAACGGCAGCGAGAAACTTGTCGATGTCGAGGTCGCGGTAAAACCAGAAAAGGAAGACGATCGCGAGCGCCGCGCCCACGATCGGTAATAGCCATTTGATGAACAGGTTAGAACGTCCGGTCATCCGACCTCTGCAGCAATCTCAGATTCGTGGTGGCACAACCGTGCAGGGCAAATTACTTACTTGAGAGTCCACACCGTGATCGCGCCAATAGCGGCGGTCGCAACCGATATCGCTCTTGCAATGATCGAGGTCGTAATGGCTGGGTCTATGCGCCATCTCTAGCCAACGTCTGCGGCATAGACTGACAACCCTTCGCGCTGCAGCCTGATGCCCTCGAAATCGTAGCACAGTCCAGCAGATGCATCGTGGAGCGATGGCAGCTCCGGGTCCAAAAATTGCCGAAACGGGCGCTCGTCCACGACGACCCAACACCCCTCGATTCCAGACGTAATCCACTAGAAAGCGGACATCGACGAGCGTGGGTAACGACCCCCGCTACCCACTCATCAATCCGGCCCCGTGACGAGTCGCCAAAAAGTGTCACGTAATTTCGCTAGCACTATCCCGTCTCCCAAAGGGGTGAGGGAGCCCTCTCCGTTCGGGGAGAGTTCTAGGCGTAGTGCCAATCTTCTATGGTCTTTTCTTCCTCGCCAAAGTTCCGAACAGACGGGGGGCGGAGGTACCTGCCTAGCCTGCAGCGAACCAAAGGTTTGACGGTTGACTCCTAGACGGATGGACCTGCATTCAGTTCGAACGCGCTTGCTCTAGAAATGTCCGTAGACGGTCTCCCCACCATTTGAACGCCTCCCGCGCGTCTTCGAATTTGTCGGTTGAGCCACCAACCCCCTTGTCACCTGAGCGGGTGTCGACGAATGCGATCAGCGTCTCATTGGTGCCGCCGTCGACGAGTACCCCTTCGATCGAAGCCGAGCCGACGAAGCTATGACGCCCGGTAACCTTTTTTTTCAGAAACGACACGACTCGCGCGACCGGGACCACCGATGTCACCGTATCCAGCGCCGGGTTCGGCAGTTCCACATCGGTTAACGCGACTCGCAAGACCAACACTCCCTCAGCCGGGCTAGACGCCAGTTTGTAGCGACCACCAACTGCCGCTATGAGCCTGGTTTCAAGGTCGCTCGCCAACTGGCGCAGATCGCGGACCGAGAGCCCTCGATTGGATGAGGTCTTGGCGATGTAGATCACTACAGGTTCGATAAGCAAGCTGTGATAACTGCCTACGTGGTTGGGAAATTTGAACTTCGGGTTCGTCCAAACCTCTTTGGCGCCTCCCTCCGGGCCGGGACGGAGCATCTCGTAATTCGTGAGGAAGCCGGAGTGCTTTTGCTCGGCTGAAACATCCGATACGGAAGTCACAATCATCGCTCCGACAAGAAGCATATTTCTCAATAATTTTCGGTGGAGCTTCATCACGTTACCTCTTGGTAAAATTGCTTAAGCCGACCGCCTTGCTGAAATAAGCCGTAATTGGCGTAGGCAAGCCGGCTATCCACAGCGGAGGCCATCGCGGTTCCGGTTTAGGGTTGGGCTAGACGATGACCCAGGACATGATGACCCTGCGCGCGCTTTTGGAGAAGAGCTCCGAAGCCGGAGCAACGGCTGCCGGTCCTGGGAGACGCGGGCCGGCACGGTTTTGCTCGGCTGAAACATCCGATACGGAAGTCACAATCATCGCTCCGATAAGAAGCATATTTCTCAATAATTTTCGGTGGAGCTTCATCACGTTACCTCTTGGTAAAATTGCTTAAGCCGACCGCCTTGCTGAAATAAGCCGCATCTATTCGCCCATTGGCGTATCATATCGCGTCGTAATCTAGATGTGGGCTTCATGGATATTTTGATCCTCAAGAAGCCGCTGAGGGAAACTACTAAGCACGCTCAATCGTGCGAAGGGGGAGTAATGACGAGTCACTCGCGCTGGATAGTTCTATCGTTATTCGTTCCCTGCCTGATTACTGTCGCCGGCTGCGAAGAAGAAGTCTCCGTTAATGAAGAGCGAATACGCGCTATCAAACCGTATTATGTCAGCGAACCGGCGGGCGGCGCCGTCCACCGATACTCCGGCACCATCGCGGCCGCCAGCACCTCCTCGCTTAGTTTTGCGGTTTCCGGAACCGTGCAAAAAGTCAGGGTCAAGCAAGGGCAGCGCGTCAAGAAGGGCCAGGCACTCGCAACCCTAGATCCCCATTCGAGATCGACGTTCATTCGACTTCATGCCGAGCGGGGTTCGCCGAGAAGCTGAGCAGCGCCAAAATTGTCGAGCGAAGGCTTATGATCAGGCGCTTGCCGCGTTCGAATCCGCCGAGGGGAGTCTGCCGGCGCGGTCCCGGCTGGCTAGCGCCGAGCGAGATCTAGCTAAAACGCGGCTAACGACCCTTCGACGGGACAATTGCAAGCTCGAGTTCGTCGAAGTTCTGTCCCAGTCTTTGTTCTCACTAAAGGGCACCTCGAAAAATGCCCAGATGAGCCCGAACCGGGGCAGCGGACGTCACCCGGCCTCGGGATTTTGGCGTTCGGTCGCTGGCGGTTGATTTGATGCCGAGCCTGCACGGACTCCTGCCCTGAATACCGTCACGGTGGCGCCGCCGCCGCGAGGCGCTCCAACTGCACCAGGCGGCGCATGTTGTCAGGCCGAGGTTATGTCAGCGAACCGGCGGGCGGCGCCGTCCACCGATACTCCGGCACCATCGCGGCCGCCAGCACCTCCTCGCTTAGTTTTGCGGTTTCCGGAACCGTGCAAAAAGTCAGGGTCAAGCAAGGGCAGCGCGTCAAGAAGGGCCAGGCACTCGCAACCCTAGATCCCAAGCCATTCGAGATCGACGTTCAGGCTGCAAAGTCCGACTTGCAAACTGCCGGAGCGGGGTTCGCCGAGAAGCAACTCGAGCTCGAGCGCCAGCGCAAATTGTTCGAGCGCGGCTGGGTTGCGAATTTTGGCGTTCGGTCGCTCCTGAGCGGTTGATTTGATGCCGGCGGCTTATGATCAGGCGCTTGCCGCGTTCGAATCCGCCGAGGGGAGTCTGAACCTGGCGCGGTCCCGGCTGGCTAGCGCCGAGCGAGATCTAGCTAAAACGCGGCTAACGGCACCCTTCGACGGGACAATTGCAGAGCGGACAGTCGATCCGTTCGTCGAAGTTCTGTCGGGCCAGTCTTTGTTCGCGGTAGAGCCACACCGTCTTGGCGTCGGGAACCCGGTCCTCAAGCCCCAACCCCAGAAACCGCATGAACGAGAGGCGGTCGCGAAGCTGGTACTCCACCTGATCGTCCGACAGGTTGTAAAGCGCGCAGAGAACGATCGCCTTGAACATCACCAGCGCATCCCACGGCTTGCGTCCCGCCGGAGACTTCCGGTCCTCGTCCGGCTTGCGCCATGCCGCCTCGAGACGCGGTCGGAAGTCTTCCCACGGAACAACCTCGTCGATCTTCACCAGCGGGTCGTTCTTGGCGTCCAGCCCCGCATACCGATTCGCGATGTCAAAAAAGCCCATTTGGCCCATCGCTGGTTCCCCTGATCCCCGTGTCACGTCGCCCCGATTCTAACCGATTGAGAGCGCCGGAAGGCATTTTTAGAGGCGCCTTAAATTCAGACAAGGCGCTGGAGGTTGAACTCTCCATCCCCGACGGGGCTGTCGGCCGCTTATCGATCGGTCTGCCGGTGACTGTCGAGGTTTCGACGGTGTCCGACTGTGGATGTAGCGGTCGGGTTACCGAGATCGGCTCGACCTCGGGTGCCGCGAACGCCGTTCTCGTCAAAGCAACGTTGATCGAATACGCATCCCAGCTGCTCCCGGGGATGGCTGCGGAGGTAACGATTGTGGTGGCAGGCGACCAAGATGATCGCGGCTACCTCGTTCCTCTGGTGGCCGTTGCCGCCGCCGACGGCGATGCCGACGCGTTTGTTTTCAAATACAATCGCCAAAGCGGCACTGTCGCCAGGATCCCGGTCAAGGGTCGCTATGGCCGCGACAATCTCATCGAAATCACCCAGGGCGTAACGGCCGGCGACATCCTGGCCGCTGCCGGTGTCAGTTTCCTGCGTGATGGCCAGAAGGTGAAGCTGGCCGGCGAGTAAGCGCCGTTCGGTGTTTCAGGGAGTCCGGTGATGAACCTCGGCGATCTAGCGCTGAACAACTCGCGCGTCACCGTTCTTGCGATCGCGGGAATAATCGCGATGGGACTGACGACGTTCATTTCCTATCCGAGCTCCGAAGACCCCACCACCACCATTCGTAGCGTCAAGGTGACCGCGTTCAAGCCTGGCATGACCGCGGAAAGGGTCGAGGAGTTGATTACCGACCCGATCGAGACCGCCTTGCGCGAAGTTGCGGAGATCGACGAAATCAAATCGACCTCGAAAACCGGTGAAACGCAGATCGATGTCGAGATCCACGGTCGGGTAGGAGTTTTAGACCCGGTCTTTCAGAAGATTCGTAACAAGATGGACGATGTACGTCCCAAGCTACCGGCGGATACCGTCGGGCCGTTGGTCAACGACGACGTTGGGTTGACCGCCATTGCGACCATCGCGCTGTGGGCGGACGGGTTCACTCTGGCAGAAATGCGCAGTGTCGCGCGCGCCGTGCGCAATCAGCTCTACACCCTCGATGGTGTAAGACGCATCGAGCTTTTTGGTGTTCAGGAGGAGCGCATCTATCTCGAATTGTCGGCGGCGAAACTGGCGCAATTCGGTGTCTCACCCCAGGAGATCTTCGGCCAGCTTGCCCAGCAAAACATCATCGAACCCGGCGGTGAGATCAAAGCCGGTGATCGCTCGGTGCTGATTGAGCCTTCGGGAAACTTCGAATCAGTCGATGAGATCAGGAACGTCGTTTTCTCGATCCCGGACTCCGACCAGGTTGCGCGACTCGACCAGATCGTCCAGGTGCGGCGCGGGCTCTCGGATCCTCCCGAATTCCCGGTGTTCTTCAACGACCAACCGGCGATCATCCTCTCGATCTCCACCGTCGAAGGGACCAACAACGTCGAGTTCGGCGCGCGTTTGACCGCGCTCGTGAACGAGATCGAACAGGACCTTCTGATCGGCTATGTGCTCGAATACGCGACGTTTCAGCCCGAGCTGATCGATCAAGCTGTACAGGGTGCGGTCTCGAACGTGTACCAGACGCTCGCGATCGTGCTTGTCGTGGTGATGCTGTTCCTTGGTCTTAGGACTGGTTTGATTGTCGGCTTTTTCGTGCCGCTGACGATGCTGCTGGGCATCATCTTTATGCGATTGCTGGAGGTCGAATTCCAACGCATGTCGATTGCTGCGATGATCATCGCGCTCGGCCTCCTGGTGGATAACGGCATCGTCGTGGCGGAGGACATTCGCGTTCGACGTGAGCGCGGCGTGGACCGCCAGCGCGCAGCGATCGAGGCGGTGCGCACTTTGGCTCTGCCGCTGCTCGTGTCGTCGCTCACGACGATCTTCGCCTTCCTGCCGATGCTTTTGCTCGAAGGTGGAGTCGGTGACTACGTTCGCTCCTTAAGCCAGGTCGTCACCACGCTCCTGCTCGCGTCATGGGTGCTATCAATGACGGTAACGCCGGCGCTGTGCACGTGGCTTATGAAGGTACCGGCGATCACGGAGGACGCGGAACAGTCGGCCGAGGATTACGACGGTCTTATGTATCGTGCGTATCGGCGAATACTCAGTCTGCTTCTGCGCGCCCGCCTGGCGTTCATCGGCGTCCTCGTCCTGTTGTTGATCGGTGCGATGCAGGTACTTGGGACCGTGCCGACCGAGTTCTTTCCCCTCGGCGATCGCAATCAATTTTTAGTCTACCTGGATTTCGAAGCCGGCACGGACATTCGCGCGGTACAGCCTCGGGTTCGTAAACTCACGCAATGGCTGGCGGACGAGGACATAAATCCAGAGATCACCAGCCATGTGGCCTATGTCGGTAGCGGCGGTCCGCGCTTCTTTCTTTCGCTATCACCGGTCGATCCCGACCCACATCGCGCGTTCGTCCTAATAAATACCGTAAGCGCCACGGACGTCGGTCCGCTGATTGACCGCGTCAATCGCTACCTCGACGAGAATCTGCCGGCAGCCCGGGCCGACGCTAAGCGGATGTGGTTTGGCTCCAGCGAACCGGGGCAAATCGATATTCGCTTTATCGGCCCGAACGGCGACCTCTTGGCGGCGACCGCAGCGAAGGTCGAGCACGCGTTTCACGCAGTTCCCGGAACGGTCGGGATAAAGCACGACTGGGAAAACAAAGTCCTTAAGTTGATCGTCGATGTCGATCAGGCTCGTGCGCGGCGCGCCGAAGTGACATCGACCGACATAGCAAACGCGTTGGAGGCAACTTTCGCGGGCCTATCCGTTAGCGACTATCGGGAGGGCGACACGATTTTGCCGATTGTCCTACGCGGTGATGAGAACTTGAGAACGTCGCTCTCCGGGCTGCAGCGCGCCCAGATCTACGCGCCCGCCAACGGAGGCTTTGTGCAGTTGGCCCAGGTCGCTGAAGTGAGGGGCGAGTGGCAGTTCGGCCGCATCAAAAGACGCAACCAGGTACGGACGTTGACGATCCAAGCACGCAATCCGAACATTCCTGCGCCCGTACTTCTGGCGCGGGTCATGCCAACGCTTGACGCGCTCAACCTGCCGGCCGGCTATCGCTGGGAAATCGGCGGTGAAATCGAAGATCAGGCTGAGGCCAACGGAAAATTGTTCGGCCTGCTGCCGCTGGCGTTGGCTGGAATCGTTATTCTGCTTGTCGGTCAATTCAATTCGTTTCGCAAAGGCGGGATCATCCTGCTTACCATCCCGTTGATACTCATCGGCGCGGTGCTCGGTCTTGTTGTCATGCAAGCGTCTTACGGTTTCATGGTAATGCTGGGGCTGTTCAGCTTGGCCGGTATCGTCATCAACAACGGTATTGTTCTGATAGATCGAATCGGAATCGAGCAAGCGCAGGGACGGGAACCTCTGGACGCGGTCACCACAGCTTGCCTCGCCAGACTGCGGCCAATCTTAATGACCACCCTCACCACCGTGCTGGGATTGATTCCGCTGATCCTGTTTGGCGGCGCGTTGTTCTTCGGTATGGCTAGCGTCATCGCGTTCGGCCTGATAGTCGCGACGGTCCTCACGCTAGGTTTCGTGCCAGTGCTTTACACTTTGTTCTACGGGATTCGTCCCGGGAACAGTTCGAGCGCTGTATCCGCCGAGACATAGTCAATCGCCCTTAACACGATCGCCGATGCGGAGTTGGAGAAATAGGGCGCGTTCAATATGCGCCATCTCGATATGGCGGTATGCCCTGGTGGCTACAAAGTGCAGCGTCCGTACCAGGAACGCGATGTCGCGCAGCAGCGCCGAAAAGCGGCGGCGACTACTCGGCCCCGGTGCTGCGTGGTTTTCGGATCCAATAACTCCTCAGCCTCGGCGATAGCCGCAAGGCGACCCTCGATCATTCGGGCAGGCCCAAGCGACGCCAAGCGACCACCCAGTCGTCAACAACACTCTGATCTTTGAACTGCGAAGCGATCCTAAGCAAAAATGATATGTTCGAGTATGCCGGATTGGCTTCGAGCGCTTTTACAACTTGCTCGCGGCCCTCTTCCTCCTGATCCGTGAAGGCTAGGGCGACGGCCAGGCTGGTTCGCGCCCATACCTCGTTCGCCGAAGAAATTGACGCACGCCTCAGCACCTCCTGGTAAACCGGTATTGCGGAATCCGGATCGCCAGACAGAAGGTAAGCGTCTGCAAGAAAAAGAGATGTGCTAGGCGGTGTTTGAGGACTAAGGCGCATGGCCAGCTTTATCTCGGGGATCGCGTCTGCAGGCCGCCCCCCGAAGTGGAGCATTCTTCCGTATCCGGCCCGAGTAAACCAATCATTGGGGTCCAGCCGAACCGCCCGCTCACCAAGTGCGATCGCATTGTCGATCTCCCCCGCCACCTGATGCAGCCGCGCTTTATGGTAGAGCGTGTACGAATGTAGTGGGTCAATCTCCAGTACCTCATCATAGAGAGCCCGCGCCTTTTCAACCGACTTGGCAGGCGTGCTGGTGTAGCGTGCCTGCGCTTCCAACGCGTAGATCGCGCCCAACAGCGCCTTTGCACTGGCGAACCTTTGGTCGAGCGTGACCGCGCGCTCCGCGAAATCTTTTGCCAACGCAGTGGATTCCGGGGTCAGTTTGAGCCACTCCTCGCGCGCTTGGCGGTACAGCAGCCAAGCCTCGAGACTTTTCGTTTCGCGACGGCTTATTCGGTCGGATTCGCCAGCGTCAAGTTCTGCGCCAATGTTGGAAACAACATTCAACGTGATCTCGTCCTTGACCGCGAAAAGATCATTTACATCGCGGTCGTAACGGTCCGCCCATACGTGATGACCGCCGATCGCGTCGATGAGCTGCGCGGTCACGCGAAGGTTGTCACCAGAGCGCTGTACACTGCCCTCCAACACGTACCTGACGCCGAGCTCTTCAGCGACTTGCTTCACGGTGACGTCGCGACCTTTGTATGTGAACGTCGTGGTGCGGGAGATGACAAAAAGCGCCGGCAATTTGGAGAGCGCCGTCAGAATGTCTTCGCCGAAGCCGTCGGCCAGGAACTCCTGATCGGGATCGCCGGAAAAGTTGTCGAAGGGCAGTACCGCGATCGACGGCTTGTCGGGCAACGCGAAGGCCATGTTGGCGACGTTGGCTGCTTCGACCCGCGTTATCCATGGCTGCCAAATGCCGAAGACATAGATTGCAGCGATGGCGAAGACGACGATCCCGGCGATGCCCTGCCATAGGCGGTTTGAGGTGGCGGGCGAGCCGCTTGCGGTGGGAACCGCGTTCGAGGCGGCGGTCCATGTCCCCACGCTGTCGCCGGTCTCATCGATACTGACGCGAAATACCCGAACCGGGCGGGTGATGTTCTTCAGGTCTTGCTCGCCAAGATCTTCGAGGTCGTAAGGTAGTTTGTCGCGTATCTCATCCCGTACCGGCCGCGAAACGCAGATACCTCCCGGCTCCGCGATCTCCTCAAGACGTGCCGCGACATTCACGCCATCACCGTAGATGTCATCGCCATCGATGATCACGTCGCCCTGGTTGATGCCGATGCGCAGCACGATACGGTGATCACCAGGGATGTCGGCGTTCCGTCGCTGCATCGCGCGCTGCACCTCCACCGCGCACTCCACAGCATCGGCAACGGATGGGAACTCAGTGAGTTGACCGTCGCCAGTCGTCTTGACGACGCGGCCGCCGTGGTCATCGATTTTGGGGCCCCAAAGCTCTTTGCGAAGGGAGCGAATGGCCGATAGCGTGCCAACCTCGTCCCTCCCCATGAGAGCCGAATAGCCGACAACGTCGCTCGCCATAACGGCGGCCAGCCTGCGCGTCTCGCCGTCACTCGCCATAGAGCTTCACCAGGACAGACTACCCCAAACCACCAGTACCAAGCACCGTACGGGCAGGAGCTTATCCGAACGTGGGTTAGGTGGCCATTGTGATCACGGTCCCTTAACGGTGGAGGCGGGCGCCGGCCCGGCTCTCTTTGATGGCAGCTTCGGGTCCAACAATTGCCGAAACGGGCGCTCGTCCACGACGACCGAACACCACTCGCTTCCAGACGTAATCCACTAGAAGGCGGACATCGACGAGCTTGGGTAAACGACCCGCTACCCACTCATCAATCCGGCCCCGTGACGAGTCGCAATAAAGTGTCACATAATTTCGCTAGCACTATCCCCTCTCCCAAAGGGGTGCGGGAGCCCGATCAGCGCCCGGCGAGAAGCCCCTCTCCATTCGGGGAGAGTTCGAAGGCGTGACTCGTCGCGCCAGTGCCGCGGCGAAAGCGTGCCCTCGTGGGGTCGGGTAAGGGAGATAAAGGAATTCCCGCTCACCCTGTGGTGAAATTCCGCGCTAACCAGCCGGTCGTACCCACTCATCAATCCGGCCCCGTGACGAGTCGCCAATAAAGTGTCACATAATTTCGCTAGCACTATCCCCTCTCCCAAAGGGGTGCGGGAGCCCGATCAGCGCCCGGCGAGAAGCCCCTCTCCATTCGGGGAGAGTTCGAAGGCGTGACTCGTCGCGCCAGTGCCGCGGCGAAAGCGTGCCCTCGTGGGGTCGGGTAAGGGAGATAAAGGAATTCCCGCTCACCCTGTGGTGAAATTCCGCGCTAACCAGCCGGTCGTACCGCCCGCCGCAGTTGATAGACCGCTTCCCGGTAGTCGAGTTCCGGTGTCACCGCGGCATCTTTCTCAACCAATACGTTGTGCACACACGGAAACTGCCCGATGCGTACTTGTAGGTGCTGCGCTTTCTGTTGCGAAATACCGCCGACCACCACGTCGATCCGAAGTTCGTCGGATGCGCCGTCCAACCGCCGCGATTGGACCGTCTCCGGAACCAAGCTCAAAATCGAAAACAATTCGATCACTCGGGCCAGCGACGACGGGTCTAACGCCGTGCGTATGGCAAAATGGTAGCGAACCCTGGCGTCACCCACCGGGGTTTGCTCTCCGCCTAGGTCTAAGTCTTGTGAGGTTTCAAACATCGTCCGCAATCTTCTCAATCGTAACTACGTGCACTCCGGTTCCCCGACTTCCATTGGAAGTCGGGCCCGTAATGAGCCGCGTAGTGACGACCGAGAGGATGCGCTCCGAGTTCATAACAGCGGTGTAACTATTACGGTGAATCTTGTCCACACCAAACGGACGCCGCGTTCGGCATAGCGAAAACAACGCAATGCTATTGCGGTATATGCCCGTGCGGTTAATATTTTGTTTCAAGGCCGACGTCACTTAGTGTCAGGCACATCAATCCTAAGGGAGGGATACATGACCTTGTTAAATCTGAAAACGCTCGGCGCTGCGGCTTTCGGAGCCGCTGCTCTGGGACTCGTTGCGGCGGCCCCGGCTACGGCCAAAGTCGAGGGTGATACGATCATACTCGGCGCAGCAATCTCGTTGACCGGCAAATACACCACCGCCGGCAATCACACCAAACGCGGTTATGAACTCGCGGTTAAACGCATCAATGCGATGGGCGGTGTGACGGTCGGGGGCAAAAAGTACAAACTGGCGATCAAATACTACGACGACGAGTCGACACCGGCGCGCGGCGCCCAGCTCGCCGAACGCCTGATCCAACAGGACGGAATCAAATATTTACTGGGCCCCTATAGCTCGGGCCTTACCAAGGCAATCGCTCCGGTTACCGAGAAGTACAAGATCCCGATGGTCGAAGGAAATGGCGCGTCGCGCTCATTGTTCAACAAGGGCTACAAGTACATTTTCGCGGTGCTCTCCACCTCGGAGCAGTATCTCGCCGAAGCGATTAATCTCGCCGCCGAAAAAGCCAAGAAAGACGGTAAGAGTCCAAGCGACATCAGGGTTGCGGTTGCTGTCGAGAACGATCCCTTCTCGCTCGACATTCGGGCCGGGATCCTCGAAGGCGCCAAGAAATACGGCATGAAGATTGTTATCGACGACAAACTGCCGCGCGAGCTCAACGATATGACCTCCACGTTGACTAAAGTGAAGGCACTAAAACCCGACATACTCGTAGTCTCGGGCCACTCTAAGGGAGCCGCGCTCGTCACCCGGCAGATTAGCCAGCAGCAAGTTAATGTGCCGATGATCGCAATCACCCACTGCGAATCAGCAGCCGTCCACAAGACCGAAAAATTTGGCGCCGCGGCGGAGAACTTCCTGTGCGCGACGCAGTGGTCGGAAAAAATGAGCTATAGCGACAAATGGTTCGGTTCAGCCGGCGATTACGCCAATACCTTCAAGGGTGAGTACGACTATGTGCCCCCCTATCAAGCCGCCGAATCAACGGCTGCCGTGCTGGTTTATGCCGATGCGATCGAACGCGCCAACAGCTTCGATACGGAAGCCATCCGCGCTGCCCTCGCAGCGACCGAACTCCAAACCTTCTATGGCAACATCAAGTTCGACGCGACCGGCAAAAACACGGCCAAACCGATGGCACTGCGGCAGATCCAGAATGGTCAGTACAAAGTCGTTGCGCCGACCAACTGGGCCGAAAGCGATTTGGTTCATCCACGCCCAATGTTCTAATCGGTTCTAATCGCATTTTGACCTGATCACCTAGCGCCCGCCTCCCCGCAAGGGGTGGCGGGCGCTATTGTGCCGCTTATGGAAAATCTCGACGTCTTAATCGCCGCCCCGGTTTTCGCCTGGCAACTGCTCATCAACGGGGTGTTGGTCGGCGCGATTTTCGCGCTCGCGGCCTATGGCCTGGCGCTGGTATGGGGCGTGATGAACATCATCAACGTCGCCCAGGGCGAGTTTGTCATCCTGGGGGGCTTCGTCACGCTGTTCTTGGTCAATGCCGGCATTCACCCGATTCTCGGAGTGCCGTTTGCGGCGGTGGTGCTGTTCGTGTTCGGGTGGGGACTTTACCGAACCGTTATCTATCGCGTTGTCGATCGCGATTTGTTCATCTCTCTCCTTGCTACCTTCGGCATCAGCATTCTCATGCAACAGCTCATGAACGAGGTGTTTGGTGCCGATGTCCACACCGCGGAATCCGGTTTTGGTACGATCCTGTTGTTCGACGGCTTGGTCACCGTCGCCGAGATCCAGATCGTAGCTTTTGTGATCGCCCTTGTTCTTGGTCTCTGCCTCGTCGTCTTCCTCAAACGCAGTCGCATGGGTCAAACGATTCGGGCGACGGCGCAAAACGCGCGTGCGGCCCGTATCATGGGGATCGACACCGATCGGGTGTACGCGTTCACCTATGCCTTGAATGCAGCGATTTGCGGCGCGGCTGGTGCTTTGGTTGTCATGACCTGGGTCATTCATCCGTTTATCGGCCTCACCTACACAGTCCGCGCCTTCATGATCGTCATCGTCGCCGGTCTCGGCAATCTGGCTGGCGTCGTTGCCGCGGGCCTCGGACTCGGCGCGCTCGAGAAATTTGCCGGATTCATCCTTGGTGCTGAGTTTGAATCAGCCTTTATTTTTTCATTGCTCGTGATCATTTTGATATCTCGCAATTTGGTGATGGCGCGGCTACGCAGATATTTGAAATGAACGCGGGTCGCCGCAATGCGCTGCTTTATCTGGTGATCGCGGTCGTCAGCTTGGCCGCGCCCCTGCTATTCCCTACCTATCAAACCCAGCTCGCGTTTCTTTGGGTGATGATTATTTTCGCGCTCACCTGGGACATCGTCGGTGGCCAGATGGGCTACAACTCCTTCGGCAACATCGTGTTTTTCGGACTTGGGATGTATGTCACCGCGGTCGTTCAGCGTGACCTGTTTTTCGACGTCAACGAATATGTCGCCGCCGCCGGCAGCGACAAAACACTGCTGACACCGATCGAATACCTCTTTGGTCTTAGTCTTGGCATGGGCGCGAGCGTTGTCATATGCATCGTGGTCGCTGCAATCCTCGGGGCCGGAATTCTCGGCCTGCGCGGTCACTATTTTGCGATTTGCACGCTTGGCCTCGGCATCGCCGCGGGTGAGATCTTTTCAGGGGTCGATTACGTTGGCGCCGGATCCGGATTGGTAACACCGACCTTCCCAGACGCGATCGGCACACGCGCGATGTTCTTCTATTACGTGTTTTTCGTTCTTGCGGTGGTTGCGTTCTTTGTGCTCCGCACACTCTATCGCAGCCGATTTGGCCTCGCCTTGAACGCGATCCGCGACGACGAAGACAAAGCTGAAGCGATGGGATTACATACCACCCGGTATAAAACCATGGCCTGGTGCCTGGCCGCGACCTTTCTCGGAGTCGCCGGCGGCGGCGTCGGCAACCTGGTTGGGTTCATCGATCCGATAGATGTGGCGTTCGCGGGCGCCACATTCGGCGTCTGGATGATTCTCATGGCCATCCTCGGCGGCAAGGGCACGCTGTGGGGACCGGTCATCGGCGCTGTCATCTTCCACGTCACGCAGGAGTTGTTTTGGACCTATCTGCTCGGATGGCAACGTGTCGCGCTCGGCCTGCTGATCGTCCTCATCGTCGTCTTTTTCCCACAAGGGATCATGGGTTACTTGCGCGAACAACGGCCTGACTGGTTCGGAGAGGTCGTTGATGAAAGCCGACCCACGGAAAATGTGGGGAAATCGATATGACCGATATCCTCGAAGTCAGTGACGTATCCAAACGGTTTGGCGGTGTCGTCGCCAACAACGCAATCTCACTTACCGTGCCCGAGGGTCGAATCACAGGGCTGATCGGTCCCAACGGATCCGGCAAAACCACACTGTTTAATTCGATTGTTGGCTATCATCCGGTCGATCACGGTTCGATCCGCTTCGAAGGACGTGAAATATCCCGCCTTCGCGTCCCCGAGATTGCCCGTCTTGGCTTGATTCGCACCTTTCAGCAGACGCGGGTTTATCGCGAAATGACCTGTGTCGAAAACATGCTGATCAGCACACCACGCGTTCATGGTGGCATTCAGGCCATGTTTGCCTCCCACCATCGAGAGGATCGTGAACGCTCCGATACGCTGCTGCAATTCGTGGGCCTCTATTCGAAACGTAAACTACGCGCCGGCGACCTCTCCTTCGGACAGCAAAAGCTTTTGGAATTTGCCATGGCGCTCATGGTCGGGCCCAAACTGCTGCTGCTCGATGAACCGACGGCCGGCATAAATCCAACCCTGATCAACGGGCTGATCGACCGCCTTAAACGGGCCAATAGCGAATTCGGAATCACGTTGTTGGTCATCGAGCACAACATGTCGGTGATCATGTCGCTCGCTCAGCACATCTACTGCCTGGCTCACGGCGAGTCCTTGGCCAGTGGGTCGCCGGACGAGATTCGTAACAACCCGCAGGTGGTTGACGCCTACCTCGGGGGCCACTGATGTCTGACGACGGTTTATCGCAGGCCGCGGACGCAGCAACCCTTTCGGTCGATGATGTTGCGCAACAAGCGCAGGCGATGTTTCATGATCGTCCCAGCCGCGAAGCCCTGGAGAGCATGACCGACCCGGCGCCGTTTCTTTCGATCACCGCGCTCAACGCCGGTTACGGCAAGATGGACGTGCTCCACGACGTTGATCTCGCTGTCGGACGCGGCCAGTCGCTTTGTCTGATCGGCCCCAACGGCGCTGGTAAATCAACCATCCTGCATTCGATTTATGGCTTCACCGATATCCGCAGCGGTACCATCGCAATTGACGGTCGCGACATTACCAGCCTCGGTCCCAACGAGAAGCTCCGCAGCGCCGGCATTGCCTACATCCTCCAGGACAATTCTGTATTCCCCGACATGACCGTCGAGGAAAACCTATGGATGGGCGGGTTTCTCATGGCCGCGCCCGGCGATGCAAGGGCTGCCGCGGATGCCGTGCTCGACAAGTATGACCGCCTGCGCGCACGTCGCGGCGAGCGGGCCGGAGTTTTGTCGGGCGGCGAGCGCCGCCTGCTCGAAATATCGCGGGCCCTCATCATGGGACCGGACATACTGCTGGTCGACGAGCCCTCTATCGGACTTGAGCCCCGCTATATCGATATGGTGTTCGAGATTCTCGATGACCTGCAAAAGGCCGAGAGTAAGACCATCATCATGGTCGAGCAGAATGCCAAGAAAGGGCTCGAGTTTGCCGACATCGGCTACGTCCTGGTATCCGGCCAACTCGCCAAAGCCGGTCCCGGCGATGATCTGCTGGTCGACCCCGACGTTGGCAAATTATTCCTGGGCGGTTGATTTCCCCTTACAGCGAAGCGCGCGTCGAACCGAACCAGCTATTGTCGTTGTCGGCTGCTGGTGCTTCCTCATGCCAGCCACCCAGGGCGTCAGTTGTTGCGGCCGCGACATTGCTGCGCCGAATCCCGATATCGCGCCGCATTGACAAATGCCGATAGGCCGTTAGCGCCCGCCCGCAGGCCGGTTACGCGGCGGCCCGCGACGCATCCTGGCCAAGTAAAACCGCTTTCGATGCTTCAGTTACCGTCGGCGTCGTGTTGATGGCGGCCCCAACCTCATAGGCGCGTTTGGTCGCATCACGCGCAGCGATCGCGTCGTGCCACCGATGCAGATTCGGAAGATCGTTCAAGCGTGGTTGGACTTGCTCCAATCGATGCACCCACGGAAAGCTCGCCATATCGGCGATCGAATAGTCATCGCCGGCAACGAACGATCGATCGGCCAAGCGGCGATCGAGCACGCCGAACAAACGATCGGTTTCCGCGTGATAACGATCAATGGCGTAGGGAATGCGCTCGGGCGCGTAATCGCTGAAGTGGAGATTCTGTCCAAGCATCGGACCGAGCCCGCCGATCTGCCAATGCAGCCATTGCAGCGTTTCGCTACGGCCGGCGAGATCAACGGGTAGAAACTGCCCAACTTGCTCGGCCAAGTATTGGAGGATGGCGCCCGATTCGAACAATGCGATCGGCCGATGGGCTTGGCCCGGGTCGAAGTCAACGATCGCCGGGATCCGGTTGTTCGGTGAGATCTTTAGAAACGCCGGATCGAATTGCTCGCCACGACTGATGTTGACCGGATTGATGTTGTAGGCCAGGCCGGTTTCTTCAAGCAAAAGCAAGGGTTTGTAACCGTTGGGCGTGGTCCAGAAGTAGAGATCGATCATGGCTTTCTCCTTTCAGGCCGGCCTGCTTGCGAGGGCACCCTCGAGCTCGGCGATGCGGTGTTGCAACGGCGCCACGTGGGCGTCGACTTCGCGCTGTGAGTAGCGCGGGGTTATATGCTGCGGGCAGTTGACGTCCCACGCGTCCACCGTGAACACGATGGCCTGTTCGGGGATCGCGTCGTAGTCGGCGTCAACCAGACCGGCCAGGAGGTCGGGGTCGTCGTCAACCACTTCCGCCCGGCCCCAGATCTTGATGCGACGGCGATTGGCATAGTCCATCAGAAAAATGAAGGCGCGCGGATTCTCCGACAGATTACCGGCCGTAATGTATTGGCGGTTGCCCCTGAAATCGGCGAACGCCAGGCGTTTTTCGTCGAGCACTTTAAGAAATCCGGGCTCGCCGCCGTGGTGTTGGGCGTAGGGCTGACCATCGCCGCTTGTGGTGGCCAAATAGAAGGAGTCGCGGGCCGCGATAAAGCCGGCGAGATCGTCGGTAATGACGTCGGTCCAGCCGCCCTTCTCTTCCATCCGCGCATATCCCTGGCGCGATCCGCGTTGGGCCTGGATTTCCTTAACCGCCGGCGTAAAAGCGATGTCGCTTATGTGTTCACGTTCAATCTGTTGCATGAAAATCCTCTCTCTCGAGCTTAAGTCCACGAGTTGGCAACGCCGCGGCGGGTTCGTTTGTTAAGGGACGGCGGCGAATGCCGGTGCGCCGGTCCATCCGGTCCGCCCAATGCGCCCAGTGGGCCCAGTGCGCCCAGTGCGCCCAATGCGTTGAGTCGCCAAATCCACCCCGGGGGCCCCGGCGCGGCTATGATTGGATGCCGTGTTGCGGTGCGATAGCGGTCCACGCTTCGCCGGTGCCAATCACGCAGCTGCGGCCATTGACGTCGGTGATCACGATCGTCCAACTGCCCTTTTCGCCGGTCAGTAGTTCAACCATGGCTCGCCCGTCGCCACTGAGACCGCGACCGGCGATCTGTTCGCCATATTGTTTAGCGAGTTTGTCGATCGCATCGTCGTGGATCAGGCACAGCTGCTGGGCCTGGGCACTGTTGCTTAGAGTCCACAACCGACACTCAACTAGTTTCGGGTTGGCCTCTTAGTCTACCTTGCGAGCCGCCTTGTGAGGAGTTCGGATGTGTGGCGATGAAGAATCCATGTAGCTTTCGATTGCGAGTCGACGCCTTGAGCCATGCGAAGGTGCGCTCGGCTGCGGCAGGAGCTCGAAGCCTTGGGCGGTGTCGACATGACTCTCGATAGCTCCAGCCGAGGCGCCCTTGAGTTTCGGTCCCTGCGGCGCAGAATCGATTGAGGACCTCGGGAACAGCGCCGTCGCGATCCTGTCCGCTGCGTGCACGATCAGGCCGACGTAAGTTGGGCATCGAAACCCACGAACGGACCACCGCTTTCGGTGGTTTTCACTCTGGCTGTCGATCACCCCGGCTAAGCTCTCGGGCCGCCATGTACCAATGACAGGGTCTCCATCAGGCCGTTGGAGCGCCAGGTAGAAATAGCGCTGGACCGTCGGAGGGAAGTCGTTCGGCAACATCGCCCACGGCAGCCCGTAGGCCATGTACATGACCGCATCCATGACATGGCGTCAGATGAGCGGTGCGATCACGCCCACTCTCGATCCGTCAGGTCGCCGTAGCGCCCGCCAGGGGCTCATAATTCGGGCGAGTGATTTCGGTCCACGACATTGCTTTGACTTGCGGTCCTGTTCGCCAGCGCCGAGGCTGCCGCGAAGTCAAGAGATAATCGTAATGGACTCAATTTTCGGATCAGGCTCTTAGATAGTTCATCTGGTCTCGAAACCTCCTTAAAGAACGTCTCGATCAGATATAGACAGACTTGTCTGTTTTTCAAGAGACCAGTAATGGATTTATTGATGTTCATCTCTCACTTGATATAGACCAATCGGTACGTTATATGAGTGCTATGAGCAAGCGCGATCAGTTGATCGATACGGCTGCGGACCTGTTCTATCGCAAGGGTTTCAACGCGACCGGGATCGATACCATTTTGGCCGCAGCCGGCGTCGCGAAAATGACGCTCTATAACCATTTCAAGTCGAAGGACGAATTGATCCTCGCGGCCCTGCGGCGGCGCGACGAAACATTCCGTGGAATGCTTATGGACTACGTCGAGGGCCATGCGGATTCGCCGCGCGCACGCCTGCTGGCATTGTTCGATGCCTACCGGGATTGGTTCGAGGGCGAAAGCTTTCGCGGCTGCCTATTCATCAACGCGGCGGCCGAATTCGCCGGCGTCAGCGCTGCGGTTCTACAGGTCGCGGCCGAGCACAAAAAACTTATCCACACCTATATCCGCGGTCTCGCCAGCGCCGCCGGCGCCCGCGACGCCGATCAGCTCGCCGATCAGTTGATCCTGCTCATCGATGGCGCGATCAGTTGCACGCAGATCTCGTGTCTAACGATTTGGGCCGACAAGGCGCGCATCGCGGCGGCGATCCTGATCGATCACGCCACTGCCGAGACGCGCTAACTTATTCAGCCGCCGGCTCGGCCCTCGGCCCTCGGGCCCTCGGCCGCGGCGTAGTCGGGATAGCGCTCGCTGATGACGGCCTCGACGCGATCGTGGAGGCGCCGCCGCCAGCCCAGAGCGAAGAAGATCTCGGCCATCAGGAACATCGGCCCGATCAACGCCTGGAACAGGTTGCTGACCAGCGCCGGCCGGCGGCCCTCATAGACGTGACCCCACAGCTGGAAGGCCCAGCCGCCGACAAACAAGATGGCAAACGCCCACCATGCGGTCGCCGCGGTATAGCTGGCCGCCAGCCACTCTCCGAACACCAGCGACGGAACCAGGAACATCGCCATCGCAGCGCCAATCGCGACATCGAGCATCAGCCACAACCCAAACACGGCCACTGTCACGACGATCGCCCACGAGACATCGAGCCCCCCCACACGGAACCGGGCCAGCGCCAACACCACCATCAACGAGACAATGATGGCAGGCACGCCAATGAAATGCGTGGCCCGGTTGCGGGCGTCGCGATGGAAGCTGGTGTACATCGCCATCTGGCTTTCGAACAGGCCTGCGGGTTGCATGCTCAAGCTCCTTGGGAGATGGGGACGGGATCGGTGCGGTTGGCAAAGACGCGGGTCAGACTGCGCCCAAGCGGCACCACTTCGGCCCCCTCCAGCACGCCGGCCGCCGCCATCTCGCGATGACAGTCGGGCAGGTTGTAATGCGGGATCGAGGGATAGATGTGGTGCTCGAGGTGATAATTGACGTGATGCGGAAACAGCAGCCACATCAGCCAGCCCGGCCCGATATTGGTGCGCGCCGCGGTCAGGGGCGAGGAATAATCGACCACCGCACCGTGCTCGCAGATCGCACGCAAGCGCAGAATCGGTTGCAACACGGTTAGCGCCGGCACCACCCATAGCAACAGGTACGGCACCAGGGTGCCGGTCAGGGCCGCCGTCACGAGCAGCGCAAACTGCAGCGCCACGACGAGCCAGCGATCGCGCCGTGCGGCCCGGCGTAGCGCCGGCGCGGTGTCGTCGAGCGGGCGGTTGTGCTTGCCGCTGTGGTCGTTGATCGCGGGCGCGCCGAAGAAATAGGCATAGGTCTTCCAGGCATTGACCGCGCTCAGATCGAGCAGCAGCTTCTTGACGAGGTACAGCTTGCCGCGGGGATAGCCGCCGTGCAGCGCGATGTCGGGATCGCTCTTTTCGTAAAGGTGGTTGTGATGCAGCCGGTGCACGACGCGATAGGTCGGCATCGACAGTCCAACCAGGGAGGCGCTCAGCCGCCCGACCCCCTCGTTCCAGAAGCGGCTGCCGAATAGCCGGTAATGGGCGGCGTCGTGACCAATGATAAACAGACCATGCTGCTGGGTCGCAATAACGATAATTGCGGGGACGATGATCCAGGGTGACCACCAAACCACCGCCGCGACGACGCTAAAGGCGATAACAAGATAGGTGCGAAGGACCGCGAGACCGGCGCGCCGGGGATCAATCCGCGCCAGGCGTTTGACGGTCGCGGCAGGCAAACCGCTGTGGCTGCGGCCGTCGTTGCGGAACTCCGCACCGGTCGAATTCGTCATGCCGCAAATAATAGCAGATAGGCGCGGCCGGGGCTGCGTCGGAGAGGTTAGATGAAGGGAATCACGGCACTAATTGCGACCGCGATGAACAAGGGCGCCGCGACGTGCCGGCCTTTAAACGTAACCAGCAAGTACACCCCGATCGCGCCATAGAGCGCGGCACTCACCCAGGCGACGGTCGCGACCGCCACGCCCAGCGGGGCGAAAGCCAGTGCGATGAGAATAGCGCCATGCCCGACCCAGGTGATCGACGTAAAGTGCCAGGCACCGCGCAGTATCGGTTTGATCCGGCGGCTTTCGGCAATCGGACCGGAGTCATAGGGAAACGCGAGCACCGGCCCAATGATCTGGCGCTCGCCCAGCCAGGAGTGGACGACGGCAATAATGATGAGAATCGCCCCTGCAAGTGCCAGCCCGTACACCATCGCGCACCTCCTATCAGTCCCCCTCTGTGTAGATTTGGTGTCGTTTGCGGCAATTACGAGGGTCGGCGGCGTCCGAGTGCGGGTTAAGCCATCACCGCAACCCGGCGCTCGCCTGGCAGGACCAGGGCACACAGGGCGACGACGACGGCGAGCACCGCAAGCACCATGAACTGGGACGTGAAACCGCCCGGCGTTGCATGGAACCAGCCGATCAGGGGAACGGCAAACGCACTGACCCCAAGCGAGAGGACATATTTGGCGGCATAAACTCGCGAACGCCAAGCGTCGGCGACGTAGCGGGCAACGATCGCGTCATAGATTGGGATCGAGCCAAACACCAACAACATCAACGGCAATGCCGTCCCGACCATGCCCCAATCGACGGCGGTGGCAGCGATGTAGTGAAGCGGCGCTTCAACCGCGAGAACGCCGAGAAAGACCAGCTTGAAGGGGTACCGGTCGATCATATAACCGACCACGATTTGCGAGAAACCGGCGACGGCGAGAATGAGGGTGACCCAGGCTCCGACGCCGCTCAATGACGACGCCAGCCCGGGCAAGCGTTCGTCGAAGATTTTTGGCAGTCCGATCGTGGTCACATTGAAGATCACGCCGCCGGCCAATGCAGCAACGACGATCGCGCCCAGCAAGCGATACAGGTCGACTTTGTTCAGGTCCGGCGATGCGGCCGCAGCTGCCTTCTTTGCGGCTTTTCCGACCGCTAGGGTCGCCTCGCGGCGAACGAAATAGGCATAGACAAGTCCGGTCACAATTGCGAATCCACCGGGCACGATAAAGGCCGCGCGCCACGAGATCGCCTCGGTCAGAACCGCCGCGATGGTGGCGGCGAAAGCCACTCCAAAATTGCCAAAGACGCCATTAATCCCGAGGTCGCGGCCAACGCGAGTGGTGTTCGCGGTGAGCATCGCAATACCGACCGGGTGGTAAATCGATCCAAACAGCCCGATCAAAGCCAGTGCCGCTGCAATTTGACCGGGCGATTGCGCCAATCCCACCAGAATTGCGGACACCCCGATACCGACAAAATACACCGTCATCATCGACGAGCGGCTCCAGCGGTCGCCGAGCCACCCAGAGGGCAGCGAACCCGCACCGAACGCGACAAAACCCCAAATAGCGAGCGCCAGCAGATCTCCGTAATCGCGCCCGAGATCACCGGCCAGCGCAAGCACGACGGTCGGGTAGATCAGCATCATCAAGTGCGCATAGAAATGCCCGACATTGAGAAACAGGAAGTTAAGGCGGGTGCTCATCGGGGACTGTTCGGCAGGAAAAAGAGGACTGTAGGGTAAACCGGAGCCCAACAACCTCGATACTAATGCCGACGCGTGATACTATCTATCGATATAATGACAAAGAATATCGCTAAACAGACATTTGCGCTCACCGATCCGGTCGTCGCCTACGCCGCAGACTTCGATCGCGGCGAAACCATCGCGCCGCACGCCCACGACCGGGCCCAGCTGGTCTTTGCCAAGACCGGGATCATGCGTGTCGCCACCGAGCAAGGAACCTGGGTGGTGCCACCGCAACGCGCGGTTTGGCTGCCACCACGGATTGTCCATGAGATCTTGTTTGCGTCGCGGGGGTCTATGCGCACGCTCTATTTCGACCCACCACTGTGCGCAGAAACGCCGAACACCTGCACGGTGGTGAACGTTTCACCGTTCCTGCGCGAGTTGATAATCGGGTCGGTTGAGGGTGATCGGGTTAAACAACGCTGGGACCATTCGGTGCCTTTGATCTTGGACGAAATTTCATCGGCTGGTAGTGCGCCCCTGCACCTGCCGGAACCGGTCGAGCCGCGCCTGGCAACAGTCACCGCCGCGATGAAAGCAGAACCGGCGTCGCGCAAGACACTGAACGATTGGGCCGCCAGCATTGGGCTCAGCGCCCGCACCCTGGCCCGGCTCTTTGCCGCCCAGACTGGGATGACGTTTCAACAATGGCAGCGCCAGGCTCGCCTGCTTGAGGCGTTGGTTCGGCTGGCCGAAAATCAACCGGTCACAACCATCGCCTACGATCTCGGCTACGAAAGCCCGAGCGCGTTCATCTATGCTTTTCGACGCGCGTTGGGAACCACGCCGAAGCGCTATTTTCAAGCGACGCCTGTGAGATCATTCGACTGAGCTAAGCGGCAATATGCATAAGCGGGGTGAGATATGAGCGAGAGTAATAAGGCGACCAACCGGCGCTTCGTCGAAGAAGCGCTGAACCCGGCCAACTTCGATTTGGTCGATGACTTGTTTACGGAAGATTTCGTGAACCATGGCGCGCCGCCGGGCGTGTCGCCCGACCGCGACGGCCTTAAGCAATATATGGCGCGCGTACGCAAGGCGTTTCCGGATTTTCATGCCGAGATCGACGAAATGGTCGCCGAGGGCGATCTGGTTATTTTCTATTCGACCGGCTACGCGACCCACGAAGGATCACTGCGCGACGAGGCGCCGACCGGCAAACGGGTGGAATCAATTTCATTCACCATGCATCGCATGCGCGACGGCAAGATTGCCGAACGCTGGTACATGGCCAATCACCTGGAGCTAATGCGCGAGATCGGGCTGTTGCCGAAGGCGGGCTAGAAGCATCGCCTCGCTCCGGGCCATCAAGAGAGTTTACGCCGCACCTCTCTCCCCTCACCCCCGCCCTCTCCCACAAGGGGAGAGGGAGCTAATCGAGGGCACCGTTCGGTTCCCTCTCCCCTTGTGGGAGAGGGTAGGGTGAGGGGCAAAAAATGCATTTCCCGTTGGCGTGATCGCGGATAGTACCCGGTGCGCCGCGTAAGCCCGCGTCCCCACTGCACTAGGTCATGGACTCATTAGCGCGTAACCAGATACGGATTGCCGCTAGTTTTATCATGGCGAGGAAGTTTGATGCGTGCTTTTCGAAGCGGGTTGCGATGCGCCGGAAGTGCTTGATCTTGTTGAAAAAGCGCTCGACGTGATTACGCTCTCTGTACAGAGCTTTGGAGAAAGCGTGACGATGCTTTTCGGTTAACCTTGTCGGGGATGTTCGGCGTTGCGCCCTGGATCTCGATGGTCTTCCTGATCCAGTCGGTGTCGTAAGCCTTGTCGCCGAGAGTGATGCCACCGGGGGTGAGGTTGGTCAACAGCATCTCCGCACCTTTGGCGTCATGGGTTTGGCCAGGGGTGAGGACGAGCTTGATGGGCAGGCCTCGGGCATCGGTGAGGGCGTGGAGCTTTGTGGTCAGCCCTCCTCGCGAGCGGCCCATACAATGAACTCGGTCGTTTTTTTTACGTTGGCGGCATGCTGATGAACGCGCACCACGGAACTGTCGATCATCTGGATGTCGCCGTCATAAGCCTCGGACGACGGCGTCCATGATCCGGTCCCAAACCCCGGCTTTGCGCCAGCGAACAAACCGGTTGTAGCAGGTGGTGTAGGGGCCGTAGCGTTCCGGCAGATCACGCCACGGCGCGCCGGAGCGCAACACCCAGAGGATGCCATTCAGCACCCGACGGTCGTTAACCCGCGCAACACCCCGCGGCTTGTTCGGAAGAAGAGGTTCAATCACCGACCACTCGAAATCGGTAAGGTCATAACGTCCACCCATGTCAGAATTCCCAATGCCAATGTTGGAAGTTTGAATCATATCCAAGGTGTCTTGTGAATCCCTTTTATGAGTACATGACCTAATGAATGTCGCCTTATCGCGCTTGGCCAGCCCCGCCGCCTTGGTTGCCGAGCGGCAGGCCGCGTGCAGGACCTGCACGTCGATCGGCTTGCTCTCGTCGCGGCCGGGAAACAGCCACTCTCGCGGCCGGGCCAGACGCCAGTAGATGCGCAGGATCGCCAGCAACTGCGGCGACAGCATGACGGTCCGGTCCTTCGCTCCCTTGCCGTGGCGCACTTGGATCAGCATCCGGCTGCTGTCGATATCCGCCACCTTGAGGCTCACCGCCTCCGAGGCGCGAAGGCCCGCCGCATAGGCCGTCGTCAGTGCGGTGCGCGTCTTCAAGGACGGCACCGCCTCGAGAAAGCGCACAACCTCGTCCGCGCTCAGGATCACCGGCAGTTTCCGGGGCTCTCGGGCATAGGCGATCCGCTCCGGTATCTCGGGCCGGTTCAGCGTGACCCCGTAGAAGAACCGGAGCGCGCAAACCGTCTGATTGAGCGCCGGCCAGGATATCTTCTGCGACACCAAGAAAACTTGGAAGGCACGGACATCCTCGATATCCAAGCGATCCGGCGAACGGCTAAAATAGCGGCTGAACTTGGCCACCGCATGAAGGTAGGATCGCTGCGTGGCCGGCGACAGATTGCGCACCGTCATGTCTTCGATCATGCGTCCCCCCTCGAAACCCTTCCATCAGGAGACCAAACCCGCCACCAACCTCACACCCCTCCCGCGTCACCCCCGCCCTCTCCCCCAAGGGCGAGGGAGCTAATCGAGGGCACCGTTCGGTTCCCTCTCCCCTTGTGGGAGAGGGGTAGGGTGAGGGGCAAAAATGAGAATGCATTTCCCGTTGGCGGGGACGCGAATGCACGCGCAATCTCAGGTGCGTCTCAGGCGATCTCGCGCCAGTTCCAGAAGTTGCCGCCGTAGAGCCGGCGCTGGACATCGGGGAGTTCGGGCCAGTTCTCGACTGAGAGCCACAGCCGTTTCAGGTGGCGGCGGCGCTCTTTTTCAGGGTGATCTTCAAAATGCGCGCGACCGTGCAGGACCGTACGGTTGTTGAATATCTGGATGTCACCCGGTTCCAGTATGTATTCGATCATGAAATCAGGGTGGTTGCTGATCGCCCGGAATACCTCGATCGCTGCCTGTTCGCGCGCGGTCAACCGGCTATCCCCGGCAATGACGGCACGCTCGACATAGCTGCGCAGGTAATGCGTGTTAAACCAGCCATCGGCCAAGGTGAAGGCCGGGATCCGATGGGGAGCCAGCGGCGCGATGCCCATCGCAGCCGCGTCGGAATCCGGCATGCGGCACACCAGACCCTCGTACAGGACGTTGAGGAGTTCGGGGCACATGTCGAGCATGGCATTGTGCACCGCGTTGGCGCTGGCGAGGCGGCTGGCGCCGCCCTTCTTGGCCGTTCGAATGCTGATCATGCCGACGATATCGCAGGCATCGGTGTGCACGAACTGCTCGCCGGCCGAATGATAACCGCGGCGCAGGCGGTGATCCGGTTCCTCGTCGGTGAGGTCCATCACCGTCCCGAGCCTATCGCCGAGATGACTTTGCGGCATTTGCAACCCGAAATGTCCGCCCAAGCCCCAGAAGATCATGCCGAGCTCATCGTCGCTGTATTGCCCCGCCGGTATCCCGCGCAGATTGATGAACCCGCGACCCTGCGCCAGCTCTTGCCTGAAAGACTCGATCTGTTCGCTGAGCGACGTGAACGGAAAATCCCGCTCGCCAATATCTTCCAGCGGCTTGCTGTGAGCACGTAGTCTTTGGACGCAGTCGTCGATTTCCACGAGCGTTTCAGCGGGCAGGTGGACGATCCAATCTTGCGTACGGGTGACGTCTTTGCCGTACCAGACAGACCTTCCCGTGGGCCGGTGGAATTCAGGCGTCACGTCCGGCTCCGTTCTCTTTTTTGCCCCCCCTCACCCTACCCCACTTCGGGCGGGCTTACGCGGCGCCACTGGCGCCACGATCCCACCCTCGAACCCACGAGGGGAGAGGGAACCTAACGGTGCCCACGATTAGCTCCCTCTCCCCTCGCGGGAGAGGGCGGGGGTGAGGGGGCGTAAGCGCGGTTTAGATCGTCCTGATTTGGGATGCGGCGGCGAGTTCTTTGACCATCTTTTGGTCGTAGATCTCCTGCCACATGCGATAGGAGAAGTTGTAGTGTTCGGCGCGTGGCGGCTCGACGTCGAACTTCACTTGCTCACCGCCGACATAGATCTCCTTGATCGCCTTTTTGTCGAGCATGGTTTCGATCTTGGTCAGCGGATCGCCGTCGATTACCAGGAAATCCGCCAGCTTACCCTTCTCAAGCGAGCCAACATTGCTGCCGCCGGTAAGGAACCACGCGTTCACCGAGGTTGCGGCCCGCAGCGCTTCGGCCTCGCTGAGGCCAATATATTTGACGAGGTTGACCAATTCCTGCGCGTGCCATTCGCCGCACGGATTAACCGCAAACCCGGAATCGCTACCGCACATGATGGTAACGCCGGCGTCGCGCGCCTTCTTGGCCGACTCGACGGCACCGGCCCACTCTTTCTCGCCCATATCCGGACGGCGGCCATGACCGTCCCAATCGGCATCGCGGCCATCATCGATCTTCTTGCCGATGCCGCGACGGGCGCGACCATGCGGGTCGGTAGGCTGGGTGAAGCGGTAGCGGTTGCCGATGATGGTGAGCGAGGGGCAAATTACGGTGCCGTTTTCAAGCACGGCGTCGAGTACCTCATTGTCCATCCAAGAATAGTGATAGATCACGTCGACGCCGCCACGAGCCGCCCGCAACGCGCCCTGCCGCCCCTTGGCATGCGCGATCACGCGTTTGCCGAGCCGGTGGATCTCACCGATCAGCTTGGTGGTTTCTTCCTGGGTCCAGGTTGACGCGAGTTCACCATCTTTGATCGCGCTGCCGTCCATCGCGATCTTGATGAAATCGACACCGTCTTTGATCTGGCGGCGAATGATCTCGAAGCCGCTGTCGAGATCGTGGACGACCTCGACGACCGCTGTCGAATTCTTGAACCAGGTTGGATAGAACGCGGTGTAGCCCTGGTAGGTGCTGACGAAAGGCCCCGAACAGGTGATCCGCGGGCCCTTGAATAGCCCGGCGTTGATGGCATCGCGAACCGAGACCATGACACGACCGGTACAGCCGGGATCGATCAGCGCGGTATGACCGGATTGCAACGTCCGCTGGGCGTTGATGACCGCTCGCAACGCCCTGAATTCCACCGCCGCGTACATGTCGATTTCTTCGAGCTGCTGTTGCGCGCCGAAAGAACAATGGGTGTGCGCATCGCTCAAGCCGGGCATGACGAAGTTATCGGAATAGTCGACGACGTCGTCCTTGTTGCCAGGTTTAGGTGCACTGTCGGTCGGACCGGCATAGCTGATTTTGTCGCCATCGACGACCAGCGTGTGGTGGAGACGCGCCTCGTCTTCCAAGCCGTTGAAAAACCGTCCGCAGCGATAATGAGTGGCCATTGCAGTCTCCTTCGAACGCGCCTCGCTTGGGGCGCGGGTTAGTTCAACCGATAAACCTCGGCAACATTCTCGGCAACAATCTTGTTTTGGTCGGCAACTGGTAAATCCGTAAGCATCTGCCCGACTTCACTCTGCGTATCGAGCGCAACCGAGCGTACGTGTGGGAAATCCGACCCCCACATCACGCGATCAGCCGTGACTACGTCGATGGCGTCAGCACCCCAGCCATCGTCAATCCAACCGTGCCAGGTGTTTCGACGCAGGTAATCGCTGGCTTTGGGCAACTTGACCTTCATGATCGGCATTCTCGCAGATAGTCCGGCTTGGAGCTGGTCGAGCCGCCAGGAGAAATAGCGCAACCACGATATTTCGAATTCACTGCATATGATCTTGAGCGCCGGGTGGCGATCGAGAATGCCGCCAAAAATAAAGTCCGCGGCGAGCGTACCTTGGATCTCGTTGAATTGGTCGATGGCCCACAGCGCCGCCTCGCCCTCTTCCTCCTTGGTCTCGGGATGGAAGGGATCGAGGATCTGGCCGGTTAGCGGGTGCAGGGTAATCGGCATTCCCATCTCGGCCGCACGAGCCCAGAACGGATCGTAGACCGGGTCGCGGTAACGCGGCATATCGAGCGGATTGCGGCAGTTGACGATTACCGAGCGAAATCCGTTCTTGGCACTGCGCTCGAGCTCTTTGATAGCCCAGTCGATGTCGACCGGCGGGATTGCGGCAACGCCCCACAGACGCTCTGCATCGTAGGAGAAATATTCCCGCAGCCAGTCGTTATAGACCTCCGAACTCGCCTTGAGGGCCTCATAATTCTTCGCCTGCATCACGACCATCATGAAGGTCGGGTACAGCACTTCCGCCTCGACTTTTGCCTGTTTCTGAAATTCGACGCGCGGCTCGGGCTCAAATCCGGCGCGGCGCATCATGTCGTTATGTCCGTGCTCGGAATCGGCGCCGCCGAGCCTCAAGACCTGGCGCCCGGAGTACCAGAAGCTGCCCGTTTCGCCATTGAACTCGGTAAAACAGTGCGGCACGTCGTCGCCGTATTTGGCGGCGAGCGGCTTCTCCCACATATCCGGCTGCTCGATGATGTGAGAATCGGCCGAGATCATCGTGTCGTAGGTCTGACTCATGATGCCGTGCCTTTTAGTTTCCCACGCGAACCGTGGCTCCCACGGTGGGAGCCACGGTCGCGAAGAACTACGGAGTCCAGTATTTGAGGACGCCGTTTTCGTGCATTTTCACCAGAATCGGTTTGGTCCGTGTGACTTCGCCGACCTCTTCTCAACTGATCGTGCCGCTGATGGTTTCGCGGTTCTTGATCTTCAGGAATGCATCGCGGATCTGTTCGCGACTAGTGATGTCTTTCACCGATCGCAGGATATCTGCGAGAACGTGGATCGAATCGTAATACGACGTGACAAAGTTATCGGGTGTGCCGGTCTTGCCGGTCATCTTGCGCCATTTCTTGATCCAATTCTGCACCATCGGCCGCGGATCGTCGGCTGCATAAAGGGCATAACCGATCGAACCGACCCCAGCCCCTTCCGACAGTTTCCAGAAATCAACACCGCCGATCGTGATGTCCATCAGAACCTGACCTTTGACTCCGCGGTCACGCATCTGGCGCAGCATCGTCCCGGCATCTCCCGGCTGGTGCAATAACACCACCACGTCCGCATTGGCACGACGAGCCGATGCGACCTGGGATTGGAAGTTGGTTTCTTTGGTCTTGATGGTCTGGTCCGTCACGATTTTGACGCCATGTTTGGCCAGCTCCTTGCGCACAACTTTGATGTTGTTCACGGCGAAGTCGTCGTCGTTGGTGTGCGAGAGCGATGCCGTCTTGACGGCAAACTTCGGCATGTAGATGTCGAACATCACAGGCAGCGTCTTTTCCGGGGTTGGCAGATAGCGATAGAGCCAGCCGCCAAAATCAGGAAACGGCCAAGCGCCGCCCGAGGTCGGATTGAACGCCGGGATTTTGCATTTCTTCAGAATTTCCATGGCCGCTATCGTGGTCTTGGTAGCGCCGATGCCGAAAATCATCGGCACTTCCGGCTTGGCGCATTCGCGCCGAAGGTCGGACAGGAACGCCTGGGTGTCGGGAAAGCGGACATCCATCTTGTAGAACTCGAGTATGTGGCCATTGATGCCGCCGGCCGCGTTGATCTCGTTGGACGCCGGCACCGCACCCTGGTTGAACAGGCGTTCGCCGAAATCGACATAGGGACCGGTAAAGGCCGATGCGAGGGGGATGCGGATCTTGTGATCGGCATTTGCGGCGCTCGATAGCGTCAGTGCCAATACCGACGCGACCGCCGTCACGGCGGCAAGTGCAACTAATCGTTTCATCAATTTCCTCCCAATTATTTTGGTCATCGCGACGGTGTGCCGCGTTGCCCCTGCCGGGCATGGTTACCCGTACGCTTTACAATGGCCGGTCTTGATTGGGCGGCCGGCCGGCACTCGGTAAACTCAATTGATGTTGTAGATTTTGGCCGCGTTGCCCGCGACGATCTTGGTTTGCGCCTCCGGCGGCAAGGCACTCAGCATCTTTGCGGTGTCGCTTTGCGCGTTGACGCTCATCGACCGAATGTGCGGGAAATCGGATCCCCACATCACACGATCGGCGCCCAGATAGTCGACGACTTCGGTGCCTAACGCGTCGTCGATCCAACCGTGCCAGGTGCGATCGAGAACGTATTCGCTCGCCTTCATCTCGAGCTTCGCCATGTTAACCCGCGAGCCATAGACCTCCTGGAGGCGATCGATGCGCCACATGAAGTGCTTGAGCCACGACATCTCGAATTCGCTGCAAACGACTTTGAGGTTGGGGTGGCGGTCAAAAACCCCGCCGAAAATGAAGTCGTTGGCGAGCGTGCCCTGGATCTCGTTGAAGGTTTCGATCAGCAGTCGCGGTCCCTCGAACTCATCGCCCGGGTTTTGCGGGTGAAAGGCGTCGGGAATCCAACCGTTGAGCGGGTGGAGCGTCAATGTGATGTTGGATTCCGCCACCCGGGCCCAGAACGGATCGTAGACAGCATCGTGATAGGGCGGACTTCCGATCGATGCGCGGGCGTTGATGATGATCCCGCGAAAGCCATTCTTGATGCAGCGATCGAGCTCTTTGATGGCCCAGTCGACATCGACCACCGGCAGGATCGCAAGTCCTAGCAGACGGTTGGGATCGTAGGAGCTATACTCGTGGAGCCAGTCGTTGTAGACCTCGGCGACAGCGGTTAGCGCTTTGAAGTGCTGGCTTTGCATCAGCACCATCGCCAGCGTCGGGTACAATACTTCGGCGTCGACGTTGGCCTGTTTTTGGAATTCGACGCGCGGTTCGGGCTCATAGCCGGCCCGCGTCAAGGCGTCTTTGCCGCGGTATTCCTTATCGACGTCACCCAGCAAAATATGGTGGCGGCCGGTGTAGTAATAGTTGCCCTTTTTACCGTTGAACTCGGGCACATGGTGAGGAATGTGATCGCCATACTTGTCGCCGAGCGTGTTCTCCCAGAGGTAGACGTCTTCAAAGATGTGAGAATCTGCGGATATCAACCGCTCATAGGGCTCGGCCATAAACGTCCTCCTTTATCGGCGCGGCGAGCCGCCGATGCGCCATTTAGGTTCGGTTAGAAGTTTAGCACTCCGCAAGACATGCCGCTATGCATCGGAATCTGGCTACACCCATAACACAACGGCATGACCCAACGCATGCGCGCAGGCGCCGCGCTGGTCGCAGGTCACTGGTCGCTGATCAGGGCATGGCGCGCATACGGCGCTGGTAGAGGCGAACAAACGCGGCAAGCCGATGCGGATGCTTAGCCCGATAAATATCGAGCGGTGCGAGCATGGCACCGCTGCGCTCGAGAAGTTCGTCCGCCATCGCCGTGATCATCCGGCTCGGCCAAGGCTTGCGGGTCACAACCATGAGTTCGCGAAACGTATCCTGCTCATGGCCCGGGCCATCGCGTAGCGCGAGCGCGATATAGGTTGCCGCAGTACTGCGGCTGGCGCCGGCATGGCAGTGGGTGAGCAGCCGGACCGGGGGGTCGCTGGCGAGCGCCTCTCGAATGAAGTCGATAATCGCGACAACATGGGCCTTTGTGGGCCCCTCCTCTTCCTGCGACACGCGGTAGTCGGCTTCGCGATGGACGTCGTAGAAGCGCCGCACGAGATGCTGGACGCCAATGATCCAGGGCATGAAATCTGCATCGGGGAGGTCGGGGTTGACCAGGCTCACAACGTGAGTCGGCTGAAATCGTTCGAGTTCCGCCTGCAGATTGTGCAATCCGGCAACGCGTAGCTCTACACTATTGGCCATATCTCACCGATCTAAAGGTCACATTCCAGCGCGCGCCGCTGCCTTGGTCCGAACGCGTTCGCGATGCCAAATAAATAGGCCGCTGGCGACAATGACAACTGCACCGACGATCGTCCAAATTCCCGGGACGTCACCAAACACGATGAAACCGACCAGCATCGCCCAAATCAAAATAATGTACCGAAACGGCGACATGACGGTTGCCTCAGCGTGCCGGAAAGCCTCGATCATCAGGAAATTCGCCGCCACCAGCAGCACACCGATCACGGTGAGATAGACATAATCAACCGGGCGCGGTGGCACGTAGTCGAATGGCAGGGTCGCCAACCCGACGATGGTTACCGCCAGCGTCGTGTAGAAGACAATCGCCAGGGAGGAGTCCTGCGAACTCAGCCGGCGGGTAATGACGTCGCGAAAGGTATCGCAAACCGCGACGCCGAGCGGTAGCAGAGCGATCCACAGAAACCCGCCGCCGGGACGCAGCATCACGACGGCGCCGCCGAAGCCGATCACGACCGCGACCCAGCGCCGCCAGCCCACTTGCTCGCGCAATAAAACCGGCGCCAGGGCAGCAGTGAGAATGGGGCTGACGAACGCTAACGCGATCGCATCAGCCAGTGGCATGACCCGGAAGGCGGCGACCAGAAGGAACGTCGCGATCACGATCATGCTGGCGCGGCCCGCCTGCCCCCACGGATTCACTTGACGAAGCGCCGACCACTGCCGGCCCCAGGCAACGACGGCCAGAATGAAGACCAGCGACACGATGCCGCGTCCAGCCATGATCTCGCCGGTCGGCAGTGTCGCCGCGGTCCATTTCAGGAAGCCGTCGTTGACCGACATGACGACGCCGCTCGCGACCATGAAGCCGATACCTAGCAGCGGTCGGTCGACGTGCGTGCGGTTGTGCGGGAAAAGCGAATCGGTGCGCGACATTGTTGGGGCGAAACGTCGATGTGAGTGGTGTATCGGCCGTCTATTCCGTTCGATCGGCGGGGGCAAGGACGGAATTGATTTGCTCCACACCTGCTGTCACTTTGTCCGCGCAATCGAGACAGCGTGCGATCGACAGTGCATGCGGTCGTTCGAACCGAAAAGGGAGGCGGACATGGACCTGGAGATTGGCGGCAAGATCGCGTTGGTGACGGGTGGGAGTCAGGGGATCGGCAAGGGTATTTGTCTGGAACTCGCGCGCGAGGGCGCCCACGTGGCCCTGTGCGCGCGTGGTGAAGCGGCGTTGGCCGAAACCGTAAGCGAGGTTGAGGCGCTCGGTGCCGAGGCCCTGGGGGTCAAGGCCGATGTTACCAGCAAGGCGGATATCGAGCGGGTGGTCAGCGAGACGCTCGACAAATGGGGCCGGATCGACATTCTCGTTAACAATGCCGGCGGCGATGCCTCAAACAGCCACTACGTCGACGACCCAGACGACGTTTGGGAGGCGAATTACGCGATCAACCTATGGCCATGCATCCGGTTCACGCGGCTCGCGATTCCATCGATGCGCAAGAACGGTGGCGGCTCGGTTATCAACATCTCGTCGGTCGGCGGCCACTCGGTGAGTTGGCCCGGTGTCAGTGACTACAGCTCCGCGAAAGCGGCCATGCTGATGCTCACGATGGCGTGGGCGGTCGACATGGGCGACGACAAAATTCGCGTGAACTGCATCAACCCAGCCCTCATCCACACGCCGCTGTGGGACGAACTTGCCAAGGGGTTTATTCCCGACATGGGCAACACGGTCGAGGAGGTGTTCGCGACGTTCGTTGAAAAACTTACGGTCAAACGGATGGGCCGGTTGGATGACGTGGGGTCGGCGGTCGCGTTTCTCGCATCTGACGCCAAAGCCGGCTTCATCACCGGCCAATGCAACACGGTCGAGGAGGTGTTCGCGACGTTCGTTGAAAAACTTACGGTCAAACGGATGGGCCGGTTGGATGACGTGGGGTCGGCGGTCGCGTTTCTCGCATCTGACGCCAAAGCCGGCTTCATCACCGGCCAATGTTGGAACGTTGATGTTGGAACGTTGACGGCGGCTACACCAAAACGCTCTAGGCCGAAACATGGTTAACGCGCAGGTTTCGCGTTAACCATGTTTCGCCGATTTATCGATGCCTTGAATCCTCGTACTTTGCGGCGGAGACTCCTTGGTCGCCCCCATGGAAACCGGCAAGTACGGCGTGAATCGCCTAGTTACTTCGCGGGTTCTCCCGAATATTCGCGTCCCTCCAATCACCCTATACTGAGGTCCGTGTAAGTAATTGGTTAACCAATTGAATTAACCAATTAGCCAACCAAGCCGTTGTTTAAGAACGGCAGCAGGGCAAGTGGAAGGACAGCGGTATCGAACGCGATACCGTCGGGGAGGCCCCCCAACCGCTTCTCACAAAAAAGGCTATGTCGCAGCACGTCGTCACGGGCGCCCGTTCGGACGCGCGAGGAGGAGAGCGCATGGCTATGACAGACTTAGGGATTTCCACCGACGTGAGGATGCTGATCGCGCAAGCGCTCGGTACCGACGACTTGCATGTCGCCAACGAGCTCGTCGGAGAAGATCGGATTACAGGCGAGATTCACGACCATGACGCGTTGACGCGGGCACGCTTTGCGATGATGCGCCCCGACGAACGCGAAGTGTTTTATCTGTTGGCAGAAGGCACGTCGGTTGAAGAGATCGCCGGCATACTCGGCATCGACCACACCGCCGCCGAATTCTACCGCGCCGCCGTCTACCGCAAGATGGACGTGGCGACGATCCTCGATCTCACCCTGGTAGGAACGATCCTCGGTCTCGCCCAAGGCCAACGCGAAGGCGCGGCGCGCGAAGAGATGTGTGACGCACGCGCGGCTTAGCGCTTTGCGCGTTGTGGATGGCTAGGGAATATCTGAACAGATTTCACCGCGCCCCTCCTTTTCAACGTTGACACCCGCTCACCCCCGCCCTCTCCCATAGAGGAGCAAGGACGGGACCCGTGGCTGCAAAGGCTCGCGTAAGCACGCGCTACGAACAAGGCCTTATTTCCCCCTCACCCAACCCCACGAGCGCACGCTTTCGCCGCGCCACTGGCGCGACGGTCGTCCCCGCGAACCCCGAAGGGAGAGGGCGGGGGTGAGGGGAAAAAATGAATACGCCTCTCCCCATTCCATTGAGGAGCCGTGGGTGAACCCGTCGCCCCAGTGGGCGGCGTAAGCCGCACGACCACAGCTAGGGCAAGCCTGACGAACAGCGCCTTATTTCCCCCTCACCCCCCGCCCTTTCCCGATGGGAGAGGGAGCTTTCCGCCGCACCTTTTTGCTCCCTCGCCCTTGGGGGAGAGGGCGGGGGTGAGGGGAAAAAATGAATACGCCACTCCCACCTGCCTTCGCCGTAGCGGCTTCGCGCAGGCAGGTTGAGGAGCCGTGGTTCCGCAACCGCCTATTACGCTGCGGCGGGTCGCACAACGCCGATTTCGGGACCGGTGCGCGGAAGCATCAACACCGCACACAGGATTGCCGCGGCGGCAACCGCCAGGACCAGAAACAAGTTGGCGAATCCCCACTGTGCATGAATCCAGGCGATCAGGGGCACCGCAGTAGCAGAAATAGAAAACGTCACAAGGTAGCGGAGAGCGTAGACCCGGCTACGGAATTCGTTTTTTGTCGCCCGCCCGACCAGCACGTCGTTGATCGGAATCTGGCCAAAGACCACCAGCATGAAGGCGATAGACACCAACAGCGCGGCGGTGCCGGTGAGTTGATACATAGCGCCGAGGAACACCGCCTGCAGACCGGCGACGAAGGCGAACACGGTGCGGACGGAATGGTGATCGACGAGATAGCCGACGACAAGTTGTGCAAATGCGGCGACGGTAAAAACGATGAACGCATACCAGCCCACCAGTGTTGCAGTCCCGGCGATATCCTGCAGCCGTTCGTCGAACACCTTGGGCAGCGCGAAGGTCGTGCTCTGGAAAATCAGGCCTCCCATAGCGGTGGAAAACAGAATGATCGCGAACAGGCGGATCAGAACCCGGCGTTCGATGGGAGCGCTTTCCGATCCTGCCGCCTTGCTGGACATCGCGCCGCCCGCCGCTGGGACCGGCTCCCGCGAGACCATGATAAAACCGGTATAGGCCAGCCCGATCATCACCGAAAACACACCGGGCGCGATGAACGCCGATCGCCAGCCCGTGGTGTCGATCAGAAAGCCGGTGATCAGCGCGGCGGTGGCAACGCCGAGATTGCCGAATATGCCATTTACCGCCAGCGGGATTCCGGTCTTGTGGCGGCCATGGACCACCATGGACAACCCGACCGGGTGATAGATCGCCGCGAACACACCGATGGCGAACAATCCGAAGGCAATCTGCAGGGGGCTGTGAGCGACGGCTGTCGCGATGGCGCTGAGGCCAATCCCAATGAAGAAAATGGCCATCATGGCTTCCCGGCTCCATTTGTCGGCAATCCATCCTGCAGGGATCGAGCAGACGGCAAACGCGATGAAGCCGGGAGTCGCGTAGGGAATCAATTCCGCATAGCCCATGCCCCAGTCCCGCGCGAGCGTCAGCGCCGCCGCCGTGGCAAAGACAAGCATGAACAAGTGGTCGCAAAAGTGCCCGATGTTGAGAAACAGGAATTCGATTTGGCTGCGCGGCACAATAGAGTCCTTGGGTTGCGTGCGGAGCCATAATAATCGAAGATCTGGTGGTGGCGTAATCTTTCAGAAACGCCAAATAATGCTCCAAACGCGCCAAATGACCGTACCTCTCAGCAAGGACGTACCTTTATTGGAGAATCTGCCGCAAACGGTCGTCACGTTTGCGCGCGATTTGGCGCAGGGAGAGTCGCTGCCGCTTCACTATCATCGACGGGCTCAGCTGATCTATGCCAGCAGCGGTGTCATGACGGTCTCGACCCGTGTGGCCGCCTATGTCGTCCCGCCCCAGCGTGCCGTCTGGATGCCGGGCGGGATAGAACACAGGATCGAGGCGCGGAGCGATGTTGCAATGCGGACGCTTTACTTTGATCCAGAGATTGATCTCAACGTAGCGGCGATGCTCCCCACCGACGTTTGTGTGCTTCGGGCTAGTCCTCTCCTGCGGGAGTTGATCCTAGCCGCCGTTTCAGAAGGTCCCTACTGTCCGCCGGGCGGTCCCCAAGCACGTCTTATGTCAGTCATTATCGACCAACTATGTATGTCGTCGGTGAGCACGCTCGCTCTGCCGATGCCAGCAGAACCACGACTCCTTAGGCTTGCAGAAATGTTGATCGCCAATCCAGCTGACGCGCGCAGCCTCGGGGAATGGGCACGCGAGGTTGGTACAAGCAAACGAACTCTTGGCCGGTTGTTTACGGCACAGACCGGTATGTCATTCCGGGCTTGGCGTCAGCAGCGGCGCCTGCTTCGCGCTTTGGAACTATTGGCAACGGGCGATAATGTAACTGTTGTGGCGTTCGAACTCGGTTACGAGAGCGCTAGTGCATTTATCGCCATGTTTCGGCGAAGTTTCGGGACCACTCCGAAACGTTATTTGAGCGGAATCATCTAGATAAGGCCCTTTTTCAGGCGAGCCCTGCGCGGCCTAACATGTCCGTTTCGTGTTACCCGAGCCACGTCCGAAACAGAGGGTACTCTTGACCTTCGGTCTAATAATGTCGGTTTGGGGGTCGAAACTAGCCGTTCTCTGGGAGCATCCGTTTAGGCGAGAGTTGCCCCTAAAACCGACATTTTCGGTTATCTCGATTGCGTTCAGTAGTGCAATTGGTATGTATGTGTCACGTCCCTACATATATCCCGGTAATCCCGGGGAATGTTGAAGAAGGGTGCATCATGCCATTCGCGCGGCAACATAAGGTCGGGTCCACCTGCTGGGCGTTTGGCTGGTCGATACGCCAATGGCATCCTGTCAGAGCGCGCAAGCTCATTGCCCGCTTTTGTGTTTTGGCAGCCTTTGCGACCAGTCTCGCCGCTTGCGCCTCAGGTGAACATTCAATCGACTATTATGACGAACAAGCAGCCGACCCACTTGTAAGAAAAGTGTGCGAACCGGCAGGAAACAACTTTTATTACCGTCGAATACCAGGACCAGCTGTGCTGCATACGGTGGACGCAGCGCCCGACAGATTGGCCGACGGCTGGACCGTATCGACTCTTCAAGAAGAAGGCTTTGATCCAGAAGCGATCGACACGCTGTTGCAGGCTGTCGAGAAAGGCGACTTCCCCAGCATCGACAGCATTCTCATCGCACGGAATGGCAAGCTCGTGTCAATCGGCGTCCAAAATTGACCCCCAATCGGCGTGCAATATTGACCCCCCTGAGCGGCACGGCGGAGGTTGTCCCGGTAGTCAATAGGGGGGACCCGAGCGGCTTCGTGTAGCGCCTTGCGGTGCGCGGAGCGAAGCCGCGTGGGAGGTACGGGTTGACCCAGCGGGGCAAGCGGGCCGCAGGCACGGCCTGCCGGGTCAGCAGCGGTTCTTGAAGCGCCAGCTCTCGTTGCCGGTCTCGATGATCTCGCAATGGTGGGTCAGGCGGTCGAGCAGCGCTGTGGTCATCTTGGGGTCGTCGAAGACGGACGGCCATTCGCCGAAAGCGAGGTTGGTGGTGACGATGATCGAGGTGCGCTCGTAGAGCCGGCTCATCAGATGGAACAGCAGCTGGCCGCCGGCCTGGGCGAAGGGCAGGTAGCCGAGTTCGTCGAGGATGACGAAGTCGCGTCGGACGAGCTGGTCCGCGGTACGGCCCTGGCGTCCGGAGCGGAGTTCGGCCTCGAGGTGGTTGACCAGGTCGACGACGTTGTAGCAGCGGCCACGGGCGTCCTTTCTGATACAGGCGCGGGCGATGGCGACGGCGAGATGGGTCTTGCCGGTGCCGGTGCCGCCGACCAGCACGATGTTGCGCTTGCCCTCCAGGAAGTCGCCGCCGGCGAGTTCCTGGATCAGGGGCTCATTGCCCGGGGAAGCGGCGAAGTCGAAGTCGGCCAGCTCCTTGGCCGTCGGCAGCCTGGCGGACGCCATCTGGTACTTGATGGAGCGCGCCTGCTTGTCGGCGACCTCGGTCTGCAGCAGCGTACCGATGATCTGCTGCACCGGATGACGACGCTTGAGCCCGTCGGCGAGGATGTCGTCGTAGGCGGCGCGCATGCCCGCGAGCTTCAACGCCGTCATCATCGCCAGCACCTCATGACGCTCCATGACCGGCCTCCCTCAGGCGATCGTAGCGCTGACAGTCGGCCACCGGCCGGTGGCGAAGCTGCAGGCCCTCGGGCGTCGGGATGGTCGCCGGCGGTGCCGGCTGGCACTGCCGGGCGAGGATGTTGAGCACGACGTCGGCGCTGCAGGCGCCGAAGTCGAGCGCCTCGGCACAGGCCGCCTCGACCGCCTCCAGCCCGTCCTCCTGAACCGCCGCGAGGATCCTCACGAACTGCCTGTCACCGTCGTCGCAACCCGTCAGCCGGGCCCGTATGCGGCCGAGCGCGCCGGGCAGTTGCCAGCCCTTGAAGGGCGCGCCGTTCCTCAGCGCACCAGGCTTCCGCGTCAGGATCGGCACGTAGTGCCACGGATCGTAGGCGATCTCGCCGCGCCCGAAGCTCCGGGGATGCTCGGCGACGGTCTCGCCGTCCTGGCGGATGACGATCCGATCGGCGTAGGCCCGCACGTCGACCGGCCGCCCGACGGCACGGGCGGCGACGCTGTAGTGGTTGTTGTCGAAGCGCACCAGACAGGTCTTGGACACCGCCACCTCGGTGGCGTGGAAGCCGTCGAAGGGGCCGCGATAGGCCATCAGGAAGGGCCGCTCCTCCTCGAACACCTGCCACACCGTCTTGCCCTCGATCGTCGGATGCGGCCGCTTCTTGGCGTCCTCGATACACCGATCCATCAGCCACGCGTTGATCTCGGCGTAGGAGCGGCCCCGCGGGATGGGCACGAACAGGCGGCCGCGGACGTCACCCACCTGCCTCTCGACCTGCCCCTTCTCCCAGCCCGCACCCGGAGTGCACGCCACCGGCTCCACCAGATGGTGGGAGCACAGCTCCAGAAAGCGCCGGTTGTAGGCGCGCTCCTTGCCGACGAAGACCATGCTCACCGCCGTCTTCATGTTGTCGTAGATGCCCCGCCGGCAGACCCCGCCGAAGAAGTGGAAGGCCCGTTCGTGCGCCTCGAACACCATCTCCTGGCTCTCGCGCGGGAAGATCTGAACCAGCTGCATGCGGCTGTAGCAGAGCCGCATGTGCGCCGCCTTCACCTTGGTCGTCACACCCGACAGGCGCGCGTACTCGTGGCTCCAGTCGAACTGGTAGGCCTCGCCGGGATCGAAGCTCAGCGGCACAAAACCCTGCGACGGCGACTTCATGAATCCGCAGCAGAGACAGCCGATCCCGGCGCGGCTTCTTCTCGTTGGCCTCCAGCTGGCGCTCGAGCTCATCCACCCACGGTCCAAGCTTCGGCATCGGCTGGATCTTGCGCTCGTAGCTGTACGAGGTCTCATCGCCCCGCACCACCTTGCGCACCGTGTTCTTCGAAACCCTCAAATCCCGGGCGATCTTCTTGATCGGAACGCCCCTCACCAGATGATCCCGACGGATCCGCGCAATCGTCTCCACAACCAGCATCTCCCCCACCTCGTCTGTCCAAACAACAAGGTGTGTTCAAGAGCACAAAACCAGGGGGGTCATCTGTGGACGCCTCCGTTGATGCAAGCATTTCTTTGAACGTCTCGGGGCATGTGGTCAGGTGCGGTCATCTGTCCGGCCTCATGATGCGGCTGGTTTGACGCCGCAGGCCCGTATGGAGATGCGCGAACCGGGTCCAAGATCAATTTTGCGGGCTTGAAAGCCCCTTGACCCACCGCTGGTTTTCCCGATCCCGTCTCGATTGACCGTTTGCCCTTACTCGTCCTCCGACCTGCTCACACCCCCGACGTCATTCCGCGAGGTTGCCGCCGTGTCAGGCAGCAGCCGGCGCGAAACCTCGGTAGGTCTCCTTGCGTGTCATGAGCACCCAGACGATGCGCGCCATCTTGTTGGCCAGCGCCACCGCGACAAGCATTCGCGGCTTGCGCGCCAGCATCCTGGCCAGCCAGGGGTCGTTCGTTTCGCCGCGCCTGACCGCCGAGCTGACGACAGCCATGGCGCCGATGATCAAGAGGCGCCTGAGATCGCGTTGGCCCATCTTCGATATCCTGCCAAGCCTCGGCTTGCCGCCGGTCGTGTGTTGTCGCGGCACGAGGCCCAGCCAGGCAGAGAAGTCGCGGCCGCGCCGAAAGCTCTCCATCGGCGGCGCGAAGGCCTGGAGCGCCATCGCGCTGATCGGCCCGATCCCTGGGATGGTCATCAGCCGTGCCGCCTGCTCGTCCTGACGCGCGCAGGCGCGGAGCTCCTTTTCCAATCCGCCGATCTTCGCGTCGAGGTCAGCGATCTGACCGAGCAGAACGCCGCCCAGCGCGCGGACCGCTCCCGGTAGTCCCGAACCCGGATCCTCGAGTGCCGATGCCAGCCGACCGACATGAGCCACACCCTGCGGGGCAACGACGCCGAACTCCGCCAGATGCCCCCGCAGCGCGTTGATCGTCTGCGTGCGCTGGCGCACCAGAAGATCGCGCGTGTGGAACAGCATCGCCCTTGCCTGTTGCTCTTCCCCCTTCACCGCCACAAAGCGCATGGTCGGGCGCTGCGCCGCCTCGCAGATCGCCTCCGCGTCCGCCGCGTCGTTCTTCTGCCGCTTCACGAACGGCTTCACGTAGATCGGTGGGATCAGCCTCACATCGTGGCCGAGCTGCATAATCTCTCGGCCCCAATGGTGAGCGCTCGCACAGGCCTCCATCGCCACAACGCAGCGCGGTAGTGCGGCGAGAAAGTACAGCAGCTTCTCCCGACTAACCTTCCTACGGAACGCGACCGAACCGTCCGCCCGAGCACCGTGAAGCTGAAAGCTGCGCTTCGCCAGATCGATCCCGATGATGTTAACCTGTTCCATGGATGCCTCCTCCTCTGGGGGTTGGTCACACCACCACCTTGGCACACTGCGATGCCGTCGGGAGGAGGCGTCCACTCCATCAATTTTGGACGCCGATAACCCCCAATAGGGGGTCAATATTCCACGCCGAACAACAAGCTCGTACTGGAGGCCTATTTCAACGGCTTCAACCGGGAGAACAAGCACCGAATATATTCCGCCACCAAGAGTTTCACTTCCGCCCTGGTCGGCATCGCCATCGACAAGGGATTAATCACGGATATCAACCAGCCGGTTTCGTCATATTTTCCTGATTACTGGTCAAAAATTGAAAACGGCGGTGCACTTAAGAACAACCTTACTTTGGCACATCTCCTGACGATGACGGCAGGTGTCGATTGGGGCGCAGTTCGGAAGGTTAGTGATGAACGTATGGACGTCGTTAAATATTCTTCGGATTGGATAAAGACCACACTGGATTTACCGATAGCGCGGGCGCCCGGAACGCAATTCGACTACGATTCTTCCAACACGTTCCTGATCGGCCAAATTATCGCTCGAGCAGCGGGAGAGTCTCTATTTGCATTCTCGAAAAAACACCTTTTCGACCCTTTGGGCGTCACTCAGTTTTGTTTTTTGGTAAATTTGAACGGGCAAGCGACAACCCAGAATGGCCTCATTCTTCACCCGCGAGACATGTTGAAGTTTGGTCAGATTTTTTTAGACGGAGGGGTCTGGAACGGGCGGAGGATTATTTCTGAACAATGGGTGGCTGACTCGACGCGTCGTCACCTAAGTACGGCAGCCCCGGGTCAGAATAAGGATTGGCCGCAGGGCTATGGCTACCAATGGTGGACTGGAAAGAAGAATGACGATGGACAGCACTACTATTATGCCGCCGGTCACGGGTCTCAACTTATCATGATTTTACCTTTCTGGAATATGGTTGTTGTCTTCATTAATAACGAATGGGCCGATCTAGAGAAAAACGATAATCACGTCACGCAAATATTAGAAAATTACATCCCTCAGTCTATTTCGAAAACGAGAGGCGACCAGGACACGAACTGATGATGGCCGCCAATAAAGATACTCGGGGGGGAGAATCATGAGCGACCAAGGCATTGGATTGAATTTGGCTCCCATCTCGCCGTTCGAGTCCATAAACTTTTTTGTGGCCGATAAAGGGAATATTGGTGACTGGTATTGCGCGCCACTGCAATACTTTCCTTTTAGAATGAAAGCGTTCGCAGATATACGTAATCCAGCAAAACCGAGTTCCGACGATTTACCAAAAAATGTGATCGTTGGAGGAGGTGGTCTTGTTGCTCCATTTTGCTTCGATTTTTTACTAATCTAATAAGTGTTCGAAGGGCTAGCCAGTTCCTCATTGGTTGGGGGCTTGGCTTCAATACCCATTATGATAATCACGGTGCTTACAAAGTGGAAAATATGGATCCCTACATGAGGATTCTCGATAATTTTGATCTCATTGGCCTGAGGGATTTTGGGACTAAATATCGGTGGGTGCCCTGTGCCAGCTGTTTGCACTCGGCTTTTGGAAAGAAATATGAAGTCACGAATCGCATTGCAATTTATGAGCACAAAGATGTCCCGCTGGGGATTAATGGCTTCCCTCTGCTAAAAAACAGTGAAACTAACATAATCAAGGTTGCTGAATTCTTGGGCGCTGCGGAGACCGTCGTAACTAACAGTTATCATGGCGTATATTGGGCTACAATCTTAGGTCGCAGCGTCGTAGCAATTCCATTTTCATCGAGATTTCACAATTTCAAGCATATGCCAATTCTTAGCAATTCTGGAAACTGGAAGCAGGCCATAGATAAGACAAAAACCTATCCTGAAGCGCTAGCCGAGTGCCACCAAGCGAATATAAGTTTCTTTTGCGATGTATCGAGCGCATTGGAGCATCGAATTTAGATTTTGGCGTGGATATCTGTATGTCGCCTTGTGGCTAATTCGCGAAGTAACGAACGGGAGCCCGGCACGGCCGCTTGCGGGGACTCCAGACATTTTCATGACCAAAAGGTCCCGGGGATTGAGCCCAGGATGTTTCATGCTGGCTTTTAGTTTTCTTAAAGTACCGAGGACAAGTGCCGCGTAAGCCCGCACTACCACAGCTAGGGCAAGCCGGACGATCAGCGCCTTATCTCCCCCTCACCCCACCCCTCTCCCACAAGGGGAGAGGGAGCAAAAAAGTACGGCGGTAGGCTCCCTCTCCCCTTGTGGGAGAGGGCGGGGGTGAGGGGGAAAATGAATACGCCTCTCCCAGCGAGGAGCCGTGGATAGACCCGTAACGCAGTGGGCCGCGTAGGCCCGCGCTACCACAGTTAGGGCAAGCCTGACGAACGGCGGCTTATCTCCCCCTCACCCCCGCCCTCTCCCCGAAGGGCGAGGGAGCCGTTCATGCGCACCGCTATAGCCCACTCCCCCCTGCCTTCGCCGGAGCGAAGCACCGGCTTCGCGCAGGCAGGTCGGCGAGAGGGCGGGGTGAGGGGGGGAAACACCGTTTTCGCAGAATGGGCCTACGGCCTAACAACTAAAGCCAGGCGTCTTCGAACGGATAGGTTGAGTGCGGTTCGGTAGGGAATCAGACCTCGGCTATCGGTTGGTTCGGGACTCTATCCGGGCGCGAGCGGCTGCTATGATCGTGGATCCATGGCCAGGGAAAGGGACACCAAGAGTCCTCCTGGCTTACGAAATCACGCCAAAGGGAGCGAACAAATGAGGGCGCGGTGGGGACTCGTGATGCTCCCGTCATGTGCGCTGGTGGTGCTGCTTCTCGCACTTCCCCAATTCGTTTTCTTGCGTGGAAGCTTCTTCGAGGATGTGGGCCTTGGTCGCCTCGGCAGCGAGATCATTCTCGACAACTATGTTGAAGTTTTCTCGGATCCTTACTTCCGAGACTCGCTTTTTCTTACCGCCTATATCTCGCTGATCGCGACAGTTCTGTCGCTGGCCTGGTCCTACGCGGCGGCCTACATCCTGGCCCGTATGCAATCACGGTATGTACCGTTACTGCTGGCGGCGACGGTTTTGACAGCGCTGATTAGCCTGATCATAACGGCACTCGGGTTGATCATCATTTTCGGCGCGGACGGGCCGATAAACCAACCGCTCAAGAGCTTGGGGATCATCCAAGAGCAGATCAAGATCGTGGGCCAAAATTCCGGAGTCATAATCGGCATTATGCATTTCGTATTGCCGTTCATGATCCTCGTGTTGTACGGCGTATTTCAGACAATACCGCGCCAGCTCGAGGAGGCCGCTCAAATCCTCGGAGCAAGCTGGTGGCGCACCATCTGGCGCATCATCATCCCGCTAAGCTTGCCGGGCGTGCTTGCAACGTCGCTTATCGTCTTCAACCTAAGCATGGGCTCGTTCGTTTCGGCTGCGATTCTGGGCGGCGGAAAGGTGTTTACGTTGCCGTTCCTGGTTTGGCGCACACTGATGCTCGAGAACAGCTACGCCATGGGCGCCACCTTGGCCGCGGTCCTGCTAATCAGCGTCATACTCATCAACCTGCTTTCGGTTTACCTGATCTTCCGGCTCCGGGCGGTGAGGCGCGTGACGGTATGAGGCGCACCCAACTCGCAAGCCGAAGCGACCGGGGCGGCGCAGCGTCAGCCCGGTTGGAAAGCCCGTGGAGGGAAGTGCGGTGACGCAGGTCTTCGTCCGTGCGGCAACGTGGCGTCGGATCGCATCCTTCATCATCCTGTTTTTCCTGTACGTGTTTCTGTTGGCCCCGCTTGTCGTCGTGAGCGGAGCGTCGCTCGACCGCGGATTTGAAACAGCCGGGCGCCCTTACCTCAATTTTCCGCCCTACGAGTTCTCACTGCACTGGTATTTCAATATTTCCGAAGGGCTGTATAGCGCGCTCGGTGTGAGCCTGACCTTGGGCGTGTTCGTCGCAGCGGTCGCGACCGTGATTGGGGTCTCTGCGGCGCTTGGCCTGGTCAGAAGCAACCTTCGCGGAAAGCAGGTGATCGCAGCCTTCTTTCGATCGCCATTGCAGATCCCCTTCGTCGTGATCGGCGTCGCGTTTCTTCAGACGTATTTCCTGATCTTCGATTTGCTTGGATTGCAGTTGGCCTCGACGTTCATCGGGTTTGCGTTGGCGCACATATTCGTTGCCGTGCCGTATGTGATAGGTTCCGTTGTGGCAATGCTGGAGAGATTCGATCCGCAGCTTGAGGAAGCTGCGCTCAGTCTGGGCGCAAATCGATGGCGTACGTTTCGTCGCGTGACCTTGCCCATCATTATGCCGGGGGTTTATGCGGGGGCTCTCTTCGCGTTTTTGGTTTCGTTTGGTGACGTGCAAATCGCAATTTTCCTGGGTGGTGCGAAATACACGACGCTTCCAGTAGAAATATTTTATTCCATGGCGTTTAGTTTCGATCCTGGAATGCTGGCGATGTCGACGATTATCATTTTTGCGTCAATCATTTTACTTCTACTTGTCCAGCGTCTCGTCGGTCTGGACACGCTATTGCGAACAGGCCGTGGCTGAACGGTAGAGGACAACAACAAACTGAATTCGATAAGAGGAGGAAACCATGAGAATCAGTTCGATTAGGAATTTGGTGAGTGGTCTCGCGGTGGTCGCGATCCTGCTGCTCGGCCTGAACGCAAGTCAGGCGGCCGCAGCGGAAAAACGCTTCGATGGAGTCACGTTGACGGTTGGAACCTTCGGCGGCGTGTGGAGAGACATGCTGCATGACATGATCGGCAAAAAGCTCGAAGCGCGCGGAGTCAAAATGCAATGGGTACTGGGCAATCCTCGCGATCTTCTCGCGCGGCTGGTCGCGTCGCGCGGTCAGGAGCTGCCCTTTGATGTCGTGGAGATCCACGACACCACTTGGAACGACATCCAGGCCGGCGACTTCGTTGAGAAGCTAAACCACGCGCTGATCGCAAACCTCGCGAACATGGACCCGGTGAACTACGACGACTTCAAGGTCGCAAACTGGATCGTCGAAGAGGGCATCATGTACAATCCCGAAAAGTTCGCCGAAAACGGGATTCCGGCGCCCACCAGATTCAAAGATCTGCTGCACGCGAAACTGAAGGGCCGCGTTTCGTTTCCCGACATCAACGTAAACACGGCAATAAACGGGATTACCGGCTTCGCCATCGATGCCGGTGGCGACGAAGGCGATATCGACGGTGGGCTCGAACTCATCAAAAACATGGGCGTGAACACGTTCTGGAGCAGAGGTACGGAGTTCACCCAGCAGATGAAGGCGACCGATATCTGGGCCGTCGTCGGGCATGCCGGGTGGGGCATTCAGATGTCCAAATCGGGCGTTCCCGTCAAAATGGTACATCCTGCGGTCAAAGACAGGATAGGCATGGCGAGTCGCGGTTTCGTCGCCATTACCAAGGGATCAAAGGCCTTTGAGGCAGCGCATGCTTATATCGATGGGCTGATCTCAGAGGAGGTTCAAACCCAGCTTCTGATCAGGAACGCCATCGTTCCGGTCAACAAGAAGTCGCAGGCCGCCAACGTCGATAATCCGGATCTCAAGCCCTGGATGCTGCTGACGCCCGAGGAGATATCCAACATGTACGTCGTCGACTTCTCCAGGGTTAACATCAAGAAATGGACCCGGAAGTGGAACCGGATGGTAACGAAGTAGCCGCTGCTGCAACGACGAAGCCAGGCCGGTTGATCGGGTGGGAGACTGGCGGGCTACAGGTCGGGTGACTTGGTGTGTACGTCGGTCGCGCACTGATAGGCGTGACCGACGCCAAGCAGGGTGTCTTCGGCGAACGGCCTTCCCAACAGCTGAAAGGCCATCGGCAGGCCCTTACTGGAGAAACCGCAGGGGACACTGAGAGCGGGCGTTCCCAGATAGTTGGAAAACCGAGTGAACCGAGCCGATTCGGTTAGCAGCGCGTTGACCTTACCCGGATCGTCGGTCGTGACCTCGGCGACAGACGGTGCCGGACCGGTAAGCACCGGCCCGAACAATACGTCGACCTTGCCGAAGATCGCGTCGACGTACTCGCGGAGCAGCGGTCCACGCATCGAAATGGCCTCGAGGTAGCGCGTCGCGGGAATAAGAAACCCCTCTTGAAGAATGCCGATCGCCGCGAGCGAGAACTCATCACCACGAGTCCGCAACAAACGGCCATACATCGCGGCCGCGTCGCACTTCATGAGTATCATGTGCAGATCGTCCATGAGCGCGACTCGCGGAACCTCGATCTCCTCTAGCTCGGCGCCGAGATCGCGAAGAACGGCTGATGCCTCCGCCAGTAGCGTCGCCAGCTCCGGGTCGACGTCGTCGAAGGGTTTGCCGACCGCCACACCCACGCGTACGCCGCGCAGGTCGCGGCGGAGGCCGGCTGCGTAATCCGGCACTGCGATGTCCTGCGTGGTGGAATCATTGTGGTCGCGACCGGCGATCGCCTGCATGATCAAAGCGCAGTCCTCGACCGTTCGCGTCAGCGGCCCGGCGCAATCCATCGTCCAGCTCAGCGGGAAGGCCCCGTAGCGGCTGACCCGTCCGAACGTTGGCTTGAGCCCGACGACGCCGCTCATCGACGACGGATATCGTATCGAGCCGCCGCAGTCCGCTCCTAGCGCTCCATAGATCAAGCGCGCGGCAACGGCGGCACCGGATCCCGACGAAGAACCACCGGGAATATGATCCAGGTTCCAGGGATTGAGGCAACGGCCAAAATGCTGGTTTTCACCGGTTCCGCCGGTGGCAAATTCATCTAGATTCAGTGTGCCGAGATAGAGCGCCCCGGCAGTTTCCAAACGCTCGATGACCGTCGCGCTGAATTCAGCCGTACGGTCGAGCACTGTCGAACCGGCGGTTGTGATCTTGCCCTTGCGGTCAAATGCATCTTTGTGTGCAAGCGGTACACCATGCAGCGGTCCGCGCCAGCGCCCATTGGCAATCTCCTCGTCGGCACGATCCGCGGCGGCCAATGCGGCGTCGGCTTCCAGGCCGATGAAGCAATTTATTTTGGGCTGAACTTCCGCGATCCGCGTCAGCGCGGCTTCAGTCGCCGTTCGCGACGTCACCTCCTGCCTCTCAATCGCAGCGCTGAGTTCAGCCAGACTGAGGTCAGGCAGGGATGCGCTCATTTACGGCGGGTTGGCTGAGATGCCGTTTCGATCAGGGTGACATAGTAGCGCGCCGGGTCGCCCAGTACGTCGTATTGCATTGCCGCGTCCAACGTGATGCGGTTGAGATGGTCGACGAAATCGGCGAGTTGTTCGACGCGCTCGGGCGGCAATCGCATGTCTTGCACCTCCGCAAGTTGCTTGGCCAGCGCCTCTCCTCTCCGCTTGGACACGATATTTTTCTCCGCTTGGATACGAACGCAGCGAGCGTCCTTCGTCCTCCCCCGCATTATGTCGTCAACGAGAACGTCCCAACAGCACAATATTGCCGCCGCGTTCTTACAACCTCGAAGCTGAACCGCTCGTAGGGGCGACTGCGAAAACCGTCATGGAGGCTCGCGAGCGACGTCTCCCGATATCTGTTTCTGATGGTAGATCCGAAAGCAGATCGCCGCGTAAGCCCGCGCTACCACAGCTAGGGCAAGCCGGACGAACAGCGGCTTCTTTCCCCCTCACCCCACCCCTCTCCCACAAGGGGAGAGGGAGTTTTCCGCCGCACCTTTTTTGCTCCCTCGCCCTTCGGGGAGAGATGACATGGGTCGGTGGGCATGCAATCCGGTAGGTTTGTTGTTCCCGCAACCAACCCCCGGAGACGAGAGATGCAAGCATCCCCCATCAGCACACCCACCGGTGAGCATAGTGCCACGCTTTTTGCGACGATCGAACTGAGTCAGAAGGAATGGCTGGTGACGCTTTTGAGCCCGGACTGTGATCGGATGTCGCGCCATCGAGTGGTGGCGAATGACAGCGAGGGGTTGGTGACGCTGTTTGTTCGGAAGCGAACGCGCGCTGAACGTAGATTGGCCCAACCGGTATCGATCGTGAGCTGCTACGAAGCCGGCTATGACGGTTTTTGGCTGCACCGGTTCCTTTGTGCGTCTGGGATCGAGAACTGTGTGTTTGATCCGGCGAGCATTGCGGTTGATCGCCGCGCACGCCGGGCCAAGAGTGACCGCATTGACGGTGAACTTCTGTTGCGTACGCTGATGGCCTATCGGCGTGGCGAGCCACGTGTTGTGCGTGTTGTCCGTGTCCCGAGCCCGGCCCAGGAGGATGCGCGGCGCGGCGAACGCGAACGCCGGCGGCTGATCAAAGAGCGCACGGCGCACATCAACCGCATCAAGGGCCTGTTGCGCAGCCAAGGTCTGGGGGCGGGTAAGCCATGCCACACCGAGTGGCCGGCCTGGCTTGCCGATCAGAGCGATTGGCAGGGCCAGCCGGTATTGCCGCAGTTGCACACCGAACTCGTGCACGAACATGCCCGGCTGATGCTGGTGTGCCAGCAGATCACCACCTACCAGGCGGAACGTGCGCGGACACCACATCCGAGCTTGGCCCGACAGGTTGAAAGGCTGACCCGGCTTAAGGGTATCGGCCCGACCATCGCGACCACCCTGGCGGGCGAGGTGTTCTGGAAGGACTTCAACAACCGTCGTGAGGTCGCCAGCTATGTCGGCCTGGCCCCCAGTCCGTGGCGTAGCGGTGGTGTTGTTCGCGAACAGGGGATCAGCAAAGCCGGCAACGCCCGAGCCCGTCAGACCGCGGTCGAGATGGCCTGGCTGTGGTTGCGTCATCAACCTGATAGCAAGCTGAGCCGATGGTTCCATGAACGCGTGAACGGCGCTCACGGCAGGCTCAAAAAGATCATGATCGTCGCCTTGGCGCGCAAGTTGATCATCGCCCTGTGGCGTTACCTCACCACCGGCCTGGTGCCGAGCGATGCGGTCTGTAAAGCCTAACACCGACACCACCTCACCTTCGCGGCGATCGCACAAGCGATCACGCGGGCGGATGGTGACCGACCCTACCCTGGGCAACCAACGCCGACGGGAGAGATGGGTCCCATCCACTTTGGCCTCAGCCATGCGGCATTTGGGTGCGAGCGAGCATCGCTCGACCGGATATGAGGTGATGCGGGTCAATCGCATCAAACAAACAAGGCCTGCCCGTGTAACGATCCGATATCGCCACCGCCAAACCAACCGGAGCCCACCCTTGACACCGAGTCCCCCATATGAGGGTGGGGTGAGGGGAAAAATGAATACGCCTATCCCAGCGAGGAGCCGTGGATAGACCCGTAGCGCAGCGGTCCGCGTAAGCCCGCGCTACCACAGTTCGGGCAGGCCCTTTTTTCTCCCCCTCACCCCCGCCCTCTCCCGTATGGGAGAGGGAGCCTGCCGCCGTACTTTTTGCTCCCTCGCCGCCCTGCCTTCGCCGGAGCGAAGCACCGGCTTTGCGCAGGCAGGTCGGGGAGAGGGCGGGGTGAGAGGGAAACACCGTTTTCGCAGAATGGGCCTACGGCCCAACAACTAAAGCCAGTCGTCTTCGAACGGATAGGTTGAGAGCGGTTCGGCGCCGTGGTTGGTTATCAGGACCTGGTCTTCCAGCTTGACGCCCTCGGCGCCACCGACCACGCCGACATAGGACTCCACACACAAGGTCATACCAACCTCGATGGTGCCGTCATAGCCATCGGCTGCGAAATCTTCGCTGTAGGGAGAATAGGGATATTCGTCGGCCAGGCCAACGCCGTGCAGCACCACGGAATAGCGGTTGGCGATGCAATTATCGGGGAGTTGATAGTTGCCCTCGGCAACTTCACGAAGCGTCATGCCGGGCTTGACGCGCGCACGGTTGAACGCGACGTGCTCATGCGCGATGGCATAGAGCCGTCGTTGCTCGTCGGTCGGCGCCGGGGCTCCACAGCGCCAGGTGCGCGAGATGTCGGCGCAGTAGCCGAACGGACCGATCATATCGGTGTCGAGGGCGACGAGGTCACCGTCTTCGATGACGCGGGGACCGCACTCGTGAAACCATGGGTTGGTGCGTGGGCCCGACGCGAGCAACCGGGTTTCGATCCATTCACCGCCGAGCGAAATGTTGGTGTGATGCAACACCGCCCATAATTCGTTCTCGCTGATGCCGGGTTCGAGCGCGCCCCGCATGCGGCGCATGCTCTCCTCGCAGACCGCGATCGACGTGCGGATCGCCGCAATTTCGTCGGGTCCTTTGATGCAGCGTGCCCGCTCCAACACTTCCTGGCCATCATGCAGGCTCAACCCAAGCGCCTGCAGCGCGACAGCGCCGGCGGGATCGACATGGTCGAGCGCCAGCCGGCGGTTGCCGCCACCGTGGGCGGTGACGAGATCGGCGATTTCCGCGGCCCATTTCCTGGCCTTTTCCTCGACCCGGGGACCGGCCGAAAAGTAATACCAACTGGTGGCGATGCGGACCTCGTCGACGGTCTCGATACCCTCGGATAGGAACTCGCAATTGTGGAAATCAAACAACACAACCGGGCCGCTGGCCGGCACGAACGCGTAGCGAGCGGCGTTGTGCAGCGTCCAAACCTGCATGTTGGCGGCATCGGTGGCGTAACGGATGTTGCAGGGATCGAACAAGACGACGCCTGCATAGTCGCGCTGCACGAGTTGCGCGCGCACGCGATCGAGACGGTAGCGACGCAGAGCCTGGAGATCAACCGACGCAAGCTGTTGGGCGTTGTTGCTCACGATTGCTCTCCTAATTTTAAATATCCAATCCCGGTTTGTTGAACGTCCACGTCCACGGTCGAATCAGCGTGGTGTCGAACAGACCGGCCTTGAAGTAGGGATCGCCCTTGGTGAACGCCACGACCTCATCATAAGAGTCGGCTTCGAGCACAAACATGTTGCCGGTCGACATGCTGCCGTCCTCGGTGACGGTGGGGCCGGCAAACTTAATTTTGTCGCGAAAGTCTTCGATGTACTCGTGCTGGGCCGGACGATTGGCGAGGCGGACATCGTTTTTGCCCGGCTTGTCGATATTGACGATGAGATAAAGCATGCGGCCTCCCCGGCAACGGCGTCTTGTTGGAATGACATTTGGCGTGGCCAAACATTGAAGCCACTGCGCGGGTTGCGCAACTCAACGATTCGCGGGAAATGGCGCCGAGGGCGCTTTGTCCCGGTGGGCGGGACGTCTAGCGCCTGGGTACGATTAGGGCATCTACCGCGATGCACCCCTCACCCGCCGCCAACACTTTGATCGGGTTGAGGTCAATCTCAGCGAGATCGGGTTCCACGGCATGGGCGAAATCACTCAGCGCGTAGATCAACCGTACCAGCGCGTCGCGGTCGGCCGCGCGCCCGCGCGCGCCGGCCAGCAGCCGGCCGAGAACGGTTTCGTCGATCATCGCGTCGGCGTCACCGTGACGCAGCGGCAGAGGTCGCAACGCGACCGCGTCGATGACGTCGACCAACACGCCGCCGGGACCGAGTACCATGACCAGACCGAAATCGGGATCGCGATTAATGCCGGCGATGACCTCGATGCCGCCGCTCACCATTTGCTGCACAACCATTCCGGCGATGTCTGGCGGTTTGGGCTCGATCTCGATCTCGATCTCGATATTGGCAACGCGTTGCTCGAGCGAGTCCCACGCGCTGGCCAGCGCGGCACTGTCGCTGATGGCGAGTTCGATCAGACGGTGTTCGGTTTTGTGCGCGAGGTCGTCGGAGACGACTTTGAGGGCGACGGGGAAGCCGATCATCGCCGCGGCGTCCTTGGCTTCATCGATTGTGGTGACAAGGCGCTCGTCGACAACCGGAATATCGGCCTCGGCCAACACCCGTTTGGCGTCGACTTCATGCAGGGTCGTGCGCCCGCCTTTAAGCAACGGCGCAAAGCAGGTGACCGGCGGCACGACGGGATCGCGGGCCGGCGCCGGGCCCAGGGTGGCGATCGCGACTTTGTCGAGCGCGAGCAAACCCTGGCGGGTGCCGCCGATCAGCGGCACGCCAGATTCGGTAAGGACCGCTTGTTGATCGGTGCGAAAAATCCCGGTCCGCATCGACATGTAATAGAATGGTTTATCGCAGCGCTCGGCCGCGTCGGCGACCATCTGAGCGTAGACCAATACACGCTCGGCGTTATCGATCGGTTGACCGTCCATGCCCTCGTTGACGAAAGAGATGGTGTCGTAGTGATCGGATCGCCCGAGCGCATCGAAGGTATGCGGGAAGTTGATGTCGTATTCGCCGTGGCCCCAGGCATCGACGGGGTTGCCATCGCCCATCAATGGCCCGACGACATCCTCAATTTCTGCGCGTAGGTTGGCCGGCAGTGGATCGAGAGGGATGCCGACATCCTCGGCGAGGTCGAGTATCAGTTCGGCATGGCCGCCGGACGCGGTGACGACGGCGTGGCGTCTTCCTTGCGGCCTGCGATTGCCCTGACAGATCGCCAACACTTCCGTCATCTCGTCGAGATCGTCGACTTCGATCGCGCGGTGGGCGCGCAAGACCTCTGACAGGACCCGCGATTCGCCGGCGAGGCTGCCGGTATGGGTGGTGATCGCCGAGCGCGTGCGGGCGCTTTTCCCAACCTTCAGGACCACCACCGGTTTGCCGGCGTCGGCGGCCTTATCGAGGGCGGCGACGAAGCGCTCGGGTTCGTGAACGGTTTCGGAGAACAGCGCAATCACGTTGGTCTTGGGGTCGTCGGCCAGCCACTCGATATAGGCGGCGGCATTGACCACCGCTTCATTGCCCGACGAGATGACGTGGCTGTAGCCGAAGCGGCGTACGTCGACGGTCATGCCGATCAACACCGAGCCGCTCTGCGAAATGATGCCGACATTGCCGGCCAGGGCGTCGGGATCCTTGAGCGGTTGCAGATAGGCGAGGCTGCGATTGTGCGGGTTGAGAACGCCCATGCAATTGGGGCCGCACAGGGCGATCCCGGCCTCGCGGCTGAGCGCGACAATCCGCTCCTGCAAGGCGATGCCTTCATCCCCGAACTCGGCGAAGCCGCTGTCGTAGATGACCGCGGCGCCGACCCGCTTGGCCGCGATCTTCTCGTATTCGGGAAGAATGCGCGCGTAACCGATGCAGAAGGACACCAGATCGACGTCTTCAGGCAGGTCCTCGACGGATGCGTAGCAACGGTGGCCAAGCACCTCATCGTATTTGGGGTTAACCGGATAGATCTCGCCGGCATAGCCGATGTCATCGAGCGACTCGATGATCATGTGGCCGAGCGACGGATTAACCGACGCCCCCAATATCGCGATCGAGTGAGGCTCTAGGAGGGCTTCAAGCCGCATGTGCTGGCCTCTTCAGAAAGAACGTGTCATGGCGCTGACTATATGCGGAGAAGACAAACCGCAAGGGGATCTGCGGCTTGGCGTTTGATGATCTTAGGAGGTCGAGCGGTGTTTCCAGCCAGTTTGGCCGGAAAAGTCAGTCTCGATAATCGGGTTCCTCAAGATCGAGGATAGCTTTGAGCTCGGCCAGGTGGCGAGCGCCTTGTCCGCGGTCCACGTCCTGTTCGCGAGCCGACTTTTCGGCGATGGCATCGGATAGGACCCGCAGCGGCCGCCCGGTCCCATAGGCCCTGATCAACGTTTCGGCGGCGCGCTCGAAGTAGTAGAGCCGGTGGAAGGCGTCGGCGACGGTGGCGCCGATGACCATGACGCCGTGATTGCCCATGATCAGAACCTTCTTGGCCGGATCGGAGAGCAGCTCGGCGCACCGTTCGCCCTCGTCCTCGAAGGCGAGGCCGCCATAGGCATCATCGATGGCGACGCGGTTGAAGAACTGGGCCGAGTTCTGATCGATCGGCGGCATCGTGCTATCGGCGAGACAGGCCAACACCGTGGCAAAGGGCGGATGCAGGTGCAGCGCACAGCGGGCTTGCGGACAGTGGCGGTGGATGGATCCGTGCAAGCCCCAAGCCGTCGCATCGGGCGCATCGTCGCGCGACATCGTGGTGGGATCGGTGGCGTCAAATAGTTGCAGATCGCTGGCCCGGATGCGGCTGAAATGGCGATTGCGTGGATTCAGGAGGAATTGGGTGCCGCTGCCTCGCAGCCGCAGCGAGAAGTGATTGGCGACCGCTTCGTGCCAGTTGAGTCGCACCGCCCAGCGGAATGCGGCGGCCAGATCGACGCGATCGGCCGATAGGGCGTCCTGCGAATCCTGTATTTCAGCAGCATTGGTCATCGCGTTCAGGATACGTCAAAACGCGGCGAGCCCGCCAATCTGCTTACCAACAATGACGTGGCACCCAAAACGGCCCTCGAGGCACACGATTGGCACGTTGGGGTCTACAAGCTTCTCTAACCCATGCCTATATAACGTAATTCGGGGGAAATTCAAATGACGACCCGTGCCGCCGAAACATCGCCAATGGTTTATGCAAGGACTGCGGGGTTACTATACGTAATTGTTATTATCGAGGTATAATTTCACACCCCTTTGCAGGCTAATAAATGTCTGAAACAACCCCTGTAGAACTTACTCTCTACTATGCGCCAAGGAGCAGATCATTTTCTGCACTGTGGCTTTTGGAAGAACTCGGAGAAGAGTATCGATTGGAAAGTTTTAATATCGAGACAGCTCGGCATAAGAAGGCCGACTATTTGGCTCTCAACCCCATGGGCAAGGTTCCGCTAGTTGTAGATGGAGACACTCCTATATCCGAACTGGGTGCCATAGCGATTTATCTTTCCGACTGTTATCCCCGTGCCCAACTCAGTCCATTGATTGAGGATCCACAACGTCCCGCCTACTTAAGATGGATATTCTTTTCGAGCGCAATTATGGAACCTGCCTTTAGTCAGAAAATGTTCAAATGGGAAATACCAGAGAAGAGTGTTGCTTGGGGTTCCTTTGATCAGATGCTCGAAATTGTGACTAATGCCATTACCGAAAGTACATGGCTACTTGGGGACTCGTTCTCTTCTGCCGATATTCTTGTGGGGTCCAATCTTCGCGTTGGACAGATGCTCGGAATCATTCCCAAAGAAGGCCCTATTGAAGACTATATTTCACGTTTGGAAAAACGAGTTGGTTTTGTCCTTGCTGCAACTATCGAAGCGAGGGAAAGCGATCGTTACCCTCCAAAAACCTGAGTTAGTGGCTAAGTATGGGGACTAGAGGATGGTAGATGTAATTTTTTTCAACAACCAAGGAGAGTTTAGCGATTGGTTAGAAGAACATCATGCTGAAGCTAGTGAACTTTGGGTGGGCTATTTCAGGAAAAGTACAGAGCGTGCAAGCCTTACGTGGTCTACATCAGTAGATGTCGCTCTTTGTTTTGGGTGGATTGACGGTATACGAAAAACCATTGATGAACAAAGCTATAAGATTCGCTTTACTCCGCGCAGAATAACTAGTGTATGGAGTGCTGTGAACGTAAAGAAGGTAGAAGAACTAACACAGCTTGGAAAGATGAAACCAGCAAGAATGCACGTCTTTAACAACAGAACCAATGCACAAGGCTATTCCTCTGAACAAAGGAATGTGCAACTTGCCAGAGAGTATGAAGAGCAAATCAAGGCAAATCAACCAGCCTGGCTATTCTTTACCAATTTAGCACCATCCTATAAAAGAGACTCTATCTGGTAGGTAATGAGCGCCAAGAAAGAAGAAACACGATTAAAAAGGCTTGGCATATTGATTGCTTCATCTGAAGCAGGGCTAGAAATACCAACTTTGCGAAAGAAATAACAATTTGGAGCTGGTGAATATTTAACCAGCGCGTACTTTAGTCTCTTTTTGATCAAATTACGGTCAATTAAGCCGCCAAATCGAGTTGCTTTATCGTCGAATCAATATCCTAGTAGATCGTCACTGATTGAGGCTCAGTCCTGGCTTCGTAGTTGACGCAAAGGGTCCTCCAGAGCCGGAGGATGTCATCTTAAGAGTCCGGTTCTTAGGCTAGAAGGGGAAGTTCGGACCAGGTCGCCGGTGCTACCGCTCTATCTCCTGAAGGCCGACCTTCGAGCGCAATGCGGCTTGATGTGATTTCCCGGTTTTACGTCCGTACGATGGCGTCGGATGTCCAACTGACTCAGCGCTTTAGTCGCGCTGATATGGAATATCAGATCAACAACATTCGCGACAATTCACACGCCTGAATGATCGTACCTCGAGTGAGGCTGATCGCAGAAAATTAGCCAAGCGTCGAGAGAGAGATATCGAAGATTTGGGGGCAATGCGTGACCGATTAGGGGATAACGTTAGTCAACGATCGTTAGCCGGTCGCCAACGTCCATCTCACGTTTGGCGCGCTTGCGGCGACGAATACGATCGTTGGACTTGCTCAATGCAGTATTGGCACAAACTCTACTACGGCGCGTCCGCGCAGCCTTGCGTATCACGACCCAAATTTACAATCGGAGAGAACGATGAGTAAGCCGACCAAATTCTGGGACGGGATCGCCAAGCGCTATTCGGAGAAACCGGTTGCCGACGAAGCGGCGTACCATAAAAAACTGGCGGTCACGCGGAACTATTTTCACACCGACATGGAGGTGCTGGAGTTTGGCTGCGGCACCGGTTCGACCGCCATCGCCCACGCGCCCTACGTGAAGCATATTCTCGCCACCGATATTTCATCGAAGATGATTGAGATCGCCCAAGCCAAAGCGGGTGCGGATAACGTCAAGAACGTGACGTTCAAGCAGACAGCCATCGATGGTTTTTCGGTGGCTGATCAGACTTTCGATACTGTCATGGGGCACAGTATTCTGCACTTGGTAGATGACAAGGACGGCATCATTTCCAGGGTCTACATGATGCTCAAGCCGGGCGGCGTTTTCGTCTCCAATACCGCATGCCTCGGCGACAGGATGATCGTCAGTGGATTTGCCAAACTCATAGCGGAAGACGTCCTCGGGTACATAGGTGGAAACTGGAAGAGCGGTGCCAAGAAAAGCGACCTAGAAACCATCGCAGGTTTGGTTCGGGGGGTGGCGAACGACAGTGGCGGCACCGCGACTATCGAAACTGTTGAATACCGGGAAGGAGTTTCGAGCCGAGAGCTAGTACTCAAGTTCGACACAAGCGAAGCCAGAACCGCAGTACAGATACTCCAGGACCATAAGCTTGACTTGGACAAGACGTCCGCTGCTGACTATGAGCGGGTCTTAATGACGTTCACTCGCTCCGATATCGGCGATGCCAGCGTCGGCAAACGAACCGGAGAGTGGGCGTTAATCGAAGAGATTTTGGAAAAGCCTCGCCCACTAATCTACGCATCCGATCTCGCGGAGCAGAAGATCAAATACGAGATTCGAGAAGCAGACGACAACATCTTCAAGAAAGCCTTTTCCGTTGATGTGAACGTCCAAACGCGGAACGGACGGCCGGTTGCCTACGCCGTGACCCACGTTCACCAGGTTATCGACCTACCTGACGACTAGGGTCGTTGGCCATCCGCTTGGTCGCTCATAGGAATCCCCCCAATATCGTGAACTTCCGTGTCGGGGATAGGATACCTTCTCAATCTCTGGTTCGGCGATAAGGAAGCGGTGTACCGATGTTGATCCGGGTATTAGCGGCGATGGCTGTTGTTCGGCGTGGAATATTGACCCCCTATTGGGGGTTATCGGCGTCCAAAATTGACCCCCCTGGTTTTGTGCTCTTGAACACACCTTGTTGTTTGGACAGACGAGGTGGGGGAGATGCTGGTTGTGGAGACGATTGCGCGGATCCGTCGGGATCATCTGGTGAGGGGCGTTCCGATCAAGAAGATCGCCCGGGATTTGAGGGTTTCGAAGAACACGGTGCGCAAGGTGGTGCGGGGCGATGAGACCTCGTACAGCTACGAGCGCAAGATCCAGCCGATGCCGAAGCTTGGACCGTGGGTGGATGAGCTCGAGCGCCAGCTGGAGGCCAACGAGAAGAAGCCGCGCCGGGATCGGCTGTCTCTGCTGCGGATTCATGAAGATCTTGCGGCTCTGGGCTATGGCGGCGGCTACGACGCGGTGCGCCGCTACGCCAGGACCTGGCGTCGGCGGTGGCGGCTGTTGTCGCCGTCGCAGGGTTTTGTGCCGCTGAGCTTCGATCCCGGCGAGGCCTACCAGTTCGACTGGAGCCACGAGTACGCGCGCCTGTCGGGTGTGACGACCAAGGTGAAGGCGGCGCACATGCGGCTCTGCTACAGCCGCATGCAGCTGGTTCAGATCTTCCCGCGCGAGAGCCAGGAGATGGTGTTCGAGGCGCACGAACGGGCCTTCCACTTCTTCGGCGGGGTCTGCCGGCGGGGCATCTACGACAACATGAAGACGGCGGTGAGCATGGTCTTCGTCGGCAAGGAGCGCGCCTACAACCGGCGCTTTCTGGAGCTGTGCTCCCACCATCTGGTGGAGCCGGTGGCGTGCACTCCGGGTGCGGGCTGGGAGAAGGGGCAGGTCGAGAGGCAGGTGGGTGACGTCCGCGGCCGCCTGTTCGTGCCCATCCCGCGGGGCCGCTCCTACGCCGAGATCAACGCGTGGCTGATGGATCGGTGTATCGAGGACGCCAAGAAGCGGCCGCATCCGACGATCGAGGGCAAGACGGTGTGGCAGGTGTTCGAGGAGGAGCGGCCCTTCCTGATGGCCTATCGCGGCCCCTTCGACGGCTTCCACGCCACCGAGGTGGCGGTGTCCAAGACCTGTCTGGTGCGCTTCGACAACAACCACTACAGCGTCGCCGCCCGTGCCGTCGGGCGGCCGGTCGACGTGCGGGCCTACGCCGATCGGATCGTCATCCGCCAGGACGGCGAGACCGTCGCCGAGCATCCCCGGAGCTTCGGGCGCGGCGAGATCGCCTACGATCCGTGGCACTACGTGCCGATCCTGACGCGGAAGCCTGGTGCGCTGAGGAACGGCGCGCCCTTCAAGGGCTGGCAACTGCCCGGCGCGCTCGGCCGCATACGGGCCCGGCTGACGGGTTGCGACGACGGTGACAGGCAGTTCGTGAGGATCCTCGCGGCGGTTCAGGAGGACGGGCTGGAGGCGGTCGAGGCGGCCTGTGCCGAGGCGCTCGACTTCGGCGCCTGCAGCGCCGACGTCGTGCTCAACATCCTCGCCCGGCAGTGCCAGCCGGCACCGCCGGCGACCATCCCGACGCCCGAGGGCCTGCAGCTTCGCCACCGGCCGGTGGCCGACTGTCAGCGCTACGATCGCCTGAGGGAGGCCGGTCATGGAGCGTCATGAGGTGCTGGCGATGATGACGGCGTTGAAGCTCGCGGGCATGCGCGCCGCCTACGACGACATCCTCGCCGACGGGCTCAAGCGTCGTCATCCGGTGCAGCAGATCATCGGTACGCTGCTGCAGACCGAGGTCGCCGACAAGCAGGCGCGCTCCATCAAGTACCAGATGGCGTCCGCCAGGCTGCCGACGGCCAAGGAGCTGGCCGACTTCGACTTCGCCGCCTCACCGGTCAACGAGCCCCTGATCCAGGAACTCGCCACAGGTGGCTTCCTGGAGGGCAAGCGCAACATCGTGCTGGTCGGCGGCACCGGCACCGGCAAGACCCATCTCGCCGTCGCCATCGCCCGCGCCTGCATCCGCAAGGCCGCACGCGGCCGCTTCTACAACGTCGTCGACCTGGTCAACCATCTCGAGGCCGAACTCCGTGCCGGACGCCAGGGCCGCACCGCAGACCAGCTCATCCGACGCGACTTCGTCATCCTCGACGAACTCGGCTACCTGCCCTTCGCCCAGGCCGGCGGCCAGCTGCTGTTCCATCTGATGAGCCGGCTCTACGAGCGCACCTCGATCATCGTCACCACCAACCTCGCTTTCGGCGAATGGCCCTCCGTCTTCGGCGACCCCAAGATGACCACAGCCCTGCTCGACCGCCTGACCCACCATTGCGAGATCATCGAGACCGGCAACGAGAGCTGGCGCTTCAAGAACCGCTGCTGACCCGGCAGGCCGTGCCTGCGGCCCGCTTGCCCCGCTGGGTCAACCCGTACCTCCCACGCGGCTTCGCTCCGCGCACCGCAAGGCGCTACACGAAGCCGCTCGGGTCCCCCCTATTGACTACCGGGACAACCTCCGCCGTGCCGCTCAGGGGGGTCAATATTGCACGCCGATTGGGGGTCAATTTTGGACGCCGATTGACACAATGGGCGCAATTCTGCGAGCGCTCTCGGGCCACGCGTATATCTCTATGTGTCGGCTGCCACCGCTTCTCTTCTGGCGGGTGATCTCGATCTCGAAGGGCCGCAATGTCGAGGCGAGGCTGTTCATCCGTCGGCTCTGCACCTGTAGCCTCACCGATGATCTCTTTCAGATCGCTCGCCGTACCTTCCCACGTCTTGCCCTCCTGCTCCTCCATGAGCACCCTGACAGCATTAGCGTGCTCTTTGCCGAACCCTGTTCGCCAGTGGGCACCGGAAACGGCCCGGTCGGGCGGTGCGCCGGCGAGCGGCCGCTGCGCAGCAGCGTGCTACCCATCTCGGCGAGCAGTGCACCAGCACGTCGATGAAGAGGGCCTCCGCGCCACACAGCACGAACGCGCACTGACACGCGACCCCACCCCCCACCATGAAGGCAGCCCCATCGGGTGGGCGATCGCCGGCCCCATGGCATGCACCGGAAAGGATCTGGACGCGGGAGTGCGGTTGCTCACAGAGGCGCTCAGGCAGCGCCTCCCCTTCGTGGATACCTATAGGACCATGTGCATAGCGCCGAAACCGACGATGAAGCGGCTACTGGCGGACGCGAGAGAGTTTCACTTGGTTGCGTAGTTGCCGTAAGGAACCCTACAGGCTTGGCCTGTTGGCGAGCGTGAAACGACTGTTACGGAAATCGTTGGATAGGCCGTAGGTCGCGTGATCCATCCAATGGGCCGTGCGAGACCGTCATCACCGGGTCCAGAAAGCGAGGTCGTTATGATGTACGATGTCAGGGTTTGGTTGTCCGCTTTTCTCATCCCTCTCTTTCGATGGGGATTGCTGCCGGCTCGGCCGGTGCCGCCCAGGAATGCCCGAAGGGGCATGTCTGAGGCTCGATTTGTTCACAGTCCTTCTCCGCGCCAGGGAAGATACCGGCGGCTCCGCATGGGAGCCAGGGCGCAGGATGCGGCGGCAATATTCGGTGTCCTGCACTGGCCGTATTTCATGAACAGCTCATGATCGGCGAAGCGAATAGCGAAGACCTCGCGATCACTCTCGGGGTCGAAGAAGAATTCTTTCTCGTCGATCCCGGAACGCGCGATCTTCTCACCGATCCTGACCAAGGTATCTTCGATGCCTGTGAGACGAATAGCGGACCGCACAAGGTCGTACGGGAGTTCTTGCGCTCTCAAATCGAAACCGCGACGATGGCGAATCTCGCGCAACGATCGCCAGGGCTCGTGACCTCGGGCATGTCGAATATACCGTGCGGGAACTGTTCACCCGTCCAGACAGAGACGTTTTTGTCGACATGATCGGATCTGTTGTAAGCCTGCATTCCCTCTATCTTGGCGCGACGGTCGGCGGTTCGATTCTCGCGCTTGGGTGTTCTTTGCCTTTGCTGCGATGGATATGGAGAACCCCAGGGAGGCGAAGAAAGAAAAATCAGGAACGATTGGCTAGAGACGAAGATGCTAGGCAAAGAAAAGAACATGATAGAAACAAACAAATAGTAACGAATCTTGAAAGCCTACTAAACCGCCTCGACACCGAAGCCAATCCCTTACTTGAAGGGATAAATCATATTGAAAATAAAGAAACAATGAGGCTATTAGCTAACAATCTCAATTCCGTTGGTCTGAAATTACCTAGGATAGAGGGGCAAACCGCAAATTATGGTCGGCTTTATGACCATGTAAGCAGGCTTCTTCCCAATGTCAGGCTATATGGAATCGAACGGGTGATCTCTCGGACTAGTAAGGAGACCTAAAATGGGAGGTCCGATAGCCTAAGGACAATTATGCAAAAGAGCCTCAGAAAATTGATCCCCTGGTCAACGCAGCGTCTCGCGTCGCCCGAGAAAAGGAAACCGTTATTTCCCGTCTTTTGACGGGGGTGGTTTCAGGTTCCGAATCAGGGCGCGCATCACCATCTCGGGCGTCGCGCCTTTGTATCGAGGGTTTAGCACCTCGACCTCAAGTTCGTCTGTCTCGGGCGCGTCGGTTTGCTTGCAATGCAGTGCTCGAACGCGAAGTCACTGATTACACCGAGGCGGCTGAGCGGATCCCATCACCGGATCCCCGTTTACGCCCACCTCGCCAACGATCCCGTCAAGTCGCCCGCAAACCGCGTCGTCCGCCGGATTGACATTGCTCCCGGATCCCGGACTAGGAACACCGATATTGACTCGCCGACACTACCTCTTAACGTGTCAGGTTGTTCGTCTGCTTTCCGAACCGCAAGGCCACACGTAAATTGCACTCCAAATATGGAGAAAAAGATGGAAATCGATGTAGAGTTTGGCGACGAAGAACAAGTCGACGAGATAGCTCAGGAAGCGCCGCAAGACCCAGACGAGTTTCTCGCGCAAAACTCTTTTCGGATCGTCTACCAGACCAACAATTTCTTTCTTCCCCAAATTCGCGACATGATCGAAAAGCGGGAAGCAATAAACCTGCGCCCGGAATACCAAAGACGCCTACGTTGGACAAACGCCCAGAAATCTAAACTTATCGAGTCCCTTCTGCTAAACATTCCAGTTCCACCGGTATTCTTTTATGAGGCGGACGCGGCGAGATATGAGGTCATGGACGGCCAGCAACGCCTCAATTCGATTCGAGACTTCTTTTCCGGAGATTTCACACTTAGCAGCCTAAAGGTGCTCGCACCTCTCAATGGGCTACGGTACACAAAGTGCCCACCTCGCATTAAGCGAACGCTCGATCGAGCCACGATCTCGGCGATTGTATTATTGATGGAAAGCGAGTCGGAGCATCCTGCCGAAGGACAGTTATCAATTACGGACATACGCCGTCTAGTGTTCGACCGGCTGAACACTGGTGGCCGACAACTGAATGCTCAGGAAATTCGCAATGCCCTCAATCCCGGACCGTTGAATCGGTGCATCATAGGGTTAAGCCGTTTGGACAAATTCACCGAGGTATTTGGCATCCCCCCGTACGACGAGGATGACGATGAAGACTACTACGAGAATCCGAAGCGACAAAAAAACATTCTGTATGCCTCGATGAGAGATTGCGAGCTTGTTCTTAGGGTCTTTGCGTTGCGCAATCCCGAAAATATTCGTGGCTCCATGAAGACCATGTTGGATAGAGCTATGGAAACCAACTTGACCGACGGGGAAGCTAACGATTTTGCAGATGAATATAGAGAACACTTCGAATTCTTATACGAACTATTTGACAAGAAGCCGTTTAAGATCATTTTGCAGATTGACGAAAAAGAGAAAGTTTCCGCGGCGCTGTACGACGCGGCAATGGTCGCCCTCAGCAGAATCTGGGATCGGCGCGCTGATGTGCAAGCGGACAAAGCTGGTGTAGCGGAGAGGCTGGCATCAGCGGTTGAGAAGGATGAGAACTACGAATTGATCGTTGGACGAAAAAACACTGCAGCGGCAGTCGGAGACCGCATCGATCTATTGCAAGGTATCCTTCTACCGGAGTGATACGCTTGACCACAGCCTTCTCTGTAATCGTCGAAGACTTCGACGAAGGCCTTCTATCTCTGCGTCAGCTTGTCAATTTCGGGCAAGCCAAATCAGCTTCGGCAAGGATGCGCGTGGCGACAATACACGCCACCACTTTGCTGCTCACCGCGGCTTTCGAGGAATTCGTTCGAGAAATGGCGCGTGAATACGCGATCCAGGTCGTGAACAAAGCAGGCAGCGTTTCAGACTTGCCCGACGCGCTCCTTGAAACGGCCTGGAGGCGTACGTTTGACGAATTGGCTCGTGGCAAACCCAACGAGCGACCCAAAAAAGAAGCGCTTGTGATTTCTGCGAAGCAGGCCCGCCCCAAGATCGATGCGCTGTGTGCCTTCATAGAGGGCGACATCACGCAGGATATTTTCGTACACCTGATCCACAACGAAAATAATATGCGGGTTCGCGAAATCAACAAACTGTTCAAGGTCAGCGGACTATCCGATGTCTGCTCGCATATTTGCAGACAGGCATCATTGAAAGCTTTTTTTATGTCGGAAGACGACGGTAAAACGCACGGCTATCTCCTTGACTCTCTGGAAGGTTTTTTTAACCGCAGGAATGAAATCGCGCATTCACTGAACTCCGCACGCTCAAGTGCACCAGAGGAGGTTTCTCGCGATATTGATATGTTTCTGGCATTCTCGAATGACCTAGGCGCGACACTTGAGGCCGCGATCGTCTGACCTAGCGGACACTGCTGGCAATGATGGCCCCAACCTTCTCCGCCGCCTCGAGGAGAACGGATCGTTTGATCGAGCATTTCGGTGCCGGCACGATAGCACGAACGGCAGCGCGTCTATGTGATGTGCAGCGCGAGGCGGAGGATTTCTATTTCCAGCGGCTTCGCGAGATCAACGCCCTTGAGCTGGTCGTAGTATCGGCGGTGGTTTTGGGACTAGCATGCCGTAAGGCCGCGCAAACGACGCGACCCACAATGCCGCAGGGGGAAATCCACCGTGGAATGGTGGCTCATTCTCATCATCATCTTCACCGGCGCCATGATCCTGCTCGCGGTGGGGATGCCGGTGGCGTTTGCCTTCATCATCATCAACATGCTGGGCGTGCTGGTGCTGCAGGGCGGCGGGCGGTCCTTCCACACGCTCACCCTCAGCATGTTCAGCTCGGTCAGCACCTTCACGCTGCTGCCGGTGCCGCTGTTCGTGCTGATGGGCGAGGTGCTGTGGCACTCGCGCGTCGCCTTCAAGGCAATCGACGTGCTCGACAAGCTGCTCGGCCGCCTGCCCGGTCGGCTTTCCGTGCTAACGATATTGTCCGGGACGGTGTTCTCGAGCCTTTCCGGCTCGACCATGGCCAACACCGCCGTGCTCGGCACGATGTTGCTGCCCGACATGGAGCGGCGCGGCTACCGCCGGCCGATGTCGATCGGCCCGATCCTGGCAAGCGGCGGCCTCGCAATGATGGTGCCGCCGAGCGCGCTGGCGGTGATCCTCGCGTCGATCGCCAAGCTTTCGATCGGCCGCATCCTGATCGCGGCGTTGGTGCCGGGCCTGATCATGGCCTTCCTCTACATGAGTTACATCCTGGTGCGCTGCAAGCTGCAACCCGAGCTGACGCCGACTTACGAGGTGCAGCGTGTCGGCTTGCGCGAGCGCCTCGAAGGGGTTGTCCTCTACCTGCTGCCGCTCGGCCTGATCATCTTCCTGGTCACCGGTGTGATCGTTCTCGGCGTCGCCACCCCGACCGAAGCTGCGGCGCTCGGCTGTCTTGGCTCGTTCATTCTCGCCGCTGTCTACCGCTCCCTGTCGTGGGAGGTGATCAGGAAAGCGGTCGGCGGCACCGTGTACATCTCGGTGATGATGATGGCGATCCTGGTCGGCGCGCTCGGTTTCAGCCAGCTCCTCGCCTACTCGGGCGCGAGCCGCGGGTTGCTCGAGGCGGTGATCGCGTTGCCGATCGCGCCGATCCTTGTGATCGTCGCGATGCAGGCGATCGTTTTGATGCTCGGCACCTTCATGGAGCAGATCGCCATCATGATGATCACCCTGCCGATCTACATCCCGATCGTGAAATCGTTCGGCTTCGATCCGATCTGGTTCGGCGTGCTGATGCTGATCAACTTGCAAATGGCACTAACCACGCCGCCGTTCGGCCTGTTGCTGTTCGTCATGAAGGGGGTGGCGCCGCCCGACACCACCATGCGCCAGATCTATATGGCCGGTATCCCGTTTCTGGCGTGCGATCTGGTGGCCCTGATCATCGTATTGATCTACCCGGATTCGATCAGCTGGCTGGTCGACTGGGTCTACGCGAAATGACCGCGGTCGCGAGGTAGTGCTAGACTGATAATGGAACAATAGGAAAAAAGGGAGGACACGATGTTTAGTCGAATGCTTACATCCGTGCTTGCGGTGGGGTTCGCCTTGTTCGCCTACGCGGCACCGATCCCGGCCCAGGCCGAGCCCATCATTCTCAAGGGCACGACCCCCTGGATCGCCGATTATTCCCTGAGCCAGCCTTACTTCATGTTGCAGAAGCTGGTCACCGAGCGGCTTAAGGGGAAGCTGGTCATCAGCTATCTTGGTGGGGCCGAGGTTATCCCGCCGTTCGAGCAGTTCGAAGCGCTGCGGAACGGGACAGTAGACGTCATCGTCGGCGTGGCCGCGTACTACACCGGTCAAATTCCCGAGGCGTCCGCCATCCTGCTCGCCCGCAAGTCGCCCTCGGAGCTGCGCGGCAACGGCTACTACGACATCATGAAAGACCTGCACGCCAAGCAAGGTGTGGTCTACCTGTCCAACGTCGGCGGCTCGCCGAACAAGGGCTTTCGCATGTACTCGAAGGCCAAGATCACCAGCCCGGCGGATTTCAAGGGCAAGAAGTTCCGGGTCTCGCCGGTCTATGTGCCGCTGGTCAAGGCGTTGGGCGGCGTGCCGGTCAACATGAAACCCTCCGACGTCTACACCGCGCTCGAACGCGGGATCGTCGACGGCTACGGCTGGGCTTATCTCGGCGTTAAGGACTTCGGCTGGTACGAGGTTAGCAAATACGTCATCGACCATCCGTTCTACTCGCTCGACACCTCGATCCTGTTCAACAAGAAGGTGTGGGACGGGTTGCCCGCCGATATCCGCGCCGAGCTCGAGAAGATTGGTATCGAGCTCGAAGTGGCGGTCGAGAAGCGGCGCGAACAGGAAAACGTCAAGGAAGACAAAATACTGAAAAACGTCGGCATGGAATTCATCACGTTCCCCGACAGCGTGGCGAAAACCTATGTCGAAGCCGCGTACACCGAACGCTGGAAAAAGCTGATGTCAAAGAGCCCCGAACTCGGCAAGAAGCTACGGGCACTTAGCGAGTAGTGCGATGAGCGAATAGGCGCCGCCGGCGCAAACCTGGATCGCCGAATCCGGCGTATGGCCACGATCGCCGGCCTGTGGCAGCGGTTTCTTTCGCTGCTGGCCGCGATCGTCGGCCTGTCGCTGCTGTTCGCGATGGTTGCGGTTTCCGCCGACGTGGTCGGGCGCTACTTCCTAGCTGCGCCGATCGGTTGGGTTCTGGAGCTGACCGAATATATCCTGCTTTATACGCCGTTCCTCGGCATGGCGTGGCTGGTGCGCCGTGCCGAAGGCCATGTGCGCATCGACGTTCTGGTGACCGCGCTGTCGCCGCGTACCCAGATCGCGCTCAATATCGTGGTCGCCGGGGTCGCGGCAGTGGCCTGTGCCGCCGCCTCCTATTACGCCGGCCTCACCACCTGGGATCACTATGTCCGGGCGGTCGAGACCTATGGCATCTACCCGATTCCGAAATGGCTGTTGCTGATCGTGATCGCCGTCGGCTTCGGCCTCACCGCCATCGAGTTCGTCCGCAAGGCGTTCGATCACTTGATCGAGTGGCGCGGCTGGTCGGACGACGCGTTTACCCCTAACATCGGAAGTCGTTCAGAACGCCTGGAACGTCTCTGGACGTCGCGGGCGAGTTGAGAATTCTCACACCGTTGTCCATGTAAGACTGCTTGCCGCCCTGGCGGCACTCAATGTTCTGGAGGCGATGGGTCTGGGCCCGTGACCACTCGACCTGGCAAGGCCTCAACTGGTGGGGTGCGGCCGCCAACCTTCAGCGCGAGGACGAGGATCCGTGGGCTGTCGCGCGACACATCTTTGTCGAGCGGCATCCCCACCGGATCGACAACGAGATCGATCGCTCTCTGCTTGATCGCGCCCTGAATTGAGGAGATCCGAATGTCCGAATTTCAAAAGCCACCGCGGCTCAACATCAAGTGCACGTCGGCGGACTGCGAGAACGAGCTGCATTGCTTCAAACAGTTGAAGAAGATGACCAAGGAGCAACGCGGGAAGTGTCGGTACTGCAGCGCCGATCTTGTGGACTGGGATCGGCTGCACGTGCGCGACTTCGGTGATGTCGAGTACACTTTCGCGGCGCTGAAGAACGAGATGATCCGGCACTATTTCTTCCATCGTGAGCTCGACGAGAAGGCTGTTCGGCATGCGCAGCGCAAGGGTCGAATTCAGCTCAAGGAAGCGGCACGGTACCGGCTGACCAAGTATCTCGCTCCCGCGCAGCCCGCCCGGGACGGTCGCCAGACACCGTTCGAAGGAAACGCCATCTTCTACGCTCAGCATGCGACCGCCACATGTTGCCGGACGTGCCTCGAGTACTGGCACAACATTCCGAAAGACAAGGAATTGACCGTCGAAGAGCAGGACTACTGTGCGGCACTGGTGGATTGTTTTCTCGACGAACGGCTGCCCGAGTTGGCGAACCTGCGCATCAAGGTGCCGAATATGCGACAAGCTCCGCCGCCGGTTTGGTAAGTGCGAGGCCGTAGTTGATGGGACGGCGGAATTCGTTCGACGCGACATTTGGAGAGTCGAATCGAATGGAACTAGAGAAGCCCGAGATGGGCATGAACGGAACCGCAGGACGCAGCACACAGATTGGGCACGAGGTGTCTGGAAGCGATACGGGATTAGCGGAGATTACGCCGAAAGCCCTGCTGGTGTGCTTTTCGGGGAAGATTGGCAGCGGTAAGACTTCGACGAGCAACGCGGTCGCGAAAGCGCTGGGGTGCGGATACGCAAGCTTCAGCGGCTACCTGAGAGACGTGGTCGCGAGGCGAGGAGGCGATCTCGATTGCCGGGAGTCGCTTCAAGATCTTGGTCAAGACCGGATTGAAGAGGACGCGGAGGTATTTTGCAGGGATGTGCTAGCGGCCGCAGGGTTCGTTCCTGGCCAGGACTTCGTGTTGGATGGCGTGCGGCATTTCGAAGTGCTTCAGCACCTCGTTCGGATCGCAGCACCCTCGGAAATGCGCCTGTTCTTCCTCAAGGCCGACGCCCGACTGCGTTCGCGCCGGGTCGGAGAACGATCAGCGAAGGAAGGGGAAGACTTCGACAGAGCAGCAAGTCACGTTGTCGAAGAGGAAATGGCAGATAAATTGCCAATGGCAGCGCACGCGATAATCGACAGCTCCCTACCTAGTTGCGATGTGATCGACCAGTGCGTTGGGCTGATCGACAAATGGCGGTGGGCCGGTGCGTGCGTGGCGTCGAGATCGGAGAACTTGGGAACAGCGGGCAGTAAGCAGCGGACATGAGACCCATCGACGTAAAGATCCAAGGCTCGTGGCTCCATCGGCGCGGGCTGCGCGGGCATTGGATCACGGTCTACGTACACCGGTACGGCGGACAGGAGAGCACTGAACGCCCACACAGCCACCCGTGGGTAGTGGCCTTCGGTGTTGTGCTCAGAGGCAGATTGTTGGAGGTCGTCGGCACTGAGGAGAGTCCTACGCGGCGGCGTGGTTTCCTGTCGCTCGGGATGTACACGCGAGGGACACTCCACCGAATCCAGGACGGCGATGCACTGACGGTGTTCGTTGGCCTTTTGCGAACCCAGAAGCCGATCGAACGGGCGGCGGAGGTTCGTACTGCAGAGGGCTACTGCCACTACACAGAGATCATGCCGAACGAGCCGGGGTTCAGGCCGGACTTCGTGGCGGCCGGAAGCAAGTAGCACGTGAACCGACCCGGTTTACCTGAGATTACCACCAGTTGAGGGAGTTGCAGATGACTTCGCATTCGCCGAAGGCAACAACCGCAAAGCCTAGTGCTTCGGTGTCGAAGCTCACTTTTTCTGATCATCGGTTGCATCATTTATCAACGTGCGCGGCACGCCGTGCCCTGTCAGGACGAAGAAGCCGACGGTGGTCAGGGCCTCGCGGACCTGGTCCGCGGCCAGGTCACGTGCCGTCACCGAACCTGCCATGTAGTCGGCAATATCGATCACGGGAATGCTGTTGGCCATCGTGGCTCCCGGCTATGAGATTGAAGTTCCCTGGGGTTTACCGATACGGGTCCCGCCAATCAGGATAGACGGTAGCAAAAATAGTATATTGCGCGAAATCTTGACGCCCGACCGCCGCCGACAACTGAAAGTGTAGAGAGGTAAACATGGCTTTCGACTTTACCAGCGCTATCAGTTCCCGGGCCAGGGCGTTCGCCAACCCGTGGAATGGCTACCCGCCGTTCCACTTCGTCGGCGGCAATATCGATGAGCAGACCCTGCCCGTTGACGAACTCGCCGCCGCGGTCGACCGGGTCATTCGCCGGGAAGGGCAGTCCATGGCGAAATACGGCTTGGAGGACGGGCCGCTTGGCTACCTGCCGCTGCGCCAGTTCATCGCCGGCAACCTGAAGACCCGCACAAGCATGACCGTCACGGCGGACGACGTGCTGATCACCACGGGGTCGCTGCAGGCCCTGGACCTGGTCAATGAACTGTTGTTGGAGGCGGGCGACGTCGTGGTGCTGGAGGCCGCCAACTACGCCGGCACGCTAACGCGCTTGGCCCGCCTCGACGTCGATTACATCGGTGTCGAGCTCGATGACGGGGGGATGCGGATGGATCATTTGCGGGAGGTCATGACGGACCTTGACCGGCAAGGCCGGAAAGCCAAATTCATCTACACCATCCCGACGATCCAGAATCCCACGGGTACGATCCTCAGCCGTGACAGACGCCTGGAAATGCTGGAGATTGCACGTGAATTCGATGTGCCGATCTTTGAGGACGATTGTTACGCGGACCTGATCTGGGACCAGGTGCGCCCCGAAGGCCATCCATGCACTTGATACCGATGACCGCGTGCTCTATTGCGGGACCTTCTCCAAGACCGTGGCGCCGGCGCTGCGGGTCGGTTACCTGGTCGCGCCCTGGCACGTGATGCAGCACGTTCTGCCGCTGAAGACCGATGCCGGCAGTGGCGCGCTGGAGCAGATGGTCCTGGCGGAGTACCTGCCCGGCAATTTCACCGGCCATGTCGACGGTCTCAACCGCATGTTGAAGCTCAAGTCCGACGCCATGTTCGAGGCGCTTGGCGAGAATTTCGGCGCCACCGCCGAGTTCTCCCGGCCCGTCGGCGGCATCTACATCTGGGTGACCATGCCGGACTTCGTCGATACCCGGGATTTGGCGGTTGCGGCGGCGGCCGAAGGTGTCGCCATCAATCCCGGTCCCGATTGGACGGTGTCCGGGGAAGAGAATCGCCACCGCATGCGGCTTTGTTTCGGGCATCCCAATATCGAGAGCATCCGCGAGGGCGTCGCGAAATTGGCTGTCATCTGCTACCGGGAATTCGGGGTGCCACGGCACAGCGGAAACGTCGAGCGTGTCTGATAAAACGAGAGCGTCTTGCTGATCTGGGCGGGCCAGTGTTGTTTGTGCAGCAGCAGGCTACGCAGAAGGCAATCAAGCGGAGACACGAGATGAATGGTGCCAAGACGAGAGACTTCATAGAGAAGCGCATTCGTGGGCAGGCCGATCAACTGATCGCGGACATCGACTACAGCGCGATAGATCCAGATTACGATCTGGAAACCGCGCTGAGCTGGTTGCTCGGCAGCCACATCGAGTCGGAATTGTATTCCATACGAAATCTGCGAATGATTCGCCGCGATGGGCGTGCGTCGTCAACCATCGCGCCGACCGCGTAGCGCCACGACTTCGCCTGACTCGCCGGCCATCATCGCGGCCATGGCAGCGCCGACTTGCTCCCGAGCGTCCCGGACGGGATTCCCCACCGCACGGATATAACGATCTGCCATCGCCGTGGTTTTGTGGCCCAACAGGTCCCGTAGCACATGAGTCCCGACGCCCGCCGCCGCTGCATTGGTCATTACCGTCCGACGAAGGTCATGCAGCCGCACGTCTTCAAGGCCGGCATCCTTCGCCGCCTCGGCGAAGTGCTTGCGGACCGTGCGATAGGTCACCGCTGCGTCGCTCCCCGTGTGAAGGCCCAAGAATTCAAGCGGGGCAGGGAGGCCAGGATTTGTAACGCCGCAGCGGGAAGGTCATGCCCCCGGCGGCCCGTCTTCGTCTCGGGCATGGTCAGACGGTTGGCCTCGAAATCGACGTGCTCCCATCGGATCGCGAGCACTTCGCCAATACGGAGGCCGGTGACCGCCGCCAGACGGATCGCGGCCACCGCGGCCGGGTATTTGTCCTCAAGGCCGTTCAGCGCCGCTGCGAGCGACGAGAGTTCGGACGGCGCCAGAGTGCGGTCACGGGCATCCTCTCGGGCGCGTTCGATCCCTCCACTCATATCACCCACCGCGACCGGGCATGGCTTGCCGACATCGCCTCCCTGTTTGCGCCCGGCACAAAACTGCTTCGGGTTGTCGATGCCCATTGCGAGGGCAAAGCGGAATCGAACAGGGACGAGATATACGAACGTATCGAACGGCTTCGGAGCATCCTGAACAATTCCCTCGGCCTCATCGAACTGGCCAAGTCCCGAAGCGCAAGGCTGTCATAATCATCCCGAAGGGCAATGCATGCTGACATGGCGAATCTCCTTCCCAGTCTTGAATCACATCAAGCCTAAAAGGGGAATCTGGAGGGTTCTGTGAGGTCGCGCGGCGGGGACGGTTGGGCTGGGCTGGGGCGCGACCTCATTGAAGCCGGATTGAACGAACCTGGGGAAGCGGTCTGAAGCTATGGGGATTTTGTCGCGGCGTCGATCTCGGGGGGCGATAGGATTCTGCGTGACGGTGTCTGGAAGGCGATGGCGCCATGGATTTGGGCCGGCCTGGACCGGGCCAGTGGTGTGGCGGGTTCTGGCGGAGCCAGCGACGGGGCGCTGTCCGGTATCTGGCGCGACGCGCACGCGGTCTGACGCGCGGCGGCCCGCGACGGCACGACCGCGGCATACACACTATTGGGTCTGGCGCGATGTCTAATGGTCATGGGGCGTGAGACGAGGCTGGCCGGATTGGCGGCGCTCTGGTGCACGGCAAGATATCGATGACGCGCATGGCGCCGCCACAGCAGGGGCAGCGACTGAGATCGACGCCGGTCAGTTCGCGCACGCGCTCGCGATAATCTTCGCTGCGGCGGGTTGGCAGCGGTGCGGGTTGGTCGAGCAGCCGCCGGATCAGGGCGAGCTTGCTCTGGCGGTGCCCGTTGGCCAGGAAGCCGTAGTGACGGATGCGGTGGAATCCGTCGGGCAGGCCGTGGAGCAGGAAGCGGCGGATGAACTCGGGTGCGTCGAGCGTCATCAGCTTGCTTTGGTTCGCCTGTCGATAGTCGCGCCAGCGGAACCGGACCCGGGTCTCGTCGATGGCCACGAGCCGGCTGTTGGCGATCGCCACGCGATGGGTGTAGCGCCCGAGATAGGCGAGGACCTGGTCGGGGGAGCCGAACGGCGGTTTGGCATAGACGACCCAGCTGATCTTGCGCAGGCGCTTGGTCTGCGCTGCGAATGCTCGGGCCTCGGCCAACCGCGCCATGTCGCCGAAGAAGCGCAGGCGCCCGGCGTCGAACGCTGCTTGCAGGCGCTCGAGGAACAAGCGTCGATAGAAGCGCGAGAGCACGTGGATGGGCAGGAAGAAATTCGGGCGGCAGGCGATCCAGCGCGCGCCATCAGGCGACAATCCGCCGCCCGGCACGACGCAATGGAGATGCGGGTGGTGGGTGAGCGTCTGCCCCCATGTGTGGAGCATGGCGATGAAGCCGATCTCGGCGCCCAGATGCCTCGGATCGGCGGCGATGGTGCGCAGTGTCTCGGCCGCCGCCTGGAACAGGATGGCATAGATCACCGCCTTGTTCTGGAAGGCCATGGCCGCCACCTCGGCCGGCACGGTGAACACGACATGGAAGTACGGCGCCGGCAACAGGTCGGCTTGCCGGTCGGCCAGCCACTCGGCCCGCGCCAGCCCCTGGCACTTCGGGCAATGCCGGTTGCGGCAGGAATTGTAGGCGATGCGGCTATGCCGGCAATCCTCGCAAGCCTCGACATGCCCGCCGAGCGACGCGGTGCGGCAGACTTCTATCGCGCCCATGATGCGACGCTCGACGCGCCCCATATGGGCGTCATGGGCGGACCGGTAGGCGGCGCCATGACGGCGGAAGATGTCCGCCACCTCCAAGGCCGTGCGCATGGCGGGCACTCAAGCCGGCGGCACCACCTCCAGGGCCAGGCGGTCGATCGGGCTCCGCGTCTTGGCAATGGTGGTCGTCGCCACTTGCGTATAGCGGGCCGTCGTCGACAGGCTGTTGTGGCCCAAAAGCACCTGGATGATGCGGATGTCGACGCCGCTCTCGAGCAGATGGGTAGCAAAGCTGTGCCTGAGCGTGTGCACGGTGACGCGCTTGGCCAGCCCCGCCGCCTTGGTTGCCGAGCGGCAGGCCGCGTGCAGGACCTGCACGTCGATCGGCTTGCTCTCGTCGCGGCCGGGAAACAGCCACTCTCGCGGCCGGGCCAGACGCCAGTAGATGCGCAGGATCGCCAGCAACTGCGGCGACAGCATGACGGTCCGGTCCTTCGCTCCCTTGCCGTGGCGCACTTGGATCAGCATCCGGCTGCTGTCGATATCCGCCACCTTGAGGCTCACCGCCTCCGAGGCGCGAAGGCCCGCCGCATAGGCCGTCGTCAGTGCGGTGCGCGTCTTCAAGGACGGCACCGCCTCGAGAAAGCGCACAACCTCGTCCGCGCTCAGGATCACCGGCAGTTTCCGGGGCTCTCGGGCATAGGCGATCCGCTCCGGTATCTCGGGCCGGTTCAGCGTGACCCCGTAGAAGAACCGGAGCGCGCAAACCGTCTGATTGAGCGCCGGCCAGGATATCTTCTGCGACACCAAGAAAACTTGGAAGGCACGGACATCCTCGATATCCAAGCGATCCGGCGAACGGCTAAAATAGCGGCTGAACTTGGCCACCGCATGAAGGTAGGATCGCTGCGTGGCCGGCGACAGATTGCGCACCGTCATGTCTTCGATCATGCGGCGGCGCAAGGGGCTCACTCGTGGGCGAGGGGCGGTCATGGGAGGTCTCCTGATCAAGGGTTGAGCTTCGATACTCGAAACCCTTCCATCAGGAGACCAAACCCGCCACCAACCTCACACCCCTCCCGCGTCAGCGGGTTCGTTCAATCCACCCCGAGGCAGAAATTTACGCCGCTGGTATAACGTTCTTGTTCTGGAAGGCCATGGCCGCCACCTCGGCCGGCACGGTGAACACGACATGGAAGTACGGCGCCGGCAACAGGTCGGCTTGCCGGGACGGAGTGATCGCGGCCATGGCCGAGGCCCTATCGCAGGACGTCTCCACTTTCGTCAGCAGGGTCAAATCCGCAGAAATGAACGAGTGGCTTCCGATCTCGACATCTGGCGCGCCGCCCAAGGACGATACAGCAGCATAGCGACGGCGCGGCCCTACATCACACCTCCGCTCCCGCGCACTCCCACAACTGCGTTCGTTGCCGTAAGCTGATCAACCGCAAGCGATCTGGAGGATGGAGAGATGGGGTTTATGTTATTCTTGGAAATTGTCGCGCTCGCCGCGATGGTGTGGTTTTTGTACCGGATCGATTCCAAGCTCCAGGCGATCGGTGACATGATCAATGAAGCCAGCAGGCACGAGGCGCCACGGAGGCTGACGGACTAAGCCGGAATCGGCCCTGAAGGCCCTGACACACCGATTCCGACCTTCCGCGCAACAATCTGTCGCGTTCAGCCGGCCGCTGAATGGCCTTCCCGCACTTGGCCGGGACAGGGATACTCCCCATATCCTTGGATAGGACGCCGCAGGGAGCCGCGCGGCACACCCTCGTGCCCTCCAGGCTCGGCTCCCTGCGACTCGCGGGATCATCAAAGCTGTGTCCTGCCGTGGTCCCGCGATTTTTGTTGGCATCGATAATTTCACGCCCACGGGCGCCGGCTATGGCTCGCGTTCTTGTCTTTCAATCGTCTAGTGGATCGACTCTAACACTTGATGCCCTCGTTTGACGGCGGCGATGATTTTGTCTGGATCGGCGGTCCAGGTGAAGGGCTTTGGGTTGTCGTTGGTCTCGTCGAGGAAGCGGTTGATGGCGACCTGGAGGTCGACAATGGAGCGGAAGACGCCGCGTTTCAGGCGCCGCTTCGAGAGCTTCGCGAAGAAGCCCTCGACGGCATTGAGCCAGGAGCAGGAGGTCGGCACGAAGTGGAAGGTGAAGCGCTCGTGGCGGCCGAGCCAGGCGCGCACCTTGGCATGCTTGTGGGCGGCGTAGTTGTCGAGGATCACATGGACGCCCTTGCCGGCCGGGATATCGGCCTCGATGGCGTTGAGGAAGCGGATGAACTCCTGGTGGCGGTGGCGCTGCATGCAGCGCCCGATGACCTTGCCCTCGAGCACGTTGAGGGCGGCGAACAGGGTGGTCGTGCCATGCCGCTTGTGGACGATCCATGAGGTCGCCGCTGCGCGGTTGAAGTCGACCGATCAGCCATTTCTCGAACCCCGCACCGCCGAGTAGCGCGACTAATGTAATCTTCAACCGGCGGAGGTAGTTACAATGGCGCTCGTACTTTACCCAAGTGACCGACACGCTCGAGCGGGACCCAGTTCGTCAGGGTCTGTAACTCGAAACGCCAGCAGAAAGATTTAACGCTTGTGTTGCGTCGATCGATTGAGGTGGCAGCCCCTAATCAGACGTTTTTGGCCGGGAGGTCCGGTTTACACCCACCTCCAGACGTGGTCCGGCAAGCTCCGATAGTCGCGAATTAGCCAATAATTGACATTCTCAGCTCACGTACGTCGCGACCTAACGTCAGAGGCGGACGCAGATCCCTCGACAAGCATAGACTACTCGTTGACGAGGCTGCGTTGCTCAGAGGACGGCTCGTGACAGCGAAGCGCCATGCGACGACGAAATTCGATGGCGATCAATCGTGGGTGCAGGGCGGACCCTTTCGCTTGAGAACGTGGACGTTCGTGAGCGAAGAGAAAAGCGCGAGTCCGATTCTGGTAGTTGTCATCCATGGCGACGCACCGTTCAACGAACCCGAATACCACTACGTTTTTGCCGCCAAAGCGGCAGCTGCCCACCCGGATGTCATCGCCGTCGGATTGCTTCGACCTGGTTACACCGATCCCGAGGGAAACACATCTGATGGAGAGCGAGGAGAGGCTGTCGGCGACAGTTTTCACATCACCAACACCGACGCGATTGCCGATGCGATCGGCGGACTCGAACGCCGCTGGAACGCTCGCAAAGTAGTGATTGCCGCTCATTCGGGCGGCGGGACGTTGACCGCAAACGTGCTTGGTGGACACCCCGCTCTAATCGATCAAGCGCTGCTGGTTTCCTCCGTTTATGACGTCGAGAAGTGGCGTCAGCATATGTTCGAGCAAACCCGTGAGCCCATATTTCAGGGTAAGATCGAGATGCTCTCGCCCATCGAGCAGATCTCAGGCCTGTCGGATCAGGTCGATGTAACCCTAATAGTGGGCAGCCAAGACGAGATAGCGCCGCCCCGTTTTAGCGAGCAGTACGAATCCGCAGCCCGAGCAAGGGAAGAATGTGAAATTGGTACGGTTGGAGGGTGGGGGGCACGAGATCTTCCTAGATCCAGCCGTCTTCGCACAGCTTGGACCGATGCTAAGGTGACCGCCCCGCGTCAACTTCAGACATCATCAGACGGAATGTCTGGTTTGCCCTCAGGTGCGGAAGTCGCCTAGCCGGCTAGGAAGTTCGAGAATTAGCCAATACCGGTCATGGCCGCACAAAGAAGTAGGCGGCTCAAAAGCTGCCCTTTTTAGTATGGCTACCGTCAGATTTCTATGCTGGTCTCCGTTTCCGAGCACCTTCAACGAAGTCATTAGGACTTCGCCTTGAACTGTGCGCGGAGGCTCACGGCACGGTTCGCGCATCGACTCCATACTTGTGGGGGTGCTAAACTTTGGGATTTATACGCTTAACTAGCCATCCTCCGGGATTGGCGGGTGCGGCGCACCAACTGCTCGGAGACACTTCGCTAACTTATAGAACAAGTTAGGATTCCCGCGCTTGCTCTGCGGATTGGAATTGACCGTTGAGTGGAATGCAGCATTGCCACGAACGGTGATATGAATGTGATCTCGATTCTCGTCCCACCAGACGCCAACATTGTCTAGGTAAACAGTCTTTTCCCCGCGTTCACTTCTTCGCACGAGGGGGCGCCTTGGTGTTGCGAAGCTCTGGGCTCGGCCTCTTCACGGCGGAGAACACGGCGCGGGCGATCTTCTCTGGCGACGCGCTCAACTTCGGGATCGGCTTCGATGGACGACCTCGGGGTTTGGGTTTGGTGGTCATGTCTGGACCCTTCATTTGGGGATTATAGACGAGAGTAACAATCAGCCGATTTGGGCTAACAGGACGCAAGGTTTTGCTCCGCGTCCCGCAATCGCCGCTTTGCGTCCTTGATGTCTTTCACTACGGACTCAAGGTCATCACGAGACGGGTATTCTGCGGCGGAAACCTCATCGGCCGAAAGGTACTCGATCCAGTTTTTGAGGTTCCGCACATGCTTCTTGGCCGTGCATGTGGCCAAACCGAGATCGGTCTCAGCATCTTCTTTCTCGCGTTCCCACTTGCCCCGCAGGCGATCTTTCTCGTCTTGCGACATTTTCCACCTCCACGGTTGGTTCTCTGGCTGGACCCCGCAGTGCGGGCGATGGCAATCAGCCCTGATTATCGTCCTTGCCGATGGTTTCGACGGTGACGAGCCGAAACGCTGCTCTAGCCAGTTCCTCGGGCGTCGCGTCGATGCTCATGTCTTCCTCAAGCTCCGCCTTCTTCGGCTGGTAGCTCGCAGGGCGGAGGCGAACAACGGGTTTGGGCGTCTTGGGAAGTCTCATGGCAGATCCAAGCTGATTTGCTTAACCTCTGGTTTGCTGATCACTAGCCCATGTCCGGCAACATTGCCGCTAAGGGGGATCAAGCCAAGTGTTCCGTTTCGATTCCTGCGGTCGAACGTATGAAATTCATCAGCGCGGTAGAGGATTGCCGTTGCGATATGAACCGCATCCGGCACTGACAGTGTCTTGTTATTGTACTCCGATGCGCGGACTGCATAATAGTCACGAAGATCACGCGCTAGTCTTGCAACACGCATATCTACAGCGGGTCGAAACATATTACGCGCTTGAACAGATCGTCAAATATGTTCATGACACCAGCACCGACCTTGGCTTCCGTAACCTCGGCATAGGTCAAGGTCGAGGTGATAATTGAAACTTCCCGCCGCTTAGCTTTTTCAACGATATCCCTAATTCCGTCGATTTCTCCGGCTGGACGAGGCTCGTCCTTCATCCACGCGATGAAAACGCAAGAGTCCCAATACAGGGTGTCATTGCCAGCCATCACGCCTCACGGCAATAAAATCCTCAGACAGCTCATCACCAGTCGCGTCTGGTGCGATTCCCCTCAGATCATCAAAGGTCGGTAATTCATCTTCTCTCGGATAGATGTCTATATCGTCAACATCAACGGTATAAGGGAAATTATCTTCTGGTTTGTATTTGAACATCCCGCTTACAGCAACACGCTCACCTACTGCAGCAATCGCCTTGTCAACAAGAGATGATCCAAATCGGCATTGCACTTTGGACGGTCCGATTTCCGGGTATATGCTAAAGACGTTTGCTCCGTCATGAATATTGATTTGCTCCAACACACCTTCGATGGACCCGCTTGCCCATTCTTCTCCGGCGAGAGAAAGTTCAATTATCTTGGCAAATTCCTCCGTTAGGTCAACAACCACCCCATCGGCCTTGATGCTTGCGGCGCTGATCTTTTCGCCTACAGGAAGTGCTAGATTTCTGAAATCCTGTAGGAGCGGCCTATCAAGGATTTCGGGTTCGCCTTGAGATACACCAACAGCAGTTCTATTGAACTCGCTTACCAACGATCCTCGGGTGTCTATAGTTTTGTTATCTCGGCAGACTTCAAGAACAACAGCGGCTGGGCTTTCTTGACTCAGATCAACAACCCGGAAATGATTGGCGCGAGAGACAGAAACGCGACGATCAATCTTTCCAAGGATTCGCGTGAGTGTTTGGAGTTGAGATACGAAGACAGGGAGGCGGACATAGTCATCATCATCACGCAATCCCTGCATGGTCAACGTGATCGTACAATCCTGCGCCACGGCACCTCCACGATTCTAAAGTAATATGCTCTTACCGGACTAGGTCTTCGTACCGCAGCCGCTTCCCGACCATGCCGCGAGCCAGCATCGTCATTTGGTCGATCGTATCCAGGTCGCGGATGTTGTTGCGGCCCGCGAACTCTCGGACGTAGCGACCTAGGTGTTTCTCGCTCACGTGGTGAAAAGTGCCGTGGTAACCGCGCTTGAGAAGCGCCCAAAAGGACTCGATCCCATTGGTGTGCGCCATGCCGTTGACGTATTCGCTGACGCTATGCTTCACGGTTTTATGGTCGAAGGGTATGCCCTGATAGCCTTTGTGATCGTCCGTGTAGACCGTCGCGCCCTGCGCGGCATGATCGCCGACGAAACCCTGGAGCGTCTTGGCGTCCGTGTTGCCAACAACGGCGGCGCTCACGCGCTTGGACCCGCGATCCCGCGCACCGACAACTATGGATTTGCCGACGGTGCCACGGCCCGCTTTGAGTTTCTTGTTGCCGTGCTTATTCTTTTCCTTGCCGCCGAAGAATGATTCGTCAATCTCAACCGGGCCGGGGAACGGTAGGCCGATGCCTTCCATGAAGCCTTCACGGATACGCTGCATCAGGAACCATGCCGTCGCTTGCCTGATGCCGATCTCGCGGTAGAGCTTCATGCTGGACGTGCCTTTGATGCCCGTGGACATCATATACAACGCGACAACCCACTTGCGGGCTCCAACCTTAGCCGACTGCATAGCCGTGCCCTTGCGTACGGAAAAGAAATTTCGGCAATCGCGGCAACGGTATGGCATGGGCTTGCGGCCCTTGCAGGCTGCCGTATTGATAGACCCGCAATCGGGGCAGAAACGGCCTTCCGGCCAGCGCTGCTCTTCCAGCCATCGCTCCGCCGACGCGTCGTCAGGGAACATGTCGAGCAACTGGATCACCGTCAGCCCTTTCCGGTGAACTCTTCCCGGACCCTTCTGTGCCATCGTCCAAACTCCGTGTCAACTCTTGGCTAGTTATGTGGTGTTTATTCGTGACCGTTTCAAGGGGCATTGGCTAGTTTCGCGTATAATTCCCTAAACTTTCGCAGGTGACGCGAGTCGGGATCGGCTCGAACTCGGTGGCTAACGCTGTACTCTGGACGCGGCGAAACTCGGGAGGTCCTCATGAAATATGGCAAGCGACGTATTAACGCGGTCGGCATCTTCGCCGTAGCCCTAGTGGTGTTCGGCGCATCGCCGTCGCAGGCGATAGATAAGTTCAAGATGCGGGTGGATTGGGTTCCCTACATCATGCACGCGCCGTTCTATCTCGCTGCCGAGAAGGGCTGGTACAAGGAGCGTGGGCTCGATGTGAAGATTGATGATGGGACAGGCTCGTCGGTGACCGTGCAAATGGTCGCGACCGGTTCCTACGACGCTGGCTTCGCGATGCAGTCGGCGATGGCGCCGGGCCGCGACAAGGGCATGATGGTCAAGGCGATCGCCGGGATCGTGCGCAAGAACGACACCGGGGTCATTGTGCCCAAAGGCGCCGGCATCAAGTCGGTGAAGGATCTCGTCGGCAAACGCATCCTCACCAGCGCCGGCGGCGGCGATGCGCCGTTCCTCGACGCTTTTTTCAGGAATGGCGGCATCTCCAAAGATGCGGTCAAGCTGGTCTACGTCGCGCCCAGCGCCAAGGTCTCGTCCTATGTCAGCGAGGTCGGCGACGCAGTGATCACGCTGGTGCCGAACGGCATCCCACAGATGGACCCGAAGCGCGCGTCCACGTATCTCCTATTCGCGGACTACGGGCTGCCCTCGCCGAGCCTCGGGTTGATGGCGAGTGATGAGACAATCAAGAAGCGGCCAGATGCACTACGTGCCTATGTCGAAGTTTCCCTCCGTGCGTACACCTACATGCTTAACGGCCACGTGGATGAGGCGTATGACGCGATGGTACGGCAGCGTCCTGGGGTCAAGTTCAACAAAGACTTTATGGTGCGGATGTTGAACGAGTACCGCCCGTTCTTGGAGACTGCGAACACTAAGGGCAAGCCGTTCGGCTACCAACCCCCGGAGGACTGGAAGGAGGCGATCCGCACCATGATCGAAGCCGGCGTGATCAAGCCAGGTGCCGATTCCGGCCGACTTCTTCACCAACCAGTTCGTACCCAAGAGCTAGCCCGACGATGTCGGCTGGGCGCACGTGAAGGGATCGGACCATCGACATCCCCAGGAGGAGATAGCCAATGCTTCCCACGCTTGCCGGTATTGCCTACCGAGATGAGGCGATCCCGACCGCGGAATTGGTCGAAGAGCTCGATGCGATCCTCGAGCATCCCTCGCGCAATCGCAAAACCCACCCGGTGGTTCTCGGCCTGGAGCAGGGTAGCCTAACCCGCGAGCAGATTGCCGGCTGGATCTACCAAATTACCTGCTGGGCCAACCCGACCAACGTCCTGGTCGGCGACATGTACGCGCGCTGCCCTGACGAGGATTTGCGCCACATGCTGCTGGAGAACCTGACTGAGGAGGAGCATGGCACCGAATCAGGTACCGCTGGCCACGTCGAACTGTTCGCGCGCACTTTCACCGAGCTTGGTTGGACCGAAGAGCGCCGCCAGAGCGAGGCGATCAAGCCGGAGACCTGGGCGCTAGCGCACTGGTTTGAAGTGGTGATGACACGACGTACGTGTCGATAACAAACCGAGTTGACCGCTTTATGTACCATATGAATTGACCGCTTCTGTTGTGGTGGTTTGGCTCGGTCGCGTCGAAACGGGTCACGCGGCCTGGAGCCTGTCGTCGTCGATGGTTTCGCCGTCGGCGCGGTAGCGCGCCAGACACCTGGGTCCGTGGAAGACGGCCAGGTGGCCGTCGGGATATTCGTGCACCCGGACCTGCGCCTTGACGTAGTGGTGGCGGTGGCGATCGGCCGGGATCTGCAGCGTGCGGTTCTTGTAGCGCACGGTGTTGTCGCCCGCGACGACGCGGTCCTCCTGGGCGCAGAGGATGTCCTCGAGCGTGCCGGCAAAAGCCACGAAGGCCGAGCCGGTGTCCGCGGCCGGGCGGGCGAAGCGGGCGTTGTGCGCCGGCCAGAAGAGCTCCTCGAGAAAGCGATTGGCCTCGGCCATGGTGGCGATCCCGGCGAGGCGCAGCTCCTGGGGCAGGCGCTTCTGCAAGGTCCCGAACATGCGCTCCGAGCGGCCCCGGGCCTGCGGCGAATAGGCCGCGATCAACTCGATGCCGAGCTGCGCCAAGGCCCGGCCGACCTGGGTCGGGTTGTCCTTGTCCACACCGCCGCCTGCCTCGGGCGTGTGCCAGTAGTGCGAGGCCCGATCGGCGTAGAGCGAGCAGAACAGCCCGTTTTCGGCGCACCTCGCCGAGCCCGCGGAACGTGCTCATCGTGCCCTCCTCGGCAACGAAGAAGCCCGAATAGACCTCCGATGTCGCATCGTCCATGGTCACGATCAGGTCCCACCACTGGCCCGCAACCCACTCGTGGCTCGAGCCGTCCTGGTGCAGCATCATCCCCACCACCGGTCGGCGCGGCCGCTTCCGGCGGTGCGCCCCGCGCCTGGGCGCCGGCTTGATCTTGCCGTGCGCCTGCAAGCTCAGGCGAAGCCAGTTGTAGCTCAGCCCGAAGCCATGCTCGCAGACCAGCTTCTCGTGGAAGTGCTTGGCCGTGAAGTCCGGGTAGCGCGTCTCGAACAGCTCCAGCACCCGCATCACCTCGTCCACCGGCGCGCGGCGCGCCGAGACCCGCCCAAGGCGACGGTCGTACAAACCCTCGGCACCCTCGGCCTCATAGCGCTCCCGCCAGCGCCGGAACGTCCGCTCCGACATGCCCAGGATCTCCGAGGCCTCGGCCTGGCTCAAATCACCCCGATAACAACGTCCGTAGACATCCTCGAACTTCATCAATCTCAGTCCCTGCAACTGCTCCGTCCGGCGCATCCGATTCCTCCAGATTTGGAGGAAATCTAAAACCGGACAGATCATCTGTTACATAGACCGGTCATATCGTGTGTTAGCGACATGATGACACGACGTACGTTGACGGAGGCGGTGGCGGCGCTATCGTTCTCGGCTGAACGAATCAATCCCGGCATCTTCCAGCGGGTCGAAACAGCGTTGCGTCAGAACTACGAGCTCAGCGAATGGGGTATCCAATCGATATCGGTGCATGCCTCGCACGTGGAGGAGGAGCACGGCAGTCTTGGCCCGACCACGTTCGAGCGCTATGCCACCACGCCGCTGCAGCAGAACGATCTTCGGTTCGTCTGCGGCCACACCGGCGACCTATACTATGGTCAGTGGAATACCTACACGTACTATTGAGGCGTGCGTTTGCCGAGCGTCTGCGGGCGACTTGCGACCCGCTGAATCTTGACCAAGGATACCCTTCGTACCCCACCGTTCACTCCAAGGTCGCTTTGCACAATACGGCCCGAGCGTAGTGGTGCCGCCAAAACTGATGGCGGGTGCAACGTCGCTAACTTGCCAACGATGCGCCGAGAGCGCTCCACAAAAAAATAGCCCCCGAGGGAGATCCCGAGGGCTGAGGTAGTTGTCGCGGTATCACGCAGCAAGCGCCACGCGATAGACCTTCATGGTGCTCGGGAAACGTGGCTAAAAAGAGGCGGCTGCGAGCAAGCGGCTATGTCGTGTTTGCCCCATTGAGAACGGCGGTGACAAATTAGTCCACGGAAGCGGCGGGATTTCCCAGCCGCGGGCGGAGTAAAACTCTGCCACCTGTAGCCTTCGATCTTTTTTGCGATGGAAGGCGGGAGGATGTACACCGTGGACCTATATCTGCGCGTTCGGCTGGCCTGCCATGTTGATGGTCTGAGCCAGCGAGAGGCGGCAAGTCGGTTTGGCATTGCGCGCGAGACGGTGAGGAAGATGCTGCGGCATTCGGAACCGCCGGGATATCGGCGACGCCAGCCACCGAAACGCCCGAAACTGGCCCCCTTCACGGATATCATCGACCGTATTCTGGAGGAGGACCGAACGGTTCACCGTAAGCAGCACCACACGGCGAAGCGTATATTCGAGCGCCTTCGCGACGAACATGGCTTCACGGGCAAAGAGACCATCGTGAAGGATTACGTTCGGGAACGGCGCCTTCGTCGGCGTGAGATGTTTGTGCCGTTGTCACATCCTCCGGGCCATGCTCAAGCGGACTTTGGCGAGGCGGATGCGATCATCGCCGGCGTCAAGTATCGGGCGCATTTTTTCGTCATGACACTTCCCCACAGCGATGCCTGCTTCGTTGCGGCCTACCCGGCGGCGACGACGGAGGCCTGGCTGGACGGGCACAGCAGAGCCTTTGTTTTTTTCGGCGGCGTTCCCCAATCGATTCTTTACGACAACGACAAGTGTCTGGTGTCGCGCATCTTGTCAGATGGCACGCGGCAACGAACGCGGGCGTTCAGCGGGCTGCAGTCCCATTACCTCTTCGAGGACCGCTACGGCCGTCCCGGCAAGGGTAACGACAAAGGCAATGTGGAGGGGGTGGTCGGCTATGCCCGGCGGAACTTCATGACGCCGCTTCCCCGGTTCGCGAGCTGGGACGCCTTCAATGGCCACCTGGAAGAGCAATGCCGCAACCGGCAAGGCAACGTTCTGCGCGGCCACCGCGAGAGCATCGGCGAACGGTTTGTGCGTGACCGCGAAGCGTTGAAGAGGCCACTGCCGGCACCGTTCGACGCGTGCGGCAAGCAGGGCACGCGGGTCAACTCGCTGTCCCTGGTGCGCTACCGGACGAATGACTATTCCGTGCCCGTCGCCTACGGCCATCAGGAAGTCTGGATCCGTGGCTATGTCCACGAGGTGGTTATCGGTTGCGGCGCCGGGATCATTGCCCGACACCCCCGTTCCTACGACCGGGAAGATATGGTCTTCGATCCGATCCACTACCTGCCTTTGCTGGAGCACAAGATCGGTGCCCTGGATCAGGCCGCGCCGCTAGCCGGATGGGAACTGCCTGATGCCTTCCCAACCCTGCGCCGTCTCCTGGAGGCGCGCATGGGCAAGGCCGGCAAGCGGGAATACGTCCAGGTCCTTCGGCTTGTGGAGACCTTCGATCTCGAGGTGCTTCACGGCGCGGTGAAGGACGCCCTGCGCCTGGGTGCGATCGGCTACGACGCCGTCAAACACCTGGTGCTGTGCCGTATCGAGCGACGCCCGCCCAAACTCGACCTGGATATCTATCCCTACCTGCCTCGGGCCAACGTGGCGACCACGGCCGCCGCCAGTTATATGAGCTTGTTGGGTGGAGGCGCGTCATGACCGATACGCCGCAAGTGTTGCTGGCCCATCACCTCAAGACCCTGAAACTGCCGACGTTCCTGCGCGAATACGACAAGCTGGCCCGCCAATGCGCCACCGAGGGCGCCGACCATGTGCGGTATCTTGTCCGTCTGACCGAGTTGGAACTGATCGACCGTGAGCGCCGCATGGTCGAGCGGGCGGATCAGACAGGCCAGGTTCCCCGCCGCCAAAAGCCTCGACAGCTTCGACTTCAAGGCCATCGCATCGCTCAACAAGATGCTGGTTCTGGAGTTGGCGCGATGCGAATACGTCGAGCGTCGTGAGAATATCATCGCGCTCGGCAACTCAGGAACCGGCAAGACCCATATCGCCCTCGGTCTCGGTCTGGCGGCCTGCCAAAAGGGGCTCTCCGTCGGCTTCCTCACGGCCGCTGCCCTGGTTCATGAACTGATGGAGGCCAGGGATGAAAAACGCCTGTTGCGCCTGCAGAAGCAACTGGCAAAGTATCACCTTCTGATCATCGACGAACTCGGCTTCGTGCCGCTCTCGAAGACCGGCGCCGAGCTGCTGTTCGAAGTCTTCAGCCAGCGCTACGAGCGGGGCTCGATCCTGGTGACCTCCAACTTGCCGTTCGATGAGTGGACGGAGATATTCGGCTCGGAACGCCTGACCGGGGCTTTGCTGGACCGCCTCACCCACCATGTCCATATCCTGGAAATGAACGGCGAGAGCTATCGTCTCAACCAAGGCCAAAAACGGCGGAAATCCCCAAAAATACCTGCTTAACCGCCGGTGCAATGGTTGACCCGGTGGGTCCACAGGAACCTCCCACGCTGCTTCGCTCCGCGTAACGCAAGGGTCGTGTCCCAGGACGTGGTGTAGGAGTTGTTGGAGCCTCTGTTAGCTGTGGGTAGGCGGCTTGCCGTAGCGACCGCCGAGAGTCTGGCGTAGGCAAGCCGGCTATCCACAGCGGAGGCCATCGCGGTTCCGGTTTAGGGTTGGGCTAGTGCAAACCAACCTGACCCGAAGGAGAACCACGATGACCCAGGACATGATGACCCTGCGCGCGCTTTTGGAGAAGAGCTCCGATGCCGATCTGCTTCGCGAGATGATCGGCTTCACGGCCGAGCGGCTGATGGCACTGGAGGTCGAGGGCCTGACCGGCGCCGCTCACGGCGAGCGCTCGGCGGATCGTATCACCCACCGCAACGGCTACCGCGACCGGTCCTGGGAGACGCGGGCCGGCACGGTCGAGCTGAAGATCCCGAAGCTGAGGAAGGGGAGCTACTTCCCGGGCTTCCTGGAGCCGCGGCGGATGGCCGAGAAGGCGCTGGCTGCGGTGATCCAGGAGGCCTACATCCAGGGCGTGTCGACCCGCTCGGTCGACGACCTGGTGCAGGCCATGGGCATGTCGGGCGTCTCCAAGAGCCAGGTCTCCAGGCTGTGCGGCGAGATCGACGATAAGGTCAACGGCTTCCTCGATCGATCGCTGGAGGGCGACTGGCCCTATCTGTGGCTCGACGCAACCTATGTAAAGGTGCGCGAGGCCGGGCGCATCGTCTCGGTCGCGGTGACCGTGGCTGTGGCCGTCAACGACCAGGGCCGCCGCGAGGTCCTGGGCATGGCGATCGGCGCGTCTGAGGCCGAGGCCTTCTGGACCGAGTTCCTGCGCTCGCTGGCCCGGCGCGGGCTGCGCGGCGTGAAGCTGGTGATCTCCGACGACCACAAGGGCCTGAAGGCCGCCGCGACCCGGATCCTCGGCGCCACATGGCAGCGCTGCCGCGTGCACTTCGCCCGCAACCTGCTGGCCCATGCCGGCCGCCAGGGCCGGCGCGTCGTCTCCGCCTTCGTCGCCACCGCCTTCGCCCAGGAGGACGCCGACAGCGCGAAGGTCCAGTGGCGCCAGGTCGCCGACCAGCTCAGGCTCAAGGTGCCCAAGCTGGCAGTTCTCATGGACGAAGCCGAGCACGACGTCCTCGCCTACATGAGCTTCCCCAGGGAGCACCGCCAGAAATTGCACTCCACAAACCCGATCGAACGGCTCCATGCCGAGGTCAAGCGTCGCACCAACGTCGTCGGTATCTTTCCCAACGAAGCCGCCATCACACGGCTCGTCGGCGCCATCCTTCTCGAGCAGAACGACGAGTGGGCCGTCTCAAGGAGATACATGACGCTGGAATCCATCGCTCCGCTGAGCGATGATGTCCCCATCACGCTGCCCACCGTGGCAGCCTGAACGTCCCGGCCCTACCCGCCGGGAGCAGCGTAGAGCGCAACGCTCTTACACCACTCCGCGGGACACGATCAACGCAAGCGCTACTCGAAGCAGCGCGGGTTCCTCCTATGGACTACCGGGACAACCCCCCAACACCGCGTACCGCATAACGTTAAGTGGACTAGTTTTGCTCTGCCCGGGTGGACTAATTTTGCTCCGCCGTTGACACCCCATGTGTGGACATAGTTCGGTATGGCCCGAAAGGGTGATTCGTAGCCAGAATCAGACATAGGTACTGAACAGCCAAAAATTCTATGGGTCGTAGATTGGTGTTTTCCCGTCGTCGGCGTAGCCAACCTCGCCCGGCTCCCACCATAGTATAGGATTGTCCTTAAACGATTCTCTTGCTTCCAACCGATCGAACCATCGCTTTGATGTTTGGAAACTTTTCGAGTCGAGAATCAAGTCCGATGGGGCGATTGGCCTGACCCGGTAGTAAACAAGAGAGCGCGCATGATTTCTCCCAACTACTCGTCGTTGTTGTCTTATTCATTCAATAATCTTAAGGCTTAGGCAGATTCGGCAGAATCTGCCTAAGCTGTTTGAACGAGGCCGTGGGCCGCGAGTGTAGGTGTCAGCCTATGTGGAAAGTGCGTTGATGCCTGCGCCGGGGCGGGTGGTCACTATCGTTGGGACGCGTGAGACGAGGCTTCCGACCAGCATTTATATTTTTTCGACAGCTGATTGCCGACGGTAGAGACACTTTTCGTTGGCGATTGCCTTGTGTTCGTAATTGAGCGCACGCCGACCGGTTCGCCGACGCGATGACGACGTTTGCCGATCCGGATGGGATCCGATGTTTCATGGTTTCGCGTCCTGCGCCGGTTGAGCGGGGGGAGGGTCTCGTGAAGAGAACGGATCGTACCGGCGGGAGATTTCCCGGATTTTCCGCAATTCGCCGCCACAGTGCGGGCAGGGAACGGGCGCGATCCCGGTCTCCAGGCCGCTATTGCGGTGGTCGTCCTCCTCGCCGTCATGGGTTACGGCTGTATGCGCCTGGAGGCCGTTTACACCCAGCGCCTCGCGCGCGACTTCGAGGGTCTTGGCACGGCTTCCATTGGCAAGGATTCCGAAGTGGCGGATGCGATGCAGTCCGTTTTGGCAGGACATGCAACAGGAACCGGCGGATGAACTCGTCGGCGGTGATGGTGGCCGTGCCGTAGCGGGGTTTCCTTTGCCCCGGACTGGTCGGCTTGCGGCAACGGAAGGAGACGTTCTGTCCATCGCAGGCGATGATGCGGCTGTCGCCGATGGCAATTCTGTGCGTGTATCGGGAGAGATAGCGGAAGACCTGTTCGGCATCGCGAAAGGGTCGTTTGGCGTAGACGATCCAGTTCTTGCCGCGGGCGGCCACGAGGGTGGCGTGGAACTCTCCGGGATTGGCGAGATGGGCGATGCCGCCATGAAATTCGATTTTCCCGCGTGCATGGGCGCGGGTGAGCTCCTCAAGGAAGCGGCGCCGGAACAGGCTGGCGAGGACCTTGACCGGGGCCAGGAAGGTGCCGCTTCCGGTCTTCCATTGGCCGGTTGCGACATCGAAGCCGGCGTTAGGCACGACGATATGCAGATGCGGATGGAAGCCGAGCTTCTGGTCCCAAGTGTGGAGGACCGCGGTGCCGCCGATACGCAGTCCACCGTGACGGTCGTCCTCGGCGATGGTGCGCAGGGTCTCGGCGGCGGTGCGAAACAGGATGTTGAACACGACCTTGCGGTTGCAAAAGGCGATCCCGCTGACTTCTTTGGGCAACGAAAATACAACGTGGAAGTACGGCACCGGCAGGATATCGGCGGCGCGCGCCTCCAGCCATTGCCTTGCGGCAAGCGCCTGGCAGGACGGGCAGTGGCGGTTGCGGCACGAGTTGTAGAGCGGATGCTCGCGCCTGCAGCCGTCGCATTGATACATGTGGCCACCGAGTACGGACGTCCGGCAGGACTCGATCGCGGCCATGACCTTGAGGCGTCCGGCGTCAAGCTGGCCGGCCAGGCGCCGCCGGTAATCTGCGCCGGCGCGGCGGAAAATATCAGCCACGCCGGCGTCTTTGCGCTTCACGGCGCCTCAGGCGTCGATCAGGTCGAAGCCCGAGAGCGGATGGTCGAGGGTCTCGAACATCTTGCCGGTGGCGCGGGCGTAGCCGCGCGTCGTGTCGGCATTCCGGTGACCCAGGACATCCTGGATGACATCGATGTTGCCGCCACGCTCATGCCAGTGGGTGGCGGCCGAATGCCTCAAGCTATGGAAGGTATGGCAGCCGTCGACGCCGGCCTTGCGGCAGGCCTTCTTAAAGGCAACACGCAGGGTATCGATCTTGAGAGGCACCTCCGGCGACTCACCGTAGAACAGCCACGTGACCGGTCGTGGAAAGAGGTTCTTGCAGTAACGCCGCAGGTATTCGACGAGCCCGTCGGGAAGCGGCGCCATGCGCTCGGCGCCGCCCTTGCCGGAACGGATGTGCAGAAGCCGTTTGTCCGACTTGATGTCGATGAGTTGCACCTCAACAGTTTCCGAGATGCGGAGACCGGCGCCATAGGCAAGAACCGTCGCGGCCCGATAACGGAGGTCGGAGATGGCGAGGATCAAGCGCTCGACCTCCTTCTCCGCCATTGACCGGGGCAGTTTGCGGGGCCTCTTGCGGTAACGGAGCCCGTCGACCATCTCGGGACGGCGCAGTGTGTCGCGATACAGGAACCTGAGCGCACCGAGGCTTACATTGGTCGTGTTCGGGTCGAGACCGCGCTCGATCCTCGCCAGCAGCCAGCTGCGGACCTCCTCGGCGTCAAGCCGGTCCGGCGGCTTGTTGTAATGTTTGTTGAGGGTCTCGATCTCGCGCAGATACATGGCCTGTGTGCTATCGGCCAGACCGGCTATGCCCATCTGTTCCATCATCCGCCCTCGAAGAGGCGATACGTATGTCGTGTCGGTGGTTTTCATCATCGATCTCCCTGGCCTGAACGGCGCTCCACCGGACAATCCGGGGCTGGCCATCAGTGGGGTCGATGCTAACCGTGGGAAACCAGAAAACAGGTAGGCTCTTAGATTGCGGAACCGGCACCCGGGATCCGACACAAATCCGGCACTCCAACACCCGGAAACAAGCGCTGCACATTAGGAGGAAGGCTCAATGTCTGAAGCAAAAACTGCCGTGGAGCGGCTTCGTTCAATGAAATACACACTTCGTTTCGCGGCTTTTGCCTGCGTATTTGCGATCACCGCATGTTCCGGCATTAGCTCCTCGGTGACCGATGCGTTCCCGACCCTATCGCCTGCTTATGCGCCAACCTCGGTTTGGTACGCGACCAAAGACGGCTTGCGGACGGTTATTCACGGCAATCCGTTCAGCGTTGCGCCGGCACAAGCGAATAAGTCGATTCTCGCGAGCCTACGGATGCCGGCGTGGCACCAGGCGGGCGAATTCGTCGCCTATTCGAAGGATCAACGGCGTAAGGGCTATCGGATCGTCCTAATCTTCAACTCCCGCCGCCCGGTCTCGTTCGGCGACGCGTGCCTTGACCTGGACGAAATCGAGACGGGTCCGAGCACCGGATTGACTAGGGTTCACGCTGCGTTTTGCGCGAGTCAGCGGCCATTGTCAGAAATTGACGGTACAGTCAACGCCAGTGGGCTCGACGATCCGGAATTTAGGCGCCTGTTGGCTGACACGATCGATCAACTGCTGCCACCGCGTAATTTCGAGAATGATGACGGGTGCAATCGGCCAAGTTGCTAGCGAGACCAGTGTCTGCGGCCCCGCCAGGGCAAGTAAATCTAGCCGGTCGTAAGCTCCGCAAGCCGAGAACATGCGCTCTTGGCGTCGCGATGCTGGCCACGCTGTGGTTTGTACAAGCCTGTACGCCGGTTGCGCAAACCGACGCATTTGCGACGCTTTCGCCGGTTTATGATCCAGCGCTGGTGTGGCGGGCCGGCCACGAGAACGGCCTGCCTACGATCCTGCTCGGGTCACCGTTCACGGATAAGTCGTTAAGCGACGGCAACGAATTACAGCCGATGCTGCGCTTGCCGCCTTGGCACCAACGCACCGATTTCACCTTGGTATCAACCGCCACCTCGCGACGCGGCTACCGCCTGGTACTGATTTTTAACCCCGCCAGCCCACTATCTTTCGGTGAAGCATGCGAAGATCTCGATGGCATCGAGACCTCGGAAGCCTCTCAGAGGCCAACCCGAAACTAGTTGAGTGATTTCAGTCGGTTGTGGCTTACTCGGTTGTGTCAAAGCAAACGAGGAGGCACAACATGTGGACCGAAATCACTCGCCCGAATTATGAGCGCCGTGGCGGGCGCTACGCAAGCGACCTGACGGATCGAGAGTGGGCGTTGATCGCGCCGCTCATGCCGCCGCGCAAGAAGATCGGCCGGCCGAGGACGACGGACCTGCGCCATGTCATGGATGCGGTCATGTACATGGCCTCGACGGGCTGCCAGTGGGCGATGTTGCCGAACGACTTCCCTCCGCCTTCCACGGTCCAGCGCTATTTCTACGACTGGCGCTCCAACGGCCTGCTGGAGAGCATCAACCATCACCTGGTCATGGCGGCCCGGGACGCGAGGCCGGCCCGAGGAAGGACGCGAGGCCGGCCCGAGCGCCGGGGTGATCGACAGCCAGAGCGTGAAAACCACGGAAAGCGGTGGTGTTCGGGGCTATGACGCGGGCAAGAAGATCAAGGGCCGCAAGCGTCACATCGTCACCGATACACTCGGCCTGCTGGTCGGCCTGATCGTGCACGCAGCCGATATCCAGGACCGCGACGGCGCGCCCGAGGTCCTCAAATCGATCCGTCATCGCTTCCCCCGGCTGCGTCACCTCTTCGCCGACGCCGCCTACGCGGGACCGAAACTCGAGGGCGCCCTTGAGGACATCGGCCGCTGGAAGCTCGAGATCATCAAGCGCTCAGACACCGCCCAGGGCTTCGAGCTCCTGCCCAGACGATGGGTCGTCGAGAGGACCTTCGCCTGGCTCAACCGATGCCGTCGACTGGCCAAGGATTGGGAGAAATCAATCGCCTCCGCACAGGCATGGATTCTTGTCGCCAACATCCGACTCCTCACAAGGCGGCTCGCAAGGTACTGTTATCAAACATAGAGTTTCGAGTCGGACTCTCAGACAGTGCGCTTGCATGCCGCGTTTTGCACCGGCGAGCGCCCACTTTCCGAAATCGATGGGCGGGGTCGAGACCTGCAGTCCGTGCTCGACCAAACCCTGGCAGGATTACTGCTACCCAATAATCGAGACAAGTTCCGAGAAGGTCGCTGCACCGGCGTATTTCGCCTATGCCTATAGCCCGCTAGCCACACAGCCATTCGCAGTGTTAGTAAGGGGTGGCCCAAGCAAGCGCCGCTTACTAACAACTATCGTTGTCCACCGCCTTAATGACTTTCTCTGATCTCGGCCTGGACGCCGCCGTACTTAAGGGCGTCACGGACGCCGGCTATAACGAGCCGACGCCGATCCAAGAACAAGCAATTCCTCAGATCCTGCAAGGCCGTGACTTGCTGGCAAGTGCCCAGACGGGCACGGGGAAAACCGCATCCTTCGTACTGCCGATGCTCGAGATTCTGGCCGGTGGTCGCACCCGTGCGCGGATGCCCAGGTCGCTCATTCTTGAGCCGACCCGCGAACTCGCGATGCAGGTCGCCGAGAATTTCGACATCTACGGTGCGCACGTAAAGTTGTCAAAAGCCCTCTTGATAGGCGGGCTCTCGTTCGGAGATCAAGACAAAGTCATCGACCGCGGAGCCGACGTGCTCATCGCGACTCCAGGACGCTTGCTGGATCATTTTGAGCGCGGACGGCTGGTTCTTTCAGACATCAAAGTCCTGGTCATTGACGAGGCCGATCGAATGCTCGACATGGGCTTCATACCTGATGTCGAGCGTATTATCGCGTTGCTGCCACCCTTGCGCCAAACTTTGCTGTTTTCGGCGACCTTGCTGCCTGAGATCCGTAATCTCGCCAGTCGTTTCATGATGAATCCGCGCGAGATAGCAGTGTCGCCACCTGCGTCGACGGTCGACACGGTCGAACAAGGCCTGGCGATCATCGAAGCCGAGGACAAGCGCGAGGCGTTACGCCTGATTCTTTCCGACCGCAATGTCGAAAGCGCGCTGATCTTCTGCAACCGCAAGAAGGACGTCGACATCCTGCACAAATCAATGACCAAGCACGGGTTCAGTTCGGCGGCACTACACGGTGACCTGTCACAACCCGTGCGGCTAGACACCCTTCAGCGATTTAAGAACGGCGATGTCGCCTTCCTCGTGGCAAGCGATGTCGCCGCGCGCGGCCTCGACATCTCCGAGATGCCCTGCGTGATCAACTTCGATGTACCCACCAATCCCGAAGACTATGTCCATCGCATCGGCCGAACAGCGCGGGCGGGGCGCGCCGGGCGGGCGTTCACACTGGCGACACCAGATGACGGCGACTACGTCGCGGAAATCTCGAAAATGATGAACCTTGAGATCCCGCACATTGAACTGGCGGAAATCTCGAACCTCTCCTTCGACGAAAGTGGTCGCAAACGCGGTTCGCGTGGACGCCGCCGCCGTCAACCGGCAGGAGGTGGCGGAGCCAGTGTCCGCGACAATCCACGGCGACAACGACCGAACGGTAATAGTGCCGCAAAAAGTACCTCACCTGCGGTTGTCGACAGGCCCAAAGACGAGAACAAGCCGAAACAAAGAGATCGCAAGCCGAGACAGCGGAAGAGCCGAACGACGCCGCGTGTTGATGAAATGGCCTCAGAGGCTGAAGAAACGACGATCGGTATGGGCGCTCATGTTCCTGACTTCATGAAACGACCACTACCAACCAAGAGCGGCCCCCGCGACGGGGATTCCTGATATGCAGACGATCTTCATAATGGTGAAGTGCGAGCTTGGTGAAACCTACAAGGTCGCCGATCAAGCGGTGCAAACCGAACAGGTATCGGAGGTTTACTCGGTCTCCGGACAGCACGATTTGCTGCTGAAGTGCTACCTCGACGAATCCCAGGATGTGGGCCAGTTTGTTACCGAGAAGGTCCAGATCATCGACGGGATTAGGGACACCTTCACCCTGATTACGTTCAAAGCTTTTTCCTAACGCAGCCGCCAACCGGCCCCTTGCGCAGGCGGAGGTCGTCAACTAATTTCGGCGGGTGAGCGAGACAACTTCAACACAATCACCAGACAGCGGGCCGACCGAGCAATCTCTTGCCGGTCGCCACGCGCTCGTTACAGGTGGGGGCGCCGGCATTGGTGCGGCGATCGCCAGCGAGGTGGCGCGCCTCGGAGCTAACGTAACGATCCTCGACGTTAACGCCGAGGCGGCCGCGGATCAGGCGAGCCGGCTCACCGATACCCTAGGCGTTAACACATTCTCCGTGGTCGCCGATGTCACCAGCGCCACATCAATCGATGATGCCTTCAAACAGGCTGAAGACGCGATGGGTGCGCCGGAGATTCTGATCAATAATGCCGGCGTCGCCAGTACCGCACCGTTCGCCAAAACCGATCCCGATTTCTGGCAGCGGATTATCGATATCAATCTCAACGGTGCCTTCCTATGCCTGAGCCGAGCCGTCCCCTCAATGGTGGATGCCGGGTGGGGTCGCATCGTCATCACGGCGTCGACGGCTGGTTTGATTCCCTATCGCTATTGCGCCGCGTATTGCGCTTCGAAGCATGGCGTTATTGGCTTGATGCGCGCGCTCGCACTCGAACTCGCAAAAACCGGTGTCACGGTTAATGCCGTCTGCCCCGGTTTCACCGACACCAATATCGTCACGACCGCGCTGGACAATATCGTCGAGAAAACCGGCCGCTCGAAGGATGAGGCTTTGAAGAGCCTAACCGCGACCAATCCTCAGGGCCGGTTGATCGAGCCAGAGGAGGTCGCCGCCGTGGTGGGGTGGTTGTGCCAACCCGGCTCGGCCTCGATCACCGGTCAGGCGATTCCCATTGCTGGGGGTGAGGTGATGTCGTAACCGGTCCCGCCGTTACGTCTTGAATTCTCCCCTCACGATTTGTCGTCTCACGAAAGCGGACTGCATGAAGAAAGATCTTAAAGCAGCGGATTTCTCCCCCCAGCACTTCCGCTGGGAAGTCGATAACCGTGTCGCAACGGTCACGCTCGATCGGCCCGAGAAAAAGAACCCACTGACGCTGGAGTCCTACGACGAACTCGGTCAAACCTTTCGCAAACTGGCGCGCGTTGACGATGTGAGCGCCGTCGTGGTGACCGGCGCCGAAGGCAACTTTTGCTCGGGCGGTGACGTCAACGAAATTATCGGACCGCTCATAAAAATGGCGATGCCCGAATTGATGGCCTTCACACGCATGACCGGTGAACTAATCAAGTCGATCAGGGCCTGCCCGCAACCAATTATCGCTGCAATCGACGGCATTTGTGCCGGCGCGGGCGCTTGTGTCGCGATGGCTGCCGACATGCGGTATGGGACCCCTCGCGCCAAAGTCGCTTTCCTATTCGTGCGCGTCGGCCTGGCTGGATGCGACATGGGAGCATGTGCAATGCTGCCGCGGATCGTCGGCCACGGTCGCGCATCGGAGTTGCTTTATACGGGTCGCTCGATGGCCGGCGAGGAAGCGGAGCGGTGGGGCTTCTTCAATCGTCTGTGCGAACCGGACGCGCTTGTGAGCGAGGCCCAGAAGCTCGCCGGAACCCTCGCCGCTGGCCCGACATTTGCCCATGCCATGACCAAGAATGCCCTGCATCAAGAATGGGACATGGGCATCGATGATGCGATTGAGGCGGAGGCGGAAATGCAGGCTATCTGTATGCAGACCCAAGATTTCCATCGCGCCTACCATGCCTTCATCAACAAAGAAAAACCTGTCTTCGAAGGCAATTAATGGCTGATATCAGCTTTCGCGATTGGCCATTTTTCGACGACGACCATCGCCAGCTGGCGACCGAAATCGCGGCCTGGGCCGAGGCGGAGGTTGGTGCCCGCGAAAGCGGTGAGGACGATGTCGAACAACTCACCCGGGATTTTGCACATGCACTTGGCGATGCCGGGTGGTTGCGCTATTCGGTACCCGCCGCTTATGGCGGCGCTCGCGAAAAGCTCGATGTCCGCAGCATCTGTCTCATTCGCGAGACCCTAGCGCGCTATTCCGGCATCGCAGATGTCGCGTTCGCGATGCAAGGACTGGGCTCGGGATCGATTACGCTGGCCGGCAGCGAGGCGCTGAAAGACGCGTACCTGCCCAAGGTGCGAACGGGAAATCAGATCGCCGCGTTCGCGATGACCGAACCAGACGGCGGATCGGACGTCGCGGCGATGCGCACCAGCGCCACCGAAGATGGCAATGGGTTCGTTCTTAACGGGCGCAAGACCTTTATCTCCAACGCCGGTATCGCCGACCATTATGTCGTCTTTGCCCGCACCGCCGACGCCGGTGCCAAAGGGCTCAGCGCGTTTGTGGTCGATGCCGATAACCCCGGCCTGGCGGTCAGTGAACGACAGGAGTTGCTGGCGCCGCACGCGATCGGCTCCCTCGCCTTCGAAGATTGCCGGGTTCCACGCTCCCATCTTCTCGGCGCTCCGGGCGACGGGTTCAAAATTGGCATGGCAACGCTTGATATTTTTCGCGCAACGGTTGGCGCGGCCGCGCTTGGCTTCGCACGACGTGCGCTCGACGAAGCCGTTGCCTATGCCGATCGGCGTGAGGCCTTCGACCAAACCCTGGCCGACTTTCAGATGGTGCAGGATCGAATCGCCCAGATGGCAATCGACGTCGATGCCGCTGCGTTGTTGATCTACCGGTCGGCGTGGGTACGCGATACCCAGGCCGACCGCGTCACTCGCGAGGCATCGATGGCAAAATACTACGCCACCGAAGCGGCGCAGCGGGTGGCAGATTCAGCGTTGCAGATTCATGGCGGGCGCGGTGTCGTCGCGGGCACGGCAATCGAACGGCTTTATCGCGAGGTGCGTGCGCTCAGGATCTATGAAGGCGCGAACGATATACAGAAGCTGATCATTGCCGGCCAAGTTCTTAAAGAGCATCGCGAAAACGTGGGTCAAAAACCGGCCGCGAGCTATTGATGCAACGATTGACGACCGGACAACCGTGATGAGGAGACCAGCAAACGATGCGTGATCTACAACCATCGGTTCATGTTGATACATTTGCACGCGACCACTTGCCGCCGCGCGAGCAGTGGCCCGACATGGATTGGACGGCCCTTCCCGAACTGATGGCCTATCCACCCACCATGAACGCCGCGGCGGAGCTATTGGATTCCTGGATCGATGCCGGTCATGGCGAGCGCGCTTGTTTCAGCTTCGAAGGCGAGACCTGGAGCTATGCCCGAGTGCTCGAAACTGCCAATCGCATCGCCAATGTTTTGAGCGACGAGCTCGGCGTCGTGCCGGGCGAACGGGTTCTTTTGCGCGGCCCCAACAATCCGATGTTTGTCGCTTGCTGGTTTGGTGTTCTGAAGGCAGGCGCCATCGCGGTTGCAACGATGCCGCTGCTGCGCGCGCGTGAACTCGAGTATGTCTGCAACAAGGCCCGCGTCAAATACGCGTTGTGCGATACCCGCCTGGCCGAAGACATGAAGAAGACCCTACTCAGCGCCGAAAAGCTCAAAAAGGTCGTTTACTACGATGGATCCGGGAGCGCATCTCTCAATGAGATCATGTCCCAGATGTCGGATGGCTTTAACAACGTTGAAACCTCGATCGACGACGTCGCACTGATCGCGTTTACCTCCGGCACAACCGGCTCGCCCAAAGGCTGCATGCACTTTCACCGCGACATCATGACGATATGCGACACGTTTTCGCGCTATGTACTGCGACCCACGTCCACCGATGTTTTTCTTGGTTCGCCACCGATCGCATTTACATTCGGCCTCGGTGCTTTGGTCACTTTTCCCATGCACGCAGGCGCATCGACCGTACTGGTTGAAAAGGCGACGCCAGAGCTGGTTCTGGAGACCATTCAGAAACAGGCGGTCACCACGTTGTTCACGGCGCCGACCATGTATCGCGTCCTGCTCGAGGCTTTAGACAGCTTCGACATATCCAGTCTCAACAAGTGCGTGTCGGCCGGCGAGACCTTGCCCAAACCCACCTTCGAAGCATGGGAGAAAGCAACGGGGTTACGCATTATCGACGGGCTCGGCTCGACCGAGATGCTGCACATTTTTATCACTGCGGCCGGCGATGATGCGCGCGCCGGTGCCACGGGAAAAGCCATTCTGGGATACCAGGCCAAGGTCGTCGATGACGCGGGCAACGATGTGCCCGATGGAACCGTCGGCCGATTGGCCGTTCGTGGCGCCACCGGGTGTCGCTATCTCGACGACCCCGACAATCAGGCTCGGTATGTGAGCGATGGTTGGAATTTTCCGGGTGATGCCTATCTACGCGACGAGGACGGTTACTTTTGGTTTCAAGCTCGCGCCGACGACATGATCATTTCCGCCGGTTACAATATTTCCGGCCCGGAAGTCGAAGAGGTGTTGCTCGAACACGACAAAGTCGCAGAGTGCGGCGTGGTTGCCAGTCCCGATGAGGAGCGTGGCTTCATCGTCAAGGCATTTGTCGTCGCCCGGGATAACGCCGGCAGCGACGAGCTTGCAACCGAACTCCAAAACTTCGTCAAAGCCGAAATGGCGCCGTATAAGTACCCGCGCGCGATCGAGTTCGTCGATGAGCTGCCGCGTACGGAAACCGGAAAGCTGCAACGCTTTAAGCTGCGTCAGCAAGAGCTCGAGCGCGCTCAGCGCACGGACTGAATTCACTCTTACAATGCCGAGATTGCAGGATGGCTGATCCCAGCTACAGCGACATCGTTGTCACCAATCCCCACGACCACGTGCGGCTCATCACCATGAACCGGCCGAAACAGTTAAATGCCCTGTCGGGCAATCATTTGGCCGAGATCTCCAATGCCCTCGAAACAGCCGCCGATGATGATGAGGTTCGGGCGGTGGTGCTGACCGGCGGCGACAGCGTCTTTGCAGCCGGCGCCGATCTTAATGAAATGGCCAAACGCGAAGCGATCGCGGATCTTAAGAACGAAAGGCAGCGTGTGTGGGACCGCGTACGCCGCTTTCCCAAACCGCTGATCGCCGCGGTCAACGGCTATGCCCTCGGCGGCGGCTGTGAGCTCGCCATGCATGCCGATATCATCATTGCCGGCGACACCGCCAAATTCGGCCAACCGGAGGTCAATGTCGGAATCATGCCCGGCGCCGGCGGCACGCAGCGCCTGACGCGGACGGTCGGCAAGTCGCTGGCGATGAAGATGGTGCTGTCGGGTGAGATGATCGATGCCGCCGAAGCGCTGACCGCGGGGCTCGTGGCCGAGGTGGTGCCACACGAAGTATCCATCGAACGCGCACTCAAGCTCGGCTGCACGATCGCGGCCAAGCCGCCGATCTCGGTCCGCCTGGCCAAGGAATCGGTTTTGAAATCGTATGACCTTACGCTGGAAGCAGGTCTGGATTACGAGCGGCGGGCGTTCGGTATCATTCTCGGTACCGAAGATAAGGCGGAGGGCGTGAACGCCTTTCTCGAAAAACGCAAACCCGCGTTCAAGGGCCGCTGATGGAGGCCGATATGGCATTTGAAACAATCCGTTATGACATCACCGATGACGTGGCAACGATCACGCTGAACCGACCCGATGTTCTCAACTCGTTCAACGCCACGATGCATAGCGAACTGCGTTCTGCGCTAAAATCGGCGAGCGGCAAAGATGGTGCCCGGGCCCTGATCATCACCGGAGAAGGCCGCGGCTTTTGCGCCGGGCAGGACCTTAGCGATCGAGATCCGGACGGCGGTCAAGTCGATTTCGCCGATTCGCTGGACAAAAACTATAACCGCATGGTGCGTATTCTGCGCAGCATCGAGATGCCCGTGATCGCCGCGGTCAACGGCGTCGCAGCTGGCGCGGGAGCCAATCTGGCGCTCTGTGCTGACTTCGTAATCGCCGCACGATCTGCCGATTTCGTGCAAGCGTTCATTCGCATCGGTCTGGTACCGGACTGTGGCGGAAGCTATTTTCTGCCGCGCCTGGTAGGGCGGGCGCGGGCCGCGGCCCTGGCCATGCTCGGTGACAAATTACCGGCCGAAACCGCGGCCGATTGGGGCTTGATCTGGAAGTGTGTCGAGGACGATCAGGTGATGAACGAAGCGCGTAGCCTGGCGGCACGTCTCGCGACACAACCCACCAAGGCGTTGTCGCTTATTCGGCGCGCGCTCGACGCGAGCATCGACAATACGCTCGATGCCCAACTCGACCTTGAACGTGATCTCCAGGTGATCGCAACCAGGACGGACGATTTCGGAGAAGGTGTCAGGGCCTTTATCGAGAAGAGACCGGCCGAATTCAAAGGGAGCTGACATGACCGAAGCCTTCATCTGCGACGCCGTTCGCACGCCATTTGGCCGTTTTGGTGGCGCTCTCGCGCCGGTCCGCACCGATGACCTCGCAGCCGTTCCGATAACGGCTCTCATGGCCCGCAACCCTGATGTGGCGTGGGAGAATGTCGACGAGGTCTATTACGGCAATACCAACCAGGCCGGTGAGGACAACCGCAACGTCGCGCGGATGGCATCACTCCTTGCTGGATTGCCCGATGCTGTGCCAGGGGCGACGGTGAACCGCCTGTGCGGTTCGGGGCTCGAAGCCTTGACGTGCGCGGCCCGCGCAATCCGTACGGGCGAGATTGATCTCGCCATCGCAGGCGGCGTCGAGAGTATGAGCCGGGCGCCTTTTGTGATGCCAAAAGCCGATACCGCCTTCTCCCGCAAGGCCGAGATCTACGACACCACCATCGGTTGGCGCTTCGTCAACAAGAAGATGAAGGAGATGCACGGGGTCGATGCAATGGGTGAAACGGCCGAGAACGTGGCCGAGGAATTTCAGATCGCGCGCGATGATCAGGATGCCTTCGCTTTACGCAGTCAAAATCGGACCGCCGCTGCTCAAGATCGCGGCGACCTCACGCACGAAATCGTGCCGGTAACGATACCGCGTCGCAAGGGCGATCCCATCTCGGTCGAAACCGATGAGCACCCCAGGCGTGAGACAACCGCCGAGGCCTTGGCCAAGCTCAAACCTGCCTTTCGCGAGGGTGGCTCGGTTACAGCCGGCAATGCGTCTGGGGTCAATGACGGCGCGTGTGCGATGCTGATCGCCTCATCCGCCGCAGTCGACAAGTACGGATTAACCCCTCTCGCCCGCGTCGCCGGCACCGCTACCGCGGGTGTGCCGCCGCGGATTATGGGAATTGGACCGGCACCGGCGTCTTCAAAGTTGATGGAAAAGCTCGGTCTCAAAGTCAGCGATATGGACGTCATCGAACTCAACGAAGCGTTCGCGGCGCAAGGATTGGCGGTGCTGCGTCAGCTCGGTGTCCCCGACGATGCCGATCACGTCAATCCCAACGGCGGCGCAATTGCGCTTGGCCATCCACTGGGCGCGAGTGGCGCCCGGTTGGCGACGACCGCTGCTTACCAACTCGGTCGAACGGGGGGACGCTACGCACTTGTTACGATGTGCATCGGCGTTGGCCAGGGTATTGCGACGGTACTCGAGCGGGTGAGCTAACCGGCCTTCGGCCCACGTTGTTTCGAAGCCAAGGCAGCATCGACTGCCTTTGCCGCCCATTGGCCGAGTGCGTCGGGTTCTTCCAGGACGTCAGCGGGAACTTCCATCAGTGAGCCGATTCGCTGCGCCGTTTTATCCGGCGCGTATAGCAGCACCTCCATCCTCGCCTGTACGTATTCATCGCGGTTGCGAGTATCGACCTTGAAATAGATCCGGTCGTGGTAGACAAAACCAAACATGGCATCGCCATGGTAGAGGGCGGTACCTCCAAACATTCGCTTCGACGATGCTGCAAAGTCGCCGAGTTGATCGAACAAGTAGTCGATCAAAGCGCTCCCATCTACCACGTGCTGAACCGTCAATACTTTTTCTTGCGCTTGGGCTTCTTGTTTCGCCTGGCGACGGCGACGGCCTTCTCCGCCCAGAGAAGCAAGTCATCGGGGTCTTCGAGAATATCGTCGGGCACCTCGTGATACGACATCGCAATGGGTTTACCGCGCTTACCGGCGTACATGAATGGACCGGTTCCACGGTCTTCGAAGTCTCCTCGGTTGGACTCATCGGTCTTAAAGTAGACGACATCATCGGCAATCAGCGCCATCATTACGTCATCAACGTAGATTCCAAATCCGCCAAACATCGACCTGCCACGAGCCCCGATTGGCGCCAGACGACCAAGGACCTCGTTGAGAAACTGAGATTCGCGGGCCATTTGACGTTAATCTGTGTTGTGCCTAGGTAGTGGGGCAGTGCACGCATGCCGGGAAGGCCAATCGATGTCGACGCCCTTCATCATCGCTCAGATTACCGATTGCCACATCGGCAAACGCGGTAGCCCCTTCGACCAACAGTACCGATCCGCTGAACATTTGGGAAACGCGGTAACCCATATTTTGGGAATGACGCCGCGTCCCGACGTCGTTGTCGCGACCGGCGATCTTATCCACGAGGGGACGCGAGAGGAATACGAACACATACGCGCCGTGTTGGAACCGTTGCCGACGCCGCTATTCCTGGTTCCGGGTAACCATGACGATCGCGACAATCTACGTGCTGTTTTTCCCGATCACGCCTACCTGCCGAGCGGACCATTCCTGCAATATACGGTCGAAGACCTACCGCTGCGGTTGATTTTTCTGGATACCTTGATCGCGGGAGAAACCGGCGGCGAGTTATGCGAAGAGCGGATCGGGTGGCTGGATCAACGCCTGGCCGAAGCACCAACCCGACCGACGTTTGTGTGCATGCATCACCCGCCGTTCCTTACCGGCATCAAGCCGTTCGATCGCAATCGCGATGGCCAAGGTCTGATCGGCGCGGATGCGCTGGGCGCGGTTGTCGCCAGACATTCCCAAATCGAGCGCATCGTTTGCGGACACATTCACAGGCCCATCACCACCCGCTGGAACGGCACCACGGTTAGCGTGGCGCCCAGCACAGCGCATCAAATCGAATTAGATCTTGGCGCGGAGCGCCACCTCACCCTTATTTCAGAACCGCCCGCGGTCGACATTCATGCGTGGCTGCCATCGGGTTCACTGGTCAGCCATCGCGCCTATGTTGGTGACTACCCAGAACTGCTCAAAGTCGAAATGCCGGCTTAAGCGCGGATCCGCCGGATCGTTGGCTGCCGCGATAGAACGGTTGGTGTGGGGATTTCCTAGTCCCGCTCCTCGATCCAGGCCATTTGAATGGCCTCAAGTATCTTCTCGTTGGAGCTGGCGGGATCGTCATCAAAACCAGGTAGCTCGCGGACCCATTTGTGGAGGTCTGTGAAGCGCATATTGACAACGTCGACGTCGGGATGCCGCTCTTCGAGCTCGATGGCGATGTCGTAGGTATCGATCCATTTCAATGTCATCGCAAGCGCGCTCCTCGTCTCAACCAACCATCATATTACGGGTCGCCTTGGGCAGGAGAACGCGCAAACCGTCAAGTTCCTCGGAGATGATAATTTGGCAGCCCAGTCGAGACGTATGAGTCAAACCAAAGGCAAGATCAAGCATGTCTTCCTCATCTTCGGTGGGTTCCGCGAGCCGATCGAAATACTCCTGATCAACAATAACGTGACACGTCGAGCAGGCCAGCGAGCCCTCGCAAGCACCTTCAAGATCTATGCTGTTGCGGTGGGCAATTTCCAGCACAGACTGGCCAAGCGGTGCGTCGACAACGATTTCCGCACCATTCTTGTCGACGAACGTCATCTTTGGCATTGGAGAGGGCTCTAAATCCTAAATCGATTAGACGAGAGGTTAAGCACCGCTCGTCTCTGCATCGCTGCCGACGCCGCGTTCGAGGTCGTCGACGGAGACACCTTCCAACGCTTCTCGAATACCGCGATCCATACGCCGTTCGGCAAAGAACTGGGTCTCGTCATCGAGTTTTTCGATCCAGCCCTCGATAAGCTCACGATCGGATGTCGCCATCGCCTTCTCTAGACCGGCGAGCGCGTTCTCCACGCTTCGTCGTTCGATCGGACGCAATAGATCCCCATCGACATCGAGCGCCGCGCGCAGCGCCAGCACATTGCGTCGCCCTTCAACTCGAGACTCGGTGAGCATGCGGGTTTCCATATCCTCGCGCGCATGTTTCATGCTGTCGCGCAGCATGGTTTCCATATCCTCATCACTGAGGCCGTAACTGGGCTTAACCTCGACTCGCTGTTCGATATCGGTCGACTGCTCGCGCGCGCTTACGGTGAGGATGCCGTCAGCATCGAGAGCAAAGTTCACGTGGATTCGCGCTGCGCCAGCGGTCAGGGGCGGAATATTGTGAAGGACGAAGCGAGCAAGCGAGCGGTTCTGGTCAACCATTTCGCGCTCGCCCTGGACGACATGAATAAGCATCGCGTTCTGGCCATCCTGGTAGGTCGTAAATTCTTGTGCCAGGGCGACCGGGATTGGCGTGTTTCGGTGAATCACCTTTTCCACGACACCCCCCATCGTCTCGAGGCCAAGCGACAGTGGAGTCACGTCAAGCAGCAAGGTATCCGAGCCCACTGTCAACGCCTCTGCCTGCAACGCCGCGCCGAGCGCGACGACTTCATCCGGATCTATGTCGGCGAGCGGTTCGGCGCCAAAGCAAGCCGCGACCTTGCGGCGCACCTGCGGAACTCTGGTTGACCCGCCGACGAGGACCACTCCCGCTATTTGATTAACGTTCAATCCGGCATCCTCGACCACTGATATGCAGATCCCGATGGTTCGATCAACCAGCGGTGATATCAGGGCATCGAACGTCGCCACATCGATCGTATGCGTCGATTGTTTGCCGCTTTCACCAAGTGGCCAACTGCCGTTGTCGTGCTCGGTTAGATGCTCTTTTGCGGCGCGAGCAATTTCCAAAGCCAGCTTGGCGTCGACCGGCGTTGTTCCACCTAAGTCGGTGTTTTGAACACGTTCCGACAGAAATCGTTCGGCAATGGCGTGATCGAAATCATCACCGCCAAGCGCCGAATCACCGCCAGTCGCGAGCACTTGGAACACGCCTTTCTCCATTTTTAGGATGGAGACGTCGAAGGTTCCGCCGCCGAGATCGTAGATCGCGTACAACCCCTCGGCACCCTTATCGAGACCGTATGCGAGTGCTGCAGCGGTTGGTTCGTTGATCAACCGGAGGACGTCGAGCCCGGCCAGTCGTGCAGCATCTTTGGTCGCGGTTCTCGCTGCATCGTCAAAATAAGCCGGAACGGTCACCACCGCCCGGGTGATGTCGCGATTCAAGGAAGTCTCTGCGCGTCGCCTTAGCGTACGCAGAATCTCCGCGGACACTTCAACCGGTGTCAACGTACGGCCCGCAATTTTCAAGCGAACCATGCCTTCAGCGTTTTCGTCGACCTCAAACGGCAGCGTGCCAGCCAACCTCTTTACATCTTCGAGACCCCGACCCATCAATCGCTTAATCGAACTCACGACCAACTCTGGGGCATCGGCCAAGCGTTTGCGCGCGGGATATCCGACGACGACCTGATCCGCTTCGTAGGCGACAATCGAAGGCACCAATCCTTCACCGTGAATATTGCGGAGGACTTCAGGTTTGCCTGCGCTTGACGCCGCGACCAACGAATTGGTCGTACCGAGATCGATGCCGACAGCGATCGCGTCTGTTTCGTGCGGCGCTGGGGTTTCGCCGGGCTCGTGGATATCGAGCAGCATTACGACCCTGCGGTCACGAGCGGAGACGCGGCACCATACCGGGCGCGTGCAGACCGTGCCTCGGACCCGAGTTTTTGTAGATATTTGAGCCGGGTGGTGAGTGACGCGGCATCGTCTATATTCTGATCTGCGAACGCGGCCGCAATAGCGGTCCCACACAGCGCCATGTCCGAGGATGCCGCGGCGATGATTACATCAACCTTGGCGGCACTGTCGGCCTCTGCCAGCGCCTCGCGTCGTTCCATCGATTCGGTCAGCAACTCCGGATCGTTGATCGTTTGCTCGCCAATGTTGACGGCGCGTCCCATCAGCGACAGCAGGTACTCGGCCCGACGCAGGGGATCGCGCAAAGTTTCGTAGGCTTCATTGACATCGGTCGCGTGCTGGAGCGACAGCGCCCGCTCCTTGGCAGACTTTGTGGCAAAACGATCGGGATGGAGCAGCCGTTGGTAACGAAAGTAGCTACCATCGAGCTGCTCGAGATCGATATCGTAAGCACGCTCCAAATCTAGCCGCTGGAAACGATCGCGCCCGATTGGTGCCTGCAGCGCCTCGCAGGTCTGGCAGAACAACTCGATCGCCGGTACCGGGCCGTGGCACGACCAACAGGATCTAACCGCACCAGGCTCGTCACCAAGTTTGCCGCCCTCGTGCTCGACTCGCGTCGTATGTTGTGAGGCCTGCGCCAACTAACATTCCGAATGTAAGAGATCGCGGAACCGAGACTCCGCGATCGTGGTGACTATCCTTCGATACGGCGCAGCGAAACCGCCGCACCGCCGCGACTAGACGTGAAACGATTCGCCGCAACCGCAGCGACCCTTTTCATTGGGGTTGCTAAAGACAAAGCCGGATTTGAGGGTGTCTTCGACAAAGTCCATTTCAGTACCGATCAGGAACATCACGGCCTTGGGATCGATGAAAATAGTTACGCCATTGTCCTCCACGGTTTCGTCGAATTCCGATTTCTCATCGGCATATTCCAATGTGTAGGACAGGCCAGAACACCCCGCGGTGCGCACGCCAATACGCACCCCGGCCGATTCCTTACCGCGTTGCGAAAGCAGCGCTTTCACACGGCCGGCTGCGGCATCTGTTACATTCATCATGGGTTCGCTCATACGCGTCTCTCCGCACTCAACTTGGCCCGATCTATGCGTCAGTGCTCGGCTTTTTGGTTTTGAAATCTGCGATGGCTGCCTTGATCGCGTCCTCGGCCAACACAGAACAGTGGATCTTCACCGGCGGTAGCGCGAGTTCTTCGGCGATCTGAGTGTTCTTAATTGTCCCGGCTTCGTCGAGCGTCTTGCCCTTAACCCATTCGGTCACCAGGCTGGACGAGGCGATCGCAGAGCCGCAGCCGAACGTCTTGAACTTGGCATCCTCGATCACGCCTTCGGCGTCGACCTTAATCTGCAATTTCATAACGTCGCCGCAGGCGGGCGCGCCAACGAGACCCGTGCCCACGCTCTCGTCTTCCTTGTCGAGTGCGCCGACATTGCGTGGGTTCTCATAGTGGTCAACGACTTCCTTACTATACGCCATCTCTATTGCTTCCTCTGATTAGGCGGACGGTCCAGCGACCGGCCGCAACGTTGAGCTTAGTGATCCGTCCACTCGATTGATTTCAAGTCGATTCCGTCTTGTACCATCTCCCACAACGGACTCATTTCCCGCAGTCGATCGACGTGTTCGTGGATCGTTTTGACTGCGTAGTCGATTTCATCATCGGTCGTAAATCGCCCGATACCGATGCGAATGGAGGTGTGGGCCATTTCCACGTCGACACCGAGCGCCCGCAATACGTAGGACGGCTCAAGCGAAGCCGAGGTACACGCCGATCCCGAAGACACCGCCAAATCCTTAAGCGCCATCAACATTGATTCGCCTTCTATATAAGCAAAGCTGATGTTGAGATTTCCGGGAAAGCGTTGTTCAAGATCGCCGTTGATATAGAGCTCGGGTATATCGGACAGGCCCTCTAGAAACCTGTCGCGGAGTCGCCGAAGCCGCTCATTTTCGCTCGCCATATCCTGCTCAGCGAACTCGCAGGCCGCACCCAGACCGACGCACAATGGCGCCGGCAGCGTACCTGAGCGCATCCCTCGCTCCTGGCCGCCGCCATTCATAATCGCCTGCAAACGAACGCGCGGTTTGCGGCGTACATAGAGCGCACCAATACCCATCGGGCCGTAAAGTTTGTGGCCCGAGATACTCATCAGATCGATGTTCATTGCATTAACATCGAGCGGAATTTTCCCGGCCGCCTGGGCGGCGTCGGTATGGAAGAAGATCTTTCGTTCGCGACAGAACGCACCGATCTCGGCAATCGGCTGAATGACGCCGATTTCGTTGTTAACCGCCATTACCGAGACCAATACCGTGTCGTCGGTCGTCGCCGCGGCAAGATCCTCCAGCCGCAATAAGCCATTGGGCTGAACCGGCAAATAGGTGACGTCAAAGCCCTCCTGCTCGAGATGGCGGCAACTATCGAGCACACACTTGTGCTCGGTTTGGACGGTGATGATGTGCCTGCGTTGGTCACCATAGAAGTGAGCGACGCCTTTGATCGCGAGATTGTTCGATTCGGTTGCGCCTGAGGTGAAAACGATTTCACGGGGATCGGCCCCGATCAGGCTGGCAACCTGCGCCCGTGCTTCTTCGACTGCGCCTTCCGATTCCCAACCGTAAGCGTGGGTGCGCGAGTGTGGGTTGCCAAATTTCTCCGTGAAATAAGGCAGCATGACGTCCATCACTCGGGGATCTACCGGCGTCGTCGCCTGGTAGTCGAGGTAGATCGGCAGTTTGATGTTCGGCCTATGCTGGCTTTTTGTTGCTTCGCCCATTTCGTTCCTCACAAATCCCGTTACGCGGCCGGTTGCGTATGCGCCAGGTCGGCGCCGTGGGCGTGCGTGTAGAGCTCGGTCCAGGCGTTATAGAGCAGGTCAAGATCTTTCGCGGTCGTGCGCCAACCCAGGCTCACGCGGATGGCACAGTCGGCGATTTCGTCAGCCACACCCATCGCCTCCAGCACGTGCGAGCGCGCGACCTTGCCCGACGAACACGCAGCGCCGGCGCTCACAGCTACACCTGCGAGGTCGAGCGCGATAACCTGCGTCTCGCTGGCGACGCCTGGCATCGTGATGCAGCTGGTGTTTGGAAGCCGTGGTGCGTCCGCACCGATTACCTGTGACGGCGGCGCGAACTGCCTAAGCCGGTGCTCGATCCCATCGCGCATAGCTACAAGTTTCTTGGATTCGCCGAGTGTGGCGGCGCAAATATCCGCTGCGACTCCGAAGCCGACGACTCCGGCAACGTTCTCGGTGCCGGCGCGAAGTCCACGTTCCTGACCACCGCCAATGACCCGTGCTGCCAAGTCCACACCCTCGGCAACGACCAAAGCACCCACGCCTTGTGGCCCTCCGATCTTGTGGGCCGATAACGACATGAGGTCGACGCCGAGGTCACCAAAGTCCACCGCGATCTTGCCAGCAGCTTGAATTGCATCGCAATGAACGGCTGCGCCAAATCGATGCGCGAGATCGGCCACCGCCGTCACTGTATTGATCACGCCGGTTTCATTGTTCGCCAACATAATCGACACCAACGCGGCGTCACGATGTTCGGCGAGGGCCGACTCCAACGCACCAAGATCGATTTGGCCTGCGCCGTCAACGGGGACCACGACGGCTTCAGGATCGCGAATCAGTGCCGCCGCGAGTACCGAGCCGTGCTCAACTGCAGAAACCAATAACGACCCTTTGCCCAGACCGTTGAGCGCCAGGTTGTTGCTTTCGGTTCCCCCGCTGGTGAAGACAATTTGCTGCGGCCGTGCGTGGACCAACGCCGCCACCTGCCGGCGGGCATCTTCGACCGCGTGGCGAGCGTCACGCCCGAGCGCATGAACCGAAGATGGATTGCCGCCGATTTCCTGCCGGCGGCGAACGGCCTCGATGACCTGCGGGCGCACGGGCGCCGTCGCGTTGTAATCGAGATATGCTTGGGTTTGGACCACGAAGCTACGCGACGTGCAGATCTAAGCTGGTCTCACGGTGGAGCATGCCGCTGGTCCCCAGGACACGGCGCGACGCGACGTCGGCCAGTGTCACCGAGCTCAGGAACAGATGTATTTGATTGCCAAGTTCTTCCCATAGATCGTGGGTTACACACCTGCCTTGGCTGCCGCTGCACCCGGTCGCCGACCCTGCCTTGCAGCGCGTTTGCTTGAGCGATTCATCGACAGCTCGAACGATATCCGAAACTCGTAATTCCTCGGGCAGATGCCCCAGCACATAGCCTCCGCCTGGTCCGCGAACACTTCTAACCAGGCCATTGCGGCGTAATTTTGCAAATAGCTGCTCAAGGTAGGAGACCGAAATTTCCTGGCGATCAGCGATGTCGCCGAGCGATACCGGCCCCCCACGCCCAAACATCGTCAAGTCAACCATCGCCATGACAGCGTAGCGACCCTTGGTGCTGAGTTTCACGTGCACCTCCTAAATTTCCAGATTAGGTTTTTCATATAAGCCACTAGTTTTTATTGATCTTCTCTTGAATTCTTTTCGACATCGGGTGACGCGGTGTCGGCTCTCGATTTTGTCCACGAGGCACCGTAGCCACGATCGTTATCGGAGAGTTTTTCCTCAAGGCTGGTAAGGCGCGCCGATAATTGCTGCACACGATCGAGCAAGTTTTCGATGACGTTTGCAGTGGGGTCGGACAACCCATCGCTGGATAGTCCGTAAGCCGTAAAGCTTGGCCGTTCTGCACTCGGCTCGATCGATTTTGGCGCGACTTGCCGGGCTGGAATTCCAACGACCGTAGCACCGCGCGGGACATCTTTGACCACCACCGCATTCGACCCAACGCGAGCGCACGCACCCACCGTGATCGGTCCGAGGATTTTTGCGCCGGCGCCAACGATGACGTCATCCTCGAGGGTTGGGTGGCGCTTGCCAGGTTCGAGCGAAACACCGCCCAGTGTTACGCCTTGGTAGAGCGTCACATTGTCACCAATCTCGGCGGTTTCACCGATAACCACACCCATGCCGTGATCGATGAAGAATTTACGGCCGATCTTGACGCCGGGGTGTATTTCAATACCGGTCAACCAGCGCCCGACGTGTGAAATATAGCGCCCCAAAAAATGCCATTGGCGACGCCACGCCGCATTGGCGATACGGTAGAAAACCAGCGCCTGAAAGCCGGGATAACTAAAAACGACGTCGATCCGCGACCGAACAGCTGGATCGCGCTCGAAAACGGCATCTATATCTTCACCAAGCGCCTTGAAAAACATCGGTTGTCCGTTTCCTGCTACCGATATAATCGATTGCTCACTGACTGCCAACGCGAATCAGCCGCGCCGCAACCGACACCCAATTAATCTAGAAAACCTAGTAAAATAGTCAAGTAAATTTAACCAACGAAAAATAGTAGGGGATTAACCCTAACCGACTGGTCCCTCACCATTTTCTTGCAGGCTGATTCCGGGTTATTGTTCTTCAGTATTTCTGGGGGTGGGCTTAAGGCGCAGCTATCCTATATAACGGCAGCGGAACCCCTGCTTTGGTCACCAACACAAACTAGGATTCTCATGCCTGAGGTCATTATCAATGGGCCTGAGGGCCGGCTGGAAGGCCGTTACCAGCATGGCAGCGACACGAATGCACCGATCGCACTCGTGCTGCACCCTCACCCGCAATTCGGCGGCACAATGAACAACAAGGTCGTCTACAACGTCTACCAGGTGTTCGCGCGCCGAGGATTTTCGGTTCTTCGCTTCAATTTCCGTGGCGTTGGGCGGAGCCAAGGCGATTACGACAATGGTCTTGGTGAGTTATCCGACGCCGCTTCGGCGCTGGATTGGCTGCAATCATATAATCCCAACGCCGAAACCTGCTGGGTTGGTGGTTTCTCGTTCGGTGCCTGGATCTGCATGCAGTTGTTAATGCGACGTCCTGAAATTGACGGCTTCGTATCGGTGGCGCCGCCGTCCAACAACTACGATTTTGCCTTTCTTTCGCCCTGCCCCTCATCAGGAATCATCGTCCAAGGAACGGCCGACGATGTTGTTCCCGAGGCCGATGTTGCAAAACTAGCGGAGAAGCTTGCAGCGCAGCGCGGTATTGACGTGACGTATCATACCATCCCCGACGCTAGCCACTTTTTCGAAAATCACATGGAAGAAATGACGGAGACTGTCGAGAGCTACCTCGACATGTCTATCGCGCGCGAAGCAAAGGTCACCTAATCTTAGCGAGCCCGATAAATCACTCCGCCGGTCATTGGATTTGGCGCACCCGTCGTTCGCGGGAAGGTAATCGGTAGCCCACACAGAGTTCGAACAGCCATGTGAGCGAACGCTTCAGCCTCGAGCGAATCGCCTCGGCCACCAACATCTTCGATCGGAAAGACAGCGCCAAGCACCTCTTGCAACCGCCGACAGAGCGTACGGTTGTGACGACCGCCACCGGTCAGCAGCCATCGCAAGGGCGGCGATGGTAAGTAGGCGGCCGCTTTGGCGATGCCGCCGACCGTGAACGCGGTGAGCGTAGCGGCCCCGTCCGCCGTGGAAAGATCGGTCATCGCACCACCGACGAATGCATTTCGATCGAGCGATTTTGGCGGCGGTTGATCAAAGAATTCGTGGCTCAGCAGCGCGTCAACCATGACATCGTCTGTCAAACCGCTGGCCGCGAGTTCGCCATCGCGGTCGAAATCACGGCCAGTTCGAGCCTTTACCCAATCGTCGAGGAGAGCGTTGCCAGGACCGGTGTCAAACGCAAGCAACTGCGCAGGGTCGTCGAGCGCCGCCTCACTCACATACGTGATGTTTGCGACGCCACCAATGTTGATAACAGCAACGGGCCACTCTACGTCTGCGCCGCGCATCGACAAATATCTGAGTAGGTGAGCGTGATAAATTGGCGCCAAAGGCGCTCCCTGCCCGCCGGCGGCGACATCTTCGAGGCGGAACCCAGCGACGACGTCGATCCCCAATTCGTTGGCCAAACGTTGGCCGTCGCCGATCTGTCTCGTGCGACGGATGTCAGGGCGATGCAAGACCGTGTGTCCGTGAAATCCCACGACGTCAAAATCGTCAGGCCCTTGCCCGGTCTCGCCAAGAAAACGACGTACCGCCGCGATGTGGGCGGACGTGAGGCTTTGTTCCACCTCTTGCGGGCCTTGCAATGCGCCTAGCGTGCTCCGAATTGCCTGACGCAACGCCGAAGCATACGGAACTGATAAGGCTGGTCCCAGCGCATACAGAGTGCCACCATCTGTTTCGATCGCCGCCACATCAATTCCGTCGATCGATGTACCGCTCATCAGCCCGATTGCTTTACAAGGTTCCAACCGTTTATTTCCTCTCGGCAACGCTTCGGTGGATCACCCGTTTGCCGGCCTGCCGAATTATGATATGGCCCGGACTGCGAACCTGACTCGACCATAAACCAGCGTAAATATCGTCATGGCAACTCCAAAATCGGAATTTATCGAGCGAGTGACGTCGCGCGGATTCGTGCATCAAATAACCGACCAGGTTGAACTCGACGGTGCCGCACGTCAGGGGTGTGTGACCGCTTATATCGGGTTCGATTGCACCGCGCCCAGTCTGCACGTCGGCAACCTGACCATGATCATGCTGCTGCGGACGCTACAACAAACCGGACATCGGCCGATTGTTCTGATGGGCGGTGGAACAACCAGGGTCGGTGATCCATCCGGCAAGGATGAATCGCGTCAGTTGCTCGACGATGCCCAGATCGAAGCTAACCTGGTGAGCATCAAGGGGATCTTTTCCCGTTTTCTGAAGTTCGGCGACGGACCCCAAGACGCCGTGATGGTCAACAACGCCGATTGGCTGGATGAACTTGCCTATATCCCGTTTCTGCGCGATGTGGGACGTCATTTCTCTATCAATCGAATGCTCGCCTTTGACAGCGTCAAGCTACGGCTCGAACGTGAACAACCGCTAACGTTCCTCGAGTTCAATTACATGATCTTGCAAGCGTATGACTTTCTCGAGCTCAGCCGGCGCCACGATTGCACCTTGCAGATGGGCGGTTCCGATCAATGGGGCAACATTATCAACGGGATCGAACTCGGCCGTCGGATCGACGGCCGAGCGCTTTATGGACTGACCACACCGCTGCTGACGACGGCCGGCGGCTCGAAAATGGGAAAAACCGCGGCTGGCGCTGTTTGGCTGAATGAAGAAATGTTATCGCCCTATGACTATTGGCAATATTGGCGCAACACCGACGACGCCGACGTGGGTCGATTTTTACGCTTGTTTACCGAGTTACCGGACGACGAGATCGAGCGGCTTGAGCAACTCGACGGGTCAGAGGTCAATGAGGCCAAGAAAACACTCGCTTCAGAGGCGACCCGGCTATGCCACGGTCAGGAAGCAGCAAACGCTGCCGCCGAGACCGCTCGGCAGACGTTCGAAAACGGAAACGCTGGCCAGGGATTACCGACGGTCGTTATAGACCGCCAGGAAATCGCGACCGGGATTACCGCAGTTGAGTTGTTTCGGCGCTGTGGCCTTGCAACATCCGGTGGCGAAGCAAAGCGGTTGATCAGAGGTCGCGGCGCCCGCATGAATGACGTCGTCGTTGAGAACGAGCGGGCCGTCGTGTACGAATCTAACGCCGATCAGGAAGGCGTCATCAAACTCTCGGCGGGACGCAAGCGTCATGCGCTCGTGCGCCTTGGCGACGCATAGGCGAAAGAAATCCGCGCAACCGATCGTCTGCGATCGGACGATCTGGATATGCCCGATACGAGACCGCGGTTTGATCGCTTGGAGGAGCGTTACTCGGCTGTCACCTCGCCGCTATCGCCCTCCTTTTTCGATCGGCCCGGCCGACGGTCGAGCAGCGTAACAAAACGCCGAAGAAATCCGGGTGCCAAAGCCGATAACGGGTTGATCTGAACATCGGTGCTCTCGCCGGATCCGCGAACGGTATAGGTCAGCGCAAAAACACCCTCGCCTTTCCCACCAACGAGCAGCTTACCAAGCACCGGAATGTTGCCGAGCAGCGAGTTTACCGTGTAGGCGGGTACGATCGTCCCTGCAAGATCGGCTTCGTCGGTGGCCAATGAATAGGTGCCGTTCGCGGTAACCCCAAGTGCCTGTCCAAATGCCCTGGCCTCGACGACTCTCAATGTGCCGTCCTCAAGCTCAAAGGGCACGTCCAGACTGGCAAAAGAAATCCCCCGCCCGCCCGATAGCAGTTCAACGATCCCTTCCAGCGACGCCAACGTCAGAATTCGCGTGAGCGTGGGCGCCTTTACGAGCGTGAATTCGTCAATTTTGAGGTTTCCCTTGATGGGGTGTTCGGGCGTGCCATCGTCAATAACCGCCGACAGGATGAGATTACCGCCGACAGCGTTGTCGTAGAACCCAATCGCCTGCGCGACCGATCCAGCATCCGAACTGGTAAGGATTACTCGTCGGGTATCGTTCTCGGGGGTGATCGTGAATTCGAGCGGCTTGCTATTAGCGCCGAAACGACCCGCCAACGTGACCTCGGTCCAGCGCGCGCCGTTATAACGGGCTTTGCCTTCAAGCCCGCTGAGACCTTCGCCTTGCCCAATCGAGACTTCATCCAGGCGAACCGATAGCTCAATGGGCGGGAGTTCGCTGTCGGATTCGTCGAGAATGTTAGCTAAGTATGGGCTGAAATCCAGGCGTCGACCGTCAAGGGCAACGAAGAAACCCTCCGGGGATCGAGGGCGCACCGACAGCGACAAATCGGAATCGCCGATCGTAAGCTGATTGAGATCGAATCGTCGAAGTGCAGCTTTTGGATCGAGTTCCAACTGCCCTGTTGCCACCAAATCATCGGCCCGAAACTCTATTCCCTCGACGACGATCGATCCGTCGGATTGCGGGATCAGAACTGCTCGCCCTCGAGCCGGGCGATCCTTTGTTTTACGCCAGTGCAGCAACGGTAAATCTAGCGCCGCTCCGAGAAAATTAATGTCGACAACGGCGCGTTCGAGTGCACCGTTTGCGGCTGCGACATCCAGGCTAACGTCGACGAACCCGTCCACCACACCGCCGGTACCGACGCCAAGACGTTCGCGACCGGCCTCATCGACTTGCGCTCGCAACAAATAACGTCCGGTCGCATTCGATTTGGCGCCCAGGTCCTGGCGCCACTGTACTGTCACGGGTGTATCTTGGATGAACATCGCACCATCAAGATCGAATCCATTGCGATCCAGTCGAAATGAGAGGGTCCCCCGATCGAAGGCAATCGGCGGGAACGGCAAATCGCCGCTGACATCGGCCAGATTGGCGGCTGCGGCAAAGTTCACGCGGCCCAAAGGTGTCCCCTGCTCCGTGATCGGCAACGTGATTCGCGCGCGGGCAGCTACCACCCCGCCGACAGATTTGGCGGGCAGTCCGAGATCGCTTGCGAATCCGAGCGGCGGCGCATCGAGCAAAGTCAAAACTTCAGCAAGGGGGCCGCGAAGGACGAATTCGATCGCCGTTTCCTGGGTGTCCAAGGACAAGCCAGTTAGACTGACGGTTGCATCGGAAATATCGAGTTTTCTGAGCGCGGCGGATTTGACGCTAATGTCGAGCCGATCCTCGGCAATTCTCCCCTTACCTGAAACCCTGGATAAGGGGGGTATGCCAGACATGAAAGAAACTGACGAATCGGCAAACGAGAAATCGACTGCAATGTTCGGAGAGTTCGCGCCACGTTGGGACGGCTTCGTAAGGCCAATCGCTATTGTCGCTTCGGTGAGACGCCCACCTCTGATATTTTCGGCCACCCACTTACGGGCGTCGCCACTAAAATCGCGCGGCCAATATGCCGGCAGACGACCGATGGGAAGGTCAAGAATTCGGACTTCACCGCTGAACGTGGGCACATCGTCCGCCAATTCGGCGTCTCCGCGAGCCGTAAACAACGTGCCGCCAACATTGACCGCGAGCTCGTCTATTCTCGCCTTTCGGCTAGCCCACGAGAACGATCCATGTGCGGTCGTACGCACGACCGAGAGGCGTTCCGCAAAAATACTGGGAAAATCAATAAAACCGCTATCGCCCGTCAGCGAAAAGACGAACTCCGAGAGGTCGCCGTTGGCATCGACCGCAAATTGCAGTGATCCGCCAATCGGCATTTCGATCCCCGACAGGTCCGACAGAGCACGTCCCTGTCTGGCGACATCGGGCAGGAATAAGTCGTCGAATGAAATCCTAATCTGGGCACTACCCGAGACGCTGTCATAGGACACGGAGCCGGCAATGTCGGCCTTGCGGCCGCCAAAATCGACCTCCATTCGCGCGTCGCCGCTTATTGACTGACCGTTTCGAAGAAACACGAGATCTGCCTTTGACGCCCGCCACAACGCGCCATTGACCTGGTCGATCAGGGTTAAGGTCGAATCGAGGACGCTAATCCGTTCGAGATTGCGGGAATTAGAGGCCGCATCTGGGGGAACAAGCAATTCATTGAGGAGCCTTGTCAGGATGAGATTGTCGTCTCCTCGAATGGACGCCTCGCCAAAACCCAATCCAATCGAGCCATCGCCGCGCCGAATAATGACGGCGCCAGCGCCGAGAACATCAATGCTGCTTGGCATAATTCGCGCATCGAGCAAGGCGCGGCCACTAAGTCCGATGGAGATCTCCGGGAGTTCGGCAATTTCTACTCCTTCGCCATCGATGATCACGACATCAAACGCGCGTATGTCGAGCGTGCGGCGCCAACCTGCCCAAGTCAGCATCGTGTTCCCAAGTCGAATAACGGCGTCCTCGGTACGCCCTTGGTTCAGGGCTTCTTCGAGGTAAGGCGTCAGAAATGCCAGCGAAACCGGCCCGGCGGCCAAACGCCAGGCGAGCGCCGCGCCCGCGATAACAAGAACTATCGCCAGCGCCGCGATCACCCGGACGATAGAGTTGGTTATTTGACCCATGAATGAAGTGCGAAACTATTACCCAGCGAATTACGCTCGCATTGACCCAGTGTGCAGCAATCGGTAACCCGACGGAATGGAACAATTTCAACTCTTGGGCGCGGCCAGCACGGTGCCGACGCCGGCGGATACTGCTCTAGCCGATCTTGGCTTCGCAAAGTGGCGCGACGCGGTCGATGATGCAGACGAGGAACTCGCCGATCAGTGTCGTACATTTGCAGCAAGATCAGAGGGCCAGGCAATTCTGGCGGCCATCTTCGGCAATAGTCCGTTCTTAAGCCAAATTCTGCTCCGCAATCTGGCATCGTTCGTCAAGATCGCGCGCCACGGGCCCGACGCTCATTTCGAAAATATCACAACCTCGATTAGCTATTCCGAGGTGCTGACCGACGACGCGGTTATGTCGGAACTGCGACAGCAGCGCAATGCGGCTGCGCTGTTAATCGCTCTCGCCGACATCACCGGAATCTGGCCGCTGGAGCGCGTAACCGGGGCACTCAGCGAATTTGCGAAAACTGCCATCCACCGCACCGCTAATCACCTAATTGGCTGGGCGATCGCCAACGAACGCCTCGGCGGAGAAGATTTCGGCCGTCCGGCGGAAACCAGCGGTTACACCATTCTCGGAATGGGCAAGCTTGGCGCCCGTGAACTGAATTATTCTAGTGATGTCGACCTTGTCGTTCTCTACGACCAAGAGCGTATCGACTATCGCGGCGCCGACAATCCCCAGTCCCTTTTCGTTGATCTTACCCGCCGCTTGGTCCGCATCCTTCAGGAGCGAACCGCCGATGGGTACGTATTTCGCACCGACCTGAGGCTCCGCCCCGACCCCGGCGCGACACCGCTGGCGCTGTCGATGGCAGCTGCTGAACGATATTATGAGAGTGTCGGACAAAACTGGGAGCGAGCCGCGTTCATTAAGGCCGACCCAATCGCCGGCGACCGCGACGCAGGTCGCGAGTTTCTCGACAGAATTGCGCCATTCATATGGCGCAAACACCTCGACTTTGCCGCGATTGCAGATATCCATTCGATAAAACGACAAATAACTGCGCATCGCGGACACGCTGAGACCGCAATTGAGGGCCAAAATATAAAGGTGGGCCGTGGAGGAATTAGAGAAATAGAATTTTTTGTTCAAACACAGCAACTTATAGCTGGAGGGAGAGATTCGTCTTTAAGAACGAAACAAACCCTCGGAGGGCTGATTGCGCTAGCGACAGCTGGACGGATCGATTCCGATGTCGTCACCGATCTTTCTCGGGCGTACCGCTACCTGCGTCGACTTGAGCATCGATTACAAATGATCAACGACGAGCAGACTCACAGTTTGCCGACGGATCAAACCAAACTGACAAACGTAGCGATCTTCATGGGAAGCGTATCGTCCCAGGCGTTTCGATCTGAGCTCAAAGGATATCTAGACAGCGTTGTCGGTCATTACGCCCGACTGTTTGAACGAGAGGACCCTTTAGGCGGATCCGGTAACCTCGTATTCACCGGCGGCGCAGACGATCCAGGTACGCTGGAAACGTTAAGGGGGCTTGGCTTTGTGGAACCGGAGCGGGTATCCGAACGCATCCGAAGCTGGCACCACGGTCGCTTCGCTGCGACACGTGCCGTGCGATCGCGGGAACTCCTTACGCTACTCATGCCGCGTCTACTCGACGCGTTGTCCAAGACCGCGGACCCCGACGCCGCTTTTGTCAAATTCGACGAGTTTCTTGGGCGGCTTCCTGCCGGTGTTCAGCTGTTCTCTCTGTTCAATGCAAATCCGACGCTGCTTGATTTAGTGGCGGAGATAATGGGAACGGCGCCGCGCCTTGCCGATGCACTAAGCCACAATGCAACACTGTTTGATGCCGTATTGTCGCCGGAGTTTTTTGACCCGCTGCCGCCAAAAGCCGAACTCTCCCAGCATCTTCGAGGGGCGCTGTCGAACGCGCGCGACTATCAGGATATCCTCGATATCACGCGCCGATGGGCCAATGAGCACAAATTTCAGGTTGGCGTACAAATCCTCCGAAACACGATCAGTGCCGTGGATGCCGGACCCGCTCTGTGCGATCTGGCAGACGTTTTAGTTGCGCGTCTGGTGAGTGATGTCGGCGACGAATTAGCCAACCAGCATGGAACAATTCACGGTGGCGAATTCGCGGTCGTCGCTCTCGGAAAATTCGGCGCGCGCGAGTTGACGCCAGTATCTGATTTGGATCTCGTATTCGTTTACGATTTTGATCCATCGCAGTCCGAGTCGGACGGTACGAAACCGCTTTCAGCGAGCCAATACTACACGCGCTTAAGTCAACGACTAATAAGCGCGTTAACCGCGTTAACGGGAGAAGGACGGCTCTACGACGTCGACATGCGATTGCGACCGACGGGGAACTCCGGCCCGGTTGCAATTCATCTCGATGGGTTTGAGCGATATCAACAAGAGACCGCGTGGACCTGGGAGCACATGTCCCTGACTCGAGCCCGCGTGGTGGTCGCACCGCCGGGCCTTCGCGAGCGCACTGCTCAGGTTATTAAGAGCGCGCTATTACGCCCGCGCGATCGCGAAGCACTGGTTCAAGACGTCGCTGAGATGCGCGAGCGGATTGAGAAAGAACATGGCACGGACGATATTTGGGATGTGAAGTATGTTCGCGGGGGCCTCACCGATATCCAGTTCATCTGCCAATATCTGCAATTGGCGAACGCTGATCGCTACCCCGAACTACTGGGAGGTAATACGGCCGACGTCTTCAGCCGACTAGCGTCGCATGGTGTGATTGATAATCAAACTGCCGCCGACATGACAAGCGCTGCCCATCTCATGATCAACATTCAAGGCATGCTTCGGTTAACCATTTCCGGTCCGTATCGTGACGACCAGGCCTCCGATTCATTGCGCAACGCGCTTGCACGCGTTGGCGGAACCGATAGCCCGGCCGCCCTTGTAGAGCGCCTCGTTGCTGTCCAGTCGCAGGTTCAAACCGAATATCAGCGGTACATCGGAAATTTCCGGCACTCGGATCAAGCGACGTGACAGTTTGCGATCCAGACCCAGCCATTGAAGCTGGCGGCAAGACCCTGACGACGTTTGCCAACCGGGTTCTAATGTCACCCAGCGCAGCGGCCAAAACCGAAGCTTCTATCGCCGCGGTCGACGCGTGGCGAGACGGTAAAATCTGCGAACTTGGAAACCAAATGCCGCCGAGTCGACCGATACGGCCTGATCGGCCGGTGTTGCGCGCACCTCGTGAAATGCCGAGTCGCGGCCGGGCCGGCTCCCACAACAACCGCATCGCCCTAATCCATGCGATCGCGCACATCGAGTTCAACGCTATTGATTTGGCGTGGGATATCGTTTCCAGATTCGTGAACGACGGCCTGCCACAACAGTTCTATACGGATTGGATTGACGTTGCCGCCGATGAAACCCGCCATTTCAATTCCCTGCAGAATCGACTTGCCGAACTCGGATCTGGCTACGGTGACCTGCCCGCTCACGATGGACTATGGGAAGCTGCGGAGAAAACCCGACATGACCTGCTTGCCCGCCTAGCGGTTGTGCCCCTCGTGCTTGAGGCCCGTGGGCTGGATGTCGCGCCGGCCATGATCAGCCGCCTTCGATCGGTCGGCGATATGGATACCGCCAACATCTTGGCCGATTCGTACGAGGACGAAATCCGCCATGTTGCGATCGGCCATCGCTGGTTCAAATTTGAATATGTGATCGACGAGAGATTGTGCCTCAGGCGGCCTTCCACGAACAAGCGAGACTCTATGGGATGGGTGCGCTTAAGGCACCGTTCAATGAGCCTGCCCGCGATTCAGCGGGGTTGCCGCGAAACTACTATCTCCCGCTCACCTCCGTATAACCCAATGCCGCTCCTCGGGATAACCCTTGGGCGATCAATGGAATCAGAAAAGAATTAGCGTATTCAATGGCTTTTGCCATTTTCCTGTATTGCAATGGTGCCGACAAACGTCTATTCCATCGCTAGTGGGGGACTAACAAACAATTGATGATGATCATCAATAATCAGGGAGCCAACGAAGCTAGTTTCCGGGATGTGCTGCGCACCGCGGTCGAGCGTGCGTTTCCGGAGCGGCAACTCATCTATCGCAGCCAGGCGAGAGTCCGTTACCTATCGCTTTCTCGTTGGCCTCAGATAGCAATCTCGGCGGTCGCGTTCGTCGCGATGGCGTGGGTCATCTATGCATCATCGCAGGTGTACCTCAGCGGGCGTGTCATAAACGCCAAGGACAAACAGATCGCGGCAATGGGAACCGCGTATGATTCGCTAACCGGCGAGTGGGCGGACGCGCAACAGCGATTTCTGAAAGTTACCGGCGATCTCGAAGCAAAGCACAATCAGTTGCTCGAGATATTTCAGCATCGGGCCAGCTTGGAGAAAAAGCTCGGATCGCTGTCGTCCGAACTTGATCGCGTCATGGCGCAACGAGACCAAGCGCTCGATCTTTCGGGCGATCTGACCGAACGCGTCGGTTTGCTGGAAATGACATTGCGCGGGGTTACGAGCGACCGCTTTCTGGTCGAAGGTTTCCTGAGTTCGACCAAAACCCGGCTTAGCACCCTCACCGAGAAACACCGCAAGGCTCTTACCGAACAAACCCACCTCGCTCAGCGCGTGGACGAATTAGAATCGACACTGCGCGGCGTGGTGCAGGACAAGCACTCGGTTCAGGACGAACTAAGTTCCGCGAAGAGCCAGCTCAATCGCTTGGCAGAGAAGCATTTAGCAGCGCTGCTGCGTCAAGCCGACCTAAGCAGGGAAGTCGCGGAACTCGAGACACGGTTAACAATCGTCAAATCCTCACAGCGTACGCTCGTCGAACGCGTCAAGAACCGGACCGGTACGACAATCCGCGAATTAGAATCCCTTGTCGCGACAACTGGGCTGCCGCCGGCGCGCCTGCTCGAAAGATCGGCCAAGATCGCACGCGCGGCCTTAGGTGGACCTCTCGTGCGCCTGCCGGATTCCGTCGCCAAACAATCAAATAACTACCCCGAAATGGATGACGCGTTCGGCAACAGCGTGGTGGAACTCGAAGATCTGCTACGACGGTGGTCTAGCTTGCAGGTTGTGCTTGAAGCGCTGCCGCTGACGGCACCAACAAAGGACCATCGGATCGTAAGCGGCTGGGGCAAACGGCGCGATCCTTTCACAAAGCGTTGGGCGTTTCACCGCGGCCTGGATTTCGCGGCCTATCAAAAGACCCCGGTGCTCGCGACCGCGCCCGGAACGGTGACCTATGTCGGACGCAGGGGTCCTTATGGCAAGATGGTGGAAATAGACCACGGCATGGGCATTGCTACGCGATACGGTCATTTGCGAAGAATTCACGTCAAAAAAGGACAGAGAGTAGAGTTCAGACAGAAAATAGGCCAAGTGGGTAGTACCGGGAGAAGTACTGGTCCTCACGTGCACTACGAGATACACTTCGACGACAAGCCGATTAACCCAGAATTATTTATCAAAGCAGGGCGACATGTTTTCAAAGACTGACAAGGCAAGTGCCGCTGCCAACGCCACGCGAGAGGCGCGGGCTGCGCCGTCGCTAATCAGCGCGAATTTGCACGTAGTAGGAAATCTTCAAAGTCAGGGCGAAGTGCAAGTTGACGGAACTATCGAGGGTGATGTCAGCGGCAAGTCACTGGCAATCGGCGAACGCGCGAAAGTGACGGGAGAGATCTCGGCCGACGATGTTATTGTTCATGGCACGGTTGAGGGTAAGATTCGCGCGAAACGCGTTCAACTAGCGAAGTCCGCGAAAGTTGTCGGCGATATCTGGCACGAGATCTTGTCAATCGAATCGGGAGCCCATCTCGAAGGCCACATCAAACGGCTCGACCACGAGAAAAAGGGTGGTGACAAAAAGATCAATCTCGTTACCGAGCCCGGAAAGCCGACGATTATCGAAAGTGAGGCCCCAAAAATGGCCTCTCAGTCGGCGGTCCGTAGATAAGCGCTAGTTGTCTCGGTCGATAGGCCCAACCATTACTTAGCGCCGGAATTGAGGTCGAGCCCTTCACCCTCCGTGCGTACGGCGAGGGCTGCCTCCATAAATTCGTCGAGGTCTCCATCCAATACAGCGGACGTGTTGCCGGTTTCCATGCCGGTCCGAACGTCCTTGACGAGTTGGTAGGGATGTAAAACATAGGATCGGATCTGGTGGCCCCAGCCGATATCGCTTTTGCTCTCGTGGAGCGCTTGACGTTCTTGGTCTCGCCTCTGCAACTCGACTTCATAGAGCCTGGCTTTAAGCATCGACATCGCAGCAGATCGATTTTTGTGCTGTGAGCGATCAGATTGGCACTGAACGACGATATTGGTCGGCAAATGGGTGATCCGAACGGCACTGTCGGTTCTGTTCACGTGCTGCCCTCCGGCACCCGATGCCCGATAGGTATCGATTCGCAGATCTTTCTCCTGGATGTCAACGTCGATTGAGTCATCGACCACGGGATACGCACCGACGCTGGCGAAACTGGTGTGTCGCCGGGCGTTGGCATCGAACGGAGAGATCCGCACAAGACGGTGAACGCCGCTTTCGCTCTTTAGCCACCCGTAAGCGTTGCCGCCCACGATGCGGATGGTGGCCGACTTAATGCCGGCTTCCTCGCCGGGGCTCTCCTCGATCCACTCCACCTGATAGTTATGTGCTTCAGCCCATCGGGTGTACATGCGCAGGAGCATCTCCGCCCAGTCCTGTGACTCCGTACCGCCCGCACCCGCATGAACTTCCAAGTAACTGCTATTGCCATCTGCTTCGCCCGACAGCAACGTTTCCAGTTGAACTTTGAGCACCCGCTTGCGCAGATCCGTCAACGCCGTTTCTGCCTCGACGAGCACCGCATCGTCGGATTCAGCCTCTGCGATTTCTGCCAAATCGAGGTTAAACGTCAGTTCCTCTTCCAACGCTTGATGACTCGTAAGGATGGTGTCGAGCCGGGTCCGCTCTCGCATGACCTGCTGCGCCGCCTGCGGGTCATCCCACAACGAGGGATCTTCGACGCGAACGTTTAATTCTTCGAGCCGTTGCTGAGCCGTGTCCCAGTCAAAGATGCCTCCGTATGAGGCCCAATGACTGCTGGACTTCTTCTGTCAGTGCTTGAATTTCTGCCCGCATGATTCTCTGTCGGTCGATGAATTGTTGTCTGGCCGATCTATCAATACAGGCCGCCCGTGCCACCGCCAAGTCGTGCACCGTCTGACGCAACATAACCTTCGATTCCGTCAAGCACTTCACGCTGACGGGCGTTGGGTTCGGTCCCGGGTCTAAACGCCTCGAGGATAATCGGCTTGTCACCCGGTTGAGCGGGCAAGCCGGATGCCGCATTGATGCGGACCAAGCGCACGCCCGCCGGAATACGGAATGGAATGTCGGGTTTGTCCGCCAGGGCCTCGGCCATGAAATCGCGAAACACAGGTGCGGCTACACTCGATCCGGTCTCTCTCCGCCCGAGGGTCTTAGGCTGGTCAAATCCAAAATAAACCCCAGCCGCCAGGTCCGGTGCAAAACCTATGAACCAGGTGTCGAAGCTATCGTTCGAGGTTCCAGTTTTACCTCCGAGAGATTTCTTAATCGCTCGCCCAACGCGAACTCCGGTCCCTCGCCTTACAACACCCTGCAGCATCGAAACGACTTGGTACGCGGTCGGCGGACTTATCGTTTGCGGTCGCATGTCCGGAATTTTGGGTTCGCGCTGACCGCGCCAGTTTGCCACGGTGCAACCGGGACACTTCCTTTTGTCGTGGCGGAAGGACGTGCGGCCGCGGCGGTCCTGAATACGATCGATCATGGTCGGCTCGATTTTCTTGCCACCGTTGACCAGGACGGCATAGGCCGTGGTCATCTTGAGCAATGTGGTTTCAGCCGCGCCAAGTGCCATCGAGAGCATACGCGGCATATCGTCAACCACACCTAAACGCTGTGCGTATTCGGCGACCTTATCAATACCGATAAAGCGTGCGAGGCGGACCGTCATGAGGTTGCGTGATTTCTCGATACCCAACCTTAGAGTGCTCGGACCATAGAACTTCCTCGTATAATTCGCTGGCTTCCATTTCCCAAGTCCGGGACCTTGATCGATCACGATTGGACCATCGAGGATAAGGCTAGAGGGCGTAAAGCCGTTTTCCAACGCGGCGGTGTACACCACGGGTTTGAACGCCGAGCCCGGCTGACGCATTGCCTGCGTGACACGATTGAACTGGCTAGCTTCATAATCGTAGCCGCCTACCATCGCCAGGATACGACCGGTATGGGGGTCGAGCGCAACGAGCCCGCCATTTATCTCCGGAATCTGTCTTAGAGCGAACGCTCCTTGCGGTGCGTCGGCGAGAGCCTCGACTGCGATGACGTCGCCAGGTACGAGAACGTCGCTCGGCCGTCTAACCTTCGGGCCAACGCGTTGATGCTCACGCCAGGGACGTGCCCACTTCAGCTCGGCGAGCGGAACAAACCCGGTTTCGCCGCTGTCGAGCCCGATGGTCGCAACCAGATCGTCGAGCGCCAGAACAACAGCCATTTTCCACCGGCCAATCGCTGGCGGTGGCTCAATCTCCGATAGCCGGCGCGGCCAATAACGATCCGGCTTCACACGCGCAAGCGGACCACGCCAGCCATGGCGGCGATCGTATGTGATCAATCCCTGTCGCAACACGCGTTCGCCGATCTCCTGCAGCACTGGGTCAATCGTCGTCCGAACTGATAGCCCGCCTTCGTAGAGGGCTTTTTCGCCGTAGCGTGCCGCAATTTCACGTCGAACTTCCTCGGTGAAGTAATCGGCGCGAACAGTCTCAGTCTCATCTCGGCGGCGGACCACGATGGATTTGGCGCTGGCGTTTGCGGCTTCGATATCGGTGATGAATCGTTCTTCATGCATGCGCGAAACTACCCAGTCGCGCCGAGATTTAGCAGCCTGGGGGCGGCGCAGTGGGTGATAGTTGTTGGGCGCCTTCGGGAGTGCCGCCAAAAACGCGGTCTCGGCCAGGGTCAGCTCGTCCAGGGAGCGGTTGAAATAATTGAGTGCGGCGGCGGCGATTCCGTAGGAGCCAAACCCGAGATATATTTCGTTGAGGTAGAGTTCGAGAATTCGCTCCTTGCTGAGCGCCCGTTCGATGCGAAAAGCAAGGATTGCTTCCTTTGCCTTGCGCTCAATCGAGACCTCACTCGATAGCAGAAAATTTTTCGCCACTTGCTGGGTGATCGTCGAGCCGCCTACGGGTCGGCGGTTGCCGCGAAGGCTCTTAATGTTCGTGATCGCGGCCCGGAGTATGCCGCGAAAATCGATCCCGGCATGGTTAAAAAATGTCTTATCTTCGGCCGCTAAAAACGCCTCAATGACCCGTTTCGGGATCGCGTCGATCGGAACGAAAACACGTTTTTCGATGGCGTACTCTGCGAGCAATCGGCCATCACCAGCGTGGACTCGGGTTACCGTTGGAGGTTCGTAGTCGGCCAATTGCTGGTAGTCGGGCAACCCGCGACCATAATGATACAATCCATATGTCACGCCACCCGCAGCAATTCCCGCAAGCAATACGAAGATAAGAAAAAAATATGCAAGAAATTTCACAGCTTTGAGCCGCCGCTAACCTTTTCGCTTTCAGTACATGTGAGAGAACACTGAGATTACCGCAATTGCCTCAATTTTGATACTACGACCGGATTACGGTAGTCATAGAATTAGGCAGAGATGTGGCGGATCGTCGACGCTACTTTACTCGCTGCGCCGCCGGAAAAATTCGTCGGTGGCCCGAATGATGGCATCCACCAGTTCCTTTCGTCCCCGCTTTGACGATAGGAAGCGGACGTCGCGCGAGTTTGATAGATAGCCAAGTTCAACGAGCACCGAGGGCACATCGGGTGCCTTTAGCACAGCAAATCCGGCAAACCGGTGGCTTTTCCGCAGGACACGCGCCGACTTGCGAATTTCTGAAAGGATTTGGTTCGCATAGCGAGCCGAGCGGTTCATTGTCTCGCGTTGCGTGAGATCGATCAGGATGCTGGTGACCTCATCGTTCTGTTGCGTCAGATCGACTCCAGCAATGATATCTGATCGATTTTCTTTTGCTGCGAGGGCCGCGGCCTCCTTATCCGATGCATTTTCCGACAATGTGTAAACTGATGCGCCGCGAATCGCCGCATCGGCGAGCGAATCGGCGTGTAGCGATATGAACAGATCCGCCGCTGCTTCGCGGGCTACGACTATCCGGTCGCGCAATCGGACATACGCATCATCCGAGCGCGTCAACTTGGTCCGGTAACCCCCGTTTGCCTTGAATGCCGCCTGAAGCTCGCGCGCAAAACGCAGCGTTATGTTTTTCTCATAAACCCCGTTAACGCCAATCGCACCTGGATCGGTACCACCATGTCCGGGATCAATGACGATCATATTCGAGGGCTGCCGGCGCCTTGGATTGGGAAGCGGTAGCGGTTTGCTTGGCACCGAGGAGCGCGTGGGTGGCCGAACTAACTTTGGCGGGGAGACGGTGGCCACATGAGCTTCCGACTTACGAATATCGATAACCAGCCGATGGCCGTAGTGCTCGTCCGGAGGCAATAAGAAGCTACGCTCGATGCGGACGGGGCTCGCGACATCAAGGACCAGCCGCGATGCATTTTGTGAGAATGCTGCGAAACGGTACCCCCTCACGAGGCCGTGGGAGGTTTTTCTCGATTTGCCGATCCGGGACGCCATCGGCTGCATGTCGACGACGACGCGATCGGGTTCACGCAACGCAAATGCGCGAAACGTGGTTGGCCCACTAAGATCAAAAACTATCCTGGTTTTCTTGGCGTGTTCCCCGAAACGAACGCCGAGCAGACTTAACTCGGCCACCGCAGGGGTGGAAAACCCGACGAAAGCCACGAGTATGGCGAACGCCAGGGCTCGGTAGTGATAGCCGATCAAGACTTGGTGCTTAATGCCCATCCAAATACAAGATATATAATCTCAATGGGCGGTTTGACATACCGTCTTTTGAATTGTTGGCAGCAAAAGAATGATTGTCCATACGCAATTGGTACGGTTAAGATATTTGTCACGCTCTGATATGGGTCATTTCGCTGTGCGGATTGACCGAAGGAGCCACCACCCCGCCACCATTTTCGGGTGCCGAGACGATATGAGTTGTCTCGCTAAGCAATTGAACAAGCGGAACAAATGATAATCTCGAAGCTCGACGCTCCTACCAGAACGCGGCAAACCGAACCCAGATTGGGTGCGGATGTTTGCGCGTTGATGCAGGGTGGGTTGAGCGCGTCGCTCAACCGGCGGAGCTTCGTCCATGCACGAACAAACACGCTGCATCAGACGACCAAGACGAGGCAGCGTGCAATAACTGGAGTTTTCAACAATGACCATGCGATTGCTGGTCGATGCAGCCCACCCGGAGGAAACCCGGGTCGTCGTTATCAATGGTAACCGCCTAGAGGATTTCGACTACGCGAGCTCGACCAAAACCCAACTTAGAGGAAACATCTATCTCGCGAAGGTTACGCGAGTAGAGCCATCGCTTCAGGCCGCTTTTGTCGACTACGGGGGAAATCGTCACGGTTTCCTGGCCTTTAGCGAAATTCATCCTGACTACTATCAGATACCGGTTGCCGACCGCGAAGCGCTGCTAGCTGAAGAGGCTGCGCAACAACAGGCTGATGCGGAGTCCGATAATCTTGTCGTTGAGGATGAGCCTGCCCCAGACGAGCTAGACGAAAAATCGGCCGACAGCACTGACCCTCATACCGAGGATGGCGGTTCCGACTCGGACGAACCCAACTCGGCAGAGGGGGGTGAGGAATCCGTCGAGTCGGAGAACGACGACGAAGAAAGTTCAGTCGAACAGGAGGTGCTAACCTCAGACGATGAAGCAGAGACGGCCAGACGCCGTCGTGCCCGTCTGGTTCGATCGTACAAAATTCAGGAAGTGATCAAGCGCCGCCAAGTGCTTTTGGTCCAGGTTGTCAAAGAGGAACGTGGCAACAAAGGCGCAGCTCTGACGAGCTACCTCTCGTTGGCGGGACGGTACGGCGTTTTGATGCCGAATACGGCTCGTGGTGGTGGAATCAGCCGCAAGATTGCCGACTCCAAGGATCGTAAACGATTGCGCCAGATCGTTGACGATCTCGATGTTCCCGACGGTATGGGCTTAATCATTCGCACGGCCGGCGCCAATCGCAACAAATCCGAGGTCAAGCGGGACTACGAGTTCCTGATGCGAACCTGGGACAACGTCCGTGATCTAACTCTGAAGTCGACCGCACCCACGATGGTGTACGAAGAGGCCAACCTCATCAAGCGGGCGATACGTGATCTCTACTCGAAGGATGTCGAGGAAGTCCTCGTTGAGGGCGATGAAGCGTATAAGGCGGCGAAGCGATTCATGCGGATGCTAATGCCGAGTCACGCAAAGCGGGTCCAGCCATACCGAGATCGCGTCCCGCTTTTCCATCGCTACCAGGTCGAGGAGCGTTTCGATGCGATGCACGCCACCGAAGTCCGTTTGAAGGGCGGCGGTTACATCGTCATCAACCCGACCGAGGCACTGGTCGCCGTCGACGTAAATTCGGGCAAGGCGACCAAGGAGCGAAATATCGAAGAAACCGCGCTTCGCACAAACCTCGAGGCAGCCGAAGAACTCGCCCGCCATCTGCGGCTGCGCGACCTTGGCGGACTCATCGTCATTGACTTCATCGATATGAACGAAAACCGTCATAATCGGGCGGTCGAGCGACGGCTCAAGGAATCACTTAAAGGTGACCGAGCCCGTATTCAGATCGGCCGGATATCGGGATTTGGCCTGCTTGAGATGTCGCGACAGCGAATGCGACCAAGTCTTTTCGAAGCGAGTAGCGAACCCTGTACGCATTGTCGTGGTATGGGCAGCATACGTTCTCGTGAATCGACCGCGCTCCACGTTCTGCGCGCCATCGAAACCGAGGGAATCCGTAAATCTGGCGGTGATCTCACGGTATCGGTATCAACTCCAGTTGCGATCTACATCCTTAATCAGAAACGATCGACCGTTGGCGAGATTGAGCAACGCTACGGTCTGCAGGTTTTCGTCGTTGGCGATGATACACTGGTCCCGCCGGATATCCGGATCGAACGTTCCGCCGGTACAGCCGGTCGGGCGGCCAGCCAAATCGAGACTGTCGAGGCCGGACCGACCGAAGTCATTGAGGCAGCGGAGACGGACGCCGCTCCCGAAGACAAGACCACGGCAGAAGGCGACGAAGATGGTCCACGCGGCAAACGACGTCGGCGCGGACGACGCGGCGGCCGGCGGCGTAAGCGGGTCCAAGACTCGACGGATGAGGCGACCGACGATAGCTCGCGAGTCGCACCAGAAGCCGCGACGCGTCGGGCAGACGAAACCGCAGAAATACCGCCGAGCGAGAGCGCATCAGATACGGATCAGGTTGCCGACAGCGCGAACAAGTCACCGGTACCCGACGCAGACGTGACGCCCCAGGCGGCCGCCGACGTCGGCAACAAAGAACGGGATATCGCGGACGCTTCGCAAGCGGATGGCGAGCCCATCGAGGAGGCCCAGCCATCCGTATTGCCGACCGCAGAATGGCACGCATCGGTCTCGAGCGATCAAGACGAGCCCGCTGACACCTCCGGTAACGAAGCCGACGAGGGTTCGGATAAAATTGATATAGCGTCAATCGATGACGTCGCGCCCAATCCCGCGCTTGCCGCCGACGCAGCAGGCGATACCGACGAACAACCGCCTAAATCCCGGCGTGGCTGGTGGCGCCGCGCAACGGAGTAACGCGCCAACCTACTTGGCTTGAATTATCTCACGATACTTATCGCAACCAGCCCGAGATACGTTGGCTGGCCGCTGAGATATCTTCGGTAGAGCCTGCGAAACAAAATCGTACGTAGCCGTTGCCGCGTTCGCGATCGAAATCGATGCCGGGAGTCGCTGCAACGCCGGCTTCGTTGAGCAGTCGTTTGCAGAAATCGATACTGTCATTGGTTAGTTGGCGCACGTCGGCGTAGAGATAGAAAGCCCCGTCCGCTGGGGCGAATCGGTCGAAGCCAGCCGCAGGTAGCTCTTCCAACAAGATGCGTCGATTTTCCGCGTAGCGAGCGACATTGGCATCCAGTTCATTGCGGCAGTTGAAAACCTCAACCGCTGCGTGCTGCGAGAGCGCCGACGGCGAGACAAACATGTTTTGGGCGAGGCATTCGGTCGGCCGAATCAAGTCCTCGGGTAGGACCATCCATCCCAGCCTCCAACCCGTCATACAGAAATACTTCGAGAAGCTATTGATAACGATGGCATCGCGACTCAATTTCAAGACTGTCTCGGCCGGCGTTTCATACGTGATGCCGTGGTAGATCTCGTCTGAAACAAAGCGGATACCTCGCTCGGCGCAATAGTCAACCAGGCCTTTCAGTGCATCACCGACGACCATAGTTCCGGTCGGATTGGCGGGGCTGGCGATCAACAGACCATCGATCCGTCCGGAAATCCTATCAAGCAATTCCGGCGTCGGCTGGAACCGGTGCTCCGGACCGCTCTCAACGATAACAGGCTCGATACCCAACGCGGATAAGATGTTGTGATAGGCCGGATAGCCAGGCGTGGCGATAGCGATTCGATCGCCGACATCAAATGCAGCTGTAAACGCCAGGAGGAATGCGCCGGAAGATCCCATTGTCACGATGACGCGGCTGGGATCAACTTCAACGCCATAAGCATCTCCGTAGTACCGCGCGATGGCATCGCGCAGCGGCGCCACACCGAGGGCTTCGGTATAGCCAAGATGGGTCGCGTCCATCACCCCTTTGGCATGTTCGATCACCCCTCGCGGCGCGCCGGTGCTGGGTTCGCCGACCTCTAGGTGCAACACGTCGACGCCCGCGGCTGCACGTTCGTTCGCCGCTTTCAGTACTTCCATGGCGTAGAACGGCGCAACGTGGCCGCGTCGCGATACCTTCAAATCCACCAACTCTCCTCCACGTTCGCTACTGGGTAAGGTTGAATCCTGAGCCTCTGGGATCTGCACCATAGCTGCATCCGCCATTCTTACGCCCCAGGCCACCTGAACAGTGCAACCCGTTCACGAAACCGACGGGCGACGCGCGGAATACCGCGTGATTTCGACGCACCAACGAATCGATCGCGGTTTGAGATAGGGAGGGCTCAACGATCACTCGATCGGGTATGCCGATGTGCAGCACCCTGGGTGCCAGCAAAGCCGCTGGGAGCGGGACACCATCTGACAACGTCGCAACCGCGACCTGAGCCAATGCTGCCGGTGCCGCCATTCCGCCGCTGGCCGCGGCCGCGAAAACGACATGATCGGCGGGACTTCGAACGAAAAGCACCGGACCAGTATAGATCTGCGTTTTGCCAACCAGCGATACCGCTGCCGGAACCAACCCTGTTACCGGGTCCCAAGCACCAATTCCAAAAGGAGAGCCCAGCGTTAGATTGCAGGCAATCGCCGAACCGTCATTGTCGCCGACGACAAATCCGGTCGTGCCGTCACCACCCGCAATTACCGGAAGTTCTCCGCTCGCGGTGGACGTATTGATCGACTGAGTGCTATGGGCGTTGGCATCATAGGTACGCATAAGAGCATGGGCGCGAAAGTTGGACATCGGTGCCACGCGTGATGCTTGCAGATCCGTGTAAGCCCGCAACGATACTTCCGCCATCAGGTGTGTTCGCTCTTCGGCCGCGGCCGCAGGGTAGCGATCATCATCTGAGAGCATGAGCAACATCTGGCCGCCGATGATACCGCCGGTGACCGGTATCGGCATCGTATGCACGGTTAAATCAATGACCTTCGCTTGGGCGGTTTCGCCCCAGACTGGAGCGTATTCGCGGAGGTCTTGCATCGTCACGGTGCCGCCCATGCGGCGTCCGGCCTCGACGAATTGTCGGCCCAGCAAACCACGGTACAAATCGCCTGCGCCCCGCGTCCGGAGCAGACTCAGAGTGGACGAGATTTCGAGTTGGACAAGGCCATCGCCCTCTTCCAATAGTCCGTTCGCCCCCCGGTTGAGCCAGCGTGTTAGAGACTTGCTCCTTGCTATCGCGTCACTAACTGCGGCGATATTACGCGCCATCGCTCGCGACAACGGGTGGCCGGCTCGGGCGATGGCTTCGGCCGGCTGCACAACATCCGACCACGCCAACCGTCCGTAACGCGCATGAAGTGCAGCCAGTCCGCGGACCATCCCCGGAATAGCCACATTTCCTCCCGACGCCGGCGCTCGCGGAAGAAATTCCAGCGATTCAACCGCGCCCGTCGGCCCGTCAAAGACAACACACATACCGCCGCCAGCGAGACTCGCCGCAACCGGGTAGGTGACAGCTAGTGCGAGTGCCGTGGAAACGACGGCATCCGCTGCCGAGCCGCCAGCGTTCAATACATCGCGTGCAACGGTAACGGCGTGGGGTTCATCGGCCGCGGCCCCACCCTGACCGACACCGCTGAGCCGCGCTTCCTGGTTTCCACCGCACCCGACCAACACCATTGCAAGGATCGGCAAGATGAATTGACGGCATGCTTTTGCCACCCTAGTTTGAAATCTATTCACGAGGGCTCAACCGTTGTTGCACCGTACTCGTCAGAGTCCCATCGCTTCCATTGTGACGTCCTTCTGCGCGGCCCTGTTGGTGCTCGTCACTGCTACCAACTCAGCGCAATCGAGGTCGCTTTCACTTATCCGCGACGCGGAAATCGAAACTATCATCGGCTCCTACGCGGCGCCACTCTTCGCAGCCGCCGGTCTGGATCTCGGTGCTGTAGAGATCAAGATTGTCAACAGCACCGACGTCAACGCGTTTGTCGCGGGCGGTCAGCGAATCTTTATTTTTACGGGTTTGTTGCTGGCCGCGAACGATCCCGGAGAAGTGAAAGGCGTTATTGCCCATGAAGTTGGCCACATCGCGGGCGGCCACCTCGCGCGCCTGCACGATCGTCTGCGCAAGGCCAATTCGCAGGCGATCATCTCGACCCTGATCGGACTAGCGGCTGCGATTGGTGCAGGAAGTGCCGGGGCCGGGGCCGCTGTGATCTCGGGCGGCCAGCAGGTTGTCGGACGATCGCTGCTTCAATACAGCCGCACGCAGGAGTCCGCAGCCGACCAGGCCGGTCTCAGCTACCTCAACGCGACGGAAACATCCCCCAACGGCCTGCTCGAGTTCCTCGACAAGCTGGGTGATCAGGAAGTGCTGCTAACCAATCGCCAAGACTCGTACGTGCTCACCCACCCTCTCGCCCGCGAACGCGTTGCGTTGCTGCGTGACCAAGTTTCGAGATCGCCGTACCGCAGCGTTCAGCCGAGCCCAGAAGAAATGGCGGCTTTCGTGCGTTTGAAAGCGAAGCTAGGCGGTTTCCTCAACAAACCGAGCAAGACGTTTCGGCAATTTCCGGCTTCGGACCGTAGTACGCCAGCCCGCTATGCCCGGTCGATAGCGCATCACAAACGCGCGAATTTCTCGGCCGCGCTTGATGAAATCGACGGCCTTCTCAGGGAATATCCCAACGATCCCTTTTACTATGAACTGAAGGGACAGATCCTCTTCGAATCTGGGGAGGTCTTGGCAGCGATTGGGCCCTTAGGACGTGCAGTCGATCTCTTACCCGAAGCGCCGATGCTTCGTTTTGGCCTGGCGAGAGCGCAGGTCGCGACCAATGACCCCGCGCAAAACCGAGCCGCCATTGCGCACCTTCGCGCCGTTGTGGATCGAGATCGCGACGCCACCGGTGCCTGGCGGCAACTCGCGATCGCCCACGGCCGCGACGGACAATTGGGATTATCGGCACTATCGAGCGCCGAGTTCAACATCCGGATAGGACGAAAACGTGACGCGAAGTATCACGCCGGCCGAGCGCTACGCTTACTGGCGCAAGGATCGCCGGGTTGGATTCGCGCCCAAGATATCGACTTCGCGGCCGGTAAAAAACGCAAGTAAATCCCGCGTGATAGCGGGCCTAGGCTCTTGTTTCCTGGCCCAAGGCACCCCACCATCCGATCCTAACCGCCTATCGCGATCGAAACATCGACGTCAAAATCATCTACAAAGAATACCCAATCCTTGGGCCCGAATCGGTCCTCGCGTCCCGAGCGGCCATTGCATCTCGCAAACAGGGGAAGTATTGGGATTTCCACAACGCCCTCATGTTGGCGCGCGGTAAACTCACCGAGCAGCGCGTCTTCAAACTGGCCGCAGGGGTTGGGCTCGACGTTAAGCGTCTGCGCGACGATATTCGGTCACCGGCGGTCAACCGAATTATTCAGCGCAATTATCGGCTCGCAGAAGCGCTTGGCGTAAAGGGAACGCCGGGCTTCGTAATCGGAGACAGCATCATTCCCGGCTTTCTATCGGCCGAGAATTTGGACCGTGCAGTCTCGAATGCCCGGGAGAGCTGCCTATCGTGCTAACCTGGACTCGATTCCGTCTGCGCAGCGAGCAACGGACGTCGGTGAAGCTCAGACCACGGTGATATGCCTCGGAAAAGTGGTATTCGACTAGACGAGGACGAGTTCGCGGAGCTCGTGGGCAATATCTACGACGCGGCGATCGATCCGAGCGCCTGGCACCGAGTCCTGAGCGAACTTCGCGACGCAACCCACTCCAGCTGCGCAAATCTGTTGGGCGTTCATCACGAAAACACCGAGGTCGCGTTGCTGGCGGACGTTGACGTCGATCCGCAATGTTCGGCCGAGTACGCAACGCACTACGCGTCTATTTGCCCGCGAATCGAATACGGTCAACGCTTCCCGCAAGAGCGCATTTACTACGACGACCAACTTGGTGGTGAACCCTTCATCAACAGCAACGAGTGGTATGCGTGGATTGCAAAATACAATCTCCGCTACTTCATCGCCGGTTTCCTTTACGACCACGAATACGGCCGCGGTGTTGTCGCTCTGCAGCGGTCCAAGTCGGAGGGCCACGTCGATCGCAGCGAAATCTCATTTTTTTCGAAGATATTGCCGCACCTGCAGCGCGCGGCACAGATTGGCCGACGACTTGAGCAGCAAGCCTTGTGGCGCCATGCCGATGGCGACGCGTTTGATCAGCTTTCGGCCGGGATCATCCTCACGGACACGGACGGCCGCATCCAGCTCATGAACCAATCGGCCGAAGCCATCATCGGCCGACGCGACGGAATGACAGTGCGCCGACAACGCTTGGTCGCGCGACTCAATCGGGAAGGGCGCAAACTTGAAGAGGTGATCTCACGCGCTTGTCAATCCAGGTTGGTCGATCGTCGAGCGACAACGTTGCGTATTACTTGCGCCACCTCGCTCCAGCCCTATGTCGTCACGGTGGCTCCCGTTTCAACTGAGATCGCTGCATTCTCCCTGCCCGGTCCGGGCGCGATCATCGTTATTTCCGACCCGAGCCGGAAAACCGGACTCGATGAGCAGGGTCTCGCATCGATCTACGGTCTGACGGCGGCCGAGGCGAAACTTGCGATCGCGCTCTCTAGCGGCCAGAGCCTGGCCGACTACGCTAAGGGCTCGGGTATTGCAATTGCGACAGCGCGCGTCCATCTCCGCCACGCGATGGACAAAACCGATGTGCGTCGGCAGGCGGATCTGGTACGCCTCACGCTTCTCGTAGAAGCTGGCTCTTCCACGAATGAGCATTGACCGCGACGCCGACGATCGTGGCACGATCCGCAGTAAGCATCGCAGCTTGATCATCTGTCTGTCGCGGTGGCGCGCGTCGATTGGTCCACCAGCTATCGCTATCGCTGGCGCATTCGGCATCGCCTTGGGCGCAAGCTTTCTCGGTTGGCTTGTACCCGTCCATGCACAGGAGGTATTTCAATCCGAACGGCACAGCTTTCGGCTTGTCCGAATTGCCGACGGCCTCGACCATCCCTGGAGCCTGGCGTTTCTTCCCGATGCTCGCATCATGGTGACCGAGCGGCGCGGGCGCTTGCGCCTCGTCGAGCGCGGTAGGCTGGTGCGCAAGGTCGTCGCCGGGTTACCAGGAAACGTCACACAAGATGGACAAGGCGGCCTCCTCGACGTCGTTCTTCACCCGAACTTTGCGGCCAACCATCTTCTCTATCTATCCTACGCTGGACGCGCCGGCGGTCGTCTGGGAACGGAGGTGGTGCGGGCGGTGTTGGCCGGTGATCGCCTGACCGATGTCACCGTGATTTTCCGGGCGCTGCCGAAATCAAGCGGCGGGCGCCACTTCGGCTCACGGCTTCTAATCTCGGATGATGGGTTCCTCTACATAACCCTCGGCGACCGCGCCGAACGCAGCAGCGCTCAAGATCTGAGCGACCACCGCGGCAGCGTCATACGAATTCATGTTGACGGTAGCGTGCCGCGCGACAATCCGTTCGCCTCGAAAAGCGGGGCGCGACCTGAAATCTTCACGCGTGGCAACCGCAATGTTCAAGGCATTGCACGTCAACCGGGCAGCGGCCTGGTCTGGATGCACGAGCACGGCCCACGCGGCGGCGATGAAATCAACATCATCAAGGCCGGGGCGAATTATGGCTGGCCAATCGTCAGTTACGGCATCAATTATGATGGATCGACGATCTCGAGCCAGCCAACTCATCCCGGCGTCGAGCCGCCGGTGCATTATTGGGTTCCGTCGATAGCTCCGTCCGGCATGGCATTCTACGACGGCGACAAGTTTCCCAACTGGCGCGGCAACTTGCTGGTAGGCGCACTTAAGGATCGGCTTTTGGTGCGCCTGGAGGTCGACGGTCGCAAGATTGTTCACGAGGAACGCTTGCTGCGCCGTAAGTTGGGCCGAATCCGAGACGTGCGGCAGGGGCCGGATGGCTTTATCTATCTGTTGAACGACTCGTCTCGCGGCGCCATATACCGACTCGAACCCGCCGACTGATTACGCAAAACGTAGCGGCTGCACGGGCGCAAGACGTATCCGTTACTCGGCGTCGGGCTGGTTTTCCGGGCTCGCATTATCGATGGCTTCCAACTCTCCACACGCCGCATCAATGCGGACGATCGTTGGGAACTGGTCAAGCGGGCAGTCGTAGCGTCGGGCATTGTGGACTTGCGGCACCAGGAAAGCGTCGGCCATGGTCGGCGAATCGCCATGGCAGTACCGACCGGTGTTCGGATTCTCGGCCAAAAGACCCTCCAAGCCCCGCAAACCGGTCACGACCCAATGCTCATACCAACGCTGTATATTGTCCTCACGTAGGTTCAGTGGGTCTCGAAGATACTCCAATATCATCAAGTTGTTCGCGGGATGAATATCGCACGCGACAGCGGCCGCAAGCGCTCTGACACGTGCACGCTGCGCAATATCGTTCGGTAATAACCTCGGTTCGGGGTGGCGTTCTTCGAGATATTCGACGATCGCCTGCGACTGCGTTAGCACGATCGTGCCGTCTATGAGGGTTGGCACGCGCGCCTGCGGGTTGAGCTTGAGGTAATCCGGATGTCGCTGCTCCCCAGCGCGCAACACGAGTGAGCGCTGCTCGTAAGCGATACCCTTCAAATTAAGCGCAATACGGGCCCGATAGGTAGCGGAGGAGCGCCAGTATCCGTAGAGGATCATGGTCATCGACGTTACTCGGCGGCGTCGCGAACTTGCCACGAATTGACGTAGTCGCCCCACTCGATCGCCTCGGCACCGATCGCTATGTCTAGCGCATCGCGTGTATCGACCATGACCGCGACCTCGTCCGTTTCGCTTTTGGTTTGGCTGGCGCCCGCTGCGAATGCTTTGGGATGCGGCCCATGGGGAAAGCCGGCTGGGTGGAAGCTAATCATTCCGGGATGGATATTGTCACGGCTGAAGAAATCCCCAGCGTGATAGAAGATCACCTCGTCGTAGTCGGCGTTGGAATGATAAAATGGCACGCGAAGTGCGCCTGCGTCCGATTCCAAAGGCCGCGGTACGAAGGTGCAAATGACGAACCGATTTGCCTGGAATGTCGTGTGCACAGACGGCGGCAGATGGTACCGATGGCTCATCAATGGGCGCATGTCACGCCAATTTATTCGTACCGGCAAGAGCGTCCCTTTCCAACCCACTGCGTCAAGCGGGTTGTAGGGATAACTCACTGTACTGACCGCGCCGCGCCGTTTGAGTTTGAGCTGCCAATCCATATCACCCTGCTGGGCGACGAAACGGTCGTTGATGGCAGGCACGTCGAGCATGGCCGGATCGAAAATCGCGTGATCGCCGGCGACTCCCTTGTCGGGCAGCCGATAAGCGTCCTCGGTTGCCTCAATCATGAGCATCGTGGTCGGCGCGGAGGTTTCAACGCGCCACATGGTGCCGCGTGGCAGCACGATATAGTCACCGTCGCGAAAGCTGAGATGGCCGAAATCGCAATACAGTTCACCAGCCCCGGCATGGACGAACAGAATTTCGTCACCGTCGCCGTTGCGCACGAGGTGGTCCATGGCGCCATCGGTGCGCCATAGGCGATAGTCGACATGTGCATTGGAGAGAAGACGCACGGCGTCAATGGGTGACGCCGCGGCGTCGGTGACACGGGTGGTATCGAACGCGCGCGGTCGCGTCGGCCCCTCCCAATTACTCCAGCCGGTTGGTGGATGCGTGTGGTAAATGTGTGTCGCCGGGCCGAAGAATCCCTCACGTCCGACTTCTCGCTCATAAGTTCCCGCAGGAAGGTCGGCATGAGCCTGTCGCGAGGTGCGGCCCTCGATGCGGGGAAACGTGATCGGATGGTCCATCGTCGACCTCATTGTGGCTGTAGGACGCCGCGCTCAATCTGATCGCGCTCGATCGCCTCGAACAGGGCTTGGAAGTTTCCCTCGCCGAAACCTTCGTCGCCCTTACGTTGAATCATTTCAAAGAATATCGGGCCTATCTGATTCTCGGTAAATATCTGCAACAACAGAGCGGCGTCCTCGGCGATGGTTCCGTCGACGAGCACCTGCTTGGTGCGCAGACGTTCGACATCCTCGCCGTGACCCGGAAGACGCTGGTCGATCGCGTCGTAATAGGCATCGGGCGTTCTCAGGAACTTAATGCCACCGTCGTTGAGGGCATCGACGGTGGTAAAAATGTCCGACGACCCGAGGGCAATGTGCTGGATTCCTTCGCCTTTGTAGGCCTCGAGATATTCAGCAATTTGCGATCGATTATCGGTGGATTCATTGATGGGTATGCGAATTTTTCCACAAGGGCTGGTCATGGCACGGCTCCGCAGCCCGGTTTGCTGGCCCTCGATATCGAAGAAACGAATTTCGCGAAAATTGAAGATACGCTCATAAAACTCTGCCCAATGACCCATCCGTCCCTGGTGAACATTGTGGGTGAGATGATCGATCGATTGGATGCCGGTTTTCTTGGTCGAGGGCGTAGCGCCTGTCGGCGTGAAATCAACGTCGTAGATCGTGCGGTCGCCGTAGCGGTCGACAAGGTAAATCAAACTGCCGCCAATCCCCTCAATCGCGGGGATACTAAGCTCCATCGGACCGACCGACCCGGTATACGGTTTTGCACCGAGTTCAATTGCCCGATCGAACGCCATCGCCGCATCGGCCACGCGAAACGCCATTGCACAGGCACTCGGGCCATGAACCTTGGCAAAGGCCTGCGCAAAACTATTGGGTTCTGCATTGACAATAAAATTAACGTCGCCCTGCTGAAATAACGTTACGTCCTTCGAGCGATGGCGCGCGACGGCGGGAAATCCCATTGCTTCGAACAGGCGGGTCAGGTGCGCGGGATCCGGCGCGGTATATTCGATGAATTCAAATCCATCGGTTCCCATCGGATTGTCTTCGCTCCGGTTTGGATTTTGCGCCAACAGCGTCTCCCCTCGCACGCCACTTTCAGCTTCCCCTGCACTCGGTCGATGCTTGACGTGCCGATACGCTAACAAATATAGTTTCATTTGAAACTATATCAACAAAAAACATTTAGTAGAAGTCGTATGCAACCCCTGCTCCTCGAGAACTTCCTGCCTTATCGACTTTCAGTACTGACCAATCGGGTGAGCACCGCGCTCGCCGGCATTTATGCGGAACGCTACGACCTGAACATTTCCGAGTGGCGGGTGATGGCAGTCCTCGGCCGCTATTCGGACTTATCTCCCTCAGCCGTATGTGTGTTTACAGCAATGGACAAGGTCCAAGTCAGTCGAGCCATCAAAAGTCTGTTGGCGGCCGGGCGTCTCTTGCGCCGTGCTGACAAATCCGATGGTCGGCGTCACCTGCTAAAGCTCAGCGCCAAAGGACGGGCGATCTACCAAGCGATCGTTCCAGAAGCTGAATTATTCGAAGACGATCTGCGCGGCGCCCTCAGCGCCGATGAGTGGGCCGTGTTTGATCGTTTGCTGGCCAAGCTCGATCGGCATACACGCGCCAAGCTCACACCGCCGCCGGACGCCTCGTTGCCGACCTGCTAAGGCAAATCCCTATCTAGGAAACAGGTTCGCCGGACGCCTCGTTGCCGACCTGCTAAGGCAAATCCCTATCTAGGAAACAGGTTCTGGTTACAACCCCGGCGCCTCGTTAGTCGCCGAAATATGCATCCGCCCGTTCGGTCGTTTTGCGTAGCCGCTTGGTGAGCGTTCGTACCAGTATGTACGCTAAGAGGTCGGCATCACTAAGCGCTCGATCGATCTCCTGTTTGGTGACCACTGAGCACTTGGTATCCTGCGCCGTAACAGCCGTCGCGGAGCGTGGCTCATCGTCGATCAAGGCCATCTCCCCGACAAAATCGCCGCGGCCCAAGGTATCGATCAGGACGTCTTGGCCGCCCACATTGGATCGTATCGCAACACTTCCGGATTTGATGATGTAGGCGCAATCATTCGACAAATCACCCTTATTGAACATCGTTTCGCCGGCTTCGAACGCAATCGTTATTAAATCTTCGGTCTTGAGCATTCGAGAATCCTTTGTCGGGCTCGCCTATTTACCAATCCGGCGCGGACGCCGTGCGAAGACAAAAAAACCCGCGAGTCCGAACAATCCTGTCAGCAAGAGCGGCTTAGCGTTCGACACCGACAGGGTTGAGATCAGATTAGTTTGGTCGATGGTTACGACGATGAATGCGCCTGACAAACCCACGCAGGCAACAAGGCCAAGACCAAACGTTGCAAACAAGCGAATGCGCTGCACCGAACCTTCCCCTTATCGCACGACTGAGGCGACGATCCAAAACCAACGGTACACCAAAGGGGGGCCCCTATTCACCTCAGGTAGATTCCCTACTCCCTAATTGGTAGGTCAATCCAAGACGGCCAGGCTAAAGACTACGAATCAGCGCCCCGGAAGCGGCGCAATAGTCTTGCCCCGATTTGAAACGCAATTATTGCAAGAAGAACTCCACCCGCATTCGCTAATGCGTCCGTCAGGCTCATGATTCGATCGGGCAGAAAACCTTGCACTATCTCCAAGGCCGCGCCGAGGACAACGAGGCCAATACTGATTGCGATTTCCGATAACGGTCGCGCGCTCAAGTAAGCCGGATAGCTCGCCGCCATCACCACGAAATAGGCGGCAACATGCGTCCATTTGTCGAGCACGCCGGTTTGCGGCAAATCCTGTTGTGGCACCAACGAAACGCCGCACAGCACGATTACCCCGAACCAGAAAACAGCCCTCCAGAACGTCTGCAACCTCGACATAACCATCGTTGCACCGGCGGCGAACTGGCCTCTACCGCCGCGGGATCTACGAGTTCGGAGGGATGACTTCCTGGACGCAAATCTGGTCGATCAAATGCTCGCGCTTAAGGTCGGCGATGTGAGCACGTTTGTAGTCGTTCGACAAATTCGCGCCGATTCCCTGGGTCATCGCCATAACGAGAGTCCGATCACTCATATCCAGCCAGTAGGGGCGGCGAATGAGCTTGCCATTTTCGTCGCGTGCGAAAGGATCGTCGGGGTTGGTGCCAAGGTCGGGTTCGTAAAACTTAGCCATTTCATACCTGCTGTTGGTGTCGCCTCAGCTCGCAATAAGTAAAGTCGTGAGATCGCGGTGCGGACGCTTTGCAGCGCATGTTGCTAGATCAAACCACCAAGCGGCGACGACGGATCCGCGTAGAGCTTTTTCGGCATGCGACCGGCGAGGTAAGACAAACGTCCAGCATGAACCGCGTGCTTCATCGCTTTGGCCATCAGAATTGGACTCTTAGCTCCGGCAATCGCCGTGTTCATTAAGACGCCATCACAACCGAGTTCCATCGCCTCGCTGGCGTCAGATGCGGAGCCGACACCGGCGTCGACCAGGACCGGCACCGCCGCTTCCTCGACAATCAAACGAATGTGGACCGGATTCTGAATACCGAGGCCCGAACCAATCGGTGCGCCAAGCGGCATGATCGCGCAACAACCTATTTCCTCCAGTCGCTTGGCGGCGATTGGATCGTCGTTACAGTAGACCATCACCGCGAAGCCTTCCTTGATCAGGGCCTCAGCCGCAACCAGGGTTTCGGGCATATTCGGATAGAGGGTCTTTTGATCGCCTAACACCTCCAATTTGACCAAATCCCAGCCACCGGCCTCGCGCGCAAGTCGCAGAGTGCGCACGGCCTCATCTGCATTAAAACAACCGGCTGTGTTGGGCAGATAGGTGTATTTCTTGGGGTCGACATAATCGACCAACATCGGCTGCGTCGGGTCGCTTACGTTTACCCGCCGCACGGCGACGGTAACAATCTCGGCACCTGACGCTTCGAGCGCATCGCGCGTTTCCTCAAAGTCCTTGTATTTTCCGGTACCGACGATAAGTCGCGAGTGAAAGCTGCGACCGGCAACGACCAATTCATCGAGATCTAAGACAGGCTCGATCTCGGCGGCATGCGCACCGCCACCAATAAAGTGGACGATTTCTATCTTGTCGCCATCAGCCAGCGCTTGTTGGTCATATTCCGAACGTGGGACAATTTCGAGATTGCGTTCGAGAGCAATCTTGCGCCTATCCAAGCCCAGCGAATTCAGTAGTTGGTCGACCGTTATTGTCTCAGCGAACTCACGTGTTTCGCCGTTGATCTGCAGTTGCATCGTGATTCCTCAGTGCGCTGTAGCGCCCATACATAGCCTGTACGCGCCGGCTGTGAAATAGCGCCAACCGGACATGGAGTATGGGTAGCTCCCTTCACCCTTTCAACCACACCGGCGCTTAACGCAAGCGGTTGCCTATCCGCCTCGCTTGCGTTAAGCGGGCCACTACAGAGAATATGATCAATCGGATGACCGAAAAAATTCTGGTCCTTAACGGACCCAACCTTAACCGCCTCGGCAAACGCGAGCCCGAGATTTACGGTTCGACAACGTTGGCCGACGTTGAACGCCAGACCCAGGCGCGGGCTGCCACGCTCGGTCTAGAAATTGATTTTCGCCAAAGCAACAGCGAGGGTGAGTTAGTCGATTGGATCCAGCAGGGCGACGGCTTGGCCGGTATCATCATTAATGCCGGTGGTTATAGCCACACATCCGTCGCGATCCTCGATGCCTTGCGCGGCGCTGAACTGCCAATTGTTGAAGTCCACCTGTCCAATATCTATCAACGCGAGGCCTATCGCCGTAGTTCTTTTATTAGTGAAGCCGCCGACGGCGTGATCTGCGGATTTGGCGCGCACGGCTACGAACTTGCGGTTGAGGCAATCGCGGACTTGCTGCGCAAGGCCGTCTAGCGTGCGACCGCTAAAGCCAAAACCACTTCGCATTACACCGGAGCTGCTGCTTGAAGCCTACCGCCATGGTCTGTTCCCAATGGCCGAGGATCGTCACGATTCGCGGCTCTATTGGATCGAGCCAGAGGTGCGCGGGATATTGCCTCTCGACGATGTCCACATCCCAAAAAGACTAGCGCGCAAAGTACGCGCCGACGTTTTTCAAGTCCGAATTAACACCGCCTTCGCCGACGTCATCGAAGGTTGTGCAACGCCAGCGCCGGGACGGTGGACCACATGGATCAACGACGACATCATCGATCTTTACGATCAGCTCCATGAAATGGGCAAGGTTCATAGCGTCGAAGTGTGGCGCGGTAGCCAACTGGTCGGTGGGCTCTACGGCGTCGCGATCGGTGCTGCGTTCTTCGGGGAGAGTATGTTTAGTCGCGAAAGCGACGCGAGCAAAATTGCTCTGGTCCACTTGATTGCCCGCCTTCGACAGGGCCGCTACCGATTGCTCGACACTCAGTTTGTCACCAAACACCTTAGCCGTTTCGGCGCCATCGACATGCCACGAGAACTCTATCGCGCGCGCCTCAGCGACGCGCTGGCACACGAGGGGGATTTCTACTCGCTGCCCGACCCAGCCTCGGGAGTCACGGTCTTACAAGCAATCACGCGCAAATCATAAACCGGATGCTCAAGTGCATTCAGGGCCGGACTCGATGCGAACATCCAACCGCCAAACACGCGCACGGCCGGCTCGCCAGTCTTGAGTTCAAGGATCTCCAGAAACACCGACGTCTCCGGGGTTTCTTCTGGTGGCCGGGTTCGGCAATAGCGCGCCGTAATCTGTAACGCGCCGAAGCGAACAGGATGATCGATTGGCGCGCTAATGGTGGAGATCCGCGCTGTGACCTTGTCGAGCCCCTGTAGAATGGCAGCCCGTTCGGCCTGTGCGAGTACAGCGTGGAAGCTAAGCAGGCCGGTGACACAAAGAGCCGATAACGACCAGCCACACTTCTCAATCAACATGGGCGGCAAACCGCAGGCGGACATATTCGAGCGTCCAGTTATCGGCGCCGTCGCTCAAGTGTGGGCGCAAGGAATCTGCAACTTCTCTAATGACGACAGCGCGTTCGGCACTATCAACCTGCCGTAAAAAAGTTTCTGCAAAGGTCGCAAGCCAGCCCCCGATATCGCTATCGATCGATGTCGGGCGCTCAAACGATTCGATCGCATCAACCACAAAACCCGCCTCCTCGAGGAGCTGGCGGTACCCCTCCGTTTCCGGAAAATACCATGGGTTGGCCGCCTTCCCATCAAGCCCACGACGATCAAGCGCGGCTTCGAGCGCAGCCGCCTCAAAGGCAACATTTCCAGCACCCCCCATATCCGCAACAAAACGTCCGCCAGCCCTCAGCGCGTTTCTTACCCCTCGCAAAACCGGCTGCGGCGGCTTCATCCAGTGGAGTGCAGCGTGGGAGAACACCATATCGAACTCGTGGTCGAACGAGAGTTCGCGACCATCAGCCACGTGCGCATCCAGTCCATTTTTCTTGGCCGCTGCAATCAGTTCCGGGCTTGCATCAACGGCGACAACCCGGGCGCCGCGCTCCACCAAACGTCGCGACAAAACGCCGTCACCACAGCCGAGATCAAGCAGATCGAGCCCATCAAGAGGCCCAAGCCCGTCGACCCACGCCGCCCCCTGATGGGGGACGAAGGACGCATGGCGCGCGTACAGATCGGCCGACCAACTCTGAGTGGGACTGCCCGTCACGTGACGCGATTTACTATTCTTTTGATTCGCCTTGGCTGAAGATCAACTGACCGATTAGATTCTCCAGGCTCACCGGCGACTGTGTGAAGCGGATTTCGCCACCAACTTCCAATACGTCCTCTTCGCCACCGGGGACCAGCGCCAAATATCTGCTGCCGAGAAGACCATCGCTAATGATCTCCGCCGATGAATCCACCGGCAGCTTGATCGACGGGTCGATGGTCATCCGAACGACCGCCAAATAAGTATCCGGTTCAAGTTCCGCCCCAACAATCGTGCCGACTTTGATCCCCCCAAGCCGAACATCGCCGCCAACCACCAAGCCATCAACACGATCGAACTTCGCACTGACCTCATAGCCGGCGACGGCCGCGACGTCGGTGGCCGAGTAAGCGAATAAAAGAAAACCGCCAGCAACCACCAAGACCACCGCGCCGAGTAGAGCTTCAACCACATTGCCGCGCATGTTGATCAGCCTTTCGTCGTTATCTTGCGCTCAGGCCGGCCGCCACGGCTCGTAGTCGCCGGTTGCCCGATCGCGCTGTCCCGTGCCGGTAATATCGCCGGGCGGACGATAGGCCGCTGCCGTACCGGTTGGATTGGGGTGGTGTTCTTTCTCCCATTCGTGGCTCGGTTGCGACCCGATCGGTGCCGCATCGATCGTGTGATGAAGCCACCCATTCCACAGCGGCGGCACGCTCGATGCTTCGGCTTCGCCGTCATACAGCACCCAGCGTCGGGGCCCGTTTTTTTCCTTGAAGTAGCGGTTGCCAAATTGATCGGTGCCGACCTTTTCGCCGTGCCGCCACGTAAAAAATCGGGTCCACGGGGTATCGCCGTTCCACCAGGTAAATATTTGGCTCAACAAGCCCATGACAACTATCTCACTCGCTGCAAGCTGATCAGTTGGGAGGGTCATACCCGCATTTGGCGCGACTATCGCACTCGAGATGTCGATCGTCCAGGCCGGCAAACCACGCAATCAGCGCCGACATCAAGCGATCTTTGGCCGCTGCCTTTCGACCTGCCTTAACATTCTATCAAAGGCCTAGGCTCCAAATCATTGATTCAAATGAAAATACGCGCAATGCCTTATCGACGTTACTACTAGATGTTGTAGGTTGTCATACTTTCGTCACAAAATTTTGTTGACGCCACCAGTTCATGATGTCTAGATATTGGGCCCTGCGGTGGGGGAACCTCAAGATATAGAACTGGTGACCTGCTGCGAGTGGTAATTGCCACCAAGGGGTCGCGGCGGAGGCTAATAGGTAGTTGGGGGCTTAGATGCGTATTGAGCGTCGTTTCACGGTTGAAAGCCAATCACCGTACGAAAGCATCGAGTTTCGCCGTACCACGAGCGAAATTCGGAACCCAAACGGCTCAGTCGTATTTTCAATGAGCGAAATAGAGGTGCCAAGCAGTTGGTCACAAGTTGCTTGTGACATCTTGGCCCAGAAATACTTCCGTAAAGCCGGTGTTCCCGCGCGCCTCAAACGGGTCGAGGAAAACGACATCCCGTCGTGGCTGTGGCGCAGCATTCCGGATCAGGCGGCGCTCGACGGATTATCCGAGAACGAACGCACGGTTGGTGAAACCTCGGCCACCCAGGTTTTCAACCGTCTCGCCGGAACCTGGGCCTACTGGGGTTGGAAAGGCGGCTACTTTGATGGCGAAGCTGATGCCCGCACGTTCTACGACGAGATGTGCTTCATGCTGGCACGCCAGATGGGCGCCCCCAATTCCCCGCAATGGTTTAACACCGGCCTCCACTGGGCGTATGGCATTGATGGACCAGCCCAAGGCCACCACTACGTAGACTTCGAGTCCGGTGAGCTCGTCAGCTCTGAGAGCGCCTACGAACATCCCCAGCCACACGCCTGCTTCATTCAAAGCGTTGCCGATGATCTCGTGAACGAAGGCGGAATTATGGACCTTTGGGTGCGTGAAGCCCGCCTGTTCAAGTACGGCTCCGGTACCGGTTCAAATTTCTCGAACTTGCGCGGCGGCGGCGAGAATTTATCTGGCGGCGGCAAATCATCCGGATTGATGAGTTTTCTAAAGATTGGCGACCGCGCAGCTGGCGCGATCAAGTCAGGCGGGACCACACGTCGTGCCGCTAAGATGGTCGTTGTCGATATTGACCATCCCGACATCGAGGATTTCATCAGTTGGAAGACGATCGAGGAACAAAAGGTTGCCGCGCTCGTCTCCGGTTCAAAGCTATGCGACAAGCATCTCAACGTGGTAATTCGGGCTTGTCACGCGCTTGAGGGTCCCTCGCGCTTCACGCCTTCTGATAATCCAGAGTTAAAGAAAGCGATCCGCAAAGCGCGGCAAGCGATGATCCCCGAAAATTACATCCAGCGGGTCATTCAATTCGCCCAGCAGGGCTATGAGGAAATCGTTTTCCCGACCTACGACATTGATTGGGACGGCGACGCCTACTTAACCGTTGCTGGTCAGAACGCGAACAATTCGGTGCGTGTCACCAATGAATTCGTTACCGCCGTTCTCGATGATGGTGAGTGGGAATTAATACGTCGTACCGATGGTGAAATCTCGAAACGGGTAAAGGCCGCCGAATTGTGGGATCAGATTGGCTATGCCGCGTGGGCGTCGGCTGATCCCGGCATTCAATACCACACGACGATTAACGACTGGCACACGTGTCCCGCCGGTGGCGAAATCCGAGCGTCGAACCCCTGCTCGGAGTACATGTTTCTCGACGATACGGCGTGCAATCTCGCATCGTTAAACCTTATGACCTATCGTCGTCCTGATAGCAGTTTCGATGTCGCGGCATTTGAACACGCGGTTCGAATCTGGACCGTGGTCCTGGAGATATCGGTGCTGATGGCCCAGTTCCCGTCGCGCCGAATCGCTGAGTTGTCATACCAATACCGAACCCTGGGATTGGGTTACGCCAACATTGGCGCATTGCTAATGGCGTCGGGGATTCCTTACGACAGCGCCGAAGGCCGTGCAATGTGCGGTGCGATCACGGCGATCATGTGCGGCACCAGCTACGCAACATCCGCTGAGATGGCGGCCGAACTTGGACCATTTCCGGGCTTCGACGAAAACCGCGACTCCATGCTTCGCGTGATGCGGAATCATCGCCGAGCGTCCTATGGACACGGTGATAGCTATGAAGGACTCGCCGTCGACCCGGTTCCACTGGACCCGATGGCCTGCCCTGATCCGGCGCTGACAGCAGCCGCTGCGCGCGCCTGGGATCTTGCGGTAACAGAAGGCGAAAAACACGGCTACCGCAACGCGCAAACCACCGTGGTCGCACCGACCGGGACAATCGGTCTGGTCATGGACTGCGACACCACCGGCATCGAACCCGATTTTGCGCTGGTCAAGTTTAAGAAGCTCGCCGGCGGTGGTTATTTCCGCATCATCAATCGTACCGTTCCCGAGGCACTCGAGCGGCTTGGGTACGACAGCAATCAAATTCGCGATATCGCGCGCTACACATTGGGGCGTGGAAGCCTGGAAGATGCGCCGAACCTCGACTACGAAGCCCTGGTCGAGCGCGGGTTTACCGAGGATGCCCTAAGCAAACTCGATGAAGCCTTAAAAAGCGCATTTGATATCAAATACGCATTCAACAAATGGACCCTCGGCGAAGAATTTTGCGTCAACAATCTCGGCCTAAGTCCAGAGGATCTGGAAGACCCCGGTTTTGACCTCCTCAGCACATTGGGATTTTCCAAGGCCGATATTGAGGCGGCTAATCTTTACTGCTGCGGCGCGATGACGCTTGAGGGTGCGCCCCACCTCAAAGATGAGCACCTCGCGGTATTCGATTGTGCGACGGCGTGCGGTCGCAATGGCACCCGCTATCTTTCAACCGAAAGCCACATTCGCATGATGGCGGCGGCGCAGCCCTATATCTCCGGCGCCATCTCCAAAACGATCAACATGGCGAACAAGGCAACGGTCGAGGATTGCAAGAGCGCTTATCTGCTGGCGTGGAGCTTGGGGCTTAAGGCGATCGCACTCTATCGCGACGGATCGAAGCTTTCGCAGCCGCTGGCGGCGCTCAAGATCGATGATGACGACGATCTCGACATGGAGGAATTGTACGAAGCCCCAGCGACGACCAAGGCGCAGGTTCTCGCGACCGCATTGGCACGCGAGCTCGCCGAACGCGGGGTCCGACGGCGACTACCGCAACGGCGCAAAGGCTACACTCAAAAAGCCGTCGTGGGCGGGCATAAGGTGTATCTGCGGACTGGCGAGTTCGAAAACGGCCACCTCGGCGAAATCTTCATTGATATGCACAAGGAAGGATCTGCTTTCCGGAGCCTGATGGATAGTTTTGCGATCTCCATCAGCCTGGGTCTGCAATACGGCGTTCCGCTGGAGGAATATGTCGAGGCCTATACGTTTACGCGGTTTGAACCGGCCGGAATGGTTGAAGGCAATGAAGCGATCAAGATGGCGACATCGGTACTCGACTACCTATTCCGAGAGCTCGCCGTTTCGTATCTCGGACGCAACGATCTTTCCCACGTCGAGCCCGACGACCTCCGGCACGATGCGCTCGGCACCGGCATCGAGGAAAGCACGGTCGGCCGGTCGGTCTCGGAAAGCGAGGGCGATTCGTTCGCCGCTATGATGGACGTCGCCAGCAAAGGATACATGCGAACAAACCTATATGTGGTGAACGGGGATAGCCTCGCCGCCACAGGAACCACCGCTTCGGCTACGGCCGAGGCTGTGGCCGCCACCGTCGCTTCTGAAGCGGGCGGTGGCGCGGCGGCAGCTGTTGTCACGGCAGCAGCCGTCGGCGCGAGCGACAGTGTGGCTGTACGCATCCGCGAAGCGCGGATGAAAGGCTACGAGGGCGACGCTTGCAACGAGTGTGGCAACTTTACGTTGGTTCGTAACGGCACATGCCTCAAGTGCGGGACATGCGGCTCAACCAGCGGCTGTTCGTAAGCGCTTGCGATGAGTAACGCTTAGTCATTGGTAGTCGCTAAACTAGAAGCGCGGCTTTTTTGGTGTCATGAAAGGCTACGAGGGCGACGCTTGCAACGAGTGTGGCAACTTTACGTTGGTTCGTAACGGCACATGCCTCAAGTGCGGGACATGCGGCTCAACCAGCGGCTGTTCGTAAGCGCTTGCGATGAGTAACGCTTAGTAAGCATTGGTAGTCCTCCCTGCTAAACTAGGGGCGCTTCGGCGCCCCTCTTTTTTGGTGTGAGGAACCACCAAGAGGGCGTTGAAATACAGCGCTTTTTTCTGTTATGCAAGAAGAATGTTCGGGTGACTTGTCGGGTAGCCCAGGATCGCTGCCGTTATTTCGCAGCGATGACGAGGACACTGGCCGCGCACAGCGTCCCTAGGATTAGCGCTAATCAGCTGCCTTTGGCGCGTCCGGCGCGACCAGCCTTAAATGAAGTTCGCGCAGGTGGTTCATGTCCGCCGCCGATGGCGCACCCATCATTAGATCCTCGGCTCGCTGGTTCATCGGAAACAAAATGACCTCGCGAATGTTGGGCTCATTCGCGATTAGCATTACGATCCGATCAATGCCAGGAGCAAGGCCGCCGTGGGGGGGCGCCCCATAACTTAAACCGTGCAACATGCCAGAGAACTTGCCTTCGACATCTTCGCGCGAATAGCCGGCGATCTCGAACGCTTTGAACATTATCTCAGGCAAATGGTTCCGAATCGCACCGCTGGAGAGTTCCACGCCGTTGCATACAATGTCGTACTGATAGCTTTTGATCGTGAGCGGATCCTCCGACTCCAGAGCATCCAGGCCGCCTTGCGGCATTGAGAATGGGTTGTGACTGAAGCCAATTTTTCCAGTGGTCTCGTCGATCTCATACATTGGAAAATCAATCACCCAGCAGAAATGAAACTGCGAATGGTCGATTAGCTCGAGTTCCTCGGCTATTCTGGTACGCGCCTTGCCCGCCAATTCGGCCGCTGCGGGTGCCTTGGCACTAGCGAAGAAAACCGCATCACCGCTCGCAACGCCAGTTTCGCTCTGGATCCGTGCCAACCGCTCAGTATCAAGTTGCTTAGCAATCGGTCCCTTCGCTTCGTCGCCATCGAAGATGATATAGCCGAGGCCTGCTGCGCCCTCCTCGCGAGCCCAATCGTTCATTTTGTCGAAGAACGAACGAGGTTTGCCGGCGCCGCCGGGCGCCGGAATCGCCCGGACGACCGCCCCCCCGGCGACAGCCTTGGCAAAGATTTTGAAATTCGAGCCCGCAAAAACATCCGTGACATCGCTTATTTCCAATGGATTGCCGAGGTCCGGTTTGTCGCTACCGTATTTCAGGATCGCCTCATCGTAGGGAATGCGCGGGAACGGTAGTGGTGAAACCGGCCGGTCGGCGAATTCCTCAAAAACGCCGTGCAATACCGGCTCAACCGCGCTGAAAACGTCCTCTTGGGTCACAAAAGACATCTCAAGATCGAGTTGATAGAACTCGCCGGGCGAGCGATCGGCACGGGCGTCTTCGTCGCGAAAGCACGGCGCGATCTGAAAGTAGCGATCGAAGCCCGCAATCATAATGAGTTGCTTGAATTGTTGAGGCGCTTGCGGCAGGGCGTAGAACGTGCCGGGATGGAGGCGGCTCGGCACCAGGAAATCGCGTGCGCCTTCTGGTGAGCTGGCCGTTAGAATCGGCGTTTGGAACTCCATGAACCCTTGCTCAAGCATACGCCGGCGAATACTCGCAATTACCGAACCGCGAAGCATGATATTGCGATGCATTTGCTCGCGTCTGAGATCAATGAAACGGTATCGAAGCCTGGTCTCTTCTGGATATTCCTGTTCACCAAAAACCGGCATCGGCAACTCGGCAGCTTCCGATTGAATCGCAAGTTCCTCGATCCGGAGCTCAACTTCACCGGTCGGGATAGCCTTGTTGACCGTGTCCTCGCTCCGCTCGACGATTCGACCGGTGACCGTGATCACGCTTTCCGATCGCACGCCCTCGACTGTTGCGAACCCATCTTCGCCTGATTCCACGACACATTGAGTAATTCCGTAGTGATCCCGTAGATCGACAAACAGCAGATTGCCGTGGTCGCGCTTACGATGAACCCAACCGGACAGCCGGATCGTTTGGCCGACATGATCACGGCGCAATTCGCCACAGGTGTGCGTTCGATAGGCATGCATGGCTCGCTCCTCGCGGCTCGGCGTTGGGCAGATTGATCGTCTAACGATTGATAAGACCCGGACCAATCGGAATGGGCCCCTGAACATCCGCCCAGGATCGGCGGCGCGAAAAACCGCATGTTCGGGTTGTATTGTCAAGCACGGGAATAGCCCGACCATGCTCGCTTCGTGTATAGACAGCGACGATGCCAATTATCGAGAACACCGACGCGCTCGCCGCATTGTGTGAGCGTTTAGCCGGGCAACCTTATATTACGGTCGATACCGAGTTCATGCGTGAGAGCACGTATTGGTCGCGATTGTGCCTGATCCAAGTTGCCGCGGGGCAAGAAGCGGCGGCGATTGATCCTCTCGCAGAAGGTATTGACCTCACACCTTTCTACGATCTGCTGGCTGTGCCGAAAATTGTAAAAGTATTTCATGCCGCCCGTCAGGACCTCGAAATCTTCCACCACGATCGCGGCATTGTGCCGGCACCACTCTTTGATACCCAAATCGCCGCCATGGTGTGCGGCTTTGGCGACTCTGTCGGATACGAAAAACTTGCCGGCAAGCTGGCCGGAGCCAAGATAGACAAATCCTCCCAATTTACCGACTGGGCGCGCCGTCCCCTCAGCCCACGCCAGATTGATTATGCGCTGTCAGACGTAACTCATTTATGCCTGGTATACGAAAAGCTGCGCTCTCGTTTGAAAGGTTCTGGGCGGGAGCGCTGGCTTGATGAAGAAATGGCGGTTCTTGCCGATCCAGAAACCTATGCTGCACATCCAGAAGATGCCTGGCGGCGCATCAAGACTCGCAATCGGGGAGGCCGATTCCTTGCTCTATTGAGGGAACTTGCAGCTTGGCGTGATCTCGAAGCCCAACAGCGGGACAAACCGAGAAATCGCGTACTGCGTGACGAAGTTCTTCTGGCCGTCGCGGCTGACGCGCCACACAGCATCGACGACCTCAAACGGGTGCGTTCATTTCCTAAGAACTATGCCGAACGCCCTGAGGCGCAGGCGATCCTCGCGGCAGTCGATCGAGGAGCGGCCGTTAGTGACGACGATTTTCCACAGGCCGATACCCGCAAACCACTACCGCGCGGGGCGGGGCCGCTGGTCGAATTGCTTCGTGTGCTGCTGAAAATGAAGAGCGACCACCACGACGTCGCCCAAAAACTCATTGCCAGCGCCGAGGACTTAGAGCGCATCGCTCTGGCCAATGGCGAAGTGAATGTTCCCGCGCTGCACGGATGGCGACGGGAGCTGTTCGGAGAGGATGCGCTCGCCCTAAAACGGGGTGAACTCGCACTCGCAGTCGATGGCGGACGCCTCACGCTCGTGAGCACACCCTCCTAGTCAAGCGGCGCCGACCAGAGCCTCAGGTTGCTCGAAGTTCTTCGTCCGCGACTTCCGCGCGACGGCCAACCGCGCGGGCCAACGCCTCCAAGCGACGATTAACGAGGTCGCTATAGAGCGAGCGGCCTTTTTGGCTAAGCGCTAAAACAATTTTGTCGCTGCCCATATGGAGACTCCCGACTCCTATCAGATGATTTCCATCAGCTGCGAGGGTTGAAGCTAACCGCAGTCCCGCTCCAAGGACGAGAGCATCGTTCGATGCCTGCTCATCGATTAAGCGATGGTACGGGATTGACAAGTTGTCTCCGAGCTCGCCGCCGTAACGAACAAATAAGGCCAACCCGAGAAATATTCGACCAGGGTGATCGACTCCCGTGAACGGTGCCCGAATTACATGAGTTAGGGCCTCGTCGGCACGGTAGTCGGCATGAGTCCGCGAGGCGACGTCGCGTAATGTACAAGCGGCTCGGCAGAGTCGTGATTTTTCCCCCGCGACGTCGCCGAACACGGGTCGCAACCAGTTCCACATGGCTTCACCATCATCGAACCCTCGGCCATCTCTTGCGATGAGCTGGTAGCAGCCGACCAGTAGCGGATCCTGCAAGCGCACATCTTTTGACAGGCGTTCGAAAAGAAGCCCTTCGCGCAGGCCAAATGCGGAGAAGATAACCTCGCGAGGTCGAATCAGGCGCAGCAATCGGAGTAGCGTCATTGCCGTCGTGGGCAGGCTTTCGATACGTCGTCTGGGCACGCCTGTGATCCCAGCAAGAGACTCATGGCTCATCTTTGCGATCAATCCGGCAAGTTGCTCCCCCGTCGCTCTGCTCATGACGTAGTTATGGACGATGCTAATGGGGTATTGGTTTTGTGCGATATGCAGCCGCGCCAGGGACCGCCAGCTCCCGCCAACAGCAAACAACACGCGATCGGCCCGACTCTCCAACCAATCAATCTCAGAAAGGGCGGTATCAATCTCGCGCTTCAGTTTTCGCCCCCGCAGGGATCCCAGCCGCAGAGATCCCAAAGGCAGTGTCACGCTGCGCTTGGGTTCGCCGTGATCGAGCTCGACCAGCTCTAGGCTACCACCACCGAGATCCCCCATCACACCGTCCGCACCGGGGTTCCCGCAGACCACCCCGAGGGCCGACAAGCGCGCTTCGTCGCTGCCGCTCAGGACTCGAACGGGTAACCCAAGATCGTTTTTCAGTCGTGCTTCAAAATCAGCGCCATCCACGGCGTCGCGTACGGCCGCAGTGGCGACCGTATCGATTAGCTCGGCTCCGAGATCACTGGCAATGGTTTGGAAGCGGCGCAGAGTACGAAACGCGATGTCAATTCCGTCTGGGTCGAGTCGACCGGTGGTTGAAATCAGGCGCCCTAGTCCGCATAAAACACGCTCGTTGAATACGGGCATTGGCGCACGTGTCAGCCCATCATAGACCACCAGGCGGATGGAATTAGACCCGATGTCAATAACGCCGACATAAGCCTGGCCGACTTCCCGTGCGGCCGATGAGACGTTTGGCGAAGCCAGCGTCACGATTGTTAGTGGTCGAGATGAACTATTTTAGGCGGACCAGATTCGCGCAACGCTTTACCGCGGCCCGAAAGGCTCGGGTTGGTCATGAAATATTCGAAGGCATCGAAGCCATCCTTTGACAAATGCCCACGGGTATAGGTTCCATCGCGATTCATGGACCAAGTCTGCTGTACGTCCCTAAGATTTGTAACCATGATCTGATCAAGTACCTGTTCATGGACGGTGGGGTTCTCGATCGGAATGAGGACCTCAACCCTATGGTCAAAGTTTCTCGGCATCCAATCCGCCGACGTGATGAAGACCTTGGCCTCGGGCGAGGGCAAACCATGCCCAGCGCCAAAGCAAACGATGCGAGAGTGCTCGAGAAACCGCCCGACGATGCTTTTGACGCGGATCGTTTCGGACAATTCGGGAACGCCCGGACGTAGGCAGCAAACACCGCGCACCACGAGTTCGATATCGACTCCAGCTTGCGACGCGCGGTACAGCGCGTCGATCGTCTCGGGATCTACCAAAGCGTTAAGCTTGGCCCATATTGCTGCGGGCCGGCCGGCCTTTGCATGGTCGATCTCGTTATCGATAAGTTCAATAATCGTATCGCGCAGATTAAGAGGCGAAACGGATATTTTTTCAAAGTGGTCTGGCTGGGCGTAACCGGTGAGGAAGTTGAAGAGCAGCATCGCGTCACGACACAACGCCGGATTGGCGGTAAAGAATGATAAATCTGTATAACTCTTGGCTGTGACAGGGTGGTAATTGCCGGTTCCGAAATGACTGTAGCTGCGTAATTCTCCACCCTCGCGACGAACCACCAGTGATACTTTGGCGTGGGTCTTTAAGTGAATGAACCCGAACACGACCTGGACTCCGGCGCGCTCCATATCACGGGCCCACCGAATGTTCGCTTCTTCGTCAAAACGAGCTTTGAGTTCGACGAGCGCGGTCACCGATTTGCCAGCTTCAGCCGCTTCGATCAACGCTTCAACGATTGGTGAATCGTCGCTGGTGCGATAGAGGGTCTGCTTAATCGCTACAACGTCAGGATCGTTGGTCGCCTGCCGAATGAACTGAACAACGACGTCGAAGCTCTCATACGGATGGTGAATAATAATGTCCTTGACGCCGATAGCGGCAAAGCAGTCCCCCCCGTAATCTCGGATTCGCTCGGGAAATCGCGGTATGTACGAGGGAAACACAAGGTCGGCGCTTCGGTTGTCGATTAATTGATCGGTTTCGGACAGACCGAGCAGTCCATCCACGACAAGAACATTTGCGTCCTCGGCTTCCAGGTTGTCGATGACGAATTGCTGAAGGTGTTTGGGAGTCGCCACATCGAATTTGAGGCGGATTACGCTGCCACGACGGCGGCGTTTGAGCGCGGTTTCGAACAGCTGGACGAGATCGTCTGCCTCTTCCTCAATTTCGAGGTCACTGTCGCGGATAATTCGAAACAAGCCGCGTGAAACGACCCGATAGTTCGGAAAAAGTTTGTCAAAAAACAGCTCAATTGTGTTCTCTATCGTTATGAACCGGTCACCGTTGCCAGGAAGCCTGACGAAGCGTCCAATTTGGGCGGGCACGCGGACCAATGCGTTTCGTAACGTCGCGTCTTCACGATGCGCAAGTTCCAGCACGACACCAAACCCAAAGTTAGGAATAAACGGAAATGGATGGGCCGGATCGATTGCAAACGGGGTCAGTACGGGAAAGATATGCGTTAGGAAGTGCTGTTCTAACCAGTCGCGCTCTGAATCATCCATGTCGGTCGGGTAGATCACATTGATCCCAGCGTCCGCCAGTTCTTGCCTCAGATTGCGCCAAGCCTCCTCTTGACGCTCGATAAGCGTCGTGGCGGCTTTAACCACACGCGTGAGCTGCTCATCAGGCGCTAATCCATCGAAGCTTCGATGCGGAACCCCGGCTTGTACCTGGCCGCGGAGTCCCGCAATCCGAACCATGTAGAATTCATCCAGGTTAATCGCCGAGATTGCGAGGAATCGCAAACGTTCAAAAATCGGATGGCGCTGATTGCTGGCCTCTTCGAGCACGCGCTCATTAAACGCAAGCCACGCTAACTCACGATTGATGAAACGCGCGTTCGACGTCGGCGCAATGGACGAGCTTTCGCCACTCGCAGGCGTCACAGCAGCGACATTGCCTTCCGGCTGCGTTCTCACTTGTTAGTCCTCAGTCCTTGTTCGTTATTATCGTTATAATACAGATATATACAGGCAAATGTTAACCTAATGTTACGGACTTGCAAGCACTCAAACTTTATACCTCTTCGATGATTTCCCTGGCAAAGGAGACCGTCACCTCACGCTTGCGCTCGAGCGCAGCTCGGTCAAGCGTATCGACGTGCCGCCGCGCGGCTGCGAATGACCTCTCGCCGTGACGCAATAAGTAACGAATCACCTCGTGCCCAACCAACATCTGTCGATCAGCGAATAGCTTGCGTAAGACTGCGCCGAGCAGCGCGTCGTCAGGTTGTTGCATCGTGATAACAGGTAGCGAGCGTATGCGCGAGGCGAGATCGGCCAGCGACAGCTGCAACTGAGCTGGGGCTGATCGAGCAGTCAGCAACATGGATCCCCCGCGTTCGGCGAGCACGTTGAATAAGTGGAGCAGTTGGGTTTCGGCTTGCTTGGTGACCTCCTGGTCTAATCCCTCAACCACCATGGCGCGTTCCGCACCCAGGAACGCGTCAGTCGGATTCTTTTCGAGCGCCTCCAGGTCAATTTGCCCAGCATCGGAGCGCGCCTTCCAAACGCTGGTTAGATGTGTCTTGCCCGATCCGGGGGGCCCGACGATAACCGTCCCGACCGACGGCCAGTTGGGCCAACGGTCAATCCATGCAACAGCGTCGCGGTTGGCACCTGTAACGACGAAATCATCATCACCGAGGGCCGGCCGATGTTCGAAATCAAGGGCAAACTGCCGGGTGGTCACCGTACGCCGCTGGTGTTGTCGGTTGCGCCAAACCGGACCGGTTCGACCATCGCTGCAAATGTCAAAGAGAGGTTTCCCTCTCAACATGGTTGCTGCGCCGCAGCCAGGCGCCGAGGTAGTTCGCACCGGACACTCCAGTGGTGATCGCGACCACGTAGATCGCGCCCTGGGTAATCTCTTCCATCGGCACAGCAAAGCCGATTTGGCCAAGAACGAAAGCGGCAAGCGCTATCTGCGCGGCGGTGTTCGCTTTGCTGATCGGCGCCGGTTGCAAGGATAGCGGCTGCGACAACAACGCCGAGAGAAGGGCCCCGCCGACTATGAGGAGATCGCGTGTAACGACAAGTAAGACCAGCCAGGCTGGTAAATGGCCCTGCATGCCGAGCGTAATATAGATACTGACAAGAAGCGTTTTGTCCGCGAGCGGATCAAGGTAGCGTCCGAGCTCGGTCCTGCGACCAAACCGCTTCGCGACGAAGCCGTCGACGGCATCTGAAACTCCGGCCGCGACAAAAACCCAAAATGCGCCTTGTATCTGACCTGCAATGATCAACCAAATCGTCACTGGAACAGCAAAGAGCCGACCGAGGCTAATTGAGTTGGGGATATTCATCCAGCGTACACCGACCTAGGTCCCATCGATACGGACCACCGTCCAAAACCCGTTGATATCTTTTTCGAGCTTAAGATTGCCTTGTGCGAGAGCGATCGCAAGCCGCTCGATGTCACCCCAGTAGTGCAGCACAACGCGAGCACTCGCAACGGACAGCGACGTGAGGTCGATACGTTGAACCAAGCTGTTGTCGGCAAGTCGTTTACGCACCACAATCCAATCCCGTAATCCGCGCAAGGGGACACTGGCGCTTAGGCTTCGTTCCTCGTCGAAGCGAATGAGAGTGTCTTCTTTCCACCGTTCCTGGATCCCCCCGGCGATGCCGGTAATTGCCCGGGTTATCAATGCAGACTCAGTCTCTTGTCCGGCACTGGAGAAACTCTGCACGATCAAATTCGTGCCGGTCGGACCGTGGTGGCGCAACGAAACCTGCAATCGTTTTGCGCGCGTGGCGAGATCAACGTCGAGCTCGGCAAATGCGACCAGAGTATCGCCAACGCCATAGCGATCTGCGATGACGTCGAGGCGCCGCTTATCCCCGGCTAGGGCTTGTGTTGCGCTGATCGCAGCAACATCTGCGAGTTCTCCGGCCGGAACGACGACTGGCACTGGCGCATCCGAACTGACGGTCAGGTTTGACCAAGCATCGCGCCAGGGATTCGGATCCTGCCACAAACGCACCGCACCCGCGGCGCGAAAGACCGGCAATAGCAGCAACGGCTTCGCGCGAGTCTCGGAAAAGGAAACGCCGTGCCCACGCAGCAAACTACGAATGCGCCCTTTCTTAAAAGTCACGCCGAGGGTTGCGATGTAGCGCGTTGGCGACGTCTTCTCCTTAGAGACTTCGATACCCTTGACCAGTTCGGCAATCGCATTTTTAGCAACGTTCGGCAGTCGTTGATGATCGGCTGCTAAGGTTAGCCGTTCGAGCAAACGTCGAAGTGCGCGTTGCTGACCACCTGCCAACGCAACATCGCGTGCCGCTGCCGCGGTCTCCGCGGTTTGGTCAACCGCGACATTTTCGACTGCATAGACGTCCCCAGAAGCGGTTGCTGCATGTTGTGACGCAGCAAACAACAGCAGTCCAAACAGTATTGAAAGGCGCGTGATCACTGCGCGTGTCGCGAATATTGCAAGGCAGCAGCGCTCAATTGTGGTGGCGTTATCCGCGATGTCTGGCTCGGTATAATAGCGATGTCCTAAGATCGTGTCCCGCGGAGTGGTGTAAGAGCGTTGCGCTCTACGCTGCTCCCGGCGGGTAGGGCCGGGACGTTCAGGCTGCCACGGTGGGCAGCGTGATGGGGACATCATCGCTCAGCGGAGCGATGGATTCCAGCGTCATGTATCTCCTTGAGACGGCCCACTCGTCGTTCTGCTCGAGAAGGATGGCGCCGACGAGCCGTGTGATGGCGGCTTCGTTGGGAAAGATACCGACGACGTTGGTGCGACGCTTGACCTCGGCATGGAGCCGTTCGATCGGGTTTGTGGAGTGCAATTTCTGGCGGTGCTCCCTGGGGAAGCTCATGTAGGCGAGGACGTCGTGCTCGGCTTCGTCCATGAGAACTGCCAGCTTGGGCACCTTGAGCCTGAGCTGGTCGGCGACCTGGCGCCACTGGACCTTCGCGCTGTCGGCGTCCTCCTGGGCGAAGGCGGTGGCGACGAAGGCGGAGACGACGCGCCGGCCCTGGCGGCCGGCATGGGCCAGCAGGTTGCGGGCGAAGTGCACGCGGCAGCGCTGCCATGTGGCGCCGAGGATCCGGGTCGCGGCGGCCTTCAGGCCCTTGTGGTCGTCGGAGATCACCAGCTTCACGCCGCGCAGCCCGCGCCGGGCCAGCGAGCGCAGGAACTCGGTCCAGAAGGCCTCGGCCTCAGACGCGCCGATCGCCATGCCCAGGACCTCGCGGCGGCCCTGGTCGTTGACGGCCACAGCCACGGTCACCGCGACCGAGACGATGCGCCCGGCCTCGCGCACCTTTACATAGGTTGCGTCGAGCCACAGATAGGGCCAGTCGCCCTCCAGCGATCGATCGAGGAAGCCGTTGACCTTATCGTCGATCTCGCCGCACAGCCTGGAGACCTGGCTCTTGGAGACGCCCGACATGCCCATGGCCTGCACCAGGTCGTCGACCGAGCGGGTCGACACGCCCTGGATGTAGGCCTCCTGGATCACCGCAGCCAGCGCCTTCTCGGCCATCCGCCGCGGCTCCAGGAAGCCCGGGAAGTAGCTCCCCTTCCTCAGCTTCGGGATCTTCAGCTCGACCGTGCCGGCCCGCGTCTCCCAGGACCGGTCGCGGTAGCCGTTGCGGTGGGTGATACGATCCGCCGAGCGCTCGCCGTGAGCGGCGCCGGTCAGGCCCTCGACCTCCAGTGCCATCAGCCGCTCGGCCGTGAAGCCGATCATCTCGCGAAGCAGATCGGCATCGGAGCTCTTCTCCAAAAGCGCGCGCAGGGTCATCATGTCCTGGGTCATCGTGGTTCTCCTTCGGGTCAGGTTGGTTTGCACTAGCCCAACCCTAAACCGGAACCGCGATGGCCTCCGCTGTGGATAGCCGGCTTGCCTACGCCAGACTCTCGGCGGTCGCTACGGCAAGCCGCCTACCCACAGCTAACAGAGGCTCCAACAACTCCTACACCACGTCCTGGGACACGACCTGTCCTAAGAAGATCCGCGCCACAGATACACCTTTAGAGAGACGGGTGTCGATAAGTGATACGGTCACGCAATATTCATTTTAGCAGATGCAAATAGCCCAGAATGGCATCATGAAATGGTTGTAACGTGGCAGCCCTAAAGGTCGGCGTTCTAATTTCAGGCCGTGGCACCAACCTCCAAGCTCTGATCGACGCGTGCGCGCCATCATCATTTCCTGCCGATATTTCTCTCGTCGTTTCGAATGTACCCGGCGCCTTGGGGCTCGAACGTGCTCAAACGAGCGGAATCGCCACAAAGATTATCAATCACAAGGACTTCGACGACCGTGTGAGCTTCGAAATTGAGCTAACCAAAGTTCTCGAGGCTGCCACAGTATCCTTCGTCTGTCTCGCGGGGTTCATGCGGATCTTGACCCCTACATTCGTAAATCATTGGTACGATCGGCTTATCAATATCCACCCGTCTTTGCTGCCCGCCTTCCCAGGTCTAAACACTCATCAACGAGCACTCGACGCCGGCGTTCGGTTTGGCGGCTGCACCGTTCATTATGTTCGACCCGAGATGGACAGTGGCCCCATCATTGTCCAAGCCGCCGTTCCCATTCTACCGGACGATGATGCCGATAAGCTGGCGACGCGTGTGCTGAAAGCCGAACACGTCTGCTTCCCGCAGGCACTCAAGCTTATCGCCGAGAATCGCACCCGGATACGCGGCAACGTTGTTGAGATCAAGGGCGCCAGCCTTATCGACAAGGCACTGGTAAGCCCAGCGCTTTGAATGTCGGGCCGGCGCTATCTAGCCGACGATATCGTCTATCCCGAAAAAGAATGCAATTTCCTCGGTGGCGTTTTTCGGCGAGTCCGACCCATGCACCGTGTTGGCTTCGATCGATTCAGCGAAATCTTTGCGGATCGTACCAGGATCAGCTTCCTCAGGATTCGTCGCCCCCATCACTTCCCGGTTTCTTAAGATGGCGTTCTCGCCCTCCAACACTTGGACGACAACCGGGCCGCTACTCATGAATGCGCAAAGGTCCGCATAGAATGGTCGCTCTTTGTGAACAGCATAGAATTCTTGGGCGCGCTCCGCTGACAGGCGTAAACGACGCTGCGCGACGATACGTAACCCGGCGTCTTCAAACCGGGCATTTACCTTGCCGGTTATGTTGCGGCGGGTCGCGTCCGGTTTGAGAATTGAAAGGGTGCGTTCGACAGCCATCGGTGGGCCTCAGAGTCAAAATTTTATAGGAGCGCGGCGCGGTTTATAGTCGAGAACGTGCGCGTCTGCCACCTCTTATCAATCACCTGCGTTTCGGATACGGGTACGCTATTGGCCAGCGCGCTCCCAGCGGCCTTCCGGGGTCTGCTGCCAATAAGTAACTTCGTGACCAGCCGTCTTGCGCGCACGCCACCTTTCCCGCGCGCTGGCGACGGCGTCCGCGTCTTTTCCATCGAACACAAACAAGCAACGATCGAATGATTCCAGATCATCATGATCCGAGCCATCGATCAGCACCAGAACCGAGGCGCCATTCGGATTCTCCTGTTCGGTCGTAAGATAGATTGGTTGCGCTGCTGCAAAGCCATCATTCGCCGTTCCATGGGGAAGGAACGAACGTTGCTGATAGGTCCACAAAACCGTATTGAGCGCCTCCACTCGCTCCTCAGAGCCAGCTACAACGAGGGCTCGCAGGCCGTTCTCAAGAACTTTCTCCAGGAGCCTCGGCAACGCCCGCTCGAGCGGTGAGTGCTCAAGATGGTAGAAGCTGATTTCGGTCACGGGTGTGGACTCGGCGCAAGGGTTGTTACTTCTTACGCGCGCGTCCGCTTTCATAATTATCGGCAACCAGCCGATCGAGCAGTCGAACGCCGTACCCGGAGCCACCCTTTGGAACCGTCGACGTGGCCTTGTAGCACCACGCCATACCGGCAATGTCGAGATGTGCCCACGGCACGCCGTTTACGAAGTGCTGCAAAAACAACGCGGCCGTGACGCTGCCGGCACTTCGGCCCGCCCCAACGTTCTTGATATCGGCAATCTGCGATTTGATATCGGGCTCATAGGACTCGTGCAGTGGCATTCGCCAGACCGGCTCGCCAACAGCGGTCCCAGCGTCGGTTATCTGCTGCGAAAGTTTGTCGTCGTTGCTGAATAAACCAGCATGGGAATGCCCGAGCGCCACGATGATGGCCCCGGTTAGCGTGGCAAGGTCAATCATCGCCGACGGCTTAAACCTATTTTGCACGTACCACAGTACATCGGCGAGCACGAGGCGCCCTTCAGCGTCGGTATTAATCACTTCGATCGATTTGCCGGATAGCGCCTTAACGACGTCGCCCGGACGCTGCGCGGTCGATGACGGCATGTTTTCGACCAACCCAACAGCGCCGATCGCATTGACTTTTGCCTTCCGACCAGCGAGCGCGCACATCAGCCCGACAACCGTTCCGGCGCCGCCCATGTCCCACTTCATCTCCTCCATGCCGGAACTTGGTTTAATGGAGATTCCGCCGGAATCGAAGGTTACGCCTTTGCCGACGAAGGCAATTGGCTTTTTCTGAGAGCCGGGTGCGCCGTTCCAACGCAAAATAACAACCCGCGGATCTCGTGCGCTTCCCTGCGCGACTCCAAGTAACGCGCGCATTCCAATGCGTTTCAGCCGCGCTTTGTCCAAGACTTCGACCTTGAGTCCAAGCTTGCTTAGTTGACGCGCCTGCCGGGCCAGTGTCTCCGGATAGATAATATTGGCAGGTTCGGAGACCAAATCGCGAGTTAGGATAACCCCATCGGCAATCCGATCCAGCGGGGCGAACTCTCGACGAGCCCGGTTGGCATCGCCGCTCATCACCGTCAATGTTCGAACGCTTGGTTTATTTTCCTTCTTCTCGGTCGTCCGGTAGCGGTCGAAGCGATAACTTCCGAGCCGAGCCCCCAGAGCGACTGAGGCAGACGCTTCGGCGATCGATAATTTGCCGCCGCCTTCTGCATCCACCGCGATCGAAAGCGTTCCGTCACCTTTGCTATTCGCCCGACCAATCAAACTCCCGCCGATGTTTTCGAATGTGGTCTCATCGAGCTTCTTCGGATCGCCCAGTCCAAACAGAATTATGCGACTCACGCCGACGCCGCTGGGCGCGAGGATCTCTTCAAATTGATCCTTCTTCCCGTCGAATCGGCTGACCTTGAGGGCTCGCGTAATTGCGCCTTTGGTCCGTTTATCTGCACTCTTTGCAGCAGCGCTCAAGCGTCCGCCCTTGCTCACACCGACAGCAAGCGCGCCACTTCTCGGCGTAACGATTCCCGTGAATTCAATCTTCATCTTTTCCCCCAATTTTCCTGGATAGGCGGCGCCGCGCCAGCGTACCGAGGCGATCGCTTAACAATCTTAGCCCGGTGACGAACAAAGAAAAGCCCATCGCCAAAAGGCGGCGTTCAAGGGCGTTAGCAATATGTATCGCCTCTCTGCTTGGATGGCTAATATAGAGCGATGAGCGGCGTTCCCCGCTATATCCTGTGGCAACTCCTCGGGCCGACTGTGTTCGTTACGGTCACGCTGACCGGCGTGATTTGGCTTACGCAGAGTCTTCGCTTCCTTGATCTCATCATCAATAGAGGCCTTTCGGCAGGGGATTTTTTCTATCTGACGCTGCTGCTCCTGCCCAAAATTCTGGTCCTATTGCTACCGATCTCGTTGTTCTCCGCCACTGTCTATATCTACCATCGTCTTAAGACCGACAGCGAGATCGTCGTTATGCGCGCGGTCGGCTTGAGCCCGGGATCGCTCGCATCTCCGGCCCTTATCGTATCGGTCGGTGTGACGGTTCTTTGTTATGCGCTCACGCTATACTTGCAGCCCCTTGGATTTCGTACCTTCAAGGACTTGCAGTTCTTGTTCAGGTCGAATTACGCGTCGGTCCTCGTGCAAGAAGGTGTTTTCAACACGCTTGTCGACGGGGTTACCGTTTTTATTCGCGCGCGAGAGCCGAATGGCGAGCTCACGGGAATCCTCGTGCACGATGTACGTAATCCAACCAAGCCAACCACTATGATGGCCGAGCGCGGGGCGCTGGTGCAGACCGACAGCGGGCCCCGCTTCGTTCTCGTAAAAGGAAATCGGCAGGAACTTGACACTAAAGATAATCAGGTCTCTTTCCTCTTCTTCGATCGATACACGCTGGACCTTGGTCAATTCTCGGATGAACCCGGAGCGCGTTGGCGAGAACCAAGCGAGCGCTATCTCGACGAACTCCTCAACCCAGGGCCCGGAGCTGACGATGTCGCCAACGCCGACAAAATGTTTGCGGAGGCGCATCAGCGACTTACGGCACCCTTATACGCTGTGGTATTCGTCCTCATCGCCGTGACGAGCCTGCTATATGGCGAGTACAACCGTCGCCGTGACTGGGTTCGTATTTTGGTCGCTGCCATCGGTGCTTTAATTGTTCAGACCCTTGGTCTTAGCTTCACGTCCGTTGTCAGCAAGGCCCCTGAACTTGTCGCTCTCATGTATGCAAACCTGATCGTTCCCTTCGTGTTGTGCATCTACATTCTAACGACTATGCGAAGAGCGCGATCGCGACGACATTTGGATGCAGGCGTCGCCTGATGCGCTTGTCCCCTACCCTGCTCGCCTATCTCGGACGCCAGTTCCTTACTGGGATCGCGGCTGCTCTGGCGATCCTTCTCGCACTGGTGCTGATCGTCGATATCGTTGAACTATTGCGACGTGCCGAAGGTCGAGAAAGTGCCGGATTGGTTCAAATCTTCCAGATGGCCATACTCCGCCTCCCCTTCATGGCGCAAAAAGTCCTGCCGTTCGCCACCCTATTCGGTGGCATGTACACCTTCCTCCATTTATCCCGGTCACAAGAGCTGATCGTGGCTCGCTCAGCCGGTGTCTCCGTATGGCAGTTCCTTATGCCAGCGCTGGCCCTGGCGTTGGTTCTTGGCTCGCTAGCGGTCTCGTTGTTTAACCCGATCGCGTCGGTGATGATGTCGCGATACGAACAACTCGATAATAAATACCTCCGCGGCCGCCCGAGTTTGTTGGCAGTGTCGTCGACCGGTTTGTGGCTACGCCAGGCGGATGCACAAGGGCAGTCTGTAATTCACGCGGCCACCGTATCTCGACAGGGAACCGAACTCGATCGCGTTATCATTTTTCTCTACCAGGGAACCGATCGCTTTGAGACTCGTATTGACGCGGAACATGCACGACTGAATCAAGGTTATTGGGAATTGGAGAATGCACGTCTCACGCGGGTGGAGGGCAGAGTCGAGGCGGTGCCCCGCTATCGATTGCCGACAACCATAACCAGCGCCCAAATCCAGGAGAGTTTTGCGTCGCCTCGGACGATGTCTTTCTGGGCGCTGCCGGCCTTCATCGAGATGCTGGAGCAGGCCGGATTTACCGCGCGCAAGCACCTTCTTCATTGGCATTCACTTCTGGCCACACCACTATTGCTCTGCGCGATGGTTTTGATCGCCGCAACATTCTCGCTTCGCCTTACGCGCCGCGGCGGCCTTGGCTTACTTGCGATTGGCGGCGTCTTAGCCGGATTCCTACTTTTCTTTCTCACCGACTTGGTTCTTGCGTTAGGTGTTTCCGGAGCCATTCCAGTCGTACTGGCGGCGTGGACGCCGGCCGGCGTCAGCAGCCTGCTGGGATTGGCGATGCTCTTCCATTTAGAAGACGGCTAGTCAAAATAGTGCGGACGATCGCGGCACTTAACGGCGGAGTTGCCGGCCTTCTCATTATTGTATTCGTCTCGATAACGGGTCCAGCTCTGGCGCAATCGGGACCGGTACTTTTTCGGGCGGACGATCTCGCTTACGACCAGCAAAACGGGATCGTAACGGCCCGTGGCAATATCGAAGTCAGCGTCGGCGAACGTGTTCTTGTCGCTGATGTTGTTACTTACTCGGAACAATCGGGCGTCATAACGGCCAGCGGCAACGTCGCCGTTCTGGAACCCACTGGCAATGTGTTCTTCGCCGACGATGTCAAACTAAGCGACGATCTCCGGCACGGCGTGCTGAATGGGTTTCGCGCGCTACTAGCCGAACAAACTCGAATCGCGGCGGCAGGTGCCGAGCGCCGCGACGGCAACGTGACCACAATGACCAAGGCAGTGTTCACTGCCTGCAAGCTTTGCGAAAAGGATCGCTCGCGCGCACCGCTATGGCAAATAAAGGCGTTTGAGGTTGTCCATAACGAGAACCGCAAGAGGATCGAATATAAAGACGTCGTTCTCGAATTCTTTGGCGTCCCCGTTGCCTACACGCCTTATTTCTCCCATCCGGACCCGAGGGTAAAACGCAAAAGCGGATTGCTCGCGCCGATTTACGGCAGTTCAACCCAGCTCGGGTTACGCCTTCAGGTACCCTACTACGTCAATATTGCTCCCAACCGCGATGCGACAATTGCGCCTATCTTCACGTCTAAGGAGGGGGTGGTTGGCGCGGGGGAATATCGAGAGCGAACATCCACCGGAGAGTTTTCGTTCAGCGGCAGCCTGACCCGCGTCGACGAGCGGGACCAAACAAATTTGAACACCGGCGGCAAAGAAGTTCGTGGTCACATTTTTGGCGACGGCCGGTTCGACTTCGATCAAACATGGTCTTGGGGATTCGATGTCGCGCGAACGACAGATGACACCTACTTGCGCCGCTACGACTTTGGTCGTGAAGATTCGTTGACCACCAATGCATTTGTAGAGGGGTTTCGCGGCCGCAACTACGCCGCCGCGAACGCATATCTATTCCAGGGATTACGCGCCGATGATGATCCCGACGCGACGCCCGTCATCCCGGCTTTGCTTGACTACAAGTTCGTCAGCGAGCCCGGCCAACAAGGCCAAACCGTGCGCCTGGTTGGCAATGTACTCGTACTCAACCGCGATCTGGGTACCAGCTCCAATCGCTTGTCTTTGGAGGGTGGCTGGCGGCTACCCCACACGTCGCCAGGCGGTGCTCTTTACAATCTTTCTGCGACCTTGCGCGGCGACTTGTACCACACCGACGACGTCGCAGTTTCGGCTGATCCAACGGTCAGTCGCGATGACGGATTTACAGGTCGACTGTTCCCCCAACTAGCGCTTGATTGGCGGTACCCGCTGGTCGCCCAATCTCCACGCTTTCGTCGGATCGTTGAACCCATCGTGGTCGCCATCGTATCGCCCTATGGAGGCAACCCATCCGATCTGCCAAACGAAGACAGTCTCAATTTCGAATTTGATGATGCAAACCTATTCAGCGCCAATCGATTCCCGGGCTTCGATCGAGTAGAAAGCGGGCCACGCGTGAACTATGGCATCAGGCTAGGGGCCTACGGTCAGGATGGCTATGCAACGCTCCTCTTTGGGCAAAGCCTCAGCCTAAACAAAGACGACACGTTCGCGGACAAAACGGGCCTCGAGGATAAACGGTCCGACTATGTGGGTCGGTTCGATTTTGTGCCCTCTTCCTTTATCGACTTCAATCAACGGATTCGTTTGGACCGTGACAAGTTTTCAATCCGTCGACACGAAGTGAGCGTAAGTGGCGGTCCGAAATATCTCCGCCTTAATGCCTCCTATGTGGCCCTGAGTCGCGAACTAACCACCGATGAATTAAGCGGCCGCAAAGAGATCGACGTCGTCGGTCGACTTCAGATAACGCCCAACTGGGCCCTAACCGCTGGTACCCGCCAGGATCTCAAGGAGAATGCAACGCTCAGTTTCAATTCATCGCTGGAATATGAGGACGAGTGCCTATTTTTCACGATCGACTTCGATCGCACTTTCTTCAATGATCGTGATCTTGAGCCGTCAACATCAGTGATACTAAAGCTCAAGTTGAAACATCTTGGTTGAATCGGTTTTTTCCGTTTCAGGCCGGTGCTATCTTAGGACTACCCCATGACCGTGCGACATCGGCGGCCGCGCGGAACACGGTGATAGCGAATAACCCGCCGCCAACCGGGTTCAACGAAAACTGATGCGTGCTTTGAAACTCACAGCCGCGGCAATGGCGTTGTTGATGGCTTCGTTGGCCGCCCCGACGACCGCGCAACAGGTTCAGTCAATTGCTGCGGTAGTTAACGACGAGGTGATCTCAGTTTATGACATAGACCAGCGGGTCAACCTATTGCTTGCGACGGCTCGGATCGAAGACACGCCGGCAGCCAGACGGCGGGTTCGAGCACGCGTTCTTCGTGGACTAATCGACGAAAAACTCCAGCTGCAGGAAGCGAGGCGATACAACACAGCCGTCACTGACGCCGACATTGCGCAAGGGGTTGTGGTGGTTGAAAAACAGAACAAAATGAAACCCGGTGATCTGAAGAAGTTTCTCAACTCGAAGCGTATCGGATTTGATGTTTTTGTGGATCGACTGCGGGCCGAAATTGCTTGGACCAAACTCGTCGGTCGGCGACTAAGACCGAATTTACGGGTCGGCGAGGACGAGATCGATGAAGTTGAGAAACAGGTCACAGCCAACAAAGACCAACCCGCATTTTTGATATCGGAAATCTTCCTGCCGGTCGATTCGGCTGATGAAGAAGCCGAAGCCCGGCAAACAGCAGAGCGCATCATCGCCGACCTTGGCAAGGGAGCTCGATTTGGAGAATTGGCAAGGCAATATTCGGAAGGTGTCACGGCGTTCGACGGTGGCGACGTCGGTTGGGTACGACCTGGTCAGCTCACTCGGGAGGTGACCGACGCATTACTGACGTTAGAGCGCGATCGCGTCTCCGAACCGATTCGGACCCAAGCGGGTATCTACGTGGTACAACTCCGGGATCGCCGTTCACTTAGCGATCCGGCGCGCGCTACCGTATCGCTCAAGCAAATCGTATTGCCGCTTACGCAAGGTGCACCCGACACCGAGATCGCAAGTCAACGGCGTCTCGCGGAATCGATCTCCGCGGTGATTAACAAATGTAGCGATGTCGAGGGCGTGATTGCGCGACTGGAATCTCCGGAGTCAGGGGATCTCGGGACGCTTGATGTCGCCGACTTGCCGATTGAATTTCAATCCGTCGTCCGCGACTTGCCGATCGGCAAAGGAAGCGCACCAATTCTTCGGCCAAATAGCATTCATGTGATCGTCGTGTGCGATCGGAAAATCGATGCTGTCGAGACGCCGAATCGTGAATCCATCGCCCGAGCGTTGGGAAACACGCGTTTAGCCCTTATGGCCAGACGATATTTGCGTAACTTGAGGCGCGACGCCATCGTCGAAATCCGTTGATGACCGCCGCTATAGCTCCTGCGGCACCCATTGCCGTAACGATGGGCGAGCCCGCCGGAATAGGTGGCGAGATTACTCTCAAAGCATGGCAACGACGCGCCGAGTTGCCGAGGTTTTTTACCATCGACGATCCACACCGGCTGCGTGCACTTGCAAAACGGCTCGGCGTAAATGTTCCGATCGTCGAAATTGATGCACCGTCTGAAACCGATCGAAACTTCGACTCTGCGTTGCCTGTGCTCCCTATTGCCCTTCAGCAAACCGTCGAACCGGGCACGTTGAATCGCAATAACCTATCGGCGGTAATCGACTCGATCGACCGCGCCGTCGAGTTGGTTGATCGAAGCGAAACGAAGGCGATCGTTACCAACCCGATCCACAAAGCCGCACTCAACGAGGTTGGTTTCGCTCATTCCGGACACACTGAATATTTAGGTGAAAAGTCTGGGGTAGAAATCCCAGTAATGTTGCTTTCTTCGCCGACGCTAAAGGTCGTCCCGGTGACCGTGCATGTGCCGTTGACAGATGCACTTCGCTACCTCACTTCGGAAAAGATCGTTCGCGTCGCCCGCCAGGCTGCGGCTTCTTTGCGACGCGATTTTGGCATCCAAAAGCCTCGCCTCGCCGTCGCTGGCGCTAATCCTCACGCAGGTGAGGGAGGGTTCCTGGGCATCGAAGAACAAACCATTATCGAACCCGCAATTAACGATCTAAAGGCAGAAGGGATCGACGCGTTTGGGCCCTGCGCGGCTGACAGTATGTTTCACGAAGCGGCACGTAGCACATACGATGCGGCAATTTGCATGTATCACGATCAGGCCCTCATCCCCCTCAAGACGTTGAGCTTCGATGACGGTGTTAACGTAACGCTGGGATTGCCGTACGTCCGCACCTCTCCCGACCATGGGACGGGTCTCGATATCGCCGGAACCGGGCAAGCACGAGAAACGAGTTTCGTTGCCGCACTGAAGCTCGCCGCGCAAATCGTTGGGCGGCGTGCAACCGAAATGTCGCCACCAATTGGTTAGTAGGGGACGTGACCTCCCGCCAGAACCATCACGAGCCGCTGCGCGACGTGATCGCCCGTCATGGGATTCGAGCAACAAAGTTATTCGGCCAACACTTCCTGCTCGACAGTAATCTAATTCGGAAGATCGTGCGCGAAGCCGGTGCACTGGAAAACGCCACTGTGCTCGAAATTGGCGCTGGCCCGGGGGGACTGACGCGAGCGTTGCTAGATACCTCGGCTAAGATGGTAATTGCCGTCGAACGTGACCGACGCTGCATCGCCGCGTTGGACGAACTTGCGCAACACAGCTCGGGTCGTCTCGTCGTGGTCGAAGCCGATGCACTGGCAATCGACCAAGCCAAGCTGATCTCAGGCCCAGCCAAAGTTGTCGCCAACCTGCCCTACAACATTGCGACCGAATTATTTTTCAAATGGCAGGAACAGCCCGAACGCTTCGGCGTTCTAACCCTGATGTTCCAGAAAGAGGTCGCCGAACGTTTTACGGCAAGTCCACGCAGCAAGGCCTATGGTCGCCTCTCGGTAATGGCCCAGTGGCGTTACCGGGTTCGTCGGGCATTTGATTTGCCGCCAGAAGCGTTTGTGCCGCCACCCAAGGTAACCTCCACGGTTGTTCAGTTTACACCGCGCGATGGACCCCTCGCATTGGCCGATCCGACGGCCATGCGGCAAGTTGTGGCCGCGGCCTTTGGTCAGCGTCGCAAGATGTTACGCAGCGCGCTTCGAAGTTTGCCTTGCGACCCAACTACTCTGCTGGACGCCGCCGGTGTTGTTGGCGAGGCAAGAGCCGAGGAACTCGAAATCGCTGATTTCTGTGCGCTAGCGCGAAGCTTTGCCCACCTCACCGGGCAGAGCATCAACCCACCTCACTGAGGTCGCGCACAAAGTCTCCAGTGCCCGTAAGGCGGTCACGGCGGTGACGTTCTGAGGTAAGTATTGAACGTACGCGATCAACACTAACCTCGAGGTCTTCGTTGATGAGCAGATAGTCGTACTCGCGCCAGTGGCTCATTTCATTGGCCGCTTTCGCCATGCGTTCATGAACAACCTCATCAGAATCCTGCGCGCGAGTTCGTAAGCGCCGCTCCAGTTCCCCTCTCGTCGGCGGAAGAATAAAGATACTCACCAGATCTTCGCGTGCCCGTTCGGCGAGTTGTTGCGTACCCTGCCAGTCAACATCGAATAAAACGTCCTCGCCGGCCTCAAGCGCCTGCTCGACGACCCCTCGCGGCGTGCCGTAGCGGTAGCCGAAGACTTCAGCATGTTCGAGGAATTCGTCGCGCACGCTCATCTGATCAAACTCTTCGTCACTGACAAAGATATAGTCACGCCCATCGGACTCTGCGGGACGGCGCGGACGCGTGGTGGCTGATATCGACATCGCTAAGTTGCCGTCGATCTCTAAGAGCCTACGCGAAATTGTGGTCTTGCCCGCCCCCGACGGAGATGAAAGTACGAGCATTAAGCCGCGTCTCGCGAGCCGATCCGTCATCGCCTGAAACGTCTATTCGATATTCTGCACTTGCTCGCGCAAGCGGTCGATGACCGTTTTGAGATCCAAACCGATGCGAGCCAACTCGGAGTCGGATGACTTCGAACACACGGTGTTGGCTTCACGGTTTAACTCCTGAGCCACGAAATCCAATCTGCGACCAACGGCGTCCTTCGAACCAACCAATTCGTTGGCTTGGGAGATGTGGGCTGCGATCCGATCAAGTTCTTCGCGCACATCATATTTCACAAGAAGCAGGGCTGCCTTTGGGCAAGACGATCTTCCGGAATCGCAGGAACCGCGTCCGCGAGTTCGCGAACCTGCTGAATGAGCCGGGTCTTGAGGGCCTCCGGTTGGAGTGATGCCAGGCGCTTTGCTTCTCCGTACAGCGTTTCAACTTCGTTTATTTGGTCACAAAGAACTTGCTCGAGATGGGCGCCCTCTTCCCGGCGCGCCAGGAGCAGATCCTCAACCACTTGATCAAAGGACTTTTGAATAGTGGCGTTTCGGATATCTTGCAGTGTATCGGAATCTTGGCTTTCTCCCAGTTCGACAACGCCACGAACCGCCAGCAAGGCGTCCAAGCTCGGAGGCTTTCCGTCATTCTGAGAGGCGTAGGATTTTGCCAGCGCCATCAGTGTCTCGAGAAACTCTCGGTTCACCGACGGCTGAACGGCTCCATCGGGACGTGAAACTGAAAGAGAGACCGTAACGTTTCCGCGTTTGAGCCGATCTGCCAATTTCGTGCGAACATACTTCTCGAAAACGTCCATTCCCGGCGGAAATCGACAGCGAATATCTAGACCGCGCCCATTTACGCTCTTCGCCTCCCAAGTCCAAGCCGTGCCATCGGCCTCACCGTCGGCGCGGGCGTAGCCAGTCATGCTGGAGAGCGGCACAGTCGTTTGGGTACGTTGTTTAAGGACTCGTAGCAGGGTGCGGCACCATAACGGTTGGTCCTCGCGGGAACAACATTACGTGTACCCGGATTACCTTGGCGCAATTCGGTGTTTATGCTCGGAACTCATACTTCCGTTTACGTCACCACCGAGGGGAAATGCGATGAAATTCATACGACTAATCGGCGTCGGGCTGACGTTGGCCCTTATCACTATTTCCTTCCACAACATCGCGGCCGCTCAAGGCGCAAAACGTGCGATCACGAAGATTGCCGGCGACGTTTATCGATTTCAGAACAACTTCCATTTCTCGGTCTTCATGGTGACGGCTGAAGGCATCATTGTTACCGATCCAATCAACTCAGATGCGGCAAAATGGCTGAAAGCGGAGCTCGCGAAACGCTTCAACCAACCCATCAAGTTCCTAATCTATAGTCACGACCACGCCGACCATATCTCGGGTGGAGAGATGTTCGCCGATACAGCATCGGTCGTTGCGCAGAGAAAAGCCAAGGTTCACATCGTTGATGAAAATCGACCGACCGCGGTTCCGGACATTACGTTTGAAAACCGCCTCGATATCACGCTCGGCGGCAAAACTGTCGAACTTCATTATCTCGGACTCGGCCACGGCGACAATATGATCGTGATGCGCTTTCCGACCGAGCGTGTGCTGTTCGTCGTCGACGTGGTTTCGCCTGGCACGCTTGGATTTCGTGACTTCCCGGGCGGCTATATCGAGCACTGGATTGAGTACCTCGAACGAATCGAGCAGTTGGACTTTGACATCTTGGCGCCCGGCCATGGTCGGATGGGCACCAAAGCAGACGTCGTCGCGTTCCGGAACTATATGCAGGAACTGCGCTCCGAAGTGCTCAACCACATGCGGAGCGGTAAGAGTATCGAGCAAGTCACGCAACTTGTGACCATGCCGACGTACAAATCTTGGGGCCAATACGACAATTGGTTCAAGCTCAATGTTGCCGGGATGTACCGCCACCTGCAGCTCTATCGCCGCCCGAACTGATCATTCGCATCCGGGCTGATGTAAGTGCGGCGTGCTGCACGACACGCCGAGCCAAGCGCCCTCGATCACTGGGGTCGGTTCAACCGCCGCCACTTAGCGACATTGCGCAGATGTTCGCCGAGGGTTTGAGCAAACGCGTGCCCGCCACTCCCGTTGGCTACGAAATAAAGATCCAATGTCATTTGCGGCTCGATCGCCGCTTTGATTGAGGCGCGACCGGGGTTGGCAATCGGTGTCGGCGGAAGACCTTTCACCCTGTAGGTGTTGAAAGGGCTATCGACACGTAGATCTGCCCGTGACAGGGAACGCGATAACCGCTCTTGCCCAAGGCTAATCCCATAGGCAACCGTTGGATCCGACTGGAGGCGCATGCCACGGCGAAGTCGGTTGACGAACACGCCCGCAACGTGAGCACGTTCGTCGTCCAAGCTGGTTTCTTTTTCCACGATCGAGGCGAGAATTACAGCTTCCCGCGGTGTCGCGAAGGGCAGGTTGTCAGGACGGTTTTGCCATAATGCCATTAGTGTTTCCTGCATCGCGCCCTGCATCCGCTTAATCAAGTCAACGCGGCGATCTCCGTAAGAGAAGTGATAGGTCTCGGGCAGCAAGCTGCCTTCCTCCGGAACTGACGTGACGGGGCCAACAAGTCCATTTGTCTCACGCATCAGTGCCACGATCTCTGCTGAGGTAAGGCCCTCGGGAATGGTTAGGCGACGCACCACCGTCCGGCCGGATACAAGCAAATCCATGGCGGCTTTTGCGCTGATTTGGGCCGGAAATACGTACTCCCCTGCCTTCAGATCCTTGCTCTTCTGGAACAACCGCACGCCAATCCGAAACAACTGGGACTCATGAACCACACCAGCCGTCTCGAGCTGGCGCGCAATCCCCCGCACGCCAGTTCCCTGGGCTAATACAATGGTAACGTCACGCGGCGACGGGCCCGGTGCGTAGAAACGATTGATGCCCCAACCACCGGCGGCGGCAATCACGAGAATGATGAGGATCGCGGAGAGTAGGCTCGAGCGAACGACGGTGCGTCGCATGAGTAGCCAAACAATCTCCTTAGGGCGCCTGCGTGAACACTAAAGAAGCGTTGGTGCCACCAAAGCCAAACGAATTCGAAAGAACGGCACGTACCGGCCTCTCTTTAGGCTGGTGGGGCACGAGATCGAGGTCGCAGTCGTCCGATGGATTTTCCAGATTGAGGGTGGGCGGAACGACGTTGTTAATCAAGGATAGGATCGAGAAGATCGCTTCGACGCTGCCTGCCGCCCCCAGCAGATGGCCTATCGCGGACTTCGTTGACGATACAGATAATGAGTACGCCGCATCGCCAAACAACCGCTTCAGCGATCCGATCTCTATCTCATCGCCCAAGGGAGTCGATGTGCCATGGGCGTTAACATAGTCGATATCTTCCGGGTTTAGGCGCGCCCGGCGTAATGATCCCTGCATCGCGCGAAAACCGCCGTCGCCGTTCGGTGCTGGCGCGGAGATATGATGTGCATCGCCGGAGAGACCATAACCGCTCACCTCGGCATAGATCCGAGCCCCCCTTGACTTGGCATGTTCGAGTTCCTCAAGGACCACCGCCCCTGCGCCTTCGCCCATTACAAACCCGTCGCGGTCCTTATCCCATGGACGCGACGCCCGCTCTGGCGTCTCGTTGAAATTGGTCGACAATGCCCGCATCGCCGCAAATCCTGCCATTCCTAGCCGACATACCGCCGCCTCCGCACCGCCGGCGACCATGACATCGGCATCATCCAAGATGATCAGCCGAGCGGCGTCACCAATTGCGTGAGCACCGGTTGCGCACGCCGTCACCACTGCGTGATTGGGACCACGCAGATTGTTGCGAATAGACACATGGCCCGACATCAAATTAATTAGCGCGGCCGGGATAAAGAATGGACTGAGTTTTCGAGGACCACGTTCCTTAACGAGGATCGAGGCATTCTCGATCGCCGGCAATCCACCAATCCCGGACCCCAGTAGAACACCCGATCGGATCTGGTCTTGTTCGGACTCAGCAACCCATCCGGCATCGTTCAAGGCTTGCTGGGCGGCCGAAATTCCGTAGATGATGAACTGATCGACCTTGCGTTGTTCCTTCGGCTCCAACCAGTCATTGGGATTGAACGCTGCACGTTCGTTGCCAGTCGGAACCTGACAAGCGACTTTCGCCGGTAAGTCTGAAACATCGAAGCTTTCGATGACTTGAGCGCCAGACTCGCTTGCTAGCAAACGTTCCCACGTCAAATCGATGTTGCCGCCTAGAGGCGTGACCGCGCCCAGACCTGTTACAACAACTCGTCTCATCGGGCCAAGCGACGCTGGAGAATACCGTTCGCCATCGCCGGCGACGTGCTAGGCAGCGCTCTGCTCATCAATGTAAGTAATGGCATCTTTCACGGTGAGGATCTTTTCGGCTGCATCATCGGGTATCTCACAACCGAACTCTTCTTCAAACGCCATGACCAATTCGACTGTGTCTAGGCTGTCGGCGCCAAGATCGTCGATAAAGCTTGCGTTTTCCGTCACCTTGTCTTCATCGACGCCCAGGTGCTCGACAACAATTTTCTTTACGCGATCGGCTACGTCGCTCATTCGAAATTCCTCGACAGTCCGTTGTCCTGAAAAATGGTAGCTACCGCCGCAAACCAGGGGGATGAGAGGTTGTCAGCGCGCGATGTCACGGCGGTTCGTAACATACTTTTATCAGCAACACTAGAAGGCGATTCGGCACTCTTCGCAAGCCGTAATTTTGCGCTAAACCATTAGCATTCCGCCATTTACATGCAAGGTTTGGCCGGTGATATAGCCAGCTTGGTCACTCGCCAGAAACGCTACGCACGCGGCAATATCATCGCCACTGCCCAATCGTTGAGCGGGAATGGCGGCGGCTATTTTCTCTTTTTGGTCTTCGTTGAGCCCTTGTGTCATCGGCGTGTCTATGAATCCCGGCGCCACGCAATTAACCGTGACACCACGGCTCGCGATCTCTTGTGCAAGCGACTTCGACATACCAATTATCGCAGCCTTCGACGCCGCATAGTTCGCTTGCCCAGCATTGCCGGTTACGCCAACGATCGACGTCATGTTGATGATACGACCAAAGCGTTGCTTCATCATGCTTCGCAGCGCCGCTCGCGACAGGCGAAAACAAGCCTCGAGATTGACTCTGTTAACGTCCGACCACTCGTCGTCCTTCATCCGCAGCGCAAGATTGTCGCGGGTAATACCGGCATTGTTAACAAGGATATCCAAGCCGCCCAGCGCTTCAATCGCAGCGCCGATAAGCCCTTCGACGGCATCGCGATCGCTAAGATCGGCCGGCACCGACACGGCGTGGGTGCCCAGCTGCGATACCAACTCCGAGAGGGCACGCTCTCGGGTACCGCTCAACGCGACGTGGGCGCCTTGAGCGACGAGCGTGCGCGCTATCGCTGCTCCGATTCCCCCGGAAGCGCCGGTTATCAGTGCCCGTCGCTGGGTCAGCTCAAACATCGTCGTTTCTTTCACTGATCAGAGTGTTTTGAGCAGAGCGTCGATATCGTCGGGGGTATGCGCCGCGGCCGTCGATATTTCGCGGTCGATCCGCCGCACCAAACCTGTCAGCACCCGCCCCATGCCTAATTCAACGATGGAATCGACGCCCAATTGCCGGAGTCGCTCGACACTCTCTCGCCACCGCACCATCGCGGTTACTTGTTGGACCAAAAGGGGCGTGATTTGCGCTGGATCGATTGCTTCATCAGCCGTGACGTTTGCGATCAAGGGCACAGTTGGAGGCAACATCTTCACGTCGCCCAAAGCTTCTTCCATCTCCGTTGCGGCAGGTTCCATAAGCGCGCAATGAAACGGCGCGCTGACAGGAAGCAGGATGCTTCGTTTCGCGCCCCGTTCACCACACAGTGCAATGGTGCGCTCGACAGCACTAGCATGACCACTAATGACGATCTGACCGGGCCCGTTGTCATTCGCCGGCGAGCACACTTCATCATCGTGAATCGCTTCGTTTGCTATCTCCAAGACCTGCTCAAGTTCCAAACCGAGTACAGCCGCCATTGCACCTTCACCGACCGGTACCGCTCGCTGCATCGCTTGGCCGCGCCGCTTCAAAAGGCGGGCGGTATCCGACAGAGCGAATGTTCCGGTTGCTGCTAATGCGGAGTACTCGCCCAATGAATGGCCCGCCACAAAAGCAATTTTCGCATCGGTTTCGAGCCCCCCCTCCTTCTCGAGGGTCCGCAAAACCGCGATGCTTGTCGCCATCAGCGCCGGTTGAGCGTTCTCGGTCAACGTCAATTCATCTTCCGGCCCTTCAAACATAAGACGCGACAGGTTCTGCTTCAGCGCGTCGTTAACTTCTTCCAGCACTTCGCGGGCGGCCGGCGAGGCCTCACAGAGATCTCTTGCCATACCCACGGCTTGTGAGCCTTGGCCGGGAAATACAAATGCGTACGTTGTCATAGACCTAGTCGGAGGGGGTTGGCGAATGAAAGAGCTGACACCAGCAACCTTGCTAGACAAAGACTTCACCGCCTTGGTGTCAAGGGATGTGAACGTGGTCTTGCCAGTGCCCCGGTTTGATGTATATTCGCGCCGCGCGCGTGCATCTTGCTAAGCAAATACTAGCCCGCGCCACGGAAAATCATCAGCGTGAGACCAATAGGAGACGCGCTTAATGTCGCTGTATGAGAGCGTATTCATCGTGCGCCAAGACGTATCCGCCCAGCACGTCGAAGGGCTCGCCGAGCGTTATTCCGAGATGATCAAGGAAAACGGCGGTGAAGTCGCGAAGACAGAGTATTGGGGCCTTAAGAATCTCGCCTATCGCGTGAAGAAAAATCGTAAAGGTCACTACATGATGTTCAACATCGACGCGCCGTCAGCTGCCGTCGATGAGTTTGAGCGCAACATGCGCCTAAGTGAAGATGTCTTGCGATATATGACGATCCGCGTCGATGAGTTTGAGGAAGGTCCGTCGGCGATGATGCGTAACAAAGGCGGCCGCGAAGAAGGCCGCCGAGACGACCGAGACCGCTACCGTGGCAGAGATGGCGGCCGGGATCGGCCAGGCGGCGCGCCGGTGGCTTCGGAAGACAAACCGGCCGAAGCTGAAACGGATAGCACAACTGAGGTCGGCGCTGAGGCTGTCGCCAGCGTCGACGAGGAGACTCAATCATGAGCGATCGACACGGCGGCGGCCGTTCGTCGACTCGACGTCCATTTTTCCGGCGGCGCAAGACTTGTCCGTTCTCAGGCGCCAATGCGCCGACGATCGATTACAAGGATGTCAAACTGCTACAACGTTTTGTCTCCGAACGTGGGAAGATCGTCCCCAGCCGAATTACCGCGGTTTCAGCAAAAAAACAGCGGGAACTTGCGAAAGCAATCAAGCGCGCGCGTAATTTGGCGCTGATCCCGTTCATCGTTCAATAGCTCAACAAGTCAGGACTTAGTGCGATGGAAGTGATCCTGCTCGAGCGCATCGAAAAGCTCGGTCAGATGGGCGACGTCGTTACCGTAAAGGACGGATTTGCGCGCAATTTCTTGTTGCCGCGACGCAAGGCCCTACGCGCTACCGAGATAAACATTGCTGGCTTTGAAACTCAGCGCTCGCAGTACGAAGCGCAAAACCTTGAACAGCGCAAAGAGGCGGATACAGTTTCGACCAAACTTGATGGCCTCGATCTCACGATTATTCGCCAAGCCAGCGAGGGCGGCCAATTGTACGGTTCGGTGGCTGCCCGAGATATCGCAAGTGGTGTGACCGAGGCCGGATTTACGATTGACCGGCGCCAGGTTGAAATACCTGGACCCATTAAGGCGCTGGGCATTCACGACATTCGCATCGTCTTGCACCCCGAGGTGTCGGTAACGGTGCGCGTAAACGTCGCCCGCACCGAAGCAGAAGCCGCGACGCAAGCGGCTGGTCAGTCAGGCGAACACGGCGAAGCACGAGACGATCACGATGGCGAGCCCGGCCTCGATGAGTTCTTTGAGGACGAGGACGCGGCGGCCAAAGCCGCTTTAGATGCGGACGAGGCGGCGACGCAGACCGGTAATATCGAGGTCGCCGAGCCGGGAAGTGGCGCGGCTGAGCCGGCCGCGCCCGGCGAAAACGACGAAGGCGCCAAAGCGGCGGCCAAAGTGGAATAGCGACGCAAGCTTCGCCTCAGCGTCGTTTGTCGCGACTGTTTTGCGACACGCCCTTTTTTTTGTAACATCGCGCAGCATCCGGGTTCATGCCAGCGGACTTGCTCGGCATCCGAACAAACGGGTGGTTGGCTAGTCGCAGATTCGCAGGAGATTAGGCATGCTTCTCGCTGTCCTGCTCAAATCAATCGTAAAGACCGGTACGCTCAAACTAATTGACGCAAACGGTCGCACTTACCTCTTCGGAGACAACGAGGGGCGTAGCGTTACCCTCCATGTTCACGATCGGGCTCTTCATACTCGTCTCTTCGTCAATCCTATGCTTGCCGTCGGCGAGGCTTATATGGAGGGTACTTTAACGATCGAGGACGACGCCGATATCTACGACTTTCTCGCCCTTTGCATGCGCAACATGGGTAGCACCTATGGGCACTGGGCGCAGGAGATCGTCGCGTCGCTACGGGGGATGACGCGGCGAGTCGCGCAGTACAATCCCGTTGGTAGGGCGCGGCAGAACGTCGCCCACCACTACGATCTTTCTGAAACACTTTACGAATTATTCCTCGACAGAGACCGGCAGTACTCGTGTGCGTATTTCACCAGCACGCATGACAACCTCGATGAAGCGCAAGAAAACAAGAAACGTCATATTGCGGCGAAACTACTGCTCGAACCCGATAACCGAGTCCTCGATATCGGGTCGGGATGGGGCGGCCTAGCGCTCTATCTATCTCAGATCTCCGGCGCGGATATCACCGGCGTGACATTGTCGGCTGAGCAGCTAAAAGTCGCCCAAGATCGTGCCAACGCGACTGGGATGGCCGATCGAGTTCATTTCCAATTGTCCGACTACCGTGACCTCAATGAACAATTCGATCGCATCGTTTCCGTTGGCATGTTCGAGCATGTGGGAGTGGGCCACTACCGGGAATTCTTCAGGAAAGTAAGAAATCTTCTGAAAGACGATGGGATCGCGTTGGTGCATTCCATCGGCCGGCACGATGGCCCTGGTTCGACGAACCCGTGGATCCAGAAGTATATTTTTCCAGGCGGCTACATCCCGGCGCTTTCGGAGGTTCTTCCCGCGATCGAGCAAACAGGTCTCGTGACGACGGATATTGAAATCCTGCGTTTGCACTATGCCGAAACGCTGAAGGTTTGGCGCCAGAATTTCAGCGACAACCGAAATAAGATTGCCGAACTCTACGATGAACGCTTCTGCCGTATGTGGGAGTTTTACCTGGCCGGCAGCGAAGCATCTTTTCGCTTTGGCGGAATGATGGTTTTCCAAATCCAAATTACAAAGGAGGATCAGAAAGCGGTCCCACTGACGCGTGACTATATTACCGATTGGGAGCGCGCCCAGCGCCAGCGGGATCGAGCCGCAGCGTAGTCACATTCAATATATGGCGTCATCGCCATCGATATACTACCATATATAGCGTTTTGAAGCGGCCCGAACCAAATTTGGTGTGCTAACCCTCGCTATGGTTTGCGCGTCAGCTGGATTTAGCACTCCGGACCTTATTGGGAAATGAGCAAGTTGGCCCATGCGGCCGCGTCTCGAAAGCGGCGCCGGATATGACACCGGTCTTTGTTAATAAGGTAACTCACATGTTGTGGACAAATTCTGTCCCGATGTTTTTTGGCACCCGGGGTCATCGTTTTTGTAACCACAACGCCTGTCCGTGATAGCTTCCGACGCCCGATGACCCAAGTCGACAACATGGCCACGATCACGCCGGTAACATCCGACGACAAGGGGCCAATCTTTCGCGAACCGCCGCAAAACGTCGAAGCAGAGCAAGCCCTGCTCGGCGCGATTCTGGTTAACAACGAAGCCGCGTACAGGGTCACATCTTTCCTTAAGCCTGAGCATTTCTATGAACCCGTACACGGTCGTATTTATGACTCTGCGCTTATCCTGATCGAGCGCGGCCAGATTGCGACGCCGCTAACGCTCAAGGCAACGTTCGATCGTGACCCGGCGCTGGTTGAGGGCGATGGCGCTCGCTATCTCGCTCAACTAGCGAGCGCTGCGACCACAATCATTAATGCGGAGGACTACGGACGCCATATCTACGATCTCGCGCTATCACGGCAGCTGATCCAGATTGGCGAGGACATGGTCAATACCGCCTACGAAGTGAGCCTTGACCAACCTGCCAGCGTCCAGATCGAAGAGGCGGAAAGCCAGCTCTTCACGTTGGCCGTAGCCGGCGACGCGCAACGCGGCTTTGTACCGTTCTCGGCCGCGATCACGAGCGCAATAAACACCGCCGAAGCCGCCTACCAACGCGATGCCAAACTCACCGGGCTGTCGACGGGATTTACGGATCTCGACGAGATACTCGGCGGACTACATCGGTCCGATCTCCTCATCGTCGCGGGACGGCCAGCGATGGGGAAAACGTCTCTTGGCACCAACATCGCCTTCAATGCCGCGAAATCGTTTCGCGAGGAAATGGACCAAGACGGGATTTCGCGGGTCGTGGACGGCGCCGGGGTCGCCTTTTTCTCCTTGGAGATGTCGGCGGAGCAACTTGCGCTACGGTTGCTCTCCGAAGAGTCCAATATTCCCTCTGAAAAAATTCGGCGCGGCAATATCTCCAGCGACGATTTCGTTCAGGTTGTTCGCGCGAGCCAGGCTCTCGAACAGGTACCGCTTTTTATCGACGATACCGCAGCGCTCAGCATCGCAGCCTTAACGACCCGTGCCCGACGTCTCAAGCGTACCAACAACATTGGCCTGATCGTTGTCGACTACCTTCAATTGCTACGACCTGCCAGGCAACGTCGCGACGACAATCGTGTTCTTGAGGTTTCAGAAGTTACGCAGGGTCTGAAAGCCCTGGCAAAACAACTCGACGTGCCGGTGGTTGCGTTGTCGCAGCTAAGCCGTGCCGTCGAACAACGCGAAGACAAGCGCCCGCATCTTGCCGACTTGAGAGAATCGGGTGCGATTGAGCAAGATGCCGACGTCGTGATGTTTATCTATCGCGAAGAGTATTATCACGAGCGCAGTAAGCCGCCTGAAGACAAGCCGGAGTTTCTCGAGTGGCGCCAACGTCTCGATGAGATTCAGGGCATCGCAGAGATTATTATTGGCAAGCACCGCAACGGCCCAACGGGCAAGGTCGAACTTCTTTTCGATGGCCGAGTGACCAAGTTTGCCAACCTTGCCAAAACAGACCGTCTGCCGAGCAAGGCCCCTTTCTAGCTGCAGCTTAACCGCCCCGGAGCGCTCCCACATTGTGGCCCCATTCACGCGTCCCGTTACATCTGAATCCGAGCGCTAGGACCGGGCTGTGGACGCCCAATCCGGCACTGCCTGGCGGCAAGCCCCTAGTGCCGAAGTTACTAATATATAAGGGAAAATTGTCCGACTACCTCAAATTGACAGGGCTATGACCGTTGGCTATTGTGCCGGCTCCCAGGCGGCTCGATCGACACGTTCAGCCGTGTCGGTGGACATGAGGACAGCCATCCTCGCGTATTCTGCATCCAAGAGTTCTGCGACATCGATTGCACCCGCGTTGCGTTGGTGGGGCGCGGCTCATTGGATTTCAAAGTTTGCACCGTGACCGACGTGGCATCATTTCTTGTCCGGCTCGGCGGGATCGGTCTAAGCGGCGTTGGGGGCGTCAACGCGTCCATTAGCTATTCAAGCTCCGTCGGCGGTGCGAATCGATGACCGGGTTTGTATTCCAATTCCTGAGCACGATCGGTCGACTTTTCCTCACGTTCCTCGGTGCGATCGGGGGGCTGACGTTATTCACTGCCAACGCGATCACCCACTCGGTGACGCCGCCGTTCTATGTTCGCCTGCTCGTTCGCCAAATGATCGTGGTCGGGTACTACTCACTTCCCGTCGTCGGACTGACCGCCCTGTTTACGGGGATGGTTCTCGCCCTCCAGATTTACACCGGATCTTCTCGCTTTAATGCGGAAGGCGCGGTCGCGACCATTGTTGTGATTGGGATAACCCGTGAACTCGGACCGGTGCTCGCCGGATTGATGGTTGCCGGCCGCGTCGGAGCGGCCATGGCCGCCGAGATAGGTACCATGCGCGTTACCGAGCAGATTGACGCCCTGACGACGCTGTCGACGAGCCCGTTCAAATATCTTGTGGCACCGCGATTGATCGCCGCAACCCTCATGCTTCCAATTCTAGTGTTGGTTGCCGACATCATCGGTGTCTTCGGTGGGTATATTGTCAGCACCCAGAAACTAGGCTTCAACCCGGCAACCTATCTAAAGAATACGTTTGAGTTCCTTGAAGCAATCGATGTGATATCGGGTCTGGTCAAAGCGGCTGCATTTGGCTTCATTATCGCGCTGATGGGCTGCTATAGCGGCTACAACAGCAAGGGCGGCGCCCAGGGCGTGGGATCGGCAACCACCAATGCGGTAGTCACCGCCTCAATCCTCATCCTCGCCTCCAATTACATCATCACTGAGCTGTTCTTTGCCCGTTAAAGCGGCTTCGACCATGAACGGAAACCCTAAAGTTAGCTTCCACGATGTTCACATCGCATTTGGGGCCAATAAGGTGCTCCAGGGCTTCAATCTGGATGTTCAGCCGCGTGAATCGGTGGTTATCATTGGCGGCTCCGGGACCGGGAAATCCGTCATGTTGAAATGCTTGCTCGGCTTGCTAAGCCCCCAGCAGGGCAGCATTCGTATTGATGGGGAGGAAACTGTCAGCGCCAGCGGTCGCGCACGCTCGCGTGCACTGGCGCAATTCGGCATGTTATTCCAGAGTGCCGCACTATTTGACAGCCTGCCGGTCTGGGAAAATGTCGCCTTCGGCCTGATTCAGGGTAAAGGGCAATCGCGTGACGATGCTAAGAAAACGGCGCTCGAAAAGCTGGCGCAGGTTGGTCTCGGTGACGAGGTTGGCGAACTCAACCCAGCCGAACTCTCGGGGGGCATGAAAAAGCGTGTCGGCCTCGCTCGTGCGATCGCGACGGATCCCGAAATAATGCTTTTCGACGAACCGACAACTGGGCTCGACCCGATTATGGGCGACGTAATAGATCAGCTCATCGTCAAATGTGTTAAGGAAATTGGCGCAACGGCAATATCAATAACTCACGACATGGCAAGCGCGCGTCGGATCGCCGATCGTATGGCCATGCTGTACAAAGGCCAGATCATTTGGGCCGGTGCCGTTTCCGATATCGACGACAGCGACAACGCTCTGGTCGACCAGTTCATCCACGGCCGTGCAGAAGGGCCAATTCAGATGGAAGTCCGAGCGCTTTGACATGGCCAACTGGTAGGCGAGGGGCTCTCTGATGGCTCGCGCTGCCTCTCACTACGCGTGCCAGGAATGTGGCGCCGCCAGCAGCCGTTGGATGGGCCGATGCGAGTCCTGCGGGGCGTGGAATTCTCTGGTTGAAGAAGCGACGTCGGCCGGGCCACCCAAGGGGCTCGGTCGGGGCGCCGGCCATAAGATCGAGTTGGTAAGTCTCGCCGGAACAACCGACGAAGCGAGCCACATCCCGACCGGAATCGGTGAATTCGATCGCGTGTGCGGCGGCGGCCTGGTACCCGGTTCGGCCTTGTTGATTGGTGGAGATCCCGGCATCGGCAAGTCTACGCTGCTGTTGCAGGCGACAGCAGCCCTTGCCAGGAACGGCATCGCCTGTGCTTACGTCACCGGCGAAGAAGCAATCGGCCAGGTTCGCCTGCGCGCCAACCGTCTCGGCCTATCCGACGCGCCGCTCTATTTGGCTGCGGCGACCAACGTTCGCGACATCGTAGCAACCCTGGACATCGTCGATCCGCCCCAGGTCGTTGTCATCGATTCGATCCAGACGATGTTCGTCGATTCGCTCGACTCGGCCCCTGGCACTGTCGCGCAGGTCCGGAGTTCGGCTCAGGAACTGATCCGGACCGCGAAAAACCGCGGACTAACGGTGCTCCTCGTCGGTCACGTAACCAAGGACGGCCAGATCGCCGGACCACGTGTACTCGAGCATATGGTCGACACGGTGTTGTACTTCGAGGGCGAGCGCGGCCATCAATTCAGAATCTTGAGGACGGTCAAAAACCGCTTCGGACCAACCGACGAAATCGGCGTGTTTGACATGACCGACCGCGGCCTGCAGGAGGTCACCAATCCATCGGCCCTGTTTCTCGGAGATCGGGATGCGAGTATCAGCGGCACGTCGGTGTTTGCTGGGATCGAAGGAACGCGTCCATTACTCGTCGAAATACAGGCATTGACGGCACCCACGGCACTTGGGACAGCGCGCCGGGCCGTCGTGGGGTGGGATGCCGGTCGGCTCGCTATGGTGCTCGCCGTACTCGAAACCCGATGTGGGTTGAGCCTGGCTGGGCAGGATGTTTTTCTCAATATTGCGGGCGGGCTGAAAATCCGCGAACCCGCGGCCGATCTTGCCGTCGCAACCGCGTTGATCTCGTCGATCACTAATGTATCCGTACCGATGCGAACCGCGGTGTTTGGCGAAGTTGGCCTGTCTGGAGAGATTCGTCCCGTCGGTCAATCCGATATTCGTATCAAGGAGGCCAGTAAGCTGGGGTTTCATAGCGTGATCGCACCCAAAGGCAGCGCCGCCGGTAGCGCTGATACTTCCCTGACCGAAATCGCCCGGCTGGACGACCTTCTGGCTTTACTGGCCGATCCAGGCAATCCGCGAATTACATCGGTATCCTAAGGCGTGCTCGACTCCCTGCCATTTTCAATCGCCGACATTGTTATTGTCGGCATTATCGCGCTTGCCGGCTTACTCGCCCTCATGTGGGGCTTTGTTCGGGTGGTGCTGGTTATCGTTGCGTGGGTCGGTGCGGTACTGGTTTCGGTATTCCTGTTTCCCGATGTTCGACCCTTCTTGCGCGAGATTATTCCGATAATTTGGGCGGCTGACGCGATTACCGGCGTCGGTATTTTCGTCCTCTCTCTGGTCCTGTTCTCAATCATTGCGGATATGATTGCTGACGCCGTACGTGGGACACGGGTTGGCTTTATCGACCGCGCGCTGGGGTTCGTGCTCGGCATCGGCATTGGCGCGGTGCTCGTCTGTGTCGCCTACCTTGGCCTCAATTGGCTCGTGGAAAAGGAGGAACAGCCGGAGTGGTTGCGTACCGCCCGCCTGCTCCCCATGGTCGACTATGGCGCCGGCTTGCTGATGAGGGTGGTCCCGCCCGAAGCCCGCAACGCCGGCTCCGCCAAAGCAGACGAACTCGGACAATCCATCCAAAACGCGGCCCAGGCCGGTCGCGCTGTGCAGCGACTTAACGATGCCGCGAAGGACGCTGGGATTGACGTTGACAAGGGATATGGGACTCGCGAACGCGGTGCTTTGAATCAACTGCTTCGAACCAAAGATAAACAATGAAAATACCTTCGGCCGCATCCGTCACACCCCAGCCAACCTCTTTCGTCGACGATGATCGCTTTCAAGATGAATGCGGCGTGTTCGGGGTATTCGGCCATGATGACGCTGCCGCCCATACTGTGCTCGGCCTTCACGCACTACAACATCGCGGCCAAGAAGCAGCCGGCATCGTTTCCTACGACAGTGGACAGTTTCATTCTGAACGGTTCCTTGGCGAAGTCGCCGAGAACTTCAGTTCGCAAGACGTTGTAGATCGACTTCGCGGCCCGGTTGCGATTGGCCACAACCGCTATTCGACAGCGGGCGAAACCGTGCTTCGTAACGTGCAGCCTTTGTTCGCCGAATTCGCGTTCGGTGGTCTTGCGGTCGCACACAATGGCAACCTCACCAACGGTGTCGGTTTGCGGCGGCGACTGGTCAGCCAGGGCTCTATTTTTCAGTCGACTACCGATACTGAGGTTCTCATTCATTTGATTGCGACCAGTCCGCTCAGTGACGTTATCGATCGCCTGGTCGATGCTTTGCGACAAGTTGTCGGCGCCTATTCCCTGGTGGCGTTGACCAAAGACCTGCTCATCGGCGTTCGCGATCCAATGGGCGTACGACCGTTGGTTCTCGGCCAACTTGACGAAGCGATGATTCTGGCTTCGGAGACCTGCGCACTCGACATAATCGGAGCCAAGTTCGTTCGAGACATCAGTCCTGGTGAACTCGTGGTGATCGATGGCAACGGCATGCGGAGCCTGTTCCCCTTCCCCAAAACGTCCAAACGATTCTGCGTTTTCGAGTACATCTACTTCGCACGACCCGATAGCGTCGTGGAGGGCGACAATGTTTATGAAGCACGCAAGCGCATTGGTGTAGAGCTCGCACGCGAGAACCGCGTCGACGCTGACGTTGTTATCCCGGTTCCTGATTCCGGAACGCCCGCCGCGATGGGATATGCCTCGGAGACCGGTATCCCGTTTGAACTTGGAATCATCCGCAATCATTACGTTGGCCGCACCTTTATTGAACCCAGCGCATCGATCCGCCACCTCGGAGTCAAGCTCAAGCACAACGCCAATCGGTATAAAATTGCCGACAAACGAGTCATTTTGGTGGACGACAGCATCGTTCGCGGCACGACGTCGACCAAGATCGTCGATATGGTACGCCAGGCGGGCGCCCGTGAAGTTCACATGCGGATTGCCAGCCCGCCGACCGCGTACTCCTGCTTTTATGGAGTCGATACACCCGAACAGAGTGAGCTCCTGGCGGCTTCCAACGATGTCGAGGCCATGCGCGAGATGATCGGCGTCGACAGCCTGGCTTTTATATCAATCGATGGTCTCTACCGGGCGATGGGCCATTCGGCTGGCCGTGATGACGCTCTGCCCCAGTATTGCGATGCCTGTTTCACCGGAAACTATCCGATTCGCTTGACCGACCAGGAAGATGGCGAAGCCCCTCAGCAACTGTCGCTGCTCGCCGAATCGGCCTAAGCCCAAGCGATACGGGTCAACCATATGAGCCGACTGCTAGACGGCCGGATTGCTCTCGTCACCGGGGCATCAAGGGGAATTGGCGCTGCCGTAGCGGAGCGTTTCGCGGCCGAGGGCGCCGATCTCGTCCTTGTTGCGCGCACGGTTGGCGGTCTCGAGGAAGTTGACGACCGCATCCGCGCCCACGGCCAGCATGCGACATTGGTCCCGCTGGATCTCACCGACGGCGCCGGCATTGATCGGCTGGGCGGTGCAATCGCTGAGCGTTATGGCCGCCTCGATGTCTTGGTGGGCAACGCCGCAGAACTCGGACGCTTGGGACCAATCGCACATTTCTCACCGGACGAATGGCAGCCGATCATCGATATCAACCTCACCGCGAATTGGCGTTTGATCCGTGCATTCGACCCGCTGCTCCGCGCCTCAGATGCCGGACGAGCGATTTTCGTCACGTCCGGCGTCGCGCGATCGCCGATTGCTTATTGGGGAGCGTATGCCGTGAGCAAGGCGGCGTTGGAGATGCTCGTCAAGATGTATGCGGCCGAAGTTGCGAAAACCAATGTAAAGATCAACCTATTCGACCCCGGAGCCGTACGCACCCGAATGCGCGCGCAAGCATTCCCCGGGGAGGAACCGGAAAACCTCCCCGACCCCGCAACCGTCGCGGAACGTTTTGTCGAGTTAGCCGCCGCCAGCTATGCCGGGAACGGCGAAATCGTAACGGTTTAGTCAAACGGCGGGCTGTGGCGGTCCATTGGGGGGGGGGATTATTTGGCATAGGGGTTTTTGCCTTTGCGCAGCAGTATCCGGATTGGTACTGCCGGTATCTTGAAACGCTTTCTGAAATCATTTTCGAGGTAGCGGATGTAGCTATCTGGCAGCGACTCGGCGCGGCTTGCGAACACGACAAATGTCGGCGGCCTCGCCTTCGCCTGAGTGACATATTTCAGGCGTATGCGCCGCCCGCGTACCAACGGCGGTGGGTGTCGGCGCTCAACTTCGGCGATCCACTGATTGAGCGGTGACGTGCCTATTCGAGTGTTCCAGAGTTGAAAAACGTACTTAGCCGCCGGCAACACTTTCTCGACACCGGCACCCGAGAGTGCCGACAGGGTGATCAGCTTAATGCCTTTGATTTGGGGTAGTGAGCGCTGCAATCGGTCGGCCATCACTTTCAGTCGCGCTTCGGCATTTTCAACGAGGTCCCACTTGTTGACGGCGATAATGAGGGCGCGGCCCTCTACCGTGGTACGACGTGCGATCGTCAGGTCCTGTCTTTCCAAGCCCTGTTCGGCATCGATGACCAACACCACGACCTCGGCCAAACCCAGCGACCGAAGTGAATCAGCGGCGGAAAGTTTCTCCAAGCGCTCGCTAATACGAGCCCTGCGGCGCAGGCCCGCGGTGTCAACCAAGCGCAGGCGTTGTCCATCGACGACCCATTCAATCGCGATCGAATCGCGCGTGATGCCAGGTTCGGGGCCAGTGAGCATTCGCTCATTGCCGAGCAGCCGGTTTATCAATGTCGACTTTCCGACGTTGGGACGGCCGACAATGGCGAGGTTGATAATAGGATCATCAACCTCCAATGCGGGCTCGACTAAACTCTCGCTATTCGGTTCGGATTTGGTGGTAATCGCTTCGTAGAGTAGGTCGAGCCCTTCGCCGTGTTCAGCCGAAATCGCTATCGGTTCGTCGAGGCCTAACGAATAACCCTCGAGCAATCCGCTTTCGCCACCGCGACCCTCACACTTGTTCGCGACCAGAATCAAAGGCGTTGTGAGCTTCCTCAGGAAATTGGCAAATTGCTTGTCGAGCGGCGTGACACCAGCGCGGGCATCGATCAACAACAAAGCAATATCAGCGTCAGCGACCGCTTTTTGGGTTTGAACGCGCATGCGTCCTTTTAACGTCGACGCCGAGGCATTCTCGAAACCAGCGGTATCCCAAACGCGAAACCGTAGCGGGCCGAGCTGGGCGTCGCCTTCGCGCCGATCTCGCGTGACCCCCGGGGTTTCATCGACGATTGCCGCCCGACGACCAACAAGGCGGTTGAATAGCGTGGACTTCCCGACATTGGGCCGACCGACTATCGCCACGTTTAGCGACACATGTGCCTCCCGGCGTGATCTATCGGATGGCAAGAAGCTCCGCGGCGTCGGTGAAGATATACAGGCTTCGGTCCGCAACAATGGGCGCGATGAACGCCCCTTCCGGTAGCCGAATCGTGCCGAGAACCTCTCCAGTATAGGGGGAGACCGCGAGCGCATACCCATGCGACGACACGATCACCAAACGATCACTCGCCAGCACGGGGCCGTTCCATTGAATAGGTTCCTCGCGTGTGTTGTCGTTCTTGTAACGCTGCAGCGGCAACACCCACCGAATACGGCCGTCGCGGCGCCACAAACACACAAGCTCCGCTTCGTTGGTCACCAGAAAGATAAACTCGCCCGCCACCCACGGTGTCTGGGTTCCGCCAAGAATCTGATCCCAGGTTCTCGCACCCGTGCGCAGGTTAATTGCAGCCATACGACCGGCGTTGCTGATGGCATAAACCTGATCGCCCGCAACGACCGGACCGCCACTGATATTGCTGAACGTGGTCAGCAGGGCGGCAGCACCGGTTCTCGTCAGGAGATCCGACCACACGACCCTGCCGTTGTCGGTCCGCAATGCATAGATCTCGCCAGACGAATAAGGAGCGATGACAATACCGCCAGCGACAGCCGCGTTCGCAGCTCCCATTAACCCCGAATTTTCGGGCACGCCTTCGTGCTGCCACAATCGGCGGCCGTCGTCGCTCGCCAGCGCATAGAGTTTGTTCTCCATGCTAATCGCGAACACCCGACCGTTGCTGATCGTTGGCGGAGCGCGAAACGGAACGCCGAGATTGATTCGCCATACCAGCCGGCCATTTTCCGCAATAAGCGCAATCACTTCGCCGAAGCCGGTGGTGATGTAGAGAATTCCCCGCTCGTAGGCGAGACCACCGCCGATAGCGCCGTAGTCCTCTTCCTTCGGCCTCAGCGCTGCCCGCCAGATCGGGCGACCGGTTGCGCTATCGACCGCCGTAACGTTGGCACGGGAATCGATCGTGAAGACACGCTCGGCGGTAGCGACCGGCGCCGTCAACAAGCGTCGATAGTCCTCCGAGCCGCTCCCAACCGACCGCCGCCATGCGATTTGCGGTACATCAGCCATTTCCAGATGCTGCATCGCATGACTTGGCACGCCGCCCGCCTGTGACCACGCGGCATTAACGCGGGGCGGCGGCAGGCGAATCTCAAGATCTTGAATCAATGGATCGGGAGTAAGTTCGCTTTGTAGCGAAAGAACCGAGATCCGTTCACCCGGCAGCGGCGGTGCTTCGGGCTCGAAGATCAGCCACTCGGGAACCAGATCGCAACCGCCCACGACGAGCATCGCGAGAACAGTGACAAGTCGACATGTGGATTTATGGTTCAACGACATTGGAAAAAGATCGTCAGGTGCGGGCTCAGCCGTTGGTGCCAAGCACCGCAAGCATTTCCGCCGAACGGCCCCGTATTCCCTGGGGAGCCTCGTCATCGTCAACGAGGGTTTTGTAAGCTGCCCTGGCTTCGTCAACCTTGCCGGCTTGTAAGTCGACCAGTGCGCGCATCTCGCGTGCGATAAAACGCCAGGGATTATCGTCGGCAAGGAGTGGCTCGAAACGCGGGTACAAATCGTTGGGCGCCGCCGTATCTATGAGAAGCATCGCTGCCCTGAGACTGGCCAAGCTTCGGAATACCGCTGGCACGCTACTGTCTGCGGCGACCCGATCATAAAGATCGACCGCGAATGCCGGATTGCCGTCCGCAACCGCACCCGCCTGCTGCAGTTGCGCCAATACGCCATATCCCGAACTCGTCGAAGCGCCGAGGTCACCGAAAGCTTCGGCAGCCGCATTGGCATCGCCGATGCGCCACAACTGCAACGCCGCTGTGTAATGAACGCTCTCCGCTTCGCGTTGCGAACGCTGATATTCTTGCCACCCCATAAATCCCGCCGTGAGGACGACAACCGCTGCGGCGCTGGCAATCGCGTACGGCCCGTACTTTTTCCACAGATCGAGGTATTGGTCCTGGCGGACTTCCTCGTCAACTTCTCGAAATATTTCGCTCACGATCAACTCCGGCGCCCTTGAAGGCGCGCCAAGATAACGGCCCGCGCGTCGTGCCGCAACGCGGCACTAACGCGGTTGTGATATAATCGCGTCTTTGGGCTTTCCCATAATCCGTGGCACGGACTGACAAGTCCTGCCCTAAGTTCGCCGGGCAGCGACGGACCGCCTTCACAAGCTCGCCGCATCGGATATGCGCGGCTTGACCAATTCTGTCGATAGGAAAGGAGACAACTCGTGGCATTCGACGACCTCCCCCCACTTCGCCAAATTCCGGGGCTTGGCCAAATGCGACCCGAAGCTCCCAAACACAACGCCTACGTTCTTGAAGAATCCCGTAAGGTCGCTGAAACCACGCGCACAGACCTGGATGTGGTCTACGGTGATGACTACTGGCACAAGGTTGACTTCTATCTGCCCGACGACGAAAGCGCTCGCGACCTGCCAATCTTTTGCATGTTTCATGGCGGCGGTTTCGTTCGCGGGTACAAGGAATGGATGGGATTTCAGGCCCCGGTCATTACCAGCCTACCGGCAATATATGTCTCGGTATCGTATCGCCTCGCCCCCGATGCCAGGGTTCCCGAGATCACCGACGATTGCCTGCGCGCAATCAAGTTGGTCTACGACCGCGCCGGCGACTATGGCGGCGATCCCAACCGCATCTTCATCGGTGGCCACTCGGCCGGCGCGATTCTTGTTGCTCAGATTGCACTGTGGCGCGATGGGCTCGTTCAGCACGGCCTCCCGGCTGATGTCATCAAGGGCTGCTTCCCGGTAGCAGGGGTTTACAACCTCGATCCTTCCTGGCTACCCAGCGACACGGTGCTGGCTACGATATTCCCGGATTTGTTCGACGATGCGGCCGACGCCCTGACCTACAGTCCCATCAATCACGCTGCCGGCAATACGACACCGTTCCTGGTGAGCTGGGGCGATGCCGACACCCAATATGTCCTCGACTCCTCAGAGGCCTTGATCGCGGCACTGGCCGATCAACCAGGCCCGGTCGAACGTCAAGTTTGGTCAGGCTACAATCATTTCGACGCGCATCGCACCTTGGAGAATATTGACGATCCCTGGGTGGTCACGCTACGGGACTGGATGAGCAGCCCGGCAAAAAACGCCACCAAAAGTGCGGCGGCTGAGTAGGAGCCCGCGCGATCAGCGCGGGCTCCGGCAACCCGGCGACGAGAGGATTACGTAACGATCTGGTAGAATATTACCAGCTGCGCAATCCAGCCGATCGTGAAGGCGGCAGTTCTAGCGAACGGGGTTCCGGCATAGAAAAGGATGGCGTGCGCGAGGCGGATCCAGAAATAGACGGCAGCAGCGATCGCCGTAACCCCATCCGCTTCGCCCGTAATATGGGCAACCAGGACCAGGGCTACAAAAACTGGGAGGTTCTCAACGGCGTTTTGATGCGCCCGGTTTGCACGCCGAACATGAGCCGGCAGTTCCGGCTCCGGCAGTTCTTTATAGTCGGCGGCCGTGTTCGCGCCAACCGCACGCACACGCAGGACAATAAAAGGAACCCATAACAGCGCCGTTAGCAATGCGGTAAGCGCGAGATAGTATAGATCGGTCGTCATGTCACTCTCCCTCCACGACTGGAGGTCGATCAATACCACGACTTAATGGTCGTTCCGAGCAGTTACAACTTTCTGAGAACGACGTTCACGGTTTCCGGGTATTTGTTGAGCGCGCCGGTCGAATAGTCGGCGAGGCATGCGCCATAGAAAGCACATCCCGCGATTCCCCAACCGGAAGCGCCAGATTCGATTTTGAGTACCCGTCGCTGATACCCCGGCGCCTCGCACTCGAAGAATATGTCTCGCCTACTCTTGGTGATGCTGATGACGTTACTCGTCTCATTCACCGACGCGATCGCCGCTCCTTTTCGCACAACCGCGCAAGTCGTTGTGGGCGGCGACAAATTGACGAAGATGGTCTGCTCGGTCCCTTCGACGAAGGTCGCACAGCCAGATGAGACAAAGCACACCGTCAAGGCGGCCGCGATCGTCAGCCTGTTCACCTAACCCCCCTTCCGAGGCATCCCGCTCGTGCGCGGCATACCCTCGCTCTATGCAGGCACCAGGACCTATTTTCTGCGCATAGTGAAGTTTGCGACATGATCGGGCAGCGCGACGCCTTCTAGATTGCGCGGGTCTGCGATTGGATCGAGAAACTGCGTTTCGGTCGGCACGATACCGGCCCAGATCGGCAATGCGTAGTCCTCGTCATCGTCGATCGGTTGGCCGCTGCGCACCTTGGCGGAGCCCTCGTCAATGGCCATCGACAAAACGGTCGTGGCCTTGATTTCCTGCTTGTTGATCGGGCGAAGCGTCTTCCACCGGCCCGGGAAAACGCCGTCGAGAAAGTTTCGCAGCTTCTCTACCTTGTCGGTCTCAGCAACGGCTTCCGCCTCGCCAAAAAGAACAACCGAGCGATAGTTTACCGAGTGGTGAAAGGCCGACCGCGCCAGCACGAAACCGTCGAGGTTGGTAATTGCCAGGCTCACCTGCTGGCCAACCACCTGGCGCAGGAAACGGCTCGCCGACGAGCCATGCCAGAATATTCGATCGCCCTCGCGCCATTGGAAGGTCGGCGTGATATGCGGTGTGCCGTCAACGACATAAGCAAAATGGCCCATCATCGTGGCATCGATAATTGGTTGACCCGGTCCCGCTCATACGAGCCGCGCTCGTGGAGACGCTTGACCTGAGATCGTTCGGTCTTGCGTAGGTCACGCTCAGCCATCAGCTACCCCTCGGACCGGTTGGTCGCCTTTCTGACCCTCCCAGCCCTCATCGTGTTCATGTTCGTAGATGTCAAGATCGTCGGCCTGCATAACCTGATCGAGATCATCCTGCATCGCGTGCGCAAACGAGATCAAACGCTTTTCGTCATCGTAGAAATCGAACGATTCAACGAGCGTGCGCGTATCGTGTTTGGCGAACGTACGTGCGACTTTGTGGGCCCGATAGGCGCCAAAACCCAACTCGCGTAGCGCGGTTCGACCCAGTTCGACCGCCGAGGCAAAGGTCTCTCGTTGATAGACGTCGGCGCCGGCCTTCACGAGCGCGTGGGCGTGAGGTCGGTTGCGGGCCCGCGCCAGGACCTTGAGGTGTGGGAAGTGCTGCTTGACCGTCTTGGTGCTCTCAACCGCTACTTCTTCATCATCGATCGCAAGGATGAAGAGTTTCGCCCGCTCGGCACCTGCGGTGCGCAGCATGTCGATACGGGCCGCGTCGCCGTAGTAGACCTTGTAGCCATATTTGCGAATGAGTTCGATCTGATCGGGATCGTGATCCAGGACGGTGGTGCCGATCCCCTGGGCATGAAGCATCCGCGCCACAACCTGGCCGAAGCGGCCGTAGCCGGCAACGATCACCGGGTTGCCTTCATCCTCGATCGTGTCGGCGTCGCGCGGCGCACTCAGGCGGGTGAAACGCGGTTCGATCAGGCGTTCGTTAATGATCATCAACAGCGGCGTAAAAGCCATCGATAGAGCGACTACAACGACCAGCAGCGCTGCCAGTTCTCCGGTCATCGCCCCCTCGATACTGGCAAATTGAAGCAGTACGAATGCGAACTCACCGCCCTGTGCCAGTACAAACGAATAGAGCAGAGTCTGGCTCGTGGTCATCCGGAAGATCCGACCCAGCGCCATCAGCACCGCCAATTTGACCGTAACGAGAATCGCCACAAGCGCCACAACAAGCCCGGGTTGCTCGGCGAGAAGCGAAAAATCAATCGACATCCCGACCGAGATGAAGAAGAGCCCAAGCAGCAGGCCCTTGAACGGCTCGATATCGGTTTCAAGCTGGTGCCGATATTCCGATTCAGCGAGGACGACACCGGCTAGAAAGGTCCCGAGTGCCGGGGATAAGCCGATCGACTGCATGGCAAGCGCGATCCCGACGATGAGGAATAGTGCGAAGGCGGTAAAAATCTCGCGGATCCTTGTCGACGCGATGAAATGCATTACCGGGCGCACGAGGTAGCGTCCGGCCACCACGATCGCCGCGACGGCGGCCAGCGTTCCGAGTGCTTGTGCCCACCCCGGTAGACTGACAAAGAAGCCCTCGTCGAGATGCGCCGACTCCGCACCGTGCTCCAGGCCGCTGATCGCCAACAGCGGTAAAATCGCAAGCATGGGAATCACCGCGAGGTCTTGAAACAATAGGGTTGAGAACGCCGAGCGTCCCGCCGGAGTGCTGGTCAAATGACGCTCATCAAGGGTCTGCATCGCGATGGCGGTCGAAGAGAGTGCCAGCGCCATCCCGACCGCAAGCGCGGTCTCCCACGCTTGGCCGGTCGCAAAAGCGATTGCCGCGATAAGTCCTGTCGTCGCGGTAACTTGGAGACCACCCAGGCCGAGGATCGATCGGCGAAGCCGCCACAGCAGCCGCGGTTCAAGCTCGAGGCCAATGAGAAACAGCATCATCACCACGCCAAACTCCGAAAAATGGAGAATGTCTCCGGGTTCGGCGATCAGCCCAAGCGCGAACGGCCCGATCGCGACACCTGCAATCAGATAACCAAGCACCGAACCCAGCCCACCACGCTTGGCAAAGGGCACAATGAGCACCGCTGCCGCGAGATACACGAATGAGTTGAATAAAAACCCTTGATCGTCCATCGCTGGCTCCTAGCCGTCGCCTTCACTCGGTCCATCACGCAGGGCCAGGATACGATCTCGAAAAGCACTGGCGTGGGTGGTGATGTCAGCGTCGCTGGCCCGATGCGACCCGTGGAAAACGAGCGGTTCAAGGTAGGTCATACCGCAGAGGTGCGCGGTCTGGTCGAACGGCAGCAGGAAATCACGGATCACATGACGGCTCGCGCCATCGGGCGTGAAGGCCGCAGCCGACCCACCGGTTGAGACAACCGTCAACGCACGCTTGCCCGCCAAGGCCACCGCGCCATCGCCATAGGCCCAGCCCTGGGTCAACACCAGATCAAACCACAGCTTGAGCAAGGCTGGGCAGTTGTACCAGCGCATCGGATGATGAAACACGATCACGTCGTGGATTTCGACGTGCGCTTGTTCGCGGGCGACGTCGATGTCGAAGTCGGGGTAGGACTCGTAGAGATCGTGAACCGTTACGCCCTCCACTCCGGCAATCGCATCGACCATCGGCTGATTGATCCGCGACCCCTCGATCGCAGGATGAGCAAACAATACGAGAACCGGTGAGATTGCCACGCAAGTTGCTCAACTGACCGAAAGAAGTTGGGCTATTCCCATTCGATCGTTCCCGGCGGTTTTGAGGTTACGTCGTAGACCACACGGTTGATTCCACGAACCTCATTGACGATGCGATTGGCGACACGGCCGAGAAAATCCTGCTCGAACGGGTAGTAGTCGGCGGTCATGCCGTCGGTCGAGGTAACCGCGCGTAGTGCGCACACAAACTCGTAGGTCCGCTCGTCGCCCATGACGCCGACCGTTCGAACCGGCAGCAAAACGGCGAACGCCTGCCAGATTTCGTCGTAGAGCCCGGCCTCGCGGATCTCCTGCAAATAGATCGTATCGGCCTTGCGGAGAATCTCGAGCTTGTCGGCCGAGATCTCACCCGGAATTCGGATCGCCAATCCAGGTCCGGGAAAGGGATGGCGACCGATCGCGTTTTCCGGAAGGCCAAGCTCACGGCCGAGGACTCGGACTTCGTCCTTGAAAAGTTCGCGCAACGGTTCGACCAGGGCCATGTTCATGCGCTCGGGCAAGCCACCAACATTGTGGTGAGATTTGATGGTTGCCGATGGACCACCTGTAAACGACACCGATTCGATGACATCAGGATATAGCGTCCCCTGGGCCAGGAAATCGGCACCGCCGAGTTTGTTGGCCTCCTCCTCGAACACATCGATGAAAGCACCGCCGATGATTTTGCGTTTGGCTTCGGGATCGCTGACGCCCGCCAACTTCCCGAGGAATAGCTCTCGCGCGTCGCGGTGGACCAGCGGTACGTTGAAGCGATCGCGGAACAACTCGACCACCTCGTCGGCCTCGCCAGCCCGCAACAGGCCGTGGTCAACGAACACACAAGTAAGTTGGTCGCCAATCGCCTCATGCAAGAGGACCGCTGCGACCGAGGAATCGACGCCGCCCGAAAGCCCGCACAAAACCCGATTTGTGCCCACCTGCGCGCGGATGTTGGCGATCGCGGTTTCACGGAACGCAGCCATCGACCAGTCACCGCGGCACCCGGCGATCGTGTGGGTGAAGTTTTTTAGCAACGCGGCGCCGTCGGGCGTGTGCGCGACCTCGGGATGGAACTGCACCGCGTAAAAGCGCCGCTCGTCGTTGGCGATCGCCGCGAACGGAGCCCCTTCACTTATTGCCACGGTGCGGAAGCCCGGCGGCAACGCATCGACCCGATCCCCATGGCTCATCCACACGGTGTGGCGTTCGCCTGGCCGCCAGACCCCATCGAAGAGCGGGCAGACATCGGTTGTTTCGACTTCGGCGCGGCCAAACTCGCGCTGATCGGACGCGCTGACCCTGCCGCCGAGCTGGGCACACATCGCTTGCTCGCCGTAGCAGATGCCAAGTACGGGAACGTTGAGTTCAAATACCGATTCAGGTGCTCGCGGTGTGAATTCATGGGTGACGGACGCCGGGCCGCCCGAGAGGATGATTGCACGCGGTTTGTCGCTGGCCCCGTCCAGCGCATCCTCGGCCCGGTCAAACGGCGCGATCTCGCAATAGACACCACTCTCACGCACACGCCGTGCGATTAGCTGGGTGTATTGGGCACCGAAATCAACGACGAGAACGCGCTCGGTCATGCCGCGACGGTATAGGCGCGGTTCCGATAACTGTCCACCGCGAAACTACCGTTTCTGGCCCAATGCTGAGCGATGATTGGCTCCGAACAACGAGGTGCCGGACCTTCGAGGAATATTCGGAGGCCGAGGGGCGCCGATCGGCGCCCCGCAGATCGTGAAACGTTATCTCGTTAGCTGCTGATATTGTTCTTCTTCTTGTAGGCCCCAACTGCCTTCTTGAGATCGTTGAACTCCTGGCAACCGAAAAAGCAAAGGCCATCGAGTGTTTTGAGATGTTGCTCGGCCATCTTCAGGTCGCCCTTCGCTAGATAGGCTTCGCCAATATATTCGTGAGCGCCCTTGTGTTTGGGATTTATTTTCAAGGCCATCTTGTAATACCTCAACGCCTCATCATGATTTCCCGACTTGCGATAGCTGAATCCGAGAAAATTATGAGCGTCCGCGTTCTTGCCGTCGCGGCCAACAACCTTCGTCAGTAACGCGATCGCCTGATTCCAGTCCTGACTTTTTACGGCCTTCTTGGCCTTAGCATATTGTGGATCCTTAGGTGCGGATGCCTTGGCGGCACTGTCCTGGCTACCAGCAGCTTGGATCGCGGGTGCGCCGATGAAGCCGAACGCAGCGACCACGGCAAAAGAGATGAGCAATCGTTTCAGCATGTCAATTTCCTCAAGTTACCTTCGGACATGGCCGGCGTGGCGTGCCCGCTAGCCGATAGAACGGCCTGAAGCCAATACTTATTCCCCATCACATAGTTGTATCAAAACTTACATACACAATAAGTTGCACACAGAACTCGGTACCGCACCGATACCACACGCCGATTCTATATAGATACTAGGCCTGGCTTTGGTAGTTCGGCGACTCACGCGTGATCATAACATCGTGCACGTGACCTTCGCGCACCCCGGCCAGTGTCAGGCGGCGAAAACGGCAATTTCGTTGCATTTCCGCGATCGTTGCATTCCCGGTGTAGCCCATCGATGCCCGTAGACCGCCATCGAGTTGATGCAGGATCTGGCCGACCGGACCTTTGTAGGGCACCTGTCCCTCAATCCCCTCGGGCACGAGCTTCAGTGTGTCCTTGATGTCCTGTTGGAAATACCGATCGGCTGAACCGCGCGCCATAGCGCCCAGCGATCCCATGCCGCGATAGGCTTTGTAGGACCGGCCTTGGTACAGAAAAACTTCGCCGGGTGCCTCTTCGGTGCCCGCCAATAACGAACCGATCATGACGCACGAAGCGCCGCCGGCAACCGCCTTGGCGATATCGCCCGATGAGCGGATGCCGCCATCTGCGATCATGGGGACGTTTTCTACGAGGCAATATTCTGCCGCCTCCGCAATCGCGCTTAACTGCGGCACGCCGACGCCGGCAACGACACGCGTGGTGCAAATCGACCCGGGACCGATCCCGACCTTGACCGAATCCGCGCCCGCATCCACCAGGGCTTTCGCCCCGTCCTTGGTGGCAATATTTCCTGCAACAACCTGGGTGTAGTTACTAAGTTTCTTGATCCGCGAAACGGTGTCGAGCACCCGCGACGAGTGGCCGTGTGCGGTATCGACGACGATAATGTCACACCCGGCATCGATCAGTGCTTCGGTACGCGCGAGGCCGTCGTCACCGACATTAGTCGCCGCGGCAACACGGAGGCGGCCCTGCTCGTCCTTACTGGCGTTGGGATGAAGCTTCGCTTTCTCGATGTCTTTTACCGTAATCAAGCCGACGCACCGATAACTGTCGTCGACGACAACAAGCTTTTCGATCCTGTGCTGATGGAGCAAGCGTTTAGCCTGTTCGCTATCAACACCGTCCTGCACGGTCACGAGGTTTTCATGGGTCATCAATTCGCGAACCGGTTGCTGTTGATCGGTCGCAAACCGAACGTCGCGATTGGTGAGGATACCAACCAACTTGCCGCCTTTTTCAACGACCGGGATACCCGAAATGCGGTTGGTGCCCATCATTTCGAGCGCTTCGGCGAGCGCGCTGTCGGGCCCGATGGTGAGCGGGTTGACGACCATGCCCGATTCAAACTTCTTGACCACACGGACCTGGTCGGCCTGCTCCTCCGGCTCGAAGTTTCGATGGATGACGCCGAGACCGCCGGCTTGGGCCATCGCAATAGCGAGCCCGGATTCAGTAACCGTATCCATCGCCGAAGACACCAGCGGGATCCCCAGCTCAATCTCCGGTGTTATGTGGGTTCGGGTGTCGACGTCACGGGGCAGAACCGAGGAGGCAGCAGGAACCAGCGAGACGTCGTCGAAGGTAAAAGCCTCCAGTATTTCCATGGCGCGTCGTAAACGACGGACGCTTCCGCGTCAACCGTTTGCACGAGAAACCGACACACGTGCATCCAGATTCGCGAGTTTTGTCGGGTTTTCGGCGGATTATTATCTAGGCCGGTCTATTTTCCCGTTCAGCCTCGGCGTGGAAATCTCCGCCTTGCACGACCTTCACGCCAGTAAACATGTTCGGGTAGAGCTCGCGAAAAGCGTTGAGGATGAGTTCCGTAGGAACGTCGGCAAACGTGCCACGATCGCGAAGATATTCCATATGGCGCCGGTCATCGGCATCAAACGGATGAAACAGCGAGTCATTTTCACCGTCAAACTCCAGGGGACGGACCCGAAAGCGGTCGCACAGCGCGCGATTGAAGGCGGGGGTCGACTTCACCCAACGCCCCGCCAGGTACATTTCCGTGTAGCTGTGATAGCAAAATGTATCGCCGCCCATCAGCATCAGCAATCTGTTGGTCGCCAGATGGTTGCGGACGTCAGCACAGCCAACGCGGGCGGGAATACCGGCTGCGCGCGCGACCGCCGCCAGAAGAGCCGCCTTCGAAATACAAAAGCCAACTTTGCGATGGAGGCAGCGCGACGCGCTCAACCCCCATCCGGTTAGTTTGAGTGCATAGGGGTCGTAAAGAACGTCGTCGCGAACGGCATAATAGAGGCGGATGCCCTTCTCAAACGGATCACTAGCGGCACCGACCGCGTAAGTCGGTACTCGACAATGCCGGGATCATCGCTCGCAATATGTTGGGTAGGTTTAAGGAACGCGTCTAAGTTCGTGTCACGATCGTCGTCGACACATATCTCTCCTAACATCTGAAACTCTCCCGATAACCAATTGATCGACCGTGGATAATTTGCGCTCTGAATGGCATTGCCATCGCCAGAAACGCCTACGCCAGGTCGAACAAGAGAGCTTCAAAGTCGCAGTAAACATAACTAGTGCTCGGCTTCTGCCTCGGCATGGAAGTCGCCGGGCCGAATACACTTGGTGCCGTCGAACATACGCCAATAGGTCGTACCGAATGCGTGGATAATCGATTCGACCGGCACGTCACGGTAGGCACCATGATAGCGGACATATTCCATATGTGGCTGATCATCGGCGTCGAATGGGTGGAACAGCGAGTCTTCGCGGCCATCGAATTCAAGTGGTAACACGCGGAATTTGTCACAGAGCTCGATGTTGAAAGCGGGCGTCGCTTTGACCCACTTCCCTTCGAGGAACAAGTCGGTATAGCCGTGCCAGATGAAAATATCGGTGCCCATCATCTCGATCAGTTTGCCGGTCGCGAGATGATTCTTGACGTCGGCATAGCCAACCCGCGCGGGGATCCCCAGCGCCCGCGCCGACGCCGCAAGAAGCGCCGCTTTTGGGATGCAAAACCCCACTTTGTGCGCCAGACAGCAAACCGCGCCGAGTTCTTCAGGAACCAGCTGCATCGAATAGGGGTCGTACCGAACACCATCGCGCACGGCGTAATAGAGATTGATCGCTCGAGCGATCTCATCGCCCTGCCCCGCATTGGCCTTGGCGAACGCGACAATCGTGGGATCATCGCTTTGAATCCACGCCGTCGCCTGGAGGTAGGCCTCAGGTGAATTATCGGTAACCGGCTCGATCGTAGTTTCAGACATGGCGATCACGATACGTTGGTTTCATTCGCGAACTGCGGAACCATCCGCAAAGCACTTTCGGGCGGCCGCACTATGCCACAGCTGTATTTGCCTGATAAGCGCGCAGCGGATGCGTCGCGCAAGTATTTGACGCCTGGCATGGCTTGCCCGCGCCATTCAATTTCTAGAACCTAATCGGCGTCGCGACCTCGGAATCCCTGAGCAACAACGTATGATTCCGACGAATCCGACCTGCTTGCCGGCGGTTTGGCGTGCTTGACGCGCCTGTACCGCTTCTTCAAATCAGCGAGAAGCGCGCGTTCGGCACCGCCCTGGAGAACTTTCGCGACCAGATCACCACCGGGGCGCAGTATTCTCTCGGCAAGATCGGCGGCGATCTCACAAAGCACCATTATCCGCAGATGGTCGGTCGCCGCGTGCCCAGTCGAGGCTGACGCCACATCGGACAAAACGACGTCTACCGGCGCTTCGAGTTCGGCAACCAATCGATCAATTTCAACTTCTTCGCGGAGATCGGCCTGTTTGACGATAGCACCGTCAATGGGTGTCATTTCTGCGAGGTCAACTGCATAGACGACACCACCATCTGCACGACCAGCTGCCACACGCTCTATCGCCACCTGGGTCCAGCCGCCGGGCGCCGCGCCGAGGTCAACGACGCGGGCGCCGCGTTTGAACAGATGGAATCGCTCGTCGAGACCGATGAGTTTGAATGCCGCGCGCGAACGGTAGCCCTCCGCCTTCGCTGCAGCGACATAGGGATCGTTGAGTTGACGCTCAAGCCAACGGGCCGATGATGCAGACCTTCGACTGGCTGTTTTTACGCGCGTGTGGGCTGAACGAGTCCCACCGTCGTCAGTGGACTTACGTCTCGCTGTTGTGTTGCCGGAGCCGCTATTTGGCGACTTTGGCCCCCGTTTCCGGCTCATCGCGTCACTCGTTTATCGTCAGAGTCGATCCCACCTGCTCGGCGTTTCGCCTTTGGACGACCTGCTCTGACGACCAGGTTCAGGTAGATCAGTCACATACGTTTAGGATGCGACACCAGCCCGGATGCCGCCAGCGTCTTCAGAATCCAGATCCGCGGCCAACATCAAGGCGATAAGGATTCCCTCGCGCAACCCGCGATCGACGACGCGAACCCGGCTGACCGGCCAATTGCGCATGATGGCCTCGAGGATCGCGCACCCGGCAACAACCAGGTCGGCGCGACCACGCTTAATACAAGGATGGTCGGCGCGTTCTTCGTAGGTCATCTGAACCAACTGTCGGGACGTCGTTGCGATCGCGTCACCGCCAATCCAGCGTCCGTCGACCTGCGAGCGATCATATTTAGGCAGCCCCAAATTAACCGCCGCAAGCGTGGTAACCGTGCCCGACGTACCCAGCATCTGGAGCTGGCCGGAGTGCGACAGCCCGCTGATATTATTGGCGGCCTCAAATGGCGCGAGCAGCGAGCGGGCCTCGTTGACCATCGCCTCATAGGCATCCGGCGGGACGTCATATCCGCCGAAACGCTCCGACAATGTCACCACCCCACAGGGAAGCGAAATAACGTCAAGAACCGTCGGTTTGGCGCCTGGCACCAATTTGAGAAACATCAACTCTGTACTGCCCCCGCCGATATCAAAGACCAGGGCATATTCGGCGTCATCATTTAGAAGCGGTGCGCAGCCGGCCAGAGCAAGTTGCGCTTCCTCATCCGTCGAGATGATATCGAAGGTAATGCGGGTCTCGTTGAAGACCCGTTCGATGAACTCGTCACAATTTTGGGCGCGCCGGCAGGCTTCGGTGGCCACACTCCGCACGCGGGTAACGCCGCGACGCTCCATCTTCCCTGCGCACACGCGCAAGGCCCGGATCGTGCGCTGGATAGCCGCTTCGCTGAGCACGCCGGTTTCGCTGACTCGCTCGCCCAGGCGAACGATCCGCGAGAACGCGTCGATGACACGAAACCCTTCGCGATCATTTAGCGATTTGGCGACCAGCAACCGGCAATTGTTGGTGCCGAGGTCGAGCGCGGCAAAGGTATGCGCATGGCGACCCGCGCGGAATCGATTGTTCCGCCGGGAACCACGCGCTCCCTCCTCAACACGTGAGGCTGGAGACTCCACTTCAATCCCTCCCCATCCGGGCGCCTGCCCTGCCCCGCGGCGCTCCGGTGGCGATATTTCCAAACTTGCTATCATGCTATAGCAAAGGTGTTCGACGAACCAGAGCGAGGACATCAACTTGCCTTCAAGCGGTGCCAGCAGTCGGCTCTGTCGATGCGATGTTGACAGTCTCCAATCAGTGATTAAATGATGCGCTCAGCGTCGCGCACCGATCCCAATTGGGGGATAGTTTAACGGTAGAACTCTCGGCTCTGACCCGAGCAGTCCAGGTTCGAATCCTGGTCCCCCAGCCAACTTATATAAGTCGACCGATTCACCATCAGGTCGAAGGGCGAACGCAAGGCATACTCTAGCTTTCGGCCTCTCAGTTGGAGGTTCGAAAACACGAAAGCGATGAGTTGGCGCTTGTGCTCGATATTCGAACGCTCGAAGATCTCGGCGGCCCGCGATGCCGCGGAAATCAAACTTTCCAACATGGTTCGGAAGGCACCCACGCCAGCTTGGTGCTGCGCGATCTGCGTGGAGGCTCTCTTTCAAGTCGCGCGCCTTTTTGTCGTATTCGTCCTGCGTAATACGCCGCGACTGGACATCGCCGTCGGTTGCGCCACACTGGGCGGACCACAACGCTCGACAGCCGATCACGGAGGCGGCCCATGCGCTTCCCCGCGACTCTCGTCCGACCTACCCGGCTCGCGCTCGCCGTTGCCGCGGCGCTGCTGGCCAGCGGGCCGACCGCGCTCGCCACCTGTATCCAGGTCGCCGGCGCGCAGAGCCTGCTGCACCATGCGGCCTACGCGCCCGGTGCCGTTGCCTCGGTGCCCCGCGGCCAGGTGAGGCTCACCTTCGTCGGCCATGCCAGCTTCGAGATCGAGACCCCGCTAGGGGTGCGCGCGGTCACCGACTACAACGGCTACGTGCTGCCACCGCTGCTGCCGCACATCGTCACCATGAACAACTCGCACAGCACCCACTTCACCGCCGACATCCCGCCCGAGACCCGGTACGCGTTGCGCGGCTGGAACACCGACCGACTGCAGTACCACAACGTCGAGCTCGACGACCTGCGTGTGCGCAGCATCCCCACCAACATCTATCCGATCGCCAGCGGCGGCACCGGGGGGAGCGGGACCGGGCTGGCGCACGGCAATTCGATCTTCGTGTTCGAAGCCGAGGGCCTATGCCTGGCGCACATCAGCCACGTCCACCACCGACTGTCGCCCGACCACATCCGCGAGCTCGGCCGCATCGACGTAGCCATGGTGGCAATCGACGGCGCGGTGACCATGAGCCACATCGAGCTGCTCGACGCTGTCAACCGGATCGGCCCGCGCCTGATCGTGCCCATGCACATGTTCTCGCTCGTCGGCGTCGAGCGCTTCGTGCGCATCATGCGTGACGCCGGCTACCCGGTGCGAGAGCACGAAAGCGACACCATCCTGCTCAACCACGCGGCCCTGCCGCCAGTGCCCGAGGTGCTATTTCTGCGGGGGCGGTGAGCCGCACCGGCCCGGAAAGTGCGCGGACCGACCGTGATGCGGCGCGTCCTGACCGTGCGGGGCCGTCGCCACTAGCCAACATAAGACATTCGCAGTTCGGCGGCATTCGCTCTACAAACTCAGCTACATCTCGCGAGCGGTTCAAACCGACTCGGTAAACCCGAACGTGAACGGACACGGAATGGCGAATGACGCGAAGATAAGCGGTGGACTGCCGTGATTGTGACAGCCTATCCCCTAGGTGTGTTGCTCATCGGCGTTGCCGGCTGTGTCTCGAAAGTGGTGGAAATTTGAGGATGGCGTAATCTCCGGGTGACAAGACAACCACCCAACCGGCGGCTAGCACCGCCAAGGAGATCACGCCATGAAGAACACTACCGAGACTTCTGCGCTTTCGCTACTGGCCAATGACGCCGGCTATGATCCGCTTGAGGACCGGCTGCGGGAGAACATCAGATCCACGATCGAGGCCGTTTTTGAGGAGGAACTTGCGCAGTTTCTCGGGCGCTGCCGATACGGTCGAGAGGACGCGCTTCGGCAAGGGTATCGGAACGGGCACCGGGAGCGGCAACTGACGGGGACATTCGGGACCGAGAGGGTGAGCGTGCCGCGTGCACGGATCGTTGAGGAAGACGGTCGGGCGTCGGAATGGCGTTCGCGGGCGCTGCCGCGCTACCAGCGGCTGACCAGAAAGGCCGAGGCGCTGATCGCTTCGGTGTATCTGTCCGGAACCAACACGCGGCGGGTGAAACGCGCGCTGTTCGGGCTCTTCGGGGGTGCTGTGAGCAAGGACGTTGTGAGCCGGGCGTGGCGCAAGGTGAAGGTCGATTGGGACGCCTGGTGCAGCCGTGGCCTCGCGGATGAGGATATCGTTCGGCTGATCCTTGACGGCACTGTGATCAAGACCCGACTGGATCGCAAGGCCACCAACATCTCGGTTCTCGCGGCTATAGGGGTGCGCCGGGATGGCCATGAAGGTCTTGCTTTCGATCGGGAATATGGGCGGAGAAAGCCAGGCGGCGTGGCGCCAGTTCCTCGACGACCTTGATGCGCGTGGACTGAAACGGCCCGGGTTTGTCATCGTCGATGGCGCGCCGGGACTGGAGGCGGCTCTGTCGGCGCTTTGGGGCGATGACCTTCCCGTTCAACGCTGCACCGTGCACAAGCACCGCAACCTTCTGGGTCATGCTCCCAAACACATGCATGACGAGCTGAGCGAAGATTACCGCGATATGATCTATGCCGACACTGCCTCCGAGGTGGAAACCCGCCGCAAGGCGTTTGTCCGCAAGTGGCGGCTGAAATGCAGGGCCGTCGCGGACAGCCTCGCAGAAGCGGGCGACAAGCTCTTTACCTTCACGCGCCTGTCCAAGAGCCAATGGAAATCAGCCCGAACGACCAACGCCATTGAGCGTCTCAACGAGGAGTTCAAGCGCCGGATCAAAACACAGACCGTGCTGCCGTGTCCCGAAACAGTGCCGATGCTCCTCTGGGCGCTCCTCGCTTCCGGCCAAATCCAGATGCGCAAAGTCGATGGATGGGAAACCCTCGATCAGCTAATCGCCGACGAAACCCTTGACCGCGCGGCCTGACCGCCGCAAAACTCAACCCGCTCGGAGAGGCGCCAAAACCAATTTCCACCACTTTCGAGACACAACCGCGTTGCCCTGAACTTCTTTGTTTTTGGAGTTAGTCCATCAGTCGTAGCTCTCCCCTCCGCCGAGTGTATTTTTTCTCTGGTGATTGCTGCTGTTCTGCTGGTGATCAACCATACGTGGTTGATGACTACTACGGAGCTGACGCGGGTTCGCTTCAATATGTACGCAACGCCGGAGGAATGGACGGCAAGTGGACGAAGCCCCGAAGATGCGTCGGCAGAAGGTTTGCGCGAACTTGAGCGACGGCACAACGCACACCGCAACACAACTGAAAACTCGATCTATTTCCTGCTTTTAGTTTTCATTTTTGTCTAAGAGTCCGACTCGAAACTCTATGTTTGATAACAGTACCTTGCGAGCCGCCTTGTGAGGAGTCGGATGTTGGCGACAAGAATCCATGCCTGTGCGGAGGCGATTGATTTCTCCCAATCCTTGGCCAGTCGACGGCATCGGTTGAGCCAGGCGAAGGTCCTCTCGACGACCCATCGTCTGGGCAGGAGCTCGAAGCCCTGGGCGGTGTCTGAGCGCTTGATGATCTCGAGCTTCCAGCGGCCGATGTCCTCAAGGGCGCCCTCGAGTTTCGGTCCCGCGTAGGCGGCGTCGGCGAAGAGGTGACGCAGCCGGGGGAAGCGATGACGGATCGATTTGAGGACCTCGGGCGCGCCGTCGCGGTCCTGGATATCGGCTGCGTGCACGATCAGGCCGACCAGCAGGCCGAGTGTATCGGTGACGATGTGACGCTTGCGGCCCTTGATCTTCTTGCCCGCGTCATAGCCCCGAACACCACCGCTTTCCGTGGTTTTCACGCTCTGGCTGTCGATCACCCCGGCGCTCGGGCCGGCCTCGCGTCCTTCCAGCTCCCGGGCCGCCATGACCAGGTGATGGTTGATGCTCTCCAGCAGGCCGTTGGAGCGCCAGTCGTAGAAATAGCGCTGGACCGTGGAAGGCGGAGGGAAGTCGTTCGGCAACATCGCCCACTGGCAGCCCGTCGAGGCCATGTACATGACCGCATCCATGACATGGCGCAGGTCCGTCGTCCTCGGCCGGCCGATCTTCTTGCGCGGCGGCATGAGCGGCGCGATCAACGCCCACTCTCGATCCGTCAGGTCGCTTGCGTAGCGCCCGCCACGGCGCTCATAATTCGGGCGAGTGATTTCGGTCCACATGTTGTGCCTCCTCGTTTGCTTTGACACAACCGAGTAAGCCACAACCGACTGAAATCACTCAACTAGTTTCGGGTTGGCCTCTTAGTTTCGCCGAATACGCTTGCAGCGCAGGCGTGGATTATTGGCTTCGCCGTCGCTCGGTTGGGATACACCTACAGCTATCTTGTCGGCAGAGACAAAGCTCGGGGGGCTTTTCATGAGTCTCAGCCTTTTGTCGCTTTACGGGATGGCCAGTTATCTTGTGGCGAGCTTGTTTGTTTGAAAATCAGGAGAAAAGGTGGCCAAGCGAACGTGTCTCTACGTAAGGTCCGATCTACCTCCGAAATCAGACCTCACAGGCGTGGTCCTCTTAGAGCAGACGGTAGCCAACAGGCGATATTTACCTGAATCAAAAGAGCGGCCCGAAGACGGCCCGCCCCTCTTTCGGTTGGTGTTCTTGAGCTGCTTTGCGCCGCCGCAAGCTGAAGTCGGCGAGACTGGCTAGAGAAGCGGGAGGGTAGCGGGGACAGGAACTACTCCGCTTGTTGACGATGATTCCCCCGGCAATGTTAAGTCGCAGAGCCCTAACTCGCCAAAATGAAGACACGGATTTTCCGATCTTTTCCGACCCCACGAAAAATGGAAGTTCCGGTTAACAGCCCGTTGACGAAGTCTTCCCTGGACGAAGTCGGCATGGTCTGATTCTCTGGTGTCCTGGCCTGAAGGGGGGTTCGCTGATGGCGATGGGACAGCAGAAGGATCGTCAGGGGGACTTGATGGTGAGCTGGTCGGAGATGCCGCGCTCGCCAGGTCATGTATTTTACGACCGCCTGCAGTTGGTACTGATCGAGGGCGGCTTCGACGGCTTCGCCGAGGCGGTCTGCCAGCCCTATTACGCGGCCAGGATGGGGGCGCCTTCGGTGCCACCCGGGCGCTACTTCCGTATGCACCTGGCGGGCTACTTCGAGGGTATCGACTCTGAGCGTGGGCTGGAGTGGCGCTGCTCGGATTCCCTGTCGCTACGGGAGTTCCTGCTGTTGGAGATGCGGGAACGGGTGCCGGACCATTCCTGGCTGTCACGGACCCGCGCGCGCCTGCCCCATGAAGTCCACACGGCGGTGTTTGACTGGGTCCTGGCGCTGATCGCCGAGGCGGGTCTGGTGAAGGGCGAGCGCATCGGGGTGGATGCCTCGACCATGGAGGCCAACGCGGCGCTGCGCAACATCGTGCGGAGGGACACGGGCGAGGGTTACCGGGGGATGCTGGAGCGCTTGGCCCAGGAGAGCGGTATCGAGACACCCACGGCTGAGGACCTGGCGCGTCTGGACCGCAAGCGCAAGGGCAAGAAGCTCTCGAACCAGGACTGGGTTTCCAGGAGCGACCCCGAGGCCAAGATCGCCAAGATGAAGGACGGCACCACGCACCTGGCCTACAAGCCCGAGCACGCGGTGGATCTGGACACCGGCGCGGTGGTGGCGGCGGAGCTGCACCCGGCCGACGAGGGCGATACGACAACGCTTCCCAAGACCCTGGCGGCGGCCGAGGCAAACCTCGAGGCGGTGGATGTGGCGCCGACGGCCGAAGATCCGGCCGAATGTGTGACCGATAAGGGCTACCACTCACGGTTGGTCTTGAAGGCGCTCGACGACGGCCCCTGGAAGAGCCGGATCTCCGAGCCCAAGCAGAAGGGTTTTGCGCGCTGGCACGGAGATGATGCGGCTCGCCGGGCGGTCACCAACAACCGGACCCGGCTGTTATCGGGGGTGGCCAGGGAAGCCTTCAAGCTGCGCGCCGAGATCGTCGAGCGCTCCTTTGCCCACAACCTCGATCGCGGCGGTATGCGCCGGACCTGGCTTCGGGGCCGCGAGAACGTGCACAAGCGATACCTGCTTCACGTCGCCGGCCACAACCTATCGTTGCTGATGCGCCAACTCATCGGCGCCGGCACCCCGAAGGAGGCCGTGGCGGGCGGAATTGGCGCCTTGTTCGTGCTTGTTACGCCCGCTGGAGCCGTCCTGGTCGTTCAGATCGTCCTCATCGTCTCGGAGGATGGCGAAACCGCCTTCGCCGCGATATGCTTCGCCGTGGCGTGAAACCCGGTCAATGACGCCTTTTTCAACGGGCTGTTAATGGTGTGCTTTCATATGTTGTCGGTAATGTTTGGCCACCAATCTGGAGATTGCTCTCGCGATCGGCGCAGGATCACGGTTGACAAAGACAATGATTGTTAATTGATCGCCAAAATATCGGTCAATGTATGATGAGAGCCCATCGACGCCGCCGCCGTGATGGGCGACGAAATTTCCGGGTTCATCGTTGATGAACCAACCAAATCCTATCTTGTAGTGAATGCCCTGATCGTCGGTCCCGAGCGATGCGAGTTCTTGATTATTCAGTCGATGAGGCGTCCACATCTGCTCTAGGGTCACCCGAGACACGAGCTTCTCGGTATAGAGAGCGGCGTCCCACTTGGCCATGTCTATAACTGTTGAAATAATCGATCCGGCAGAATACCCAAGTTTGGGAGCCATGATCCAATAGCTTTCATTGTGTTCCAACCAATCGTGGCCGACGGCAAGTCGCGGGAGAACCCCGTCGCTGGCGTCAATGGCTCGGGTCGCCGACATGCCAAGCGGTTTGAAAATCCGTGATTTCAAAAAATTTCTGTATGTTTGGCCACTTAATTTCTCAATTAGCATTCCAAGTAGTACGTACCCTGGACATCGATGTAGCCTGAGGTCTGACCCTGGTTCGAGAAGCCGGATCAGATGCTGCAAGTGCCTCCAATAAATCGTTGCCTCTTGTCACTTCCATTTTGAAGGGCGGTTGGCTCCGTTTCTCAATGTCCCGTTGGATACCGGAAGTATGGGTAAGCAAATGACGCACCGTGACGGCCTGATAAGACAGGGGTAATTTCGGTAGGTAAGCTGAAACCTTATCGTCGAGCGCAATACGTCCTTCCTCGACCAACATCATGATGGCCATGGCGGTGAATTGCTTGGTTATGGAGCCAATCCAAAAACGCGTATTGAGCGTGACTGGTTGCGCTGTTCGGGCATTTGCCAGGCCATAGGCCTTGGCAAAAAGAACCCTTCCTTTGTGAACAATCGCAATCGCGGCTCCAGGGATGCGGCGCCGGGCCATCTCCGCCGCAACGATTTCATCCAGTTTCGCGTAGTGGGTGTCCGACGAAGAATTTGATCGTTCTGCTTCCAGCGGTTTGGCCGCATTTGGCATAGGATTGCAACCTATGGCCAAAAGTAGACAAACGACCGCAAATAATCGCAAAATAATTCGTTCGTTCATCGCAAATACATTGACCAATTTATCCAGCATACCTCTGAAAGCCTACTGCCTGCCAAATGTTGGGAAGTATAAAATTTAGATTGATACTAGGGGCAGTGCGTGCCGTGTTATCATGGCCACAATACATAACTTAAACGATATCGGCCGCAACGCTCTTTGGCCTGCACCTTGGAGGCATAGATGCGCTTCATGCTGGCAACCACCGTTGGGTCAATTCGAGACTTAAAACTGACCATCGTGGAAATGTCTGGACTACCCTCAACTCCAGAAGTCACTGAGCCGCTCGCGAACTTCTCGAATTAGCCATAACCGGACTCTTCAGCCACACCTTGAGATTGCCTCGCCTCGCTCGGGGCGTTTCTTTCTGCCAAAATGTCCGTGGGTAGGCTCGGCAGAGAAAGCCGTGCCCGATTCGGTACGACCAACGGTTCATATCGTCGAAGACGATAGTGCGTTGCGTGACCAACTGGTCGATCTAGTGGAATCTATAAACCTGCCAGTTGGCAATCTGAGGCGGCCTGGCGGTCGTGTCCCAGGACGTGGTGTAGGAGTTGTTGGAGCCTCTGTTAGCTGTGGGTAGGCGGCTTGCCGTAGCGACCGCCGAGAGTCTGGCGTAGGCAAGCCGGCTATCCACAGCGGAGGCCATCGCGGTTCCGGTTTAGGGTTGGGCTAGTGCAAACCAACCTGACCCGAAGGAGAGGCCACGATGACCCAGGACATGATGACCCTGCGCGCGCTTTTGGAGAAGAGCTCCGATGCCGATCTGCTTCGCGAGATGATCGGCTTCACGGCCGAGCGGCTGATGGCACTGGAGGTCGAGGGCCTGACCGGCGCCGCTCACGGCGAGCGCTCGGCGGATCGTATCACCCACCGCAACGGCTACCGCGACCGGTCCTGGGAGACGCGGGCCGGCACGGTCGAGCTGAAGATCCCGAAGCTGAGGAAGGGGAGCTACTTCCCGGGCTTCCTGGAGCCGCGGCGGATGGCCGAGAAGGCGCTGGCTGCGGTGATCCAGGAGGCCTACATCCAGGGCGTGTCGACCCCTCGCTCGGTCGACGACCTGGTGCAGGCCATGGGCATGTCGGGCGTCTCCAAGAGCCAGGTCTCCAGGCTGTGCGGCGAGATCGACGATAAGGTCAACGGCTTCCTCGATCGATCGCTGGAGGGCGACTGGCCCTATCTGTGGCTCGACGCAACCTATGTAAAGGTGCGCGAGGCCGGGCGCATCGTCTCGGTCGCGGTGACCGTGGCTGTGGCCGTCAACGACCAGGGCCGCCGCGAGGTCCTGGGCATGGCGATCGGCGCGTCTGAGGCCGAGGCCTTCTGGACCGAGTTCCTGCGCTCGCTGGCCCGGCGCGGGCTGCGCGGCGTGAAGCTGGTGATCTCCGACGACCACAAGGGCCTTCGGAAGGCCGCCGCGACCCGGATCCTCGGCGCCACATGGCAGCGCTGCCGCGTGCACTTCGCCCGCAACCTGCTGGCCCATGCCGGCCGCCAGGGCCGGCGCGTCGTCTCCGCCTTCGTCGCCACCGCCTTCGCCCAGGAGGACGCCGACAGCGCGAAGGTCCAGTGGCGCCAGGTCGCCGACCAGCTCAGGCTCAAGGTGCCCAAGCTGGCAGTTCTCATGGACGAAGCCGAGCACGACGTCCTCGCCTACATGAGCTTCCCCAGGGAGCACCGCCAGAAATTGCACTCCACAAACCCGATCGAACGGCTCCATGCCGAGGTCAAGCGTCGCACCAACGTCGTCGGTATCTTTCCCAACGAAGCCGCCATCACACGGCTCGTCGGCGCCATCCTTCTCGAGCAGAACGACGAGTGGGCCGTCTCAAGGAGATACATGACGCTGGAATCCATCGCTCCGCTGAGCGATGATGTCCCCATCACGCTGCCCACCGTGGCAGCCTGAACGTCCCGGCCCTACCCGCCGGGAGCAGCGTAGAGCGCAACGCTCTTACACCACTCCGCGGGACACGATCGGCCTGGCCAAGCGCAAAAGCGTAGGAGAGGAGATGCGGTAGATATGACGAGTGCATCAGCATCAGCGACGTTGGGCACATCGGCAGGGCGGCGGTTCCGGTTGAGTTCCATTGGGAGTGGTTGGTTCTTGATGACTCCGGCGCTGCTGTTCTTGGTCCTGTTGTTCGTGGTTCCCACGATGTACGTCCTCGTACTGAGTGTGACCGATCCTACGGTGTCGCTAGACAATTTCCGTAGGGTCTTCACGGTACCGCTCTATCTCCAGGTACTGTACCGGACCTTCGAGATATCGCTGATCGTCACGGTTGTGTGTCTGCTTCTGGGCTATCCAGTCGCCTATGTCCTTGCGCGGCGGGACGATCTCATTTCGGCGATCTTGCTAACAATCGTGGCAATGAGCTTCTGGACTGGGTTTTTAGTACGCACGTTTGCATGGATGGTGATTCTGGGGAATAAGGGGCCCGTGGCGAGCGCCTTTGCGATCTTCGGTGTGCAACCGCCTCAGCTGCTGTTTACGTCGTTCAGCGCGGCCTTGGGTATTACGCACATCATGTTGCCCTTCATGATCCTAGCGCTCTACGCAGTGATGACGAGGATTGACCCGGCCCATCTGCAGGCGGCGTCGAGCCTGGGAGCGCGGCCCTTTCAGGCCTTCCGAATAGTGTTTCTGCCGCAGAGCCTTCCGGGGGTTGTGAACGGGAGCCTGCTGGTGTTCACGTTCACCCTGGGGTTCTTCGTGACGCCCATCCTATTGGGGACGCCGAGGGACATGATGATCGCGCAGCTGATCAACCAACAGATAGAGGACTTGCTGGCGTGGGGCTTCGCCTCGGCGATTGCAGTGTTGCTGTTGGTTTTTGCAATGGCTCTAATCGCGGTTTACGACCGCTATGCGGGTATCAACCGCTTGTGGGGATGAAGGGATGTTTTCGGTAGTCGCAGCGCTCATTGTCGGGGTGTTCATGGTAGCACCACTCGTGATTGTGGTTCCGGTATCATTTAGCACAGGATTCTCGTACGCGTTTCCGCCACCCGGTTACTGGCTTGGGTACTACAAGGTATTTTTCAACAGCGAAGACTGGCTGATATCAATCCTGAACAGCCTCATTATCGGGACGGGGACGACGATCGTGACGATGCTGCTGGTGATACCCTTGTCGCTCGGGTACGTGCGATACAAGTTCGGAGGCAAAGCAATAGTGAACCAGTTAATCTTGTTTCCGCTGATTGTCCCGGCGATCGTGAGCGCGTTGGGCTATTTTGGGTTTCTGGCCAATTTCGGTCTTACTGGGACCCATGTGGGGGTTATCATCGCCCATTCGGCGGGGGCGGTTCCGATTTCGTTTCTTGTTCTCTCCGCGGCGCTGAAGGGTTTCGACAGGAACCTTGAACGGGCGGCAATGGGCCTAGGGTCGGGGCCGCTACGGACGTTCCTATGGGTGACTCTTCCGATCCTGCGGCCTGGGATTGCCGTGGGCGCCCTGTTCGCATTCCTCCATTCCTTCAATGATACGGTGGTTGCAATTTTCATTTCGGGCCGCAACGCCGGGACGCTACCGAAGAAGATGTGGGAGAGCATCCAGTTTGAAGCGGACCCAGTGATGGCAGTGGTGTCGACGCTGCTGACAGGGTTGGTCTTGATAGGCGTACTGGTCCCGATGCTGGCACGACAACGCAGAACCATGGAGCGGCCGCGGGAAGCGGTTTGAGTACCTGCAAGAAGGCTAGGAGACCCTTGGGATTGGCGCAATCGGTGTACCTTAGGCTCTGCAACGTCGTGAAGTCGTATGATGGCAAGGTCAACGCGGTCGACGACGTCAGCATCGACATCATCAGAGGCGAGTTCCTAACGTTCCTTGGTCCGTCCGGCTCCGGCAAGACGACGACGTTGATGATGATAGCAGGCTTTGAGGAAGTAACCTCAGGTACGATCGAGATCGAGGGGCAGGACCTGACGCGCAAACGCCCCTATGAACGAAACATTGGCATGGTGTTTCAGAGCTACGCGTTGTTTCCACACATGACGGCGGCGCAGAACATTGCGTTTCCACTGAGGATACGGCGTTTGCTGAAGGAGGAAATCAAGCACCGGGTCACGACGGTATTGGACCTGGTGGGATTGGGAGATTTCGCCGATAGGCGTCCGCGGGAGATGTCTGGAGGACAACAGCAGCGGGTAGCCTTGGCTCGGAGTATTGTGTTCAATCCGGACGTCCTGCTCTTGGATGAGCCGCTAGGTGCGTTGGACAGGAACCTTCGCGAGCAGATGCAGATTGAGATCAAGCGCATCCACCGTGAGGTGGGGATCACGACGGTCTACGTGACGCACGACCAGACTGAGGCAATGACGATGTCGGATCGGGTCGCGGTGTTTGCGGAAGGTAAGCTGTGTCAGATCGCGCCACCGAAAGAGATCTACAACCGCCCGACAAGCCGGTTTGTCGGCGAGTTCGTTGGCGACAGCAATTTTTTCGAAGCCCGGGTAAGCTCATCGAACCCGGTTATGTTAGAGATTGCAATTGCAGGCTCGGCTCGGATGGTGAATGCCAACTTACCGGCGGGCACTATGGTCGACCTTCTCGTGCGTCCAGAGCGGGTGCGAATTGCCGGTCCGGGGGACGATCTCACGACGGTACAGTTGACCGTCGACACGATAGTGGACTACGGCGACAGCGTATTGGCGATCGGCCGCGTAGGTGACCGTCCGATGCGGATGCGGATCGCCGGCAACCCTCCCTCATCCCTCCGGGAGGGCGCGACCCTCACCGTGGGTTGGTCCCCTGAAGAAGCCCACGCAATTCCGCGGTCCTGAAGGCCCGGTCACCAACTCGTTCGCGCTGTGCGAGGATAGGGAGCGCAGAGCGCAAGGATGAGGGTCGGACCCTTAAGAGACGCCAATCACCAAATCGCGCCGGGCGCCTTAGAGTGGGCGTTGATCGCCGCTCATGCCGCCGCGCAAGAAGATCCCGGCCGAGGACGACGGACCTGCGCCATGTCATGGATGCGGTCATGTACATGGCCTCGACGGGCTGCCAGTGGGCGATGTTGCCGAACGACTTCCCTCCGCCTTCCACGGTCCAGCGCTATTTCTACGACTGGCGCTCCAACGGCCTGCTGGAGAGCATCAACCATCACCTGGTCATGGCGGCCCGGGAGCTGGAAGGACGCGAGGCCGGCCCGAGCGCCGGGGTGATCGACAGCCAGAGCGTGAAAACCACGGAAAGCGGTGGTGTTCGGGGCTATGACGCGGGCAAGAAGATCAAGGGCCGCAAGCGTCACATCGTCACCGATACACTCGGCCTGCTGGTCGGCCTGATCGTGCACGCAGCCGATATCCAGGACCGCGACGGCGCGCCCGAGGTCCTCAAATCGATCCGTCATCGCTTCCCCCGGCTGCGTCACCTCTTCGCCGACGCCGCCTACGCGGGACCGAAACTCGAGGGCGCCCTTGAGGACATCGGCCGCTGGAAGCTCGAGATCATCAAGCGCTCAGACACCGCCCAGGGCTTCGAGCTCCTGCCCAGACGATGGGTCGTCGAGAGGACCTTCGCCTGGCTCAACCGATGCCGTCGACTGGCCAAGGATTGGGAGAAATCAATCGCCTCCGCACAGGCATGGATTCTTGTCGCCAACATCCGACTCCTCACAAGGCGGCTCGCAAGGTACTGTTATCAAACATAGAGTTTCGAGTCGGACTCTAAGAGACGCCAATCACCAAATCGCGCCGGGCGCCTTAGCCGCCGGAGCCTACGCCCACGAAGAGACGTTCTTCCGCCCGATTGCCAAAACCGCGAAGCTTACGCTCGCCCGGTTTATCGTCAGTACCGAGGTTGTTGTCATCGAGATGGCAGGCAAGGGGCTACCCAATACATCGGCGCGTCAGCGACTGCCTGGGCGAATGAATGATCAACTCGCTCCGAGTCGGCCCAGCGGGGAGAGATTAGCGCTCTTTACCGGTCAAAACGGGGATAACGCCTAGTGCCGAGTTCGCCTACTCTTACGTATCTCGCACCAACGTGCACAGCGCCCACCCCGCGATTGCAGCGAGATCGGCGTCGCCGTGTGGAAGCCCAAGAGCTGAATTCCCGGCGGCATGGCCTCGCTTTCAAGCACCGGCAACGCGATCGCTAGCCGAGTCAAGCGTTTCGGTTGGCGCGGATGGGCGAGCGTTGGTTCGCGGAAGAGACCGGGATCTGGCCTCCGCCACCAGTCCACGAAGAGCCTCGCTAAGGATTTGCTAGCTTGGTAAAGTATATAGGCGTTGACTAGCGTGACGCTCAAAACAAGCACCATCATTGTGGTGGAAACAGGGAGGCCGATATGGAACGGAAGACGCATCCTCTAAAGGCAAGCCGGCGCCAGTTCATCAAGGGCGCAAGCGCTGCCGCAGCGGGAGCGATCGCAGCCCCGTTTGTGATTTCCTCGACCGCGCGGGCACAGAACAAGGTCGTTTACATCGGTACATTTGGCGGGGCCTTCACGGCGGCGGAAGAAGCGGCGTTCTTCAAGCCCTTCACCGCAGCGACCGGGATCGAGGCGAAGCCGGTGACGGGGCTCAACTTCGCGAAGCTCAAAGCCCAGGTTCAATCCGGCAGCTATGACTTTGACGTGGCGAGCTTCGTCCAAGCGACGTGGAGGCAGGCTGCGTTGGAAGGTCTGGTCGAGTCGATCGACTGGAAGATCGTCGATAAGAACAAGGTTGCGCCCGACGCGGTCTTTTTTGATGGCATCGCCTACTACGTGGCCAGCACGAACCTCGCCTACCGCAAGGACAAGTTCCCAAATGGCGGACCGCAGAGCTGGGCCGATTTCTGGGACGTGAAAAAGTTCCCCGGCAACCGCAGCCTCTATGGTCGCGATCCCGTGACCCCGGTTCTGATAGCGCTCCTGGCGGACGGCGTGCCCATCGACAAGGTATTTCCATCCCCCGACATCGATCGCGCCTTCAAAAGCCTAGACCGGATCAAGCCGCACATAAAGGTATGGTGGACGTCAGGCGCGCAGTCGCAGCAGCTGATCCGCGACGGCGAGGTGGACATGATTATGATATGGAATGGGCGCGCGTCGGACGTAATTACGAAGGGGGCACCCGTCGAACTCGTTTGGTCCGGCGCCACGTTGGAGACCATTGTGGCGGGCGTCGCCAAGGGCGCTCCCAACGCAGGCGCTGGCTGGGAATACATCCAGTTCGTGCAGCAACCCGATCGCCAAGCCGAATTCGCCAAGCGCATCTTTTACGGGCCACCGAACGCCAAAGCCTTCGACTTCATCTCCGAGGACGTGGCCAAGCTACTGCCCGGCAACCCAAAGTACAAAGATTTGGTCCTGCCGGTCGACCCGATCTGGGGCGGCGATAACCGTGCCAAGCTTGCGGAGCGCTTCAGTCAGTGGCTAGCTAAATAACCCGGCCGCCGGGACGCTACCGCGTTTCGACCTGAGTTGGAGCCTGGGGCGCTACCCCAGGCCGTCGTTTGGGTTGTCTGGCGTCAGACACGCGTTAGGTGCTGTTTACGCTATCGCGATTAAAGTTCAGCTGCGGCTTACCCCTCGGGGCAGCGCGTAAAGAACTGATAAACCCGATGGCTGTGTTGAACTCCATGACTGGGGCTGCATGGCGTCGGGTTTTCAAATGCCATTCGGTCCCAAAGGAGGGCGAATGGCACGCCATTCCTCTTCAAAACCGAACCGCACACACACCGATGCATTGGCGGTCCCGCAACTACTTGCTAGTCTTTCGCGGCTCCTCGCCAGGCAGGTGGCACGGGGGTCGAACTGCTATGACGCTTCGGTCCCCGCCGCCGAAAGTAGAGACCGTCGTGATGTGTTGAGCGTCGTCTCACCAAGACCGTTCAGCACGCTTATCGACGGCACAGCCACGAAGCGCCGGGATCGCGCATGGCGTTCGTCTAACTTCAGATTGAGCTATGGCACCGGCTGCCGTCGGACTGAGTCCTATCTCGTTAGGGATCGACGGGCCTCAAGTGCCCAATTGGCTCGCCAGGTCTTTGGCGTCGGTCGCCACGATATCGATAGAAGGATCGGGCTCCGGGGTTGGCGTTAGTTCCGCGCCCTGCTCCAAGGGGCGGGTGATAAACGCGGTATGAAACCCGTGGGACTTAGCGGCCAACAGGTCGCTATTGTGCGCGGCGACCATAAGCAGCTGCCTGGGCTCGAGTGCCAACAACTCCGCTGCGCGAAGATAAGCCTGCGGATCGGGTTTGTAACAACCCAGCATCTCGCACGCGATGATGCAATCCCAGTGAAACGGGGCGCGGCGCGACGCGCCGATGATCATTGCCAGGGTCTGGATGGTCAGCGCCGCCATAACGAACTTTTGCCGCAGCCGCGCATGTCCTTCGGCGGAGTCGGGCCAAGCTACCATCTCGTAGTAAGCCATCGTGAGTTGCGATTTCTCGGCGTCGCTCACCTCACCGATCTCGAACTCTTCGAGAATGTCGTCGAGGGTCGCGCGATAATGCCCGAACATGTTCAAGGTCGGCGGTTTCACACGCTGCACTGTCCTGACGGCGCGCCAGGTCCACGCATTCGTCATTTCGGCCCAGTTTCGCTCCAACCCCTGTTTCTTACCGAAGCGGGTGAGCTCGTCGCAAACCCCGCCGTGCCAGTCGATGAGGGTTCCTGCGACGTCGAACACAAGAGCCTTAATCCCGAGATCATCGACCTCTTCCTGGCTTTTTGGTCCTACAAGTTTGCCCATTGGCTGTCCTCCATCACCGCTAGGTTCTGTCTCCCGCCTCACGCAGCGTCGGCGGTTTCGACAGAGATATCGACGGCGATGACACCGTGACCGGTCGGCCGCACAATCACTGGATTCAGATCGAGCGCCTGGAAACGACCGTAGTTGGCCGCCGCAAAATCACCGAGTCGCACTAAGAAATCTATCAGCGCCTCGACATCGCCCGCCGGTCGGCCGCGAGCGCCTTCCAGGATTGCGGAACCCTTGAAGCGGCCGATCATACTCCGAGCGTCGTCCCGCGTCAGCGGCGCCATTTCCGTCGCCGAATCCTTCAGGAGCTCAATGAAAATACCGCCCAGACCGACCGATACGGTCGGCCCGCAATGCGAATCGTTCACGATGCCGGCGAAAAGCTCAGCGACGCCCTCCTCCATCGGCTGCACCAGAACCTGATGGGCGCCGGCAAATCCCGCACGTTGTGCGTTGACGATCACATCCTCATAGGCGGCGGCTACCTCATCGTCGTTGACACAGCCGAGCCGAACGCAACCCAGATCGCTCTTGTGCAGAAGACCCGCCACCTCAGCTTTTAGGGCCACCCTGGTTTCGAAACGTTGGAAGGCGGCAATGGCTTCGTCGCGCGAGCCAACCAGCGACGCTCGGACGATCGATACGCCGTGGTTGGTCAACGCCTGTCGCGCCGCTAGAAAGTCCCAGCTCCTGCCCAACTCGTCGCCGACTCGGGCCGACGCGGTCTCGATTTCGCCATGATCGGCTCGCCGCCAATAGTCTCGGCGAGTCGAAAGGTGGCGGAGCGCCCGCATGGCGTTCGATCCACCGAGCAGTAGAGGAACGCGCGCATCGCGTAACAGCCCGACAGTGTCGGGGTCGAGCGGCCCTCCGAGCGGCGAAAACTCAAAAGCAACGATGGTGCGTCCCGATGCGCACGCCGCAGCGGCGAGATCTTCAGCCGGGCGGGTTCCGACCGCGCTTCCGCGACGCGCCGACACGGTTCCAGCGAGGATCGGCCGACCTGGCTGGTCGAGCGCAGCGTCAAGCAGCCGCGGCAGCACGGTCCGATCGTCATACATGGTTCCGGTCGCATCGATTGGGTTGGTGACGCTGCCATAGTCCGGCAAGATTTCTTGGATTTGCGTTCGCGTAGCATCGCCGAGAGGAGCGAGCGGCAAACCCACATTGTGAAGTTCGTCGGCCAAAATAGCGCTACTGCCACCACTGCCGCTGACGATGATCACCTCGTTGCCGACCTCTTCATCGCGCGGCGCAACATCAACGAGGGCAACCGTCTCAACCAACTCGTCGTAGGTTTCCGGTTGGAGAATTCCGCAGCGTCTAAGAAACGTCGAAACGACCGTTGCATTGCTGACAAGCGCGCCGGTATGGGAGCGTGCCATGACTTGACCGACCGGTGATCGTCCGACCTGAAAGAAGATCATCGTCTTGCGCCGCTCGTGCGCTCGCTTGGCGATCTGCAGCAATCGACGCGGCTGGTGCAGGTACTCGAATATCGTCACCACCGTTTTAACGTCGGGATCGTCGATGAAATACTCGACGTAATCCTCGATCGAGGTGCCGATCTGATTACCGCAAGAAACAAAATGACTAAAGCCCACCAAACGGTCCTTCATGAGGGGCGTTAGGACATAGGTGCCGAGCGCGCCACTTTGGGAGATCAGAGCTACCGATCCCTTTACCGGGGGCTCCGGAATTTGACCGTTGGTAGCGGCGGCGCCCGTGCTGACGTTGAAAACACCGTAGCAATTCGGGCCGCAAATCGACATGCCCTTTGCACCTAGTGCACGCAACCGCTCCGCGCGCTCTTCGCCGTATCCGCCTTCACCGAACCCGCTTGCAATAACGACCGCCGCCCGGATCCCTCGCACGAAGGCACGCTCGAGCGTATCGCAGGCAGCATCGGCGCCGACCGCAACGAACAAACAGTCGACGCTTTCTGGGAGTTCTTCGATCGAATGGAAACACTTGCTGCCTTCGACCTCGTCGTAGCGTGGGTTCACGGCGAAAACTTCGCCGCTGAAGCCGAACCTTTTGAGATTGACGAGGGCCTGCGTGCCGCGCCCGCCGCGTTGCGAAGCTCCAATCACCGCGACGCTTTTGGGGTTGAGCAGAGAGGAAAGGGTCGGAATCAACGTCATGCGGCAAGGTCTCCCAAAGAATGACCGATAATTGTCTCGGGATCGATGCTTAACGTCTCGCCTCGACTACGCTTTTCCCTTCTTGAGGCGCTCGCGTTCTGCGCGGCCCTTCGCCGACCGCGGTCCCATCGGTTCGGGCTGGAACGGTCCGTCACGCTTGTCGAGAAAGGCCTTCATGCCTTCCTTCCGCTGGGCCTCGAAGAGTGCTTGGCGATGATCGTTGTGGGAGGCATGGGCCAACGCATTCAGGAGTCCGTTCACGATCAATCCGGCGTGGAGGCCGGCGGCTTGCACGCCTTGCATCGCGACCGCCTTGTTGAGTCGCACTGACGGTTCCGGCACGAGTGCGATGCGCTTGGCTAACGCACGACAGTGGTTCAACAGCTCATCATGCGGCACGACTTCGTTGACGAGTCCAATGCGCAACGCCTCTTGCGCGTCGAAATGGTCCCCGGTCAACGCCCACCGGTTAGCGGCCTTCCAACCGCAAAGCGCCGTGAAGAGAAAGGTCGTATTGGAAACGTGGCGGACTTCGGGCTGCGAGAACACCGCCCTGTCCGACGCAATCGTGATGTCGGCCGCGGCCTGATACATGAACCCACTACCCATCGCCCAGCCATTGACCGCGGCAATGATCGGCTTGCTGATCTGCCACATGTGCTCCCATTTCGCAGCCGTGAGGCTGTCAGATCGATGCCAAGCCGCGAGAAAATCTGCGAGAGGCTGACCCGCCGGATCGAGCCGGCTTGCCCCGTCTTTTTCCCCGCCCAAATTGTAGCCACCACAGAAAGCAACGCCGTTACCGGTCATGATGATGACCCTTACCGAGGGATCGGCATCCGCCTCATCGAATGCGCCGTGCAATTCCGCAAGGCCCTTCGGCGTTAACGCATTCATCGCGTCGGGGCGATTAAGCGTTACCGTCGCGATCTGATCTTCGACGGAATAAAGCAACTCGCTATAGGGCATGTTGATCTCCCTCCTGCCGGCCCGGCCTTACGACGGCGACTTCCATCTCATTTGAGATACCGAACATTCTCCTCCTTCGATTAAGTGTATATCTTTCTTGTCGTCGGGCACATCTGCATTGCGTTCAGCCATCAACGCCTGAGCCTTGGTCGCGAAGTTGACTGCTTGGACACGCTCGGAAACTCGCGGTCTTGGTCTGATTCTGGTGTAAGAATCAGCGGCTTATATCAGGTGGAGGTGGCTCGGATGCGGAACCCGGAGGGTGAATCGGATCGCAGCCCACTTCGGCCCTGTTTCGACCGAAGGCTGAAGCTGGAGTTCCACGGTTCGCGGGTCACATCCGACGCCGGCCTGCTCGCCTACCGCGAACTCGACGATGCCCTGGGCCTGACCGTACTGGCGAGTGATGTCTTAGAGGCCAACCCGAAACTAGTTGAGTGATTTCAGTCGGTTGTGGCTTACTCGGTTGTGTCAAAGCAAACGAGGAGGCACAACATGTGGACCGAAATCACTCGCCCGAATTATGAGCGCCGTGGCGGGCGCTACGCAAGCGACCTGACGGATCGAGAGTGGGCGTTGATCGCGCCGCTCATGCCGCCGCGCAAGAAGATCGGCCGGCCGAGGACGACGGACCTGCGCCATGTCATGGATGCGGTCATGTACATGGCCTCGACGGGCTGCCAGTGGGCGATGTTGCCGAACGACTTCCCTCCGCCTTCCACGGTCCAGCGCTATTTCTACGACTGGCGCTCCAACGGCCTGCTGGAGAGCATCAACCATCACCTGGTCATGGCGGCCCGGGAGCTGGAAGGACGCGAGGCCGGCCCGAGCGCCGGGGTGATCGACAGCCAGAGCGTGAAAACCACGGAAAGCGGTGGTGTTCGGGGCTATGACGCGGGCAAGAAGATCAAGGGCCGCAAGCGTCACATCGTCACCGATACACTCGGCCTGCTGGTCGGCCTGATCGTGCACGCAGCCGATATCCAGGACCGCGACGGCGCGCCCGAGGTCCTCAAATCGATCCGTCATCGCTTCCCCCGGCTGCGTCACCTCTTCGCCGACGCCGCCTACGCGGGACCGAAACTCGAGGGCGCCCTTGAGGACATCGGCCGCTGGAAGCTCGAGATCATCAAGCGCTCAGACACCGCCCAGGGCTTCGAGCTCCTGCCCAGACGATGGGTCGTCGAGAGGACCTTCGCCTGGCTCAACCGATGCCGTCGACTGGCCAAGGATTGGGAGAAATCAATCGCCTCCGCACAGGCATGGATTCTTGTCGCCAACATCCGACTCCTCACAAGGCGGCTCGCAAGGTACTGTTATCAAACATAGAGTTTCGAGTCGGACTCTTAGCTGACAGCAGGACCGGCAAGAACGGTTGGCACGGTGTCGTCGGTCTGCTTCGCCAATCCGTCTTTGGACGGCTCGCCGGATACGAGGATGTGAACGACGCCGACCGGCTCGGGCGCGATCCCGCGATGCGGTGGGTCGTCGGCGGCAAGGCTGTCGAGCGCGGCGGCGCATCGACCAGCCAGATGGGCCGGTTCGAGACTGAGTTGCTGACAATCGACGACAACCTCGCCGCGCTCACCGCTCTTCCGGGAGTCTGGATCGACCGAGTGCATGCACGGAACCGGCTGAAGCTCATCGTGCTCGACATGGACAGCTCCGTTAGCCCGACCCATGGCGAGCAGGAAGGCACGGCCTACAACGGCCATTTCGGCTGCACCTGCTATCATCCGCTGTTCGTGTTCAACCAGTTCGGCGATCTGGAGCGCTGCGCGCTTCGCCCCGGCAACGTGCACAGCGCCCACGAATGGCGCGACGTGCTCGAGCCGGTTGTCGCTCGTTATCGAGACAGGCTGCTTCGGCGCTACTTCCGAGGAGATGCTGCGTTTGCATTGCCCGGGATTTACGAGTTCCTCGAAGCCGAAGGCTTCAGGTACGCGATCCGCCTGCCGGCTAACAGAGTGCTCCAGGACAGCATCGGCCATCTGCTCAAGCGCCCCGTCGGCAGACCGCCCAAGGACGTGCGCCGGTATTACGCCAGCTTCAGCTATCGGGCTGCCACTTGGACGAAGCCCCGTCGGGTCGTCGCCAAGGTCGAGTGGCATCCAGGTGAGCTGTACCCGCGCGTCGGCTTTATCGTGACCAACCTCTCGCGCCGTGCTGAGCGCGTCGTCGCCTTTTACAATCAGCGCGGCACGGCGGAACAGCACATCAAGGAAGGCAAGAACACCATCAAGTGGACCCGGCTGTCGTGCCGCAGGTTCGACCACAACGCCGTCCGGCTGCAGCTTCACGCGCTGGCCTACAACCTCGGTAATTTCATGCGCGCCCTGGCGTTGCCCGATGCCGTGGAACAGTGGTCACTGACCAGCCTACGGGAGAAGCTCATCAAGATCGGCGCGAAGATCGTCCGCCACGGGCGCTACGTCACGTTCCAGATGGCCGAGGTCGCCATCCCCCGTGACCTGTTCGCCGATATCCTGCGCCGCATCGACCGGCTCAGACCGAATCCAAGTCCGGCATGACCGTCGGCAGACCGATCACCGCTGGCCGATCACGGGACCGGTGCGTCTCGAATGTCGTGTCGAACCCAATATCGGACGCCGCCAGGGCCCCCAGCCCCCTCTATCGCGCATGTGGCCAACGCCGACCGTCAGCAGCAAGCGGCTTGCCAATCCGGAGCGATTTTGGCACGCTTTCCCGCGTGGATCGGTTCCAACATGGGGAATCCCAGTGTAATCTATTCCTGGCGCCCACAATGCCGAATCCATTGCGGAGTCGCAAAAGGGCGTCGTCATGAACTACCGCGAATTCTTCACCATCAAGAGACTTTGGACGATGTTCGCCGTCCTGCTCGTCGTGATGTTCGGGATTCTGCTTCTGATCGGCGGCCGGTCGTTCCAGCAAGCGCCGCCATTGCCCGAACAAGTGGTCATGGTCGACGGCGAGACGTCTTCCGTGGTCTTCACAAGCAGCGACGTCCACGACGGGCGTGATGTCTGGCGTCGCCTCGGCGGCATGGAGCTGGGCTCGGTGTGGGGCCACGGCGGCTATCTGGCGCCCGACTGGACGGCCGATGTTCTACACCGCGAAGCGCTGGCGATGCTCGAGGCAGACGGCGACCTTGCCGCCGTCTCGGTGCCAGAGCGGGCCGCACGCATCGCGGCACTTGCCGCACGCATTCGCGTCAACACCTACGATCCTAAGACCAACCGGATCGTCATCTCCCGTGATCGCGCGCGCGCCATCGAAACCGTGATCGCGCATTACACGGCGCTGTTCGGCGGCAGCGGCGACGGCCCCGACGCCGAGGCGATGCGCGAGGCTTTCGCCATCCCCAACCAGCCTCTCGGTCCCGAACCCGATGAGGAAATCCGCAAGCTCGCGGCGTGGTGGTGGTGGACCTCATGGGCCGCGGCCACGCTGCGGCCTGACGATACCGTTACCTACACCAACAATTGGCCGCACGAGCCGCTGGTCGGCAACCGGCCGACAAGCTCGACGTTCATCTGGACGTTCGTGTCGGTGGTTCTGCTGATCGCCGCCACCGGTGCGCTGTGCTGGTTCTTTCTGCGCGAACGCGACGAATGGCAGAAGGATATCCAGCCGTTGGAGGGCTATCCGAGCACCAATCCGATGGCGGCCGTTCAGCCCACCGCCTCGATGCGGGGCGTGGTCAAATACATCTGGATCGTCGCCGTTCTGCTTGCTCTGCAGATCGCTCTCGGCGCAGTGACCGCGCATTATGCCATCGAGGGCCATGACTTCTATGGCATTCCCTTGTCGGAGGTCGCGCCCTATGCGTTGACTCGCACGTGGCATGTGCAGCTCGCGGTGCTATGGATTGCGACGGCTTGGCTCGGTGCGGGACTGTATCTGGCACCGCTGATCTCCGGATCCGAGCCGCCCTTGCAACGACTGGGCGTGGATGCCCTGTGGGCGGCGCTGGTGATCGCTGTTCTGGGCTCGCTCGCCGGTGAGTGGCTCACCCTGACCGGAAACATGACCGATCCCGCGTTGGTCTACTGGTTTGGGCATCAGGGCTACGAGTACCTCGATATGGGGCGCTTTTGGCAGCTTTTGATTTTTGCCGGTCTGCTGATCTGGCTGGTCTTGATGATGCGTTGCCTGGTGCCCGCCATCCGCAAAGCGGGTCCCGACAAACACCTCCTGATCCTGTTGCTTCTCTCTTCGGCCGGCATTGCGCTGTTGTTCGGTGCCGGGTTCCTCTACGACCGCGACACCCACCTGACGGTCGCCGAATACTGGCGGTGGTGGGTCGTGCATCTCTGGGTTGAGGGCGTGTTCGAAGTGTTCGCGACCGCATGGGTGGCTTGGGCCTTTGTACACATGAGGCTTCTGCGTCCCTCGACCGCCGCGATCTACGTCATGTTCTCGGCCATGATCTTTCTCGGCGGTGGCGTCCTCGGCACCTTCCACCACTTGTATTTTACCGGCATGCCGGAATCGGTTCTGGCGCTCGGGGCGGTGTTCTCGGCGCTCGAAGTCGTGCCGCTCGCGCTGATCGCCTTCGAGGCCCATGATCACTGGCGCGCGGAACGGCAAGCGCCGTGGGCCCAGCGCTATCACCTGCCGCTGATGTTCTTCCTGGCGGTCGCGTTCTGGAACCTCGTCGGCGCCGGAGTGCTCGGCTTCCTGATCAATCCACCGCTGTCGCTTTATTACTTGCAGGGGTTGATGACCACGCCGGCGCACGCCCACGCGGCGCTGTTCGGCGTCTACGGCATGCTCGGCATCGGCCTCATGCTGCTGTGTCGCCGCGATCTGCCGCGGGCGGCCGGTGCGTGGTCCGACCGCGCGCTGAAATGGGTGTTCTGGCTCTTCAACGGTGGGCTGGCGCTGATGGTGTTCGGCTCGCTTCTGCCGCAGGGCATCGTCCAGGCGCTGATCTCATTCGATCAAGGCTACTGGCACGCACGCACGCCTGAGCTTCTGCATTCGCCGCTGATGGAGACGCTGGTGTGGTTGCGCGTACCGGGCGATATCGTGTTCGCGTTGGGGGCCCTGTTGCTGCTCATCTTCCTGGTACGGATGGAAGTCGGCTTGCGCACGAGCCGAGATCCATAGCGCGTCCCATGGGCGGCTCCGCGTCCGGCTAACTTTCCGCGGGCGGGCGAGTCAGGAGAGACCCGTAGAGAACCGCGAAACCTGCGAAAGCGGAACACCACAAGATGGCGGACACGGTGTAGAGCAACCATGCCCATTCCGGCAACACGCCGCCCAACAACCGCACAAGCACCGAGGCGATCACCGCCAGATAAACCCCCGTCGTTCCGGCGCCGGCCGTCAAGGCGCGGCCGGTATGGCCAAGGGTCGCACGGGTCATGACGGCAAGGGTCATGACGCCGATGGCCCCCGCCATCCAGATGTGCTGCACGGCGACATTCAAGAGCGCACCGGGCCACAGAACCGCCGTGCCCATGGCCACCATGCCGATGGGCACGAAGGCATAACTCACGTGGAGAATCCAAAATAAGAGGCTTGAAATGAGAGGTTCAGGAAATGGCTATCGATGAGACCGGGCTCACCAAAGGTCTGGTGAGAAAATTGACCGCGCTTCGGAAATCTGTCGGCGACGACCTCGCCGAAGAGGTCTTCGCACGGTGGCTGGAGCGGGAGGCTGCCTCACAAGCCAGGAGCAAACCAGATCCCGTGGCGATGAAGATCGTCGGGGCTCTCGCGGGCTTTGAGAATGACCCGAAATTCAATCTTGGAAATTATGGCTACACACTGCGCCGCGCCAAAGGCAAGGGTGCGTCGGGCTTCATCGCATACAAGAATGAAAAGGCGGATAAAGCGCAGACCCCGTCTTCTGAAGTTGAGGAGCTCAGTCGATGACCGCCTTTGATGACCGCAAAACAGCCGCCGAAGCCAAGTTCGCGCATGATCAGGAGTTCCAGTTCAAGACCATCGCGCGGCGCAACAAGCTGCTCGGCCTGTGGGCAGCGGAGCAAATGGGCATTTCTGGCGCGGATGCCGAAGCCTACGCCAAGCAGGTCGTGATCGCCGATTTTGAAGAGCCGGGAGATGCCGATGTGTTGCGGAAGGTGCTCGGCGACCTGACTGACAAAGGGATCGTGACGGACGAGAACAAGGTGCGTCACGAGATGACCCGCCTGCTCGAGGAAGCCAGGACGCAGGTTTCGACCGAATAGAACGCGATCATTGGGTTAAATCAACAGGCTGGCACCGCGGGATCCCGGTGCGTCAGCAACGCAAAGCTATGCAGCCTCTACAGCATAGATTGGTAGTTTCTCTGTCATGGGCTGGGAATCCTTGCCTCCCGAAGTCGAGACCGACACCAGAGCGTCCCGCCGGATCATCTCCCTGCATTCGGGCGGTAGGGGGACTTCGAGGCCGGGATTCCGGCGATAGCGTGGCCGCGCGTTCATGCTTGCCGACCGTCATGGTCGGTCAGGACCATGACGTCGGCAAATCGAAATGGGTAAAGGAGAAATCACGTATTCGAGCGGCCGCCCTCTTCTGTGGGCGGGCAGACGGTCACGGCGGCGATCGCGGCCGCGGGCTGGCCCGAAAGGAAACGAGATAAAGAGGCAGAAGTTTCCGGCCTCACCGCCGGTCAGGGCATTGAACGCACGGCAGTGTTCATCGGTGATGTTGGTGGTCATGGCGGCTGTCTCCCGGGCGGTGGCGCAGGAGGACCGTTCTCCGGCCCTCGGTTTCGCCCGGACGACGCCGGACCCGACCTCCTGAAGGCAGGCTGAGGGCACGTGGCGACCGACGCACCGGGAGCGCCGGCCTGCAACGGAAGGGCCTGAAATGCCGATTCCGAACCGGATCGATACAGCCGGTGTTTCGTGCTACCTGTGAAAGGCGTGTCGACGACCGGTAGATCGGACGACTAAGCAGCGGATGCGCGGGACGTATCTTCGGGAAGTGACTGCATGAAGAATCCTGACATCGCCGATCGTGTGGCAGACCGGATCGGATTGAGCAGGTCAGCGGCCGGGAACGCCGCGGACGCTGTGTTCGAGGCGGTGGGCGCGGCCCTGGCAAATGGCGAAGAAGTGCGGATAGCTGGGGACGTTTACGACGAAGAGCCGGCGGGCCCGTACGCGGCGCAATCCGCGGACAGGCAAGAGCCTCGAGATACAGGCGTCGATGGCGCCGGCGTTCAAGCCAGGCAAGGCGCTCAAGGATGCCATGAATGACGGCGACGCGTCGTGAAGCCGAACTGCAAGGATCAGCGACAAGCGAGGTGAGGGAGGTCTGGGATGTTGAATTCGGGTGAGTTCGGTGCGATGACGGCCGTCATCGGTTGATCCTCGCGGTGGCGGCGGAAATCATGCGAGATCAAGGGATGTCCGCGACTGCCGGGACAAGCTAAGGGTTGCTGGCAAATCTGGCAGGAACAGAGGAGCGAAGCATGCGCATAGTCGGCGGACGGACGGCTGCGCGCCCGGGAAACGGTTTTCTGTGCATGCCCCAGTTGGGGGGGGGCCAAGCGGCGACCCATTAAATGGGAATATCGACGATCAGGACTCGGCTACGGCTGGCAGAGCTACGAAATTTTTGGCACAGTAACGCGATGATGACGATCACAGCGAATCGGAACGTATAAATTGAGGGCGACCTGGACATGGTCGAGCGGATAAGAGCTGCCAGGATCGGGCCAGTCTCCGAAGCTGATATCAACTTCGGAGACGTAACGATATTCGTTGGGCCGCAGGCGACCGGAAAGAGCATCTTCTTGCAACTGCTGAAGCTGCTTGTAGACAAACCTGCGATACATAGGACCATGAAGCACTTCGGCTTGGCTCAGCGCGGCCATACGAGGAACTTTTTCGATCAGTATTTCGGTGAGGGCATGGCATCGATCTGGTCGGAAGAGAACAGCAGGCTGATCCTGGGGAGCGCGCGCAAGGCGACTGATCTAGCGGCCTATGCACGCCCGGGTCGGGGCGATGATTTGGAGAAACTGTTCTACATTCCTGCTCAACGGGTCATGAGCCTGCGCGACGGCATGACCCGCCCGTTTACGGATTACAGGGCGGGCGATCCTTTCGTTCTCCGGGATTTCAGCGAAAACTTCATGGTATCGTGCAAAACGAGATCGGTCTCGACAAAGATGTCTTCCCTCGTCAACAACGTTTGGCGGCAGCTCTGCGAACGCCCATAGAGAAACATATCTTCGGCAGTTTCGGGCTGCGCACCGATACGTCGGGGCATCAGGGTCGCCTTGTTCTGAAATCGGCTGAAGATAATCCTCTGCCTTACCTCGTTTGGTCGGCCGGCCAGCGTGAATTTGTGCCGTTGTTGCTCGGGCTGTATTGGCTCCTCCCGGCGTCGAAGGTGCCCACGCGTAATGCCCTTGAATGGGTTGTTATCGAGGAACCGGAAATGGGGCTGCATCCGAACGGCATTGGGGCTGTTATTAATCTTGTTATGGAATTGCGGTTGCGCGGATACCGCGTATGTATATCTACCCATTCACCCCATGTTCTCGACATCGTTTGGGCACTACGTTTCTTTCAAGAGAATGGCGGGAAGGTCAGGGATGTTCTAAAGCTTTTCGGCCTTGCGTCCAGTAGGAAAACGCGGAAACTGGCCAGCTCTGCCCTCGAGACCGAGTTCAGAACTTACTACTTTAAACGGGACGGTATTGTTGGCGACATATCCGATCTCGATCCCGGGTCGGATGATATCGCTGAAGGCGGATGGGGTGGCCTCACCGAATTCTCGGGCCAGGTTGGAGATATCGTCGCCGAAGTCGCGAATCGCAAACCGGCCGAAGACTCATGACCTTTAGGGAGGCTGTAGAGGACGCGCCGCCTCCTGTGAACGGCGCATATCGTGAAGGGGAACAGGCCTTAGAACATAGGCACCGCGGGCATGTGACATGCACCGACCCACGGCGGCTGACCGGGAGTATTTTCTTGGACTCGGCACTGGCACAGGAGCCAAACCACGCCAATGCGCCGCGCTGGGATTACGGCCTGGGTTATAAGCCGACGGGGGGACCTGAGCAGGCGGTTTGGATCGAAGTGCATTCAGCGACGACAAGGGAAGTTGGTGCGGTTCTCAGAAAATTGCGGTGGCTGCGCGATTGGTTGAATGGTGACGCCGAGCAACTGATGCGAATGACAAATGCCACCGTTGAGGAGATTAACTTCGTTTGGATTGCCAGCGCGCGTGTCAACATACCAAGGAATTCTCCACATGCTCGACGACTAAACACGAGCGGAATTGGAAAGGTTCTCCGGCGCCTTTTATTGCCCTGAAATTGGGGGCAAGAGGTTCCTGACCGACGAGTACGTGCGGCGGATGTTGTGGAAACGAACATAGTGTTTGACCCAATTCCCATAATCGGGTTGGCTAGGTATAGAACAATGACGTGTCTAGATATTGCGCAAGTCAGGCAGCTTTACCGTTCGGATCGAAGGTTTCTCTCCGGTGAGGCATGTACCTGAGGACGGGGCCGCAGCGGCGTGCGAGGGCATTGAGAACCCATCGTCGAGGAGGCTAAACATAGCAAATCCGCCTGCTAATTTGTGGTCAGTATTTCGAAACAAGGATGCCTATGTCTGAGAAAACGTGCTTCGTTATTGCTCCAATCGGGGAACCGGAGTCGGAAACCAGAAAACGTTCCGACCAAATCCTAAAACACGTGACTGGGTATCCACTTCGCTCTCGTATCCCCTACATTTGGTTTCCGAGGCTGCGATGACCGCCGACTAGGCCCTTGTAGGGGACCGGCTCGTGCTGCACCGCCTGCTGGAGCAGTCGGAAGAAAAGCAGGCCACGAGCCTGCGAACGGCGGCGATTGAATCGGAAAGTGAACTCGTCGAGATAGTAGTCGAGATGGTCGGCATCGATGGCACCATGGTGGATGCCCAGCCACCAGCGATCAAGCAGAGCGGCCACGCGATGCACTCGTGGCATGACGATGTGGGCCGGGTCGCCACTGGCGGAAATGGATCTCGGCTGGTGGTCATAGCCTTGGTTCGCCAGACCACTGTAGGCTGACCAGCCATCGGTTCGGACGGTCGCGCCAGGCGCCACGGTTGTTTGGACAAACGGGATCAGGCTCCTCGCAGCCACATCCTCGACGCGGCTCATTCGGATCCGGCCAGTGCCCCGCCCTCGGACTTCCGCCGCAATCGCGACGATCGACTTGGTCTTCGTCTGTCGCCCCACGACGCCGGTTTCCCGGCCGCCCACATAGGTTTCGTCCACCTCGACCGCGCCGCCCAGGAGATCACGCCCCGGCCTCACCATGGCGCGCCGCAACTTGTGCAGCCAAGCCCAGGCGGTCTGATAACTGCCCAGGCCAAGAATGCGTTGCAGGCCGAGCGCACTGACCCCGTGCTTCTGGTTGGTCACGTACCACATCGCCTGGAACCAAAGGCGCAATGGCTTTCGAGTGCCCTCGAAGATCGTCCCCGCCGTCACCGATGTTTGACGCTGACACCGGTTGCATCGCAACTGACCCCGCGCCGTCGGCCAGGCGTCGGTTCCGCAGCAAGACGGGCATCGAAAACCTTCCGGCCAACGAACACGCCCAAGAAACTCCGCACACGCCGTCTCCGACACGAACCACGCGTCGAATTCAGTCAGGGTGCGCGGGTAGTCGACCCCGCCTTCGGGATGGGATGCCGGGTTCGCCATCCCAACATATTGACATCACGAGAGCGAAGTGGATACCCTATAACACGTGATCAGCCCAGCTGCCGAGGAATGCGGCTATAGCACCACGAGAGCCGATCAGATTTCAGAGCCTGGTATGATTACGAGCCAGGTGATTCAGCATATCGTTGATGACCCGCTCGTTATTGCAGACCTTACTGAAAGGAATCCAAACGTCTTCTACGAACTTGCCATCCGCCACGTTATTCGGAAACCACTAGTACAGCTCATCAAGAAGGCTGAGCAAATTCCTTTTGATGTTGCAGGGACAAGAACAATTCATATTGACCATCAAGATTTAGACAGTGTCGAGGAAGCAAAGGAGGAAATAATCGCTCAAGTCCGATCTCTCGAGGCTGATTCATCAACGCTTGAAACGCCAATTTCGGTCTCGCTTGATCTTCAACTTTTGAGGCAAAGTGATAATCCGGAGCAGCGATCACTCGCAGACGTTCTATCCGTCATTTCGCAACTACGCACCGCCCTTGGGGGGTTGGAAAAGCGGCTGGAGAGCCCGGACTCCCTAGTTCCACCGCAGTACCTGCGCTCTGTTTTCAAAGAGCTTGGACTTGGATCGAGGCAGTCCCGTCATACGATAGTGGAGATGAGGCACCTAGTGGAGGAGCTGGCGGAAGTAATTCATTCCGAAAATCCAAACGTGGAAAGATTACGAGCGGAAGCCGAAGAACGACTAATGAGGCTCCGCCATGCGTTTGACCGTATAATGCACATGCAGGAGTGGTAGCAAACTTCAACGTTACGATACGGTGTTTCTCGGTACCTCTGTCGGACGTCTATCGGCGTGCTAACGAATTGACTTTGTCACAATTTGGTGGGTCAAGTATCCGCCCTGAAAACAAGTAGTGGCCAAACTGAAAAAAACCACCGTTCTGAGAAAGGGAGATACGCCGGAAGGGCTTTGGTGCATGGAGCCGCGATGGTTTGATCGCCCATTCCCCGGTTGGTTAGCGGATGCTGATTGTGTTTGGTTTCGCCGCACGGATAGAGCGATTGAGTGCGTCGATCTGCATGGCGATTTCGGTTTGTTGGGATTGGAATGTGCGAGCGGTGAGCTTGCCACCGTTGAGCCTCTTGACGCGAGCCATGGCTGTTTCGCCAAGCGCTCTCAATCCGTAGCCCTGTCGTTTCTGCCAGTTCATCCTTCCCTTCGACGCGATCTCCGTCGCATGGTACTCCCGTTCCGATCCGCCATGAGGCGTGTCCGGGGGAGGAATGGATGTGGCGCGTGGCGGGATGATGATTTCAGGTGGTGAATTCGGTGGCCGAGCTTCTCGGATCGCTTTTGTCACGGGCTCCCCGTCATAGGCGCCGTCGGCAAACACGCGCCGGATCATCCCACCGGAACCGGCGACCAGCGGTCCCGCCATCGTCGCATCGGCCGTGTCGTCACCGGTCAGTTCATGCGTCCGGATCTCGCTGCTGGCCGGGTCAACCGAGATATGCAGCTTGCGCCACGAACGCCGCGTTTCACCGTGCTTGGCGCGAGCCCACTCGCCAGCGCCAAAGAATTTCAGGCCCGTGGAATCCAGCACGATATCCGTAGACCGCTTGTTCGTGCTGGTTTCCACAACGACATCCACCGTTCGCCGCCGCCGCAACAGCGTGGTGTGATCCGGCACCGGCAGCTCGCACCCCATCAAGTCCACGAGGGAACGCACAAAGCCTTCCGTCTGGCGCAGCGGCAGTCTGAAGACCACCCCCAGCATCAGTGTCGTGGAAATCGCCAACTCTGAAAACCGCCGCTGGCCACCAGGAGTTCGCCGCTTGGCTGCGTCCCATTGCTCCAGGGCGCTCTCATCAATCCAAAAACGAATGTCGCCGCGCCGAACCAAACCACGGTCATAATCCGGCCAGTTCATGACCCGGTACTTGGCTCTGGGGATATGGTGGCGACGCGATGCGTGGAACTTGAAAGGCATGACAAACTCTCAAAGACGGAAGCGGAGCCAGATATACTAATCCTCAGGTCCATGCACCTAAGCCGTTTCGGGCGAGAGCAGCTAGGGTACGAGGAGTTTCTGTGACACTGTCCAATGCGTTGACGGAACGAAGGCATGAAAAGGATCTCGGGAAAAGGAGACCACAACGGTGGGGGCTCTAGGACCAAAAAGAGGACTAAAGAGTATTTGGGAACGATTGCCACGATACCTCGAAGTTATTATGACAGCGGTTATAGCGTCTGGGGTATCAGGATACGTGGGGTATACGCTAACGAGCCAAGATGCCCAACCAGACATAACGCGAGTTTTGGGAATATCAGTAGAGTCGTTTGAACAGTACACCCCTGAATGGCGAAGCTTGATTGCACTAGCCGCGACAGCACCACGCAATTTCAGCAGCAAGGCACAACGAGTAATCCGGGAAGCAACTCCGGAACACGCGAACACAATGACAAAACTTGCAGCCTTCGTGATCGGTGGTCAGCTTCTATTTCGAAGAGAAGAAGGCCCAACTCATGAAGCATTCCCTGGAGTGTTTGCCTATCAACTTATGGAATTGGAATCGTTGGGTCTCGTTTCGGGTGGAAGTAAGGGGGTCGGCTTACATCTAGCGAGCTTAATCATGGATAAGTCAGGCATCGGATTAGATGTGCAAAATCTGATGATAATTGTAAAGCAAACCGAACGAGTGAGTCGCGGGCCATTCTCAGTAACGAAATTGACCGAAGTAGGTCAGGAAGTCTTTGGTAGCCTAAGGGTACCCGTTGACATGGATCACGTAAGCTGGGTGCTAGAATTATTTGAAGGTAAAGGATGGGAAACCGAACTGTGGGGAAAGTGGGAGAAGACGGGACCAGAGGACTCTAGAACACAAAGCCGGCCTTTCAAAAAGCGATATAAGATCGATCACCGTCACACTAGATCAGAGTCGGCGGTTCGGCATGGAACGGCGGAGAATTAGAAAGGACGAAGCATCGCGAGCGCGAGAGACTGGCTGGAGGTGCAATAATGAACCCAAGTACCTGAGCAGAAGTGCCGACCACTTCAGGGAACTAGCAGTCTGCCGGACTTTGGGTTGGATTTCTCTTAGAGTCCGACTCGAAACTCTATGTTTGATAACAGTACCTTGCGAGCCGCCTTGTGAGGAGTCGGATGTTGGCGACAAGAATCCATGCCTGTGCGGAGGCGATTGATTTCTCCCAATCCTTGGCCAGTCGACGGCATCGGTTGAGCCAGGCGAAGGTCCTCTCGACGACCCATCGTCTGGGCAGGAGCTCGAAGCCCTGGGCGGTGTCTGAGCGCTTGATGATCTCGAGCTTCCAGCGGCCGATGACCTCAAGGGCGCCCTCGAGTTTCGGTCCCGCGTAGGCGGCGTCGGCGAAGAGGTGACGCAGCCGGGGGAAGCGATGACGGATCGATTTGAGGACCTCGGGCGCGCCGTCGCGGTCCTGGATATCGGCTGCGTGCACGATCAGGCCGACCAGCAGGCCGAGTGTATCGGTGACGATGTGACGCTTGCGGCCCTTGATCTTCTTGCCCGCGTCATAGCCCCGAACACCACCGCTTTCCGTGGTTTTCACGCTCTGGCTGTCGATCACCCCGGCGCTCGGGCCGGCCTCGCGTCCTTCCAGCTCCCGGGCCGCCATGACCAGGTGATGGTTGATGCTCTCCAGCAGGCCGTTGGAGCGCCAGTCGTAGAAATAGCGCTGGACCGTGGAAGGCGGAGGGAAGTCGTTCGGCAACATCGCCCACTGGCAGCCCGTCGAGGCCATGTACATGACCGCATCCATGACATGGCGCAGGTCCGTCGTCCTCGGCCGGCCGATCTTCTTGCGCGGCGGCATGAGCGGCGCGATCAACGCCCACTCTCGATCCGTCAGGTCGCTTGCGTAGCGCCCGCCACGGCGCTCATAATTCGGGCGAGTGATTTCGGTCCACATGTTGTGCCTCCTCGTTTGCTTTGACACAACCGAGTAAGCCACAACCGACTGAAATCACTCAACTAGTTTCGGGTTGGCCTCTTAGAGGCCGTTTCGAAAGGGGTTGAGTCATCAACTCAGTGCGACGCATCAAGCTCTCCCTGCCCGATGCCTGCCCTTACAGAGATCTGTTCATCAAGGCCCACGCTGCCCTGGCGCCCCCATGATCGCAACTCTCCACCGCAACAGGAAAAAGGGGGCAACGCTACGGCGGCGATGACTCCCGCATGACCGAAACCCACCAAAAAACCAATCATACGCAAAGCCTGCCCAATTATCCCGGCCAGAATATCCATCTCAAAGCCCGACCAACCACGCCGACACTCAAATCAGCCCGATCACTCTCAAATCCAGCGCCTCAAAAACGCCTCGTGAGAAGTCCGGGATCAACGGATCGGCGAGAATCCCGGGGCTGGAGGCGCCGGCACGCGCGATGGAGCGAGGACGATCGGCGGCTATATCGACGTCACCTCTGGCGCTCCGAGGGCTACCACGGCGAGGCGAAGACTTGGCACGGGCTCGGGCGCGCGGTCCGACGCGGCCTCGACAACATGAAGATCCAGGCCTACCTCACGGCCGCGGCGATCAATCTCAAGCGGCTCGCCACCGCTCTTCTTGCCATTCTTTGGGCCATCTGGGCGCCTCGAGCCGTCGAGAAGCCTCCGCCGTGCGCCCATCATGCCCACACACTCCGAACTGACTTCCGGACGACCGCTGCCTGATATTGCACACGCCTCGCTCCGAAATCGGGTTCTTCAACAGCCCCATGATCGGGCGCCTGCTCGGCCACATGCAGGTCGAGACGACGGCGCGCTATGCCTATCTGGCGAAGCATTCGCTGCGCGAGACCGAGGTGGGGATATTCGAGAGCATCGCCGGCGACTTGCGAATCCTACGTGCTTCGTGTCGGCTTCGTCACCAAGTCGTGGCCTCCTCAGTCCACTGCTCGGTCTTCGTCGCGTCTCCAGTCGTCCGCGTTCAGTTCCCTCAGTCGGGGAAAAAAGACACCGTGCATATCATTCAGGCGTTTCGCTAGCCATTCATGCTGCCGGGACCAGTCAGACTCGTCCTCAGGGTTCACGCTATTGAGGTAAGAGCAAATCCGGCAGTCTCGGCGGGCCGGTAGCTCTTCCCACTCAAGAGGATAGTCCAATTCTTGCTCGATCGCCTCTCTCTGCTGTTGCAAAAGACCGTGGAACGCCTTTGCGCTGTCTCCGGCGATGTAAAGTTCTGCCCGGATATGGTTCTTCGGACGGTTCATTGCCGCACCCAGATTGAAGCTGCTTCGCCCTATCCCGTAAGCCATCCAGGACTGCGGCTGCGGCTTACGATTGCCAGAAATAGGCCCGCTCACGGCATCGAGCACGAGGTGGAACGCGGTCCAATATTCTCTCTGTTTTATTCTCGTTTCCGACAATTCCGCGTCGTCCGATTGCCCGAGCGGCCTGCGCGACGGACCGCGACCAGTCATTCGGCTTTGAGACGACATTGAACTTCGGCGCGGCGGGGGAATCACCAATCCGCCATAATTCGATTTCCATTCCAAAGAACCGGAAACTTTCATCCGTGATCTTGTTCAACCAGTCGAGAGTTGCACGGTGTTCGTCGGTGAAAAGTGCTGCGAGCCAGACAATAGTGACGGCTTGCAGACCCGCTGCGTATGTAAGCAATTGACCGAGGTGGATGTGGTCGGTGCGTTCCAATTGGTTTTCGATCAGAACCCAGGCGTCAGTGCCGGTATCCTGTGCAAAGGATGTCAGCGCGGAAGGGGCCGACCGCTTTCTCCTGAGCTTCCAATTCCAAATCGATTTCGAGGGTTTCTCCCAAGACTTCTAGGTTTTCGATCCGAGCGAGCCATGGGGTAAATTCTGTCGCCTCGATGGTCCAGATTTGTACGAAGATCAACTCGCTCTAAGCGGCCGAGAGGTTTGCCGTTCATTTTCTAACTTCCAGTTCTCAGGGCTTGGTGTCAGACTGGGCCCTTACGTATGAATGCCGTGACGAGGCAGTGCGTCTAGGGGACGCGCACCGTACTCAGTTTCGAACTTGGTGCAAGGGCAAGTGTACGCTCTTCGGGTATATTGAGATCTCCCAAATCGACAATACTTGCCGTCTTTGACAGCAGGTATCTTCTCCTACATGCTTAACTAGTTCTTGTCCGTAAATAGCTAACGGACTGATTTATTTGGAAAATACTCGTTTAACGTGGTGAGAAACCGGCGTTTCGGTTATCCTTGTCTTGCTCCCAACAAAACTCGGACAACCGAGAACGCCGGAGGTGCCATGCGCCAGAAGCGCACTGCGCAACTGAGTTTTTTCGAGCCCGATCCGGTTGACCATCCTGTTGCCGACGCCCTGGAGAGCGATCTCGGCATGGCTCGACGACCATCCCGAACTGCTGGAGGCGGTCGCCGCCGACCTGGGCGCCGAGAGCGGCTTGTGCTGTGGTCGCCACGGCCTCAGTTGCGAGACGGTGCTGCGCTGCGCGGTGCTCAAGCACCTGCGCCAGGAGACTTGGCGCGGCCTCGAGTTCACCTTGCGTGACTCGCGGTCGGCGCGGCGCTTCGCGCGTGTCGAAGCGATACGGGTGCCGAAGAAGTCAGCGCCTGCAAGCCACGGTCGGTACGGTCCGCGCTGACACCTGGGAGCGCGTCAACCGCGCTGTTGCGCGCGGCACAGGGCGCGGGAGTGGAGACAGGCCACCGCGTGCGCATCGAGCAGCACCGTGACCGAGACGCACGTCCTTGCACCGGCGGATAGTCGGCTGTTGTACGACGGCGTGCGCGTGCTGACGCGCTTGCTAGCAGCGGCACGCGAGCATCTCGAGGCGGATGCGGTGGTGTTCACGATCACCGCCGGGCCGCCAAGCGGCGTGCCCTGGAGGCACGCGCGCAACGCGGGCCCGCGCGGCGCGCACAGACCTACCGCCAGCTGTTGCGCCTGGTGCGACGCACGCTCGGCTACGTCGATGCGGCGTTGCCAGTGGTGACAGCCACGCCGGCCCCGTGGGCCGCGCGCTGGACAGACAGCGCCAACGCCTACAGCACCCTGGTGCGCCGAGTGATGGACCAGACCGTACGGCGTGTCCTGCACAGCGAGACGGTGGCGGCTGCCGACAAGGTCGTCAGCCTGTTCGAGCCGCACACCGACATCGTGCGCAAGGGCGGTCGCAACACCTACTACGGCCACAAGGTCAACCTCGCCTCCGGGCGCAGCGGTCTGGTGCTCGATGCGGTGGTGGAGAGTGGCAATCCAACGGACAGCACGCGTTGCCTGGCCATGCTTGAGCGGCACCGGGAGCACTATGGCGTGGCCCCGTCGCACGCCGCCTTCGACGGCGGCTACGCGTCGCGCGACAACCTGGCGCAAGCCAAGGCACTCGGCGTGCGCCACGCCGTGTTCCACAAGAAGAGCGGCTTGAAGGCCGAGGACATGACGCCCTCGTCGTGGCTGTACGATCAACTCAAGCGCTTCCGCGCCGGCATCGAGGCCGGCATCTCCTATCTGAAGCGCTGCTTCGGCTTGCGGCGCTGTCACTGGCGCGGCTTGGCCGCGCTTCAAGGCCTACGTGCACTCAGCGATCTTCACCCACAACCTGATGCGCCTGGCGCGGTTGCGGCTGCAGCCGACCTGACCGGTAACCGGACCCATCGATCTCTGGACCGGACACGTGCACCGGCCGGTCCGCTACGCCCGTCCTGCCAACAGCTCCGGTGTTCCTCGCTCGACAGCGCAGCGGACGGTGTAACTACGGGTGAACCAGAGCACAAAACCTGTCGCTATCCACGCTGAATGCGTACCTGCGGGGGCTTCTTCGAGGATATATGGCTATGAAAAAAGCCGTTTATGGACAGGAACTAACTAGCGAGCATCCGGATCAGCTACAGGACGCTGAAGGAGTCTTCCCCATCAGCGCATGAGGCCCTCTCGGTCCTGCAAGACGACGTGCCATCACACCGTTTGCAGACAGTAGCCTTCATGGCGCGTCCTCCGACCGAGCGGGCGATTTGTCCATGATTCCAGCCATCACCCCGCCGATGCGTTCGGCGGCGGCCTCGACGTCCCTGTCGCTGACGTGCGCGTAGCGCAGCGTCATTTGCACCTGAGCGTGGCCGAGCAGACGCGCCACCACCGGCAGCGGAATGCCCTGCATCGCTGCTTGGCTAGCAAACGTGTGTCTGAGATCGTGAAGGCGCACATCTTCGATACCGGCCAGCTTCCGCACCCTTTTCCACAAGCTGAGATCCGTGCGCGCCCGCGCCGGATTCATCGGTGAGGGAAACACCCAGGGGCTTCCCCGGCCGCGGCTGCCGTTCGATAATGGCGCGCGCCTCGGGGCTCAACAGCACCTGTCTCGGGCCGGTCTTGGCTGTCCTCTAGCTCGAGGGTGTCGCCATCCACTTCCCGCCACCGCAGCTTCACCATTTCGCCCGCGCGGCAACCCGTCAGCAACAAACAGCCGAATGATGTCAGCCTGTGCCTTGCCTGAAGGCTGCCTGGGTTCGTACCCGTCCAGCACCTCATGGAGACGGCCGATTTCCTCGCGCGACAGGAAGCGGGTGAGCTTGGGGCGTGGATTCCTCTTTACGCCCCGGGTCGGGTTGGTCTCGATGTGTCCTCGGGAAATTGGCGTGGTTCATGATCTGCCGGAACACGAGCAGCGCCGAGTTTGCCCCCCGGGTGCTGCCGCACTGTACCCCTCGAACCATCGAATGACACCGGTCCTGTCGATCCTGTCGAGCGGCATGGTGCCGAAAACGGGCACCAGCTGATTGTTCAAAGCCCAGTCTTTTGACGTCCTTGTCGATTGCTTACAGGGCTCATAACATGCCGCTCTCCACGATCCCCGCGACGAAGTCCCGGAACAACGGAGCCTGCGCGCCGTCGGCGCCTTCCACCCGTTTCCCCGATTGCATCCTGCCCCAGACCTCCATGCAGTCGTGCCGGGCTTTGTCGACGCTCCCGAGCGCCACCGGCCCAAGCGTGAACCTTCCGGGATTGGCCTTCCGCGTGGCGATGATACACGTAGCTTTTGTGCCCGTCGGCCTGACCCGGACCCCGAACCCGGCAATACGGGTATCCCAAACCATGTACTCGACATCCTCGGCTTTGAGCTTACCGATCCTGGCATCGGTCAGCTTGATCTTCCTTGCCATGGCTCAGACCCTCCGCAGGACCGACGAGACGGTATCGACCGCCTCACGGGCCGCCGCATCGGCGAAGTTAGTGTATTTGAGCGTGGTCCCCGGATGATTGTGCCCCAGCAAACGGCCAATGGTCAGGACGGTTTCGCCATGCATGAGGGCGATGCTGGCGTAGGTGTGCCTGAGATCGTGCGGACGGACATCGGGCACGCCGGCTTCCGTCCGCACGTCCTGCCAGAACTCGGTGATCTCCGCTAGATGCTCCGTGGCCCGGTAAGGCGAGGGAAAGACCCACGCATTTTTCCTGGGCAACCGTTTTAGGACCTCCCGCGCGGCGGACGACAGCCAGACCGTTCGCGGCCCGTTCTTGCTATCCCGAAGGAAGAGCTTGCCTTCCCGGTAATCCCGCCATTTGAGGGTCAGCAACTCGCCTTTTCGGCACCCCGTCAGTAACAGCAGCCGGATAAAGTCCGCCTGGGCCGGGCGCGTCTCATCATACCGGTTCAGAACCTCGACGACGCGGCGAATCTCGTCCGGCGACAGGAAGCGTTCCCGCGCACGGCGGCGGTAACGCTTGATGTCTTTGCAAGGATTGCTGTCCTCTGGCCTGTATCCGTACACCTCGGCCTGCCGCAGGATGACCGATAGCACCGGCAGGGATCGGTTCGCCGACGCTGGCTTCGCATGAAGGGACTCGAACCATTCCAGCACCTCAGGCCGTGTAATGCCGGCAATCGGCCGCTCCTTGAACCATGGCAGAATATGGTTCTCGTAGTAGTTCACGTTGACAGCGAGCGTGCGCGGTTTCCAGTGCCTCCGGTAATAGGAGAACACCTCGTCGGCGACCGCCTCGAAAGCGATCTCTGCCGGCTGTGCGGGGACACTGTTCTGTCCTGTCCTGATGGCCGCCAACAACGATCGCGTTTGCGACCGGGCCTCGATCTCAGGCATGGCGTCGGCATCGCCGATCTTCGTCCAGCGGCGTTGTCTTTCGTATTGCGTTTGCAGGAAGTAGCTTTTCTTGCCCGAGGGCAGGATCCTGATCCCGAAGCCTTTAAGGTCGGTATCACGGATATCGTAGGTAAAGTTGCGTGGCTTTAGACGGTCGACACGAGACTGGTTTAGGGGAAAGATTCCGCATGGTCTTTTCTCCCGATTCGAGTTGCAACCGGGGCAGGTTTGCAGTGCCTGTCCCGACGAATGACGAAAGAAAAACCGGTGCTAAAGTGGGCAGTTTTGCTTGGGTTTTAACGTGCACATTCTGTGCAGAGGTGTGCAATGTCTTATACTCTCACTGATGTTTCGCGAGAGGATATAGACTGCATCGTCGGAGATCAAGGGGAATTTGGTCCTGCCTTGGAACGTGGCGGCACACTTGAAATGGTCGTTCGAATGGCGGAATTGACCGGCTGTAGGGGCAATGGCAGAATCCGGGCCTGATCGCGGATTCTGTAAACAGGCGGGAGATGGACAATGCCGGCGAAACGCTTCAATGAAGCGGATATCGACTTCGATGCCATAGATGGTGAATTGTCGAAACTTGTGCCGCCTAAGCTGAGCCTAACGGATGTGCTGGACCGTTTGCGGAAGCGGCTGATCGCGCAACAGGCGAAGGGCGTGACGGTGGCTCAAATGCATGAGGTTTTGAAATCAGGCGGCATCGATATCACGGAGCGCAGTCTGCGGACGTTTCTCGACAAGGGCGTATTGCCGGGAAGGAAGGTTGCCGAGGCCGCCAGGTCCATGGTGTCCGAAGAAGGCAGTGATCCGTTCTGAGCCGAACGACGGCGTATATAGGTTCGCGAAGCAGCGAAGCGGCGTTCGAAGAACGGCGATCCGTCGTGGCGGTTTTCGGGATGCAGATATTCAAGTTGCAATGGGGGATGGCCGGGTGCCAGCGTGGCGCTTCAGCGCCCGCCGCGGGACGCAAGTCCCTTCGTGTTCCCGTCGCCGCGCAATCCGGATCGGCCGTACAGCGATAATCTCGCACTGTGGTACCGGGTTCGCCGCGAGGCCGGTATCGAGGATGTGCGCCTTCACGACCTCCGTTTCACCCGGCTTGGGGCGCGGCACCTCCACGCCGCCGGCAATCAGTTGATCGCGTAGTGTTTCCAGCCAATCCCGCAACCCTGCAGCGGAAATGCAGTCATCTTTGTTATAGGCTTGTACGACGCTCTTGGTTGCGTCGGTGATCGCGGCAACGTCCTCCAGTTCCAGGTTGGCCTGAAGGTTCGCCAGTGCCACATTCGCATCACTTCGGCGCGCTCGGTGATCGACCTTACGAGGAACGCCAGCAGCGCCCTGGCGACTACGATGCGGTCGTTTCGCAGGGACCGATCGCGGTCCACGCGCGAGAACACCTGGCGACCAGCGATCGCGGTGTGGCGATGTTTCGACGTATGCTGCGCGAGGGCATACAAGCGGTCGCCGACGGTCGCGATCCAATGGGGCTGGACCGCAGCAACGGTGGGCCGATCCGTACCTATACTCAGAACGCGGTCATCGAGGCGCCGGCCGCGGCGACGTCGGAAGCCGACCGCGAACAGCTGCTCGGCTTCGGACGCCGGGTGCTGGCCGGCGAGTTCCGACTCACCCATCTTCGGTAAGCGATAGGAGCAACACATGCAATCCAACACCGGGATCATCGGCGCAGCCGTGGTGCCGCACGCGCCACAGATGCTGAGCCTGCCGCCGACCGAAGATGCCGCGCAGGTCGCGCGGGTACGCGCAGCGATGGCGGAGATCGGCGACAAGTTCAGGGCACTCGAGCCCGATCTGCTGATCGTCGTCTCGAACGATCACGGCGACGATTTTGCGCTCCATGCGGTACCGCCGTTCGTTGTCCACTGCGGCAACGGCGCCCTCGGTGAGGATGATCACGCTGGGTTGTGGAACGTCGACGGCAGTGCCGGCTACGCGCTCGTCACCAATCTGCAGGAAGAGGGCTTCGACCCCGCGTTCACGCTAACCGCGCCAGTCGGAACCTTCTTCACGATCCCGGTCGAGTTCATGGGGTACCCCCGCGACACTTACTGGCTGCCGCTTTTGGTCAATTCCTACGTCCCGCCGCAGCCCTCGCCGGAACGTTGCTTCGCCTTCGGTCAGGCCCTCGACCGCGCCCTCAAGCGCATGGGACGCCGGGCCGTGCTGGTCGCCAGTGGCGGTCTTTCCCACTACCCAGCGACGGCTCGCTACGCCGACCCAGGCCCCGACGACGCCACCGACGAAGAGATCTTCAAGAAAGCGTCGGAGGGCAACTTAAGGTTTGTACTGAGCTATGACGCGACCGCGCTCGACCGCTCTGGCAACGTCGAGGTGAGGCCGATTTTGATCGTTGCCGGTGCGATCGGCGACCGGCAGCCCGAGGTCGCTCTGTACGAACCAAACTGGCATCACAATTACGCCGTCCTCGGCTGGACCGGCACATCGACCAAGGCCGACGAGACGCTCTACTATGGGCGGACCGCGTCGGACCGCGGCGAGTTGTCGCGGGCCGTGCATGCGCTGCGGGTCAGCGACGACGCGTGCGTTTCCTTTCTGCGCGATCCCAACGGGTTCTCGGACGGCTATCGGCTTGGTCCCGGCGAACGTGAGGCGCTCCACCGCCTCAAGGAGGTGGAGCTGCGCGACGATTTCGGCATTCACCCGCTTCTGGTGTTCGGGGCGATGCGCGCGGTCGATGCCCAGCGCGACAAGTCGTCGGCGTTATCGGACCCGTCGTAGGATCGTTGACAATGTCGTCGCCCCCAACCCCGCACGATGCCCGACAATCTGTTGACCAGACGATCGGCAACCTCATCCACCGCCTGCTGTCCGACGGCGTCCACTATCGCGATCTAATGGATATCCAAGCGAGCATCGAGGGACCACAGGACTGGTGCCGATCGTGGCTCAAAGCCGCCAGCATTCACGAGGCGGTTGCCGGCGCCGCGCTCGAGCACGGCCGTCGCCGCAGCGCCGGTGAGGCGCTGTGGCGGGCATCGCTCTACTGTCACTTCGCCCAGGGCTTCCACACCGACGACCGGCCGGAGCAACGCCTCGAGGCGGTTCTACGCAAGCAAGCCTTGTTCAGCGAGGCGGCGCCGTTGCTGCAACCGCCGCTCGAACCGGTGGCGATCCCGTTCGACGAGATCACCTTTCCGGCCTATCTGCGGGTTCCCGATGGTTCATCGCTGTCAGCCTGCGCGATCCTCGTCGGCGGCCTCGATACCACCAAGGAGGACGCCTTCGCGCTGACGGAAGTCCTGATCGCCCGTGGCATCGCGACCCTGGCGTTCGATGGGCCCGGGCAGGGCGAGACTCTGTCTAAGCTGCCTCTGATCCTCGACTTCGAGCGTGCCGTGTCCGCCGTGATCGACTATCTGCAAGACCGGCCCGAGGTCGATGCGGATCGCATCGGGGTGTTGGGACGCAGTTCCGGTGGTCACCTGGCGTTCAGGGCGGCGTCCGACCCGCGCGTCCGCGCTGTCGTGGCGTGGGGCTTACTGTACGATGCGAGCCAGCTGCCACATATGCCGCCAGCTTCCCTTGCCCATTTCGTCCGCGCCGCCGGGCTCGATTCTTTGGCCGCGGCGGAAGCGTTCTACGAGGGCTACAACCTCGCCGGCCATGTCGAGAAGATCCGCTGCCCGATGATGGTGGTGCAGGGCGGACGCGATCCGATCGCCGCGCCGGGCGGCCTCGATCGCGTGCGCGCCGAGGCGAAAGCGCCGCTCGAGGTCATCTTCTACGAGGACAGTGGCCACTGCTGCCACGACCGGTCGCACCTGATCAAACCGGCGATGGCCGATTTTCTCGCCGAGCATCTTGGCTAGAGCATTTCAGGATTGGCTCGACCCATCCCGCTCCCCCGGCCCAACCACCACCCTATCGGAGACTCTTGGAGGGTACCCTGGGGGTGGTTGGGCCGGGGGAGCGGGATGGCCGAGTCGACGCAATCCTGAAATGCACTAGCTACATAACGCGCGCGCCACACGCCTCAGCGGATGGCGGCGCGCGCTCAGCCCAGACGTAATTCGGTCAAGACGCCGCGCACGTCCATCTCGAATTCGAGGCCCTGGATAGGCGGGCGTGCATAGTGCCAGTGAATGCCGTGGACGCTGCCTTCGCGCATCGGCGCCAGCACCACATCGCGCAGATACGCCTCGAGCGTCTGTACGGTATAGATGTCGACCGCGGTAACATCGCTCCAGCCGACGCCGAGGCTGCGCAACCGGGCCTCCATTTTCCCCATCACTTGGGTCGCCTTTTCGCGCATCGCGTCGGCCGATGTCTCGCCGGCGCGAATAATGGCGCGATCGGCCAAATCGCTCACGTCGCCGGCACCGGCAACGATGAAGGTGCTGCGGCTTACATCGGCGGCGCGCGTATAAGAAAAGGCGTAAAGGACGGGCTCGGCTAGGCTGGCGACCTCGGGCGCAACGTTGGTGCGGGCCACCGGGTTGATACCGTCGAGGGTCAGATCCCATTCGCCGAGCAGCGCCTGGTAGCCTTCGTTGAATGCGGCGAATCCGTCGAACGAGACCGGCTCGGGCAGCCGTAGTTCGATCGCGCACAGCGCCTGGCGCGGCCGACCTTCGCGGTCGAGGTGCTGGGCGATGCGCTCGAAGCCGCGGCGGTAGGCAAGTGGCTCGTGCAGCACCATGTGGACGACCTCGTAGCCGGCGTCCGCGACGACACCCGACGAGTACGGTGCGATGCCGCTCAGAGTCCGACTCGAAACTCTATGTTTGATAACAGTACCTTGCGAGCCGCCTTGTGAGGAGTCGGATGTTGGCGACAAGAATCCATGCCTGTGCGGAGGCGATTGATTTCTCCCAATCCTTGGCCAGTCGACGGCATCGGTTGAGCCAGGCGAAGGTCCTCTCGACGACCCATCGTCTGGGCAGGAGCTCGAAGCCCTGGGCGGTGTCTGAGCGCTTGATGATCTCGAGCTTCCAGCGGCCGATGACCTCAAGGGCGCCCTCGAGTTTCGGTCCCGCGTAGGCGGCGTCGGCGAAGAGGTGACGCAGCCGGGGGAAGCGATGACGGATCGATTTGAGGACCTCGGGCGCGCCGTCGCGGTCCTGGATATCGGCTGCGTGCACGATCAGGCCGACCAGCAGGCCGAGTGTATCGGTGACGATGTGACGCTTGCGGCCCTTGATCTTCTTGCCCGCGTCATAGCCCCGAACACCACCGCTTTCCGTGGTTTTCACGCTCTGGCTGTCGATCACCCCGGCGCTCGGGCCGGCCTCGCGTCCTTCCAGCTCCCGGGCCGCCATGACCAGGTGATGGTTGATGCTCTCCAGCAGGCCGTTGGAGCGCCAGTCGTAGAAATAGCGCTGGACCGTGGAAGGCGGAGGGAAGTCGTTCGGCAACATCGCCCACTGGCAGCCCGTCGAGGCCATGTACATGACCGCATCCATGACATGGCGCAGGTCCGTCGTCCTCGGCCGGCCGATCTTCTTGCGCGGCGGCATGAGCGGCGCGATCAACGCCCACTCTCGATCCGTCAGGTCGCTTGCGTAGCGCCCGCCACGGCGCTCATAATTCGGGCGAGTGATTTCGGTCCACATGTTGTGCCTCCTCGTTTGCTTTGACACAACCGAGTAAGCCACAACCGACTGAAATCACTCAACTAGTTTCGGGTTGGCCTCTCAGGAAGCGATAGTTGCCGCGCCGGTTGTCGATCAGGTCCATGTCGCCTCGCTATCAGGTTGTATTGCCGCGACTCGCGCCGCGCTGGTGCTCGACCACGGCGATGTCGTACTGCCCTGAAGGTTGTGCCAAAACTGTCCACCGTTGCCGAAATAGTAACCAAGGCGAACCGCAGTATCGGCCGTGATCGAGCGTCGGCCATTTAGAATATCGGTGATACGGCCAGATGGAACGCCAAGATCGAGCGTTACCCGTTGGCACTCAGGTTCCGGGCCTTGAGTTCTCGTTTGAGCAACCGGCCAGGATGTGAAATCGGATGCATGGCTTATCCTCGATGGGAATCAACGATCTCCACATGGTGCGCGTCGCCCCTACAAAACTCGAAACAGATCCGCCAGGTTCTATTAATGGTTATCGCCCATTGACCCCCGCGCTCCGACTCGCTCTGGAACCCGTGCGGCCCCAGTTTGCCTTTTGCAAAGGCGTGCGTCACCATCACAAGCTGTAGTTGTAAGGGAGATTTTGACAGTCGTCGGAGACGTCCGTCTCCGCCGAGATCAGGCTCAAGGGAGGTTCCAATGACAGCCACGGGTAACTGGATGGCGCGTTTGGGTGGCGCCGCAGCCGCCGTCGCTCTGAGTATGACCGTAACAACGTCCGGCGCGCTTGCCGCTGAGGCCAAGGGCGAGCCAATCGAAATTCCATTCCTGCAAACGTTCAGTGGCGCCGCCGCCGGTTATGGCGAGGTGATGATGAACGGCGCCGTGCTTGGCGTCGAGATCGTCAACAAGCAGCTTGGCGGCGTCAAAGGACGGCCGATCAAACTGATCCCTTCGGATGCACCGTTTACCGACATGCCGGCCGCGGTCACCATGTTCAAGAAACTGGCCCGCAATCCGAAAGTACCGGCGCTGCTCGGGATTAGCGCGACCTCGATTCTGGCCGCCGTTCACGACCAGATCGAACAGTTTAAAATTCCTGTGTTTGCCTACGATTCCGGCGGCCATTGGCGGCTCGGCAAGTTCAATCCCTATGTCTGGCGCATCATTCCGATGGCCCCGGTTGGGGTGCCGGTGGTGATGTCGAAGATGCAAAAGAAGTTCAACATCAACAAAGCCGCCTTGATGTTCAACAATGACGACGAAGCCGCTGCCGCCAACGCGATCGTTTATCGCAAGGTCGCCAAGGATCTCGGCATCGAGCTTATCGAAGGCAGCGCCAAGGTCGGCGAACCCGATTGGAGCGCCCAATTGACCAAGTCAAAGGGCGCCGGCATCGATGCCTTCTTCCTGGTGGCGCAGGCATTCGATTCGGGACTGCTCATCAAGCAGGCGCGTGAGATGGGCATGAACCAGCCCGCGATCGCCGATCTCGTGGCCCAGGGCCCCGACTACTGGAAGATGTCGCAAGGCAAGGTTGGCACCACGGTAACGTGGGCGTTTTTCTCGCACGATGACAAGCGGGCCTATGTGCAGGATCTCTACAAGGCGTTCTGGAAAATGCACAATCGCGAGCCCGATCAGTGGGAAATGCTGGCTGCTGACGGCGTCATCATCCTCGCCAAGATGATGAACAAGGCCAAGGATCTATCGCGCGAATCGATCCGCGAAGCATTCGCCTCCACCAAGGCCGTCGATTCGATCATCGGCAGTATCGGTTGGGATGGATCGGGTGATGCACTGAACAAAAAGGTCATCCTCGTGAAGTGGACCGATAAAGGAACGACCGAACTCGTCCCCGAAAGTTTCTGGTCGAATTAGCCACACCGCGAACAAGAGAAATCGAGCCGGTTCCGCTCCGCAAAACTTGCGGAGCGGGCCGGATCGTTTAGCCGATCCGTGCCGACGTGACCGTCAACCAAACCGCCACGCCCTTAAACGTCGCGCCGCTCTTTCAGCTTGAGGGCATTTCAAAGAGTTTTGGCGGGCTCGCGGCCCTTCGCGACGTCTCGTTAACAATCCGGTCAGGACAGATCTATGCCCTGATCGGCCCCAATGGCGCCGGCAAAAGCACCCTGTTCAACGTCATTTCCGGCCTCGTGCCGGCCGACAGCGGCACGATTCACATCGATGGTGAGCTCATCAGCCACTTAAAAGCCCACCGGATCGTCGCTAAGGGTGTCGCGCGATCGTTCCAGGCGGTGCGCCTGTTCAATAACTTGTCGATCCTGGATAATGTTGAAGTTGCCAATTCCGCGCGCATGGAGACGTCGCTCGGCGGAATTCTCGCCGGCATTCCAGGTGAGAGGCACGAGCGGCGACGCTTGCGTGAACGCGCCGAGGAATTGCTGGCAACCCTGGCCGATGGCCAGCTTTACCCGCGTCGCTTCGATCGACCTTCCGAACTTTCGACCGGTCAGCAGCGCATGCTGGAGATCATCCGCACCCTGATCAGCGATCCCAAGATCATTCTTCTCGACGAACCCACCGGCGGCCTCAACCCGGTGTGGATTCATGGTGTCGTCGCCCTCGTGCGCTCGATCCGCGATCAGGGCAAGACGATCTTTCTGATCGAACACAACATGCCGGTCGTGATGGACATCGCCGATCAGGTCGCGGTGATGCACTATGGCGAAGTGATTGCCGACGCACCGCCCGACGTGGTCCGACAAGACCCCACCGTAATCGACGCCTATCTCGGGCGCTCGACGTGATGGCCGCCGACACCGGCAGCGCTGTCCTTCGGGTTAGCAACCTCGATGTTTATTACGGTCGCCTGCCCGCGGTGCAAGACGTCTCGCTCGAGGTGCGCGAAGGAGAGATCATATCGCTGATTGGCCCCAACGGTGCCGGCAAAACCACGGTGATGAAAGCGATCATGGGCCTGGTCAAGTGTCGCAGCGGCCGCATTGAATTTCGCAACGATGACGGCTGGATCGAGATCCAGGATATGCCCATCCATGAACGCGTTCGGCTCGGGATCTACACGGTCGCGGCGGTCGAGAACGTGCTGCCGCGCTTTAGCGTCGAACGCAATCTTCGGATTGGCGCCTATACGCGCCGCGATAACGAAATCGACCGCGACCTGGACAAGCAGTTCGAACGCTTTCCAATCCTGCGCCAGCGCTGCGACCAGCTCGCGGGAACATTGAGTGGCGGTGAGCAGAAGATGTTGGCGATTGGCCGCGCGCTGATGGGGCGGCCCAAATTCCTGCTGCTCGACGAACCCTCGCTAGGGCTGGCTGGCCGTATCATGGATGAGGTGTTCGACATCATCGGCGCGATCAACCGCGAGGAAAAGCTAGAAGTCCTGCTGGTCGAACAAAACGTCAAGAAAGCCCTCGAGACCTCGTCGCGCACCTACGTCATGCGAATTGGCGCGGTCGATTTCGCAGCGCCCAGCGCCGACCTGCTCGAAGATGGTCGTGTCGAGCAGGCCTATTTCGGCGGTTCCGCGGAGGCGCCGGCAAGCGCCGGCGTCGAGGTGGAGCATCGCCCGTGAGCATCTTCATGCAACAGGTGGTCAACGGGCTCGCGATCGGCGCCATCTACTCGATCGTCGCGCTCGGGTACAACCTCATCTACGGCGTCGCCAATATCCTGAGCTTCGCCCACGGCGCGTTGGTCGTGGTCGGTTCGTTCGGCATGCTCGGCGCCTATCTTTTGCTCGGCTTGCCCTACCCCATCGCCATTGTCGGTGGCGTGCTGGCTGCCGTGATCGTCGGCTATGTCGTCGAAGTGACGGCCGTGCGTCCCGTTATCAAACGCGGCGGCACCTGGGGTGTCATGATCTCGACGCTTGGGGCGGCCCTGTTCATCGAGTTCTCGATTCGGGCTGTGACCCGGGGCCGGCCGATGCCGTTTCCGGTCCCCTTCGAGCCGGTTCACCTCGTGCTGCCATTCGGCGTTCAGGTCACCTTGATGCAGTTGGTGCTGGTTGGCGCCGGTGCGTTGCTGTTGCTCGTCCTATGGCTGATCGTCTATCGCACCAAGCTCGGAACCGCTATCCAGGCGATCGCGCAAAGCCCGGATATCGCCAGTTGCCTCGGCATCAACCGTTTTCAAATTCAGGTCATTACCTTCGCGATTGCCTCCGCGGCGGCGGGCTTGGCCGGCGTGCTCTACAGTATTTACTACGGCCAGGCGTTCGCATTCATGGGCATTACGCTGGGCCTCAAGGGCCTGGTAGTGATGAAGGTTGCCGGCATCGGCCACCTGCCCGGCTGCGTTGCCACTGGTTTGATGCTAGGCCTAATCGAGACCATGGTTATCGGCTACGGCGAATCCACCTATCGCGATCTCGTTGGCTATGGCTGCCTGTTGCTGGTGTTCATCGTGAAGCCGCAGGGATTGTTCGGCGAATACGGCCGCGCCCGCTTCGAAAGCGGTGCCTCGCTCGCCGTTAAGCCCATGGACTAGGCGAGCATCGAGGTCGAACAGATGGAGGCGCTGCAAGAGTTCTATCAGGTGTTCATGACCCAGCACCTGTGGTTCCTCCACGATCTCCTAATCGATTACGGCGTGTTCCTGTGCATCTCGCTCGGCTGTTATCTGACGCTGATGTCAGGTCAGATTTCGATCGGCCATGGCGCTCTCGCAAGCGTCGGCGCCTATCTCACCGCCATCTTGACCGTCAATCTTGGCTTCCCCGTCTGGCTGTCGATGCCGCTGGCCGGGTTGGCTGGCGCTGCCGCCGGTTTGATCATCGCACTGGTGATGGCGCTCCGCCTCGAAGGTATGTACCTCGCGATCGGCACCTTTGCGGTCGGCGAAGCGCTGGTCGTGGCCTGGCGCAACATCGACTATGTCGGCGGCGCGCTCGGGTTCCTGCGCATCCCGAACGCGACCACCATCTGGCACGTTCTGATTGTTATCGGCGCGGTGACGGTGCTGCTATGGCGTTTCGAGAAGTCACATCTCGGGCGTGCATTCCGGGCCACGTTTCATGATGAGTGGACCGCGATGGCGATGGGCGTCGATGTCGAGCGAGTCAAGATCTACGCCTGGACCATGGGCGGTTTCATCACCGGCATCGGCGGTGCCCTCTATGCGCACAATCTCGGCGTCCTGCGCCCGGTCAATTTCGCATTCGACTATGCGGTAATGATCCTGCTCGCGCCAACGCTCGGCGGCTACTACACATTCTGGGGCACCTATATCGGCGCTGCGATCATCGTCTTTGCACCGTGGATCCTCAACGTCACCAATCCCAATTACAAACGCATCTTCTTCGCCATGCTGTTCGTCATCATCATGGTATTTCGGCCGCAGGGGATCATCGGCTGGCAGGGCGTCCGCACCCCGGCGGTTCTCAAACGGCTGTTCCGCGACAGCTCACTGGAACCTCATACCGAAGATCGTGAGATCGTTGCGGCTTGGTCGGAAGAAAGGCGTGCCCGCCGCAAACCGGACGAGACGGGATAGGCGTGAAAGAAACGTACGAATCAAACGGGAGGTCTTGATGACCGAGCATGATTGGCAATTGAGCGTGATGCCGCCCCACGACACCGTCGCCCAGGTGCCCAAGATCTGGAAGGCCTGCGAGGACGCCGGTATGGACGTCATCGGCCCGGCGGACTCGCAAAATCTAATGCGCGAGATGTATGTCTGCATGACGGTCGCGGCGATGACCACCTCGAAAATCAAACTCATGAGCTACGCCACCAACCCGGTAACCCGCCACCCTACGGTCACCGCCGGCGGCTTTGTCGCGCTCAACGAGTTGGCGCCGGGACGCCTGATGATGGGCATCGCGACCGGCGATTCGGCGCTGTGGTCGATGGGCCGCAAGCCGGCCAAGATTCAAGACTTACGAGACTATCTGGTAGCGGTGAAAGCGCTCTGTCTGGGCGAGAAAATCACCTGGGACGGCAACACCTTCCGGCCACGCTGGGCCTATTTCGAACCCTTCGATCTGCCCACTTACGTAATGTGCTCAGGCCCCAAGATCCTGCGCATGGCGGCCGAGGCCGCCGACGGCGCGGTTGTCCATATGGGATTTTCCGACGATGACCTCGCCAACGTTCGCCAGATCATCGAGGATGGCCGGCGCGCAGTCGGCAAGGACCCCGACACGTTCGACGTGTGGTGGAACGCACCTGTGGTGTTCGATGACAGTTACGAGGCGGCGGCGGCACGTAATTTCGGCTGGATGCCGCAATGGCTGACCATGGGCACGATGCAGGGCAAAGGCATCCCCGATGACCTCAAAGAAAAAGTGCGGCAACTCAACACGGATAACCACAGCCTCGATTCCGCCTATCGCATTGAAGACCGCGAAAAGATGATGGTCGAGCGGAGCAAAGAGCTCGGCATCTACGACTGGATGATGTCGCGCTCGGCCCGGTTGATGGGCAGCGTTGATGATATTGCCGGCCGTTTCAACGAACTCGCGCGCATCCACGGCATGACGCAGTGGATCGCGTTCCTCTACGGGCAAGGCAATGACATCGTCATCAAAGACGACGACGAGGCCATCGCGCTAATCAAAAAGTTTGGTCACGAGGTCCGGCCGAAATTGAACTAACCGTCGATCGATTCCAAATTCATCGTCAGTGCGCCTTATTTTTCCACTAAGCTCGTTGCGCCAGGAACACCCGGAGCAACGATGATGGCTATCGCTGAAACCGATCAAACGGTCAACCAGGCGTACGCAGACATTAAGACCCAGCCGACGACCCGCGCGCACCACGTGCCCGGTGGCTTTTACAGTTCGCCGGAAATCTACGCGCTCGAGAAAGAGCGTGTTTTCATGAAGGATTGGCTCGGCGTCGCCCGCGTTGAAGAGCTGGAGACTCCCGGCGACTTCATCACCTTGCGGATCATGGACGAACCCATCGTCGTTACCCGCGACCACAGCGGCGGCCTCAATGCGTTCTCCAACGTCTGCAAGCACCGCGGCGTCGAGGTTGCCGCAGGCACGGGCAACATCAAGGAATTCAGCTGCCCCTATCACGGCTGGCTCTACGATCTCGAGGGCAAATTGATCGGTGCGCCTTATATGAAGGAAGCCGAAGGGTTCGAGCCGGACTCCTGCCGCTTGACGCCGATCAAGCTCGATGTCTGGCAGGGTTGGGTGTTCGTCAACTTCGACCCCAGTTGCCGACCGCTTGCCGACTTCATCGCGGCGTTCGACGAGGATTTTGGATTCTACCGAACCCGCGAGCTCCGCCTCGCTACCAAGATTCAGTTTGATTTCGACTGCAACTGGAAGCTCGCTGTCGAAAACGCGATGGACTACTACCACGTCAACACGCTGCACAAGGACACGCTGGGAATCGGCCTCGAGGCGCATGATCTCGATATCGACCTACGGTCGCGCGGCGGTTACAAAATGTCTTACGACCACACGCCGCGCAATGGCGGCAACCTCTGGTTCGATCGCAAGATCGCCTGGCTGGAGGACGAACCCGATACCCACGCCGGGGCCGGTTTCATGGCGCCGAACTTTCAGACCTTCACCTATATCGACAATGTCGAAGTGTTGACCTGTTGGCCTATGGGCATCGACAAGTGCCGATTCTTCATCAACATCCTATTCCCGCCCGAATTTTTTGAGCTGCCGAACTTCGCCGAACGCATTGAGGCCTATCGCACCACGACCATCACAACGGTCGAAGAGGATCGAACGATGGTGATCTCGCTGCAGAACGCGATGAGCAGCGATCTCTTCGTGCCGGGCCGCATGGCCCGAATCGAGAGCAACATTCACAACATGATCAACCACCACATCGAACGCCTCTGGGGCTAAAAAATAAGAGCCCCCCCTCTCCCACACTGCGGGAGAGGGAGACCGTTGGTGCCGCTCGCACAAATAGCTCCCTCGCCCCTTTGGGGAGAGGGCGGGGTGAGGGGGTTTGGCGGCTCTGCTCCTAAATCAGGAACGCGCGCTCGGTCTCCGGTGCGGCGGCAACGGCGTCGAAATCGACCGCACCCGAGACATAGAACTCGCAGCGAAATCCGTCGGGGTCGCGAATGAAGAAACTTCGCTTGGCCGGCGTGTCGACGCGCTTTTCAATCTCGATGCCCGCGCCAGCAACCGCCGTCTCCGCTGCATCGAGGTCGGCCGCCTCGCCAATCTTGTAGGCGTAGTGATGAACAACCGGATCCGAGCCCGCGGGCTGGCGCAACAAAGCCAGCGAATAGTGGTGCCCGGCATGGGTCCCCGCCAAGGCGGAAAAGCTGCCGTCGGCAGCTTCGTATTCCACGTCCAGGCCGCCGACATTCCGGAAGAAGCCAACCATCGCGTCGTGATCCTGGGTTAGCAGCACAGCGTGGGTGATGTAGCGAGCCCGAATCAACGCGCCATCGACCTGCTGGATTTCCGGACTTTCCCAGTAGTTGCGCTCGTCGCTGGGTGCCTCGGCAGTGGGGTCCCACTGGCCGGAGAAGGCGCTGCCATCGAGAGACGCGAACCAACCCCGCCAATCCTTGAGGACATCGCAATAGAATTCATGCATGTGTCCATCGGGATCGAACAGATAGATGCTGCGGGTTGGATGATGATCGATGCACTGATGGATCGGGTAGCCCTCGTCAACCGCGCGGTCGTAGGCTTCGATCAACAGTTTTTCCGACTCCAGCTCCCAACCCAGGTGGTTGAGCCCGGCGCTCATCGCCCGGCTCGACGACGGCAGCGGTTTGCCGTCACGTCCCAGCCGCGGCTCCGTGGTCGTCTGCACAAGACCGAGATCATGGTGGGTATTGCCGTTAGACAGAAAGCCGGCCCCGGTCTTGGTGCGAAATACCTCTTCGAACCCAGCCACTCGGTTATAGAATTTCATTGACGCGTCGAGGTCACCGACGAACATGTTGGTGTGACCAAGACGGCGTGGCGCAAACCCAACCTTCGGCATGCGCTGCGCCGATATGTCGATGGTCTCTACGCTCATGTCATCCTCCAAGCTGATCCTGCATCGTCCTGCCTCGCGAGAGCCGCGTCAATCCGGTCGCGGGATCGCCCGCCACACACGCTCAGGCGTGAGCGGCATATCGAGATGCGTAACGCCGTCTTCGGCGAGCGCATCGATCACGGCATTGACCACAGCAGCCAGCGCGCCGACCGTGCCGCCCTCGCCTGCCCCCTTCACGCCGAGCGGATTGGTCAGGCACGGGATCTCATTCCAACTTGCGTCAAACAACGGCAGATCACCGGCCCGCGGCATGCCGTAATCCATGAACGTGCCGCTCAAGAGTTGGCCCGAGCGGCTGTCGTAAACGGTGTTTTCCCACAACACTTGGCCGATGCCCTGGACCACGCCGCCATGGACCTGGCCCTCGACCAGCAGCGGATTGACGACATTCCCGAAATCGTCGACCACCGTGTAGCGCACGACCGCGACGTGCCCGGTATCGATTTCAACCTCGACCTCGCAGATATGACAGCCGTTCGGATAGGACGTCGCTTGCGGTACGAAGCTGCCGAGCGCCGCGAGCGGGTCGCCGTCCTCTCGGGCGGCCTGCGCAACATCGGTTATTGCGATCCGGCGGTCGGTGCCCACCACGATGTAGTCCCCGCCGATGAATTCGAGATCGCTGGCGGCCGTTTCCAACTCCCGCGCGGCAATTTGCCGCCCCTTCTCCACCACCGCATCGATCGCACACAGAATCGCACCACCACCGTCCATCAGCGAACGGGATCCGCCGGTGCCGTAGCCCAAGGGATTTTCCTCGGTATCGCCTTGGCGCACGTCGACCGCATCAAACGCGACGCCGAGCCGATCGACAACGAGCTGAGAGTACGCGGTCTCGTGACCCTGGCCACTCGCTTGGCAGCCCGATAGCACGGTAACCGTGCCGTCTTGTTCGAACCGCACGGTGGCATGCTCGGCAGCAACCACAGGTCCACCGGTGGTATCAATGTAATAGGCGAGGCCAAGGCCTCGGCGCCGGCCCAGTTGCATCGCGGCAGCCCGGCGCGACACCAAACCGGGAGTATCGGCACGGACTAGAGCGTCATCCATGTTGCGTGCAAATTTGCCGCTGTCATAGGTCATGCCGAAGGCCGTCGTGTATGGCATCGCAGCGGGTGCAATGAAGTTACGGCGCCGCAGCTCCGTCGCGTCGATGCCAAGATCTCGAGCGGCAGCCTCGACGACGCGCTCGATGGCGTAGGTTGCTTCGGGTCGGCCCGCGCCGCGGTAGGCGTCGGTCAGAACGGTGTTGGTGAAAACGTCCCTGACCCGCAAATGGGCGGCAGGAATGTCGTAAACCCCGGTGTAAACCAGCTTGGGTGGGACGATCGGTCCAAACGTTCCGAGATAGGCACCCATATTGGCGATGATATCGACCCGAATGGCCAAGAAACGGCCTTGTTCGTCGAGCGCCAACTCGGCGTGGGTGACATGATCCCGGCCTTGGCTGTCGCAAACGAATGATTCCTCGCGCGTCGCCGTCCACTTGACTGGCCGACCGATTACCTTCGCGGCCCACAGAACCAACGGATATTCGGCAAAGAAGACCTTCATCCCGAAACCACCGCCGACATCACCCGTGATGACGCGAACCCTCTCGCTGGGGATATCGAAGATGGTCTTGGCCAGCGCGTCGCGGATGAAATGCGAAGTCTGGCTGGTGGTATAGAGGGTGTAGCTATCGCTCGCTGAATCGAACGAGCCCGTCGCTGAGCGCGGCTCCATTGCCGCGACGACGACGCGATTGTTGACGATATCGACTCTGGCAATACCGGCGGCGGCAGCGAACGCAGCGTCGGTCGCGGCGCGATCGCCGGCTTCGAAATCAACCGCGACGTTGTCCGGCGCGTGATTCCAGATCGCGGCGCGCGATCCGTCACAGGCGGACCCGGTGTCGACAACCGCCGGTAATGGCCCGTAGTCGATCGCGATCAGTTCAGCCGCGTCGCGCGCCTGTGCCAGCGTTTCGGCGACGACAAAAGCGATCGCGTCGCCGACGTAGCGTACGCGGTCGCGTTTGAGCAGGGGGTTGGGCGGGATAACGGCATCGCTGCCATCGCGATTCTGCGGCGATCGATAATTCGGGATATGCCCGAGCCCGGCGGCTTCGATGTCGGCGCCGGTCAGGACAAGTAGAACGCCCGGGGCGCGGTTGGCAGCATCGCTATCAAGCGCCCGGATGTCGGCGTGCGCGTGGCTTGAGCGCAAGACATAGCCATAGGCTTGATTCGGCATACCGACATCGTCGGCATAGCGGCCCCGCCCCGTGGTTAGCCGGTCATCTTCCTTGCGGGTGACCGGCTGCGCGATGCCATATTTTTCCACGCCGTACACCCCTTAGTCGCTGATCCCACTAGTGGATGGAATCCAACATATAGTACCCATACGATCGCGTATCCCGGTAGCTCGGCAGGAGGAAGCCCGCAGGCGATGCCTTTGCATCGTCGAGGGGTTTCGACGCACCGGGGGACCGGGATACGCGACCCACAGGGCGGCTTGCCGAGCTCACCGGCCGCGTTACGCAAAGCTACCGATGCGGCCGGCATCGCCGCGCTTCGCGCGCCTAACCGGCGAACTCGGCAAGCCGTCGTATGGGTACTATATGTTGGATTCCATCCACTAGTATGACCGAGTTGGAACCCGCTCGCGCGCGCTCAACCTCAGATACGCACCAGTCGCAGGCGCAACGCATTGCCGATCACGGACACAGAACTCAGGCTCATTGCGGCAGCGGCGATCATCGGGCTCAGCAGGAGTCCGACAAAGGGATAAAGAATGCCGGCGGCAATCGGAACGCCAACGGCGTTGTAGACAAAGGCGAAGAATAGATTTTGCCGGATATTGCGCATCGTTGCGCGACTTAAATGGCGCGCCCGGACGATTCCGCGCAAGTCCCCCTTCACCAGAGTCACCCCGGCGCTTTCCATCGCCACGTCGGTGCCGGTTCCCATCGCGATGCCAACATCGGCTTGTGCCAGTGCCGGCGCGTCGTTGACCCCGTCGCCGGCCATCGCGACAATCCGGCCTTCGTCCCGCATGCGTTTGACCAACCGGCCCTTGTCTTGCGGCAAGACCTCGGCCTCAATTTCGTCGATCCCGAGTCGCCGTGCGACCGCTTGCGCTGTGGTTCGGTTGTCACCCGTCAGCATCACAATCCGGATGCCATCACGCTTCAGGGCTCTGAGTGCGTCCGGCGTTGACGCCTTGATCGGATCCGTCACCGCGATAAGGCCGGCGACCTCCTTGTCGACGACAACGAACATCGCGGTTGCGCCATCGCGCCGAAGTTCCTCGGCGGCGTCGGAAAGATGCGCCCATGCCAGACCCATGTCTCCAATCAAAGCCGCGTTCCCCAGTGCGACCGCGCGGCCGTCGACGATCCCGTGCACGCCCTTGCCGGTCTCGGCCCTGAAACCGGTCGTCGCTGCGAACTGAAGTCCTTGTTCTTGGGCGGCACCGATGATGGCTTCGGCGAGCGGGTGTTCGCTGCCCCGCTCCAAGCTCGCGGCGACCCGGAGCAGGTCGGATTCGGAGATGCTGCCGGCGCTGATAACAGCGGTCATGGCAGGCTTGCCCTCGGTCAGCGTTCCGGTCTTGTCGACCACCAGTGTGTCGACTTTTTCGAGCCGCTCCAATGCTTCCGCGTTTTTGATAAGAACACCTGCGTGGGCGCCGCGACCGGTGCCTACCATGATCGACATCGGCGTCGCCAAACCGAGCGCACACGGGCAAGCGATGATCAGTACCGAGACGGCCGCAATCAACGCGAACGCCAACGCGGGCGGCGGTCCATAGCCGGCCCAAGCAACGAACGAGATCAATGCGACCGCAATCACGATCGGGACAAAGTAACCGGCGACAACATCGGCGACGCGCTGGATCGGCGCACGGCTGCGCTGGGCATCGGCAACCATCTGAACGATCTGCGCCAGCATCGTCTTGGCTCCGACGCGCTCGGCCCGCATGACAAAGCTACCCGTGGTATTGAGGGTTCCACCAATCACCTTCTCGCCGACGCTCTTTTCGACCGGAATCGCCTCGCCTGAGATCATCGACTCGTCGACCGAGCTATGGCCTTCGATCACCTCGCCATCGACCGGAATCTTGCTGCCTGGGCGGACGCGCAATTTGTCGCCGGCCGTCACGTCGTCAAGCGAGATCTCCGTGTCGCCGCCGTCCGCGCCGACAATACGGGCTTTTTTTGGCGTGAGATCGAGAAGCGCGCGCAAGGCGGTACCGGTTTGCTCGCGCGCCCGAAGTTCAAGAACCTGGCCGAGCAAAACCAATACCGTGATTGTCGCCGCCGCCTCGAAATAGACCGCCACGACGCCATGTCCATCGCGGAACGCGGCCGGAAACGCGCCTGGCGCGATCGTCGCAACCACGCTGTACAGCCAGGCAGCACCGGTGCCGAGCGCGATTAAGGTGAACATGTTGAGGTTTCGCGTCATCAGCGAGTCCCAACCGCGTTCGAAAAACGGCCATCCCGCCCACACCACGACTGGCGTCGCGAGTGCCAATTGCACCCACACCGAAACGCCGGGCGCGATGATGTCGGCAACATCGACGCCCGGAAGGAGGTCTCCCATCGCCAGCACCATCACCGGAACTGCGAGCGCGGCGCCAGCCCAGAAGCGGCGCGTCATATCGATCAGTTCCGGATTGGGGCTTGAGTTCGAGCTCGGCACCACCGGTTCCAGCGCCATGGCGCAGATCGGACAGGCGCCGGGCCCGACCTGCACGATCTCCGGATGCATCGGGCAGGTATACGCCGCATCTGCCGGTGGGAGTGCTGCCGGCGTTTTGTGACCCTCCAGATACAGCGTTGGATCGGCTCTGAACTTGCCGACGCAATGCGCCGAGCAAAAATAATGGATCTCGTCCCCATATTCGTGACGGTGCGCCGTCTGCTGCGGATCAACCTCCATCCCGCAAACCGGATCTTTGACTGTGCTTGCCACTGGTGCCGTTTCTCTATTCGTAGTCTTAAGGGTGTTCGACCCTCTCGCGGAGTGCCCGGCCGCGCCGCCCTCCACCGATCGTCGAGTCACATTGCCCGATATTCTACCTGTACATATATACCATACCCCGCTAGGGTATATGGATGCAACACGCAACCCATCACGACAGTCTCACTCGCCTGCGCCGCATCGAAGGTCAGGTCAGGGGCATTGCGCGAATGATTGAGCACGAGCGCTACTGCGTCGATATTCTGACCCAGTTGCGTGCGGCCGGCGCCGCTCTCAAGAAAGCGGAGAATGAAATTCTCAAGGATCACCTCGAGTTCTGTGTCGAAAACGCGATTGCCAGCGGCAATCCGAACGACCAGCGCAAAAAATTCGAGGAACTTTTGACGGTGTTCGGCAGATATTCCGCCTAGATGCGTGAATGGCCGCGAAATTTGCCCCGCGAATTTTGCTGTGGAGAAATCGACGCTTTTCAGGGCCCTAAACAAGTCCGTCGGCGTATCGCTTTTCGCGATCGTCCTGACCACCACGCTTTCGATCGCTGCGTATGCCGCTGGTAAACACGACGGCGGCCATGGCCAGGGCCACTCGATTGGCAAACCGGGAAAACCTCAGGCGGCGACTCGAACCATTGAGATCAAGATGATCGACAACGAGTTCAAACCAAATTCGATCACTAGGGCGCGTTGCCCTCGCTGGCAGCCTGCCATTTTCGCGGCTACGCCGCGTCGATGCGGTCCGGCGGCGGTGGCGGCCATTCAGCGCCACCGCGCGGCTCGAAGCTCATCAGATTGCAGTAGTAGCGCCAAAAGCCGCGGATCGGCACCTCGGTATTGATGTTGTCCTGATGCGTAATCGGTCCGGTGCCACCCATCGCGATCAATGAATGGTCATGTCGCGCACCATTAATACCAAGCTGCACCAACCGGCCTGCTTCGCCGTCCTCCATCGAAACCAGCCCGCCAGGACCGACCAAGTTTACCTGACGCATCCGCATTTCGCGGATCTCAGCTGTGTCGTCGGCGTAACCGAAATAGGTCCAGTAGAGCTCGAAACTGTTGGGCGTCTTCGGTTTGATCTGTCGTGTCGCCAGCGTGTTGTTGAGCCGTTGGAAGAACACCGACGGGAAGATCGCCATCATCGTCAGCCCCTCGCCGCTGCCGTCCTCATCGACAAACTGGACTACCGACGGATCCTCGAGTTGCAGCTGGTCGTTGTACGCTGAATCGCCGGCATATCCGGCTCTAACATCAGCTTCTGTATCGCTGTTTGCCATGAGGAAGCAGGTGCGGTGACGGCCATATTTGTCGAGGGTTGAGCCGGCGACCTGGGTGTTGCGGGCGACCGCGAAGGTCGTCCCGAACTGATGCAGCAGGCCACCGTGATAGGGGTCCATCAGATTCTCGTAATAGAGTTTCCAGTTACCGGGAATGAGCTGGCGCATATAGCCCAGCACCTCGATCGGCCGACCGAACAGCCGGTCGAGGGTGTGCCGCATCGGACCGTCGAGATAATCGAGCAGCGGCTCGGGCCGATCCTCGAACGAGGCGAAGATCACCTCGCCGTAGGTGTCGACGGTGAGCGTGCGTAAACCGTGATCGGCGAGTTTGAAGTCCGCCGGCATGCCGCCTTTGCCCTTGAGCCCGCGCAGGAACGGCACACCGATCAGCTCACCTTTCAGGTCATAACACCAGTGGTGATAGATGCACGTCAGGTCCTTGCCATTGCCGAATTGATCGCGAACCAGCAGCGTACCGCGATGGGCGCATCGGTTGACGAAGGCGTGGATGCTGCCGTCATCGGTTCGGGTGACAACGATGGGCGTGTCACCGATGAACGTTGACTTGTAATCGCCGGGCATCGGGATCTCTGTCTTGAGCGCGACGTAGCACCACAGCGGTCCACGGAACACACGTTCCTGCTCGCGGTCGTACACATCTTTATCAAAAAAGACCGGGTAAGGAACGTGACTGAAGTCTTTCGCCGGCCACACGAGATCGCTCCAGTTCTGCATTGGCGAGCCCCTTCTCACGAACGATGTCCGCGACGAGACTATTCGCTGGAGTCGACCGTTACCACTTCCAAACTCGATGGCGGACGCGATCGTGCCACAATGTCGGACCGGGACCGAAACAGGATTTCTCGGCTTTGTCTTGAAAGTCCTTGCGCCTCGACGCGTTCGGGAAAAAAGTTAAGATCCCCATCGAGCAGCCATCATCGCCGCTCGGCCCGATTGTGACCAAAACGAGTCGACATGACCTTCGTACGATCGTCCGTTATTGATGAAATCTGCGAGCATGCATTGGCCGCCGCGCCGGACATGCCCTGGTTGATGGAACCGCTTACCCCGGGGCGCGGGAAAGCGTTCATCCTCCAACACATTCTGCGCAACCGGCTGCTCAGTTCGGTCATTCGCCCGGCTTGGGTAAGCCGATGTCCCGATCTCGAGGTCGTGCGCCGATCCATTGGTCAGATGCGCGAAGAGCTGGTCCGCGATGATGCGATCAATCAGGCCCACACCGCGTTGCTGCGGCAAATGGGCCGCAACGTTGGCTTAACCGATGATGAGATGGACGCGGCCCGGCCGGTTCCACTGGTCGAGGCCGCCTTCAACGTATGGGAAAACATTGCCCGAACGCACCATTGGATCGCCGGTTGGTTATCGAGTTCGGTTGATGAGTTCATCCTGGTCGCGATGCCCGAACACAATTTCCAGGCGGCTCCCTGGAAGCGAACGTTTCAACTCGACGACGATCAGGTGTTTTTCTTCTCCTATCATAACAAGGCCGATGAGGATCATGCCGGGCGCGAGGTGTGGGCGCCGATCGACGGTCACCTAACCGATACCGCGGTGCGCCGGGAGGTGCTCGATTCGCTAACGCTGGCGCTAACCGCACTGCGTTTGTTTTACGTGGGAATTTGCGAACTTGGCGATACGCTCGATGCGGCACCCGCATCGACTCGAGGCTAAGGAGGAGAGGTGCGGACGATGGCCGTCAATGAAAACTTGCGAAATCTGGTCGACCTCGCGGGTCCCTACTGGGCCGGCGAATCGGAAATCGTTTGGACCTACTTCCACAGCTCTGATCGCACCAAAGAAACCGACCTCTTGTGGCTGCGTCGCCAATGCTTCAAGGAAATCTGGGGTTCCGGTGTCGGCGACAAAGAAAAGGGTCTGTTCCAAGCGCCGGCGACCTATCTCGGCGCCGTGTTCGAGAAGATCGATCGCGAGGTCGATCGCCATCATGTTCTCGACGTCATCGAGGCGCTGCGCAGTGAGTTTTCCCACTATTGCCTGTTCGCCGATATCTACGACCATATCAGCGGCGAAAAATTGACTCCCCACGAGTTGACCGGCTGGCAGGGCGACGACGACTTAGCGGGAATTCGCTACGCCTTTCGCGAAAAACGCGGACGTGTCGGTGACCTGGCTGTACGCTTCACCGAAGGCGGCTATTGCAGCATGTATTCGACCGGCCAGAAGCTACAGGGCAATGGCAGCGAGCTCGATGATCGCATTTCCCGCGCCTGTCGACAGGTTTACGTCGACGAGATCGGGCATATGCGCGAGGGATTCATTGGTCTTTCGCGCGAGACCTTGGCGCCGGCCGAGTGGGATGAATTGGCCGATATGACACGGCGAATCTTGCTGCAGCGGCTCCACATGCGCAATGAGCAATTTAGCTACCCGATAACGCAAGCGCGTATCGATTCGATCGACGCTGGCGACATCGAGGCGATGGCGTTCGACTACACCGGCCTGGACTAGGCCAGGACGCCGCTGCCTCCCCCCCTCCCTCACTGACGCTCAAATAAGATAGGGAAGGTCGGCGACCCCGGCACCGGAGAGGTCGTCAAACGGCAGGTCGGCGCCAGCGAAAAACTGCAACGCAGTTCCGTCGAGATCGCGAATGCAAATGCTGTGTCGGCCGTTGTGGTGAATCTTCGCGAAGGTTTCGATCCCGTCCCCGCGCGCCGCCGCAATTGAGTTCGTCAGATCTTCGGCGTCGGCCACTTCGAGACCCACGTGATGGAGCCCGGGCGTTTTTCCGTCACCCGCACGCAACAATGTCAGGCTGCGTTCGCCCAATTGCCCGCCGAACACCGCAACGCCGCGGTCCGCGTCCTGCCACAAATTTTCCAACCCCGCGTATTGGCGATAAAAATCGAGGCTAGCATCATAGTTGGCGGCGGATACGACCACCGCCACGCGCGCGGTTCGGGTGGGATGGAACGTCGCTTGCGAGACCCGTCTGATCTCCGGATTCTCGTGATACAGGATGTCCCGGGTTTCGGCGGTATCGGCCAGCGACCAGGTCGGGCTGTCGGCCATGATGGTGCCGTGTCGCTGGGTCCGCCAGTCCTTGACCGTATCGGCGTAGATTTCGACCTGGTTGCCATCCGGATCGGTGAGATAGAGACCGCGGGCAACATCGTGATCTTCGGTATAGGCCTCGACCCCGGCGGTCGATGCGTGGTTGAACGCCGCCACCAGCGCGGCCTGGTGTTCGAGTTCGAAGCCCAGATGATTGAGTCCGGGTGGTAAGCCGCGGCCGGCTGGGCCCGATCGGCCCATCACCGCGATGTCGTGATGCGTATTTCCGTTACTTAAGAAGGCGGCCTCAACCTTGGGCCGGCGATACACTTCCTCGAGCCCAACGACGTTGACATAGAAATCCGCCGATTTCTCCCAGTCGGTTACGAACAGATTTGCGTGTCCCAACCGCCTGGGCGCGTAGGTATCGTGTTTGGCCGTTTGCATCGCGTTGGCTCCCTTCAACTGGCCCGAACCATGTTGCAGATAGGAATGCGGTATCAAACGCCGCGGGTGCATTTGAGACGATATTTTCCACTATTATCCCGTATGATTCTGCTTAGTGGACGGAATCCAACATATGGTACCCATACGATCGCGAATCCCGGTAGCTCGGCAGGAGGAAGCCCGCAGGCGATGCCCCAAGGGACTGTTGGGCATCGTCGAGGGGTTTCGACGCACCGAGGGACCGGGATTCGCGACCCACAGGGCGGCTTGCCGAGCTCGCCGGCCGCGTTACGCAAAGCTTCCGATGCGGCCGGCATCGCCACGCTTCGCGCGCCTAACCGGCGAACTCGGCAAGCCGTCGTATGGGTACCATATGTTGGATTTCATCCACTAGCCGATCAGCGCCACGATAGTTGCTGCGATTCTGGCGCGGCGAAGAAACAACAAGGGAGACCCAGCATGCTTAGCGAACGCATTGAGGGAAAGTGGATTGAGACCTTCGTCGAGGTTTTCAATCTGTGCAAGATCGGCCCCGGAGATACGGTCGCAATTCTCTCGGAAACGCTCTCGCGAGAGATCAACGTCCATCTTACCGAACTCGCCTTGATCCAACTTAAGGCGCGTCCGTTTCACGTCATTGTCCCGAGCCCGCCGCACGCCGGCCCCCTCCCGTTCCGCGCCAGCAGCACCACCGACGTCATCCGGGGATTGCGGCCCGTGGTCGATGCCATGTCAGCAGCCGTGATGGCGGTCGACCTCACGCTCGAGGGAATCCTCTACCTCGAGGAACTCCCGGAGATTTTGGCAGCGGGAACCCGGCTGTTCTGCATCAGCGATGAGCATCCGGAAATTCTCGAGCGCGTAAAGCCCAGGATCGAGCATAAGGCGAAAGTAGCGCTTGCCACCGAGATGCTCGGCAAAGCCAAAGAAATGCGAGTCACCTCCGAGGCCGGCACCGACCTCAAGGTCGATCTCACCGGCACCGTTCCCGAGGGCGTGTGGGGTGCCTGCGACAAGCCGGGAGAAATGCAGCACTGGCCCGGTGCCATGGTGCTCTGTTTTCCCCTCGAACATACGGTCAATGGCACCGTGGTGATGGATGCGGGAGATCTCAACCTCACGTTCAAACGCTACCTCGAAAGCCCGGTCACTCTGAAGTTCGAGGATGACTTTATCGTTGCGATCGAGGGTGACGGCACCGATGCCGATCTGTTCCGCAGCTACATCGATGCCACCGGCGATTCCGCCGCGCGGGCGATGTCGCATGTCGGGTGGGGCATGAACCCCGATGCCCGTTGGGATTCGCTGGCCATCTACGATCGCGGCGACGTCAACTGCACCGAGCATCGTGCCTTTGCCGGTAACTTCCTGTTCTCGACCGGCGCAAATTGGGCCGCCAAACGCTACACCCAAGGCCACTTCGACATACCGCTACGCGGCTGCACCATAAGCCTGGACAACACGGTTGTGGTCGAGCGCGGCAATCTGGTGGGCGATCTCGCTTATTAATCGGCGCTCGTCGGGCCCGCACAGCGGCGCACGACCCACATGACGGAGGCTCACGAATGACCGGGCGATGGATCAATTCGGCCGATTCCCACGTCTATGAACCCTACGAGTTGTGGTCGGTGCCACTTGCCAAGAAGTGGGGCGATACCGTGCCACGCTTCCTCGACCCGCCGGCCGGAGAAACCCGGCGCATCTATTTCAACGGGGAAATCTACCTGCCCGAGGACGACTTCGTCGGCGACAGCGAAGAAATGAAAGCCAAGGTCAAACGCGCCTGCAAGGATCCGGTATTTCGGATGGCGTGCATGGACGAAGACCGCACCTACGCCGAATTGCTGGGTCCAACCTATGCGTTGATGACCTTTCCCATTAAAAACCACGACCTCGTGCGCGATTGTTTCGCGGTTTACAACGACTGGCTCGCAGAATATTGCAGCGCCGGTCCCAAGCGCTTGCTCGGGGCTGCGCTGATTCACATGGCGGATGTCGACTGGGCGGTCAACGAACTGGAGCGCGCGGCCAGGATTGGTTTGCGCTGCGCCATGATAAACGTCGACACCGGTCCCGGCTGGGGATCGTATCAGGAGCGCAAGTATGATCCGTTCTGGGCGCGCGCATCGGAGATGGGCTTCCCGGTCGTCCTCCACATTTCAACCGGCCAAAAACCCGACATGTTTACGATGACCGGTGACCAGGCCCGCGACATCCCCCGCGCCTATCTCGAATTGTTCGGTGAAATCGGCAGTGTCCTCGCCAACGAGTTCATCTTCGGTGGCGTGTTCGATCGCTTCCCCAATCTCCAGATCGTGCTCGGGGAATTCGAGGCGTGCTGGATTCCGCCGTGGTTGTTCCGCATGGAACAATTGGAGAAGGATTTCGGCCCGAACCTGGAGCTGAGCTACCCCGACCGCCGGTTTCGCGACTATCTGCCGCGCATCCATATCGGGATCATCGACGATCCGATGCTGAATACCGTGACCAACTATATCGACCCCAACACCCTGATCTGGGGTTCCGATTTCCCGCACGTACGCAACACCTACATGAAGTCGCACCAGGTGATCGGCGATATCATCGGCCATCTCGACGCGGACACCGTCGACAACATCACCTGTCGCAAGATGGTCGAGTTGTTCGACATCGATATGTCGGCCGTGGGCGCCAGTGCCGGCTGATCCAGGACTAGCGCAGCAGCGCGGCACCTATCTGCTCAAGGTAGGGGCGGCATGAGTGAACAGGACCAGACGTTCGACCCGCTGACGGTGTCGGTGATCGCCAACCGGGTCGATGCGGTTGTGCGCGAGATGTCAAATACGCTGCTGCGCAGCGGCCGCTCGACGGTGATCGCCAGCGTGCGCGATTTCTCGTGCACCATCGTCACCGCCGATAATCGGCTGCTGTCCGCGACCGACGGGATCCCAGTGCACGTGTTGGGCTCGGACATCCAAACCCGGTCGATGTGCGACCTGCACGACGACCTCGCCGAAGGCGACGCGTTCCTGCACAACGATCCCTACCTTGGCAATACCCACGCCGCCGACCACACGATCTTGATCCCGGTGTTCGTCGACGGCGAGCATCTGTTTACAACCTGCGCCAAGTCGCATCAGGCCGACATCGGCAACTCGGTGCCGTCGACCTATCACGCCTCGGCCAAAGACGTATACGAGGAAGGCGCACTGATCTTCCCGTGCGTGCGGGTGCAGCGCAACTTCGAGATGATCGAGGACATCATCCGCATGTGCCGCGCGCGGATCCGTACTCCCGACCGCTGGTACGGCGACTTCCTGGCGACGCTCGGCGCGGCCCGGATTGGCGAGCGCGGGCTCAAGGAATTGTGCGCCAAGTACGGCACGGCCACGATCAAAGCGTTCATTGAGCAGTGGCTGGATTATTCCGAGCGGAGCATCGAGCAGGCCATCCGCAAGCTGCCCAAGGCAAATGTTGCGGCGTCGGGGATGCACGATCCAGTCCCGCCGCTGTTACCCGACGGCATTCCGATCAATGTTGTCATCGGTATCGATCCCGACGCCGGCTACATCGATGTTGACCTGCGCGACAACATCGACAACATCCCCTGCGGACTCAACCTGTCGGAGGCGTGCGCGCGCAACCACGCGCTAATCGCCACTCTCAACTGCCTCGATCTGGATCCGGGGACCCCGCGCAACGCCGGCGCATTCCGCCGCATCCGCATCCACATCCGCGAGGGTTGCGCGGTTGGCAAGCCGAAGTTCCCCCACTCGTGCTCGCTGGCGACTACCAACATCGGCGAACGTCTGATCAACATCATCCAGGGCGCTTTCGCCACGCTCGGTGACGGCCACGGCCTGGCACAAGGTGGCACCGGCATGAGCGCGGTGGTATCGGGGCCCGATTACCGCCACGGCGGCAGGCCCTTCATCAATCAGATCGCACTTAACGTCACGGGCGGGCCGGCCGGGCCTCAAGCCGACGGCTGGGTGACGTTTGGCATTCCCGGCGGCGCCGGCGTGGTCTACCGCGAGAGCATCGAATTGATCGAGTTGACGCACCCGATTCTGGTCGAGCGCCATCGCCTGCAGCCGGGCTCGGGCGGCGCCGGACGGCGTCGCGGCTCGCCGTCGGCGGAGGTGATCTACGGGCCGCGACACGACCCGATCACGCTGGTCATTGCCTCCGACAGCCAGGTGTATCCAGCGCAGGGCGTGCGCGGCGGCTGCGATGGCCAAGCGGCGTCGCATTACCGCATTCGCGCCACTGGCGACGCCGAAAAGATGCCCGCACTTACCCAATTCGACCTCGCATTCGGCGAAAAGGCGCGGTTCCTCAATGCCGGTGGCAGCGGCTACGGCGACCCACTGATGCGCGAGCCGCAGCGGGTGCTGGACGACGTGCTACGCAAGTGGGAGACCATCGAGCGTGCGCGCGAGACTTACGGCGTGGTGCTGACCGGCGCGGCCGACGACGAAACCCTGGCGGTGGACGGGGCCGCGACGCGCGCGTTGCGAGCTGAGCGACGCGAGGACGTTACTGCTCCCGCGGGCACGGTTTTTAAATCTATCACCGAAAACGCAGACCGCGGAAAACGTCAGGGTTTCGGCTCGTAAACCCAATTTCTGACCGGAAGGCCCAGTTCACCGGGTCTGCACATAATTCGATGACACATCTGTTCCTGTCGTAGACCGCGTCTTGCGGCTAAGTTGGCAGGTTCACGGCTAGTGGATGGAATCCAACATATGGTACCCATACGATCGCGTATCCCGGTAGCTCGGCAGGAGGAAGCCTGTAGGCGATGCCCCAAGGGACCGTTGGGCATCGTCGAGGGGTTTCGACGCACCGAGGGGCCGGGATACGCGACCCACAGGGCGGCGTGCCGAGATCGCCGGCCGCGTTACGCAAAGCTTCCGATGCAGCCGGCATCGCCACGCTTCGCGCGCCTAACCGGCGAACTCGGCAAGCCGTCGTATGGGTACCATATGTTGGATTTCATCCACTAGGAGGAGAGATATGGCGCGATCGTTAACGATAGGCGCGGCCCAAATGGGGCCGGTGCAGCGCGATGATAGTCGTCAATCGGTGGTATCGCGTCTGATCGAATTGATGCGTGAAGCCCACGCGATGGGCTGTCGGTTGGTCGTCTATCCCGAGCTTGCGCTGACCACCTTCTTTCCGCGCAAACATCGCGACGTCGAAGACGATCCCGAGCAATGGTTCGAGCGTGAGATGCCGAGCGCCGCGACCCGTCCGTTGTTCGAAGAAGCCGCCAAGCTCGGGGTTGGGTTCTATTTGGGCTATGCGGAAATGACCGAGGAGGACGGCGAGACCCGGTATTACAACACCACCGTGCTGGTTGACGGCGGCGGTAGGATCATCGGCAAGTTCCGCAAGGTGCATCTGCCCGGCCACATCGAGCTGATGTCTGAATACGAATACCAGTACTCGGAGAAGAGTTGGTTCAGCCACGGCAATTTGGGGTTCCCAACGTTCGACGGTTTTGGCGGCACCATGGGCATGTGTATCTGCAACGACCGGCGCTTTCCCGAGACGTTTCGGGTGCTGGGCCTGCGCGGGGCCGAACTGGTGATGCTCGGATTCAACACACCGATGCACGTGCCGTGGCTCAAGGAACCCCTGACGGAGTTTCATAGCCGCCTATGCATGCAGGCAGGGGCTTATCAGAATGGCTATTACGTGGTGGGTGTCGGCAAAACCGGGAACGAGGAAATAGATTATTTCGTTGGCGGCAGTTGCATTGTTTCACCGAGTGGCGAGATCATCGCCCAAGTCGAAAAACGCGGCGAAGATGCGCTGGCGGTATCGACCATCGACTTGGATCAGGCGACCACGGGTCGCGAACACACCTTTAATCTTGCGCTACACCGCCAACCCCAGGCGTATGGACCGATCGTCGAGGAAACCGGGACCACACCGTCTGCAGATACCTGACGAGAGTTCCCATACTGGGCGGTCCACACCCAAAGTAGATATCACGTCAGGCCGCTGAGGGCTGTTGGGTCCATGGATATGACCCCGGATCGCAGTACTTATCGTTAGTCGTGTAAAAAATCGTTAAGGAACGGATCACCGGCTTGCGCGGTTTCAGTATCGAGCAGGGTCGCACAGCCCGGGCATGAAAACTCCCGCAAGTACACCGGACCGCCGGAGAAATGAACCGGGCCAAGGTCCTCCATCAGCCGTTCTCTGAGCGCGGCGTTGGGCTTCCACGGTTCGGTCGCCGGTCCAATCTGATGGCCGCACTTGGCACAACTGAGGATCCGGCGGTCGCCGTCGGTGTCGATGTTAAGGGTTGGTGAGAGGCGCATCGGCTACTCCGCCGCGACCGACATCACACGCGCGTTGCGGATAGCATCGCGCCGCGCTGCGGTCGCGGTTTTGTCAACCGCGGTCATCGCCTCGTTGAAAACCACGCCGTAGATTTCCTCGGCATCGCGCGCTGAGGTGAGGGCGCCGCGGACATCGTTCAGGACGGTTTCCGGATCGCGGTCGAGGGGATCGCCGAAGCCGCCGCCGCCGCTCGAGCCGACATAGAGGACATCCTCGCCCATCAGCGGGAACTCACCCCAGGCGATGGCCTCCTTGTCGCCGGCGAGCTCGTCAATCGTGTAACCGGATGAGGTCGGGTCGTTCTTGCCCGCAGGCGTGTGCACGAGATAGCAATGTGGTGGCGAGCCGACATTGCCGCCGGCGATGCCTTCGCTGGTGGGGAAGCGGGTTCCCTTGCCGGTCATCACAAAGTGAACACCGCCATCGGGCGCGTCATGCGGCGTAACCGCGTATTCAATACCGGCACCGCCGCGATAGAGACCGGCACCGCCGGCGTCTTTGACGCGGCGACGAAACAGGTAGCGCAACGGCAGCCGCGATTCGGTGGTTTCGATATTGGCGGTGCGCGTGATTGGGTTGGGGATGTCGCCGCCGACGTCGACGCCGTCGGCGTAGGAACGGGCGCCGCCAGCGCCGCCAAATACGTCGGTCATGTAGCCAATCGTGTACTGGCCCCGCTGGTCGCGGCCGAACATGAAGACGGCGTTGTACCCACCGTCCCACACCGCGGTCGCATAGCGTTCGTGCTGCTCGCTGGTCGCCAGCATTTTCGAGATGCAGTGCAGCGATGACCAATTGACCATCGGCACGGTGGCGATGGTCGAGACCGAGATCGGCGCCGGGCGTTTGGAATTGATGATCGATCCTTCGGGCGCGACCATCGTTACGCGCCGCGTCAGCCCTTCATTCCACACCATGTCGGGGCACAGAACTGAGAAGATTGGCGAGAAAATGGCACCCCAAGTAGCCCAGTAGGGTGAGTTAATCGCGTATTGAGACTGGGGACTGGTGCCGCTGAAATCGAACGTCAAGCGGCCACCCTTTTTGGTCATCGTCAGATCAACCCGGTAGTCCTCGCCGCGGCAGTGCAGGCGTTGGCGGGATTGCCATTGACCATCGGGTAGCTCCTCGAGGCGCTGGCCGAAGCGTTGATCCGATTGCTCGATCAGCGCGGCGCAGGTTTCGTCGACGGTCGCTGAGCCATATTTTTCGTAAAGCGAGTGCATGCGCTCCTTGGCGACGTTGTGACAGGCGATCATCGACTTGAGGTCGAGCGTGACCAGCGCAGGGCTGCGCACCATGTTGCAGATGGTATCCATCAGATCCTGGCGCAGCTTGCCGCGTTCGATCAGCTTGATGCCGGGAGAACTGAAGCCCTCGACGTAGATCTCGGTGGCGTCGGGACAAAAGCCGCCCGGATTGGTCGCGCCGATATCGTTGACGTGGACAAACGAGCTACTCCAAGCAACCAGCCGCCCTTCGTAGTGGACTGGTGAAATCAAATAGATGTCGGAGGTATGGTGCGCAGCGGTGTAGGGATCGTTGAGAAGGAACACGTCGTCCTCGTCGATCTCACCTTCAAAACGGCGCACGATGTGCTTGCATGCCTCGGCCGCGCTGGGCGTGTGGTGGAGATAGCCGATGCCGGCCATCAACAACGAACCATCGGCACGATGGAGCGCGACCATCAGGTCGTGGCCTTCACAAGTGATCTCGCTGCCGGAGACATGCTTTAGCGTAATCACGCCTTCCTCGATCACGCGGAATAGGCGATGGCGAATAATTTCGAAGGTAATCGGGTCCATGGCGTTAGGTCCTGGTTAGGTCGCGGCCTCTGTTCCGTTGCGAAAAAACAAGCAAACCCCCCTCACCCCACCCTCTCCCCGGGGGGAGAGGGGTTTTTTGTAGTGCCACCCTCTCCCCCCAATGGGTGAAGAGGGGATTCTTGGTTGCGGCGTGCGCGGTCGGGCTCCCTCTCCCGCGAAGTGGGAGAGGGCGGGGGTGAGGGTCGTTTCTATGTTTGTGATTCCCGCCATCAGCCGGTGAATTCGATGACGATGTTGCGGTACGCGTCCATGCGGCCAGTCTGGGCATCCTGCAGGACGATGGTTGTGATCGGCGTGTGAATCACGGCCGGTCCCGCAATCACATTACCCGGCACAATACGTTCGAAATCGTATGTTTTTCCGGGTTTTAACGTGCCCTCGGCTTCCACGAAGATGTCGCGCGTGCCGAGTATGGCAGATGATGCATCTGCTTTGCCGAGCGTCGCCTTTTCCATGGTCGGCCGGTCCAGCAAACCACGGGCGGTGAGGCGGAACATGGTCATTTCCATACCGGCCTCACGATAGCCCGAGCCTTTGCCGTAGCGCCGTTCATAAAGCATCTCGAAATCGTCAATCAGCTGATCGATCGATGCGGCGGTGAGCGGCCCGCCGCCCTGTAGCGGCGTCGTCATCTCGTGGGTTTGGCGATTATAGCGGAAATCGATCGCCCATTCGGTTTGCACGCGTTTACCCGCGAACCCCTCCTCTTGCAGCTGGGCAATACCGCGATCCAGCATCGGCTGGAAGATCGCGTTGATCTCGTCGGCGGTTGACGGCACCGGCAGGGTCGTCGTGGTGCGATACTCATGCACGATGTCGGCCGCCACCAAGCCAAACGCACAGTTCACGGCCGCCGTATAGGGAATCAGGATGCGTTTAACGTTGAGCTCCTGTCCAAATACGCCGGCCAGCATTGGGCCGGTGCCACCGAACGCGTGCAGCGTGAACTCGCGGGGGTCGAGGCCGCGCTCAACCGTTACTTCGTGGATGAGGTCGCTGATCTGCGCGGCGGCGATGCGGTAGGTACCTATCGCCGCTTCCACCGGGTCAAGATTGAGCGGCTTGGCGATCTGTTCGGTGAACACTACGCGTGCCGCCTCGACATCGAGCGTCATCGAACCGCCGAGAAACGTCGAAGGGTCCATGTAGCCAATCAGCGTCATGATGTCGGTCAGGGTCGGTTCGGTGCCGCCTCGGCCGTAGCACACCGGGCCGGGATCGGCGCCGGCGCTGCGCGGGCCGACCTTGGGAATGCCCTCCTCGAGCCAGACGATACTGCCGCCGCCGTTGCCAATCGACACCACGTCGATCTTCGGCGCGATGTAGTGGTAGCGATCGACCATCGGCTCGCGGGCGTATCCGATCTGGCCGTCCTGGATAACGCCGACCTTGAAGGTCGTGCCGCCCATATCGGCGGCGATGACGTTGCGATCCTCCATGACATCACCGAGGAACTTGCTGCCAATAACGCCGGCGGCCGGACCGCTCTCGATCATCCCGACCGAGCGTTCGCCGGCTTCGGCGGCCGGTAGCAGCCCGCCGTAACCCTGCATCACCATCATGGGTCCTTGGTAGCCCAAATCATTGAGCGTGGCCTGGAGATCGGTGAGGTAACTCGACGTAATGCCCCCGACATAGGCGTTGATGGCGCTCGTGGAGGTGCGTTCGTATTCACCGAGCACCGGTGCGATATCGCTCGACAGCGTCACATAGACGTCAGGGGCAACCCGCTCAATGATCTCGCGGACCCGGCGTTCATGCGCGGGGTTGTTGAACGACCACAGAAAGCACACCGCGATCGCGCTCACACCGGCCCGTTCGATGAGGTCGCGCACGGCTGTTTCAGCCTCGGCTTCGTCGAGTTCGACCACCACCTCACCCTTGTAATCGACGCGCTCCTGCACGCCGCGAATGCGCTCATAGGGTACCAGCGACTCGCCGCGGTCGGTGTTGACGGGGTTCTTGATCTGATCTTCGGAGAGCCCGCCCCAGCGGCCGTAGCCGCCGCGCGTTACCAGCAGAACGTCTTCGAACCCCTTAGTGGTGATGAGGCCGGTCGGCGCCCCGGAACGGGTGAGGATAGCGTTGTCGACAACGGTGGTGCCGTGCATGAACAAGGAGGTTTCGCCAAACAGCGCCTCGATGGTGGTGCCCATTGTGGCGACCGCGTTTTGGATCGAATCGATCACACCCTGACCAAAGTTGGGCGGGGTCGACAGGGCTTTACCGATATGGATGGGCTCGTCGTTGGCAAAGATCACCGTATCCGTGCAGGTTCCGCCCACGTCGGTCGACACGATGTACATCTAAGCTTTCCTCCCCACCATGCTCATCCCCTGCATGCCGTGACTAGTAGACTAGTGGATGAAATCCAACAAATGGTACCCATACGACGGTTTGCCGAGTTCGCCGGTTAGGCGCGCGAAGCGTGGCGATGCCGGCCGCATCGGAAGCTTTGCGTAACGCGGCCGGTGAGCTCGGCAAGCCGCCCTGTGGGTCGCGTATCCCAGTCCCCCGGTGCGTCGAAATCCCTCGACGATACAAAAGCATCGCCTGCGGGCTTCCTCCTGCCGAGCTACCGGGATACGCGATCGTATGGGTACCATATGTTGGATTCCATCCACTAGCATTTCAGGATTGCGTCGACTCGGCCATCAGCCATCGATGGCCCGCTTGGTTGCCGTGCCAAAAAACGGCACGCCGAGCGCGCTTGGAAATCGCGTTCGGCCGGCGAACACGACCAGCGACGTGATCGCCAGCAGATGCGGCAGGATAATGAAGAATTGGTGTGGGACCTCGGAATAAACCGATTGCAGCCTGATCTGGAGGGCGTCGGCAAAACCGAACATCAACGCTGCGAGCAGCACGCCCAGCGGGTTCCAACGGCCAAAAACGACGCAAACGACAGCGATAAAGCCGCGCCCGGCGACCATGTTCTCGACGAAGAACCCGACATGGGCTAGCACCAGGAACGAGCCGGCCGCGCCGGCCATTGCTCCGCCAAAAATACACGAGGCATAGCGCACCCGTTGCACCTGGATGCCGACCGCTTCGGCGGCCGATGGGTTTTCGCCGATGGCGCGAACTTCAAGCCCCCACGTCGTACGGTAAAGAAACCAAGCGACGACCAGCACCATGGCAAAGGTGACATAGACCAACATATGCTGATCGAACACGACCGGGCCCAGGACTGGTATTTCGCTCAGAGCCCCAAAGTCGAACTTTTCGAACAAGGGAATGCTCGGGGCGGGGAATGCCTTGCCGAGGCTGATGCGATAGCCGAAGCTCGACAACCCGAGACCAAAGATGATGAGCGCGATGCCGGAAACGATCTGGTCGACGCGACAGGTCACGGTGAGGACCGCGTGGATGCCTGCGAGCACCATGCCACCGAGGATCGCGACAGCCAGCCCACCCCAAGGCGACCCGGTGGCGACCGCAGCCCAGGCGCTGAGGAAAGCGCCGGCCAGCATGATTCCTTCTATGCCGACGTTGAGGGTTCCGGCGCGTTCCGACACAGCTTCGCCGAGCGCCGCCAGCAGGATCGGCGTAGCAAAGCGGATGGTTGCGGCGAGCAAGCCGACGGTCAGGATCTCGTCCATTAGCGTGCCATCTCCCGTCGCTGATACACGGCACCGAACAGCAGGAACGAGATGATGATGACCCCCTCGATCATAAAGACGATGGGGAAGGGAATACCGAGATTGCGCTGGAGCGCGCCTGAACCGACATGGAGGACGCCAAACAGAAGCGCGGTGAACGGAATGGCAAGTGGATTGAGTCGCGCCATCAGCGCCACCGCAATCGCGGCAATGCCGAAGCCGGGCGCAAAATCGTCGTGCAGTCGATGATGCAGCGCGGCGATCTCACCGACACCGGCGAGTCCGGCGAGCGCACCAGATAACGCCATCGTCAGGAAGATTGTCCAGCGCACATTAATGCCACCGAAACGCGCCGCATTGGGGTTGATGCCGATGGCGCGTAATTGAAAGCCAAACGACGAGTAGCGCAGAATTAGATAGACCAGGACTGTCGCGCCGAGGGCGACGAACAAGCCTTGATGAACCCGGGTGCCGTCGACGATGACAGCGTACATCGCGGAATCGGGAATATCAGCGGAGCGGGGATAGCCCTGCACCGATCCCTGCAGGGGGCCGCGTATCACCCAGCCGAGCATTTGCAACGCAATGTAGTTCAGCATGATCGTGACGATAATCTCGCTGGCGTTGTAGCGCGCGCGCAGCCAGCCGGCGATGCCGCCCCAAACCGCCCCGCCGAGGCCGCCGAACAGGATAAATATCGGCAGCATCAGCCACGACGGTGTGCCCGGCAGGGTGTTGACGAACCAGAATCCAACAATCGCGCCGATCATCAATTGGCCGTCGGCGCCGATATTCCAAACGTTGGCGCGAAACGCGATGGCCACACCGAGGCCGGCAAGGGTCAACGGGATGGCCCGCACAACAACCGCATAGAACCCATGTGCGGTTCCGAACGAGTAGCCGACCAACACGGTAAACGCCTCGATCGGGTTCTCGCCGGTGGCGAGTACCGCTAGACCCGAGAGGAAAAGCGCGCCACCAACAATCGTGAGATACCAAAACAACGACGGCGGATGGAACGACAGCCTCGCCTGCAGCGCCGTCATCCGCCCGCCATCCATGCGCCGACCTGCTGAATGTCGATTTCGGCAATGGGTACCGGGCCCTTGATCTGACCGCCGGCGGCGACCATAACCCGATCGGCCACCTGCCAGATCTCAGCGAGATCGGAAGAGACCAGCAGAATCCCCATGCCTTGGGCACGGCGCTCAAGCAGTTGCGTGTGGACAAATGCAATCGTCCGCACATCCAAGCCGCGAGTCGGGTGCGCCGCGATCAGAACCGAAGGATTACCGGCAAGTTCGCGCGCCAACACCAGTTTCTGTTGATTGCCGCCGGATAGCGTATCGATGGCTATCTGCGGCCCCGCGGTGCGGATGTCAAAGGTATCGATCATCTGCGCGAGCGACGCTCGCGCGGTGCCTCTCTTCAACCAGCCCAGACGATTAAAGAGCGGTGCGAAGAAATGCGAGAGCAACATATTTTCGGTGAGCGGCATGCCGGCGAGCACACCGCTTTCGTGCCGGTTCTCGGGCACGTGGCGAATTCCGGCGCGGCGCAGACGACGCACGGTGGTGTTGCCGCGACCATTGACATGTCGCTCGATCGCTCCTCGCGCGGGGTCTCGCAACCCGCAAATGGCTTCGACGAGTTCGCGTTGACCGTTGCCTTCGACGCCCGCTAATCCAAGGATTTCGCCGCTGCGAAGTTCAAACGACGCGCCTTCCAGGGCAACCGCGCCATTGTCGCGCAGCAGAACGACGTCGGCGACTTCGACCAGCACCGCGCCGGCAGCATGCGCGTCGCGTTGCGGCGGCGTCAGGTCTTCGCCGACCATCATGCGAATGAGATCTTCGCGGTTGGTTTCGGCGACGACGTGCTCGCCGACCACCGCGTCGTTTGCCGCTGGTTCGCCAATCACCCGTTCGCCGACTATTTGGCCCATTCGCATAACGACGACGCGATCGCAGACTTCGAAAATATCGTCGAGCTTATGGCTGATCAGGATAACGGAGACGCCGTCCCGGCTGAGTGACTGGATCATGGCAAACAAGCCGGCGCTTTCGGGCCGTGACAGCACCGCGGTCGGTTCGTCGAGAATCAAAATACGCGCGTCGCGATAGAGCGCTTTGATGATCTCGACGCGTTGTTGGCCGCCAACATCCAAGGTACCGACCTCGGCACTGGGATCGACCGGCAAGCTGATGCGCTCGCCAAGTTCACGAATTCGCTGCGAGGGTGCATCGAGATCAAGATGGCCGGTGCGAATCCGATGGTCGCCGAGCACGACGTTTTCGACGACGCTCAACGTCGGCACCAGCATGAAATGCTGGTGCACCATACCGATACCGCGCGCGATCGCGTCGCGCGGCGAGGCAAACGAAACCGGCTCGCCGTCGATCGCGATCTCACCGCTATCGGGACCGATCAGCCCCGATACGATGTTCATCAACGTGGATTTGCCGGCGCCATTCTCACCCAGCACACCGAGCACCTCGCCGCGATCGAGCGATAAGCTCACACGGTCATTGGCGAGGACACCGGGGTACTGTTTTGATATCGACTGAAGCGAGAGCACGGGGCCTCCGGCAATAGACTCTGAGCCCGAGGACACCGTGCTTCGGTTTTCAAACGATACGCGCTACCGAACCTAGACGATCATTGTGCAGGTGGATTGTCGACGTAGTGTTGAATCAAGTCGGCCACCTTTTTCTTCACGTCGGCCGGAATCTTGTCTTCGAAATTACGATACGGCGCGATGCCGAGGCCGTTTTCCTTGAAGCCGAGCGAGTACATCTTGGGCTCGATCGTTCCTTTGACCGCTTCGCTGATAATCAGTTCGATATTGGACTCGATCTTGATCAAGGCCGTGGTGAAGATCGTGTTTGGCGCGATGCTGTGAGCGTCGAAGGACATTCCCAACGCCAACACGCCGGCCTCTTTGGCAGCCTGATAGTGACCGACCACACTTTCGTTGCCCAGCCCCGTGACGACATCGGCACCTTTCTCGATGTGCGAGGCAGTGATTTCCTTGCCCTTGGCAACGTCGGACCACGAACCGACGATCCCGCCAAGGACCTTGGTGCCGGGACGCGCCTTTTCGGCGCCTTCCTGGAAGCCTTTATTGAATTCTTCGATCAACGGGACCGAAATGGCGGTCACGTTGCTGAGGACGCCGGTCTTCGAGACCAGAGCGGATAACGTTCCGAAGACGACCCCGAGTTCGTAGTAGCGGTTCTGAACCGCCATCATATTGGGGGCCTCACCTCGATAGAAGCCGTTGATCGCGAACCAGGTTTTGGGGAACTGCTTGTGCAGTTTGAGCGCCGGTTCGCCGAACTGGAAGCCGTGTCCGATAATGATGTCGAACCCGTCGCGGGCATAGTTCAACATCGATTCTTCGATCGCGGCGTTGGGCAGGCTCTCGGTGATAGAGACTCGGATGTCGTATTTGTCCTCGGCGATCTTAATCCCTTTGTAGGCGCCTGCGTTATACGACGCGTCCGAGATTGAGCCTGGTAGCAACAAAGCCACTTTCAGGGTCTTGGCGTACGCGGCTGGAGCAAGCAGCAACAAAGCGACGAGAATTGCGAGCAAACGTTTCATACTGACCTCCCTTGGGTTCGTTTCGTTGGTTGGCTTGGTTAGATCATTTTTTTCGGATGCGCTAACCCGTTTTTGATTCGTTGGTGTGATTGTTGAGCGCAGTCATGGCCTCGTCGCTGGTAACGACATCGCCGAATTGCTGAATAAACGTCTCAAGTGTCGCAACGTGCTCGCGGTCGGAGAGCGTGGCCAGGCAATCCGAAACCATGGCGACGTTGAATTCGAGTTCATGCGCGTCGCGGGCAGTCGATTCACAGCAGACGTTGGTTTTCGTGCCGGCGATCAACAGATTGTCGAGGCGACGGGTTCTGAGCGCGCGCAGCAAGTCCGACGTACCCGGTGCCAGGGCGCTGTAGCGACTTTTTGTGATCTTGACGTCCGCCTCCTGAACGTCGAGTTCGCGCCATAGCTGCGTGCCGTGGCCAGCGCCACCGATATAACCGAGGAAGTCATCGAGTTTTGCGGGATCGCCGAGGATTACGTTGAAATAGTTGCCCCAGTTCTCCATCCCGGCGCCGTCCTCGACGACGGCCGTAACCCAAATCACGGCACCACCGAGCTTGCGCAGTTCGCCGGCAAGTTTGTTGATATTTGAGACTATGTCGCGCGAGGCGGGAACCTCAACCGGCGCACCGGGTTCGCAGAATGCGTTCTGCATATCGATGACGAGAAATGCGGTCCGCTTCGGATCGAGCGCATCGAACAGATGCAGGCGATCGCGTTTAGCGATAACACGCTCGATGATGTCCTGACCGATCTCGACATCATGCATGGCCCGCACTTCCTCTATTAAACGGCTTACGACGTTACATTATCGAATCGACCGAAAGAGGTCGAGGCACCGGTGGTGGAGCAGAGATTGTGAGCCCAAACCATGGGTTCGTATGGGGGCCGAGCACTTGTGGCCAGAGGCGACGATCGCGACCCAGCCCACCGAGATCGGGTTCCGAAGCCCTATTGCCGGGCAGGAACTAGTCGCGCGACGATGCGGCCGAGCAGCAGTGGCAGTTCGATGCGCACCGGTATCGGCAGCGGCGCAGTTTCCGTCGTCAGCCAGATCTTAGAGGCCAACCCGAAACTAGTTGAGTGATTTCAGTCGGTTGTGGCTTACTCGGTTGTGTCAAAGCAAACGAGGAGGCACAACATGTGGACCGAAATCACTCGCCCGAATTATGAGCGCCGTGGCGGGCGCTACGCAAGCGACCTGACGGATCGAGAGTGGGCGTTGATCGCGCCGCTCATGCCGCCGCGCAAGAAGATCGGCCGGCCGAGGACGACGGACCTGCGCCATGTCATGGATGCGGTCATGTACATGGCCTCGACGGGCTGCCAGTGGGCGATGTTGCCGAACGACTTCCCTCCGCCTTCCACGGTCCAGCGCTATTTCTACGACTGGCGCTCCAACGGCCTGCTGGAGAGCATCAACCATCACCTGGTCATGGCGGCCCGGGAGCTGGAAGGACGCGAGGCCGGCCCGAGCGCCGGGGTGATCGACAGCCAGAGCGTGAAAACCACGGAAAGCGGTGGTGTTCGGGGCTATGACGCGGGCAAGAAGATCAAGGGCCGCAAGCGTCACATCGTCACCGATACACTCGGCCTGCTGGTCGGCCTGATCGTGCACGCAGCCGATATCCAGGACCGCGACGGCGCGCCCGAGGTCCTCAAATCGATCCGTCATCGCTTCCCCCGGCTGCGTCACCTCTTCGCCGACGCCGCCTACGCGGGACCGAAACTCGAGGGCGCCCTTGAGGTCGGCCGCTGGAAGCTCGAGATCATCAAGCGCTCAGACACCGCCCAGGGCTTCGAGCTCCTGCCCAGACGATGGGTCGTCGAGAGGACCTTCGCCTGGCTCAACCGATGCCGTCGACTGGCCAAGGATTGGGAGAAATCAATCGCCTTGTATGCCCCACCTTCAGCCTATTGACCAATAGGTTATCCACAGATGTTGCGGCTGCGGATTATGTGGATAAGTGCCGTCTCGACGGCGACCGACGCCATGGGCTTCGCCTGAGCTCCTGCCCAGACGATGGGTCGGACCGCCTTATCGCCAAGGACACGGACCGCAGCGGAGCTTGGTCGCTCCTCCCTTGTTCGTCTCAACGGATGCGTGGGTGCAAGACCCGGATTGCAAGGACAGGAGTCACGGGACATGAACCAGGAAAAGGTAGTCGCCGGCATTGATGGGCAAGGCCAACCTCGACGTCTGCATCGCCCCTTCGGGCGAGGCGCGACAGTTCAGGAACGACGCCGGTGGCCGCCGGGGCCTTCGCAAGATGCTGCACAAGGCGGAGGTCGAGCTCGTCGTTGTGGAGGCCACGGGCCGCTATCACCGGGATGTGCACCGGAGCCTCCACGACGCCGGCTTCCGGGTCGCGGTGGTCAGCCCGCTGCAAGCCCGGCGCTTCGCCCAGGCCCTCGGCCAACTGGCGAAGACCGACCCCATCGATGCGGTCATGCTGGCGCGCCTCGGCCAGGTGATGGACCCGGACGTCACGGCGCCGCGCAGCGGCGCCCAGTGCCTCGGCGACCTCGCCCGGGCGCGAGCACAGCTGGTCTCGGCAACTCCAAAAAGGAGTACGCCAGACCGTCGAGGCATTCAAGCGATATCAATCGGGAGATCAGCCAACTCGAGGCCGCGATCCGCGCCGTCATCGTCGACGACCCCGAGCATGCGCGGCGCGACCGGATTCTGCGCTCGATACCAGGTGTCGGCCCCGTCACCGCCGCCATCCTCTGTGCCGAGATGCCGGAGCTCGGCACCCTGGGGCGTCGCCAAGCCGCCTCCCTATGGGTATCGCTCCCTTCCCCGAACATCGGAATCCGTCGCAGGGCGGACGGACGCACTCTTCATGGCCGCTTAACGCTGAGCGGCTCGACCTGACGCGGTTGCGGTGGTCGCCGTCATTGTCTCGCCCATTAACTGCCGCTGGAACAGGACGGATTCGTCAACAGGCGGCTCCTCACAAGGCGGCTCGCAAGGTACTGTTATAAACATAGAGTTTCGAGTCGGACTCTTAAGCTCGCGACCTTTGCGCCCATTAACTGAAACAGGACGCGTCAGCAGGCGGCAGGCGCGAGTTTTTCCTTCGTAGGCCCATGGTCGGTCGTGGGGGAGATCGCCCGCCGTCGACGCAACTAGTGGATGGAATCCAACATATGGTACCCATACGATCGCGTATCCCGGTAGCTCGGCAGGAGGAAGCCCGCAGGCGATGCCTTTGCATCGTCGAGGGGTTTCGACGCACCGGGGGACCGGGATACGCGACCCGCAGGGCGGCTTGCCGAGCTCGCCGGCCGCGTTACGCGAAGCTCCCGATGCGCCGGCATTGCCACGCTTCGCGCGCCTAACCGGCGAACTCGGCGAGCCGTCGTATGGGTACCATATGTTGGATTCCATCCACTAGCTCCACATCGGTCAGCCTGCGGCCGTCAAACGCCCTCACCGCGGCCTGGCAGGTTCCACCGCGTTCGATTTCGTAGAGCAGCGCCAACACCGCCGAGTACGGATCAAGCAAGAGCGGCCCGGCGCGTTCCAGTAAAAGCGCCGTCTTGGCTGGTTCTTCGGGCGGGTCCGAAATGATGTCGACGGCGCCCTCGCCGTCGACGGTCATCCGCAAAAAGCTGCGATCGCCGCCCCAGTCGCCGCGCCGTTCATGGTGCAACAAATGGAGCGCGCCGGTCACGCGACGGCCGGTCGTCTCGCCCTCGTTGTGCCACCGCGCAAAGATCCTAAGCGGTCCATCCGACAGGCTCTGCAGGCGAATGCGGTAATCCGGGCCGCCCGCGAACAATTCGATGGTCGCGGCTCCCAGCGTTACGTTCCCATAAGCGATCTGGTAGACGAGTTCGCGTTGCAGGGATTGCGCCAGCACGATCGTGGGGCCGGTGAGGGCAGCGCCGATCAGGAACATCAGGAAGGGGAACGCTCGCGGTGCGGTGACGCGCCAATATCTCGCCGTTTTACTCAGTTGGGCCCCTTCGTCTAACGTCCTCAGAGTCTTGCGTGATCATAGGTGGCGTTCCTTGTCGACGATGACTGCGTGCATCGATTGGCGAACAACGCGATCATACGGCGGGTATCAGAATGGATCGAGCCAGATCCAATATGATTCCAAATCGTTCGCAACGGGCGGCGCGCCGGTAGTCGCCACGCTCTGGTGGCGCTTCAAGGAGTGATAATGCCCACGATTCCGCAGATCGATATCTCGCCTTTCCTGTCCAGCAGTGAGGGACAACGAAGGCGCGTCGCACGGCAATGGGCCGATGCTTTCGAAACCGTCGGCTTCGCCACCATCGTCGGTCACTCGGTACCGGAAGCACTCATCAAGGATCTTCACGCAGAAGCGCTGCGGTTTTTTGATCGGCCGCTGGATGAGAAACAACTGTGCTCTCGGCAAGGCGGCCAGGACACGCTGGGCTACATTCCGATCGGCGGCACCACGCTTGCCAACACCTTGAACCCGAATGCCGCACCGACCCCGGGCGACTACAACGAACGAATCTCCTTCAACTACATCGATTGGGAACGGCTCGGACCAAGCCACGAGTTCGACAAGTCGATCTTTCAGCCAAACCCCTGGCCCGCTGATCCGCCGCGTCTTCGCAGTCTCGTTGAAGCCTACTTTGATCAGGTTAGCGCGCTGGCGCGAACCGTGATGCGGATCGGTGCGCTGGCTCTGGATCTGCCGGAAGACTACTTCTCCCCCCACTACGCTCGGATGATGACGCAGCTTCAACTGGTTCACTATCCGCACCAGGATCCGCCGCCGCTGCCCGGGCAAGTTCGATCCGGCGCTCATGTCGACTATTCCGGCTGCACCATTCTGCGGCAGGATGACGCCAAAGGGGGCCTGGAGGTCCAACGCCCGGATGGAAGCTGGGGCGCGGTAACGCCAACGCCGGGTTCGTTTGTGATCAACACCGGGGAGGCCATGAAACGCTGGACCAACGGTCGTTGGAAGTCCAACGTCCACCGCGTCGTCAACCCGCCGGCAGCGGCGGACGACTCCTCGCGGCGGTTGTCCATCGTCATGTTCACCGGCCCCAACCACGACACCATGCTCGAATGCCTCCCGACCTGCCCCTCGGAGGGCGCTCTCGTCGCTATCCGCTCCTACGATAATTTGATGGAAAAAATTCGAGCGGCACGTCCGAGCGGTGCGTAAATCCGGCAGCCTTGAGACTTTGAGACCTTGGGGCGTTGGCGACGTCGTCTCGCCCGCCCACATCGAGGAGGACTTATGGCCAAACCCATCGCACTCGTAACCGGCGCCGGTATCGGCATTGGCGCGGCAACCGCCAGGGCGCTCGGCAAGGAGGGATATCGCGTCATCGTGACCGACATTCTTGAGCAACAGGGCCGGGCGATCGCCCGCCAGATCAAGCGCGGCGGTGATGCCGAATTTCACTACATGGATGTCTCCGACACCACTTGCGTCAACGACGTGGTTGCGGCGGTCGAAACGAAACACCGTACCGGACTCGACGTGATCGTGAACAATGCGGGCATCGCCAAACATATGCCGCTGCGGAAGCTGAAGGACGAGGAGTGGGACATCACCCACGAGATCGACCTCAAAGGCATGATGCGAGTCGTGCGCGCCGCGGCCCCGAAAATGCGCCGGGCCAGGAAAGGGGCGATCGTGTGCCTGTCATCCATCGCCGGGCATGGCGTCGGCTGGGGCGATCATGTCCCTTATTCGGCCGCGAAAGCCGGCGTGGCTGGCTTGGTGCGCGCCTTGGCAATCGAACTCGCACCACAACAAATTCGCGTCAATGGGATCGCACCCGGCTTTATCCGCACGGCCCAGAGCCTGGACCCCGTGCATTCGATAGGACCCAAGGGGCTAAAAGCGATCGCCCCGACGGTGCCGCTCAGGCGGATTGGCACGCCCGAGGACATTGCCGATGTGGTGACCTTCTTGGTGTCGGAAAAAGCCCGTTACGTTACCGGTCAGATCATCACCGTCGACGGCGGCGTTACGGTCGCGATCTAGCGCGTTTCAGAATTGGCTCGACCCATCCCACTCCCCCGGCCCAACCACCCGACTAGGGTACCCTTGGGGTGGTTGGGACGGCGAGTGGGATGGGTCGAGCCAACCTGAAATGCGCTAGCGCATTGAGTTGGCCTGGGCGCGCACGACGTCTTCGTCGAAGTCGTTGAACCCATCGACCAACCCCGTGGTGTAGCAACGCGTCGGCTCGAGAGGCTTGGCGATCGCTTGGCTATGCAGCAGGAATTCTGTCCACGCGACGATGTCCTCGGCATCGAACGCCCCCATCGCCGATCAGCATCGTCCGCATCGATGCGCATCGTCTCGAGGCAGGCTTGGAGGATTGCGAGGTCGCGCCGCTGCACGCGCTCATGTTGTACGGCTGCAGGCCGGGTCTCCGGCGCGAAGTCCCACATCAAACGCACAGTGGCTTGCGGATTGGCGAAGGCAAACACCAGGCTCTTGGCAACCGCCCGCACGGCGCGTCCGACGAGATCACCGTTGGCGCCGAGATACGACTCGGTCGTCCAGTAGCACGACGACACCTTGATCCGCTCCAGCAGGCGCGATGGTAGATGGCGCAGCGGCAGGCCCTCGGCAACAAAGTCGCCGTCGTTCCAATCAATCACGAAAACCGCGTCGATCTCACCATCGCGCAGCGGCGCCACCATTTCCCCCGCCCGAGTGCCACCGCCCCGCCAGGGCACCCAAGTGATCTCATCGGCCCGGACACCCTCCTCGAGTAGCGCCGATTCGGCGAGTGTTGCCAGGTGTGTGAAGTCACAGGCAATGCGTTTGCCGCGCAAATCCGGCAAGGCGGAGATGGGACTATTGGGCGCTACTGCGAACCAGCGGTGGGTGCTGCGCGCTTTGCTGCCGACTGCGATCATCGGCAAACCTTGGTCGCGGCCGACCAAGCCAACCATCGTGTTAAGACAAGCAATATCGCAGTCGCCGGCATAGAGGCTGCGTGCCGTCGCGTCGGGTTCGATGCCGTAGAAGAGTTCGAGTTCGATGTCTTCGTCGCGATCGTAGCCGAGCGCCTTTCACGCCGCTAAGAAACCATAGGCCGCGTTCATGCCGGGTGGGATCGCCATCGCCATCGAGATCTTGTCACGCGCCATCAGCCGAGGTCCTTGCGATGTTCACCCTGTTGCACAGTTTCGCATACCGGTCGTAACGTATGGATATCAATCTTTGATAATCTTTGTCTTGTCCCAATACAGTAGGCGCCAAAGGAGATTGTCCTCGATGCATGTGTCCTTGACGCCGGTGCTTGAAGACTTGGTTCGCAAAAAGGTCAGTTCGGGCCTTTACAACAACGCAAGCGAGGTCATCCGAGAGGCGCTGCGCCTGATGACCGAACACGACGAGATCTACCAACTCAAACTCAAGCAGCTGAAGAAGGCGTTGGCGGCGGGCGAGGCCGATGTAGCCAGCGGCCGGGTAACCGAAATCACTGACGATCAAGAGCTTGATGCGTTCTTTGCGCGTCTATGAGAAAGCTGCTTATCGCCTCGGCGGCGCGGCGTGATCTGGCGGAGATAGCGGCCTACACCAAAGCGACCTGGGGCGACGAGCAGCGGCGAAGCTACCTCGGCGCGATTCGTCAAAACGTCGCTGCGATCCGCGATCAGCCTTCAATCGGCCACCAACGGGATGAGCTTAGGAAGGGCTACGGCAGTCTGGCGAGCGGGCGTCACCAGATTTTCTATCGCGAATCCGGCTCGGCGATTATCGTCATTCGCATCTTGCATGGAAACCAGGACGTTCATCGCCACCTCCCGCCTGCGGAAGACTAACTTTTCACGACTTTGCTTCCGTCACTGTTTTGAGGGAAACCATTCACGCCTTGCAAATCAGCTCGAACGTCTTTACACACCAGCTCGATGTCGTCGCGCCACGGGATTCCTCAGGCTTTGCACTGCCAACCGAAATAGCGCCGGTGCACGAACGCCCAGATTTCTTCCGGCGGGACGCCCGCGAACTCCAGTTCGCCGAATGTCGTCGCATCGTGCCGGACGTTGGGATCGATAGTCCTTTCGCGACACGCGCGTTGCCAAAACGCATCGATTTCCGGCCTGTCGAAAGTCAGCATTTACGCCCCTGCTCATTTCCTATTTTTTGGAAAAAACTTCCGACAAATAGAAATATAACCTGCCGGGTTTTGATAAGGTGGAATGATGGCGACGACAAGCACCCCGGCGACGCTCAAGCCCTATAGCGGCTACCACCGGTCGCAACGCCCGAGCCCCGACCCGCTACTGACCGAAGTCGGCCCGCGGACTCCGTGCGGCGAGTACCTGCGGCGCTATTGGCAGCCGGTCGCCCTGTCTTCCGATGTGACCGACGTGCCCCGGCGCATTCGCATCATGTGCGAGGATCTGGTGCTGTTCCGCGATCGCAGCGACCAACTCGGCCTGTTGCACCTCAACTGCGTTCATCGCGGCGTGTCACTGGAATATGGCATTCCGCAGGAGCGCGGCCTGCGCTGCTGCTACCATGGCTGGACCTACGATGTCGACGGAACCTGCCTGGCCACGCCCGGTGAGCCGCCTGAAAGCCGTCTCAAGGACTCAGTGTTCCAGGGCGCCTACCCGGTGCGCGAGTTCGGTGGGCTGATCTTTGCCCATATGGGGCCGCCGGAAGAGGAGCCGGTGTTCCCGCTCTACGACACCCTCGCCTACCCCGAAGACAATCGCATGGTGCCCTACCTCTTCGAATACCCGTGCAATTGGCTGCAGTCGCACGAAAACGGCGTCGACCTCTCGCACCTCATGTTTCTCCATACGCTGGTTGCCGACGCCCATTTCTCGCCGGACTTCGGCGCCCAGCCGCTCTACGAATATCTCGAAACCCCGGTCGGCATGCTCGGTGTCGCGATGCGCCGGGTTGGCGATAATTTGTGGATCCGCGGCAGCGACGCGATCCTCCCCAACTCGCACCAGTTCAGCGGTGTCCAAGGCGCCGAGCAGCCGCGTTACACCCACTACAGCTGGTGCACGCGCTGGTGCGTGCCCGTCGACGACGAAAACAATCTGACGATCGGCATTCGCCTGTTCAACGATTGCGTCGATCCCGATCACGAAGGCGATCCCGATCACGAAGGCGACCCCGAACAGCTCGGCCGCAACAAAACAGACCTGTTTGGCCAGCTGCCGGACCGTCCCTACTACGACCGCCAGAAACTGCCCGGCGACTACGAAGCCCTCACTGGTATGGGTTCCATTGCCGTACATGACGCCGAGTATCACGGTACCACCGACCGCGGCGTACGCCTGCTGCGTGATCTCATCCGCGAGGGCATCCAACAAGTCGGTAGCGGCCAGGAACGGCGCAAAATGCTCAAAGTCGATAGCCATGGGGTGATCCCGACTTACAATTTCGAGGTCATCCATCCCGTTGCGGCGCGCAACGACATCGCCGATGACGAACTCATCCAGGCCTTTGGCAAGGAAGTGCTCGACATCACGCTCGAAACCGACAGCGTGCCGCCGGCTGACCGCCAGGACGCTATCCACGACCGCGTGCTCGCGGCGCGGCCGGTTTGACCGCACGCCGGTACGTGCAGAGGACCGCGAACGATGGTTTCCCTGGAGTGATCGCGCTAGTTGTTCGGACCGCGAGCGTAGAGAGTAGAGTCGTGCGTACAAGTCGCGTCAATTGAACACAGCGATAGTGAGTATCTGCGGGCCGGTTCCCTCGGAGTGACCTGACCCGCACAGCGATAGACGCATCTAGACTGATAGGGCCGGCCGTCCTTGGGTGGCTTGACCCACACTCAGATCGACCGAGATGTCATTCCCCGGACATGTCGGCCACCCGGGGGCAACCGGTTGAGGTTCCGACCTCGACCGACATCGTGACCTGATGAGAGCCCGGCCTTGGGCGCCCCGTCACTGTCGTGTCCGACATCGGCTGAGTTCGGAGCCAACCCCTCCACCCATCATAGACCAGGGGGCGGACATGGCGACTACAACAGCCGACAACATCCAGATCATCGGTGGCGTCGACACCCACCAGGACCTGCACACCGCCGCCGTCGTGAGCCACGACGGAACGGTGCTTGGTACCGAATCGTTCTCCACCACCCGAGCCGGCTACCGGGCGATGCTTCGCTGGTTCCGCTCTCATGGCGAGCTGCTTCGTGTAGGAGTGGAATCCACCGGTACCTACGGAGCCGGCATCACCCGGCACCTGGCACTCTCGGGTATCCCCGTGCTCGAGGTGACCGGGCCGGACCCAGCCAGCCGAAGAGCCAAGGGCAAGGACGATGCCCTGGATGCGATCTCCGCGGCCGAGGCGGCGCGCACAAGACGCCGGGTCCAGGTGGCCAAAGACCGTTCCGGCAGCGTGGAAGCCCTGCGGGTGCTGCGAACAACGCGAAAGACGGCAATCAAGTGCCGCCGCGCGGCCCTGCAACAACTCCACAACACCATCGTTGCCGCACCGGAGGAAGTGCGTGACCAGGTCCGCAACCTCACCCGCATGCAGCGCCTCCGTACCTGTGCGGCCTGGAGGCCGGACACGGTCGGCTATCGAGACCCGGTGGTCGCGACCAAGCTCTCCCTGAAGTCCCTCGCCCGCAGAATCCTCGACATCAACGACGAGATCGCTGAACTCGACCGGTTCATCGTCCCCTTGGTCGAGGAGCTCGCCCCCAGTCTGCTCGAGCTCGAAGGCGTGGGCACCGAAAACGCAGGCGCAGTAATGGTCGCCGTTGGGGATAACCCGGATCGGCTCCGCTCCGAGGCGAGCTTCGCCATGATGTGCGGCGTCTGCCCGATCCCCGCATCGAGTGGGAAGACGCAACGCCACCGTCTCAACCGCGGAGGCAACCGCCAAGCCAACTCCGCCCTGCACATGGTCGTCGTGTGCCGAATGCGAACCGACGAGCGGACCCGAGCCTATGTCGCTCGCAGGACCCTGGAGGGGCTGTCCAAACGCGAGATCATGCGCTGCCTGAAGCGTTACGTGGCCCGCGAGATCTACCGCGTCCTCACGGCCCCATCGAGTGCTTGACAAACATGAGAGCGTCCAGGGAGGATCGATCCACCAGAAAATCAGACGGCCATCACGCCGTACGTTCATCAAGCAAGGTGCTGCCGCCACGGCCGTGGTTGCCGCTGCGCCCAGCATAATCACAAGCGCCAAGGCGGCCGACAATTTCGTCGTCGTCAATACTTGAGGCGGCAGCTGGACCAACACCGAGAACGAAGCGTTCTTCAAAGCCTTCACCAAGGAAACCGGCGCTTTCCGATCCCCTCAATCTGGTGATTGTCGCATCAGCGCCCATCGCATTCTTGACGAATATGAAAAAGCCGCTGCCAAACGTGTCGGCGCGGCCGTGATTTACGACAGCGGTTTCGCCGAAATCGGCGGCGAGGGTATCGAGCTGCCGGCGGTGGCGCGCTGATCGGCGGCACCGTGCAAGGGCTCGGCGCGATTGCCAAAGTTGGCAACAGCCGCGCCGGTTTCAGCTCTAAAGTTAGGTGAAATAAGGAAACGAAAATCATGAGCGAAGAAGATCTGGTGCTCTACGAAACCGATGGCAAGGTCGGCATCGTCACCCTGAACCGGCCCGACAAACTCAATGCGATCAATGTGCCGCTCCGCCTGGCGGCGATGGAGGCCCTAACCCGGGCCGACGAGGATCCCGACACCCGGGTCGTCCTGCTACGCGGCGCTGGACGCGCCTTCTGCGTCGGCTACGACATCGGCACCGAGGATCCGGAAAAGGCCAAGTGGCGCAACGCCCCCCTAAAGTGGCGCGAGTATCTGCACGAATCTTGCGCCTTCGAGATGAAGCCCTGGGACATGAACAAGCCGGTGATCGCGCAAGTTCAAGGCTACGCGGTCGGCGGCGGCTGCGAGATTGCAATGTTTTGCGACCTCACGATCTGCAGCGACGATGCCAAGTTCGGCGAGCCCGAAGTACGCTTTTCCGGCGTTGGACCGGCTTTGATCATGCCGTTCATCATTGGCCATAAGCGAGCACGAGAGCTCCTCTATATGGGCGACATGATCGACGCTGAGACCGCCAAGGATTTCGGCATGGTCAACCGCGTCGTCCCGGCCGATGATCTCGAAGCGTCCGCTCGTAAGCTCGCCCACCGCATGGCGCTGGTCGATCCCGAAGCGCTCAATGGCACCAAACTCGGTCTGCGGCGAGCTGCCGAAGCCGCGGGTCTGCGCAACGGGATTCTTAACGGCGTCGACATCGTCTCGATCATGTATGCCGTCGATACCGAAAGCGGCACGCAGTTCAAGGAGATCACCAAGAAGGATGGGCTCGGCGCCGCACTGAAATGGCGCGGCGATCAGTTCAAGGAGTAGGCGGGTGAGCGATGCAACCCATCTGCGGCTCAGCCAGGTCGTCAAAAGCTATGGCGGCCGCTCAACAAAACGGCGGGCACTGGGGCCCGCCGTCCTTGTTGTAACCCTCGACCGCCCTATTCCGCAGCCGCCATCGCATCAGCGGGAACATCGAGATTGAACAGCTTGGCCATGTTGAGCCCGGCCGATTTCGCGCCGACGTGCTCAGGCACGTTGGCGAACAGGCGATCGAGGATCGCCTGCGTGTTGGGGAAGGTGTTGCGCGGGTGCGGATAGTCCGAACCCCACATCGACTTGTCCTCACCGATCACGTCCCAAGTACGGTCGAAATATGCATCGTCGGTATAGCCGAACCACACATTGTCGCGGATGTATTCGTCGGCCTCGCGTTTGGGCTGACGGATCTCCATCGCCAGGCCCAACGCCCCCTTCATCTGACGCAGCCGGAAGATGTAATACGGCGCCCACGAGCACTCATATTCGCCCAGGATCAACTTGAGCTTGGGAAACTTGTCGAAAATGCCACCGAAGATGAACTCGTTGGCCAGCGCACGCCGTCCATCATCGAAGATATCGAGAAACAGCCCCGGTGATTCCTCGCGCTCTTCCTCGGTAATGCAGGTGAACGGGTCGCGGGTCTCGCCGGTGCCCAGATGCAGCGTCACCGGCATATCGTGATCGACCGCAGCGGCCCACAAATCGTCATACACATCCTTGCGGTAGGGCGCGAATTCGGGCGGCAGGTCGGTGTTGATGATCACCGACCGCATGCCTTTCTTGGCTACCCGCTCAAGCTCGGCCGTCGCCCACTTGGGATCGTGGGTCGGGATCATCGCGGTGCCAAGCAGGCGGTTGGTATCGTAGCTGCAATACTCGGCGCAGTAGTCATTGAACACTGCCGCGCAATCGCCGACGATCTCCGCATCGCGGGTCCGCATCGCCAGTAACATGTTCGTACCCTGGATCAACTCGGCGCTCACACCGTCATGCGCCATAAGCTCGAGGCGCACGCCGGGTTCCGAATTGGAAATGCGTACTTTCTCGGCCAGCTCCTCGGGCAAATCGTCGGTCGGCACCGGCGCGGCCGAGTCCTCGGTGCTGCCGGCGCCTTCCTGGCGCAACGCGCCGATTTTCATGTACTCGTAACCGGTGAACATGAAGTCGCCCGGAACACCGCGATACTCACCCTGATATCGGTGCGGCAGTTTCTCCGGATCGTGCTTGTCACTAAGCGCCTTGGTCCACAAATCGTAGGGTTCGATGATATGCGAATCGCCTGATGCGACATATTTGCGTGTCATGATTTCATCTCCAAATAGAACATTTCATGTTCGATCTACCCCATCCCGCTCCCCCGTCCCAACCACCCCAAGGGTACCCTCCAAAAGTGTCCAATACTGTGGTGGTTGGGACGGGGGAGCGGGATGGCCGAGTCGCGTCAATCTCGAAATAAAAAGGGGCCGCACAATGCGGCCCCTCTGAAACAAGAGTCATTAACTTGCGAACCATAGTTCGCCCGACTCCTTATTGCTGTAGCACCTTGACGCTGCGGTCGGCATTGACCTGGCCGATGCCGAGTGAGCCGATGATGTCGCCATCGGCGTCGAGCGCGACATTACCGATCAGACCCTTGTACGGCGTAACCGCGCGCAACGTCTTGGTATCGACCTTGCCGTGCTTCTTGTAGGCCTCAACGATCATCCATGCGGTGTCGTACGCATAGGCAGATGCATAGGTCGGCGACGTGCCGATTGCCGCCTTGTATTCATCCTTCCACGATCCGAGTGCCGGGATCACACCAGGCAGCTCGAAATGCGGTGACGTAAAGATCGTGCCCGCCAATTCCGAGGTCGGGATGTCTTCTTTGTAGAGCAGATCGATGAAGTCCATCGTCGTCAGAACTTCGCCGGTCTTAACATACGTCCGAACCGCCTTGAGGAAGGGATACACGTGGAATGCAAACCCGGTGATGATCGTCAGGTCCGGCTTGAACTTCGCCGCCTTGAGCGCCAGGGTGTTGTAATCCTTGGTGTTGAAGTCATACATCTCGCGCATGAACTTCACGTCGGTGCCGGCAAAGGCGGGTTCGACGATCTTGGCGAACTGCTCGTCGATGCTCGCGAAGTTCAATCCAATCACCGCGATCTTCTTGGCTTTCTTGGTCTTGATGTAGTCGATATAGAGCGGGCCTTCGAGCTTGTAGTTCGGGAAGATCCGCAGACGATCCGCGCCCTCGCGCGCCAGGAACGCGTCGAATGAAATCATGAAGTGAGTGACCCCGGCGCGATCGAGCTCGGGGGCAATCGCCTTGGATTGGTTCGAGTAGCCCGAGATATAGACATCGATCGGGTTGAGCAGGTGCTTCTTCACGACCGTGATCGCCGATTTGGGATCGCCGGCATCCTGCATGTCGAGCGCGAAGGTGTCGCGCGGCACGCCGAGCTTTTTGGACGCATCGTCCAGACCCATTTGCAGGCCCTTGGTGTAGTCGACGAAAATCAACGCGATCGGGCCCGTGAGCGGTCCGTTGACGGCGATGCGCACTTCGCCGGCTGCGTAGCTTGCGGTACTCGACACCACGAGTGTTGTGGCCACGAGAATGGCTCCGAAAAGATGCAGTCCGCTCGCCCGCAAATGTTTAATGCGGTTAAACATGTCTTCCTCCCTGTTGTCTCAAGACCAAATAATAGTGCCCTAAGCGTGCGAATCCTAGTCGGCTTGTTCTAGGGTTTCGTGATTACAACGGCTCTCTTCCTCAACCGAATCGATAATTACCGGCCAGCCCCTGGGGACGTAAGTGCATCATGCCAATAAGCAGGGTGCCGAAGATCAGTAATCGCAATTCGGCGGCGAGCTGATCGGGCAGATCCATGAAGCGTAGCGCCTCAGGAATTGCCAGCAGTACAAACGCCCCGACCAGCGGCCCGCGGAAGGTGTTACCGACGCCACCGATGATGATCATCGTCAGCAGCAGCAGCGAATCGGTGAGCGACGCGGTGGCCGGGTCGATAAAGCTGATATACGAGGCGTAAAGCACGCCGGCGAACGATGCCATTGCGCAGGCGATGGCGATCGCTTGGACCTTGGCCAGCCGTACATACTTACCCAATCCACGCGCCGCGAGTTCGTCGTCGCGCATGGCTTGCAGCATCCGCCCCCACGGCGACGCCAGCAGCCGCCAGCAGAACAACGTGAACAATCCGGCGATCGCGGTAAACAGCAGTGCGATCGATTCGGTCGACACAAACTCGTAACCGAAGATTGTCGGCCGCGGGATCCCCCCCAGGCCATAGGGTCCGTTGGTCAAATTGGTGAGCGTCCCGACCTCGTCGCCGGGTTTGTGCCAATTGTTGATCACGCTAAACAGCGCGAACTGGATCGACAGCGAGATCAACACGAAGAAATCACCACGAAAACGCCAGGCCGCAAACGACAGGATCAGGCTGGCCAGGGCGGCAAAGCCGATCCCAAGCGCCGCCGCTTCGAGAAAGCCCCAGCCCCACGCCAGCACCGAAAGCGCGTAGGCATAGGTGCCGATACCGAAGAAAGCGGCGTGCGCCAGTGTCAGCAGCCCACAATACCCAACCACGATATTCAGGCTGAGGGCGACGATGAAATAGATGTCGAACAGGATCAGTAGGTGGAGGAGGTAGCTCATGCTTCGGCCTCCAGGCGGGCGCGTTTGGCCACGATCCCCTGCGGCCGCAGCAGCAAGAATACCGCCAGCAGCACGAACGTGATGCCGTCCTGCCATTGCGCGGACATGTACCAGACGACCTCGGACCGCACGATCCCCAGCAGCAATCCGCCGATAATCGGTCCAATGAACGAACTCTGGCCGCCGATGATGGCGGCAACGACCGCGAGCAGAAATGTGTCGAGCCCGCTATGGGGATGAAAGCCGATTTCCCGTGCCACCAGAAGCGCACCAATCGCGGCGATCGCGCCCGACAATCCGAAGGCGATCATCCGCAAACGCGTGATGTTGTAACCGCGCATCGCAATTTCGGTTGGATTGTCGGCCAGCGCCCGGAATTGCAGCCCGGTATCGGTCCGCCACAGCCAAATGCTGAAAATGCTGAGCACAACGATCGACACGCCGGCCGACCACATCTGCGTGGCCGTGAAAATTAGATCGCCGAAGAAATAGGCGGAGTCGGCGGCGATGCGAATTTCCTTGGGATGGCTGCCCCAAATCATCACCAGCACCTGCACCGACACGATATAGACGCCAAGCGAAATGATCAGGTGCGAGACGAACGGCGCATGGCGCCGCGCCAGCGGTGCATGGTTAAGATAGTCAATCGCGATCGCGAATAACGCGCAGAACGCCAGCGAAGCCGGCAAGGCGAGGTACCATGGCAGCCCGCCTTTCAGGCACACCCAGGCGATGTAGGGCGCGATGACATAGATGCCGCCGAGCGCGACGTGAAACACTTTCGTTGGCAGATACACCAGCTGAAACGCCAGCGCCATCAGCGCAATGATTAGCCCGTTCAGTATCCCGTTGCCCAGGATCTGCATGCCGCAAACTCAACGTTTTATTCGGCGATCAACTAGAGATACGCCTCCCAGAGAGCGTAATCTAGCGCAACTGATTTACGTCTGTCTGCCCGCCAGCGAAGAAATATCGGCAGATCAGTATCCAAATTTGTGCTCTCCGCCCTATTCGCGCTGCTCAAACGATCCACCTCAAGTTTAGCTGCCCCCACCCCGCCCTCTCCCGCCTGCCTTCGCCGTAGCGGCTTCGCCAGGCAGGCGTTGGGGAGAGGAGGGAGCTTGAGCGGTGCCATCGCGCAATAAAGTTCCCTCTCCCCGGGCGGCAGGTGTCGGACAACCCTTCACAAACGAAGACATTCGCTTGTACGAAAAAGGGCGATCCCATCCCCACGTGGCCGCATCGATTCTCACTCGCGGTCTGGCGCTTTGGGTTGTTCGGGTGCTATCAGCAGCCTTCCACCGGGCGTGGGGAAATCGATCCGCGCCGAGGTGGATTCTGACCGAAGACAATGATTAGTATGGTCACCAACGAAGCGAGGAGGAGAACATGCCAAATAAGTATTCGGGTGGGTGCGATCATATCCACACACACTCAGATAACGAGCCGATCGATGTCCACACCTGCCACTGCTCCGTCTGCAAGCGGGTTACCGGTCAACCCACGACCCATGTGGCGTTTTTCAAGCACGGAGACATTGCCGTTGATAACGATGATGGTTTGAACCGCCAGCCATTCAATGATCAGAACCCAGATGGTCCGCTGGAACTTTGCACGTGTGCGACCTGCGGCACACCGATCATGCTGAATGATAAAGAACGCCGTATTCGCGCGATCGTACCGAACTTGATGGGCTACGATTCGGACAGCATGCCGGCGACCTACCATGCGTTCTACGATGCGGCCACTGGTGTCCCGAAACCGGACGACGGCCGTCCCGTCCATGAAGGTCTGCGCCCTGACTTTGTGTGGCCGACTCCCGCATAACACCCATTCACAGTTGTTTAGACACGCGACCCGCCCCACATCGGTTTGCCGGTGTGGGGCAACTCGTTGCACCTCGCACCGCAGCGTGTTGCAACGCCGATTTACGCAGCCTCCGCCAACGTAAACAGCGTGTCGGCGGCGGCTCGCCTGCGCGGGCGCGCGGTGTGGCGATGGCGCTACCATTCGGCGGAGAACAGGAGAAAAGCATGCGGATTATCTCCCCCCGCAAACGACCCCTCGTTTTGACTTGCCGCCTCGATTACGCCTACGATCGAGCTGCCAAATTGCAGGGTTTGAACGCCCGTTTGGGCCACCTGATCTGGAAATTCTAACTTCCGCTTACATGCGCAAGGAGTGTTTCCCGCGATGCCGGACGCACCGTTTAGATACGAAAGATTGGCTTACGTCGCGCTCAACGTGACCGATCTCGACCGCTCCGCCGAGTTCTATTCGGAGGTGGTCGGCATGGATTTAGAGGAGCGCGACGACGCAAGCGTGTTTCTCCGGTGCAGCGACAATCATCATGACCTGCTGCTTCGGCGATCCGATCAACCCGGATTGAAACGGCTCGGATTTGCGGTCGAAAGTGCAGCCGACATGACAGCAGCGCGCGAGCATCTGACGGGGTTGGGTATCGCCTTTCGTGATGTTGCCGAGGACGAAGCCGAAAGCTTGGCCGAACGTGATGTTCTTCGCTTCCAGGTTCCTGGATGCCACGTGACATTCGAGCTGTTCGCGGAGATGACGCCAGCAGCCACGCCGTTCAAACCGCGATTGGCTGAGATTCTGCGCCTTGGCCATTGCGTCATTGACGTTGCGGAGTTCGATGAAACCTTCCGCTGTCTGACTGAGGATCTCGGCTTCCGGATCTCAGACCACATGAAAGGCGAAAACGGGGAGTTGGCCTTCCTCCGCTGCCATCCCAACCCCTACCACCACTCGCTTGCCATCGTTCGCTCGGATCACAACCAACTCCACCACTTTGCTCTCATGGTGCGTGACCTCGACGATGTCGGCCGCGGCACCAACCGGTTACCCAAAGCCGGCGCCGAAATCGTGTTCGGACCGGGGCGGCATGTTCCTTCGGGCAGCGTGTTTCTCTATTTCCTCGACCCTGACGGAATCACGGTCGAATACACCAACGGGATGGAGGAGTTCGACGAACACCGGCCGCGTGAGGCGCGTAAACTGCCGCCGACGCTTGACACCATCGACATGTGGGGCGGCATCCCCAAGCCGGGATTTGCCAGCGTCGGCGCCATCGAAGAATCGCCGCTTTAGTTCACCGGTTCTGTTTCGTCTCGTACCATGGCCGAAACGCGCCTGCGGGTTGGCACGCAGGTAGCTAGAGCGTTTTCCTATCATTTGCGGTCATAGCCGGCAGCAGCGAAGTAATTTTCGCATTCCGTTGGTGTGAAGGTGTCGATGCCTTGGGCGATGGCGTCCCAGAGGTCATCGACGGTTCGGGCGGCGGTCTTTTTGAGGAAAGCCTTGAGCTTGGAGAAGGCCATTTCAATGGGGTTAAAGTCAGGGCTGTAGGGCGGCAGGAAGCGCAACTCTGCCGCGGCGACTTCGATGGCCGTGCGCACGGCGATGGGTTTGTGGGCGGGTAAGTTATCCATCACCACGATATCGCCGGGTTTGAGCGTCGGGACCAAGACCTGCTCCACATAACGAGGAAGGCGGCACCATGCATGGCACCGTCGAGCACCATGGGCGCGGTCATGCCTTCAAGGCGGAGCGCGCCAACGAAGGTCGTCGTCTTCCAGTGTCCATGAGGCACCGGTGCTTGGCAACGCTCGCCCCGTGGCGCCCGGCCGTAACGCCGGGCCATCTTGGTCGAAGCGCCGGTCTCGTCAATGAACACCAGCCGCTCGGGATTCAGATCGGGTTGGGCGTCGAACCAGGCCTGCCGGCGGCGCAGGACGTCAGCTCGCTGTTGCTCGCAGGCGTGCGCGGTTTTTTTTGAACGTCATGCCGTGCCGGTCGAGCAGCCGCCAGACCGTGCTTTGGGCCACCGTCAAGCCATGCCCCGCGTCCAGGTGTGCCGCGATCTCGCCCAAGGTGATGTCCGGCGTCTCGTCAACCAGCGCCAGGATTTCCTCGGCATGGGCCTCGATCCGGTGCGAGCGGTGGTCACCGCCTTGCGGCCTAGGCCCGACATCGCCCGTCCGCCGCCACCGATTCACCCATTTGATCGCCGTCGAGGCCGCAACCCCGAAGCGGCGCGCCGCCGAGCGCCGCGACAGGCCGCTGTCAACCGCCGATACAAGCCGTTCTCGAAGATCATTGGAAAGAGGTTTCGTCATGCAGGCTGGCCTCCTCCACCAGCCCACATCTTGAATCAGAAATTCGATCCCATGGGAATCCCAAAAAGAATCCGTCAGCTCAGAAAATGCTCTAGAACGATGACAACCGATTCGCTAACGGCGAACGCATCAAACGATGTGCATTAACCCGCCGCCGCTACTAATCGCTCACGCAAAAATTGCCCGAACCTATTCGGATCAGCGCGTCTGCTTCGTTGAATGCAACGCCAACTGGATCTTTGCCGGCCAATACGGCGTCGATCTGCTTTAGCGTCATGTTTCGCAACATGATGATGCCCTTGTCGCTGCCGAAGAGATGCTCTTCCGAGTGTAGGGTGACCGGACCTTGACTCCCCTGCGCCTCGAAGTCTCCAGGATAATCCTGGTGTTCGGCTTCCGACATCTGACTCCACGACTTACCGTCCGGTGTCATCACCAGGGCGTCAAATTCCACCAGCCGCTCCGGTCCCGCGGTTGCACCTAAATACACAAAGCTCGTGTCATCAATCGGTGTAACCCAAGAAATTCTTCTGCCACGCTTTTCCGCGAGATTCATCGGGAATAGCGCCTTGATGTTGGGAAGAACGAGTTCTTCTATTTGGTCGACGAGGACGCCGTCGTGGGCGTGGATCGCGTGGTTGAGGATGCTTGTTTCGGTCGCTTCGAATTCGATCTGTGGGCGGTGTGTGTAGGATTCGCCAAATTGGGGAAAACCGCTGAACGTCGAATGCAGAGTCCAGACGTGAAAGGGATCGACGCCGTTTTCAAAGGTTTGGAACCAATTGTACGGGACCGACGTTTCGCCCGGCGCAGCCGCGGTATCGGCGTAGCCCGACATGCCCGGGCCGCCGTGCGGGAAGACACTGTGGCTCGGCGGTAGATCCTCGAAAATGTCGATGCGTGGCAACATTGGCATTCTGTCGGGCGGGCCAAGGTAGGCGAATACCAGCCCATAGCGCTCCTGCACCGGGTACCAAGGTTGGCGAATATGGTCACGCTCGCGGCCGCCATCTTTCTCGCAAGGCTGTTCGAGGCACCGGCCTTCAGTGTCGAAAAGCCAGCCGTGATAGCAGCAGCGGATACCGCGTTCCTCCGTCTTGCCATAGAACAGGTTTGTGCCGCGATGACTGCAGCGGGGATAGAGCAGACCGAGCCGGTCTTTGCCGTCGCGGAAAAGAATGAGATCTTCTGCCAGCACCCTCACCTTTTGCGGGCGGCGGCCAACGTCGCTGGCAAAAGTTATTGGATGCCAATAACGACGAAGATATTCGCCGCCAGGAGTTCCCGCGCCCACTTCGGTAAGCCTCGCATTATGGTGTCCCGGAACCCGCCCGTAGGCTGTACCTTCATTTACGGGCCTATTTCCAACAGGACGGCTCAACTCTTGTGTGGACATTCGGACTCCCCCAGCTGGACGCTTTGGATGGATGCACCGACTTCACGGACATCACAAGACCCGACACGCTACGATGCGAAAGCGACCGCGATCAACACAGAAAAACGGCCGGCCGTGCCCGCCTCCTCCGGCAGGCGTGCGGGTACTACGGCACGCATTGCCTGGGCGATCGCGACAACCGGGCTTCACATAACCTGCCGACGTCGCGGCAGGCGTCGAGCGACTAGAGAATAGTCACCCAACAACCACTCCTTCCGTCGAAGCGGTCCATTCGTCTCAAACGTTCACAAACTACGGCCTACGGGAGCTGGGCCTCCGGCTGTTCTCGTTCATGGTATTCAGCATGGTTGCCGCTGGATCATGCGTCACCAGCCGGAATAGCAAAATTGTCGTGCGGTCGGCGCGATAGTTGTCCTTGCTGCCGGTGCAAGCCCATCTGTTCCGCTCGCGTTAGTCCGCCTTTGAGAAATTGCTGTTACCTACTATGGGTCGGAGTAGATAGTTCTCCAGCCACTTACAACCGACATTCGAAGGAGCCCCGTCTAAATGGCGGGGCTTTTCTCATGTGGGAAGTTCAGTTGACCGCTGAACAGGTAGGTAACCATTCATTAACAACTAGGCGACAAGATAAGGGTGCCGTGCCGGGCGAATAGAATGTTCGCTACTAAAGGAAGAAGAATGACTTTCTCTATCAACACTAACGTCGGCGCTTTTGTCGCACTTCAACAACTTAACAAAACTACCAGTCAGCTCGAGGTCACGCAGCTCCGGATCACCACCGGTTTGCGGGTCAACGGCCCCAAGGACGATGCCTCCAACTTCGCAATCGCGACGCGACTGCGGGGTGACATCAAGGGGATCGAATCCGTCAAGATCGCCCTTGCCACCGGTGATTCGATCGTCAATGTCGCGATCCAAGCCGGTAAGTCGATCGCCGATCTCCTCACTGATATGAAGGCGAAGGTGGTCCAAGCCAATCAAGCCGGCCTCGACTCAGCTTCTCGCACGGCGCTGAACAACGATTTCACGTCGCTGCGTGATCAGTTGACGACCATCGTCGTCAGCGCCGAGTTCAACAATACCAATTTGATCACGACGGGAGCGTCGACCCTGACGGTTCTGAGTACTGTAGACGGCAGCACGATCACCATCAGCGCGCAGGCCATGGACATCGGCACGCTTGGGATTGCTGCCGACGATTTAACCTCAAGTTCGGGTGCGCTGACCGCGCTGACCACGATCAATTCGGCCATCGACAGTGTGGCTGACAAACTTGCCGCGCTCGGTTCTTCGGCCAAGCGGATCGAGGTTCAGTCGGAGTTTACCCAGCAGTTAATAGACATTCTGAAGGAGGGACTTGGCAACCTGGTCGATGCCGATCTAGCCGAAGAAAGCGCCCAGCTTCAGGCCCTTCAGATCAAACAACAGCTTGGTGTACAGGCCCTAGCGATCGCGAACTCCGGTCCGCAGAGTATTCTGGCCCTATTCCAGTAGTCACACAGCCATCGGCCAGAAACCGATCCAATTTCAGAGTCCTTGAGAAACCGCCCCGCCTCGTGCGGGGCTTTTCTTATCTCGTTAGCGCCGCTCGAAGGCGTTTAGTAAGGAGCTTGAGAAGCACCTGCGTGAAGGGGTCCACGTTATTGAGATGACGCTTAAACTCCTCCTTGGTGATCAGTACGCATGCGGTGTCGTCCTTAACCACTGCAGTGGCTGAACGCAAGTTTCCGTTCTATGTAGATGACTGGTCAGGCGGCGCTACCACCCCTGCGGCGTTACCGCCTCTAAAATTCCGCCAGCAGCCTGCCAAACCCCGGAATTTTGTCATCGATGCCGTTGCTGCGCAGCGCGTGCCAGTAGATATACCGGATCTGCGCAATAACCGGCTTGCCGAGCCAGCGCTCGGCGACCGCGGCGAGCGGGCCCATCGGCAAGTTTGCGCCAAACTGCACGATTGCCTCGACGTCGTCGTCGTCGACCCTTGCGATGGCTTCGCGCATCCGCTGATCGGTCGTCTGCGCGATCTCGCTCGGTTTCTGATGCGCGATATGCTCCGAGCGCACCAGCGTGCAGCCGATCGCGTCGAGGTATTCAACCAGATGCGGCTCGGCGCTCGGATGATACGGCGTGATGATGCCGACACGGCCCGTCACCCCATAAGCGTCCAGCGCCGGCCGCAGCGCGTCCGCGGGTTGGGTCACGCCAACCCCGCCGGTACGCTCGAGGATACGCTCGCGAACTTTGCGGCTGGACTCGAGCCCGCCGCCCCACACCGCCTCCCCCGAAATCCCGAGGATGAGATGGTCGGGTTCGCAGGTCATCACGCGGTCGACCGCGTCTTCGAGTGAGGCGTCGATCTCACGCAGCATCCGTTCGAAGCCCACTTGGTCCTCGGTCTGCTGATTGGTGATGAGCATGCGGGCCGTGTGATTGGTCACACCGTCGGGTCGCATCGCATCCAACTCGGGTTGCATGGAGGTGTTGGTCGATGGCGTGATCACCCCAAACTTCTTGCGCCAGCCAAAATAATCAGTCACTTGTTTCCTCCGAGCGTTCGCATTCTTCGTTCGCTATAATCTACCATCGATCAATCGTCGGCTCCTGATAATGGAGCGCGGAAAAGGGGAGGAAAGAGTGGATCTCAAGTACGTAATGTCGTCGGACTCGCACATCATCGAGCCCTACGATCTGTGGACCAATGCGCTCGGTCACAAACACGGCGACAAATTGCCGCACCGTGTTTCCGAGGCAAAGGGCGTCAAAGGCGACTTTGTCTTCCTCGGCTACGACTACATGGGCGTCGACGACCTCCGCCAGGAGAACGCTGGTGACACGCCGGATTCCACCGTCGCGGTCGAGACCGGCGACCTCGATCCTGAGCTGGCCGCGCGCGTTCTAAAGGGAAACTCCGATCCTGAGGAACGCCTAAAGCTGATGGATATGGACGGTGTCGATTCTGAGCTTATCCAGGCCACCAACATGTTGCTGGCGATGCGGATTCGCGAAACTGCGGTGCTGAACGACTGCGCCGCCGTGTTCAACGATTTTTGTGTCGAGTATTGCGAATACGACCCCAAACGCCTGGTCGGTTCGGCGATGATCCCGATGCATGACGTCGACTGGGCTATCGCGGAACTCCAGCGGATGCGTAAGAAAGGGTTACGCACCGCCATCATCAACACCGATCTGCCGGATAACTTCGCACCCTATCGCAAGCCCGAATACGACAAGTTCTGGGCTGCGGCGGTCGACCTCGACATGCCGATCACGTTGCACCTCGGCACCGGCGAGACCGTTGACCCCTTCTGCTTTATCACCCCTGAAGAGCAGGAGTGGGGTCCCAAATATTTCCTCGCCGTATTTGGCGATCAACAATATGCGCTGGTCAATGAGTTCATCTTCGGTGGCATCTTCGACCGCTTCCCGACGCTGCAGCTCATCACCGGCGAATACGAGTGCTCGTGGTTCCCCTACTGGCTCTACCGCTGCAAGCAGATGCAAGGCGCGTTAGGCATGGCGATGAACATCCCGATGATCAAGCGCTCGATCGAGGAATACGTGGCCGAGAATATGTGGATCGCGTTCACCGACGATCTCTATTTCGATCGCTCCTGGGACGTGATTGGCGAGGATCGCATCATGTGGGGATCGGATTATCCGCATCCGCGCAACACCTTCCCCAACAGTCACGACATCATCAAGAACCGCTTGGCGGGCACGCCTGATCGGGTTGTTGCCAAGGCCGCAGGGCTCAATTGCGCTCGACTGTTCGATCTTCCGGTTCCCGAAGCGGCATCGGCGATCGCGGCTGAGTAAGCGCCTAAAACACGAGCAACGTTGCTCGTCGCCAAACGGGAGGCTTCGGCCTCCCGTTTTTTTGTTTGCGCCACCTGCGATATGCCGAGTCCGCTCGGCGTAGACGAGGCCTGGCGAACCGCGTAACGTTTCTTTCGAAATCATCACGCGGAGCGGCAGGAGGAAGGGCTCCCGGACCATGATGCGTGCGCTGCAAATAGTTCAACTCGTTGCGCTTGGGGTGGCGGGGTCGGTTTGTCACGCCACGGCGCAAGAGCGCGCTACCGTTCCTGGCGTCATCGAACGCGCCAAAGCGGTCGGCGAGGACTTGGTGGCGCGGCGCATCGCCCTTGAATATTTGGCCGGTCAAGTCGAGCAGGTCATCACGCGCTTGGGCGAAATCGAAGCGCAAAACCAAGCCCTGAGATCCGAACGCGCGACCTTGAAGTGGCAGCTCGGCGAGATGACCGAGGCCCACCGTGCGCTTGAAAAAGATCTCACCGCCACCAACAAAAGCCAAGCGCAACAGCTCGCCGCTCTTCGCGATCACCTCACCGCCCTAACCGAGGAACTCAATAGCGAACGCGGTATTCGCGATGCGCTGCAAACCGAAAGCAGCGCGCTCGAGCAACAGCTCGGTGAGATGACCACGGCCCGAACCGCGCTCGAACGCGAAGTTGAATCCACCGAGCAACGCGCGAGCAATCAGTTACAGGCGTTGCAGCAGCAGCTCGCCGCGCTCACGGTAGAGTTGGAAAGCGAACACGCGGTTCGCGACGCGCTGGCCCGTCAGGGGACCACCCTCGCCGATACGGTCGCGGCGCTCCATCGCGAACGCGCCAGCCTCGCCGGCAACCTGGCGAGCGCGCGCCACACGATTGGCCGGCGCACCACCGAGATCAATCGCCAGCAGGCTGAAATCTCCCTACTCAGCGATCAGGTCGCGGCCCTGCGGGCTGACCTCAAGGAGTTCAAAGACGCCCTGGCCGCAGCCCAAATCCGCACCACCGACCAGGAAAAAAACATAGAAGAGCTGGGACGGCGTCTGAATGCCGCCCTCGCGGCGCGGGTGCGCGAACTCGCCAAATATCGATCCGAGTTCTTCGGCCGCTTGCGCGACGTGCTGGGTGACCGCGCCGACGTGCGCGTCGTCGGCGATCGTTTCGTGCTGCAGTCCGAACTACTGTTCGCCTCCGGATCCGCCCGCATCGGCGAGGACGGCAAGCGCGAGCTCGGCGAACTCGCGGCGGCGATCAAGCGATTGGCCGCGCTTATCCCAGATGATGTCGACTGGATCCTACGGATCGATGGTCATACCGACCGGATCCCCATTATCACCGAGCATTTTTCGTCGAACTGGGACCTGTCGACCGCACGCGCCGTTTCAGTCGTCGAGTTCTTGGTGAGCCAGGGAATTTCGCCACGGCGGCTTGCCGCCACCGGCTTTGGTGAGTTCCAACCGATCGACGACCGCCGCGACGAAATCGCCTACCGACGCAACCGCCGTATCGAGTTCAAACTGACCCAGCGTTAGTCTCGCCGCCTTGGGTGGTCCCTACACCCCAAGCGACGAGGGAGCCCCCAACATTGGCTGCCCAGCCATGATTCTAGGATCCGCGTGCGACCTGATCTGAACAGTGAGGGTGGTATGCCGAAGCATCACCCCCGCCCTCTCCCCCATGGGGCGAGGGAGCTAATCGTCGGCCCCGTTAGGTTCCCTCTCCCCTTGCGGGAGAGGGGTAGGGTGAGGGGAAAATAAGCGAATCACACGCCTCGATAGAGCCCAACCGGCATGCTTGTGTTTCTCACAAAATTCCTCACTAGTTTCCGGGCCTCAGCGCCGGCTACCTCGAGATGCGCGGCTGGCAGATGCGCTTAACCGCTGAGGATCGATGGCAGCCACAGCGTGAGCGCGGGAAACGCGATGAGGACGGCGATTCGCACGAGTTCGGCGCAGAAGAAAGGGGCGACCCCGAGGAAGGTTTCCTTCATCGGCACATCTTCGGCCAGGGCGGAAATAACGAACACGTTCATCCCAGCCGCCGATAAGCCCGAGTTCGACCACGATTAGCGCCAGGACGCCAAACCAGATCTTCAGGCTTTCGTTGTCCATGCCGAAAACGGCGAAGCGGATCAGCGGCTCGCGCCTACTCCATTCGATAGGAGCCCGCAATGCCTTGCGGCCGCCAGTGCATAAAAGCAACCAACAATACGCCATAGATCATCAATCGCATTTCAGCGGCGAGCGTAATCGGCATATCGACAAAGCGCAGGCCCTCGGGGATCAAAATGAGCAAGAGTGCGCCCACGACGGGGCCCGCAAACGCATTCCCGACACCGCCTATCACGATCATCGATAACAACAATGTTGCTTCGCTGATGTCGGCGATCGTCGGATTGACGAAGTTGATATAGGACGACAGCATCGCGCCTGCAAAGCCGGCAAGCCCACAGGCGATCGCCACCGCCCACACCTTCGCGGCCCGCACGTTCTTGCCAAGGCCGCGCGCCGCCAACTCGTCATCGCGCAGCGCGCGCAACATACGACCCCAGGGCGATTCCAAAAGAAAGCGCGACACCAGCACCGCACAGACCGCAAACGCGCTAAACAGAATGGCGATAGAAATTTTATCGTCGAATAGATACCCGAAGATGTTGGGTGGCGGCACGGCCGAGAGGCCGGAGTCACCGTTAGTCATGTTGCTCCAGGCTCCCACCGGCTGCATCGGGTCGTACCAGTTCTTGAGAATCGTAAAAATCATCACCTGGACCGCGAGCGAGATGAGGACGAAAAAATCGCCGCGAAAGCGCCACGACGCGATCGACAACATCATGCTGAAGACCACTGAGATGACGATCGCGAGCAGCGCTGCCGGAATGAACCCCCAGTCGAGCAATAAGGCAGTAACCGCATAGGTATAGGCGCCGACGCCAAAAAAGGCGGCATGAGCCAGGGTAAGGAGGCCGACATAACCCACAATAACGTTAAGGCTGAGAGCGACGATCAGGTAGATGTCGAACAAAATCAGCAGGTGGAGGGAGTAATTTACGTAGCCCACGAGGCCGTCTCCGATTTAAGCCGCACCCGGCTCATTTGATGTTACGCCATAGGCGATACGCGATACTTCATTTTTTACGGGCCAGCCTGGAAACGCCAAGCCGCCGACTTCGGGCACGTAGAGCGCCGCCCGGTCACCGATCCCTATGTTCGCAACACCCTCGCCGACGGCCGCGACGGTCCCGGCGACTTCCCAGCCGGGCACGACGGGGTAGGTGGTCGGATGGGGATAGGTGCCGTCGCGCATCATCGTGTCGCCCCAGTTACAGCCGCAGTGAGCGGTGGCAATCACGACGTCGCTAGGTCCGGGTTGGGGATCCGGCATGTTTCGCACTGCCAGCGTTTCGATGCCGCCGGGCTCGGTAATCACTGCAGCTTTCATTGTGCGTCCTCCTCGCGCGGTAGCCTCGCCAACCACTTTCTCCGATAATGTGCAGTCTACTCATTGTTTGTTTCACCGCACCCGGGTCGGGCGACCCCGGTGTCGTTGTGGTCTCGAATAATGGTCTGTTGCTCAGCGACACGCGGCGCTATGCTGACTCTCATCATTTGGGGAGCACGAGCGATGACTGAGCTAATTCCCATGCACGCCTCGCCGACGGGGATGCGCCTCAACGAATGGGTGGCGCTCGAAGAGGGATTTTTCGAGGCGGAGGGACTTGACGTTCAAGTCAACTGGGATGGCCTCAAGGTCCAGCAAGGCAGGCTCGGCAAACCCGAGGACAAAGATCAAGCCGAACTCGACAAGCTATTGCTGGGTCAGTTGCTAACCTCGGAGATCAGTTCGGCCTGTGCCTGGGGCACGGTGTGTATGACAGGCGCTGGCAGAGGCAAATTCGTCACCGGCGTTCACGGCATTTCGCCATGTGCGGTATATGTGCAACCCGATTCAAACATCCACGAACCGAAGGACTTGAAAGGCGTCCCGATCGCGGTTGGTTTGCGTGCCGGCAGTCACTTCAGCTTGCTCTCCCACCTCGAACGGCACATCCCACTAGCTGATATCAACGTCGTGAATCATGGTGGCTTCGGCGCCCGGCTCCAGGTGTTGGTAGATGGCGATGTCGAGGCATCAAGCCTGTTGCCACCGCAAATCTACATGGCCGAGCAACTCGGTTACCGCAAAGTACTCGACGGCGAATTCTGGACCGGATGGTGGGTCGAGGACGGTGCCGATTCCGATAAGGTCGACCGCTACCTGCGTGCGATTGATCGCGCCGAAGCAGCGCTCAATGAAGATCTGTCACGTCACCTCCACTTGTGGGTCCATTCCAACCCCGCGGAGTTCGCGGACCACGATTGGGATTACTCAACGTTCGGCCGCGGCGAGCGCTTCGTGCGCGAGCCGGTGTCGCAGAAGGCCTACGATGAATTGCTGAGCGATGCCCATCGCTGGCGACTCGACAACCATATGAACGAGCGCGACTTCGCCAAGCTCGCCTACGCCCCCGCCTAACCTAACCTTTCGCGCCTAATTTCTCGTTCCGAAGCTTGGACCGAGTGACCAGCGTAGGTATTAGCACTGGCAAACCGCCGGCTGAGAGATATCGTGACTCAATCCGGTCGCTACCGGAGGTAGGTATTAGCAAACGAGACAGTAATCGTGTCCGTCACGCCAAGCCCGATTGACCTCGATAATGACAGGCCGCTCGGGCGCGTATTTCTTCCGCTCACCCTACAGAAAACCAAGCCAATCCTTAACAAGCGCCGGATCGCTCGATTGTGGCATCGGTGGCTCGCGAAGTTGGGCCTGGTCCAAGAAAACAATTGGATGAACGACTAGTTGTGGGTTTAGAGAACGACATTGCGCGGTTTGCCGATCGACTAGCGGCGGCGCACGGTGACGAGTCGATTGCGATCGCACGCCGCTACGTCGATGATTACCAGCGCGAGGGTGACCCCAGCGCAGAGCAAATCTGGTCACAAATATTGCAAACATTGGAAGGGCGGACGAACGCCACTAGGTCGGGTTAGCTAGCTACAAGTACGAACTAAAGCCCGAATAACGACGCCACGTTCTCCCCAACCACTTTCTTTTGATCCGCCACCGGCAGTTCGCCGTAGATGTCGGCGATCGCCTCCTTGGTATCGTAGTTAACCGAACGCACGTGCGGAAAATCCGAACCCCACAGGATGCAATCGGCACCGACCCGGCGGATCGTATCGACCCCGAACGGATCATCGGTCATTCCGTGCCAGATCCGCGTCTTCAAGTAGTCGCTCGGCTTCATTTTGAGCTTGGGTAGATCGAGGATGCCGCGGAACTGCTCGTGGATCTGGTCGTCGCGAAACATGAAATACAGCAACCACGAAATATCGTACTCGGCGTCCATCAGCTTCAACTTGGGATGGCGATCGAGGATGCCACCGAAGATGAACTCATTCGACAACGTGGTCTGTACCTCGTGCCACATCTCGTGGATGCCCTTGGGTGCTTCAGCAAGTTGCTCCGGCGTAATCGAGTAGACGATCGGGTCCTGAACCCGGCCGGTAACGATGTGAATGAGGACCGGCATGTCGAGATTTTCGGCGGCCGACCAGAACGGATCGTAAGATGCATCGCGCAAGGGGGGGCACCCCTTCGGCGCGACGGTATTGATCAGCGCGGCACGCAATCCATTCTTCGCCACCCGCTCCAACTCGGCCACCGACCAATCGGGCTCATGAAGCGGTATCACCGCCGTGCCGAGCAGTCGCACCGGGTCGCGCGAACAATATTCGGTAATCCAATCGTTGTAGGCGCGCGCCGCCGTTTGTAAGACCGGGGCGTCATCGATCTGCATCACAGCGGAGAACAAAGTTGGAAACAACAGCTCCGCATCGACGCCAGCGCGCTCCTGAAAGGCGACGCGCACATCGGGATCGTAGCCCGCCTCGATCAGGATCCGCGCTTCGTCGCTTTCCGCCACAGTTACATCGGTCGACAGGTGCCGCACGACATATTGGCCGGTGTAGAAAAACGAACCTTCAATCCCGTCGTAGTGATCGACCGGGCGTGGAGTCCGATCGCCGAGTTCGTTGCCGACCGTTCTTTGCCACAGATCGGCGGGTTCGCGGACGTGTGAATCGGCAGAAATAATCTTCTTGAACGTCGCCATCACCAACTACGCGCTCCCCGTTTTCGCGGCTCCACTGTAGCACGCGGCGACACACCGGCGCGCAGTCGGCGCTCCTTGATTTTCGCCAGTGTTGCAGCAATGATCGCGCCGCTCGAAGTGGTCGGTTGCGGCTATTCCGTGCGTGGGGAGGGAGCGCGGCAATCATGCAGGTCTTTGTCAATGGTGCGATCAGTGGATTGGAAATCGCCGTACTCGGCTTGGCGTTTCAACTCGTCTATCTCCCAACCAAGGTGTTTCACATCGCGTTGGGCGCACTTTATTCGGCGGCCCCATTTTTCGCCTGGGAAGCCATGCAGCAGGGCGTGCCTCCGGTGCCGGCAATTTTCCTTGGAATATTTGGTACGTTTTTGCTTTCCGTCGCCATGGAAGCCTTCAACCATGGGCGCATAGCCGGACGGCAAGGCTCGTTCGCCGCGCACTTCGTGTCCTCACTCGGGCTGTACATCATCGTCGTTCAGTTCGTTGCAATCGTGTGGGGCAATGAGCCCAAGGTACTGCGCTCCGGTATCGACGCTGTGACGTTTATCGGGCCGGTTGTTGTCACCAATTCCGAATGGTGGACGATCGGCGGCTGCGGGCTGTTGATCGCCGTCTTCTTCGTTTGGCTGCGATTCACCAGCGTTGGCCTCCAGTTTCGCGGCCTTGCCGATAATCCCAATGAGTTGTCTCTACGCGGCTACAACGTGCGCCTACTCCGCTACGTCGCGTTTGGGATTTCAGGCGCCATGATCGGCGTGGCTTCGATCCTGAGCGCCCGCGATGCCGGATTTTGGTCGCATGGCGGCCTCAGCATCCTGCTGCTTGCAATCGTCGCCGCGATTATTGGTGGCCGGTTCTCGTTTTTTGGCGCCGTGATCGGTGGCTTCCTGCTCGGCCTCGTGCGCTCCGAGGTCGAGTGGTACATCGAGGCGAAATGGATCGACGCCGCGACCTTTGCACTTCTGGTGATGTTTCTGCTGTTCCGCCCGGCCGGCATCATCACACGCCGCGCACGCCTTGAGGCGGAGGCTGAATCGTGAACTACGTAAACTACGGTCTACACCTCCTGATCCTGTTCGACATCTACCTGATCGTCGCGCTCAGCCTCAACGTCATCGTTGGCTATGTCGGACTCCTCACTCTGGCACATGCCGCCTATTTCGGGATCGGAGCGTATACCTACGCCCTAACCACGCTGTTGCTCGATTGGGGATTCATTCCAGCGGCGTTGCTGGCCATCGCCATGTCGGTCGTCTTCAGCATGATGTTGTCGATTGCGTCGTGGCGCTTCCGTGGCGATTTCTTCGTTCTTATTTCGCTGGCGATCCAGGTGATGATCTTCACGGTCCTGAAGAATTGGCACGACACGAGCCAGCCCGTCGGGACCTGGGGAAACATGACCAACGGCGATTTCGGGCTGATCGATGTCCCGTCGCCGAATTTATTTGGCTACATATTCGACGACAAGATTTCCGTCGCGATTTTATATAGCGCGTTCGCGTTAGGAGCCGTACTGATCTCGCGGGTCCTCTTGGAGTCTCCTTGGGGACGTATGTTGCGCGCGTTACGAGATGACGAATTGGCCGCTCGGGGCCTTGGCAAGAATGTGCGCGTGGCCAAGGTGTGGGCCGTGGGGGTTGGTTGTGGACTCGCCGGCTTCGCCGGCGCCATGCTGTCGTCCTATATCAACTTCATCAATCCGACGATCGCCGACATCAGCGAAGCGACATTGCTATTATCGATGATCATTATTGGTGGCGTCGGCAACGCCTTCCGTGGGCCATTTTTCGGCGCCCTCCTGCTGATTCTGATCCCCGAAGGACTGCGCTTCGTCGACATGCCCATCACCCTTGCCGCAGAAATGCGCCTGATGATCTACGGCTTCCTGCTGTTAGCCTTCATGCACTGGCGCCCACAAGGCGTCGCCGGCTCCTACCGCATGGAATAGTCAGCCAAAACTCGCAGGAGTTTTGGCTACCCGACAGGCGAAACGCGAAGCGTTTCTGCCGAGAGGGGCGTTTTGTTTCATTTTACCCCTCACCCTAACCCTCTCCCGCAAGAGGGGAGAGGGAATCATGGCCGAGAGGCAGCACCATTGTGCTCCCTCTCCCATGAGTGGGAGAGGGCTGGGGTGAAAAATGAAAATCCCTCTCCCGGTCGGGAGAGGGTGGGGTGAGGGCGTTTTGTTTCTTTTGGTGCGATCTCACCTAGGCGCTTGCAAGCAAAATATCAGCCAACTCGCCCGGCCGCGTAATCATCGGATCATGCCCGGTGGCAATCTCAAAATAGTTGCAATCGGGATCCTCGCGCGCTGCTGCCGCCGTCGCCTCCAGGCCACCGAGTACCGGATCCGTGCAGGCCATATAAGTGCGTTTCGCGACGTTTTCATAGGTACCGGTTAGCTGGATCGGTTGCTCGTGGGTCGCGATAGGCATGCCGACAGATTTTGCCATCACCCAGGCAACATCGCCCGGATCCGTAATCCCTAACGCTTCAGGCGGAGCCGGCGGCATCCGCGTCGGATCGTCATTCGCGGCCGCCGCCGCGCGGATCGATTCCGCCATATCGGGTGGAATCAGATCGACGATCGCTTTGCCATCCTCCGGCACCACCGCGTCGACATAGAACAGATGCGCGACGCGCTCCGGCATGCGGTCGGCGACCGCAGTTATGACCATGCCGCTATAGCTATGCCCGACCAGGATCACGCCGTGCAGATCTTCCCATTCGAGTAACGCCGCAATGTCTTGAATGTGGAGATCGAGATCGATCTCGGCGCCGCCAAGATGGCTTCGGTCACCCAGCCCCGTGAGCGAAGGCGCCCACACATTGTGACCGGCCCCAGTTAGCAATGGCGTGACCCGCTGCCAACACCACCCGCCAAGCCACGACCCATGAACGAGAACGTAATTCGCCACCCGCGCCTCCCCTGCCAGACAATAGCACCCATGGTCGCCACGATTGCGCGTCTTAACAATACGAGCCCGGTGAGCGACGGCGCCAGCACGTGGTAGCCGGCTGCGTTGGTATACGGCCTGCGAGTTCCCCTATAATGGCTCGACTGAGGCTGGCATGAACGACGGTCGTCATGCCCAGCGGCAGCGTGCGCAAGTATGAGTTCAGCATGCCAGATCGCAGACTACAGGTATTCCTCGCCACTGCCCGGCACCTCAGCTTCACCAAGGCGGCCGAGGCCCTGCAGATGAGCCAGCCGGCGGTGACGTTCCAGATCCGCCAGCTCGAGGAGGAGTTCAACACGCGACTGTTCGACCGCGCCCACAGTAGCATCAGCCTCACTGAGGCGGGCAAGTGTGTCCATCGCTACGCCGGCAAAATCTTCGGCCTCTACACCGACATGGAGAACGCGGTGCGCGAGCACATCGGCGAGATAGGCGTGATCATGGTTGGTGCAAGCACGACCATCGGCGATTACCGGCTCCCGTCCCTGCTCGGGGAGTTCAAGCGCGAGTTCACGGACGTCGTTGTGCAACTGAAGGTGGCCAACACCGAGGACGTCGTCACCATGGTGGAGGACAACGTGATCGACCTCGGCGTGGTGGAAGGTCCGGTGAATAATGCCAATCTGGTGATGGAGACCTGCTGCACAGACCAAATGGTGGTCCTAACGCCGCCGGATCACCAGCTAGCTCGGCAGGCTGCTGTCAATTCCGAGGATATCCTCCGTTACCCGTTCGTCATTCGCGAAGAGGGATCGGGCGGGCGCCGCTTCTTACTGGAGTACCTGCACGCGATGGGGCTCGACCCGAGCGACCTTGATGTGGTCATCGAACTCAGCAGCTCGGAGGCTGTCAAGGGTGCGGTGGAAGGGGGCATTGGCATCGCTGTCCTCTCAGCGAGCGCCGTTAGGAAGGAGCTGCGCCTGGGCACCATGGCTGCGGTGCCGCTGGAACCGACCCTAGAGCGACCGTTCTACGTCGTGCATCGGAGCCAAAAGTTCCGTGTCCCTACGATTGGCGAGCTGACACGCTACATAATCGCCCACCTCGATAGCCACCCGGACTGAGCAACTCGGGGCCGCGTGTCGGCGATGCGGCGCACGGTTTACGGACAGGCGGGTTCGTTCCGAGGCCTCCGGTGAGGCTGGTAACGTCGTAGTAAGCCGACACAGCGGTCGACAGCTTCTTCGATCGCGCCCGTGTTCCCACGTCTTTTTAATACCCCTATGGTATAATATCTATTGCTATATATTATACCACCGAGCGGAATGCCTGACTCACGTTGGGGATTCCCAAGCGGTCCGATCTCTGACTCTTTGTGGTGAACCAATGAGGTTCGCCATGGCAGCGCCTGTCGACTTACGGAACGATTTTGACAGCGTCTCACTGCGGCGCCTCGCGAAGAGGACCAGGGACGCGACCCAGAGCCGTCGTCTGCTGGCGTTGGCCGAGGTCTACGATGGTGGCAGCAGGACGGATGCGTCGCGGATCGGCGGCGTCGGTCTGCAGATCATTCGCGACTGGGTGCTGCGCTTCAACGCCCGCGGACCGGACGGGCTGGTCGATGGGAAGTCACCGGGCGCACCCTCGAAGCTCAACGCCGATCACCGCCGCGCACTGGCGGAGGTTGTTGAGGCCGGCCCGGTCCCGGCGGTCGACGGCGTCGTGCGCTGGCGGCGCAAGGACCTGGCGCGGTGGCTCTTGGAGACGTTCGCCATCTCGCTCGACGAGACCACGGTCGGGCGCGAGTTGAAGGCGCTCGGCTTCGCCAAGATCTCGGCGCGGCCGCGCCACTACGCGCAAAACGAGCTGGCCGTCGAGGCTTTTAAAAAAAACTTCCCCGCCGAACTGGCGAAGATCCGGGCGAGGCTCCCGAAAGGCGTCGAGATAGAGCTGTGGTGGCAAGATGAAGCCCGCATCGGCCAGAAGAATAAGCTCACACGCCGATGGGCCAGACGTGGCACGCGCCCGCGGGCGCCCCGCGACCAGCGCACCGAATGGGCCTATATCTTCGGCGCGATCTGTCCCGCGAAGGGGAAAGGCGCCGGGCTGGTCATGCCCTGGTGCGACACCGACGCCATGGCGGCGCACCTCATCGAGATCAGTGCCGCCGTCGATCCCGGCGCCCATGCGGTGCTGATCGTCGATCAGGCCGGTTGGCACTTGACGCCCAAGCTGGCGATCCCCGACAACATCACCGTCCTGGCGCTGCCGCCACGATCGCCCGAGTTGAACCCGGTGGAGAATGTCTGGCAATTCATGCGCGACAACTGGTTGTCGAACCGGATCTTCAAATCCTACGAAGACATCGTCGCGCTGTGCTGCCAAGCCTGGAACAACCTCATCGACCAACCATGGAAGATCATGTCCCTCGGCATGCGCAAATGGGCGCATGGGTTCTGATCAATGACCGTTGGTTTAGCCGAATGGAAGGATCTGTGTTCGAACCCGCGATTGGCCGCTACAGCGCTTCGTGCGAGTGATACGGCACAAATATTCTGAAAACATGGCATGAGCATTGACCGTGTTCTCGCGAACGGACGGGCTTGGCTGCGATCCCGAGTCCGGCATAGAACATTGATTGTGTTGACGACCCTTGCCGTTGAGACCGTCGGCCGGATGTCAAAGCGCACGGAACCGCAAAGCGAGGTGCGGCCATGAACCGGTTGAGCGTCATGATCGCGCAGCGTTTCGCCCTAGCGGTCGCCACCTTGTTCGTCGTGTCGGCTTTTATCTCCCTCGGCGTTGAATTGCTGCCCGGCGATGCTGCGCAGGCCCTGCTCGGTCAGATGGCAACGCCGGAAACGCTGGACGCGGCGCGTCGGGAACTTGGCCTCTATCTCCCGCTCCATACGCGGTACTTCGCGTGGTTGGGCAAGGTTCTTCAGGGGGACTTCGGGACTTCACTTTCCAACGGATACGAAGTCTCCCACTTGGTGGGCGTACGCCTGTTCAACACCATCTTTCTCGCCTGCTTTGCAGCGGCCATCTCGATGCCCCTCGCACTGACGCTTGGTGTCCTTGCAGCGCTCTATCGCAACACAGCGTTTGACCGTGGGATCAACCTAACAACGCTGACGACGATCTCGTTTCCGGACTTTTTCGTCGCTTACATGCTGATCCTGGTGTTTTCCATCAATCTTGGCATTTTCCCGAGTATTTCGAAGATCCACCCGGACATGGAATTGGCCGATCGTCTTTACCGGACGCTGCTGCCGGCGGCGACGCTTGTGCTCGTCACGGTTGCCCACACCATGCGGATGACCCGGGCGGCGATTATTAACGTACTGGCCAGCCCCTATATCGAGATGGCGAGGCTCAAGGGGCTCAGTCCTATGCGAGTCATCGTTAAGCACGCCCTGCCGAACGCGCTGGCGCCAATCATCAACGTTGTGGTCATCAACCTCGCCTTCCTGGTTGTCGGCGTTGTGGTCGTGGAGGTCGTCTTCGTCTACCCCGGCCTCGGCCAACTGCTGGTCGATGCGGTGGGAAAACGCGACATGCCGATCGTGCAGGCGGCAGCCCTGATCTTTGCGACGACCTACATCTCATTGAATCTGCTAGCCGATGTGCTGTCGATCGTCAGCAATCCTCTGTTACTTCATCCGAAGCAGTGACCCGGCCATGACCGAAACAAAATGACCGAAGCAAACAAGAGTTCGCCTCAGTCTGCGGTGGCCAAGGGTCTTGGTAAGGGTCTTGGTCAGGCGTCCTGGATCAAAGGCTTTCGTCAAGCCCCTTGGACGTCCCGATTTGGACTGCTCGTCATCGTCGCATATGCGTTCGTCGCGATTTTTGCCGACGTTCTCGCGCCCTATGGCGAAGTTGAAATCGTCGGCGACCAGTACGAGCCGTGGAGCGACGAATTCATCCTCGGAACCGACAATCTCGGCCGCGACATGCTGACGCGACTTATCTACGGTGCGCGCAACACAGTCGGTATTGCTTTTTTGATCACCGCCCTCGCCTTCGTGATTGGGGCCCTCACCGGCATGCTTGCCGCAACGATGGGGGGATGGGTCGACCTGGCCATGTCGCGGATCGTCGATATCCTGATGGCGATTCCGGGGCTCGTGTTCGTTTTGTTGGCGCTCGCCATCTTCGGCACGTCGATCCCCGTCCTGATCACCGTCATCACGCTCTACGAAGCGACGCGCGTCTTCCGGTTGATGCGGGCCGTGGCGATGAATATTGACGTCATGGACTATGTGGAGGTTGCAAAGATCCGCGGCGAAAGCCTGTGGTGGATCATCCGGCGCGAAATCCTGCCGAACGCGACTGCACCGCTCGTCGCGGAGTTCGGCGTTCGGTTTACCTTCACCTTCCTCTTCATAGCGGGGCTTAGCTTCCTTGGTCTCGGCATCCAGCCGCCAATTGCCGATTGGGGAAGCATGGTACGCGAGAATTCCGTTCTCATCACGTTCAACGATTTTATGCCGCTGATGCCGGCCGCAGCGATCGCGCTTCTGACGGTGAGCGTCAATTTCGTCATCGATTGGTTCCTTCACAAATCGAGCGGATTGAAAGAATGAGCAGCTACCGGGACGAACAAAAGAAGGGCGACATCCTGCTCGAGATGGGGAATCTCCAGATCGAGGGCCGCACGGATGACGAATGGCTGAGAATCGTCAACGGTGTGGATGTGACACTGCGCCGCGGAGAAGTGCTGGGACTGATTGGCGAGTCGGGCGCCGGAAAGTCGACGATAGGTCTCGCCGCCATGGGCTTTACCCGGGACGGCTGCCGCATCACCGATGGCACGATCATGTTCGACGGTATCGACCTGGTCAACGCCAGTGAAAAGCAGAGGAGAGACCTGCTCGGCGTGCGCATCGCCTACGTCGCGCAGAGTGCCGCCGCCGCCTTCAATCCGGCGCACAAGCTGATTGACCAGCACTCGGAGACGCCGGTCCAGCACGGCGTTTTGTCGCAGGCCGAGGCCGAGGCCGACGCCAAGGATCTCTATCGGCGGCTTGGCCTGCCGGAGCCCGACACGATCGGCTTTCGCTACCCTCATCAAGTCTCCGGTGGTCAGTTGCAGCGGGCGATGACGGCGATGGCGCTCTCGTGCCGGCCGGATCTCGTCATCTTCGACGAGCCGACGACGGCCCTCGACGTCACGACGCAGATCGAGGTCTTGGCCGCCATCAAGGACGTGGTCGAGCAGTTCGACGCGGCCGCCATCTATGTCTCCCACGATCTCGCACTTGTCGCGCAGATGGCCGACCGCATCATGGTGCTCCGTAACGGTGATTTGGTTGAGGAGGGTGACACCCGGGAAATGCTGTCGAACCCGAAGGAGCGCTACACACGCGATCTCCTTGCCGTTCGTACCTTCCGCAAGACCGGCACCGACGAAGCGACAGCCGAGACGCCCCTGCTCGAAGTGCGGAACCTGACGGCGGCCTACGGCAAGAAGACGGTGCTGAACAGCGTGAACGTCTCGGTGCCGGTCAGGCGGACGGTGGCACTGGTCGGCGAATCGGGCAGCGGCAAGAGCACGACGGCGCGCGTCATCTCGGGCCTGCTGCGGCCGCGGGAAGGAGAGGTGCTTTGGCTAGGAACCCCGATGCCCGCCGATTTCGGCAAGCGCAGCAAGGCCGAGCTTCGCCGGATCCAGATGATCTACCAGATGCCAGATACGGCGCTGAACCCGAAGCAACGAGTCCGCGAGACGATTGGGCGCCCGCTTGCCTTTTATCTGGAGATGGGCCGAGCGGCGCGGGATGCGCGGGTCCGCGAGCTTCTATCGTTCGTCGAGTTGGAGCCGGACCAGTATGTCGACCGCCTGCCAAGCGAGCTCTCCGGCGGCGAGAAGCAACGGATCTGCATTGCCCGGGCTCTAGCCGCCGAGCCGAAGCTCGTCATCTGCGACGAAGTGACGTCGGCGCTGGACCAGCTCGTCGCCGAGGAGGTCCTGAAGCTCCTCGATCGGCTGCAGCGCGAGTTCGATCTTTCTTACATATTCATCACGCATGACATCAGCACGGTGCGTGCAATTGCCGACGATGTCGTGGTCATGTTTGAAGGCCGTGTCGTGGAGTCGGGACCGAAGGCGGACATCTTCGTGCCACCACACCACGAGTATACGGACCTGCTGCTGGCCTCCGTTCCGGAAATGGATCCGGATTGGCTCGACAACCTGCTCGCGAACCGGACGCTCGATGCGGAGGGCCAACGCCGCGCGCGCAGCGAGCGCGCGAGTTAGTGCCCCCTATCATGATTGCGTGATACGTAGGACGGTGTCCGGAAGTCTCCGGCTAGGAGCGTGGTGCGCCGTGATGCTAGCGCATCACAAGCGCCGCGCGACAACGACCGGGGGCTTCCGAACGCCGCCCAAAGGGTCGCATTTCCCGCTCCCTCGGGGCGTCGAGAACGCTCAGCGATGCGACAGCATCGCTTTTCGCGCCCACCTCCTGCCGAGGAAACGGGAAACGCGATCCTAGGTGCCACACAATCATGATAGGGGGCACTAACCACCGGCTCCATACATCAACCGCGGCGTGCGTGACAATGGTAAATTGATCCCCGTATTAAGCATCTCTATAATTCCACTTACAGACGACAACTAATATGACCCACTTACGGTGGACAGGGAGAGGACCATGAGCAAAGACCCCAAGACTCTTGAAAATGGCGTGGGCGACGGCGGGATTACGCGCCGCGAGTTCACGAACCGTGCCGCAGCGTTGGGCGCCACCACGGCTCTCGCAACGACGATGAGCGGTCTCCTGCCCAGCGAAGCAGTGGCGGCGACGCCAAAGAAAGGCGGCCACCTGCGGGTCGGCATGGCGCAGGGCGGCCCCACCGACTCGCTGGATCCGTCGACCGGGGCAGGCGAGTTCATTAGAATGATGCGCTACAGCACGATGAATCAGCTCGTGGAGGTCGACCACACGGGCAGTGCCAAGCCGGAGCTGGCTGAATCCTGGGAGCCTGGTAGTTCGGCAGCAACCTGGATCTTCAATATCCGGAAGGGCGTGACGTGGCATGACGGCAAGTCGCTCGACGCGAACGACGTCGTCGGCACGTTAAACACGCACCGCGGCACGAAATCGAGATCCCAAATCAGGTCAATCCTCAAGTCCGTCACGAGCGTAAAGGCGGACACGAAGCACCGGGTCATCTTCGAGCTGAAAGAACCGAATGTAAATTTCCCGTTCCTGATGGCGGCCTTCCAGGTTCGCTCCATCAAGGACGACAAGATGTATGATTTCCAAAATGGTACGGGAACGTATGTGACCAAGGAGTTTGAACCCGGTATACGGGTCGCCTTCGAGCGCAATCCCAACAAGTGGCAAGAAGACCGCGGCTGGTTTGACTCAGCCGAAATGACCCCGATTCTCGATGGCGGGGCCCGAAACAATGCGTTGGTGACGGGCGAGGTCGACGTCATCCATAGGCCGGATCGCAGAACATGGAAGCGGCTGCACGCGATAAACGGCCTGCAGGTCCAGAAGACTTCGGGTAAGAAGAACTACACCTGGCCGATGCATACGGACCAGGTGCCATTCGACAATAATGACGTACGGCTCGCGATGAAATACGCGGTCGACCGAGAGGAACTTGTCGACAAAGTTCTCAACGGCACGGGTTCGCTTGGCAATGACCACTCGATCTCGCCGGTCTACAAGTACTTCAACCCGGAGATCCCGCAGCGGGTCTACGATCCGGATAAGGCCAAGTTCCATCTGAAAAAGGCCGGGGTGCAGAATCTAACGGTGAAGCTCAGTGCTTCGGAAGGCATTTGGGACGGCGCTATCGACGGAGCTGTGCTGTACAGCGCGAGCGCCGCAAAGGCCGGCATCAATATTGAAGTCAATAAGGTGCCCCACGACGGCTACTGGTCGAATATCTGGAACAAACACCCGTTCTGCGCCGCCTACTCGAGTGGGCGGGCGACCGAGGACTGGCAGTTCTCTGTGAGCTTTTCCGACACCTCCAGCTGGAACGACACCAAGTGGAAGCATCCCAGATTCAATGAGTTGTTGAAGGCCGCGCGTGGCGAGTTCGACGAAAACAAGGCCCGCGACATGTATTGTGAGATGCAGCAGATCATTCACGACGATGGTGGCGTGGTCATTCCCGCGTTCGTCGATCATCTCCTCGCGCACTCAGAGAAGCTGGGCCACGGAGAGATCGCCGGCAACTGGGAGATGGACGGGTACCGGTTAATCGAGCGCTGGTGGTTCGCCTAAGGTGTATCGCCAGTAACGAGCACGAGCCTAACCATGTAGCAACGACCCGCGCCCTCAATACGGGGCGCGGGTCTTCTACTAGCCCTTGGAGATAATAAATAATTCTCAGGGGACGTCGCGAATGGCGGAGGTAACGCATCCGTTGAACTGGACAGCCGTCGGATTGTCCGCTGCGGCGCCACCGGAAACCTCGTTCAAGGCACTGGTCGACGACCATGAAATGGTGGTCTGGCGCGGCCGCGATCAGCAAATCCGTGTTTGGGAGAATCGCTGTCCCCATCGCGGCATGCGCCTTTCGTACGGCTTCGTACGCGGCGACAGGTTGACCTGCAGCTATCACGGGTGGACATACGACGGAGAGGGGGCGTGCGTGATGATCCCCGCGAACCCCGAGATCCCACCCCCCAAAAATACGCGGACTTGGACGTACGCGTGCGTGGAACACGCCGGGATGATCTGGGCCGCATCCGAGCTTATCGAGGTTGATGCGCCGAACTTTTCAGGCGAGTGGGTGGGCTGTCGATCGATCGCGATCAGCCGATCGCCCGATGACGTGAATAGCTATCTCGGTTCGGGGGATTTGTCCTTATCCTTGCCCGACGAGACGGCAGAGGTTAGGCCGGTTTCCTACAGCCTGAGCGTCGACGGCAACGGAACCTATTTGGTCCAGTTGGGTGAGTCTCGATTGTTCGAGGCGGTGCTTTGCGCGATACAGCCGGTTTCCGACGATCAGACGTTTCTTCATATCTCAGTACTGCCGAAGGATGCCGCCGGGGGACGCGGAGATGCGCTCAAGCAGATCAGCGATTGGGCCAAAGATGTGCGCGCCTTAATAGAAAGCTCAGAGATTCTGCAGTCAGCGGCTAGAGCATTTCAGGATTGGCTCGACCCATCCCACTCCCCCGGCCCAACCACCCGATAAGGGTACCCTTGGGGTGGTTGGGCCGGGGGAGTGGGATGGCCAAGTCGACGCGATCCTGAAATGCTCTAGCACCGTGCTCGCCGCAAAGGAGTAGTGGAAGGAAGCCATGGCTCTCGATGAATTCACCCGCTCGCATTGGTATCCTATCGGTAGGCTGGAGGATGTCCCCGAAGGCGGCGAGCGCAGCACTCGCTTGCTCGGACAAGCAATCGTCGCCGAGCGTCGCAGCGGAAAGCTAACGATTACGTTGGAGGACGCCAAAACGCCACTGCAGGTCCAAGAGCGCTACGGCTACGTCTGGACGACGCTCAGCGACGATCCAAGACAGCTCTACGACATGCCGGAGTTCGAGGAAGAGGGCCGGCGCCTGGTGCCCGCCGGGTGCATTTCGGCCGGCTGCTCGGGGTTGCGGGCGGTTGAGAACTTTCTCGACCTGGCGCATTTTCCGTTCGTTCACCCGAACATCCTCGGCATCGAAGAGCACGCTGGGGTCGAACAGTACGAGGTTGAAATAGCCGAGAGCGGGAACGAGATCTGGGCGACCGAGTGCAAGTTCTATCGGCCGCTAGCCGGCGCGTTCGATGAACAGTTTGGGGAAATTGGGCATTACAAATACCGGGTCGCCCATCCGTTTTCGGCCATCATCTACAAGACCTGCCCGATCAAGGAAGATGCTTGGGATCTGATTGGCCTGTTCATCCAACCGGTCGAAGAGGACCTCAGCGATCTTCACCCCTTCCTTCTGGTGTTCGACGAGGACAATTCCGATACCGACCTGCTTCAGTTCCAGCAGTGCATCTTTCTTCAGGATCGGTTGATCCTGGAGAACCAGGTCCCCTTGCTACTACCGCTCGATCCGCGGCACGAGCGGCCGACCCGGGCCGATGCCTCCTCGATCGCATATCGCCGTTGGCTCACGCAAAACGGCGTGACCTACGGCGCAATTCCGCGAGACAAAGCGGCGTGAGCGGGGAGCTGTCATGAAGCTCTACGACTACGCACTTTCGGGTAACTGCTACAAAATCCGGCTACTGGCGACGTTTCTCGACATCGACTATGAGGCCGTCGCGGTCGATTTCTATCCGGGCCGCGAGCACAAGGGCGCCGCCTTTCTTAAACTCAATCCACTCGGCCAGATCCCGGTGTTGGAGGACGACGGGCTGATCATTCGCGACGCGCAGGCCATATTGCTCTACCTGGCGAACAAATATGACACGGCCAAGCGGTGGTGGCCGGCCGACGATCCGCAACGGGTCGGCGAAGTCGCCATGTGGCTGGCATTCGCCGATCAGATAACGACGTCGTCGTCGGCAGCGCGGCTGCACGACGTGCTCGGCTACGACCTGGATGTCGAGGGCGCGCGCGCTGGGGCCCGATACGTTTTCCGCGTACTTGAAGACCACTTGTCCGACCGCGAGTTTGACGGCGTCGACTGGATTGTTGGCAGCGACGCAACGATTGCGGATATCGCCTGCTTCCCATACACGGCCTTGTCCGGCGATGGCGGTATCGACCTCTCGCCCTATCCTGCGGTGCAACGGTGGGTGCGCCGATTCACCAAACTGCCCGGGTTCGTCAGCATGCCGGGAATCAACTGCATCCAATGAAGAACGGGGCCACGACTTCGCCCGACGGAGCCGCGACGGATACGGGCCAAGACCCACCGGCGGCGTTGCTGGAGCTTTAAGGCACCACCAAAATCTATCCGTCGGTCGTGGCGAATGGCCCTGGCGGGCGTCCTGCGGTGCAGGAAGGCCTCAAAGCCCTGGCCGACGAAGAAGGCGACGCCCCGGACGACGAGGAAGTCCGCGAAATGCTACTCGTCTCGATACATTATGAGCGGCGGTAAACCCACCGAGGAGCCCTCTCTCTCCAAAGGGTAGCGTGATTCCTTAAGTGCACGTCCTTCGCTCTTACCCACACGGATGCGTTCAGCAGGCCGACGCACCCCGTCCTATTCTGCAAGCTCGTCCCTGTAGCGGCCGAAGGCGAAGGCTATGTCCATTTCTTCGAAGAGCGTCTCACCCTCGCTACCGGTGACAGACATAGTCGCCATGTACTCGTTCCAGCGGTCGCCTACTTCTCCAGCGTGGCTGCGGGTGAAGTGCTCCTCAGTAGGCGCCGTCACGTAGAGATGCGGGCGCTCTTCGTGATGGAGAATGACTATGTTCACCTGGTTCTCGGTCATCGCCTTGGCCAGCTCCGGCCATAACTCGTCGAATTTGTCGTGAACCTTCCTATACTCCGGGTAGCGTCCCGGTTTCAGCTTGTAGATGAGAGCTTTTGACCACATCAGCTTCCTGCGTTTGTTTGTGAAGAATGGAAAAAAACAAATGTCAACATTGCAGTTGTACCGCGCGTACACAGTGTCGTTGAGTTTCGCGGCACCCAAAGTGCCGTCAGGGATGTCGGGCTGCTGAGCGCGGCGGTTCCTCGCCCACGTACTCGTCGAGGACCGCATCGGCGCGGTCGCCGAGCGTCGAAACGCTCCCCTCGTATGTTTCCATCGTGCGGCCACCCAGATACTTGGCCATTAGGTGTTTTCCAGCGTTTACTGGTGGGTACTTCGGCGGGTTGTCGTCGGAGCAACAAGTCGGCAGGCACTCGATCCAGTTGTCGAAGTTCCCTTCGCGAAAAAACGGCACTGAGAGCCTCTCGGCTTTTTCCCCTTGGGGTTTGAGCGGGACAACCCGATGCAACGTGGAACGGTATCGGTCGTTGGTCCACTCTGCGAGCAAGTCGCCGAGGTTGAAGAGAAACGCGCCCTCGGCGGGAGACACGTCGACCCACTTGCCGCGCGCGCCGACGATCTGCAGCCCGGGTCCGGGTGTTGCGTACATCGTCGTCATGATCCCGTAGTCGGTGTGCGGGCCAATGCCGAATTGCTCCGCGACCGGCGTCGGTGTGTCCGGCGTCACGGCGAAGTAATTGAAGCGCAGAGTGTCGACGGAATGATTGACCTTGTCGACGAAGAAGTCCTCGTTTAGGTCGAGCGCCAGTGCGAGTCGGCTCAATACATAATCCGAAAGCCGGTTCGCTTCGACGTAATAGGTCTCCAACGCTTCCTGCATCCCCGCCGGGCGCTCCGGCCAGATGTTCGGATCGAAAAAGTGGTGCTCGGTGGTCTTGAACGCGGGGTCATCGTCCGGGTAACTGGGCCGGCCCAAGTAGAACGCCTGCACGAGGTCGGGCGGGGTCTCGACGCCCATGCTGTACGAGAAGCCCTCCGATGCTGGCTTGACAAACCCCCGTGCGATCTCGGGGTTATTCGGCGACGCCGCCATCCTCTCGGCGAGCGGCAGGCGGAAGAACTCGAACGAGATCTTGAGGCAATCGTCGATCACCCGTTGCGGTATCCCGTGGCCGCGGCATTGGAAGAAGCCGACCGTCGAGCAGGCGTGGTCGAGCTGCGCCACCGCGTCCGGTGCCTCGAGGTCGATGATGGGGGCGATCGATTCTTCAGCCATGTGCGGACTCCGTCGTTGGTACGTCGACCCGGCCCGCGTTGCGCCGCGTGCGTAAAGCGGGCCAAATAGGATAATAGACTAAAATTATATGGGCATCAATTATCCATTGTCTGGCAGTCGCACTTAACATATATGCTTCAGATTGTACGGAGTTGACCTCCCTAACATGCATTTTGAGGGGAAGACCCACATTTTGAGGGGACCATGAATGGCCGACTTTAACACGGTGTCTGCAGATCAGATTGAGGCATTCCGGCGCGACGGTTTTCTCCACATCCCCGGTCTCATCGACGAACCGGCGCTCGTGCTGCTACGGGCGGCGATGGACGATCTGTTCGGTGGTAGCGACGGCGACCCGGGGATCAATAACGTCACGGCATATGCTGCGAAGGCCAAGGCCCGTGGCGACGCCGTGATGGCCGATAGCGACGGGGAGGCGACGGGTCGGTTCCTGGTCCGCCAAAACACCTGGTTCGGGGATGCCCGCATCCGCAACTTCGGTTCCCAATCGCCGCTGCCCGAGGTCGCCGCCGCCCTTATGAGTGCCGATCAAATAAGTTTTCTCGGCGACCACCTCTTCCTCAAAGAACCCGGCTCGCTCTACCGCACCGCCTTTCACCAGGATTCCGCTTATTTCCATTGCATAGGCGAGCAGTGCTGTTCGTTCTGGGTTTCTCTCGGTACGGTGACACTAGAAAGCGGCGCCATGGGTTACGTACCGGGCTCGCACCGCTGGGGCCGCGATTTCAGAGCCGAGTCCTGGGTCGCGCACCGCGAGTATTGGGACGGCGAGGGCGAAAACGTGCCGGCCATCGAAGAGGATGAAGCGGGTTGGGGTGTGCGCTACGTCGAGACCGCGCCTGGCGATGTCATCGTTCACCATTACAAGACGCTCCATGGCGCGACCGGCAATGTCAGTGCAACCTCGATCCGCCGCGCCGCCACTTTTCGCTATCTCGGCCCCGATATGCGCTACCGCGAGCAACCCGGTGGCAAAACGCATACCCCCACCAAGAGCGCCGAGCTGAGAGAAGGCGATCCGATGATTGGACGCGAATATCCCGTGGTATGGCCGAGCCAGGCGGCAGTGGCGGCGGCTGTGCCACGCTAAGAAATTCGCGCAGGCCCGCGCAGCGGGATGGCGAAGTCGGCCTAAAGCGAACGCGCGATAGGCGAGGCAGCCCCTCGGCCGCCATGCCGGTATTGCCTTAGCAAACTGACAAAGCGGTCGACAGCTTCTTCGACCGTACCCGTGTTCTCCAACGTCACGACGTCGTCACCGATCGGCAGGTCGTAGTTCGCACGCGCCAGCCGCTCACGAATCGAGGCGGCGTCCTCCCGGCCCCGCCGGGCGATCCGCTCGGCGAGAACCTCCAGCGGCGCGGTTATGTTAATGACGCAAAGCCTCACGTACCCGGCTCGCGCCGACTCGATCACCGAGCGCGACACGCTAGCGACGACGCAGCGCCGCACCCGTAGATCGTCTTCGATGGTTTGTGGGATCGCGTAATCCAAGCCATGCGCGCGCCACGACAAACTGAACGCGCCGTCTGCTTTCGCGGCGGCGAACGCTTCGGTCGACACCTCGATATTGTCCTCGCCGCCCTCGTCGGGTGGTCGGGTGATGATTCGCCGCGCGAATACGAATCGATCGTCCCCGGCGAGCACCGACCGCGCGCCATTCAGCACGCTGTCCTTGCCGGCGCCGCTCGGCCCGACGACGAGGACTAAGGTACCGTTGGTTGGGCTCATCCCATCCCTCGCAGCAAGGCCATCAGCCAAACTTCGAGCGGCGCAGTAGCAGCGTGATCATCCGGCTCAACGTCGACCGGGTGCAAGCTAATAATTAGCAAGCTAATAAAGTCGCTTCACGAGCGCTTCCTGATAGTCCGTCTCGATTTCCCCGGCGTCGAGGCCGGCGCCCCGATCGACGACCATCTGCCCCATCGTCGGCATAATGCTACGGGCTACCTGTGCCTCGGGATCCCACAATTTGGAACGAATCAGTGCTTTACCGCAGTGAAAGTAGGCTTCTTCGATACTTACCAGAATTCTCGCATTTGGCACCTTACCTTGAACCGCGAGTGGTTCGAGCAAGTCAGCATCCATCGTAATCCTGGCAGTACCATTGACGCGAAACGTCTCAATGAAGCCGGGGATGAAGAAAATCATGCCGATCTTTGGGTGGTCGATAATATTTTTCAGGCTATCGAGCTTGTTGTTTCCGGCGCGATCAGGAATCAGGAGGGTTTTATCGTCGACGACCTTCACAAAACCTGGTGCATCGCCCTTAGGAGATGCATCACCGTGGGTGGCGAGTACGAGAAACGGGCTCAGCGAAATGAACTGGCGCCCATGCTGATCTATTTCTTTCAGTACCGCCTTAAGGATCATCTCCTTCGGTTGCTTGTAGCTTTTTCGAAGTTGGGCCTCGGAATTAATCAACGCCGTCGACATCTATTTTCTCCCTCTGATGTACGGGTTGGCGCCAGTCAACGAGCGTGCAAGCCAAATAACGTAGACGTCCGTGTCTGGGAAACACCACCAGATCGGAGGGGATGCAGCATCGACGATGGATTCGAAACGGTAAAGGACTCCCACGGGATCTGGGATCCGTGCGACCTTGATCGCGCGTTCGGACAGAGCCCCGCCCTAAAGCCGGCCAGATTAATAGATCAAATTTATACGGACATCAATTCAGCATTGTCAAGCGTGTCGCGGTTGACGTATGGTCCCAGCGTGTGGGGAATTGCCCTCCCGACCCCGCATTTTGAAGAGGACGTAAATGGCCAACACGGAAGAGATGCTCAAACGGATCGACGTTCTAGAGTCGGAGTCAGCGATACGGAAGGTACAGGCAGCCTATATGGAGGCTTGCGATTTTAATCTCGGTTATCCAATTGGCGAGCTCTTTGCGCCCGATGGAGTCTGGGAGGGGACGGGGCGGTTTGCCTCTGGATTTGGTGCCACGCGCGGACGCGAAAAGGTGGCGGAACAGTTCGAGGAAGACAAGAACCAGGACAGATTGCCCCTAACGGCACATTATCTGACGAACGAGCAAATCTGGGTCGACGGCGATCGCGCCAAAGCGAAGTGGATGTTCTACGAGCCTGCCGTGCACAAGGGGGCAGGCCCGATCATCATTGCCGGCCGCTATGACAACGACTTTCAGCGAGTAGACGGCAAGTGGCTGATTAGTCATTTGCGGTGCCAGGATATCTTTGTATGTACCTACGAGGGTGGCTGGGATGGGTTTCCCTGTGTGGAGACCGGCTGGGATCCTGACGAGGCGTAATCGGATTGGCTTTCGGTCGTTAGACCGGCTGATGAAATCGGTAAGGCCGTTAAAAGGTTGATCGGAATTGGCGCCAAGATTGTGCGCTGCCGGCCCATGACCGCACCGTGAAGGTTGGACCCATGACCGCGCCGATCCAGGCTATCACAACCGCCAAAAACACCTTGCCACGCTGGGGCTGTCCACGCATGCACCGCCATCCTCATCCTGCAATATGAGGGTCCGTTCTGCCCTTGAGACTGCTGGAGTTGGTGGTGCAACGGTACGGCGCCCGCGGCCGCCTTCGAGTTCGGGCACAAAGTCTTGCTTGGCCACGAAATCCTGTTGAACATTGCCGGCGCGGTCGCCCTGCTGCTCTGGGCGACCCGCATGGTACGCACCGGCGTTACGCGCGCCTACGGCAACCGGCTGCGCCGCGCGCTCGGTCGCTCTACTCGCAACCGGTTCAGCGCCTTTGTCGTTGGCCTGGGTATCACCGGTCTACTGCAGAGCTCGACGGCCACCGCGCTGATGGCGGTGTCCTTCGCGGGGCGTGGCCTGATCCGCATCGCGCCTGGGCTGGCTCTCATGCTCGGGGCCGACGTCGGCTCGACCCTGGTCGTGCAGGTGCTGTCGTTCAACATCTCGTGGCTGTCGCCGGCCTTTATCCTGATCGGGGTCTACGCCTTTCTCGTCGGGCGCAGCGCCCAGTGGCGCCACATCGGGCGCGCGCTGATCGGCCTCGGGCTGATGCTGCTGGCGCTCACTCTAGCGATTGGCGCCTCGCAGCCGTTGCGCGACAGCGCAGCACTGCAATACGTCCTGCAGCCCCTGTCGCAGGACCCGATCCTGGCCGTGCTGCTGGCCGCCGGGATCACTTGGCTGGCGCATTCGAGTGTCGCCATCGTCCTCTTGATCATGTCGCTGACCCTAGCCGGCGTGGTGCCGCTCGGTTTGGCCTTCGCCCTGGTTCTTGGGGCCAACGTCGGCTCGGGCCTGATCCCGCTCGCGCTGTCGTTCTCGAGCGGCGCCGTGGCGCGCCGAATCCCGCTCGGCAATCTCCTATTCCGTGTGCTGGGTGCCGCCCTCGTCCTGCCGTTTCTCGGCAGCATCGAACCGCTCATCGCGCAGCTCGGTGCCGACGCCGGGCGCCAGGTCGCAAATTTCCATACTGTGTTCAACCTCGCAATGGTGGCCGTATTCCTGCCGCTGACCGACCTGATGGCACGTTTGGTCGGCCGTATTTTGCCGGAGAGGCCCGGAGCCGAGGGCGGCCCGGTCCGTCCCAAGTATCTCGATCCCGACGTGATCGCAACGCCCTCGGTGGCGCTCGCCTGCGCGACCCGCGAAGTGTTGCGTATGGCCGATACCGTGGAGACCATGCTGCGCGACGCGATCCGCGTGTTCCGCGACGACGATACCGAACTGCGCGGAAAGCTCAGCGACATGGACGACGAGGTCGACCAACTGTACGAAGCAATCAAGCTCTACTTAACAGAGGTCAGCCGCAACGCCTTGAGCGACGAGGACAGCCGCCGCTGCGTCGATCTCATCACCTTCACCACAAACCTCGAACACATCGGCGACATCGTCGACAACAACTTGCTCGATCTCGCGCAAAAGAAAATTCGCAACAAGCTGACCTTCTCAAAGGAGGGTTGGCAGGACCTAACTGCCATGCACGAACACGTGCTGCATCACATGCAGCTCGCGATGAGCGTCTTCGTCTCGAGCGATCTCGAGAGCGCCCGGCAGCTCATCAAAGACAAGGAGGCATTCCGGGAGATGGAAATCGAGGGCAGCCAAAAGCACTTGGCCCGGCTGCGCTCTGGGCAGATCGAGAGCATCGAGACCTCGGCGCTCCATCTCGACATCTTGCGCGACCTGAAACGCGTCAACTCGCACCTTTCGTCGGTCGCCTATCCGATACTGGACGCCTCGGGCGAACTGCGCGCCAGCCGCCTCATGACCGAACGCCGCGGCCGAGAAAGCGGGTCTTCGGACCGGGTTGGCGTCGAGGACCCCTCGCACGGCTGAGCGGCGGAGACGCCAGGGAATGGTTTTACGCTCTTCAGGTACGCGGCCGGTCCGGGCCGTCCCCTACGCTTCGGGACAAACGCCCTCGTGCTCAGACTTGCCAAGGCATCTTCTCTCCGGCGGCGCTACGCCGGCGGAAAGGCGTGGGAAACGCCAACATCCTGCGAGGTCATTCCTTGGAGTCCGACTAACGTGCTTGACAATAAATTTAATGCCCATATTGATAATATCTATTGTTGTACGAGGACAGCTGCCCGAGCCTATCTCAAAAGTCGAAGCCGGCCTACGATTGGGCCGGCCACAGGACGGACGGCTTTCGAACAGGCGCAATGTTGTCCAAGGAGGAGGGTTCGTCGCGCGGCGCCTTCGGCTGTTAGCGAAAGGAGAGGGAAGACATGACCCAGATTTCCAGTTTCATCGAGAAGATCGTCGCCGACTTGGAAGCATCGACGACTGCTGTCGAGAACGCGATCACCAACCCGCATGACATCTATAAGTCGGAAGAGTTCTATGAATTCGAAAAGGAAGCGATCTTCCTGAAGGAGTGGCTGGCAGTCGGGCACCACAATCAGATCCCAAATCCCGGCGACTATTTTTCGCTAACGATCGTGGACGAGCCGATTATCGTCGTTCGCAATCAAGACGGCGAAATAAATGCCCTGTCCGGGGTCTGCCGTCATCGTGGCTATCCCCTGACCAAGGACGAGCCACACGTCAAGGGCAATTGTCAGACTATTGTCTGCCCCTATCACAATTGGAGCTACGATCTGAATGGCGAGATCGAGACAGCGCCGCACATGGGCAAGACCATTGACCTGGAAACCCTGCGCGCCACCATGAAGCTGCCCAAGTTCCGGGTTGAAGTCGTTCAGGGAATCGTCTTCATCAATTTCGATCCCGACGCTGCGCCGCTCAAACCGACGGTGGCAAAGTGGGAAAAGGAAATGGCCAATTACGACATGGCCAACCTGATACCGGTGCCGACAATTACCGCTCCCGACAATGGTTACAATTGGAAGATCCTGCATGAGAACGGCCTGGAGCCTTATCACACAATGTACGTGCACGCCGGTTACCACGACACCGCACCGGCTTTAAAAGCAACCTTCATGGAATTCGAAGACGGCGACAATCAGGTCATGCACCCGACGGGTTTCGTCGAATTCGACGGGGGTTTCAACCCAACCGGCAAGTCGGCATTCCCGATCCTCCCCAATCTCAACGACGTTCAACGCACGCAGGTCTTGTTTGGATCTGTGCTGCCCACACTCCTCTTCGCGGCTTTACCCGACCAGGTCTTCCTGTTCTTCATAGTACCAACCGGTCCCGCCAAGACGACACTTATGATTACCTGGCTATTTCCCGAAAGCACGCATAGATGGCGGAATTTTCAGTGGGCTTTCGACGCGCAATCCTCAGCCAATGATGTATTCAACGTTCAGGACATCGTCGCCAATACGGAGTTGCAGAGGGGCCTGAATTCCCGTTTCGGTACCCGCGGTCGCTACAGTTACCTGGAAAAGACGCTGCCGCAGATGAACCGATGGCTCTACCTGCGGCTGCGCCGCTACATCGACGAGAGACGTTCTAAAGCGGCCTGAGAGTGCATAACCGTTACATCCAAGCATCAAAGCCGTGGGATCGGTGAGTGAGACAACAGCAATAACATTTGGAACATTGTATGAGCATTGAACGTGTTCTCGCGAACGCGCAGATCGTGCTGGGTGACGAAGTCATTCGTGGTGGGGTCCGCTTCCGCGACGGGACGATCGACGACATCTCAACCGGCGGCGCGGTCCCGGCTGGGTCCGATGATCTCGAGGGCGCCTACCTGCTGCCCGGCATGGTCGATTTGCACACCGACGAGATGGAAAGACACATGATTCCGCGCAGCGGTGTCCAGTGGCCGCTGCCGGTCGGCGCCATACTCGCCCACGACCTCCAGATAGCCGGTGCCGGAATCACCACCGTGTTCGATTCGCTCTCGGTCGGAACATATCTCGAAGACAATGATAGGAAGGCGCTGCTGCAGCCCCTGATCGAAGCCATCCACCATGCCGCGACGAATGGCCTGTTCCGCATCAACCACCTGGTACATCTACGCTGCGAACTCTCCGACCCCGATACGATCGATTTGGTGCGGGACTTCATCGACCTTCCGTTGGTGCAACTGGCCTCGCTCATGGATCACTCGCCGGCTCGAGGATTTCGGGGCGAAACCTCGGGCCGGCCATTAAAGGCGAGGCAACCGGCCAGCCCTGAGAGCCGGAACGCGGTGGTTGGCATGTGCAAGGCGCGCAAACTTAGGATTGCGAGCCACGACGACACCACGCCAGACCATATCGCGGAGGGTATCGCGGACGGGATAACGATCTCGGAGTTCCCCACAACCCTGGAAGCCGCTCGCGCCGCGCGTGCGGCAGGCATGACCACTATCATGGGCGCACCCAACATCGTACGCGGCGGGTCGCTCGGGGGGAACGTAGCAGCCGCAGAGCTCTTGGAAGCCGAACTCCTCGACGGGCTTTCGTCGGATTACGTTCCGGCGAGCCTGCTTCAGGCAGCGTTTGTGATGCACAACAAGATCGGAATCCCGCTGCCGCAGGCGATCGCAAAAGTGTCCTCGAAGATTGCGGATGCGGTCGAGTTGACTGATCGCGGTGAGATCGCGGTTGGGAAACGCGCCGACCTCTTACACGTCCACCTTGCGGATGGTTTGCCCGTCGTCCGCCAGGTTTTTCGCGATGGCGACCGCGTCGTCTGAACGAGCGGAACCGGATCATGGGACGCTATGCGATCTACTATGCGCCACCGAGAAACACGGCGATCTGGCGGTTCGGCACGTCCTGGCTTGGCCGCGATCCCGAGACCGGCCAAGACCTCGCGCGGCCACGCTACGACGACCTGCCCGTCGAACTGATCGAAAAACACACGACCTCACCTAGGCGATACGGATTCCACGCGACAATCAAAGCGCCTTTCCACCTGGCGGCGGGCACCGATGAAGCTATGCTTTGCGCGGCAATCGATAGGTTCGCCGGCGCTCAATCGAGATGCACCGCAACGACCACCATCGGTATTATCGACGGGCGCTTGGGTGCAAACCCCGAAGGGAGTCCAGGCCATCGTCTGGGATTTGCGCCCCGCATGCCAAGCCCGGAAGTGAACGCGATCACGCCTGAGGTTGTTCGCACGTTCGACGAATTCCGCGCACCCGCCAGCGCCGAGGAGAAGGCCCGGCACCGGAGCGCAGGCCTCACACCGGAGGAGGAAGCCAATCTCGAACGCTGGGGCTATCCGCAGGTTATGGATACGTTTATGGGCCTCCATTTGACCCTCACCAACCGTCTCGATGACGAGCTCCGCAGCCGATTCCGTGTGGTGATCGAGCGCGAAACTTCGGCGATCTGTGCAGAGGGCCTATCGATCGAGGGGTTGGCGCTCTTCCACGAGCCCGCGCCGGGCGCGGATCTGCGCCTTATCCATCGGGCGCCGTTTGGGGACTCAGTCGTCCCCGATCTTGGCGCGCCCTCGCAAGACGTAGAGACCAGCGCCGGGTGACCAGCACCGCGCCATGTCATGGATGCGGTCACCAGCGATTGATGCACTCCAGCGAATAGAACAAAACGACATGATCAAGGGTATTAAGAGGCATACACCACACAGCCATGTCTGTCCCGAATCTAGATGAGGCTATCGAGTTTTATGTCAATAAGGTTGGCATGGAACTCGTCGCGCCGTTTAATTTCGATGATGACCCTGAGCTCGACCAGGTGCTCGACTTGAAGCACGCAGCCGCACGCTCGTGCATGCTGCGCGCAGGAAATTTACACCTCGAAATTTGGGAGTACGCCAAACCCGCTGCTAAATCACAGGACCCCAAACGCCCGGTTTGTGATCATGGGTACACCCACATGTGTTTCGATGTCAGTTTGGACGAGCAGGAGTCAGTTTATAAACAACTGGAAGAAGCCGGTATGAAATGGAACTGCGACCTCACCGGCGGTCCCGAATGGGGCGTTAGAATTGCTTATGGTCGCGATCCGTTCGGAAATGTTTGGGAGTTACAAGCCCATTACCCCGATCACGTCAGCGCAATCAAGAATCTGCCGCGCTGGAAGGATTAACCACAACGCCGATTGGCGCGCCAGAGTCAGTGGCGCTCTAATTCCTAAGCTTCGCAAAAAGAAGGACGATCGAATACTTCGTTGTCGATCACGATAGAACGCATAGGGTGCCAATGACATCTACGAATGTAGCAACGACGACCATATACGACGTCCTCGATCCGATTACAGACAAACGCTCATCCGTGCGATGGCAGGGTGACCGGTTGTTGGAGATTGCCGACAACTTAGCTGCGGACGGTGGGCGTGAAGTCGACGGAAAACATCTGTGGATGCTGCCGCCGATCTACGATGCCGATGCGCACATGCCACATGTGCCGTTTGGAGTGCGTCAATCGGATCTGTACCGGGCTATCGCGGGTGGCGTTTGCCATATGAATGTGGCGCTGCCATTTGAGGACGCGAAGGGAATGCGCCTAGGTGATTTGGTCGCTGACCTTGGTCGCTCGCCGCTTCCTGCCATGAAGCCCATATTGTCAGTTTCCCCGATTGACGAAAATTCAGAGTTTCCTGCTTGGCTTTCACAGCACGCCCAGGAAGTCACCGAGGTAATGCCACCAATCGTTAAGCTGTATTCGATGGACGACAACTTCGAGAGCCATTTGGAGGCAGTCCTAAACGCAAACATGATGCCAATGGTATGGCACGAGACACTTGAGGCACTTGAGAAAGTCGTTTCCACCGTCGATGTGCCCATCTTTTTGAGACATGCAACGTCGGCGGCGATGGCCGGCGTGATGCGTTCGGCAAAACAGGCGACGGTGCAAACCTGTCCACATTTTCTCTTGCCGCTCAGCGATGAGCGTCGGGAGTCGTTGATCGTACTGCCGCCGCCCCCGCCCGATGACGATAGGCGCTCGTTGTGTTCGGTCTTTCTCGATCAAGTCGATGGCATTGCAAGCGACCACAACGCGCCGGGTATCGACAAATCGGTCGGACCAGGCTTGCAAACCCAGCAGCACTTTCTTCCAGCGCTGCTGACGCTTTGCGATCAGAACGACTGGCCCCTGGAAAGAGTACTGCAGAAAGTGACCACAACGCCGGCGAGTGTTTTCGGTACTGAGCTGAAAGATGGATTCGTGCTCGTCGATCCGACGTTTGATGAGCCGGTTGAATGCTGGCCCCGACAAAGTTCCGAGCGAGCGCCTTTCCTCGGAATGACGTTCAAATATCGAGTCGTTGCCATTAGCTATGGTGGTGTTGTCCAGCTCGTATGAGTCCAAAAAACCTAACCTAAGGTCGCATACCACACAGAGGGAGACGTGCGATGATCGAGGTCCATTCATCATGATCGACATTTACTCTTGGCCGACGCCCAACTGCCATAAGGTCCACATCATGCTTGAGGAGGTCGGGCTGGAACACAACACGATCCCGGTCAACATCATGACCGCGGCTCAGTTCGAGCCGGAATTTCTCAAGATAAATCCCAACAACAAGGTGCCGGCGATCGTCGACCATGACGGCCCCGAGGGCCGGCCCATGTCGTTGTTCGATTCAGGCGCGATCTTGCTCTATCTCGCCGAAAAGACCGGCCAATTAATGCCCAAAGCTGATGAGCCTCGTTACGCGGTTATGCAGTGGCTGATGTTTCAGATGGCCCATGTCGGGCCGATGTTTGGCCAGGCCCATCACTTCCGAAAGTTCGCCCGCTCCGAAGCCAAGAACAAGGAGCTCTACGCAGCCGAACGCTACACCAACGAGGCCGGCCGCCTCTACAATGTGATGGACCGGCAGCTCGCCGGAAGCGAATACCTCGCCGGCGCCTATTCGATCGCCGATATCGCCGTTTACCCGTGGGCCACTTACCACGAATATCAGGGCCAAAACCTCGGCGAATTCCCCAACGCCAAACGCTGGTACGAGGCGGTGGGTGCCCGCCCGGCGGTCCAGGAAGGCCTCAAGGCGCTGGCCGGCGAAGAAGGCGAAACCCCAGACGACGAGGAAGTCCGCGAGGTCCTCTTCGGCTCGATACAGTATCAGCGGCGGTAAACACGCCGAGGAGCCCTATCCCGGTGCAGTTCGCCCGCATCTGGACTCTCGGCAACGAGACCCATATCTTCTCGTTTCCAAAATGAGCCGGCGGATTGTCGGCAGAACCCTGGGGAGGATTTAACGGATGATGAAGTTAATGCGCGTTCTCTCGTTGGCGGTCATAGCACTCGGCCTGGTGGCCGTTACCGCCGCGCAAGCACAAGTAAAAATAGCGGGTAACCTACCGCTGACCGGCCCGGTCGCGGCCTACAGCGGCAATTACTTCAAAGGCTTCGAGATGGGCCTCCAAGACGCCTGCAAAAAGCACAATATTGATTGCGGCCAGTTCAAAGTCGATCCACAGGACAACGCGGGCAAGCCGGCGCAGTCTGTCTCGGTGATCCAAAAGCAGCTCCTCGATAGCCCGACGGTCGTGATTTCGGGAACCTCTGCCGAGTCGCTGGCAATCGCGCCACATGTCGACAAAATGAATATTCCGCACTTCCTGGTCTCGTTCGACTCGTTCATCTCGTCGCGCGGCAAAGACCGTTTGCGGGTTCTGCCCAACTTCAAAGTCGAAGCGCCGATCTACTATCGCGCGCTCGATAAGTTCAAACCGAAGAAGGTCTATTCGCTCGTGCTCAATTTTGCCTCGACCAATGAGCAATTCGGCGTATCGGTCGAACCGGCTATGAAAAAGCGCGGCATCGAGTTCCGCCGTGAGAATTTCGACATCGGTACCAAGGACTACAACAACATGGTCCTCAAGGCGCGGCAGTATAATCCCGACCTCTATATCGTCAGCGGGTTCTCGTTCAACGTCTATCCAATCTTGAAGGCGATGCGGACCTATGGCATCGACCCCAACAATGTGATGGTCACGTTGGACTTCATCGATCTGCTGTACAACGACACGCCGATCGACGAACTCAAGGGCTTCTATTACGCCAGCTCCGAGTTCGATATCCCGGGCAAGAATCCGATGGCGCCGGCGTTCCGCGATCGCTTCAAAGCCAAGTACGGCAAGGTGCCAAGCTACGTCGAAGCCTACGCCTACGACACCGCGTCAATTATCGTCGCGGCGCAGGCCAAGCACGGCAAGGTGACGACCGAAACCGTCTACAAAGTGCTACCGTTCGAAGGGATGACGGGAACCGTCAATCTTGATAAGGACGGCGACATTATCGGCACAGTGACGCTCGCCCAAGTCACCAACGAAGGCAAGGTCGTCGAGGTCAAATAGTCCGGCAAAACCCGAAGCGCGGGGACTCACGAAAACGCCGGGGATCTCCCCCGGCGTTTTTTGTATTGGGTAGGGAACCCCTCACCCCAGCCCTCTCCCACAAGGGGCGAGGGAGCAGATCGAACGCGCGGTAAGCCCTCTCCCCTTGTGGGAGAGGGTTGGGTGAGGGGTACAAGAAGCGACTCGTCGTAAGCGTACCACCGAAGAGCCTCTCGCCTACCGATTGACCTCGTCCATCCAGGCGTCGGGATAGCGCCCGCCAGCGGCCACGCCTTCGGGATTTGCCGCATCGAGGCGCGCCAGATCCTCATCGCTTAGTTCAACGTCGACCGCGGCGGCATTGTCTTCGACGAAAGGCACCCGGTCGGCGCCCTGAATCGGTACCACGTTATCCTGCTTGCGAATGATCCATGCCAGCGCCAGTTGCGGCAGCGAGCAGTTCTTCTCAGCTGCCATCGCCTCGAGCTGCTCGATGACGACCTTGTTACGCTCGATATTGCCTTCCTGATAGCGCGGCAGGTTGTGGCGGATGTCGGTCTCCGGCATATCGTCAACCTTTTTCACCTTGCCTGACAGTAACCCGCGGCCGAGCGGGGCGTAGCCGACAAATCCGATACCCATTTCGGCGCACGCGTCGAACAATTCAGCTTCGGGTTCGCGTGACCACATCGAGTATTCCGTCTGTAGTGCCGTAACCGGATGGGTCGCATGCGCGCGCCGCAGGGTTTCGGCTTTGGTTTCCGAAACGCCGATATAGCGAACCTTGCCCTGCTCGACCAACCGTCCCATCGCGCCGATGGTTTCCTCGATCGCGACGTCGGGATCGACGCGATGCAGGTAGTACAAATCGATGTGATCGAACCCGAGCCGCTGGAGACTATCGTCGCACGCTTCGACGCAGCGCTCGGGTCGGCCGTTGACGCCATTCGGCCACCCCTTCTCGTCCCAGATATGGCCCCACTTGGTTGCGAAAACGACATCGTCGCGACGCGGTCCGAGCACGCCACCGACAAAGCGCTCGTTTTCACCGCCGCCATAGAGGTCAGCGGTATCGAATAGTGTAATCCCGAGATCGATCGCCCGGTTGATCGCGGCGGCGGCTCCCGTGTCGTCGCGCTCGCCATACCAACCGGCCATCGCCATGGTCCCCATGCCGAGGATACCGACGGTCGGCCCGTTATTGCCAATTTGTCTCTGTTCCAAGCTTTCCTCTCCACTCAAGCGATTCGGCGCTGGTATAGCGTCAGCGTCTCTCCGCCGCAACCGACCCAAGATCCAAATTTGTTATAGTCGACCGATGAAGCCAGTCGACTACAGCGGCCGCGAACCTTGCTTCCGACCGGAGGAATACTTTGCCGGGCGCGGCCGAGCCACTGGCATCATCCAGTTTCGCTCAAGCCACCCGCGCCGAGCCTTTACCCTCGATATCGAAGGCACCTGGGACGGCGCTGCCCTGGTGCTGGCTGAGGAGTTCCGGTTCGACGATGGCGAAGTGCTGAACCGGGGCTGGGCTTTTAAGAAAATCGACGAGCACCGATACGAAGGCACGGCCGAGGACATCGTCGGCACCGCAGTCGCCGAGGCCTACGGCAACGCGTTCTACATCACCTACGATTTGGCGTTGACCACCCGCGGCCGCCGCATCGTCGTCCATTTCAAGGACTGGTCGTGGCTGCAGCCCAACGGGATCCTGATCAACGTCGCCAAAATGTACAAATTCGGCCTCCAGGTCGGCGGCCTCACCGCCTTCTTCGAGCCCAACGGGATCCTGATCAACGTCGCCAAAATGTACAAATTCGGCCTCCAGGTCGGCGGCCTCACCGCCTTCTTCGATAAGCGGTGAAGGCCCCCTCACCCCACCCTCTCCCCGGAGGGGCGAGGGCTCCTATCGCGCACACCCTAACTCCCTCGCCCCTCCGGGGAGAGTGGGGGTGAGGGGTTTGTTGAGTTTTTTTGAACGAAGCCATCCAACGCTAGCCTCCCTGAATCCCCGTAAACCGCTTCACCAGTGGGAAGTAGGCGCCGTAGGGTAGGCACCGCATCAATTTCAGCCACCACGTAAAACGCCGGGGGAACGTGATTTCGAAGCGATCGCGCCCAAGGCCCTGACAAATTCGCTTTGCGGCCTGCTCCGGCGACATCAAGAACGGCATGCGAAATCGATTCTTGTCGGTCAGCGGGGTTTCGACGAACCCGGAATGGATCACCTGCATTTTCACGCCCGCCCGATCCAAATCGAACTTCATGCTTTCGCACAGCACGGTCACCGCGGCCTTCGACGCACAATAGGCCGCCGCGGTCGGCAACCCGCGAAACCCGGCCACCGAGGACATCACCGAGATCTGACCCCCGCCGCGTTCAACAAAGCGCGGCACCACCGCCGCCAAAGTATTGACCACGCCCATGACATTAACGTCGAACAGTTGCCCGAATGCGTCGGCATCCGGCGCGGTTGCGCTCCAGGGCTGGCTTATTCCGGCGTTGGGGACGCACAGGTCGAGTACGCCAATCGCTGCTTCGATTGTATCGGCCGCTTGTGCAACAGCATTCCGATCCGTCACATCGAGCGGTATGGCCGTGATGTTCTCGGCCTGGTCAGCCAGGGCGGTTAAGCCGTCGGCATTTCTGGCCGATACCGCGACCCGGGTTCCGCCCAGAGCCAGTTCGAGGGCTAGCGCGCGGCCAATTCCGGTGCTTGCGCCGGTAATCCAAGCCGCCCGGAAGCTCATGCGACCCTATCTTCCGGGGTCAGCTTGTCCCGCTTGTCAGGTCGTAGGCTATAATCGAACCCCGAGACTCGAACGCTAGTCGAAGGATGTGCTTGCCGGCGTCATACCAAAGATCGAGATCGAGGTCGCCGCGCATCTCGTATTTTTCGGCGCTCACCGGTCCCGTCCAGGTTTTTACCGTTTCACTGAGCGTCGGTTTGATTCCAACCTTCAGCAATTTGCCATTGACCGAATTCAGCAGCAGGTCTTGCTCAACCGTCACCGGATTCCAGTAGCTGGTCGGAATGATGGGCTTGGGGATCGTCGTGCGCTCTCCATTGACCACGAGATCGAAACCAGTCCCGTTGGCATTTCCATCGATCTTGAAGTCCTTGCCATTGTCATTCGTCTTGGTATCGATCTTTACCAATCGCCCGCCGCGCCAGGTTTCACGATTACGGTGCTCCAGCCGAAACACCGTGAAGAAGGCGATTTTGACAGCCAGCGCTACTTCCACATCGACGATTTTATCGTCACCGTTTTGCGACATCGTAATCGAATGGGTGCCAATCTGGCTGCCGTCCCGCATCACGGTAAAGTTGCGATTGACCGGGTGGTGCGCTTTGGCGGGGAACACCAAGCTTGGCGTGACGGCTCCCGCAACCCCCAGGCAAATACTACTTTTCACTACATCGCGTCTGCTCAACATCAAGCAAACTCCCATCCTGTCCAAACGTGACCCATTCTACCACGCTGTCGTCGCCCGCTGAACTCACCTTGCACAACCGACGTGGTTTGTTCCGCGACAGCCGTCGTTTAGACAGTGAGGGGCGAGTCCGAGGTGCTAGGAGAAATGAGGTCGCCATGAAAGCTGTTGTTCTGGAAGACGCGAGCGGTCCGGAAAACCTAAGAGGCCAACCCGAAACTAGTTGAGTGATTTCAGTCGGTTGTGGCTTACTCGGTTGTGTCAAAGCAAACGAGGAGGCACAACATGTGGACCGAAATCACTCGCCCGAATTATGAGCGCCGTGGCGGGCGCTACGCAAGCGACCTGACGGATCGAGAGTGGGCGTTGATCGCGCCGCTCATGCCGCCGCGCAAGAAGATCGGCCGGCCGAGGACGACGGACCTGCGCCATGTCATGGATGCGGTCATGTACATGGCCTCGACGGGCTGCCAGTGGGCGATGTTGCCGAACGACTTCCCTCCGCCTTCCACGGTCCAGCGCTATTTCTACGACTGGCGCTCCAACGGCCTGCTGGAGAGCATCAACCATCACCTGGTCATGGCGGCCCGGGAGCTGGAAGGACGCGAGGCCGGCCCGAGCGCCGGGGTGATCGACAGCCAGAGCGTGAAAACCACGGAAAGCGGTGGTGTTCGGGGCTATGACGCGGGCAAGAAGATCAAGGGCCGCAAGCGTCACATCGTCACCGATACACTCGGCCTGCTGGTCGGCCTGATCGTGCACGCAGCCGATATCCAGGACCGCGACGGCGCGCCCGAGGTCCTCAAATCGATCCGTCATCGCTTCCCCCGGCTGCGTCACCTCTTCGCCGACGCCGCCTACGCGGGACCGAAACTCGAGGGCGCCCTTGAGGTCATCGGCCGCTGGAAGCTCGAGATCATCAAGCGCTCAGACACCGCCCAGGGCTTCGAGCTCCTGCCCAGACGATGGGTCGTCGAGAGGACCTTCGCCTGGCTCAACCGATGCCGTCGACTGGCCAAGGATTGGGAGAAATCAATCGCCTCCGCACAGGCATGGATTCTTGTCGCCAACATCCGACTCCTCACAAGGCGGCTCGCAAGGTACTGTTATCAAACATAGAGTTTCGAGTCGGACTCTAAGCATCGTCGAGCGTCCCGACCCGGTGGCCGGGCCTGGTGAGGTGCTGGTGCGAATGAAAGCCGCCTCGCTCAACTATCGAGATCTGGTCATGACGCGGGGCGGTTACGGATCGCGGCAGAAAAAAGCCGATCTAATCCCGCTCAGTGACGGCGCCGGCGAGGTGATCGCGCTTGGCGAAGGCGCAACCCGCTTCAAGAACGGCGACCGGGTCACCGTAAGTTTTTTTCAGAATTGGATTTCCGGTCCGGCGAGCCAGGATAAAATCAATAGCGATATCGGCCGCGATCGTGATGGTGTTCTCTGCGAATTACGTGCATTCAACGAGCAGGGTCTGGCGGCGACACCCGACACTCTCTCCGACATCGAGGCCGCCTCACTTCCCTGTGCAGCCCTAACGGCGTGGTCGGCAATCGCGGTGTACGGCAATGCCAAACCGGGTGATCGGATTCTCGTTCAAGGGACCGGTGGCGTCGCTTTGTTCGCACTTCAGTTCGCCAAGCTGTTTGGGGCGGAGGTGATCATGACATCCTCGAGCGACGACAAACTGGCGCGCGCGGCCGCGCTCGGCGCGGATCATCTGATCAACTATCGTGCCGATCAGGAATGGGGAAAGACGGCGCTCGGCCTCACCGCCGGCAGCGGCGTCGACAACATCATCGAACTCGGCGGCAGCGACACCTTGAGACAATCGCTGTGGGCGATTCGTCCGGGCGGCATCATCTGCTTAATCGGTGTGCTTTCGGGCGCGCGCGCCGATCTGCTCATTCCGCTTATCGGCTCACGCAATGTGAATCTCCAGGGGGTGAGCGTGGGCACACGCGACGGCCTGGAGGATATGATGCGCGGCATGGCTGCCAACGGCGTCAAGCCGGTCGTCGACAGTGTTTACCCGCTACAGGACGCGTGCGCGGCGTTCGAACACCTGGCGTCGGGCGGGCATTTCGGCAAGATCTGCATAAAAGTTTGTAACGACCTCCACACCACCGCAACCGGATGCGTAGGCCCGGGCGTCGATCTATTTTGTTGCTTCCTTCAAATAGGCGAGGACGTCGTTGCGGTCTTTCTCTTTTTTAAGCCCGACAAACGCCATTTTGGTGCCCTTTAGGAACTTTTTCGGCTTCTTTAAATACGCATCAAGGTTGTTCTCGTCCCATACGATGTCGGCCTTACGCATCGCCTTGGAATACTTAAACCCCTCAATCGATGCGGCTTTGCGTCCAAATATCTTGGCAAGATGGGGGCCCACTTTCTTTTTCGTGCTCACCTCGATCAGATGGCACGCTTTGCACTTGTTATAGACCCGCTTGCCACGAACCGGATCGCCGTCGGCGAATGCCGGGACCGATGCAGCGAAGACGATGAGAACAGCAAACGACAACACGGTACGTAGCAGCATACCTATCCTCCAACGGGCCTACAGGAGTCTGGAATCTAGTGGATGGACTCTACTAGAGGGTCGTGTCCCAGGACGTGGTGTAGGAGTTGTTGGAGCCTCTGTTAGCTGTGGGTAGGCGGCTTGCCGTAGCGACCGCCGAGAGTCTGGCGTAGGCAAGCCGGCTATCCACAGCGGAGGCCATCGCGGTTCCGGTTTAGGGTTGGGCTAGTGCAAACCAACCTGACCCGAAGGAGAACCACGATGACCCAGGACATGATGACCCTGCGCGCGCTTTTGGAGAAGAGCTCCGATGCCGATCTGCTTCGCGAGATGATCGGCTTCACGGCCGAGCGGCTGATGGCACTGGAGGTCGAGGGCCTGACCGGCGCCGCTCACGGCGAGCGCTCGGCGGATCGTATCACCCACCGCAACGGCTACCGCGACCGGTCCTGGGAGACGCGGGCCGGCACGGTCGAGCTGAAGATCCCGAAGCTGAGGAAGGGGAGCTACTTCCCGGGCTTCCTGGAGCCGCGGCGGATGGCCGAGAAGGCGCTGGCTGCGGTGATCCAGGAGGCCTACATCCAGGGCGTGTCGACCCGCTCGGTCGACGACCTGGTGCAGGCCATGGGCATGTCGGGCGTCTCCAAGAGCCAGGTCTCCAGGCTGTGCGGCGAGATCGACGATAAGGTCAACGGCTTCCTCGATCGATCGCTGGAGGGCGACTGGCCCTATCTGTGGCTCGACGCAACCTATGTAAAGGTGCGCGAGGCCGGGCGCATCGTCTCGGTCGCGGTGACCGTGGCTGTGGCCGTCAACGACCAGGGCCGCCGCGAGGTCCTGGGCATGGCGATCGGCGCGTCTGAGGCCGAGGCCTTCTGGACCGAGTTCCTGCGCTCGCTGGCCCGGCGCGGGCTGCGCGGCGTGAAGCTGGTGATCTCCGACGACCACAAGGGCCTGAAGGCCGCCGCGACCCGGATCCTCGGCGCCACATGGCAGCGCTGCCGCGTGCACTTCGCCCGCAACCTGCTGGCCCATGCCGGCCGCCAGGGCCGGCGCGTCGTCTCCGCCTTCGTCGCCACCGCCTTCGCCCAGGAGGACGCCGACAGCGCGAAGGTCCAGTGGCGCCAGGTCGCCGACCAGCTCAGGCTCAAGGTGCCCAAGCTGGCAGTTCTCATGGACGAAGCCGAGCACGACGTCCTCGCCTACATGAGCTTCCCCAGGGAGCACCGCCAGAAATTGCACTCCACAAACCCGATCGAACGGCTCCATGCCGAGGTCAAGCGTCGCACCAACGTCGTCGGTATCTTTCCCAACGAAGCCGCCATCACACGGCTCGTCGGCGCCATCCTTCTCGAGCAGAACGACGAGTGGGCCGTCTCAAGGAGATACATGACGCTGGAATCCATCGCTCCGCTGAGCGATGATGTCCCCATCACGCTGCCCACCGTGGCAGCCTGAACGTCCCGGCCCTACCCGCCGGGAGCAGCGTAGAGCGCAACGCTCTTACACCACTCCGCGGGACACGATCTACTAGAGCTTGCAGACAGTGCTTTCAAACCAACGCGCGATCAACTTTTTCGTCGACAGTCATACACGACTCAGTCTGCGCTTGTGTTCGCAGTTACCGCGTCTCGCAAGTGGCGATAGCGTTGTATTTCGCGATCACCGAAATCCGGATCAGGCTTGCGCAACGCTTCCGATTCGGCTTCTGCCCAATCCGCGGCCGTCATCATGAGTTCCCGCCGCTGGCAGGAAAAACTCTTCCTCCATCCCAATGCCTCCAGCCATCTGCGCCAATGGTAGTGAAACAGCCGCCAACCCCCATTAACCTGAGTAAAAGGGCGTATCGCGCATCGCCCTTGATCGGTTTATTTGCCTGTGTTTGTGTGCGCCCCTCGCGCCGAGCGGAGGACTCCCAATGCACCCACTACGATCGTTCTTGTTTGCGCCGGGCAACCACCCGCGCAAAGTGGAGAAGGTTTTCCAGGTCGGCGCCGACGTCGTCATTCTCGATCTCGAAGACGCCGTCGCCATCGCCGAAAAACCAGCGACGCGGGCAACCATCGTTGACGCGTTGAAGAAGCAGCATCGTGGGCTCGGCTATGTCAGGGTCAACAGCCTCGATACCGAATTCGCCTGGGGTGACTTTGCCGGGGTCGTCGGGCCATGGGTCGATGGGATCATGTTGCCCAAAGTCGAAACCGCGGATCAGTTGCAAACCGCGGATTGGGTGTTGGCGCAACTCGAACGTGAAAACGGCCTCGAGATCGGCAGCATCGACCTGTTGCCAATTATCGAAACCGGCCTCGGCCTGCACAATATCGACGCGATCGTGATGGCGGGAACCCGTGTCAAACGGGTGTCCTTCGGTGCCGGCGATTTCACCCGCGACATGAACCTGGTGTGGACCGGGCCCGAACAGGAACTGGCCTACGCACGTGGCCGCATCGTCTTGGCGTCTCGTGCTGCTGGAATCGAGCCGCCGATCGATTCCGTTTTTATCGATCTCAAGGACCGCGAGCACCTCGAACTGTCGACCCAAAAAGCACTCGAGTTCGGATTCCAGGGCAAACTTTGCATCCACCCCGATCAAGTCGGCCTGGTGAATGATGTGTTCACGCCCGATGCGGCTGAGGTGACGCGGGCCGAGAAGATCATCGCGGCCTTCAAAGAGGCCGAAGCCGCGGGGTCTGCCTCGATCCAGGTCGACGGTTACTTCGTCGATTATCCGATTGTCGAGAAAGCGCGCCGCGTTTTGGAGATCAGCGAACGCATCCGTGCCGCCGGCTAACGCTTTGATCTAAAGCGAACTTTTAACATCAGACTAAACTAAACTTAGTTTAATTTGATGCGCACGATTAATATTCATGAGGCAAAGACCCACCTGTCGCGTCTGGTCGAAGATGCAGCAGGTGGCGAAGAAATAATTATCGCCAAGAACGGCAAGCCCTGCGCGCGAATCGTACCGCTAGAGACCACCAAGCTTCCGCGCGAGCCGGGCGGCTGGGAGGGCAAGGTCTGGATGTCGGACGATTTCAATGATCCCCTTCCCGGCGAGATCGAAGATGCGTTCTACGATGGCAAATCCGACGAGCCCTCTTCTTCTTGATACCCACGCCTTCCTGTGGTGGCGTGCGGCTCCCAACGAATTGGGTCCGACCGCGAAACGTTCGATTGCTCAAGCCCACCCCGTCTACGTGAGCCTGGCGTCAGCTTGGGAAACAGCAATGAAGGTTTCCATCGGAAAATTGAAGCTCGACGCGCGCTTCGAGGATGGCGTTCGAGAAAGTGGTTTCGGCCCTTGCCAATCGAGTTTTCGACACGCCGAGCAAGTCATCGAACTCCCCGGACATCACCGCGATCCATTTGATCGTATGTTAATCGCCCAAGCCCTCGTCGAGGGTCTTACGATCGACACCGCCCAGGGCTCACGAGCGAGGCAGATCGGCCGCTATGAGTCGCGGTACTGTCGTTGCGATCTCTAGATCTCTAAACGACGCCCTTCTCTTTTAGGACGCCAATTTCGTCGGCCGTCTTGCCGAGCAGCTGCGTAAGGATGTCGTCGGTGTCGGCGCTGATTGCGCGTCCCAGCCAGTTGATCGCGCCCGGCGTCTCGGTTAGCCGCGGCACGACATTGGGAACCGCGACCGCGCCGATCCGGGGATCGTCCATTGTGCGGATGTTTTCGCGCGCTTCGTATTGCGGATCTTCGAAAATCTCGTCGATCGCACACACCATGCCGCACGGGACCTGCCCTTCGTCACAGACCTTTAAGAGTTCGTCGCGTGCAAACGTCGCGGTCCACGCGCCCACCAGGCCGTCGACCTCATCGCGGTTTTCTGCGCGCTCCGCGTAGGTGCCAAAACGTCCCTCGCCCGCCAGTTCGGGGCGGCCCATTATCTCGGCGAGCCGTGCGAAGATCTTGTCGGAGGTGCACGCGATTGCGACCCAGCGGCCGTCCTTGGTCGGGTAATGGCTGTGGGGAACCGCGTTGACCGTGCCCGGACCCATGCGCTCGCGCACATAGCCGCCGCGTTGATAGGCCGGTGCCAGTTCATCGAGAATGCGAAAGATCGATTCATACAGGCCAATATCGATGACCTGGCCCTGGCCCGTTTTTCCCCGCGCCTGCAGCGCCAGCAACACGCCCGAAAACCCATAAAGCCCCGACATATAGTCGGCCAAAGTCGCCGAGCCCGGTGTCACCGGCGCCCGATCGGGAAATCCTGCCAGGTACGAGATTCCGCCGAAAGCGTTGGCGATGCGGCCAAATCCGGGACGGTCACGATAGGGTCCGGTTTGTCCATAGGCCGAGACCCGCATCATAATCAGCCGCGCGTTGAGGGCGTGCAGGACATCCCAGCCGACCCCCCACCGTTCGAGCGTCCCGGGCTGAAAATTCTCGCAGATGATGTCCGAGCGGGCCGCGAGATCCTTAAAGATCTGCGCGCCCTCAGGCTTACGCAAATCCAGCGTGAGCGACTTCTTATTACGGCCTTCACTGAGCCAGACCAGTGAATCGCCGCATTCCGTCGGAGTGCCAAATTTACGGATTGGATCACCAACACCGGGCAGTTCGACCTTGATAACCTCGGCACCGAATTCCGCCAGCATGGTGGCGCAGTAGGGTGCCGCTATAAAAGTCGCGCAATCGAGAACACGAATGCCTTCCAGCGGCGCGGTTTGGGTCTCAGCCATCATCAAATCCAATCCGTTGAAACCCAGAGGTTGCAGCCCCGTGGTCTTAAACATGGAGGTATTTCAGCGCGCGGGCGGGCGGAGATTAGCAAAATCGTCGCGTGGGGGAAGGACAAACCGCGCACTTGCTATGGCTCACAGCCTATACGATAACAATGCGATCCAGGCGGCCGATCCCACGTGCGGCCCCGCACGTGGGACGGCGCCATCGAGCGACTGGGAGTTTACGTCATGCTGATGACGGGCGAGGCTTACCGAGAGTCACTGCGGGCGATGTCGCCGCGCGTGTTCATCAACGGTGATCGGATTGAATCGGTTGCCGATGAGCCGTTGCTGGCGCCGGGTGTTGCGGCGATTGGCCTCACTTACGACTACGCGCTGGAAACGCTATATCAGCCACTGATGGTGGCGACCGAGGAAAGCACCGGCCGCGAGGTCAATCGCTTCAACCATATCAATCGATCGACCCGCGATCTCCTGAACAAACTCGAAGCCGTGCGTTTGGTTTGCCAATACACCGGCTGTGCCCAACGTTACCTGACCCAGGACGCGCTTAACGCGATTTACCAGGCGACCCATCGTCTGGATGCCGACAAAGGCACCAACTATCACGAGCGTCTGGTCGATTATATGCATCAGGTGCAAGACGAAGATCTGGTGCTTGGCGTTGCGATGACCGATGCCAAGGGCGACCGTTCCAAACGACCCCACGAGCAAACCAATCCGGACACCTTCGTGCACATCAAGCAGCGCCGACCCGACGGGATCGTGCTGTCCGGCTGCAAAGCGATCATCACCGGTGCGCCCTACATGCACGGTCTGCTGGTCATGCCCTCCCGCAACATGACCGAGGCCGATGCCGATTTCGCGGTCTGCTGTGTGGTCCCGATCGACGTCGAGGGCTTAACAATTATCGCACGCCCGGCCGGTCGCCCCGGCGAAAGCGCCGCCAAATTCAGCGGCAAATATGGCCAGGCGCTCGGCGTTGCCACCTTCGAGGATGTGTTCGTCCCCTGGGAGCATGTTTTCCTCGCCGGCGAGTGGGATCATTCCCAGTTTCTGACCCAGTCCTATGCCACCCACCATCGCCACACCTGTATCGGGGCGCGGGCCGGATTCGGAGATCTGTTGATTGGGGCCGGCGTGCTGATGAGTGAAGCAAACGGTCTTGATGTTGAGAAAACTTCCCACCTTCGCGACCGCATGGTCGAACTGATCAAGATCGTCGAGGGCATTTATGCGTGCGGCGTGGCCGCCTCGGTTTACGGTGAGCAGGATCCATCCGGAGCTTGGGAGCCCGAGCGGGTGTTTTCCAATGTCGGCAAATTGATGCTGGCAACCCAGATCTATGACATGCATCGCATTGCTCACGAAGTCTCCGGCGGACTCATCGTCTCTTTGCCGGGCCCCGACGAAGACCACAACCCCGAAACCGCCGGTAGCTTGGCCGACGTGCTGCGCGGGCGCGACGATGTCCCTTACAAGCAACGTGCCGAAGTGGCCCGTTTTATCGAAGACCTCACGGCCTCGAGCACCGCCGGCTGGTACTCGACCATCAGCCTGCATGGCGGTGGATCGCCGGCTGCCATGGGCCTGGAGATTTACCGCAGCTACCCGATCCAGGACAAGGTCGACCTCGTCGAGAAACTGTTGGATCGCGGGGTCCTCACCGACGAGAGCGGCGCATCCAGCCGGACCAAGCAGCCGGGACGCTGCTGTCCGAGCGGTTGCGAAACGCCCGAAGACGTCCCCACACCGCCCGCGCGGGTGCGCCACTAACTCGGCTAGAACGCGACAGCGTTCTAGCCACCCGACAGTTGGAACTGCGAAGCATTCCAGCGAAAGGGCGGCGCGCGCAAACAGCGTTCTAGCCACCCGACAGTTGGAACTGCGAAGCATTCCAGCGAAAGGGCGGCGCGCGCGAACAGCGTTCTAGCCACCCGACAGTCTGGAACTGCGAAGCATTCCAGCGAAAGCGCGGCGTGCGCGAACAGCGTTCTAGCCACCCGACAGTCTGGAACTGCGAAGCAGTCCAGCGAAAGGGCGGCGTGCGCGAACAGCGTTCTAGCCACCCGACAGTCTAGGAACTGCGAAGCATTCCAGCGAAAGGGCGGCGTGCGCGCCAGGATTCCCTCTCCGTGCGGGTTCGCGGGGGCGACCGTCGCGCCAGAGGCGCGGCGAAAGCGTGCCCAAGTGGGGTTAAGGTGAGGGGTGGTATCAAGCCAATGGGGGTGTCGACCCGCACTTGATGCTGGGCCTACAAACACAGAGCTTCGCCAGCCGTGTACGATTGTGGTAGCGGCTTACGTTTGAGCAATATCGGTGCACTAGCCGCGTTATACTCCTTCCCAACTAATGCAGCGCCTACCGGCGTACATCACGGGAAGGAGCCCCACCATGGCGATCGAAGATGCCGCGAAGGTCCTCGAGGGTAAGCGAGTCAATGTCCGAAAACTCGGTGAGAAGTTCGACCACACCAGTCTGCTAGCCGACGATGAGTGGTATCCCAAAGCAGTGCGCGGCCCGATCCGTCCGGCGCGTTGGAACTGGGAGGATTGCCACGCCCGGTTGCAAGAGATCGCGACCGATCCGATCCCCGGCGCCGATCGGCGTTTCATCATCCTCGTCAACGATGACACCGAAGAAATGATGGGTACCGCGCCGGGCGCGTTGATCGGCATGACCATCCTCAACGCCGGCGAGGCGATGAAACCCCATCGTCACAACTCGTTTGCCATCTATCACGCGATCGAGGGCGTCGGGTTCGACGTCATGCAGAACGAGGACGAGGACGAACCGACCAAGATCGAGTGGAAGCGGGGCGATACCTGGCTGTGCCCGCCCTGGACCTTTCACCAGCACGTAAACGATGGCGATAAACAGGCCATCATTCTGACCGTGCAGGACTTTCCCCTGCTCGCCGCCCAGCGCAATCTGATTTTCGAAGAGCCTCGCGGCGCCGACAATATCAGGGCCGTTACGAAAAAGTTCGTCCCGCATCGCGATACCAAAGAAAGCTTCAAGCTGGATATCTAGTGGATGGAAGGAGCGACGATATGGCGAAACTCACTGACGATATGAAGGACATGATCGTGCGACTTCGATTGTGCTTCGCCGCGACCGTAACCCCGGATGGTAAACCCAATCTATCGCCCAAGGGATCGCTCAAGGCCGTCGACGACGAGACGTTGGCGTTCGCCGATATCGCCTCACCCAATACGATGCGCAACCTCAAGCAAAACCCACACATCGAGATCAACATAGTCGATCCGTTCTTGCGCCGCGGCTATCGGTTCAAGGGCGTCGCCGAGATCATCGAGAAAGGTGACGACATCTACCAACTGGTTGCGGAAGACCTGTGGACTCGCGAGGGTCCACAATATCCGGTCAATGCGGTCGTGAAAATACACGTCGAGGAAGCGCTCGCGGTTCTGTCGCCCGCCTATGTGTTCAATGAGGGGATAAAGGAAGAAGATGTGAAGCGGGTCTGGGTCGAGCGTTATGGCCTGCAGCAACCGCAAGCGGCGCCGGCCACGGTTGCGACGTCCGGGAGTTAGGGGTCATGAGCGATCCCGCCACCAACCCTTGTGCGACGCTGGTCGATCAGCACATTGCCGCCAACCGCGGCGAGCGGCCCGCGCTCAAATACGGTGAGTCCCGTTATTCGTTTAATGATCTCGCGGCCCTGACCAATCGCGCCGGCAACGTATTTCGCGACCTTGGGCTGGGGGCTGATGACCGCATCCTGGTACGGGTTCGTCCCTCGCCCGCTTATTTCGCCGCCGTTCTTGGGGCAATGAAGATTGGTGCCGTCCCCGTTATTGAGGGAGACGATGGGGGTCTGGAAGCTGGCGACGCGTTTCGCGAAGCCAAAGCGATTGTTGTTGACGAATCCAGGGTTGGCGAACTCGATAGCGATACCAACGCGATCATTCTGGTTGTCGGCGAAGAGGCGGGCGCCCATCAGTCATTCGTGGCATTGCTTCGCGCCGGCGCGTCCTCACTCATTGCCGTACCCCGCGCGCCGGACTCTGTCGCGGTCGCAATTCTCGATCAGCACGGTGATACGACATCGATTTGCTGCGCCGAGCTCGCGGACGCCAACCTATTCAAAGGGCACCGTCTCGCCGGAGAGCTTAAGTCATTGGCAGCCGGCGCCAGCATCGACATCGTCCGCGATCAGTAGAGCCGGGCCGTTCGACGCCGAAAAGCAAAGGTCCCGCCACTTGGTGGCGGGACCGGTCTTTTGCGACTTATCGTCTGGGAGGAGATAAGCGTAGGAGGAGGATATGTGCCTAAGAATATGCGGTTTTTCGGGCCGCGTTTCTATTGGCGCGAATACTAAAAATTCGAGGGTTTTTACCCTAACAATCCCGCTGCGATATGTGATTTCCATCACTCGGAACAGGTAAAAGCACCGGAAATTCACAAATATTTTGGTTAGCAGCCCGTTGATTAAGTGGCTTTTTCCGGCTCTCACTCCCAGATGAGGAATACGGCGGCGAAAGCCGTCTGGCCGCTTTGCGGGACCCCCCGTGCCACCAGCATGGCCCCGGTGGGCCTGAGCAGAACGAAAATACCGCCATATCCGCCCGCCACGGCCTCCCGCGGGGTGCCGGCGCCGATGAGCTGGCGCATCAGTAACGATAGATTGTGGCCGGCGACGTGGAGCAGGTATCGCTTGTGCACATTCTCTCGCCCGCGCAGCCAGGTTCGTCGCATGCCGCCACGATCGAGGTTGTGGGCAAAGCAGCGCTCGACGATCTCGGCGCGCAGCTTGAAGGCCTCGCGGGCGACCCCGGACTTGAGCCGCGCACGGTTGTTGGTGACCGCGCGCCGCGCCGCCTCATCACCGTGCCAGCGCGAAAAGCCGGTCTGCTTGGGCGCCGCGATCCGGGTCTTCCAGGGACTGTCGTTCAGAGCCCTCAAGACCGCCCGTGAGTGATAACCTTTGTCGGCGACACATTCGGCCGGGTCCTCCGACGTCGGTGCCGCATCCACCGCCTCGAGGTTTGCCTCGGCCTTCGCCAGGGTCTTGGAAAGCGTCGTGGTGTCGCCCTCATCGGCCGGGTGCAGCTCGGCCGCCACCACCGCGCCGGTGTCCAGATCCACCGCGTGCTCGGGCTTGTAGGCCAGATGCGTCGTGCCGTCCTTCATCTTGGCGATCTTGGCCTCGGGGTCGCTCTTCGAAACCCAATCCGTGTTGGAAAGCTTCTTGCCCTTGCGCTTCCGGTCCAGACGCGCCAGGTTCTCGGCCGTGGGTGTCTCGACCCCGCTTTCCCGGGCCAGGCACTCCAGCATCTCCCGGTAGCCTTCGCCGTTGTCGCGCCGCACGATGTTCCGCAGCGCCGCGTTGGCCTCCATGGTCGAGGCATCGACGCCGATGCGCTCGCCCTTGATCAGCCCCGCCTCGGCGATCAGCACCAGAACCCAGTCGAAGACCGCCGCGTGGACTTCATGGGGCAGGCGCGTGCGGCTCCGTGACAGCCAGGAATGGTCCGGTACCCGATCACGGCTCCCCAGTCGCAGGAACGCCCGCAGCGAAAGCGAGTCCGAGCAGCGCCACTCCAGACCGCGCTCGCTGTCGATGCCCTCGAAGTAGCCCACCAGGTGCATCCGGAAATAGCGCCCGGGCGGCACCGAGGGCGCGCCCATCCGGGCCGCGTAATAAGGCCGGCAGCTCGCCTCGGCAAAGGCGTCGAAGCCGCCCCCGATCAGCACCGACTGCAAGCGGTCATAAAACACATGACCCGGAGAGCGCGGCATCTCCGACCAGCTCACCATCAGGTCCCCCTGACCATCCTTCTGCCGTCCCATCGCCATCGGCAAATCCCCCTGCAAATCAGGGAACCAGAGAATCAGACGGCGCCAACTTAATCAACGGGCTGTTAACGCCCGTGCATCGGCGTTAACAAAGCAACCGCACCCGATCGCGGCACAGCAAGACGCACTTGTCGCCATCGAACGGTTCACGCCGATACATGGTGCAGGCATTGTCCAACAACACCGCATCGCCATCCTGCCACTTATGGGTATAGACGAACTCGTCCCGCACCGACACGGTATGTGCATTGTTGCTTGAGGCATCTCTATGACGTGCCTTGATGACATCGATACGAGCAGCGTCGCTACCAATCCGATGGATCGATACCGTTGATGATGTACTCGGTGAACTCCCGCTTCAGCGCGTCATCGATCAGGAATTCCAGCCCGGATCCATAACGCATGACCCGGGCTATTCTCGACGCGATCGACAGCGTTGGCGAGATCTTTAGGGAAGCGGGCTCGCCAATCGCTTCCGGCAACTCGATGTCTACCGCTGCTCCTCCAGCCGAAATATCCTTGAGCCGGCAATCGATGGACCCGCTGCGTAGCACGACAACGACCGGCGCGCCCACCGACCAGCGGATGTAGGCGCGCCGCTCCGCATTGTCTTCTGTGTTCATCGATTATTACCTACGGGTCGCGACCCAAATTCCGGGGGTAACCCCCAATAATATCGCGCCCACACATAGTATATCGTTAGGTGCTGATCGCGAACGAATGGCGTATGCGATGATCGTGTCCCGCGGAGTGGTGTAAGAGCGTTGCGCTCTACGCTGCTCCCGGCGGGTAGGGCCGGGACGTTCAGGCTGCCACGGTGGGCAGCGTGATGGGGACATCATCGCTCAGCGGAGCGATGGATTCCAGCGTCATGTATCTCCTTGAGACGGCCCACTCGTCGTTCTGCTCGAGAAGGATGGCGCCGACGAGCCGTGTGATGGCGGCTTCGTTGGGAAAGATACCGACGACGTTGGTGCGACGCTTGACCTCGGCATGGAGCCGTTCGATCGGGTTTGTGGAGTGCAATTTCTGGCGGTGCTCCCTGGGGAAGCTCATGTAGGCGAGGACGTCGTGCTCGGCTTCGTCCATGAGAACTGCCAGCTTGGGCACCTTGAGCCTGAGCTGGTCGGCGACCTGGCGCCACTGGACCTTCGCGCTGTCGGCGTCCTCCTGGGCGAAGGCGGTGGCGACGAAGGCGGAGACGACGCGCCGGCCCTGGCGGCCGGCATGGGCCAGCAGGTTGCGGGCGAAGTGCACGCGGCAGCGCTGCCATGTGGCGCCGAGGATCCGGGTCGCGGCGGCCTTCAGGCCCTTGTGGTCGTCGGAGATCACCAGCTTCACGCCGCGCAGCCCGCGCCGGGCCAGCGAGCGCAGGAACTCGGTCCAGAAGGCCTCGGCCTCAGACGCGCCGATCGCCATGCCCAGGACCTCGCGGCGGCCCTGGTCGTTGACGGCCACAGCCACGGTCACCGCGACCGAGACGATGCGCCCGGCCTCGCGCACCTTTACATAGGTTGCGTCGAGCCACAGATAGGGCCAGTCGCCCTCCAGCGATCGATCGAGGAAGCCGTTGACCTTATCGTCGATCTCGCCGCACAGCCTGGAGACCTGGCTCTTGGAGACGCCCGACATGCCCATGGCCTGCACCAGGTCGTCGACCGAGCGGGTCGACACGCCCTGGATGTAGGCCTCCTGGATCACCGCAGCCAGCGCCTTCTCGGCCATCCGCCGCGGCTCCAGGAAGCCCGGGAAGTAGCTCCCCTTCCTCAGCTTCGGGATCTTCAGCTCGACCGTGCCGGCCCGCGTCTCCCAGGACCGGTCGCGGTAGCCGTTGCGGTGGGTGATACGATCCGCCGAGCGCTCGCCGTGAGCGGCGCCGGTCAGGCCCTCGACCTCCAGTGCCATCAGCCGCTCGGCCGTGAAGCCGATCATCTCGCGAAGCAGATCGGCATCGGAGCTCTTCTCCAAAAGCGCGCGCAGGGTCATCATGTCCTGGGTCATCGTGGTTCTCCTTCGGGTCAGGTTGGTTTGCACTAGCCCAACCCTAAACCGGAACCGCGATGGCCTCCGCTGTGGATAGCCGGCTTGCCTACGCCAGACTCTCGGCGGTCGCTACGGCAAGCCGCCTACCCACAGCTAACAGAGGCTCCAACAACTCCTACACCACGTCCTGGGACACGACCTATGCGATCGGTATCGTAACAATCGACCAATGCCGGCACCGTCAAGAGGAGTGCTGGCCACAGGGAAATCGGGCAGTCTCGTAAGAGGCAGATCATGAGCGACGTCGACCCGGTCTTAGAGACACTAAAAGCCCATGAACTTTGGTTGAACGGAAAGGCTGGGAAAAAAGCTGATTTCTCAAAGCGAGACCTTTCGTCCCAGAATCTGACCAAGAAGAATCTGAAGCAGGTGTCCATGGTTGGGGCAAACTGCACGGGCACCGTCTTCAGAAAATCCGACCTTACCGAAGTTGATTTCGCCGCTAATCTGACATCGGCCGATCTTAGTTACACCAATCTCAGTAAGGCAGTCATGAAAGGCGTCTCGCTGTCAGGGGCAAACTTGGACCATGCTAATCTGAGCGATGTCGATTTTCGCGGCGGTACGATTCTAACGGATAATGGAGTTCTCGGTCGAAAGGCTTCGGAGATCTCCGAGTGCAGCTTTGACTTTGCGGTTATGGCTCGCGCTCAATTGTCGGGTGCAAATTTGCAAGGAACGAGCTTTGTCGGCGCCAACCTCGAGGGTGCGAAGCTTATGGGTTCCAACCTCGCGGACACTGATTTCTCGGATGCCGATTTAAGTGGGGCCAACTTATCGGGCGCCAAGCTTATCAACGCAAGTTTCCGGAATGCCAAGCTGAACGAAGCGAACTTCAATGAGGCCATATCCACGAATACAAGCTTTGAAAACGCTGCATTGGATGGCGCAAACTTCCGCGGCTTCGATCTAAGCAAGTGCATTGTCGACACGAAAATTACGCGAAAACTTGGGGACCTGCCCGCGCCCGTTCGCAGAGTTTTCGACATGCATGAGCAATGGGTCGATTCGAATGGAACAGATGGCCAGCGAGGCATGTTGGTAGGGGCCGACTTGAGCGGCGTTGATCTCTCAGGGCGCAACCTGAGTGCTTTAATGCTGAGAGAAGCGAGGCTGAAGGGTGCCAATCTCTCCGGTTGCATTCTCATGCTGTGTGATTTGAGCAAAGCTGACATGCAGAGCGTAAATCTCAGCAAAGCGGCTCTCTTTGGGACCACGCTTACGCGAGCCAACCTCGCAAATGCCGACCTAACCGGGGTGATTCTCAAATCATTGGAAATAAAGGACGAAAAAGGACAGGGAACCGGCAGAATTCAGAAAACCAATTTCGATAATGCGGATCTGAGTGGTGTTGATTTGTCCAACATAGACTTAACGCAATGCAGCATGGATGACGCAAAGTTCGACAAATAGGAACTCTAGAAATCAGATAATCCTGACTTCTATGTCGTCATCCTCACTCCATCTTGCTTTGAAGTTCTCTAAGTCTTTGTCCAACAAACCAAAGAAGACGTGGACGTCATTATCCTTTTCAATATTGAATTTTGTATTGAAGCACCCGTGTTCGAGGCCGTGCTTGTCCATGATAAAATACTTCCTGATTGAGAATTCGCTTGCAGAAACGCGCGGACCGGTGAAGTAGGCTTTTACGTTGTCTATTTTCCCCCCCGGGATCGGCAGCCCAACCAGCTCGGCGAGTTCAATTTGAGCCAGGCTCATGAACACCGGCGTATCAATCGTCGCGACCCCCAATTGGTCCTGCCACTCCGCATCTAAATCTCGCAGGTGTCGCACGTAACTTCCGACCAGAAGTTGCGATGTACGTGCCTCTGAGAGTCCGACTCGAAACTCTATGTTTGATAACAGTACCTTGCGAGCCGCCTTGTGAGGAGTCGGATGTTGGCGACAAGAATCCATGCCTGTGCGGAGGCGATTGATTTCTCCCAATCCTTGGCCAGTCGACGGCATCGGTTGAGCCAGGCGAAGGTCCTCTCGACGACCCATCGTCTGGGCAGGAGCTCGAAGCCCTGGGCGGTGTCTGAGCGCTTGATGATCTCGAGCTTCCAGCGGCCGATGACCTCAAGGGCGCCCTCGAGTTTCGGTCCCGCGTAGGCGGCGTCGGCGAAGAGGTGACGCAGCCGGGGGAAGCGATGACGGATCGATTTGAGGACCTCGGGCGCGCCGTCGCGGTCCTGGATATCGGCTGCGTGCACGATCAGGCCGACCAGCAGGCCGAGTGTATCGGTGACGATGTGACGCTTGCGGCCCTTGATCTTCTTGCCCGCGTCATAGCCCCGAACACCACCGCTTTCCGTGGTTTTCACGCTCTGGCTGTCGATCACCCCGGCGCTCGGGCCGGCCTCGCGTCCTTCCAGCTCCCGGGCCGCCATGACCAGGTGATGGTTGATGCTCTCCAGCAGGCCGTTGGAGCGCCAGTCGTAGAAATAGCGCTGGACCGTGGAAGGCGGAGGGAAGTCGTTCGGCAACATCGCCCACTGGCAGCCCGTCGAGGCCATGTACATGACCGCATCCATGACATGGCGCAGGTCCGTCGTCCTCGGCCGGCCGATCTTCTTGCGCGGCGGCATGAGCGGCGCGATCAACGCCCACTCTCGATCCGTCAGGTCGCTTGCGTAGCGCCCGCCACGGCGCTCATAATTCGGGCGAGTGATTTCGGTCCACATGTTGTGCCTCCTCGTTTGCTTTGACACAACCGAGTAAGCCACAACCGACTGAAATCACTCAACTAGTTTCGGGTTGGCCTCTCAGGCTTGGTGACACCACGCGCGACGAGATCGGCGGCGACGGCGGCGAAGTCGTCGTGCGACGTCCGCTTACCCGCGAGACGCCCAGCCTCGTGCCACCGGCTGCCGAATTCACCGCCGCCTCTGATGTTGGCGACAACTGCGGTTCCACCGGGCTCGAGCCAAAGCTTGCCGATGGCTGGGCGATACTCCGGTAATCGCGAAATCTGAAACCCGCCGTAGCCGGATAGGTGTACAGGAGCGTCGCCCGTAAGAGTCCGACTCGAAACTCTATGTTTGATAACAGTACCTTGCGAGCCGCCTTGTGAGGAGTCGGATGTTGGCGACAAGAATCCATGCCTGTGCGGAGGCGATTGATTTCTCCCAATCCTTGGCCAGTCGACGGCATCGGTTGAGCCAGGCGAAGGTCCTCTCGACGACCCATCGTCTGGGCAGGAGCTCGAAGCCCTGGGCGGTGTCTGAGCGCTTGATGATCTCGAGCTTCCAGCGGCCGATGTCCTCAAGGGCGCCCTCGAGTTTCGGTCCCGCGTAGGCGGCGTCGGCGAAGAGGTGACGCAGCCGGGGGAAGCGATGACGGATCGATTTGAGGACCTCGGGCGCGCCGTCGCGGTCCTGGATATCGGCTGCGTGCACGATCAGGCCGACCAGCAGGCCGAGTGTATCGGTGACGATGTGACGCTTGCGGCCCTTGATCTTCTTGCCCGCGTCATAGCCCCGAACACCACCGCTTTCCGTGGTTTTCACGCTCTGGCTGTCGATCACCCCGGCGCTCGGGCCGGCCTCGCGTCCTTCCAGCTCCCGGGCCGCCATGACCAGGTGATGGTTGATGCTCTCCAGCAGGCCGTTGGAGCGCCAGTCGTAGAAATAGCGCTGGACCGTGGAAGGCGGAGGGAAGTCGTTCGGCAACATCGCCCACTGGCAGCCCGTCGAGGCCATGTACATGACCGCATCCATGACATGGCGCAGGTCCGTCGTCCTCGGCCGGCCGATCTTCTTGCGCGGCGGCATGAGCGGCGCGATCAACGCCCACTCTCGATCCGTCAGGTCGCTTGCGTAGCGCCCGCCACGGCGCTCATAATTCGGGCGAGTGATTTCGGTCCACATGTTGTGCCTCCTCGTTTGCTTTGACACAACCGAGTAAGCCACAACCGACTGAAATCACTCAACTAGTTTCGGGTTGGCCTCTAAGACCCTTGGGCCCGACTTGCGTGTAGGGGATTCGCTCGCCATCGATTGAGATTGCCTCGTGCCGCGATACTTCGAGGCCGGCAGTATTGAAGACATTCGGTGCTCGCTTGAGAACCGTTGGCGCGGAGCCCGCCTCGATCATCAGCATCGCCGGTGGCGTGACGGGGTCTTGTGCATGAACCAATAGACCCCCGTTGGACTCGGACGCCTCAACGTCCATCGGCCACGCATGGACGACGCCGAACTTTGAGAGATCGGGGAGACGTGGCAGTTGTGATCGTTCCCACTCGCCGGGTGCGGGCGTCCAAGCTTCGAAGACCGGACTTAGGTCATCGAGGATTGACAGGACCAGGCGGCCACCGCACCAAAAGAAATTCCGCAGCACAACCCGCTCGGCTGTCTCGAACAGCACCGATAAATCGCGATCGCCGGCGATGTACGCGTCGAGCCCGATTCCCAGTACGGTATCAGCGCGGTGAGTGGTACCGCCAACGGTCCAGGGCGTGCGCGTCTTCACCGCCAGCCAGCCGCGTTGGAAACTTTTCCAAGCGTCATCAGGCAGGTCGAGCTTCTGTTTGGCACCGCTCCGGTCTCCGAACCAAACCGTCGTTTCAAAGAAACCGGGGCGTTCGAGGAACCAAATCTGGGGGTCAGGCGATGTCCGATCGATCGCGCCCATTGCGTGAACGCTCACGTGCGCGGTCTCGAAGATTACCGGCGCATCGTTAACATCGGTGCCGCGGTGCCAAAGACGCACTGTCCTGCTGTAGCCGCTCGCGGTTGCCATGCCGCTGCCGAACGCGCTCGACAGCAACACGGTATTTTTATCAAGCCAAACGATATCGCCCTTGGCCTCAGGGACAGCAAAGCCATCGGTGACGAACGTTTTGGCGGCGACATCGAACTCACGGAGAACCACGGCGTCGCTGCCGCCGCGCGAAAGACTGATGATGGAACGGTCGTGGCTGCCGGGCAGGGTGGTGGGCCCGCTCCAGATCCAGTCTTCATTCTCTTGGCGGGCCAGGTCATCGAGATCCAGGACCACGTCCCAGCGGGGGTGGTCGGTACGAAACTCAGGCAAGGTCGTGCGCCGCCAGAGGCCGCGAGGATTGTTGGCGTCCTTCCAATAATTGTAGATGTGCGGACCGCGCCGCGCGATGACCGGCAGGTTGTCGGGTCGATCAAAAATCTCTCGCAGGGCCTCTCGTTCCGATTGGTAAGTGCGCCCGCCGAAGCGGGAGAGCGTCTCCTTGTTTTGCTGGGCGACCCAAGCGAGCGCATCGTCGCCGTCGATCTCCTCAAGCCAGATGTAAGGATCATCGTCGGGAGAAGCGACAGTTGGGCGGGGATCGATCGGCATGGTTACGCCGGTATAGGCGAGGTGATTTACAGAGTCGATACCCCAGCCGGACCCCGCCCGACACTGGCTACGGGGTTGGCAGTGACACCATTGCCGCCGCCTCGCGCGAGGCACTAAGATCGGTCGCGGTTTTCCACGCCGCGTGACGATGGGAGAAACATGATGCCGATCAAGCGGCACTATGAGCGGCTGATTTCGAGCGACTCGCACGTCACCGAGCCGGCAGATTTGTGGGAGAAAGCGATCGGCGATCGTTTTGGCGACCGCACGCCACGCATGGTCGGCGAGCGCGAAGGCCGCAAGGGCAAGTATTTCGACGTTGGCGGCGGGCTCATGGTTGTCATGGAGAAGATCATAGCCGAGGCCAAAAAGAACCGGCCCGGGACGCGCGACGCCGGCACCGACCCGCACGTTCGCCTCCAGTTTCAACGCGATGCCGGGCTCGACGCCGAGATCATCAACCCGACCACCATGGGCTGCATCATGCAATCGCCGGATCTCGAAATTCGCAATGCCAGCGCCGCCGTCTACAACGACTACATGGCGGACTATTGCGCACCCGATCCGAACCGGTTGATCGGCATTGCGGTGGTGCCTACGCACGACGTCGATTGGGCGGTCAACGAATTGCAGCGGGTGCGCAAGCTCGGCTTCCGTGGCGCCATGATCAACACGGTGCCGCCCGAGGGGTGTCCGCCGTTTCGCGACAAGAGCTACGACAAGCTGTGGGCGACGGTGGGAGAACTCGAGCTGCCGCTGACGATGCACATTCTCACCGGGCGCGTGCTCGACCCGATCTCTTATGCCGAAACCGAGGACGAATACGCCGAAGCCCCAGGCAAGTTCCTCGATGCCTACGACGAAATCCGCCATGTGCTGGCCAACGATTTCATCTTTGGCGGGATCTTCGACCGGTTCCCCAAACTCAAGCTGACGACCGGCGAATTCGAGCTCGGCTGGGTGCTGCCTTTTGTCAACCGAATCGATCAGATGCAGACCGACTTCAGCGACGTGATCAAGATGCCGACGCTCCAACACCGAGCCAGCGACTATATGCGTATGCATGTGTGGCACGGGATGATCGACGACGATGCCCGTGACATCGTCATTCCGATCGTAGGCGTCAATCGCGTGACCTGGGGCTCGGACTTTCCCCACATCCGCTCGATCGGGCTCGATGCGCACGACCGCACGGCCGAGATGTTCGGATCGCAGTCGGCAGCGGATCAAGCGCGCATCGTTGGCGGGAATGTGGCCGAGCTCTATCAACTTGGGTGAGGTTGGCGTCGATTAACCGTCCTGCGTTCGCCTCATTTTTCGCCCCTCACCCCGCCCCACGCGGGCACGCTGTCGCCGCACCACCGGCGCGACGGTCGTCCCCGCGAACCTCCAACGGCGAGAGAGCTAGCCACTCGCACGAGAAAAGCCCTCGCCCCTTTTGGGGTTCGCGAATTGCTAAGGGGACGCAAAAGGAGCCGGGTCGCGCGCGCGACAAAACCCTCACACCCATTTTCGCCCCTCACCCTAGCCCCACGCGGGCACGCTTTCATAGCCGCGCCACTGGCGCGACGGTCGACCCCGCGAACCCCGAAGGAGAAGGGATTTGCAGTCGGGAAACTGATGCAGCTTCAGGGGATGCGGTTAGTGAGCTCCGGAGAGTCGTGCGGGGTAATCCTTTCCCTTACTATGCCCGCGGCCACGGGTGCTGATTTTGAAGGGGCGTTGTGGACTTTTCGTTGACCGACGAACAGAAGGCATTGCGCGAGGCCGCGCATGACTTTGCAACCAAGGAAATGGGCCCCAAGGCCAAGGGGCTCGAGAACGATAATTCGCCGGTTGTGTTCGATGATCGCATGCGCATGGGCGAGTACGGATTTCTCGGCGTCAACGTCGCGACCGAGTATGGCGGTCTCGGCCTCGACGATTTGACGGCGGTGGTGATCCTCGAAGAATTTGCCAAAGTGTCGCCGGCGGTGGCGTTTCCGGTATTCGAAAGCTGCTTCGGACCGGCGCGAGCGATCGAGCGGTTCGGCACCGAGGCCCTCAAGCAGCGAATCCTGCAGCGCATCTGTCGCGGCCGATCGATCGTTGCGATTGCGATGTCGGAGCCCGGCGCCGGTTCGGCCTTGACCGATCTCAAAACCCGCGGCGAAATCCTCGGCGATACCATTCGGATCAACGGGCAGAAACGGTGGTGCAGCGGCGCCGGCCACGCCGATGGCTATCTCGTCTACTGCCGCCTCTCGGATGAACCCGGTGCCAAGGGTATCGGCGCGGTGTTCGTCGATAGCGATAAGGCCGGGCTTTCGTTTGGCGCGCAAGAGCAGTTGATGGGGTTTCGCGGCATCCCCAGCGCGGATATCTATTTCGACAACGTGACGGTCGGGGCTGACGACCTGGTGGTCGGTGCCGGCGGCTTTAAACTGCTGATGGAAGCGTTCGACCTCGAGCGCTGCGGCAATGCGACGATGTCACTGTCGATTGCCCAATCCGCGCTCGACCATGCGATCGAGTACGTTCAGGAGCGCGAACAGTTCGGCCGGCCGATCGTTGAGTTCCAGGCGGTGCAACTCAAGCTTGCCAATATGGCGATGAAGATCGAAGCCTCGCGGTTGTTGATCTACCGGGCGATCGAAAACGCCTCGCGGGGATTTCCATCGATCAAGGATTCGAGCATTGCCAAATGCTTCGCCAATGAGATGGTGCGCGAGGTGACCGGCGATGCCCTGCAGGTGATGGGTGGCTACGGCTACCACAAGGATTACGGCATGGAGCAACGCTTCCGCGACGCCTGGGGTTGGGGCATTGCCGGTGGCGCCATCGATATCCAGAAAACCAATATCGCCTCGGCGCTGATCGGCACCCGCTTTTCCCAACGCCGCGAACGCCCATAATTCCAATCCCCCTAGGGCGTGCGCTGAGCCAGCGCGGGCGCGCTCTGGGGTCGGGCAGATCGACCTGATATAACCATCGCTCCTGCGGCAGGGGAAGGGGCATGGTCATGCGCTTTACAACGCTCATCGCGGCCAACGGCAAGGCCTATTTCGTTCGTCTTAAAGACGGGATCGCGGAACCGATCGGCCGCGCCTACGAAAAGCCGGGCGTCGACCCGCTGCGGGAAATGCTCGATGCCGGACGCAACCCCAAGCGCGTGCGGCCGATCGCGAAGCCGTTTCCGGTGCGGGGTCGACGCTACGGGCCGGCGGTAACCGCGCCGCAAAAGGTCATCGCGGTAGGGCTCAATTACAAAAAGCACCAGGACGAATCGGGACTGCCGGTGCCGGTGGCGCCGCAATCGTTCTGCAAATATACCAGCAGTCTCAACGGACATAATCAGCCGATCAAATTCCGCCGCAAAGATTCCAAGCGGGTCGATTATGAATGCGAGCTCGCGTTTGTCGTGGGCAGGCGCGCGCGCGATGTGACCCGTGCCAACGCGCTCGACTATGTGTTCGGCTACACCCTGATCAACGATGTTTCGGCCAGGGATCACCAATTCACCGAGGGACAAGTCGGCCGCGCCAAGGGCTTCGACACGTTCACCCCAATGGGGCCGTGCATTGTGACGGCGGATGAAATTCCGGATCCCCAAGCCCTGATGATACGCACCCGCCTCAACGGCAAGGTGATGCAGGAAGAAAACACGGCCGACATGATCTTCGACTGCGCCCACATCCTTTCTTATCTCTCGCGCTTCCTGACGCTGGAGCCGGGCGACGTGGTTTCGACGGGCACGCCGTCGGGGGTCGGGTTTGCACGCAAGCCGCCGGTGTTTATGAAACATGGCGACGTCGTCGAGATTGAAGCCGATGTCATCGGTACGTTGCGCAACCGCGTGCGTGTGGTGACTTAGTTAAGGGTCAGTTGGCCCGAACGTTCGGCAATTCGACAAATTCGACAAATGGCCGATCCACCTGATAGCGCCGCAACCAATCCCTTATTGGATCGCTCGTCAGATCCTTTGTCGGATCCCTCATCAGATCCTTTGGCCGAGTTTCGGCTCGACGATCAGGTTGCGGTGGTCGTGGGCGGTGCCAACGGCATAGGCCGGGCGATCGCCAACGCCTATGCCGGGGTTGGCGCGATCGTAGCGGTGGTCGACCGTGACCGCGACGGCGCGCGGGCCGCCGCGGCGGCGCTGTGCAGTGCCGGCGCAACCGCTGAAGCCTATCCGCTCGACGTCACCGAGCCGGATGAGATCGAGCAGGTGTTTAACGATATCGGCCGTCAGTTCGGCCGCTTCGATGTGCTGGTCAACAGCGCCGGTGTTGCGGTGCGTGAACCGGCGATCGAGGTCAGCGCAGACGATTGGCAGCAGGTGGTCGATGTCAATCTAACCGGCTTGTTCTTTTGTGCGCGCACTGGCGCCAAGCAAATGATCGCCGCTGCACGCGGCGGGCGAATCGTCAATATCGCCTCGATCATGGGCGTGTCGGGCGGCGGGCTCTATCCGAATGCCTCCTACCAGGCGACCAAGGGCGCGGTGGTTAATCTCACGCGCGCGTTGGCGATCGAATGGGCCGAGGAAGATATCCGCGTCAATGCGATCGCCCCGACCTATGTGCGCACCAACTTTATTCGCGGCTTGCTCGACCAGCCCGAACTGGTGGCCCAGATCGAAGCGATGACGCCGCTGCGCCGGCTGGCCGATCCCGCCGATATCACCGGTGCCGCGATCTATCTTGCGAGCGCGGCGTCGCGCATGGTGACCGGCCATATATTGCCCGTCGATGGTGGCTTCCTGGCACAATAGGCGCGGCCCGGACGGTCGGGCGCGCAATCGAGGGAGGCGTGGATGTGGAAAATCATTATCTCATTGGTGGTTGGTGGTGCGATCGGCGTGGGCGGCGGCTTCGCGATTGGGATTTTCGCCTACCCCTACATCTTCCTGGCCGACATCGAAGGGACGGACATCGCACCTGATGCCGCCGAGGCGCGGCTGGTTGCTGAGGGCGGGTTTATACATGCCAACACTTCGGATCCCGTGCACTACGGCAGCGGCAAGGTTTCGGTGTTCGAGGACGTCGTCCACCTCAACGCGGACTTCGAGGTTGGGCCGGGGCCGGCGTTCCACGTCTATCTGGTGCCGCTGGACGATGTGACACCATCGACGGCAGTCGACGAGACCATGTATGTCGATCTGGGGTCGCTGCGCGCGTTCAAGGGCGGCCAGAACTACCGCGTTCCCGCCGGTACCGAGCTTAAAAATTTCAAACATGTGGTGATCTGGTGCGAGCGGTTCGGCGTGCTGATCTCACCGGCCAAGTTGGCCTTCAAGGGGAGCTAGCACGCACTTTCCGGGCTCGCAGATTGCGGCCGCGCTAGTGTATAAACATAGCTAGCTATATAAAGGCATGAGCCAAGACGACCTCATTGCGCGCGCGCACGACGTTCTGCCGGCCGGCGGGTTCGGCAATTTCGATCCGGCGATCATTATTCGCGAGGGCCACGGCGCGCGGGTATGGGACGAAGATGGCAACGAGTACATCGACTACCTGATGGGGTCGGGCCCGATGATCCTCGGCCACGCGCATCCGGAGATCGTCGAGGCCGTGCGCGAGCAGGTTGGTAAGGGCACCACCTTCTTCGCCAACAACGCCTGGGGCATTGAACTGGCCGAAGAGATTTGTGGCGCGCTCGCCTGCGCCGAACAGGTGCGTTTTGTCAGCACCGGCGGCGAGGCCGACATGTATGCGATGCGGCTGGCGCGTGCGGTTACCGGTCACGACAAGATCGTGAAGTTCGAAGGCGGCTATCACGGTATGTCGGCGGAGGCACAAATGAGCCTGGCCCCGGACGGGCTGGTCAACTTCCCGGTTGCCGTGCCGGATTCGGCCGGAATCCCCGAGAGCCTGCGCGACGAGATGCTGATTGCACCGTTCAACGACATCGACTTCGTGCACTCCCTGATCGCCGAGCACGCGGGCGATATTGCCGGCATTATCGTCGAACCTTTCCAGCGCATCATTCCGCCCACCCCCGGCTTCCTCGAAGGCTTACGCGCGGCGTGCAGCGAGCACGGCATCGTGCTGATCTTCGACGAAGTGGTCACCGGGTTTCGATTGGCCTATGGCGGGGCGCAGGAGCGTTACAGCGTGACGCCCGATGTGTGCACGCTCGGCAAAGTCGTGGGCGGTGGGTTCGCGCTCAGCGCCGTTGCCGGTAGGGCCGACATCATGGCCCATTTCGATAAGGACAAGGTCGGGCAAGAGCGATTCCTGATGCATGTGGGGACGCTCAGCGGCAACCCGATCGCGGCGGTCGCCGGGTTGAAGACGCTGGAAATCCTGCGCCGCCCAGGCCAATACGACAAACTCTATGCCACCGGCGATGCCTTGATGAGGGCGATGGCAACGCAGCTTGGCGAAGCCGGGCACGCCCATCAAGTGGTCGGCGATGCGACGCTGTTCGACGTGGTGTTTACCGACCTACCGGTGAAGAACTACCGTGATACGGCGGGCGCGGATAAGCAGAAAGCTGCGGCCTTTAATGCCAGCTTGCGCCGCAACGGTATCCTGAAGCTGCCGTCCAAACTCTACCTGTCGATGGCGCTGACCGATGAAGACATCGCGCAAACCATCGAAGCCGTCGCCGATGCCGCGGGTGCTTTATGACTGGCCGCGTCTCGCAACAGCACGAAAACGGCCCCGCCGGTGAATGCGGGGCCGCGATCGTGCTGGCGCCCTCGCTAATTCTCTGATTGTCATCCCAGCCTGCCTTCGCCGTAGCGGCTTCGCGCAGGCAGGCGCAAGCTGGGATCCATGAACACCGACGCTGGGGGTGTCGTCGCGAACCAGGCTAGGTCCGGTGTTCCTGGGCCCCGCATCACGTGTGCGGGGCGACACGGAGCGCCTTACCTAACGTGAGACGCGGCCTGGCGCCGGTCTGGGCCTAGTAGTATTTCCAGATGTTGTACTGGTTGTAGTAGAGGTCGGCGGTGTGGATGACCGCGAAACGCACCGCTTCCTGCATTTGTGCGGTTGTCGCATAGCGCTCCATCGCCACCGGGCCGAGCGTGCCGTGCTCCTCTTCGACGTCCGACGCATGCACGGCGACCGAGACCATCGCCTCTTCGCTGAGGTCGTAATGCGCGCGCAGGCCCTTTTCCATTTTGGCGAACACCAACGGGTTGATGCGTTCGGCCGCGAAAGACGTCGCCGCCAGGCCTTCGACGAAGCTGCGGTTGCGGATGACCACTTCGGCCCAGTGTTTGAAGAGATATGATTCCAACTTCATGTCGTCTTGGGCGCGGCGCTCATCGCTCCAGCCGAGTTCGCGGATGGTTGATTCGAGCAGCTTCATGTGACCTGAGGTTTTCGACGATTCGCCGTATTCCTCTTCGAGCATGTTCTCGAGAATGCCCTCGCGCAGGTCGTCGTCGGGGCACTTGGCCCACTGCACGCCAAACAGCTTGTTGGTCGGATCGGCCCACAATGAAAACTGATTGAGCCAGCCGGCGATTTGATCCTTCGTCGCGGTGCCGTTTTCGACCGCCAACACAAACGGATGATTGGGGCGGTCGCGCACGGGATCGTCCAACGCCGCGTTGAGTTCGTCGACGAATTCCGGGATTGGCAGAGCTTGCTTAACAGGGGCGTCCATCACAGTCCTCTTGGTTTGGTTGCCACGGATTAGCTGAATAAATACACGATTGAGGCGGCCTATGCGACCTTTAGCGCGACTTACTGAGTGATTTGCGGAGTGACTTATGGAGTGATTTGGGCGCGGCCATTGTTAAGCACCACCACGTTGCGTTCGATCACCCGGCTGCGGAACGAAACCACGCTATCGTCGCGCCACATCTGCGTGCGGATGGTTTCACCGGGGTAGACCGGCGCCGAGAAACGCAGTTGCAGGCTCTTGAAGCGCGTTGGATCATAGCCGCAGCAGGTTTTCAAGATGGCATGGCCGGCCGCACCAAGGGTGCACAAGCCGTGCAGTATCGGCGCCTCGAAGCCGGCCTTGCGCGCTACAGCAGGATCAGCATGGAGGGGATTGCGGTCGCCCGACAACCGGTAGATCAGCGCCGCCTGCGGCAGCGTCGGGAGATCGCAAGTGAGGTCGGGTTCGCGCTCGGGAATTGGGTGAGGTTTTGCGGCCGGCGTGTTGTTGGTGCTTTTTGCGACATCTTGGGGGCCGCTAAACCCGCCGTCGCCACGGGCAAAGGTGGTCGATGTGAGGGTTGCGATCGCAGCACCGCTGGATTTGTCGATCAGTTCCTTCTCGGTGTAGATCAACGCGCCCTTATCGGCGCCCTTGTCGACAATGTCACTGACCCGCATGCGGCTGATCACGGTGCCGGCGGCGGGCATCGGCTGGTGCAGGTGCAGGCTCTGTTCGCCGTGCAAGACGCGCACCCAATCGACTCCGGTGTCCTGCTCCTTGAGCCAAAATCCGTGCGAGGCCAGGACCACGCACATCGTCGGCAAGGCCGCCAGGCCGTCCTCATAGACGAAACGGAGCTGGCGTTCGTCGAGGGGATCTGCGCCGAGCCCGATGCCAAGGGCGTAGAGGATCGTATCGGACGTGGTGTAACTGTGTTCGATATCGTCGAACGGCCAGTTGAGCAGACGATCGTAGTCGAGGGTCATGGTGAACCTTCTGGCGAAGCCAACGCCGGCTTTCGCAATACATACCCCGGGCATACCCCGGATCAAATAAGTGGCGGCACTTCGTTGCCGAGTTGCGTCATCAGATAGTTCAAACCCCCTCACCCCCGCCCTCTCCCCGAAATAGAACTTGTGGGCGAGGGAGCTGAACGTGCGCGTGGCTAAGCCCTCGCCCCAAGTTCTATTTTGGGGAGAGGGTTGGGTGAGGGGGGAGATGCCACGACATTTTCTGACAAGGCTGCGCGACCTCGGCCCTTTCGGCAGAAACGCTGTCTCCCTCTCGGAAGAAACGCCATGGCGTTTCGCCTGCCGGGAGACAAACTCGGGTGAGTTTGTCCGGTTTCGCCTGTCGGGCATCTGAACGCCTTGGGCGCCCTTTCGGCAGAAACGCGTACGCGTTTCGCCTGCCGGGTAGGCAGAATGCTATTGCATTCTGCCTGGTCACACGGGATCCCAGCCGAAAACATCGGTGGTGACGTCGAGGTCGTAGAAATCAGGGGTGAAGGCCGGCATGGCGTGGGCGGCGATGCTCTCGGGGGTCCAACCCTGGCTTTCCTGGATGCCGCGGATCGGACGTGACTGGCTCATCAGGAAAATCTCGTTGTTGCGCACCGCGAAGATCTGGCCGGTAACGCTGCTCGCGGCATCGCTGCAGAGATAGACCGCAAGCGGCGCGATTTTGGCGGGTGTCATCTGCTTGAGTTTGTCGACACGGTCTTTCTGCTTGTCGGTATCGGTTGGAATCGTGCCGATCATCCGCGTCCAGGCGGTTGGCGAAATACAGTTTGAGCGGACGTTGAAGCGCTGCATATCGAGCGCGATCGACTTCGACAAGCCGGCAATGCCGAGCTTGGCGGCGGCGTAGTTGCTCTGGCCGACATTGCCGATCAAGCCTGAGGTCGATGTCATGTGCACGAACGCGCCGGATTCTTGTTCGCGGAAATGTTTGGCGGCGGCGCTCGATACGTTGAAGCTGCCTTTGAGATGAACGTTGATGACGCTGTCCCAGGCGTGTTCGCTCATTTTGTGGAAGATGGCATCGCGCAGGATACCGGCATTGTTGACCACACAATCGAGCTGCCCGAACGTATCCAGCGCCTGTTTGACCATGGCCTGGGCGGCGCCGGCCTCGCTGACGCTATCGGTGTTGGCGGTGGCCTCGCCGCCGGCCGCGGCGATCAAGCCGACCACTTCCTGAGCCGGACTCGCATCGGCGCCGTCGCCGTGTTCGCTGCCGCCGAGATCGTTGACCAGGACCTTGGCGCCGTGTGCCGCCATCATCAACGAAATCTCGCGACCGATCCCACGTCCGGCACCGGTGACGAGCGCGACCTTGCCGGCCAGCATGTCAGGCATGGGAGGCTCAGTTACAAGCCACGCGCGGCGCGCTGGCGCTGCAATAAGGGCGGCGGATCGGCATAGACATGCTCAAACACCGCCTCGGGGGTTGGCGGCCCGTGGCTCTCCGAGGCCACGAATGCCGCTTCAACTTCGGCCGCGATCTCTTCGTCCCATTGATCGGCGGTTTTCTTGCTCCACTTCTTCTTACGGCGAAGATATTTCTGAACCCGATCAATCGGGTCCCGCTTGCGCCACTTTTCCAATTCCTTGGGGTCGACGTAGCGGGAGGGATCATCAACCGTGGTGTGCGGCGACATGCGAAAGGTGCGGGTTTCGATCAGCGTCGGGCCCTCGCCGGCCCGCGCGCGAGCGACAGCTTCACGGGCGACTCCGTGCAGCGCAAAGAGGTCGTTGCCGTCGACCGCGAAGCCCGGGAATCCATAGCCGGGCGCGCGCGACGCAAGATCTGTGGTGGCGCTCTGGATCTCACGTGGCGTCGAAATCGCCCAGCCGTTGTTTTGCAGCACGAAGATGACCGGCGCTTTGACCACGCCGGCGAGGTTGCAGGCTTCGTGAAAATCGCCCTCCGAGGAGGCGCCATCGCCGAAATAGGTCATCACGACGGTGTCTTTGCCTTGCAGCTTCGAGCCCCAAGCGAGGCCGACAGCGTGCGGCAATTGGGCGCCGAGCGAAACCTGATGGACAGTGAGATTAACGTCCTCGGGAACCTGCAGGCCAGAGGGATGGCCGCGGCGGTAGAGTGCGAGGCGTTCGAGCGTCATACCCTGATAGAGCTGGGCCGGCATCTCGCGGTATTGCACCACGACCCAGTCTCTGGACGGCTCAAGTGCCAACGCCGGACCGAGCACCGATGCTTCCTGGCCACCCAGCGGCGCGAAGGTTCCGAGCCGTCCCTGGCGTTGGAGGCTGAAGCATTTGTTGTCGAAGGCGCGGGCCAGCATCATCAGGCGCAGCGCGGCCAGCGCTTCGTCGTCACTGAGATCGGGCTTGGCGCCGGCAACCAGGGTGCCGTCTTCCTTAAGCACCCGGATCGGCTCAACCGGCTTGTCGCGCGGCAGGTAGGTTGATTTGTTGGCAAGCATGTTCACCCCTGCGCGCAGTCTAGTGGATGGGCACCATATGTTGGATTTCATCCACTAGCTAGCCGGTGTTCCGCCGACAACGACCGGCCGCGCAGGTGTGCGTTGGTATGCTAATTTCGAGCATTACGAGGGTTGCGATGACTTACAAGACATTTGGTTTCAGCGAAGAGCAAGTGCTGATGCGCGACAGCCTGCTCGGGTTGCTCGGCCGGGCGCTGCCGGACGATCGCATTCGCACACTTGAAGCCGAGGCCGCGTATCCGGTGGACGCCTACGCCGCGCTGGCCGAAGCCGGCTGGCTGGCGTTGCCGTTTGCCGAAGCCTATGGCGGCGCGGCCGCCAGCCACAAGGATCTGGCGGTTTTCGTCGAGGCGCTCAGCTATCACCACAACGGGTTGCGCGCGGCCTATATGACGTCGGTGATTTATGGCGGCATGAGCGTTCAGTACCACGGATCCGAGACGCTCAAGGCCGACCTGATCCCGCAAGTGATCGCCGGCGACGTGCGGATGGCGGTTTCCTACAGCGAGCCGAGCAGCGGCTCCGATGCGGCCGCGATTCGAACCCGCGCGGTACGTGATAATGAAGGCTACGTGTTGAGCGGGCAGAAGGTGTTTACCACCAACGCGCACGTCGCCGACTACCTGGTCGTGACCGCCAAGACCGATGTCGATGCCGGCCGTCGCGGTATCAGCCTGTTTTTGGTCGATGCGCGGGCACCAGGGATGGACATTCGCCCGATGGCGGCGCTCGGCGCGCGCACCAGTCCACCCAACGAGGTGTTCATCGACGACGTCCGGGTTCCGGCCGATCACCTGTTGGGCGAGGAGAACGACGGCTGGTATCGGCTGATGCAGAGCCTCAACATCGAGCGCCTGCTGATCGCGGCCGCGAGTGCCGGTCAATGCCTCAAAATCCTCGACGTGGCCTCAACTTTCGCCAAAGAGCGTGAGGCATTCGGCCAACCGATCACCAGCTATCAGGCGATCAGCCACAAGCTCGCCGATCTGCAGATGTTGACCGAGTCGGCCCGGCTGGCAACGTTTCACGCGGCCGACATGCTCGATGCCGGCGAAGATGCGGTGCTCGAGACCACCAACGCCAAGGTTATCGCCAGCGAGAACAATGTCAGCTGCGCCGATCTCGGCATGCGGGTGATGGCGGGAACCGGCTACGTTGAAGGCGATATGGAACGCCTCTACCGCGATGCGCGGGCCCATACGATCGGCGGCGGCACCAGCGACATCCTGCGCAACGTGATCGCTAAACGGATGGGGCTTTAGTGAGTGACGCTTGAATGAAAAAAGACCCCTCACCCTACCCCCACTTGGGCACGCTTTCGCCGCGCCACCGGCGCGACGGTCGTCCCCGCGAACCCACAAGGGGAGAGGGAACCCAACGGCGTCCTCGACTAGCTCCCTCTCCCCTTGTGGGAGAGGGGTGGGGTGAGGGGACGTATCAGCGGAGTATTTCTATTCTGGAGTCATCGACACAGGTTGCTGTTGATGGCTGAGCAGTTTGGCGACGGTCGCGAGACGCCGGTCCTTGACGGGATTACGGTGATTGATTTTGGGCGCTATGTCGCGGGGCCGTTCTGTGCGGCGTTGTTGGCCGATTTCGGTGCGCGTGTGATACGCGTCGAAAAAGTTGGCGGCGGCGAAGACCGATATGTGGTGCCGGTCGCGGACGGCGGCGAAGGTGCGTTGTTTCTGCAGGTCAACCGCAACAAGCATGGGATGACGCTGGATCCGTCCCGGCCGGAGGGGCGGGCGGTGCTGGCGCGCCTGGTGGCAAAGGCGGATGTGGTGGTGGCCAATCTACCACCACCGGCGCTGGCGGCGTTGGGCCTGGATTATGCGGCCTTAAGCGCGATCAAGCCGGACATCATTCTGACGATGGTGACCGCCTTCGGCCAGGGCGGGCCGCTGAGCGACAAGCTTGGATTCGACGGGATCGGCCAGGCCATGAGTGGGGCCATTCATCTCGCCGGGTCGGCCGAGCAGCCGGCCCGTTCGCTGGTGCCCTATGTCGACTTCTGCACCGCTTCGCTCTCGGCCTTCGGGACCGTGACCGCGTTGATGGCGCGCGATAAGACCGGGGTCGGGCAAGTGGTCGATGCGTCGCTGCTGCTGACCGGCCTGTCGATCGCCAATTTTGCCTTGGTTGAGCAAGCCATCACTGCGCCCGACCGCGGTGCCCTCGGCAATCGGGGATTCGCGTCGGCGCCAAGCGATATGTTTGGTACAACCGATGGTTGGATCATCGTGCAATCGGTCGGCGATGCCATGTTTAAGCGGTGGGCCGAGTTGACCGGTAATCAAGAGCTGATCGACGATCCGCGGTTTGGCGATGATGTGTCGCGGGCCGAGCACGGCGGGGTGGTGAGCGAGCGCATGGCAAACTGGTGCAAGTCGCGAAGCACCGCGGCGGTGATTGACGCTCTCGAGCAGGCGCGGATCCCGTCGAGTCCGGTTTATTCGGCCCAACAAGCGCTCGACGATCCCCACATCGCAAAGCTCGGCTACCTGCCGCAGATCGATTATCCCGGCCTCGCCAAACCGGCACCGGTAGCTGACACACCGGTCAAACTATCGGCCACGCCGGGAGGAATCCGAGATCGCGCACCGCAGCTCGGCGAGCATACCGATTTGGTCCTTGCCGAACTGGGCTATGACAAGGCAGAAATAGCAGGGCTGCGCCGCGCCGGCATCGTCTGAGCGTCACCAGCAAGAATTCAAAGTAGGGAGGGATCAGCGGATGGCTATTTCGGTACTCAAGGTGTTGATGAAGGACGCCATGGACACAACCAGTCTGGCAGGGGCCATAAAGGAAGAGGGGTTCGGGGCTGACGACATCCTCGGCATTGCCGCGAAGACCGAAGGCAACGGCGGGGTTAACGATTTCGGTCGGCGGCTGATCGATCACCTGCTGCGCCAGTTCTTTGTCGAGCACGGCAGCCGGACCAAAGAACAGGCCATGCATGTACCGATCGCGTTGTCGGGCGGATGCCCCGGCATTATTGCGCCCCATCTCAACGTGTTCGGCCGCGTCGACGATGCCAATCCTTCCGACGAGGCACGGATATCGGTTGGTACGGCGGTCTCGGAGCCGATCGCGCCGGAGGAAATCGGCCGGCCCGAGGGCGTGGCGAAGATCGCGGAAGGCGTCAAAAAAGCGATGGCCGATTCGGGGATCGACGACCCGGCGGATGTCCACTACGTGCAGACCAAATCACCGTTGCTGACGATGGAACGGATCGAGGATGCCAAGGCTCGGGGCCACACCGTGTGCATCGAGGACACGATGGAATCGATGGCCTACGGCAACGCCACCGGCGCGCTCGGAATCGGCGTCGCGCTGGGCGAATTCCCGATGCCGAAAGCCGACCAAATCGGCCGCGATCTCGACCTCTATTCATCGGTTGCCTCATGCTCAAGCGGCGTCGAGCACGAGGAAGCGCAGATCATGCTGGTCGGCAACAAACGGGGCGCCGGCGGGCGTTTCCGGATTGGCCATTCGGTCATGAACGATGCGATCGACATCGACGGCATCTATGAGGCGATCCGCAATGCCGGCCTGGATCTTCCCGATCACCCGCACCCCAGCGATCTCGGTGATGCCCTGGTCAATTGTTTCATCAAGTGCGAAACCGCACAGAGCGGGCGGCTGCGCGGGCATCGGTTGGTGTCGCTGAACGATTCCGACGTTCACCACACCCTACAAACCAAAGCCGCGGTGGGCGGCGTCGCGGCCGCGGTAACCGGCGATCCGGCGATGTTCGTGTCGGTGGCGGCGCTGCAGCAAGGCCCGGCCGGCGGCGGCATGGTTGCGGCGATCATCGATACCAGCAAACTGCCGGGTTAAACGGGCAGCACGAACTCTCGATGCGTTCGGTCACATCCGGCGACGCTTAGTCGATCGGCGCGGCCAGGATCAGTTCGGCGACGCGCTCGGGGCGGTCGAGTTGGACGTAGTGGGCGGCGTTGTCGATGGTAAAGACCTGTGCACGCGAGAACAGCTTGGCGAGGTCGCGGGCGACGCCGGGGTTTGAGATAGGGATCGGCGGCGCCGAAGACGATGCGGACCGGACGGTCCAGTGTCCGCAACGCCGGCAGTCGCGCGTTACGGGCCTCGATTTCCTTCTCGAGCACCTTGTTGAGCCCAAAAAAAGCTGGACGGATGCCCAATGCTTGATGGGCAAGCACCGGCAGATATTTCTCACGCGCTTCGCGGTTGGCGAAGAACTTCGAGACTTGCTCCATGAATCCCGCCTGCCACCGGGAATCGCTATACATCGCGCCGCGCACCTGAATGTCGCGCCACAGGCCCGGCTTCGAATAGCGTGCTATCGCCTCGGGCGGTTTCAGCGTCGGGGTGCGCGAATAGTACGTGTTGAGGAGCACCAGGGCCGACACGCGATCCGGGTTGGCCAGCGCCCATTCGATGGCGGGCGGGCCCGAAGCGTCGTGCGCCACCAGTACCACGTGCGATAAGGCAAAATGCTGGATTGCCGCATCGATATCGGCGATCAGACTCGGCGTGTCGTAGACATGGTCGGCTGGCTTGTCGGACTCGCCCCAGCCCAGAAAATCAAAAGCGACAGTCTGACGCGTGGCCGCCAAAAGCGGCGCGATCCCATCGTAGAGGTGCAAACTGTCGGGAAAGCCGTGCATGAGCAAAAATGTCGGACCCCCGGGGGCATGCTGGGTGCCGAAGACGCGCGCGTACAGGTGGTTGCCGCCGCGCGGCACCGCGCTGGTTTCGTACGGGTGTTGAGCGCGATAAGCGCGCTCATAATCTGCAACATAGGGCCCGAAATCTTTCGGGGTATCGCAGGCGGCGAGGCCAAGAAGGCTGACGATGGCGGTGAATCCAACCGCTAACTTCAATTCAGTCCACATCCCGCGCCCTCCGGAGCTTGAAATTTGGGGTTTACCGATAGCAAGGGAGTTCGTTGGATATAGTAACTATATATATTGTAGTTAATTGTCAAATTAATTTGCGTGCCCTAGAGTTGACAGCGTGACGAAAAGCTATAGCCAGCATTGCCCGGTGGCACGCGCGCTTGACGTGATCGGCGAGAGATGGACCTTGCTGATTCTGCGCGACCTATTCGGGCACTCAAGCCGGCGGTTTCAGGATTTTCAGGATACGCTTCCAGGCATCGCCCCCAACACACTATCGGCACGGCTAAAATCGCTCGAGGCCGATGGCATTATCGAGCGCCAGTTCTACGCCGAGCATCCGCCACGGGCAGATTACCGACTAACGCAGAAGGGACGAACGCTGGGACCGGTGCTGCGTGCGCTGCACCGGTGGGGCACAACTATTGAGACAGTTGGGGAGACGGCCGGAGAAATAGCGGGCGCAGGCCGATAGCATCCGTCTGGCGAGTGATTGCTTGGCTGCCCAGAAAAATGCGCGGTATTGAAATCGCTATTGGTCGCGGAAAGTGGCCTTTGCGGCGGGCATTTGAGCCCGCCTGATGATCTGATGACCGGGCGCGCGGGTGCTAATTAAGCGCTAAACAGGGTGTCGACCATGGCGCGTTGGCCACTTAGCCATTCGCGCGCCATACGCTGGGCCTGAGCGATCTCATCGTCGCTGAGCTCGAGGGCGATGTCACTGCGGGTGCCGCGGGCTTCGCCGTAGCCGCCCATGGCCGCGAGATTCAACCATTTGTGCGCTAACAGGGGGTCAGATTTGACACGACGACCCGTCGCATAGTGCATGCCGAGGCAATATTGCGCTTCGATAACACCGGCTTCGGCGGCTGCTGAGCAGGAAGGAACTGACCGTTCGTCGAAAGTAGCCATTTAGACCCCCATCACAAGAAATCAACTGTCACGAAATATAGAGGGGATTATCCATGAATAAAGTGACGGGCATCACGTGGTTGCAAATAAATTTTAAGTGATGACCATCACACCTTAACAATAAATAATAGTGATTGTCATCACAGTTTAAGAATAAGTCGAATTCAGAGAGATTTTAGTTAAGAAAAAGTTAATTATCACTTAGTTAATACAAAGAGTTGTCTTTAGTAGTGTGACACTAACCGGGAAGACTAGCGGTACAAGTGAGCACCTGCACAACTAGTGGATGAAATCCAACATATAGTACCCATACGACGGCTTGCCGAGTTCGCCGGTTAGGCGCGCGAAGCGTGGCGATGCCGGCCGCATCGGAAGCTTTGCGTAACGCGGCCGGTGAGCTCGGCAAGCCGCCCTGTGGGTCGCGTACCCCGGCCCCTCGGTGCGTCGAAACCCCTCCACGATGCAAAACATCGCCTGCGGGCTTCCTCCTGCCAAGCTACCGGGATACGCGATCGTATGGGCACCATATGTTGGATTCCATCCACTAGGTTCGCTTGGCCAACACCACTTTGTTGCGCAGTTGACCGATTCCCTCGATCTCGGAAACCAGAACGTCACCTGGCTGCAGGTAGCCATCGGGTTGAACAACGTCGTCGCGTTCGGGCTGCCGGCCACCGAGTGCGGCATCTGTTCCAAACGCGGTTCCGCCCGGTGTACCGGTCGAGATAATCATGCCGGGCTGCAGGGTCAGGAACTTGGAAAAATACTTAACCAGATCGGCAACCCGCCACAGCATGCGTGCGGTCGTGTTGTTTTGCCGAATATCGCCATTTACCAGTGTTCGCAGTTTGAGCGCGTGCGGTCTGGGCAATTCGTCAACGGTGACGATCGAGGGGCCAAGCGGCGCACAGGTCTCGAAGTTTTTCCCGGGGCCGTAGTCGTAGCTGACACTGCCGTCGTCTTTGAAACTGACCTGCCGGTCACGCAGCGTGAGATCGTTCATAACGCAATACCCGAACACGTGATCGAGGGCGTGGGACTTGGCGATGCGCCGCCCGGTTTTGCCGATAACAATGACGAACTCGGTTTCGTAGTCGAGCTTGTTGGTGAGCGCGCGATCCAGCTCGATGTTGTCGTTTGGTCCGATGACGCCTTGCGGTGCCTTAAGGAAAAACTCCGGTTCTTTGAGATCGCGCTTGGGGACCTCGTCGCGATGGTCCCAGTAATTGGCGCCCGAGCATAGAATGAGGGTCGGTTGCATCGGCGCAAGGAGCTTCAGCTTATTGACGGGTAAGCGACCGCGTCCAGTCGAAAGCGCACGCTTGGCGAGACGAATTCCGCGCCGGCCCGCGGCGATGGTCGAGACCGTATCGCCGAGGATGGCGCGATCTTTGACTGGTACGCGGCGGGACCCTCCCAAGGCATCAATGAGGTCGACACTCTCGGCGCCGTCGAGCACCGCGACCCGGCGTTCGCGGCCCTTTCGGTAATTGATAAAGCGCATTCTCGTTCCCTCCCGTTGGTTTCCGCCCGTGTTTATCTCATCAGCTGGCGTTGGCGGCCCGTTCCTCCAGCGCGGCGGCGCGCACGCCCCGATTGACCAATGCGAGGCCACCGAACATCAGCGCCGCACCGAGCCAAATGCCCGCGCTGTGTTGCTCGCCGAACACAATGATGCCCCAGACGATCCCCGAAACCACCGAGATGTAGCCGATTTGGCTCCAGAATAGCGGGCCGGCACGGCGGATAATCTCGAAAAAGAACGACAGGGTGATGCAATAGATGGCAGCCGCGATCACCACCGTCGCTGCACCTTCGCCAGATAATGCGCGCGGGTCGGGACTTCCACCAACGACCAACAAGACAGGAAATATAAAAGCGGCGGCGCCGAGGCACAGTCCTGCCGTCGCCATCAGTCCCGGCATTTCCGGTGGCCGCGATACCGCGACGTAGACATTGCCGACTGCGAATGAAGTCGGCCCCAGCAAAACCAGCAGGAACCAGCCGGCCATTTCGCGCGTCGGCAGACTGAAATCAGGCAACACGATCACCAGGACGCCGATAATCCCAAGCATCAGCCCGAGGAAACTGGCGGTGCGGAAGCGATCGATGCGGAGAACGAAGGCGAACAGGTAGGTCATCGTTGGCGTCATCATCATCACCAGGGTGATGACTCCAGCCGGAAGTTTCGGCGCGGCGTAGGCGAATAGGATGATCGCGAAACCAAAATTTGCGACGCCCGAGATGAAATAGAACAGCAGGTATTTGGGCCCCAACTTCGGCCGGCCCTCGAAAATCAGCGACAATATCGCCATGACAACGCCGGCGATGAGAATCGACCAAAATGCGTAGGCCACTGGCGGCACCGCGGCCTCGGCGGCAGCCTTGTTGACGGTGAAGATCGCGCCCCACACGATGCCGACGATCAACAACATGGTGAGCGGGATCAAGGTGCCGCCTGCTTTTGCGGCCTGGGACGACGCTTGTGCCATGGTTGGTGGCGGGCTCATGATAGATGTTTGGGGACGACGCGGCGGAGATGACGAACGAGTCTCACACGAGACGGGCTCGTTACCAAGGGGGGAGACGAGGGGAGGTATGCAAGAGCATAAGTTCGATATCGGCACTGGTGATGGGGCCATGAATACCTTCGTTTGCCATCCCGACGAGGGCGGGCCGTTCCCGGCGATTTTCTTCTTTCACGACGCGCCCGGAATCCGCGAAGAGCTGTTCGAAATGGCTCGACGGATAGGGACCTCGGGCTACTACGTGATCATGCCGAACCTTTTCTATCGTCTTGCACGAGATGTGGTGATCGACGGCAACCGCGCCGACGTCGACGGCGCCTTCGATCGCGAACGCATGCTGGAGATGATCCGCGGCGTTAGCAGTGTGATGTCGATCAGCGATGCGCGGGCGGCCCTGGCGACAGTGGCGCAAGATCCGGCGGCCAAAAACGGCCCGATCGGCGCGGTGGGATACTGCATGGGCGGCCGCTTCGCGGTTTGCGCGGCTGCTGAATTTCCCGAGATTGCAGTGACCGCGGCATTCTGCGCGACCGCGATGGTCACGGATAAGCCGGATTCGCCGCATCTCTGCGTCGACAAGATCAAAGGTGAAGTTTATCTGGGATGCGGCGAGTCAGATCGGCTATTGCCGCCCGACCACATCGAGCAACTTCGTGAGCGCCTGGAAGCGGGCGGAGTCACCCATCGCATCGAAATCTACCCGGGCACCGGCCACGCCTTCGCATTCCCCGATCGCGATGCGCATGTCCAGGCGGCCGAAGACCGGCACTGGGAACGCATGTTGGCCTTATTCCGCAAACATGTCGGTTAGACAGAATTGGACGTTAGGGAGGGGTTGGTTACATGGCTTGGGATAAATTATTGATTTCAGCGGATTCGCACGTGGTCGAGCCGGCCGATCTGTTCGCCAAGGCGCTGGGCGACAAGCACGGCGACAAGGTGCCGCGATTCGTTGACGAATATCAGGGCGTCAAGGGCCGCTACTACTTCACCGGCAAAGAGCATTTGCGTTTGTCGGTGTTGATCGAGGGCGATGAAGCCGAGCAGGACAAGCTCACCAAAGCGGGCCGAGATCCTGCCTTTCGCCTGACGTGTCTGGATGAAGACGGTATTTACGCCGAGGTACTGTATGCATCGTCGACGCTGCACACGATGCGGGCGCTCGACGATCAACTCGTACAGGACTGCTGCGGTGTGTTCAGCGATTGGCTGGCCGACCATCGCAGCGAGGATCCCAAGCGCCTATTCGGGTGCGCGCCGATCCACATGGCCGATGTGAATTGGGCGGTCGCCGAGCTCGAGCGGGTGGCCAAGCTGGGAATGGCGACGGTGACGATCAATTGCGATACGCGTGACAGCTGGGAGCCCTATCGCAGTGCGCATTACGACCCGTTCTGGGCGCGGGCCGAAGAGCTCGGCCTGCCGGTGTCACTGCATATTCTCACCGGCAACCAGCGGGCGTCGTTCACGCTGCACGGCGATGAGCGCTCGCAAGGCGTGCGCCGCAGCCTCGGCGTGTTTCATGAGGCGTTTGCGCCGCTCGCCAATGAATTCATTTTCGGCGGCATTTTCGACCGTTTCCCCAAGCTCAACATTATGCTGGCCGAATTCGAGGTCTCGTGGCTGGTTTATTGGATGTTCCGGGTTGAGCAGTTCGAGCGGAGCTTCGGACCCTCGGTTGGCGTGCCGATGCCGAAGCGGCGGGTTCGCGAATATATGAGCCAAGTTTATCACGGCGTGGTCGACGAGCTCTATCTCGACAAGGTTCTCGATCTCATCGATCCGAAAACCCTGGTCTGGGGTTCGGACTTTCCGCACGCGCGGTGCACTTACCCCAACAGCCGCAAGATCGTTCACGATCTCTACGGCCATCACTCGGAAGCGTTCGTCGATGATATGACGTTCAACAACGCCGCCCGATTGTTCGGCATCGAGGTGCCGCCGGCGGGGAGCCGCCCGGGTTAGCGAAGCGAGCTGAAGACGGCCTCTAGTATACAAAGCCCCTCAACCCCGCCCTCTCCCCAAAGGGGCGAGGGAGCTTGCGGTGTACTCGATCAAAGCCCTCACCCCTTTTGGGGAGAGGGTTGGGTGAGGGGTTTTTGTTTTATTCCGCCGCAGCGCGGACGTTTTTTGGCTGGACGCTATAGAAGCGCTCCGCGTTGGCGTGCATGATAGCTTCGCGGTCGTTGTCGCTGAGGGCGTCGCTCTCGCGAATTTCATCGAGATGATGGAGGCATTTCTCGGTGTTGACTTCGTGCGGGAAATCCGAGGAGAACATGAACGGCGTAGTTGCCGACCGCCTTAATGGCCGCGGCGAGCATGTACTCGTCGCCCTCGGCACCGATAAAGATGCGGTCATCCTTGATCAGCTTAAGCATGTAGTCCTTGACCGATTGACCCTTTTTGAGTTTCAGCAACTCACCGCGCCAATTGAGCGGGATAAAATTCGCGTTCGAGGTGTCGAACCGCTCGATGCAAAATAGGAGCCAGGCGACGCCGCTCTCAAGAAAGCCGACACGCAGCCGAGGGAATTTGTCGAACACGCCGTTGAAAACAAACCCGCCGAGCGCGATGATCATCGCCATGGGGTGGCCAATCGCATGCGCGGGCGCGAAGACATTCATGTCGTCCATACCGAAGCCATTGTGAATGCCGGCGTGGATCGCGACCGGGCACCCCAAGCGTTCAGCTTCGGCATAGATCGGCCAGTATTCCTTAGAGCCGAGATGCGCTTTGAGGCCTGTGCCGGCCAACATGACACCGGTCATGTTGAGTTCGAGTATGCAGCGCCTGAGTTCCTCGATCGCCGCATCGGGCTCTTGCATCGGGATTAACCCCATGCCTTTGAAGACCGGGGAGCGCTCAACATAAGTTTCGGCCAACCAGTCGTTGTAGGCGCGTCCGACAGCGATCGCGTAGTCACTGTTGGAGATATGACCGTATGTAAGGCCAACGGTCGGGTACATGACCGCGCTTTCGATCCCGGTCGCGTCGATGAATTCAACCCACGAGTCGACTCCCGGCCACCCTCCGTCGCCAAACGCTCCTTTGGGGAACACACCGGTCGGTGTGTGAAGGAATCCCAATGGCGGGAACCATGGCTGGGTCGCAAACAACCCGTGTGCATACTTCCAATCCCGATACATCTTGGGCATGCGTTTGCCCATCTCCTCGGTGTCTTCGAAAACGTGACCATCGGCATCAAAGATTTGCGCCATGAGATTTCTCCTCGCTTGAGCTTTTGCTAGTTTCGCACCATTAGGCTGGGTAGCCAACTTGTTAGACCTGGGAACACAATGACCAGCGCAATCACCAGGAATTGCAACAGAACGATGGGGAATGCGGCACGATAAATATCGACGATGTTGAGATGTGGCCGCACACCTTTCATGACAAACAGTAGCACGCCGAACGGCGGCGTGATGCCGGCCAATTCGAGCTGAATCAGGATAAGAATCGAAAACCAGATCGGGTCCATGCCCAACGTTTGAACGATCGGCATGAAAATTGGGATGGTGATCAGCATGATCGAGATGGTGTCGATAAAACATCCCAAGATCAGAACCAGGATCTGCATGACGATGACCATCATCACGGGTGACAGATCCAGTTCGGTCACGCCTTCAACCAGGCCCGAGGTAACGCCGGTGACGGCCAACAGTTGGCTGTAAGCGGTCGAGCCGACAATGATCAGCATCACCATGGCCGTCGTCGCCAGAGTCGCCATCATCGATTCGCGCAAGACGGTCCAGGTCAATCGGCCATAGGCGGCGGCGAGTAGGGCCGAGGCGGCGGCGCCCATGGCGGCGGTTTCTGACGGTGTCGCGATGCCGAGAAAAATGAATCCGGTGACGACCACCACGAGCCCGCCGAGCGGGACCAGGTGCCGCAGCGTTTTAAGACGCTGGAGGATGGGCAGGGTTTCCGACTCGTAGGGCGGCGCCAAATGCGGCTGGAGATAGCCGCGACCAATAAAGTAGAGACCGTAGAAGCCGGCCATCACAAGACCCGGCAGCAGTGCGGCAATCAGCAGTTCGGCAATCGACACTTTGGCTAGCGCGCCGAGCAGAACGCCAAGTGCACTCGGCGGGATCAGGACGGCGAGACCGCCGGCCCCCAAAATCGGCGCCACCGACATCTGCGGCTTGTAGTTCTGCCGCTCCATTTCGGGCACCAGCATCGAGCCCAGCATCGCAACCGAAGCCATGCTCGAGCCGCTAAGTGCGCCGAACAATGTGCCGCCGCCTACCGCGGATATCGCCAAGCGGCCGGGAACCTTGCCGACCCACTGGTCGGCCGCGTCGACCGTCGCCGACGCCAGACCCGACCGCATGAGGAGTTCGCCCATCAGAATAAATAACGGCACTGGGATCAGGGCGAATTGGGCGATGCCGTTGTAGGCGCTGCCCCCAAGTAACGACAAAGCGTTGAAGCCGCCGAGGAAAAGGCTAAGGCCGACAACGTTGATGGTGATAAACGTGAAGGCGACCGGCAGACCGCTGGCCATCCCGACAATCAACAGGCCGAACAGCAGGAGAAGAGAGAGGAACCAGCCTTCCACGTTTTCGCGTCAGTTGATACGCACGTCGTGCGTCATTTTCTTGAGGTCGGCATCACCGCCGGCGGTCGTGATATAGCGATAGGCCCGGCGCAAAAACTCGGTTCCCATAAAAAACATCCCCACGGGCATCGCTGCGTAGGGGAGCCAATGCGGGACCTGCCAAACCTTGTTCATGGTAATGCCACGGCTGTAAAAGTCGGCAACGGTGATCCAAGTTTGCCAAGCAAACACCATGCATACAACGGCACCGACGATCGAAACGGCAATTCCGAGTGTACGCTGACGTGCAGGGGACAGCACATCGACAAGCAACTCGATACGCACATGGCCATCGTGCTTTAGGAGCCAAGGCCCCGCTAGGAAGGTGACATAAACCAGGGCGTATTCTGCGAGATCGACCGACCAGATCGTCGGCGCGAGAAATACGTAGCGCATGAAGACTTCGTAGGTGACCCAAACACTCATCGCGAGCAGCGTCAGCCCGGCAAGGTAGGCGAGGCCGTCGATGAAGCCGTCGTAGAGTCTTGTAAACGTCGCCATATGACGTTCAGTAAAGCCGTTTGATTCGAGGAGCGGTTGGGAAATCGGCGGGCGGAGCCGGAACGGCGCCGCCCGCCGCAACAGAACTTCAGGGCGTCCCTAACGTTGGCCGACCCCGATTTCTTCCAACACCACTGGTTCGCTAACCCATAGCCGTTGCTTTATCGAACAGCTTTTTGAGCATCGGCCCGTTGGAAGGCGAGTCCTTGTTGATTTTGTCCCACAACAGGCGCTCGGTCAGTTCGACAAACTGCTTACCGTCGGCGTCCGGCAACCACACTTCCTGTAGGCCCTTCTCCTTCATTGCCGCATGCTCACTGTCGCGCTTCGCTTGGTGAAAGCCGGTCGACCATTTATCTGTGCGAAGCGAGGCTTCCTTGAGTGCCTTCTGTTGCTCGGTACCCAATTTTGTGAATTTGTCAGCGTTGATAAGATGCGCCGAGCGAACATGATAGAACGTCGGTAGCATCAGAAACTTCGCGTGATCGTGGAAGTTGTAGTCGATGAAGCCGATATCGGACCAGCCAAGGCCATCAACCACCCCACGCTCGAGCGAGGTGTACGCCTCAACCGGCGAGGTGGTCACCGTGGCGGCACCCAGCGCCTTGAGGATTGGGTCGTAGAGCGGGATCGAGCGGATCTTCTTACCCTTGAAAAACGCTAGGCTGGTTGGTTTTTCTCGCAAGAGAAAGATGTAGCCAACGCCATTTAGCGGCGTGCCGAAGAGGACCGTATTCAGTTTTTCCTGGCATATCTTATCGAGTGCGTCCAAAGCACCGGACTGGCGTACAGAATCCACTGAACCCGTTCCACTCGCGAGCGCAATTGCCTCGGGGACCGCTGCTGCGAAATAGGAGTTGGCGGAATGGGTAATGTCGAAAACGCCCTTGCCTACGGCTTCTCCTGCTTGAAACGGATGGATAACTTCCGGCCCGCCAGCCCAATTCACTTCCATTTCGCCGTTTGTCACTTCCTTCACGTCTTTTTGGAACTGGAAAAATGACTTCGCCCAAATCGAATTCTTGGCGCCAAACGTGACGAAGCGCAGCTTGCTCGGGGCCGCCCAAACACTCCGTAAAGGTGTGGCCGTGCCGGCTATGGCGGCACCCGCCGCCGTGCTCCATACGAACGCACGCCGACTGATTCCGTCGGCTTTCAGAATTTTCCGCATTGTTTCCTCCCTCATCTGCAGAAAGCGATCTTTCAGTATAACGCTGGGTTGGGCGATGCCGCCAACCCCCAGGGTTGACCAGGCGGTGAGGGCGACGGAGGCCTACGCGATCCGCGCCTTCTGGCTGGCCAGGTAAACACCGATAGCCACCAAGACCAAGCCGATCGCATGGAACAATTGAAACACTTCACCGAGCAGAAGGATTGCCATGAATGAGGCAAATACCGGGATCAGGTAGTAGAACGAGCCGGCGCGGGCTGGTCCGAGATAGATGATGCCGATATTGACGAACGTCAGCGCGACAATGCCGTTGATCGTCGCAACGTAGCTGATCGCGCCCATCGCCAACCAACTCAGCGGCACGGATTGTCCGAAGTAAAAGGTCTCGATCAAATAGAGCGGCAGTAGAACGACGCCACCGACCAAGGTAATGCCAAAGAAAAGGACCAGCGGATTGAGCCCGCCCGGTGTGCGCTTGACCATGGTTGAATAGATCGCCCAGCTCAGCGTGCCGAATTGAATAAGGATGTCGCCGGGGACAAATTGCAACGCCAGTAGAATATCGATGTTGCCATGCGCGATCGTGACGACGACGCCGAGCATAGCAAACAGGGCACCGATTCCCTGCTTGGTGGTGATACGGTCGCGAAGTAGCCAGGCGGCGAAAAACAAGATGAACACGGGCTGCGTCATCTGCAGGAGGCTGACGTTGATCGCGGTGGTCGTGTGCAGTGCGGTGAATAGCACTGCCTGACCAAGAACGGACTGGGTGATCGCCAGCAACGTGAAAAGCCGCCAGTGGCGTAACAGAATGGGAAACTGAGCTTTGATCTGCGGGTAGACAAACAACAAGAGCAGCAAGCAGGCGACGACGCTGCGCCAAAATATCAACCCGAGCGGCGGCACGTCGTCGCGGATTGCGCGGCCGACGACGAACCCCATCGAATAGAACGCCATTGCCGCGGTCAGCATCACATAAGGCAGCCAGGGATGGCGGATGAAAAAATCCGTCTCGGACTTGGTTTCTCCGGACAAGACTAATACTGACTTTCGTGAGAAACAGAGGTCGTCGATTCGACGCGACGCTGCGGTTTACAAAGCCGGTTTCTCGACCCCCTCACCCTACCCCCACGCGGGCACGCTTTCGCCGCGCCACCGGCGCGACGGTCGCCCCCGCGAACCCACGCTGGGGAGAGGGAACTCCACTGCGGGGACGGCACATAAAAACTCCCTCTCCCCAGCGTGGGAGAGGGTGGGGGTGAGGGGGTTGGTATTTTGCTGGCGTCCACGTTCCAGGTATCGCTGCCGTCGTCGCCGCGAGCGCCGGCTCAGCCGAGAGATCTACTTGTCGAGGTTGGGGCGTTGCTCCCACAGCGGGTTTATTTTCTCATAGGCCCGCGCCGCTCGCAGCACTCGGGTATCTTCATGGCGGGGGCCGACGATCTGCAGCGCGATCGGCAGGCCAGCCTCGGTGAAGCCGCACAGCATGGTAATGGCGGGTTGCTGCGACAGGTTGAACGGGCTGCAAAACGGCACCCAGGCACGCGGATCTTCGAACTTTTCGAACTCGACCGGCGAGAGCCGTTCAGCGTCGAATGCCGGCACCGTCAGGGTCGGTGTCAGCAGCAAGTCATAATCGCGCATGAATTCGATGAGCGTTTTCGACAGCGCCTGACGGCGTTCGTCAGCTTCGACCATGTCCAACATGGTGACGCCCTCGCTGCGTTTGACGACGGCGTTGATCGAGGGACCCAGCACTTCGCGCTGGGCGTCGGTCATGGCGCCGACGCGATGGGTAATTCGCGAAATCAGATAGGCGCTGAGGATCGGAATCGGGCTTTCGATGTCGGGGTCGGCCTGTTCGACCGTTGCGCCGAGGTCCTTGAATGCATCGACCGCCGCAGCCACGCTTGCGGCAACCTCGGGATCAACGAATTTGGCCTGCCCGTTGAGGGTCGGACTGTAGGCGATTTTGAGGCCTTTGATGCCGTCTTCGAGGCCGGCGAGATAGTCGACCCCATCGGGCTTGGCAGCGAGCCAATCACGCGGATCGGCTTGGGTCATCACATTCATCATCAAGGCTGTATCGGTGACCGTGTGGGTGACGGCGCCAGGGCACGACAGGCTCGGCATGCCGGGTGGCGGATAGGTCGGGACACGGTAGTTGGTGGCTTTAAGGCCGACCTTGCCGCACAGCGCGGCCGGGATCCGGGTCGACCCGCCGGCATCGGTGGCGAGGCTGGTGTTGCCCATGCCCGCCGCGACCGCGGCCGCACCGCCGCCGGTCGAGCCGCCGGCGTGTTTGGTCGGATCCCATGGGTTGGTCGTCAACCCGGTGAGCGGGCTGTTGGTGGTGGGGCCGATCGCGAATTCCGGATTGGTGGTTTTGCCGAGCAGAACGGCGCCGTGGTTACGGCACGCCAACGTGGTCGATGTGTCCTCAGTGGCGGGCTCATCGGTGGTGGTGTGGGAGCCGAACCGGGTCGGCATACCCTTGGCGTGGAGCGTGTCCTTGACGCCGAGCGGGACGCCGTCGATCAAGCCGATCGGCTCACCCTTGGCCCAGCGGGCTTCGGATTTTTTGGCCGATGCCAGCGCGCCGTCCTCGTCGAGATAACAGAAGGCGTTGACCTTGTCGTTGTGCATGTCGATGCGATCGAGCGCGGCGCGGGTCGCTTCGACCGGTGAGACCTCTTTGGCGCGGAATTTCTCGACCAGCTCGGTGACCGGCATATAGGCGATATTGGCGTCGGACATTGCTTCCCCCAGTTTTGATGCACTTTCTGATCTCAACATAGCGATGGCGCTTGCGCTCGACAACGAGACCGTTGGGCGATGGTTGGGCAACCGCTGGACGACCGCTGGGCGAGTGCCGGTTGCACACCCAATCGGCGTGTGTAGACTAGCGCGCGCTTTACCGCCTCTATTGACGATCCAGGTTTCAGACCTGTTCTCGACCCTTCTTTCGAACCATTTGGGATAGCCCGAGATGGCCAAGTTCGGCGTCGGCGCGAGCCTCAATCGCAAGGAAGACGCTCGTCATTTGGCGGGTAAAGGGCAGTTCGTTGCAGATTTGCGTATCCCGGGGACGCTCGAGGTGGCGTTCGTGCGCAGCCCCTTTGCGCATGCGCGGGTTGGCACGATCAGCAAGCCGGCAGGGGCGGCGGATCGCGTTTTTACCGCCGCTGACCTCGACGAGATCAAGCCGGTTCGGGTGATTCCGGAAATCCCCGGCTTCAAGGGGTCCGATTATCCGCCGCTGGCTACCGAGAAGGTGCGTTTCGTCGGCGAACCGGTGGCTATTTGCATCGCCCAAACCCGCGCCGGCGCCGAAGATCTGGCGCAGGCGACGGAGGTCGATTACGAGGAACTGCCGGCGGTGGTCGACGTCGTCGATGCCCTGAAGCCGGGTGCGGCGATCCTGCACGAGGGCTGGAGCGACAATCAGTTTGTCGGCACGACGGTCGAAGCTGGTGATCTCGAGGCGGCAAAGGCGGCCGCCAGCGTGGTGATCGAGCGCGATTATCGGATGAACCGCCAGACCGGCGTGCCGATGGAGGGCCGTGCAATCCATGTTTACTGGGAGGACCGCCGCAACGAGCTGATGGTTTATTGCTCGACCCAGTTCCCGCACCAATACCGGGCCGGCCTCAGCTATCTGCTTGGCATCCCCGAGCACGAGATTCACGTTATCGCGCCCGACGTCGGCGGCGGTTTCGGGATGAAAAACACGATCTATTCGGAGGAATTGATCGTCGTCGCCCTGGCCCGCCGGCTCAGGGTGCCACTGCGCTGGATCGACGATCGCCGCGAGCACCTGCTGACCTCGATGCATTGCCGCGAGCATTTCCACCGCGTCAAAGCCTATGCCGACGACCAGGGGCGGGTGCTCGGGATCGACGTTGAGATCTTTGTCGATGCCGGCGCTTATTCGCATTGGCCGAACAGCCCGTTCATGGAAACCGGGATGGCCGCGAAGAACATCCCCGGCCCCTACATGATCCAGAATTACCGGGCGGTGACGCACACCGTGGCGACCAGCAAGGCACCCCAGGGTCCTTATCGCGGGGTGGCGCGCCCGGCCGCCTGTTTCACCATCGAGCGGACAATCGACGAGGTTGCCCGCGCGGTCGGCCGCGAGCCGCACGCGGTGCGCATCGACAACATGGTCAAACCGGAGATGATGCCCTACCGCTCGGCGACCAATCTGCTCTACGACGTCGGCGACTATCCGCGTGGTGTCGCGATGGCCGTCGATCTGATCGACCTGCCGGCGATCCGCCAGCGCCAAACCAAGGGCGAGAGTGATGGGCGCCTGATCGGCGTCGGCATCGCCGCTTACACCGAGCAAACCGCGCATGGCTGCGGCGAATGGGTGACCCGCGGCACACCGGTTATCCCGGGCTATGAATCGGCGACGGCGCGATTGTTGTCGGACGGAACGATTCTGGTTTTCGTCGGCATCCAGTCGCACGGCCAGGGCTTGGAAACAACCCTGGCACAGGTGGTCCATCAGGAGCTCGGGATTGACCCCGCCAACGTCTCGGTTCGTCATGGCGACACCGAATCGTGTCCGTTCGGGATGGGAACGTTTGCCTCGCGCACCATGGTGATGTCCGGGGGTGCGGTGGCGCGGGCGTCGCGACTGATGCGTGAGAAAATGGCCAAGATTGCGGCCCACCTGCTGCAGTGCTCGGCCGATGAAGTGGAATTCCGCGACGGCCAGGTGTTCGGCCCGCGGGGTTCGGTGAGCTTCGAAGAGATCGGCCATACCGCCTACCTCCGCCAGGAGCGGCTGCCGCCCGGCGTCGAGCCGATGGTCGATGTGACGACGACCTATGAGCCGGGCATCGACACCGGCGTGTTTACGTTCTCGGCGCACGCCGCGGTGGTTGCCGTCGATACCGCGACCGGCGTTGTCGAAGTGCTTGACTACGGCGTCGTCGAAGATTGCGGCACCGTCGTCAACCCGATGATCGTCAGAGGACAGATCGCGGGCGGGGTCGCGCAAGGCATCGGCACCGCGCTTTACGAAGAGATCCCCTATGACGAGAACGGGCAGCCCCTGGCGACGACGTTTGCCGACTATCTGATGCCGGGTGCGCCGGAGATTCCGCAAATCAAATTTGCCCACTTTGAGACCCCGACCCCGCACACGGAATACGGCATGAAGGGGATGGGCGAGGGCGGCGCGATTGCACCGCCGGCCGCGATTGCCAATGCGGTGCGCGATGCGCTGGCTTCGATCGGTGCGGAGATAAATGAAACACCACTGACGCCGCGGCGCGTGCGGGCCGCGATCACCGCGGTGGAGATGGCGAGCGCGGCCGAATGAAGCCGGCGCCGTTTGACTACGTTCGTGCCGAGAGCGTCGAGGCGGCGATTGAACTGGTTGACGGCCATGACGGCTTTGCCAAGTTCATCGCCGGCGGCCAGTCGTTGGGGCCGATGCTCAATCTGCGGATCGCGCAACCCGACCTGGTGGTCGATATTTCTCATCTAGAGGCGTTGAAAGCGGTCGACGCGGGGAGTGACGCGCTGGCGCTGGGTGGCGGCACGCTGCATGCGGATGTGGAAGACGGCGTGGTTCCGGATGTCACCAATGGCATGCTGCAACATGTGGCCGCTGGGATCTCGTATCGTGCGGTGCGCAACCGCGGCACGCTGGGCGGCAGTCTGGCGCACGCCGATCCGGCCGCGGATTGGCCGCTCACGATGATGGCGCTCGATGCCGAGATCGATGTTCGCGGCATCGGCGGCACGCGAACGATCGCAGCGATCGACCTGATCGATGGCCCGCTGATGACCTGCCTGGCAGACGACGAGATCGTCGAACAGGTGCGCGTACCCAAACTGTCGCAGGCGGCGAGGTGGGGTTATCATAAGTTGTGCCGCAAGGTCGGCGAGTTCGGGCACTCGCTGGCGGCAGTGGTGATCGATCGCGAACGCAACTACGCCCGCGCCGTGCTTGGCTGCGCGACGACATCGCCGATGGTTCTGGCCGACACCAGTGCCGTACTGGCCGATGGTGGGGGTGACGATATCGGCGCCGCGATCGACGCCGCAATCGGCCGGGATCTTGGTGCCAGCGAGTTTCCGTTCGACGATTATGAATTGCAGGTTCACCGCACGCTGGTGCAGCGGGCCGGCCGGGACGCCGTGGCGGTATGACCGCGGTTACGATCACGCTTAATGGGCGGGAGGTCGACACCGAGGTCGAGGGGCGGTTGTCGCTCGCCGACCTCATCCGCGAGCAACCGGGGTGCACGGGCACGCACTTGGCCTGCGAACACGGCGTTTGCGGCGCCTGCACCATCCTGCTCGATGGGCGGCCGGTGCGCTCGTGTATCACGCTGGCCGGGCAAGCCTCCGGGTCGAGCGTGCGCACGGTCGAGGGGTTCGACGACGACGCGGCGATGACGATCATTCGCCAGGCGTTTCACGAAGCGCACGGCCTGCAATGCGGGTATTGCACGCCGGGCATGCTGATAACGGTGCGCGACATCTTGACGCGCGGCAAGGCTGCCGATCAGGCCGAGATCCGGCGCGAACTCAGTGGCAACATCTGCCGCTGCACGGGCTATATGGGGATTGTCGAAGCGGTCGAACTGGCGCGCGACCGGTTTAAGCAGGCGGGCGTGGGGGTAGCGTAGCGCGTAGAAGCAAGAAACCCTCACCCCCGCCCTCTCCCACTTCGCGGGAGAGGGAGCATGTCCTCTGCGCACCGCAAAAAAAGCCCTCGCCCCTTTGGGGAAAGGGTCGGGTGAGGGGTTTACGGCATTACCACGGTGGCGGTGAGATTGCGGATCGCGTGGACGATGCTGAGCGCGGTCGAGGCCGAGGTTTTAGGGTTGTCGGGGGCCGGCTGGCCCTCCATCTCGACCTCGAGCCGGCCGAAGCGGCCTTCGGCGTGGATGCGTCCGGTATTGTTGGTGGTGTTGGGATCGGCGACGAGTTGAATCTCGGTCTTATCAACGCCGATTCCAGCGAGCGCAACCGTCATCGCCAGGTTGGCGTTCTTGGGGTAGTCGCGGGCCGCGTCGATCGGCGATCCGGTAAAGATCACGGTTGGTTCGGTGAGGGCGGCGAGGTCGAAATTTTTCTCGGCCGGCGTGCCCCGCCAGGCCTCGGGTGGTTTGGTCGAGGTGTAGCGCACCACATCGAGCCCGCCGACCCGGAGCGCAGTCAACCCGTCAATCCCAGCGATCGCGCCGGCCGGCAACAAGAGACGAGCGCCGGCCTGTTTGGCGCACTCGGTCAACCTCTCCAGTAGGTGGGTATCGGCGAAGGCGCCGGTGGCGATCACCATGAGATCAAATCCGCGGCCCAGCACCGCATCGGCGTATTCCTGCACGGCGCTCTGGCCGGCACATTCGACGACCAGATCGGGTTTGTTGGCGAGCAGGTCGGAGACTTCGGTGACGACGTTGATCGTGGTCGGCAGCTCGGCACGGGCCGCGTCGGCCTTGTTCTCACGCACCAGGACGGAATCAATTTGGACGCCGCTCGCGTCTTTGCCGAGTTCGTCGACGACCATATGTGCAATCGCGCCATAACCAATCAGTGCAATCGTTTTCATGGATCACCAAGCGTCTGTCTGGGATGATCGCCGCTGTGGAGGCGATGTTGGGTAGAGTGACGTCGATGTCTAATGGTTGCAACGGCTGGTGGCGAAGTTGGGCGAGGGCCTTGCCCAACGCAGCGCTCCTGGCGCTGCCGTTGCTTGCCATCTCGGCGACCGGCGCCGGAGCGCAATCGATTCCGAATCCGCGCTTCAGCTTGCCGATCGATTGCGAGATCGGCGTGTCCTGCTTCATCCAGAATTACGTCGACCGTGATCCGACGCCGGGCCGCACCGATTATCGCTGCGGCCACCTCAGTTACGACAAGCACAAAGGGACTGATATTCGAATCCGCGACCTGGTGGCGATGCGCGGCGGGGTCGCGGTTTTGGCGGCGGCGGACGGGGTTGTCAAAGCGACGCGGGACGGCATCAGCGACGTCAACGTGCGCATCGCAGGCGCTGCTTCGGTACGGGATCACCAAGCGGGAAATGCGGTCGTGCTGACGCACAGAGATGGGTTCGAAACAATCTACGCTCACCTTCTCAAAAGAAGCGTGGTTGTGAAGAAGGGCGATCGCATCAAACGGGGGCAGCGTCTCGGGTCGGTGGGATTGTCCGGGTTGACGGAGTTCCCCCACCTTCACTTCGAGGTCCACTTCAACCGAAGCGTGATCGATCCTTTCACCGCCGGGCATATGCGTGCGGTCTGTGATTCCACGACAAACTCCGTAAATCCCAAACGATGGCTGTGGGCAACGCCGGTGGGCAAAAAGTTGGCGTATGTGGGGACCGGGTTGATCCAGGCGGGGTTCACGGACCGCAAACCGGACACGGCCGCCATCGAAGAGCGCCAGCACGACCTGGTGAAATTGAAGCCCAAAGCACCGGCCTTGGTGTTCTGGGTGATGGTCTATGGCGCCAAGATGGGTGACTCGGGAACGTTAAAGCTGCTCGGGCCGAACGGGGCTGTGCTGGCGCAACACACCGCCCCGGTACCGCGCAACAAGGCGCAGTGGCTGCGGTTTATCGGCAAACGGTTGAAGAGCGAGCGTTGGCCGCGCGGCGTCTATCGCGGGCAATACCAGTTGGTGCGCAAGGCGGGCAGCACGAAGACGATCGTGGTTAGTGCTCAGCGGGTTCTTTCTGTCGATTGACTAGCCCGCTTTGCAGCATACCGTGTGCATTGAAGGCGTCCCCGGCAAAGGTCGGCCGTGCGCCTTCCCGTTTCACCACACTATCGGTTTCGTAGATCGCGAGATGAGGGTCGTGGGGCCGGCCGTTCTTGACGTCGATCCATAAGTGCAGGAGCAGGCGACGCCGCGCGTCATCGTCGTGATCTTCGAAATGGGTGCGCCCATGCAACACGGTGAAATTGTTTTGCAGCGACAACTCACCGGGCTCAAGCAGCACCGTCAACATGATGTCGTCGCGGCTGGCAACCTCATTGAAAAAAGCCATGGCGGTGGTAAGCGCCGCGGGAAACTCGATCCCGAGTTCGGGTGCAGCCGCTTCGAGATAGCCGGGCACGTAGCGGGCGCTGACGTAGCCGTCGACACAGGAGAACACCGGAACCTTGTGGGCGGTGCACGGGTCGGCCCCGGGCGGTTCTTCGCCGCGGCGATGATAGTAGAAACCATCGTAGAGCGCCGGCAGATACTCTGGATGGGTTGTGAGGATCTCGTTGTGGACGGTTAGCGCGCTGGCGTATTTGCTCTCGCCGCCGGTTTTTGCCGTGTGCACGCTCAACATCGCGATCATCTCATTGCAGTCGGTGTGCGGCGTCAGCTCGTTGGCGTTGCGGTCGGAGCGTTCGCTGGGTTCGTCCCGCGACATATCGGTGACGTGGCCGATGCGATCGCCGAGTACGCTTTGCGAAACGCCAGTGCCGAAATGGGTGCCCAAACCCCAATAGACGAGTTCGAGATCGTTGAGATCGTAGCGATCATTGGGGAAACCCCGGATCAAGACAATGCCGCGCTTGTTACGGACTTGGTCCTGGATGGCGGTGAGATCGTCCTGGATGGCGGCAAGCGGAAAGTCGTCGCGGCTCATGGTTTCGACCGTCAAACCGCGGCCTTTAACCCGCGACAGCGCGTCATCGAGCGCGTCGATATGGCGCTTTGTAAAATCGAAGGCATAGTCGTCCTTGCTCTTGAAGTCACCGGCTTTCCAGGCCCCGGGGTGGTCGATGTGTCGATCGTAAATTGCTGTCATCGCCTAAACGTGCCTCTTACGCGTCGCCCGCTATTTTGCATCTTGTCTTGAACGGCTCTTTCTTACATCTCTATGAGAGATCGGGAGCCGGGTGGATGATATATCGGTGGTGGGTGTTTGCTAAGCTGATTGAATGACCATGCCAGCTCATCCCACAGCGGAGAAAATTGCGGCCGAGTTCGGGGTGCTTCTCGAGGCTCAGTTGGAGCGTCCGGTGACCTTGCACGACAGCACACGATTCGCCGAGGACCTCGGACTTGATTCGGTTGACGCCGTGATTTTTCTCGGCGCGATCGAAGAAAAATTCGCCATCGAGCTGCCGCTCACCAATTTCGATCACGTCCACACCGTCGGCGAACTGCGCAGCCATCTCGACAAAGAATTGACCAAATTAGCGTGCAAATTAACGTGCAAATTAGCGTAGATGGAGCGACGGCCACGAAAATCACCGGCCACCACGAGAGGTTCCGCCGCGGTGGATTTACCACCCTGACCGCGGCCTTGGACTACGCCGCCGACGGCGATGGCGCGCTCCAGTTTTTCGACCATCGTGGCCGGTCGAAAGAAACCCTTAGCCACGCAGCATTGCGGCAGCGCGCGCGTGGCCTGGCCAGCGGATTTGCAAAGCTCGGGGTTCGGCGGCGCGATCTCGTTGCGCTGGTCGCCGAAACCGGGCCTGATTTTGCCGCGTCGTTGTTCGCGTGTTTTTACGCCGGCGCCGTCGCGGTCCCGATTCCCACGGCGCGAGCCATCGGAAGCGCGGTCTCGTATCGCGCCCGGCTGGTTCGCCAACTGGCCGATTGTCATCCGATGGCGCTGATCGGGCCGCAGCGTTCGCTGGAAGATCTGCAGGCCGCGGGTACCGACGCCGGGGTTAACATTGTGGTCGCATACGATGCGATCGAGCCGGGTTCGCCAGAAACACCTTCGATACCGGCCGCCGCCGACGTCGCTTACATTCAATACTCGTCGGGGAGCACGCGGGCGCCGCGCGGGGTGGTATTGACGCATGGCCAGGTTGCCCAGAATTGCAGCGATATTCTCGAGCGGCTTGAGGTCACAGCGGCCGATAGCGGTGTGTTCTGGCTGCCGTGGTTCCACGACATGGGCCTGGTCGGGGGCCTGCTGGCGCCGATCTGCAGCCAATCGCAGGTCGATTTTCTAAGCCCTGAGGACTTCGTACGACGCCCATTGGTGTGGCTGGAGCTGATCGCTTCGCGGCAGGCGACGATCTCGTTCGGGACCGGCTTCGCGTTCGATCTTTGCACGCGAGCGGCGCGTTCGCGTGAGGTTGATTTCGATCTCGGGTCTTGGCGAATCGCAGGCGTGGGGGCGGAGCCGATCCGCCGCGATCTCCTCGCAACATTTGCCGATCGTTTCGCAAGATGTGGGTTTTCGCCGACTTCCTTTGTCGCGAGTTATGGCCTTGCCGAAGCAACCCTCGCGGTCACGATGGGGCAGCCGGGTGGTGGGCGCGATGTTCTGGCGCGAGAGGCAGCGATCTCGTGCGGATCTCCCGTCGGCCAAACCGCTGTCGAAATTCGGCGTGAATCGGGCGGGGCGTGCGAAGAACGCGAGATCGGGCGTGTTTTCGTAAGCGGTGGCGGCGTCGGCTCGGGGTATCTCGCTGCCGGGGGCGTGGAACCGTTTTCGGAGGACGGTTGGCTCGATACCGGGGATATGGGCAGCCTCGGCGACGGGCAGTTGGTTGTGGTCGGCCGCACCGACGAATTGATCTTCATTAACGGACGTAATGTGTGGCCCGACGATATCGAGGCCTGCGCGCGCGACACGATCGGTGAGAGCGGTTTGGTGGGTGCGGCGTTTGGATCCACCGGCCGCGGTGGGCGCCAGGCATCGACGCTGATTATCGAGCACGCCAACCCAGCCAGAGCGGCCGAGGAACGCGGTGCCACGGTTGCCGGCGCGATCACGGCCGAACTCGCGATCGAATGCGACGTGCGCTTTGTTGGACGTCGCGCATTGCCGCGCACGTCATCTGGGAAGATCAGCCGAGCGGCGGCGAAGGCCGCTTATCTGGAGGGGAGATTGGCGCCGCGTTGATCCTATTAAGACGGCGTTACTCGGGATTATTCTGCGTAGGCGAGCGGTAACGCCGTGGTGTATTTGATTTGCTCCATCGCGAAGCTTGAACTCACGTCGCTGAGATCGATGACATCGATCAGGCGCTTGTAGAAGGCGTCGTAGGCCTCGATGTTGGGCACGACGACGCGTAGGAGATAATCGATTTCGCCGCTCATGCGGTAAAACTCGACAACCTCGGGGATCGCAGCAACCGCCTCGGCGAATTTCTCCAGCCACTCGCTGTTGTGTTGGTTGGTGCGAATCGACACGAACACGGTAACGCCGACATTGAGTTTGGCGCCGTCGAGCAGCGCGACACGGGCGCGGATGACGCCTGATTCCTCCAATTTCTGGATGCGACGCCAGCACGGCGTCGGTGATAGGCCTACCCGGCCGGCGATTTCGTTGAGCGAGAGGGTCGCATCATCTTGCAGGTTGGTGAGGATGCTGCGGTCAATGTCATCCATGGATCTTTGCCGTTAGATAAAAACTGTGTGAAATTCATATATCATAGAATAATATACTAGTAATTATAGATAATAGGATAATCGGAAGAAAATAATTCTATAAATACTCTTGTCGACCGATCTGAGGTCGTCTAAGTCATTGGCTATGGAGTTCTTTCCGGCATTCCTTGATCTGCGTGACAGGCGCTGCCTGGTGGTTGGCGGCGGACCGCACGCCGTGGCCAAAGCGCGCCTGCTACTTGCCGCAGGGGCCCGTTTGACGATTGTTGGCGTCGCGGACAAAGATGACGTTGACGACCTAGCGTCAGACCGGCTCAACGTTTTACGACGTGACTTCCGGACCAGCGATGTCGACGGGTGCACTGCGATTATTTCAGCATCCGGAGATGTTGAGACCGATCACCGGGTGTCGAACGCAGCGCGGAACGCCGGCGTCCCGGTCAATGTCGTCGACGACGCCGCACGTTCAACGTTTGTCGTTCCGGCTATCGTGGACCGCGATGCGATCGTTATCGGCGTCGCCAGCGGCGGCGAAGCGCCCGTGCTGGCGCGTCGCGTGCGGGCCCAGATAGAGGCCCTGCTTCCGGCTCGTCTCGGTGAGCTCGCCCGCTTTGCCGGCGCGTTTCGCAACGCGGTCAAGGCGGTCGTTCCCAATGCCGACTTACGCCGTCGTTTCTGGGACCGATTCTTTGACGGACCGCTGGCGCAAAGGGTGCTTCGTGGTCCCAACCAAGCAAACCGTGAAGCGATGTTGGCGCTGGTCAATAGTGGTCACGCCGATCCGCTTTCGGGGTCGGTTGCAATTGTCGGCGCCGGTCCGGGCGATCCCGATCTCCTCACCTTGAAGGCCTTACGGGCGCTGCAGAGTGCCGACGTGATCGTGTACGACCGATTGGTGGGGGAACGGATTCTCGACCTGGCGCGCCGCGACGCCGAGCGCATTTTCGTCGGCAAGGCTAAAGACAATCACGCGCTGGACCAGGACGACATCAATGCACTGCTCGCGGCGAAGGCGCGGGCGGGTTTGCAGGTGGTGCGCCTCAAGGGCGGCGACCCCTTTATATTTGGTAGGGGTGGCGAAGAACGCGACTATCTGGTCGCGCGCGGCATCGAGGTTAGCGTCGTGCCGGGGATTACAGCGGCAACCGCAGCTGCGGCAGCGGCTTCAGTGCCGCTCACCCATCGAGATACCGCCCAGGCGGTCACGTTCGTCACCGGGCACCGGCGCCGCGGCGCGCCTGACATCGACTGGGCCGGCCTGGCGCGGCTGGATCACACAATCGTCGTCTATATGGGGTTGACCAACGCGCAGCAAATCTCCGATCAGCTGGTCAACAATGGCCTGTCACCGACGACACCGGTTGCGATCATCGAGAACGCAACATTACCCGGTGAGCAAATTCTCGCCGCCACCGCGGCGACGTTTCCGGCGATCGCGATCGATCATGGGCTGGTCGGCCCGGCGCTGATCATCATTGGCGACGTGGCGGCTGCGGCGGCGGCTCGTCAGAGCCTCATCCGCGACGCAGACCTTCAGGAGGTTGCAGCATGAGCTACCAACTGCTTACCGCCAATCGCCTCAAGGATGGCGCGGTCGTCTATCTCGATCGTAACGGCGGCTGGTCGATCCGGTTTGAGGAAGCCCGGGTGGTCGATAACGACGTCGACGCGCGCGCGTTCGAAGATATCGGACGCCGCGGTGAGCGTGCCCGGGTCGTGGTTGGGACCTATCTGATAGACGTGGTGGCGGACGGCGACGCCTACCGGCCGATCCGAATGCGCGAGAAAATTCGTGCCGAAGGACCGACGGTCGATCCAGTGGCGAGCAAACCCGTCCAGCGCGCCGCCTAAGGCGCGCTCGGGGACACAGCAGGATTTGGGGACACAGCAGGATTTGGGGACACATCAGGATATTATGTATCGTTACGACGAATTCGATCACCAGTTCGTACGCGAGCGCGTCGAGCAGTTTCGCGGCAGGTCAGCCGGCGGCTGAGCGGTGACCTCAACGAGGATGAGTTCAAACCGCTGCGATTGCTAAACGGGCTCTACCTTCAGCTTCACGCCTACATGCTGCGGGTGGCGGTGCCCTATGGGGTCTTGTCATCACGGCAGTTGCGTATGCTCGCCCACGTCGCGCGCACCTACGATCGCGGCTACGGCCACATCACGACGCGCCAGAACATTCAATTCAACTGGCCCGAACTGAGTGATGTGCCTGATATCCTGGCTGATCTTGCCACGGTTGAGATGCACGCGATCCAGACCAGTGGCAATTGCATTCGCAATGTCACGGCCGATCAATTCGCCGGGGTTGTCGCTGACGAAATCGAGGATCCCAGGGTTTATTGCGAGATCATCCGTCAGTGGTCGACGCATCACCCCGAATTCACGTTTCTGCCGCGTAAATTCAAGATCGCGGTGACGGGATCGCCGGTCGACCGCGCCGCGACGGCGCTGCACGATATCGGTTTGCGCCTTATCCGCAATGATGCTGGCGCGGTTGGCTTCGAGGTTCTGCTGGGCGGCGGGCAAGGGCGAACGCCGATGCTCGCCCACCGCATTCGCGAGTTCCTGCCGAAGACGGATTTGCTGTCGTATCTCGAAGCCATTTTGCGGGTCTATAACCAACTCGGCCGGCGCGACAATCTCTACAAAGCGCGCCTCAAGATTCTGGTTCATGAAACCGGCGCGGCCCGGTTTGCCGAAATGGTTGAGGCGGAGTGGGTGCAGATCCGCGACGGTGCATTGGCGCTGCCGCTTGCGGAAATTGATCGCATCAATGCCTATTTCGCGCCGCCGTCCTATCGCGATCTCGGCGATGAACCCGGCGATTTTGCCGCCCGGCGGGCCGCGAATTCCGTGTTTGCGCAGTGGGTTGAAACCAACGTCCACGCCCACAAGGTTCCAGGCTATGCCATCGTTACGGTATCGCTAAAACCGCACGGCGGCGCCCCGGGCGATATTAGCGATGGCCAGATGGACGCGCTCGCCGACATCGCCGAGCGCTTCAGTTTCGCCGAACTGCGTGCCACCCACGAACAAAACATCGTGCTCGCGGACGTCGAGCAATCGGCGCTCTATGATTTGTGGTGGGCGTTGGCGGACGACGGGTTGGCGACGCCGAATGCGGGGTTGCTAACCGACATAATCTGCTGCCCCGGCCTCGACTTCTGCAACCTTGCGAATGCACGTTCGATCCCAATCTCGCAACGGATCAGCCGGCGCTTCGACGATCTCGCCCGGCTGCACGATATCGGGCCGCTCAAGATCAAGATCTCGGGCTGCATCAACGCCTGCGGCCATCACCATGTCGGCCACATCGGCATCCTCGGGGTCGAAAAGAAAGGCACCGAACTCTACCAGGTCAGTCTCGGCGGTAGCGCCGAGGCGGATGCCGCGCTCGGCGATATCATCGGCCCCGCCTTTACTGATAGTGAGGTGGTCGATGCCGTGGAAACCATCGTTACGATCTACCTCGACCAGCGCGAAGATGGCGAGGCGTTTCTTGATACCTATCGGCGGGTTGGGCTGGCGCCGTTCCGGGGAGCGCTCTATGCCACTCATTAGGGACGGTGCGATCGTGCCCCGTGATCGGTGGTTTTACCTCGCCGACGATCAAGAAATTACGGATCGTGGCGGGTCCGGCGGGATAATCGTTTCACTAGACCATTGGCGGCGCGACCGCGACGCGCTCCTCGGCGTTAATAGCGAGCTCGGTATTCGATTGCAGGCCGATCAATCGCCGGCGCTGATTGTCGATGACCTGCCGCTGTTGGCTCTGGTGGCCTTGGATTTCCCCGCATTCAAGGATGGGCGCGCCTTTACTTATGCGCGCCTGCTGCGTGAGCGCTATGGCTATGCCGGCGAGGTGCGGGCGATCGGCAACGTCTTGCGTGACCAATTCCAGTTCATGGTGCGATGTGGTTTTGATGCCTTCGAGGTCGAGAAGGAAAGCGACGCCAAGGCGTGGGTGCAGGCGTCACGGGAAGCAAAGGTTCTCTATCAACCGAGTGGCGATCGTGCACCGTGGGCGATGACCCTGCGGCAGGTTGTAGCCGAATGGAGCTTTTTCTCTTCACGACTCCCGCTATCGAGGGAGCAGATTGAGCGCGCGGCAAAGGCTTTCGCGGAGAGGGCGGGGTCCTTTTTACGGCCTCCGACCGGCTGACCTTGCCCGGCGCTTCAAATACAATTTTCGGATAATCGGCCGGATGGAGATGAAGGTGCGGGCTGCGTCGGCGGGTCTGGTGCACCGGTCCTCCCACTCCTCAAGCGCATTGATTCCCCTCACCCAACCCTCTCCCCAAAGGGGCGAGGGCTCTCGCCGAGCGCACTGGAAAAAGCCCTCTCCCTTGGGGGAGAGGGTTGGGTGAGGGCAGAAATTCCTTCTCTACAATCTCCGACCAGCTGACCTTGACCGGCGCTTCAAAAACAATTTTCGGATAATCGGCCGGATGGAGATGAAGGTGCGGGCTGCGTCGGCGGGTCTGGTGCACCGGTCCTCCCACTCCTCAAGCGCATTGATTCCCCTCACCCAACCGTCTCCCCAAAGGGGCGAGGGCTCTCGCCGAGCGCACTGGAAAAAGCCCTCTCCCTTGGGGGAGAGGGTTGGGTGAGGGCAGAAATTCCTTCTCTACAATCTCCGACCAGCTGACCTTGACCGGCGCTTCAAAAACAATTTTCGGATAATCGGCCGCATAGAGATGAGGCTGTGGGTTGCGTCGGTGGACCCTCAAAAGGGCGACCAGCCGCGGCCTTTGAGGAACTCCCACATGCGGCGCTCGCCGACATCGCAGCCCGGCGGATAGCTCGTGCTTAGGGTTGATGTTGCAGCCAGGTGAAGCAGCGGATGGGATTGCCCGGATGTCCTGCGTCGGGCGACATCGCCCGCGGGTGGCGGCGTCAGGCCGGCGATTTCGAGAATCAACTTGCGGTGAATCGCCTGGGCAAAGGCATCGAAGCCGTGCGCCACGACGATAAAGGCGCCGGTGCCGCCGTACTCGTCGAGATCCTTGAGCTGGGGAAAGCCGAAGCGGTTGGGTCGATCGTTGACGATCGGCAGGCCGTTGATGGTGACGCCGCGCTCGATGGCGAGATCGCGCGCGAGATTGACGAGCACGCCGCTATTGTTGGCACCGTCGCCGGAGATGTCGATGACCCGACGGGTTCCCTCGTAGCCATTATCGTCGAACAACGGAATCGCATATTGGATGGCGCCACTGATGGACGTGCGCCGGCCGATGCTGATCTCGGCCGCGGTAAGAGAATCGGCGAATGCCTGGGCACTGGCGGTGTCTTGGATGGTCGCCCAATTGGCGATCGGACGGCGATAGTCGGCGCCGGCCCACTCGAAATAGGTGACCGCGATGCGGCCGAGGTAGCCGCGGCTGATGGCGTCAACAATCTTGGGATGGGTGAGGGCGGAGACGTAGCCCTGGCGCTGCAGCTTGGCCTCCTCGGGATCGATGCTGCCGGAAACGTCGATCGCCAGAACGAGTTCGATGTCGACCGGAATTTCGGCTTCCGCCCACACCGATGGCGCCGTGACGAAGGAGACCAGCATCGCCGCAATGGCAACGTTGGTCAGGCGGCGGAACAAATCGCGACACCTCATGTTCCCAACAGTAGATCGCGAGGGTGCTGAACCCGCAAGAACTTCGTTCTGACGTGTTCGCGACTTTTCCAACCAAATTTTAAATGTGCGCTAGACCGCGGCCGCGCGCTTGGCGTCGCGGCGACGTTTGAGGGGGTCGCGTTCGCGCTTGCGCAAGCGGACCGATTTCGGCGTCACTTCGACCAATTCGTCGTCATCGATATAGGTGAGGGCCTTGTCGAGCGTCATCTGGATGGGGGTGCTGAGGGCGACGGCGTCGTCTTTGCCGGCGGCACGGATGTTCGTGAGCTGTTTGGCTTTGCGCGGATTGACGTCGAGGTCGGAGCCGCGGCTGTGCTCGCCGATGATCATGCCCGGGTAAACCAGCTCATTGGGTTTGATAAACATCGGACCGCGCTCTTCGAGGTTCCACAACGCAAAGGCAACCGCCGGACCGGTTTCGGTCGAGACCAGCACGCCGTTGCGTTGCTGCGACACTGCCCCCTTGTAGGGTGCGTAGCCGTGGAACAAGCGGTTCATGACGCCGGTGCCGCGGGTATCGGTGAGGAATTCGCCGAGATAGCCGATCAAGCCGCGCGATGGCGCGTGGAGCACGAGCCGCCGCTTGCCCGCCCCGGAGGGACTCATTTCGATGAGCTCGGCGCGCCGCGAGCCGAGTTTTTCGACCACCGCCCCGGCGTAGTCTTCGTCGACGTCGATGACGACTTCTTCGATCGGTTCCTGGCGCTGGCCATCGATTTCGCGAAACAGGACACGGGGCCGGCTGATCGCCATCTCGAAGCCCTCACGGCGCATGGTCTCGATGAGAACCGCGAGCTGCAGCTCGCCGCGCCCGGCGACTTCGAAGGCGTCGTTGGAGAGCTTGGTGACACGAATCGCGACATTGCCTTCGCCCTCGCGCTCGAGCCGGGACCAGATTTGTCGCGCCGTGACGATCGTGCCTTCCTGACCCGATAGCGGTGAATCGTTGGCCGAGAAGGTCATCGCCAGGGTCGGCGGATCGATCGGTTGGGCCGGCAGCGGCTCGGTGACCTCGGGCGCACAAATGGTATCGGCGACGGTTGCGTTGGCGATGCCGGCAAGAGCGACAATATCGCCGGCCGTCGCTTCGTCGATGTCGATCCGTTTGAGATCACGAAAGGCCATCAGTTTCGAAATGCGGCTTTCGCCGAGCCGCGTGCCGTCGCCTGACAGCGCCTGCACGGTCATGTTCGAATGCACCGAGCCGGCGCTTATGCGGCCGGTTAGCAAGCGGCCGACATAGGGATCGTATTCGAGCGTGGTTGCCAGCATGCGGAACGGGCCGGTGGTGTCGACGACGGGTGGGGCAACATGGTCGATAACGAGATCGAACAGTGCCGCCATGTCGTGCTTGGGACCGCTGGGCTCGGCTGCCGCCCAGCCTTCTTTGGCCGAGCCGAACAGAGTTGGGAAATCGAGCTGTTTATCGTCGGCGCCGAGCGCGGCAAAGAGGTCAAAGGTTTCGTTCTGAACCTCGAAGGCGCGCTGCTCGGGTTTGTCGACCTTGTTGATGACGACAATCGGTCGCAGACCCAGCGCCAGCGCCTTGCCGAGGACGAATTTGGTCTGCGGCATCGGGCCTTCGGCGGCATCGACCAACACCAGCGCGCCATCGACCATGCTCATGATGCGCTCGACCTCGCCGCCGAAATCGGCATGGCCGGGGGTGTCGACGATATTGATGCGTACATCGCGCCACACCACGGAGGTACATTTGGCCAGGATCGTGATGCCACGCTCGCGCTCGAGCGCGTTCGAATCAAGCGCCTGGGGTTGAATGTGCTGGTTGTCACGAAACGAGCCACTTTGCCGTAGCAGGCAATCCACCAGGGTGGTTTTGCCGTGGTCGACGTGGGCAATGATGGCGATGTTGCGAAGTCGCATAGCTCTCAATTCTCAAGTTCGCCGGGACTATAGTCCTCGCCGCTCCCGAGACAAGCTGGAGATGCGCTATTTGGCTTGACCGGCTGGCGAAGACGCGACGTCGCGTCGTTTTCGCGCGACTCTTCTGGTCATCGCATTATCATTGTCAGGCGGCTTCTGGAATCAGCAGGAAAGTCAAAGGCTCTGATGCCCAATCACGGCTCCAAAGGTCTGCCGATCAAGATCGATTCGGCTTCGAACGGTGAGTTCGTTCCGTTCGCGGTGCCCGAACATCTGCGCACAGCACAGGATCTAGCGGCAGTGCGCATCACCGAGGGTGCGCGCCGAACCGGGCAGAGCCGGCGCGCTTTTCTGGCCAGTCTGTGCGGCGTGGCGACGACGTTTGCGGCCTTCAACGAGGCCTTTGCGGCACGCAAAGATACCGGCGGGTTGTTCAAGATCTACCCCGATGCCGACCGCGACGAAGCTGCCGCGGCCGAGACCGTGGCCGGCGAGGAGTTCGTTTTCGACGTTCAGACCCACATGCTCGACCCCAACGGACCGTGGCGCAAGCGCCCGTTTGGGAGCCGGCGTGAGCGCTGGCTATCGTCGCGCGGGCAGGGCAAGTGCGGCCGCAGTGATGCGATCGACTGCTACGCGTCGGACCAATACATCAAGGATATCTTTCTCGACAGCGATACCGATATGGCGGTGCTCTCGTTCATGCCCGGCATGCCCGACGACAATCCGCTGACGATCGAAGAGGCGGCGCGGACCCGGCGGTTAATCGCGGGGCTCGATGGCGAACACCGCCTCCTGCTGCACGCCATGGTGGTGCCCAATGCCGGCGCGGGATCGCGCGAGATCGACCGTATGATCCGAGCGGTCGAGGAATGGAAGATCGACGCGTGGAAGGTCTACACCCAGTGGGGGCCGCATGGGCGCGGCTGGTGGCTCGATGATCCAGATACCGGGATCCCATTTATCGAACAGGCGCGCAACCTCGGCATGAAGACGATCGCCATACACAAGGGCATCAGTTTTGGCCGCTTCCCGCCGGAATATGCGCGCTGCGATGACGTCGGACGGATTGCCCGGGCTTATCCAGATGTGAACTTCCTGATCTACCACGCCGGTTATGAACCCTATCAGGCCGAGGGTCCGTTTGATCCGGCCCACACCGGCAGCGGCATCAGCAGCCTGGTGAAATCCATGCTCGTCAACGACGTCGCGCCGAACAGCAATGTCTATGCCGAACTCGGCAGTACCTGGCGGCTGCTCATGCGCAACCCCACTGGTGCGGCCCATGCGCTCGGCAAACTGCTCACCTATGTCGGCGAGGACAACGTGCTGTGGGGTACCGATTCGATCTGGGCGGGGTCGCCGCAGGATCAGATACAGGCCTTTCGCGCGTTCGAGATCACACCGGCGTTGCGACAGCAATACGGCTACCCTGCGCTAACCGCGGCGCGCAAGGCGAAAATCCTTGGGCTTAACGGGGCCCGGGTTTACGGCATCGACCCCAAGCTGTTTCGCAGCAAGGCGGAGCACGACGGCATCGAACGCCGGCGCGCGAACGACCGCAATAATCCGCGGCCGGATTTCGAGTCCCATGGCCCGCGCAGCCAAGCCGAGTTTAGGGCCTTCTTGAGGCACAACGGCAACCGGCCGGGGTAACGGGGGCAGGTGAGCTGTGCGGGTATATCCTCACCCTCGTTCAGCCGTACCTCATTTTACCCTCACCCCCGCCCTCTCCCCCAAGGGAGAGGGAGCTGTTCTATGCAACTTAAAGCGCTCTCCCCGCTGGTAGAAAGCTTTTACGGCGGGCACGATCGGGCTCCCTCTCCCTTGGGGGAGAGGGGAAGATAAGAGCGTTGTTCTGATTTAGGGACCGTTTTTTCGGGTCGCGGTGACGACGTAGAGGGGGTCGCTGGGGCCGGTGGGGGGCTTGAGGATGTCGAGCGAAGCCGGTTCGAAACCGCCGGCGGTATCGAAATAGAGGGCAATCAGCTTGGCATGATCCTGATCACCCAGGGATCTCCACACCGCCACCGCTTTGGTCGGAAAGCAGCGGTTCGAGTAAGAAACGATGCACGGCGCGCCCGATTTCAGCACGCGGGCGACATCGGCCAGAACCACGTCGGGTTGGGTCAGGTATTGAACCGAGACCGCAATCAGACAGGCGTCGAAGTCGGCATCGGCGAGCGGTAGGTGAGGATCGCGATTGAGATTGTGGACCACTCGCTCGGTCAGGCACGAATTCTCGACCAGCTCGGTCTCGTTCATTCCGAGGCCGACAACACTGCGGTAGTTCGCCGTCTCCGGCAGGTGTGAATGATAGCTCGACATCAGGTCGAGGATCCTGCCGTTGGCCGGCAGCACTTTTTGGTAATGGGCGGCAAGGGCGTCGCGGGCGGGATCGTCGATATGGGCGACCAGCCGCGTTGGTTCATAGAAGGCCTCGTCGTCGCTGTTGTCGACACGCTCGAAAAACTCAGGCCTGAGCGGGACCGTACTCTCGGTTTCGGGCATGGTTCGACGTGGCTGCGGGATCTGGGATGCTTTACGTCAGGCGTAGAAGATTTGGACCAGCCATTTCTGGACCGGTCGCATCGTTGCGAACGTCTTCGCACAATGCGCGGCCCCACCTTTTCCGTACATCGCGGCCGGGATCTTAGACGTCGTCGCGGCCCACAACGCATTGTGGCGTAGGAGATCGGCACGCGGATGATCGGCGTCGAAGCCACGCGGCACTTTCTTATAGTGCTCGCCCCCGACCTCGTAGCCTTTGTCGCTCAAGCCGGCGACGGTCCTGCTGATGACACCGCCGATCTTGTTGTTGAGTAGCGCCTGGCGATAGGTCTTGAGCTGGTCGGAACCAAACATATGCATGCCGGCGCCGAGGATCAGCTCGGTCGACGTCATGCGAAGGAAGAAGCAGGGGCTTTCGCGACTCGATGCACCTTCCCAAAACATCATGTCGAGGGTGGTTTTATAGGGGGTCTTGTCTTTGGAAAATCGGATATCACGATTGATTCGCATGATCGAGCCGTTGACCCGCGGCTCGACTTGGATCGCCTTTGACACCCCCTTTAGCGGGTCGGCGATGGCGGCGACAAATTGCTTGGCCGGCTCCAGGAACAGCGCTTCGTAGTCTTTACGATGCTCATCGAACCAAGCCTTGCTGTTGTTCTTTTTGAGTTGGCCGAGGAATTTCGGCAGATCCTTGGAAAAACCGCTGAACTCTGACGAGGCTGCCATATCGCCCTCCCCTGCGTAACCTCTGATAACCGTCTCGCTTAAAATTAATCCCCGGTACCGGTCGCCCGCAGCGGGGGATCAAACCGATGCTTGATCGTGAAGGCCCGCGCACTGGGCCCATGCCGGTCCAAATATTTTAACCGCGCGATGCCCTGCTCGACGCGCGGCAGTTGGCCGGAACGAATCCACCACAATGCCAGGTGGGCGCCATCGGCGGTGTCGAACCACTCGTGGCGGCGGCGAAATACGTCGGTGTGGCCGGATTTGTAGGTGAAATCGAACAACGCATCGATCGTTTCCCACACCGACATATTGATCAGGATATTGGCCTCGTCGAAGGCCTGAATGGTGGTTGCGTCACCGGCCTCGCCCTGCAATCGCCAGACAAAACCAGGACTGCGATCGGCCAATCCATTAACCGCGTCGAGCTGCGCGACGAAATCAGCCATGCCCGGATCATCGATCGAAAAGCGCATCCGTGCGACGTTAATTTGAGCGATGTGATACATGAAACGACCGTTTTCCCGCGTTTGTCCGAAGCAGGATAACCGATGATATGGGAGTTATTCCGTAAGAATGAAGCTTTCAGCTTACAAGGTCCTTACATTCGACTGCTACGGCACATTGATCGATTGGGAGAGCGGAATTCTTGCGGCGCTAGCGGGGTGGCGCGACCGCAACGCGGTGGTAGCTAGGGATAGCGACATTCTGGCGGCGTTCGGGCGTCATGAAGCTGCGGAACAGTCAGCCAACCCGGCGATGCTCTATCCCGAGATATTGGCGCGCGTAGCGGCAAATATCAGCAATGATTTTGGGGCAGCGCTGGGCCCCGAAGGAGCCGATCAGTTCGGACGCTCGCTGGCCGATTGGCCCGCATTTGCCGATAGCGCGGATGCGCTGCGCACTCTCCAGGAGCATTTCAAGCTGGTGATCCTATCGAACGTCGATCGCCAGAGCTTCGCAGCCAGCAACCGCAAACTCGGGGTTGACTTCGACGCCATCTATACCGCCCAGGACATCGGCTCCTACAAGCCCGACCGGCGTAATTTCGACTATCTGCTGGCGCGGTTGGGCGACCTCGGTTACGTCAAATCCGACATTCTCCATGTCGCCCAAAGCCTGTTTCACGATCACGCACCAGCCAAATCGATCGGCCTGTCGACGGTGTGGATCGATCGCCCACGTGCGGCGGTTGGAGGAACCAACCCAACCAAGATCGAACCCGACGCGCGCTTCGAAAACTTAGCCGAATTGGCCGACGCGCATCGCCGGGAGTTGAACCAGGGGATTGGTTTCTAAATCGCGCGTATAATCCCGCGAATAACCCCGGTGCGAATCCATTGGGGATGTTATCGACAGCGGCGCCGGGGTCGGCGCCAGTGGAGGTTCCTTGTTTTTTGATCGTCAACTTTGGCCTTTTACCGAAGGCGTGCGGCTACGGATCGCGTGGGCGGTGGTGGTGGGTGTGGTCGCGGCAGCGCTTGGGATCGCGCGGCTCGGACTGATCGGCTGGCTGCTCGGCCTGGTCTTCACGGGTGCGACATTTGAAGACCTCGTCGTCCCGTTTGTGCTGGTGGCCGGCTTGATGGTGGTTCGCGGTGGCGTCGAATATTACCGCACGATGGTGGCGCATCTGACCGCGTCGATCGTTCAACAACGCTTGCGCCAGAAACTTTACGATCAGGTTGTGCGCCTCGGCCCGGCCCATTTTGGGCGCCAGCGAACCGGCGATGTGATCCTGACGGTGGTGGAGGGAGTCGAGCAACTCGAGACCTATTTCGGTCAATATCTGCCGCAATTTTTTGTCGCCGCGGTGACGCCGATCCTGATTTTCGCGTTCGTCGCGTTCCTCGATCTGTGGATCGCGGTGACGCTACTGGTGGCGGCGCTGGTTACATTGTTCGCGCCGATCCTGTGGCACCGGCTCGACAACAAACATAGCCGTGCGCGGGCCCGCGAATATGGCGCCTTCGCGGCTGAGTTCCTGGACGCCATCCAAGGCTTGACCACGCTCAAGGCTTTTGGGCAAAGCCGTGCGCGCACGGCGCTGCTGGAAAAGCGAGCCGAGGCGCTATTCAAAAGCACCATGTGGGTATTGGGAACCAACACCTTGTCGCGCGGCATTACCGATACCGGGATTGCGGTCGGGGCCGCGGTGTCGCTGAGCTGGGGGGCCTATCGGGTAGCCGACGGCGAGATGTCGCTAACCGTGTTGCTGGTGATTCTGATGCTCGGCGTCGAGGTGTTTCGCCCACTCCGCGAGCTGCGAATTCTGCTGCACCAAGGCATGATCGGGAAATCGGCGGCCAACGGAATCCTGTCATTTCTGAATACCCGGCCTTTGATCGAAGCGCCTGAAGAAGCACCCGAGCGCAGCACTGCACTCACCGCGAGTGTGACCTTTGAAGACGTGTTGTTCACCTACCCGAACGGGCGTCATCCGGCGCACCGCGATCTTTCGTTCGAGGTCGGCGCCGGCGAGCGCATCGCCATCGTCGGCCCGAGTGGCGCGGGTAAATCAACCATCGTTAATTTGCTGCTGCGCCTGTTCGATCCGGAGCGCGGCACCATCCGGATCGGTGGCGAAGACATTCGCACGCTTCCATTCGCCGAATTGAGAGGCTGCATCGCAGTGGTTCGCCAGGATGCGTTCCTGTTCCACGGGACGGTCGAAGATAATTTGCGAATGGGCAACGCCACCGCCAGCGTAGCCGAGCTTGAAGCGGCGGCGCAGGCCGCCAACGCCCACGACTTCGTCTCGCAATTGCCGCAGGGCTACGACACCGTTGTCGGCGAACGTGGCGTGCGCCTGTCGGCCGGCCAACGTCAGCGGATCGCGATTGCCCGTGCCTTGCTGCGCGATGCCCCGATACTGGTGCTTGACGAGGCGCTGTCATCGGTCGATGCCGAGAATGAATCGATCATCCAAGAGGCCCTCGAACGTCTCATGGTCGGCCGGACGACACTGATCTTTGCGCATCGCCTGTCGAGCGTGATCGATTGCGACCGGATCCTGGTGCTTGATGGCGGCCATCTCGTTGAAGCCGGGACGCATGCCGAGCTGATCGTCCGTGACGGCCCCTACCACGCACTCATGGCGCCGCAGCTTCGCGATCAGGACGCCAATGTCATTATTGGTGATGCCGCGCCGATCGCCCAGGACACCGAACCCAAAGCCGACATCCCGGCGGGGTCTGAAAACTTTTTCGAGCAGCCGACCGATGCAATCATCCGGGCCGAAGGGATGAGCTGGCCACGGGTTGTGCGCGTGCTGATCGGCTTGATCGCGCCGTGGCGCAATCAACTCATCACGACCTTCCTGCTCGGCGTTTTCCGGGTGGGCTCGCTGATCGGGGTTGGCGCGTTCAGCGCGCTGATCGTGCTGGCGCTCAAGAACGAACAGGCATTCCAAGGTTATCTGGTCGGATTGGGGATTGTCGCGGTTCTCTCGGGCGTCTTGCACTGGATGGAATCGTGGCTCGCCCACGATATGGCGTACCGACTGCTCGGCGATATGCGGATCGCGATCTTTCGCAAGCTCGACGAACTTGCGCCGGCTTATTTTACCCGCCGGCGCACCGGCGATCTGGTTGGTATCGCAACCCACGACGTCGAGATGGTCGAGTATTTCTTTGCTCATACCATCGCGCCAGCATTTGTTGCCGTGGTCGTGCCCACCGTCGTCATTGCGACGCTGATCTTCTATGGCTGGGAGATGGCTGCCGCGCTGGCGCCGTTCCTGGCCCTTGCCGGTTTGCAACCGCTGCTCGGACGATCGCGAATCGACCGGCTGGGCTCGCGCGCCCGTGAAGCGCTCGGTGATCTAAACGCGCATGCGCTCGATACGGTGCAAGGACTAGGCGAGGTTGTCGCCTTCCAGCAGGAGGCCGAGCGCGGGGCTGAGTTTGCCGGTAAGACCGCAGGCTATGTCGCGTTGCGCCTGCCTTTCTTCCGCGACCTAACCTTGCAAACGGTTCTGCAGGAAGTTGCGGCGAGCCTCGGTGGGTTGGTGGTGGTCGTGGCCGGCGCCGGACTGGTGGCAACTGGCGATCTGGCGAGCGGGATCTTGCCGTTGTTGACGATCCTGGCAATGTCGGCGTTTCTACCGATATCTGAAATCGCCCAGGTGGGCCGGCAGCTCGCCGATACGCTGGGCGCGACGCGGCGGGTCTATGCGGTTCACGACGAAGAGGTGCCGGTGCGCTCGGGCGGCGGCGTTTCGCAAGCGCGCGAACCGCTCGGCGAGCGCGTGCCGGCGCTTTCGTTCGACGACGTGACGTTCACCTATCCCGGTAGAATTGCGCCGGCGCTGGAGAATGTGTCGCTCGACGTACCGGCCGGCGCGACGTTGGCATTGGTTGGGCCATCGGGCGCCGGAAAAACCACGGTTGCCAATCTAATCTTGCGGTTCTGGGACCCTCAAACCGGCGGCATCAAATTGTTGGGGGACGACCTGCGCGACTACGACCTCGACGAACTGCGCCATCATTTCGCGCTTGTCGCCCAGGACACGCACCTCTTCAACGAAAGTCTTCGCAACAATATCGCGATCGCCAAGCCTGACGCCAGTGACCGGGAGATCGACCACGCCGTCGCCGAAGCGGCACTGACCGATTTCATCGAATCGCTGCCCGATGGGCTCGATACGATCGTTGGCGAGCGTGGCACTCAGCTTTCCGGGGGGCAGCGTCAGCGTGTAACGATCGCGCGGGCCTTCCTCAAGGGTGCGCCAGTTCTCATCCTCGACGAGGCGACCTCGCACCTCGATGCGGTCAACGAAGCGGCCGTGCATGCGGCGCTCGAGCGCCTGATGGAGGGCCGGACGACGATCGTTATCGCCCATCGGCTATCGACAGTGCGCAATGCCGACAAGATCGCGGTGTTGGATGCGGGGCGCGTCGCCGAAGTTGGGACGCATCAGGAATTGCTGGCGCGGAACGGGATCTACGCACATCTGGTTGCGCGTCAGCTTGGCGCGGCGGCCGCCGAATGAAACAGATTGTGGTGTGAAAGTGGGGATTTCATGGCTCTGCAGGAAAGCGATATCGAATTTCAAGATATCCCAATCCACATTTGGGAGGGTGGGGAAGGCTATCCAATTCTGGTGCTGCACGGTTCCGGCGCGGGAGCCTCGATCATCGGCAATTTCGGGCGGGTGATCGAACCCCTGGCAAAACGCTACAAAATTCTCGCCGCCGACCTGATCGGCTTTGGCCTGTCGGGCCGCAAGTCGCACGAACCCTTTTTCGATATGGATATGTGGGTCGATCAGGCCGATTTCCTGGCCCAGCGACTATCGAAAGGCGGGATCGGCTATATCGGTCACTCGCTGAGCGGTGCGATTGGCCTGAAACTGGCGGCGCGGACCCCGCGGATAGCGAAAATGCTGACCACGGGAACGATGGGCGCGCAGTTTAACGCCGAGGGTGGCAGCGGTGGCTGGCGCTACCCGGAAACCCGCGATTCCCTCACCCGATTCATGGAAACCACCGTATTTGACCCCAAATGCATCAAGGACGAAGACGTGATGGGTCGGCTCAAACTGCTGGCGCAGCACGGTTACAAAGACTACTTCACCAAAATGTTCCGGATGCCACGACAGCACTACATCGACCTCTCCGTGGTAAGCGAACGTGAACTGGCCTCGATCAAATGCGAGATAACGCTGATGTCGGGTGCGAACGACACCGGCTTTACACCGGAAAACTCGTCACTGGCGCTGGCCGACGCGCTGCCGCAGGCAGACGTGGTTATTCTCAATCGCTGCGCGCACAGCGTGGCGTTCGAATACCCCGAGAAATTCGTACGCGTGTGCGAGACGTTTTTCGGTTAGGGCGGTGGCAAGACAGATTTGATTCAGCCATCCCGCCAGAGTGTGGTTCGACGGCGACACCGTGCCGAAGACCCGCCGCTGCGGGGATCGAGGCGGGACCGTCGTGCCAGTGGCACGGCGTAAGCACGCCGAGTGGGGTGGGGGTGGTTAACACCGAAGGCCACGGGCGCAAGCGCGCCTGAGTGAGGTCGAGCCAACTATGAAATGCGCAAGCCCCGAGCATCGGCGGGGCGAGACCGCGGCCTATCACAGCGGGGTCCTGGCCAACGGGCTGCCTTACGTCCGCCTCGCCGGCGGCCCGCGACTGCTGCTTTATTTTCCCGGTCTCGACGACACCCTCGCCGATCTCACCAAACGGGCCGCGAGGTTAGCCCGCTCGTGTCGCCGGTGGACGCGTTCGCACACGGTCTACATGGTGACCCGCCGCAAGCCGATGCCCGATGGCTTCACCGTTGCGGACATGGTTGCGGAAGTAGCACTCAGCCTGCCCGAGATTTTCCGCTGCGAAGGTCGTGATGGCGCCCGTGCCGATGTGCTGGGGATTTCGATGGGGGGTTTTCTGGCCCTACAGTTCGCGGCCGATTACCCCGACCTCGTGCGGCGCGTGGTACTCTCGGGATCGGCGCACAAAGTCGGACCGGCGGGGTTGGCGCTCGAAGACGAGTGGACCGAGATGGTGCGCGACCGGCGCTGGCCGGCGCTCTATCTCGGCATTGTCCGGTCCTGCTACGTTGGTTTCAAACGCCAATGGCTGTCGCTCGCGGTCATCGCGGCGTCGCCATGGCTGGCCCGAGGTCCGGACGCTCCCGAGGATGGGATGCGGCAGGTGAGGGCGTCCATGCGCTTCGATCTTGGCGATCGGCTGAATGAGATCGCCGCGCCGATCCTGCTTATCGCCGGGGGCCGCGATCGGTTCTTTCCACCCGATCTCATTCGGCGCACCGCTGGGCACCTGGCGGATGCGCGGGTGCACATTGTCGCGCGCGCCAGCCACGCGATAGCCGATCAGTTCAACCGCGAGCACGATCAGGCCGCGCTGGAATTTCTCAACGATCCTTCGATCGGCGATTGTTGAGAACGTGCGGCGGTAGCAGCGCGGGCTTGAGGCGGTTCGTACCGCTCGATCCGTGGTGGTGTGATATCGCTTCGACGCCGGGTCGTGCGGGGGCTATTGTGGGTGTTGGCGTAGAGGCTTAGGAGGAAAGTTCGATGGACCGACAATATCGGCACGCGCAACTGCCGCACGCGACGCATGACGAGCAGGCACTGCAAGACTTTGTGCAGAGCTTCAAACTGCATCTGGCGCGCAATGTGGTCGCCGGCAACCGCACGGTCTATGAAGAAAATGCGCAACCCGAGTTCGAACGAAAACACGGCCGGGCACCGGAAAATCGCCACGACGTGGGTGAGGCGATGGCGGAACAACCCTACTACCGCATGTGGAGCGCGTTGCAGCGCGTCAGCCAGGATATGAACTGGAACGTCGCTGTCGACAGCGTCGCGCGTCAATTGCCGGATCTAATCGAGGTATCGAAATCATGGACGGACCCGGTTGGAACGTTAACGCTAAATCCGGAAATCGACGTGCCTCGCTACCTCTCGGCGGTCGATATCCATTGCGTACCCGGCAACTATCACCGCGAGACGGTTGATGACGATCTGGCCCAAGGCGCGATCTTCGATCGCGGCGGTTATGTCTATTCAATGGGCGGTTGGGGGCCCCAGATCGATGCCATGGGGCAGGGAGTTGTCGATCATCTCAAAGCGACGTTTCCTGACCTAAGACCGGCAAAGATTCTCGACATGGGGTGCACGATCGGCGGCAGCACCTTGCCCTATGTTGATGCCTTTCCGGATGCCGAAATTTACGCGATCGATGTTGCCGGGCCGTGCCTACGATACGGACATTCGCGCGCCGAGGCCTTGAGCAAAGCGGTGCATTTTGTGCAAGACAATGCCGAGCACACACAGTTCGAGGACGAATCGTTCGACCTCGTGGTCTCGCATATTATGATGCACGAGACCTCGAACCGGGCGATACGTAACATTTTGCAGGAATGTCGCCGTCTCCTAAAACCGGGCGGGATCACCGCGCATGTCGACTTGGCGGTCTATCGGCATATGGATGCGTTCGATCAGTTCATGCTGAGTTGGGATAACTACAACAACAACGAGCCCTTCTGGAACGCGTATCGAGAGATGGACCCGGCAGCGCTGATAAGCGAAGCCGGATTTGCCGAGGATACTGTTTTCGACACGCTGATCGCCCGCAAGGCAGGTCAGAACTCGGCTTTCGTCAAAGGGAAGAACTCGGGCGGCCGTAGTTTTTGGGAGATCTTCGGCGCCCGCAAAGCGGCGTAGCCAAGATGGCCGTCAAATCTCTGGGTAAGCGGCCGGACTACGCGCAAGACCCGCTGGTCGACAAATTGCTATCGATCGTGATGGCGCTCGCCGGTGAGGTATCCGTGCTGCGCGAGCGCGTGGATACGATCGAGCGGTTGGCCGATGCCAAGGATATCTTGTCGGCGGCCGATATCGAGGCTTACCAACCTGACGCTGAAGCGCTCGCCAAACGCGACAAGTGGCGCAGCGACTTTCTCAATCGGTTGTTGTGGATCGTGCGTGCCGACCTCGACTCGCAGGAAGCCGGCGAATCGGTCGCTGGCTATGAACAACTGGTGCGGGAAATTGCCGAACACGCGGACGCTGATCGGCTCGCTCGACAAACGTAAGACAAAGAAAAACCGGGTGGCAGAGCCACCCGGTTTCGCAAACGAAGTCTAACGGTTACTTCCAGAGATTGAGGACGCCTTCGTCACCCACCTGCACCAGGATCGGTGCTGGACGGTAGATGTCGCCAACATTGTTCCAGGTAATCGATCCGCTGATGGTCTTGTATTCTTTGATGTTAAGGAACGACTCAAGGATGTCCTCACGCTTCATCGATTTTGCCGAATTGAGAACATGCGCGAGCACCTGCACAGCGTCGTAGTAAGTCGTTACGAACGCGTCGGGCGCACCCTTCTTGCCGGTGAGTGCCCGCCATTTCTTGACCCAGTCCTGAACTGCTGGACTGGGATCGTCGGCCGAATAGAGCGAGTATCCGATGGCGCCCTTGGCGTGGCCGTTGGACTGCTTCCAGAAATCGGCACCACCGACGATGATGTCGCTGATGATCTGGCTTTTGACGCCGCGATCACGCAACTGCAGCAGGAACGTGCCGGCCGGACCGGGTTGGTGATGCATGACAACCGCATCGGCTTTGGCACGCCGGAACGAGGCGACCTGTGATGCGAAGTTGGTTTCAGCATCCTTGAAGCCGACATCAGCGACGATCTCAATACCGACATCTTGAAGCGCTTTGCGCGACACCTTCATGTTGTTGGTGGCGAAGTCGTCATCGATGCTGTGGCTCAGAGCTGCGGTCTTGATCCCCAACCGATCTTTGGCGGTCCGGATCAGCACCGGCATGACCTCATCCGGCACCGGCTGATAACGGAACATGCAGCAGCCAAAGTCTTTCTTGCCGTCGGCCGTTCTGTGCGGCCAGGCACCGCCCGAACTCGGGCTCAGCACCGGTAGACCGCATTTCTTGTTGTCTTGGAAAATTGCCAACGTGCTCTTGGTCGCACCGACACCAAACACAACCGGTATACTCTCGTCTTTGCAAAGGCGGCGGAACTCGGCGATCCAGCTAGCGGTTTCCGGGAACCTGACATCGACTTTGTAGAACTCAACCTGTTTGCCGCGGATTCCACCGTTCTTGTTGATGACCTCGACGCCGGGCACGACGCCTTCGTTCCACACGCGGGTGCCGAACTCGATGAAAGGTCCACTAAAGATGTAGGCGAACGGTAGGCGTAATTTCTCCTGCGCCGTAGCCGTGCTGGCGCCGAACAGCATTGGCAGCACCAGCGCGGCCAAGGCAATAGTGAGCAGCTTTTTCATAAGAATCCTCCCTGTAGAGAATACGGCGGTAGTGTCCACCGATTCCGCGCCAGCATAACGGGGCCTTGCGCACGGCACTAGCCGGGTTTGCCACTTTCTTTAAATACTGTAATCGGACTCGAATGATCTCGCAGCGTCCGACGACGGTCGATTCCGGCGCAATATTGTTTAGTCATTGCTTCGTCTTGGCGAGTGCTTTTGGCTATTTCCAGAATTTGAGAACGCCCTCATCGCCCAATTCCACGAGGATGGGTGCGGGTCGAAGGATATCACCGACCCCATTCCAGCTGATGGTTCCACTCAGCGTTTCGTGGTTTTTGACCTTGAGAAACGATTCGATTACGTCTGCGTGGTCTAGCGATTTTGCGGTATTGAGGACGTGAGCCAGCACCTGTACCGCATCGAAGTAGGTGGTTACGAGCGAATCGGGTGCGCTCTTCTCATTTCCAGTGAGCTCTCGCCACTTCTGGACCCAATTCTGCACCACCGGGCGCGGATCGTCGGCCGCGTAAATGGAATAGCCGATAGATCCCTTGGCCTTGCCGTTGGATTGCTTCCAGAAATCGGCGCTGCCAATGTTGATGTCTGTCAGGACCTGGGTTTTGACGCGACGATTACGCAATTGGAGCAGGAATGCGCCTGCAAGTCCGGGCCGATGATGCATGAGGATGGCATCGGGCCGAGCATGGCGAATTGACGATGTTTGCGGCTGGAGGTTGGACTCGGCGTTCTTGAAGCCCAAATCGTTGACGATCTTGATGCCGGCATCGGCGAGTGCTTTGCGAGACACCCTCACATTATTGACGGCGAAGCGGTCATCAATGCTGTGGCTCAGGGCTACGGTCTTAATCCCCAAGCGCTGTTTGGCGGTCTTGATCAATATTGGCAGCACATCATCAGGCAGCGGCTGGTAGCGGAACATGCAGCAGCCGAAGTCTTTTTTGCCGTCGTCAGTCTGGTGCGGCCATGCACCGCTTGAGCGCGGACTGAACACCGGAAGGCCGCACTTCTTGTTGTCTTCGAAAATGGCGATCGTGCTTTTGGTCGTCCCGACGCCAAAAACAATTGGAATGCTGGCGTCTTTACAAAGGCGGCGGAACTCGGCAATCCAACCGGTGATCTCAGGAAATCTAACGTCGACTTTGTAGAATTCAACCTGTTTGCCGCGGATGCCGCCGCGTTTGTTGACCTCGGCGAGGCCGGGCATCACGCCCTCGTGCCAAACCCGCGTTCCGAGTTCGGTGAACGCTCCACTAAAGGTAGCCGCAAACGGCAGGCGTAACTTTTCCTCGGCTGACACAGGTCTGGTGCCTGCGATAATCAGCACAACACTCGCGGCTATTACAAGCGTGAGCAACGTTCTGATTTGAGGTCTCCTGGCGAGAAGTCGGCGGCAATGGGTACCATATGTTGGATTCCATCCACTAGCACGCGCGCCTATTCAGTTCCGATCGACTGCGGCGCCAGTTTCCTTGATCGTTTTCATAACCAAATGTTCTCCAGACGTGGTCGGTGGGTATCGCACGGGGTTGTGCGGTCCGTGGCAGGTCTCCAAACATTCGATCTGGGCGTCGTAGTTGGGTTGGTGGAAGAACGCGATTGACGCGCGCCGGCTGTCGGCAAATTTGTCGGGCGATGGATTAACCACGCGGTGGAGCGTCGACACCCAGCGATCGTTGGTCCATTGAGCCATCAGATCACCGAGATTGACCACGAAGGTATGGGGCACGGGGTCGACGTCGCCCCAGGTGCCGTCGGCCCGATGGACCTGGAGGCCGCCCGGATTTGGCGTCGGATAGAGGATGGTAAGGCTGCCGTAATCGGTGTGCGGGCCGGCCCGCAGTTGTCCAGCAACGGGGGGCTTGTCCTGGTTGGCCTTGGCGTAATGATTAAGGCGCATCGCGGTGATGTGTTTGTTGATCTTGTCGTCGAACAAGTGCTCGGGCAGGTCGAGAGCAACCGCGAAAATCCGCATGAGCTGGTTGGCGAGCTGTTCCATCGCGAGGTAGTAGGCGCACAGTTGAGCGCGAAATCCCGGGGGACAGGTCGGCCAGATATTGGGCTCGAACCAGCTGTCACGATAGCCTGCGTAATAGGGCTCGGAGGGTAAATCGAAGCGGCCGAAGGTGAATGCCTCGATGAGATCGGGCGGCGACTCCTGATCCAAGGTGTAGGCCAGCGCGTTGCCGCCGACCGGCAGGTAGCCGCGCCGGCCGTCGCCGGTCGGCGAGATCCACTTGCGTTTCTCTTCCTCGGCGAGGTCGAAGAAATCCCAAGTCAGGGCCAAGGTATCGTCGATTAGGCTGTCGTCGATGCCGTGGCCGGTGACCATCAGGAAGCCAATCTCCTCACACGCGATTGCGATGTCGGCGGCAACCCTTTGCTTGGCGTTGGGTGGGCCGCCGCGGAACGGTGCGATGTCGATCAGCGGGATTTGTGCGAGCGTCATCGCCGCATACTATGTCGGCCACGACCTTGGGAGTAGCGAACAGCACCACCCGCCGTAGACCGACCATGAGTTCCGCAGACCCTCCTCGCGATACCAAACTGCGCCGGCCGCTCACCCTATTGGCCGAGCGAGATGCGGATTTTGCCACCGCTTTCGAGGCCTGTGGCTTGCCGCCGAAGCGACGGCAGCCGGTCGGGTTCGAGGGACTGCTGAGCATCATTGTTGCCCAACAGGTGAGTGCCGGCGCGACCCGCGCGATCCGCGACCGGCTCTACGCCGCGGTTGGTGAGCTAACGCCTGAGACCTTCCTGGCCCTTGACGATGAGGCGTTACGTGACGTTGGTTTTAGCCGGCAAAAGGTGCGCTACGGACGTGGCATTGCCGAGGTAACGCTGTCGGGCGAGCTCGACTTCGATGCCGTCGCGGTGATGGACGACGGTGCCGCGATTGCAGAGCTATGCAAGATCAAAGGCATTGGTCCGTGGACAGCTGAGATTTATCTGTTGTTCTCGCTGGGCCGTCCCGATGTTTGGCCCGCCGCCGACCTCGCGGTGCAGGAGGCGCTCAAGCGTCTCAAGCGCTTGCGCAAGCGCCCGTCAACCGAACGGATGCGCAAACTTGGTGAGGCCTGGCGACCCCACCGCAGCGCGGCGGCACGGTTCCTGTGGCATTACTACAAGCACCCGGGGGTGTAGCGCTCCGTTTCCCATGGTCGAACGCGAGAGGTGCGTGCGGGTTCATCGTCACCTGCGTTTCCGCCTTGCTCATTTTACCCTCACCCCAACCCTCTCCCCCAAGGGAGAGGGAGCTATCCACGCGCACGACGCGAGCCCTCCCCCATGGGGGAGAGGGTTGGGTGAGGGGCGAAGAATCTTCACCTGTGTGAGAGGGCTGGGTAGCCCTATCGTAGAACCCCAAAGGCTGCAGAACCGCAGGCGCGGTTCGCAGAGGCGTTCGCCCGACCTATCGTCAGAACCGCGTCCGCGGTTCGACTGTCGGGTGGGCAGAACGCAGAGATTCGCCCGACCTAGTGGTGGACCGGCAGCACCGCTTCGGCGGCTTTGGCGAGATCGGTGGGGCCGATGATGATGCCGTCTTCGACGATCTTGCTGCCGTCGATCCAAATCGATTGCTGGCTCAGCACGCCATCGGGGTGGTTTTCACCGCCGCCCGGCTCCCAGAACGGGATTCCCAGGCCGACGGCATTGCTGCCGGTGACCCGCGAATCTTCGACGAAGGATTTCCCGGTGTAACGCGCGGACGGTTGGATCGCATAGGTGAAGTGAATGACGTAGCCATAATCGCCGCCACCGGCACGCTTGAGCGAACGGTCCATCACCGTGCGCGACGTACCGCCGCCATCGACACTTTGGATTTTGCCATCGATGGTCAACATCATCGGCTCGGTCATGGGCTCGTAGAACTCGTGGAAGGCGGCATCGATGGCGACCATGCCGCGCACCGAATCGGGTTCGGGGAACATCGTGCAGCTGCCGGGCACGAAATAGAGCCCGGGCCGGTCGGCATGGCGGGTTTTGGTGAATGCCGGCTTGGCGAGGTTGAAAGTGACATCGGAGCCGAGTGGGTTGGTGATCCGCACCTCCTTGCCGGTGGCTTCGGCGATTATATCGCACAGGCGATCCTTAACGCCGTAGAGCTGATCGAGGTCGACCTTGCCGAACATGCGGATCAGGCCGCCGGCGCTGAGATCACCCGCGAGCAGGTAGCGCATGCGGTTCGACTTCATGGCCTCGTCGTGCGCATCGGAGCCGGCGACATAGGGAAATTGCAGGTCGATCCAGGCATCGCATTGGCGCATTGCGGCGGCCAGCGGTTCGGAGATGTAGGCGTTGGCCAGCGCGCCCTGATAGGGCAGTTGCGGCGAGGTCATCACGGCTGGTTTGGCGCCGATCGTATGGGCGGCGTTCATAACCGCGTCGACGACGTCGCGATCGGTCGCGGTATCGGCGGTGATCAGGAGGTTATCGCCCGGTTCCACGCAGAAATAGTCGCGCACCATCATATCGGCCGCGTAAGCAAGCTCGGGTCCATTGACCGTCATAAGTTCGTCCTTTCAGTCGGCGCCGTTATCGAGCGCACGTTTGACGTGATAGTTGATGGTGTTGTGGATCGGGCCTTCGAGGTGGGACATGGGGCCCGGTGAGTATTCGCGCGCACCCATCGCCGACTGCAACGACATCAGCATGGAGCGGTCTTCCTCGAGGACATCGATCTGGTAATCGCGATAAATTTTGCACTTCTCGTCGAAGTTCGGGTCGCTGAACCAATCGGGTGGGAACAGATGGTAGATAACCGCACGGGTCGAGTCGGGGCCGTTGGGCCATAGCTGAATCGGCCGCACGACGTCGCAACGCCCGAAAACGTGCATATTGGGCGCGAGGTAGGCCATACAGCCGAAGCGCTCGGTCTCTCCGGCGGCCTCCAGCCACGGCAACATTCGAAACGGCGTTTTGCCCTCCGGGGTCGGCGAGGCCGAGGTGTATTTGATGTAGACGCCGCCGCGCTCGTTGAGCTTGACGCCATCTTCGCGCCAATCAAAGAATTGCCCGAAGCTGTCGCTGTGCAGAACCCCGACATGGTAAAAATCCATCAGGTTCTCGACGGCGAATTTCCAATTACAGGGAAATTCCATCTCGATCTTGTTGCCGATGCGGACATCTTCGGCGTGCAGGTAGGCGACATCGTCGACCAGCGGGGCGATGAAATCGGCGAACGCCGGCGGGTCGTCATTGAATGTGATGAACACATAGCCACGCCAGCTTTCAATGCCGAGGCGCTTGAGGTTGCAATTGCTGGGATCGAAGCCTTCGGCCTCCTTCATATAGGGCGCGCCCATCAACTTGCCGGTGAGGTCGTAGAGCCAGCCATGGTAGGGACACATGAACTCCGTGAGGTTGCCGGCACCTGAGGCAACTTCAACGCCGCGATGGAGGCAGACATTGGCAAACGCGTTGAGGTTACCGTCAACATCGCGGGTGATCAGAGCGGGCTCGCCGAGGATCCGAAACGTCATATAGTCGCCGGGGTTCTCGACTTCCTGTTCGCGGGCAACGAACAGCCAGTCCTGCATGAAGATATTTTCTTTTTCGCGCGCCAAATGTTGCGGCGAATTGTAGATGAAACCCGGAGCGTGCTGGGCCTGGCGAACCGGTGCCTTGAGCCGCTCGATCGCATCGCCAGCGTTGGAAATTTCTTCGAGCATTGCCATTGTTCATGCCCCATCGTTGTGTTGATCGATTCCACCCGTTAGGAGTGAAAGTATAGGTGGTGCGGCGGCCACCTACCAGGGGCGCCTATGTTGAAGCGAAAACCGCGCATTGCTATTTCGGGGAGCGCCGGTGTCGGTAAGACGACCCTGGCTGAGCGGCTGGCCGATCATTTCGGGGTGCCGCTGGTTGAGGAACTGATGCGCCCGTTAATCGAGAGCGGGGTGGATCTCCACGATCTTTCCGTGGATCAGCGAAAAGCGCTTGTGCTCGATCTCTACGACAAGGCAACTGCCGCGATGCGCAGCGCGATCGAGACCCGCGGTGGTTTCGTGTGCGACCGATCGCCGGCGGACTTCGCCGCCTTCTGGCTGCATTATGGGTTTGGCGGAGACGCCGAAACCGACGCTTTCATGAGCCGCACGGCGGCCGATTGTGCACTGGTCGAACTCACGGTGTTGCTCCCATGGGGCTCTATTCCGCTGGTCGATGACGGCGTACGGCTATCCGATCGTTGGCGGCAACTCCATTTTCAGACCGTTGTCGAAGGCATGTCGCGCCGCTTTTTCACCGGCGAACGACTGGCGGAAGTGCCGAACGGCGTTACTGAGATCGGTGATCGGATCGCGTGGGTATGCGAGCTTGCGAACGTGGCGCCGCCTGATGAAATCTAGACGACAGCGGCCCGAAGCGGTTGCCCTGGATCTATCTCGGTCGCACCGATTCATTAGCTCTTCTTGCGTATGGGGCCTTGGTAGACTGCGAGTCGGATGACCTTGCCGTTCTTGATCGTGAAGAAATCAGACATCTCGTGGATTTCGTCGCCGTGATGGGCCTCGATTTCGACCGCGACCACATCATCGACAATTAGAAGCGGCCCGGGATGCGGCTCGGCGCCGCCCATTCGCTCGAGGAACTCGCCGAAAAACTTGACGATCTCATCAACGCCCCGCATGTGGCCAACGTTGCTGCTGACGAGTTCCATGTCGTCGGCGAAGATTGAACGCAGCAGTTCGAGGTCGCTCGCGCCAACCGCTTTGGCGTAGGTTTCGACCACCTCAGCATGGGTCAAGATTTTCTTGCTCATGGTGAATTTTCTCCTTGTTCTGCGCAGCCGGTTCCAGGGCCGTGCTTCGGCGGATTTTGGCTTGACGACGGCGTTGCCGTCTCATCATTCGTGCTATTGTTGGCTCCATATTAATGCCAAGCGTCACCGCAACAACTAAAGGCGAGGAGCATGAGCGACAATTTCCCGACGCCGACGGAGGTTGCTGAAACCTATGTCAAGGCGGTGCGGTCAGGCGATCTCAAATTACTGCGTTCGGTGTTTGCCGATGATATGGAGATGGTCGGCTACCCCCATGACGAGCTCCCGACCGGTCGCCTGTTTGGTGGTGACGCGATCACAGAGTTTTATGGCAAGCTGCTCGAGGATCGCGGCGGCGCCGATCCACACCTCGATGAACTCCTGATCGTCGGCAATCGGATCGCCGTCGAGATCAAGGCCCACCACGCCAAAAGGATCGACGAGGTCGCCGATTTCTTCACCATAGAGAACGGCAAGATCACGCGGCTGGCAGTCTACCGGGGGCCGAGCCACCCCAAATAGCGTCCTGACCGCGCCGGGTGAGTTGATCTCACGATACCGAGGCGGATTGCAGCCGATAGCGCTGACACCCAGGATTATGGATTAGCTGATCTATTCCGAGTTCAAGCAGCAACGGGAGGGAGCAACATGAATGACACGCCGCAGACGCCGACGGAGGTTGCCGAAATCTACGTCAAGGCCGTGCGAGCTGGCGACCTCAAATTGCTACGCTCGGTCTTCGCCGACGACATGGAGATGGTCGCCTCCCCAAGCTACGAAAATCATACCGGACACTTGTTCGGTGGTGACGCGATCGCTGAGCACTATGGCAAGCTGCTCAAGGATCGCGGCGGCGCCGATCCGCATCTCGGGGAGCTTTTCGTGGTCGGCAATCGGATCGCCGTCGAGATTGACGCCCACCACGCCGAGTTCATCGACGAAGTCGCTGATTTCTTCACCATAGAGAATGGCAAGATCACCCGACTAGCAGTCTATCGGGGGCCGCAGCGGCCCAAATAGGTGCCGCAGCCAGGGAACGGCCGGCGCCAAAGAAAAACCCCAGCCGAAGCCAGGGTTATATTGAAAGGCGGCAGGCGCAGGACGGGTCATCCCGTCCTCCGCCTGATCCGGTGTTTAACCGATAAACGTCGGCATCATTTCTTCTTCGGCCAGCTCAACAGGCGATTGTTGTCGCCGAGTTGAACCAGAACCGGTACCGAACGGTAGACATCCGGTAGATCCTGAGAGCGATATTCAATCGTGCCGCTGACGGTTTCGAAGTCCTTTAGGTTCGTAAAGGCGTCGGAAATGTCCTTACGGCTCATCGACTTGGCGGTCCTGAGAACCTCAGCCACGACCTTAGCCCCGTCATAGGCAGCTGTCTCGTACGGATCGGGATCCGAGTCTGTCTTGCCGCTCCGCTCTCGCCATAGCTTAACCCAGTTCTGAACGATCGGGCGCGGGTCGTCGGAGGTATACGTGGCTGTACCGATCGCACCCTTGGCATGACCCTTTGATAGTTTCCAAAAATCGCGGCCGCCGACGGTACCGCCGGTATCGACGATCTGCAATTTGACGCCGCGCTCACGAATTTGCAGCAACATCTTGCCGCCATCATCCGGTTGTTGGCTCAGGATAATGAAGTCGGCCTTGGCAGCGCGAATAGCCGCAACCTGCGACGCGAAGTTTGTTTCCGACCGCTTGCTGGAAAGACCTCCGACGATCTCGAAGCCCTTTTCAAGGAGGATCTTGCGACCGAGCTTGTAATTGAAGAAGGAGGAATCATCGTCAATTGTAAACGAGATTATCACCGTCTTAAAGCCGAACTCCTCTTTCACTTTTCCGTATAGATACGGCAGCATCGTCTGCGGCTGTGGCAGGAAGCGGTAAACCCACTTACCGTTGTCCGGAAAAACCCAGTAGGCTCCTGAAGTCGGTGCAAAGGTCGCCATGTTGCATTGCTTGGCGTACTCATAGATCGCAAACAGTTGCTTCGATGAGGTGTTGGCCACCATCATCGGGATTTTCCCGTCGTTGCACGCGCGTCGATACTCGGTGATTATTGGTATCGTTTCCGGCGAACGCGAGTCGATCTTGTAGAATTCGAGCATCTTGCCGCGAACGCCGCCCGCAGCATTGATTTCTTCAGTTGCGATTTGCGAACCACGCCACAATCGCTCGCCAAATTCGATCGCTGGTCCGCTGAACGCGGTGGCAAAAGGAATCCGGATTTTATCCTGCGCGGTTGCCGAGCCCGCAGCGAATACGACCGGCATTATCAAGAGAGCAGCAATCGTTAATATTCGTTTCATAACTTGACTCCCTGGATTGTTGGATTTTGCCGAGACGACTCCATTTGGTGAGTAACTCAGCGAAAACACACGCACTCTAGCACCCACCTCCCCATTAACCGAGCCTGGGGGCAGCGAAGCCGGCCAGTGGATCGAGGCGGGAACCCCGTGCGGGGGGGGGCTAACCGGTGAACTCGATGAAGACGTTGCGGTTGGGTTTGGCTCGCTTTTAGGGAGTCTCAAGCAAGACATAGCGCCCATATCTGCCTCCTCACCCCCGCCCCACTCGGGCGCGCTTTCGCCGCGCCACTGGCGCGACGGTCGCCCCCGCGAACCCCTGCGGGAGAGGGAGCTTTTGGGGTGCATGGTTTCCTTTCCCGCCGGGACCCGATGGGGGGGGTGGGTTGTTCCCGCTAATGGAGGTTGACTTGCGGGGTCAGATTGTCGGTCGTGGCATCGAACGCATCGCGCCAGGTAGCTAGGTAGGGATTGTCGCCGTCGCGGGCGATCGATTGGCGGAGTGCGATACGAAGCGCGGCGCGGCCGAGCCGGGTCGTTGGTGGATCAAACGAAGCCGGGTCGGACGTGCGGCTGAGTGCCTCGATGGCACGGTGTTTCTCGTTGACGTAGTCACGGTGGCCATGGGCTCGGAGCAGTTCCTGGAAAGCGTGGTGGCGCTCGGGGTCGAAGGCACGAGGATGACCGCGAAAATCGTGGGTCGGGCTGGCCGGGTATAACCATAAGCACGGGTGCCGGTCGCCGAGGTCGATGGTCGCCGGATGCGTACGACCCGCTGCCAGAAGTTGCGGCAACACGTGAGTATGCGGTCCCTCCGGCGTTGGCCGATTGTGTTTGATCGAGCCGATCGGGACGAACACCTCAATGCGTCCCAACGCGGATGCAAAAACCCGATGTGGATTGGCTTCTTTGATCAAGCCCATCGCACGTCCGGTTCCACCGAGCAGCGGTTGCCCGATTTGCTCGCGAAGTGCCGCCACCAACTCGGGATCGGCGGTTCGGACGTAGGCATCGAGATTTGTGGTGCCCAGCCCGAGATCGAACAGCGTGGCGTGACAATCGCCGCTAAGAATGGCGGCTTCGTCCTCACCTTTTTCAGTCAGCGTAACGCAGCGCGGCCGACCCGTTGCCGTTAGCGTGAAGGCGACACCGTGCAACCATCGGCCCGGTTGCGCGCCGAGCGTCTCGTAGGCGGCAATCCCCGGCGCTGAATCGAGATTAAGGCGGATCGCGCCGCGGCCGGTCGCGAGCGTTAGTGTGGATGGGTCGTCGGCAAACAGGGGTTCGTCTGAATCACGACGAAACTCTGCGAGAGCGCCGTAGGAACCGATTCCCCAGACGCTCGATGGATCAATGATATGCGCGGCGGCGAGTGCGTGAGCCTCGTTCATGGCGACCAACAATTGTTACAAATAGAACCAATGTCAGTCGCTTAGTTTAAAGGTTATTGGCACGCGAACCACGGCTCCTTGCGCGGGTAGGCGCGGCGCATCGACGGCAAATCGCCAGCGTCGAACCACCCGCAACGCGGCTTGATCTAGCAACCGGTAGCCGCTGCTCTGGTCGATCTCGGCGCGATCAACGGTGCCATCGGCGATAACGGCGATCTCGATGACGACGCGGCCCTGCCAGCCACGTTCGCGGGCCAGGCGCGGATAGCGAGGGGCGGGGTTGCCCGGCAGCGGGCGAAGCGCGGTGCCGGATGCGGCGCCACCGCCACCGCCCGGGTTCGCTGCGGGCGCGAGCGCGGGCGCGGCTTTGGCGCCGGCGGTTGAGGGGCTCGATTTGTCCGGCTGGGGCCTCGCAGTAGGAGTCGGTTCGGTGGGCTCGGAGGTGGTCGCGACCCGCATCGAATTTTGTCCAGCGGGCGCGACGACTGCTTTCGCTGATGCTGGCGCAACGGTCTCCCCCTCAAGCTGGCGCGCCGGGCGCGGGCGAGGCAGCCGAACGATTGGCGGCTCCAGCGAGACGGTTTGGACGGGTGTGACGGCTGAACTGTCGCGCGCTAGAGAGGAGGGCCGCGTCTGCGGTAGGGGCGGGAGCTTGGCCGCAGCAACACCGGCCTTCGGTTGCGGCGGGACACGCGGCGTTGCCGGCACGACGGTCTGCGGCGGCGCGATCGATGCAACAACCGACGGGGTCACGCTCGGTCGGGCGATCGGGCTGACCTGCTGCGGTTTGGCGGGCGGACCGTCCCACACGGTATTCGGTATTGCGGCGGCTTGGCGTGCGGCTTGGCGTGCGGCTGGGTTAAGCTCTGGCCGCAGTGGCGGCAGCTCAATACGCCACTGGGAGTTGGGTGTTGCGACGGCCGAGAGCGTCGTTGCGGCGACCTCGAGTGCGGACGCGCTAGGCGGCTCGGTGGCTTTGATGACAACCGGCGCCGGCGCGTCCACCGACGCTTCCGCGATCGCTGCCTGGGCACGTGTCGTCGCCCGGTTTTGCTCGCGTGCTGGGGCAACTTCGGGTGCCGGAGCCGGCGATTCGAAGCTATCTGGAGCTATGGGGTCGTTGTCTACATCGTGCGTCGGCACGTCGGCAGTAAGGTTCCGGGCGAGCGGGGTGATCTCGACGATGGGGTCTGTGGCTGCGGTTGTGACCGGCGGTGCCACGATCTCGGCCGCGTTATCGCTTGCGTCGGCGGCAACCGCAGGTGAAGGCGGCACCTGGGTGGTTTCTGAAGCGGTTCGAATAGACGTCTGGTCAGGCAGTAGAGACGGTTGATCGTTGACAGCGACCTCTTCGGTCTCTGAATCGAGGGGTTTAACATGGGCCGCTATCTGCTCATCGACAGCGTCGTCCCCAATCGTTGCAAGGCCGGCTTTGCCGTCGTTGCCGGCGCGACCACTGCCCGGTCCTGATGGGGCGGGGGCTGCGACGACCTCCACCGGGATCACCATCACCGTCGGCGCGGTGGGCCAACTGACATAGGCATAGGCCGCAGCCGCCACGACCAGATGGGCAACTAGGGAGACCGTGATGGCCACCGCCTGGGGGCCACGTCGCACATGTGAAGGGTGGCGGGGGTTCATGACGTGTCGCTCGAGGCGCCGGTGGTGGCTATCCGTTCCCAGGGGACGATATAGCGCTCGGGAGGGTTGCCAAACCGGGCCCGGATGCCGTAGACCCCGGCGAGGTTGGTATCGTTCAAAACCTCGTCCGGGTGGCCCTCGGCCCGAATGCGCCCGCGATGGAGGAGGATCAAGCGATCGCAGAAGCGTGCGGCCAGGGTTAGGTCGTGCAGGACCACGATGGCGGCCTTTGCGCTGTGCGCAAGTCGTGCCAGCAGCTCCATGACCTGGAGTTGGTGCCCGGGATCGAGGGCCGCGACCGGTTCATCCGCCAGCAGCAGATCGGCACCGACCGCAAGTGCACGCGCCAGGGTCGCCAGCCGGCGTTCACCGCCCGACAAGGTGGCGAGCGTGCGCGATTGCAGATCGCCGATATCGGTGGCCGCGAGGGCTTGGTCGATCGCCGCCTCATCCTCGGCCGCCGGTGTTTGCCAAGGATCGAGGTGGGGCAGACGTCCAAGCGCAACCAGCCGGCGCACCGCCAGCGGCCAGTGAACCGTTGGCGACTGCGGGAGGTAGGCGATCTGTCGGGCGCGTTGACGGGCGGGCAATTCGGCGAGTGCCTTGCCATCGATTGAGATGGTTCCTCGATCGGGCTCGATGAGGCCTACCAGCGCGCGCAGCAGGGTGGTCTTGCCAGCGCCATTGGGGCCGACCAAGCCGACGAGCTCGCCACGCTCGATCGCGCACGATACATCATCGACCACCCGGTGGGCACCGAACGATATCGTGAGGTTGCTGGCGATCAGTAGCGACATGTGATCCTCAGGTCACCGATTGACGCGTGCGAACGATGAGGTGAAGGAAAAACGGCGCCCCGATGAGAGCTGTCACCACCCCGAGTTTGAGCTCGGCACCGGTCGTGGTGAGGCGGATCGAGGTGTCGGCAGCCAATAACAAAAGGGCGCCGCCAAGCGCGCTCGGCAACAACAAGCGCCCGGGCTCGTGACCAACGAAGGGGCGCAGGAGATGGGGGATGACAAGACCGACAAAACCGATGGCGCCGGCGACCGCGACTCCGGCGCCGATGCAACAGGCGGCGCCGATTACCACCCGCAGACGCACCCGATCGAGGCTAAAGCCGAGGCTGGTCGCGGTATCCTCGCCAAGGGTCATCGCGTCCAACGCGCGGCGCGTGGTGAACAACAGCACCCAGCCGACTAGGGTGAACGGCAGCGCCAGCCAAACATGATCGAAGCTCCGATCGGCGAGCGAGCCTAGTAACCAGAAGACGATCTCGACGACGGCAAACGGGCTCGGCGCCAGATTAATGGCGAGTGTCGTGAGGGCGCCGGCAAAGGCGTTGACCGCAACCCCGGCGAGGATAACGGTGAGGACCGAACTACCGCGGCCGGCGAGCATGAAAATACCGACCACGGCAACACCGGCGCCGATCATTCCGGCAGCAGGCAACGTCCACGCAGCGAATTGGCTGACCCCGAAATAGAGGACCAGGACGACACCGAGCGCGGCGGTGTTCGAAACGCCGATAATGCCGGGGTCGGCGAGGGGATTGCGGAGCAATCCCTGCAATGCAGCGCCCGACAAACCGAGGCTGGCGCCGATCAACACTGCGAGGATGGCGCGCGGGAGACGAATCTCGCCCAGGATAAGGGCAGCGATACTGGGATCTTGGCGCCACAACTCGCCGACCGACGTCAGCAACGGCATGGCTGCCGGACCGGCGCCGATCGAGACCACGAACAGCGCCACCAGCAAGGCGGCCAGGCCGATCGTGAGCGTGGATTGTTTGATGCCGCGCGGCTGGATCATTGGCGCGCCTCGGCGAGAAACTCGACAGCGTCGCCGAGCATTGGACCCGGGCAATACCAGAACCGGGGGGGAATGCGGATAGCGGCGGTACCCGCGAAGGCGCTGATTAGCGCCGGGTGTTCGAGCACCGCCATCGCCAGCGAGGGTGCCTTGTCGACGCGGGCGTTAAAAATCAGATAGCGCGGCGCCTGCTGCAGCAGGACTTCGAGCGACAGTACGCGCGAGCCGATAAGGCCCATCTCGGCGGCCAGATTGCGATAACCGGCAGCGGCGAGGACGCTATTTTCGAGTGTCCCGCGACCCTGCGTGTAGCCCCGTGGCCCATAAAGGGCGGCGATCGGTTTGGTGCCGCTACGGGTGGCGGCTCGCGCCAGTTTTACATCCATCCCGGCGATCAAGGCTTCGCCTTTTGCGGTCTCGCCAAGCAAGGCAGCGATCTCGCGCACCTGACTGCGAATGCCGTCGAAGGTGTTGGGAATATCGGCTTCAAAGAGGGGATAACCGAGTTTGCGCAGCAGTGTTTTGGTGAAGTGGGTGGTGTAACGGCCAGCCAGGACCAGATCCGGTTTGAGCGGCAGGATCTGTTCGAGGCGACCATGGTTGATGGGGATCGCGGCTGCGAGGTCGGCCATATAGGAGGTCGACCGATCGCGGGCGAGAAACGTAACCGTGACAATGCGCTTCGGCTCGACCAGCATTAATGCGAGCTGGTCGGTACACAAATTGAGCGACGCGATACGCTCGGGTTTTGCCGCCGCGGTGGCCGCCGCGACGACACCAGCCGCCGCGACGACACCAGCCGCCGCGACGACACCAGCCGCCGTGGCGATTGTCAGCATCAAGCTCCGGGTTTGGTGCTTTCGCATAATCAATCAAAAGCGCGCGCGTATGCCGAGATAGCCAGCGATCGGAGGAACGCCGTAGTCGACGTTTTCTTCGTAGGTTTCATCCAGCAGGTTCTCGATCCGACCATAGATCTCGTAGCGGTCGGAGATCCGATAGGCCAACGTGGTATCAACCTTTGTATAGGCGTCGAGCTTTACCTGCTGAGTCGCGGCTGGCAGGGAAAAGTCCAAATCGTCTTGTTCACCGGTGTGGGTTGCTGCCAGCGTGGCTTTCCATCTCGGTGCGAAGCGCCACGCAGCGTCGACGCTGACGACATGACGCGGACGGCGAACCAGTTCCAACCCGGTCGCCGTGTTCTTCGAATTGGTCCACGTGTGCGACACCGACAGATCGAGGTCGCTGGTTGCCGCAACCGAGATCGAGGTCTCAACTCCGTTGATGTCGCTTTCGCCCGAATTGCGCAGGCTGCCGCCGGTGAAGATGATCAGATTCTCGATCTGGTTGTCGAAGTAGGTGACTTCGCCGCGCACCCGGCCGCCCCACAAATCCTGAACCACGCCGATATCCCAGCCATCGTTGGTTTCCGGCTGCAGCAGGGGGTTGCCAAAAAAACCGAAGAGCTCGCCAAGTTGCGGCGCTTTGAAACCGGTGCCGTAAGAGCCCTTGACCCTTGTTGCGGTAGATTCGAACAGATACGACGCGGTGAGCCGATAGGTGTCTTCGTTGCCAAAGGACTGGTGTTCGTCACGACGAATTCCTGCCGATAGATCGAGGTTGCTGAGGGGCGTGAGCAGGTATTGCAGGTAGCCCGCGTGGATTTCGACGTCGGTCTTGGTCTGGGTGCTGGTGACGATTTCTTCCTCCTCGGTTTCAGCGCCGATGACCAACGTATTGGCGGTGTTGACGTAGATGTTGCCTTGGGCTTCGAATTTGGTCCGCTTGGCGACGGTGAGGAAGGTTGATGTTCCGAAGGTTTGGTTTCGCCGAATCGAGTCGGTGTCGGCATATTGCGCGGATAAGACGGTCTCGAGGCGGCCCGCAAAAAAATCCGCCGTGCCCTTGATCGAGCCCTGGCGTTCGATTACGTCGGAACGGGTGTTGCCGTCGGCCGGTGGGTTGGACAGAAAGGTGATGACGTTGAAGGTCTGGGGGTCGGTTTCCAAAGAGGAATCGCGATAGCGGGCAAATGTGTCGATCGACAAATTATCGAGTGCTTTGACGCCGATCTTGCCGATAAAGGAATCGTTTTCGTAGTCGTCGGTCTCGCGATTGCCGTTGTTTTCGTTGGCCGCCGAAATGCCATGGGTCTGAACCCGCGATCCCGTAAAGCTATACGACCAGGGGCCGTCAGAGCCGGAAACGGTGACGCCGCCGCGACCGGTCTGGAACGATCCCCCCTCAAGGAAGGCGCTAACGCTGGGGTCGCCTTGCCCTCTTTTGGTGATGATATTGATAACCCCGCCGATCGCATCGCCGCCCCATAGCGTGCTTTGCGGGCCGCGCAGGATCTCGATGCGCTCGATGTTGTCAGTGAGGAGGTTGCCGAAATCGAACTCCGAGTTGAACCCGATATCGTTGACCTCGACGCCGTCGATCAGCACCAGGGTGTGGTTACCTTCGGATCCGCGGATGCGCACCTGGGTGAGGCTGCCGAAGCCGCCGGTACGCCCAACCGTCAGGCCTGGGACGCGGCGCAGGGCATCGCCGACGAAGGTGGTTTGCTTCTCTTCGAGGTCTTCGGCGGTGATGACGGTGATGCTGCTACCAACCCGGTCGGGCGAAATCGCGACGCGGGTCGCGGTGACCACGAGTTCGGGCAGCTCAGCCGGCTGATCGACTGCTTGCGCGCTGGCTCGCTGCGGCATGAGGGTTGTGAGGGTGATGGCGAGCGCGGCCGCGATCCCTAGCGAAAGCCGTCGCCGATCTGCAAAAAACATGGAGTCCTCCGTTCGGTGATGATGAACGCCGCGTGAGGCGACGACATCCGAGCGGAGCGGTCCGCAGATCGCAGGTCGATAGTTGGAGTTGGCCCGCCCATTTTCGAATCCCGTCGCAACAGCACAGCAGTTGCGTCACCGCTTACGGAGATCCGTCCCGGCAGAAGAACCCCGTCTTCCGGTGGGCGACGCCTCTACGACGGTAGGTCTCCTGGCTGACGGGTCTCAGCGGGCACCCTGCCTTCCCGGTTTCCCAGTGGCATTACGCGGATGCCTGCTCGCCGCCGACAGTTGCGGGGGCAGCCGGGCCACAATCAACACGACACGCCGTGCCAATCGCTCCCATGTTCCCTTGAACCCCGATACGGGGAACCGTCGTGCTGCAAGGATAGGCGAGACGCGCCAGCGAGGGCAAGACGGCCAGAAAAAAGGTGGCAGCAAACGGGACCGACAAGCGGCGATCAACCGCCGGCATTAATCGCTATAGTCTCGCGGTCCGCGCGGAAGATCGTTTGATGGCTGAGGATCGTGACTGGTGACGACGTAAACGGGTCCGGGGTAACGCTAGCGCCCGACGACGCGTTCAGTGCCGCGATTGCCGTGCATCGGGCGGGACGGCTCGACGAGGCCGCTAATGCTTACCGTCAGGTCTTGCGCAGCAACCCCGATCATGCCGCTGCACGCGCCAACTTGGGCCAGGTGCTCGGGACCATGGGGCACCTCAAAGAAGCCGAAACCCAATACCGCAGTGCGCTGCAACTCAATGATCGCGAACCCGGCGTGTGGTTCAATTTGGGAAATTTGATGCGCCGCCAGGACCGGGTGGACGAAGCAATCAGCGCCTACCGGCAGGCCCTCGAGATCGAGCCGAGCTTTGTCGAACCCCATCTTAATCTGGCCCATGCGCTGCGCCGCAAGGGTGCCTGGCAGGAGGCGGTAGAGAGATATCGCACCTTTATCGAGCAGCGGCCGGCTCATGCGGAGGCGCATGAAGGACTGGCGCGTTGCCTGCAGGCGATAGGTCAGCTTAACGATGCCATTACCGCATTTGAGGCGGCAATGGCAGGTGGTACCGAGAGCGCAGACCTATGGGGGTCGATGGCAGTCGCCTACCAAGGCCTCGGTCGGCTCGCACGGGCCGCCGACTGCTTCATGAAAGCGGTGAAGGCCGAGCCCGAGAATGCCGGCGCGTGGTCGAATTTGGCGGCCGCGCTGCAACTCCAGGGCAATCACCCCGAAGCTGAGAAGTGCCTGGAGAAGGCCATCCGCCTCGACCCGGATTACGCCATGGCCTATGCCAATCTTGGATGGACCATGAAGGAGCGCTTTGCGCTCGACCGGGCAATCGCCTCCTGCCGTCGTGCGATCGTGCTCGAGCCGGACCTGGCCATCGCGCACGCCAATCTGGCGCCGGCGCTGATCATCCAGATGCGTCACGACGAAGCTTACGAAACCTATCGCAGAGCCCTCGAACTCGATCCTGACAGCTGGTCGCAATGGTCAAGCTATCTGTTTGCGCTCAACTACAGCGATACGATCAACGCCGAGGCGGTGGGTGCGGCACATATTTCATGGGGGCGTGAGCACGGCACGATGCCGCCGACGGTGCTGGGGTTCGGCGCACGAGACTCCGAGCGACGATTGCGGGTGGGCTACGTGTCGCCCGATTTTCGTGAGCATCCGGTCGGTTTCCTGATCGAGCCGATACTTGCCTACCGCGATCGCGATCGCTTCGAGGTTCACTGCTATAGCCATGGCACCCGGACAGATTCGATGACGGCGCGATTGCGGACCCTGCCGGACGCCTGGACCGACGTGGGCAACCTTAATGACGACGAAGTGGCGCAGCGCATTTATGACGACCGCATCGACATTTTGGTCGACCTGGCCGGTCACACGGCCAGCAATCGCCTGCCGATTTTCGCACGCCGGCCGGCACCGGTGCAGGTGAGTTATGCCGGCTATATCACCACCACCGGGCTGGCAGCGATGGACGCGGTCATCCACGACCAACGGACCTACGTCCCCGGTGCTGAGCGTTTCTATAGCGAAAAGATCATTGCGCTCGACACCTGCGTGTACTGCTATCGGCCGCCGGATGAAGCGCCAGCCGTCGCGCCGTTGCCGGCCGCCGGTAACGGTTTCGTCACGTTTGGATCTTTTAACAACACGCCGAAACTAACGCCGACCACGTTCGACCTGTGGGCGTCGGTTTTGAATCGTCTGCCGGGTGCGAGACTTGTCCTCAAGGCCGGTGCGCTGAGCGATACCGGAACCAAAGATCTGATCCATCGCAACTTCGCTGCGCGCGGTGTCGATCAAGGGCGCATCGAATTGTTGCCGCCGACGGTGTTTGACGAGCATCTTGGTGACTACGCCAAGATGGATATCGCGCTTGATCCGACTCCGTTTACCGGCGGTATCACGAGCTGCCAGGCGCTGTGGCAGGGCGTGCCCTTTGTGACGCTGGAAGGGACAACCCATGTCAGCCGGGTTGGCGCGAGCATCCTGGCGACCGCCGGGCTCGACGAATTGATTGCCGAGACGGCGGAGGCGTTTGCCGACGCCGCGGTCGCGCTCGCTGCCGACTTGCCGCGATTGGCGAGGTATCGTGCAACCATGCGTGAACGCCTGGCGGCGACCACCCTGATCAACGGCGCCGCGTTTACGCCATCGTTCGAGGTCGCGTTACGCACGGCTTGGGATGCAACCCAGGCGGACGCCTAGCAGAGTTGGAGATAGTCCGGCGGCCGGGTGACCCGCGCTAACTTGGTTCGATGTTCGCCACACCTAGCGGCTGTTTTTTGCCCAGCGAAGTGCATCCTCGACCCGATCGTTGCCCCAGAACAGTGCGTTACCGATTGCAATCGTCGGCGAGCCGAATATTCCGAGCGATCTGGCGATGGAATTCGAGGTCAACCTTCCTACCGCTGCAACCCGAGACGACATTTTTTCGCAGCCAAGCCATATTATTACCCCTAGAGGTGTCCCGCCTGAGCTGCCGACGGCGGGGCTAGGAGGCGGTAACCTGAGGCATCGAAGCAGCCTTCGAGAGGTGACCGATGTGCCTCCGCGTCGTGCAACTTACTTTGGCGTTTGGTGTTCTTCTCTCGCTCGTCATCTATGCGTCTAGTTAACGCCAGCGCATCAGCGTTAACGAACGACCGATGGGTGCGGTGCCTACGTCATTTGGCGTATTCCTTCGGGATTACCTCCGTTGCGCCATAGATTTCGAGGTTGGCGTGACCTACTAATTTGGTCGACTTAGCAACTTTAGCGACTATCGATCTCGGTCGATTGACGGACGGGCAGTGAAGACGTTCCAAGCAAGCCTCGTGTTGATCGTTGTCGCCGCGGCGACGCTGGTCAGTTCAGCATCTGCCGCAACCTTGAGGTTTTTTGACAAGGCCACATGGCAGGCATCGCTGGTATCATCGACGGATTTTGCGATTGACCCAGATAACCTGGCACTCGCCAATGAGCTGTCGGCGCCGCCAGCGTTCAATGACCCGCTCAATACCGGCCTACTCACCTTCGAAAGTGGCAATACCGGCCTGTCGACGAATTTTACGTTTGCCGTGGATCCAACCGAGGAAGTTTCGGGCACAGACCACGACCTCATTCTTACCGTAAATGGTTTGGGCGTCTTAACACCGGGCGACGCTGAACACGATTGGAATATCACGCTTCCCCTGAGCTCGAACGTATTCGCCCTCGGCATTACCGTCCTCGGAAATGGATCATTCGAGGACGGCTTCCTCTTCCTAGATCAGGCCGAGGTGAGTCTCGCGAACTTTAGTCCCAGCACAAATAATCCATTACCCGCCTTTTTAGGGGTTATCAGCGATGCCCCGATTTGGCGCATTGTCTACCAAGACACCAACATCTCTGGCGGCCGTGTCCTTCAAGAGATTTCGTTCGGTCAGGCCAACCTAACAACCGTACCGTTACCATCGACGCTCCCGCTTCTGGCAACTGTGCTGACAATTCTCGGCCTGGCCGGGCGGCGCCGCCCGCCGCCCTCTAACTCCTCCTATCCGGCCTGATTGGCCTCGGCGCTATCGGCTGGCGGACACGCGAAATCGGCGTAGAAATAGACAGCAGCATTATTATGGGCGGTCTCGGGGGCCGCCTTTTTCTTTCTACGACCATGACTGTTTTTGGTTAGGAATTTCGGTATCAGGCTACGCCGCACCATCCTTGCGACGGTACGAATTGGTGAAATCTCATTCGCCCGGACACGGGGCCCCGGCGGCGGCCCACTTCATCAAGTCGTCCATTGCTTCCTGAAGAGTCCGAGGGGGAGGTTCCCGGTTCCCACCGGGTGACCACGCCCAGCGCAGGACCGCGTCGTGACCAAGGTGGGCCGCGACGTCGCGAATGGAGCGGTTGCCGTTGCGTTGCGGGTCTTTGATCTGATTGCAGATATGGTTCGAAGACATTCCAAACCATACCGCAGAAACCGGCGCGAGCCCCCAGATCCCGGTAACTTTGGGCGGCGAATGCAAGGGTGCATTAGCGGCTGGATTTGGCTTTTTCAGAACTGTGTGACAGGCGGTACACAGCAAAGTTTCCGCGCCGATGCGGCTTTTTCCGGCATTTATCTTCATTCCATGGGGGCGGGTCTCGCCATAGCTTGATCCAGACCACATAGGGACATTGTCCGGCCCGACATGACAGTTTGAGCAACGAGGATGAGACGCAACCTCGTAGAATTTCTGCCAGTGTCTCAATCCCTGGTCTTTGGTCACAGAGCCAGGGAGAAAGTCGTTGATGATGCGCTCCGTTCCAACCTGCTCCGCCGCCAGCGCAAAGACGAGGGAGGCACCTAAGGCGATAGCGACGATTGGGACGATAAGAATGTTCTTAATCGGACTGGCCTCGTCGAAAATCAGACTCTCGAGCAGCGTGGTCCCGATGGCCGAGCCTGAGCCTGTTCATGCCTGTCCAACCCACTGAGAATTTTAGGCAAATTCAAAGCCGTTTTCGGTCATTGGAAGTTGGGTAATGGGTTTGCGTTTGCCACTCGCAGCAAAAATTGCGTTGGCCAAAGCGGGCCCGACGACCGGCACCGCTGGCTCGCCAACACCGGTTGGTGGTTCGCTTGAGTCAACGATATGGACCTCGATCGCTGGCATGTCTGAGATGCGTATCGGCTCGTAGTCAGGAAAGTTGGTCTGGTCAACCTCACCATTCGTCAGGGTAATTTTGTTGCGCATGATTGCCCCGAGGCCGTATCCGATCCCGCCTTCCATCTGCGCTCGAATCACATCCGGATTCACAGCAACGCCGCAGTCGACGGCACAGGTTACTTTGTCGACCTTGACCGCACCGTCATGCAGCGAGATATCGACAACCTCGGCGACATAGGTGCCAAACGATTTATGGACGGCCATGCCCTGGAACGTGCCCGTGCGAGCCTTACCCCAACCAGCCTTTTCAGCCGCTAGTAGTTTCAATACAGCGGTAAGGCGTTTTTGATCTTTGCCTTCCCCGGCCAGAAGGCCAATACGCAGGTCGTAGGGATCCTGCTTGGTCGCACCCGCGACCATGTCAATTAGCGTTTCCAGCGCGTAGGCCGTATGGGTGTGCCCGACCGAGCGCCACCACAGTACCGGCACCTGAGACTTGGCGTCTGATAGACCAAGAGAGAACGCGGGAATTGCATAGTGCGGCTCGGCCAGCCCCTCGACGGAGACCGGATCGAGGCCTTTGGGGTCAGGCATAATCGCTGCGGCCAGCGGGGTTCCCTTCACAATGGGCTTTGCTGCCACCCGATGATCCCAGGCGATAATTTTTCTGTTCTTGATACCGATCTTGGCCTTGTGCACGGTCATTGGCCGATAAAATCCGCCGCGAATGTCGTCTTCGCGCGTCCACACAACTTTGACCGCTGACTTGCCGCCCAGAGCTGCAAAGACGAAAGCAGCTTCAGCGGTGTAGTCTGACACAGGACTGGCGCGACGTCCGAAGGACCCGCCGGCGTAGACGGTTTTGATTTCCACGTTTTCGGCATCCATTCCCAAGACATAAGCGACCGTCGGCTTGACACCCCCCCGGTGTTTGGCAGCCATCGTGGATTCGTACACCCTTCTCGGTGGGATCGATCACGCAATTAAGCGGCTCCATCGGCGCATGGGCGAGCATCGGAAAGGTGTATTCGGCTTCAACAACCGTATCGGCATCGGATAGACGAGCTGTGGTTGCCGGAAAGTCCGCCGCCTTGTTGGCCGGGAATTGTGGATCGATTGCCACCAGTTCACGGTGATAGGCGATCAAGGTGTCTGTCGATCTGTTCTCTGCGTTAGAGAAATCCCACTCAGACACCGCCCAGGGCTTCGAGCTCCTGCCCAGACGATGGATCGTTGCCGAAATCGCTTCGCGCGCTTGTATCGCGGCCCAGGTATTTTTTGCATAGACCGCTACCCCAGTCCCGGTCGGCAATGCCTTGGCGTCTATAAATCCTCGCACGTTTGCAGCGCCAACTGCATCAAACGACGCCAATTTACCGCCAAAACGCGGGGATCGTAGGACCACGGCATAGACCATATCGGGAACCCGTACATCCATAGCGAATTGCGCGGTTCCGTTGGTCTTCGCGAAACTGTCCTGACGCGGCAGTCCGTCCCGGCCGATGAGCCGAAATTGTGAAGGATCTTTTAGTTTTGGGTTTGCCGGGGTGCGCTTGATGGCCGCCTTGCCTGCCATTTCGCCGAAGTGGGCACTTCTACCGCCGGATTTCAAAAAACCCCGGATCGTGTCCCGCGGAGTGGTGTAAGAGCGTTGCGCTCTACGCTGCTCCCGGCGGGTAGGGCCGGGACGTTCAGGCTGCCACGGTGGGCAGCGTGATGGGGACATCATCGCTCAGCGGAGCGATGGATTCCAGCGTCATGTATCTCCTTGAGACGGCCCACTCGTCGTTCTGCTCGAGAAGGATGGCGCCGACGAGCCGTGTGATGGCGGCTTCGTTGGGAAAGATACCGACGACGTTGGTGCGACGCTTGACCTCGGCATGGAGCCGTTCGATCGGGTTTGTGGAGTGCAATTTCTGGCGGTGCTCCCTGGGGAAGCTCATGTAGGCGAGGACGTCGTGCTCGGCTTCGTCCATGAGAACTGCCAGCTTGGGCACCTTGAGCCTGAGCTGGTCGGCGACCTGGCGCCACTGGACCTTCGCGCTGTCGGCGTCCTCCTGGGCGAAGGCGGTGGCGACGAAGGCGGAGACGACGCGCCGGCCCTGGCGGCCGGCATGGGCCAGCAGGTTGCGGGCGAAGTGCACGCGGCAGCGCTGCCATGTGGCGCCGAGGATCCGGGTCGCGGCGGCCTTCAGGCCCTTGTGGTCGTCGGAGATCACCAGCTTCACGCCGCGCAGCCCGCGCCGGGCCAGCGAGCGCAGGAACTCGGTCCAGAAGGCCTCGGCCTCAGACGCGCCGATCGCCATGCCCAGGACCTCGCGGCGGCCCTGGTCGTTGACGGCCACAGCCACGGTCACCGCGACCGAGACGATGCGCCCGGCCTCGCGCACCTTTACATAGGTTGCGTCGAGCCACAGATAGGGCCAGTCGCCCTCCAGCGATCGATCGAGGAAGCCGTTGACCTTATCGTCGATCTCGCCGCACAGCCTGGAGACCTGGCTCTTGGAGACGCCCGACATGCCCATGGCCTGCACCAGGTCGTCGACCGAGCGGGTCGACACGCCCTGGATGTAGGCCTCCTGGATCACCGCAGCCAGCGCCTTCTCGGCCATCCGCCGCGGCTCCAGGAAGCCCGGGAAGTAGCTCCCCTTCCTCAGCTTCGGGATCTTCAGCTCGACCGTGCCGGCCCGCGTCTCCCAGGACCGGTCGCGGTAGCCGTTGCGGTGGGTGATACGATCCGCCGAGCGCTCGCCGTGAGCGTCGCCGGTCAGGCCCTCGACCTCCAGTGCCATCAGCCGCTCGGCCGTGAAGCCGATCATCTCGCGAAGCAGATCGGCATCGGAGCTCTTCTCCAAAAGCGCGCGCAGGGTCATCATGTCCTGGGTCATCGTGGTTCTCCTTCGGGTCAGGTTGGTTTGCACTAGCCCAACCCTAAACCGGAACCGCGATGGCCTCCGCTGTGGATAGCCGGCTTGCCTACGCCAGACTCTCGGCGGTCGCTACGGCAAGCCGCCTACCCACAGCTAACAGAGGCTCCAACAACTCCTACACCACGTCCTGGGACACGACCAAACCCCGTTCTCAACGGTAATGCGATCAGCCGGCACATCCCATGCATCCGATGCGGCAGCGATAAGCAGTTCACGCGCCGCAGCGCCCGCATGCCGGTATTGCATATAACTGTTGGCGATGGCGGTTGAGCCGCCGGTACCTTGCGCCCCGAAGAACAGGTTTTTATATCGGGCATTGTCTGCAGGCGCGAAGTCGGTTGTAACCTTGGCCCAGTCTGCATCCATTTCTTCGGCAATGAGCGTGGCCAGACCGGTGGACGTGCCTTGGCCCATCTCGAAGTGCTTCAGAACGACCTGTACTCTGCCATCTTCAAGAATTCGAACAAACGGATTGATTTCCGCATTAACGGTGCCCGATGCAAGCGCGCCGTTGGGCGCGAAACCGACAACAAGAAACGTACCAGTCGTCGCGGCGGCTGATTTCAGAAAAGTTCGTCGTGACGATGTGAGAGCCATGCTCAACTCCCCAGAGAATTGGCTGCGTGATGAATAGCAGCGCGGATACGAACATAGGTTGCGCAACGGCACGCATTGCCCGACATCACAGCATCGATGTCAGCGTCGGTTGGCTTGGGGTTGCGTTCCAATAGATTGACCGCCGACATGATCTGGCCTGATTGGCAATAGCCGCATTGCACGACATCCAACTCTCGCCAGGCGGTCTGTACTGCCGTGGCTTCGCGACCGGACAAACCTTCAATCGTCGTGATCTCGCCGTCGACATCTTCAACGAAGGCCTGGCAGGACCGGACGGGAACACCATCGATATGAACGGTGCAAGCCCCGCAAGAAGCGACGCCGCAACCAAACTTCGTGCCCGTTAGGCCAAGCTCATCGCGCAATACCTACAGCAATGGCGTACCGGGTGCTGCATCAACGACGATCGTTTCTCCGTTGATCTTCAAATCAGTCACGGTGGTGGTCCTCTGCTTTCTTATTTGGGCCTGCGGCATCAATGTGAGCTTGCGGCTAACCAGTCCATTTGTCGTCCCATTCGCAAACCAATATACCAAGCCACCCTTTCGGAGTGGCCCTGCTAATTGGTGAGGTGGTTACGCATTCGCGGTTTTCAAGGCACTTGGCAATCCGTACTTGCCGGGGCGCATCGCCTTTTCGAAAGCCCTTCAGTTCCATCCCATTCTTTGTTCCTCTCGGCACGACCTTCAAAGGACGGCCGCATGGATATCTGCATGCCCTATGATCCCTTCAGTGAATTGAAAAGCGATTTGCTTCGCCCCACCGAGCACCTAGCTCGGCTGACTTCGAAAAGCGGTCAACCGGTTCATTCGAAACTGTCCATTAAAACCGGGTAAGACCATGCGAATCACCCTTTTGGGCTAAGCTAGGAGTAAACTTGCCATTCCGTGTTGAAATGTCGGTTTAGGGGCCGAAACTAGCCGTTCTCTGAGGGCGTCCGGAACGGGGAATTTTGGACCCATTCAAGACATTAGAAATGTCCTCACGTGGGAAATACCCGCGGTCTTCTAATCCAAGTTACTTACTACTTTTGTTCTACCTCCGATGCGTCTGTGACGGCCATAACACCTGTGAGTTACGCTTATATAGTTAACGATCCAGCTACAAAGATGGACGGGGGTTGAGATTCATACGGCCGCGGTTTATACGCCGTCTTTCTCCTTGCAGGTAATATTGTGAAACGGCCATCAATCCACTGCCACATCATACGTTTCCTGGTATTCGAACCTTCACGACCGCGCATTTGAGAGGCGCTTGAGTTGCTGACGAGCCCAGAAATGCGCCTGGATCATGGCGATCTTCGTAGGCGGCTAATGCTGCCGATTGCGGTCCTATTCATCCTCGCGGGCGTCGCCATAGCGGTAATTGTCATCCTGCTGACACGCGAGCAGGATCGTGTCGCGAGAGAAAAATCTGAACAGGACGTAGCCACGCTAGTCGAATATTCGCAGCGCAACCTGGCACGCCTAGTGTTGGACTACACTTGGTGGGACAGCGCCGTTCGTAACCTGGTTATCGAGTTCGACCCATCCTGGGCCGACGACAACCTCGGCGCGTATCTTGTGGGGATACATTCGGAATCTCAGCCTCGTTCGTAGTGAGTGGTCACGATCATCCTATTTTCACAGTGGTCGAGGGGGAGGTTCGACAAGATTTCGACATATCCGGCTTTCAAGCGGCGGGACTTTCTCGTCTGATAACCGACGCGCGCAAATCAATTGGGGCGGAAGAACCAATCCCAGCTGTCAGCGCCATTCTAGTCGAAGATCAAATGTACCTTGCGGCAGTAAGCCTGATTACACCGGAGGAAACTGATTCACCGGTTTCTCCAGATCCAAAAGCAACCCTTGCCCTCGTTCAACGAATGGATAGCGAACTTATTCCCCTTCTTTCAGAAGGTCTTGATTTGAAGGACGTCTCCGCTCGGACTTTGAAAAGTGAGACGCTTCCTGCATCCATCCACGAGCGAGCGTCTTCGGACCTGAGGGTAAACCGATCGGTGTTCTTACTTGGCGTCCGGAGATGCCTGGCAGCACGTTGCGTGACCTGCTTCTACCCATTGTTGCCACTACGCTGCTTCTTGTGGCCGGGCTCGTCATCCTCCACCTTGTACGCGTAGAGCGTACCGTCAGGAGTATTGCCGGTCGCAAAGAGCAATTACATCAGGCTCAAAAGATGCAGTCACTTGGCCAGCTAACGGGCGGCGTGGCCCACGAATTCAACAATTTACTCATGATTGTTTCGGTGAACCTTGACCTCATGGAAAAGGCCGGGGCGACGCCCCCAACTTATATCGAACGGTCTAGGACAGCGGTCTCCAAAGGCTCAGCGCTAAGCCAACAATTGCTTTCGTTCGCTCGGCAAGAATCATCTACGTCAACGATCGTAGATGTCAAAGACATAGTTCTATCCGTAAAGGAGTTGTCAGGCGGGATAATCGGCGAGCGCTACGCCGTTAAGATTCACAGTCCAAATGATCCCTGGCCTGTCCGCGTTGATCGGATTCAGTTGGAACACGCGTTACTCAATATCGTCATCAACGCGCGGGATGCGATGCCGGACGGTGGAGAGATCGAGATTGTGGTTTCGAACGTTCGAGTATCGACTGCACGGGCCGTCGGCGGCATGCAACTGAATCCGGGGGCCTACGTTATAATAGAATTGATTGATCACGGCTGCGGTATGTCGCCGGATGTGGCGCAACGCGCGTTCGAACCTTTCTTCACGACTAAAGAAGTTGGCCAAGGCACTGGTTTGGGTCTAAGAGGCCAACCCGAAACTAGTTGAGTGATTTCAGTCGGTTGTGGCTTACTCGGTTGTGTCAAAGCAAACGAGGAGGCACAACATGTGGACCGAAATCACTCGCCCGAATTATGAGCGCCGTGGCGGGCGCTACGCAAGCGACCTGACGGATCGAGAGTGGGCGTTGATCGCGCCGCTCATGCCGCCGCGCAAGAAGATCGGCCGGCCGAGGACGACGGACCTGCGCCATGTCATGGATGCGGTCATGTACATGGCCTCGACGGGCTGCCAGTGGGCGATGTTGCCGAACGACTTCCCTCCGCCTTCCACGGTCCAGCGCTATTTCTACGACTGGCGCTCCAACGGCCTGCTGGAGAGCATCAACCATCACCTGGTCATGGCGGCCCGGGAGCTGGAAGGACGCGAGGCCGGCCCGAGCGCCGGGGTGATCGACAGCCAGAGCGTGAAAACCACGGAAAGCGGTGGTGTTCGGGGCTATGACGCGGGCAAGAAGATCAAGGGCCGCAAGCGTCACATCGTCACCGATACACTCGGCCTGCTGGTCGGCCTGATCGTGCACGCAGCCGATATCCAGGACCGCGACGGCGCGCCCGAGGTCCTCAAATCGATCCGTCATCGCTTCCCCCGGCTGCGTCACCTCTTCGCCGACGCCGCCTACGCGGGACCGAAACTCGAGGGCGCCCTTGAGGACATCGGCCGCTGGAAGCTCGAGATCATCAAGCGCTCAGACACCGCCCAGGGCTTCGAGCTCCTGCCCAGACGATGGGTCGTCGAGAGGACCTTCGCCTGGCTCAACCGATGCCGTCGACTGGCCAAGGATTGGGAGAAATCAATCGCCTCCGCACAGGCATGGATTCTTGTCGCCAACATCCGACTCCTCACAAGGCGGCTCGCAAGGTACTGTTATCAAACATAGAGTTTCGAGTCGGACTCTAAGCGCGGTTTATGGGGTTGTCGAGCGCTTCGGCGCGGTCGTGGAAGTCGTCAGCGAAGTCGGGCAAGGAACGACGATGCGCCTCTATCTGCCGAGTTCCGATGAAATCGTCGCGGCCTAACTATGATGTTTATGTTCACCTCTTTGGTGATCGTAACCGCGAGCGAGATCGGCAATTGCGTTCTCACTGCTACATCGAAAGGCGTTCGGCGATTTCGTTCCTGAAATAGCGTTCGGGGGAGCTTCGCAACTCGACAGATATCAAATTACTTTCGCTCTATGTACATAAACCTACCGACCCAACGAAAAATCAAACCATGACCGAAGTGCCTAAAGTCTACCTCGTCGAAGATGACGAAGTGCTGTCTAGTTCACTTGAGGAAATTATTTCTTCGATCGGGATTGATGTCGAGACCTACGGCACCGGCAATCTATTTCTTTCGGCTCATGACCCCGAGGTGCCGGGATGTATTGTTCTCGACATACGCCTCCCCGAAAAGAGCGGTCTCGCAGTACAAAACGAGCTTCGCGAAATGGGGAGCAAAACCCCCGTTATCATTATGAGCGGTCATGCCGATGTCTCGGTTGCTGTTCAGGCGATGAAGCTCGGTGCGGTTGATGTTCTCATCAAACCATTTACCAGTCAGGTCCTCATCGACGCTATTCAAAAGCATGTTGAACTGGACGTAGGTCGGCATGATGAGCACGCCGATAGAACGGCTTTTTTCGAGCGCTACGCTTCCCTAACCAGACGTCAGCGCGCGGTTTTTGATCTGTTGGTAGTTGGCACGACCAATAAGGAGATCGCTACGCGACTCGGTATCAGCGTAAAGACGGTCGAGGTCCATCGCGGCGCTGTCATGAACGCTATGCAAAACAAAAGGTTGGCAAGTCTCGTTGCGGAGTGGGTGAAGTACCGGGACCTCGATCCCGTCTCGAAATAGACCTTGTGCCAACGGTATAGTCGAGCGCCGAAGCCAACTCAAACCGACGGGTGTACAATACTGGACATTCGTCTGGTTTCTGGTTGCAGCTTTGCTGGGTTTCATCCGATGACACGCGGCAAATGCTGCATTGAATTGAGCGACCGAGCCGCAGATGATTTGCGAAGCACCGAAGTGGCGGGCTTCGCAATTTCATTGTCCGAAGTGTAGCGAACCCCGCGACCTTGAATGGTCTCAAATGATTGGAGCGACAGTCCACGGAAGCTGGGTTGAGATGTCCAGGTGCGTCGAGTGCGACTACAAGATGGTTTGGCGCGTTCGTCCTGGGGAAGATGGGTCTATCGGTGAGCTCATTTTTCCTCGACCCGCCTCGAGTTGCGCACGTTCACACGATGGACCCATTAGCGCACTGGGAAAGCGGGTTCTCGTTGTGGGCTGCTTTGTTCAAGTTTGGCGAGCGTGACACCCGGGATCAGATCCATTAGATCATGATCGATATGAACCAGCGACCCACGCTCTTGGCGATGGCTGAGGTATTTGCTGAACACACACGCTCTGGGCGCTATGAACCCGAACCAAAATTGGTCGAAGAGGTAAGGGCGCGCGACGATCGCTATCTCGATCTCATCGAACATCTTAAATCAGAGATTCTCCAAGCGTTGAGCACCGGAAGTCTCGTCTGTGTTGGTTACGCCGAACCACGCAGACCCGAAGATCATCTGGTTGAAATTCCGGTTAATGCCTGGTCTTCGGAGATCGATTGGTTACGATCAGAAATCACTGATGCTGGAGCCAAATTCATCGCCGTGCGCGTCACACAAAACAAGGATGGAGAGATCTAGCGAAGGACGGTTCGGATGCCTGCAATTGGGCTACGTTGAGACGTTCTTGACGACCTGAACGACTTCCGCTCGCAGGGGTAAAGGCACATCTAAGCATCAGAAGTTTATTTGGTCCCCGTAAGCCGACCTTTCCATGAACGTTTCAGAGGTCGCGGCCGAGTTGGTGTGAAAACCTCGGAAGCTGTCTTCCGGGCGCAACAATTGAATCGAGCGTGACGACGGCACGACAGTCGATCCGCTAGTCGATATTGTCGTCGTGGCGAGCGAGATCCGATTGGACCGGAACCAGCGACTGATCGCTGAATAAGTAGGGATACCAATTGTCCGGCACCGAAATTCATATCGGTTGCGACATAGGCGGTACATTTACCGATATCGTGGCGCAGATGGGCGATGGTGCGCTGCATGTCCGCAAGATTGCCTCGACGCCGGACGACCCGGGTGAGGCGGTGGTGGCCGGTCTCGCCGAACTGCTCCGCGACGTCGGCGCCTCGCTTTCGGATGTGCGCGAAGTGGTGCACGGCACCACGGTCGGTTCCAACACGATCCACCAGAAATCCGGCGCGAAGACCGGGTTGATTACCACACAGGGCTTCCGCGACGTTCTCGAGATCGGGCGTATCCGCACGCCCACCATGTTTGATTTGACCTGGGAAAAACCCGAACCGTTGGTGCCGAGGCGCTTTCGACTGGAAGTCAGCGAGCGAATGGGCGCCGACGGAATCGCTGTGCGCGGGCTGCTCGAAGAAGAGGTGATCGAAGCGGGTCGGCAACTCACCGATGAGGGTATCGAGGCGGTGGCGATCTGCTACATCAATTCCTGCTTCAACGCGGATCATGAACGGCGCACCGTGGAAATACTCTCAGGCAATTTCCCCGATCTGCTGATAACCGCGTCCTGCGACGTGCTGCCCGAAATGAAGGAGTACGAACGCACATCAACCACCGTCGTAAACGCGTACCTGCTAGCGGAAATGCGCCGGTATCTCGCCAACCTCACGCACAACCTCGCGGCGGCGGGAATGACTGCGCCGCTACTGGTGGTCGCGTCGTCGGGCGGCATGATGCGGGTCGAAACGGCAAGCGAAATCCCGGTCTTCGCTGTCGGGTCGGGGCCTGCCGGCGGGGTATTGGGTGCCGCGCGGCTTGGACAGGCGAATGGTCACCCGGATGCAATTGCCTTCGACATGGGCGGGACGACGGCCAAGGCGTCTATCATCGAGTCAGGTGAGCCGATGTTGACGTCGGAGTACGAGTTTCGCGACGGCATCACCAGTCCAAGCCGGTTTATCAAGGGCGGCGGCTATATGCTCAAAGTCCCCGCCATCGACATTGCCGAGGTCGGCGCGGGCGGTGGCTCGATTGCGTGGATCGACGAGGGCGGTTTGTTGCAGGTCGGCCCGATCTCCGCGGGCGCCGATCCGGGGCCCGCCTGCTACGGCCGTGGCAACGACCAGCCGACGGTGACCGACGCCAATTTGGTGCTCGGTTATCTCAATCCCGCCGGGCTCGTGGGCGGTAGGCTCGAAGTCGACCCGCGCCTTTCCGAAAAGGCGATCAAGGCGCATATCGGCGATCCGCTCGGCCTCGATCTGGTGACGGCAGCGTCGGGCATCCGCAAGATTGCCAATGTCGCCATGGCGCGCGCGATCCGCTCAGTCACCGTCGAACGCGGGCGCGACGCACGCGATATGGCGTTGATGGCGTTCGGCGGCGCCGGCCCGGTTCATGCGGTCGAAGTGGCCGGTCTGCTCGGCATTCGCAAGGTGATCGTGCCGGCGATGTCCGGCGTGTTCAGCTCGGTTGGTATGCTGGCCGCCGACGTCGAGCATAATTTCGTCCATAACTTAATGCGGCGGCTTGACCGTCTCGATGCCGCAGTGTTCGTCGACACCGTGACGAGTTTGCGGGCAGGCGGGCAGGCCCGTCTAAGCACCGACGGGTTTCCCGATGACAGCATCGTGCTCTCCTTCGGCGCAGATATCCGTTATCTTGGCCAGTCATCCGAACTCACCGTGCCGTTCGACCCCGAGATGGTTCAGGCGAATGGTTTTGAGGCGCTGCATGAGGCCTTCCAGCGGCTTTAACAAATCACCTACGGCTACACCAACGATGAGCCCGTCGAGCTTGTGAACGTTCGACTAGCGGCGCGCGGCGTCCGTGCGAACCGCCTCGCATTCGAAGGGGTCGAGGCCCATGTTGTCGCTCTCGATATTCCCGATGGCGAACGGGTTGCGTGGTTTCCGCCCGGTGGTGAATATGTTGCAACACCGACCATGGCACGCACCGTCGTGAGTGCGCGCGCCGTGAACGGACCCGCGATCCTCGACGCTTATGACACGACAATTGTGCTGCCGCCCGGTGCCGTTGCGAACTCCGACGGGTGCGGCAGCGTCGTCATCGCGGTGCCCGACAGCATGTTGAGCAGCGACTATGGCTAGAGATATCGACCCGATCACCTTCGCCGTAATCAAGAACGGGCTCGACGCGATTGTTGATGAAATGGCCTATGACGTCGTTCGTACGGCGCGCTCGGAAATCGTCAAGGACGTGATGGATTTTTCCGCCGCTATCTGTGACACGACGGGCAACATGATTGCCCAGGCGAAGACGATCGCGCTGCATCTCGGTGCGGTACCGGAAGCGATGGGCGTTGTTCTCGATCATTATGGCGACAATCTGGCGCCAGGCGATGCGATAATTTTAAACGATCCCTATCAGGGCGGCATGCATCTGCCGGACATTTTTATGTTCTCGCCGATCTTTCACGGCGACGAGCTGCAGGGTTTTTCCGTCGTCATCTGCCATCACACCGACGTCGGTGGTCGGGTCGCGGGATCGAATGCCAGCGATTCGATCGAAATATTCCAGGAGGGCCTCCGCATCCCGGCGCTCAAGCTGTTCGAGGCAGGCGCGCAGAACCAAACACTGTTCAAGTTAATTGAAAAAAATGTGCGTCTACCGGACCGAGTGATCGGCGATCTGAAAGCGCAGTTCGCGGCTTGCCGCACCGGCGCGCGCGAGTTGGGGAAAATGTTCGACCGTTACGGCGCCGAGATGGTGCAGTCCTATTTTGCCGAGTTGCTGGATTACGCCGAACGGATGACTCGCGAAGAAATACGCAAATGGCCCGACGGTACGTACGATTTTACCGACTATATCGATGACGATGGCTTCACCGAAACGCCGCTGCCCATCGCGGTTGCGATCACGGTGCGGGGCGACAGTGTCTCGGTGAATTTTGAAGGGTCGGCACCGCAGGTGCCGGCGGCATTGAATTCCACCAAATCCTACACAAATTCCTGCACCTATCTGTCGGTGCGGTGCGTGCTGAAGGGCGATATTCCAAACAATGCCGGCGTGTTTCGGGCTATTGAGGTGATCGCGCCGGAGGCATCTATCGTCAATCCAAAAATCCCCGCGGCCTGCGCGGCGCGCGCGCTGACCGGATATCGCGTGGTCGATGCGATGTTCGGTGCGTTGGCGCAGGTCGTTCCCGATCGGGTGCCGGCGGCGGGCGAGGGCGGCAACACGGTGGTCTCCCTCGGTAGTTACAGGGATGACGGCGAACCGTTCATCATTGTCGATATGATCTGTGGTGCGTGGGGTGGCCGGCCTGACAAGGACGGCATCGAGGCCATCACCAATCCGTCACAGAATTTGTCAAACACCCCAATCGAGACGTTGGAATCGCAGCATCCTGTCCGGGTCGAGGAATATGCACTCGTACCGGACAGCTGCGGCGCGGGCAGATGGCGCGGCGGGCTCGGCATTGCGCGGGCCTATCGCCTGCTGGCACGCGAAGCGGTGCTCCAGCTCCGCGCGGACCGGATGAAGATCCTACCCTACGGGCTTGCCGGCGGCGGCGCTGCGACGGGCGCGATAAACGAGATAATTACCGCGGCGGGCGAGCAAATTTCGCTGCCCAGCAAGATCAACCGCAAGATGGCCCAGGGCGATCTGATCCGGCATGTACAGCCCGGTGGTGGTGGTTTCGGGAATCCGCTGACCCGCGATCCCGCACGCGTCGCCGCGGATGTGTGGAATGCCAAAATTTCAGCGGCGTTCGCCCGGGCACATCATCGCGTGATCGTCGATCCTGATACCGGTGAACTGGATGAGGTGGCAACGGCGGCGCTGCGTGCAGCTGTTTAGGCGTGGCGGTTTTGCCGGACCTTTGCCCAGACGGCGGATATTTTGGCAGCCCTCGGGTCGCCCATTTCGTAACAACGAATGTCGGGTCCTGGGCTACGAATTACCCTTTCGAGGTGCCCCGAACTACGACCGCCTCTAGCTGTAAACCTGGTACTGCCCTGAATCAGTGGACACCTAGAATAGGCGCATTGAGCGCGATGAGGTGTCAGATGACGAAGCCGAAGCGATACACACGGTACAGTTCTGAGTTCAAGCGGGAAGCGATCCTGAGGGCGAGTGAAGAAGGCAACACTGATAAGGCGGTATGCGAGGAGCTTGGGATCAGCACGCGTCAGTTTCTGCGTTGGCGCGATGAGTTACGGTTGCTCGGCGACGAGGCTTTTCCGGGCCAGGGACGTACGCGAGATGAAGAGCTGGCGCGGCTCAAGCGTGAGCTAGCTCAGGTGAAGAAGGAACGGGATTTTTTAAAGGAAGCGGCGGCGTACTTTGCCAAGGAGTCGAAATGAAGTACGCGTGCATCGATCGCCGCCGAGATCGTTATCCGGTTCGCATGATGTGCTGTTTGTTGGCAGTCTCGGCGAGCGGTTACTACGCTTGGCGCACCCGGCCGGAGAGTTCCCGCCTGAAATCGGACCGCGAGTTAATGGCGGAGATCAGGCGGGTCCATCAAGACAGCAGAGGTGTTTATGGCAGCCCGAGAATCCACGCGGAGTTAGTGTCCAGCGGCATCGGTGTTGGACGGCACAAAGTGGCCCGTCTGATGCGTCTGGCAAGGCTTAGAGGATGTCCCAAGCGGCGCTTTCGGGTCACGACGCAACGTGATCCGAACCATCCCGTAGCGAAGAATCTGCTCAAACGGAACTTCTCGGCGGATGCTCCCAATCAACGTTGGGCTTCCGACATCACGTATATCTCCACGCATGAGGGATGGTTGTACCTGGCGGTGGTGATGGATCTCTATTCGCGCCGGATCGTGGGCTGGTCGATGAGCCGCTGGATGAGCCGCCGCCTCGTGTTGGCGGCATTGCGGATGGCGATCGACGCACGCGAACCTGAGGGCGCGCTTATTCACCACTCGGACAGTGAGTATCTGCGGGCCGGTTCCCTCGGAGTGACCTGACCCGCACAGCGATAGACGCATCTAGACTGATAGGGCCGGCCGTCCTTGGGTGGCTTGACCCACACTCAGATCGACCGAGATGTCATTCCCCGGACATGTCGGCCACCCGGGGGCAACCGGTTGAGGTTCCGACCTCGACCGACATCGTGACCTGATGAGAGCCCGGCCTTGGGCGCCCCGTCACTGTCGTGTCCGACATCGGCTGAGTTCGGAGCCAACCCCTCCACCCATCATAGACCAGGGGGCGGACATGGCGACTACAACAGCCGACAACATCCAGATCATCGGTGGCGTCGACACCCACCAGGACCTGCACACCGCCGCCGTCGTGAGCCACGACGGAACGGTGCTTGGTACCGAATCGTTCTCCACCACCCGAGCCGGCTACCGGGCGATGCTTCGCTGGTTCCGCTCTCATGGCGAGCTGCTTCGTGTAGGAGTGGAATCCACCGGTACCTACGGAGCCGGCATCACCCGGCACCTGGCACTCTCGGGTATCCCCGTGCTCGAGGTGACCGGGCCGGACCCAGCCAGCCGAAGAGCCAAGGGCAAGGACGATGCCCTGGATGCGATCTCCGCGGCCGAGGCGGCGCGCACAAGACGCCGGGTCCAGGTGGCCAAAGACCGTTCCGGCAGCGTGGAAGCCCTGCGGGTGCTGCGAACAACGCGAAAGACGGCAATCAAGTGCCGCCGCGCGGCCCTGCAACAACTCTACAACACCATCGTTGCCGCACCGGAGGAAGTGCGTGACCAGGTCCGCAACCTCACCCGCATGCAGCGCCTCCGTACCTGTGCGGCCTGGAGGCCGGACACGGTCGGCTATCGAGACCCGGTGGTCGCGACCAAGCTCTCCCTGAAGTCCCTCGCCCGCAGAATCCTCGACATCAACGACGAGATCGCTGAACTCGACCGGTTCATCGTCCCCTTGGTCGAGGAGCTCGCCCCCAGTCTGCTCGAGCTCGAAGGCGTGGGCACCGAAAACGCAGGCGCAGTAATGGTCGCCGTTGGGGATAACCCGGATCGGCTCCGCTCCGAGGCGAGCTTCGCCATGATGTGCGGCGTCTGCCCGATCCCCGCATCGAGTGGGAAGACGCAACGCCACCGTCTCAACCGCGGAGGCAACCGCCAAGCCAACTCCGCCCTGCACATGGTCGTCGTGTGCCGAATGCGAACCGACGAGCGGACCCGAGCCTATGTCGCTCGCAGGACCCTGGAGGGGCTGTCCAAACGCGAGATCATGCGCTGCCTGAAGCGTTACGTGGCCCGCGAGATCTACCGCGTCCTCACGGCCCCATCGAGTGCTTGACAAACATGAGAGCGTCCGTGGCAGCCAATATACCAGCGATGACTTCCGAGACGAACTTGCCAGGCATGGCATCGAATGCAGCATGAGCAGCTCAGGCAACTGCTACGATAATGCCGTTGTCGAGAGCTTCTTCGGCCTACTCAAGCGAGAGCGCGTGAACCGGGTGCGCTATCGAACTCGGGATGAAGCCCGGGCCGATGTGTTCGAGTACATCGAGGTGTTTTACAACCGAAAACGACGCCACGGTTACCTTGGCAATATCAGTCCGGATGACTTCGAAGAACAGGCAACCGGATCTTTCTGAACTGTCCACTAAAATGGGGCAAGACCACCTGACCCGAAGCGGCCGTTTCCGCTTCACTACTGGTTATTGAGCAAGGCGGACAAAGCAAACCAACGCCCGCATAAAACAATTTCAGGTCGTGTCCCAGGACGTGGTGTAGGAGTTGTTGGAGCCTCTGTTAGCTGTGGGTAGGCGGCTTGCCGTAGCGACCGCCGAGAGTCTGGCGTAGGCAAGCCGGCTATCCACAGCGGAGGCCATCGCGGTTCCGGTTTAGGGTTGGGCTAGTGCAAACCAACCTGACCCGAAGGAGAACCACGATGACCCAGGACATGATGACCCTGCGCGCGCTTTTGGAGAAGAGCTCCGATGCCGATCTGCTTCGCGAGATGATCGGCTTCACGGCCGAGCGGCTGATGGCACTGGAGGTCGAGGGCCTGACCGGCGCCGCTCACGGCGAGCGCTCGGCGGATCGTATCACCCACCGCAACGGCTACCGCGACCGGTCCTGGGAGACGCGGGCCGGCACGGTCGAGCTGAAGATCCCGAAGCTGAGGAAGGGGAGCTACTTCCCGGGCTTCCTGGAGCCGCGGCGGATGGCCGAGAAGGCGCTGGCTGCGGTGATCAGGAGGCCTACATCCAGGGCGTGTCGACCCGCTCGGTCGACGACCTGGTGCAGGCCATGGGCATGTCGGGCGTCTCCAAGAGCCAGGTCTCCAGGCTGTGCGGCGAGATCGACGATAAGGTCAACGGCTTCCTCGATCGATCGCTGGAGGGCGACTGGCCCTATCTGTGGCTCGACGCAACCTATGTAAAGGTGCGCGAGGCCGGGCGCATCGTCTCGGTCGCGGTGACCGTGGCTGTGGCCGTCAACGACCAGGGCCGCCGCGAGGTCCTGGGCATGGCGATCGGCGCGTCTGAGGCCGAGGCCTTCTGGACCGAGTTCCTGCGCTCGCTGGCCCGGCGCGGGCTGCGCGGCGTGAAGCTGGTGATCTCCGACGACCACAAGGGCCTGAAGGCCGCCGCGACCCGGATCCTCGGCGCCACATGGCAGCGCTGCCGCGTGCACTTCGCCCGCAACCTGCTGGCCCATGCCGGCCGCCAGGGCCGGCGCGTCGTCTCCGCCTTCGTCGCCACCGCCTTCGCCCAGGAGGACGCCGACAGCGCGAAGGTCCAGTGGCGCCAGGTCGCCGACCAGCTCAGGCTCAAGGTGCCCAAGCTGGCAGTTCTCATGGACGAAGCCGAGCACGACGTCCTCGCCTACATGAGCTTCCCCAGGGAGCACCGCCAGAAATTGCACTCCACAAACCCGATCGAACGGCTCCATGCCGAGGTCAAGCGTCGCACCAACGTCGTCGGTATCTTTCCCAACGAAGCCGCCATCACACGGCTCGTCGGCGCCATCCTTCTCGAGCAGAACGACGAGTGGGCCGTCTCAAGGAGATACATGACGCTGGAATCCATCGCTCCGCTGAGCGATGATGTCCCCATCACGCTGCCCACCGTGGCAGCCTGAACGTCCCGGCCCTACCCGCCGGGAGCAGCGTAGAGCGCAACGCTCTTACACCACTCCGCGGGACACGATCCAATTTCAGTCAAATTCCCGGATGGCACGTGTCAACAAATCAAAAAATTCGTTTTCTTTGCCGGGCGTTATGACCTCGAGCGCTACATGGTTTGAAACGAATTCCTCTTGGGTGATATTACCGTCGGCTAGCGCCATCATCGGCTCGTAGGAAGTTGTCACAACGACATCCGGATTCTCGGCCGCGCTTGCGCGAATTTGCGCATCACAGTCGCGGGTGGTCAGCCGATACGCTTCCTGGTCGATCAACAGCGTCGCCGTAAAATTGTGATCCGGGCCCGCTGCCTTTTTGCATGCTGTTCCAAGCGATACCGCTATGGTTCTGAGATTGCCTGGCTTTTGAATTTTTAATGGGTGTGGCAGCAGCCCGCCAAATCGCGCAAGCTCAAACAACAGTTGATCTGTTTTTTCGCCTTGTGGGGTCAGCGCATACAAGGACACGCCATAATCAGACTGGTTTTTCTGAACCAACCCGCTCACCTCAAGTGCTTGCAACCGTCCCGACAGCAAGTTGGACGCAATGCCTTTGAGGCCGGTTTGCAGGTCTTTGAAACGCGCCGGGCCTGCGTGGAGATCGCGTAGGATCAACAGTGTCCAGCGATCACCCACGTGATCCAGCGCCCGCGAAATAGGGCAAAGCAGATTGTAGCTACGTGGGTTGGTCATTTGTCCTCACAAGGTAGATACTCTATACTTTATATAATAAAATTGATATTTTACAATATAAAGTATCTAGTCGGTCTTGCGATTGGCTACCGGAACGGCCAAGGCGGTTTCTCGCCAGTCTTCGATCCGGTTGCGACTGACAATCGCAAATTAGTCCTTGAAAGGAGACTCTGATGCCAGCCTATATGATCTCGCAAGTGACCGTGACCGACCAAGAGAAATTCAAAAACTACCTAACTAACACCCGATCCGTGGCCGCCAAATACGGTGCAAAACCAGTCGCGATTGGTGCCCAGCCCAAAATGCTGAATGGTGAAAACGACGGCCATCAGATGGTGTTTGTAATTGAATTCGAAACCATGGCGAAACTCGATTCCTGGCATGACTCGGACGAATATCAAGCGTTGGTGTCGTTGCGAGACGAAGGATCGGATCAACGCATGGTGGCTTATGAAGAATGGGCCCTACCGCCGTCGTAGGGGTCCGAAACAGGTAACCGCGGGAATTGCGCGATGTATTCCTGTTACTGATCGCGTTGCCAAATTCCTGTTCGAGATATCCTGCGGATGTTGAACCTGTGGGTATGTAGGCAAGCCGCTTGGCCTATCCATCATAGCCACAGGTCTTCCGTCTCGTAGGCCTCCGAAAGCTCCGTCTACCAAAGTAAAAGCGGCATTGGGTGAGGGTGAGTAATGTCCGCGACTGGGCTAATTCGCGACCCGGGTGAACTTATCGACGGCGTCTCGAATACCCTCAGACGCGGACCTGGCAAGGCCGCTGCCGCTACCCCGTCCGGGCTAATCGAACACTGTTTCGAGGTAGTGCGCTGGATCGACCTTCACTTCGATCACGGTCGGCCCGGGAGCGTCGAGTGCATCGGTGAAGGCAGCTGTGAAGCCGGTCGCGTCGGTGGCAGCTCGAACGGGTACCCCGAAGTAATGGGCCGGCGGATCGGCTAAACTGCCATCGTCGAGGTCGACGCCGGAAATGCCATATTGGCGCCGGATCTGCTTGACGTTGATAAGACTGAGGCTGCGGTCGTCGAGGACAACGATCGGCAAGCTGATACCAAGTCGCTGCGCGGTTGCTAGCTCGCCGCACGTCATCTGGAAGCAGCCATCGCCGATAAGACCGGCAACCGCCCGATCAGGCACCGCGAGCTTGGCCGCGATTGCCGATGGGATGCCGAAGCCCATCGACGACCAGCCATTGGTAATCAGAAAGCTGCGCGGCGCATGGGCCGTCCACTGGCTAGCGATTTGATGCGTGTGGGCGCCGACATCGAAGGCGAGAATGCCGTCGGCGGGCAGGAGTTGGCGCATCAGATCGATGATCTCGTGCGGTGTGAAGGTATCCGTCGCGGGCCGCAGGGCGTGATGAAAGGCTTGGCGATGCGCCTCGATTGTCGCGGACTCCCATTGGTTTGCCGCCGGCTCAATGGGTTCAAGTTGGGCCAAGGAGTGATCGAGGTCGCCGACGATTTCGCAGGCGAGGTTGACGCTGGCAGCGGTATCGACCGGTTCGATGTCGATCTGGAGCAGCGCAATATCACCGATCCACGCCTCGTATTCGACCTCGATGGTGTCGTAGCCGAGACCAATGATCAGATCGGCGCTGCGGAGAAACTCGCGCTGGATCTGCCGCCGGGCGCGTTCGATGCAACCGATCGCAAGCGAATGATCCTCATCGACGAGGCCCTTGGCCATGGTCGTCGAGGCGAACGGGATATTGTGTTTTTCAACGAAACGTTGGAGCGCGGCGGGATCATTCATCCGCATGGCCGAGGCGCCGATCACCGCGAGCGGCCGCGTTGCGCCGCGGATCAAATGCTCGGCTTCAGCAAAGACCGACTTGTCGGTGGCGGGGGCGAGCGGAGCGCCGTTGATGGCGCCGTTAACGACGGCTGACGAAGCATCGTCCGCTGGCGCCAACGCGACATCCTCGGGCAGATCGAGGTGGACGGGCCCACGGGGTTCGCTAAGCGCGGTTCGAAGCGCCGCTTCCACGGTGGCGACAATCTCGCCTTGCCGCAGGCCGTAGCTCGCTTTGGTAATCGGCTTAAACAAAGCGTGGTGGTCGATGTACATCTGAATGCGACGGCCGAGCTGACCGACGTTCAAATTGCAGGTGATTGCCAGCAGCGGCGAACGATCGAGGAACGCGCTGCCGACGCCGGTGGTGAGATTGGTAGCGCCGGGACCGAGCGTGGCGATACACAGGCCCGGCCGGCCGGTCATGCGGCCGGTCACATCGGCGCAGAATGCGGCCGAGCCCTCGTGCGCGGTGAGCACGAATTCGATCCCACCGGTGCGCATCGCCTCCATCAACGGCAACACATTGCCGCTCGGAATGCCAAATCCGTGGTTGATCCCGGATGATTTGAGTATCTGGACGATGAGATCGGCGTTGTTCACTGAGCGGCTCTTTCGCGGTCGGGGTATTCGGGTGTTTCCGCGCTGCGGCGGAACAGGGCGACAAGCGGCAGCGCAATTCCGGCGGCGACGAACGCCCACAGAAAATTGTTGAGAATACCGAACATAAAGGCCTGTTGGGAAACCTCGGCCTGCAACGCGGCGAGACCGGTGGCGGTTTCGAGGCTCCATTGGCCGGCAGCGTCGGGGAGCTGCAGAACCTCGCGATAGGGGGTGATGTATTCGGTCAGCTCGGAATAGGCAACGCTCTGCGAGCGCGTGAGGACGACGGCGGCAATCGAGATGCCGAGGCCGCTGCCGTAGCTGCGGATGAGGTTGACCAGCATCGACCCTTCGGTGCGGTATTGCCGGTGCAAAGTCGAAAACATCAGCGTCATCATCGGCGCCCAGATACAGCCGGTCCCAAAACCATTGAGGAAGGCGGCGATTGAGAACTGCACGACGCCAACATCGGCGTTGATCTGGGCCAGCATCAGCGAGGATATCGCGGTGGCAGCAAAGCCCGTGGCGATGAGAATCCGGGCGTCGAGGTGCATGATCAGACGCCCGACCGCGACCAAGGCGACGAGGGTGCCGATCGCGCGTGGCGTCAGGATCATCCCAGCGGACATCACCGGATAGCCCTGAATGTTTTGCAGGAAAAGCGTCAGCACATAATTGCCGGACAGAACAAAGGTGCCGAGCACAAAGGAAAACGCGAGGCCTAGCATGTAGTTGCGGTCGGTAAACAGGGCCGGCGGCAGGTAGGGGTTCCTCGTGGTCAGCATGTGAACGATCAAGACATATAAACCCAACCCTACGATCGCCGCCTCGATGACGATTTCGGTTGATTCGAACCAACCGACCCGTTGACCCCGATCCATCATCAGCTGAGCGGCGCCGAGCACCGCTGCCAGCGCGGCGAATCCCAGCCAATCGAACTTGCGCTGCCGGTCCTCCCCGACATCGACCAAGTATTTTGAAGCCAGCAGGACTGAGAGGACGCCGAGCGGTGCGGCGAGAAAAAACACCCACCGCCAGTCGAAGATCTCGGTGATATAGCCACCAAGGATTGGGCCGGTAACCGGGGCGACCATGATGCCGACCCCCCAATAAGCCAACGCCTGGCCGTGACGCTCACGGGGAAAGGAGTCGAGGATGATGGCTTGGCCCAGCGGGAACGCCGGCGCCGCGGCGGCGCCCTGGATCGATCGGTAAATCACCAGCTCGGTGAGCGAGTCGGCGCTGCCGGACAGTAAGGCGCCGACGGTGAACAATACGGTCGATGCGATATACAAACGCCGGCGGCCGATGCGGCTTCCGAGCCAGCCGGTGTAAGCAATCATGATCGACATCGTGACGATGTAGCTGGTCATTACCCAGGCGACTTGATCGGCGGTGGCGGACAGGCCGCCCTGCATGTGGGGCAGGGCAATCACGGTAATGCTCATGTCGAGCACCACCACCATCGTCGACAGCGTGATCGTGGCCAGGATCATCGGCCGATTGATCCCGACCGATGGCCGCGCCTCACCTGTGACGGTCATTGTGAGGTCTTGCTAAGCGGCTCGACTATTGGCGGCTTGCTGGGTTTGGTCCACGCGAACGCAGAATCGACCAGGTCAATGAGGGTGACTTCACGCTCGGTATCGATGCTGATCGCCACCGTCATGCCCGGGCGCAACTCGACATCATGCTGGGACTGATCGATCTCGATCTTGACCGGAATCCGCTGTACGACTTTGACCCAGTTCCCACTCGCGTTCTGGGGCGGTAGGATCGCCACTTCGGCGCCGGTCGAGGGGCTGAAACTTCGGACACTCGCTTTCCAGGTGTGGTCGGGGTAGGCGTCGGCGACGACCGTGACTTGTTGGCCAAGGACGATATGGGTGAGCTGGGTTTCCTTTAGATTGGCTTCGACCCATAGGTTTGACGTTTGGACGATCGGAAACAACGGCCGGCCGGCATCGACATATTCACCCTGCTGTAGATTGAGCCGGCCGACGATGCCGTCGGCCGGCGCATAAACCAACGCGTTGCGAAAGTTGCGCTCGGCGGCCTCACGAATCGCCTGGGCCTCGCCGAACATCGGATGGGCCTCGATCTTGAGATTGATGTCGCCACCGAGATCGGCGAGGGTGCCGCGCAAGCGCTCGCGTAGCGCGCGTACGCGCCGTTTGGCCAGCGCCAGATCATTCTCCGCCTCATCGAACTTCGTGCCGGCCGAAATGCCCTTCTTGGCCAACTTTTGCTGGCGCTCGAACAGGCGCTTGTTGTAGGCGACCTGCTCCTCGGCCTCTTCAAGATCGGCCTGCGCTTCAAAATAGGCGGCGCGCGATCCCAAAATGGTATTGCGGACTTGCGCCATGGCGGCGTTCGCGCGTGCCAGTTCAATGCGAAAGGGCTCATCGTCGATCGTAAACAGGAGCTGGCCGGCTGTAACGCGCTGGTCGCCGCTCACCAGCATGCGCGTGACGTGACCCGAGACGCCGGCGCTGACGGCAATCAAATTGGCTTTGACGTAAGCATTCTCGGTCGTCACAAACCGCGCATTCTCAACGTAATATTGCGCGCCAAGGTAGATCGCGACGATCGGAACTCCGATCAGCAGAACGATGCGGATGATAACGCGAACGGTGTATCGCATACGTGGTTGGCGCGCGCGGCCGCTAACAGCCGCGTCGCTGCCCAGGTCCAGAAACGTTGAACATAGCCTATGCTACCACCGCAATTTGAAAAGTGCGGATAATTACGTATATGTTTATTTATATCAGGGTGTTAAGGGGTGATCTTGACGTCAAAATAAGGCCGATATTGCACCAGAATCGACATCGAGGTGAGGCGTGAAGGCGCTGGTTCAGCGAGTGTCTCGGGCCAGCGTTGTCGTCGGCGACCGGCGCATTTCGGCAATCGAGGCCGGTCTGCTGGTGCTGTTGGGCGTTGCTAAGGACGATCGCGAAGCCGATGCCACGCGTTTGGCGCGTAAGACAGCGGCACTGCGCGTGTTTGAGGACGATACCGGTAAGATGAACCGCTCAGTCGTCGACACCGGCGGCCGGGTCCTGGTCGTCAGTCAATTTACCCTGTGTGGGGATACCCGAAAGGGCAACCGGCCGAGTTTCATCGACGCGGCCGCACCCGATGCCGCTGCCGCGCTCTATCAGCACTATTGCGGGGCGGTTGCCGAGGCGGGTGTTGCTATTGCCCAAGGCCAATTCGCAGCTCACATGGCGGTTGAATTGGTCAACGACGGACCGGTGACGATCTGGCTCGATACGGCGGTTATGTAGGAATGCGGATTGGCGTCATGAGCTTCCGGATCACTTGCGGGCAATGAAATCGATTTCGACCAGCGCCTCGCGGGCGAGTCCGGTCACCCCGACGCAGGTTCGTGCCGGCCGCCGGTCGCCCGCGAAGTAGCTCGCGTAGATTTCGTTCATCCCCGCGTAGTCGTTATAGAAGTCGGTGAGGAAGACCCGGGCGCTAACCACATCGGTGAGCGCATAGCCGGCGTGGCCGAGAACGATTTCGAGATTGTCGAACACGGTGCGGGTTTGGTTTTCGATGCCTTGCGGCAACGGCGCATCATTGTCGGCGGGGTCGATAGGAAGTTGACCGGTAACGAACAACCAGCCGTCGATTTCGACGGCGTGGCTATAGGGCGCCACCGGCGCAGGGGCATCGCCAATCATGTGAAAAACGCGATCATCCATGAGGACCTCCGGAAAAATTCTCGCAACTGGTGTTGTCGGTTGGAAAGTACCTTGCCTGCCAAGGCCTGGCTGGTGAATATTCAGAATCTGAATGCGGGTAGCAATGGTGAAACGGACATGACGATCGACAAACGTCCCCTCAGCAAGACATTCGCGGCCGAGGTGAGGGGCGTCGACATCTCCGCGCTGGACGACGCCACCTTCGCGGAAGTGCGGCAAGCATGGCTGGACCATGAGATCCTGGTGCTGCGCGCGCAGAACATTTCGGAAGCTGATCTGGTTGCTTTCAGCCGCCGCTTCGGCGCCCTCGAAATCCACGTGCGCACCGAATATCTATCGCCGGACAATCCCGAAATTCTCTACGTGTCGAACATTATCGAAGGCGGGCGTCGGATTGGCATCCTGTCCGACCACGAAGTCGGCTGGCACTACGATCAGATCTATCTGCCGCGACCGGCGGTGGGATCGTGCCTGATGGCGGCAAAATTACCGGCCCGCGGCGGCGAAACGTCGTTTGCGGATATGACCGCCGCTTATGCGCAATTGCCGGCCGCGACCAAGCAACGAATCGATGTCCTGCGGGCCAATCAGTCCTACGCTTTCTTTAATGCCGGCAACAGCGTGCCGACCAACAAGGACCAAACCAATAAGACGCCGGATGTGGTGCATCCATTGGTGCGGACCCATCCGATCACGGGCCGCAGGGCACTGTATATCTGCCCCGGCATGACGACGCATATTCCAGGTCTCTCGGAGACCGAGAGCAAAGATCTGCTCGAAGAACTCTACGACTGGTCGGTGCGCGACGAGTTCGTCTATACCCATAAGTGGCAGGATGGCGATGCCGTGCTGTGGGACAATGCCTGCACCATGCATCGGCGTGAACCGTTCGATGGCGACTCGGAACGGTTAATGAAGCGGACGACGATCCTGCCGCCACCCGAGCTGGCAGTACCGCACTAAGCCTGCGCGAGATCTCGCGTTTTTCGCGACAGCCCACCACGAGAATCTCGCACACGTCTTGAGCGGCTTCTAATGGGGCCGAGTTGTGGTCATTTCGGTCCGATCAGAGCCATAAGCGCGGGCAAACCCTCGCGAGGCTACGTGACTGCCAGGATTCAAGGGTTTTGTCGTTCACGTTAGGTTATTGGATTACCATTTCCATAGGTTATGTGCCCTGATGTTTCGGTATTTGATGAAGGCACTTAAGAATGTCGACAAGCTCCGCCACCCCTAGTTTTGAGTTGCCGGCTGCGGACCGACGAGCCCTCGACCTTGCATTGCTCAAAGTATGGCGGCGGGGTGCCAACGTTATCATTGGCTGGCGTTTGGCTGCATTTGGTATCCGGGTACTTTATCTATCGAGCTATGACCTGCCTCAATGGGAGCAACGTCGGCCGGATCTGCTCCGATATGACCGCTTTATCAAAACCGATCAAGAGTTCGTAAAATTATTCGAAGAAGGATGCAAAGAAGCGTCCTTGGAAATGGCGAATAGCTTTTCCGATACAGAAGGTGTGCACGCGGCGATAAACGACATTATTAGGTATTACAGCGTGACCCAATTCGAATGCCGTGCGGTCGCCCTGTACGACATCGTGAGTTTCTCTGTTTACTCCCCGTTCGAGCAGATTACTCAAATTAGTGCACTTTCCTATTACATCAATCTAGCCGGTCAGCGGTGTAAATCGCTCGGAATGCCGCTTGACCTATGCATGAGTACGACTGGCGATGGATTCTATATTTGGAACCGCAATGTCGGCCTGTTGGCGGACATAGCTCTCTACGCCGTATCTTTGCTTGCATTAGCCTACAACGCCGCAGCGCGTGATTTAGCTGCTACGGAGAGCGTTCCCAGGCTGAGGTGCGCTATTCATTTCGGCGCGAATTACGAACACTACCAACCCACCGGCGAACGGGTCGACAGGAACGGATACATCGTTGGCGACGTCACCATC
>CBDCYR010000010.1:0-52705 GCA_965224275.1 Alphaproteobacteria bacterium | reverse complement strand
GGTGATGGCCGGCGCCGACTGGCGCGACTGGTGGGCGGCTCCGCCGACCGGGATCGAGTACCGCGCCGGCCTCGACGATGGCATCGCAGGCATGCGCATCGCCTACAGCCGCAATCTCGGCTACGCCCGCGTGCTGCCCGAGATCGAGGCGCTGGTGACGAAGGCGGCCGACGTACTCGCCGAGCGCGGCGCCGCGGTCGAGGAGCGCGATCCCGGCTTCGCCAACCCGAACGAGCCATTCGATGCGATCTATGCCGCCCGCTACGGCGATGTCGTTGAGCGAATGAGCGAGGCTCGGCGCGCCCTACTCGATCCCAGCCTCATCGGCGTGTGGGAACGCAGCCAACGGGTCACCACCGCAGACCTGATCGAGGCGGAGGGCGCCCGCGTTGCACTCGGCCAGGTCATGGCCCGATTCCACCAGCAATTCGACGTATTGGTCACACCGCAACTGCCGATCCCGGCATTCGAGGCCAACAGTGAATACCCCGCGAGCCTCGGCTACGGTCCCGACGAGGACTGGAAGGTATTCAGCTACCCCTTTAACTTCTCGATGCAGCCGGCGCTCAGCGTCAACGTCGGGCACACAGCGGCAGGTTTGCCGGTCTCGGCGCAGGTCGTCGGGCCGCGTTACCGCGAGGATGTGATTCTTCGCGTCGCGCAGGTGCTGCAGCGCGCTTATCCGTTCACGCCGCCGCTGGCGTTGGACGCATAGCGCAATTGCCTACCGGACGCATGGTGACAGCCCTCACTCGGTGACAATCCTCACTCGGTGACGGCCGTCACGCGTCACGACCCAAAGTGTAACGGCCGTCACACCTCGGCGTTAATAACTCATTAGTAAATAAGGGATTTTCCGGATTTTCAACCGAACTAAATACCGAATCCACCGGATTGTTTTTGCCCGCCGCGATGACGATGTCTCAAGCAACAAGGAAAGCCTGAGACATGACCCACATTCTCCAGCAACCCGATTACTCCGATTATGTGAGAAACGTTCGCGAGTCGGCTGCGGTGCTTGATCGCATCGCCCGCAATAACGTCATCAGACGCGACGAACTGCTCGGCGTCGCCTCATTTCTGCAGTCGACGGCGATGTCGCTCGCAGACGGTCAGGGTGCGAAGCTGATTGACGCGGTGCCGCACGTTGCAGCTGACACCCGTCTCGACCATCCACTCCAACCAGATCTCGACGACTCATTCTTGGAGGGATTGGTTACCTGGAAGTCGCTGCCCCAAGGAGACCACGAGGGAGACCCCCAAGGAGACCACAAAGGAGGCCTCACGGGAGATCCCGATTGAGGTAACGTCGCGTTAGGGACCACCGGCCACTTTTTTGCCACGTTTCCCTCCCATCCTGTCGGTCTATCGCGCGGTTATTACGAACTGCGTGATACTGCAAACCATACTTCAGCCCCCGAATTTTCTCGGGGGCTGTTTTTATTCGCACGGCTGGGCGTAACGTTGGGTTCTGATGCTCGCCGACGACCACGAAAAGACCTCGTTTGGAGGTTTGTCGCCAACCGCGCACCCACAGGCCGTCCAGCGGCCCCTTTGATCCCACGTTGATATTTGACGAGCCCGGGCCCACCATTAGCGGTTGATCCATTGGGAGGGACCTATAGCTAACATTGCTGCGGTTGAGACCATCACCGGTCGGTTTCATCCCAACCCCGAGCTCTCCTCGACGCTGCCCGCACATTATTACTACGACCCCCAGATCTTCGAACGCGAGAAGCAGGAGATCTGGTTCAAGACCTGGCAGTTCGCGGGGTTTGGCCAGGATCTGCGTGAACCCGGCGACTACCTCACCAATGAGATCATCGATCAGAAAATTCTCGTCGTGCGGGCCAAAGATGGCCGGCTGCGCGCGTTCTACAATGTGTGCATGCACCGCGGGCACGTCCTCGCTGAAGGCCATGGTAACAAGTCGATCTTCACCTGCCCGTTTCACGCCTGGTCATACGACACCACCGGTTCGTTAAAGGCGGCGGGCAACGCCGAAAACGTCGCCGGCTTTCGTCTAGAAGATTTCTCCCTTTGCGAAATTCGCGTCGAGGAGCTGGGTCCGCTGGTGCTGGTCAATCTCGACCCCGACGCAATCTCGCTCAGCGAAATCGCCGGTGACTTGGCGACCGATTGGCTGGAGACCGTTCCCGACCTGCTCGAGCTGCGGGTGGCGCGGCACGATCCCCGCGTCGTGCAGGCCAATTGGAAGTTCGTGCTCGATCAGATGGAGTGCTACCACTGCCCCCATCTTCATAAGGGTGCCGGTTTCGGCAGCATGGCGAAAACCGAGTGGATCACCGAAGAGCACGATTTCTATGCCAAGCACACGATCCACGCCAACCCGGACGAGCTCCAGGACGACCCCGGAATCATCCCCGTGGCCCGGCCGGAGGACCAATACCAGAGCACCAAGTTCATCTGGTACCTGTGGCCCGGCCTGATTTTCGTTGCCGACCGCGGACGACCCAATTTCAAGGTTATGCGCGTGATGCCGCGGGGGCTGGAACAAAGCTCGCACGAAGTTACCAATATGTGCCGCAACGTTCCGCCCGCCGACGAGGATGTCGCTGGCATGAATTTCTACCGCGATGTCATCTTGCCGCAAGACGTCGATGCGATGGAAAAGCAGCAGCAGGGCATTCGTAGCCGCGGCTTCTCGCAGGGGCGCTTAATGGTTGATGCCGCGCGTTCGATCAAGAGCGAGCACAGCACCCACCACTTCGACAAGCTGGTGTGGGAAGCGCTCAACGGTCCCAACTACGTCTGAAGGGACGAGCTCGCAGCGCCGGGTCGGCGCCGGTAGCTCGCACCCGTCGTTCAATTCTGCGCCATGGGAGCATGTCGCCAAACACGCAGACAGCGTAGTGCAGCAACTGAAGATGCGTGTCGAGGAGAAGGATCTGATGTCGGGGCAGTGATCGCTGCTTCTTGCTCATTACACATCGTCGCGGAGGGGTCCAAGCGGCCCCTCCCCTTTTGACATTTCCTGATCTCGCGAGCCGCTTGACGCGCCGGGCATCTCAGGAACCACCACGCGGCGCACGGATGGTGGTGCCGAGTCCGCCGTCGACCAGCACCGTTTGACCCCGGATCATATTCGCGGCCGGTGAAATCAGGAATGCCGCGACCTCGGCTGCGTCTTCAGCAGTCAACGGCCGGCCCGCCGGCGTCGACGGGGCGCCGCCGGTCGCATCGGGTGCGGTGAAGGCATTGACGGTCCGATAAAGCTCGGTATCGATGGGCCCGACGCTGAGTGTGTTGACGCTGATGCCCTGGCCCGCGCATTCGATCCCCAGGTAGCGCACCATACACTCGCCGAGCGCCTTGGCTGCGGCCAGCGCCCCGTGCGCGGGCAGCACGGTTTCAACCGCGCGGCCCGCCAGGAACAGCACCGTGCTGCCCGACCCGAGCAATTGCGCCGCCGCGCGCACCAAATACAGCAGCGCCAACCCGCCGACCTCGATCGCCTCGTGCACCTCGTCGAGATCCTGGGTCATCAGGTAACCCGGATGCGGGATGGCTGCCGAGTGCACCAGCGCGTCGAGCCGATCGGTCTGTGCCGCCACCGCCTCGATAACCGATTGCGCACCTGCCGCGTCGGCCAGGCTGCGGCGGATCGTATGCACCTCGGCGCCCCGCTGGGTTGCTTCAGCCGCGGTTGCTGTTGCCGCTGCGTCATCGCTACGGTAATTGAGGAACAGTTGTGCGCCGGGCCGCGCCAGACGCAGCGCGATGGCCCGCCCGACTCCCTTGGTACCGCCAGTGATCAGTGCCGCAAGGGGTGCGTCCGTGGTCATGTCGGGAATCCAGTCGCGCCGCTCGGGGTTGCCGGTGCGAGATGTTCATCGAACCAGGCGATCGTGCGCATGGCCACCTGGTCGAGCAGCGGGTCGTAGACCGCGAAGTGATCGTCGCCATCGAGCATCGCCAGCATCTTGGGCCCGGGCAGCCGCTCGAACAGCTGCGTCGATTGGCTCGGTGGCACCAGCTGATCGTTGGTGACCCCAATCACGCCGACCGGGATCTCGATCCGTTCGGCCGCCGCAATCGGTTCGTGGCCGAGCACGTGAACAAACGTCTCCAGGGCCATGGGGAAGGGCTCCTGATAGATCTGCCGTGTCACCGGATCGGGGATCATGATCTCGAACCGGTCGACCATCTCGATCTCGCCGGACAAGGTCTTTTGGGCGATGGCGTTGCGGGAGCGTTGCTCGAGCTCCTGGAACTCGTACCCGCGGCACAGGCTGCGCAGCCAATCACCGCCCGAGACCACCGGCACGGTGACCACCAATGCACGCGCGCGATCGCTGCGCCGTGCCGCCAGCAAGGCGATGCCGCCGCCAAAACTGGTCCCGTACAGGCCGATCCGGTGGGGCTCGACACCGGCCCGCGCGGCGAGAAACTCCAGCGCATGCGTGGCGTCCTCGACCTGTTCGTTGGGCACCAGCCGGCCACGCACACCCTCGCTACCGCCAAAGCCGCGATAGTCGAAGCTCAGCACGGTATAGCCATGTGCTGCGAGCCGGGTCGACAGACCCACAGGCGTCCCTTCCTTGACGCCGCCGAAGCCCAGGCAAAACACCACGCCGGCGCCGCGGTCGTTGGCTGGATCGGGCAGATAAAGCTGCGCGGCCAAGCGCAATCCAGGCCCGGAAAAGAAGCTCACATCCTCGATCGTCATGGTAGCGGTTCGGTCCAGAGAATCGCGAGCGTCTGTCACGAGCGCCTATCAAATGTCTTCGAGGCGCCGAAGTATGTCGCTATACATCCACCAATTCACCTCGATACAATCGCGCACCGTACGGACCACGAGGTCGAGGTCCATATCGGTTTTGGCGAACTCGCGTAAGAACTCAAGCCCGGCTTCGGAGTGGTCGCGGTCGGCTTCTTCGTGAACGGCGTAGAACATGGCTTGCTCGCGTGTCAGCCCGTAATGTTCGACGAAAACGTCCGAGACTTTCCCCGCGATTCCGGGCACTTGAGCTTCGCCGGCAAGCGACATGGCGGCGACCCCTTCAAGGAAGCTGCGGGCGCAGGTTGCGGTCATGAACGCGCGCACCGCTAATGCGCCGGCGCCGTACTCGGTCGCGTACATCTCGTCGGCGCCAATACCGAACGCCTCGCCCATCTGAATGTAGAGCTGCCAGTGGGGCACGCCGTTTGAGTATAGGTTGCCGGTGCCTTCTTCGTAGACGACTTCCGCCATGCGGGCGCGCCACTTCGGATTGGGACAGTTCACGTAAAGCGGTCCATGGAAGAAGTGGTTGTAAAGCGGGATGACGCTGAACTGACGCAAGAACTCGGCAACCTGCAGCCGGCTCAGCTCGCCCCCCAAAAGTGCGATCCACAGCGGATGATTGCGGCGGTGCTTGGCCGCGTTGATGGCGTTGATCTTCTCCAACACCGTCCCGTAATCCGTGTCCGACTGCGTCATCGTTTCCTCCTCTGATCACCCCACGGGCTCGCGCGGTTTTATGTGCTGCTGAATGACGCGTCAAACATCCCCTCCCAACAGTAGCCATCGGTATCGGAAGGTCTACGTCGCGTGGTATCGGGCAGACTGCACTGTCGAAGGTGGTCGAGTACAGGTTGCCACGACATACGCGCCAATCTCGAAGCAGCGTCTCGCAACCGGTAGCGTTCCTTCTTGAGCATGCTACGCTCGCGTTCGTGACGATCGCTGCGCGTTGCCGTTCTGGGCGGACCCCGTGCGGCGGACTACGCGGAAGGAACCGCCGTGGACAATAAAGCGACGGATGCCGATCGCCGCGATCCCGGTGATATCAAGCTGCTGACGTTCCATGACAACGTGCCGCGCTTTGTGGATGGCAGCGATACGCCGCGCGCCTATCTCGAGCGCTGCTTGGAGACGATCGACGAACGCGAGCCTGATGTGCGCGCATTCGTCTGCCTCAATATCGAGGGGGCTCGCACGGCCGCCGACGAGTCGACAAAACGCTACCTTCGGGGCCGGCCGCGCTCGCGTGTCGACGGCATGCCGTTTGGCGTTAAGGACCTGTACGAGACCGCGGACATGCCGACGCAAATGGGCAGTCCGCTGTTCAAGAATTGGCGCACGAACCGCGATTGCGCCACGGTCTATGGCTTGCGCGGGGCGGGCGCGGTGGTTCTCGGCAAGACGGTCACCACTGAGTTCGGGTTCCGCAATCCCGGACCGACGCAAAATCCGTTCGATCTGACGCGAACGCCCGGAGGATCGTCCAGCGGGTCGGCGGCGGCCGTCGGCGCACGGATGCTGCCGGCTGCGATCGGCAGCCAAGTGGTCGGCTCTCTAATTCGTCCCGCGAGCTACTGCGCCAATGTTGGCTTCAAGCCTACGCTTGGCGCACTAAACCGTTCCGGAGGGCATTCCAACCTGAGCCAGTCCGTAATTGGCATGCTGGCTGGTTGTCTCACCGATGCATGGATCGCGGCCTATGAGGCTGCACATTTCGCTGGCGGTGATCCCGGTCATCCGGGCCTCTTTGGCGGTGCCGAGTTGGCGCTTTCCACGCAGCCGAAAGTGCTGGCGAAACTGGAGACAGCGGGTTGGTCGCAATGCGAGCCGCACGTCCAGGATAAGTTCGAACGAGCAATGGATTTGCTTACGGAGAAGGGCGTCACGATCGTATCCAAATCGAACGACAGACAGGTCGCCGAGTTTGAAGAGACGATCCAATCTGCCACGGCGGTCACCAACGATATTTGCGGCTATGAATTACGATGGCCCATCAACGCATATCGGGATCGCGGACCGAATGGCCTCAGCGAGAGCATTTCTCAGCTTCTGGCCAACTGGGAGACCCTGACCGCCGAAGACTATCGCCTGGCGTTGACGCGGCGCGAATCGATACGCCAGCAACACGCGGCGCTCAAAGGCTCGATCTCCGCCTTTGTCACCCTGGCAGCGCCGGGCGCGGCACCGGTCGGTCTCGAAAGCACCGGTGATCCGGCCTTCGCCGTACCTTCGTCGCTCCTCGGTGCACCGTCGCTTAGCATCCCGGTTCTCGAGGTGGAGGGCATGCCGCTAGGGCTTCAGGTTATCGGGTACATGCACGACGATGCCGCGTTGTTCGGCGTGGCACGCTGGATCCTCGAGGCGTTTGGCCACAAGTCGTGACTCGATAATCCAGCCGGGTTACGCGATACTAATCGGCATAATCACAAACGCTCGGGAGGCAACTATGTCAAACAATACAAGCAACCTAAGTGCGCGCAGTGTTTTGTCAGGCGATTTGACCCGCCGCCGTTTCCTGAAAACAACCACCGCCGCAATCGGCGGCATCGCAGCGGCGCCGATGTTAATCGGCCAGGCCCGTGCCGCCGTCCCTAAGAAGGGTGGTATCGCGCGGATAGGCATGGTTGGTGGTGCATCTGGCGACACACTTGATCCCGGCAGGGCCATCGAACAGTTCATGTACTCGCTAACCTGGGGGCTCCGGAACAACCTTACCGAAGTCACGCCGAACGCTGACATCGTGCCGGAACTTGCCGAGTCGTGGGATGCGTCTGCCGACCTGATGACATGGACCTTCCGTCTGCGCAGTAATATCGAGTTTCACAACGGCAAGACGATGACCGCCGACGACGTGCTGGCATCGATGAATCACCACCGCGGCCCAGACACGAAGTCGGCTGGAAAAGGCTTCCTCGCCGATGTCGTGGACATCAAGATCGCCGACAAGTCGACGGTAGTCTTCACGCTCAAGAGATCGAATGCAGACTTTCCGGCGCTACTCACCGATATGCATTTGAACATCCTGCCCGCCGATTCGAGCGGACGTTTGGACTTAACCGGCGTCGGCACCGGCCCCTTTATTCTCGAAAGTTTTACGCCCGGTAGCCGCGCCGTCTTGAAGCGCAATCCAAACTACTGGAAGGCTGGACGTGGGCACTTTGACGGCATCGAATTGACCGCCATTAACGATCCAGCGGCGCGCTCGAGCGCGTTGCGATCGGGCGCCATCGACATCATGAACCGCGTCGATCCCAAGACCGTGGGGTTGTTGGCCAAGGTGCCGGGGATCCGCATCGTCGAGGTTCCCGGCGGTGGCCATTTTAACGCACCGATGCTCGTAAAGGTGCCGCCGTTTGACAATGTCGACCTGCGCCTGGCGCTCAAACACGCCGTCGATCGCGACGCGATCATCAACGGTCCCCTCAACGGACACGCCGCTCCCGGTAACGACAACCCGATCGGGCCGACCTATAAATACTACGCATCGGATCTCCCCAGGCTCGCCTACGATCCCGACAAGGCCAAGTTCCACCTAAAGAAAGCCGGCCTTGATTCACTTGACGTGGAGCTGACGCACTCAGTCGCTGTATCCGACGGTGCGGCCGACGTGGCGGCACTCATGAAAGAACATGCGCGGCCCGCGGGTATAAACATCTCGCCGATCCAGGCACCTGCCGATGGCTATTGGTCAAACATCTGGAGGAAAAAGCCCTGGATCTTCAGCCGATATTCAGGTCGGGCGACCGAGGCCGTCATATTCAGTTGGGCCAATGTTGCTGGCGCCGGTGCCAACGAGACCGGGTGGAGCAACGAACGCTTCGAATCGATCCTAAACGAGTCGCTTAAAACCGTTGATGAAAATCTGCGTCGTGAGATTTATCGCGAAATGCAGCAAATCCTCCGCGACCAGGGCGCGACGATCACGTATGCGTTCCCCAACAACCTCGATGCCACCTCGGATAAGATTGCACACGACGATAAGGTCGCGGGTATCGCCGAGGTGGACGGCTATCGGGTCATGGAACGTTGGTGGTTCGCCTAAACTGAATCAGTCATTGGTGCGGCGGTTGCGTGTCGTTCTTCGAACCGCCGCACCACACCTGCAGGCCGCTTAGTTACGTTACGGAGTCTGGAATGATTCATCCGGCCGCCGTGCGGTCGCCAGAACGCCAGCCAAAACGCCAGCCGAGGGCTGGGAGAAGAAGGCGCCATTGCTGGGATTAATTGCACGGCGGATTGGCTTCGGTGTTCTGACGCTGGTTGTCGTTTCGCTGATTATCTTTTTTTCGGTCGAACTCCTGCCCGGCGACATCGCCGACGTAATCCTGGGTGTGAATGCAACACCCGAATTGGTAGCGGCGTTCCGCCGTGAGGTCGGGCTCGATGTGCCGGCCGGCCAGCGATACCTCAGTTGGATCTTCAATTTCGTACAGGGAGATTTGGGTCGGTCGTTGGCGAATCAGCGTGAAGTTGCCGAACTCATCGGAGAACGGTTGAAAAACACACTTTTTCTCGCCGTATTGACGTCGGCGGTTGCGGTTCCGCTGGCGGTTTCGCTGGGGGTTTTGGCCGCGCTGTTTCGCAACACCCTGTTTGATCGCGTTTCAAATATCGTTACGGTCGCCGCCGTTTCGTTCCCAGAGTTCTTTATCGCTTATATTCTCATCCTATTCCTCGTGCTTCAGTTGGGTCTGTTTCCCAGCTTGTCGCAGGTAACGCCGGACATGCCTATTTGGCAGCGCATTTACCAATGCGCGTTGCCGGCAATGACGCTCACGCTGGTCGTGACCGCGCATATGATGCGGATGACCCGGGCAGCGATCCTCAATGTGATCGCCAATGCCTATATCGAAATGGCGCATTTGAAGGGAATCCCGCCGTGGCGGGTCGTTACCCGGCATGCGCTGCCGAATGCGCTCGCCCCCATCATCAACATCGTGGTCCTGAGCTTTGCGTATCTTATCGCCGGCGTTGTGATCGTTGAGGTTGTGTTCGCTTATCCCGGTCTCGGCCAACTCCTGGTCGATTCGGTTTCAGCGCGGGATTTCCCCGTTGTGCAAACCTCGAGCTTGATATTCGCTGGGGCCTACATTCTCCTGAATCTGGTAGCCGATGTTGCGTCGATCCTGAGCAATCCCCGACTTCGGTACCCGCGGTAGGAGCGGGTCGTGTCAGGCGCCTGGCAAGCTTTGCGTCGTTCGCCGCTGATAACCAGGGTCGCGCTTATCGTGGTGATGCTCTACCTGGCGACCGCTCTGTTGGCACCGGTGCTGGCGCCGTTTGGAGAGACCAGTATTGTCGGTCCGCCCTACCAGCCGTGGGGCGAAAAATTTGTCATCGGCACAGATAATTTGGGCCGCGACATGTGGAGCCGCCTGATTTACGGCGCACGAAACACGATCGGCGTTGCCGTCTTGATCACGGCCTTGGCCTTCCTGATTGGTGTCCCCTTAAGCTTCCTCTCCTCGATCGTTGGCGGTTGGCTTGATCAGCTGTTGAGCCGTGCCATCGATACGCTGATCGCCATTCCATCGTTGGTCTTGGCCTTGCTATTTCTCACAATCCTGGGAAATTCGATTGGCATCATGGTGGTTGTGATCGCGGTGGTGGAAGCAACGAGAGTGTTCCGGGTCGCGCGTTCGGTGGCGCAGAACATCGTGGTCATGGACTTCGTCGAGGCGGCGCGGCTGCGCGGTGAAGGCTTTGGTTGGATCGCTCGGAATGAAATCTTGCCCAATGCCCTACCGCCGCTGCTGGTCGAATTCGGGTTGCGGTTTTGCTACACGTTCTTGTTCATCAGTTCGCTATCGTTTCTCGGCCTCGGCATTCAACCACCGACAGCCTCGTGGGGTTCGATGGTGCGCGACAACGCGACGCTCATCACCTATGGCGATGTGACGCCGCTCGTGCCTGCCGCTGCCATCGGCCTCCTCGCCGTTTGCGTTAATCTCCTGGTCGATCGCGCCCTGGAACTATCGAGTCGCCTCAAGACATGACGGCAACCGATACGACACCCGCCCAATCGAGTGGCGACTCGCTGTTGACGATTCGTGGGCTTCGCATCGACACGAGCAGCGCTGACGGCGGTCGAACCGAAATCGTAAAAGGTGTGGATCTCGACTTGCCGCGTGGGCGCGTCGTCGGCTTGGTCGGCGAGTCGGGCGCCGGAAAAACCATGCTCGGGCTGGCTGCGATGGGCTACATCCGAAGCGGTTGCCGCATCGCCGGCGGCCAGGTTTTGTTTCGCGGCGAAGACCTCGTTGCAGCATCGGAAAAGGCCAAACGAAAGCTTCGGGGCGAAGCTATCGCCTATATGGCGCAATCGGCCATCGCATCCTTCAACCCGGCCCACCGGCTGATCAAACAGTTCGCTGAAACACCCCTCCAACATGGCGTAAAGAACAAAGAACAAGCCTACGCCGACGCGATCGACTGGTACGGCCGCTTGTCGCTCCCCGGCCCCGAGACGGTCGGGTTCCTCTACCCGCATCAGGTCTCCGGCGGCCAATTGCAGCGCTCCATGCTAGCCATGGCGATGGCATGCCGTCCCGATTTGATTATCTTCGATGAGCCGACCACGGCGCTCGACGTAACCACGCAGATCGAGGTTCTCGCAGCCATCCGTGCGGTCATAAAGCAGTTTCATACGGCCGCCATTTACATCAGCCACGATTTGGCAGTGGTTGCCCAAGTTGCCGACCGTATCGTCGTCATGCGTCACGGCGAAATTGTGGAGGAGGCCGACACCCGCACGATGCTCGCCGCACCGCGCGAGAGCTACACCAAGTCGCTTTGGGCGCTGCGCTCGTCGACGAAAATTGAGACGCCGCGAAACGATGAACAACCGCTGTTATCGGTGCTGCACGCAAATGCGCGATACAGTAGCGGCGATCAGGTTCTGCACGATCTGTCGCTTCACGTGTACAAAGGCAGAACCTTGGCCGTTGTCGGCCAGTCGGGATCCGGCAAGTCGACCCTCGCGCGCGTCATCGTCGGTCTTCTGCCGCCCGAGTCCGGAGAGATTTTGTTCAACCAGGCGGCGCTGCCGCCGACACTCGGACAGCGGTCACTTGACCAACGTCGGCGTATTCAGATGATTTACCAGACGCCCGACACGGCGTTCAACCCGCGCCAGACGGTAAAGCAGATTCTCGGCCGACCGGTGCAGCTATACTTCGGCAAACGCGGCAAGGAACTCGACCGCAGGGTCGCGGAGCTCCTGGAAATGATCGAACTGCCGCCAAGCTTCGCCGATCGATACCCGAGTGAACTCAGCGGCGGCCAGAAACAACGCATTGGGATCGCGCGTGCCCTCGCGGCCGAACCCGATCTCGTCATCTGTGACGAAGTCACCTCGGAGCTCGATCGGATCGTCGCGCAAAATATTCTAAAGCTGTTGCTGGACCGTCAGCGCGACTTTGGTTTTTCCTATCTGTTCATAACCCATGACCTCGGTACGGTCGCAGCGATCGCTGACGAGGTCATGGTCATGCTGCAGGGGCGGGTGGTGGAGCAGGGCCCGAAATCAAAGATCATGTCGGCGCCACGCGAGGACTATACAAAACTACTTCTGGCTTCGGTGCCCAGAATGGACGCAGACTGGCTCGATGGCGTTCTTGCGCAACGTGATCGCCTGACGTCGGCAGAGGTTATTGAGCCCGTTTGACCGAGCGGTATGATTCTGACCAGCGCAACGATGGTGGCGCGCAGGCCTCACGAGCAGAACAAATTGGAGGGTATTCCATGACTTTGGCGAATAGCGGAGAAGAAGTTACGCGCGATACCAGTATTTCCAATGTCGAAGCGCCGCTTAATCAGTCGTTCCACTTGCCGGGAACCCACTACAGCAGCGCCAAAGTCTACGCGCTCGAGAAAGCCAAGATTTTCATGCAGGATTGGCTGTGCGTCGGCCGGATCGAGGAGGTCGAGAACGCTGGCGACTACATGGCGTTTCACGTCTTGGATGAGCCGATCATTGTCGCTCGCGATGAAAACGGCGACTTGAACGCATTCTGCAACACGTGCCGGCATCGCGGTGTCGAAGTGGCGCAAGGCGAGGGCAACGTGAAGGAGTTCAGCTGCCCCTATCACGGTTGGCTTTACGATCTCTCAGGCAAACTGATCGGCTCACCGTATATGAAGAAGCACACCGTCTTCAGCCCGGCCGACTGCCGACTCAAACCGCTGGGGCTCGACCACTGGGCGGGATGGATCTTCGTCACCTTTAATCCCGACCCACCGCCGCTGAAGGAATTTGTTGCGGATTATGAGAAGGCTTTTGGGCTTCTGCGCATGCAGGACTGCCGACTTTCGAGCAAATTCGATATTGAACTCGAGTGCAACTGGAAGCTGGTGGTTGAGAACCTGCAAGACGTCTACCACTTTCAAACCCTGCACGTGGACAGTTTTGGCGCGCACCTCGACGTCACCGAAGATTTCGATTTCGACGTGAAGGAGAACGGTGGCTTCAGTTCCTTCTACACCGGTGCACCGGACACCCCTGACGGCAAGACTCTGGTCGGCAAACTGCCATGGTTGGAAGATAAGCCAATGAATCTCGCCTATTCCGGCTATTTGGCGCCTAACTTTCACGTCTTCGGCCGCATCGACGAAATACACCCAATGGTTGTTTGGCCGTTATCGCCCAGTAAAACCAAAATGGTGGTCTATCACCTGTTTGCAGAGGAACATCATCGACAGCCGGAGTTTGCGGCGAAAGCCGCCGTCTACCGCGATTTTATCGCCCTTGTTCTGGAGGAAGACCGGACCATGGTGGCGTCGCTGCAGCGCGCCATGGAAACCAAAGCGTTCGAGCCCGGTCCGATGTCGCATATGGAAGTAAACATCCACAATCTGATTAACTACACAGCCCAACGAATCTATGGCGAGTAGCTTTTTCATGCCGATCGGCTTGCCTGGCCGCGAGAAGGCGAGCAAAATTCATCGACAGGCTGCTGTGGCACGAGGGTCTGACCCACTCTTGGCGCGGATCCTGCGGCCGAACAACGGAGGACATCATGGCACTGGCGAGTGATGGAGTCGCGGAATCGCAGAGCGGCAAGGCCAACATCGACGTACCGCTTGACCAGGCCTATCACCTGCCTGGCAATTTCTATAGCAGCCCCGAGGTCTACGCGCGTGAGAAAGAACGCATCTTCCTCGCCGACTGGCTATGCGTCGGTCGCGTCGAGGAAGTGGAGAAGCCCGGAGATTATATGGCGCTCCATATTCTCGATGAGCCGGTTCTCATCACCCGGGCGGATGACGACAGCCTCAATGCGTTCTGCAACACCTGCCGCCATCGTGGGGTCGAAGTCGCACAGGGGCAGGGCAACGTGAAAGAGTTCAGCTGTCCGTACCACGGCTGGCTTTACGACCTGAAGGGCCACCTGGTGGGTGCGCCTTACATGAAAGAGCACACCCGCTTCGACGTTAAGAACTGCCGGTTGAAGACGCTGGGTCTGGGCGTCTGGGCGGGATGGATTTTCATCAACTTCAATCCGGCCGCGTCGCCGCTTGCGGAATTCGTCGCCGAATACGAACGCGAATTCTCGTTCCTGCGGTGGCAGGATTGCCGATTGTCGACGAAGTTTGAAGTCGAACTCGACTGCAATTGGAAACTCGTGGTCGAGAACCTGCAGGACATCTATCACGTCCAAGTCCTGCACATCGATACCTTCGGCGCTCACATCGATACCGAAAAGTTCAAGTTCAACGTCAAGGAAGAGCGCGGCGGCTTTAGCTCGTTTTACAATGGCGCACCCGATACCCCGGAAGGAAAGACGCTGTTTGGCAAGATGCCCTGGCTCGAAGACAAGCCGATGAGCTTCGCTTACACCGGGTTCCTGGCGCCGAACTTCCATATTTTCGGGCGCGTCGATGAGTCACACCCGATGGTCGTATGGCCGCTCTCACCGACCACGTCGAAGATCGTCACCTACCACCTGTTTCCGAAGGTCCACTTCGAACAGCCCGATTTTATGGAGAAGGCGGTGGTGTATCGCGACTTCTTAGTCAAGGTGCTGGAGGAGGATCGAACGATGGTCGCCTCGCTACAGCGGGCGATGGAAACCAGGGCGTTCGAACCCGGGCCGATGTCGCACATGGAGGTGAACCTCCACAACCTCATCAATTACAACGCGCAACTGCTTTACGATTAGAGCGGCACGCGACGTGGCCGCTCGCGCGCCGCGCGGCTTAGCCGCGCCAGCATGGGATGCGCGAAGGAGGCGATCGGCGTGAAATTCGGGATCGGCCAGCCGGTAACGCGCAAAGAGGACAATCGGCTCGTGCAAGGTGCCGGTCGGTTCGTTGATGACATATCCTTTCCCGATCAAGCTTTTGCCGCCCTGTTGCGGTCACCGCACGCTCATGCCGCGATCCGATCGCTTGAAACGGCGGCGGCCGCGAATTTTCCCGGGGTGATCGCCGTTGCGACCGCCGCCGATCTCGACGACGATGGAATCGGCCCACTCCACTGCCACTATCTCAAGTTTCTCGACCATGCCGGCAGCAGTGAGATCGACTTTGTCCCAACGCATGCTTTGCTGGCGGGGGACCGGGTTCGCCATGTCGGCGATCCCATTGCGATGGTGGTCGCCGAAACGCACGCCGCTGCGTACGCCGCGCTCGATCTCGTTCGCGTGGCTTACGACGTGCAGCCGCCCGCCGTCGACATTGCCGCAACCGCCCGCGGCGCTGCGCCGCCGGTGTGGGACGAGGTGCCGACCAACGTCTGTTTCGCATGGGAGAACGGCGATCGGGCAGCGACCGAGGCTGCGTTCGACGGCGCCGCCCACGTCGTCTCGCTCAAACTCAGGAACAACCGCGTCGTCGGCAACTCGCTAGAGCCGCGCGCGGCGATCGGCCTTTACGACCCGGAAAACGACGACTACACGCTCTATACCTCGACGCAGGGACCGCACGTTGTTCGCGGGGCCATCGCCGAAGACGTGCTCCAAGTTCCAGCCGAGCGCGTGCGCGTGATCACCCCAGATGTCGGCGGCGGCTTCGGACCCAAACTCCATCCTTATGGAGAATATGGACTGGTGTTGTGGGCGGCGAAAAAGACCGGCCGCGCGGTACGATGGGTAAGCGACCGCAGCGAAGCGTTTAACAGCGACAACCACGGCCGCGACAACCTTACCGACGCGAGCCTGGCGCTCGACGGCGACGGGCGAATTCGCGGCCTCAAGGTCGAGACCATCGCCAACATGGGCGCCTATCTCTCGAACGCGGCGCCGATCGTCCCAACCTACGCCAGTCGCGGAATCCAACTGGGCGCTTACGTCATCCGATCAGCCCATGTTTCGGTGACCGGGGTTTACACCAACACGGTTCCCGTCGACGCCTATCGCGGTGCCGGCCGGCCGGAAGCGATCTACGTCATCGAGCGGCTTATCGACGCCGCCGCGACCGCCCTCCAAATGGATCCGGCTGAGCTGCGGCGGCGCAATCTCGTGCCCCCTTCGGAGATCCCTTACGAAAATCCGCTGGGCTTGGTCTACGACAGCGGTGAGTTCGAACGGGTGTTAGCCGAGGCGATGCGTGTGGCGGACTGGGACGGATCTCAGGCGCGGCGCGCGGCAGCGCTATCGCGCGGCCGTCTGCATGGTATTGGCATGGCCTATTACATCGAAAAAAGCGGCGATCCCGCGATCGGTAGCGAAACCGCCGACCTCGGCGTCGAACCCAGTGGCGTCGTTCACATCGGTATCGGCACCCAGGCCACGGGGCAGGGGCATGAGACGGCTTATGCACAAGTGATCGCAGATAAATTGGGCGTGCCGTTTGCCTGCGTCGAGGTTCGCCAGGGCGATACGGCGGCTGTGGCCACGGGCGGCGGCAGCGGCGGCTCGCGCTCCCTCATGGTCGGTGGCAGTGCCATTGGCCTCGCTGCCGACGAAATTATCCGCGTGGGAAAACTGGCCGCCGCCGACTATCTCGAAGCCGCCGTTGCCGATATCGAGCTCACCGATGGTGCATTCGTCGTCAGTGGTACCGATCGCAGCGTCGGCCTGTTCGACCTCGCCGCATCGTCGCAATTAGCCCAGGCCGGCGGTCTCGCGGCGTCGGCCACGTTCGCGCCGGATACGCCTTCGTTTCCCAATGGCTGCCATATCTGCGAGATCGAGATCGATCCCGAAACCGGCGTGTGCGACGTGGTCGCGTATGTGGTGGTCGATGATTTTGGCCGGGTTATCAACCCGCTGCTAGCCGAAGGACAGGTGCACGGCGGGGTCGCCCAGGGAGTCGGCCAGGCGCTGCTCGAGGAAGCGGTCTACGATCGCGACGGACAGTTGCTATCGGGGTCGTTCATGGATTACGCAATGCCCCGCGCCACCGATCTGCTCGGCATTACAACCGAGTTCCACGAGGTGCCCACACCCAACAATCCTCTCGGCGCAAAAGGGGCCGGTGAATCGGGTGCCATCGCGGCGCCACCGGCGGTTATGAACGCCCTTGCTGATGCTCTAAGCGTCTACGGTCCGCTCGCCATCGACATGCCGGCGACGCCGGAAAAAATCTGGCGCGCCATCGCGCAGGCTCAGACCGCTGTCCACTAGTGCTCACGGTTGAACGTAACGCCCTGCTGCGTTTGACGACATTTGGCTGTTCCTCTCTGTGATGGCCGAGCGCCACAAGGTCGATCCCGCGTTCTCCGTCGACGCGCGGATGGCGGTATTCCTCATGATCATCGCGGGGATGTGCTACAGCGGCAGCATCGTCGTCGCCCGTGGGATCCACGAATCCATACCGCCTATGACACTGGTGTTCTGGCGTTGCACACTGTCGTCATTGTTGCTGGCGCCTTTTGTCGGGCGCGCGCTGTGGGACGCGTGGCCGCTACTCAAGAAAAACTGGGGTTTGATGGTCGCGCTGGCGGTCACGCAATCGATCGCCGGCCAAGGGCTGCTATACCTCGGGCTCGACACGACCACCGCGACCAACGCCGGCCTCATTAATACGACGCTCCCATTCCTTGCGGTCTTATTTGCGGCGCTCTTCATCGGCGAACATGTGTCGCGGCTACAGGTTGGTGGCATGGTGATCGCCGGCATCGGCGTCGTCGCCGTAATCGTCAGGGGTGACCTGATTGCCCTGCGGGAGTTGCAAGTCGAGCCGGGTGATATCTGGATCCAACTCGCCATGGTTAGCTGGGGAATCTACGCAGTCCTCATACGGCGGATGCCGGCGGCACTAGGCATCCTGGTGTCCTACCTGGCGATGACGATCGTCGGCGCGTGGATCGCTTTACCACTGTTCCTGATCGAGCACTTTTTGTTCGACGACGTCGCCGTACTCTCATGGCCGACAATTGGTGCGATCGTATATATCGCGACGTTCGGCTCGATCGTCGCCCTTATGTTCTGGAATATCGGAATCAAAACCCTCGGCGCGGGAACCGCCACCAACTTCGTTCTCCTGCAAACGCTACTGACCGCGGGACTCGCAGTTCTATTCTTGGGCGAAGCCCTTGCGAGCCACCATGTCTGGGGCGGCGCTCTGGTGCTTGTTGGCGTATTTTTCGCGACTAGGAGCGCGACGACGAGCGGCTGAACCTGCGCTTGAGGGCCGATCGCGGTGCCAAGACTGTCGCGGCGACGAACGCGATCGACGGCGCCTTACCATGGCCTCTCATATAAGGCTTGTCCGACGCCCGCCGGACTTAGCTCGCCCGCAACATCACCTCGCGGCGGACGTCCGAAAACCCTTCACAACATGCAACATTGTGCGGAACGAAAAAGAGGGCCTGAAGAAGAAGACCGCCCTTTCCACACTGCACGTCCGGGGTCGCCCTGGCCGTACTAACTATTTTTTCGTCATCGTCCAAACCCCGTCCCAGTCGTCCGGCGGCGGATTTGTGGAGAAGTGGAGAATGCGATCAAGGTAGATTTGTGACGGTCGATCATTACTGTTTGCCGTTAACGCTGTTTCGAAGCACTTGCGCGCGGTTGGCCAATCCCGAAGACGATAGGCCGAAAGACCAACGTCAAAAGCCTCAATCACCTCAGCCATGTGGCGAAACGTTTCCGGCGCATGGTGATCCAAACCTTCGTAGATCGCCACGGGTTCGCTCTTTCCCTTGACCCGAATTAGATCGAGTTCGCGCAAAGCGGCGCTGTGCTTCAACTCATTTTTGGTGAACTCGCTAATCAGCACCTTAGCGCCATAATACTTAGTTGCTCCTTCGAGGCGCGAAGCGAGATTCACCGAGTCACCAATCACGGTATATTCCATACGCTTCCGCGAACCGATGTTGCCGACAACGACTCCCCCGGTGCTAATACCGACGCCGATGTCGAGGGGATCTTTACCGGCGCTGGCGCGCCGTTCGTTCAGAGCACGAAGCTCGACGTACATACCGTTGGCCACCGCCAAGGCATTGTCGGCGTCCTGCTCGCCGTTAAACGGCACCCCGAACAATGCCATGATCGCGTCGCCGATGAACTTATCGAGAATACCCTCGTTACTCATGATCACATCGACCATGTGCTCGAAATACTCGTTCAACATCGCGACGGTTTCGCGAGCTCCAAGCGCCTCTGAAATGGTCGTGAAACTGCGTAAGTCAGAAAACAGAATCGATACGTGCTGATCCTTGCCGCCAAGCTCGGCTTCGCCGCTCGCGAGGAGCTGATCAGCAACTTCTGGTGACATGTAACGAGCCATCGTGCTCTTGACCCGCTTTTCGGTCGTGATGTCCTCAATGATCGCCAGCGAGCCGATTTTCTCTTCGGCAACATCGATCAGCGGGCTAACCGAATAATTTACCGATGCAGTTTCGCCATCCAGCCTGACCAGGTCGGCTTCAACGATGATGTCCGCGTGACCAGTGCGGGCGGCCTTATCGAGGCTGTTGGCCAGCCACGAATTGGTATCTCCGAAAAGATCCACTTCGCTCTCGTGATGTCAATATGTTGGGATGGCGAACCCGGCATCCCATCCCGAAGGCGGGGTCGACCTACCCGCGCACCCTGACTGAATTCGACGCGTGGTTCGTGTCGGAGACGGCGTGTGCGGAGTTTCTTGGGCGTGTTCGTTGGCCGGAAGGTTTTCGATGCCCGTCTTGCTGCGGAACCGACGCCTGGCCGACGGCGCGGGGTCAGTTGCGATGCAACCGGTGTCAGCGTCAAACATCGGTGACGGCGGGGACGATCTTCGAGGGCACTCGCCATTGCGCCTTGGTTCCAGGCGATGTGGTACGTGACCAACCAGAAGCACGGGGTCAGTGCGCTCGGCCTGCAACGCATTCTTGGCCTGGGCAGTTATCAGACCGCCTGGGCTTGGCTGCACAAGTTGCGGCGCGCCATGGTGAGGCCGGGGCGTGATCTCCTGCGGCGCGGTCGGTGGACGAAACCTATGTTCGACAGACGATCGCGTCGCGATCGGCGGAAGTCCGAGGGCGGGGCACTGGCCGGATCCGAATGAGCCGCGTCGAGGATGTGGCTGCGAGGAGCCTGATCCCGTTTGTCCAAGTGGCGCCTGGCGCGACCGTCCGACCGATGGCTGGTCAGCCTACAGTGGTCTGGCGAACCAAGGCTATGACCACCAGCCGAGATCCATTTCCGCCAGTGGCGACCCGGCCCACATCGTCATGCCACGAGTGCATCGCGTGGCCGCTCTGCTTGATCGCTGGTGGCTGGGCATCCACCATGGTGCCATCGATGCCGACCATCTCGACTACTATCTCGACGAGTTCACTTTCCGATTCAATCGCCGCCGTTCGCAGGCTCGTGGCCTGCTTTTCTTCCGACTGCTCCAGCAGGCGGTGCAGCACGAGCCGGTCCCCTACAAGGGCCTAGTCGGCGGTCATCGCAGCCTCGGAAACCAAATGTAGGGGATACGAGAGCGAAGTGGATACCCAGTTCTCCGAAAAGATCAACCGCCGGTCGTTCGACGACATCCGCGGCATCGGCCCGCAATATAGACAGCACCGCATCGTTGGCGGTTTTCCAGCGCAACAGCGATCTGTGCTGTGAATGAGCCGAGTCTCGCTTCGTCGCGGGCCAGGAATCTACCGCCATGCTTATTGAGCACCTGAGTGATTCCGATGCACTCGCCGGACTTATTGATAATCGGCAACGCGAGAATACTTGTCGTGCGATAGCCGGTGCGCTGATCAACCGCGCGGTTGAAGCGAGGATCGCTGTAGGGGTCGTCGATATTCTCGATCTGTCTGGTCGTGAACACTGCTCCTGCGATTCCGGCGTCCGCGGGGATACGAATCTCGTGAATCTCTAAGCCTTCTGCAACGCGTGAAAAAAGTTCGCCAGACTTCTTGTCGTAGAGGAACAAAGTACTGCGGTCGGCGTCCAACAATTCGGTCGTCGCGCCCATGACGCGTGCGAGCAAAGCGCCGAGATTGAGTTCGCCGGCAATGTCGTGTGCGATCTCCAGAATCTGTGCCTCTTCACGCAGACCCGTGGTCATTAGATTGAAGCCACGGAACAGATCAGCGAACTCGTCAGTCGCGGTAACGTGTAGATAGTTTTCGAGATTGCCGTGCTCGACGCTATCCATGGCCCCGGCAAGTTGACTTGCGGAACGCGAAACCTGTCGCGCGATTGCCAGCGACATCGCGGTAGATATCGCAACCAGGACGACGGCCACCGCGGCGGACCATAGTAGAATGGGCTCCATGAGCTCAAAAGACGGGTCGATGCCCAGGTCTTCAAGCAACAGCTCGAATTTGATCACAAGCGTCGCGGTAAAAAACACCAACGGGATAGCCGACGCAAAAACAGACAGATAGATCAGCTTATTACGCAGGCTGATCGTCATCGGTTTTGCCGGCGATTGAGGCGGTCGATCAAGGAAGTCCCATAGCGCCTCGATCACTGGCCTGATGTGCTTATCGATACCGAAATATTCAAGAATTGCGTGGCTCGGTGACGCAACGATGAACACAGCAGTTGCCGGTATGACGATCTGCCAAACCTCGAAACCGAGGTCCCAGGCCCAATCGGCAAACATCATGAAAGCGACGATGACGAGCGCGGCGAGAGGGCCGTGGACGTAAGTGACCCGGAAAAATGCGTGGATAGGTAGGTTGAGCGCCCGCGTCAACGCACCGGTAGCCTCTTCTACCGTCGGCGTATCTTCGACATCGAACCTGGCGAGCACGCGACCGAGCGGCCGATAATCACGTTGCAGAAAGTAGAAGTCGGTCCCGACCACGATTGCACCCCAGACGGGGACGCCGACGAAAAAAAGAAAGAACCACTGTCGGGCGGTGTACTCCATGCCAACCAAGGCCAAAATCAGATAAACCACAATCGAGATCGTGGTTCCCTGGAGGTAGAGCCAGAGTAAGCGCCGGTTGAGGCTGCGCGATGAGAACCAGGGCCGTGCATCACCGCTAGGTTCCGACCCGACGTTTAGGTAACTGTTCATGTCGATGAACTCCCCACCGAAAAGGGGCGTTCAGGGGTTGCGCTCGGATTGGCGCTCCTTTGACGCGGCCCTACCGATGTTGGCCAATCAAACTTCTTTCCGGCGTCAACGATATCAGCACTGCCGTATCGTCCCGACTACGATTGCAACAACGACTAATATAGCGAGGGAGGCGTTCCGGCGACGAAGCGGATCGCACCGGTCAGGTGATTGGGATACGGGGGCACCTCGGGGTGCCGCCCCTCCCACACCACTGGGCGTACGGGTGACGTACAACGGCGGTTCGACCGGGTTAAGCGTCTGCGCGGATATAGAGTCTGGGAAGACCGAGTGAGTCGAAGTTGTGGTTACGCAGGGTCTTTTGGGCCGCGGCGTGTCCTGACATGCGCCAGTATCCCGTCGGCGAACCGGCGGCAACCGCTGCGTTGAACTTGGGCACGACTCTGCGGCGCAGTTCCTTGAAGCGTTTGTGCCCGTTCTGCCACTGCCGCCAAAGGTACGAACGTAGTCTTCGAGGCGGGGATACCTTCAGGGGTGGCGGTCCCGAATGCCCGCAGGCAACTTACAACCCCTTTGCGCCTACATGCCCCCTCTCATCTGCCGACAAAATCTCGTGCATCACCGGAGATCAGGCTACGCTAATATAGCCTGCTCAGCGGTTGATGCCTGCCCTACAGTTTTCGACAGCTGGACATTCCCCGCGGGGGAGAGGGCAGGAGATAGAGATCAGATTGGGGGTACCAGCTTGGCCATAGCCCACGACATGGAGATGATGGCGCCCCTCGATCAATCGTTCCATCTGCCGGGGGAACACTACAGCAGCCCGGAAGTTTATGCGCTCGAGAAAGCCAATATCTTCATGAAAGACTGGCTGTGCGTTGGCCGGGTCGAGGAAGTTGAGAACCCCGGCGATTACATGACGCTGCATATCTTCGATGAGCCGGTCATCGTAGCCCGCGACAAGGACGGTAGGTTGAACGCGTTCTGCAACAGTTGCCGGCACCGGGGCGTGGAGGTGGCGCAGGGCAAGGGAAACCTAGAGGAATTCAGGTGTCCCTATCACGGCTGGTTGTACGACCTGTCAGGTAAGCTGATTGGCGCTCCCTATATGAAGGAGCATACCGCTTTCGATCCGGCGACCTGCCGGCTGAAACCGGTCGGCCTGGATTTGTGGGCAGGGTGGATCTTTGTCACATTGAATCCCGCGGCGCCGCCCCTACGGGAATTCGTCAGCGAATACGAGAGAGAATTCTCGTTTCTGCGCATGCAGGATTGCAGGATCGCGACGAAGTTCGACGTAGAACTCGACTGCAACTGGAAACTCGTCGTCGAGAACCTGCAGGACATCTACCACGTTCGGGTGCTGCACATTGATACATTCGGTGCGCACATCGACACCGAGAACGCCCCCTTCAATGTAAAGGAAGAACGTGCCGGGTTTAGCTCATTCTATGACGCGGCGCCGGACACACCGACCGGCAAGACCCTGGTCGGCAAGATGCCATGGCTGGAAGATGAGCCGATGAGCTTGGGTTACACAGGTTTTTTGTGGCCGAGTTTTCACATCTTTGGCTGTGTAGACGAAACTCACCCGATGGTGGTCTGGCCGCTTTCACCGACCCGGACGAAGATCGTGGTCTACCATCTGTTTCCCAAGCAACACTTTGAGCAGCCCGACTTTATGGAGAAAGCGGTGATCTATCGCGACTTCTTGATAAAGGTGCTCGAGGAAGACCGAACCATGGTGGCATCGCTGCAGCGCGCTATGAACACCAACGCGTTTGAGCCGGGGCCGATGTCGTATATGGAGATCAATCTCCATAATCTCATCAACTACACGGCGCAGCGCATCTACGGCCGAGAGCTATCCGCCACCGAATCATGATAGGGGGTCGCGCCAGGAGCATCACCGGCTCCTCAAAGGAGCCGGGCGCTTTATTGACGACAACTGCCTAGCTTTATTTGCCTTCATTCAGCAGCGTGCTGAGACTCGGCCTCTCCTGGCTCGATGCCCAGCAGCTTACAGTATTGGATCCAGAAGGCGCGGACACCAACTTCAGTCAGCATCGTATCCTGGTTACCGACGGGACCTAACCCGCCCATCTCAATAACCGAGTAGTCGTTTGCCGTGGCACCGTGGATACCGATTTGACCGAGGCGGCCGACTTCACCGTCCTCCATGGACGTCAACCCACCCGGCCCGGCGTTATTGGCCTGCTTCATGCGCAGCAGCCACATGTCGTCGTCGTCGTCGGCATAACCAAAGAACGTCCAATGGAGCTCGAACGACTCTGCGTTCTTCGGGCGAATCTGACGCAACGCGAGTGAATTTCCAAACTGCTGGATGACGAGATTAGGAAATACGGTGAGGAAATATCCCGCTTTGTTGTCGCCGAGCTCGTCTTTAAAAGCAAAAACCGACGGATCGTTTAACTTGTGCGAGCCCTCGATCCAATCGGTGTGTGCATACCCGTCTGCCGATGCACCGACGTCGTCGCTCTGGTAAATCGATGAGGTGACATGGTGGCGCATGTTTTTGTCCATCACGACGCCGCCTTCGAACGTGCTGCGGTGCTGGCCGAAAATGGCAGCCAAACGATGCAGCAGACCTGCATGCGAGATATCTTTGAGGTTCTCGTAATACAGCTTCCAGTTTCCCGGAATCCGCTGGCGCGTATAGCCCATTATCTTGATCGGCTTTCCCAGCACGCGGTCAATATAGTCCCGGCCCAAGTCATCCAAATAATCTTCAAGCGGCTCAATTTCATCAGCGAAGGTGCCAAAGATTACGCCACCGTAACTTCCAACTTTCAGCCGGCGAAGGCCGTGGTCCGATAGTTTGAACTCCTTGGGCATTCCGCCCTTGCCTTTAAGGCCACGCAAGAAAGGAACCCCGATGAGATCGCCCTTTTGGTCGTAGCACCAGTGATGATAAACGCACGTGAAGTCTTTGGTATTGCCAGCCAATTCGCGCACGAGCTGGGTGCCACGGTGAGCACAACGATTGAGAAATGCGTGAATCGAATTGTCTTCGGCGCGGACGACGACGACCTGAGTATCGCCGACATATGTCATGCGAAAATCGCCGGGATTCGGTATTTCCACCTCCAGTGCCAGGTAACACCAGAGCGGCCCCCGAAATATGCACTCCTGCTCCCGCTCAAAGTAAGCCGGATCCATGAACACCGGATAGGGCACGCGTGAAAGGTCTTTGCGGGGCCATGCGAGTTCGCCAGTCATAAGCCGACCTCCTCCTCTCGTCACGCTCGCTCTAGGCAAACCACCAGCGCTCGGCAGCCCTATAGCCGTCCAGCTCAGAAATGGGCGACAGTTCTCCCTGCTGCACCTTATCTGTGCAAGCATCGGTAATATTTAGAAATGCCCACGTCATGGTTCCGCCGTCGTCGCGAACCAGCAACTGCATCTCGCGATACAATTCCCGACGCAGCGACTCATCGATTGTCTTCAGGGCTTGGGCCAACAGAGAGGTAAATCGTTCATTGTTGTAGTACGTTTCGTTCGCGCCTCCGGTCGGAACAAGCGTGTAGCTGAACATCGCTCCTACTGACGCGCGGCCTGAAAATAGGCTCATACACCAAGGGACCTTCCTCCAGACGTTGTACCAATAACCATCGGCAGGGGCCTGAGTTATTGCGATGTCGATACCGGCTGCCCGAGCGTTCTCCTTCATCAAGGCAGCAGCGTCGGGACTCGCCGCGCCGGCAGCTACGGATGTGTTAAGCGTCAACTTTATTGAGTCATGTCCGGCCTTTTTTAGGTGGTGCTTGGCCTTATCCGGATCATAAGTACGCTGCGGAATGTCATCCGCGAAGTACTTGTAAGTACGCCCTATAGGTTGGTCATTTCCGACAACGCCGTGGCCCTTGAGGGGTCCATCTACGAGAGCCTGTCGATCGATGGCATACTTGAGGGCAAGGCGGAGGTGGGCGTTGTCGAACGGAGCGTTGGTCACATTCATCGGCGCATTGAAGTGGCCAGCGGACGGCAATTCCAAAATCCGGATGCCCGCCGTTTTAGCAACCAATGACACAATCCTGGCCGGGACCCGGTTCATGATGTCGACCGACCCCGAACGCAACGCATTTAATCTCGCTGTATCGTCGTTAAGAGCAATTAACTCGACCGCATCAAAATGAGCGCGTCCCGCTTTCCAATAGTTCGGGTTTCGTGTTGCCTCGGCCCGTACGCCCGGTTCATAATTTTTAAGGACGTAGCCACCCGTCCCGACGCCCGAGAAGTCAATCCCCCCGCTCGCATCCGCGGGCATAACGTTCACACGCATATCGGTGAGGAGGGCCGGTAAGTCTGAATTTGCCTTTTTTAGCTGAAAGACCGCGTTGTACTTTCCATCTGCGACAACCTCAGCAATATCGGACAAGAAGCCTTTTGCTCCCGATTTCGAATCCTTGCCGATGTGGTGATTTATCGAACCAACCACGTCTTCGGCGGTCATCGTCTTGCCGTTGTGAAATTCAACACCACGACGCAACTTGAACGTCCACTTCGTCAAGTCGGCCGAGGGCTCCCAGGACTCTGCAAGTTCAGGTATGACGTCACCGTTGGCTGCAAGCTCCGTGAGGTTGTTTCGAATCATCCAAGTCAAATTGTACGGATGCATGTCATACATTGTGGCCGGATCAAGCGAATCACCAGTCGAGGCACCGGTCACGCCTATCCGCGCCGTGCCTCCTTTGCGTGGTTGCGTAGCAGCGATGGCTGTTCCGGGCATTAGCGACAGAGAAGCAGCACCGCCGGCAAACGCAGCAGTCGTTCCAAGGAATTTACGGCGGCTCAGATCTTCAGTCAGGATACCGGACACATCAGACTGTTTTGACATTGTTGTCTCCACTGCGATTCGTGTGTGAATTTCCCCCGTTAACTATGCTCTCAAACGTTTGTGTGATCAAATTCGACTCCGCTATGTTGGTGCCCCTAGATAGCGGCACGGGAAACGCATCTGCATTTAGTCTTGACCCCAGCCGAGACTATGAGCAATCCAGATCTAGCGACGGATCTGTTTTCCAAGAATAGGGTATCCACTTCGCTCTCGTGATGTCAATATGTTGGGATGGCGAACCCGGCATCCCATCCCGAAGGCGGGGTCTACTACCCGCGCACCCTGACTGAATTCGACGCGTGGTTCGTGTCGGAGACGGCGTGTGCGGAGTTTCTTGGGCGTGTTCGCTGGCCGGAAGGTTTTCGATGCCCGTCTTGCTGCGGAACCGACGCCTGGCCGACGGCGCGGGGTCAGTTGCGATGCAACCGGTGTCAGCGTCAAACATCGGTGACGGCGGGGACGATCTTCGAGGGCACTCGAAAGCCATTGCGCCTTTGGTTCCAGGCGATGTGGTACGTGACCAACCAGAAGCACGGGGTCAGTGCGCTCGGCCTGCAACGCATTCTTGGCCTGGGCAGTTATCAGACCGCCTGGGCTTGGCTGCACAAGTTGCGGCGCGCCATGGTGAGGCCGGGGCGTGATCTCCTGGGCGGCGCGGTCGAGGTGGACGAAACCTATGTGGGCGGCCGGGAAACCGGCGTCGTGGGGCGACAGACGAAGACCAAGTCGATCGTCGCGATTGCGGCGGAAGTCCGAGGGCGGGGCACTGGCCGGATCCGAATGAGCCGCGTCGAGGATGTGGCTGCGAGGAGCCTGATCCCGTTTGTCCAAACAACCGTGGCGCCTGGCGCGACCGTCCGAACCGATGGCTGGTCAGCCTACAGTGGTCTGGCGAACCAAGGCTATGACCACCAGCCGAGATCCATTTCCGCCAGTGGCGACCCGGCCCACATCGTCATGCCACGAGTGCATCGCGTGGCCGCTCTGCTTGATCGCTGGTGGCTGGGCATCCACCATGGTGCCATCGATGCCGACCATCTCGACTACTATCTCGACGAGTTCACTTTCCGATTCAATCGCCGCCGTTCGCAGGCTCGTGGCCTGCTTTTCTTCCGACTGCTCCAGCAGGCGGTGCAGCACGAGCCGGTCCCCTACAAGGGCCTAGTCGGCGGTCATCGCAGCCTCGGAAACCAAATGTAGGGGATACGAGAGCGAAGTGGATACCCAGTTTCCAAGAAATCCCTAACAAGAAACACCTAACAAGAAACACCTAACAAGAAACACCCAACAAGAAAATACATAGCAGGCGACACCCAGCGCATGTCCGATGATCTATTTTCCCTAGACAAGATCAAGTCGTCCTGGTCACGGGGGGTGCGCGGGGGCTGGGACAGCCGATGGCGCGCGCACTTGCCCAGGCCGGAGCACACGTAGTGCTGAACGATGTCGACGAGGTGGCGCTCGACGCTGAATTAGCGGCGATGAAAGCTGCCGGGCTCAAGGCTTCAGGCATGGCGTTCGACGTCATCGATGCTCAGGCGAGGGCGCGAGCTATTCCGGCGATCGTGAGCGAATACGGGCGATTCGATGCACTGTTCAACAATGCTGGTGTCGGCAATCGCATGCCTCTCGTTGACCTCGAAATGGAGAATTGGCAGCGCGTTATCGACATCGACCTAACAGCTTGCTTTCACCTGGCGCAGGAAGCGGCCAAGCCGATGATCCGGCAGGGTTGGGGACGCATAATTACCACGACGTCGATCGTTGGAGTGCTTGGGCAAGATGGGCTTGCTCACTATGTTACGGCGAAGGCAGGCCTGGTTGGGCTCACCAAGGCATTGGCGGTGGAGCTCGGCCCGCACGGCATCAATTGCAACGCCATCGCCCCAGGATATTTTGCGGCTACGAAGGGATTCCCGACGACGCCTTCTCGGTCTCAGTTGCCCGATGAAGCGGAACGTCGGGAGAAAATTCGCGAACGTACGCCACTCAAGCGATTCGCCGAACCGGAGGAACTTGGTGGCGTTGCCGTATTCCTCGCTTCGCGAGCATCATCCTACGTCAATGGGCACGTGCTAACGGTCGACGGTGGTTTGACGATTGCACTGTAGGGTACGGTCAGAGAAATCTGGACCAGCCGCCGAAGGGTGCAAGTCTGAGGCGTGTAGGCCGCCAACAGACGCCACTCGACCATCGCGGCGGCGCAGCTCCGCATGGAGATATCTCGGCGGCTGAGGGGTCTGGACGTCGCCCAAGCCCCAGCCGCAAACCGTGCAGCCACGTCTTCTGCGAACGCTGTCTGCCGCTCCCGACCATGTGCGCTAGTCGTAAAATCCGTAGAGCCGGGCCGGGTTGTCGACAAGAATCATTTTGAGAGTCGCGGCATCAGGCACCGCGTCGTGGAGAAGATTGAGGAGATCGCCCGTATCCGGCAACTCATCGGTCAAATCGAACGGCGTCTTGTAAAATACCTGCGGCCAGTCCGTCGCCCAAATCACGCGTTCGGGCGCGGCCTCGATGATCGTGCGGATAAAGGGGACGGCGTCGTCGTAGCGGGGCGGGCCTGCGTCAGACAGGCGGTCGGCGTTCGCGATCTTTATCCAGCAACGGCTCTCGTTCATGAGGTCGAGCAATAACCTCAGTGGTTGTTGGGAAAGGCCCTCGGAAAAGTGGATATGTGCCATGTGATCGATGACGAAGGGCAGCGGCAGCGCCTTGAACGCCGGCACATACTCTTCCATTTAGTCGCCCTGCACGTGGAGCACTGCGTGCCAATCCAATTCGGCAATGCGCCCCACCGTACGTTGGAAAACGCTGAGATCGGGTGATTCCCCCACGAGCTTACGGAAGTGAAATCTCGCGCCGCGGACGCCAGCGTCATGGAGTGCCTCCAGGGTGGCATCGGAGGTCGTATCATCGACTGTGGCGACACCTCTATATGCGCGTCGCGTGCGGGCCAGGGCATCAAGCATGATGCTGTGATCGCTGCCGTACAGAAGCGGATGGACGAATACCCCGCGCTCGATGCCGGCGGCCTCGTGCATCGCCAGCATCGCCTCGAGCGGCGCGTGGGGCGGCAGATATTTACGTTGGCCCGGCACAACCTGGCCGTCCGGTGGCGCGCTCGCCGATGCATTGTCGGCGTGCTCGATGCGGTGGAACAAGTGAACCTGCGTATCGCAGGCCTTTGGCGGCATGGCGAATCGTGGCCTGGTCGTTACTGGGTTCGGTTGAGGCATCTGATACATGGTGATCCCGGGGAGGCACCGTCGCCGTTACCGCCAGCGCCCGCTTTGGCGGCTAGTGGATGAAATCCAACATATAGCACCCATACGCGACCCACAGGGCGGCTTGCCGAGCTCGCCGGCCGCGTTACGCGAAGCTTCCGATGCTCGACGGTCGCATGGGGCATCGCCACGCTTCGCGCGCCTAACCGGCGAACTCGGCGAGCCGTCGTATGGGTACCATATGTTGGATTTCATCCACTAGTTGAGTTCGCCTTTTTCGTAGTGGAGATAGATGCAGTCGGTGAAGAACCATTTGAAACGGGCGCTTTCGCGAACATGGCGGGCGGCGAGATCCTTGAGATCGCGCGTCGTGCAATGACGTTCCAGCACATCGAACGCCGAGTCGCTGTGCCTCACATCGGCTTCGCCGTGAATCCAGAAATGCTCGATTTGATGCTCGGAAAACTTGTACTTTTCGCGCAGCGACTGGAGCACGCTCGTCAGCGTCCCGGCTGCTTGGAATTCGCTGCCGACGTGCATGGCGGCAACACCCGCCTGCCAAGGTTCGTGCTCGGCAACCGAAAGTTGCCAATTGCACCACCACTCGGTCGAGGGCAGTCCGCGACCCTTGGTCAGCTCATCGGGATCGTAGCCGCAGGCTTCGACGAAACGGAGGAACAGCGGTGGGTGTGGGTTGCTGGGGTCAAGCTCCTCGCCGACGTTTTCGAGTTCCATATCGATCACGTCCTGTGGCGCTTTCGAGGCGATCAAAAAATTGCCTTTAGGCACTAGCCGGCTGATCCAGAACCAGCTTTCGAGCATCATGCCCATCATACCCCGGCGGCTGAGCACGCCCTCGCGCCAGTCTACGTAAAGAGGGTGATTAACAAGGTGGCGTTCGCCGACCGCCTCCTCCAGCTCCTCCCTGTGCGACTTACTGGCCAAGTCTCCCCTCGCGGTGGTTATCTTGATTACGCTCGCGGGCAAGAATGGCGTTCGGCCGACTCGCCTCCCCTCCAACAGGTGCTGTTCAGGGAGGCGAATACCGCGGTGCTACCAACGACCCGCTCCCTGGAACTGCGACTTACTGCGCCTCGTATATTAGTCTCCGCCGTCACCGCGGACGCTGGTTGGAGCATCGCAAGAAAAGCAGGCCACGAGCCCGAACGCGGCGATGGAAAGGCGTCGGATCGCATGCGGGCGGTTCACGCAACCCCACCTAGGCGCGACTCTACGGCCAAGCTCCCAGACGCCCCTCCGGAACGCCACGGTGCTGTTCAGGGAGGCGAATACGCGCGGTGCCGACAGCGGTGTTCCAACGACCCGCTCTGCCGGTCGGTTGATCGCGGCCGCCGGTCCGTGCGATACCCATTGAGGAATATGGCTCGACGACGCTAATCGGTCCCGGCGCCAGATTCGAAATCGGATCGCTGGGCGAGATCAGGATCCACGTGGCTTTCTCATAGATCGTTTTCGGCCACTCGGGCAACGATCGGTCCGCGACAACCGACGTGGTTGGGTGTCTTGGAGCGATAGCAGTCTCAGTCTCGCCGGGTCTTCCATCGCGGGACTCAGGTTGACCGAGCTTGATCGCGCCCCGTAGCGCACGGTTCAATGGTGGAGGCACGCGCCATGAAACGTCCGCTCGTCCGCATTAGCCTCGCCATTGTCATCCTGCTTGCGTTGGCGGGCACCGGCGTCGTGGTGTTCCGGACAGCGCTTGTCGAAATTGGCTTGCACGCGGCACTGCGCGACCAGGGCTTCGAGAGTCCGAGCCTTCGTGTCAGTACGATCGATTTCGATCGCATCGTGGTCGAAAACCTTGGGCTCGGAATCGATCGCGCCCTCTCTATCCAGCGCATTGTCGTCAGCTTTGGTCTCGCACAATTGTTGGCCGGGCGTCTCAACCGGGTCGATATCTACGAACTGCGCGCCACCGCCGCGATTGGCGATCAAGGCCTGACCATCGACGGCGTGCCGCGGACCGGCGCGGCCGCCGACACCGCAGGCTTGCCGCCGTTGCCGATCGCGACGCTCGCTCTCCACGACGGCCAGATCGTGGCCCGAACGCCCATCGGTGAGATCGCTATCCACCTCAATGGCCGCGCCCACGCAGGCGGCGCGTTGGCACCGATCGAGATCGCCCTCGACTACGTCCTCACCGCCACCCAGGGCGATGTGTCCGGCACCGCCGATGTCACCGCCAGCGGCGATCGCATCGATGCCAAACTGCGCCTCACGCGAGGCACGCTTCACGGCCCTGTATTGGCGGCGCGCGATGTCCGCGGACGTCTCGAGTTGAGCGTCGCTGGCGGCCGCTTGGAGACGGCGGTCGCGATGCTGGATGCCGGCCATACCGCGTCGGCAGATCGCCCCGACCTCCGCGGTGCGGTTCACCTCGAGGCGCGCTACGCGCCCGACGCCGCGCAGGCGATGCTGCGCTTGCGTGAAGCGAGGAGTCCGACCACCGCGCAGATCAATCTCACGGTCAACCAACTTCGCGAAGCGCCGCGCTGGGATCTCGATGCGGTCATCGAGCTCACCGCCGGTTCTGCGTTGTGGCCGGCCTTGGATTTGGCGCCTCCAACCGCGGGCCAGGCCAGCCTGGAAATCCAGTCACAAGGTCAGCTGCCCGGCGGCAGCCTGACAATTGGCTCGCAGCCGGTCGAGTCCGAAGCAGGCACCGCGGCCATGATCGATGGACGCTTCATTGAGGGCTTTGCCGAAAGCCTCGCCAAGGCGCGCGGCGAGGCCCGCATCGACCTACGGATCGACGCCGCCGATCACCCCGATATGGGTCGCGGTCTCCATGCCGATATTGCCACGCGTCTGACCGCCCAGCCCGACGGTCTGGTTGTGATGCTGGAACGCGACGGTGTGCTCGGCGCCCATCTCGCGCCGCATCTACTACAGAGGCTAGGCGTGCCGGAATTCGCGCGCGCCGACCTCAGCGAGGGTCTAACCCTCAAGTTGCGAGGAGGAGCAGAGCGTCCTTTCCGCCTGGTCGTTCGCCCCCACGATCCGGCGGTCGAAATCGACGTGGCCGGCGCCATCGACACAGCTGCGGGACTCTCGCTGGAGGTGGAAGTGGCCGGGCTGATGGAGTTTGATGAACTCTACAAGGTCCGTCGCTTTTACGCGCCCGTCGTCGAGGTCGCGTTGCGTCGCCCGCCGCTGGCGCTGCCGTCGACACTTGCTGTCGTTGGTCTCGACATCGACGTCTCTGGCGAGGTCGGCGGCACGCCGGCCCACTTCAGCGGTCGCGCCGACGTCGCCATCACTGCCGGGTCGATTCAATTCGGTGACATCGGTGTAAAAGCGCCGGCGCTGCGGGCGCCACTTGCGATCGAGGCGAGCCAGGCGGCCGACGGTCGCGCCCTGATCGTACGGCTCGATGCGCCTGGCCGTATTGCGGCCGCCGAGATCGCCGGGCCCGGCGGAACCCGTATCGACGGACCGCTTGCCCTCACACTGGTCCCGCTCGACCGCCCGCTGTTGCGCTGGCGCGACGCCACCAGTGAACCGCCAAAGGTCGAACAAGACATCGACCAGACCCTCGACCAGACCCTCGACCAGACCCTCGACCAGACCCTCGACTATGGCCTTGATTATGCACTGGGGGTCCACGGCGATGCGTTCGGGGTACGCGTGCCGGACTCGGCCGGTGACCACGTCCTCGTCGAGTTCAAAACACCCGCGGTCGAATATGTCGGACGTTACCGGGCGACTGAAGGTTTTGGTGGCGAAACCAAACTCTCCCTAGCTTCGATTGGCGTGCCGGCTTTCTCGCTGATCGCCGACACTGTCGCCGGCACCATTGTCGACGAAAACAGCGCCTCGGATTTACACGGCGCGTTGTCGGTCAGCGCTTTGCGTCACACCTCTGCGTCTCCTTGGTTTGTCCCGCTCGGGCTTGATGCCAGGGTGTCATTGGTTGACCAGGACGCGAAGATGGAGGCCCTCGTTTACCAGCCGGCCAATCGGGCCCAGCGCGTGGTCGCTAACGGCCGCTATTCCCTCGCCACGGCCACCGGAACCGCCGCGATCACGATCGTCCCGCTTGCCTTCACCACTGGCGCGCGACAGCCGGTCGATCTCGTGCCAAGCCTGGGATTTCTGGAGGACGTGGCGGGCGCGGTCGCGGCCGAGATCAACGCCAGATTCGGCCCCAGCGGTCTGCAAACCAGCGCCACGGTTCGGCTTGATGACTTATCGTTCACCGCCGCCGGGACCGCCGTGCGGCGCGTTAACACGAACTTTCACTTGGCGTCGTTGTGGCCGCCTGAAACCGCTTCGTCACAAACCGTGACGATAGCTGCGATCGAGTCGGCGACATCTATTACCGACGTCGAAAGCGTCGTGAGTTTGCCACCAGCCACGGCGCCTGATACGGGCCCGCGCGTGGTCGTCGAGCGCGCGGCGGCCAACGTTCTCGGCGGCAATCTATCGGTCGCAGACATGCTGATTTGGCCGGTGCCCGATCAGCTAGAGGTCCCGGTCGAGGTGTCACGCATCGATCTCGCGCAAATCCTCGAACTGGCCGGTGGCGAGGACATCGGCGGCGAGGGGTCACTCAGCGGCCGCATTCCGCTTATCCTCGCCCAGGGCACGCCCGGGATCCGTGATGGTCGCCTGGCGAGCGACGGTGGCGGCGCACTTCGCCTTCGTTCCGAGCAGGTCTCGGAATTGATCGGCCAAGGCGGTAACGAGCAGGTTGACCTGGTCGTCCAGGCCTTGCAGGATTTTCGATATGACACGCTATCGATGACGGTCGATAAGGAAATTGCCGGCGACGGCGCGATCAAGATTCACCTGCTCGGGCACAATCCAGCTGTGCTCGACGGCCACCCGCTCGAATTCAACGTCAACATATCGATTAACCTCGACGAGATTCTGGCAGCCGTTCTGGAGGCCTATGCAGGCAGCACCGACGCCATGACTCGCGCGTTCGGTCTCCTGCGTGGCGCGCCGAAATAGGGCGATTGGCTGGCTGGAACACGCTATGTTGGCACTGATGGGAAAACAATTGATCGATAGTGTTGACCAGTGGCGGTTGCTGACGCCGGGTCGCACCCGCGTCGCCACCGCAATGCTGGTGCTCGCCGCGATGCTGTTGGCTTGTGAGCCCACGGTTCGGCTCGAGGTGCCGCGTGAGCCGATCACAATCAACCTCAACATTAAGGCCGATATTCGCGTTCGTATTGAGGAGCAGGCCAAGAAGGACATCGAGGCGAATGAGAAAATCTTCTGATCATTCTCAGGCGTTGGCGCAATCGCTGGCTCATTCGGCGGTCGGGCGGGGGTTGGTGCAGGGCTCAGCGTTATGGACCCGCGCCGTTGTCGTTGCGTTGGTGCTCGCGCTCGCCGTCGTCATCGCGCCGTCCACGGGCCTTACGCAGACGCTCGATCAGCTTCGCACGCAAGGCCAGGCCGGCGAACGCTTCGACGGCTACCTGGTGCCGCGCGGCAATGTCTCGGCTCAGGTGCGCACCTTCATTGCCGATACCAACGCCAAGCGGCAGGCGATCTACCAGAAGCGAGCCGCCGGACAGGGTGTCGACATCGCCCAAGTCGGCAAGATCTATGCGCGGCAAATAATCGAGCGGGCCCCTGCCGGCACCTGGTTCCTGGGTGAAAACGGCACGTGGACGCGGAAATAGCCGACGGTTGATCAACCGCGCTGAGAAACGCAAGGCGGCTCGTCATCGGGGATGAGTTTGCTGCACCGCTCTAGGCGACCGTGGTGTACGCAAGCCCGGCACCGGCGGCGACCACCAGCCCGATCCCGGCCCATTGGATCGGCGGGATCCGCTCCCGTAGGAAAACCCGGGCCAGGATCACGACGATGATTGACACCGGTGCCGCCCCGACCGACGCCAGTGGTGCGCCGTCGCCGACGCTGCCTTCGAAGATCGCAATCATGCCGCCGGTATCGAGAACGCCCTGGGCGATCACGGCCGGCCACCAGCGCACCGGCATGTTCACCTGGGTGCGGGTCGCCACCATGAACCCAATCAGGACCACAAGACTGATCCCGCGTCCGACCCAGGTCACCTGCAGCGCGCCGTAGATCGGCACGGCTTCGCGCGCCATCAACAGCGTGCCCGCGAAGATGATCGCCGCTCCGAGCCCGTAGGCCACCGTCAGGCCGACGCCGACGTCGCCCGCCCGCAGGCCCGACTCGCGATGACCGGATCGCGCGACGATCCATACCCCGGCCATGATGCCCGCCATCCAGATCAGCTGGAGGGTGGTCGGGACGACGCCCAACAGCAACGCGCCCGCTACCACGAAGGCGGGAGAACTCGCGACCACCGGCGACGCGATCGACACCGGGCCGCGACTTAATCCGGCGTACAAAGACAGCATTCCGGTGGCGTTGCCGATGCCGATCAAGATCAGCCAGTGGAGCCCGGCGGGATGCCAAATCAGCGGCGCCTCGCGCACCCATAACCACAGGCTCATTCCGAGCACGCCGACCAAACTCATGGCCAGCAGGGAATTGAGGGGTCCGGTGGCGCGCCCCGATACGCGCGCCATGAAATTCGACGTTCCCCAGCAGGCCGCGCTCGCAAAACCCCAAAAAAGCGGGTTCATGTTGCCGCTGCTGCCTTAGCCGTTTTCGTTCGGGCGCTTCAGCAACAAGGCCAGCGGTACCACCAGCGCGGCGGCGATCGTCATCAGGATAAAGGTGTTGATAACGCCGATCGTGGTGGCCTGCTTGACGATTTCGATCTCAAGCGCGGCCACGCTTGGGATCGAGTCGAGATTCCATACACTCAACGCCTGCGGCATCCGCAACACCTCGTTGTAGGGCGTGATGGTCTCGGTCAGTTCCGAATAGGCGACCGCGGTGGTTCGCGTCAGCACCACCGCGGCAACCGATATGCCCACGCCGCTACCGTAGCCGCGAATCAAGTTCACCAGCGTCGAGCCTTCGGTGCGCTGCGCAGGCGCGAGAGTGGAAAACATCAAGGTAATCATTGGCGCCCAGATCAGGCCCGAGCCGAACCCGTTGAACATGGTCAGGATCGCAAAGTCGATGGCGCCGATATTGCTGTTGATCTGGGCCAGCAGATAGGCCGATACAGCGACCAGGCCGAACCCGATCGCGATCAGCGCGCGCGGATCGGTTCGCGTGATCGTTATGCCGACAATCAGCAGCCCGAGCATGGTGCCGAACGCGCGCGGCGCCAGCATCACCCCGGCTTCGGTCACAGGGTAGCCCTGGATGTTCTGCAAAAACACCGTCAGTACATAATTGCCCGACAGCATGAAGGCGCCGACCATGAACGCAAACACCAGCCCGATCATGTAGTTGGCGTTGACAAATATTGAGCGCGGGAAAATCGGGTTACGCGAGGTCACGGTCTGGGTGACAAAGACATAGAGCCCGAGCACGATGATGGCGGCTTCGATAACCACCTCGGTCGATTCGAACCAACCCTGCGAGTGGCCGCGATCAAGCATCAGTTGGACCGCGGCGAGCACGGTGGCGAGCGCGGTAAAGCCAATCCAGTCGAACTTGCGACGTTGTTCCTGGCCGACATCGACGATGAATGCTGACGCCATGAACGCGGCTGTGAGCCCAATCGGCACGCCGAGGTAAAACACCCAGCGCCAGTCAAACGCCCCGGTCACCCAGCCGCCCACCACCGGCCCCAGCACCGGGGCGGTCATCACCCCGACACCCCACAGGGCGATCACCTGGCCCTGACGGCCGCGTGGGAACGAATCAAGGATGATGGCTTGGGCCAAGGGAAACACCGGGGCCGCCGCCATGCCCTGAATAACTCGAAACAGGATCATCTCCTCCAGGGACGATGCCTGGCCTGAGAACATCGCGCCGATCGAAAATACCGTTAGCGCGCCCACCAGCAGCCGTTTGCGCCCGACCTGATTGGCCAACCACCCGGTATAGGCGATCATGATGGCCATCGAGACCAGATAGGAGGTCATCACCCAGGCGACTTGATCCTGAGTCGCCGACAGGCCGCCCTGCATGTGCGGTAACGCGATTGTCGCAATGCTCATATCGAGCGCGATCACGATCGTCGACATCATGATCACCACCAGGATCATGAAGCGGTCGAAGCTGGTAAGCTCGACCGCCGCACGACCTGGGCCCGCACCGCCGGCCGCCCCGATGTTGGTATCGGCGGTGGTCATGCCAATGCGACCCGATCGAGCGGTTGCTTTGCCAAGTTAGTTTCCATTAGCTTCGAAGTGTCCATGGCGCTCTAACGACATGCTGCGTACCACCTAATTGAAACCGCGCCTAGAATGGTTTCGACTCGGCCGCGCGACGACCATATGTTGGATTCCATCCACTAGGACGGAAAGCTAGGAGATGACCAAGCTCGATCAGTTCGAATCTACCTTTCGGGCAGCGGCCAAAGAGACCTACACCCGCACACCCATCAAGATCGACCGCGTGCTGGTGGCAACCGATCTGGAAGCCGCCGACGCCGCGATCTTGACCGAGGCCGTGCGCCGGTTCCTGGCCTCGATCGACCGCGATGAAACTGTCTGGCAGCCGCTAGCCGGGCCTGCGTTTGATAGCGTCCAAGCGCTGCTGGAGCATGTCGAAACCCACCAGCCCGACCTCATCGTCACCTACCGCCATCTTCATTCCAACGCCTGGCACTGGCCCTACAGCCTGGGCGAGCATCTTGACGTCCTCACCCAGGCAACGACGACGCCAATCCTGGTTTTGCCTCACCCCGACGCCGACCGTGGACTGCCGCACAGCGTCCAGGACACCAGCGTCGTTATGGCGATCACCGACCATCTGGTCGGCGATGCCCGCCTGGTCGACACCGCGCTCGGCTTTACCGCTGCCGGCGGAACTTGCTGGCTCAGCCACGTCGAGGGCGCGGCCGATTTCGAGCGCTACATCGACATCATCTCGAAGATTCCGATGATCGACACCGAGACCGCTACCGAGACCATCAAGGCACAACTCCTGAAGGAGCCCCATGATTACATCCGGTCCTGTCGTGCGGCGATCGAGGCGGCCGGTCTCGATCTTTCGATCGAGGAAATCGTCGTCATGGGGCGCCGGATTGAGGAATACACCCGGCTTATCGAAACCCACGAAGTTGATCTCTTGGTAATGCACGCCAAGGATGAGGACCAGCTTGCCATGCATGGCCTGGCCTATCCGTTGGCGGTTGAGCTGCGGCAAATTCCGATCTTGATGCTCTAATCGATCCGTCCACCAACCATGCACAACGTCCCCACCCACGTTACCGCGATCTTCACCGTCGTGCTGGTGGCGATGATCTTGTGTCTCGCGCTCGAGGAAAAGATTCACGCCAAGAAGTCGGTGATTGTCGGCGTGTTCGCGGTCGCGGCCTTGTTCCTGGCCGCATTCTTCGCGCTGGTGCACCCCGAGACCGTCGCGATCCTGGGTCACCCGGTGCGGCTCCCCGTCTACATCCCGGGCGTCGACTGGGAGGTCATCGCGATCATCCTGGGGTCCTCGATCTTCGTCGACGTCACCAGCAAGTCCGGCCTGTTCACCTGGATGGCGATCAAGCTCACCAAGCTCTCGGGCGGCGATCCCCTGCGCCTGTTGATTTTCTATGGCGTCATGACGGTGGTGTTCTCGGCGGTCCTCAACAACGTCACCGCGATGATTATCGTCGGCACGCTTTCCGGGGTCTCGCTCGGCAAGTTAGGCCGCATGGACAAGCTGTTGGGCTTTCTGCTGATCGAGGGTCTGCTAACCAATGTCGGCGGCCTGCTCACGCTGATATCCTCGGTCCCTAACATCATCGTCGGCAACGCCGCCGGCATCAGTTTCGTCACCTTCTTCATCACCGCGAGCCCCTATGTGGTGGTCGCCACCGCGGCCACGATCGCGCTCGGCGCGCGGCTGTTCGATATCCGGCCGCTGGCAAGCGACGCGGCGCGGGTTGAGGCCCGTGGCCTGGTTGCCGGCCTCGACGAGAACGACGGCATTGAATCGCGCGGCTTCTTCTGGTTCGGCGCGGCAATGACCGGCCTCTTCATTGCCGCAATGGCGAGCGCGTCGGTCATGCCCTACATCAAGGAACTCGGCCTCGGCTATGTGGCGCTGGCCTTCGCGGCGATCATGTTAACCCGCTACAAGTCGACCGCCGACCGCTTCTACCAAGCGATCGATTGGGATTTGCTCGCCTTCTTTGGCGGCTTGTTCATCGTCATCAACATGATGGAGCACGCGCTGGTGCTGGAGTTGATCGGTGATCTCCTGAAGCCGATCCTGGCGCTCGGCGAACTGGCCGGACCCGCCGCGCTGATGGTCGCTTCTGCCGTGGCCAGCTCGGTGACCGACAACATCCCGCTCGCGGCTATGCTAGCGAAAATCCTCGGCGGGATGAATTTGCCGCCGGAGTCGCCGTTCTGGTGGGCGGTTATCTTCGGCGCCAACCTCGGCGGCAACATCACCCCGATCGGTTCGGCGTCAACCCTGGTTGCGGTCACCATTATCCACAAATACAAGCTCAGTCTGTCGTTCGTCGATTTCGTCAAGGCGGCGATTCCCTTCGCCTTGATCCAGCTCGTCCTCGCCGCACTTTATGTCCTCTTCCTCCTGTAGCCCGGCCATCCGGATGACAAGCGACGGGCGCGGAGATTTGCGTGACCACCGAACATTGTGACGTTTTGGTCATCGGCGGCGGGCCGGGCGGAATTAGCGCTGCCAGCAAAGTCGTTCTGCACGGGAAAACAGCGATCATCATCAACGATGGACCCCTCATGGGCTACGGCATCGAGGGGGCGTTCAAGTCGAAGGCAGGGTATGAAATTGCCCGCGAATATCTGCACGTAAAGTTTCGCGGGGATGTGTTCGGTCAGATCCCGGTGATGGATTATTCCCAGCTAAAAAGGGGAATCGACCGCTCGGCCGCCAGCTTGACCTCGATGCTGGAAACCAGATTGCAGCGTCTCAACATCCGAGTGGTGCAGGGCCGCGCCAGATTTGTCGACGCCCACCGAGTGATGGTCGGCGATCAGTCGTTTTCCGGTGATCACATCGTCATCGCCACCGGAACCCGACCGCGACTTCTGCCCGCTATGACGGTCGACGGGACCCGTGTGATTACCAGCGACGAAGCTATCACCCTGACGCATTCGCCAAAAAGCGTGCTGATTCTGGGCGCCGGAGTCATCGGCTGCGAATTCGCCAGTTTGTTCAACGCCGTCGGCACCGAGGTTCATCTGGTCGATACCAAGGATCAGATCATGTCCAATGAAGACCCCGACATCAGTGCGTTCATAGAAAACGCATTCGAGGCTCGCGGCATCGATGTCATCCCGTCCAGCCGGTATCAAAACCATGAACTGCAGGCCGATGGCGTCCGCACAACGCTGTCCACGGGCGACATCAAAACCGAGATGATTTTGCTGGCCGTGGGACGAGTGCCCTGCATGGATGGCCTAAATCTCGCGGCCACCGGCGTTACACTCGATGAACGCGGCTACATTGGGATCGATGCGAATACCTGCACGAACGTGGCCCATATTTATGCGGTAGGCGATATTGGTACGCGCCATGTCCCGAGCGATTTCTCGCTTGTGCACGTCGCCGAAGCCGAAGGTAGATGTGCTGCCGCGCATATTCTGGGCACCGACTATCCGCAAGGTCTCGATCATATCCCCTACATCGTTTTCACCGCGCCCATGCTGGCGGGCGCTGGTGTTTCCGAAACATATGCTCGCGCGCACGATGGCGGCGCTCGGGTCGGCAAATACCCGTACGCACGCAATCACCGGGCCCATGCCATTCAACCGCCGATTGGGTTTGTGAAGCTGATCGTCGGCCCGCCCGGTGACGACCGAATTCTCGGCGTTCGCGCAGTCGGCCCCAACGCAGACGCGATTATTGGGGCGGCAGCGATCATGATCGAACGCAATCTCCCCTATAACTACATACTGGAGTCGATTTTCCCGCACCCGTCCCTATTGGAATGTCTTAAGGGAGCCGCACATATCATCGCCGGAGATGCTCTCCAGTATGAAGAAGGCGAAGAACTCACCATTGCCCAGTCGCTCGGCGGGCTAACGCCGTGAACCGCTCGCGCCCAATCCATTTATCAACGAGTGCATTTATCAACGAGTGCATTACCAACGAGTGTATTTTCCATAAGGAACCCCACCATGCCGTCCTTCGATGTTGTCTCCCGTACCGAGTTACCCGAAGTCGACAACGCCATTCAGGGCGCGATGCGCGAAATCGGTACCCGTTTCGATTTCAAGGGTAGCCACTGCACGCTTGAGCGAACCGACGAAACCATCGTTATCCACGCCGACGACGATATGAAGCTGAAGCAAATGCAAGAACTGCTGCGGGGCTATCTGGCCCGGCGCAAGGTCGAGATCGGCGCGTTCGAATTTCAGAAAGCCGAAGCCGCGTCCGGCAACACGGTACGCCAAAACGTTCTCATCAAGCAGGGCATCGAGCGCGAATTGGCGCAGAAAATTCTCAAAGCGATCAAAGCCGCCAAGCTCAAGGCGCAGGTCGCTATCCAGGGCCCCGAATTGCGCGTTTCAGGCAAGAAGCGCGATGACCTGCAAAGCGTCATCGCGCTGATCAAGAACCAGAAAATCGAGCAACCCCTGCAATACGTGAACTTCAGAGATTAAGTGGTGCGGTCACGTTCCCGGCTAGCGACTCAAGCCAACCAAATACGACCGTTTCAGATCGCTGCCCGACTCGGCTATCTATCGCGTCGTCTATCTGATATTCACTTTGGGAAGCAATGGGATCACACGAGCGCCCGGCCTGGCGATGAGCACATCGCAAAGACGCCATCGGAAAAAACTAGATAGAGCGGCTAAGAAGAAAGCCAATCGAACCCAACGATCGGCGGATGCGAAAGTTGTCCGCGACGGTGGAGGTAATCGTAAAGCGGCCAATCTGCTAAACCGCGGCGCATTGTTGCGTGAACAGGGCCGCTTTGATGACGCTATTCTGACCCTGCGAAGGGCGATCGAGGCGGAACCGAACCTCGCCCGTGCGCACCAGTTGATAGCCTCGATAAAAAAACACTCCGCATATGACGACGACATCAAAGCCATGGAGACGATCTACGCACAAACCGACATCAGCGATACACAACGGATGTTTGCCGCGTTCGGCCTGGGCAAGGCGTTCGAAGATTTGGCGCAGTACGGAAAAGCGGAAAATGCCATCAAGTTCGACTTTTTTGCTGCGGCAAATGCCATCAAGCGGCGTGAGATGGGTTATCCGACCGACGATCCCGGGTCGGCCTTACGTAGGTTCGCTAAAACTATCGGATTAGTATCAACGGCCGAATCGCCGATTCCCCAATTGGCAGCAAAATTCCGAAACGTCAAAGCCCTCTTCAATAACTTCCCATTTGATCAATATGCCGATGCGGGATTTGCGGACAATACGGCCGTTTTCATAGTCGGTATGCCCCGTTCAGGAACGACGCTCGTCGAGCAGATTCTCGCTAGCCACTCACAGGTATACGGGACCGGAGAGACGGGCGATTTTGCCCGGATAGGGGGACCGTTACTCACCCGATTTCGCGAGCGCACCGGCGCGTTCCGGCACTGCGATGCCGACGAATTCGAGCGTATCGGCCGTGATTACATTTTGGCTATCAGGAAACATTCCAAGACCGCCAAGTTGATAACGGACAAGATGCCATTTTTTTCTGCTGGGCCTGATCCGGTTGGCGCTTCCCAACGCAAAGATCATTCACTGTCAGCGAGACCCTAAGATTTTGCCCGGATAGGGGGACCGTTACTCACCCGATTTCGCGAGCGCACCGGCGCGTTCCGGCACTGCGATGCCGACGAATTCGAGCGTATCGGCCGTGATTACATTTTGGCTATCAGGAAACATTCCAAGACCGCCAAGTTGATAACGGACAAGATGCCGGAACATTTTTTTCTGCTGGGCCTGATCCGGTTGGCGCTTCCCAACGCAAAGATCATTCACTGTCAGCGAGACCCTAAGGATATCTGCACGTCCATCTTTAAGCAGTACTTTGAAACCGAGAAAGGAATGGAGTACGCCTACGATCTCAGCGACCTAGGACAGTACTACATTCTCTATCGTGATCTGATGTCGTTCTGGTACCAGTTGCTACCGGAGCTGATTTACGAAGTTAGATACGAAGAACTCGTCGCTGATCAGGAACAGCAAACCCGCAATTTGCTAGCGCATTGCGCGTTGAGCTGGGAAGAATCCTGTCTGAACTTCCACAAAACGGACCGGCTCATAAAGACAAGGGCTGAGGGTGTGCGACGGCCGATGTATAGCGATTCGGTGCACTCCTGGAAGCGTTACGAAAAACAGATGAAACCCCTCTTTCGGCTGTTTTGATGCCCACCAACCGCCCAACATTTTGCAAGGAGAGCGGAGTGGTCACCCCAATCCGTTCTGCGTTGCGAGGTCTTCGAGAGCTACGAGAAATTGGCTAAGAGCCACAGAGGGAGGCCGAAACAATTTATAGGGCTTGGGAGAACACGACATTCTCGCCATCGCCTCCTGAGCACCCTCCTATCAAATCGCATTCAACGTGCCCCTCCAAACCAACTCGGCTAATTCGCGCCCCAGCCACGCGATTGACGCACCGGGCCGCCGCCGTAAACTGCAATCGAGCCCGGTGGCACAAGACTTGAGGATAATGCCTGGCTTCCGTTTCAGTTTGATCTGGCCGTTGCTCGCGGTCTGCATGTTCACGGTAGCCGGGACGGCCGGCGAACCTGCGGAACTGAAAGCCGCGCGTGAGTCGCTGGTTGCACAGATAGTCGCCTCTGCCCGCGCAACAGGATCGCTTACCGGACGTCCCAATCTCAACCCAAATGTCCTCAAGGCGATACGGGAAGTCCCACGCCACCAGTTCGTGCCCGACCACGTTGCGCGGTTTGCCTATCATAATACGGCATTGCCCGCAGGCCACGGGTTGCGCGAATCTCAACCTTTCCTGGTCGCGCTTATGACCGATTTAGTGGCGCCTCAATCAGACGATGACGTGTTAATTCTAGGCATCGGTGGCGGCTATCATGCTGCGCTTGCAAGTACCATCGTTAACAAGGTTTTCTGCCTCGAATTGAACAAGGACGCGGCTTTTACGGTCACCCACCGCTTGCGCCAGCTTGGCTACACCAATATCGAGACACGGGTCGCGGATCCTTACTACGGTTGGCCTGACTCCAACCGCCGGTTCGATGCAATCATCGTCCGGCTCGCGATTGAATTCGTTCCCCAGACGGTGCTGAGCCAACTCAAGCCCGGGGGGCGGTTGGTTGCCCCGATTGGGAGATCTGACGTTGAGCAGCATCTAACACTCGTCACTAAGAGTTCTAAGGGGGAAATTCGTGAACTCCGCATTCTGCCAGTGCGCTTCATGCGACTGCCCGGAGGCGAGCGGATCTAACTCAGTCAATCCGCGGTGGACGATCAAAAAACGCGGGTCAGGCGATTGATTCCACCGCCCAACTCGGGCACATAAGGCGATGCGATTGAGCCCATTGAGTCGAGCCCGCACATGCTGCGCGTTCTCTTGATCTGCGTCCTTTGTATCGCGTCGGCCGCTGCGGTCGCGCAGGAAAGGCTCATCGTTGCCGCGCCAAGCGGCGACCCCCGCCTCGGCATCCGTACCGTTGCCTCTTCGGTCCTCGACGCCGCAATGACAAAGCGCTTTGGGGTCGACCCGACGCAGCCGCTGCCGGTCGTAACGCTCGCTGAAGCGCTCGAGCGGGCCCGGCCGGGAACACTCGTTCGCCTGCTCGACGGGGTCTACGACCAGAGAATAGAACGGGATCGCCTTAATATCCGGATCAGTGGCTCACAGGACGATCCGGTCATCATCAGCGGTCCCACTGCAGATGCCTCCGCCGCCGCTACGATCGATGGGGCCGGCTTGCAGCCTTTCGAAGAACCGCTCGACGAGATCAACCCCGACGACCCTTCGTTTCAAGGCTTCGTGCTGCCACCACTACTCAAGAGCGCGAGCTGCTTTCGCCTATCTCGGCGAAACCACGTCGTCATCGAGAACGTCACGATCCGAGGTTGCCGCGACGCTGCGGTCTATGCCGAGGAAAGCCATCACATCACCCTTCGCAATGCCATCGTTGAAGGCGGCCAGTACGTGGTTCTCGCGACCGGCCGCAGTTCTCACCACTTTCTGGTCGAGCGCGTGACCTGGTTCCAGGATCCCAGCGGGGCGATGTGGAAGAGCGACCATTGGTGCGAGTTCAAATACGGGCGAAAGCGCAACCTGAACGGTGCTCTGTTCGCCAGCCAGGACATTCTGGGGGGCGTCATCGTGCGGCGCAACAAGGTGTGGTTCGCGTTCAACGTCGTTCGCATGGACGTATCCGACGAGGACGACTCCGCCTTGCGCGGCAAGGTCAATACCAACGTCGAGATATATGAGAACGAGTTCCACAGCATCCGCGACAACGTCGTGGAACCTGAGTTCGACGCGACCAATTGGTGGATCCATGACAATGTGATTCACAACGCGCACGCCTGGTTTTCGTTCGATGGCCTCCACGGCGGCCGCTACTATATCCACCACAACACTGGCTATTTTGACGACCGACCGAGCCGGTTATGCGATGCCCGCTGCCGCAGCTGGGATAATCGCGATCCGAAGCGGTGCAACGACCTGCACGACGGCGGTCGCGTGCTCAAGTTTCGCAAATCCAGGCACACGCCGCCGGGGCAGGGACTGCCGGGGCCTGTCTCTGTGTTCAACAACAGCTGGTATTTGCGCGTCAGCGTCGCCAAAGAGGGCGTGGTGAAGGAACTATCGCATTGGAACAACGCCGTTGAGTATTGCCGTCGTCGTGATTTGAACAACGGCGCATGTTCGGCGTCGGATGCGAAAAAACCGTTTTTTAGAAACTTCCTGCCGTGGCGTCCAGGTTTCGATTTCCGCTTCGACCTTAGCAACCATCGCGATTTCCCGGTCAACCTCCGTGCTACAGGCTATGGCGTCGAGGGCATTCCCGTTCCTTGGCCGCAGAGGATCTTCGCAAAGCCGTGGGCGGGCGATTTCGCCCTTCTAAGACCCGAGCTAGCAGACGCCGCCGGTTGCGTCGTTCGCGTCGATGCGTTCGGTACGGCGTCATGCGATGAGCACGGGTCCGGCCGACCTGATATCGGTGCACTCGAAGACGGCGCACCGCGGACCACGTTTTACGTCCACCTGGAGCGCGGTCTTTACGACGAAGCGCCGCGCATAACCCATGTCGATTGGCCGCCGATCGCTGAGACGGGCGGGACCGCCCGCATCCGCGTTCACTTCTCGGTTGCCGTAACCGCTGCCGGCGCGCCGTCGATCGAACTTTCCTGGAGCGACGAGAGCACGGCACGCTCCGACTCATGCAGGCTCGACGGGCGGGCGCTGTCCTGTTTGTTCCGTGCCGGCACCATCTCGATAACCGACGAGCCGCGGCGACTGATGCTACCGGCCGACCTGAAAGGCCCAAATGGATTGGCGCCGACCCTGTGGGGGCGTTACGCCGATTTCGTCACGATCCCGGCGTCGAGCTAAGCACCAAGCCGGTCGCGTGCGGGCGGTAAATTTTCGCAGCCTGCTACCGGCTTTCACGCACGACAAGGGACGCACACCAAAGGCGGTCTTCGGGCCGCCCTTCTTCGTTCTGCCGAATGTCGCCCTTTGGCTAAAAATACCCCATTTGGGCTACCTCGAACTACGATCGGAGGTGAGGGTAAACTGGACATTCGGTCTAAGAATGTCGGTTTAGGTGGCAGACCTAAAGCTGCCGTTCTTAGGAGGTGCCCGGTTCGGCAACTTCTAGACCCAAATACGACATTTGTAGGACTTCAACAGCGGATTAAGGGAGCGGTCCGAAAGAGCGGTTTCTACGTAGGGTATACCCGCACTCCATAATGAGTATCTCCGATTCGCCAATGAGTATCTCCGATGCGCCAATGATAGTTGAAGGCGCATCTACTACCCTTGGGTAATGGACGGGCAGTGCCCGTAGTGTGCTCAAGGCTTGGTGCTGTGAAATTCGCGCAAGCAGTAAGAGGGCTACCAAAACGGTTGACGGCCCTGGCAGGTAGCCGCATGGCGATCGCCGGTGCAATCGTTCTTGGCAGCGTGGTCCTTGCGCCGGTGAGCCATGCGACGACGATCTTCAACAACTCCGACATCTCCAACTTCCTACTTATTGGCACTGGTCCTTTCAGCGAAGCCATCGCGGTCCACAACAGTAGTTTCGAGGTCGGTGCGATCCAGGCCCCGGTTCCGGCGCCGAGCAACGAATTTCTTGGACCGGACCTGCAGGACAGTCAGCCGATATTACCCGGTAACGCGCAGGCAGTTCCGACCGGCATCACTTATGATGGCCAGGCCGCAATCACCAATTCCAGTGGGAAGTTCGACTACTCAGGCATGGGCGTTTATGCCGAGGGCAACTATCGCACCTTCGGCGAAGCCGGGGTTTATTGCGCGGACGGGGCCAGTGAGTGCTCTCAAGGCGTCTCAAATTCCGCCTACAATCTACCCGGCTACCCTAACGACATTGAGGGCAACCAATGGACCGTTCCCATCCCAAACGCATCCAAGCTAGGTCCCGGGATTGGCGTCGTCGGCGATGTTGACTTTACGGAGCTGAACAATGAACTAGCAGCGGTAAAGTCGGAGATTGCAAGTCTCGGACCGGCTACTCAAATAATCGATCTCGGCGGCGGGTCGCTCCAACCAGGCGAGAATGGGGTCGTCAGCGGCGCGTGCGACGATCCCAACAATTGTTCAATCTACACGACAACGCTTGAGTCGGGTCTAAGAGTCCGACTCGAAACTCTATGTTTGATAACAGTACCTTGCGAGCCGCCTTGTGAGGAGTCGGATGTTGGCGACAAGAATCCATGCCTGTGCGGAGGCGATTGATTTCTCCCAATCCTTGGCCAGTCGACGGCATCGGTTGAGCCAGGCGAAGGTCCTCTCGACGACCCATCGTCTGGGCAGGAGCTCGAAGCCCTGGGCGGTGTCTGAGCGCTTGATGATCTCGAGCTTCCAGCGGCCGATGTCCTCAAGGGCGCCCTCGAGTTTCGGTCCCGCGTAGGCGGCGTCGGCGAAGAGGTGACGCAGCCGGGGGAAGCGATGACGGATCGATTTGAGGACCTCGGGCGCGCCGTCGCGGTCCTGGATATCGGCTGCGTGCACGATCAGGCCGACCAGCAGGCCGAGTGTATCGGTGACGATGTGACGCTTGCGGCCCTTGATCTTCTTGCCCGCGTCATAGCCCCGAACACCACCGCTTTCCGTGGTTTTCACGCTCTGGCTGTCGATCACCCCGGCGCTCGGGCCGGCCTCGCGTCCTTCCAGCTCCCGGGCCGCCATGACCAGGTGATGGTTGATGCTCTCCAGCAGGCCGTTGGAGCGCCAGTCGTAGAAATAGCGCTGGACCGTGGAAGGCGGAGGGAAGTCGTTCGGCAACATCGCCCACTGGCAGCCCGTCGAGGCCATGTACATGACCGCATCCATGACATGGCGCAGGTCCGTCGTCCTCGGCCGGCCGATCTTCTTGCGCGGCGGCATGAGCGGCGCGATCAACGCCCACTCTCGATCCGTCAGGTCGCTTGCGTAGCGCCCGCCACGGCGCTCATAATTCGGGCGAGTGATTTCGGTCCACATGTTGTGCCTCCTCGTTTGCTTTGACACAACCGAGTAAGCCACAACCGACTGAAATCACTCAACTAGTTTCGGGTTGGCCTCTAAACGTCATTGACGTAACAGCAGACGGCGACATCAATGTGAATTTCGTCAACTGGGTGATCGATGGCCCATCGGACGCGTTCGCCATTTTCCGCATTCCGGACGGCAAGAACTTCAAGGTGTCGCAATCCAACATTTTGGCAGGATCAGGTTTGGGAAGTCTGAACCAATTGGTTTTTGCGAGTTTGAATACCACCAACGGTGAGCACTTCAACGTCAACAACGCCATTGTTAACGGCGTGGCCTTCTGGAGCCTCTTTGGCCATAAGGAGGGTTTGCCGGAAATGTCCGTTGGCGAGATCAACTGGAACAATGTCCAGGGCTGCACGCAAGCGATCGCCGGCAAGATCAACCTCAACGACGTCCGCCTGAACCAATGCGGGCCCGGAGTGATCCCGGTGCCAGCGGCCCTACCACTGCTGATTACAGGACTCGCCAGTTTCGTCGGATTCGGCTTCGCCAGTCGGCGGAAGCGCAAGGAGGCCTAGCGTCTACGGTCAGCCATGTGTTCCGGCGGCCTTCAAGCCGCCTTTTCTATGTCCACAATTGGCTAAAAAAATGGGAATTATATCGAATAGTCACATTTAAAGGTTGAAATCCGCCCCTCCAATCCCCACCTTTTAGTCACACCGAAGGGGTTGGGTTATGGCACAGAGCGCACCGGGCAAGCACTACCGAAAAGGTATGACGCTATTGGAGGTCGCCGATATGTTCGGCGACGAGGAAAATGCCAAGGCGTGGATTGCAGAGCAGCGCTGGCATGGTGGCCCGTACTGCCCGCATTGCGGTTCGGTGAACGTCCAATCCAACATCAAGCACAAAACCATGACGCATCGTTGCCGCGACTGCGAGGACAAGCCCATGTTTTCCCTCAAGACCGGAACGGTCATGGAGGGATCAAACCTCAAGTATCGCGTGTGGGCGGTCGGTATCTACCTGTTCACGACCAACATCAAGGGCATCTCAAGCATGAAACTCCACCGCGAGCTTGGCATCGGCCAGAAGGCCGCGTGGTTCATGCTGCACCGGCTGCGCAAGGTGTTTGAGGCTGAGGTGGGTCCGTTTGCCGGTCCGGTCGAGGTCGACGAAACCTTCGTCGGCGGGAAGGAAAAGAACAAGCACGGCCACAAGAAGCTGAAGGCTGGACGGGGCGCGGTCGGCAAGGCGATCGTTGTTGGCGCCAAGGATCGCGAGACGAACCACGTGAGCGCCGCCGTCGTGGGCAACACGGACGCCAAGACGCTTCAGGGTTTCGTCGGCGATCATGCAGCGAAAGGCGCGACGGTCTACACCGACGACCACGGTGGATATCAGGGAATGCCGTTCGAGCACGAAACCGTGAAGCACAGCATTAGCGAGTATGTGAACGGGATGGCTCACACCAACGGGATCGAGTCGTTTTGGGCGCTTCTCAAGCGCGGCTACCACGGCACCTACCACCACATGAGCGAGAAGCACCTTAACCGCTACGTTGGCGAGTTCGCCGGTCGCCATAACGACCGATCCTCCGGCACGCTTGACCAGATGGCTGCTATCGTGCGAGGAATGAACGGCAAACGGTTGCAATACAGTGAGCTGGTGGCCGACTGAAGCCACCGTCAAATCATCGGTCCTGCCGTCTCTGAGCCCTGCCGGAGCTAGTCGAGATGGCGGAGAAGCACCTTGGAACCCTAACCCGAGGTGTTTTGTGGTGCAACCAAATTCCGAATCTTCTCAAGAACCTGCTCATTCGTCACAGGATCGAGTTTGCCCAGAATGTCACAGGCCATTGCAATCAAATCGCTACGGTCGAACTCGAAAAGAAACTTCCCGTCGTCCCCGCACTTATCAAGAATCTCTGGATGAACTTGGGCTTTCAGCGTCAGACTTAGGCGATAAGATTCTAGCTTCGAGTCAGTGGCCTCGACCAACTCGTAATCCCTAACCTTAAGCGGATTTTCCCTCCATTCTTCAAGTGTGGCGGGGCGGGCAAAAATGTCGTCGTTATCGCTCATGAGAATCCTCCTTCTTGTTGTTAGTGGAGATTTAGAATGCCTATCCCATCAAATGCGCACCCCGCCTCATCCGTGGCCAACGAAATGACGCCCGCAGCCCCCACACTGAAAGCGGTCGACGTCGGTATCTCCGGGGATAGGGTTGATGATCACGGTGTTTCCCGTAGTGACCCAACAGTGAGGACAGCACCGTTCCCCCCCGTTGACATAGACGCGATATTGGGACGCAAGATGTTCACTACGGCGCGCAGAATCGAGATCCGATACTATCGCCGACTTTTGTTTTTCAAGCTCCTCAACCTTATGCTCAAGGTGCGGCACTTGCTGTTTGAGTTGCCTCGAAAGATTTTTAGCTATGTCCTGTAACTCGGCGTCAATTTGATCCACGATGAGCCCTCCTTATCGTGGGTTTAAGAGCTCCGCCCGTGCCAGCGGGCGGAGCTCATTTCGTCGGGCGCGATAATAGCCAGATTGACTCCCGAGTCCACGGGGACCGCTAGCGTCGTGGGTCAGCTTATCGACGACGATGAGTCGGGTTGTATGATGGGAAAATACAATCTACCAGACAACGAGAAGAACCAATGACCAAAACCACCGCGCCCAAGCCTCGCCGCCGGAAGAACATCCCGGAGAAACTTGAGATCACGCTCCCGCCGCGCGACTACCAGCCGACCAAGGCTGAGAGCGAGCGGGAAATCGACATGCCCGGCGCGGATATCGTGACCGTGCGCAACGCCTTCTTCCGGCGCATAAAGGTGCGA
>CBDCYR010000009.1:0-482274 GCA_965224275.1 Alphaproteobacteria bacterium | reverse complement strand
GCCTATCGACGGGGCTTGCGGGCCGAAGCCTGGTGCGTGTGGTGGTTGCGCCTACGTGGTTATCACATCCTCGCGCAGCGCTATCGCAACCCGTTTGGCGAAATTGATATCGTTGCCCAGCGCGGACGCGTGGTCGCCTTTGTCGAAGTGAAGGCCCGTACCGGCCGTGCGGTCGCCCTCGAGGCGATCGCCCTCAAACAGCGTCGGCGGATCGAAAAAAGCGCGACCGGATTCCTTACCGCCCACCCCAATTTGGCAGAACATACGGTGCGCTTCGACATAATTGCCGTGGTACCATGGCGCTGGCCGCTTCATATCGTCGATGCGTGGCGCCCCTAATTTGCCCCAATCGCTGGATAGCTTTCCGGAAGCTCAGCACTCTCAAAGACACCCGGGAGACTCCGAAATATGAACCAACGCTACACCACCAAGCCGTCCGTATTGATTTCGACTTGTTTCGTGCTCCTTGCGTCGCTGGCCTTGAGCGGCTGTGTTGGCGCGGCGATTGGCGCCGGCGCGAGCACGGGAATTGCCGTCGCACAGGAGCGCTCGATCGGCAGCGCTGTCGACGACACGTCGATACAGTTTCAGGTCAACGAAAAATTGCTGCGAAAAAGCGAGGTCCTGTTTGCGAAAACCAACCTCGACGTGGTCGAGGGCCGGGTTCTGCTGACCGGCGTGGTGCCATCGCAATCCGACCGCGACAGCGCCGCCGAACTCGCTTGGAAGGTGAAGGGCGTCAACGAGGTTTTGAATGAGCTTCAGATCGCACAACCCGGTGATGCCAGCAGTTTTGTCAAGGACGCATCAATCACCGCGCAGCTGCGTTTCAAGATGCTCTCTGATCGCGATATTTACGCGATTAACTTCACCCTCACGACGGTTAACGCTATCGTCTATCTGTTCGGTATCGCGCGGACCGAGGTTGAGCACGAAAAGCTTGTAAACCACGCGCGCAACGTGAAGGGCGTTAAGAAAGTGATCAGCCATGTGTTGCTCAAGGATGATCCCCGCCGCAAGGCCTGAGAATGGATCAGGGTGAGCACGAAGACTATCTGAAAGAGCTCGCGACAGCGCCGGGCGAGATCATCGACCTGGCGCCCGCGGCGCTCGCGCTTGCGGCGCTCGATCACGGCGGCGAAGCGCTGGACCCCTATCTTGCGCATCTCGATGAATTGGCCTCGGAGACCCAGCAAGCCGCGGTTGCCGGCGACCCGCCTGCGCGGGCGCTGGCGCACACCTTTTGCGAACGATTCGACTATCGCGGCGACAGCGAAACCTACGAAGACACACAAAATGCCGATTTGATTCGCGTCATTCGGCGCCGGCGCGGACTGCCGGTGGCGCTTAGTATCCTCTATATCCACGCCGCGCGGGCGCAAGGCTGGCAGGCGGCCGGTCTTAACTTTCCGATGCATTTCCTGATTCGTCTCGATGCCGATGGCGACCGTCAGGTGATTGATCCATTCCATGATGGACGGTCGTTGGAGGCGGACGAGTTACGCGAGCTGCTCAAACGGGTCGCCGGCGATGATGCTGAACTCGAGCGCGGCTATTTTGATGCGGTCGACGATCGGCAAGTGCTGCTCAGGCTGCAGAACAACATCAAATCGCGGGCGATTCGCGATGGCGATTTCAATCGCGCGCACGAGATCGTCGGCCGTATGCTTTTGTTTGCCCCCGACCACGTCCCCCTGTGGCGCGATGCCAGCGTAACGTCGTTCCAGGTTGGCGAGGTGCGCCGTGCGGTCAAGCTCGCGGAGACCTATTTCGAGCGGGCGCCCGATAGCGCGACGCGTAACGATGCGGCGCGGCTGCTGCAGCGCCTGCAGCGCAACCTGAATTGAACCGCGGGTTTGCGGCGCCGGTAACGACCGCGCGGCCCGCGCGCGTCCTCACATTCCCCCGCCCCCCGCCCCGATGACCGAACTCTTTCCGAATCGCTAATTGGTTAACCGCCCATGAGCCTTGCCGTTGCCATCCAAATGGATCCCATCGAGGCGATCGACATCGACGCCGATTCAACCTTTGTCTTGGCGCTGGAGGCGCAGCGCCGGGGCCACCAGCTCTATCACTACCTGCCTAAGGATCTATCGCTGAAGAACGGCCGCGTATATGCGCACGCGCGAGCGCTGGTGGTGCGCCGTGAGCCGGGCGATCACGCCACCCTGGGCGAGCCGGAAAATCTCGATCTGGCGACGCTCGATGTGGTGCTGATGCGCCAGGATCCCCCGTTCGATATGGCTTACATAACCGCGACCCATCTATTGGAGCGGATCCATCCGGAAACCTTGGTCGTCAACGACCCGGCCGAGGTTCGTAACGCACCCGAGAAACTCTTCGTTACCCACTTCGTCGACATCATGCCGCCGACGCTGATCACCAGTAACATCGATGAAATCAAGGCGTTCCGTAGCGAATATGGCGATATCATCGTCAAACCGCTTTACGGCAATGGCGGCGCCGGGGTGTTTCACATCTCGCCGGACAGCGACAATCTCAATTCATTGATCGAATTGTTCAGTGAGTTTTATCGCGAGCCGATCGTGGTGCAGCGCTACGTGCCTGATGTGCGTGCAGGCGACAAGCGCATCATATTGATCGATGGCAAGGCGGCCGGTGCCGTCAATCGGGTTCCGGCCGAGGGCGAAGCGCGCTCGAATATGCACGTTGGCGGGCGGCCCGAGAAGATTGAGATGTCGACGCGCGACCTGGAGATCTGCGAAGCGATCGGGCCGGCGCTCGTGAGGCACGGTTTGATTTTCGCCGGCATCGACGTGATCGGCGACTACCTGACCGAGATCAACGTGACCTCGCCGACCGGCCTGCAGGAGGTCAACCGCTTCGACGGCACCGCCCTCGAAGCAGATATCTGGGACGCGATCGAACAGCGCTTCTACAGCGATGAGCGTCGCAAACCGCCAGTCTAGCGCCGAGCTAAACGACGAAGAGGAGTCAGCCGTGATGATGCCTGAAACGATTATGATGATCGTTACCAAAGGCCTGCATGTTTTGGCTGCCGTGATCTGGGTCGGTGGCATGTTTTTCGCCTACCAAGTCTTGCGACCGTCGATTGGCGGTATTGAAGCACCGCCGGAGCGGCTCAAACTGTGGGGGCGTGTGTTCGCGCGTTTCTTCAAATGGGTGTGGATCGCGATCGTGGTGCTGTTGGCCAGCGGTTATTGGATGGTGCTGATCGAACTTGGCGGCTTTGCCGTGGTCGGCATCGACGTGCACATCATGCAGGGCCTTGGTCTGGTCATGGTGGTGATCTTCCTGCATCTCTATTTTGCACCCTATGCCCGGTTTCGCCGCGCCCTTGCGGCGGACGATTTTGCAAGCGCCGGCCAGGCGCTCAACCAGATCCGGATGATCGTCGCGACCAATTTGGTGCTGGGATTGGTCGTCGCCCTGGTTGGCGGCACCGGGCGTCACTGGGGCTAAGGCATTGGCTTATCAGCCCGACCAAGCAACGCCCGATAAAGCCAACCACATCAAAGGCTTCCCGCCCTCCTATTTCGAACGCCTCCATCTCGCCCTCGACCTGGTCGGACCACGCCGCGAAGCGCTCGACCTCGGCACCGGACGCGGTGAGATCGCACGCGGATTGGCGCGCCATGGTGCCAATGTGATCGCCATTGATTCCGATAGCGCCATGCTCGATCAGGCGCGCGGCGTCGAATCGCCCGAAAACCCAAACGTGCACTACACCAAAGCCACCGCTGAACAAACCGGCCTCGATGATGGTTCACGTGATCTGGTGATTGCCGGGCAAAGCTGGCACGCGTTTGACGGCGACGCGGCCGCAGCTGAGGCCCACCGCGTGTTGCGGCCGCGGTGCCATCTGATGATCGCCCACTACGCCTGGCAGTCGCTGCCCCGCAATGTGGTCGAAGCGACCGAAAACCTGATCGTCGAGATCGATCCGGACTGGCGGATCGGTGGCACCAACGGCCTTTACAGCAATTGGTATCCGAGTGTGCGGGGCGCCGGATTTGGTGAGCATCAAACCTTTCTGCACGACGTCGACGTGGTGTTTACTCACGCCGGATGGCGCGGCTATGTCGGACGCAGGTTGGCCGAAAGTTTCACGGCCAGCGACTGTGCCAAGCTTGATGGCATGCTGGCCGAGGAACTCGTGAAACGCTTCGCCGGCGACTACCTCGTCGCACCGCACCGCGCCTTCAGCTACATCGCCCAGAAAAACTGAGCGCCACGATGGTGGCGCACGTCAACACGGTCGCGTTCCGGGGAATCGACGTGGTTGATGTCGACGTTCAGGTGCAGATGAGCGCAGGCTTACCGGCCTTCACGATCGTCGGCTTGCCCGACAAGGCGGTGGCCGAATCGCGCGAACGCGTCCGGGCCGCGCTGAGCGCTGTCGGCCTGTCGCTGCCGCCCAAACGGATCACCGTCAACCTGGCGCCGGCCAGCCTGGCCAAGGAGGGCAGCCACTACGATCTGCCGATTGCGCTCGGGCTGCTGGTCGATATGGACGTGGTGGCGGCCGACGATCTCGGCGACTATTGCGCGCTCGGTGAACTCGGCTTGGACGGAACGATCGCGCCGGTGGCCGGCGTCTTGCTGGCAGCGATCAACGCCGCGGCGGGTCATCGCGGATTGATTTGCCCGGCCGCGTCCGGCGGTGAGGCCCCGTGGGCGGGCGCGATCGACATCCTCGCCGCACCCGACATCCTATCGCTGATCAATCATCTCAAGGGCACCCAGCTGTTGCCGCAGCCGCAGAAGTCACTGGCCCGTGAACCTGTCGCGGTCGCCGATTTGTCGGACATCAAGGGCCAGGAGATTGCCAAACGTGCGCTCGAAGTGGCGGCGGCCGGCGGTCACAATCTGCTGATGATTGGTCCGCCGGGCGCCGGCAAGTCGATGCTGGCGGCGCGCCTCGCCGGTATTCTACCGCCGCTGGATGCGGCTGAAACGCTCGAAGTGAGTATGATCCAGAGCGTGGCCGGATCGATCCGAGGCGGCCAGCTCACGCGCCAGCGTCCGTTTCGCGACCCCCACCACTCGGCCTCACTGGCCGCGCTGGTGGGCGGTGGCCAACAGGCCAAGCCGGGTGAGGTGACGCTGGCTCATCTCGGCGTCCTGTTCCTCGACGAGCTGCCCGAATTTGCCCGCAACGCGCTCGAAGCGCTGCGCCAGCCGCTTGAAAGCGGACGCATAACGGTGTCGCGCGCCAATGCGCATGTGACCTACCCGGCACGCGTGCAATTGGTCGCGGCGATGAACCCATGCCGCTGCGGCTACCTCGATGATCCCGCCCAAGGCTGCGGCCGGGCGCCCAAATGCGGCATCGAATACCAGAGCAAGATCTCCGGCCCGATGTTCGATCGCATCGACCTTCATGTCGAAGTCGGCGCGGTTGAGGCCGTCGATCTCAGCCTGCCGCCGCCGGCCGAGGGCAGCGCCGAGGTGGCAGCCCGGGTTGCGGCCGCGCGCGAGATCCAACGGCAACGCTACGGCGCGACGGCAGATGACGAGCCCCCGATCCGCACCAACGCCGAGGCCGATGGTGATCTCCTGGCGGCGGTCGCAACACCCGACGATGACGGCGTGCGCCTACTGACCGAGGCGACCGACCGCCTCAAATTATCGGCGCGCGGCTACCATCGGGTGCTCCGGGTCGCCCGCACGCTGGCCGACCTCGACGGTGTCGCGGCGGTGCGCCGGGCGCATATTGCTGAAGCGTTGAGCTATCGTCGTATAAACTTGCGTCTGGAATGACTTGCATCGATATGCGGGCTGTTTCGTTAGTACGTCCTAACTCGCTCGCATACGCTGGGGTGCGCAGGAGCGGTGGGCGCGGACGTTCATAGGCATTGGTGGATCTGCGGACGGAAACAGGCATCGATGGATCGAGATCGGTTACTTCTTTTCGTAGAGGTTGCTACCGCGATTGTTGGCCTGATCATGATTGCCTTGCCCGCGTGGCTTTTGTTCGGCCTTCTAGACGAAAGGACGGGGCCAGGCCGAAAACTCAGCATAAATATACTATACGAGGACTGTTGGGAGCCTCGAGAGCCGTTAATGTCACTTCGCCGAAGCGACAACAACGCTGTCGCGGTCGAACTGCACTTCGTGAATTGGCGATCCTTCGCCGATAGCTGCAAGCGCCTTTCAATAACCGTTAACAAAAGACTGACACAGCTTACACATTCGCAGCGAATCGATGGCGTCCATCGCTCGGAATATAGAAAGCTGCCGGTTTCGGCGGTTGGCTGGGACAAGGACGAAGGGCTCGCGACATTTGTCGTAGAGGCGAAGACCGTTCCAGATTTCGGTGGAACACTTCGCTTCATAGCGAACGACGCACTGACGCAAACGGCACTCGGATATCAACTATCTACAAGTTTTGGGACCTCAGGATTCGGCGATAAGCTGGGTACGTTCCATTTCGTGGAAGTCGCTTTCGGTACTAATGAGAAACTAGACTTCACAGTCCCCGCAATCAACGCGATCAGGACGAACAATCAGGGCCAATACCTGACGTTCAAAGTCGATGATGGCGTGGAGACTGATATTTTTACCGACGTTCTTGTGTCAGTCATCGATCCCCGGCTCCAAGCGTCGCGTGAGATCAGTTTGATATGGCTTTCTGCCGTTCTCGGCAGTGGAGTCGGGCTCCTGGCTAGCGGTAGCTTTGCGGCGCTGCGCGAAAGTTTGAGGCGGCGTGAATTGCGTGGTTAATGCAAGCCTGCTGAAACGCTCTGGGATCACCAATCCGCGGCGCTGCCTCCAGTCCACAGATGTTCGGCGTCGTTCGCGCTCGCCAAAGCACGCCAAAGCCCTTTGCGAACGACATCAACGACAAGGTGCGATTCCAGCACTTTCGCGGCCAAAAGCAGCGGCGCTAAATATGTTGGAGGAAGCGATGCGCGCTTTGGCTAGACTGTGAGGATCGGTGGCGTGTTACACGGTTTCGGTCGCGTGTGATCCGATCGCCCAGATTTACGTAGGGATGTGCACAGATGAGCGAGCAACGAGACTATCAATATGATCCCGGGGATCATCCATTTGCCAGCCACACAACTGCCTACAACGGCAACAACGCATTGTGCCTTGCGGCGATGGCCAATCTTGCTTACGAGCCCGAGGCAACGATTCAGACCAACATCCAAAAGTGGAGATTCGAAAAGTTCGATTTTTTCGAGGCGCGCGGGAGCGAGGTCTTCGTTGCCGGTGACGACGAGAAGATCATCGTTTCCTTTCGCGGCACCGAGCCTGATCGTTTGCGTGACTGGCTAACTGATGTTGATATCGCACTCGTGAACGGTCTGGGCGGGCGTGTCCACAATGGATTCTACGAAGGAGTCGCGCGCATTTGGCCCGGTCTGAGGGAGCGTATCACAGCGTTCCAGGACAACACCGATCGGCCACAGGCGCTTTGGTTTACGGGCCACAGCCTGAGTGCGGCCCTAGCGACCATCGCTGTTGCTAAGCTGCGATTCGAAGAGGATAAGCCGGTCTACGGGCTGTACACATTCGGCCACCCGCGCACTGGCGACCAGGATTTCGCCAGATCTTCCAATTCAGACACGATGACCGGAACCTACCGATTCGTGAATAACAACGACGTTGTTACGCGCGTGCCGCCGCGCGCGCTCAACTACCGGCATGTGGGTAAGATGATCTATTTCACGAGCGAAAAGACGATGGAAACAGACATTGGGTTCTGGGCGCAATTCTTAGACCGGGTCAAGGGTCGTATAGATGATCTTGGCGAATTGGGTCCGGATGGCATAAGTGACCACGACATGAGCACCTACGTCGGCTTGGTACCGATGCACGCAAAGTCGACGCCCAAATGGTCTTAGAGGCCAACCCGAAACTAGTTGAGTGATTTCAGTCGGTTGTGGCTTACTCGGTTGTGTCAAAGCAAACGAGGAGGCACAACATGTGGACCGAAATCACTCGCCCGAATTATGAGCGCCGTGGCGGGCGCTACGCAAGCGACCTGACGGATCGAGAGTGGGCGTTGATCGCGCCGCTCATGCCGCCGCGCAAGAAGATCGGCCGGCCGAGGACGACGGACCTGCGCCATGTCATGGATGCGGTCATGTACATGGCCTCGACGGGCTGCCAGTGGGCGATGTTGCCGAACGACTTCCCTCCGCCTTCCACGGTCCAGCGCTATTTCTACGACTGGCGCTCCAACGGCCTGCTGGAGAGCATCAACCATCACCTGGTCATGGCGGCCCGGGAGCTGGAAGGACGCGAGGCCGGCCCGAGCGCCGGGGTGATCGACAGCCAGAGCGTGAAAACCACGGAAAGCGGTGGTGTTCGGGGCTATGACGCGGGCAAGAAGATCAAGGGCCGCAAGCGTCACATCGTCACCGATACACTCGGCCTGCTGGTCGGCCTGATCGTGCACGCAGCCGATATCCAGGACCGCGACGGCGCGCCCGAGGTCCTCAAATCGATCCGTCATCGCTTCCCCCGGCTGCGTCACCTCTTCGCCGACGCCGCCTACGCGGGACCGAAACTCGAGGGCGCCCTTGAGGACATCGGCCGCTGGAAGCTCGAGATCATCAAGCGCTCAGACACCGCCCAGGGCTTCGAGCTCCTGCCCAGACGATGGGTCGTCGAGAGGACCTTCGCCTGGCTCAACCGATGCCGTCGACTGGCCAAGGATTGGGAGAAATCAATCGCCTCCGCACAGGCATGGATTCTTGTCGCCAACATCCGACTCCTCACAAGGCGGCTCGCAAGGTACTGTTATCAAACATAGAGTTTCGAGTCGGACTCTTAGAGGCCAACCCGAAACTAGTTGAGTGATTTCAGTCGGTTGTGGCTTACTCGGTTGTGTCAAAGCAAACGAGGAGGCACAACATGTGGACCGAAATCACTCGCCCGAATTATGAGCGCCGTGGCGGGCGCTACGCAAGCGACCTGACGGATCGAGAGTGGGCGTTGATCGCGCCGCTCATGCCGCCGCGCAAGAAGATCGGCCGGCCGAGGACGACGGACCTGCGCCATGTCATGGATGCGGTCATGTACATGGCCTCGACGGGCTGCCAGTGGGCGATGTTGCCGAACGACTTCCCTCCGCCTTCCACGGTCCAGCGCTATTTCTACGACTGGCGCTCCAACGGCCTGCTGGAGAGCATCAACCATCACCTGGTCATGGCGGCCCGGGAGCTGGAAGGACGCGAGGCCGGCCCGAGCGCCGGGGTGATCGACAGCCAGAGCGTGAAAACCACGGAAAGCGGTGGTGTTCGGGGCTATGACGCGGGCAAGAAGATCAAGGGCCGCAAGCGTCACATCGTCACCGATACACTCGGCCTGCTGGTCGGCCTGATCGTGCACGCAGCCGATATCCAGGACCGCGACGGCGCGCCCGAGGTCCTCAAATCGATCCGTCATCGCTTCCCCCGGCTGCGTCACCTCTTCGCCGACGCCGCCTACGCGGGACCGAAACTCGAGGGCGCCCTTGAGGTCATCGGCCGCTGGAAGCTCGAGATCATCAAGCGCTCAGACACCGCCCAGGGCTTCGAGCTCCTGCCCAGACGATGGGTCGTCGAGAGGACCTTCGCCTGGCTCAACCGATGCCGTCGACTGGCCAAGGATTGGGAGAAATCAATCGCCTCCGCACAGGCATGGATTCTTGTCGCCAACATCCGACTCCTCACAAGGCGGCTCGCAAGGTACTGTTATCAAACATAGAGTTTCGAGTCGGACTCTTAGAGGCCAACCCGAAACTAGTTGAGTGATTTCAGTCGGTTGTGGCTTACTCGGTTGTGTCAAAGCAAACGAGGAGGCACAACATGTGGACCGAAATCACTCGCCCGAATTATGAGCGCCGTGGCGGGCGCTACGCAAGCGACCTGACGGATCGAGAGTGGGCGTTGATCGCGCCGCTCATGCCGCCGCGCAAGAAGATCGGCCGGCCGAGGACGACGGACCTGCGCCATGTCATGGATGCGGTCATGTACATGGCCTCGACGGGCTGCCAGTGGGCGATGTTGCCGAACGACTTCCCTCCGCCTTCCACGGTCCAGCGCTATTTCTACGACTGGCGCTCCAACGGCCTGCTGGAGAGCATCAACCATTACCTGGTCATGGCGGCCCGGGAGCTGGAAGGACGCGAGGCCGGCCCGAGCGCCGGGGTGATCGACAGCCAGAGCGTGAAAACCACGGAAAGCGGTGGTGTTCGGGGCTATGACGCGGGCAAGAAGATCAAGGGCCGCAAGCGTCACATCGTCACCGATACACTCGGCCTGCTGGTCGGCCTGATCGTGCACGCAGCCGATATCCAGGACCGCGACGGCGCGCCCGAGGTCCTCAAATCGATCCGTCATCGCTTCCCCCGGCTGCGTCACCTCTTCGCCGACGCCGCCTACGCGGGACCGAAACTCGAGGGCGCCCTTGAGGACATCGGCCGCTGGAAGCTCGAGATCATCAAGCGCTCAGACACCGCCCAGGGCTTCGAGCTCCTGCCCAGACGATGGGTCGTCGAGAGGACCTTCGCCTGGCTCAACCGATGCCGTCGACTGGCCAAGGATTGGGAGAAATCAATCGCCTCCGCACAGGCATGGATTCTTGTCGCCAACATCCGACTCCTCACAAGGCGGCTCGCAAGGTACTGTTATCAAACATAGAGTTTCGAGTCGGACTCTTAACAAAAACTTTACCGACAGGGCCGTAAGGTTCGGCTCACTGGGGAGAACTTGCCGTGACGACGATTGCCGCGCTGGCGGTTCGGAGGCGCCGCCAACGTCACCTACGGCACCGACTGTTCCCGCTTTGGTGCAACCGTCCGAAGAGTTTGGGCGGCAACAGCAGGAACAACTACGCGCCCGACTTCCGCAAAGCGAACGGTTGGTGCGTGACCCCCGACGTACGCCTAATCCACCGATAGCCAAACGCGGGCGGCCGCAGGTCGAAAGCGATACGGCCGGCCGAAATCGTGGGAAAGTTATCCCCTTCCCTAACGCTGGCGCCGATACCGACTCAATCGACGACGCCTTGGTGTCACCGTCTAGCGTTTTTGTCGCCCAGGTTCTGGGCCAACAATCCGCACCACGAGCCTCCACCAACGCGTTCGAACGCGGGATCGCCGCCTACGAGGCCACGACGTCGCGAACCGACGCCTTCATCGGATCCACCCCGCCGGTCGAGTTGCGCACGTAAAAGGCTAAGCGATCTACCGCTGTGTCCGGAGCGGATACGTCGGATGGGATCGCGGAATACCCCATTTGGCGACCAGTCCCTGTGACGTCATCGTAATTTGTGCTATGTCGCCCGCCATCCGCACGCCCCAAAACAACGCAGCAACTAACGACGAGCAGGGCTCATGGCAACGGCGATGATGGCAAGTAGGACGATGTTCGAGTTGTTGCGTACGGGCGCCGATCGTGACCCGTCGATCGGGGCACCCGAACGCACGCCGTTGGATTTTGCTGGTCTTAAAGCACTCGCGGCGCGCACCGTAGAAACGCTCAACGGTTTGGGCTTGGGCCGCGGCGATCGCATTGCCATCGTGCTGCCCAACGGCCCCGAAATGGCGGCTAGCTTTGTTGCGGTTGCCAGCGGCTGTAGCACGGCCCCGCTCAATCCTGCTTATCGCAAGGACGAGTTAGATTTTTACCTCTCCGACCTCAACGCCAAGGCTTTGATCATCGATAGCGGATCAACCTCGCCCGCCCTCGACGTCGCACGCGAGCGCAATATCCCGATCCTAGAACTCAACACGACCGCCAACGCGCCCGCCGGCTCGTTCACGCTGTCGGGCCGAACTGGAATAGCTGCGAAACCAACCGGCCTCGCAGAGCCCGACGACGAAGCGCTGGTTCTGCATACTTCGGGCACAACATCGCGCCCGAAAATAGTGCCGTTGACCCATGCCAACATCTGCGCCTCGGCTGCCAATATTCGCACCACACTCCAGCTCGCCGCGAGCGATCGCTGCCTCAACGTAATGCCGCTGTTTCACATCCACGGTCTTATCGCGGCGACCCTATCGAGCTTGGGTGCAGGGGCATCGGTGCACTGCACGCCGGGCTTCAATGCGCTGCGCTTCTTCAGCTGGATGGCTGAGTGTGTACCAACCTGGTACACCGCCGTCCCCACCATGCATCAGGCGATTCTGAGCCGCGCCGGCCGCAACGGGGGAACCATCGACAAGGTGCCGTTACGTTTCGTTCGATCGTCCAGCGCGTCGCTGCCACCGCAGGTGATGGCCGATCTCGAGGACGTATTCAGTGCACCGGTCATCGAATCCTACGGCATGACCGAAGCGGCGCACCAGATGGCGAGCAACCCGTTACCGCCCAAACCGCGCAAGCCGGGCACCGTGGGGGTCGCTGCCGGTCCAGACGTTGCGGTGATGGACCAGTCCGGCGAATTGCTGGCCGCCGGTGAGATCGGTGAAATCGTCATCCAGGGTCCCAACGTCACGCTGGGCTATGAAAGCAACCCCAAAGCCAACGCCGAGGCGTTCACCAACGGCTGGTTCCGCACCGGCGATCAAGGCCGGATCGACGACCAGGGCTATCTGACGATCACCGGGCGCCTGAAGGAAATCATCAACCGCGGCGGCGAGAAGATATCGCCGCGCGAAGTCGATGAAATCCTGCTCGACCATCCCGCGGTCGCGCAGGTGGTAACGTTCGCGATCCCGCATGCAAAACTGGGGGAAGAAGTTGGCGCAGCGGTTGTTCTCAACGACGGCGCGACCGTTACAGGCAACGAAATTCGTGACTTTGCATCTGAGCGCTTGGCCGACTTTAAGGTTCCTCGCAAGGTGCTGATCCTTGATGAAATTCCCAAGGGAGCGACCGGCAAAGTGCAACGCATCGGTTTGGCCGAGAAGCTCGGATTGACGGAAGGCGCGGAGCCGGCGGCGTGAAAATAGGCATCGTCGGAGCCGGCGCCATCGGGGGCTACCTGGGGGCGGGTCTCAGTCTCGCGGGCGAAGATGTCACCCTGATCGCACGCGGGCCGCACCTCGCCGCGATGCAGAAAGATGGTTTGCGGCTTCGTATTGGCGGCGAGGAGCGTCACGCCACCCCGACCGCAACCAACGACCCGGCCGACGCCGGACCCCAGGATTACGTGTTCGTCACCCTCAAGGCGCATTCCATTGCCGCTATGGCCGAACCGATGCAGCCGCTGCTTGGCCCTGATACCGCGATCATCTTCGCGGTTAATGGCGTCCCGTGGTGGTATTTCTATGCGTTTCCAGGGCCGCTGCAGGACACCCGCCTCGAAAGTGTCGACCCCGGCGGCCGCTTGTGGGATTTGTTGGGCCCCGAGCGGGCCATCGGCTGTGTCGTTTACCCGGCCTGTGAGGTTGTCGAACCCGGCGTCATCCAGCACGTCGACGGCGACCGCTTCACCCTCGGTGAACCCGATGGCAGCCGTTCAGAGCGTATTCAGCACTTGGCGAAAATATTGGTTGGGGCCGGGTTTCGCGCCCCCGTGAGGCCCAATATTCGAGCTGAAATTTGGATGAAGCTGTGGGGCAACTTGACGTTCAACCCGATCAGCGTGCTCACCCATGCCACGCTCGAAACCATGGCCACCGATCCCGCCACGCGCACGGTGGCGCGCGCCATGATGATAGAAGCTCAAACCATCGCTGAGAAACTCGGCATCAGCTTTCCCATCGATGTCGACAAGCGAATGCAAGGTGCCGCTGATGTCGGCGCCCATAAAACCTCGATGATGCAAGACCTTGAACGCGGCCGGCCGATGGAAATAGATGCGTTGGTAACCGCGGTTCAGGAGCTCGGCCGGCGGGTTGACGTCGCCACGCCGACGATCGATTTAATACACGCATTGGTAGTATGCCGCGCACGCGAAGCCGGCACCTACGAAGCTCTCTAGCGGGCGCCATCTACGACGCTATTGTCATAACCCCTTTGAATCAGTATATTTTTCCGATAACAAAACAAATGAAACGGCTCAAGCAAGAAGCCCTTCAGGAGAGGAAACGTACGATTGAAAGGGAAGACCAATGCTTCGCGTCGTTACGTTTCTACCAGTACTGGTATTTTCGATTGAATCGGCGTCCGCTGAAACACTCTGTGCACCGCATAACGATCTCATAGAGTATCTGCGCGATACCTATCGTGAGGTGCCCACCGCGTCCGGCACGACGGCCGCAGGCAATCGGGTGGAGGTCCTGGTTTCGCGAAATGGGTCTTGGACCCTGATCGTTACCACTCCTCAAGGGCGTAGCTGTGCGGAGGTCGCCGGCAACGGCTGGCGTTCGCGCCCTAATCTGATCAAGAGCACGCCTGAAACCTAGAACGAGCGTGCCTCAATAGCCGAGCGCACAGCCGTCCTTGCGAGGCTCCGACCCGGCCTCCAGGGTGCCTTGATCCCAGTGCAGACGGATCGCTTGCCCGCCGCCCTGCGGCCAGTCCGTGCGCGCGATGTTGTGGCCGAGATCGGCGAGACCTTGGGCAACATCGTCACTGATTCCTGCCTCGAGCAGAAATTCTCCGCCAAAGTGGAATCCACGGGCGAGATCAAGACCTTCTTGCAGGTCCATTCCATAATCGATGACATTGGTCAGCAGATGGGTATGGCCGACCGGTTGGAAGTGCCCGCCCATCACGCCGTAGGACATATAGGCCCGTCCGTCTTTGCGCACCATACCCGGGATAATCGTATGAAATGGCCGTTTTCCCGGCGCGATCGCGTTGGGGTGGGTTGGGTCGACGACAAATCCGGAGCCTCGATTCTGAAGCAGGACACCGCTTTGAGGCGCTGTTAAGCCCGAACCGAATCCGGCAAATAGGGAGTTGATGAAGGACACCGTATTGCGATCTTTGTCGACCACGCTGAGGTAGATGGTGTCTTCGTGCAGCGGGATGTTCATTACATCCCAGTCGTTCAGCGCTTTGCCGCGGTTGATATTGGCGCGTAATTTATCGGCAAATTCAGGCGATAGGATCTCGTCAATCGGGACTTCGGCCTGAGCCGGGTCAGCAATCATCGAATCACGCATGCGATAGGCGAGGCGCGTCGCTTCGGCCTCAAGGTGCAAGCGCTCGACGCCGAGCGGATCGAGCGCCGCCAGATCGAAATCGGCAAGCATGTTGAGCATCAGCAATACCGTGATGCCTTGGCCGTTGGGCGGAATCTGCAACACCTCGTGGCCCCGATAGGTGGTCGAAATCGGTGTCACATAGGTCGCTTGGCACGCGGCAAAATCATCCAAGGTGTGCAACCCACCGAGCCCGTTCAAATAGTCGACCATGTCGCGCGCGATGTCGCCGCTATAGAACGCATCGCGCCCGCCCTCGGCGATCGCCTGGAGGGTCTCACCCAGGCGTTCTTGTTTGTGGATGTCGCCGATCCGCGGCGCCTCGCCACCGGGTAGATAAACGGCTCTGGTCGTGGCATCCCACGATAGCTTCTCGACCGAACGCTCCCAGTCGTGGGCGACGCGCGGGGCCACCGCAAATCCGTTGACAGCGTAGTCGATAGCCGGCGCCAGAACCTCACCGAGGGTTTGTGTTCCATGGTCTTTGAGCAGGCGATCCCAGGCATCGATCGCACCCGGTACGGTGACGCAATGGGGACTGTGCATAAACGGAATATGGTCAAACCCCTGCTCGATATACCACTCGGTTGCCGCCGCCGCCGGAGCCTGGCCCGAACCATTGAGACCGACCACATCGCTGCCACCGCCCTTGGCATACAGCAAGAAGCAATCGCCACCGATACCGGTTGATTGGGGCTCGACGACCGCCAGCACCGCCCCTGCCGTAACCGCTGCGTCGATGGCATTGCCGCCCCGCTTCAACGTATCGATTGCCGCAAGTGTCGCCAGGGGATGGGATGTCGCGGCAACGCCATTCTGGGCGTGGACGGTCGACCGTCCCGGCAACTGGAAATTGCGCATCGAACTGTCCTCATGGTGGTGATTGCCGCGCGTCTTAACGGCGCGCGAGTATGCCCAAGGGGTTTAATCGTGGCAAACCACGGTCGACGCTGCCCACCGCCTCCATGGACGCCATTAGCCGGAGGCGTAGAAACCGCAACTAACCAGGCCACTCGCCCTTTTCAATAGTCCCCTCACCCAACGAGCCGCACAGATCTGGGAACCAACATCACGCGGTTGCCCAACTATCTTTGGCCTCAGTCCTCGGAAATCTCCGGCTCGAACATCCGATGCAGGTGGACAATGACATATTTGGTGAAGGCATCATCGATCGACGCCTGGCTTTTGCCGCGCCACGCTTCATAGGCCGTCTGGTAATTAGGAAACACGCCGACCAACTCCAGCGTGTTCAGGTTGGTGAAATCTACCCCGCGGGGATCCTTCACTTTGCCGCCAAAGACGAAATGCAGAAGTTGCGCCATGTTGTGATCGGCCAAACGTAATTTCCAGGCGCGACAATGTGCGCGACTTGCGGGTCGACTTCAACGATTCGGTTAGAGCCTGACCAGCCCGGGCAATGGGTGAACCCCACGACTTTGCGGAAATACGTAATCTTCGATAGCGGATTCCGCCACGCCGAGTTGGTCGCGCAGCAGCCCCTTGAAGACGGCTCTGGTTTCGATCGTCGGTCGCAGGTCCCGCCCCTCCAACAGCTGGTCGTCGGCGAGTCCCGGCCAATCGGACACGACACGTCCGCCGGCAACGGCACCGCCGGCGAGCAGAGCAGCACCGCCGGTTCCGTGGTCGGTGCCCCCGGTCCCGTTCGGTGCGACAGTGCGGCCAAACTCCGTCATCACCAAAACCACGGAAGACTGCCACGCGTCGGCAAGCGCCGCGCGCAACGTGACCAGGCTTTCCGCCAGGGCCTCGAGGTAGTAGTTCAAGCGACCGTCGGTGGTTCCTTGCAAAGCATGCGTATCCCAACCACCCAACTCGAGCACGGCGACTCGCGGTCCCGCCGATGCGGCGAGCAACTCACCGGCGGCACGAACATTGACTTGAAACGCTTTCAAGCCCCGCCGGGCACCGGCCGCCCCGCCACGGCTGTCATCCATCAAATTGGCCGCGGTGCCCTGGGCGTTGATTCCCTCCGCCAAGGCTGGGCCCAGCAACGGATCTTCAGCGTAGAGATTGGCCAGTTGCATGAGAAAGCCCGCATCTGCGGCCGGCAGGATGGTTGGCGACCAGGTGGCGATCGGGGTATCGCCACGGATCAGCAGGGGGATGCCCGCACCGACGGCCAAGCCGAGCTTGTGTCCTTTGGCATCAAGCAAACCAAGCGCCCGATTGAGCCATCCGTCTTCGGCGCCATAAGGTATTGCCGTGCCGTTCTCGATCAGATTCTGGGCGTCGAAATGCGAGCGGCCCCGATGCGTACTGGCGAGCGCATGCACAATCAGGAGTTCACCCCGACGATAGAACGGCAGTAGCGGTGATAGCGTCGGATGAAGGCCAAAGAACCCATCAAGGTCGATGATGCCGTCCGCCTCACCGGGTGGCGCCAGTGCCAGGTTCGAACGGGTTGCACGATAAGCAGGATCGCCAAACGGCGGCGCTGCGGCCAAACCGTCGAGACCACCACGCAAGAAGATAACAACGAGCCGTTTCTCTTTATCTGTGTCAGCGCGCGCGGACCGGCCAATACTCGCCAGAGCGCTGGTCGCCGCCAAAGCAGCGGTACTCTGCAACACGCGGCGTCGGGAGAGCGGGTTTCCCATCATCGTCATCGCCTCTGAAATTCAGGGCTCGCAAACAACAGCGCAACGCCGCGGGCGGGGCTTTCTGCGCTCTCAACCGCTTGGCGGGTGCGCACCGAGGCAAGCGGCCCCAGAGTCGTGTCCAACAGTCGAAGCGGCTGGGCGCTACCGGCCACCCGATGCGCAACAGCCAACGACCACTCGGCCCGCCGCACAACGGCTTCGGGTCCGGCCCACGCGGTGGCGACATCCGGCCAGCCGGCCGGTGAGGGCGCCCGAAATGGCAACTGACCGAGCTCGTTGAACGATCCGACCAGGCGTCGGGGGTTGCCCGAAAATCCCGTTGCGCGCAGCACCGATAGGGCGAATTCGTAGGGCGTCTTATATTTGGCGTGCGGCTCGCGCCAGGCGTCAGGACGATCGATCACCGCTTCGGCCAACGCCGAGAGATCACCGTCTGATTCGGTAAATATGCCCGAGAGGTCGCGGACCAGCGCTTCAGCCGGTTCGTCAGCGACGAAATGGCGGGCAAACTTGCGCGCAATATGATGCGCGGTCGCCGGATGCCGTGCCAAAGCGTGGAGCGCTGCTTCGCCCTCCTCGATCCCGCCCTGATCGTAGGTGGTCCCCAACAAAACCTTTGCGCCCGGTTCGTGGGCGCGCAGATGAAAATGAAATTGGCCGGGATTGGGTTGGCGGCCAGGTCGAGCGAGGCTCCAGCCCGTGATCAATTTCGCCAGCGCAAGCACATCGTGCTGGCCGTAGCCTGCGTCGACTCCAAGCGTATGCAGCTCGAGTATCTCGCGCGCTAGATTCTCATTAAGCCCACGATTGAGGAAGCGACCGGCACGAGAATTTGGGCCGATTGACAGGGCATTGTCGAGGTAGAGGATCATTGCCGGATGCTTGGTCGCGGCCACGAGCATGTCGGCAAAACGACCGGTGACATGCGGCCGGATTGCTTCGCGTTCGAAAGCGCCGGCCAGCGCGGCGACGATGGGCCGAGTCGCGGACACGGTAAAATGGTTGCTCCAGAACATCACCAGCCGCTCGCGGAACGGACTTTCGCTACCCATCATGGCCTGGGTGCGGGCGATCACTTCGCGAAAATAGATCTCTCGATAGGTGGTTTGAAAGAGCGTCTGGATCTCAGCTGCACCGTTTTGCTGGGCTGCATAGAACTTCAGAAGATTGGTTGCGGCAGCCTCGAGTCCGCTGAGATGCGGTGATAGTGATTGCGAAATCGCGAGTTGTTGGCGCAACCAGGCGCGGGGATCCGACGCGATAACCGCCATGTCCCGGCCGTTGGCGCCGAGGCCAAAGCGATTGGCAGCGATATATGCGTCCGACCCGATCATTCGATATTCACTGATCCCCGCTATGCAAGGACGAGCCTCGATCCGCCGCAATCAACTATCCTAGTGGATGGAATCCACTAGGATGGTTGAGACTCTAATACGAAACGACGCCAATGGCGCTACCGTCTAATCGTCGGGCGTCGCCGCTTGCTGGCTCCGCGCCAGCCGTTCTTCGATACGCGCCCGCTCGGCCAAGCGATGCGTCTGCTCTTTGCTGCTCAGATACGGGTTGGGCCACCATTGATCCTCGTGACCATAATGCGCGGCGGCGTGGAGAGTGAAATAGGGATCGTTAAGGTGGGGTCGGCCCAGCGCCACCAGATCGGCTCGGCCGGCGGCAACGATGGTGTTCGCTTGATCGGCGCTGGTTATGTTGCCCACCGCAATCGTCGCGCAACCAACTTCCTGGCGCACTTGATCTGAAAACGGCGTCTGAAACATCCGTCCGTAGCGGGGGTCGGCCTGTTTGGTGGTCTGTCCCGACGATACATCAATGATGTCGCACCCGTGGTCGGTCAACATCTTTGAGATTTCAACCGCGTCATCGCTGGTGAAGCCACCGTCTTCCACCCAATCAGTCGCCGAAATTCGCACCGACATCGGCTTGCCCTCGGGCCACACGGCACGGACACGATCGAAGACTTCGAGCGGGTAGCGCATACGATTGGCAAGCGTACCGCCATAGGCATCGGTGCGAATATTGGTGAGCGGCGAGATGAAACTCGATAGCAAATAGCCGTGCGCCATGTGGAGTTCGAGAATGTCGAACTCGGCGGCGTCGGCCATCTTTGCCGAGCGGACGAATTGGTCGCAAATCTCAGCCATCTTCGCCGCATCGATTTCGGTCGGAACCTGATTGATGGGCGAATAGACGATCGGCGACGCCGAATAAAGTGCCCAGTTGGCGCTCGCGTCGGGCAGCGGTTCGTCCATCCCCTCCCACCCGATCGCGGTTGATCCTTTGCGGCCGCAGTGGCCGAGTTGAATCATCATTTTTGCGCGGCTGTTGGCGTGAACAAAGGCAACGATCCGGTGCCATGCGTCCAGGTGCTCGGGCTCATACATCCCAGCGCAGCCGGGCGTAATGCGCCCTTCCTTCGAAACGCACGCCATCTCGGTGCTGACGATGCCCGCCCCGCCAATGGCGCGGCTGCCGAGGTGCACAAAATGCCAGTCGGTCGGCGTTCCTTCGACCGCGCAGTATTGGTCCATCGGTGAGACGACGATGCGGTTGTCGACCACCAGTTCGCGCAGTCGAAACGGCGTGAAGATTGGCGGTGGCGGTCGATCACCGGTAATCGCGGTGCCCTGGTCGCGCTCGATCTTCTCGGCCCACCAGCGATCGATTCGATCGATGTAGGCCTCGTCGCGCAATTTCAGGTTCTCGTAGGTGATTTGCTTGCTACGCGACAACAAGCTGAAGGCGAATTGCATCGGCTCAAGATGCCAATAGCGCTGAATCTGCTCGCACCACACCAAGCTGAAATCCGCCGCCCATTGGGTTTTCTCAACCTCATCACGTCGGGTTGCTTCAAAATCTGCAAGCGCCGAGCAGACGTCGTTCGGGAAGCGTTCGCACGAGGACGCAAGCGCAATCGCATCCTCCATCGCCAGCTTGGTGCCCGATCCAATCGAGTAGTGCGCGGTGTGGAGCGCGTCGCCGAGCAGGACGATATTCTTGTGATACCAGTTCTCGTTGCGGATCGTCGGGAAGTTACGCCACAGCGACCGATTCTTAAGCAGCGGATGACCGTCAAGATCGTCCGCAAAGACACCCTCCAGGAACCGGCAGGTATCGTCTTCGCTAGCTTGATCGAGACCCGCGTTTAGCCAAGTTTCCTCAGTACATTCAGGGACCACCGTCGCGTAACCATCGTCATAGCTATAGCCGCCGAAGAAAAACACACCATGCTCGGTTTCGCGAAAACTGAAGCGGAACGCGGGAAAGAACTTGGTTGTCCCGAGCCAGCAGAATCTGTTCTTTCGCCAATCGAAGATTGGTTTGAATTCGGCTTTGTAGCGCTCGCGTATGCCGCTGTTGATCCCGTCACAAGCGACGATGAGATCGGCGTCGGGGAATTGATCGAGATGTTCTATCTCGCGCTGGAAATGCATCTCGACACCGAGTTCGGTGCAACGCTGCTGCAGGATCTCCAACAGCACCAGCCGCGACAGCCCGGCAAATCCATGACCACCGGAGAATATCGTCTCTCCCTTGACGCGAACTTCGATCTCGTCCCAATACGCAAACTTCTGTGTGATGCGTTCGTAGGTTTCGTGATCATTCGTGAGAAAGTTGCCGAGTGTCTCGTCAGAGAACACCACACCAAAGCCGAACGTGTCGTCCGGTCGGTTACGCTCGTAAACGGAAATGTCGTGGGCCGGATCGGCCTTTTTCATCAGCAAGCTGAAATACAGCCCACCCGGACCTCCGCCAATCACCGCTATCTTCATCGCAGACTCACTACCATAACCGGCGCTGTCGCCCCGACGGCCGCCTTCCCATAACACAAGTCGAACAACCCTACCCGACGCACACCGCTGCAAGGTTCAGTTCTTTCTTGTGGCCATTGTTCGATAATTTGTCCGCACCCCAGTGGGATAGTCTCGCCCTAACCATCCTTATCGCTGGGGCAGATCAAAAAGATGCCGGTCGCCGCTTGTAATAAACGGCGAGAAACGCAGTATACGCGCCCTCGTCGAGCGTCCGCTCTCGGACCACTCGGCCTCCATGCCACAAAATTGTCGCACGATGAAGACGATCAGCCTTAAGCCCAAAGAGAGCCGCCGTATTAAGCGCGGCCATCCGTGGATTTACTCGAACGAAGTCGAGATGGACGATACCGCGCGATCAACTGGATCCGGCGAGCTCGCCACGATCGTCGACGAACACGGCACCTTCGTCGCCACCGCGACCTTCAATCGCAACTCACTCATCGCCGGGCGCGTTCTCTCGCGGCAAGCAGAAGAGCGGGTTGATCGCGGATTCCTTGGCAACCGCCTCGCGACCGCGCTGGACCTACGAACAAGATTTTTTGATGCGCCGTTCTATCGTCTCGTTCACTCGGAAGCGGACGGCCTGCCTGGTCTTATCGTCGATCGCTTCGGAGACGCAGTCGTGATGCAGTTCAACACCGCTGGGATGGAACATCTTCGGAACGATCTCATCGCCGCCATCGATGCGGTGATTTCGCCCCAGACCATCATCTTGCGAAACGACAGCGCGGTCCGGGAAATAGAGGGGCTCGAACGGACTGTAGAATTGGTTCGCGGGCCCGCAGATCAACCCCTCGAATTGGCGGAGGATGGGATTACCTTCAGCGTCGAGGCGCTGGCCGGGCAAAAAACCGGCTGGTACTTCGACCAACGCGCGGCTCGCGATTTGCTCGCGCCCCTATGTGCGGGCCGACGCGTCCTTGATCTCTATTGCTATGTCGGCGGATTTGCGTCGCGGGCAGCAGGCCATAACGCCGCGAGCACGGTTGGGATAGACAGCTCAGCCCCAGCAATTGCGCAAGCCTCGCAGGTAGCCACGATCAATGGATTGGCAGCGAGATGTTCGTTCGTGCGCGGTGAGGTCTTCGCGGAACTCGAGGCCCGCGCGAAAAATAGAGAAACCTACGATGTCGTGATTTGCGACCCCCCGGCTTTTGTGAAGTCGCGAAAATCACTCGCCCAGGGACTACGCGGTTACCGTAAGCTCGCGCGCCTCGCGGCCCGGCTTGTAGCCCCCGGCGGTCTGCTGTTTACAGCTTCGTGCTCTCACCTGGCCGATCCGGCAAGCTTTGCGGTTGAGGTACGCCAGGGCGTCAGCGCGGCTGAACGCAGCGCCCGCATTCTCGTATCGGGCGGCGCCGGACCCGATCATCCGGTTCATCCGCAACTCCCGGAATCGGCCTATCTCAAGTGGCAGCTTCTAATGCTGAACTGAACAGGCGCGACCGAGGGCGCCTCGCCGCGAGCTATTTCCGAATCACACCGCAGGCAATGCGCGGGCCGGCGGCGCCAGCAGGATCAGATTTGTAGTCGTCCGTGCCGGCGTGAATCACGAACGCCGCACCATCGGCATCAAACAGTTTGTCGTCCAGATTGACGCGGGTGTTAAGCACCTGGATGTCAAGCATGCCACTGCTAGGTACGGTGATGTTCGGCATATCTCCGGCATGTCCGCCCCCGCTGCTGTGGATACCATGTTTCATGCCGTGCGGATTGTAGTGTCCGCCGGCCGACTTGAACGGCGGCGCGCATTTGCCAATCGAATGGACATGAAAGGCGTGGGCCCCGGGCGGGAGTTTGGTAAATTTGGCATGGACCAGAGTTCCGTTCGGCGTGGACTCGAGGGTCACCGTCCCCACGGTCGCTCCGGCGGCGTTTTTTAGCGCCGATGACGCCATTTCGGCTGCACCCGCAGCTACTGCCAAGCTCGACCAACCCCATAAGCAAACCATACCGATAAGTAGTTTTTTCATATCGCCACTCCACCTTCTCGTGACGCTCACGAGCGCCATCAAATTGCTACGATCCGCGATCGCGTACCAAGCTGGTGCCGTTTTCGCGAGGCCGGATATTTCTATCACAATCCAGCTCGCCTCAAAGCCCGGACATACCCTAGCCGATAACCAAATTGACCCTTGGTCAGCCATTTTATCGAACGCGCGTTCGGTTCGCACTCATCAACGGGGTCAGCCCCGTTCACTCGGGAACCTATCATCATCAAGCGATAGTCGATCGTCACCCAAACGGGGTATGAGATCACCGCGACAACGCCAGGCAACCAATTTGATAGGATCCGGATTAATCATTCTCGGATCGTGTAATTGCAAGTACTCCGAACAGCTGTTTGTCCCAACAAGACGCTCGTTCGATCCACATCTAACCCCTTCTAAACAGCCAACAATAGCGACGTCAGCCTCTGTCTGAAACGATTGAAAGGTGGGTTCAAGCAACCATCAGGGGATCCGGTTGAATAAGCTAAATCGTCGCTCAAATATCGTAGGTTTTCCAAACGATCGTTTGATTACGCCCTAACTTCGCTTAATTCGGACCAAAGTTGTTCAATTCGTCTCATACGCAAGGCCGGCGCCTACCACCGCTTGCCGGCACGGCATGGCTGACTACGGAACTCGAACCACTGGCTTTGTCACCCGGACGATCTCTGCGAACGAGCCTAAAGCTCATGCCGACGAGGTCAGCGCCGCCTTTGGTCGCTTTAACCAACCCCACAGCGAGACAATAATGGCGAGCACCAGGAGTACCCCCAAAACGAGACGTTGGGTTGCGAGACCCTCGGCACTATCCGTCGTAGCCTTCAAACTGCGTTCGAGCCGTCGCACATTATCGGCCGCCGTCGTCAGTTCGCTCGCGCGCTGGGTTGCCAGGCGTTCGGTTGAACGCAGCCCGCGTTGCACGACCACCAGCTTCTTTTCGCCGTCCGCAAGTTTGCGTCGCAGATCAGCCCGTTCATCTCCCAACTGACCGAGCTGCTGGTTGGCGCTGGCATATTTTTCCTCTAGTCCGGTAACCAGCTTTTCCTCGGCCGCGAGTGCCTGACGAACCAAAGTTATCTGGGAAGACAGATCTTGCGCGCGAGACGACAGCGCCTGAGCTTCGGATTTGCGTTTAGCAATCTCACCCTGGAGGAGCTTCTTAGCGTTCGTTGCGGCAACGGCTTGGCCCTCTAAGTCAGCGATCGCCCCGCCACTCGTTGCGAGCTTTGCGGTGAGATCCGAGATCATGCCGTCCTTATTGCCAATGGCTGCACGCAACGACGTAAGAAGCCCGGTTTTCTCGCCAAGCTGAGATTGCAGCCCCGAGAGCAGTCCGTCCTTTTCGCCCAATTGCGATTGCAGGGCTGATAGCAAACCATCTTTGTCGCCGATCGCTGCCTGCAGCGACGCCAGAACGCCATCCTTCGCACCGATCTGGGATTGCAACGTCGAGAGCAAGTTGTCCCGTTCCCCGATTTGCGACGTTAGTGCAGAGAGTAGGCCGTCTTTTTCCCCGAGTTGCGATTGCAGCGACGAGAGCAGACCGTCCTTTTTGCCGAGTTGCGACTGCAGCGACGAGAGCAGACCGTCCTTCTCGCCGAGTTGCGACTGCAGCGACGAGAGCAGACCGTCCTTCTCGCCGAGTTGCGACTGCAGGGCCGACAACACCCCGCCTTGTTCGGATAATTCGCCCTGCAACGACCCAACCAAACCTTGCTGCGACGAAAGCTGTTTGGTGAGACCGCCAAGTACGTCGTCCTGCTGGGTGAGTTTGCCCTGCAGATTCGAGATCTCACCGTCCTTTTGTTGCAACTGCTGAAGTACGTTGTTCAGTTGCTGGTTGTCGGGTGTCTTCCCACCTTGCAGTAAGTCTTGAAGCAGTTTGGTTTGGGCTGGCGCGGGTCCGGAACCCATGGATAGGGCCACCACCGCAACCACGCCTAAGAATTGCGTCAGATTTCGCATTGTCGTCTCCCTGCATCCTCTTTTGCGTCATACTAGTGCAAGCCGGGTGGAGTAAAAACACCACACCGTGTCTGACGCGGCGCGCGGGCGACCTATTTCAGGGCAGCCATGACATCGGCGCAATTAGTCACCGTGGCTATCGTGGCGAGCGATACCAAAGTGGCGCGATGCGCGTCTTCATCAAATGCGGCGCAGCCGTCCGCCAGGATGGCGACCCGGAACTCGCGCACATGCGCATCGCGCACGGTCGAGGCGACGCCGCCGTTGGTGACAATTCCGCCAACAACAAGCGTGTCGATCCCAACCCGCCGCAGCACGAATTCAAGTCGGCTCATATGAAAGGCCGAATACGCTACTTTTTCGATCGTGAAATCAGCCGGTTGGAGATCATCGACCAAGGCGTGGCCGAAATCACCGGCGACAAAATCGCCCGACCCAAGAAAGGGCCGGCGTTGCGCGAGATGCCGATCGATAAGCGGCGCGCCATTCTTGCCTGGAACTAACGTGAAGTGGGTCGAAACGACCCACCCGCCGATCCCGCGCACAGCACTGGCCACCGGTGCTAGGCGCTGGGGCAGGGCCGCGATTGCGTCGCTTTTGGCGCCGCCGCGCGCATAGGCGCCTTCCGCGTGCAGAAAGTCGTTCTGCATGTCGATTAGCAACAGCGCAGTTTTCGCTGGATCGAAACTAATATCAGTCATCGCCAGGCATCCTGCTGATAATCAGGTTGCCGAACCCATCGACCTCAGCTGACATGTCGGGATCGATAAACGTCGTGGCGTCGGGCTGTTCGAGAACCGCTGGCCCGGCAATGCGCGCACCGATCGGCAGGTCGAGCCGGGCGAAAACCTGTGCGCTATGCGGAGCCCCGCTCCACCAGATCGGTCGCTCGCCGCGTGCAGCACGTTCCACCGACGCACCATCGTCGGGCGCCAGCAACGTGAGATCGAACTTTGCGCGGCGACCGATGACGCTGACCCGCAGGTTGAGGACGCGAAGGCGAATCCCATCGAGCAGGCGGCCGTAAACCTGGGTGTAGCGATGCTCGAACGCACTCTGGATTGCTGCGGCGGTAACACCGGTACCGTCTTTGGTCAGATGCAGATCGAGCGGCACCGCGACGGTATGTGTCTGGCCGAGGTATGACATATCAACCTCGAAGATAACGTCGGCGCCGTCGAGCGAAATCCCGGTTCCATCGAGCAATGCCAGCCCCTGGCGCGCCGCGCTTGTCATCGCTTGGTCGAGGCTCTCGGCATCCAATTCATCAAGCAGTGCGTTGATCGTCTGGACGAAGTCGTGTCGCATGTCCGCGATCGCGCACCCCAATGCACTGGTGACGCCGGGATATCTCGGGATCAGTGCTTTTGCTAGCCCAACCTCGCTTATTAAGGCGCCGGTGTGCAGCGCCCCACCACCGCCAAACGGCATGGCAATGAACTGCCGCGGATCATGGCCGCGTTCAACGGTAACGAGCCGGATCGCCCCAGCCATGCGCGAGTTGGCGACACGAATGATCGCTTCGGCCGCCTCCATAGCGCCCAACTCGAGTGGTGTTCCGACGTGCCGCTCAATCGACTCTGCCGCGGCTTGCCCATCGAGATTGTCGAGTTTGCCGCCAATCGGGCGCTCGGCATTAATCCGCCCCAAGACAAGGTTGGCATCGGTCACGGTTGGACGGTCGTTGCCCTGTCCGTAACAGACGGGTCCGGGATGGGAACCAGCACTCTGTGGCCCGACCTGGAGAATGCCGCCGCGGTCGACCCAGGCGATCGAACCGCCGCCGGCTCCGATCGTCGTAATCTCAATCATGGGCGTTCGAATCACCAATCCATAGTCGACCGATGTCTGCGCGCTCATCGTGTTCTCGCCATCGACCACCACCGAAACATCGAAGCTGGTTCCGCCCATGTCGCACGTGATCGCATTGGCGTAGCCGGCCGCGGCAGCAATGTGGGAGCCGGCAATAACACCGGCCGCGGGCCCAGAGAGAGCCGTCCGGATTGGCGTATCACGCGCGGTTTCAGCTGACATCACGCCCCCGTTTGACTGGACGATGAGCACGTCGCCACGAAATGCATCGGCCTGCAGGCGGGTCTCTATTTGTTCAAGATATTCGCCGACGACAGGTTGAAGATAAGCATTGAGGGAGGTCGTTGAGGCACGTTCGAATTCCCTGATTTCGGGAAGGATTGCGCTTGAAATATTAACGCGCGCATCAGGCCAGACGCCGCGAACCGCATTAAGGGCAGCTATTTCGTTGCTGTGATTTGCGTACGCGTTAATAAAGAAAATGGCGATCGCCTCGACGCCCGCGTCACGCAACTGCAGTGTCGCAGTGCGAACCTGATCCGGGTCGAGCGGCGTTCTAATTGTTCCGTCGGCTAGGGTTCGTTCGTCGACCTCTATCCGAAGATCGCGGCTGATGATCGGCTTGAAAGACCCCCACAGCCCCCAGGTCTCCGGTCGATCGCGGCGCCGCATCTCCAGCACATCGCGAAACCCCCGGGTTGTGATGATTCCGGTTTTGGCGCCGGTGCGTTGCAGCAACGCATTGGTCGCAACGGTGGTCCCATGAACAATCGTGGCGCAATCGCCGAAGTTCTGAATGCGCGTTTTGATCCCGGCTATGAAACCGTCCGCACGATTTTGCGGCGTCGATGGAACTTTCGCAATTTCGCCGGTCCCGGTTGTCTGATTGAGAAAAAACACGTCGGTGAAGGTGCCGCCGATATCGACGCCAATGATGAATGAGTTGGCGGTCGTCATCGCCCTGCACGTCGAAGCTGATCGGTGGCGGCCGTATTCACCTCGCCGCTCGCGTCAACGATGACTTTATAGTCGCGTTCGGCAGCGTCGGGACTGACATAACCGGCTTGCACGTCACGACCCACGGCGTCCGGATCGCGCTCATCGGCGGGCCCATACCCGCCACCACCCGGCGATTCGATGCGCAGCCGTTGTCCCTTGCGCAGCTTGATGTTGTCAGTTTTGGAGATCAGCGGCGGCGTATGCTCGCCGTCGGTTTGCTCGTAGGTAAAGCGGTTCAACGCAGCCGGACTGCCGCCCACGACACCCTGCGGCGGGAACTTGCCGCGTTCGCCAAACAAAAACGCATCGGCGGCCTCCTCCAGCAGTTCGACTTCATACACCCCACCGAGGCCACCACGGTGTCGCCCGGGGCCCCCACTGTCGGGCCGTAGCGCCCATTGGGTAAACATGACCGGATAGGCGGCTTCGAGAATTTCGAGCGGCGGTATGGTCGCGGTTGAGATTGGTGCATTGCCGTGACTGAGGCCGTCGCCGATGGGATGGCCGCCATGGCCGCCACCGAAGAAAGAGAACATCACCCAACGCTGACCGTTTGCGCGATGACCGGCGAGGGACAGTGCGTTGATCGTGCCATATGCGCATGCGTTTGACCGCAGCGGGTCGGCTTGCACAAACGCGCCAAAGACAACGTCGATCACGCGTAAGATTGTCTCCGTGTAACCACCAACCGCCTTCGGCGAACCGGCACTCAAGATCGTGTCGTCCGGAATAACGAAGTGGACCGGGTCGAGGACCCCGGAGTTAGCAGGAACTTCGCGGAAAACATGCTTGAGCGCGACATAACACGAAGCAATTGCCGTTGAACGCGAGATATTTACGGGGCCGGCGCAAGATTTTGCCGAACGAGAAAAGTCGAAAGTCAGTTCTTCGCCATCGATCTTGAGATCCAGGGCGATGGCGAGCGGCGCGTCGACGATGCCGTCATTGTCGAGCCAATCGTCGCATCGATAGGTGCCGTCGGGAAACTCAGCGACATACGAGCGCATTAACTTTGCGGCACGTGCTTTTAGTTCGTCCAAGCCCTGCGCGACCGTGTCGTCGCCATACTCATCGAGCAATGCGCTAAGGCGGCGGTCGCCAAGATCGAGCGCGTTAATCTGGCCATTGAGATCGCCATAAAGGCTGCCCGGAAGACGGCTGTTCGCCTTGAGAATCTCGATGATGTCGGGCCGAAGTTCACCTTTAACGAATAGCTTGACCGGCGGGATCAGCATCCCCTCCTGAAAGCTCTCGGTTGCCACAGGATTGTAGTTGCCGGGCACGTTGCCGCCGACATCGTGCCAATGGCCGACTGATGCGAGGTAGCAATAGACCTCACCGCGCCGGTAGTAGGGCCGCACCAGCTTGAAGTCGGAAAGATGGGTACCACCGTCGTAAGGATCATTGAAAATGTAGACATCGCCATCGGCCATATCGTCATCACGTGCGGCTTTATCGATGATCATCTTGACGGCGAACGACATCGCGCCCACGAAAATCGGCAACCCTGATTTCCCCTGCACCAAGGTCTCGCCCGTGTGTGCGTGGTAGAGCCCGTGCGACGCGTCGTGCGCCTCGGCGATAATGGGATTGAACGCGCTGCGAAACAGAGTCGCGTCCATCTCATCGGCGATTTGCTCAAGACGGCCTTGCAGCACAGCCAAGGTGACCGGATCAACCATCGGCTATGCGGCGGCGAGCCGCACGCGGCACAGCAAGGTTTTCATGTTGATCTGATCGGAAATAACGTCGCGTTGGCTGCGATCGGTGAGGATGTTAACAGATTTCCACGGGTTGAACGGTTGCCGCTCGCCCCAACCGATCGGGACAAACACGGCATCGCGGCGAATCCCATGCGTCACCCAGGCCAACCCTTCGATCGCGCCGCGCGGGGTTTCGACCACCACACGATCGCCGTCGGAGATTCCTCGTTCGGCCGCATGCTGCGGATGGATCTGAACGAATTGGTCGGGCCACATTTCCTGCGCCTGCCAGAAGTAGTGCGTCCAACTATGGAAGTGCGGCGCTGGCGGGCGGCCCGAGATCAACTCGGTGTCATAGCCGGCCGATCGAAGCTGCGCGCCAGGACTATCAGCCGCGGGTTCAACGATGCGCGCGGTCGAGGTTGCGGTCGGTGCCGCAAAAAATGGCGAGATGATGCCCGCCGCAGAATCGTCATCCAGCAGTTCGAGATAGGGTAAGTCGAGCAATTGTTCGCGCTCGCTATAGAACTCGGGTAGGGCCGATAGGCCCAACGCCTGGAAGCTGGCCTCTTGGGCCTCGCTCCAGAATTCGAGCTTGCCGCTCGGGGTCGGGAATCGTTTACCCTCAGCGTCGTGATCGTTTTCGAGGAACAATGTTTCTTTCTCAATGGCTTCTTCGCTGGCAACCGGCATGCGCACCCACCGATAGGGCGTCGCGTGCAGGCGCTTCTGGGTACAGCCACGCAGTTCTTCATTGTTGATGCACTCTGCGTCCCAGAATGTGGCGATGTCTTTATATTCCTCCTTGAGCACATCGTCGTAACCAAGCCGCTTGCCGAGTTCGATCCAGATCCAGCCGTCGGCTTTCGCGTCGCCCGGCGAATCGATCAGCTTGTCGTTCCACACGATGCGGCGATCATCGTTGGCGCGCGAGATCCCTCCTTTCTCGATACCGGTCGCGACCGGCAGCACATAGTCGGCAAAGGCTGACGTTTCATTCTCGAACAGATCGATATGAACGATCAGATCGAGCGCCTTGAACGCCTCGCTTACCGCGCTTTGGTCGGGCCACATCGCCATCGGGTTGTTGCCGGTGATCAGCGCGCGGATCGGATACGGTTTGCCGGTCGTCATTGCGTCAAGCCAGGCGGTCGGGTTCTTACGCACCATCGGCCGGGCGATCTTGGCCCGCCGCTCGGCTGGCGCATCGGCGTGCAACAGGGCGGCCGCGGTCATGTTGAAAAACCCACCGCCGGTGCGGCCCCAATTGCCGGTGATCGCGGCGACAAACATCCACGCCCGGTTGGTTTGAACCGAATTGGTGTGTTGGTTGACGCCGCGGCTGGCGAAGATCATGCAGCCGTCGGCGGCTGCAATTTCTTCGGCTAAGGATCCTATGTCGGCGGCCGCTAGACCGGTGATCGGCGCGGCCCAATCGGGCGTGTAGCCGCGTTCGATGAGGTAGTCGCGCCACACCTCCCAGCCCAGTACCCAGTCTTTGCAATAGGCGGAGTTATGAAGATCATTGGCGAAAATGTGGTGGGCGACGGCCAGCCCCAGCGCGAGGTCGGTGCCCGTGCGAATCGGCAACCAGCGATCCGCCTTGCTGGCGGTCGGCGTCAAACGCGGATCGACCACGACCAGCTTGGCGCGGTTGGCAACGCGCCAATCGTTGATCATGCCGAAATAAACCGGCCTTGTTTCGGCTTGGTTGTCACCGACGTAGAGGTACATCTCTGCGCTACCGATATCGCCGGGCGTATAGCTATTGGATGTATTGAGGCTGCCCTGCACGAGGCGGTAGGCGATGTTTTTACCGGACGCGCATAGTGGCTCCGTGCCCTCGACGTTGGGGGTCCCCCAAAGCTGAGTGAACAATCGGATATAGCCGTTACGGGTGATGATGCCGGCTCGAGTGCCGGAGAAGATGGCCAGGGCTTCCGGGCCATATTGGTCGCGCACCGCGATAAGCCGGTTAGCGATATCGTCGAGTGCGGTTTCCCAGCTCACCGGTTCGAAACGGCCCTCGCCGCGCTCGCCGACCCGTTTGAGCGGCGTCTTGAGGCGGTGTTCGTTGTGATGGAGCTGAATGCTCATCTGTGATTTCGGACATACTTTGCCGCCAAGCGCCGGGTCTTCTTCGTAGCCGGTGATCTTGACCAATTCATCGGCCCGGAAGTGAAACTTCACGGTACAGGCGTTGAAACAGATATTGCAGCCGCCTGGGACCACACGATCAGGTGTTCGCTCGGCTCGCGTTCCCCGATAAGGCGGTTCGGGCGCTGCGGCCAGCGCGCCCCGCTTTGTTGGTCGGGTAGCCGCGCGCGGCGCGGTACGCCCGCCAATGGTTTCACCCGTCGCGTTTAGGCGATCGAGATAGACCGTCGCCGGGCCGAGCAGGAAAGGATCATGGTCGCGCACCAAGCGATCATCGCGCTGCGCCGCTGCAAGGTGAGCGTCGCGCTCGCCGAACCCGATCGCGCTAGCCGGGCAGACCGTGGCACAAGCCGGCCGCAAGCCTGCGGCGCGACGGTCGCTGCACAGATCGCATTTTTCGGCGTGTTGATCGATCGGATCGTAGCCCATCGCGCCGTACGGGCAGGCACCGACGCACTCGCCGCACCCCGTGCAGCGCTCGGGTAGCACGCGGACAACGCCCGTCTCCGGGTTCTTTTCGATCGCTTTGGGGTTGACCGGGCAGGCGCGCAGGCATGCCGGACGCTCGCAGTGCTGGCAGGTGACGGTGACGAAATCGAGCACCGCGCGATCGGGATCACCCAGCCATACCACCTTGTTACGGTATTCACCGAGCCCAAGTCCGTGCTCCATCTTGCGCGGCTTCACAGCTCTTACAGCCAATGCAGCGTTCGAGGTCGATCATGAGGGCCAGGCGGCTCATCCGGTCACCTTACCAGTCGCTCACGTGCCACCAATAGATCGTCGATCCGTCCGCGGCGTAGCCCGCAAAGAAAGTTACGACCACGATATGGATCAACAGACCGGCGACCAATGCCCATGCCACCAGCATATGGATTGCCCGCCAATAAGCTTGCAGTGGCGGCAAACGACCGCGCTGCCCGAGCGCCGCCCGCTCGACGGCAACCAGGCGGTGATAACGCCAAGCCAGCAAGGGGTGCGCCAACCAGTGCCGCGGAGTGAGCGAAAATGTGCCCTCGGTTGCACCCACATCCAGGCGAATCAGCACCGCCTCTTTGTCGCCAATGAGCCGCGACAACCGTTCTTTCAGCGCCGAATCGGGCGGAGAAAATCCCGCTAGTTGGCGACCAAAAGTGGCGCTAACCGTACGTGAAAGCATTGTTCGCGCCCACGCGCCTTGCACCACGAGGAACACGATCCCGATTAGCATTAGCGCCGGGGGCCGTTCCAGAGTGCCGGCGGTATGGATCGCGATCAACACGCCGCCGCCAACCCCGGCCAACACGTGCGCGACAAACCAGGCGGTCGGGTGGTCAGCGAGACCACTACGCTTGGCGAACCCAAAGGCGGCTGGCACCAGCAGCAGCAAGCTGCCGGCAACGCCCGCGAGATAGAGCGGCGGTGTTCCAGGAGTGCGCCAGACCTCCGGTAGCGCCGGCTGGGCGGTGAAATAGATGGCCGCCGCCAGTCCGCCAGCGACTACGGTAACGACGATCGATCGGTTGCTGAGATCGCGTCGCGTCACTCGACGAGGCCGACCCATCGCGGGATCGCGAGCGTGACGTCGGGGACGAAGACAACCAGCAGCAGGACAGTTAGCTCAGCGAGCAGAAACGGGATCACCGCAACCGCGGTACGTTCTAGAGTCACCCCTGCTATTGGCGAGACCACGAACAAGATCAGCCCGAGCGGCGGCGTGATGACGCCGAGCAACAGGCCGATCATCAGGAATATCCCAAACTGGATCGGGTGCATGCCGAGTCCATCGACCGCAATCGGCATCAACAGTGGCCCCAGAATGATCATGTTCGCGACCGCGTCCATGAACGTGCCCATGAACAAGAAGAACACGATGATAATCAGGAACAGGATCACGCGGCTGTCGGTGATGGACAACAGCAAGTCGAGAATCTCCTGGGGAACACGATAGAACGTGAGGATGCGGCCAAACACGATTGCGGCGGCGACGATCAGCAGGGCTGATGCGGAGACTCGAGCCGTTGCAATCAGTGATGCACGCAACTTGTAACTGTCGAGGCTGCGATAATAAAACGCGCCAACCAGCAGCGTATAAAGAACGGCGATCGCGCCAGCCTCGGTTGGCGTGAAAATACCCGACAAAATACCGCCGAGAATCAGCACCGGAATCATCAGAGCCGGCAGCGCCTTGAAGGTACCCACCGAGGTGTTGACCACGCCCTCAAAGCGATGGACGTGACCATAACCCTTCACCGAGCAGATGATGTAAGCCGTGATCATCAAGAACAGTCCCACCAGGATGCCGGGAACGACACCGGCGGCGAACAGGCCGCCAATCGAGATCTGCAATTGGCCGCCCACGATAATGAGCGGAATGCTGGGCGGGATGATCGCGCCGATCACCGAACTCGCCCCGGTGATCGCGGCTGAGAACGCGGCCGGATAGCGTTCGCGGATCATCGCCGGTATCAGGATCGGTCCAATCGACGCCGCATCGGCCAACACCGACCCTGAAATGCCTGCAAAGAACATACTGGTAACGACATTGACGTGCGCGAGTCCGCCTTTGATCCAACCGATCAGGAGGCGGGCGGCTTCGACCAACTTTTCAGTGAGATTGCAACGATTTAGGAGTTCGCCCGTCAGCACAAACATCGGCAATGCCAACAACGCGAACGAATCGATCGCGGTATACATTTCGGTGATGACAATGAGCGGCGGGATGTGGGTGCCGGAGAACAACAAGAACACCAGGCACGAGAGCCCCAGGCTGAAGGCAATCGGAACGCCCAGCACGAGACAGACGAGAAACGGGATGAACAGGAACAGGCCGACGAGTTCCATGCGGGCGGCTTCCTGGGCAGTCCTTGAGTTAGTTCGCTTCGGAGCTACCGAATTGGCGGAAGTGTTCGAGATCGCCGCGTAGCCAGCGGCGAATATCATCGGTAATGCTGTAAAGCGCGAGCACCACCATCAACCCGGCACCGACCGGGATCGCCACCTTCACCCAACGCGTTGAGATATGCCCCATGCTGATCGAATCAGCATGGAACGACGCGTTGAAAACCTGGATGCCGTAGTACACGAGCGCGACCAGGAAAACGACGCTAATGAGTTTGCTGAGAATGATCAGCGGGATCCGAACGCGTAGCGGGAACATATTCACGAAGGTGGGAATGCCGATATGGCCCCAGTGGCGCAGCAACACCACGGAACCGATGAACACCATCCAGATCAATCCCCAAATCGCGAGTTCCTCAGACCACTGCAGTGAGCTGTTGATGACGTAGCGGAAGAAAACCTGCGCCAGCATGACAGCAAAGATGATCGCCGCGATTCCGCCGGCGACCACTTTGGCAACCAGGTCGATCGCGTCGACGATGCGTTGGAACGCATCCATGTTAGTTACGATGCTCCAGTTGAACGCAGACGGGGGCTCACCACGTCGGTAAGCCCCCGCTGGAATAGTCGACTACGTGCGGAGCGCAATCATGCGATCGATAACCGAACGATCGATGCTCTTGCCTTCGGTTTCCCACACGGCCTCACCGCCCTTGCGCCATTGCGCTGCTTCGGCGCTGCTCGGGGTGTAGATCGTCTTACCGGCCTCACGCAGTTTCGTTTTGAAGCTCTCTTCTTTTTCACGATCCTGCTTGTTGCCTTCGTCCGCCGCCATCTGCGCCGCTTGCATGAAGGGGCCACGCATCGCTTCGGGAATGGCGTTGAAGGTGTTGATATTCATGACCTGAAGCTGCACTGAGAACAGCGCTTTGACCTCGGTGGCATGCGCGAGAACCTCGTGCATCTTGAACAGATAGGTCCAGATCGGCTGCACGTGGAATCCATCGACGACGCCGGTCTTGATGGCGTTATAGGTCTCGGTCCAGGGGATCGGTGTCGGGTTGCCACCCCAATTCTTGATCAACTGAATCGAAAGCGGCGAGCCCGTGGTGCGGAACTTCAAGCCCTGAATCTTGGCTGGCGTCTCCAAGGCCCGTTTGCTGTTCCACAGCAACCGAAAGCCGCCCGCACCGACCGGCGGCAAAACCTTGATCGGCACATTCTTTTCAAACCTGGCAGCCTGATCTTTCCACAGTCCCGACTTGAACAAGCGCTCGCCCATGTCCCAATCGGTAATCGCATAGGGCAGACCGACAAACTCAAAATCGGGCGAGAAACGGCTGAACTGCGCGGTCGTGTTGCTGGTGATGTCGATGAAGCCGGTCTGGACGGCCTCAAGCTGCGAAATATCCGTGCCCAATGTCGACGAGTGATGGATTTGGAAATCCATCTCGATGTCGAACTTCTCAGCCAGGATCTTCGGAATCAACGAGATCGAGTTGTAGCTGGGGTCGCCTTCCTTGGCGTTTAAGCCGGCCACGATCGGCTTGAGGAACCGCTTCGCGCTCGCCGGACGGACGATCGCGGGGAAGCCGAGAATGGCGCCGGTCGCCGCGACAGCGCCGGTTTTGAGAACCTTGCGTCGGGAAACATCCGATGTTTTAGGGTCTTTTTTGCGAGTCATGAAAATCCTCCTCCCAGGTACAGCCGGTGAGAATCGCCGGCTCTTTTCCGCAAACTGCAGGGCACGATAGCAAAGCGTCTGCTGACTAACAATCGGAGGGTTATTGTCCTATACACACCTCTACTGGTCTCTTTTCCGCTCCCCTTCTTGGCGCTTGCCGAACGGTGATCGAACCGTACACTAAGAGCCGGTTTCCGCGAGCTCCAAGCAACCCGAACAACTATCTCACAAGTGATGAGCGCAAACCCGGACGCGCGTATCAGCGCCCTTGAACAACGCATGATCGACTACACCGCCGGCCTCGCCTATGACGAGCTCGACGCCGATGTCGTGCAACACGCCAAACGACGCATCCTCGATACAATCGGCGGGGCTTTGGCCGCGTATGACGCCGAGCCGGTGCGCATCGCGCGGTCGGTGGCGCAACCGGTGAGCGCCGGCCCGGCCGCGCGCATCTTTGGCAGCCTGACGGTGACGTCGCCCGAAATGGCCGCGTTCGCGAATGGCGCTATGCTGCGCTATCTCGACATCAACGATACCCACCGCACGGTCGACGGCAGCCACCCATCGGACAATCTCGGCGGTCTATTAGCGGTCGCCGAAGCGAATGGTTGTTCGGGACGCGATCTAATTCTGGCGCTAACGATTTCGTACGAGCTGCAGTGCCGATTCGTCGATTCGGTGCCCTTCAACGACAACGGCTGGGACCAACCGGTGCCCGGCGTCATGGCGAGCGCGTTGGCGAGCGGACGGTTGATGGGATTGGGTCACGATGCCCTGCGCGATGCGTTGGCGCTCGCCATCGTGCCTAATTTGTGCACCTACCAGACGCGGGCTGGGGAACTCAGCATGTGGAAGGGCTGTGCTGCGGCCAACGGGGCGCGTCAGGGGGTCTTCGCCGCCACCCTCGCGCGCGAGGGTATGAGCGGTCCCTACGACGCGTTCGATGGGATCTTTGGATTGTGGAACCAAACCCTCGGCAAGCCCTACGATATCAGTGCTTTTGCCCGGGCCGGAGAGACCTTCGCGATCTGCCAAACCAACATTAAGAAATATCCGGTGCGCGATTCCTGCCAGCTCGCGGTCGATACCGCGCTCGACCTACGGACCAAGATCGCCGCGCCAGACATCGCGGCGCTCAAGATCAGCACCTATAAGTCAGCCCACAAGGGGGCGGTTGCCGATCCCGAATTATGGGCACCCAAAACCCGTGAAACCGCCGATCATTCAATGCCGGTCGCAGTGTCGACCGCGTTAATCGATGGCGAGGTCACGCCGCAAACATTCACGGCGGCGCGCTTCCTCGACGACGACGTACTGGCCTTGATCGGGCGTACCAACGTCGAGATCAGCGACGCGTTTACCAGCCAAACGCCTACGATCCGTAGCTGCTTGATCGAGGCGACCGATGCGAGCGGTGCCACCCATAGCGCCCTCGGCATGTTGACTTTAGATGATATCGGCCGCGGCCCAACCGATGCCCAGCTTGAGGCCAAGTTTCACAAACTAAACGCCGACGTCTTGTCGCAGGCCAGACGAGACGAGCTTATCCAGGCGCTGTGGCACGTCGACGAGCTCGATGATGTCGACCGCCTGGTCGACCAGTTGGCGCTATGAGCGAGACCCTCGGCGCCCACATTCCCAGCGACGTCGCCGAGAAGCTCGACGCTAGATTCGGCAGGGATTGGCATTTCGATGTGCATTTGCGCAACGTGGTGGGCGGCAACCTGGTCGTCGAGGGCGAGCTCAAGGCCAATGGCCGCACCGTCAACCACAGCATCGCCATCGCCGATGATCCGGAATTGGCGGCGCTGTCGCTCGGTGACAAGATCGAAAGCGCGTCAGCGCGCAGCCTGACTGAGTGCCTGGCCAGTTATGACTCCGGACCAGCGCCGCTCGCGTTTACGCCGGACAAGTTCAATAACATCGATATCAATCCGGTGACGCTGCGTGTTATCGGCGGCGCGTTTAACACGATCGCGCGTGAGATGGCGCATGTGCTCTATCGCATGTCCTATTCGAGCATCATCCGCGAATCAGAAGATCTCGGCTGCGGCCTGTTCGACGCCGAAGGCCGCGAGATGTGCGAGAGCGAAAGTTCACCGATGCACATCGGTTCGCTGCCGTTTTACATCCGCGGTTTCATGAAGCGGCTGGGCGGCCGGGTCGACGAAGGCGACATTATTATCCACAACCACCCCTATTTCGGAGCCTCGCACACGCCTGATATGGGGGTGGCGCTGCCGATTTTTCACGACGGCAAGCTGCTCGGGTTCGCCGCATCGACGGCGCATCTGATCGACGTTGGCGCGGCGACGCCGGGGGTCAATGTTGATCTCATCGACGTCTATGCCGAGGGCACGCTGTTCAACTCGATCAAACTCTACGAACGCGGCCGCCGCAACGAAGCGGTGTGGAGTTTGCTGCAAGACAGCGTGCGCACGCCCGAGTTCAATGCTGCCGACATCGAGGCGATGATTGCCGCCGTGCGGCTCGGCCGCGAGCGTTTCCTGGCATTGATCGACAAGCACGACGTAACGACAGTGATGGGCGCCGCCTACCATTGGATGGACTACTCCGAGCGGCGTTTGCGGGCGGAGATCGAAAAAATACCCGACGGCGACTATCACGCTGAAAGCTGGCTCGATAATGACGGACGTAACTGGGATACGCCGCTCAAGGTGAATGTCACGGTCAAAGTGCGGGGCACCGATGTCGTCATTGACCTCACCGGATCCGCCGATGAGGTCGAGACCGCTTACAACGTTCCCTTCGAAGGGTCGCTCCAGGTGGGCTGTTTCTACGCAATCCGAACTTTGATGCTGGATGATGCCGAATCCGAGGAATTCATTCCTCAAAACGACGGTATGTTCCGGCCGATCTCGGCGGTCGCGCCCAAGGGCAGTATCTTCAACCCTAATTTCCCGCGGGCCTGCACGTCGCGTATGGCGCAGCTCCAGCGCGTCATCGATTGTGTGATCCGCGCCCTGGCGCCGGTTATGCCCGAGCGGGCAACGGCGGGCAACGCGGCCACCGTCATGACCATTTCCTACTCGGGCTTTCACGAACAACGGCAGCAATACTGGGTCTGCATCGAGATCAATGAGGGTAGTTACGGCGGGCGGGCGACCAAGGACGGCCTCGATACGGTCGACAACCTGCTTGCGAACACCCGCAACGTGCCGATCGAAGAAGTCGAGATGCACTACCCGCTGCGGGTCGAGCGCTATCAAATGCGAACCGAACCCCCCGGCGCTGGGCGATGGCGCGGCGGTATCGGCGTCACCCGCGAGGTGCGCTTCTTGGTCGACGGCTTCATGTCGGCCAATGGCGATCGTCACCTTGAAGCCCCGGTCGGCCTATTCGGCGGGCGCGACGGGTTGCCCGGCAAGCTGACCAAGAACCCCGGCCAGGCGGACGAAGAGGCGTGGCCGTCCAAAGCGACCGGGCTGCGCATGAAAGCCGGCGACTCTCTGCGCTACGCCGGCGCCAATGGCGGCGGCTATGGCGATCCGATGACGCGCGACGAACAAGCCGTGCTCGATGATTGGCTCGACGATCACATCACCACCGATATCGCCCAATACACTTACGGCGTGGTCATTGATGGGAGCGGTGCGATCGATCACGAGGCAACCGCGCGTGCGCGCGAGCAGCACGCGACGCAGCGCCAGGGAACGATCGACGATCCGGCCTCGCTGTCGGTCAGCGCCGCCGCCCAAGCGATCGCCACGCGGCAACTTACCTCCGAGGCCCTGGTCGAGAGCCTGTTGGCACGAATTGACGCTCGCGAATCGGCCGTCGGTGCGTGGGCCTGGCTCGACGCCGACACATTGCGGGAACAGGCACGCGCGCGGGATCGCGAAGCCCCGGTGGGGCCGCTGCACGGAGTGCCGGTCGGCATTAAAGACGTGATCGACACCGCCGATATGCCGACCGAATGCGATTCGCCGATCTACCAGGGTCATCGACCGGCGGTCGACGCCGAGTGCGTAGCCCGATTGAAGGCAGCCGGCGCCCTCATCATGGGTAAAGCCGTCACCACCGAATTCGCCTTCCAGCGTCCCGGCAAGACCCGCAATCCCCACAATCCGGCGCACACACCCGGTGGTTCGTCGAGCGGATCCGCGGCTGCGGTGGCGGCGCATATGGTGCCGGCCGCGCTCGGGACGCAAACCGGCGGCTCGTTAATCCGGCCATCGGCGTTCTGTGGCGTGATTGGCTATAAGCCGAGCTTTGGCCGGATCCCCACGCGCGGTCTGAAATATCTCTCCCCCGGGCTTGATACGATCGGGTTCATGGTGCGCTCGCTCGATGATGTTGGCTTGCTGATGCAGGTATTGGCCGACGCCGACATCGCCGCGGCTAGCGAGATGACACTGGCGCCGCGCCTGGCTCTTTGTCGCCCCAATTGGGACCAAGCCGATGCGGCGATGGAGAGCTTGTTCGATGATGTCACCGCCCAAGCGAGTGCATCAGGCGCTGCAATTCGCGAGGTCACGTTGCCTGCTGAATTCGACACGCTCAACGCCGTCCATCGGGTGATCCTCAGTGCCGACATGGCGCTCTCGCTGGCACGTGAAATGGCCGAATCGCGCAATCTGTTGAGCGAATCGTTACGCACGTTCGTTGAATCGAGCAACCAGGTGTCGCCGGCCGAAATCGATGAAAGATGGACGCTGGTACGAGCCTGTCGCGACCAGTTGGCCGAGCTGTTTGCGGCTGACGAGATCGTCCTGACATTGAGCGCGCCAGGCGAAGCGCCGGTCGGCTTGCAATCAACAGGCAATGCCGTTTTCAACCGTCTGTGGACGATGCTGCATGTTCCCTGCCTGCATCTGCCGGTTGGGGTCGGATCAAACGGCCTGCCTATCGGTGTCCAGCTGATCTCGCCGCACCGCGACGAGAACGCTCTGCTGGGCGCCGCGCGGTCGCTGGCGCGGACGTTGAACCTTCCCGTGTTTGGCTAGGCGGAACGAAATTGTGGCGATCGACGCGCTGGTTGAACGCTTGGTCGATTTCGCGGCCGGGCTCGACTTTGACGACCTCCCCGATAGCGCAGTGCATGCCGCCAAGGTCCGCCTGATCGATTCGATCGGCGTCGGCATGGCGGCCAACCAAGCGCCGCCCGTGGTGATCGCGCGCCGTGTCGCCCAACCCACGAGCGGTGGGCTTAAGTCACGTCTGTTCGGCACCGGTCTGGTCACGACGCCTGAGACGGCAGCGTTCGTCAACGGCTCGATGGTGCGCTACCTCGACCTCAACGACGCCTACCGCACGCTCGACGCTTCCCATCCCTCCGACAACTTGCCCGGCATTCTGGCGATGACGGAGGCGCTGGGACTGTCGGGCCGGGATTTCATCGTCGCGCTGGCGGTCTCGTATGAGATCCAGTGTCGCTTCACCGATAGCGTGCCGTTCAATGATGCCGGCTGGGACCAGCCGGTGGTCGGCGCCATGGCCTGCGCGTTGGCCTGTGGGCGGTTGCTGGGTATCGCGCGCGATCAGATGGCGCAGGCGATTGCGTTGTCGCTGATCGCCAATTTATGCACCTATCAAACCCGCGCCGGCGAACTCAGCATGTGGAAGGGTTGCGCAGGCCCCAATGGCGCGCGCAACGGAATCTTTGCCGCCCGCCTGGCTGCCGAAGGAATGACCGGCCCCTATCACCCGTTTGAAGGCATCTTCGGGGTGTGGAACCAGGCGCTGGATAAACCCTATGACATCGATTTACCGGTCGCCGGCGCGGCCACCAGTTACGGCCTCAACCAGACCAACATCAAGACCTACCCGGTACGCGATTCCTGCCAACTGCCAATCGACACCGCGCTCGACCTGCGCACCAAAGTGGCTGCCGCGGATATCGAAAAGCTGCACATCTCGACCTACAAATCGGCCTATGCCGGCGCCGTGAAGGATCCCGAATTGTGGGCTCCGCAAACCCGCGAGACCGCCGATCATTCGATGCCGTTTTCGGTCGCCGTTACCTTGCTCGACGGCCAGGTTGCACCGGATACGTTCCACCGCGAGCGCTTTCTCGACCGCGATGTGCTGGACCTGATCGGGCGCACGACGATCGAAATCAGCGACGACTTTTCAGCCCAAACGCCACAGATCCGTAACTGCCGCCTCGAGGCGACCGTTGCGGGCGGCACCAGCGCCATTGCCCACCGCACCCTGTCACTCGAGGAAATCGCCCGCGGTCTGCCCGACGAGACCATCGAAGCCAAGTTCCGCACCTGCGCCGGCGACGTTCTCAGCGCCCGCAGCCAAGAAAAAATCCTCGAACTCGGCTGGGCTCTCGATGAGCTGACCTCCGTCGCGCCGTTGATCGACCACGTGTTGCTCTAGCCAGCCCGCCGGCCAGCCCGTCCGCGTCAGGCGCGGAACGCCGGCAGGACTTCTTCAATGCAGCGTTGCAATTGTTCGCGCGGTCGCGGGGCGACGAAGCGCAGGATCGGGATCGTGCATCCCGCCTCGACATAAGCGGCAATCTTATCGATCACCTGTTGCGGCGATCCGTAGGCGAGCCAGGTTTCGGCGCGCTCGCGCGAGATCGTGCCGGCGCCGTAATAAGACGTTAAGAACGTGGTCGCCTCTTCAAATGCCTGGTCGCGATCCTCGTTCATGTTAACCATGAGATGCAAGGAGCCGTCCATGCCGGTGCTGTCGCGGCCGAGTTCGTCGGCGTAGTGGCGGATGGTGTCGAAGCGCTTCTTGAAGGTGTCGACCGGGGTCGAATCGGTCTGCCAGCCATCGGCATGGGCCGCCACCCGGCGCAGGATGCGCTCGATCACGGCGTCGTCGACCTCGCCTTCGCGGGGATTGACGGCAAGGTGGATCGGCATATGGGGTTGCACCGGCTTGGGGTGCAGATCGACGTCTGAAAACTGGTAATGCTTGCCGGCATGCGTGACCACTTCGTCGCTCCACAGCCGACGCAGGATCGAGATCCCTTCAACCACCCGGCCGACGCGGTCGCGCGAGTCGACCCCCATGACCTCGAGTTCGTGAGCAAACTGGGGACCATCGAACTTCGAGCCGCCATTGCACACGGTCAAAATAGTACGGCCATGCGAGAGCACATCGAGGCTCGCCCATTGCAGCGCGAACAGGATCGGGTCGCGCATCGGGAAGCTCGCCAAACACACGGTCCCGAGTTTGAGGCGACGGGTGCGCGTCGCCATCGCCGAGAGCGTGACGATGGACTCCACGCGAGGCTTTGACAGCAGGTTGTCGCCCACCCAGACGCCATGGAAATAGCCGGAATCCTCGGCGATAACCGTCATGTCGAGGAGGTCGTCGAGCGTACCCCAATCGAACAATATCGCCCGCGTCGACAGGCTGAGGCCAAACTTCGCCCGCATCTCGATTGGTGCCGCACTCGCCATGTTGGTCGCCTCCCTTTGTGGTCTTCTAACGCGAGCTGCGTGGCGCGACAATGGCGGCCCGGTTTGAACCGCCCGGTTGGAGACTAAATTACATTCCATGGAATGGATTTGCATTGATACGGTACTGCAACCGCTTGTTCGCTGCCGGCGTGCCGCTGCTGCGCGCCCACATCACCTATCGCACGCTGCACCCGCTCTACAATGGTACCGCAATGACCCTGGTGGCGCGACCGCGCGCTGGAGATCGACCATTTTCCGCGCAGCCGCCCACGATTAGGTCGCCGCGCCCACGATTGCCGAGCCCAAGCTAGGCGCCATCCCGTGGCGTCGTGCCGCGCTGGCCTACTGGAACAAGGACAGAATGCTCTGCGGGCCCGAATTGGCGATTGCCAGGGCTTGCACGCCGAGCTGCTGCTTGATCTGCAGCGCCTGTAGCGTGGCGCTTTCCTCGGCGAGATCGGCATCAACCAGATTGCCCAAACCCCCTTTGAGAATGTCGACAAGCTGCTGTGTAAACTCGGTTTGAACCTCGATCCGCTTGGCCGATGAACCGAGCGCTGCAAGTTTGTCGGCCACACTGTTAATGGCGGCGTTGATCGAGGTCAGCGCGGTCAGTGCACCCGAACTCGAGGTTAAGTCGTCGGCAGCAATCCCCAGCGTACCGATGTCCATGGCCTGGGCGCTCACCGCGATGACGCTGCCATCGACCGTGCTCAGCACGGTCAGGGTCGACGCACCCGTGGTGATGAGGTTGGTATTGTTGAATTCTGCGGTCTCGACGATGGTCGTAAGCTGATCCCGCAGCGCGGTGAAGTCATTATTCAACGCGGTACGCGAAGCCGCATCCAAGCCAGCCTGATTGGCCTGGACCACCTTGGCCTTCATGTCGGTCAACAGGTCCGCAATCGATTTACCGGCGGAGATCGCGACATTGACGATCGAATCGCCGGTTGACAAAGCAATCTTGACCGATTCGATGCCTTTGATGTCGCCGCGCAAGCGCGTGGCGATAGCAAAGTTAGCGGCATCGTCTTTGGGACCATTAACCCGCAAGCCCGTCGTGATCCGCAATTGCGTGGTCTCGAGCATGCTGGTGGTTTTGTTGAGATTCTGAAGAGCGACAAACGCTCCGACATTGGTATTAACTGAGAAGGACACGGCAGATCTCCAATTGGGCGCCAGATTTGTTTTCGGTCGCCCGGCACGGCGTCTGCCAATCCTGCCTCGATCTGCTTAATAAGCCGTTACTGTCGATCCCTATTCGACTAAGGGTTTTTACCTAGACTTCAAGGCTAATTCCGAGGCGCAATGCGCCTCGAATATGAGCCCACCAAATGCGGTCGTTGCGACCGATTTCGGCGCGTTCTTGTCTGACTGGCTTGGCTACACCGCCGCTCCCAAGGGAGTCACATAAGCCGAGTAACCGCGCACGTTTTCGTCGACGTTCAGGCGATGGTGGATTGGCGGAAACGCTCGCTGCCGGCAATCCATGCGCTCGCAGATACGGCAGTTAACGCCGATCCGAACGGCGGCTTCGACATTCTCGAGATCCACACTGTCGGCGTAAATGAACGTGTTGGCATCCTCGATTCGACAGCCCAGCCCAATCGCCAAAAAACTTTGTTGTTGCCAATACCCGCCACCTTGCTTTTGCACCGTCCGCGCGATGCAAAAATACGTCGCTCCATCCGGTGTTTTGGAAACCTGGGTGCGAATCAGCCCCGGCGACATAAAGGCATCGTAGACGTTCCAGCGCGGGCACGCCCCGCCTTGTCGGGAAATCTGGATCCCGGAGGCCGAGAAACGTTTCGAAATGTTTCCCGCGATGTCCACACGAATGAAATGGAGCGGGACGCCGCGCGAACCGGTCGCTGCAATGTGGTCAGTCGGTGGCAGGCTTGTTCGAAACTGACGCCAAACCGGTTTTCGAGAATGTCGACGTCGTGACGTGCTGTTCTGGTCGCGTCGAGAAACGACTCATAAGGCATCAAGACCGCGCCGGCGAAGTAGTTGGCAAGCGCAATACGAGCAAACGCGGGCGTATCCGGATTGGCAAAGCGCACGCCCTCAAGGTAGCTGTCGATCGTGGCGCGAAACTGGAGCAAACCGATCTGGTTGGCGAGTTGGAAATTTCGGTTGCTCTGCGGCAGCACTTCCGAAAGCAGCACCGTACGGTCATTTTCGTCGTAGCGACGAACGGTGTTTCGGCTCTCCGTAAAAGGTACGATCTTGACGCGAACGCCGAACGACTCCTGGAGGTGGCGAACCAGACCCGCGTAAACGTCGCCATATTCGAGCCTGGCATCGCGCCACAGGCGTTCGGCGGCCTCTTCGAGCAACGGGAAGTAGTTCCCACGTGCTTGAACGAAATCGGTGATTTCTTCCGAGGCAAGACGCGACGCACTGGCCGAGGCGGTGGCGCGATCATCGCCATCAAGACGCTCGAATAATGCGGCGCGGTCGTCGCGCATCCGGCTGTAGGCGCCGTACAGTTCCAAAACCGCGCGCCCAGGCCTCCGGCGCAACCGCCACCAACTCTCGAATCTCACTGAGGCTGATATCACGGCCGCCGAACATCGAGTCGCCGAACACTTCCCGCAAATCCGTCTGGAGTTGCGATTCATCGTCATCGGCGAAGTTCGTGAGGTCGACCTCGAAAGCCTGGGCGAACTTGATCAGTAGCGGCACCGTAACAGCCCGCTGATTGTGTTCGATTAGATTGAGATAGCTCGGCGAGATGCCGAGTTCGCCGGCCAGCGCGGTTTGCGAAATCTTAAGGCTTAGGCAGATTCGGCAGAATCTGCCTAAGCTGTTTGAACGAGGCCGTGGGCCGCGAGTGTAGGTGTCAGCCTATGTGGAAAGTGCGTTGATGCCTGCGCCGGGGCGGGTGGTCACTATCGTTGGGACGCGTGAGACGAGGCTTCCGACCAGCATTTATATTTTTTCGACAGCTGATTGCCGACGGTAGAGACACTTTTCGTTGGCGATTGCCTTGTGTTCGTAATTGAGCGCACGCCGACCGGTTCGCCGACGCGATGACGACGTTTGCCGATCCGGATGGGATCCGATGTTTCATGGTTTCGCGTCCTGCGCCGGTTGAGCGGGGGGAGGGTCTCGTGAAGAGAACGGATCGTACCGGCGGGAGATTTCCCGGATTTTCCGCAATTCGCCGCCACAGTGCGGGCAGGGAACGGGCGCGATCCCGGTCTCCAGGCCGCTATTGCGGTGGTCGTCCTCCTCGCCGTCATGGGTTACGGCTGTATGCGCCTGGAGGCCGTTTACACCCAGCGCCTCGCGCGCGACTTCGAGGGTCTTGGCACGGCTTCCATTGGCAAGGATTCCGAAGTGGCGGATGCGATGCAGTCCGTTTGGCAGGACATGCAACAGGAACCGGCGGATGAACTCGTCGGCGGTGATGGTGGCCGTGCCGTAGCGGGGTTTCCTTTGCCCCGGACTGGTCGGCTTGCGGCAACGGAAGGAGACGTTCTGTCCATCGCAGGCGATGATGCGGCTGTCGCCGATGGCAATTCTGTGCGTGTATCGGGAGAGATAGCGGAAGACCTGTTCGGCATCGCGAAAGGGTCGTTTGGCGTAGACGATCCAGTTCTTGCCGCGGGCGGCCACGAGGGTGGCGTGGAACTCTCCGGGATTGGCGAGATGGGCGATGCCGCCATGAAATTCGATTTTCCCGCGTGCATGGGCGCGGGTGAGCTCCTCAAGGAAGCGGCGCCGGAACAGGCTGGCGAGGACCTTGACCGGGGCCAGGAAGGTGCCGCTTCCGGTCTTCCATTGGCCGGTTGCGACATCGAAGCCGGCGTTAGGCACGACGATATGCAGATGCGGATGGAAGCCGAGCTTCTGGTCCCAAGTGTGGAGGACCGCGGTGCCGCCGATACGCAGTCCACCGTGACGGTCGTCCTCGGCGATGGTGCGCAGGGTCTCGGCGGCGGTGCGAAACAGGATGTTGAACACGACCTTGCGGTTGCAAAAGGCGATCCCGCTGACTTCTTTGGGCAACGAAAATACAACGTGGAAGTACGGCACCGGCAGGATATCGGCGGCGCGCGCCTCCAGCCATTGCCTTGCGGCAAGCCCCTGGCAGGACGGGCAGTGGCGGTTGCGGCACGAGTTGTAGAGCGGATGCTCGCGCCTGCAGCCGTCGCATTGATACATGTGGCCACCGAGTACGGACGTCCGGCAGGACTCGATCGCGGCCATGACCTTGAGGCGTCCGGCGTCAAGCTGGCCGGCCAGGCGCCGCCGGTAATCTGCGCCGGCGCGGCGGAAAATATCAGCCACGCCGGCGTCTTTGCGCTTCACGGCGCCTCAGGCGTCGATCAGGTCGAAGCCCGAGAGCGGATGGTCGAGGGTCTCGAACATCTTGCCGGTGGCGCGGGCGTAGCCGCGCGTCGTGTCGGCATTCCGGTGACCCAGGACATCCTGGATGACATCGATGTTGCCGCCACGCTCATGCCAGTGGGTGGCGGCCGAATGCCTCAAGCTATGGAAGGTATGGCAGCCGTCGACGCCGGCCTTGCGGCAGGCCTTCTTAAAGGCAACACGCAGGGTATCGATCTTGAGAGGCACCTCCGGCGACTCACCGTAGAACAGCCACGTGACCGGTCGTGGAAAGAGGTTCTTGCAGTAACGCCGCAGGTATTCGACGAGCCCGTCGGGAAGCGGCGCCATGCGCTCGGCGCCGCCCTTGCCGGAACGGATGTGCAGAAGCCGTTTGTCCGACTTGATGTCGATGAGTTGCACCTCAACAGTTTCCGAGATGCGGAGACCGGCGCCATAGGCAAGAACCGTCGCGGCCCGATAACGGAGGTCGGAGATGGCGAGGATCAAGCGCTCGACCTCCTTCTCCGCCATTGACCGGGGCAGTTTGCGGGGCCTCTTGCGGTAACGGAGCCCGTCGACCATCTCGGGACGGCGCAGTGTGTCGCGATACAGGAACCTGAGCGCACCGAGGCTTACATTGGTCGTGTTCGGGTCGAGACCGCGCTCGATCCTCGCCAGCAGCCAGCTGCGGACCTCCTCGGCGTCAAGCCGGTCCGGCGGCTTGTTGTAATGTTTGTTGAGGGTCTCGATCTCGCGCAGATACATGGCCTGTGTGCTATCGGCCAGACCGGCTATGCCCATCTGTTCCATCATCCGCCCTCGAAGAGGCGATACGTATGTCGTGTCGGTGGTTTTCATCATCGATCTCCCTGGCCTGAACGGCGCTCCACCGGACAATCCGGGGCTGGCCATCAGTGGGGTCGATGCTAACCGTGGGAAACCAGAAAACAGGTAGGCTCTTAGATTGCGGAACCGGCACCCGGGATCCGACACAAATCCGGCACTCCAACACCCGGAAACAAGCGCTGCACATTAGGAGGAAGGCTCAATGTCTGAAGCAAAAACTGCCGTGGAGCGGCTTCGTTCAATGCGCCATATCCGGGCCGAGGAACTTGCTCGCATTAAAGTGGGCAGCTTTGTCCGCGTGGCGGGATTGGTGATCGGGCGCCAGCGGCCAGGCACCGCAAGCGGCGTGATCTTCATGACGCTCGAAGATGAAACCGGCGTCGCCAACATCGTGGTGTGGCCCAAGATGTTCAAACGCAACCGCAAGGTGGTGTTGCGTTCCCGCTTGTTGTCGGTTGCCGGCAAGGTGGAGAAGGAAGGCTTGGTCATCCACGTCATCGCCGCGCGGCTGATCGATATGACCGACCGTCTGATCGATCTTGGCCGCCGCGATCTATCGCTTAAGGGCTTCGATACCCGGTTTGCCCGGCCGATGCCGGCGATCGGGTATTCGACGCGGCCGCTGGCGACCGGCGGCAATTTCAACAACGATCATCTCAAGCTCGATGTCCCGGCGACGCCCGGCGACGAAGCCCGCACCGGTTCCGGCCCCGACTCGCGCACGACAAACAAGCGACTCACAGCGCAGCGCATTTTCCCGTCGCGTGATTTTCACTAACCATCTCATTTTTCCGCATTTCTGCCTTGAATCGATGCCGATACGCAACATACCCGCCTCCCCCGGGCGAGCCGGGCCGGATTAGAGATACGCGATACATGCTCGTCCAGATAATTAATTACCTAGTGTGAAATTAAAAAAAAGGATAATATATTATCTTATGAGATAAATGCGTAACAGGTCGGTGCTTCTTTTATCCCCACCCTGAGAAGCCGTGGATTGCGGGGATATGTGGAGCGTTAGTCTTTTCTTTGGGACAACTCTGTGGAAAGAGAAAATCGCTGCTTGTTTCGCAACATCAAACAGGCCAGCGTGCGGATGTGGTTGACACGGTGAATCTCGCGGCCGTGACCCGCTTTTCGGAGGCGGGGATTTGTGGAGGGTAGCGAGCCCCACACCACATTAGAGAGGGCGCCGAAACTGGCGCCCTCTCGCGCGTTTACCTCTTCTCCCGAAGCACCATCGTCTTTGCTCTAAGAGCTTTCAGGCGATGCCTGGCGATAACATGCATAGTCTTGAGGTAGATTTCGGTTCCGTCGCTGGTCGCCTTAATTACGGATTTGATTGTACGGGTTTTGTAAACGGGGCTTTGAAACCAAAAAGCAAGGTGTAGCTGACCCTCTCGTGCAACAGCCTCTTCTTGGAATGCCGTAGCGAGCGCACGGAGTTCCGGAAACTTAATGACGCTATGCTTGCCCCGAATTTTCGCGGCGTTAGTTTTACTTAAATAGACGATGGTGGTTCTAGCGCCGATCGCCTTTGCCAGCAGGTTCGGGATGCGGCCCACTCGCGCACGCTCAGTGGCCCCAATCCATATGTCGTGGAGCTGCTCTTCCCAAACATTGGCAGGATCATGTGCAAAGGCATGCGGTAGATGTGCGCGTGTTTTAGTAACCACGGCCAGACCCATTCAATTTGTATAGTTTGCCGTATTATTTTCATCTATTTGGGAAGATCGAGTCTTTATTTCTCTTTGTCTATATTTTGATATCTGAATATTACAAGGCACAAAATATGGTGTGGTGGTGGAAGTGAACGCTAAGTTGAGCGATCCAAAAAAAGACCTCAAGTTCCAGGCGATGGTAAAGAAGTTGCTGGATACGCTGTCGAAGCCGCACAAACAAGAGGCTAAGTGTAAGAAAGCGAACAGTGGCGACAGCCGCCGGAGCTCGTCGACTAAGAAGCGTGATTAGCACTTCCATCGAAATTGCGAGGAAGCGCTGAACAGTCTTCCTCCCGCGCTGCCTAGAGGCGCCGACTGCGTCATTGGTACAGATATCTGGGTCCAGCCTGAGGGTATCGTCTACCGTTGCGTGTCAACAAAGCGCGCAGCCGTTTGACCGCGTTTTCACCACCCTGGCGCTGATCCGAGATCGATAACCGAGGGCTGCGCGAGCGATGTACTTGAGTTGGAAGGGCCATCCGATTCAACGCAAAATGCGTAGAATGCGCGCGAACCGACCCGATCCGCGCGAGGCACTATGACGACCACGCTCATCCGCAACGCCGATTACGCCATCGCTTGGAATACTATCGAGCGCCATCACGTCTACCTGACCAACGCCGACATCGCCTTCACCGGCAACCAAATTGTCCATGTCGGGCGCGACTTCGTCGGTACTGCTGAGCGTGAAATCGACGGTGCCGGGCTCCTCGTCATGCCCGGCCTGGTCAACCTTCACTGTCATCCCTTCTCGGAGCCGATGAACAAGGGAATGTGGGACGAGATCGGCAGTCCCCACCTTTACAACACCTCGCTCTACGAGCACTTGCCGATCCTTGGTCCCGATGCCGAGGGCACGCCGGCCTGTTATCGGGTCGCCCTGAGCGAACTACTGCTCAGCGGTGTCACGACGATTTGTGATCTTTCCGTGCCCAGCGAGACGTGGCTCGATCTGCTTGCCGAAAGCGGCATTCGCGCCTGCATCGCCCCGATGTACCGCTCGGCCCGTTGGTTTACGCGCAATGGCCATGCCGTCGAATATGAGTGGGACGAGGCTGCTGGTAGGCAGGGCTTGGAAACCGCCCTCGGCCTGGTAGCCCGCGCCGAGCAGCATGAATGCGGCCGCCTGTTCGGCATGCTCAGCCCGTCGCAGGTCGACACCTGCTCCGAAGCGCTGCTTCGCGACAGCCTCGCCGCCGCCAACGAGCGCGGTATCCGCATCCACATCCACGCCGGGCAAAGCCTGGCCGAGTTCCACGAGATGACCCGCCGTCATGGCACAACGCCGATTCAATGGCTCGATCAACTCGATCTGCTCGGTGATCACACCATCATCGGCCATGGAATCTTTCTCGATCACCACCCCTGGACGCGCTGGCCTAAAACCGGCGATCTCACGCGCCTCGCCGAAACCGGCACCAGCGTCGCCCATTGTCCAACCGTGTTTGCCCGGCGCGGCATTTCGCTCCGCGATTTCGGCAGTTACCGCCAGGCCGGCGTCAGCATGGGGATCGGCACCGATGTCTATCCCCACAACATGGTCGACGAAATGCGTCTGGCTGCCTATGTCGCGCGCGTGGTCGCGGAAAACCCGTGGGAGACCTATGCCTCGGATATATTCGCTGCAGCGACCACCGGCGGCGCGCAGGCACTGGGTCGTGACGATCTTGGGCGGCTCGTGGTTGGTGCCAAGGCCGATCTGGTGTTGATCGACGTCACCCATCCGATGATGCGCCCGACCCGCGACCCGCTGCGTTCGCTGGTCTACTCGGCTGCCGATCGGGCTATCCGCGACGTCTTTGTCGACGGCGACCAGGTCGTCGCCGACGGCCGCGTCCAAACGATCGACTATGCGGCTGCCGCCGAAGCCCTCGACGCCGCGCAGCAACGCGCGCTGGCCAATATCCCGGGGTTGGACTGGGCTGGACGCAGCGCCGATGAGGTGGCGCCTCCCTCCCTGCCTTATGGCAACTTCTAATCCTATTGGCTCCAGGATCGAGCCTTCAAGCTGGCAATGCGGCCAATGTGACTGGCGTTAGGTCACGGTGGGCAATAATGGGACGGTGTTAGGTGTTACTTTGGTCGCTAACCCGACGCTTGCGGCACGTGACGGTACTCAACCGGGGTCGCGTGCCAGCCCGCTTCTTTCTTGGACCAGTAGAGATCGCGCAACCGGTTGGTGATTGGGCCCGGTTTACCGTCGCCGATCGGCGCACCATCCACTTCCGTCACCGGCATAATCCCGCCCGCCGTTGACGAGATGAAAACCTCGTTGGCACCTCGCAGCGTATCGGCGCTAACCGTGTCGCCGCGGCACGCGATGTCGATCTCATCGCACAGCTCGATCACCGTCTTGCGGGTGATGCCTTCGAGGGTGCCGTGCCCGGGTGTCAGGATGGCGCCGTCGCGGATTGCAAAAATATTGAAACCGGGCCCTTCCGATACGTTGCCTTCGCGGTCGACCAGCGCCACAGTCTCGCCACCTCGGTCATACGCCTCAAACAAGCCGCGCGTGAAATCGAGCCAATGGTAGTTCTTGACGACGGGGTCGACCGATTCCGGTGCAATCCGCTGCACTGAACTCACGATCAGCTTGAGTCCGCGGGTCCGCTGTTCTTCGTTGGCGACCCACACGAAGGGAACCGCAAAGGCATAAAAACGGTTTGCGCAATCTCGCGGGTCGCGGCTGCCACGCTTGGGGATACCGCGGGTGCAGATCATCTCGACATAAGCATCTTTAAGATCGCTGCGGCTGACGCATTCGGCCAGCACATGGGTAATCCGCTCACGATCGATCGGCGGCTTCAGGTGAAGCGCTTGGCAACTCCGAAAAAATCGATCGAGATGATCCTCGTACCGAAAGAAGGCGCCGTTCCACACATGCACGACATCATAGGTCGCGTCGCCGTGTAGGAATCCCCAATCGAAAATCGGCAGCCGCGCTGCTTCGGCCGGAACAAACACGTTGTCGACGAAGGCGCATCCTTGGGCGAAGAAGTGGGAGCCGGCCATGTCTTTGTCGGATCGGTTAGCGCCGCAGCTCGCGCGTTGCGCGCTCAAGGCCATCGAGTGTGAGGGGATACATGCGATCGGCCATCAGCTGGCGCACCACCTGGATCGATGGCGTCGCCTGCCAATAGCGTTCGTCGGTGGGATTGAGCCAAACCGCATGTGGGTAGGTATCGAGCAGGCGCTGCATCCACACCGCGCCGGCTTCGGCGTTCCAATGTTCGACGCTGCCGCCGGGCACGGTGATCTCATAGGGGCTCATCGTCGCATCGCCCACCAGGATCAGCTTGTAGTCGGATCCATAGGTGTTGAGCAGGTCGGTCGTATCCAGTGTGCCGCTGCGTCGCCGCCGGTTTTCCCGCCACACCTCCTCATACGGGCAATTGTGGAAGTAGAAATATTCGAGGTGCTTGAACTCGGTGTGCGCGGCAGAGAAGAGCTCCTCACAGGTACGCGTATGCACCGTCATTGATCCGCCGATATCGAGCAACAGAAGCACCTTCACCGCATTGTGGCGTTCCGGCACCATCTTGATATCGAGGTAGCCGCCATTATCGGCGGTCGAGCGGACGGTATCGGGCAGATCCAACTCGAGATCGGCGCCGTCGCGGGCGAACTGCCGGATTTTCCGTAGCGCCATCTTAATATTGCGGGTGCCAATGACAATCGAATCATCAAGGTTCTTGAACTCACGACGATCCCACACCTTGACCGCGCGAAAGTTCGCATTGCCGTTCTGGCCAATCCGGACTCCTTCGGGATTATAGCCATAGGCACCGAATGGCGAGGTGCCGCTGGTCCCGATCCATTTGCTACCGCCTTGGTGGCGATCGTCTTGCTCGGCCAATCGTTCGCGCAACGTCTCCATCAGTTTTTCCCAGCCGCCAAGCGCTTCGACCTCCGCTTTCTCCTCTGCCGTGAGATAGCGGTCCATCAATTTCTCCAGCCACGCCTCGGGAATTTCGACTTCAATTTCGTCGACGCTGGATTCCAGCCCTTTGAACACGTGGCCGAACACCCGGTCGAACTTGTCGAGATTGCGCTCGTCTTTCACCAATACGGCGCGGCTGAGGTAGTAGAAATTGTCGACATTGTAGGCGCCGATCTTGGCATCCATCGCCTCCATCAGCGCGAGATATTCTTTGAGGCTCACCGGCACCTTGGCCTTGCGCAGCTCGGTAAAGAGATTGAAGAACATCGCCTGCTTGCCTCAGTTGCGCCCTTCGCCGCGATTGAGGAACGCCAAACGCTCGAATAAATGAACGTCGTGTTCGTTCTTCAACAGGGCGCCGTGCAGCGGTGGGATCAACGTCTTCATGTCTTTCGATCGCAGCGCTTCAGGCGGGATATCGTCGACCATCAGAAGCTTGAGCCAATCGAGCAGCTCCGAGGTCGACGGCTTTTTCTTCATCCCGGGCACGTCGCGAATCTCGTAAAAAAGATTGAGGGCTTCGTTGACCAACTTGCCTTGTAGATCGGGAAAATGAACGTCGATGATCTCCGCCATGGTGTCGCGCTCGGGAAAACGAATGTAGTGGAAGAAGCAGCGCCGCAGGAAAGCGTCGGGCAGCTCCTTCTCGTTGTTTGACGTGATGATCACGATCGGCCGCTGGGTGGCGCGTATGGTTTCCTTGGTCTCGTAAATATAAAACTCCATACGATCGAGCTCGCGCAGCAGGTCGTTGGGAAACTCGATATCGGCTTTGTCGATTTCATCGATCAGCAGTACCGGCACCTCGGCGCTGTCAAACGCCTCCCACAGCATCCCGCGCTTGATGTAATTGCGAATGTCGGCGACGCGTTCGTCGCCCAGCTGTGAATCGCGCAGCCGCGATACGGCGTCATACTCGTAGAGGCCGTGTTGCGCTTTGGTGGTTGACTTGATGTGCCACTCGAGCAGCGGCGCACCGACCGAATTGGCTACCTCAACCGCCAACATCGTCTTGCCCGTGCCGGGCTCACCTTTAACCAGCAGCGGCCGCCGCAGCGTAATCGCCGCGTTGACGGCAACCATCAACTCCTCGGTTGCAATATAGGTATCGGTACTCGAAAACTTCATAACGTCGGTATTTCCAAAATGGCTAAGCTATCGGCGGTTTGATCTTGCGCCGGGCACGTTAGGCCGTCGCTTCTAGCCGATCAAGATGACTGCAAGCGTGAGGGTTATTCGTGGCACCTAAATCCGGAGCAACACGGTTAACACCGACAACAGACCCGCTGGCGGCCTTGCTAACCGAGATTCGTGCCTGCCGCATCTGTGAGGAACACTTGCCGCTGGGACCGCGCCCGGTCGTCGTGGCAACAGCCAGTGCGCGGGTGTTGATCGCAGGCCAGGCGCCCGGCACACGGGTGCACGAGAGTGGTGTGCCATGGGACGATGCCAGCGGCGATCGATTGCGCGAATGGCTCGATCTTGATCGCGACGTGTTTTACGACGACAGCCGGGTTGCGATCGTGCCGCAGGGCTTCTGCTATCCCGGCAAAGCCGCCGGCGGTGATCTGCCGCCGCGTCCGGAATGCGCGCTCACTTGGCACGACCGGTTGTTGGCACAGCTCCCGAACGTCAACCTGATCGTTGCCGCCGGCCGTTATGCGCAAAAATTCCATCTCGGGGAGCGCAACAAGAAAACACTTAGCGAAACCGTTCGCGCGTGGCGTGACTATGCGCCGGCCGTCGTCCCGGTGCCGCACCCGTCGTGGCACAACAATCGCTGGTTAACGGTCAATCCCTGGTTCGAGCACGAAACGCTGACCTACCTGCGAAAACGCGTGCGCCGTCTGATCGGGTAATCCCATCAGGAACGTCTTGCCGCTCGTGGATTCCGTCCACTAGTTGTGGTGTCTCAGTAGGTTGTTCATTCGGCCCCGCTTTGAGAAGCTGATGTTTGAAAAGAACAGAAGCTGATCGCCGGAGGACCGAATGAACATCCATAAGAATGCCCGCCTGACCCCGAAGGGTCGAGAGATATTAATCTCTCGACTGGAACGCGGCGAACACCCGTTGGACGTGGCGACAGCAATGGGCACCAGTACCAGTACGGTCTACAAATGGTGGCGGCGCTATCGCGCGGAAGGCTTTGGCGGGCTTGTCGACCGCTCCTCAAGGCCAATGACCAGCCCGCATAGAACACCTGGTGAGCTTGAGGCGAAGGTGATTGCCCTGCGCAAGCAACGGCGCATCTATCACCGCATCGCCGCCGAAGTTGGTGTTTCCAAAGCCACGGTGGGACGGATCCTGACCCGACACCACCTCAACCGCTGGCGCGACCTCGACCCCGCCCAACCGGTACGCCGCTACGAACGCGCCAAGCCCGGCGAGATGATCCACATCGATATCAAAAAACTCGGCCGCTTCAACCAGGTCGGGCACCGCATAACCGGTGATCGAACCGGCCCAAGAACCGGACCCAACAGGGGCTGGGAATACGTCCACGTCTGCATCGACGACCACTCCCGCCTCGGCTTCGCAGACATCATGCCAAACGAGAAAAAAGACAGCGCCGTCGCCTTCTTGATGGCCGCCCTCGCTTGGTACCGGCGCTTCAATATCACCGTCGAACGGGTCATGACCGACAATGGATCGTGCTACAGGTCATTGGCCTTCACAGACGCCTGCAAAAACCTCGGGCTCAAACACATCCGCACCAAACCCTATACACCCAAAACCAACGGCAAGGCCGAGCGCTTTATCCAATCTTCTCTGCGCGAATGGGCCTACGCTCAAGCCTATGAAAGCTCACAGCACAGAGCACGTGAGCTCCCCATCTGGCTACACCACTACAATTGGCACAGACCTCATGCCGGGATAAATGGAAATCAACCCATCAGCCGATCAGGCTTGGATGTCAATAACCTCATGAGACTCCACAACTAGGGGTAGGGATCCTTCTTCACGTTGAAGGATATGCTGACCCGCGGCCGCTTGCCGGTGTGCGGATGGACCATCTGGGCGACATAGCTCGGCCAGATCATCATCAAACCGGCCTCGGGCCGCACGATGTAGCGCGTCGGCACCGCGTTGCGGTAAAAGCTCATGGCTTGCGATAGATTCGGATTGATAAGTCCGATTACGCCACTCAGCGTTTCGTGCTTTTCTTCGTGTCCGGTGTCGACGATATAGGCGCCGGTCCACGTTGATCCGGGCTGTACGTGAATCCGGTTGTAGTTGCCGCGCCGATTGACGTTTGCCCACATGGCAATCGTCCAGGTGCTTTTTTCGCGGCCGCTAAAAGTGGCATAAAGCTCCGATGTGGCCTGTTTCACCATCTCCGCGACACGTTGAACCACGGTTTGGCCGAGATCGCCCGACCACTGGTGAAAGTCGTCTCCCGATTCCCAACCACCGACCGCGCTATAGGTGGTTCCCTTGCCGCCGCGCGTTTTGTTGATGATGACACGGCGGAGTTCTTCGTTGAGATCCTCGCTGTCGGCCCACACATGCTTGAGTATGGGTGTGGTGAAAAGATGGATCAGTTTTTCGTTTTGCAGTCCGTCGGCCATGCTGCCCCCGAGGCATTACGTCAGGGTCGGGTGGTTTATTCGTAACACACAAATGTTTACCCAGACCGCGGCAGATATACCCGAAAACAACGCTAATCCCAACCGAAACGCTCGCTCGACGATTTCGATGCTAGTCAGATCCTGCCTAAACCGGACTTTGCAGATGCGCCTGCGCGCCGTCGCGGCCGCGCTTCTGTTGGCGGTACTCGTCGCGTGCGCGCCACGTGTCCAGGAAGCTGGGCCATTGGACGGTGCGCCGCGCCTGGCGGCGGACCTGATTGCCACCAGCGACGGCTACGAACTGCCCTTGCGCCAGTGGTTGCCAGATGGTCCCCCACGAGCGGTGATTCTCGCGCTGCATGGCTTCAACGACTACAGCAATGCCTTTGATGCGCCGGCAAGCTGGCTGGCGTCGGCCGGCATCGCAACCTACGCCTATGACCAGCGCGGATTCGGTAAGAGTGCGAATCCGCGTATCTGGCCGGGTACCCGCTTGATGACAAAGGATTTGCGGGAAGCCGCACATGTCGTCGCCGCTAATCACCCGACCACGCCGCTTTATCTGCTCGGCGTGAGCATGGGGGGCGCCGTCATGATGGCAGCACAAGCACAACCGCGAGCTGCGGCCACCAATCCGGCGATGCCGGACATCGCCGGTCAGGTCATGGTGGGCCCGGCGGTGTGGGGCAGGTCGACGATGCCGCTGGCTTATCGAGTAGCCCTTTGGTTGGGGGTGCACACCATGCCGGGAAACCGCGTCACGGGTCGCGGCCTGGGCATCATCCCCTCCGACAATATCGAGATGTTGCGCGCGCTGGGACGCGATCCCTACGTTATCAAGGAAACCCGCGTTGATGCGTTATACGGTCTGGTCAACCTTATGGACCAAGCCCTTGCCGCGTCGCCCGGCCTGACCACGCCCGCGCTGGTGCTCTACGGCGCCCGCGACGAGATCATTCCGCGCCGGCCCACGATCCGCATGCTCGACAATTTCGGTGCGCCGCACCGGGTCGTGCTCTATGCCCAGGGCTACCACATGCTCCTGCGCGACCTGCAGGCCGAAGTGGTGTGGCGCGATATCGCGGCATGGATCGATAATGCGGCCGCACCATTGCCGTCGGGCGGTGAAATCGATCGGCCCGAACAGTTGGCGCGGCCCTAGTAGACCCCGATCCAATCGCAGTTAGCACCTCGAAAAAAAAGCCCCCCTCACCCCCGCCCTCTCCCGCAAGGGGAGAGGGAGCTAGCCGTGGGCACCGTTAGGTTCCCTCTCCCCTTGCGGGAGAGGGGTAGGGTGAGGGGTTTTGTTTACCTTATGCGCTGTCCGATATCTCGTTGCGCTCGACGAGGTGAACGAGCACACCACCCAAGCTGCGCGGGTGGATAAAGCCGATCCGAGCCCGCCGTGATCCCGGCCGTCCGATCGGGTCGATAACCTCATAACCGGCACCCGCCAAGCGCGCCAGCATGCTGTCGATATCGGCAACCTTGAAAGCAATGTGGTGGAGGCCGGCGCCGCGCGATGCGATGTAGCGGCTAATAGCTCCTTGATCCTGCCGGGTGGTGCCGCGCGTGCCGTGATCGACCTCACCCTCCTGGCGGGGATCGAAGTTCTGAAGGAACTCGAGCTCGCAATCGCCGATCGTCACAAACGCGACTCGTAGCGCGCCGATCAATTCTGGCGGGCGGCTATGTCGCACCACGCCATGTTTGTCGGAGGTGAAGGTTTCGACCGCGGTTCCGACTTCCCGATCGGTTTGCTGGCTTTCGAGTTCGAATCCGATCCGATCGCAAAACATATCGAGCACAACGCGGTTGTCGGCGCTCGCGACGCCGATGTGATCGATCCGATCGACCGGTCCCTGTACGCTCTCAGGCAAGTCGAGGGGATCGCTCAGAAACGTACGTACGCCGCCAAGCTGCTTGGCCGAAAGGGCCACCGCTTGCGCCCCATTCAACCCTGCCTGCGTCCGTTCGAGGCCGAAATCGTGCTGGAGTTTGTTGGCGATTTCCTCGGGCTCGCGCACCGCGAGGCCGACATAGCCGAGCGCAGCCTTTAGCAATTCACGCTCCCCTCTTAACCCCGGCCGCGGATGAGTTGGCCGGGCAGATCGGCGTCGGCGGCAAGAGCGCTTTCGCCATCGCGGCTGATTATTGTGCCGTTGACGATGACCGCGTCGATTCCGCTAGCATCCGATAGCAAACGATCGGCATCGCCGGGCAAATCATGCACCCGCCGTAAGGCGCCAGCATCGATGGCTTCGGCGTCGAACACCACGACATCGGCGGCCATGCCTTTCTCCAGCCGTCCACGGTCACGTAGTCCGAGAACCTCGGCGGGTCGCGCGGTTAGCATCCGCACGCCTTCTTCCAGACTCACCAACCCCTTCTCGCGCACCCAGCGTCCGAGAAAGTCGGTTGTGTAGCAGGCATCGCAGAGTTGGCTGGCGTGCGCACCGGCATCAGACAGCGCCATCACCGTAAGCGGGTCCTGGAGAATTTCGCCCACAGCGTCGTCATCATAATTGAGAATGGGCACGCGGATTCGCGCCGCGAGATCGGTCTCCAGGCTCAGATCCAGCACCATATCGACCGGATCGACCCCACGTTCCTCCGCGACGTCCTTGACCAGCCGTTCGGTCAATGACTCATCCGATGGTGAATAGGAGATCACCGCGCGCTCGTCCCACCCCACCATTTGATGCGGGCGGGCGTCCTCACGATCATCTTTGAACGCCTGCCGAAACGCGAGATCCTGGTACAACGCCATGCGGCCGGCGTGGTCGGTTTTCATGGTCGGGGCAAAGAACGCGCGCGCTTCGAAGGGGAACGCCGAATCGAAGTTGAAGTCGAGCGTCAGCGGCCGCGGCGATACCTGCGGAACCACGTTAAGGCCCTCTTCTTCGATCAGCTCGCGCGTGGTTTGCAAATATTTACGATGCGATCCCGGGCCGGTGAGGTTGGAGAGCAGGGCGGTCCAGGTAACGGTGACACCATGCTTGGCAGCGAACTCGCGAAACTGTTTGATGAACATTCCCTTGCCCATCGTCGCTTGAAAAACACCTGGGCCATGTTCGGCCCCATGATCCGCCAGGGCGCCGATCAGCGCATCGTGTTCCTCGAAGGCGGCCAAGCGGCTCGGCACCGGGTGGCCATCGAACCCGTGATGGGTCGGCGATCCCGATGATGAAAGCCCGAGCGCCCCGGCTTCCGCCGCTTCACGAACGATGCGGCACATGGCGTCAACCTCGTCTGCCGATGCCGCTCGCGTCACCGCGTCGGTGCCCATCACGTAGAGGCGCGTCGGCGTGTGCCCGATATAGACCCCGACATTGACCAGGCTGCCGGTGTCTTCGATGGCATCGAGATATTGCGGAAATGATTCGAACGCCCAATCACCGCCGACGCCGGCCCGCAGCGCGGCCAGGCTCATCCCCTCGACCCGTTCGAGCGTCCGCAAAATCAGGTCACGATGTGCGGCCCGGGTCGGCGCGATGCCAAACCCGCAATTACCCATCACGACGGTGGTTACGCCATGTGAGGGAGAGATCGACAGCGTGCGGTCCCACAGGATCTGGGCATCGTAGTGGGTATGCATATCGATGAACCCGGGCGCGACGACGCGTCCGCTTGCGTCCAGCGTCCGCTCGGCAGGCCCGTCAATGTCACCGATGCCGGCGATGCGGCCGTCCCGCACCGCCACCGTGCCGGCAAAACCCGGTTTGCCGCTCCCGTCGACGATGAAGCCGTTGGTGATCTTCAGATCGAAAACCATAACCGGTCCATACTAAGCACCCCAGGGGCGAACACCACCGCCGCGGGTGCACCTCTTAGGAGTAAGTCGACTTAGCCGTCCCGCTCCCCCGGTCCAACCACCACAGTATTGGACACTTTTGGAGGGTACCCTTGGGGTGGTTGGGCCGGGGGAGCGGGACGGCTAAGCCAAGCATTAAATGTTCTTGCACTTGCCGTTTGCTCACGAAGCCTTAGATTCGAACGCAGCAGCAATCGAAGGAGGCCGCTATGGCCAAAGCAACATTTGGGGCCGGGTGCTTTTGGGGCATCGAGGCGGGGCTTCGCAAGATCGACGGCGTTACCGATGCGAAGGTCGGCTATGCCGGCGGCGCCAAAGACAATCCCACCTATGAAGAGGTTTGCAGCGGGCAGACCGGGCACGCAGAAGTTGTCGAAGTTGAATTCGACCCGGCAAAGGTCTCCTACGATGAACTCCTCGACGCGTTCTGGCAGATCCACGACCCCACCCAGCTAAATCGCCAGGGGCCCGATGTTGGCACGCAATATCGCTCGGCCGTCTATGCCCACGACGAGGAACAACTGGCAGCCGCGGCGGCGTCGAAGCAGCAACAGGAACAATCCGGCCGTCATAGCCAGCCGATTGCGACCGAAATCACGCCGGCATCGGCGTTTTGGACGGCTGAGGATTACCACCAGCGCTATTTCGAGAAAATGGGACGATTGCGGCGAGTGTTTGGGCAGTAGGTGGTCTCGTCCATACGCATAACCGCATAGACCCCATGCTAGGACGGTCGGATTTCGTGGCACGATTGGTTTGGGCGCTCGCCATTATCGTTGTCGCCGCCAATGCGCCCGCGGCCGGTGCGAGCCCGGCAGAAAACGCGCATGATTTCTCGTTCCTCGCGATCGATGGCGGCCCGCTGCCGCTGTCGAAATTTGCCGGCAAAGCGGTCCTGATCGTCAACACCGCTTCGTTCTGCGGCTACACCCACCAATACGCCGCCCTGCAGGAGTTGTGGCAGCGCTACCGTGAGCGCGGCTTGGTGGTTCTCGGGGTCCCGTCGAACGATTTCGGCGCCCAGGAACCGGGCAGTTCCTCCGAAATCAAACAGTTCTGCGAGGTCAATTTCGATATCGATTTTCCGCTCACCGAAAAACAGGTCGTTAGCGGCGAAGCTGCGCATCCCTTTTACCTGTGGGCGCGTCAGCAGTTGGGACCGCGTGCCGCGCCGCGTTGGAACTTTCACAAATATCTGGTGGCGCCGGACGGGCGATTAATTGGCTGGTTTCCGACTCGCGTGGCGCCCGCATCGCCCCAGGTTGTCGCGACAATTGAAGCGGTTCTACCCGCAACCGACTGAACTCTCCACAGGTTAAGGCGCGGTTAGCTTTTCGGCGCGCCGCTGCGACATCAATCCGGCCAGCCACAACGCGCCGACTCCGAACAGGATCCAGCCGGCGCCCCGCAACGCGATCTCCAGATCGCTGCCGTAAAGCTGCGGCGCCCAAGTCATTGCCAGTCCGTCGAGAAAAAGCGCGGTGATGGTCGCGATGCTGACGGCCATTAGCGAGCGATGATCAGGTAAGCGCACGATCCACAGAACGAGCTTGATGAATGCCGAGGCCCCAAGCAACGATCCAACCAGCAGGACGGCCGACCACCAGCCGGCGTCGAATATTGCGGGCACATAGCGCACCAGCATTGCCGCCAGGAACCAAAAGACGACGCCGAGGATGATGAGAATGATGACCTGTGTGCGGCTCATGGCGTGCCCGCCTCTTGGTTGTCCTGCTGGGGATAGATTCTAGTGGATGGAATCCAACATATGGTACACATACGATCGCGTATCCCGGTAGCTCGGCAGGAGGAAGCCCGCAGGCGATGCCCCAAGGGACCGTTGGGCATCGTCGAGGGGTTTCGACGCACCGGGGGACTGGGATAGGCGACCCACAGGGCGGCTTGCCGAACTCACCGGCCGCGTTACGCAAAGCTTCCGATGCCCGACGGTCGCATGGGGCATCGCCACGCTTCGCGCGCCTAACCGGCGAACTCGGCAAGCCGTCGTATGGGTACCATATGTTGGATTTCGTCCACTAGTTTGCCTGGGCTGGGTCGGCCATTACCTCCGAGGTCATGATTTTGCGGATGCCACGAGCCCCTGTCGATGGATCAGCACGCCGCCTTTCTTGACCCCGGCCAGATCGGCTCGCTGCGTTTGCGCAATCGCTTGGTGCGGGCGCCGACATCGGAAACGATGGCTGAAGAAGACGGTGGCGTTAACCACTCACTCAAGCGCCTCTACGGAGATCTTGGTCGCGGTGGCGCCGGCCTGATCATTACCGGACACATCTTCGTCGAGCCGCGTGGCCAATACTCACCGTCGCAGATGGCGATCTACGACGATACCTTTGTGCCGGGGCTCAAAGCTTTGGTCGACATCGTTCACGACGCGGGCGGAATCATTTTTGCCGAGCTAAGTCATGCCGGCAGCCAGTCGGTGATGCCGGGAGTCACGCCCATCGCGCCCTCGATCATTCTAAATGCCATATTCGCGCGCACACCGACCGAGGCAAGCGACGCCGACATTGCCGCGATCGTCGCGGCCTTTGGCGCGGCCGCCGGGCGGGCGCAACAAGCCGGCTTCGATGGCATCCATCTGCATGGTGGCAACGGTTATCTGCTGAGCGAGTTCACCTCGCCACATGCCAATCGACGCGACGATGACTGGGGCGGCGATGCCGAGCGGCGCGGTCGATTCTTTATTGAGGTTTATCAGAGCGTCCGCGATACCGTCGGTGCCGACTTTCCGATCTCGGCCCGAGTTGGCATTGCCGACAGCGTCGACGGTGGTCTGCCGATTGACGAGGGCGTCGCGCTGGTCAGCCGCCTGCGCGAACGCGGGCTTGACGCCGTCGAGACCACGCTGGGTGTGATGGGGTCCTATCTGCAAAACGTTCGGCCCTATGTCGCGGTCACGCCGGGCCGCGCGATCGCGACCGGGCTGTATCCACGATTATTTGAACCCGCGGGTCCCGAGGCCTACTACCGAGCGTATGCGCATGCGGTAAAACAATCGGTCGACATACCGGTCATCCTGATCGGCGGCATGCGCACGACCCCGACGATGGCGGACGTCATTTCGTCGGGTGACGCCGACTTCATTGCCATGGCGCGGCCGTTTATTCGTGAGCCCGATATCGCCGGGCAGATCGTCGCCGGCCGGCGCGGCATGGTTGATTGTGTCTCCTGCAATATTTGTTTGAACCACGACGGCAAAGATCCGCTGCAGTGCTGGCGCAAGCAGTGGCGTTCTCTCGCCCGCCACGCCTATTGCCGCTTTTGGCGCGATCGCTGAGCCCCGACCTCCACGTCCAGGCGCTGCTCGGATCAATAATTGTTGCGCGTTGCAGATCGTTGCCGACACAAGTAGAAATCTTGTAGTAGAATACAACCGTAACTACTTGATTCCTCGGGGGATGTTGGCATGCGAATTCTAAGATCAGCGCGCGTTCTTACCGTCATCATGGCGTTTGTGCTGCTCGGATTGACGGCTTGCAGCGGTCAGGCACCACCCAAACCTGAAACCGGCAGTCTCTATAACCAACTCGGGCGCCGCGATGGTATCGATGCCATCGTCGATGGCTTTATCTTCGCATCGGTGAGCAACGAGCTCCTCAAGCCCAGCTTCAAGGGGATGTCGATCCTTGATTTCCCACGGCTTAAATTCAACTTCGTCGAACAAATGTGCGACCTCGCCGGCGGGCCCTGCCGCTACACCGGCCGCAACATGATCGAGTCGCATAAGGGCATGAACATCACCCAGAAGCAGTTCAACGAATCCGGCCGCCTGTTCGAGGAGTCCATGAAGAAGAATGGGGTCGGCGAAAAGGCTCGTCAGGCGATGCTGAGCAAGCTTGGCGCCCTGCAAAACGAGATCGTCGGTCAGTAGCGACGCCGCGGGCGACGCGCACCCAACAAGGGCTCGGTGACCATGGCCGAATGGTCGGCCGGCGGCTGGCTTGTCTCGATTTGTCTTGGCGGCGGCGCGGATTGGTGGCTTGCGGGAACACCACGTTCATAGTCTGCTGTGGGCAACCAAGAACAGCGCAGCCCCAGGGAGATACCCGATGATTTTCAAGAGCCCTGATCCCGACATCGCAATTCCCGACCACTCGTTCACTGAACATGTGCTGCGCAACGCCGATCGACTGGCCGACAAGCCGGCCCTGATCGACGGCCCGTCCGGGCGTACCCTCACCTACGGCCAACTGGCCACGGCGATTGATCGAACCGCGGCTGGCCTTGCCGCCCGGGGATTCAAGAAAGGCGAAGTATTCGCGATTTACTGCCCCAACATCCCGGAATACGCGGTGGCCTTCAATGCGGTGGCCAAATGCGGCGGCATCAACACCACCGTCAACCCGCTTTATACGGCCGAGGAGTTGACCAACCAGCTTAAGGATTCCGGCGCGCGTTACCTGCTAACGGTGGCGGCGTTTCTCGATAAGGCGACCGAGGCCGCCGCGGCGTGCGCGATCGATGAAATTTTCGTGGTTGGCGAGGGCGAGGGCGCGACCCCATTCGCCGAACTCGCGAACGCCGATGCAGCCATCCCGTCGGTGGCGATCGATGCAGCCGAAGATGTTGTCGTTCTCCCCTATTCGAGCGGCACCACCGGCTTGCCGAAGGGCGTCATGCTGACCCATCGCAACCTCGTCGCCAATCTTTGCCAGACCGATTCGGTCTCGAATTTCGATGGCTTCACCGAATCGGACACCATTATCGCCGTGCTGCCGTTTTTCCACATCTACGGCATGGTCGTGGTGATGAGCCTGGGTATGGCCAACGGCGCCACCGTCGTCTCCATGCCGCGGTTCGATCTCGAGGAATTTCTCGGCACGATCGAAAAGCACAAAGTCAGCATCGCGCCGCTGGTGCCGCCAATCGTTCTGGGCTTGGCCAAACACCCGGTGGTCGAGAAATTCGATCTCTCGAGCATCCGGCTGGTGTTCTCAGGTGCCGCGCCGCTCGGTGCCGGCATCACCGATGAAGCGTCGGCCAAGCTCAACTGCCCGGTGGCCCAGGGCTATGGCATGACCGAGGCGAGCCCGGTGACGCACCTGAGCCCAACGATGGGTGACCGCATCAAGGCTGGTTCAATTGGGCGCATCATTCCCAACACCGAGGTGAAAATCATCGACGTCGAGTCCGGTGGCGAGCTCGGCGCCGGCGCTGAGGGCGAACTTCTCATCAGGGGTCCGCAGATCATGAAGGGCTACCTCAACAAGCCCGATGACACCGCCCAATCGATCGACGCCGACGGCTGGTATCGCACCGGCGATGTCGGCTACGTCGACGACGACGGCTTCTTCTTCATCGTCGACCGCGTCAAGGAGCTCATCAAATATAAGGGCATGCAGGTCGCACCGGCGGAACTCGAAGCCCGCTTGCTCGAGCACCCCGCCGTGCTCGACGCCGCCGTCATCCCGAGTCCCGATGAAGAAGCCGGCGAAATTCCCAAAGCCTTTATCGTCGCCAAGGACGGCGCGGCAGACGCCGACGCCATCATGGCCTTCATCGCCGAGCGCGTTGCGCCTCACAAGCGCATCCGGCTCGTCGAATTCATCGATCAAATCCCGAAATCGGCGTCAGGCAAGATCCTGCGGCGGGTTCTCGTGGACAAGGAACGCGCGCAGGTTGCGGCGGGTTAGGATTAATTCGACGCGCGGAGGATAAGGCACTACCTCGACCTAATTCCTTGCTCACAAGCGGTCTGAGAAAGTTGGGGGAGGAGCGTGGTGGGCGATGCTGGACTTGAACCAGCGACCTCTCGCATGTGAAACGAGCGCTCTACCAGCTGAGCTAATCGCCCGATCTATCAGATCTGCCTCGGCATATCGACCGCGGGATGTAGTCGCAAGCTCTGGCGAGTGTCAAGCCGTCCATTGCGCTTCCCACTTGGCTTAGCCAAGCGCTGCGATCGCGGCGGGCAACGCGTCAAAGCTAGCGATCTCAGCATCGGCGCCGGCTTTGCGTGCTTTCTCGATGCCATAGCCATAGCTGACGATGATCACTGGCACGCCGGCGCCACGGGCGGCCTCGACGTCGATGATGCTGTCGCCGACCATCACCGCCTCGGATGCCGTGCCGCCGATGGCGGCCAGTATCGCTTCGATGTGGCGTGGATCGGGTTTGCGGACGTCGAGGCTATCGCCGCCGAGCAGCGCATCGAACCAATGCGATAGGTCCAACTCGTCGAGCAGCCGGTTGGCCAACCCATGCGGCTTGTTGGTGCAGACGCCCATCTTGATGTCGGCGTCGCGCAGCACCGTAAGCGTCTCGACAACGCCGGCATAGGGTTGGCTCTCCCTACTTAACCGGTCGGCGTAGATATCGAGAAACGTCGGTAGCCAGACGTCGACCTCGTCGTCGCTGAGTCCGTCACCGGTCAGGGCGAACCCGGTCCGCATCAAACCGCGAGCACCGCCACTGACCAGGTTGCTCATACGGTCGAGGCTCAGTTCGTGGCGGCCGGCCCGCGTCAGAATCGTATTGAGCGTCCCCACCAGGTCGGGGGCGGTGTCGACCAGCGTGCCGTCGAGGTCGAGCAGAACGGCTGTGACCCTCGTCATGTTTGTCGACTCCGATTCCAGCTACTATGTCCGCTAAACGCGTGAAAAATCTGGTAGGAATTCGTGACTTGGCGCAAACGCGGCCAATGTGGCAGTTTCCGTCGGCACGGCGGAGCCAGGTCGCCGTTTTATTCGCTTCGACGGCTATAACCAAGCGTATTCTCTGATGCCAAAACAAACCTTCGCAGCGGTAATCTTGGCTGCCGGTAAGGGCACCCGGATGAAGTCCGCTTTGCCCAAAGTCATGCACCCCCTGGCCGGGCAGCCGATGCTCTCTTATGTCATCCATGCCGTTACCAAACTAAAACCCGAACGCACCGTCGTGGTCATCGGTCGCGAGATGGATGACGTCGCAGCCGTGGTTTCGCCTTGTGCGACCGCCATCCAGGACCCGCCGCGTGGCACCGGCGATGCCGCGCGCGCCGCGCGCGCCGCACTCAAAGGCTTCAAGGGTGACGTGCTAGTGGTGTTCGGTGACACGCCGTTTCTTACCGGCACAACGATGCGCAAGATGATCGCGGCACGGCGCAAGCCAGGCCGTGGCAAAGCGCCGGCCGTCGTCGTGCTCGGCATGCGGCCCGATGATCCCGGCGCCTATGGCCGTCTCGTCACTTCGGACGATGGGTCGCTCGAGGCGATCGTCGAATACCGCGACGCGACGCCGGCTCAGCGACGCATCGGCTTGGTCAATTCGGGCGTGATGGCGATCGATGGACGCCATCTCTTCAAGCTGCTGGATCGGGTCGGCACCAACAATGCGCAGGGCGAGTGCTACCTCACCGATATTGTTGGCATCGCTCGTGCCGATGGACTCGGTTGCGCCGTGGTTGAAGGATCTGACGAAGAACTGCTCGGTATCAACTCGCGCGCCCAATTGGCCGAAGCGGAAGGCATCATTCAAAGCCGTTTGCGGGCAGCCGCGATGGCCGGTGGCGTCACCATGCTCGACCCCGAATCGGTCACCCTGAGCTTCGATACCAAGCTGGGGCGCGACGTCGTGATCGAGCCGAATGTGTTTTTTGGGCCGCGCGTACGTGTCGCCGATAACGTCACGATCAAGGGCTTCAGCCACATCGAGGAGACCACGATCGCCAGCGGCGCCACCATTGGGCCCTATGCAAGGCTGCGCCCGGGCGCCGCGATCGGCGCCGGCGCTCACATCGGCAATTTCGTCGAGGTGAAGAAATCCGAAATCGAGCCCGGCGCCAAGGTCAACCATCTCACCTATATCGGCGATGCGCGGGTTGGCCGCGCTGCCAATGTCGGCGCCGGCACCATCACCTGCAACTATGATGGCTTCACGAAGTCCCACACCGATATTGGCGCCGGCGCCTTTATCGGCTCGAACACGTCATTGGTGGCGCCGGTCAAGGTCGGCGATGGCGCCGTGACTGGTGCGGGAAGCGTGATCACGCGTGATGTTGAGAAAGACGCCCTCGGCGTCACACGCGCACCACAGCGTGATGTGGCCGGCTGGGCCGAGCGCAACCGCAAGGCAAAACAACGCGCCAAAGCCGGAAACGGCAGCATGAAAGCGACTAAAATCAAAGCGTCGAAATCGAAAAAACCGGCCCGGCGCGCGCCGCGGCCGCGTGCGTCGGTAAATTCGCGGGGGAGCAGTTAATGTGCGGGATCGTCGGGGTTATCGGCGACGCAGACGCTGCGCCGCGTCTGCTCGAATGCCTCAAGCGGCTCGAATATCGCGGCTACGACTCAGCTGGAATCGCCACCCTGGTTAACGGCTCGATCGATCGCCGCCGCGCCGAAGGCAAGCTCGTCAACTTGGAAACGCGCCTGGCCGCCGAGCCCCTCGACGGCACCATCGGCATCGGTCACACGCGTTGGGCGACCCATGGCGTGCCCAACGAAATCAATGCCCATCCCCATGCCACCGCCCGCGTCGCCGTGGTTCACAACGGAATAATCGAGAATTTCCAGGAACTGCGTAGCGAGTTGGCTGAACTCGGCCACACCTTCGCCTCCGATACCGACACCGAAGTGATCGCCCATCTGGTGGCGCGCTATCTCGACGACGGTCTCGATCCGGTCGCTGCGGTCGCCGCGACACTGCCGCGGCTGGCCGGGGCTTTCGGGCTCGCCTTCGTGTTCGCCGGCGAAACCGATCTCATGATCGGCGCACGGCGCGGCAGCCCGCTGGCGATCGGCTGGGGTGACGGGGAAATGTATCTAGGGTCGGATGCGCTGGCGCTGGCGCCGCTGACCGAACGCATCACCTACCTCGAAGACGGCGACTGGACGATCCTGTCGCACAACGATGCCGAGGTCCGCGACGAAAGCGGTGCCCCGGTCGAGCGGGCGATCACCCAAACGGCAGGATCGGGTGCACTGATCGGCAAGGGTAACTACCGCCACTACATGCAAAAGGAGATCTGGGAACAGCCGACGGTGATCGGTGAAACCCTCAAAACGTATTTCAATCCGTTGGATCGTACGATAACCCTACCCGCGGCGTTGCCGTTCAACCCGCGTGACCTGACCCGGCTGACCATGGTGGCGTGCGGCACCGCGTTTTACGCGACCATGGTCGCGAAATACTGGTTTGAAACCATCGCGCGGATTCCGGTCGAGGTCGATATCGCGTCGGAGTTCCGCTATCGCGCGGCGCCGCTGCCTGAAAACGGGGCCGCCTTGTTCGTCTCGCAATCGGGCGAAACCGCCGACACCCTGGCTGCCTTGCGCTTTGCCCGCGATGCTGGTCAGAACGTGGTCTCGGTCGTCAACGTGCCGGACAGCACGATCGCGCGCGAATCCGACGTTGTGCTGCAAACCCATGCCGGCCCCGAAATCGGTGTCGCATCAACCAAGGCCTTTACCTGCCAGTTGGTCACGCTTGCCAGCCTGGCGATCGCCTTCGCTTCGGCCCGTGGGGCCATCACCAACGAGCAGGAAGCGCAGCTCTCGAACGCCATCACCGAGGTGCCCTCGCGCGCCGCAGAAGTACTCAACCACGATAAATCCTTGCGCGATATCTCAGCCTGGCTCGCCGAAGCCAGAGATATCCTGTTCGTCGGCCGCGGCACCTCTTATGCGATCGCGATGGAGGGCGCCCTCAAGCTCAAGGAAATCTCCTATATCCACGCCGAGGGCTATGCCGCGGGCGAACTCAAACACGGCCCCATTGCGCTGATCGACGATGATGTGCCGGTGATCGTCATCGCCCCGAGTGACGACTTGTTCGAAAAAACTGCCTCCAACATGGAGGAAATCATGGCCCGCGGCGGCCAGGTCGTGCTGCTTAGCGATGCCAAAGGCATTGCCAACCTCGGCGAAAAAGCTGTCGCGTCGATCGAACTGCCGGATGTAGACCCGTTCGTCGCCCCGATCCTCTACGCGATCCCGGTGCAGCTGCTCGCCTATCACGTCGCCGTGCACAAAGGCACCGACGTCGACCAACCCCGCAACCTTGCCAAATCCGTCACCGTCGAGTAGGACGAAAGGCGCGGCTTAAGGCTCTTCAAGCTTGAATCGGCTCCGCCGTCCCGCTACCCCCGGCCCAACCACCCCAAGGGTACCCTCGCCGGGTGGTTGGGCCGGGGGAGCGGGACGGGTCAAGCAGGTCGAATATGAAATTCTCTAATCCGCATAAATATCGTCATCAGACCTAACGGCCCGTAATGACAGAGCGCCAGAAAGCGGTGTGGCGCACCGCGGCTTTCATAGTTGCTAGCGGTTCGCTGATCGCGATGCTGAATTTTGGTCTGCGCGGCAGCTACGGCCTGTTTCAACGTCCGATGATGGAAACGCTGGGCTGGACCTCGGCGACGTTCTCCTGGGCCATCGCCATTCAAAATTTGTTGTGGGGCTTCGGACAGCCCTTTGCCGGCGCCATCGCCGACAAATACGGCACCGCGCGGGTGATCGTCGGTGGCACCCTGGTTTATGCGCTGGGCCTTTATCTCACCTCGGTGGCGACCACCGCATGGGAGTTCATCCTCAGCGCCGGCGTTCTGGTCGGGCTCGGCGCCTCGACCACCGGGCTCGGCATTATCCTCTCGGCTGTGGGCCGTGCCGTCAGCGAAACCCAGCGCAGCTTCGCGATGGGCATCGCCACAGCCGGCAATTCGTTTGGCCAGTTCGCCATGTTGTTGATCGGCCAGAGCATGATCACCGGCTATGGCTGGGAAACCACCGCGGTCTTGTTCGCGGTGATGTCGCTCGCCATGATCCCGCTGGCAATCCCGTTCAAAGGGGTCGGCAATGAGGGCGGGGCGGTCGATATCGCCGGCGAAGCTGGTCGCACGCTTCTGCAAACCCTCGATGCCGCGCGCCAGCACCGTAGCTTTGTCTTGCTCACGATCGGCTTCTTCGTCTGCGGTTTCCACGTCGCTTTCATCGTCGCGCATATGCCGGCCTATCTTCAGGATCGTGGGCTTAGCGCCACCTGGGGCGCGACCGCGGTCGCCGCGATCGGTATCGCCAATCTGTTCGGCGCCTTTGCCTCGGGCTGGCTGGGCGGCATCTATCCCAAGCGGCTGTTGCTGGCCGGGATCTATTTCGCCCGTTCAATCGCCATCTTTGCCTTGATCACGCTACCGGCGACCCCGTTCAATGTCATTGCCGTCAGCGTTGTAATCGGCCTGTTGTGGCTCAGCACCGTGCCGCTCACCAGCGGCTTGGTGGCCGTGATGTTCGGAACGCGCTACATGGCTACATTGGTAGGTATCGTCACACTAGGTCATCAGGTCGGTGCCTTCTTCGGTGTCTTGCTCGGCGGCTATATCCGCGACGCGACCGGTTCGTACGATTTGTTGTGGTGGATGGGTATCGCGCTGGGATTGCTGGCTGCGTTGATCCACCTGCCGATCCGCGAACAGCGCGCGGTGTTACCGGCGCCTGCGTAGGCCCCAGGAGAGTGTTGGGAAGAGTGTTCAGGAGAGTGTTATGAGCGACTACGACTACGATTTCTTTGTCATCGGCTGTGGTTCCGGCGGCGTTCGCGCCGCCCGCATCGCTGCGGTTCACGGCGCCAAGGTCGCGGTGTGCGAAGAGCGCTATCTCGGCGGCACCTGCGTCAACGTCGGCTGCATTCCCAAAAAGCTCCTGGTCTATGCAGCGCATTTCCATGATGACTTCGAAGATGCCGCTGGCTTCGGGTGGACCGTCGGCGACACCTCGTTCGACTGGACCAAGCTGATCGCCAACAAGAACAAGGAAATCGAACGCCTCAACGGTGTCTATAAAGGCTTGCTGGATAATGCCGGTGCCGAGTTGATCTGGGGCCGGGCTATGCTGGTCGACGCACATACCGTCGAGATCGATGGCAAAACCTACACCTCCGAGCGCATTCTTATCGCCACGGGCGGCTGGCCGTCGGTGCCCGATTTCCCCGGGCGCGAGCACGTCGTCACCTCCAACGAAGCGTTCTATCTCGATGGCAAACCAAAGCGCGCCATCGTGGTCGGCGGCGGCTACATCGCGGTCGAATTCGCCGGCATCTTCCACGGCATGGGCGTCGACGTCACCCAGCTTTACCGCGGGCCGCTGTTCCTGCGCGGGTTCGACGACGATGTCCGCCAGCACGTGGCCGATGAATACCAACGCAAGGGCATCGACTTGCGTTTCAATGCCGACGTTGCCGGCGTTGAGAAAAATAGCAGCGGCGGCGGCATCTACACCGTCACCCTCAACGACGGCACCACCATCGACGCCGATGTCGTGATGTACGCGACCGGCCGCCGGCCCCTGACTGTGGGTCTTGGCCTCGAGAATGCCGGGGTCGACCTCGACGATGCCGGTGCGATTAAAGTAGACGACAATTGGCAGACCTCGATGGCAAATATTTATGCGATTGGCGACGTGATCGATCGCATCCAGTTAACGCCGGTGGCGCTCAACGAGGGACATATCCTCGCCGATCGTCTGTTCGGCGAGCCCGGCCGGGATCTCAGCTACGAAAATGTTCCCTCAGCCGTGTTCAGCCAACCGCCGATCGGGTCGGTTGGCCTCACCGAGGCGCAGGCGCGCGAAAAATACGGCGATGTTCACGTCTATAAGTCGCGGTTCAAGGCGCTGAAAAACACCTTGTCCGGCCGCGACGAGCAAACCTTGATGAAATTGATCGTCGACCCCGCCAGTGATCGAGTGGTGGGGATTCACATGGTCGGTCCCGAGGCAGGAGAAATCATCCAGGGCTTTGCCGTTGCCGTGAGGGCCGGTGCCACCAAGGCCCAGTTCGATACCACGATCGGCATTCATCCGACATCGGCCGAAGAATTCGTCACTATGCGCGAACGCGACCAGCCCGCACCGCAGGCCCAGGCAGCAGAATAGGGTCCCACTAACGGCCCGGATTGCTGCAGCGACGCGGGCTCGCGCCGTCGATTTCGCGACGTAAACTGCTCAGTAATCGCTCGGTAATCGCTTGGTAATCGCTTGGCAAACCCGAGTGCGCGGCGTATATGCTCGCTCACTCAAGCAGGGAACGCTAGACATGGTTACGAATTGGTCTCCGGGCGCGTGGCGCGACCGGCCAATCCAGCAATACCCGACCTACCCCGATGCGGCGGCGCTCGAACGCATCGAAACTCAGCTCGCCTCGTTTCCGCCGCTGGTTTTTGCCGGCGAAGCGCGGCGTTTGAAGGAGCTGCTGGCCGACGTTGCGGCGGGTGAGGCGTTCCTGCTCCAGGGAGGGGACTGCGCCGAGAGCTTCGCTGAGTTCCATCCCGACAATATCCGCGATTCGTTCCGTGTCTTGTTGCAAATGGCGGTGGTGTTGACCTATGCCGGCGGCTGTCCGGTGGTCAAGGTCGGTCGCATGGCGGGTCAGTTCGCCAAGCCGCGCTCGGATCCAATGGAGGTCCGCGATGGCGTCGAACTGCCGAGCTATCGCGGTGACATCGTCAACGGCATCGAATTCACCGCCGCGGTGCGTCAACCCGACCCGGAGCGATTGCTCACTGCCTATAGTCAGGCGGCTGCGACGTTGAACCTGCTGCGGGCGTTCTCACAGGGCGGCTATGCCGATCTCCATCGCGTGCATCGCTGGAATCTCGGCTTTGTCGATAACAGCCCACTCGGTGAACGCTACCGCGAACTTGCGGATCAAATCGCGGATGCCCTCACCTTCATGGAATCAAGCGGGCTCAACAGCGCCAATACGCCGGCCATCAACCGCACCGAATTCTACACCTCGCATGAAGCGCTGCTGCTTTGCTACGAGCAGTCGATGACCCGGGTCGATAGCACCTCGGGCGATTGGTACGACACCGGTGCGCACATGGTGTGGATTGGCGATCGCACCCGCCAGTTGGATGGGGCGCACGTTGAATTTGCCCGCGGCATCGCCAACCCGGTTGGCATCAAAGCGGGACCGACGCTGTCCGCTGATGACATGCTGGCGCTGATCGACACCCTCAGTCCCGATAATGAATCCGGCCGGATCACCATCATTTCCCGCATGGGTGACAAGATCGGCGAGCATCTGCCGAAACTGATCCGCGCGGTCGAGCGCGAGGGCCGGCACGTGGTGTGGTCGTGCGACCCGATGCATGCCAACACCATCAAATCGTCGAATGGCTACAAAACCCGCCCCTTCGATCGCATCCTCAAGGAGGCCCGGCGCTTCTTCGAAGTCCATCAGGCCGAGGGGACCTACGCCGGCGGCATTCATGTCGAGATGACCGGCCAGAATGTGACCGAGTGTTTGGGCGGCGCCCAGGAGATCACCGAATCCGGCCTCGCCGATCGCTACCACACCCACTGCGATCCGCGCCTCAATGCATCGCAGAGCCTCGAACTCGCTTTCCTGATTGCCGACACACTGAAACGCAGCCGAAACGGACACGTAGCTCGGGTCGCCGAAGCCTCGTAGATCGGCGGCTACCGGGCGGGACGCATAATGTTCGATCCCGATTTCACCAGCGGCACAGATAAATACTTCCTGCGAACGAAGCACATCGTTGCCGACAACGGCGACGTGCGTGCCACCTATGCGCTGTTCATGCGCGTGCCGATCATCTTCGCGCCGCGCATCATGCTCGACTGGCTCGATCATGTGGCCGCGCAGCGCAACATCGATATCGCGGTTGAAACGCCGTTCGAAGAGGGCGAACGGGTCGGTGGCGGCGAACCGCTGGCTTATATAAGCGGCTCACTCGAACAACTGGTCGATCTCGAAACCCATATCCTGCAACGCTTGGGCCCACCTTGCGTGGCCGCGTTTAATGCCTACCGGATGTGCTGCGATTTGCCGCAAGTCGAGTTCCTGGCGATGGATGCGCGCCATTGCGCCGGCTCGGAGATGGCCGAGATGATGGCCTATGCCGCCGGGGTCGGATCGCGCGCCGCCCGGCGCGATACCAATGCAGTTGGCTTTATCGGCAATGCCACCGACGCCACGGCGCATTTCTTCGGTAACGAGGAGGGCCTCGGCACCATGCCGCACGGCCTGATCGGCTATGCCGGTTCGACGTTGCGGGCGGCGGAAATGTTTCACTCGGCATTTCCCGATGAAGTGATGACCGTGCTGGTCGATTATTACGGCCAGGAGGTCACCGATACGCTGGCCGTTGCCAGACGCTTTCCCGACCTCGCCACCGCGGGTCGGCTGGCCGTGCGGCTCGACACCCATGGCGGGCGCTTCATCGAAGGGTTGGATCCGGCCGAGTCCTACGCGGTGATTGAACGCCACGCACCCGAGGCGATCCGGCAATATCGCACCGAGGCCGAACTGCGCTGGCTGGTCGGCACTGGCGTTTCGGCGTCGGCTCTGTGGTTCCTGCGTGAAAATCTTGACGCCGCCGACTTCAAAGCGGTCCGGATCGTCGCCAGCTCGGGCTTCAATCCCGCCAAATGCGCGGTGATGGCGAGTGCCAAGGCACCCATCAACGTCGTCGGCACCGGCTCCTATCTGCCCGAGCGCTGGGAAGATTCCTACGCCACCGCCGACATAATCGAATATGACGGCCGTTCCTCGGTAAAAGTCGGTCGCGAGTTCCTGCTAAGCCGCCGCAAGGCCAAACGCATCAACGGCGAGAACGGCGCTAACGGCGCGGCAAGCGCCTAGCGCGGGTAGTCGCCCAGACAACCCCTCACCGCCGCCTTCCCGCCGGGGCGGGGCTTGTGGTAGTGGAATTATGTGACACTTTTGGTGATTGTTCACCGAACTAGCCCAGCATTACCCAACACCAGAGATTGGGGCTATCGGCTTTGATGAGTTGGCAGCGGTTCGTTGCTCCCGCTCTTGGATGTCGGCTTTCTAGTGGATTACGTCTCGATTCGGTGCATGAACGCACGTATTAGACGAGTAGCCATTTGGGCAGATTCTGACCCAGCCTGTGTAAAAACGTTGGTGTTGTTATGATTCTCCCGTCGTTTGGCGGGAGTATTTGATGAAGCGTTTCGTTGCGGGTGTGGACCGGGGTCAGTCGACGCTGTTCCCCGAGTGTCTTGAGGACTGGATCGACGAAGGCAACCCGGTTCGGGTGATCGATGTCTTTGTCGAGGAACTGGATCTGGGTGGGCTTGGTTTTGGCGGTATCGATCCAGCGGCCACGGGCCGTCCGTCCTATCACCCATCGGTTCTGTTGAAGCTGTACATCTACGGTTATCTTAATCGGGTTCAATCGAGCCGGCGTCTCGAACGCGAAGCCGGGCGCAATGTGGAGGTCATGTGGCTGACCGGCCGCCTGGTGCCGGATCACAAGACGATCGCTGACTTCCGCAAGGACAACGGCGCTGCCATCGGCAAAGTCTGTGCCCGGTTCGTCGAGCTTTGCCGGAGGATCGGTCTACTGACAACGGCCAGCGTTGCGATTGACGGTAGCAAGTTCAAAGCGGTCAACAACCGCGACCGGAACTTCACCCGCGCCAAGATGGATCGGCGCAAGGCGCAGATCGAAGAGAGCGTGTCGCGCTATCTCCATCAGCTCGACAGCGCCGACCGCCAGGAGCCGTCGGAAGCGCTTGCGATGAAAGTAACCCGACTGAAAGAGAAGATCGCGCGTCTTCATCTGGAGATGCAACGGCTTACGGCCCTCGACGCCCGTATGCGCGCGACACCCGATCATCAGATCTCCTTGACCGATCCCGACGCTCGCTCCATGGCTACCAGCGGCTGTGTCTCGAAAGTGGTGGAAATTTGAGGATGGCGTAATCTCCGGGTGACAAGACAACCACCCAACCGGCGGCTAGCACCGCCAAGGAGATCACGCCATGAAGAACACTACCGAGACTTCTGCGCTTTCGCTACTGGCCAATGACGCCGGCTATGATCCGCTCGAGGACCGGCTGCGGGAGAACATCAGATCCACGATCGAGGCCGTTTTTGAGGAGGAACTTGCGCAGTTTCTCGGGCGCTGCCGATACGGTCGAGAGGACGCGCTTCGGCAAGGGTATCGGAACGGGCACCGGGAGCGGCAACTGACGGGGACATTCGGGACCGAGAGGGTGAGCGTGCCGCGTGCGCGGATCGTTGAGGAAGACGGTCGGGCGTCGGAATGGCGTTCGCGGGCGCTGCCGCGCTACCAGCGGCTGACCAGAAAGGCCGAGGCGCTGATCGCTTCGGTGTATCTGTCCGGAACCAACACGCGGCGGGTGAAACGCGCGCTGTTCGGGCTCTTCGGGGGTGCTGTGAGCAAGGACGTTGTGAGCCGGGCGTGGCGCAAGGTGAAGGTCGATTGGGACGCCTGGTGCAGCCGTGGCCTCGCGGATGAGGATATCGTTCGGCTGATCCTTGACGGCACTGTGATCAAGACCCGACTGGATCGCAAGGCCACCAACATCTCGGTTCTCGCGGCTATAGGGGTGCGCCGGGATGGCCAGAAGGTCTTGCTTTCGATCGGGAATATGGGCGGAGAAAGCCAGGCGGCGTGGCGCCAGTTCCTCGACGACCTTGATGCGCGTGGACTGAAACGGCCCGGGTTTGTCATCGTCGATGGCGCGCCGGGACTGGAGGCGGCTCTGTCGGCGCTTTGGGGCGATGACCTTCCCGTTCAACGCTGCACCGTGCACAAGCACCGCAACCTTCTGGGTCATGCTCCCAAACACATGCATGACGAGCTGAGCGAAGATTACCGCGATATGATCTATGCCGACACTGCCTCCGAGGTGGAAACCCGCCGCAAGGCGTTTGTCCGCAAGTGGCGGCTGAAATGCAGGGCCGTCGCGGACAGCCTCGCAGAAGCGGGCGACAAGCTCTTTACCTTCACGCGCCTGTCCAAGAGCCAATGGAAATCAGCCCGAACGACCAACGCCATTGAGCGTCTCAACGAGGAGTTCAAGCGCCGGATCAAAACACAGACCGTGCTGCCGTGTCCCGAAACAGTGCCGATGCTCCTCTGGGCGCTCCTCGCTTCCGGCCAAATCCAGATGCGCAAAGTCGATGGATGGGAAACCCTCGATCAGCTAATCGCCGACGAAACCCTCGACCGCGCGGCCTGACCGCCGCAAAACTCAACCCGCTCGGAGAGGCGCCAAAACCAATTTCCACCACTTTCGAGACACAACCGCTACCAGCGGTCGCGGTTCCGGTGTGGTTGGCTATAACGTGCAGGCCGCGGTCGATACGTCGAACCACCTGATCGTCACACACAAGGTGACCAACGTTGGCAATGACAGAGCGCAACTCTCTCCCATGGCGGAGCAGACCAAGGCCGCACTGAACGTCGATAAACTCGAGGTGGTCGCCGATCGCGGCTACTTCAGTAGCAATCAGATCCTGGCATGTGATCAGGCCGGCATCACAGTCACGCTCCCCAAACCGCTAACCTCGGGCATCAAAGCCAAAGGGAAGTTCGGCAAGCAGGACTTCCGCTATGTGAAGGATGAGGACGTGTACGTCTGTCCAGCCGGCGAGCGCTTGGTCTACCGCTTCACCAGAGAGGAGCACGGGCTGTCCCTACGTCGCTACTGGACCAATGTCTGCCAGAACTGCGCCATTAAGGCTCAGTGCACCACCGCCAAAGAGCGCCGAATTACCCGCTGGGAGCATGAGCACGTTCTGGAAGAGGTCCAGCACCGGCTCGACGCGCATCCGGAAAAGATGCGCCAGCGGCGCGAAACGGTCGAACACCCCTTCGGCACCATCAAAGCCCGAATGGGTGCCACCCACTTCCTGGTGAAGACGCTGCCGCGGGTCAGAACCGAAATGGCGCTGCACGTACTCGCTTACAATCTGACGCGAGTCATGAACGTTCTCGGCGCCGGACCCCTGATGGCAGCTATGCGGGCATAGTGTAAGGGCCCGCTACCGCCGCGACGCCCTCGCGAGATCCAGTCGTGGCGGTGAAACAGCCTAATCCGCCCCTACGACAAGCTAAAACCGAAAAAAGGGACGAGGCCCGAACAGCACCGCTAACCCTCACCGCATCGCTAATCCGGCGAACGTTTTTACACGCCCAAGACCCGAAGTTGACGTTTGGTCAGCGCCTACCGACCCGGCTTGTTCAGCCCGTGCGCCTAGATTGGCAAGGTGGAAGAGAGAAAAGCGTTCCACTAGACTTCTCCCGCCTCTTGGGGAAGGCATGACAGAAAAAAGACGAGCGCCGACTAACCGAGATCTTCGCGGCATGCACCTTGGAGTGTCCATTTCGTTGGATCACATTTTGCTAATGGTGGGTCGCAATTTATGGGTAATGGTGGCTGTCTTTGCTGCTCACGCGGGGATGTGGGCCGGGCAGAAGTCGCTGAACCTGACACATGCCACCAGGCTGAAAGACCAGAAGAATTCGAAGAGTTTTACGCCAAACACGTCGAATGGCTCTCCAAGAAAGGATTCGAAGGCGATCGGTATCCTTCTTGGTCTCGAAAGAAACAGAAAGCCGAAGAAGCTAGAGCGGGCGCAAAGTACCGCTGTTGCCGCGAAATCGATGGCCCGATCTCCTTCGAAAAACAGACGCTTCATACGAAAAATCTCGTAAGCCTCCTCGACTTAAGGGGCGAAAAAAAATCAACCTAAGGGGCGCATGTTTGCGAATGGCGATCTTGTCTGGTGTAGACCTGAAAGACGCGGATCTTCGCGGGGCGAATCTTTACAAAGCTGATTTGACGGATGCGAATTTGGCGGGAGCGAAGTTGGACTCAGCCGTGTTGGTTGGCACGATCCTTAGGAACGCTGATCTGGATGGCGCAAGTCTGATTGAGACTAACTTGCAACGAGCAGAGCTTGAGGGTGCTCATATCCTCAGAACGAACATGCGCAACGCGAGGTTCGAACCCACGAGCCTGCCGAATGCCAGAGCTTTCGTTGAGGTCAATAATCTAAAGACATTGACTTATCGGTGTTGCCCAAGTGCGTTGTACAAGTTGCGCTCAAGTCTGCGCTCTGCGGGTATGAAGTCGGAGGAACGAGAAGTTACGCACGCGATAATGTTCACTAAGTATTCCCAGAGCTCTCAACCGATCCGATTTATTGGTTACGCCGTGTTTGGCCTCCCTACGGAATGGGGCCTTCAGCCGTTTCGTCCACTCCTCATTTTGTGCGGATTGATTGGAGTTTTCTGGATTCTGTACTCGATTGTGATATGCGCTGTTGCGCGTTGCACCCTCATTGGAGGCATACGGCGCTTGCCGGCTGGGGGAGGCAAGGCTGTCATCATCGGACCAAGTATGCGGGGGTTTGGAATAGCTTTGTATTTCAGCGTTATGTGCGCGTTCTATTTCGGTTGGAGAGATATCAATCTCGCCAAGTGGATCGCGCGACTATCCCCCAATGAGGATGAGTTCCGGGCATACGGGTGGACCAGGACAATATCGGGCATCCAATCAATCTTAAGTCTGTTACTCATCGCGCTGTGGGGGGCGACCTACTTTGGTACGCTGCTCGAATGAACGACGTCGACGTCTAGCCCGCCAATATGGCTAGCCCGATGTGCTTGTGTGGGTCGTATGCTATGCTGAAACCACACTGAACTCGTGGTACTGCGCGTCCGACTGGAATGTCCTGAGCTGACCACCCAAACGCGACTTTAAACACAGGTTCAGTTGTAGAAAGAACTGTCATAGAAGGAACCAAACACACGCGAACAGAGCTCCTGCCCCAAACAAAACATGAAAGACAACTTCGACGCCAATCAAAATACTCGATGTGGTTCTATAAGTGTTAATCACCGCGGCGCCCTCTGCGATACGACCGAGCGCCTCTAATGCCGTTTCAGTCGTTGCTGTCGTTTTAGACCACCACTCTGCCAAGTCCTCCGTTCCTTCGGATATGGCTTCCCTGGACTTCTGCTTTACTTCGTTCGAGTATTCGACTCTCTCTTGTTTTCGCTCAAGAAATCTTTCTTTTGCAGCTTCGATTTCTTGTTCGTCTCGTCCTTCCATTGCCTTAACGACGGCCTCAACGTCAGCGATCGTCTTATCTGCCGCCTGCATACGTTGCTCGCTGGTTTCGACAAGTTTAGCATTGATACCATGAGGGAAGGGCGGTTCCTTAAGAGGCCAACCCGAAACTAGTTGAGTGATTTCAGTCGGTTGTGGCTTACTCGGTTGTGTCAAAGCAAACGAGGAGGCACAACATGTGGACCGAAATCACTCGCCCGAATTATGAGCGCCGTGGCGGGCGCTACGCAAGCGACCTGACGGATCGAGAGTGGGCGTTGATCGCGCCGCTCATGCCGCCGCGCAAGAAGATCGGCCGGCCGAGGACGACGGACCTGCGCCATGTCATGGATGCGGTCATGTACATGGCCTCGACGGGCTGCCAGTGGGCGATGTTGCCGAACGACTTCCCTCCGCCTTCCACGGTCCAGCGCTATTTCTACGACTGGCGCTCCAACGGCCTGCTGGAGAGCATCAACCATCACCTGGTCATGGCGGCCCGGGAGCTGGAAGGACGCGAGGCCGGCCCGAGCGCCGGGGTGATCGACAGCCAGAGCGTGAAAACCACGGAAAGCGGTGGTGTTCGGGGCTATGACGCGGGCAAGAAGATCAAGGGCCGCAAGCGTCACATCGTCACCGATACACTCGGCCTGCTGGTCGGCCTGATCGTGCACGCAGCCGATATCCAGGACCGCGACGGCGCGCCCGAGGTCCTCAAATCGATCCGTCATCGCTTCCCCCGGCTGCGTCACCTCTTCGCCGACGCCGCCTACGCGGGACCGAAACTCGAGGGCGCCCTTGAGGACATCGGCCGCTGGAAGCTCGAGATCATCAAGCGCTCAGACACCGCCCAGGGCTTCGAGCTCCTGCCCAGACGATGGGTCGTCGAGAGGACCTTCGCCTGGCTCAACCGATGCCGTCGACTGGCCAAGGATTGGGAGAAATCAATCGCCTCCGCACAGGCATGGATTCTTGTCGCCAACATCCGACTCCTCACAAGGCGGCTCGCAAGGTACTGTTATCAAACATAGAGTTTCGAGTCGGACTCTAAGGGATCCAAGCTGAGTAACTGCTCGTTCTAAAGTTGAGGAAAGATCCCCGAACGGCCCTTTTTTCACTTCACGAAAAATTCGCCAGTCGTTGTAACAATTAGTGCAAAACATGACTAAATAGTAAGCGGTCATTGACATCATAAGAACAACAACACTATCTATATTAAGATTAGATATTTCTTTTCCAGTTAATTGTTCGGCCAGTCCTGGAGAAATCAACATTATGTAAGAAATAAATGAAAATATTAGAAGTTTTTCTTGTCGTTTATATGTTATTTCATTTAAGAACGGAGTGAGCACCGATTTCTTTATTGATAAATTTTTCTCTTCATTCCCGATCATGATTAACTCCCGGCAGTTCTTGGCTTGAAAAGCCTACAATTTAAACTTGTACAACAAATTTTGTTAGCAGCCGCTCGCTTGTGAGGGGAATGTCTGGAATTGGCTAACTCCGGTCCTTCGAGCCGCCGGAGATTACGTCCGTAGTTAAGGGTGAACCGGACCATCCGACCCGAAATGTTGGCTTGGGCCCCGAAACCTGATGTTTTTAGCATGGCCGTCAAAAAGTAAAAGGCTGAGCCAACTCGGGCAAACCACTGTTTCGGGGCGCTTAGATCACGCCCCGGAATTTGTAGGCATTCACAACTTGCCTGTCTGTATCATTAGCTGGAACAAATCTATCGATATCCATTCGATCAAAATGAGTTAGTCGACCGAGGCCGGGCTTCCTGGCTAACCTGGCCACAAGATAAACCGCCAATCGTTTGAAAAGACCGCTAGTTGCCGCGTGTGCTGCCTCGCTGCGGCACTGTCTACCGAGCTTCATGTAGTAACCGGTGTTGATCGAGCCGTCTTGGCGGAACTTGATCTTGTCAGTCTCGTACATTGCCTGCCTCCCATCATTGCGTGACGAGATCAGCGTAGGCAGACTGCGGTACGTTCGCTTGAAGATGAGATTGATTTTTCGTTCGGGCGCGCTTGATTCTTGCTTCGGACCTGATGCCGATGACGGTTCATTTCGATCAATACGTTGTGGATACCGATCGCCTGGAGCTACGGCGAGATGGCGCGAGCGTCGACATCGAACCGCAGGTCTTCAGCGTTCTCGTTTATCTGATTGAGAACCGCGACCGGGTGGTCAGTAAAGACGAGTTGATCGAGGCCGTTTGGAATGGCCGCATCGTGTCCGATACCACGCTAAATACGCGGATCAACGCAGTGCGACGCGCGGTCGGGGACGATGGCAAATCGCAAAATGTCGTTAAGACTATCGTGCGTCGCGGATTTCGGTTTGTTGCCGATATCGCCGTAGATGACGCTGAGGAATCTCCCAAGGCAATCGAAGCCGAGGCGCAAACAGACAACACGCAGCAGATTCGTTTCTGCACCGCGTCAGATGGTGTGCGAATTGCTTATGCAACAGCCGGGAACGGGCCGCCTCTTGTCAAGGCAGCAAACTGGCTGACCCACCTTGAGTACGATTGGGAAAGTCCGGTTCACCGCCCAATGCTGCGCGAACTCGCGAGTCATTTTTCTCTGGTTCGCTACGACGAGCGCGGCAATGGCCTGTCCGACTGGGAGGTCGAAGAGTTCTCCCAGGCGGCGTTTGTTTCTGATCTCGAAGCCGTCATCGATGCGGCGGGTTTGGAGCAGTTCCCGTTGATTGCGATGTCGCACGGCGGTCCAGTCGCGGTGTCCTATGCCGTGCGATACCCGGACCGCGTAACAAAACTTGTGCTGGTAGGCTGCTTTGCGCAAGGGGCTCGCAAGCGTGCCACGGTAGATCTCCAAAAAGAAGAAGCGATCGCTACGCTGATCCGCGAAGGCTGGGGGCAGGACAATCCGGCGTTTCGTCAGATCTTCACTTCGCAACTCTTACCCGACGCATCACCTGAACAAGCGCAGTGGTTCAACGACCTACAGCGCGAGACGACATCGCCCGAAAACGCAGCCAGGCTCCGCGTTTCGATTGACGAAATGGATGTCCTCGAACTCCTACCCAAAGTTCAAGCACCCACACTGGTTATTCATCGACGAGGCGACGCTCGCATACCCTTCGAAGAGGGCCGCACATTGGGCTCGCTTATCCCCAACGCTCAGTTCGTCGTTCTCGAAGGGCGCAACCACATTGTGCTTGATAACGAGCCAGAATGGCCTCGCCTCACCTCTGAAATAAGAAATTTTCTTGCCGGTTAAGCCTTATTGGTATGCCCACATTTGGCTACGTCCGGTCCTCTAGGGCTTCGTCAAATATGTCTGGACTTGGGGGCAAACTGGACCCACTTCACGTGAACTAATTTAGCGCCGTCAAGGCTGATATCCCGTCAGGAGAATGAAGAGCGGCACGGGTGCCACCGCAATTGCGGCAGTAACAATGAACGGGACTACACCGAATAGGCCGCTCATTCCCGCAGCAAGGCTCAACCCGCCACCGCCGCCCAAAATCGAATTACCAGGCAGATTGAACGCTACGGCTAGAGCTACGTAGCGATGCCTGAGAAGAAACGGAACGAAGCGATTCGGTGCATTCGCAACCAGCATCGGAACTCGCTCCGAGCTGTCGAGATCGGACGACCTCAAAATAAGGTCGCGAGTCCTTTGCAACCTGAGATAGCCAAACAGTGCGGCAGTCATCCGTGGTGGTACAAAGCGGCCGACGAAATACGCAATCGCGAGCGCCAGAACCATGCAAATGTAAACGAGTAAGACGATGCGGCTGCCCAATACGACAATGAGGCCAAACCCGATCTCAGCGCCTGGCACGAACGGTGTCGCGGAGGCTGCGATAAAGATGGCTGAAACGGCCATCACCATGGAATGGACCTCGGGTTCGTTGATCGGCCTTACCTGAACTACAGAATACTGAGAAAGCCACTGGCCGAGGAACCAACCGCCCCCAATTAAGACCGCGTAGACCACGATAAGAAGCAGCCATCGCCGCCTCATATTGGGCAGGTCGGTGCTGCTTCGCCGGTTGCTCGCATCCGCGCGCGTTGCAAAGAAATCTCCGACACCAGTGTGTCGCTAATGCGACCCTGGAAGACGTAGTCGCGGTCAATGGTCCAATACCACCGCTCTTTACGCCAGTGGATTGTAGCTTCGATTTTGCCGGCTTCGATTGTGCCGTTATAGTCGAAGCGCCCACGCTCCGGGCTCTCTAGAGCACCACGAAATTCGATTGCCTCACCGCGGCGCCGGGTCCAATAGGCGCCCAGCATAAAACTACACTTGGTGCAGCCGGTGGACCAGAAGTGGCCATCGCGAAAATGCATCGTGTCGTCGAGCGATATCGATCCATCAGTGGATTTCAACATGCCAAGGAAGTCCAGTCCGTCCAGGTCGCCACTTACGGTTTGTTCCCCGTCTGACGTGGTAGCGGCCATCGTTACCAGGTATGGCGTGACGACAACGATCAGGAGTGTAACGAGACCGGCCAACATCGAACGCTTAAGAACGCTGGAAGGCATGTGGCAGGGTCCGATCCGAACGCGAAGTTTTTGTGATGGCGGAAACTGTAACTCTAGGCGTTGAGTCCATCAATCCGCGGGGTAACCGAATGTCTGCCTTTGTGAAGGGTTGTCGGACGCCTGCCGCGAGGAGATGTTGCCGCGTGCTCGGTCCGGCAGGCGTCGGACAAGCCTCGGGGTAGGAAACCGCGGGGGCTGACGCTGAGCGTAGGCGCCTGTTCGGTCTATGGGGATTTGATGACGTCAGCGCGGCTCTGTGCGTAGCGTCGTCGGCAGGGTCGCGAAGATCTTGTCGATCCGTAGCTAGCGGGGCGGGTTTTCGCCGACTTGACGGTACTGCTGGGGGCCCAAGTTGACTGCGCCGGGTGCTGGTGGCGAGTTTTATGCGAGCGCCGGGGTGGCCGGTGCGGTAGCCAGCATTCATCGCGTGTCTCGAACCTGGAGATTTTCATGCGCTGTCTAGCGACGGCGGTGCCCGCGGTGGTGCGCCGGGCTCGAAAGTGTCGATGACGATCATGGGTCCGCCACAGCTCGGGCACGGTTGGTCGAACGATTGCTCTGGTTGTTGATCGCTATCGGCGCCATCGTCGGTGTCGTCTGGGATCGTTTCGAGGTCGAGCAGCTGACGCAGTCGAGCGAGGTTGTCTGCGCGCCCGCCATTGGCGAACAGGCCGTAGTGGCGGATGCGGTGGAAGCCGGCGGGGAGGACGTGGAGCAGGAAGCGGCGGATGAACTCGTGCGCGTCCAGGGTCATGACCTTGTGGCGGGTGCGGCCTCTGGCTCGGTAGTCCTTCCATTTGAAGGTGACGCCGCGGCTGTCGAGCGCGATCAGGCGGCTATTGGCGATGGCGACGCGGTGGGTGTAGCGGGAGAGATAGGCGAGCACGGCCTCGGGCCCGGCGAACGGGCGCTTGGCGTAGACCACCCACTCGATCGCGCGCAGCGGCGCGAGATGGGCGGCGAAAGCCTCGCGGTCGTGGAGTTGGGCGAGGCGGTTGAAGAAGCGCAGGCGTCCGGCCTGATGAGCGGCGCTGAGCTGCTCCAGAACCCGGCGCCGGAACAGCCGCGAGAGCACGCGAACGGGGAGGAAGAAGCCGGGCCGGCACGAGATCCACTGTTTGCCATCGGCTGATATGCCGCCGCCGGGCACGATGCAGTGGAGGTGGGGGTGATGGGTGAGCGCCGAGCCCCAGGTGTGGAGCACACTGGTGACGCCGATCTTGGCGCCGAGATGCCTGGGATCGGCGGCGATGGTGATCAGGGTCTCGGCGGCGGCCTTGAACAGGATTCCATAGATCACCGCCTTGTTGTGGTAGGCGATGTCACTGATCGGCGCCGGCAGGGTGAAGACGACGTGGTAGTAGGCCACCGGCAAGAGCTCGGCCTGGCGCGCCGCCAGCCAGTCCCTGGCCGCCGCGCCCTGGCACTTGGGGCAGTGGCGGTTGCGGCACGAGTTATAGGCGATGTGGATGTGGCCGCAGTCCTGACAAGCCGCGACGTGGCCGCCGAGCGCCGCGGTGCGGCAGCGCTCGATCGCCGACATCACCTTGAGCTGGCCGAGGCTCAGGTGCCCCGCCCGGACCCGCCGCCAAGCGGGTCCGTGGGCGCGGAAGACATCCGCGACCTCGAGCGCGTAACGCGCCAAGGTAACGCCGGATCAGGCCGGTGGCAGCGGTCCTTGTATCAGCTGCTCGAGCGGGCTCTTGACTGCCCTGAGTGTGGTGTTTGCGACCTGACTATAGTGCGCCGTCGTCTCGAGCTTCTTATGACCCAGCAGCACCTGGATCACCCGGATGTCGACCTTCTGCTCCAGCAGGTGTGTGGCAAAGCAGTGCCGCAGCGTGTGCAACGAGACCCGTTTGTCGATCTCGGCCGCCGCCTTGGCGACGTGAAAGATGCGGCTCAGCTGACGGGTGGTCATCGGATTGACCGGGTTCTGGCCGGGAAACAACCAGCCGCCCGGCAGCATCACGCCCTTCTCGCGTCCGGCCCGCCACCAGGCGCGCAGGAGATCGAGCAGGGGATCCGACAGTTTGGCGTAGCGGTCTTTGCGGCCCTTGCCTTGTTCGACTCGGATCACCTGGCGGCCGCTGTCGATGTCGGAGACCTTGAGCGAGACCACCTCCGAGGCCCTGAGCCCGGCGCCATAGGCGAGTGAGAGGGCTGCCCTGGCCTTGAGCCCCGGCGCCGCGTCAAGAAGCCGCGCGACTTCCTGGGGGCTCAGGATCACCGGCAGCCGGCGTGGCTGGCGCACCGTGGTCATGCCGACTTCGGCATCGCCGCGCCCCAGCGTCACGCCGAACAAGAAGCGCAACGCCGATACCGCCGCGTTCATGCTGGTCGCCGAGGCGCCGCCCGATCGCATGTACAGCTGATAGCGCCGCAGGTCCTCGGCCCCCGCTTGATCCGGCGAGCGGCCGAAAAAGGTCGTGAAATCCGCGACCGCGCGGAGGTATCCTTGCTGGGTCGCCGCCGTGAAGCCGCGGACCGTCATGTCCTCGGTCATGCGCCGGCGCAACGGGCTGATAGATTGGTCAGTCATGGGTCTGCTCCCTGTGTTGAGTGAGGTTTTGGACAACCCCAAATCTCAACACAGGACAGACCCGCCCGTTAACGCACCATTCTCACCACATGCCCCGCAAACTACCGCGAGAGCGGTTTAGTACATTGGCTAGATCGCGAACATCTTGAGCCGTTGAGAAACTTCCGGAGCTGGGTGTAATCCAGACCTTTCGGCCACGCATCAGGAGGGCGTCGTCAGTACGGATCACATCGATGCAGGTTTGGCGTCTTCAACGGTGATTGATCTTAGGCGCATGTTTTCGTCGGAGCTGGGTGCTTTCGCAAGATCCAAGAATGCTTGATGGGTGGGATACCAAATACCCAGAGCTTCATGGATGTTCTGATCACCGACAATTCGGCCGTGCACCGACGTTCGCCACAAAATTTTTCCGTCAACTTCGGCGACAAGTTTGGCCATAATTCTTTTGAACTCGTTGTAAAGATCGCCGTCGGGATAGTTCGCCTCCGGTACATAGCGATTGAGATTGAGCATTAAGACCGGACCGTCATTTTCGCTGCCCGCAATCGATTTGATCGCAGCAATTTCATTCATATCCAGATTTGGCAAGTCAGCCATTCCGTCCTCACGTTTTCTGGAGTCACTAGTCCAATGCGCACTTGTCGCCATTTTGACAGTGAACGTGAGTTTTGTACCGCCAACTCTGGTTGTGTCTCGAAAGTGGTGGAAATTGGTTTTGGCGCCTCTCCGAGCGGGTTGAGTTTTGCGGCGGTCAGGCCGCGCGGTCAAGGGTTTCGTCGGCGATTAGCTGATCGAGGGTTTCCCATCCATCGACTTTGCGCATCTGGATTTGGCCGCAAGCGAGGAGCGCCCAGAGGAGCATCGGCACTGTTTCGGGACACGGCAGCACGGTCTGTGTTTTGATCCGGCGCTTGAACTCCTCGTTGAGACGCTCAATGGCGTTGGTCGTTCGGGCTGATTTCCATTGGCTCTTGGACAGGCGCGTGAAGGTAAAGAGCTTGTCGCCCGCTTCTGCGAGGCTGTCCGCGACGGCCCTGCATTTCAGCCGCCACTTGCGGACAAACGCCTTGCGGCGGGTTTCCACCTCGGAGGCAGTGTCGGCATAGATCATATCGCGGTAATCTTCGCTCAGCTCGTCATGCATGTGTTTGGGAGCATGACCCAGAAGGTTGCGGTGCTTGTGCACGGTGCAGCGTTGAACGGGAAGGTCATCGCCCCAAAGCGCCGACAGAGCCGCCTCCAGTCCCGGCGCGCCATCGACGATGACAAACCCGGGCCGTTTCAGTCCACGCGCATCAAGGTCGTCGAGGAACTGGCGCCACGCCGCCTGGCTTTCTCCGCCCATATTCCCGATCGAAAGCAAGACCTTCTGGCCATCCCGGCGCACCCCTATAGCCGCGAGAACCGAGATGTTGGTGGCCTTGCGATCCAGTCGGGTCTTGATCACAGTGCCGTCAAGGATCAGCCGAACGATATCCTCATCCGCGAGGCCACGGCTGCACCAGGCGTCCCAATCGACCTTCACCTTGCGCCACGCCCGGCTCACAACGTCCTTGCTCACAGCACCCCCGAAGAGCCCGAACAGCGCGCGTTTCACCCGCCGCGTGTTGGTTCCGGACAGATACACCGAAGCGATCAGCGCCTCGGCCTTTCTGGTCAGCCGCTGGTAGCGCGGCAGCGCCCGCGAACGCCATTCCGACGCCCGACCGTCTTCCTCAACGATCCGTGCACGCGGCACGCTCACCCTCTCGGTCCCGAATGTCCCCGTCAGTTGCCGCTCCCGGTGCCCGTTCCGATACCCTTGCCGAAGCGCGTCCTCTCGACCGTATCGGCAGCGCCCGAGAAACTGCGCAAGTTCCTCCTCAAAAACGGCCTCGATCGTGGATCTGATGTTCTCCCGCAGCCGGTCCTCGAGCGGATCATAGCCGGCGTCATTGGCCAGTAGCGAAAGCGCGGAAGTCTCGGTAGTGTTCTTCATGGCGTGATCTCCTTGGCGGTGCTAGCCGCCGGTTGGGTGGTTGTCTTGTCACCCGGAGATTACGCCATCCTCAAATTTCCACCACTTTCGAGACACAGCCCCAACTCTACCTATTTTGCACTACCAGGCTGTTGTGGGTTGAGCCAACAGAGTCGTTTTGTGGCTAAGAATTACCCTTGCGGGCTGCGCTGAACTACGTCTGAAGTTGAGGCTAAACCGGACCTCCGGGCCGAGATCAGACATTCTGCGGTGAGTTTGGCCGGGCTGGTGTTGGCTACGATTTATCCTTTCATTCTTCTATGCTCCAAGCTTGGCGGATCGGGCGCGTGCGGCAAGAAGCAGCGAGTCTAGCCCACCGGATTCGTCGAGCGCGGCGAGATCGTCGGAGCCGCCGATATGGGTGCCATCGACGAAAATCTGCGGCACCGTGTTCCGGCTCGATCGTTCGATCATTTTCGCTTCGAGGGTGACGTCGTTGGTGACGTCGATTTCATTGAAGGCGATGCCCTTCGTACGCAGCAGCGTCTTCGCCCGCGCGCAAAAGCCGCAATAGTCCTTGGTGTAGATAACAACTTCGTTCATGGAACCGTTCTCCTCTCGAACATTGAAGACGCCGCGGCCGATCCGTCCGGTGGCCGCGGCGTCCACGATTTACGGGTTAAGACGAACCCGATTGAGCGCATCGCCGAGCAGCCAAACAGTGGCGGCGAGCAATACGCCGTCCTTCAGCAGGAATTGTCCGGGCACCACGGAAAGCGCGGGAAAACCACCTAGGCTCGCTTCCCAGCCGGGCGCCGAAAATAAGAAGCTCAGGGTGATCAAGAAAGTCGCGATCGCACCGAGAGCACCGGCAATCGCTGCCTTCGGGAAACGTGCGCCAACGACGATCAGAAACGCGGTCGCGATCTCGATGCCGCCGATCAGGTTGGCCGTGCCCTGCAAGCTGAACACATCGTAGAGCCAGCTCGTGAACGGGCTGGAGGCGACCAGGCCTTCAATCGCACCGGCTTCGTAAGCAGTGAACTTCATTGCGCCGATCCAGGCGAGCACGCCGGCGACGCTGTAGCGGATGGCCTCTTTGCCGTACGTCGACAGGCGTACGCCGAGTTCCGCAATATCGACAGCATTGGCATCGGTCTCGATCTCGGTGGCCAGGTTGGTTTCGGTGGTCATTTTTCAACTCCTCGGTTTGCAATCGAGCTTGATTATTGACCGATTGGTCATTATCTAATCCAATGAAAGACAGTCCCATTGAACTGCCGCATTGAGCGATAAGTGGTAATAAATGACCGTTCAGTCAATAAACACGAGGATCACGAATGAGTGAGGTGAAATCTCCCGGCCGACCGCGCGAGTTCGATGAGGATGAAGCGCTCGACGAGATCACGAAGGTGTTCTGGGCCAAGGGCTATGAAGGCACGTCGATGGCCGATCTCCTGGCCGCGACCGGTCTCAACAAAGGCAGTCTTTATGGCGCGTTTGGCGACAAGCGCGCGCAATACCTCAAATCAATCGCATGCTACGACCGGACGGCGATCAGTGGATCGGTCGATCTGCTGCGCCGCGAAGGAGATGCCACGGCGCGGATCGCGTTGTTTCTTCAATCCGCCGTCGACGCGGTGAAGCACGATGGCGATCGACGCGGTTGCTTTCTGTGCAGTGCGTCGGCCGACCAAGCGTCACTCAATGCTGACTCAAGAAAAGCTGTGTTGGGCAGCCTGGGTCGACTGGAACGCGCGCTGGAAGGCGCGCTTTCAGAGATAAAGCCGCCGATCGACCCCAAATCGCTCAAACCCGAAGCACGCCATCTGCTGGCGGTCTATGTCGGACTCCGAGTGCTGGCGAAGGCGGGAACGCCGATCCACGCTCTCGAAGATGCCAAGCGGCGGGCACTTCGATTGTTGCGCGGGACCGACTGAGCCGCGGGGGTTGTCGTAAATGGCTTGAATTCTATTCAATTCCCCACATGTTGACGAGGTGCCAGCTCCCAAGATGACGCTGCCACCGTTTGCCGCGCTGCGCGGGTTCTACGTAGTTACGTAGCCGCAACGCATGACCGATATCGTGACGCGGCGCCAATGCGAGCGTCTCTGTTTCTCCTCCGTTACTTGAACATTTTTCAAGTCACCCTGAATCCAATTCAATGGCATTCCTGACCTTCCTTGCCCATCTTTACCGGCAACGGACCGCTCACGGCCGTCGGACGGCCGGGCAAAACAAGGAAGGATGTCATCAACCAGATCGTCTCCCCCGTTTCGTCGCGGGTTCGTCGTGATTGACCAACATATTGGGCTTCGGGCCGCAACCTGACGCCCTTCCCCTTCAAATAAGGAGCAAAACCCATGAGTGATACAGCTAAAAACGTAAGCGAGCGCGACGCGATCGCCAAAGCCGTCCAGCCGTATATCGACGGTGCCAGATCCGGCAGAGGCGACGACATGAAGCCCGCCTTCCACGAGGACGCGTCGATCTTCGGTTATGCTGGTGCGGACCTGTTCGCCGGCCCCATCCAGCAGCTCTTTGACTGGAATGACGAGAATGGTCCGGCGACGGAGCTCGAAGCACGGATTGCCAGCATCGACCTTATCGACACGGTTGTCAATCGGCGTCCAAAATTGACCCCCAATCGGCGTGCAATATTGACCCCCCTGAGCGGCACGGCGGAGGTTGTCCCGGTAGTCAATAGGGGGGACCCGAGCGGCTTCGTGTAGCGCCTTGCGGTGCGCGGAGCGAAGCCGCGTGGGAGGTACGGGTTGACCCAGCGGGGCAAGCGGGCCGCAGGCACGGCCTGCCGGGTCAGCAGCGGTTCTTGAAGCGCCAGCTCTCGTTGCCGGTCTCGATGATCTCGCAATGGTGGGTCAGGCGGTCGAGCAGCGCTGTGGTCATCTTGGGGTCGCCGAAGACGGAGGGCCATTCGCCGAAAGCGAGGTTGGTGGTGACGATGATCGAGGTGCGCTCGTAGAGCCGGCTCATCAGATGGAACAGCAGCTGGCCGCCGGCCTGGGCGAAGGGCAGGTAGCCGAGTTCGTCGAGGATGACGAAGTCGCGTCGGATGAGCTGGTCTGCGGTGCGGCCCTGGCGTCCGGCACGGAGTTCGGCCTCGAGATGGTTGACCAGGTCGACGACGTTGTAGAAGCGGCCGCGTGCGGCCTTGCGGATGCAGGCGCGGGCGATGGCGACGGCGAGATGGGTCTTGCCGGTGCCGGTGCCGCCGACCAGCACGATGTTGCGCTTGCCCTCCAGGAAGCCACCTGTGGCGAGTTCCTGGATCAGGGGCTCGTTGACCGGTGAGGCGGCGAAGTCGAAGTCGGCCAGCTCCTTGGCCGTCGGCAGCCTGGCGGACGCCATCTGGTACTTGATGGAGCGCGCCTGCTTGTCGGCGACCTCGGTCTGCAGCAGCGTACCGATGATCTGCTGCACCGGATGACGACGCTTGAGCCCGTCGGCGAGGATGTCGTCGTAGGCGGCGCGCATGCCCGCGAGCTTCAACGCCGTCATCATCGCCAGCACCTCATGACGCTCCATGACCGGCCTCCCTCAGGCGATCGTAGCGCTGACAGTCGGCCACCGGCCGGTGGCGAAGCTGCAGGCCCTCGGGCGTCGGGATGGTCGCCGGCGGTGCCGGCTGGCACTGCCGGGCGAGGATGTTGAGCACGACGTCGGCGCTGCAGGCGCCGAAGTCGAGCGCCTCGGCACAGGCCGCCTCGACCGCCTCCAGCCCGTCCTCCTGAACCGCCGCGAGGATCCTCACGAACTGCCTGTCACCGTCGTCGCAACCCGTCAGCCGGGCCCGTATGCGGCCGAGCGCGCCGGGCAGTTGCCAGCCCTTGAAGGGCGCGCCGTTCCTCAGCGCACCAGGCTTCCGCGTCAGGATCGGCACGTAGTGCCACGGATCGTAGGCGATCTCGCCGCGCCCGAAGCTCCGGGGATGCTCGGCGACGGTCTCGCCGTCCTGGCGGATGACGATCCGATCGGCGTAGGCCCGCACGTCGACCGGCCGCCCGACGGCACGGGCGGCGACGCTGTAGTGGTTGTTGTCGAAGCGCACCAGACAGGTCTTGGACACCGCCACCTCGGTGGCGTGGAAGCCGTCGAAGGGGCCGCGATAGGCCATCAGGAAGGGCCGCTCCTCCTCGAACACCTGCCACACCGTCTTGCCCTCGATCGTCGGATGCGGCCGCTTCTTGGCGTCCTCGATACACCGATCCATCAGCCACGCGTTGATCTCGGCGTAGGAGCCGCCCCGCGGGATGGGCACGAACAGGCGGCCGCGGACGTCACCCACCTGCCTCTCGACCTGCCCCTTCTCCCAGCCCGCACCCGGAGTGCACGCCACCGGCTCCACCAGATGGTGGGAGCACAGCTCCAGAAAGCGCCGGTTGTAGGCGCGCTCCTTGCCGACGAAGACCATGCTCACCGCCGTCTTCATGTTGTCGTAGATGCCCCGCCGGCAGACCCCGCCGAAGAAGTGGAAGGCCCGTTCGTGCGCCTCGAACACCATCTCCTGGCTCTCGCGCGGGAAGATCTGAACCAGCTGCATGCGGCTGTAGCAGAGCCGCATGTGCGCCGCCTTCACCTTGGTCGTCACACCCGACAGGCGCGCGTACTCGTGGCTCCAGTCGAACTGGTAGGCCTCGCCGGGATCGAAGCTCAGCGGCACAAAACCCTGCGACGGCGACAACAGCCGCCACCGCCGACGCCAGGTCCTGGCGTAGCGGCGCACCGCGTCGTAGCCGCCGCCATAGCCCAGAGCCGCAAGATCTTCATGAATCCGCAGCAGAGACAGCCGATCCCGGCGCGGCTTCTTCTCGTTGGCCTCCAGCTGGCGCTCGAGCTCATCCACCCACGGTCCAAGCTTCGGCATCGGCTGGATCTTGCGCTCGTAGCTGTACGAGGTCTCATCGCCCCGCACCACCTTGCGCACCGTGTTCTTCGAAACCCTCAAATCCCGGGCGATCTTCTTGATCGGAACGCCCCTCACCAGATGATCCCGACGGATCCGCGCAATCGTCTCCACAACCAGCATCTCCCCCACCTCGTCTGTCCAAACAACGCGGTGTGTTCAAGAGCACAAAACCAGGGGGGTCAATTTTGGGCGCCGATAACCCCCAATAGGGGGTCAATATTCCACGCCGAACAACAGACACGGTCGCGACCGTGCGGCTCGAACTCACTAACTGGAGCGGCTCCCGCTACACCGACATGTACACGCTGCTCAAAGTCGACGGCGAATGGAAGATCATGAACAAGGTCTTCCATCTGCATTCGTGACCGAACACCGAGCTCGTATCGACGGGAAACCGAAAAGGACCGGAAATGACCAGATTGCTCGACCCGATCCGTATTGGCCGGCTCACCCTGCCGAACTGGATCGTCATGGCCCCGCTTACGCGGGGCCGCAGCGGCGGCGCGGGAATCCCCGACGCGCTTGTCGCCGAATACTATGCCCAACGCGCCTCAGCTGGGCTGCTGATCGCCGAGGCGACCGCCGTAAACCGCGAGGGTGACGGCTGGCCCGGTCCCATGACCGACCACAACAACCGAGTCGAGCAGATGCTGGACGACAGGTCCTTTCACATCGAGTTCCACGGCTACCTTTCCAATCATGCCAAGCACGCTGTCATCGCGCTGAACGGGCTAGGCGCGCCCGCTGAAGACATCGCGGCGTACGTCGAGGAGTACGCGAGAACCACCTACGGGTTCGGTCTGGAGCCTCCGAAGCAATCGGACATCGAGCTCACGGAAGCGAACTGGAGGGACTTCCTCGGCAAGCACGAACAGTTCGATTCTCTCTACCGCTTCTTCGAGGGGCGCGTCGAAGACCTCGGCCTTAAGCAGACCCTCAAGGTTTACTTACCAGAGCTTCTTCCGGGATGCGTGGGAGCACTCCTCCACGGAACGATTCACCTCGGCTGGGCGTTGGATGCCGGACACAAAGGGATGACCATCGAGGGCCTTGCGTACCTCGCGTTCTCCTACGTGTCGTGTTATCCGGATCGGGCTTTCTCCGAATCGAAGTCGCCGTCCGTTGACCGCACGCCTCTGGACTCGATGAAGCGCATCGCTGCCGAGTGGGACCGCGACAGACGAGTTCTCTCGAGTTGGGTCGATGACGGGCTCAACAGCCCTGAGCTCAGCGTCGCGGCAGGTTTCCAACCAGTGCTCGAGCACACCGGAGCGCAGCTACACATCGCTCGAGTGCTCGCAGAAGGGTACCCCCTCATCCACTCCACACCCTTCTGGCTAGAGAGTGCAGATCCCGAGGAGGTGTGGGAGCAGCTCTACTACGCAGTCATGCTCCTGTACCTGAGCAACCCCGGCGACTTCGTGCTCCTCCACCTGGTCACGTCCCTGCACGCCGTCGAACAGATCGCTCGGCATCTACCGCGCGATGAGCAGTCGCGGGCCATCAAGTGCTACTGGACAGCAATGCTCGGAGTCCTGTTCGCACTGAAGGTTGTCCCCACGAAGGCCAGCATCGTCGCACTGCACGCGCGCTACGCGGAGTCGCTTGATGCTCCGGAAGGTACGAGTGTGACCGAGAACTGGATGCGCACCACGGAGCGTGCACTTCAGGAACGAGAAGAGCACAACCCCAAGCTGGTTTACGTACTGCGAAGGCTGTGGGCGCGGTTCGGACACCGGTCCGTCTACCGAATTGCTGCCGGACACTTCACGGAAACGCCCGTGATCGCACCGGACCCCGTTCAATCCACCGGAAACTGAGAGGCTCGGCCTTATCGGCTGGCGGAGACGGAAAACAGAAGAGCCCGAGGGTTAGCACACCCAAAAAGCAGGTCTGGGCGGTCTTTGAGCCGCCCTTTTTCTTTGTTCGCGAATGTCAATTGTTGGCTATGTCGAGACGTTCAAGACGCTTGCCGCGACTTCCGATGTTAAGGGTAAAGGCGACCCCGAAGCCGGCGTCTTACCCCGCGGCGCGACTTTGGGCAAGATGATGGCGCAACCTTTTCCGTGACGACGCTCCCCTCGCCGTAGCCGGAGGTTGGTCAGGGGATAGCGACGAACTAACGATTGCCCATATTATGGTTGACACCCCAAACAGTTAGCGGAGGTCGTTCTCGTGGGATTGAAAGGCGTCATTGACTGGTACGCCCACACGCCGCCCAACCTGCCGCCCGGCGAAGCGCGCATCCATACCGGCGCGAAGATTGGCTACAGCGTGTGGATTGTGGTCCAGGCCGCGATCGGTCTCGTCTTCATGATCCTCGATCAGTATGTGTTGGCCATCTTCTATGTCCTCGGCGTGCCGCTCACCGCGGCCTGCTTCCGTACCCTGGTTATCGGCCGACCGGCCATCGGCTTCGTCACGGTCAACATCCAAAACATCGTTGGCGTTGTGTTGACGACGGTTTACACAGGCCTGGGAACCGGGTTCTTCCTCTTTGCATTGCTCGGACTGGTCTATGGCACGCTGGCCGAATGGGTCAGCAGGCGAGTCCAGGCGATCATCATTGCAACCAGCGCGGCGACGTTCATCGGCATGCTCATCTACGGGCTTAACGCGGCGCCTCTCTCACCGCTGCCATCCCTTTGGGTCACGATCTTCGCCGTCTTCAACGGGGCGGCGACGGTGGGCCTGCTTTTCGTGGTGGCGATTACCTACCGAAACACCGTTGACCGCGCCGAAGCGGCGTTAGAAGCCGAATACGCGAAATCGGAAGCCCTCCTGCACAACATCATGCCGCCGGCGGTAGCAGAGCGGTTGAAGGAAAATCCCGAGGTCATTGCCGATAGTCACAAGCAGGTGACGATCTTGTTCGCCGACATTGTCGGTTTTACCGAGCTTTCGAGCCGCTCGAGCCCGGAGGCGCTGGTCACTCTGCTGAACGATATTTTCAGCCGCTTCGATGCGCTGGTTGAGGCGGATGGGCTGGAGAAGATCAAAACCATCGGCGATGCCTACATGGTCGTGGCTGGCCTGCCGGCATCGCGCGATGATCACGCCCAAGCGATTGCGCGGCTGGCGCTGGCGATGGTCCAAGCCGCGGAAGACGTCGCCCGCGAGACTGGCGGGCCCTTGCAAATCAGAGTTGGTATCCATTCTGGTGCCGTCGTCGCTGGGGTCATCGGCCAGCGCAAGTTTGCTTACGACATTTGGGGCGATACGGTGAACGTCGCCGCGCGCATGGAAAGCCACGGGGTCGCGGGCCGCGTACAGATCAGCGCCGACACCGCTGAAATCATCGCGAGCGACTTCGACCTCGAGCCACGCGGTGAGATCGAGGTCAAAGGCAAGGGCACGATGACGGCGTATCTCGTCAATGCGGAGAAAGTCGCAGTGCTAGCGGAGGCGATTTAGGTCCCGCTAAGCTCCCGAACTATGTCCACTATTGGCTAATTCGCGATCATCCCCGCCGCCGAGCCATGTCTGAACCTGGATGTAGTCCAGACTCTCTAATAAGGAAAAATGTCGGTTTAGGGTCTGCCACCTCAACCGATCGACGCAACACAGTCGTTAAACTCTCCCCTAGTGTTTCGAACCCTAGCGTCTTGCGTAGCCGTTCGTTGAGCTGGCGCGCCACTTTGGGCAGATAAGCCCATATGCTTAGTCGCTTAACGCGTCGGATCGTCGCCGACTCGGACCAGCAGCTTGCCGAAGTTTTGGCCGTCAAACAGGCCCATGAACGCTTGCGGTGCGTTTTCGAGACCCTCGACAATGTGCTCCCTATACTTGATGTCGCCGCTGCTGACCCAGCCACCCAAGGCCGCATAAGCCTCGGGGTAGCGTTCGAGGAAATCGAACACGATGAAGCCTTGCACCCGCACGCGTTTGACCAGGATATGGCGGTAGATGCGCGGTGCCGGCTCGTCCGCCGTTGCATTGTATTGCGAGATAACCCCGCAGATTGCCACCCGCGAAAACGGACTGAGACGACGCATGACGGTATCCGCGATCGGGCCGCCGACATTGTCGAAGTGAACATCGATCCCGTCCGGGCATGCCTCGCGCAGGGCCGTATCGAGATCGTCGGTGGTTTTGTAGTTGATGCCGGCGTCGAAGCCGAGCTCGCCGGTCACGTAGTCAACCTTGGCGTCGGATCCGGCGATACCGACCACGCGGCAATCTTTGAGTTTCGCGATTTGACCAACCACGGCGCCGACTGCGCCCGATGCCGCGGTGACGACAACGCTATCGCCGGCCTTGGCCGACGCCACCTCCAGCAAGCCGAAATAGGCGGTGAGTCCCGGCATGCCGAGCACCCCCACCGCGGTTGAAATCGGTGCCAGTGTGGGATCGATCTTGCGCAAATGGTTGGCTTTGACCGTTGCGTGGGTCTGCCAGCCGAGATAGCCCTCGACGAAATCGCCTTCCGCGAGGTCGGTTGTGTTCGATACCACCACCTGACCCACCACGCCGCCCGGCATCACGTCTCCGATACCGGTGGCGCTGACATAGGATTTCGCCTCGCTCATGCGGCCACGCATGTAGGGGTCGAGCGACAGATAGATCGTCCGCACCAGAACTTCGCCTTCGCCGGGGTCGGCGGTGGGCGCCGAGGTTACCTTGAAATCGGCGAGCCTTGGCGAGCCCTGCGGTCGCGCGACCAAACAGATCTGCTGATTCTGCGTTGCCATGGCGCCAATTCCTCCCACTTGGTTTGGCAAAACGATGCGCTTTGGTTGGCGCCCCACGAGAGCTATTTCCGCATCGCCTCAAGATGACAGATATGCGCCACAGCACCAGCGCTATTGTCGCCGGTCCCGGGCCACGCTAAACAACCGGCGGATAGACATGACCGATAGGCTCCGCATCGCGCTCGCCCAGCTCAATCCGCGGGTCGGCGATATCCCGGGTAATTTGGCCAAGGCGCGTGCCGCGCGCGGCCGTGGCGCCGAACTCGGCGCCGACCTGGTGGTGCTGAGCGAACTATTCATCACCGGCTATCCGCCCGAGGATTTGATCCTGAAGCCATCCTTTCAGGCCGCCGCCGAAGCTGCCGTGACTGAATTGGCGCGCGAGACCGCCGACGGCGGACCAGCCCTGATGCTCGGTACGCCCTGGCGGGAAAACGGCGCACTCTACAACGCCGTCGCGCTGCTGGATGGCGGTGACGTGGTCGCCCAACGCTACAAACACGATCTTCCCAATTACGGCGTGTTCGACGAGAAACGCCTGTTTCGTGCCGGTCCGTTGCCGGGACCGGTCAACTTCCGCGGTGTCCGGCTGGGTGTCATGGTGTGCGAAGATATGTGGACCCCTGACGTCGCCGAGTGCCTGCAGGAAACTGGCGCCGAGATCCTGGTGGTCGGCAACGGCTCGCCGTTCGAAGCCGACAAATTGGATGAGCGCATGACCCTCGCGGTGGGGCGCGTCGTCGATACCGGTCTGCCCTTGATTTACGTCAATCAGTTCGGCGGTCAGGACGAGCTTGTATTCGATGGCGGTTCTTTCGTTCTCAGCCACGATCGCGCGTTGAGGGTGCAATCGCCCTTTTGGTGCGAAGATATCCGCCTCACCAATTGGCAGCGCAACGGGGAAGGGTGGCAGTGCGACCCACAGCCGCCGGCCGCGCCGCGCGACCGGCTCGACGCGATCTACCAGGCGATGGTCGTGGGGTTGCGCGACTATGTGGACAAGAACGGCTTTCCCGGCATTGTTCTTGGTCTCTCCGGCGGGATTGATTCGGCGTTGACGGCAGTGGTGGCGGTTGATGCGTTGGGCGCGGATCGGGTGCGCTGCCTGATCATGCCCTCGCCCTATACATCGCAGTCGAGCATCGACGATGCCGAGGACTGCGCCGCCGCGCTGGGCGTACACACCGATACGGTATCAATCAAATCGGCCATGGACGCCTACGGCAGCATGCTCAACGAGCTGTTCGCGGCAGTCGATACCGATGTCACCGAAGAGAATATCCAGGCTCGTATTCGCGGCATGACGATCATGGCGTTCAGCAACAAGTTCGGTCACATGGCGTTGACCACCGGCAATAAATCGGAGATGTCGGTGGGCTACGCCACCCTGTATGGCGACATGTGCGGGGGTTATTCGGTTCTAAAAGACGTTTATAAAACAACGGTCTACGAGCTTTCCAGCTGGCGCAATGCCAACCTGCCGGACGCCGTGCTGGGGCCGGGGCAGCGCGTCATCCCCGAAAACATCATTACCAAGGCGCCCTCGGCCGAACTCAAACCGGACCAAACCGACCAGGACACGCTGCCGCCTTACGACAAGCTCGACGATATCCTCGAATGCCTGGTCGAGCATGAGATGGCGACGGCCGACATCGTCGCGCGCGGCCATGAGGCCGAGACCGTGGCGCGGATAACGCGGATGCTCTACATCGCCGAATACAAACGCCGCCAGGCACCGCCCGGCGTCAAAATCACGCGCCGGTCGTTTGGGCGCGACCGGCGTTATCCAATCACCAACGCCTTTATTGGAGCCAAATGAGCGATAGCGACACCGAGGTCGTTACCCGCTTCGCTGCCAATCCGACGCGCCATCTCGACGTCGGCGACGCCCGTTTTGCACTCCTCAATCGGCTGTACGCCCAACGCAGTCACGGGCGTTTCCTGTTACGTATCGATAATGTCGGCCGGGCCGGCGCCAAGGACGAGTTCGCGGTTGGGATCCGCAACGATTTGCGTTGGCTTGGGATCGATTGGGCCGACGAAATCACTCAAAGCGCCCGTGGCGATCGCTACCGCGACGTTTTTGAAGACCTCAAGGCGCGGCGCCTGGTCTACCCGTGTTATGAGACGGCCGATGAATTGGCGCAGCAACGCAAACAACGCCGCGCCGCCGGTCTGGCGCCGGTCTATGACCGCGCCGCACTCAAATTGACCGCGCGCGAGCGCCGCGAGATCGAAGCCGCCGGCAAACGGCCGCACTGGCGCTTCCGGCTCGACGACGACGTCATCCTGTGGGCCGATGCGGTGCAGCGCGAGATCTCGATTCCGGCGGGTAACGTCAGCGATCCCGTGGTCATGCAAGGCGCCGGGCGGGCGCTCTATGCGCTGTCATCGGTAGTCGACGATGTCGATCATGGCGTGACCCATGTCATCGCCAGCGACGACCTTGTTGCCACGACCGCGGCTCAAATCCAGATCTACGCGGCGATGAACGCGCCGCGGCCGGTCTTCGCGCATGTGGCACCGCCGCTCAGCAAGCAGGGTGAAATCATGTCGCGCCGCTTGTTCCCGGTGCGCGATCTCAAAGCGCGCGAGATTGAACCCCTCACCGTTGCTAGCCTGCTGGTCACACTCGGCACACCGCATGGTGTCAACGCCCGCCTGGCGCTCGAGGAGTTGGCCAATCGTATGATCCTGCTCGAACTAAACGGTGCCGCGGCCGCCATAGAGCCCAGCGATTTCGATGCCTTGAATCCCAAGGTAGTCCGCGCCCTGCCGTTCAAATCGGTGCGCAAGCGGCTCACGGCGATGGGCATGGAGGAGGTGACCGAGCCGTTTTGGCTCGCCGTGCGCCCCGACCTCGACAAGCTGAGCGATGCCGAGCCTTGGTGGCGGGTCGTTCGCGGCCCCTGTAAGCCGGTCATCGAGGACTCCGCGGCTGCCGCCAAGGCGGCTAAGGCGTTGCCGCCGGGCGACTGGGATGAAACAACCTGGCTGTCATTCAAGCGCATGGCTGGTGTCGCGACCAAACTTGGCGGCGTCGCAATTGATCGTCTGCTTCGCCTGGCCCTCACCGGCGTTGAGGATGGCCCTGAGATGAGTATTCTCCTGCCGATGATCGGTCGCGCCCGGGCTCAGGCGCGCCTTGCCGGGAAAACTGTGTGATGTTGCAGGTCTACAATACGCTGGCGCGCGAAAAGCAGCGCTTCGAACCGCTCGATCCCGAGCATGTGCGGATCTATGTCTGCGGCCCTACCGTCTACGATCTCGCCCATATCGGCAACGCGCGGCCGGTGATCGTGTTCGATGTTCTGGTGCGATTGTTGCGCCGGATCTATCCGGCCGTGACCTATGCCCGCAACATCACCGACGTCGACGACAAGATCAATGCCGCGTTTCAGCAGACCGGTGAGTCCATCGAGAGCATTACCGTGCGCACCACCGCCGCCTACCACGACGATATGGCGGCCGTTCTTGCCTTGCCGCCCGACATCGAGCCGCGTGCGACCCAGCACATCCCGCAGATGATCGCCATGATCGAAACCCTGATCGCGCGCGGATTTGCTTACGAGGCCGACGGCCACGTCTTGTTCCACGTTCCCACAATGCCGGATTACGGCCAGCTTTCGCGCCACAATCGCGAGGAATTGGTGGCCGGCGCGCGGGTCGACATCGCACCCTACAAAAAGGACCCCGCCGATTTCGTGCTGTGGAAGCCGTCGCCGCCGGAGCTGCCGGGCTGGGACAGTCCGTGGGGCCGCGGCCGTCCCGGCTGGCACATTGAATGCTCGGCAATGGGCGCGGCCCATCTTGGCACCACGTTCGATATTCATGGCGGCGGTCAGGATTTGATCTTCCCGCACCACGAAAACGAAATTGCCCAGAGCCGCTGCGCGCATGATGGTGCAGCGCTGGCTCGCTACTGGATGCACAACGGCTATGTCATCGTCGAAGGCGAGAAGATGTCGAAATCGCTCGGCAACTTCACCACCGTGAGAGATTTGCTGGCCGCGGCGCCGGGCGAAGCGATTCGCCTCACTATGCTGATGACCCACTATCGGCAACCGCTCGATTGGACCGCGGCCGGCCTCGGCCAGGCCCGTGACACGCTTAACCGGCTGTATGGCGTCTTGCGGAACCTCGCCGAGGTTGAGGTATCCGCGCGCGAACCCGCCGCTGATCTGATTGCCGCCCTGGAGGATGATCTCAACACCCCACAAGCGATCGCTGCCCTGCACGGCATTGCCAGCGAGGCCAACAAAGCGCACGACCCGGCCGACCAGGCACGCCTGAAAGCGGCCTTGCTCGGCGGCGGTGATTTGCTGGGAATTCTGCACGAGGATCCTGAGGCCTGGTTTCGCGGTAGTACCGACACCGCCGCCGCCGCCGAGATCGACACCCTGATCGCGCAACGCGAAGCGGCCCGTGCGGCCAAGGACTTCGCCGAGGCCGATCGCATCCGCGATGACCTCGTCGACCGCGGCATCGTGCTCGAGGATGGCCCCGGCGGCACCACCTGGCGCCGCGCCTAGCGCTAGTGATGCGAGAAACAAGCCGGCCCCCTCACCCAACCCTCTCCCCGACCTGCCTGCGCGAAGCCGGTGCTTCGCTCCGGCGAAGGCATGGGGGCGAGGGCTTTTTGCGGCGCGCACCCCGGGCTCCCTCGCCCCTTTGGGGTTCGCGGGGGCGACCGTCGCGCCGGTGGCGCGGCGAAAGCGTGCCCGCGTGGGGCGGGGGTGAGGGGGCCTCGCCGCTGACCTGTGAACGATATGGCGGCGCAGGATCAACAACCGAACATGATCCCTTTGTCTGCGCGAGTCGGACCTGAACCAAGCAATCCATGGCCGGTACCGATCGAACGCAAACGCCCGTCCTTGGCGGGCCCACCATCATCCTGGTCGAGCCGCAACTGGGCGAAAACATCGGCACCGCGGCGCGTGCGATGCTGAATTTCGGCTTGACCACGTTGCGCCTGGTCAAGCCGCGCGACGGCTGGCCCAGCGACAAAGCGCTGTCGGCTGCCTCGGGCGCCGACGTTGTGATTGAGGGCGCTGTTGTATTCGAGACCACCGCGGCCGCGATCGCTGATCTCAACCGCGTCTATGCGACCTCGGCGCGCCGCCGCGACATGCTCAAGACCGTGATGACGCCGGAGCGAGTGGCCGCCGCCATGCACACGGAAATCGCGGCCGGGTCGAAGGTTGGCGTGCTGTTCGGACCCGAGCGCACCGGCCTCACCAATGACGACGTCACGTTGGCCGATGCGCTGATCTCGGTGCCGCTCAATCCCGCATACGCCTCGCTGAATATCGCGCAAGCCGTGCTTTTGATTGGCTATGAATGGTTTCAGCAGACCACCGAAACGCCAGGGGAAAGCTTGGATGAAGGGACCACTTTTCCCGCGCCCCGCGACGAGCTGTTGCGCTTTTTTGAGCACCTCGAACGCGAACTCGATACCAGCGGCTTCCTGCGCCCGCCCGAGAAGCGCCCGGCCATGGTCCGCACTATTCGCAATATGTTTCAGCGCGCCGGCCTGATGGAGCAGGAGGTGCGGACTCTGCGTGGCATCGTGACCGCTTTGACGCGCCATCGCCGCCCTGATCGATGACCGTGCGATGACGGTGCTTCGTTGACAACACCTCGCGCCTGCGTATATTGGCGCCGCCTATAAGCAGGGCGGCGGCTCCGCTTCGTTATTTGAACGATGACCCAAAGATGACCAAACGACTCAGCTCGAAATACAAGATCAATCGCCGGCTTGGCGAGAATCTATGGGGTCGGCCCAAGAGCCCGGTTAATGTCCGCGAATACGGCCCCGGCGAGCATGGCCAGCGCCGCCGCAAGCCAAGCGATTACGGCATCCAGCTTCATGCCAAGCAGCGTTTGCGCGGGTATTACGGCAATATCACCGAGAAACAATTTCGCCGCACCTACCACGAAGCGGTGCGCCGCCGCGGTGACACCAGCGAAAATCTCATCGGTCTGCTCGAGCAGCGCCTCGACGCGGTGGTTTATCGCATGAAATTTGTCCCCACCGTTTTTGCCGCGCGTCAATTCGTCAACCACGGCCACGTGTCGGTCAATGGAACCCGGGTCAACATTCCGAGCTTCCGCGTGTGCGAGGGCGATCTCATCGAGGTCCAGGATAAGTCCAAGCAGATGGGCCTGGTGTTGGAAGCCATCGATTCAGCCGAGCGCGATATTCCCGATTACATCTATGTCGACCATGCCAAGATGAAGGGTACTTTCGTCCGTATCCCCAAGCTGGCCGATGTGCCTTATCCCGTTCAAATGGAACCCAACCTGGTCATCGAGTACTACTCAAGGTGAACGCCTAGGTGTTCACCTACCCGCCAGGTCCCACGAACCTCGAAGAGGTTCGTGGCCCGACAGGCAGAATTGCATGGCAATTCTGCTGCAAGGGAACGCCGGGGGCGCTTAGGCGCTTTTTTTGTGAAGGTGCACATCACCTCCCACCAAGACAGCGTGTTCATAGACCTCGCATCAGGTGCACCCTAAAGCGCAGAACATCCTGCCGGCTCACGCCGATATCCGCGAGCAAACGATCGTCCAACGCGCGAAGAGCTGCGCCCTGACATAGACCGGAGCGGGGCGAGCAAGCCAGATATCGGGCGAGCTCCTGAACGATTGTCGTGATCGCGATCGCCGCGCCGTCGCGCAACGCGCTGGGACGTTGAATATTATTGAGCCGGGTTTTCGAATATGAGGCCATTTTCTCTGCCATCGAGGTCCATTCACGCGGATGCCGTTGGAGAAATGATCTTGGGCGCATTTGGCAGCACGACGCTTCGATCGGGGCCGAAGTATTGAACCTTCCAAGAGGGTATGATCTCGGCAAAAGGAAGGGATTGATGGTTAATACGAACCAAGTGGCAGAGATCGCGGCGCTCGTCGGCGAGCCTGCGCGTGCGTCGATTCTTTACGCCCTTATGGACAGCCGGGCACTCACGGCGGGGGAGCTCGCTACTGTCGCCGGCGTCACCCCGCAAACCGCTAGCAGCCACCTGGCCCGTTTGATCGCTGCACAACTTCTGACGATCGAGAAACAAGGTCGCCACCGCTATCACCGTCTGGCTGGACCGGCCGTTGCCCGAATGCTCGAGGGCATCATGCAGATCGCCTCGGCTGGGACATCCCAAACCCAACGCAAGGTAGTGGTCGGGCCGCGGAATGCTGCGATGCGCAGAGCCCGGACCTGCTACGATCACTTTGCCGGCCGGCTCGGCGTAGCCCTAGCCGATAGCCTGGTTGCCCAAGGCGTCATCGAGTTCGGCGACGATGCCGGCTTAGTGACTGAGCGCGGTCTCGGCTTCCTGGAGCGCATCGGATTGCCATTAACCGAGATCCCGCCGAAACGCCCGCGATCATCACGGCCGCTTTGCCGGCCGTGCCTCGATTGGAGCGAGCGTCGGCCACATGTCGCCGGACGGCTCGGGGCCGAGATCTGCGCGTATTACCTGAGAAAAGGACTTGTCCGCCGAATCGAGGATTCGCGGGCTTTGAGCATTACACCCAAGGGCAGAGAAGCTCTTCGCGACATGTTTGGCGTCAGCGATCTCGGATAATCGACAATCACGATGTGACTAACGCGTCGCTATATGATGCCGAACAGCAAAATTGAAGGCTTCGTCATGCGCCTTTTTGAGCTCAAAACCTAGCCGGCCCACTCCCCCGGCCCAACCACCCGATAAGGATACCCTTGGGGTGGTTGGGCCGGGGGAGTGGGCCGGCTAGGCCCCAATCAAATGTGGGCGCCGGCTTAAGCGGTCGCGACCTCGCGGTCGATGCCTTTCTCGGTCATATACTGGTCGAGCTCGCCGGTCTCATACATCTCGCGCATGATGTCGCAACCGCCAACGAATTCGCCTTTGACGTAGAGCTGCGGGATCGTGGGCCACTGACTGAATTCCTTGATGCCATCACGCAAGCCCGGATCCATCAGCACGTCATGGCTTTTGAACTTGACGCCGAGCCGGGTGAGGATCTCGACGCAGGTCGCCGAAAATCCGCATTGCGGGAACACCGGGGTCCCTTTCATGTACAAGACCACGGGTGCATCCCCGACGTCTTGGCGAATGCGTTCAAATACCGGATTGTCGCTCATCGTTTGGTTCCCTGTCCGTAGATCGTTTCAGCCAATGTTCCTGTTGCTTAGCCGTCCCCACGAGGGCGTTTCCGCCCTCGAACCCGCGTCCCAACCTTTATTGGTCGGGCACTGAAGTCTGTAGGGCCAGCGCGTGCAGCGCATCTCCCATATTACCCTTGAGAGCGGTATACACCATCTGGTGTTGTTGCACGCGGGTTTTGCCGGCAAAGGTCTTGGACACCACGTGGGCGGCGTAGTGATCGCCATCGCCGCGTAGGTCCTCGATTGTCACGGCTGCGTCGGGAATTCCTTCCTTGATCAGCCGCTCGATCTCCGATGCGTCCATCGGCATGTTGATCGTCCCCTCAATTACCCGGCTCTCAATTCCGGTCTCAATTTCCGTTTTGGGCGCCGCCCGCCATGTAGCGCGGCAACCAGCGCTCATGCGCGGTACGCAACTCGTCTAACGATATGATGGTGTCGGCGCCAACTGTCAAATTTTTTCCTGCCACGACACCAAGCGCGAAAACCGGGACCTCGCGTTGCCCGGCCTCGGCGATCAGCGCTGCAACGTCGCGCGCGGCCACGGTTACCACATAGCGCGCCTGATCCTCGCCGAACCAAAACCCCACCGAATCGATCCCGTTTCCAGGATCCTGCAGGTCGGCGCCGATATCACCGGCCAGCGCCATCTCGGCTATTGCCGCCAGCAGCCCGCCATCGGCGACGTCGTGACAGGCGGTTATGCGGCCCTGGTGGATCGCGTCGCGCACGAAATCGCCGTTGCGTCGTTCGACCGCAAGATCGACCGGCGGCGCGTCGCCGCTTTCGGTTGCTTCGATGACACGGTTGAAAATTGATTGGTCCAGATGCCCGCGGGTGGCGCCCACCACCACAATCGCCTCGTCGGCCGCGGATAGGCCTATGTCTACCAGCCGATCGAGGTCGTCGATCAGCCCGACGCCGCCGATTTGCGGGGTCGGTTTGATGGCGACGCCGTTGGTCTCGTTGTAGAACGACACATTGCCCGAGACCACCGGGAAATCGAGCGCGGTACAGGCCTCACCCATGCCCTGGATGGCGCCGACGAATTGGCCCATCACATCGTCGCGTTCGGGGCTGCCGAAATTGAGACAATCGGTGACCGCCAGGGGCCTGGCACCTACCGCCGTGAGGTTGCGCCAGCATTCGGCAACCGCCTGGCGTCCGCCGACCACCGGGTCGGCCGCGCAATAGCGCGGCGTACAGTCGGTCGCGAGCGCGAGGCCGCGGTTGGAGCCGTGCACCCGGATCACCGCCGCGTCGCCGCCGGGCCGGCGCACGGTATCGGCCATCACCATGTGGTCGTATTGCTCCCACACCCAGCGCTTGCCGGCCATGTCGGGCGATCCGAGCACCCGCCGCAATGCATCGGCGAGATCGATGGGGTCCAGCCTGCCCGGTTCGGGCGTGGTGGCCTGGCCTTCGCGGGTTGATGGCAGCGTCCATGGCCGGTCGTATTCGGGCGCGGCTTCGGCCAGCGGTGCAATCGGTAGGTCGGCGACGGTCTGCCCATCGAGCTTGAGCACCATGTGGCCGCCCTCGGTAAGGCGTCCGATCACCGCGAAATCGAGTTCCCATTTCTCGAACACACGACGCGCGACGTCTTCGCGGCCATCCTGAAGCACCATCAGCATGCGCTCCTGGCTCTCCGATAGCATGATCTCGTAGGGCGTCATCGCGGGTTCGCGGGTCGGTACCTGCCCGAGGTCGAGTTCGAGCCCGACCTCGCCCTTCGAGGCCATTTCGAACGCCGACGAGGTGAGCCCGGCGGCGCCCATATCCTGGATAGCGACGATGGCGTCGGTCGCCATCAATTCGAGGCATGCCTCGAGCAGCAGTTTTTCGGTGAAGGGGTCGCCGACCTGCACGGTCGGGCGCTTCTCGTCCGACTGATCATCGAACTCGGCCGACGCCATGGTCGCGCCGTGAATACCGTCGCGCCCGGTTTTGGAGCCGACATAAACCACCGGATTGCCGATTCCGACCGCGCGTGCGTAGAAAATGCGCTCGCTATCGGCCAGACCCACCGTCATTGCGTTGACCAGGTTGTTGCCGTTGTAGCTCGCATCAAAGGTGCATTCGCCGCCCACCGTGGGCACGCCGACGCAATTGCCGTAGTCGCCGATCCCACCGACGACGCCACCCACCAGGTGACGCGTGCGGGGGTGGCTGGGATCGCCGAAACGCAGCGCGTTGAGGTTGGCGATGGGGCGCGCGCCCATGGTGAAGACATCGCGCAGAATGCCTCCGACCCCGGTTGCCGCGCCCTGGTAGGGCTCGATAAACGACGGGTGGTTGTGGCTTTCCATCTTGAACACCACCGCCTGGCCCTGGCCGATATCGATCACGCCGGCGTTCTCCCCGGGCCCGCAGATCACCCAGGGCGCCTCGGTCGGCAGGGTTCGCAGCCATTTCTTCGACGACTTGTAAGAACAGTGTTCGCTCCACATCACCGAGAAGATGCCGAGCTCGGTGAGATTGGGTTCGCGCCCCAATATGTCCAACACGCGGCGATATTCGGTTTCGGAAAGCCCATGCTCGGCGACCCGGTCAGCCGAGATAACGACCACCGGATCGAGGACGATGTCGTGTTTGATGTCGTTTTGGATGTCTTGATTGATATCTTGTTTGATATTTTGGGTCATGAAAGCGCCGCGACCAGCCCGTCGAACATGGCGCGGCCGTCATTGCCGCCGAGCCGGTCGTCGGCGAGCCGCTCCGGGTGAGGCATCAGACCCAGCACCGTGCGGTCGCGATTGACGACACCAGCGATATTGTCGAGCGAGCCATTGGGGTTGGCATTTTCGTTGACCTCGCCGCTAGCGTTGCAATAGCGAAACGCGATCTGGTCGTGCGCGATAAGGTCCTGATAGGTATCGGGGTCGACAAAGTAGTTGCCGTCGTGATGAGCCACGGGCACCCGGATGACCTCGCCGTCGTCGTAGTGGTGGGTAAACGCGGTAAACGGGTTCTCGACCCGGAGAAACACGTCGCGGCAGACGAATTTCAGATTGGCGTTGGGCATCAGGATACCCGGCAGCAATCCGCATTCGGTAAGGATCTGGAAGCCGTTGCAGATCGCCAGCACCGGCACCCCGGCCTTGGCCCGGGCCACCACCTCGCGCATGGCCGGCGAATGCGCCGCCATCGCGCCGGAGCGCAGATAGTCGCCGTAGGAGAAGCCGCCGGGAATGACGATCAGGTCGAGTTCGGGCAGCGTTGTCTCGCGGTGCCAGATCATCTGCGGCCGGTTGTCGAGGCTTTGGCCGAGCGCGACCTGGATGTCGCGGTCGCAATTGGAGCCGGGAAACACAATGATTCCGGCCTTCATCGCCCGCTAATCCTCAAGTTCGACCGTGTAGTTTTCAATCACCGGATTGGCCAGCAGCTTGGTGCACATGTCCTCGGCCACCGTTAGCGCGGTGGTGCGATCGCCCTCGCCAAGCTCGATCTCGAGATACTTGCCCTGGCGCACGTCATCGACGCCGCTGAAGCCGAGCGCCGCCAGTGCGTTGCCAATCGCGCGCCCCTGCGGGTCGTGGACCCCGGGCTTCAGGGTGATGTGGATGCGGGCCTTCATAGCGTGCCTCGATCGCCCGGTCGGCTGCGTCCTTTGCTACCGCTCAGAACCGCGTCAACGCAGCTCGCTGCTGGCCTATTGAACGAGTTTGGGACCCTTGCTTTTGATATCCGATACCTCGGCATCGCGCAGAATGCCGAGTCGCTTGGCAACCTCGTGATAGGCCTCGGGGATATTTCCGAGGTCGCGGCGGAACCGGTCCTTGTCGAGTTTTTCGTTGGTTTCGAGATCCCATAAGCGGCAGCTATCGGGGCTGATTTCGTCGGCCAGCACGATGCGCATCTGCTCGTTTTCGAACAGCCGCCCATATTCCAGTTTGAAATCGACCAGTCGAATGCCGATGCCGTAGAACAGGCCGGACAGAAAATCGTTGATCCGCAGCGACAGCTGGACGATTTCGTCGAGTTCCTGGGGATGGGCCCAACTGAACGCGGTGATGTGCTCCTCGGAGATCATGGGATCGCCGAGCTCGTCATTCTTGTAGTAGTACTCGATGATCGAGCGCGGCAAGGCGGTGCCCTCGTCCATGCCCAGCCGTTTGGCAAGCGAGCCGGCGACGATGTTGCGCACCACCACTTCCACCGGAATGATCTCGACTTCCTTGACCAGCTGTTCGCGCATGTTCAAACGCCGCACGAAATGCGTCGGCACGCCGATATCGTTGAGGCGGGTCATCAAATGTTCGGAAATCCGATTGTTGATGACCCCCTTACCGTCGATCGTGCCTTTTTTCTGATTGTTGAAGGCGGTGGCGTCGTCCTTGAAATAGGCGACCAATGTACCGGGCTCGGGTCCCTCGAAAAGCACCTTGGCCTTACCCTCATATAGCTGTCTGCGACGGGGCATAGTGTCGATCCACAATGTAAAGGGGCGTGCGCGGAGTGAGAAAAAAAGGGCGCACGAGAACGCCCAGCAACATAGCTGAATTGACGAACCTGAATCAACGCCATCGGCACGTGCCAACAAACTCATTTCGATGGTTGGCAGACTTGCGTAAGTGACGCGAAGCAGCTATCCCGTTGACGACTTGCAGCGCACGTAATGCAGTGCGTGAAATCCGCCCTAAGTAGACTCTAACGGAGCGCCCAATGACCTCGTTCAAGGATCGCGAAAAAGCAGAAGAAGCGAAGTTTGCCCACGACGCGGAGCTTGGCTTCAAGGTCAATGCGCGACGGGTAAAACTGCTCGGACTATGGGTCGCTGAACACCTCGGTATCACCGGTGACGCGGCCGACGCCTATGCACGCGACCTCGTTCAGGTCGATTTCACCGAACCCGGCCAAGAGGACGTCTTTCGCAAGGTCTGGGCCGATCTCCAGGCCAAGGACGCCAAAGTCTCCGAGCAACAGGTGCGCAGCGAGATGGAACGCCTCCACGACGTCGCCGCCGAACAACTCCAAAACGAGCCCGCCAAATTTCGCCAAGGGCTGATTTCGCCAAGGGCTGATTTCGCCAAGGGCTGATTTCGCCAAGGGCTGATTTCGCCAAGGGCTGATTTCGCCAAGGGCTGATTTCGATAGTGACTAGCCGGCCCCACGAGTGCGCTTTGCGCCCTCGAACCCCCGGCCCAACCACGTATCTGATTGGGGCCTAGCCGGCCCACGCCCCCGGCCCAACCACCCGATAAGGATAACCTTGGGGTGGTTGGGCCGGGGGCGTGGGCCGGCTAGTTCACTAATCAAACGCTAAAGCCTGCTAGCCGCCCGCAACCGCCTTGACCATTGGCGCTTCGGCGCCAAAAACCCGCGCAAATATGTCGTCGACATGCCGCAGGTGATGGTCGAGATCAAACAGCGCCTCGATCTCTTCGGCCGTTAACACGCCCGCGATCTCCGGATCGGCCTTGAGCAGATCGAGGAACCCGGTGTTCTCCTCCCACACCCGCATGGCGTTGCGCTGCACCGCGCCATAGGCGCCCTCGCGGCTCATGCCGGCCTGGGTCAGGGCCAACAACACCCGTTGCGAGTGAATCAGCCCGCCCAGCGCATCGAGATTGTGACGCATGCGTTCGGGGTAGACGATGAGGTTTTCCATCATGCCGGCAAGGCGGCTGAGCGCGAAATCCAGCGCCTGCGTCGCATCGGGCGCAATGACCCGCTCAACCGAGGAATGCGAGATGTCGCGCTCGTGCCACAGCGCTACATTCTCCAATGCCGGGATCACGGTTGCGCGGACCAGCCGCGCCAGACCGGTGAGGTTCTCCGACAGCACCGGGTTGCGTTTGTGCGGCATCGACGACGAGCCTTTCTGCCCGGCCGTGAATGCTTCCTCGGCCTCGCGCACCTCGGTGCGTTGCAGATGGCGGATCTCGGTCGCCAGCCGCTCCACCGAGCTCGCGATCACCGCCAGCGCCGCAAAATAAGCGGCATGGCGGTCGCGCGGCACGATTTGTGTCGATATCGGCTCCACCGCCAGCCCCAGTGCCTGCGCCACGTGGGCCTCGACCGCGGGATCGATATTGGCAAAGGTCCCGACCGCACCGGAAATGGCGCACACCGCGATTTCCTCGCGCGCCGCCGCCAATCGTGCGCTGGCACGATCGAACTCGGCATGGGCTTGCGCCATTTTGAGCCCGAAGGTGGTGGGTTCGGCGTGGATCCCGTGGCTGCGGCCGATACACGGCGTGTCCTTATGGGCCAGCGCTTGGGCGTGCAGCGCATGTTTGACGCGCACCAGATCCGTGGCCAGCAGATCGGTCGCCCGCACCAACTGCACGCCAAAGCAGGTATCGAGAACGTCCGACGACGTCATACCCTGATGAACAAAGCGCGCCTCTTCGCCGACATGCTCGGCCAGGTTGGTGAGAAACGCGATCACGTCGTGCTTGACCTCGCGTTCGATTTCGTCGATCCGCGCCACCTCAAACCGACCGCGCTCGCGTAACGCTGCCGCGACTCCGGCCGGGATAATTCCGAGCTTCTCCTGCGCCTCACAGGCGAGGGTTTCGATCTCGAGCCAGATTTCGAATCTGGTTTCCGGCGCCCAGATGGCGGCCATTTCGGGTCGGGTATAACGGGGAATCATGCGTCGATGGGGTCCTTCATAGCGCCGAGATAGCGCCGAGGTTTCGCGAACGCCGATCATATCACAGGCACTCCGGAGTCGGGGTCAATCATGAGCCTCGCTGCCAGTAATTTCGCATTGAAATCGGTTCTCCGGCGGCGGCGGTGTGGGCTATTGTTGGGGCCCGAAACGTCAAACCCGGGGAAACAGTTGGACGCTAGCGGTTGGATCATCGTCGGGGTCGCGGCCACCGCCTACGGACTATTTCTCATTATCCGCACGGTCGTGCGCGATCTCACGACCCGACGCGCGCAGTTCGCAGCGACGCGCTATTTCGGCCCGCACACCCCCTTCATCCTCCTGTTTGCGTCGACGGTTTGTGCCTTCGTTCGCTACTATCCGGCGCTGAAGGCGAGCCGGCCGGACGATGGGCTGGTGGTGCTCTCGACCCTCAGCTACGCGGTTTCCTACTACTTCCTCGCCGGCCTGATCAGCGTGATCATGCCGGCCGCGCGCGGCGACGGCATCGTCCGCAACAAGACCTGGGCGGTGGCATTGGCAACCCTGTGGCTGCTGGCCTTCTTCGCCAACGTCCGCGTAGCGGTATAGATCCCGCAAGTAATTGGCATTTGAAACAACTCGACCCCTCACCCTACCCCTCTCCCACGCTGGGGAGAGGGAACTCCACCGCGTGGGCGGCATATTAAACTCCCTCTCCCCAGCGTGGGAGAGGGCGGGGGTGAGGGGGCTGCCAAACCCGCCAATCCTACCAACTAAGCGCGTCCGCGCTGCTCGGCGGCCTTTCGAATCACCCGATCCGTTTCCGACCATAGGTCGAACGGCTCCAGCGCGTCGAGCGCGGCCCACACCACCGCCTCGGCATCATCGGCCGCAACCGCCGCGCCGGCCCGCCACTCGGCGCGGACGTCGACCAGGGTGTAGTGGTATTGCGTGCGATTGGCGTCGTCCCGGGTGATCGAATCGACGACATCGACCAGCTCGATCACCTCCACGGTCACCCTGGTTTCCTCCAGGATCTCGCGCGCCGCAGTCGCAAAAACGGTTTCGCCAATCTCTTGCAGGCCGCCCGGAATACTCCAGATTCCCTGCCGCGGCGGTCGTCCCCGCTTGATCAGCAACACGTCGTTGCCTTTGAACACGATGGCGCCGACCCCGACGAACGGGCGCTTGGGATAGGCACGGTTGCCGCGGTCCATGCGTGCAGGTGTTGAACCATTCGAATCCATGGCCGCAATACTATCCAAAATCGTTCTCGTAGAGGCGTCCCAACCCGGCCAGGCCGCCGGTGGACAGCCCGCCCAAGGCTGCGCCCGCGATCGCTTCTTCGAGTTGACCCACTTCGGATAGACCGAGGATCACGCTGGCGATCCGTGGATGGCCCAAGGCAAAGCGCAGTGCCGCTTGCGCGCGCGAGCCGTGGGCGCTGCCGAGCACCTCGAACACGCGCTCGGCCCGGGCTTCTTCGGCGACAATCTCGGCCCCCGGCACCAACGGTGATTCACGCCCGTGCCGTTCGCGGGTTGCCAGCACCCCGGCGGCGAATACCCGAATCACCAGTACGCCGACCCCGTGGGCGTCGCAGGCATCGATCAGGCGCGCGAAATCGGTGGTCGACCAGTTCTCGCCGACGGTTTGGCCGGCACTTGGATTCAGCAGATTGTAGTAAACCTGGGCGGTGTCGATGCGGCCGCTTTCAATCAAGCGCTGGCACGAATCGGGCACGCCCAACGCGGTGAACCCGATGTGGCGGGTGAACCCCTGGGCCTTGAGCGCGTCCATCGCGTCCAGCACACCGCCGGTTTTCTCGACGTCATCGAGCGCGAGAGCCTGGCCGCCAGCCGCGCGTTGCCGGCCGCCCAGCGGATTATGCAGTTGCAGCAGCGTGACCGACGATAACTGCAGCCGCTTGAGGCTGGCGGTGACCGACGCCTCGATGTCGCCGGAAATGTCATTGAGGTTGGTCGGATCGAGCCGGAACTTGGTGGCAATGTGAGGCCGCTGCGGGCCCGGAATATTCGCTAGCAGAAGCCCCAGCGCGGTCTCCGACTTGCCCTGGCCGTAGGCGGCGGCGGTATCGATCCAGTTGATGCCGTTCGCCAGCGCCAGAGAGAGTAGCCGTTGTTGGGCATCCGCCTCGCCCAGCGGCAGGATGCCGCCGACCACGCCACCGCCGATCGCCAGTTCAGATATGTCAAGTCCGGTGCGCCCTAGAGCGCGTTTGGCGACTTCCGTCACAGCAGGCCGTCGGCGCGGAAGCTGGTGTAGCCACCACGGGCGACGACCAGGTGATCGTGCACCACGACCCCAAGCGTGCGTCCGGCCTCGGCAATCTTGCGTGTCATCTCGATGTCGGCTTGCGACGGCGTCGGATCGCCCGAGGGGTGGTTGTGCACCAGGATCACCGCCGCCGCCGAGAGATCGAGAGCCCGCTTGATGACCTCGCGCGGATACACCGACGCATGGGTTATGGTGCCGGTCTGCTGCCGCTCATCGGCGATCAATCGGTTGCGGGTGTCGAGGAACAGGATATGGAAGTGCTCGCGGCTCTCGTGCGCCATCTTGGCCTGGCAATAGGCGATCAGGTCGTGCCACGACGACAGCACGTCGCGATCGAGCACCCGCATTTGCATCAGGCGCAGCGCCACGGCTTCGCCGGTCTTGAGCGCCGCTACAGCGGCGTCGCCGACGCCCTCGATCTCTCGCAGTTTCTCCGGTGGCGCGCTGACCACCTCGGCAAAGTTGTCATCGAAGGCGGCCAGCAGGCGCTTGGCGAGTGGCTTGGTATCGCCGCGCGGCTGCGCCTGAAACAGCAGCAGCTCCAGCAACCATAGTCTGGCAGGGCGGCCGCGCCAGCCTTCAGAAAGCGCTCCCGCAGCCGCGCCCGATGTCCGTGGTAGTGCGGCTTCGAGGACTTATCCGGATCGCCCGCCACGGTCGGCTAGCCCGTGCTTTCGCTGGCGGCGGTGTCACCCGCAACGCGCGCCCCCATCCATCCCCCCTCACCCCTCCCCGCTGGGGCGAGGGCTTTAGCCGTGCGCGCGTTCAGCTCCCTCGCCCCTCTGGGGAGAGGGGTGGGGTGAGGGGGGTGCCGATCAGTGCGTTGCATGGCCCGAATCGGGCGATCTCGCCGTGGCGAGATGACGTCAGTCGTAAGAGGCCAACCCGAAACTAGTTGAGTGATTTCAGTCGGTTGTGGCTTACTCGGTTGTGTCAAAGCAAACGAGGAGGCACAACATGTGGACCGAAATCACTCGCCCGAATTATGAGCGCCGTGGCGGGCGCTACGCAAGCGACCTGACGGATCGAGAGTGGGCGTTGATCGCGCCGCTCATGCCGCCGCGCAAGAAGATCGGCCGGCCGAGGACGACGGACCTGCGCCATGTCATGGATGCGGTCATGTACATGGCCTCGACGGGCTGCCAGTGGGCGATGTTGCCGAACGACTTCCCTCCGCCTTCCACGGTCCAGCGCTATTTCTACGACTGGCGCTCCAACGGCCTGCTGGAGAGCATCAACCATCACCTGGTCATGGCGGCCCGGGAGCTGGAAGGACGCGAGGCCGGCCCGAGCGCCGGGGTGATCGACAGCCAGAGCGTGAAAACCACGGAAAGCGGTGGTGTTCGGGGCTATGACGCGGGCAAGAAGATCAAGGGCCGCAAGCGTCACATCGTCACCGATACACTCGGCCTGCTGGTCGGCCTGATCGTGCACGCAGCCGATATCCAGGACCGCGACGGCGCGCCCGAGGTCCTCAAATCGATCCGTCATCGCTTCCCCCGGCTGCGTCACCTCTTCGCCGACGCCGCCTACGCGGGACCGAAACTCGAGGGCGCCCTTGAGGTCATCGGCCGCTGGAAGCTCGAGATCATCAAGCGCTCAGACACCGCCCAGGGCTTCGAGCTCCTGCCCAGACGATGGGTCGTCGAGAGGACCTTCGCCTGGCTCAACCGATGCCGTCGACTGGCCAAGGATTGGGAGAAATCAATCGCCTCCGCACAGGCATGGATTCTTGTCGCCAACATCCGACTCCTCACAAGGCGGCTCGCAAGGTACTGTTATCAAACATAGAGTTTCGAGTCGGACTCTAAGGCGGGCAGTGAAGCCCCGCCGGCGAGGTCGTGAAGATCTCGTGGCCATCTTCGGTCACCCCGATCGAATGCTCGAACTGGGCCGAGAGCGAGCGATCCTTGGTTACCGCGGTCCACCCGTCGGACAGGATCTTCACCTGCCAGCCGCCGAGATTGATCATCGGCTCGATGGTGAAAAACATTCCCGCCTTGAGCTCGGGTCCGGCGCCGGGCTCGCCGTAGTGCAGCACGTTGGGCGCATCGTGGAACACCCGTCCCAGGCCGTGGCCGCAGAAATCGCGCACCACCGAGCAGCGCTGCCCTTCGGCATAGCTTTGGATGGCGTAGCCGATGTCGCCCAGTGTCGATCCGTCGCGTACCGTGGCGATGCCGCGCATCATGGCTTCGTAGGTGACCTCGATCAGGCGGCGGCCTTTCACGCCGACCTTGCCGACCGGGAACATGCGGTTGGTGTCGCCGTGCCAGCCATCGATGATCACGGTGATATCGATATTCAGAATGTCGCCGTTGCGCAGTTTCTTGTCGCCGGGAATGCCGTGGCAGACCACGTGGTTGACCGAGGTGCAGATCGACTTGGGAAATCCCCGATAGTTGAGCGGCGCCGGGATCGAGTCGCGCTCGGTCATGAAGTCGTGACACAGCGCATCGAGCTCGCCGGTCGTCACGTCCGGCTTCACATAGGGCGCAATGAAATCGAGGGTCTCGGCCGCGACCCGGCCGGCCCGGCGCATGCCGGCAAAATCGTCTTCGCTGTGGATCTTGAGCGCGCCGGTGTTGCGCACCGGCGCGGTGGCTGCGTCTGCGTAAACCATGGTCGTCAACTAATCCGTCGTTATCGAGCGTCAGGGTAGGGCATCACGGCGCCTCGGCACTCGGCCCAACGCACTGAGCATGGGGCACTAGGCATGGGGCACTAGGCAAATGGCAGCGGCCGGTCGACCTTGATGCCTTTGGTCGAGATCTTACACCGATAGACCAGCGCTTCAACGCCGCGGCTGCGCGCCACCGTCAGCGCGTCGGCGTAGGTCGGGTCGATATCGGCGGCCAGCCCGAACCGGTCGCAATCGCCGCGCTGCACCACGTAGAGCATCACCGCCCGCATCCCGCCGGCCACCATATTGCCGAGTTCGCCGAGGTGCTTGGTGCCGCGCGCGGTGACGGCATCGGGAAATTCGGCGAGCCGCGGCTGGCGTTTGAGGTGCACGTTCTTCACCTCGACGTAGCAGGGCGGCTTGGCCGGGTCCTCGAGCAGCAGATCGACCCGCGAGTTCTCGCCATATTTAACCTCGCGGCGCAGTGACGGATAGCCTGCGAGTTCGGGGATCCAGCCGCGTTCGATGGCTTCAGCCGCGAGCGCATTGGGCACGCTGCTGTTGATGCCCACCAGGGAGCGGCCGACCCGCACCAGCTCCCAGGTGTATTTCAGCTTGCGCTTGGGGTTGGCGGCGATCGACAGCCACACGTCCGAACCCGGTGCCGCCACCCCAAACATCGAGCCGGGGTTGGCGCAATGGGCGGTGACGGTCTCGCCGCTGCTTAAGGTGACATCGGCCAGGAAGCGCTTGTAGCGCTGCAGCAGCCGTCCCTTGAGGAGGGGGGTTGGGAATTGCATGCGACAAGGACGGAATCAGAATGGGCTTGTTTGGTTGCGCGAGCGGCGCACATGATAGCTACAATGTGGCGCCACCGACATTCTGCCATCTGTTTCCATACTGCTGACCGCACAAATGCCCACCGCCTGTATCCTGATAATCGGCAACGAGATCCTCTCGGGGCGTACCAAGGACGTGAACCTCGGTTATCTCGCCGAACGGTTGACCGCCTTGGGCATCGACGTGGCCGAGGCGCGGGTGATCGCCGATGACGCCGACATCATCGCCGACACGGTCAACGCCTGCCGTGCCGCACACGATTATGTCTTCACCACAGGCGGCATCGGCCCGACCCACGACGACATCACCGCCGACAGTGTCGCCCAGGCGTTCGGCGTCAAGAACGTGCTCAACCCGACAGCCGTGGCGCTGCTCACGTCGGCCTACAAGGACGAGCGCGCCCTCAACGAAGCCCGCCTGCGCATGGCCCATGCGCCCGAGGGCGCAATCCTGATCGACAACCCGGTCAGCAAGGCGCCGGGGTTTCAGATCGGGAATGTGTTCGTGATGGCCGGCGTGCCGCGCATTATGCAGGCGATGTTTGAAGGCATCGTCGATCGTCTGATCGGCGGCCCGCCGATGCTGTCGCGCACGCTCAGCGTCTATCTCGCCGAGGGCGACATGGCGACGCCGTTGAGCCAGCTGCAGGATCGCTACGACGATGTCGAGATGGGCAGCTATCCGTTTTATCGTGCCCGTAAATTTGGCTGCTCGATTGTGCTGCGGTCGCGCGACCAGGCGCATCTCGACGCGGCCGCGTCTGCACTTGATGCCATTATGCGCGGGCTCGGCGGCGCGCCCATCGAGGACGACGAGATCGAGAGCGATCCGCTCGATGCCGGGGTTGGCGGCGTCGTCGAGAACGCGCCCTGAACCGATGGCGTGGACGATCCGCAGAGCCGATTTCGACGATGCCCCGGGCATCGGCCGGGTCCAGCTCGAAAGCTGGCGGGTTACTTATGGTGAGTTTCTGCCCGACGAGTATTTGGACGGCATGTCCGATGTCCGCCACGCCGCGATGTGGTCGGAGGTGCTGAGCAAGGGCGACCGCATCGGCGCCACCTTCATCGCCGAAGACGACGACCAGGGCGTCATCGGCTTCGCCGACTGCGCGCCGTCGAAGGTTGCTCAAGAAGATGATGAGAATGATGAAGATGTCGGAGACACAGACCGAGGCACCCCCGGCGAGGGTGGCCGCACGGCGGGATCCGCGGCCGACGATGAGGACGTAACCGGGACCCACAACCCTGCCGGCGACCGCGGCAACCAAGACCCAGCGCCAAGCGGCCAAGGCGGCCAAGGCGGCCAAGACGATCAAGGCGATCAAGACGATCAAGACGACCTGGGCGGATCGCTCAGATCGGGTGAGATCGGATCGATCTATGTGTTACCGAATTGGCAGCGCCAGGGCGTTGGCCGCGGTTTCATCGCCAATGCCGCCCGCCACCTTGCGAGTTACGAATTCCAAACCCTGGTCGTGTGGGTGCTCCACGACGATCCCGCGCGCGCGTTCTACGAGAAACTCGGCGGTGATGCCTGTGCGCTGCGCGAGATCCAGTTCATCGACACGACGCTTGTGCAGGTTTGCTACCAGTGGCTCGACATTTCCGAACTCGTGCTGATCGACCTGACCGGATAGCGCCGGCCCCGACCAACCCACCCCACACACGCGCGCTTGTCGTTACGCCGCCGCAGAGCTAGAGCGTTTTCCTATCATTTGCGGTCATAGCCGGCAGCAGCGAAGTAATTTTCGCATTCCGTTGGTGTGAAGGTGTCGATGCCTTGGGCGATGGCGTCCCAGAGGTCATCGACGGTTCGGGCGGCGGTCTTTTTGAGGAAAGCCTTGAGCTTGGAGAAGGCCATTTCAATGGGGTTAAAGTCAGGGCTGTAGGGCGGCAGGAAGCGCAACTCTGCCGCGGCGACTTCGATGGCCGTGCGCACGGCGATGGGTTTGTGGGCGGGTAAGTTATCCATCACCACGATATCGCCGGGTTTGAGCGTCGGGACCAAGACCTGCTCCACATAAGCGAGGAAGGCGGCACCATGCATGGCACCGTCGAGCACCATGGGCGCGGTCATGCCTTCAAGGCGGAGCGCGCCAACGAAGGTCGTCGTCTTCCAGTGTCCATGAGGCACCGGTGCTTGGCAACGCTCGCCCCGTGGCGCCCGGCCGTAACGCCGGGCCATCTTGGTCGAAGCGCCGGTCTCGTCAATGAACACCAGCCGCTCGGGATTCAGATCGGGTTGGGCGTCGAACCAGGCCTGCCGGCGGCGCAGGACGTCAGCTCGCTGTTGCTCGCAGGCGTGCGCGGTTTTTTTTGAACGTCATGCCGTGCCGGTCGAGCAGCCGCCAGACCGTGCTTTGGGCCACCGTCAAGCCATGCCCCGCGTCCAGGTGTGCCGCGATCTCGCCCAAGGTGATGTCCGGCGTCTCGTCAACCAGCGCCAGGATTTCCTCGGCATGGGCCTCGATCCGGTGCGAGCGGTGGTCACCGCCTTGCGGCCTAGGCCCGACATCGCCCGTCCGCCGCCACCGATTCACCCATTTGATCGCCGTCGAGGCCGCAACCCCGAAGCGGCGCGCCGCCGAGCGCCGCGACAGGCCGCTGTCAACCGCCGATACAAGCCGTTCTCGAAGATCATTGGAAAGAGGTTTCGTCATGCAGGCTGGCCTCCTCCACCAGCCCACATCTTGAATCAGAAATTCGATCCCATGGGAATCCCAAAAAGAATCCGTCAGCTCAGAAAATGCTCTAGCTTGCGGCCAGTGCCCGCTTGGCGGAATTGGTAGACGCAAGGGACTTAAAACGATAATGCGTCTACTGCACCTTTACGATAGTGGCCATGACGATTTGCTACCGCGAAAATGCCCACTTGGCGGAATTGGTAGACGCAACGGGCTTAAAACCCGTAGGTCCGAAAGGACCGTCCCGGTTCGAGTCCGGGAGTGGGCACCATAAATTCAGTCGGCAAGTCGTCGTGACGAGCTGGATGGAACTTCGCTTCCTAGTCAACGCACTAAGAACGTCAAGTTTACCCCCGGTTACGGACGTAGCTTAAGACGGCCCTAAAGGGGAATTCTTAGCCAAGAGCCGACATACGGCTCCTCTCCTTATTCTACCTAGAATCGCTGAATAGCTGCCGCTAAACTCGCCCCGTGTCGGAGGACACTCGCCGTAGATTGGCGACCATCCTCTCAGATGATTCGGTAGGCCAATGGTTGGTCAACCGATTTCCGGGAGCGGCTTCCGGGCCGCAACAACGTTGGAGAAATCATTGCCTTCGGCGATCTCGGCGAAGGCGGGGGCGAGCACTTCGCGTTCTTCCGGAAGCCGATTTTGACGGCAGAACAGACGTTCGAACGACGTGGCGGCACTTACAACCAGTACATCCGTGACCGCAGCACCTGATAATGGCATTCATACAATGAGATCAATCAACACAAACAGAATACTCAATGCACCTGAGTTGCATATTTCGATTTTCGCCTTCCTGCTGAACTGGAACTGTTGCAGATGCCGTTGTTTGCGGGATTTGCTGATTTTCCGTATTACGAAACAGTTCTTCACTGTACGAAGGCGACTTTTGGAGACGTGGTAATCTCGCTCGTCGCATTTACTGGTGCATGCCTGATCACGCGATCAAGAATGTGGACAAGGTCGTGTCCCAGGACGTGGTGTAGGAGTTGTTGGAGCCTCTGTTAGCTGTGGGTAGGCGGCTTGCCGTAGCGACCGCCGAGAGTCTGGCGTAGGCAAGCCGGCTATCCACAGCGGAGGCCATCGCGGTTCCGGTTTAGGGTTGGGCTAGTGCAAACCAACCTGACCCGAAGGAGAACCACGATGACCCAGGACATGATGACCCTGCGCGCGCTTTTGGAGAAGAGCTCCGATGCCGATCTGCTTCGCGAGATGATCGGCTTCACGGCCGAGCGGCTGATGGCACTGGAGGTCGAGGGCCTGACCGGCGCCGCTCACGGCGAGCGCTCGGCGGATCGTATCACCCACCGCAACGGCTACCGCGACCGGTCCTGGGAGACGCGGGCCGGCACGGTCGAGCTGAAGATCCCGAAGCTGAGGAAGGGGAGCTACTTCCCGGGCTTCCTGGAGCCGCGGCGGATGGCCGAGAAGGCGCTGGCTGCGGTGATCCAGGAGGCCTACATCCAGGGCGTGTCGACCCGCTCGGTCGACGACCTGGTGCAGGCCATGGGCATGTCGGGCGTCTCCAAGAGCCAGGTCTCCAGGCTGTGCGGCGAGATCGACGATAAGGTCAACGGCTTCCTCGATCGATCGCTGGAGGGCGACTGGCCCTATCTGTGGCTCGACGCAACCTATGTAAAGGTGCGCGAGGCCGGGCGCATCGTCTCGGTCGCGGTGACCGTGGCTGTGGCCGTCAACGACCAGGGCCGCCGCGAGGTCCTGGGCATGGCGATCGGCGCGTCTGAGGCCGAGGCCTTCTGGACCGAGTTCCTGCGCTCGCTGGCCCGGCGCGGGCTGCGCGGCGTGAAGCTGGTGATCTCCGACGACCACAAGGGCCTGAAGGCCGCCGCGACCCGGATCCTCGGCGCCACATGGCAGCGCTGCCGCGTGCACTTCGCCCGCAACCTGCTGGCCCATGCCGGCCGCCAGGGCCGGCGCGTCGTCTCCGCCTTCGTCGCCACCGCCTTCGCCCAGGAGGACGCCGACAGCGCGAAGGTCCAGTGGCGCCAGGTCGCCGACCAGCTCAGGCTCAAGGTGCCCAAGCTGGCAGTTCTCATGGACGAAGCCGAGCACGACGTCCTCGCCTACATGAGCTTCCCCAGGGAGCACCGCCAGAAATTGCACTCCACAAACCCGATCGAACGGCTCCATGCCGAGGTCAAGCGTCGCACCAACGTCGTCGGTATCTTTCCCAACGAAGCCGCCATCACACGGCTCGTCGGCGCCATCCTTCTCGAGCAGAACGACGAGTGGGCCGTCTCAAGGAGATACATGACGCTGGAATCCATCGCTCCGCTGAGCGATGATGTCCCCATCACGCTGCCCACCGTGGCAGCCTGAACGTCCCGGCCCTACCCGCCGGGAGCAGCGTAGAGCGCAACGCTCTTACACCACTCCGCGGGACACGATCTGTGGACAATTCGACGAATATTTCTGGTGTCCTAACGTTTCTTGCAATTGGTTTGGTTATCACGATTGTTTTTGAGCTTCTTGCCACCGGCCCACTTAATCGGTGGGAGTATGGTGAGTTAATGCCCATGATACCGGTCATAGGAGTCGGGGCTTCTCCCGTAGCGCAGTGGGTAATATTGCCTTTACTTCAATTATGGTTTGTCAAACATCAGATTATCGGCGGAGACGTCGTCGCTGCCTAAAATCTTAAGGCTTAGGCAGATTCGGCAGAATCTGCCTAAGCTGTTTGAACGAGGCCGTGGGCCGCGAGTGTAGGTGTCAGCCTATGTGGAAAGTGCGTTGATGCCTGCGCCGGGGCGGGTGGTCACTATCGTTGGGACGCGTGAGACGAGGCTTCCGACCAGCATTTATATTTTTTCGACAGCTGATTGCCGACGGTAGAGACACTTTTCGTTGGCGATTGCCTTGTGTTCGTAATTGAGCGCACGCCGACCGGTTCGCCGACGCGATGACGACGTTTGCCGATCCGGATGGGATCCGATGTTTCATGGTTTCGCGTCCTGCGCCGGTTGAGCGGGGGGAGGGTCTCGTGAAGAGAACGGATCGTACCGGCGGGAGATTTCCCGGATTTTCCGCAATTCGCCGCCACAGTGCGGGCAGGGAACGGGCGCGATCCCGGTCTCCAGGCCGCTATTGCGGTGGTCGTCCTCCTCGCCGTCATGGGTTACGGCTGTATGCGCCTGGAGGCCGTTTACACCCAGCGCCTCGCGCGCGACTTCGAGGGTCTTGGCACGGCTTCCATTGGCAAGGATTCCGAAGTGGCGGATGCGATGCAGTCCGTTTGGCAGGACATGCAACAGGAACCGGCGGATGAACTCGTCGGCGGTGATGGTGGCCGTGCCGTAGCGGGGTTTCCTTTGCCCCGGACTGGTCGGCTTGCGGCAACGGAAGGAGACGTTCTGTCCATCGCAGGCGATGATGCGGCTGTCGCCGATGGCAATTCTGTGCGTGTATCGGGAGAGATAGCGGAAGACCTGTTCGGCATCGCGAAAGGGTCGTTTGGCGTAGACGATCCAGTTCTTGCCGCGGGCGGCCACGAGGGTGGCGTGGAACTCTCCGGGATTGGCGAGATGGGCGATGCCGCCATGAAATTCGATTTTCCCGCGTGCATGGGCGCGGGTGAGCTCCTCAAGGAAGCGGCGCCGGAACAGGCTGGCGAGGACCTTGACCGGGGCCAGGAAGGTGCCGCTTCCGGTCTTCCATTGGCCGGTTGCGACATCGAAGCCGGCGTTAGGCACGACGATATGCAGATGCGGATGGAAGCCGAGCTTCTGGTCCCAAGTGTGGAGGACCGCGGTGCCGCCGATACGCAGTCCACCGTGACGGTCGTCCTCGGCGATGGTGCGCAGGGTCTCGGCGGCGGTGCGAAACAGGATGTTGAACACGACCTTGCGGTTGCAAAAGGCGATCCCGCTGACTTCTTTGGGCAACGAAAATACAACGTGGAAGTACGGCACCGGCAGGATATCGGCGGCGCGCGCCTCCAGCCATTGCCTTGCGGCAAGCCCCTGGCAGGACGGGCAGTGGCGGTTGCGGCACGAGTTGTAGAGCGGATGCTCGCGCCTGCAGCCGTCGCATTGATACATGTGGCCACCGAGTACGGACGTCCGGCAGGACTCGATCGCGGCCATGACCTTGAGGCGTCCGGCGTCAAGCTGGCCGGCCAGGCGCCGCCGGTAATCTGCGCCGGCGCGGCGGAAAATATCAGCCACGCCGGCGTCTTTGCGCTTCACGGCGCCTCAGGCGTCGATCAGGTCGAAGCCCGAGAGCGGATGGTCGAGGGTCTCGAACATCTTGCCGGTGGCGCGGGCGTAGCCGCGCGTCGTGTCGGCATTCCGGTGACCCAGGACATCCTGGATGACATCGATGTTGCCGCCACGCTCATGCCAGTGGGTGGCGGCCGAATGCCTCAAGCTATGGAAGGTATGGCAGCCGTCGACGCCGGCCTTGCGGCAGGCCTTCTTAAAGGCAACACGCAGGGTATCGATCTTGAGAGGCACCTCCGGCGACTCACCGTAGAACAGCCACGTGACCGGTCGTGGAAAGAGGTTCTTGCAGTAACGCCGCAGGTATTCGACGAGCCCGTCGGGAAGCGGCGCCATGCGCTCGGCGCCGCCCTTGCCGGAACGGATGTGCAGAAGCCGTTTGTCCGACTTGATGTCGATGAGTTGCACCTCAACAGTTTCCGAGATGCGGAGACCGGCGCCATAGGCAAGAACCGTCGCGGCCCGATAACGGAGGTCGGAGATGGCGAGGATCAAGCGCTCGACCTCCTTCTCCGCCATTGACCGGGGCAGTTTGCGGGGCCTCTTGCGGTAACGGAGCCCGTCGACCATCTCGGGACGGCGCAGTGTGTCGCGATACAGGAACCTGAGCGCACCGAGGCTTACATTGGTCGTGTTCGGGTCGAGACCGCGCTCGATCCTCGCCAGCAGCCAGCTGCGGACCTCCTCGGCGTCAAGCCGGTCCGGCGGCTTGTTGTAATGTTTGTTGAGGGTCTCGATCTCGCGCAGATACATGGCCTGTGTGCTATCGGCCAGACCGGCTATGCCCATCTGTTCCATCATCCGCCCTCGAAGAGGCGATACGTATGTCGTGTCGGTGGTTTTCATCATCGATCTCCCTGGCCTGAACGGCGCTCCACCGGACAATCCGGGGCTGGCCATCAGTGGGGTCGATGCTAACCGTGGGAAACCAGAAAACAGGTAGGCTCTTAGATTGCGGAACCGGCACCCGGGATCCGACACAAATCCGGCACTCCAACACCCGGAAACAAGCGCTGCACATTAGGAGGAAGGCTCAATGTCTGAAGCAAAAACTGCCGTGGAGCGGCTTCGTTCAAGGGATATTAGTACAGGATTGAGCCATGTTTGAGGGCCACATAACAACCGAATCGCCGACCGCGGAGTCAAAGCCGCGACCGACACGCCGACACCCGCGGGCGCGGACAAAAACGCCATGGCACGGGCCGCGCTGGGCCGGCATTCTCCGCGACTATTCGGCCGCCGATGTCGCCAACCTCAAAGGGTCACTGGCGATTCGCCATACCCTCGCCGAGGAGGGTGCCAAGCGGCTATGGACGCTTCTTCAAGAGGACCCCTTTGTCGCAACGCTGGGCGCATCGACCGGCAACCAGGCCATGCAGATGGTGCGCGCCGGTCTCAAAGCGATTTATGTGAGTGGCTGGCAAGTTGCGGCGGATGCGAACAATGCGGGCCAGATGTACCCCGACCAAAGCCTTTATCCGGTGTCGAGCGTTCCTGACGTGGTGCGTCGCATTAATGGTGCCCTGCAGCGCGCCGACCAGATCCAGCATATGGAGGGCGGTGACAGCACCCATTGGTACGCACCCGTCATCGCCGATGCCGAGGCCGGATTTGGCGGTCCGCTCAATGCGTTTGAACTCATAAAATCGCTGATCGAGGCCGGGGCGGCCGCGGTGCATTTCGAAGATCAACTGGCCTCTGAGAAAAAGTGTGGGCACATGGGCGGTAAAGTGCTGCTGCCCACCGGATCGTTCATCCGGACCCTTAATGCCGCGCGTCTTGCCGCCGATGTGATGGGCGTACCGAGCGTGCTAATCGCCAGGACCGACGCGGAAAGCGCGAAACTTCTGACCAGCGATATCGACCACCGCGATCGGCCCTTCCTCACCGGTGAACGGACCGCGGAAGGCTACTACCGCATCAGAGGCGGCACCGACTATGCGATCGCCCGAGCGCTTGCCTACGCGCCCTACGCTGATCTGTTGTGGTGCGAAACCTCGACGCCGGACCTCGATCAAGCATGGCGCTTTGCCCTCGCCGTCCACGCCAAGTTTCCTGGCAAGATGCTCGCCTATAACTGCTCGCCATCGTTCAACTGGCGCAAGCATCTGGACGATGCAACCATTGCCAGGTTCCAACGTGAACTCGCCACTATGGGCTACAAATTCCAGTTCGTGACGTTGGCCGGGTTCCATAGTTTGAGTTATGCGTCCTTTGATCTCGCGCGCAATTACGGCACTCAAGGCATGACCGCCTACGCGAAAATCCAGCAGCTGGAGCTCGAGGCCGAGGCGCAGGGATATACCGCGACCCGACATCAACACGAGGTCGGCACCAGCTACTTCGACGCCGTCGCTGCGGCGGCGTCGGCCGGCAGCGCGTCGACCACGGCGCTCGAAGAGTCGACCGAAAAAGCTCAGTTCTAAGACTCCACTCTTCCTCCCCCGCATCGGAGGTCCAGCGTCGTGCTGGCCTCCGGTGCACCCCCTTTTTCATAGACTCAATGCCACCGATTGACCGGTCGTCGCCGGCTACCTAGATTTGCGCTCTTTCCTCGGGGGAGGACCGTCTCAATGGCTGACTTGATCATCGCCAATGCCTATGTCGTGACGATGAATCGTGAGCGCCAGATCTACGCCGATGGCGCCATCGCGATCGAAGGCAATAGCATTGTCGCGGTGGGGCCAACGGACGCCGTCCGCGCAGCTCACCAAGCGCCACACGTGATCGATGCGCAGGGGATGATCGCGATCCCGGGCCTGATCGACGGCCACCACCATCCCAACCAATACCTCTCCAACGGTATCGGGGACGACGTCGACATTTTCACGCTGCTCTACAAACGCCTCTACCCCTACGAAGCGGCGCTGACGCCGGAGCAAGCCTATCTGAGCGCACTCGGCGGATTCGTCGAAGCCATCAAATACGGCACCACCTGCTTCAACGATCCCGGCGGGCTGCATGCCAATTCGATGGCCCAGGCCGCGATCGATGTCGGCATTCGCGGCATCATGACGCGCTCGACCCGCGATATGGGCGACCAGGCCATGGCCGTCGACGAGGATGCGGTTGAGGACACCGAAACCAACCTCCGCGAGGGTGAGGCTTTCGTCAAACGGTGGCGCGACGCAGCCAACGGGCGCCTGCGCGCCTGGTACAGCCTGCGCTATGTGTTCAACGTCAGCGACGAGTTGTGCCAGGGCATCAAAGCGCTGGCCGATCGCGACGGGGTTGGCATCCACGCCCATGCAGCTGCCGTCAAAGGCGAAAACGAAGCGATGGTCGATCGCTTCGGCAGCCGCTCGCTGACGCGTTTCCACGAACTCGGCCTGTTCGGGCCCAACCTCTACCTCGTGCATATGGGCTATCCCGACGAGCGCGAGATCGAACTCATGGCCGCCGCCGATTGCAAGGTCGCCCATTGTCCGAGCGCATCGATGCTCGGCGCCTATGGCGTGTTTTCCAATGGCATGATGCCGAAAATGGCAGAGGCCGGGATCACCATTTCGCTCGGCACCGATTCGGCAACCGCGGGGGGTCACCTCGATATGGTGCGGGTGATGTATCTGGCTGCCTGCGGCCATAAGGACATGAAGGCCGACGCGACGGTTTGGGGCGCCTACAAAGCGCTCGAAATGACCACCATCGACGGCGCCCGTGCCTGTCTATGGGATGACGAGATCGGCTCACTCGAAACCGGCAAGCGCGCCGACGTGGTGCTGGTCGATACCTCCGGCATCGAGTTCCATCCCGGCCGACAGCCGGTCTCAGCGCTGGTTTATTCCGGGACTGGAAAAAACGTCGACACTGTAATTATCGACGGCGAGATCGTCATGCGACACCGCACCGTGCTGACGGTCGATGAAGAAATGGTGAAGCGCGAACTCGCCAAAGCCAGCATCGACTGGCGCGAGCGGACCGGTGTCTCAATGCCGCCGCCGTGGCCGGTGGCTTAGGCACCGCACACCGCGACATCCGGGGTTGAGGCGGCTGCCTCAGAGCAATCTTATCGTTCCAGAAGCGGGATCACTTCGCGCCCGAGCCTGTTGATCTGATCGAGCCGTTCCTCATGCGGCGAGGCGTCCCATGACGAGCGGCTGATCATGAACAGGATCCACTGCTTCATATCGTGATCGCGGCCGAGTTCGCTAAAGCGTGCTGCCATGTCCTTCGGCGTTCCGAACAACCGCGGCGAACGTGACAGCATCCAGTCGTAGAGCCCGAGCTCCTTGGCCCGATCAACCAGGGTTTTCTGACGATCCTTAGACCGGTAGACGGCGTCGAGATTGTGGGCGTCGGCGTTGAGCTGCTTGAGCTTATCCTTGAGATCCTCAGGGATGCCCTTGCCCTCGAGGCTGCCCATGGTTAGCCAGTAAGGTGACCAACCCATGCTGCGCTCAGCGGCGGCTTCGACACTTTCGTCAAACGCCATATGCGCATTCCACCAGATCTGAAAATCGCCGGTGGTGCGGCCGCAGGCGGTCAGACCGTCATCGATAATCGTGCGTACGTAGGCGACGTCTTCGGGCGCAAACCCCATCGTGACGATTGCGCCATCGGCGACCTCGGACGCCATGCGCAGAATCTTGGGTCCGGCGCAGGCGACATAGACCGGCAGATCAAACGGCTCGACGCCGCTCCAAGCCGCTTCAAACGTGCTGCCCTGCCAGGTTACCTTTTCACCGCGCAGCAACGCCTTCACCGTGAGGATGTATTCGCGCATCGTGGCAATTCGCGCACCCTTCTGACCGATCGACCACAATGCCGAATCACCGGTGCCGATGCCCATACCGATACGGCCCGGCGCGAGCTCGTTGAGCGACATAAACGCCGATGCCGTGACCGATGGGTGACGTGTCAGCGGATTGGTGACGTAGGTGATGATGTCGGCCTTCTTGGTGTTGATCGCGCACATCGTGGCCGAGACATAAAGCTCACGCAGCAGGTTGGGCGAATCAGCGATCCCCAGCATATCGAGCCCAGCGTCTTCCGATGCCTGCCACAGTTTCACGGCCTCCAGCAACGGTTGGCCTTGCGCGAACACTAGGCTGAATTTCCAATCGGTCTCGGCCATTTCTCACCCCCCTATTGGTCGTCGAGGGCGAGCTTAGCCGGAAACGGTTCAATCCACGAAGCGATGCTAGACGCGCTTTGGCACCGTCATCTACCGTGAGGCGTGACGCCCTCGACCATCCGCTCGACGCGCTGGCACGGTCGGCAGCAGAACGCGGTGAGCGCGGCGGCAGCCTTTGCGCAAGCGATATCGTGCCAACGGACTCATTGGTGACAACACAATGGATCGACTGCGCCTGCGACGTGCAGGTTAGGTCGCAGAACTTGGTGCGCTTACGCTCAGATTTACGTAAGAATTAGACGCCGGGCAGATAAATGACTAAGTGGCAAACTGAGGGACGGTTGAGCTGTTCGGTGCTGGCACGCCTGGTACCGGGATTGATGAGTTCAGCTCGTAATCCGGGTGCGGTTCCGACCCTTACATGACCCGTTTCTCATTCGCCGCTCGGTGATGCCGGGCCTTCATTGATCGGGACCGCCATAGAGCCAAGCGAGTCCGTTGTAGAACTCCTCGGGAGTGCGTTTTTGAAACGTCCCGTTGCGTACCAGGCGGGTGCCGCCGCTGGCATGAAAGAAGTGGCCGAGCATCATGGCCGAGAGCGCGACGCGGCCGGTGCGCACGAGCCGCTGGTCCTGATAAGCCAGGAATCCAACCGCGAGATCGCCGTCAGCGGCGGCAACACAACGCGCCAGACACACCGCGTCCTCCAGCGCCATGGCCGCGCCTTGGGCAAAATATTGCAGCATCGGATGGGCGGCATCGCCGAGCAGGGTTGCCCGGCCGCTGGTCCAATTCTCAACCGGGTCGCGGTAGCACAGACTCCAGCGGCGCCATTCCTTGGGCTTTTCGAGGATCCGCAGGGGCCGCTCGGCAAAGCCGGAGAAATACTCCATCACTTCGTCGCGGCTGCCGGCTTCGTTCATCACCCCGTGCTCTTCCGACTTGCTGTGAAAAGTTATGACGATGTTGAACAGCTCGGAACTGCGCAGGGGGTAATGCACGAGATGGGTATTGGGGCCGCCCCACAGGGTGGCGGCGTTCCAGCGCAATTCCTCGGGCATCTCGTCGACCGGCAGCACGGCGCGATAAGAGACGTGACCGGACACCGCTGGTTCGCCATCGCCGATGATACGTTCGCGGATGTTGGAACGCAGCCCGTCGGCACCGACCAGGGCAGCGCCCTCGTAGCGCTCACCGGATTCGGCAATCGCGATTACGCGCTGGTCGGTCTGCCTGAAATCGACGATGCGGGCGCCGGCGATCAAGCGCACGTGTTCGTTGGAGCGACAGCCTTCGAGCAGAGGATCGAGCAGATCGCGGCGGTGAATTACCGCGTAGGGGTTGCCGAAGCGCGACCGAAAGTCTTCTTTAACCGGAATGTCGGCGACCACCTCATCACTGACGAGGTCCATCATGATAAGGCCATCGATAAACACCGCATCATCCAAAATGCCGTCTCGAACGCCGAGACTATCGAGCGCCTGAAACGCATTTGGCGCGAGCTGGATACCGGCGCCAATTTCGCCGAATTCTCGGGCTTGCTCAAAGACGGTTGATGAAATACCAGACAGCGCCAGCGCCAGCGCTGCGGCGAGGCCGCCAATGCCGCCGCCGGCGATCAGGATGTCGTTGTTACGGTTGGGCGGGACAGGCATAGCGGGGGTGATGGTAGGTTATCAAACGTTCGCGGGGGTTGCGGGACCTAGATTGCGTAGGCGATGCTTAATACGCATGAACGACGGGTAATCGGCAAGATCCTGTAAATCGTGCGCGAGGGATGACCAGACCGTTGGACCGATCGAACTCACGGAATCCCGCAAAGCGCAGCGTGATATGCATAATTCGATTGCGGCTGGCCGGCCGGTGCTCCGCCAGCATGCGAACACCCGCGCTGCGCTCTGCGTGTTCGAAGATCAACAAGAGTACAGAGCCGATTCCCCATGACTGAACCCGACACGAGAGGATTAGCAGTTTGAGCATCCAGCGATCAGGTCTCTGGTCAACCAGCGCCAGCCTGATTTTACCGACTGATCCGTATTTGTCGGTTAACTCGGGAGCACGCATGTACCGGACCGGTGATCGAGCGCGGTGGCGAGCTCGAAATAATGGAGGTGCCTGGGGATCACCTAAGCCTAATCAAACAACCGCACGTACCCGACGTCGCGACCGCGATGCTCGCCCGTATGAGTAGGGACGGCTCTACCGGAGAAACCCCTTAAGAACTCAGTGGCTGACCCGGCGCAATCTTCTTTACCTGATCGAGCAGCCGACCAAAGACCTCCGGCTCGATCACACGCAAAACGGCGGCCCAAACAACTACGCCCGCGATGATCTCAACCACCAGAACGACAAGGCGCGGCCAGGACAACAACTCAAGCGTCAAATAACGAAACAGCAAAACCGCAACCACCATACTCCCGGCCGCCACCATCGGTCTAACCAGCGGACGTATGAACATCGGCAGCGTCAACGCGACAGTCGCGTAGGTCACAACGATCCACATCAGCAGCATTACGGCCCGCCGCGCGACATGGGCGATGGCGACGCCTTCAATCCCGAATGTCGCGCCGATCAGGCCGAACAAAACCATTGTGACAGCGCCGGTGAGGCTAAGGAAAAAAGCCCGCCCCGGCCGGCCCACCGCAATCAACAGCGACGGAACATTGGTCGCGATCGATCCGAGGATCGCCGCGGCGCATAACCATCTCAGCACGCCCGATGCCGCGACCCAGCGATCGCCAAAAAGAACCGGGACGATTTCATTGCTCGTCGCCATCAAGCCGAGCAGGGCCGGAAATGTAACCGTTCCGCTGTACTGAAGCGCGCGTTGGAAACCCCGATGTAGGCGGACCCGATCGTCTTTGACCTTGGCGAAGCTGGTTAACGCCAGACTCCAAATGCTCGTTACACCGACTTTGGTTATCGCTGAGACGAGGCGGCTGGCCACGTAGTAGACACCCAGGGCTGCCACGCCGAGCGAACTACCGACAATGAACTGGTCAAGTTGCAGGCTCGCTATCGAGACGATTGCTATGCCGGCGGCGCCAACGCCTATCGCCGAAAGCTCGCGCAAATGAAAAAAGCTGAACCTGATCGAGGGCCGCCACGGATTGGCGATCCACAAAATGATCGTCCCGACTGTGCGGCTAACAAGGTACAGACAAACCAGGCTCCACACGCCACCGCCGGCGGCAGCGACAACCATGGCAGCGACAGCGCCGCAAGTAATCGAAATAAGACCCATGGCAGCGATCGGGCGAAAGCGCATGTCTCGGCGTAGCAAAGCCTCCTGGGTGGAGCCCAGCGACGACACCACGATAGACACAGCCACCACTTCAAGCACCGGTTCGAGTTTTGGCTCGCCCAACACGTCGGCAATGCTACCCGCGAGGAGAATAAGGGTCACCGTTATGAGGAGGCCCGCGATGGCCTGAGTCCAAAACGCCGCGTTGATGTGCTGGTCGTTCAAATTCCCGCGCTGAACCAGCGCGGCATTGAGCCCGAGCTTGGCGAACGCCAGGAAGAACACAACAAGGATGTTTGCCAGCGCCGCGAGCCCAAAATCGCTTTCGCTGAGGAAGAAGCGCGCGAGGGCAAGGAACAGCAGCAGGGCGATGATTTCCCGGCCGCCATTATGCGCGAGCGCCCACGTACCCGCGCCGATTGCTTTTTCGGTTAAAGACATGACCGGTCGATTGCCGCAAAGCTGCATCGTACCCTGAGCAACTGCGAACGACCATCGGGCGTCGGGCGAGCGGCTGGCTTACCGAGCAAACCCGAACGTGGTGTTGCTCGAACCGATTGCCAAAGCGCTACTCGCTTTTGCTGGTCGTCTTCCCGTGGCCGCTTTTGTGCGCATGACCGCCAGCGGCGGTGGCGGATTGGATATCAATCGTGATCGTCGCGCTCCCCGCCTCGGCAAACGTTAGTGTCAGAGGGAACGTGCCGCCCTTGCGGAGCGGATACTTCAATCCCATCAGCATGATGTGCGTGCCGCCGGGCGCAAGTGTGATGGTTTTACCCTGCGCCAGCTCGATCGCCTCAACCGGGCGCATCCTCATGACGCCTTTGTCCATCTTGTGGGTGTGCAAAGCGGCGCGTTTTGCGATCGAGGTTGAGACCGCAATTAAGTGATCGGTCGTGGTACCGCGGTTATGGACCGTTAGATAGACAACGCCGGTCTTACCGGCACCAATCGTTGCCCGTGCCCACGGTGTGGCGACGCCAATTTTGCCGATTTTATACTCATGCGCGGGCGCCGAAGCAGCGACACCGAAGACAACGACAAGCACCAGTGCAACCGCGATGGAGCGAGAGCGAATCACGTTCAGTCCTTACTCATTCTCATGGTCCCATAGCAACACAGTCGATACTGCCATCACGCGCAATCCATGCACAATTACGGCGGCGCGTTGACAGGCTCAAGCCAATGTTCTTACCGTATTCGCGGGGCGTTGTTCGCACGCCCGGCCTGGTAAAACATCCACTCGATACCCGCCCACCACAAATACGATGGCTCGATGTTTACGCTTCGACGCTGGCGGCATGCGACTCCGGCGTTTTTAGCGCTAGGCTGGTTTGAGCCATGGTGAAAAGCGACAGCGAGCCCACGCAACCAGCTCTATCCGAGGGCCAGCGACGCTCGATTCTGTTCGCCGTGATGATGACGATTTTCATGCCGGCGATGGAAATCACCCTGGTGGCCACAGCACTTCCTTCGATCGCCACCGAGCTCGGCGGCTTCCACCTCTACGGATGGGTGTTCTCGGCCTTCATGCTGGCGCAGGCGGTAACCTCGCCGCTTTACGGCAAGCTCGGCGACCTCTACGGGAGACGACGGACGCTGTTCGCCGGCGCCGCGATATTTCTTTTTGCCTCGTTGTTGTGCGGCCTGGCGGCGAGCATGCTGCAACTGGTCGCAGCGCGGGCGCTACAGGGGCTGGGTGCCGGTGCCATTATGCCCATGGCATTGACCATCGTCGGCGACATCTATCCGGCGCGACGGCGATCCCAGATACAAGGCTATCTGGCATCGGTCTGGGGTATCTCCGCCCTAGCCGGACCGGCGCTGAGCGCTTTCTTTGTTACCTATTTTGACTGGCGGTTCGTGTTTTGGATCAACCTGCCGATTGGCCTCGTCGCGATGTCGATGATCGCAATCTACTATCGCGAGGAAGTGCCCAAGCGCGAGGTTAATATCGACGTCGCCGGCGCCCTCTTGCTGGTGATCGCGAGCTCAACGATTCTGTATGGCTTAGTGCGGGCGCTTAACCTCACGCTGCCGGAATTTGGCGCACTCGTTTTGATTTCGATCGTTGCGTTCGCCTTGTTTATCCGTCAAGAGCGGCGCGCCAAGGATCCGATGATGCCCCTCGAATTATGGCAGCAACGGATTTTCGCCGTGGCCAATGGCGCGATGATTACGCTCGGTGCGGCGACGGTCGGCGTGTTTGCGTTCTTACCCGCCCACATCCAGGGCGTGCTCGGCGCCTCGCCGACGGTGGTTGCCCTCGGCATCGGCATCATCTCGATCGGCTGGTCGGTTTTTTCAGCCATCGCCGGGCGCCTCGTGGTGCACTCGTCATACCGGCTGATCGTCGGCATCGGCAGCGTATCGATCACCCTCGGCATCGCGATACTGGCGCTGGCACCTGCCGACGCCGATCTGGTGTGGATCTACACCGCCGCTTTCTTCGTCGGCGCTGGTCTCGGCTTTTGCCACAGCCCCCTGATCGTAGCGGTGCAAACATCGGTACCATGGAATCGGCGCGGCACCGCAACCTCGGCCACCATTTTTAGCCGCCTGCTGGGACAGGCGCTGGGCGCGGCACTGCTCGGGGCGGTGATAACCGAAACGTTGCGCGCGCGCGTCCCCAATGCCGACGAGATGGCACGAGCCATCCTCGATCCGGCACGGCGCGGCGCACTAACGCCAGCCGTGCTGCACCCGGTCGTCGATGCGCTCGCCGACGGACTCCACAACGTCTACGTGATCGCGGCGATCTTCGGCGTCCTGGTTATCCTGTTTGCACTCGGGTTGCCGCGGCGCCTGCGTCCGGGCGGCTAGTGGATGGAATCCAACATATGGTACCCATACGATCGCGTATCCCGGTAGCTCGGCAGGAGGAAGCCCGCAGGCGATGCCTTTGCATCGTCGAGGGGTTTCGACGCACCGAGGGGCCGTGATAGGCGACCCACAGGGCGGCTTGCCGAGCTCACCGGCCGCGTTACGCAAAGCTTCCGATGCGCCGGCATCGCCACGCTTCGCGCGCCTAACCGGCGAACTCGGCAAGCCGTCGAATGGGTACCATATGTTGGATTTCATCCACTAGGTAGGCGGCACCCTGTCGAGCCCGCAACAGTAGCATTAGAATTGGCGGCATCGGGTGCCAGCGACCGCCTTTCGCGCGATGGTTTTTTTCTTCATCGGTGCATGGTTCGGCTGGATGCACCGTTTAAGCGCCGTGATAACCGCCTTTGTCGCAATCGATGTGAATTTTCGGTGCCGGACATTTGCATCTCTACCTATTTAACAATCAATCGCTCGTGCATAGTCGAATCAGATTTCGTGCGCCGCGACGCGATGGGGAGCTTGGCTGCGGTCAAGGCTACCGCTAGAAAAACACGCGAGCATGAGAAGAGTGGGCTTGCCGAGGCGCGGTTCGGTTTTAAGACGATTCGAGCCCGCCTTTTCGACTTGAGGTCGCGATCACACTCAACAACGGAAGTCGTTCCGAATGCCTAGAACGACGCGGCGTCGGCAAACCCACACATTGGCGTGCAAGGCAAACTCGATGCTAGGAGACGGCTCGGGTGAGCTATTCCAAGCACCGCTTGTCGGGTCGCGGGGAATCAAGCAATCTGAGACCAGAGTGGGCGTTCCATCGCACCGGGGGGCGCAGTGACCGCATCAGATGATTTCGCCTGGCTCGACGCCACGACGCAGGCCGAATTGGTTTCGCAAGGCGCGGCGAGCCCGGCCGAACTGCTTCAGGCCGCCCTCGCCCGGCTGGAGCGGCTGAACCCGCAGTTGAACGCTGTCATCCGTCCGATGGAGGGCGAAGCGCTGGCGGCGCTGGCGGCGGGCCTGCCGGACGGCCCCTTCAAGGGCGTGCCCTTCCTCCTAAAGGATCTCGCGGCCGAATATGCCGGCGTTGCGATGTCGGAAGGCTCGCGCTTCCTGGGCGAGCACAACGTCTCGCAGGACGACCAGGAACTCACCCGGCGCTACAAGGCGGCCGGGCTGGTCATCTTCGGCAAGACCAACACGCCCGAATTCGGCCTGCTGCCGACGACCGAGCCCGCACTCTTTGGCCCGACCCGCAACCCCTGGGACCCGGCCCGCACGCCCGGTGGGTCGAGCGGCGGGGCGGCGGCGGCAGTCGCCGCGGGACTGGTTCCGGCGGCCCACGCCAATGACGGCGGCGGCTCGATCCGCATCCCGGCCTCGTGCTGCGGCGTCTTCGGGCTCAAACCGAGCCGCGGGCGCAACAGTCTCGCCCCGCATTACGGCGACGTCGCAAGCGGCATCGTCGCCGAGCACGTCGTCAGCCGGTCGGTGCGCGACAGCGGCGCCCTACTCGATGCCACGGCGGGGCCGGCGCCGGGCGATCCCTACTGGGCGCTGCCACCCGCGCGGCCCTTCGCGCAGGAAGTCGGCGCCGATCCCGGCCAACTCCGGATCGCACTCTCGACCAGGCCGATCAACGGCGCGCCCGTGCATCCCGAATGTCTCACCGCCGCCAAAGCCGCGGCCGAACTGTGTGCCGAACTCGGACACGCCGTCGAGGAGGCGGAGCCCGCTTTCGATCCCACGCTCGGCGAGAAATTCTCAGTCATCTGGGTCGGATTCCTCGGCTGGGCGGTCGAGGACTGGTCGCGGCGCATGGGCCGCGCGCCCCGGCAGGAGGATTTCGAGCCTTGGACTTGGCGTATGCTGGAGGTTGCGCACGCTCAGACGACCGCCGACTATCTCCTTGCCGTACAAGACCTGCAGGCGGCGTCACGCGATCTGGCACGGTTCCTCGACACTTACGACCTCATGCTGACGCCCACCGTTGCCGAACCGCCGATGCCGCTCGGGAGCTTCGACTACGTTGACGGCAACCGCGAACGAGCCCGCGAGGCGGTCTTCGCGGTTGCCGCCTTCACGCCGCTCGCCAACGTCACCGGGAACCCCGCCATGTCGGTGCCGCTCCACTGGACCGCGGACGGCCTGCCGGTCGGGGCACATTTCATCGCCCGAGCTGCCGAGGAGGCGACGCTCTTCCGCCTCGCCGCGCAGCTTGAGGAAGCGCGGCCCTGGATGGACAGGCGACCGCTGGTCTCCGCCTGAGCACCATTACCCGATATTCCCTTAAGCACATCGCTGCTTCCTGAGCCACTTTGGTGTGTTACCAGTCCCGTGAAGTCGCCGCCGAATATCACGAACGATTGCCGGTGTCGTTGTTCGCATAGGCGGCTCCGACGATAAGGTCATCGACGCCGTCGCGGCAGGTTCGCGAGGAAGTCGGTGATCGGCGTTCATCAGTTGTGGGGTGAGCTTCTCCCAACACCAAGCGTCATCGCATGCGCTGTGAACGGGTAAATAGACCTGCGCCATTGGTCACTCGCAGCAATGGGCGCGGGTCGGATTTTCGAGGATAATGAGCGATCCCCCGGCATTGGAGAGGGAGCATATGAGCAAGAATCTTAGTATCCGCGCCCAGAAAGTAACTCAGGAAATTTTTGACATTCTTGGAGTGCGCCCTAGCGGGGCCCAGGGTGATAAAGTCGCCCGAGCCATTGAACAGGTGATCGTCAAGGCTCTTGAAAAGAGCGTTGAACGCTCGACGGAAGCGACCACGGAAGTCCTTTCGACCGATCGCCGCACGGGCGACAAGGTCGCAGAGGAGATTCGCCTCGCCAACCAGATCCTGATCGCTAATTTGTCCTCCATGCGCTAGTGGCGCTTGGGTCGCGGTCCTCGGTCGAGGAAGCACCTTCACTGCGGGGCGGATAGTAGCGCCGGAATTTCCGCAGTGGGGTCATTTTCCCCCGTTTTGCGCGCTCGCGAACAACGTTAGCTTTGGGGTTAAACGACATTCTTTGCTAAAGGGTCTTGTGTTACCCCGTAACCGGACGAAGATTTTTGACGGCTTGAACGGCAAATATCGGACATCGAGAGGGCGCCTCAAAGGCGGCCAAGATCTCGCTTTTGTATCCCCAAGCGGCCCTGCGGCAGCATACAGTCGTAGGCCAGAATATGGGCATGTGCGAACGTCCCCAGGGAATTCCACATACGTGACCGGAAACGAATCGCCCACCGATCAGACTGCTCCGGCCGGTGACGCAAAGAATCCTCGGTTTCTCAGCGCTGACACGGCGATCAAATAAGCTGCCAAGCTCCCGCCTAATCCTATCAAGAAAAAATACACCTCACCTTCCCACTCGAACACGTAGCGGGGGAAATAACCAAACACCGGGTGTAATATGTAGATGTAGAACGACGCCTGGCCGATGAGCGAGAGAAACAAGGCGATCGGGCTCGGCATCTTGATAGGTCCCAACCAAATCAACGACAAACCACCGATTGCTAGCCAGGACATCCGCGAGACCTCGTTATTGAACGAAATGATCTCGTATTGGATGACCACCGCGAGCAATAGCGCAGCGGATGCAATTACTTTTCGTCGCATTCGTTGTCGGTGGTCATCGCCAGAAACCGCGAACCAGATCAGCGAGCCTATAACGAAGGTCCACATAAAGTGGTGGGGCAGGAGATGGCGGAGTTCCATCGTGTCCCAGATCTGTCTAGCGACGAGCGACACCACAATCGATATCGCGAGAAAGACTAAGATGGCACCGAACTTATGCTCACGGACAACAGCCAATAACCTCGGAACATGGATTAGACACAGCCAGAAAATGAGGATTTGAAGCAGGACCTACGCCCGCGTTCGTTTAGCGTTCCAATTTTCTAGAGGGCCTAGAATCCGCTATTTTCAGCGATCTCTAGGCCCTCTAGAAAATTGGCGGAGGGGGTGGGATTCGAACCCACGGTACTCTCACGAGTACAACGGTTTTCGAGACCGCCCCGTTCGACCACTCCGGCACCCCTCCGCATCCCAGAAATCATGGTGGTTTGGGTGTTCTGATCACGGTACAAACCGCGAATTGGCACCCAAATGGCACCGCGTGTTGATCGGGATCACTCGTCTAACGCTTTTCGCAAGGCTTCGTCTACCTTGATCGCCCCATCTCGCTACTGACCCCGTAATATGGCGAGTAGATATCCGACATGATCGCAACCAGGAATGACCGGCGCTCTCGCCGGCGATATCGGTTAAACGGTGGATTAAGCAAATTATTCAGTAAGACCAAGCGATGGACAGACAGATCCGAATACTAACAGCGGACGATGCCGAGCAACTGTTCGAGCTTCGTTGTCGGGCGTTGCGTGACGCACCATTTGCGTTCGCATCAAGCCTTGAGGACGACCCGACATATTCAAAGGACACGGTGCGCGGGCGACTAGCCGAGGCCGACGGGTCAACGGTGTTTGGAGCCATGGACCATCATTTGGTCGGAATATTGAGACTAAATCGCAACAAACGCGTGAAGCTGGCTCACAAAGCCGATCTCTTCGGGATGTATGTCCTACCCGAATATCGGCGCTGCGGGATTGGACAAGAGCTTCTCACAGCGATCCTAGATCACGCCACGACTCTTAAGCGGCGTATCGTATATTCAATTACGGGTCAGTGAGACTGCCGTTGAGGCGAAACGCCTATACGAAAAAGCAGGTTTTCGGGTCTGGGGGGACTGAGCCGGACGCATTACGTTATCGGGGCACGTCGGCCGAAGAGCATCACATGGTCCTGGGTGTTCGGTAGTCGAACCTGTTATCTGCGATGCGCAGCAGTCCTGAAAATACAGATCAGTAACAGGAAGATCATCCGTTTTCTGCCGATCGAATAACGCCAACTGGGGCCTGCCACGCCACGGGGCATTATTGTTAGCGATTGATGCAGTCCGCGAGGAACCAATTCGTGCCATTTGGGTTGTGTCTCGAAAGTGGTGGAAATTGGTTTTGGCGCCTCTCCGAGCGGGTTGAGTTTTGCGGCGGTCAGGCCGCGCGGTCAAGGGTTTCGTCGGCGATTAGCTGATCGAGGGTTTCCCATCCATCGACTTTGCGCATCTGGATTTGGCCGCAAGCGAGGAGCGCCCAGAGGAGCATCGGCACTGTTTCGGGACACGGCAGCACGGTCTGTGTTTTGATCCGGCGCTTGAACTCCTCGTTGAGACGCTCAATGGCGTTGGTCGTTCGGGCTGATTTCCATTGGCTCTTGGACAGGCGCGTGAAGGTAAAGAGCTTGTCGCCCGCTTCTGCGAGGCTGTCCGCGACGGCCCTGCATTTCAGCCGCCACTTGCGGACAAACGCCTTGCGGCGGGTTTCCACCTCGGAGGCAGTGTCGGCATAGATCATATCGCGGTAATCTTCGCTCAGCTCGTCATGCATGTGTTTGGGAGCATGACCCAGAAGGTTGCGGTGCTTGTGCACGGTGCAGCGTTGAACGGGAAGGTCATCGCCCCAAAGCGCCGACAGAGCCGCCTCCAGTCCCGGCGCGCCATCGACGATGACAAACCCGGGCCGTTTCAGTCCACGCGCATCAAGGTCGTCGAGGAACTGGCGCCACGCCGCCTGGCTTTCTCCGCCCATATTCCCGATCGAAAGCAAGACCTTCTGGCCATCCCGGCGCACCCCTATAGCCGCGAGAACCGAGATGTTGGTGGCCTTGCGATCCAGTCGGGTCTTGATCACAGTGCCGTCAAGGATCAGCCGAACGATATCCTCATCCGCGAGGCCACGGCTGCACCAGGCGTCCCAATCGACCTTCACCTTGCGCCACGCCCGGCTCACAACGTCCTTGCTCACAGCACCCCCGAAGAGCCCGAACAGCGCGCGTTTCACCCGCCGCGTGTTGGTTCCGGACAGATACACCGAAGCGATCAGCGCCTCGGCCTTTCTGGTCAGCCGCTGGTAGCGCGGCAGCGCCCGCGAACGCCATTCCGACGCCCGACCGTCTTCCTCAACGATCCGTGCACGCGGCACGCTCACCCTCTCGGTCCCGAATGTCCCCGTCAGTTGCCGCTCCCGGTGCCCGTTCCGATACCCTTGCCGAAGCGCGTCCTCTCGACCGTATCGGCAGCGCCCGAGAAACTGCGCAAGTTCCTCCTCAAAAACGGCCTCGATCGTGGATCTGATGTTCTCCCGCAGCCGGTCCTCGAGCGGATCATAGCCGGCGTCATTGGCCAGTAGCGAAAGCGCGGAAGTCTCGGTAGTGTTCTTCATGGCGTGATCTCCTTGGCGGTGCTAGCCGCCGGTTGGGTGGTTGTCTTGTCACCCGGAGATTACGCCATCCTCAAATTTCCACCACTTTCGAGACACAGCCGCCATTTGAATATGTCGATACCAATGAGGCGATTGGCCGTTCTGGACTTCGGATGACCGTTGTTAGTGGTGTACCAAGTCCATGGGGCGAAGCAGCCAAGGCATTTTTTCACATCAAAGGAATTGAATGGTCGGCTGTTCACCTAGAGCCTGGAAACGAAACTCAGATCGAGTGGACCGGTGACCAGAGCGCGCCCGTGGCGATGTATAACGCGGAACGCCCGCGTGACCGTTGGATCGACATTTTGTTGCTGGTCGAGCGATTGTCTTCGACCCCGGCCTTACTTCCGGGAGATCCGACGGACCGTGCTTTAGCAATTGGTCTGTCTCATGAATTATGCGGCGAGTGGGGCCTCGGATGGACCCGGCGACTTCAACTAATTCATGCAGGCTTTCAGGACGAAGGCGGCTTCTCAAAGCCCGTCGCAAAATATCTTGCTGCCAAATACAGTTATTCAGAGGAGATCGGCGCAAAAGCGGGTCGGCGCGTACAGGAACTCGTTAGCTTGTTTGTTAGCCGACTAGAAACACAGCAAGAAGCCGGGAGTGACTTCTACATTGGCGACGCGCTTACATGCGTCGATATTTACGGCGCTGCGGTGCTAGCTCTTTTCGGCCCACTGCCACCACAAGATTGCGAGATGCGTTCCGATACGCGGGCAGCATTCGAGACAATCGACAAGGCAACTGAATCTGTACTTGATCCAATCCTGTTCGCGCATCGCGACATGATTTACCGCAAGTTTTTGGCTCTGCCGCTCTCGCTCTAACGTCCTCTCTTGCCGAGGCGGGCGCAGCGTCCACCATTTGGGCCACAGGTTCACAAACGCTATCCCGACATTGCTATCATCCGATCTTGCGCGCGCCGCACACGTCCATTGGGAAGGGACCGCCATGCTTGAGACGACGATCGCCGGCAGCCTGCCAAAGCCATCCTGGCTGGCTGAGCCGGAGAAACTATGGGGGGCCTGGCGCTTCGAGGGAGAGGAACTGGCGGCAGCCCAGCGCGACGCCGCCCTGCTCGCACTCAAAGAGCAGGAGACGGCCGGGATCGACATCGTGTCCGACGGCGAACAATTCCGCCAACACTTCGTGCACGGCATCCTGGAGCGGATCGAGGGTATCGATTTCGCCAAGCGCCAGCGCATCGGCATTCGGGCCGATCGCTACGAAGCCGATTGTCCGACCGTGGTGGGGCCGATCGGCCGCACCGCCCCTATCCATGTCGACGAAGCCCGCTTCACCCGCGCCCATACCAACCGCGGGCTGAAATTCACCATGCCCGGGCCGATGACAATCGTCGATACCCTGGTCGACGAGCACTATCGCGACCGGCCAACCCTGGCGATGGAATTTGCCCAGGTGCTCAATGATGAGGCTCGCGAATTGGCAGCGATCGGTGTCGACGTCATCCAGTTCGACGAACCCGCCTTCAATGTTTACATGGACGACGTGAAGGGATGGGGAATCGAGACTCTGAACCGGGCGGCGGAGGGTCTGGCGTGCAAAACCGCGGTTCATATTTGCTATGGCTACGGCATCCTCAGAATATCGAGTGGAAAAAGACCCTCGGTGATGCATGGCGCCAGTATGAGGAAACCTTCCCGGTGTTGGCCCAAAGCGGGATTGATCAGGTTTCGCTCGAATGCGCCAATTCACACGTGCCGCTATCGGTGATCGGCCTGCTCAAGGGCAAGGAGGTGCTGGTCGGTGCGATCGACGTTGCCACCGACCAGATCGAAAGCGCCGAGGAGGTCGCGGCTCGAATTCGCGCCGCGCTTGACCATGTCGCGGCGGACAAGCTTTTCCCGTGTACGAATTGCGGGATGGCGCCGCTCAAACGTGAGGTCGCGCGGGGCAAATTGCGCGCATTGGCCGCCGGCGCCGCGATCGTGCGCCGCGAAGTAGTGGGCGCGTAGGCGGACTGAGATTCGCAACCGTTGACAGCCTGAATTCGGCCGTTATATTCGCGCGGTCCAGCCGCAGCGGCGATGCCGTTTCGCGGATTTATCCTGGGCGCTCGGAATCGAGGCGCAGGCGGGCGGAGCGAAGCAACCATGTATGCAGTCATTAAGACCGGGGGCAAACAGTACCGGGTCGCCAAAGACGACGTTATCCAGGTCGAGCGGCTCAAAGCCGATGTCGGCGGCAGCGTCGATATTGCCGAGGTGCTGATGATCGGAGACGGCGACAACACCACCATCGGCGCCCCGCTGGTCGCCGATGCCAAGGTCGTTGCCAAGGTCGTCGAGCAAGCTCGCGGCGAGAAAATCCTGGTTTTCAAGAAAAAGCGCCGTAAGAACCATCGCCGCTTGAACGGCCACCGCCAGGATCTCACCGTATTGCGGATCACCGATATCCTGCCCGACGGAAAACCGGCGGCTAAGAAACGCACCGCGAAGGCGAAGGCCAAAACCGAAGCGCCGAACGAGGCCGCCGATACGTCCGTCCAGCCCGAATCCGAAGGCCCAGAGAGCGCGCCCGAACCAACCCAGGAGACCGCGGCCAAAGCATCTGATAAGAAATCGACTGCCAAAAAACCCGCGGCCAAGAAACCTGCCGCTAAGAAGAAAGCAGCCGACAAAGAGTAAGGTGAAACGGCTGCATCTGCGCTAGGATGGCGCCGCGCAAGGAGATCGACAATGGCTCATAAAAAAGCAGGCGGCAGCTCGCGCAACGGGCGCGATTCGGCAGGCCGCCGCCTTGGCATCAAGAAATATGGCGGCGAGGCGGTCATTCCCGGCAATATTATTGTGCGCCAGCGCGGCACCAAGTGGCACCCGGGCCGCAATGTCGGCCTTGGCAAAGATCACACGATTTATGCACTGGTCGAAGGCCAGGTCGCCTTCAAGAAGAATGGACCGCACCGCAGTCGGACGGTGGTATCGGTAGAGCCGAGCACCTCATAGCGAGTATGTGAGCCAGACTCAGGGTGAGGGGAATGGCTTCCATTCCCCTTTTTCGTATGTGGACGGTTCTAGTGGATGTAGAGGGCGACGACAGAGGTCGATGACCGACCGGCGCTGCCGGCATCATCCCGCACAGCCATGAAATTTCTCGATCAAGCCAAAATCTACGTCAAATCGGGCAATGGCGGCCCCGGCTGCCTCAGTTTTCGCCGCGAGAAACACATCGCCAGAGGCGGTCCCAATGGCGGCAATGGCGGGCGTGGTGGCGACGTTTATGCGGTCGCGGTCGATAACCTCAACACCCTGATCGACTTTCGCTTCCAGCAGCACGTCACGGCCAAGAACGGGGCGCCCGGCGAAGGCAACGACCGCACCGGCGCCAGCGCGCCCGAGGTCGAGATCAAGGTGCCGACCGGCACTCAGATTCTGGCCGAGGATTCCGAAACGCTGCTGTACGACCTCGACACCTTGGGCCGGCGGGTGCGGCTTGCCCTCGGCGGCGACGGCGGCCACGGCAACGCCCACTTCAAAAGCTCGACCAATCAAGCGCCGCGGCGCGCCGATCCCGGGTGGCCCGGGGAAGGGCACATCCTGATCCTGCGGCTCAAGCTGATTGCCGACGTTGGCATCATCGGCCTGCCCAACGCCGGTAAGTCGACCTTTCTTGCGGCGGTGAGCCGGGCGCGGCCAAAGATCGCGGATTATCCGTTTACGACCCTGGTCCCGAACCTCGGCGTTGTCGTGATCGACGACAATGACTTCGTGATCGCCGACATCCCGGGGCTGATCGAGGGCGCGCACGAGGGCTCCGGCCTCGGCGATCGCTTCCTCGGCCATGTCGAACGGTGCAGTGCGCTGCTCCACCTGGTGGACGGAACGCTCGACGATGTCGGCGCGGCCTATCACACGGTTCGCCACGAGGTGAACGCCTATGCCAGCAGCCTTGCCGACAAGCCCGAGATCGTTGCGCTCAACAAATGCGATGCTCTCACCGAGGATGCCATCGCCGAAAAATCAGCGGCGTTGGCGCGCGCGAGCAGCGCCGATGTGCGGCGATTGTCGGGCGTCAGCGGCCTTGGTCGTGATGAAATGCTGCGCACGCTGCACGAACAGATCCGAGCTGCACGGGCGCCGGCTGTCGAGGCAGCGCCACGTGAATACGTGCCGGGCGGCGCGCGATGAGCCGCTCGATCGCCGATGTCCGCCGGTTGGTCGTCAAGATCGGTTCGCTGCTGCTGGTCGACCCCGACAGCGGTCGGCTCCGCAACGACTGGCTCGATGCCTTGGCCGCCGACGTGGCCCGTTGTCGCGCTCGGGGCCAGGACGTGGTGATCGTATCGTCAGGCGCGATCGCGCTCGGCCGCAGCCTGATTGGTCTCGCCGACGGTCCGCTGCGCCTCGAAGACAGCCAGGCCGCTGCCGCGGCCGGTCAAATCCGGCTCGCCCATGCCTATCAGGAAGCCCTCGCCAAACACGATGTGAGTGTGGCGCAGATTCTGGTCACGATCGGCGATACCGAGGAACGCCGGCGCCACCTCAACGCGCGCAACACTATCAACCGGCTGCTCCAGCATGGCGCCGTGCCGGTGATCAATGAAAACGACACGGTGGCGACAACCGAGATCCGCTTCGGCGACAACGACCGCCTGGCCGCGCGTGTCGCGCAGATGGTCGATGCTGATTGTCTGGTACTGCTGTCCGACATCGACGGGCTCTACACCGCCGATCCCGACACCGATTCCAATGCCGCCCCAATCCCCGAGGTATTGGCAATCACCCCTGAGATTGAAGCGGCCGCCGGCGATCTGCGCCCGGGCTATAGCTCGGGTGGGATGATCACCAAACTGCAGGCGGCCAAGATCGCGCTGGGCGCCGGCTGTCACATGATGATCGCCGATGGTAAGCCGGCGTTTCCCCTACGCGAGATCGAAACCGGGGCGCGCTGCACATGGTTCGTCGCCAGTTCGTCGCCAAGAAACGCACGCAAACAGTGGATCGCCGGCACCCTGACGCCGGCCGGAACCTTGACGATCGACGGCGGCGCGGCGCGGGCGCTGAGTTCGGGAAAAAGCCTGCTGCCCGCGGGCGTCAGATCGGTCGACGGGAGCTTTGACCGGGGCGACGCGGTTGCGGTTCTCGATGGCGATGGGCGGGAGATCGCGCGCGGACTATGTGCTTATTCAGCCGAGGATTCGCGCCGGATCATGGGCCACAAAAGCGGTGAAATAGAGACCCTTCTGGGCTACCGTGGCCGCGACGAAATGATCCATCGCGACGATCTCGTGCTTGTGTAGGTCGCCCCGTGCTCTGCACCTTGGGAGGAATTACGGTTTAGTCATGGCAGTCGCCGAGGACAGCGCTTCAAACATTGGGGAACGCGATCTCCATGCGGAGATGATTGCACTCGGCCGTGCCGCGCGCAGTGCCGCGACCGCGCTTTCCAGAGCACCGACCGCAGACAAAAATGCAGCCTTGCGCGCTGCTGCCGAGGCGCTGCACGAACAACGCGATGAACTGCTCGGCGCCAATCAGCGTGACCTCGACGAAGCCGCCGATCTTAACGCCGCCATGCGCGACCGGCTCGTCCTTACCATCGATCGCATCGAGGCGATGGCGCACGGCCTCGAAGAAGTGGCCGAACTCGATGATCCGATCGACTCAATTATTGATAGCTGGGAGCGACCCAACGGATTGGCCATCAGCCGCGTCCGCGTGCCGCTCGGCGTCATCGGCATCATCTACGAATCACGCCCCAACGTAACCGCCGACGCCGGCGCGTTGTGTATCAAATCGGGCAACGCGGTGATCCTGCGGGGCGGCTCTGAAAGTTATCACTCGTCACATGCGATCCACGCCTGCCTGGCGCATGGGCTCAATGCGGCCGGCCTGCCGGTAGCGGCGGTGCAGCTGGTGCCGACCCGCGATCGTGCGGCGGTGGGTGAGTTGTTGCGGATGAGCGACTATGTCGACGTTATCGTGCCCCGCGGCGGGCGGTCGCTGATCGAACGAGTACGCGACGAAAGCCGGATCCCGGTGATCTCGCACCTCGACGGCAACTGCCACGTCTATGTCGACCGCGCGGCAAATCTCGACATGGCGGTCAATATTGTTCACAACGCCAAGCTCCGACGAACCGGCATTTGCGGCGCCGCCGAATCATTGCTGATCGACCGACCCGTCGTGCCAACCCACCTGCCGGCCATCCTCGACGATCTGATCGGGGCCGGCTGCGAGATCCGCGGCGATGCCGAAACCTGCGATCTCGATCAGCGAGTCGTGCCGGCCAGCGCGGCGGATTGGGGCACCGAATATCTCGATGCGATCATCTCGGTAAAAATTGTCGATGGTGTCGACGACGCGATCGCGCATATCCACGACCACAGCTCACATCACACCGAAAGCATCATCACCGAGGATGCCGGCGCGGCGGAAAAATTTCTCGGCGAAATCGATAGCGGAATCGTTCTTCACAATGCGTCAACCCAGTATGCCGACGGCGGCGAATTCGGGATGGGCGCTGAGATCGGCATTTCGACCAGCAAGTTTCATGCCCGCGGACCGGTTGGCGTCGAGCAACTGACCAGCCTCAAATATGTCGTCCGCGGCTCCGGTCAGGTACGACCCTGACTCACCCCATTGCTGCGAGCGCCCCGCGAGGATGGTTTGACCCATCCGGGTCAATTCCAATTTGAACAGCGCCGGCGTTCTCGGCCACCGCGATCCTGCCTTCGCCATCCACGGCGACCGGCGGATCGGTCTGCTGGGCGGCTCGTTCAATCCTGCCCACGAAGGCCACCGGCACATCAGCCTGTTGGCTCTCGAACTGCTCGGGCTCGATCAAGTGTGGTGGCTGGTCTCGCCCCAGAATCCGCTGAAACCGAGTCGCGACATGGCGCCGTTCGCGGACCGTACAAAGCAGGCCCGCGTGGTCGCCCGCCATCCCCTTATTCGGGTGAGCGAAATCGAAGCCAGCCTCGGCACCCGCTATACCGCCGATACACTGCAGGCGCTGACAGCCACCCATCGCCGCATGCGGTTCGTCTGGATTATGGGTGCGGACAATCTGCTGCAAGTGCCGAACTGGCGGCGCTGGCCCGATATCTTCGAGTCCGTGCCCATTGCGGTGTTTGATCGGCCCACCTATTCTTTACGGGCTTTGCAGGGAAAAGCCGCACGCCGCTTTAGAGGCGCTCGTATTCATCCGCGTCTGGCTCGCCAGTTGGCGAGCCTGACCCCGCCCGCATGGGTATTTCTCGACCGCGCGCGTGATCCGCGCTCGGCGACGGCGATCCGCGGGCAACGCGGTGACGCCATCCCATCATGACAATCTCAAGGGAGGCCCGATCATAGGACGCTCAGCTTCCGCCGACCCAACCGGCGACCCCCAGCAGCATTCAACCGAAGCGATCGCGCTGCGCAACCTTATCGAACAATCCCTCAGCGACGGTAAAGCGCAAGATATTGCGACCATAGACCTGCTCGGCAAGTCGACGATGGCCGATTTCATGATGGTTGCCTGCGGCGGTTCGCAGCGGCAGATAAATGCGCTGACCGAACGGTTGCGGAAGGACATTAAGAAAGTCCTGCGGCGTATGCCGACCGTCGAGGGGCAGGAAACCTGCGATTGGGTACTGGTCGATGCCGGCGACGTGGTCGTCCATTTGTTTCGACCTGAAGTTCGGCGCTTCTACAATATTGAAAAAATGTGGACCGTTGACTTCTCAGCCGAGCAAGTCGCGGTCTGACTTGCGCGCCTGTTCGAGCCCGTCGGTTTCGAGCCGCTAACGCCTCGGCGCTGCGGCCGACAACGCCATGAAAATAACGATTGCAGCCGTGGGTCGCCTAAAATCAGGCCCTCAAAAGACGCTGTTCGATGATTATGCCAAGCGTCTGAAGTGGCCGGTGACGCTGCGAGAAATCGGTAACGGTCGCGGCTCTTCGGCGGCAGAGCGCTTACGAAACGAAGCCAAGGCGCTGGCTGCCGTCATTCCTAAAGGGGCGAGCGTGGTTGCCCTCGATGAAACAGGAGATCAGCTCTCCAGCCGCAAGTTTGCCGCCCGGCTTGAGCGGTGGCGGGACGCCGGCGTCCAGGAGCTCGCGTTCCTGATCGGCGGGGCCGACGGCCTGGCTGCCGAGATCAAGGCCGATACGGCCGGGCTAATCGCGTTCGGCCGACAAACCTGGCCGCATTTCCTCGTGCGCGCGATGTTGGCAGAGCAACTCTACCGGGCCTACACGATCTCGACCGGCCACCCCTATCATCGCGAATGATTATGGGTTCGACCGATGGGCCGGCCACCGATCCAGCTAGCCAGTCCCGTCGACCGGGGTTATAACGCCGCAATGGTGGCAACGAACCGGCCAAAGCCAGTTATTCTTTGCGTTCTTGATGGTTGGGGACATCGCGAGGAAAGCGACCACAACGCGATTGCGCTGGCGCGCACACCGTCATTGGACCACCTCTTCGCAACCTCGCCGCATGTCCTTCTGAACGCGTCGTCCAGCGATGTCGGACTACCGCGCGGTCAGATGGGGAACTCCGAGGTCGGCCATATGAACCTCGGCGCGGGCCGTGTCGTGGTTCAGGATTTGCCGCGAGTCGATGCCGCGATCGCCGACGGTTCGCTGTTCGAAACCACCGTTTTCGCCGATTTGATCGGCGCGTTGAGGAAGAGCGGGGGGACCTGCCACGTCCTCGGGTTGCTGTCACCCGGCGGTGTCCATGCCCATCAAGCGCAGATTGCCGCGTTCGCGCGAGAGGTTGCAGCCCGCGGTGTTGCGGTTGCCATTCATGCATTTCTCGATGGCCGCGACACACCTCCCAAAAGCGCCCAGGGATACCTAACCGAGTTCCTCGCCGCATTGCCCGAATCCGGGGTTACCGTGGCGAGCGTGTGCGGTCGCTATTATGCGATGGACCGTGACCAGCGCTGGGAGCGGGTCGAGCCCGCCTATCGGGTCATCGCATTGGGCGAGGGCGATCACGCCGATGACCCGGCCGCGGCCGTGACGGCGGCATACGACGCCGGACTCACAGACGAATTCATCGTCCCCGCGGCGATCGGCGGCTACGCGGGAATGGCCGCCGGCGACGGCCTCGTGATGATGAATTTCCGGTCCGACCGGGCGCGGGAAATCCTCTCGGCGCTGGTCGATCCATCGTTCGACGGGTTCCAACGAACCCGGATGATCGACTTTGCCAGTTCGGTCGGCTTGGTCTCCTACTCAGCCGCTCTCAACCGCCAATTGACGGCGCTATTGCCGCCGGTCGCGCTGCCAGCCTCGCTTGGCGAAGTCGTCGCGGCCCAGGGATTGCGCCAGCTTCGGATTGCCGAGACCGAGAAGTACGCGCACGTGACGTTCTTTTTCAACGGCGGTGTCGAAGACCCCTTCGCGGGCGAGGACCGTATCCTAGTGCCGTCGCCAAAAGTCGCCACCTACGACCTCCAGCCTGAGATGTCCGCGTTCGAGGTCACTGATCAACTGGTCGACGCGATCCAACGTGCGCGCTTCGATTTCATCCTCGTTAATTATGCCAACACCGATATGGTCGGGCACACCGGGAGCCTCGACGCCGCGATCCACGCGGTCGAGGCCGTCGACACCTGCGTCGGCCGGATCTCGGACGCCGTCGTGCAGAGCGGCGGGACATTGATCGTAACGGCCGATCACGGCAACGCCGAACGGATGTTCGATCCCCAAACCGCACAAGCCCACACTGCGCACACCACCGAACTCGTGCCTTGCCTAATCGTCAATGCGCCGGCCCGGGATTTGGCGCTGACGGAAGGTCGACTGGCCGACGTTGCCCCAACGGTTCTCGCCCTCCTGGGTATTCCCCAATCGGACGAGATGACCGGCCGGTCGCTGATCAAGGCCGGCACACCCGCGCCTGCCGCCAATGAACGTCAAGCCATTGCGTAGCCGGCCAACAGTGATCGCCATGATCGCGCTTGGCGCCATGACCATGGCGCCGGCGAATGCCGCGGATGGCACGCAGCAGCAGCTCTTGAAAATAGAAAAGGCGATCAAGGACAGTCGCGCGCGTGAGCAGCGATCAGCCCGCGACGCCAGCGATTATCAGGCCGAAATCGAACAACTACGTCGTGAATCCGTGCAAAAAGCGCGGCTTGAACGGCGCCGCGAAGCCAAGATCGCCGCTCTTGGAAGACAGCTCGGCGCTTATCGCCGCGAGGCGGCCGCACGCGAACGTGCGCTGGCGGGGCGACGCGAGGAGCTCGCGGCGTCGCTCGCGGCGCTCCAACGCATTGCACGAAAACCGCCCGAGGCGCTGCTGGCCAGCCCGGCCGCGGCGGTTGATTCGGTGCGCAGCTCGATCCTTATCGGCAGCCTCTCCCGACGCCTCGAGGCCGACGCCCGCCGACTCGGCGCACAACTCGATGCGCTGCGCAAATTACGCACCGAGATCGCCGCCAAGAAGGAAGATCTCGCCACCAATTCGGCCTCGCTCGAACGCGAACGCCGCGACCTCGACCAGCTGATTGCCCGCAAGGGCAAGGCACAAGCGCGCCTGACTTCGAGTGCGAAGCGCGAAGCCGGCCGCCAGGCACAATTGGCCGGCGAAGCAAAATCTCTGCGGGGACTGATCGCGACACTCGAGGCCAAGCGTGTCGCCGAAAGAAAAGCCCTCAAGGAGGCCGAGCGAAAGATCGAGGCTGATGCGCAAACAAAGCGGACGGAAACCGCAGCGTGGACGCCGCCCGGCAACGGCGCCGTGCCCAAACCGCGGGCCGCACCTAAGCGACGCAAGCCGCAGACCTTCCAATCGGCGCGCGGTCGCATGCCATTTCCGGCGCAGGGCAGCATTCTAAGTGGTTTTGATCAACCTGATGGCGGCCGAGCCCGCACCAAGGGCATTCGGATTGCCACCCTCGCCGGGGCGCAGGTGTTGGCACCACATGATGGCGAAATCGTGTTCGCGGGACCCTTCCGCAGCTATGGGCAACTCTTGATAATCGCCCATGGCGAGGGATATCATACGCTTGTTGCGGGTTTGTCCCGCATAGATGTGACCGTCGGGCAAATGCTGCTCTCTGGAGAACCCGTAGGACGGATGACGGGAGAGAGCAGCAATAATCCGATCTTGTATGTTGAAATGCGTCGCAACGGTGCGCCATTCGACCCGCTACCGTGGCTCGCGGCACTCGAACACGAGGTAAGTGGATAATGCGCAGGGCATTGCTTGCCGGCATCGCCGGTATTTTGATCGTCGCCGCTCCGGCTCCTGGTTTTTCCGAAAGTTCGGATACCTACCGGCAACTAAACTTGTTTGGAGACGTGTTCGAGCGAGTGCGGGCGGATTATGTCGTCGACGTCACCGACAAGGATCTGATCGAGGCCGCTATCAAGGGTATGTTGTCCTCGCTGGATCCGCATTCCTCCTACCTGAACGCCGATACCTATCGCCTCATGCAGGAAACCACCCGCGGGGAGTTTGGCGGCCTTGGCATTGAAGTCAGTATGGAGAACGGTTTCGTTAAGGTTATTTCTCCAATCGAGGACACGCCGGCCTTCCGCGCCGGGGTCAAACCCGGGGATCTGATCACCCACCTCGACGACGAACCGGTGCTCGGGCTTACGTTGCGCGACGCCGTCGACAAAATGCGCGGACCGATCAATACCGACATCACCCTTACCGTCGCTCGTGTGGGTTCGGAAAAACCGCTCAAGATTACGATCAAGCGCGGGGTCATTCCGGTTCGCTCGGTACGTGGGCGGGCCGAAGGCAGCGTCGCCTATATCCGGATTTCTTCCTTCACGGAGCAAACCGAACCTGGCCTGAGGAAAGCAATCGGGGAAATCCGGGAGAAGATCGGCAAGGGGATGGAGGGCCTTATCCTCGATCTACGCAGCAATCCGGGCGGCTTGCTCGATCAAGCGGTCGCGGTATCGGACGCATTCCTCACGCGGGGTGAAATCGTTTCGACCCGGGGCCGGCGAGCCCAGGACTCCAAGCGCTACAACGCTCGCGGCGGTGACCTCGTCGACGGGAAACCGATTATCGTCTTGATCGACGGCGGCTCCGCGTCTGCCTCCGAGATTGTTGCCGGCGCCCTTCAGGACCATAAACGGGCGATTATTCTTGGCACCAAATCGTTTGGCAAAGGATCGGTGCAAACGATCATGCCGCTCGGCCCGCATGGGGCGCTTCGCCTAACCACGTCGCGGTACTACACGCCGTCCGGCAGGTCGATCCAGGCGACCGGCATCGATCCCGATATTTTCGTTCCGCGCGCGCGTCTTGAACTCCTCGATACCGGACCGTCGCGCAGCGAGGCGTCGTTGCGCGGCCACCTTGCCGGCCAGGGAGAAGGTAACGGCGATGACAAGAATGCGGCCGATGATAAGGCGAACGACACACCGGAAGATTATCAGCTAACGCGCGCGGTCGATCTTATGCACGCGCTGGCGCTTTACGGCAGCCGCGGGGCGAGCGCCAATTAGGGCGCGCCCGGGAAAGACCGCGAGAGCACAGAGTGGCAAAACGACCCGCGGAACGAGAAAAACGCGGGGCTCGACGCCGACCGTCACCACCCAAACCGACGCCATCGGGAGCCCGGTTCCGCCCCTCAGCGCTGGCGATTACATCGCTATCCGTGGCGGCTATCTTTGCCGCAATGATCGGTTGGGCGGCGGTTACCTACGAACCTGAAGGCCTCGACGAAGAACCCGGGACCACTGACGTTGCGGACGTCGGGTCGTCCAAGTCGACCGACCAACCGGCGGCGCCCAGCACGACCGGGAGCATGTCACCAAGCATGCCCCCGGCGCCGGCGGAAATTGGCAAACGCGAAGATCGGCGGACGATTGCGGCAAGTGGCGGAATCGAACCGGACATCGCCAAAACTGATGGGGCCAAACCTGATGGGGCCGAAGATCAGGCGCCGATGGCTGAAGCCGAGCCCGCCACGTCCATCCAACCCGATATTGCCGCCGATGACTCGGTGGCGGCAAAACCGACCATGTCGGGCGGCGGCGGTTCCGTACAGCCCGAAATCGCGGTTGCCGATAGCGCCGCCACCAAGATGGCGGCGAAAATGGCGCCGGCAATTGCAGCGGCCGAGACCGAGGATCCAAAATCTACGGCCGCGACGACGACCGACTCGCAGGCGATGGCACAAGGGCCCGCGGCGAAAACCCTGATGGCAGCCGCCGCGGTTAAACCCGACATAGCCTCGGACAAGCCGACACAAGTGAAACCGAGCATGGCGGCTGCGATCAAGCCCGACATTGCGTCCGACACCTCCGCGGCCGCCCAATCGTCTGGCAGCAACATAGCGCCGGACATTGCTACCGACGACGCACCGACCGAGACCGCAGCGCTCGCTCCCGACATTACGCAGGACGACATCAAGGAAGAAGCTTCACAGACGACGGAATCGACGACCGAATCGACACCACCGACCAACGATCGCTCAGGCAAAGTCGTGATGGCGCCGGTGCCGGATCCGGCGATCATTACCGACACACCGAAAGGGCCGCTGCCGGTAATCTCGGCCGACGGCCGTCAGGCGTGGCGCGTCTATGCGCGCCCGTTCCGCGATGACAACCCGGACAAAACGCTGATCGCGATCATCCTCGGCGGTATGGGCATGAGCCAGTCAGCCACCAACGCGGCTATCCAACAACTTCCCGGCGAGGTGACGCTGTCGTTCGCGGCTTATGCGCCGGATCTGCCAAAGTGGATCTCCGGCGCGCGGGCCGCAGGGCATGAAGTCATGCTGCAGTTGCCCATGGAACCGCTGAGTTACCCGGCCAACGATCCCGGCCCGCATACCCTGCTCACCTCGCTATCGCCGGCCGAAAACATCGATCGCATGGAGTGGCTGCTAAGCCGGTTTGCCGGCTATGTCGGCGTCACCAGCTTTATGGGTTCAAAATTCACAACCTCGCCGGATCACCTGCGACCGATTTTGACGGAATTGAAGCAGCGCGGGCTGTTGTTCCTCGACACCGGCGCGACGCGCGATAGCGTCGCCGCCCGGCTGGGCGTGGAAATGGGACTTCCGATCGCCGTTAGCGATCGATTCGTCGATCGGCGTGCGTCGCGCGTCGCGATCGATGCCCAGTTGCTCGAACTCGAACAAATCGCGCGTCGCGGTAGCATTGCCGTCGGAATCGGTTATCCGTTCCCGGTCACGATCGAGCGTCTCGCTGCCTGGATTCCCTCGCTCGCACAAAAGGGGATCGAACTGGCGCCGATTTCGGCGATCGTCGATCGTATTCATCGCTCGCAGCGACGACCCTCGACCCAAGCCGCAACAACAGCGGGCTGAGCCCGGTGACATCGCGGCCGACCGAGGTTACCGCGGCGCTGCCGCTACGCCGGTGCGTCGGAATCATGGTTCTCAACGACGACGGCCGTGTTCTCGTCGCGCAACGCAGCGACCGGACCAGCGATGCCTGGCAAATGCCGCAAGGCGGGATCGATGCCGGCGAGACCCCGCGGCAGGCAGCCGTGCGCGAGCTTGAAGAAGAAATCGGAACGGCCAATGTTGCGATCATCGGTGAGACACCAGGATGGTTGGACTACGAATTGCCATCGGATCTGGTCGGCCGGGTATGGCAGGGACGCTACCGCGGGCAAACGCAGAAGTGGTTTGCGGTCCGCTTTCTCGGCGACGACAGCGAGATCAATCTGGATCGCGGCGCGCATACTGAATTCGATCACTGGCGATGGCTCGAGCCGGCGCTGCTTCCCGAGGTGATCGTGCCGTTCAAAAAGGCGGTTTACGAAGCCTTGCTGGTAGAGTTCGCCGGGTTGATCGACGGCCTCGGTCGACCAACCTAAACATCTTGCGCGGTCTGCGCAGGCGCCGGTCGTCGGTCTAGGCGACCGCGGCCTGAAACTGGCGCGCACGGAACTGGAAAAGCCGCCAACCCAAGCGAACGGTCGCGCTGGCGAAACGGCTCTGGGGGCTAATGCCGATTGCTTTCAACACCATGTTGACCGCATGCGCAACGTGGACGAACCGGTAGTGGCAGTAGGCGCGCCCGGCATAGGCGCGGTAATAGGTCTCACGATCATAGGGCCGATCGTCACCCGAACCGCAATAGAATGCGTAGGCCAATTCGTCGTCGTCGCTCTCCCACAACCGCGATAATGCGACCCAAAGCCGCGCCAATAGGCTCGATTTTTCGAGCCCGCGATAGTGCTTGGAATTCTTGTAGAAGAGCTTGTAGTGGCGGAATTCGTCAGCCGCGATATTGCCGCAAATCTGTTTCAGAACGGGCTCGTCGACGGCGTCATGCAGGGCGCTGTAAAACGAACTGGTGCCAACTTCAACGACACAGCGTGCGACCAACTCACTGGTGCGCGAGCCCCGAATCGATTCGGTGGCGTCCAGCGGCAGCACGTGACCCTTTTTGAAGCGTGCAAACGCCGACGCGAAATCCCAATTGGGATCGGCGAACTCAGCCCAGCGTCGCAGGGCGCTGCCGTGCTGGAGTTCTTCGCGGCCCCAGCGCTCTACATCTTTTTGAAATTCGGGATCGTCGTGAAACACGTGGCACAGATAGACCACGTAGTCATCACTGTGGCTCTCGACCATCGACGCGGCTTTGACGGCGAGGAGCACGTCGGGATCGACCTTTTGCGAGTCGAACGCCTGCCACGCGATGTCATCAAGCGTCCATTGCCGTCCCACGTTGTTCTCCCTCAAGGACCGGGCGCTTTGCGCGAGGAGATATTAATAATTCTCACCACCACATTCCAGCGTGATGATTTATATCACTAATATCAGCTATTTAGGGGACGATTGAGGCGGTCAGGTCGCTGCCGCCAAGAGCTCGTTGAGCGTGCGAATTTCATGGTCGGCGTTATGGCGTGCATCATCGGTCTTGGCATCGACGAGGTCTTCTTCAACGGTCTTGATGCGCTGTTCGATCTCGGCCCGATCGAGTTCCGAAACCGGAATGGCTTCCTCGGCAAGAACCGTGCAACGCTCGGTCGTTACCTCGACAAAGCCACCGCGCACGAAGAACCGTTCGCTGACGGTGCTGCCCTCATGGATCTCGACAATGCCCGGACGCAAGGCCGAGATCAGGGGTTGATGCCCGATCATGGCGCCGAAATCCCCTTCGGTTCCCGGCACGACCACCATATCGGCCTCGGTTGAGACCAGCAGGCGGTCCGGGGAGACCAGATCGAAGCTCAGTTTGTCGGCCATGCGGGTGCCCGACTAAGCGGCCTCGGCTGCCATTTTCTTGGCCTTCTCGATGGCCTCGTCGATGGTGCCGACCATGTAGAACGCCGCTTCCGGCATATCGTCGTGCTTGCCGTCACAGACTTCCTTGAAGCCACGAACGGTTTCTTCCAGCGGCACCAACAGGCCGGGTGTGCCGGTAAAGACCTCGGCAACATGGAACGGTTGTGACAGGAAGCGCTGAATTTTACGCGCGCGCGCCACCGTCAGCCTGTCTTCCTCGCTGAGCTCATCCATGCCCAGGATCGCGATAATGTCCTGCAGCGCCTTGTAGGTTTGCAGAATGCGCTGGACCTCGCGCGCCACGTTGTAGTGCTCATCACCAACAATACGCGCGTCTAGGATGCGCGACGTCGAATCCAGCGGATCGACCGCCGGGTAGATGCCGAGTTCGGCAATCTGCCGGTTCAGCACGGTGGTTGCGTCGAGATGGGCAAAGGACGTTGCCGGTGCCGGGTCGGTAAGGTCATCGGCCGGTACATAGATCGCCTGTACCGAGGTAATCGATCCCTTATTGGTCGAGGTGATCCGTTCCTGGAGCAAACCCATATCGGTTGCCAAGGTCGGCTGATAACCGACCGCACTCGGTATCCGGCCGAGCAGCGCCGAAACCTCGGAACCTGCCTGCGTAAAGCGGAAGATATTGTCGATGAAGAGCAACACGTCTTGCCCTTCTTCGTCGCGAAAATATTCGGCCAGCGCCAGTCCGGTCAGTCCAACCCGCGCGCGCGCGCCGGGCGGTTCATTCATCTGCCCAAACACCAGCGCTGCCTTTGATTCTCCCTCAAGCTTGATCACGCCTGATTCGATCATCTCATGATAGAGGTCGTTGCCTTCACGGGTCCGCTCACCAACCCCGGCGAACACCGAATAGCCGCCATGCGCTTTGGCGATGTTGTTGATCAACTCCTGAATGATGACGGTTTTGCCAACCCCGGCACCGCCGAACAATCCGACCTTGCCGCCCTTGGGATAGGGTTCGAGCAGATCGATGACCTTAATACCGGTAACCAGGATCTCGGTTTCGGTCGATTGATCAACAAATTCGGGCGCCGGCCGGTGAATCGGCCCTCGCGCTTTGGTTTCAATCGGGCCCCGGCCGTCGATCGGCTCACCGAGGACGTTGAGCAAGCGGCCGAGCGTTTCGGGGCCAATCGGAACCGTGATGGCGGCGCCCGTGTCGGTGACGTCGTGGCCGCGAACCAGTCCGTCGGTGGTGTCCATCGCGATGGTGCGCACAGTTGATTCGCCAAGATGCTGGGCCACTTCAAGGACCAGCCGGTTGCCGCCATTGTCGCATTCGAGCGCATTCAGAATCGGCGGCAAGTGGCCCCCTGGGAATTCCACGTCGACCACCGCGCCCGTGATCTGCTTCACTCGTCCGACAACATTGGTCGCCATCGTTCTTACTCCCGTCTTCCTCTTCGGCTCGCCTACAACGCTTCGGCGCCGGAGATAATCTCAATCAGCTCACTGGTAATCATTGCCTGACGCGCCCGATTATAGTTGAGGGTCAAGCGATCGATCATGTCACCCGCATTGCGCGTTGCGCTATCCATTGCGCTCATACGCGCGCCCTGCTCGCTGGCCGCGTTTTCCAACAAAGCCCGGTATAACTGCACGGCCAGGTTGCGGGGCAGAAGGTGCTCCAAGATCTCTGGCTCACCCGGTTCAAGCTCAAAATAAATACTCGCGGCGGCGTCGTCGGCCGGGTCGACGGCCGGCACTTCTGCCGGTATCAGCCGCTGGTGCGTCAAAACCTGCGTGATCACCGATTGAAACCGATTGAAGAACACGCTGCAGACGTCGAATTCTCCCGCTTCGAACATCTCGGTAATGGTTTTGGAGACCGGCGCCACGAAATCAAACGTCAATCGGCGGATACCGGCGAAGTCGACCTCGTGAATGATTTGGTCGGCAAATTCGCGGCGTAACTGGTCTCGGCCCTTACGGCCGATACACATGATCTTGACGGTTTTGCCGGTGCTGAGGAGGTCGTGAATATGACGCCGCGCGCCGCGCACGATCGATGAATTAAAGCCGCCGCACAGTCCGCGATCGGCCGTCGCGACGACCACCAGATGAACATCATCCTTGCCCGTTCCCGACAGCATGGGCGGCGCGTTTGGAGAATCAGCGATTGAATCGGCCAAGGTTGCGATCATCCGCTCCATGCGCACTGCATAGGGGCGCGACGCCTCTGCCTGCTCCTGCGCCCGGCGTAGTTTCGACGCGGCCACCATCTTCATCGCCTGGGTGATCTTCTGCGTCGACTTGACGCTGACGATGCGATTGCGAAGGTCTTTAAGGCTCGGCATTAGCTTGGCTCAGTCGCGGCCTTAGGCAAACGACTTCGTGAAGGCCTCAAGGATGTCTTTGAGCTTGGTTTCGGTGTCGTCCGAAATCGCCTGCTCCTCGCGAATCGTTGTGAGCACGTCGACATGCGACGCGCGCATCTCGCGCAGGAACTCCTGCTCGAAGCGGGTCACATCGCGCGGCCCGATCCCGTCGAGATACCCTTGCGTACCGGCAAAGATCGATACCACCTGCTCTTCGACCGGCAGCGGCTGATATTGGTCCTGCTTCAATAATTCGGTTAAGCGCTCGCCGCGCGCCAGCAAACGCTGCGTGGTGGGATCAAGGTCGGAAGCAAACTGGGCGAACGCCGCCATCTCGCGATACTGCGCGAGTTCAAGCTTGATCGATCCGGCGACCTGTTTCATCGCCTTGATTTGCGCGGCCGAGCCAACCCGGCTGACCGAGATACCGACGTTAATCGCGGGGCGAATACCCTGATAGAACAGATCGGTTTCGAGAAAGATCTGACCGTCCGTGATCGAGATAACGTTGGTTGGGATATAAGCCGAAACGTCACTAGCCTGGGTCTCAATCACCGGCAATGCCGTCAACGAGCCCGATCCCTCTGCCTCGCTCATCTTGGCGGCACGCTCCAGCAGGCGCGAATGCAGATAGAACACATCGCCTGGGAATGCTTCGCGGCCCGGTGGCCGACGCAGCAACAGCGACATCTGCCGATAGGCGATCGCGTGCTTGGATAGATCGTCATAAACGATCAGGCCGTGCATCCCGTTGTCGCGGAAATACTCGCCCATCGCGCAACCGGCATAGGGTGCCAGGTATAACAACGGTGCCGGTTCGGACGCGGTTGCCGAGACGACGATCGTGTATTCCAAGGCGCCGGCATCGGCCAGAGTCTTGACGACCTGCGCGACCGTGGATCGCTTCTGTCCAATCGCGACGTAAATGCAGTAGAGCTTCTTGCTCTCATCGTCACTCGCGTTGATGTCTTTTTGATTGATGATGGTATCAATCGCAACCGCGGTTTTGCCGGTCTGACGGTCACCAATAATCAGTTCGCGCTGCCCGCGCCCAACCGGGACGAGACTGTCGAGTGCTTTAAGGCCGGTCTGCATCGGTTCGTGAACCGATTGGCGCGGGATGATGCCCGGCGCTTTAACTTCGATACGCTGACGTTTACCCTCGATCGGCCCTTTGCCATCAATCGGATTGCCGAGCGGATCGACGACCCGCCCCAGCAGGCCCTTGCCGACCGGAACATCGACGATCGCCCCCGTGCGCTTAACGATGTCGCCTTCGTTGATGCCACGATCTTCGCCGAAAATAACGACACCGACATTGTCGCTCTCGAGATTGAGGGCCATGCCCTTGACGCCGTTGGCAAACTCCACAAGCTCGCCCGCCTGGACGTTGTCCAGGCCGTAGATCCGGGCTACGCCATCACCGACCTCGAGCACCTGCCCGACCTCGGATACGTCGGCCTCGGTGCCAAAGTTCGAGATCTGTTCCTTAAGGATTGAAGAAATCTCGGCGGCGCGGATATCCATCACGCAACCCCTTTCATCGCTAACTCGAGTTTCTGCAACTTGGTGCGTATCGACGAATCGAACATACGCGACCCGATCCGCACAACGAGGCCGCCAATCAGACTGCTATCGACCGCGGTGTCCAGCTTCACCTCCTGGCCCATGATCTCGGCCAGGCTGCCGCCCAGCGCCGACACCTGACCCTCGGAGAGCGGCTTGGCGGACGCGACTTGCGCGGTGATCTCGCCCCGATGCTCGGCCAGCAACCGATCGAAGATATCGATCATTTGATCGAGCGCGAAAAGACGCCGGTTATTGGCAACGGTGCCGATAAAACGCTCGGTGAGGTTGCCGATTCCGGCAGCGGCGAAGATCGCCTGGAGCGCGCCGAGTTGCTGATCGCGGGTCAAAATCGGGCTTCTTAGCAGGCGTCGCAGGTCATCGCTGTCGGCGATCATTGCTTTGATCGCGGCAAGATCAGCGGCGATTTCATCGAGCGCCTTCTGTTCAAGGCCGAGCTCAAACAGAGCCGTTGCATAACGGCCCGCGAGCCCACTCACGGGAGAGGTCTCAGCAACCACCTATTCGATCCTCACGCACCCGGGGTAAGGTCCCTAAACGTTTGATATTCTTATGCAAAATCGTGACGGGAGCGACAGAAAGCCCCACTGGAAAGCGCGCGATATCTAGCATACCTGCGTCATGCCATGCAAGACGGGTGGCGGCCCGAAATCAGCCCTCGACCCTTGCGTTTTCCAGCCTTTTTTCTTGGGTAGCGAAGGACATCGAATCCTGGGGCATCGAACCCGATCGGATAACGTTCAAAGGAAATCGGGCAACGTTCAAAGGAAACTATAAGGGTCGATATCGATCTGAACACGCGCCCGGGTGGGCGGGGTGTAATCGCCCAGCCACCGGGATACCAGGTTCTGAACATTGATATGGCGTTCAGCCATGACCAGGAAGCGATAGCGGTAGCGCCCGCGTAATAGAAAAAGCGGCGCCGGTGCCGGACCAAGGATGCGCGCGCCATCGAGATCGGCGGGAATACTATTGGCCAGGGCGGTGCAAACTTCCAAGGCCCGGCGTTCATCGGGTGCGGAGACAATAATCGCCGCCAGGCGCCCGAATGGCGGAAGTTTGAAGTGTTGGCGCTCCTCGGTTTCGCTCGCGATAAACCGATCGCGCTGCCCCGAGACAAGAGCTTGCATGACCGGATGCTCGGGCCCGTAGGTTTGCAGCAGGACGCGACCGGGATGCTCGGCACGACCAGCCCGTCCCGATACCTGTGCCAGCAATTGATAGGTTCGCTCGGCCGCACGCAGATCGCCACCGGTGAGACCGAGATCCGCATCCACCACGCCGACCAGGGTCAGCATCGGAAAATGATGGCCCTTCGCGACGATCTGCGTGCCAATCAGAATATCAATCTCAAGATTCACCATCTGGTCGATAAACTCGGCCGCCTGGGTCGGGCTCGATATCGTATCGCTGGCCATGATCGCCAAGCGCGCTTCGGGGAGCAATTCAGCGACTTCCTCGGCGACCCGTTCGACGCCTGGGCCGCACGCCGCAAATGCGCCAGCGGCGCTGCAGGACGGGCACGCGTCCGGCTTCGCGACAGTGAAACCACAATGGTGGCATTGCAATTTGCGCGTCAGCCGATGATCAACCAGCCAGGTGCTGCAATTCGGACACGACATCCGGTGGCCGCATTCACGGCACAACGTGAGCGGGGCGTAGCCGCGCCGGTTCAAAAACAGCATGGACTGCTCGCCGGCGGCGAGATTGTCGATGAGAGACTGGGACAACGCGCCGGAGATCCATTTCGTCGCAGGGAGTTTCTCGTCACGCATGTCGACCGCGGCGATCTCCGGCAGCGCCGCGCGGCCAATGCGATCGGGCAATTCAAGCCGCTCGTAACGTTCGCGTTCGACGTTGACGAGCGTTTCCAGAGACGGTGTTGCCGATGCGAGGATCACCGGAAAATCACCGATTGATGCCCGTACCACGGCCATATCGCGCGCGTTGTACATCACGCCATCTTCTTGTTTGAACGCTGTGTCATGCTCCTCATCGACAACGATCAGGCCCAGTTCACGAAACGGCAGAAACAGGGCCGAGCGTGCACCGACGACGATTCGCGAACCGCCGAAGGCAATCGAGCGCCAATTGCGACGCCGTTGAGTCTGCTTAAGGTCGGAATGCCACTCGGTCGGCCGCACACCAAAGCGAGCTTTGAAGCGACGCAACCATTGCGCCGTCAGAGCGATTTCCGGCAGCAGGACCAGGCATTGTTGGCCGCGCGCAAGCACTTCGGCGATGGCCTCGAAATAAACCTCGGTTTTTCCCGATCCGGTGACACCATCAAGCAAGCTTGCCGCAAATCCGCCCTGACGTATGTGGGCCGTCAACCTGTCGGCGGCTCGGTGTTGCGCTTCGGTAAGGGTGGGCGCTTGACCACTCGGTTGGGCACGCGGCGTGTGTGCGACATCCTCCGGCAACTCAATCTCTGTGAGCGCACCGGTGGCAACCAGGCCCTGGATCACGGCGGCGGAAACACCGGCATCGCGGGCAAGTTCGGCCCGGGTCGGGGGACGCTGCGGGTCGATGGCGGCCAGCGCTTGGCTGCGCGCGGGCGTTAGACGCGGTGGTGGTTCGCCGGATGCAATCAAGCCACGCCGCGGGGTTGGTGCAACCAAGGCGCCCCGCACACTGACCGCCATGCGAAGCACCGAGCCCGGCGCAGACAGGGTGTACCCCGCGACCCAATCGATGAAGCGTCGCAGAGGTTCTTGCAGCGGCGGTACATCGAGCCGTCCGATAATATCGCGGAGGCGATCCTCGCTAATGGCGTCGGGTTCATCGCCCGTTACCGACTGCCAGGCCACGCCATAAACTTCGCGTGGACCAAGCGGCACAACCACGACATCGCCAATCTCGATGCCTAATTCCTGGGGTGCTCGATAGTCGTATGCGCGGCCCAAGCCAAACGGTAGAAGCACCCGGAATCGCTTGGTTTTTTGGGTCCGGAAGCTAGCAACCGTGGGAACCATAAGCTACACTGTGCCCGAAGTTCCACGCCTGTTCCATGCCTGTTCCATGCCGCGTTTGCAGCAGCAAAGGGTTTGGCAAGGCGTCAGTGAGTGGTTGGATGAAGTTCTTCGTCGACACGGCCGACATTGGGGAAATTCGTGATCTGGTAGCAACCGGCTTGCTCGATGGCGTCACCACGAATCCCTCTTTGGTCGCAAAGTCAGGCCGTGATTTCTTTGACGTGCTACGCGATATATGTGCCAGCGTCGACGGACCGGTAAGCGCCGAGGTCACCGCGATCGACTTCGAAGCGATGGTCGATGAGGGTCGCAAACTGGCTGCGCTGGCCAGCAATATCACCGTCAAGGTTCCGCTGACATGGGACGGCCTCAAAGCCTGCCGCACGCTCAACCAAGCCGGCACCAAAGTGAACGTTACGTTATGCTTTTCGCCGAGCCAGGCGGTGCTTGCCGCAAAAGCCGGTGCGGCATTCATATCTCCGTTCGTTGGGCGGCTGGACGACATTAGCCACGACGGCATGGCGTTAATCGCAGACATCAAGACGATCTACGACAACTACGAAAGTTTCACGACGGAAATCTTGGTGGCCTCAATCCGCCATCCCGGCCACGTTGTCGAGGCAGCCCGGCTCGGTGCCCATGTGTGCACGGTTCCACCCGATGTTCTCCGCAAACTGGCGGCGCATCCGCTCACCGATCGCGGTCTTGAGGCGTTTCTCGAGGACTGGCGGTCAACCGGCCAAAAAATCCTCAATTAGGCATGGCATCCGACGCAAAAAACGCTCCGGCGCTTACCGACCTGCGGCTGAGCCCGGCCGAAGTCCGCGGATTCTTGAGAAGCAATCCGGATTTCCTGGCCGAGAACCCGGAGCTCCTGCAAACATTGCTCCCGCCCTCAAACCAGCAAGGCGACAACGTTCTCGACATGCAGCAGTTCATGGTCGAACGATTGCAGCGTGAGGTTGGGCGTCTTAAGGCACTACAAGGCGAACTGATACGCGCCGGCCGCAGCAACCTTTCGAGCCAGAGCCAGATTCATGCCGCCGTGCTGGCGTTGTTGGAAGCGCAGACTTTCGAGCAAGTTATCGAAGCGGTGACGACCGATCTCGCGACATTGTTGGATGTCGATGTGGTCAGCCTGGCCATCGAGTCGGTCGGCGATGATGTCCATCCCGGATTAAAACAGGGTGTCCACGTCGTCGAACGCGGTGTCGTCGGCGCTATCATGAGCGATAGTCGTGAAGTGCTTCTACGCGGCGACATCGAGGGTGAAGTCGCAATTTATGGAAGCGGTGCCCCGCTCGTGCATTCCGACGTGATCGTCCGGGTCGACTTGGGCCCGCGCGCACCGGCCTGCCTTCTCGCGATGGGATCGCGCGAGAAAAAGCGCTTCCACGCCGGCCAAGGGACCGAGCTTCTGTGTTTCCTAGGCCGGGTCGTCGCCCGCTCGATTAAAACTTGGCTGAACTTGCCCGCCTAGAGCTACTTCTCGCCGACGAACCCGCTCGGCAGGCGCTGCGTGATTGGCACGCTTGGCTCTACGCCGAACGTCGGGTTTCAGCGCACACTTTGAACGCCTATACGCGCGACCTCGCGCAGTTTTTGAGTTTCATCGGCGAGCATCGCGGTGGCCAGCCGCGTTTGGCAGAACTCGCTGAACTACAACCGGCCGATTTTCGAGCATTCATGGCCAAACGATTGGCGGACGGAATCGCGCATTCCTCGTTGGCTCGGGCGATGTCTGTCATACGCGGTTTTTTTAAACGTGCCGCCAAATCGGGTCACGTCGAAAACTCCGCGCTCGCCGCGGTGCGCTCACCGAAGATTCCACCGCCTATCCCGAAACCGTTATCGATCAAGAATGCGCGGGCTGTCATCGCCGGTCCTGACGACCCCGACTCCGAGCCGTGGATCGAAGCGCGTGATGCGGCCGTGCTGACCCTTCTCTATGGCTGCGGTCTCCGCATCTCAGAGGCCCTCGGGCTTAATCGAGGCGACCAGCCGATTGGAGACGTATTGCGGGTGCGCGGCAAGGGTGACAAAGAGCGCATCGTTCCGCTGCTACCGGCGGTAGCGGAGGCAATCGAACGCTATGTCGCGCTATGTCCTTACCCCGGCAGCGCGCAATCGCCACTGTTCGTGGGTGCCAGAGGCGGTCGGCTGCAGCCGGCGATTATTCAACGCCGGGTGCGTGGCCTCCGCGGTCTGTTGGGCTTGCCTGATACGGCGACACCACATGCGCTGCGCCACAGTTTTGCGACTCACCTATTGGCCCGCGGTGGCGATGCCGCCGACCTCAGGACCATCCAGGAACTGCTCGGGCACGTGTCGCTGTCAACCACACAACGCTATACCGCGGTCGATACCGAGCGGTTGCTCGAGGTCTACGACCAACGTCATCCGCAGGGGCGGAACGCAGAACGCGACAAGCCTGCTTAAGCAGTTGGTCTTGCTCTATTCGTGCGTCCGGCTCTTCGAACGGTCGCGGACAAGGGCCAGCGCAATGGGCCCGAGCGCGGCAACCACACCCATACTCAGTAGGGCCAGTCCCCACGACATGACCGACTCGCCGCCGGTGACATCGAGCACGACGCCAACCGCTAACGGCCCGAGGAATCCGGCGCCGAAGCCGAAGGTCGAATGTAGCGCCAAGGTGGTTCCACGGTAACCACGCAGCGCTGCTTGAACCGCACCCGCGGTGATCGAAGCCGAATCGGTGGAGACGGTAACGCCGTGAATGACGCATAGGCCAGCAATCAGCAGGTAGGGCCAACCGGCGGTGAAACCCAAAACGCCAACCAGCGCTGCCGACGTCCACATGGCGATGGTGATCAGCCGGCGGCGCCCGAAGCGAACAGCGCACTCGTTGCCGATGATGCTCGAGAACAAACCCATCAAATTAACCACGGCGACGATCACGGTCGGGCGAACCGGTACGTCGCTTAACGCCTGATAGGCGATGGCAAAGGTCAGAAATGCGACCATCCATTCGCGCATCGCAAAGAGTTCCCACGCATGGGCCGCGTAGGCGAGCATATAGCCCATTGCTTCGCGGGCACGCAGCACCGGACGAAAATCAAGTATTAAGGTGTCCGGCCGGTCACCGGATTGATCGCGCGGCACGACCACTGCCGCAAAGATGACGAACGCCAGCGCTGATCCGGCTGCACCGGTTAGGAACGCAGCACGCCAGCCAAGCCAGGCGGCGACTTCTCCCGACATTAGGAAGGAGAGGCTGACGCCGAGGCCGAAGATCGCCGTATAGAAAGCGACGTAGCGCGACTCGTTGACGCCGCTTAAACGATCGGTAAGCGCCTTAAGGCCCGGCATGTAGGTTCCCGCGAGTCCAATTCCGGCGCAAAACCGGAATAGCAGAGCCGACCAGAAGCCATCGGCAAACAACCCAAAGCCCAACGTCGCGATGCAGGTAACCGCGCTGGCAGCCAGATAAATCCGTCGCGCATCGATATGGTCGGTGGCGCTGGCGAGGAGGGGCACGGCCATCATGTACCCGGCGTAATAGATCCCGGCGATCCACCCCGCCTCGGTGTTGGTCAGGTCCCACAGCGAGATGAAGGTCGGGAGCAACGCCGGATAGCTGGCCATGCTGAGCAAGCTCAGCGCATGAACCAGGCACAGCGTGCCAACCAGACGGGCGTCGCTCATCGGCCGGGTGCTAAGCGCTGGATGCGGTCAAAGCCACCGCCGCCTCGGATTAGATATGCATCGCGCGACCGGCGACGCTAAGCGCCGCTTCCATCATCCCCTCGGCCAGGGTGGGGTGGGCGTGCGAGGTCCGCGCGATGTCTTCGGCGGCACCGCCGAACGCCATCACCGCCACAGCCTCATGAATCATTGTCCCGGCATCAGGGCCAATGATGTGAACGCCGAGCACACGGTCGGTTGTCTTGTCGGCGAGGATCTTGACGAAGCCGTCGGTGAAACCGTTAACCCGAGCGCGGCTATTGGCCATGAAGGGAAACTTGCCGACGCTGTAAGCGACTCCAGCCTGTTTCAATTGCTCCTCGGTTTGGCCCACCGCGGCTGCTTCGGGCCACGTGTAAACCACGCCTGGAACCAAGTTGTAGTCGATGTGACCGGCTTGTCCGGCCATCATCTCGACACAGACGATGCCATCCTCAGAAGCCTTATGCGCCAGCATGGGGCCATCGATAACGTCGCCGATTGCGTAGACTCCGGCAACGTTGGTTTGGAACGTCGAATCGACCTCGATGCGGCCCTGTTTGTCGCGCTTCACGCCCAAACCATCGAGTCCAAGTCCATCGGTGAAGGGCCGACGGCCAACCGACACCAACACAACATCGGCCTTCATCGTCTGTGCTTTGCCGCCGACGGACGGCTCGAGTTTCAGATCGACTCCACTGCGGCTCGATACGGCCGACGTCACCTTCGTCGATAGCTGGAATTCCATTCCCTGCTTGGTCAACACCTTGTGAAGTTCGCGACCAAGCTCACCGTCCATTCCGGGGGTGATGCGATCGAGGAATTCAACCACGGTGACCTTCGAGCCGAGCCGGTGCCACACCGAGCCCAATTCAAGCCCTATATAGCCGCCGCCGATCACCACCAAATGCTTCGGCACTTTGTTGAGTTCGAGCCCGCCAGTTGAAGAAACGATGCGCTTCTCGTCGATCTGGATCCCCGGTAACGGCGTTACCTCGGATCCCGTTGCAATAAGAATGCGCGCGGCCTTGAGCGTTTGAGTGCCACCTTTGGAGAGCTTGACGACAACGGAGTCAGGTCTCTTGAGTTCCCCGAAACCAGCGATGTAGGCCACTTTGTTCTTCTTTAGGAGAAACGCGATCCCCTTGGTCAGATCGTCAACCACGCCATCTTTACGCTGCATCATCGCCGTGAGATCAAGCTTGATCGACCCGGCGTTAATGCCGTGGGTGGCGAAGCCGTGAGCAGCCTCGTCGAACAGTTCGGAGGACTGCAGTAGCGCCTTAGAGGGAATGCAGCCGACATTGAGACAGGTTCCACCGAGGGCGCCCCGGCTTTCCACGCAGGCCGTTTTCATACCCAGCTGGGCGGCGCGAATAGCCGCGACGTAACCGCCGGGTCCGCCACCAATCACCACCAAATCGAATTTTTCCAAATCAAATTTGTCTTTGGCCAAATCGGGGACCTCCATCGCCTTGCGGTCGTGAACCCATCGATCGCGGCTATAGATCGAGCAGCAGTCGCTGTGGGTCCTCGATGCATTCTTTGACGCGCACCAGGAACGTGACAGCCTCGCGTCCGTCGATAATGCGGTGGTCATAGCTGAGGGCGAGATACATCATCGAGCGCACCGCGATCTCGTCGCCAATCACCATTGGACGCTTTTGGATTTTGTGCATGCCAAGAATGCCCGACTGGGGCGGATTCAAGATCGGCGACGACATCAGAGATCCGTAAACGCCGCCGTTTGACAGGCTAAAAGTGCCGCCCTGCAACTCGTCGAGGGCGAGCTTACCGTCGCGAGCGCGAGCGCCGAGGCCGTTAATCGTTTTCTCCAATTCCGCAAAACTCAACTGATCTGCGTCCCGCACCACTGGCACCACGAGTCCCTGAGGCGTTCCGACCGCGACGCCAATGTCGTAGTAGTTTTTATAGATGATATCGCCGCTGTCGATTTCGCCATTGACCGCTGGAATCTCCTTGAGAGCCGCGACGCATGCCTTGACGAAGAACGACATGAAGCCAAGGCGCACGCCATGTTTGCGTTCAAAGTCGTCGCGATACTCCGCTCGCAGGGCCATCACCTGGCCCATATCAACTTCGTTATAGGTGGTGAGAATGGCGGCCGAGTTCTGCGCTTCTTTGAGACGCTCGGCGATACGTTGCCGCAGACGCGTCATCCGCACCCTCTCCTCGCGGTCGGCGCGTGGTCGCGGCCCCGATGGCGCTGGTGGTGTTGGTGGCGCCGCGGATGCCGGCGGCACCGGTGGTGCCGCGGCGCGACTCTCCAGATGCGCAACAACATCACCCTTGAGGATGCGCCCGTCTTTGCCGGACCCGGATATTTGCGCAGGATCGAGGCTGTTCTCGTCGACTAATTTTTTCACCGCTGGTGATAAGGACAGCTCGACCGCTGGCTTAGTCGCGGACGGTGCCGGGCTTTCCAATGCAGCGACCGGCCCGGCAGGCGGACCCGACGTGTCGCGTTTGGCCTCGCCGCCTATTGCACACTCGCCTTCCTCAACAGTGCCAAGCAGAGCACCGATCTCGACGGTCGCGCCGGTCTCGGCAACCATCTCCGTCAGCGTACCGCTTACCGGCGCCGGCACTTCAACCGTGACCTTGTCGGTTTCGAGTTCGAGCAACGATTCGTCCTGGGCGATGGTCTCGCCGACCGCCTTGAACCACTGACCGACGGTTGCTTCGGTCATCGATTCGCCGAGGGTGGGAACACGAATTTCCATTTTCATGGAAACCTCCTGGTTGCGTTAGCCGGTTATCGCTTCCTGAACCACCTTCAGCTGCTCCGCCATGTGCGAGCTAAACAAACCGCTGGCTGGCGAAGCGGATTCGGGGCGCCCAACATAACGTGGGCGGCGATGCGTCGCTTTGATTTCGTCAAGCACCTCTTCAATGCGCGGCGCCACGAAGAACCAAGCGCCCTGGTTCTGAGACTCTTCCTGACACCACACGATTTCCGCCTTTTTGAAACGAGATAGCTCCTCGCATAGCGCTTGTGTGGGGAATGGATAGAGTTGCTCCAAGCGCAGGAAGCAGACGTCGTCGATCCCCAGCTTGGCTCGCTCTTCAAACAAGTCGTAGTAAATCTTGCCGCTGCACAGCACGACCCGTTTGATGGACTTGTCGGGTTGCAGCTTGCCGTCGTCCCATAACACTCGGTGGAAGCTCGTTTTCGGGCCCATATGGGCGAGTTCGGAAACCGCCATCTTGTGCCGCAACAGCGACTTTGGCGTCATCAAGATCAGCGGTTTGCGAAACTCGCGGTGCAACTGACGTCGCAGAATGTGGAAATAGCTCGACGGCGTCGTGCAATTGGCAACCTGCACGTTGTCTTCGGCGCAAAGTTGCAAGTAACGCTCGAGGCGCGCCGAACTGTGTTCGGGTCCCTGTCCCTCATACCCGTGCGGCAGCAGCATCACCAGGCCGCACATGCGCAGCCACTTGCTTTCGCCCGAGGCGATGAACTGATCGACGATTACCTGTGCGCTGTTGGCGAAATCGCCGAACTGCGCTTCCCAAAGGACCAGCGCGTTGGGTTCGGCCAGGCTGTAGCCATACTCAAAGCCCAGCACGCCGGCCTCGGAAAGCATGCTGTCGATGACTTCATAGGGCGCCTGGTTGTCGGCCAGGTTGTTGAGCGGCGCATAACGCGAATCATTCTTCTGATCGCTCCACACCGAGTGGCGCTGTGAGAACGTTCCGCGGCCCGAATCTTGGCCACTCAGGCGAACCGGGTACCCCTCGAGCAGCAGAGATCCAAACGCCAGTGCTTCGGCCGTCGCCCAATCGATGCCCTTGCCGGACTCAATCGTCTTCGCTTTGGCGTCGAGCATTCTCTGTACGGTCCGGTGGATCGCAAGATCACCCGGCACATCGACCAGCTTGCGGCCGATTTCGCGAAGCCGCTTCAGGGATACTTCGGTTTTTCCGCGCCGGGCGCCGCCATCGGGCAACCTGAGACCTGCCCAGCGTCCTTCAAACCAATCCGCCTTGTTGGGCTTGTAGTTCGATGCCGTCTGGAATTGGCTTTCCAGCCGACCCACGCATTCCGCGTGGTAGGCCTGGGCCTCGTCGGCCGTCAGCGTACCTTCGTCAATAAGCCTGCTCTGATAGATCTGCCGTGTTGTCGCCAGCTCAGCGATGCGGCGATACATCGCGGGCTGGGTAAATGCGGGTTCGTCGATCTCGTTATGGCCGGCGCGGCGGTAACAGAACATGTCGACCACGACGTCGCGACCAAATTGCTGGCGATATTCAGTTGCCATTCGCGCGACATGCACGACCGCCTCGGGATCATCGCCATTAACGTGCAGAATCGGGGATTGAACCCCCTTGGCGACATCGGACGGATAGGGTGAGGACCGCGAATCCGAAGGGCGCGTCGTGAACCCGATCTGATTGTTAACGATGATGTGGATCGTGCCGCCGGTCCGGTAGCCGCGCAACTCGGCAAGCCCAAGAGTCTCGGTTACCAGTCCCTGCCCCGCGAACGCGGCATCGCCATGCATCAGAATCGACATGACCTTGCGGCGCTCGACATCGCCGCGTTGCGCTTGCTTGGCCCGTACCTTGCCGTTGACCACCGGATTTACCGCTTCCAGGTGCGAGGGATTGGCGGTTAGCGAGAGATGAACATGCGTGCCGTCGAAGTCACGATCGACGGACGTGCCGAGATGGTATTTGACGTCGCCTGACCCTTGGATGTCCTGAGGATGTGCCGCGCCGCCCTGAAATTCGGCAAAGATCGCCTGGTAGGGCTTCAACATGATATTGGCCAAGACGTTGAGCCGGCCACGGTGTGGCATTCCCAGGACAATTTCTTCGACGCCCACTTCGGCCGCACGCTTAATCACTGCATTAAGCAGGGGGATCAGGGATTCAGCACCTTCGACACCGAAACGTTTGGTACCGGTGTATTTGGTTTGGAGAAATTTCTCGAATTCCTCGGCTTCAATCAACTGTTTGAAAATGCGCCGCTTGCCCTCGTTGGTGAAGCGTTGTCGGAAATCATCACCCTCGACCCGAACCTGCACCCACGACTTCTCGTCCCCATCCTGATTGTGCATGAACTCATAGCCGATCGTGCCGCAATAGGTGCGACGCGCGACATCAACGATCTCCCGCATCGTCGGCGAGTTCAGCCCCAGCACACCATCGATAAAGATCGGCCGATCGAGATCGGCGTCGGTAAAACCATAAGATGCGGGATCGAGTTCCGGATGGGCGTCGCCTCCCTCAATCTTAAGAGGATCGAGATCGGCCATCAGATGCCCACGTACGCGATAGGCCCGGATCAACATCAGGGCACGAACCGAATCGAGCGTCGCGCTGCGCGCCGCCTCGGCGTCGATGCCGGAAGCCGCGGCAGGCATTTCGTCACCGTCAATCAGATCTAGCGTCGGTGCAACCGTATGTGTGGGCGCCCAGCTCGCGCCTTGCAGGGCCGCGGTAACGTCATCGACGTCATCGCCGAGCTCATCGAAATAGGCCTGCCAGCTCGGATCGACCGAAGCGGGGTTCTTTAGATAGCGCGCGTATAGCTGCTCCACGAACACGCTATTGCTGCGGGATAGAAAAGAAGTCGCGTCCGACGCTTGGGTCATGCGTCAATCGGCGCACGCGCCGCGCCGCCTCTCGTCTGAAATCGAAACGCTTGCGTTCGAGCTCTACTTGTACACCGTCGCCAACGTTGTTCCGATCGATGCTGGGGAGTCGGCGACCGTAATACCCGCCGATTTCATGGCGTCCATTTTTTCACCGGCGGTGCCTTTACCCCCAGCAATGATGGCCCCGGCATGTCCCATGCGCCGCCCCGGCGGTGCCGTTTGACCCGCAATGAAACCGACAACGGGCTTTTTGATTTTGCTTTCTTTGACCACGCTTGCCGCTTCTTCTTCAGCGGAGCCACCGATCTCGCCGATCATAATAATCGCTTCGGTTTCGTCATCGCCGAGAAACAGTTCAATACAGTCAATAAAATTGGTGCCGGCGACGGGATCGCCGCCGATGCCTATGCATGTGGATTGACCGAGGCCAGCCGCCGTCGTTTGCGCCACAGCCTCATAAGTGAGCGTTCCGGACCGCGAGACGATGCCGACATTGCCGCGCATATGAATATGTCCGGGCATGATGCCAATCTTGCATTCGTCGGGCGTGATCACACCGGGGCAGTTGGGGCCGACGAGCCGCGTCTTGGACCCGATAAGCGCGCGTTTGACCCGCACCATGTCGAGCGCCGGAATTCCCTCGGTAATGCAAATTGCCAGTGGAATCTCAGCATCGATTGCCTCAAGGATCGCGTCTGCGGCAAAAGGCGGTGGCACGTAGATTACCGAAGCATTCGCGCCGGTCGTTGAGACCGCTTCCGCGACCGTGTCGAAAACCGGAAGATCCAGATGCGTCGAACCACCCTTACCCGGCGTTACCCCCCCAACCATATCGGTGCCATAGGCGATCGCCTGCTCGGAATGAAACGTCCCTTGCGCACCGGTAAACCCCTGGCAGATAACTTTGGTTTGCGCGTTGACCAAAACCGACATCAAGCGGCCTCCTGCACTGCCGCCACAACTTTTACAGCGGCATCGCCCAAATCGTCGGCGGTAACAATAGGCAGGCCCGATTCAGCGAGTATCTTTTTACCCAGATCGACGTTGGTTCCCTCAAGTCGTACGACCAGGGGCACATCGAGGCTTACTTCTTTAGCCGCAGCGACAACACCCTCGGCAATGACATCGCACCGCATGATGCCGCCGAAGATATTGACCAGAATACCTTCAACGTTTTGATCGGAGAGAATGATCTTGAACGCTTTAGTCACGCGTTCTTCGGTTGCGCCCCCACCAACGTCAAGAAAATTGGCGGGTTCGCCGCCGTTGAGCTTGATGATGTCCATCGTGGCCATCGCCAAGCCGGCCCCGTTGACCATGCAGCCGATATTGCCATCGAGCTTGATGTAGCTGAGATCGTTCTCCAGCGCCTCAGCTTCGGCTGGATCTTCTTCGGTGACGTCACGCAGTTCGGCGATGTCGGGATGGCGGTAAAGCGCGTTGTCGTCGAAATTCATTTTTGCGTCGAGCGCGAGGACGTCGCCGCCCTTGCTGACAACCAATGGGTTGATCTCAATCATGCTCGCGTCCGCTTGCGTAAAGGCTGCGTAGACGCCCAGCATGAACTTAACGGCAGCGTTGACCTGCTTGCCTTGGAGGCCAAGTCCGAAGGCCAATTGTCGTGCGTGATAGGCCTGCATTCCGACCGCCGGATCGATCGTAACCTGCAGGATCTTCTCAGGTGTCGCGGCAGCGACTTCCTCGATCTCCATACCGCCTTCGGTCGACGCCATCATGATCAGTCGGCTGGAGGCCCGATCCAACAGCATGCCGAGATAAAGCTCGCGATCAATGTCGCAGCCCTCTTCAATGTAGATGCGGTTGACCTCTTTGCCCGCTGGACCGGTTTGCGGCGTTATCAGGGTCATCCCAAGCATCTGCTTGGCGGTTTCCTTTACCTCGTCCACCGACTTTACGATCTTCACGCCCCCGCCCTTGCCCCGGCCGCCAGCGTGAATCTGAGCCTTGACGACCCAGACCGGTCCGCCAAGATCTTTGGCAACTTTCTCCGCTTCGTCGGCGCTAAACGCAACACCGCCTTTGGCGATCGCAACCCCGTATTTGGCCAGCAGGGCCTTTGCTTGATGTTCGTGGATATTCATGAACCCTCGTCCCGGCGCACAGTTATTTTTCTACCTCACCGCGTTATCACACCGCGGGATGTCCGTCGCAACCATGCTCACGCCGACGACAATCACGATACCTTGATGGGTGGCTCAGCGACGCGCGCGGCGGCGCGCAGTTGTCCGTCCGCGACGCGGGCGGGTACTCCTGACCAGCGCCTTTGACCCTTTTTTGGCCAAGCTCGGCTCAAGCTTCTTGACCACGCTAACCAGCTCGCGAACCGCCGAGATTGAGTTTTTCAGCATTTTCTTTTCGCCAGCATTGAGTTCAATTTCTACAATCCGTTCGACGCCGCCGGCGCCGATTACCACAGGGACGCCAAGATAAAGATCTCGCACTCCGAACTGTCCGGTGAGATAAGCGGCACACGGCAAGACCCGCTTTTTGTCTTTGAGATAGGCTTCAGCCATTTGAATTGCCGAACTCGCGGGGGCGTAAAACGCTGAACCCGTCTTGAGTAGACCGACGATCTCGGCACCACCGTCGCGGGTTCGCTGGACGATGTCGTTGAGCCGTTGGCGGGTGGTCCAGCCCATCTTGATCATATCGTTGAGCGGGATTCCGGCGACCGTTGAATGGCGGACCAGCGGCACCATCGTATCGCCGTGCCCGCCCATGACGGACGCGGTTACGTCTTCGATCGATACCTTGAACTCATCGGCGAGGAAGTAGCGAAACCGCGCCGAATCGAGAACCCCAGCCATACCGACAACTTTGTTAGGCGGCAAACCGCTAGCCTGGCGCAGTGCCCATACCATCGCATCGAGCGGGTTGGTAACGCAGATCACGAACGCGCCCGGGCAGTATTTCTTGATGCCCTCGGCAACCGACATAATGACTTTGGTGTTGATACCAACGAGATCGTCGCGGCTCATTCCCGGTTTGCGTGCCACGCCTGCGGTGACGATCACGACATCGGCACCGCGGATAGCGCTGTAGCTCTGCGCACCAACCATCCGCGAGTCGAAATCATCGACCGGCGACGACTGCGCAAGATCGAGCGCCTTGCCCTGCGGCAACCCTTTGACGATGTCGAAAATAACAACGTCACCGAGGTCCTTAAGCCCAACCAGGTGGGCCAGGGTACCGCCGATATTTCCGCCGCCGATCAGGGCAATCTTATTTCGCGCCATTTGGATCTCCGCAATTTTCAAGCGCGGCGCCAAAATCCCCATGCCCGCGCAGCCCAGTGCTGTGCGCGGTAACTAGCGCGTTTCCTATGGCATCGCAAGAACCACACCGACCGGCGGAATCGGCGCAATCCAGATGATCCAGAGCACCTGACTTGACGTTGCCCGCCTAACCATCCATATCGGCGCTTGAGCGCGCCGTTATTATTTCGCGTTCTCTTCCTTCGTCATTGACCTGACAGGAGCTACAGAGATGGCCGAAGAGAGGCTTGATTTCCAAGCCGAAGTCAGCAAGTTGCTGCATATCGTCGCCAACTCGCTCTACAGCGAGAAGGAGATCTTCTTACGCGAATTGATTTCCAACGCCTCCGACGCCTGCGACCGGCTGCGCTACCTGGCCCTGACCAAGCCGGAGCTAACCGCCGACGATCCCGACTTTCGTATCCGTATCGAAATCGATCAAAAGACGAAAACACTCAAGGTCATCGACAACGGGATCGGCATGAGCCGCGATGAACTGATCGAAAATCTGGGAACGATTGCGCGTTCGGGAACCACACAGTTCGTCCAGGATCTTGAGGAAGATGAGGCTAAGGCCGATGGCGTCAGCCTGATCGGACAGTTCGGCGTCGGCTTTTACTCCGGGTTCATCGTAGCGAAAGAAGTCACGGTTGAGAGCCGCAAGACCGGCGAGGCCGAAGCCTGGACTTGGACCTCCGACGGACTGGGCAGCTTTACGGTCACCGAGGGCACCCAAGAAGGACGTGGCACAACGGTGTCGTTGAAACTGAAGAAGGGCGAGGAGGAGTTTCTCGAAGACGCCAGATTGCGTCACATCGTCAAAACCTATTCCGATCATATTGCGTTGCCAATTACGCTCGCCAGCGAGTCGGCGGACGCCGCAACGCCGCTCAATACCGCTTCGGCGCTATGGACGAGACCGAAGAAGGATATCACCGACGAGCAATACAAAGAGTTCTATCACCACGTCGGTCATGTATTCGACGATCCCTGGCTCACGCTCCACACCAAGGCTGAGGGCAAGATCGAGTACACCCTGCTGTTGTTCGTTCCCTCAACGCGGCCACTCGACCTGTTCGACCCACAACGCAAGGGCCGCCTCAAACTTTATGTAAAACGGGTATTCATCACCGACGATTGCGAAGAGCTCGTACCCTCTTATCTGCGTTTTCTGCGCGGCGTTGTTGATTGCGAAGATCTCTCGCTGAACATCAGCCGCGAGATGCTGCAAAACAATCCGGTCGTGCTCAAGATCCGCAAGGCACTGGTCAAACGGGTGCTGAAGGAACTTGCAAAGAAGGCGGAAAAAACACCCGAAGAGTATCTCGCCTTCTGGGACAATTTCGGCGCGCCCCTTAAGGAAGGCGTCTACGAAGACACCGAGCAAAGGGAAGCGCTTCTGGAACTGGCCCGGTTCCGGTCAACCGGCGCAAGCGACGCGTGGGTGTCGCTACAGGATTATGTCGGCCGGATGAAAGAGGGGCAGGATGAGATTTACTACATCTCCGGCGAAGACGCCGATGGCCTGCGGCGCAGCCCGCAGATCGAGGGCTTCGCGGCCAAGGGGCTCGAAGTGTTGTTGATGACCGATCCGATCGATGAGTTCTGGATTAACGCGATCGGCGAATATCAGGGCAAGCGGCTGATCTCGGCAACCCGCGGAACCATCGATCTGAACAAATTCGAGGCAACCGACGCAGCCCAAACCGACCAGCCCGAAGCCGCCGCCGAAGAGGGAGTCAACGCCCTCATCGCGCTCTTGAAGCTCAACCTCGATGAACGCGTGAAAGACGTTCGCGCCTCGGAACGACTTACCGAGAGCCCCGTCTGCCTGGTTGCGGACGAGGGCGATGTCGATATGCACCTGGCGCGATTGCTGAAACAGCATCAGCAGCTCGATCAAACCGCAGCGCGCATCCTGGAAATAAATCCGCGCCATGAACTGATTAAGGTTCTGGCGAAAGCTGTCTCAACCGAGGGGGCGGCCGATACGCTCGCAGATGCGGCCGAACTTCTGCTTGAACAAGCACTGATTTTGGAAGGTGAACCCCTACCGGACCCAGCCGGCTTTTCGCGGCGTCTTACCGGTGTAATGGCTCGGGGTTTAGCGGCGTAGGGAAAGACCTAACGGCGCAGACCAAGACCCTGCGTCGGAAGTGCTGGAGGCTAGTGGATGAAATCCACTAGTCCGCGAGCGCCAAGCGCGCGGCACCGATGATCGATCCGTTGCCTTCTTCCTGCACGATCACCGCACACCCGTCACGACCGCCCATTTTGAGATCTTTGACGGGCAGCATGATGCTTAGATCTTTGCCGTCCCAGGTATCGAGACGTCTGATCTCACGAACCACATTGTGGTACGCAAGCGTCTTGCCCGCATTCTCGCCGCGTTCTATCTCAACCTCGTTTTGGTGGTCATAGCGGAACAGCAAGACCGCCGCGCGCCGCGCATCGCCGCTGGTGCCAGCAACCTTCACCGTCACATATTCGTTGTCACGCACGAAACTCACATCGAGATTATCGCGGGCACGGGATTGGGCCATCTCCAACGCACGCTTCACCGCAGCTGGGTTGGAGCCGACAACGTGGACCTTACCGCCGACCACTAACTCGGGTGTATAAATGGTGCGCCGACCATTGGCACGGGCGTAGCCGCGCTGGCGCGCAACAAATTCGGCGGAGCCGAAGGTGTCCTTCCAACCAAGATAGTCCCAATAATCGACGTGGAGACTTAAGGCGACGACATCTTCGCGCTTGGCAAGCTTACCCAGCATTTCATCGGCCGGCGGGCACGAGTTACACCCTTGCGAGGTGTAGAGCTCGACGACGGCAATGGGTTCACCGGCGGTGGCGGGGTGGACGAAGCCGCCGGTAGTGACACCAGCGACGACCAATATTGCGAGCGCGCGAAGAAATATTGTCATGCAGCCTACTTAGCTGCCGCCGGGGCAACCGGCGAATCAAACCTCTGTGATACTTTTTTTGATACCAATCACGCTGCCTGGGAAAGGTTTCGTAAGACGTAGTGAAGGATGCCACCGTTCTGGAAGTAGGCGACCTCGTCAACGGTCTCGATCAGGCATACCAGCTTGAGGGTGGTCTTCCTGCCATTGGCACGCGTGATCGTGCAATCGACCTTCATGCGTGGCGTAATTCCGCCAGACAATCCGGTTATGTCGAACACCTCGCTGCCATCAAGCTTTAACGTGTTGCGGCTTTGTCCGCCGGTAAAGACCAACGGCAAGACGCCCATCCCGACTAGATTTGAGCGATGGATGCGCTCAAAACTTTCGGTGATGACGGCTTTGATGCCGAGCAGTGCGGTCCCCTTGGCCGCCCAATCGCGCGACGATCCGGTGCCATACTCCTTGCCACCTACGACGACCAGCGGGGTCGACGAAGCCGCATATTTCATGGCCGCATCGTAGATCGACATCTGCTTGCCGCCCGGCATATGCCGGGTGATTCCGCCCTCGGTGCCGGGCGCCATTTCGTTGCGCAAGCGGATGTTGGCAAACGTGCCTCGCATCATGATTTCGTGATTGCCGCGGCGTGACCCAAACGAGTTGAAATCAGCGTTCTTGACTTTGTTGCTGGCCAGATAGGCACCCGCCGGTCCGTCCGCCTTGATCGCACCGGCCGGCGATATGTGATCGGTGGTGATGCTGTCACCAAGCAGCGCCAGCACGCGTGCTCCGGAGACGTCGCTAAAGGTCCCGGGTTCGTCCTTCATTCCATCAAAATAAGGCGGCTCTTTCACATAGGTTGAGCGCCGTGGCCACGCGTAGGTGAGGCTGTGTTTCGTCTTGATGCGCCGCCAATCACGGTCGCCCTCGAATACGGCACCATATTGTTTGCGAAACATCGCAGCAGTCACACACCGGCGCATCGTTTCTTGAACCTCACGTGTCGACGGCCAGATGTCGCGCAAATATACCGGCTTGCCCTTCGGGTCGGTTCCAATCGGCTCTTTGCTAATATCGATATTCATCGATCCGGCGATCGCGTAGGCGACCACCAGCGGCGGCGAAGCCAGGTAGTTGGCCTTAACGTGCGGGCTGACGCGGCCTTCAAAGTTGCGATTGCCCGACAGCACCGACGTGACGACAAGATCGTTCTTGGTGACAACATCGGCGATGGGATCAGCCAGCGGTCCGGAGTTGCCGATACAGGTCGTGCACCCGTAGCCCACCAGGTTGAAGCCAAGTTTATCCAGATCCTTTTGGACCCCGGCCTTTTTGAGGTAATCGCTCACCACCTTCGACCCCGGCGCCAGCGAGGTCTTGACCCAGGGTTTGACCGTTAGGCCGCGTTTGACCGCGTTGCGGGCGACAAGACCGGCACCGATCATCACGCTCGGATTGGAGGTGTTGGTGCAACTCGTGATCGCAGCAATCGCAACATCGCCATCGCCGAGCTCATAATCGGTGCCTTTAACCGGGTGGCGCTTGGCGGATTTGCCAGCCCGTCCAAAATCCTTAACCAGCGCCTTGCCGAATTCGCCTGCCGCCTTCGCCAGGGTGACGCGATCTTGCGGGCGCTTGGGCCCTGCCAGGCAAGGCTCGACGCCTCTGATATCGAGCGACAGCGTATCTGTGAATACGGGATCCGGGGTTCTCGACGTCCGCCACATGCCCTGCGCCTTGGCATATTTCTCTACCAGCGCAATCTGGGCCGGCTTGCGGCCGGTCGCTTTCATGTAGTTGATCGTCTCCTGGTCGATCGGGAAGAAACCGCAGGTCGCGCCATATTCCGGCGCCATGTTGGCGAGCGTCGCACGATCAGCGAGCGACAGCTGGTTGAGCCCAGGCCCGTAAAACTCGACGAACTTCCCGACCACGCCTTTCTTGCGCAGCATCTGGGTAACGGTGAGCACGAGGTCGGTCGCGGTGACACCGTCGCGCAACTTGCCGGACAATTTAAAGCCGATGACCTCGGGTAGGCGCATTGATACAGGCTGGCCGAGCATCGCCGCCTCAGCTTCGATGCCGCCGACGCCCCAGCCCAATACCGCGAGCCCGTTGACCATCGTCGTGTGGCTGTCGGTTCCGACCAGCGTGTCGGGGTAGGCATAGGTCTGCCCGTGTTCGCGCTTGGTCCACACCACCTGTGCGAGGTATTCAAGGTTGACCTGGTGGCAAATGCCGGTGCCGGGCGGAACCACTCGGAAATTATCGAACGCCATCGATCCCCAACGCAGGAATGTGTAGCGCTCGGCGTTACGCTGATATTCCAGGTCGACATTGTCCCTAAAGGCGTTACGGGTACCGAAATTGTCGACCATTACCGAATGGTCGATCACCAGATCGACAGGTGATAGCGGATTGATCTTTTTTGGATCGCCACCGAGTTTACTCATGGCACCGCGCATCGCGGCGAGATCGACAACCGCAGGAACGCCGGTGAAATCCTGCATCAAGACCCGGGCTGGCCGATAGGCAATCTCGAGCGAAGATTTTCTCGTCTTCAACCAGGTACCGGCGGCTTTGATATCCGCCTTGGTTACCGATCGTCCGTCCTCGTGGCGCAGTAGATTTTCGATCAGGACTTTGAGCGAGTTCGGCAATCTCGAGAGCTTGCCCAGACGCGCCTCTTCCGCCGCCTTGAGACTAAAGTAGGTGTACTTGCGTTTGCCGACGGTCAGCGTGCGGCGCGTTTTGAAGCTGTTCAAGCTCGGGCTCGTCACGGTAGGTCTCCTCGCTCGGTTCGTTGTATATGGCGACGCCATGTAAGGCGTTACCGCAAGGGCCCGATCTTATATTCGATGGGCCTAATTCGGATCGCATAGTATAGCGAGCCGGCCAAAGTGCGCTATGCAAGAGAACGGCGGTGGGCGAGGCAAGATTTATGTCGATAGACGTTGAGAAGAACGGTGCGGTTACGACCGTGGTCATCAATCGGCCGCAAGCGCGAAACGCCGTTGATCGCGCCCATTCTGAAGATCTCTCGGCGGCGTTTCGTTCGTTCGAGGCCGACGATGACGCCCGCGTCGCGGTCCTGTCGGGCGCGGATGGTCACTTCTGCGCCGGTGCCGATCTCAAGGCGGTCGTCCGGCGCGACGGCACCGAAAGTCGGCTTGCGCCCGACGGCGACGGCCCGATGGGGCCGTCGCGCCTAATGCTTACCAAACCTGTGATCGGTGCGATCGCTGGCTATGCGGTCGGCGGTGGTTTGGAACTGGCGCTGTGGTGCGATATGCGGATTGCCGAGGAAGGTGCAATCCTGGGTGTGTTGAACAGACGATTCGGCATTCCTCTAGTCGATGGCGGTTCGGTACGGCTGCCGCGCATGATCGGCATGGGCCGCGCTCTCGACTTGATACTCACCGGTCGCCCGGTGGCGGCAGATGAAGCGCTCGCGATCGGCCTCGTCAACCGCGTGGTCCCCGACGATGAAGCGCTTCCAGCAGCACAGCGTCTGGCGCGCGAACTGGCTGAGCTGCCCCAAGCCTGCCTGCGCGGCGATCGCCAATCGGCTTTCGAACAATGGGGCCTGGCGGAGGAAGCGGCGATCGCCAACGAGTTCCGCATCGGCAAACAGGTGCTCGACGCAACCTGGGAGGAAGCCGCCGATCGATTTCTCTCGCACCGGGCCCGACCCGACGAATCCGACTGAGGCGATGTTGCCGAATGTTTCGCGGTGAAAATCTCCTCTGCTTACGTGGGGGTCGCGTGGTGTTCTCGGAGCTGTCGTTCGCCGTGGTGCCCGGTAGCGCGCTCATTCTCCGCGGGCCGAACGGGTCGGGAAAATCCAGCCTGCTAAGAATTGCGGCGTCCCTCATGGCGGCTGCGGAGGGATCGCTGTCTTGGGATGAGAAGCCGATCGACGTCGACAGTCACCGCGCACGGCTTACTTATGTCGGGCACACTGATGCGATCAAACCGGTGTTTAGCGTCCGAGAGAACTTGAAATTCTGGGCCGCCTATACCGAGCGGAGCGATGACCCCATCCACCGGGTCGAGCAGGCGCTGACTCTGTTTGGCCTCGATTCACTGGCCGATATCCCGGCACGGTTTCTATCGGCCGGCGAACGGCGTCGACTCGGCCTCGCACGCCTCGGGGTCACCGATAGTCCGCTGTGGTTACTGGATGAACCCACGGTCGCACTCGATCGAGATAGCGTTTCGCGATTTACCGCTGCCCTGCGACAGCATCTCGATGGCGACGGCCTGGCCATGCTGGCGACGCACATTGATATAGATGTCCCGAATGCGGAGGTTTTGGAACTGACGCGACGCCGCGAGTCACAGACGGTATGAAACCGTTCGCCCTCATCGTCGGCCGCGATATTCGACTGTCATTGCGACAGGGCGGCGCGGTTGTCTTAGCGGTCGCGTTTTTCGTGCTGGCGGTCATTCTGTTTCCGCTCGGGGTTGGGCCCGAAGCGGGAATCCTGCGTCGCATTAGTGCCGGCGTCGTCTGGGTTGCCGCGTTGTTGGCTGCCCTATTGTCACTCGACCGGTTGTTCCAGGCCGACTACGAAGACGGCAGTCTCGACCTCCTCATGCTGGGTCCCTTGCCGCTTGAATTGTTGGTGGTCGCAAAGTGTACGGCGCACTGGATAACCACCGGCCTGCCATTGATCATCGCGGCACCAATCCTCGCGCTCCTGCTTAATATGGAAATCGCCGGGTTGCTCACGTTGGTCAGCGCAATGGCGTTGGGAACGCCGACGCTCAGTCTGATTGGCGCCATCGGCGCTGGCCTTACGGTCGGCATACGAAGAGGTGGCGTGCTGCTAACGATCCTGGTATTGCCGCTCTACATCCCGATTCTCATCTTTGGCGTTGCCGCGATCGATGGATCGATTAGCGGGCTGGGCGCGCGACCGCATTTGCTTATCCTCGGCGGTCTGTTCCTAGGATCGCTGGCGCTGACGCCGTGGGCGACCGCGGCCGCGCTGCGTCTCAATCTCAACTGAGGCCACGACGATGGATTTCGCGCCGTTTGACAAACGCAACTATCCGACCCTCTCCGTGCGCGATGGTTATCGCGAATGGTCGCAGACCTACGATGCGGTCGTGCGTGATGAAATGGATCTTGGGCTGCTCTCGCAAATCGAAACCGTGGCATGGGAGAGCGTCTCGCGGGCGCTAGACCTTGCCTGCGGCACCGGGCGGATCGGGGCTTGGCTGCGCGCGCACGGCGCTGACTTCGTCGAGGGCGTCGATTTCTCGCCCGAGATGATGGCCCATGCCAAGACTCGCAAGGTCTACGACGCGCTATACCACGCCGATATCCAGGAGACCGGGTTGCCGTCGGAGACCTATGATTTGGTGATCGAAGTGCTGGCCGACGAGCACCTCGAAGACCTGGCACCGCTTTATGCCGAGGCAGCGCGAGTGGCCACAGTGGCAGCGAGTTTCGTCATCGTCGGCTATCACTCGCACTTCCTCATGAACGGTGTGCCCACACACTTCGACGGTCATGATGGCAACCCGGTTTCGATTCAGGCTTACATTCACCTCTTTAGCGATCATGTGAAGGCCGCCCACCAAGCGGGATGGACCCTCACCGAGATGGATGAGGGCGTCATTGATGACACGTGGATTGCCTTGAAGCCGGGATGGGCCAAATACAAGCATCAACCGGTCAGCTTTTGCATGGTGTGGTCGAAATGACCGCGTTCGAGCGCGCACGTTTGTTTCCGCCACGGCGGCACCCCTCTTCAAAACCGCGCGAGATGGGGAAAAACAAGCTATCGCGCGGTTGCGCCAACCGATTGGCTGACGCAAGATCGGCCCATGCATAAGTATGCAAGCCCGGCCCGTTTCGGGCGGATTATTGCAGCAATCCTGCCGTGGAGCGCCATCGCGACCACGATCCTGCTGGCGGTCGGCCTCTATCTGTCATTGTTCGCGGCCCCGGCCGATTATCAGCAGGGCGAAAGCGTTCGCATGATGTATGTCCACGTCCCCAGCGCATGGATGTCGACGATGGTCTATGCCGTGATGGCGATCGCCAGCGCGGTCGGGTTGATATGGAAGCATCCGGTGGCCTATCTAAGCGCCAAAGCGTGCGCGCCAATCGGTGCCAGCTTTACGCTGATGGCTTTGGTGACCGGCGCTTTGTGGGGACAACCGATGTGGGGCACATGGTGGGTGTGGGATGCCCGACTGACATCGGTTTTGATCCTGTTTTTCCTCTATCTCGGTTACATGGCGCTGTGGGAGGCATTCGACGATCCCGAGCGCGCGGCGAAGGCATCGGCAATCCTCGCACTTGTCGGAGCGGTTAACCTCCCGATCATCAAGTTTTCAGTCGATTGGTGGAACACGTTGCACCAACCGGCGAGCATCATGAAACTCGACGGACCCTCGATCCATGCCTCGATGCTGTGGCCGCTTCTGATCATGATCGTCGGCTTTAGCGCGTATTTCGTCACCGTCCTGATCCTTCGGGTGCAACGTGAACTCATCGCGCGCAGGGTTCGCGCGCTTCAGTTAAGCGCCGGTGATCCCTACGCGAGCCAGCCAGCGGAATAGGCGGACAGGGCCATTTACAGCTCCGTGGTTGCTTTGCGCGCCACCAGACGACATCTTTGAGTGACTTGAACAGCGGAACAAAGGCTGGCGCCGCGCCGTTAACGCAGCAAGGATCCGAGCCGGGACATTTAAACGGGATATGGATGCGATTCGAGAATTTCTGGCCATGGGTGGATATGCCGCCTTTGTGTGGCCTGCATTTGGCGTGACCGCGATTGTGATGGTCGCCTTACTGGTCGCCAGCATTCGCGGGTTGCGTAAAGAACGACGCACGCTCGAACTAATGGAATCAGCCCGCCCCCGTCGGCGCGACCGCGGCATGTCCAAGCCCGGCGAGGAAGCGACGGGATCGGTGGAACAGGCAGCCGGTGAAGCGTAAACACAAACGCCTGAGTTTCGTGGTCGTCGGCATGGCGTTGCTTACCGCCGCCGTGATCCTGATTCTTTTCGCACTCAACGATAGCGTGGTGTTTTTCTACAGCCCGTCTGATCTTGCCGAACAGGATGTGCCGCCCGATCGCCGCTTCCGCTTGGGCGGCTTGGTCGAGGAGAACAGCGTGGTGCGGGCTGACGACGGGGTCACGACAACGTTTCGCGTGACCGATCTTTCACGCACCGTCGCGGTCTCCTTTCGTGGCTTGCTGCCCGACCTGTTTCGCGAAGGCCAAGGTGTGGTTGCTGAAGGCCAGTTGGACGCAAAGGGCGTTTTCGTCGCATCTGAAGTGCTGGCCAAACACGATGAAAATTATATGCCGCCGGAGGTCGCCGAAGCCCTGCGCAAAAGCGGCCAATGGCAGGGTGCTGAAGGGAAAAAACTGTGATCCCGGAAATCGGCCATTATGCCATCGTCCTCGCTCTGGTTGTTGCCTTGGTCCAGGGGACACTGCCGCTGGTCGGCGCACATCGGGGAATCGCAAGCTGGGTCGCAGTCGCGGCGCCAGCTGCGGTGGCCCAATTCGTGCTCATCGCGATCGCATTTTTCATTCTTATGTATGCCTACGTGATTTCTGATTTCTCGGTCATCAACGTTGCCGAGAATTCACATACGGCCAAACCGCTGCTCTACAAAATCACCGGCGTCTGGGGGAACCACGAAGGATCGCTGCTGCTGTGGATCCTGATCCTCAATCTGTTCGGTGCCGCGGTTGCTATTTTCGGCAGTAATCTGCCGCCAACCCTGCGCGCTCGCGTGCTTTCGGTACAGGCATTGATCGGTATTGGATTTCTCCTGTTTATCCTGCTGACGTCGAATGCATTCACCCGCCTCATTCCCGCACCGCTTGAAGGCCGCGGCCTCAATCCGTTGCTGCAAGACCCCGGCCTCGCGTTTCATCCCCCGTTCCTCTACCTCGGTTATGTTGGATTCTCGATGGCTTTCTCATTTGCCATTGCGGCGCTGATCGAAGGACGCGTGGAACCGGCCTGGGCGCGCTGGGTGCGGCCGTGGACGTTGGCCGCGTGGTGTTTCCTTACGGTGGGAATCGCGCTCGGCAGTTGGTGGGCCTATTACGAGCTCGGTTGGGGCGGCTGGTGGTTTTGGGACCCGGTCGAGAATGCCTCTTTCATGCCCTGGCTCGCTGGCACCGCGTTGTTGCATTCGGCCATCGTGGTCGAGAAACGCAATACGCTGAAGGCGTGGACGATCCTACTCGCGATCCTCACCTTCACCCTTAGCCTGCTTGGCACCTTCATCGTGCGGTCCGGCGTGCTGACATCGGTGCATGCATTCGCGTCCGATCCGGAGCGGGGCGTGTTTATTCTCGCGTTTCTTATCTTCGTGGTCGGCGGTGCCCTGGTGTTGTTTGCGGTTCGCGCACCAACCCTCAAAACAGACACGCTGTTCGCGCCGATAAGCCGCGAGGGCGGGCTTATTCTGAACAATCTGCTGCTCACGACGGCATGTGCGACGGTCCTGCTCGGCACCATGTATCCGCTGTTCCTCGATGCGCTGACTGGAGAGAAGATCTCCGTCGGGCCACCCTATTTCAACGCCACTTTTGGACCGTTGATGATTCCCTTGGTCGTCATGATGGCGATCGGCCCGCTGTTGCCGTGGAAACGCGCGGACGCAGCCGGGGCTCTAGCGCGTCTGAAAGCCGGCTTCGCGATCTCGGCGATCGTCGCCCTGGTTACGCTTTACCTCACCTGGGGTGGGCCCGTGATGGCGGTGCTCGGCATGGCCCTAGCGGCCTGGCTGATCGGGGGCGCGCTGGTCGAACTAGCCGAACGCATACGCCTGTTCCGGGCCCCGTTGGTTGAAAGTTGGCACCGCGCGATCCACCTTCCGCGCTCGGCCTTCGGCATGACGCTGGCCCATAGCGGCCTCGGCCTGGTGATTATGGGCATCGTCGCGACCACCGCTTGGGAGGTCGAGCGGCTGCAGATCATGCGTGTGGGCGAGACGATCGAACTCGCTGGTTATCAAGTTGAGTTCAAAGGGACGCGCGACGTGCTTGGCCCCAACTACACGGCCATCCGAGGCGCCTACGACATCACCCGGAACGGTCGTAGCGTCACCCGCATGGAGCCTGAATCGCGAAACTATCCGACCCCACCGATGCAGACATCGGAGGCGGCAATCAGGCCCACCCCGGCGGCTGATCTCTATATCGCGATCGGCGATCCGGGACCGTCCGGTGGCTGGGCGACCCGGCTCTACCACAAACCGCTGGTTCACTGGATTTGGTTTGGCGCCCTGGTGATGACCATTGGCGGGATCGTCTCCCTCACGGATCGTCGTCATCGCGTTGGCGCCCCGGCACGACGGCGGCCGCGGCGCGAGGAAGCGACGGCGCCGGTCGCCGCGGAGTAACCGCTGATGCGCTTGGGTTACGTCGTTCCGATCGCCGTCTTCGTCATCTTCGCGATTGCGTTGGGCGTCGGTCTCACCCTCAATCCCCGCGATATTCCATCGGCGTTGATCGGCAAACCGATCCCGGAATTCGATCTACCGGCGGTGCCGCCGCGTGGGCTCGGCCTAGCCAGCGACGATCTCAAAAAAGGAGACGTCGTGCTGATCAACGTCTTCGCGTCATGGTGCGTGGCCTGTCGCGTCGAGCACCCGCTGCTGATGGAACTTGCCCGCAGTGGCGTCGTCCAGGTCTATGGCCTCGCCTATAAGGACGCACCGGAAAACTCAGACCGTTGGCTCGGGCAGTTTGGCGATCCCTACACGCGGACCGGCGTCGATCGTGACGGACGCGTCGGCATCGATTGGGGAGTCTATGGCGTGCCTGAGACGTTCATCGTTAGCGGCGACGGACGTATCATCGACAAGCACATCGGACCGATTTCGCCGGCCGATCTGGAGAACAAAATACTTCCCCTGATCGAGCAGGCGCGGGCCCAATGAAGGGTCGGTTCCGTCGGGTGCTATTTGGCACCGCGGTTATCGCGTTGCTGCTGGCGCCGCATCTCGGCATGGCGCTCGGGATCGATCCACCGCTGGCCGATCCAAAGCTCGAAGCGCGTGCGGTAGAGCTCCACAAACAGCTGCGTTGCCTGGTTTGCCAGAACCAGTCGATCCACGATTCCAACGCCGGTCTGGCTCGCGACCTGCGCGAAGTGGTTCGCGAGCGCCTTGTCGCCGGTGATACCGATCAAGAGACGATCGACTATGTCGTGGATCGATATGGCGACTGGGTGTTACTCAAACCGCCCTTCAACTTGTCGACAGCAGCCCTGTGGGGGGCACCGTTCGCCCTCATCCTGCTCGGGGGCTTAAGCGTCGTTATGTTCCTGCGACGTGTGGGTCGCACAAACGTGGTCGCCGCAACGCCGCTCAGCGATACCGAGCGGGCCCGGCTCGACCGGGTGCTGGAAAGCGACGGCTAAGTGATCACGGCTCTATTTTGGCTAATCCTCGCGGCGATGACGTTTGGCGTTATCGCGACGCTGATCGTGCCAATTTTGCGCCATCGGCCGGCGGGTTGGCGGCGTGGCGACTTTAGTCGTCAAGTCTATCGCGACCAATTGCGCGAACTCGATGTCGATGTCGAACGCGGTGTCATCACGGGCGACGAAGCCGATGCCGCACGGCTCGAAATTCAGCGTCGACTGATTACGACCGAAGACAAAACCTCGGACGACGCAAATGACGACACGAACGACGACACCCCTGCGCGCGGCGCAGCACGCCGCGCCGCTGCCGCATCCATCGCCATTCTGGTGCCGGTTGTTGGTCTGAGTCTCTATATGTCGCTGGGCAATCCCGGTGCCCCAAATGCACCACCGGGAAAACCGCATCCACCGCTTACCGCCAATGCCGGGCGTGCCGTGGCACCGGCTCGGCCAGCAGCCCAGTCAAGCAGCGAAATGGCAAGCGGCGAAATGGCGCCGCATGAACTCGACGAAAACATAGCCAAGCTACGCGCCCGGTTAGAGAAAAATCCGGCCGATCTCCAAGGTTGGCTGCTGCTTGGTCGATCGCTCACAGTTACCGACCGGCACAGCGAATCCGTCGCCGCTTTTCAAAAAGCAATCGAACTCGATCCCACCAACGCCGACCACAAGACGATGGCGGCCGAGTCCATGGTGTTGGCGACCGGCGGCCGTGTGACCGCCGACGCCGAAGCCATGTTTAGCCAGGTGTTGGCGGCGCGCCCCAGCGATCCGGCGTCGCGCTACTACATTGCGTTAGGCAGAGCCCAGGCCGATAAGTTCCGCGAAGCGTTCGATATGTGGCGGTCGCTTCTGCTCGATGCTCCGCCCGACGCGCCCTGGCGAGCGGCGGTCGCGCAGCGGGTTCGCGACATGGCAGAGCGGCTCGGCATCGATGTCGCAACGATAGCACCGCAAGCGCTAACCGGTGCCCCTGCTCGACCGGTCCAGCCGCAACAGCCTGCCGTTGAGACCGACGCCGGCGATGGCTCGCGCCGCGGCCCCAGTCAGGCCGACATGGCCGCGGCCGCCAAAATGTCTCCCGCGGAGCGTCAGCAGATGATTCGCGGCATGGTCGAGGGCTTGGCCGATCGCCTCGAGGAGGAACCCAACGACCCGCAGGGGTGGCAACGTCTGGTACGGGTCTATGGCGTCCTCGGCGAGAAGGAAAAAGCTTACGCGACGATGGACCGGGCGGCTTCGAATGTGCCTGACGATGTGGGGGCGCTGCTTAACTTCGCAGGCGCTCTGATGCGCGCCCGCGGGCCCGGTGATCCCGCCCCTAAAGCTGCGATCGCCTCCTTCGAGCGCGTCCTTAAGATCAATCCGCAAAACCCAGGGGCGCTTTTTTTCATCGGCCAGGTGCAGGCGGAATCGGGCCAGATCGATCAGGCGCGGGCGACTTGGCAACGGCTGTTGGAGAGCTTCGATCCAGCCAGCCCCTCTTACGCGACGGTAAAAGGCGCCCTCGAGAAACTAAACTCGGCCAATTAAGGGGCACATCCCAGGGCGGTGAAACGCGTTGGAATTGCTTGTTTTTTAGGCGCTTGGCAACCACGTGTTAACCATAATGTTAAGAGTTGTTTGAAGAATCCGCGGAAATCTGCGAATATTGAGACGTTATGGCAGTCATCCCAGCAGCCCCTCCTCCGCCCGCAGTCGCACCCGCTACGACGGTTGCCGATCAGAGTGCAGAGCGCCGGAGCGTAGAAATTCAGAGCGAACGGCCGACTGAAGAGACCTTCCAATCGAATGATCAGCGCGAACAGGACGTTGTTGTGATCGAGAACCCGCAACGTCAGCCGCCGGCAAATGCTGCCGATGATGATGACGGTGAGGTCGCCGTAAATAGTCCTAACGGCCAGGGCACTCGCGTCGATATCCGTATATAGCCGACGCGGCCCATCCCGCAGCAAGCGCCTTTGGGCGCTTTTTTGTTGCCCGCGTTGGGGGCCGCTGCCTGGACCGATCGCAGGCGGCGTGCCAGAGTTTGTTGATGGGGCCACCAGCAAAACCGGCCGGACCGGTCGTTGAACGCATCCCCGAAGGCGACAATCAGCCGCGGTTGGTTTGCGACGATTGCGGTTTCATCAACTACGTCAATCCCAAGGTGGTGGTGGGCGCGGTCGCCGTTTGGGAAGATCGCGTCCTGTTATGCCGGCGCGCGATCGAGCCCCGGATCGGCTACTGGACGATCCCGGCGGGTTACCTCGAAGTCAATGAGACACCTAGCGATGGGGCGCTGCGAGAAGCGCGCGAGGAGGCCAATGCCGAACTCGAGATCAACGCGCTGTTAGCGGTATATTCGGTGGCGCGAATTAGCCAAGTTCAACTCATCTACCGCGCGGATCTCACCTCACCGGAGATTCGGCCGGGCACCGAAAGCCAGGAGGTATCGTTGTTCGACTGGCAGGATATCCCGTGGGACGCGTTGGCCTTTCCCAGCGTTCACTGGGCGTTAAACGCGTTTCGAGAGGTTTGCGGCGAGACCGCGTTTTCGCCGCGCACCAATCCCTCCGGCGAGAGTGGCGATCACATGCCAGGCACCAAGCGCGCGTGGCATGCCGAGGCTGCGCCCTAGGTGCGCGCGCCCCGCGAGTTTGGTATGGCGTCCGAATCGACCCCGCGCTAACGCAGGCTCATTCCGCCAGCAGCTCGCGTAAAAATTGACTGGCGTCGGCGTAGATGCCGGGGGTCTTACTTTCGCGGGGACCGGCGACATTAAGCGTTGAAACGGCGTGATCTTTGATCCATTGACGCGCCCGAGGTGGCTCAGGCGACGTGTCGAGATCGACGATGCACAGCGGCTTTCGCTGCCGGTTGGCGAAGTCGATGGTTTTAAGCGTGCCACCTTCGGCCTGGCCGCGAAGCAGAATGAGGGTCGCGTCGGAATCACGGACGTTCCAACGCGTCCGTTGGAGATAGCGATCAGAGTTCGTCTGGATCAGCGGGTAGCGAACGTCGATCGGACCGTCCTCGGCGCGGCGGCCTTTGGGACACCAGCCGCCGCACGCATAGCCCAGCGCGAGGGCAACATCGAGCGCCGCGCGGTCGACCCCGCTTTGGCCACCGGACACGATGCGCTCGACGACCCCCCAACCTGCCTGCCGGTGCTTGATCGTCAACTTATGACTCCGCCCGCCCGGTCGGTCTCAGTCAAAGCGGTTAACGGCATATCAGGATTAGCTTGGCCCATCCCGCTCCCCCGTCCCAACCCCCGATAAGGATACCGTTGGGGTGGTTGGGACGGGGGAGCGGGATGGGCCAAGTCGCAGCAATCCTGAAAGGCCGCTAGCGGTGATCGATGCCGGTCAGCGCTGCGGCAAAGGCGCGGGCTTCGAACGGTTGGAGGTCATCGATATTCTCACCGACGCCAATCGCATGGATCGGCAAGCCAAATTTCTCAGCAATGGCAACCAGCACGCCACCGCGTGCGGTGCCGTCGAGCTTGGTCATGATCAAGCCGGTCGTGCCGCACTCCTGCTTGAAGATCTCCACCTGATTGATTGCATTCTGGCCGGTGGTCGCATCCAGAATAAGGAGTGAATCGTGCGGCGCCGTCGGGTCGAGCTTGCGCACCACACGTACGATCTTGACCAGTTCGGCCATAAGGTTGGCTTTGTTTTGCAACCGCCCAGCGGTATCGATCATCAACACGTCAGCGTCGTCGTTTCGGGCTTTTTCGAACGCCTCGAACGCGAGGCCGGCGGCGTCGCCGCCGACCTCACCGGCGACCATCTCGACCCCAACCCGCTCACCCCAAATCTTAAGCTGATCGATCGCGGCGGCGCGGAACGTATCGGCCGCGGCGAGCACGATCGAATGACCGGATTGGCGCAATTGCTGCGCCAACTTGCCAATCGTCGTCGTTTTGCCGGTCCCGTTGACGCCGGCGACGAGGATTACGTGCGGCTTGTGTGTCGGATCGATCGTCAGCGGGTGGGCGAGCGGGTCTAGAATCTTGGTGATGTGCGCGGCAAGCGCGGCACGAATTTCGCTATCCGTAATTGATTTATCGAACCGCTCGGCCCGCAGAGTCTCGGTGACCGCGACAGCCGTTGCAACGCCGAGGTCGGCCGCAATCAGGTGCTCTTCGAGGTCATCGAGGGTCGCTTGGTCCAGTTTGCCGCGACTCAAGATCGCGCCAATGCCGTCACTGAGGCTCGATGTCGAGCGCGACAGTCCGGCCTTCAGCTTGGTGAACCAGCCGCGTTTAGCCCCAGCGTCCTTTGATTCGGAAGATGGGCTATCGCCCGACATCGGCGCGGTCTAGCTCAGCAACGAGCCGACCAACGCGCGATCGGTGGCGCCGGTAACCAGGGCCATGACGATATCCCCGGGCCACGCCGCAGCGTCGCGATCGCACGGCGCGTAGGTCAGCGCGGCGTAGTCGACGGTGCGGCCAATGCCGGGGTTTTCGATCAATAGGGAAACGGTTTGACCAATCCGGGTCCGAAGATGCGCACGCAGCCGGCGGTCACCCGCGGCACGCAACCTGGCCGCCCGTGCCTTGCGTTCGGGTCCCGGCACCTGAGGCATCCGGGCTGCCGGCGTTCCCGGCCGCGGCGAGTAGGGAAAAACGTGAAGGTAGGTCAGGCCGCAGTCATCAATGTGTTCGAGCGTCGCGGCAAACTCAGGGTCGCCCTCGGTGGGAAAGCCGGCGATGAGATCGGCGCCGAACACGATGTCGGAGCGAACCTCGCGCAGGCGGTGGCAGAGTTGGGCCGCCTGATCCCGCGTGTGTCGGCGTTTCATTCTTTTTAGAATCAGATCGTCGCCCGCCTGCAGGCTGAGGTGAACATGCGGCATGAGGCGGGGTTGGGTGGCGAAGACGTCGAGCAAGGCGTCGTCGACTTCGGCCGGGTCGAGCGACGAAAGACGCAATCGCGTGAGATCCGGAACACGATCGAGAATTTGTCGCACCAAGCGTCCCAACGTTGGGCGGCCCGGCAAATCGGCGCCGTAGCTGGTGAGATCAACACCGGTCAACACAATCTCGTGGTAGCCACCGGCAACGAGCCGATCAATTTGATCAACGATCGTGCCGGCCGGAACACTGCGATTGTTGCCGCGGGCAAACGGGATAATGCAGAAGGTGCAGCGATGGTCGCAGCCGTTCTGGATTTCGACGAAAGCACGCACGCGCGCATCGAACCCCGAAATCAAATGCCCGGCACCCTCGCGCGCGGTCATGATGTCGTTGACCTTGAGGGCCGGCGCGTCGGGCATAAAGTTCGTCGGGCTGAGCTTTTCGCGATTGCCGAGCACGCGGTCAACCTCGGGCATCGCGGCGAACGCGTCCGGTTCGAGTTGGGCCGCGCACCCGGTGACCACGATTTGCGCGCTCGGGCGCTCGCGGCGCGCCCGGCGTATGGCCTGGCGGGCCTGACGTTCGGCTTCGGCAGTGACCGCGCAGGTATTGATAACAACCGCGTTGGTCAATCGTGCCGCCCGCGCGGAGTCGCGTATTACCTCGGACTCGAAGGCGTTAAGACGACACCCGAAGGTGACGATGTCGACGTCGTCGGCTGGACGGGGTTGCGTTTGCGCTGACATCGCGCGTCAGGCCGCCACTGCGACCAGCGCATCGGGGTCGAAATCACCCATAAAGCTGGTGGCGACGGGCCCCGTCATGACGACGTGATTGTCCTCACGCCATTCGATCGCCAATTGGCCGCCGTTGAGAGCGATCGTGACCGATCGGCCGCAGAGATCGCGTCGATGGGCGGCGATGGCCGCTGCACATGCAGCCGTACCGCAGGCCGCGGTGATACCGATCCCGCGCTCCCAGACGCGAAGTCGCAGCGCGTCGTTGCCGACCACGGCCGCCAGGCTGACGTTGATACGTTCCGGAAACAGGGCGTCGCACTCGATCGACGGGCCGACGCTTTCGAGATCGAAACCCTCGATCGCATCGGCGGCGACAAAGAAGACAACGTGCGGATTGCCAACGTTAACCCCGACCGGATCGTGCAGCCGCGCGCCGGAAGGTGCGCGAACGTCATAGTCGATATGCAGCGTATCCATCTCCCGCGCCAGCGGTATTTGCTGCCAGTCGGTGCGCGCGATTCCGATGTCGAGCGAGACAAATCCATCGCCCCCATCGCGCGCGCGCAACACGCCGGCCCGGGTATCAATCGTGAGGTCGGCCGAAATGTCGTTACTGCCCGGGTCGGCGTTAATCAACGTCGCGACACAGCGAGCGGCATTGCCGCAGATCTCGACTTCGCCGCCATCGGCGTTAAACGTTCGCATAAAAACATCGGCTGATTGCGATGGTTCCAAAACAATCAGCGAGTCACAGCCGATCCCGGTACGACGGTGCGCGATGGCGCGCACCTGATCGGCATTCAGCGACAGCGGCGACGTCCGCGCGTCGAGCACGACGAAGTCGTTGCCGAGACCGTGCATCTTAAGGAAAGGTGTGGCCGTCATAGGCGCGTTATATGGCGCTGATCACGCCCGCGTCCACCGCTTTAGGCCGTTTAAGGCACGCTTGACGATGCGGCCGCGTGGACTTAGTGTCCGCGCCACTCAGGAGCACGGTGTATTTGGCACTCCCGAGGGGGTACGTCAGTCCGCGAGTTTCGCGCACTGGCGCTTTTGGCTTTGTAACGCAGGCTTTGCGCCTTGACCAGCAGACCTAGGCAATGTTCGACACATTAAGCGAGCGACTGGGACAGGTTTTCGATCGGTTGAAGCGCCATGGTGCGCTTAGCGAAAACGATGTCAACGAGGCGCTGCGCGAGGTTCGCGTCGCGTTGCTCGAAGCTGATGTCGCGCTGCCTGTCGTCAAGCAATTCGTCGATCAGGTTCGCAGCAAAGCGGTCGGCGCCGAGGTTCTGAAAAGCGTCAGCCCGGCGCAGATGGTCATCAAGCACGTCAACGACCATTTGATCGAAGCGCTGGGTGCCGAATCCGTCGACATCAACCTCGCCGGTACGCCGCCGGTCGCCATTCTCATGGTTGGCTTGCAAGGGTCGGGCAAAACCACCACCACTGCCAAAATTGGCCATCGTATCTGGGAGCGCGACAAGAAGAAGGTGTTGATGGCGTCGCTCGACGTCCAGCGGCCGGCGGCTCAAGAACAGCTTCGCGTTCTCGGTGAGCAAGCCGACATTTCCACCCTGCCGGTTATCGACGGGCAAATGCCGGTCGATATCGCCAAGCGCGCGATGCAAGCCGCGAAATTGCAAGGGGTCGATGTTGTGTTGCTCGACACCGCCGGGCGGCTGCACGTCGATGAAGCGCTGATGGCAGAAGCCAGCGCGGTCCGCGATGCGGTGGATCCGGTCGAGATTCTCCTGGTTGCAGACGCGCTGACCGGTCAGGACGCGGTCAAGGTGGCGGAGCGCTTCAAGGCGCGCCTCAATGTATCCGGCATCGTCCTCACCCGCATCGATGGTGACGCGCGCGGCGGCGCCGCGCTGAGCATGCGCGCGGTAACCGGCTGCCCAATCAAGCTGCTTGGAACCGGCGAAAAACTCGATGAGATCGAAGCCTTCCATCCCGAACGCATCGCCTCGCGCATCCTCGGCATGGGTGATGTGGTCTCGCTCGTGGAGAAGGCCGCCGAGACGATCGACGAGGAAGCCGCCACGAAGCTCGAAGCCAAGATTCGCAAAGGGAATTTCGATCTCGACGATTTGGTCCTGCAACTGCGCCAGATGCGCCGCATGGGCGGCATGGAGGGACTGCTCGGGCTGTTGCCCGGTGTCGCCAAGGTCAAAAAGCAGCTCGCAACTTCGCAGATCGACGACACGATGCTGTCGCGCCAGGAAGCCATCATTCTTTCGATGACGCCGGCCGAGCGGCGCAACGTGAAGTTGCTCAACGGCTCGCGCAAGCGGCGCGTTGCAACCGGGTCCGGCACATCGGTTCCCGAAATTAACCGCTTGCTCAAGCAATACAAACAGATGGCCCGGGTGATGAAGAAGATGGGCCGGATGGACCAGAAGACTCTACAGCGCAGCGGGCTGGCCGGGCTGATGCCCCGCTAGCCGGCTGTTGCAACTGATTTTGTTAGGACGCGAAGACAGGAGGTAAACCCCAATATGACACTTCGCATTCGCCTTTCCCGCGGTGGCGCCAAGAAGCGCCCGTTCTACCGTATCGTTGTTGCAGATTCCCGCTTCCCGCGTGATGGCCGTTTCATTGAGCGTGTCGGTACCTATAACCCGTTATTGGCCAAGAACGATGAGCAACGGGTGACGCTTAAGCAGGAGCGCATCAAATATTGGCTCGGTGTTGGCGCCCGCCCGTCCGACCGCGTCGCGCGGTTTCTCGGTCAGGTTGACATGTTTGAGCCGACCCAACGCAACAATCCCATCAAGGGCCAGCCGAGCGAAAAAACGCTGGAGCGAATAAAGGCCAAGGAAGAAGCCGCCAAAGCAGCAGCCGAAGCGCCACCGCCGGAGCCAGAGGTTGAGCCAGAAGTTGAGGTAGAGGCAGAGGTAGAGGCAGAGGCAGAGGCTCCCGCCGAGGAAGCCGCCAGCGAAGATGCGCCCCAGGCTGAGGTCGAGGCTGCCCCAGAACCGGAAGCAGAGCCGGCCGCGGAGGCTGCGGCCGAACCGGAACCTGCCGCTGAGGAACCGGTGGCGGAAGCAGCGCCAGAGCCGGAAGCGGAGTCAGAGCCGGAAGCGAAGTCACCTGAGGCGGAACCAGCGCCTGAGGCGGAAGCCGCACCCGAAGCGAGCGACGCCGCCGCAGCCGACGAAGCGGAAAAGAAGGACGCGTAAGGAACTCGGATTGTGAATGCGGTAACGATCTCACCGATGGTCGACCCCAACGACCCCAGCCGGCGTCGCGCGACGCCGCCAGCACGGGTCTGTCTCGGCGTGATCACGGCACCGCATGGCGTGCGCGGCGAAGTGCGCATCAAGTGTTTTACCGAACGCCCCGAGGCGATTGCCACTTATGCTCCGCTCGAGGACGAATCCGGCGCGCGACGGCTCGACCTGGATATCACCGGCCTCATTAAGGGTGGGGTGAGAGCCCGGATTGCCGGCTGTACCGATCGCGATCAAGCCGAAGAGCTGCGCGGGGTGATGATCTATATCGCCCGCGACGCGCTGCCCGAGCCCGAGCCCGACGAGTACTACCACGCCGACCTCGAAGGATTGGTGGTCGAACGCGCCGACGGCACCGCGGTCGGTAAAATTATCGCGATCCACGACTTTGGCGGCAGCTGCGACATCCTTGAAATAGCCCGGCCCGACGGCCAGCCCCTGCTGGTGCCGTTCACCAATGAGGCTGTGCCGACGGTCGACATCGACGCCGGCCGCATCGTCATCGACGATGAGATAGTCCGCGCCGATCTCGCGGCAGACGCCCAGCCTCCAGACGGTGAGGGCGGATCATGACGGCCCCGGCAGCTTGGGCAGCCCGAGTGCTGACCATTCATCCCGAAATGTTTCCCGGACCGCTCGGGCACGCGCTCGCGGGTAAAGCGCTGGCCGACGGCGTGTGGTCGCTCGACACCATCGACATTCGACAATTCGCCGCCGACAAGCATCGCACGGTCGACGATACGCCGTTCGGCGGTGGCTACGGCATGGTCATGAAGCCCGATGTGCTCGGCCATGCGATTGAACACACAGTCGCCCAAGTTGAACAGATCAGCGCGCTGCCGCATCGGGTGGTCTATCTAACGCCGCGAGGACGGCCGTTGGATCAGGCGCGGGTCCGCCATTTTGCCGGTGAACCCGGCGTCGTCATCATCTGCGGACGCTATGAAGGCATCGACGAACGCGTCCTTGATGCCCATGACATCGAGGAAGTCAGCGTCGGCGATTTCATTTTGTCCGGCGGTGAACCGGCCGCAATCACCTTGATCGACGCGGTTGTTCGCCTGCTGCCGGGGGTGGTTACTCACCCCGAGGGCCTGGCCGATGAGAGTTTCGAGATCGGCTTGCTGGAATATCCCCAATACACGCGACCGCGGGTATGGCGCAATCGTGCTGTGCCCGACGTGTTGGTGTCCGGCCACCACGACCGGATCCGCGAATGGCGCAGGGCCGAATCCGAACGTATCACTAAAGTGCGGCGCCGAGACCTATGGGACCGTTACGAACAAACACGAAGAGCGAGGGCCGAACCATGAATAAAATTCAGGAACTAGAGAAAGAACACGCTGAAGCACTTGCGGCCAATCGTGCGGTTCCCGAGTTTGGGCCCGGAGATTCGTTGCGGGTTAGCGTTAAGGTGGTGGAGGGATCACGCGAGCGCGTCCAGATATTTGAGGGCGTTTGCATCGCCCGTAAGAACCGAGGCATCAACTCGTCATTCACGGTCCGCAAAATCTCTTATGGTGAGGGGGTCGAGCGGATCTTTCCGCTGTACTCACCCAACATTACCGACATCGATGTGTTCCGGCGCGGTGCCGTTCGGCGCGCCAAGCTCTATTACCTACGCGGGCTTACGGGCAAGCGCGCACGTATTACCGAGCGGCCGGACTGGGCCCGCGCCAAAGCCAAGAAAGACGCTGCGGCGGCTAATGCTGCAGCCAGCGCCGACGGCGTAGCGACCGAACCCGCGAGCGAGTAAACCAACGCGTCCAACCGACCGCAGCGAGGAAACCATGGCCCAACCTCGAACCCTGTTCGACAAAATCTGGGATAGTCATGTCGTTGACCAGCAGGATGACGGCACCTGCCTGATCTATATCGACCGCCACCTCGTCCACGAGGTCACGAGTCCGCAGGCTTGCGATGGATTGCGCATGGCCAATCGCGGCGTGCGCCGCATCGACGCGACGCTCGCGGTGGCCGATCACAACGTGCCGACCACCGATCGCTCGAAAGGGATCGAAGAAGAGGAATCCCGCATTCAGGTCGAGGCGCTGAGCTCCAATTGCAAAGAATTCGGCATTGAGCTTTTCGATATGAACGATTTCCGCCAGGGAATTGTTCATATTATCGGACCCGAGCAAGGCTTCACACTGCCGGGGACGACGCTGGTCTGTGGCGATTCGCACACGGCAACCCACGGCGCCTTCGCCTGCTTTGCGATGGGAATCGGCACCTCGGAAGTCGAGCATGTGTTGGCAACCCAGACGCTGCTGCTCAAGCGGCCTAAGAATCTGCGCATTTCGGTTGAAGGCGAACTCGGCTTTGGGGTCACCGCGAAAGACTTGATCCTTGCCATTATCGGCAAGATCGGGACCGCCGGCGGCACCGGTCATGTCATCGAATATTCTGGCAAGGCAATCCGCGACCTCAGCATGGAGTCGCGAATGACCGTCTGTAACATGACGATCGAAGGCGGTGCGCGAGCCGGTTTGATCGCGCCCGACGAGACCACGTTCGCCTATTTGCAGGGCAAGCCCAAATCGCCCAAGGGCGGGCTGTGGGAGCAGGCTGTCGCGTATTGGAAAACCCTGGCCAGCGACGACGGCGCCGCTTACGACACCGAGGTTACGCTCAACGCCAGCGACATCGCCCCCCAGGTGACTTGGGGCACCAGCCCCGAAGACGTGGTGGCGATCACGGCCACCGTGCCCGACCCCAAAGACGCCCCCAATGCGGGCAAGCGCGCGCAGATGGAACGATCGCTCGCCTACATGGATCTGACCGCCGGCACACCGATGACCGAGGTCAAGATCGATCGCGTGTTCATCGGATCCTGCACCAACGGCCGTATCGAGGACCTGCGCGGTGCCGCCGAGGTCGTGCGCGGCCGCAAGGTGGCCGATCACGTTGGCGCCATGATCGTGCCGGGCTCCGGGCTGGTGAAGGCACAGGCCGAGGAGGAAGGTCTCGACAAGGTATTTCTTGAGGCCGGCTTCGAATGGCGCGAACCCGGCTGCTCAATGTGCCTGGGCATGAACCCTGACCAACTTTCGCCGTTCGAACGTTGCGCATCGACATCAAACCGCAATTTCGAGGGACGCCAGGGCGTCAAGGGCCGGACCCACCTGGTCAGCCCGACAATGGCGGCCGCTGCTGCCGTGAACGGACGGTTGTCCGACGTTCGCGACCTGGTGGAATAGAGCGGCCGGCTAGGAGGCAACGATGGAAAAATTCACGACCTTGAGCGGGATCGCGGCGCCGTTGCCGATGGTCAACGTTGACACCGATCAGATCATTCCCAAGCAGTTTCTTAAGTCGATCAAACGCACCGGCTTTGGCAAAGATCTGTTTGCGCCGATGCGCTATGACTCGAGCGGCCAGGAAAATCCCGATTTCGTGCTCAACCGCGCGCCCTATCGCGACGCCAAGTTCCTCATTGCGGGCGACAATTTCGGTTGTGGTTCAAGCCGCGAGCATGCCCCTTGGGCGCTGCTTGATTTCGGCATCCGTTGCGTCATCGCACCCAGCTTCGCCGACATCTTCTTCAACAATTGTTTCAAGAACGGCATCCTGCCGATCGCGTTGTCGAAAGAGATCGTCGAGCGGCTGCTCGATGACGCCGAACGCGGCGCCAATGCAATCGTCGCGGTTGATCTCGAGAAGCAAGAGATCACCGGACCCGACGGCGGCACGGTTGGTTTCGACGTCGAGCCCTTCCGCAAGCATTGTCTGTTGAACGGGCTCGATGACATCGATCTTACGATGCAAAAGGAAAACAAGATCACGGCATTCGAAACCAGCCAACGGGGCACCCAGCCCTGGCTCTATGCCGAGCCTGTGTAATCCGGCCGTGCCCTACACCATCACGTCCATCCCGCGGGGGGATTCATGACGATACCGAATAAGAAGCTGTTGGTACTGCCCGGCGATGGCATTGGCCCAGAGGTGATGTATCAGGTGCGCCGGATCGTCGATTGGTTCGACAAGCGCCGCTCGGTGAGCTTCGACATCGACGAAGACCTGATCGGCGGCTGTGCCTACGATGCCCACGGCACGCCCCTAACCGATGAGACCCTGGCCAAATCGAGCGCCGCGGACGCCACATTGCTCGGCGCGGTCGGCGGTCCGAAATGGGAACAGCTCGATTTTAACCTGCAGCCCGAGCGGGGTTTGCTGCGCCTGCGTAAGGAACTCGACCTGTTTGCCAACTTGCGGCCGGCAATCGTGTTCGACGCGCTGGCCGAGGCGTCGAGCCTCAAGACCGAACTGGTCGCAGGCCTCGACATCATGATTTTGCGCGAGCTCACGGGCGGGATTTATTTCGGCGAACCCCGCGGTATCGAGACCCTGCCCGACGGCTCACGCCGCGGCATCAACACGCAAGTCTACAGCGACAACGAAATTCGCCGCATCGCGCATGTCGGTTTCGAGCTTGCCGACAAGCGTCAGAAGCGGGTGTGCTCGGTCGAGAAAGCCAACGTCATGGAGAGCGGCGTTTTATGGCGCGAGGAAGTCACCAAAATCCACCAAGAGCATTATTCCGGGATCGAGCTGTCGCACATGTATGCCGACAACTGCGCCATGCAATTGGTGCGGGCGCCCAAACAGTTCGATGTGATCCTCACCGACAATCTGTTCGGGGACATCTTGTCCGATTGCGCCTCGATGCTAACCGGCTCTCTGGGCATGCTGCCCTCAGCGTCATTGGGGCCGAGCGACGATAGCGGTCGCCGCATGGCGCTGTACGAACCGGTCCACGGATCGGCGCCCGATATCGCCGGCCAGGGTATCGCCAATCCGCTGGCCTCGATTTTGAGTTTCGCGATGGCGCTGCGCTATTCGTTCGACAATGGCGAAGACGCCGACCTGATCGAAAATTCGGTGCGCAACGTTTTGGCCGGGGGCCTGCGAACGCGCGATATCATGCAGACCGGCAAGGCCGAAGTGTCGACCACCGTGATGGGCGATGCGATCCTGCGCGAACTCGACAAGGTCGCGGCCTGATCGCGTTGATTAAGCTGAAGTTCAAACTAGGCAGGAGCGGAAGCGCGCACCCATGACTTACAATATCGCCGTGGTCGGCGCGACCGGCGTGGTCGGGCACGAAATGCTCAATATTCTTGTCGAGCGGCAATTTCCGTTTGACCAGGTCGTCGCGGTGGCATCGGATCGATCGCGCGGCAAGGAGGTCTCGCTGGGCGACAAGACGCTCAAGGTCAAAGCCCTCAACGAATTCGATTTCGCCGGCGTCGATATCGCCCTGTTCTCGGCCGGCGGTGGTGTCGCGCGCGAGTATGGCCCCAAAGCCGCAGCCGCCGGGGCGGTGGTTATTGACAATAGTTCGGCGTTCCGCATGGAGCCGGATGTGCCGTTGATCGTACCGGAAGTGAACGGGCAGGCGATCGCGGCCTACACCAAGCGCAACATCATCGCCAATCCGAACTGCTCCACCGCCCAGCTCGTGGTGGCGCTTAAGCCGCTCCACGATGCCGCCAAGATCAAACGCGTCGTGGTCGCGACCTATCAATCGGTCTCCGGCGCCGGCAACGAAGCGATGGACGAACTCTTCAGCCAAACCCGGGCGGTCTATGTCAACGACCCGATTGTGCCCGAAAAGTTCACCAAGCAGATCGCGTTTAACGTGATCCCGCATATCGATGATTTCATGGACGACGGCGCCACCAAAGAAGAGTGGAAGATGGTCGTCGAGACCCGCAAGATCCTCGATGCCGACATCAAGCTGATAGCAACCTGCGTTCGGGTGCCGGTTTTCGTCGGCCACTCCGAAGCGGTTCATGTCGAACTCGCCAAGCCGTTCTCGGCCGACGACGCCCGCGAGCTACTGCGCGAATCGCCGGGCGTGCTGGTCATCGATAGCCGCGAGGACGGCGGCTACATGACGCCGCTCGAATCGGTCGGCGAATACACCACCTATGTCAGCCGGATCCGGACCGATCCGACCGTCAAGAACGGGCTCGCCCTATGGGTGGTGTCGGACAATCTCCGCAAGGGCGCGGCGCTCAACGCGGTGCAAATTGCCGAGTTGTTGATCAGCAAGCACCTCAAGAAGGCTGCCTAGGCCCGATCTCGACCTTCTTGCGCCCCTCCGCCACCTGCTTTCGTTGACTTGCACGGGGCGAGGGTCTTAAATCCCTCGCACGAAGGGTTGCCGCGTAATAGACGTTGGGGGGATGGCACCGTCGGCAGGCGTAGTCCGCTAGTCCCCCTGATTTGCGAGGGGCTAGCGAATGGCAGACGCGAGTAAAAGACCACTTTCACCCCACCTCCAAGTTTATCGACCACAACTCACTTCACTCCTATCGGTCGTTCATCGCGGCACCGGCGTGGTGCTCGGCGTGGGCACTTTGCTGTTGGCGTGGTGGTTGATCGCAGCGGCGATGGGGCCGAGCGCATTTGAAACCGTGCAATGGTTCAACGGCGGCTGGATTGGTCGCCTGGTTCTGCTTGGTTTCACCTTCTCGCTGTTCTACCACCTGTGCAACGGCATCCGGCATCTGTTCTGGGATATGGGCGCCGGCTTCGAAATCAAGACGGTGAACCTGACCGGTTGGCTGGTGCTGGTGGCGTCGATGGGACTTACCGGACTCACCTGGATCCTTGGCTACGCCGTTCGCGGAGGTGTGCTATGAGCATGGAAACCCCGCTCGGCCGCGTCCGCGGCCTGGGCTCGGCCAAAAGCGGTCTCGAGCACTGGTGGCACCAGCGACTCACCGCGCTGGCGCTAATCCCGCTGATGGTGTGGTTCGCCGTTTCGTTGATCGTTATCGCCAGCGGCACCTATCAGGAAGCGGTCGATTGGATCAAAGACCCGATCGTCGCCGGATTAATGATCCTGATGCTGGCTGCCGGCTACTACCATCTCAAACTAGGCATGCAGGTGATCATTGAAGATTACGTGCATACCGAATGGGTAAAAATTACCTCACTTGTCGTCATGACATTCTGGTGCATTGCGTTGGCACTGACGTCGATCATGTCGGTGGTGTGGATCTGGCTGGGAGGCTGAACCGATGACCCAAGCCTACGAAATCATCGATCACACACATGATGTGATCGTCCTCGGTGCCGGCGGGGCCGGGCTCCGCGCCGTCGTCGGATTGGTTGAGGCCGGTCTTAAGGTCGGCTGCATCACCAAAGTGTTCCCCACCCGCAGCCACACGGTCGCCGCGCAGGGTGGAATATCCGCCGCGCTCGGCAATATGGGCGAGGACGACTGGCGCTGGCATATGTACGACACCGTCAAGGGCGCCGACTGGCTCGGCGATCAGGACGCGATCGAATATATGTGCAAAGAAGGCCCGGCTGCGGTCGTCGAACTCGAACACTACGGCGTGCCGTTCTCGCGCACCGAACAGGGAACGATCTACCAGCGCGCGTTTGGTGGTATGTCGACCAATTTCGGCGAGGGTATCGCGCAACGCACCTGTGCTGCAGCCGATCGCACGGGTCACGCGATTCTGCATACGCTTTATCAGCAGAGCCTCAAGCACGAAGCCGAATTCTTTGTCGAATATTTCGCGTTTGGCATGATCATGGAAGATGGCGCCTGCCGCGGGATCATGGCCTGGAACCTCGACGATGGGACGATCCACCGGTTCCGCGCCCACCTGGTGATTCTGGCCAGCGGTGGTTACGGCCGCTCATTCTTTTCATGCACCTCGGCCCACACCTGTACCGGTGACGGCAACGCGATGGTGCTGGAGGCTGGCCTGCCGCTGCAGGATCCCGAATTCGTGCAGTTCCATCCAACCGGAATCTATGGCGCCGGGGTGTTGATCACCGAAGGCGCCCGCGGCGAGGGCGGGATCCTCAGAAACTCCGAGGGCGAACGCTTTATGGAGCGCTACGCGCCCACGGCCAAGGATTTGGCGTCGCGCGATGTCGTCAGCCGCTCGATCACGATTGAGATTCGCGAAGGCCGCGGGGTGGGTCCTGAAAAGGATCACGTCCACCTCCACCTCGACCATATCGATCCCGACATCCTCGAGGAGCGCCTGCCCGGCATCTCGGAAAGTGCGATGATTTTCGCTGGTGTCGACGTCACGCGCGAACCGATCCCGATCCTGCCGACCGTCCACTACAATATGGGTGGGGTGCCAACCAACTATCACGGCGAGGTCGTGATCCGGAAGGGCGACGATCCCGATTATGCCGTTCCGGGCCTGATGGCGATCGGCGAAGCCGCTTGTGTGTCGGTCCATGGCGCCAACCGGCTGGGCTCGAACTCGTTGCTTGATCTCGTGGTGTTCGGGCGCGCGGCGGCCATCAAGGCAACTGAGCTGGTCAAGCCGGGAACGCCGCACAAGCCCCTGCCGGCCGATGCCGGCGATGCGGCGATGGCCAAATTCGATCACTATCGCAACGCCAGCGGCTCGCTACCGACCGCGACCATCCGCCTCAATATGCAACGCGTGATGCAGGCCAACTGTGCCGTGTTCCGCACCGGTGAGGTGCTCGAGGAAGGCATCAAGAAACTCGACGAGGTCAACGCGACGATGGCCGATATCCAGGTCACCGATCGCTCCATGATCTGGAACTCGGATTTGATGGAAACGCTGGAACTGCACAATCTGATGATGCAGTCGATCGTGACCATCCACGCCGCGAGCAATCGCAAGGAAAGCCGCGGCGGTCACGCCCGCGAGGACTTCTCCGATCGCGACGACGACGAGTGGATGAAGCACACCCTGACCTACATAAACGACAAGGGTGAGGTAACGATGGATTATCGGCCGGTCCACACCTACACGCTGACCGATGAAGTGCAGTACATCCCGCCTAAGGCTCGGGTCTACTAAACGGGACATTTCTTACGCGTATCCAAGTATTTGCGGTTTCGAACCGAGGACTGAATAGATGGCTGAATTTACACTGCCGGCGAACTCGAAGGTCAAGAAGGGACAAACCCACAAGGCGCCCGACGGCGCCAGCGAGGTTAAAAACTTCAAGGTCTATCGCTGGAATCCGGATGACGGTCAAAACCCGCGCGTCGATACCTATGAGGTTGATGTCGGCAATTGCGGACCCATGGTTCTTGATGCGCTCGTCAAGATTAAAAACGAGATGGACCCAACCCTCACCTTCCGGCGCTCTTGTCGCGAAGGCGTGTGCGGCTCGTGCGCCATGAATATCGACGGTACCAATACGCTCGCCTGCACCAAGGCAACCCACGATGTCGGCGGTGACGTGAAGGTCTACCCGTTGCCGCATCTGCCGGTGGTCAAGGACCTGATACCGGACTTGACGACGTTCTACGCGCAATACGCCTCGATCCAACCGTGGCTGAAGAGTTCAGAGACACCGCCCGACACCGAACGCAAACAATCCCGCGAAGAGCGCGAGAAGGTCGACGGGTTGTGGGAGTGCATTCTGTGCGCATCCTGCTCGACCAGCTGCCCGAGCTACTGGTGGAATGGCGAGCGTTATCTCGGCCCGGCAATCCTGTTGCAGGCCTATCGCTGGCTGGTCGACAGCCGCGATGACGCGACCGGCGAACGGCTCGACGATCTAGAGGATCCGTTCCGACTGTTTCGCTGTCACACGATCATGAATTGCACGAACACCTGCCCCAAGAGCCTCAATCCAGGCAAAGCCATCGCCGAGATCAAGAAAATGATGCTCGAACGGCAGGTCTAACGCACCGTTCAGAGAACGCAGCAACCGCCGGGCTTTGTCCCGGCGGTTTTTCTTTGTGTGCCGCTGATTTGTTGGCGGTGAGACGACCGCTTGCACCGCGCCCACGGGCTTCCTAGGGTGCCGCCAAGAAAACGAAACGGAGGACGATGATGGCGGTATCCAAACTCTCTCATTACATCGGCGGCAAGACCGTCACAGGAACGAGCGATCGTTTCGGCGATGTTTTCAATCCAGCCACCGGGGAAATTTCCGCGCACGTCCCACTCGCCACGGCTGCCGAGGTCGACGCCGCGGTCGCCGCCGCAGCGGCCGCGTTCCCCGAATGGTCCGCCGTCACCCCGCTGCAACGCGCCCGTGTCATGTTTCGTTTCCGCGAGCTGATCGGCGCGAACATCGACGAATTGGCGGCACTGCTGACCGCCGAGCACGGCAAGACCATTGCCGATGCCAAAGGTTCGATCACCCGCGGTCTCGAAGTGGTCGAGTTCGCTTGCGGTATTCCACAACTCCTCAAAGGCGAATACACCGATAGTGTCGGCACCGAGATAGACAGCTGGTCGATGCGCCAACCGCTCGGCGTGTGCGTTGGCATCACCCCGTTCAACTTCCCGGCGATGGTGCCTATGTGGATGTATCCTGTCGCCCTCGCCTGCGGCAACACGTTCGTTCTCAAGCCCTCGGAAAAGGATCCCTCGGTCGGGATTCGGATGGCCGAACTGCTTAGCCAAGCCGGTCTGCCGGATGGCGTTTTCAACGTCATCAACGGCGACAAGGAAGCCGTCGAAGCCCTCCTCAGCCACCCGAAAGTCGATGCCGTGAGTTTCGTCGGCTCAACGCCGATCGCCGAGCACATCTACCGCACCGCCGCCAATGCCGGCAAGCGCGTGCAGGCCCTCGGAGGTGCCAAGAACCACATGATCGTTATGCCCGACGCCGATCTCGATCAGGCAACCGAAGCCCTGATTGGCTCGGCCTACGGCTCGGCCGGCGAGCGATGCATGGCGGTCTCGGTCGCGGTTACCGTCGGCGGCGTCGCCGATCAACTCATGGATAAACTCGAACCGCGGGTCCGCAGCCTCAAAGTTGGCCCCGGCACCGATCCCGATTCGGAAATGGGACCGCTGGTGACACGCGCTCATCTCGACCGGGTGTCCGGCTATATCGACACCGGCGTCGACGAAGGCGCGACGCTGCGTGTCGACGGTCGCGGACTCAAGCTGCAGGGCTACGAGGACGGATTCTTTATCGGCGGATCGTTGTTCGACAACGTCACGTCCGACATGAGGATTTATCAGGACGAAATCTTCGGGCCGGTGCTCTCGGTCGTTCGCGCCGACGATTTCGAAGCCGCGCTGGACCTGGTGAACGATCACGAATTAGGCAATGGCGTCGCGATCTTTACCCGCGACGGCGATGCCGCCCGCAGCTTCACCAACCGGGCCAAGATCGGCATGGTTGGCATCAACGTCCCAATCCCGGTACCGATGGCGTTTCACAGCTTCGGGGGTTGGAAACGCTCGCTATTCGGCGACCATCACATGCACGGACCGGAAGGGGTGCGGTTCTACACCCGGCTGAAAACGGTGACCGCGCGGTGGCCGACCGGCATCCGCACCAACGCTGAGTTCGTGATGCCGACGATGAAATAGGTGATCCGGGAAATAGGTGATCGGCGCAGGCGTCACCAGGCCAGATGATCCATGGCTGCGATCGGGTGAACGTCGGCTTCGGCACACGCGGTCTCAAGCCCACCTGAGCCGTTCCCCAGCGTCTTGGCGTGGATGCCCGACGTCACGAAAACAACGTCGACGCCGACCGCGTGCGCACCGGCTATATCGGTATGCAGCGAATCCCCGATCGCGAGAACCCGCTCACGATCGATCTCACCGAACGCCTTGAAACAGGCCTCGTACGCGGCGGCATACGGCTTGCCGCGATACGAGGTAGGACCGCCACGATCTTCATAAACCTCGGCCAAAACGCCGGCGCAGGGCAGCAAACGCTCACCCCGCATCACCCAACGATCCGGGTTGACGCACACCATCGGCAGAGCCCGCTCTAACGCTGCGGCAACGAACGCCTCGTAGTCGGCAACGGTTTCGGTTTCGTCTTCGAACAGCCCGGTGTTGACGACAAAGGAGGCGTCTTCGAACGCGACGGCGCGATAGTCCATATCCTCCATCAAGCCCCAATCGCGCTCGGGACCAAGATGATAATAGTCCCGCCCGAGCGCGGCGTAGAACGGATCATCCCGCACCATTAACGCATCACGGACGAGATCGCCCGAGGTGACAATGTGGTCATAGGCGCTCGGCGCGATGCCGAGCTCGGTCAATCGCTTGACCACTTCCTTCGATCGCCGCGGCGCGTTGGAGAGAAACAGGATCTGCATCCCGGCGGCGCGCGCACGGGTGAGGCAATCCGGTACCGCTGGATAAGCAGCGAGACCGTTGTGAATGACACCCCATAGGTCGAGGATCAACGCGTCGTAGCGATCGGCCCAACCGCCGATCCCGGTAACGATTGGGATCGAGACACCATTCATCGTTCTTAGAACTCAGCGCGATGGGGTCGGGGTTCACCGAACAGGTAACCCTGTCCGAAACCCACATTGCGATCGATCAGATCGATGACCGTCGATTCCATCTCGACCTTCTCGGCAATCAGCGAGATCTCGGCCCGCTTCATCGCGTCACTTAGATCATTGATATGAACCGGGGCGTTGGCTTGATGACGCTCCGACAGCAACGTGTCGACCCCGACCTTGATGAAGCGAACCCGGCGCCGCGACAGGCCCGCGATATCAAGTCTCAGCGACTTCACCCGATCGATCGAAAACGTATAGCCAAGCGAGGCCATACGTTCGAGGTTGGTTTCGACCTCGGGTAGCGCGAGATCGTCCTGGCCGAATTCGAAATTGAGAACCCCCGCCAACTCCCTGTTGTGCTCGAGAAAGTCGATAAATTGCGGGAAGAATTCCAAATCAGTCAGGCTGTGGCGCGAGATATTGCAAAAAAATCCGAGTTTCGATTGATCGCGGTGAACCCGTCGAATGAGTTGGACGCAGCGAAACAGCAACAGATTGTCGATCGTGGAGATCAAACCGCTTGCGGTGGCAATCGGGATGTATTGTTCCGGCAGGATGATGCCGCTGTCCTCGTGACGCACGCGTGAAAACGATTCGTAGAAACGAACCTGACGCTGCGGCAGGTTGACGATCGGCTGGATGTAGAGATCGACCCGATTATCCTCGAGCGCGCGCCGGGTGATGTCGAGCACTTCGTTGTCGCTCAGGTTGGTTGGCAGCGGCGTTGCCAGCGGCGACGTGGTGTCGGTGAGCGCATCGTTTTTCGCCGTGCCCGTACGATTGGCGCCACCATGGCCACGACGGGTGTTGAGCTGGGTGATGAGACTGCGCAAAACACGCATCTCCGAAACGATTTCGGAGTTGCTGCGGGCCACGTCGCCATCGGATGCGAGCGTGCTCAATTCGTTGACCTCACGCCGCGCGGTGGCGACGGTATCAGCCATCTCCTGATGTTCGTAGGCGATGTATTCGATCTCACGCCGCATGCGCGTGTTCAGCATGACTTGTGCGATGGCGAAATGCAGCAGCGCCAGCAGCACCAGCAGCAGCACGCCAGCGCCGTACCCGACAAACGCACCCGCCTCGGGAACCCGCAGTACAAACTCCTGCGCGGCGAGGTAGCTGATCGCCCCATAGCCGACGACAAAAACGGCGTGCAGAAGCGGTACCATCATCTCCTGGGTTTCCCGTCCGCCTCATGCTCGCGTGTTGCCGGAAGCGCCGGCTCACAATCGATCATCAATGTCCCGTCCAACCATCGCGGCGACGTTTGCGGCACCATCGCGTTGCAGGAGCTCGTCGAGTTCGCGTTTGATCTTAGAGATCAGCCCCGGCCCTTGATAGATCAAGGCTGTGTAAAGTTGAACCAGCGACGCACCGGCGCGAATTTTTCTGTAGGCGTCGGCACCGGATGCGATTCCGCCAACGCCGATCAAAGGAATTCGCCCACCGGTCAGGCGATAGAGCTGGGCTAACAACGCGGTGGACGGTTCAAGCAACGGCGCGCCGCTCAACCCGCCGGTCTGGTTGCGATGCCGGGCCCGCAGTTCGGCGGATCGCGCAATTGTCGTATTGCTGACGATGATGCCATCGATCTGTTTGTCGAGAACCACCTCGGCGATAGCCGCCACGTCATCGTCGTCGAGATCCGGTGCGATTTTTACCAGGATCGGCGCACTGGCCCCGGCACCGCGCGCCCGGATGTTGACGAGCCGATCGAGCAGGCCGGCCAGTGCATTTTCCTGTTGCAGATCACGAAGTCCAGGGGTATTGGGCGACGAAATATTGACTGTGACGTAGTCGACCAATCCGCGCACGGCGCTAAATCCAACCGCGTAATCTTCCACCGGATCGGGGCTCCCGCGGTTCGCACCCAAATTCGCGCCAACCACACCGCTGGCGCCGGTTCGGGCACGTAGCCGCGCCACGAACCGATCGAGCCCCGCGCTGTTGAAGCCCAGACGATTGATCACGGCCCGATCTTGGTAGAGGCGAAAAACACGCGGACGTGGGTTACCGGCCTGTGCTTGCGGCGTTACGGTGCCGGCCTCGACGAAACCAAACCCCAGCGACAGCATCGCGTTTATCACCCGCGCATCTTTGTCAAACCCGGCTGCGAGACCGACGGGGTTGCGAAACGTCTTACCCCAGAGTTTGGTTGCAAGGCGCGGCGGGTCCTGATCGCGGGAAGCCGGCACAATCCCGAGCTCAAGGGCTCGCATCGTCAAACCATGTGCGGTCTCCGGATTGAGCATCCGAAGCAGTGGTTTGATGGATCCATAAAGGTTCACAGCGCGAGGTTTGGCAGGTTCACCGGTCGGCGGCAAGCAAAAGCCACGCCCTCGACAGAACGCCTGCGACATCCCATTCTCCGAGCATGGGCCAATCCCGGTTGTGTGTAATTCTCGGTGCCATTCTCGGTACCATCGCGCTGGCGTTAAGCGCGCCAAGCGTCTCAACGGCGACCGCCGAGGCAGTGACTGAGGCGACGATTAAGGCGGTGCTGCGATCCTCTCTCGCCAGCGCTTGCGACAGCCAAGCCCCGGGTCTCAAACGAATGGCTGCCGAGATCAACGAGAATACTGCCGGCCTCCACCACCAACCCATCCGCAACGGCAGCGATATCGCGGGCTGGAGCCGCAGTTTCCTGGTTCGGGAGCTGGGCATCATCGAAATCACCCGCTTGGCGCCGGGCGGCACGCTTGCCACCCTACAGATTGATCTTCAGGTATCGGACGGTGCGAACGTGCTCCCGATCTACTCGCTGCTGGCGGGAGGCGATTGTGAGATCGTCGAGGGCCGACGCCTCTACTATCGCGACGATGGCCAGGTCGATCGGCTTGAATTGCTCGACCGCGCACTGGTCCCAACTGGTGCGGTAACTGAGCTCAATCCAGCGTTTCTCCCCGCCGATGAGGGCGAGAACAATCACAACGCGATCCGTGTTGCGGTGGTTGATTCCGGGGTGAACTACCAATTGCCACACATCGCCAGCGTTGTCGCGCGCGATGGCGCCAACAAACCGCTCGGTTACGATTATTGGGACCTTGACGATTTTCCGTTCGACAGCGATACGCGGCGCTCGCCTTTTTATCCGCTGCGGCGAGGGACCAAGGCAGCCGGCGTGCTGACCCTGGAAACCCCTGGATCCTTTCTGATCCCCTACCGATTCCCCTATCCGGACGTACGCCGGATGGTCGATTTAGTCGCTGACGCCGATCGCGCCGGCGCCCGGATTATGCTGATTTCGTTCGAAGGTCGGGGGCGTGGCGACTGGAAGCCGTTCAAACGCCGGGCGGCCAACAACGAAACGATGTTGTTCGTGATCTCAGCCGGGATCGGTGGACGCGACCTGGACCGCGACCCTCTGTTTCCCGGCGCGCTCAACCTCGCAAAGGCACTCGTCGTCACCGGCGCGACAAGCGCGGGCGAGGTCCTCGCGGGTGCGAACTGGGGTGCGAACACAGTTGATGTCGCCGTGGTCGCCGAGGAGATCGCCACCCTGGGCTTCGACGGTAATGTTCGGTCTGCCAGCGGTGCCAGCGTCGCGGCCGCGCGAATCGCGGCTATGGCGGCACGGCTAATCGAGGTCAATCCCGGTTGGAGCGTCGAACGAATTCGCGCAAACATCGTGGCGCGGGCACGACATCCCGAAGCTGTCGCGCGCCAAACCCGCCATGGGGTTATCGCGGCGCCCTCGCTGCTCCCGACCGCCGCCGATCCCAGCTAGTGGATGAAATCCACTAGTTTCATCGGCATTGCGAGATCGATCCGCCGTTGCCGACCCCACGTTTTGCGCGCGCTGACCAACCTCAGACGCTCACAGAAGCGTTAGCTCTGGCTCCATGCAAGCGGCGTCGTCGTTGGCGACGCTATTGACCCGGGTACTGACTTTGGTAATTGCGACCAATTCATCGGGTAGTGGCAGCAGCAAGCTCGCGCGCGCCCGCGCGTCGTCGCCGCCGAGCCAGGTATCGTGATCGGGGGCTTGGAGGATAACCGGCATCCGTGGGTGAATATCGTGCAGCACGGCGCTCGCCTCGGTGGTGATGATCGTGCAGGTCTCCAGCGCCCCGTCTTCGTCGCTGGCCGAATGCCAGCGTTCCCACAGGCCTGCGAAAACGAACGGGCCACCGTCTTTCAACGTGATCAAATAGGGTTGGCGCAGCTTTCCCTCCTTGCGCCATTCGTAAAAGCCATCGGCCAGCACCAAGCACCGGCGGCGCGCGAAAGCCTCCCGAAATGACGGCTTCTCGGCGACGGTTTCAGCACGTGCATTGATATTTTTTGCGGCCGACTTCCGGTCCTTGGACCAATAGGGCACCAAACCCCAACGCACCGCGACGAGTTCGCGTTCGCCTTCGGCCCGCGCATTACGAACCACATAAACCTCATCTGTGGGCGCCACGTTGTAGCGCGGCGGCGCGTTCGGCGTCGGGACATTGAGGCCGAGGTGCTCGAAATATTCGGCCCAGGTAACGGAGCGTTTGAAACGACCACACATATCGACTATGGGAATTGTTAGATGAACTCGCGGCGAAAGGGCGACGTGATGCTACGCCTCTATGACTACCTCCCCTCGGGCAACGGCTACAAGGTTCGGTTGCTGCTATCGATGTTGAATATACCGTTCGAGCGCGTCGAGCTCGATATTCTAAAGGACGAAACCCGCACTGAAGCCTTCCTGGCTAAAAACGCCAACGGCCGGATTCCGACGGTTGAACTCGAAACCGGCGAGATCCTCAGCGAATCCGGCGCCATCTTGTTCTACTTCGCCGCAGGAACGCACTTTTTCCCCGAGACCGCGCTGGATCGGGCTCGCGCGCTGCAGTGGATGTTCTTCGAGCAATACAATCACGAACCCAACATCGCGGTTGCCCGCCATTGGATCCAGCACCTGGGGCTCGACGACGATCGGCAACGAGTTCTGCCGCAACGCCAGGCCGGTGGCTACGCCGCACTCGAGGTAATGGAAAAACATCTCGTGGCCCACGACTATTTTGCCGCCAACCACCCCACGATTGCCGACATTGCGCTTTACGCCTACACCCACGTCGCCGACGAAGGCGGTTTTGATCTTGATCGTTTTCCCGCGATTCAGAGCTGGCTCACCAGGATTGCCGGTCTGCCGGGGTACATACCCATAACCAAGGGCTAGTGGCCTATGTAGTGGCCGATGCGTTCGCAAGATCCTCGCCGGCGAGGGCACGCTGGATTAACGACACCATCTCAGCAACGCCGTACAGCGCGATAAACGAACCCATTCGTGGCCCCTGGCTTTGCCCGAGAAGAACTTCATACAGGGCCTTGAACCATTCGCGTAGTTCGTCGAATCCGTGCCGCTTACCCACCTCGTAAACCTCATATTGGATATCTTCGGCACTGGTGCCCGGCGCTAGCCCGGCAAGCGTTTCCGCAAGGTCAGCGATCGCCGCGGTTTCGGTTTCGGTCGCCGCGCGGTAGTGCTTCGCCGGCTTGACGAAATCCTGGTAGTAGACGACGGCATAGTCGACGAGGCGATCGAGCAGCGGATAGTTTTCGGGGCTCGCGGCTGGCACATAACGGGTTATGAACCCCCACAACACGGTCTTGTCGTCGGCATTCACGACGCTCGCCAGATTAAGCAGAACCGCAAAGCTGAGCGGAACGTCCTCAGCGGTCGGGTCGCCGCCGTGGATATGCCACACCGGGTTTGCCAGGCGCTTCTCCTCGTCTTGATCGCGATACTTCGTCAGGTGGGTGAGATATTCGTCAACCGTCTTTGGGATGACGTCGAAGAACAGCCGCTTGGCTTTGCTCGGCGAATTGTAATTGAACAAGGCCAGGCTTTCCGGCGATGCGTAACGCAACCACTCATCGATCGTTAGACCGTTGCCGCGCGACTTTGAGATCTTCTCGCCGTTTTCATCGAGAAACAGTTCGTAGATGAAGCTCTCCGGTGGCGTGCCGCCAATGATCTTGCAAATCCGGCTCGAGAGCTTGACCGAATCGATCAGGTCCTTACCCGACATTTCATAATCCACATCGAGTGCGGTCCACCGCATCGCCCAGTCAACCTTCCATTGCAGCTTGCAATGCCCGCCGGTGATCGGCACCTCGACTGTGCGGCCGCTGTCGTCGAGATAGCTCACGGTCTTGGCATCGGCATCGCGGGCGACGACGGGAACCTGCAAAACCACACCGGTATCGGGACACACCGGTAGAAACGGGCTGTAGGTTGCCTGGCGCTCGGGGCCGAGCGTCGGCAATACGACCGCCATGATCTCATCATAGTGCTCGAGGATGTCGCACAGCGTTGAGTCAAAACGGCCGGCGCGATAGCACTCGGTGGCACTCACGAACTCATAGTCAAACGCGAACGCATCGAGAAAGGCCCGCAGCCGCGCGTTCATCCCATGACCGTAGCTCTCGGCCTGGTCGTAGGGATCTGGAATAGCGGTCAACGGCTTGCCGAGATGTTGGGCCACCATCTCCTGGTTGGGGATGTTGGTCGGCACGCTGCGCAAACCATCCATGTCGTCGGAGAATGCGAACAACCGGGTCGGCGCGTCCGACAATTGTGCGAAAGCATGACGAACCATCGTCGTTCGCGCGACCTCGCCAAAGGTGCCGATATGGGGCAGTCCCGAGGGTCCGTAGCCGGTTTCTAACAACACGTATCCCTTCTCGGGAACGCGGGCGCAGCGGTCCATGAGCCGCGCCGCTTCGGTAAACGGCCACGCGCCAATATTTTGTGCAACGGCCCGATCAATCATGTCGAATTCCTGAAATCATCAGCCATCCTGCTTCGGGCGCGGAACCTATGGGCAGAGCCGGGCCGCGTCAATGCACATGGGGGAGGAAACCAACTTATGGTTTCAGCGGACGGTCGCGGGAGAGCCCGGCATCGCTATACTCGTGGCCATGCCCGCCGACACTGCGCCCTCTTCCACGACCGCGGAGCTGCCGCCAATTCCCGCGCTTAGCGCTGTCGTCAACGGCGCCGTATGGATCGCGCCGACCGGCGAGATCGAAGATCTATCGATTGGCGACGCGGCTCGACGCGCGGCCAAATCACCTCCTCTCGTATGCCATGCACCGCTGCAGGCAGCCCGGCTCAATTGCCCACCCTTTCGAGCCTTCGACATTCTCGAGCTCTACGCATTTGTCCGACCGGCCACGTTTTGTCTGCCCACACCGCATGGCATCGCGGCCGCGCTCGACCTCGATGAACCCGCCGATCGGGTCGCCGAAGCTTTCGTGCTGCTCACGGCGACTCGATTGCTGCTGGAAAATCTCGCGCGGTTTCGCGGCGATCCCGGTCTGCAGCGAATCACCCGCACGATGGCCGGTGCCGGTTGGTCGTGGGGCGGACCGGTTGCCAACGCCCTCGGACTCCCGCCGGACGAGCGGGCCAAGAGCGCCAACAAGAGCGCCGACAAGAGCACCAAGACGAGAGCCGGAGCGATCGGCTTGGATGTTTGGAATCGCCTGCCGCAATGGGAGGAAGAGGCACCTTTGCCACCGCCGACCGACCTGCTAATCAGCGATATCGAAGCCCGTTTGCGCCTTGCAGACCTGGTCGGCGATGATGCCGAGGAACGAATTGAGCAATCGAACTATGCAGCGGCCGCCACGGCCGCGTTTGCGCCCCGCGATTTAGCTGGGGCGCCGAACGTCGTGCTTGCCGAAGCAGGCACCGGCGTCGGTAAAACCTTGGGCTATATCGCGCCGTCGAGCTTGTGGGCGGAGAAAAACGGCGGCACCGTTTGGCTGTCGACCTATACCAAAAACCTCCAGCGCCAGATCGATCAGGAGCTTGATCGTCTCTACCCCGAGCCGGCGATAAAGCAACGCAAGAGCGTGGTTCGCAAAGGCCGCGAAAACTATCTTTGCCTGCTCAACCTCGAGGAAGCCTGTGAGCGGGCGACGCTGGGCGGCGGCGCCATCGCCTTAGGACTGATGGCGCGATGGGCGGCAGCGACACGCGATGGCGACCTTTACGGAGGCGACTTCCCCGCCTGGCTCGCGCAACTCGTCGGTAACGGACAAACGCTTGGGTTGCGCCACCATCGTGGCGAGTGCGTCTTCGCGGCCTGCTCCCACTACACCAGCTGCTACGCCGAACGTAGCATTCGTTCGGTGCGTGGCGCCGATATCGTGATTGCCAATCACGCGCTGGTTTTAACCCAGGCAGTGATGTCGGGCGATGACGAACGACTGCCGACGCGCTACGTCTTTGATGAAGGCCACCATCTATTCGATGCCGCCGATAGCGCCTATTCCGCCAATTTGAGTGGCATCGAAATGGCTGAGCTGCGGCGCTGGCTGCGTGGCGGCGAAGGCCGTCGCGCCGGCCGAATTCGCGGCCTGGAGCGGCGCGTGACAGAAATGATCGCCGGCGATAACGATGCCCAGACCAACCTCGCCGCGGCCATACGCGGCGCCGCGGCACTCCCGGGGCCAGGTTGGCTGCAACGCGTGTTCGACGGCAGTGCCGACGGTCCGGCCGAGGCGTTCCTCAGTCGCGTGGCGGATCAGGTGGCGGCGCGGGCGGAACGCGGTACCGGCGAGTATAGTCAGGAAGCCGCGGTTGGTTCGGCGACCGAGCCCGTTCGCGAAGCAACCACCGCGCTGCAGCAAGCGCTGCGCCACCTGGCTGAGCCGTTGCGCGGCCTGCGGCAGAACCTGATCACGAAACTTGATCGCGAGGCGGGCGAGCTCGAAACGCCGGTGCGTATACGAATCGAGGCCGCGATACGCAGCCTAACCTACCGGATTGACGCAACGTTGGCGTCATGGACCGCCATGCTTCATGACCTCCGAAGCGCCGGTCAGGACGATGCGATCGAGGAAACGGACGTGCGCTTCGTCGACTGGTTCTCGATCGTCCGCGGCCAAGGTCGGCCGTTCGACGCCGGGATGCACCGGCACTGGATCGATCCGACGATCCCGTTCGCGCGTGAGGTATTGGGCAAGGCTCACGGCGCCGTCATTACCTCGGCCACGCTGCGTGACCGCACGCAAGCAGACGACGACGACACCGCTGCCGATGGGGAGGATTCCGACACCTGGCAGAGCGCCGAAATCCGCACCGGCACACAACATCTTCCGCTCCCCGCCGTGCGTGTGGATGAGCCCTCCCCGTTCGATTATCCAGCACAGACTCGCGTTTTTATCGTCACCGATGTTCGCCGCGACGATCCGATGCAAGTCGCCAGCGCCTATCGTGAGTTGTTCCTTGCTGCTGGCGGCGGCGCGCTAGGGTTGTTTACGGCGATCTCGCGTTTACGCGATATTCACCGCCGCATCGCCGGGGCTCTTGAAGCGGAGGGTCTCAAATTGCTGGCGCAGCACGTCGATCCGATGGATACCGGAACGTTGGTTGATATCTTTCGTGCCGAACGCAACACTTGCCTGCTGGGGACTGATGCGGTTCGCGATGGGGTCGATGTTCCCGGCGCCGCATTGCGCTTGATCGTTTTCGAGCGCGTCCCGTGGGCACGGCCCGATATTCTGCATCGAGCGCGACGCAATGCATTCGGTGGCCGGCGCTATGACGAAATGATCGCCCGTCTAAGGCTCAAACAAGCCTACGGACGCCTGATACGACGGACCGGCGACCACGGCGTATTTATCCTTCTCGACCGGATGACGCCGACCCGGCTGTTGAACGCGTTTCCCGAGGACGTTTCTATCCAGCGCATCGGCCTGGCTGAAACAATCGCTGAGGTGCGCTCGTTTCTCGCCACGAACGCTATGGAAAGCGGGGGCACGGCCGTGCTATGAGCATCCGGCGGCGGCGGCGCCGCGATCGCTAGGCTTAGGCGGCTCTTAAGGAATCAATCGAATGCTCGATCACACGGCGCTCATTTATACCATGGTCATGATGTCGGCCGCCGACAGCAATATGACGGACGAAGAGGTTCGCACGATTGGCAATATCGTCCAGATGCTGCCGTCGTTCGCTGGCTACGATGTCGACAGTTTGCCGCAGGCGGCGCGGGATTGTGCCGATATGCTCGACCAAGAGGGCGGTCTCGACAAAACCATCGACTTCATCGCCGACTCACTCTCCGAAGAACTGCGCGAGACTGCCTACGCGCTCGCCTGTGAGATCGCCGCCGCCGATGGCCACATAGAACAGGAGGAAATTCGGCTCCTCGAAATGCTGCGCTATCGTCTTCCGGTGGGCCGTTTGCCGGCCGCCGCGATCGAGCGCGGAGTCCGGGCTCTCTACGCCACCAAGTCTTAAACCGATCGCCTCGATCGGGCTGAATAATCCCGCGAGAAAAAATCCCTACTGAGATACAAATATATAAGGGTATACCCTTTGTTCTGCGAGCTAACCCTAGGGTTTTTGCGGAACACGGGTGACCCTGGAATATTAGCGAAGCCAGGGAGCGACCGGTGAATGGGTCCAAGCTGCGGCCCGGGGACTATGTCGTCATCGCCGTCAGCGATACCGGTGGCGGTATGGCACCCGAGGTGATCGAGCGCGCGTTCGAGCCCTTCTTTACGACCAAGGAGGTTGGTAAGGGAACCGGCCTCGGGCTTAGCATGGTCTATGGGTTGTCGAACAGTCCGGCGGCGCCGTCGAAGTTGAGAGTCATATCGGACAGGGATCCGTCGTTCGCCTTTTCCTACCGAAGGCCGAACTCGTGGAAGAATTAACGGCTTAGGGCGTTTCGATTTATCAGCCCTAGCCCATCGTCGCGGCTCGCGTTAGGTCGCTACTCGCCAATCTGCGTCCACTTGTTGGGTTTGACTCGGTTACACGTGGCTAAGGTTTCCGAAATCCGACCGATGGATCTGTTATCGAGAGCTCGTCAGCGAGCCCGCCGAGATGGTTTGCGATCTCGATGAGTTCCTTGTCCTCGACGTGTTCGCGGGCCGCTAGCTTGCGCAATACGACAGTCGAATCACGTAGGTATCGGACGTAATCGCCGTAATCGGCTGTGCCTAACATATCGTCCCCGCTTCGATTCTTCGATTATTGTTGGCCATGCTACTCGCTGACCCAAGCGACTGATATTGGGACAACCAACGCACGTTTTGGGCAAACGGTCACGCAAGGGAGGGTATCTACCCACCTCGCCGCAGAGATACCCTACTCGTTTAACGAGAAACCATCACCTAATTCTCTCGCGTTCCGAGTGTGTTTAATATTGCGTTAGCCAAGCCTGAGATCAGGATTGAGCTTCGCGACAAAGGCAGCGACCGCGTCGACCCCCTGTTGCCAGGCCTCTGCTTCGGTCCGGCCAGAGCTCTTGCGTGGCTTGAAGCTATGATCGCCATCGTCCATCCAGCAAACGTCAATCGCCGTACTCAGCTTATAGCGGGCGATCTCCTCAGGCTTACCCATGGTGTCGCGGGTGCCCTGGACGATCAGGGTCGGCGTCTTGATCGCCTCGAGGTGATCGACGCGCGGCTTGTCCGGCTTGCCGGCGGCGTGAAAGGGGTAGCCCAGGCACACCAGACCCAACGCACCAACCTCATCGGCGACCATACTGGCAATGCGGCCACCCATCGACTTGCCACCGATCACAATCTGTGTACCACCGCCGAGGCTTCGGACCACGTCTTTCCATGTCTGGAGCAAGACGTTGGGCCGATCCGGTCCTTTCTTCACACCCTCGGTCCGGCGCGCCGCCATGTAGGGAAACTCGAAGCGTGCAACCCGAAGCCCGAGACCGGCCAAACCTTCTGCGAAAACGTTCATGAAGGGACTGTCCATCGGTTGTCCGGCACCGTGGGCGAGAACGACATTGCAGGGATGATCGTGGGTGCCGTCGAATTTGAGATCTGGGAGCACCATGGCCTCTCGCTCGCGAGCTAAGAAATGCAGATCGGATGGGCGTTAAGTCGTGGAGCGGGCGAAGGGAATCGAACCCTCGTCGTAAGCTTGGGAAGCTTCTGCTCTGCCATTGAGCTACGCCCGCTCACCTGTAAGTTTGACCGTTTCCCAAGGGTCGCGCAACGTCGCGAAAGTCCGCGGAACATCAAGGACGCGCCGGTTCACCTTTGCTTGATCACGGAGTTGTCAGGTTGACAGCGTAGCAATCAACCGCCACCGTGCCGCGCCTACAAGGGACCCCCCAAACACCGTTGATCAGAGGGGCTGCCGAACGTTGGTGGCGAGTATGATGTATGAGTAGCAACGCCGTTGAATCCGACATCGATGTCCTGGATCCGGCCAAGTTTGTCGACCCGGAGATCACCGCCAAAGGCGAACGACGCGCATCCGTCGCCCTGCAGCGGCTAGACACGCTGTGGTTCAACAGCGGCACGTTGTGCAATCTCACGTGTGCCAATTGCTACATCGAATCAAGTCCGACCAACGACCAACTTGCGTATATCTCGCTGGACGAGGTTCGGACCTATCTCGACGAAATTCGCACCGATGGTTGGCCGGTTCGCGAGATCGGCCTGACCGGCGGTGAACCCTTCATGAATCCCGATATTATTGGGATTATCGAACTTTCCCTGAGCCGCGGCTTCGAGGTGCTCGTGTTGACGAATGCGATGCGCCCGATGATGAAGTTGGCCGATTCCTTAAGCGACCTCAATCAACGGCTCGGCAAGAAACTGACAATCCGCGTTTCACTCGACCACTACACCCAAGCGTGTCATGAAATCGAGCGGGGGCCGCATAGCTGGGAACCAACTATCAAAGGGATCCGCTGGCTGAGCGACAACGGGTTCGGGTTGAATGTGGCCGGGCGTACATATTGGAGCGAAGCGGAGGTTTCGCTTCGCGAAGGTTACGCGTCGCTGTTTGCAACCTTGGGCGTTGACCTCAACGTCAGTGATCACGCCGAGCTCATGCTGTTACCCGAAATGGACGAACGCGTAGACGTTCCCGAGATCACCGAAGCATGTTGGGATATCTTGGGTGTCAATCCCGCGAGCATCATGTGCGCAGCGTCGCGCATGGTCGTAAAGCGCAAAAACGACAACGCGCCGATCGTTCTTCCTTGCACGCTGCTTCCCTACGACCCGCAATTTGAAATGGGGCGAACGCTTGCCGATGCTCGCGCCTCGGTAAAGCTCAACCATCCCCATTGCGCAAAGTTCTGCGTCCTCGGCGGCGGCAGTTGCAGCGTGTCCACCTAAGCGCGCCGGAACTCGCGACGCCATGTGGCGTCAATAGGGACTTGACCGCGACCACCTCTGCGATCTAACAATTGCACGCTACGTGGTGATTTGGGCCGACCGGCTTGCGACCACGCAAAACAAAACGCTAAAAGGTCGGAGTCCATGACCCCGGCCAAAGCCGGGGTTTTTTGTTGACGGAGAACAGCATGTCGACAACTACGGACAACCAAGCCAACAACGAAGCTGCCAATTGGCGCCTGAATACGCGGCTCGTGCGCGGCGGAACAGTGCGCTCCCAGCACGGTGAGACCTCCGAGGCCATGTTTATGACCTCCGGTTACGTCTATGACCGCGCCGAGGACGCCGAAGCACGGTTCAAAGGTCTGGATGATGGCTACATCTACTCCCGCTACGGAAATCCGACCGTAAGAATGTTCGAGGAACGAATGATGCTCCTTGAGGGCGCCGAGGATGCGCGCGCCACCGCGAGCGGAATGGCCGCGGTCAACGCGTCATTGATGTGCCAGCTCAGGGCCGGCGACCACGTCGTTGCGGCGCGCGCCCTGTTTGGATCCTGCCTGATGATCATTCAAAATTTCTTGCCGCGTTACGGGATCGAGGTGACGCTGGTTGATGGTGCCGACCTTGAGCAGTGGCGTGCGGCGATCAAACCCCAAACGGTGTGCGCGTTTCTTGAATCGCCCTCCAATCCCGGGCTCGAAATGGTTGATATTCGCGCCGTCGCCGACCTCCTTCACGAGGTTGGCGCACGTCTGATTGTCGACAACGTTTTTGCCACCCCTATCCTGCAGCAGCCGCTGACGTTGGGTGCCGATATCGTCGTCTACTCGGCCACCAAGCATATCGACGGACAGGGGCGTGCGATGGGAGGAATTGTGCTCTGCGATGCAGAGTTCTGCGAGGAGTTCCTGGTGCCGTTCTACCGGCATACCGGACCCAGCATGAGTCCTTTCAATGCGTGGGTCATGCTGAAAGGGTTGGAAACGTTGGAGGTTCGTATTACGCGCCACTGCGAAAATGCGACCAACCTTGCCCACTTCCTCCACCATCATCCGGAAATTGAGAGCGTCCGGTTTCCCGGCCTGCCCGATCATCCCCAATACGAACTCGCTCAAAAGCAAATGCAAGGGCCGGGCACAGTCGTATCGTTCGAACTGCGCGGCGATAAGGAACGCGCGTTTCGGCTGCTCAATAATCTCAAAATCATAAATATTTCCAATAACTTAGGTGATTCGAAAAGCCTCGTCACCCACCCCGCGACAACGACGCACCAACGCCTAACCCCCCAAGAGCGCGCCCATCTCGGCATCTCGGATAGCTTCGTGCGTATCTCCGTCGGATTGGAGGATATCGAGGACATCAAGGAAGACATCGATCAGGCGCTGGCGATCAAATAGGGGAAACCGCGTAGGGGCTCTGGACAAAAAGACGGCACGGAACGATATTCCCGATTACGACGCTGGCGCACCCGGCGGCGAGCGGCGCATGGAATAGCTCGATGTACCAGGAAACGACCAACGCGATCTCGGTGACGGTGAAGCCCGTCTATCTCGAAGATCAATCCTCGCCCGAGGACGATCACTTTGTCTGGGCCTATTGGGTCAAGATCGAGAATCAAGGCGCCGACACCGTCCAATTGCGCAATCGATATTGGCGCATCACCGATTCCCAGGGTCAGGTCCAGGAGGTTCGTGGTGCCGGAGTCGTCGGGGAGCAACCCGTTCTCAAACCCGGCGAATCCTTCGAATATACGAGCGGCACGCCGCTGTCGACGCCGTCTGGGATCATGCTGGGCACGTATCAGATGGAGGGCAACGACGGCGGAACGTTCGACATTGCAATCCCGCCTTTTTCACTGGATAGCCCTTACGAGGGCGCGCGGCCCAACTAGACGGCCCAACAACGGGCGTTCGCGACAACCGATCGCAGACCCCTTCACATTTCTTGACGCCGGGACATCGTAAAGGAGACCACGGTGAGTTCTAGTAACAAGCTATCAACAGCGGTCGATGTCGCAGACAACGCGCCGGGCGCTATTGATCGGCCATCGCGCGAGGAGGCCGAAGGCGCGGTGCGCACGCTCCTTCGTTGGGCTGGCGATGATCCCGACCGAGAGGGTTTGCTTGAAACTCCGGATCGTGTCGTCCGGGCATACCAGGAGTGGTTTTCGGGCTACGACGAGGATCCCGTTGAAATTCTTCAACGCACCTTTGAGGAAACCGCTGGCTACGACGAGATGGTGGTGATGCGCGATATCCGGTTGGAATCGTTCTGCGAACACCACATTGCCCCGATCATTGGCTGGGTGCACGTTGGCTATCTACCGGACAAACGGATCGTCGGCATCAGTAAGCTCGCCCGGCTGGTAGAGATTTATGGTCGACGCATGCAGGTTCAGGAAAAACTAACGGCCCAAATCGCCAATGCTATCGACACTGTGCTAAATCCCAAAGGTGTTGCCTGCGTGGTCGAGGCAACGCACCATTGTATGACCACCCGCGGCGTCCATAAGACGGGCACCACCCTGGTCACCAGCCGCATGTTGGGGGACTTCCGCAACAACCCAACCACACGGCGCGAATTTCTCTCGATGATCGGCCCCCATTCTCGACAGTTGCAAGACTAGTAGAAAACCCAACCCTAGTGGATGGAATCCAACATATGGTACCCATACGATCGCGTATCCCGGTAGCTCGGCAGGAGGAAGCCCGCAGGCGATGCCCCAAGGGACCGTTGGGCATCGTCGAGGGGTTTCGACGCACCGGGGGACAGGGATAGGCGACCCACAGGGCGGCTTGCCGAACTCACCGGCCGCGTTACGCAAAGCTTCCGATGCCCAACGGTCCCATGGGGCATCGCCACGCTTCGCGCGCCTAACCGGCGAACTCGGCAAGCCGTCGTATGGGTACCATATGTTGGATTCCATCCACTAGGAACGCGCCGCGGGGGCCTGCGAAGTTAGCGAAACAAGCCGACCGTCCACGAACCCGTAATGCCGCCAGCGACGTGCGGCGTGGCGTACGATGACGAACGTGATCGATTTTCGCCCCATCCTGTTTGTAGCCGGCATGCTCCTAACCGCGCTTGCGGTTGCCATGCTGATCCCGACGATTGCCGAAGCGTCGGCTGGGGACCAGGACTGGGTGATCTTCCTTACCTCCGCCGCGGTTACGCTGTTTATCGGCATTGGACTGATCCTCGCGAATTATCAGGACACGCTCGAGTTATCCATTCGCGAGGCCTTTCTGCTGACCACAACGAGTTGGGTCATCGTTGCGGCATTTGCGGCACTGCCGTTCGCGTTTTCAGATCTTGGCCTTAGCTATACAGATGCGTTTTTCGAAGCGATGTCCGGGATCACGACGACCGGCGCAACGGTGCTCATCGGTCTCGATGATGCTCCGGCTGGAATCTTGATTTGGCGAGGGCTTCTCGAATGGCTCGGCGGCGTTGGCATCATTGTTGTTGCGCTCGCCATATTGCCGTTCTTGCAAGTGAGCGGTATGCAGCTTTTTCACACCGAGTTCTCCGACCGGACGGAGAAAGTATTGCCGCGGGTAACTCAGATCGCGGCTGCCATTGGCGCGATCTACCTGCTTCTTTCGGTGATTTGTTTCCTAGCACTATGGATCACCGGGATGACGGCGTTCGATGCGTTCGCGCACGCCCTCACGACCATCTCGACCGGTGGCTTCTCAACCTCGGATGATTCGATAGGACACTTCGCCAGCGCCGAGGTTGAAGTCGTTATCATCTTGTTCATGATCGTCGGCAGCCTGCCGTTCGCGCTTTACCTCGACGTTGTACGCGGTCGACCGCGAGCGTTGTGGCGCGACAGCCAAGTGCGTGCGTTTGCCGGTGTTCTGCTCACTGGAACCGTGCTTCTCATCGGTTGGCAGTGGCTGGCGAGCGATTGGGCCTTCGCGGCGGCGCTACGCTCAGCGACCTTCAATGCCGTCTCGATCATTACGGGCACCGGATTTGCCACAGCCGACTACGGGCTGTGGGGTGGCTTCGCGCTGGTCGCGTTCTTTTTCTTCATGTTTCTTGGTGGCTGCGCCGGATCCACATCCTGCGGCATCAAGATGTTTCATTTTCAGGTGTTGTTTGCAACCGCGAGCGCCCAGATGCAGCGACTGTTGCTCCCGCATGGCGTGTTCATAGCCCACTACAATCGTCGCCCCATTCCCGGCACCGTCAGCAACGCGGTTATGTCGTTCTTTTTCTTGTTTCTCGTGACTTATGTCGTTTTGACCTTGGCTCTGACTGCGCTGGGTCTCGACTTCATCACCAGCGTGTCGAGTGCGGCGGCCGCGATTACCAATGTCGGCCCGGCGCTTGGCCCCACCGCGGGGCCCGCTGGCAACTACGCCGCATTTCCCGATCCTGCAAAATGGCTTTTGGCCGCAGGCATGCTGCTGGGTCGTCTCGAACTGCTCACCGTTTTGGTGTTGTTCACGCCCCGTTTCTGGCGAACCTAAGCTGCGGCTTGCGGTTCACGGCCGCGCCACCGACGAACCAAGGCGGCGGCATCGTGTTGAATTGCAAACAAAGCCGGGACCAGAAGCAGGACCAACATCGTCGCCACCAGAAGCCCGAACACGATCGTAACCGCCATCGGAATCATAAAACGCGCCTGCAGGCTGGTCTCGAACAGCAACGGCAACAGGCCGCCAATGGTCGTTAAGGAGGTGAGCAACACGGCGCGCAGGCGATCCTGAGTGCCATTGACGACAGCGCTGAAGAACTCTTCATTCTCGGCATGACGGCGTTCGATTGTAGTGACGAGGATGATCGAATCGTTGACCAAAATCCCCGATAGGCCGAGCAAAGAGATTATGCTGAGTACCGTAAGATCGTATCCCATCACCAAATGGCCGATGATGGCGCCAACCAGCCCAAACGGAATAATCGCCATCACGATAAACGGCCGTACATAGCTTGCAAATACCCAAGCAAGAATTATGTAGATGGCGGTGAGCGCGATTGTGGCGCCGAGTTTCATATCCGCAATCGTTTGCGCCTGCTCTTGGGCGCGGCCCGCAAATCGATAACTTAAACCGTAACGCGTGGCGATTTGCTCGAGTCCGTTTTCGGCCAGCGAGCTTAGAACTGCCTGGGCCGACGTCACCGCTTCATCGATTTCACCGAGCACCGCAATTTGTCGGACCGCGTCTTCGCGGCGAATCCTGGCGAATCCACTTTTCTCGGTAAACGCCACGACTTCGCTGATCGGCACTTCGGCACCACCGGGGCTGCGAAGATATAGCTCGCGCAGCGCGTCCGATGCGACACCATCTCGGGCGTATTGCACGCGTACCGTAACTTCTTCGTCGCCGCGCGCAAACTTCTTGGCGATACGCCCCTCGAAAGCATCGCGCACTTGGCGCGACACGGTTTCGGTCGTGAAACCGAGTGCACGTCCGCGCGGCGTTACACTCATTAGAACTTCATTGCGACCGTAGGGAAGATCGTCTTCAAGATCACTCACGCCCGGGTATTGGCCGAGGAGATCACGCACCTCCAGGGAAGCCTTTTTCAAGGCGTCGGCGCTGCCCCCGGTAAGGCGGATATCGAGCTCACGGCCTGGGGGACCGACCTGCTTGGCAAAGACCGATACCCGCTCAAGGCCTGCCAGACCCCGCACTTCGGCGCGCCACGCATTGATAAATTCAGGTGTTCGAACGTCACGCTGGTCCGAGGGAATTAACTCGGCATGAACGCCTCCGAGATGATCGCCGGCAACGGTTCGGAATTGCTCGCCCTGCGACTGGCCGACGCGTCCAAAACTCGATGCCACCAGGCTCCCTTTACCATCGCCGAGCTTGATTTCGGTTCGCAGCATCGCGGCTTCGAGTTCCTTAAGCATCGCTTCGGTAACTGGGCGTGGCGTGCCGGGGGCAAATACGACGTTGGCAAAGATCGTGTCGGTCTCCGGCGCCGGGAAAAACTGAAACCCAATACGGCCGCCGACGACGATCCCAAGGCTGAGAATCAACATCGCAATTGCGGCCGCAACGGTGGTGTAGCGCCAAGCCACTGCGAGCTCGACCAAACGCCGAAAAGGTCCGTCGCGGAAGCGTTCGAAATTGTCATCGAACCAAGTGCGAAAGCGAGAATTCTTGGCCGCATCCCGGGGCAACGAGGCGCGCATGTGCCCGGGGAGGACGAGAAAACACTCAATCAGGCTGGCAACGAGAACCGCTACGACGACCATCGGAATCGCCTGAACCACCTGACCGATAACGTCGCTGATCATAAGAATCGGCAGGAACGCCGCAATCGTGGTGAGTGAGGCGGCCATCACCGAGGCCAACATGCGTTGCGCGCCGCCGGCCGCAGCGTCTGCCGGGCTCAGGCCCCGCGAGCGCAGCGCCGCGGAATGCTCACCCACGACGATGGCATCATCGACGATGATCCCCAGCATCATAATCAGGGCGAACAGGCTGAGCATGTTGATGGTCTGGCCGCTGGCGAGCATGAAGGCGAGGGTTGCAAGAAACGCCGTGGGGACGCCGATTGCGACCCACAGGGCAACCCGCACGTGAAGAAACAAAAACAACACCAGCAGAACCAGCACAAGTCCACTCAATCCGTTGCGCAACAGCAGATTGATACGATCCCTAATCAAGCTGGCCTGGACGTCGAATGTCTCGAGTTGAACCGTTGGCGGCAGGGTGCTTTTGATCTCTGAAGTATAGGCGGCCACGATTGCAGCAACTTCCAGCGCGTCCGCACTCGTCGCGCGCTGCACGTGCAACTCAATCGCCCGTCGGCCGTTGCGGATTCCAATCGGGTCATCTTCGGCGAAATTGTCGCTCAATCGCGCGATGTCGCGCAGATAGACCTTTTCTCCCCGTTCCGTTGCGCGAATCTCAATGGCGCCTACCGCGCGCGCATCCTTGGCCAACCCAAGGCTTCGAATTTGTTTCTCCAGCGCACCGCCGAGTGTGCCCGAAGGCGCATCCTGCGAACTCTCCCTGATGCGCCGCGCAATATCGCCGAGCGACAAATCAAGCTGCCGCAACGTCCTTGGGTGCACCTCCGCCCACAGCTCGTCACTACGGGCGCCAAACAGCCCGACCTGGTCGATGCCGCGGGCAATGAGGTCGTCGCGCACGCGCTTGGCCAAGCCCTTAAGCGCCGCTTCCCCGATATCACCTGAAATAACGATTCTGGAGATCGTGTCGTATCGGATCACGCGTTGAATCTGCGGTTCTTCACTATTGTCTGGAAATGTCGTAATTCGGCTGACCGCGGCCTCGACGTTGGCATAGGCCGTATTCATGCTGGCGCCCGTTTCGAACTCAACCAACACCGATGCCAGGCCCTCGCGGGCAAACGAAATAACCCGTTTTACCGAGTCGAGATGACGCACCTCGCGATCCAGCGCGTTGACGATGTTGCTTTCGACATCGGCAGCACTGGCCCCCGGCCAGGCAATTGCAACACGGATAAAATCGATGCCGATCGTCGGAAAGAATTGCGTGTTGAGCTTGCCGAGGGCGAACAAGCCCGCGACCATCATCCCAACCATTAGCAGGTTGGAAGCATTGCGATGACGTACGAATAGCCCGATGACGCCTCCGGACGCCATGGTCAGCGTACCTCGACCTTTAGACCGGCTGCGATCTCGGGAAAACGCGTGGTGACGATTTTTTCGCCGTCGGTAAGGTCTCCCCGCAAAAGCACCGAGGTGCCGTCTGTCGCGACCACCTCAACGACCCGTGCTTCGAGCCGATCCTCGACAATCAAGAACACGGCATCACCGTGAAGCGCGGTTTCGGGAACCGGAACAACGTCGGCGTAGCGGCGTTCCGGTAAGTGAACATCGACAAAGGCGCCTGGCCGCAACCGGCCATTAAGGCCACCGCTGCGGATACGCGCGAAAAGCTCGACGCCGCCGGTGGTGGCATCGATTCGAGCGCCGATTCGCTCGATCATCGCGTCAAAGTCGAAGCGTTGCTCACCGACCTGCCAGGCAAGTTTGACAGCTCGACCCTCAGGTTTTTCACCGCTCGCCACGAGGCGGCCAAACTGCATGTTCGAGAGATGGAGGCGAACGTCGAGTCGATCTGCGTCGACCAACGTCGCGACGCGGTCGTTGACACTTAGCCGTTTGCCGTTGGCTGCCGCGACGGAATGGAGAAACCCGTCAAACGGCGCGAACAGTTTAGTTTCCGCGAGATCGCGTTGGGCCTGGTAAACCGACACCTCTAGACGCTGGATAATGGCGCGTTGCTGTTCTTGGCGCGCTGCTTCGGTCGCAACATTGGTTTCGTCGTTCACAACGGCTCGACGCTGGTTCATGAGCGCCATGCGCGCATTGTCGAGAAATTTTTCCGAGACGTTGCCGCGGGTGCGTAGTTTCTCGGCGCGATCGTAGTCGCGCTGCAGGAGATCGAGTTCCTGCCGATCCCAACCAAGAGATTCCTGATTGCCGCGGTGACGTGCATCGACTTCGCTGAGCTTGGCCCGCGCCTCACGTAGTTGGGCGCGTTTCTCGTCGAGCGTCGCGCGGAAATCGAACTCGTCGATTGCCAGAATAAGCTCGCCCTTTTTTAAGAGACCACCCTCTACCAATGCAAGGCTCGTCTCGACGACAATACCGGCGACAAGCGCCCGTAGCTCGACCTCGCGTCCGGCGACGACTTCGCCATAAACACGAAACGCCGGCTGGACGTTGGTGTGGTCAACCTCGACCGCCGCAACCGGCCAAATCCTTTCCTGGGCGGGTTGACGATCAAGCTCGGGGCGCGTCCCCGCTAGGAACCCCGCGACGACGACGGCAACGCCAATAACCGCGACCGGAAGGAGGATACGACGCAGTCGGTTCATCAGGACGCCACCGACGCTTCGTGGGAATCGAGACCGAGCGCGCGCACCACCGCCGGTGCCACCACCGCAACTACCTGGGCGATGCGTTCAGGCGTGTATTGGTCCCACTCGAGGCGCGCCAGTACGACCGAGCGCACGGGTCCGAATGAAAGGCACATGCCAACAACCGACTGCGTTAACAGCCGACTCGAAGCACTCAGCGGATCCTGACCGGTTGCCGCGCCGACCAACTGGGCAATCGCGTCATGCAGCGGATTGAGATGCCCCTCAAGGATAAGATCGAAACCGATCGCGGGTTGATTGACCTCGCGAAGAATCAGTTGCATGTGCCAACTCGGCATGTCGTCGCCCAGCATGAAGCCGAGTACACCCTGAACAAACCTACGAGCCACCGCGGCCAATTTGGCACGATCCCCGTTGGCAGCCTCGACCGCTTGGGAGAGCAGCACGACAAGCGCTGAACGTCGGGGTTCGAGGTCGGCGACCAGGGTTTCGATGACCGAACGGTAAAGCGCGCGCTTGCTGCCAAAGTGATAGTTGATAGCGGACAGATTTACGTGCGCCGATTTTGCGACTTCTCGAGTCGACACGCTGGCGTAACCGCGTTCAGCGAACAACCTGCCCGCGGCCTCCAGGAGACGTTCACGCGCATCGGTGCCGCTGCCCTGGGGGCGGCCCCGTTTATGCAATGGCAATCGGTGGGGCTCCAAATCCGCGCCACCTGCGCCCGCGTGTCTCGCTTTGACGTCGTATCGAGGTGAGGGTGAGGAACCAGTGGGCATATTTTTCGGTCGGTCGTTTGAATTAATATGGGGAGTGTATCGCCGATCGGCAACCCCTTATCAATTGACGCGGGTTTCGAACCGACGGAGTCCGAAAAATCTAAGGAGTCGCCTTGGATCTGGGCTAAAGGAGTCGGTAGGGCGCCAGATGCGCCGCGATTTGTTCCTCGATCTCGGCGTTGAGATCGCTGACCAGCCGTTCCGTTATTTCGAAAAATAGCTGTTCGCGCTGGTTAAGGCTTGCGTTCTCGGTGATGGTCCGAGAGTGCTCCGAAGTCGCTTCGGCGAATGCGTCCCGGAAGCCACGGGTAGATCGAATCTCAAGAACAACGGTGACACGGCCCTCGTAGCGCTCGGATTGATCCGAGGTCAGTAATCCGCGAAGGCCGGTTTTCTTCTTGAGCGCAATCTCCCGCACATCGGCCGTGCGAATGATGAAGCGAGCGGTTCTTTCCCGTCCACCTGCGACCAATCGATCGCGCGCCCAGCGTTGCACGGCTTCGGACGGAGAGATGGGAAACTCGTGCTCGACATTGGGACGCTTTAGCGGCGGGAGATACTCATCAATGATTTCGATCTTGGCAACGTCGAGCCGGATGGAACCTAGGTTCGAGTAGGTCAGCTCGGGCGTAGCTGGTTTGGTGGGGCTTGCTTCGCACGCGGCAAGAATGCTTACCACGAGCACCGCCACCATCACGACGACGCTTGAGCGCACGAAAGGTCGCAACTGGGTTTTCATCGCACGACCATTGTGGGCGAGGCCGCTGGCGGGGGCAACGTTGATTTTCAGCCGGCATGGGTCGTGATCTCAGACAAAGTGAAGTCGTACTTTCGGTTGCAGAATTCGCAAGTGACTTCGATTTTTTCATCCACCACCATCGATTCCAATTCGTCGGCTGGAAACGATGACATCACCCCGAGGATTCGATCGCGACCGCACCGGCATTTGTTTTCAAGCGTCGCCGGTTGAAACACCCGCACACCATCGAGGTGAAACAAGCGCCATAACAACGCGTCCGGTCCGAGTGAGGGGTCCACGAGTTCATCCTGCCGCGTGCTCGACGCCAATGCTTCGGCGCGTGTCCAAAGGTCGAGATGTTCATCTTGGATACGCTCATCCTGTAGGCGGCCGGCAAGTAATCCCGGCATGTGCTGAACCATTAGTCCGCCCGCGCGCCAACCGGGATCGGCGAATGCGATATCTGGAGCTTTGACGGCAACGCGCATCAAGGCATTGTGTTGTTCGGATTGCTTGAGATAGTGATGGACGCAGTCGAGCAGAGTTTTGCCGATCAGCTCGACCATTCCCTGGTAGCGTTCGGTATCCGGACCCTGATCCACGGTTATCGCGAGATTTCCCCGGCCGAGAAAGCACTGAACCGGATTGCCATAACGCGCCGCGACCGAGATGGCGTTGGCCACCTCAATTTCATCGAATCGTGCGTAAGCCCGCAAATATCCAGGCGTTTTGAAATCGACGACGATAAGGCCAATCGGACCGTCGCTTTTTATTTGGGTGGTTAGAATGCCGTCGAACTTCAGGGCTCCGGCCAGCAGTGCTGTCGCAACCACAAGTTCACCCAACATGTTAGCAACCGGTTCGGGATAATCGTGCTGAGAGAGCATCGCATCGATTGCCGGCCCCAATCTGACGACCCGTCCGCGGAGGTCTAGCGCATCAACCTGAAACGGCAGCGTGAAGTCGTCCTGCACGTCGATCGGTTCTGCGGATCCACTCACGTTTCGAAGCACCAAGCGAGAATTGCTTTTTGAGCATGAAGCCGGTTCTCAGCCTCGTCCCATACAATCGATTGCGGGCCATCAATAACGCCGCCGGTTACCTCTTCGCCGCGATGCGCCGGCAGGCAATGCATAAATACGGCGTCCGGGTCAGCGCGTGCCATCAACCGCTCGTTAACCTGATATGCCGCCAGCAGGTTATGGCGATCCTGGGCCGGGTCATCCCCCATCGACACCCAGGCATCGGTTACAACGCAATCGACACCTTCGACGGCGGCTTCAGGATCATCATGAAGCGTCACCCGGCCACCCTCGTCGCGCGCCCAATCAAGCACCGCGGACGGCGGGCGAAGCCCCTCTGGGCAGGCCATCTGAAGTTCGAAGTCAAACCGGACGGCGGCATGGATCCAAGACCTAGCGACGTTATTGCCGTCGCCGGTCCATGCGACGGTCTTGCCGGCAATCGACCCGCGGTGTTGTTCGAACGTCAAGACGTCGGCCATCAACTGGCACGGATGTGTGTTGTCCGTAAGGCCGTTTATCACCGGCACATCGGCATATTCAGCCAACTCCAGTAGCATGTCGTGGTGCTGGGCACGGATCATGATTGCGTCGACGTAGCGCGATAACACCCGCGCGGTGTCGGCAACCGTTTCTCCGCGACCTAACTGCATCTCCTCGCCGCGCAGGAAAACGGTTTGGCCGCCAAGCTGGCGCATGGCGACTTCGAAGGACACGCGGGTTCGGGTCGACGGTGATTCAAAGATCAACGCGAGAACCCGACCCGCGAGCGGTTGTTCGCCGCCCAGCGCGCCCTGCGCGCGCGATTGCTCGGCGCTCTGCAGGATATTTCGAAGGGTGTTGGTATCGAGCGCGTCAAGGTCGAGAAAATGGCGCGGTGGGTTCATTTTGCAGCGATCTCCGCGCACGCATCAGCCAATTTCTCAAGCGCCTCGTTGATATGGCTCTCGCCGATGATCAGCGGCGGCAGCAACCGCACGACGTTGTCGCCAGCAGGCACCACAAGCATCTCGCGCTCGCGTAGCGCCGCCACAAGATCGGCGTTAGGTCCGACGCAGCGCATGCCGATTAACATGCCAAGGCCGCGTACCTCGGCAATGACACCCTGGTAGCGGCGGGCAATGCCATCAACACCCTCGATAAGTTTCTGGTGCATGGTTTCGACGTGGTCGAAGAACCCGTCTGCCAACATGACGTCGAGCACAGCATTCGCTGCCGCGACGGCAAGTGGATTTCCCCCGAACGTCGAGCCATGGGTTCCAGCGATCATTCCCTGCGCCGCGGTTGCGGTCGCCAGGCAGGCACCGATCGGAAAGCCGCCGCCAAGGGCTTTGGCGATCGCCGCCACGTCTGGGGTTATGCCCCAATGCTCGTGCGCGAGGAATCTGCCGGTCCGCCCCATGCCCGTCTGTACTTCGTCGAGCATCAACAACACGCCGTGCTCGTCCGCCAGCGATCGGAGATCTTGAAGAAAATTCTTCGCCGGCATGCGCACACCGCTTTCGCCTTCGATCGGTTCGACAAGAATTGCAGCGGTATGCTCACCAATCGCGTCGCGAGCGGCCGCAACGTCGCCCCAATCGACTTGATCGAAACCCTCGACGACGGGCCCAAAACCTTCGAGATGCTTCTCCTGCCCGCCAGCCGCGAGCGTGGCGAGCGTGCGCCCATGAAACGCGCCTTCAAACGTGAGGACGCGATAGCGTTCCGGCGCGCCGATCGCGCTTTGGTATTTGCGCGCGAGCTTGATGCTGCATTCGAGCGCTTCGGCGCCGGAGTTTCCGAAAAACACGGTTTCGGCGAAGCTGTGCGCCACCAAACGCTCGGCGAGGCGCTCCTGACCGTCGATGCGATACAGATTGGAGGTGTGCCAAAGCTTCTCTGCCTGAGCCTTGAGAGCTTCGACCAGATGAGGGTGGCAATGGCCCAACGACGTAACCGCGATGCCACAGCTGAAATCGAGATAACGCTCACCAGAGGCGGTAAACAGATAGGGGCCCTCACCGCGCTCAAAAGCAACGTCGGCGCGTGCATAGGTCGGCATAACAGGCGAGGTCATGTCGCTCACCACTCATCGTTTCGTGAACTGCAACGGATGCCCGTGAGTATGGTGACAGCCCTATCGGGCGTCAATTTCTCAGCGTTGCCAATCAGCTTGGCTTAGGAAATTACGCCTTTAGCTTATAGCCGCGAACAAACATGACGTAACTCGCGGTCCAAAGAATCGCAATCAGCGTCACAAGACCGATTGTCCCAACCCACAACGAGCTTTCGGCACGGCCGATAAAGCCGTAGCGCAGCCCGTCGATCATGTAGAAAAACGGATTAACATGCAGGAAAGTCTGCCAAATTCCCGGTAGGCGATCGATCGAGTAGAAAGTCCCTGACAGGAACGACAGCGGCATAATCACGAAATTGGTGATGAAGGCGATGTTGTCGAACTTCTCGGCCCAGATCCCGACAATGAGCCCGATCAACGACATCACCAATGAAGCCGCCAACGTAAAAAAGACGATCGCGCCGATATCGTGAAACCGAATCGGAACGAAGAACGCCATTCCGATCAGCACCGCTATCGCGACCATCAGGCCACGTGTGGCACCACTGATGACGAATGCAAAGGTCAGTTCTCCGGCGCTGAGCGGTGGCATGAGCACATCGACGACGGTGCCCTGAATCTTGGCAACGATCATCGACGATGACGTATTGGCGAAGGAATTCTGCATCACCGCCATAACGATCAGGCCAGGTGCAAGATAGACAAGGTAGGGTGTTCCGTGAATGGTTTGGGCGGCTCTGCCGAGTGCCAGTGAGAACACGGCAAGAAACAGCAGGCTCGTCACCATGGGCGCGAACACGGTTTGGCCGGCAATTTTGAGGTAGCGCTGCACTTCTTTGGCATAAAGGGTGTAGACGCCGAGCCAATTTATCGCCCCAAACTGCCGCACCGGACGAAAGTTACTTGCAGTGATCGCCATGACTTTCCTCGAATTAACGTGAAGACTTAAGGTTTCTTGCTGAACCGAGCTAAACAGCGCCGGTTCGCTCGATCGGGTCCTTAATGAAATGCAGCGTTTGGGTTGGGAACGCAAACTCGATGCCGGCGTCGGTAAATGCCCTGTAGATACTGAAATTAATGTCCTGAACGGTATCCATAAAGACCTGATACTCGCGGCTATTGACGTAATACACGGTCTCGAAATTCAGTGAGAAATCGCCGTATTCCTTGAAATGAACCCGGTCAAATCTGGTGGTCGGATGCTGGTCGATGATCTCACGAATGATATTCGGGATGCGCTCAAGTTTGTCGATCGAGGTCCCGTATTCGACACCCAAAACGAACTGACCGCGGCGTTCGTTCATGCGCCTGAAGTTGCGAATGCGGGCCGATAATAAATCGGAGTTTGATACCACGATCTCCTCGCCCGTGAGACTCCGCACCCGTGTCGTTTTTATACCGATCCGCTCGATCGTGCCGGCCTCAGCGCCAAAGATGACGAAGTCGCCGGCTTCAAACGGCTTGTCCAAAATGATCGATAGGGAAGAGAACAGATCACCGAGAATATTTTGCGCGGCCAGTGCGATCGCAATGCCGCCAATACCCAACCCGGCGATCAGCGCCGTAATGTCGATGCCAAGATTGTCGAGTACAACCAGCGCGACGACAGCCCACAATGCGGCACGCGCGATAACGCTGATGATGTGAATCCCCGACGCGCTCGACGGATCGACGGCGCGGCGCCGGCGCGTGTAATCGGCAATACCCACACCGATAAACCGAGACCCCCACAACGCCGTCTGTAACAGCAGGGCGATAACGATGACCCGATCGACCAGGGTGTCCAACGCTGGCGGCAACTCGAGGAAATAGATTGCCGCGTAGACTGCGGTTACCAGAATTATTGGCAACCATGTGCCGCCTCGGATGACGCTGACATACACCGCTTCGGCCCAGTCGTTGCGGATATCGACGTCCACACGATGCAATCGACGGCCGATCGATCGCCGGACGACATAAAGCGCGACCAGCACCGCCAAGCCGACAGCGGCGGCAACCATCCAAACACCAAGTTCGTTGCCGTAGTAACGCGCTGTGAGATCAAGATTCATTTCGCGTTGGTCCCGTCCTAAGATAAACCGATCGAGCCTTCAGCCACGAAGGCGCGTCCGTCAATTCCTCCATCGTGTAGCACATCGTCGATCGTTCGTGGACGATGAGGGGCGATCGGGCTGGGGGTGCTCAGCAGCAATGAGATCTAGGCTTCACAGGTGACCTACGACGTCCACAGCGGTTTTGCCGCCGCCCTTTCGCTGCAACAAGCGGGGCATGCTGAGGCGGCAAAGGCCGAATATCGACGCGTTCTCGATGCCGATCCCCGGCATATTGGTGCGCTGACCAACCTCACCAGCGTGCTCATCGCGGAGAACACCCTTGATGAAGCGCTGGCATGTTGCGAACGCACACTCGCGATAACACCAGACGACCCGCAGGCGCAACGCAATGCCGGCCTCATCCATGCCAAACGCGGTGACACCGACCTGGCGCGCAAACTCTTAACGGAGGCGATTTCGCGCAACGCCGGCGATGCGGAAGCTGCGTTCTATCTTGGAACATCGGCACAGTCCGACGGCGATAACGAAGCAGCGGTTCGCTACTACCGCCAGGCCATCGCCACTGCCCCCGATGTCGCCGAGGTCCATAGCAATCTCGGGACTGCCCTTCTCAGTCTCAAGCGCCCGGCCGAAGCAATCGAGTCGTTAACCCGAGCAATCGAATTGCGTTCAGATTTTGCCGCGGCATGGAACAGCCTGGGCAATGCCTACGAAGCGGAACGCAACTACGAACCAGCCCTAGCCGCATATGATCGGGCGCTGAGCCACGACCCGAAATTGGCGGCGGCGCGCCTAAATCGGGCACAGCTGCGCATCGAATTTGGCGACCTTCAGCGCGCGGCCAGCGAGGTCCAGAACTATTTGGACGACTATCCCGACGACCCCGCCGCCCTCAACGCGCTGGGCCTGTTGCACCAGCGCGCAGCACGCCACTCGGAGGCGATCGCGGCGTTCCGGCGCGCCATCGATCTACGCAGCAATTATCTCCAAGCCATCAACAATCTCGCCATCTCGTTGATGGCAACCGGACTCCACGAGGATGCGGTCGAACTCTATGAAGTTGCCGCGAATCTGGCGCCTGATGTTGCCGACACCCACGTCAATCTGGGACACATTTACCAAACACTGGGACGCCACCAGGAAGCAGCCGTGGCGTTTCGCCAAGCGCTCGCTAGCGACCCGTCGTTCGACTCGGCACTGCCGTTTTTGGTGCATGCCCTTATGTATCAATGTGATTGGCGTGACCTCGACGCGGTGATCGAGCGGATGCTTGGCTCATTGGAACGCAAGCGAACCGCCGGCGAGACCGTTTCCGCACCACCGTTTGGAATCGCCGGGACGCCGGCGTCACCGTCGTTGAGGCTGGCCGTCGCCCGGGCAATGTCGAACGAGATCGAACGCACGATGCAAGGGCAGACCACGGCCACGCGACCCCACTCACCTTCAACGTCAAGCAATCGCAAGCTGCGCATCGGCTATGTCTCCCCTGATTTTCGTGAACATAGCTTGGGCATGGTATTCCACGGCCTGCTGGCGGCACACAGCCGCGACGACTTTGCGTGGCATGGCTATTCGGTGAGCCCGCGCCCCGATCTCTCTTTCACCTCATATCAACGTGATTTCGACGGTTTCGTGGATCTTGGCCCCCTCTCATATGCCCAGTCGATCGATCGCATTCGGGACGATAATATCGATATTCTCATCGACCTCGCGGGCCACACCCGCGATTCCGGCCTCGAACTTTTCGCGCTACGACCCGCCCCAGTGCAAATTCACTACCTCGGCTACGGGGCAACACTGGGCGCCAATTTCATCGACTATCTCGTTACCGATCCCGTGCATACACCCCCCGAGTTAGCGCCCTTTTGCAGTGAATCGCTTATCTTTCTCCCCGATAGCTTCATGGCCGCCACGCCCGCTGAGATCTCGGCACGGCCTTTCACGCGCGCGGATTGCGGATTACCCGATGACGCCGTGGTGCTCGCCAACTTCAACGCCCATTACAAGATCAATCCGGAGATATTTTCAGTCTGGATGCGCTTGCTCGAACGGATTCCGCGCAGCGTGCTGTGGTTGCGCGAGGGTGCGAAAATTGCCCAAGAGAATCTTCGGCGCGAAGCGAAAGCAAGAGGTGTCGATCCCAAGCGTTTGGTATTTGCGGGCCGGCTCGAGCGAAGCGACCACCTGGCGCGCCACCACCTTGCTGACCTCGCGCTGGACACGCACTACCACGTGGGTGGGGTAACAACGATCGACGCTCTGTGGACCGGCGTTCCAGTCGTTACCATCGCGGGTCCTTCCCACTCGATGCGAACCGGCGCATCAATCTTGTCAGCCATTGGGTTGCCGCAACTGATCACCGAAACCATCGCGGCGTACGAAACGCTGGTCTATGAGTTGGCCACGAACTCGGAGCAGCGGGCCGCGCTGCGCGCCGATCTCGAGCACAAACGGTTGAACCAGCCATTATTCGACCCGCAGCGGCTGGCGCGTCACCTCGAAGCAGCCTATCGGATGATCTGGCAACACTATCAGACGGGCAAAAGCCCCATCGACATCGGCATCGATCCGCTGCCGAATTAACGCCGGCATTCATCGCCCGTCGCAAGGTTTAGAGGCGGTTGAGTGGGCACTCGCGCTAGTGGATTCCATCCACTAGTTCGAATTTCGGCCCAGAAATGCAGCCATGTGGAATCTGGCTTGCTCCGGCGCGTAAGCATAGCCCTGCCCGACCGGACATGCTCGTCGCGCCCGGCAGCCGGTTCCGAGACAATCGGCGCCGGCCGGTGCGGCGACGTGCGCGCCGCACGACGCGACATCAAATCGTTCTTGTGAAAACGCGCCCACCGGGCAGGTGTTAAGGCACGGCTTATCGACACAGCTGTCGCACGGGCGTCGAACCTCCCCGAACCTTGGGACATCGAACCGCACGGGAAAGGCGAGCGCGGCGCGATAAGCGTGCCAGAGCCCGTAGTCGGCGTGTATCAAGATACCGAGCGCCGATGATGCGACTGGTTCGGCGCGCTCCGCCCAACTAAGAAATGGCAGAAACGGCGGCCCCCCAAACGGATAAAGCGGCACAGCGCCAAGCTCGGCCGCCATGGCGCCGACATGTTGCTTGATCCAATCATCGAGGGGGTTACGCGCGTTGCTCGATTCCACAACCGCGCCGACCACCGCCCACATGTCAGGCCCTGCGTTGCCAAGCAACACCAGGGTTCCAACCTCGACATCACCAAATACACGCGGAACGCGGTCCGCCTCGCTCGGATGGAAGCCGCCACGCGCGATCAGCCCGAGTTTTTCCGCAGCCGATACGATTTCCGGATAGCTTGGTTGTGGAGTTGGCATCAAGGTACGGGTTCGGTTCAAACAAGCAGACTTGGCCAGGACTGGATGGCCGCGCGAGCCTTTGGTTGGAATATGATCTTGTTCTGTCGCGTTAGTTAGGATGACGCCAGGCGGGTGCGACTGCTACTTGTTACAGGCGCGTGGTACATGGTTGAGACAGTCTAATGGATTCGAGAAGTTGCCGGGGTCGCGGCGTCGGCATCTACACTATTGGTATCACGCGTCTCCACGATGCAACCCAAGGGAGTTTTCATATGAAACGGATAATCACCGCATTCGCGCTCACAACCCTCCTCGCGGCAGGTGGCTGCGAGATGCAGATGGTTGAAATGGGCGCGGTCAATGGCACGAATATGGCCTCTGCCAGCCTTTATGACAGGCTCGGCGGCAAACCCGCCATCACCGCCGTTGTTGACGAGTTCACGGCAAGGGTCGCAGCCGATAGTCGGGTCAACCGCTTCTTCGCCAAAACCGACATAAACAAGTTCAAATTCCTCCTCGTTGAACAGATCTGCGATGTGTCTGGCGGGCCCTGCTCGTATAGCGGACGCTCGATGCCTGAAACTCACAAAGGCATGAACATCTCGACCGAGGAGTTCAATTGGACCGGCGCCCATCTTGCCGCCGCACTCGATAAGTTCAGCGTACCCGAGCGCGAAAAGAACGAACTGCTAGAAGCGGTTGGCGGCTTACAGAATCAAATCGTCGGTCTTTAGCGACGCCTAACGCCAATCCGAATAGATTGGAAAAAGCTGGAGGAGAGTTTGGCTACGCTCTCCTCCAATCGCCGTGACAATGCCAGCCAATGACAAGCGACTCTATGCAGCAAAAAATCGACCAACTGCGGCTTCAACTTATCGAGCGATTGCCACACGACGTTGGACTGATGGAGGGCCTGCTGAGACAAGCGACCAGCGATGGTGTAGATGACGACGTCGTCCGCGAGATCAAAGTTGTGGCGCATCGAATGGCCGGCTCAAGTGCTCGATTCGGCTACCCGCAACTAAGCGCACTGGCCGCGCGACTTGAAGATCATACGGCCGAGATGCTGAGATTAGAGACCGATCAAGCGGATGGATTAGACGAGATCGCGGCCTTGATAGAGGCGCTGCGGTTGGCGATCGCGCGCCCTGACTAACGTGTCGTTACGACGCCGTTGAAGCGGTAACCAATCCCAGTAATCGTGGTGATGATTCGGCGATCGCCCATTTTTGCCCGCACGCGGCTGACAAACGCGTCGATCATCCGGTCGGCGGGCGGTTCCGACCCTCGGCTCAGTTCGTCCAGAAGTTGACTGCGTGTTCTCACTCGGTTGGGGGATTTCGCGAGGGCCGCGAGAAGATCAAACTCGCCGCGGGTGAGGCCGGTTTCTGCGCCTTCGCTATTGGTTAGGCGGCGGGCATCTAGATCGAGCAACCAATCACCAAACCGAAGATGCGACACGGCGTTACGCGGGCCGCTACCGCCGGTGGGGCCGGCCCGATCCAGCGCATTGCGAACACGCAACAGCAGTTCGCGGGTACCCACGTTTTTCAGCATGTAATCGTCAACGCCGATTTCGAGGGCGGCAATACGGTCTTCATCGCTGGCGCGCGCGGTTAGCACGATAACTGGCAGGAGCGGCGCTCTCGACTTGATCTGCCGCGCCAAGACCAGCCCGTCTTCATCCGGTAAGCCGAGGTCCAACATTACGAGATCTACCGGATCTCTCTCAAGCAGCGCCAGCAGTTCCTTGCCCGACGTCGCGATCGTCGCAACGCAATCGATGGATTCAATTTGCGCGGCCAATAGATTGGCGACGATTTCGTCGTCTTCGGCGATCGCCACCGAAGACGTCGCAGGGGTGGTTCTTATCGCTGGCACGGCTTCATTCCAATCGACGTCGTTCACAACGACTATGTTCAGTCAAATTTGAGTCAAATGCCAGTCAAACCAGGGTGAACCGGATTGCCTATTTCTACTGGCAACACCGCGCTCGCTACGGGAAATCACGTAGCCGTCAATTCCGGACAGGGTAAGAGAACGAATGGCACCGATACTAAAATCCTTCCTGATCATCTCGATGGTCCTGACGGCCGCCCCAGCGCTGGCTGATTTCAAAACGGCACGCAAGGCGGAACGCAGCGGCGACTACGCCCAGGCCGCCGAACTCTACAGCGTATCGGCGCGGCGCGGTGATCCGCGTTCGCTGATCAACCTTGGCTGGCTCCACATGAAGGGGCTTGGTGTTGTGCAAGACCCCGTCAAAGCTGTCGACCTCTATCGCCGGGCTGCGGATCAAGGCTCTGCCGTTGCCAAGTTCAACCTCGGTCTGGCCTATCGCCGCGGCCGTGGGGTCGAAAAAGATCTCGCTAGTTCAGCGCGTTGGTTCCTTGCAGCTGCCAGACGGGGCCACGTTCGATCGCAATACAATACCGCTCGCGACTATCTCCGGGGCGCCGGCGTGTCCCGCGATGAGGCTAAAGCGCTGAAATGGTTTCGGCGCGCTGCCGAAAGCGGCTTTCACCGGGCGCAATATCAACTCGGTCAGGCCCATCGGCTCGGCCGCGGGACCCCAATCAGCCATCGCATGGCGGTGCGTTGGTACTGGGCCGCAGCAAGCCAGGGCAACGCGTTTGCTTATTACCGTTTGGCCCGCGCCTACCAACGCGGTTCCGGCGTCAAACAAGACGACGTGGAAGCCCTTAAGTGGTTCCTGCTGGCTGAAAAGAACGGATCTGCCAAGCTCGCCAAGGCAGCGGCGAACGGTCGGACCGCGTTAACCACTGAGCTGCTGGGTGTGTCTCTCGACCGAGCACGGAAACTCGCCGACCAGTGGAAACCCGCGCCGCGCTCAAAGTAAGCACGATTCGAGAGCGCTCGTAGCCACAACCATCAAGATCTCTTTGACCGTCCGCAACGCAGAAATCTCGCTGGCAAAATCAGCCGATTGCAGCGAGTCCGGTCATTTCTATAAACACCAGGCGCGTGTCCTTATCGGTCGCTTGTTGCGGACGTTCCTCGATGCCAACCACATTACGCCGAGCGAGCTGCTTCATTCGGCGACGTACCAGCGCAAACTCGATAATGCGGGCAGTGCGCTCGAGGGCGCCGTACAGGCCGCGAGTATTGCGCAAACGCGCGATACGGCTGTGTCTCGAAAGTGGTGGAAATTTGAGGATGGCGTAATCTCCGGGTGACAAGACAACCACCCAACCGGCGGCTAGCACCGCCAAGGAGATCACGCCATGAAGAACACTACCGAGACTTCCGCGCTTTCGCTACTGGCCAATGACGCCGGCTATGATCCGCTCGAGGACCGGCTGCGGGAGAACATCAGATCCACGATCGAGGCCGTTTTTGAGGAGGAACTTGCGCAGTTTCTCGGGCGCTGCCGATACGGTCGAGAGGACGCGCTTCGGCAAGGGTATCGGAACGGGCACCGGGAGCGGCAACTGACGGGGACATTCGGGACCGAGAGGGTGAGCGTGCCGCGTGCACGGATCGTTGAGGAAGACGGTCGGGCGTCGGAATGGCGTTCGCGGGCGCTGCCGCGCTACCAGCGGCTGACCAGAAAGGCCGAGGCGCTGATCGCTTCGGTGTATCTGTCCGGAACCAACACGCGGCGGGTGAAACGCGCGCTGTTCGGGCTCTTCGGGGGTGCTGTGAGCAAGGACGTTGTGAGCCGGGCGTGGCGCAAGGTGAAGGTCGATTGGGACGCCTGGTGCAGCCGTGGCCTCGCGGATGAGGATATCGTTCGGCTGATCCTTGACGGCACTGTGATCAAGACCCGACTGGATCGCAAGGCCACCAACATCTCGGTTCTCGCGGCTATAGGGGTGCGCCGGGATGGCCAGAAGGTCTTGCTTTCGATCGGGAATATGGGCGGAGAAAGCCAGGCGGCGTGGCGCCAGTTCCTCGACGACCTTGATGCGCGTGGACTGAAACGGCCCGGGTTTGTCATCGTCGATGGCGCGCCGGGACTGGAGGCGGCTCTGTCGGCGCTTTGGGGCGATGACCTTCCCGTTCAACGCTGCACCGTGCACAAGCACCGCAACCTTCTGGGTCATGCTCCCAAACACATGCATGACGAGCTGAGCGAAGATTACCGCGATATGATCTATGCCGACACTGCCTCCGAGGTGGAAACCCGCCGCAAGGCGTTTGTCCGCAAGTGGCGGCTGAAATGCAGGGCCGTCGCGGACAGCCTCGCAGAAGCGGGCGACAAGCTCTTTACCTTCACGCGCCTGTCCAAGAGCCAATGGAAATCAGCCCGAACGACCAACGCCATTGAGCGTCTCAACGAGGAGTTCAAGCGCCGGATCAAAACACAGACCGTGCTGCCGTGTCCCGAAACAGTGCCGATGCTCCTCTGGGCGCTCCTCGCTTGCGGCCAAATCCAGATGCGCAAAGTCGATGGATGGGAAACCCTCGATCAGCTAATCGCCGACGAAACCCTTGACCGCGCGGCCTGACCGCCGCAAAACTCAACCCGCTCGGAGAGGCGCCAAAACCAATTTCCACCACTTTCGAGACACAACCCGCGATACCGCCGTCAGGGTGACGACCCGCATCAAGGAGCTGCACGTACTTATCGACGATATCGTCGCTCATACACGGCAAGACGATCGCAACTACGCTATCCACAAGCTTGATCGCGATAGTTGCCTGTCGCAATTAGCCGACGCAACACGCGGACTGCAAGGGACCGACCTACGGTTTCGCGGCCAGCGTCTCATCGTGCGTTATCTCGAACTTTGTGACGGCTGGCGCGAGAAATTCGAAGCCCTGCTGTTACTGATCGAAACATTGGCGCGATCTCGCGAGACCGTCCGCGGGGTGACATTGGTCGACGTTACGTTGGGCGAGGGGCTTCGCAGCCGTGTCGCCCTGGACAAATTGCTAGGTCCGGTGAGCACGCTGCGACAACGGGTTGAAGATATTTGCGCACTCTCACGCGGCAGATTGGTGCCACGCCGCGAAATGGCGGCGCCGAGTCTTATCGAGTGTTGATCGGCGTGGAATATTGACCCCCTTGGTGGGGTAATCGGCGTCCAAAATTGACCCCCCTGGTTTTGTGCTCTTGAACACACCTTGTTGTTTGGACAGACGAGGTGGGGGAGATGCTGGTTGTGGAGACGATTGCGCGGATCCGTCGGGATCATCTGGTGAAGGGCGTTCCGATCAAGAAGATCGCCCGGGATTTGAGGGTTTCGAAGAACACGGTGCGCAAGGTGGTACGGGGCGATGAGACCTCGTACAGCTACGAGCGCAAGATCCAGCCGCTGCCGAAGCTTGGGCCGTGGGTGGAGGAGTTGGAGCGCCGGCTTGAGGCCAACGAGAAGAAGCCGCGCCGGGACCGCTTTTCTCTGCTGCGGATTCATGAAGACCTTGCGGCTCTGGGCTATGGCGGCGGCTACGACGCGGTGCGCCGCTACGCCAGGACCTGGCGTCGGCGGTGGCGGCTGTTGTCGCCGTCGCAGGGTTTTGTGCCGCTGAGCTTCGATCCCGGCGAGGCCTACCAGTTCGACTGGAGCCACGAGTACGCGCGCCTGTCGGGTGTGACGACCAAGGTGAAGGCAGCGCACATGCGGCTCTGCTACAGCCGCATGCAGCTGGTTCAGATCTTCCCGCGCGAGAGCCAGGAGATGGTGTTCGAGGCGCACGAACGGGCCTTCCACTTCTTCGGCGGGGTCTGCCGACGGGGCATCTACGACAACATGAAGACGGCGGTGAGCATGGTCTTCGTGGGCAAGGAGCGCGCCTACAACCGGCGCTTTCTGGAGCTGTGCTCCCACCATCTGGTGGAGCCGGTGGCGTGCACTCCGGGTGCGGGCTGGGAGAAGGGCCAGGTCGAGAGGCAGGTGGGTGACGTCCGCGGCCGCCTGTTCGTGCCCATCCCGCGGGGCGGCTCCTACGCCGAGATCAACGCGTGGCTGATGGATCGGTGTATCGAGGACGCCAAGAAGCGGCCGCATCCGACGATCGAGGGCAAGACGGTGTGGCAGGTGTTCGAGGAGGAGCGGCCCTTCCTGATGGCCTATCGCGGCCCCTTCGACGGCTTCCACGCCACCGAGGTATCGGTCTCCAAGACCTGTCTGGTGCGCTTCGACAACAACCACTACAGCGTGGCGGCCCGCGCCGTCGGGCGGACGGTCGACGTGCGGGCCTATGCCGATCGGATTGTCATCCGCCAGGATGGCGAGACTGTTGCCGAACACCCCCGGAGCTTTGGACGCGGTGAGATCGCCTGCAATCCATGTGGCACTACGTGCCGATCCTGACACGGAAGCCCGGTGCGCTGAGGAATGGCGCGCCTTTCAAGGGTTGGCAACTGCCCGGCGCGCTGGGCCGCATGCGGGCGCGGCTGACGGGTTGCAACGACGGTGACAGGCAGTTCGTGAGGATCCTCGCGGCGGTGCTGGAGGACGGGCTGGAGGCGGTCGAGGCGGCCTGCGCCGAAGCGCTCGCCTGCGGCGCCTGCAGCGCTGATGTTGTGCTCAACATCCTCGCCCGGCAGTGCCAGCCGCCGCCGCCGCCGGCCATCCCAACGCCCGAGGGCCTGCAGCTTCGCCACCAGCCGGTGGCCGACTGCCGCCGCTACGACCGCCTGAGGGAGGCCGGTCATGGAGCGTCATGAGGTGCTGGCGATGATGACGGCACTGAAGCTTGCAGGCATGCGCGCCGCCTACGACGACATCCTCGCCGACGGGCTCAAGCGCCGTCATCCGGTGCAGCAGATCATCGGTACGCTGCTGCAGACCGAGGTCGCCGACAAGCAGGCGCGCTCCATCAAGTACCAGATGACGTCCGCCAAGCTGCCGACGGCCAAGGAGCTGGCCGACTTCGACTTCGCCGCTTCCCCGGGCAATGAGCCCCTGATCCAGGAACTCGCCGGCGGCGACTTCCTGGAGAGCAAGCGCAACATCGTGCTGGTCGGCGGCACCGGCACCGGCAAGACCCATCTCGCCGTCGCCATCGCCCGCGCCTGTATCAGAAAGGGCGCCCGTGGCCGCTGCTACAACGTCGTCGACCTGGTCAACCACCTCGAGGCCGAACTCCGCTCCGGACGCCAAGGCCGTACCGCGGACCAACTCGTCCGACGCGACTTCGTCATCCTCGACGAACTCGGCTACCTGCCCTTCGCCCAGGCCGGCGGCCAGCTGCTGTTCCACCTGATGAGCCGGCTCTACGAGCGCACCTCGATCATCGTCACCACCAACCTCGCTTTCGGCGAATGGCCCTCCGTCTTCGGCGACCCCAAGATGACCACCGCGCTGCTCGACCGCCTGACCCACCATTGCGAGATCATCGAGACCGGCAACGAGAGCTGGCGCTTCAAGAACCGCTCCTGACCGGACGCCGGCCGTGCCTGCGGCCCGCTTGCCCCGGTGGGTCAACAGGCTTGACGTATACGTCAAGCCCACGCGGCTTCGCTCCGCGCACCGCAAGGCGCTACACGAAGCCGCTCGGGTCCCCCCTATTGACTACCGGGACAACCTCCGCCGTGCCACTCAGGGGGTCAATATTGCACGCCGATAGGGGGTCAATTTTGGACGCCGATTGACATATCGAGCGGTTGAACGGTGCGCTCGCCGCCCACGGTCTCGTTGCAAGCCGCGCGGGGCTCGACTTCCACATTCGCGCGGGATTGTCCGGACGCACCCAGTTGTCGTCGCGCGACGTGGTTGACGAATTGGGAGCCCTCGCCGAGGTCCGCCACGCCGTACAGCTTGAACGCGGTTATGTCGGCGGTGATAACGTCCCCGAACTGATCGAACGCCGTATCATGCGCACGTTGAGTCTCGGCGGCATCGGCGAGAAGTTGCGGCAATTGCCCAACAAAGTAGAAGAAATCAAAACCCTGCTCGATATCCACGACGTACTGTCGGGCGCTCTCAACAAACGCCTGGTGTGCGACTACATCGATTACGTTGTCGAGGATCGCGAGCTCGGCACGAAAGTCGCCGAACTCGGGGACGGAGAGGGCGTCCGCGCGCTCGGCCAGATGTACGCCCTTATCGAAGCCGGGGGAATTGCCGAGGCGCAAAAAACCCATCTATGCACGGTGCTACTCGAAACCCAGTCCAACTTCCTCCGTGAGCGTCGATTTTTCGCGAACCTTGACAAAGAACACCCCACCACGGTCGCTAGATCGCTCTATCTTATGGACTTGTGCGCAGCCCGCGGGTTTATCCCGGGCTACAACCTCGAAGCGGCGAGGCAACTGATCGTACGCCTGATATTAAAGGACGATTTTCTTCCGAGTTACCTAAAGGATGCAGCCGACGTGATGGCGCGAGAAAACAAAATCAATCAGCTTAAGTCGAACCTGCTCGAGGCAGGTATCGACGAGGCCGTTATTTAGCCGCGACCGTTGCCTGACGGCAGTAATTAAGGAAACCCCATGAGCCAACCCGCAGATCTGCGCGAGGTAGAAATTCTCCTCGTCGAAGACAATCCTGGAGACGTCGGCCTGACCGAGGCAGCTCTGGAGGAATCGAAAATCCGCAATACGCTTCATGTCGTGAATGACGGCGAGGCGGCTCTGAGTTTCCTCCGTCGAGAGGGCGACGACTCTTTTGCGCCGCGGCCAGATTTGATCCTTCTGGATCTCAACTTGCCGAAAAAGGATGGGCGTGAGGTGTTGTCGGAAATCAAATCCGACCCTGACCTCAAACGCATCCCCGTCGTCGTCCTGACGGCGTCCGACGCTGAGCAAGACATTCTCAAGAGCTACGACCTGCAAGCGAACTGTTACATCAGCAAGCCTTTGGATCTCGATAGTTTCGTCAAGGTGATATCAGCGATCGAGGAGTTCTGGCTGGCAATCGTGAAACTGCCGCCGCGCTGATCGTAAAATAAGGACACGTCATGAAGGTCTTACTGGTCGAAGATAATCCGGGCGACGCGTTGTTGTTGCGGGAGCTGCTCGACGATGTTCCGGACAATGACGTCACGTTGACGCATGTCGAGCGGTTTGGCGATGCCCTGCCGGCATTGGCTAACGACGCCCACGACCTGGTGCTGCTCGATCTCTCGTTGCCCGACTCGCTGGGTTTGGAATCACTGTGGCGGCTCCGCCAGGAGATGAACGGCATTCCGGTCGTAATTTTCACCAGTTCGGACGACGAGCATGTCGCCAGCACCGCGCTGAAGTCAGGCGCCCAAGACTACGTTGTTAAAGGCGGCCTCGACGGCACTGCCATACTCCGCATCCTGCGCTACGCAATCGACCGCCATCACACACGCGCGCGCCTGCAACGACTTGCTCACCACGATTCCCTAACGCAGCTACCCAACCGCGCGCTTTTTGAAGACCGTTTGGATAGCTCACTCGCCGGCGCCCGGCGTCGCGACAATCTGGTCGCGGTCCACTTCCTCGATCTTGATGGTTTCAAGCAGATCAACGACACCCAAAGCCATCAGGTCGGCGATGTTGTTTTGCGAGCGGTCGCCGAACGCCTCAACCAAACGATCCGCACGACGGACACAGTCGCGAGGTTTGGGGGCGACGAGTTCGCCGTTATACAAACCGATATTGACGAACCCCAGGCAGCCGCGGTTCTTGCCCAAAAGCTACTCGACGCCGTGCAACAGCCAATCGAAATCGAGGGACGAACGGCCGCAGTCGGCGTGACCATCGGCATCGCTCTGTTTCCGCGAGATGGGGATGGCGCCAGCAAATTGCTCCATCATGCCGATCTCGCGCTTTATGAAGGCAAAGCGGCGTCCGGCGGCGCGTACCGATTTTTCGACGCCGACATGGGGGCCGCGATCCGCGCCGAAAAGAAACTCGATCACGATCTCGCCGCATCGCTCGATCGCGATGAATTTGTCGTGCATTATCAGCCCCAGATTCAAATAGGAACGTGGCGGATCGCTGGTATTGAAGCGCTGGTTCGCTGGCGGCATCCGGAGCGCGGGTTCGTTCGCGCCGATGAATTTGTCCCGACCGCAATCAAGAACGGAACCATCGAGTCCGTGGGACAATGGGTCTTCCATACGGCGCTCACCCAACTCCGCGCGTGGCAGAGCCTGTGGTCGCCGCCGATGACGTTGGCCCTAAATCTGTCAAGTTACGAATTGCTGCACGGCGACGTGGTCGAATCGATCGCACACGCGCTCAACGACAGCGGCGTCGACCCAGTTCTGGTCGAGATCGAGGTCGATGACGGATTGTTGTCGAGTATCGATGCCACAAAGCTCAAAACGGTGCTCAATCGCCTTGCCGATCTTGGTCTACGGATCGCCGTCGATGATTTCGGCACTGGCGAAGGATCGCTCATGCAGTTGCGGCGACTCCCAATCTCGACGGTTAAGATCGACCGCAGTCTGGTTGACGGAATCGGAACGAGCGCCGAGGACGAAGCGCTGGTCAAGGCGGTTGCGAGCCTGGGACGCAGTTCCCGCTTGCGCGTCGTGGCCGAGGGCGTCGAAACCGATCAACAATTGGGGTTCCTGAGAGATGCCGGATGCAACTACGTGCAGGGTTTCTATTTCGGCCCGGCGGTCCCCGGCGAACTGATGACGTCGCGCCTGGAGGAACAGCAAGACAGCACCTTGATCGCGGTGTAATGCGGATATCCAGGGAATCGCGCCGGACGATCTAATCCGTGGATGGACTTGCGATGACTGACCCGCAACAGGCGACGATACCGACTTGGAAAGTCACGGTCGCTTTGGCGATCGCCTATTTGATCGTGGGTCGCCTCGCCTTGTTGCTGGCCCTGCCGCCTGGCTACGCTTCCCCAATTTGGCCTGCCGCCGGACTAGCTCTCGCCGCGGTTTATCTATGGGGCTGGCGCGTCTGGCCAGGCATCTGGATTGGGTCCGTCCTCGCCAATGCGCCTATCGACATCGACTTTACAAACATAAACGACGTTCTGGGTGCCCTGTGGATACCGTTCGTTCTAGGACTCGGTGCTCCAACCCAAGCCGTCGTCGGTGCACTGACGCTTCGGCGTGTTCTCGGCAGCAATAACCAACTCGATTCGCTCGGAGATGTCGCCGTTTTCTTTGCGATAGCGGGCCCGTTGAGTTGCTTAATCAGCACCACTTTGGGTAATACGACACTTCTTATGGCGAACGCCATTGAGCCAGCTAGCCCGAAAGAGTCACGAAAGGTTACCGCCAAACCCTGATTCTGCGTTATGATTCAATTGGATAGATCGGATCTAACGCAGGAGTTTGGCGGTGACGGATTGTACCTTTACGAAGATCGAATTTCCATCCTGTTGTAAGCGGCGCGTCGAGGCGGATTTTGCCGGCGGTGAGATCTCATCGAACGGCGGGGCGCTGTTGCTGAGTCTGGCGGACCGTCGTGTTGGACTGTTGTCGGGGTTGGGCCGTCGTCTGGCGGACCGGCGCCAAGCAGGCAAGGTCAAGCATGGCCTCGCGGGTTTGCTGCGCCAACGGGTGTTCGCCCTTGCGCTTGGCGATGAAGACGTCAACGACCACGAGGTTCTGCGCGACGATTTGGTGTTGCAGACGGCTTGCGGTGGGGATCGGCGTCTGGCCAGTCCCTCGACGGTTGGCCGTCTGGAGCGGGCGGCGGACCGGAGCTGGGCTTGGGCGGCGCATGAGACGCTGGTGGAGAGCTTCATCGCTTCCACTGAGGACGCGCCGGAGGAATTGGTGCTCGACTTCGATTGTACGGACGATGCGGTGCACGGCTGCCAGGAGGGTCGCTTTTTCCACGGCTATTATGACCACTACTGCTTTCTGCCGCTCTATGTCTTCTGCGGCGATCAGCTGCTGGTCAGCTACCTGAGGCCGTCGAACATCGATCAAGCCAAGCACGCCTGGGCGATCCTGGCCTTGCTGGTGAAGCGACTGCGCCAGGCCTGGCCCGCTGTGCGCCTCACGGTGCGGGCCGATTCCGGCTTCTGCCGCCACAAGATGCTGTCGTGGTGCGAGCGCCACGAGGTTGGCTACATCGTCGGGCTGGCCAAGAACGCGCGCATCAACGACCAGGCGGCGAGGGGGATGGCGCTCGCCGCGGCCGCCTATGAGAGGACGGGCGAGAAGCAGCGCGTGTTCGCCGATCTGAGCTATGGGGCGAGGAGCTGGAACAAGGAACGCCGCGTCATCGCGCGCCTCGAGCATGGGCCCAAGGGAGCCAACCCGCGCTACGTCATCACCAACCTCGAAGGCGAGGCGAAGGCGCTCTACGAGCGCCTCTACTGCGCCCGCGGCGAGATGGAGAACCGCATCAAGGAGCAGCAGCTGGCCCTCTTCGCCGACCGCACCAGCTGCCACAAGTGGTGGCCCAACCAGTTCCGTCTGATCCTCTCATCGCTCGCCTATACGCTGATCGCGACGATCCGCCGGCTGGGGCTGAGGGGCACCACGATGGCCCGGGCTCAGGCGGACACTATCCGCCTCAAGCTCCTGAAGATCGGCGCCGTCGTCATACGCAACACCCGCCGCGTCCGCCTCCATCTCTCCAGCGCCTGCCCGTACCAGGACCTGGTCCGTCTCACGGCAGCCAGGCTCAAGCCGGGATAACCGACCCCTTCGCTCTCCCAACCCAGACGCACAAGCGCCGCCGCCGCCTCCCGGCGCGGGCGCCGCTTGCCCAAAACCGGCCGAAACAGGCTAAGACGGGAAACGGGACCGACAATCACCAGCCCGTGGCGGGCGCTACGCAAGCGACCTGACGGATCGAATCGCGCCGCTCATGCCGCCGCGCAAGAAGATCGGCCCCGGACCTGCGCCATGTCATGGATGCGGTCATGTACATGGCCTCGACGGGCTGCCAGTGGGCGATGTTGCCCGACTTCCCTCCGCCTTCCACGGTGCGCTATTTCTACGACTGAAATCGGCATGGCAGCTGGACCGAAGCGCCGGGGTGAAAGCCCGTGAAAACCCGGAAAGCGCCTATGACGCGGGCAAGAAGATCAAGGGCCGCAAGCGTCCAAAAACCCTACTTTAGAACCCTTCGTGACGAATCCGGGCTAGTTATCCAGTAAGCTGGTTCACGTGGTGGATCGGCGATGTTATCGGCGTGCTGGTTGCAGCGCCTTTGGTACTTATCGCATTCGCTAGACCGCGCGAAATGTGGCGTAGCCGAGCGACGAGCGTCGCGTTGCCTCTTTTGGTTATGTTGGCTTTGATCGCCGCGCTGTTCACCTTGGCCACCCGCTGGGAACACGATCGCCTTCAGTTCGAGTTCAACCAGCGCGTGTTGACCCTCGCTGAATCGATGAATCGAGAATTCGATGCTTATCGCGAGGCTTTACGTGCAATTGAACGCCTGTTTGTCAGCAGCGATAAGGTCGATCGCGACGAGTTTAGCGTATTCGTTTCGGATGTGCTGGCGCGGCGCCGCGCCATCCAGGCCCTGAGTTGGCTGCCGCGGGTCGTCGGCGCCGACCGCGCGCGTTTTGAAGCCAGTGCGCGGGCAGAAGGCTTCGAAAGTTTCAAGATCGCGGAGCGCAACAACGCGGGCGCTTTGGTCGCAGCAGCGAGCCGCCCCGTCTACTTCCCGGTCTTTTACATAGACCCATATTCAGGCAACAAAGCCGCCCTCGGCTTCGACATCGGCTCCAACCCAACCCGTCTCGAAGCCCTGAACCGGGCGCGCGACGACGGCGTACAGGTTGCTACCGGACGGATCCGTCTGGTGCAGGAAACCGGTCGTTCGTTTGGTTTTCTGATTATCGAGCCGATCTACCGTATTGACGCTGCCACCGATTCGATCGAGGCACGACGGCGCAACCTCGTAGGGTATGCAAGTGGCGTATTCCGCATCGAGGACATGATCGGCGGTTTGATTACGACCCTCCAAGCCGAAGATGTTGACGTTTGGCTGTACGACCGCACCGCGTCGCCCGACCAGCAGTTGCTTCACGCTCCGACCGGTGAAGATGGTGCAAGCGCTGATGCCGTAGCTCACCTGACCGGCACGGAGCCAACGGCCAGCACGACATACGACATGGCCGGCCGGAAATGGGAATTGCGCTTTGTCGCAACGCCCGACTACCTGAGCGCCCATCAATCGTGGACCGTATGGACCGTTCTCGTCGGTGCCTTCCTGTTCGCCAGCAGTCTCAGCGGATTCCTGCTATCGACAACCGGCCGCACCGCACGCATCGAGCAGGTTGTTGCCGAGCGAACCCAGGAAATTCAAACCCAATCGCACCAACTGACGTCAATAATCGAGACGATGTCGCAAGGTTTGACCGTGATCGGGCCCGATCGTCGGCTGGTCAGGTGGAATGACCAGTATGCGCAAATTATGGAAATGCCCGAACATCTGCTTAAGGTCGGCATGACGCTTGACGACCTCAATCATGGCGCGATTACGAGCGGCGTTGTGAGCGAACTCGAGGCACGAAAGTTCATTACGACGTTTGGTTCGGTGCACCAGTTCAACGCGCCTCACAGGGTGGAATTAACCCTCGCCAGCGGGCGCGTCGTCGACCTCCGTCGTGAACTCACCAATGACGGCACCGTGTTCACCACGTTTACCGATATTACCGATCAGAAAAACAGCGAGACCGCGCTCGAGCAGCGCGCCGACGAATTAGCCCAGGCGAACACCGCGTTCGAGAACGTACAGAACATCCTCGAAGACCATTCCAGCCGCCTCCAGTCGATCCTCGACAATATCTCGCAAGGTCTCACGGTCTTCGATAAGAACCTCCGATTGATCGCATGGAACGACCGATACGAAGAGCTTCTGGAGCTACCTGTGGACCTTATCCAACATGGCGTCAGCCTCGACACGATCGTGCGGCGATCGGTCGAGACCGGCTATTTCGGTCCCGGCGAACCGGACGCGGTGGTTGCCAATTATTTCGACGCCGACTTCTCGAAGCCCTACCGCAACGACCTCCTTACACCGAGCGGGCGGATCCTCGATCATCGCCGCGAGCCGATGCCCGACGGGGGATGTGTCAACACCTTCACCGATATCACTGAGCTCAAGGGTGCTGAGGAAGCCTTGAGCAAGCGCGCCGGCGAACTCGCGCGTTCTAACGCCGATCTTGAGCAATTTGCTTATGTGGCATCACACGACCTGCAGGAGCCATTGCGGATGGTGGCAAGCTACTGCCAGCTTCTGCAGCGCCGCTACGCCGAGCAGCTCGACAAACGTGCCAACGATTACATCGAATTTGCCGTCGACGGTGCGACACGCATGAAGCAGCTGGTCGACGACTTGCTGGCCTATTCACGGGCCGGCCAACCTGAGTCGTCGCGTGAAACGATCTCCGCGACTGGCGCCCTCGAAAGTGTCCTGAAAAATCTCGATACCATGATCGCGGAGTCCCAAGCGCAGATCACTTATGACGAACTACCACCGGTTCACGTGCGCACCGGAGAACTCACCCAAATCTTCCAAAACCTGATCGGCAACGCGATCAAATATCGAGGTGAGGACTTACCAACCGTCCATGTGTCGGCATCTACGAAAAACGGCCAATGGGAGTTTTCAGTCGCCGATAATGGAATTGGAATTTCTCAGGACTATGCCGGCAAGGTCTTTCAGATATTCCAGCGCCTTCATACCAAGCAGGAATATCCAGGCACCGGTATTGGTCTGGCAATCTGCAAGAAGATCATCGAATCGAACGAAGGAAAGATTTGGTTCGAACCGAATAGCAACGGCGGCTCCATCTTCCGCTTCACACTCCCTATCTAACAGCGCAACCGACGCCTAAACCTTTCATATCTGGCGTTACCGGAGAATCCGGTGGAGTCGCTGTTGACAAGCCCGTTGGCGCAAGAACCCGTTAACAAATGGGAAAGAACGAAGGACGTATAGTTCCTCAGCAATTCCGCTTGGTCGCGCCGGCAAACCGGCGCCTGTCGCAGAACGCCCGCGCAAAACACGACGCAAGCCCTGTGCCGGCACCCCCACGAGTAGATGATGAAAGTCTTGTTGGTTGAAGATGACGAACGCGATATTCGGCAGCTCAAGGGTGTGCTCGCTGATGTCGTAGGGTCCGATATTCGCATTACCGAGGTCGGTCGACTCGCCGACGCCAAACGGACGCTGGCTGACACTAGCTATGACATTGTCCTGCTTGATCTGTCGCTCCCTGATTCATTGGGATTCGAGGCCTTATGGCAACTTCGCGGGCAAATCGCCGACACGTCTATCGTTATCTTCGCCGGCCCGGAGGACGAACACGTTGCCCGCGCCGCGTTAGGCTCAGGTGCCCAGGACTACATCGTCAAAGGTAAGTATGACGGCACGCAAATCTCGCGAATCCTGCGCTACGCGACCCAGACCAGATGTTCCGAGCCGGTGACCGAGCCGCCCACGCAGCACGATGAACTAACCGGACTCCCCGATCTCGGGCTGTTCGAAGATCGCCTCGAATCGGCACTCGCACAGGCCCGCCGTCACCGCAAGAGCGTCGCCGTACACATCGTCGACCTCGACGGTCTCAAAACGGTCAGCCAAACCTGGGGTGAGGAAGCGGGTGACGAATTGTTGCTGGCGACCGCCGCCCGGCTTCAGGAATCGGTACGCGAAACCGATACAGTGGCGCGACTAAGCTACGATGAATTTGGCATCGTGCAGACCGAACTTGATGATCCGCAATCGGCTGCGGTTCTCGCCGACAAGCTCATCGACGCGGTATCGCAACCGCTCAAGTTCGGCGCGCAAACGGCAAAAGTGGACGCCGCCATCGGCATCGCGGTACATCCCCAAAACGGTGAATCGGCAGCCGCGCTTGTGCGAAACGCTGAGCTCGCCTTTCGCCAGAGCAAGCAATCGATGGTGCATCGTTATCAGTTTTTCGACGCCGAGATGGACACGGCGGTCGCCGCGCGCGCGCAGCACCGGCGCGAGTTTGCGTCGTCGCTGGAACAGCAGCAATTCGTGGTTCACTACCAACCGCAGATCGCTATCGATTCGCGTCGCTTTCATGGGGTTGAGGCCCTGGTCCGCTGGCGCCACCCGCAGCGTGGCTTCATGCGGCCGGATGAATTCGTACCCGATGCGGAACATGATGGCCAGATTGCGCCGCTCGGCAAATGGGTCCTCAACCGCACGCTACAACAGTTGAGCGACTGGCGCCGAGCCGGCCTGCCCAATATCACAGTCGCGTTCAACGTCTCGGCGTTTGAGTTATTGCGTAGCGACATTTATGAAACCGTCGTGCAGGCGCTCGAGGACCACGCGATTGAGCCTGATCTTCTCGAGCTCGAATTCGACGACACGGTCCTCACCAGGCACGAGTTTCTCGCGATCGAACCGGCGTTAACTCGTCTCGCAGAGATCGGTGTGCGCATGGCGGTCGATGATTTCGGTTCCGGCGCCGGTTCTCTGATGTTCCTGCGCGACTTGCCGATTACGACGGTTAAGATCGATCAAAGCCTGACCCGAGAGATCGGCCAAGACGCGGAAATTGAGGCGTTGGTCCGTGCCATTTCGAGCCTCGGACACGGCTCGCCCTACCGGGTCTTGGCAGAGGGCGTCGAAACCGATCGCCAGCTCAAATTTCTCGGCGAGGCCGGCTGCAATTCGGTGCAGGGTTACTACTTCGGGCCGGCGGTTCCGGGCGAGCTCATCGCTGTACGCCTGACCGAGCAGGCCAAACATATCGCGACGCAAGCCGGCCGCGTTCATTGATCGCGCTTGTCATGCCTCGGTCCAGGCGTAGGCCCGAGCAATCTTCATCAAACGCTGCACCGGTGGCGAGAACTGGCGGCCGGCGACGGTCACCAGGCTAACGACGCGTTCGAGATCGGGTTCAACCAGAACCCGTGTTGCGATGCCGGCTATGCGCGGTAGGAATTCGGGCATCACGGCGCAGCCGCGACGGCACAGAATCATCGCCTGGATCCATTCTTCGCGCTCGCTACGGTAGACGATATTGACCTTGTAGGGCCGTGGAGCGCCGAGAAACTCCTCCGCATTGGCGGAATACTCGCAGTTCGATCGAAGCAAATAATCCTCGCCATCGAGTTCATCGAGCGGCACCGTCGACATACCGCCGAACCGATGTCCTTCGGGAAAAGCAATCAGGTAGCGTTCGCTATAGAGCGGCTTGGCATCGAGCCGGTCAGGAAAACTCGGCAGACCGATCAGCGAAACATCAAGTTCGCCTGACATCATCTCGTCAACCAGTTCTCCCGCTGCACCCTCGCGCACCGTAAGATCGAGCATCGGAATTTCGGCACGCAGGCGTTCGAGAAAGCCAACCACACGAGATGGGTTGATCGTGCACATCGCGCCGAGCCGCACCGGCGCGCGCTCCAGGGTACGAAATCCGTCGGCTTCGTTGCGCGCGATCGCGCCGACTTCGAGGATCTGTTCCAGGTGCGGTCGCATCAGATCGCCAAACTCGGTCAACCGTATGTGCCCGCGCTCGCGCACGAATAAGGGTCCGCCGAGCTCCGCTTCGAGTTTCTTGATCGCCCGCGTCAACGAGGGCTGGGCAACATTGCAGGTATCGGCAGCGCGACTGAAATTGAGCTCTCGGGAAACCGCGAGGAAGTAGCGAACTTGATGCATCTCCATTGCCGATACCCCTGGCTACGACTGTGTCGACACGCCGGCGCCAGCCAACGCCTTGTTCCAATCATAGGCCAGCGCCGCGTTGACAAAGGATCGGGTGGTCGATGAGGGCTCGAGCGTCTCCCGGGTCACAATACTAACCGCCCGCTGGGCCGACGGGTCGACCAGAACCCGGGTCGCGATGCCGGGTAGCCGCGGCAGGTATTCGGGCATGATGGCGCATCCCATGCCGGACAGAACGAGCGCCTGAATCCAATCTTCGCGTTCGCTGCGGTAGCAGACATTGAGCTCGAACGGCTCATCTTCGCCCGTGAACTCACGAAACATCGTTCCGAGCTCGCAATTTGAGCGCCACAGATAGTCGATCCCATCGAGCGCCTGCATCGGCACCGTCGCCATGCTTTCGAACGAATGCCCTTTGGCGAACGTGATCACGTAGCGCTCTTCATAGAGCGCTTGCGCGGTAAGCGCAGCGGGATAATTCGGCATGCCGATAAATGCAACGTCGAGCTCGCCAGCCGCCATTGCATCGATGAGCTCGCCGCCGGGCGCATCGCGCAGCGTGATATCGAGCGCCGGAAGTTCGCGGTGCATCTGATTGAGAAAGCCAATTAGAGTCCGACTCGAAACTCTATGTTTGATAACAGTACCTTGCGAGCCGCCTTGTGAGGAGTCGGATGTTGGCGACAAGAATCCATGCCTGTGCGGAGGCGATTGATTTCTCCCAATCCTTGGCCAGTCGACGGCATCGGTTGAGCCAGGCGAAGGTCCTCTCGACGACCCATCGTCTGGGCAGGAGCTCGAAGCCCTGGGCGGTGTCTGAGCGCTTGATGATCTCGAGCTTCCAGCGGCCGATGTCCTCAAGGGCGCCCTCGAGTTTCGGTCCCGCGTAGGCGGCGTCGGCGAAGAGGTGACGCAGCCGGGGGAAGCGATGACGGATCGATTTGAGGACCTCGGGCGCGCCGTCGCGGTCCTGGATATCGGCTGCGTGCACGATCAGGCCGACCAGCAGGCCGAGTGTATCGGTGACGATGTGACGCTTGCGGCCCTTGATCTTCTTGCCCGCGTCATAGCCCCGAACACCACCGCTTTCCGTGGTTTTCACGCTCTGGCTGTCGATCACCCCGGCGCTCGGGCCGGCCTCGCGTCCTTCCAGCTCCCGGGCCGCCATGACCAGGTGATGGTTGATGCTCTCCAGCAGGCCGTTGGAGCGCCAGTCGTAGAAATAGCGCTGGACCGTGGAAGGCGGAGGGAAGTCGTTCGGCAACATCGCCCACTGGCAGCCCGTCGAGGCCATGTACATGACCGCATCCATGACATGGCGCAGGTCCGTCGTCCTCGGCCGGCCGATCTTCTTGCGCGGCGGCATGAGCGGCGCGATCAACGCCCACTCTCGATCCGTCAGGTCGCTTGCGTAGCGCCCGCCACGGCGCTCATAATTCGGGCGAGTGATTTCGGTCCACATGTTGTGCCTCCTCGTTTGCTTTGACACAACCGAGTAAGCCACAACCGACTGAAATCACTCAACTAGTTTCGGGTTGGCCTCTTAGAGGAAAAACGCCAACCGTGCACATGACGCCAAGATTGAGCTCGACCTTTTCGGGCTCCCAATATGCCTCGGCCTGCGACTGAGCGGATTCGCTCGCCATAAAGATTTGTTCGAGATGCGGCTTCATCAGACGGCCGAGATCTGTGAGGTGGGTTTGCCGCCGTTCGCGCCGGAATAGAGCGCCCCCGAGTTCGTCTTCCAGGCCCTTGATCGCACGCGTGAGCGACGGTTGGGCGATACCACAGCGGGTCGCCGCCTCGGTGAAATTGAGGGTCTGGCAGACTGCCAGGAAATAGCGAACCTGGTTCATTTCCATGATCGAACACTCCGCCCTCACCGGCAAACCCGGCGCCCAAATCGCGCAATCCCGGCGATTCGCTCCCGGCGTGGGCCGGTAACAAGCCGCTCAAGACCGTGTGACTTGAGCTTAACTAACTGAAAATAAAAAGAAAAGTCGATAGCCCACGGCTATCGAAACAATAGAACATCGATATTTCCGTATTCGCTGGCTGGCTCGTAAATGTTGGGCGTTGTTTCAAACCAGATCAAGGAGCGAACAAATGTCGACCAACAAACTCAACAGCCTCGCAATCGTAGCCGCTCTCGCCGGTGCCGTCTCGATGGTGGCGCTCACCTCGCCAGCCAGCGATGCCTTCGCGGCCAGTAAGCTCAAGTGCTACGGCATCTCCGAGGCCGGTAAGAACGACTGTGCCAATGCCGCCGGAACGCATTCCTGTGCCGGTCACTCCACCGTCAACTATGACGGCGGCGAGTGGAAAGTCGCCAAGTCGAAGGACGCGTGCGACATGGCAGGCGGCACGTTGAAGCCGTTCGAAGGCCCCAACCCCAAGAAAGTGAAAGCGTAAGCTTTTCGTGCTCGGGACGCGTGCGGTGACTTTCGATTCCCTCCCATCGACGCCAAGCGCAATACGCGGTCCGATTCCGGCAAGCGCCGGGATCGGGCTGCGGTCTCAGCATCTCCTGGACGTTCTCGAGGCCTCACCCGATGTCGGTTGGCTCGAGATCCACAGCGAAAACTTCTTAAGCGATGGCGGACCACACGTGCACGCGCTCGAGCAAATTCGCCGGGATTTTTCGATCAGTTGCCATAGCGTCGGTCTATCTCTGGGCTCGGCAGAGGGCGTCGATCGCGCCCACATCGAGCGACTTCGCCGCCTTTACGACCGACTCGAGCCGGGATTGGTTTCCGATCATCTGTCTTGGAGTGTCGCCGAGGGCACGTACTTAAACGATCTTCTGCCGCTGCCTTACACCGAGGAAGCCCTCGACGTCGTCTGCAGCAACGTCAACCGCGTTCAGGATCTGCTCGGGCGACAGCTGCTCATCGAAAACCCGTCGACCTATATGAGCTTTGCGGCTTCAATCATTTCCGAAGCCGAGTTCCTTGTCGAAACGGCGACACGCACCGGCTGTGCCCTGTTGCTCGACGTCAACAACATCTACGTGAGCGCCGCGAACCTCGGATTCGACGCCGAACATTACGTCGATTCGATCGCCGGCGCACCGATCCATGAAATTCACCTGGCCGGCCACACGCGGCGCGAAATCGAAGGTGCCACGATCCTGATCGACGATCACGGCTCGCGCGTCGCCGATTCGGTGTGGCGCCTATACGACTACACGATCGCTCGGGTCGGAGCCTGTCCGACTCTGATTGAGTGGGACACCGACCTGCCGCCAATCGCCACGCTGGTCGATGAAGCGCATCAGGCCGATAGCCGCTATGCGCGCATCTTGTCGCCGTCTCCCAGCGATACGGCCCACAACCCCGCCGCGCTCGCTGCGATCTAAGGACGTCAGATGCTTCAGGACATGCAACAGGCGCTGCGCCACACCATCCTCGCAAACGATGGCATTCCTGCCAGGGCCGGGATTATCTCTGGCAAGTTGTCGTGCGAGGCGCAGCTCGATATCCATCGCGTCAACACCCACGCCTCGCTGGTGAAGGTGTTACAAGCCGCTTACCCGGTTATTTGTCGCCTGGTCGGTGAATCTCACTTCAATCACGCGGCGGTCACCTACATAAACTCTCACCCGCCGCGGCGGCCGCAACTATCTGCCTACGGCTGGCGTTTCGCCAAATTCTTGAGCGAATTCGAGCCCGCCGCGGCACTTCCCTACCTCCCCGACCTCGCCCGCTTGGAGTGGGCGCGCAACCTATCCTACTTCGCTGCCGACGCGGCACCGTTCGATCCCGCACATCTAGAGGCGTTGTCGGCGGACGGCCCCGACCGGCTCACGTTCACGCTGCATCCTGCGGCCCGGCTGGTCGCCTCGCCCTATCCGATCCAGCAGATCTGGGACGCCGCGGAACCCAACCGAATCGATGTTGATCCCTTCGACCCGTTCGCCACTTCCGAGCATGTCCTGATCACGCGGCCAACGCTGCAGGTGACGTCACAGGCTCTCTCGCCCGGCGATTTCACTTTGGTTCTCGCGCTTGGTAGCGGCGCGACGCTTCAACAGGCGGCTAACGCGGCGGTCGCCATCGAACCCGAGCTCGACCTTCAGCAGGTTTTGTTCGGTCATTTCGCGCAGGGCACGTTCCGTGCCCCGTCCACCACCCGCCTAGAGGAGGCAATCCAATGACCACCGTACAACTCGTTCTCGACGAAATCGGCATCTTGAACCGGTTCCGCAGTGTTTATTCCGCCGCCGTTGGTTTTATCGACCGAAATTTGGTTCCCCTGCTCGACTTTGGCGTTCGCGCCTGGATGGCCGAGGTGTTTTTCAGCTCGGGTCTGACCAAGATCGCCGATTGGGAGAACACCCTGTTCTTGTTCGATTTCGAATACGCCGTTCCGCTGTTGCCGACGGCATGGACCGCGGTCTTTGCCACCGGTTTCGAGCTTCTCATGCCGGTGTTCTTGATCGTCGGCTTCGCCACCCGTTTCGCCGCCCTGCCGTTGTTGGCAATGGCGATGGTTATTCAGTTCGTCCTCGGCGCCGACAACGCGGCTTACAGCCACGTCACCCATTTCTACTGGATGATCCTGCTCGCCACGATCGTACTACGCGGCGGCGGCAAGCTATCGCTCGACCACTTAATCGGCCGGCACTTCACCAAACAGAGCTAGCCGTATCGGCTTCGGGTTCAGGAGAGCGCAACTCTCCTGAACCCGACCACACCCACGGAGGATGCCATGACCGATTCGATCGCGCTCGGGGCGCACACCCCTGGGACCACCAAACAGATACGCACATCATCGATTGGTGAGTCGCTGGTACGCGCCAGACGGGTCACGCGATTCCTAGATGCAACAGCGCGACCGGTCCTCGACCTCGCAACCCGGTTTTGGTTGGCGCAACTTTTCTTCGTGTCCGGTTTCATTAAGTTGACCAACTGGGATACTGCGCTCTTCCTCGCGGAAAATGAGTACCCGGTTAGCTGGCTTGATCCGGTCGCAGCCGCTCAAATTGGCGTCGCCATCGAAATCGGCGGTGCCGTCCTGCTCGCGATCGGTTTCATGACGCGACCGGCCGCAATCGCGCTGATTGCGCTAACCGTGATCAGCCAGTTTGTTTATGTACAACTCAACGCCCATGTCTACTGGGTCCTGCTGCTCGGGTGGTTCGCGATTATGGGGGCCGGCAGCTTGTCATTCGACCGGCTGTTGTTACGGGGCGTTACCGGCTCAGCGCTACCGGGCGCCGGCGCCATTGCAGGTGCCTACAGCATCCTCACGCGCTACGCCGGTCCGGGCTTTCAACTCACCCTACGGCTCATGGTTGCCGCGGTACTCGTGATTGGCGGCTTGGGGGCAATTGGCGATCTCGAGGGCGGCCCAGTGACCCTCAACTTCCTGTTTTCCGATGATTTGATTCCGGCGAGCACGCCGGCGCTGGTCGCCGTGCTTCTTACGGCGATCATCCCGTTGCTGATCGCGTTTGGCTTGGCGACCCGAGCCGCGGCAGTGGACCGGCCTTATTCTGATATCTGGTGTTGCCACGGCGGTGGCAATGAACACCGCCGGCTTCGTCGACCTCGCATACTCCGGTGTTATCCTCGCTTTGATTGCGACGCGCGGCGCTGGCGTGCTTTCCCTCGATTACCTGGCAACGGCCACCCTGCGGGCTCGGTTTCCTCAGCTAGATGACAAACCAGCCTTTGATCTGGACGGTACCCCGCGCGTGGTTATCGTCGGTGCCGGTTTCGGCGGAATCGAAGCGGCCCGTGCACTGCGGCATGTGCCCTGCCGCATTACGCTCATCGACCGACGCAACTATCACTTATTTCAACCACTGCTGTACCAGGTCGCAACCGCAACCCTCTCGCCAAGCGATATCGCGACACCGATTCGCGGCATGTTTGCCGGCCAACCCAACGTACGGGTCGCGCTCGACAGGGTTACCGGCGTCGATCACAGTCGAGGTGAGGTAGTTGCGGGTGATCGTTCCTATCCCTATGACTACCTGGTTCTCGCGACCGGCGCGCGGCACAGCTACTACGGCAAGGATGAGTGGGAAGCGGTCGCGCCCGGCCTTAAGAAGATCGACGATGCCACCGATATCCGCCGCCGCCTGCTGTTGGCGTTCGAAAAAGCAGAGAACACCGACGATCCGCATGAGCGCAAACGCCTGCTGACTTTCGTCATCGTTGGTGGCGGTCCGACTGGCGTTGAGCTCGCCGGCGCCATCGCCGAACTCGCACGCGATGGGATGCGCAAGGAGTTCACCGAGATCGATCCGGCAACCGCGCGGGTCGTGCTGGTCCAGGGCGGGTCGCGGGTATTGCCGGCGTTTCCCGAATATCTATCGGAACTGACCCAGCGCACCCTCGACGATCTCGGGGTTGACGTTCTCACCGGCCGCCGCGTCGACCTCGTTGACGGCCAAGGTGTGGTTGTCGGCGGCGAACGCATCGACGCGCGGACCGTGTTTTGGGCCGCCGGTGTCATCGCCTCACCGGCCGCAAAGTGGCTCGGCGTGGATGCGGACAATGCGGGTCGCGTTCATGTCGGCGCTGACCTGTCAGTGCCGGGATATGCGAGCGTTTTCGTCATCGGCGACACCGCGGCATCCAACGGCTGGAACGGAGAACCCGTTCCCGGTCTGGCGCCCGCTGCCAAACAAGCCGGCGCCTATGTTGCTGATCTAATTCAGCGTCGGGTGACGGGTGAGAGTCCGCCGCCACCGTTTCGCTATAAACACGCGGGCAGCCTCGCGACCATTGGCCGCAAATCGGCGGTGGCGGATTTCGGCTGGCTCCGGCTCGGTGGCGCACTGGCCTGGTGGTTCTGGGGCGCCGTGCATGTCATGTTTCTCGCCGACACCCGTAGCCGATTCGCCGTTTCGCTCGAATGGATGTGGGCCTATCTCACCTTTAAGCGAAGCACCCGCCTCATCACCGGTGGCGATGTCTAAACCGCAGCGACATCAAGCAAAAAAATGGCCCGGAAAACGAATTCCGGGCCGTTTGAGTTCGTAGTCGCAGAGTGGGGTCAATGTAGCGACACCGCACAATCGGGTCAGTGACCGCGGTCACAAATCACACGGAATTTCCGAAAGAACTTTCGCAGATGACCCAATACAAGTGATCCCTCGAGCCATTCAATTAGGCACTTTTTCGCCAGGAAATTTTTGCCGGGCTAACGGCAATAATTACCGGATAGCGGGCTTTCGGCGACCCAAGCTTTATCTAAAACGTCACATTATCAAAGACTTATGAGAAAACAGGCCGGTCTCGGCGTTTTCCTAATGTCGGCATGTCCATTGCAACGAATTTGCCGGGTGCAAAGCGCCCATTTGTTAACGCTGGTGCTGCTTAGAATAAGGAGACACCGACATGACACTGTCGATTAATACCAATGTTGGCGCGTTTGTCGCGCTCCAACAGCTTACTAAGACGACCAATCAGCTGGAGCAAACCCAGCTCCGAATCACGACCGGTCTGCGGGTCAATGGACCCAAGGGGTCGTGTCCCAGGACGTGGTGTAGGAGTTGTTGGAGCCTCTGTTAGCTGTGGGTAGGCGGCTTGCCGTAGCGACCGCCGAGAGTCTGGCGTAGGCAAGCCGGCTATCCACAGCGGAGGCCATCGCGGTTCCGGTTTAGGGTTGGGCTAGTGCAAACCAACCTGACCCGAAGGAGAACCACGATGACCCAGGACATGATGACCCTGCGCGCGCTTTTGGAGAAGAGCTCCGATGCCGATCTGCTTCGCGAGATGATCGGCTTCACGGCCGAGCGGCTGATGGCACTGGAGGTCGAGGGCCTGACCGGCGCCGCTCACGGCGAGCGCTCGGCGGATCGTATCACCCACCGCAACGGCTACCGCGACCGGTCCTGGGAGACGCGGGCCGGCACGGTCGAGCTGAAGATCCCGAAGCTGAGGAAGGGGAGCTACTTCCCGGGCTTCCTGGAGCCGCGGCGGATGGCCGAGAAGGCGCTGGCTGCGGTGATCCAGGAGGCCTACATCCAGGGCGTGTCGACCCGCTCGGTCGACGACCTGGTGCAGGCCATGGGCATGTCGGGCGTCTCCAAGAGCCAGGTCTCCAGGCTGTGCGGCGAGATCGACGATAAGGTCAACGGCTTCCTCGATCGATCGCTGGAGGGCGACTGGCCCTATCTGTGGCTCGACGCAACCTATGTAAAGGTGCGCGAGGCCGGGCGCATCGTCTCGGTCGCGGTGACCGTGGCTGTGGCCGTCAACGACCAGGGCCGCCGCGAGGTCCTGGGCATGGCGATCGGCGCGTCTGAGGCCGAGGCCTTCTGGACCGAGTTCCTGCGCTCGCTGGCCCGGCGCGGGCTGCGCGGCGTGAAGCTGGTGATCTCCGACGACCACAAGGGCCTGAAGGCCGCCGCGACCCGGATCCTCGGCGCCACATGGCAGCGCTGCCGCGTGCACTTCGCCCGCAACCTGCTGGCCCATGCCGGCCGCCAGGGCCGGCGCGTCGTCTCCGCCTTCGTCGCCACCGCCTTCGCCCAGGAGGACGCCGACAGCGCGAAGGTCCAGTGGCGCCAGGTCGCCGACCAGCTCAGGCTCAAGGTGCCCAAGCTGGCAGTTCTCATGGACGAAGCCGAGCACGACGTCCTCGCCTACATGAGCTTCCCCAGGGAGCACCGCCAGAAATTGCACTCCACAAACCCGATCGAACGGCTCCATGCCGAGGTCAAGCGTCGCACCAACGTCGTCGGTATCTTTCCCAACGAAGCCGCCATCACACGGCTCGTCGGCGCCATCCTTCTCGAGCAGAACGACGAGTGGGCCGTCTCAAGGAGATACATGACGCTGGAATCCATCGCTCCGCTGAGCGATGATGTCCCCATCACGCTGCCCACCGTGGCAGCCTGAACGTCCCGGCCCTACCCGCCGGGAGCAGCGTAGAGCGCAACGCTCTTACACCACTCCGCGGGACACGATCACCCAAGGACGATGCCTCCAATTTCGCCATTGCGACACGCTTGCGTGGCGACATCAAAGGCATCGAAGCGGTCAAGGTTGCTCTTGCAACCGGCGATTCAATCGTCAACACAGCGATAGTGAGTATCTGCGGGCCGGTTCCCTCGGAGTGACCTGACCCGCACAGCGATAGACGCATCTAGACTGATAGGGCCGGCCGTCCTTGGGTGGCTTGACCCACACTCAGATCGACCGAGATGTCATTCCCCGGACATGTCGGCCACCCGGGGGCAACCGGTTGAGGTTCCGACCTCGACCGACATCGTGACCTGATGAGAGCCCGGCCTTGGGCGCCCCGTCACTGTCGTGTCCGACATCGGCTGAGTTCGGAGCCAACCCCTCCACCCATCATAGACCAGGGGGCGGACATGGCGACTACAACAGCCGACAACATCCAGATCATCGGTGGCGTCGACACCCACCAGGACCTGCACACCGCCGCCGTCGTGAGCCACGACGGAACGGTGCTTGGTACCGAATCGTTCTCCACCACCCGAGCCGGCTACCGGGCGATGCTTCGCTGGTTCCGCTCTCATGGCGAGCTGCTTCGTGTAGGAGTGGAATCCACCGGTACCTACGGAGCCGGCATCACCCGGCACCTGGCACTCTCGGGTATCCCCGTGCTCGAGGTGACCGGGCCGGACCCAGCCAGCCGAAGAGCCAAGGGCAAGGACGATGCCCTGGATGCGATCTCCGCGGCCGAGGCGGCGCGCACAAGACGCCGGGTCCAGGTGGCCAAAGACCGTTCCGGCAGCGTGGAAGCCCTGCGGGTGCTGCGAACAACGCGAAAGACGGCAATCAAGTGCCGCCGCGCGGCCCTGCAACAACTCTACAACACCATCGTTGCCGCACCGGAGGAAGTGCGTGACCAGGTCCGCAACCTCACCCGCATGCAGCGCCTGCGTACCTGTGCGGCCTGGAGGCCGGACACGGTCGGCTATCGAGACCCGGTGGTCGCGACCAAGCTCTCCCTGAAGTCCCTCGCCCGCAGAATCCTCGACATCAACGACGAGATCGCTGAACTCGACCGGTTCATCGTCCCCTTGGTCGAGGAGCTCGCCCCCAGTCTGCTCGAGCTCGAAGGCGTGGGCACCGAAAACGCAGGCGCAGTAATGGTCGCCGTTGGGGATAACCCGGATCGGCTCCGCTCCGAGGCGAGCTTCGCCATGATGTGCGGCGTCTGCCCGATCCCCGCATCGAGTGGGAAGACGCAACGCCACCGTCTCAACCGCGGAGGCAACCGCCAAGCCAACTCCGCCCTGCACATGGTCGTCGTGTGCCGAATGCGAACCGACGAGCGGACCCGAGCCTATGTCGCTCGCAGGACCCTGGAGGGGCTGTCCAAACGCGAGATCATGCGCTGCCTGAAGCGTTACGTGGCCCGCGAGATCTACCGCGTCCTCACGGCCCCATCGAGTGCTTGACAAACATGAGAGCGTCCTCGGCGGGCAAGTCGATTGCCGACCTTCTCACAGATATGAAGGCCAAGGTGGTTCAGGCGAACCAGGCGGGATTGGATTCGGCGTCGCGAACTGCGCTCAATAACGACTTCACAGCACTACGCGATCAGCTCGTGACGATCGTCGCCAGTGCGGAGTTCAACAACACCAACCTGATCACATCGGGCGCTTCGACGCTCACGGTGCTCAGTACGGTGGACGGCAGCACGATAACGGTGAGTGCACAGGCGATGGATACCAACGCCCTCGGCATCAGCACCGCTGTGTTGAATACGAGCGCAGGTGCATCGAACGCTCTGACCCAAATAAACACGGCGATCAACCTGGTTGCTGACAAACTCGCAGCACTTGGGTCTTCATCGAAGCGGATTGAGATTCAGTCGGAGTTCACCCAGCAATTGGTCGATATCCTGAAAGAGGGTGTGGGCAATCTGGTCGACGCCGATCTGGCCGAGGAAAGCGCTGCCTTGCAAGCGTTGCAAATCAAGCAGCAGCTCGGTGTCCAAGCTTTGGCAATCGCCAATGCCGGTCCACAGAGCATTCTGGCTCTCTTCCAGTAACCATCGAATCGACGGCTTTGGCCGTCAATTCGGATATTTAGGCCCTGCCGGCTCACACCGGCAGGGCTTTTCTTTTTGAAAACAGCATATTCAGGCGCTGGTGATTATTTTTTTAGCCGAGATAGTCAATAAGTCCGACCGGATAGGTGTGTTGGTCGATTGCTGTGCTAGGTTGTTGGGTCGATTGCGACACGCATGTGTCGCTGGAAGGATCGGTGTTTGTGACAGACGTTAGCGCCCGTAAGCTGACCGGCCCGCAGAAGGCCTCCGTGGTGATGCTCGCCCTCAACGAGGCGCAGGCGGTGACCATGTTCTCGAAAATGGATGAAGAGGAGATCAAGGAGATCTCCCAGGCGATGGCCAATCTCGGGAAGATGGATTCCGAGATGGTCGAAAGCGTCTTTGCCGAGTTCGTGACGCGGCTGTCGTCGACCGGATCGCTGATCGGCACCTATGAAGGCACCGAACGCATCCTGCGTCAGGCGATGGGCGATCGTGCCGACGATATGATGGAGGAGTTGCGCGGCCCCGCCGGGCGGACGCTGTGGGAGAAACTCGGCAACGTCAACGAAGCGATGCTTGCCGCCTACCTCAAGAACGAATACCCGCAAACGATTGCGGTCGTCCTCAGCAAGCTCGATCCTGATCACGCCGCCCGCGTGCTCAGCGTGCTGCCCGAAGAGACCGCGATGGACGTCATCAACCGTATGCTAAACATGGAGGGCGTTCGCAAGGAGATTCTGCAAGCTCTCGAGAACACGCTTCGCACCGAGTTCATGGCCAACCTCGCGCGGACCTCGCGCCGTGATCCCCATGAGTCGATGGCCGATATCTTCAACAACTTCGATCGCGCGACGGAAAAGAAATTCCTCGAATCGCTGGAAGAAGCAAACCGCGATTCGGCCGAGCGCATCAAGGGCCTGATGTTCACCTTTGATGATCTCAGCAAACTCGATCCGGCCAGTATCCAGGTGCTGTTGCGCACGGTCGATAAAGACAAGCTGGGGCTCGCCCTTAAGGGGGCGTCGGAGGATCTTCGGTCGCTGTTCTTCAGCAACATGTCGGAGCGGGCCGGCAAGATCATGCGCGAAGACATGGAGGCGCTCGGCCCGGTGCGTCTGCGCGATGTCGACGAAGCCCAGGGTAACTTGGTGACGGTCGCCAAGGATCTATCCGATCGCGGCGAAATCGTCATCGCCGACAGCAAGGGCGAAGACGAACTGATCTATTAGACCCCGCCACCCCGCCGGTTGATCGACGGAGTGAATGTCGCTGCCCGTATTAGCGCGCTGTCGCAATGCCTTACGCCTAGCTGGCCTTCCCGAAAACTAGCCCCCGGTCTCCGGGTCGGACATGGGAAAAGTGGCGCGCCCGGAGGGACTCGAACCCCCGACCCCTAGATTCGTAGTCTAGTGCTCTGATCCAACTGAGCTACGGGCGCACATCGCGCGGCGTTGTCATTTCATCGGCGCCGCGAAGGCGTGCGACACTACTCAAAACGCCATAACCTGACAAGGAACCTACCTGATCTTCAAATTCGACCTGCAGGGCAGGCTATAAGTCCTTGCGAAACCAAGATTAAGGCGGCGCATTGGGGTAAATCCGGCTTGTGGGGACTACCCCCTTTGGATAAGATCACGCCGCGGTGGACACCTCATTATCGGTGTTTTCCGCCCGTCCGCTATGCGCCTGGGTGAAAGCCGATCCTATCACTACGGTAATCAAGTCATGGATTTGAGGATTTTCGGACCCGTCACGCTTGCGGTAACGCTCGCGTTCAGCATTAGCGGGTGTTCATTCGTCGGCGACTCGCTGTGGCCTTCTCTGACCGGCGGCGAACCCGACGAGCCCCAACGCCAGGCAATCCCGGCCTCAACCGGCGAAACGTTGCAAAGCCCGACGATTGGCCCGGCGCTTAGCGCAGCACCACCACCGGCGCTGGGCACCACCAATTTCCAGCCGACCTTCTCGCAACCGGCCCAACCGACCGGCACGTTTGTTGGCCAAAAGATCACCCAATTGCGAGGCGAGCTGATTGGGTTACAGCGCAATATTGGTGGCCGCAATCAGCAGTTGCAGCAGATCCGCTCGATCACCGCACAAAACGCGCAGCGCTATCACGGCACCGTCGCCGCCGTGCAAGCGCGGCTGCAGCTTGGCACCACACCCGGCAATCCCGTGTTGATCAATCAGTGGAACGAAGCGCAAGGCGACCTCGATCGATTGGCCGGCGACATTGCGGCCATGAATAGCCTGGCCAATCTGGTGGCGACGGATTCATCGTTGTCGTCGTTCATTCTCGAATCGGTTCGCGCAACCTATGGTCTATCCGGAGCGATCGACGAAGATCATCGCCAGCTCGCGATCCTCGAAGATGAAACCAACCAGACCGTCGTGTTGATCGATCGGTTGCTCAATGAGCTGAGCGAAGATGTCAGCCGGCAAACGGCCTATGTGGGCAACGAACGCCGCAATCTGACGACGCTGTCGCTGGCGATCAAGAACGGCGAATTGTTGGGCACCAGCATCGTCAATCGGGCCTATGCATCAGCCGCGCCACTGGCGAGTTCTCCGCCGGTCAATTCAACCCGCAGCTTCGCCTCGCAAAATCGTCGCCCCCTTGTGGTTATCCGCTTCGATCGTGCCGATCCGCCCTACCAGCGGGCGCTCTATACCGCGGTATCGCAGGTCGTCGAGCAACGGCCCAACGCCCAATTCGATCTGGTCGCGGTAACACCCAATCAAGGCACGCCGGCGGACGTCGCGCTCAATAGTTCGAAAGCGAAAAAGCAGGCCGAATCGGTGCTGCGGTCATTAACCGACATGGGACTTCCGCCCAACCGGGTGAGCCTGTCATCGATGACCAGTCCGTCAGCCAACACCAACGAAGTGCATATCTATATGCGCTGACGTTGTTTCTTACCTCTGATCAAAGCGGCGGCTCCTGTACGACGGGTTGGGGGCCGCCGTTTTGTTTGCGGGCTTCGCACGCCGCCGCGGCCAACCCGCCCAGCCCCGAGATGCGACCGGCCTAACTCCCGGTCAAGGCGGCGCCGTGGACCTCCCGATACGCCGGCCACTCGCCCAACCCTTCGGCAGCGAAGATCGCGCGGCCGATGGCCCGCATCATGCAATCGGCGGCCAACATTCCGATACGGCTGATTGCAACCGGAGCCGGTTCGGGCAGCGCGTGTGCGCCGGTTGAGATCGCAAAGATCGTGTCGCCATCAAACAGCGTATGAACCGGTCGGATCGCACGGGCGAAGCCGTCATGAGCCATCGCCGCGACCCGCGTAGCCTGTGCCTGATTGAGGGCAACATCAGTTGCGATGACGCCGATAGTGGTGTGCCGTCCGCGATCGGCGCCAAAGGCATAGTCGAAATCCTGGGCCGCGACGGGACCTTCGGGAAGCGGCTGGCCACCCATTTCCCCATCGATCTCGAGCGGCCAGGCCCACAAGTTGGGCGAACCCGGAATCGTCACCTCGCCATGCGAATTTACCGCGACGATAGCGCCAACCGTCCACCCCTCGTCAACCTGAAGCGAGGCACTGCCAAGTCCTCCCTTAAGCTTGCCCGCCGTCGCACCATAACCAGCGCCAAAATTGCCGAGCTCAAAATTCGGTCCCGCAGTATCACAGGCGAGGCGCGCCAGATGCCGGTAGGGCGGCTCCTCACCCCAGGTCTTGTCGCCGCCATTCAACAGGTCGAAGAGAATCGCGCCCGGTACGATCGGTACCCGGATCGGACCCACTGGAAATCCTCGTTCGCGCTCGGCCAGCCACGATTGCGCGCCGGAAGCGGCGGCCACACCAAAGGCCGAGCCGCCGCTTAACGTGATTGCGTCGATCTGCTCGACGATGCGGGTCGGCTCAAGCTCCGCGGTTCCCGTCGTACCTGGTGCCCCGCCCCGGATATCAACCGCCCCAACCACCGACGATGTCGCCAACACGACGGTCACGCCGGTGCGGACATTGACGTCTTCGGCATTCCCGACGAGGACGCCGTCGACATCGGTGACGAGATTGCGCGCGCCCGGTTTCATCGTTCGATATCGCGGCGTGCTAAACTTTCCATGGCTTGGCAAACTATCCCGCGACCCCCATGGCCGCAATGACCCCAAACATAACGACCCGCAACTCATAGAGGGCCCGATAATGCCGCGTTCAACCCCCCGCTTCGGGATCGGCAGCTACGCCGGCCTGTCCCTAATCTGTGCCATGATCTGGTTGCCGTTCGTGTCGGTCGTCACTGCCGAGCCGGCACAAACCAACCGCGATATGGTCGCGGCGGCCAATCCCTGGGCGGTCGACGCCGGCGTCGATATTCTCCGCGCCGGCGGTAGCGCGGTTGACGCCGCCATCGCCGTGCAACTCGTGCTCAACCTGGTCGAACCCCAATCATCAGGGGTTGGCGGCGGTGCCTTCCTGGTTCACTACGACGGCGTCACCCGCCAGGTAATTGCCTATGACGGCCGCGAGACGGCACCCCAATCAGTAACCTCAGATTTGTTCCTGCGCGACGGCAAACCGATGAAGTTCTTCGATGCCGTGGTGGGCGGTAGATCGGTGGGCGTACCGGGGGTCGTTGCAATGCTGGAACTTGCCCATGACAGGCATGGAAGATTGCCATGGGCGCGCCTGTTCGCGACAGCTATTCGCCTGGCCGACCACGGCTTTCCGGTCTCACCACGCCTCAATGCACTGCTGGCGCGGGATCGGCATCTCAAGACGTTCGAAACCGCGCGTCGCTACTTCTATGACGAATCGACGAAACCGCGACCGATCGGATGGGTGTTGAAAAACCAGCCCTTGGCAGAAACGTTTCGACTCATTGCCACAGGCGGCAGCAACGCGTTTTACAAGGGTGAGATTGCCCGCGATATCGTCCGCACGGTGCAGGGTGCGGCGAAAAATCCCGGTGTGCTCTCCCGCGACGATTTCACCAGTTACCGCGCGGTCGCGCGCGAGCCGGTTTGTGGTCCCTACCGTCAATACACGGTGTGCGGCATGCCGCCGCCAACCTCGGGCGGCCTCACCATCCTTCAGATCCTCGGGATGCTCGAACGGTTCGACCTCGCCGATCTGACACCCGGATCGCCACAAGCGGTCCACCTGATTTCCGAAGCGAGCCGCCTCGCATTCGCAGACCGTGCCCGTTACATGGCCGACAGCGACTTCGTCAGAGTTCCTATCGCCGGCCTTATCGACCGAGATTATCTCGCGCAGCGCGCCGGGTTGATCGATTTGAGCGCCAGCATGGGATCGGCGAGCGCCGGCGACCCACCCCGCCAGCGGACTGAATTGCTGAGTGACGATCGCTCTTTGGAACTCCCATCGACCACCCACATCAGCGTTGTTGACTCGCGCGGCAGCGCCGTCTCCATGACGTCGAGCATAGAAAACGCGTTTGGCTCGCGCCTCATGGTCGGGGGTTTCCTGCTTAACAATGAACTCACCGACTTTTCATTTGTGCCATCACGCGAGGGTCAACCGATTGCCAATCGAGTCGAGCCAGGCAAACGCCCGCGCAGTTCGATGTCGCCGACGATCGTGCTCAACGCCGATGGCAGCCTGAAACTTGTGATCGGTTCGCCGGGCGGCAGCCGCATCATTCCTTACGTCGCCAAAACCATCATTGCGGTTCTCGACTGGGGCTTTGATATCCAGGCGGCGATCGATCTACCGCATCACACCAACCGCAACCGCAAAACCGATCTCGAGGCGGATACCGCGATCGCGGCGATCGCACCGGCGCTCGAGACGCTCGGACACAAAGTGGCCGTGCGCGGCCTCAATAGCGGGCTGCATGGAATCGAGCGAGTCTGGAACGGGTTGCAGGGCGGCGCCGATCCCCGCCGAGAAGGCGTGGCGCGCGGCGATTAGGCGTTATTGATTGCAGCTTGGCCGGGACGGACCAGTCTACGAGCCGACCCCGAACGGTGGCAGGCCACCGAGGGGGCCTTTCGGCTCGACTTTGAACTCGGCACCACCAAGTGGGTTGGGTTCGCGGTAGCAATCGATGCCGCCGAGGGTACGGTAGCAGTACACGCGTGGACCCTCCGGAAGGGCCACCGCCTCATAGCAAATCGCCTTGTCGTCTTGGAAAACGTGCCGAACCCGGCATTCTTTACCGGTGAAACTCGACATGGTTTCGTCGATCATCGTCACGGCGGCCACGCCACAGCCGCCAAGCAGCGACGCGCTCACTAAGAGAACGGCGATCGTTCCTATCTTTCTCATAATATCAACGTCTTACCTGGCATCCGTCGGTTCCGTCGAGCGCCCCCACGCGAGCAGATTCCCTTTTATCGCGTTGTTTTTGGGCGGCTAGGCCGCCGAAACCGATTGCGCATCCGGCATTATCAACTGAAAAACCGTCCCCTCCGGGCCGGTCTCCAGCAGTTTGACGTCGCCGCCATGGCCAACCATGAGATCCTTTGCAATCGCCAGGCCGAGACCGGTCCCGGCGCTGCGAGACGACCCGCTGAACGCCTCAAACAGTCCCTCCTGCGCCTCCTCCTGCACGCCCGGACCGTTATCTTCGATGCGAATTTCGACGAACCCATTGTCGCGGCTTGCCTGCATTGTGATCTTGCCGCCGTCGGTTCCGCTTAACGCATCGGCGGCGTTGCGGGTCAGATTTAGGATCACACGGAAGATTTGTTCGCGATCGGCGTTGATTACGAAGTTGGCACTGACCTCGTTTTCAACCTCAACGCCAACCGGCAACGATAGCCCCAGAGCGACCGTCACATCATCGATCAGCGCCTGCAATTCGAACGGCACGCGGCTCGGCTTTGCCTCCTCGGCACGGCCATAGCGCAGCGTATTGGTGCACAATGCCACGGCGCGATCGAGCGAGCGAACCAGGGTTGGCGCCACGCGCTTGACTTCCGGGTCTTCGCTCCCCGCCAGCCGGTCAGACACCAACTGCGCGGTCGCTAGAATATTGCGCAGATCGTGATTGATCTTAGCCACCGCCGTGCCCAATGCCGCGAGATGGGTTTTCTGGCGCAATGCGGAACGCAGTTGTGATTGCATGTCCGCAAGTTCGCGCTCGGCAATGCCAACTTCGTCGCTGCGATCGGACATCGCGATCGTTCGTGACGGATCCTCCGGATCGTCTCGGAAATCAACCATGCTTTGGGTGATCCGGCGCATCGGTCGAACCATCAACCAATGCAGGCTGAAATAGACCAGCACCGCCGTAATCAGCGAGATAACAATCGAGAGGGTGATGATCCGACCCGCATAATCGTACATCGCGGCCTGCATCGGTTTCTCATCGATAATCACTTGCACAACGACATTTGGATCGGCGCCAACCAGACCGTCGACGCGAATGACCCGATCGTGCCATGGCAACAGCGCCATGAACGCATCCGCGATTAGCGTGGTCGGTGTGGCCCGGCGCAGATCGTAGTCGGCATCGATTGCCGGCGGCATATCACCGCCAAGCATCAAGCTCCTCGATTCCAGCCGCTTAATGACGACGGCATGCACCATCGCGCGGGTCAACAATTGCGCTTCGAGTTCCGGACTGACGATCTGATTGGGGGTTGCCTCTAGTGCCAGCGATGCCAAGTGCGCCGCGTCGATCCGCTCTTCCATGTAAACCAGTCGAAACCGCGCGATCGAGGGCACAAAAATTAGCACCTCGGCGAGCATGACGAATCCAATCGTCAGCACCACAAGCCGCACCGATAGGCTTTTGAACAGACCCGATGATGGTTTCATCGCATTGGTCATAACACCTCGAATGCTATTTCAATTCCCCATTTGTATCCAATTAAGCAGCCATTTTAGCGCTCACCGCCAAGTGAAAACTAAGGCAGTCGTGAAAGCAGTCGAACCAATTTCTGCATGCGTGGCCCAAACAGAGTGGGCGTGTAATAGGAGCCGGCCGCACGCTTGCTGACTTCGCCATAGGTTGGATAGGGCGCGATCAAACTCGCCATGGCGCCAATTTTGAAACCATGGCTGAGCGCCAACGCCCACGGCGCAATTAACTCGCCGGCGTGAGGCCCGACGATCGTCGCACCCAGGATACGGCCTTTCTTATTGGTAAGGACCTTGATCAATCCATTCTCGTTGCGGTCGGCCATAGCCCGGTCGTTCTCCGAGAATGGCCATCGCAGGACGCGAATGTCACGCGGTTCATCCGTGATCATCGCTTCATGCAAGCCAACGTGGGCGAGTTCCGGATCGGTAAACGTGACCCAGGGGATATTCTGATGCCGGACGCGGGTCTTGAAGGGGAATAGAGCGTTACGCAGCACCACTGATGCGTGATAGCCGGCGACATGAGTGAACTGAAGGTGACCCGCGACATCACCGATCGCAAAGACGTTCCTGTTGGTGGTGCGCAGCCGATCGTCGACGGTGATCCCGCGCGCCGAAGTGTCGATACCGGCCGCGCTGAGACCGATTCCTTCCGCATTTGGCTGGCGTCCGGCCGCGACCAATATGTGGGAACCCGTCGCCGTTACCCCACCCGCGGGACCCTCGGCAACGATCCGTAAGCTCGGGCTGTTGTCCTCGACCCGCACCACCTTGGTGCGTTCGTGAATTTCGACCCCTTCACGGCGCAGCTGGGTCACGACGATTTCGGCCACCTCATTGTCATCGGCCGACAGCGCCTGGAGCATCTCAAAAACGGTCACCTTCGCGCCGAGCCGGCGGAAGGCTTGCGCCAGTTCGAGGCCGATTGGTCCCCCACCAATGACGAGCAGATGCTCGGGTAGGGTGGTTTGCTCGAATATCGTTTCATTGGTGAAGAAGTCGGTCTCCGAAAGCCCCGGCACCGGTGGAATCGCCGGCGATGATCCCATGGTGGATGCCCAGCCACCAGCGATCAAGCAGAGCGGCCACGCGATGCACTCGTGGCATGACGATGCCGGCTGGTGGTCACAACGAAGGGATCAGGCGGCGAGCCTCGTCCACCTCGACCGCGCCGCCCACGATCTGATGACCGGCTACTTCGACCTCGCGCGGACTGATGAAGGATGCGTGCCCCTGCAGCACGCGAACGCCGAGCCCGGTAAAGCGTTCCACCGAATCATGAGGTGCGATACCGGCAATTACATCGTGAACGTGGGCATGGACTTTTGCGAAATCGACCTGCGGCTCGGGGCTGTTGATACCGAAACGACCGGCGCCGCGGACGGTCTGAGCCTCGCGGGCCGCGGCGAGCAAGGCCTTTGAGGGGACGCATCCATAATTGAGGCAATCGCCGCCCATCAGTCCTTTTTCGATGAGGATGGTGTCGGCACCCATCTGGCTCGCACCCGCCGCGACCGTCAGCCCGCCCGAGCCGGCACCGATCACGCAAAGATCCGCGCGCAACCGATCGCTCACCGACGGATACCTCGGTTGCGATCGGTGTTCGTCGGCCTATCCGGCATCGTCGCCAACGACTTCCGCATCTGCGCCGGGTCGCCACCTCTTGTAGGCAACCGGAACCATCGCAAGCACGGCCAGACCCAGTAGCGGTAGTAGAAATTGAGGTTCGAAGATCACACCCAGGTTTGGATCCTCGCCGATCTCGAACAAGCGGCCGAGACCGTTGCCGACACTCGTATAAATAAACGCCGCGGGCAGAATACCCACGGCCGTCGTCACGAAATACGTGCGAAACGGCACGCCGAGAAAAGCAGGTACGATGTTGACCAACCAGAATGGAAACAGGGGTACGAGCCGCAGAATCAACATGTATGACGCCGCGTCGCGACGAAATTCGGCCTCCATTTTCTTAATTACCGTTCCTGCGCGCGCCAACATGGCATCGCCCAGCGAGGTTTTCGCAATCAAGAATATCGCCGAAGCGCCGATCGTTGCGCCGATCGCCGCCAAACACCCGCCGAGCCAGGTTCCGAACAGAAACCCACTGGTGAGCGACAGGAGCAATGCGCCGGGCACTGACAGCGCGGTCGCGGTGGCATAGACGGCGACAAAGAGCAGCCCAGCAACAAGGGCGTTGTCGGCCACGAACGCGATGAGCTCGGAGCGGTGATCGCGGAGTGACTCCAGGGTTACATAGCTATCGAACCCAAAAGCGAAGAAGGCCACGAAGCCAGCCCCGATAACTGCGAGCGGCCACAAACGACGAATTCGAAAGGTCTTTTCTGTCGGCACGGGGCGTCTTTGGTGAGAAATTCTTAAGCCGGAAGTTGCGGGAAACGGGTTTGTTCGAACTCGTCAAAACAAGGGGTTGACGTTCAGGAACTTGGCATCGCGATTTCGATTGGTTCTCAGTTATTTAGGAGGCCGGGCGCCGCGCCCCAATCACCAGTCTGTGACCAGCGGGCGGGCTCGATGAGCTCCGTTGACTTCGATTCTTCAAGTCCCTATACAGCGTCCCTTGTTTCTTAACGTGCGCGATCGCGCCGGACCAGTCAACGGTCGGAGCCTCAGTCTGTGAAACAAACGTTTCAACCCAGCAATGTCGTGCGCAAACGGCGTCATGGTTTCAGGTCGCGCATGGCGACCAAAGCGGGTCGCAAGGTCTTGGCGCGGCGCCGGGCAAAGGGACGTAAGCGCCTCTCCGCGTAGTCAATGCCGGCCATAATTGGGCGGCTGAAGCGACGTGCAGACTTCCTGCGCGTTGCCCGTACAGGCCGCAAATGCGCAATGCGCGGATTGGTTCTTCAGGTTGCGCCCATTCCCGTCGATACCAAGTTGGCACCGCACTGTGATTTGCGCATTGGCTTTACTGTCACTAAAAGGGTTGGCAATGCGGTCGTACGTAACCGCGCACGCCGCCGGCTGCGAGCGGCGGCAAGTCAAGTTTTCCCGACCGGTGCGCTGGCCGGGTACGATTATGTGTTAATTGCGCGCCACAGCACACCGATCCGACCGTATCGAGACCTTGTCGGAGACATGGAAGCCGCACTCATGCGCCTAAAGCCCAAGGGGTCGGCTCGTTCAAACGAGCCAGACCCGGCAGCCGAGACTAGCTAAGATGACGTTTGCCACTCTGATCACATGGCCTCTTGGCGCGGCATTGCGCATTCTCATCTGCATCTACAGATACCTGGTGTCGCCGGTGATCGGCCCGCGCTGCCGGTTTACTCCAACCTGCTCGGAATATGCCGAAGAGGCGATCGCGGTGCATGGCGCGGTGCAAGGGAGCAATCTCGCAATTCGCCGAATCCTTCGCTGTCATCCGTGGGGCAGCCTCGGCTACGATCCGGTGCCGCCGGCAACGCAAACCGATAGCGGTCACCGCTAGGAATTGCGACGACTATGTTTTCCGATCAGCGCAACCTTATCCTCGCGATCGTCTTGTCGTTGTCGATCCTGCTGGCCTTCGAGTTCCTCTACAACACACCGAGGCTGCAGAAAGAAACCGCGCGTCAGCAGGCGATCGAACAATCGCTGCCACAAACAGGCAGCAAACCTAGCCCACAATCGACCGACAGCACGCCAGCGATACGGCCGCGGACAGGAACATCAGAACCGATAATTCGGCCCCAGGTGAATACCGCGGCGCAACGCGCCAAGCAGCTCCAGCAGACCCGTCGGATCGCTATTGACTCACCCAAGCTATCGGGAACGGTGGCCATTACCGGCGGGCAACTCGACGACATCATCCTCAAGGTGTATCGCGATTCGGTTAAGCCAGACAGCGCCAACATCACGATGTTGTCGCCGGTCGGGACGCCGCATCCCTACTACATCAAATTCGGTTGGACGGCTTCCGACGAAAGCGCCGGCACCATGCCGACGAGCGACACGGTTTGGCAATCCTCCTCCGGCAAACTCACACCAGCGACACCGATAACCCTGACCTGGGACAATGGTGCCGGCCTGTTGTTCGAACGCACGATCGAACTTGATCGGGATTTCATGTTCACGGTCAAACAGCGCGTCAAAAACAACAGCACCAACCCGGTCACGCTCTACCCTTATGGCTTCATCGCCAGGGTCGACGAACCCCCGACGCTTGGCTTCTTCATACTCCATGAGGGGCCGATCGGCGTTTTCAACGAACGTCTTGAAGAACATGATTACGACGATCTTGAGGACGCGAATGACGGCCGCATCGACGTTAACAGCCTAGGCGGCTGGATCGGCATCACCGACCAATACTGGCTAACCGCGCTGATACCCAATCAGGAAGAAGCTTTTTCCGGCAGCTTCAATCACAGCATCAACGACGGGCGGGACCGCTATCAGGTCGACTACATCGGTGGCGGCAAAACCGTCGTGCCGGGTGCGACGACCGAGACCGTCAACCGGGTGTTCGTCGGCGCCAAAGAAGTCCAGGTTCTCGACAGATATAAAGACACGCTCGGCGTTTCAAATTTCGACAAAGCCGTCGACTTCGGATGGTTCTATTTCCTCACCAAGCCGCTGTTCTATGTGATCGCCTACTTCTACAACCTGCTCGGAAACTTTGGGTTGGCGATCCTGGTCTTGACGATCATCGTTAAGTTGATCTTCTTTCCGCTGGCGAACAAATCATACCGCGCGCTCAGCGGCATGAAGAAACTGCAGCCGGAAATGATGAAACTGCGCGATCGCTATAAGGACGACCGCCAGCGCCTCAATCAGGAGATGATGGCGCTCTACAAAAAGGAAAAGGCCAATCCGCTTGCCGGCTGCCTGCCGATCGCGGTGCAGATTCCGGTCTTTTTCGCGCTGTACAAAGTTTTGTTCGTTAGCATCGAGATGCGGCACGCACCATTTTTCGGCTGGATCCAAGACCTGTCGGCGCCCGATCCGACAACCATTTTCAATCTTTTCGGCCTGATCCCGTGGGACCCGCCTTCGTTCCTCATGATCGGTATCTGGCCGATGATCATGGGCGCCAGCATGTTTCTTCAGCAGAAACTAAACCCGGCGCCGCCGGACCCGGTGCAAGCGAAGATCTTTATGCTGTTGCCGTTTTTCTTCACCATTCTGCTCGCCGCGTTCCCGGCCGGGTTGGTCATCTACTGGACTTGGAACAATATTCTCTCGATCACCCAGCAGTGGATCATTATGAAACGCGAGGGCGTGGTTAACCCCGCGGCATGATCACGTAGCCCAAACGATGCTCGAGGCCGCGCGACCGACACCCGCTCCGCCATGGCGCGAGACTTTCGACGACGACGAAATCGAACGCGGCCGCCACCTGTTTGCGCAAGCCTGCGAGTTTTTGCTGGGTGCGGTGAAGGCCAGCGCGCTTCCGTCAACCACCATTCCCGAGATTGCGTTTATTGGCCGCTCCAATGTCGGCAAGTCGAGCCTGATAAACGCACTGACCGGCCACAAAGCCTTGGCGCGAACATCCAACACCCCAGGGCGTACGCGAGAGGTCAACCTGTTCTCATTAGCCGATCGGCTCTACATCGCTGATCTGCCCGGCTATGGCTATGCCAAAGTTCCGAAGCATGAACGAGATAACTGGCCCGAACTCATTGAAAGCTACCTCAAGGGTCGGCCCAACCTGAGGCGGACGACCCTGCTCGTCGATTCGCGGCACGGGCTAAAGGATTCAGATCGGTCACTCATGACGGTGTTAGACGGCGCGGCCGTTACCTATCAAATCATCCTCACCAAAATCGATAAGGTGAAAGGCAGCCGCGACGACGTCGCGCAGGCGATCGCTGATGAACTCGTCACCCATCCCGCCGCCTATCCGATTATTTGGCCGACCAGCGCCACTAAGGGCGAGGGAATTGCCGAGCTACGCGCGGCCTTGGCGACGCTAGCTGCGACATCGTGATCGGGCTATAACCCCGCCACCATGGCAAAGAGCACCAGGCGTAAGAAACCCGAACCGGCAAAGGCGGAAATACTTGCTGAAGCACTGCCTTATATGCGGCGCTTCGCCGGTCAGACCTTCGTTGTCAAATTCGGTGGCCACGCAATGGGCGATGAATCGCTCACCGATCTCTTTGCCCGGGATATCGTTCTGCTCAAGCATGTCGGTATTAACCCGGTCGTCGTGCACGGCGGCGGGCCGCAAATCAGCAAGATGCTCGATCGACTCAAAATCAAGAGCTCGTTCGTTGAAGGCTTGCGCGTCACTGATGCCGACACGGTCGAGATCGTCGAAATGGTTTTGTCAGGATCAATCAACAAGCAAATTACCGCCGCCATCAACCGGGCCGGCGGCCGCGCGGTTGGGATCTCCGGCAAAGACGGCAATTTGATCGAGGCGCGTAAAGTGACCCGGCGCCATCGCGATCCACAATCGAATATTGAGCGAGTCCTGGATCTGGGTTTTGTTGGTGAACCGGCCAAAGTTCGCACCGAACTGCTTGCTGAACTTACAAAATCTCAGGTCATTCCGGTGATTGCGCCGATTGGCAGCGGCAAGCGCGGCGAAACCTTCAACATCAACGCCGACACAGTCGCCGGTGCGCTCGCGGGTGCGCTTAATGCAAGTAAGTTGATTATGCTGACCGACGTAGACGGCGTGTTGGACGCTAACAGCGATCTCGTTGCAACGTTGACTCCGCGTCAGGCGAGCGGCTTGCTACGACGCAAGGCAATCACCGGCGGAATGATTCCCAAAATCGAAACCTGCCTTGACGCACTCAAGAACGGCACCGCGGCCGCCCACATTATCGACGGGCGCATCCCGCACGTATTGCTGCTGGAAATCTTCACCGCGCACGGTGTCGGGACAATGATCACGCCGTCAAAGTGAAACGACCTCGGATTCGCCGTTCTGAAAATAGTCGACAAACCAATCCATCTCGGTTTCGGTCAGCGGATAGCTATTACCACCACCGTCAACGACCAGCGTTTGCTCGGGAACCGCGGCGATATGGCGCTGTACCGCGGTCGCGGTGAGCATCGAAAGGTCCGCCTTCCAGCACAATGCCGCAACCACCCGACCGGTCCGTGAGTCGAGCATCCGGCGAGCAACCTCGGCAGGGCACTTGGCGAGCAACGAAAGCGCTTTGATAACGAATGCCCGTTGACCCGCCTCGGCCGCGGTGATGATGGATTGATCGTCTAAACGTCCGCGATCAAACAGCATTTCGGCGCGCCGCTGCTCGGCCGCTTCGGGATCATCGTCGGTTTCCTGCAACCGGCGCTGCACGTTTTCCTGAACGATCTTAGCCGTCTCTTCATCAAGATCCGATCGTTCAACAAGCGTCGTCAACAGCGATGACGAGACGAAAGACGCGATTCGCCGGATCGCATCCTGCGACAATTGGGGGCGCTGTACCAAGGGTTCGTGCCACGGCGGCACCTCGGGGGCACGATCTATGATCTGATCGAGCGTTTCCTCTCGGATCTGCGAACTGGGGTTGGCGAGAAGTTCGGTGACGGCGGGATCATCTCGCGCCGACACGATGGCATCCGACACCTGCGGACTAACCTCGTCGCGGCGGGCGATCGCATTGAGGGCACCGTCAATTGGGTTCGCCGAGATAATTTCCAACAACTCATCGTCGGTAAGCATCGATGAGTATTCGAGAATCGGCGCCGAGACGATGAGATCGAGGTCGATCGCCAAGCGCCGGATCAGCACGATCGGCGCGTCGGTGGCGAACTTAAGCTCTTCCGCGACGATCTCGCGGACGCGCGGCAGTTGATCCTGGGCCAGAACATCGAGGATCTCAACGGTAAGATCCTGCAGTGCCTCAGTCTCGCCGGCCGAAAGCCCTGGCACCAGGCGCGAGATCTTGACGGCGAGTTCGCAGCGAACCTGATCATCCCCGTCTTCGGCGAGCAGCCGATCAGCCTGGCGTGGCGTATTGGGGTTGGCGGCAATTTTGCGCCGGACCGCCGCCTCGTCATCGTCGGCCAGGAAATATAAAAGCTCCGGTTGGGTGTCTTCGCGCTCGGCGACCTGGGCACGTTTTTCCGCATCGCCGCGCTGGGCGATTTCGGTCGCCTCGTCGAACGAGAGCGGCGGCAGATCGTCGCCCTTGTCGTCGGTCGGTTTGCGAAAAATCTTCAGGAGCTCTTTGAGCATGCCTTGTTAGGACTCCATAGCTTCGACGGCGCCCAGCGGCGTGATTGCATAGTTGCCTTTGCCGCCGCGCTTGGCCTGGTACATGGCGCTATCGGCCCGCGCGACAAGTTCGGGCACGGTTTCCCGCACCTCACCGTCACTCACGGCGATGCCGATCGAAATACCCAGCGGGCGTTCGATCGAGCCGGAGTATTGGCGCAGCGACTGCGATGCCTCCAGAAGTTTCTCAGCTTTGGCAATGGCGGCACTTTGATCGACTTCCTCCAGCCACAGCGCGAATTCATCGCCACCGAGCCGGGCCGGAATGTCGCCGATGCGGCTATCTTTCAGGAGGCCGGCTAGAGCTTTCAAGGCGTCGTCGCCGCGCTGGTGCCCGTGAACGTCGTTGACCTGCTTGAAGTTATCGAGGTCGACATAGAGCAGCGCTCCCTGTCGTTTCATGCGACCAAGATGCTTGTAGCGACGGGTCACCTCTTCGAAGAAGGCGCGGCGATTAAGCAATCCAGTCAACTCGTCGGTGCGCGAAATCCGCTCGAGTTTGAGGACGTTGGCAATTTGCTCAATCGCTATCCCGATATGCCCGGCGATGCCGGACAGCATCTGGCGCTGATCGTCGTCAAGTTCGCCACCATCCTGATCCCGCGCGACGCACACGGCTCCGTTCACGATTTCATGGCTAAGGGTGGGTATTACCAGGACGCTGGCGGCGTCGGCGCCGATGTTGTCCTGTAACGGAGCCGCGTTTGGTGATCGCTCTATTACATCCGCGACGTCGCTTGGCGCCGGCGCATCTTTGCGACCGCCGCTGTCGGCCGCCAGGTAGAGGGCCCCTGCTTCCTCACGCATGTAGATCCAGCAATGAGTCGCCGCCACCGATTCGGCGATCGATTCAGCGGCAACTTCCAACATCCGTCGGGTATCAATCTCGTTGCGCATCGAATCGATAATCCGGGCCTGCAACTCTTCTCGACTGCGTGCCCGTTGCAGCGCCATATCGCGTTCACGGGCCTCGGTCACATCGCGGCAAACACCGCGCGCGCCAAGCCAGCGGCCGTCATCGTCAAGAACCGGAACCGAGGAAACTTCCAAGCAAGCCAACGAGGCATCAACTTGCCGCACCCATATCTCGATATCGTCAACCGCAGCTTTCGCCTCGAAGGGTAACGGGATTGGCGGCGCGTAATCGGCATCGAGCAAGTCGCGCGCCGGGCGGCCCTCGAGTTCCCGTGCTGTGAAGCCGAGCGCACCTCTCGGTGAGACAAAGCCGAACGTGCCGTCCGCCTTGGTCTCCCATGCAAAATCCGATGAACAGCCGACCAGATCCTTGAACAGCTGACGCGATGCGACCAGGGCGTTGGTTAGGTTGCGATCACTGGTAACATCGTGGGTGAGGAGAGCAACCCTTTCCGCCGGTGCCCTGCCATCGGGAACGAAAGTGACATCGAGGGTCCGGTCACCCTCGGCCAAACGGAGTTCCGCTCGATCGACCGCCGGCCGGCCGGTCGTGGCAACGTCGGCGATTCGCTTCGTGATGCCAGGCAAAGAGTGCTGGGTGATGGCATCCGCCAACGCCGAGCCCAATTGATTTGCGATGACCACATTTGCGGCGTTATCTACCAACAGCGCCGGCTCGGGATGATTCGAGACGATATCCTCAAGTCCAAGGCCGAGCGGCGCCGACTCTACGCTCTTCTGACGTTCACGATTGCGCTTCCCGAGCAGACTCCGTACTGGCATGACTATCGGCCCTGCGCGCTAACCGCTCTGGCCCATGATGCCAAGGGAGGGTTTGCCAAACAGGTAGCCCTGTCCGTAACGAACGCCGGATTCAATCAAAAACCCTGCGACCTCTTCGTCTTCAACCATCTCCGCGATCGTGTCGATCCCAATGTCGCTGCACAGGTTCGCCATGGCGCGTAAAAACGACTTTCCGTTCGCTTTGACGAGTGCTTCGCGAACATACATGCCGTCGATCTTTACGAAATCGATATCGAGTGCCCTGAGATACTGAAACGCGGCCGCGCCAGCGCCGAAATCATCGAGGCAGACGTGATGACCCTTTTCGCGCAAGCCCGTAATGAAGTTATTCGTCGCATCAAGATCTATGATTTCCGCCGATTCCGTTACTTCGAACATCAGTTGCGTACGGATCTTCTCATGTTTGCTCAAGAGTTTGGCAAACGCTTCCAGAAACGACTTATCTTCCAGGGAACGCCCAGAAAGGTTAACCGCGATATAGAGCTCGTGGCCGTTGTCGTTGGCCTGATTAATCTTTTTGATAACCCGCTCGCACATCGCGAGATCAAAATCGCCGATGACGCCGACTTCTTCGGCAAACGTAATAAGTGCGAATGGTGATACGCCGGGCTCACTATCGTGGAACCGGACCAGCGCTTCCGAATGATGGACCTTACGGGTCTTAAGGTCGACGATCGGCTGGAACACGACATCAAACCGGCCGGCCTGGATCATGGCTTTGAATTCAGCGATTTTCTCGACGGTCTCGTCGAGCATCAGCTTGTAGCCGTCGTTTAGGGCGCTGACGGTGAAATCTCCCGGTTGTTCGGAGAACTTGTTGATCGAATAGACCAGTGCACGGGCGGCATCCTCTTCGGAAATCTGATCGTCTGCGTCGAGTTCAATGGTCGAGGAATTGACCGTCAAACCCTCGCCGTTGGGATCCGCTTCGAGGGCGCGCTCGCTGATGGTTTGTTCAAGCGTGGCGACGTCGACGGAAGCGTCGTGGACGATACCGAACTGGTTTTCGTCGATCCGCGAGGCCGATTCGCCATTTACCGAGTTGACCTGCAAATAGGCCGACACTTCGGTCATCAGTTCCTCAGCCGCCTTCTTGTCCAGGCGCTTTTCAAGGTTCTGCAAACCATCCATGTTGAGGAGCGTCATGGAGTAGTTTTTGTCCTGGTTGGCGCTGCCCTTGAGGACCTCCATCGCGACGTCGGCAAATGAATCCTTGTCGAGGAGGCCGGTTTCGGCATCTCGATCGACGTCGTCTGGCGTTTTGGTCTGTGGCGAAATACGCCGCGCACTCAGGGTGATGAACAAACGATTTGCCCGATCCGGCAGGTGCGAGGCAAACAACGTCACGCGCTGAGGTTTGTCGGCAGCACCTCGAAGGTTTACTTCGATCGGCCCAAATCGGCTTTGTTTCACGACGGTCGAATAGGCGGCCTTTAGAAACGCCTGATCTTCCTTGGATACGAGATCGATGAACGGCATTCCGATCAGCGCGTCCGCGGATTTTCCGGCCAGCCAATGCACCGCGCCGACGGCGTAGGAGATGCATCGGTTGTCATCGAGCTCGACCAGCGCATCGGCCGACGCAAACGCAAACGCGACGAATCGATCCCGATCCGTCCGTAAGTTGGTCACCATGGTGGCCTGATCGTTCATCGCACCGGGGCCGCTCTGCTCACACGTTTCTACCCGCCGAATGTATGCTTTTCGGCGTTGTCGCGCTGTGCAGACTATCACATTAGGACTAGAACACCGCCAACCGGCACCGCTATCGTGGCCGGCGTAACAATCGGCTTCAACACCATGCTGTACGACCCGCGATGATGAGAGATTCTCGGAAAAAAGGCCCTGAAAACAATGAGTTCTCAGGTGTCACGCACGTTGAGGACTGGGTCTTCGATCTCGACAACACCCTATATTCGGCCAAAACCGAGCTCTTTAAACAGGTGAGCGAACGGATAACAAAATTCGTCGCAACCGCGCTCGATCTCGAAATGGTGGCGGCCGAACGTGTGCGCCGGGATTACTTTCGCCATCATGGCAGCACACTGCGCGGGATGATGACGAATCACGCAACCGATCCCGATCACTATCTCGCTTTCGTCCACGATATCGATGTGACTGTGATCGGGCAAAACACGGCATTGGATGCCGCACTGGGCGCGCTTACAGGGCGGAAATTGATTTTCACCAGCGCCAACCGAGACCACGCCGAACGGGTGCTCAATCGCCTTGGCATTCGGCATCACTTCGAACATCTATTTTCGATCGAGAGTTCCGCCTATGTGCCCAAGCCGCATCGGCAGGTTTATGAGCATATGATCCAAACATGTGCGGTCGAGCCACGACGCGCGGCGATGTTTGAAGACTCCGCCCGCAACCTCGAACCGGCGGCGGCGCTCGGGATGGTCACCGTATGGTTGCCAAATCACACCGATTTCTCTCAGCAGGGTGCCGACGGGGACCATATCGACTTCGTCGTCGACGATCTGGCGGCCTGGCTGAGCTCGGTCGGGCGGCATCGTCAACACGCGATTGGCGGCGGTTGACAGGGGGCCGACCAGAGTTATTGTCGCGCCTTGTTTTTGGCCGGTAGGCCCGCTTTTCTAACCCTCGGAGGACACACATGACGGCTGCCGAGCTCGAAGCCCCGATCAACCAGGCGTGGGAGCAGCGCGAGACAATTTCAATCGACACCGGCGGCGAGGTCCGAGATGCGATCGAAACCGCGATGAACGCGCTGGATCGCGGCGAAATGCGTGTCGCGGAGAAACGCGACGGCGCCTGGCATGTCAATCAATGGCTCAAGAAAGCGGTCTTGTTGTCGTTTCGACTGAACGACATGACGACCATCGCAGGCGGTCCGGGCGATAAGACGGGGTGGTTCGATAAGGTTGAATCCAAGTTCGCCGGATGGGAGGACAAGGACTTCCGCGAGGCCGGGTTTCGCGCTGTGCCAAGTTGTGTTGTACGCCATTCAGCATATATCGCGCCGGGCGTGGTTTTGATGCCCTCGTTCGTCAATCTCGGCGCTTATGTCGATAGCGGCACCATGATAGATACCTGGGCGACCGTTGGGAGTTGCGCCCAAGTTGGCAAGAACTGCCACATTTCCGGAGGTGCCGGGATTGCCGGCGTTCTCGAGCCCCTGCAGGCGAACCCGGTGGTGATCGAGGACGATTGCTTCGTTGGCGCGCGCTCGGAGGTCGCCGAAGGTGTCATTGTCGAACAGGGCTCGGTGCTGGCGATGGGGGTATATATCGGTGCCTCCACCAAAATTATCGATCGGGCGACGGGCGACGTACATTTCGGCCGCGTCCCCGCCTATTCGGTAGTCGTCCCCGGGAGCACAGGCGGCAAGCCGTTGCCGGACGGAACTCCCGGCCCCAGTCTTTACTGCGCGGTCATCGTCAAACAGGTTGACGCCTCGACCCGATCGAAGACGTCGGTTAACGAATTGCTGCGCGACTAACGGTGCTGATCCCGCCCATGGCGAATGTGCGCTCCATTAATCCGGTTGAACTCGCGGTCGAATTGATACGCTGCGAGAGCGTGACGCCGCGCGAAGGTGGTGCGCTCACTGTGTTGGGCGGCGTTCTCGAAAGTTGCGGGCTTACTTGCCACCGGCTCCCGTTCCAGGCTCCCGGCACCGAACGGGTTGATAATCTCTACGCCCGCATCGGCACGGAAGCGCCCAACTTCTGCTTCGCCGGCCATACCGACGTCGTGCCAGAGGGTGATCGGGCGGATTGGGTGGTCGACCCCTTCGCGGCGGAAATCATCGATGAAAATCTAATCGGGCGCGGCGCAACCGATATGAAAGGTGCAATCGCGGCGTTCGTTGCAGCGCTCGCGGAGTTCCTAAATGAGCACGACGGCACATTGGCTGGATCAGTCAGCCTGCTGATTACCGGTGATGAGGAAGGCGCGGCGATCAACGGCACCAAGAAAGTGCTGGAGTGGATGACGGCGCAAGGTGAAACGTTGGATGATTGCCTGGTCGGCGAACCCACCAATCCCAACGATTTGGGCGAAATGATCAAGATCGGTCGGCGCGGCAGCGTGAGCGCATGGCTCACCGTCAACGGAACCCAAGGTCATGTGGCGTACCCGCATCTCGCCGACAACCCCATTCCTCGCCTCTTGGAGATGCTCGACGCGATCGCCGCCACGCCCCTTGATGATGGCGCCGAACATTTCCAACCATCCAACCTCGAAGTGACATCAATCGATGTTGGCAATCCCGCGACCAACGTCATCCCGGCACGAGCCAAGGCGACGATCAACATTCGCTTCAACACCAAGCACACCTCGGAGTCCCTTATTGCCTGGCTACGATCAACGTTCGACGCGGTGGGCGGTGATTACGACCTCGAAACCCATGTCACCGGCGAGGCCTTCCTGACACCGCCAGGAGCGTTTTCCGAACTGCTCTCGGCCGCCGTCAAGGACACGCTCGGTCGCGAACCGACGTTGAGCACGACCGGCGGCACGTCGGATGCCCGCTTTATCAAGGACTACTGCCGGGTCGCTGAATTCGGCCTCATTAGTCAAACCATGCACAAGGTCGACGAACGCGCCGCCATCGCCGATATCGGCGCCTTGACGCGCGTCTACAAGACAGTGCTCGACAGATACTTCGCGGCCTGAACGGCGCGCGCATGTTATCGACCAAGGAAATCTCCTCCTCGATATACGGGGCTTGGCGTCTGGCGCGGGTCGATCGCCAGGGAATGAATTGGTTCAACCATTCCATCCAGGGATTTTGGCGCTCGTTCTTCGTTGCGGTTTTGGTGGCCCCGCTACTGGCACCAGCGCTGATATTCCGCTCGATGGTATCCGCCGATGAGATCGACATCGGCCACACCATAACGACCGAGCTGATTAGCTATGGGCTGGGTTGGGTTGTGTTTCCCGTGGTCGCATTACTGGTGTGCCGCCTGATGAGCCTCACCGAATATTACGTGAGCTACATCATTGCGTATAACTGGTCGCACGTGATTCCAGCCTTGCTTATCGTGCCGATCATGTTGCCGGCGATCCTCGGCCTGGTGCCACACGGCTTGGTCGATTTTGCGCTCTTGGCCGTCACCTTCGCCGTCTTTGGCTATCGTTGGTTTATCGCGCGGGTTGCGCTGGGTGCCGACGGGCTGACCGCAGCCGCTCTGGTGATCCTCGAGGTGATCATCGATTTGCTGCTTTACGGGGGCGTCCAAAAGCTTTTCTAAGGTTCCTCGCGACAGATCGGCCCGTCGCCTCAATCCCGTCTGTCGGCGCTCGTTGCGGTGGTTGGCGCTACCTGCGTGTAGTCAACATCGGCAAGATAGAGCCCCCACGGAGGTGCGGTTGGCGCCGCCACCGTCCGATCACGGGCCTCTAGCGCCTCGGTTACCGCCGCCTCCTTCCAACGCCCCTCACCGACTAGTTTCAGCGCCCCAACCATCGATCGAACTTGGTTGTGCAGGAACGAACGCGCGCGAGCGGTAATCTGCACGTCATTGCCATGGCGGACCACGACCAACCGGTCGAGAGTTTTGACCGGCGAATCAGCCTGGCACTGGCTCGATCGATAGGTTGTGAAATCGTGGTTGCCGATCAGGCGTTGCGCCGCCCGATTCATGGCTCGAACGTTCAATTTTCGCGGCACGTGCCAAACACGAAGTATATCGAGCGACGGTGGCGCGGGTCGATTGAGAATTCGATAGAGATATTGGCGCGCCGTCGCTGAGAAGCGGGCATGGAAATCCGCATCGACTTCTACAACATCGAGCACGCTAATAGGCTCATCTTTCAGGTGAAAGTTGACGGCCTTCTGAACTGTCGACGCGGGATCGCCGCGCGCGATATCGGCATGGACAGTCTGGCGCAGCGCATGCACGCCCGCATCGGTGCGTCCGGCCGCGAATACTCTGGTGGTTTCGCTGCAGTAGGATGCGATCGCTTGTTCGAGCGATTGCTGAATCGAGGCGCCATTGGCTTGGCGCTGCCAGCCGACATAGTCGCTGCCGTCATACTCAACAATGAGCCGGTAGCGAGGCATCAAGGCGGCGGCAAGATCGTGCCGCGATCGAGCTGGTAGCCACGCAGAAAATTCGTCGCCGACATCGGTTTACGTCCGGCCCGCTGCAGGCGCAGCAATCGCAGGCCGCCCGCCCCGCATCGCACGGTCAGTTCTTCGTCGATCACGGTGCCGGGCGCAACCTCCTCGACGGAGTCTGCGGCGAGCGCCAACGTAACCTTGATGCGGGCACCGTCGTGCTCGAACCAGGCACCCGGCGTCGGCGCCATCGCGCGAACGACACGTTCGAGCTCGGTCGCGGATCGACCCCAATCGAGACGCGAATCACCAGGCAGTATTTTCGGCGCCCGGGTGATACCCACGTCGGGCTGCGGCGTCGGTGCAACGCTACCATCGGCCAAACCGGCGAGCATTTCGAGCATGAGCGGCGCACCCAAGGAGGCTAGGTTGTCGTGCAGTTCGCCGGCCGTGGTCATCGGTCCGATCGGGGCTCGCTGGCAGCCCAGCACCGGGCCGGTATCGAGGCCCGCCTCCATCATCATCGCGCATACGCCGGTTTCGGTATCGCCGCTTAGGATCGCCCACTGGATCGGGGCGGCGCCCCGCCACCTGGGCAACAGCGATGCATGGAGATTAACGCAACCCAATCTGGGCGCCTCCAGGATCGATTTTGGCAATAGCAGGCCATAGGCCACCACGACCGCGGCATCGGCATCGCAAGCCGCAAACGCGTCATGAACCTCGACCGGCTTGAGACTGCTTGGAACGCGCACGGGTATGCCGCTCGCGGCGGCAATTTCATGCACGGCGGAGCGGCGTTCTTTGTGGCCGCGGCCGGCCGGGCGCGGTGGTTGGGTATAAACAGCGCGGATCTCGTGCCCCGCGACAATCAGCGCCTGCAGGGTCGGCACGGCAAAGTCCGGGGTTCCCATGAACACCAGGTTAAGCGATTCGGGCATCCCTGTTGCCGCGATTACGCGCTCTCGCGGAGCTGTTGTCTTTTGATCTTGGTGAGTTTGCGCAGAATAATGTTTCGTTTCACGGCGCTCATGTGGTCGACGAAGATGATGCCGTCAAGATGATCTAGCTCGTGCAGGATACACCGGGCCAGCAGACCGTTGGCGGCAAGCGACTGCTCGTTGCCGTCGTAGTCGGTGTAACGCACCTCAACCTCATCCGGTCGCTCAAGCGGCTCATAGAATTCGGGCAGCGAAAGGCAGCCCTCCTCGCGCATAACAGCATTATCCGAAACGGCGATGATCTCGGGATTTATCAAACGCGTCTGTCGCGGATTGCCGTTCCCGTCCTGGGGATCGACGACGATGATACGCTTGTGCGTGCCCACTTGCGCCGCCGCCAGGCCGACGCCTGGCGCCGCATACATGGTTGAGACCATGTCATCGATCAGCGACCGAACGGCATCATCGATCTCCTCGACGAGCTCGGATTTGACCTTTAGGCGCGGGTCGGGCGCAATAATAATAGGCAGCTGAGACATAGCTTTTCGTGTTGACGTCGCAGCCACCTTGGTAGGACAGCGCCAATTAAGCGTCAAGCCGGTACCGACCACCACCGCTGTCCCCGGCCGTGATATGGTGGGCATTCGAGTAGCAGAGAGCATGATGGAAGAGCCGGGCCTTCTCTACACCGTGATTATCATTGCCGTGGTCGTGGTCGGATTGGTGATCATGATCCGGCAGATGCGGCAGTTCCAAAACGATACCGAATACCTTGCCCGCGCGGTCACTTCGGTGTTGCACACCCAGAGCGAGCTTGCCGGCCGTTTCGACCAACTCGCCACCGATTCAGAGACGCGGCAGGCGAGCCTCAGTCAAGGGTTGAACGAACGCCTGGATTCGGTGTCGAAACGGCTCGGTGACAGCCTCACCCAAACGTCGAACAAAACCGCCGAAACCCTCGGCGAATTGCGCAAGCATCTCAATATCATCGATGAGGCACAAAAGAACATCACCGAACTGTCCGGGCAGGTGGTTGGGTTGCAAGACATTCTTTCCAACAAGCAGGCCCGCGGCGCCTTCGGCAACGTGCAACTTCGCGACCTCGTGCGCAACGCCCTGCCGCCTTCGGCCTATCAATTTGAAGCGACGCTTTCGAACGGCCGGCGCGCCGACTGCGTGATCAAGCTGCCGATGCCGCCAGGGCCGATTGCGGTCGATGCGAAGTTTCCGCTCGAAGGGTTCGAAGCCCTTCGCGCGGCTGCCGATGAACAGCAGAAGAACCAAGCCGCGAGCACCTTCCGCCGCGATATCCTCAAGCACATCAAGGACATTTCGGAGCGCTATATCGTGCCCGAAGAAACCGCCGAATCCGCGCTGATGTTTCTACCGTCGGAAGCAATTTACGCAGAACTGCATGCGAACTTCCCCGACCTCGTGCAGCAATCATATCGAGCCCGCGTTTGGATCGTTTCGCCGACGACGCTCATGGCGACGCTCAATACAGTTCGCGCCGTATTACAAGACGCCAACATGCGCGAACAAGCCGCGGTCATTCAAAGCGAAGTGCGAAAAATGCTCGAAGACGTCTCGCGTTTGGGCGAGCGCGTCGGCCGATTGCAACGTCACTTCAAACAGGCGAGTGAGGATGTCGATCAGATTTTCACGTCGACCAACAAGATTGGGCGTCGCGGCCAGATGATCGTCGACATCGAACTCGGTGAAAAGTTGGGCGAAAAGTTGGGTGAAGACTTGACCGAGAAAGCGATCGACGACGACCAGCCCGAACTACAGATCCCGTTTACGGAGAGTCGCTAATCCGTTTGCGACCGGCGAACGCCGCCGAGAGCGTGCCGTCGTCGAGATAGTCGAGCTCGCCGCCAACCGGAACACCGTGAGCCAGACGCGACACCACGACCGTACACTCTTCGAGCGCATCCGAGATGTAGTGGGCGGTGGTCTGTCCATCGACCGTTGCGTTGGTCGCGAGGATAACCTCGCTGATTTCGGGAGCGCGGGCCCGCGTAACGAGGGTGGGGATGCGCAGATCGTCGGGACCGACGCCGTCCAGAGCGGACAAGGTGCCGCCGAGGACGTGATACCGACCTTGATAGGTCTGGGCACGTTCCAACGCCCACAGATCCGCGACTTCTTCGACGACGCACAACAAGCTGCCGTCGCGCCGCGGGTCCTGGCAGATCGTACAGGGTTCGACGGTATCGACATTGCCGCAATTGGCGCAGATCGCGACGTTCGCGGCGGTCGCATGCAGCGCGTTGGCGAGTGGCGTGAGCAAGCCGTCCTTGTTGCGGATGAGATGGAGAACGGCCCGCCGGGCTGAACGCGGTCCGAGACCGGGCAACTTGGCCAACAACCGAATCAGGCCTTCGATCTCAGGCCCACCAAGACTTGGTTCGCTCATCACCTGTGCCCGTGAAGACCTCTAACGCATGCCACGATCGGGTCGACTGAAGCGCCCCTAGTGGATGAAATCCACTAGCTAAACGGCAGCTTGAACCCTTCCGGTAAACTCAGTCCGCCGGTCAGCTTGGCCATCTCTTCAGCCATGTGCTTTTCAACTTTGGTGCGGGCATCATTGTGCGCCGCGACAATCAGGTCTTCGATGACTTCGGCGTCGCCGCTCGCGAACACCGTCGGATCGATCTTGAGGCGGCGCATCTCGCCTTTGCCGTTGAGTGTGACGGTGACCATATCGCCTCCCGCCCGGCCGCTGATTTCGATCTCGGCAAGCTGAGCCTGCATATCCGCCATTTGCGACTGGACCTGCTGAGCCTGTTTGAGCATCTGACTAATATTCTTCATACCTCGTCTCCGTCGTCCGACGCCGCGTCGTCGTCGGTTTGATCGCCCAATACGTCGTTGTAGTCGACCTGCGCGAGTCCGACCCGACGCACGTCGCGAATTTCTGCATCTGGAAATGTTGCCAGGGTCGTCGCGACGAGAGGATGATCGGCGACGGACTCGCGCAGCGCGGCCGTGTGTTGCAGACGCTGCTCCTGGATCGTCGGCGCCCCCGGCTCTCCAGAGATGCTGACCACCCACCGACGCCCCGTCCATTGCTCGATCAGGGTTTGCAATCGGTGTGTGAAATCGCGTGGCACGCGATCCTCAAGCCGCAACTCGAGCCGACCCTGTTCGTAATGAACCAGGTGAACGTCACCGAGCAGCGCAGCGTGCAATGTCGGCTCGCGCTGGCGTTCAACCAATGCGACCAGGGCGTCGAAATCGGATAAATCCAGTGTCGGCGGTTCGACCGTGTCAGCTCCGTCGGGGTTGGCAGCGACGGGATCGACGGGATCCGGGCTGGGCACCTCGAGCGGTCGTACCTGAGCAGATGTCTGGGCAGACGCCTGGGCCGATCTCTGGGCTGAACTCTCGGCTGATCTCTGGGCTGATCTCTGGGCCGATGCCGGGCCCGACATCCCATTTGCGGCACCGACCACCGCTTCGTCGGCCGCTGCGCTCGGCCTTGCCGGTGGAGATGACGCCTCGCCAACCGGCGTTTCAATCGCTGTCTCCGGTTTGGCATCGCCGGTCTCATCGCCTTTGACCTGGCGCAGGAGTTCAGCAGGATCGGGTATGTCAGCGACGTAGGCCAAACGGACCAGCAACATCTCTACCGCGATGAGCGGCATCGGTGCGGTCTGCGCCTCTTGCAGCCCCTTGAGCAGCATTTGCCAGGCGCGTGCGATCATCGCCATCGACAGTTTGTCGACCATCTCTCGGCCTTGCTTGCGCTGGGCTTCCGCCACCGCCAGATCCTCACCGGCCTCCGGCGTAACCTTGAGCCGAGTGAGCCAATGGGTGAGCTCCAGCAGGTCTTGGACAATCACGATAGGATCGGCACCGGCGGCGTTCATATCGGCCAAATGCTGCAGTGCCGCTGGTAAGTCACCGGCAAACAACGTATCGAGCAGATCGAGCACGCGGCCGCGATCGGCCAGGCCGAGCATTTCGCCGATCAGCGCTTCGTCGATCTTTTCGCCACCATGCGCGATGGCCTGATCGAGCAACGACAAGCCGTCCCGCGCCGAGCCCTCGGCAGCGCGGGCAATCAGCTGCAGGGCTCCGGGTTCAGCCGTCACCGCCTCTTTGGCCGCGATGTCGCCGAGAAACGCGAGCATGGTATCGCCGTCGAGCCGGCGCAGATCGAAGCGTTGGCAGCGCGACAGCACCGTGATCGGGATCTTTCGGATCTCGGTCGTTGCGAAAATGAACTTAACGCGTGGCGGCGGCTCCTCCAGTGTCTTCAGAAGAGCATTGAACGCCTGCGTCGACAGCATGTGGACTTCGTCGATGATGTAGATCTTGTAGCGAGCCGATACCGGTGCGTAGCGCACCGCATCGATCAGCTCACGAACATCGGCGACGCCGGTATGACTGGCGGCGTCGATCTCCAATACGTCGACGTGACGATCTTCGCTAATCGCGATGCATTGCTCACACACCCCGCACGGCGCTTCGGTCGGCTCGCCGGTGCCGTCGGGTCCAACGCAATTGAGCGCCCGGGCGATAATGCGCGCGGTCGTGGTCTTACCCACGCCGCGCACACCGGTCAGCACGAAGGCGTGCGCCAGCCGACCGCTCTCGAGCGCATTGGTGAGGGTCCGCACCATAATTTCCTGGCCGACCAGCTCAGCGAACGTGGTGGGCCGGTATTTACGGGCGAGCACCCGATAGGATGCGTCGCCGGCGTTGCTGGACGCGGAATCGGACATCGCGACGCGCGGAACTCCCGAACTCTGACGGATTGCCCAAAAGGTAGCTGGATCAAGCGCAGCTAACCAGGGGCAGCGACCAAATCAGTGGGGACTGGTGAGGCGACCCGGAGACAAACTCGTTACGGCTGCTTCCTTCCGGACCTGACCGGGTTGGCGAGCGTTCCGTCCACCGCCAGCCCCCACCGCACTATATCAGGCTCGTCGAGCGGAAATCAGGATTCAGAGCGAGTGATCCGTCAATTTTCCCAAATTTGTTATCGGTCCCTTTATCTGTTTCCCCATCCCTGATACCTCACACTCCATGATCAATGTCTTTGCCGGCAATCCGCTCGATCGCGCCGCCAATCTGCGTCGTGACCAAGCTTGGCTGGGCGACCGGCTGCAGGAGCCCGGCACTCGTTTTCTGCTGTTGTGGAAGCTCAATGCTCTGGTCACCGACGCGGCTGCGCCGCAAATAGCTTGGCAGCCCGCCACCGTCGCGAGCCCCTTCCTCGGCGCGGACAACAAATGCGTTTTCCTCGGTCTTGACGGCGACGCGGCGCGGTTTGCGATCGACGTCTCGCACGCATCCGACGACGACGCTCCGCCGTTCACAGAACTCGGCCGGTTTGGCGAGGTTCGCGCCTTGGGCTCGTTGGTACCACTGGCTGAGGCCGGCATCATTGCCCAGGCGCGGGCGCTGATCGACTGGCACAATCGTCATACCCACTGCGCGGTTTGCGGTGCACCGACGATCGCGTTAGAGGGTGGCTACCAGCGCAATTGCACGGCACCGGCATGCGCGGCGCAACACTTTCCGCGCACCGACCCGGTGGTGATAACCCTGATACGACGGCCCGGCGTTTGCCTGCTGGGACGATCGGCCCGCTTCCCGACCGACCTCTACTCGTGCCTGGCCGGCTTCATGGAACCCGGCGAATCGATTGAAGAGGCGGTGCGCCGTGAGGTGCTCGAGGAGTGCGGGATCGCGGTCGGCGATGTGCGCTACCACTCCTCCCAGCCATGGCCGTTTCCGGCCTCGCTCATGATCGGCTGCATCGGCGAAGGCAAGAGTGAACAGATCGAGCGCGATCCGGTCGAGATCGAGGATGCCAACTGGTTCAACCGCGCCCAGGTGGTCAACGCGCTAAACGGCGGTGATCCGGAAACCGGCCTAAAAATCCCACCATCCCTGGCGATCGCCCACCAATTGATCCGATGGTGGGTCGACGACGAAGCTTAGCGGCGCCGGAAAGCGTTAGCCCCCAAGCGTCTCCGCGCGCGCCGGATGGGCCGGGTAGACGCCCAATATCTTCACGTGGCTGGAAAAATACTGCAATTCGTCGAGCGCGCGGGCGACCGCGGGATCGTCAGGATGGCCTTCGACATCGGCGTAGAACTGGGTCGCCGCGAAGCTGCCGCCGAGCTGATAGCTCTCCAGTTTCACCATATTGACGCCATTGGTGGCAAATCCGCCCATCGATTTGTAGAGCGCCGCCGGCACGTTGCGAACCCGGAACACCATACTCGTCATGCACGGTACGGTGCCGACCTCGGGCCGCTCCTGGCGCTTCGATAACACGACAAATCGGGTCGTGTTGTGCTCAGCGTCTTCGATATCGGCTTTTAGAATTTCCAACCCATAGGTCTCGGCCGCGAGCGCCGATGCGATCGCGGCTTGGCTGGGATCGCCGCGTTTGGCGACCTCTGCCGCGGCTCCTGCGGTGTCGGCATGAACGGTGGGGTTCAAGGCATGACGGCGCAGAAACGCACGGCATTGCGATAGCGCGTGAATGTGGCTGTGAACGTGTGCGATCCCGTCGATCGGTGCGCCTTCGATCCCCAGCAATTGATGCTGCACGCGTTGAAAGTGCTCACCGACGATGTAGAGACTGGAATCGGGCAGCAGATGGTGAATATCGGCGACTCGGCCCGCGACTGAGTTTTCGATTGGGATCATACCGTAACGCGCGCTGCCGTCGCTGACTGCGGCGAAGGCATCGTCGAAGGCCGCGCACGGCAACGGCACCATATCGGGCATCGCTTCGCGGCACGCCAAATGGGAGTAAGCGCCCGGCAGTCCCTGGAAGGCGACCGTCCGCTCGGGGTCGGCATTGACGGCGGTTTCCGGCCTGCTCATCGCGAAAGAATCCTAGGTATCGCCTTGCTTTGCGGCGAATAGCTGCCGCACCCGCGCAAGGTCGGCCGGAGTATCGACACCGACCGGAACGCTGTCAACGAGCACCGCATCGATCCGCATGCCGGCTTCGAGCGCGCGCAACTGTTCGAGTCGCTCCCGCTGCTCCAGGGTCGACGGCGGCAGTTCGACGAAGCGTTCGAGCGCAGTTCGGCGAAAGGCATAGAGGCCAATGTGGTGGTAGAGCGGACCTTCGCCCGACGGTGCGGTGGCCCGCGTAAAGTAGAGTGCGCGGCCAGTCCGTGCCCGATCACCGTCGGCTGCCGGATCGAACGACACGATTGCCTTGACCACATTAGGGTCGTCGCGCTCCCCGGTCTCCACGATTTCGGCAATCAGGGTCGCGATATCGACATCGACATCCGCCAGCGGAGCAAGTGACGCACGAATCGCAATGGCATCGATTAGGGGCAGATCGCCCTGAAGATTGATCACCGCGTCGATTTGCTGGTCGCTGTCTATGCGGCTCATTGCCTCGAAGATACGGTCCGAGCCGCTCTGGTGATCTGGCCGCGTCATCACGGCCTCACCGCCATGGTCGCGTACGGCGTCGGCGACCTCAGATTCTGAACACGCGACGATCACCCGTCCGATATCGGCTTCGCACGCGCGCCGCCAGACGTGCACGATCATGGGCTCACCGGCAATGTCGGCGAGCGGCTTGCCCGGAAGCCGGGTTGAGGTCATCCGCGCGGGAATGACAATCGCAGGGGCGTGGGGTGAGCTCATCCGATAGCGCAGCCTGGGACCGCTTGAGCGGGTCGGAGGCGGGTGAAAAACCTTTATACGGGTTGCGTGTACAGCGCGGAAGCCGTTAATCTCCGGCCAATCGATCATCGGGAAAACCCAATGGACACCTTATTCATCAATAAGATCGCTGGCGCCCTATTGGCCACCGTTCTTTTCATCGTCGTGCTGCATATTCTTGCCAATGAGGTTTTCCATCCGCACATCCCAGTAGAGACGGCAATGGCCGTCGCTGTCGACGGCAGCAGCGGCGCTGCGACCGTAGCCAAAGAGGTTCCGCCATTACCCGTCTTGCTGGCGTCGGGCGATGTCAAATCCGGCGTCAAAGTCGCCAAGAAATGCAAGTCGTGCCACACCTTCGATCAGGGTGGCAAAAAGAAGGTCGGCCCCAATCTTTGGGGCGTGTTGGGCCGTAACGTCGCTTCGGTTGCCGGATTTGGCTATTCCGGCGCCCTGAAAAAATTTGGCGGTGCCTGGGACTACGCCCGGCTTGATGCGTTCCTGACCAGCCCCAAGAAAGCGGTTAAGGGCACGAAAATGACCTTCAAGGGCCTCAGAAAGGCCGAACAACGTGCCAATCTGATCTTTTATTTGCGCAGCCTCAGCGCCTCGCCGCTGCCACTACCCCAATAATTCGCCGTCCCGTCGCGGCCCGCTGAAATCGGTTCTTGAGATGCCGGATCTTGATCCGGCGCTGCTGGATTCGTTGGCCGGATTTGCCCGGCGACTCGCGGATGCCTCGGGCGACGTGATCCGGCGCTACTACCGCCAACCCATCCCGGTCGACACCAAATCCGATCACAGCCCGGTAACCATCGCCGATCGCGAAGCCGAGGCGGCGCTGCGGGCGTTGATCGAGAACAGCTACCCCGACCATGGCATCATCGGCGAAGAACTCGACGATGTTCGCGTCGACGCAGAGTTCGTGTGGGTGCTCGATCCGATCGACGGCACGCGCTCGTTTATCACCGGCAAACCGCTATTTGGCACGTTGATCGCGCTGTGCCATCGGAAAACACCGGTGCTCGGGGTGATCGATCAGCCGATATCAGGAGAGCGATGGCTCGGTTGTCACGGCCGCTCGACCCTGCTCGGCGACCAACCGGTGACAGTACGGCCGTGCCCGGATCTTGCCGAGGCGGTGCTCTTTACCACCGGACACGAATGGTATGGCGATTCTCAGCTTACCGCCTTCAAACACCTCGAGGCAAAGGTGCGTATGACCCAGTACAGCGCTGACTGCTACGCGTTCGCCTTGCTGGCGACCGGGTTTGTCGATCTCGTGAGCGAGTGCTCGATGCACAATCATGACATCGCCGCGCTGGTGCCGGTTGTCGAGGGTGCTGGTGGGATCATGACGGACTGGCACGGTCAGCCGCTCGACCTCAACAGTGCCGGATGCGTGCTGGCCGCGGGCGATCGCACGCTTCACGAGCGGGCGCTTGCCGCTCTTCACGAATAGGTGCATCCAACACGGGTTGTCGATACCTGCCGACCCACCAATAATCAGGAGGGTCCGCGCAGCGAGCGAGATCGACGGAGGAAAGCTATGCGCAAGATCTGGATAACGACATGGTTGCGAGCAAGCCTCTCGCTTGCTGGTGCGTTGGCTCTGACCGCCTTGGCGACAGGGGTCGTCTTTGCGGCGGAGCGCCTGCACGGTTTTGCGCTACTCGGCGACCTCAAATACGCACCCGATTTCAAGCATTTCGACTACGTAAATCCATCCGCGCCCAAGGGCGGCTTTGTGCGCCAATACGCTATCGGGACTTTCGACAGCCTCAATCCATTTATTCTGAAGGGGCAGCCGGCGAACGGTATCGGCCTGATCTACGAATCACTGACGGAAAGTTCGCTCGATGAGGCGTTCGCCGGCTACGGCGCGATCGCTGAATCGCTAGAAATCGCCGACGACAACCGCAGCATGGTGTTCAACCTGCGGCCTGAAGCACGCTGGCACGACGGCATGCCGATCACCTCGGCAGATGTGGTGTTCAGCTTCGAAGCGCTGACCAAACGCGGCCACCCCTTCTATCGCGCGTATTGGAGCGCGGTGACCAAGGTCGAAGCGCTCGGACCGCGCCAGGTGAAGTTCACGGTCAACGATCCCAACAATCGCGAACTACCCGGAATTCTCGGTCAACTCACCGTGCTACCCAAGCACTATTACGAGACTCACGATTTCGAGAAAACGACCCTTGAGCCGCCGCTCGGCAGCGGCCCCTACCGTGTACTCAAACTCGATTCCGGTCGCTCGATCACCTACGAACGGGTTCCGGATTATTGGGGCAAAGACCTCCCGGTCCACCGCGGTCGCCATAATTTCGATCGTATCCGCATCGACTATTATCTCGATCAAACCGTCGCGCTCGAAGCGTTCAAGGCGGGCGAGTACGACTTTCGTCTGGAGAACGTCGCGAAAGCCTGGGCAACTGGTTACGATTTCCCTGCCGCACGCAGCAGTCTGGTGGTCACCGAGGAAATCCGCCACGAGATTCCCACGGGAATGCAGGCCTTCGTATTCAACACGCGTCGCCCGATGTTTTCTGACCGCCGGGTCCGCCAGGCCTTTTCCCTCGCGTTTGATTTCGAGTGGTCGAACATCAACCTGTTTTACGGCCAGTACGCGCGCACGAAGAGCTTCTTCAGCAATTCGGAGCTAGCATCGAGCGGACTGCCGAGTGGCGAGGAGCTCAAGATCCTCGAACGTTATCGCGGTAGGGTGCCTGATGAAGTCTTTACCCAGACTTTTGAACCGCCGAAGACTGACGGCTCGGGCAAGATCCGCCGCAACCTACGCCAAGCCAAGAAACTTCTCGAATCCGCTGGCTTTCGCGTCAAAGACCGCAAGCTCATCGACCCTAATACCAACCAGGAGATGGAAGTCGAGTTCCTGATCGTGCAGCCGACCTTCGAGCGCATTGTTGGACCGATAGTCAAAAACATGGCTCGGCTCGGCATCAAAGCGCGTATTCGCGTAGTCGATACCGCTCAATATCAGAACCGCACCGACAGTTTCGACTTCGATATCGTGGTTTCGTCGTTCGGCCAGTCGCTATCGCCGGGTAATGAACAGATAGATTTCTGGCATTCTTCGAAGGCTGACGTCGACGGCAGCCGCAACATCATTGGTATCCGCGATCCGGTCGTCGACGAACTGATTTCTCTCGTAATCAACGCGCCAACCCGTGAAAGTCTGATCGCGCGAACCCGGGCCCTCGATCGTGTGCTTCTATGGGGTCACTACGTGATCCCGCAATATCACAGCCAAAGCTTCCGAGTCGCGTATTGGAACAAGTTCAGCCGACCCAAAATCGCTCCCAAATACGGGTTTGGCTTCGACACCTGGTGGATCGACTCAACGAAAGCCAAAGCGCTCAAAGCCGGTGTGTCGTCGTTGAAGAAATCGAACTGATCGCGGCCGCATATGAAGCCGAAGACTATTTTGTTGGCGGCTCCGTTACTGGTGCTTCTTGCCCTATTGCAAGCCTATTTCTGGGTGCCGGGCTATGACAACCAAACGGTGGCTGGGCCGTCGCGGCTTTCGAAATTTATCTTGGGTTCGATCGGCGACGCCCAGATTCTCAATCCTATTCTGAATGCGGATACGGCCAGCAGCCGTATCGTAGACCTTGTATTCGATGGCTTGCTGCGACTCGACGAGAACGGCCACCTCGAAGGGCGCCTGGCCGAGTCTTGGAGGATCTCCGAAACCGCATATCTACTGATCGACGACACGGCGCAGTTCGCGGATGGTGTCAGCGCAACGGGCCCTGAGCTTGTCCGAAGACTCAAGGCGCACATATCCGGTTCTGCGGACGAGACCCTGAAATCATCGGTAGTAGAGATTGCTATAGAGCCCGCCAGAGAGCTCATCCTTGGTGACCTCGTGCCCGTAAAATCGGGGGAAAAGGCAAGAACAATCGCTATCGAGCGACCGTCACGGATCGCACTTCGTTTGAGCAAGGTGGACCCGGATCTATTGTCGAGGTTGTCGCCGGTACTGCCGAACGGCTATGGCGAAAACATCGACCGCGCCGCCTGGACCGAGGTCGAGCCGAAGGACACAGAGCAAATCAGGACAGCACTTTTCGCCCGATTTCCGGTGCTCTCCCACAATCCGGAAATCACCTTCAAATTGCGCCGCGACGTCCGTTTCCACGACGGTGAGCCGTTCGATGCCAACGATGTCGTATTTACTTTCAACGCGATTATGGATTCGAAAAACCTTTCGCCGCGAACGTCCGATTTCGAGCCCATCGACCGGATCGAAGTAATCGACAGCCACACGATCAAAGTCGTTTACAAGCGTTTGTTCTCGCCTGCCATCAATGCCTGGCTCATGGGTATCCTGCCGCAACACCTGCTTGACCCGAGGGCGCGAGATACCGCAGACGACGATGCGGCGGTCGCCGGAATGCGCGAGTCACCGTTCAACCGGGCCCCTGTCGGGACTGGTGCTTTTAGGTTCGTCGCCTGGCAGAGCGATGAGCTGATCCATCTCAAACGCAACGACGACTATTGGGACAGCCCACCGTTCTATCGCAGTTTTCATTATCGCGTCATCCCGGACCTGCTGACCCAGGAAGTGGAGTTCCGCAGCGGTGCGGTCGACGCCTTTTCGCCCTTGCCTCACCAGATCGCACGTTACCGGAAGGACGATCGCTATCGCGGGATTTCGACCGTGACGCCCGGTTACAGCTACATCGGCTATAACAATCGTCGGCCCTTATTCAAAGATCGCCGCGTGCCTCGAGCCTTGGGAATGGCGATCGACGTCGACCAGATCATCAAGCACGTCCTCTATGACGAGGGCGAGCGCGTCACCGGACCCTATCCAATCATCACCCGGTGGTATGATCCCGCCATTCAGCCACTGCCCTACGATCCGGCGGGTGCGCTCGAACTGCTTGCGGAAGCGGGTTGGTCGCGCAACGACGACGGCTGGCTCGAGAAGGGCGGCAAAGTCCTGGAATTCAACTTGATTACCAACAACGGGAACACCGTCCGTAAAGCGATCATGACGATCGTGCAGCAGGCGTGGCGACAGATCGGTGTGAGGGTCCATACGCAGGTCTTCGAATGGACCGTGTTCTTGTCCGATTTCGTAGACAACGGGAACTTCGATGCCGTGATCCTGGGTTGGAGATTGGGGTTTGATCCCGATCAGTTCCAGCTCTGGCATTCGAGTCAGGCCGGGCCCAAGCAGCTCAATTTCGTTGGCTACAACAACCCGCAGGCCGACGACCTGATCGAGCGCATCCGGCGCGAGTACGATCCTGCCGAGCAGGAGAGGCTCGCCCATCAGCTTCACGCGGTCATCGCAGCGGATCAGCCGTACACGTTCTTGATGACCGGGCGCGCGATGTCTGTATTGGACCGCAAAATCGTCATGGTCGATTCAGACGGTAAGTTCTCTCCCGTGCGTGCCGCCCGCAACGCTGAACCCTTGTTGTTCTTTTTGAGCCGGTGGCGCAAGCTCGAACACGCCCCGAGGTTCTAGGGTCGGCGCATGTGGTCCTACATTTTCCGCAACCTGCTTCAGCGCCTGGTGCTGCTGTTTTTCGTGTCGATCGTGGCACATTCGGTCGTGCATCTGGCACCTGGCGAACCGACGGCGGTCGATCCGTCAAACCCGCGCCTCAAAGCGGAGGACGTGGCCAAGATCAGGGCGGCGTTCCATCTCGATGCGCCGATCCACCTGCAATATGTCTACTGGATGCGCGATCTGGTCACCGGTGAGTTGAAGTCGTTCAAGGACAGTCAGCCGGTCCTGGGGAAGATCTGGACCAGGTTCCTGAACTCGCTTCCGCTGTTCCTCTGTGCCACGCTCGTGGTCTGGACCATTTCCTTTCCGACCGGTATCCACGCGGCGATTCGGCGAGGGTCCACCTACGACCGAAGTACAACCTTTCTGGCCTATGCCCTGATTTCGGTTCCCGGATTCTTCCTTGCCTATCTTCTCATTCTCGGTGCGGTAAATTTGCTTGGTGTGCCAGTCATCGGCATGCGCACCTTCGGTATGGAAGATGCGCCTTACGCGTTTCAGATCATGGACAGGTTGTGGCACCTCGCCATTCCATCGTTCATATCTGCGCTTGCTGGGATTGCCATCCTGTCGCGGTACGTCCGTTCGCAGATGTTGGAGGTGATCTCTCAAGACTACGTGCGCACGGCAAGGGCGAAGGGTCTCGATAGCGACACGGTCATCTACAAACACGCGCTTAGAAATGCGCTGCTGCCTTTCGTGACCATGTTCGGATTGCTTCTGCCGGGACTCATCGGCGGTTCGGTCATTTTCGAACAAATCTTCGCGTGGCCCGGTATCGGACGGCTTGGCTACGATGCCATCCTGACCCGGGATTTCCCGCTGATTCTGACAATCAATTTCTTTGCCGCGGCCCTGACCCTGGCGGGAACCTTTCTGTCGGATATCCTCTACGCGGTCGTCGATCCAAGGATTAGCTTGAGATGACCTCCGCGACGCCCGCTGACCCATTCCGTTCCTTCGATGACGGCGGACCTGACGATGCCGGCTTGGAGTCGCCGTTTGCCAGAACCTGGGCCCTGTTCCGGCGCGACCGGTTGGCCATGTTCGGGCTTTGGGTGCTCATCGTGCTCGCCCTATTCGCAGTCCTCGGCAAAGTGCTGACCGAGTGGTATGTCCTGTTCGATCCTGCGACCGTACGGCTTTCGGACAAGCTTCAGCCGCCCTTGACCTGGGCGTCGGCGGAGCTTGCGGAAATGGAGGGCCCGTTCCTCGGACTTTACCTGCTCGGGACCGATGATCTGGGCCGTGATGTCGTTGCGCGAATGCTCCAAGGATCCTTCGTGTCCCTGTCGATCGGTTTCATTGCCGTGGGCATATCTACCCTTTTAGGTATCATCCTCGGCGGGCTCGCGGGCTACTACGACGAACTGAAAATCGGACCGTTCACGCTTGATTCGATCATCATGCGCTTTACCGATCTGATGCTTTGCTTCCCGACCTTTTTCCTTATTCTTACCGTGATCGCGCTGTTGCCGGCGAGCATCTACAACATCATGATCGTCATCGGCGTCACCAGTTGGATGCCAACGGCACGTTTCGTGCGGGCCGAGTTCCTGTCCTTGAAATCCCGAGATTTCGTCGTCGCGGCCCAGGCCTCGGGCTTGCCCGAATGGCGCATCATCTTCGTGCACGTCATGCCGAATGCGCTTTCTCCAGTTCTGGTGTCCGCGACCATCGGCGTTGCCACGGCGATTCTTATCGAATCCGCATTAAGCTTCCTCGGCTTTGGCGTTCAACCGCCCTTCGCCACTTGGGGCAATATTCTATCCGACGGCAAGGCTTACATCTTCGATGCGCCTTGGCTGTTTTTCGTACCGGGATTTGCGATCTTGGTTGTGGTCCTGGCGTTTAACCTCGTCGGGGAAGGTGTGCGTGAAGCCTCGAATCCCAAATTGATGACGCGCCGTGCCTAGCCCCGCGGTCACCTCCGGCCCCCATGCTAACCGGAACGAAACAACTCCCGGCAACGCGGCTCCTGCGCTTGAGATCTCAGGCCTGTCGGTCGGTTTCGATACCGAGGACGGCCACCTCTCTATCATTCGCGATCTCGATCTCGTAGTTGAAAAGGGTGAGACGCTCGCGATGGTCGGAGAGTCCGGCTGCGGCAAATCCCTGACCGCGTTGGCGGTGATGGGATTGATCGATCCGCCGGGCCGGATCACCTCGGGCACCATAAGACTACGCGGCGAGGAACTGACCGATAAGTCCGAACGCGAGCTCCGGGGATTTAGGGGCCGACGCATGGGGATGGTTTTTCAGGAGCCAATGACGTCGCTCAATCCGGTCATGCGCGTAAGTGAGCAAATCGGTGAGGTCTTGAAAGTGCACCTCGGCCTGCTAGGCGCCGCGGCGGAGAGACGGGTCGTGGAGATTCTAGAACTCGTACATATTCCCGCAGCGAAGGAGCGCGCCAGGCAATACCCCCATGAGCTCTCCGGCGGAATGAAGCAGCGGGTGATGATCGCGATTGCCCTTGCTTGCGATCCGGACCTTTTGATCGCAGACGAGCCGACCACAGCGCTCGATGTCACCGTCCAGGCCCAGATCCTCGCGTTGATGCGCGAGCTGAAGCAAGCGCTCGACATGTCCGTCTTGCTGATCACTCACAATTTGGGGGTGGTCGCCCACCATGCTGACCGGGTATCGGTGATGTATGCCGGCGAAGTCGTCGAGCAGGCCTTAGTCAAGGACCTCTTTGCCGAACCGCAGCACCCCTATACACGAGCATTGCTGGGCGCCCTGCCGGACGCGCGGAAATCGGGCCAGGCGCTCACATCAATTGCTGGCATGGTCCCCACGCCAGACCATTTTCCGTCTGGTTGCCGGTTCGCGACGAGATGTCCCGAGCGGCTCGCGCATTGCCACGAAAAACGTCCCAAGCCGACACGGGTATCTGCTCTGCACACGCTCAGCTGCTGGCTGATGGAGAACGGCGATGGATGACATTGTCAACAAGCCTCCCACCGGTCAGCAAAATGTCCGGCCATTGGTCCGTGTCCGCAATCTCAAAATGCATTTCCCGGTGCGCGAGGGCTGGTTCCGGAAAGTCGTTAACGCTGTCAAAGCGGTCGACGACATTTCGTTCGACATCTTCAAAGGGGAGACACTCGCACTCGTCGGCGAGTCTGGTTGTGGCAAAACCACAGCCGGCCGTTGTCTGCTCCACCTTCTGACACCCACCGATGGCTCGATCGAGTTCGACGGGCATCAACTCGATACCATGGTTCGAAATCAACTCCGCCGGTTGCGGCCACGGATGCAGATCGTCTTTCAGGATCCGTTCGGCTCTCTGAACCCCAGGATGACGGTCGGCCAGGCCTTGGGCGAGCCATTGCGGGTCCATAGGATCGTACCGGAAGACGCGATTCCAAAGCGGGTCTCTGAGACGCTGGAGCGTGTTGGGCTCTCGTCAAGCTTTCGCGATCGCTATCCCCACGAATTCTCAGGCGGACAACGTCAACGGATCAGCATAGCCCGGGCGCTCGTGCACGATCCTGATTTCATCATGTGCGACGAAGCCGTGTCTGCCTTGGACGCCTCTGTTCAGGCCCAGGTCATCAACCTTTTGAAAGAGCTGCAAAGCGATCTCGGCCTGACTTATCTTTTCATCTCGCACGATCTCAACGTCGTGCGCTACATCGCCGATCGGGTTGCTGTGATGTATCTCGGCAAGATCGTGGAATTGGCAGGAACTGCCGAGTTATTCGCTTCACCAAAGCATCCCTACACCCAAGCGCTACTCTCGGCGAATCCCGTCCCCGACCCAAGTGTGCCGATGAAAACGGTCGTGCTAGAAGGTGACGTTCCCTCGCCAATTAATGTGCCGCCAGGGTGCGCTTTTCATCAGCGTTGCCCCAAAACCTTTGCCCCTTGTGATCAGGCCGTACCGGAGCCCCTCTATCTGGCCGAAGGCGCGCCGACGCAAACTTCAATGGTCCGGTGCCACCTCTACACGACCGATTCCGCCAACACGGCCTGATAGTACGCTCCATAATCTGAAATTCTCACTTGGAGGAGGTGGCGGATCAACGCGTCGTCGCGCTCGCCTCGATGAAGCCCCGCAAAGCGCGGGGTCGATGTCGCCGACGCCGCCGTCCCCGCAAGGGGCGAGGGCGTACACCGCGTCTCCCATCTGCTTCCTCCCCGTTTAGAGGGGGGGGGAGGGGATTTTTTTGTTTTCGCCATCATCTGCAATTACCGACAACTGCCCCGGGTCAGAAAATATCCACGATCATGCCGACCTGTTAAGGTCCGCTCGTTCCATGCTTGAATCGTACATCCGACCCGACCGACACGTCTGATGCTCGCTTATATCGTCCGCCGCCTGTTGCTCATCATCCCGACCCTGTTCGGGATTATGGTGATCAACTTTGTTGTGGTCCAAGTCGCGCCGGGCGGTCCGGTTGAGCAACTGATCGCTCAGATCAGCGGCACTGCGGTTGATCCGACCGCACGGATCGGTGGGGCCAGCGGCTCGGAAGTTCAATCCAACCAGCGCCTACAAGCCCAGGCTGGGTCCGGCAGCAGTATCACCAGCAAGTACCGTGGTGCCCGCGGCCTCGATCCCGAATTCATCAAGGAAATCGAGAAGCTGTACGGCTTCGACAAGCCTGCCCACGAGCGTTTCCTGATGATGATGGGCAACTACATCCGCTTTGATTTCGGAAACAGCTATTTCCGCGACCGATCGGTCGTGCAGCTGGTGATCGACAAGATGCCGGTGTCGATCTCGCTCGGTATCTGGACAACCTTGCTCGTCTATCTGATCTCGATCCCGCTGGGAATTCGCAAGGCCGTGCGCGACGGGAGCCGGTTCGACGTTTGGTCCAGCGGCGTGATCATCGTCGGGCAAGCCATCCCTAGTTTCTTGTTTGCCGTACTTTTGATCGTGGTGTTTGCCGGCGGCAGTTATCTCGATTGGTTTCCTCTGCGCGGCTTGTTTTCCGAGAATTTCAGCGAGCTCAACTTCGGCGAGAAGATCCTCGACTATTTCTGGCACATTGCATTGCCGGTCCTATCGCTGGTCATCGGTGGGTTCGCCGGTCTCACGATGCTGACCAAGAACTCGTTTCTCGATCAGATCAACATGCAGTATGTGATGACGGCGCGCGCCAAAGGGCTGAGCGAGCACCGGGTGCTCTACGGGCACGTTTTCCGCAATGCCATGCTGATCGTTATCGCCGGCTTCCCCGGCGCCTTCATTGGCATTTTGTTTACCGGCGCGCTTCTGACCGAGATCATCTTCTCACTCGACGGGCTCGGATTGCTTGGATTCCAATCGGTGATCGCGCGCGACTACCCGGTGATGTTTGGCACCATGTTCGTCTTCACGCTGATGGGCCTGGTTCTGAATCTCATTGGCGACCTGATGTACGTGATCATCGATCCGCGCATCGATTTCGAGCGCCGCGAGCTCTAAGCCGTGGCGACCTACCAGGATCGTTTTCTCGGGCTGAGCATCACGCCGCTCACCCACCGGCGTTTGCGCAACTTCCGAGCCAATCAGCGCGGCTACTGGTCGTTGTGGATCTTTCTCATAATCTTTGTGGTCACGATCCCGGCCGAGTTCATCGCCAACGACAAACCGCTGCTCGTCAAATTCGAGGGCGCCTATTTCTACCCGGTTTTCTTCGAATATCCGGAAACCGCATTTGGCGGCGATTTTGAAACCGAAACGGAGTATCGCGACGAGTTCGTTCAAGAGCTAATCAACGAAACCGGTTGGATCCTATGGCCGTTGATTCCCTACAGCTACCGCACCATCAATTACGATCTACCGACACCGGCACCATCGGCGCCGGATGCCGAAAACTGGCTCGGCACCGACGACCAGGGCCGCGACGTCACCGCGCGCACGATCTACGGGTTTCGAATATCGGTGCTGTTCGGCCTGGTGTTGACCTTTTTCAGCTCCATCGTCGGTGTCGTCGCGGGCGCCGTACAGGGCTATTTCGGTGGCTGGACCGACCTGCTGTTCCAGCGCTTCATCGAAATCTGGTCGGGCCTGCCCACCCTATTCCTGTTGATTATTCTCGCCAGCATCGTCGAACCAAACTTCTGGTGGCTGTTGGGACTGATGCTGTTGTTCAGTTGGATGGCGCTCGTCGGGGTGGTCCGGGCTGAGTTTTTGCGGGCCCGAAATTTCGACTATGTCCGCGCCGCGCGGGCGCTAGGTCTCGACAACATCCCCATCATGTTCCGTCACGTGTTGCCAAACGCGATGGTGGCGACGCTCACCTTTCTGCCGTTCATCCTATCGGGTTCGATCACCGTGCTGACGTCACTCGACTTTTTGGGATTCGGGTTGCCGCCGGGCTCGCCGTCACTCGGTGAGTTGCTGGCCCAGGGGAAAGCGAACCTGCAAGCGCCATGGCTTGGGATCACCGCGTTCGTGGTTCTCGCGCTGATGCTGAGCCTGTTGATTTTTATCGGCGAAGCCGTCCGCGATGCGTTCGATCCGCGAAAGACGCTCCAATGAGCGACGTCCCTTTCCTCACCGTCGACGATCTCTCGGTCTCCTTCGGCCACGGCGAACGCGAAACCAAAGCCGTCAAGAACGTGTCCTTCACCATCGACCGCGGCGAGACCATGGCTCTGGTCGGCGAGAGCGGTTCCGGTAAGTCGGTATCGGCGCTATCGATTCTCCAACTCCTGCCCTATCCGCTGGCTTGGCATCCGAGCGGTTCGATCAAAGTCCGCGGCGAGGAAGTGGTCGGCGCGCCGCAAGCGATGATGCGGTCGGTTCGCGGCAACCGTATCTCGATGGTATTCCAGGAACCGATGACCTCGCTCAATCCGCTGCACACGGTGGAGCGTCAGATCAATGAGGTCTTGTTCATTCACAAAGGCCTCGACACCGCCGCGTCGCGGGCCCGCACGCTCGAGCTATTGGACCTGGTCGGCTTGTCGGGCGCTGAAAATCGGCTTAACTCATTTCCCCACCAACTCTCGGGCGGCCAGCGACAACGCGTCATGATCGCAATGGCGCTAGCGAACGAACCCGACCTGCTGATTGCCGACGAACCGACCACCGCGGTCGATGTCACCATTCAGGCGCAACTTCTGAAACTGCTCCGCGAGCTCCAGGATCAGCTCGGCATGGCAATGCTGCTCATCACCCACGATCTCGGCATCGTGCGCAAAATGGCCAAACGGGTTGCGGTCATGCGCCAGGGTGATGTCGTCGAAGACGGGCCCACCGAACAGATATTTAAGAACCCGCAGCACGACTACACCCAGATGTTGCTCTCCGCCGAACCCAAGGGTGATCCCGTGCAAGCCGCTGCGGACGCGCCGGAGATCATGTCGGCGCGTGATCTCAAGGTTTACTTTCCGATCAAGGCCGGTGTTTTTCGCCGCACGGTCGATTATGTGAAGGCGGTCGATGGAATCACGGTCACCATCCGCCGGGGTCACACAGTCGGCGTCGTCGGCGAGAGCGGCTCCGGCAAGACCACGCTCGGCCTCGCGCTTCTTCGCCTCATCCAAAGCGAGGGACCCATCCAATTCGAGGGCCAGGAAATCCAAGGCCAAACGTTCAAGCAAATCCGCCCCCTGCGCAATGAAATGCAGGTGGTTTTTCAGGATCCGTTCGGCAGTTTGAGCCCGCGTATGTCGATCGGCCAGATCGTCGAGGAAGGGCTGAAGATTCACGGCATCGGCGGCACGTCCGATGAACGACGCTCAATGATCGATCAGGTGCTCGAAGAAGTCGGGCTCGACCCCGAGACCCGCAATCGTTACCCGCACGAATTTTCCGGCGGCCAACGTCAGCGTGTCGCCATCGCCAGGGCGATCGTGCTGCGGCCGAAATTCATCGTTTTGGATGAACCGACCTCGGCGCTCGATATGTCGGTCCAGGCGCAGATCGTCGACCTGTTGCGGGAGCTCCAGGCCCGCTACCAGTTGGCCTACATGTTCATCAGCCATGATCTCAAAGTCGTCCGCGCGCTGTCGGACGAACTGATCGTCATGCGCGACGGCAAGGTGGTCGAACTGGGACCTGCCCGCGAGATATTCGAAGCCCCCAAGGAGGCCTACACAAAGGCGCTGATGGCGGCGGCGTTCGAACTCGAGGCAATCGAGACCGGCGCTATCCGTGGCTAACGTCTGCGACCTTTTTCCCACGACGCCCAAAATACACACGACACGCCGGCCGACATGACCGTCCTCTTGATCAGCAATTTTCACGATCCCGAGATCTGGCTTCCCGCGATACGCGAACACGTTCCCGGGGTCGAATTTCGGGTCTGGCCCGATATCGGCGATCCCGCCGACATCGACGTGGCGCTGGCTTACGATCCGCCGCCCGGCCTGCTGGCGAGCCTTCCCAACCTCAAGGCGATCATCAATCTGTTTGCCGGCGTCGATCCACTATTGAGTGACCCCGATCTCCCAGATGTGCCGATCGGACGTATGGTCGATACGGCAATGGCCCATGACATGGCTCAATATGTCCTGCTCCATGCGCTCAAATATTTCCGCCAGATGCCGATCGTCGAAGAGCATCAGCGCACCCACACCTGGGAGTGGCTTACGGCACCCAAGGTTGAGGAATACACGGTCGGGGTTATGGGGATCGGTGCCATGGGCCTAACGACCGCAGAGATGCTGACCTCGGCCGGCCTCGTGGTGCGGGGTTGGCGCCGTTCGGCCGGAGAAATTGACGGCATCGATTGCTTCCACGGTGAAGCGGGCCTGGAAGCCTTTCTCAATGGCACCCGGATCCTGGTTGTGGTGCTCCCCAAGACCGCTGCCACGATCGGCATCATCAATGCCCAAACCTTGGCGATGCTGCCGCGCGGTGCCTACTTGATCAACGTCGGGCGCGGGGAGCACGTTGTCGATGAAGATTTATTCGCGGCGCTCGACTCTGGTCAGATCGCGGCCGTGACACTCGACGTGTTTCGCACCGAACCCCTGCCCGCCACCGACCCCTACTGGGACCATCCCAAGGTAACCGTCACACCGCACCACAGCGGGACCACCCGCGTCGCGACCAAATCGCAAGTGTTGGCGGCAAACATTCGACGCGTGCTCGCGGGTGAGGCGCCGCTGGTTCCGGTCGACCGCAAGCGCGGCTACTAGTGGACGACGATGACGGTCATCATCATTGCGCGCGAGCCGGACCGGGAGGCCTGGTATCAGCCCATCCAGGCGCTGCTTCCCGATATCGAAATCCTCAGATGGCCCGCGATCGGCGACCCCAGGGCTGTCGATGTCGCGGTCGTTCACAAGGCCGACCCTGGCATTCTCGGCCAGTTTCCTAATCTCAAGGCGTTGATCGGCATGTGGGCGGGTGTCGAGCACATCCTTGAACGCCGCGACTTGCCGGACGTGCCCATCGCGCGCATGGTCGACCCGCTGATTGCCCGCGACATTGGCCACTACGTGGTCTTGCACACCCTCAATCACTTTCGATCGATGCCGTTGATCCGAGCCAATCAACGCGCCCACCTGTGGCAGCACATCGAGCCGCCGCCCGTGGCCCTAACCGTCGGCATCATGGGACTCGGCGCAATCGGCAGGGCCGCAGCCGACATGTTAATCGGCCTCGGATTCAACGTCCTCGGTTGGACCAGAACCGCGCGATCGAGTGGTGACGGTATCCCCATCTTCTGTGGTCGCGATCGCCTCGAAGAGTTTCTATCGACCACCCAGGTCTGCGTCTGCACCCTCCCGCTAACCCCGGAAACAGAGGGAATCATCAACGCCACCACGCTGGATCAACTGCCGGCCGGCGCCTATTTGATCAATGCAGGTCGCGGCGGCCACGTTATCGAGGACGATCTTTTGGCCGCCCTCGATTCCGGCCACTTGGCCGGGGCCGCAGTCGATGTCTTTCACCAGGAACCGCCAAGCGAGAGCAGCCCATTTTGGGATCACCCTCGGGTCACCATGACACCACACAATGCTGCCGATCCACGGCCTGATTCGGTTGCCCCGGCGGTTGCCGACAATATTCGCCGCGCTTTAGCAGGTCAGCCGATGCTTAATCTTGTTGACCGTCGTCGCGGATATTGAGTTGGGTCCGGCCTCACCCACGATCGACTTAGGCCACCTCTGCAACCACATCGTGGCCGGCTTCGCTAACGTAGGCCCCGAATTCACCCAGGAATGCAGCACCTTTTACGGTGCGCTCGACGACAACGCTACGACCGTCGCGGCGATCCGGCGCGCGGCGAACGAGGCCGGCAGCTTCCAGACGATCAAGCGCGCGGGTCACCGCCGGCTTGGCCAAACCCAATTGACCGGCGAGCCCGCGCACGGTGTGGGGCGCCGGCATCAAATAGACGTTGAGCAGTATCGCCATCTGCCGGGCTGAGAGATCCGGTTCCAATTCGTGCACGGCACGGCTGAGCGCGATACGCCAGAGGTTGAGCGCCTGTTGGGCGGTGAGACGAATCTCCATCCGATACTCCCTCGTTGAACAATCCAGCAGCCGGCTAGATCATTCGAGACCACTGGGCAGCGCGACGCGACGCCGGATTGCGACGTAAATGGGCCAGGTAATCGCCACCTTTAATGCGGCATCGGCCCGCCAGCCCGCCCTGGTACAAATAGACCCACGCCTGGATGCGCCCATGTGTCCGAGTTTCGACAACACCGACGCGACGGCGGTAGTCGCCCCCTTCATAGGCATCAAGCCGCGGTAGTGTGCGACGCGGGGCATGCAGCGCATAAACATCACCGATCACCCGGTCGGCAGGGTCGGGTGATGAGGTGAGCCCGGGATAGGCGCCGAGATCGTAGAGCTTGCCTTGGTAAGCGCCCGCGTCGAGATAGACGGCGCGCTCGTCGAGCAGCCGTCGCGCACCCCCGGGCGTTCCACGGCGCAATGTACCGTAAACAAACAACAGCCGATGCGCTTTCAGGCGGAGCCCTCGATGGCGTACCGCCTGCACGGGTGATCGTCGGTCAGCCAAACTTTTCCCTTATCAGGCTGTAGAGCGCGCGGATGCCTTGCGCCTCGCCGCCAATCGGGCGTCCGGCGCGCGCTTTCGGGTTCCACGCGTAGAGGTCGATATGCACCCAACTCGGCGTTGCGGTGACGAAATCCTTGAGGAATAAGGCCGCGGTGATACTGCCGGCAAAGGGACTGTCGCCGGCGTTGTTGATGTCGGCGATCTCACTGTTGATCATCTCGCGATACGGCGCCCACAACGGCATTCGCCACAACGGATCGGCTTGCGCCTCGGCGTGGTGGGTAATGGCTTGCGCCAAGTCATCGTCAGGCGTGTAGAACGGCGGCAGGCTGGGGCCGAGGGCAACACGCGCGGCACCCGTCAGCGTCGCGCAATCGATGAGCAGATCGGGTGTCTCTTCGTCCGCGACCGCGAGCGCATCGGCCAAAACGACTCGGCCCTCCGCATCGGTATTGCCGATCTCGATGCTTAACCCCTTGCGCGTTGCCAGCACATCGCCGGGCCGGATCGCGTTTCCGGCCACAGCATTCTCGACCGCGGGAATCAAAACTCGAAGTCGCACCGGTAGCTCAGCATCCATGATCAATTTGGCCAGTCCGAGTACGTTGGCCGAACCCCCCATGTCCTTCTTCATCAAGCGCATACCCGCCGCGCTTTTAAGATCAAGACCACCCGAATCGAAACACACTCCCTTGCCGACCAGGGTCACTTTGGGCGCGTTCGAATCACCCCAGACGATGTCGATCAGACAAGGCGGTCGCTCGCTGGCCCGTCCGACTGCGTGAATTGCCGGCAGATCCTCATCGAGCAGTGTCGCGCCACTGACCACAGTGCACGAACCGCCATAGGTTTCGGCAAGGGCCCGCGCCGCATCAGCCAATTCGGGCGGTCCCATGTGTTCGGCTGGCGTGTTGACGAGATCTCGGACCAATGAGATCGCCTCGACCGTTCGTTTGATGTCGGGCCAGTCGGCCGCGCTGGGGACGGCCAGAATGGCAACTCGGTCGCTCTCCTGATCAGCCGCATTAGAGGCTTTCTTGTAGCGATCAAAACGATAGTCCCCGAGCGCCCAGCCGATCGCCGCCGCGGTCGCGGCCGCGGTGGCGAGTTCGGCGTCGATCCGGTAGACCGCCGGCGGCAGTTTGTCGGGGAAACCGGCATAGGACCACAAATCGGGCTCTTCCGGCATGCCGACCAAGGCGCCGGCCAGGCTTCCATCAGGCTGGGGTATCAGCAGCACCTCGCCAGGCTTGGCTTTGAAGTCCGCATTCCCTACCCACGTGGCATGAGCCTGTCCGCGACCGGCAAGCCACCCATCGAGGTGTTTGCCCGATACCGGCCACAGGACGGTTGCATCGCGAGGCGTTGACTGGGATAAGGCGCGCAAGGGATTCGATTTGGTACCGAAACGACTAAGCCCAGCATGCCTTAGTCGGGACTCGGTGGAAAGACCCAATCGTGTCGGTCCGGCAATTAACTCGCAATTAGCCAACGGGAGTGGTGTCGTGGCTCAATTAACGCTCGTTCTCGGAAACAAGAACTACTCATCCTGGTCGATGCGCGCTGGGGTTGCGCTCAACCAGTTCGATATCGACTTTGAGGAAGTCGTCATCCCGCTCGACCAAGCCGATAGCGGTGCGCGTATCCGGGCGCATTCGCCGGCCGGTCGGGTACCGGTTTTGCACGATGGCGACCTGACGGTTTGGGAATCCCTGGCAATCTGCGAATACGTCGCCGAGACCCACCAAACCCGACCGATGTGGCCGATTGACGCTGACGCGCGCGCCCATGCACGCGCCGTGGCTCACGAAATGCACGCCGGATTCGCGGCGCTGCGCCGTGACCTGCCGATGGATTGCCGTGCCCGCCACAGCGATTGGCACTGGTCGGAGACCGCACAAAACGACATCGATCGCATCGTCGAGTTATGGAACCATTGTCGGACCCGCTTCGGTAAATCCAACGATGATGGATTCTTGTTTGGCGGTTTTTCCATCGCCGATGCGATGTACGCGCCGGTGGCATCGCGCTTTGCCACCTACGGTGTTGGCTTGCCTGCGATCGCCGCAGATTATCGCGATGCGCTTATCGGCTCAGACGCGGTGCGGGCCTGGATCGGAGCCGCCGCCACCGAACCGTGGACCATCGATACGCCAAAGATTTAGAACACCCAGATTGAGTTGGATCAAGCCGAGACGGTAAGCTCCACCCGAACAGGCAATCACCACGACGATGAACAAAGCTGCCCCCACCAAGCCGGCGACCGCCAATCTTCCCGTCGGACTCGACGAGTTGCTTCTGATTCGCGACTTCGAGAAGTTTGTTACCGCGGAGCTCGAATTGCTCGACGGCCGCAACTTCGAAGCCTGGCGCGATCTGTTTACGGAGGACGGTTACTATTGGGTGCCGTCGCGCATCGATCAGGAGAGTCCCGACGACGAGCTATCGTTGTTCTACGACGACCGCGAAATTATGGATCTACGCATTCAGCGGCTGCGTCACCCTCGCGTCCACGCTCAGATTCCCTACACCCGCACGACCCATGTGGCAGGGAATTTTGTCGTCAACGCCGCTGACGATGCGACCGGAGAATACGCGTTCGCTTGTCGCTTCGTGATGCACGAATACCGCCCCGAGATGGAACAACGAGCATTTAGCGGACGCTGTGAGTATGCCGTTCTTCGCGACGGAACCAGCTTCAAGATCCGCTCCAAAAAAGTCACCGTGATCAATTGCGACGACTTCCACTTTCCGATTTCGATTCCGATTTAAACTTAGTCGTTCGACTCGGCCCCGCGATCGAGTTCGGCGATCAGGCGTTTGGGCGCGACCGCCCGGTAACTTTCCAAAATCCATTGCTTAAGAAGTTTTACCAACGCCTGCTCGTCGGGCGCGAAACGCGCCGACACCCATCCGTGGCGTCCGAGGCCGTGACCGGTTGGCTCGGTAAACGGGAGCGCCAATGCCTCGGTGCTGCTGTGCGGCAATTTGACGGCAACCGATACCCCCACCGACTTGTCGTCGTGCCCCATAAAGGCGAACACCTTTTTGCCGACTTTGGCGACGCGATCGCCCCATGGGAAATCTTCATGCGCGCCCGGCAACGACAACGCATAGTCCCGCAAGTCGCGTTGGTCAGCCGATAGCTTCTCCGTTCCTGTCATCGCTGTAGCCTATTCAAGATTCTGGATGGCAACGAAACTCAAACAGATGGACGGCATTGTGGCCAAATTGATCATTAGACGCTGCATTGTCCAGATCGATTGCAGCCGCTGCCAGGGAACAATCGTGACGAAACCTCATTGCTTGGCGTTTTACGACGAGACGCGTGCAGATCAGCTAAACTCCAGAGGTGGCCATCGAACTCAACCACACCATCGTTCCCGCCCACGACAAAGTGGCGTCGGCAGAGTTTTTCGCGCGCATTTTCGGCCTCACCTACAAAGGAACCCAATCGCACTTTGCGCCGGTCAGAGTGAACGCTGCGCTAACGCTCGACTTCGACAACGCCGAAGACTTCCACCATCACCACTACGCGTTCAAAGTTGATAACGCGGAATTCGACGAAATCTTCAGCCGCATCAAGCGCGAGGGAATCGTCTATGGCAGCGGCCCTCGCCAGGTCGACAACATGGAGATCAACCACCGGCGAGGTGGGCGAGGCGTGTACTTTTGCGATCCCAATGGCCATATCCTCGAGATTCTGACCGTGTAAACCGCGTCATTCGACGCGGATGAAAAACACGCTCCAAACCCATTTGGCATCATCGCGGTCCGCCAGTTCCGGGTACTCGTTGGACGGATAGATCACCCATGCCGGGCCGCGTCCCCCGATATCGAGGTAGCGTCCGTTTCGTTTGAGCGCCAAAACAACGGGATACCGGCGCAGCTCGGCGATCGGTATTGCGGCTGAATAGCCATCAAACGCCAGGACGTGAACGGTCTCGCCGCGCGCACCGACCGCGTCCAATACGTCACTGAGGCGCGGCCCTTCGACCGTCACCGACAGATCCTTTCCCGGATATGTTGCCGTCAACTGATGGGTTCCAAGCCTTTCGAGATCGCCACCGGTAAAGGCGAACGCACGAGCGAATGTGATGTCGTGATAGCGGAAAAAGGCATCAGCGAATCCGTCGGTCGCGCCGCGATTTGATTTTGCGATGTCGCCGGCGATGGTTAGCACCACCGGATCGTCACTGGCAGCCCGAGCCAAGTTCGACGATGCCAAAGGCACGTAACTGAAATCAGCATTATGAGCAGGCACGCCGCCAAGCGATCGCCGCCGTCATCAGAATTTCCACCACATCACCGCGTAAAGGGTTTTGACCCGGATCTGTCGCCCATTTATGGTTGGCGGCAGAGGGAAATACCATGACAAAGAAATACCATCTGATCAGCTCGTTTACGTGACCTTGGGTCCAGCGCGCCGTGATCGTTTTGCGCGCCAAACAGGTCGATTTCGACGTTACCTATATCAATCTGAGCGATAAGCCCGATTGGTTCCTGGAGATATCTCCGCATGGCAAAGTGCCGGTGCTGTCGGTCGACGAGCAGCCCCTGTTCGAATCGAATGCCATTGCCGAGTTCCTTGATGAGATGGCCGAGCCCCGGCTCCACCCGGCTGATCCAATCAAACGCGCCCGCAATCGGGCGTGGACGGATTTCGCGCCCGATTTCGCGAGCGGGCTCAGCGGCGTTTACTGGACTAAATCGAAGGACGAGATCGACGAGAAACTTGAGGTTGCCGCCAAGCGCGTGGCCAAACTCGAAGAAGCTCTTTCCGTAGAACGTGAAGGCTCTGGACCCTACTTCAACGGCGACACTTTATCGCTTGTTGACGCCGCCTATGCGCCGTTTCTGCAGCGTTTTGCTTTCGTCGAGGCACGGCTTCATACCGGCCTGCTCGGCGCGTTCCCGCTGGTTCAGGCGTGGTCCGACGCGATCCTCGCCAACGAGCGTGTTATCGGTTCGGTGCCGGCGAATTTCGAAGATGAGTTCATCGCATCGATGCAAAAACGAGGCTTCTACGTCGGCACCTTGTTCGAAAGCGCGGCTGCCGAGTAGCGACGTTAGCGGCGGTGTGAGGTATGCATTGACGGCGGCCGCTTACGCGACCGAGAGTTTCTCAGTATGACCAACGCCGTAGACGGATGGATTGCTAGGGATCTTCCGCCGTCGCACTACCTCGACAACCGCATCTATGCCGACGAAGAAATATTTGCGCTTGAGCGCGACCGGATCTTCGCCGCCACCTGGAAATTCGTGTGTTGCGCGGGAGAACTTCCCGAGCCCGGTGACTTTAGGTTAGTAACTGTCGCCGGCCGCCAACTGATCGTGGTACGCGGCGACGACGCCCAACTTCGCACGTTTGTTAATGTGTGCGCGCATCGCGGTGCCCGATTGATTCGCGAACCTGCCGGCCGGTTGGCCAACAACACCATCAACTGCTTCTACCACTTGTGGTCGTATGACAGCCGTGGGCAATGCATCACCATCCCGCAACACGATGGCTATGCCGCGAGTGGACTCAAGCCGGAACAGGTTTCGCTGCAAGCGGTGCGAACCGAGGAGCTGTTCGGGTTGGTGTTTGTCTGCCTCGACGATGAGGTTGAACCGCTTGTCGACTTTCTCGGATCGGAGATTGTTGAAGAGTTGCGGGGACCGTTCGCGGATGCCGAATTCGAGGTCTTTCACCTGCACCGCGCCGAACTTGCCGCCAACTGGAAGCTGTTCGTCGAAACCAATGCGGAGGGCTATCACGAGCTCCTCCATTTATTGAACCGGACGACCGCGGTTGGCCTGAAAGAGTACCGTAACCGTCGCTGGCACGTGCACCGCAATGGGCATCTGGTTTTCGAACACGCCGCGATTGGCTACGACCGCCTCGATCTCGGCGCCCGCGACGAAAACCTGCTGCCGGGGATGCTTCCCAACGGCCACCTGGTAGTCGATCTCTTCCCCGACATGATGCTGAACTGCCGCTCGACCGTGCTACGGATCGATTCGCTCACCCCGATAGCTCCAGGCCGCACCTTGCTGGAATGTCGCGGCCTCGGCCTCAAGGGTGACCCACCCGATGTGCGACGCCAACGTGTCGCGCAACACAACCAGGTATGGGGGCCGATGGGCCGAAACTTACCCGAGGATATCTGGGCGGTTGAAACGCAATGGCGCAACATGGCGTCGGGCGCCAGCGCCTTCAGCATGATCGCTCGTGAAGAGAATCTTGGCCCGATGGACGATGCAACGCTACGCGCGTTCTACGCCGAATGGCAGCGCAAAACTGGCCGCCAGCCGCACGACATCGATGCGCCACCTGCGTCACCGCAACCGCAGGCCTAGGCAGGGTCAGTGACCGCCGAGTCTCGAGAGATGCTGCGCTCGCTGGTGCACGCCTCGGCACGCTTTCTCGACGATTGCGCCTATCAGTCGTTTGTCGACTTGTTCGAAGAGTCCGGCAATTACCGGGTGGAAGTCAACGCGCCGGAACTGCCCGATACGATGGTCTGGATGGAACTCGATCGCAACCAGCTCAAAGAGCGCTACGAAACGCTCCACAAGCACGAATGGCGGCGTTACCAACAAAACCGATTGATCGCGGTAGATAGCATCACCATCGACACAGATCATGCGCAGACCTCGTCAACCGTGGCCATCTACCATACCGATGATGACGGTCGCACGACGTGCTACGCACTCGCCCGTTACGAGGATTGTTGGCACCATTCTCGGTTGCGTTGGCAAATTACCGAGCGCGTCGTGGCCCTGCGCACACGATTACTGGCGATGCCGTCGCCACTACCGCTTTAGCCGCCACGCACAACATCCGTAGGAGGGAGAATCATGGCTGGAGGGATACCCGGATTGCAGCATGTCGACCATACGGCGATTACCGTACCAAACCTAGACGACGCAGTTGCCTTCTATAGCCAGGTAATTGGCGGTACCGAGCTCTATCGGCTCGGCCCGTTCGACAACGCCGAGATCCCGCCGATGGACGATGGTCGCGGTTGGACCGAGGCCCACCTCAACGTTGTCGGCGCCCGATTGACAATCGCGATGCTGCAGGTCGGACCGAACCTCATGCTCGAGCTGTTCCAATACGACAAGCCCGACGATCGCAGCACCACGCCGCCGCGTAATTGCGATTATGGCGGCCATCACCTCGCCTTCAAGGTAACCGACCTTGAGGTTGCAAAAACCTATCTCGCTGAAAACGGGTGTCGGGTGATGGCCGGACCTATTGTCCTCGACGATGGCCCGTGCGCCGGTTTGCGCGTGAACTATTTCCTCGATCCGTGGGGCAATCAACTCGAACTGGTCGAGTACGAACACCTGGCATTTATGGACGACTCACCGGTGAAGACATACACATCGGGCTGAGTTGACGTTAGCCGGGCGCCGCCTAACCCAAACCCGATGGGCATATTTGAATAGCTGAAAACCCGCGTATTGTGCATGCTTGCGCGCCGTGCGCTCCAGCCTTGGAGATGCGCTGTCCGCTCGATTAGTTGTTTTCCTAAGAAGGGACGGAAACCATGACCGACCAAGTTAGCGCTTCGCACATTCTCCTTTCGTTTGACGGTTCGCAAAACGCGAGTTCGTCGCGTTCGCGCGAGGACGCGCTTGAAGAAATCGGCGGGCTTAAAGCAAAGATCGATGACGGCGCCGAGTTTAGCGAACTCGCGAAAGAACATTCTGATTGCCCGTCCAGCAGCCAAGGTGGCGAACTCGGTGATTTTGGCCGTGGCATGATGGTGCCGGAATTCGAACAGGCCGCCTTCGGGATGGGTGTCGGCGAGATCAGTGACGTCGTCGAAACCGCATTTGGCTACCACCTCATCCATCGCACGGCATAGGCCCAGCTTCGAGGGCGCGCTTAGGCCCTACGATTGTCTGTCACCGGTTTTGATGGATGTGATCGCGACCCACACTGCCAAGGCGAGCGACGCGTTGAGCAGCTAAGCTCAGGTTTCCATCGCGTGTTGAAAGGGCGGTCTTCGGGGACCGCCCTTTCTCATTGTCCGTAGCCGACGAAAGCACACTATGTGGGTAGTTCGAGCGGTGGAAAAATGCCTTGGAAATCGGTCACCGTTTTCGCGGACGCGACGTAGCCGCGGCGCACAACTGCATCCAACGGATGGTCGTAAACCACAATGATGATCGTGCCAGCCCCTGGGGTGTGCACCGGTAAATGCATGTTGTGGGGTTCGATCGCATCCATCCCACCGGGGCTTACGGGGCGCTCGGATGCCAATTTCAGCCCCGGAAACGGACCGGATTGTTCTGACGCATCCGGCTCCCAGCGCTGCAGGTTGGAGCTGCCCTCGTAAATGCCATACAGCGCCCACAACGGGCCGTGATCATGCGGCACGACGGCATGCGACTTTCCCTGATAGGTCTGCTTCTGCGAAACGCCGCGAGCAAGCACGACAAAGCCGTTATTGGGCTCCGCGTGCAAACAGACTTCGTCGCTATGGACCCCAACTTCCTCGATCTTTTCGCGCAGGAAGGTCGGGTTCGCGAGCAAACGTTCAAACCCGGGAGACACAGCCTCCAACACTGCCGCCGGCGATTGCTGTTGGGCGATACAGCGACGCACCTCGTCGACAAACTCGTACAGTCCGTATGCATCCGTCATCTCTAATTCCCCCAATTCGAAAAATTGTCGTACTCGATCCAACGAACCACAAGAGTCGATAGCGCGGCCACGGGAAAGCCCTGGCGAACCTAACCATCTCCAGCGGGCGGCTCAGATCTGGAGCGTTGCTCCGTTTTTCCTAAGCCATTTTCGCCGTTCCCGGTGATCAGGAATGATAGCGCTCACGCGCTCCCAATAGCGCGGCGAATGATTGAGATGGAGCAAGTGCGCGAGTTCGTGAACCACCACGTATTCGACGACATCGATGGGCGCTAGGATGAGCCGCGTATTGTAGCGGACGTCACCCCGTGAATTGCAGCTCCCCCACTGGCTCTTGTACTCCCGCACCGTGACCGAGCGTGGGACAACCCCGATAAGTAGCGCGAATCGGTCTGTGGTTTCACGCAAGACGATCTCGGCCTGGCGCCGGTACCACGCCGCAATACGCGAAGCCGGATCGAGCGATCGAGGCGCCACTAGGCAATCGTTTTCGATCGTGATCGGCTGGTCTTCGTCGTCGACGATCATGAGCCGATGGGATTGGCCGAGATAGAGGAACTCCTCGCCATTGGCGTAGCATCGCGGGGACGGGACGGGTCGCGCCGCTTGGCGGCGCAGCTTGGCGCTGATCCATTCCGCTCGATCGTTAATAAGTTCCTGGATTCGCCAATTTGCAAGGCGTTTGGGTGCCCGAATACGGACCCCCCCATTCTCAACGATGATCCCGACCGTCTTTTTACGATTGGTGCGTTGCACGACGACCGGAACGCCGCCAGGACCTATCAGAGCATCAACCCGGGTACGGCGACGAAGCATTAGCGGCTTTCATGGTGTGAATCGAACGTCTCTATGATGATTCAGAAGTGTTTCTTAGAGAAGGCGCGTCCGGAGCCAGACTTGAGATACCGCTCAAACCGACGCGCCTTGGCACGATCCGAAAACCCGATAAACGTCGAAAGTTTCCATGGCCGGTACTTTGCGGTGTGAGTGGAACCGCCGGCATTGTGATTCTGCAAACGACGCTCAACATTCGCTGTCAAACCAACATAGAAATGCCCGGGATCTGTGACGCTTTCTAAGAGGCCAACCCGAAACTAGTTGAGTGATTTCAGTCGGTTGTGGCTTACTCGGTTGTGTCAAAGCAAACGAGGAGGCACAACATGTGGACCGAAATCACTCGCCCGAATTATGAGCGCCGTGGCGGGCGCTACGCAAGCGACCTGACGGATCGAGAGTGGGCGTTGATCGCGCCGCTCATGCCGCCGCGCAAGAAGATCGGCCGGCCGAGGACGACGGACCTGCGCCATGTCATGGATGCGGTCATGTACATGGCCTCGACGGGCTGCCAGTGGGCGATGTTGCCGAACGACTTCCCTCCGCCTTCCACGGTCCAGCGCTATTTCTACGACTGGCGCTCCAACGGCCTGCTGGAGAGCATCAACCATCACCTGGTCATGGCGGCCCGGGAGCTGGAAGGACGCGAGGCCGGCCCGAGCGCCGGGGTGATCGACAGCCAGAGCGTGAAAACCACGGAAAGCGGTGGTGTTCGGGGCTATGACGCGGGCAAGAAGATCAAGGGCCGCAAGCGTCACATCGTCACCGATACACTCGGCCTGCTGGTCGGCCTGATCGTGCACGCAGCCGATATCCAGGACCGCGACGGCGCGCCCGAGGTCCTCAAATCGATCCGTCATCGCTTCCCCCGGCTGCGTCACCTCTTCGCCGACGCCGCCTACGCGGGACCGAAACTCGAGGGCGCCCTTGAGGACATCGGCCGCTGGAAGCTCGAGATCATCAAGCGCTCAGACACCGCCCAGGGCTTCGAGCTCCTGCCCAGACGATGGGTCGTCGAGAGGACCTTCGCCTGGCTCAACCGATGCCGTCGACTGGCCAAGGATTGGGAGAAATCAATCGCCTCCGCACAGGCATGGATTCTTGTCGCCAACATCCGACTCCTCACAAGGCGGCTCGCAAGGTACTGTTATCAAACATAGAGTTTCGAGTCGGACTCTAAGATGTAAACATAATGCATCAGTGGGTCCGCCTTCGCTAAAGCTACGGCGTGACATCCGCCTCCAGAGAAAACTCAGCTAATCCCGCCGAAGCCTTGGCGGAGGCGGATGGCGGAGGGAGTGGGATTCGAACCCACGGTACGCTTGCACGTACACACGCTTTCCAAGCGTGCGCCTTCGACCACTCGGCCACCCCTCCGGTTGACGCAGCGCGTCGCGGAAATATAGTCGGCAACCGGCAGCACGCAAGCAAACCCGTGGGCGTGATGCCAAAAGCGCGCTAACCTGGGGGCCCAGACGGGCTTGAGGGGATTGTAGTGATAGTCGGCCGGATCATTGGGTGGCTGTTTTTAATCATCGCACTGGTGGCGTTGGGAGCCGACATTGTGGCCTCGCTAGCAGCCCGCGCGATCGACATTACCCCGCTTGGCCAACAATGGTTCGAACTCAACCGGGCCAGCATTGGGCTCGCTCAAGCCGCGATCCAGCGCTACGTGCTTCCCGAATTGTGGGATCCGATCATCGTCGCGGTGTTGTTATGGCCGACCTGGGCGGTGTTTGGCGTTATCGGCCTCATCCTGATCTACGCATTTCGCGCGCGCAAACTGCGCCGCAGCGGCCTCCGCAACCATTAGCGATCAAATGGGCTAGTGGATGGAATCCACGAGCGGCCGGCTAGCATTGCATCGCTTGCTTAAGCCAACCTGCTGAGCCGATCCAAACGTAAATACTCAACCCTCGCCGGTGCCGATCTTGAGGGCCTCGATAAACGCTTCCTGCGGAATGTCGACCTGGCCAACTTGCCGCATCCGCTTCTTGCCGGCCTTTTGTTTCTCCAACAGTTTGCGTTTGCGCGTGACATCGCCGCCATAGCACTTGGCAAGCACATCTTTTCGCAGGGCACGAATGGTTTCGCGGGCGATGACTCGGCCGCCGATCGCAGCCTGGATCGGTATTTGGAACAAGTGGCGCGGAATCAATTCTTTGAGGCGCTCGCATAACGCCCGCCCGCGGGCTTCGGCACGACCAGCATGGACCACCAGCGCGAGCGCATCGACCGGCTCGGCGTTGATCAATATCTGCATCTTGACCAGGTCGCCGGCTTGATATCCCTCGATGTCATAATCGAAGCTGGCATAACCGCGGCTCACCGATTTCAAACGGTCGTAAAAATCGAACACAACCTCGTTGAGCGGTAATCGATAGACCACCATCGCGCGACTGCCCACATAGGTGAGATCAAGCTGGACGCCTCGGCGTTCTTCGCACAGCTTCAGAACGCTGCCGAGGTAATCATCGGGCACCATGATCGTCGCTTTGATCCAGGGCTCTTCGATCGATGCGATCCGTACCGGGTCCGGCATATCGGCTGGGTTGTGCAGCTCGATCTCGTCACCGTTGCTGAGGTGGAGCCGGTAGACCACCGACGGTGCGGTGGTGACCAGATCGAGATCGAACTCGCGGGCGAGCCGTTCCTGAACAATCTCGAGGTGCAGCAAGCCGAGAAAGCCGCACCGGAATCCGAGACCGAGGGCGGCCGAAGATTCGGGTTCGTAGTGGAAACTGGAATCGTTGAGCCGCAGCTTGGCCAGGCTCTCGCGCAGATGTTCGAAATCATTGGTGTCGGTCGGGAAAACACCACAGAAAACCACCGGCAGGCTGGGTTTGAAACCCGGCAGCGCGACCGCCGTCGGCCGTTTTTCTTCGGTGATGGTGTCGCCGACATTGGTATCGGCCACCTCTTTAATGCCCGCGGTAATAAACCCGATCTCACCCGGGCCAAGTTGATCGAGGACATCCGGCTTTGGCGTAAACACACCGACCCGCTCGACCAGATGGGTAGTCCCCGCCGCCATCATTTTGATGCGCATACCTTTGCGCAGGACTCCGTCCTGGAGGCGCACCAGGATCATGACGCCGAGATAAGGGTCGTACCAGGAATCAACCAGCAGGGCTTTGAGCGGCGCGTCCGGATCGCCCTGTGGTGGCGGTATTTGATGCACCACTGCCTCCAGCACCTCTTTCACGCCGGTGCCGGTCTTAGCCGAGATGCGCAGAGCATGGGTCGCATCAAGGCCGATGACGTCCTCGATTTGCTGGGCAATGCGGTCGGGCTCAGAGGCGGGAAGGTCGATCTTGTTGAGTCCGATGACGATTTCATGGTCGACATCGAGCGCCTGATAGACGTTGGCCAGGGTTTGCGCCTCGACGCCTTGACTCGCATCGACCAGCAACAGCGACCCTTCACACGCGGCCAGCGATCGGCTTACCTCATAGGTGAAGTCGACGTGACCGGGCGTGTCCATCAGATTGAGCTGATAGGTTTCGCCGCCCTCGGCGCAGTAAGCCAAACGAACGGTCTGCGCTTTGATGGTAATTCCACGCTCGCGTTCGAGGTCCATCGAATCGAGCACCTGCGCCTTCATCTCGCGTTTGCTCAACCCACCGCACACTTCGATCAAGCGATCGGCGAGCGTCGATTTTCCATGATCGATATGCGCGATGATCGCGAAGTTGCGAATGTGCGCCGGATCCGTCATGACGCTGGGCGTTCAAAGGTCATCAAAAGTGTCAGGGCTCAGTCTGGCCTGGCGCAGAATGCCTCGTAAGGTGTCGATTTCGAGGCACTGGCAGACAAACCAATCCCCCTCTCGCTGAACGCTAGCCGTGAATATTTATCTCATAACCTTGACTGTGGCGATTTCGCTTCGAAACGCCAAGTTGATACAGATCGCCCGTGAGTGGGATCATCCGCGCAACGTTCCCCCCGTCGCTTTGCTCACAGCCGCGACGATGTTTGCTGCAACGGCGTCGATCTCAGCTTCCGTCATGGTTTTCTCGGTTGGTTGCAGGCGTACGGAAAAGGCAATCGATTTCTTACCGGGTTCAATGCCCTCACCGCTATAAACATCGAATACGGATACCTCGGTGATGAGCTTTTTTTCGGCGGCCCGCGCTGCGGCGACCAGCGTCGCCGCCGTGGCGTCCTGATCGACGACGAACGCAAAGTCACGCTCGACCGCCGGCAGATCGGCCAGATCGAGCTTAGCCCGGGTATGGCGCAGTTTCACCTTGGGAAGCGGTACGTCATCGAGAAACACCTCGAATGCCACCACCGGCACTTTTAGATCCATGCGCCCCAATATCGCGGGATGAAGCTCACCGAAATGAGCCAATGTCTTGTGCGGGCCGCGCTTGAGCACCCCAGAACGGCCCGGATGGTACCAAGCCGGCGCATCGGCCACGATTTGAGCGTTATCCGAGTTGAAACCGTGCGCCTCCAGTGCTGCCGCGACATCGGCTTTGGCGTCGAATACATCGACCGCACGCGACCGGTCGCGCCAATGACGTGATCCCGCAGCGCCCGAGCGCACCCCGCCCGCGACCTGCGACTGCCCCTGCGGCGAATCGTCGTGATAGACCGGCCCGACCTCAAACAGCGCCGTTCCATCGGCACCGCGATCGTGATTGCGACCGGCGGCGGCGACAAGATTGGGCAACAGGCTCGGCCGCATCGCGTCGAGATCGCTGCTGATCGGGTTGGCGAGGAGCAAGGTGTCGTCGGTGCCGCCGAACAGCTCGACCTGCGATTTCGGCGCGAACGAAAATGTAACCGCTTCGACTAACCCGCGCGCGGCGAGCGTGCGGCGCACTGCGCTGCGGCGACGCTGCAGGGGCGACAGGACCGGTTGGGTTACCGCGCTCCGACGCGGGATTGGCACCGGTGGAATCGCATCGTAGCCCTTGATTCGAACGACCTCTTCAACCAAGTCGGCTTCACCGTCGATATCCGACCGCCACGACGGGATCTCGACGTTGAGGTGTGTATTTTCGGGGCCGACGCCAAACCCGAGCGATGTGAGGATGCGAACGATTTCGTCGGACGAAACATCGAGACCGCCCAACTCGCGAACCCGCGAGGGGCGAAGGGAGAGCGACCGCCGCCAATCGGGTGCAGCACCGGCGACGACCAACTCGCTGGCCTCGCCGCCACAGACGTCGAGCACCAACCGGGTGGCGATCTCCATCCCGTCAACGACGAAGGCCGGATCGACCCCGCGCTCGAAACGATAACGGGCGTCGCTTTCGATTTGCAGTTTGCGCCCGGTCATGGCGGTTCGGATCGGATCGAACAATGCCGCTTCGATGAAAACATTGACGGTATCGTCAGTACAACCAGAGGGCTCACCCCCGATCACGCCGCCAAATCCGAGCACACCATCATCGTCGGCGATCACGGTCATGGCATCGTCGGTCTCGTATTCGTTGCCGTTCAGGGCAGCGAGGCGCTCGCCTTTTGTCGATAGGCGAACGTGGATATGACCGGCGACTTTATCGGCGTCGAACACATGCAAGGGACGGCCAACATCGAAGGTGTAGTAGTTGGTCATATCGACCAAAGCCGAGATCGGCCGCAGGCCGATGGCGGTCAGTCGGTCCTGCAGCCATTTCGGGCTCGGGCCGTTCTTTACCCCACGAAAATAGCGACCCACGAACAACGGGCACGGCATGGGTGCGGTCTCACCAAACTTCAACGTAACGTCGATCGGGCTGGTGAAAGATCCCGCGACAGGATCGATGACCAGTGGTCTAGCCGTCCCGATTCCCGATGCAGCGAGATCTCTGGCAATGCCATGGATCCCAAGACAATCTTGTCGATTGGGCGTTATCTGGATTTCGACGACCGGGTCGTCCAGCCCTTGCAGCTCGGCAAAGGGCACGCCGACCGGGGTGTCGTCGGGAAGTTCGATAATGCCCTCGTGTTCATCGGAGATCCCCATCTCGCGCTCTGAACACAGCATACCGTGCGACTCCTCGCCGCGAATCTTCGCCTTCTTAAGATAGAGACCGGTCCCTGGTATCGTGGTGCCGACCGGCGCGAAGACACCCTTCATGGCGGTGCGCGCATTGGGCGCGCCACAAACAACCTGGACTTGCTCGGACCCGGTGTCGACGAGACAGAGTTGGAGCTTGTCGGCGTTGGGATGGGGTTTGGCTTCGATGACGCGCGCAGTAATGAAAGCGGCCAGATCGGTGGCGCGATCGGCGACCTCTTCGACCTCAAGACCATTCGCCGTGAGTTGATTGATGATCTCGCTGAGCCCCGCATTGGTGTCGAGATGCTCCTTCAACCAGCCGAGGGTGAACTTCATAACGTCAACCCCTCGGCCAAGGTCGGCACATCCAGCGGAACAAATCCGAAATGCGTGAGCCAGCGCAGATCGCTATCGAAAAAGGCACGTAGATCGGGAATGCCATATTTGAGCATCGCCAGGCGATCGATGCCCATGCCAAAGGCAAAGCCCTGATAAACGGTGGCGTCGAGTCCGACGGCCTCCAATACCCGCGGGTGGACCATGCCGCATCCGAGAATCTCAAGCCAATCGCTGCCCTCGCCAACGATAAGCTCGCCGCCAGTTCGCGTGCAGCCAATATCCATCTCGGCAGAGGGTTCGGTGAAGGGGAAATAGCTCGGCCGAAACCGCATCGGCAATTCGTCGATGCCGAAAAACGCGCGCGCGAATTCATACAGACACCCCTTGAGGTGACCCATATGGGTTTCGGTATCGATTACCAATCCTTCCACCTGATGGAACATCGGTGTATGCGTCTGGTCGGAATCGCAACGATAGGTACGCCCGGGGACGATGATGCGATGCGGCGGCTTGGTGGTCTGCATATGACGAATTTGCACTGGCGAGGTATGCGTGCGCAGCAGCTTGCGTTCACGCTCATCAGCGGCAGGGAAATAGAACGTATCGTGCATCTGGCGGGCGGGGTGCTCGGGGGGGATGTTCAACGCGGTGAAGTTGTGGAAATCGTCCTCGATGTCGGGACCTTCGGCGACCTCGAACCCCATATCGGCAAAGATCGCGATCACTTCGTCGGTGACATGGCTCACGGGGTGGATGCGGCCGGCGTTCTCGCTGGCGATCGGCAACGTCACATCAATCTTTTCGGTCGCGAGGCGGGCTTCGATCGCGACCGCATCGAGCGCGGTCTTGCGCGTGTCGATCGCTTGATTAATGCGATCTTTCAGCGCGTTCAGCGTGACCGCGCGATCCTTGCGTTGGTCGGGGTCGAGGTCACCGAGGCCGCGCATCAGGGTTGTGAGCCGGCCCTTGCGCCCGAGTGCGGTAACCCGGGCAGCGTCGAGCGCAGCAAGGTCGTCGGCCACGTCGATCGCGCCCATCAGGTCTGTTTCGAGAGTGTTCAGGTCTTCCATATCGATCACCAAAAAAGGGGCCTGTCTCGCGGCCCCTTCGTCATCGATTATCGTTCGGAAATGGGCCGGCTTAAGCGGCCTTGGCGAGCGCTTCCTTTGCTTGCTCCACCAAGGTTGTGAAGGCCACGGGTTCGCGAACAGCCAGATCAGCCAGAACTTTTCGGTCGATCTCCACGCCCGCGACACTGAGGCCGTTGATAAATCGTCCGTAAGTCATTCCATTCTGACGTGCCGCAGCATTGATTCGCTGGATCCACAGCGCACGAAATTGGCGCTTGCGCTGGCGCCGATCCCGATAGGCGTATTGAAGCGCATTTTCGACGTATTGGAGCGCTGTCTTGTAATTGCTATGCGCGCGACCGTAATAGCCTTTCGCGCGCTTCAGCACCTTTTTGTGCCGCGCCTTGCTGGTTACGCCCCGCTTGACCCGCGCCATCGTCGCCTCTCCTCAGGCGTACGGAAGGAATCGCTTGATGATCTTGGCATCTTGCGGTGCCATGATCGCGGTTCCTCGCTGATTTCGAATCTGCTTGTTGGTTCGCTTGATCATACCGTGCTGCTTGCCGGCCTGGTTCATTCGCACCTTGCCGGATGCGGTCAGGCGAAACCGCTTCTTCGCGCCGCTCTTTGATTTCATCTTCGGCATGATCGCCGCACCAACGCAGACGAACCGGCCCCCGCGTACTCAAGAAGAGCCGCTCCCGACACCGGTTCGAGGCGGCGTTATAGCCACAGCGTCGCGCGAATGCAAGGTCGGCGGTGGCGCTGGCCAGTCGAGAATCTACTTCAACTCTTGACGTATCATATATATGAATATATATTCATATATATGATTGAATGGGATGATGAAAAAGGTGCGATTCTCGCCGAAATGTTTCGCTTGATGGGCGACCACACGCGGTTGCACATCGTCGTCTTGATCTGCGCCAGGGGCCGGGTCGCAGTCGGCGACATCGCCGCCGCCCTCGGTGCGTCGCCTTCGCTTATCAGCCATCATCTGCGCTTGCTGCGCGCGCTACGTATCGTCAGGGCGCAACGCGACGGCCGCCGCGTCTATTACTCACCGGCGGATGGGCATATCGAGCGGGTTATTGAAGATATGGCGACCCACGTCGCAGAAGCCGAGGGCCGCTCCACGGCTGATATGCATGAGTAAGGCCCGCCCCCATCACCACGACCACCAGTCGACCACGCGTCGAATTCTCTGGGTTGTCTTGATCATCAATGCCGCAATGTTCGCAATCGAGATCTTCGCCGGCCTTCACGCGAGCTCGATTGCGTTGCAGGCCGATGCGCTCGATTTTCTCGGTGACGCCGCGACCTATGCCATCACGCTGGCGCTGTTGACGGCACCGATTCGCTGGCGCGCCGCGGCGGCTTTTGCCAAGGCCGCCAGTCTTGGTGTTTTTGGGATCTGGATATTGTTGAGTGCTCTCGGCAACGGGTTGAACCCGATCACGCCAGCCGCCCAGATCATGGGCGGTGTCGGACTGGCCGCACTAACTGCCAATGTCGTAAGTGCTGTTTTGCTGTTCCGCTTTCGCGGCAGTGACGCAAACCTGCGGTCGGTGTGGCTGTGCAGCCGCAATGATGTCCTTGGCAACATCGCGGTGATCGCCGCGGCTGGCGGCGTCTTCGCAACCACCACCGCTTGGCCCGATATCGCGGTCGGCTCAGTGATGGCGGTGCTCGCGCTTAGCGCCGCCATTCAGATTGCACGCCAGGCGCGACAAGAGTGGCGCGGCACCGGTCGTGAAGTATCACCGGTAACTTAGTGGATGGAATCTGAGACGCTGATCCGTGAGCAGGCATAAGACGGTTTCGCGCAGCGCCATTGCCGGCTCAAACTCGCGGCGAGACCACCATCGTCATCAGTCGACCCTCCATTCGCGGGAACTGCTCGACCTTACCGATTTCTTCAACGTCTCCTTGAACTCGCTTGAGGACGTTCATCCCGCGGTCAGGGTGCAGCATTTCGCGACCGCGAAACCGCACTGTCACCTTCACCTTGTCCCCCTCGTCGAGGAACTTCTTCATCGAGCGCATCTTGGTTAGGTAGTCGTGGGTATCGATGCCGGGTCGCATCTTTATTTCCTTAACGTCAACAAGCTTCTGCTTCTTGTGCGCCAGGTTCTTTTTCTTTTGCTCTTCGTATTTGAACTTCCCGTGATCGAGCACCTTGCAAACCGGCGGATCCGAATTGGGTGATATCTCTACCAGATCAAGGCCAGCTTCTTCGGCAGCTTGTAGCGCTTGCGCAAGCTCGACGATGCCAACCATTTCACCATCTTCACCAACGAGACGAACACGTGCTGAATCGATCTCGTCATTGGCGCGGGGTCCTTTGTCCTTTTGCACGGACCCCAGATATGGACGTCTTGCGATCTACTGTATCTCCTCTTTTGGTATTCGGAGATCGCAAACGCTTATCGTTCTGATCGCTCGCCTCCGAATGTCAGTTACCCCCCGGCCAGACCAATGACCGCGCGAAATCAAGAGCTCGGCGCCCTTGCTTCGTCGACAAGTCTATCGACTGCGGCACCCAGTGCAACGCTTTCTTGATCCTTGCTGCCTAGTCGGCGGATCGAAATGCTGCGTTGTTCGGCTTCGCGTTTGCCGATTGCCACGATCACCGGGACTTTTTCGAGCGAGTGTTGGCGCACCTTATGGCCGATTTTTTCGTTCGAAAGATCCAAAACACAACGCATGCCGGCCTCTTTGAATGTAACCGCCACCTCTTGCGCGAACCCGTCACCATCCTGGGTGATCGTCGCGACGACGATTTGAGTTGGCGACAGCCACAATGGCAGGTGGCCGGCATAGTGTTCGACAAGAATGCCGATAAAGCGTTCGAGCGACCCGAATAGGGCGCGGTGAAGCATGACCGGACGATGGCGCTCACCATCTTCGCGGACATAGGTCATGTCGAATCGCTCAGGTAGATTCATGTCGACTTGCAGCGTTCCGCATTGCCAATCACGACCAATTGCATCGCGCAGAACGAACTCGAGTTTGGGCCCGTAGAATGCGCCTTCGCCAGGATTGTGCGTGTAGGCATACCCCATCGAGTCGAGCGCACCGCGCAGCGAGGCTTCCAGTTGATCCCACGTCGCGTCATCGCCAACGCGTTTGGGGGGGCGATCGGCGAATTTGATCGCCACGTCCTCAAAACCGAAGTCACGATAGATATCCATGATTAGCTCGACGACCGTGCAGCACTCCGATTCCATTTGGTCCGGTGTACAGAAGATATGCGCGTCGTCTTGGGTAAATTCGCGCACGCGCATCGACCCATGGAGGGCGCCAGAGGGTTCGTAGCGGTCGACCTTGCCAAATTCCGACATCCGCAGGGGTAGCCCGCGATAGCTCGTAATGCCCTGCTTATAGATTTGAATGTGACCCGGGCAATTCATCGGTTTGACCGCATAGACGCGCCCGTCCTCGGTCTCAGACGTATACATGTGCTCGCGGAAGGTTTCCCAGTGGCCTGAACTCTCCCACAACGTGCGGTCCATTATTGTCGGCGTACTGACCTCGACATAACCACCGCGATCCTGGCGCCCGCGCATGTAGTCAACCAGCAAGCGAAACAGAGTCCAGCCATTGGGGTGCCAGAATACCGCTCCCGGCGCCTCTTCCTGAAAGTGGAACAGACTCATCTCGCGCCCGATGCGGCGGTGGTCGCGCTTCTCGGCCTCTTCGAGACGCATCAAGTACGCATTGAGCTCTTTGCCGTCGCGCCAGGCGGTTCCGTAAATACGCTGCAGCATCTCGTTCGATGAATCGCCGCGCCAATAAGCACCGGCAACCTTCATCAGCTTGAAAGCGGTCCCCAACTTGCCGGTCGAGCTTAGGTGCGGACCGCGGCAGAGGTCGATAAAGTCGCCCTGACGGTAGAGCCCGATATCTTCTTCGCCGGGAATGCCCTCGATAATCTCGGCCTTATACGCCTCGCCTTGACCACGGAAGAATTTGATCGCTTCGTCGCGATCCCAAACTTCGCGACGAACCGTCTCGTCGCGGCCGACGATTTCACGCATACGCTCCTCGATGACGCCGAGGGCGTCAGGCGTAAACGGCTCGCTGCGGGCAAAATCGTAAAAGAACCCGTCTTCAATCACCGGGCCGATCGTAATCTGGGTATCGGGATACAGCTCCTTGACGGCCTCGGCCATGACGTGGGCCGCATCGTGACGCAGCAGTTCGAGCGCTGAATCATCTTTACGGGTGACCACGGCAAGCGTCGCATCGGCTTCAATTGCGCGATCAAGGTCCCACAATTCGCCGTCGACGCGCACAGCGAGTGCCGCTTTTGCGAGCCCGGGGCCGATATCGGCGGCAACCTCGCCACCGCTGATCGGCCCGTCATATTCCCGGACGCTGCCGTCCGGAAGCGTGATCGAGATCATCGCTCCTGATCCATGATTGAAACCTGTCCGTCGGGACGCGCGAAACTTAGTGCCAATAAACCGACTGTCAAGGCGGTGTCGGCATGGATCGAGCACGCATCACGTCGCGATAAACATCGAGCGTGCGATCGCACATCTGATCGACCGTAAAATTACTGATCGCATGCGCGCGCGCCGCCCGACCGATGCTGCTACGCAGCTCGGGGTCAACCGATAGTGCCTCCACCAACGCGGCGGCTAGGGCGTCAGGGTTGGCCGGCGGTACCAGCCACCCGGTCTGTCCGGGGAGCACCGTTTCGCGCGAGCCGCCATGCTCCGTGGCGATAACCAGACGACCCATCGCCTGTCCTTCGACAGCGACCCGCCCGAACGCCTCCGGATCGGTCGAGGCCGAAACGACGATATCCGCGAGCATGTATGCGGCCGGCATGTCAGGTAGATCGTCGATGATTCTCACCCGCCCTGCGAGGCCCCGATTTTGAATCATTCTCTCGAGTTCAGCGCGGTAACGGATGCGGCCCTGGTCGCTTCCGACCAGCAAGCAGCAAAAATCATCACGCTCAAGACGCGCTAAAGCCTCAATCAGGACGAGCTGACCCTTCCAGCGTGTGAGCCGCCCTGGCAGCATAACCACCGGAGCACCGTCGGGTAGACGCCAGGCCGAGGCGAGTTGAATCATGCGCTGCGCCGCGACGTTCTGCGGATTAAATCGCGCGGGATCTATGCCCCGCGGTATCGTCACAACGCGATCCGGATCGGTGCCGAAGGTTTTTTCGATGTAGTCAGCGATAAACCCAGAAATCGCAATGGTCTTCTCGCCGCGCGCCATCACCTTCCCGTACCAGTATTTGAATGGCGTACCGGTATCGTAGGTCCCATGAAACGTCGTCACGAACGGGCGGCTACAGCGCTTGGCGGCGATCTCTGCGCTCCAGGCCGGCGCCCTGGAGCGAGCGTGAACGATCGCTACATCGTTCTGTTTGATGAGTTCGATGAGCCGGCCGACATTGCGAAGCATCACGACCGGGTTCTTACTATCGACTGGGAGGGTAACGTGGGTCGCGCCGGCCCGCTGAAGTTCATGTACAAGCGACCCACCGCTTGAGACAACCAGTGCCCGCCACCCAGCTTTCACCGTTGCCGATGCGACATCGATAGCGCCGCGCTCGACACCACCGACATCGAGCGCCGGCAGAACCTGAAGAATCGTGGGTCCTTCGTGACGCCCACCGACACTGGCGGACGCGACAACGCTTGGGGTGGAGACGGCTTCCATGACAATCTTGCTTAGCACTTTCGCACGACGGTGAGGTATGAGCACCACAATCGCAACTGATGCAATCGAATATTTACCCCGTCCCGACGGTAACCGTGTGGCTTACGTCCACACCCCCGGCGAGGCGCCGGGCGTTCTGTTCTGTGGTGGGTTCATGTCGGATATGACCGGTACCAAAGCGCAGGCGCTCGAAGCCGCTTGCCGCAATACCAACCGGGCCTATACCCGGTTTGACTATCTCGGGCACGGCCAATCGTCGGGCGAGTTCACCGACGGTACGATCGGCCGCTGGGCTGACGATGCCACGGCGGTCCTCGATCTTCTTAACCCCGATCCTCACATCGTTGTCGGCTCCAGCATGGGCGGTTGGATCATGCTGCTCGTCGCGCTCGCGCGCCGCGAGCGAGTTGCCGGTCTGGTGGGCATAGCAGCGGCGCCTGATTTCACGGAGAGGCTCATGTGGCAAGGCTACAGTGAGGAGATCAGGGAAACGCTGCGCCGCGATGGCTGCTATCGCGAACCGTCGATCTACGGTGAGGAACCCTATCCGATTACGCTTGAGCTTATCGTTGAGGGACGCAATCACCTTCTCCTCGACGACCCGATTCCGCTAACCTAACCTGCCCAGTTCGCCTGTTGCATGGGATGCAAGACCCGGACGTTCCTTGGCGCCACGCTCTCGCTCTGTCCGAAGCTCTCGTTTCTGCCGATATTCGCACCAACTTCATCAAGGATGGCGATCACCGTCTGTCGCGCGATCGGGACATCGCTTTGATCCGCCAGACCGTGTTCGAGTTGTGTGAGCAAGTTGGAGGTTAGGACATTTCAAGATCGGCTCAACCATCCCGAGTCGACGCCATCCGGAAATGCTCTAAGCCCTGCGGTGACAGTTTGGGTTTAAGTATTTGTTGTCGCCCTTTTCGTTTTGTTAATCACCCCGCGCTTAACGCGGGGTCTAGTTCTTAGCAGGTGAGGCTGGCGATCGATCTAAGACCCGCTCGATAGGTCGGATACTGCAACCTCAGCCCGTGCGCGGTCTTGACACGGTCGTTACGAACGCGCCGGTTATCGGCATAAAAACTCCGCGCCATTTCGCTCAGATCAGCGTCCTCAAACCGCATCAGCGGCGGCACGTCGACGCCCAGCAACGCGCAGGCAAACGCGATCACCTGCTCCTGTGGTGCCGGTTCATCGTCGCAAACGTTGTAAACCGTCCCGGTCTGCGACAAGCCCATCGATGCCTGTAGGATTGCGACAAGATCGTCGACATGAATCCTGGAAAACACGTGACCCGGTTTGTCGATCCGGTGCGCGCGTCCCGCGCGGATAACCTCAATGGCACTCCGGCCTGGACCGTAAATACCGGCGAGGCGAAATACGTGCGGCGGCGACAGCGCTAGCTCGGCGAACAGTGTTATCCATGCCTGTTCAGCCAGCACCCGGCATTGGCTCCTGGCATTAGTCGGCTTGAGCTCGCTGTGTTCGTCAACCCACTCGCCACCGGTATCGCCATAGACCCCCGTGGTTGACAAATAACCAGCCCAAACGAGGTCGTTGCACCCGCCAAGCCGCGGTCCCACCACATCAACGACAGGGTCGCCTTCCGCGTCAGGCGGGATCGAGCTCACGATGTGGGTTGCATGCTCGAGCGCATCACAAGCGCTGGGCAACGGCGTATCGCGGTCGAAACGCCAGATCTCGTACCCGCGGCCGGTCAGTTGGTCGTATTGCTTGGGGTCGCGACAGGTGCCCGCGATCGACCATCCCTGGTCGGCGAGACTCTGAGCCAAACGGAGGGCGGAGTAACCGAGCCCGAAGCAGAACAGCCGCTGGTCGCTACCCTTCACGCCAAACGATCCCACTCCGCCTGCACCTGTGAATCGGGCTCGTCTTCCAATAGATGAGCCCGCAGACGAATGACGTCGCTGTGGTCGGCGAGTTGGCCGAGCGCCCAAACCGCCATCGCGCGCACCAACGGAGAGGGATCGCTGAGTGCATCTTCGACTACCGGTAAGGCGTTACGCTCGCCGCTGTTGCCAAGCGCAATCAGTATGTTTCGCAGGAAGCGATTGCGGCCAGTGCGTTTTATTGCCGTGCCGCTAAACCGCTGTCGAAATCCGGCATCGTCGAGGCTTGCAAAATCGATCAAGGTCGACGGCGAAAGATCGGCGCTTGGCCTGAAGCCGACCTCTTCGGTTGGGCGCGCAAATTTGTTCCACGGGCACACCGCCAGGCAATCGTCGCAGCCGTAAACCCGGTTGCCCATCGGCTGCCTGAACTCGAGGGGAATGTGCCCTTTGTGCTCGATCGTTAGATATGAAATGCAGCGCCGCGCATCGAGCTGATACGGTGCCGCGAACGCGTCGGTCGGGCATACATCGAGACACGCCCTGCAACCGCCGCAATGATCGCTCTCACGCGGACCAAACGGCAGCTTCAGCGTCGTCAGAAGAACCCCGAGGAACAACCAGGATCCGAACTCCCGCGAAACGAGATTTGTGTGTTTACCAATCCAGCCGATATTCGCGGCCTGGGCGAGCGGTTTTTCCATGAGCGGTGCGGTGTCGACGAAGAGCTTGCAGTCGGCTCCGTAAGTGTCGCAGACCCAGCGCCCGAGCTCCCGAAGCCGCTTTTTCAGAAGCTTATGGTAGTCACGCCCGTGCGCGTAGACCGAGATATTGGCGAGCCCACTGACGTCGCGTCGATCGAGGGGATTTTCGTCCGGGCCATAGTTTGATGCGACCACGATCGCCGTCTCCGCGTCGGGCCACAATCGACCCGGTGAGCGCCGCACCTCGGTCCGCGCTGCCAGCCAACCCATATCACCATGCCAACCGCGCTTGATGAACTCAGCGAGACGGTCGCCCGCATCGCCGATGTCACCGGGCTGTGCGAAGCCGACGGCATCAAAGCCAAGTGCGAGAACGCGGTCGCGAATCGTCTCTGCGTCCGGAGCAGGTGGTGGGCTGTGCCCAATTTCGGCCGATGTCATGCCGCCCACCAGCGCTAGAAATCGAGATCGGCGTAGTGCTTGGGCGGCAACAAACCCGGGATACTGTCGAGCAGCAGGGCACGAAAGCTCGGCCGCGATTTGATGCGCGCGTACCAATCCTTGGCGGCCGGGTGATCATCCCACGGAATTGCACCAAGATAATCCAGCGACGATAGGTGTGCACCGGCGGCAATGTCGGCCAATGAAAACTCATCGCCGGCGAGCCATTTTCGCCGTTCGATCAAGTAAGCGATGTATTCGAGGTGATAGCCGATATTTGAAGAGCCCGCCCGAATCGCCTGTGAGTCGGGTTCGCCCATTGCCATAAAGCGCTTCATGAATTTTTCTTCAATGAGATAGCGCGACACCTCGTTGTTAAATTTCATGTCGAACCATGCAATCAACCTGCGAGTCTCGGCTCGGACATAGGGGTCGAAGCCAATCAGGCGATTATCCGGGCGCGTCTCCTCCAGGTATTCGCAGATCGCGTTGCTGTCGGCCAGCACGGTTCCGTCAGCTTCGACCAGCACAGGAACCTCGCAAGCAGGATTGAGTTCGACGAAACCTTCGCGACGCTCCCAAACCTTCTCCACGGCCAAGGAAAAATCGACGCCTTTCTCAGCCAGTGCAACACGTACTTTTCGGCAAAATGGCGAGAGCCATAAGTGATACAGGGTGAGCATTGCGCTCACTATAAACAAAGCCGAATCCCACGACACCTGCAGGCGTGGTAGCGCACGGCGATGCGGCGGCACTTTACTCTCGGAAAGGTGGTATAAGCCCGCGACGTAACCTGCAATCCTCCGTCAGGAAACGGCCGAGTGACAACGCTTCAACTCGTCGTTATCGCGATCGTCCAGGGAATCACCGAGTTCCTTCCGATCAGTTCGTCGGCTCACCTTCGGCTCATCCCAGAGTTGACCCATTGGCCCGATCAAGGATTAACGATCGATATCGCGACCCATGTCGGCACGTTGTTCGCTGTGCTTATTTATTTCTGGCGAGACGTTCTCTCGATGCTGCGTGGCGTTATGGACCTGGCACGGGGACGGCAAACCGCTTCGGCGGCACTACTCCTCTATGTGGTTGTAGCGACCCTACCGATCGTCGTCGTCGGGGCGCTTCTGCTCGCCGGCGGATACGAAGATGGCGATTTGGCCTGGTTACGCCGGGTCGATGTTATCGCCTGGTCAATGCTGATCTTCGGCATTTTGCTTTATGTCGCCGATCAAGTTGGCATGACCGTGCGTCGTATCGAGCATCTCACCTTTGGCAGCGCTTTGCTTATCGGCCTGGCTCAAATTTTGGCCCTGATACCGGGGACCAGTCGCAGCGGCATTACCATGACCGCGGCCCGCGTGCTCGGCTTTGAACGCGGCGACACCGCGCGTTTCGCGCTGCTGCTGAGCATTCCGGCGATAATTGCGTCGGCCACACCAACCGGCCTATCCCTTTATCAGAGTGGCGACACCGCGCTCGGGTTTGATGCCGCGATCACAGCACTCCTCGCTTTCGCAACAGCGATGTTGGCCATCGCGGCGATGATGCAATGGTTGAAACGAGCCCGCTTCACACCGTTCGTGATCTACCGCGTCGTCTTGGGGATCGGGCTTTTGGTTTGGGTTTATGCCTAACCCGGATGTGAAACTAAGCCGTTCACCCTGCGGTCGCGCTGGCGGCACTGCTGCCGCGACGAAACCGTCGCAGATAACTTGGCGCCACGGTCTCCAACGAGGTCGGCTCGATACCAAGATCGGCAAAGCTCGGCGCGCCCACGCCAACCACGTTATCGCTTTCGAGCAAAACGACCTCGTCTCGCGTCAACGGCGATACGGGCAAGACCACGTCAAGCACGCCGGCCAACGCTTTGGCGATAGCAAACGGTAGCGGTGCGAGAATACGGTTGCGACCGGCTTCATGGAGAACGAACTCAACCAGTTCGCGATAGGTCACAATGCGCGGACCGCCGAGTTCGAACGTGCGCATCTCAGCTGACTGGTCGTCCAGCATCCGGCCTACCGCGTCGGCGACGTCGACCACATAGACCGGTTGCAATTTGCTGCTGCCGGCATCAGCTGGCAGATTTCCAAATAGCGGCATCACGGGCGAGAACCGCGCCACCGCCGCCAGCCGGTTCAGCACGCTATCCTCTTGTCCGAAGACGACACTGCAACGAACGATCGTTGCGCCCGGGAAGCCCTCGCGAATGGCCTCCTCGCCGGCTGCTTTCGAGCGCACAAAGGCAGAGGGTGAATCGGCGTCGGTGCCAATCCCCGAAATATGCACCAGGCGCGCGACCCCGTGCACCTTGGCCGCTTCGGCGATGCGCCGCGCGCCACCGACGTGGATGTTGTCGTAGGTTTGGCGGCCGCGTTGGCGATAGGTCCCGACCGCATTAACAACCGCGTCCGCACCCGCAACCGCGGCGGCAACGGAGCTGTCGTCGCGCACGTTAGCCTGCATCGGAACAACCTGGCCAACATCGCCCATCGGGCGCAAAAACAGGGCCTGATTGGGATTGCGGACGGCAACCCGGACGCGGTTACCCCCTGCGACCAGGTTCCTGACGATATACCGGCCGACGAATCCCGACCCGCCAAATACCGTGACTAAACGATCCGCCATGCACACCTCCACCGCACCTGCGGCAACGATTCGTGGCTCGATGTAGCGACGATGTTAGACTGCTCGCACGCGGTTACCAAGCAGGACAACATGGTTGGACCTTCATGTCGCGCGGGATTGACATCCCCGTAGAGCGGCGGTAACCACGTCGTTTCGCGGAATGCCCAGGTGGCGGAATTGGTAGACGCGCTAGCTTCAGGTGCTAGTGACCTAATGGTCGTGGAAGTTCGAGTCTTCTCCTGGGCACCAATCGCGCGAACCCGGTTATTTCGCGTCGCTGGCGTGGGCACCTTCGCACTGCCGCGCGGTCGTCTGAAAGATGTGAATGTCGACTAGTCTCCACGTTGGCGATCTGCCCGAAGGTGTCGAGTTCGGCGACACGGTCGCGATCGACACCGAGACGATGGGTCTCAATCCCCATCGCGACCGGCTCTGCCTGGTACAGCTTTCGGCCGGAGACGGCACTTGTCATATCGTTCAGTTTCGCGCCGACGATGGGGTTGCGGTCGATTATTCGGCGCCCAACCTGAAACGCCTGTTGGCGGACACCTCTGTGCTCAAGCTATTTCACTTTGCACGCTTCGACATTGCGACGCTGCACCGCTACCTCGGTGTGACCGCAGAACCCGTCTACTGCACTAAAATTGCTTCGAAATTGACGAGAACATACACCGATCGCCATGGCCTCAAGGATCTATGCCGTGAGTTCCTGGAGATCGACCTCTCCAAACAGCAACAGTCATCTGATTGGGGCAATAGCGAGCTCAGCGCGGCCCAACTCGACTACGCCGCACAGGATGTGCTCCATCTGCACCGGCTCAAGGCAATATTTGATCAAATGCTCGAGCGCGAAGCCCGTCGCGAGATTGCCGAGGCATGTTTCGGCTTTTTATCAACCCGCGCTGCGCTAGATCTCGAGGGCTGGCCTGAGATTGACATCTTTGCCCACTGACTCCGGCCAGCGGATTGATTTGACAGCGTTTTTTCAGCATACTGAGAGTCGATCTCAGCAATCCCATAGGCGTTGCGGGTCGTTATCGGCACGACTTGCGTGATCCGATCGGTGAAACGACGCCAAGCCGTATGACTGCAGCGAGCAAAACAATCCCTTCCGCGCTTACCGATGTAAACGCCGCCGTCGAATTGTTGCAGCCGGATATGGCGGCCGCAAAACGCGTCATCGAGATCGAGGCCGCGGCTCTCGCCCTCCTCGCCAACACGCTGCCGCCAGACTGGGTGAAGGCGATTGACGTGCTTGATTCAGCTGCTGGGCGTGTCGTCGTTAGCGGAATGGGCAAGAGCGGGCATATCGCCCGCAAAATTGCCGCAACCCTGGCCTCGACGGGTGTTCCCGCACTTTTTGTACACCCGGGTGAAGCCAGCCACGGCGATCTCGGTATGATTGCACCCGATGGCGACGTCATCCTCGTGCTGTCGAATTCCGGCAAAACCGCCGAGCTCGGTGATATTGCCACCTATGCGAAGCGTTTCCGGGTTCCTCTGGTGGCCATCGTCGGGCCGCATGGCGACGCCGACACGGGCGGAGCGTTCCTCGCCGAACAAGCCGACGTGGCTCTGGTATTACCTGCCGCGCCGGAAGCGTGTCCGATGGGTTTGGCGCCGACCACATCAACGACGATGATGTTGGCGCTGGGCGATGCATTGGCGATCGCGCTGCTCGAGCGGCGCGGGTTTTCTGCCAATGACTTCCGCGCCCTCCACCCCGGCGGGCGACTTGGCCGCGCGTCGGTCGTGAGAGTCGGCGATATTATGCATCGCGGCGAGGCACTGCCCTTGGTCGATGGGGAGACGGTGATGAGCGAGGCGATCGTCGAGATGACGCATAAGAGCTTGGGATGCGTTGGCATCGTTGGTCGTGGCGGCGAACTGGTTGGCGTTGTTACCGACGGTGATCTGCGCAGACACATGTCAAACGACCTACTTAGCAAGAAGAGCCGTGACGTTATGAGCGCGAATCCGCGCACAATCGGCGCCGAGGCCCTCGCATCAGAAGCGTTGGGGCTCATGAACGGCCTCGATGGACAACGCCCCATCACCAGCCTTTTCGTCGTCGACGGCGCAAAACCTGTCGGTGTTCTCCACATCCACGATTGTTTTCGTGCCGGCGTAGCTTAGCGAACCCGCCGATGACAGAAATGGTAAGCCCGCTGCGCCTGCTGTTCGACGGCACCCGAGGGCGCTCCGCACAGGTCAGCGCCCGCTACAGCAGATTTGTCGGATTTATGAAGCTGGCGTTGCCGGTCTCCGCGGCGGTCCTTATCGGGCTTGTGGTTGCATGGCCGGACACAGACCCAGTACGCAGCGGTCTTGGTCTCACTTTCGCCGACGTGGACGTTGGCAAAGATGGCGAGGTGGGCATGACCCGCGTCCGCTATGTCGGGGTTGATAAGCAAAATCAACCCTTTGTCATTACCGCCGGTCGGGTATTGCCAAATTCCAAAAACGCGCAGCACCTTGCATTACAGGAACTGCAGGCTGATATGACGCTCGATGGCGGCCGCTGGATTACCTTGATCGCGGAACGGGGCCTGTACGACCGCGAACGCGAAACCCTCCAGCTTGAGGGTCCCGTCGATATCTATTCGGACGACGGCCTCGAACTTCACACCCGGTCCGCGTTCGTCAACTTCGCAACCGGGCTCGCCCGCGGTCAGAATCCGGTGCAAGGCCAAGGACCATTTGGCTTGTTAAATGCCAAGGGGTTTGAATTGTTCGACCGTGGTCAGCGGATCGTCTTTTCCGGTGGCGTGACACTCACCGTGCGGCCGGCAAAACATGGCTAGGACCCATTAGATGCTGAGTTACCGATGGCCGCGAGCGGCGGTCTTTGCTGCGATGGTGACGACGGTTGCAATGTTTGGGTGGATCCCGACCATCTCCCTTGCCCAGTCGCTGCCCACAACCGCTCACGATAGCAAACTGCCAATCGAAATCACCGCCGACAGCCTCGAAGTCAAACAAAATGAACAGTTGGCGGTCTTTCGCGGGCATGTCGATGCCAAACAAGGCAAGATGCGACTCACGGCAAACGAAGTGTGGGTGCGTTATCGCCCAGAATCGGACGGTGAGTCTCAAGGCACAATTTCGCAGATCAACGCCACGGGCGGTGTTGTTTTTTCGACCCCCAGCGAGACCGCACGGGGTGATTCGGGCGTCTATGATGTGGACGATCAAGTCATCACGCTAACTGGATCGGTTGTCCTGACCCGCGGCGGCAATGTCATCCGCGGCGAAAAACTTGTCCTTAACCTCGCTACCGGCCAGAGCAAAATCGAAAGTACGCAACGTGTGCGTGGCTTATTTCAGCCGAAAAAGAGTGGTTCGGGTAGTTGATCGAAAAACCCTCGCAACGCGCCGCCAAACTTGGTAAACCGAATTTTAATGCCTAGCAGGTCTAACATAACCCCGGAGAGTGCCACAGCGGTGCGAAGCGACACGGCGCAGGACGAAACGGGTCCGCGTCTGGTGACCGAAAATCCCGGTCTGGTCGTTTCCAACGTGGGAAAACAGTTTAAACAACGTCCGGTTCTGCGTGATGTCAGTTTGTCGGTCAATCGGGGAGAGGCGGTCGGGTTGCTGGGCCCCAACGGCGCCGGCAAAACAACCTGTTTCTACATCATCACAGGTTTGGTCAGTCCCGATTACGGAACAATCAAGCTCGATGGACAGGACGTCACCGAGCTTCCGATATATCGCCGCGCCCGCATGGGGATCGGATATCTGCCGCAGGAAGCGTCAATCTTTCGCGGCCTCAACGTCGAGAATAATATTCGCGCGGTCCTCGAAGTCGTGGAAGCCGCCCGCGACAAGCGTGAGGCCATCCTCGACGAGCTGCTTGCGGAATTCTCGATCAGCCACTTACGGCGGACACCCGTTCTCACTTTGTCTGGTGGCGAGCGACGCCGGGTTGAGATCGCGCGCGCGCTGGCGTCACGTCCCAGCTTTATGCTGCTCGACGAGCCATTGGCCGGAATCGACCCGATCGCAGTCAGCGATATCCGTGACCTGGTCTCACACCTGAAGGACCGCGGCATCGGTGTCCTCATCACAGACCACAACGTGCGCGAAACACTCGATCTCGTCGATCGAGCATATATCCTGCACGAGGGCTCTGTACTCATGGAGGGCGTGCCACTGGAAATCGTTGCGCACGAAGATGTGCGTCGCGTTTATCTCGGCGACCGCTTCAGCCTCTAGCCGGGTCACGATTCTCCGAAGGGCGCCGTTGTGGCGATGACGCCCAAAATCGAGCTGCGTCAAAGCCAATCGCTGGTGATGACGCCGCAATTGCAGCAGGCGATCAAGCTGTTGCAACTCTCAAACATCGAACTTTCGTCATTCCTCGAAGAAGAACTCGAACGCAACCCGCTGCTTGAACGGAGCGATGGCGAGGGCGAGAACGATGGTATTGAAAAAGCCGACCGCGACACCTCGGACCTCGACGGTGTCAGCACAGCCGACGGTCCAGACGACGGCGAGGCGGTTGTCGATAGTGCAGATCTAACCGATCGCGATGTCTTGCCCGACGTCAATGACGCCCCTCTCGACCTGGACTATGAAACGACATTCACCTCGGATGGCCATGATGAGGCCCCGATCGTAGCCGACGCGACCGAGCCCCTTTCCTCAAATTGGTCGACCGCAACCGGCGGCGGTGACAATTCTGGCGGCGAGTCCATTATCGAGCGCACGGCCGCCGATTCGGTTGGCCTCAAGGATCATCTGCTTAGCCAGCTCAATATTGCGGTCACCGATCCGGTTGATCGGTTCATCGGTGGTAGTCTTATCGATCTTATCGACGAGTCCGGCTACCTGATCGAAGACATCGAGATCATTGCCGAGCGCATTGGCTGCGATTACGACCGCGTTGAAGCCTCCCTCGCATTGGTGCAGCAGTTCGATCCAGCCGGGATTGCAGCCCGAAATCTGGCGGAATGCCTCGAACTTCAGCTCAGGGAACTCAACCGCTTCGACCCGGCAATTGCGTCGTTTCTCGACAATCTCGACCTCGTTGCCAAACAGGATATCGACGCGTTATGCAAGGCCTGTCGTGTCGACGAAGAAGACATCCGCGACATGATCACCGAGATCCGCAGCCTTGATCCCAAACCCGGATTGGCGTTTGGCGGCGAAGCTGCGCAGCCTATCGTCCCCGACGTATTCATTCGTCCCCGCCCCGATGGCGGGTGGCAGATCGACCTCAACAGCGACACCCTCCCGCGTGTCCTCGTCAATCAGGCCTATCACGCGCGGATCGTCGGACGCGACAAGGCCCACACCGAAAAGACATTCATCACCGAGCAGCTTCACGCGGCAAACTGGTTGATTAAGTCGCTCGACCAGCGAGCACGGACGATCCTGAGAGTCGCAACCGAACTCGTCGCCCAGCAGGATCTGTTCTTCCGCCTCGGGGTCGAGTTTCTCAAACCACTTAACCTACGTGACATCGCCCAAGTTATTGATATGCACGAAAGCACGGTCAGCCGAGTAACTGCGAACAAGTATGTGGCAACGCCGCGCGGTATCTATGCCATGAAGTATTTCTTCACGTCAGCGATCGCCTCATCGGCCGGTGGTGATGCCCATTCGGCAGAAGCGGTGCGCCACCGCATTCGAGAGCTCGTCGACCGTGAGGCGCCGCAAGGGGTGTTGTCGGACGATCAGATCGTCGATTCGCTTCGCAATCAGGGTGTGGAGATCGCGCGACGAACAGTGGCCAAGTACCGCGAAGCCATGCGCATTCCGTCCTCGGTGGTGCGAAGGCGTCAGAAAAAACAAGCCCTCAACGCTGCCTAACACCCCACGTAAAATACATAATTGTTTTCTATAACAACGAGTTAGACGACAGCTTGACACTCGCAAGGCGCAGTCATATCGTCCCCGCGTTTTCACCCGCGATGATAGTTAGAAGCGAAAATGATGGGCGGGGGAACATCCTCGTCATGCGCCATGAAGATATCAATAAGCGGCAAACAGCTCGACCTGGACGAACGATTTCGTTCACAGGCCGAAAATCGCATTGATGCCGGTATCAGCAAATACTTTGATGCGGCGATCGAAGCGCACGTTGTCGTTTCGCGTGAGGGTGCGCAATTTCGAACCGATTGTTCGGTTCATGTTGGCAGCGGAATTGCGGCCCAGAGTCACGCGGTCGCAGACGAAGTTCAGTCCAGTTTCGATGCAGCAGCCGAACGGCTGGAAAAACAACTCCGTCGATCAAAACGACGGTTACGCGATCATCAGCATGGTCGATAGATCGCGTTCTTCTAGGGAAGAAGATCCTGAGGAAATAGTATGGAATTTAGTGAGTTACTGAGGCCGGAGGGCATATTCGCCGACCTCAAAGCAAGCAGTAAGAAACAGGTTCTGCAACAGCTCGCGAGCCACGCCGCGCATATCAGCGGCGAAGACGAACGCGAGATTTTCGATGCTCTGCTCGAACGCGAGCGGCTCGGCACCACTGGTGTTGGCCAGGGCATTGCGATCCCCCATGCCAAGCTGGCCGGCCTCACACATCTGTTTGCTTTGTTTGCGCGGCTCGAGCATCCGGTCGAATTCGAGTCCATTGATGAAGACCCGGTTGATCTGGTCTTTCTCCTCCTCGCCCCCGAAGCGGCCGGAGCGGATCACCTCAAGGCACTGGCGCGGGTGTCACGCATGCTTCGCGATGAAGATATGTGCGCCAAACTTCGGGGTTCCGAGGGCACGGACGCGCTCTTCGCGCTGCTGGCCGGCTCGATCGCCCAAGCGGCTTAGCTCGCTATTTCAACCGCCAGGGAGTGCGGATAGCAGCTCTAACGCGTCCGCCTCACGTCCACTTTAGTGCAAACTAAGCGGATCGAGATCGTGCTGGCGTGCGGCGACAAACGCGACCTCACGGTTCGGACAGATTCCCAGTTGGGTTCCATCGGCCGCACAAATCGCGAAGACTTGCTCGCCGTCGACGCTAATACCACCGAGCGGAATGCCTGACTCACGTTGGGGATTCCCAAGCGGTCCGATCTCTGACTCTTTGTGGTGAACCAATGAGGTTCGCCATGGCAGCGCCTGTCGACTTACGGAACGATTTTGACAGCGTCTCACTGCGGCGCCTCGCGAAGAGGACCAGGGACGCGACCCAGAGCCGTCGTCTGCTGGCGTTGGCCGAGGTCTACGATGGTGGCAGCAGGACGGATGCGTCGCGGATCGGCGGCGTCGGTCTGCAGATCATTCGCGACTGGGTGCTGCGCTTCAACGCCCGCGGACCGGACGGGCTGGTCGATGGGAAGTCACCGGGCGCACCCTCGAAGCTCAACGCCGATCACCGCCGCGCACTGGCGGAGGTTGTTGAGGCCGGCCCGGTCCCGGCGGTCGACGGCGTCGTGCGCTGGCGGCGCAAGGACCTGGCGCGGTGGCTCTTGAGCCGCGTCGAGGATGTGGCTGGAGATCGTTCGCCATCTCGCTCGACGAGACCACGGTCGGGCGCGAGTTGAAGGCGCTCGGCTTCGCCAAGATCTCGGCGCGGCCGCGCCACTACGCGCAAAACGAGCTGGCCGTCGAGGCTTTTAAAAAAACTTCCCCGCCGAACTGGCGAAGATCCGGGCGAGGCTCCCGAAAGGCGTCGAGATAGAGCTGTGGTGGCAAGATGAAGCCCGCATCGGCCAGAAGAATAAGCTCACACGCCGATGGGCCAGACGTGGCACGCGCCCGCGGGCGCCCCGCGACCAGCGCACCGAATGGGCCTATATCTTCGGCGCGATCTGTCCCGCGAAGGGGAAAGGCGCCGGGCTGGTCATGCCCTGGTGCGACACCGACGCCATGGCGGCGCACCTCATCGAGATCAGTGCCGCCGTCGATCCCGGCGCCCATGCGGTGCTGATCGTCGATCAGGCCGGTTGGCACTTGACGCCCAAGCTGGCGATCCCCGACAACATCACCGTCCTGGCGCTGCCGCCACGATCGCCCGAGTTGAACCCGGTGGAGAATGTCTGGCAATTCATGCGCGACAACTGGTTGTCGAACCGGATCTTCAAATCCTACGAAGACATCGTCGCGCTGTGCTGCCAAGCCTGGAACAACCTCATCGACCAACCATGGAAGATCATGTCCCTCGGCATGCGCAAATGGGCGCATGGGTTCTGATCAATGACCGTTGGTATAAGTGGCCTGACATAGGCGAGGTAAGGTGCCGACCATGCTGCCAGGGCTTCGGGCGTTAGATAATCGGTCTGGACAAGTTCTTTCATCACAAAGGTCCTTTGGCGCTCCAACTAGGACGCGCGTTTGGTTTCGTCGTCATCGATGGTTACGAGCGTCGGCCGTTTGTCTTTCGATGACGCATCGTTGATTTTGATCTGTCGGATCGTGACCTCGGGTTCCGATCGGACCAGATCAACATGCAACAGGCCATCCGCTTGGCTAGCACTCTTTACCTCAATGCCCTCGGCAAGTAGGAAATTGCGTTGGAACTGGCGCGCCGCAATGCCGCGATGCAGGAACACCCGATGATCGGCATCGTCGCTTTGTTTGCCGCGGATTACGAGTTGGTTCTCCTCGATCGTAACGTCGAGATCATCCGACGTAAAACCGGCGACGGCGAGCGTGATACGCAGTCCATTTTCGCCGGTCTGTTCAATATTGTAGGGCGGGTAACCGTCGGAAGAGGCGCGCGACACCCGGTCCAGGGTGCGTTCGAGATCCTCGAACCCAAGCAAAAGCGGGCTATTGAAAAGCGAGACACGTGTCATTCCAGACCTCCTCCTGCGAGCGAGGCTCTACCGCGGGCCTTGTTGGCACCCGCTACCCCAGCGGGTTGGCCAGGGCGAGCACGACAAAATCTTCGGTCCCCGATACGGGCGACCGCTATACATGTGTGTCATAAATCCTCGGTTTTCAAGCTTTAGGAAGTGTTAAAAACGGCAACATTTCGTCCCTTGGCCGCGCCGCTGGACCCGCTGGGAGGCTAACAAGATGGTAGATGCGACAAGTGAAGAGCTGAGACTAGGTGTGATTAGTGCCGGCGCCATGGGCCGCGGCATCGCCCAGGTCGCCGCGGTTGGCGGGATCAAGACCCTGGTCTTCGATACGGTGGACGGTGTTGCCGAGAATGCAATCGACTTCATCGATAAAATGCTCAACCGCCAGGTGGAAAAGGGGCGTATGGAGGGAGCACGACGCGATCACGACCATGCAGCGCTTGCAGCGTGCCGATGAGCTCAGCGAGCTGGCCGATTGTGACGTCGTCGTTGAAGCCGTAATCGAGGACCTCGACGCCAAGCGGGCCCTGTTTCGCGAGCTCGAGTCGGTCGTGCGACCAACTGCGATACTGGCGTCGAACACGTCATCGCTTCGCATCGCCTCGATCGCCAGCGCATGCGAGCATCGAACCCGCGTAGGCGGACTCCATTTCTTTAATCCCGTGCCGCTGATGAAGCTGGTCGAGGTCGTGCGCGCGCCCGACACAGCCAACGATATCGTCGACGCGTTGTGCACGATCGGCGAACGCATGGGGCGCACCCCAGTTATCGTTCGCGACGGACCTGGGTTCCTCGTCAATTTTGGCGGTCGTGCGTACTACACTGAGGGGCTCCGCATCGCGCACGAGCAAATTGCCTCGCCCGCGCAAGTCGACGCGGTCATGCGCGATAGTTGTGGATTTCGAATGGGCCCGTTCGAATTGATGGATCTCACCGGGATCGATGTCAACTTCCCAGCATCCAACATCATCTACAACGGCTACTTCCAAGACCGGCGTATCGCCACGTCGCCGCTGCACGAAAGCTTGTTTGCCTCTGGTCGCCTAGGGCGCAAAACCCGGTCCGGCTACTACCATTATGATGAAGAGGGCAAAAAGATCGGGGCCGACGCCAACACCGTGAGTTCCGCGGAGCCGATCGGATCGGTGTCACTCGCCGAACCGGACCAACCGCTTGCGGCTTTTCTGTCCGGTATCGAGTTAGAGATTATGCAGGTTGACGATGGTCGCAGCCCGATCTTGGGCGTTGATCGCGCCGCTCATGCGCGCAAGAAGATCGGCCGGCCGAGGACGACGGACCTGGGGGAGCGGTCATGTACATGGCCTCGACGGCTGCCAGTGGGCGATGTTGCCGAACGACTTCCCTCCGCCTTCCACGGTCCAGCGCTATTTCTACGACTGGCGCTCCAACGGCCTGCTGGAGAGCATCAACCATCACCTGGTCATGGCGGCCCGGGAGCTGGAAGGACGCGAGGCCGGCCCGAGCGCCGGGGTGATCGACAGCCAGAGCGTGAAAACCACGGAAAGCGGTGGTGTTCGGGGCTATGACGCGGGCAAGAAGATCAAGGGCCGCAAGCGTCACATCGTCACCGATACACTCGGCCTGCTGGTCGGCCTGATCGTGCACGCAGCCGATGGACCGCGACGGCGCGCCCGAGGTCGCCGTCATCGCTTCCCCCGATCTTCGCCGACGCCGCCTACGCGGGACCGAAACTCGAGGGCTCGGCCGCTGGAAGCTCGAGATCATCAAGCGCTCAGACACCGCCCAGGGCTTCGAGCTCCTGCCCAGACGATGGGTCGTCGAGAGGACCTTCGCCTGGCTCAACCGATGCCGTCGACTGGCCAAGGATTGGGAGAAATCAATCGCCTCCGCACAGGCATGGATTCTTGTCGCCAACATCCGACTCCTCACAAGGCGGCTCGCAAGGTACTGTTATCAAACATAGAGTTTCGAGTCGGACTCTTAGAGATTATGCAGGTTGACGATGGTCGCAGCCCGATCTTGACGGCACCGCTGGGGGAGGACTGCACGGCGGTGGCGGCCCGCACCGGGGCCGACCATCGGCGCCTGGTTGCGATCGACCTCTCGGCCGACCCAACGTCACGCGTTACCGTTATGACGCCGCCTGGCGCGGATCTCGCCCTGCGCGACCGCGTTATCGCTAGGCTCGCCGCTGACGGCCGGGCCATCACCGCAATCCACGATTCAGCCGGTTTCATTGCGCAACGGATACGCGCCATGGTCGCCAATCTCGGCTGCGAAATTGCTCAGATCGGCATCGCATCACCGGAAGATATCAACACGGCGATGCGACTGGGTCTTAACTATCCCCAAGGACCGCTCGAACTGGCCGACGCTATGGGCCCCGACAACGTGCTTAAGATCCTGTCGAATCTGCAAGCCATTACCGGTGATGATCGCTACCGACCGAGCCAGTGGTTGCGGCGCCGGGCGCTGTTGGGGGTGTCGGCAATGACGCCGGATTAGAGCATTTCAGGATTGCTTCGACTCGGCCATCGAGCCAATCCTGAAATGCTCTAATCACCCAATAACTTGCGGATGTAGTTGGGCAGCGCAAACCCCGATAGGTGGATTTCGGGATTGTAGTAACCGGTCCCCAGGTTCTGGGCGTCGTAACGCGTGTGGATGGTGCGGGGCACGGGGTTGGCTAGATCGAGGCGGTCGCTGGCCCAGCCGAAAGCCATATAACCGCCGTAATAGGTCGGCACCGGAGCACAATAAAAACCCGAATGTGAAAACAAAGCACGGAACGCGCGATCCGTCTGTCGCACTTCATCACCTTGAAAGAACGGGACCCCATTCTGGGTCACCAGCACCCCGCCCTCAGCGAGACATCTACGACAATCGCCGTAGAACGCTTGTTCGAACAACGCCCGCGCCGGACCGATCGGGTCGGGCGAGTCGACAATGATGACGTCGAAACGATCATCGGTCTGGGCGACGTGATCGGCACCGTCGGCAATCACCAGATTGGTGCGTGGGTCGTCGAACGCTCGACCACAGATCGACGGTAGATACCGGCAGCACACCTCAACCACCTGGCGATCGAGTTCCACCAGGGTCACGCGGGAAACATGGTGCTTCAGCACCTCTTCGAGCATGCCGCCATCACCGCCGCCGATGATCAGCACCTCTGCGACCTCACCATGCCCAAGAATAGGCACGTGCGTTAGCATCTCGTGATAGACGAACTCGTCGGCTTCGGTGGTTTGGACGACCCCGTCCAACACCAGCACGCGTCCGAGCAGCGAATTCTCGAAAACTTCGATCGATTGGTAGTCGCTGCGAGCGGTATAGAGCTCGCGCGATATCTCGAGCGATTGCCAAGCCGCGGCATGCAAACGCTCGTCAAAGCGCGTCACAAAGCGAGGCCCCGTTTGTGTTCGCATAACTGCAGGGACGCGGGTTCAAAGCCGCTTTCGAGCACCGGAATTGCCTTGTAAGCGTCACATGAACCACACACAAAAATGTCGATGGCGACGTAACCGGTTTCGGGCCAGGTGTGAATGCTCATGTGAGATTCGGCGAGGATCGCGATTCCTGTGACGCCGCCGGAACCGTCGAAACGATGGAGATCGATACGCAACAATGTGGCGCCCGCCGCCGCGACCGCCGCGCGCAATATCGCCTCAATTTCCTCGGTATCGGTCAGGTTTCGTGCGCCCCAAAGGTCGACCAATAGGTGCGTCCCGGCGAATCGAAGACCGTCCTTCTCGACGTAATAGGGGCTATCGCTCTCGCACAGTTGTTCGGGCAGCGGCACCGATGCGAGGGCCACCGGATCGGACATTGTCTCCTCCTGCTTGTTGTTGCTTTTTCGGGTCGGTTGTTTGGCGTTTTTTTCGTGGCATTGCAACAATCTTTTCGGCGCTGGCCGACGCTCTTTGCAGCGGCGATCCTGCGCTATGCTGGCGGACGCAATCCTGAACCATGCTATCGCCCCATTTGAACACGCAAGACGGAGGCCTGTGATGACGATAACCGCCCCCACTGAAGACGGCGTTCGTGAACTCGGCCGGGAACTTGGCATCGACATGAGCGATGAGGATGTCGGCTTCTTTCACGAGTTGCTCGGTGGCGGACTGGCCACCGCCTATGGGCCGCTCGATGCCGAAGCCGACTACCTGCCGCAGGTTAAATACCCCCGCGCGCCCGGCTATCGGCCGACCGCCGACGAAGACCCGCTCGGGGCCTGGTATTACAAAACCGACATCCAAGGCGCACCCCGCGGCAAGCTTAAGGGCAAACGCGTCGCGCTTAAGGACAATGTCTGCCTGGCCGGGGTGCCGATGATGTGCGGCGCCTCCACAATGGAAGGCTATGTTCCCGATATCGATGCGACGATTGTCACGCGCATCCTCGACGCAGGCGGCGAAATCGCCGGCAAGACGAACTGCGAATACTTTTGCTTCTCCGGTTCGAGTCATACCAACGCGATTACCGACACACATAATCCATATCGTCGTGGCATCAGCGCCGGCGGTTCATCGTCGGGCTCGGCCGCGGCGGTAGCGAGCGGCGACGTGGAAATGGCTATCGGCGGCGATCAAGCCGGATCGATCCGCAATCCGGCATCGTTCTGCGGGCTCTACGGTATGAAAGCGACATGGGGACTGGTCCCCTATACCGGCGTGTTTCCTGTCGATATTACCCTCGACCATGTCGGGCCGATGACCGCGACGACGGCCGACAATGCGTTGCTGCTTGAGGTGATCGCCGGCGAAGATGGCCTCGACCCACGCCAATTCGCCCCTAAGGTCCGACCCTATCGCGCCGCGCTCGGCCAAGGCGTCGACGGTTTACGCGTTGGCATCGTCAAGGAAGGGTTCGGTCACCCTCACTCCGAACCCATTGTCGATCGTAAGGTCCGCGCCGCCGCCGAGTCGTTTGCGCGGTTGGGCGCCGAGGTCGAGGAAATATCCATTCCCATGCATCGTCTCGGATACAACATCTGGGTGCCGATCGGAGTCGACGGCACCGTCGAAATGATGATGCGGGGCGACGGCTACGGCACCAATTGGCGCGGCCTTTATGTAACGAGCCTGATGGCCTGGCACCACAATTGGCGGCAGCGAACCGGCGAACTGCCCGATGGGCTCAAACTCGGCATGCTGATGGGGCACTACGTCCATTCGACTTATGGCGGGCGCTACTATGCCAAGGCACAAAACCTCGCCCGCAAGCTCCGCGCCGCCTACGACACGATCCTTGAAACCTACGATATCTTGGTCATGCCGACGGTTCCGGTCAGGCCACGGCAACTACCGGGTGAAGACGCAACCCGGATCGATCAAATGGGTCCAGGCCTCGGCAATATAACCAACGCCTGCGTGTTCAATGTCACCGGCCATCCCTCGATCTCCGTGCCATGTGGGATGGCCGGTGGTTTGCCGCTCGGGATGATGCTGACGGGCCGATACTGGGATGAGAGCACGCTCTATCGAGCAAGTGATGCCTTCGAGCAGGCGTTTGACTGGCGGAAGCTATAGTCGCAGCTGAGCCGGCATCCACTTCGGATTGGCCCGGTCGCCACACCCAACCGCAAAGCGATCTAGAAACGCTCTAGGTCGCCTCTGAGTCATCCTTAAACATGTAGACCCCGTTGATCTTCCACTCGCCGCTCGGCTGTCGTTGCATCACATAGGCTGCGACCATTGACCTGCCGTCTTCGCCGACAATATGGACCCGTTGGACCGGCTCACCGCCGTCATCGAGGACCTCGCCGAAATTGACGACTTCCGAGCGATAAACGGGGTAGTAGCTCGCCTTCACCATCGCCATGAAGTTATCGATCGACCGAAAGATTTTGTGGATCGTGGGCGAGGCATAGCTGAACGCGGCAACGCCATCATCACGTTTGAAGGCGTCAAGCTGGGCGCTGATGACGCCCTTGATGGTCTGGCGATCTGCGCTTGTAAGTCCTAAGTCGTCGCCGCCGTCGGCGACCACCGGCGAGGCGAGCAATACCAAACATACAATGACGGTTGCGAAGAGGCGCATCGTCCAATACCTCCAACGGTTCGGCGTGATCCAAAAAAATCACGGCGACTCAAGTCGACATCAGGTTAGTAGTGGGACCACACGATGTACATGTTGTCGTAGACCTCGTCGGTATGGAACACGGCAAGCGGATGCGGGCCGGCTGGCGGATTCCCGCATCGAGATCCGCGATGAACGCGTCGAGGTGAGAACCTCGCCCGTGTACGGCAAGTCGACCTTCCCTAGTATCGCGATCTCCACAAGTGGGCTGTGTCTCGAAAGTGGTGGAAATTTGAGGATGGCGTAATCTCCGGGTGACAAGACAACCACCCAACCGGCGGCTAGCACCGCCAAGGAGATCACGCCATGAAGAACACTACCGAGACTTCCGCGCTTTCGCTACTGGCCAATGACGCCGGCTATGATCCGCTCGAGGACCGGCTGCGGGAGAACATCAGATCCACGATCGAGGCCGTTTTTGAGGAGGAACTTGCGCAGTTTCTCGGGCGCTGCCGATACGGTCGAGAGGACGCGCTTCGGCAAGGGTATCGGAACGGGCACCGGGAGCGGCAACTGACGGGGACATTCGGGACCGAGAGGGTGAGCGTGCCGCGTGCGCGGATCGTTGAGGAAGACGGTCGGGCGTCGGAATGGCGTTCGCGGGCGCTGCCGCGCTACCAGCGGCTGACCAGAAAGGCCGAGGCGCTGATCGCTTCGGTGTATCTGTCCGGAACCAACACGCGGCGGGTGAAACGCGCGCTGTTCGGGCTCTTCGGGGGTGCTGTGAGCAAGGACGTTGTGAGCCGGGCGTGGCGCAAGGTGAAGGTCGATTGGGACGCCTGGTGCAGCCGTGGCCTCGCGGATGAGGATATCGTTCGGCTGATCCTTGACGGCACTGTGATCAAGACCCGACTGGATCGCAAGGCCACCAACATCTCGGTTCTCGCGGCTATAGGGGTGCGCCGGGATGGCCAGAAGGTCTTGCTTTCGATCGGGAATATGGGCGGAGAAAGCCAGGCGGCGTGGCGCCAGTTCCTCGACGACCTTGATGCGCGTGGACTGAAACGGCCCGGGTTTGTCATCGTCGATGGCGCGCCGGGACTGGAGGCGGCTCTGTCGGCGCTTTGGGGCGATGACCTTCCCGTTCAACGCTGCACCGTGCACAAGCACCGCAACCTTCTGGGTCATGCTCCCAAACACATGCATGACGAGCTGAGCGAAGATTACCGCGATATGATCTATGCCGACACTGCCTCCGAGGTGGAAACCCGCCGCAAGGCGTTTGTCCGCAAGTGGCGGCTGAAATGCAGGGCCGTCGCGGACAGCCTCGCAGAAGCGGGCGACAAGCTCTTTACCTTCACGCGCCTGTCCAAGAGCCAATGGAAATCAGCCCGAACGACCAACGCCATTGAGCGTCTCAACGAGGAGTTCAAGCGCCGGATCAAAACACAGACCGTGCTGCCGTGTCCCGAAACAGTGCCGATGCTCCTCTGGGCGCTCCTCGCTTGCGGCCAAATCCAGATGCGCAAAGTCGATGGATGGGAAACCCTCGATCAGCTAATCGCCGACGAAACCCTTGACCGCGCGGCCTGACCGCCGCAAAACTCAACCCGCTCGGAGAGGCGCCAAAACCAATTTCCACCACTTTCGAGACACAACCCACAAGTGTCGAATGCCAAGAGGAGAGGAACGGGCGGCTTCAGGCCGCCCGTCAACACTGTTTCTCGCGTCTAGTTGTAGGCCTCGTAGGTCGACAGCATGCCGAAATAGAGTTCGGCGTATGTGTTCGAACAGTCACGAAGCTGTTCGCGAATTTCCGGCGTGTCAGCGTATTTCTCAAACACCCGTACGATGCTGTCGCCATGATCTTCATCGGCGGTTACATGCACGGAGAAGAACAGAACTTCGTCGTCCGACATGCCGTAGGACTTCTGCAGCGCTTCGGCAATCATCCCATAGGCCTTGGGCGACTGGTATTCGAAGCCAAAGAACGCGCCGAACGGTTTGAGCCAGCTGGGATCGCGGTAACACAGCTCATCGCCGTAATCGATGATGCTTTTGGTTCCGGGTTCCAGGGTGACTGAGTCCAACGCCGGACGATCCGCACCTGCCGCGACCGCGACCTTGGCAGCGAGATGAAAATGAGCTTCGGTATTCGAAAAACCGCCGAGCTCTTCCTCGACCAAATTGTTGAAAAGCTCGCGCCTGATCTGCATGTCGTCACATTTCGCGTAGACCGCGCCAAGCCAGCGCACGACCTCGCAGGTCTGGCGGTATACCTGACCCATCAATCCTTCGATTTGACCAAGCGTGAGTTCTTTGTTGTTGAGCTTGTCGATCAACGGGTGCTCGGAAAGGTTCCGGCCCGGCTTCATGATGTCCGCTTCGAGTCCCTTGACGAAATCCTCAACGGGTTCGAGTTCAACGACCGCTGCGTCTGCCATTGTTCCTTGTCCTCCTCCTTCTCAGGGATCGCGTTGGCGAGTATCCCTGGTGTTTCGGCGCCGACGTTAGCACGGCCGATTTAGCGACAGCAATTTTGCTCCATCAAACCGTGATCTTCAGACGCTCTCCCTCCTGCTCAATCTCGAACGTTCGCACCCGTATTATCGGATTGGTGGGGCAAACGCCTGTGGTCACGTCTACCTTGAACCGGTGCAGCGGGCAGGTCACCACGCGACCATCAAACGGTCCCTCGGCGAGCGGCCCGCCGGCGTGCGGACAACGGTCGTTGATCACGTAGTACCCGCTTTCAGCGTGAAAGATGGCGATACGCAAACCAGGGTTCACCTCGACGACGTGGGCGCCGCCGGCCGGCACATCGGCACAATCGACGTATAGGACTTCCCCCGCCATCGCTCTCCCCGCAGATGATCAGCGCGTCAAACGTTGTCGGCACTACCGGGCTTGTAGGCGACCGACTGGATCTCGACCAGCATTCCCGGAACCGCCAATTCGCTGATTCCGATCAGCGTACTTGCCGGACGGTGGTCGCCAAAGAACTCCTGACGCACCGGGTTGATCTTGGGTCGGTCGTTGACGTCGAGAAGGTAGACGGTGACGGTGCAAACATCCTGCATCGACATCCCAGCGGCATTCAGGGTCGCCTGCATGTTCTCCAGAACCTTTCGGCACTGACCAACGACATCGTCTTTACAGACGACGTTGCCATCACCATCGAAGGGCGGTTTGCCCGACAGGAACAAGAAATCGCCGCACCGGTTGGCATCGGTGTAGTGACTGAGCGGCTGATACAGCCCATCGACCCGAATCTCTTCCATAATCCCACGCATGGTTTCCTCCTCCACTTGTTGACTGCGAATAAAACGGTGGCGTTCCCGTAGCATGCGAGAGCCACCCGGAACAACAGGATGCGATCAGTTTGAGTTTACGAACGCTTGTCCCTGGCCGGCCAATAACGCGCGGATATAGCGGCGATGAAAATCTAGATATCCCGGCGCGGTAACACCGAGCCCCCCCTTCATGTCGCGGTGTGCACAAGGCAAGGCGTGAAACGGAACCCCCGGATAAACGTGGTGCTCGATGTGGTAGGGCATGTTCCACATAACAAACCGTACGAAGGGGTTGGTAAGTGTGGTGCGCGTATTGACGTGCATGTTGGGGTCAAGGGCACATCCACTATGCTCAGCCAACAAGACAAGACGCAGGAAAGGTTGGCCGAAGATCGCCGGCACCACCCAATATACAAGTACGGTCGACCATCCTGCGAAAACCGCCACGGCGATCAACGCGTAGAGCGCCGCATGAATTCGCGCTTCGCGGATGACCGTCGGTCGGTCGGCCTCCGACACAAAGGGGTCAGACACGTGGCCGAACGCGTGACGCACGATCCCCTCAACTTGAGCGCGGGCGAAGGGAATCCCAAGAACGTGCCAGAAATAGGCAGCAAGGGACACTGGCTTCGCGGTCAACAATTCAGGATCGTTTTCGGGGTCTTGCGTGAAACGGTGATGATCCATGTGGAACCTGCGAAAGTGCGCGGCCGGTACAAAAACGAGAAAGCCGAGTACGGCTGCCACCCCATCGTTGATCCGCCTGCCGCGAAATGCGGTGCGATGAACGGTTTCGTGAAGGCCGCAAAAAAGAAGGATGAGTACGCCACCATGGACGATCATCGCCGGAACCTGCCACCACAGGCTCGGCGCCAGCGCAATCGACGTCCCGGTGCCAAGGAGAACCGCCAAATGGCCGCCCAGTCGACGCCCGCCCCGGCGATTCGAACGTGTCATTAGCGTTCTGACGCGGTCGCGATCAAAGGCACCGCCGTAACTGTCTTCGAGCAGGTTCTGCTGACTCATCGGCGTCAGCATGGGTCGCGGAATTCAGCCTGGCAAGGCGGGGTTTGTCGACCGTGAACCCGCGTCCTAAGATCGCCCCGTACAGCGGGACCAGTCTAGATCATGGTGTTGGAGGAACGAGATGGGCGAGATCAAGGTTATCTACGAAGGCCCCAACATCGTTGGCGAGTGCCCGCGCTGGAACGAAACCGACCAGTGCCTTTATTGGACGGACATCTACCAACCAGCGATCCACCGCTACAACCCCGCGTCGGAAAAGCTCGACAGCTGGGACATGCCCGAATCAGTCGGCTCATTTGCGTTTCGCGAGCAGGGCGGCATGATCGCGGGCACGCGGACCGGCTTTGCGTTCATCGATCTCGATGCGGGCTCATTTGACCGCCTGGCCAACCCGCTGCCGAATGATCCCGACATGCGAATGAACGACGGGCGCTGCGACCATGGCGGCCGCTTCTGGGCCGGTAGTATGATCGAGAGCCTCGATCAGCCGGTCGGCAAGTTGTTTCGCTACGACCCCGACGGCACCATCACGGAAATGGTGAGCGATCTCATTTGTCCCAACGGCATGGCGTTTTCGTCCGACGGCAAAACCATGTATCGCTCGGATTCGCGCCAGGACACGATCTGGGTATCGGATTTCGATATTGCCAACGGCACCTTCAGTAATGAACGCATCTTCTACGAAAACGACATGCTCGAGGGTCGGCCCGACGGCGCGGCGGTCGACGTCGACGGCTATTATTGGATCACCTACGTGCAAGGATGGCGTGTGATGCGCATTGCCCCCGATGGCGTGGTTGACCGCGTGATCGGATTGCCGGCCCAACGACCGACCATGTGCTGCCTTGGCGGTCTCGATATGCAAACCCTCTACATCACCACCGCCACCTATCCGCTGCCCGATAATCTCAAACACAAACAACCGCTGGCGGGAGCACTGTTTGCTATCGATGTCGGTGTGCGGGGCCTGATAGAACCGCGCTTCAAGGGCTAGTGGATTTCATCCAACTAGAGCGTGGCGGGATATTTGTCTTAGACTTAGCAGCCAATCGAATTCAGGGAGACTCGCGGTGAGTGAGGCGCAGGAACTGCAACCCGAACGGCAAGCCTATTCAGGTTACGTCAATCCGAATCGGCCTGCACAGGATAAGGAGCTCACCCGGGCTGGTCCGGGCACGCCGGGCGGAGAATATATGCGGCGCTTTTGGCTGCCGATCGGACTGACCGCGGAAGTTGGTAAATTGCCGAAACGGCTGCGTGTCCTCAACGAAGACCTGGTGGCGTTCCGTGATAAAAGCGGCCGCTTAGGTCTATTGCATTTGCACTGTGCCCATCGCGGTGCCTCTCTCGAATATGGCATTCCGATGGAACGCGGCCTGCGCTGCTGTTACCACGGGTGGACCTATGACATCGATGGCACCTGCCTGGAAACGCCGGGCGAACCGTCCAATAGCCAACTGAAAAACAGTGTGTTCCAGGGCGCCTACCCCGTGCGCGATTATCACGGGCTGCTGTTCGCCTATCTGGGACCACCCGACGAGATCCCCGATTTTCCTCTCTACGATGCCCTCGAGTACCCCAAGGATAATGAAATCTACGCCTATGCCCTCGACTATGATTGCAACTGGCTGCAAAGCCACGAGAACGGCGCCGACCCTATTCACGGCTCCTTTCTGCACGCGATCTCGAGCGGCACGCAGTTTACGGAGGCGTTCGCAGCGTTGCCGATCATGCAGTACTTCGAGACGCCGGTCGGGTTAATTTCATCGGCCACCCGGCGCGTCGGGGACAATATCTGGATCCGGGGCAGCGACATGGTGACGCCGTGCTCGGCACAATTTGGGTCGTCTTTCGTCGACGGCACCGATATCCACTATGCCGTGTGTACGTGGGTGAGCCGATGGATCGTTCCGGTCGACGACACCCACAATCTCACCGCTGGTTTGCGGGTTTTCAACGATGAGATCGACCCCGAGCGCAAGGGTCAACCCGAGTTGATCGGCCGCAACACGGTTGATTTCATGGGCCAAACGCCGGAGCGGCCCTACCTGGAACGGCAACTCGAACCCGGTGATTACGAGGCCCAAGTTGGCCAGGGACCGGTAACCGTGCACGCATCCGAGCACCTGGGCAGCACCGACAAGGGGGTTCTGATGACCCGGCGGTTCCTGCGCCAGGGTATTCGGGCAGTTGGCGAAGGGGATTCGTTCAAGCGCCCGATCCTTAACCAGCATGGTGTGGTTCCGACTTACAATCATGAGATTGTGCACCGCCTGCCCAAGCGCAACGATCGTGATGACAACGATTTGCTCACTGAATTTGGCGAACGCGTGGCACAATTCGTGATCGAAACCGCCGACGAGCATCCGCTCGAGCGACAGGCTATCGTCGAGCGCAAGATCCGCGACGCATTTCCAGCCTGAAGACTGACCGGGAGGCAGAGATGGAAACCGTAAAATTCACCCATATGGAAGACGGGACCAAAGAGGATTACGAGGTTCTATTCCGCGATTCGGGTGACGAGCCCAAATTGGTCATCCCCGAAGTGATGGGGTATCTCGAGAAACTGCGCGGTTCGGGTAGTGCTTTCCAGGTCGACCGGCTCGAACACTCGTTGCAGACGGCAACGCTGGCCTATCGTGACGAAGCCGATGAGGAAATGGTGGTGGCAGCGCTCATACACGATATCGGTGATTTTTTTGCGCCGATCAATCACGGCGACTTCGCCGCCTCGATCATCAAGCCCTATGTGAGCGAACAGACTTACTGGGTGGTGAAATACCATCCCGTATTCCAAGCCTACTATTACGCCCATCACATCGGCAGAAATCGTAACGCACGCGACAAATTCCGCGATCACCCCCACTACCAAGCAGCCGTCGACTTCTGCCAGGAGTGGGATCAGGCGGCGTTCGACCCGAGCTACGAAAGCATGACGCTCGACGATTTTGCACCGATGGTCAAGGCCGTCTTCAAGCGTAAGCCATTTAGCTTTCTCGATGGGGAACCCGCTTAACGGGTAACCGACGTCGGCCATGGCGTTCTTGAAGGAGACCCTGCCCGAGGTTGCCAATTATGGCGATGTCGTTCGCGCCTACCCTGAAATCATGTTCCATATGCTCGATGTCGAGCAGGCTTTATTGCGCGGGAAATCGCCGTTCTCCGAAGCCCAGCGGGAGATGATCGTCTCCTACGTTTCGGCCCTCAATTCCTGCACCTACTGCTACAAGAGCCATCTCTATGTGGCTGACGAACTCGGCATTGGTGAAGCCACCACCAACGCCGCGATCGACGATCTGGCGAGCGCTGATCTCGATGAGAAGTTCAGGCGCGTCCTGGCCTTCGTAAAGAAGTTAACCGAAACGCCCTCTCGCATGACGCAAGCCGATACGAACGGCCTCCACGATGCCGGCTGGAACGAAGTTGCCGTGTTCCAGGCAACTGCCGTGGCCGGTTACACGAACCTGGTCAATCGGATCGCCGATGGGGTCGGGCTGGATACCAGCGACGGTCCTCTCAAGGAAATCGCGAAGCACTTGGCACTCGGCGGTTACAACGGTTTCAAGGACGTCATCAACGCTGAGCGTCAGGCGGCCGGTTTATCCGCCCTCTAGTGGATGGAATCCACTAGCCGCTGAGCTAAGCGCACTCCCGACCCACTCAATCCACCGTCATGACGACAACGCTTCGGCAACTGGGCGCTCTACTCCTCAGCACCGCCATCCTCATCACCGGCAATGGGTTGATTAATACGTTGCTGCCGGTGCGAGCCGAACTGGAAGCCTTCAGCACGCTCCAGATTGGCATGCTGGGTGCTGTTTATTTCGTCGGCTTCATCGTCGGCTGCATCAATGGCCCGCGCATGATACGCCGCGTCGGACACATCAGAACCTTCGCGGCACTGTCGAGCATCGCCGCTGCAATGGCCCTCGGGCTGGCGGTTCTGGTCGATCCGATCGCCTGGTGGATTCTACGATTCGTGATCGGCATCTGCTTCGCCGGCCTCTATGTGGTGATCGAGAGCTGGTTGAACGACCGCACCGGATCAAGCAACCGCGGCGCGATCATGTCGATCTATACGCTTATCAACTTCGGTGTGCTTGTGGTCGGCCAACTCCTGCTGACGACCTACCAACCGTCGGGTTTTGAATTGTTCAGCGTTGTCGCCATCCTTCTCGGCTTGGCATTGGTGCCGGTATCGTTGACGACCGCGCCGAGCCCGCCCCAACCCGAGATCGTTCGCTTGGACATTCAAGGTTTGTGGCGTCTGTCCCCGGTGGGGTTTGTCGGCTGCCTGGCCGTCGGGCTCGCGAATGGATCGTTCTGGTCGCTGGGCCCGATATTTGCCAGTCGCAGCGGTCTCGATGTCGACAATCTGGTTTATTTCATGATTGGCGCGACACTGGCCGGAGCCCTCATGCAATGGCCGCTTGGCCGCCTATCCGATCTGACCGACCGCCGCTTTGTTATTGTTGGTACGGCTATCTGCGCCTCCGTCAGCGGCATCCTGCTGAGTTCCTGGCCGGAACCGTCGATCACGCTGTTGATCGTTCTGGCCTCTGCCTTTGGTGGCTTCGCCATGCCGCTCTATGCCGTGGCGGTCGCTCATGCGAACGACTTCGCCGATGACGACAGTTTTGTAGCGACGGCGGGCGGCCTGCTGCTGGTTTATGGGATTGGCGCCGCAGCCGGCCCCCTGATTGCTTCCGGCTTAATGCAATACACCGGCACCGATGGGTTGTTCGTGTTTACCACCATCGTGCACGGCGCACTGGTCGTGTTCACGATCTTGCGTGTGCGGATCCGGGCTGCACCCGCCGAGCAAGATCGTAGCGACTTCGTCGCCGGACCGCGCACGTCGCCGATGCTCTATGAAATGGATCCGCGCTCCGAGGGGGAATCCCAAAGCGCGGCCGATCAAGCCCAGTCCTAAGACCTACTCTACCCGCAAAGGCCGGTCTTTTTTGTAGCCCGACCAAGCGAACCAATAAGCGACATGACCGGGCAATCGGCCCAATCGAACGTTGGCTGGGCCAACCAGGGCATCTTCGGTCATCGCCCAGGTTTGGTTGTCGCTCACAAGCGTTGCCGTGTCGCCCGCAACCGCTTCGAAACGCCGGCCATCGCGGCGATAGGCGCGCACCGTGCGAGTCGCGGCGTCACCGATCAATACGATATCCAGCCCACCGACCGCATCGTTGATGACCTTGCCGCCGGTAAACGCCGACACCGCCCACGCCTTCTCGTTGGCGCCGTGGCGCAAGACAAAAACATAATCCTTTGGTTTCAATCGCTTGTCGGGCACCAAAGCCGGGAACATCAAATCGGGGCTCGAAAAGTACTTTCCGTAGGGACGGCCCGGCCGATAGTCGCGGGTGAAGCCGGTAAACAGCGACAGGACTTTGGTCTGTGGATGCCGTGCGCGCCATTTCTGCCAACTGGTAATCGTCACCGGCCTCACTTTGAGTTCGATGCCCGACCCGGTCAGCTCGCCGACGACCGGACGTCCGGTAAACTGATTCCACAGTGACAGCGTTTGCTGGTCGTACATGAGTTTGTTGGAGCGGAATAGAAAGCCCGACGAGCCGAACACGAAGGGTTGGTCGCGGCCCTCGATCGTCGTATCGAACAGGATTCCAGAGCCGCATAGCGTGCAGTAAGCAAGCGAAACCGGCACGCCGCCGACCACATCATTGAACATCTCGTGCCAATCCAGGATACGAAATGGATAGGCCCGCGCGTCGCCATTGATATCGACACCGAAGACGAGTTCGTCGTCAACCAGATAGGTGGCCTCGGCGGCGCTGATATGCTTGGGATTGGTGAGCGCTGGGATACCGTCCTTCATTACGCCGCCCCAAGCGATCTCCTCGAGGCGGATCTCGTGCTTCACCCCGCGATAGAGGAACTTGCGAAAGTTGGGATCGAGCCAAGCCATCACATCGGCCTTGAAGGCGTCGAACCCTTCGAACACCGCCACTTCGGTGTGCTCCTCTTGCCACAACATCCAGTCGTGCCAATCGCGGCCAATCTCGGCCTTGGCGAGCGTTTGCAGCGACTTCAGGATGTGACCTTCGCCGTCAGCAACAAAACGCAGGGCCTGAATAAGCGCGGGCACGACGTCGTCCTTGCCGCGTTCGACTAGGAATTTCAGAGCTTCGCGCCGGGCCGGGTCGTGATCGGCAAAAAGTGCGGTACGGACGACCTGCTCGATCGGTACGTCGGGCTGGGTTGATTGCGCGTCCGCGGCAACGGTCGCGACCATGACGACAGCGGCAAGCGCGAGCGCGGCGACGAATTTAAACATGTCGGGACCCTTCGTAGACCTTGGTACACCCTTGGCATGAGGGCACTACAATTGCGCCAAATTTATCATGGGAGTTCGACGGGACCATTCACGATCCCGTTCCTGGCGTTCGCAGGCTTACGACCTACATATCAGTTAGACTTCTGCTGACACGCAGGCGGCGTTCTGCGGTTGATCGATGTCGTGGGAGAAAGGGAGGACACCGATGAGGGAGCTCGATTGGTATTTCGATTTCGTCTCGGGATACGCCTACCTCCAGTTCGAAATGCTCGATCGGCTTGCCAAGGATGTGACTGTCCGTTGTAAGCCGATCCTGTTTGCCGGATTGCTCAACCACTTCGGTCACATCGGCCCGGCAGAATTGGCGCCAAAGCGTCAACACACATACCAGCATTGGGTTTGGCTCGGAGAACAGAGCGGTATCTCCTTGATCATGCCGCCGGCACACCCGTTCAACTCGCTCGCGGTCTTGCGGTTGGCGATCGCGCTTGACAACGACCCGCAGGCGATCCGAGCTATTTTTCGTTTTATCTGGCAGGAAGGACGCGACGTCGGCGATCCTGAAAGCGTCAACGAACTCGCGACTCGGCTTGGAATTGATGATGTCACCCAGTCCTTGAGTGACTCTGAAGTCAAAGCCCAACTCCGCGGCAATACTGATGAAGCAGCCGCTCGTGGCGTATTTGGCGTTCCGACCAGCGTTGTCAACGGCGCCCAGTTCTGGGGATTGGACGCCACCGATATGCTGATCGCCTATCTCAAGGATCCGGATATATTCAGCGGCGGTGAATATCAGCGAGTACGCGAACTGCCGATCGGCGCGTCACGCAATTAGCCAAGGCGTAAGGGATGAGTGGTCTCGACATCATTGAGCGCGGCGTCGCGAAAGAAATACCGGCGACGGTCGACGCTGGCGACGGCCAAGCGCCGGGAACCGAGTTGCCACTGGTCGCCGACGAAAGCTCGCTTACCAGTTGGCTCCTCAACGAATCGCGCTATTGCCCGGATATACCGAGTCTTTTGAGCGAACTCGGCGCCCGCCTTCCGGCCGAAGACATTCCGATCGAGCGACTCGGCATTTTCCTGCGCACCCTGCACCCGACGATTCTGGCGTCGATGTATTTCTGGCGCGTCGATCGCGACGAGGTCACCGTGTTCGAACGCGGTCAGGACATCACCCGGGCGGAAGCATATTTGATAAGCCCGATCCACCTGGTGTTCGAGGGGTCGCCCGGAATACGACGCCGTCTCGCCGATCCCTCGTGTCCGCGCGATTTTCCGATTGTCGAAGATTTGGACGAACAGGGGATCACCGACTATCTCATCCTGCCGCTGCCATTTTCCGATCGCGCGCGCTACGGAGTGAGCTTTGCGACCAAGGCGCCGGGCGGATTTACCGAAGATCAATTAACGCGGCTGGCTGAGCTGGTGCCGACGCTGGCGTCGGTTGTCGAAATACTGTCGGTGCGACGGATCGCACAAAATCTGATGAGTACCTATCTCGGCCGTAAAACCGGGCAGCGGGTTCTCGATGGCATGATCCAGCGCGGCAGCACTGAAACGATCAATGCCGCGATCTGGTACAGCGATCTACGCGGCTTTACCTATCTCACCGATCGCCTCCCCTCGAATGTTCTGATTTCGCTACTCAACGATCATTTCGAGCGCATCGTCGGCCCGATCGAGGCCAATGGCGGTGAAGTTCTGAAATTCATGGGTGATGCGCTGCTCGCGATCTTCCCAATTGACGCGTTGGGAGGCGAAGCCCAAGCGGCAAGCGCTGCACTCCACGCCATCGACGGCGCCTTGGTTGCGACCGCCGACCGCAATCTCGAGCGACGCCAGGATGGCCAACCGGAGATGGATTTTTGGGTGGCCTTGCATATGGGCGATATCAGCTACGGCAATATCGGCGCAGCCGATCGATTGGACTTCACGGTGATCGGCCCGGCTGTGAACCAGGCCGCACGTATTGAAGGTCACTGTCGGATCATGGAGCGGCGGTTTCTGATGTCGGGCACCTTCGCCGAATACTCGCCAATTGCTGGAGAATCGATTGGCTTACACGCGCTGCGCGGCGTCCGTGAGCCGCAGGAACTGTTCACAATACCGGCGGCAAACCGAACGATCTAAGCGACCCGCCCCAGGCCCCAACGTCGTTTCAATTCGTCATAGAGCGTCGCGAAACTTTGCTGGTCGAGGTCGAGGGCCTGACGAACATCAGGCGGTCCCGGCCAAAACGGATCGTCATAGGAGCGCCCGGCGAGTTCGCGGGATGATCCATAACGCGGGATGACGTGGAAATGAACCTGGGGGTCCACCATCATCAGCAGCAAGTAGTTGATCTTTTCATAGTCGAAGGCTGCCTTCAGGGCCGACTGGAGGTCACCGGTTACCATTGGCAACTCGGCAAAGGCTTCTGCAGGGACCTCGGCCATGCTCGCGGCCGAGCCTTTGCAGGCCAACACCAGCGATCCGACCGTAACCTGCTGTGGTCGTAACAAAACAACCCAATGCGCATAGTCGCCGAGCAAGGTGTCGGGGAATCCGAACTTGCGAATGGTTTCGTTGATTTCGGCCATGAATTCCGCTGGCTTTTCCTGGATTATCTCGCTGCGCTTATGTCGCGATATCGACAAATTTGAACGCGTCGCCGGCGCGGCCAATTCGACCCGCGGTCGGGGTTGCGAAGTGACCGGGCAGAATGATCGTCGCGCTTTCCGCATGCTGATCGAAAAAAGCCCGTCGCGTGGCGCGAGCCTGATCCTCCAGGATGCAAAAATTGCTGTTCCAGGCGGGCTCGGCGTATTGAACCGGGTGATGAAACGCGTCGCCGCTGACGACGGCTTGCTGATCGCCCGATTTCAGGCGCACGCAAACGTGGCCCGGCGTGTGACCGGGGGATGGCTCGATCCACAAGCGGTCGTCCATCGTGAATTCGGCCTCGACGATCTCAACCAGGCCAGCTTCCATAATCGGCGCAACGCTGTCTGCAAAAGCGCCGAGATCCGCGTGCGGGCGGGTTTTCGCCTCGTGCATTGCGTTGTCGAGTTCGGCCTGATTGATCAGATATTTGGCGTTGGGAAAGGTCGGCACCCAGCGCCCGTCTTCGTGGCGCGTGTTCCAGCCGACATGGTCGACGTGGAGATGCGTGCAGAGCACAAAATCAACCGCCTCGGGCGCGACACCGAGCCCGGCGAGATCGTCGAGGAATGACCCCTTCCGCATGTGGACGTTCTTGTGACCACCGCGCTCCTTGTCATTGCCGATGCAGGTATCGACGAAGATTGTGTGGTGCGGGGTTCTAACGAGAAAACAATGCATCGACGAGACGAGTTTGTTTGCCGCCGCATCGTAAAACCTGGGCGCCAGCCGCTCGGCGTATGGTGCCAATGCTTCGGCGGTGGCGTCAGGCAGTAGAGCAGGCGGATCGTAGAGCGGACCCTCGAGTTCAACGATCCTCGTGATGCGAATATCGCCAATCGCCAGCGTATCCAAGTGCCGCATGCCGTCTCTCCGAATATCGCTGCGCCGATGCGTCAAACCATTATCAAGGGCGCCCCTCGCAAGGCCAATAGCACGACTATGGACCGCGGCAACGCGAAATGGGTATTCTGGTGCCGAACAAACCAAATTCAGGGAGCCACGGGTGACAGGGATCGACGATCTCGAATCCGTTACCTTTAACAAAGGCGACGTAATCTTCGAACAGGGTGCTGTCGCCGACCGGGCGTATATCATCCACGATGGGATCGTCGTCGTCACATCATCGCACGATGGACAGGAAGTGGTCGTGGATACGCTGCGGCGCGGCGACTTCGTCGGCGAAATGGCGTTGGTCGACGACAAACCGCGTTCCGCAACGGCAATTGCGGGCGAGCAAACCGCCTGTGCGGTTATCACCAAGCAAGAACTCGATGCCAGCCTGTCGCAGTCGGATCTTCTCGTCTATGCGCTGATCAAACTGCTGACGCGACGCCTACGAAAGCAGACCGAGCGCACCGGTCCGCAGGGCTAAGTCGTTTCAAGTTTGCTTCGACTCGGCCGTCCCACGCCCCTGGATCACACGCCCTAGCCGCTTCAACGGCCGCATCCTGATGCAATCGAAATCCGGTACGCCGGGTGGCGGCGCGGTATTTTCTGAAGCCGCCTGGTTTCCCCATACTTTGCTGTTTCTAAGCATGTGGATGATTGCCGGCTATTTTGTCATGGGCCGGGCGATTCATGCCGATGTTCCGGCGATCGGCTTGGTGTTCTGGCGTAGCTTGATTGGTGCAATCGTCATCGCCGTTTTTTTCTGGCGCGCGCTGGCCCGCGAATGGCGGATTCTCAGCGAAAGCTGGCGGCGAATACTCCTCCTTGGGGTCCTGCAGGGAATCACCGGCCACGTCTGCGTGCTCTACGGATTGCAGTCCACGACCGCGGTGAATGCCGGTTTGATCTCGGCGACGCAGCCCGCCCTCACCGCCTTTGCAGCCTGGATACTTCTCAGAGATACGCTGTCTAGCCGGCAGATCTTCGGACTGATAATCGCGATAATCGGGGTCGTGCCGATTATTTCTCGCGGCAGCATCGACGTCTTGCTGGAGCTTGATTTCAGGATCGGCGATCTGCTTCTGCAAGTGGCCATGATCAGCTTCGCGTTCTACAACGCGGTCGTGAAACACGCAGCGGTGCGGCTCAATCCCTTCGTCGTGTTGTTCGGAATTATGGTTGCGACCACCATTTCGACCATCCCGCTCTATGGCTGGGAAATTGCCTATGCCGAGCAGCAAATGGCGCTCGATTGGATCACGATCGCGACCGTTGCTTACTACACGATCGTGGCGACTGTGATCGCGCTAGCTTTCGTCAACATCGGCATCGCCCGGCTCGGACCGGCGCGGGCCGGATCCTATTTCTTTCTGATGCCACTGTTCACAAGCCTGCTTGGGGTGATGCTGCTCGGCGAGGCGTTTCGTTCTTATCACGTCGTTGGCTTAATGGTGGTGAGTGTGGGTGTTTACATGGTGAGCCTGCAACGCCGCAAATCGTCTCGCGGCGCTTGACCGCAGAACCGCCCGCTGATGGGACCTAGCCGCCAGCCCGACCGCGTGAACCCAGGCAGCTCGCTGGGACTCGCCCCACCGGCGGTTCTCTTGCTGCTCAGCATGTTGATGGTGTCCGGATATATCGTTCTCGGCCGCGCCGTCAGCGCTGATATCCCAACGATCGGATTGGTGTTCTGGCGCACCTTGGTCGCGGTCACAATACTGGGCCTGTTGTTCGCGCCGCGTATTCGCCGTCAGTGGCCGCTGCTGTGGCGCAATTGGCGCATTTTGCTGATGCTCGGCGCGCTCCAGGCAGTGACCGGTCATATGCTTTTGCTATCGGCATTGAAATCCACGACCGCGCTCAACGCCGGTGTGCTGATGGCGACCCAGCCGGCGTTGACCGTCGTCGCCGCATGGCTATTGATCGGTGAAACCATTCGCTCGCGCCAATTTGTTGGCCTGACAATCGCGGCCCTGGGCGCCTTGGCAATCGTCGCGCGCGGTGACATCGACGTGCTCGTGGGTTTGTCGTTCGCGCCGGGTGATATTCTCGTTGAGTTGGCGATGGTCAGCTTCGCTCTCTACAACGTCACGATCCCGCGCCTGTCGCGCGACCTCGATCCGTTCGTCACGTTCTTTGGGATTGTCGCGATAACAGCGCTGGTGATACCCCCGCTTTATGCAATTGAATTGCTATGGTTCGATCAGCACATGAGATTTGACCCACCCACGGTAGCGACGGTTCTGTATTTCGCGATCTTCGCGTCGATCCTTGGGATCGTTTTCCTAAACACGGCGATTTCGAAGATGGGCCCCGCCCGGGTCGGGGTCTACCTCTATATGCTTCCGGTTTTCACTGCTTTCTTGGCTATTCTCGTTCTCGGCGAAGCGCCTCAGCCATACCACTTCTTCGGCCTCGCGGTTGTCACCCTGGGGGTGTTTCTCGCCAGCCACAAGGGGCGCATATGAACGCCTCACAAGGCTCACCGGCCGCCACCGGTCCCGAGTGGCACGTCCACTTGCTGATGACGCTGGCGATTGTGTTCCTCGCGATCTCGGTGATTTTTGGTCGGGTCTACCACGCCGAGGTACCCCCCGCCGGGATGGCGTTTTGGCGAGCCGTTGCCGCTTTTATCCTGCTCCTGCCGTTCGTCTACCGCGATTTCATGGTCCATCTACCGCTGGCTCTGCGGCATTGGAAATTGATGCTCTTGATCGGCGTTTCGCAATCTGTGTTGGGCCAGATCCCCTTTTTCCTCGGTCTTCATTCAACGACCGCAATCAATGGCGGACTGATTACCGCCACCCAACCGGCGCTGATCTTCCTGCTGGCCTGGGTTTTCCTCCGCGATCCCACACGCATGACCCAAATCGTTGGACTGGCGGTCGCATTGTGTGGCGCGCTCGTGGTGATCGTGCGCAACGATCTGGCGGCGCTACTGCGACTGGATTTCGTCACCGGCGATCTGCTGGTGCAGCTTGGTGTGCTGAGTTGGGCAGGCTTCTTTATTCTGATCAAATGGGCGCCGCACGAATTGCGCCCCATGGTCCTGTTCGAAACGACGACGCTGGCCGCGATCGTCGCGCTCGCCCCTTGCTACGCCGCAGAGATTCTAATTTGGAACAGCTACACCGCCTTCAACGTGCCAACCGTGTTCACGGTTCTCTATCTGGCAATTTTCGGGTCGATCCTGGCGTTGATCTTCTTCAACATCGGCATCCGCCGTTTGGGCCCTGGTCGATCCGGCGCCTACAATTACCTCATTCCGATCTTCACCGCGCTGCTCGCTGTCGTCGTTCTGGATGAAACGCTGGAGGCTTATCATCTGATCGGCCTGGTGCTGGTCTGCGCCGGCGTATTCCTGACCAATCGGCCCCACCGGGTTGCTTCGAAGGATCGCCCGTGACCGACCGTTCCCAGCCGCGCGAGCCCGCTGGCCGCGGCGGCTTCATCGGTCAACATGCCTGGGCTCCGTATTTCCTGGTGATCCTAACGGTTGGTTTCTACGCCGGGAATCACGTCGTCGCCCGCGCCGTTCATAACGACATCTCGCCGATGGCGTTGGTGTTTTGGCGCAGCATGGGTGCCGCGATCGTGCTTGCGCCGTTTGTGGCGCGGCCGTTTATCCGCCAGTGGCCGCTACTGCGCCGGAACTGGAAATTGTTTCTCGTTCTGGCACTGCTGCAGGTGGTACTTGGCCAATCCGCGCTTTACGTCGGACTGCAGACCGCAACCGCACTTAACGCGGGTTTTATCAACTCGACAATGCCGGCGTTGACGATTGCGTTTGCCTGGTTACTGGCCGGCGAAAGTGTATCTCGCCGACAGGTCATCGGATTGATTGTGGCGACGTTTGGTGTGCTGGCCATTCTCATGCGCGGCGACTTCAACCGGCTGTTAGCGCTGGCGTTCGTGCCGGGCGATCTGTGGCTGCAGTTCGCGTTTGTATGCTGGTCCTACTACAACATCTTGGTCAATCGCCTGACCACCGAGATCAATCCGTTCGTTGCGTTCATGGCATTGACGCTAACCGCCTTACCCTTTCTCGCGATGCTTTACGGTGCCGAATACCTGCTCGGTGCGGCGTCGACACCGCTCACTTTGGACACGGTCGCCGCGATCGCCTATTTCAGCGTCTTTGCGTCGATCTTGGCGCTCGTCTGCCTCAATGTGGGCATCGCTCACATTGGCTCGGCCCGCTCCGGCATGATGTTCAACTTGATGCCCGTAATCACGACTGGGCTGGCGATTACTCTGCTCGGCGAACGCTTACGCCTCTATCACGTGATTGGTATCGCCCTGATTTTCGTCGGAATCTATTTAAGTGGAGCACTGCGACATCGAAATTAGGCGACCGGCGCGCCGCTGCCCCGCCAAGACTTAAGCGCGCGAATTAACGCGAGCATCAGACTGGTCGCTAGACTCGGGCGACCGCGGGTTCGGGCGGGCGGGCGACGGCTCGCGCGATCAGTTGATCGATAACATTCTGGACGCGTTGCAGCTGGTCGGCACCATCGGCGTCGCCGTCTGCGATCAACCGTGCGCGGAATAGGGCGGCCCGCACCGGTGCTTGCGGACCAAATCGAGCGATTAAGAAGGCGGCACCGCTGAGGCCATCGATGTCGTCCATATTCCCCCGTCCTTTGGGCGGTTTATTGTCGCGACCGCGACGTTACGCCTGTCATACGTTGGTAGGGGTGCTGATGTCAGTGACCGGCATCACACGCTCGGCGGGCCCACACCTCGGATTGGAGCGTCGACCTGATTGGCCTGGCGCTTCGAGTGGTCGCGCTACGCGACAATGAGCGCGTCGATTTCCTCATCGGTCGGAAATCGACCGAGTTCCTTTTTTGAAAACACCAACTGGCCATCGGCGAAAACTTCGAAAACGCCATTCGCGCCTTTGATGAGTTCGACCTCGTCAGCCGATTTACCGAGCAGCCTGTCTCTCGCACGGAGAGCGCGCGGTTCGTAGTTTCAAACGACGCAGTATTCGATCTTGAACTTCATAATCCACCCGTGGCCTGCCCGAATAATTCGAAGCCTACCCAAAATAGGCCAAGCGAGATCTCCGATAAAGCCGGGCGGATCGACGCGCCGCTGGTCCCAAGAGATTCCGCGCATAGAAAAGAGATTCCGAGCATAGAAAAGAGATTCCGGGCATAGAAAAGCCCCGTCGGCTCACGCCAAAGGGGCTTAATCGGAATCGCTGGCTGGAACCGCGGACCCGACCTCTACTGGAATAGTGCCAAGATACTCTGCGGGCCGGCGTTGGCGATTGCCAGTGCCTGCACACCGAGCTGTTGTTTGATCTGAAGGGCCTGGAGCTTAGCGCTCTCCTCGGCGAGATCTGCATCAACCAGATTACCGAGACCCTCTTTGAGGATATCAATAAGCTGCTGGGTGAATTCGGATTGGACCTCGATCCGCTTTGCCGACGAACCAAGCGAGGCCAATTTATCGGCGACCAGGTTGATCGCGGTATTGATCTGAGTCAGCGCATTCGAAGCGCCCGCGCTGGTGTTGAGAACGGCGGTACTAATGCCGAGCGAGTTGGTATCCATAGCCTGAGCGCTGACGGTGATCGTGCTGCCGTCGACCGTGCTCAAAACGGTGAGGTTGGTGGCTGCCGACGTGATCAAGTTCGTGTTGTTGAACTCGGCGGACACGACGATCGTCGTTAACTGCTCACGCAGCGACGTGAAGTCGTTGTTCAGGGCCGTGCGTGAAGCCGAGTCCAGGCCGGCCTGGTTGGCCTGAACGACTTTCGCTTTCATGTCCGTCAACAAGTCGGCGATCGACTTACCGGCTGAAATGGCGACATTGACGATCGAATCGCCGGTAGCGAGGGCGATCTTGACCGATTCGATACCCTTGATATCGCCTCGCAGGCGCGTCGCGATTGCGAAGTTGGAGGCATCATCCTTAGGGCCGTTGACCCGCAAGCCGGTGGTGATCCGGAGTTGGGTGACCTCGAGCTGGCTGGTGGTTTTGTTGAGTTGCTGAAGCGCGACAAAAGCGCCGGGGTTCGTATTAATTGAAAAGGTCACGATAGTTCTCCTTTGGTGCGACCATTTAAGTCACTCGCCCGGCACGGCGCATTCGCATCCTTCCACTAACCAATTAACAAATCCTTACCGCGACGCCGGTCGATTCTCGGACCCCTCGATCGTCTTAGAAGTAGAGAGTGCTAACTCTCGTTCGACCGCGACATGAGCCGACACGCAGAGGAGGATGGCGACGATGGCAACGATCAAACTGTATGAATTTGAACCCACCCGCTCGGCTCGATGCCGATGGACGCTGCTCGAAGCCGGACTCGACTATGAGTCGATCAACAACGGCCCGCAGGGAATTGGCAGCGACGAGGTCAAAAAAATTCAACCGCTCGGCAAACTCCCAGCCGCCGAGATCGATGGCAAGCCGCTGTTCGAGTCGGTGGCGATCTCGACCGCGATCGCCGATCTCGTACCTGCGAAAAACCTCGTGGCAATGCCCGGCACTTGGGCCCGAACCCTGCATGACCAGTGGACCTCGTTCACGCTGACCGAGATGGAAGCCTGGCTCTGGCCCAACCAGCTCAACACCTTCATTCTGCCCGAAGAGCGGCGCAATACCGCATGTCTTGAACAGAACGAGGCAATGTTCAAACGTGGTGCCGCCGCCATGGACGCCGCCCTAGGGGCAGCCGACTACCTCGTCGATGATCAATTCAGCGTCGCCGATATTATTGCCGGCTACACCGTCAACGGCGGGCGAAAGTTTGGCTATCTCGAGGGATTTACGAATCTCCAGGGGTACCTAAGCCGGTTGTTCGCACGAGAACACTGCACGCTAGACCAGTCCTGACAGGATGCGTCCTGTTACCGCTGATCGCGAGGAAGTTGGGCTGCTGTAACGTCGCCAAGATTCGAGGTTGTCGCGGCCTTTTCCTGAGTATGGAATAGGCAGCACAACGTCCGGAGCGCGCCGAACAAACCAGATGTCGAACCGCCCTCAGATCACCGCAGAGCTCGAACAGCATCAGTACTTGTACCTCACGACCTCGGGCAGGAAGACCGGCAAACCGCATCGGATAGAAATCTGGTTCACGGTGCACAACCAGCGGATCTATCTGATATCCGGCGGCGACAACCGATCGGATTGGGTCAAAAACCTGCTTGCCGATCCAACGGTCGATATCGAGATCGGCTCACAGCGCTGGCGCGCCACCGCGAGACCAGATCGTTCGCGCCAGCATCCGGTGAGAGAACGCCTCGCTGGCCGCTACCAAAACTGGCAACCCGATCAACCCCTGACCAACTGGGCAACGACCGGGCTTATCATCGAACTCACAATCGATGATCCGTAACCGGCTCCTGATGTGGCTTGCATTATTTGGCCAGGGTGACTTGAAAAGAAACCGGGGGCTTGGCCTGAGCCAAACCCCCGAAAATCTGGTGGAGCCAGGGGGAATCGAACCCCGACCTCTTGAATGCCATTCAAATGGCCGCACGCGAACGGCTTACCCCTAGTTTTGCGATAACCCGGACAATACGGCTGATTTCAAGGCTTCTGGGACGAACCGTTTACCACACTCATACGTCGTAGTACTATGCCGCGTGGTCACTTATTGGTCACTCGGCTTTGAAACTCACTAAGCGCTCAATCGACAGCTTCACGTATCGCGGCGGATGGGACGTCCGTTGGGACGATGCTGTGCCTGGTTTTGGCGTTCGCGTTTATCCAACCGGCAAGAAGGCGTTCGTCTTGTCTTATCGGCAACAGGGACGAAAGCGTCTCATGGTGCTTGGGCGGGTTGGTGCTGATTACACGCTGGACGAAGCCCGCGAGAGGGCCGGCAAGGTACGAATTCAGGTTCGGGAGGGTGCCGACCCCCTTGAAGAGAAGAAACGCGTTGACGCGGCTAAGACGTTCGGAGAGTTGTCCGACCAATTCATCGAGGACTACGCAAAGATCCACAAAAAGACTTGGGAGACTGACGAGGGACGCTTAAAGCGTCACATTCCGAACTCCTGGCGCCGGAGAAAGGTCTCGGCGATCTCGCGCGAGGATGTGGAGGCCCTCCACCATGCGATTGGTGAAACGCGGCCCTACGAGGCGAACCGAACTCTGGATCTACTGCGTGTGGTGTTCAAACAAGCCAGGCTATGGCCAAGTATCGACTTTAACGGCGAGAACCCAGCGGAGGGCATCCGCAAGTTCCCCGAGCATCAACGCAAACGATGGGTTACCCCCGAAGAGTTCCCATACCTCGCGGCTGCGATCGACGATCAGTCCAACATCTACGTGCGATCGGCCCTGTGGTTGTACATGTTGGTGGGTCTTCGAAAAACGGAGCTCTTGAACGCAAAACGAGAGGATATCGACTGGACCGCTAAGCGTTTGCGATTACCCGACACCAAGGCCGGAGAAGAACAATCTGTGCCACTCAGCAGTCCGGCGATCGCCATACTCGAAGCAACGCCGGCTATGGTGAAAAACCCCTATATCTTGCCGGGATCAAAACCCACAAAACCTATCGTTAATATTGACAAACGGTGGCGTGCTGTTCGCAAGGCTGCGACCGTGGCCGCTTGGTCCGATGATAAGAATTGTCCCGCCTACGGCACCATCGCGAATCTGCGAAACGCCTCAGGCCGCGATCCTACCTACGACGAAATCGTAGAGGCCGCTCAGAAGCAGGATATCGAGTTACCCGCCGGTCTGGTTGATGTGCGACTACACGACCTGCGCCGAACCGTTGGATCTTGGCTAAGTGGCGCCGATGTTGACCTGAACAAGGTCAAGGAAGCGCTCCGGCACCGCAGTGTTTCAACGACACTGATTTATGCGCGCCTTTCGCAAGACAGCGTTCGTGACGTGATGGAAGAGCACGGCAAACGGGTTATGGCCGTTGCTGGTAAACAGGTGGGTGATTCGTGACCGAAGATGACGGGCACGACAACGACGATCAAGAGGCTGTTGTGATCGACCTGGAAAAGGTCGCCGAAAGTCTCCCCTATCTCATTAGCTCCCTGGAGTTCGCTGCGCTGACCTATTTGACGGGAGGCAAGCAAGAGGGTGCTGGCTTGGCCCTGGCGGCCGTCGAGGTGCACTTAGCTGATATCGACGTGCCCGAACATCTTCGAGAACCCATCCGAGCTCTAGCTGTTGCGATGAGTGATGCAATCGAGGGGCGTGCAACGCCCTTGCTTAAGCCTGCGAATCTCGGGAGCGGTAGGCGAGTCGCGCCGCTGGATGACCAATATAAAAAAGGGGTCATAGCCGCCATGATGGAGCTGTGGATGCGCTCCGGGGAGGCTAAGGATGTTGCTGCCAGGATAACGGCCCGGGCGGTGGGGCATTGAACCTTAAATAGGAAGGCGGCCAACATCGAAGCGCGGACCGTTATGAACTGGCGGAAGGATTGCGAAGAAGGGGAAGCAGACAAGGACCAAATCGGGGCCTACCGGCAAACTCTTGCCGATGTAGAAGCTCATGGCTTTGATCCAGCAATAGCTGCTCGCAATCTAGTCAAACGTGGCGGTATTACGGCAGATGACATCGCCCGATCGCGATTGCCGAAAAAGTAGTTAATTAGTGTTTTAACCTCCTCTAGACGGCGGCACTTTGCGCTCCGACGCACTCAGTTTGCGATGCGAAGGAGCACAGTATGGAGCAACGTACCCAGACGGCTGTAGCCGCCCCGCTTTCCGACAACGACCCCGACTATTGGCACTCGCTGATTGATGAACGAGCGGCTGCTGAGTTCTTGGGCTTAACCGATCGCTGCCTTCAGCGGTGGAGGCAGAAAGGCGGCGGGCCGCGTTACGTCAGGCTGTCGCCATCCGTTATTCGCTACAGGCGGATCGACTTGAAAGAGCACGCCGACCAGCGGGTGCGGCGTCACACCCACGATCAAGGGCCGCAACAGGCCGCTTGATGGCTCACACCATCCCCACCCACGTGAAACGCCCGACAGTGCGAATGCCGGGCGTTTCGGAATCTGTGGCTTTGAAGATTGGATACAGACAAGATGAATATACATCTATCCCCTGAGCATTTCCAGTTTGAACTAAGTGACGGTCGTCGATTTGAGCGGCCCGTTCCGATCTCTCGCGCCCTTGCGCAAGCTGTTGAAAATTTAGCTCGGAGAGCGATAGCCGAGAACCTTCGGGTTGGCGATTACTCAACGGCTGATGAGATTCGGAAGCGATCCAACCTTTCATGGCTCGATGTCGTCGGCATCGATGAGGCGGCGGCGGCATGACCGATGTCGACATCGACGCCATCCACATCGGCAATCGTCTCCGCCAGATCGATGAAGGCAAAGTGAAAGTCCTTGCCGAATCAGTGTCCGAAATTGGCCTGCGACATCCGATAACTGTATTCGCCGGACCAAGAGATGAATGTGGACAAGCCTACCAACTGGTAGCCGGGCAACACCGCATCGAGGCCGCCAAGTTGTTGGGGTGGGATCGCATACCGACTCAAACAACAAACATGGACGATCTCGGTCGTCGGCTCTGGGAGATCGACGAAAATCTGATGCGCGCCGGGCTGTCGAAAGCGGACGAAGCAATACACCTAAATGAGCGAAAACAGATTTTCGAGGCGCAACGGGATCGGGTCCGTAAAATCGAGCAGCGGATCGATGGCTTGGACGGATCAATCGAGGATTGCGCGACCGAAGTCGATCGGGATCGCGCGATATCACAACGTCAGGATCTTCTGGACGAGAAGGCCCAAGTCGAAGCTCTAGGTGGAAGAAGTTTTTCCACCAAAGAGCAACATCAACAAGAGTTCGCCGCTGCGACCGCCGAAAAATTGGGGCGCAGCAAGCAATCAATCAACCAATCGATCAGACGTGCAACCCATATCGATCCATCGGTGATGGAAACAGTCAAGGCGATGCCCGCTGCCAACAAGGGTGTTGAGCTCGACGCATTAGCCAGCATCAACCGCACGTATCAGCGCGAAGCCGTGAATATGGTTGAGCGCGGAGACGCCAAGGACTTTCGGCAAGTAAAAAAGTTTTGGTCGTCGGGGCGGCTCCCTCTCGAAGGCGCGGCGTTAGAGGAAGAGCGCGCAAAGACCGCAAAATTAAAAACTTCCATGCAGGCATACGACGTTGAACGCATCCTCGAGATCTTCGAAGAGGTTACGGCGTCACCGTCGGAATTATTGGACGCCAACCACAAGCAAATTGCGGCTGACTTCGCCGGCAAACTGGATGCCATCAAGGCCGCTCATGCGTGGCTAGGGGGTTTCGTTACCGAATTAGAGAAACGCGACGTTGGTAAAGATGATCCGCAAGAGGATCAGCCGGCAGCGCGCAAAGGTCACTACGAGTTTTAGTGATGACCGCCCAATCGATTACCAAAGCCCTCAAGGGCACATGGCTCGGCAGCTACGGAATGGTGCAATGCGTTGCTCATGACGACGGCAAGGAGCCGGGGCTGAAGGTTTGGGACTTCGATAACGACGTATTCACCCATTGTTTTGGCGGTTGCGATTGGAAGGACGTAAAGGCCGAGCTTAGGCGCCAGGGGCTGCTCCAGGAGTTCGACAAACTTTCGCGCCAGCGCGAGGTTTCAAAACCAAGAGTGTTGCGGCGCCGCGACAATTCAGCGGCCGAAGCCAAAGCCCGTGAGAAGGTTCAGCGCCTACTGAGCGAAACCCAGCCGATCGAAGGCGCCACGGGCGAAGTCTATTTCCGCCAAGCCCGCAATATATCGATACCTCTACCGCCAGCAATTCGGTTTCATCCGTCGTTGGCGTATTGGCGGCAGGGCGACAACGGCAAGTGGGAATCTATTGGTGAATGGCCCGCTGTCGTTTGCCGGATAACCAACGGCGCTGGTGAAACGATCGCCGCTGAGTTGATCTATCTCGAGCACGACGGTAACGGTAAGGCGCAGTTACTCGATGGCCTACCCGCGAAGAAAACGCGGGGACCAAAACGCGGCGGTAGGGTCGAGCTTGGTGACGCGAGTAAGCAGCTTGGCATTGCTGAGGGTGTAGAAACCGCGCTGAGCGCCGCTGAGTTATTCGGCGACACGGTTTGGGCCACTGCTGGCGGCTCTAACCTCAAGACTTTCGTTATCCCAGACCAAACAACGCACATCGTCATATTCGGCGACAACGGCGACGCCGGCCGAAAGCTGGCGCGCGAAGCGGCACGCGAGTTTGAGAAACAAGGGAAGCCGACTTGGTTGGTTTTTCCGAAGACGGAGTTTGGTGACTTCAACGACCAACTCAAGGCAACGCCTGCGGAGTACCGAGTATGAGTATCGAGGACAAATACGATGGGCAGGATGTCGAGCGGGCGGACGGCTTTGACGAAGAGGCGACGCTTAAGGAGCTGGCATCGTTGTCGTTCATTGAGTACGGGCGCCTACGGAAGAAGAAGGCGAAAGAAATCGGCCTACCTGCCGGCTTGCTCGATGCCGCTGTGAACGGTTACCGGAAGAAAAACGCACCCGACAACGGCGAGGGCCCGTCCGTTCTCTTCCCTGAAGTCGAGCCTTGGGGGCACAGACAAATTAACAAACTCCAGCAACGGACCTAGATCTTCTAGCGGAACCTTGGGCGGCCACAGATCGACTTCCCCGAGTTTTTGTTCGATGTAGGGGTCGGGGTCGCGTCCTTTGGCAAGTTCGTTCTCCCGCCAAGCCTCCCAGTGATGCTCCAGAAGAAAAAGCCACGGCGGTGCCCCGCCCAAACTATCTTCTGTCACCCGGCCAACGCGCTTCGAACCGCATTAGGGTTGTGGCTGACCACCATAAGATAGAGCCGTGCCGATCGATCGGGCTTACGCCGGCCTTGCTCCCAGGCACGCAATGCTGACAAGTCCAAACCAAACGAACTCGCAAAATCCTGCTGCGTCATGCCAAGGTTCTTACGCATGGCCTTGATGTTGATCTCATCGGGAACGGCGACCTCGGTAACGGCCGCAATACCGGAACTGTCGCCAGTCTCGGCATAGGCCAGCGCTTCTCGAGCGCCCCTTAAGATGCTCTGTCCAACGGTACTCATTTTCTCACTCGCTTTTTGTGCGCCTGCTTGAGCGCGGTGATGGTGTCTTTCAGATCCTTCTCTTCTCGCTTGGTTAAGTCCGCTTTGTCGGCCTTGCTGTAGATCGAGAACAGGTACACAACAAAGTCCGGGCTGTAGTGAAAGTAGATCACCCGTGAGCCCGAACGCTTCGACGTACCCGGCAAGGCCCAATACAACTTACGTGCCCCAGCCGTCCCCTTAATGAGGCTTCCCGCGTCGGGGAATGTAGCCAGGTATTCGACAAGCTGCGCGATCTCATCCGCGCCCAACAGCTTCTTAGCTGTCTTCTCAAACTCTTTGGTACGAACAACCTTAACCGTGCGAGTCATGTAGAATATATAAGACATTGTCTTACTTATTCAAGGTACGACAGTGTGTTATTTGCGGGCACTACTCCTGTATGAGTAGGTCTTCCCGCGTCTCGTCCTGAGGCTCAAAAATGCCGGGCGGGCCAACATGCGAACGCTCTCCGTCAATGACGGTTTCGCATTTCACTAATGCGGGCTGCAACCAAGGTCTTGTCGGCAACGGTGAGCCCAAGTCTTTACCTGCGGCTTGATCAAATGCGGCGGCGGCTAAGTCCCGGGCCTGATCTTCGCCATCCGCTCGCAACAAGACTTCTTTCTTGTGAGTGCTTCTTAGCCAATCATCGGGTTTCAAATCGATCGGTGTAAGCCTCCATATCCGCGGGCGTAGGCGTATGCCGGCCCCGCCGTTGTCCGAGTCCAGAAACTCGATACCTCCCCGCTCCAACGCCTCGCGAACATCTCGGAGGGTACGGGCATAAGTGGAGCGGTTGCCGCGCTCGAAGTCGGCGACTGTCGGCGCAATCATTCCGGCCCCTTTTGCGAGCCGATCTCGAGACCAGCCCAACATGCATGACGAGCTGAGCGAAGATTACCGCGATATGATCTATGCCGACACTGCCTCCGAGGTGGAAACCCGCCGCAAGGCGTTTGTCCGCAAGTGGCGGCTGAAATGCAGGGCCGTCGCGGACAGCCTCGCAGAAGCGGGCGACAAGCTCTTTACCTTCACGCGCCTGTCCAAGAGCCAATGGAAATCAGCCCGAACGACCAACGCCATTGAGCGTCTCAACGAGGAGTTCAAGCGCCGGATCAAAACACAGACCGTGCTGCCGTGTCCCGAAACAGTGCCGATGCTCCTCTGGGCGCTCCTCGCTTGCGGCCAAATCCAGATGCGCAAAGTCGATGGATGGGAAACCCTCGATCAGCTAATCGCCGACGAAACCCTTGACCGCGCGGCCTGACCGCCGCAAAACTCAACCCGCTCGGAGAGGCGCCAAAACCAATTTCCACCACTTTCGAGACACAGCCAGATCGATTCCGCGTCAATACTAAATTTGCAAGGACTTGTATGCGTCCGCGTGAGACACCGGCACAGCGCCGATGCCTCGGCGCCTAAATCCGTACACTCGGCTCTTTGACTCCGGGACATCGGTCCCTCGTGCCGTACAGTATTTCGCGTCCATTACTGTCTCGTGATCGGTATGCGTGGCAGGCATCGATTGCGGCGAAGGCGATGTGTGACGCGTTGACAAACTCGCGCACTTCATCGATGTGCTGAGAAGCTCGCTGGTACGCACCGGGGGCGATGCCGGCACTTCGACTAACCCGACTTCCGCAACTCGGCACGTCTTTCGGCTAATTTGACGATTTTCGGGATCGAGAGTGGCGGATTTCCGGGCTTTGGTCCCCTGGAAGCCCGTGTAGTGCCGACCTACCCCCTTGATCGCGATGCCGCAGCGGCCGACGATTCGCCCATGTTCGTGCGCTGCAAGAGACGCTTCAAGGACGGCAAGGAGCACCGCTACTGGAGCGTGGTGGAGAACGTCCGGGTCCGCGGCGGCCGGGTGGTTCAGCACCATGTGCTCTATCTCGGCGAGATCAACGACAGCCAGCGCGCCGCGTGGTGCCGCTCGATCGAGGTCCTGGAGGGCAAGTCGGGGGCTCGGCAGATGGCGCTGTTTCCCGAGGACCGGGAGGCGCCGGCGCTGGGCTGCGAGGTGGTCCGGATCAACGTGAAGGATGTGGAGCTGCGCGATCCGCGCCAGTGGGGGGCCTGCTGGTTGGCCCTCGTCCTGTGGGATCGCCTGGATCTCGACCGGTTCTGGGGTCCGCGCCTGCCCCCGAGCCGGCAGGGCACACGGTGGCTGGACATCCTGAAGATCCAGGTGTGCTACCGGCTGATCGACCCGGGGAGCGAGTGGCGTCTTCACCGGCACTGGTACGAGCACAGCGCGTTGCGCGATCTGTTGGGCTGCGATCGGGCGATCGCCGACGACACTTTTTATCGCTGTCTGGACAAGCTGCTGGCGCACAAGCAGGCGTTCTTCTCATATCTGCGAGGCCGCTGGGCCGCGCTGTTCGATGCGCGCTTCGATGTCCTGCTTTACGACCTGACCAGCACCTATTTTGAGAGCGACCCGCGCAGCGAGGACAAGCGCCGGTTCGGCTACAGCCGCGACAAGCGCCCGGACTGCGTACAGGTGGTGATCGCACTGATCGTGACGCCCGAGGGCTTCCCGCTGGCCTACGAGGTGATGGCGGGGAACACCGCCGACCAGACCACGCTGGCGGACTTTCTCGAGAAGATCGAACGCCAATACGGCCGCTCCGACCGGGTCTGGATCATGGACCGGGGCATTCCCACCGAAGAGACGCTGGCCTCGATGCGTGAGGGCGATGCGCCGGTGCGCTATCTGGTCGGCACGCCGAAGGGGCGGCTGACGCGGCTGGAGAAGGCCTTTCTGGAGCTGCCCTGGCAAGAGGTGCGCCAGTCCGTGGAGGTCAAGCTCCTGACCGAGGAGAGGGAGCTGTACGTCCTGGTGCGCAGCGAGGGGCGGCTGCTCAAGGAACGCGGCATGCGCCGGCGCCGGCTGAAGAAGCTGTGGCGACGACTGGGCGATTTGCAACGCCAGTCCAACAGCCGGGATCAGCTCATGCTCAAGCTCGGCGCCGCCAAGAAGGAGGCGGGCCGGGCCTGGAGCCTGGTCGACATCGGTGTGCCCGAGACCGACCAGGAACTTGCCGCGCGCGGCTTCTCATCCCGCCTGCGACGCGACCGGCTGCGCCAGGTCCGCCGACGCGAGGGCCGCTATCTGCTGCGCTCCAACATGACCGCCGAAGACCCCGCCACGCTGTGGCGCCTGTACATGCAACTCATCGAGATCGAGCAGGCGTTCAAGCACGACCTCGCGATCCGTCCCATCTTCCATCAGCGCGAGGAGCGCATCGAGGCGCACATTTTCGTCTCCTTCATCGCCTATTGCCTGCTCGTCACCCTCAAGAACCTCGCCCGGCCGCACGCCTGCGGCCTCACCCCGCGCGCCATCCTGGAGAGCTTCGCCACCATCCAGATGGTAGACGTCCATTTGCCGACCGCCGACGGCCAGCATCTCGTCCTGCCGCGCCACACCCGGCCGAAGAAGGATCATGAACTACTGCTGCACCAGTTCGCCATGACCTTGCCGGCACAGCCCGCGCCGCGAATCTCCGCCTGACAGCCGGCACACCGTCCTTCCGTTCGGCGCTCTGTAGTGCCGACCTTCGAGAGGTCAATTGAAGAAACTGGGTATCCACTTCGCTCTCGTATCCCCTACATTTGGTTTCCGAGGCTGCGATGACCGCCGACTAGGGGACCGGCTCGTGCTGCACCGCCTGCTGGAGCAGTCGGAAGAAAAGCAGGCCACGAGCCTGCGAACGGCGGCGATTGAATCGGAAAGTGAACTCGTCGAGATAGTAGTCGAGATGGTCGGCATCGATGGCACCATGGTGGATGCCCAGCCACCAGCGATCAAGCAGAGCGGCCACGCGATGCACTCGTGGCATGACGATGTGGGCCGGGTCGCCACTGGCGGAAATGGATCTCGGCTGGTGGTCATAGCCTTGGTTCGCCAGACCACTGTAGGCTGACCAGCCATCGGTTCGGACGGTCGCGCCAGGCGCCACGGTTGTTTGGACAAACGGGATCAGGCTCCTCGCAGCCACATCCTCGACGCGGCTCATTCGGATCCGGCCAGTGCCCCGCCCTCGGACTTCCGCCGCAATCGCGACGATCGACTTGGTCTTCGTCTGTCGCCCCACGACGCCGGTTTCCCGGCCGCCCACATAGGTTTCGTCCACCTCGACCGCGCCGCCCAGGAGATCACGCCCCGGCCTCACCATGGCGCGCCGCAACTTGTGCAGCCAAGCCCAGGCGGTCTGATAACTGCCCAGGCCAAGAATGCGTTGCAGGCCGAGCGCACTGACCCCGTGCTTCTGGTTGGTCACGTACCACATCGCCTGGAACCAAAGGCGCAATGGCTTTCGAGTGCCCTCGAAGATCGTCCCCGCCGTCACCGATGTTTGACGCTGACACCGGTTGCATCGCAACTGACCCCGCGCCGTCGGCCAGGCGTCGGTTCCGCAGCAAGACGGGCATCGAAAACCTTCCGGCCAACGAACACGCCCAAGAAACTCCGCACACGCCGTCTCCGACACGAACCACGCGTCGAATTCAGTCAGGGTGCGCGGGTAGTCGACCCCGCCTTCGGGATGGGATGCCGGGTTCGCCATCCCAACATATTGACATCACGAGAGCGAAGTGGATACCCTATTTGAAGAATATCAATCGGTTAGAATCCTCGTCACCCCCGAGTTGCGGAAGTCGGGCTAACAGTCCGTCGGCGTAATGCTGGCCGTACACGACAGCACGATGGGCCACCCGAGGATCGGCAGGTTGATCTGGCCGCCATGGGTGCAGGCCACCAACGACAGGGCGATCCGCCGCGGCCCATCGGGAAACAGATCGGGGTTCAATCCGAACGGTAACGGCACCCCCGACGTGGCAGTATCGACTTTGTTGCTGTGGGACCATGAGTAATGAGTAAGGACCGAACGTGATTCGCTCACACCCCATCGCGGTCGCACTGGTGCTTGTCGCTGTCTTCGGTGTCGCTGCTTCGGCGACCGCGCATGAGTTTAAGATCGGCCAAATTGGCGTCGCCACACCGTGGGCACGGGCAACGATTGGTGCCGGTGAGACTGGCGTTGTCTATCTAACGGTCCATAACCGCGGTACCGCGACCGATCGCTTAATTGCGGTCTCAACCCCGATCGCAAAACGCGCCGCTTTGCACACCCACAAGATGGACAAAGGCGTCATGAGGATGCGCCCGGTTGAGGCGATCGAGCTGGCGCAGGGTAAAACCATCACACTTGCGCCCGGCGGCACGCACATCATGCTGATGGGATTGAAGTATCCGCTCCGCGAGGGCGGCATGTTCCCCCTGACACTAACGTTTGCCGAGGCGGGGAGCGCGACAATCGCGATTGATATTCAATCTGCGACCGCCGCCGGCGGGCATGCGCACAAAAGCGGCCACGAGAAAACGACCAGCAAAAGCGAGTAGCGCGGAGGCTTTGACAAACGGTTCGCGCAACACCGCGTTCGGGCTTGCTCGGCAAACCAGCCGCTCGCCCGATGGTCGTTCTCGGTTGCTCAGGGTACGATGCAGCCTTGCGGCAATCGACCGGTCATGTCCTTAAACCGAAAAAGCAATCGGCGCGGGGACGTGGGCGCTCGCGCATCAAAGGCGGCCGCTAAATCATCGCCCTGCTGCTGTTCCTCGCCCTGCGAGGCTCCGTCGCCGCTTCCGAGGTGCTGTTGTCAATCCCAACTGAAAACTTCACACTTTATGGCAATCGAAAATCGCACACTTCGAGCGCGGCGCCGTACCCCCAGACGTGGTGTCGGACGCGGGCGGCCTGCACCGTTTCTGCTTGCTGTATTGCCGGCCGTCACGACGCCGGCGCGCCGTCATCGGCAAGCCAAGCGGGGCCGGGTGTCTTGCATCTGCCCCAAGACGGCGAGGAGCGGGCGTTGGCGTTCCAGGGCTTCGAGGCCGACCGTGGCGCCTGCGGCACGCTCAAGTACCGCTGCCTTCGGCTTCGAGTGCGCGGGCCGCGACGCGTGCCACCGTGCGGGCGGGGTGGAGCCCGGAGAGTACGGACGCATCGTGCGCATCGATCTCGATAGCCTCGACCGGAGCTTCAACTTCGAGACCCACTACATCCGCGGCCTTGCGAAGACGAGAGCCCGTGTCGGCCTGGCGCTGGCGGTGATGATGGCACTGGCCCTGGGGCCGGCCACGCCGAGCGGATGCGCTCGCTGGTAGGCGCCGTTCCGCTGCGAGACACCGGCTGACGCTTCATCCGCCTTCCGACATCGCGGATCAACCGGGCCGGCTGCCGGCAGTCCATATTGTTCCAACTTTGCATGGAGATCGCGGATTCTGCTCGCCCCGAAGGCCGGGGCAAACGATATCCGGCCGCATCCAGCCCGCCGTGCGCGATTGAAAAACGCCACAGCGCACATGCCTCGGTGAGAACTAGACTAGATTCGCATGCTCCAATGCCGGCCCTTGCTCTGCTGCTGCCTTTCGGCCTTGCGCTCAGCGCGCTGTTGCCGCAACTCCCGGAGCTTCTCCGGATCGTCGAGCAGGCGGGCGACGCGCTCGTCGCGCATCTGGAGGCTCTCACCCGCGCGTTGTCCTGCCAGGGTTGCCGCGAGGTGCCGGTCGTCGTCTTCAAGCACGTCGCGCACCCGCGTGTAGCGCTGAGCCGAGGCTCTCTTCCCGGAGCACGATGTAATCGAGGTGGATACCGTAATTGCCCGGGTCGTCCATGAGTCCTTCGCAATAGCCCACCGCAAAGTCGGTCACGTTCCGCCATGTGTCGTAGTCCTCATGGCCGGGAACCGCCACACCCCGCTCGGCCGCCGCGGCCTCCAGTGCCTCGCGGCGGTCCATCCGGCCCGCCATGAATTCGCGGCAGCTGTCGAAATAGTTGCGGTTTGACACTGCCGTGCCGAGCTGAGCGAGCACCGCGTGTATCTCCGATTTGACGCCGCGATCCAGGAGCATGTCTCCGGCGATGGTGTCGAGCTCCTTATGCAGACGGTCGTAGCCATCCGTGTAGATGACATGGACGCCCTCCTCCGCGGCGCGATCCACCTGGCGGTTCCAGTCCCGCTTCAGTTCCTCCGATTGCTCCAGAGCCTCCCGCGCGAAGGTCGCGGTCCGCAGCCGATCGTGGTAGTCCTGCCCGCCGACGAGGTGGCCAATGGCGCGGCCGAGGCGGGAGAGCGCCGCCCGCACAGGCGCGCCGCCGGTGGACATGGCCCGCGCCGGGTCCGGCGCGACGCCGTCATCCGGCGCGAACCGGGGACCGGCCAGGTGGAGGAACCGCTGGCGCCGCAGCTCGCGCGCCTTCCGTTCGACCAGCTCCTTGTCATCAGCCCGGATCACCTCGCGAAGCGCCGAGAGCGCCCCTTCCATGCGCTTCCCGCTGTCCACGATCCTGTCAAGATGGGCGCCATAGGTTTCCATGGAACCCGCGACAGGCCTGCGCAAACGGTCGACGATGAGGGTGTCACGGGCCAGAATTCTGTCTTCGGCCCCGACGACGCCGTTAGCCGTAACGAAGAATGCTGCCGCCGGTCCTTTCCAGACCCTGAAATCGTCCCCCCGCCTTGCCGGGAGGGACGCTCATTGTAAATCGGCCAGCCGATGGCGAGCCCATCTCCACCCATGCGGATAGAGAGGCCGGCTGTTTGCTGGCCTGCTTTGCGCCATGTCTCAGCCGATTTGATGCCTTTTGCCCTGACGCCCAGGGTCGGCACGGTTTTGCAATATATTCGGAGATTCCGAGTATACTAGGGACGCAAGATGATTTTATATATTGGGCCATGGCAGAGTCAGCGTTCATTTTCGACACTCACGAGGACATCCAGGAACTGGTGAAGTCCGGCATGCCGGAACCCCAGGCTGAAACCGTGGTGCGTCAGCGTGTCCGGCTGCTGGAACGCAACCTCGCCACCAAGGCCGATATCGCAGCAACCAACGCCAATATCGAGACGTTGCGGCAAGAAACCAAGGCCGACATCGCAGCAACCAACGCCAATATCGAGACGTTGCGGCAAGAAACCAAGGCCGACATCGCAGCAACCAACGCCAATATCGAGACGTTGCGGCAAGAAAACCAAGGCCGACATCGCAGCAACCAACGCCAATATCGAGACGTTGCGGCAAGAAACCAAGGCCGATATCGAGACGCTGCGGCAAGAAACCAAGGCCGATATCGCAGCAACCAACGCCAATATCGAGACGCTGCGGTTGGAGACCAAGGCCGATATTGCAGCAACCAACGCTAATATCGAGACGCTGCGGCAGGAGACCGAAAAAGCTGATAGCTCTCGGCAAGAACGATATTATCAAGTGGGTTGTCGGCGCCAATCTCGGGGGTCCGCCGCCTTGATCGTGGCCGCAATCAAACTCCTCTAATCGCCGGCCTGGACGGCGCTCAGCCAGCATCCGGCCTGGCGCCCGCGGGCAGTATGTCCGCGCCGATGCTGGCGGCGACCCTGGCCGCCGATAGCTTGATGGAATCGCGCGCGAGATGGGCGTAGCGGGCCGTCGTCTGGATTTTGGTGTGCCCAAGCAGCTTACCGATCATGGTCAGGCTCTCGCCGAGCGCCAGGGCGCGGGAGGCGAACGAATGACGCAGATCATGAAGCCGGACATCTTCGAGCCCGGCGTGCTTTCTCACGCAATACCAGTGACTGTTGAAGTTCGACAGGCGCACCCCCGGTTTGCGGCCCGCAATGACCCAGGGATTGCCGGCGCCGCGCGGCAGGCCCGCGAGAACCTTCGCTGCCGCTGGTGACAGTGGAACCGTCCGCGGGCCCGTCTTGCTGTCGCGAAGCCGGAGCTCGTTCACGTCCAGGTGCACATCCTCCCAGTGCAAGTTCAGGATCTCGTTGCACCGGCACCCGGTCAGCATCAGAAGGCGGATCGCAGCCGCCGCCGGCGCCCGGTAGCCGGCCCTCGGCCTCCAGCGCGCCCAGCACCCGGCCCAGCCGGCGGAACTCATCTTCCGTCAAGAACCGCTCGCGCTTGCGCTGCCCTGTACTTGACCACGAAGCGGCAGGGATTGCCGCCCTCCGGAGCCAGGCCCCAGACCTCGGCCTGATTGATCATCCGCGACAGCGTGACGATCACCTGGTTCGCCACGGACGGTTACATGGCGCAGCCGGTAGTGCAGGTCGGTCACATGCTCGCGCCCGATCGCGGTAACGGCCAGCTCGCCGAACTCGGGCAGAATGTGCTTGCGCACCACACGATGATGCAACTTCGCCGTGCCCGGTTTGCAGCGCACCGCGACATGCTCGCGATAGTACCGCTCCGCGAGATCGGCCACCGCCGGCCCGGGTTCCACGCCCGCCAGGGGCGCGGCAACCGGATCTTCTCCCGCCTTGATGCGGGCCAGGATCAGCGCCGCCCGGCGCCGCGCCTGGTCGGCGGAGGATGACCCCATGGCGGCCAACCGTAAACGCATGCCGCCAGGTTCTTGCCGAGGGCGGCAGCCAAATAACCGACCCGGCCGTTCGGTTGATCTGCAACCAGCTCGTGTTCCTGCTCGAAGGAACGGCGCAGAGTTCAACCCGGCGTTCACGTGTTACGCGCTCGCTCGTGCGCGCATAGGGATCGGGCACCGTGCCGGCGAGCGAGGCGCGGCCCGAAGGCAGCGGCCCGCCCAGGGCGGCATCCGACAGGCAGTCGGGAAGCATCACCGAAGGGCGGCCCGCAGCGCCTATGGCCCGGCCGTCCTCCAGCCAGTGCAGCACCGGGGCCTGACCCTGCGCTCCGCCAGTGGCATAGGCATGCGGCGCGGCCTGGACTGCGCGGTGATCGCGGCCGACGCCCTTCAGACGTTCGGGCGCGAGATAAACCAGCAACGTGTCTTCGCAATAGCGCGCCCGTACGCCGCGTATGGTCCACGTGGCAAGCCAGCCGCTGGGGGCCGGCGGAACCGCGCCGCTCCAGCCCGAGACGCTTGTGCCGTCCGGGTCCGGGGTGCCGGCGGAGCCTGAGAGTCCGACTCGAAACTCTATGTTTGATAACAGTACCTTGCGAGCCGCCTTGTGAGGAGTCGGATGTTGGCGACAAGAATCCATGCCTGTGCGGAGGCGATTGATTTCTCCCAATCCTTGGCCAGTCGACGGCATCGGTTGAGCCAGGCGAAGGTCCTCTCGACGACCCATCGTCTGGGCAGGAGCTCGAAGCCCTGGGCGGTGTCTGAGCGCTTGATGATCTCGAGCTTCCAGCGGCCGATGTCCTCAAGGGCGCCCTCGAGTTTCGGTCCCGCGTAGGCGGCGTCGGCGAAGAGGTGACGCAGCCGGGGGAAGCGATGACGGATCGATTTGAGGACCTCGGGCGCGCCGTCGCGGTCCTGGATATCGGCTGCGTGCACGATCAGGCCGACCAGCAGGCCGAGTGTATCGGTGACGATGTGACGCTTGCGGCCCTTGATCTTCTTGCCCGCGTCATAGCCCCGAACACCACCGCTTTCCGTGGTTTTCACGCTCTGGCTGTCGATCACCCCGGCGCTCGGGCCGGCCTCGCGTCCTTCCAGCTCCCGGGCCGCCATGACCAGGTGATGGTTGATGCTCTCCAGCAGGCCGTTGGAGCGCCAGTCGTAGAAATAGCGCTGGACCGTGGAAGGCGGAGGGAAGTCGTTCGGCAACATCGCCCACTGGCAGCCCGTCGAGGCCATGTACATGACCGCATCCATGACATGGCGCAGGTCCGTCGTCCTCGGCCGGCCGATCTTCTTGCGCGGCGGCATGAGCGGCGCGATCAACGCCCACTCTCGATCCGTCAGGTCGCTTGCGTAGCGCCCGCCACGGCGCTCATAATTCGGGCGAGTGATTTCGGTCCACATGTTGTGCCTCCTCGTTTGCTTTGACACAACCGAGTAAGCCACAACCGACTGAAATCACTCAACTAGTTTCGGGTTGGCCTCTGAGAGAATGTGGTCCTCCAGGCGGCGCCAAGCGGTGGTAACGGCTCGCGCATGGGCCAGCGCCTCTTCGCGGTAGACGCGCTCATTTTCTGTTTGTTGCGCGTCCGCCGATGCGGCGGCAAAAAGGGCGGCGAGGCTAACCCCCGCCAACATGGTTGCGCGGAATGTCGTATTCATTGGACACCTCTCTGTTCGTGTTCAGGCGCCGGGCGATGTGCCGGGGCCAGTGTGAAATCCAGGAATCCGGCTCGCGTCATCGCCTCCGGCGCCATGGGCCGGCCATGCAGGCGCCAGGACCCGTTCGCGGTGCGATCCAGCGCGGTAATCTCAAAACCGGCGCTGTCCGCGAACCCGCGAATGAGTCCGGCGATCTGCGCCAGCGGTCCGGGATGGCCGATCCGGACGGTCCAGCCGCCGCCGGCGTCGCGGGCATAGTCGATGCGGGCCGCGGTCAGGCTCCGGTCGACGGCGCGGCGCAGGGCCAAAAACGCTGGCGGCGCGCGCTCCGCGATACGCAGCACGGGCGGCAATAGCGTTACCGCCCAGGCGCGCGCATCGATCACGGACGCGGCGTACCAGCGCGACAGATGCTGCTCGGCGAGTTGACGGTGCAGCGGCTCGGCATGGCCGGATGCGAGGCGCCAGCACACCAGCATCACCGCGCGGCCCGCCAATTCGGGGCGAAGCGCGGCAAGCTCGGGATCGGCAAAACGCGCCGCGCAGGAAAGAGTCTCGATCCGCCAGGCCGGCAGCCAGGGCGGATAATCGATCAGCGCCCGCCGGCAGGCCTCGATCAGGGCGGCCCTGTCGACCGCAATCGGCAGCTCCGGCTCCGCCGGTGGCGCAACGGCTGCCACGGGTTCCGGCCCGGCGATCCAGAACAACAGCGCGTCCCGCTGAAACCAGGCGGTGGTAGCACCGGCAAGGGCGGCAGCCAGCAGCAAGGCCAGCACCAGCCGCCCGCGCCGAAAGCCCATAAAAGGTGCGCGGCGAAGCACGATCCCGGGACCTGCGCTCAGAGCGGAAACGTCAAGAGCCGTGACTCCGCTGTCCGCGCCAAGCAGGCCCGGCAAGGTGTATAGGTCCCAGCCCAGCGCCCGCGCGCGCTCGAAGGCTTCAATGGCGGCTTTGCGATTGGTGAACAATTCATCGCCATCGGCGAGCACCGCGCCGTCGCGCACCTTGATCAGCGCGAAACGCCCGGCATCGCCGCCGGGATCGTCCTCGGCCGCATCGCCCGCGACCAGGACCATCCAGAAATGACTCTCGATCGCTTCGAGCAACGCCGGCGCGAGCGCCGGGACGCCCTCGGGCGTCGCGTCTTCGCTGCCCGCGGCATATCCGGTCTGATCGGCAAAATGGACGCACCAGGGGCGTGCGAAGCGGCACGCGGCGCGCGCCGTCGCGGCAGGACCGGCCCGGTCGAGCCAGTAGAGCCCGGCCGCGAAGGGCTGTCCATTGATGACGATCATGCTCAAAACGCCATCCCCCGGACTTCCTCGATGCCGAGCGGCGCGCCGATGTCGGGGTTACCAGAAGCACCTGTTCGATGCGCGCCGTTGCGGCCTTACGGCCTCCGTCCGGCAGTGGCAGGTCTGCATCGAAGGTTCCCGAACGCCCGGCGCTGGCGCTGCGGTCGGAAAATCCGGTCACCATCAGCGTCTCGCCGCGCCCGATCTTCTGCGTCACCTGTATGGCCCGGCTGGCATAAGCCGGAAGCTGGATGGTCTGGTTGGCGGTCGTGAAGGCGGTAAAGGAGGGCCGGTCGCGCAGGCTCCCAAAGGTCCTCCGTACCTCAGGGTAACAGCGGCATCTTTGTACTGACCGAGGGCGTCCCGGATATCTTCCATCGGGACGCATGACACCTCAGCGACGTTTTCCTTCCACTCGTCGGTCAGCCGGTTCCAAAGAATGACGAGGTCATGCTTCTTGGGGGCGGGTCTCCCCATCTCCTTGTCGAGGATGTGCTTCAGACCGAGTTCGATACTGTTGATTCGCAAAAGGATGGAACCTAAGGAGAGCGCGAACATCACATCGCTCTCGGAGAGGCCGCGCGCCTTCCATTCCTCTCGGTCCACGCCGGGCCGGTGAGGTCTTTGTGCCCGGCCGGGTCCGCGTTCACCATCCGGCGGGGGATACCGGGCCAGGCCCGGACTTGACCCTCTGTTCCGTTCCAAAATAGGTTAATGCGGGCGTTTCCCCGGGGGCGGCGTCAGACTTGCATGGCGGCGGTGACGAACGCAGCGCCCGTCGGAGGCACGGTTTCCGGATTGCCGAATTCCGCGTCTGTGCAGGAACGCTGCGAGCCGCCGCCGCATGACCCCTTGGCAATAGAGGCGGGCAGACCGGGTTGGATACGATCGGGACAGGCGATATCCGGCGCGCGGTCGGCCACAAGTCGTTTGCGCGGGGGCTGGATTATTTCGAGCGCGGCATGGTGCGGTCGATGGAATTCGAGACGCCCTACAGGGTCCACGGCCAGGTATCGGGCAGCCGGCGGAACCCGTACTCGGTCCGGGCGGTCCTCGCACCCGCAACCGACGGATCGCTAATTTCGGTTGAGGGGCATTGCTCCTGCCCGATGGGTTTCAACTGCAAGCACGTTGCCGCCGTGCTGCTTGCCGCACGGGAAGGGTCCGTGCGTCCGGCCGGCAATGGCAACCGGACAGCGCCGGAAATCGTTCCCGGCGAGATCCGGCAGTGGCTGGAACGATGGCCCGAAGCGGGCGCGGCAAAGGCGGACAGCCGCCCCGCCGGTCCGCCGGCGCGGGGGCGGGAGCATCTGTTCTATGTGATCCACAGCGACACGAGGCGCCGCGCCCACATCGCGCCCTACAGGGCCTATCTGAAGAAAGACGGCACGATCGGGACCAATTTCCGGGAGTTTCACGATCGGAATCCCTCCGGGGACGCGGAGGTTCCTGACCGTGGAAGACGCGGCGATCCTCGGGAAGCTGGATTTCTACGGCGACGGCGGCTATCCGCGGGGCTATGACTGGCCGGACGGGGAAGACCTGGTCGGCCTCGTCCGCGGGATCGTCGAGACCGGCCGCGCGCTGGCCGGCGAGATCCGGGGCGCCGCCCTGTCGTGGGTCGAACCGCGGCGATGCGAACTGGCCTGGTCGGTGGGCGATAGCGGCGAGCAGCACGTCGTGGCGCGCGACGGCGCCGGATCGGCCGTGACGCTGCTGCCGTTCCCGATACCGCTCTTCGTCGATCCGGAAACCGGCGGGATCGGCGTGGCGGAAACGGCGCTGGCGCCCCGGTTGGCGTCGTGGTTCGCGGCCGCGCCGCCGGTGCGGCACGGGGCGGCCGGCGCGGTCGCGGCGAAGCTGTCCCGGATCGGCCAGCACGCGCCCGTGCCGCGGCTTCACCGCGTCGGGGAGCGCAGCGATGTCCGGCCGGCGCCGGTGCTGACGCTCTACGGATGCAAGCACGGCATTTCCGAAATCGTGTATGGCGACCGTCGGCGGGAAATGCGCGAAGGCTCCTCGATGGTCTATCCGTGCGCCCGCCTGGAGATGGCCTATGACGGCGCGGCCAGCGCGGTCCGTGCCGGAAGGGGAGAGGACATTGCGGCGTCCGGCGAAAACGGCTTTGCCGTGATCCGGCGCGATCATGAGCGCGAAGCGGCTTTCGAACTGGCGCTCATGGAGGCCGTGGAACGCTATCGCTGCGAGGACCGGGAGTTGCTGCGCCACGACTACGGTCTGCCCCGCGAGGTTCGCGAAGCGGATATCGTCTTCCGGCCGCTCCGCGACGGGGACGACGGCGCCGCTGCGGACGGCATCGGCTTCGTCTCGCAAACGGTTCCGGAACTTCGCGCCGAGGGCTGGCGTGTCGAGATCGACGGGACCTGGCCGTTCCGCCTGTACGAGGGCGCGGTCGCATTCTCGACAACGCTCGAATCCCCGGACGACGACTGGTTCTCGCTTGGCCTCCTGCTCGAGGCGAACGGCCGGAAGTTCGACATCGCGCCGATCGTCCACCAGCTCGTCGAATCCCTGCCGGTGGATGAGTGGGGACAGCTCGAGCAAGGCTTCGACGTCGACGGCTATCTGGCCGGCAAGACCTTCCATGCCCGGTTCGAGGACGGAATGTGGCTTGCGATCGACGCGGGTCGGTTCGCCCGGTTTGCCGAGGCATTTCTGGAAACGCAGGGGCTGCTCGGCTTCCATCGGGCCGAGGCGGGCCGCCTGTTCGAGCTGGCCGAGGCCCTGGAAGGCTGCGGCGCGCCGTGGACCGGCGGCCGGGAGATGCTCGATCTGGGCGCCCGTCTCCGGTCGCTGGCCGAGGCCCCGGAACTGCCGGACCCCGCGGCGCTGCACGGCGAGCTGCGTCCCTACCAGCGCGCCGGCTACGGCTGGCTGAGGACGCTGTCCGATTGCGGTTTCGGTGGCGTGCTTGCCGACGACATGGGGCTCGGCAAGACCGTGCAGACGCTCGCCCTGCTGGCCCACCGGCATCTGGAGGAAAAAACCGACCGTCCGAGCCTGCTGGTGGTGCCGACAAGCCTCGTCGGCAACTGGCGGCGGGAGGCCGAACGGTTCGTGCCGGATCTGAAGCTCCTTGTGCTCCACGGACCGGACCGGAAGCAGTACTTCCCGCAAATCCCGGACCGCCATCTCGTCATCACGACCTATCCGCTCCTGAACCGGGACCATGAAGCGCTGTTCCGCCACGACTACGACACCGCCGTGCTGGACGAGGCGCAGGCGGTGAAGAACCCCGCCGCCGCCATCTCGAAACGCATCCGCGACATTCGCTCCCGCCAGCGCCTGGCGCTGACCGGGACGCCGCTCGAGAACAATCTCCAGGAGCTGTGGTCGCTCTACGACTGGTTGATCCCGGGCCTGCTCGGAAACCGCAAGTCCTTCACGGCCGGCTACCGGACTCCGATCGAGAAACGGGGCGACCGCGCGACGCAGCGGCTGCTCTCCACCCGGGTCAAGCCCTTCCTGATGCGGCGCACCAAGGAACAGGTTGCCCGCGACCTGCCGGAAAAGACGGTGATCGACGACCTGATCCCTCTCGAAGGCGCCCAGGCCGCGCTTTACGAGAGCATCAGGACGGCGATGGACAAGCGGGTCCGCGACGCCATCGCCGCGAAGGGTCTGGCCGCATCCCGCATTGCGATCCTAGATGCGCTCCTGAAGCTGCGGCAGGTCTGCTGCGATCCGGGTCTCGTCAGGCTCGATGCGGCCCGCAAGGTGACCGAGAGCGCCAAGCGTGCGCGGCTCCTCGCGCTGCTCGACGAACTGGTCGCCGAAGGGCGGCGGGTCCTGGTGTTCTCCCAGTTCGTGAAGATGCTGAAACTGGTCGAGCGCGACGTTGCCGCCCGCGGCTGGGGCTACGCGATGCTGCACGGCGGAACGAAGGACCGCGACGCCCAGGTGGCGAACTTCCAGTCGGGGGACCTGCCGCTGTTCCTGATTAGCCTGAAGGCCGGCGGCACGGGCCTCAACCTGACCGCGGCCGACACGGTCATCGTCTACGATCCCTGGTGGAACCCGGCGGTGGAACGCCAGGCGATGGACCGGGCGCACCGGATCGGCCAGGACAAGCCGGTGTTCGTGCATCGCCTGATCGCGGAGAATACCGTCGAGGCCGGCATCCAGCGGATGCAGGCCCGCAAGCAGGCGCTGGCGGACGCCCTGTTCGAAGGAACGGGCCAGGGCCCGCTGGCGCTCACGGAAGAGGACATCCATGCGCTGTTCGGAACGGGATGAGCGGGTTCGACCACCGGCACGTGAACGCGGTAGAGGGGTGTTGCAGGGAAAGGAGGACCGGAATGGAACAGACAACCGAGCGCCGCTGGCAGGATATCTGGATCGAGCAATGCGAAATCGCCGAAACGATTCGGATTCGCTACGGTGACGAGTCGGCCTTCGACTATGTCGTCGGCGAGAAGCTCCTCACCTTCGCCGAGGCGGCGGCGGGAAACCCCGAGTTCGCGCAGGCGCTGCCGAAGTTCGTGTCCAGGGTGAGAGGCATGTTCACGCCCGCGGAAATGGCGGCGCATCTGGCCCGAACCGAAGTCCGCCGGCACGAGATGGAAGAGGACGCCGTGGAAGATGGGGATCCGGGCTTCACGGATGACACGGCCACGGAGGCGCGGGCGCGCCAGTTCGACTTGGTGAAGGAGCTGCTGACCGCTCCGGCGCTCGGCACGTCGTGAACCCCGGCGCCGGCCGGCAGCCTGGGCCCTCGGACGGGGAGGTCCTGGCCGGGTCGGTCGAGCGCGTCACCTTCCACAATCCCGAGAACGGCTTCTGTGTCCTGCGGACCAGGGCGCGGGGCCATCGCGACCTGGTGACGGTGGTCGGCCACGCCGCCATGGTGGCGCCCGGGGAATGGATTACCGCCTCGGGCGAATGGGTCAACGACCGCACCCACGGGCAGCAGTTCAAGGCACGCTTCATCCGCACCGCCGAACCTTCCTCGACCGAGGGCATCGAGAAGTATATGGGCTCGGGCATGATCCGGGGCATCGGCCCGGTCTACGCCCGCAAGCTGGTCCGGGCGTTCGGCGAGAAGGTGTTCGACGTCATCGAGGCCGAGCCGGAACGGCTGCGCGAGGTGACCGGCATCGGCCGGGTGCGTGCGAAGCGGATCACGGATGCCTGGGCCGAGCAGAAGGTTGTCCGCGAGATCATGGTGTTCCTGCACAGCCACGGCGTGGGCACGGCGCGGGCGGTGCGGATATTCCGGACCTACGGCGCCGACGCGGTGCAGGTCATGACGGAGAACCCGTACCGTCTCGCGCGGGACATCCGCGGCATCGGCTTCAGGACGGCCGACGCGATCGCGATGAAGCTCGGGATCGCGAAGACCGCCATGATCCGGGTCCGCGCCGGCATCGGCTATGCGCTCACCGAGGCGATGGACGAGGGCCATTGCGGCCTGCCGGAAGAGGAGCTGGGTCCGCTCGCGGCCGGCCTGCTGGAGGTTCCCGACGATCTGATCCGGTCGGCCCTGGACCTGGAGCTGTCCGACGGCGCGGTGGTCACCGACACCGTGGAGGATACGCCCTGCATATTCCTCGGCGGCCTCTACCGGGCCGAGCGGGCGATCGCCGGGCGGCTCCTGGAGATCGCGTCGGGCAAGCTCCCCTGGCCCGTTATCGAGCCGGACAAGGCGCTGCCCTGGGCGGAGCGGAAGACGGGGCTCGTCCTGGCGCCCGGCCAGGCCGACGCCGTCCGGGCGGCGCTCTCCTTGAGGTCTCGGTGATTACCGGCGGCCCGGGGTCGGCAAGACGACGATCGTCAACACGGTCCTGAGCATCCTGTCCGCCAAGGGCGTCGATATCCTGCTGTGCGCGCCGACCGGGCGCGCCGCGAAGCGGATGAGCGAGGCCTCCGGGATGGAGGCGAAGACGATCCACCGCCTGCTCGAGGTCGACCCGAAGAGCGGCGGGTTCCGGCGCGATGGCGAGAACCCGCTGCAATGCGACCTGCTGGCGGTCGACGAGACGTCGATGGTCGACGTGATGCTGATGCGGGCGCTGCTGGCGGCAGTCCCGGACGGGGCGGCACTGCTGATCGTGGGCGATGTCGACCAGCTGCCCTCCGTGGGGCCGGGCCAGGTGCTGGCCGACATCATCGCCTCGGGCGCGGTGCCGGTGGTGCGGCTGACCAAGGTGTTCCGCCAGGCGGCGCGAAGCCGGATCGTCACCGCCGCCCACGGCATCAACCGGGGCGCCATCCCCAACCTCTCCCCGCCGGAGGGCGAGAGCGACTTCTATTTCGTGCCGGCCGAGGATCCGGAGACGGCGGCGGCCCGGATCGTGGAGCTGGTGAAGACCCGCATCCCGAAGCGCTTCGGCCTCGACGCCGTGCAGGATATCCAGGTGCTGTGCCCGATGAACCGGGGCGGCGCCGGCGCCCGCACGCTCAACATCGAACTCCAGGCCGCGCTCAACCCGGCCGGGGAACGCAAGGTCGAGCGCTTCGGCTGGACCTTCGCGCCCGGCGACAAGGTGATGCAGATCGAGAACGACTACGACAAGGAGGTCTACTGACGTTGCTCCCGGATCCCGGACCAGGCGGTAAATTGAATAGCGACCTGGAGGGACGAGATGACGAAGCAGACGAGGCGGCGATTTTCGCCGGAATACAAGGAACAGTCGGTTGCCCGGCTGTCGCAGCCGGGTGCGACGCATAGCAGTGTGGCTGCCGAGCTCGGCGTCACGCCAACGCAGTTGAAGACCTGGCGGCTCGAGCTTGAGGCCGCGGGCTCGGCCGCGGCGACCGCGGCGCAGAAAGCCGAGGCCGCTGAACTGGTGCAGGTTCGCCGGGATAACAAGTGGCTGACGGAGGAGGTTGAGGTTCTACGCAAAGCCTCGGCTTTTTTCGCTCAATGGGCGGCGAAGACATGAAGACGAAGCACGCTTTCATCGCCGCCCATGCTTCAGGGCACGCCATCCGGTTCATGTGCCGGGTCCTGGGGGTTGCTCACAGCTGGTTCCACGCCCGGCGGCGTGGGGTCCCCTCGACACCATCACTCGCCGGGACGTGGAGGCCCGCTTCAACCAGCTCAACGAAACCCTCGACTGGGGGTCGGTCAACCGGGCGATATGGCTATTGCGCTCGGTCTATCGCCGATCCTGCGCCGATCTGGAGGGATTACGAAACCCCGTCGACTTGTGGATCGCCGGTGGCGGCAAGTACCATCCCCTGAGGCGGCGCAAGATCGCTCCCCCCTCGGAAGTGCTGCCGCGCTGGCGCGCCGGCATCGAGGCGGTGGTGGAGAACGATATGATGCGGGACGCCATCTGGTTTGGCCTCTACACCGGCATGCGGCTCCGCGAAGTGCTGCCGCTGCGGTGGGAGCGGGTGGACAGGGAGCAGCTCTTCTTCCAGGTCGACCAAACCAAGACCGGCGTGCCCCTGGAGTTGCCCATCACGCGGCAACTGGCCGCCGTTCTGGATCGGAGATGGACGGAGACCGGAAACCTGGCGGGGGGCTGGGTGTTTCCCTCACCGTCAAGAAGCGCGAAATCTGTCCGCAACCTGGATCAACTCTACGAGCCGATCACCAAGGCCGGAGGTTCCAGGTTCTGGTACCACGCATTACGCAATTGTTTCATTACCGTCGCCGAACGCGACCTGATGCTGCCGGCGTCTATGACCAAGCGGCTGGTGAACCACGCACCACCAAGTGACGTCACTCAAGGATACGCGACCGATTGGACCATTGAGCAACTGCGCGAGCCCGCTCAAAGGATCGCCGATCGTATCGACACGCTCATGGAGGGTCGCGATTGCGCGCCGCCAGCCCACAAGCAGCTTGCGGCCATCGGCTCATAGGCGGCGTTTCACTGAGACGAGACGGAACGCGGCATCGAAGCGACTGGGTGATGGAAGACAATACCGCTGCCTGGGCACTCCAAGGCGGATTTGTGCTTTGAGCTTTCGCCCGGCCTGACAAGGATTTGACGGCAATACTGGACTTCCTGTCCACGCCCTGATATGAGTGCCGTGAGGCAACCGTGGGGGCAAGGAAGCCGTGGTGGTTCTTTCGGAGGTGGCCGTCGACATCGTGGCGGTGGAGGACGAGGCCCGCTTCCGCGACTTGATGCAGGCGCACCACTATCTCGGCGCGGTGCCGGGGATGGGCGAGACCGTGCGCTATGTCGCTCACCATCGAGGGCGCTGGCTGGCGTTGGCGGTGTTCTCGGCGCCGGCGCTGAAGTGCGGGGCGCGCGACCGTTGGATCGGCTGGGACTATGGCGTCCAGTTCGGCCGTCTGCACCTCGTCACCAACAACTCGCGCTTCCTGATCCTCCCCGGCGGTGAGCGCAACCTCGGCTCGCGGGTGCTCTCGCTGTGCGCGCGCCGTCTGGTGAACGACTGGCCGGCCCGCTTCGGCCACGACCTGCTTCTGGCGGAGACCTTCGTGGACCCGGCGTACTTCCGGGGCACCGTCTACCGCGCCGCCAACTGGATCGAGGTAGGACGCACCCGCGGCTTCGCCCGCGACGGGCACAGCTACAGCGAGCACGCGCACCCGAAGCTTGTGTTCCTTCATCCCCTGTGCCGGGGCGCGCGGGCCCGGTTGCGGGCCGCCCATCTCGACCCCCGCCTGCGACATGGAGTGCCCAAGATGACGCTGAGCGCCGCACGGATGCGATCCCTCCCCGAGTTCTTCCAGGACATTGACGATCCCCGCCGCCGGCAAGGCCGGCGCCATGCGCTGCCCACGGTGCTGACCTTGGCCACCGCCGCGACGCTCTGCGGCATGCGCGGCTACAAGGCGATCAGCGAATGGGTCGACGATCTCAGCCCCAAGGTGCTGCAGCGCTTCCGCGTGCGCCGCCGCGACGGCCAATACCGCCCGCCCAGCCTCTCCGCGATGCGCAGCCTGCTCATCCGCGTCGACCCGGCGCAGCTCGACGCCGCCCTGCGGTCGTGGCACGAGGCCCATGGCTCAGGCGACAGCGCGCTGGCCATCGACGGCAAGACCATCCGCGGTGCCATCGATGCCGATGGCAACCAAGCTCATGTGCTCGGCATCGTCGGCCACGATACCAAGGCATCCTGGGGTCAAAAAAAGTCGGCATGAGGCCGGACGCCGGCGAAGGGGAGAAGCGCACCAACGAGATCGGCACCGTCATCCCCCTGCTCGAGACGTTGCCCGACAGTGCCCGACAGCGCAAACCGCACCGTCACCGCCGATGCGCTGCTCACCCAGCGGGCGCTGGCCAAGTACCTGCTTGGCCGCGGCGCAGACTATCTGTTCACCGTCAAGGGCAACCAGCCGACCCTGCATGACGACATCCGCCTCCTGCTCGATGAGACCATCGCCCGGCGCGCGCCGGACTTCATGAACGAGGGTGCGAAGCCCGAGCACGGCCGTCGCGAACGGCGCTCCATCTGGGTCTCCAGTGGGCTCAACGACTACCTCAACTTCCCCGGCGTCGGACAAGTCTTCGCTATCCGCCGCGAAACCCGGGAGGTCAAGTCCGGCAAGCGCCGCTGCGAGACAGCCTACGGTGTCACCAGCCTGACCCCGGAAGCCGCATCCCCGGAACGCCTCCTCACCCTCAATCGCGGGCACTGGACGATCGAGGCGACGCACCACATCCTCGACTGGAGCTTCGACGAGGATCGCAGCCGCATCCGCACCGGGCACGGTCCGGAGAACATGACCCGGCTGCGGCGCTTCGCTATCGGTCTCATCAAGGGGCGCGGGCTCGCCCTCGCCGAGGCCATGCGCAATTTGGCCAGGAACCCGCGCCGCGTCCTCGACTTTCTGAAAATGACCGACAACGTCGTCCCGCGACCAGCGCCCGGCTGACCGCCCCTCCGGGCCGCGTCCGTCGCCTCGTCGCCAACCCTCGGCACACGGGGGCGAGAGCGGTCATGCCCAGATGACGCCGTCGCCGCCTCTGGCGTCAAAGGAGAGCGCTATAAGGCGGCTCGAGCGCAGCCAAATCCGGCACCGAGCCGCTTCAAGGGTGCCAACACAGGCCGGTGCCCCATGATTGAATGCTGCGAGCCGGCGACGAAAATTAGAACGAATTTGCCGTGCTGGGCACTCTGTACGAACCAAATCGCGGACTTAACGGGGCGGATGGAAGTGGCGTGAACGTGAATTCGGATACACACGTATTCGTGGATGGCAATAACGTGATGGGGTCGCGCCCAGATGGATGGTGGCGCGACCGCAACGCGGCGCCGCGCAGCCTCGTCGCTGAACTGAAACCGGTCGCTCGCGGTTGCGGCTGTCCCTTCCATTTAATCGATCCGGAAGTATTTGGAGCCCCAACTGATTTCATCTGAGGGTTCGCCCTGGGATGGTGGACAAGGATCAAAAACCATATTCAGCCGGCAAATGATGGGAGTTCGCGAAGCCGCCATGCACTCGGCCTTCCGCAAAGGCCCCGGTCTCGTCGACTACCAGTTCGGTACCCCGGCAAAAGCGCCGCCATCCGGATCGCCGAGCCATTCGTCGAGCTTCGACCATCGCCGCCGCCCCGAGACGTTGCGTACGGCAATGGCTACCGCCTTCTTTTGGCCGGCCAGCACGACCAGCCGTTTGCCGCGTGTCACGCCGGTGTAAAGCAGGTTCCGCTGCAACATGGCATAGTGCTGCGTCAGGACGGGGATGACGACGGCGGGATATTCCGAGCCCTGGCTTTTATGAATGGTCACGGCGTAGGCCGGCACCAGCGTATCAAGCTCACCGTAGCCATAGATGACGGCGCGGCCGTCGAACCCAGCCACCAACTCGCCGGCATCGGGATCGACATCCTCGACATAGCCGATGTCGCCGTTATAGACCTCCTTGTCGTAATCGTTTTCGATTTGCATCACCTTGTCGCCGGGCGCGAAGGTCCAGCCGAAACGTTCGACCTTCCGCTCGCCGGCAGGGTTGAGCGCGGCTTGCAGCTCAATGTTGAGAGAGCGGGCGCCGATACCGCCGCGGTTCATCGGGCACAGCACCTGGATGTCGCGGACCGGATCGAGCCTAAAGCGCCGCGGGATGTGTGTTTTCACCAAGTCAACAATCCGCGCCACCGCGGTTTCCGGATCGTCCGCCGGTACGAAATAGAAGTCGCTGTCGCCTTCGGGCTTCGTGAGATCGGGAATGACGCCCCGGTTGATCTTGTGCGCGCTGTTGACGATCCGGCTCAGCGCCGCCTGGCGGAAGACCTCGGTCAAGCGCACGACGGGGACTGCGCCCGAAGCGATGATGTCGGCCAGCACCTGGCCCGGACCGACAGAGGGCAGCTGGTCGATGTCGCCGACGATCAGCAGGGCGGCGGTATCGGGCACGGCCTTAAGCAAGGCCTGCATCAGCATGACGTCCACCATCGAGGTCTCGTCAACCACCAGCAGGCCGCAGTCGAGAGGGTTGTCGCCGTCGCGCTTGAACCCGCCCCTCTTTGGGTCCATCTCAAGTAACCGGTGTATCGTCTTGGCCTCGAAACCGGTGGCCTCGCTCATCCGCTTGGCGGCCCGGCCCGTCGGTGCGCAGAGCACGATGTCCACGCCTTTGGCGACCAGAATGCGCAGGATGGCGTTGACGAGGGTCGTCTTGCCCACGCCCGGCCCGCCGGTGATGACCATGGCCTTGGACGTCAGGGCCAGGCGAATGGCGTCGGCCTGGCTTGCCGCCAACGACAAGCCGGTCTTCCGCTCGACCCAGGGCAGCGCCTTCCCGGCGTCGATATCCCGCCATGGGCGCCGCCCGCCCGCGATCCGCAGAAACCGCTCCGCGATGACCCGTTCGGCCCGGTACAGGCCGGCCAGAAATATGCAGGCGGTCCCGGCGACCGCCGCCGCGACGACCGTCCCGTCGGCCAGCTCGAGGTCCAACGCGGTCTGGACCAATTCCCCCGGCACGTCCAGCAATTCGACGGCGAGCGGCGCAAGTTCTTCGCCCGGCAGTCCGCAGTGACCATCGTCCATCGCCTCGGTCAGCGCGTAGGAAATCCCCGCGCGCACCCGGATCATGGCAGTCTTCTCGATCCCGAGCTTCATCGCGATCGCATCGGCGGTCTTGAACCCGATGCCGCGAATGTCAGGGGCAAGGCGGTACGGGTTCTCGGTCATGACCTGGACCGCATCCACGCCGTAGGTCTTGTAGATACGGACAGCCCGCGCCGTGCCGACGCCATTGGCGTGCAGAAACACCATGATCTCGCGAATGACCTTCTGTTGCGCCCAGGCGTCGGTGATGCGTTTGGCGCGCACGCGGCCAATGCCGGTCACCTCGCGCAGCCGCTCCGGCTCGGCCTCGATGATGTCGAACACCTTCTCGCCGAACGCCTCGATCATTTTCTTCGCATAGACCGGCCCGATACCGCGGATCATGCCGGAGCCGAGGTACTTCTCGATACCGTCGACCGACGTCGGCGCCGAGGTGCGAATGAAGCGCGCCTTGAACTGGTGGCCATGGGTACGGTCGTTGATCCATTCCCCCGATGCCGTCACCCACTCCCCGGCCGAGATGACCGCGGCGTGGCCTACGACCGTCACCAGATCTCGGTGGCCTCTGGCCTTTGCCCTCAATACGCAAAACCCGTTTTCGCCGTTATGAAAGGTGACGCGCTCGACGAGGCCGGCCAGCACTTCCTGGGCCGGTGCATCCGGTTGTGGCCTGGGTTGGCTGTAGCGGCTCACGATGTGCCGAGTTGCGTCACGGTCAACAACTCCTTGACGAGGTCGAATTGCCGCGCCCGCTCCGCCACCGCATCCGGATCATCGAAGTCAAGGCCGTGGTCTTCCACGGTGGCCAGATCGTTCTCATGGCGCTCGCGCTCGATGCGCGAGAGGTGCGCCTGTATCTCTTGCGGCGTGAACATGCTCCGCACCCGGGAAACGAACCGGGGTAGCTCGCTCGCGAATTTGGGGTGCCGGGCAGCGGCTTCGGCGAAGTTCAACAGTTTCTCGGCGACCACGTAATCGAAAGCCGAATTGAGTCCATAGCGCAGCTTGATAGCCTCGGCGGCCTCGCACTGCTTCACCCAGATATGATGCCAATCCCGTTCAGTCATGCGCCGCCGAATTCGAGAATGTTGAGCCGGTTCTTCGAGCATGGCCGGAATGGTGCGGTAGATGTCATCCCTGCCTCAGTTTGTATGGCTCTCGTAGACATTCGCCCTTGGCGTTGCTCCGATGCGGCGTGCCGTCGCCCTCCACAGCGGTCCATGACCCGCTTCCCGTCCCGCGATCGCGTGTGCGATCTCGTGCAGCACCGTGTCCCGAATCTGCTCATCGCTCCCTTCCTGTCAATCGGCGTCCAAAATTGATGGAGTGGACGCCTCCTCCCGACGGCATCGCAGTGTGCCAAGGTGGTGGTGTGACCAACCCCCAGAGGAGGAGGCATCCATGGAACAGGTTAACATCATCGGGATCGATCTGGCGAAGCGCAGCTTTCAGCTTCACGGTGCTCGGGCGGACGGTTCGGTCGCGTTCCGTAGGAAGGTTAGTCGGGAGAAGCTGCTGTACTTTCTCGCCGCACTACCGCGCTGCGTTGTGGCGATGGAGGCCTGTGCGAGCGCTCACCATTGGGGCCGAGAGATTATGCAGCTCGGCCACGATGTGAGGCTGATCCCACCGATCTACGTGAAGCCGTTCGTGAAGCGGCAGAAGAACGACGCGGCGGACGCGGAGGCGATCTGCGAGGCGGCGCAGCGCCCGACCATGCGCTTTGTGGCGGTGAAGGGGGAAGAGCAACAGGCAAGGGCGATGCTGTTCCACACGCGCGATCTTCTGGTGCGCCAGCGCACGCAGACGATCAACGCGCTGCGGGGGCATCTGGCGGAGTTCGGCGTCGTTGCCCCGCAGGGTGTGGCTCATGTCGGTCGGCTGGCATCGGCACTCGAGGATCCGGGTTCGGGACTACCGGGAGCGGTCCGCGCGCTGGGCGGCGTTCTGCTCGGTCAGATCGCTGACCTCGACGCGAAGATCGGCGGATTGGAAAAGGAGCTCCGCGCCTGCGCGCGTCAGGACGAGCAGGCGGCACGGCTGATGACCATCCCAGGGATCGGGCCGATCAGCGCGATGGCGCTCCAGGCCTTCGCGCCGCCGATGGAGAGCTTTCGGCGCGGCCGCGACTTCTCTGCCTGGCTGGGCCTCGTGCCGCGACAACACACGACCGGCGGCAAGCCGAGGCTTGGCAGGATATCGAAGATGGGCCAACGCGATCTCAGGCGCCTCTTGATCATCGGCGCCATGGCTGTCGTCAGCTCGGCGGTCAGGCGCGGCGAAACGAACGACCCCTGGCTGGCCAGGATGCTGGCGCGCAAGCCGCGAATGCTTGTCGCGGTGGCGCTGGCCAACAAGATGGCGCGCATCGTCTGGGTGCTCATGACACGCAAGGAGACCTACCGAGGTTTCGCGCCGGCTGCTGCCTGACACGGCGGCAACCTCGCGGAATGACGTCGGGGGTGTGAGCAGGTCGGAGGACGAGTAAGGGCAAACGGTCAATCGAGACGGGATCGGGAAAACCAGCGGTGGGTCAAGGGGCTTTCAAGCCCGCAAAATTGATCTTGGACCCGGTTCGCGCATCTCCATACGGGCCTGCGGCGTCAAACCAGCCGCATCATGAGGCCGGACAGATGACCGCACCTGACCACATGCCCCGAGACGTTCAAAGAAATGCTTGCATCAACGGAGGCGTCCACAGATGACCCCCTATCGGCGTGCAATATTGACCCCCTGAGTGGCACGGCGGAGGTTGTCCCGGTAGTCAATAGGGGGGACCCGAGCGGCTTCGTGTAGCGCCTTGCGGTGCGCGGAGCGAAGCCGCGTGGGAGGTACGGGTTGACCCAGCGGGGCAAGCGGGCCGCAGGCACGGCCTGCCGGGTCAGCAGCGGTTCTTGAAGCGCCAGCTCTCGTTGCCGGTCTCGATGATCTCGCAATGGTGGGTCAGGCGGTCGAGCAGGGCTGTGGTCATCTTGGGGTCGCCGAAGACGGAGGGCCATTCGCCGAAAGCGAGGTTGGTGGTGACGATGATCGAGGTGCGCTCGTAGAGCCGGCTCATCAGATGGAACAGCAGCTGGCCGCCGGCCTGGGCGAAGGGCAGGTAGCCGAGTTCGTCGAGGATGACGAAGTCGCGTCGGATGAGCTGGTCTGCGGTGCGGCCCTGGCGTCCGGCACGGAGTTCGGCCTCGAGATGGTTGACCAGGTCGACGACGTTGTAGAAGCGGCCGCGTGCGGCCTTGCGGATGCAGGCGCGGGCGATGGCGACGGCGAGATGGGTCTTGCCGGTGCCGGTGCCGCCGACCAGCACGATGTTGCGCTTGCCCTCCAGGAAGCCACCTGTGGCGAGTTCCTGGATCAGGGGCTCGTTGACCGGTGAGGCGGCGAAGTCGAAGTCGGCCAGCTCCTTGGCCGTCGGCAGCCTGGCGGACGCCATCTGGTACTTGATGGAGCGCGCCTGCTTGTCGGCGACCTCGGTCTGCAGCAGCGTACCGATGATCTGCTGCACCGGATGACGACGCTTGAGCCCGTCGGCGAGGATGTCGTCGTAGGCGGCGCGCATGCCCGCGAGCTTCAACGCCGTCATCATCGCCAGCACCTCATGACGCTCCATGACCGGCCTCCCTCAGGCGATCGTAGCGCTGACAGTCGGCCACCGGCCGGTGGCGAAGCTGCAGGCCCTCGGGCGTCGGGATGGTCGCCGGCGGTGCCGGCTGGCACTGCCGGGCGAGGATGTTGAGCACGACGTCGGCGCTGCAGGCGCCGAAGTCGAGCGCCTCGGCACAGGCCGCCTCGACCGCCTCCAGCCCGTCCTCCTGAACCGCCGCGAGGATCCTCACGAACTGCCTGTCACCGTCGTCGCAACCCGTCAGCCGGGCCCGTATGCGGCCGAGCGCGCCGGGCAGTTGCCAGCCCTTGAAGGGCGCGCCGTTCCTCAGCGCACCAGGCTTCCGCGTCAGGATCGGCACGTAGTGCCACGGATCGTAGGCGATCTCGCCGCGCCCGAAGCTCCGGGGATGCTCGGCGACGGTCTCGCCGTCCTGGCGGATGACGATCCGATCGGCGTAGGCCCGCACGTCGACCGGCCGCCCGACGGCACGGGCGGCGACGCTGTAGTGGTTGTTGTCGAAGCGCACCAGACAGGTCTTGGACACCGCCACCTCGGTGGCGTGGAAGCCGTCGAAGGGGCCGCGATAGGCCATCAGGAAGGGCCGCTCCTCCTCGAACACCTGCCACACCGTCTTGCCCTCGATCGTCGGATGCGGCCGCTTCTTGGCGTCCTCGATACACCGATCCATCAGCCACGCGTTGATCTCGGCGTAGGAGCCGCCCCGCGGGATGGGCACGAACAGGCGGCCGCGGACGTCACCCACCTGCCTCTCGACCTGCCCCTTCTCCCAGCCCGCACCCGGAGTGCACGCCACCGGCTCCACCAGATGGTGGGAGCACAGCTCCAGAAAGCGCCGGTTGTAGGCGCGCTCCTTGCCGACGAAGACCATGCTCACCGCCGTCTTCATGTTGTCGTAGATGCCCCGCCGGCAGACCCCGCCGAAGAAGTGGAAGGCCCGTTCGTGCGCCTCGAACACCATCTCCTGGCTCTCGCGCGGGAAGATCTGAACCAGCTGCATGCGGCTGTAGCAGAGCCGCATGTGCGCCGCCTTCACCTTGGTCGTCACACCCGACAGGCGCGCGTACTCGTGGCTCCAGTCGAACTGGTAGGCCTCGCCGGGATCGAAGCTCAGCGGCACAAAACCCTGCGACGGCGACAACAGCCGCCACCGCCGACGCCAGGTCCTGGCGTAGCGGCGCACCGCGTCGTAGCCGCCGCCATAGCCCAGAGCCGCAAGATCTTCATGAATCCGCAGCAGAGACAGCCGATCCCGGCGCGGCTTCTTCTCGTTGGCCTCCAGCTGGCGCTCGAGCTCATCCACCCACGGTCCAAGCTTCGGCATCGGCTGGATCTTGCGCTCGTAGCTGTACGAGGTCTCATCGCCCCGCACCACCTTGCGCACCGTGTTCTTCGAAACCCTCAAATCCCGGGCGATCTTCTTGATCGGAACGCCCCTCACCAGATGATCCCGACGGATCCGCGCAATCGTCTCCACAACCAGCATCTCCCCCACCTCGTCTGTCCAAACAACGAGGTGTGTTCAAGAGCACAAAACCAGGGGGGTCAATTTTGGACGCCGATAACCCCCAATAGGGGGTCAATATTCCACGCCGAACAACAGCGGAACGGGCGATCGGCCCGGCCGCCATCCCCACCGTCAGCTTCTCGGCCACGTCGCCGGCGCTGACCGCCGTCGCCGACAGAGATTTCCTGTTTCGAACCGCGCTTTCCGACGTTTCCCAAGGACCCGTCCTCGCCCGTGTCGCGCGCGAGCGGGGCTTTGACAATGTCGGCCTGCTTTTTGTCGACGACCCTTGGGGGCGAGGCCTTGCCAGCGCCTTCGAAGCGGCCTGGGACGGTCCCGTCAAGGCCGTCCCGGTGAACCGCGGTCAGACCGACTTCCTGACTGCGCTGCGCGAGTCCGCGAGCGGGGGAGCGCAGGCCCTGGTGGTGATCGCCTTCGAGTCGGCGGCCCTGACCATGGTCCGCGAGGCGATCGACAGCGGCCTATACGACAACTTCGTCTTCGGCGACGCCGCCAAGCGGCCGAGCCTGGTGCGGTCCCTGGGCGGCGCCCGCCTCGGCAACATGTACGGCACCGGGCCCGCGTCGGCGCCGGAGAGCGCCGCGTCCACGGCGTGGGAGGCGGCCTATGTCGCCGAGTACGGCGCCCTGCCGGTGCTCGCCTACGTCAAGGAGGCCTACGACGCCACGATCGCCCTGGCGCTTGCGGCGCAGGCCGCGGGCCGGTTGGACGGCGCCGCGATCCGCGACCGGCTGCGCGCGGTGGGCAGTTCGCCGGGCACCCTCGTCAATGCCGGCCCGAGAGGCGTCGCCGATGCGCTTCGCATTCTCGCCGACGGCGGGGAGATCGATTACGAAGGTGCGTCGGGCAGCGTGGACTGGGACGAGAACGGCGATCTGCGCCGCGGCCATATCGGCATCTGGCGCTTTACTGAAGACGAACGGATCGAGGAGGTCCGAGCGGTGGCGTTCGAGAAATAGGGTCGCCGGCTATGACGTCCCTGGAGGACCGCACAGTTTGCGGCCCGGGCTCCGGAGAAGGGGCGATCGAAGACGAACGGCGCCACACGTTTCTTTACATTTTGTTTGCCAATAGTTTGCCATTTTGCCGATGGCCGCCCTTCGCCCATGAAATAAACCTCGAATACAGTAACGTTTTCGAGGGCTTGTGATGGTTTCGGAAGTAGGATTTGAACCTACGACCTTCAGGTTGAGAAAGGGATTACACCGGCAAACGCTGGCGATTGTGGCTCTAATGGCGCCAGCGACAGCCTGAAGCGCGATACCTTGAGGGTCCCGATCTTGATTCCGCCAGCGTCTCGGCGATCTTCAACCGGCCCAGCAAGACGCTGATTTTCGACGCTTTCCGGCGTGAGGTCGGGGAACGGCGCCGTCACCCATACCTATTCCATATTGACCGATATAGCGGTCTCTTATACTATGTTGATTGATAACGCAGTCATTCAGCCATCCATGCCGAGCACGCCACGTTCCTATTCGCACCTCACTGAAGAGGCTCTACTTCTCCTGGGCAAACAGATCAAGCTCGCCCGGAAACGGCGACGTATGTCCGAACACGATCTCGCAGCCCGCATCGGCGTTGCCAGGAGCACGTTGCAGCTCATTGAGAAGGGCAACCCCTCGGTCGCTATCGGCCTCGTGCTGGAAGCCGCCACGCTGACCGGTGTCGATCTGTTCGTTCCCGAGGCGACGACACTCGCTCCGCAGATGGAGCGGACCGACGACAAGCTCGCCCTCATGCCGGGCTCGATCCGCAAACCTCGGCACGAGGTCGACGATGACTTCTGACGCTCCCCGGCCGCGCGAGGCCTTCGTCTGGATCTGGCTGCCGGGCAGGACGGCTCCGGCGGTCACCGGCCGCATTCACGCGGAAGACGATCACTTCGTCTTCACCTATGGCCGCTCGTATCTGGCCAGGGAAGAGGCGATTCCCATCTATGCGCCCGAACTGCCCCTGCGCCGCGGCGCCATCGTGCCGGAGCCACCGCTCGAGATCGCCAACGCCCTGCGCGACGGCTCACCCGACGCCTGGGGCCGTCGGGTGATCGCCCATCGCCTCGTCGGCATCCACGGTACGGCGAACGGGATTGCCGATCTCGACGAGCTCACCTTCATGCTCCGGTCCGGCTCCGACCGGGTCGGGGCGCTCGACTTCCAAGTCTCCGCCACGGAGTACGTTCCCCGCGAGGCCGACAACGAGACCCTCGAACGCCTGCTGGACTCGGCCGACCGTGTCGACCGGGGCTTGCCGCTGGCCCCCGACCTGGCCGAGGCCTTGCAGCACGGCACGGCGATCGGGGGCGCGAGGCCGAAGGCGCTCATCCGTGATGGAGAAGCCAGATATGTCGCGAAATTCTCCTCCTCGACCGACACCTTCAGCGTCGTCAAGGCCGAGTTCATCGCCATGCGTCTCGCGAGCATCGCCGGGTTGAACGTTGCGCCGGTCAGGCTTGTCCGGGCGATGAACAGGGATGTCCTGCTGATCCGGCGCTTCGACCGGGAGTTCGCAGAGGACGGGTGGACGCGGCGCGCCATGGTTTCGGCGCTGACCCTGCTCGGCCTCGACGAGCGCATGGCGGCGCATGCGTCTTACGAAGCGCTCGCCGACATCGTCCGGGCGCGCTTCACCGCCCCGGCCGAGACCCTGGAGGAACTCTTCGCGCGCATGACCTTCAACATTCTCGTTGGCAACACGGACGACCATGCCCGGAACCATGCCGCCTTCTGGGACGGCAACAGTCTCGCCCTTACACCCGCCTACGACATTTGCCCGCAATCGAGGACCGGGCGCGAGGCCTCGCAAGCTATGCAGATCCACGGCCGCGAGCGGCGCAGCCAGCTGTCGCTATGCCTTGCCGCAGCCAACAAGTTCCTTCTCACGGAAGAGCGTGCCCTGGCGATCATGGAGCATCAGGTCGCCATCGTCGGCACGAACTGGGATGCGGCCTGCGACCAGGCGGAATTGGGCGATGCCGATCGACGGCTGCTGTGGCGACGGCAATTCCTGAACGATTTAGCGTTCGAGGGACTGGAGGACCGCATCGACAATGTTCTCGGGAATCTGCCCCGTACCGGATCGCTGTGACCCGAGAGATCGAGATCGCGCGTGCCGCAAAACGGCCCGTCTAATCATGTCATCAGCAACATGGCCCCTTTCAGAAAGAATCCGTCGGCGTGGTGGGACTGCGCGAGCCGGTAGCGCAGGCGCTTAATCACATAGTGCGTCAGATGTTATTCGGCATCGTCGCTAGTCCCGTAGAGTCAAAAAAATCAATGCGTTGCTACACTGATCGGCTTCCAATCTGCGTGCCGAACAAGTGTCCATTGCTCTTTCGGCCAAATTGGCCACAATTGGATGAATCATAGGCGGGGAGTCCCATGCAGACCCGAGCGCGAAAGAGGCGAAATACGGCTTCGGACGCCTGATAGATCTTGCTCGCGCCAAGCCGGTAGCAGTGGCAAAGCACGGACGGCCTGTCATCGTCGTGTTGGCATTGGAGGAATACGAGCGGCTGAAGGCGCTTGATGTCGGCAATGCCCGAAAAGGCCAACAGGAGCCCCAAAAGGGAGAGTGAGCCACGTGTCGGTAGATGTGTCGCGCTTGAAGTCCGCGTTGTGGGATGCCGCCAACACCCTTCGGGGATCGGCCGTCGATCGCACGGACTGGAAGGGGTACATCCTGCCCTTGCTATTCTTTAAGCGGATCAGCGACGTCTGGAACGAAGAAACGGCCGAAGCGCAGGAAATCTATGGCGAGGCCGATCCCTCCCTCTTCCCCGAAATCCACCGCTTCGTGGTTCCGGATGGCTGCCACTGGAACGATGTTCGCGAGGTGGCTGTCAATGTCGGTGCCGCGCTTCATCGCGCAATGCAGGAGATCGAGCGCGCCAATCCGGATACGTTGTTTCGCGTCTTCGGCACCGCCGACTGGGGAAACAGGGAAAAGTTCTCGGACGAACTGCTCAAGGACCTAATTGAAGGCTTCTCCGACATCCGCCTCGGGAATTCTGTGGTCAGCACTGACGTCCTTGGCGACGCCTACGAGTATCTGATTGGGAAGTTTGCAGACGTTACGCGACGCAATAAGGCTGGCGAGTTCTACACGCCGCGCAGTGTCGTTCGCATGATGGTTGAGATCCTCGACCCCCAGGAAGGTGAGAGCATCTACGACCCAGCTTGCGGCACGGGTGGCATGCTGCTGGGTGCAATCGAACACGTCATGCGCAAAGGCGGTGATCCACGGACGTTCTACGGCAAGATCTACGGTCAGGAGAAGAACCTGACCACATCCGCTATCGCTCGCATGAACCTCGTATTGCACGGGATCGAGGACTTCCAGATCGCCCGCGAGGATACCCTCCGCAGCCCCACCTTCACCGACTCCAGCACCGGAGGGATCGCGACCTTCGACTGTGTGATCGCCAATCCTCCATTCTCGCTGAAAGAATGGGGTCGCGAGCTCTGGGAGGCCGATCCATGGGGTCGTGCCCAATACGGTATCCCACCGGAAAGCTATGGCGACTACGCCTTCGTCCAGCACATGATCGCCTCGACGGCGCCTACTGGGAACAGCCGGATGGCCGTGGTCCTGCCTCAAGGCGCCCTGTTCAGGAAGTCCGCTGAAGGCTCTATCCGCCAAGCCATGCTCGCGAACGACATGATCGAAGCCATTATCGGTCTCGCGCCGAACCTTTTTTACGGCACTCAGCTGGCCGGCTGCATCGTCGTTCTGCGTCGCAAGAAACCAGCGGAGCGCCGGAACAAGGTCCTGATCATCGACGCCTCAAGCCTTTTCCGCAAAGGCAGGGCGCAGAACTTCCTCGACCAAGAACACAGCGATCAGATCGTATCGTGGTGTCGGGCGTTCAAGAATGTCGAAGATCGCGCAAAGGTAGCGACCATCGACCAAATCAAGAAGGAGGGCTGGACGCTCAACATCTCCCGCTACGTGCTCCCACGGATCGGCGAGGACATCCCGCCACTCACTGAAGCAGTCGACACCTTCAAGTCGGCCCTTGCGGACGCGCGCGTGGCCGAGGATCGCCTGCGCAAGGCCCTGAATGAAGGAGGCTGGCTGCAATGAGTGAACACCTCTCCCAGCGTGAACTCGAAAGCTATCTCTGGGGCGCAGCGACGCTTCTGCGCGGCCTTGTCGATGCCAGCGACTACAAGCAGTACATATTCCCGCTGATGTTCTTCAAACGTCTCTCCGACGTCTGGGACGAGGACTACCAGGAGGCGCTCGACGAAACTGGCGACGAGGGCTACGCCATTGCAACTGCCAATGACCGGTTCATCATCCCGGAGGGCGCGCACTGGAACGACGTGCGCAGCACACCGAAAGATGTCGGGCGGACGCTACTTTCAGCCTTCCTCGCCACCGAGGCCGCGAACCCGGAGCGGCTACAGGGCGGGTTCGGTAACGCGCCCTGGACCGACAAGGGTCAGGTGCCCGACGCCACGCTCAAGAACCTGATCGAGCACTTCTCCAAACACGACCTGACACTTACGGCGGTGCCCGAGGACGAGCTTGGCATCGGCTACGAATACCTCATCAAGAAGTTCGCTGACGACAGCGGCCACACCGCGCAGGAGTTCTACACCAACCGGACTCTCGTACATCTCATGGCGCAGATGCTTGAGCCGAAACCGGGCGAGAACATTTACGACCCCACCTGCGGCACCGGCGGCATGCTCATCTCTTGCTTGGCCGAAGTGAAACGGCGCGGAGAAGAGACGCGGACCATGGGCCTTTTCGGACAGGAGCTCATCACCATCACCGCCGCCATCTCCCGGATGAACCTCGTCATCCACGGCGTATCGGATTTCCAGATCTCCAGTGGCAACACGCTTGTGGCGCCCTCTTTCGCCAGCGGTGATGGTCTACGCACCTTCGACGTAGTCCTCGCCAATCCACCCTACTCAATCAAGAAGTGGAACCGCGGCGCGTGGGAGAGGGATGCCTGGGGTCGCAACTTCCTCGGGACCCCGCCGCAGGGGCGCGCGGACTACGCCTTTTTTCAACACATCCTGAAGAGCATGGACCCAGAGACCGGGCGCTGCGCGATCCTCTTCCCACACGGCGTACTCTTTCGCAACGAAGAGGCCGAAATGCGGCGCAAGCTAATCGAGGCCGATCTTGTGGAGTGCGTTCTGGGGCTCGGACCGGGACTCTTCTACAACTCGCCGATGGAGGCCTGCGTTGTCATCTGCAGGTCACTGAAGCCGAAGGCAACGATGGGCAAGACGTTGTTTATCGACGCAATCCACGAGATTGCTCGCGAGGACAAGCAAAGCTTTCTTAAGCCTCAACACCAAGAACGAATTCTGGCTGCCTATCGCGCTTTCGAAAACGAACCCGAGTTCGCCCATGTCGCGACAACGGAAGAGATTCTCGCCCAAAAGGGCGACCTCACCATTCACCACTACTTGACTCGAAAACCCACGGTCAACAAGACCAGACACGAAGAGACGCTGTCCGACACGTGGGAGCAATTCGACTTGGAAGGGCGGGAGTTCTGGACCGGCATGGACGCTCTCGTAAAGACGCTCGACCAAGTCGTCGTTCAGGAGGCCGCGGATGCCTGAGTTGCCGACTAAGCAGGCCAAGTCTGGGTGGACGAATGTCGCGTTTGGCGACGCCGTGCGTCAGGTTAAAGATAAAGTCGATCCTGAGGAGACTGGCCTCGAACGATACGTAGCGGGAGACCATATGGACACCGATGACCTTCGAATCCGCCGTTGGGGTCAGATCGGTGATGGCTACCTTGGCCCCGCCTTCCACATGCGCTTCAAGCCCGGACATGTCAAGCCCGGACATGTATTGTATGGGTCGCGGCGAACGTACCTGCGGAAAATCGCGGTCGCTCACTTCGAGGGCATCACTGCAAATACGACCTATGTGCTGGAGTCGGCGGACCACTCGGTGCTTCTGCCCAGATTGTTGCCGTTCATCATGCAGACAGAAGCATTCGCGCAGTATTCAATTCGCGAATCGAAGGGATCAGTCAATCCATATGTAAACTTTTCCGACCTGGCTTCGTTCGAGCTCGCCCTGCCGCCGATCCAGCAACAGACGCGCCTGGTGGAAATGTTAGGCGCTGCTGAGCAATTTAAGGCGTGCCTGTACGAGTTGGAGAAAGCGACGAACACCGCCCGGCTAGCGATATACCTCGATTATTTCCTTACCAATCGTAGGTCGAAAGCAAATGCGTGCGTCGCTGATGTTGCCACCGTTCGAAACGGGACTACCCCCAGCCGAAAGAACCCGGATTTCTGGGAGGGCGATGTGCCCTGGCTGCCGACTGGCAAAGTCAATGAACGCTACATCACCGCTCCCGACGAATATATCACTCAAGAGGCGCTTGCGAATTGCTCCCTCCGCATTATCCCCGCAAAGTCGACCTTGGTCGCAATGATCGGCCAAGGAGCCACGCGCGGCAAAGCTGCCTTCCTAGAGATTGATTCCTCGATCAATCAGAACTTCGCCGCCGTTACGCCCCGGCAGAATATACTTCCCGAATTCCTCTTCTATCAGCTCGATGCTTGCTACGAACCGCTTCGTCATTGGAGCCACGGCTCTAACCAACACGCACTTAATACGAAGCTTGTCTCTGAGTTTCCAATTTGGGTTCCAGAAGAGGCAGCCCAGCGCGAGATCGTAGATGCCGTCTCGCAACTGGAGATTGAAGTACGACGAGCGGCCGAGAGGCGCAAGGCATTCCGATGCGTCTATGAACGGATTTCAACCCGAGCCTTTTCCGAGGGCTGAACGTGTCTCTCAACGAAGCCAACACCGTCGAAGCTTTCATCCGTGACCGTCTCACCGGCACGACCAGTCCGGCCACGGTCACACCCGGTCTCGCCCGGCAGGGCAGCACAATCTCTGGCCTCGGCTGGCACTTCGTCGGTTCCGCCGACCTGCCGCGCCAGTCGCAAGAGGCGCTGGTCGAGGTTTATCTGCGCGGCGCACTGATTCGGCTTAACCCCGATATCGCCGCCAATCCGTCCCTCGTGGAAGACGTGCTCTACCGCCTGCGCGCCATCGTCATGAGCGCCCGCTCAGACGGGCTAGTGAAGGCCAACGAGGAATTCACCGCCTGGATGCTCGGCGAACGCTCCATGCCCTTCGGCTCGAATGGCGAGCATGTCACAATCCGCCTGATCGATTTCGACGACATCGAGCAGAACAGCTTCGTCGTCACACAGCAACTCACCTTCTGCGCCGGCAAGACCGAAAAGCGCGCCGATCTGGTGCTGCTCGTCAACGGCCTGCCGCTTGTCCTCATCGAGGCCAAGACGCCGGTCCGTTCCAGCCAGAGTTGGTTCGACGCCGTGCTCCAGGTCCATGACGACTACGAGCAGAACGTACCGGAGCTGTTCGTGCCGAACGTCTTTTCCGTTGCCACCGAGGGCAAGGAGTATCGCTACGGTTCCGTCCGGATGCCTGTCGATCTCTGGGGCCCTGGCGGACAGAGGTGGGGGGCCTGCATTCTCTGGGCGAGGTCGAGAAGGCGGTCACATCGATGCTACGACCAGCGATGATGCTGGACCTGCTCGCCAGTTTTGTCGCTTTCGCGACACAGAAGGGCCAGCGACGCATCAAGATCATTGCCCGATACCAGCAGGTCGAGGGGGTGAACAAGATCGTCGAGCGCGTCGTCGCCGGCCAGCCACGCAAGGGGCTGATCTGGCATTTCCAGGGCTCGGGGAAGTCGCTGCTGATGCTTTTCGCCGCCCGCAAGCTGCGGCTCCACCCTGCTCTAAAGAACCCGACTGTCCTGGTGGTCGTGGATCGGCTCGACCTCGACACTCAGATCTCCGGGACCTTCTACGCCGCCGACATGGCTAACCTAGTGCGCACGGACAGCCGCAAGGAACTGTCGGACCTTCTCGAAAAGGACGTGCGGAAGGTCATCATTACGACCATCCACAAGTTCGGAGAGGCTGGCGGCGTCTTGAACGAACGTGACAACATTATAGTGATGGTCGACGAGGCGCACCGCACGCAGGAGGGCGACCTCGGCCGAAAGATGCGCGAGGCGCTGCCGAACGCATTCCTTTTCGGCCTGACCGGCACTCCTATCAACCGTGCTGACAGGAACACTTTTTACGCGTTCGGAGCTGAGATCGACGAGAACGGCTACATGAGTCGATACGGCCTCGACGATTCGATCCGTGACGGTGCGACCAAGCCGCTGCATTTCGAACCCCGGCTGGTCGACCTGCATATCGACCAGGAGGCGATCGAGGAGGCCTTTGCGGAACTGACCGAGGGCCTGACCGACGAAGACCGCGACAAGCTTGGCCGTGCGGCGGCCAAAATGGCGATCCTAGTCAAGGCGCCGGAGCGGATCAGCGCTATCTGCGCCGACATCGCGAAGCACTACCAGGAAAAGGTCGCCCCGAACGGGTTCGGATCTCAGGTAGTGACTTTCGATCGCGAGTGTTGCCTGCTCTACAAACAGGAGCTGGATCGCCACCTGCCCCCGGAAACCTCGGACATCGTCATTTCGGCTAACAGCGGGGAGGAGCAGTACGCTCCCTATCGGCGCGACAGGGATGCCGAGGAGAAGCTGCTCGATCGTTTCCACAATCCCAAGGACCCGCTGAAGATCCTGATCGTCACGTCGAAACTGCTGACAGGCTTCGATGCGCCGATCCTTCAGACGATGTATCTCGACAAGCCGTTGCGCGATCACACCCTCCTGCAGGCAATCTGCCGGGCAAACCGGCCGTACGGCGAACAGAAGACGCACGGTTTGATCGTCGACTATCTCGGCATCTTCGACGATGTCGCGCAGGCGCTGAAGTTCGACGAGAAGGGAGTCCTAAACGCGGTGTCGAACATCGCCGAATTGAAGGCAGTCCTGCCATCGGCGATCCAGAAGTGTCTCGAGTATTTTGCGGGCGTCGACCGGACCACGGGAGGATATGAAGGGCTCATCGCGGCACAGGACTGCCTGCCGAACGACGAGAGGCGAGACGCATTCGCGGCCGAATTCAACGTCCTCTGCCGTATCTGGGAGGGGTTGTCGCCCGACCCGATCCTTACCCCTCATGAAAAAAACTATCGCTGGTTGGCCCAAGTCTACGAGTCCCTGAAACCATCGACCGGCACCGGCAGGCTACTCTGGCACCGGCTAGGCGCGAAAACGATCGAGTTGATCCATGAGAACGTACATGTGGATGCAGTCCGCGACGACCTCGACACGCTCGTCGTCGATGCGGGCCTGCTTGAGGCCGTGCTTGGCGATCCGGACCCCGAAAAGAAGGCGAAGGAGATTTCGATCAAACTGACGGCGCGTCTCCGAAAGCACTCGGTGAACCCCACCTACAAGGAACTGGCGGAACGGCTGGAGGATCTGAAGAAACGCCATGAGCAGGGACTTCTGGTGAGCATCGATTTCCTCAAGGCCCTTCTGGATCTCGCGAAGGATGTCGTCAAGATGGAGCGCGACACGCCGGATGACGAAGAGATCGATCGCGGCAGGGCGGCGCTCACTGAACTGTTCGAGGAAGCCAGAAACAACAACACACCAGTGATGGTGCAACGCATCGTCGACGACATTGACGAAATCGTCCGGCAGGTCCGTTTCGACGGATGGCAGGCGACCCATGCTGGCGAGCGGGAGGTAAGAAAGGCCCTGCGGCAGACGCTGTTCAAATACAAGCTCCACCAGGATACCGAGCTGTTTGAACGCGCGTACGGGTATATCCGAGAGTACTACTAATAGATAGCCGACACCCCGTCGCCGCTCCCTTATCATGGCCACAGCCCGAGAAATGAGAGCGTTGGAATGAGCAATTCGACGGAGAGCTTCATCCGTACGTTCGAAGAGATCGTCACCGAGGTAAACCGCCGTGCCCGTGCTCCGTCATCGTATTCTTTTGAGATTGAAAAGGCGTCACAGCGCGACGGTACCGTGAGGAAGAACCGCTCTTTGCTCATCTACATTCGGGATGTTCGGAACGCGCTCCAGCACCCGAAGCACAGTTCCGATGGTCACGCCGTTCATGTCTCCGAAACGTTTCTCGATGAGGCTCAGTCCCTGCTGAGCCACCTCAAAAGCCCACCAACAGCCAGCTCGGTCGGCGTGCCACGCAAGCAGATCAAGACTGCCGGCTTGACCGACCAGCTGGGCGATCTCGCGGACGAGATGAAGCGAGGCGGCTTCAGCCATGTTCCAATTCTGGGTGAACGCGACGCGATCATCGGCGTGTTCCGCCAGTGACGAAGCCGCGGTTTTCGATCACCTGTGGGCAGAACCTGAGACAATCGTCGGTCGGCAGATGCGGATCTCAGACATTTTCCGTCATTGTCGTCTCGATGCCGATAACACGGAAACGTTCCGGTTCGTGGCGCCCAGAACACCAATCGATGATCTCGTCGAGATGTTCCTGGCTCTTGAGTCGCCGACCGCGCGGGTGGGTGCCGCCTTCGTAACAGCCTCGGGCAAGAACACCGAGCCGCTCCAGCGCATGATCACGCCTTGGGACGTCCTAGCGATCTCGTCAAATTGAACATTATTGGATGGCAGCGCATGTCTGAGCCTCTGTTCCTATGTCTCGACTCGGGGCGTATGGCGGGCGAGATCGCCGGCGCTGAGCGAATTGCCTGTTATGCAGCGCCAGGAATATTGCCGGAACCCGCTGCGGCGCTCGCTGCGCTCGCCAAAAAGTTAGGTCCCGAGTTGATCACAGTTTGTCTCGACTTCAATGAGCGCGTCATGCGGATGGGTTTCGGCACGCTCGACGCCGTACGCACCTTGCGGGGCGTCCGGATTGAGGTACGCTCGACACCGGGGCTACGGACTGGACTGATCGTCATCGACGACGCCGGCTACATCTTCACGCCGACCGCTTTGTATCTCGAAGCGGATAAACGATCCGATACGGCACCGAACGCGGTGCGACTGTCCAAGGATCAGGTCACGGAAGCTCTCGCTCGACTATCGCCCGCTGCACAGGCCATCGCCGTCGCGTTGGCGAGGACCGAAGAGGAGCGTACGCGGATGCGCGCGCAGGCTGTCGAGGTGCCATCAGAAAAGATTGACGACTCCGACTTCAACGTCGTAGAGCGAGGGCTTGAGGAAGCGCCACCCTTGGAGTTCGACACCCGAAGAGGCACGATGGCGACTTCGAGATTCCAAGCGATCTTCTAACCCGCCCAATCCGTGTCGCAGACGTGGATCACATCGCCACCATCGCGGTCTGCCCCCATGGTGCGAGTGTCGCGCTCCAGCCACGTTTATGAGTAGCATTCTGCGGCAGCCATCTGCAGTCATTTCTCCGGCCTATGCGACTGCCTCTCCCCACCGGAAGCCACGTTTCAATGGTTGGTGCCTCCGGTCTTCTGAATCCGAAATGCATGCGACGACAATCCTCCGACGAACAGTCCCCGCCTTTGCGCGCCCCGTGCGATTTGGATGGCGCGTTCAACGTCGGCAGCCCGGGTCTTCATCCCTGGGTAGATCTGCTTTATCGCCTCCGCCGGAAGGTCGATGACCTTAACCGGCCAACCCTCGTCGTCCTCTCCGCCTGTGTCGCGCGTCTCGCCGAGATCAACCAATAGCCGGACCTCTTTCTCGTAGGCCCACGATATCCCCTTTACCAGCAACACCCGAGCGAGCGACTTCCAGTCCGACCCGATCCTTGCGAGATCGGTACTTGCGAGGATCGGGAAACCGTTGCCGCTACGACCCGCTCTCAGATCACGCTCCATGTACTCGCGATTGACAAAATCGAGCGTTACGGCATCGCCGTCCTGAGGACTGTACGTCGGCGCGAGTTCCGAATAGACCACCGGCCTCAACTCGAACCCCAGAGCCCTCAACGCGTCCCTGTCGTAGCCCACGACTATCCCGGTATTCCGCGCGTAATGCGCCCACATCGTTGGCACCGTCACGTCTGTGCTGAAAGAGACGACGCCCACCCGTGGATTCAGGTACTCCTGGAGGAATGTAGACAACCTCAGATCGCCGTACCGGGTCCTCCTTGTCAACAGTTCTTCCCAGTCCACAGCAATACCGAGATGCCTCTCCAATTTCGATTGCACCGCCTTCAGAAAAGCCAGCGTATCTTCGTCGTCGCTGCCCTTCATTGTCGTGACGTTGCATTCCATATCGTCATTGAGTGCCAATAGCTGAGTTGCCCGAAGGCTGTTCGGTGCCCCCTTACCAATCCGTTCCTTCGGAATGTACTTGTACAGAACCTCGGGGATATCGGCATCGGCTGTGTCTCGAAAGTGGTGGAAATTTGAGGATGGCGTAATCTCCGGGTGACAAGACAACCACCCAACCGGCGGCTAGCACCGCCAAGGAGATCACGCCATGAAGAACACTACCGAGACTTCCGCGCTTTCGCTACTGGCCAATGACGCCGGCTATGATCCGCTCGAGGACCGGCTGCGGGAGAACATCAGATCCACGATCGAGGCCGTTTTTGAGGAGGAACTTGCGCAGTTTCTCGGGCGCTGCCGATACGGTCGAGAGGACGCGCTTCGGCAAGGGTATCGGAACGGGCACCGGGAGCGGCAACTGACGGGGACATTCGGGACCGAGAGGGTGAGCGTGCCGCGTGCACGGATCGTTGAGGAAGACGGTCGGGCGTCGGAATGGCGTTCGCGGGCGCTGCCGCGCTACCAGCGGCTGACCAGAAAGGCCGAGGCGCTGATCGCTTCGGTGTATCTGTCCGGAACCAACACGCGGCGGGTGAAACGCGCGCTGTTCGGGCTCTTCGGGGGTGCTGTGAGCAAGGACGTTGTGAGCCGGGCGTGGCGCAAGGTGAAGGTCGATTGGGACGCCTGGTGCAGCCGTGGCCTCGCGGATGAGGATATCGTTCGGCTGATCCTTGACGGCACTGTGATCAAGACCCGACTGGATCGCAAGGCCACCAACATCTCGGTTCTCGCGGCTATAGGGGTGCGCCGGGATGGCCAGAAGGTCTTGCTTTCGATCGGGAATATGGGCGGAGAAAGCCAGGCGGCGTGGCGCCAGTTCCTCGACGACCTTGATGCGCGTGGACTGAAACGGCCCGGGTTTGTCATCGTCGATGGCGCGCCGGGACTGGAGGCGGCTCTGTCGGCGCTTTGGGGCGATGACCTTCCCGTTCAACGCTGCACCGTGCACAAGCACCGCAACCTTCTGGGTCATGCTCCCAAACACATGCATGACGAGCTGAGCGAAGATTACCGCGATATGATCTATGCCGACACTGCCTCCGAGGTGGAAACCCGCCGCAAGGCGTTTGTCCGCAAGTGGCGGCTGAAATGCAGGGCCGTCGCGGACAGCCTCGCAGAAGCGGGCGACAAGCTCTTTACCTTCACGCGCCTGTCCAAGAGCCAATGGAAATCAGCCCGAACGACCAACGCCATTGAGCGTCTCAACGAGGAGTTCAAGCGCCGGATCAAAACACAGACCGTGCTGCCGTGTCCCGAAACAGTGCCGATGCTCCTCTGGGCGCTCCTCGCTTGCGGCCAAATCCAGATGCGCAAAGTCGATGGATGGGAAACCCTCGATCAGCTAATCGCCGACGAAACCCTCGACCGCGCGGCCTGACCGCCGCAAAACTCAACCCGCTCGGAGAGGCGCCAAAACCAATTTCCACCACTTTCGAGACACAACCCGGCATCGCCCCAAACTGCTCTCTGTGCGCACTCTTCGGATTGGTGCATTTGAAGCCAGTGCGCGGTCATATCCCCCATTCTCGACATCGCAAACTCGCGACTTGCCTCCACCCAATTCGAAATTTGTGCCCACGCGCCGGCAACACTCGCCACAGTATTCCGTACCGACTGATCGCCATAAAGGTGGTGCGAACCATGAATCGAGCAATAGAATCCCCCAGCAACCAATCGGTTCAGGCCATCGATCGCATCGCTGAGCGACCGAGCTGCACCCGGACGACGTCCTCCTCCTTTATCCCCTCGCGTCGCGACACCGCCTGCGCCTGAATGTGCTCGTTGCTGCTCCCTTTCACGCTTCTTCCTACTTTGCGCCTCATCCTGCCGTGCAATAGCCTCTTCCATCGATCGAATATGGCGCCGATGCCGGACATTCGCGGACTTGGTTGCACGCTTGTCTGTCTCCTCGTGCAAGCCACAATCCGAACAGACAGCCTCATCCAGTCTCCCTTTCCTTCCATGGCAATCGCAGTCGTCCGACAGGCTTTCGCACCATGGATACGGGGACTCCACAATGCGGAATTCGTCGTCGTCCCATCCCGCCGGAAGCCGGTCCGCAATTGACGCCCAATTGGCAATGTAGTTGGAGCGCTCGGAAAGCCTAAACGGCGTGACAGCGAGCTTTCCGTCCACGATGTAGTCGTTCCCATTGAAACGGCACTCGAAGAACGCGCCCGCTTGCTCGGTTGACTCGCACGAAGCCTGCAGCTTCAGCCACACCCGGGCATTGCCGATCACCATCTCATAGAGGTGCGACATGTTCGCTTTACCCTTTCCCCGAAAATCCTATTGAAAGCACTAGGAAGGACGCGGGTTCCGACACCGCCTTATCCGAGGGCAACACCCTCCCGTCCCTTCCCTTGGCTTCCCTTGGCTTCCGCGATGTGCGACTCGGTGATGAGTGTCGGGATCATGATCCTCTCCGTCCACCGCGGGTGACTGTCATCGATGCTCGCCCGTTCGAGTTCCGTAACAAGACGGTCGTCGTCTCAGTACGACGGCCGCAGGCTTCACGATTCTGAGCGCTCGCGAGGATGTCGTCCACCGCATTCGGGCCAGGCCCCGGCAGCTAGTCGCGCGGTTGCAATCCCCTCGCCGCCACCCCACGTGCCAAGAAGGAGGACATGCGGCCGGTTGCCCCGGCACCGGAAACGTCGCCATGTTTGAGAGACGAACCGACCTCACGCGCCTGCTCGCCGTCGCCGAGACCGGCAGGATCAGTGCGGCGGCGGAACGTTCGAACATCACCCAGCCCACGCTTACCCGCAACATCGCCCGGCTCGAGCACCGGCTCGGCAGCCGGCTGTTCGAGCGCCTGCCGGACGGCGTGCGCCTCACCGCGCTCGGCGCATCCTGAGCGAGGCCGAGGACGCTGATCGCGCGATCGACGCTGCCCGCTCCGGCCGCACCGGCGTCTTCCGCGTGACCGCGACCCCGCCGTGGGCCGAGACCGTGCTCGCCCGCGCCGCCGCGCGCTTCCGGGAAACCTTTCCCGCCATCGAACTCCGCATCGGGAGCGCCAGCCGCACCGAGGGGCTGCGCCGCCTGGCCGCAGGCGACTGCGATCTGCATTGCGGCGGCATCGACTCCGACGAGCCCCTGCCGGCCTTCCTGCGGCGCGCGCGCTTCCTCGACCTGACCGCCGGCGTCGTCGCCTGGCGCGATCACCCCCTGTTGGCTGGTACCGTCGTGTCAACGGCGGAGAGAATATGTACCGGCGCGGCGGCGTAGAAATGTACCATTGGCTCGGCGGTAGCTTGTCCCCGTAGTCCACAGGAGGGCCCCGCGCGCGGGTCGACGCGCCCTCCGCGCGGCTGGCGTCGTCCGCGGCGCGTGGGAGGTGCCTGTGGGCCCACGGGGTCAAGCGGGGAGGTGCGATTATTCGGAGGAACGCTGGCGTCGGGAGCGGCTCTGCTTGAGCCGGTAGCTCTCTGCGTTCATCTCCAGGATATGAACGTGGTGTGTGATGCGGTCGAGCAGGGCGCCGGTGAGGCGCTCGCTGGCGAAGACCGAAGTCCATTCCTGGAAGGGCAGGTTGGAGGTGACGATGGTGGCGCCGTTCTCGTAGCGCTGGCTGAACACGTCGAACAGCAGCTCACTGCCGGTCTGCGACAGGGGCACGTATCCGAGTTCGTCGACGATCAGGAGACTGACCTTGGCGAGCTGGGCCTGGAGGCGGAGCAGCCTCTTCTCGTCGCGGGCCTCGATCAGTTCGTGGACCAGATGGGAAGCGGTGGTGAAGCGGACGGAGAGGCCGCGCTCTCCGGGTCATGTGTTTTATGACCGCTTGCAGTCGGTGCTGATCGAGGGCGGCTTAGTCCAGAAAGGCGCTGACGCCCGGCTGAGAAACAATTCTCTCCACCGTCTCCCCGTCGACACCAGGCGTCTGCCTGCCTTTGTTGCCAGCAATCGAGCGCCATGCGCTCCGCAGGTTGCGGGGGTCGATGACCCAATTCCACAAATCGCGGTACGGCTCGGCGGGGTTCTCCCAACTCCACTGATACTGCTTCCTTTGAACACCGAGGAGCCAGGCTTGGTCAGCCTTATGCGCCGTCCAGGGCGGAGGCACTGTCGCCTGCGACCAACAACACCAAACATATCGTTCGAGCCGCGCTGGCCGCACTGAAACTCATTTACAAAGAAGGGATGGCGTACAAGAGGGCGGGGGTGATGCTGCTCGACCTCGCCGAGGCCGGGCGGGGGCAAAGCTCGCTGTTCGACCGGACCGACCCGAAGGACGACAAGCTGATCGAGGCGTTCGATGCGATCAACGACCGGCTGGGGCCGGGTTCGATCCAGTTCGGCCGTGCCGGCCAAGAGGCGGGGTGGCGGTCGAGCAGTGCGTTCCGCTCGCCCTGCTATGCGACCCGCTGGGCGGACATCCCGGTGGTTAAAGCCTGAGAGGCCAACCCGAAACTAGTTGAGTGATTTCAGTCGGTTGTGGCTTACTCGGTTGTGTCAAAGCAAACGAGGAGGCACAACATGTGGACCGAAATCACTCGCCCGAATTATGAGCGCCGTGGCGGGCGCTACGCAAGCGACCTGACGGATCGAGAGTGGGCGTTGATCGCGCCGCTCATGCCGCCGCGCAAGAAGATCGGCCGGCCGAGGACGACGGACCTGCGCCATGTCATGGATGCGGTCATGTACATGGCCTCGACGGGCTGCCAGTGGGCGATGTTGCCGAACGACTTCCCTCCGCCTTCCACGGTCCAGCGCTATTTCTACGACTGGCGCTCCAACGGCCTGCTGGAGAGCATCAACCATCACCTGGTCATGGCGGCCCGGGAGCTGGAAGGACGCGAGGCCGGCCCGAGCGCCGGGGTGATCGACAGCCAGAGCGTGAAAACCACGGAAAGCGGTGGTGTTCGGGGCTATGACGCGGGCAAGAAGATCAAGGGCCGCAAGCGTCACATCGTCACCGATACACTCGGCCTGCTGGTCGGCCTGATCGTGCACGCAGCCGATATCCAGGACCGCGACGGCGCGCCCGAGGTCCTCAAATCGATCCGTCATCGCTTCCCCCGGCTGCGTCACCTCTTCGCCGACGCCGCCTACGCGGGACCGAAACTCGAGGGCGCCCTTGAGGACATCGGCCGCTGGAAGCTCGAGATCATCAAGCGCTCAGACACCGCCCAGGGCTTCGAGCTCCTGCCCAGACGATGGGTCGTCGAGAGGACCTTCGCCTGGCTCAACCGATGCCGTCGACTGGCCAAGGATTGGGAGAAATCAATCGCCTCCGCACAGGCATGGATTCTTGTCGCCAACATCCGACTCCTCACAAGGCGGCTCGCAAGGTACTGTTATCAAACATAGAGTTTCGAGTCGGACTCTGAGCGTTCGCTGCATCAGCCAAGCCTGACGCCGCACCTTATACTTCATGTCCTTCGGCGGCGCTCATCAGCAACCACGACGGGAGGCAAGACCATGAAACGGACCATCGGAGTGGCCGCGAGCCTGGCCCTGGTCCTCTCGGTAGGTGCAGCGCAGGCGGCCGAGCGCTGGGACATGCCGACGGCGTACGCGGACTCTAACTACCACACCGAGAACGCGAGGCTCTTCGCCGAGGCGGTGGGCGTCTGCACCGACGGCGCGCTCGTAATCACGGTTCACGGCAACGGGTCGCTCTTCGAGGGCGGTGAGATCAAGCGTGCCGTGGCGACCGGGGAGGCGCCCATTGGCGAGCGGTTCTTGAGTGCGCACCAGGACGAGAACCCCATCTTCGGCTTCGACTCAGTGCCGTTCCTTGCGTCCTCCTTTGCCTTGTCCGACCGGCTCTGGCGGGCGGCGAGAGGCCGGCTCGCCGAGAGTCTCGCAAGCCGGAACCTCGTGCTGCTTTACTCAGTGCCCTGGCCGCCCCAGGGAATGTATTTCAAACACGCTATTGAAAGCGTCGCTGATATGGCAGGCATTGCGTTCCGCGCCAACAACGCGGCGACCGCGCGGTTCGCGGCGCTCGCCGGGATGCAATCGATCCACGTCGAGGCGGGGGCGCTGAGGGGTGCTCTGGCGGACGGTTCAGCGGCCGCCTTCATCTCGTCCGGCGCGACCGGTTACGACCGCGAGGTCTGGGACCATGTGAGTCACTTCTATGACGCCCGCGCCTGGGTGCCGCGCAACTATGTGTTCGCGAACAAGGACGCCTTCGAGGCGCTCGCTCCCCACGCTCGCAACTGCCTGCGTGCGGCGGCGCTGCTGGCGGAGGCGGCTGGCACTGCGCGCGCCCGCGAGTTGGCCGACTGGTATCTGACGCAGCTTGCCGCCAACGGCATGACAGTCGAGGTGCCGGGTGCCCGACTTGCCGCGGAACTCTCGGACATCGGCGCCGCCATCATCGCTGCCTTCGAGGCTGAGTAGGCATCTCCGTCACCGGCGCTGCTGCGTATCGAACTGACAGCCCGCGTCCGGTATATCAGCCTACGATCCGGTCGCCTCACGACTTTCGGACGCCAGGGGCGCCACATCGGCTCCGGCCGGGCTGTACATCAACGCCTCGATCCGGTCGGCGATGCGCTGCGCGGGCTCGCGCAGTTGGCCGATCGTCCAGTCGGCGGCATACCCCTCGGTGATGTCGTTGGGGCGCGCGTGGTTGACCAGCCGCTTGGTCAGCGAGCGCGGCAGCAGAAGGTCGCGCTCGGCCACAGTGATAAAGCAGTTCCGCAAGCCGTGGTACCAGAACTTCGAGCCGCCGGTTTCACCGATCCGCTTGTAGAATTGTTTCAGGTGAGGGATATGTCCCGTGCGGCTGGTGGACGAGGGAAACACCCAGCCGTCCGCGAGTGCCCCGTTTTCCTCCCAACGGCGCTCAAGCACGGCACCCAGTTGCCGGGTGATGGGCAACTCCAGCGGCACGCCGGTCTTGGTCTCATCGACCCGGAAGACAAGCCTCGCCATGTCCACGCGTTCCCATCGTAGGCACAGCACTTCGTCGACGCGCATCCCTGTATACATTCCGAACCGGAACGCATCCCGCATCATCGGGTTGCCGACCTCGGCCTCGATCCCCGCCCGCCAGCGCGGCAGCACTTCTGACGGAGCAGAGATCCTGCGTCGCACCTTGCGATTGAACCTGCTACCGCCGGCGAGCCACAGATCGACCGGATTGCGCAATCCCTCCACGTCGACGCAGGGCCTGCGATAGACTGAGCGCAGGAGCGAAATCGTGTGGTTGGCCCCTGCCCAGCCGTGATCCACGGTGAGGCGGTTGAAACGTTCTTCCACGTCGCGCCTCGAAATGGTGTCGAGTGGACGGGCGGACCAGTCGGCGAGATAGCGCCTGAACCCGTTACGGTACATTTTATTCGTTCCCGTTGTCCGGCCGGGATTGGCGGCCATGTAATCTTCCATGGCCTGTTCCAGGGTGGGCATGCCGGGGACTTCTTCATGCCCGCCTGCCGGATCGCCGCCGTGCGCGACTTCGTCCAGCATTCGGCGCGCCAGACGACGTGCCCGCCCGGGCGATAACTTGCCGTGGCGTCCGATAACGACCCGCTTGTTGGGTGCCTTCCTGCCTCCGTCGCCGGGGCGGTAGTTGACGAAATAGGACTTCACACCGGTCGGCTGCACGCGGACCCCGAAACCGGTTAGTTCATCGTCCCATGCGAGCCATGACTTCTCGGCCGGCTCCAGGGCCTCGATGGTGTGTTCGGTCAGGGTGAGCTTGACCCGCGCGACCCGTTTTGCGGAGGTTTCGGTCATCGGTTCACCCAGCATTCGTTTCAGGGGCGTTCGACAACGCCTCGATGCGGTCGGCGATGCGCTGCGCGGGCTCGCGCAGTTGCCCGATTGTCCAGTCGGCGGCATAGCCTTCGGTGATGTCGTCGGAGCGGGCGTGGTTGACCAGCCGCTTGGTCAGCGAGCGCGGCAGCAGCAGGTCGCGTTCGGCCACCGTGATGAAGCAGTTACGCAGACCGTGGTACCAGAATTTCTCACCACCGGTTTCGCTGATCCGCTTGTAATATCGTTCCAGGTTCGGGATATGGCCCGTGCGGCTGGTGGACGAGGCAAACACCCAGCCGTCCGGGAGTGCCCCGCTTTCCTCCCACCGGCGCTCGAGGACGGCGCCCAGTTGCCGGGTGATGGGCAATTCCAGCGGCTCCCCGGTTTTGGTCTCGTCGACCCGGAAGACAAGACCTTTCCGGTCCACGCGATCCCAGCGCAGCGGCAACACCTCGTTAAGCCGCATCCCCGTATACATCCCGAACCAGAATGCGTCCCGCTCCATGGCTGTCTTGACTTCAGCCTCGATACCCGCCCGCCAGCACGGAAGCACCTCGGCCGGTGAGGAGATCTTGCGCCGCACCTTGCGATGGAACCTGCCGCCCGCGGCAAGCCACAGATCGACCGGGTTGAGCAATCCTTCTATATCGACGCACGGCCGGCGATAGATCGAGCGCAGCAACGAAATCACTTTGTTGGCCCGCGCCCAGCCGTGGCTCGCCATGAGGCGGTTGAACCGGGCCTCGACGTCCCGCCGGCCGATGGCGTCGAGCGGCCGCGCGAGCCAGTCGCCGAGATGGAGCCTGACCGCTGTACGGTAGTCTTTGTCGGTGCGCGCCGCCCGGTTGGGGTTGACCGCCATATAGTCCTCGAAGACCTGTTCGAGGACCGGCATGGCACGAGCTTCGGTGCGCGCTTCCGCTGGATCGCCACCACCGGCGACATCGCCGAGCACCCGGTGCGCCATCCGGCGCGCCTGCTCGGCCGATATCCTGCCGTGGCGTCCCAGGACGACCCGCTTGTTGGGCGCCTTCCTGCCGCCGCCGTTGGCGCGGTAGTTGACGAAATAGGACTTGACGCCGGTCGGCTGCACGCGAACGCCGAAGCCTATAAGCTTGTCGTCCCAGGCGAGCCATGACTTCTCGGCCGGTTCGAGGGTGTCGACGGCGCTCTTGGTCAGGGTGAACTTGTTGAGCGCGATGCGCTTTGCGGAGGGTTCCTCTTGCATCCCCCGATTATGGGCCGGACCTCGATGATGTCAACACTATTAGCAACACCTCAGATTCATCTAGAGACAACTCCAGTACACTCCTGATGATGAACGGTCGCTAAAAGAAGATTTATCATACTGATATGAAACAGTTTGTTCATCTCCAGACATCTCCATGCATCTCCAGACATCTCCTTGCAAATATATGTTGTGCGCATCCATGACCTCAGGCATTCTTTTGCTTCTCGTGCGCTGGCGCTCGGCGAGAGTCTGCCCATGATTGGTGTTGTTCGGCGTGGAATATTGACCCCCTATTGGGGGTTATCGGCGTCCAAAATTGACCCCCCTGGTTTTGTGCTCTTGAACACACCTCGTTGTTTGGACAGACGAGGTGGGGGAGATGCTGGTAGTGGAAACGATCGCACGGATCCGTCGGGATCATCTGGTGAGGGGCGTTCCGATCAAGAAGATCGCCCGGGATTTGAGGGTTTCGAAGAACACGGTGCGCAAGGTGGTGCGGGGCGATGAGACCTCGTACAGCTACGAGCGCAAGATCCAGCCGATGCCGAAGCTTGGACCGTGGGTGGATGAGCTCGAGCGCCAGCTGGAGGCCAACGAGAAGAAGCCGCGCCGGGATCGGCTGTCTCTGCTGCGGATTCATGAAGATCTTGCGGCTCTGGGCTATGGCGGCGGCTACGACGCGGTGCGCCGCTACGCCAGGACCTGGCGTCGGCGGTGGCGGCTGTTGTCGCCGTCGCAGGGTTTTGTGCCGCTGAGCTTCGATCCCGGCGAGGCCTACCAGTTCGACTGGAGCCACGAGTACGCGCGCCTGTCGGGTGTGACGACCAAGGTGAAGGCGGCGCACATGCGGCTCTGCTACAGCCGCATGCAGCTGGTTCAGATCTTCCCGCGCGAGAGCCAGGAGATGGTGTTCGAGGCGCACGAACGGGCCTTCCACTTCTTCGGCGGGGTCTGCCGGCGGGGCATCTACGACAACATGAAGACGGCGGTGAGCATGGTCTTCGTGGGCAAGGAGCGCGCCTACAACCGGCGCTTTCTGGAGCTGTGCTCCCACCATCTGGTGGAGCCGGTGGCGTGCACTCCGGGTGCGGGCTGGGAGAAGGGGCAGGTCGAGAGGCAGGTGGGTGACGTCCGCGGCCGCCTGTTCGTGCCCATCCCGCGGGGCCGCTCCTACGCCGAGATCAACGCGTGGCTGATGGATCGGTGTATCGAGGACGCCAAGAAGCGGCCGCATCCGACGATCGAGGGCAAGACGGTGTGGCAGGTGTTCGAGGAGGAGCGGCCCTTCCTGATGGCCTATCGCGGCCCCTTCGACGGCTTCCACGCCACCGAGGTGGCGGTGTCCAAGACCTGTCTGGTGCGCTTCGACAACAACCACTACAGCGTCGCCGCCCGTGCCGTCGGGCGGCCGGTCGACGTGCGGGCCTACGCCGATCGGATCGTCATCCGCCAGGACGGCGAGACCGTCGCCGAGCATCCCCGGAGCTTCGGGCGCGGCGAGATCGCCTACGATCCGTGGCACTACGTGCCGATCCTGACGCGGAAGCCTGGTGCGCTGAGGAACGGCGCGCCCTTCAAGGGCTGGCAACTGCCCGGCGCGCTCGGCCGCATACGGGCCCGGCTGACGGGTTGCGACGACGGTGACAGGCAGTTCGTGAGGATCCTCGCGGCGGTTCAGGAGGACGGGCTGGAGGCGGTCGAGGCGGCCTGCAAGCCGGGCGACAGCCTCGACCATATCGAGGACGGCAGTATTGATGCGGTCATCATGGACCCGCCCTATTATGACAACGTCATGTATGCGGAGCTGTCAGACTTCTTCTATGTCTGGCTCAAGCGCACCGCCGGTCATGTCTTCCCCGAATTGTTCCGCCGGCACTTGACCGACAAGGACAACGAAGCCGTCGCCAACCCGGCAAAGTTCCGGGGCCAAAAGGGCGCGAAGGCGCTCGCGGGCCGTGACTACCAGGAGCGGATGGCGTCCATCTTCGCCGAATGCCGCCGGACGCTGAAGCCCGGCGGCGTGATGACCCTGATGTTCACCCACAAGGCGACCGGTGCCTGGGACGCGCTTACCAAGGGGCTGATGGAGGCGAGTTTCGCCATTACCGCGTCATGGCCGATCAACACCGAGGCCGAGGGCAGCCTGCACATCAAGGACAAGGCGGCAGCCAAAAGCACCATCTTTCTGGTCTGCCGTCCTCGGGCTGACCACGTGCAAGCCGAACGAGACCTTTATTGGGAGGACGTTGAACCCCGGGTGGCACGGGCCGTCCGGGAGCGGGTCGAGGCTTTCCAGGAAGCCGGCATCGCCGGGGTCGATCTCTATCTTGCCTCCTTCGGCCCGGCGCTTGAGGAATTTTCGCGCCACTGGCCGTTGAAGCGCGGCACGCCGCGCGAGGTTCCGGAGGAACGACGCCGGAGGCGCCAGCAGGTCCTGTTCGAGGAGGAATGGGATCCTTACGCCGCGACACCGGAAGACGCCCTCGACGCGGCCCGGCGCGAGGTCAAGCGCTGGCGCCTGGAGCAATTGACCCATCTCAAGGCCAATGCCGATCTCGATCCGGCCACCGCCTTTTTCGTGCTGGCGTGGGACGCCTTCCGGGCGCCGGCCTTCGCCTATGACGAGGCGCTCATGCTGGCCCGCGCGGTGGGTGCCGACCTGGACGGCGACATCGTGGGACGCCTCGCGGAAAAGAAGGGCAGCGACATCCATCTCTGGGATAGTGCGCGCCGCGCCGCGAAGGGAACGCTTGGGCCGGTCGACGGCGCGCGCGGCATGATCGACGCCGTTCACCATGCCGCCAACATGGCGCGCATCCGAACCCTCGCAGCTGCGCGCGAAATGCTCGAGGGCGTGCTGGTGGAAGAAGACCCCCGGTTTATCGCGGCGCTCGAAGCCGTTCTGGAAGTGCTCCCGGTTTCCACGACCTGGACCGGGATCGATCTGGAAGGCGAGGCTGAAGCCGCCGCCGGCGATTTCGAGGCGCTCTATAATCTCGCCCGCCTTGCCTACCGCGACGAGATCGACGAGCCCGAGCAACTCAAGCTATGGCTGGAAGAAAACGTCTGACCATGCTCGCCGGCCGATCATGGAAGCGGAAATACACGCCCGAGGACGGCAATCTCGTCAGGCTCTTCTATATCCCCGCGCTTGAGGACGCCGAGCGCTACGACCGCCTGACCGGGTATTTCAACGCCAGTGCGCTCGCGTTGGCGGCACGCGGCATCGAGGGCTTGGTGCGCAATGGCGGCCATATGCGACTGGTCGTCGGTTGCACGCTGGAGCCGCCCGAGATCGAGGCCATCGAGGCGAGCGAAGACCTCCGCGAACGGGTCGGGAAACACCTGACGACCCTGCCGTTGGCGCCGCCCGACGCCGAAACATCAAGCGCGCTCGAATTGCTCGCCTGGATGGTCGCCGGGGGGCATCTTGATGTGAAAGTTGCGGTGCCTTGCGATACCGGCGGCAAGCCGGTCAATGACAGCGCCATCTTCCATGAAAAGGCCGGAATCATAGAGGATCGCGGCGGCGACAAGATCGCTTGGAACGGCAGCCTCAACGAGACCGCCGCCGGATGGCGGCGCAATTGGGAAAGCATCAACGTCTATACGAGTTGGGGGCCGGAGCCCGGACGGGTCGCCGACGAAGAAGCCAACTTCGCGCGCATCTGGGCGAACAAGGCGCAGCGCGTGATAGTCCTCGACGTGCCCGAAGCCGCACGCCGGGACCTGATGCGCTTCCTGCCGGCGAGCGACATGCCCGCCCGCCTCAAGAAGCCCGAGGGGAAACCGGTTCAGTGCTCTCCGGAAATGCCGGATCGCCCGCCGACGGAGCCCGAGATCCCGGGGGAAGATGGATTGGCCGATCCAAGAAGCCGCGTGTGGTCTTTCATCCGGCACGCAGCCACCTTGCCCGAGGGAGGCGAGAGCGTAGGCGAAGCAACGACGGCGATCACGCCATGGCCGCACCAGGTAAAGGCCTTTGAACGCCTTTACCGCGATTGGCCCCCCAAGCTCCTGATCGCCGATGAGGTGGGGCTGGGGAAAACGATCCAGGCGGGCATGCTGTTGCGCCAAGCCTGGCTAGCGGGGAGAGCGAAGCGGATCCTGATCCTGGCGCCCAAGGCCGTTCTCGGGCAATGGCAGATCGAGCTACGTGAGAAGTTCAATCTCAACTGGCCGATCTACGATGGACACAAGATGGTCCGGTATCCTTCGCCGGTGTTGCTCGGGAAGCATGAGCACGAGGTGGATCGGGACGAGTGGCATAAAGAACCCGTCGTGATCGCGTCGAGCCAGTTGATGCGTCGGCGCGATCGAGCGGCAATTCTGTTGGATGGATCCGAACCCTGGGACCTGGTGGTGCTCGACGAAGCCCATCATGCGCGCCGCCGCGCAGCGGGAACGGCCAATGAAGGCGGGCCGAACGCCTTGCTCAGGCTAATGCAGGACTTGAAAGAGCGCACCCGGGGACTGATCCTGCTGACGGCGACGCCGATGCAGGTCCATCCGATCGAAGTCTGGGACTTGTTGAGTTTACTCGATCTGCCGCCCGAGTGGTCGTCCAGGGCGTTTCTCGGTTTCTTCAACGATATCGATCAACCAAACCCGTCAACCGATGCCCTCGACCGGATGGCGCGGCTGTTTCAATCGGCCGAGCGCTGCTACGGCGAGGTCAGGACGGAGGATGTGCAACGCTTGGCTGGCCTGTCCCGCTTGAAGGCCAACAAGGTGCTCCGCGCCCTGCGCGACGACGCCGGTATTCCACGCCGCCAACTGGAGACGGCGGAGCGCCAGGCGGCGGTCGGCATCATGCGGGCGTACACGCCGATCCGCCGATTGGTCTCGCGCCATACGCGTGATCTGTTGCGCCGATATTTCAAGGCGGGAATGTTGAATACGCCGATTGCCGAGCGCCGGGTCGAGGATCGATTCATCGAGATGACGCCGGACGAACGGGCGCTCTATGACGCGGTCGAGGATTACATTGCCAGCACCTACAACCAGGCCAGCGCCAAAGAGCGCACGGCGGTGGGCTTCGTCATGACCATCTACCGGCGGCGTCTGGCCAGCAGTTTCAGCGCGTTGCGCAATACGCTTCAGCGCCATCTCCATGCCATGGCCGATGGCGGCCAGATGCAACGGATGGGTCTGGACGAAGACGCGCCGGACGATGAAACCGCAGACGATATGATGGATGCCGACGAAATGGCGGCGCTGGAGCGCGAGGCCCTCGCCGCCGAGGAGGAGGCCGATATAGGACAGCTGCTCGAACGTATCGGCGGGCTGCCGCCTGAAAGCAAGCTCGCAAGCTTGAAAAGCGTTCTCGCCGAGCTGCGCCGGGAGGGCTATGGCCAAGCCATGGTCTTTACCCAATACACCGACACCATGGACTTTCTGCGTGAGGAACTCCGAAAGGATGCCGGCGCGGAATTGATGTGTTTCTCGGGTCGCGGCGGAGAAATTCCCTCTACCGACGGCGTTTGGCGCCGCATCGGCCGCGATGATGCCAAACGGCGCTTCCGTGATGGCGAGGCCGACATTCTGCTGTGCACCGATGCCGCCGCCGAGGGCCTGAACTTCCAGTTCTGCGGTGCCCTGATCAACTACGATATGCCGTGGAACCCGATGCGGGTGGAGCAGCGCATCGGTCGTATTGACCGCCTCGGTCAGCGGCACGATGTGATTCGAATCGTCAACCTGCATTACGAGGGTACGGTCGAAACGGATGTTTATCGGGCGCTCCGGAGCCGCATCGGCCTATTCGAGTCTGTCGTGGGGCGCTTGCAGCCGATCCTCGCCCAATTGCCACAGGCGATCTCGCAGGCGGTGTTGTCCAGAGAGGACCGGGAGCGGGCCAGCCTGGTGGACAACATCGAGCGGCAGGCCCAAGAGGCCGAAGCGCGGGGTTTCGACATCGACGCGGTGACAGAGGAAGATCTAGCCATGCCCGCCCGGGCGTTATCGCCGGTCACCATGAACGACCTCGACAGGATCATCGGTTCATCCGATTTGATGCCGCCAGGGACGGACGTCCAGCCCATGGGGCGTCGCGAATACGGGTTGCTGACGCCCGGCATGACGGAGCACCTGCGGGTGACCACCGATGCGGAGTATTTCGAGGAGCATGCGGAGAGCCTCGAACTCTGGTCGCCGGGCAATCCGCTGTTCAACCCTCCGGAATTCCTGGCGTCTTCCGAGGAGTTGCCGTCCGGCGGGACGCTGAAGGATATTCTGGACGATTGATCCGGGGTTCTGGCGCTCGCACCCGGTAAATAGGATCTATAGTAACGCTTGGAAGCTGCGCGACGGGTCGGAAACCGTTTCCGCACGTACGCGGCGGGCGCTGCCGCTCAAGCGCCGCTCGGGCTAAATGCCGGATGCACAACGTTATGCTTCGCCCGAGCATTTGAGCGGGCCGGAAGCACGATGCGGACGCCCTCCGGCGTTTAATTGTCACACCCGACGCACTACGCGAGCGACGCCTCCCGTGTTCGGCTTGGCTACATGCGCATGCTCCAGTGCCGGCCCTTTCGCTGCTGCTTGCCCTCCTTGCGCTCCCGCTCCTCGCGCCGCTTTCGAAACTCCTGAAGCTTTTCAGGATCGCTGAGGATATAGGCGATGCCTTCTTCCTGTTTCGGGGCCGGTTCCCGCCGGGGCTGGCGTTCCTCCGCCTTCGGAGCCTCGACGTGGCCTTCCTCGATCCGGTGCCGCAACTGGTCGACGGTCAACTTCGCGCGGTGCTTTCCGGCTGCGATAGAGACGAGCCAGGGTCCGTAACTGTCTTCATCCGCGAGAATAGCCCTGCCTGTCTCGACCAGCCTTCCGGCTTCCCCAAGCCATTCCCGGTAGCCGGCTACCTCCGAAAGGTGAATATTCAGAAGGCCGGCCACGCGCCGGTGAGGGTCGCAGGCCTTAACATGGCGTTCCGCCGCCGCGAGGTAGTCCCGGACAATCTCCCGTGCCGCGATCTCGCCATCGTGAAACTCGATCAGTTTAGTGAGCACGTTCCGGTCTTTGTCGGCAATATCCAGGTGTTCAGCAAGAGCGCGCACGCGGACGATGAGGTCGTCGTAACCTTCAAAAAGAAGTAACGGCAAATCGGGCTGCGTGGCGCGGTCGATCAGCTCATTCCAGTCCCGCTGCAATGCGTCGTAGAGCGCCCGCCAGTCCGGTATGGAGGCCTCTACCCCGACTGGCTCGTCCGTACGTTCATGATCCAGCCGTTCCTCTATGCGCTGCGCCCGTGCCGCCTTGAGGGCAGTGGAGCGCCGATACGTGCCGGCGCGGGCATGAAGCGCCTCGAAGGCGTCGAGATCCTGCCGGCCGATGCCGGCGCGCTCGGCGAGCAATCGGTCGAAGGTCCGAGGCCTGGCACGGAAGGGCGTGGCCTGCTTGAGCAGCGCCGCATGGCGGTCGAGGGTCTCGCGAAAGGCCGGGCTCAGCGCCACGGCGTCCCCGACGGCGCGGGTCCGTTCCCGCAGCTCGTCCCAGGCCGTCAGCACCTCGCCGCGCTCCGCCGCAAACGCGTCCACCGCCGCGCCATGGCGCCAGCCGAGGGCGGCATGGCGGATCTCTCCGGCAATACGGATTAGCGCGTTGTCGTTCGCCGGCGGGCGTGTCTCGCCCGTTTCCATCCGCGCTTCGCCCACAGCACGGTCCTTTCGAACATCCTCCCGTGGATCCCGCCAGGCGCCGTCCGCGATGTAATCGAGCGCGGCCTCCTTGGGCTGCGAGCGCGACCAGCGCTCCGCCAGATGCGCCCTTATGTCGGTGTCCGTTACCGGTTGTTCCGCCTGGTCCTCCGGCCGCCTCTCGGTGATGTCGAATACCAGCGGCGCGCGGTTGACGTAGATGTCGAGACCCTCGCGGTGTCGGGTCGCGGCGGGATAGATGGTCTCCCGCGCGGGTCTCGCGTCGGTAAGCAGAAAGGTGCGGTCCACGGTCAGCCCCTGGGCCGAGGCGATGGTCAGCGCATAGCCGTAGTCGAGACGGATATTGTCCTTGTAGTCACGGATCTCGTCGTGAAGGAACTTGACCATGCGCCCGTCGTCGGTCCGCGCCGTGATCAGAACCGAGGGCTCTTCCGGCCTCGCGCCGGCTTCATTCGCATGCGCTTGGGTTCTGCTCCTTTTCTTGCGGCGGACCTCCAGGTCATCGACAGTGACGACGGTGCCGTTGAAGAGTTGCTTCTCCCATTGCGTGGCGCCGATGCGCAGCCGGTCCCCCACCGCGACTTCCAACGGCTCCGTCACCCGTCCGTCCACGTCCCGGCTGACCTCGATGACGGCGCGCTTGATATCGGTCCGGTGCCCCAGAACACGCTCCCGCATCAAATATGAAAGCGCCCGCGCTTCCGCCCGCGTGCGCGCCAGCACGATGGCGGATTTGTCCGGTTCGGCGCCCACATGCCGCTCCCAGTCGTCCGCCAATCGGGTCAGGGTCTTCTCCTCGTCATGGCATAAGTGGAGCCGCCCCCGCACACGCAACGCCTCGATTGCTGCCGCCGCATCGCCGTCCCGCAACGCCTCCGACGCAGACACCTGCCATGGTGTGAAGGAAGGCTTGTCCGCCATTGCCTCGTATCTGGCGAGGATAGCATCCCGTTCATTCGGCCCTGTCATTCCGGCCTGGAACCGCGCTGCCTCCGGAGTCTCATCGTGAACGTGGACCAGAACGTCCTCCATATCCGCCTTCTGGCGCCGGATACGGTCCACCCGCACGCTGCCCGCAACATCGCGGATCAATCTCAATCCCGGTCCTGCTTCCACCGGCTGCTGCTGGCGCGTGTCGCCCGCAAACACCACCTTCGCCCCGTGGCGCTCGGAGAGCTGAAGGATATGGTGAGCCTGGCGGGTCGACAGCATCCCCGCCTCGTCGACAACGATCAGGGTAGACTTGCCGATGGCGATTTGACCCTTGGCCGCCAATTTCAGGAGCTTGTCGACGCAGTAGGGCCGCGCATCGCAGTCGTCGCCCAGCGCCACCGCCGTGCGCCATGCCACCGCCGTGGGCACGATATCGTAGCCGTGCTCGCGGTGCAGATCGGTGATCGGCCGCAGCGTGGTGGTCTTGCCCGAGCCCGCCGCGCCCTCGATCACCGCCACGCGCCCACCACGTGACGTGGCGAAACGGATCGCCGAGATCTGCTCCTCGCTCAAGGGATAGCCCCGGTCCAGCAAGGCCCCCACCTTGGCCTCGACCGCCGGCGCCGGCAGGCCGTGGCCGGTGTCGGCGGCCATGTTATGGGCCATGTCCCGTACCGCCTGTTCCAGGCCAAGATTGTGGCGCGTCGAATAGACCTCGGTATGGGCCATGCCGGCCTCGGACTCAGCCGTCGGCTTGCGCGGCTCCAGCCGTTCGATCTCGGGGTTGCGGCGCAGGCGCTCGACCGTCGTTCCCACCGCCTCCCGGCCCATCAAGCCCGCGGCGGCGTTGGCCGCCGCTTCCACCATGTCCGGGCGGCGGAACACCGCCTCCTCGCGCGCCAGATGCTCCGGCAGGCCGTCGAGCCGGTCGGTGAGTTCGCGGATCGCCTCGCGCGGGACCTCCACCTTGTACCCTGTAACGGCGGCGACCAACTCCTCGCGCTCGGCGAAGGACGCGGCCTCGCCCCGCCAGCGCCGGTGGCGAACCTCCGGATCGTTGTCGTGCGACTTGCCGGCCCGGGTCAGCTTGTTCACTCCCGCCAGACGCGAGGCGTTGCCGAGTGTTGGAATACCGAGCTCGCCCGCCCGCGCCACGATCGCCTTGCGCCGCTTCGACCAGTACCCCAGAAGATCCTCCGGCATGCCGGTGATGCGGGTGAACTCGGCATTCGGCCCGTACTGCTCCATGCGAACCCCGAGACGGTTCCGCAGGTCCCAGGCGAGATTGGCGCGGAACATGGCGCCCGCGGCCTTCTTCCAGCCGTACACGGGGTATTGGTGGTGAGCCCGGTACTTGCCGTCATCATGGGTCCGGGCGATGTTGAAGAGCGCGCAATGGACATGGAGTTGGGGATCGTTCTCACGGCTGGTGCCGTGGGGAAAGGTAGCGCCCATCAGGTCCGCCGCCACCGGCCGCTGGATGCCGTTCTTGGCGACACGCGTATAGCTGCAATAGCGGAGCACCGTGTCCTCCAGAGCCGCGCGAGCGGCGGCCACCGCCATGCCTTCGATCTCGGCCCGCATATTAGGCTCGGCGATGGCCCACAGCGCGGAGACGCTCTTGTCCACCGAGAAGGTCATGTCGATGCCCGGGGAGCGTTTGTCGCTGCCCGCCCGTTGCACCAGCTTGCCCGTGCTGTCGGGGGCGAAGCCGTTGTAAAGGCGCTGGAAGTGCCCGGAGTCGACCTTGCCGCCGTCTTTCATCCCGAACAGTCCGTGGGGGTTGAACCAAGCTCCATCAGGCTCCTCGCCGGCGGTGTAGTACTCGTTCGGATGCCGGTAGGAGCGTTGGCTCTCCAGGTAGTACTCGGCCGAAGCCATCTGCGCGATCGTCGCAACCATCGTGAGACCTTCTCCGTAGTGGATACCGCCGCGACAGCCGCTATCCGCCCCTTTATCAACCTCGACATTGATGTCATCTTAGGAACATGGGTGTGATTACCGTAGTTTCCGGCCCTAACCATCTCAAGAGAGGTGGTTGTGTCACCGAAGAACTCTCTCCTTCCGACTCTCCTTTGAACTTCGCTAGCGTCAGCTAGCACAGGTGTGCGTAGTCGAATACTCACTTCGATGGTTACAGGACAAGAGGAATTACAGCATACCGGGATTGCTGTGGCCGGGACAGGCTAAATAGGCCGGAATGTGGCTCAATCCGAGACCGATGCGCCATCGTCGTTGACACGGTGGGGCCTGGGAGCGACTATGCGGAACCGTCTGGAATGACGGCGAGAAACGGAGGATTCGGCCATGGTCGCACGGCTGAGCCTGAAGGACGTGCTGGATCGGCTGCGCGATCGCCTTCTGGCACAACGGGCGAACGGCGTGACCCTGGCGCAGATGCACGAGGTGCCTGAAGGCGCGTGGCATCGAGATGGGCGAGCGGAGCTTGAAGGCGTTTCTGGACAAGGGAGAGCTGCCGGGGAGGAAGGCCGCTGTCAGAGCGGCGTTGCCGGAGGAAGGCGGGGATCCGTTTTAAAGTCTGAGCGGCCTTGGAGAAAGCGCGTGAGCGCGCGGACGGCGGCAGCACGGAGCGGGCCGTCAGGATGTCTTTGAGGGGACAGTATAATAAATGAAGCCAATTCCTCGTCATGCGATGACATTGCTGCCAAGCGTTTGCGCGAGCTGCGAGAGGTGCTTCGTCGTGTATCCGTATCGGCCCTGCATGGGAGGCCATTAAGCTTTTCGGACAACATCATGAGGAGATATCTTGCATGAAGAAAATCAGAGTAGCCATCGCCGGTGTCGGCAACTGCGCGAGTTCCCTTGTCCAGGGTCTGGAATATTACAAGGCACGGAACGAGGGAGCGCCTGCTGGCCTCATGCAGGCCCAGATCGGTGATTGGGGGCCGAGCGACATCGAGATCGTGGTCGCCTTTGATATTGACTGCCGCAAGGTAGGCAAGCGGGTGGATGAAGCGATTTTCGCCAAACCCAACTGCGCGAAGGTTTTCCAGAGTGCCCTGCCGGAATCAAACGTTGTAGTGCGGATGGGGCCGGTTCTCGACGGTGTGGCGCCTCACATGGCCAACCATCCCGATGACGAGGCCTTCCGTCCCTCCGACGAGGAGCCAGTCGATATCGTCCAATCCCTTAAGGGCGCCAAGGCCGAAGTTCTGGTTTGCTACATGCCGGTTGGTTCGGAGGAGGCGGTGCTGCACTATGCCCGAGCTTGTCTGGAGGCTGGAGTGGCTATGGTCAACTGTGTTCCGGTATTTGTCGCTTCCGATGCCGACTGGGCGAAAAAGTTCCGCAACGCCGGCCTGCCCATCGTCGGCGACGACATCAAAAGCCAGGTTGGCGCTACCATCGTGCACCGGACCCTCACACGGATGTTTGGGGACAGGGGTGTGCAGCTCGACCGGACCTACCAATTAAACACGGGCGGCAATACCGACTTCCTCAACATGAAGGACCTCGACCGCCTGAAGTCCAAGAAGGTTTCCAAGACGGAATCCGTACAATCGCAGCTGGACGAACGGCTGGATTCAAAGAACATCCATATCGGACCATCCGATTACGTGCGGTGGCAGGATGACAACAAGGTCGCCTTCATCCGTATGGAAGGCCGTGGCTTCGGGGACGTGCCGTTGGAACTCGAACTCAGGCTGTCGGTCCAGGATTCCCCTAATAGCGCCGGCGCGGTCATCGATGCCATCCGCTGCGCCAAACTGGGGTTGGAGCGTGGCATCGGCGGACCATTGGAGGCGGCGTCGGCTTACTACATGAAGAGCCCACCCAAGCAAATGCGCGATTCGGTGGCCCGTGAATTGACCGAGGAATTTATTCAACGCAACGGGTCGGATGAAGCGGACTCGAGTGCATGCGTCAAGCCTTTTGGGGGGGTGAATAGCCTAGCCGGCGGCTCCCCACTCCCCGCGACCCACGCGGATCGGATCCGCCGGCAAAATAAACCCTCGGTCGAGCCATGAACGAACTGACAGGCATGCAAGGCCACTTCGCCAAGGTCGCAGCCGTGTACCGCGAAATGCGGACTACAGACGCGGAGCCCATTCACCATATCCGTGACCAACTTGCCGGCCGCCACGCCGTTACGGCGGCAGACATCGGCTGCGGGGCCGGGCGGTACGACCTCCTTCTGTTTCGCCACCTCATCAAGCTGCGGCTTGCCTGCCTCGACGCTAGCCGGGAAATGCTGTCCCAAGCCTCCCGGCATCTCAAGCGAAACGGCATATGTAACTTCGAGACGATCAACGCCAGCGTCGAGGAGATGGTGTTCGAGGATGAATCCCTGGACTGTGTTTTTACCTTCAACGCCGTTCACCACTTCGACTTCCCGCTCTTTCTAGTCAAGGCCGGCCGCGCCATAAGGAAGGATGGCCTGATCTTTATTTACACCCGCACCCTCGAGCAGAACGCGGGATCGGTATGGGGAAAGTATTTCCCGGGCTTTTGCGAGAAAGAGATGCGCCTCTACCGGCTGGAGGAGATGGAGCGATGCATTGGCGAGACCGACCGGCTGAGGATGATCGCCGCCAAGACGTTCCGCTATGCCAGGATCTCCAGTCTGGAACGTCTGCTCGAACAGGCCCGCAACCGGCATTACTCAACCTTCTCCCTCTATACGGAAGCAGAATTCAAGAAAGCCTGCCAAACCTTCGAGGACGCCGTCCGGCACCAGTTCGACGATCCCGCCAAGGTCGCTTGGCGCGACCAGAACATCCTGTTGCAGATCGGAAGGACGAACGCCTGACGATCAGTTTAAGCCCGCCAGCCGCGGCCGACGTGACCTCCCTTAGAAACCGCTTCGGTCGTCCCATTCATTCTGACGACGGACAATCACACCGTATTCCCTCCGCTGGCTTCGGCCCCTCCGAAGAGATTGGAAGCGGACGCTCAATCGCTAAAATCCCCTGGCCGCCGACTTTCAATTACCCACATCGTTGGCTTGCAGTGATGCGCCGACCCGGTGTCGTCCCTGGACCTTCACCTCGGCCATCGCGTCGGACACCTTGTGGGGTCGCTACCGTCCGTGTTCCGATTGCCCCCGCGGCCATCCTGTTCGACCTGCTCAACGGCGGCGACAAGGAGTGGAAGGAAAACCCGTACCGACGCCTCGGCCGGCAGGCGCTCGCGGACGCCGCAAGGGACTTCGAGCTCGGTACCGCGGGCGCCGGCACAGGCGCGACCACCGTCACGCTCAAGGGAGGACTGGGGTCCGCCTCCCTGGTGCTCAGGAACGGCATCACGGTCGGCGCGCTGGTAGCCGCAAACCCGGTCGGTTCGGTCACGGTTCCGGGAAGCCGGACGTTCTGGGCGGCGCCGTTTGAAATCGGCGATGAGTTCGGACAAGCCGGGCTGCCCGACAAGGCGCCGGATCTCAAGGCGACGTTCCGTGGCAAGCACGATGCTTTGGTGCCAGGGGCGAACACCACGATCGCGGTCGTTGCAACGGACGCGGGGCTCATCCAGAGTCAGGCGAAACGCATGGCGATCGCAGCGCATGACGGGTTGGCAAGGGCCATTGTTCCATCGCACACGCCCTTTGACGGCGATCTGGTGTTCGCTGCGGCGAGCGGCACCGGGCGGTCACTGGTGGAGGACGGCGACATGCTCGACATCTGCCATGGGGCGTCGCTGTGCCTTGTCAGGGCGGTCGCCCGAGGCATCTACCACGCAACCCCGGAGCCGGGAGACATTCTTCCATGCTGGTCCGACTCCTGACCCGGTTGGGCGTCCGGCGCGCGCCCTGCTCTTATTGACGCCCGGTCCGCGAGCACGGGTTCCGCGACGATGATGTCCGGCACCTGCGAAGGCGCGTAACCATGCCTGCCTCATCACCTTGTCCTGAAGACACATACGACGCAACACACCAAACGTGGACGTTGATTGCACAGGCCAACTATCTAGCATAAGGAATGTTTAGTCCGGGCGTTATCGTCATTCTCGGTCTTCGTGCCCATCGGACTTGATCGACCGGTCAACCCGCCACACGGGCCGCCGCCATCGAGAGGCAAAAGCAGCCACACTCCCCCGCAGCAGACCACATGACCGGACCGTTCATGGCCGATCCGCAACGCCGTAATCCGAAAGCAGGCAATTCCCTCCCCGGGGATTCGCGGCGGTGGCGTCTATCGATGTCCTCCATCCTCGTTCTGAGTTTCGGTTCGCTGATTTCCGTCTCGCTGCTGCTTGTTCTGGGATTCACCATGGTCAACGCGACCCGGAACACGGTTAATTTGTTGCGCGAGCAGGCAGAACTCGGCATCTCCTTGATCACGAAGGAGATCGACAGCCATCTTCTATCGGCGTGGAATCAGACGGCGTTCGTTTCCCGCATGCTGGAGACCGGCCGTGTCGATGTTGAGGATCGGGATCGGCTGCAGACCCTGATGTTTGGCGCCATGGCGGCCGATCCGGCGATCGGGGGCCTCGTTTTCGTATATCCCGACGGTGAAGCTGCGATTGTCGATCGCTGGGCCGATCCGGCCCGTTTCTCTCAAGTTCAGCTCGCCGCCGACCCGGTCGTTCGCAAGGCCCTGATCCACGGGCGCAGCAATGGCGGACCCGTTTGGATTCCGCCGGCCTACCGGCCGGATTACCGGCGAACGATCCTTACATTGCAATGGCCGGTTCGGCGGGACGGAAAGTTCCTCGGCGTGCTGGCGTCCGCCATCAGTCTCCGCATCCTGTCCGAGCGATTGAAGGATTCATTCGAGGATATCGGCAGCAACGCCTTCTTGTTGTACGGCAAGGAGAAGGTTCTCGCTCATAGCCTGATGGCGGCAGACTATCCTGGCCTGTCGGTCCGCAACCCCTTGCCCTCGGTGGCGACGTTCCGGGATCCCGTTCTCGCGGGGATGTGGAACCCGGACTCGATGCGGCCCCTCCAAATAGCGCTTCGGGACCCGTTACAGGGTCACGCGACCGAATTCGACGACGTAGAACGTGTATTCATATACCGGAAGATCGACTCCTACACCGCCGTACCGCTCTATGCCGGTGCTCATTTCAGGCGCGACGAAATAGCGACTGAACTCGACCGTCTGCGCGATTCGATCGTCGTGGGGCTCGCAGCCATCGCGGTTTCGATTCTCCTGGCCTTCTTCCTCGGGCGGCGTCTGGCCCAGCCCGTAATGCGTCTTTCTGCCGCCGCTCATCTGATCGGCCAAATGAAGCTCGATGATATCCGCGATCTGCCGGGCAGCCGGGTGCTTGAACTCGACCGGCAATCGGGCGCATTCAATGCAATGAGCGGTGCGCTGAAGTGGTTCCAGTCCTATGTCCCGCGCGCACTGGTGCGTCAGCTGCTCCAGGCCGGGGACCTGGCCGGCCTGGAATCTGACAGCCGCAACGTCACCGTCATGTTTACGGACATCGCCGGATACTCCACCGTTTCGGAAGGAAAGAGCGCTACTGAAGTTGCCGAGCTTCTCAACCACCACTTTTCGCTCGTTACCGAAGAGATCGAAGCAGAGCACGGCACCGTCGACAAATTCATCGGCGACAGCGTCATGGCCTTCTGGGGCGCGCCGGAAAAACAGAAGAACCGCGCGATCCATGCCTGCCGCGCGGCGCTGGCCATCCAGGACCGCATTATAGCGGACAACAGGCTGCGCGCGGAATCCGGGAACCCGCCTGTCCGGATGCGGATAGGCATCCATTCCGGAGAGGCGACGGCCGGCAATATCGGAAGCCCGAGCCGGCTCAACTATACGGTTATCGGAGATACGGTGAACATCGCGCAACGCCTGGAGCAACTTGGCAAGCAGGTGTCGCCCGACGCAGAGGTTGCGATCGTCGTCAGCGCCGCAACTGCGACAGACGCCGGCGGCGGATTCGCCGTGGAACCTGTCGGCGACGTGCCGGTGAAAGGTCGTGCCGCGCCGGTCAAGGTCTACCGGCTTTTTGGCGCGAAGCCGCGAGCGAAATAGAGCCGCCGCGCAGGAACGGCGTGGCGATAGACCGCAAGCGTGTTCAGCATCGTCAGGTGGGCCTTAAGCGATGGCGCGCGCGGGCGTTACACCGAAACGAACGTGCCGTGCAGTCCGAGCGGCAGCGGGTAGGGCAGGATGCCCTGCCACAGCGGGCCGTCGGCGAGGCGCGTGGCCTCGAACACGCTGAGCCCCGTGGCGCGGCGCCGGACGTCGAGGAACGGACCGGCGAGCCAGCCGTCGCCTTCGGCCTCGCTCCGAGGCACGAACACATGCTCCTCGGGAATTTGATGCCTCGGATATGACCAGCCGCCGATTGCACCCCGTTCGGGGTCGAGACAGGTGATCCGATCAAACGGCCAGCCACCGCCCGCACCGTTTCCGGTGAGCGCGAAGACCTTGCGATGCCGCTGCCCGATGCGGCGCGGATCGATACGGGGGAACTCCGCCGCGCCCGGTTCCACGTCATCGATCCGGGCGGTCCCGTTCGGCTTGAGGACGACGCGCCGGTAGCTCGGGTGCGTGGAGGCAAATCGCCGGTCACCGTGCATGACGGCCCGCAAGTCCTCGGTGACGAACTTGGGATCGGGCGCCTGGCAGAGATCGAGGCGGATCGTTCCGTCCGTTTCCTCCCAGCCGTTGCCGTGGTGGAAATGGAAGCCCGGCGGCAGCTCGAACCGGCGCGACAACTCCAACGTGTCCTTGTCGACGGTCAGCACCCTGGTGCCGAGCGCGGGGCGCCAGACGTGGGCGTCGAGGAAGCTCGTGTGGCCGGACGACATTCGGTCCGGTTCGAGCACGAACGGCGTCAACAGCACGACGAGATGGCGCGCCGTTGCGACGAAGTCGTGCACCATGCCCAATGGCGCGACGGGCATGATGTTGGCCTTGACGAGCTGTCCGGTCCGATCGATGCGATAGAACAGCAGCATCGGCCGCGGCGCCGGTACGTAGCCGATGTTCCACAGCGTGCCGTCGGGTTCGACCTTCGGGTGGGCCGAGAACGGCGCGCCGGCGAGATCCGGACGCCAGTCGACGAACTGGCCGGCGGCGAGTGTTTCGGGATCGACCGCCAGCGCCGAGCCGCCCTCCCACAACGCCATGAGGCGCCCGGCGTGGGCGAGCATGGCGGTATTGGCGGTATTGGCGGCATTCATGTCGTTGGGCGCAAGGGCCGGTGTGGGATGCGGCGGGAGGGTGGCGAAAGCGGGCATGATGCGTCTGCCCGCTTGCGTCTCGCGGCGGCGCTTCGGCGTATCCAGGATGCGGCCGCCGTGGGTCACGCCGGTTCCGGTGAAGGTGAAGGCCTGCACCATGCCGTCGCCGTCGAACCAGTGGCCGTAGCGATGGCCGAAACGCTCGTGCTCGGCCGGACCGTTCCGTCACAGGACGCCCAGGAGTTCGGGCGGCAGGCGGCCGCTCAACGTCGCAAGCGCCGCCGCGAGTTCTTCCGCGCGCGCCGTCGCGAAGCCGAGCAGCCGCGGTTCCTGGGCCAGCGCGCCGGTGAAGTCATTCTTGTTTCCGGCCGCCGCACCCGTGGCGAGCAGTATAGGCAGGCCGCCGATCGCGCGCAGGGCGTCGCGGCGGGACAGATTGTTCTTCATCGCGTCACGACCCCGGGTATTCGATCGGTACGACAATGGAGAGCTGGGCTTCATCCGCACCCACTGTCACAGCGGCCTTCGTAAAGCCAGGCGGTCCCATGAAGCCGCGTGCTCCATTGGAGAAGCCATACCCCTCGCTCGGAATACCGAGGAGGTTGGTCGCCATCTCGCCATCTCCGTCGGCGTCGTGGAACGCCGCAATCGCGTAATCGCCGGGTGGGAGATCGGTAAAGACGATGCGTATCCCGCCGGCAACCGCTGGACGGGATGTCTTGGCGACGATACCTGCATCGCTGGGAAACTCGATGCCGTCGACGCGGCGATGAAGTGCTACACGCGCGTGGCCCTCGGCCGAGCGCAGCCCTTCGATGGAAACCTCGAGATCGGCCGCCGCCACGGTGCCGGCGGCGAGTAGAGTGGCGAGGGCGATACCGGCCGCGCCAAAGGTCTTCGTTGTCATGGTCATCGATATTTGTCCTCATGGCTGTTGTCGTGGTCTTGCCCCGGCAGTGTTGATCGCGTGGGCTTCGCAAGTCATTGTCCAATACGCGAACACCACGGGATTATTCGTCACTTGCAGGATTCGTCGTTCACGTATCGTGAATTGCTCGGCGCCCGGTCGCTTGGCGGCCAGGGCGCCGCGTTGGCGTGCTGCATCGCGCTATTTGCCTTCATTGGGCCGTTCGGCACCTACGACTCGATCGGCCCACTCGACCGGGTGGGCTATTGGGCGGTGACGATGGGCGCCAACTGGCTCGTCTGCGGCGGCGCGATCGTGCTGGCACTCCGTGTTGCGCGCGCCGGATCGCGGCGGCGGCGCATGCTGGCGATAGCGTTGGCTGCTCTCGTGGCCGCCGTGCCCGGCGCCGGCGTCGTCTTCACCGCGGAAGCGCTGTTCCGGCCGGGCTACGCCGACGCGGGCGCGTTGCCGACGATCTACCTGTCGGTGGCGGTACTGATGCTGGCGATCGGTTCCTTGGTTGTCGCTGTCCGCGGCGGACGGCGCCGGGAATTCGAGGGCGAGGAGAAGATTACGGCGTCAGGTGGCGATGCCGCCGCCGATCCGGCGGCGCGCTTCCTCGGCCGTTTGCCCCCGGAACTCGGCCGCGACCTCGTCTACCTCAAGATGGCCGATCACTATGTCGAGGCGTTCACGACCGCCGGCTCGACGCTGGTCCTGATGCGCTTCGCCGACGCTGTCGTTGAACTTGAGGGCACCGACGGGCTCAGGGTGCACCGCTCCTATTGGGTCGCCCGGGCTCACGTGACCGGCGCTGCTCGGCGGCGCGGCCGCACGACACTCCGCCTCACCGGCGGCCACGAGGCGCCGGTAAGCCGCGGCTACCTCGGCGATGTCCGTGCCGCCGGTCTGGTTTGACTGTTGCCCGTCACCACGGCGAAGGCTTCGAGATTTTGTTCACCGGCATCGCACTTGAAGCGTCAGCTACATTGCAGGTTTCTGGGCATCCCGAGGTCATGATGTTCACATTATGTTCTATCACTAACCTCGTACCACGTCACCACATTTAGTGGCCCCGGACGCTCAGGGATAAGCCTTTGCACTGTATCGTCACTATCGTCACGACTAATAACAAACTGACTTGCTCTACGGCTTTCGTAAAGAACAACAAAGCGCCAGATATTCGTCACTATATTCCTTGCAGTAACGGCAAGTCGTCGAAGATGATCGCCCAATTGCCGCCACAACCGCGAGCGACCTGTTTCAGTTCGACCACGAGGCGCCGCGCCGCTGCACAGCGGGCAGGTCACCACCTGTCCACGATCGGATCGTCGCCCTCGGAACCAGCCAGAACCGTGGCTCCGACCATCCGGAGCGAGGTATACAGCGCAGACTCGAGTCATCTGCTCGGGGGTTGTGTCTCGAAAGTGGTGGAAATTGGTTTTGGCGCCTCTCCGAGCGGGTTGAGTTTTGCGGCGGTCAGGCCGCGCGGTCAAGGGTTTCGTCGGCGATTAGCTGATCGAGGGTTTCCCATCCATCGACTTTGCGCATCTGGATTTGGCCGCAAGCGAGGAGCGCCCAGAGGAGCATCGGCACTGTTTCGGGACACGGCAGCACAGTCTGTGTTTTGATCCGGCGCTTGAACTCCTCGTTGAGACGCTCAATGGCGTTGGTCGTTCGGGCTGATTTCCATTGGCTCTTGGACAGGCGCGTGAAGGTAAAGAGCTTGTCGCCCGCTTCTGCGAGGCTGTCCGCGACGGCCCTGCATTTCAGCCGCCACTTGCGGACAAACGCCTTGCGGCGGGTTTCCACCTCGGAGGCAGTGTCGGCATAGATCATATCGCGGTAATCTTCGCTCAGCTCGTCATGCATGTGTTTGGGAGCATGACCCAGAAGGTTGCGGTGCTTGTGCACGGTGCAGCGTTGAACGGGAAGGTCATCGCCCCAAAGCGCCGACAGAGCCGCCTCCAGTCCCGGCGCGCCATCGACGATGACAAACCCGGGCCGTTTCAGTCCACGCGCATCAAGGTCGTCGAGGAACTGGCGCCACGCCGCCTGGCTTTCTCCGCCCATATTCCCGATCGAAAGCAAGACCTTCTGGCCATCCCGGCGCACCCCTATAGCCGCGAGAACCGAGATGTTGGTGGCCTTGCGATCCAGTCGGGTCTTGATCACAGTGCCGTCAAGGATCAGCCGAACGATATCCTCATCCGCGAGGCCACGGCTGCACCAGGCGTCCCAATCGACCTTCACCTTGCGCCACGCCCGGCTCACAACGTCCTTGCTCACAGCACCCCCGAAGAGCCCGAACAGCGCGCGTTTCACCCGCCGCGTGTTGGTTCCGGACAGATACACCGAAGCGATCAGCGCCTCGGCCTTTCTGGTCAGCCGCTGGTAGCGCGGCAGCGCCCGCGAACGCCATTCCGACGCCCGACCGTCTTCCTCAACGATCCGTGCACGCGGCACGCTCACCCTCTCGGTCCCGAATGTCCCCGTCAGTTGCCACTCCCGGTGCCCGTTCCGATACCCTTGCCGAAGCGCGTCCTCTCGACCGTATCGGCAGCGCCCGAGAAACTGCGCAAGTTCCTCCTCAAAAACGGCCTCGATCGTGGATCTGATGTTCTCCCGCAGCCGGTCCTCGAGCGGATCATAGCCGGCGTCATTGGCCAGTAGCGAAAGCGCGGAAGTCTCGGTAGTGTTCTTCATGGCGTGATCTCCTTGGCGGTGCTAGCCGCCGGTTGGGTGGTTGTCTTGTCACCCGGAGATTACGCCATCCTCAAATTTCCACCACTTTCGAGACACAGCCTGCTCGGGAGATTGGAGCCACATTGATTCGGAGTGTTGAAATGCGAATTCTTGCTTTAACCTGTGCGTTGGTCGTCTTCTACCCAGCGGCGACCTTTGCCTTCGGCGCCGATGGCCATGAGGCGGTTTGCGAGGTCGCCTACCGTGAGCTTTCTTCAAGAGCCAAGGCCCGCGTGGATGGCCTGATCGCTCTTGAGACGGATAGCCGGTTAAATACCTTTCGAGACTCCTGCGTTTGGCCGGACTTCCGAGGTCAGGTGCAAAAGGCGCGCCGTCCCGAACATTACATCAATGTCCCCAGGAACTGGGCGACCATCTTGCATCAGCGATGCCATAACGCCGAGCGCTGCCTATTCACGGCCATCACCGACGATGTGGAGGTCTTGTCCAGTCAGCGGACGAACGACATGGAAAAGCTCATAGCGCTCAAATTCCTCGGCCACTGGGTCGCCGACATACATCAGCCGCTTCATGTCTCCTATGAGGATGACAGAGGTGGGAACAAAATCCTCGTGGAGGGAGTGCGTGGTTGCTCCTGGAACGGCCAAACGAAGCTCCATGCGGTGTGGGACACCTGCATCCCTCGGGACATCATGCAGGAGCATGGCGTAGCCAGCGTCGAATCTGGTGACGAGCGCGAGGCATTTGGAAGACTTCTACACGAGAAGATCACGCAGGCTCAAAGACAAGCCTGGTTGGCATCGCTATCGCCGCTTGACTGGGCGAACGAATCCCTGTCGATCGCACGTCGAGCTGACGTCGGGTACTGCACCTTGAAAGGCATGAAGTGTGTCTATTCTGAAGATAATGACGAGTTTCTAAAGAACGGCCAAGCGCCCAACGACCGCATGCGCGTCTTCGAGCCCGAAGGCGATTACGAAGACAGGTTCAATGAAGTGGTAACTCAAAGGCTTCAAGCGGCCGGCGTCCGTCTCGGCGCCCTGTTGAACAAAAATCTTGGGAATTAGCCGGGCATGGAAGGGCGGGGTGCAACCACCCCCGTTTCATGTAGAAACACGACCGCCGACTTCAAAATCCACCGCTCTGGCACCGTGATGTTGAGGTAGGTGCGTTCGGCGATACTACTCCGACGCTTCCAGATCGTCGTCTATGCTATCGCCGGTGCGGGCGGCGAAAGAACCACGGGCGGCCTGGCGAAAGCCGATGCATTCCGCGTCCCACCGAAACATCCTCCTATGCATCGGCTGCAATAAGCCTACCTCTGCGCGGTTCTGACGAAGAGATCCGCCAGATAGGTGGGGGCTTTCACGCCGCGCCGGTGCAATCGAGCGTCACGCCCCTGCAGCTCGCTTTAGCTTGGCGGCGGGCTTGAATTTCAAGACCTTGGAAGCCTTGATCCGGATGGGCTCTCCGGTTTGCGGATTTCGGCCCTTGCGCGCGGGACGTTTGGTGATCGAGAACGTGCCGAAATTACCGATCGCGTATCGGCCTTCCTTCTTCGACTTCTTGAGGCCGGCTTCAACCTCGCCAAGGACAAGATCGACCGTCCTTTTGCCTTCGGCCTTGTTCATGTTGCCCTTCTTGGCGACATTTTCAATAAATGCGGCTCTGCTCATTGCCCATCCTCCCACTTCCATAAACAATTCCGGCGTGGCGGACCTACAACATGTAAGGCCTATTGCATACGCGGCAAGAAATCTGTCCACCGCGGCGGCGGGACGGCCCCACAGCGGCGGAACAGGACTCCGCCCGTTTGGCCCTTTCCGGCGGGGAGCGCGGGAGCAATCGCGCCGCCCCAATATCTTCGATGACCGAGACCTGTTTTGCAGGTTCAATTCCCGCCGCAAAGATCGTGTCCCGCGGAGTGGTGTAAGAGCGTTGCGCTCTACGCTGCTCCCGGCGGGTAGGGCCGGGACGTTCAGGCTGCCACGGTGGGCAGCGTGATGGGGACATCATCGCTCAGCGGAGCGATGGATTCCAGCGTCATGTATCTCCTTGAGACGGCCCACTCGTCGTTCTGCTCGAGAAGGATGGCGCCGACGAGCCGTGTGATGGCGGCTTCGTTGGGAAAGATACCGACGACGTTGGTGCGACGCTTGACCTCGGCATGGAGCCGTTCGATCGGGTTTGTGGAGTGCAATTTCTGGCGGTGCTCCCTGGGGAAGCTCATGTAGGCGAGGACGTCGTGCTCGGCTTCGTCCATGAGAACTGCCAGCTTGGGCACCTTGAGCCTGAGCTGGTCGGCGACCTGGCGCCACTGGACCTTCGCGCTGTCGGCGTCCTCCTGGGCGAAGGCGGTGGCGACGAAGGCGGAGACGACGCGCCGGCCCTGGCGGCCGGCATGGGCCAGCAGGTTGCGGGCGAAGTGCACGCGGCAGCGCTGCCATGTGGCGCCGAGGATCCGGGTCGCGGCGGCCTTCAGGCCCTTGTGGTCGTCGGAGATCACCAGCTTCACGCCGCGCAGCCCGCGCCGGGCCAGCGAGCGCAGGAACTCGGTCCAGAAGGCCTCGGCCTCAGACGCGCCGATCGCCATGCCCAGGACCTCGCGGCGGCCCTGGTCGTTGACGGCCACAGCCACGGTCACCGCGACCGAGACGATGCGCCCGGCCTCGCGCACCTTTACATAGGTTGCGTCGAGCCACAGATAGGGCCAGTCGCCCTCCAGCGATCGATCGAGGAAGCCGTTGACCTTATCGTCGATCTCGCCGCACAGCCTGGAGACCTGGCTCTTGGAGACGCCCGACATGCCCATGGCCTGCACCAGGTCGTCGACCGAGCGGGTCGACACGCCCTGGATGTAGGCCTCCTGGATCACCGCAGCCAGCGCCTTCTCGGCCATCCGCCGCGGCTCCAGGAAGCCCGGGAAGTAGCTCCCCTTCCTCAGCTTCGGGATCTTCAGCTCGACCGTGCCGGCCCGCGTCTCCCAGGACCGGTCGCGGTAGCCGTTGCGGTGGGTGATACGATCCGCCGAGCGCTCGCCGTGAGCGGCGCCGGTCAGGCCCTCGACCTCCAGTGCCATCAGCCGCTCGGCCGTGAAGCCGATCATCTCGCGAAGCAGATCGGCATCGGAGCTCTTCTCCAAAAGCGCGCGCAGGGTCATCATGTCCTGGGTCATCGTGGTTCTCCTTCGGGTCAGGTTGGTTTGCACTAGCCCAACCCTAAACCGGAACCGCGATGGCCTCCGCTGTGGATAGCCGGCTTGCCTACGCCAGACTCTCGGCGGTCGCTACGGCAAGCCGCCTACCCACAGCTAACAGAGGCTCCAACAACTCCTACACCACGTCCTGGGACACGACCGCCGCAAACCGGAAAAGGGGTCCCTTCAGAGGGCACCAGTTGACAAAGCTCTTGGCTTGACCGTCCCGGGGCCTTCGCCTCCGAAACGGGTAGCGAAGTAGCCAATTACTGATCCCAGAACGGCGCCTTCCGCAGCAAACCAAAACGGTGACGCGAAGATCCCGCCGGCGCCGAATATCGCCGCCTGCGCTGCCGCAAGGGAATCGTAAGCGAAGAATACCAGCACGAAGTTAAGCCATGACCCGATTAGGGGGGCCAGAAACCAACCCGGCATCGATAGCCGCAACACGGGGTGCCACGTATAGACGCCAAAAATTCCGATGATGGCGCCGAACGTTGTGTACCACAGCAGGATTCCCCAACGCAGCAGGTTGTCATCGTCGACCGGAATTACGGTCAGATATATAAAGCCGATGACACCGAAAAGCGCACCAAGCCCCTTGCCGACAACAAGACGTGTGTGCAGAGAGGGGTTGCCGAACATTCCATTCTCCAACAGGTGTGAAGCTGTCATCGCCGCCAAAATAACCGTGCGTATACCGGCATGCCACGGATTCGGTGGATTTTACAAGAACCGGCTTCTAGCGATTCCCTCCGAATCCGTCTCATCTCACGTTTAAGACGCGCGCGCCGGCCACGTTTTTCCGGTCCGACAAACGCAAGCGATGCCGCTCGGCCCGTTCCCCCGGAAACGATGGCTATCCAGCAAGGACCCCAGAAATGACCGACTTCCCCCGTTCCCTGTTGGAGTTCCAACAGCGTTTTCCAGACGAGGATGCCTGCGCCGCCTACCTGGCCACCTTGCGCTGGCCGGCAGGCTTCGTCTGTCCGGCCTGTGGCGGCAGCCGAGGATGGGCGCTTGCGACCAAGGCCCACACCCATGAATGCGCCGACTGTCGCAAGCAGACCTCGGTAACGGCCGGTACGGTGATGCACGGCTCCAAGCTGGCGCTGACCGCGTGGTTCTGGGCCGCCTATCTGATGGCCACGCACTCCAACGGGATCTCGGCGCTGCAACTCCAGAAGCAGCTCGGCCTGGGTTCCTACAAGACCGCATGGTTGCTCACCACCAAGCTGCGCCGGGCCATGGTCGCACCGGAGCGCATGCCGCTGGCGGGCCTGGTCGAAGTGGACGAAAGCTTGATCTCTTGCCGCTCCAAGGACGACCCGCCGAGCGGCGGCGGCAGGCGTAGCCACCAAGGCAAACTGTTGGTCGCCGGCGCTGTCGAGGTCGGCGAGGGTGGGCCCGGCCGGATCCGCCTGGCGCGGATCGAGGACTTCTCCGCCGACAGCCTGCACGCCTTCCTGGGCGCCAACCTCGCCACCGGCACCACTGCCAGGACCGACGGCTGGGCCGGCTACCCCGGCGCGTCCGGCATCACACACGACCCCCACGTCGTTGGAAACATGGCCGCCCATATCGTCCTGCCCTGGGTTCATCGCGTCTTCGCCAACCTCAAGACCTGGGCGCTGGGCGTCTACCACGGCCTCCGACGCCAACACCTGCAATCCTACCTCGACGAGTTCGTCTTCCGCTTCAACCGGCGCCGAACCCGCCACGCCGCTTTCCGCTCCATCCTCGACATCGGCGTCGCAATCAAGCCGGCGACTTACAAGATGTTGATCGCACCGGAGCTACAGGGATAAGCCTTACAGTGCAATCCAACCGTCCGGTCCACGGTCGTTCCGGACATGTCGGGAACGATACGAAAGGGATAGCAAATGACTGGTATAGATAACACCGCCTTGTCGAAGGGACACCAGCGCAAACTCGCGGCACTTCGAAAGTCAGTTGGTAACAGGATCGCCGACGAGGCGTTTTCCAAATGGCTGAAAATCCAGTAGACAATAAACCCGAGGACGAACCGGATGCTATCGCGCAGAAAATTGAAGCTGCATTGGCCCCTTTGGCGGCCTCTAAAATTAACCTTGGCACCTACGGTTACACAATTCGCCGGTCCAAGGGGAAAAGCGCTGCCGGATTCGTCATTACCAAGAACAGCAAGGGCGCCTAGCCCGGACGATATGGACTGAGGTGGTCTCGGTTAGCCCAGAGGCTCGGCATCCGGGGGACGCCCGCTTTCGTGATCGGGGAGACTCTGGTTCCGGGCGCCGTCAACGGCACCCGCTTGAAGGAGATCGTCGCGGACGCCCGATCCGGCGGTTAATTCCCAGCGGCGTCTCGCTGTTTACCCGTTTGCCGCCATGCCATGGCATTCCGCGGTTTCCATTCTCCACTGTGTTGCCTGCGTTCGTGCCCGCCAATCGACGGGCCCCGCCGCACGGGCTTGGCCGTGCAAGCCTCAATGCGCTCGGGACCCGTTGTACCCGGCGGCCATGGAACGTCCGACGAGGGCGGACCAGGCATCCCGGTCGAGTCCCAGGCGAGCGTTGAGTCGGTCGCAAAGCAGCTCCGCGTCGTCGAGCGATTATGTGGCGGTGGCAGGTATGTTGCGGTGAGTGTATAACCTATTGGTAAATAACAGTTTTAGTTGATTGGTGCGCAACATATTCTCGCGAAGCCGCCCTGCGTAGATGATCGTGTCTCCAACCAGAGGGAGACACATTCATGTTCGAAGACCTGTTCACACGGCCCGCTGCAGTCCATCTGTATCGCACTGCACCGCTCGCCGAGGATCGACTTCGATATCTTGTGCATTGCGCAGAACGCGGCGCCAAGCACGAGACTTTACGCAAGATTGCGATAGATCAGTTGTGCCTGGTTCGGCTCCTGGATTTGCAGGCCGATGACAAGGTCAGCCGATCCCAGGTCGATGCCGCATCCAAAGCGCCATCACGTCCGGGATACCGCCTGCATCCCCGACCTGCATCGCTCCACAACAGGAAGCGTTTCGTCGGTAGTACAACCCGATGGTTGCGCTTTCTCGGCCGGCTGGAAGAAACGGAGAAGGTGCGCCATCCCTATGCTGACGAGGTCGATGTCTATGAAGCATGGATGCGCAGAGAACGCGGTTTGTCCGAAGCGACGATCCGCGGCTGCTGTGAGGCGGTAGATCGGTTTTTCCACTGGCTGGCTGATAGCCATATTCCACTGGATTCGGTCGGGCTCACCGACATCGACCGGATCATCGCGGCGTGGAACGCGCGGAGAGACTACAGCCGGCACACGATAAAGGTCCACGCGGAGCGTCTCCGGGGCTTCTTTCGATTTGCCGAAGACCGGGGCTGGTGCGCGCCGGGTATGGCCGAGGCAATCCGGCCTGCAAGAGTCTATCTGGACGAACCAGTGCCGGCGGGGCTGCACCGGCAGGATGTCCTGCGCCTGCTGGAGACCACCGAGGGCGAACGTCCAGTCGACAAGCGCGACCGCGCCATTCTGATGCTGTTTGTCGCTTACGGCCTGCGGGCCAGCGAGGTCAGCGGTCTGAAGTTGGACGATCTGGACTGGGAGAACGAGACGCTGCGCGTCCGCCGTCCCAAGCCGGGCCGGACACATCTCTATCCCCTCTCCCGAGGCGTCGGACAAGCCATTCTTCGCTACATCCTCGAGGTCCGTCCTGTGCGCTCGGACCGGTCTCTTTTCCTCACGCTCAGAGCCCCGTTCCGGCCGGTAACACGAGGGGCATTGAGGAACACCGTCGCAAGGCGCCTCGATCGCCTCGGCGTCGTGAGTCGGCGCCGCGGACCCCACGCACTACGCCATGCTGTAGCCCAGCATCTTCTCGACCAAGGCATGTCATTCAAGGTGATCGGCGATTATCTCGGCCACCGAGACCCGTCCTCAACCGCCGTGTACGCCAAGGTCAACCTCAATGCGCTTCGGGAAGTTGCCGACTTTGATCTGGGGGGTCTGGCATGACGCTCCGAGACTCAATCGATCAATACATCACATGGCGACGCACCCATGGCGCGGAGTTCAGGGCTCAGACATACCTATTGAAGCTCTTTCTCAAGAGCGTTGACGGTACCGTTGAATGCGACACCATTACCGCCGCACAGGTTGCCTCCTTTCTTGCCGGTACGGGGCCCCTGACCCCATACCGCGCCAAGAAGTATTCCACACTGGCCGGATTCTATCGCTATGCGATCAGCCGTGGATTTGCGAGTTGCTTGCCCTTGCCTGCTCCGGAGGACGAGCCGAAGCCGCCGCCGGCGGCACCCCGGTACGTGTACTCCCATGACGAGCTGCGGCGCCTCTTTGGCGCGATAGACGTCAGCCGCAGCCGCGCGTTCAAGCTCGATGCCCACACGTTCCGCACGCTGCTCCTGCTCCTCTACGGAACCGGCTTGCGGCTGAAAGAGGCAATGAAGCTCACGTTGGCCGATGTGGATCTGTCGAGCGCTTTGCTGACTGTACGCACTTCGAAGTTCTACAAGAGCCGCCTCGTCCCGGTCGGTCCTCAGCTCGTCGATGCACTGCGCGCCTATGCGGTGCGCCGTGCGGAACGTCCCGCCCCGGAAGGGAGGGATTCGTCCTTTCTGGCAAACCAGAACGGTACACCCTTGGCAAAAAGGACCGTTCAGGGCGCGTTTACGGACTTGCTCTGCGCTGCCGGGGTCCATGGCGCTGATGGCGCACGGCAATCTCCGTGTCTTCATTCGCTGCGTCACTCCTTTGCCGTACATCGGTTGACCGCTTGGTACCGGCAGGGGGCGGATGTGCAACGGCTGCTGCCGGTGCTCTCCACCTATCTCGGTCACGCAAGCGTGGCAGGTACCCAAGTCTACCTGTCGATGACGCCCGAACTTCTGCAACAGGCATCGCTGCGCTTTGAGCGCTATGCCCGGGGAGGCGACGATGAATGATACCCCTGTTCTGGGCCCTTGGCTCGAACGCTTTCTCGTGGAGCACGTCGTGACCGAGCGCAACTTGGCCCGCAACACGAGGGACAGCTATCTGGATACCTTCAAGCTGTTGGTGCCGTTCCTTTGTGCCAAGCTCAAAAAGCCGGATGACCGGCTCGCGGTTCGCGACATCACGGCCGAACTGGTGCGTCAGTTCCTCGCCCATATCGAGGAAGAACGCGGCTGCACCGCGCAGACCCGCAACCAGCGCCTGACGGCGGTTCGCGCGTTTGCTCGCTACGTGGGCAGCCGTGATCCGACGCTTATCGGATGGTGTGGCCAGATCCGTGCCATTCCGTCGAAGAAGTCGACGCCGCAGCCGATCGAATGGCTGACGACGGCCGAAATGGATGCCGTGCTCGCCGTCCCGGATCGCAAGACTGCCCGAAGCCGGAACGAATACGCTCTTCTGTTGTTTCTCTACAACACGGGGGCACGTGTCTCCGAAGCGACGCAACTTAGAGTGGGCGATTTACAGGTCGGTCGCCGCGATGGCGGCTACCCCCTGGTCACCCTGCACGGCAAGGGTGGAAAGATTCGCCAGTGCCCGCTCTGGCCAGAAACCGATGGCGTTCTGGCCGAACTGGTAAATGGGCGTTCGGCCAATGATCCCGTCTTCCTCAGCCGGTATCGAAAAGCCTATACCCGGTTCGGGGTCTATCGCCTTGTCGAGCGATGTGCCGCCAGCGTACCGGCTTTGGAAGGGCGGAAAATCACCCCTCATGTGCTGAGGCACACGACGGCCTGCACGCTGCAGCGTTCCGGCGTGGACATCAACACCATTCGTGCATGGCTCGGCCATGTCACGATCAATACAACCAACATCTATACCGAGATCGACCTCGAAATGAAGGCCAAGGCGTTAGCCCTTTGTGACGCCGTCGAGCCGAAACAGGGCCGGCCTTGGAAGGAGAAAAAAGGGTTGATGGCCTTCCTAAAGTCGTTGTGATCGCAAAAAGGTATGTTGCGGAGATTCAGGCCAAGTCTCTGTCAGAACGGAGAAATCCAGACCACCGCAACATACCTGCCACCGCCACATAAAGCCTCAAATGTTGCGCGCAACATTTGAGCGAGAGCGCTACAAGCGCCGTGGGCACGAACCCGGTCATGCCGGAAAAGACAATGCGTATCTGCTGCGGCCTGTTCTCTAGATCGTAAGCCGGGCAAAAGGCGAACTCGGGATCTTCGGGAAGCGTGTGCGATTGGCTGGTCATCGGTCTGTCTCCTTGTCGTGTTGCGGTTGGCGAAGAGTGATGAAACGGCAGGGCCGGCGATGGTCGTGCGAATGATGCGCCTCCCGTTACGCGGGCTGGGCGAGCGGATAACGGGCGACGACGCGTTCGAGCACGTCCGCGTCGGGCACGAACACGCGGGTGCGCCATGAGACGATTTCGGATGCGCAGCCCATGCGCTTGAGGGTGCCGACATCGCCGTCGGCCGGTCCCTCGATCTCCAGCCGGGGGGCGCCCATCAGGCTTCGCCGCGCGAGCCGCCATGCCCGATCCCCGCTCGTGGCCAACGGGAACGCTGCACCGCGATCCATGATCTCGCCGAACAGCTCGGCCGGGGTCAGTCCCGGCCCGCCGGCGAGGCCGAGGGCGTTGCGGAACTCGACGGCCTCGGCGGGACCGAGCACGCGGCCGATCATGTGCTCGCCGCTGTCGGCGGTGAGCCGGCGTACCCGCATGTTGCGGTCGGGCACGCGGTCCCAGATCGGCAGCAGGAGTCCGGTGACGAGCCAGAACCGGGATTCGGTGTGGGACGGCAGGCCGCCGATCTCGGCCTCCCACAGCCCGCGCCACTGTTCCTCGTCCGCTTCCCGCCAGGTCGAGGCGTCAAGCTCGGCGCGGGCCATGGTCTCGCGGGCGGCGGGACGGACCAGGCGGACGCGCTCCTCGACGCCGCCGTCCTCCAGCATGCGCGATACGTGGGGCAGGACCAGCGCCGCGCGGCGCGAGCGCTCGTTGGTCATGAGGCGGGTCTCGCGGCCGGAATTGACGGCCTCTCCCCGAAGCGCAAGCGCGGCCCCGGCGGTCAGCGGCTCCAGCTTGTCGCGGCGCTGGATCTCGCAGAGCTCGGTGACGGCCCGGGTGGCCTCATGGGTGAACACCGGCTCGCGGGAGGCGAGTACGAGGGAATCGGCATGGACGGTCTCGACGCCCCGGTCGTAAGAGCCGGACTCCATGGCTTCGGCGATGAGCGCCGCGATGCGTTCCTCCAGTGCGGCGAACAACGCATTCTGTTCGGCGATGGGCAGCGCCAGCAGCCGGTTGAGGAACTTCGGCATCGGCGGCAGGTCTTCCTTCAACCCGCCTTCATAGGTGAGCGAAAGCCCGGTGGCGGTCTCGAAACGCTCCAGGGACCAGTCGGCGATATTGCCGTGCCAAAGCGCGATGTAGAGGCGGCGCAGCGCCGCCTTGGCGTAAGGGCTCTCCAGATTGTCTTCCGCGCGAAACATGGCGTTGCCTTCGCCCATGGCGGACTGCGAATCCCGCTGGCCCCGGGTGATGGCGCCCAGCGTATCGAGCCGCCGCGCGATGGTGGCGATGAACCTCCGCTCGCCCTTCACATCGGTAGTCAACGGGCGGAACAGGGGCGCGGAGGCCTGGTGCGTTCGATGGGTGCGGCCCACAGACCCTGGATCGCCTGGTCGGCCCGCCAACCGGGCTCGAGCAGATAGTGGACGCGGCGCGCGGTATTGCCGCAGCCGAGATCGGCGTGATAGCTGCGCCCGGTGCCGCCGGCCATGGAGAACACGAGGATCTTCTTGCTCCCCTCCATGAAGGCGGCGGTCTCGGCGAGGTTGGCCGAAGCCGGCCGGGGACGCAGCGCCAGGCGCTCGTTTCCACCGTCGGTGAGCTTGAGCACCCGGCGCGAGCGCCCGGTGACCTCGGCGACGGCATCATGCCCGAACCGGTGGAGGATTTGATCGAGCGCCGCCTGCACCGGCGGCAGTGAAGCGAGCTTGCCGATCAATTCGTCGCGGGCGACCAGCGCCTCCTGGCACTGGACCGGGTTGCCGTCGCCGTCGAACACGGGCCGGCTCATCAGGTTGCCTTCCTCGTCGGTGAAGGCTTCCTGCAACTGCACCGGGAAGGCGTGGGCGAGATAGTCGAGAACAAGCTCCCGGGGTGTCAGGTCGATGGAAAGATCGTCCCATTCCGAGGCCGGTATCTCCGCAATGCGCCGTTCCATCAACGCTTCGTTGGTGGAGACGAGCTGCACCACGGCCGCGCGGCCGGCGTCGAGATCGGCCTCCACGGCACGGATCAGGCTCGGGCATTTCATGGAGGTCAGCAGATGGCCGAAAAAGCGCTGCTTCGCCCCCTCGAAGGCCGACAGCGCCGCCGACTTGGCGTTGCGGTTGAGGGTATTGCCGTCCTGCATGATGCCGGTCGCCTTGAGCGCCATCTCGAGATGGGAATGGATGACCTTGAACGCTTCGGCGTAGGCATCGTAGATGCGCCGCTGTTCCGGCGAGAGCGGATGCTCCAGGATATCGACCTCGACGCCGTCGTAGCTGAGCGCGCGGGCCTGGTAGAGCCCGAGCGCCTTGAGATCGCGCGCGACCACCTCCATTGCCGCCACACCGCCCGCTTCCATGGCGATGACGAATTCCGTGCGCTGTTCGAAGGGGGTCTCGCCCGATCCCCAGAGGCCGAGGCGCTGGGCATAGGCAAGGCCGGGGACGGTGGTGGCTCCGGTGGCCGAGACATACATGATCCGGGCATCGGGCAAGGCGTGCTGGAGCCGCAATCCGGCGCGGCCCTGCTGGGAGGGCGCGACCTGTCCCCGCGAGCCCTTGGTCCCGGCGGCGTTGGCCATGGCGTGGGCCTCGTCGAACACGATCACGCCCCCGAAGGCATGACGGGTCTCTTCGTCCATCCCGCCGGCGAGCCAGCCGACGACCTGGTCGAGGCGCGAGGCGCGGCCCTGGCGGGCCGGGGAGCGCAGCGTCGCGTAAGTGGTGAAGAGGATTCCGGACTCCTGCGGGATCTTGGCGCCCTGGCGGAACTTGCCGAGGGGGATCACGTCGTCCTCGCTGCCACCGAGCGCCGCCCAGTCGCGGCGCGCGTCTTCCAGCAGCTTGTCCGATTGCGACAACCACAGCGATCGCGTGCGGCCCTTGAGGCGGTTGTCGAGGATGACGGCGGCGACTTGGCGGCCCTTGCCGCAACCGGTGCCGTCGCCCAGCATCCAGCCGCGCCGGAAACGGACCGGCTCCGAGAGCT
>CBDCYR010000008.1:0-233897 GCA_965224275.1 Alphaproteobacteria bacterium | reverse complement strand
TCGGCAGGTCGACATCGGCGCCCTCACAGACCGCGTCGATATGGGAATCGCCGACATGGTCGAGGGAGCGCCAGGCGTCGCTCTGGTTGGCGGTCTCGATGGCTTTTTCGAGCGCTTCGTCGAGGGTGTCGGCTTCGACGGTGACCCTGTTCGCGAAATAGGCCGGATACCCGATCTGGACAGTGAACTTTCTGGACATCACGCACCCTCCGCGACGGGCTCGCCCAACGTCACGGTGACCTTGCGGTCGCGCACCGAAATCTCCGCGCCCCGGTCGTGCGGGATGAGCCAGAAGAGCTCGCGCGAGACGGCGTCGGCGATCGTGGTGCGCCTCGCCTCGTCGTCCGACGCAAGCAAACGGAGCGCGATGTGCAGCGCGTCCTGGTCGAACACGTCGCGTTGCCGCTCCCAGGAATCTGCGTCAGCGTCGTCGCTGGGCGAGAAGAAGGCGGCTCTTAGCAACTGCGCGAGCTGGTACGGCTCGAGGTCGCTGCCGGCGACAACCAGCGGCAGGGCGTCATGCAGCCAGGACCACGCTTCGCCCGCGAAGGCGAGGTCGGTGGCGAGGTCGAGCATGCGCCCGGCCCCCTTGGAGGGCTTGACCGCGAGGGTGATGCAGATCGCCTCGGGGCGCGCGGGCAGCGGCGCTTCCACGGCGCCGGTTCGCTCCGGCGCGGGGTACGCGTCGAGGGCATACGCCCGACCTTCGACCGTGACTTCGGTGTGGATGTTGACGATGCGCGGAATCGCGTCGTACCAGCCATAGCCTTCGAGGCGGCGGTCGGTCTCGAACAGGCGCTCGGCGATGGCGTTGCGCTCGGCCGCACGCCAGAAGGCTTGGGCCTCGGGCGGCTCGGGGTCGTATTCCATCCTGAGCGCATCGGTGCTGATCGGTTGGCGCTTCGGCGGTTCCCGCCAGTCGTCGATATCGGCGCGGCCGGGACGCCAGGGCCGGAGCTCGGCCGGCGGCGGGGCGATATCGATGCCGGCATCGTTCGCACGCTTCCAGTCTTGATAAGCCGGGCGCGGATCCGGATCGGCGGCCATGGCGCGGTAGATGGCAAGCTGCGCGGCCTCGCGCATCTCGTCGAGGAACGGCGTCTCGACCGCTTCCTTGCGTGCGGGCAGCACGAGCTCCAGATCGGGGCAGTTCTCGACGTCGGCCGCGACCGTCCAGCGAGGGCCGGTCACGGTCTCGACGCTGGGCAGGCGCACCGAAACCGTGAGGCCGTGGAAGTTGACGTCGGGGTCGTTCAGTTCGATGCCGTTCCAGCGGTCCTTGAACACGCCCAACACCAGCCCCCGCCAGCGCTCGGCATGGAGCGCGCCGTCAAGGAAGGCGCGGCGCTCGAGCGGCTCGCCGCCGGGCGGCGTGTGCGGCGCGTGCCCGAAGATGACCGGAAGCGGGTAGTGCCAGGCAGCGCTTGCGATGGCGTGACGGATTGCGGCGGCGTTCTCGGTCTCGGTGGCCTGGAAGGTTACGGCGGTGCCATACGGCCAGGGCGCGGCGTCGTCGGCGAGGACTTCGGCCTCGGCATCCCCCAGGAAATGCTTCGGCGCGAGCGCGACGCGCCATCCGGGCGCGGGCGTGCCGTCGGCGTTGCGCGGCCGGGACGAGACGGTGCAACCGCGCCGGGCTAGGCTGAGCATCCCCATGCCGGCCGCGTCCTCGCGGCGGACGAGGTCTTGGCTCCAGCCGTTCTCGCCGAGGATGAGCAGAATGGCCGCGTCGGCAATGCCGGCGCCGTGGTCGGTGACGGTGACGGTGAGCGGGCCGCCGGCGTCGGGACCGGTGACGGAGACGAAAATACGGGCGGCGCCGGCCCGGCGGCTGTTCTGCAAGGTCTCGGCGAAGATGTCCGCGAGCGTCGCGGCAAACGTCCTCGTGACCCGCTTGATGGCGCTGTCGTGAATGCGGGCGCGGATGGTCTCGGTGTCGTTCATGTGCGCTCTCCATGATGAATGCGGAAACGGGAAGCGCCCCGTCCGGTGGGGTTCCGGACGGGGCGCTCGCCATAGGGGACGGTCAGTGGACGCGGCGCAGGAACTCGGGGATCTCCAGCGGGTCCTCGCCGGGAGCCTGTCCGTTGACCGGGCCGACGTGCTGCACGATCACCCGTGGCCCGCCATCGGCGGTCGGTACCGCGTTCATTGCGTCGATGGTGTCGGCAATCGACGGATCGGCGGGACTGTCCTCGCCCTCGCCTCGACCGTTCGCCGACTCGGGACCGCCCTCGCCCTCCGCGCCGGTGGACACGTCATGACCGTTGCCGTTGGCAGGGCCTTCCGGGGCTTCGCCACCGTCCGGTTCGGGGACGGAAGCGGAATCGGTGGCCCCGTCGGAAGCCGCGGCCGCAATCGCGGCGGCGCGGCGCTCGGCGACGGCCGGGGACTCGATGCTCTCGACGACCGAGGTCTTCCGTGTCGCCTCCACGGGCGCGGAGTCGGCCTTGGCATCCGCCGATGCGTCCGCGGCATCATCGGGCTTGTCGACGGGCGCCGGTTCCGCCCCGGTGCCGTCGTCTACGCCGCCCGTGTCGAAGGCCGCGAACCCCGGCATGGACCAGGCGAGCGCGGCGGCGTGTGCCGTGGCGCCCAATCCGACCGGGGTCGGGCCTGCGGCGAAGGCGGTCTCCATCGCGCTCGCGAGGTCGGCCTTCTTGTACTTGGACCGGGTCGAGGCCCAGACGGTGCCGATGGTCCGGCGGGCGATGTCGAGGATGCGGCTCTTATTGATGCGCGACCACAGCATGGCGGCGGTCGGGCGCACGCGGCTCGCGAAGTCGATGTCGAGCCGTGCGACGGTGGCTTCGAGCTCGGGACGTGCGCCGTGCTCGAAGGCGAGCTGGCCCTTGACCGTCCGTGCGACAGCGGCCGCGAAGAGCTTCTCCTTGTCGGCGCGCGGGAGCGCTCGGAGTGCCGCGAAGCAGGCCGCGTCGTCGTCCGCCTCCATCCACTCGAAGGGCAGGTGGGACCAGTCGGCGAGCATTGCTTCGCCCGGGCTCCAGGCGGCGAACTCGTCGTCGTTCATCCGCGAGGTCGGCCGGTCGGCGGTCTCGTTGAAGACGATGTCGAGCGCGTGCCACGAAGCGGTGTAGCCCTGGGCGAACGCGGCGCGCACGAGCTGGAACACCATGAGGTCGAACGCGGCCTCGAAGTCGTTGGCGAGATGCGCCTTCACCAGCGCGGTGCGGATCGACCGCAGATCGTCGCCGAGGCCGATGCCGACGCCGGCTTCCTTGCGCGCCTCGGCCTCGCGGTCCTTTTTGCGACGGCCCGAAGTTTACCTATAATTTCCGGTTTAGCCATATCAGACGTCAGGCTTTCATCGTTCGCAATAGGACTCAACAACTCATGTGCTTCTTCATAGCTGAGGTAGCCAAGCGCAAAACCATCTTCTATGTCTATAAGCGCGTAGCAAATGTCGTCCGCCGCCTCCAAAAGAAATGCGAGAGGATGACGGCACCAGTAACGCAGTTGGCTGCTACGCTCTATTAGACCCACCCCAGAAGCAACTTGTTCGAAATATCTTCTTTCAGATTCAAAAAAACCGATCTTCTTCCCCCCTATATATGAATCATTGGGGATCGGATGGATCAAAGATGAGCGAGGGTATTTCGCAAATGTCCCAAGTACGGCGAAGGTCAGCTGCAAACCACCGGACCAACGATAATTTTCGAGCTGCGTCAGAATACGAAACCCTTGAGCATTGCCTTCAAAATATTTCAAGTCATCCCGGCACGCCGGGCTGCTGAAACAGGCCGCGGCCTTCCGCGCCCGGCCGGACGACTTCGCCTCCCTGCTGGCCCAGCGTGGCGGCATCGGGCGCAAGGAGCTCGATGCCTTCGAGGAACTCCATGCCCGTGCACGTCGGCACCGGCGCGCGGCCACGATGCGGCACGTGCATCAGATCAAGCGGGAGGCGGAACAACAAGGGGTTGAGCCGGAGAAACGCCAGGAGGCGTTGGTGCTGGAGGGCGAGCCTGTCGATGCGGCGGAACGGGCCGAAACGGTGGAACGGACCGCGATTGCAGCACCCTCTCAAGCCCACGCCGGGGTGGCGCCACCTGTCGCGCAAGCGGAGCCCGCGAAGCCGGACTGGTATGCGCCCTATATGGCATTGCGCCAGGACTGGAACAGCCTCATCGAGGACGCCCAGAAAGCCGGTATCCTTTCATTCTACGCCAAGGGATACGTGGACATGATCCCGCGCATCCGGGCGATTGCGGAAAACCTGGCTGTCCCGGCCAAGGCACGGGCGCCAATGATCCAGGTGCTTGAGAATCACAAGAGCTATCTCTCGATACGCAAGCATATAGAGGACTATCTGGACAAGACCGACCGGCATATGGATGTCCGCACCTCTCTCTGGCGCGAGGCGGAAGGTCGGGAGATCGATGTGACCGAGGTGCCGGACTACCCGGGTTGGAGACAGGAGGCCGGCCGGCTGACAGCGGCAGGCGAGGCCATCCTCTCGGACAAGAAGGCTTATGGCCCGCACCTCGACAACATCACGATTGGCGAGAGCCGTGTGACATGGGCGCTCTCCAACATCAGCCGCGCCATCGGGGGTGACGACGAGGCGATCGGCGAAAAAGCCGCCGAGGTCCAGAAGCCGCCTGTTCCGCCGGAGACGCCCGAGGAGCGGGCGCTCCGGGCTCAGAAGGACGCCCAAGAGTTCAGCCGGCTTCAGTCGGCCGCGTACAACGCAACGGGGGAAGCGCGCAAGGCGGCGCAGAAGGCCTTCGACGACTATCTCGAACGCGAGGCCCATAAGTACGACACGCCCCGCGATGAGCGGCGCCATGCCTTCGACACTGATCCCGCCATCCTCAGCGGCAGCGACGACATTCCCGAAGATTCGCAACAGGCACAAGAACAGCCCGCCTCCCCAGAAACGCCCGAGGAGCGCGCCCGCCAGGCCCAGGAGGACGCCCGCGAGTTCAGCCGGCTTCAGTCGGCCGCATACAACGCAACGGGGGAAGCGCGCAAGGCGGCGCAGAAGGCCTTCGACGACTATCTCGAACGCGAGGCCCATAAGTACGACACGTCCAGAGTAAAAGAGCGCCAGACCCGTAAGCAGTCCAGGGGGCTGAGAATGCGCCTATAGCTGCCGGGCGGTTGACTATGTCCGCGCCCGCTGCTCGACGGTTGAAGAAAAAGGCAGTGTATTCGAAGCAGTCCGAGGCGCATGGTAGGTGAGCCTAACCAGAGCGAAACGGGCAGAATACGGGCTTGCTATAGTCAATGGCATTTGCAAGGGCGTCTTTGCTCCGGATGGCCGGCACGACACATTCGAACCGGATCGATACGGGTTTGAAGGCCAGAAGGCGTCTGGAAAATTCTCGACGGTGTACCTGGGCAAGCCCATACAAGATCGTATGCGAAAGAAGGGCATGGCCGCGCCAGTGCTCTACGAAGGATATTGACGAGCCTCTGGCAACACGGACCGTGGCCGTTCGAAAAATGGACCTTTTACTTGCCACGTCTTGGAACCACCCTATTGAGACACCAAGGAAAGGCTGGCGATGAGCGGCAAGCAGGGCAGCCAACACAGGTCAAGTAATGAAGGGAAAGCCTGTGACGCTGCTGTTAGGGTCCTCGAGCAGCGGACAGGCGCGACCCGCGCAGATATCCGCCGGCCCGAAAAAGATCGTGTCGGCCCTCCTGCGGATTTGCGTCTACAACTCGGCACTCAGGAGTATGCGATCGAGCATACGCAGATCGAGGCATTCAAGAGGCAAATCGCTACAGGAGTGTCGCTAATGCAGCTCATCGATCCCGTTAAACAGGCGCTCTGTGGTGAGCTGCCCGGACCGCCAATCTATGAGATGATTTTTCCCATTGATCCTTCTCTTGATGTGACGAAAACCGGTCTCGAACAACTCCAGAAGAACCTTATTAAGTGGGTTTGTAAGAACGCTCAACTCCTGCACGGACAGGATTCCATCACAGCGAAGCCGCCGGGGTTCCCATATGAAATCACATTGCAATGCATAGCGCTCTCACCTTCCTCTGGACGGAAACCGGGGATGCTTGGAGCCAAGCGTCGGGCGCCGGATGACATAGAGGTGTTGCGCTCGAAGCGATTGAAACAGGCGCTTCGCAAAAAGTGTCCAAAGCTCCAGGACTGCAAGGAAGAAGGAGCACGGACCGTCTTGGTGCTGGAAAGCGATGATATCGCGCTCACAGAAGATAGCGGTGTAGGAAAGGCGCTTGCTGGCTTACAGGAGGAACTGGCAGACGAGCTGCAGTTTCCGGACGAGATTTACTTTATCGAAACCGACCTGGAACAGGGTCCTTGGTTGGTCTGGCCCATGAAATATGACGATAAATTCCGACCTGTTGAGGATTGGACCGGGTGGACCCACACCGAGTTCTGCGTGGACACATTAATCGACCTGACCGCGGAAGGCGCCTGAGCCGCGAACACCATACGCCATCAGTGCCTTCAGGTGCCCAGGCTGTTGGGCGGGTTCGGACCTCATCCTCCCCTCCCGGTGGCCGCTTCATTGTTTAGCGTGGCATCACCCGACACGGTGACTGCTGACGCATAGCACGGCAGCCGACCTACGCGTCTTGCCTCGGCGGTCGTCTCAGAAATTTCTGTTCGTGTGTCCGGGCCGGACTTTAGGCGGATAGCGTGCGAGAAGGGGCGATGGGCCCGTCCTGACAAAGCAGCGAGTGCCTATGTCCTCTTCGACCTGATCACCGCGACCGCCGCACTGATGATCGCCACCGCGGCCGCGCTCGCGCTTTCCTACGCCGTCAGCCAGCGGGTGCCGCTGATGCCGCTGATCACCGCTGGCGTGGTCGGCGTCTTCGGCGGCCTCACCCTCTGGCTCAACGACGAGACCTTCATCAAGCTCAAGCCGACCATCGTGCAGGGGCTGATCGCGGCCGTATTGCTGGGCGGGCTCGCCTTCAGGCGTTCCCTCCTCAAGCCGGTCCTCGGCGCGGCCTGGCAGATGAACGACGAAGGCTGGCGCCGGCTCACCTTCCGCTTCGGAATTTTCTTCGTCGCGATGGCGCTCCTCAACGAAGCGGTCTGGCGTACCCAGAGCACCGATTTCTGGGTAAGCTTCAAGGTGTTCGGCATCATGGGGCTGACCTTCCTGTTCATTCTGACCCAGCTGTCGTTGCTGAACCGCTATCACATCGGCACCCCCGCTTCCGGAGCCGGCGGAAGCGAGAATTGATCGGCGCCGAATTCGTGCTATTTCACCCTGCACACCGCCGCCGCACAGACCACCGGAGCATCCCTGTTCATCCAGACCGAGCAGCTTGTCGCCGACCAGCACGATGTTGCGCTTGGCTTCGAAGAAGCCGCCCATGGCGAGGTCGCGGATCAGGGGCTCGTTGACCGGCGAGGCGGCGAAGTCGAACTCGGCCAGCTCCCTGGCCGCCGGCAGCTTCGCGGAGGCCATCTGGTATTTGATCGAGCGTGCCGTCTTGTCGGCGATCTCGGCCTTCAGCAGCGCGCCGATGATCTGTTGCACCGGATGGCGGCGCTTGAGCCCGTCGGCGAGGATGTCGTCGTAGGCAGTGCGCATGCCCGCGAGCTTCAGCGCTGTCATCATCGCCAGCACCTCATGACGCTCCATGGCCGGCCTCCCTCAGGCGGTCGTAGCGCCGACAATCGGCCACCGGCTGGTGGTGAAGCCGCAGGCCCTCGGGCGTCGGGATGCTCGCCGGCGGCGCCGGCTGGCACTGCCGGGCCAGGATGTTGAGCACCACGTCGGCGCCGCTGTCGAGCGCCTCGGCACAGGCCGCCTCGACCGCCTCCAGCCCGTCCTCCAGCACCGCCGCGAGTACCTTGACGAACTGCCGGTCGCCGTTCGCATGCGGCCGAGCGCTTTAGGCAACTGCCAGCCCTTGAAGGGCGCGCCATTGCGCAGCGCGCCGGGCTTCCGTGTCAGTATCGGCACGTAGTGCCACGGATCGCAGACGATCCGGCCGCGCCCGAAGCTGCGGGGATGCTCGGCGACGATCTCCCCGTCCTGGCGGATGACGATCCGATCGCCATAGGCCCGCACGTCGACCTGCCGTCCGACGGCACGGACCGCCACGCTGTACTGGTTGTTGTCGAAGCGCACCAGGCAGGTCCTGGAGACCGACACCTCGGTGGCGTGGAAGCCGTCGAAGGGGCCGCGGTACGCCATCAGGAAGGGCCGCTCCTCCTCGAACACCTGCCACACCGTCTTGCCCGGGATCGTCGGATGCGGGTGCTTCATGGCGTCCTCGATGCACCGATCCATCAGCCACGCGTTGATCTCGGCGTAGGAGACGCCCCGCGGGCTGGGTACGAACAGGCGGCCGCGAACGTCACCCACCTGCCTCTCGACCTGCCCCTTCTCCCAGCCAGCCCCGGGCGTGCACGCCACAGGCTCCACCAGATGGTGCGAACACATCTCCTGGAAGCGGCGGTTGTAGTCCCGCTTCTTGCCCACGAACACCGTGCTCACCGCCGTCTTCATGTTGTCGTAGATGCCTCGCCGGCAGACCCCGCCGAAGAAGCGGAACGCGCGCTCGTGCGCCTCGAACACCATCTCCTGGCTCTCGCGCGGGAAGATCTGGACCAGCTGCATGCGGCTGTGACACAGCCGCATGTGCGCCGCCTTAACCCGGGTCGTCGTGCCCGACAACACCGCGTATTCGTGGCTACAGTCGAACTGGTAGGCCTCGCCCGGATCGAAGATCAACGGCACAAAGGCCTGCGATGGCGACAACAGCCGGTGCCGGCGCCGCCACGCCCTGGCGTAGCGTGGGATGTGGCGATCTGGACGTGCCCAGAATCCGCCTCGTCGTGCTGTCCGAAGCCACCATCATCGGGATTGAGTCAGACCCGAAATTTGACCCCCCAGAATCAAGGAATCTCAACAGGTTGGCGGGCCGATCGGCTTCGACCCTGCGTGCCGAATAACAGATCAGTGGCCGGAAGAGAGAGCAAGCCTGCTGCCTTCATCACCGATATCCGCTTCGCCGAGCCATTCATCCAGTTTCGACCAGCGGCGCCGCCCCGAGGGAGGGGCTGGTCAGCGATCACCGGGCCTATCGCAAGATCGACCCTGACCATGCTGAACGCTACCGTGCTAGCTTCGCTTGGCGCTACGAAGGGTGCTATCAACTCCATGCCACGATCCTGCGCTTCGTCCATAGCGCAACAAGAACCGATCCGGCGACCCATCGTAAGCTCGCCGCAAGGCGATTTTTTGGATAAGCAGGAAAGGAGTCGGACATGCGTAAGTTGCTTCTCCTCAGACGAGTCCCGGTATTCGCTCTCATGGTGTTCGCGATTTTCGCCTGCAGCAGTGGTTTCAAACTGGGGTCGCTCGGTGCGGTCGAGATCGAGCGTGGTCAGCCGATCGAAATCCGCGCGCTCCTTTCCGATTCGGTCGTGCCGTCCGTGTCTCCTCTACTTCGGACCGCCATCGAGATGGCGATCAAGGACTTCGGCCCCATACACGGGCACCACGTTTCCGTCGAGACTCTCGACGAGATGTGCTCGGGCGAGGGTGGGCGTGCGACGGCTGAGGCCGTCGTTGCCGACGCCCAGGTCGTCGGCGTCATCGGGACCTTGTGCTCCGGTGCGGCGGTGGAGGCGGCGCCTATCCTCAGCAAGGCGGGTCTGTCCATGATATCGCCCGCCAACACATCGCCCGTGCTCACGTCCGATCTGGCCGGGAATGCCGGCCCGGACCATCACAAGGGTTACTACCGCGTTACCGATAACGACCTCATCGAGGCGAGCGTTGTCGCGCATTTCATCTACGATGAGCTTGGGTTGCGCACGATGGTGACGGTCCACGACGGCGACGCGTATACCAGCGCCATCGCGAATGCGTTTGCCGTTGCCTTCCGTGAGCATGGCGGTGCGGTCCCGGTTGTGGCTCGGGTGGCAAAGGGCCAGGCTGACATGGCCACCGTTCTCGCCCAGTTCAACGAAGCCGACCCCGACGGCGTGTTCATCCCCCTCTTCCCGACGGAGGCAAGGTCTCTGATTCAGCAGGCAGCCGAGCTCGACGCCCTGGATGGTGTGACGATGATCGGCGGCGCCGCCACATTGACTACGGGGGTTCTTGCTTTGCCGGAGTCGGAAGGCCTCTATTTCACGGCACCCGACCTCGGGGACAGCGGCAACACGAACCAGGCGACGGGCAGAAGCGCTGCCGATGTACTGGCCGCGTTCGAGGTCGCCTTTGGAAGGCCGCCAACTTCGCCTTACTGGGGTCATGGGTATGACGCCACGACGCTGTTGCTCTCAGCTATCGAGCAGGTTTCTGCCGTCGATGGAGATACGCTCAACATCGACCGTGAGGCACTCCGCAATGCGTTGGATGGCACCGCAGACTTTCAGGGCATCATCGGCACGCTTACCTGCGATGACTTCGGGGACTGCGGTACGGGCCGTAGCGTGATCCATCTGCACGATGACTCCAGCGTTACGGACCCGTCACTCCTACCCATCGTGTACAAGGGTGCACGGGACTCGCACCTGCCTCAACAGTGACGTCGAAGGAGACGAGGGTCTTTCCGGAGAGCGAGCGGGCTTCCTTGAAAAGACTTGGCTGTTCGGCATCAACCTCTGACGCGACCTCCATTCCATGGTGGTCAAGTGTGCCCGTAACCGCGGTTAAATAGAATCAGAAAGACGGATAAATCGGCGTTTCCATCATCGGCCAGCGAGTCGGTGTTGTTAGGTGTCAGTGCTTGACCCCCCCTCCCCAGACTCTCAGAACGTCAATGGGTTAGCATTCCTATCGGCGTTGAACACCCACGCCGAACAACAAATACGGCGGGGAACTGCGTCAGAGATGCGCCCGCAAGCGCTGGAGTTTGATTGAATTCGCTTGCGTTTCGCTTACGGGAGAAATGACAACATATAATTTATCAACTAAATCAATGGTATAAAATCATACATCACGAACCTGGTCAGGACATCTGGCTCCGACCCCTGCGAAAAGACTGGAAACGTGCCCTCAATCGCTAGAATTTGCGGGATCGGATAAGCTCATCACGGCCTGACGGAACGGTTACCACCGCGACTTCCAATGACAATCCGATGTCCCAAGAACGACGTCAGACGTGCGCTGGAGTTTGATTCAAAGTGTTTGCCAATCGTTTGCCAATCCAGAATCTTGGCGAATAGACGGAAAAGAAAAACGCCGCTAACTTATTGTATTAGCGGCGTTTTATTTGGTTGCGGGGGTTGGATTTAAACCAACGACCTTCAGGTTATGAGCCCTGACGGCGAATTTCCAACAACCAACGACTCCTATATCACTCGGATACCGATTATGCTGAATAACAGCAGGAATGCAAGCATTTTCTTGGCCTTTCTGATGACTCGTGCCTGTTGACGCGCCTCCTCGAGACATCTGACCCGAGCAATTGTTGATCCGATTCTGTTGACTTTGCCGCTAGGGAGCGCCATCGATTGCGCATGGACGGAAATGCCGGCAAACGATCCGCGAAGCTGCGCACCGAGCTGACCATTCCGGTGATCGAGGCGCTGCAGCCGGCGGCCAGGCCCTGGATCGCCTGGGACGACAAGGTGACCGGCTTTGGCGTCCGCGTGCAGCCCTCCGGCGCCAAGTCCTTCATCGTCAATTTCCGGGTGGGGAAAGGCGGACCCCTGAAGCGAATAGTCATCGCCCGGGTCGGCGACATTCTGCCGGGCCAGGCGCGCCAGCGGGCGCGGGCAATCATGGAACGCGTCGCCCGCGGGGAAGATCCCGGCAAGGCACGAGACGCCGCCTTGGCCGTGCCGACGCTGGAGAGCGCCTTCGAGGCTTACATGGCCGCCGACGAGAACCGGGCTCCACGAACCATCCAGGCGTACCGCTACGAGATGAAGCGCTATCTCAGCGACTGGCTGTCACGGCCCCTCGACTCGATCGATGCCGAGGACATTCGGAGTCGTTTCGAGCGGATCACCGACAATCATGGCTGGTCGGCTGCCAACCGGGTGATTTCGTTGCTGCGCTCCCTCTATCGGAAACCCTGCGCAGACGTCGAGGCCCTGCACAACCCGGTCAGCCTCTGGCTCGCCGAAGGCGGCCGGTTTCACGCCAAACCCCGGCGGGAGATCTCAACGCCGGCCGAGGTCCTGCCGCGCTGGCGCGCCGGCATCGAGGCCGAGGTCGACAACGAGGTGATCCGCGATGCGCTGTATTTCGCCCTGTACACCGGCCTGCTCCGGGAGGAGGTGCTGACCCTGAATTGGGAACATGTCCACATGGAGGCGCGCACATTCAGGGTCCGGCATACGAGAGGAACTGTCTCCTCCGAACTGCCCGTCACGACCCAGCTCGCGGCCATCCTCCACAGGCGTCATGCGGCGTGCGGGCGCCCGGAGCCAGGAGAACGAGTTTGGGTGTTTCCATCACCGACCAGCGCCTCCGGCCATCTCAGGGAAACCAAACATCTCTACGGGCGGATTTCAGAGGCGAGCGGAGCCAAGTTCTGGTTTCAAGGGATGCGATACTGTTATTTGGCCGTTGTCGAGCGTGACCTACTCCTGCCGTCTTCGCTGACTAGCCGGTTGCTCAATCGCACGCCGATAGGTGGAATCGCCGCCGGCCATCCCGAAGACTGGACCATTGAACAATTGCGACACCCTACACAGAGAATTGCTAGTCAGATCGACATCCTAATGCGTCATCGCCCCTAATTCTCTAACTCCGTTGTGTCTTTCCCTCGAATGTGCCCTCATATAACTCACCTTCTTTCGTAATGCATTCCGTTTACCAATTCCTTCTTAATCGCTGCTTCCATCCCTTCACGAACATGCGGTCCAAGATCTCCGCTCATCGGTCCGGTTTCGTCTCCTTGCGTTTGCTGCTCAATGCCCACCAATCGTGCAACCGACATCAATCCGATCTTTTCCTTCGCGCTATCCGACTCCGCCCCCTCCTTCATTCCCTCAACGGTTCGCGCAATTACCGCCTTTAGTCGATTGTCGGTTTCGTGTCGGAGCTTGATCGTAGCGATTCGCCCTGCCCAGTATGCAATGCCGCCTAAAACGCTGGTACACAATAGGCGCGTAATTAGCGAATCGATTCTCTCTGGACCCCAGCTACCACCCGACCCTACGTCGCTATTTTTCATAATCCAAATGTTCACTACCACGATTGCGACGATCAACAAAAAGGTTATCATAGTCCAGAGTGTCTTGCTCAAATAGTCTCGCCTAGCCTGTTCTTCATAAGCCTTCGCAACAACATTTATGGCTTCACCGCTTGCTTCCGCTTGTGCCTGCCGAGCCCTTTGCTCAGATTGTTCAGCCTCCGCCTTTCTTCTTTCAGCTTGCGCACTCGTCCACAAGGGAAACCATTCATAAATTGCATGCCGCAATTCTTTCTCTTTTTCCTTAAGCAAACGCATATTGTCAACGCGCTCTTCAGCTGCATTCTTATCTGACAAATCCCAATTTTTTATGCGACTCAAAACATCGACAACTCGCTCCAAAGCCGCCGTCGTTACTTGAATTTCGTCTTCAGAAATGTGATCACTAGTAATGTCCGACAGCTGTTCAGAGAGTTGTCGCACTCGATTGGCAACATCCCTTACGTCAAAGAAATCGACTGTCCCCCAATCGGAATCTGTGTCTAAGCCCTTTTTTCCGTCTATGAGCTTCGCGATCTCTTCATGAAATTGCAGAAACGGCCTGCTTGTCACAGACAATCGTGCTCGCATGCGGGAAGTGTAGTCCTTAAGTTCGATCAAGCTTTCTGCATATTTCGAGTTCGTTAATTCCTCAAGTTTGTCGGCACACTCTTTAACCCAATCTATCTTCTGCTGCGTGCTCGCTATGCCGTCATCGATTTCCTGAAATTTCTCCTCCATCTCGGAAATGACATTTGCGGGCGCAACTTCATTCTCTGTTTGCAGCGCAAGCTCCAGGCCTCGGCCTAAGTGACCTTTCCCAATTTCGTGTAAGGAGGCTTGCCAAGGTGGTTCGCCCTGCGTACCAAATCTCTTGTCACGGCCCTGGTCGAAGACTTTTACCAAGACGGCCCCAGGCAGATTAACGACGTACTTCCTATCCTGCCTTGGTTCTACGCCAATGCTATTGAAATCAACAATGCATTCTGAGTCTTCCATGCAAACTTGTGCGGTATTTGCCGCCACACGCATAAGAGATGAAATTGTCATTTCACGGGATGTCATTACAAGAATTCTCCGCTCTGTGTCGCCTCTACCGCTCCAATGGGTGTCTCGACCCGAGATCGGTTGGTAGCCTTGATCGAGCGGTAACCGTCAATACCGGGGCAGAAGGTCTTTCGCAATGCTGTCTGCCACCCGCACTGCAGACTCTCGAACCGAGTCCTGCGCCAGATGCGCATACCGTGCGGTCGTCTCCACCTGCGTGTGGCCCAGCAGGCGCCCGATCATCGGCAGACTCTCGCCGAGCGCCAGCGCCCTGGACGCGTAGCTGTGTCGGCAATCGTGAAGCCGCATGTCCTCGAGCGCGGCGCGCTCGCAGACGATCTCCCAGGGATCGTTCAAGTTGCGCATCGGCTTGCCCTTGATCTTCCCGGGAATCACGAACGGGTTGTCCGGCAGGCGGGTAATCCGTGACAGCACCGACACCGCTTCCGGCGACAGCGTGATCGTACGGGGCCCAGTCTTGGTGTCCCGCAAGCGGAGCTCCCCGGCTTCCAGATCGACCTCCTCCCAGCGGAGGTTCAAGATTTCGCCCTTTCGGCAGCCGGTCAGCAGAAGAAGGCGCATCGCCGCCACGGCATGCACCGAGACCCCCTTGCAGGTCTCCGCCTCGTCCAGCACCCGCCCGAGGCGCCGGAACTCCTCTTCGGTCAGGAACCGCTCGCGCTTCCGCTCACGGTTTTTCGCGACCAGACGGCAGGGATTGCTCATCTCCGGGATCTGCCCTCGATCCTCGGCTGAATTGTAGATGCGCGACAGAAGGTCGATCACATGGTTCGCCATCACCGGTTTCGCGCTCAGCGCGTGATGCAGCTCGGTGACTTCCTTATGGCCGATCGCCAGAGCCGGGCGCCGGCCGAGAACAGGCAGGATGTGTTTCGCGACGACAAGCCGGTATAGAGACTCCGTCTTCGCCTTGCAGCGCACCGCAACGTGCTCATCCAGGTAGCGCTCGGCAAGCTCGCCAACGGTCGGACCCTCGGCCAGCTTCACGGCCATCGGCTCCGGGATCGGTTCCTCGCCGGCCTTGATCCGGGAAACAATCAGCGCCGCACGGCGACGCGCTTCTTCCGCGGTGATGACGCCGTGGCGACCGACCGTCACCCGCTTCGCCGCCTTTCCGCCCGCCCGGGTCTGGACCACATAGACCTTACGGCCCGTGGGATGGACCCGAACCCCAAAACCCGGAAGTTCGCTATCCCAGAACAGGGTGTCCTTGTCGACCTTCAGCGATTCGACCGTCCGCTTCGAGATCGTCTTCGTCTTGAACCGCGCCATACTCTTCCCGCTCCGCGCGTCAGGCCGCGCGGTCTTCCTTCACGTTCTCGCCGAGAATGTCGGCCCCGATGCTGCGCCCGACTTTGACCGCGGAGGCTTTCTCCGTGTCCCGCGCCAGGTGCGCATAGCGCGCCGTCGTCGTCACCTTGCGATGCCCGAGCAGCTTGCCGATCATCGGAAGACCCTCGCCGATCGCCAGCGCCCGCGACGCATACGAATGTCGGCAATCATGAATCCGCACGTCGTCGAGCCCGGCACGCGGACGCAGCCTGAGCCAGATCTGGTCTAGATTCTTCAGATGATCGCCCGGCAGCTTCCCCGTGATGACCCAGGGGTTGCCCTCAATGCGCTGAATGCCGGCCAGCACCCATTCCACCGCCGGCGTCAGCGGTATGCGCCGGGCGCCAGTTTTCGAATCCGGAAGCCGGATCTCGCCGGCCGTGCGGTCGATGTCGTCCCAGCGCAAGGTGACGATCTCGTTCTTCCGGCAGCCGGTGAGCACCAGCAGCCGGATCGCCGCGATCCCCGACGGCAGGAGCCGGCCCTTCGTCTCGGCTTCGTCCAGCACACGGCCGAGGCGCCGATACTCCTCCGGCGTCAGGAACCGCTCCCGTCGGTTCTTCTTGTAGAGCCGCACCGACCGGCAGGGATTGCGCCGCGTCGGTGTCATGCTCCAGGCCTCGGCCAACGAGAACATCTTGGACAGCACATCCACCGTGTGGTTCGCCTGGGCCGGCTTGTCCCGCATCTTGAAATGGAGTTCGGACACATGAGAGCGCTCCACCGACGCCACCGGCAGCTCTCCGAGTTCCGGCAGGATGTGGAGATCGATCACGCGCCGGCACGTCTTGACCGTGCTTGGCCGGCAGTTCACTTCGAGGTGGGCCTTTACATACCGCTCGGCCAGCTCGGCCATTGTCGGTTCCGGCGTCGGCGCCGGCGGGAACGGGTCATCACCGCGCCGGATGCGGTCGATGACGATCGCCGCCTGCCTGCGCGCCTCGTCCGGCGCGACCTTGCCATGCTCGCCGATGGTGACGCGCTTCGGCTTGCCTGTCGGCCCCCGCATCTGGACCGCGTAGACCTTGCGTCCGGTCGCATACACCCTTAAGCCGAAGCCCGACAGGTCCCGGTCCCAGAACAGCGTGTCACCGCGCTCGACGGTCAGGGACTCCACCGACCGCTTGGAAATCTTGATGGCCTTCTGTCTCGGCATGCGTCGCGACCTTGCATCCGTTTCGGAAAGCGTTCGGTCATGGGGTGACGATGATGAGGAAGTCGATGTCAAATCCGCGCGCTGCCGGGCCGTGGCCGCCTTCGCTCAATGCCCTCATCCGCTCCATCACCGCGTGACCGAACGCTTTCCCGTTTCGCCCAACGCCGGTTCGAAATCCGTAACCGAATAGGAACCGACTGATATCAAATTCACGTCTCTACTAGTCCATCTCTGGCGACGATGCAAGCCCGGAATGAACAGCATGTTCTATCCTAACCAACCGTTATAGAACAATTTTTCATGAATATGTCGTCCGGGGTCGTTCGTATGCGCCGTTTGTCTATCTTTACATTATTTATGGCATTCGTTTGCTTCCAGGGCTCTGGCGCTCGGCGAGAGCTTGCCGATGATGATCGGGAAATTGTTGGGACACAAGCAGATAGAAACGACGGCGCGCTATGCGCATCTGGCGCGCGATTCGGTGAAGGAGTCGGCGGGCCGGATCGCCGATAGTATTGCCGAGGATATTCTGGGTGGCTTGAGGGGGCGTGACGTGGCCCATCCCGACCGCGGCCGGGTTACTCTCCACGTAGGAACCCCTCTGCCTAATTTCACGAAAGTAGCCACCTAATTTCACGGAAAGTAGCCACCCAATTTCATCCAAAGTAGCCACCTGATTTCACCCAATGTAGCCACCCCCGCGGGGTGGCTTTTTTGATTGAAGAGAGTGTGCCGATCCACCTCGCGGATTTTAGTTTTTGTCCAAGAGGTGAGCGATGGCACGAGGAAGGTTGCCGATGAGAAAGGTGAAGAAGTTACTTGCGTTTCATTTTGACGAGGGTCGCAGCGCCCGCGTTATTGCAATGCATTGCGGTCTTGCGCGGCGTTCTGTGGCGCAGGTCCTGGAACGGTTTGAAGCTTCGGGGCTGAGCTGGCCGGAGGCCGGCGAACTGGACGACGAAGCCCTGGAGGCGGCGCTATATCCGGCTCCCGGGAAAGCGGCGGTGCCGGAAGAGGATGTCGACTGGGAGCAGGTGGAGACGGATCTGTCCGGCCGCGGCATGACGTTGAGACTATTGTGGCAGGAATGGCGCGAAACGCATCCCGACGGCATGAGCTATGTGACCTGGACCCGCCGGTTCCGGGAGTTGCGGTCGCGCCGGGACGTGAGGATGCGCCAGAACCGCCGGCCCGGCGAACGATTGTTCGTCGATTATGCAGGCATGACCATTCCGGTGCTGATCGACGGGGTCGAGCACCAGGCCCAGCTGTTCGTGGCCTCAATGGGCGTGTCCGGGCGGATCTATGCGGAAGCGACGCTGACCCAGAAGATCGACGACTGGTGGAAAGGGCCAGCGGCGCTCCTTGGCCCGTGGAGCCGAAAAAAAAGGCGGGCCGAAGCCCGCCTTTTTACCTTTCTGCGCGACCTTGCGATCGCTAGAAGTTGATCTTGATTCCGACAAGGCCGACGGTTGCCTGATTTCCGGCTCCGTTGTCATCGAAATCCCAGAACTGGACTTCGGCCCCCAGCGTAACTCCGCCGCCTAGGGCGTGGTTGGCCCCGAGGGAAACCCCGGAAGCGACGTGGCTGGGATCGGTGCCTTTTTCCCATTCGGTCCTCGCATAGGAGATGCCGTACCTCCACGGCCCCGTGGAATGGACCGCTCCGATCGCTATCGTGGCGCGGTCGTAGTTGCCGTCCTTGCCGTTGTCGTCCACAGAGTAGTTACCGCTCAAGGTGATCCCCTCCATAGTAACAGAGGAGCCAAGGATCCATTCGCTGCGGTCGATGTCGTTAGGAACTTTGGCGGCCTCAAGCGAGCCTGCGGTGTAGCCGCCACCGATCGAGACTGTGCCCCCATCGAAGGCGCCACTCCAGTTGCCGCCGATGCCGATCACCTCCGATTGCTGGCCCTCGTCAGCGCTGTCGATACCATGGCCGTTCTGTACGTTATCCGGGGTATAGGAAAGGCCGACTCTGACGCCGCTGATGGTCGGTGAATACCACGCGATCTTCTCGCTATCGCCATCGAAGCCCAGACCGAATGCGCCGTCGCCCAGAAATTGAAGGGAGCCGGTATAGACGCGCGAATGGGTCGAGTAGAGAACGCCGGCCAAGCCGACCCCGGCGTGGGCCGGATAAATTCCCATGGCGCCCATCGCACCGTCATCCTCGCCCACGATGATCCTGCCGAAGGCGCCGTCAATCGTCAGGAAACTCTCGTCGATCTGGTCCTTGCCATCATGCTGGGCTTCGAGCTCCACGTTGACGCCAACGGTCAAGCCGTTGTCGAGCGTGGTCGAGCCCCTGAACCAGATCTCACCGTCGGAATCAACCACGTTGTTGCGCTTGTCGGTGTCCGCCTCCTGGCTGATCGCTTGAAAGATCCCGTCGAATGTGCCGCCCACCGAGATCTCCACCTGGGCCGCCGCCGGGCCGCTCGCTAGCATGCTGGCCACGGCCAGCGCCGTTGTGCAAAATAGCAGTTTACGCATAATATTAACTCCCAATAATTGTTCCTTGCACGATGTGGCGCGTTTCGCACACGCCACTCACAATAACACGGGGGCCAAGCGGGGATGTCAAGGCCGTCAGTGCGGCGGTGAGGGGTTTTGTGTAAAGGATATGTCTTTTGTGTAAAGGATGTGTCTTATGTGCAACAGCCGCAAGCTTGCCTGACTGGCCTCCTCGTGCCACGATATCCGGCGCGGGCGCGAAGGAGATTTTCTCTGGCAACACACTTGAGAACGAGGCCCTGAGAGCACGCCTCTCTTCCTCTGATCTGCCTTCTCGTCCGCACCTTCCGTCAGGTTCGACTCCGCCACCGGCAAACTGGACAATTTGTCCGATTTCGTGACGGCGTAATGGCGATTCTCGTCGCCTTTCATCGCCGGCGGGCCGTGTCATGCCCGATTCGTCCCCTTCTATTGACCTGATCATCCCCGACCCGACGATCCCGGCGGTTCCCCCTCTGATACGCCAGGAAGGCGCGCAGGCAGCCATGCGGTTCGTCGAATTCTTCACCGCGCATATCCGCAACCCCAACACGGCCTGGGTCGGTTTGGCCAGCGGGGTGCACCGCTCCTTGCGGCCCTTTCCGACAACCCTCAGATGCGCGCCACTGCCGACGATGAACTCCTGTCGTTTGAGTGCGGTCATCTCGGACACGCGCAAGCCGGTTTGCACGGCGGTCAGGATGAAGGCGTGGTCTCGTCGGCCCGACCAAGTGCCCTTGTCCGGCGCCGCGAGCAAGGCATCGACCTCCTCGCGGTTGAGGAAGCTGACCTGTTTGCGCGTGAACCGCTTGCTCGGAATGGCGAGCACCCGCTGGATCTGCGCCGCATGGGCCGGCATCTCGAAAGCGGCGTAGCGGAAAAAGGAATGGATAGCGGCGAGCCGCAGATTGCGGCTGCGCACGCTCAATCCTCGCTGCGTTTCCAGATCCTCAAGGAAGTCCGCAACCAACGGCGCGTCGATTTGTTCGAAGGCCATCTTGGAAGGGTGCAGCCGGAGTCGCGAATTCATCTCGACGATCGTACCCGATCCGGATGCACCATCAGCGTAGGCGATGGCTGCGCCCCACTTGGATTTCAGGTTGGCAGGCTTTCGACGGTCCGTGGCGCAAGTCGTCGAGCCGATCGTCCGGGTAACCGGAGACGATGGCTTCGAGGTTGTCCTTGAACTAGACGGTGGACTCGACGCCGTTCATCTTCGTCGTCTCCACCAAATGATGTCGAGCGCAACCGAAGCCTGACGATCTCGGGACCAAGCATGCTGCCCGCGCACCGATCGCATTAGGGAGCAACCGATGACGCATGAAGTTCTTCAAGATGAATTCATCAAACTTCGCGATGAGGCAATTTGGCTGCGTCAGACAGTCAACACGTTCAGTTCTCTGTTCGACTCCGATCCCCAAACCGCACGCGTTCTGAGGGAAACAGCCTGTCTGTGCTTCAGCGATCTCAACAGGATGATGCATGAATACACGATTCTGCTGGTTTGCCGTTTGACCGGACCCGCCCGCACGGCCGGAAAAAACAACCTCTCGACTCAGCGCATCATCATGCTAATGCGAGAAAGTGGACGCCTCACTCCGGAAATCGAGTGTCTCGACGGCAGGGAAAGAACAAGCGAATAGCGCGCTTTTCGGCCCCGCACATCTGCCTTCACCTGATCCTTCCACCAGCCTCCGACTGGTTTGATGCAGATGATGTCCCGTGAGAGAAGATTGACCGCGGGCCCCGTCCATTCATCGCTGTGCAACGATCCCGCCGACATCGATTGCGTGCCGAACAGCCACCTGTCACCGTCGGGGTCCGTGGACGGACGATCCTTCGGCTGCTCCCACGCTTGCTTGTTCAGCCGCTTTGCGAAATTGACGGCCGTCTCCGACCGGCGCTTGAGGTCGAATCGCAGCCCATAGGACTGATAGCGATAGGGATCGAATGCAGCGGACGAACCGGGGTTGGGCTCGACGAAATACGACAGCGTGATTTTCAGGGTGACGTCCTGCTCGCCAAGACTTTCAAGAGCCGCCCGCGGCCAGGGCAACGAATAGAAGTGGCATTCGTGCATGCCCGTCCCGCTTCGACTGTATGGCTGAATTTCCGCTTCAGAAATCATTGCCAGATGATTCCTCGCCGACGCCGCGGCACGCTCGAATGTCGGCACACCGTGGCCGTAGCGCCTCAGGAGAAGATAGGCCGCGCTCTTGGTGCGCGCCGCCGTCAAAGCATCCTGCATCAGCGGTGTCCACTCCGCGCCATGGATCATCAACGCCCGTATGGTCTCGGGCCAATAATCCGGAAACGCGGCCGTCAGCCGCGCAGCGAGGCGTGCAGCCTGCGCCGTGGCCGCACTCGTTGCGCGAAACGAAACGAGCGGCTGCCGATCGGGGGTCAATATTGAAAGCCGATTGACAATTGCGTTCCGCCGCGACGAATAAAGCGGGCTAGGAACGACCACCGACAGGCGGCTGCGCTAGCCCTCATTGGCCAAGCTGGCCCAACCCCGACCGTGCATTAGCTATATTTCGGGTAAGCGTTCGTTCAGGCCGTGGAATGGGTCCCGTCAAGCGTATCTCCCACGTTGAGGCCGGCCTGTTAGTCCCAACTGTAAATCTCCCATTTGTGCCAACCCAAAATTTCGCAGTTTTGGCTTGTCGATGACGGCGCACTAGGCCGCGATGTTGGCTTTGCCAACAGAGCGGGAAAGGTGTGCGGATGTACGGATGGGAGATCAGGATGTTGTTGAAGCACTATCTGGATCAGGGCGTTTCGAAGACGGAGCTGTCGAGGCGGTTCGGGGTAAACCCTCGGACGATCCACTATTGGATCAAGACCGGTCAATTGGACCGGGATCTGTCGGCCGGTGCGAGAGGGTATGCGCCGCGTCCGCCGGTGGCCCACAAGCTGGATCCCTACAAGGGGATCATCGACGCGCGCCTTGAGGAGTTCCCGAAGCTCTCGGCGAAGCGGCTGTTCGATGAGGTCCGCGCCGCGGGCTACCCGGGCGGCTATGAACGCGTGCGGCATTACGTGAACACGGTGCGGCCGCGCGAGCCGGTCGAGGCCGCGGTACGGTTCGAGACGCCGGCAGGCCGCCAGGGCCAGGTTGATTTCGGGACGTTCACGCTTCCCTGGGGCCGGCGCCATGCGCTGGTGATCGTCCTGGGCTACTCCCGGTTGCTGTGGCTGCGCTTCTATCCGCGGCAGACCATGACGGTGCTGATGGAAGCGCTGGAGAGCGCCTTCGATCGCTTCGGCGGGGTTCCGGAGGAGCTGCTGTTCGACCAGATGCGCGCCGTCGTGCTGTCCGACGATCGCGCCGCCGGCGGCGGCCTGGTGCTGAACGCGGAGTTCCTGCGGTTCGCCGCCCACTGGGGGTTCATGCCGCGCTCGTGCCGTCCCTATCGGGCCCAGACGAAGGGCAAGGTGGAGCGCCCGATCCGCTACATCCGCGAGAGCTTCTTCTACGGGCGCACCTTTGCGAACGACGACGACCTCAACGAGCAGGCCGCGCGCTGGCTGGAGGGCACGGCCAACCTGCGCCGGCACGCTACGACAGGGGAGCGCCCCGTCGACCGCTTCGAGCGCGACGAGCGGGCGGCTCTGGCGCCCTTGGCGAACCATCCCTACCGGCGTCTCGGCCTCGTGCAGGCTCAGGAGCCGACGCCGCGGCGCTTGCCGGCAACCGTGGAGGTCGAGCGGCGACCGCTTACGGTCTATGCGGAGGCGCTGCAATGAAGGCCCCGGCGCCGAGCCGGCGCGACCGGCTGCGGGCGATGCTGGCGGATCTGAAGATGCCCGGCGCGCTGGAGGCCGTCGACGGCATCCTCTCGGAGGCCGACAGCGGCACGCTCTCGGCGGCCGAGGCCATCGAGCAGTTGCTGAACGCCCAGATCCTGCTGCGCAACAACCGTCGCCTCCAGACCGCCATGCGCGCCTCGCGGCTGCCGGCGGTGAAGACGCTCGATCAGTTCGACTTCGCCTTCCAGCCCAGCATCAAGCGCGAGCAGATCGAGAGCCTGCACGAGCTCGGCTTCCTGGACCGAGGGGAGAACGTGATCTATCTCGGCCCGCCCGGCGTCGGCAAGACTCACTTGGCGATCAGCCTCGCGATCGCGGCGGCGCAATCCGGCCGGCGCGTCTATTACGGCACGCTCGCGGGATTGATCGAATCGCTGACCGAGGCCAAGGCCGCCGGCAACCTGTCGCGCCGGCTCCGCGTGCTGACCCATCCGGCCCTGCTGGTGGTCGACGAGATCGGCTACCTGCCGGTCAACCAGGACGGCGCCGTGCTCTTCTTCCAGCTCATCAACGCCCGGCACGAGCGGGCGTCGACGGTGCTGACGTCGAACAAGGGCTTCGAGGACTGGGGCGGCGTGCTCGGCGACGAGGTGATGGCGGCCGCTCTCATCGACCGTCTCGTGCACCACTGCCATATCGTCAACATCCGGGGCAACAGCTACCGGATGAAGGATCACCAGAACCTTCTGCAGGCCGGCTCGGATCGACGCCGCAAGAGAGGCGCGTCGTGACCGCCGACCAAAACGGAAGCAGCAACGGTGATGGCCGCCCGCTGAGGATAACCGGGTTGTCGCCGCCAGACTCGTGGCGGTCGCTGCGCCAACCCGGTTACCCACAGCTACATCGAGTCCAACACTCCCAACAACGCGTCTGGGGGCACGAACCCAAGCCCGAAGTGAGCAATTTTCGATTGGCAAAAGTGAGCAATTTTCGGTTGGGATTGACAGAGGCCCCACAAGGTGCTGTCTTTCTGCTGGTAACGCGATTTACCATGCGCTATCGTCGTGCGCATGGTGGTTCTGGACGAGGATTTTGGCACCGGCTTGACGCTGGTCGAGGGTAATGGTGTCAATCGGCGTCCAAAATTGACCCCCAATCGGCGTGCAATATTGACCCCCCTGAGCGGCACGGCGGAGGTTGTCCCGGTAGTCAATAGGGGGGACCCGAGCGGCTTCGTGTAGCGCCTTGCGGTGCGCGGAGCGAAGCCGCGTGGGAGGTACGGGTTGACCCAGCGGGGCAAGCGGGCCGCAGGCACGGCCTGCCGGGTCAGCAGCGGTTCTTGAAGCGCCAGCTCTCGTTGCCGGTCTCGATGATCTCGCAATGGTGGGTCAGGCGGTCGAGCAGGGCTGTGGTCATCTTGGGGTCGCCGAAGACGGAGGGCCATTCGCCGAAAGCGAGGTTGGTGGTGACGATGATCGAGGTGCGCTCGTAGAGCCGGCTCATCAGATGGAACAGCAGCTGGCCGCCGGCCTGGGCGAAGGGCAGGTAGCCGAGTTCGTCGAGGATGACGAAGTCGCGTCGGATGAGCTGGTCTGCGGTGCGGCCCTGGCGTCCGGCACGGAGTTCGGCCTCGAGATGGTTGACCAGGTCGACGACGTTGTAGAAGCGGCCGCGTGCGGCCTTGCGGATGCAGGCGCGGGCGATGGCGACGGCGAGATGGGTCTTGCCGGTGCCGGTGCCGCCGACCAGCACGATGTTGCGCTTGCCCTCCAGGAAGCCACCTGTGGCGAGTTCCTGGATCAGGGGCTCGTTGACCGGTGAGGCGGCGAAGTCGAAGTCGGCCAGCTCCTTGGCCGTCGGCAGCCTGGCGGACGCCATCTGGTACTTGATGGAGCGCGCCTGCTTGTCGGCGACCTCGGTCTGCAGCAGCGTACCGATGATCTGCTGCACCGGATGACGACGCTTGAGCCCGTCGGCGAGGATGTCGTCGTAGGCGGCGCGCATGCCCGCGAGCTTCAACGCCGTCATCATCGCCAGCACCTCATGACGCTCCATGACCGGCCTCCCTCAGGCGATCGTAGCGCTGACAGTCGGCCACCGGCCGGTGGCGAAGCTGCAGGCCCTCGGGCGTCGGGATGGTCGCCGGCGGTGCCGGCTGGCACTGCCGGGCGAGGATGTTGAGCACGACGTCGGCGCTGCAGGCGCCGAAGTCGAGCGCCTCGGCACAGGCCGCCTCGACCGCCTCCAGCCCGTCCTCCTGAACCGCCGCGAGGATCCTCACGAACTGCCTGTCACCGTCGTCGCAACCCGTCAGCCGGGCCCGTATGCGGCCGAGCGCGCCGGGCAGTTGCCAGCCCTTGAAGGGCGCGCCGTTCCTCAGCGCACCAGGCTTCCGCGTCAGGATCGGCACGTAGTGCCACGGATCGTAGGCGATCTCGCCGCGCCCGAAGCTCCGGGGATGCTCGGCGACGGTCTCGCCGTCCTGGCGGATGACGATCCGATCGGCGTAGGCCCGCACGTCGACCGGCCGCCCGACGGCACGGGCGGCGACGCTGTAGTGGTTGTTGTCGAAGCGCACCAGACAGGTCTTGGACACCGCCACCTCGGTGGCGTGGAAGCCGTCGAAGGGGCCGCGATAGGCCATCAGGAAGGGCCGCTCCTCCTCGAACACCTGCCACACCGTCTTGCCCTCGATCGTCGGATGCGGCCGCTTCTTGGCGTCCTCGATACACCGATCCATCAGCCACGCGTTGATCTCGGCGTAGGAGCGGCCCCGCGGGATGGGCACGAACAGGCGGCCGCGGACGTCACCCACCTGCCTCTCGACCTGCCCCTTCTCCCAGCCCGCACCCGGAGTGCACGCCACCGGCTCCACCAGATGGTGGGAGCACAGCTCCAGAAAGCGCCGGTTGTAGGCGCGCTCCTTGCCGACGAAGACCATGCTCACCGCCGTCTTCATGTTGTCGTAGATGCCCCGCCGGCAGACCCCGCCGAAGAAGTGGAAGGCCCGTTCGTGCGCCTCGAACACCATCTCCTGGCTCTCGCGCGGGAAGATCTGAACCAGCTGCATGCGGCTGTAGCAGAGCCGCATGTGCGCCGCCTTCACCTTGGTCGTCACACCCGACAGGCGCGCGTACTCGTGGCTCCAGTCGAACTGGTAGGCCTCGCCGGGATCGAAGCTCAGCGGCACAAAACCCTGCGACGGCGACAACAGCCGCCACCGCCGACGCCAGGTCCTGGCGTAGCGGCGCACCGCGTCGTAGCCGCCGCCATAGCCCAGAGCCGCAAGATCTTCATGAATCCGCAGCAGAGACAGCCGATCCCGGCGCGGCTTCTTCTCGTTGGCCTCCAGCTGGCGCTCGAGCTCATCCACCCACGGTCCAAGCTTCGGCATCGGCTGGATCTTGCGCGCGTAGCTGTACGAGGTCTCATCGCCCCGCACCACCTTGCGCACCGTGTTCTTCGAAACCCTCAAATCCCGGGCGATCTTCTTGATCGGAACGCCCCTCACCAGATGATCCCGACGGATCCGTGCAATCGTCTCCACTACCAGCATCTCCCCCACCTCGTCTGTCCAAACAACGAGGTGTGTTCAAGAGCACAAAACCAGGGGGGTCATCTGTGGACGCCTCCGTTGATGCAAGCATTTCTTTGAACGTCTCGGGGCATGTGGTCAGGTGCGGTCATCTGTCCGGCCTCATGATGCGGCTGGTTTGACGCCGCAGGCCCGTATGGAGATGCGCGAACCGGGTCCAAGATCAATTTTGCGGGCTTGAAAGCCCCTTGACCCACCGCTGGTTTTCCCGATCCCGTCTCGATTGACCGTTTGCCCTTACTCGTCCTCCGACCTGCTCACACCCCCGACGTCATTCCGCGAGGTTGCCGCCGTGTCAGGCAGCAGCCGGCGCGAAACCTCGGTAGGTCTCCTTGCGTGTCATGAGCACCCAGACGATGCGCGCCATCTTGTTGGCCAGCGCCACCGCGACAAGCATTCGCGGCTTGCGCGCCAGCATCCTGGCCAGCCAGGGGTCGTTCGTTTCGCCGCGCCTGACCGCCGAGCTGACGACAGCCATGGCGCCGATGATCAAGAGGCGCCTGAGATCGCGTTGGCCCATCTTCGATATCCTGCCAAGCCTCGGCTTGCCGCCGGTCGTGTGTTGTCGCGGCACGAGGCCCAGCCAGGCAGAGAAGTCGCGGCCGCGCCGAAAGCTCTCCATCGGCGGCGCGAAGGCCTGGAGCGCCATCGCGCTGATCGGCCCGATCCCTGGGATGGTCATCAGCCGTGCCGCCTGCTCGTCCTGACGCGCGCAGGCGCGGAGCTCCTTTTCCAATCCGCCGATCTTCGCGTCGAGGTCAGCGATCTGACCGAGCAGAACGCCGCCCAGCGCGCGGACCGCTCCCGGTAGTCCCGAACCCGGATCCTCGAGTGCCGATGCCAGCCGACCGACATGAGCCACACCCTGCGGGGCAACGACGCCGAACTCCGCCAGATGCCCCCGCAGCGCGTTGATCGTCTGCGTGCGCTGGCGCACCAGAAGATCGCGCGTGTGGAACAGCATCGCCCTTGCCTGTTGCTCTTCCCCCTTCACCGCCACAAAGCGCATGGTCGGGCGCTGCGCCGCCTCGCAGATCGCCTCCGCGTCCGCCGCGTCGTTCTTCTGCCGCTTCACGAACGGCTTCACGTAGATCGGTGGGATCAGCCTCACATCGTGGCCGAGCTGCATAATCTCTCGGCCCCAATGGTGAGCGCTCGCACAGGCCTCCATCGCCACAACGCAGCGCGGTAGTGCGGCGAGAAAGTACAGCAGCTTCTCCCGACTAACCTTCCTACGGAACGCGACCGAACCGTCCGCCCGAGCACCGTGAAGCTGAAAGCTGCGCTTCGCCAGATCGATCCCGATGATGTTAACCTGTTCCATGGATGCCTCCTCCTCTGGGGGTTGGTCACACCACCACCTTGGCACACTGCGATGCCGTCGGGAGGAGGCGTCCACTCCATCAATTTTGGACGCCGATAACCCCCAATAGGGGGTCAATATTCCACGCCGAACAACAGCCTATCCGCGCGCGATCGACTTTGAACGCATGGCAGGCATCGCCGAGGCCGTCGAAGCACGGCTCCTGGTCGACATGGCCCATATCGCGGGTCTCGTCGCCGCCGGCGTGCACGCCTCGCCCCTGCCGCACGCCGACATCGTCACCTGCACCACCACCAAGACGCTGCGCGGGCCCCCGGGGCGGGCTCGTCCTCGCACGCTCGGACGAGTTCGCCAAAGGCCTTCAGTCCGCGGTGTTTCCCGGCGTCCAGGGAAGCCTCCACTCCAACGTCCTCGCCGCCAAGGCGGTGTGCCTCGGGGAGGCTCTTCGCCCGGAGTTCAAGGTCTACGGGCAGCGCGTCGTCGAGAACGCGCGAACGCTCGCCGCCACGCTCGCCGACCGCGGGATCGGGATCGTCGGCGGCGGCACCGACACCCACATGGTGCTGCTCGATCTTGCTTCGGTCGGCCTCCTCGGCCAGCAGGCGGAGACCGCACTCGCCCGGGCCGGCATCACGTCCAACAAGAACCCCGTCCCGTTCCATGCGCGAAGCCCCTCGAAGTGGACCGGGCTGCGATTGGGTGTGTCGGCCGCCACGACACGCGGCCTTGGCACTTCCGGGATGCAGGTTCTTGGCGAGTGCATCGCAGAGCTCATCCACGCCGAGACCCGCTCCGACCCCGGGCCGGTGCTCGCACGGGCCAGTCCGAGGATCGCACGGCTTGCACAGGGCGGTGACAAGTTAGACCAAGCATAACAGCGGCGAGGCCCCGCTGCACTGGAACGGGACTCTGCCGCGTTGGCTGCCCATTCGGCAACGACTTCACCGATCGGCTCAAAATCGCCGGCGAGTATACGGCGATATCAAAAACAAAACTATTGTGTTGTTAGGGTGTTGAAAAATATTATGAATTTTCTAAACACATACATTGGGGAAGCGTAAGTAACTGATTATAAATAACTACTTATAATATCAAGCTGCCATTAATTCGCTGTTGTGCGCATCGTGAATGCGAACGTCCGGGAGCTTTGCTTTGTCGCGGATACGTCGCCAAACTTTGTTGAGGTTAACGAGGTGCCTGCCCTCTTTGTGACCAACGATGACGTAGGGGTTGCCTTGGACGCTTGGGAGATTGGCCAGAACTTCCTTTGCCGGCGCTGGCAGAAAGATGGTGCGCGGCCCTGTTTTCGTCCTCGGGAGGCGCAACACGCTGCGCTCGATATCAACGAACTCCTGTTTGAGGGTTAGAATTTCGTTCAAGCGTGTCCCGGTGAACAGCAACAATCGGATAGCCGCAATCGCGTATACGCTTTCGTCGTCTCCGGCCTCCGCTTCGGCCAACGTAGTACCAAGGCGCACCAATTCGATATCGGACAAAAAGCGCTCACGCGCTGGTTCAGGGTTCTTGTCGATCCCAACGCACGGATTGTCGATCTCAAACCCGAAATCTTGCTTACCCGCCCAACTGAACATCTTGGAGAGAACGGCAACGACGCGGTTCGCCTGAAATGGCGTTTTCTTCAGCGAACTGTGGAGTCGCGCAATATCGCCGTGCGTCACATCGGGAACCTTGAGACTGCCGAGTTTTGGAACAGCCAGCCGGACTAAGAGGTTCTCATAGAGCCGTGCGGTGCTATCGGCTCGCGTCGCTTTGGCGTGCTCGACGAAGGCTGTAACGCACCCTGAAACGTCCCTAGGGGCCTTCTCATCGCTCTCGCGCCTTGTTGCTGGGTCTTTATCGTCAGCAACGGAACCAAGCAGCTTAGAGGCCTTCTTACGGGCTTTCTCGACTGTCCACGGTGATGCGTAGCGGCCGATCGTGTACCAGCGTTGCCGCTGGCCAGATCGGTACTTGAGGACGAAGTATTTTGCACCTGTCGCCCGAGCACGAACGCCAAACCCTTTGATCTCAGCGTCCCAAATGATCGTGCCGGCCTTGAGGGCGTCTACATCGCGCTTGGTGATGCGTTTCGACACGGGGTGATTCCTAGGGCTGGCAACCAATTGGCAACCATACCACAGCGGGTTGGTGGTCGTGTCCCAGGACGTGGTGTAGGAGTTGTTGGAGCCTCTGTTAGCTGTGGGTAGGCGGCTTGCCGTAGCGACCGCCGAGAGTCTGGCGTAGGCAAGCCGGCTATCCACAGCGGAGGCCATCGCGGTTCCGGTTTAGGGTTGGGCTAGTGCAAACCAACCTGACCCGAAGGAGAACCACGATGACCCAGGACATGATGACCCTGCGCGCGCTTTTGGAGAAGAGCTCCGATGCCGATCTGCTTCGCGAGATGATCGGCTTCACGGCCGAGCGGCTGATGGCACTGGAGGTCGAGGGCCTGACCGGCGCCGCTCACGGCGAGCGCTCGGCGGATCGTATCACCCACCGCAACGGCTACCGCGACCGGTCCTGGGAGACGCGGGCCGGCACGGTCGAGCTGAAGATCCCGAAGCTGAGGAAGGGGAGCTACTTCCCGGGCTTCCTGGAGCCGCGGCGGATGGCCGAGAAGGCGCTGGCTGCGGTGATCCAGGAGGCCTACATCCAGGGCGTGTCGACCCGCTCGGTCGACGACCTGGTGCAGGCCATGGGCATGTCGGGCGTCTCCAAGAGCCAGGTCTCCAGGCTGTGCGGCGAGATCGACGATAAGGTCAACGGCTTCCTCGATCGATCGCTGGAGGGCGACTGGCCCTATCTGTGGCTCGACGCAACCTATGTAAAGGTGCGCGAGGCCGGGCGCATCGTCTCGGTCGCGGTGACCGTGGCTGTGGCCGTCAACGACCAGGGCCGCCGCGAGGTCCTGGGCATGGCGATCGGCGCGTCTGAGGCCGAGGCCTTCTGGACCGAGTTCCTGCGCTCGCTGGCCCGGCGCGGGCTGCGCGGCGTGAAGCTGGTGATCTCCGACGACCACAAGGGCCTGAAGGCCGCCGCGACCCGGATCCTCGGCGCCACATGGCAGCGCTGCCGCGTGCACTTCGCCCGCAACCTGCTGGCCCATGCCGGCCGCCAGGGCCGGCGCGTCGTCTCCGCCTTCGTCGCCACCGCCTTCGCCCAGGAGGACGCCGACAGCGCGAAGGTCCAGTGGCGCCAGGTCGCCGACCAGCTCAGGCTCAAGGTGCCCAAGCTGGCAGTTCTCATGGACGAAGCCGAGCACGACGTCCTCGCCTACATGAGCTTCCCCAGGGAGCACCGCCAGAAATTGCACTCCACAAACCCGATCGAACGGCTCCATGCCGAGGTCAAGCGTCGCACCAACGTCGTCGGTATCTTTCCCAACGAAGCCGCCATCACACGGCTCGTCGGCGCCATCCTTCTCGAGCAGAACGACGAGTGGGCCGTCTCAAGGAGATACATGACGCTGGAATCCATCGCTCCGCTGAGCGATGATGTCCCCATCACGCTGCCCACCGTGGCAGCCTGAACGTCCCGGCCCTACCCGCCGGGAGCAGCGTAGAGCGCAACGCTCTTACACCACTCCGCGGGACACGATCGGGTTGGTGGCGGCGACTGTCGGAGTGTGTCGCCATGATAGCTAGAGAATATGGGAGTTTTGACGGGTTTAGCGTGCTGGTGCGTGGTCGCTGTCGGACGCAAATTTTAGATTTATAATCAATAGGTCGGGGGTTCGAGTCCTCCAGCCGGCACCATATTTCTGTGGGTCTTAGAGTCCGACTCGAAACTCTATGTTTGATAACAGTACCTTGCGAGCCGCCTTGTGAGGAGTCGGATGTTGGCGACAAGAATCCATGCCTGTGCGGAGGCGATTGATTTCTCCCAATCCTTGGCCAGTCGACGGCATCGGTTGAGCCAGGCGAAGGTCCTCTCGACGACCCATCGTCTGGGCAGGAGCTCGAAGCCCTGGGCGGTGTCTGAGCGCTTGATGATCTTGAGCTTCCAGCGGCCGATGTCCTCAAGGGCGCCCTCGAGTTTCGGTCCCGCGTAGGCGGCGTCGGCGAAGAGGTGACGCAGCCGGGGGAAGCGATGACGGATCGATTTGAGGACCTCGGGCGCGCCGTCGCGGTCCTGGATATCGGCTGCGTGCACGATCAGGCCGACCAGCAGGCCGAGTGTATCGGTGACGATGTGACGCTTGCGGCCCTTGATCTTCTTGCCCGCGTCATAGCCCCGAACACCACCGCTTTCCGTGGTTTTCACGCTCTGGCTGTCGATCACCCCGGCGCTCGGGCCGGCCTCGCGTCCTTCCAGCTCCCGGGCCGCCATGACCAGGTGATGGTTGATGCTCTCCAGCAGGCCGTTGGAGCGCCAGTCGTAGAAATAGCGCTGGACCGTGGAAGGCGGAGGGAAGTCGTTCGGCAACATCGCCCACTGGCAGCCCGTCGAGGCCATGTACATGACCGCATCCATGACATGGCGCAGGTCCGTCGTCCTCGGCCGGCCGATCTTCTTGCGCGGCGGCATGAGCGGCGCGATCAACGCCCACTCTCGATCCGTCAGGTCGCTTGCGTAGCGCCCGCCACGGCGCTCATAATTCGGGCGAGTGATTTCGGTCCACATGTTGTGCCTCCTCGTTTGCTTTGACACAACCGAGTAAGCCACAACCGACTGAAATCACTCAACTAGTTTCGGGTTGGCCTCTTAGAGTCCGACTCGAAACTCTATGTTTGATAACAGTACCTTGCGAGCCGCCTTGTGAGGAGTCGGATGTTGGCGACAAGAATCCATGCCTGTGCGGAGGCGATTGATTTCTCCCAATCCTTGGCCAGTCGACGGCATCGGTTGAGCCAGGCGAAGGTCCTCTCGACGACCCATCGTCTGGGCAGGAGCTCGAAGCCCTGGGCGGTGTCTGAGCGCTTGATGATCTCGAGCTTCCAGCGGCCGATGTCCTCAAGGGCGCCCTCGAGTTTCGGTCCCGCGTAGGCGGCGTCGGCGAAGAGGTGACGCAGCCGGGGGAAGCGATGACGGATCGATTTGAGGACCTCGGGCGCGCCGTCGCGGTCCTGGATATCGGCTGCGTGCACGATCAGGCCGACCAGCAGGCCGAGTGTATCGGTGACGATGTGACGCTTGCGGCCCTTGATCTTCTTGCCCGCGTCATAGCCCCGAACACCACCGCTTTCCGTGGTTTTCACGCTCTGGCTGTCGATCACCCCGGCGCTCGGGCCGGCCTCGCGTCCTTCCAGCTCCCGGGCCGCCATGACCAGGTGATGGTTGATGCTCTCCAGCAGGCCGTTGGAGCGCCAGTCGTAGAAATAGCGCTGGACCGTGGAAGGCGGAGGGAAGTCGTTCGGCAACATCGCCCACTGGCAGCCCGTCGAGGCCATGTACATGACCGCATCCATGACATGGCGCAGGTCCGTCGTCCTCGGCCGGCCGATCTTCTTGCGCGGCGGCATGAGCGGCGCGATCAACGCCCACTCTCGATCCGTCAGGTCGCTTGCGTAGCGCCCGCCACGGCGCTCATAATTCGGGCGAGTGATTTCGGTCCACATGTTGTGCCTCCTCGTTTGCTTTGACACAACCGAGTAAGCCACAACCGACTGAAATCACTCAACTAGTTTCGGGTTGGCCTCTTAGGCTGGTGCCTGTACTCACGACCGTAACGAGCTTGCCACTCGGTAGACCATCAACGGCGTTGGTGACTTGGGGTAGGTAGTAGCTTGAGATGGTTAAGCCACCGTAGACGACTGCAAGGGCCGCGCGTTCCGCTATCCGCGACTCCATGAAATTGCGAAAGCGATCGAACGTCCGCACCTCGAAGTCGAAGTCGTGATCGTGGATTGATCCTGTCATCATCCATTCTCCGCCAGCGCGGTACGCACTGCATTGGGGTTTTTGGCAATAACGGTGAGGTAGGCCCGCGCCATCGGGTCGGGTTGCCGCCGGCCCTGTTCCCAATTCTTCAATGCCGCAAGGTTGATACCAAAGGCTTTGGCAAACTTCGCCTGCGACATCTTGAGTTCCTTGCGGATAACGCTCGGATCGATCGCGTCTGGCACCTGGACGATATCACTCGGTAATTCGATTTCACCGCGCGCGTGCGCCAGGGCTTCCTCAGCCGCCGCAATCAAACGCTTGCCTAATTTAGTCATCTTTCTGCGCGTCCTTTATCGCCTTAACAGTCTTGCGCAGGGCCTTTTTCTCGTCAGCGGTGTGGTCTTCCTTGGTGGTCTTGCCGTAGATATCAAACATGTAAACGGCATTCCCGGCGACAAAGAGGTAGACAATCCTCACACCGCCTCGTTTGCCGCGACCTATGACACCCCACCGGGCCTTGCGGACACCACCAGTCCCCGGCACCACTGGGTGAGCGGTGGGCGCGCCTGCAATCGAATACTCAGCGGCCTTTTGCTCGGTGGCGCTCAGAAGCTTTTTGACGCGCTTCTGATAGCCGGAAGTGCGCAGGATCTTGATGGCTGTCATAGATAATGTATGGGCGCCAATGGCGTATAGTCAAGGAGCTAAAAGAGGGCAGTCGAAACACTGTTAGCCACCCTTAAGTCTCACGCCGCGCCGCCGTTGCTGCTGTCTATGAACTCGACCCCACCTCGTTCGATCCTCGATATTGAGGGGTTCCAGTCCCCGTTCTTTTCGGTCCTCTTCGGTAGCGTTGAGTACATCGCGTCGTTTAGCGACGGCGAGGACGCGTTCTTCGACTCAGCACCGTTGCCACTCAATCCGCCTGTGACGGCCGTGAACGGCTTGCCGGACTTGGGGAATTTTCACACTTACCGTCTAGAGTCGCCTGCCAATAGCGCCGCGTTTGCGTTCTTTGTGGACGGAGTGCAGCAATTCGCTGGGACCGGGGTTGCCGCCGCCGCCAGTTTCAACGGATTTGAGTGGGGAGATGGCGCGAGTGCCCCCGGAAACGGCGCCGACGTCGATTGGGACTTTGTGTATTTCCGCGAGGTTCCGGCAATTCCAATACCTGGCTCGCTGGTGATGATGTGTCTCGGTCTGCTGGGCTTCCTTTCGTTGTATCGCCGCCGTGCGCAACGCGCGTAACAGTAGAGCGGATCGCTAATTCGGCCGCATACCCCCACCCGTTCACTTGCCTGCACAGCGATGAGATACTGGTAATCGGTCTAATTCGAACAAGCCACTACGACGCAACGGGTTTTACGTAAGCAGATCCCCAGCCAATTTGAGCAATTGCATATCCGAGCCGCGCGGCCCGACCAGCGAGAGGCCGAGCGGCAAGCCGGCGAGTTCGGCGACTGGCAGGCTGAGCTGCGGCAACCCGCCGAGACCAGAAATGCAGAGGAGATGCATCGCCTGGGTGCGGTAACGAATTTCGATGTCATCGACCGGTGTGCTCTTGAGCGGCGCGACTCGGGGCGAGGTTGGCAGGTAGAGGATATCGCCATCGCCGAGGATCTCACCGATGCGCGATTTGATCGTTTCATGTCGCTGCTTGGCGGCAATGACGTCGGCGGGATCGAGCTGGGCGGCCCACTCGAAGCGCTCCTTAATACCCGGGCCCAGAGCGGGTTTCGTGCGGGTAATCCATTCGCCGTGGTTGGACCAAATCGATGCGGCCTGGACCACGCGAAACGTCTCGAACCACTCGGTCAGCCCGGCGGCCGTGACCTCTATCTCCTGCTGCTCGCCAACCATCTCGGCCAGGCGTTCGATAGCTGGCGCCAGCGCGACGCCGACCCGCCCGTCCACCAAGGCAAACGCATCCGCTGCCGCAAGCACCCGCCGAGGCGCTGGCGGTGCGTGATCGTCGTCCAGAAGCACCCGCCCCACGCTCTCGAGAACGGCCGGATCGCGCGCCAACCAGCCCACCACGTCGAACGGCGGACCGAACGGGATAACGCCGTCTGTCGGCACCCGATCGACGGTCGGGCGTAGTCCCAGGATCCCGCAGTAGCTGGCCGGTAAGCGGACCGAGCCGCCACAATCGGTGCCCAACGCAAAGTCGACCAAGCCCGCGGCAACCGCCGCGGCAGAACCGTTCGACGATCCGCCCGGAATGCGGTCTGGTGCACGGGTGTTGACTGGCGTTCCGTAGTGCACGTTCTCGCCGGTTAGGCTGTAGGCGAGTTCGTCGCTTAAGGTTTTACCGACCATATCGGCGCCGGCACCCAGCAAAAGCTGCACCGCGGCTGCCGTCTGGGTTGGCGATTCGTGGGTCGCCAGCCATTCTGGATTGCCAAAGCCGGTGCGAGTCCCAGCGATGTGGAAGACATCCTTAACCCCGAAACTCAGTCCGGTGAGGGGTCCCTGGCCGGAGCCGCGCAGGGCGACGTGGTTTTCCCGGCAAAAGGCGCCAACCGGATCGTCGAACGGCAAGGTGGCGGTGTCGGCGGGTCGATCCACGGTTTGGCTGACTTACTTAGTGGCTTACTCGTTGACCTACTGGGGCCGTAACAGTTGCGCCGGCTCACGGCGGAAGGTCATCCGGCCGCGTTTGAAGCCCATCAGCGGCTGCGACAATTCGGCCACCGCGGTTTGTCGGTCGTGGTTGTCGACGACGACCAGATCGGCCGACTTGCCGACCACTATTCCATAATCATCAAGATTGAGGAGATCGGCCGAGCGTCGCGTCACCATTTCAAAACACTCGATGGTGTCGTCGATCTGGCCGACCTGGCAAATGTTGGCATAAAGATTGGCCATACGAATGAGTGAGCAGTCGCCGAACGGTGTGAATGGGTTGAGCACATTGTTCGACGATAGCGTGCAGTTGACCCCGTGGCGCAGCATGCGATGGACCGGCACGACGCCGCGCATGATGCTGTGATCCTGATGGCGTCCCATCAGATAGAGGTCAGTCGACGGGAGCACCGTTACCGCAACGCCTGCATCGGCGAGGCGTTTGGTGATGCGTTCGAAGTCCGCCACGGTCAGGGTCGACATCTGCGTGACGTGGCCAATCGCGACGCGGCCACCATAGCCATACTCATCGGTTTTCTTGCAGACATGATCAACCGTCATGCCCTCGGGGGTGTTGCCAAAATCAAGGTGCATATCTACGTCGACGTCGAATTCGCGTGCCATCTCGAAGATTCGATCAATTTGCCCGGGCGGATCGGAATCGGTGTAGGGGGCACCACCGACCACCGTGCAGCCACGCTTCAGCGCCGCCACCATGAGTTCGTCCGTGCCCGGGTTGTTGAGCAATCCCTCCTGGGGAAAGACACAGATTTCCAGGTCGATTGCCCACTTGTAGTCGTCGATCAGAGGCAGAATGCCCTCTAGGCTGCGCAAGCCGACCACGGGATCTACTTCGAGGTGGGTGCGCATATGGGTGGTGCCTTGGAGAATGCTTTTCTCCAGTGTCTTGATTGCGCGCTCACGCACGTCATCGGGCTGAAACGCCTGCTTGGCCTTCGCGACCTAACCGATCGCTTCTTCAAGGGTTCCTTCCTGGGAGGTGCAGCGGTCCAACAAGCAGGATTTGTCGAGGTGGATGTGGGTCTCGATAAAGCCGGGCGAAACGAGGCGGCCGTTGATGTCGATCTCCTGACCGGCCGCGGCAAGGTTTGGCTCGATCGCGGCGATGCGGCCTTGGTCGACGCCTATGTCGACCACCGGCCCAGCCTCCTGGTGAGGGACGCGGGCATTTCTCAAAATGAGATCCATGTCGTCCTCCCGGCTTCGCGCAGCCAGTGGCTTGGGTAGGAATTCGAGTTTAATCGTCGGCCGTCGCGGACAGTATACGCGCCCGGTACTCTCCACATAGTCGGATCGGCGGATTATCAGAGGCCCGTGAGACCTTTCGGCGAACACCGCTATAATCGAATTTGATCACGCGGTGCCGCACAGCTCTCCCTCGGGGATCCTGATGAACGGCGGTGCCGCGATTTGGACCACGCTGACAAGGAGGTTGTCATGGCCGTCTATAAAGTAATCGAGATCGTCGGTACGAGCCCGGAATCCTGGGAAATGGCGGCGGCCACAGCCGTTGAACGTGCGAGTAAAACTGTGCGCGATTTACGCATTGCCGAAGTCGTCAAGCAGGACATGCAGATCGAGAACGGCAAGATTTCTGCCTTTCGCGTGCGGCTCAATATCTCCTTCAGGTTCGAGGACGAGTAACGCTTCACATCGAGCGAGGTGGGGAAAGAAAACCCATCTGAGTCGAGCGTTGCAGACACGAGCGGTTCATCGTTTGTCAGGATGCCAATTGCGCTCATCCTGACGAATTTCCGGAGGCGGCGCCCTCTGTGGCTGCGCTGCGCCCGTTGCCTCGGGGTCATTTCGCGACCAGCGATCAGCTTCTAAGTTGTTGCATGGCCATCGTGGTTCTAACCTCTGATCGCACAACCGGCGATGGTTCGGCTATTGGGCCCTCGGCAAATCTCTCTACGGCAGAAAAAACCATGACGAAACCGATGGAAGCCACCCTCGACGACACCATGCAACCGTCAGACCCCCACCCGTGGGAGGGGCTGTCGGCAAACGAGCTCAACTGGCGGTTGCTCTGGCAATATGTCGAGGGCGCGTTGATCGCGACGTTCGTTACACTCTTCGTCGCATTGCTTGGGCTTGAATTCACGGGCCGCCAGTGGATCTGGATTGGCGCCGGCGTACCGATCTGGGCCGGCATCGTCATTGCGGTCGATTTCTACGTCATTCGCCGCAATACGCGGCCGGTAGGTCGCGTGCTCGATCAACTCGTGCACCAAGTCGAACCCAGCGAATCGGCAACCTACGGGGCAATCAACCGAGCTCTCAACCTGCCGCTGCTCTCGTTTGTACGCGTGACCTATATCCACGGCCCGACCGCGGTCGTCGCCATCGTCGCCTATATGCTGATCCTTAACCGGATCGGCGATACCGGCTATAGCGCTTGGCAGGTTACCGTGTTCTCGCTGACCGCCCTGATCCTCGCGGCGCCCATCCACGCGATCTATGAATATTTCGGGATCAACCGGCACTTATCGCCCCTGATCCGCCGCCTATGGGATCACGCCGGGCGACCCGTCAACCCGCCAATCCGCCCGGTCTCGATCAAGCTGCGTAATAAGCTGATCTATCTAGCTGTGTTTACCTCCTCGGTGCCGCTGATTTTCTTCGCGGTGACCATCGTCTTTCGGGTCGAACTGCTGTTCGACGATCTCGGTATTGCGGTCAGCTTTGCAGAAATTTGGCCGCTGCTCGCCTGGATCGCCGGCGTCGTCGCCGTGTTCCTCGGTAGCGGCATCGGCGTTTCATTGTTGACCGCCCGCGAACTCACGGGTTCTGCATCACGGCTGATATCGGCGATGGATCGAGTAGAGCGCGGCGATCTCGACAATTTCGTGCACGTCACCGGCACCGACGAGTTTGCCGATCTCTTTCGCGGCTTCAATATGATGACCGATAGTTTGCGCGAGGAGGTGCAGATCCTCGAAATGTCGCACGACCTCGCCGGCGAGTTGAACCTCGAGGTTTTGTTAGCCCGCATCATGCGGGCGACCACCGAACTCCTCAACGCCGACCGCAGCACCCTGTTTCTCCACGACCGCGCCTCGGGCGAGTTGTGGTCGCGGGTGGCCGAAGGCATCGCGACTAAGGAAATTCGAATTCCAGGCGATGCCGGTATTGCCGGCGCGGCGTTCTCGAGCGGCCGCACCGAAAACATCCCCGATCCCTATAGCGACCCCCGTTTCAACCGCACTGTCGACCAGGAAATCGGCTATCAGACCGCGAGCATCCTGTGTATGCCGATATTCAACAAACAGGGGCAAAGGATAGGTGTCACGCAGGTGCTCAACAAACATGGCGGTGCCTTCACGGCCAAAGACGAAGGTCGGCTTGGCGCTTTCAACGCACAGATCGCGGTGGCGTTGGAGAACGCTCAGCTCTTCGAAGACGTGCTGCGCGAGAAAAATTACAACGATGCGATTCTACAAAGCACCAGCAACGGCATCTTCACGCTCGATTTGGAAGACCGCGTGCTGACGGCGAACGATGCCGTGTTCCAAATTCTCGAACGCCCGTCGGCCGAGATCATCAGCCAGCCCGCCAGCGAGCTGTTCTCGGGCTCCAATCTCTGGCTGTTCAACAGTTTGCAAAAGGTCGGGCGCACCGGCGAGCAGGAAATCACCGTCGAGGCCGAGCTCGAGACCGGCAGCGAGGCCACCGCGTCGGTCAACGCCTCGGTAAGCCCGCTGATCGATGCGATGGACGAAAGCATCGGCTCGATGGTCGTGCTGGAGGACATCACAACCGAAAAGCGGGTCAAGAGTACGATGGCGCGCTACATGTCGGCCGAGGTTGCCGATCAGCTGTTGGAAAGCGGCGAAGCCGAACTCGGCGGCAAGGATCAACTGGTCTCTATCCTGTTCTCCGATATCCGCGGGTTCACCACCATCTCCGAGGCGCTGGGCGCGCGCGACACCGTCTCGATGCTGAACGATTACTTCGAAGCGATGGTCGATTCGATTATGGAGCGCCAGGGCGTGCTGGATAAGTTCATCGGCGATGCGATCATGGCTTTGTTCGGCGTACCGTTTAACGGTGAGCAGGACTCCGACGATGCGGTGCGTGCCGCGATCGGCATGCAGATCGCGTTGCGCGCGCACAACGAACAACGCCAGGCCAGCGGTCGCGATCCGATCCAAAACGGCATCGGCATCTCGTCCGGTCCGGTGATTGTCGGCAACATCGGCTCGACCAAGCGCATGGAGTACACGGTGATCGGCGATCCGGTAAATCTGTCGTCGCGGATTGAGAGCGCGACCCGCTTCTACGGCGCCAATATATTGATCAGCGAATACACCAAAGCTGCGATGAGGAACGGAGCGCGCTTACGCGAGATCGATCTGATGCAGGTCAAAGGCAAGACCGAACCGGTCTCTTTGTTCGAGGTACTCGACCACCACACACATCAGTCGTTCCCCAACCTCAGCGATGTGCTCGACGCATATAGTGGCGGTTTGACCGCCTATCGTCAGCGAGAATGGCAGACCGCACTGGGCGGATTCGATGCCGCCCTTGCGGCCCACCCCAACGACAAACCCTCGCAGATCTATGCCGAGCGCTGCCGACGCTTTCTCACGACGCCACCGCCGCAAGATTGGAACGGTGTTTACATCATGACCGACAAATAGTTGGTATCAGCTGGGCTTCGCAGCCCGCACATAGACGTTCCATCCCAGCGCCCGCAGCGGCGTCCGACCAGCCGGCGGGAGCAGTACGCCGGCGAGGCCGGCCAGCGGCGGCACGAGCAGAAGCTGGCGCCACGTGATCTGGTGCACTTCGCAAAATGTCGACCGGAAACCAGCCCGCTCCAGGAGCGCTCGCGCCTGGGGTCGGCTGTAGACGCGGCCAAGCGGATTTTCGGCGCCGTCGACCATATTGACGGCATCGGCCTGGCTGCGGCCACGATGGCTCGACAATGCCAAACGCTTCATCCGCATCAACACTTGATACTGCCAGCTATACCGGTTGTAGAGCATGATGATCATCTCACCGCCCGGCTTCAGCAGCCGGTACGCTTCATCAACCAAGGGATCCGGATCAGGGACGTGGTGCAGCACCCCCATCGATGTGACGACATCAAGCGAGCTGTCGGCGAACGGCAGCACCTGCCCGTCGATCCTCGTGAAGCTACCGGTTAGACCCATACCCGAAAATCGGCGCTGGGAGATTTCAATGGCGCGATCGGTGATATCGACCCCTTGCACCGTCGCGCCTGCCGCCGCATAACGCGACAGCACATAGCCATTGCCGCAACCGATATCGAGAACACGTTTTCCGGCCGCGTTCGCGAGGTGGTAGACCCGCTCTTGCAACCATGGGGGTTCGCAATCTTCGGCCTCACGGAGCGCATCAAAAGCGGCGAAAAACTCAGGCGTACCCGGCTCGGCATCAATATCGGCCGACGCCAACGGCGAGCGCTCCCAAAAAGCGCGGACATCGTCAAGCGAGGCGGTCATAGGCGTAAATGTGGTAAGGAGTTCCAGGGCAAAAGCGTGTCATTCTAAGGCCGGAACGTACCGGGGTCAGTTGGTTTCGATGAATGAAGTGGTACTGCCCTGAATCAGTGGACACCTAGAATAGGCGCATTGAGCGCGATGAGGTGTCAGATGACGAAGCCGAAGCGATACACACGGTACAGTTCTGAGTTCAAGCGGGAAGCGATCCTGAGGGCGAGTGAAGAAGGCAACACTGATAAGGCGGTATGCGAGGAGCTTGGGATCAGCACGCGTCAGTTTCTGCGTTGGCGCGATGAGTTACGGTTGCTCGGCGACGAGGCTTTTCCGGGCCAGGGACGTACGCGAGATGAAGAGCTGGCGCGGCTCAAGCGTGAGCTAGCTCAGGTGAAGAAGGAACGGGATTTTTTAAAGGAAGCGGCGGCGTACTTTGCCAAGGAGTCGAAATGAAGTACGCGTGCATCGATCGCCGCCGAGATCGTTATCCGGTTCGCATGATGTGCTGTTTGTTGGCAGTCTCGGCGAGCGGTTACTACGCTTGGCGCACCCGGCCGGAGAGTTCCCGCCTGAAATCGGACCGCGAGTTAATGGCGGAGATCAGGCGGGTCCATCAAGACAGCAGAGGTGTTTATGGCAGCCCGAGAATCCACGCGGAGTTAGTGTCCAGCGGCATCGGTGTTGGACGGCACAAAGTGGCCCGTCTGATGCGTCTGGCAAGGCTTAGAGGATGTCCCAAGCGGCGCTTTCGGGTCACGACGCAACGTGATCCGAACCATCCCGTAGCGAAGAATCTGCTCAAACGGAACTTCTCGGCGGATGCTCCCAATCAACGTTGGGCTTCCGACATCACGTATATCTCCACGCATGAGGGATGGTTGTACCTGGCGGTGGTGATGGATCTCTATTCGCGCCGGATCGTGGGCTGGTCGATGAGCCGCTGGATGAGCCGCCGCCTCGTGTTGGCGGCCTTGCGGATGGCGATCGACGCACGCGAACCTGAGGGCGCGCTTATTCACCACTCGGACAGTGAGTATCTGCGGGCCGGTTCCCTCGGAGTGACCTGACCCGCACAGCGATAGACGCATCTAGACTGATAGGGCCGGCCGTCCTTGGGTGGCTTGACCCACACTCAGATCGACCGAGATGTCATTCCCCGGACATGTCGGCCACCCGGGGGCAACCGGTTGAGGTTCCGACCTCGACCGACATCGTGACCTGATGAGAGCCCGGCCTTGGGCGCCCCGTCACTGTCGTGTCCGACATCGGCTGAGTTCGGAGCCAACCCCTCCACCCATCATAGACCAGGGGGCGGACATGGCGACTACAACAGCCGACAACATCCAGATCATCGGTGGCGTCGACACCCACCAGGACCTGCACACCGCCGCCGTCGTGAGCCACGACGGAACGGTGCTTGGTACCGAATCGTTCTCCACCACCCGAGCCGGCTACCGGGCGATGCTTCGCTGGTTCCGCTCTCATGGCGAGCTGCTTCGTGTAGGAGTGGAATCCACCGGTACCTACGGAGCCGGCATCACCCGGCACCTGGCACTCTCGGGTATCCCCGTGCTCGAGGTGACCGGGCCGGACCCAGCCAGCCGAAGAGCCAAGGGCAAGGACGATGCCCTGGATGCGATCTCCGCGGCCGAGGCGGCGCGCACAAGACGCCGGGTCCAGGTGGCCAAAGACCGTTCCGGCAGCGTGGAAGCCCTGCGGGTGCTGCGAACAACGCGAAAGACGGCAATCAAGTGCCGCCGCGCGGCCCTGCAACAACTCTACAACACCATCGTTGCCGCACCGGAGGAAGTGCGTGACCAGGTCCGCAACCTCACCCGCATGCAGCGCCTCCGTACCTGTGCGGCCTGGAGGCCGGACACGGTCGGCTATCGAGACCCGGTGGTCGCGACCAAGCTCTCCCTGAAGTCCCTCGCCCGCAGAATCCTCGACATCAACGACGAGATCGCTGAACTCGACCGGTTCATCGTCCCCTTGGTCGAGGAGCTCGCCCCCAGTCTGCTCGAGCTCGAAGGCGTGGGCACCGAAAACGCAGGCGCAGTAATGGTCGCCGTTGGGGATAACCCGGATCGGCTCCGCTCCGAGGCCTTCGCCAGATGCGAGCTTCGCCATGATGGCGTGCGGCGTCTGCCCGATCCCCGCATCGAGTGGGAAGACGCAACGCCACCGTCTCAACCGCGGAGGCAACCGCCAAGCCAACTCCGCCCTGCACATGGTCGTCGTGTGCCGAATGCGAACCGACGAGCGGACCCGAGCCTATGTCGCTCGCAGGACCCTGGAGGGGCTGTCCAAACGCGAGATCATGCGCTGCCTGAAGCGTTACGTGGCCCGCGAGATCTACCGCGTCCTCACGGCCCCATCGAGTGCTTGACAAACATGAGAGCGTCCGTGGCAGCCAATATACCAGCGATGACTTCCGAGACGAACTTGCCAGGCATGGCATCGAATGCAGCATGAGCAGCTCAGGCAACTGCTACGATAATGCCGTTGTCGAGAGCTTCTTCGGCCTACTCAAGCGAGAGCGCGTGAACCGGGTGCGCTATCGAACTCGGGATGAAGCCCGGGCCGATGTGTTCGAGTACATCGAGGTGTTTTACAACCGAAAACGACGCCACGGTTACCTTGGCAATATCAGTCCGGATGACTTCGAAGAACAGGCAACCGGATCTTTCTGAACTGTCCACTAAAATGGGGCAAGACCAAAGAGACGAAAGAAGACTCGCTGCTGGAGCGCGACAAGATCGAGCTTCACAGATCAATGGCCGCTTCGTGCAACGACATTTGGCGCTGTTGGGCGGAACCGGATCTTATCAAACGCTGGTGGCGTGATTCCGTTCACCTCGATCTCCGCGTTGGTGGTGCCTTTGAGGAGCGCTGGACAGATAGCGACGGCGACGAAGTGGTGACAAGCGGGACGGTCATCATTTGCCAGCCGCAACGATCGTTCACCCTGACTTGGTCCGATGCCGATTGGCGGGCGATGACCGAAGTCATGGTCATGCTCCGCGACCTCGACCAAACCACCGAACTGATACTCGTCCACCGCGGCTGGCTAGCATTCCGAGGCGAAAAAGGCATTGCGATCCGTAACCGGCACGCGGCGGGATGGGAGCGTCATCTTGATGCGCTCGTCGCGTTTTCCGAATGCGCTCGTCGCGTTTTCCGAATCCGCCAACCCGTTCGACTCTTAGAACGAACTTCTGGACCGAACGTCCTAATCCAGCCGAAACGCGGACGAGATATCGATTTCGCGCGGCCGCCAGCCCGGCAACAATTCCGGATCCTGGGTGCGCCGCAAACACACGCAACGATCAATCGTCGCGTCCTCAAATTCCCAATCACAGATCTCATAGCTGATGGATTTACCGGCATCGATGGCGGTGATACGGCGGCCGAGTTGACGCCGGCAGGAGCCGATGATGCGGCCATCGGCGTCGCGTACGTTCATCATCCAGAGCATTTCAGGATTGCGTCGACTTGGCCATCCCACTCCCCCGGCCCAACCACCCCAAGGGTACCCTTATCGGGTGGTTGGGCCGGGGGAGTGGGATGGGTCGAGCTAATCCTGAAATGCTCTAGTCGTCAAACTTCGAGGACGGTTTCGGGCCTTGGTTTAAGCACGCGATGCATATCCAGAGAGGGCGGTGCGACACTGGTTTGCATCAACAGATCGTGGATCTGGCCGCGATGGTGGGTCTGGTGGTTGAATAGGTGTGGCAGCAGCAACCTGATGGGATCATCAAACGCCAACCCTTGATGATTGACATAACTGATCACGCGATCGAGTACCGCGGTTGTCAGTGCGGCGGTAAATTCATCAATGCGGACGTCCTGTTCGCTACGCGCCGCGCGCAACTCTTCGAAATCGTCATACAGGATCGCATCGAGATTAGCGGCTGAGGGGTTGGCACCGCCGAACCGGGCGAGGTAGTTGCGATCCCCGAGCAGTATGTGGTTCAGGGTCCCGTGGATGCTTTTGAAGAATGCGGGCCGGGGTTGCTTAAGTTCAGCCTGCGAAAGTTGCGCACAGGCATCGTAAAGCAGCCGATTGGCACCGCGGTTGTACGCCGCAAGCAATCTGAAATTGCGGATCAGGCCATCGTCTTCGGTCATCCCTCGGCCGCCGCTATTTGGTTCGTGCGCGCCGCCACTCTTTGGCCCGGCGTTGCGCTGTTGCGATCTGATCGGGCGCCATTCGCTCGATGATGACCGACCCAAATTGCCGCGCTTGTTGGGCGTGGTCGTCACCCTTTCGAGAAACGATTGCGAACCATTTCAACGCTTCGACAAAGTCCGGCGAGCCCTCGAGCCCTTGGGCATGGAGCATCCCGAGGTGGAGTTGACCGTTCGAGTCATCTTGGGCGGCTGCCTTGGTAAACCATTGTGCCGCCGCGGCAAGATCGGGCGCGACGCCGCGACCCTGAATATAGAGCATGCCGAGATTAACCTGACCGTCCGGGTACCCCTGAACAGCGGCTTTACGTAGCCACTGTTCTGCTTGGCTGTCGTCCTTGTCGACTCCGACGCCCTGCAGATAGGACCCACCAACCGCGACTTGCGCCTCCGGCATTCCCTGCAGTGCCGCCTTCTCAAACCACATGAAAGCGGCGACCACGTCTTTGGCAACACCAGCGCCGGCGCGGTAGAGAAACCCGATATTGAGTTGCGCCTCGGTGTGGCCTTGCTCGGCCGAGGCCAGCCACGCCGTGAACGCGCCTTCATAATCACCCTGTTCAAACGCCGATTGCCCCAAGCTCATATCCGCCCGCGGTGCGGTTGGCTGCGCAGCAATCGCAATCACTGACGCAAATAGCGCAACAATCAACCGTAGCCGGGTTCTCATGATGCTCACCTTAGCAGCATTCTCGGTTCGGTAAGTGTGACTGGCGGTTGTAGGCCAATTCAAGCTGACGCAGCGAACCCCCTCTTATGGAGTACCTCGCAATAGACAGACTTTCATCTTGTATTGGGGATTCGGGGTATCTACGTAGACTGCCTAGGGTGTTCCTCCTACTCATTGCCATATATTGTGGGTGGGAGCTGTTACAGGCCCAGGAATAGGTATGAGTCCAAGTCGAATCCTCCAAACCGTCACCGCTCGCCGCTCTATGAAACGCCTTGCTCTGGCCGTCCTTGGCGCAACAATTCTGTTTGTTCCGATTGCATGGGCGTCGTTTGACGACGGACTGCGAGCGGCCAAGAACGGCGACTACGAAAAGGCCATGGAGCTTTATCGCGCCGCCGCTGCCGAGGGCGACCTGCGCGCCCTAACCAACCTTGGCTGGCACTACGCCAAGGGCGTCGGGGTCGAAGAAGATTGCGAACGTGCGGCTGAATTTTATAGCGAGGCAGCCGAGCAGGGCTTCAGGCTCGCCCAGTACAATCTCGGCCTCGCCTATCGTCGCGGCAAAGGGGTGGAGCACGACGAAGAACAAGCCCAGCGCTGGTTCCTGCTCGCCGCCGACAGCGGACACGTGAAGGCGCAGTATAATGTCGGGCAGTCGTACCTGCGCGGCATCGGTACAAAACGGAGCTATTTTGAGTCGGTCAAATGGTTTCGCCGCGCCGCCGAAAAAGGATTTCACCGCGCGCAATACCGGCTCGGTCAGGCCTACCGTAAGGGCCTCGGTCTCCGCGTCGATCATCAGCAGGCGATCAGATGGTACGTCGCCGCCGCCGAACGCGGGTTGGACCGCGCCTATTATCGCCTGGGCCGCGCCTACCAGAATGGTCAAGGGGTAGACAAGAACCCGGTTGAAGCACTGAAGTGGTTCATCCTCTCGACCGACAGCAAGAGCACCAAGTTACGGACGGCCGCCATCCACCGGCGTGACGAAATGGTTGGTGGAATGTCCGTCGGGCTGGCTGCCAAAGCAGAGCGTTTGGCGGCCGACTGGGTTCCGCCTCGTAGCAAAAAGCGTCCGGCAAGAGTCGGTGGCGGGTCGTCTCGGCCGGCGTCCAAAGACCAACATTGCCTGGGTAAAACCGCGGATTGATACGCGGAGACGTCCTACAGCGCTGGATTGATCGCGCTAAGGATCCCGTCCTTGGTTTCAAATCTGCCGCGCGGTGTATCGAATGTCGCGTAAGGCAGATAGGAGAAGACGATCTGCCAGCCACGCTCCTGCAACAGTTCTTGCAGCATTTCGTGGATCGGCGGCGCGTGCGTGCCGATGTGAATTCGTTTTACCTTTCGCTCAATATCCTCGATCGCGTCGGGGATGACGCTTTCCTCGGCAAACTGGATATCGACGTCCAGTAGATCAACCCCCGGCAATGGCGCGAGAACCGTTGCCAGACGGATCGCACTGACAAATTCGACTTCCATCGTCGACTCGGCCTCGCCCGCCACCGGCAGTGCCAATCCCATGCGTCCGTCTATGACAAGGTTTCGCGCGACCGCTTCGAGATGCCCTTCACTCGTGATCGCATCGAAGACTCGGCGGCGCGGCGGGCCGTCGACCGCACCGCTGTAGTAAACACCGGAAGCATGGGCAAACAACTCCGGCCGACCGGATGCGTTGACCAGCGCGTTGACAAACCAGTGCGCGTCCGGCGTCAGACCATTGGCCGAGAAATGGGTGCGGGCCCAGGCAATGTGCTGCGCCATCGCTTCGACGACCACAAACAGCTCCGGTAGCGGGTTGAGGCGTGATAAGGCTGCGTGCGCATCGACCGAGCGTGACCCATACCCGCCACCCAGCTCGACCATGACAAAACGTTCACGCGCAGCGCGAACCGCTTCCAACAGGTCGATCCACTCAAAATAGCCCTCACCGTCAGTAAGTTCGGGCAGCCGGGTCGAGGTTTGGTAAGACCCTGCGCGCACGCGATCGACATCATCGAAATGGGCATCGGGATCGGAGAAATATTCGAGCGACGTTAGGACGCCGAGGAAATTAATGCGATTTCCCTGCGGCACCTCACCCACCCACGGGGTAAGTCCGCGAAAGGTGGATGATAGATTTTCGATATCGTTCATGATCACCTCGGAGTCTACCGGCAAGGCGCCCTTGTCGTCACCCAGCCGACCAAGCCCAAAGCGTCTAAAGTGAGTCGATGTCGATAGATCCCCAACTTACGATCATCGAAAACCCGCGGGCGGGCCGCGGGCGACATATCGATGTTCTTGCCGACGTGCGCGCACGCCTCGAGGCACGGTCGATAGATGCGGCGTACATAATCTCAACCAGTGCCGATCATGCCGAGGTCGTGGCCATAGAAGCCGCGCAATCGGGCCGCACGATCATTGCCTGCGGCGGCGATGGGCACGTCGGCCGTTTGGCCGGGGTCGCCGCGCGCCAGGCGGTTCCCTTCGGCATCATTCCGACCGGTGCAGGCAATGATTTCGCGGCCGAGTTCGACCTATCGGTCTCGCGCCTGGACACCGTCGTCGATACGCTTATCGGCGGTCGTATCCGAAGCGTAGATATGGGCAACGTGGGCCAGTACCTATTCTGTGGTGTCGCCGGCTGCGGCTTCTCGTCCGAAGCCAATAAGTGGGCTAACGACCAACGCTGGTTGAGCGGCACCGCCCTGTACGTCGCCTCCGTTCTCAACACGCTGGTCACCTATCGTCCTCGGCCGATCAGGCTGACGGTTGACGGCGAAACGATCGAGACGGCCGCCTGGTTGGTGGCGATTGCCAACGGGCGCGCGCTGGGCGGCGGCATGCGCATTGCTCCCGACGCGGTGATCGACGACGGCTTGCTCGACGTTGTGATTGTCGGGCCGGTATCGAGATTAGAATTCCTTTACACGTTCCCGAAAGTTTTCAAAGGAACTCACGTCAACCACCCGCAGATTACGCTTTGTCGCGGTGCGTGCGTCGATATTGAACAACCCGACCAAGCCCCACCGCTGTCAATTTTCGCTGATGGTGAGCATGCCGGTGAACTCCCAAACCGCTTTGAAGCAAGGGCAAAATGCCTCCAGTTGTTAACACCGGAGGCGGAAAATTCCCCGACTTAGCGGATCGAATCCGCTACCCTCAGCAAGCTTAGCGCCCTTACTCCTTTTTCGATCCACCACCACGAACCAAACCGAAGATGGTGAAACGCCTCGAAGTCCTTCGCATCGTTAACGAGGCTTATCAATTCGTATGGCACCAACGGCAAGACTTTGCGCTGCTGGGTGTGCCGATCGTCTTGGTCTTGGGTACCGCGAGCGCGCTGCTGAGTTACTTCAGACCAGTTCCAAACACCGACGTGCCCACCGTGAGTATGGGTTTCATCCTGGCCGGTGTTGTCGTCGCAGTGGTCAGCCTGGCCGGGTGGGTCGTCTTCGCGGTCGCGTGGCATCGACGTTGTTTGCTTCCCAACCATGGATCGATCGTCGGCCAGGAACTCCGGTGGCAGCGTCGCCATAGCGTCTTTCTTGGTCGTACCGTAGTGCTCGGTCTTCTCACGATCGTTCTGTCGATGTTTCTAGCGCTTCCGATCCGTTTCCTTATCGCCGCCACCGGCGGGGCGGCGGGTGTTGTTACAGCGGCGCTGTGGATGACGGTGGTTTTCATTGTTGAGGCACGGTTCATGCTGGTTTTCCCGGCAGCCGCTGTCGATGATTCGATGGGCTTTGGAAAATCTTGGACCCTCAGTCAAGGCAATGCGTTTCGCATCGCTGCGATCTTGATCCTCACATCGGTTCCAATCTCGATCGCGTTTGCGCCGATCGATTGGCTGGTATCGACCGTGTTGCACTCGCAGGGACTTCTAAACAGCTTGGCCGCGTTGTTCGTGGGATCGCTCGTCCAAACAACGCTCGGGCTGGTGGTGATGGCTTGCGGCATTACCGGCCTGTCGTTCTGTCTACGCGACCTCGGTGAGTAATTGACCGTGGGTTGCGGCCCGCTTACGCTATTTTTACCGAACGACGTCGATGAGTAGGGAGATTTGCTATGCAGGTTCGAGCCGCGGTCGCACACAAAGCGGGTGATCCGCTCAGCATTGAGACGGTTGAGTTGGATGGCCCGAAAGAAGGCGAGGTGTTGATGGAGGTCAAAGCGACGGGGATCTGTCATACCGACGCTTTTACGTTGTCGGGCGCGGACCCCGAGGGCATCTTCCCGGCAATTCTCGGGCATGAGGGCGCTGGCGTGGTGGCTGAAGTCGGTCCGGGCGTGACCAGCGTAAAACCAGGCGATCACGTCATCCCCCTTTACACGCCTGAGTGCCGCCAGTGTGAGTATTGCCTGTCGGGTAAAACCAACCTTTGCCAAGCGGTGCGCGAAACTCAAGGGCGTGGCGTGATGCCCGACGGGACCAGCCGGTTCCGGCTCGGGAACGATCCTATTTTTCACTACATGGGTACGTCGACTTTCGCGAATTTCACGGTGTTGCCGGAAATTGCCGTTGCCAAGATCCGTGAGGACGCCCCTTTCGACAAAGTTTGCTACATCGGGTGCGGCGTCACCACAGGCCTGGGTGCGGTTATGAATACCGCCAAGGTCGAACCGGGTGCGAACTGCGTCATATTTGGGTTGGGTGGAATCGGCCTTAACGTCATTCAGGGCTGCCGCCTGGTCGGCGCCGACATGATCGTTGGTGTCGACATCAATCCCGCGCGACGCGAACTTGCGGAATCGTTCGGCATGACCCACTTCGTAAATCCCAAAGACGTCGACGGCGACCTCGTCCCCCATCTCGTTGATCTAACCAAGGGGGGCGCCGACTACTCCTTCGAATGCATCGGAAATGTCGAAACCATGCGACAGGCCCTTGAATGCAGTCATAAGGGGTGGGGCGAAAGCATCATTATTGGTGTTGCCGGGGCCGGCAAAGAAATTTCAACGCGGCCGTTCCAGTTGGTGACCGGCCGGGTTTGGCGCGGGACTGCATTCGGTGGTGCCAAGGGCCGCACGGACGTACCGCGAATCGTCGACTGGTACATGGACGGTAAAATCAATATCGACGATCTCATCACGCACACAATGCCACTGGACGATATCAACAACGGCTTCGACCTGATGCATAAAGGGGAATCAATTCGCAGCGTCGTGACGTTTTGACACCTCACGTTTCGTGAACTTTTCGTGAGATCTCTTCGCGGCCAGGGATAAACGACATATGTTAGGAGCACATTGTTCACCGCAAGAGGCATGCCATGATTGCGAAACAAACCACCACTCTATTTCGTTGGCGCGCGGTCACGTTGTCGGCGGCTGCGCTCGCGATCGCCGCTTTGATTCTGAGCTTTGCATCACCGGTCCTTGCCGCCCAAAAGGTCAACACCAACGGCACCAATTATGCGATCGGCGGTTACGATCCGGTCTCCTATTTCACCGATAGCAAGGCGATCCGAGGAACCAAGAAATACACTCATCAGTGGGCCGGCAAGACATGGAGTTTTCGATCGCTGGAAAATCGAGACGAATTTGCTTCCATGCCTGATAAATACGCACCCGCTTACGGCGGATTTTGCGCCTACGGCGTCGCCCAGGGTTATACGGTAAAGATCGACCCACGTGCGTTCTCGGTCGAAAACGGCAAGCTCTATCTCAACTATTCCAAAGGCATAAAAAAGCGGTTCGATACGGATCGCTCCGGCTTCATCACCAAAGCCAACGCCAATTGGCCGTCGTTGAGCAAAGAATAACGCGTACGATATTCTCTTCTTGTTGCGCGGCTTCGGCCGCGTTTTTCTTTTCCGCCAGATAGTTGATGTATGCTCGGGCCAAGATCTTGGAGGTTGGGATGGCAACGACATGTATTCGCAACGCATCGTGGGTGATCGCCTGGGATGAGAGCGAGGGTGAACACCGTTATCTGCGCGACGGTGATGTCGTGTTCTCCGGCAACACCATCGACTTCGTCGGGAAGGCCTATGCCGGTCAATTCGATACAGAAATTGACGGGCGTGATCTTGTGGTTCTGCCGGGATTTGTCGACATCCACTCACACCCGGCGCTCGAACCCATCTACAAAGGCGTACGCGAGGAACACGGTGTTCCCGAGATGTATATGAGCGGCTTGTACGAGCGTATGCAGGCGTTCGTCCCCGACCCAGCGGGCATGCTTGCGGCCGCCGAAGTCGCGTATGCGGAGCTTCTCAAAAGCGGCGTAACCACCGTTGTTGACCTGATGTTCCCCTTCGAGGGTTGGCTCGATCTACTCAAGCGGAGCGGCCTGCGCGGGTACGCCGGCCCCTGGTACGGCGCCGCCCAATGGAAACTCGAGACCCGGCACGAATTGAAGTTCATCTGGGACGAAGACGCCGGCCGCCGCGATTTCAGAAGCGCGATCGATACCATCGAGAAGCTCGAAAAGGACGATCCCAGCGGACGAATGAAAGGAATCCTGTGCGGCGGCACGATCGAGACGCTGACCGAAGAATTGGTTCGCGACAGCATCGCCTATGCCAAGGAGACGGAAACGCCATTTACGACACACGCGTCGCAGAGTGTTTTCGAGTTCCACGAGATGACCAAACGCCACGGCGTGTCACCGATCCAATGGGCCGAGGCGATTGGTATGCTGGGCCCGCACACTATTCTTGGGCACGGACTGTTTATCGATGAGCACTCGTGGCTGCACTGGCACACAGCGCGTGACCTCGACATCCTCGCGACCACGGGAACCTCGGTTGCCCACTGTCCAACGCCGTTCTCGCGCTATGGGCAAATCATGGAGGACTTCGGTCGCTACATCCGGGCCGGTGTCAATATGGGCATGGGCACCGATACGTTTCCTCACAACATGATCGAGGAAGTTCGAACCGCGGCCGTGTTTGCCCGAATTGCAGCGCAGGATATCAATACGCTGCAAGTTAGTGATGTATTCGCAGCGGCAACTGTGGGCGGTGCAACCGCGCTCGAACGCGATGACCTGGGTCGCCTGAAGTCGGGGGCCAAGGCCGATATCGTCGTTGTCGATGGTCGCCACGTCGACATGCGACCGTTACGAGATCCGCTTCGCAGCCTGATTTTCTCGGCTGCTGAACGCGCTGTTCGAGACGTCTACGTCGATGGGATAATGGTCGTCGAGAATGGCAAAACGTTGACGCTCGATCCCGACGGTGCAGCGGACAGGTTGACCGAGGCACAGAGCCGTATGGAAGATGCCTGCGCTAGTCGCGACTATGAGCAGCGTAGCGGCATTGAGATCGTTCCTCTCAGCCTACCGCCTTTTGGTGCCTAGCGACCGGCACCTTCCTTCTTGAGTCCCCCAACAGGGTCGATTCACCGACGAGATCCGGCTCTCCACATTGGGCGAGAATTTCCGAACGGGCGAGATCGCGAAGCTTTATTGCCGCCTCGAACCCATCGCCGTCCGGAGACAGTTCGGCACCGACGGTAATGTGTACCTCACCAGGTCGCGGAAACCACTGGCCACCGCGCAGAATTGAGCGCGTTCCCCGCACGGTGATCGGGACAGCCGGCACATCGGCAGCGGCGGCAACGGCAAACGCTCCCAGTTTGAAAGCCAGCAGTCCGGGCCGGCGGGTTAGTGTTCCCTCCGGGTAGATCAACAACCGCCGACCCGCCCGCGCGGCATCGATCGCGATCTGCATGTCGTCGACACCACGGTCGATTTCGAAGCGCTCAACGAACAACGTACCAATACGGCGGAGGAACGTTCCCGCGAATAGCTGCGGCGCAAGTTCGGCCTTGGCGACAAAGTCAACCTTGCCATCCAGTGCCGCGATCAGAACCAGACTGTCCAGGTAGCTGCAATGGTTAGCGACCAAGATACCGCCGCGATCGCCGAGCGGTTCGCCGTCGACGGTTAGATCCGTGCCAGTCAACTTCAGCATGGCGCGCGCTGCAAAGCGCAGCACCGACCTGCGCCATGATGGCCGCGGCAAAACGATCGATAGCGGCCATACAATCAGTGCGAGCAGCGCGAACACCGCCCACCAATACGCTGCAAATGTGTAATCAAAGATCGTCCGGCGCAGCGTGCGCAGGCCGGGTCCGACGCCGGACATGACCATGCGCACAATTTGCCACCACAGCTGACGGCCGGTTTCTTCGAGACGTCCCTGCAGATATCTTTCGCCCGTCGCGGACCGCCGAATCTTTCCGCTTGATGTTTTTAGAACGGCGCGCGGCGGCGCCAGAATGACGTCATCGGGCGCGATCCCGGCGATATCCAACGTCGTCGCGTCAATCTGGCGTCGCAGTTGCTCACGTAGGTCAGTTGCCGTCTCGCGCGTTTCCGCAACCACCACCAGCTTTTCTGCTTGGTCGGGCGTGGGGGCCGCGAACACGGCAACACAGCCCTGGCGGACTCCGTCGAGCGCGCCGACAGCCGCTTCGACCTCGTGCGGATAGATATTGCGCCCACCGCGGATGATGATGTCCTTAACCCGTCCGGTGAGATAAACGTCGCCGCCAGCGACGTAGGCGAGATCGCCAGTCTCCAACCAATCGCCATCGTAAAGCTGCTTGGTTTTCGCTTCATTCCGGTAGTAGCCGCGGGTTGCAGATGGTCCCGAAAATTGCAGACGACCCTGGCGGCGATCGGCAACTTCGCGACCGGTATCGTCGACAATGCGGATCTCATGACCTGGGATCGGTTTGCCACAGGCGGCAACCTCGACGGCATCGCCATGCTCTGCGGAGACCGGAACCGCTTCCGAATTCTGTGCCAGCATCGCGCGATCGATTCGATCCGAAAGCAAGCCGCGTCCGGGATCCGGAAACGCCAAACCGACGCTATTTTCAGCGAGTCCGTAAACCGGCGCGAGAGCCCCCGCGTCGAAGCCGTATTTCGCAAAACGCTCACAAAATGCGCGCACCGAGTCGGGGCGGACGGGTTCGGCACCATTCACAACCATACGCGCTGAACTTAGATCCAGCCCCTCAAGGTTGCGGTCATCGATGCGGCTCGCGCAGAGGTCGAACGCGAAATTTGGAGCGCCCGATAACGTCCCGCGACGCAAGTGAATTTCCCATAGCCAACTCTCCGGCCGTGCGAGGAAAACCAGTGGTGACATGATCGAAACAGGAACCGCGAAGTATAGGCTTCCAAGCCACGCACCGATCAGCCCCATATCGTGATAAAGCGGCAACCAACTCACGAAGACGTCGTGATTGGGGTCGACCTTCATCGTTTGGCCCATGGCGCGAATGTTGGCGAGCAAGTTGGCATGGCTGAGCATGACGCCTTTCGGATCGCCGGTACTGCCAGAGGTGTATTGGAGAAAAGCGATATCATCGGCGGCGCCGGCAACGACGCCCTCCGAACCGGTTCGCGCCGACAAACGCTCGACCGTCTCGATCGCTCGTAGCGTCGCTACTTGTGCGCGTAGGAAAAGCGCAAGAGCGCGGGCTTCGCGAACCGTAATCATTATTTCTGCACCGGCATTATCGAGAATTGCGGCTTGACGACGCAGGTGATCTTCAAGCTGCGATGGCCGAGCCGGCGGGTAGATGGGTACTGGGATACAACCGGCATAAAGAATTCCGAGGAACGCGTAGAAAAAATCCGTGGTCGAGGGCAGCATGATTGCGACCCGAGCACCCGGCGCCAATCCTGCGTCCAATAGACCCAGCGCGACTGCACGTGCGTTCGCACTTAGTTTTTCGTAGCTGATCGTCTCGGCGCCACCGCGGCCATCGGCGAGCCAGATATGGGTTCGATCGGGGTGGTTGGCGACATGCCAGTCGAGAACCCCGGTTAGGGTCTCGGCTTGTACTGGAGCTTCATCGACCGGACCCAGCGAAGATGTCGAATTGAAGCTCGCAGGCGTAGCGAGTTCGGTAGACCCAACGCCTTCGATTGCCCGCCAAATATGTGCCGGCGTTTTCTGCCTCGACCAACAGTGATTCCGAGAGCTTGACGGAAAATACTCTTTCCACACGCAGCAGAAGTTCCGTTCGCCCAAGACTGTCGAAGCCGAGATCACGGTCGAGATCGCTGTTAAGGGTGACGCGAATTTCACCGCGATCGGGACGGATCTCGTGCGCCAATGATTGGATCAGCGCCAGCAATCGCGCCGGATCGCGATCACTCAAGGGGTCGTTCCCTGGGGTTGGTGGTGGGTCAATCATCGTGTGTCGCGGCCGCGTCTTGGCGAGGCTAGCTTATCAATAATTCGCCCCGATACGCAGCCGCCCCCGGCTTCATTCATCGCGCCGGCCACCAACCGGGGCCTTGATGAGCAATCCGCCGAAGATAGCGGCCAGGACCGCCAACGCAGCGGTAACGAACATGGCACGGCGATAGCCCACCAGGAATGCAGCATCGATCGAGGCCACAAGTGCTTGGCGCAAGGGTGGTGCCACATTTTCCGGGATTTCGGCAGCAGCGAGCTTCAGCCGCTCTCCAGACAACTGTTCGCGCAGCTCATTGGACACGCTGAGCCCATCAAATCGCCTATCGAGATCGGCATTGAACGCGGCCAATACGATGACCCCGAGAATTGGAATTGCGACCAAGGAAGCCGTCCTCGAGACGGCATTGTTGATTGCCGACGCAACGCCCGAATGAGAAGCCGGCGCCGCTGCCATCACCGTCGTGCTCAGCGGTGCGACAGTTGCAACGAGCCCGAGCCCGACGATCATTGCCGGCGGGAACAAATCAATCCAATAGTCACCATGCACGTCTGCCAGGCCAAACATGAGAAACCCGATCGCGGCCAGAGAAGGCCCCGCCACCAGCATCGGTTGGGCGCCAATCCTGGTTGCCATAGCGCCGGCCCAGCGGGACAGAACCACAATGCACAGGACCGTCGGTAGCAAGACCGCGCCGGCACCAATCGCGCTGTAGCCGCGAATTTCAATCAACAAAAAGGGCAAAAAGAAAAAAGTCCCACCGAGACCAAAGTAGAGAAAAAAGGTTACCGCATTGGCGCCCGAGAACGTCGTGGACCGAAACAGGGAGAGTGGCATCATCGGTTGTCCCACCCGTCGCTCGATCAGGCAGAACAAGACCAACAGGATACCGCCACCAACCAAACTGCCAATCACCGCGGGATGCATAAATCCAAGCCGCGCGGACTCGATGAACCCAAATACCAACCCGCCCAAACCGAACGTCGCTGCTGCGGCCCCGCCCCAATCCAAACGCTTCATTCTCGCAGCGTGAGGCGTCTCACGAACGAATCCCATCAATATGATGATGGCTAGGATGGCGAGGGGAATGTTAATGAAAAAGATCCAACGCCAGGACAGCGTGTCGGTTATCCAACCGCCCAGCCAGGGACCCAATCCGGGGGCAATTGCTGCCAATGCCGACCAGGTCGCGATTGCCTTGGCCCGGTCGGCCGGAGCAAAGGCGGCATTGAGAAGTGCGAGACTACCTGGCACAAGCAGTGCGCCGCCGATGCCTTGAACCGCGCGAGCAACTATCAACTCCTCGGCGTTACGAGCGATTCCACATAGCAAGGAGGCGATTGCGAAAAGCGCAATCCCAATAACGTAAACGCGCCGAAGGCCCCAATTGTCGCCCAGCGCGCCGCCAACTAGGAGAAGCGCCGAAAGGAACAGCGCGTAGGCGCTGATCACCCACTGCATGGAGAGGAAAGTCGCACCGAGATCGCGCTGCATCACCGGGAGGGCGACGGTGACGACGGTCCCGTCGAGATAAGTCATTCCCGAGCCGATCACCGCAGCAGCGAGAAGCCAACGTCCTTCAGCGGAGCTGACGGTTAGCGTCGCGGCTCCTAGGTTAGGTTTGATTTCTGGCACCGGGGCCCGTTATCGACGAATTGACAGAATCACTTAGACTGCCATACCACATCCGGGCAAGCGCTCGGGGGCTCGCTATCTCGCGACGCCCATTGTGTGGCTGGCAAAATTGTCGGATCGAATGTCAAGTCTGGGTGAAGGCTGATAGGAGGGATATCGATCGCCAACAAGCGCGTATTGGTCATCAAGCATGGTGCCTTGGGCGATATCGTCCTCGCAATTGGACCCTTTCTTGCAATTCGTAAAGCACACAAGGGGGACCACCTCGCACTACTCACCGCCTCGTCGTTTGCGGCATTTCTGGAGCCGTCGGGAATATTCGATTCGATCCTGATCGATGATCGGCCACGTTCATGGCATCTGGTCGCGTGGGCGAGATTGCTGCAGACATTGCGCGTGCACCGCTTTAACCGAGTCTACGATCTCCAACACTCGACCCGAACGGGGTTGATTTACCGTGTATTATCAACCGGACGCCGGCTCGAATGGTCGGGCATTGCGTCGGGATGCTCGCATCCACACCGCAATCCCCAACGCGATCACATGCACACGATCGAACGTCAGGCAGGGCAGCTCGCTGACGCCGGTATCGCGGTGACTCCGGCAGCCGACCTCGGTTGGGTACGAGCGGATATCAGCCGGTTCGCGCTTCGCGATCGTTATGCACTGCTGGTTCCAGGTGGCGCGCCGCATCGTCCCGCCAAGCGTTGGCCCGTTCAGAACTTTATTGCACTGGCGTCTTGGCTGAGCGCGCAAGGCTGCACACCGGTTCTTCTTGGGGGCAAGTCCGAATCGAGCATCCTTCAAGCTATCGCCGAGGCGGTGCCGGCCGCACGAAACTTGCTTGGCCAAACGAGCCTTGCGGAGATCGTTGCGCTAGCGCGCGGGGCCGCCATAGCAATCGGCAACGACACCGGGCCGATGCATATGGTCGCGGCCAGCAATTGCCCCTGCGTGGTCCTCTTCTCAGCCGATTCGAACCCGGTGCTGACGGCACCACGCGGTGCCAGCGTCGAGATATTGCCAATGAACTCCCTCGCTGAACTGGGCGTTGATGATAAGATAGTCGCCGCGGCGAGGCAGGCCTTCGATGCAGCCGCAAGCGCCTACTCTCGTGAACAGGCCGACACAAAAACCTCGACATGAATTGTACCCGGACATGACGAATAAGTTCGTTACCTCGCTAGCTTTCGCAATCTGCCTATTGATCCCATCGCTTGCCCGTGCACAGGCAGAAATAACGTTAGCCACCCATTCTGAGGGGTCGGCCTATCACCGGGTCGCAACCTCGATCGCTGAACTATTGGCCGAATCCTACCAACGTAAAGGAGTTATCAAACCCTTCAAACGGTGGACGGAATATCTTCCCCTCATCGATAACGGCGAGCTCGATATCGGGTTCGCAACTGGGATTGATGCGGGCACACGATTTCGTGCCGAGTCCGGGTCGACGCTTTCCAACCTACGAGTGGTCGCTCGAATCTGGTCGCTCCGTTACACCTATCTCGGCCGCGCGGCCTTCGGCATGAAGAACTTCGTCGGTTTCCGCGGCCGTCGGATCGGTCTGGTGATCCGCAATAACCCCACCATGACAGAGCTAAATCGCGTCCTCCTAAAAACTGTAGCGCTCGGCGATCGCCATGTTAAAGGGGTCGATTTGAAGAATTTCGGTGACGGTATCAACAAGTTGTCGCGCGGCGAAATCGATGCCACCCCAATTATCGTCGGGGTGCCCGTCATTCGCAAACTACGCAGCACGGTCCCGTTGGGCGTCAACTATGTGGGCCTGTTCGGTCCGCGTGCGACGACCAAGTTTCTCGCTGAACATGTTCCTGGACTTTATATCGCCAACGTCGAGCCAAGTGACCGCTTGCCGGAAGTCCTCGAACCCATCACGGTCGCCGGCTTCGATGTCTTTATCGTAACCCATGCCGCGGCGGCGGATGAATCCATCGCAACGGTCGCACAACTAATGCACGAGAAGTTTGATGAGCTCTCTCAACGTCACCCATTGTTACGAACCCTTGGCGACGAACCTATTTCGGCGCCTACGAATCCAATTCCCTACCACACCGCGGCCATCTCCTATTACAAGGCGCAGGGTCTTTGGACCGCAGACAACGATCGAGTTGCAGCGCGATTTAAAAAGTGACGACCGAACTCGTTTGGATGTCTATTAATCGACGAGTCATCCTCACGAGATAGAGGACGCTCCCACGGTCGTCGAGCACGCCGGGCCGCGGGCTTCGAATTGCTATGCGCAGATGTTTAGAACAAAGCCGGGTCAATGCTTCGTTAACCATGTTGCGGCTATATCGATGCTATGGATGCGAAGGGTGCGCAAGGTGATTCCGCCGAGGTCGAACGTGCTCCGGCTGAAACGGCGGTAAACGACGTCGAACAACTCACGGCGACGGCAATAGCGGCGCGTACCGCTGGTCGCTTCGACGAGGCCGCCGCACTGTTTACCGGTTTGATGGAGCGCGAGCCCGACAACCCAAATCACCGCTACCTGATCGGCAAGGTTGAGCACGCGCGGGGCAATTACGAACGAGCGATCGACCATCTTTCAAAGGCAAACGATCTGTTTTCGCAATCGGCCGACATTCACGTGTCGCTGGGGATGGCGCTCGTTGAACTCAACCGTTTCGTCGAGGCAAGCGATTGGTTTCAAAGCGCGCTACAGCTCGATCCTGAGTTCCCCCCAGCGCTTAACAATCTCGGACTTCTGCTGCTCAGGGCAGAACATTTCGACGAAGCGGCTCTATGCTTTGAACAGATCCTTGAGCGCGATGCCAATATACCGACTGCCCTTGTCAACCTTGGGCGGGCCCGCACCGGACAACGGCGGCCGCTCGAATCCATCACTCTGTTCCAACGGGCGCTGGAATACGATTCGGGAAATATCAATGCTTATGAATTGCTCGGCGTGTCGCAAAGAGACCTGGGCCTCCACGCTGACGCCGAAGCGACGTTTCGCGTGGGACTACGATGTGATCCCAAAAATGCGAATGTCCGCTACAACCTGACCTATGCGCTGATCGACCAAAATCGATTCGCTGACGCGTTTGAGGTGGCCAATCAAAATCTTGCCATCAATCCCGATTCCGCGCTGGCCCACATGGCTCTCGGCCATCTCTACCGAGTGCAGGACAAGCCCAAGAAAGGGCTCTCTCACCTGCTGCGAGCGATTGAACTCGACCCCGATAATCTCAGCCTAAGGATGAATTACGGCAAGGTATTGGAGTCGATCTGGAAACCCGAAGAGGCGCTCGCCGCCTACGTCGACGTCGTCGTAAGAGATCCACGATTTGACGATGCGCTCGCGCGGTGCATCGACGCGATGGTGTCGCTGGGTCGATGGGACCGCTATGACAAACTCCTGTCGACGCTCATAAACGTGATAGCCGAGGCAACCGCCAATGACGAACCGCCCAAGGTTCTGGCCTTCAATCTTCAGGCCCTACCGATCAGTTACGAGATGATCGCGCAGTCAGCGCATCAGGCATCGCTTTCGGTAGTGCGCACCGAGAGCCTCAACGAATCTAGATTTGATTTTGGCAGCCGGGCCCCTCGCAGCAAGCTGCGGGTCGGCTACTTACTTCCCTACACTTGGTGGCATAGCCTGCCGATGGTCCTCAAGCCGATAATCGAGGCTCATCGACGCGACGGTATCGAACTCCATGGTTATTGCGTCACAGCGCACAACGACACCAACTTCAGCGCCGACTATCGAGCGGCGTTTGATCGTTTTTCGGATTTGTCGCGATTGCCGGCGCGGCAGGCGGCCGAGCGCGTCAACCAGGACGGCATCGATGTGCTCATCGACGTCTCCGGCCACACCAACATCTCATGCTTGCCGGTACTGGCTCACCGCCCGGCTCCGGTCCAAGCCCATTATCTAGGCTATTCGATCACCACCGGCGCCGATTTCGTCGACTATTCGATCACGGATCGAGAGTTCATGCCGCCGGAGCTCGCCATGCACAATTGCGAGAAGGCAGTTTATCTTCCCGGCAGTTTCATGATTGCGCCGCGCAGCGCTCAGCTATCAGAGGTTCCTTCTCGGGCGGAACTCAGCCTCCCAGATGATGCGTTTGTCATCGCGAACTTCAATCATCCATGCAAATTCGAGCCTGAGATATTCGCGACGTGGATGCGCATTCTTAACCGGATTCCGCGCGCCGTACTGTGGTGCGGCGCCTGGATTGACGCAACCAAACGTAATCTACGCGCTGCCGCGGAACGCCAGGGTGTGGCAGCGGGTCGCCTAATTTTCTCCAAGCAGATCGATCGCGACAAGCATTGTGCTCGGCTCGCTCTCGCCGATTTAGCTCTTGATACCTACTACCACGGGGGTGGCATCACCTCAGTTGACGCGCTTTCGGCGGGCGTCCCGCTCCTCTCGGTTCGTGGGCAAACGCCAAGTTCACGGATGGGGGCAACCATCCTTAGCGCCGCAGGAATGCGCGAACTCATTTGTGCGGACCTTCAGGAATACGAGCAGCGCGCAGCCTATTTGGCTGGTGCGCCGCACGAACTCAACGCAATTCGTGGCCGACTTTCCGATGCGCTCGAGTCATCTCCGCTTTTCGATCTCGATCGATACACGCGAAATCTCGAACGCGCCTATCACCTCATGTGGGGCACCTATCTCGACGGCAAAGGTCCGATAGAAATTAGCGTCCCGAACGACGCCGTTCTCAAACAGCATCGGCGGGCTCCGTGACGATTGTGGAAGACCTTTGGATCGGCGTCGATTGATGAACGTTGCACAACCGTGAGCGAAACCTTGGACCCAAGCCTGGCTACCGCATCCCAACCAACAGCGGAACAAACCGAGCGGTCTCATACCGCCGGGGACACCGCGATGGAACGCGGCGACTTCGCCGCGGCCGAACGACACTACCTAGGCGCGTTCAATCGTAATCCACATGATGCCTTGGTTTATCTGAAGCGCGGACAAGCATTGCTTCAACTTGGACGTGTAGCAGAAGCTCGCAATGACGTGGATCGCGCGCTTCAAATCGTGCCCGATCTGACGGAAGCGCGCCGATTGATGGGGCAACTATGCCGGTCGCTCCACCTCTACGATGAATCGGCAGCTGCCTATAGCCACGTTGTAGAAGACGAGCCGAATAATCCGGCCGCATGGCTTGGTTTTGCAGAAGCACTGGCGCTGTCGTACACGCGGTTCGACGAGGCCCCTCAAGCCTTCGCTAGGGCGGCGAGCCTTGGTTCCGTAGATCCGGAGTTTTTACTGGAAGTAGCGGATCGTAACTTGGTCAACGGTCGATTCGCCGAAGCGGAAGAGTTACTGAACGGCGTTTTCGCAACGCGCCCGGAAGTCCGGGAAAAACCCATGCCAAATATTTGGCTTGGCAGAGCGTTGGAGGCTCAAGGCCGACCACAAGAGGCAAGACAATCCTACGAGATCGCACTCGCCCGATATCGACATCTCGCGAGCACATCACAAAGTGCCAATGCGATTATCAACGCAACTCTCTTCGCCTATGTTCTTCCGCAACGTAAAGAAGACGCCGAAATCGATTCGAGGCTCTTGAGAAACGATGACAATGAGGAAGAAACGAGCAGGCACGATTGCAGCTGAAAATGTCGTGCCACTGCGAGCGGTGTCTCGAAACGATAGCGAAACGCGTTCAATTCAGATCGGACCCCGAAACAGGCCTCTATCGCCAACCTCCGCAACCGGGGAGCCCTACCTAATCGCGGAGATCGGGATCAATCACAACGGCTCAGTCAATATTGCTAAAGACTTGGTTACCGCCGCGCATCGGGCCGGGTTTGACGCGATAAAACTGCAGAAGCGTTCGATTCCACGTGTCTACGCTAAACGCGTGCTCGATACCCCTCGCGAAAGTCCGTGGGGAACGACAACACGTGAGCAAAAATTGGGTCTTGAACTCAGCCATGATGCGTATCGGGAAATCGATGACACCTGCCGTGAACTGGGCATTGCATGGTCGGCTTCGGCGTGGGATCTCGAAAGCCAAGCGTTCATCCGCGAATTCGATCCGCAGTTCAATAAAGTAGCATCGCCAATGCTCGGGCACCGCTTGTTGTTGGAAGCAATTGCAGACGAGGGCAAAAAAACTTTCATATCCACCGGTATGTCGACACTCGATGAGATCGACGACGTCGTTGATCTATTCGTTCGCAAGGATTGCCCTTTCGAACTGATGCATTGCAACAGCACGTATCCCCTCAACGAAGAAGATGCCAATCTGCTTTGCATCCCCAAACTACGCAAACGCTATGGTTGCGATGTTGGTTACTCCGGTCACGAAACCGGGTTGATCAAGGTTTGCGTGGCAGCAGTGGCGCTCGGCGCGACATCTATCGAACGCCATATTACGCTTGACCGAACGATGTATGGCAGCGATCAAGCGGCGTCGGTCGAGGTCCACGCACTGGCCAATTTCGTCGACGTCATCCGCACGATTCCAGCTGTTCTCGGTGACGGTGACAAATCCATTACCAAATCGGAATGGCACGTGCGTGAGAAGCTACGCCGTACGACCGACATAGAATAAACCAAGCCGCCTACCTAGCCAGACGGATCGGCACCAATTCCTAATCCGCAAATGACCACTTCGATCGGACTCATGCAAGGCAGATTGAGTCCGCTCTACGACGGTCAAATACAATCCTTTCCGTGGGACCACTGGCAGGATGAGTTTCCGCTCGCGGCCAAGCTCGGTCTGACCTATGTGGAGTGGACTCTCGATCGCGCGCGGCTTGACGAAAACCCGATCATGACCGAGGCAGGCCGGCGCGACATAGCGCGGCTCTGCGATACATGCGGTATTCGCGTTGAAACATATCCAAGTAACCGCAATCAATCGATCGCGGTCGCCGCGTGGTGCGGTTTTGTTGCGTTATATTTCTTACGTTCGCACGATGCATGGTCGCTCGACCGTTGGTTTCAGCGGCGGCGACGATCCTCAGACGGTCAGGAATCCTAGGCTACGTCTGTGGCCGTTCGGCTACTCCTAATTAGTCTGCGATTTGGACAACCCGCGCCGTTCTATTTTGCGCTCGGTTTGGGTGCGTATTTTTGAATTGCCCCCTCTAAGACAAGGCGGAGTTCGCGTCCGGTTTGGCCGCCGTCGCCGCGAATTTCTCCAGCCACCACCGCACGAATAGAATCGATATGGGCTTGGACGATTTGGACGTAGTTATCGGTTTGCCGGGCTCCGGCGTCGGTAAATTGAAAAAGTGAATCCGCAAAGGTTGTGATGAGTGGATACCCGAAGGTCCCTCCCTGGCCCTTCAGGTCGTGAGCGAGTGCATTGATTTTCTTGAATTCGCCACCACGTTCGTCTGGGGGCTGAGCTAGCGCCTGGGCGCAGGCATTCGCCAGGGCTGCGACCGAAGACTCGACCAATTTCGGATACTGGTCCGATGCTTTCTTGAATGTCGATTCGGCGCGTTTTAATGCGGCCTCGTCGACATAACCATCTTGTCGCGCGCCGCCGCCGGCCTTTTCCTTGAGCTTATTGCGAAATCGATAGTAGCGAACGCGATTGCCACTTTCGGTCCATTCGCCCTCGTCGTTGTCTTGGTCCGCCATTCTCAAAACTCAGCTTCATAGACAATATCGGCTTCGTCTTCGTCGATGCTGCGGCGTTCGACGCCTTCGACTTCCGTCGCTCGCCGACGTCGGTCAGGGCCGAAAAATTTGGAGGTCGAAACATACTGGCGCGGCCGTTCGACAACAGCGAGAACGCGATCGCAGAGGGTCGCGATCGTGTAAGGCTTGGCCATGAACTCTGTGACACCGGCGTCACGCGCTTGCTTAAGTTTGGGGAGATCTGCAAAAGCGGTGACCAACACGAAGGGGATGAAACGATCGGGTGATTGTTTGTTGCGGCGAACCCATCGCAACAGCTCAAGCCCGTCCATCGGCGCCATCTGCCAATTCGAAACAATGATATCCAGGGTTTGAGTTCCGGCTCGCTGGGGATTGGTTGCGACGAGTTTGAGAAATTCGACCGCTTCGCTGCCGTCCGACGCTGTTTCAACTCGACCGAAGCCCAGGTCTTTAAGCAGTGATGCAAGAAGCATCTTCATATAGCCGTTGTCCTCAACGACTAGAATCGAAAACCGATCAAAGCTGTAGGAAAACTCGTTCGCCATTAAAACCGCGCACGGTATTCCGTACCCCAAACTCATGGACCTTCGCCAGACGCTGGCTTATTGGCGGTGGTCGCCTCCTGGTTACATCGAGTCGTTCATACGGTCCAGGTATGACCCTTGCGAAGCCGATCGTTGAAGGTCGCTGCCATATCATCCACACGCGCCGCACTCACACGTGCGGATAGCTCGGTATCGTATGAGGGCGCCGGGTCACAGTAAATCACACCAAGCGCCTTGGGAAATTCTGGCGGCTCCATCCGCGACAGCAGACCTGCAAGCGTACGATTGTTTTCGTCGTGAACCATAACATCGGCTTCGGTTACACCATTCTCGCCAACCGTAATGACTTCAAGCTCCAACGTTGTTGGATGAACCTTCAATCCCTTGTTGCTGTCAGTGCCAAAAATCAAGGGAGCGCCGTGCTCGACATGAATCTGGTTTTCGGCCGCTGCTGATTTGTCAGTGAAGTAATCAAACACACCATCGTTGTAGACAATGCAGTTTTGAATGATCTCGACAAATGATGTGCCTCTGTGGTCGTGAGCGCGCATGAGCACAGGCGGCAAATGTTTCTGCATCGTGTCGACGGTGCGGGCAACGAAACGGGCGCCTGCGCCAAGGGCGAAGACGCACGCGGAAACCGGACTAGCAAGCGAGCCCATCGGAGTCGATGGCGTTCGCGTCCCTTTCCGCGACGTCGGAGAATTCTGCCCCTTCGTCAAGCCATAGATCTCGTTATTGAACAGCAGAAACTGGACGTCGACGTTACGACGTAGCAGATGGAGAAGATGATTACCGCCAATACTGAGGCCGTCGCCATCACCCGCAACGACCCAAACATCCAGGTCGGGATTGGCAAGTTTAATCCCGGTAGCAAACGCCGGCGCCCGTCCGTGAATCGAATGAAAACCATATGTCTTGACGTAATAGGGAAACCGCGCGGCACAACCGATTCCCGAGACGAAAACGATATTCTCGCGAGGGACATTGATCTCCGGGAGAACACCGAGAACACTCTTGAGAATGGCATAATCGCCGCATCCGGGGCACCACCGCACTTCCTGATCGGTCGCGAAGTCTTTCGCTGTAAGTTTCTCGGGCACGACGTTCATTTTAGTTCTCCACTCGCTCGCGAATCGCGTCCTCGATCTCACCAATCTTAAAGGGCTGGCCAGATATTTTGTTCAAACCTTCGGCCGGTACAAGATACTCACTACGCAAGACCGTGAGCAGTTGCCCGTTGTTCATTTCCGGCACCAAAACTTTTTCGTAGCGGCCCAGCAGATCGCCGAGGTTCGACGGTAACGGCCAAATATGCCGGAGGTGAATGTGACTAACGTTTAGGCCCTGGTCACGCAGATTGCTTACCGCCCTGCTAATCGGCCCGTAGGTCGATCCCCAGCCCACGACCGCAAGCGGCCCCCCATCAGGCCCGTCCTCGACACTTTGCGCCGGAATATCTTTCGCGATCCCATTGACCTTGGCGGCGCGAGTATCGGTCATGAGTTGGTGATTTTCAGGATCGTAAGAGATGTGGCCGGAATCATACGCTTTCTCAATTCCGCCAATCCTATGCTCCAGACCCGGCGTACCCGGGATCGCCCAGGTTCGCGCAAGCGTCTCTTCATCGCGCAAAAACGGATGGAACCCCTCCGGGTCGGTACGGAGCTCGACCTGCATTGGCGTGAGCGAGCCAATATCCGGAATCTGCCAGGGCTCGGATGCGTTAGCGATATATCCATCGGTCAACACGATAACCGGTGTCATATACTTAAGCGCCAAACGCACGGCTTCGATAGCCACGTCAAAACAATCCGATGGGGAGCGCGACGATAATACAACAAGCGGTGCGTCGGCGTTGCGGCCGTAGACGGATTGATAGAGGTCGGATTGTTCCGTCTTCGTCGGCATGCCAGTTGAGGGTCCGGCGCGCTGGGAATTGACGATTATCAATGGCAGCTCTGTGGTGATGGCGAGCCCGATCCCCTCACCTTTTAGCGCTACGCCGGGACCCGAACTCGAGGTAATGCCGATCGATCCGGCGAACGAAGCACCAATTGCCGCGCAGACCGCAGCGATTTCATCCTCGGCTTGGAAGGTGGTAACGCCGAGATCCTTCATCGTCGCCAGCGCATGCAGCAAGGTCGATGCCGGCGTGATCGGGTAGGACGCAAACACCAGGGGGAGTTTCGACAGGATCGACCCCGCCGCCAGGCCCCATGCCATCGCCTCGAAGCCGGTGATGTTGCGATAATGACCGGGCGAGATATCGGCTGGCGGCACGATGTAAGCCGTGATGCCATCCGGCATCTCTGCGGTCTCGCCAAACGCGTGTCCCGCATTGAGCGCCGCGATGTTGGCATCGGCAATGTCCTGCCGTTTCGCGAACTTTTGATTAAGCCAGTCGACCGTCGCCTGCCGGTCGCGACCAAACAACCAGTAAACCAATCCCAGGGTCCACAGATTTTTGCACCGCAAGGATTCTTTCTTGTTAAGACCGGATTCCTTGAGGGCCTCTAGCGTGAGCTTGGATATGTCAATTTCAATTTTTCTGAATGCATCCAGCGAATCGTCTTCGAGAGGATTTCCAGCGAAACCCGCCTTTATCAAGTTGCGTTCATTGAATGTGCCGGAATCGACGACGACCAAACCGCCCTCGCGAAGATCACCGATATTCACCTTGAGTGCCGCCGGGTTCATCGCTACCAAAACGTCGGGCGCATCGCCGGCCGTCTTGATCGTGCGACCACCGAAGTTGATCTGGAACGCGGAAACGCCGTAAGTCGTGCCAATGGGCGCGCGAATTTCTGCAGGAAAATCCGGGAAAGTTGCCAGATCGTTCCCGGCGATGGCCGTTGCCAAGGTGAACTGACCACCCGTCAACTGCATGCCATCGCCCGAGTCCCCCGCGAACCGAACAACGACCGACTCCTTTTCCTCGCGAGGCGTATCCACCCGCTCCATTTCGAGTGCGGTACTCACTGCTTCATCCCTTCAGAAGAAGATTATTCTTGGTATTCATAGCGCACCTTCCAACCGCAGCCGATCACTTTAGCGAGATACCTCTTTTGGAACGTGCGCGCGGCCGCACACTATCCCATTGGCTTGGCTATTGCTAACCGCGGCCCTCAAAGAATCACGCTTGGCGCAACCTTCATGCCTCAAGAACAGCGAGCATTTCGGCGATTTCAGAGAACTTCCTACGTGGTGCGTTTCCAACAGCATTAGCTATTTCCGCGGCCTCGATCTTCTTCCAATCAGCAAATGTGACGGCGCGAATGCTGCGTTCGTCCAACAGGGCATCGAACGCAGCCCGGCCAGATTTTTCTCCTTCGGGGAATTCCTCTTCAATCTGACGGAATGCAGCATCTCCGTCGGGTTTGTTGGTACCGATCACACCGGTTGGCCCACGTCTAATCCAGCCTACTGCATAAAACCCTTTTTCGATGCGGCCATTGTCGCTCTTCGCCGTGCCGTCGCGCTCGTCGAACGGCATCCCCACCACCGGTTCAGCCCGATAACCAATAGACGGCAGTATTAGCCCGCACTCAATCTCGAAAAACTCACCCGTCCCGCGGGCGCGGCCGTCAACCACTTCGTTCTTTTCCAAACGCAACCCCTCCACTTTCTCGCCACCCAATACTTCGACCGGCGAGGTAAGAAACTGGAAGTGAACGCGGATTGGTTTCTCGTCCGCATCACGCGTCGAAAACTCACGAAGAGTGTCGAGGTTTTTCACGGTAAGCCGGCGGTCACGATCGGACATTTCTCCGGTCACTTCACTGGGAATTTGACCAGGATCAACGATCGGCACGGCGTTCTCGAGTTCGCCCATTTCCCGTAGTTCTTTGTTGGTGAATTTCGCGTCAGCCGCGCTTCGACGTCCAAACATGTAGACATCGGTGAGCGGCGAGCTATGGACGGCCGCCGCTGCGTAGTCCACAAGATCGGTTTCGGCCATTTCGCTCGGTGTCTTCGCGAGCACACGCGCCACATCAATCGCAACATTGCCGACGCCGATGACCGCGGCGGTCGTGATGTCGAGATCCGGATTGAGGTCACGGAAATCGGGATGTCCATTGTACCAACCGACAAAGGCAGCGGCTCCGAAGACGCCAACCTTATCCTCCCCCGGAATGCCAAGTGGTCGATCTAGTGCCGAGCCGATCGCCAGCACCACCGCATCATAGCGCTCCCGCAGTTCATCGATGCTGACGTCGCGTCCGATCTCGACGTTGCCATAGAAATGAATCTGTTCATTGAGCGCGGTTTTCTCGTAGCGTCGCCAAACATTTTTGGTGGTCTGATGGTCAGGAGCGACCCCGCCGCGAATCAATCCATACGGGGTGGGTAAACGATCGATGACATCGATCTCACACACGAGATCCGACTTAACAAGTGATTCGGCGGCGTAAAAACCGGCAGGGCCGGAACCGACGATCGCAACGGTTACTGGCTTGGGCATGATATTGACGCAAATGTCGCTAGCCGACGCTCACGAACCTCCAATCTATCTCGGGTATTTAGTGATTTGGAGTGCAAGCTTCGCTAGTCGCCAGAGAAACGAGACAACCCACTAAAGCAGATTGAAGCGCATATGCTCGCGGGCAACCACCGCACCGTTCCAGGTCATGCGCGCCAGTCGCTCAAGCTGCTCCATGAAAAGATCTTCATGGTCAGGATCGTGGTGGAATATCGCCAATGTTTTCACATTTGCGGATTGGCAGAGGCGCACGCCTTCCTGCCAGGTCGAATGTCCCCACCCTACTCGGTTGGGAAACTCTTTGTCGGTGTAGGTTGAGTCGTAGATGACGAGATCTGCACCCTCGATGATCTCCAGCACTTTTTCGTCGGGTTTGCCGATGACATGCTCGGTATCGGTTATGTAACACATGGACTTACCGCGATACTCGATGCGGTATCCCGTGGCCCCGTCAGGGTGATTCAATGGTGTCGTGATTACCTTGATGCCCTTGCCGAGGCTGAAGGTATCGCCGTAGGTGAAGTCTTCAAACGTCAGCTTCGAACCCATCATATCGAGAGGTACCGGAAACGTCGGCTGCGACATTTGACCAGCGATGATTTTCTGAACGCCGCCAAGCGCGTTTAAGTGGCCCGCCATTATCGTAAACGAACGGTCTTTGCGGAACGCGGGCGAGAAAAACGGAAAGCCGTTGATGTGATCCCAGTGGGTATGGGTCAGTAGCATCGTCGCTTTCTTCACGTTTTTCTTGAGAAACCAATGACCGAGTTCACGCAGCCCGGTGCCGGCATCGAGGATCACGCGCTGTCCGCCCATCGCCACCTCGATGCAACTGGTGTTACCACCAAACGCAATGTGGCGCGGAGTCGGGCACGCAATACTGCCGCGGACGCCCCAGAATTTGATTTTAAATGCCATACTTATTCTGTTGTTTCACCAATCGGCAGTCGGTGAGTAAAGATGCGTGCTTTTCGTGCCGCTGAGATGCGTTTCAGCAACCTCCGGCTGATGTTGGAAAGGATCAATGGCTCCCGACCCAGGAGAACTCGCGAACATTAAAGCGCTCAAAATGTAAAGATTTCCTGGAAGCAAGCAACCCTAAACATCGAATAACGCAAGATTTTTTAGACGCGCCCACCAATCGTCGGGAGCAACCGAAGATAAATATGTCCCTGGCCGAACCTCGTGGCAACTGTTCGAAACTCAGGGAAAGTCTTTAGAAAGGAGGGGTAAACCCGGTAGATGGATCACGCGAGGTGGAACAGCGGCAATCGCTCCCGGTCTAACACGCACACACGGTCTTCGATCGTCCGCCGAGATCAAAAGCGATAGGCAGTTGTCAAATTAGCTGCGTTCCCGTGGCCGAGCGATTAAGACCAAATCAGGGGATGCCGGCAGCATCCCCTGCTCGCTCGTAGATCGGGTAGTTATTGCGCAGCCTGTTGCTGCGGCATTGGTGGGATCGTCTTGGCGAAAGATTCGCGCGATGCCATACGGTTGAACCAGGCGTCAATATTGCTTTTGCCGGCCAACGGTTCTTCGCCGTCCGGAATGCCTTTCAAATAGAAAACCATCGGCGCCAGGAAAAGATCCGCGAGAGACAGGTCCGGGCCCGCCAGATGGTCTGATGACGCCAAGGCAGCATCAACGATAGCAAGCTGTTCTGCCAATTTCGGTTTTGCCGCCGCAATCTTTTCTTCATTGGTGGTGCCGCCACGCATCGGCACAACCACGCGCTCGAGCACCATATCGATAATACCGGTGGGATAGATGTAGTCGATCGTGGCACTCATCCATCCGAGCATATGAGCCCGCCCCAACGTGTCGCTCGGCGTTAGCGAGACACCGTCAAATGTAGCGCTCACGTAATAGCCGATCGCGGCGGATTCGTAGAGGCGCACATCCCCGTGCCGGAATGCCGGAACCTTGAGAAACGGGTGCAGCGCGCGATGTGAGTCGCTCCCGAAATCGACTTCGGTGAGATCGTAAGCGACTCCTTTTTCTTCGAGAGCCATCCGTACAGTCCGCAGGTACGTGCTTTGCGGTGGTCCATAAACAATTACATCAGCCATTCTTTCCTCCTATTGCAGCGTTGTTACGCTCGCCAACGACAAAGATTTTGAACTACCCGAATGCGACCTTCGACGTCTCGGTGTCACCTAACATCCAGAACACCTCAAGCACCGATGGGCAGCGATTGTCCTTAACCACATTCACTTGCTTAACGAGCGATAGGTTGCCATCGCTCTTGCTAAGCACGGAGATTCCGGGAAGAGCGCCGCCCTTGTCGTTCTCGAATCCCATGTCCTTGATAAAGGAGGTGCCTTCAGCAGAACAAATCCGCGAACGCCACCCCCGCCCCGAGGCATAGTCGGCCTGGGTCACGGGGTCGTCAGGACCAACAACGCAAAACCCTGTAACGCTTTCGAGCTTACCGAGCATTCCGTTGAATTCATCTCCCCACAAAGCGCAGTTGGGGCACGATTTCCCCATGTTGTGCAGAACGACCAATTGATCGTGGTCGCCGAACAAACTCGATAGCGCGACTGTGCCGTCGCTGTCCTTGAGTTCGTAGTCGTCGAGCTCCCGCATTTCGTTCGCCATGTCCTTCTCCCTCTATTGTCCGATCACTAATCGACGGTGTTGGCCAGGCATACGAACGAGCTGTTCCAGCCCATTTCATGCATATCGCGCTGCTCGGCGGTTTCGAAAAGCTCATGTGTCAGCCGAACTTCGGTGCCGCCGGGCGCGTCGTTGAACTCGATCGTTACCTTGGTTTCGTGCTGCGATTTGCCGGGATGGTCCTTGTCCTCCCAAGCCCAGGTAAAGACCAATTTCTCGTTGGCCAATACTTCGTTGAAGGCACCACCCACCCACATTTCAACGCCCTCAGGCGACGTCATCGCGGTCCGATAAACTCCACCCGGTTTAACGTCGAGCGTATCTATCTCAGCGGTGTGGCCTTCCGGACCCCACCATTTCGAGAGCGCCTGGGGATCTACCCAAGCGTTATAAACTTTGTCGCGCGGTGCTTTGAACAACCTGCTTATCTGAAGCGTTGTTTCGCCTGCGGCTGGACTAGTCTGCAGATCCGCTTGTGCCATCGGAATTCTCCTCTTTCTCTTGTTCATCGAGGTAACGTGAGAGCGAATCGAACTGACTCTCCCAGAAGCGCCGGTACGTCTCGATCCATTCGGTTGCATCATCAAGCGGTTGGGTATTAAGCACGCAGCGCCGCACCCGACCTTCCTTGTGCTGTACGAGCAGCCCAGCGGCCTCGAGGGCTCGGAGATGGCGCGAAATCGCCGGTAACGAAATATCGAACGGCTCGGCCAGTTCTCCAACCGACGCCGAGCCCAAACTAAGCCGCGCTAGAATTGCGCGCCGGGTTGGGTCCGCGAGGGCCGAAAAAGTTCGATCCAAGGGTTTGTCTGTATATTTAACCATCTGGTTAAATATTGGACCTTGCGCGATTGTTGTCAACCACGAAATCAAAACCTTAGTTCAGCGCCGGCGCGCCGAAGATCCAGCCGTGTCCAACCAGGAGCGCGACATAAACGACCACGGCTGCGGCAATTCGCCACCACCCGATCTCTCCAAGAGAGACTTGGTTTCGACCGGCGAGCACGGCGGCGAAGGGCAAGTTTGACGTTACTGCTGCAACGCGACCCCACGCCTCGGGCTCACTCCGTCGCCGTTTGGCATCGATCAGAAGTGGACCAACAAGCCCAAGAATGAGGAATGTGGCAAACAAAATGAGCGACGCGACATCGCCATTAACCAACAGGTGAGCACCCGACCACAAAACGACGGACCACAGGAAGGGATGCCGCGTGATCTTGCCGATTCCGACAGATCTTCAACACCCGCCAGACCGGCGCCCGAGGCTGTTAGGCCCTTTGTGGTGTAGCCCGCTATCGCGAATAATAGTGCGACCGGCATGAGCAGAACGCCGACCCATCCAAGGACCGGCGCCTGCCAGATCGGGATGAACGGTGCCTCTCGATAGGCCAGGATCATCCACACCAAACCGGCCAGAGAGGTCAGAGAAAACAGTGCGAGATACGCGCGTAGACCAATCGTACGAACCAACACACCGCGCAAGGGTGTTCCTGAAACCAAAGTATGAACACCCAGAAAAATTGCAGCCGGTAGCACTAGGTTGCTGGTGGTTCCGGTCAGCATCATTTGCCTCCTTCACGACGCTCATCAATCACTGTTCGCCCCGCGACCGTGAGTTTGCACACCACCCAGTCCGGCTTGATCGGATTGGCGAACCACGGTTCCACCCAGCCATGTCGGATGCAGGAACGAATTGTGTCCACATTGATTTGCTGACCGTGTTCGTCGAACAAAGGCAGCTTGCCGCCGGGTTGCTTCAACCCGCGGCGCATATAGCGGCGCTGAGCGGTCGTTGGCCGCGAGGTCGCCATGCCCAAACTTAACCCAGTGAATTTGCGCGAGCGAGCCGAACCAGCAGGTTTCTCAGCAATACCTCTAGCGCACGAACCGTGTCACGTTTTCAAGGACACTGTTGCGTTGGGCTCGGTGGGGCGAATGGCCGCAATCTTCTAACAGCACCTTCTCGACCGGTTCGACGCATTGCTCCGTGATTGCGTCAACTTGAGCGAGTGTTCCATATTCGTCATCACGACCTTGGATCACTTGAACCGGCACGCTGATCGAAGAGAGACAGGGCTCGATATTCCAGGACCGAAAAGCCGGATTGAGCCAGATCCGATTCCAGGCCCAAAAAATGCTGTCGGTGTTGGCGCCATGGTAGCGCTCAAGGGCAGATCGCAAGCGACCGTTTTCGTACCCGGTTCGTGCCACCTCGATGCCAGAAACTGAAATATCCTCGACAAAAACGTGCGGCGCCTCGAGCACAAGCTTAAGTGGGCGAGGATCGGAACTGCTTCCCGCGTAGATCAATGCGATTGACGCGCCGTCGCTATGGCCGAATAGAATTGGTTTCGCGATCTCGGCTTGTTTGAGGACGGCCGGCAAAATCGTCAACGCCTCGCGGTGCATATAGTCGACTCCGAAACCCTCGGTCAGAGGATCGGAGCCGCCATAGCCATGTCGGCTATACGCAAATACCGGCAGGCCGGTGGACTCGTTGAGCGCGTCTGGAAAATCACCCCACATCGCAACCGAACCCAAGCCCTCGTGAAGCAGCACCAAGGTCGGGCCAAGGGTTTGACGTGAGCCGAACCATGCGTATTCGAGACGCCGGTCCCCTATTTGTAGATACGACATATGCCCCTACAGAGAACTAAGTTGGCAAATGCGAAAAGCGCGAAGAAGCGTCTAAGGTCAGGCAGACGGAATGCGATTATCCCAACCCAGCCATGTCCGGAATCGGCGACGGAATTTATTTATTTGGGCGATCGAATAACAGCGAGGGGACCGATGGCAGTGTCACGAGGTGTTACTGAGCGTCCACTCAACAATCTCTTTGAGCACCTTGCCGAGAGCTTCATCAAAGGCCAAAACGACATCGTCCATACTGCCGCCGCTCGAGACAACACGCTGCTCGAAATTGCGCGACGCGATGATGGCCCGTTGTGGCTGGCGGATGACCTTGGCGTTAACCCGCACACGAATCGTAGGAACGTTAACTCCCGTCGGATACTCGGCCTGGAACTCCCGCAGTTCGCTCTTTAGGTTGAAGTCGGAACGAAGGCCGATCGCTTGTCGCCCAACAGCGACGATCTTGCCGGTATTCTCAAACGACTCGACGAGAAGGGTTTGCACCATTTGCGGCGCGGTCTCAGTCCATTGCGCAAGCGCGTAGTATTGCATCTCGATCGGCTTGGTTTGCAGCGCGATGCGGTTCGTGTTGAGGCCGCCGGCTGCGACTGGAATGTCCACGACCAGTTGCCAATCGGCGCGGGGCAACGCTTGGTCGAACGTGCTCTTTGGCGACAACGTGTAGAGCTTAGGCGCTTCTCCCTGCCCGGGAAGAGATAGGCCGCATCCAGCTATTGCAGCAAGCCAGAGGATCGACGACGACGCCACCAGCCGCCTGCGAAAAACTGCGAGATTCGGTCGAGATCGAAATGCGATCATTGGGCTTGAAAACCTTGTTGTGAATCGCCGAAGAAAAAGCGCGCGGGATCCGATTCGATTTTTTCCGAGACGCGCGTCAATGCGGCCACGAGTTCTCGCATCTCCCGCACCAACCCGGTGAAGTCGTTCAATCCGTCGGTGGCAAATTCGTTTAGCGGACGCAGATTCTCAGCGACCAACGAACCCGCTTCATCGGTAAGCCTGGTGGCCGCCTTACTTGTTCGGCGCGCCTCGACGAAGAGTGCGCGTACATCCTCATCCAGCAACTGGTCGGCATTGGCAAGCGCACCACGCGTCAGTGCCAGCGTATGGTTGGCGTCTTTTACCAGAGCTTTCAGGTCATCGGTGATCACACTTACCGATCCGGCTGCTTCGCTAATATTTCCCGTCGTGTCGCGTAAGTTCGTTATCAACGTATCAAGATCGGTCGCTCGACCGGCGATCGCAGTTGTGTAAGCGTATTAAGGTCCTTGAGAATGTTGGAGATTGCCTGCTGGTTTTCTCGGTTGAGCAGATTATTGGCACGCGTGATCAACTCAAGAAGGCTGGCGACGACTTCGGGTGCGCCTTCGAAAATCTGCTCAAACTGAGATGGCTTGGAGGCAATAATAGGAATTGGCTGTTCGGGGTCGGCTTCAGCATCGGGCTCTGTTGGGGTCCGCTTTCGATCAATAATTGTGAAACGCCCGTGATTCCCTTGAACTGAAGAACAGCGACTGAGCCTTCCCGAATGGGTGTGTTGGCATCGACTTCTACGTCGACGCGGACGCGCCCATTGTTATCGGGGTCGATTCGGATGTCTTGGACGCTGCCGACGGGTATCCCGTCGAACAGCACGTCGGCACCGTCGCTCAGGCCACTAACCGTGCCGTCAAAATAGACAAAGTATTCGGCAAACTCGCGATCGATCTGGAGCTTGGCAAGCCAAATGACAAAACCAAAAATCCCGGCAACAACAATCAGAACAAACGTACCGATAACGAGGTGGCTCGCTTTGGTTTCCACAGTGATTTCCTAAGCGATCTGTGCCGCGCGAGCACGCGGGCCGTGAAAATACTCATGTACCCAAGGGTGGTCACATGCCAGCATCTCGCCCATCGGCCCGGTGAGCAGCACCTTTTTGTCGGCCAGAACCGCAATACGGTCGCAGATCGCGTGCAGGCTGTCCAGATCGTGGGTGACCATGAAAACCGTCAGACCAAGGGCCTGCTTAAGCCGCTTAATGAGTTCGTCAAACGCCGCCGCACCGATCGGGTCTAACCCGGCGGTTGGTTCGTCGAAATAAGATGTCGGGATCGAGGGCCAGGCGCGCCAAACGCCAAAGAGGACCAGGGACGCGACCCAGAGCCGTTGGTTCGTCGAGGAATAAGATGTCGGGATCGCCGGCCCGTTTACGCATACCGCCAGAAAGCTCCGACGGGTATTTCGCGCCGGCATCGGCGGCAAGCCCCACCATGCTTATTTTGTAGGCTGCGATTTCATTCATGAGCGTCTGAGGCACATCCGTGTGCTCTTTGATCGGCACTTCAATGTTCTGGGCCACCGTTAGCGAGCTAAATAATGCGCCGTCCTGAAACAACACGCCCCAGCGTTCCTGTGGCCTTCGTTGATCATCGCCGATCACCGGTTGCGCCACATCCTGCCCGAATACTTCGATCTTTCCGGCAACCGGCCGAATCAATCCAACGATGGTGCGTAGGAGAACCGACTTTCCGGTTCCGGATCCTCCGACCACACCGAGAATCTCGCCCCGGCGCACGTCAAGATCGAGACCGTCATGAACCACCTGTCGTCCAAACCGATTCGTCAGCCCGCGGACCTTGATGATGATGTCGTTGCCGTCGGCCACATCAAACCCCGACAAAGGCAAAGAATATCGAGAAAATCGCGTCGAAAACGATGACCAGGAAGATCGCCTCAACGACGGCGCGGGTCGTCTGTTGACCAACGCTCTCCGCACTGCCGACGACTTTCAACCCCTCGAAGCAGCCGATCATGGCAATGATGAACGCAAACACCGGCGCTTTGATCAACCCGATAAAGAAACTCCATAGACCGACCTATTGATTCAGGCGCTCGATGTAGACGGCGGGCGATATATCGAGAGTTACCCAGGCCATCAGTCCGCCGCCGAGCAGCCCCATAAGATCTGCAACAAAGGTTAGCAGCGGCAGCGAAATGACGAGCGCCAGAACCCGGGGGAGAACGAGTATTTCTATGGGCTCCAGGCCAAGCGTGCGCATCGCATCGACTTCCTCATTCACCTTCATTGACCCGATTTGGGCCGTGAAGGCACTACCCGATCGACCGGCGATAATAATCGCTGTGAGGAGAATGCCGATTTCGCGCAAGATGGAGATGGCGACCAGATCAACGACGAACACTTCCGCACCAAATTGTCGGAGCTGAGTCGCCCCCTGATAGGCGAGAACGACGCCTATCAGGAACGAAATCAAAGCGACGATTGGAATCGCGTTAAGCCCAACTTCCTCCATGTGATAAACGAGCGACGTAAACCGCAACCGTTTCGGCCGCACTAAAACATGCGCCGCAGCAGTGAAAATGCTGCCAAGAAAACTGATGAGTTCAACAGTTTCGGCCGCGATATCCGCGGTCGCGGCACCGACGTGCCGAATTACGTTGAGGAGAGGGCTGCCCCGGGGTGGTTCAATCTCGCATGGCTGATCGTTAGCCGAGACCTCTTCAATCAGCAGGAGATGATCAACGCTTACGTTTCGAAGCTCGGCCTGGAATCCCGCCGCCCGCAGATCTCGTTGCGTGCGATACAACAACCATGCCCTAATCGTATCCAACTCCTCCAACTGCGCGAGATCGATCGAGATTACCGACGTGGAAACCGGTCGCAGCTCGCGCAGACGTCGTTCGATCGGTGCAACGCTGGTGACATCCCAACGTCCGCGGGCCGCTACCAAGAGCTCTTCGCTGGATTCTACTGTTTCTAGTTGCGCCGTTCCGGCAACCATTTTACCTACCCCATGTGCCTGGCCGGCCCGCCGCCAAGAGCATGCATGACCGAAGTGGGTGGTTCAAGAACCACCCATATGGTTCAAGAACCACCCATATTAGAGGCGACGATTGGCAACCGTTTCTACCGTCGATAGACTGCCGTCACCAAGCCCGAGAACAATCAAGACACCATTATGAGCGATTCGCGAGACGCGAGTGACGGCGGACAGAAACCGTCGTCGGACCCCAAGTCAACGTCGACAGCCCCGCCGACCGACAAAGGGACTGAAGCCACAGCCCCGATCGGTGCCGGCAATGTGACCAAGATCGCCTACGGCGTGATGTTTGGGTTGGTGATCGGCATTCTGATCGCATTGGGATCGTTCTCGTTACGGCCTACGTCCAGCACCGAGCCAAACGCACAGCAGCCGGCAGCGGCTTCAGCAGCTAAAAAGATGGCGGTGACTTGGCGCATGGCGAGCGCATTTCAAGGCGAGGTCCTGCAACTCGGAACGGGGGGGCAGCGGTTTGCCGACCTCGTTTCGCAACTCTCGGGCGGCGAATTCGTCGTTCAATTCGTTGAACCCGGCAGCTCGGTACCGGTTGCTGGAATCTTTGATGCCGTACGAACCGGTCAAGTTGATGCCGGTTGGGCCTTATCCACTTATTGGAGCAATCAGATTCCGGCCGCCTCGTTCTTCAGCGGGGTTCCGTTCGGCCCACCTCCCAGCGAATTTCTCGCTTGGTTAAAGTTCGGCGGCGGGCAGGCGATCTATGACGATATTTACGCGGTTCATGGCGTTAGAGGTTTGCCTTGCGCGGTGATTTCCGCCGACGCGTCGGGTTGGTTCAGCAAGGAGATCAAATCCGTTCGAGATTTTCGCGGGCTAAAGGTTCGCTATTACGGGCTCGGCGCTCGAATCCTCGCGAAACTTGGCGCTGTCCCCACCCTACCCACCGGAGACGTCTATGAGGCGCTGGAGTCGGGCGCGTTGGATGCGGCGGAATATGCGACACCAGCGATCGATGCCCAGCACTTTTTCGACCGTGTCGCCGGCCATTACTACTTTCCCGGATGGCACCAACAGGCGACGTTGGTTGAACTGTTAATAAACCGTAGCAAGTGGGATGCGCTCAGCGACCAGCAACGTCTCCTGATCGAGAGCGGTTGTGGCGATAACTTGCAGCATACGCTGGCGGAGAGCGAGGCAGCGCAGGGCCGCGTTCTGGCAGAGCTGAGAGCGGCGGGCGTTCAATTTCACAAATGGTCGCCACGCCTGCTGGCCGAGTTCCGGAAACAGTGGTTGACCGTTGTCGGCGAAGAATCAGCCAAAGACGCGAACTTCAAGCGGGCCGCGACCTCGCTGACCAATTTCCGCCAGAACTACGCGGTGTGGCGCGACCTCGGTTACCTCTAAGAGTCCGACTCGAAACTCTATGTTTGATAACAGTACCTTGCGAGCCGCCTTGTGAGGAGTCGGATGTTGGCGACAAGAATCCATGCCTGTGCGGAGGCGATTGATTTCTCCCAATCCTTGGCCAGTCGACGGCATCGGTTGAGCCAGGCGAAGGTCCTCTCGACGACCCATCGTCTGGGCAGGAGCTCGAAGCCCTGGGCGGTGTCTGAGCGCTTGATGATCTCGAGCTTCCAGCGGCCGATGTCCTCAAGGGCGCCCTCGAGTTTCGGTCCCGCGTAGGCGGCGTCGGCGAAGAGGTGACGCAGCCGGGGGAAGCGATGACGGATCGATTTGAGGACCTCGGGCGCGCCGTCGCGGTCCTGGATATCGGCTGCGTGCACGATCAGGCCGACCAGCAGGCCGAGTGTATCGGTGACGATGTGACGCTTGCGGCCCTTGATCTTCTTGCCCGCGTCATAGCCCCGAACACCACCGCTTTCCGTGGTTTTCACGCTCTGGCTGTCGATCACCCCGGCGCTCGGGCCGGCCTCGCGTCCTTCCAGCTCCCGGGCCGCCATGACCAGGTGATGGTTGATGCTCTCCAGCAGGCCGTTGGAGCGCCAGTCGTAGAAATAGCGCTGGACCGTGGAAGGCGGAGGGAAGTCGTTCGGCAACATCGCCCACTGGCAGCCCGTCGAGGCCATGTACATGACCGCATCCATGACATGGCGCAGGTCCGTCGTCCTCGGCCGGCCGATCTTCTTGCGCGGCGGCATGAGCGGCGCGATCAACGCCCACTCTCGATCCGTCAGGTCGCTTGCGTAGCGCCCGCCACGGCGCTCATAATTCGGGCGAGTGATTTCGGTCCACATGTTGTGCCTCCTCGTTTGCTTTGACACAACCGAGTAAGCCACAACCGACTGAAATCACTCAACTAGTTTCGGGTTGGCCTCTAAGGCCGAATATCCAGCGCTTAACGCACGACCAGGACCGACTGATCGGCATGCCGCACGACGCGCGCGGCGTTGGGACCGAGCAAATAATCCTTAAGCTCGGGCCGATGCGAGGCCATGACAATGAGGTCGGCATCGATACCCTTGGCAACCGCAAGAATCACCTCATACACGGTGCCTTGACGAATGATTACAGCGGCAGACACCTCGTTCGGCACCTTGTCTTTGACGAACGCGTCAAGGTGTTTCTTGGTCTCAGCTAGCGCCTTCTTGGCAAAATCATCGGGGAAATATCCGGCCACGATGGGCATCCCAAAATCCGGGATGACCGTCATCACGTGGAGACGCGCCTCGAACGCCTGACAGTACCCAATCGCGATAGGCAGGGCTTTCGCCCAGGAGCTCTCCTGGTTGAGATCGACCGTCAGGAGAATGTTGTTGTACATCTCGTTCTCCCTATGCCATCGCAGAAGCGGGCTCGCGCGGGCGCCGGCGGCGCTGCATCATGAATACAAGCAGGTAGAGAACGAGCGCCGGAACAAACATCAGTTCCTTCGGCGGGCGGTCCGCCGCAACGAGAATGCCAACGATCTCGAAATCAAAGTCGAGGCCGGATTTCTCGGCGGCACTGCCAAAAACGATGTTGTCGATAATGATCTTGCTATCCTCTTTGCGGATTTCGAAACCGGCATTGCTAAGTCGGTCTGCACCGGGACCGGCATCGCCGAGCGGTAGCACCACAACCTTCGTGACCTCGTCTCCCTCGATAGTAACGCCGGCTATACGAAGCTGAATATCGGCGTCGGGCGGAGAGCGCTCTGCCACTTCAATGATTTGCGCCGCATCGGTCGACACGATCGGTTCGTAAACCATGTCCCACCAAAACCCAGGTCGGAACAACGTAAAGGCGACCAGGACCAGGGCGACGGTCTCCCAGATCCGGTTCTTGACCAAGAAGTAGCCCTGCGTCGCTGCAGCAAACGCAAGCATGGCCAGGACTGCCGTGATCACCACGAGGAAGAATTCGAAAACGTTATCGATGCCGATCATCAGCAACTGGGTGTTGAAGATGAACATGAACGGCAGAATTGCGGTGCGAATATCGTAGGTGAAGCCCTGGATACCGGTCTTGATCGGGTCTCCCCCCGAGATCGCAGCCGCCGCGAACGCGGCGAGCCCTACCGGTGGCGTATCGTCGGCAAGAATGCCGAAATAGAACACGAACAGGTGGACCGCGATCAGCGGCACGATCAGGCCACTGGCGGCACCGAGATTGACGATGACCGGCGCCATCAGCGACGACACCACGATGTAATTAGCGGTGGTCGGCAGACCCATGCCGAGGATCAGACAGATCACCGCGGTGAAGATCAGCATGAGCATAAGGCTGCCGCCGGAGATCAATTCAACGAACTCCGTCATCACCTGACCTATTCCGGTTAGCGTAATCGTACCAACGATGATGCCCGCGGCGGCGGTCGCGACGCCGATGCCGATCATGTTGCGCGCCCCTGAGATCATGCCGTCCCTAGCGTCGGCGAGGCTTTGCATCGCGGCTGCGTTGATGTCCCCACTTTGGCGAAAGTAAGCCAGGAGGGGCCGCTGGGTCGCGACGATGATGATCATGAACACGGTTGCCCAAAAAGCCGACAATCCGGGGGAAAGTCGTTCCACTGTTAGGCACCAGACTAGCACGCCGACCGGCAGCAGATAATAAAGGCCCGCCTTAACCGTGGGACCGGTTTCCGGGCACACCGAGATGTCGGTGCTGGTGCTAAGTTCGGGGACGCTCGTTGCGTACCGGACCAGGGCTATATAGGCGACGAACAGCAACACGGTTGCGATCCACGGTGTCGCCTTACCTGCAACCGGCTTAAGCCAGCCAAGCCCGTAGTAAACGGCACCGCACAGCACGATAAGGCCGATGATCGTGAACACGAAACTGATCAGCTTCTGCATCAGCGGTGATTCAGTTGCGCGCGGCAAACCTTTCATATCCGCCTTCACCGCCTCCAGATGGACGATGTAAACCAGCGCGATGTAGGAGATGATCGCCGGCAGGAACGCGTGTTTCATCACTTCGATCAGCGGAATGCCGACGAACTCCACCATCAGAAATGCCGCCGCGCCCATGATGGGGGGCGTTAGTTGACCGTTGGTCGACGACGCCACTTCGACAGCACCGGCCTTCTCAGCCGAGAAGCCGACCCGCCGCATCAATGGAATCGTAAATGTGCCCGTGGTCACCACATTGGCAATCGACGAACCAGAAATCAGTCCGGTCAGGGCCGATGAAATGACGGCCGCCTTGGCCGGACCTCCGCGCATGTGACCGAGCGAAGCAAAGGCGATGCGAATGAAATAGTTGCCGCCGCCCGCGCGCTCCAGCAGCGAGCCAAACGACACGAACAAAAACACCATGCTGGTTGACACACCAAGGGCGACACCAAAGACCCCTTCGGTATAGAGCCAGAAGTGGGACATGCCTTTATTCAGGCTGGCACCCTTATGGGCGATGATGTCTGGCATCAACGGGCCTGCAAACGTGTAAACGAGAAACACGATCGCGACGACCATGAGTGGCGGGCCCAGGGCGCGACGGGTCGCTTCGAGCAAAATCACCAATCCAATAACCGCGACGACGACGTCGTAGGTGGTGGGATCGCCGGGACGATCCGATAGCGCCTCGTAGAACAAAAAGAGGTAAGCGGCCGCGAGGGCGCCGACAATCGCCAAAACCCAATCTTGGATCGGGATGAAATGACGCGGCGAACGCTTCAATGCGGGGAACGACAGGAATGCGAGGAAGATCGCAAACGCAAGATGGATCGCACGTGCCTCGGTGTCGTTGAGCACCGCGACCCGCAGCATGAACGGCAACGGCGAGGCATACCAAAGCTGGAATACCGACCAGATGAACGGGACAATCAGCAGAACCCTCGCGGAGACACCGCTTGGACTACGGCCGCCCGTATCGGCTTCGGCAACGATCGAGTCGGCCGCGTCGAGGCTCTGTTGGTCTACCGCTGAGTCACTCATGCCTCGATTTCCCCCATACATTCCTCGCCAACGCGAGGCGGCCCCAAGAACTACATGATTCCAATTTCGCTAAAGTAGCGCACCGCACCATCGTGTAGCGGCGCGGTTAGGCCGCGGCGTGCCATGACCCCAGGCTCGAGTGAATTGAACGCGGGATGGATGCGGGCCAACGTCGGCAAGTTGACCACAATGGACCGGACTAGATCGCGTACCGTGCCATCGTCGACCTCGGCAGAGGTGATGACGGTAACGGTTGTACCAAACGTATCGACGCGATCGCCGACGCTCGTGTAAGTACCGCTCGGTATTGTCTGTTTTGACAAATAAGGATTGGCAGCGATCAGTTTGTCGATGGCCGGTCCGACAATATTGACGAGGGTCGCATCGCATAGCGAGGTCGTCTGGTCTAACGCCGCATTTGGATGGGTTCCGTAATACACCATCGCTTGGACCCGGCCATGGCAGAGCGATAGCGATTGCTGATCGACCGGCAGTTCCTGCGTCAGACTAAAGGTCGCGCGGGTCCATCCCTGAGCCGTCATGAGCATCGTCATCAAATCTCGCTCGGCCGATCACCGGGCTACCTATATTGATACGGCTGCCGGCAAGATTCTGGAGCCCACGAATTCCCGAATCGCGCCGCGCGATTAGGGTCAGTGGCTCGCCATGAAGCGACAGTACCGACCGAATATTTCCGTAAGTTGCGTCGACAAATTCAAACGCGCCGCTTTTCTTAATCGCGTGAAATTGGAGATCGGAGGGCACAATGCCGAATTCGATCGCGCCGCCACGCACATTATCGAGATTGAACAGCGCCCCGGATGTGACGAGAGCCCCGCAGGTCGTTCCATCTTCGCGGTTGAGTACGCGACACAGCGCGCGTGCCGTTTGGTGGTAAACGCCACCCCGTTCGCCCGAACCAACCAGTAGATCCTGGGCGCTGGCTGGACGACCCGGCATCGTTGCGAAGAGCAGTATGGCTAGCAATCCGGACAAGGACAGGACGATTCTCAATGACATCGTCACCTCCTTCGCGTCGGCGGCTTAGCAACCCGCAGTCGTCTCGAGTGTGCCACCCACGGGGAAAGATGGGAGCGGCAACCGCCGCTCCCACATCAGCTTACATCAAGCCTGCTTCTTTGTAGTACTTGGCTGCGCCGTCATGTAGCGGAGCCGACAGGCCGTCTTTGACCATCTGGTTCTTTTGCAACACACCGAATGCCGGGTGCAGTTTCTTGAATTGATCGAAATTCTCGAAGACCGCTTTGACAACGTGATAAACCGTATCGGTGGCCACATCCGTCGACGTGACGAACGTTGCACCAACGCCAAACGTTTTGACATCGCTGGGGCTGCCGCGATACATCCCGCCGGGAATCGTCGCATGGCGGTAGTAGGAGTTGTTGTTCACGAGCTTGTCGATCACTGCTCCCGACACCTCGACAATAACGCTATCGCATGACGACGAGGCTTCCTTGATCGATCCACTGGGGTGGCCAACCGTGAACACCATGGCGTCAATCTTATTGTCGCACAGGGCCGATGATTGCTCGGCGGACTTCAGCTCAGACGCAAGTGCGAAGTCGCTTTTCGACCATCCGAGCGCTTCCATCACGACTTCCATGGTGCCGCGTTGACCCGAGCCGGGATTACCGATGTTGACGCGCTTGCCTTTGAGATCGTTGAAATGCTTGATCCCGGAGTCGGCACGCGCGACGACGGTGAAGGGTTCCGGATGGACCGAGAACACCGCTCGCAGTCCTTCAAAAGCCCCCTTGGCCTTGAACTTGCTGGATCCGTGATAGGCGTGGAACTGCCAATCCGATTGGGCAACGCCCATATCGAGTTCGCCGGCCCGGATCGTGTTGATGTTGTAGACCGAGCCACCCGTGCTTTCGACCGTGCAGCGAATGCCGTGCGTCTTGCGGTTCTTGTTGACGAGCCGACAGATCGAACCGCCGGTTGGATAGTACACACCGGTTACCCCGCCGGTACCAATGGTGATGAACTTTTGCTGAGCTTGCGTTTCGGCCGGTGACGCGAGTGCGAAGGCGCCGCCTGCGAGGGCCGCAGCGAATACAGTTAGAGCTAGTTTTTTCACGATAACGTCCTCCTCAATCTTGTATTTGTCTGCCGCCACTCTATGACGGGTCGCCGTCGCGGGCAACGGGCCGGGTTAGGCCGACGTCGATAGGCGTCCGCCGAGCACGTCGCGCGCGGTCGCGGCATCCGCGATCGGGCGACCCGATACGCGGGCAACGGCGGCTGCGTCGGCTACCGCATCGGCGTTGCTGGCGGCAACGCTGCCATCGCGGCGCAACTGATTGTTCTCGAAACCCACTCTGGCATGGCCGCCCATTTCGATCGCCGCAGCGATACACTCGGCTTCGCGCTGACCAAACGCGCAGATCATCCACGGAACCCGGACCTGCAACTCGGCATATCTCTCGACGAATGGGACAATGTCGCTCGGCGAAGACTGCTGGTCGGTTGTGTAGCGCCCCAATACGAACAGCACGCTGTGCTCGCCACCGGGGATGACGCCGCGCTCGCGCAGGTCGACGTAAGTCGCGACCTCTTCGGGGGCATATAGTATGAATTGTGCCAACACCTGGCGTTCGGTAAGCCAGTGAAAAAATGCGCCGGCAGGATCCTCACTGGCGGCATCTGGCACAATTTCCCGCAACGCGATCGACACCGCTTCCGGTGTCACGGCTTGCACCGCATCGATCTGTTCAGCCGCCGTATAGCGGCCAACCGCCTCGGTGGTCATTTGCACGACCAGAGTATCGCCGACGGCATCGTGCAACGCGTCGATGGCACCGCGGTAGGTGGTGGGATCCAACGTGTGTTGATCATCGGCGTCGCGGACGTGGAGATGGATCATCGACACGCCCGCGGCTAGGCAAGCCTCCGCGTCGGCGACGATTTCATCCGGTGAAATGGGCAACCTTGGATGGTCTGCCTTGGTTTTACGGGCGCCGTTCGGTGCCACGGCGATGACAACGGGGGCTGCGGTGTTCATCGTCGGACACCAGCCGCCGCGATCGCGGCATCCACGGCGTCACCAAGCCGATCGACGATCGTGTCAATGTGATGTTGCTTGGCGATAAACGGCGGCGCGATCAGGACATGATCGCCGCGGGTACCATCAACCGTGCCGCCGCCGGGATAGACGATCAGTTCTCGTGCCATTGCTTCCTGTTTGATGCGCGTGTGCAAACCCGCCGCGACATCAAACGGCTCCTTCGTTGTGCGATCGGCGACCAACTCGATACCGTGAAACAACCCGCGCCCGCGGATGTCCCCGATATGATGGTGATTGCCGAAGCGCTCATGCAGCGCGGCGTCGAGCGCCGCCCCCATGGTTCGCACGTTGGTTAGCAGATCGCGGTCGACGATCGCCTTTTGAACCGCCAGCGCCGCGGCACAGGCCGTGGCATGACCGATATAGGTGTGCCCGTGCTGGAAATAGCCGGATCCGTCGCGGAAGGCATCGAACAGCTTGGCGGCAACCATCACCGCGCCGATCGGCTGATAACCGGCACCCAGACCCTTGGCGCTTATCAGCAAATCCGGTGCGACCCCGTCCTGTTCGCACGCGTGCAGGGTTCCAGTGCGCCCCATCCCGCACATCACTTCGTCGAGGATCAGCAACACCCCGTAGCGATCGCAGATCTCGCGAATGCGGCGCAGGTAACCTTCCGCCGCCGGGACCGCGCCGAGGGTGGCGCCAACCACCGGTTCAGCCACAAAACCGATCACCGAGTCTGGCCCAACATCGAGCAACGCCTGCTCCAGCTCGGCCGCCGCGCGCAGCCCATAGGCTTGCTCGTTTTCGCCCGCCTGTTGCTCGCGATAGGCGTAGCACGGGGCGATGTGCTTGGTGTCGAACAACAGTGGCGCAAACGGTTCGCGGCGCGCCATGTTACCGCCCACCGAGAGCGCGCCGAGGGTATTGCCGTGGTAACTCTGGCGGCGTGAGATAAAGCGGGTGCGCTGAGGTTCGCCGATTTCAATGAAGTATTGCCGCGCCATCTTGAGTGCGGTCTCGATCCCCTCTGAACCGCCGCTTAGGAAATAGACCCGATCCATGCCCGGCGGCGCGGCGGCGATAAGGTGGTCGGCGAGTTCCTCAACGACCTCGGTCGTGAAGAAGCCGGTATGGGCGAACGCCAGGCTGTCGACTTGTGCTTTGATCGCCCGGCGCACGTCGGGATCGCTGTGACCCAGTACTGACACCGCGGCGCCGCCCGAGCCGTCGAGATACCGGCGGCCCTCACGATCGACGATATACATACCGTCGCCGGCAACCGCGACCGGCAGATGGTTACGCGTGTGACGATGAAAAACGTGATCCAAAACGCTTACCGGGTACCGACAAAAGAAACGAGAACGAGCATCGAGGAGGCAGGCAGGATTTTCCGTTGGTCGCGCGGTTCTGCTAAAATAGGGATTGTTGGCGGCAATGTCCGCGACTTTTCGGCAATCCGCACGGCGGTGCCCGAGATCGGTGGCAAGAGCGATGACGCGACTTAGAGGCCAACCCGAAACTAGTTGAGTGATTTCAGTCGGTTGTGGCTTACTCGGTTGTGTCAAAGCAAACGAGGAGGCACAACATGTGGACCGAAATCACTCGCCCGAATTATGAGCGCCGTGGCGGGCGCTACGCAAGCGACCTGACGGATCGAGAGTGGGCGTTGATCGCGCCGCTCATGCCGCCGCGCAAGAAGATCGGCCGGCCGAGGACGACGGACCTGCGCCATGTCATGGATGCGGTCATGTACATGGCCTCGACGGGCTGCCAGTGGGCGATGTTGCCGAACGACTTCCCTCCGCCTTCCACGGTCCAGCGCTATTTCTACGACTGGCGCTCCAACGGCCTGCTGGAGAGCATCAACCATCACCTGGTCATGGCGGCCCGGGAGCTGGAAGGACGCGAGGCCGGCCCGAGCGCCGGGGTGATCGACAGCCAGAGCGTGAAAACCACGGAAAGCGGTGGTGTTCGGGGCTATGACGCGCTTTCCCCGGCAAGAAGATCAAGGGCCGCAAGCGTCACATCGTCACCGATACACTCGGCCTGCTGGTCGGCCTGATCGTGCACGCAGCCGATATCCAGGACCGCGACGGCGCGCCCGAGGTCCTCAAATCGATCCGTCATCGCTTCCCCCGGCTGCGTCACCTCTTCGCCGACGCCGCCTACGCGGGACCGAAACTCGAGGGCGCCCTTGAGGACATCGGCCGCTGGAAGCTCGAGATCATCAAGCGCTCAGACACCGCCCAGGGCTTCGAGCTCCTGCCCAGACGATGGGTCGTCGAGAGGACCTTCGCCTGGCTCAACCGATGCCGTCGACTGGCCAAGGATTGGGAGAAATCAATCGCCTCCGCACAGGCATGGATTCTTGTCGCCAACATCCGACTCCTCACAAGGCGGCTCGCAAGGTACTGTTATCAAACATAGAGTTTCGAGTCGGACTCTTAGAGGCTGGCTGCACTACATCGTCCCGTTTCTGCTGCTGCTCGGTATTGTAGCGTTCCGGGTCTACGTTCCCGTCGTTGGCGAACTTCAACTCAAGGTTTTCGACGTCTTCATGCGGGCCGCACCGCGGATCTATGAACCGCAACCGGTCCGACTGCTCGATATCGACGACGAAAGCCTGGCCCGGATTGGCCAGTTCCCCTGGCCACGCACCGTTTTTGCAGAATTGATCGCGCGACTGGCCAATATGGGCGCGGGTCTGGTTGTGTTCGATATCGTGTTCGCAGAACCCGACCGCACCTCCCCGGCCAATATCCTGCCGGTGTGGCCAAGCACACCTGAGATCGATGCGCTGCGGGCGAAATCTGACGGGCTTCCCGATCACGACGCGATTTTCGCCGATATTATTGGCCAGGCCGGCAACGTTATCGCCGGGTTCGTCCTTTCCGACGTCGACTCCGAACGAGCGCCCGCGCAAAAGGGATCCTTTGCGACCGCTGGCGACGATCCCAAACCGTTCATTCCCTCCTTTAGCGGCGCCGTGGTCAATCTCAAGCCGATCGAAGATGCAGCACTCGGCAACGGCAGCTTTAACCTGATTGCAGAAACCGACAACATCATTCGTCGCGTTCCCCTGTTTGTGCGTCTCGGCGACAGGCTCTACCCGTCATTATCGGCCGAAGCCCTGCGCCTCGCCCAAGGGGCGCGCACGTTCATCCTCAAATCGTCGGGTGCCAGCGGCGAAACCGCGTTTGGCGAATCAACGGGATTGAACACCATCAAGATTGGACGCATCGAAGTCCCGACCGATCCGCTGGGGCGGATCTGGATCCATGATACCGGAACCATTCCCGAACGTTATGTATCGGCCTGGAAGGTTCTAGACGGGAGCGTCGATCCGCAGAAAATTGCCGGCAACATCATCATTGTCGGAACCAGTGCCGCCGGCCTGCAGGACATCCGGTCGACGCCGCTAACCGCGGCCGCAGCAGGCGCTGAGGTGCACATCCAGGCGATAGAGCAAATGCTCCTCGGCCATTTCCTCGAGCGGCCGGATTGGGCCTATGGCGCCGAAATAATTTATCTCATTGTGTTGGGCCTGATCCTGATCGTGCTAATTCCGCGTTTGGGCGGTGGCTGGAGCGCCTTGCTCGGACTGGGCGCGATCGTCGGAGTGTCCTACGCCTCTTGGTATCTGTTCACCGAGCAACTGTGGTTGCTCGACCCGGTCATTCCTTCACTCGCCGCCATCACCATCTTTCTCGCCAGTACATTGCTTAACTACCTGCGCACCGAGGCCGAGAAAGCGCAGGTGCGCGATGCTTTCAGTCACTACATGTCGCCGGCTTTGGTCGAGCAGCTGGCCGAGGAACCCGACCGCCTCGTGCTCGGTGGCGAGATGCGGGACATGACGCTGCTGTTTGCCGATATTCGTGGTTTCACCGCGATCTCCGAACAATTCAAAGAGGATCCGCAGGGGCTGACCCAATTGATCAATCAGTTCCTGACGCCGATGACCGACATGATCCTGAGCCGCCGCGGCACCATCGATAAATATATGGGCGATTGCATCATGGCGTTTTGGAATGCGCCGCTCGACGACGACCAGCACGCGGCCAATGGCAACGATTCGGCACTGGCCATGTTCACCGCGCTGGAAGGCGTGAACGCGGAGATTAAGCAGCAAGCCGAAGATGAAGGGCGCAAGTTCTTTCCGATCAATATCGGCCATCGGCCTCAACTCAGGCGAGGTCTGTGTCGGCAACATGGGGTCCGTACAGCGGTTCGACTATTCGGTGCTCGGTGATGCAGTGAATCTGGCGGCTCGCCTCGAAGGCCAGTCAAAGAATTATGGCGTTGGCATCGTTATCGGCCAGGAAACTTACAAGCGGGCGCCTGACTACGCGGTCATCGAACTCGACCTCATCGCGGTCAAGGGCAAGAAGGAAGCGGTCCACATCTTCTCATTGCTTGGCGACGCCGAAAAAGCCCAGCAGCCGAACTTCAAGGAATTGTCGGCCGAGCACATCAAGATGCTCGATGCCTATCGCAGCAAGCATTTCGACGAAGCGCGCGCCCTGGTCAAGAAATGCCGGGCGCTTGATGGCGATCTTGAGGTTCTTTACGACCTCTACGACGAACGCCTCGATGCTTACGAGACCGACCCGCCGCCCGAAGACTGGGACGGCGTGTTCATTGCGACGTCGAAATAGCGTCGTTCGGCTTAAGCCCCTGAGACCACTGCGATGACGCACTGCCCGACGCCGAGATACGATGAATTGGGCATATGGAACCACCTGAGGAAATCTGGCGTGCTCATTGCGCCGTGATACCAATATTCGAGAAACGCGCGACTGGTTGGATGGAGGTGGGAAGGCAGGCATGCAGCGATCCGGGGGCTGAGTCCCTCGTAGCGGCTCGCGTCGAGCTCACGTTTTGCTGTCGCCCGGACATACCAGCGCAGCGCCTCAAGATAGTCCTGGGTGACTCCCTTGCCTTCTCCGTACAGCGTCCCGAGCAAATACATCGCGCGCCGATCACCTAGATCAGCGGCGCGCCGATACCAACCGCGGGCTTCAAGGTAGTCCCGCGGAATTCCTCTTCCTTCCGAGTAGAGCAGACCAAGGCGCACCATGGCCTCGGTATCCCCGAGGTCGGCCATTGATTTGAACTCACGATAGGCGATATGAAGTTCGCCCCGCTCCAAAGCGGCGGCGCCGTCTTCAACATCAGCGTCGACGGGCGAAACGACCAAGATAGCTGCACAACAGAACAAAGCGGCCAGGAACAATCGCACGCTGCATCCTCGGGATAGTCGCCGGGGCGATAGGATGCCATCGGCGGCTATTACGATCAAATCACCGCTGCGCGAGACGTTGACCGATCAATCCTTTTTTTGACGGGGTAGCCAGCTATAATAGAGGCAGCCCCGGCTCGGGGACCGACCAATCCGGTGCCGCGACGTATTGTGAGGCACAAGTTGCGCCGGCGATAACAACAAGTCCTTCGAGCCCGCCTGGAACAAGCCAAGGGAGGTACATGGCTTATGTCAGATAAACCCCGCAAAGTTCATGCTTACGTGCCGGAGCTCGCCGAGCAACTGAGAAAAGGTGAGATCGACCGCCGCGAATTTCTCCGCACCGCGACCCTATTGGGCGTATCCGCGTCGGCCGCTTACGCGATGGCTGGAAAATTGACCGGCGACTACGCCATCCCGCAAGCCCGCGCCGCCGGCAAAAAGGGTGGAAAACTCAGAGTATCGATGCGCGCCCAAGAGATGACCGATCCGGCTAGGTTCGATTGGACGGAAAAATCCAACGTCGCGCGTCAGATCGTTGAGTACGCGACCATCACCGGCGCCGATAACGTTACCCGCCCGTACCTGCTGGAAGGTTGGGCAGCCTCGGACGACCTCAAAACCTGGACACTGAACCTCCGCAAAGGCGTCAAGTGGTCGAACGGTGACGAGTTTAATGCCGACGATATCGCGTTCAACTTTGAGCGCTGGCTCAGCCCGAAGACGGGTTCGTCGAACCTCGGCCTATTTTCGTCGATGGTCACGACCACCGATACCGGCAAGAAAGACAAGAACGGCAAAGCCGTCATGTCCAAAAGCATGACGCCGGGTGCGGTCGAAAAGGTCGACAGCCACACCGTCCGGTTAAATCTAAATCGGGCCGAGCTTGCCGTGCCGGAAAATCTCTACAACTACCCGACCGCGATCGTCCATCGCGGGTTCGAAGACGACGGCGGCGACCTTTCCAAAAATCCGGTTGGAACCGGCCCCTACTCGCTGAAATCATATGCGGTGGGTGAAAAGGTCGAGTTGGCGAAACGCAACCCCGCCGACTATTGGGGCGAGGAAGTGCTGCTCGATGAGATCCAGTACGTCGACCACGGCGACGACGCGTCGGCGGGTCTTGCCGCCCTGGCATCGGGTCAGGTCGATCTCGTCTATGAGACCTTCGTCGAGCAGATCGATGTTGTGGACAAAATCCCCGACCTCGTGCTCTACGAAGCCGTCACCGCCCAAACCGGCGTTGCGCGGATGCAGATGGACAGCCCGCCATTCGACAACCCGAAACTGCGTGAAGCGATCCGCTTGTGCCAGGACCACCAGGCCTTGCTTGACATTGCCTATCGCGGTCGCGGCGCACCAGCGCAGGATCACCACGTTGCACCCGTCCATCCCGAATATGCACAGATGGATACGCCAAAACAGGACTATGCGAGAGCCAAGAAGCTCCTGGCCGAGGCCGGCCACGCTGGCGGCATCAGCGTCAAGATGGACGTCAAGAAAGAGCCGCCCTGGGAAGTTGCTGTTGCCCAGGCGTTGGCCGAACAGTGCAAGCCCGCTGGCATCACCATCAATATTAATGTGATGCCGAATGCCCAGTATTGGGAAATTTGGGACAAGGCCGATTTTGGGTTCACGGCATGGACTCATCGCCCGCTCGGCGTGATGGTCCACAATCTGGCCTATCGTTCCGGTGTACCGTGGAACGAAAGCCACCACAACGATCCCGAATATGACCGTCTGCTCGACATCGCCAGCGCGACACTCGACGTCAACGAGCGCCGCAAACACATGGCGGCGGTGCAGGCCCGGTTGCAACGGAACGGCGTCATAGCACAGCCGCTATGGCGATCGATTTTTGCGGCGGGACATAAACGGGTTCAGGGTTTCAAGCTCCACCCGACCAACTACCATCAGTTCAACAAAGTCTCGCTCGCGTAACCACATACGCAAACGAGGAGCCGCGGCAGGAAACTGCCGCGGCTTTTCTCGTTCAGGTTGAATTCGGGTGGTCGGCAGTCGCGCAATCGCGTGCCATTGCGCGGATCACGTCATAGTCGGCATCGTCGAGGATCTCGCAGTCCGCAATCAGCAGGGTATCGCGTGTACTCGCCAAATCCCGGCTATCCAACGCATTTCTCAACCCGTCGCGCAGACGCGCAACATCATCCGCCTCTGTTGTTCGACTGGTGATGTAAGGCAGGCCGGGCGCCGCCGGTGATTGATCCACCGGCTTGACCCGAGCCACCATTTCCGGCGCGTGCGTCTTGAGCAGGGCGTGGGTGACGCAATCGACCGCACACAATTGTGCGTCCCCCCTTGCGACGGCAGCAATGCTCTCGGCATGCGAGCCGGTAACGAGAGTTTCGGCGAAGTCAGGTTGACCGCCACGGGTCGTCACCGCCGCGCATAAGGCCACCCAGCCGGATTGCGAGTCAAAGCTGTTCACCGCGATTTTCGCGTCGCACAAATCGGCCAGATCGGGCTTGGATGAGGTCTCGCGGGAAAGCAGCAGGCTCCTGTAGCGAGGACCCTCACAGCCCGACGCCGTGTAGCACGGTGTTGCGACGAGGCGTACATCACTCGCCAATCGTTGCGTGTAAGGGCGACCGCACGTTTGACTAAACAGCAGTTTCGGATCCTGCCAATGCGCGATCGATTCAGCAGGTGTGCTGAGTTCGCGCGGGACGTCCTCAATCCCTGCGGTCGCGAATGCTCGTGCCAGGCCTGTCCACCAGGAGCGGGTCGCACGCCGAACCTCGACGAGGTCGTACATCGGGAGACTGGCAAAACGCATATCGCTACGACGACTTTCCGAGACCAACAACACTATCGCGGAGGTCGCGGAGGTAAGTCCCCGCTTCAGCTGATGTAATCACCGCGGCGCGGACAAGGTCATCGAAGTGGCGGGTTAAAACGCGGATATGCTCGCTGGTGTTGAACACGAAGTACATCTGCCCGGCGTAGAGGGCCACCCGCTTGGGACCGAAGATCGTATAGGGCGCAGAATAGTGGGTCAGGCCATCGAACAGGTAGAGCCTGAGGGTCGGATAGAGCTCTTCGATGAGACTGGTTAAGCGGTCCAGTTGGGCCAGCCGAACTTCGGTCGATAGACCCGACCACAGTCCATGCCCGTTCGCGAAATCCGTCATGGACTGGAGCGGCGCACATATCTCCATGTCGGTTTCGGGAAGCCGGGTGAACGCCAGCTTCCGCGATGCGATCGCCTGCTCCGCCGACTTAACCGCGAAATCTCGATATTCGTGGTGTATGACCGCGTCTGTTTTTGACAAATCGGGCAGGGTGGTTGGTACGTAGCGTATCTTGTAACCGACCGCCTCCTCATACCACTGGGCCAAACGCTGATCGATCGGCGTGTGCGGGCTTGGCGCAAACTCCAGCGGTTCCTGATGGATGTCCGCGCCGAGTTTAGCCTCGTTACTAAGCCCGAGGAGCCAATCCAGGCTTACCTGCAAGACACTTGCGATCGCCGCAACGGTGTCTGCTCGTGGCAGCCGGTCGGAGTCATCGGACAGCAATTGCGAGAGCGTTGATCGATCGATCCCGACCGCGCGCGAAAGGGATGCACGACTTAATCGCGCATTCTCCATCGACGTGACGAGGCGCTGTCGAAACTGACGCGCGACGTCCCGTCGGTCTAGGCTGGTTTCCATGGTGTCGCGCCCAATATTGCGATTGTGATGTTTATTTTTATCACCATTGATTAGATAAATCATCAATTATTTAAAATGATGTATAAAAACTCATTGTATCACCACACATGTTCTTGCACCCTATGATCGATAGAAGTGCGAAAGCGCGTCTGTTACGACGACTTAAGAGCCTGAAAACAAGGAATAGTATTTGGCCCACGCTGAGCCGATACAACCACCGAAACCCGCTGCAGGCTTGATCAGCTTGCAGGCGTGGTGGTTCGGCAGCGAGGCGCCAACCTGGTTGGTGACAATCGCGATCTACGGCGGTTGGTTGGCGCTGACTTGGTATGTCCAGGCCCTTCCGTGGTGGGTGGCGGTATTTGGTATCGCCGCCTTGATCTGCTGGCACGGTTCTCTGCAACACGAGACTGTGCACGGCCACCCGACGAAATCTGCAACGATTAATAGCGCGATCAGCATGCTGCCGCTGGGTCTGTGGATCCCCTATCACACCTATCGTCGGACCCATCTTCGCCATCACCAAGTCTCGGAATTGACCGATCCCGCAACGGACCCGGAGTCGTTCTACCTCACATCGCGGCGATGGCTGATGATGCCGATGCTCGCGCGCTGGCTTTTGACAGTCAATAATTCGTTGTTGGGACGACTGTCCGTGGGCCCGGCGATTACCCTATCGCGCTTTTGGTACCAGGAACTTGGTGCGCTGTTGACGGGTGATCGCCGTCAGTTTCTACGCGAATGGACTGGCCACCTCGTGCTGAGCGCAGTCGTCTTGTATTGGGTCGTGATCGTTTGCGGGATCCCGCTTTGGCTGTACGCCCTCGGCTGCTACATCGGCCTGTCGATCACGTTACAGCGCTCATTCACGGAGCATCGGCCTGCCGCCCGCCAAGATGCGCGCTCCATAATTGTTGAGGCCTCGTGGTTCTGGCGCTTGATGTATCTCGGCAACAACTTTCATGCCCTGCATCATCGCTGCCCGGGAACGCCATGGTTCCGCCTGTCGAAAATCTATGACGACAGCCGCGAAGAATTCATCAGTTGCACTGAAAATTTTGTGTTTCATGGCTACTCCGATGTTTTTCGCCGGTACGTACTGCGTCTCAAGGACGCACCCGTACATCCATCCACTACGGACTGAGAATCCAACATTCTCGTAGGAGGTATGACATGGCCAACGCAGTAGGCCTGATGGACCGCCTTGCCAAAGGTCCTGTTATCTGTGCCGAAGGCTATTTGTTCGAACTCGAGCGCCGCGGCTATGTGTCGGCCGGTGCATTTGTCCCCGAGGTTGTTCTGGAACACCCCGAGGCGGTTACGCAACTTCACCGCGACTTCGTCCACGCCGGCTCCGATGTCGTGGAAGCATTTACCTACTACGCCCATCGCGAGAAGCTTCGCCAGATCGGCAAGGAACATCTCCTCGAGGAGATGAATCGAACGGCGCTGCAGATCGCTAAAGACGTTGCCGACAACACCGACACGTTGCTCGCTGGCGATATCTGCAACACCAACGTGTACATCCCAAACGATGCCAGCTCATCCAAGGATGTCCGCGCCATGTTTGATGAACAAGTCGGCTGGGCCGTCGACGCCGGTGTTGACTTCATCATCGCCGAAACGATTTCGTACCTGGACGAAGCGATGATCGCGCTCGAGGCGATCAAACAAACCAATCTACCAGCCGTGGTAACGCTGGCGGTCCACCGTGAGCCGATCATGCGTGGTGGATCAACCCCCGAAGACGCTTGCAAACAGCTCGAAGACGCGGGCGCCGATGTTGTTGGTCTCAACTGCCAGCGCGGACCGGACACGCTGTTGCCGCTGTTAGGGCCGATCTGCGAGGCGGTATCCTGCCCCGTCGCCGCGCTCCCGGTTCCCTATCGAACCAAGAGCGCGGAGCCAACGTTTCAATCGCTTCGCGATAGCGCCTGCGACTGTATCCCCGAGGGCAGGCCGTTCCCGGTGGCGCTCGATCCGTTCACCTGCAACCGCTATGAGATCGTCGAGTTCACCCAAGCCGCTCGTGACGCCGGCGTGACTTACTTTGGTCTGTGTTGCGGCGCCGCGCCCCACCACGTGCGCAGCATGGCCGAAGCACTCGGCCGCAAGCCACCGGCTAGTCGATATTCACCCGACATGTCAAAGCATGCGTTCATGGGAACGGCTGACGACATCCGCAAGGAAAACCAAGACCTCGTTTCCAGCCTTTAGGGTCGGTAGGCAAGATCAGCGGCGTTTGATCGGCGGAGATTTGCTCGCCCATAGACTCTGATCTGCCCTCTCGACTATGCGGCCCATAGTGTCGTCGGCACCGTTGTCGCGATTCCGCTATGCCCAGTCTTTTTACAAGCGTCGATCGAGGTGCTCTAATGGGGCGCAATAAAGGGAGGGTTTCGTCTTTCGCGCCGGTAGCCGGCGTACTTGTTTCAGCCCGGCGGTGGCGACCACGTTATGTTGATCTTCATTTCCAAGCGCGTTGGTTTCATGATCGGCACAATGATCGTGGTGTCGCTTATGTTGTTTCTGGTGTTGGAACTCTCGCCGGGCAACGTCGCCACCAAAGTCTTGGGACCGTACTCCAACGAAGAACAACGAAACCTCTGGCTCGAGGCGAACGGTTATTTTGAGCCGCTCTATGTCCGCTACTTCGACTGGGCGTGGAGTTTTGCGACGGGTAATTTTGGCGAGTCGATCCGCTTCAAAGTACCGGTTGGCGATATTCTCTGGCCGCGGCTTCTCAACACAGCGATCCTTGGCGCGGTAACCTTTGCCGTTCTGATCCCGATTTCGCTATTTTTCGGGATTTTGGCCGGCATGAGCGAAGGTTCGAAACTGGACCGTACGATATCCGTGTTCGGCATCGTCACCACGTCGATCCCCGAATTTGCCAGCGCCGTGTTCTTCTCGGCGATCTTCGTCTTCTGGCTAAAGCTGCTGCCTGGAACCAGCGGAATGACCGACGGGTTCTCGGCGGTCCAGCTGCTGTTGCCGGTGATGGTCCTGGTTTTTTACGATTTCGGTTACATCGCACGTATGACGCGGGCCTCGATGGCGGAGGTCATGACAACGCCCTATATCCGGACGGCGATCCTCAAAGGTCTGCCGTATCGCATGGTCATCGTCCGCCACGCGCTACGCAACGCCCTGATTGCGCCCTTCACGGTGATCATGTTGCAGATCAACTGGCTGCTGTCGGGCGTTATCGTGGTCGAGTTTTTCTTCGCCTACAAAGGCTTCGGCGCGTTGCTGCTCGAGGCTTCGCTCAACCAGGATATTTTCCTGATTGAAGCGTGCGCCATGGTTGCGGTTTTCGTCGCGGTCGGAACGCAGATGCTGGCCGATATCGGCTACACCTATCTGAATCCGCGGATCAGGTTCTCCTAGGCGCGCCGCGGTGACCGATCAAACCCTCCCCTCGACCCCCCACGCGAGCGCGTTTCTGCGCGCGTTAAAAAGCTTTGCCCTACTGCGTGAGAGTATGGTCGGCATGGTCGGGACCGGGATCGTCGTGTTTTGGGTTCTTGTCGCACTCCTGGCGCCCGTGCTGGCGCCGTTCGAACCGAATGCCACTCTGCAACCGTTCGCGCCACCTGGAACTGAATACGCCAAAGGAGGGACTTTTTGGTTGGGGGCAGATCACATTGGCCGTGACATCCTTTCGCGCATTATCTGGGGTTCAAGAACGGTCTTGATCTATGCGCCGCTGGCCACGATCACGGCCTACGTGGTTGGTATCCTGATGGGCCTGGCGGCCGGCTATTTGCGTGGTTGGGTCGACGACGTTTTGTCGAGGATCGCCGATATCATCCTGTCGTTTCCGGTCCTGGTGCTCTACATCATCATCATCGCGACGATCGGCGCGTCGGGAATCAACATCATCATCGCGATTACGTTCGCGAGCGCGCCGGGCATCATGCGCATTGTGCGCGGGCTCGTGCTGGATTTGCGCAACCGCGACTATGTCGCGGCAGCCCAGACTCGTGGCGAATCGTCTTGGCATATCATGCTGATCGAGATCCTGCCCAACGCCCGCGGCCCGCTCATCGTTGATGGCTGCCTGCGCATGGGTTACGTCATTATCACCATTGGCGTGCTCGGCTTCCTTGGCCTCGGTCTACCGCCACCCGATCCCGATTGGGGCGGCATGATCAACGAAACCCGGCAGATGGCCATGGCGTTTCCACACATGACCCTGTTCCCCTGCGTTGCGATCTCGTCGTTGATATTGGGGTTCAATTTTCTGGCCGACGGATTGCGCGAAATCTCCCTACGCGATTAAGAAAGCAGCCCTATGGCCGACGCTCCTCTGCTTGAGATCGACGACCTCTGCATTTCCTATTTTACGCGGGCCGGTGAAATCCCGGCTGTGATCGACTTTTCGCTCACCGTTGATGCCGGCGAGAGCGTGGGTTTGGTTGGCGAGTCCGGCTGCGGCAAGTCGACAGTCGCGATGGCGATCATGCAATATCTCGGCAACAACGGCGACATCGTCGGCGGCTCAATCAAGTTCAAGGGACGCGATCTCGCAAAGCTCGGCACCGAAGAGCTGCGCAAACTGCGCGGCTCGGAGATTGCCATGGTCTACCAAGAGCCGATGGCGGCGTTGAATCCGAGCTTGACGATCGGCAAGCAGCTCAAAGAAGTGCCGATGATTCACGATGGCGCAAGCGATGCCGAAGCGGCCGAGCGGGTCAAACAAGTGCTCGCCGACGTCCGCTTGCCCGATCCCGAGCGGATCATGGACGCCTATCCGCATCAGATCTCCGGCGGTCAGCAGCAGCGCGTGGTCATCACCATGGCGTTGCTATCCAATCCGGCCTTGTTGTTACTCGATGAGCCCACCACCGCTCTCGACGTCACGGTCGAGGCAGGAATCGTTGAACTGATCGCCGATCTCAGCCGTAAATACGGCACCGCGATGATCTACATCTCGCACAATCTGGGCTTAATCCGCGAAGTATGCGATCGCGTGACCGTGATGTATTCAGGCGAAGCGGTCGAGGAAGGATCCATCGAGGCCGTTTTCAAAGCACCGCAACACCCCTACACGCACGGATTATTCGACTGCATCCCGCTGCCCAGCACCGACAAAACAGCGCATCCCTTAATCCCGATTCCCGGCCAACTCCCGTTGCCACACGAGCGCCCGCAGGGCTGTAATTTCGGGCCCCGCTGCGGCCACTTCGAGCAGGCTTCGTGTGGCACCGGCGACATTGCGGTTGAAACGATTGTAGCCGCCAACGGCGCGCCGCCTCACAACGCCCGATGTGCCCGTCTGGGACAGATCGATTGGTCAATCGATTCCAGCGACGTCCAAGTTCACGAGCCCATCGAAGTCGGTGAAGCTGTGCTCAGCGTCACGGACATGCAGAAGTATTACCCGATCCATGATCGCTCGATTGCGGCGATGATCTCTGGGCGTTCGGTACGCTACGTCAAGGCCAACGAATCGCTCGACTTTACCGCGCGTCGCGGTGAAACGGTAGCGATCGTCGGCGAATCCGGCTGCGGCAAATCGACCTTTGCCAAAGTATTGATGGGGCTCGAAACGGCGACCAGCGGGCAGCTCAATTTCGATGGTGACGAGGTCGGTCAACAACCGGTGCAGGGCCGCTCGAAGAAGCAGCTGAGTTCGCTGCAGATGGTGTTTCAAAATCCAAACGACACCCTCAACCCGAGCCTCACCATCGGTACGCAAATCGGACGCGTGATCAGGAAGTTCGGCGTCGAGAAGGATCCCGCCAAGGTCCGCGAACGCGTGCTTCGTTTGTTGGACCTCGTCAAACTGCCGCGTGATTTTGCCAAGCGGCGGCCTCGTCAACTTTCCGGCGGCCAAAAACAACGCATCGGCATTGCGCGGGCGTTTGCCGGTAATCCCTCGATGGTCGTAGCAGATGAGCCGGTCTCCGCGCTCGACGTATCCGTGCAGGCAGCGGTGACCGAACTGCTAATGGACATTCAGCGTGAACACCGCACGACACTACTTTTTATCAGCCATGACCTGAGCGTCGTGCGCTACCTGGCAGACCGTATCGTTGTGATGTATCTCGGCCAGATCATGGAACAAGGCACCACGGACGAGGTGTTTAACCCGCCTTATCACCCCTATACCGAAGCCCTTCTATCGGCGGTACCGATCGCCGACCCGGCGATCGAAAAACGCGAGATCGTGTTGGAGGGTGCGCTGCCGAGTCCGCTTGACCCGCCCAAAGGGTGTCCGTTCAACACCCGATGCCCGCGCAAGATTGGCGCGATCTGCGAAAGCGAAGTCCCGCCCGTACACCAAATCGGCGAACACCACCGTGTTGCCTGCCATATCCCACTCGACGAACTCACCGCGACGGCACCGGTCTTTAGCCGCGTCGACGATCAAACCGTGGCCGCACCAGCCGAATAACTCTCCACCTCGATTCAACAATTGCCACCCGCGAATACGGGTGATCTAGTTCGCCCCAATATCGGGCGTATCCCGTTGTGGCGCTATCGTTCAGGGAGTAACAGCCATGACCAACCAGATCACCAGCGTCGATCAAAGCGATCGCCGTGTTCCAATCAATTTGCGCCAAAGCGGTCCGACACCCGTGGAATTGCTGATTTCAACGCGGGTGCGAAAGTCGCCTTATTGGCACCTATCGATTGAAGCCGGATGTTGGCGAGCCACGGTTTACAACCGCATTTACCACCCGCGTGGCTACGTCAAACCCGAGAACGGCGGCGCAATGGTCGAATACGACGCGCTCGTCAATCACGTGACGATGTGGAACGTCGCGGTCGAGCGCCAAATCCAGGTGATCGGACCCGACGCCGAAGCATTGGTCGACTTCGTGATCACCCGCAATGCCAAGCGGATCGAACCGATGCACGCCAAGTACGTCATTCTCTGTAACGAGCAGGGCGGTATTCTCAACGATCCGGTGCTGCTGCGGCTAAGCAAGAACGAGTTTTGGTTTAGCCTCGCTGATTCCGACATCATGTTCTGGTTGCAGGGTGTCAACGTTGGCAAGAAATTCGACGTTGAGATCAACGAGATCGACGTCTGCCCGGTGCAGATCCAGGGTCCAAAGTCTGAGGCTCTGATGGCCGACCTGGTCGGTCCCGGCGTCCATGACATCCCCTATTACGGTCTGATGGAAGCCAAAGTTGCCGGCCACGACGTGATGATTTCGCAGTCCGGCTTCTCCGGCGAGAAGGGTTACGAGATCTATTTGCGCGATGCATCGCTGCACGCCGAGGATATGTGGAACGCGGTTCTTGAAGCCGGTAAGGCGCATAAATTGATGGTCATCGCGCCTGCGCACCACCGGCGTATCGCTGCCGGGATCCTCTCATGGGGCCAGGACATGGACGCCGAAACCTCACCCTTCCAATGCAACCTCGGCTACCAGGTGCCGCGCAAGAAAACGGCCGACTATATAGGCAAGGCACGGCTTGAAGAGGTGCGCGCCCAGGTTGAAGCGGGCAACCCACCGTTCAAGCTAGTCCTGGTTGGTATTAAGCTGGGCGGCAAACCAATCGACGAATACGCGCCGGACTTCTGGTCGATCTCGGCGGCCGACGGCGTCGACCCGTTCGGCTACATCACGTCGCCCTGGTACTCACCCGAACTCAACACCAATATCGCGATGGGCCATGTCCCTTGGGAGAGCCGTGAGATCGGTACCAAACTCAAGATTCATTTGCCGGATATTTACGCTGAAACCCAAGGCCAGCCGGTCAACGGTGAGATCGTCGAGATCCCATTCCGCGAATCGGTAAATCCCAGCGCCCGCGAGGTCGCCACTGCGGACGGTCGCGACGCTGCGTTTTGAGGGCGGCGGGTTTGCGTAGGCGTGCCTTGAAGCGACAACCAGGCCACTGGCGTGCTCAGAATTGTTGTCATATCAGGCATTTTTTGTCAGCCCGCGCTTGACGCGGGGTCTAGGAACACCGGCTTTTGCCCGTGTTCGTGGATGCAAAGGGTTTCAGAACCGCATACGCGGTTCGAAGGAGATCAAGTCCGGTATGACCAAACCAAAAAAACGCATTGCCACGTTAGCTGTTTCGGCTTTCGAGCCGACGCTGGGCCTCGGTGACAGCTGCAGAGACCTCCTCGGATGTCTCGAACCGGGCATGACGCCCATCGACATTGGCATCCGACATCACTTCGCGCATTGCCTGTAACAGTTCGGCGTTTTCAACAATCGCGGGCGAATAGCCGAGCTCTTCAAGGCGCCGCGCGATGGTGTAAGGCGGTGACCAGGCCGGGGTCAGGCGCCAACGCGGTTTGCTGCCAATTCTTGCAGGTGGCAAATCACACTCTTTGTCTGTCTGCTCGAACAGCCGGTCGATATAGTAGCGGTAGGCGCGTTCGCCCACCACCGGTTGGTCTTTGTCGATGCCCTCGCGGGTATGGATCTTCCACATCTGTTCTGCGATCGGCGTTAGCCTCGATACCTCGAACAACTTTTCGACGTGGGGATTGCCGGCCCGCAGTAAGTTGGACAGCAGCATCAGTGAACTGGCGTGCCCGATTTGTGCCGCATGCGGGGTGAATGCGGCCCACAATCCGTCGGCGCCGGCGAGCAATGCGTCGATCACAGTCGCATCTTCGAGACCGTTGGCTGCATGCGGATGCACCAGGATCTTGCGCGGGGCGGGGAAATATCGCCGCAGGAGCGCGACGATTTCCACGGTTTGAAATGGAAAATGGGTGCCGCGGGTATCTTCAAACATCAATGTATCGATCTGCTTGGCGGCCAACAGTTTGAGAACGCGAAGGAGCTGGTCGGTGTCTTCATCAAAGACGTCGAAGAAATCGGCAATGTTCGCGTAAATGCGCCCACGCCGCTCTGTCTCGGCCGGAAGGCGTTCGCGCATGAACGTGAAACTGCGTTCGATATCCAACAAGGCCTGTTCGCAAGACCTTCCCTGGCGCGCCAAGTTGCTCGGAGCCACCGCCAGATCAAAGATGACATTTGGGATACCCGCGTTGAGCACTTGCTGCATGCCGTAGCTGGGCTCAATGGCAGCCGCACTGGTATTCCACGGTTCAACGACGAAGGCGAACAGGCCGTCGCGATTAACCTGGCGGACCGATAGATCTTGAACGAACTGAACGTCGACATTGGGGAAGTCGAAGAAGTTGGCGACGACCAGATCTTCGAAACCGAACTCGTGGGACAATCCCAGGAGATCGTTCTTGTCACCAAGCGTATGCCCATAGGTGGAGGGCAGAACGCATTCTCGGCACGATAGATCAAGCACCGCTGGAACGATGTCGCGCAACCTTTTCATCTTGGCGTCGATGCGGGTCTTGACGCTGGCAACGGCATGCCGATCATCGGCGGTGATTTGGTGGGTATCGGTCATTTGATGGGCTCGTAATCGGAGGGTATCAGCGAAGCTGCGTGGGATTACCTATAATGGGCGCGCATTGCCGCTAGTCACAGCGTAAGTTGTGTCGAACGGAGAAGCGGCTCGCGGCCTAGGAGAAGTAACACGTGTCTGTCGGCGTCGTCAGAGGTGAGCTACCGGAACGTCTGGCGTTGCCGCGTGCCAAGTGGTGGCAAAGCCAGACGTTCGATGTCTTCCAGTTCGTTGTTCTCGCAGGCGGCTTGATCTGGTTGACGGTTCGCGGCGCCGAATCCATGGGCTACAACTGGCAATGGTACCGCATGCCAAAATTCTTTTGGCAGGTGATCGATGGCGAGTTGATTTGGGGCCCCCTGATGACCGGGCTGGTCACGACGATCGAGCTCTCGATCTACTCGATGATCCTGACGATCGCGATCGGTCTCCTCACTGCGTTGCTGCGCATGTCGGATTCGGTATCCGGCCAGATCCTGGGCAAGATCTATCTTGAGGCGGTTCGGAACACGCCGCTGCTGGTGCAAATGCTGGTGTTCTACTTCGTCATTTCACCGATCATTGGAGTCGATCGTTTCTGGACCGGCGTGCTGTGCCTGAGTTTCTTCGAGGGGTCATTCGCCTCGGAGATTATCCGCGCCGGCATTAATTCGGTGCCACGCGGCCAATGGGAGGCGTCCGCCAGCGTCGGCCTGAGCCGCGCAAATACTTATCGCTATGTCGTCTTGCCGCAGGCGGTCCCGCTCATGTTACCGCCGATGACAGGTGTGCTGATAAATCTGATCAAGCACTCGGCCATCGTTAGCGTGATCGCTCTGTTCGACCTCACAACCGAAGGGCGTAACATCATCGCCGATACCTTCATGAGCTTCGAAGTTTGGCTCACGATTGCGGCGATGTATCTGGTTATTACGATCAGTCTTTCGGTGTTTGTCGGTTATCTAGAGCGTCGTGTGCGGCGGCGGGAATAGCCATGACTCCGCTCTCTCCGACACGCCGCTTCAAACTGCTCGACGCCATCATTCTATCGAGCGTCGCGGCTCTCATTGCTTACGTCTTCTACCAGGTCGATTCCGTGCTGGCATATAAATGGGATTGGAGCGTTATCCCGCGTTACCTCTTCCGTCGCGACGAAAGCACCGGCGATCTGGTACCCAACCTGCTGGTATTGGGCGTTCTCACAACTATCCGCCTGGCCGCATGGAGTCTTTTATTTGCCGCGATAATCGGCGGCGTCATGGGGGTGATGCGCACGAGCACCCGGCTTTTCCCGCGGTTGCTGAGCCGCGCCTATGTCGAACTGATACGCAACATCCCACCGCTGGTTTTCATCTTTATCTTCTATTTCTTTATCTCCAGCCAGATCATGCCGTTGCTGGGCGTTGACGATTTCATTAGAAGCGCATCGCCCACCACCGTCACCATCGTCGAATGGACGGCATCGCCGCCCAAACTGTTTTCGAATTTCCTCGCCGGCGTGATCTGCCTGTCGCTATTCTCCGGCGCCTACGTGACTGAGATCGTCCGCGCGGGCATCCAGGCGATTCCAAAAGCTCAATTCGAGGCTGGCGCCAGTGTGGGCTTGACCTCTTTTCAGACGATGATTCACGTCGTGTTGCCGCAGGCCCTGCAGCGTGTCATTCCGCCACTGGCCGGCCAGTTCATAATCCTGATTAAGGATTCGTCGCTGGTGTCGCTGATCTCAATTCAGGAGCTGACCTTTTTTGCCAACGAGATCGCGATATCAACGACGCAGGTGTTCGAAGTGTGGATATTCGTCGGCCTGCTGTATTTCGTCATTTGCTACAGCTGTGCTCTGGCATTCGGCTGGCTCGAGCGGCGCAGCGAGGTCCATCGCTAACCCAGCGTGATCAAGAATCGAAAAAAGAAGGGGGCCAACCCAATCCGGGCGGCCCCCGATCGCTAATAGATTTTCGCTCTCTTATTTCTTGGCGCCAACCATGCCGGCCCACTCACGCGTGGTGAACCAATAGGCATGGCGCTCTTGCAACCAACCGCTGGCCTGCTGCTCCTGTATCCAGTTGTTGAAGAAGTTGAGCGCATCTGGGTCACCCTTGCGCAATGCAAAAGCCTCACGCGTTGGCGACATCAGATCGTGCGATACGACGCGCAGCTTGCCGCCACGCTTTTCGACCTCGAATGCCGCTTTCGGCGGTGTCGAGGAAACGCCGTCAACCTTGCCGTTGGCCGCTTCCTGGTAGGCAAGCGTGTCATCGTCGAAGTAGATCAACTTTGCCTTGGGAAAGTTGCGCTGCATCGCGACCGCACCGGTCGATGCTCGCCGCGTCGCAATCGTAATGCCGGACTTGTTGAAGTCGGCCAGGGATTTCAATCCCTTCTTGTCGGCGCGATCGGTGCTCGCCATCAGGATGTAACCCGTGCTGGCATAGGGCCTCGAAAAGTTGACCGTGAGGTTTCGTTTCGAGGTAATCGACATACCACTGATGATGGCGTCAAACTTGCCGGCGATCAGAGCCGGGATAATGCCATCCCATGCAGTGGGAACGAATTCGAGCTCAACGCCCATATCCTTGGCTAATTTGGTCGCGACATCGATCTCGAAGCCAATGAGTTTGCCGTTCTTATCGCGCATGGCCCAGGGTACGAACGTGGCCAGACCGACGCGCAGCGCGCCGCGTTTCTTAATCGTTTCGAGAGCGCTTTCCGACGACAGCGCCTGACGGGTGTCGTCGGCTGCTTTCGCACTTGAAACCGCGAACAGCAAGCCCGTCGCAACGGCCACGCCTAAGAGTGATTTCAACATTTTCATAATAGGGTCCTCCCGTATTGGTTAGCGAAGGGTTGCACCACCGGTTGTATCCGTCAACAGCGCGCACGCCCGACTGCTATGCGTAATACGCCACCCTCAGTCGGTGAGCCCGCGGACTCGGCGTTCGATTTCAGCGGCCCGGTCGAGATGGGAGAGCGCCATGGTTTCGACCACGATTGCGCCGATGCGGCTCGCGAGACGACGACGCAACTCGGTATCATCGGCGTTGGTCTTGGGCACCCGTAGAATAACGTCACCGGCGGTGGTCGGAACCAATCCATTTTCTGCGGGGGCCGCGCGTGGTGGCGCCGTGCCATTGGCGAGCGCCCGAATGCCCTCGCGTAGCATCTGCCGCATCGACGCGACGCCGGCATCGGTCTGCCCCATCTGTTCGAGTGCGTGGATCGTAATCGGGCCCTGGCTGACCTGTGCCTCATGGTTCGTGTCGGAGTCACCAGGAACGCGTTGACCCTCCTCGTAAGTGCGTTCGCTACCGCTTTGACCGAGAAAATCGACCTTATCGACTCCGATACCGCCGCGGTCGCTACGTTCGTCGTTGACGAGGCTCTCATTAAAGTGACGCCACGCGATGATGCGGCAACTGGTGTCGTCGACCGGCACCGTCCATTTGGTAATGCCGACTCGAACGAAGAATTTCTCGCGATCGGGGTTTTGATAAATATCAGGTGGCTGCGCGAAGTTTGGCGCCAACCACTCGGCTGTCCGGACCCAGACGAAATCCTCCCAGCGCCGCGCATTGGTGAGATAGATCCCGGTGTCTCCCGGCAGGCGGTTCCACTCGACCACCGGCAGTGCACCCCAGGCTGGCGTAAAGTGCGCCCGCGTGGCGCGTGTGTGCAGGAACACGCTATGGATCGGATCCATCGGGTTTTCGTTCACCTGCAGCCAGTTGCAGGGGTAGTCAATGGCATAGGGGATCAGGTCGTTGCCCGGTAGATCCATCGTGTCGTAGATGGGAAAGGCCGGGATCTCACCAGGCGGCCCGAGATAGGCAAACACCAGGCCCTTATATTCGTGTGTCGGGTAGGCACCGTGACGGAGGTTTTCGCGAATCGCACTGTCCGCTGGCTCGCCGGGCGTATCCAGGATCGTGCCATCAACGTCGTAGAGCCAGCCGTGATAGCAGCAGCGGATACCGCGTTCGGCAACAACGCCGTACTCAAGTGAGGTTCGACGATGGCTGCAATGTTTATGCAACAAGCCGATACGGCCACCGAGATCGCGAAATATCACCAGTTCCTCACCGAGGATTCGTAGCCGCAGCGGCAGATCGGTGAGCTGCGATGTCAAGGCCACCGGATGCCAGAAGCGGCGCAAATATTCGCCGGCCGGCGTCCCTGGACCGACGTGGGTGAGTTCCACATCTTCCACGACGCTCGCCGCGTAGGTTGCGCGCTGGTAGCCAGCAAAATCGGCGTGGGGCTGATCGTTCGATTCAGGCATGTACTGTCGATGTTGTGTACGGTGGCGCATTCGGTTGCATCGCGCTAACCAATCGTAGGCTAAAATCAGCGCCAGTGAACCCCTTGGAGCGAAGCAATGTTACAAACTGCGGCCCAGATACTCGGCGAAGACAGTCTTGTGAAGCTGCGGCAACCGATCGCGCAAGCCCGCGGTCTACCGACGACGGCCTATACCAGCCAAGAATTCTTCGACCTTGAGCAGAAGCAACTATTCCCCAAAACCTGGATGAGTGTCGCTTTCACCGAAGATATTGCCGAGCCCGGGGATGCGGTGCCAGTAATCGCCGCCGGCGTTCCTATTATCATCTTGCGGGCACAGAACGGCGACGTCAGGGCCTTCCACAATGTCTGCCGTCATCGTGCCACGATCGTGCTGCAAGAGCCTGCCAAGGGGCTCAGGCATCTTCAGTGCCTCTATCACGCCTGGACCTACGGCCTCGACGGTACCCTCGAAGCCACCCCCTATTTCGACGGCACCCCCGACGCGTCGGGGTCGCATCTTGATAAGTCTCAGCATGGACTTGTCCCGGTGCGATGCGACGTGTGGAACCACATCGTTTTCGTCAATCTCGACGACAAAGCGCCGCCGCTTGAAGACGTCGTGCAACCTGCGGTCAGCGAATATGCGTCACTCAACCTCAGTGATTTGCGCTTGGCCCATCGGCTAACCTGGGAGTTCGATGCCAATTGGAAGCTGGTGTTTGATAATTGGGAGGTTTACCACCACGTTTGGGTGCACGATGGCGTGTTCGAGAGGATGACCGACGAGGTCAATATCGAAACCGGGCAGCCCTACACCGATATGATCGCCGACGGTGATGTAATGATTCTGCACGTGCGCGCGGACAGCCCACGCCATCAGGTGACGTCGGAACCAACGCCATTGCCGACGATTCCGCTCAAACCGGGGGGCACCCCGTTTGTCGGAGCCGCGGTCGCCATCCTGGCCAACACCTCGGTAACGACGACATTCCAGTCCTATCAGCCGGTCATCTACACGCCGATTAGCCCATCGCGCACCCGGGCCACGATGGCGTGGTACTACGCCGGCGATGCGGGCTCGGCGCCCGAATACGCAGACGCCCGGGAACGCAGCCTCGACCGCTGGCTCGGCCCCAGCCGCAAGTTCGAAGATCGTGGCGGCATCCGCAGTCAGGACTTTGTCTGCATGCAACTCCAGCAGGCGGCGCGCGGTTCGTCGGTCGCCAACGAGGTGCTGTTCTCGCCGACCTGGGAAGTCAACGTCCGCAATTTCCAAACTTGGTTGGTCGACCGCTTGGAAGCCTGACCCTGTTGCGCCGGTGCGCATCGGTTGATTCGTTGCGGCACCGACGGACGCGTCATCCCCGCTTGGGGGGAAAAGTGGCGTAGCAACAGGGTGAGCGAATCGAACCGTTAGTGACCCTGCGGTTGCCATATGCTCGCCGTATTTACTGCCCAGGGTCACTAATCCATCCGGGTTAGCAGTGTCCACCCCGAAGCGGCGCGCCGCCGAGCGCCGCGACAGGCCGCTCGGGCAAGAAACCAATGGCGATTCAGTCAAGCTTCATGTGCTGGTTGTTCGCGTTGCTAACATTCATCGCCATGAACTCTATGACTGACGCAGGTGGTCCGCCACCGCCGGACGCACTTTCACCCGACATAACAGATTGCGCGAGCCTGGACGCGACCCCGGCCTGTGCCCTGCTGACCCTCAGTCAATGTTTGTGGCTGCGCGACCACAGCCTGTGCGCCGCGGTCGGGGCTGGCGACATCATCTTTTACGACGGGCCGTGGAAGGACGAAGACCTGAAACGACTTCCTGACGAATATCGCGGTCGCCTTGAAGGTCGAGACCCACCCCTTCACGAAGTCTCCAATGAACCCACCATGTTCGGACGCCTCAACGAGATTGGCGTGCCCGTCGTGGGGAAGGACTACTACGATAGCGCGGAACCCCAACGGATCGTCTCGGTTCGTCTCATGGATCCTAGAAAATTCGGTCGTGGCGACCCGATAGAGAATCGTGGAACCCACGAAGTCGTTCTGAGCGATTTCGAATATACCGCCTATATTTTTCGAAATGATGGGGACGGCTGGCGCATCGCCTCAATTGCGAGCGACGGACTTGATTGCGGCGAAATAGAAATGGTCCTGTGGGACCATCTCTGGTACTGCAAACGGCTGATCGGTCTCCTGTAGCCGCCCAAATGACAACGAACAAGCCCGGTTCGAGCGGTTCGTATGCCTAACAAGAGCGTACTCACAATGACGCGGTTGAGCGGGTCTACTGGTGGTTTGCAAAAAGCTGGTCAGCTCTGACCTTCACCCGACTGGTCACTCAGTTAGACCCGACAACAAGTTCTCGCAGATCCCTTGCACCTGTCGATGCCTCACCGGCCTGCAAGCGACACCAAGTCATGAACGGCGAATTCAGACACCGCGTTAAGCAGCCAGTCGGCGAGGTAGCGCGAGAACGACGGACGTACGTAGATCCTGAACGTCGGGGCGTTGGTGGTTTGCTCGAGGATTATCTGAACCTGCGCGAGAAGAGTCTGGGCGCATTGGTCCGTCGCGAACTCGCGTGGATGCAGGTCGAGACTGCATCCCCTAGCCAGCACTTCCCGCGCGCCAGGGCCGGATATTTCGATGATCACGCGGTTGGCCGAAGCGTCGAGCACCGAGACATGGCGATCGGAAAACGCCTTGGTCAACTCGGCACCGACCTCTGATCCCTCCTCACCGACGATCAACCACTCATCTGGCCCTAGCCAGAGGATCGACCGTTGCCGGTGACCATTGCGTAAAACGGTATTGGCACCAGTTGGAAGGTCGCATCCAACAACTTCGCGGACGACAGTGGTGAAGCCAGTATCATCAGGATCACCCCGAAGGCTGATCTGCGTTTGGAACGGGATCTCACGCATCGCAGCACGATCACCAACAGCGGCGAAGTGATCCGCGTAGCGGCTTAGCGGGCTCGACCGTCGCGGCTCAGGCATCGCGCCGCTCATTGTTGGGGTCGTAGAACACAGGGTTCACGATTTCCGCCGCCGCCACCGTGCTGTCAAACACGGCATAAAGCGCCTCGCCCATACGATCGAAGCCACCCTTCACCAAGGCGAAAGCAATCGAACGGCCCAGTGCCGCGCTGTGATAGGACGAGCTGACATGCCCCTCCATCGGCACTGGGGGACTGCCAAGTGCCGTCCGTCGCGCAGCCGCGAGATTGGCGTCTGACACGAGCTGCGCACCTTCCGGCACCACGATTGCCGGATCCCTGGTTTGGAGCCCGACCAGGTGTTTGCGATCCGCGCGCGCGGTATCACTTCGAGCTAACGATCGGCGGCCAATGAAGTCTTTTTTCTTCGAGACCGCCCAACTCATGCCAAGGTCGTGCGGCGTAACCGTGCCGTCGGTATCGTGACCGATCACGGGGTAGCCCTTCTCAGCCCGAAGCACGTGCATCGCCTCGGTGCCGTACGGCGCGATGCCGAATTGGGGACCGGCTTCCATCACGGCCTGCCAAACATGGGGTCCATAGCACCACGGCACGTACATTTCGTATGACAACTCGCCGCTAAAGCTAATCCGGATGACCCGCGCTTCAATATCGGCGACCCGTCCTTCTCTCATCGCCATGAACGGAAAACTGTCGCGGTCGACAGCGAGGTCGGGCGCGAGCACAGCCAACAGATCGCGGGCTCGGGGCCCAGCGATGGTTACCGTCGCCCATTGCTCGGTCACCGAGGTGAAATAGGCTTGCAGTTCGGGCCATTCGGTCTGCGACCACTCCTCCAGCCAATCGAGCACCACAGCGGCATTGCCGCTGGTCGTGGTCATGAAGAAGCGATGCTCGCCGATCCGCGTCGTGGTGCCGTCGTCGAACACCATGCCATCCTCGTGACACATCAGCCCATAGCGCGCCCTACCCACCTTTAGCGTCGACCAGCCATTGGTATAGATCCGATTGAGGAATTCGACGCTGTCGGGCCCCCAGATTTCGATCTTGCCGAGCGTCGACGCATCGAACACACCAACCGCGTTGCGCACCGCCAGGCATTCGCGATCGAGGGCAGCCTGGAAACTCTCGCCGGGCTGCGGGTAATACCAAGCGCGGCGCCACTGACCGACGTTCTCAAAAAGAGCCCCATGCGCGGCGTGCCGGTCATGCATCGGCGTTTCGCGCACCGGGTCGAGTAGGTTGCCCACGTAGGGGCCGGCCAGCGCGCCGAATGTCACTGGCGTGTAGGGCGGGCGGAACGTGGTGGTACCAACGTCGGGGATCGGACGTCCCAGCACCTCGGCGACGAGGCCCAGGGCGTTGATATTTGCTGTTTTGCCCTGGTCAGTCCCGAACCCGGTAAGCGTATAGCGCTTGACGTGCTCGATCGACTCGAAGCCCTCTTGCAAGGCCAGCAAAATATCCGCTGCGGTCGTGTCGTTCTGGAAGTCGACGAACTGCTTGGCCCGGCGATCGTGGCGGCCGCGCTCGGTCGGCGCCGACCACACGGGTTCAATTGATCCAACACTTGCCGAGTTCGTTATCGGCGTGGCGATCTCGGCCGATGCTTCAAAGCCCAATTCCCTTGCGACCTTCGCACCTGTCTCGGCGCCACTGCGCAAACATTCGCCGAGGGAAAAGTGACCGGCCACCGCCCCAACGCAGGTTTGAGCTTGCGACGAGTGGCCAGGAACGAACGCACAGATCTGATCGTCGTAGGCCAGCCGTCCTTGCGACTGGCTGAACAGATGCACTACCGGCGACCAGCCACCGGACATCGCGACGAAATCACAGGCTAAATTCCGTGGTTTCACCGCGGTTCCGTCGCCCGCGCGCTCTGCGACACGCACGCCCGCAACGCGTTTGTTGCCGCGCGTCGCAATGGCGATATGACCAGCAAGCACATGGATCCCACGACTGGCAACCGCGCCCGCCAGCGGGCCCTCCGGATTGCGGCGAACATCAACCACGGCTGCGACGTCAATGCCGGCTTCATCAAGCGCGAGCGCGGTGCCGTAAGCGCTGTCGTTGTTGGTAACAACAACCGCTCGTCGACCCGGCAATACTGCGTAACGCCTGATATAGGTCGCCACAGCGCCGGCCAGCATGACGCCGGGACGGTCATTGTCGGCAAACACCAACGGGCGTTCGTGGGCGCCGGTCGCCAGCACCACATGGCGAGCGCGGATCTGCCACAGTCGATGACGCACGCTATTACCACCGCCGAAGTTGTCGGAACGGCGCTCCAGTGCGGCGATGAAATTGTTGTCGTAATAACCGAATGCGGTGGTGCGCGTCAGGACGCGCGCTTCGGCACAAGCCTTCAGTGCCGCGATCGTCTCATCCACCCACGCGACGGCCGCGGCGCCGGCGATCTTCTCGCCCGATGCGAGCAGCGTACCGCCCGGACGATCCCGTTCGTCTATCAGGATGACGCGCGCACCGCGGCGTGCGGCGGCCAACGCCGCCATAAGTCCGGTCGGGCCAGCACCGACGACCAACACGTCGCAGTGGGCAAAGCTATGGTCGTAAGTATCGGCGTCGGTGCTCTGTGGCGCTTTGCCGAAGCCCGCCGCCTTGCGAATGGCCGGCTCGTAGACCGAGCGCCACGCCGGCGGTGGCCCCATGAAGGTTTTGTAGTAGAAACCCGCCGCAAACAGTCGCGAAACAGGGGTCAGCCACGCCATCATATCGTTGTCGACACTCGGCCAAGCGTTGACGCTGCGCGCGACTAGATCGTCATAAAGCTCGACCGTCGTTGCTAGCGAATTTGGCTCGGCCCGCGCGCCCTCGCCAAGTTGAACCAACGCGTTGGGCTCTTCGACGCCGGCCGAAAGGATTCCCCGTGGGCGATGATATTTGAGGCTGCGACCGACCAGATGGACACCGTTAGCGAGCAATGCTGAGGCCAATGTATCGCCGGCAAACCCGCGATAGTCATGACCATTGAAGGTGAACGACAAAACGTGGTCGCGATCGATCAGACCGCCGGTTGGTAACCGATTCGTCTGATCACCTGTCATTTGGAGCTGCTAGCGGGTCCGATGAGGCCCGCTGGGGGTGATTCACCCATCGGGTAGATCACTTTGATTTCGTGGGTAACGGTGTCGCGAATCGCGTTGAACCAGCGCCGACAGCCGTTCACGTGGAGCCAACGTTCGGCGTGGTTGCCCTTTGGGTTCGTGCGCATAAACACATAATCCGCCCATGCATCGTCACTGAGCGTGTCGGGCTGCTTGGGACGTTCGATATGGGCTTCCCCGCCGCAACGAAATTCAATTTCGTCGCGCGGACCGCAATACGGGCAGGGGATCTTCAGCATCGTAAAGCCCCTAGTGGGCGACGGCAGCAGCGCCGTGTTCGTCGATCAAAGCGCCACTGCTAAAGCGCTCCAGCGAGAAAGGCGCGTTAACGGAATGGGCCTGATTGTTGGCGATGGTGTACGCAAAGGCCCAGCCCGACCCCGGCGTTGCTTTGAACCCGCCGGTACCCCATCCACAATTGATATAGAGCCCGTCAATCGGCGTTTTGCTCACGATCGGTGACGCGTCAGGTGAAACATCGACGATACCACCCCACGACCGCATCATTTTCAGACGACTGAAAACCGGAAACAGTTCGATGAGGGCACCGGTTTGTGACGTAATGACGTGGAGGCTGCCGCGCTGGGCATAAGAATTAAACCCGTCGATCCCAGCGCCGATTACCAGCTCCCCTTTATCCGATTGGCTGACATAAACATGGACCGTCCCCGACATCACGACGGTGTCGAGCACCGGCTTGATTGGTTCAGATACCAGTGCCTGCAGCGGGTGGGACTCGATCGGTAACCTAAACCCGGCTAATTCGGCGAGCACGGAGCTGTGGCCGGCTGCAACCAAGCCAACCTTCTTGGCGCCGATAAACCCTTTGCTGGTTTCGACACCGACAATTCGCGCACCGTCGCGGCGAATTCCGGTTACTTCGCAGTTTTCGATAATATCGATACCGCGCGCGTCGGCGGCGCGTGCCATCCCCCAAGCGATGGCGTCGTGCCGGGCAACGCCGCCACGCCGTTGCAGGGTGGCGCCAAGCACGGGATGGCGGACGTCCGGCGAGATGTTGATGATCGGACAAAAGTCTTTGACCGCGGCAGCGTCCAGCCATTCGGCATCGACGCCATTGAGCTGGTTGGCATAAACGCGGCGCCGCCCCTCTCGTACATCGTGAAGATTGTGCGCCAGGTTAAGGACGCCGCGCTGGCTCAGCATCACGTTGTAGTTCAAATCTTGCGAAAGCCCTTCCCACAATCTGAGTGCGTGCTCGTAAATCGCAGCACTTTCGTCCCACAAGTAATTAGAGCGAATAATCGTGGTATTTCGCGCGATATTACCACCGGCAAGCCACCCCTTTTCGAGCACGGCAACGTTGGTAATGCCGTGCTCCTTGGCTAGATAGTAGGCGGTCGACAATCCGTGGCCACCGCCGCCGACGATGACAACGTCGTATTCAGGTTTGGGCTCGGGACTACGCCACTGACGATCCCAGCCGGTGTGACCGGTAAGCGCATTGCGGGCGAGCGATAAAATCGAGAAGCGCGTCATGGTTAGGCGACGTCACGTAACCGCTGATTCTCGGGATCAAAGGGCGATTCTTCGATCACGCTCGTCCGATACCGTTGGCCAAGGATTTCGATTTCCAGCTCGGTTCCGATCTCTGATAGAGCCGGTGGAATCATAGCCAAGGCCAAGCTCTTGCCGACACGCCAACCATAGTTCCCCGAGGTCGACCGGCCGACGATCTCCCCCTTGTCGTAAATGGGCTCGGAGCCGCGCGCATCGGCGTCGATCACGTCGTGCACTTCCATGGTCACGTATTGGTACCGGAAGCCACATTGTTGCCAGTCGGCGAGCGCCGCGGCGCCGACGAACGGGCCTTTGTTGAGGTGCACAAAGCGCTGCAACCCCGACTCGAGCGCTGCGTATTCGATCGAAAGTTCGCGAGGAATTAGCCTGTAAGACTTTTCAACGCGCAACGAATCCATCGCTCGGATGCCGAAAGGCTTGAGGTCGAACGCATCCCCCGCATCCATTAGTCGATCGAAAATATGATTCTGCATTTCAATGGGATGGTGGAGTTCCCAACCGAGTTCGCCAACGAAATTGACGCGCAAGGCTCGCGCGTTGGCGTAGCCCACGTCTATCGTGCGTCCGGAGAGCCATTTGAAGTCCTCGTTGGCGAGTGACGTATCGGTAACCTTCTGCAGTACGTCGCGTGCATGCGGACCCGCTATGACGAACACACCGTTTTGGGTGGTCACGTTGTGCAGGCGCACACTGTCATCCTCAGGCAGCGATTTCGTGAGGTAGTCGAAATCGTGACGCTCCATCGCGCCCGCCGATACCAAATAGAAACGTTCCGGCGCTTCGCGGAAAATCGTGAACTCCGATCGCACGCCACCATTCTGAGACAGCAGATAACAAAGGTTGATCCGCCCGACATTCTTGGGAATGCGGTTCGAAACCAATCCGTCGAGCCAGGATTCAGCACCGGGTCCGGCGACCTCGAACTTCGAAAACGCCGTCATATCGAGCAGCCCAACCTTTTCATGGACGTGCCGACATTCATTGCCCACATGCTCGAAATAGTTGCTGCGGCGGAAACTCCACACATCCTTGGCTTCGACGCCATTCGGAGCGAACCAGTTCGGTCGCTCCCACCCGTATAGGTGCCCAAATACCGCGCCCCGATCACGCATTCGCTCGTAGCACGGCGATTGCTTGAGGGGCCGTGCCGCCCCACGCTCTTCATCAGGATAGTGGACGATGAAGACGTTTTCGTAGGCTTCCTCATTTTTTGCTTTGAGGTAACCGCGCGAGGCGTAGGGTCCAAACCGGCGGGGATCGACACCCATCATATCGACGGTCGGCTCGCCGTCGACCATCCACTCGACGAGTTGCCAGCCCGCACCGCCAGCTGCGGTAATCCCAAAACTGTGGCCTTCGTTGATCCAAAAATTCGGTAGGTCCCAGGCCGGCCCGACGAGGGGGCTGCCGTCCGGGGTATACGGGATCGGACCGTTGATCACCTCTTTGATTCCGACCTCTCCGAACGCGGGGACACGATTAATCGCAGCTTCAATGTGGGGCTCAAGTCGGTCCAGATCTCCCTGGAAGAGATCGTTTTCGAAGTCATCCGGCGGCCCGTCGATAAAACAAGCGGGTGCCCCTTTTTCATAAGGTCCGAGGATCAAGCCACCGCGTTCTTCACGCATGTAATAGGAGGCGTCCGATTCTCGCAACACCCCCATCTCGGGTAATCCCTGATCGTGTCGTGCGACGATATCGGGATGGGGTTCGGTAATGATGTACTGGTGCTCAACCGGGATCGTCGGAATGTCGATCCCCACCATCGCTCCGGTCTGGCGCGCATGATTGCCGGTGGCGCTCACGACGTGCTCACAGGTGATATCACCCTGGTCGGTCTTGACCAGCCACTCACCGCCTCGGGTTCGTTCGATTGCGACCACCCTCGTACGGCGATAGATCTCAGCGCCGCCGTTACGCGCTCCTTTGGCGAGCGCCTGGGTGAGGTCGGCAGGTTGAATGTAGCCATCTTCAGGATGGATGATCGCACCGACCAGACCATCAATATTGCAAAGCGGCCAAATCTCTTTCACTTGCGCCGGGGATAAGAAATCGACTTGAACACCGATCGTGCGCGCAACGCCGGCGTAGAACTCATACTCATCCATTCTCCGGGTATTCGTCGCAAGCCGAATATTTCCAACCTGGCTAAATCCGACGTTCTGGCCGGTCTCCTCTTCCAGGGTTTGATAAAACGCGACAGCGTATTTATGGATCTGGCCGACGCTGTAGCTCATGTTGAATAGCGGAAGCAGGCCGGCTGCGTGCCAGGTTGAACCGGCGGTAAGCTCGGTCCGCTCGCACAAAACGACATCGGACCAGCCCTTCCTGACCAGATGGTAGAGCGTGCTGACACCAACCACCCCGCCCCCGATAACGACCACCCGTGCGCGCGTTTTCATGGTCTCCCTTCCGAATCGCCGCTTAAAAGCGTTCTTGGCATCAAATCGGCGCTGACTCGAGGATTATCACAACATACCTACAAGAAAAATTGACCCGGTTTTGACGTGACCCCCGTCACGTGCTGCCGTACGGTTTCGGTCTAGCATGAAGGTGTGAATTCATGGTCGCTCGGATATCCAACATGACAGGTTTAACGCTCTGCATCAGGTCGGTCTATATCACCAGCCTGGTATGTTTGTGTCTTGCCTTCGCGGTTACCGCTACCACCGCTCAAGACAAGAAAAACCCCTTTGCGTCGATTGTTCGCGTCGACGCTGAGATTCCTCCCGACGCCCGCACCGCGCGCGGCCTCGGCACGTCGCGGGTGGGCAGTGGTATTGTGATCGACGATTCCGGGCTGGTCCTGACAATCGGCTACGTCATCCTGGAGGCAATGTCGGTGACCGTTCAGGACAGCGATGGACATACGGTCGCGGCTGAAGTTATTGCCTACGACTATGACACGGGCTTTGGATTGCTGCGCGCGACGCGCCCGCTCGGTATCAAACCAATGACAATGGGGAGCTCGGCCCATCTCTCGGCGCAAGACCCGGTTGTGGTAGCTGATTTTGGCGGCTTGGAGCGCGCCATCCCGGCGATGGTTGTGTCACGGCGCGAATTTGCTGGTTACTGGGAATATTTGCTGGATAGCGCAATCTTCACTTCGCCGCCGCATCCCAATTGGGGCGGTGCGGCTTTGATAGGGCCCCGGGGCCAATTGCTCGGGGTTGGCTCGCTTTTCGTTAACAATGCCAAATCGAACGCTGAACAGTCACCGGGCAACATGTTTGTGCCGATTGACTTGCTGAAACCAATTTTTGCCGAACTGTTGACAGAAGGCAGATCAACCGCGCCGGCAAAGCCGTGGCTCGGTATGTTTTCAGCTGAGCACCAGGGAAGAGTGGTTGTCACTTGGGTTGCACCTTACGGCCCCGCATCGAAGGCAGGCGTAAAGCCAGGCGATCGGTTGCTAAGCGTGCAGGGCAGTAAGGTAAGCAACGTTCCCGATTTCTACCGCAATCTTTGGAAATTGGGTGAAGCCGGTGTCGAGGTTCCCTTGAAGTTGTCGCGCAAAGGCGAGCCGGTCGACATCGTTGTTAAGAGCGCGGACCGGTACGATTATCTGCATATGAAACGGAGCTACTAGACGCTGCTTTTTGAACCCAGCGGTCGTTTTGTTGCAGTTGCGCAGCGCAGCAGGAAGTGGAACCATATTGGCGTGATTAACTTCCGCGCCGCACTGAACGGTCTTGCGACCGCACTATTCGCCCTTCTTATCGTGGTCGGGTCTGGCGCGACCGACGCATCCAGCCAGCCCAACCATCAAGCCGCCGCCAGTTTGATAAGCAACCTGGCGTCGAACGCGCTCGCGGCCTTGCGCCAACCCAACCTAACGATGGCACAACGCGAGCAGATCGTGCGCAAATTGCTGCATCAGGGTTTCGATGTAGCGTTTATCGGTCGGTTTGTTTTGGGGCGACATTGGCGGCGCGTGGGACCTGAACAGCGCGGCGACTATCAACGCGTATTTGGCGAGTTCCTCGTAAAAACCTACGCGTCACGACTGGGCGGCTACGCGGGCGAGACTTTCGGGGTCAGTAGCGTCCGACCTGCTGGAAAAAACGATAGCCTGGTGTATACCGTGATCAATCGGCCAAGTGGGCCGCCGCTAAAGGCCGCATGGCGAGTGCGCGAGATCAACGGTCAGCCGCGGATTATCGACGTTATGGTTGAAGGCATTAGTATGGTGGTCACCCAGCGTTCGGAGTTCGCTTCGGTCATTAAACGGAATGGTTTTGACGGCCTTCTCGAAGCACTTCGCGCAAGGTCGTCGCGTGCATCGGCATCTTCGTAACGGGATCAGTTTTCGATGTTGCGTTACTTCACTTTCATGATCCTTGTTGTCACAACCGCGAGCGTCGCCTTTGTAGCGCCAACGTCGGCAGCCGACTTTGAAACCGGATGGAAGGCTTACCAAGAAGGCGATTTCGCTGGTGCGTTGGCGCAATGGCGCCCGCTCGCCGAACAAGGCGATGCCCGCTCACAGTTCAACCTCGGCGCGATGTACGACGAGGGTAAGGGCGTGGCCCAAGATCGCGCGGCGGCCAGGGACTGGTGGCAAAGAGCGGCGGTGCAGGGTAACGCGCTTGCCCAACACAATATCGCGCAGCTCTATATCGCCGGCGATGGGGTTGCACAAGATTTTGAAAAAGCCGCTAAGTGGCTTGAGATAAACGCCACATATGGGTTCGAGCGCTCACAATATACGCTCGGAAAAATGTACATTTATGGCCTTGGCGTGGCCAAAAACCCGGCGACGGCAGTTTCGTGGCTGCAAAATGCCGGTAACAACGGATTCGCGGCCGCTCAATACAATCTTGGCAAGCTTTATCGCGATGGCGCAGATGGCATTGCCCGCAGTTTCGAACAGGCCGTCATCTGGTTCCGCGCGGCCGCTATGCAGGGACACGCGCGCGCCCAAGAGCGTCTTGCAACGCGATACCTTCGCGGTGAGGGCGTGCCTGGCGATCGCGTGAAGGCACTGGCCTGGTATAGTCTGGCGGCCAAACGCGGCCTGGCCTCAGCAGCCAAAAGTATGGAATCACTACAAATCGGCCTTACCAGCCAACAGATTGAACAAGCCCAGGCGTTCGCCGACGAACTCAACGAGCAGATTGAGAATTAGTGCGCTCTGGCACGCGCTATGCGGCTGACAGCTGCGCGGATTGCTGATTAACTACGTCGGAATTTGGGGTTTGAGATCGAGGGACGCCATGGGGGGCGGCGCGATTGCCGGCCGGTTCGGCTTTGGCCTAATAGTCGGAATTGCAGTTTTGGCCTCGGCATGGACTGCCGCTCTCGGACAAACCTTAGTCCCCGTTGATGCCGGACAACGCCTGCAAGCAGTAATAGCGCAGGCCGAGAGCTATCGACAGCAAACGGGTCGGGCGGCAGCTGGTCTTCAGAATGCCGCACTCGCACGTATCTATGGCGACAACGCTCAGCGTAATGCGGACGCTTCCATAAGTGCCGCGGTTATTGGTGAGATCGCGCGCCAACCGCGCCTGGCTTCGGCGATCGTTTCCCGGGCGATTGAGCTGGCCCCGGCATCGCGAAATGCCATCATCAATGCGGTGCAGGCTGGGTTTCCCGGATATGCGACGCCTGGGCGAGCCGATGTTTCATTTCTCGGCGTCCCCCCGTCAACCAGACAAGCACCAATATTCGGCCGTCCGGCCATCCCATCGTTCCGCGCCGCCGCGGTACAGGCACCTTCGCCGACGTTTGGGCAAGAACCCCGAGCGTCGGACGAAATGGCAGCAGGCGTTAGCCAGCTAGAGCAAATCAATGACCCCTTGGAATCTGTCAATCGCGCGATCTTCGCGTTCAATGATGTTGTCGACACGTTCACGCTGCGGCCGATCGCAGCGGCTTATAGCTACGTGACGCCGAACGTCGCTCGGGTCGCGGTTCGACGTGCCGTTCGCAATCTCAACTCTCCCGTGGTCTTGGTCAACGACCTGCTGCAGTTCGATCCAGTTGGCGCAGGCGTCACGACGGGTCGATTTCTGATCAACACCACCGCGGGAATCTTCGGCCTGTTTGATGTGGCCAAGCTGATCGGCCTCGAGGAACATCATTCGGACTTTGGACAGACTCTTTTCGACTATGGCTTGGGGCCAGGCCCCTACGTGGTGCTGCCGATTTTGGGCCCCAGTACAACCCGAGATGCATCCGGCCGGCTCGTCGATGTATTCTTTGATCCTCTCACCTACATCCTTGAAGGCGATGCGGCACTCGGCGTCGCAGCCGGCCGCGGCCTGGTGCGTCGCGAAGAAGTCATCGACCCGTTGGAAAAACTGCGCGCACTATCGGTCGACTACTATGCCGCTTTGCGATCTGCGTACTATCAGGATCGAGCCATAGAGCTCGGGATTAGCAAGGCCGGAGAATCGACAGTCGATAACCTCTTCGATTCTGCAGAATAAGAACCTCACCTTCATCATACGGTAGCGGTTGTCGCTGTCGTCTCTGACTCCAAGAGAGCATTTGCCGTGCAAGAATACGGACCGGACGTCACGCTGATTGATCCGACCTTTATCCACCCCACCTCACAGATCTTTGGCAAGGTGACCATACGGGAACGCGCATCGATCTGGCCGAACGTGGTCATTCGATCGGAAAATTATGAAGTCGACATCGGCCCAGATAGCAACATCCAAGATTTCACAATGGTGCATGTCGGCATTCGATCGGGCACACACATCGGAGCGTATTGCTCCATAACCCATCACTGCACAATCCATGGCGCGAGAATTGGCGACAACAGCCTGATCGGAATCAATGCCACGCTGATGGACGGCGTCGTTATCGGTAAAAACTGCACCATTGCCGGAGGCACATTCATTCCGGAAGACACCGTCATTCCCGACAACTCGGTCGTGATGGGCGTGCCGGGCAAAGTCGTGCGCACCGAGAATCGTTGGGTCATCAACCGAATGAACGCGTGGTATTACTCACGCAATGCCCAAGCCTACGCTGCCGGCAATCATCGCGAGTGGAGTAGCGAGGGATTTCAAACCGCGCTCGCCGCCGAACACAAGAGGCTTATGCGCGAGTTCGAAGCACACCGCGGGACTCAACCAAACCCAGACCAGGCGTGATGTTAAATCTGCGTACGCTCGACAATATCGAGACCAGCGACAAACGCATTTTGCTTCGCGTCGACCTCAACGTCCCCATGCGTAACGGGAGCGTTATCGACGATACGCGCGTCAAGCGGATCATACCGACGATCGAGGAGCTTCTCGCCCGAGGCGCGTCGGTCATACTGCTGTCACACCTGGGACGTCCCGAGGGCAAGCCGAGCGCCGAGCTGAGTTTGCGATCCGTTGCCGATGTGCTGAAGGAAGAACTAGCAGGCCGGTCCGTCATCTTCGTCGACGATGTCGTTGGCGAGCGAGCGAAATCGGCCGTCGATGGTCTGCGCAGCGGTGATGTTCTGCTGTTGGAAAATCTGCGTTTTGATCCGGGCGAGGAGACCAATGACAGATTTTTTGCCGAACGCCTGGCAAGCTTCGGTGACGTCTACATTGACGATGCGTTTTCATGTGCGCACCGCGCGCATGCCTCGATTGACACGCTCGCGAGGTTGCTTCCTTCTGCGGCGGGTCGCGAGATGGCCCACGAGCTCGATGTTCTTGAAGGCGCGCTGACGGAACCGGATCGGCCATTGGCCGCAATCATCGGCGGCGCGAAAGTATCCACCAAGCTCGGGGTTCTCGAAAACCTAGCAGCCAGGGTCGATACCTTGATCATCGGTGGCGGCATGGCGAACACGTTCCTCAAGGCACGCGGCGCTGAGATCGGCAACAGCCTTTGCGAACACGACTATTTGCATATGGCGCGGCTGGTCGAAAAGTCGCTCAACGATCATGGCGGTGTGGTCGTCCTCCCCAACGATGTCGTCACCGCGGCCGCGTTGGAGGTCAACATCCCGAGCCAGACTGTGCCAGCAGATCAGGTTCCATCCGACGCAATGATTCTGGATATCGGACCCAAAACGGTCGCCAGGATCGAAGAGAGTTTACGTTCGTGTCGAACCTTGGTGTGGAACGGACCGCTTGGCGCGTTCGAGGTTCCACCATTTGATATCGGGACGATTAGCGTGGGTCGTGCGGTGGCAAAACAGACAACCGAAGGGCTTCTTAGAAGTATCGCCGGTGGGGGCGAAACCCTCGCGGCCATCAACAAAGCCGGGGTCGCTGAGGACTTTACCTATCTGTCAGCGGCCGGCGGCGCGTTCCTGGAGTGGCTCGAAGGACGCAAACTGCCCGGTGTCGTCGTTCTGTGCAACTAAAACTCAGCACCAACGAAATAGGCCAAGAGCTCGGGCATCGAACTACCCCGCAGCGGCGAAGTCCTCATCAATTCCCGCAGCGAGCAAGTATCGTTTGAGATCGTCGACTTTCTGGGTGCGTTGCTCAGCCGTCTTGGCGTCAGCCAGGTAGAGGGGCAGGAATTCCGGCTGCAGGATATAGTGACCAACCAGCTTGCGAGCGGCGTCAAGGTTGGGACCCTCGATGAACGCGCCCTCGCCGCAAAGTTTCATCAGGAAAATCGCCTTATTTGAGGGATCTTTGCTTCCCTGATCGAGATTGCGGAAGAAGTTCTGGGTTTTGATGAATTCGTCCTGGAGGTGGATGCTAAGCGCCGAATATTTCTTTTTTTGAATTTCAGCGAGATCTGATTCGTCAAAAGTCTTCAGCAGATCGGCCGGACGCTTAACCAGTTCACCGGTGTCGGCCCCATCGTCTGCGAAGAGTTTGGCGGCAAACTCGCGATCTTCCATTATGAAATCGACGTAGTTGCGGACCAGCCGCTTATTGGCCTGACCAACCAGGATATCGTGAACCTTAACCAGCGTGCGAACTTGCACGACTTTGTCCGGCAATTGCCGGAGCTTTTCGCCCAAGTTTTCGACGCTCAGCGTTCGCCCGACGCGGCGCTCGAGGAGATCGTAGGTTTTGACACCGCCGATAAACCCGCTCTCGGTCTTGAGGGCGTCGATCAGCCGCGCAATAGCCGCCAACTCCACGACCACGTCTCGCGATAAAACGTTGGTTCGTCCAGTAAGCGCGCTGTAGACGTGGTACGCCAAGCCGGCGCGACTCGACGTCAGTTTATGGTCGCGGAACAACGCGGAAATTTTCCCTGCTGTTTCGAGGTCGAGTGGCCCCTTTTTCTGAGGTTCATAATTGCCACGATAGAGCGAAGCGATGTCGTTAAGCCGTTCCTCAAGGGTTTCAAAATCGCCGATCACCATATCAAGACCGGCCTTGCTGCGAATGATTTCGCCAAGGATGGTGTCGCCAAACGCCACGTTGCGTGGGTTTTTCCCACTCTCGCCGGTGGACAAGATCTCGAAGACCTTGAACAAGCGTCCGAACTTGTCGCTCCACCCGTCGCTCGATTCCATGTATCGCGTTAGCAGGCGATACATTTTGAAGTCTTTGGCGCCGCTGTCCGGGCCCGCCGCCGAGTTCACCAGTTCTTTCAAGCAATCTGCGGCATCCATCTTCTCGATGCCGTAGCCCTGTTCCTGCGCGCGCACCCGCTTTGTTACGCTCTCGACCAGCGTGTGCATCTCTTTGATGCGGACGGTGACGTTCGTCGACGTGTCCTTGACCTGCGCGAGGCACGCTTTTTGGACCGCACCTTCGAGAAAGTTACCCGCCATATTTAGCTTGCGCTGATACGCCACCGAGTGCAGCAGCTCGGTTGGGGTGATCCTCAAATTATCAAGGAAGTTCCTAAGCAATCTGCCGATCAGGTCCCGCGCATGTGGTGCGTAGAAATGCGTTGGCTCCGTGCAATACGCGGCTTTCGCAAGAGTCTGCTCTTGCGAAGGTTCATCTTTTTGAGACCTATCGCTACTCATTCACATACCAGCGCGCGGTCTGCCTGCGACAACAATTGTTTGAATTAATTCTGTGACCGCCATTTTCGTTTACCGCAACATAAACCGTCATGCAACTCGATCGAAGTAGGTTATACCGCAGAATCCCTTGACTTTCGCTTTCGCAGCGGGTTTTGACCCCGTTACGCGAACTCCCTCACATGATACTCAAACAATGGTTGCCGGCATCTTAAGGCCTGATTGTATAATCGGGTCCGGTGCGGGTAGGCAAGGATGACCATCACACCCTGCGTTAAGGCTGTAGCGGCCAAAAAACCGGGATCAACAGTGTTGCTGCAATCCACATTATTATCTTTAAGGGGATGCCGATGCGCGCAAAGTCGGTGAATTTATAACCACCGGCGCTATAGACAAACAGGTTTGTCTGATAGCTAATCGGTGTTGCGAAGCTTGAATTGGCACCAAAGATCACCGCGATTACGAAGGGGCGCGGATCCACGCCGAGTTCAGCCGCAACGCCGATCGCGATGGGTGTAAGGAGCACGGCGACCGCGTTGTTGCTAATCGCTTCACTCAACACTGCGGTGATGAGGTAAATCAGCGAAAGAATTACGAGGGGACCCACAATCGGGGCGAGAGCCTGGAGAGCATCGACAGCAATGGTCACAGCGCCGGCATTCTCCATTGCCACGCTTAGCGCCAGCATCCCGAAAATGAGCACCAGGATTCGCCAATCCACGACCTCGAAGGCTTCTTGGGCGTCGACGCATCGAAATACCAAAACAACTGCCGCAGCAATAATGGCGAGTCCTGCGATAGGCATGATCTCGAAAGCCGCAAGAATCATAACGCCTAGAATTGCAGCCACGGCGATTGGGGCTCGGGTGCGCCGTAACGGGCGTGCCTGAGGTTCACTGAGATTGACCAGCGTACGCTCGTCTAATAGGCGTCGTATTCCGTCTGGCGCCCCTTCGAGCAGAAGGGTGTCGCCGAAAGCGACATGAATATTGCCGAAATTTTCACGCAGGTTCTCGGCCTGACGGTGCACCGCTACGATGTGGACGCCGTAACGGCGCCGTAGGTTGAGGTCGGCGATGCGGCGCCCAATGTAGCGAGAACGCGGGCCGATCATACCCTCGACAAAGATTGTCTCGCGGCTGGCGGCGGTGTCATCGGGTGAAAACTCAACCCCACCCTCTTCCCTGAGTCCAAATACACCGGCGGTATTGGTGTGGATCATCAGGCGATCCCCAGCATGGAGGGACAGATTCTCAAAGTGACGAAAACGAAGTGAGATATCACCGCGGATGAGATCGTGGACCTCCGCCTCCGGGTTATCGGTGAGTCCAGCCTCGGTCAGCGTCTTACCAATCAAGGGCGAATCCTCGGGTATCGCGACCTCGGTCAGGAAATGGCGCTCCGGTTGACCCGCAAGCAGACCGGCTAACGTTTCACGGTCAGGCAAAAGGTGGCGACCAATCAGAGCAATATAGGCAACGCCGATGATGGCGAGCACGACCCCGAGGGGCGTGATCTCGAAAATCCCGATCGGATCGATCCCCTGTTCTGCGGCAACGCCAGCAACCAAGAGATTGGTTGAACTGCCGGTCAGGGTACACGCGCCGCCCAATATTGAGGCAAACGACAAGGGAATAAGTAGGCGCGATGGCGCCATACGTAAGTTCCGGGCCAAGCCCATCATTACGGGAGTAAGAATAATGACCACGGGCGTATTGTTAATAAGCGCCGAGGTTAGGACCACACACCCCATCAACGTGACCAACATAATGACCGGTGATTGCCCGGCAAGGCGCGACACGAGCGCGCCGACCACGGCAATCCCACCGGTTCGATCGAGTGCCGCGCTGAGAATGAACATGCAGGCAATCGTAACGGGCGCGCCGTTGCTGAACACACGCAAAACGTCGGATGTTGACAGCACGCCGGTGGCCAACAACGCCCCAACACCACCCACCACGGCAATTTCCGGAGGTGGCCGTTCGCGCACGAACGTGGCGAAAACCGCCATCAGGACAACGATGACGATGATGAGGTCGAAAAATTCGCTCATCCTGGCGTTCGAGCTCGCTTGCTAGTCAGCGACGAGAGCCGCCTAGGACGCCCTTAGGATCAGGAAGGATGCAAACTGCACAACCCCCGACCTACTTCTCGGTTAACGTCCAGACCCCGTCCCAGTCGTCGCCGGGCCCGTTATCCTGGTAGTAGAGCGCACGTTCCAAGTAGAGCTGCGAGGGGCCGTCATTGGGGTTAAATGAGAGCGCCTCCTGGAAGCACATGATCGCACCGCGCCAATCGCGCTGGCGATACTGAGCCAATCCCCTCTTGAATCCGGACAACGTATGCTCGAGGTTGGGGAACGTCGTATCGTCGTGGTAGCCAAGAGCCTCATAGACCGACACGGGCTCGCTCTTCCCCTTCACACGAATCAAATCGATCTCCCGGCAGACCGGGTCGTGTTTCAGCCGGCTGTGCGTAAATTCACTGTAAAGCAGCCTGGTTTTATAATGTTTACAGGCCCCTTCGAGACGGGCAGCGAGGTTAACCCCATCGCCGATAACCGTGTAGTCCATCCGTTTAGGCGAACCGATGTTTCCCGCAACAACTTCGCCGGTGTTAATGCCAATTCCGATGTTGATGGACTCCTTACCCTCGCTTTCACGCTTAGCATTGAACGAACGGAGCGCCACCAACATCTCGTTGCCGACGTAGATGGCGTTATCGGCATCCTCCTCGGTCATGAAAGGCGCACCGAAAATCGACATGATCGCATCGCCGATATATTTATCGAGAATGCCGTGATTGTCGAAAATGATATCCACCATTTCCGAAAAATAGCCGTTCAGCATCGATACGGTTTCGCGCGCACCAATGCGTTCCGAAATCGTCGTAAAGCTACGAATATCGGAAAACAAAATTGAGACTTCTTGCTGGGTTCCGCCGAGAGCGGACTCGCCACTCTCCAACAATTTGTCAACCACGTCTTTACTCATGTAGCGCGCCATCGTTCCTTTGACGCGCTTCTCGGCGCTAATGTCTTCAAACACCAGCATGAAACCAAGCGGCTCTTCTTGAATATCGATTAGCGACACAATGGTGGAGTTGACCGAGACCTCTTCGTCGCCGAATTTGAGCTCGGTATCGATCGCGATGTCGCTCTCGTTGCTTTTCCGAACCCGATCGATGCCCTCAATTACCCAGGCATTGTCGCCGATGAAGATCTCGTCCGCCGGTCGCTCGAGCAGTTCGGCTTCGGTGGTTTTTAGAATTCGCTGCGCCGCATCGTTGACCTTGATGATGTGACACTGCGAATCGAGGGTCACCACACCGTTGGAAAGACTCTTGAGAATGCTCTCCGAGTAATTGCGCTCGTTCAGGACATCCTCAAACAACTGGGCGTTTTCAAGCGCGATCGCCGCTTGTGAGGAGAATGCCTGGAGGCGTTTTTCGTCCGCTATCGTGAACGGACCGGTATGCTTGTTTAGAACTTGCGTGACGCCAATCGCGTCACCCGCCTTATTGACCACCGGCATGCACAACATGTTGTTGGTCTTATAACCGGTCTTTTTATCGATCTCAGGATTAAACCTGGCATCGGCATAGGCATCGGGAATGTTGAGCGTCTCTCGCGCGGTGAACACCGAGCCCGCGATTCCCGCATTCGATGGAAAACGAATCTCCTTGGTACCGACCCCTTCCGCAACTTGCGACCACAGTTGATCGTTTTTTTTGTCGAACATGAACAACGTGGAGCGATCCGCATCGAGGAGTTCGGTTGTCGCGCTCATAATCTTGGCGAGTAGCGGCTCGAGCTGAAGTTCCGTGGAGATCGCGTTGGCCACCTCCAGCATCTTTTCTTCTTCTCGGCGCTGTCGCTCAACGTTTTCATGCAGTTTGGCGTTTTCTAGGGCGCCAGACGCGTGCAGTGTGATTGCATCGAGCATCTGGCGATCGTCATTGTCAAAATCCCCCTCATGCTTGTTCAGAACCTGGGTCGCGCCGATGATGCGCTCCGCGCGGTTTTTGAGCGGTACGCAGAGGATATTGCGGGTGCGATAACCCGTGCGCTTGTCGACTTCCGGATTGAAACGCGGATCGGCATAGGCGTCATGAATCATAATCGGGACACCCGACGTGAAAACGCTGCCTGCGATACCGCGATCGCTGGGAAACCTTATCTCGGTCGATACGTCGCCCTGAGCGACGCGCGAGAACAGCTCGTTGGTTTCTTCGTCGTGAAGAAACAACGTGCTGCGGTCAGCATTGAGCGCCTCGGTGATGATCTCGATCAGACGATTGAGCAGAACATCGAGATCCAAGGCATCGGCAATCCGATTGTAGATCCCCATCAGCGACGAGACGCGCCGCAAGATATCGCTCATCTTTTCGATGAGTGTGTCGCGATCGCTCTCGTTGAGGACTGCTAATATTTTTTCGAGATCGGTCTGCTGCAGCCGGTTGTTCGAAAATCTGATTGACGACGTCAAGATTCTCGGGCCCGCCCCGCTGTTGCGTGGGCTGATTCTCGGTGCTCTCCGATGCCACCGTCGTTTCAGCGCTACTCACTTTAGTTAGAGCCGAAGCGCGGCCCTCCCTGCCAGAATTCAGTCAAGGTTGTTCAGCCCCCGAGGCTACGAAGTTAATCTAACACAATCCATTATGCGTCTTGCCAACTATACGGTATAGCGAGCCTAGCGATGCGTTGTTAACAAACGACCAATTTCGGTCTTTTTTAGCGTGTTACATGAACAAAGAAAGAACACCGGTATAACCGTAGAGACGATCGTGCGAAATCTCGCCGTTGCAGAAGAAGCCAACCAGTGGCACATCACCAATTTTCTCAGCAATCGTCTTGAGTTCCGCACTATCGGCGCCAAACATACCCGGGCCTCGTGCGACGCATGAATAGTATACGGCCCCGCGGGGCTGGCTCGTGGCGCGGCTGGCGACATCGTCGAGCATGCGGACCAAGTCATCATATGCACTTTGGGTGTCACGCCGGCAGAACATCACACGGGCTCCCTCATCGAGGTTAGCGGCGATCGCGACAAGGCCGCGCTCGGCGTCGAGGCCGAGAAGATTGCGCACCAGATAATCGGCCCGATCGGATCCCGCGACCGGCAATGCGGCGTAAATATAACCACCGATTCGCCGCAGATCCCGCGCCAGGAGTTCGCCGATGTCTTCCTTCAACACGTCCAATGCGGGACGCCCATCGATACTTATCGCGACATTTCCCTGGCACGACGTAATCTGATGCATCGGGCCGACGGGCGTACAGCCCTGGGTTAATCCGGACACCACGTTAACCTCGCCCGCAAACAGTACGCCCGAGAACGGCGCCTCGGTGACGGCATCAGCGATCTGCGGAAATGAATCGCTCGATGAGGTTAGTCCACCGACCAGAAAGCTATTGGTGGCTTCCACAAATGTCGAAATCGCCGAGTCGAGTTCGGTCTGACGTGGATCAGCATGAACAACGCCAAAATGATGTCCATTACTCTCTATCCACGCCCGATTCCGATCGATGAACCCACCCACACCCTGTTTATCGACCGCGAAAACGTTGAAAGAATCTTGCGGGAAATCGCCGATCATCACCGCAATTCCAGGCTCTCCGTAGTATTCCCGCCCGGTCGCCAAGATTCCTGCACCGGCTGTACCAACCCACGATTTGATACCGGTCTGTTGTTTCAAGGCGGCCACGATTTGGTCGGCCTTGGCGGCAAAGTTTTCCGTAAAATAGACGAAACCAATATTGGCCGTCGGCGGCAGCGGCCCGAGCTTTGCCACACATTCGGCAACGGCAGGGCTCCAATCGCCGCCACTCGCATGCCCTAGAGCGAACCTGTCCAATGTTTCAACCTCGGCAATGGCCATTGGCGCCAGGGGCATCCGCAGCCGCTCGCCAGCTGCCACCTGGAGTGGCGACACTATCACATTGTTAGGCGACGCCGCTGCTGTGCGACCCTAACAATCGGGATTCCGGGCCATGCGCGCGCTTGATCTTTCACGGTCGGCGGCATATCTGTCCAAAAGAGAGGAACTGAGCATTCGCTGCGATGTACGCTCCCAGACCGCCGCAAAACAACGCGATCGACGATTGCACAACGCGTCAAGATTGGAGCGCCTACAGTTCTGATGAGCACGCGATTTGGAACGCGCTGTTCGAACGCCAGGCCAGATTGCTCCGGGATCGCGCCGCGGACGAATATTTCGAAGGCATTGCGGCGCTCGGTATCGCCGCCGATGGCGGTATCCCCGACTTCGAGCGTCTAACCAAGGCGTTGTGGCGTGCGACCAGATGGGAAATCGTTCCCGTCGCGGGATTGATCCCCGACGAGTCCTTCTTCAACCACCTCGCCCATCGCCGCTTTCCGGCGACAACCTTCATTCGCAGCTGGGCTCAGCTCGACTATCTCCAGGAACCAGACATCTTTCACGATGTCTTCGGCCACGTTCCGATGTTATTTCACCCAGTTTTTGCCGATTATTTACAGGCCTACGGGCGTGGTGGCCTCAAAGCATTGCGTCTTGGCAGCCTTGCGAAACTGGCTCGGCTTTACTGGTATACCGTCGAATTTGGCCTCATTCGCACGTCCGAAGGGTTGCGAATATATGGCTCGGGCATCGTGTCCTCGAAGGGTGAATCGATTTACAGCCTTGAGAGCACCAAGCCGGCGCGCGTCGCCTTCGACCTGATGCGTATCATGCGCACGCGTTATCGCATCGACGACTTCCAGGATATCTATTTCGTGATCGACGACTACGATCAACTATTCGCTGAAACGAGGCCGGATTTTACCGCCTATTACGAGCAACTCGACACGCTCTTGGAGCTTGCGCCCGGTGAGATAGTCGCAGGCGACGAGCGGTTCGCGCCCAACCCGTCCCCCTAACCACTCAATCCTCGGTATTCAACTCTGCGCGGAGCTCGGTTTTGAGCACCTTGCCATAATTGTTTTTGGGGAGTTCGTCGACAAAGCGGTACAGCTTCGGTCGCTTGAAACGCGCGATGTTATCGAGACATAACCGATCGAGATCGGCTTCGTCGACCTCCAGCCCGGCCCGCCGCACCACGAACGCCACCACCTCTTCGCCCCATTCCGGATGCGGTCTGCCGACCACCGAGGTTTCCAGCACGGCTTCGTGCTGCAGCAGCACTTCCTCGATCTCTCGCGGATAGATATTGGTGCCGCCGCTTATGATCATATCGTTCGATCGGTCCTTGAGGGTGAGAAACCCGTCCGCATCGAACATGCCGACATCGCCGGTGTGCAACCAACCATCGCGCAGACTTTTCGCAGTCGCTTCGGGATTGTTCCAATAACCCGGCATCACGACATCGCCGCGCACCGCGACTTCGCCGATCTCGCCCACCGCGAGAACATTGTCCGCCTCGTCGACCAATTTGATCTCGACGTCGGTGCGCGCGAAGCCGGCCGAGCCCAAGCGTTCGAGATAACGTGGGTGTTCCCGATCGGCGTGCATCGATTTCGGCAAACAGGTGATCGTGCATGGGCTTTCGCCCTGGCCGTAGATCTGCACCAATCGCGGACCGACCACGTCGAGCGCATGGACGAGATCGGCGACATACATCGGACCGCCGCCGTAGACGATTGATTTGAGGTTGCTGAAATCGGCGGCCGCAGCCGCCGGGCTGTTGGCCAGCCGCATCAACATGGTCGGCGCCGCAAACATGCTGACATTTTCGTGTTGCCCAATTAGTTCGCACAGTTCGCCGGGTTCGAAGTGGCCGCTTTCGGGAACTACATGGTTGCCGCCACGGGCGATGTGCGGCAGGCCGTATAGCCCCGAGGCATGCGACATGGGTGCCGCGTGGATGACGGTGTCGCGGGTATCGAGCTGATCGATATCGGCGTAGTAGCTCAGGATCATCATCAACAGGTTGCGGTGGGTGAGCATCGCGCCCTTGGGTCGCCCGGTCGTGCCCGAGGTATAAAACAGCCAGGCTATGTCGGTCGGGGCGGCGTCGATCATCGCCACCGGATCATGATCGAACAAACGTTCATAATCGGGTTGGTCGACCACCACGATATCGTCGAGATCGGGCAGCGCGGCGACCAGCGGTGCGACGGTTTCGGCAAGGTCGGGGCTGACGAAGCACAGCTTGGCATTTACATTCCTTAGAATGTATTCGAACTCGCGTTGATGCAGGCGTGCATTGATCGGCGCGACCGCCAATCCGGCATGCCAGGACCCGTAGAGCACCTCGAAGAACGCTGGCCGGTTACTCATGATAACGGCCACCCGGTCGCCGGGCGCGAGCGCAAATTGATCACCCAAAGCGCCGGCCAGACGGGCCGCCCGCTCGGCCAGCCCGGCATAGGTAAGAACCGGCCGGGTGCCAACCGTTAGCGCCGGCCGATCGCCGAACGTTCGGGCAGTCTTGCTGAGGTGAGCGGCGAGGTTCATAGGTAATCCGAGGTTGCGGTTCGAGGTCGGAAACGGCCGATCTTAACGGCAACACCGGTTGAATTCACAGCCCGCCGCGTCGCTTGACAGCCGCTCGAAGCGGATGCTCTGCTCGGGCAGGGTTCTACATAAAGAAACCACCCGGCCGGAGGGATTTGCGATGTTTACCGTCAGTCAGGACAAGCCGCTCTTAACAACGACAACGGGCGGATTGCCGCGGCCGAGTTGGTACAACGCCAATCTCAACCGGCGCGCGTTTTCGGTCGCCATGGCCGATCGCGTCTTCCGCGAACAATATCTCGATACCCTCGCCGCCCACTTCGTCGACCAAACCCGCTCCGGCATCGATCTGCTGGTCGATGGCGACTCCCGCTTCGACGATGACATCGCCGGGCGCGGCTGGTTTGCTTATGTGTTCGAGCGGATCAAGGGCCTTGGCGACCCGGAAATGAGTAACGCGTTGATCGCGTCGAACCGCGACAAATTGCCCGGCGACATCATGTATGAGGTGATCGAGACTCGCCTGCCGCCGCGTGTGATCGACAAAATCGACCGCGGCCCGCTGGAATATGACCGGGTGTGGAAGGCGGCGCAGGGTCTCACCGACAAACCGGTCAAATTCGGTGGCATTTCCGCGCAGATCATCGAAGCGATCGTTAACAATGAGCACTACACCGACCGCCGCGAGCTGGTGATGGATCTCTCCGATGCGTTCAACGCCGAGTATCACGATCTCGCCGATTGCGGCTGTCCGGTAATCCAGATCGAGGAACCGTGCATCCATGAGACCGCCGGCATCGTCGAAGACCCGATCATGACACCGGACTTCTACGTCGAGGCGTTCAACCGTGAGGTAAAGGGCCTACGCGACAAGACGGAGGTGTGGTGCCACACCTGTTGGGGCAGCCCGTGGGCGCAACGCGTCGAGCACGGCAAGATCAGCTACAAGGCCTCCCTGCCTTATCTCAACGAGCTCGACGTTGACGTCCTTACTTTCGAAGGCAAGGAACACGAGGGCGCGGACTTCGAGATAATCGGCAAGGGCGTCAGCAAGGATAAGAAAATCGCGATCGGCGTATGCAGCCACCGAACACTTCAGGTCGAGCGGCCCGAAGAAATCGCCGACCTCGTGCGCAAGGCGATGAAGTGGATCGAGCCCGAGCGCTTGATCCTCAGCACCGACTGCGGATTTGGGCGTCAGGGAATGAGTCGAGCGCACGCTCACTACAAAATGGTCGCGATCGCAAAGGGCGCCAACATCGTCCGCAAAGAACTTGGTTTTGACGAAGAGCCGATTCTCGGTGCCAACCCGCAGTTCGCGCTTCTGCCGGTCGGCAGCTAGTCGATACGAAGGCGTCGAATGTTCGTCGGCACCAAGGACAAACCACTAGCAACGACGGTGACGGGATCGTTGCCGCGGCCAAGCTGGTACACCGCCGACCTCGACGGTCGCGCGTTTTCGGTTGCCATGGCCGATCGCGTATACCGCGAGCAGTATCTGGATACGGTCAAAACCTACATCACCGACCAGAACCGCGCCGGCCTCGATATCCTGGTCGATGGTGATGCGCGATTCGACAACGATGTCGCCGGCCGCAGCTGGTTCGCCTATGTGTTGGAACGCTTGCAAGGGTGTTGCGAGCCGCACATGACCCATCACTCAACGGCGGCTGCGCGTGACAAAATTCCCGGCGATATTATGTACGAGGTGGTCGAAACGCGGCTGCCGCCTTACGTAACCGGCAAGGTCGAACGCGGACACCTCGAATACGACAAGGTGTGGAAAGCGGCCCAGGCCATGACCACCAAGCCGATGAAAATCGGCGGTATCTCAGGCGGACTTGTTGAAGGCATGCTGGACAACCAGCGCTACACCGATCGTCGTGAGCTGATCATGGACGTCTCGACGGCGTTGAATCAGGAGTACAACGATCTCGCTGACGCCGGGTGCCCGGTCATACAGATCGAGGAGCCCGCGATACATGGCCGGGTTGGTATTGTCGACGATCCCATCCTGACGCCGGAATTTTATGTCGAGGCATTCAACACCGAGGTCAAAGGTCTGCGCGACAAGACCGAGGTTTGGTGTCACGCCTGCTGGGGCAGCCCCTACGCCCAGCGCGTCGAGCACAGCGATCTCAGCTATGCGCGGGCACTACCCTATCTCGACCAGCTCGACGTCGACGTGCTGACATTCGAGGCCGCCGAAAACGACGGCATGGATCTGGAAGTCATCGGCAAGTTGGTAAGCAAGGATAAGAAGGTATGCATCGGCGTGGTCAACCATCGACGCCTCCAGGTCGAACGCCCGGAAGATGTCGCCGCACTGGTCCGCAAAGCCCTCCAATACATCGAACCCGAGCGGTTGATTCTCAGCACCGATTGCGGATTCGGCCGCGAGGGCATGAGCCGCGCGCACGCGTTTTACAAGATGGTCGCCATTGTCCGGGGTGCAAACATCGTTCGCGGTGAACTCGGACTCGATGAGGTCCCGGTCCCGGCGACTAATCCGGCTTATGCCCTGCTGCCGATCAGTTAGGCCGACGGCAGCTAAAGATAAAAAAGCCCCCGCCGCAGCGGGGGCTTTTGTTTGGTGGGATGGCTACTCCGCAGCAGCAGCTACCTCGGACGGAACCTCGAGGTCGAAGAGCCGGGCGCAGTTTAACCCGGCAACGTCGATTTTGACGTCTTCAGGCACGTTCGCGAAAACACGATCCAACACGTCGTGGGTATTGGGAAACGTGTTGCGCGGGTGCGGGAAGTCGGATCCCCACATGATGCGCTTGGGGCCAGCCACGTCGTAAGCGCGGTCGAAATATTCATCGTCGACAACACCGTGCCAGACATTGTTGTACATGACCTCGTCGACCGACCGTTTCGGCGGCACCATGTCCATCGATTGACCGATCGCACCCTCGAGCTGGCGGCAACGGAACACAAACCACGGTATCCACGAAATCTCGTACTCTCCGAGGATGATTTGCAGGTTCGGAAAGCGATCGAAGATACCGCCGAAAATGAACTCGTTGGCCAGAACCGGTCCGACATCGGACAGCACCCGGATCAGACTCTGCGCGACTTCGCCGCGGTCCTCGCCCTGCAGGGTATAGGGGTCTTGTTCCTTACCGGTGATGATATGCAGCGTGACCGGGACTTCGAGATCCTGCGCGGCCGCCCAGAAGCGGTCGTACGCTTTGTCGCGGTAAGGCGGCATACCGTCACGTACATCGGTGTTGATAATCACCGTGCGGAGGTTTCTCTTGCGCGTGCGCTCCAGCTCACTGACCGCCCAATCGATATCTTCCATATCGATCATCGAGGTGCCCAGCATGCGCGTCGGATTGGTGCTTACATAGTCGGCGATGTAGTCGTTATAGACCGTGCAACAGTCTTTAACCATTTCGACTTTGTTAGGAGTTCTCATCGTGTAGAGGAGATAAGTCGGGTTAACGATCTCGGCTGAAACGCCGTCGTGGTCCATGAGCTCGAGGCGCAGGTCGGGGTCTTCATTGGTGCGATCGACCTTATCGAGCATCTCTTCCTCAAGAGATTGAGAACCCGAAGCCGAATCGGCCGTGTTGACCGGCTCGAAATCGCCGATTTTGATGTACTCGTAGCCGGTGAAATAGAACTTGGTCTTCTCACCCCGGTATTCGTTCACGACTTGCGGCAAGGTCTCGCCGTGCTTGTCGCCGAGCGCCTTGGTCCACAGGTCGAACGGCTCCATGATGTGAGAATCGGCGGATACTACGTATTTCAGTCCGCTCATCGCTACCTCCTCGTGTTGGATCTATTTCTTCAAATTCTGGGTCGCAAACTAGCAGGACTCGCAATTGCTGGCGACATAAACAGGCCTGCGCCGATAGGCTGATACGCAAAGAAAAGGCCGGCAAGTGCAAAGAAATGCCGGCCCGAAATCGTTCGTAACCCCGCCTCAGTTCATTTTCCAATTGGGTTTGGCTTGGAACTTTGAGGTGGCAATCGAGGGCGGCCAAATAACCTCGTTCACACCGTTTTGAACCTGCACCCAGCCTGCAGGCAACAAAACGTTATTGTTGGTTTCATCGAACTTGGTCGGACCCAGGATGGTCTCGAAGCGCATCGTTTGCAGCGCCCCACGCAACTTATCTCGATCGATCCCAGCTTTGGCCACCGCCTGCTCAAGAACTTCGACCGATGCGTAGGCGACAACCGTATCGACCACGTCCGGCGGCTTGTTGTATTTTTTGACGTGGGCATCGTAGAAGGGCTTCGCTCGCGGCCAGTTGGGATTGTTTTGGTTGTACATACCAAGCGAAATAATGCCTTCCGCGTTCGCGCCGAACTTGTCGAGGAAGAACGGGTGCGACGGGCCAAGAATAACCAGTTGGAATTTCGGATTGAGCGACTGCTCACGCGCCGCCGTCATGTACAAAAGCGAATCCGACGGGTAGGTCAACGCCAATACCGCATCGGGGTTCGCGCGTTTCATCCCGGCGATAATCGTCGTCATATCCTTGAGATCGGGCGGATACTCCTGATCGAAAATGACCTTAATGCCACGTTTCTTAAGCTCAGGAAGCAGAAATTTCTTTGCTTCCAACGAGAACGTCAGCTGTAGCGCTGTGAGCGCTACCGTCTTGACGTTCTGCGACACCAGTAATTCCGCAAGCGACTCGCTCATTTGATCAGGTAGTGGGTAGACGAAGAACATGTTCTTCGCTTTGAGGTCCCGCACCATCGCGGAGATCGAGGTGTTGCCGACGACCGGAAAGCCATTGCGTTCGAGCACCGGAACGATCGCGACGTGGATGTACGTCGCGCATGGTGCCAAAAGAAGATCGACATTATCGTCGGTGATGAGCTTGTCGTAAATCTGTACGGCTTTCGAGGCATCCGATTGATCGTCGTAGACAACGAACTCGATCATCCGTTTCTCTTTACCGCCGATATCGAGGCCGCCGCGCGCGTTAACTTGATCCCTCCACAATTCGTAGGCCTCGCTCTGCACCGGACACGCGCCGGCAAGAATTCCGGTTCTTCCGATCGAGAAACCGATGCGGATTGGATCTGCTGCGTCGGCAGCGCTGCCCAACCCGACAGCAAAAATCAGTCCCAAAACTGAAATTAATCGTGTGATCATGCTTTCCTCCTATGAAAGCGCTTGCGTCCTTGGCGGAAGCGTCGATCCAAGCTTAGTGGTTCTCTCAGCCAATCACAAAAAAACGGCCGACCCGAGGGTCGGCCGCAAACAGGCTTGAACTAGAAAACTATTGCCAGGCCGGCTTCGTGATGAACTTTGCCGTGGCAATCGCTGGCGGCCAAATGATCTCGTTGAGACCGTTTTGGTACTGGAGCAACCCAGGCGAAGTGGTCACGTTGTTGTTATTCTTGAACTTGACCTGGCCCATGATGGTATCAAAGTCACCGCCCGCGATTGCTTCGCGGAGCTTTTCCTTGTCGAGCCCTCCTTTGGCAACCGCCTCTTCCAGAATTTGGACACTCACGTACGCGATGACGCTATCCAGATAATCCGGCTTCTCTTTCCACCGCTTCGAATAGGCATCGTGAAAGGCCTGTCCGCCTGTGAACCCTGCATTTGGTGCCCAATGACCGACCGACACCATGCCGTCTAGGTTCTTGCCGTATTTCTTATGGAAGAACGGGATCGATGGGCCAATTAGCAGGAACTGAAACGGTGCGGTGACGTTCAGTTCGCGTGCTTTATCCATATACATGATCGAATCGGCCGGATAGGTGTAGCCAATCACAGTATCGACGTTGGATTGCTTGATCCCAGTGATAATCGACGTGAAGTCTTTGATCTCAAAAGGATATTCCTGATCGATTACGACTTCGATACCTGCCTTTTCCAGCAACGGTTTGGTGTATTTCTTCATCTCCAGATTAAAGGAGGTTTGCAAAGTAAGAAGCGCAGCGCGCTTCAATCCTTGCGATTTCAAGAAATTGACGACTACTGCGGAATACTCGTCAGGCAGGATTTCCGTAAAGAACATGTACTTAGCGTTGAGATCGCGGATCAATACCGACGAGGCGGTGTTGCCGACCAACGGGAATTTGTTCTTTTCGACCACACCGGTGATCGCCACGTGTAAGAAAGTGGCATAAGGCGCGAGCAACAAGTCGACGTTATCGTCGCCAATCAGTTTTTCATATATTTGCGGGATTTTTCCGGCGTCCGTCTGATCGTCATAGGAAACAAATTCCGCGATCTTACGCTTCTCTTTTCCACCGATGTTGAGGCCGCCACGTGCATTGACCTGCTCTCTCCACAGGATATAGGCCTGTTCTTGAACGGAAACGGCAGAGGCAAGAAAGCCAGTGCGCGAAATCGAATAGCCGACTTTGACATCGGCCGCTTGCGCGATCCCCGATAACATGGCAACCGCGCCAGCTACCGCGGCGATCGCAGTTAGCCCTTTAAACATGTGAACCTCCCTTAGTTCTCTATAGACACCCGATGAGTGCGTTAATAGTCGGCACGGGCTGCGTGCAACTGGGTTGCATCAGCCGGTACCTCCCAGACGGCGTATTTTGCTTATATCTGCGTCAATCTCAAGGGTTGCCTGGTAAAAAGCCTATGATCGCGTCGCCTCGCCCGCGGAATAGCGGAACTTAATACCAGTGTCCGATAACAGCAGATCCGAGCGCATCGCCTATGCCGGCTTGATATTCGCCACGCTTCTGTTTTCGTTCACAGCGGTCTTCATCCGGTTGAGCGAAGTCGGGCCCGCCGCAACCGGATTTTGGCGTTTTCTGATCACCGTTCCTTTCATGCTCGCGTGGATCGCGCTGGCTTCGCGCCGCAATCAAGTGCGGGTCGCACTCACAAACCGACGCGAATTCCTATGGATGTTGTTTGCCGCTCTAATGCTGACGCTCAACGTCCTCGCCTGGCAGAGCGCAGTGTTAATGACATCGATCGCCAATGCGGTATTGATCTCAAATCTGCATCCGATCGTGGTGGCCTTTGGCGCCTATTTCCTGTTCCGCGAGCGAATCACCCCGGTTTTCATAATCGGTTTGATCCTGGCGCTCGTGGGAACCGGCCTGCTGGTTCGCGAGGGGGCCGGAGAGTTCGGCGTTGTTACACTCGGCGATGGCCTGGCTTTGCTCGGCGCGTTCTTCTTCGCGCTATGGGTTTTATGCCTCAAGAATCAACGCGGCAGCTACTCGACACCCGTCACGATGGTTTGGAATATGGGCCTTGCGTGTCCGATGATGTTGCTGGCGAGTGTTTTGCTGGAGGACGGTGTTGTCTTTCCAGAGACCGCGGCTGGCTGGGGGCTGCTCGGCGGCTATGCAATCACCATCAACGTGATCGGTCTGTCGATCTACACCTTCGCCACAGGGCGCCTGCCGGCTTCGATTAGTGCCACCGCCCTACTGATCGTGCCGGTGTTCTCCTCGGCCTACGGGTGGATCTTGTTTGACGAAGCGCTCTCACTTGCGCAAGGAGCGGCGGGATTGCTTATTCTGGTGGGACTGTTTGTCGCGCAGCGCGGGCAACGGCCGGCGAAACCATCGCCACGCTCGGGATCGGGCTAGGCAAAGTGTTGGATCGTCCCCTAGGCTGGGAGGGAACAAGTACCGGGAGCCGACGATGATCATCGATGTTCACGCCCACGTCTTGAGCAACGCATTCATGGCGGGGCTTGCCCGCGAAAAAACGTTTGGGATCGAATTGATGGACGATGGCTTCACTTACCTCGTTCCGGGGTATGGCCCATTCGATCCACCCATTTATCATTTTGAGAAACGGGTCGAAGGTCTCGCATCGCGCGGCGTCGACGCTCAATTGGTGTCCCCGGTTCCAACCTTAATCTCGTGGCCGGGTGGCGCGCCCGACGTCGATTGGGCTCGTCGGCTCAATCAGAGCACGGCGGAGTCGGTGGCACAGTCACAGGGACGTTTTAGAGGTTTAGCGACGCTAAGTTTGGGCGAGCCCGATCGTGTGGTGGACGAACTCGATCGCGCCCTGGACGAACATGGTTTTGTCGGTGTGCAAATCGGGACTTACGGCGCCGACCGGCCGCTCGACGACCCCTCGCTCGATCCACTGTTCAGCTTGATGGAGAAACGACAACTCATCGTGTTCATGCACCCGACCAGTGCCGACAAGCTCGAGCGCTGGGGCGACTACACGTTAAACACCGTGCTCGCCTGGCCCAACGAAACGACGCTTGCGGTCACTCGGATGATCTACGGCGGCGTGTTCGAACGACACCCCGATCTTCATCTGGCGCTGGCCCATGGCGGGGGCAACCTGGTTTTTATGCGCGGTCGTATCGATCTTGGCTACACGGCGCCCAAATTTGAGAGGAACGAGGACTGCCACAAGAATATTTCCCGGGCGCCGAGCTCCTATTATCGGCAACTGTTTTTCGATACGGCTGTAGGCGCCCCGGAGATGCTGCGATTCCTGATCGAAACAGTCGGCGCCGATCGGGTGGTCTACGGATCCGACGAGCCCTTCGAAATCGCCGACCCCAAAGGGGAGATGGCTATTCCCACGGTTCGGAATTTGGAGACACAAGCCGCCAGCGCGATTCTAGGCGACAACCTCGCAACCGTCCTCAACGCCCCGCACTGATCGACCAACATGAGAGAGTTCATGGATCTCGAACGGTTCCCGCTCGATACACTCGGCACCGAAGCCACGAACACCTTCGTTGATAACTGCCGTCGGCAGTTATCTGAACATGGCTTGTTCAATCTCGAGGGATTTCTGCGCCCGGCGACGCTCGAGCGCTGTGTTCGCGAGGTGAAGCCTTTGCTTGATAGCGCCGCGTTCGTCCATAAAAGACGCCACAACATCTATTTCGATGATCGACCCACCGAACTCGCGGACAATCATCCGGCGCTTAAGCAATTCGAAACGATCAACCACACGATCTGCGCGGATCAAATCCCTGGCAGCTTGATTTGCCGCATCTACGAGTGGCCACCGCTGGCAACTTTCTTAGCTGCCGTGCTCGACAAGACCGAGCTTCACCTCATGGCTGATCCGCTTGCCCGCGTAAACGTCATCGCCTATCGAGCCGGTGAAGCCCTCAACTGGCACTTCGATCGTTCGGAGTTCACCACCACACTCATCCTCCAATCGCCGGCCCGCGGCGGCGAATTTCAGTATCGCGACGCGCTTCGTTCCGATGACGACGCCAACTATGACGGCGTCGGCCGGCTTCTTGCGGGAAAAGATGACGCAGTAAAGACGCTGCCCCTACCGCCCGGCACGTTGAGCGTGTTCAAAGGCAAAAACACAGCCCATCGTCTCACCCCGGTCGAAGGTCCGCACGAACGAATTGTTGCCGTGTTTTCCTACTACGAAAACCGTGACGTGGTTTTTACCGAAAAAGAGCGCGTCGGGTTTTATGGCCGTGCCGAGTAACGCCGGGCCTGGCGACGAAGGCTACATCCGCGGCAGCGTCGACGTTACCGCACTTCGGCACGAGCGGCTCGCGAGGTTGCGTGCGATTTTGAAACAAGCCGATGTTGCGGCCGGTCTGTTCTTCGATCCAATCAACATTCGCTACGCAACCGGCGTCAGCAACATGCAGGTCTGGTGCCTGCACAACCCGACACGCTATGCGTTTGTCGCGACCGAAGGACGGGTCATCCAGTTTGAATTCGCGAGCTGCGAGTACCTGGCCGACGGCATTGATACGATCGACGAGGTGCGCCCAGGTATCCCATGGACCTATCTTATGTCGGGATCCGATTCAGGTGAGCGGGCTGCAGAATGGGCTGCCGAAATAGCCGATCTCGTGTCCACCCATGGTGGCGGCAATCAACGCGTTGCGGTCGATCGACTCGATGCCATCGGGCTTAACGCGCTTCTTAGCCTGGGGATTGAACCGGTTGATGGCCAGGTGATAGCGGAGCAGGCGCGAAGCCTTAAAACATTCCAGGAACTCAATGCCATTCGCTCGTCGATTGCTGGTTGCGAAGCCGCTGTACGCGCTATGCACGCTGCCGCGGAGCCCGGCAAGACGGAACAAGCGATCTGGTCGGTTCTGCATCAACAGAACATCGAGCATGGTGGCGAATGGCTGGAGACGCGTTTGCTTTCGTCGGGACCTCGAACCAATCCCTGGTACCAGGAGTGTTCGGATCGCATTGTCGAAGCCGGCGATCTCATTGCCTTCGACACCGACCTCATTGGATTGCACGGCTATTGCAGCGATATTTCGCGAACGTGGCGCGCCGATGGCGGTCGCGCGGATGACAATCAACGGCGGACCTACACGACGGCCTACGATCACCTAGCGCAAGTATTGGAAATTGTCGGACCGGGGGTCACGCTCGCGGAGCTGGCTTTGCGGGTGGGTAAACGGCCGGCAGGCGACCACGTCTATAGCTGCCTGATTCACGGGATCGGGATGTGCGATGAATTCCCGGTCGGTTTCTGGGTTGATCAGAAAGGGCGTTATGACGCGACGCTCTTACCCGGCATGACGATCTGCGTCGAAAGCTACCATGGGCCTGCCAACGCAACCGAAGGCGTCAAACTCGAAGAGCAGGTGCTCATAACAAGTAGCGGGATCGACGTGCTGAGCACCCTCCCCTTCGAGGAAGATTGGCTATGAAATCCTTCTAGTTCTTCTTGCCGAAGATGCCTTTTAGGCCGCCAGTAATTCCCTTTACCAATCCTCCGGCACCTTCCTTAACTTTCTCAACTGCTTTCTCCGGCGACGTCGGCAAGGCGGTGCTCGAACCGGATGCTGCACCGCCACTCGGCTTGGTGGTTGCGATCTTTACGCACTTGTTGTCCTCACCCCCCAGCTCTCCCAAACCGATGAGCGCGGCCGGCGGGAAAAGCGTTGCGCCAAGCAGCCCTCCGAGCTTTCGCAGCGTCGCACCAGCGTCGGGACGGAATGAGGGACTGGCCAGAGTCCCTTTGATATGAACGGGCACGGCTATGTTCAAGGTTACCGATTTAGCTTTCGGTTCAACGGTCAGATCGAGCGCTTCTGAGGCGAGGTTGACGGTCCCTTTACCGGTCACCGTAGAATGCTCAGTATCGATCAGCATAACCCGGCTGGTCGCCAAGCCATCCTTGATGTCGATCACGGTGGCGACGCAGTTCACCACGGTCCATTCTTTCTTGCCCGAGAACAGCGTGCCGAGCACCGCCGTGGCGCCGCCAACGATGGCATCCAGGGCTTGCGTTTTCAACCGGCCATCATCAGCGAGCATTTTGACACTGCCATTGAGCTTGGCCATTAGGGCCGCAACGGAATTGCCGCGACCGCGCAGATCGGCACTCAGTTTGGCCTTGCCCTGAAACATGTCGGTGACGTCGGCTTCGGTTAGCAAGGCACCGAGATCGAGGGTTGGTGCGTTCAGCGTGATTACGAGTGACGGAGTCGCGCCACTGGCATCGAGACCAAGTTCGCCGTCGATCTTGCTTGTGGCCACGGTTGCCGACAACGGCTTTACCGACAACGCGCCGTTGGCAAGACCAACGCCAATTCTTACGGCCCGAACAGGCACCGATGGAGTGATAAGTTCCTCAATAGTGAGGTCGATCTTCACATCGACGGCTTTCAACCCATCGAGTGGCAACGGATCGTTAGGAAAAACCCGATCCGACGCGCCCGCCGGTTTTCCGGCACTGCTACTCTCGCTGCCCGAAGCGTTTTCGGCAGGGGCCGGTATCAACTCGGTCAAATCGATCTTTTTAGAGACAAGTGAGCCAGATATTTTCGGCCGCGGACCGGATTGCGAGAAAGCAATTTGTCCGGATAGATCGCTGGTCCCGAGTGCCAATATGAGATTATTGGCTTGTAGGTTATCGATGCTGCCTTTGATCTTGGCATTAACGTTGATGGGCCCGCTTCTTGGGACGTCCGGGCCGGCAATCGGCGCCAGCGAGGACAGATTGGCGCCGCCGACGACGACTTGCAGATCGAATCCGGCGGGTTTCTTGGGTTCAGCGATCACACCGGCCACCTTGGCGCTAAACCCGAACGCCTCCGCCTGCAACTCAAGTTTGACCGGGTTGCCAGCGCCGAGGCTGGCTAGAGATTCGATCGAGCCGCCAGCCGAGAAGGGCGCCTTATTCCAAGCCCCCTCGACATCAATTGTAAACGGGGCCGTAAACGATTGCGCCTTCGCATCGACCTTGGCAAGGTCGAGACTCATCGCTTCGCCGCTTTGACCATCTTTGTAGACCAATCGCCCATCACGAACTTCAATACGATCAAATGTAGGGATTTGCGGAGCACCCGCGTCTGCGGTCTGTTGGTCGGCGTCGGCAGTACTTTTGGATTCGCCCGTGGCTGACTGTGTCGGCGGTTTGAACTCCCAGTTCGGAACACCTTCTTTGTTTGTCTCGAGCAGGATATCCGGCTCAATAAGCACAAGTTTGACGACCCGAATATTGCCGGTAATGAGCGGCAGTAATTCAACCTGTGCTTCCGCCCGCTTCAGCCGCACCATTTCCGGTCGTGAGCCCCACTCGGCGTTGGAGATGGCAACGTCTTCCACAACGACGGCCGGACTCAGCGAGATCGACAGATCGATTTCGCCACCGAGTGTCAGATCGCGTCCCGTTGCTTTCTTGAACTCGGCCGTGATTTCGCCGCGGTAGCTGTTGACATCAATGGAATAGACGATGGCAACGGCGGCAACAACCAGCGCCACGATCAGGACCCCGACCCACTTCAGAATAGTTGAAACGCGCAATGGAGCCTCCTAGCTGTGTTTGTTTCGAACGCGCGGCGAGCGCAGTCTAACTTAGCTTGTGTAGCAGAAAAAAGCGCCGCTCAGTGAGCGGCGCTTTCTCAAACCAACACCGGTTTGTCTAGTTGGTGACGGCCGGCTGAAGCTCGTTGGTATAAAACTCGGTGGGGTTGTGCCCGGCTTTGATAACGCCGGAATCAGTCATGATCTTGACTGCCCTGGCCCAGTCAGACGGAGCCATATAACCCCAAGGCTTGCCTTTGGTTGCATCGGTAACCCAAAGACCGAGGCGCTGATGGTCCTTGAACTGACCCATCACAATGCTCTTCTTCGCCCTTACCTCGGGACGCATTTCTCTCAATGCGTTGTAGCCATCCTCGTAGTTCCTGTTACCTATGATGTGATCGAACGCACGCATGGTTGCCTTGAGGAAACCGCGAATTTCATCAGGCTTCTCTCTGATCGCCTTTTCGCTGGCGATGATCCCGGTTCCCGGAATATTCAGACCAACTTCCGACATCATGAAAAAGTCGGAGGGCCGGGCGCCGCCGAAGATAGCGTTGAAGTATGCCGGCGAGGTGCTGAGCGCATCACCCTTCTTGCCAATATAGGTCGACCCCTTCAGCTTGGTGGCCACGTTGAGGAAATCGGCTTTCTTGACGTTGGTGCCGGACAATCTAAACCATGCCTCGAAAAACGGCACATCGAAGCCACCCGGCGAGGTGATGATCTTCACGTTGTTGTCAACGAGATCCTTAGGCGACTTCCAACCTGAGCCCTTTGGAATCAAGATCCCCATCTCGTTGTTACGGATCAACGAGGCGATCGCCTTAACCGGAAGGCTTTGCTTCGAACGCCCAACGGTCATCGCACTGTGGCTCGCCTGACCGATGTCGTGACTCTCCGCCGCAACAATTTGTGTCGTATTCACGGATCCAGCACCGGGCTCAAATGTGACACGGACGCCTTCTTCTTTGTACCAGCCGTTCTTCTCGGCGAGGAAATACCACGAGTGGATCAGGATCGGCGTCCACTCAAGTCGCATTTTTAGATCGGCTTGCGCCGGCACACTCGAAACTAGAATCGCGGCAGCAACCACAGCGCCAACCGCGCTTGCAAATAGTCCCTTAACCTTCATTTGAGGCCTCCCATGACGTGAAGTTCTGTCGACAATGTCGCGGTACTTGGGGCTTAACCGCCGCCTCTATCTTCGTAGCCGCTTTTCACACTGTATTCCACCCTAGCCGAGCACACAAAGCGCAAAGAATGCACCGCATTGCTGCTACATCGCCTTCCTTTTTAAGACCGGCTGGCTATGATGCCGGCGTTCGAATCCTTCCCCCCGTTGCAACCGTCCCGTGAGCCAAGATCATTCACCGCAGATTCGCCTGGCCGCCGACATAGGCGGAACTTTTACGGATATCGCCGCCTTTGACGAACAGACCGGCGAACTTTCGTTTGGCAAGAGCCTATCGACACCGGACGCGTTGGTCGGCGGCATTGCTGACGGCATTAACAAGGCCGACCTCGGACTCAGCGACGTTGATCTGTTCCTGCATGGCTCGACCATCGCCATCAACACAGTGCTCGAACGCAAAGGTGCGCGCGCCGCGCTTATAACCACCAAGGGATTTCGCGACATCTATGAGATCGGCCGGATCAACCGACCCGATTCCTACGACCTCTATTTTCGTAAACACCAACCCCTGATCGAACGGGCATTGCGCTTTGAAGTCTCCGAGCGGGTGACCGCGGCCGGCGACGTTATCACCCCGTTGCACGATGACGAGGTGTTGGCGATCGCGCACCGATTGGACACATTGGATGTGGAATCGGTTGCAATCCTGTTCATGCATTCCTACCGACGCCCGGACCACGAGATCAGGGCGAAGCAAATTATTGAACAGGCTTATCCCGATCTTTTTGTGACAGCTTCGCACGAGCTCGCGCGGGAATACCGCGAGTTCGAACGGACCTCGACGGTCGCGACCAATGCCTATGTCGGCCCGACAGTGAGAAGCTATATCGGCGGCATCGACGGATTTCTAGAGGATGCCGAGTTCGGGGGCACATTTCTGGTCGTCCAATCGACTGGTGGTCTCTTTGAGCCTGAACGCGCCAAGCGTGAGTGCGTTCGTATGCTGGAGTCGGGCCCGGTTTCGGGCGTAATTGGTAGTCAAGCCCTGTGCGAAGCGATTGGAATCGAAAACGCGATCGCCTTCGACATGGGTGGTACCACGGCCAAGGCGGGCGTGGTTTACGACAGCGTCGCGTTAACCACCGGATCGGCATTGATCGGCCCCTATGCCGAGGGGCTACCGGTCCAAGTACCGATGATTGATGTATTCGAGGTTGGCACCGGCGGGGGGTCGATTGCCCGTGTCGAAGCTGGCGGCGCGGTACGAGTCGGACCTCAAAGCGCGGGCGCAGTTCCAGGACCGGTTTGCTACGGACGCGGCGGGACGTCACCAACGGTGACGGATGCCAATCTACTGCTCGGCCGGCTTGCCGTTGACCGGTTTCTTGGTGGAGAAATAAGGCTCGACAAGGCGGTGGCCGAACGTTCCCTGCAGGACAAGATCGCAGCACTGGTGGGGCTATCGGCAACTGAAGCCGCCGAAGGAATTCTCCGTATCGCGAATGCGTCGATGTCGAACGCAGTTCGTGGCGTGACGACCGAGCGTGGCTTGATGGGTGTTGGTTTCGGTATGGTTGCCTATGGTGGTGCCGGGCCACTTCATGCGGCGTCCCTGGCACGCGAACTCGGGATCGACCAGGTTGTTATTCCGCCGGCGCCCGGGCACTTCTCTGCTTTTGGCATGCTGTTCGCCGATGTGCGTTACGACTTCGTCCAATCATGGTTCTGCTCGCTTGGGAGCATGACCTTCGATGAGTTGGAAGCGCGGTACGGTGAGATGGAAGCCGAGGGTACCGCGTCGGTGCGGAATGTGCGCGTTAACACCAGCGGTATTGTTGTCATCCGCAGCGCGGACATGAGATACATCGGCCAGGAGCATGCAGTAACTGTATCCCTGCCGAGTGATGTCTTTGCGGCTCAGGACCAAAGCGCGATCAAGGCACATTTCGACCGTACCCACGAAATACGCTACGGCTTTGCAGCACCCGAAGAAGAAGCAGAAATTGTGAGCCTACGCACCAGTGTTGCGGGTACGTTGGCGAAGCCGCCTTTGGTTAAGATTGAGCGCGGAGCCGGCGATCCTAAAGCCGATGCGCGGGTCGAGCACCGTCCCGTGTATTTCGCCGAAGCGGGAGGATTCACCGATTGTCCGGTGTTCCGGCGCGATGGACTGCAAGCCGGCAACCGCATCGAGGGCCCCGCGCTTGTCGAGGAATATGCGTCGACCACGGTGGCATTGCCCGGTGACCGCATCGTCGTGGACGATTTCGGGAATCTCATCATCGAAGTTCGAGCGCTCGCATCATGAACATCAGTACGACGGATCAATCTCTGAAAAGCGAACCAGGCAGTGGCGGCAAGGATCCGATCACGACCGAGATCATTCGCAATGCGTTTGAAGCCGTGACGACGGAAATGAAACTCACGCTGATGCGCACCGCCTACAACATGATTATTTATGAGGCGCTCGATTTTACGGTCGGATTATTCACAGCAAAGGGCGAAACGGTTTCAATTGGGCTCGGTCTGCCGATGTTCATTCGCGGACTTTCCGAAACCGTCAAAGCGAAGCTCGCCAAACTGGGGCCGGAAAACCTGGAGCCCGGCGACGTCCTGCTAACAAACGACGCCTACATTACCGGCAGCCACCTCAATCACATGACGTTTTCGCTGCCGATCTACTACGACGGTAAACTCGTTGCTTTTGCCGCCTGCATGGCGCACTGGCCGGACATCGGTGGCACGCTTGACGGGATGACGACCGACATCTTCTCGGAAGGACTGCAGCTTCCGATCCTCAAATATCACCGAGCTGGCCAAGTCAACGAAGAGATCGAAGAGATCATCGGCATGAACGTCCGTTTGCCTGAACGTGCGATGGGTGATCTGCGCGCGCAGCTGGCGGCCATAAAAGTCGGCGAGCGCCGGATTGTTGAACTGATGGACCGCTACGGTACAGAGACCGTGCTGGCCAGCATCGACTCGCTAATGGATCAAAGCGAAGCGGCAGCGCGCGAAATGGTTCTCAATATTCCGGACGGTACCTACCAAGCCGAATCGTTCATGGACGATGACGGAGTCAGCATTGGCAAGCGGATCCCGATTCGTGTGCGTGTGTTGGTGGCGGGTGACGAAATGACTGTCGATTTAAGCGACGTCAGTGAACAGGTCCAAGGATTTTATAACTCGGGCGAAACCGCGGGCCGATCCTGCGTTCAGGTCGCGTTCAAATGTCTGACTTCGCCGCGCGACTACCCGATCAATGATGGTGCATTCCGGCCGCTTAACATCATACTGCCGATGGGCCGCGTCGTAAGCGCCGTCAAGCCAGCGCCGATGCGCTGGTGGATGACGTTTCCGATGACCGTTATCGACACGATTTTCAAAGCATTGGAACCGGCCATACCCGACCGCGTTATTGCCGGCCACCATGCCGATTTATTGGCCGTCAATGTAAATGGCTTTGGCCCGGACGACGGTAAGTTGTTCATATACGTCGGCGGTTTACTTGGTGGAGGTTGGGGCGCCAAACAAACCGAAGACGGCGTTTCCGCGACAATACCGATCAATGACGGCGACACCCATAATGGCCCGTCCGAGCAGGTCGAAGTGAAGTATCCGCTGCTCGTTGAGCGTTATGGATTGCGAGATAATTCGGGCGGCCCAGGGCTGCACCGCGGCGGCTTGGGTTGCGAACAGGTCGTCCGAGCGCTCGATGACATAACGTTCAATGCTCAAGTTGATCGCGTGCATTGCACGCCATGGGGATTAGACGGGGGTCGTCATGGCGCCGGCAACCAAGTTCGCCTTCGCCGGGTTGGCGAGGAGGAAACCTCGTTTACCAATGGCAAGGTATTGACCGCGCGCCTAAAGAAGGGCGACGCCTATGTTCTACGATCCGGTGGCGGCGGTGGGTTCGGCAATCCGCTCGATCGCGATCCCGAACTGGTGCAGCAAGACGTGCGCCAGGGATACGTAACCGCCGACGCAGCGGAACGCTTTTACGGTGTCGTGTTGGCGCCGAGCACGCTCGAAATCGATGATCGTGCAACCGCCGAACAGCGACATAAGCTCGCCGCTGCACCCGCGCAGGATTGAATTAGGGGCCTTCGCAAATGATTGAGGTGATTATTGACCGTTGGACCAAGGCCGGCACAACAGACTTCCTGTGGTCGGTTTGGCGCGATGGTCAGCGAGTATTTCAAGGCGACGCTCATAACACCGAAAGCGCCGCGCGCGACGCTGCCGTTAGCTTCTGCCGGGGCCAATTGGGAAGTGAACCGGACCGGATCACACCACTCTAGCCCTGCTGCGGGATCGAAGTGATGCTGGCATCGATGCCGCTGCACGCAAACTCAATAAGGCTGGAGCCTGCGGAACTGTCGGCCTGGAGCGCGCGGTGCCGCTGGCGCCTCGTCGCCGTTGTCGTCGCCTTGTTGGCAACCACCGCGGTCCAGAGTGCGAGCGCGCAGCGACTGGATCACCAGACCATTTTGATCGAGCGCGGTATTGCGCGGGTCCTGACCGATATGCGGCTTGGTGTTTTGATTCAAGATCGGGACGACAATTTCTTTCGGGTCCAGGGCTGGCCGCTCTCGGTTTGGCCGATCGGGCACACCAACTTTCAACCCAGTGAACCCGAGCGCCGGCCAGGAATGCTGCCGGACGGCATCATCGATAGCGGGACCCGAAACGTGCGGAACGCTTGGCTTACAAATCCGACTAACCGATACCGGCACGGGGTCTTGGGAGACACAATCGAAGCTGGTGGTTTGGCCGCAGAAGATCCTGTGGGCACGTTAGCGAGTTACCAACTCCCCGAGGATGCCGTCTTCGAAGACCGCCTTGCGCGGATCGTCGACATCGATGGCGATGGCAGCGACGAAATCCTTGCCGTGAAGTCATACCTCGATCGAGGTGCCGCGGTTGCGGTATTCAGGGTCGCCCGAGGCCAATTGGTTCCACTCGCCGAATCGGAACCAATTGGTCTGTCGCATCGATGGCTCAACCCGGTGGGTGCTGCGGACTTCGACGGCGACGGCAATGTCGAGATTGCTGTCGTTCGCACACCCCATATTGGCGGCATCCTCATGTTTTATCGTCTGAGCGGGCGGACCTTGCATGAGGTCGCCCGTTATCACGGATTCTCCAACCACCGGATGGGGTCACGCAATTTGGGGCTGTCGGCCATCTCCGATTTCAATGGCGATGGCATTCCTGACATTGCTGTGCCCTCGACCGATCGTCGTACACTGCGTCTGCTGGGGTTCGCCGGAGGTCCAATGACCGAGATCCGGAAAATAAAGAACACCCAAGGCGAGATCGCGACCGATATCGTTGCCCATGACCTTACGCAAAACGGTCAGCTCGATCTGATCTACGGCTTGACGAGCGGATATCTAACCGTTGTTTTCAATCGTTGAGGTGGATCGTACCGCCAACAAGATTGTGATCGGCGGCAACGATTTCGACCTTGAGATTGAGTTCGTGTTTCGCGTTTAGTTGGCATGCATGAACGCACCAACCAAACTTTTTCGCGTCGCCTGGATAACGTCGTGGGCGTTAGGTTTTGCCCTTTTCGCGAGCGCCGAGCCAGCTGACGCGGCGCCCAAGGCTGAGCTCTGGACCAAATGGCAGGCGCATGACCCCACGGCGCGCGCAACGATCGATCATCGCGCGTGGGATCGTTTTCTGTCCGCTCACCTCGAAGCCGGTGCCGACGGTATTAATAGACTTCGCTATGGGGGCGTCACCCCGGCCGATCGGCAAGTACTCAGCAGTTACATCGGCGCCCTGGGACAGTACGGATAAGCAGCTTCGCAAGAGCGACCCAGATGGCGTATTGGATCAATCTCTATAATGCGCTCACCGTCAGGGTCGTCCTCGATCACTATCCCGTGGCCTCTATCCTCGACATCGATATCTCGCCGGGCCTTTTCTCAAACGGGCCGTGGGGCAAAAAGCTCATTGTCGTGGAGGGCGAAAACCTAAGTCTTAATGACATTGAACACCGGATACTGCGACCGATCTGGAAAGACGCGCGCATTCACTACGTCGTAAATTGTGCTTCTATCGGTTGCCCGAACCTGGCGTTGCGCGCCTACGCCGCTGAACGACTCGAAGAGATGCTCGGTGCTGCCGCACGCGGCTATGTCAACCACCCACGGGGCGTGGCATTCGACGACGGCCGTGTTATCGGATCAAAGTTGTATGATTGGTATAAGGCCGACTTCGGGAGCAACGACGCCGGCGTCATCGGCCACCTCAGACAATTCGCTAACCCCGCACTCCTAAGCCGACTCGCATCAGCCACTCGGATCGACAATCACCGATATAATTGGGCATTGAACGACACGGCAAGTCGCCGTACCAAGAAAATCGATATGGAAGATCAACGCCAGTCGCGCTAAACCAATCGTCTCAACGAAACCAACAGCAACCCACGTCATCATCCAAATGGGCGAACGTCTTAAGGACAAAGTGGCCATTGTCACTGGCGCCGGATCCATCGGCCGCGGTTGGGGAAACGGCAAAGCCGTGTCTGTTCTATTCGCTCGCGAAGGCGCAAAGATCATCGCTGCAGATATTAGTGAGAGCGCCGCTAACGAGACCCGAGACATCATTGAATCGGAAGGCGGCGAATGCCTTGCGATCACAACGGATGTAAGCCAGGCGGATCAGGTCGCCAGCATGGTCGAACAATGCGTCTCATATTATGGATCTGTCGAGGTGCTCCACAACAACGTTGGCATCGCCGAGGTCGGCGGCCCTGTCGAGCTATCCGAGGCAGCTTGGGATCGCGTCGATGCCGTGAACCTGAAGTCGATGTTTCTAACGTGCAAGTACGTATTGCCACATTTCATCGAACAAGGACGTGGCGCGATCGTCAATGTTGCGTCGATCGCGGGAATTCGTTGGATGGGCGTGCCCTACGTCGCCTATTCGGCAACGAAGGCGGGTGTCCTCGGCTTAACCCGGTCGATTGCTATGCAATATGCGTCGCAGGGAATTCGTTGCAACGCGATCCTGCCGGGGTTGATGGATACGCCCATGGTTGAACATTCGCTCAAGGGCGCTTACGCGGACGGTGACGTTCAGGAAATGAAAGATATCCGTCACGCCCAATGTCCAATGGGACACATGGGCGATGCTTGGGACGTTGCCTATGCGGCGCTCTACCTTGCGTCTGACGATGCAAAATACGTTACTGCAGCTGAACTCGTTGTCGACGGCGGCGTCAGCGCTAGTAGCGCTTAAGTGCTCCTCTTCAAATACACATAAGGCTCGGGCCATGCCGCTGACCAAACCTGCACCACACGATGCCCATCCTCGCCAGCGGATTTCAGTTGCCGAAACCGAGATCTCGTACGTAGAGACAGGCAATTTCGGTGGCTTCGAAATTGTTTTCCTGCACGGGAACCCGACCTCGTCATACCTTTGGCGGAACGTCATCCCGCATGTTGGTCAGCTCGGTCGGTGTTATGCGCCGGATCTGATGGGCATGGGAGACTCCGGTCCAACGCCGAACAATTCCTATCGCTTCGTCGACCACTCAGTGACACTCGATGGCTGGTTCAATGCCCTCGATCTTAAAGAGGTGATCATTGTCGGACACGATTGGGGCGGCGCGTTGGGATTTTACTGGGCGCAAAGGAACCGGGACCGGCTCGCTGGCATCGTTTATATGGAGACAATCGTGAAACCTCTGACGTGGGCGGATTGGCCGGAATCGTCGCGCAAACTATTTGAAGGCCTTCGTGCACCGGTCGGCGAACAACTGGTGCTGGATAAGAACGTCTTCGTCGATCGAGTGCTGCCCGCCTCGGTCTTGCGTGATCTTAACGCCGAGGAGATGCGGCGTTACCGCAAGCCATATGTTGAACCAGGGGAGAGCCGAAGGCCAACCCTGACCTGGCCTCGCGAAATACCGATCGACGGCGAACCGGCCGATGTTCACGCGATCGTCGATGGCTACGGCAAGTGGCTGAGCGAGGACGCCGACGTTGCAAAGCTTTTTATCAACGCGGATCCTGGAAGTATCTTGGTCGGAAGCCAGCGCGAGTTTTGTCGGAGTTGGCCGAATCAATCCGAGGTGACCGTGCCCGGCCGCCATTTTATTCAAGAAGACGCGCCTGCGGAGATTGGCCAGGCGATCAAAAGCTTCATCGGATCGCTCGGCTAGGACCGCCAATCACGTGGTTTTTGATAATCCGGAGTTCGACAGCCACGAACGAATCACGTTTGTAACCGACTCGAAATCTGGTTTGAGAGCCACCAATGCTACGCACCGTGCGCGCTATGGTGTTGGAGCTGGGGGTATCCGCATGCGCCCCTACCCCACAACTGAGGACGCGTTGACCGACGTACTCCGCTTAAGCCGAGCCATGACATACAAGTTCGTGCTCGCCAACCTGCCCGCCGGCGGCGCAAAGACGGTGGTCTTAGGCGATCCAGAAACTGACAAGACCCGTGATCTTCTGAATGCCATCGGCAGGTACATCGAAAACCTCAACGGTGCCTATCTCGGCGGCCCCGATGTCGGCACCAACGGGGACGACATGGAGGTGATCGGTGAGGAGACCAGCTACATCGCAGGGCGCGACAACGATCCGGGCTCGACTGCCACGCCAACCGCGCTCGGCGTGGTCAATGGGATCCGCGCGGTCGCGAAATTTGCTCTCGGGCGCGATGATTTGAGCGGTCTAAAGGTCGCCGTGCAGGGAGCTGGCGGCGTTGGTAGTCGTGTGTGCGGCTTGGTTGCCGATGCGGGTGCGCGGGTTGCTGTCGCGGATGTCGACGCGGCCGCAGCCGCGGCAGTTGCCAAGAAGACCAGAGCAGAAGTAGTGGATGCACGGGAAATCCTCTTCATCGATACCGATATTCTCTCTCCATGCGCTCTGGGCGCCATACTAAATGAGCAGAACATCTTGCGGATTAGGGCGCGCGCAATATGTGGCGCAGCCAATAATCAGCTTGCTACGAAAGCGGATGGCGATCGGCTGAAAGAGCGGGACATAAGCTTCGTGCCCGACTACGTCGTGAGCTCGGGCGGCGCGATCGGTGGGTTTCATGAACTCGGTTATATCGATGCCGCGCAGCGCGACCAGAAACTCGCGCAGATTTACGATACGACTCTGCGCACCCTCAAACTGGCCCAGCGCGATGGTGTATCCACCGAGGTAGCGGCGCAGAACTTGGCGGTAGCGATGCTTGAGACTTCGAACAACGACGCGAGCTTGTGATATGACCGAACGTGCGGGTGCGATCATCATCGGAGCGGGAATTATTGGCGCCGCGACGGCGTTTGAACTGGCCAAACAAGGTGTCAAAACTGTTTCGATCGACAAAAACCCGGCCGCCGGCTACGGCCCAACTGCCGCCTCCTGCGCGATCATTCGGGTTCATTATTCAACCTTCGAAGGGACGGTGTTTGCCTACGAAGGATATTTTCACTGGCGCGACTGGGCTGATTATCTCGGCGTTGAAGACGAACGCGGCCTGGCCGAGTTCCGCGAAAACGGATGTTTGGTGATGCAGACCGCGCAAAACGATTACCTCAAGAATCACATATCGAACTGCACCGACCTCGGCATCCCTTTCGAGATTTGGAATGCCGACAAGATCAAGGAGGTGCTGCCGATTTATGATCTTCACGGCTACGGGCCGCCGAAGCCAATATCCGACGAAGGCTTCGGACAACCTGGCGACGAGGCGGTTAGCAGCGGGGTCTATTGGCCGACCGCCGGCTATGTCACCGACCCCCAGCTAGCGACCCACAATCTACAACGCGCGGCAGAAGCGAACGGCGCCCGCTTCGTGTTCGGGCGTCGGGTGGTCGAGATTCTAATGTCGGGTGAGCGAATTGCCGGTGTGACGCTCGACGATGGCAGCGCAATCGAGGCGTCGATCGTTGTCAACGTCGCCGGCCCTCACTCAGCGCTGGTTAACCAGATGGCCGGTGCACTCGATGACATGACGATCTCGACGCGGGCGCTGAAGCAAGAGGTGGTCCACGTTCCCGCGCCGGCCGGCTATGAGTATTACAACCGCGCGCCGGTGACGTCCGATAGCGATATCGGCGTCTATAGCCGGCCCGAACACGGCAACAATATTTTGCTGGGCAGCGAAGACCCCGAATGTGACCCGCGAGATTGGGTCGACCCCGACGATTACGACCAGAATTTCACGGATCAGTCGACGGTTCAGCTGCATCGTTACGCGCAGCGGGTTCCCTCACTGGGTATTCCAAATCAAGTGAAAGGTGTGGTGGACCTCTACGATGTCACCGATGATTGGATCCCTATCTACGACAGATCGTGCGTGCCCGGTTACTACATGGCGATTGGCAGCTCCGGTAATCAGTTCAAGAATGCGCCGATCGCCGGCAAAATGATGGCGGCGCTGGTCGACTATTGTGAGGCCGGCAATGATCACGACGCTGCGCCGTTGAGGTTCCACCTACCCTACGTCGATCGTGACATCAACGTTGGTTTTTACTCACGCAAGCGCGAGATCAACCAGGAGAGCAGCTTCTCCGTTTTGGGCTGATTGGCCCAACGTTCCTATTCGACGATACGATAGCGAACGATACGGTTGTTGTAGGTATCGGAAAACCAAACAACGCCGGCTCTGATAGCGACGCCCTCTGGTCGATCGAATTTGCCGGGCCCTAGTTCGCCTCTGCCACTCCCCAGCTCGAGAACGCGGGTGAGCGCACCCGTGGTGTCAGGTGCCAGCACCTTAATTTTGTGGGTGTATTTGTCGGCGACGTAGAGACGACCGCGGGCGTCGAAATCGAGATAACGCGGGCCATTGAAATCATATGCCGACCCCGTGACGATACGCAGGACGTTTAATTCCGGCGTCATCTGCACCAACCGATCGTTGTTGGCATCGGCAACCCAGACAGATCCGTCTGGAGCGATCGCGATGCCATGCGGCGACGATAATCCCGACGCGACAGCCACCGATTTTCCGTCAGCGAATGCTTCGATATTTCCTGAACTAGCGCCTGTCGCATAGACCCGCCCGTTAGAATGCCAAGCAACGCCTTCCGGACGTCGAATGGCACCGCGCAGTTCCCCGACCAGCGTTCCCGTATGTTGGTTGATTTGAAAAATCGCGATCCGGCTGTGATCGGTATCGGCCACCAGCAGTCGCCCCTTCGCATCAAATGCAACGGCGTGCGGCGCGCCGACCTCGCCCTCTCCGAACGTGCCGCGCAGCTCGAGTGTGACGGGATCGAGGACCGCAATGCGGTTTGCGTTATTGTCGGCGACGTAAAGCAAACGCCCATCGGGGGATAAGACAAGATCGTGGGGCTGGGAATAGACCTGCGGCGAGCCATTAACGAATACGAGCTCGAAGGCCAGTGCCGGCAGCCCCGCCACAATTATCAGAAAGGCAAGTCCGATAGTGCCGGAGTTCACCTTCATCGACACAACCAAACGCGATCGTATGGGAACCATATGTTGGATTCCATCCACTAGCTTCCTAGATACGAGCGCTGAACTTCCTCGTTGCTCAGGAGTTCCTGTCCCGGCCCGGAGAGGACGATTTCGCCGGTGACCATGACGTAGGCGCGATGCGCGATTGCCAAAGCGCGCGTTGCGTTCTGTTCAACCAATAGAATCGACTTCCCTTCACGGTTGAGTTCTTCGACGATCTCAAACACGCGATCGACCATGATGGGCGCAAGGCCGAGCGACGGTTCGTCCATGAGAACCAGACGTGGCCGCGACATCAACCCTCGACAAATCGCCAACATTTGCTGCTCGCCGCCGGACAGCGTGTTGGCAAGGTTATCGCGCCGTTCGTAAAGCGCGGGAAAACGATCGTAGTAACCACGGCGGTCAACCTCTATTTCGGCGCTGTCAGTACGAACGTAGGCGCCGGCGGTCAGATTCTCATCGATCGTTGAGTAAGGAAAAACCCGCCGGCCTTCGGGAATATGCACGATTCCGCGCCGCACAATGTCTTCGGGCGCCATCGACGCGATGGATTCGTCGAGGAAGGTCATCGAGCCCTGCCGCGGCGGCAACATCCCCGATATGGCTTTGAGCAGCGTGCTCTTTCCGGCCCCGTTGGCGCCAACCACCGCGACGATCTCACCCTCGTTGAGCTCGATTGATGCCCCATGCAGGACTTCGGCGTAGCCGTATCCAGTAGACAGTTCAGAGATCTTGAGCACGCTATGCACCCTTACCGAGATAGGCCTCTTTCACCTTGGGATTACTGCGGATTTCGTTGGGATCGCCTTCGGCGATCTTGATTCCCGCATCGATGACGATAATGCGCTGACACAACCCCATGACCACGCGCATATTGTGCTCGATGATAAAAATCGTCTTTCCGGCGTCGTGAAGTTGCTGCACCAAACCCATCAAATTGTCAGCCTCGCTCGGGTTAAGCCCGGCCGCGGGCTCATCGAGCATTAGGATATCCGGCTTGGTCGATAAGGCGCGGGCAATCTCAAGCCGCTTGATAGCGCCATAGGGCATGTTGCGCGCGGTCTCATCAGCGTAGTCAGCGAGGCCCACAAATTCCAGATTTGCGATCGCTTCTTCGCGCACGCTTGCCTCACGCGCGCGGGCATCAATACTGGAAATCAGAGTCTTGAAGAAACCGGTCTTCGCGTGGAGATGGCCACCGACCATTGCATTCTCAAGTGCTGAAGCGTTTAGGAGCACGCGAGAATTCTGAAACGTGCGCGTTATCCCGTGTCCGGCGACACGATAGGACGGCCAGTTGGTAATCTCGGTTCCACGATGAGCCACCCGCCCGGCGGACGCCTCATACACGCCGTTGACGACATTGAAGAACGTGGTCTTGCCCGATCCATTAGGACCAATAAGGCCTAGAATCTCTCCCTGATTAAGTTCCACATGTAAGTCATTAACGGCAATGAGCCCGGCAAAGTTCTTGGTAACGCCGTGGGCTTGGAAAATGACATCGCTCTCGGTCATCGCGAGTCACCTTCAAGTATTTTCGGTCGTTGAGCGGTACCCAGCCAACGCTTGATATCGTCGGTTATGCCGACAAACAGTCCCTGCGGTCGGTAAATGGGTACCAGGATCATAACGAGTCCGATAATCGCGATGCGCACCTCGGCGATTGGCCGCAGAAGTTCAACCGCGATGATCATAATAGCGGCACCAATGATAGAGCCCTTAAGGTTTCCCAGACCGCCAAGCACCAACATAATGATGACAAGGATCGAGAGATCAACGCCGAAGCTATTGGGCGCGATGAAACGCGAAAGCGTAGCCATATACGCCCCCGAGATACCCCCGAGAAAACAGGATAAACCGAACGCGAGCACCTTGTAGCGTGCGGTATTGATGCCCATCGCCTCGGCTGCAGTCTCATCTTCGTAGATAGCGCGCCACGCTCGGCCGATGAACGATCGCGTAATCTGAACACAGAACGCGTAGGACAATATGAGAAGGACCAGAGCAAAGTAGAAGAAATCTGACATCGTTGCGATCTTGAAACCGAAGAGCTCGGGCAGGGGAATTCCAGGCAGCCCCATCGGTCCGCGTGTGAAGTCCGAATTCAGAATAAAGAGCCGAACGATCTCTCCGAACGCGAACGTAACCAGTGCCAGGTAGTCGCTCCGCACCCGGATCGCCGGGATGCCAATCAAGATGCCAAAGAAAAATGCGAGCGCACCGCTGGCGATTAGCGCCGGGATGAAGTTGAGGTCGAATCTCAACATTAGCAGCGCGGTCGTGTAGGCGCCGATCGCCATGAAGCCGGCCTGGCCGAAATGAAACTGGCCGCAGTAGCCCAACACCAGATTCATCCCCAGCACGCAGATGCTGTACATCATGATCAGGTTGGCGATGCGGAGCAGATAAGGATCCGCGACGACCTGTGGAAACAGCAGTGCCGCGACGATAGCGGCCGGCCAGATCGACCAACGCGGCACCGTGACCACGCCCAATAAGCTGACGGTTTTCTTTACGACCGCCGAATAGCCCATGGTTGCAGCCGATCCGACCTCACTCATGGAAACCCGCGTGCCCATCAGGCCGGTCGGCCTGAACAACAGGAAGACGATCAAGATTACGAAGGCGACCGCGTCTCGATACCCGGGTGGAAGCCCAAATAGATCGGCGCCATACACCACCACAAGCGTCTCGATGACACCGAGGAAGAGGCCGGCGATCAGCGCACCGGTGAGATTGCCAACGCCGCCGATGATTGCCGCAACAAAGGCCTTGATGGTGCCAGGAAACCCCATAGCCGGGAACACGACGCCATAAATTGAGCCGTAGAGAATACCGCCGATAACCCCAAGGGCGCCGCCCAGCGCATATACCAATACGATTGTGCGGTTGATGCGAATCCCCATCAGGCTCGATGTCGGGATGTCCTGAGCGACATAGAGAATGCCGCTCCCGAGCCGCGATCGCCGGAGAAACAGCGTGAACAGGGCTATGCTTCCGAGCGCCACGAGGAGGACAAAGAAACCGGCGACCGGGAAATTGACGCCACCGATGCTCAGCTGGTGTTGGCCAAGCAAGAGTGGAAATGGCGATGGCCGCACACCGAAGAAGTATTCGGACCCGTTGCGCAATACAAAAGCAGCACCGAGTGAGCTAACGATGGCGACCGAGCGATCGACAAAGCGGAGCGGGCGATAGCAAACGCGCTCAACGATAACCCCGATCACGCCACCGACCAGAATCCCAACCGCCAGCGCAACCGGGATCGGCATTTTGTCGGCAATTGACGCGGCGATGAGGATCGAGCTGAAGGCATAAAGATCGCCGTGCGCGAAATTCATCATCCGCAAGATGCCGTAGATCATCGAAAAGCCAATCGCGAGCAGCGCATAAACACTGCCTAGCGCGAGGCCGTTGGTGATCTGCTGCAGCAGGAAGAGTAGGTCAGCCATCCCCAAGACGAATATTAACCGAACTCACACAAAACGGCCCGACTGCCATTGCGACAGCCGGGCCAGACTCAATTCAAATCACAGCATTAGGGCGTGTAGTCTTTGAACTGTCCGCCCTTGACGATTTTCAGATGGTAGAAATCGTCGAGCTTGTCCTGCGGAACGATCAGGTTGCCCTTGCTATCCAGCTTGAGGGTGTAGTTGAGACCTTGGAAGGAAATACCGCGTAGAGCCGTGTTCACATCCACGCGGGCATTTCCTTTTGCCCCTTCAAGACCACGAATGACAAAGTTCATCACGTCGAAGCCGTTGCGATGATAAAGGTTGAAGTCCTCCTTGAACTTGGCTTTGACGCGCGTTTGCAGCCCTTTTAGCTGGCTCGTTGCCATCGCCTCTTTCATGAAGTCCATCACAAACACGCCTTCGACATCGTCGCCACCGAGCCGAACAAACTCCGAGCTGATGACCCCGGGACCGGCAAAGAACGGAATCTTCAACCCCTGCTGATTGGCCTGACGGCGTTGCAGCGCTGCTTCGGTATAGAAACCGAGATGCACGATCATGTCCGCGCCGGCGTTCTTGAAGCGGCTGATAATCGCGTTGTAGTCGGTCTCGCCCTCATTGTAGGGCTCGGCGATGAAGTCGATGCCCTTGCTCTTGTAGTGAGCGATCGCCACTTCGTATTGGCCGCGGCCGTAGTCCTGGTTGGCCCAGAGAATGGCTGGCTTTTTTGCACCCAGCGTATCGGTCGCAAGCGAGGCCTGAGCGGTCGCGTTCTTGGTGTCGTCCGGCACTACCCGAAGCGCGGTTTTATATCCCTGTTCGGTAATCGTCGGGTTCGAACAGATCGGGGTCACCATACTGAGGTTGGCTGGCTCGTAGATCGGCAGGGCTGAAAGACAGTTGCCACTGAATATGTGGCCGATCAGCACGACGACATCGCGATCCAGCGTGAGCTGCTGCGCAATATTGGCCGACTCCTGGGGGTCGCCACGGTCATCATGCTCTTTGACGACGAGGTGATAGCCCTTCCACGGGCCGGACTTGAGGCCGCCACTCTTGTTGAGATCTTCAGCCGCGAGAATCGCCCCGTGCAACGGTTCAAGGCCATAGGTTGCGATCGGCCCGGTGAGCGGACCCGCGAACGGGATGGTGAGCTTCTTCTGCGCGTTCGCATTGCCGGCAAACGCAAAAGCAATCAACGCGGCAAAGAGGGTTACGAGACCTATTCGAGCGGTACGCATGTTATTTCCTCCTATTGGTGTATTGAACCCTGATTTACGAAAACTTACGCGGTCCAGGATCGCGTAGAATTTGCATGGTTGCGCAATGCAGGCCGGCACCGTAGGCATTGTATTCATCGTACTCGACCGGGATCACCTCGACCCCGGCCTTGCGAACGGCTTCGATCGTGCGTTTTGCACCGGCGTGCATGATGACGCGACCGGGTTCCAAGGGGATCAAGTTGCACGCCAGCGCCGCGCATTGCTCCTCGTGATCGGCCTCGATTACCTTGTAGCCGTTGTTCCATAGGAACGCGTGCGTATCGACGTCGATGCCGGGCGCGTGCACCAGCACTTTGTCGATATCGAGCGGCGCGATCACCATGTCGGTATGGGCACTGACACCGGTATCGCGCTCGAAATAGTTGTAAGTGGGTACATAGATCTTCTGGATGTGTAAGTTTTCACCACACACCCGCCGCATCACCGGCTCGACCTGATCCATGCCCTCCTGGTTGGTCTCTATCGACATGGTCTGGCAGTAAAGATCATCGGCAAGAAACACGCCGGTAACCCACGACCCTTTGCCGATTACGGTGACCAGCACCGGAATGCCGAGATTCCAAAACGCCCACCGCGCTAGGTATTCGGTGCGGCCAAAGCCGGACGTTGGTGCCAGCGCATAGGCTTTCTTGGGGATAATCGAGCCGCCGGGGAGCACGGTAAGCTCGGCGGCCGACATTTGGTTCGTCATCGGCCCGTATGCGCCCATCGGCTTATCCGGGTAGTTAATCCAATAGACGTTGACGCCGTTTTCCTCGAGCACCTCTGCATAGCGCGCCTGTTGATCCCGCATCTTGGAAATATCCATGGTACGGCTGGAGAAGAAGCCGTCGCGATCCATGTATTCCGGATCTTCCTGGTAGTAAGGATGGGACGCGTAATCGTCGTCTTCGGTTACCTGGAGAATACCGACGTCGCAAAGCTTGCCGATCCCGGCTGAGCCACATTTCCGGCCAAAAACCTGATCGTAGTAATTGAGATAATCGTAATCGTGCCAATCGAACGGGTTTTGCTCCAGGCTCTTTCCTTTGCCTTGATAAAAGGGCACATCGTTGAGGGTCCAGTTGCGGCCGCGCTGACGCTCCTGCCAGGCATCATATTCCGAAAGCGTGAATTCCTGGCTGCGCTTCGCCTCGGGAAGCGGCGTGCCTTCTCTACCGTTTATTGCCATTGCTCATAGTCCGTGGTTGGTGGCATCGAGCCGATGCGAGATGGGGTTAGGAGAATTTGCGTGGGCCAGGATCGCGATCGATCAACATTGTTGCGCAAGTGATGGCCGCGCCATATTTGTTGTATTCGTCATAGTCGATCGGAACGACCTCAACGCCAGCCTTACGCACCGCCGCGATGGTCTTTTCGGCTCGCGCATGCATCATCACGTGCCCAGGGCCGAGGTTCACGATCGCCGCTGCAGAATGGTTGATCTGCTCGTGCGTGTCGGCCTCTATAACCTGGTAGCCGTTCTTTCTCAGCCACATGTGGGTGTCGATATCCACGCCGGCGGCATGCACAAGGACCTTATTTACATCAAGGCCGCTGATCACCATGCCGCCATGGGTGTTGGCGCCGGTATATTTGTCGAAATATTTCCACCCCGGCGAACGGATCGGCTGAATGTGGATATCTTCGCCGCACACACGCTTGAGCACAGGCGTGATCTGTTCGAGGCCGTCCCAGTTGGTCTCAACGCCCATACCTTGGCAATAGACATCGTCGGCCAGGAAGGTTCCGGTTACCCAAACGCCTTTGCCAGTCACTGTAAGCAGCGGCGGAATACCGAGATTCCAAAATGCCCAGCGCGCGAGATATTCGGCGCGGCCAAGACCGGCGGTGGGCGCGAGAGCGTAGCCCTTCTTGGGGATAATCGATCCGCCCGGCCAGATTGCCAGCTCCGCAGCCGAGTGCATATTCATCATCGGGCCGAACGCCGCTATGGGTTTTTCCGGATACTCGATCCAGTAAACTTTGACGCCATTTTCCTCGAACTTCTCCGCAAATGCGGCGGCCTCATCCTTAAGCTTCTCGATGTCGACGACATCCGACAGCAGGAAGAAGCCATCGCGGTTCATGTACTCCTTGTCTTCATGAAAATAGGGATGGTTGGAATACTCGTCGTCGGCCGACGGCCGGGTGATGCCGACCTCGCGCAAGGTTCCGATGCCGGCCGACCCGCAGCGCCGGCCGTAGATCTGGGGATAGGCATCGAGATAATCCAAATTATCCCAATCGAAGGGATCGTGGGTCTCGCCCTTTCCCTTGTAGAAAGGGACGTCCTTGAGCTTCCAGTCACGCTGGCGCAGGACCTCTTGATGGGCGTCATATTCGGTGACGGCAAAGCTGTGGCTGCGACGCGGCTCCGGCAGGGCTTCGTTTTCGTCGCCATTGAATTGAGCCATAGATTATCCCTCCGAGATCTAGGTGACACGAATAGCTTCGCGCGAAAACCGCACGTTTTAGCCGAACTTTTCTTGGGAGATTTAGGTGCCTCCCTCCCCACGTTCGTTGGCCGAACTTGTAGGATCCATCGTACGCTAGCGCGTCAGAGCCGCGCAAGCGGGTGCGTTGCAGCAACTTCGTGCGACCGCTAGGTTGTGTCTCTAAGCGAATGGAAGAGATAGCCTCGCCCGCCGAATCGGCGTTAGATCAAGCCAACAGCGTGCAATCTTCGTGGCTGGCGAGTTTGCAATCTGCCAATGCCTACAATCGATGGATATTGGGGTCTATCGAGCCACATATTCATGGACGTACGTTGGAGATCGGTTGCGGCGCGGGAACCTTCACCAAACATCTCGCGGCGCTGGCCGATCACGTAACCGCCATCGATATCGACGAAGCGATTATTGCTCTCGCTAAGGTCGCGACCACCGCCAACGCTAATGTGACGATCGAAGTTGTGGATGCCACGGAAGGTGGGTGGTCTGGTCAATTCGAAACCGCCGTCGCCTTGGAGGTGATTGAGCACATCGAAGATGATCGCGCGGTTTTGGAAACCATCTTTCGCGCACTCGTACCCGGCGGCCGCTTGGTTTTGAAAGTGCCGGCTTGTCCAGCGATCTTCGGCCAGATTGACGTGGCGGTTGGACACCACCGTCGCTATGCGCGCCGTGGCCTTGCTGAGATCCTTCGCCAAGTTGGGTTTATCAACGTCGACACCTGGCATTTCAACGCGGCTGGAATTCTCGGCTGGTGGATAAACGGCAAGCTCCTGGGACGTTCAATGCCACCGGCGGAACAAATTAGGCTATTCGACATGCTCGTGCCGGTGCTGAGCCGCATTGAACGGTCGATACGTCCACCGGCCGGTCTCTCGTTATTTGCCGTTGCGTCTAAGCCGGTTTCCGCTTAGGTACCACAGCAGCGGTCACCGCGTTGTAGAATCGAAATCCGCCCCAATTTTTCCCCGCCAACCTGCTTAAGCACTCCTTTTCCGGTTAATGCCTCGGCTTAGCGTTATTGTGCCCGCCTACAATGAGGAAGCGACCATCCTCGAGACTCTGGCGCGTGTAAAAGCACAAAAGCTCGACCAGATCGAAATCGAGGTCGTTGTCATCGACGATGGTTCTTCCGACGCCACCGTGGCTAAGCTCGAAGCCAATCCTGATCTCTACCGTCGGCTGGTGCGCATGCCCGAAAATGGCGGCAAAGAGGCCGCAGTCAAAGCGGGGCTTGAACAGGCAACCGGCGACTACGTTCTGTTTCAGGACGCCGATCTCGAATACGACCCCGACGATTATGCGAAACTGGTTGTTCCCGTGCTAAGGCACGACGCTGATTTGGTCATTGGCAGCCGCATGCTCGCGCCACCCTATACCCGGGTTCACTACTACTGGCACAAACGGGCGAACGAGATGCTGACTACTTTGTTCAATCTTCTGCACAACACGACCTTCACAGATATTTACAGTTGCTATCTTTTATATCGCCGATCATTGGTCGATGCCGGAGAATTGCGAACCAAGGGGTGGGAGCAGCACGCAGAAATCCTCGGGCTAGCCGTTAGACGCGGCAAGGTCTACTACGAGGTTCCCATCACCTATAGCGGTCGAAGTTACGAGGAGGGCAAGAAAATTAGGGCCCGCCACGTGTGGTCGGTCGTCGGTGAAATATTTCGTGGGCGCTTTCGCTAACAGTGTTTTTTTGAGGTGATCTAAATGAGCGATGTATCCGGCCTGATACGGCCTCTCACCCAGGAGGAGATCGATTCGTTTCCCACGGACGTCGTTATCGACCTCGAAGCACCGTTTGCCGATGCTCGCGGCGCGATCCAACCGTTGGTCGACGAGACCATGGAAAGCGCGGTCTGGATCACATCGACGAAGGGCACGATACGCGCCAACCACTATCACAAGACCGATTGGCACTACTGTTATGTGGTCAAAGGGCGCATCGAATATCACCATCGCCCGCACGGCAGCGTGGACGAACCCGATGTCGTCGTTATCGAGGCGGGGCAATTGTTTTTTACACCGCCCATGGTCGACCACACGATGGTATTCCTGGAAGACACGGTTTTTCTCACGCTGGGGCGCAATTCTCGCCGCCAGGAGGTCTACGAGGCCGACGTCGAGCGTATTGAAATGGTCAGTGCCGAGTAACGCTGCAGCGATGTCGTCTACCTGCCGGCATCGAGACGATTGTCGTTTGTGCGGCAGTCGCGAACTCGTGCAGGTTTTGGAACTTGCACCGACGCCGCCGGCCAACGCATTCGTGCCCGAGGCCAAGCTTGCTGAGCCGCAGGAAGCATACCCGCTCGACGTTTGGTTCTGCGGGAACTGCAAACATATCCAACTGCTCGATGTTGTGGATCCAACCGTTCTATTCGGCGACTACCCTTACGTTTCGGGAACCGCGCCGGTATTCGTCCGCCATTTCGAGGATTACGCGGCGGAAATCGTGAGCCGTTTCTCGCTTGATTCCGGCGATCTCGTGGTCGACATCGGATCGAACGACGGAACATTGCTGCGGCCGTTTCAGGCGGCCGGGATGACAGTCCTCGGCATCGATCCGGCGCGGGCGATTGCGGCATCGGCGAGCGCTAGTGGAATCGAGACCCTGCCCGATTTTTTCACTCGCGAAACCGCGGCGAGAATCGGCGAGCGGCATGGGAAGGCGATGTGCATAACCGCCAACAATGTCTTCGCGCACATCGACGATCTCGCCGGCACGGCGGACGCGGTTCGGGAACTCCTGGCGCCGCAAGGCGTATTCGTTTTCGAAGTCTCCTACTTTGTCGACGTATTCGAAAAAACCTTGTTTGACACGATCTATCACGAACACCTCGACTACCACACGGTCGGTCCCCTACCCCGTTTCTTCGCCGCCCATGGGCTCGACCTATTCGCGGTCGAGCGAATTGACAGCCATGGCGGCTCGTTGCGTGGGTTTGTTCAACTCGACAGCAGCAAGCGCGGACACGTCGGCGTCGAGGCGCTGATCGATGGAGAGGTCGCCCGGGGCCTGGACCGCGAAGAGACGTTGCGGGATTACAGCTCGAGAATCGACACGCTTGGCCGCAAACTTGGTGCTCTGCTAACCGAGCTGCGTGATGACGGCAATCGCATTGCGGGGTATGGCGCACCCGCGAAAGCGACAACGCTGATGCACCATTTTGGCATCGGCACCGCGGAAATCGAGTTCATCGTTGACGACAATCCGCTCAAGCAAAGTCTATATTCACCCGGCCTGCATGTGCCGGTGCTGCCCAGCAGTTCAATCGCTGAGCGCGGACCCGACTATCTCCTTATCCTGGCGTGGAATTTCGCTGAACCAATCATGGAAAAATGCGCTGATTTTGCCCAGGACGGCGGGCGCTTTATCGTGCCGCTGCCGGACGTTCGGGTGATTTAGTGGCGAACGTTGTTGACTCTGACATCGCGGAAATCGGCGAAAGCCTGGGCGACGTGGCCAACGCGTTCGCTGGGAAGCGCATGGTTCTGGCCGGCGGCGGTGGTTTTCTCGGTCGCTATTTTCGTGCCGCCATCGGGCACCTTAACCGGCATCAATTCAGTGAGCCCTGTGAATTGATCGTGATCGACAATCTGATCACGACATCGATGGATGAGGTAATCGACGGTGACCACTGTGTGTTCGTTAAAACTGATGTTGCAAATCCGGTGGAAATCGATGGACCCGTCGACTTCGTCGTTAACGCGGCGGGAATCGCGAGTCCCTTCTACTATCGGGCCTACCCGCTCGAAACCTTAAGAGCGGCGGTGGACGGCACGCGAAACCTGCTTGAACTCGCTCAAACCAAGGGCGCCAAGTTTACGTTCTTCAGTTCCAGCGAGATCTACGGTGATCCGGATGCCAAAAACATCCCGACGCAAGAAAGCTATCGCGGCAATGTCGCCTGCATGGGTCCGCGGGCCTGCTATGACGAAAGCAAGCGCTTGGGCGAAACCTTGTGCTTTATCTATCACGGCCACCACGGTCTTTGGACGAACACGATCCGCCCTTTCAACGTGTATGGCCCCGGCATGCAGGAAAGCGATTACCGGATTCTGCCCAACTTCGCGAGCAACATTAAGGCGGGGCGGACGCTGAAGGTGTATGGCGGCGGTAAGCAGACGCGCACTTATTGCTACGTTACCGATGCGTTGAACGGCTTCCTTCGAGTCATCGCAAAGGGCGTTGCGGGAGAAGCCTACAACATCGGCACGTCAGGGCCTGAAATCGGCGTCGTCGACCTCATCAAACGCATCGAGTCCGTGCTCAACGACGCGTTTCCACGAGATCATATCGATTACCCCGATTCGTATCCCGCCGATGAACCGAACCGGCGTTGCCCCGACATACGAAAAGCGCGGCTTCAGCTCGGTTACGAGCCGCAAATCGAGCTTGATGACGGGCTCGAACGTTATTTCACCTGGGCGGATAAACACTACACGGGGGCATCCTGAAGCGGCCCCCTGACGACGGCGCGAGCGAGACCCGGCTTGGTTTGATCGGTGTCGGTCCCTGGGGCCGCAACTACGTTCGCACTGTGCACGCCGCACGACATGTGACGCTCACCGCGGTTGTCTCACGCAACCCGGCAACGGCGGAGCTGGTCGGCCCGACGTGTCAGGTCTATTCGGCTTGGCGTGATTTACTCGAAACGGAAACGGTAGACGGCGTCATCGTTGCGACGCCGCCGTCGCTGCACGCGACGATCGCAGATGCCGCGTTACGCCGTGGTTACGCACTATTAGTCGAAAAACCAATCGCATTGGCGACCGACGATGCCGATAGATTGATGAAGCTTGCTGCTGCCAACGCCGCGATCGTGCACGTCGACCACACGGATTTGCGAAATCCGGCGTTCACCGCAATGCGTCGTCATATTATTGCTCGATCGGACATTCGCCAGCTACGCGGTGCCTGGTCCAATCAAGGCCCAGTTCGGCCGGATATTCGTGGATTGTGGGATTATGGCGCCCATGCGATCGCGGTTTGTTTGGATTTGATGGGCACTCAACCCGACGATATCGCGGCGACCTGGGTCACCAACTCCAACGCCGGCGAACTCGCCGATATACGGCTGAGTTGGGGTGAGATTACCGCCGCGCTCGAAGTCGGCAACGCCGGCATCACCCGGAACCGATGGCTGGAAATCGATACTAGGGCGCACCGCCTGCGCTATGACGATATCTCAGACCGCAAAGCACGCGTCGATGGCCGCGAGATCGCGTACGAAGAATCCCGGCCGCTTACAATCGCCGTCGAGCGATTTGCGGCCGCGATTCAGCGCGGGCTCCCTGATATGACAGATCTCGAGTTGGGGTGCGCGACAGTTGGCACGCTGGCAGCGGTTCAGGACTCGCTAGAGGCATCGGCATGACCAGCGCGGGCGCACGGCCCCGCTGGTTCGACATAGTCGTCGTTGTGCTTCTTTGCGCTCTCGGCGCCATCGCGGTGCAGCGAGATATTTCCGACAACGTGCCGTTCGCGGACGAGGTGGAATACGTGCTGATGGCGCACAATTTCTATCATCGCGGAGTCCTCTCCCTAGACCGTGAAATCGACGGCGCCGCTACCCCGAGCGCGTATCGCGAGCCCGGATATCCCGCTTTTCTTGCAGGATTCATGGCGTTGGATCCGCGTCTGTCGGCGATATCGATCGACTGTCTCACCCGCCGGGACACCACATGCGCGGCGAACTATTCCTGGGCAAAGCAAGTCAACGTTGGGCTGCTGCTGGTGACCGGCCTCATCGTATGGTTGGTGTGCTGGAAATTGGCCGGACGGGTTTGGATCGCCCATGTTGGGTTGCTGCTGTGCCTCGCGAACCTCGAGCTGCATGAATATGCGACCTACCTGGTGTCGGATTTTCTCGCACTGGTTTTGATCGCGGCGGGCAGTCTGGCCCTGTATGTAGCCGGAACCAAGGTCGATTCGAAGTGGGGGCTGGTGGCAGGCGTGCTGCTTGGGCTTTTGGTTCTAACCAAAGCGGCCTTCATGTTTCTCGCGCCGGTTGTTCTCGCCGGATTGGTCATTCAAGCGGTGGGGGCCGATCGCGAGCAGCGGCGTCGATTCGTGCAGCTGGCGGTGGTTTTCACGATCGGGCATGCGGTGGTCGTCGGCGGTTGGATGGCGAGAAATTGGGTGGAACTTGGCCAACCGATGATCACCCAGCGCGGCGGTCATGTTCTGGCGCATCGTGTCGAACTCAACACGATGACGGCGGCTGAATACGGGGTCGCCTTCTTGTGGTGGACCCGAGGATTTGGCGACAACCTGGCGCGCAAACTCATCACGATCGAGGACTACACCCGGTTTGAGCTGCGCGATGCCAGCGGGTTTTACAACGCCGCACAGACCAAGTGGACCGCAGAGGTCGCCAAACACCGTCAGACCGGTGTTGATCAGTTCACCGCCGAGGCCGCGGCTGGCCGCACCATGCGCGATGCCATTGTCGGGAACTGGTTTAAAAACCTACTGGTGACATTTCCGGTGGGCTATCGAGGTTTATTTATCGATGAGTTTATCGTGCTGACGTTTCCCTGCCTGGTGCTATTGATCGTTGTGCGGCGAAGGCGAACGCCGGGCTATCTTTGGTTCGCGCTGCCCGGGCTGTATGGCCTCGCATTCCACGCCGGGCTAACGCTCCATTTGCCGCGTCATTCGATCCCCTTGTTACCGACACTCGCGGTCGCCGGCGCAATCGGCATCGGTTGGATGGCGGATTGGCTTGGGCCGCGATGGCGACGTCGCTTTGGCCCTCCCGCCACCGAAGCGACTTAGCCCGGCGCTATTTCTTCTTGGCGCGAGCCTTCTTCCTGGCGGCAGGTTTCTTAGCCGCGACCTCGTCGGGTACGTTCGGGGTTTCGTCGCGATACCAGGTAAACGTCGCAGGATGGAAGAGTTCCTCAAGCTTCCACCGCTTTTTCGAAAGCTTCTGCTCGTGCGACCACCGAACCTGCGCTTCAAACGTCGGGCGGTTTTTCTCGATGCCGTAGGGCCAGTAGTCCTCGCCCATATCGCGCATGGTGCGTTCGGCTTCATCGGTGATCCATGGGAGCATAGTCGTGAGGGCCGTAATCTCGGTGAGATGCGGAATGATACGCTGACGTGATTCCTCGAACCCCTTCATTATTGCGCGCGGGAGCCATGGATTCTGCTCACACAGGCTGCGTCGGACGCCCACCAGATGCATGGTGTGAAAGATCCCGGTCTTTTTGTAATAGGCGAGCTCGGCGGCACGATAGTCGGGGAACAGGCGCTCGACATTGGGGGCCTTGTCGCGCCAGCATTGCGGGGTCTGAGCGGTGAAGATGGCATCGATTTCACCATCCACCAGCATCTGTGACAGCGTGGCGCCGTGCGGAATGGCCTGGGCGCGGATGCCTTTAGGTACGCCATGGTCGACGTAGGATAGAAATTCCGGCACATCGAGGCCGCCAATATGCCAATCCATGTCTTCGGGCTTGACCCCATATTCGTCCGACAGGGTGCCGCGAATACAAAGCCCACGCGTCAAGTGATAGTTCGGCGCACCCACCCGCTTCCCCTTCAGATCCTGCGGTTTTTTGATGCCGCTGCCGGAGCGGACAAAGATGCCTGAGAAGGCGAACACGCGTGACAAGGGAATTGGCAGAGCAACGTAAGGAAAATCACCTTGCGTACGGGCCAGCATGTAAGTGCTGAAGGACATCTCCGAGACGTCGAAATCCTGATAGGTGAATAGCCGGAAGAATGTCTCCTCCGGACGGGTTACGATGTAGTTGACCTCGCACCCCTCGATCGGAACCGACCCGTCCTTGAGGCCCTGAACTCGGTCGTAGTCCCAGCTCGCTATGGTTATCGGTAATTTGGCCATGGTGTCCCCCCCTTTTGATTATGCGTACGCTACTAAACCTGTTTTGCCGGGGTCGACCGGACACGCAGGTGGAGCAGAATGTATGTCACCGCGGCAAGCGCAGCCGCGGCGTATTGAATTTCAGGCCGTGGGTAGATCAACGCGATCACACACGCAACCAACCCCAGGCGCAGCCATGCCGCGACGCGGACCTGCGCCATCCAGCCGTGCACCGCGAGGCAGGCAACGACCACCAGGACGATACCGATGAACGTCGCCGAGATTACTTCGAGCGTCGAGCCGAGCCCGAGCACCGCCGGGTTAAACACAAAATAGAAGGGTAGGATGAATCCGGCGATCCCCTGCTTCACCGCGTAGACGGCAATCACCATCGGATTCGCTTCGGCAATGGTCGCCGCCGAAAAACACGCCGTTGCCATCGGGGGGGTGATCGCGGACATGCACGCGAAATAGAGCATGAACATGTGGGTTTCCAACAGCGGGATACCGAGATCAACAACCAATATCGGCGCGATCAGTGCCACGCCCATGATGTAGACGCCGGGCGTCGGCATCCCCATGCCGAGCAGGATCAAGACGACCGCCGAGGCGATGAGGATCGCGACCGTGCTGTCGCCGGCGACGTAATACAACATCAGCGTGAACTTGCCGGCTAATCCTGAAAGCTCGATGCAACCGATAATCGCGCCAGCTCCGAGCACCGCACCGGTCAGCACCGCAATCCGGTAAACGGTATCGGTACAGGATTCGACAAACATCCGCGGACCGATCCGGCCCTTGGGATCGGGATTGAGCCAGCTCGCAAGCACCACAAAGACCGTGGATCCGGCGGCCACGTAGGTCGGGCTGTAGCCATTTACGAGGAAGTACACCAACGCAAAGATCGGTAGGAAATGGACCCATCCGCGCTTGAGCGCAACGCGTAGCGTAACGATATCGGCCTCGTCGATCTGGCCTTCGCCAAACCGTTGCGCCTCGTAGTGGATAAGCAGGAAAACGCCGAGGTAATACAGCAGCGCGATAATGATGCCGGCGACGATAATCTCTGCGTAAGGAATGCCGGTGAACTCAACCATCATGAAGGCGACCGCCCCCATCACGGGTGGTAGCAGGGCGCCGCCGGTCGAGGCCGAGGATTCAATGGCCCCGGCGCGGACCGCCGAAACGCCGACGCGTTTCATGAGGGGAATGGTGATCGGTCCGGTCGTGACCACGTCGGCGGTCGGGCTACCGGAAATCGATCCATAGAGCCCGCTCGACACCACACACGCTTTGGCCGGCCCACCAACGGAGCGTCCCGCGACGATCGACGCGATATCGAAGAACAGCTGCCCGCCCCCGGCGCGCTGGTAGAACGCGCCAAACAGGACGAACAGAAAAGCGTAGGTCGCCGCCACTTGCACCGGCGCCCCGAAGATCCCAACGTGGGTGAGCGATTGCAGGGTCAGGAAGTATGGCAGATCTATGCGATCGTGATAGAGCTCACCGTCGAGCAGGTGGCCGAAGGCGACGTAAGCAATGAGGATGATGACCACGCTGGTGAGGCCCCAGCCGATGGTCCGCCGGCACGCTTCAACGCTTAGCGCGACAAGCGTAATCCCGATCGCCTGCTCCAAGGGCGGGATCGCGGTAATTCCTTCGACGAAATTGTAATAGTAGGTGTCGTTCAGCACATAGTAGACACCGACCGCCAACGACAGCGCTGCCAGCGCATAATCGAGGATCGTGATGCGCGGGAATGCCTTTGAGATGGTGGTGGTTAGAAAAACAATTGGCAGCACGCCGGCGATGAAATAGGCCGCATGCAGATGTCGATTGCTGCTGGAAAAAAGCGCGTACCAGGTGATGTAGCCGGTGAGCAGAAGCGAGACGGTCCACAAATAATAGCGAATGAAGCCATCCGGAATCGATCGATGCCCCTCGCCGGTGAGCGAGAGGACATGCGCGATGCGCATGCCGATACCCCGGCCATCGTCGAGATCACTCATCTCGTCCGCCTGTGGAACGCAATGAAGCAAAGTGGAGCCTTTCGCGAGATTTTTCCCGCGAAAGGCTCCAAAGCAAGAGTACGAGAACTAAACTACGAGCGGATTACTTCAGCCAACCGCGCTCGCGATAGTATTTTGCCGCACCCGGGTGATAGCCCATCGCTTTCGGCTTGGCGAGCATGGTGTCTTTTGAGTATTTCTGGAACGCCGAGTGGATGGCGTGGACCCGATCGATGTTCTCGGCCACCGCTTTGACCATCTTGTAAACCACCTCATCGGACACGTGCTTGCCAGCCGCGACGGTTGCGCCGGTGCGTAGCGTCGTCGCGTCGCCACCGAGGAAGTCGTAGTACTTTCCAGGAATGCTGTAGATCTGCATGTCCCGCTTGGCAGCAACCTTGTCGAGCACACTGCGATCGGGACTAAGCCACATCAGATCGCGGGTTTTCGAGATGTCGACGATGCGGGCGTCGGGATGAATCCCGAACTCGATCATCAGATCGGTCTTGCCGTCGCGGAGATCCTTGAGGCTGGCACGCGATGCGTTGTAGGCGATGTTGCCGCCCCAACTAAGAACGTCTTCGGGCGTAAAGCCATATTCCTTGAAGATATCGGCGATCGTGACGTTGGTGACGAGCACGCCTTTGCGATTCATGCCGAGATTCATCTTCGGCTTGACACGTGCAATATCAGCTAGGGTTTTGATGCCGTTGTCGTCGGCCCATGCCTTGCGCGCAACGAAGTACATGTCGAGATTGTCCATCAGCGTGAACATATGAAGCATCGCGCCGTCTGGAATTTTGGCCTGGAACGGCGCCGTGCCGTTGAGGCCATACTCATAGTCGATGGTGGTGATCGAGTAGTGGACATCCGACTTACCCGCTGCGACATCAACCATGCCGCCGGCTACCGATGAGGGTTTGGCGGTCGCCGCCGTACCCGGATAGGCGTGCCGGTAGATCCCGTGAAAGGCTTCGGCGAAGGCCTTGAACGCCCCCTTGGCACCAAACCCGGTCGAGGTGACCTTGAAGGGCTCCTTATCGGCCATGCCGGCATAGGCATTCGGTAGGACGATGATCGCGAAAACAAAGCAGACTGCTATCGCTACGATACGTTTCATGAGTACTCCTCCCCTGTGTGTTGTCTGAGCGTCGAAATGACGCGAAGCTGTGTTCTAAGTGGCACCCACGCCAAAGATAGCAGTGCGACCGAAGCCGCGCCAAGCCAGCCAGACGTGCACAGCGATCAAAGAAGCATCGGAAATTTCGGAGGTCCCTCGATGTTGTTCATTCATAACGATGTTCAGAAGCAGAACCTGACCATGGCGGAGTGCATCGCCGTTCAGGAAGATGCCTTCAGAAAGATCCCAGCCGGTGGTTCGGTCCAACGTCCCAAAACCGATCTTTGTTTTCCATGCGAGCGAGACGATGGCTATTTTCGCTTCTCCTCAATGGAAGGCGCCTATGACGGGATCTACGCCATGCGCGTGATCTCGGGCATCGTCGTGTGGCCACGACATGAAGACGGAACCTGGACCGAGGAAGAATGGTCGGGGCAACCCGGCCGATGGTGCGGGCTGGTTTATCTGTTTAGCACGGAAAACGCAGAACCCCTGGCCATCCTGAACGACGGCTGGGTGCAACACATGCGAGTCGCGGGTGGCGCTGGGCTGGGGGTTAAGTACTTATCGCGCGAAGACTCTCACGTCGTGGGAATGCTGGGCTCGGGCGAGATGGCGCGCACGCATCTGGAGGCTTATCTGGAGGTTCGAGATATCCGCCAGGTCAAGGTCTACAGCCCAACACCCGCCAACCGGGAGGCCTATGCGGCCGAGATGAGTGAGCGTTTCGGGATCGAGGTCACACCGGTCGCCAGCACGCGTGAGGCGATCCGCGGCGTCGATATTCTCTCGCCGTGTACCGATTCGATGCAACCGGTCTATGACGCCGACTGGCTCGAGCCCGGCATGCACGTCGTCGCGCTACAGACCCAGGAAACCAGCCACGAGGCGGCGGCGCGCTTTGACGTTAGGATTCGTCAAGGGATCGATTGCATGCACCTGTCGGCCGATCAGGAGTCGCTGCGGGTACGCCGCACGTCCGGGCTAAGCTGGACCGCATTTGTTGGCGGCAGCGAGGCCGAAATGGAACGTATTCCCGAGGACAGTCCCTACCGTCTCCCGGTCGAGAATTACGCGCATTTCGCCGACCTCGCCAATGGAACGGTGGCGGGGCGGGTTGATCGCGACCAGATCACTTTCTACTACAATAACGGCAACCAAGGCATTCAGTTCGCGTCGGTCGGCGGTCGCATCTACCGCAACGTCGTCGCGGCCGGCGGCGCCCGCGAGATGCCGACCGAATGGTTCATGGAGGACATGCGGGCCTGACGCCCCACAGGTCTTCGTCGTCGAGTTTCTACGGGAGGATCGGATGAGTTCGACAGATGGTCGCAACGGCCCGCCACTACCGAAGGCGCGGCGCAGCCAGGAATTCACGGTGACCGAATATGACGCGTGGCAAGAGCGTCAGCGTGGTCGCAACTGGACGTTAAACGACGTGCCGTTTTACCAAGGCAAGGGAAAGAGTCTCGAACAGAATCCGTTCGATTGGCACGACTACGACTACCTCGATTATTACGACCAGTTGTTCGGCCGCAAATGCGGCTCGGCCGGCATCGGCAAATTGCGCGAGGTCGGTTTGGTGCGAGTCTCCGAGCACGACGACTATGGAGAACATCCTTATTTCGTCGAAGATCCGGCTTACATGCGGCGCGATGGGCACATGAACGCCGATCGCATGGATGTTGCCAAACTGCACGACCAGCAGGGCAAGTTGGCTGAGATCTACGAACGGCATGGCATCTCGGTCTACTGGATCGAGTATCCGGAAAAGCCGATGGCTGCGTTCGGGCCGATGACCAATCTTCATTCGGCGGCCGAACTGACGGTGCTTCCCGGCGGCTCCGTGATCGGCAAGAAAGGGTATGCATTGGCGCCCGTATCCGGCTTCGGCCGCACCGAATATCTCGCGCGCTGGGCATTTTGGAATCTCGGTATCCCGGTGCTGCTGACGATCATCGGCACAGGCACGTTCGTGCGCGGGGTGTTTCTCGCCGACGACGTTTACGTACAAGCGCTCAGCGTGGAAACCAATGAAGAGGGAATGGCACAACTCGACCCGGTGATGCGGCGCGCCTGTGGCGAAGATCTACATATTCAGAAGGTCTATACGCCGGGGGTCACCTATGGCGACCGGCAAACCGGCACCAGTGCTCACACCGACATGGTTATTGCGCCGCTCGATATCGACAAAGTGCTGGTTTACCCGGCCGGACTGGATGTCGATACCTGCGCCTGGCTGTGGGCAAACGGCTATACGTTGATCGAGGCGGCACCCGAGGAGCAGATGACCCACGATGCCTGCAACGGTGTGATCCTCGAACCTGGACTGGTGCTGATGCACCAGGAAGCCAAGGAGACCATCAAGCGAGTTCGCGCGGCCGGCGTTGAGGTTATCGCGGTGGATTACAGCGAATACAACCGCATGGCCGGCGGCATGGATTGCGCGACCATGCAGATCCTGCGCGACCCCGGACCGCGCAAGTTCTCATAACCGTGCCAGGCTGCAGAAGCAGCTAATTTAGGGAGGCCAATCGCTTTTCGATAAAGCGGCGCACCGGTTCGGCCTCCGCCAGACGAAGCGCGTTACGATATTCGCTCGCGGCGTCGGCATAGTCGCCCAAGCGCCGCTTCAATTCACCGCGGGTTGCCGGCAGCAAATAGTAGTCGCGCAAGGCAGGATGCGCCGCCACATCGTCGATTTGCGCCAGACCCGCTCGTGCACCGTCCAGCATTGCGACAGCGACCGCTCGATTGAGCGCGACGATGGGTGAGTCGTTGAGGCGTACGAGTTGATCGTAGTAGCCGACGATGTCGGCCCAGTTCGTTTCATCGAAGCTCGTGGCGGTGGCGTGGCAGGCGGCGATGCCGGCTTCCAGGTGATACGTGGTCAGATGGTCGCCGTCGGCGGCGGTTTCGAGATAGCGCAGGCCACGCTCAATCCAATCGGTGTTCCACGTCGCACGATCCTGATCCGCCAGCAGCAACAAGTCGCCGTTGCCGTCGAGGCGCGACGCCAAACGTGACCCTTGCAGCCGCATGAGCGCAACCAGCGCATGCGTTTGTGCGACGCCCGTCACTGCATGATCGGCGACCAGCTCGGCTAGACGGGTGGCTTCGATACACAGATCTTCCCGCACCAGATTTTCGCCTCGCTGGGCGTGGTAACCCTCGTTGAACATCAGGTAAAGGACCCCGAGAACGGACTCGAGACGCTCTGCAAGCTCCCCAGGTCCAGGAACCGAGAAAGGAATAGCGAGCTTGCGGATCGTGCGTTTGGCCCGCACCAGGCGCTGGGAGATGGTGGTCGGCCGCGCAAGAAACGCGCCCGCGATCTCCTCGACACTGAATCCGCCGACCGTCTTCAGCGTAAGCGCAATGCGCGCGTCGGGCGGGATCGAGGGATGGCAGCACGTAAACATCATGCGCAACTGATCGTCGACAATTTCACCCGCGAAGTAATGCGCGCGTGCATCGTCGAGGCGGGCTTCGAACAGCTCGACGATCTCGGGTTCGTGGGTGCGAACCACCGTACGACGGCGCAGTGCATCGAGCGCGGCATTGCGCGCGACGCGATACAACCAGGCCGCGGGATCGTCGGGAACGCCGCGAATGGTCCAATTTCGCAGCGCCTTAATCAGAGCTTCCTGGGTAACGTCTTCGGCAAGATCGAGATTCTCTGCGCCGAAAACGCGGGTGAGCGCAGAGGTCAACCGACCGGCCTGATGGCGAAACAAATGGTCGACGAGTTCGCTAATCGGGCGTTCTTGCATATTCTTACGCTCAATGCCCCAGGGGGAGTTCATGACGAAACGGTTCAAGTTCGGATTATATCAGCCCCATCTGTGGACGCTCGACGATGCACGGCGCTGGTGGCAGGCGTGCGACACAGCTGGCTTTGACATGGTCGGCGTACCCGACTCGCCCGTGTTCCTGCGTGAGATGTTCGTCTCGGCAACCTGCTGCGCGCTCAGCACCTCTCAGGCACGGATCTTCACGGCGGTGACAAACCCGATCACGCGCCACCCCTCGGTCACAGCGGCGGGGATGATCGCGCTCAACGACCTCGCACCGGGCCGCATCGTGCTTGGCATCGCCGCCGGCGATAGTGCGTTGTGGACCGTCGGCTTAAAACCCGCACCGGTCGCGCAACTGCGCGAATATATCGAGGCGGTGAAAGCGCTGCTGCGCGGCGAGGCGGCGCAGTGGCAGGGCCAAACCTTCAGCGCCCAGTGGGATAAGTGGACACCACCCCTCGATATCCCCATCTATGTCGCTTGCGCCGGACCCAAAACGCTGCAAATGGCGGCCGAAGTGGCGGACGGCGTGATCGCCTATGTCGGTTTTGCACCCGACGATCTCGCCCGGGCCCGGCAAGCGATCGCCGATGGGCTGGAGTCAGCCGGGCGCAAACCGGACTCCTTCGATGTGTGGTGGAACGCACAGGTATTTTTCGCCGCGTCGATTGAGGAGGCAAAGGCGACGACGCTGGGTTGGTCGCCGCAGTGGCTGACCGAAGGGACGCTCGCCGGCAAAGGCATCCCCGACGCGTATCATGACGCGCTCCGCGAGATGAACGCCGATACCCACGACATCGACGCCATCTACAAAACCCCAGACCGTCCCCGCATCCTGGTGGAACGTGCCAAGCGATTGGGATTATACGACTGGCTGATTTCCCGTGCGCCGGGCCTGTGGGGCACGCCCGACGACGTGGCCGCGCGCTTCGAGGCGTATCACGAGGCCGGCATGTGCAACTGGACGATCTTCGTCGGCGGCAACGAAGCTGATCGCTTCGATTTCGTCGACACCTTTGCCAACGACGTCGTCCCTCGCCTCGAGCACGCATGACATGACGGCCAAGCGTAGCCGCAGCGGTGGGAAACCGCCGAACGCGACGCTTCCCCACTTACCCTACGACTAAGACGCGTGGTTAGTGCTTGTCGATTTCGCGCAGTTCGATCGGGCCGTTGTAGTCAATATGCGGGCATGACCTCGAAATTTCGACGGCTTCGTCAAAGCTCTCCGCCTCGATTACAAAATACCCGCCGATCATTTCCTTGGTCTCGCTGAACGGGCCATCAGTCACCGACACCTCGCCACCATTGGGGCGTAGCACTTTGCCGGCATTGTCGGCCAGCTTCTCGCCGCCGATCAGCTTGCCGGCCTGCCCTAAATCCTGGGCCCACTTGCCATATTTCGCAACCACGGCCTGCATGTCTTCGGGTGAATGCCCGCTAAAGTCAAAGTCGCCCTGGTGTAAAAGCATGATGTATTGCGCCATCGATCCCTCCTATTGCAAACGTCACATAGATAAGACGTATGGGGCGAGGGCGATTCGACGTGCTCTCGAAAAAAAATTCGCACGAGGTGTCATAGCAGTTCGATCGCGAGCGCAATGCGAAATGTGGCGCCGCCATTCGGGTTTTGAGTCGCCCACAGCCGGCCCTGATGCGCTTCAACCAGGGACCGGGCAATTGTCAGGCCCATGCCAAGGTGTTTGGGCTTGGTGCTGAAAAACGGGTCGAACATCTTGGCCAGCGCCTCGAAAGGAAGACCCGGTCCGCTATCGGTAATTGCGATTTCCACCTCGTGTTCGCTAGCCAGACCGGTGCACATGGTTAGCGTGCGCTCGCTCGGACGCATGCCGTCCATGGCTTCGATACCGTTTCTCACGATATTGAGAATCACCTGCTCGATCTCGATCTCGTCGATCGGTACGCGCGGAAGGCTGGTTGTCAGGTCCAATCGACACACCACATCGCTAGCGTCGAGCTCCGATGTCGCGAGCGCCAGGGTGTCGCGAACCAACTCGTTGGCATCGACCAGGTGGCGCGCCGGTGCCGAGCGGCGAACGAACGCGCCGATGTCGCTAACCACACCCGAGGCATAGGCGACATCGTCACTGGCGCGCTCGAGGATGTCGGTCAATTCCTCGGGCGCGGCCGATCCGGCGCGAATCCGCTCAAGCGACTCTTCAGCGGCAGACGCGATCGAATCGAGGGGTCGCTTGAGCTGCTCAGCCAAGGCCGAGGCCATTTCACCGACCGTGGTCGTGCGCAATACCTGGGCAAGATCGGCTTCGTGGCGTCGGGCACGATCTTCCGCTGCCCGGCGCGAGGAGATATCGCGGGTAAACGCAAATATGTAGGCGTCGTCGCCAAACTCGAGGAAGTTCTGGGAGATTTCAACGGGCACGAGATGGCCCACTTTGGTCCGCATTCGGCGTTCGTGGACAAGTTGGAACTCAGCTTGTCGGGTTCGTTCAACGAACTGCCCCCATGCCGTCAGCGACATCTCGGGGTCGATGCGATCGATCGTCATGTCCATCAGTTCCGCGTGGCCATAGCCAAGTAACCGGCAGGCTGAGTGATTGGCGTAGGCAATGCCGCCCGAGGGGCGGATCCAAAACACCGCGTCGGCGGCATGATCGACAGAAAATTGAGTCAGATGCAGCGCGGCTTCGGTTCGCTTGCGGTCGCTGATATCGCGCATCATCAGTTGAACCGCTTGGTGCCCGCCCCACGTAATGGTGGTGCCAGTGATTTCAACGTCGAGCGGGTCTCCGTTTAGACGCAGCAATCGGGTCTCGGAAAGCGGCAATCCCCCGCCGAGCTTAAGCACGCGGCCCACCCGTTCATGGGCTCGTTGCCGTAAATCGGGGTGAACGAATTGTTCAGCCGGCAGGCCGAGCAAGTCCGCCTCGCTCGCCGCGCCAAACAAGCGCAGCGCCGCCTGATTGGCAAATACGATGTGCGCCTCCTGGTTGATGACGATCGCATCGGGCGATTGCTCGACGAGCGTCCGATAGCGTCGTTCGCTTTCGCGCAACTCCTGTTCGGTTTGATTACGTTCTGTGACGTCACGAATGACGACCTGAACCGCGGGGCGCCCTTCCCATTCGATCAGGCCACCGCGGGTTTCCACGGCAATGATGGATCCGTCCAGTCGCAGCAGTTTTTGCTCCATAGCGGGCGATACATCGGTCTCGCGAGACAAGACCGCGGCGATCCTGTCTGCGGCAGTGCCGCGATAGTCCGGGTGGACACGATCGAGCGTGCTGGAGCCGATCAAGTCTGAGGCATTTGCCGATCCAAACAAACGCAGGGCGTAAGCGTTGGCAAAGGTAATCTTGCCGTCGCAGTTAATGAGAATGGCATCGGGCGCGGACTCAACGAGGCTGCGATACCTTGTCTCACTCGCGCGATGCTCGCGTTCAACGCGCTTCTGCTCAGAGATATCAAACGAGACCGTAAGCAGGTATTCGGCGTCACCGTCTTCGCTGGGCAGCGGCACGCGGGTTGTGATCCAGGTATCCCCGTTAATGCCTAGATCACGAGCCTCCTCGACGTAGGAACGAGTCTCGCTTGGCGTCAGGGCTTGCTCTTCGGTGTCCCGAACACGTCCGTCGACCACTGGATCAAGGTCGGCGGCAAGCCGTCCCAAAACGTCCTTGCTGGGTATGCCATAAAGGTTAGCGAGATAGGCGTTGGCGAGAACATAGCGGCCAAACTGGTCTTTGACGTTGACGATTGCCGGAATCGTATCGACGACTTTCTGCAGGAATGCGCGTTGATCATTCAATGCCTGCTGAGCATTTACACGATCGGTTATTTCCGTATGAACCCCAACGACGCCACCTTCCGCCGTCGATCGCTCGCTAACCCGCACGGTTCGACCGTCGGTCAAGACTTGATCGAAGTATCCGCCCGATGTTCTGTGTCGCTCGAGACGTGTGGCAATCCAGTTCTCAAGATCGTCGTCGATGTTGGCAAATCGACCCCGCTGGTGCGCGGTGCGCAGAACGTGCTCGAAACGAACGCCGGGCTCGATAACATCCGCGATGGATGCATAGATATCGCGGTAGCGACTGTTGCACATGATCAACCGATCGTCGGGATCAAACAGAACAAATCCATCCGACGTGCTTTCGATCGCGTCGCGCAATTGTTCCCGCGTCGCCTCGATTTCCTTGGCCAGCGCATCGAGCCGCATACGGTTGGCGATGCCTTCGGCAAACGCTTGATAGTTGACACGCGCCATCACGAATAGCGTCACCAGCGTCACTAACGAAAGCGCCGCAAACATGAGGTGTAGCGGTTCTCGGACGAGCAGGAACTGAATCGTGATGGGAAATAGCGAGAGCACCACGAAGCCCGACCACACCACAGGAAGGGTCGATAGACCGGCTGTGGCGCCCGCCGCCATTCCCCCAATGACGAACAACACAAACAATTGCAGGGGAAGGTTGGTGGGCACGAACAGAAATACGCCGGGCACGGCCCAAATCAATCCGGTGACGAGCGCCGATAGATTCGCGCGATCGATATAGCGTTCGCTCGGAGCCGTACTCGCCGGCTTGTGTCGATGACGCAGCCAGCTGCGCATGCTGCGCAGGCCCAGTACCCAAACGACAATCGTCCACGCGACGAGGACACCCAATGGCACGTGGCCGAACGCCACAGCCGCGACCAGCGACGCCAGGACGATTTGGATACAGCCGGTCGCCAGGAGATGACGGCGCAGATAGCGAAGTTGTTCGGCAATGATCGCGGACGTGACCGCAGCATCGCTCGGAGTCCGGCCGAACCACGCGACGAAGCGTGGCAGCCGCACGGTTAAGGAACCTCGCGGTTTACGCCATCAAGCGCTGCGCTGACCGCCCGCTGGAGAAAGGTGACATCGGCGCCCAGAAACACCATGCGATAACCGTTCTTCACTTTTTCGTTGGCTTCGTCTGGTGAGAATGCGACCCCGCCTAGCGCGACATTGCTCGCCAGGACCTTGCGCTCGATTTCGGCAATCACCTTCAAGACCTCGGGGTGCTCACGTTGTCCGGGATAACCAACACTCACGCTGAGATCACCAGGCGCGATTGCAGCGGCGTCGATGCCCGGGACGGAGAGGATATCGTCAAGCTGGGCCAGGGCTGCGTGATGCTCTATCAGGACGACATTGAGCAATTGTTCCCGGGCCGCGGTGTAGTATTCGTTGGGGGATAATCGCCAGTGTGCGGCCGCATAGAACGGGCCCCAACCACGGTGTCCGTCGGGTGGATAGTGCATCGCAGCGACGGTCGCCTCGGCCGCCGCGCGCGTGGAAATGGTAGGAAAAATCAACCCCTGCGCACCAGCATCAAGGGCATGCTCGATCAAACCGTGATCGTCGAGCGGCGTGCGTACCAACGGCGTGCACGACGTGCCGCCGGTCGCTGCGACCATCGCGTGCATTGCCGAAATATCGATCATTCCATGCTCAAGATCGATCATCAGCCAATCCAACCCGCTTGCGGCCAATAGCTGAGCTACCGCAACGCTCTGTTGGGTTAGAAACGCGCCGAACACCGGCTGCCCCTCACGAAGACGTTTTTTAAGTTGGTTCTCCAAAAATCCCCCTAACCCCTTAGAAGATATGATTTTCTTTGAGAACACTGATTATGGCAGACGTCTGTCAAACTTCATAGCATGCGCGCCGGTTTTGAAATGTTTGCCTACCTCGACGTTTTTACAGTGTGGCTGGATACGGAAAAAACGTAGGATCGGGAAATGGCAACCGGAGATGGAGCGCGGGTTACCAGCGCGTTGCGAAAATTTCGCAAGCGCGGCGGCTTAACGATTCAGCAGATGGCCAAGGCGGTCGGGTTTCGCAATGGGTCGAGCTATCAGCACTACGAAAGTCCGCGCTTGTTCAAACGCAAATACCTGCCGCTCGAAGTTGCCGAGCGCTTTGCCGACGCCCTAGAGGGACGCGGCGACCCCCCGATTCAGCGCGGCGAAATTTATGCATTGGCGGGACTGGACGACGCGGAGATAGCGGCGCGCGCTGCCATTGTTTCGCTCGACGAATTGCTGATGCAGGGTGTGATTGCAGCGACTGAGCGGTATATGTCCAAGCGAAAGATCACCCTCCACCCGGACAAGAAGGCAAAGCTTGTACTGCACCTTTATCGGACCGCCCGTGAAAAGTATGACCGAACCGGACGCGGTAAAAAGCCGAACCTAGAAAAGCTTTTGAAGGCGCGGGATATCAATGCGTTGGTAGAGTTGGCAACTTAATACATGCGCTAGGTAAGGGCCTTGCAAAAAGCCGACAGCTTCGAGGAAGTCCGCGACATTTTGGAAGGAGCGGAGCGGTCTCGCCCGTGGCGTTCCCTTAGGGTACCCGCTAGCGGTGGTCTGGCGCTCCTGATCACGGCGGTTATCGCCTATTCGATCATCGAACTTGGCACGGAGAACGCCCGACTAAAGGTTGATCTCGCTCGCGCGAATGCTTCTCCTGCCGAGACAGCCCTCCGCGCCGAGAAGGATCGGCTACGACGACGGACTCATGCACTCCAAGCCGAACTCAAGAACCTTCAACGGTTGGTGACAAAACAAACCGAACACACGACCCGACCCATATCGCCGCAACAGGTCTTTGTGCTTGAAGAACTCACCCGCAATGCGACGTGGCGCAACGGGCAAACGCGAGATGTGACCTTGACAACACTGCTCGACCATCTTGGCGTTGCCAGGCTCGACGACATCAAAGGCAATCAATGGGATGTTGCCATCTCGCACCTCTACGAGATGCGAACGAACTCAACCCGTCGCGTCTACGACCCGGTGGGTCGACGTCAGTAATTCGGCCCGTTGACCGCTTCCCACAGCAGTTTGTCAAAGTGATGGGTCCCATGCTCACTGCGCCAGCTGCGCTCGTCGTCCACCATTAATCGACCCTGCGAGTAGCCGCGGCAATGAACGCCGCGTTGTTGGTTCTCCATCGATGTGATGTCCTGGCGCTGTAGGACCTCGGTAAAGTAGTCCATCAGCTCCACCTCGCCCTTGGTTGGCGGGTCATTGAGAAAGAAGTAATCGACGGTTTGCCGGCACGTCTCGAGCCCGGTCGGCAACACGTGCATCAACTTCCAATTACTGATCCCGTGGTGCGCCACCCACAGGCTGTTCGGCCACAGCCACCAGATATACGCATCCTCAAGCACGTCATCGCCGTGAATTGAAAAATCGTAGGGCAGATCGGCTTTTCCTGCATCGATGTTCTCTTTGTTGCCTACCACGAAGTGCTGTGACCAGTAGTCGTAGGCGGTGATATCGAAGCTCGGCTCGAGGTAGGAATCGTCGCGGCCCATGATCTGGGGGTGGATGTGTGGGCAGTGGTAGCACTCCATCTGATCGAACACGAACTTCCAATTGCATTCGATGTCGAACACATCGGTACGCGCATAGGTGAGTTCGTGGAACCGCGGCACCAGCGTTTCGAATTCCTTCTCGAGGCCATCGGCCATGCTGTGCAGGGTCGGCGCGGAGGGATCGAGATTGACGTAAACCATGCCACCAAAGGTTTCGACCAACACCTCGCTTAGATAAAAATCCGTGAGCTCGAAACCAGCGACGTTCTCGGCATTACCGGCGGCTTTCAGGTCACCGGTCGCATCGTACGACCAGGCGTGAAACGGGCAGGTAAAGATCGTCTTGGTGCCTTTGCCCTCCGCGAGAACATGCCCGCGATGCATGCAGACATTGTAGAAGGCACGCAGTTTGTCATCCTTGCCGCGCACCACGAGGATTTTCTGATCGATGATATCAGCGGTGATGTAGTCACCAGTTTTTTGAAGATCCTTCACATAGCCGACGTATTGCCAGGTTTTGTAGAAAATCTCCTGCTTCTCGCGCTCGTACACGTCGGGATCGTAGTAGTAGTACGCTGGCAAGGTTGCTGACCGCGCCGCATCGGGCGTGAATTTAAGCTTTGGATGCAGGCGTTTTTCTGCAGCGCTGAGCGACATCAAATTCTCCTCTTCGAACACTTTGGGTCGAACACGTGGGGTCGAACGACACGGTGTTGAACTACACCGACTCGTAGCTGGACCCGTTAATTGCTTCCCAAACCAAGCGATCAAAATGGTGCGTGCCATGCTCGCTGCGCCAGCTGCGTTCCTTATCGACCATTAGCCGGCCTTGGAAATAGCCTCTTGCGTGCAAACCAAGTTGCTGCTGCTCCATCGCGCCGAGGTCTTGCGGCTGCACGACATCGCGAAAATAGTCGAAGTTGGTGAGGCTTTTTTCCTGGGGCGGATCGTCGGCCACCAGATTATCGATGTGCATGACGAAACGCTCGGGACCATCGGGAACGACGTGCATGGTCTTAAGATTGGATGGGCCACGGTGGGCAACGAAAATCAGGTTCGGCCAGATCCACCAGATGTGCCCATCGTTGATCTCTTCGTCGAGACCAAACTCATAGGGAAGATCACCCTTCTCACCACTGATCACCTTTTTGTTGCCGCGCGTGAGATGGGTCGACCAATAATCATGTGACGTGATCTCGAAGGACGGCTCAAGATAAGCGTCCTTGCCCATGATCTGTGGGTGGAGGAAGGGGCAGTGGTAGCACTCCATCTGGTCGAACGCTAACTTCCAGTTGGCTTTAACGTCGTAGCGGTCGCGCCGGTAGTTGTGGAGGCCGTCATAGCGCGGGACCGCTGCCCGATACTCGCCAACAATGTCGCCACATATGTCGTTAAGCGTCGGCCCTTTGGGCGACAGGTTCACAAACACCATATGGCCGAGCTGCTCGACTCGGACCTCGGACAGCGTGAAATCCTCGAGGCTGAAACCGGCGACGTTTTCGGAATTGCCCGCCGCCTTAAGCGCGCCGGTGGTGTCGTAGGACCAAGCATGGAACGGACACGTGAAGATGGACTTGTTGCCCTTACCCTCGGCCAGGATGTGACCGCGGTGCATGCACACGTTGTAAAACGCACGCAACGCCTCGTCCTTGCCGCGGCTAACGAGAATCTTCTGATCGAGCAGATCGGCGGTTATGTAATCTCCCGGGTTTTGCAAATCGTAGATATAACCAACGAACTGCCAGGTCTTGAACCAGATTTCCTGTTTTTCCCGCTCGTAGATTTCGGGGTCATAGTAGTAGTACCCAGGCAACGTTGCCGAGAGTTCGGGATCCGGGTGGAATCGACTTGTCGGGGTCGCAGCTAGAGATGCCGTTGCCACGGAGGGACTCCTTTGTGTCGGGGTTCGTAATCATCGTGACCCAGCCTGTGTAAAAACGTTGGTGTTGTTATGATTCTCCCGTCGTTTGGCGGGAGTATTTGATGAAGCGTTTCGTTGCGGGTGTGGACCGGGGTCAGTCGACGCTGTTCCCCGAGTGTCTTGAGGACTGGATCGACGAAGGCAACCCGGTTCGGGTGATCGATGTCTTTTTCGAGGAACTGGATCTGGGTGGGCTTGGTTTTGGCGGTATCGATCCAGCGGCCACGGGCCGTCCGTCCTATCACCCATCGGTTCTGTTGAAGCTGTACATCTACGGTTATCGGTCGTGTCCCAGGACGTGGTGTAGGAGTTGTTGGAGCCTCTGTTAGCTGTGGGTAGGCGGCTTGCCGTAGCGACCGCCGAGAGTCTGGCGTAGGCAAGCCGGCTATCCACAGCGGAGGCCATCGCGGTTCCGGTTTAGGGTTGGGCTAGTGCAAACCAACCTGACCCGAAGGAGAACCACGATGACCCAGGACATGATGACCCTGCGCGCGCTTTTGGAGAAGAGCTCCGATGCCGATCTGCTTCGCGAGATGATCGGCTTCACGGCCGAGCGGCTGATGGCACTGGAGGTCGAGGGCCTGACCGGCGCCGCTCACGGCGAGCGCTCGGCGGATCGTATCACCCACCGCAACGGCTACCGCGACCGGTCCTGGGAGACGCGGGCCGGCACGGTCGAGCTGAAGATCCCGAAGCTGAGGAAGGGGAGCTACTTCCCGGGCTTCCTGGAGCCGCGGCGGATGGCCGAGAAGGCGCTGGCTGCGGTGATCCAGGAGGCCTACATCCAGGGCGTGTCGACCCGCTCGGTCGACGACCTGGTGCAGGCCATGGGCATGTCGGGCGTCTCCAAGAGCCAGGTCTCCAGGCTGTGCGGCGAGATCGACGATAAGGTCAACGGCTTCCTCGATCGATCGCTGGAGGGCGACTGGCCCTATCTGTGGCTCGACGCAACCTATGTAAAGGTGCGCGAGGCCGGGCGCATCGTCTCGGTCGCGGTGACCGTGGCTGTGGCCGTCAACGACCAGGGCCGCCGCGAGGTCCTGGGCATGGCGATCGGCGCGTCTGAGGCCGAGGCCTTCTGGACCGAGTTCCTGCGCTCGCTGGCCCGGCGCGGGCTGCGCGGCGTGAAGCTGGTGATCTCCGACGACCACAAGGGCCTGAAGGCCGCCGCGACCCGGATCCTCGGCGCCACATGGCAGCGCTGCCGCGTGCACTTCGCCCGCAACCTGCTGGCCCATGCCGGCCGCCAGGGCCGGCGCGTCGTCTCCGCCTTCGTCGCCACCGCCTTCGCCCAGGAGGACGCCGACAGCGCGAAGGTCCAGTGGCGCCAGGTCGCCGACCAGCTCAGGCTCAAGGTGCCCAAGCTGGCAGTTCTCATGGACGAAGCCGAGCACGACGTCCTCGCCTACATGAGCTTCCCCAGGGAGCACCGCCAGAAATTGCACTCCACAAACCCGATCGAACGGCTCCATGCCGAGGTCAAGCGTCGCACCAACGTCGTCGGTATCTTTCCCAACGAAGCCGCCATCACACGGCTCGTCGGCGCCATCCTTCTCGAGCAGAACGACGAGTGGGCCGTCTCAAGGAGATACATGACGCTGGAATCCATCGCTCCGCTGAGCGATGATGTCCCCATCACGCTGCCCACCGTGGCAGCCTGAACGTCCCGGCCCTACCCGCCGGGAGCAGCGTAGAGCGCAACGCTCTTACACCACTCCGCGGGACACGATCCGGTTATCTTAATCGGGTTCAATCGAGCCGGCGTCTCGAACGCGAAGCCGGGCGCAATGTGGAGGTCATGTGGCTGACCGGCCGCCTGGTGCCGGATCACAAGACGATCGCTGACTTCCGCAAGGACAACGGCGCTGCCATCGGCAAAGTCTGTGCCCGGTTCGTCGAGCTTTGCCGGAGGATCGGTCTACTGACAACGGCCAGCGTTGCGATTGACGGTAGCAAGTTCAAAGCGGTCAACAACCGCGACCGGAACTTCACCCGCGCCAAGATGGATCGGCGCAAGGCGCAGATCGAAGAGAGCGTGTCGCGCTATCTCCATCAGCTCGACAGCGCCGACCGCCAGGAGCCGTCGGAAGCGCTTGCGATGAAAGTAACCCGACTGAAAGAGAAGATCGCGCGTCTTCATCTGGAGATGCAACGGCTTACGGCCCTCGACGCCCGTATGCGCGCGACACCCGATCATCAGATCTCCTTGACCGATCCCGACGCTCGCTCCATGGCTACCAGCGGTCGCGGTTCCGGTGTGGTTGGCTATAACGTGCAGGCCGCGGTCGATACGTCGAACCACCTGATCGTCACACACAAGGTGACCAACGTTGGCAATGACAGAGCGCAACTCTCTCCCATGGCGGAGCAGACCAAGGCCGCTCTGAACGTCGATAAACTCGAGGTGGTCGCCGATCGCGGCTACTTCAGTAGCAATCAGATCCTGGCATGTGATCAGGCCGGCATCACAGTCACGCTCCCCAAACCGCTAACCTCGGGCATCAAAGCCAAAGGGAAGTTCGGCAAGCAGGACTTCCGCTATGTGAAGGATGAGGACGTGTACGTCTGTCCAGCCGGCGAGCGCTTGGTCTACCGCTTCACCAGAGAGGAGCACGGGCTGTCCCTACGTCGCTACTGGACCAATGTCTGCCAGAACTGCGCCATTAAGGCTCAGTGCACCACCGCCAAAGAGCGCCGAATTACCCGCTGGGAGCATGAGCACGTTCTGGAAGAGGTCCAGCACCGGCTCGACGCGCATCCGGAAAAGATGCGCCAGCGGCGCGAAACGGTCGAACACCCCTTCGGCACCATCAAAGCCCGAATGGGTGCCACCCACTTCCTGGTGAAGACGCTGCCGCGGGTCAGAACCGAAATGGCGCTGCACGTACTCGCTTACAATCTGACGCGAGTCATGAACGTTCTCGGCGCCGGACCCCTGATGGCAGCTATGCGGGCATAGTGTAAGGGCCCGCTACCGCCGCGACGCCCTCGCGAGATCCAGTCGTGGCGGTGAAACAGCCTAATCCGCCCCTACGACAAGCTAAAACCGAAAAAAGGGACGAGGCCCGAACAGCACCGCTAACCCTCACCGCATCGCTAATCCGGCGAACGTTTTTACACGCCCAAGACCCAAGGCAGCCACGACGGCAAGCGATTGGCTATTCGGCTGCTACGCCGATCTGGCGGGTACGCTTTTGGTTTTTTAGTTCGGTGACATGGTCCTGATCGTAGATGTCCTGCCACATCTTGTAGGAGAAATCGCTGACGCCTTTGCGTTCCAACGGCGGTAACTTGAGCTCGATGGGCTCGCCAGCGAGCCACACTTGGTTGATCCGGTTTTTTTCAAGGATCTGGCCGATATCGCTCAACGGATCGCCGTCGAACACGACAAAGTCGGCCTGACGGCCAACCTCAAGGGCACCGACCTGTTCGCCGCGCGTGAGGAACCCGGCGCTGACCGACGTTGCACAACGCAGCGCTTCGCCCGGTGTGAATCCAAGATACTTCACGAATATCTCGATCTCACGAGCGTGCCATTCACCATACGGTGTTCCCGAGAACCCAGAATCAGTACCCGTCATGAATGGCACGCCGGCTTCGCGAGCTTTCGACAAAATCTTGCAGGCGGGTTCCCAGAAGCGACGGAAAGCCTCAGCACGCTCGTAGGTAAAACCAGGATCGGTCGGCTGCAGGAATATGTTGATGTGGTAGGGCAAAGTTAGGGTTGGCGCGATCGCGCTGCCGCTGTCGACGACGGCGTCCAACGTTCGATCGTCCATCATGAAGGCGTGAAAAATGAGATCGACCTTTGCCCGCGCGCAATACAGGGTCGCTTCCTTGCCCCAGGCATGCGCGGCAACTTTCTTTCCCAACCGATGGACCTCACCGACGATCGCCTCGGTCTCAGCTTGATTGAACGCCGCGACTTGCTCACCACGATCATTTCGCTGGCGACCATCCATCGCAAGTTTGATGAAATCGACGCCGTCTTTGATCTGAACCCGTACACCTCCTCGATCGCTTCGTCGATATTGCGAACAAGATGGCCAATCGATGTTTCCGGCTGTCCAAACCAGCTCGGGTACCAATCGGTGAGTCCTTGGCGACTGGTGATATATGCACCAGAGCAGGTAATCCGCGGCCCCTTGAAGAGACCGGCATTAATCGCATCGCGAATCGAGACCGCCACCCGTGTCGACCCGCCGGGATCGGCCATAGAGGTATAGCCGGCTCCGATAAGGCGTTGTGCATTGATCAACCCGCGCAAGGCACGAAATTCGATGGGTGCGTAGAGATCGATATCCTCCTCGCACATCGCATTGCCGTAGGTGAGGTGCGTGTGAACGTCGATCAATCCCGGAAACACCAGATATGAACCGAAGTCGATCGTCTCATCGTCCTTGGTTTTGGCAGGTGCTCCGGCTGAGGCGCCGACATAGGTTATGGTATCGCCCTCGACCACGATGGTCTGGTCTTGCTGCGCGTTGGTCTCGATACCGCTAAAAACGCGTCCACATTTGATGTGTTTGGCCACGGCGATACTCCGAAATTTTCGTGACTTTGTTTCTTATCGGGCTACGCCCGAAACCATTTGAGGCAGGTTAAGGCGTCGCGAACGTAGGTCAGTCGCCCTATCTGGCCATCACGTCGACCTCGTAGTTGGGACCGTTGACGATTTCCCAAACCATCTTATTGAAATGGTGAACGCCGTGTTCGCTCGACCATGAACGGTCCGGGTCGACCATGAGCCGGCCTTGGGTGTAGCCGAGCGAATGCACGCCGCGTTGTTGGCTTTCCATCGCCAGCAAATCCTGGGCTTGGATATTGTCGCGGAAGTTATCGATGTTCGAGATATCCTCGTCGGATGGCGGGTCCCCCAGGAGGAAGTTGTCGACGGTCTCCCACGAATAATCGACCGCACTGGGCATGCCGAACAGAATCTTCATGTTGGGATTGCCTTGGTGAACGGTCAGGTAAATGTTGGGCCACATCCACCAGATATAGACATCCTGGATCGGGTGATCGGATCGAAGGTCGTAGGCGATCGACCCTTCGACTTCGCCACTGATCACTTCTGGGTTGCCACGAATGATGTGTAACGCCCAATGGTCATGATTGGTTATTTCGAAGCTCGGCTTGTAATACGCATTTGGGCCCATGGCTTGGGGATGGAGCGAGGGGCAGTGGTAACACTCCATCGCGTCGAAAATGAACTTCCAGTTGGATTTGAACTCGTAAGGATCGGTGCGGTAGAGCTTGAGCTCGTCGTAGGCGGGCAATAGGTCACGGACCTCGGCTTCTAAGCCGGTATAGAGCTCGTCCATCGGGCGCGCGTCGGGGTCGAAGTTGATGAACACCATGTTGAGCAGGGTATCGACGCGAACCGGCTTCAAGCTGAGTTCGTCGAAATCAAAGCCCTTGACGTTCTCGGCGTTGCCGGCCGCTTTCAACTTGCCCTCGGTGTCGTAAGACCAGGCGTGATAGGGGCAGGTGAAAATAGTCTTGCTGCCCTTCCCCTTCACGAGTTCGTGGCCACGGTGCATGCACACGTTGTGAAAGCCCCGCAATGTGCCATCTTTGCCACGCACGACGAACACACTCTGATCGAGCAAATCCTGGGTAATGAAGTTGCCGGTTTGCTCGAGGTCGTGGAGATACCCCACCAAGAGCCACGACTTATAGAAAACCCCCTCGACCTCGCGGGCATAAACGTCGGGGTCGTAATAGTAGTAACCCGGTAAGGTGTAGGAGAGCTCGGGATCGGGATGAAACTTACTTTTGAAATCGGCCGTTGGCGGTGTTCCGGTCATTTCGCGACGCCTACTTCGATTTCGTAATTAGCCCCGCCGTTAACCGCTTCCCAGCACAAACGATTGAAGTGATGAACGCCGTGTTCCGACCGCCAGGTCCGCTCTTCGTCGACCATCAGACGACCCTGGGTATAGCCGCGCGAGTGGACCCCGCGCTGCTGCGCCTCCATCGGCGGAATATCCTGCGGCTGCACCAGATCGCGGAAGTTGTTCATGTTCGAGATATCGGTCGCGGTCGGCGGGTCGTTGGTGAAAAAATTGTCGACAGTTTCCCACGAGCTGCCGACATCGCTGGGCATACCAAACAGAACTTTGAAATTGGGATCACCCTGGTGGATGACAAGATAGATGTTCGGCCACATCCACCAGATGTAGGTATCGAGGTATTTCTGATCCGCGTTTAGATCGTAGGTCACCGAGCCCTTTTTTTTTCCGCTGATCACGTCGCGGTTGCCACGGATGAAGTGGAGGGCCCAACGATCGTGGTTGGTGATTTCAAAACTCAACTCGACATAGGCGTTCTCACCCATCACCTCCGGATGAATAACCGGGCAGTGGTAGCATTCCATCGCATCAAAGATGAACTTCCAGTTTGCGTTGAAGGCGAAGGGATCGGTGCGGGCCAGTTGGAGATCGTCAAATTCCGGCATCACACCACGAATTTCTTCTTCAAGGCCGGCATAGACATCGCTGATCGGGCGGGCGCTATCGTCAAGATTGACGAATACCATGTTTAGCAAGGTGTCGACTCGTACCGGGCTCAGACTGAACTCGTTGTAATCAAAATTTCTGACATCCTCGGCCCCACCGGCGGCTTTGAGTTTGCCCTCGGTATCATACGACCACGCGTGATAGGGGCAGGTGATGATGGTTTTGTTGCCCTTTTCCTTAACGAGCTCATGCCCGCGGTGCATACACACGTTGTAAAAGGCGCGTAACTCGCCGTCCTTGCCGCGGACCACAAACACTTCCTGATCCAAGATCTGACGGGTAATGAAGTCACCGGGCTCCTTGAGATCGTGGAGATAGCCCGCAAGAACCCATGTTTTGAACCAAATCTCGTCCCTCTCCTTCGAGAAAATATCCGGGTCCCAGTAGTAGTAACCGGGAAGCGTGTAGGACAGTTCAGGATCGGGGTGGAATTTGCTCTTAAACCGGGGTCGCGGCGTCGCGGTCATATCGTTCCTCGTGGTACCAAGCATATCACCGATGGATGTTGACCTATGGTCCCGACACGGTCAACGCGGCGGCCTGTTGCAAGATGCGGTGAGAATGCCAATCTAGTATCAGAGAAACAGGCAACGCGGGACGATCATTTGCGAATCCGTGCACGAACCCAGACGGCGCTTAAGAATGGCGTCGGCTTTGTCCTAATCGGCGCTGTAGTCGGCGCCATCGTAAGCGTTGCCGACCTCGATAATTTCTCTCTCATCGTCTGTCTGAAATGCGCAGCCATGGGCGCCTTGATCGGCACCATCGTCGTTGCTCCGATTGTGATTTTTGAAGCGTTGTTCATGCAGAGCCCGGCGGGCAAACGGCTGCAGGGACTTTCATTTGGAGCGGTGACAGCGGTCCGCTCAATAATCTACGTGGTGTTCATATACGTAGGATTCGGGGTTGAACGCTTTGTCTCTCAACGGTCGGGCGACACGACGCTCTTATTGGCCGACCATCAAATCCATGGATTCGTGATCGCCTGTCTGCTTGTTATCCTGCTTGGTGTACTGATCCAGCTGAGCCGACTGCTCGGTCCCACCATATTGCGGAAGCTCATCTCGGGCCGTTATCACCGACCGCGCGAGGAGCAGCGAATATTTCTATTGCTTGATGTCACATCATCGACCGAACTCGCCGATACGATTGGTAATGCTCGGTTCCATGAACTACTCGACCAAATGTTTTTCGACCTTACCGACCCGATCCTCGAGAATGGTGGTGAGATCTACCGTTACGTCGGCGATCAGATCATCGTTTCGTGGTTGCGCAGCGAGGGTTTGCGAAACGGACGTGCGGCACAGTGTTGCTTTGCGGCAATCGAACAGCTGGAAAAACGGAAAGCTGACTATCTTCGCCGTTTCGACGCTGCACCAGATCTGCACGCTGCGCTCCACTGCGGGCCCGTGATTTCTGGCGAAATGGGCGACGTTCGCCGCGAGATCGTTTACCTCGGCGATACACTGAACATCACTGCCCATATGGAGAAGGCATGTGGTGAAACCGGCTATCCGGTGCTGGCTTCAGGCGAATTTGCTAAGCCTTGCGAGCCGCCTTGTGAAATGGATGCCGTGGAAGGCATCGCAGCCACGGAGATCGGCCCGCTGATGGTTGGTAGCAATCGGAAACAGATTGTCTTATTCGCGTTGTCGATCGATCCCTCATCCGCTCTCAACAAGTCAGCCGCGTAGCCGATCAGGCTTAATAGTTGGGCCCGTTGAGGGCCTCCCACACCTGTCTGTTGAAGTGGTGGGTGGCGTGCTCGCTGATCCACGATCGTTCCTGATCGACCATGAGCCGGCCCATCGTGTAGCCGCGCGAGCGCAACCCTCGCTGCTGGCTTTCCATGGGCGCGATGTCCTGGGGGTTGATCTCGTTGGCAAAGGTCAGGTTGTAGTCGACATCGTCGGCGGTGAGCGGGTCGTTGAAATTGAGACAGTAAACGATCTCGTGCGAACGATCCGGACCGACCGGCATGGCATGGACAATTTTGAAATTTGCCGGCGCTTGATGTGTGATGAACAGCAGATTGGGGAACATCTGCCAGATGTAGATATCGTCCTGCCAGGTTTCGGGATCGTGTTGTCTCTCGCTCTCTGCGACCCGCGATTGACGAACTTGCTCCGTTGAACGCATCAAGTGGGTCAGCCAGCGTTCGTGTTCGGTGGTGATCCACACATCCGGCGTATCGGTGATCGTGTTAAACCCCGGGTGCACCGACGCACAGTGGTAACACTCATTCTGATCAAAGATCAGCTTCCAGTTGGCGGCAATGTCGAAGTGTTGGGTGTGGGCGAGCTTTACGTCGTCGAACAGTTTGATCTTCTCGCGCCAGTCTTCGAGCAAGCCCGGCACGTAATCCGCGAGGGAGGAGGCTGCAGGGTCGAGGTTGACGAAGACCAGCATCGCCATCGTGTCAACGCGGACCTCGGACAGATGGAAGTCCTCGAGCCGAAATCCGGCAACATTCTCAGAATTGCCGGCGGCCTTGAGGTCACCCGAGGTGTCGTAGGACCAGGCATGAAACGGACAAGTGAAAATCGTCTTATTGCCGCTGCCCTCAACCAAGACATGGCCACGGTGCATGCACACGTTGTAGAACGCGTGCAGAATTGCCGGCGGCCTTGAGGTCACCCGAGGTGTCGTAGGACCAGGCATGAAACGGACAAGTGAAAATCGTCTTATTGCCGCTGCCCTCAACCAAGACATGGCCACGGTGCATGCACACGTTGTAGAACGCGTGCAGCGCGCCGTCCTTACCACGGACCACGAAAACCTTCTGATCAAGAATATCAGCGGTGATGTAGTCGCCAGGGTTCTTCAAATCGAAGGAAAAGCCGACGAACTGCCAGCTCTTATAGAAGATTTGCTCAGACTCACGCTCGAAAATTGCGGGATCGACGTAGTAATAACCGGGCAGGGTTGCCGAGCGGGTTGGATCGGGCGAAAAATGAAGCGCGGTATCAGCTGACATCGGAACCTCTGCGGCGGAACGAAACGCGAAACGCCCGGTCGAACCGGCTAGGTGTAGTTCGGTCCGTTGATGACTTCCCAAACGAGCTTGTTGAAGTGATGGACAGCGTGCTCGCTGCGCCAGGAACGCGTACCATCAACCATCAGCCGTCCCATGGTGTAGCCACGCGAGTGTAGACCAAGCTGCTGCTTTTCCATCGGATCGATATCCTGCGGATTAACGATATTGGCAAAGCGATCGATGTTATCGGCGTCGTCCTGACTGGGCGGGTCGTCGAGTGTGAAGCAGTAGAGCACTTCGTGGGTGTGTTCGGCGTCGACTGGCATGACATGCAGAAGTTTGAAATTGGTCGGCGCCTGATGCGTAACAAAGACCAGGTTTGGCCACAGCCACCAGATATAGGCTTCGTTTTGCCATGTCTCCACGTTGTGCGGATCCTTGCGTTCGGCGATGCGGGTGCGGGTGACCTCGTCGTTGGCGCGGATTTCATGCGTCGACCAGTAATCGAACTCGGTGGTAATCCATGCATCCGGTCCACCTTCGACAGTTGTGACGCCACCGTGGATCACCGGGCAGTGATAGCATTCGTTCTGGTCGATCGTGAGTTTCCAATTGCAGGCGATATCGTAATGCTGCTCGTGAACCAGTTTGAGCTGATCGAACATCTTGACGTGCTCGCGCCAATGGGCCGCCATCCCCGGGGCCCAGTCTTCAAGTGAGGGCGCGTCGGGGTCGAGATTGACCAAGACCAAGGTTGCGAGCGTCTCGACCCGGATTTCTGAAAGGTGGAAATCTTCGAGATGAAACCCGGCAACGTTTTCGGCATTGCCAGCAGCTTTGAGTTCACCCGTTGTATCGTAGGACCAGGCATGGAACGGGCAGGTGAAGATGGTTTTGTTGCCCTTGCCCTCGGCGAGAATGTGACCGCGATGCATGCAGACGTTGTAAAAAGCATGCAGCTCACCATCTTTGCCACGCACCACCAAGACCTTCTGGTCGAGGATGTTTGCGGTGATGTAGTCGCCGGCATTCTGCAGATCGAAGGTGAAGCCGACGAATTGCCAGGTCTTGTAGAAGATCCCCTCGGCTTCGCGCTCAAAGATTGCTGGATCGAAGTAATAGTTGGCCGGCAGCGTTGCCGAACTGTCAGAATCGGCCGTGAAGCGTAACGCGGTTTGAGCCGGCATCAAGATCTCCCTCGGGTTCCGGCTGAGACTGTACCGCATGGCGCGTCGGTACGAAATCGGCTGAAATGCGATTTCAGAAACGCGGCGACCAGAGGTCTTCCAATGACAGCACTCGAATCTCGCGACAGCGCTTCCGGGCCGACAGCTGCTCTAGCCGCCTACGTTGCCGAATTGCACTTTGATGACCTGGACGCGCGAACCGTGCACCGCGCTAAAAGCCATCTTCTCGATGGTATCGGCGCCATCCTCGGCGGCGCCAATCAGGAGGTGACGGAGATCGCGGAGCGCGCCGCATCGCGATCGGGTAGCAGCGGCAAAGTGCCGGTTGCGGGCCGCTGCTTACCAAGCGACTTGCTCACTGCCGCTTTCTTGCAGGGCGCCGCCGCGCACGGCCTGGAACTTGACGACGGCTACCGTGCAGGCTCGGTTCACCCGGGTGCGGTTGTTGTGCCCGCCGTCCTTGCTGCAGGCTTTGCAAATGCGGCGTCGGGACGCCAGTCGATCGTAGCGCTGGTCGCCGGTTATGAAACGATGTGCCGGCTCGCCGCTGCTTGCCATCCGCGCTCGCGCTGGCGCGGCTTTCATAATACGTCGACGACCGGTGTATTCGGCGCCGCGTCGGTGTGGTCCGCGCTCTGCAGCTTCACACCAAATCTTGTGGAGGCCGCCTACGGCATCGCTGCGTCAACCGCATCGGGCCTGTTTACCTTTCTCGACGGTGGCGACGTCAAACGCTTACACCCCGGATTTGCCGCCCGCAGTGGCCTGTTTGCCGGCCTGCTCGCGGAGGAAGGATTGGCCAGTCCACCTGGGGCGCTCGAATCACCGAACGGCTTCTTCCATGCTTATGCCGGCAACGACAACGGCGAAATCGACTACGCGGCACTCGATATTCTGAGTGTTGGACCCGGTTCGCCGCACGCGATCACCGAGTGCTACATCAAGCCGTATGCCTGTTGTCGCCACATCCACTCGCCGATCGACGCGATTCTAGACATGCGGCAAAGCGGCGATCTGACCGCCGACGCGATGCGGTCGATCCAGATTGGAACCTATCGGGTGGCAACGGCTCATGACCTACGCGAGTGGAAGAGCTTCACGAGCGCACAAATGAGCATTCCGTTCGTCGTCGCCTCAGCGTTGCGTCACGGAGAGATCGATCTCGATCACTTCTCAAAAGAACACCGTGAGGACTCTGAGACGGCTGCGCTCGCCGATCGCATTTCAGTATCGGTGGATGCGGGGTGCGACGTGATCTCATTCACCGGCGTGATTCGAACAATCGCCGCGGAATTAACGACGGCATCGATACGCCCGAAACGCCCTCGCACGTCCTTGACGATCGCCTTGATCTGCTCGGGATCGCCGACATCACCGGGATAAGCGAAAAGGCGCTTCTCGCCTTTCTTCATGCGTAACCGGTTGGCGCGACGGCCTACTATCGCAACGTTGAACCCGTCTCGAGCCAAGGTATTGGCGATATCGCGACCAAGACCGGTGCCGCCACCAGTGACAATTGCTACTTTCCGCACCGATTTTTTCTTCGTCGGTTTCTTGATGGTCTTGGTATTTGCGGCGTTCTTGCTGGCAGGGACCCTGGCCATTCCATCCTCCATCAAACGATTGGGCGCCGACCAGCGGCGCCCAACTACTCGTACCCTCTACGGTCTTAGAGTCCGACTCGAAACTCTATGTTTGATAACAGTACCTTGCGAGCCGCCTTGTGAGGAGTCGGATGTTGGCGACAAGAATCCATGCCTGTGCGGAGGCGATTGATTTCTCCCAATCCTTGGCCAGTCGACGGCATCGGTTGAGCCAGGCGAAGGTCCTCTCGACGACCCATCGTCTGGGCAGGAGCTCGAAGCCCTGGGCGGTGTCTGAGCGCTTGATGATCTCGAGCTTCCAGCGGCCGATGTCCTCAAGGGCGCCCTCGAGTTTCGGTCCCGCGTAGGCGGCGTCGGCGAAGAGGTGACGCAGCCGGGGGAAGCGATGACGGATCGATTTGAGGACCTCGGGCGCGCCGTCGCGGTCCTGGATATCGGCTGCGTGCACGATCAGGCCGACCAGCAGGCCGAGTGTATCGGTGACGATGTGACGCTTGCGGCCCTTGATCTTCTTGCCCGCGTCATAGCCCCGAACACCACCGCTTTCCGTGGTTTTCACGCTCTGGCTGTCGATCACCCCGGCGCTCGGGCCGGCCTCGCGTCCTTCCAGCTCCCGGGCCGCCATGACCAGGTGATGGTTGATGCTCTCCAGCAGGCCGTTGGAGCGCCAGTCGTAGAAATAGCGCTGGACCGTGGAAGGCGGAGGGAAGTCGTTCGGCAACATCGCCCACTGGCAGCCCGTCGAGGCCATGTACATGACCGCATCCATGACATGGCGCAGGTCCGTCGTCCTCGGCCGGCCGATCTTCTTGCGCGGCGGCATGAGCGGCGCGATCAACGCCCACTCTCGATCCGTCAGGTCGCTTGCGTAGCGCCCGCCACGGCGCTCATAATTCGGGCGAGTGATTTCGGTCCACATGTTGTGCCTCCTCGTTTGCTTTGACACAACCGAGTAAGCCACAACCGACTGAAATCACTCATTTTTTCTTCGTCGGTTTCTTGACTAGTTTCGGGTTGGCCTCTTAGTAGTTTTCGCCGTTGAGAGATCTCCACGTCATATGGTCGACGAAATGTGTGCCGTGCTCGGTACGCCACGTCACCTCGGAGTCACACATCAACCGCCCTTGTTTGTAGCCGCGGCATTTGACCCCAAGTTGCTGCTTTTCCATTGCCGGTACATCTTGCGGCAGGATCGAGTCGCGATAATTGTTCATACACTCGATGTCCCAGGCACTGAGCGGATCATTGACGCAGAAATTGTCGATGACCTGAAAGGATTTCTCGGGACCGGTTGGCATGATACGTGTGACTTTTAAGTTGGTGGCACCCTGGTGTGCCAAGAAAATCAGATTCGGCCACGTGAACCAGATCTGGACATCCTTGAGATCATCGTCTTCGCGGAACTCGTACGGCATCTACTCGGCGCTGACGTCCCGCTTTGTGCGAATGATATGTTTGGTCCAGTAATCGTGCTCCGTGGTCTCCCAACTCGGATCCATGTACGCCTGATCGGTGCCCATCGCCTGCGGATGTAACGAGGGGCAGTGATAGCACTCGTTCTGCTCGGGAATGAATTTCCAGTTGGAATCGATGTTGTAGGGGTCGGTGCGCCCGAGTTTGAGCTGATCGAACTTTGGTAGATTATCGCGAATGTCCTGCCCGAGGTCACCGTACATGGACGCCAGGGACTGAGCATCGGGATCGAGGTTGACGAAAATCATGTGCAAGAACTGCTCGACCCTGACTTCCGACAATGTGAAGTCCTCGAGCCGGAAATCCGTGACGTTTTCGGCGTTACCGGCAGCTTTCAGCGCGCCGGTGCTGTCATACGACCAGGCGTGGAAGGGACAGGTGAAGATATTCTTGTTACCGCGGCCCTCGACCAATATGTGACCGCGATGCATGCAGACATTATAGAACCCCCGGAGTTGCCCATCTTTGCTCCGAGTGACGAAGACCTTCTGGCCGAGAATATCGTGGGTGATGAAATCACCGGGCTCGCTCAGCCCGTGGTCGTAGCCGACGAGCTGCCAGGTCTTAAACCAAATTTCCTCCTTCTCGCGCTCGAATATCTCCGGATCGTAGTAATATTCGGCCGGAAGAGTGTAGGAGAACAAGGGATTGGGATGGATCCCGCTCTTGGTTTTGAAACTTGCTACATCTGCCATCGTTTCCTCTCCCCGGCTCCACCGCCATCGGCTGCCGTGCTGTCTTCCATGTTGTCAGAGCGTCGCCTAGAGGTTCAACGGCAGGACCACTCCAGCTATAGCAGTTGCGGGCGCACCTCGCCGGTAAGCTGATTGATATACGCGAGGCGCTCTTCGTTGCCGGCGGAAGAACGCGCGCCGCGACCGGTCGCGAAGAAAATCCAACGCTTCATATCGTGTTGGCTGCCGAGTTCATTAAGACGCGCAACAACATCATCGGAGGTCCCAAACAAACGCGGCGAACGTGAGATGAGCCAGTCGTAGATGCCAAGTTCTTTCGCTCGTTCAACGACGGTCAATTCGCGATTCTTCGATCGATAGACTGCATTGAGATCGTGCGTATCCGCGTTGAGTTCTTTAAGTTTTTCTTTGAACTCGTCAGGGATTCCCTTGCCTTTGAGGCTACCCATCGAAAGCCAGCTGGGTGACCAACCGAGGCTGCGCTGCGCTGCAGCGTCATAACTCTCGTCAAATGTGATGTGAGCGTTCCACCAGATCTCGAAGTCTTTTTCACTACGTCCGGACGCAGCCAGGCCCTCGGCAACAATTCCCTTCACGTTGTCGACGTCCTCGGGCGAGAACCCCATGGTGACTATCGCGCCATCGGCCACTTCCGCCGCGGTGCGAAGTATTTTGGGGCCAGAACATGCGACATATACCTTGAGATCAAACGGTTCGACGAAGCTCCATTCACCCTTGAACTCATAGTCGTTCCACTTGACGCTCTCGCCGCGCAGCAACGCTTTGACCGCAACGATGTAGTCGCGCATCAGCGCCACCTTGGCGCCTTTTTGCCCGATCGACCACAGGGCCGAATCGCCGGAGCCGATGCCCATGCCAATGCGACCGGGTGAGAGTTCATTCAGCGTCATAAACCCGCTCGCCGTAACCGACGGGTGACGCGACACCGGATTGGTCACGTAAGTGATGACCTGTATCGACTCGGTATTGATCAAGCCCATCGTGGTCGATACATACATTTCGCGTAGCAGATTTGGCGAATCCGCAACTCCGATCATGTCCAAACCCGCCTTCTCGCACGCTTGCCAGAGCTCCACGGCTTTGTTCAGCTGCTGACCTTGCGCGAAAATCACGCTCATTTTCCAATCAGAGTTAGCCACCAGGCATCCCTTTCCCTTTTTGCGCGTAAGGCCACGCACTCGTTGCGAGCCATCGCCACCCCGTTGGGGACTATGGCAGAGTAGCTCGCGACAGTACAAAAACACCATGCGATCAACGGCCCGACCATGAACGACGACGCCAACGCGCCTCTTCACCCACAAGCTACCCGTCGGCTGGCAGATTTTGGGTCTGCTCTTCGGTTCTCGGATTTGCCAGCCGATGTTGTCGAGCACTTGAAACTACTGGTCCTCGATGGATTGGGATGCTGTCTCTACGGCGTCGGACTACCGTGGACGCAAACCCTCATGGATGTAATCGAGGGGCAGGGCGGCGACAGGCAGGCGACGGTATTTGGCACCAATCTGCGCACGTCGGTTTCTAATGCAGCGCTTATCAATGGCACAGCGGGTCATGCATTCGAACTGGACGATATCCACCGCGGCGCCATTCTTCATCCCAACTCGCTGTGCCCGCCGGTGGTACTCGGCCTGGCCGAGTGGCGCGGCACTAGAACCGGGGCAGACGCGCTCACCGCGATCGCCGCCAGGTACGAAATTGGCGCCCGGATCGGACGGGCCGCGACCCAGGCATTGTTTTTCCGAGGATTTCACCCGCAAGGGACGACCGGCGTTTTCGCCGCTGCCGCCGCCGCGGCACGCACCATCGAACTCGACGCAAACGGCACCCTCCATGCGCTGGGGATCGCCGGCTCGCAAGCCGCCGGCCTAATGGCGGCCCAGGCCGGAGCGATGGTCAAACGAATGAACGCAGGGCGTGCAGCGCAGAGCGGCGTCTACGGGGCGCTACTCGCCGAGCGCGGATTCACAGGTATCACCGACGTGCTCGAAGCCCCCTATGGCGGTTTCCTCAGCTCGATGAGCGGGGATCCTGATCCCGCGCGTCTGACCGACGGCCTCGGGGAGGCGTGGGAGATCCGCGCGGTAGGCTTCAAGCCGCATGCGTCGGTAACCAGCATCCACGCTGCCCTCGATGGACTGCGTAACCTCATGCAAGTAAACAATATTGTGGCTGATGACATCGCTTCGCTCGAAGCCGGGGTTAGCCCCATGACCTATACACATTGCGCCTGGCCTTATGAGGCCCAGGGGATTACCGCTGCGCAAATGAATCTGTTTTACGGATTGGCGGTCATGGCGTTGGACGGCGCCGCCTTCGTCGATCAATATCGCGAGGAACGATTGAAAGATCCCGCCATTCTGGCGATCATCGATCGCATTACGGCGCATGTCGATCCCGAGATCGATGCCCTCGGCGCCGAACATCGGCATATGGTTCAGCTCAGACTTACCCATCGAGATGGCAGGGTATTCACCTGCGAAGAGCGAACCCGAAGGGGCAGCCCTGAAAAACCGCTGACGGCCGAGGAAGTACGCGACAAGTTTCGCGCGCTCACACGCGAACGCATATCCGCCAGCGACACCGAATCGATTATTCGTACGGTAGCAATGCTCGATAAGATGGGTTCGCTCGACGAACTCCTCGGTCTGTTGCGGACATAAAGGGACAAAAATGGCAGATCTCGACGACCTGCGGACCGAATCCGCCGCCGCCATCGGCCATCGTTTGGTCGCTAAGAATGTGAATGCCGTTGACGTAACGGAATACTTCCTCGCCAACATAGCCGCGCACGACGACCCCAACGTATTCCTCACGGTGACCGCCGAGCGAGCGCGCGCCGAAGCAAGTGCCAGCGCGGCACGCCACGCGTCGGGCCAACCCCTTGGCCCGCTCGACGGCGTCCCGATTGTTTGGAAAGACCTTGTCGATATCAGCGGGACCATTACCACGGCGGGATCTGAGTTGTTCCGCAACCAACCGCCGGCCGAGGCCGATGCCGACGTTGTGCGCAATGCCGGTGCGGCCGGGCTGGTTACCCTCGGCAAGGTCACCTTGCCCGAATTCGCCTTCTCCGCACTCGGCCAGAACCCGAACTACGGAACACCGATTAATCCGCTCGACAAATCAACCCGGCGTGCGACGGGTGGATCTTCGTCCGGCACTGCCGCGGCTGTGGCAGCCGGTCTCGTTCCTTGTGGGTTGGGTAGCGATACCAACGGCTCGGTGCGGATACCAGCGTCGTTTTGCGGTCTGGTCGGCCTTAAAACAACGGAGAAACGGGTTTCCACCGGTGGTACTTTCGTGCTGTCGCACACGCTTGATACGCTCGGGCCGATTGCACGAACGGTCGAGGATTGCGGTCTGCTCGATGCTATTTTTCGCGGCGTGACGCCGACAGCTGGCGAGCCGACGCAACTGGCCAAATTGAGCGTGGCGGTCCCCAGCAACGACAGCAGTGTTTTCACCGACGCCGACGCCGCGGTTCTTGCCAATTTCAAGACTGCGATTGATGCCCTCAGAGCTGCCGGTGCGACGGTCGAAGTCCTACCGCTTCGGTTGTTCGAAGAAATTCGCGCGCTTAACGAACACACAGGCACGCTTTTGGCCGCCGAGTCCTACTTCAACCTGCGTGAGTTGTTGGAGGGCTCATCTGCCGACAAGATTGATCGACGCGTGGCAGAGCGCGCGCTCCTGGGCCGCGATATGACACTCGTTGAACTGTTGACCGTACAGACCGAGCGAGAACGCATGATCGCGGCCTTTACCGAGCAGGTGGCTGCCTTCTCCTGTGTCGCGATCCCAACCACAGCGATCGGCGCACCGGCGTGGGATGTCCTGGAGAACGATGTTGATCAGTTCAGGGCGGCGACCGCGAAGGCCAACAAGAATACGATGCTGGGTAGTTTCCTTCGCAGTTGTGCGATTTCTCTGCCGTCGGGAAATGACGAGAACGGGATGCCAACCGGACTGATGCTGATGGCGCCCGATGGGCATGATGATGCGCTGTTGTGCCACGCGTCTGCGGTTGAGGCGGCACTTGCTTAGATATCAAGACTTACGGTTGGTTGATCTTGGATCGATCGAGCGCCGATTATGAGCGTCTTCCTCGCCAAGCGGCTGTCGACATTTATCGCGACCTTGTTTGGCGCAAGCATTTTAGTGTTTCTCGCACTCGAAATACTGCCCGGAGATCCCGCGCAGGTGATCCTCGGCATTGATGCACCCGAGAGCGCCGTCATCGCGCTGCGTGAAGAACTGGGCCTCGACCGGCCGGCCCACGTCCGTTACTTCGATTGGGTCGGCCACTTGCTACAGGCCGAATTCGGCACCAGCTACACCTACCAAGTATCTGTGGTAGAGCTCCTGCAGGCTCGCATCGGCATAACCGTTCCGCTGGCGCTGATGGCCATGGTGCTATCAGTTGTTGTCGCTCTGTTGCTCGGGATTTACTCAGCCGCCAACCACAATAAAGGCGGCGATGTCGCGGTGATGAGCGTAAGCCAACTGGGCATCTCGATTCCCAACTTTTGGCTGGCGGTTCTCCTGATTTTGTTCTTCGCGGTTAATCTTCGGTGGTTCTCGTCGGGTGGCTTTCCCGGCTGGGACAAGGGATTTTGGCCGGCGTTGGCGGCGCTAATCCTACCCGCAATTGCGCTGGCCACTGTCCAGGGCGCAATCCTCGCGAGGTTCACCCGCTCGGCGGTACTCGACACCATGCGGGAAGACTATGTTCGTACCGCGCGAGCCAAGGGCCTGACCCGACGCGCAACCCTGTGGCGGCACGTTCTAAGAAATGCACTCATACCAGTCATCACGATCATGGGTCTGCAGTTTGCCAACTTGCTCGCTGGGACCATTGTGGTGGAGAACGTGTTTGCGTTGCCCGGCGTCGGCCGATTGATCCTGCAATCGATTAGCAATCGCGACATCGTCGTGGTGCGCGATCTGGTTGTCCTACTGGCCGCGATGGTAGTGGCAATCAACTTCCTGGTCGACATGCTCTATGCCGTGATTGATCCGCGCCTCAAGGCGCGTGACGTTTAGGGTGCGGTATGTCTGATCTGAATGGCGAAAGCAGTTTGCTCGCTCGCGGGTTGCGACATCGTTCGTTCGTGGTTGGCGGCGCCTTATCGGCGACCCTCACAGCGGTCGCGGTTTTATCGTTGTTCTGGACCCCCTACGACCCGATCAAGATCAACATAAAGGGTCGCTTAGCGGCACCATCGCTCGAGCATTGGCTCGGCACGGATCAGTTTGGACGCGACATTCTGTCGATCATCATGGCGGGGGCGCAAAACTCGATCACGGTCGGTGTCGTTGCAGTCTCCATCGGCATGCTGTTCGGCGTAGCGCTCGGATTATGGGCTTCGGCGCGGCGTGGTTGGACCGAAGAAATCCTCATGCGCCTGTCCGATTTCATGTTCGCGTTTCCCGCAATCCTGCTCGCGATCATGCTGGTGGCAACGCTGGGACCGGGGGCGATTAACGCGATCGTTGCAATCGGAATTTTTGCGGTGCCGATTTTCGCGCGCCTGACTCGCGGGGCCGCAAATGCGATCTGGGCGCGTGAGTTTGTTCTGGCGGCGCAAGCCGCCGGCAAAGGAAAATTCCGAATAACGGTCGAGCATGTGCTGCCAAACATCACGTCGGTATTGGTGGTGCAGGCAACGATCCAGTTCGCTATCGCAATCCTGGCCGAGGCCGCATTGTCGTACCTCGGAATCGGTTCGCAGCCGCCAACGCCCTCATGGGGACGCATGTTGAGCGAGGCTCAAACAATGATCTTTTTGAACCCTTGGTTGGCGGTTTATCCGGGGGTGGCGATCGCCCTCTCGGTGCTCGGACTTAATCTCCTCGGTGACGGTTTACGCGACATTATCGATCCGCGCCTGGCGCGCCAGAGGTAGAGAGTGGTGTTGCTGGCCGTCGAAGACCTGACCGTCACCCTTGATACGGCCCAAGGCCCCGGGCGCGCGGTACGAGACCTGTCTTTTGAACTTGCCAAGGGCGCGACACTCGGCATCGTCGGCGAGAGCGGATGCGGCAAATCGATGACGGCATTGGCGATCATGGGGTTGCTGCCGGAGAACGCCCGGACTGATGGTCGCGTCGTGTTCGACGGCCGGAACCTTCTCGGATTGTCGGAAGACGAGCTCTGCGGGATCCGCGGCAACCGCATTGGGATGGTATTTCAGGAACCGATGACGTCACTCAACCCGGTCCATCCGATCGGTCGTCAGGTGGCCGAAGCACTGGTGCTGCACCGAGGCATGAGTCGTGGGGCAGCCAAACGCGAAGCGATCGCTTTGTTGGACCGGGTGGGAATCCCACTCCCCTCCCAACGCTTCGATCATCACCCGCACCAACTCTCCGGTGGTCAACGCCAGCGCGTTATGATTGCGATGGCGCTGTCATGCGGTCCGGATCTGCTGATTGCCGACGAGCCGACCACGGCGCTGGATGTAACCATTCAAAAGCAGATTCTTGATCTGCTTCGCGGGCTGATCGACGATTTGGGTATGGGCTTAATCCTGATCAGCCACGATCTTGGCGTTATCGCCCAGAGCGTCGACGACATTATCATCATGTATGGCGGTGCAGCGATCGAGCGCGGGGGTGCCGCAACTATCTTTCAGGATCTATCGCACCCTTACACCCAAGGCCTGTTTGGTGCCGTACCACGACTCGGTTTGCGCCGCGTGGACGGTGAAGCCGTTCGGCTCACCTCAATTAACGGTACCGTTCCAGAGCTCAATGATCTGCCCGACGGGTGCACTTTTGCAGACCGTTGCGAGCTCGTGTCCGGCGACTGCAGAGCGGCCCCTCCCCCGCTTGTGGATATTGGTACGGATCACGCGGCGGCCTGCCTGCACCTCGCCGAAGCGCGCGAGCGGTGGCGATCAGTATGAGCTTGCCAGACTCCATCGCGCAGGCACCCAACCTGGTCGATGTCATCGACGTGTTTAAGCATTACACGCTGCCGCGCGAATCGGTAACCAAACGGCCCGAGGCCGTGCGGGCGGTAGACGGCGTCTCGCTATCCATCGCTGCAGGGAATAGCTTCGGTCTTGTCGGTGAATCGGGATGCGGAAAGTCAACGCTCGCGCGGCTGGTCATGGCGCTCGAGCCGCCGACCAGTGGCGCAATCCGTTTTCGCGGTGATGATCTGCATGAGTTGACGACTGATGAACTTCGCCAACGTCGACGACACTTCCAGATGGTGTTTCAAGATCCCTTTGGCTCGCTTGATCCGCGTCAACGAGTCGAGCGGATCGTCGCCGAGCCGGTCGACGCTCTGGAAATGGTATCGAGAGATGAGCGTCGCGGTCGGGTCGTCGAAGCGCTTGAGGCCGTCGGCCTCAAGTCCAGCGATCTTGGAAAGTACCCACATGAGTTTTCAGGCGGGCAACGGCAACGGATCGCGATAGCGAGAGCGCTCATTACGAGACCTGCGCTTATCGTTGCCGATGAGCCAGTCTCCGCGCTCGATGTGTCGGTGCAGGCACAAGTGTTGAACCTAATGCATGACCTACAAACCGAGTTCGGTGTTACCTACCTTTTCATCAGCCACGATCTCGCAGTTGTGGAATACGTGTGCGCCGAGGTCGCGGTGATGTATGGCGGGAAAATCGTTGAGCGCGGCGTAACCACCGAAATCTTCGCCAATCCCCAACACCCCTACACCCGCACGCTGCTCGATGCCGTGCCCAAGTTGCCGGACCTGTCGCCTTGAGCACGCGTACCATTCGCGTCGTTCTGTTCGATTTGGGCGGTGTGTTGTTTCAGCTGGCGGGCGTACGAGCATTCGGCGAGATGATCGGTGAAGACGATACGCGTGAGGTATTGCGCCTATGGGTCACCAATCCCTGGGTGCAACGCTACGATCGAGGCGCCTGCTCGAGCGTCGAGTTCGCGGCTGGAATGGTCGCGCACCATGGGATCAATATAGCAGCAGCCGAATTCTTAGCCCGCTTCAAAACCTGGGTTCCTGGTCCTCACGATGGTTCACTGGAGCTCGTTCAGTCGACCAGGGCGTCGGGCGTGACGATTGCATGTCTGAGCAATACCAACGAGGCTCATTGGTCGGCCGACAACGGATTGGCTCAGTTCACCGAGCAATTTGACCGCAGCTTCCTCTCGTTCGAAATCGGCCATGTCAAACCAGAACGCGGCGCGTTCGAGCATGTGGTCACTGAGCTTAATTGTGAGCCGGCGGAGATACTCTTTCTTGACGATGTTCAGCTGAACGTTGATGCCGCATGCGAATTTGGAATCGATGCGGTTTGCGCGGGCGGCGTGGACGCGGCACGCGCTATCCTCTCGGCACGGTCGCTTCTCAGAGAGCGGGTCTAGGCAACCAACGACGCTTCCAACGACAACGCTTGCCCGACAGCCGACGAGAGTTCTTTCATCGTGTACGGCTTCGCAAGCAGCAGCGTACCGACGGGCAATGCGCCTTCCGCATCCAAGGTTTCTTCGGCATATCCTGATGTAGCAAGCATCTTAATGCTTGGCCGTACTTTGAGTGCAGCTTCCATCAACTTGCGGCCGCTGAGGTCGCCGGGCAGGACCATATCCGTGAACAATAAATCGATCTGCGTATCGGATTCGAGAACCTCGAGCGCGTCCGAACCACGCTCAAAACAGATCGCCCGATAGCCCAGCAACTTAAGAAGGTCTTCGGCAACCAGCCGAACGTCAGGATTGTCCTCGACCACTAGAACGGTGGCACTATTGAGATCGCACGATCGCGACCCTCCGGTGCGGGCGTATTCGACCGATACTTGATCGCTTGGCATAGCCTCACTCCGCATTTCGGGCGGCACCTTCTACTCTCCCAGTATTAGCCCAAAGCGAGGCGTCGTTGTATTGCGGCAAACCCAGTTTCGCGCCCGGGTATCCCCTCACAACACCAACACGAGAGGACCTCTCAAGACAGAATTGCCGGGCATTCACCCTACTTCGAGAACGTGATCAGCCGCTGATCCGGTTCGGCGGCCTCTGCGAACTCCTGATATGAGCTCAAACAATATTAGGCGTTCGACACATGCCGCCGAGAATCGTCGGATGCCGAACTCAAGATCGGCAAGATCGCTGAGAATACCGATCCCTCTTGCGGTTTGCTTTCGACTACCACCTCACCCCCCATCATTTGGCAATAACGTCGTGTGATCGCGAGGCCGAGACCGGTACCACCAAACTGTCGTGTGGTGGATTGATCGGCTTGGCTGAACGGATCGAAAATCCTAGCGACCTCGTCTGCAGTCATGCCAATTCCGGTATCCGCTACTTGAAACAACACGTTTGCGGGGTCATCACAGGCAGTGCTTACCGAAAACTTGATCACACCGTCTTCCGTGAACTTGGCGGCATTACCCAACAGATTAATCAGAACCTGACGGATCTTTGTCGTATCGCCCTGGGCTGAGCTTAGCTCGTCGCTGCAATTGACCTCCAGCGTGTTTTTGTTGCGAGCCACCAGCGGTCGAATTGTCGTCGCGACGTCGTGTACCAAACCTGCGATATCGAAACACTCGAGGTCCAACTCAATCTTGCCTGCTTCGATCTTCGACAGATCGAGGATGCTATCGATTAGATGCAACAGGTGGCTGCCAGCCGAATTGATACGTTGAAGATCCGGCACGAACGAATCGATGGCGAGTTGCTCGGCTTCTTCTTGCAGCAATTGGCTATAACCGATGATCGCGTTCAGGGGAGTCCTAAGTTCATGACTCATGCTCGAAACGAATTGCGATTTCGCAACATTTGCCGCTTCAGCCGCATCTTTGGCACTGTTTAGATCGCGCGTGCGAAACCTATGTGGGCGGCCGGGAAACCGGCGTCGTGGGGCGACAGACGAAGACCAAGTCGATCGTCGCGATTGCGGCGGAAGTCCGAGGGCGGGGCACTGGCCGGATCCGAATGAGCCGCGTCGAGGATGTGGCTGCGAGGAGCCTGATCCCGTTTGTCCAAACAACCGTGGCGCCTGGCGCGACCGTCCGAACCGATGGCTGGTCAGCCTACAGTGGTCTGGCGAACCAAGGCTATGACCACCAGCCGAGATCCATTTCCGCCAGTGGCGACCCGGCCCACATCGTCATGCCACGAGTGCATCGCGTGGCCGCTCTGCTTGATCGCTGGTGGCTGGGCATCCACCATGGTGCCATCGATGCCGACCATCTCGACTACTATCTCGACGAGTTCACTTTCCGATTCAATCGCCGCCGTTCGCAGGCTCGTGGCCTGCTTTTCTTCCGACTGCTCCAGCAGGCGGTGCAGCACGAGCCGGTCCCCTACAAGGGCCTAGTCGGCGGTCATCGCAGCCTCGGAAACCAAATGTAGGGGATACGAGAGCGAAGTGGATACCCAGTTTGGCTATAACCGATGATCGCGTTCAGGGGAGTCCTAAGTTCATGACTCATGCTCGAAACGAATTGCGATTTCGCAACATTTGCCGCTTCAGCGCTCCACGACGCGGCTTTCAAGACGTTCGTTAGAGCCCTGTAGTTCGCGCTCAGCCTGTTTACGGGCGACGACTTCGTTCTCAAGGTCTTGCGTGGGTTCGGCAACACGCTGTCGAAGCAAGTCCTCCCCCCGTCTCTGCTCGGTGACATCGGTAACCGTTTTCACGAAACCGCCGCCCGGCATCGGGTTACTAACGGTTTCGATCAATCGACCGTCACGACCGACCAATTCATGGCGGCTGTCCTGAGAACTCCTGGCGAGTTCTATCCGCTCACGCACCAAGTTTTCGGCGCTGTCCCAATCTTGAATATCGTGAAGCATGCTGAAGCGAAAAAAGTCCTCAGCGCACATCTCTTGGGGCCAGGAATCCTCCGGCGGCAGGTCGATGAGTTCACCGACGCGCCCGTTCCAAGCAATCAGTTTCAGTTCTTTGTCGAAGGCACAGATACCCTGCTCGACGTTGTCGAGCACCGCCTGAAGAAGTTCGCTCTTAAGCAAAAGCTCCGCGTTGGTCGTGAGGAGGTCGTACTCGGCACGTTTCAATTCGGTCACATCGTCGATGTAAGTGAGAATCATGGACTCTCCATCAACGTTGATCATTTCGCCAGAAAGATGACACTGGCGCAGATCGCGCTGTTTCGTCGTCAGGTAAGTGAATATGTTTACGGCTTTGCCGCCCTGCTCGATTGCCGATCGGAAACGTGCACGATCTTCGACCTTGGCCCACAATTCGGATTCCAAGGGCGTCCCAGCCAACACCTCCTCTCGGGTGTAGGAAAACGCTCGGCACCAAGCCTCGTTAACATCGCAAATCTTGTCGTCGCTGGGGCGGACGATCGTGACGGGAGTTGGGCACGCGCGGAATGCTGCTTCGAAGCGTCCGGTTGCCGCTCGGAGCGCCGCTTCAGTATTTTCAGATTCACTCATGTCGACCGACTCCGCCGACGCCGTCAAAATGGCGTCCACTCCGCGTGATATCCATCAATCTGCTATCTCATGAAGGGTCATCACGTTCAGGAGCGCGTCCATCTTCGCTATCAGTTTCTTAATGTTAACGGGCTTGGTTTCAAACTCGTCACAGCCTGCATCAAATGCACTCTCGCGATCTTCAGTAAGGGCGTGCGCGGTTAAGGCCACGATGGGAATTGTCTCGGTTCGATCATCCGCCTTGAGTCGGCGGGTGGCTTCCCAGCCGTCGATTTTTGGCAAACTAAGGTCCATCAGAATCAGGTCGGGTCGCTCGGTCAGAGCCGTAAGAATCGCGTGTTGCCCATCTTTTGAATAACTCATGACGTAACCTCGTTTGGTTAGGCGGCGCCCGAGCATGTCGCGATTCATTTCATTGTCCTCGACGAGTAACACCCGCCTCCTGCATTCGAAGATATTCATACCGCTGGGTGGTGTTAGATCGACGTGCTTCGCGCGCTCATTTTCCCTTAGCATGGCACCCCTCGCCTTGGCTCTGAGCTGCGACTGGTTAACGAGTTCATTCTGTTCTTGGAACGATAGGGATGACCGCATCGTCCGATGAGATAGCTACCTGATCTCATATTCGCTGAAAATTGCTACAAACCCATTCGAACGAGCGGGTTTCCCCGGCCTTACTGTTCGGCAAACCCGGCGGCGCAGCCGATATGCTGGCTGAATACGAGCGTTAGGGGCTGAACTCGCGCGATTTATGTCAATGGTGCAGGGAATTCCCTCGATCTGGTCGTCTTTATTCACTCGCGCTACGCTCTTTCTCAAGAACGTAGGGTGGTTTCAATGCAATATCGTCGACTTGGCGAAAGCGAACTCGAAGTCTCCGAAATCTCGTTGGGGTCGTGGCTCACTTTCGGAGCTGGAATTGATGACAAGCAATCAATCGAGTGCGTCCGGCGTGCGCTCGAGTTGGGCATTAATTTCATCGACACCGCCAACGTTTACGGACGCGGCGAAGCGGAAGCATTTCTTGGCAACATATTGAAGGAGGTGCCAAGGGCATCATATGTGCTTGCCACGAAAGCGTATTTCCCGATGGGCCCGAAGGACAGTGGCCTCTCACGCGCACAGATCTTCAAGCAGCTCAACGCATCGCTCGAACGTCTCCAGACCGACCATGTAGATCTCTTTCAGTGCCATCGCTACGACGGCAATACACCACTCGACGAAACCATGAGAGCGCTTTCGGAGGTCGTCGAGGCAGGCAAGGCGCGCTATGTGGGGTTCAGCGAATGGCCGATAGATAAGATCCGCGCGGCGCGGGAAATGACGGGCGTCGTACGCTTCGTTTCCAGTCAACCGCAATATTCGATGCTACGACGCGGAGCCGAGGACGCGGTGATTCCTTATTGCGTCACAACTGGTGTTTCACAAATCGTCTGGTCACCACTCGCGCAAGGCGTGCTTACCGGAAAATACGCGGGCGGCACACCTGCGGACTCACGGGCGGCCAGCCGAAGAATGGGCAGTTTTTTTCCGAAAGATTACCTCAAGCCGACGGCTACTCAAGCAATCAATGGTCTGAGCAAAATCGCGGCCGATACGGGCCTGACAATGGCGCAACTCGCACTGGCGTGGGTCCTACGGTTGCCGAATGTCGCCTCGGCGATCGTCGGCGCAACACGAGCCGAACAGATAGTTGAAAACGCGGCTGCTGCGGGCAGAACTCTCAGCGATGAAACGCTTGGCGCCATTGATACGGCATTGGCCCCTGTGATCGGGGTCCACCCCAAGCGCCATAAATTGGGGGCCTTGATTCGGCAGGCGTTGGCGCGCGATTGACTAGGGTTCGTTGATGCGATCAAGCGGGAAGATCGGTCGACGTACGTGTTCGTAGTCGAGAACGTCATTGTCGGAGGTCGTTACTCCATCACCATCGAGCGTGATCGTATGTTTTGGCAGATCACCAAAGCCCGCACGGTAGTGAATTCGCGACTTCAACAAGATGTAGTGGGCGAATTCGGGCTGAATGCCGACCGACGTGAAAACACCCAGATCCCAGGGTTCATGATGGTGGGAAACTACGACAATTTGCATATTACCGGTATCGAGGACGGCCGACGGACCCATGTTGACGGTAAACCCTGTATACATCGGACCACGGACGATCCATTGACCGTCGGTCAGTGCCTTGACCCGCCCCCCGATCGATAAAGGCTTGCCCGCCAGTCCAATCGACGGCATGTCGGTTTTCCCACCGAGATCGATCTTTATTTCGGCGCCGACTCCAGCCCGTTGCATTTCCTGCACTGCCTTTGGATCCCAAACCGCGGCCACAACGACCCCTTCCAACTCCTGGCGGATCACTTCAGCGATCACGGTCATGACATCCTGATTGGCACCCGATCCACAATTGTCGGCGTGATCGAGCAGGATAACGGGACCGTCGTCGATGCTTTTAGCGTGAGCGACGGCTTCCTCAAGGGGTTGGTGCTGATAGACAAAATCATCACGACTGCGCCAGGCCAGACCAAGCAACGAATCGCGGATTTGGTCGGCCAACTGTACGTCGTGATTGGCAACGACGACGACTGAGGTGCCCGAATCAGGCATGTCGGCCAGTGCAAAACCGCCAAATACAGTCGCCGCCAGGACGCCATCGCGGGATTCCGAGGTTCGACACAAATCGATGAGCGATTTCATCGGTTGATCGTCGGTGCCCTGGCGCAAGGTTTGCGACATCAACGGCACGTTGCCCCACGACATGACCGGCTGGCTTTCGCCGGCGGCAGCAGCCAGGACGATACGCCCAACCTGTTCCGCGGTCTCATAAATATCCGTGTGCGGGTAGGTCTTGTAGCCGACCAATGCGGTGCAGTTGCTCACCATTTTTTCGGTCAGGTTGCAATGTAGATCGCAGGTTACAGCGATCGGGAGGTCAGGTGCGATGGTTCGGATTCGCTCGAGCAGTTCACCCTCACCATCGAACAGATGTTCGGCAACCATGGCACCGTGAAGGTCTAGCAACGCGGCATCGGCGCCATCCCGGATCGCGTCGCAGATCAGGTCGCACATATGTTCGTATGCGGCTTCAAGGACACGACCAGAAGGCATGGCCTCTGCGGCCAAGGGGGTAACGATTTCCGCACCAATTTCTCGGGCGAGATCGATGTATGCGGCGACCGCCATGCGGGTATTGCCATATGCGGCGACGACGTCGTTACCCAGGTAAGCGCCCCATTCCTCAAACCGTTGCCAATCCGTGATGATTGGCGAGAACGTGTTGGTCTCGTGTTTCATCATGGCAATAACGATTCGCATAGTCGTTACTCCGGCATGCTGTGACACACAAAGAGAGGGCGGTCTCGCGACCGCCCTCTTATATCAGCTTGTGTTTGGGGTTAGATGATTAGCCGTTCCACGACATCGCAGCGATCTCGTTTATGAACGCCGGCCAACTGGCCCACATTCCACTAAGACCCTTGCGCGCGACGCCAAGTTTGGCGAGTTCAAACAAATACCCATTGACGGCGTCTTCGGTCAGCCGCCGCTGAGCCATTTGCAGGGCCTTGAATTGATCAGCTTCGCTAATCGCAGTCTCGACGTTTTTCCACAACTGGTCGAACCCAGGATTCTTATACTGGTAGTAGTAATTATCACGGGTATAGATGTTCATATCCATCGGCTCGACGTGCGAGATGATAGACAGGGCGTACTGCTTCTTTTTGTAGACGAGATCGAGCCACTGAGCCCATTCGACGTTTTCGATTGTTGCGGTAACTCCGACATCAGCCAGCATTGCCGCGACAACTTCACCGCCACGGCGCGCGTAACTCGGCGGCGGTAGTTTGAGCGAAAGCTCGAGGTTTTCGTGGCCCGCTTCCTTCAGAAGGGCTTTTGCTTTCGCCGGATCAAACGGGTAGACGCCGGTGAGGTCGACATAGGCGGGATGATGGGGTGGGAAATGACTGCCGATCGGCGTGCCGCTACCGTGCATTGCCCCATCGATCAATGCCTGGCGGTCGATTGCATGCATCAGGGCGCGACGCACGCGGACATCCGACAATGCCGGGTGTTTGTTGTTCATGGCGAGAATGGTTTCACCCTCGGTCGTGCCCTGCAGGGTGGTGAAGTTGGCGTCGCCCTTAAACTGCGCGAACATCTCCGGGGCGCTCAAGCTCGGCATGTAGTCCAAGTCCCCCGCGTAGAGCGCCGCGACTTGTGCGGTCGCATCGTTGATGAAACGGAACTTGGCCTTTTTTATCTTCACGTTGGCGGCGTTGCGGTGTCCCGCATATTTCTCAAGCTCGACCGAATCCCCCTTGGTCCACTTAACGAACTTGTAGGGTCCGGTTCCGACCGGGTTGGACGCGTTCAAATCGGCGGTTTCGGGGGCGACGATCGATCCAGTCGATTGCGCGAGCTTGAACAGGAAAAGACTATTCGGCCCCTTGAGCTTGATGACGACAGTGTGGGCGTCCGGGGTTTCGGTAGAGACGATGTTTCGGTAAGTCCCCTTATTCTTGTTTTTGCTCTTTTCGCCAGCGTTGCGCTCGAAATTGAACTTCACGTCGGCTGAATCAAAAGCGCTGCCATCGTGGAACGTCACGCCCTGTTGCAGATTTAGGATGTAGGTCAAACCATCCTCGGAGATGGTCCAGCTCTTGGCCAGCATCGGCCCGACTTTGCCGGTGCCATCGATCCGCGTCAGGCTCTCGTAGATATTGTAAGTGGTGACCTGCGAGATTGCAGCGGCGGCCGCGGCCGTCGGATCGAGCCCTGGTGCCGGCTCCAACCTCATACCAATGACGATCGAATCTTTCATCTGCGCCTGGGCTGCGAGCGGCAGTATCAGCGCCACAGCAAGCACAAATGTGCTTAGGTATTTTCTCATGGTCCGTCCCTCCTCTTACGAGCCGACACTCATCGGCCTGGATTTTTCACGTGTCTCTAGCCGCACTATAGCATCGACGAACACCGTAAATATCAGGGGAATCCCGCATGCGGAAGCCCGTGGAATTCGGCAGGATCTCGGGCTAGGGTGATCGAAAGGAGCACAGTCAAAATGTCAGTAGCCGAAATCTTGATTGATGGAGATTGGCGACCGGCTCAATCCGGCACCACGATCGCCGTGCTTGACCCAAGCGATGGCGCAGCGTTTACCGAGATTGCCAGCGGTGGCGCCGAGGATATCAATCGCGCGGTCGCCTCGGCGCGCAAGGCCTTTGAAAATCACTGGTCTAAAACAGCTGGTTTCGAGCGCGGACGGCTGCTGCGCCGTCTTGGCGACCTTGTCGATGCCCACCATGACGAGCTCGCAGAATTGGAATCGCGCGACACCGGCAAACCGCTCAAGCAATCCAACGTCGATGCGACGGTTGCCGCGCGATATTTCGAGTTCTATGGCGGCGCCGCCGACAAGCTGCACGGCGACACGATCCCATTCCTGAGCGACTATCAAGCTTTCACTCTGCGCGAACCGTTCGGCGTTACTGGCCACATCATCCCTTGGAACTACCCCCTGCAAATGGGCGCTCGCACCATCGCGGCAACCCTAGCAGCAGGTAATGCAATGGTACTCAAACCATCCGAAGAAGCCTGCCTGAGCGTGCTTCGTCTAGCTGAACTCGCGCTTGAAGCCGGGATCCCACCAGATGCCATCAACGTTGTTACTGGGTACGGAGAGGAAGCCGGCGCGGCCTTAGCCGCGCACGCTGGCGTCGATCATGTGTCTTTCACGGGTTCACCTGAGGTCGGCACGCTCGTGCAACGGGCCGCGGCGACGCACAATGTGAGCTGCACGATGGAGCTTGGCGGCAAGTCTCCGCAAATCGTATTCGCCGATGCCGATTTCGAAGCCGCCCTGCCGGTGGTCATTAATGCGATCGTACAAAACGCCGGCCAAACCTGTTCGGCCGGTAGCCGGTTGCTGATCGAAGAAAGCGCTTACGGCAAATTTGTGGATCTCTTGTCGGACCGATTTAGCCAGCTCCGCGCCGGCCCGGCGGCTAAGGATCTCGATTGCGGACCGCTGATCAGTGAAACGCAACGCGCCCGCGTCAACAGCTTTCTCGAGCGAGCGCATGACGACGGCGTCCCAATTATCGCCGAGGCCTCACTCGACAGTGATGCCAAGAAAGCCGGTTTCTTTGTGCCTCCGGTTTTGTTTGGCCCGGTACCGGACAGCAACCGCCTCGCCCGCGAAGAAGTGTTTGGCCCGGTGCTCTCCGCGATTCGTTTTGACGACGAGGAAGACGCGATCCGCATCGCCAACGGCACCGCCTTTGGGTTAACAGCGGGAGTGTGGACCGAGAACGGCGGTCGTCAACTCCGCGTCGCCAAATCACTCCGCTGTGGTCAGGTATTCATCAACTCTTACGGTGCCGGCGGCGGCGTAGAACTTCCGTTCGGCGGCATGAAGCGCAGCGGTCACGGCCGTGAGAAAGGTTTGGAAGCATTGCACGATCTCACCACTGTCAAGACCATCGTCCTGCGGCACGGCTGATGAGCGACCGACTTGCCGGTAAGGTCGCACTCATAACCGGCGCTGCTTCCGGGTTTGGCGAAGGCATCGCGCGGCGTTTTGCCGAAGAGGGCGCCAAGATCGTTGTTACCGACATCAACGACCAGGCGGGACGCCGAGTCGCCTCTGAGATCGCAGACGGGGGTGGCACGGCGAGTTACTGCCACGCCGACGTGGCCACGGCCAGCGATGTCAAAGAGATGTTCGCGCATGCGAACGCGACGTTTGGTGGATTGGACATTTTGGTCAACAACGCGGGCTGGGCGTATTCGAACCGACCCAGCACTGACCTATCCGAGGCCGATTTTGATCGTTTGATGGCGACCAATGTGAAAAGCGTATACCTCGCGACATGCGAAGCGGTCCCGATCTTCCGCGCTCGCGGCGGCGGCATAATGATCAACATGGCCTCGACGGCGGCGGTGCGTCCGCGACCAAATCTAACCTGGTACAACGCAACGAAAGGGGCGCTGGTGACCATCACCAAATCACTGGCTCTGGAGCTTGCATCGGACCAGATCCGCGTCTGCGCGATCAATCCGGTTATCGGTGAAACCGGCCTTACCTCGACATTCATGGGAATGCCCGACACGCCGGAAAATAGAGCGCCGTTCCTCGCGTCGATTCCGCTTGGACGCTTCAGTACACCGTTGGATATCGCTAACGCGGCGCTATTCCTCGCCTCAGAGGAAGCCGCGTTTCTGACCGGCGTTTGTCTCGATGTGGATGGTGGCCGCAGCGTGTAGCCTGCTGGGAGCCGCCCGAAACGCCGAACTAAGGCGTGAGCGCTTGGCCTAGTAACCGGCCCCGCTCGTCTATAACTCCGCGTTCGAGCACCCGTTCACAGCGACGCAGCGACGCCGTGACAGGCGCGAAGTCGCGCAACGTGCGAGCCGAAAAGGCCTCGGTGAACTTCTCGACACCGTAAAGTTCGGCAAAATATTCGGCGCGGCTTTTTATGTGAATAATCAGTGAGTGACGCATCACGCCATCCTGCTCGATCGCCTCCACGCCGTGAAATGACTGCCCGGTCTTAAAGAAACCAACCATGGTGTTGGGATGGAAGGGAATCTGTCGAACTCTTCGAAACCGCGGTGGGTTGTCATTGCCGTTTCCCATGTCTCGATAGTCTGGATCGTCCGGCGCGTATAAGCCGGTGCCAATACTCTCGAGCGAATGATCATCCGGTAGATAAACGATAAAAGTAATAACGAAATCGGGATTGTCGGTGTGGACGTATCCCTTCGTACCCGTGATATCAACGGCTAGGCGCGCATCGAGTTTGAGCGGTACATCCGCCGCATGCCCGAAACGTAGCGAGAAAAAAGCCGAAAACTTTTCGATCAAATCCGCGTAGAGGGATACCAAGACGTGATTTATGAAGCGCTCCCAGAACAAACGGGACTCGGGCGGCAATTGCTCCAATCTCGGCGGGCTTTCTTCGACCCAAAGTGGGAAGCCAAACTTGCCAAACGGACGATGATCTGAGCCGAGGTAGGGGCCATAAGCCGAAATTGGTGGCATGTGGGCCTTTAACGCGCTGTAAAACTCATCGCTGAAAAATGACGGCGTGTAGAGGTGGGCAAATGGATCGCGCCGAAAAGGGGTGTCGCAAAGCACCCGCCCGATGTGCCTTGATTCACGTATGAATGACTCGTCCGACAGCATTGATCTGAGTGAACGCAAATCGCCCCAAGTTGTGGCCTTGTGGCACTATCGGTCAAATCGGTAAACCGGCCGTAAACACTCATAGATTGTAAAATTTAAAATTTCAAGTTTCTCTACCCAAACTAATCAACCTCGGGGTGCTAAGCTCATCCCTTCTAACGCCACCCGCGGCCGGCAATGCTCAAACATGCGAAAACATACGATGAGGTCTATCGGGCGTTCAAATGGCCGACGCCGCACTACTACAACATCGCGTTGGATACCTGCGACAAGCACGCGGAAACCTCGCCCGACAGCCCGGCACTGATTTACGAAACCGAAGACGGCGACCTCACCAACTACAGTTTTAAGGCGATCCAAAGGCTCTCCTGCCAAGCCGCAAACGTGTTTGCCAGCCGGGGAATCAGTCGCGGTGACCGTCTCGGAATCCTATTGGGGCAGGCACCCGAAACCTTGTTGGCGCACCTCGGATGCTGGCGCTCCGGTATCGTAAGCCTGCCGCTATTTACACTATTTGGAGACGACGCGCTGGCCTATCGCCTGGAAAATTCCGGCGCCAAAGCGCTGGTGACCGATCGTGCAAATTACGTAAAGGTAGCGGCCATACGTGATCGACTGACAATGCTCGAGCACGTGTTTCTGATCGACGGTCCTGAAACCGGCGCCGACGATTTCCACGCCGTGCTCGCGGCCGCATCAACCTCCCACACCCCGGTTGAAACCTTAGCCGAAGATCCCGCCTTTCTGGCCTATACGTCTGGAACAACAGGTCCTCCCAAGGGCGCACTCCACGCCCATCGCACGATGCTCGGCCACATTCCGGGCTTCGCGCTACCGCACGAATTCTTCGGCCAAGAGGGCGACCTGTGCTGGTCGCCGGCCGATTGGGCCTGGCTCGGCGGCCTCATGGACGTATTAATGCCCAGCTTGTGGTTCGGCAAACCAGTCGTCGCCTTTCGCGGGCGCGGCCGCTTTGATCCCGAACGGGCGTATGAAATCATCGCAAAGCACCGGGTGAGGAACCTGTTCATGGTGCCGACGATGCTAAAATTGATGCGCCAAACTCCGGTTCCCCGCAGAGTGGCCCTGCGCACGATCATTAGTGGCGGCGAATCGGTCGGGGCCGAGCTTATCGATTGGGGTCGCGAACAATTTGGCATCAACATCAACGAAATCTACGGTCAGACGGAATGCAATCTGGTGCTCGGCCACATCCCGGCGCTGATGTCCGCGAAACCGGGTTCACTGGGTCGGCCATCTCCCGGCCATAGGGTGGCGGTCGTCGATCGTGATGGGCGCGAGGTAGCTGCGGGCGAAGAAGGCGAGATCGCGTGTAAACGCCCCAATCCCGTCATCATGCTGGAGTATTGGCGTAACCCCGAGGCGACTGCGGAGAAGTATACGGGCTACTGGTTACGCACCGGTGATCTCGGCACCCGCGATGATGATGGGTATTTCTGGTTCAAGGGCCGCGCCGACGACGTGATTACGACATCGGGTTACCGCGTCGGACCTGGCGAAATCGAAGATTCACTCCTCACGCACCCAGCCGTTGCGGTTGCTGCGGCCGTGGGGGTTCCGGATCCCATACGGACCGAGATCATCAAAGCCTTCATCGTGCCCGCCGACGGGATGGTTGCCTCAAATGAACTTGCAAGCGAAATTCAAGATTGGGTTCGCACCCGCTTGGCGGCCCACGAATATCCCCGCGAGCTCGAGTTCATCGAGGCTCTACCGATGACCGCAACGGGAAAAGTCATGCGGAGAGTTCTTCGGCAACGTGAGATCGACAAAAGGGAGGCTTGAGTGCCCGCAGCTTTAAGCTCTATTGCCAAAGCACCTCCGATCGTTGTGTTGGTGGCTACCGTCGCCATTTGTTTGGTACCGGCGCCGGCCATTGCAGACTTCGATTCCGACGCAAAGGCGTGCTTATCTCGCGAGGTTGAGCCGAAAGAACGCGTCGCCGCGTGTGAGAAAGTCCTCGCTTCCGAAACGATCAACCAAAAACAGCGGCTGATCGCGCTTTATGCGATGGGTCACTCACAGTTGGCGCTGAGTGACTTCGAACAAGCGGTCTTAACTTTTGGGCGGGCGCTCGAACTGGCACCGGACGAAATCAGTATTGTCGTTAGTCGGTCACAAGCTTATGTCAAGCTGCGTCGCTTCAATGCGGCGATAGCGGACCTAACACGAGCGATCGAACTGAAACCCAAGGTCGCCGCGCTCCACAGCAACCGAGGCAATGCCTATGCCGAGCTCGGCGACCACCACCGCGCATTAAAGGATTTCGACGAGTCGATTCGCATCGAGCCATCCAAACGCGCGCAACCCTATATTGGCCGCGGCCGAAGCTTGATAGCGACCGGCGCCCACCAGAAGGCGATCGAGGACTTCACCAAAGCGATCGAGATCGGTCACCCAAATCTGGCTCTGATTTATGTGTACCGTGGCATCGCGTATACCCGGCTCGGTCGCAATGCTCCTGCGTTGGAAAGCTTCGATGCGGCGTTGCGGCTGAACCCAGATCTCGTTGAAGCCTATTTTCACCGCGGCAGTATTAGGGCGCTTCTTAACAATGCCGCCCTGGCCCGTGAGGATCTCGAACGGGTTGTCGCGCGTGTTCCCAAACACCTTCGCGCCCAATATGCACTGGCGGGCATCGACCAAGCCGACGGAAAGTATGAGTCGGCGATCAAGCGCTATGATCTCATACTGGAACAGAAGCCCAACAACGCCGTGATGCTTAACAATCGCTGCTACGTCAAGGCCCTGCTGGGGCGGTCCAGCGAGGCCGTTCGTGATTGCGACAAATCGCTGGAGCAGCGGCCGGGTGATCCGATCATTCTTGACAGTCGCGCCTTTGCATTGCTTCGTGGCGGCGAATATCGGCGCGCAATTGCGGATTATGACGTGGTCGTAAAGGCACAACCAAGAAATGCGATTGCACTATACGGTCGTGGCTACGCCCACAGACGGTTGGGTGAGTCCAAGAAATCCGAGATCGACGTCGGGGCGGCCAAATTGATCGATCCTAATGTGGCCGACAAGATGTCCAAGCTAGGATTGCCGCCACTCGATCAAAACTGAGATACCCGCTCCGACAGGACGCAACGAGTTTGAGGAGGTGACCATGGCATCGCAAATCGTTCCGACGGACAAGCCGACCGGTACGTTTCACCCGATCGCTGAGTATTCCGCAACGCTGCCGTCGCACTACTATTGCGACCCCGCAATCTACGAGCGCGAAAAGGATCAAATCTTTTATCGGTCGTGGCAATACGCCGGCGCGCTCGAAGACCTTCAAAACCCGGGCGACTACATCACGAGCCAGCTATTCGATCAGCTGATACTTGTCGTACGCGCCAAGGATGGCGCATTGCGGGCTTTCTACAATGTGTGCATGCATCGCGGGCACATCCTCGCAGAAGGGAAAGGCAATAAGACGATCTTCACGTGCCCGTTCCACGCGTGGTCGTACGACACAACCGGCGCTCTAAAAGCGGCTGGGAATGCAGAGAATGTCGCCGGTTTCCAGCTCGACGACTTCAGCCTTAGCGAGATCCGGGTCGAAGAATTTCTCAATATGGCGTTCGTAAACCTCGATCCCGATGCCCAGGCCATGCGTGACTTGGTCGGCGCACTCGAAGATGAAATCCTGAGCTATGTGCCGGACGTCAAAACCTTTACCCACGCGCGGACGGATATCTTCGAGCTCAAGTGCAACTGGAAATTCGTGCTCGACCAGCTCGAGTGCTACCACTGCCCACACATCCATCCCGAAGCGATGGAGGCGGTCGACATCACCAAGCGTGATTCGTGGGAGTATGATTGGTGGCAATCACACATCTCGTATATCGACGACACCGCGATGGGCGAATACGACAACCGCGTGTTGCGCTCGAAGGAAAGTGACACGTTCAAGGACAACCACGTTTGGTACTTATGGCCGAATTATCTAATTCTCGGCCAACCGGGACCCGCCAACCTGAGCATCGTGCCCTCGATTCCGACCAGCGCGGAATCGGTTCGGGTCGAGGTCATCAATTTCTTTCCGGGCGAACCCAGCCCCGAAAGTATTCATCAGATGGATACCTTGCGCGATTTTGTGTTCCCGCAGGACACAGCAGCGATGGAGCGCCAGCAGGTCGGCGTGCGATCTCGCGGCTACAAACAGGGCCGCCTGATGGTCGACAAAGAACACTCCTGGCGCAGCGAGCACGCCACCCACCATTTCGATGCGATGGTCTGGGAAGCACTTAACGGTCCCAACTACTGAGCGCGATTGCGTCGATGATCGATGGCAAGCGGCGGTCGTGGCTACTTCTTCCGGGCCGATGACACGTCTCACAGAGACACGGCCAAAGCGAAGCGGATTGTTACCGCGTTCGAGAGAGCGCAAACCAACGGCGAAACCCGAGCCGACGTCGGCGGCCCGCTCGTCGAAGTTTCTTATCTATCTGAATGCGAAACGACCGGCTTAATGAGCGACCTCGTCGCCCGGCAAGTGCTTTCTCAAGTTGCTCGTGTTCAAGTCATTCTTGCGGAGGTTCGGTCGGGGCTGCTTCTGCCGAAACATTGCCGGTCGCATCCTCGCTACTATCGTCATTCGCCTTTTGTTTTTTGGCCAATCGTTCGGCCTTCTTCTCGGCTTTGCGGCGGTCACGCTCTTGGCGCTCGAAACGGTAATTCGGTGCTCGTCTTCCCATCAGCCCTCCTATCGGCTCCTGTGATGATTTGAATACGCCGAGCATACGCGAAATTGCCAAGACCGCGAGTGCTATTGTCTCAAAACGTCATCATTTACGGATCGCGCGAGCACAGCGCACTCATTTTTCCTTTATCCCAGCCTGATATTCGACGTAACTGATCTCACGTGCGCCAGGCAAACAGGCGCCAAGTTGTATCGTGAATCTCGGCTTGGCTTTGGGGTCAAGGCAATAGAGCCGCCCCTCGGCAACGATTGCGGAGGTTGCGGCGCGTTCTGCGATTACTTCTGGCGTGTCGACGGGGGTGGTTTGCTCCAGGTTGGCTGGGCTCCAAACCCAGAAACCCGCGAGCACCAGAACCGCACCGCCAACGACGACGTAGGCGCGGGTCAAAGTCCACGACCCCGCGTTTCGAAGGTTGCCTTCGTTATCTCGCGGGCGCCCGGCAGGCAGGCACCTAACTGGACAGTATAGGCGGATGCGAGGGTCGGGTGGTGACAGTAGATCATGCCGTCAGCGACTGCATCCGTGGTGATATGATCGGTTGCTGCACGATCGGCGGCATTGAGCGAGGCAAGCCAGGTCTCGCGAACTTTCCCGGCCAGGGGAACAACCGCTTCGTCGATAATTACGACCACCAGGGGCGCGCCAATCTGTACAGCCAAATATTCTGCAGGCCGGTATGTGTAGCAACCCGACAGGACCATCGACACGGCTGCGATTGCAAGTAGGCGGCGCATCACTGACTCCTTCCCCGCGCGGCGATCGGCCAGATCGCGATCAGCTCGTCGCCACTGTAGACGTGAAAGCGATCATAGAGATTGATCGTGGTGTCGCAATGGCTGGGTTGGACCCTAACCTTTTCGCCGAGCGTCATCGACGCTGCACCGGACCCGGCGCGTTTGATGATTCCGTGCTCATCGCCGCCATACGTGTAAGTCCAGCCCGGTTTATCGAGTAGAAGTGCCGGTCCGGCATCGTTGGACAATGCCTTGTAGCCGGCATCAAGTACCACTCGATCGGCCGCGGGCGTGCTCATCACGGTTGCCAGCACAAACAAAGCGGGTTCGAAATCCTCGTAAACTTCGCCAGATTTACCGCCGATTTCGCAATACTGTCGATCCATAAAGATATAGGAACCCGGCTGGATTTCCGTGAACAGTCCCGACGCCCCCTGAACCTCGTAGGTGCCGCTGCCAGCGCCGGTAATCACGTCGGTCGGGAGGCCCGCATGCCGAAACGCATCGACCGCAGTTTGCAGCTGGGTCGTGGCTGCGCGCGCGGCTTCAGCGCGCTGACCGTAGCCATGGATGTGCTGGATCGCGCCGTGATAGCCTTGCAGTCCGCGCAACGCAACTCCCCCAAGCTGACTGACATGCTTGCCGAGTTCAACCGAGTCACCCGGCAACACACCGCAGCGACCCAATCCGACGTCGACGTCGATGACCACGCCGACACTCACGTCGTGATGGCGGGCCGCCGCGGCCAACGCTGACACCGCATCCGGGTGATCAACCGCGACAGTGATCCGCGATTGTCGGGCCAAGGTCACCAATCGCTGAAGCTTCGTGGGCCCAACGACTTCGTTGGCAACGAGCACGTCCTTGACGCCTCCCGCCACCAAAATCTCCGCCTCGCCGACCTTTTGCGCGCATTGCCCAATGGCGCCTGCGGTCACCTGCATAT
>CBDCYR010000007.1:0-152707 GCA_965224275.1 Alphaproteobacteria bacterium | reverse complement strand
TGCCGCCGCACGGCCGGACCCACGAAAGCGCACAACGGCCACCGCGCCCCAGGCAAAACATGCCGCAGTGCAGGTCCGCGACTGGGGGCCGGTGGCCGAACTCGACTACGAAACCTCGTCCGCCAACCCTGAAGGCAAGGCAAGCGAACCGGAGACCACCCATGCCGGCGTCTACGAGCCCTGGCGTCCCCGGACGGCGCGCATTCCCGGCGCGTGCGAACATCCGACGCCCCTGGTGCAATCCGCCGCCATGGCGGCGGTGCCCCATCCCGTGCCGGCCTACCGCCCGATGCTGCCCGTGCGTGTCGTGACGGACGAACTGCTGTCCGACGCGCAACTGGAAAGCGTCATCCTCGCCGGTCAGGCCCACGGCCGCCATCTATCGGCGCTGTACCGCATCGGCGAGGGCTGGGAGACCATCGCGCGTGTCGCCGACAATGAAGATGACAACGGCGATGACGGCGATAGCATCCCGGAGATCGCCAATAAAGCAGATAAGGGAGAAGCCGTAAGCGCCGGTCTTGAACCCGCCACCGATGCTACTGGCGACGGCGAAGCCCTGTCCGCGCCGGTGCGTTTCCGGCGCGGCTGGATGCTGGGCGACGGCACCGGCTGCGGCAAGGGCCGCCAGGTCGCCGCCATCATCCTCGACCACTGGCTGCGCGGCCGCCGCCGGGCGCTGTGGCTGTCCGCCTCCGACAAGCTGCTGGAAGACGCCCGCCGCGACTGGGCCGCGATCGGCGGCAACGAGGCCGACCTCATTCCTTTGGGCAAGTTCCGCCAGGGGGCCGATATTCCACAAGAGGCCGGAATCCTGTTCGCCACCTATGCAACCTTGCGCTCGCCTGCCCGCCAGGGAAAGCGCTCGCGCCTCGAACAGATCGTCGGCTGGCTCGCGGACGGGATGGAAGAAGACTCCCGCCATGCCTTTGGCGGCGTCATCGTGTTCGACGAGGCGCACGCCATGGCCAACGCCGCCGGAGCCAAGGGATCACGCGGCGATACGGCGCCCTCGCAACAGGGCCGCGCCGGATTGCGTTTGCAGAACGCCTTGCCGGATGCGCGTATCCTCTATGTCTCCGCCACCGGGGCCACCACCGTGCCCGGCCTGGCCTATGCGCGCCGCCTCGGCCTGTGGGGCGGCGCGGATACGGGCGGCGATACGCCCTTCGAACAGCGTACAGATTTCGTCACCGCCATGGAGGCCGGCGGGGTCGCGGCGATGGAGGTGGTGGCCCGCGATCTGAAGGCCCTCGGCCTCTACCAGGCCCGCGCCTTGTCCTATGACGGGGTCGAGGTCGAGCTGCTCGAACATCCCCTGACACCCGAGCAGCGGCGCATCTACGACGCCTATGCCGGCGCCTTCAAGGTGATCCACCGCAATTTGGAAGACGCCCTGAAAGCCACCGGCATCATGGAAGGCGATGCCACCCTCAACAAGAACGCCAAATCCGCCGCGCTGTCGGCCTTCGAGGGCGCGAAGCAGCGCTTCTTCGGCCATCTCCTCACCGCCATGAAATGCCCCTCGCTGATCCTGGCGATCGAGGCTGATCTCGAGGCCGGCCATGCCTGCGTCATCCAGCTTGTCTCCACCGGCGAGGCTTTGCTCGACCGGCGCATCGCCGAGATCCCCGTCTCGGAATGGGACGACATCTCCGTCGACCTGACGCCGAGGGAGGCGTGCCTGGAGTATCTTGCCCACGCCTTTCCTGTGCAATTGCAGGAGCCGTTCACCGACGACGAGGGCAACCTGATGTCCCGGCCCGTGACCGACGCCGAGGGCAACCCGGTCCTGTGCCGGGAAGCGGTGGCCGCCCGCGATGCGCTGATTGAGAAGCTCGCGGCGTTGCCGCCGGTACAGGCGGCGCTGGACCAGATCCTCCACCGTTTCGGCGGCGAGGCCGTCGCCGAGGTCACCGGCCGCTCCCGCCGGGTGCTGCGCATCGCCGATTCATCCGGCGAGCGCCTGGCGCTACGCAATCGGCCGGCCTCGGCCAACCTCGCCGAGACCGCCGCCTTCATGGCGGGCGATAAACGCATCCTCGTCTTCTCCATGGCCGGCGGCACCGGGCGCAGCTATCACGCCGATCTCGGCTGCGGCAATACACGGCGGCGTATCCACTATCTCCTGGAGCCGGGCTGGCGGGCCGATCAGGCGATCCAGGGCCTGGGCCGAACCCATCGGACGCACCAGGCCTCGGCCCCCCTGTTCCGGCCAGTGACCACCGATGTGAAGGGCGAGCGGCGCTTCATCGCCACCATTGCCCGGCGTCTCGACAGCCTCGGCGCCATCACCCGGGGACAGCGGGACAGCCAGACCGCCATGGGCGGCGGCGGCGCCACCCTGTTCCGGGCCAGCGACAATCTGGAGAGCCCCTACGCCAAGGTGGCGCTGCGCCAGTTCTACGTCGCGCTGTGGCGCGGCAACATTGCGGGCTGGTCCATGGACCGCTTCGAGGACGCCACCGGACTGAAGCTGATCTGGGAAGGCTCGCTCAAGGATGACCTGCCGCCGATGCCCCGGTTCCTCAATCGCCTGCTGGCCCTGCCCATCGCCGAGCAGAACGAGCTGTTCGCCGAGCTGGAAACCCGCATCGAGGCCAACATCGAACAGGCCATCGAGGCCGGGACCCACGAGCAGGGCGTCGAGACCATCCGGGCCGACTCCCTCACCGTGGCCTCGCGCGAGACGGTTCACGTTCATGAAGCCTCGGGCGCCGTCACCGAGCTTGTCGAGATCATCCGCCGCGACCGGCTCGTGCCGCTGACAGCGGACGATGCCATCGCCTTGCGCGACGGGCGGCCCGTCATCAACACCCGCTCGAAGCGCGCCGCCGTGGTTCTGCCTGCGCCGTCGCGGATGTTCGAGGACGGCGGGGTTGAGGCCCGGGTCCGCCTGGTCCGTCCCGCCGCCCGCGAGCCCATGGCCGCGGCCGAGCTTGCCGCCTCGAACTGGAAGGATGCAGGCGGGGATCGCTGGCGCAGTTTGTGGGATACGGAGATCGAAGGGCTGCCCAGCCACACCGAATCCCGCCTGTGGCTGGTCACCGGCCTGCTACTCCCCATCTGGGATCGGTTGCCGGGCGAGAACATGCGGGTGCGCCGGCTCGCGACCGATGCCGGGGAAAGCCTGCTTGGCCGGGTTCTGACGCCCGAGCAGGCGTACGCCTTCCGCGACGCCTTCGGGCTGGCCGGGGGACCGGTCATGAGCCCGGCCGAGATGCACGAGGCGATCCTGACCCGCGGCGCGTCGTTCGATCTCGCCAACGGCTGGCGCCTCGCAAGGCGGCGCCTGATGGGCGCAAACCGCGTCGAGATCGAGGGGCCGGCCGACGGCGACCTCGCGGCACTCAAACGCATGGGCTGCACCACCGAGATCGTCTCGTGGCGCACCCGTGTGTTCGTGCCCGAATACATCGACCTCGGCCGCATCCTCGATCGCTGGCCGCTCGCGGCTGCGAGCCCGGCGTAAACCCGCACGCTCCCGTCCGGCTTCCGGAACGGAGGCGTCCGAACGCTTGTTGCCGCCCACCACGCGCGCTTCCAGTGATTTGCGCCTTTGCGCCGCCCATTGCCGCCAATTGCACTACCTGCCATAGGAAGGACATTGCCATGCCTTCGTCACATACCCTGCCGGACGATCCCGTCTATGCGTTTTGTCCCAGTTATGACCTCGACAACGTGCCCCAGCAGATCCGAATCGTGTTCGACAACATGCCCGGTTACGTCCCAACTGCACTTTTTGCGCTCACACTCGATGACGCCCTGCGAATCTGCAATCGCCTGAACGCCCGCCTCGGGCTCGACTACGATGCCTGGTCCGCCATCGCCGGCCGCGCCATGTCCGCCGCCCCGGATGAAACCACCCATTAAACCGTACCGGCTCGCATACCGTCGGCAGAGTGCCCTCCGGCATGTTCGGGCTACAGGCAGGTGGGGCAGCCACGTAGCGTGACCCTCCCACCCGCACGTTGCGGCACATGGAGGCCGAGGGCAGCACGGCAGGGGCGGTCCGGGCGGTGCACGGGAGGCAATTCTCACGGCATCGCCACCATTCTGTCTTGCAATGCACGGAGGAACCCGATGTTCGACACCCTCACACCACATTCCACGACCGGCTATTTCGAAACCCTGGCCGGCGCCCGGTCCGATCCCGGCGGGTTCCTGCCGGAAGCCCGGACCGGCGCACGCGAGGCCGCCGGCCACATGAAGGATCTGGCGGAACGCTTCGCCGAGCTGCGGAACGCCATCATGCGTCTGCCCGGCAACCCGTCCGGCGGCGACCGCGCCGGGCTCCGCCACCAGCTTCTCCATATGGAACACACCTTGATGAGCGCGAGGGACAGCCTCGACGACGCCGTCATCGCCATCATGGACGCCAACGACGCGGCCCTTTGAAGATCCGCGCGGCGGTTGCCGGGCAAAGTCGTGCCAGCGGTTGCCGCCGTGCGATACCTCCGAACTCTCCGGCCTGCCTCGACCAACGTGCAAGAGAGTTTGAGGAAGGCAAAGAGAAGGGCGACGCGCCCAAGGCGGAGAGAAAGTTTCCGCCAGGCGGTGTCTCAATCCCATCAACCGGAGGTGCAAAATGTTCGATTCCAGACCTGCCTCGACCGAGTCCAACGACACCCTTTTCAATCCCGGCAGCACACCCGATGCCGATCCAAGCTACGCCGCACCGCTTCCCGACGCCGGCGCGCTGCTGGCCGCGGTCGGAATGCCGGCCCACGCGATCCGTGAAGTTCTCGGTTCCCGGACATGTACCGGTGCGGACGGCTGAATAGAGAAAGAGGGGGGCTTGGAGAGTGTGAAGGGGGAAGGGTCGAGAGAGGCCTGACCCCGTTCGCTAACCCGATGTCATAACCCGGATCACAGGAGATTGATCAATGTTCGGATTGAATAACGCGCAGTTGATCGGACGCCCCGGCGCCGACGCCACCATCAGCCATCTCACCAACGGCGGGCGTGTCGCCAACGTCTCGATCGCCACCGACGAAAGCTACCTCGACAAGAACTCGGGCGATAAGGTGGACCGCACCGAGTGGCACCGCATCGTCACCTTCCAGGACGGCCTGGTCGAGATGCTGGAGAAGCACGCGAAGAAGGGCCGCCTGGTCTACGTCTCGGGCAAGCTGCAGACCCGCAAGTGGCGCAAGGACGGCGAGGACAGCGACCGGTTCTCGACCGAGATCCTGCTGGTCCCCGGCGGTAGGGTGCAATTCCTGGACAAGCCGAACGGCAACGGCGCACCGGCGAGGAACGGCGACGCCGTGCCTTCCGCCAAAACCTCGACGACGGTGGATGACAGCGAAATTCCGTTCTAAGCGGGCTTCCTCCCTCCCGCATAACTCAGGGCCAGTCCCCGCCAAGTTGGGGTGGGGCTGGCCCTTCATTTTTGCCGGCGCGTTCGAGCCTGCCTCCACAGAGTTCCCAAACCGTTGACGCGGGGCGGCCGCGCTGCGCGCTCCGCTCCCGCGGCCCTCACCGTCAAGAGTTCGAGGCGGGCCTGAAGGGGGCGTCCCGAAACAGGCAGGAGAGGTTCCCCATGCAACCGTTTCACGCCATCGCACCCCTAAGGAATCGCGCCCCATGAACGCTACTGAAATTGCCTCTGCGTTAAGCACACGGGCCGAAGACGTATGCCGCCGCTACCTTCCCCGCGGACGCAGGCAGGGCAGATACTGGACCATCGGCGACACAAGCGGCGCCAAGGGGCGCTCGCTCTTCGTGCGCCTGGCGCCTCCAGGCATACCCGGAAAATGGACCGACGCCGCGACCAACGAGCATGGCGATCTGCTCGATCTCATCCGTCTGCACACCGGCGGAGCATCGCTGCGGCACGCCATGGAGGAAGCCCTCGCGTTCCTCTCATTGCCGCCGTCCACTCCCGCCAAAGGCGGCGATCACGCCGGCGGCTACGACCGTGAAGAATCGGCGCGCCGCCTCTGGCGGCGTTGCCGGCCTATCGATGGCACGCATGCGGAAGACTATCTGCACGCCCGCGCCATCGGCCATTGCCGCTTTCCGGCCTTGCGGTTCCATCCCGATCTCATCCAACGCGGGGATGACGGCATCCACCGCCTGCCGGCGCTGGTCGCCGCTGTCACCGGCGATGATGGCGTCATCGAGGGTGTACAGCGCACCTGGCTCGATCGCAAGAGGCCCGCCAAGGCCGATCTCGTTCGCCCGCGTAAAGCACTCGGGCGCGTCCACGGCCGGGCCGTGCGCTTCGGCGGGTTCGCCTCCGGCGCGACCCTGCTTACCGGCGAAGGCATCGAGACCGTGCTGTCTCTGGTCACCGCAGTCCCTCGTATTCATGCCGCGGCGGCTCTATCGGCGGGCAGCCTGGGCGCATTCGAACCGCCCCAAGACCTCGCCCTGTTGGTCATCGCCCGCGATAAAGACGTGCAAGGCGAGCACGCCGCGAATCGCCTTCAGCACCGCTGTGTGGAACGCGGCATTCCCTCAATCGTGATCGTTTCCGAACATTCCGATTTTAATGACGACCTCATCGCCATCGGAGAAGAAACCCTCGCAGCCCGGATCGCGCCCCTTATTGCAAGCTCCAAGTCCGCGGCAACGGCGGAAGAGAGGCGTGGGAGTGGGAGAATAATTAACCCGTCATGATGTCTCATTGTCCCACACGTTCTCACTGCGCCAACCCCTCCGGGGTCCTCCACTCCGCTTCGCTCCGTTACGGCGATAGCGCGTAATGCCACGCCGCTGCGCGGCTAGCGCCGGTGGAATACGCGACCGTGGCTCAGTCGCTGCGCTCCCTGCGCCCGCACCACTCGCGCATCCCCCCGGCGCAGGCATTCCGGCAATCGTGGCTCCGCTGCGAGCGCGTGACCCAAAGAGTCATCACGACGGGGCACCCCGCCTCGGAGGATACCAACATTGCATTGGAGAGAATCATGCAGAACTTCATCAGCGCCGAAACGTCGTCACAGACCGCAATGGCATGCGAACAGGCCGCCCTGTTCGGCGCGACCCCCGGTCGAGATGAGTTCGACAACCGCGAGATCTGGAACGAGGAAGAAGCTTTGGCCGGGATCGAGGAAGCGATCCACATTCTGGCCGGTGTGGTCGCACCGGACGGCACGCAACTCGCCGACGAACGCGAAAGCCTGCTCTGGGGCTTCGTCAATACACTGCACGCCCAGGTCCAGCGCCTCGACCGGGGTATCGACAAGATCGCGCCCGAGATGAAAGACCTCGGCCAAGAGCAGGACGGCTCCGAGATCAAGTCGCGCGAACTGGAACTCCTCACCGACCGGGTCCAGAACCTCGGCGACCGCCGCGACGCCTTCGAGGCCATGCGCGACCTCGCCGCCGAGGGATACCGCTCCGAGACCGCCGACACCTGGCGCCCGCGCCACGGATCGCACAGCAGCCAGACCGGCAAACTCACCTCCGCCGCCATTGATGCCCGCGACTACCTGCGCGCCCGTGAACACCGCGAGACCTCCGCGCATCTTCCCGAGGGCACCCTGGTCGCCTTCACCGGCGGCAAGGACTTTGCCGACGTCACCGCCATCTGGCGCTCGCTGGACAGCATCAAGCTCAAGTACGAGGACATGGTCCTGCTGCACGGCGGCGGACCCGGCGCGGAGAAGATCGCGGCAAGCTGGGCAGAGAAGAACGGCGTGCACCAGGTAGTGTGCAAGCCGAATTGGGATCGAGACGGCAAGGCCGCGCCCTTCCGGCGTAACGACGTCCTGCTGAACTTCCTGCCGAAGGGTCTCGTCGCCTTCCCCGGATCTGGCATCACCAACAATCTAGTCGACAAGGCACGCAAGGTCGGAATCCCCGTCCTTCTCGCCGCCGCGTAACGGACCCTTCAGGGCCGGTCCCCGCCACCACTCGGCGGAGGTCGGCCCCCTTTTTGTGCCGGTTTGTTAGAGCACCGGTCCATGGCGGGGCGCTTTGCGCCGCCGCCAACCGTGCGAGCTTACGCTCGCAGGCGGCTCGCCGTTCTTCGAACGATGCATCGCCGCCTCACGGCACGGCGCTTCGCGCCATCGCCGTACGCGGGCGCTGAAGCGCCGCGCCATCGCCCAACCATCCCCCACAGCAACTTCATTATCCGCATCCCGAAAACCGCCACGACGGACCGCCGTTCTTCGAACGCCGCTTCGCTGCTTCGCGAACCTATATACGCCGTCGTTCGGCTCAGAACGGATCACTGCCTTCTTCCGACACCATGGACCTGGCGGCCTCGGCAACCTTCCTTCCCGGCAATACGCCCTTGTCCAGAAACGTCCGCAGACTGCGCTCCGTGATATCGATGCCGCCTGATTTCAACACCTCATGCATTTGAGCCACCGTCACTCCCTTCGCCTGTTGCTTGACCAGCCGCTTCCGCAAACGGTCCAGTACATCAGTCAGGCTCAGCTTCGGCGGCTCAAGTTTCGCCAATTCACCATCTATGGCATCGAAGTCGATATCCGCTTTGTTGAAGCGTTTCGCCGGCATCGTCCATCTCCCCGCTGTTTCCAGAATCCGCGATCAGGCCCAGATTCTGCCATTGGCCCGACAGCCGGTCAATTCCGCCCTTCGAACGGCCATTTCAAGTATGCCGCCCCGTTCCAAGGCAGGGCCAAATTCCCCTTGATCTCCGATTGTGCAGTCTATATCCTCTCGCGAAACATCAGAGAGAATGTAAGTCCTCTCACACCTCTGCACCTCTAGGTGCTTAGATTTCGGTAAGTTTAGATAACCTTGCTATCTTGATGCAAATATCGCATGGCCATGTCGTTAACCATTTGTTAAATAAAGGAATTCCAAAGGCTGGAATCATGAGAGCTGCAACATTCATAATCCAGCTGTACTCCGGCCAGGTTGTATCCCTACCCGGCAACGTCGTTACCGAGCTGGCGTCATGGTAGCCACTCTGGCCCAAGCGGCATCGGCCGCGTATTACCTGGAAAGCCAGCGCTCCTTCCGACATCCCAACGAGTACTACACGGCGGGTGAGGAACCCGACGGCGTCTGGTTCAACCCGCAGGGCCTGTTCGGTCTTGCCGACGGCGGCAAGGTCGACAGCAGTGACTTCCATCGGCTGTACAACGGCTTCGCACCGAACACCGGAGGCAAGCTGACCCAGAACGCCGGCAGCGAGCGCCGATCGGCGGGTCTGGACATGACCTTCAGCGCCGACAAGAGCGTCTCGGCCCTGTGGGCGGTCGCCGACCCCGGGCTGCGTTCGGAGATCGAGCAGGCACATAACGATGCGGCGCGTGTAGCACTGGAACAAACGGTGCTGCGCCATTGCGGGTATACCCGCATCCGTAACCGGGACGGCGATATCGAGGTCCTGCCGGCTGACATATCCGCCGCGATGTTCCAGCATGGCACCAGCAGGGACAACGACCCCCAGCTTCATACCCATTGCGTGATCTTCAATGCTGCCCGGACACACCGGGACGGCAAGTACCGGGCGCTGCACCAACACCCGGTCTACACCTGGATGAAGGCGGCGGGGGCGGTCTACCGCAATACACTCGCCTGGAGCCTGCAAGAGCGCCTCGGCATCCGCATGGAACAGTACGGCAAGGATGGAGAGTTCACTCGCATCGCAGGCATGCCCGGGGACCTGATCGGACACTGGTCGAAGCGCCGTGCGGCGATCATCGAAGCGGCCCGGGAGATGGGCTTTACGGTCGAGGGCAACGCGCCGCGTGCGGCAGCGGCGAACAAGATCACGCGGGCCGGCAAGTCGCCGGACAACGACCCGGAGATTCGCCACCGGCGCTGGCGTGGCGAGGCGGACGGCTTTATAGAACGCGAGGCGCTGATCGCCTCACTTTTGGGTAAGGCGGAAACCATTACCCCGCAACAGATCCGGGATTTGACGGCGGTGCTGGAAGACCTCCCGGATCGCCTCACGCGGGAGGAAGCGGTATTCCGCCTGCCGGATATCGTCGAGCGGGTGGGCAACGCCACCGCCGGGTTGTTGAACCGGGACGCGTTGGCGACAAGTATAGAACGCGTGCTTCTAAGCCCAGAGGTGGTGCGCCTGACCCGCCCGCCGCGTTCGGCCGAGGGCCGGGCCGACATGGCGCACACGAGGCTGTATTCAACCCGTCACAACCTGCAGATGGAGCAGGAAGTCAGGGATATGGCGGAAGGCATGGCCGCCGATACGGGCCATTCCTTGTCCGCCCAGGTCATCGAGGCAAAGGTGGCGGGGCTCCTTGAGGCGGGCTATCCGCTGAGCGAAGAGCAGATCGGGGCGATCCGGGCAGTGACGTCATCCGGCGGACGTGTGGCGATCATCGAAGGAGCGGCGGGCTCGGGCAAGACCACGACGTTGCGGCCCATCGCCGATCTCTACCGCGAACACGGACAGAGCATTATCGCCACCGCGGTGGCCTGGCGCACGGCGGTGGCGCTCGGTAACGACGTCGATGCACGGCCGTTCTGTGTCGACAAGCTGCTCCGCCTTGCCGCGCGGGGCGGGATAGAGATTAACAAGGACACCACCATTATCGTCGATGAAGCGGGGATGCTGTCGACCCGCCAGGCGCATCATATTCTTCAACTCTCCGAACGCCACGGAGCGAAGATCGTATTCGCGGGCGACACCCAACAACAGCAACCGGTGGAAGCGGGACCGGGGCTCAGGTTGATCCGTGATGCCGTTGGCAGTGTCCGGGTGGACCGCATACGGCGTCAGAAGGCGGATATCGAGGATATCCTGGTCCATGTCCATGGCGAGACGCCGGAGGCAGCGCGGTTCCGCGCGGGACTGATGGGAGAGCAAGAACGCACACGCATTCTTGGCGACTACGAAGCAATGGAGGATAAACCCAGGTTTACGCCGTGGCAGGTTGCCGCGTCGGAGGCGCTGCGCGACGGCGATGCGGCATCGGCCATTGCAGCCCATCATCTCCGTGGGCGGTTCCATATCGGGTATGACGAAGAAAAGACGCTGACCGGTCTGGTCGACGACTGGGACCGCTACCAGCGGGCGAACCCCGGCAAATCCAGCGTGGTGCTGGCGCGCACACGGGCCGAGGTGCGGGCACTGTCCCATCTGATGCGGGAACGCCGGTTCGCCGCGCTGCCGGATGCAGAACCGGCCGATGCGGACCGGGTGACGGTGACCGTCAGCCGGGGCACGGAAGACGACCGGACGGCCTCGCCGCTGGAGATCGCACGCGGCGACCGGTTGCGCATCGGTGCCACCCACTGGGAGAAGCAGTTGTTCAACGGAACCGTGGTTACGGTGGACGACTTCAAGGTTGAGAGGGCTGAGGCCGGAACGGAGCCGAGTGTCCTGATATCGGCGCGCACCGAGGATGGGCGGGCCGTCTCGTTTCGACACGACGAGATCCGCGACTGGTACGGCAATATCCGTCTCGATCATGGCTATGCCCTCACCATCACTTCGGCCCAGGGGTTGACCGTGGACCGGACGTTCCTGCTGGCCGATGCAAGGCCCGCGCGCGAGACGATCTATCCCGCTGCGACACGCCATCGCGAGGGGCTCGACATCTACGTCAACCGGGCGCCGCTCGCTCTCGATATCGCCGACAGGCGAGCGGACAACGACCGGGAAGTTGCGGTGACGGACACCGAGATCCGGGCCTGGCTGGCCGAGCGCTGGTCGCGCTCGCAGCCCAAGGAGGCGGCGCTCGACTACATGGCCGATGGCATATGGCAAGACCGCCGGGAGAATGTCCGGGAGGCCAAAACCCGATCCTCCGGCGAAACACAGGGCGAGACGGGCAAGGTACGGGCGGCGGCAAACGACAACGCGCTGGCCCGCATCGCGCGGGATATCCGGCGGACCGCCTTCGGCTGGCGTCATGCCCAGGCGGTCACTTCATTCGTCAACGGCCGGCGCGAGGTTCTGGCGGCGTATGAGGATCTCCGCGAACGCACTCGCGCCGAGGGCGACCCGGTGGCTCTCGGCGGGGCTTTCCGGGAGACGCTCACCCGTCACGCGGTACTGCTTGAACAGGCCTCGGCCTTCCGCGCCCGGCCGGATGACTTCGCCCCCCTGTTGGCCGAGCGCGGCGGCATCGGGCGCAAGGACCTCCACGCCTTCGAAGAACTCCATGCCCGCGCGCGCCGCCACCGGCGCGCGGCCACGATGCGGCTCGTGCATCGGATCAAGAAGGAAGCGGAACAACAAAGGCTCAAACCGGAGATGCGCCAGGGCGCGCAGCCAATACAGGATGGGGTCGTTGAAGCGGCAGCCACCATTCCGGCCGAGCGCATCCAGCCTGCCGGGCCGGACGATGGAAGGCTGCATACCCCGGCGCAGGCCGCGCCCCCGATTGAAACGGTTGCCATGCCAATCGAACGAGACTTGACCGGAGATCCCCCGGCGGTGGCGCCGGCGCCGCCAGTAAAGAAGCCGCCTATACCCACAAAAGAGGATATCGCGTGGGATGCCTATTCGGCGTTGCGGCAGGATTGGAGCCGTCATCTCGCGGCCGCGGATCGGGCCGGTATCCATGCCATTTATGTGGGTGGCTACGAACAACTGCGCGCCCGCATGGAAACGTTGGCCGGAAACCCTGCCCTTGAAGACCGTCCACGCCGGTCGCTCGGGAACGTGCTCGCCCAACTCGACGAAGGGACCAAAATCCGCCGTGAAGTCGAGGATTATCTCGCGGCGGTCAAGGACCGGCTGGAATATCGCAAACAGGTGCTGGAAACCGTCGCGATCGATTTAAACAAACCGGTGACCGGTCTCACCGGCTATGACAGGTGGCGGGCGGACATCGACAGGCTGGTCGAGACTGGCCGGCGTGTCATGGACGACCATGACACCTACGCCTCCCATCTCAACGGCATCCCGCTCGGCCTGGAGCACATGCGCTGGGCGCTCACCGATATCGGCAGGCTGATCGGCAGGGACGGCAAGCAGATATCGGAGGACGCTGAACGGGAGCGCAAAAGCAAGCAATCCGCACTGCAGGAGACGCACGAGGAACGCCAACGCCGGGCGCAAAGGGACGCCCGAGAGTTCAGCCGGCTTCAGTCAGCCGCGTACAACGCAACGGGGCAAGAACGCAAGGCGGCGCAAAAGGAATTCGACGACTATGTTGAGCGCCACTCCAAAAAACGCGAAACGGCCGAGGAAGAAGAGCGCCAGACCCACAAAAGATCCCGGGGACGAAGCATGGGCATGTAGCGGCCTCGCGCTTGGCGCTACGGACCGAGACAAAGACACTCTTTACCATCCGCTAGAAGGCTGCGTAGTGGTGGGCGACATTAACCAACGACAGCAGACGAAATTCAAATGAGCCAGAAATACGACAAGCTAAGAACCCTACTGAAGGATTTCTTCCAGCTGGACCAGTCCGACCTGGAATTCGGCCTCTACCCCGTCATGCACGCTAAGAGTGCCGAGGTGTCGCAGATCGCCCGGCGGTGGTCCAGACCCACCGAATCCCGGCAACGACAGCGCCCAAGGCAAAGGTTTCTGCGCCGCGGTCGCTGCAGCCGAGCCCGGGGCCTCAAGCTCGAACCGCCAAGTCTTCAACTGCGTTGGCGTGACGCCGAACTCGGCAGCCACACTGCTATGCCTCGCGCCCGGCTCCGACAGCCGGGCAACCGATTGTTCCTTGTATCCCGGCGAAAATCGCCGCCTCGTCTGCTTTGTCATCTCGTCCATCCAGGTCGTTATTTAATTTACCGCCTGGTCCAGGATCCGAGAGCAACGTCACTGACCAAAGGTCGTCGAGCAGTAGCATGATGCATGAACTGATTCGCGGCGCCACCGGAGAGCTCTGCACCTTCCTTTCAAACCACCTTCCCGCTCTTGGCGAGAGATGGTGGACAACGCATGTCGCGGACCGCCTGAGCTTCCAGCAGCAACGCACCGTGGAGGAACATGGGCTCACCAAACTGGAAGAGCTAGATTTTGCCGCCCTGCTGCGCATCCTCGACCAGAATTGGTACGAGTTTTCGCAGGCTCTCAATCTACCGCGCGAGGGACGCACCTGGGTCAGGGAACTTCAAGCCGTGCGCAATCGATGGGCGCACCTGTCAGCGTCGCCGATGCCGGCTGAAGACCTCTACCGGGATGCCGACACCCTGGCCCGCGTTCTGGACATGCTTGGTGCCGCGCCGGCCTTCGTCGCGGCGGTCGCAGCGGTCAAGAAAGACGCCCTTTCCGACATGACGGTGCCGTCCGACGCGCCCGCGAATTCCACGCTCCATCCCGCCAACACCGCTGAACCAACTGCGCCGTCGAGCGACCCAGAAATGCCCGCCGTCGCTCCACAGTCCGCAACGACGATGTTCAAGGTCGGCGATCTCGTGGCGTTGCGCTCCGATCCGGACACCGTAGTGCCGATCATCGGAGTCATGGCCGACACCGCCGAGACCCGCTACCAGGTGTTCCAGAACAATCGTCAGGCTACCTACTACGAGAGCCAGCTACGGCCCTTTGAGCCCGCCGACAAACCCTCTCTGCTCAGTGCCGACGACCTGCGCGCGCATCTGACCAGCCTGCATCTGCTCTCACCGTCAACCGCCAACCTGTATTCGCTGCGGTCCGGACGCGTTCACTTCGTGCCTTATCAGTATCGCCCCGTTGTGAGATTGATCCGGGCCGACCGGCCGCGCCTTTTGATTGCCGACGAAGTGGGCGTGGGCAAGACTATCGAGGCCGGGCTGATCATTAAGGAGCTGCGGGCCCGGACGGACATTTCTTCGGTGCTGGTCATCTGTCCCAAGGTGCTGGTGACCGAACGCAAGTGGTACGTGGAGATGAAGCGTTTCGACGAGCACTTCGAGGCGCTCGACGGCCGAACGCTGCGTCACTGTCTGCGGGAAACGGACCTGGAAGGCGAATGGCCCGACCGCTATGCCAGGGCCATCATCCCGTTCTCCCTGTTCGATTCGGACCTGCTCTTCGGCAAGAAGGGAAGAGGGTCGCGGGCCGGCGAAGGGCTGCTCGCCCTCGATCCGCCGCCCAGGTTCGATCTCGTTATCGTCGACGAAGCGCACCACATCCGCAACGCGGACACCTATCTCCACCAGGCGGTACGCTATTTCTGCGACAACGCCCAGGCCGCTGTCTTTCTCACCGCCACTCCGGTGCAGCTCGGAAGCCAGGACCTCTTCACCTTGCTGAACGTTCTGCGGCCGGATCTCGTCATCGACCGTCCGAGCTTCGAGCAGATGGCTGCGCCCAACGGGTTCATCAACGCAGCCGTGGGCCATTGCCGCACGGAAGGGGATCACTGGCAGGCCGAAGCCCGCGCATGCCTGGGCCATGCCGCACAGACCGAGTGGGGCCGCCTTTTCCTGCGAGAATCGCCGGCGTTCCAGGACATCTACGATCGCCTGGCGGAGGAGAATATCGACGACGCCAGCCGCATCCGTATCATCCGGTCGCTGGAGGAACTCTATACGTTCAGCCCGATGATCAACCGGACGCGTCGCCGGGATATCGGGGAATTCACGACCCGTCGGCCGGAAACGCTGACGGTCGAGTTCACGCCCGACCAGCGCCGGCTGCATGACGATCTGCTGGATGTCGTGAGCCGCATCCTGGCGCGCGCCCACGGCGAGCAGAACGTCAAGTTCATGATGACCACGGTCCGTCGCCAGGCGGCCAGCTGCCTCTACGGCCTAGCTCCACTGTTGCGCGACATGCTCGCCGGAAAGCTGGACAGCCTCGAAGCGATGGACGAGACCAACGGCGAGACCCCCGTCGATGCCGCCTTCCTTACCGAGATCCGGGCCGATATCGAGGCGCTCCTGGAGCGTGCCGACGATCTCGATCCCGTCGACCCCAAGGTGCAGGCCTTTGTCACCGTCCTGCGGGACAAGGACCGGATGGCCAACAACAAGGCAATGGCCTTCAGCACCTTCCGGCACACACTCGCTTATATCGAGAAACACGTTGCGGACGCGGGATTGCGCTACGGGCTCGTGCACGGCGGCGTTCCGGACGACCAACGTGCCGAGCTGCGTCGCCGTTTTGCCTTGCCGAAGGACGACCCGGAGGCGCTGGACGTCCTGCTGTCTGTCAAACGGCTTTCAATATTGACCCCCGATCGGCGTGCAAAATTGACCCCCCTGAGCGGCAACCGGGCCGCAGGCACGGCCGGCGGCGGCTCAGGAGCGGTTCTTGAAGCGCCAGCTCTCGTTGCCGGTCTCGATGATCTCGCAATGATGGGTAAGACGGTCGAGCAGCGCGGTGGTCATCTTGGGGTCGCCGAAGACGGACGGCCATTCGCCGAAGGCGAGGTTGGTGGTGATGACGATAGAGGTGCGCTCGTAGAGCCGGCTCATGAGGTGGAAGCGCAGCTGCCCGCCGGCTTGGGCGAAGGGCAGGTAGCCGAGTTCGTCGAGGATGACGAAGTCGCGGCGTACGAGCTGATCTGCGGTGCGGCCCTGGCGTCCGGCGCGGAGCTCGGCCTCGAGGTGGTTGACCAGGTCGACGACGTTGTAGCAGCGGCCGCGGGCGCCCTTGCGGATGCAGGAGCGGGCGATGGCGACGGCGAGATGGGTCTTGCCGGTGCCGGTGCCGCCGACCAGCACGATGTTGCGCTTGCCCTCCAGGAAGCCGCCGCCGGCGAGCTCCTGGATCAGGGGCTCGTTGACTGGCGAGGCGGCGAAGTCGAAGTCGGCCAGCTCCTTGGCCGTTGGCAGCCTGGCGGACGCCATCTGGTACTTGATGGAGCGCGCCGTCTTGTCGGCGACCTCGGTCTGCAGCAGCGTACCGATGATCTGCTGCACCGGATGACGGCGCTTGAGACCGTCGGCGAGGATGTCGTCGTAGGCGGTGCGCATGCCCGCGAGCTTCAACGCCGTCATCATCGCCAGCACCTCATGACGCTCCATGACCGGCCTCCCTCAAGCGATCGTAGCGCTGACAGTCGGCCACCGGCCGGTGGCGAAGCTGCAGGCCCTCGGGCGTCGGGATGGTCGCCGGCGGTGCCGGCTGGCACTGCCGGGCGAGGATGTTGAGCACGACGTCGGCGCTGCAGGCGCCGCAGTCGAGGGCTTCGGCACAGGCCGCCTCGACCGCCTCCAGCCCGTCCTCCTGAACCGCCGCGAGGATCCTCACGAACTGCCTGTCACCGTCGTCGCAACCCGTCAGCCGGGCCCGTATGCGGCCGAGCGCGCCGGGCAGTTGCCAGCCCTTGAAGGGCGCGCCGTTCCTCAGCGCACCAGGCTTCCGCGTCAGGATCGGCACGTAGTGCCACGGATCGTAGGCGATCTCGCCGCGCCCGAAGCTCCGGGGATGCTCGGCGACGGTCTCGCCGTCCTGGCGGATGACGATCCGATCGGCGTAGGCCCGCACGTCGACCGGCCGCCCGACGGCACGGGCGGCGACGCTGTAGTGGTTGTTGTCGAAGCGCACCAGACAGGTCTTGGACACCGCCACCTCGGTGGCGTGGAAGCCGTCGAAGGGGCCGCGATAGGCCATCAGGAAGGGCCGCTCCTCCTCGAACACCTGCCACACCGTCTTGCCCTCGATCGTCGGATGCGGCCGCTTCTTGGCGTCCTCGATGCACCGATCCATCAGCCACGCGTTGATCTCGGCGTAGGAGCGGCCCCGCGGGATGGGCACGAACAGGCGGCCGCGGACGTCACCCACCTGCCTCTCGACCTGCCCCTTCTCCCAGCCCGCACCCGGAGTGCACGCCACCGGCTCCACCAGATGGTGGGAGCACAGCTCCAGAAAGCGCCGGTTGTAGGCGCGCTCCTTGCCGACGAAGACCATGCTCACCGCCGTCTTCATGTTGTCGTAGATGCCCCGCCGGCAGACCCCGCCGAAGAAGTGGAAGGCCCGTTCGTGCGCCTCGAACACCATCTCCTGGCTCTCGCGCGGGAAGATCTGAACCAGCTGCATGCGGCTGTAGCAGAGCCGCATGTGCGCCGCCTTCACCTTGGTCGTCGCACCCGACAGGCGCGCGTACTCGTGGCTCCAGTCGAACTGGTAGGCCTCGCCGGGATCGAAGCTCAGCGGCACAAAACCCTGCGACGGCGACAACAGCCGCCACCGCCGACGCCAGGTCTTGGCGTAGCGGCGCACCGCGTCGTAACCGCCGCCATAGCCCAGAGCCGCAAGGTCTTCATGAATCCGCAGCAGAGACAGCCGATCCCGGCGCGGCTTCTTCTCGTTGGCCTCCAGCTGGCGCTCGAGCTCATCCACCCACGGCCCAAGCTTCGGCATCGGCTGGATCTTGCGCGCGTAGCTGTACGAGGTCTCATCGCCCCGCACCACCTTGCGCACCGTGTTCTTCGAAACCCTCAAATCCCGGGCGATCTTCTTGATCGGAACGCCCCTCACCAGATGATCCCGACGGATCCGTGCGATCGTTTCCACTACCAGCATCTCCCCCACCTCGTCTGTCCAAACAACGAGGTGTGTTAAAAATCACAAAACCAGGGGGGTCAATTTTGGACGCCGATTACCCCACCAAGGGGGTCAATATTCCACGCCGATCAACACCTATGGCTTCGGGCGGCCGGAGCGCTCGCCAATCCGGATCGGGCGCGTCTGGCGGAACAGGGATGACCGGTCTGTAATCGTCCCTCTTACCGGCGGGTGCAAGGCATGCGCCCGCCTGAGGCCAGTCTGGTGACTGGGGACGGAACATCTCGCCTTTGTCGAGGCCGGTCATGATCCCACCCTCAGCATTTCGGCGAGCTTGCGCGCCGCCTCAGTCTGCGACAGTCCGGCGAGATACGCGGCAAGACTTATCGGATCGCCGCCCCTGGCGTCGCTCAGGGCGAAGTCGGCCCACCGGCCCCGTCGTCAGGTTGACGGAGAATGATCCCGTCCGCCGGTCCTCGCGCCTCGGGTTTTTGGCTATCCACTCGTTGCCGCGTCGAAAGCCGTCCGGAAGCCAGCGGGTACACAGCGCCGGGAGACATGTGAGCGCGGCCGCGTTAACCGCCGCGAAGTCCGGCTCAGCCTTGTTGCAGGCGCCCGCGCGAGTTATTTTCGCGGCGTCTTCACGTCGAGTTCGTGACGAAGCATCCTGCCCGCCCCGGATTGCCGCTCCGAGCGGGCGTTTTGGTTTCCAGGGCACCGCACTATATCGCCGGCGACAAGTCTGGTTCGGGGCCGGCGAGCGGCCGCGTCGCGATCCATTCCTCGATTTCCGACTCTCGCCAAGCGACGGCCTGGTTGGCAATCCGGATCGGGCGCGGGAAGCGACCCATCTTCATCAACGCATAGATTCGGCTGGACGAGAGGCGAATGCGCTCCTCGACTTCAGGGCGGCGTAACAGTCTGTCAGTCATTGGGAGACCCCTGGTTGGTGTCAGCAATTCTCCGCCAATATCAGCCAGGGCTGTGTCTCGAAAGTGGTGGAAATTTGAGGATGGCGTAATCTCCGGGTGACAAGACAACCACCCAACCGGCGGCTAGCCACCGCCAAGGAGATCACGCCATGAAGAACACTACCGAGACTTCCGCGCTTTCGCTACTGGCCAATGACGCCGGCTATGATCCGCTCGAGGACCGGCTGCGGGAGAACATCAGATCCACGATCGAGGCCGTTTTTGAGGAGGAACTTGCGCAGTTTCTCGGGCGCTGCCGATACGGTCGAGAGGACGCGCTTCGGCAAGGGTATCGGAACGGGCACCGGGAGCGGCAACTGACGGGGACATTCGGGACCGAGAGGGTGAGCGTGCCGCGTGCACGGATCGTTGAGGAAGACGGTCGGGCGTCGGAATGGCGTTCGCGGGCGCTGCCGCGCTACCAGCGGCTGACCAGAAAGGCCGAGGCGCTGATCGCTTCGGTGTATCTGTCCGGAACCAACACGCGGCGGGTGAAACGCGCGCTGTTCGGGCTCTTCGGGGGTGCTGTGAGCAAGGACGTTGTGAGCCGGGCGTGGCGCAAGGTGAAGGTCGATTGGGACGCCTGGTGCAGCCGTGGCCTCGCGGATGAGGATATCGTTCGGCTGATCCTTGACGGCACTGTGATCAAGACCCGACTGGATCGCAAGGCCACCAACATCTCGGTTCTCGCGGCTATAGGGGTGCGCCGGGATGGCCAGAAGGTCTTGCTTTCGATCGGGAATATGGGCGGAGAAAGCCAGGCGGCGTGGCGCCAGTTCCTCGACGACCTTGATGCGCGTGGACTGAAACGGCCCGGGTTTGTCATCGTCGATGGCGCGCCGGGACTGGAGGCGGCTCTGTCGGCGCTTTGGGGCGATGACCTTCCCGTTCAACGCTGCACCGTGCACAAGCACCGCAACCTTCTGGGTCATGCTCCCAAACACATGCATGACGAGCTGAGCGAAGATTACCGCGATATGATCTATGCCGACACTGCCTCCGAGGTGGAAACCCGCCGCAAGGCGTTTGTCCGCAAGTGGCGGCTGAAATGCAGGGCCGTCGCGGACAGCCTCGCAGAAGCGGGCGACAAGCTCTTTACCTTCACGCGCCTGTCCAAGAGCCAATGGAAATCAGCCCGAACGACCAACGCCATTGAGCGTCTCAACGAGGAGTTCAAGCGCCGGATCAAAACACAGACCGTGCTGCCGTGTCCCGAAACAGTGCCGATGCTCCTCTGGGCGCTCCTCGCTTCCGGCCAAATCCAGATGCGCAAAGTCGATGGATGGGAAACCCTCGATCAGCTAATCGCCGACAAAACCCTTGACCGCGCGGCCTGACCGCCGCAAAACTCAACCCGCTCGGAGAGGCGCCAAAACCAATTTCCACCACTTTCGAGACACAACCGCCATATACGTCCTGGACCGTGACCGAGTGGGACGAACCACTATCAAGAGTGATTTCGACGGTAATCGGGGTGAGGGCGTTGGTGCCTGGGTTGGCGTCGATGCCGATATCGATCTTGTCGGCAAGATCGAGGCTGGTTCGATCGTGCAGAGCGTCCGGCGCGAAATCGGCCAACCCAACGGTGCCTGATAGCAAAGCGCGGGCGGTGACGAAACGCGCGCAAAGACGGGCATAGTTGACGCTCATATTGGTCGTGAGCGGACGTCCGACCAGTTGCGCGATCAAGGGCGGCACCGAGGCGACAACCTTGTCAATGTCGGCTGTGTCGAAGCCATGTTGATCGCGTAGGCGCAGCACGCCATCGACAATGCCATGGGTGGCGCGCCCGCTTGGGAACGGTTTGTGTGACACTTCGCTGATGCGCCAGATTCGACCTACGTCCGCGGTCGTCGCAGTCGAATCCGATGCTGTTTCGAACAGTGGGAAGTAGCCATAGGGGCCATCGAGGACCGCGCGCGGCCCGGTGAAACCATGCGCGGCCATGTCGCACGAGACGATGGCGTTGCGCGCGTTGAATCCGATTTGCATGGCCAGCAGCGACGAACCCTCCAGATGCGCCTGCATCGTGCCGCTCAGTTGGCCGAGGGTAATGCCCATTGCATGTTGCAGCGCAGTCGAATCGAGGCCCATGAGTCGGCCTACGGCCGCGGTCGCTCCGAACGCGCCGGCGTTGGCGGGTCGAAAAAATCTAAAACCTGCCTGAGCACCGATCCCAATGTGGCAGGCGACATCGACTCCGAGCGCGATTGCAACGGCGAAATCGCGCCCAGTGACGCCGCCGCTACGCTGGGCGTGTGCGAGCGCGGCAGGGAGGACACAGGCCATCGGGTGGACCACCGCAGCTTCGTGCAGGCAATCGAATTCGGCATTGTGGAGCTGGTAGGAATTACATAGAGCGGCGGCGGGCGCCGGTAGGCGTTGAGCGTGGACAATAACACTCGCCTCGTCGCCACTTCCCCAAGTGGATTGGATGCCGGCCAATGCCGCTGCTCGAGGTCCGGCGCTTCCAGCGACCGCGACCCCGAGCGAGTCCAAAACAAATGTTTTGGTCGCTGCGATTGCCGGCGCAGGCAGATCTTCCCAGCGGCTGCCCGCGACGTGGTCGCACAGAGCCGCGATGGCATCCCTATCGGCCATCGTGTTTTCGTCACCTGCCGCTTGTTGGGTTTGGCGTCAACACGTACGCTCGAACTCGCTTGTGAACACGATGGGCGGTCGAATCTAGGAGTGAGTGCATGCTGAAGACCGGCAAGGAGCATTTGGAAGCGATTCGCGACGGTCGCACAGTGTACATCGGCCGTGAAAAAGTCGACGACGTTAGTACCCATCCAGCCTTCAAGAATGCGGCGCACACGATGGCTGCCTTGTTCGACATGAAGGCGGATCCAGCCCATCGCGACGTCATGGCTTACAAAGAGGGCGACGACTGGTATTCGACCTACTACTTGCGGGCGACCGCGCAGGCCGATCTTCAGAAGCGCTCCGATGCCCATCTAAAGATCGCCGACATGACCTATGGGATGATCGGGCGCTCGTATGACCACGTCTCCAGTTTCGTAGCTGGGATGGCGATGAAGGCGGAGGTGCTCGACGAAGGCGATACCAACGACCGCGGCTTTCGCCAAAATTTACTCAATTACTACCAGCACATGCGCGCAAACGACGTTTACGCGACCTATGCGGTGCTGCCACCCCAAGCCGCACGGGACCCCGACTACTATCAGCGCTTGAACCTGCCGGTTCCAACATTGCGGATCGTCGATGAGAGAGATGACGGGGTGGTGATCTCGGGCATGAAGATGCTCGCCACCAGTGGCGTCTTCTGCGACGAGATCTGGATCGGAAATTTGATACCGTTGGCACCGACTCAAAACAAGGAAGCGATCACCTGCGCGATCCGAGTCAACGAGCCGGGCGTGTCACTGTGGTCGCGTCAGCCGATCGAAAAAAACGCCGCCAACGAGTTCGATGCACCGCTCACCTATCGTTATGACGAAACCGACTCGATGGTGATGTGCGATAACGTCAAAGTGCCGTGGGAGAAGGTCTTCGTGCTCGACGATCCGATACTGGCCCGTGGGATCTACATCCAGACCCCCAGTCACTGCTACGGCAATCATCAATCGAACGTGCGCTACCTGTCGAAGTTGCGGTTGCTGGTCGGGCTGTGCAGCCGCATTACTCAGGCGACGGGCGCCAATCAGGTCCCGGCGGTGCGCGAACTACTCGGCGACATGGCGGCTCAAGAAGCGTGCCTCGCTGGTATGATCGCGGGTCAGTTGCACGACTTTGAAAATTGGCCAGGCGGCGAGGAGGGTTATGTCTGCTTTAACCGCCGCTACATGTACGCGGCGCTTAACTTCTGCACGCAGAATTACTCGAAGCTCATCGATACCCTGCGCGAACTCTGCGGTGGCGGTGTTTTCCAGATGCCGGCCTCGGTTGATGTGATGCTCGAACCGCAGCTTCGCGAGCAGTTCGAACAATTCTGGCAGACGCCGCAGCTCGGGGCACTTGAACGGGTTAAACTGTTCAAGCTCGCATGGGACATGGTCGGTTCCGAATTTGCCGGTCGTCACCAGCAATACGAAAAGTTTTATGCGGGCGCATCGTTCATAATCCGCAGCCACAATTATCGCGAGGCGCCATGGGACGACTTCGATGCTGTGGTCGACGGCTTGCTCGACGGCTACGACGTGCCGACCGCGCAAGAGCTGGAAGAACGCAAGCGAGAGCTAATGGGTTAGCGAGGCGCTCGCGAGAAGTTCGTATTTCGATGCCGCCGGTTCGAGATAATCGTTCGCGATTTGGGAAATGCGTAGAGTTTGAAAGGACGTCTGATGTCGCAACCGCTGACAGATCTCGCAGATCGTATCGAACCTCGTCACACGGCGATCCTGGTGGTCGATATGCAGAACGATTTCTGCGCCAAAGGCGGCTATATCGACAAAGTTCGCCAGCCAGATATGAGTGGCAATGCACCCCTCGCCAAAAAGATCATGACGCTCGTCGCTGCCGGTCGTTCGGCAGGCGCGATGGTGGTTTGGATCAAGGCCAACTACGAGCGCAAATACCTATCGGGTCAGGCGCTCGCTAAGCTCGATGAAATGGGTGTCGATCTGGTTTGTTGTGAAGGTGGAACCTGGGGGTGGGATTTCTTTGATGTTGAACCGCTGGCCGATGAACTGGTGGTTGAGAAACATACCTACAGCGCATTCTATGGCACCGAAGGCTGTGTCTCGAAAGTGGTGGAAATTTGAGGATGGCGTAATCTCCGGGTGACAAGACAACCACCCAACCGGCGGCTAGCACCGCCAAGGAGATCACGCCATGAAGAACACTACCGAGACTTCTGCGCTTTCGCTACTGGCCAATGACGCCGGCTATGATCCGCTCGAGGACCGGCTGCGGGAGAACATCAGATCCACGATCGAGGCCGTTTTTGAGGAGGAACTTGCGCAGTTTCTCGGGCGCTGCCGATACGGTCGAGAGGACGCGCTTCGGCAAGGGTATCGGAACGGGCACCGGGAGCGGCAACTGACGGGGACATTCGGGACCGAGAGGGTGAGCGTGCCGCGTGCACGGATCGTTGAGGAAGACGGTCGGGCGTCGGAATGGCGTTCGCGGGCGCTGCCGCGCTACCAGCGGCTGACCAGAAAGGCCGAGGCGCTGATCGCTTCGGTGTATCTGTCCGGAACCAACACGCGGCGGGTGAAACGCGCGCTGTTCGGGCTCTTCGGGGGTGCTGTGAGCAAGGACGTTGTGAGCCGGGCGTGGCGCAAGGTGAAGGTCGATTGGGACGCCTGGTGCAGCCGTGGCCTCGCGGATGAGGATATCGTTCGGCTGATCCTTGACGGCACTGTGATCAAGACCCGACTGGATCGCAAGGCCACCAACATCTCGGTTCTCGCGGCTATAGGGGTGCGCCGGGATGGCCAGAAGGTCTTGCTTTCGATCGGGAATATGGGCGGAGAAAGCCAGGCGGCGTGGCGCCAGTTCCTCGACGACCTTGATGCGCGTGGACTGAAACGGCCCGGGTTTGTCATCGTCGATGGCGCGCCGGGACTGGAGGCGGCTCTGTCGGCGCTTTGGGGCGATGACCTTCCCGTTCAACGCTGCACCGTGCACAAGCACCGCAACCTTCTGGGTCATGCTCCCAAACACATGCATGACGAGCTGAGCGAAGATTACCGCGATATGATCTATGCCGACACTGCCTCCGAGGTGGAAACCCGCCGCAAGGCGTTTGTCCGCAAGTGGCGGCTGAAATGCAGGGCCGTCGCGGACAGCCTCGCAGAAGCGGGCGACAAGCTCTTTACCTTCACGCGCCTGTCCAAGAGCCAATGGAAATCAGCCCGAACGACCAACGCCATTGAGCGTCTCAACGAGGAGTTCAAGCGCCGGATCAAAACACAGACCGTGCTGCCGTGTCCCGAAACAGTGCCGATGCTCCTCTGGGCGCTCCTCGCTTGCGGCCAAATCCAGATGCGCAAAGTCGATGGATGGGAAACCCTCGATCAGCTAATCGCCGACGAAACCCTTGACCGCGCGGCCTGACCGCCGCAAAACTCAACCCGCTCGGAGAGGCGCCAAAACCAATTTCCACCACTTTCGAGACACAACCGCACCGAACTCGATGGTGTTCTGCGGTTCAACGGGATTCAGACACTGATTTTGACCGGTGTTGCCACCAATGTATGTGTCGAATCAACGCTGCGTGACGGCTATTTCAACGGTTATTACACTGTAATGCCAGAGGACTGCGTCGGTTCCTATGCGCCCGATTTACATGACGCATCGCTGCGCAACGTAAAAAACCTATTTGGCGATGTTCCCGCCTCCAAGGCCGTGATCGACATCTGGCGCGCTGCCGGGCAACGGCGCGGAGGTGAACGCAGCGGCGATGCCACGGATGCCTCGAGGACAGATCACGCGGCGGCGTAATCGTTTTCTATCCGACCTCTAGCCGTCGGGCGGACAATGCCGATAAACTGCAACCAGAGCCGACTAATTCGGCGAGTCAGATAGGGAGGTTAGTATCATGACCTTAAGAGTACTCCTCAGTGCGGTCGTCGCGGTGGTGTTGGTGATAGCATCGGCCTCGGCCCAAACGGTCAAAATCGGCCATATCAATACGTTCTCCGGGCGGCTGGCGATTTTTGGCAAGGTTCAGAAGGCGGGTGTTGAACTTGCGCTCGAACATCTCGGTGGCAAGGTCGGCGGGCTCGACGTCGAAATGATTTACGTCGACGATCAGCTCAAGCCCGACGTTGGCAAACAGATGGCCAAGAAGTTGATCCTTCAAGACAAGGTTGATTTCATCACCGGTATCACGTTCTCGAATGTGCTGGCGGCAGCGCAGACCGAGATCAGACGCGGCAAGGTGTTCGGCATCACCACCAATGCGGGATGGTCGGGCATGGCAGGCAAGCAGTGTGCCGACAACATCTTTTCGACGTCGTGGAACAACGACCAGACGCCGGAGGCGATGGGCAAGTTGTTGCAGGATGAGGGTGTGGACGGCGTCTACATGATGGCGCCCAACTATCAGGCCGGCAAGGATATGATCTCCGGCTTCAAGCGCTACTACAAAGGAACGACGGTTGGACAAACCTTGGTTCCGTTGGGGCACAACGACTATGCGGTTGAAATCGCTAAAATCCGCGCCGCTAAGCCGAAGGCAGTGTTCTATTTCTTGCCGGGCGGGATGGGAATCGCGTTCGCTAAGCAGTGGGCCGCAGCGGGACTGCAGGGCAAGATTGGGCTTTACTCGGTGTTCAGTGTCGACTGGTTGACCATTCCCGCGCTTGGAGACTTGGCGATCGGAAACTTCCACACGTCGTTCTGGAGTCCCGATCTTGATAACCAACAAAACAAGCGCTTCGTCACGGACTTCCACAAGAAATTTGGCTACAACGCCGAAATGTATTCGGCGCAGTCGTACGACGCGATTTTCCTGATCGATAGTGCGATTCGTGCGGTCAAAGGTGATTTGAGCGACCGTGACGGCATCCGCAATGCGTTGCGAGCCGCCAATTTCAAATCGGTCCGCGGACCGTTCAAGTACAACACCAACCACATTCCGATTCAGAATTTCTACAAACGTGAAGTGGTTGCTGGAACTGATGGTAAGCCGATGATCGTCAACCGCGGTGCGGTATTCACAGACCACAAGGACGCCTACTACCAAGACTGCAAAATGAAGTGGTAGCTGTCTGAAGCCTTCGAGCGGGTCTTCCTTTCCGGGGAGGCCCGCTTTGTATTTCTGAGGTGTTTTCAAGATGGGCTGCCAATACTGGACAATGAAGGGGAACAAAGATCGCGATGCCGGATCGTCAAGCGGCAACCCGCAATAAGTGGCTCGAGACACTCGAAACTTATCGTCGCGATTTCGCCGCGCCCGCTTCGGACGCGTATTGGTCGCCGTCACTGGATTGCGCGTCACGCGATGAGTTGCGGGCAATCCAAGATGCCAAGCTCGCGGTGTTGACGCCGTTCCTATATGAGAACAGCGATTTCTATAAGCGCCGATTTGATCGCCTCGGGCTGACGCCGGACGACGTCAACAGCGTCGATGATCTCATCAAATGGCCGCCCATCGGCAAATTGGAAATGGCCGAAGACCTCCTGGCCAATCCGCCGTGGGGGACGTATACGACCCACAGTGATGAGATCTGGAATGATCGTGGCTGGAGCTTGTTTCCGACCTCGGGGACGACCGGCGTCCCGCGCATGTTTCGTTATTCAAAGTTCGACCTCGATCAATGGAAATGGGCCAATGCGCGGGCCATGTGGTCGTTCGGCGTGCGTCCGGGCGAAACCGTATTTTTAGTGGTCGGCTTTGGTCCTCACGTATGGGCCTGGGGAGTCCTCCACGCGCTCGCGCATATGGGAGTGCCCTGCATCCCGGGTGGCGGTCTGACCGCTGAACTCCGCTGCAACATCATCCTGCGCTATCGTCCGACGGTATTGGCAACGCTGCCATCGCAGTTGTTGCGGATTGGTCGGGTGATGCAAGAGATGGGCGAGGACCCCCGAAAGACCTCGGTCACACGCCTGTTCACCGGCGGTGAGCCGGCCGCCGGTGTCGCCAGCACGCGCCAGCGGCTTGAGGATATGTGGGATGCGGAGCTCGTCGAGTTCTACGGCTGCACGGAGGCATCGCCGCACTGCGGCGGTTACTCCTGTGAGGCTTCGCACCTGCCGGGCAAACCCATGCACACGCATCTTCTCGAGGACATTCAAGCGTGGGAGCTGGTCGATCCAGAAACCATGGAGCCCGTTGCGGATGGTGAGCGTGGTGTGACCGTCGTAACAAACATGAACTCGGAGAGTTCATCGCAACTGCGCTTTGTCGTCGGAGATTATACCGTGTTCGATCGGGCGCGCTGTGACTGCGGTCGAACCCATGTCCGTGCGCTAGGCGGATTTCAGGGCCGGGCTGACGATCTGATCAATCTGCGCGGCATCAAGTTCTACCCCTCGGTTGTCGAAGAAGGTGTCCGCGCGGTTGACGGTGTGGGCGATGAGTACGAGGTGATCTTTGCGACCAACGACGACGGCATCGACACGATGCAGATTCGTGTCGAACACGCCGACCATGGCGGGCCCGACAACGTCGTCAATCAGGTCAAACGCGAGGTTCAATCGCGCATCGAAGTGCGTTTCGACGTCGAAGTGCTACCTCCGGACACGTTCCCTAAAACGGAATTTAAGGCAAAGCGGATACGTGACGAACGCGCCAAGAGTTAGCTCGATAAGCGCGCGCCGGGTTGACGCGGCCGCGCCGTGCCGGTTGTAAAACGGGATTATCCACTCCACCGAGCGTGACAACAGCGACTTCCCCAGACGCAAATTTTCGTGTCAGATGGTCATCATGAGTACAGAACGAAGAATAGACACCCGCGTTAACGCGAGGGACGAGGTTGAGATCCAGGTTGCGGAGCGGTTGGTCGGCTGCCGCTTGAAGGACGTCTCAATCGGCGGCGCAGCGATCCAGCTTGGCGCCAATGTCGAGGTTCACAGTGACGAGGACGTGGTTCTCTGGGTGGAAGCTTGGGAGCCGCTACGCTCGAAGGTGACGTGGATTTCGTCCGACTCTTGTGGCCTTAAATTCACGTTTGATTGAGACGTCGCGGTCTCACTGCCGGGCCCTTTCGGCAGAAACGCAGACGCGTTTCGCCTGTCGGGTGACCACAACGCATAAGGCGTTGTGGCCGACTTAGTAGATGAGTTCGTCTTCGCCCTTGCTGTCGGCGATGACGATTTCGCCGCGGTCGGAGAGATCCTTGGCGACAGTCACCAAGGTCCCCTGTGCTTCGTCGACATCGCGCAACCGCACCGGGCCGAGCGCTTCCATGTCTTCGCGCATGATCTTGCCGGCGCGTTCCGACATGTTGCTGAAGAACAGATCGCGTAGATCTTCCGAGGCTCCTTTGAGTGCCAGCCCCAGCTTGTCTTTGTCGACCGTGCGTAGCAGCACCTGGATGCTGGCCGGATCGAGCTTGTTGAGATCTTCGAACGTGAACATCAGACCTCTGATGCGCTCAGCCGAATCGCGGTTCGCCTCTTCCAGCGATTCGAGGAATTTCTTTTCCGTCGCGCGATCGAAATTATTGAAAATATCGGCCATCGATTCGTGCGGATCACGGCGTGAGGTGCGCGCCAGATTGCTCATGAACTCCGAGCGCAGCGTGTTTTCGACGGTCTGCAAGATCTCTTTGCGCACGCCTTCCATCGACAGCATGCGGTTGATGACTTCCATGGCGGTTTCTTCGGGCAACACCGCGAGCACGCGGGCTGCGTGATCGGGCTCGATTTTGCCCAGCACCACGGCGATGGTTTGGGGATACTCGCTCTTCAGATAGGCGGCGAGCATGGTCTCGTTAACGTTGCCGAGTTTCTCCCATAGCGTCCGTCCGGCGGGCCCACGCAGTTCCTCCATCATATCATCAGCTCGATCGCCCATCGCCTGACGCAGGATGCGTTCGGTGCCCTCGTAGGTCCCGATCAGTGAGCCGGTCGACGACAATCTCGTTACAAATTCGGTGAACACGCCCTCGACCATCTCAGAGTCCATCTTGCCGAGATTGGCCATAGCCTGGGAGATCTCCTTGATCTCCTCCTCGTCCATCTTCGTGAACATGGTTACCGACTGCTGCTCATTGAGCGCGAGCATCAGCACGGCGGCTTTTTGCTGTCCGGTCAGTTGTCGTTTCGCGTCAGAAATCGTCCTGCTCCAGATTTCGACAGCCCAAACCACTCTTAAGGCCGAAGATTTCCATCGTGGTTAACGCATTATGCTCATAGAAACTATTAAAAATGGCAGTACAAAGGGCCGGCGCGTCGTCTCCGCCTTCGTCGCCATTGGGTTGATTTAAAACGGTTTTTCTACCCTTTTCACTTACATCAATGTGGCTTGGGCGGGCCACTCGGCATCGTTGAACAAACCAATTTGTTATGGAGCCAATGATGACCAAGACTTTCATTGTCGCATTTGACGGCTCGGACCAAGCCAACATAGCCCTGGATGTCGCGGGGCGATCGCCGCTGATGATGTGGCCGATATTTGGCTGCTCCATGTGATGTCGAATCGCGATATTTCCGTTGCGTTTCGCGATTTCGCCGAGGTTGAGCACGTCCGCGATCCGCCGGAACACCTTTACGCCGAGCATGTGCGCGACCGCGTCCTTGCGCCGATCAAGGAGCGATTGAGCAAAGCCGGCATCAAGGCCATTCGGTTTGTCGTCGAAAGCGGGGATCCGGCTCATGTAATTGTGCGGTTTGCGGAGGTGAAGAAGGCGGACTTCAGCGTGATGGGAAGTCGTGGTCTGAGCGATCTCGGCGGTTTAGTGTTTGGCAGCGTACCGCACAAGGTGAGCCACCTGGCGCCGTGTACCTGCCACCGTGCATTGACGTAAGCCTATGGCCGGCCAACCGCGCTGGCGTGCTCGCTGGAGCGTGCGATTTCACCGACAGTTACCGGGCTGACAGGCGATCTAATCCGATAGTAACCGACCTCATCGGGCGGCACGCCGCGGGCGTCGGCGATCGTTTCGACAACTGTGGGGCCACACAGGCGCCCCTGGCACGGGCCCATGCCACAACGGGTAAACGCCTTGAGTTGATTAGGACCTGTGCACCCCAGCGCAACCGCTTCACGGATAGCGCCCGCGGTTACCTCCTCGCAACGACAGACGATGGTGGTTGGATCACCTGGAGCCAAAATGGCGGCCGCGGGCTCATAAAGCCGATCGAGAAAGGATCGGGCGCTGAGCTCATGTTTCAAGGCGCGGCGTAGCGGACGCGCCAATCGATTGCGTTCGTCGGTGTTGAGCCGATCGAGGCTGGTCGCAATGGCCAGCGCCGCTAGACGCCCTTCGAGTACGGCAACGGTCGCGCCGCCGATGTGGGCGCAGTCCCCGATTGCGTGACCCGCCGGAAGCGACAAATCGCCCCAACGACCGCGATGGGGCTGGAACGATCGCTGGGTTGCGTTCCACGCCATCTCGGCGCGTAGCGATAACCACAAGTTCAAGTTTGGGACGATTCCTTCATGCACGAGAAGCAGATCGACCTGTTGCTGAGCGCGCACTTTGTTGGCGAGATAGGAAACTTCGGATACGCGATGCTCGCCGTGGGCGGAAAGATCGCTCACGTTGCCGATGATCGGGATGCCCGCGCCGCGGAGATCGCCGAGCAACGAAAATCCGAGGCGTAGGTATTTATGGTATCGAAATGTGCCGAACGAGCGCAACAGCGTCCGGGCATAATTGCGATGACTGGTGGTTTCCAGGATAGCGCTCACCCGCAGACCCGCGTTGAGCAATTGCCAGGCTAACAAGAACAGCAGCGGCCCGGATCCGGCCAGGACCGTGCGGGTTCACCTCTCGGGACATCTCTTGGGACATCTCTTGGGACATCTCTTGGGACATCGACTTGCCATACCATGGTGTTGGCACGGAACTGGGCCGTGCTGGCGCGAAAATCGCGCACCAGTTTGGCACCTTGCATATAGTCTTCACCGAGTGCCTCGGCACGCTTTGGATTGGTCTTTAGAGGCCAACCCGAAACTAGTTGAGTGATTTCAGTCGGTTGTGGCTTACTCGGTTGTGTCAAAGCAAACGAGGAGGCACAACATGTGGACCGAAATCACTCGCCCGAATTATGAGCGCCGTGGCGGGCGCTACGCAAGCGACCTGACGGATCGAGAGTGGGCGTTGATCGCGCCGCTCATGCCGCCGCGCAAGAAGATCGGCCGGCCGAGGACGACGGACCTGCGCCATGTCATGGATGCGGTCATGTACATGGCCTCGACGGGCTGCCAGTGGGCGATGTTGCCGAACGACTTCCCTCCGCCTTCCACGGTCCAGCGCTATTTCTACGACTGGCGCTCCAACGGCCTGCTGGAGAGCATCAACCATCACCTGGTCATGGCGGCCCGGGAGCTGGAAGGACGCGAGGCCGGCCCGAGCGCCGGGGTGATCGACAGCCAGAGCGTGAAAACCACGGAAAGCGGTGGTGTTCGGGGCTATGACGCGGGCAAGAAGATCAAGGGCCGCAAGCGTCACATCGTCACCGATACACTCGGCCTGCTGGTCGGCCTGATCGTGCACGCAGCCGATATCCAGGACCGCGACGGCGCGCCCGAGGTCCTCAAATCGATCCGTCATCGCTTCCCCCGGCTGCGTCACCTCTTCGCCGACGCCGCCTACGCGGGACCGAAACTCGAGGGCGCCCTTGAGGACATCGGCCGCTGGAAGCTCGAGATCATCAAGCGCTCAGACACCGCCCAGGGCTTCGAGCTCCTGCCCAGACGATGGGTCGTCGAGAGGACCTTCGCCTGGCTCAACCGATGCCGTCGACTGGCCAAGGATTGGGAGAAATCAATCGCCTCCGCACAGGCATGGATTCTTGTCGCCAACATCCGACTCCTCACAAGGCGGCTCGCAAGGTACTGTTATCAAACATAGAGTTTCGAGTCGGACTCTTAGCAGCCGCTCGAGCCCGCGATAGATCTGTCCGCCCGGTTCGGCTTGTTGGTCGACGATAATCACCGTTAGGCCGAGATCGGCGGCGCTTGTCGCGGCCGCCATGCCGGCCGGTCCGGCACCGACAACGATCAAGTCCACGGTGTCGGTCACCGCTCTGAGGCCTTTTTGATGTGGCGCCGCACCATCATGCCGCTACGAACCGGAATGAGGCAGGCTTGCTGATTTAGCCGGCCGTCAATTTCGACAAGGCAATCATGGCAAACGCCCATCAAGCAGTATGGCGCGCGCGGTTCGCTGCTGACCGTCGAACTGCGAAATACGCCGATTCCATGGGTCAGAAGGGCCGCTGCGACGGTGTCCGAGAACGAGACACAAATCGACTCGCCGTCGACCGTGATCGTTACCGGATTGGGGTCGCTATCAAGCCGCTTGAACATCAAAACGATCCGCCGTGAATGACGCTAATTCTTGCGGGGTTTCACCGCTCGCAATCGCCGGTGCCAATGTCAACGCGTGGGCCGCGGCCAGCGTCACCCCGCTGTGGCTGGTCGCCACAAATGCTCGAGGGTGGGTCGGAGATTGCTGGTAGATGGGCCGTCCGTCGGGGGTTAGGACACGCAAGGCGGCCCAAGACCGCACCACGCGAAGGTGCTCCAATAGCGGCAGGATCGCGACCGCTTGACCGGCCGTTTCGGCAAGAACGGCAGGGCTCGTGCGATCGTCTAAGCCGACCTCTTCCTCTGAATAGCCCATCATAAAACTGCCTTCGCCGGTTTGGCGTATGAAACCGAGTGAAACGGAAAGTTGCTGGTCGCTGCGCTCAGTGACCAGAATTTGTCCTCGATTGGGGGCGACCGGAACGTTCAATCCGATCGATGCTGCGAGACCGGCACACCCCAGTCCGGCTGCCAATACGATTACATCGCAGGATTGTTTCCCGTTCGCGGTGCTAATTTCGCAAGTTTGGCCGGCGCTCTTGATATCGCGCACTTTTGTGTCCGGCAGGTAACGTCCACCGTCGGCGAGGAAGGCGCTGCGTAGGGATCGAAGCAATGCCAATGGCGAGCAATGCCCGTCATAGGCGGTGAAAACACCACCGATGACGGCGGGCCCGAGTTGAGGAACAAGTTCGCATGCCGCCGTCCGGTCGAGGACCTGAAACTCGAAGCCGTTTTCGCCGGATTCGCGCTGGATCTGTTCCATGGTTGCGCGTCGCTGATCAAGTTCGGGCTGCGACGTACAGGGTGTTAGGGCCCCGTTGATCTCAAGGTCACCTCGATGCCGGTGCGCTCTTCGAGTTCTCGCGCAAATTCCGGCCAGAGTTCGGCGGAGCGGCGGGACCAACGGTGATAGGGGGGATGACCGACGCCCTTCGCTTGCACAGAAATGAGGCCAAAGTTCCCACGCGCGGCGCGAAAGGCATCGTCACCTTCGTCGTAGATGGAAACACGCAGGCCGGCCCGCAACAGGCCAAACCCGATCGCGCTACCCAGCAGACCGCCGCCGACAACAATCGCGTGATCGGTCATCTCACCGCACCGCAACGCCCGGTCGGCCCAGCCCGAGCTTAAGGAATCGTGATCACTACTTTTCCGAAGTGAGCCTGACTTTTGAAGTAGGTGAAAGCTTCCTTTGCGTCCTCGAAAGGGAACACGCGATCGATCACAGGACGAAGTTGATGGGTTGTGATGGCCCGGTTCATCGCCTCAAACATTTCTCGGCTGCCAACATAAACACCCTGCACAGTGACCATACGACGCAAGATAGGCATCGGATCAATCTCAGCGGCACCTGAAAGAAGCCCGATTACGTACACGAAGCCGTCGACGCTGACGCAAGAAAGCGAACGGCTGAGGGTGCCCGCTCCGCCTACCTCCACGATGTGATCGGCCCCTTGGCCGTCGGTGAGGTCGAGAACCGCGGCATCCCACTCGGGCTGTTGACGGTAATTGATGAGCCCGGATGCGCCGAGCGCTTCAAGGCGAGCCAATTTTTTGTCGCTTGAGGATGTCGCAATGATCCGTGCACCCAGCAGTTTGGCGAACTGCAGCGCGAATACCGAGACGCCGCCCGATCCGAGCACCAGGACCGACTGCCCGGCTGCGAGATGCCCCTGGGGAACCAGGGCATGCCAAGCGGTCACCGCGGCACATGGCAACGTTGCACCCTCTTCAAACGAGAGATGATCGGGTAGATGGACCAATCCGTTCTCATGCAAAACGACATATTCCGAGAGCATGCCATCGATTGATCCCCCGAGGGCGGAGCCCTGGGCATCGGCAGTAATGCCCCCGCCGATCCAGCGCTGCATGAAGATCGCTGCCACGCGATCGCCGACCTTGACGCGGGTTACAGCATTGCCGACCTCGACGACTTCGCCGGCACCGTCCGATAGCGGGACCAGGTCGGGCTTTTGTGCACCGCGAGCGTAACGGCCTTCTACCACCATCAGATCGCGATAATTCAGCGAGGTGGCGTGAACTTTCACAAGGACCTGGTTGGACGCGGGTTTTGGTTGGTCATGCTGCCTGAGTTGCAGCGAATCGATCCCCTGCGGGTCGTTGATCTGGAATTGCTTCATGGCTGTTGTCGCAATGACACCCCGAACATGGTTAGGTGTCCCAACATACCCAGCGTGGCGCGAGAACGCACGGGAGAAGGGCTACCGGCAAGCGCCAACGCGGCAACGGCGGTCGTAACAAGAGACTTGTGGATGACAGATTCAGTCGCTTTACGCCCCATCAAGGGAGCGTGCCATTGCCGGAATATCAGCTACACATTGCTTTTCCCGGCGAGCGAGACCCCGATCCCGGTACGCGCTTGCAGCTGCTCGTTCTGTCGCAAACACGGCGGTGTTTACACCTCCCATCCACACGCAAAGCTCGACGTTCGAATTGCCGACACGGGTCAACTCGAGCGCTATCGGTTCGGGTCCGGCACAGCCGAGTTCCTCATCTGCAGACGCTGCGGTGCGGTCCCTGTCGTGACCAGTCTGATTGGCGACAACTGCTATGGCGTTGTTAACGTCAATACGCTCGAAAACATCGATCGCGCCGAGTTCGCCGAAGCCGCGACCGATTTCGAAGGCGAGGCGACGGGCGATCGTTTGGCGCGACGTCAGCGCAACTGGATTCCCGACGTGGTGATCGTTGAAGAAGACGCAAAGTGCGTCACATAGCCGTAGCCACGTATCGAAACTCGCTAGGCGCCCAGAATCAGTTTGCGCAACTGGGCGATGATCTGCTCAAAAATCGTGAATGGATCCGCATGCCCCTCGCGCAACGTTTCGACGAGGAGAGGACCGATCAGAACCGTTAGATAAATCTGAGAGATCCGCCAAACACGGCGCGGTTCAATCGGCCAAACGGGTAGCGAGTGGAGATCATGAAGAAGACGCGTTAGATCCCCCAAACGACGCTGCACAGCATGTAATCGGTTTGTCGACAGTGCCGCGCCCAAGTTTGTGCGTGTTGCTTCCATTGCACTCGCGAGACCCGGTCCATTCTGACCGACCAGCTGTTTTTTCTGGCGAAGCATGGAGCGGTGGAAAAGGTACATCGGAACGACGAGCGACATGGCGCCGTAAACTACTGCTACCAACCAAATTCCAATGAACGGTTCCCGCCATGCAGCGTAACCAATTCGTGAGTGCTCGAGTTGGTCCCAGTGAGGGGCAATGAACCACCACACCGCCAGCCAAAGTGCAGGGATCGTAGCGAGCAGTGCCTGAAAACCGTAGTACTTACCCAGTGGTGCCAGTCCGGCGGTGGCGTCAGGGTGCCCGGGTATTAGATGTAGCGCGATACTGGTTCGCCTCAGAAACCACGGTAACAGACCAAACGCAGCGGTTGTGCCGAGGCGATGGCCGGCGATCCACCCTGCAATCGCGCATACAATCGATAACAGGATAAGATTATCGATCGGGATCTCGGACCAATCTCCGTTCGCAAGTGTATGACGCAGAACCCCGCCTTCGAGCGTTAGGTCTCCTCCTTCGACAAATGGGGCGGCAAAGGCCCATACGACGAGCGCGCCAATCTCGGTTGCAACAATGAGCCATGCGGAGCGGACCGCCCACCGTCGCTGAAATTCAAAAAATGACGTTCGAAAGGAGGTGAAGTCTTGATCGGTTAGCCAAAAGACCTGGCGCGAGCGAAGCTGGTCGATGCACGCGTCCATGCGGCGCTCAAACGACATAGAAAGCGTAACGGTCACAAGAAATGTCAGACCGCCCGTGACGAGCATGAAGTCCCAATCAAACCATTTGGTCCCATACTCCCACCACTGAAGAATCGAGTAGATGGCCCAAGCGCAGGCAAGAGCGATCATTGGCGCTCGACGCCATTGTTGCCATCCAAGTATTACGTGTCAATCGGCGTCCAAAATTGACCCCCAATCGGCGTGCAATATTGACCCCCCTGAGCGGCACGGCGGAGGTTGTCCCGGTAGTCAATAGGGGGGACCCGAGCGGCTTCGTGTAGCGCCTTGCGGTGCGCGGAGCGAAGCCGCGTGGGAGGTCCGGGTTGACCCAGCGGGGCAAGCGGGCCGCAGGCACGGCCTGCCGGGTCAGCAGCGGTTCTTGAAGCGCCAGCTCTCGTTGCCGGTCTCGATGATCTCGCAATGGTGGGTCAGGCGGTCGAGCAGCGCGGTGGTCATCTTGGGGTCGCCGAAGACGGAGGGCCATTCGCCGAAAGCGAGGTTGGTGGTGACGATGATCGAGGTGCGCTCGTAGAGCCGGCTCATCAGATGGAACAGCAGCTGGCCGCCGGCCTGGGCGAAGGGCAGGTAGCCGAGTTCGTCGAGGATGACGAAGTCGCGTCGGATGAGCTGGTCTGCGGTGCGGCCCTGGCGTCCGGCACGGAGTTCGGCCTCGAGATGGTTGACCAGGTCGACGACGTTGTAGAAGCGGCCGCGTGCGGCCTTGCGGATGCAGGCGCGGGCGATGGCGACGGCGAGATGGGTCTTGCCGGTGCCGGTGCCGCCGACCAGCACGATGTTGCGCTTGCCCTCCAGGAAGCCACCTGTGGCGAGTTCCTGGATCAGGGGCTCGTTGACCGGTGAGGCGGCGAAGTCGAAGTCGGCCAGCTCCTTGGCCGTCGGCAGCCTGGCGGACGCCATCTGGTACTTGATGGAGCGCGCCTGCTTGTCGGCGACCTCGGTCTGCAGCAGCGTACCGATGATCTGCTGCACCGGATGACGACGCTTGAGCCCGTCGGCGAGGATGTCGTCGTAGGCGGCGCGCATGCCCGCGAGCTTCAACGCCGTCATCATCGCCAGCACCTCATGACGCTCCATGACCGGCCTCCCTCAGGCGATCGTAGCGCTGACAGTCGGCCACCGGCCGGTGGCGAAGCTGCAGGCCCTCGGGCGTCGGGATGGTCGCCGGCGGTGCCGGCTGGCACTGCCGGGCGAGGATGTTGAGCACGACGTCGGCGCTGCAGGCGCCGAAGTCGAGCGCCTCGGCACAGGCCGCCTCGACCGCCTCCAGCCCGTCCTCCTGAACCGCCGCGAGGATCCTCACGAACTGCCTGTCACCGTCGTCGCAACCCGTCAGCCGGGCCCGTATGCGGCCGAGCGCGCCGGGCAGTTGCCAGCCCTTGAAGGGCGCGCCGTTCCTCAGCGCACCAGGCTTCCGCGTCAGGATCGGCACGTAGTGCCACGGATCGTAGGCGATCTCGCCGCGCCCGAAGCTCCGGGGATGCTCGGCGACGGTCTCGCCGTCCTGGCGGATGACGATCCGATCGGCGTAGGCCCGCACGTCGACCGGCCGCCCGACGGCACGGGCGGCGACGCTGTAGTGGTTGTTGTCGAAGCGCACCAGACAGGTCTTGGACACCGCCACCTCGGTGGCGTGGAAGCCGTCGAAGGGGCCGCGATAGGCCATCAGGAAGGGCCGCTCCTCCTCGAACACCTGCCACACCGTCTTGCCCTCGATCGTCGGATGCGGCCGCTTCTTGGCGTCCTCGATACACCGATCCATCAGCCACGCGTTGATCTCGGCGTAGGAGCGGCCCCGCGGGATGGGCACGAACAGGCGGCCGCGGACGTCACCCACCTGCCTCTCGACCTGCCCCTTCTCCCAGCCCGCACCCGGAGTGCACGCCACCGGCTCCACCAGATGGTGGGAGCACAGCTCCAGAAAGCGCCGGTTGTAGGCGCGCTCCTTGCCGACGAAGACCATGCTCACCGCCGTCTTCATGTTGTCGTAGATGCCCCGCCGGCAGACCCCGCCGAAGAAGTGGAAGGCCCGTTCGTGCGCCTCGAACACCATCTCCTGGCTCTCGCGCGGGAAGATCTGAACCAGCTGCATGCGGCTGTAGCAGAGCCGCATGTGCGCCGCCTTCACCTTGGTCGTCACACCCGACAGGCGCGCGTACTCGTGGCTCCAGTCGAACTGGTAGGCCTCGCCGGGATCGAAGCTCAGCGGCACAAAACCCTGCGACGGCGACAACAGCCGCCACCGCCGACGCCAGGTCCTGGCGTAGCGGCGCACCGCGTCGTAGCCGCCGCCATAGCCCAGAGCCGCAAGATCTTCATGAATCCGCAGCAGAGACAGCCGATCCCGGCGCGGCTTCTTCTCGTTGGCCTCCAGCTGGCGCTCGAGCTCATCCACCCACGGTCCAAGCTTCGGCATCGGCTGGATCTTGCGCTCGTAGCTGTACGAGGTCTCATCGCCCCGCACCACCTTGCGCACCGTGTTCTTCGAAACCCTCAAATCCCGGGCGATCTTCTTGATCGGAACGCCCCTCACCAGATGATCCCGACGGATCCGCGCAATCGTCTCCACTACCAGCATCTCCCCCACCTCGTCTGTCCAAACAACGAGGTGTGTTCAAGAGCACAAAACCAGGGGGGTCAATTTTGGACGCCGATAACCCCCAATAGGGGGTCAATATTCCACGCCGAACAACACCCAGGGAGCACCGCCAGAAATTGCACTCCACAAACCCGATCGAACGGCTCCATGCCGAGGTCAAGCGTCGCACCAACGTCGTCGGTATCTTTCCCAACGAAGCCGCCATCACACGGCTCGTCGGCGCCATCCTTCTCGAGCAGAACGACGAGTGGGCCGTCTCAAGGAGATACATGACGCTGGAATCCATCGCTCCGCTGAGCGATGATGTCCCCATCACGCTGCCCACCGTGGCAGCCTGAACGTCCCGGCCCTACCCGCCGGGAGCAGCGTAGAGCGCAACGCTCTTACACCACTCCGCGGGACACGATCAACCTTTTTATTTCAATGGCTTGTTTCGCGTTTTCGAGGCGTGATGGTAGCGGTCTTGCTGGCATATCAATTGCATCGAATTTGCCGGGTGCAAAGCGCCCATTCTTAACGCTGGTGCTGCTTAGAATAAGGAGACACCGACATGGGACTGTCGATTAATACCAACGTTGGGGCGTTTGTCGCGCTCCAAAATCTCACTAAGACGACAAGTCAGCTGGAAAATACCCAGCTCCGGATCACGACCGGTCTGCGGGTCAATGGACCCAAGGACGATGCCTCCAACTTCGCCATTGCGACACGCTTGCGTGGCGACATCAAAGGTATCGAAGCGGTCAAGGTTGCTCTTGCAACCGGCGATTCTATCGTCAACACAGCGATCTCGGCGGGCAAGTCGATTGCCGACCTTCTCACAGATATGAAGGCCAAGGTGGTTCAGGCGAACCAGGCGGGATTGGATTCGGCGTCGCGAACTGCGCTCAACAACGATTTCACGGCATTACGTGATCAGCTTACGACGATTGTTGTCTCGGCTGAGTTCAACAATACCAATCTGATCACGTCGGGCGCGTCAACACTCACCGTCCTCAGTACAGTGGACGGCAGCACAATCACCGTTAGTGCTCAGGCAATGGATATCACCACCCTGGGTATTAGTGCGAGCGTGCTTAACACAAGTTCGGGTGCCTCGGCGGCGCTGATCTCGATCAACTCTGCGATTAACAGTGTCGCTGACAAATTGGCAGCACTCGGTTCATCGTCGAAGCGAATCGAGATTCAGACTGAGTTCACGCAGCAACTGGTCGATATCCTCAAAGAGGGTGTCGGTAACCTGGTTGATGCTGACTTGGCTGAAGAAAGCGCGGCGTTGCAGGCGCTTCAAATCAAACAGCAGCTCGGTGTGCAGGCATTGGCGATCGCCAACGCCGGTCCGCAGAGCATTCTGGCGCTGTTCCAGTAGCCGAAAGGCTCGCACTTACGGGGGTCAGCCTAAAGCTGGCCCCCGTTTTCTATGGGTTCACTCTTGGATAGTGGTGTTTCCATTCGTTCTTCGGGCCTTTGGATCGCTCTCGATGGGCCCTTCATGCTTGGTGATCGGCCCTTCACGATGTCGGCCCTTGCCGGTGTCGCAAAGCGCTCAACAGCATGGGTCATCCTTGGCTTCGCATCCACGCTCAATAAGAAACAGCATGCCAGGGACATTTCTTCCGCGCGGCAAATATTGCCTAGTAATTTCCCTTACGCGGGTTTGCCATTGGTGCCATTAAACATTTGTTAATCAAGTACTTAGAGAGGATTAACAAAGTATTAAGGTTGGCACGCCGATTGCTTCCAAATAGCTACGGACAATTAGGTCCCAAAAAAAGCAACTACGCCGTCCTTAAGCTAAGGAGGCGCGAGCGAAATGACACTGTCGGTCAACACCAATATCGGTGCACTGGTCGCGCTCCAGAATCTGAATAAGACGACTCAACAACTGGAGCAGACGCAATTGCGTATCACGACGGGCCTGAAAGTTAATGGTCCGAAGGATGACGCGTCGAATTTCTCGATCGCAACCCGGTTACGCGGTGATATCGCTGGGATCGAATCGGTGAAGATTGCGTTGGCGACGGGTGATTCGATCGTCAACACCGCGATTACGGCCGGTCAATCGATTGCAGATCTGCTTACCGAGATGAAAGCCAAAGCGGTCCAGGCCAATCAGTCCGGGCTTGATTCGGCGTCACGGACGGCGCTGCACAATGATTTCATCTCGCTGCGCGATCAGCTGACGACCATCGTCAGCACGGCAGAATTTAACAATACGAACTTGATTACCAGCGGTGCCAGCAACCTAACCGTGCTCAGCACGGTCGACGGCAGTACGATTACTGTCAGCGCTCAGGCTTTGGACGTGAATACTCTTGGCATCAGCACCGCCGTTCTGAACACGAGCTCAGGCGCGGCGAACGCGTTGACCGCAATCAACACCGCCGTTAGCTTGGTCGCCGATAAGCTGGCGTCGTTGGGGTCGGCGTCAAAGCGGGTCGACATCCAATCCGACTTTACGACACAGCTTGTCGATATCCTTAAGGAAGGGGTAGGCAACCTTGTCGATGCCGATCTCGCTGAAGAAAGTGCCGAGTTGCAAGCACTGCAGATCAAGCAGCAACTGGGCGTTCAATCACTGGCAATTGCCAATGCGAGTCCACAAAGCATCCTCTCCCTCTTCCAATAGTCCCAGGAGGTGAGGCGGTAACGTAACCAGCTTCAAGCGATGGAATGCCACTAAAAGTAACGCTGAAACCAGGTGAAAAATTCGTCATTAACGGTGCGGTCGTTGTCAACGGAGAAAGGAGAGCGAATTTACTGATCCAGAACAAAGTTTCGATCCTGCGTGAAAAGGACGTTTTGCTTCCCGAGGAGGCGAACACGCCGGTTCGACGGATCTACTTCGCGATCATGATGATGTACTTGGACGATAAGGCACCCCGCACCTACTACGATGAGTTCGTCGAGCGTACGACCGAATTCATCAACGCGATCTCTAACAAAGATGCGTTGGAGCGGGCCATTAGTATCATCGAAGACGTCAATCAAAAACGCTACTACCGCGCGTTGATGACATGCAAAAAGCTCCTCCCTTTCGAACAGGAGCGCTTGATATATGGTGCGGGCGAAACAGAAGGTGAGCCCGTGGAGGCGGCGGCGAAGGCCGGCGCGTAAAGCTGCGAGTTTTGGCAGCACGCAGAATGCGAGCGATGCGTCAATAAGAGGTGCAGTAACCTCGAGATTGCTGAACGAAGGCCAGGAAGATGGTTCAGGAGATCTCAACATCGACGGGTCCGGCAACGCCGGCCGCCAAGTCGGTCAAAATAGATGAGCGGCAACCGACAGCCCCGGGTGCAGCCCGGGCGGCTGATCGCACGCCACGTCAGGCCGATAATGATGGACGGGTGGGACCAGTCGCGCAATCGAATGTGCAGGTAAGCAAGCAACCGAACAAACCCCAGACTCTGCGTCCGGGTATTCAGTTCAATGATGATGCCGCACGTTTTGTTTATCTCGGCATCAACTCTTCGACGCAGGAAGTGGAGCGGCAGTTTCCAACCGAGCAGGAGTTGCGACAGTTGGCATTCTTCCGCGACTCGCGGGGCGTGTTGATTGACGAAGACGCTTAGCTAGCGAGCATTCGAAAGCGCCGAGGCGCTAGACAACCTCGTTTAACGCGAGCGAAACCGGGCGCGCGCGACGGTTCGTTACGGCCTGCGGCACTTGGGCGTGCTGGTTGTAACCGGCAACAGGTCGGTCGCGCTTTGAAAATTCCTGACTAATCGTAGAGATCATCCGTGCCGTCATGGTTTTGGCGGCAAAGACGGCGCGACGGTGTTCGTTGAGGAGTTCGTGAAATTCCTTCATCGCCAACTTCAGCTTAATTCGGGTTTCTTCGCTGGCGCTTTGCAACAGGGCCGGATTTGCCTTGATACTTTGTACTTCGGATTGGTAGGCGGTCGTCAGTCGCTCGCGCTCTTCGGTGAATTGATTGAGATCACTGGGCCGTTTCTCCGCCAGAAGGCTGGTCTCGCGCCCGACGGCTTGGCCTAAATGGTCGATCAACTCGACAAGTTGACCGACATAGACGTTCGATTCACTCATCGACCAATTTCCTGCGTTTTTAGAATTTCCGTGTAAATGTGATCTGCGATACCCAACCCACCGCCCTGGGCGACCGATTTGGCCACTTCGTCAACGAACATGGAGCGGTAGATCTTTTCGCTCGGGCCGCCGCCAAATATGCCGGCATCGACCTTCGAAAACATGGTGTTGAGTAGTGTTGAGAGGAACATTCCCTCGAAATGCTTGGCCGCCTCGCGTGCATCGGCTTCACGGCCGATGCGTGCGGCCGAAGGTTGCGTCGCGGTTGGCGAACCAATTTGGGGAAGGGGTGCGGGGACGGTCACAATCAGAGATCCCTACATCAGTATGAGTTCGGCCTGCAGGGCGCCGGCGGCTTTGATTGTTTGCAGGATCGAAATCATGTCGCGGGGCCCAATCCCGAGCGCGTTGAGCCCGTCGACCAGGTCTTGCAGCGTAACGCCGTTCTCAACCACCGCGAGGCGATTGTTGGCGCCTTCGTCGATCTCGATATCGGTCCGAGCAACAGTTGTCGTCGTACCGGTCTCTGAGAACGGCTGCGGCTGAGAAACCTGCGGTGTTTCTGTTATGCGCACGGTGAGGTTGCCCTGGGCGATTGCAACCGTGTCGATACGAACATCCTTGCCGATAACGATAATGCCGGATTGTTCGTCCACCACCACTCGTGCAGCGGTGTCGGTTTCCACCTGGAGCTGCTCGATCTCCGTCAGCAGGCTGACCACATTGCGCCGGCCCTTGGTTGGAAAGCGAAGCTCGACGGTTCCCGGATCCAGCGCGCGGGAAATACCGGTGCCGAGGAAGGCATTGATAGCCTGGCTGACACGGCGCGCCGTCGTGAAATCGGGGTTGCGGAGGGACAGCTGCATGGTTTTGAGTTGTTCCAGCTCAAACGGTACCTCGCGCTCGACAATGGCGCCGTTAGGAATCCGACCACTGGTTGGAACGCCCTTGACGACCGTTTGAGCGTCGCCTTGAATTTGAAATCCGCCGACCGCTAAATTTCCCTGCGCGACAGCATAAACTTCGCCATCTGCGCCCATTAGCGGTGTCACCAAAAGGGTGCCGCCGAGCAGGCTATCGGCATCGCCCAGCGCGCTAACCGTAATGTCGATCCGAGAGCCTTGACGGGCGAAGGCCGGCAGATTGGCTGCGATCATGACGGCGGCAACATTTTGCGTGTTGAGCGTCTGGCCTTTGGTGTTGATTCCAAGACGCTCGAGCATCGCAGCCAGGCTTTGTCGCGTGAACGGTGCGTTGTTCAGCGAATCACCGGTTCCGTTTAGACCGACGACGAGTCCATAACCGACCAGCAAGTTATCGCGCACGCCCTGAAACGTCGCAATGTCCTTAATCCTCGGGGCGGCGTTAGCCGGAGCCAGCGTGAGGAAGATCAGGGTTGAGAGCATGACAAGGTAAAGGATGCGTCGCGCGGCTGCGACGATGTGGGCACATGCGGGGGAAACGAGTGTCATTATCTTCTGTCGGTATCGAGGGGCTTTGGTTCAGTCGTCTAAATTGCGAGAACCATGCCAGATCATTTTTTTTAAGAGATTGATTTTAAAGGAAATATTCCGTAGGAACTGTGAAAGTGACAGTGATATCGAAGCGAACTGTGCCTAGCGGGCATCTTCTGCCTACCTATCTAAACTCTGAAAGATCTGAATTTTACGGATAATCGACCCCAATCCCGCCGTCTGAGCGAAAGCCTATGCCTACCAAAGTGTGGCCATGCTAGACTGCTACCACCTCCCTATCGCTGGTGTTACGGAATGAAGATTGAAGGTCCTGGCCGGGTACAACCGCGCGGTCCAATTAAATCGCGGGGTCCCACGGCCAAACGAAGCGGCCCGTCTTTCGCCGATTCCGTGGGTGATTCTGGCGATACCAATACCGCAGCGGTGACCGGTTCTAGCCCTTTGAGTTCGATAGACGCGTTGCTGCCATTGCAAGAAATCAGCGATCAACCCGAAGACAAACGGCGTGCGTTACAGCGAGGCGAGGAAATCCTTGATCGCCTCGACGACATTCGCATGGGCTTGCTATTGGGTGGTATCCCGCGCGACCGTCTCAAGCAATTGCTCGACTTGGTGGAGCAGCGACGGAACTCGTTCCGCGATCCTCGGCTGGGCGAATTGCTCGATGATATTGAGCTTCGAGCCAAGGTTGAATTGGCAAAACTGGGCGAACTCTAACCCCTCATCAAACACCCCGGTGGACCCTTGGCGGATCCTCGGTGGCGCTCAAACCATCGTTATCGGACATCTTCGGTCTTGCTGGAGAGCAATCGGATTGATATAACCCGCGCGCTTTTGTCGCAGCACATTGGCGGAGTAGTGGTATGTCGACGGCAACGGCGACTAAACGCGTTAAGCGCCTGCCCAAGAATTATAGACCGGGCGAAGACGAAACGTTTATGAGCGGACGGCAGCGGGAGTATTTCCGTCGCAAGTTGCTCGGATGGCGTGGCGAACTTCTCCAGGAGTCGAGCCAAACGCTACAGCATCTTCAGGAAGATACCGAACAGGAGATCGATCTGGCCGACCGCGCGTCAACCGAAACCGACCGCGCACTCGAGCTGCGCACCCGTGATCGCGAACGCAAGCTGATTTCTAAGATTGATGAAGCGTTGCAGCGAATCGAGGACGGAACTTATGGTTATTGCGAAGAAACCGGCGAGCCCATCAGCTTAAAGCGGCTTGAAGCGAGACCGATTGCGACGCTGAGTATCGAGGCACAGGAACGCCATGAGCGCCGCGAGAAGGTTTATCGAGACGACCTCTAGAGCTCGCCCGCAATCGAACGGTTGTGTTCGAGGACCGCAAAATACCTGCAATATTTCGGCCGGTCGGCAGAGCAGTGTCGACCATGCGCTGTGGGCGAGGTCAAATCACCGGCTAGAAGGGCAGCAAGATGTCTAGAACCTGTTGCCCGTAGCGAGGCTGCTGAACATCGGTGAGCTGACCGCGGCCGCCGTAGGAAATACGTGCCTCGGCGATCTGCGTGTGCGGGATCGTGTTGGCATTACTGATGTCTTCGGGCCGGATGACGCCGGCGACAATCAATTCGCGGATTTCGAAGTTAACCCGCATTTCCTGACGCCCTTCGATAACCAGATTGCCGTTTGGGAGAACCTGGATCACCACCGCTGCAATCGTAAAAGTGATGTCTTCCTCACGATCGACTTCGCCGTTACCGACAGCCGAACTCGACGAATCTATGTCGATAAGGTCGGCGTTGTTTACGGCGGTCGGCAAGACTTTGGCCAAACTTGCCTGATAGCCAAGGAACTGGTCGAGGCCGAGATCTTCAGAGTTGGTCCGTGTGCGAGTGGTCCTGTTGGAAATATCCGCTTCTTCATCGATGCTTACGGTGACGGTAAGGATATCGCCAACTTGTGCCGCTCGCTGGTCTTTGAAGAAGGCCTTGGCCCCCGGGCGCCATAGCGAGTTCGCTTGATGATGCAATGCAACGGGCGTCGGCATTGGCATCGACACAGTTCGATAAGTAGGTTGGGTTGTTGGATTCTTTATCTCCGTAAGAACCGGGGGCGCGCCAATCTCCTGCATGCGCGTGATGGCGTTACAGCCCGGCGTCGACAGCGCAATAGCCAGCGCGATTCCGGTGAGGCCAAATTTGCGGGAAATGAGAAAGCAGGTCATTTGCGAAACTTCCGTTGCTATTATTTGGCGGCGGTGAGCACTTTTTGTGCGGCTGAAACCGTAACTCGGTTGGGAGTCAAGATCGTCGCCAATACGATCCGCCGGCTTTTGATGTTGGCCACCCGGATCACGTCACCGACGGCGCCGGATTCAAGCGCCCGTCCAGCGGCGGTAAGCTGCATCACACCGGACTGAACAGCCATCGTCACGACGGCCCCTTTTGCGACGGTGATCGGTTCTGCTATGTCCGATAAGCGAATCGGCGCACCAACCTTGAGCGGTCGCCGTGGGCTCATTCCGACGATGTCCTGTTCGGCCATGGCGACGTTTCGATGGGCCCGGTTTTCGCGTACGGACACCCAATTGACGTCAGCGGCGCTAATGATGTCGCCAACGTTGACCCTACGAGCCAGCATTGGAATTTCGATGAGTCGGTGCGCCCGTCCAACCACGCGCACCGGTTTGGCGTGAGGATCGTTTGCTGGCGCCACGAGGGTGACCGCGAAATAGCCATTGTGTCGATTGATGTCGAGGTCTCGAATCGCGACGCTGGGCAGCGTGTCCACCGCGACGTGCATCTCAAGCCCGAGGTTGCGCAACGAAATCTCGAGTGGCCCTTCGAGACCCTCACGCGTTAGCGCGGACGTGATCATCTGTTCGATCATCGAGTTTGGTACGATGCGACTGGAGCGATGGACGATGACCTGGCTTATGCCGGTTCCGCCTTGCCAGCCGAAGTTGTTGTTGCGAGCCACCATCGCAATGTGAGAGACGTTGAGGAGGCCACGTTGCCCCGGAAGTGGTGCCATCGAAACCGCGATTGTGGCCTTGTCGCCGGCTTGATCGAAAAGGTCGCCGAGGGTGACCTGAGGACCGTCGACCCGGATCACCGATTTCAGGATCGGTGCAGCCGAGGCGGTCGCTGATCCCAAAATAACCAGCGCTGCGAAGGCGAGCCCGGTGAGTGATTTTCTCATATCGCGTCCTAACGGAGGTTGGTAACGGCGGCCAGCATCTCGTCGGCAGCGCTAATTACGCGCGAGTTCATTTCGTAGGCGCGCTGCGCCGTAATCAAGGCCGTGATTTCCTGAACGGCATTGACGTTAGAAGTTTCAAGAAAGCCCTGCTGAATGGCGCCAAATCCGGTGGCTCCAGGGGATCCAACGTTGGCTGGGCCTGAGGATGGAGTCTCGCGGAAGAGATTGTCACCGATCGCTTCCAGGCCGGCTTCGTTGAAGAAAATCCCCAACTCAAGCTGGCCAACATTCTGCGGTGTTACCTGGCCAGCGATTTTGACTAGCACTTCGCCGACCGCATTGATCGTTACGTCGAGAGCGTCCTGCGGTACTGTAAGGCTGGGTTGGACGGTGTACCCGTCGGGAGTCACGAGTTCGCCTTGCGGGCTTAGCGCAAAGGCCCCAGAACGGGTAAACGCGTCGGTGCCGTCGGGCAGCAGGATTCGGAAAAATCCACGCCCCTTTACGGCCACATCGAACTGATTGTCGGTTTTGGTGAGGTTTCCTTGTTCGGTAATGCGGTAGACCGAACCGGTCTTCACACCGACGCCAATCTGAATGCCCGAGGGAACGATTGTGCCGGCGTCGGACGATTGGGCGCCGACGCGCCGGAGGTTTTGATAAAGCAAATCCTGAAATTCGGCACGCTGGCGCTTGTGGCCAGTTGTGTTGAGGTTGGCGATATTGTTCGAGATAACCTCGACATTGAGCTGTTGGGCCAGCATTCCCGTCGCCGCGATGCTAAGCGCTCTCATTCTTCTGTTCCTTTCATTCTTTCGTCGGCACCCGGCTCGCGGCTGTCCTACGCAGACGCCGCGCGGCCCAGCTTGTCGATGGCTCGGCGTTGCAACTCATGACCGGTGTCGAGCATCTTTTGCGTCGACTGATATGAACGCATGACTTCGATCATGCGGGTGACCTCGAGCACGCCTTGAACGTTGGATTTCTCAAGCATTCCCTGAACGACTTTGACGTTCTCCGCAGGAAGTGGCGGGTCCTCGGTCGAATACAACGTGCTGCCTTGTTTTTGCAGACGTTGCGGATTGTCGAACGTGACCAATTGCAATCTGGCTATCGGGCCGATCTCGGATGTGATCGTGCCGTCGCCCGCGATGGTTAATTCACCATCCGCGAGATCGAGCTGAACGGGCTGATTATCTTCATCGAGCAACAACCGTCCCTCGTTGGTTACGAGTTGACCGATATCGTTGGTTGTAAAGTTCCCGTTACGCGTATAGCGCGGGCCATTTTCGGTCTCGACAACAAAAAAGCCCTTACCGTTGATGGCAACATCGAGAGGGTTCCCAGTCGGCACCATTTCGCCTTCGGCAAGATCGCGTATCAAACCAATGTCCTGAACGAACGAAATCTCCTGGTTATCAGAAGTTGGAACCAGGAATTCCTGGAAAAGTGCGCGTTCGCCGCGATAAGCAGTCGTGTTTAGGTTGGCGATATTGTTCGCTATAATGTCCATCTGACGCCTGAGCGCCACTTGATGCGATACGTTTACGTAAGAAGCGTTCTCTAAGAGTCCGACTCGAAACTCTATGTTTGATAACAGTACCTTGCGAGCCGCCTTGTGAGGAGTCGGATGTTGGCGACAAGAATCCATGCCTGTGCGGAGGCGATTGATTTCTCCCAATCCTTGGCCAGTCGACGGCATCGGTTGAGCCAGGCGAAGGTCCTCTCGACGACCCATCGTCTGGGCAGGAGCTCGAAGCCCTGGGCGGTGTCTGAGCGCTTGATGATCTCGAGCTTCCAGCGGCCGATGTCCTCAAGGGCGCCCTCGAGTTTCGGTCCCGCGTAGGCGGCGTCGGCGAAGAGGTGACGCAGCCGGGGGAAGCGATGACGGATCGATTTGAGGACCTCGGGCGCGCCGTCGCGGTCCTGGATATCGGCTGCGTGCACGATCAGGCCGACCAGCAGGCCGAGTGTATCGGTGACGATGTGACGCTTGCGGCCCTTGATCTTCTTGCCCGCGTCATAGCCCCGAACACCACCGCTTTCCGTGGTTTTCACGCTCTGGCTGTCGATCACCCCGGCGCTCGGGCCGGCCTCGCGTCCTTCCAGCTCCCGGGCCGCCATGACCAGGTGATGGTTGATGCTCTCCAGCAGGCCGTTGGAGCGCCAGTCGTAGAAATAGCGCTGGACCGTGGAAGGCGGAGGGAAGTCGTTCGGCAACATCGCCCACTGGCAGCCCGTCGAGGCCATGTACATGACCGCATCCATGACATGGCGCAGGTCCGTCGTCCTCGGCCGGCCGATCTTCTTGCGCGGCGGCATGAGCGGCGCGATCAACGCCCACTCTCGATCCGTCAGGTCGCTTGCGTAGCGCCCGCCACGGCGCTCATAATTCGGGCGAGTGATTTCGGTCCACATGTTGTGCCTCCTCGTTTGCTTTGACACAACCGAGTAAGCCACAACCGACTGAAATCACTCAACTAGTTTCGGGTTGGCCTCTAACATTGCGGCACCTTTATCTTGCTAGACGCAAGTCCTTCACCCAACAACATGGGTGCATACGATGTGCCAATCGAATTGTGTTGAAGTTTCAGATAGTTAGAGCCCGTTCTCGGACTGGGCACCGGAATCCGTGGCAGCGGCTGCCGGGCAGAACTTGCCCAATCGACGGGTGCAACAGCAGAGCGCCGGAACAGAACGAGATCAAGCCAGGAAGATTTTGCCTATCAACCTGTTATTAACGATCATAAGTTAGGTTTTTCAACGCCGTAAGCGGTCTCATCGTCACGCGGTGAGCGTGACGCGGGGTGCACTGGGGAAAAAACCGATGAGCGATGCGGACGTCGACGATGATGTTGGTGCAGACGACGACATAGACGTTGATCTCGAAGGCGGCGAAGATGAAGGCCGAAAATTCAGTACCAAGAAGCTGATTCTCTTCATTGGCGTACCGGCGATTGTCATTCTGCTGGGCTTGGTAGCGGTGTTCTTTCTCGTCGATTTCGGAGGCGATGAAAAATCCGCCGAGGACCAGAATGCGACGGGTGAGGCGGGCACCGAAGAAGCTGGTGGTGAGGTGATTTTCTTCGATCTGCCGGAATTGTTGGTCAATTTGAACACCGGAACAAAGAAGGCGAGCTACCTTAAAATCAAAGTGGCACTTGAACTTCCGGGGCTGAAAAGCCAGGAGCGGGTCCAAGCCATGTTGCCGCGTGTTCTGGACAACATGCAGGTCTACCTCCGTGAGCTTCGTCTCGAAGACCTGAGCGGTTCCGCTGGTGTTCAGCGCCTCAAAGAGGAGTTGGTGACGCGGGTTAACGCAACGATTGAGCCGGCCAAGATAAATGACGTTTTGTTTAAGGAGATGCTCGTTCAATAGCGAGCAATACAAGTGATGGCGGATAGCGATGTAGATGATGGCGCCCTAGCCGACGAATGGGCCGATATGGCCGACGGCGACGAAGGCGGTGATGATGGTGCTAGCAATCGCGTCCTCAACCAGGACGAGATCGATAGTCTCCTCGGCTTTGACAGTGGCACCGATGATTCCGAACGGGCCGGTATCAAAGCTATTATCAACAGCGCGCTCGTTTCCTACGAGCGCCTGCCCATGCTTGAGGTCGTCTTCGACCGGCTTGTGCGGATGATGACGACGTCGTTGCGTAATTTCACGTCGGACAACGTCGAGGTGTCGCTCGATAACATTACGTCGATCCGGTTTGGCGACTACCTGAACTCAATCCCTCTACCAGCGATGTTGGCCGTGTTCCGGGCCGTCGAATGGGACAATTATGGGCTCCTTACAGTCGAAAGTGGGTTGATCTACTCAATTGTCGATGTCTTGCTCGGTGGTCGCCGTGGGACCGCGGCGATGCGTATCGAAGGACGGCCCTACACGACTATCGAGCGCGAGCTCGTCGAGCGCATGATTACGGTTGTGCTGGCCGATATGAGCGCTGCCTTTGAGCCGCTCAGCCCGGTGACATTTTCATTCGATCGACTGGAGACCAACCCGCGCTTCGCAACGATTGCCCGACCTGCCAACGCCGCAATCCTGATCAAGCTGCGGGTCGACATGGAAGACCGCGGCGGCCGCATCGAGATGATGCTTCCATATGCAACCCTGGAACCGGTCCGCGAACTCCTGCTGCAAATGTTCATGGGTGAAAAGTTCGGTCGTGATTCGATTTGGGAGGGCCATCTAGCCACCGAACTGTGGTCGACAAATGTCGACCTGGAAGCGGTGCTGGAGCAGAAACCGATGTTACTCGGCGAGATCATGGCCCTCGAAGTCGGCGACACCGTGCTTTTCAACACGACGCCGCAGGATTTGGTAACGCTACGGTGCGGCGGCATTGAGTTACTGCAGGGCAGTATGGGCCGGATCAGCAATTCGATCGCGATCCGCGTTGAGGGACCAATTGTAAAAGAGGACGACACATGACGATCGGTTTAGTACTCGACGCGACAATGGCGATTCTGCTTGTTGCGACAATCAGTTTCTGTATCGTTCTTTACCGTCGTTTGCAAAATTTCCGCACTGCCAGTCACGAAATAAAAGGTGCCCTAGCAGGTTTCTCGAGCGCCACCCTGCGAGCTGAGGCGAGCACTGCTGGGCTACGCAAGACCGCAGGCGACCTCGGTGAGCAACTCCAGACGCAAATCGAAACCGGGCGGGCGCTGGCTGACGAGTTGGAGTTCCTACTGGAGAGTGCAACCAAATCTGTCCCAGACCGCGGCGGGGCACTCGCGTTTGCACGGGACGCTTCAACTACAGCCGCTGACGATGCTCCGGACTTTGTCGCCGAAACCAACATTCTTGCTGAACAAACCGTCCGCTCCGAAGCAGAGCGCGAACTATTGGAAGCGATGCGCCAGGCGCGCTAAGGCGATGCTCAAGCTGGAACAAAAAAGACGACGGATATGCCGCTTATGAACAAATTGGCCCTACTGAGTCGTATTCGGCTGCTGCCGGTCGTGATCGCGATTGCGATCCTTACCTTCGGTCTCAAAGTCGGTGATCTATGGAACCACTCACCGTTCGTCCTGGGCGGCGCCAAGCCGGCTGAGGCTCAGCAAGCAGCCAATGAAGCCGAGCCTGCCGAAAAAGCTGCTGGTGACGATGCGAATGTGAACGCCGACAGCGAGGAAAACGCTGCAGCGCCGGCGCCCGAGAAACAGGGCGACGAAGACGATGCTGCACCGCTGCCCGATGCGTCGGATTTCACGCAAGCTGAGCTTGAGATGTTGCAGCGCCTGGCGACACGGCGAGAACAATTGAAATCACGGGAGCGCGAACTCGACCTGCGAGAAAACCTTCTGAAGGCGGCTGAGCAGCAGATCGAGAAAAAGATTGTTGAGCTAAAAAAGATCGAAGCGACGATCACTGATTTGCTCAAAAAACACGACGACGAGCAGGAGTCCAAATTGCGGCGGATCGTCAAGGTCTACGAGAACATGAAGCCAAAACAAGCCGCACCAATCTTCAATCAACTCGACATGGAGCTTTTATTGGACGTAGCTGAACGCATGCGTGAAGTGAAAATTGCACCGATCCTGGCGCTCATGGAGACGGAGAAAGCGCGCGATATGTCGACTCAATTGGCCATGCGCAGGAAGTTGCCGATTGCGGGAAATAACATTCCTCAGCTCGCGCCAGTTGGCACGGAGACTAATTAGGTCTCGTTGTCTCGATGCTGTCGGGCAAATGATGAGAAATGTAATTCCTAATCAGGAAAAACCGCGTCGCGTTGAGGCGCGACCGAGCCTTTTCGTTTTAGCAATAGTCGCGGTAGCGGTCGGTATGACGCTGCTCTCAACGGCATCGGTGATCGCTGCCGAGGCGGTAAAAACGCGAGCCTGGCCGCATCCCGGCTATGCTCGGATCGTTTTTGATTGGCCAAAGCGAATAACTTTCGACGCGAAAATCGAGGGCGGTCAGTTGACCGTCACGTTCGCGGATTCTTTCGAGACAAGCTTCCGTTCGGTCGAAAAACATCTCTCAAAATACATAACTGCGACGACCCCAGGGCCTGATGGCCGATCTGTTGCATTCGCGCTTACCAAGGAATTTCGTTTGCAAACCCGGCGGCGCGGAAACTCCATCGTGGTTGATTTGATTGACCAAGACCCTCCAGGCAAACCCAATACGGCCCAGAATAAGCCGGACCAACCGACGCGGGTTCAAGCGAGGGCGGCTCAAAACTCCGAGGTTGGCGTGCGAACCGGCTTGCACGCGGGATACACGCGCCTGGTGTTCGATTGGTCCGCCAATACAAACTACACCGCTAACAAATCCGGCGAGTCAATCAATCTTTCGTTTCAGAGCGAATCGCTGGCGGCGATTGCCGGCATCGCAAAACGGCCGCCACAGCGGATCAAAACAATCACCCAACGGCGCGCCGATAACCAACTGAAAATTAATATTGCAGTCCCTGCCGACGCGCGCATGCGCCATTTTCGGGCCGGAACCAAGGTCGTCGTCGATATCTTGTCGGGCGGCCCGAGTCCGTCTCGCGCTCAGATAGCTTCAACAGGACCCAAAACCAAAAGCCCGGTTGATCCGAATAAGAAAAAACGTGCCAGCGCGGCAACCGAAGCGGTGGTTTCAACCCGCCCGGCGGCAACTCGCGCCCCAACTCCGTTGATACCGGCGGCCGTCAAGCAAGCCGCGTCAGCTTCGTCCTCAAACATCCGCCCGGAGATTTCGGCGGAAGAGGGCGGTGATGACGGCGAAGCCGACGGGGAGCAAACGGTTGTCGCGGCTGATATCGCGCCGCCACCGGAGCCGCCGGCCAAACTGCCGGAGGCTATCCAAGTGAGTATCGATGGGACCGCGGATGTGCCGCGGATCGAAGTGACACCTGTGCCTGGTGTCGCCACCGCAGTATTCCCGCGCGCCGGATACCTGTGGTTGGTTATCGACGCAAAAATTCCCACCAACGTCGACGAGATTCCCGAGAGGTTGGCCGAAAGCGTATTTTTGGTCGAACAGCGACCGCATATCAGCGCCACCGTGTTACGGATCCGGGCTCGAGATGACCTGTTTCCATTGTGGGTGACCGATGCTGACGATTGGGCGCTGGAATTAGTCCCGCGCGTCGTTCCCCCCAGAGCACCCGTGATCGTCCGGCGGGAACCCGATTCTCAGCTTGGTGCGCGGGTCGTTCTTGCCGTGGACAAGACCGGCAACCGACTCACCGTCGAGGATCCGGAAGTTGGAGATACGATGTTCGTGGTGCCGGTTAATTCACCGAGCGGTGTCGTTGCCGGCCGGTCGTTCCTACAGTTTGCTATCGCAGCCTCCTCGCGAGGCGTAGTCGTGACCCCGTTTGCCGATGATATCGGCGTCCGCTTGGTGCGCAGTGGCGTCGAAGTCTCTAGCGACAGCGGGCTGCTAATATCAGATACGGTGGCGGGCAGCTCAACGCTCGGTGGTTCAGCCGTAAGCCCCCGCCCGGCGGTCGAGCCGGCGGCTCAAAGTCAAACGGGCAGTTCCGAATCGGATGCCAGTAAAGAGGGCGAAGAAGCCGCAAAACCGTCGTTGCCGGACTCTATTTTCCGCTTCGCCGAATGGCGTCAACGGCCGGGGCAGACCTTCATGGAAGCGCGTGATGAGGCCACCAGCAAGGCTGTCGTTACCGTACGCGCCCTGCGAAATCCGCCGCGCTGGGATCTCACCAAGCTCTACTTCGCCAACAGCATGGCCGTTGAGGCTTTGGGCGTTATGCGATTGGTCGTCGAAAATGATCCCCTCGCGGTCGAAGATCCTGTGTTTCGTGGCATACGTGGCGTAGCGCAGATGCAGATGAAGCGCTACGACGAGGCGGAGCCCGATATTTTCTATAGTGCGCTCGACGGTGATCCCGGCATCCACCTCTGGCGCGGCGCCTGGCATGCGTTCCACGAGAATTGGCTTGAGGCGCATCAGGAATTCATCATCGCTGGTGAAAACGCGTTCGCCCTGTTCCCACCAAAGGAGCGTGCAACCCTGCGCATTGCTGCTGTAAAAGCAGCCTTAGAGCAGGAGGATTTTGAATCCACCGATTTGATCCTCACGTCGCTCGTTGCCGAAGCTCCGACGGATGCTTTGCGTGCCCAGGCTCAACTGCTGGTCGCGCGCGCCAAGGACGTCCTCGAGGATCCGTTGGGGGCAATGGAAGCTGTGGCCACGGCAATCGCTTACGACGACCGTCTTGGCCGCGCCGAAGGCAATTACCTGAAGACCGAACTGCAGCTAAAGTACGACGAAATCAAGCCCGACGAGGCGATCAAACGGCTGGAAGCGTTGCGCTTTGCGTGGCGCGGTGGCGACTACGAATTCAAGGTGCTCAATCGCGTCGCCAATTTGCACATCGATCAGGAGCGTTTCTCCGATGCGCTGAAGTCGTTGCGCGAAATCATCACTTACTTCCCCGATGATGACGCCTCCAAAGAGGCCGGCAGTCGGATGGATGAACTATTCCGTGACTTATTCCTCAACGGCCGCGCCAACAACCTAGATCCAATCAATGCGCTTGCGTTGTTCTTCGATTTTCGTGAGCTAACACCGGGCGGGCGCGACGGCGACCAAATGATCCGAATACTCGCCGACCGGATGGCTGCGGTCGATCTGCTTGATGGTGCGGCGCAACTTTTGGATCACCAGGTCAAGTTCCGCTTGCGGGGTGAGCCCAAGGCACGCGTGGGCGCACGCCTCGCCGTGATTCATTTGCTCGATCAGAAACCGTCGCAGGCTTTGCGTATCCTGCGGGCCTCGCGCTGGGTGAATTTGCCTAAGAGGCCAACCCGAAACTAGTTGAGTGATTTCAGTCGGTTGTGGCTTACTCGGTTGTGTCAAAGCAAACGAGGAGGCACAACATGTGGACCGAAATCACTCGCCCGAATTATGAGCGCCGTGGCGGGCGCTACGCAAGCGACCTGACGGATCGAGAGTGGGCGTTGATCGTGCCGCTCATGCCGCCGCGCAAGAAGATCGGCCGGCCGAGGACGACGGACCTGCGCCATGTCATGGATGCGGTCATGTACATGGCCTCGACGGGCTGCCAGTGGGCGATGTTGCCGAACGACTTCCCTCCGCCTTCCACGGTCCAGCGCTATTTCTACGACTGGCGCTCCAACGGCCTGCTGGAGAGCATCAACCATCACCTGGTCATGGCGGCCCGGGAGCTGGAAGGACGCGAGGCCGGCCCGAGCGCCGGGGTGATCGACAGCCAGAGCGTGAAAACCACGGAAAGCGGTGGTGTTCGGGGCTATGACGCGGGCAAGAAGATCAAGGGCCGCAAGCGTCACATCGTCACCGATACACTCGGCCTGCTGGTCGGCCTGATCGTGCACGCAGCCGATATCCAGGACCGCGACGGCGCGCCCGAGGTCCTCAAATCGATCCGTCATCGCTTCCCCCGGCTGCGTCACCTCTTCGCCGACGCCGCCTACGCGGGACCGAAACTTGAGGGCGCCCTTGAGGACATCGGCCGCTGGAAGCTCGAGATCATCAAGCGCTCAGACACCGCCCAGGGCTTCGAGCTCCTGCCCAGACGATGGGTCGTCGAGAGGACCTTCGCCTGGCTCAACCGATGCCGTCGACTGGCCAAGGATTGGGAGAAATCAATCGCCTCCGCACAGGCATGGATTCTTGTCGCCAACATCCGACTCCTCACAAGGCGGCTCGCAAGGTACTGTTATCAAACATAGAGTTTCGAGTCGGACTCTAAGGAACTGGACGCAGAACGCCGTCAACTCGAGGCCCGGGCGTTGGTCGAACTCGAACGCGATGACGAAGCGCTCAAATTGATCGAGGCCGATGCGACGCGAAGCGCCGAATTGATCCGATCCGAAATACACTGGCGGCGCAAGGAATGGGTCAAGGTTGCCGCGAGTCTCGAGAGCATTTTAGGAGATCGTTGGAAAGCGGAGGCGCCGCTCGGAGAGATCGAACAGACCCAGGTTCTTCGTGTCGCGGTCGCGCTTACGTTCGAAGACAACCGCGCCGGTCTCGATAGCCTGCGGCGGCGATACAACGAAAAAATGCAGGCCGGCGCTAACGCGAGCGGTTTTGATCTATTGACGGGTAATTTCGATCGTACCAAAACAGCCTTCCGAGAATTATCCCAACAGGTTGCCACCCTCGACACCGTAGATGCCTTCATGGCTGGGTACTACGAAGCCGCCAAACGTCAGTTAAGTAATTAGCTAGCAAACCAAAATTTGCGGTACATTTTTGTGACGCGAGTGTTGCTCAGGTTTCGCGGTTCGCGACGCGGGTCCGCTCAACGAATATACTCAGGCTAGGGAAAAGGAGATTCTCATGGCCATAACACTGTCGCACGGTGGCGATACCACCTTCACGTCGTCATCACCCGCAAACGAAATCCTAATCGGTACGAAGGAAGGAATTGTTCGGATCGCGCGCGATCCGGGTAGCTCGAACTGGCGCCCGACCGACCGCTGGCTGACCGACAAGCATATCCATGCACTACTTATTGAACCGATGAGCGGCGCGATCGTCGCCGGCGCCACTCAGGATGCCGTGTTCGTCAGCGAGGATGGCGGTGGTAGTTGGGAACGCCGCGACAACGGCCTTTCTGAAACAGATGTCTATAGCCTGGCAGCTGCTCGCCGCAATGGCACCAGCCGGATCTACGCGGGGACTGAACCCGCGCACCTTTTCTGTAGCGATGATCTCGGCCGCAATTGGTCCGAATTGCCGGCGATGCGGGCGGTAGACATGTCAAGCTGGACATTTCCGGCGCCGCCCCACCTCGCGCACACAAAGCACATCAACTTTGATCCGACCGATCCCAACACACTGTTCGTCAGCATCGAGCAGGGCGGGTTGTTGAAAAGCACTGACGGCGGAGCAACTTTCGCCATTATTTCCGGCATGGATGACGATGTGCACCGGACAGCGATCGACCCGACAAATCCAGACCAGATCTATCTCACCGGCGGAGATGGCACCTATGTTACCGCCGACGGCGGCGCGACCTGGGAACATCGGACCGACACCAAGCATGAGATCGGAGGCTATCCAGATTTTGTGCTCGTGAACCCCAAAGAAACCGACACGATCTTCATCACGGCCGCTGAGACACAGCCTGGTGAGTGGGGTGAACGCGGAACGACGGGATCGCGGATCTCAAAAAGTATCGACCGTGGTAAGACGTGGACGCAGTTACGAAATGGTCTGCCGGATCGGCTAAAACCATCCTTCCAAGCCGTGGCTTTGGAGGATTGGGGGGCGTCGTTTTCGATTTTCGGCGCGACGGTGACGGGTGAGGTGTGGGCCAGCGAGGATGGCGGCGAGAATTGGGCTGAGATCGTGACGGGCCTTCCGCCGATCTCCAAGGGTATGCATTACGCCCTGTTGTAGCCACGAAGCGACCATCCGGGTTCGTTCGCAAGCCCCTTTGCGGCTGTGCTGGTCGACTGCCTGTTTTAGACGAGATGAAGCGGGTCGTGGCCGCCTAACGCTGCGGTCACGGAGCGCCATGCCGTCTCAATCATCTCGGTACCCGAAACGCCCGCCATGGGTTGGCGTTTTTCGGTTTTGATGTAGCTCCCGTCCGTGCCCCACGCTTCGACCTCGGCGATACCTTGTTGCAGCGTTGGGTCTGAAATTAGCCGGGCGCGGCAGCGGTCCAGTCCGACCGACAATAGCGCGCAAGTCACCATGGTGTTGACGTTGCGCGGATATTTGGCGGCAATCTCGCGCGCTGATCCCTCGAACAGGACCGAGGGCTGGGTTGCGGCTTGCGTGCTGATCCCGCTTTCGGAGGCATCGATACTGACGGGGTTCTTGCGAAACGTGATCGTGACATCGCGCCACATCTTCCGGTTCACGTAGAGGCTATCGCCTCCAACCAGCGCGCCGACCGGTAGAAAGAGTTGGTGTCCAGAGCCCGCCGCAACCTCGAGCAATCGAGCGCGTAAGGCGTCGTCAGCAAGGGCGGTGACCGAAAGGGGCATGTAGTCGGCGGCCTCAAGGAAGGCCGCGCCATATCTGCGCGTCACATCGGGATGGGCAGCTTCGACAATCAAGTCGGCGGCGCGGGCGGGCGCGTCGACCAGATTGTCCAGCACTAGATTGCGAGGAACGTTCGACAATCGTGCGGCCGTGCGATTATGGACGAACACGACCTGTGCCCGGTCTGGCGTGTTCGTTGCTCGCCGCCACAGCGCCTCGCCGAGATAACCGAACCCGACGATTCCGATGCGCTGGTCCATGTTGTTCTCTCTCACGCCAGATATCTTGCCAAGCGGACGCTAGCCTGCGGCCGGCTTTCCCGCGCCGTTCGAATTTCTCCGGGCGAGGAGAATCGAGACTGTATGATCTGCGGCACTGCATGGATAGCCGTGCGGCAATACCGAGGGAAGCATCTATGCGCAGGTTGTCGCTGTGGGTGATGATCGTGTTTGTCGTCACGGTTGTTTTAGCGAACGCAGAGCGCGCGCACGCCGCGTGCGCCGTCCCATCGTTCACCGAGAGTCAACCGCGACCGCCGGGTACTCTTAACCGCCCGAAAATGCCGAGCTGCGTTGCGACCCAAAGGCTAACCGGCCGTGAGGCTTGTCCGAAGGGTGTTTTCAAGAAATATCGTGACGACGCCAACCGATATGTTCGGCGGCTGCAAACCTACGTGGGCAACGCCCAATCCTTTGCCAACCGGGCGATCGCATTTGCCCGCGGCGCGGGCGCGCACGCGCGTTGCGAAGTTGATGAAATGAACAATCAGTAGAGAAGGGACGGTGCGTTTGGGTTGGCAACGATTTACCCAAAACTCTGCACGAGGCTCTCCGAGACGAGCTTCCAGCCATCGACCAGAACGAAAAAGATCAGTTTGAAGGGTAGCGAAATGATGATGGGTGGCAACATCATCATACCCATCGACATCAAAACCGACGCCACCACCATGTCGATAATGAGGAAGGGGATAAACAGCAAAAACCCAATCTCGAAAGCGCGCCTGAGTTCGCTGATCAAGAATGCCGGGATCAGCGCCCTCAGCGGGGTGTCCTCGGCTGTTTCCGGCTGCTCGATCTTGGCCATATCCATGAAAGTTTCGAGGTCGGCGTCGCGGACATGGCGGCGCATAAATTCATGGATCGGCGCGATCGACCGATCGAATGCCTCGCGTTCTTCAATTTCCTCATTGATTAACGGCGCGACGCCGTTGTCATAAACACGTTGCAGGGTCGGCGCCATCACGAACGCTGTGAGAAATAACGCCAGGCTGATCAGCACGACGTTGGGCGGCGTTTGTTGAACACCCATCGCGCTCCGCAGCAACGACAGAACGATAACGATGCGGGTAAATGAGGTCAGAACGACGAGGATTGACGGGGCCAGCGCGAGCACGGTTACCAGCACGATAAGCTGGATGAGACGTCCGGTTAGGGGGCCGGATTCACCAAGATCCAAATTGAACTGCTGGGCCAAAGCGGCTGATGGGAGCAGCGCCAGGGTGAACACGATGATCAGCAGACTGGGGCGAATGTTCACATCAGTCTCCCGATGACCTAAACCGACTTAGCGACGGCAATCCACGCAGTTTCATGACTCCGCGATCGTCGTCCTCGCCGGTCGGAGAACGTCCCTCGATCGGTGTTTGGTCCGCTTCGATTCCGCCTTCAATAAGTGTTTCCGTGTTTGGCCCTAGCATCACCAGGTGTTCGACATCGTCGCGGCGAAGCAGGACCAGGCGTCGCTTGCCATCGACCGACAGCATGTCGACGATCGACAGGCGACTGCCGCGCTGCCCTGCTTTGCGGGTGATCTTCGGGGTCATCCCGAAGCGTCGCGCGCCCACCGCCAGTATGCCGATCAGGCCCACCACAAAGGCCAGGGCCGCGACAAAGCGGAGATAATCGGTGAATTCCATACCGATAAGGTTCGGTGGGACAGTCGATGCTGGAGGTGTGTCGGCTTACTGAGCGGCGATTGCTTCCTGCTGGGCATGTAGCTGCACTTCCAGCAGGTCGAGATCGGTCACCAGCGAACCCAAGCGATCTGCGAAACGAATGCGTTCCTCTGGAATGAGAGACGTCACATGATCGCAAAATTTCTGGGTGCGTTTGGTGATCGTGGCGAGGCTTAAGCGCTCACCCTCCATCATTCGCCGTCGGGCTTCTCCCATGAGCTTTTGCAGCTCGACATATTCGGCGATCACTTTGTTGCTATCGGCATCGGTCATTGTGGCCTCATCTCGGGCAAATCCGCGCCGTTTGCGCGGTATACATACGCGAGGATCTCAGCGACCGTTGCGAGCACCTCCACCGGGATTATGCTGTCCACTTCGAGGACCGACAGTATCTCCGCAAGGTCGGCGTCTTCGCGAACCTTCACCCCGTTGGCGAACGCAATCGCGAGAATTTGTTCCGCAACTGCGCCCTTTCCGGTAGCGACGACCCGCGGCGCCGACTGGCGCTCCGGTTCGTATTGAAGAGCGACCGCGATTTGGCGAGCTTTCTTTGCAGCGCGGTCCGTTGTCGGGCTCGGCACAGCCTTATCGACCTCGGATTTACCGTCGTTGCCTTTGCTCACGAGGGATCCACTCCGTTGCTACCATGTGATGCCCGCGAACGGTGCGGGTATCCTTATCGCCTGAGATATTGGCGGGTTATGCTTAACAAACTATAAACGGCGCCGGCTAAGGAAAACCGTTTAGTCGGACGGTTGAGGTTACTCCAGGGAGAGCAAGATGGCGCGAACAGGTAAAAGCGAGCTCTATAAACTTTCTGCGGTCGAGCTCAGGGCGCTGATCGGTCAGCGCAAATTATCGCCGATCGAACTTCTTGATCACTTATTGGCGCGAATCGATCGGCTTGATCCTAAAATCCACGCCTTTGTTCACCTTGATCGCCGCGGCGCGAAGGCGCAGCTCGCAAGGCCGAAAGAGCGATGATGAGCGGCGAGCCGCTGGGGCTGCTGCACGGCCTTCCCATCTCAATCAAAGACCTGATCTTGGTAAAGGGCATGCCATGTACGCGTGGCTCTTGGTTCTTCCGGAACGATGTTCCTAAACAAGACCCGCCCGCCATCGAACGCCTGCGCAAAGCTGGCGCGATCATCACTGGCAAGACCAACACGCCTGAACTCGGCTGGAAGGGCGCAAGTTCGAACGTTTTGTTTCCAGAGACCCGCAACCCGTGGAATCTCGAACGCACGCCAGGCGGCTCGAGCGGCGGGGCAACAGCGGCTACCGCGGTGGGATTTGGGCCGTTTCACATCGGCTCGGATGGCGGCGGCTCGATTCGTATTCCGGCCTCTTTTACCGGCACGTTCGGCTTCAAAGCGTCTTACGGCCGCATCCCCAATTCGCCTGTTGCACCGAATGGCCGGATCGGCCATCTCGGTCCGCAAACCCGCACAGTTGACGATGCCGCCTTACTCTACCGGGTGCTAGCCGGGCCCGACGAACGCGATCCGCACTCGCTGCCGGCGGACACGATTGCCGAGGGTGACCCGGCACCGCTGGAAGGACTGAGGATCGGCTGGGCGCCGGACCTTGGCTTCCTCAAGGCCGATGCGGAGGTCGTGCGTATCTGCGAACGAGCGGTACAGAAATTTGCTGATGCGCGGTGCACGATCGTGCCGCTTAAAATTAATATCGAGGATCCGCTGGAATCGACCATAGGCATTGCCATACGTGCCGGAATCGGCCGGGCTGTCACAGGTTTCCCCGACTGGCAAAAACATATCGACCCGGGGCTGGGCGACGTCGTTGAGAGGGCGGCAGCGACAATGTCGCCGTTTGCTCTGGCTGACGCAGCACTTGGCATTGGTCGCATCTCAGAAGCCTTGCGCAGGCATTTTGCGAAAGTTGATATTCTAGCCTTGCCAACCACGCCAACAGTGGCGTTTCCGATTGGGCAGGACGCGCCAACGCGCTGGCTTAAGGTCCCGGAAGGGGCCACGCGTTGGTTTGGTCTAACCGCAGCATTTAACGCGACCGGTCAGCCGGCTGCGTCGGTTCCGGCTGGCTTTACTCGGGCTGGATTACCGGTCGGACTACAGCTTGTCGGTCGGCGATACGATGACTGGACCGTCATGCGAATCTGCAAAACCTTCGAAGAATTGGCGCCGTGGCGTGACAAGTGGCCAAAAACGGCGACGCGCTAAACCCGGAGGCATCCGCTAATGTCGTTGGACGGACTGCTCGTTTTTGCTGCGGTGTTCAGTATCGCCTGCGCCTCCCCCGGGCCGGCGATCGTCGCGCTGGTTGCTCGGGTGATCGGTAAAGGCGTTCGCGGCACGCCGTATTTTTGCCTCGGGCTTTTACTCGGCGATCTCGTTTGGCTGACGTGTGCGGTATTCGGATTGGTCGCCTTGGCCGAGGTATTTCATCCCCTCTTCGTGGCAATCAAATATCTCGGCGCCGCCTACCTGCTTTATCTAGGCTGGAAACTTTGGACCGCGCCGGCCGTATCTCCATGGGGCGGCGAGCCCCGCCTCGATGCCGACGTTCAGCAGTTTATGGGCGTCTTGGGCGGTTTTGCCCTTACACTCGGCAACCCCAAGACGATGCTGTTTTACCTAGCGTTGCTGCCGACAGTGATTGATTTGCCGGCTATCGGCTGGGTTGGATTCACGGAATTGGCGTGCGTTGTGGTGGTGATCTACGGCCTTGTCCTTGTCGGTTATGTCGTTTTCGCCGCCCGCTCGCGCGGCATGATCAGAAATGCCCGTGCGATGCGGGTTGTTCATCGCATCGGCGGAACGATCATGACCGGCGCCGCCATCGCCGTCGTCGCGCGCGATTAGGTTACCGTTCAACGCAACGATTCAGCGGTTAGCGACGGTGTGAAGCCGAAGATAGGGGCCGAACAGGCGCTCCGGCACGATCCATAGAAGCGCTGCGCCAGCCACCGTGGTGAGGCCGATCCACAGCCAACCGCTTTCGCCAAGGCTTACCACGCCAAATCCGTGGACGGGAACCGCGGCTGCCATCAGTAGATAGAAGGGCCCTGTGAAGACGCAGTGCGTTCGACCGCAGCGTCGCGCATTTGCAAAACAAACAACCCCCATCCAAACCAATGCCGTCGCGCGAACCAGGATGCGAATGGGATCTGGCAGGACGAAACCAACGACCAGCACGATCTTCGACAACCCCCAGGCATAGAGATAGCCACTCTCTACCCAATCAGATCGACCCTGCTGGGGGTCAGCCATTGGCCTCCTGTCCGTGGCTGGGTCCGCGACAGCAATGCGCCTGCTCGCCCTTGGCTTCCGCGATCTGCACCGGCGGGCACGGCACGCTGCCGTGGGCGCAATACACACAGCGGCCCGCGGTCGCGCGTATTTCAGTTCCGCAGACCGGACAGATGTAAGCAAAGATACAGGCGTCGGCAGGCATCAGTTCGGTTGTGACCTGGTCGCAAGACGGGCAGGTCACGCTCGATTCAGCGACGTAAGCGATCGGATCCGTCATAGCTTATCGGCCGCCGCCAAACCCGGCGTGTCGCGTTTTCGGCGCCTTAGTCCATAGCCGGTAAGTGCCAGGAAAAAGATCAAAACGCCGAAAATCGGAAAGTCGATCCATGTAAGCCAACCGGCCAGGCCGACCGCGGGCAGCACCCACACGAGAAGAGGGGTGAAGCAGCATAGTGCCGCGACGATCGATCCTAGAATCCCAACTTTGAACATCTTCGTTACCTCGAGCGTTTCGTCCGCGCCAATCCACCAACGATGATAGAACCTGTAGCCACTACAGGATCAAGAGCAATTACTGTTCAGGCAGGCGTCTTATGCATTCGGGTTACTCAATTGGTGAACTAGCGAAACGCGCAGGCTGCAACCACGAAACCGTACGCTACTACGAGCGTCGCGGCATCATGCCGAAGCCAGGCCGCAGCGCAGGTGGCCACCGGGTTTATGAAGATCACCATGCCGGCCGGCTCAGCTTCATCTTGCGGGCGCGCGAGATGGGTTTCCCACTCAACAGTGTCCAAGAGCTCTTAACGCTGGTTGATCGTGGTGACTATAGTTGTGAGGAGGCGCAAGGCATCGCCACGGTTCATCTTAGAAATCTGCGGAAAAAAATCGCAGATCTGCACAAGCTTGAAGAGACGCTGGTTGATCTGGTCAAGACGTGTGAAAGCGGGACCAAGCCAGACTGTGCCTTCATCCAGGAATTGTTCCGACCGCGCATGCCTTAACCGCGACGACGTCCAAAATCACACCACATTACTGCCGCGATGGCCGTAGCGGTGGCGGCGTTCACGCTTTCTTAAGTCTCCCGGCAGAAAATGCCCACTTCTGGGGTAACAAGCCGTGGTGCCGCGCCAATGGATCTCGCCAAGATCCCGATCTTTGCTCAGCTAAAAGGAAAAATGGCCTGGTTAACCCAGCGCCAGAAGATCCTGGCTGAAAACATCGCTAACGCGGATACGCCGGGCTATGTGCCTAAGGACCTAAAGGAGGTCGACTTCTCGCGACAAGTCGCGGCCGCCCAACGCAAGCTTCGGGTTTCTTCGACCCGCCAGGGACATATCAGCCCCAAAATTTCAAGCGCTCAATTCCGTTCCAACGAGCAGCGGGATCCCTACGAGGTAGCGCCTGCCGGCAACGCCGTCGTTCTTGAGGAACAGATGATGAAAGTTGCGGAGACCCAAATCGAATATCAGATGATGACGTCGATCTACAAAAAGAACATTGGCTTTATCAAAACCGCGATTGGAAAGAGGCGCTAAGCCGGCTGAGCCGGGCTAGGGAAACATTGCGATGATGGAACTAATCAAGTCGATGTTCATCTCGGCATCGGGAATGCGGGTTCAAGGCGAACGGTCCCGGATGATTGCGGAAAACGTCGCCAACGCCAATTCGGTGCCGCAGGCGCCAGACCAACTGCCTTACCGGCGCAAGATCATCACCTTCAAAGGAGTGCTTGATCGACAACTCGGTGCGGAACTCGTCACCATCGACAAACGTACTTTTGATAAATCGGAATTTGGCAAACGCTACGATCCCGGCCATCCCGGTGCCAACGCCGATGGATATATCTCAGAGGCCAACCCGAAACTAGTTGAGTGATTTCAGTCGGTTGTGGCTTACTCGGTTGTGTCAAAGCAAACGAGGAGGCACAACATGTGGACCGAAATCACTCGCCCGAATTATGAGCGCCGTGGCGGGCGCTACGCAAGCGACCTGACGGATCGAGAGTGGGCGTTGATCGCGCCGCTCATGCCGCCGCGCAAGAAGATCGGCCGGCCGAGGACGACGGACCTGCGCCATGTCATGGATGCGGTCATGTACATGGCCTCGACGGGCTGCCAGTGGGCGATGTTGCCGAACGACTTCCCTCCGCCTTCCACGGTCCAGCGCTATTTCTACGACTGGCGCTCCAACGGCCTGCTGGAGAGCATCAACCATCACCTGGTCATGGCGGCCCGGGAGCTGGAAGGACGCGAGGCCGGCCCGAGCGCCGGGGTGATCGACAGCCAGAGCGTGAAAACCACGGAAAGCGGTGGTGTTCGGGGCTATGACGCGGGCAAGAAGATCAAGGGCCGCAAGCGTCACATCGTCACCGATACACTCGGCCTGCTGGTCGGCCTGATCGTGCACGCAGCCGATATCCAGGACCGCGACGGCGCGCCCGAGGTCCTCAAATCGATCCGTCATCGCTTCCCCCGGCTGCGTCACCTCTTCGCCGACGCCGCCTACGCGGGACCGAAACTCGAGGGCGCCCTTGAGGACATCGGCCGCTGGAAGCTCGAGATCATCAAGCGCTCAGACACCGCCCAGGGCTTCGAGCTCCTGCCCAGACGATGGGTCGTCGAGAGGACCTTCGCCTGGCTCAACCGATGCCGTCGACTGGCCAAGGATTGGGAGAAATCAATCGCCTCCGCACAGGCATGGATTCTTGTCGCCAACATCCGACTCCTCACAAGGCGGCTCGCAAGGTACTGTTATCAAACATAGAGTTTCGAGTCGGACTCTCAGAGGCCAACCCGAAACTAGTTGAGTGATTTCAGTCGGTTGTGGCTTACTCGGTTGTGTCAAAGCAAACGAGGAGGCACAACATGTGGACCGAAATCACTCGCCCGAATTATGAGCGCCGTGGCGGGCGCTACGCAAGCGACCTGACGGATCGAGAGTGGGCGTTGATCGCGCCGCTCATGCCGCCGCGCAAGAAGATCGGCCGGCCGAGGACGACGGACCTGCGCCATGTCATGGATGCGGTCATGTACATGGCCTCGACGGGCTGCCAGTGGGCGATGTTGCCGAACGACTTCCCTCCGCCTTCCACGGTCCAGCGCTATTTCTACGACTGGCGCTCCAACGGCCTGCTGGAGAGCATCAACCATCACCTGGTCATGGCGGCCCGGGAGCTGGAAGGACGCGAGGCCGGCCCGAGCGCCGGGGTGATCGACAGCCAGAGCGTGAAAACCACGGAAAGCGGTGGTGTTCGGGGCTATGACGCGGGCAAGAAGATCAAGGGCCGCAAGCGTCACATCGTCACCGATACACTCGGCCTGCTGGTCGGCCTGATCGTGCACGCAGCCGATATCCAGGACCGCGACGGCGCGCCCGAGGTCCTCAAATCGATCGTCATCGCTTCCCCCGGCTGCGTCACCTCTTCGCCGACGCCGCCTACGCGGGACCGAAACTCGAGGGCGCCCTTGAGGACATCGGCCGCTGGAAGCTCGAGATCATCAAGCGCTCAGACACCGCCCAGGGCTTCGAGCTCCTGCCCAGACGATGGGTCGTCGAGAGGACCTTCGCCTGGCTCAACCGATGCCGTCGACTGGCCAAGGATTGGGAGAAATCAATCGCCTCCGCACAGGCATGGATTCTTGTCGCCAACATCCGACTCCTCACAAGGCGGCTCGCAAGGTACTGTTATCAAACATAGAGTTTCGAGTCGGACTCTCATTGCCCAACGTCAACGGTTTGATTGAAGCGATCGACATGAAAGAGGCGCAGCGTACTTACGAGGCAAATCTGAACATGATTGAAACAGCGCGCACGATGATCAATCGCACCATTGAACTGATGCGCTAGCTGCTGACTTCCCCACTATCGAGCTCCAACCCACAACCCGAGAAACCTGAACTGGAGACTGACAAATGGTCGACAAAATCGTCACCGCGGCGCTGACCCCGCCGGGAAATCTGATGCGGCCGGATCCCGCGGCCCCGTCCAAGCCGAGCATGCCAACCTCCGGCCAGAGCTTCGCGGCAATGCTGTCGGAGGTCGGTGAAACCGCAGTCGCCAACGGCAACCAGTCCGAAAAAGATGGCGCTGAAGTCGATTACCAACGATGCCGAACTGGTCGACATCGTGACCGCTGTTTCGAACGCGGAAGTCACGCTCGATACCGTAATGGCGCTTCGTGATCGGATGATCCAATCCTATCAGGAAATCATTAAAACCCCGATCTAAGGGCGACGGCCGATGACTCCTCCCGATGTTCTTGATGTTGCGCGTGACGCGATCACGGTTCTGTTGCGCGTGTCCGGCCCGGTGATGCTCGTCGGATTGTCGGTCGGCCTAATGATCGCGTTGTTTCAAGCACTTACCCAGCTACAGGAAATGACGCTTACGTTCGTGCCCAAGATCCTCGCGGTGTTCGCATCGTTGTTGCTTCTACTGCCCTTCATGATGACCTCGCTGATGTCTTTTATGGAACGGATCGCGCAGAGAATCGTCGCGGGCGCACCGGTCTGACCGCGCCATGCTGGCGCAAATTCTACCGGCCGACCTTTTCTCGACGCTGCTCGTTTTTGTGCGGCTCGCCGCCACATTGATGGTCATACCCGGATTCGGCGAGATCTATATTTCGCAGCGGGTGCGCTTCACCCTGGCATTCGTATTGACGCTGGTGGTCGCGCCGGTCGTGGTTCACCTGCTGCCGGGTCAACCCGCGTCGCCGCTCGAACTTGTCTTCATGATCAGCGGCGAGGCCGCAGTGGGCCTGTTGATTGGTGCGTCGGCGCGCTTGTTGATCAGCGCGTTGCATGTCGCGGGAACGATTATCGCGTTTCAGAGCAGCCTCGCTTACGCGTCGACGGTGGACCCCACCCAAGGTACGCAAAGCGCCCTGGTGGCGACGCTGATGATCATCATCGGTACGGTTTTGATCTTTGCGTCCAACCTTCATTTCATGATGTTGCAGGCGATGGTCGACAGCTACGAGCTGTTTCCGCCAGCGGCATTGCCGCCGCTCCAGGACTTCATGGAAGCGGCGGTCAATTTTGTCGCTGGTTCGTTCAAGGTCGGTATGCAGATTGCCGCGCCATTCATCGTCTATGGTTTGGTCCTCTATATGGGCATGGGTTTGATGGCGCGCCTGATGCCCCAGATGCACGTCTTTTTCATCATCCTGCCGCTGCAAATCATCGCCGCTTTCTTCGTACTGATGGTCTCGCTCGGTGCGATCATGGTGTGGTTCCTCGATCATTTCGAGCGCGGCCTCGCCCAATTCCTGATGTAGGGACGGGGCATGTCGGAAGATCAAGATAAATCATCAAAAACAGAGGAACCGACGGGGAAGCGCCTTTCCGACGCGGAGAAAAAGGGCCAACTTCCCAAGTCCCAGGAGGTCAACCATTGGTTCATGATCCTGGGGGCAACCATGGTGCTTGGGCTGCTCGCGCCCAACATGGCGAATCAGATCCGCGAAACTGTCGTTACCTTCATCGCGCAACCGCATCTGGTTCCGATGGATTTCAACCATCTCGTCCTACTGGCAAAAGCAACCGCCGGCACGATGCTGGGGATCCTCGGGCCGGTATTCGCGTTGCTAATGTTTCTCGCTTTGGCAGCCAACTTCGTACAGCACATGCCGGTGTTAACCGCTGAGAAGATGAAGCCCAAGCTCAGCAAACTCGACCCGATCAAGGGCGCCAAGAAATTGTTCGCGCTGCGTCAAGTTGTCGAGTTTCTGAAGGGATTGATAAAAATTTCGATCATCTTCTTAGTGATCGCGTTCTTTGTTTGGCCAGACCGCAACATGCTGCCCCAGCTCGTTGCCATTGAAACGATCGAAATTTTTAACGTCCTCAAGCGCGAGGCGTTGACCATGCTGGTGGCAACCCTTGCGGTCATGCTCGTTGTTGCGATTGCCGATGTCATTTACCAGAAGTTCGAGCACATCAAAGGCCTCCGCATGACGAAACAGGAGGTCAAGGATGAGCATAAGCAAATTGAGGGTGATCCGCAGGTTAAGGCGCGTATCAGGTCGGTACGCTTGCAGCGCGCGCGACAGCGCATGATGGCTGCGGTTCCCGATGCAGACGTCATCATCACCAACCCGACTCATTTCGCTGTCGCGCTTGAATACAAGCCCGATGTGATGACGGCGCCAAAGGTCGTGGCCAAAGGGGTCGATGTGGTGGCCCAACGCATCCGCGATCTTGCCGAGAAAAACTACATCCCCATTGTGGAAAATCCGCCTGTTGCACGAGCGCTTTTCGCGGCTTGTGAACTTGGCGACGAGGTGCCGATCGAGCACTACAAGGCGGTGGCCGAAGTCATCAGCTATGTCATGCAGTTAAAGCAGCGCTGGCAGCCGACTGCCGCCGAAGCGCGATGACGCGAACGCCGCAACAAACCCAGGAAAGCCAATCCTCCGCGATGATAGCGGGCGGTGGCGGCGGTGAGTGGTTTGGTGCCGCGATTGCGCGCACGCCGATCGGTCTGGCTCTGGTCGATCGTCAAGCGCGTGTGCATCACGCCAATTCATCTTTTCTGCGCCTTTTTGTTGCCGATAGCACCGAGGCTGCGTTCAGCCTCGTCGACGAGGTCGATACCCGGGATCGCGCGCGAGTGCTGACGTTGATTGCCGATGCTGTTACCGGCACCACCTCGTCCGCACCGATTGAAGTTAGGATGCGAAGCAACGAGCAACGATCGGTTTGGATCTATGCAAGCGTTTCACACGGTGGCGGGCCGGCAGAACTCGTCATAAGCGCGGTTGATGTTACCGAGGTTCGGCGCCTCGATCGTCAGCAGCTCGTTGCCGAAAAACTACAGGCGGTGCGTCAGTTAGCCGCTGGGTTGGCGCACAACCTCAACAATCGTGTGACGTCGATAGTCGGTAACGTCGATCTCCTGCTCGAACGCTCCGACGGTAATGACCCGGCAGGTGATGAGATCATCGAAATTCGTCGTGGCGTAGATCAGGTCGCCGAACTCGTTCAGGGTCTGTCCGCGTTCACGGATCAACCAGCGGCGGCGTTGGAACCGGTTGATTTGAATGCCGTCGTTATCGATTTGGAACCGCTGCTCGACCGCGTCGTCGGATCCGATATTGCGATCAGCATCGACGTTGCTGTCGAACCGTTGAACGTGCGTGCAGACCGCCCGCAGCTCGAACAAGTTTTGATCGACCTCGCGATCAGCACGCGGGAGCGAATGCCGGAAGGCGGCACTCTCTCAGTTCGTGCGCGGGCGGCGACCGTTGCTGATCTCGGTTGGGATGCCAAGGACGGCTATCGATGCATCGAGTTTGTCGACAGCGGCCGGGCCCTACCCGACGAGCAGCTCGAGCGTATGTTTGAGCCGTTCTATTCGCCGAGTGGGCCCTTCGCGAGTGCCAATCTTGGCCTCGCCGCAGGATACGGTATCATCAAACAATTCGGCGGCGAGATCGTGGCCGCGGACGCGGCCGGATCAGGCACGGCAATGCGGGTGATGTTGCCCATCGTCGGCCGCGATGACGCAGATGAAAAGCCAGATGACACCGTCAACACGCAGCCTATGACCGGCACTACCGCGGCGACGTTGACGGTTCTGGTGGTTGAAGACGAGCTCCCGGTGCGGCGCTTCGCGGCACGTGCGCTGGGCAAACGCGGCTACGACGTCGTCGAGGCTGAAAATGGCGATGTCGCCCTCGAGATTCTTGATGATCTTGCGATGGAGGTTGATCTCGTGCTGTCCGACGTGATGATGCCGGGCATGGACGGTGCGACGTTGCTGCGCGAAATAAGGGCACGACGGCCGCGGGCGAAAATCATCATGGTTTCAGGTTACGGCGAGAATATATTGCAAGGAATCCTCGACCAATATGAAGGGGTCGTGTTCCTGCCCAAGCCTTTCACGTTAGACGAGTTGATAGCCCGGGTTGACGACGTGATGGGTTAACGTCGCCATTTGTCAGTTCGGCTTTGCGTTGGGCCGGAGTGTTCGCCAACTCAACGTCTGATTCTCCGCATGCGGTGCGGTTGCGCCGGCGAGGTGGCGCCCTTACACGATCGACCGCCTGCGCGCGCGAAACCCGAGTTCAATAGAAACATGGTATAGGGCGCGAGATAGATCTTTATTTGTGCCCATGCCTGATCTCCGCGAAACCGATCTATATCCACCGATTAAACGGTTTCTCGAAGATCAGGGCTACGAGGTGAAGAGCGAAATCGCCGATTGCGATGTGGTGGCGATTCGTGGCGACGAAGATCCGATCGTGGTCGAACTCAAAACGACGTTTAATCTGCCGCTGGTACTGCAAGGAGTACGCCGCACGACACTTAGCGAGACCGTCTATCTAGCGTTCGCGGCGACCGATGCGGCATCGAGCATGTGGCGGCGTCACCAGCGCGACATCACCAAGCTTTGTCGCATGCTTGGACTCGGGCTCCTCGCCATACGTGTTCGCAAAGCCAGGGAACCGGTCGTCGAGGTTCACCTCGATCCGGCGCCCTATCATCCGCGCAAGGCAAAACGCCAGCAAGCCATGTTGCTGCGCGAGTTTCAACAACGCGTGGGAGACCCTAATCGGGGTGGCTCGAGTAAGCGCCCGATCGTCACGGCATACCGCCAAGATGCACTCCGCTGCGCCGCGCTGCTCGGCGCCAAAGGACCGACCAAAGTCAGTGCCATCAGAGCCGAGACCGGGATCGAGAAGGCGCAGCAAATTCTGCAGCGCGACGTCTACGGTTGGTTTCGTCGCAACGAGCGCGCGGTGTATGAAATCACGCCCAATGGCAAGCGTGCGCTCGAAATCTATGCTGACGTTGTCGCACAAATAGCTCCGTCGTGGCGGTGAGCTGGATCGGGGTCGGGTGGGCGATGCTACTCAATTCAGGAGGTCTGCGATGGCGGTTATGACGGCGGTCCCAAATCCGGCGGCACCGGATTTTTCGAAGATGTTCAATTGGGGCGTTAAGCTGACCGAGTTCAACGAACTCTTTGTGCTGGCCGGGCGTGGCGCGATCGACCAGGACGGGAAGCTCCAGCACCCCGGTGATGCGATCGGACAGACTCGCTACGTTCTTGACGCGTTGAACACCTATCTTGAACTAGCCGGATATTCGAAGCATGACATTTTCCGCATTGAATTGACCCTGACCAAAGACGTGTCGTCCGAGCTCTATCCAGATATTTATAACGTGTTTACGACGTTCTTTGACGACGTCGTGGTCAAACCCTCCGGCGGGACGCTGCGCGTCGTCGACGGCCTGGCGGATCCGGGGATGCTGGTCGAGTACGAGTTCTGGGCAGCGAAATAGGCGGGCGCGATCGATAAGAATCATTGTTGGTGGTTGCAAAGCGGTCGGCGCTGAGAAAATGGCCACTTAGTTGGGGTCGCATGCGGGTCGTGGAGGCGCAATGCCGGGGGGCGCAACGGCTAATCCTAATGCCGCTCAACGGTAGAGTGGCTCGCCGCTACTTGTTTGAACTGGTCGATCACGGCTTCGTGGTGGATTCGCCGCGCGTCTGATAGCGCTGAAACAAACACAGAACACGAGTGAATGTTTATATTAATATCAATGACATGAAATAATTCTTGTCAATGAGAACAAAGTATGTACATTGGGCCCTTCATTGCATCGCATACCCCTGTGTGAAATAACGAAGGAGCCGTCGATGTCGGAGTCTCCGCTTAGGCTGGTCGAAAATATGGAAAATGGCGACAAACAAAAAGCGCTCGACGCAGCGCTGAGCCAGATTGAGCGCTCTTTTGGCAAGGGCTCGGTGATGAAGCTCGGCCTCCAGAGTAGTGTCGTCGAAGCCGATGCGATCTCAACGGGGTCGCTGGGCTTGGACATCGCGCTTGGGATTGGTGGTTTGCCGCGCGGACGCGTGGTTGAAATTTACGGTCCAGAGAGCTCTGGCAAGACCACTTTGGCACTGCAAGTTTTGGCCGAAGCGCAAAAGGACGGCGGCACTTGCGCCTTTATTGACGCCGAGCATGCGCTCGATCCCATCTATGCCCGCAAGCTCAAAGTTGATGTCGACGAATTGCTTATCTCCCAGCCGGATACCGGTGAACAAGCCCTGGAAATTGCCGATACGTTGGTGCGCTCGGGCGCTATCGACGTGTTGGTGATCGACAGCGTTGCGGCACTGGTGCCGCGCGCCGAACTCGAGGGCGAGATGGGCGACCATCATGTCGGACTGCAGGCGCGCTTAATGAGCCAGGCGCTACGTAAACTCACATCGTCAATCGCGAAATCGCGCTGCATGGTGATCTTCATCAACCAGATCCGGATGAAAATCGGTGTGATGTTCGGCAATCCCGAAACCACTACCGGCGGCAACGCCCTGAAATTCTATTCGTCGGTTCGTCTCGACATTCGCCGTATTGGCGCCATTAAAGATCGCGACGATATTGTCGGTAATCAGACCCGCGTTAAGGTGGTTAAGAACAAACTCGCGCCGCCCTTCAAGGTTGTTGAATTCGACATTATGTATGGCGAAGGCATATCTAAGAACGGCGAACTCGTGGACCTCGGTGTCAAAGCGGGCATCGTCGAGAAATCGGGGTCGTGGTACTCTTTCGAAGATCAGCGCATTGGTCAGGGTCGCGAGAATGCGAAAGTGTTTCTCTCCGAGAATAGCGAAATTGCTGATCGTATTGAGCAGACCATTCGCGACAACGCAGGGCTCGTCCGCAAAGCCTGTATGACGGGTGTTGATCCCGGTGATGAATTGGATGATGCCGTAGAAGCATAGGTGCAAGATTAACGCCTAGCGCGGCGAGGGGGTCGCAGGAGAGGCGCGGGCCGTTGGCTCGCGTCTCTTTTCCTTTGGGTCGCGCGTCTTTCACCAAGCGCGTCTTTCACTAAGCGGTTGGGTAAGCCGCTCACTAAATAGCCAAATGATAGGCGCGTTGCTGCCAGCGGTTGGCGCCAGTTTCGCGATTGAATTGACCCGAACCCGACGGATGATTCCGGACATCCCCTGGACAGGCTTGGGGTCGGGCATTACAACCGTCCGCTGGAAAACCGCGAGGTCCGGTCGTGTCAAAGGACCACCTGGCCCTTGACCCAGCGCCATACGGGAACACCATTCATGCCAACCGCGAATGAGATCCGGGCTACGTTTCTGGACTATTTCGCCGCCAATGGGCACACGGTGGTGCCTTCGGGTCCATTGGTGCCGCACAACGATCCGACGTTGTTATTCACCAATGCCGGGATGGTGCAATTCAAAAACGTCTTTGTGGGCGATGAAAGCCGCGACTATGTGCGTGCGGCAACAAGTCAAAAGTGTGTCCGCGCGGGCGGTAAGCACAATGATCTCGACAACGTCGGCTATACGGCGAGACATCACACGTTCTTCGAAATGCTCGGTAACTTTTCATTCGGCGATTATTTCAAGGAATTGGGCATTGAGCTCGCTTGGAATTTGGTCACCAAGGAATACGGACTCGCAGCCGACCGACTGTGGATCACGGTCTATGCCGATGACGACGAGGCGTTCGACCTGTGGCGCAAGATCGCGGGGCTGCCCGAGGAACGAATTATCCGCATTGCCACCTCGGACAATTTTTGGACGATGGGGGAGACGGGACCGTGCGGGCCTTGTTCGGAAATATTTTATGACCACGGACCGCAAATAGAGGGCGGTCCACCGGGGAGTCCAGACGAAGATGGTGATCGCTATGTTGAGATCTGGAACCTGGTTTTCATGCAATTCGAACAAATTGCAGCGGGCGAGCGGGTCGACCTTCCCAGGCCGTCGATAGATACCGGGATGGGGTTGGAGCGCATTTCGACCATCCTCCAGGGAAAACACGATAACTACGATTCCGACTTGCTGCGAAGCCTGATCGAGGCATCGGCAGATGCCACCAATAGCTCACCGGACGGCGAGCATGCGGTGTCGCATCGAGTGATAGCCGATCACCTGCGTGCCAGTTGTTTTTTGATCGCCGATGGGGTCATGCCGTCTAATGAAGGACGTGGCTACGTATTGCGCCGCATCATGCGCCGGGCGATGCGACATGCCCACATGATTGGCTGCGAAGATCCATTGATGTGGCGCCTGGTTCCTGCGTTGAACGGCCTGATGGGGCAGATCTTTGAAGAACTGGGGCGGGCCGAGCCGTTAATTACGGAAACACTCAAGCTGGAGGAAAGCCGATTTAAGAAGACCCTCGAGCGCGGGCTTGGCTTGCTGGATGATGCCGTCGCCAAGCTCGGGGAGGGCGAGACGCTGGCCGGTGACGTCGCTTTTAAGCTCTATGATACCTATGGGTTTCCACTTGATTTGACGCAAGACGCATTACGCAGTGGCGGCCGCGCGGTCGACGTTGCCGGCTTCAACGAGGCGATGGACCGTCAGCGCGCGGAGGCGCGCAAATCCTGGGCTGGTTCGGGTGCGGCTGCTACTGAGAACGTGTGGTTTGAGATCCGCGACCGCGTCGGTGCTTCGGAATTCCTGGGTTACGAAACCGAAATTGCCGAAGGCCGGATTGAGGCGATAGTGGTCGATAATTTGGAGCGCGAGAACGCGGTCGCTGGCGACTATGTTCAAATCATTACCAATCAAACGCCGTTCTATGGTGAATCGGGCGGCCAGATAGGGGATGGCGGCTCCCTGTTTTCAGCCGCTGGCGGGCGTGTGGTGGTCGACGATACCAAGAAACACCTCGGGGCCCTTCATGTTCATGTAGGCCGCTTGGATGAAGGCGAATTGGCGATCGGCAATCAGGTCGAACTGCGCGTCGATGGCGATCGCCGCGGTCGGTTACGGGCCCACCATTCGGCGACGCATCTGCTGCATGCGGCCCTGCGAGAGGCGTTGGGCAAGCATGTTACGCAGAAGGGCTCGTTGGTGGCAGCGGATCGTTTGCGGTTTGATATTAGCCACCCTAAACCGGTAACCGACGAAGAACTCAGCCGTGTCGAGGCAACCGTCAACACACACATTCGACTTAACCAGCCCGTGCAAACCCGATTGATGGCGCCGGATGAGGCAATTGAAGCCGGTGCGCTAGCCCTGTTCGGTGAAAAATACGGTGACGAAGTGCGCGTGCTCAGCATGGGTGGGAGCGACGCGGCTTATTCGGTCGAGCTATGTGGCGGTACGCATGTCACACGCACCGGCGACATAGGTTTGTTCAAAATCGTGTCGGAGAGCGCAGTAGCCGCGGGTGTCAGACGCATCGAAGCGGTTGCGGGAGATGCGGCTGTCAGCTACGTCGGGGACCAGGAGCGATACCTGCGCAATGCGGCGGCGCGTCTCAAGGTTAAGCCTCAAGATATTGCCGCGCGTATCGATACCCTGCTCGAGGATCGCAAACGACTTGAACGCGAGCTTGCCGAAACCCGCCGCAAAATGGCCGGCGGCGGATCGGCGGGCGGGCTGACCACACGTGACATCAATGGCGTAGCTTTCGCAGCTGAGGTACTCGACGGCGTGCCCGCCAAAGATTTGCGTGGCATGGTCGACGAAGCCAAGAAAGCGGTCGGTTCAGGAGTCGTCGCCCTGGTGTCGGTGGTGGATGGCAAAGCGGCTTTAATCGTCGGTATTAGCGAGGATCTCAATGGCAAATTTGATGCTGTCGAGCTAGCCCGAATTGGAGTTGCCGCACTCGGGGGAAAAGGAGGCGGTGGACGGCCAGATATGGCGCAGGGCGGTGGCCCTGACGCCGACCAGGCGCAAGCAGCGATTACCGCGATTGAAAAGGCAGTGGCCGAAACCGCCTAACCGCTGGCTGGATCGTTTTCACGATCTTCCTTCTCTAGTCGGTCTTGAGCATTGTATCGGGGTCGAAGCCGGCGTCGCGTAATTTGCCTCTCAATACGCCTAGCGTTTTCGTACGCTCTTCCGGAGATCGCGAGCCAGCCAGGTAACTCGGAACGAACTGCGGTGCCGACACGGCCTGCACCACCGCATCCTCGGCGCGTTGCTGCAGGTCTTTTTCGACAAAGGCCTTGCCACCGCATATTTCCAGCAACACGACAATCCGTTGTGGCGCCTGCTCGATGGCTTGTTCCATCGTTGCGAAAAAGCGGGTTGAACGAACGAACGCCTGCTGCATGAGCGAGAGTTTATCTCTATATTTTCTGCGTAGATGCTCGGGCAATTGCGATCCGTTGATGGCCCGGTATAGCGCCGCAGTGTCGGCCAGGTGATCGACCGCCTTGCTTGCTTCTTTGGCGAGCTTTTCTGCCAACATTGGATCTTCAAATATCAGCGCCAGCGATCGAGCACCGGTCCTCTTTGCTCTACGAAGGGGATTAAACGATAGGTTGCCAGCAACACGCGGATTTGGGCGCCGACCTCAGGAATTTCTTTGATGTGATCGCCAACCGATTGCGCGCTGACCCGTCGGCCGATTCGTTGCTCAAGCAAACGGCGAGTTTTTTGCGCTCCGACCTAGGAATCGTCATGCCTCAATTTTTCCCTAACCCGTCCCAACGCCTGCATTTCCTGGAGTAGATCCGATGATGCCATGTCGGTTCGCGCGCCGAGACCGGCATAGATGTGATAGACGAATGCGGCTCGGGTTGCCTTGAGGTCAGCCTTGCCGCTGATCTCGAATAGATTCCGAAGCAACTCCTTCTTCTTTGAACGTGCCACAAGTTCGTCGTCGCACCGGTACAATGAGACCACGTCGATTAGCCGATCCTCGAGGGTTCGCACCTCGCCGAGTAATTCGTCAAGCGCGGCGCGGCTGCGCATGATGTCGCCCAGAAATGTGTCGCAATGGACAAACCGATCGCTGCTTGTGCCGTTACTCTGGACGACCGCTTCGAAAAGCCGGATCAGGAGTTCGAGTTTCTCGATCCAGGATGGGCAGTTCTTTAGATACGCGGTAATCAAGCGATAGATCCACGTATCCCGCGCTGAAGACTTGGGTTCACCCAGCGCTTTGAGAACCAAATCAATGCAGTCCTGACGTTTGAGACCATTGACCGGAGCGCCCTGATCGAGCATCACCATCTTGCGCATCACATCGTCGATGAATCGGTGGATCTGCTTTATCCGGTGGGCCGAACTAAGGTCGGTTCCCTTAACCTGCGCCAGACTGAAGTTTTGAACTGATGCCTGGTAGACCCGTGAGTCAGCGATCAGCGAACGTTGATAGTCCGTCGAATGCAACAACTCGATCGCGGTGATTCGGCGTCGATCGAGAAACGGGGCGCGGAGAAATCGCCCGATGAGGTCACGCGCACCCGGTAGGTAAAGATGATCGGCGTCTTCACAAAAAACCGACTGCGCGAGCGTTTTGTCGCGCGCGTCCGCTTGCCGCGCGGCTTCCTTTTTGTCCTGCATTGCGCCGTCATGTTTTGTTAAATCTGAACCTAGTATGATTACCTATTCAACTAAGTGAAATACCGGAGAACGACTACGGGCGTTCTGGTTTACGCTCGCACCCGCGTGGCGACCCTGATGGCGAGGGTTGATCCCTAGTAGATTCCCGGGTTCGGCGGCGCCCAGCCAGGCTTCGCTGAGCGCTAGCGCACGACGATCCCAGTAATAGTACGGCGCCACAACATCACCGAAGAGACGTCATGGGCGTAGCTGGGGAGGCAGCAGGCGTCCTATTGTGTGCGATTGGGAGGACATTTTCGTGGCGCTGGGTACGCGGGTCGATCATCAGTCGTTACGCCGGATCGGGGCAGCCGTCATACGCGCCGGCGGTAGCCACGACGCTGAGGCCAAGACCGTCGCCGATCATCTGGTTGACGCAAATCTGGCGGGCCACGATAGCCACGGTATCGGCCTGCTGCCGCAGTATGTCCGTCATCTGATGGCAGGACTGATCATCCCCAATACGGGGGTTCGTTTGGACGTCGACGGCGGCATGGTTTTGCGCTTCGAAGGCCGCCGTGGCTACGGTGGGCGGGTTGCGGCCGAGGCCATGGATATTGCCATCAAACGCTGCCGGCAACTCGGCCTGGTCGCAATGTCGCTCGCTGGCGCACACCATATCGGACGCGTTGGTGCTTTCGGCGAACAGGCGATCGCAGCCAGCCTAATTTCGATCCACTTTGTTAACGCGGTTGATCATCCGCCGATCGTGGCGCCGTTTCGGGGCCGATCGGCACGCTTCACGACCAACCCGATCTGTATCGCGATTCCCGGCAACGAAACCGTGCCGAGATTCCTGCTCGATATGGCGACCACCAGGATTGCGTTGGGCAAAGCGCGGGTTGCGATGAACGAAAATCGCCCTCTCGACGAGGGCACGGTGATCGATGCCGACGGTCAGCCATCACGCGATGCGTCGGTGATGTTTGATGACCCGCTGGGGGCCTTGCTTCCGGTGGGCGAGCACAAAGGTTATGGCTTGGCGATGGCGTGCGAACTGCTCGCCGGCCTGCTTTCGGGCGGTGGGACCTTGCAGCCCGACAACGAACGGCGCGGTAGCATCGTCAACAATATGTTTGCGATTCTGATCGATCCGCTGCGGTTTGGCGATGGACAGTGGCTTGCCCGTGAGTTCGATGCGATGACGGATTACGTCAAATCAACCCCGCCATCGGATCCCGAATTTCCGGTATTGATCGCGGGGGAACCGGAGCATCAGGCCGCTGACCATCGCCGGCGCGAGGGCATTCCGATCGATGCAACTTCGTGGGCCGAAATTCTAGCCGCAGGCGAACCGCTGGGGCTCGCGTCGCAGAGTCTTCTCAGTCTTATTGATTAGCCAAGTAACTAGCCAGGCTTCAATCTGAGATACGCGGCGTCGCAGTTGCTGCGATCCTTGGCGACGCGTACCATCACAATGGCGCGGGCGACGAGGTGCGTTTGCCGGGAGATTGGGATGAGTGACGGGACCGATCTGAGATGGCCAGCGGCAGACTTTAGTCGCGTGCCCTATCCGGTGTTCAACGAACCCGGTATCTACGCGCGTGAGCAGGAACGCATTTTTCAAGGACCGGTCTGGTGCTACCTGGCGCTCAAGGCCGAGATTCCCGAACCCGGCGATTTCAAATCGACCTACATTGGCGATACGCCAGTCGTCGTCAATCGCAACGCCGATGGCAAGGTCCACGCTTTTGTGAATCGTTGTGCACACCGAGGAACGATGCTCGTACGCGAGCCGTTCGGGACCACGCAGGATCATACCTGCATCTACCACCATTGGTGTTACGACCTCACCGGCAATTTGATTGGGGTCCCCTTCGAACGCGGTATTCGTGGCAAAGGCGGCATGCCGGAAACGTTCAGTAAGCGCGATCACGGGTTGCAAACACTCAAGGTCGCGGTCTACCGAGGCGTCATCTTTGGATCTTTCAGCGACAACGTGGAGTCGCTTGAGAGCTTCCTCGACCAGCCCAACATGGACTATCTCGATACCATGTTCGACCGGCCGATCGAGATACTCGGCCACTGGCGCCAACGCATCCCCGGCAATTGGAAGTTCTATTTCGAGAACCTGATGGATTCCTACCATGCGGGATTGCTGCACCAGTTCCAGTCCACCTTTGGGATCATGCGCACAACTCAGCGCGGCGCCACGAGGATGGATCGACTCAAACGTCACCGGGTGCTGTTTACGGTTTATGACAGCGACGATCTCGAGGCGAGCGACGAGCAAAAACTTAAGGACCTTGGGGTCTTCGACGAGACTTTGTCGCTCGCCGATCCCAGCATGATTGAATTCCGCGACGAGGTTGGTGATGGCTGCGCGATCATGATGATGGCGTTGTTCCCGAGCGTTATTTTTCAGCGTTTGTCGAACACGTTGGCGACCCGCCAAATTCGCCCGCGTGGCCCGGATGAGTTTGAGCTCAATTGGACCTGTTTTGCCTACACCGATGACGACGAAGAGCTGCGCAAACTTCGCCTCAAGCAGGTCAACCTGATTGGGCCAGCCGGCTATGTCTCGATCGAGGATGGCGAGGCCGGCGCATTGATTCAACGGGTTGTGGGCCGTGAACGTGATCGGTACTCGGTAATCGAAATGGGTGGCACGGGCCCGATCATCGACCCGGACTCACCTCTTACCGAAGTTCCGGTGCGGGGATTCTGGCGCTATTACTGCCATTTGATGGGATATCAGGCAGATGGTGCGCCGGCGTGGGTGCCGGGCGACGCGTGAGGGTGCTGTGGCGCGTGTAGACAGCGATATTGTTGATCGCATCATCGATCTCGAGCACGACTACGCACATAGTATCGACGATGATCGCCTCGAGGATTGGCCTGATTTGTTCGTCGAGGACTGTCTCTATCAGATCATCCCGCGCGAAAATCTGAACCGGGGAACGCCGCTACCGATCATTTATTGCGACAACAAGGATATGCTGCGCGATCGCGTGGTCATCCTCCGGAGAGCGCTGATCTACAATCTGCACTACGATCGCCACGTGGTCGGCAACGTGCGGGTCCGCGGCGAAGAGGCCGGGACGTTCGAGGTTTGGGCCAGTTTCATCGTTCTGCAAACAGACACCGACGGTGAAACCAGCTTTTTTGCGTCCGGCAAATACGAGGATCTGGTCGTGTTCGTCGATGGTGAGGCCAAGTTCAAACAGAAAGTCGTTGTGCTCGACACGGCGGCGGTCCCCAACATGATTTCCACTCCGCTATAAATTAGTAGGCTATATATCTAGGCGGTAAAAAATGAGCGATGCCTCGGTCTCTCACGTTCAGCAACGCTTTGCGCGATTCCGTGTGGAACACGCCTCTGGCTTCTTATTGCGTCATGCCGTGCGTCTTTACAATGCGGTTTTGCAACGACGCCTCGATGCGCTTGAATGCGCCACGGGCCAATACCCGATTTTACTGTTCCTCTGGGAGAAGGATGGACTGACCGAGAAAGACCTCGGTCGCAAGGCACGCATCTCTCAGCCGACTCTGGTACGAACGCTTGATCGTATGGTTGCCGCCGGCTTGATTCGTCGGCGCCGCAGCAAATCCGACAAGCGCGCCGTCGAAATAAGGCTTACCAAGAAAGCACTGGACCGCCAGACAGCTTTGATCGACGCCGGGATGGCCGTAGAGGAGCAAGCTTTGGCAGGATTGTCGGCCGATGAACGCGCGATTTTCAACGACCTACTGCGACGCGTGGCGGAAAACCTCGAAAACCAGAGCTCGGCCTAACCGTAGCAGGCTCAACCCATGGCCGCCTGGAGGCCTTCGTCGAGCGTATCGAGAAATTGGCTGGTGGTTAGCCATTTTTGATCCGGTCCGACGAGGATCGCGAGATCCTTGGTCATCGAACCCGCCTCGACGGCACCGATGCAGACCTTCTCAAGTGTATCGGCGAACTTCACAACTTCCGGTGTTTCGTCCATCCGGCCGCGATACATCAAACCACGCGTCCATGCGAAGATCGACGCGATTGGATTGGTCGAAGTTTCCTCACCGCGCTGATGGGCCCGATAATGGCGTGTCACCGTGCCGTGCGCTGCCTCAGCTTCGACGGTTTTGCCGTCCGGCGTCATCAACACCGATGACATAAGGCCGAGCGAGCCAAAACCTTGCGCCACGGTGTCGGACTGCACGTCGCCATCATAGTTCTTGCAGGCCCATACGAAGCCACCTTCCCACTTCATCGCACAGGCGACCATATCGTCGATCAGGCGGTGCTCGTAGAGCGTACCGGCGGCCTCATACTTGTCTTTGAACTCGGCTTCGAAGATTTCCTGGAAAAGGTCTTTGAAGCGGCCGTCATAGGCTTTGAGGATAGTGTTTTTGGTGGACATGTAGAGCGGCCAGGCGCGGTCGAGCGCGTAGGTCATGCAAGCGCGCGCGAAATCGCGGATCGAATCGTCCAAATTGTACATGCCCATGGCGACGCCGCCGCCCGGGAAATGGAAGATCTCACGCTCGATGGTCTCGCCGCCATCGTCAGGCTGGAAGGTCATCGTTAATGTGCCCGAACCCGGAATCACCAGATCGGTGGCGCGGTATTGATCGCCAAATGCGTGGCGGCCAATGATGATGGGTTTGGTCCAACCAGGCACCAATCGCGGGATGTTGCTACACAGAATGGGTTCGCGAAACACCGTACCGCCGAGAATGTTGCGGATGGTGCCGTTCGGCGACCGCCACATTTGCTTTAGCTTGAACTCTTCGACCCGTTCTTCGTCCGGCGTAATCGTCGCGCATTTGACGCCAACGCCGTGCTCTTTGATGGCGTTGGCCGCATCGATCGTAATTTGATCGTTGGTTTCGTCGCGTGTCTCGACCGCGAGATCGAAGTATTTGAGGTCGACATCGAGGTAGGGGAGGATCAATTTTTCCTTGATGAAGGCCCAGATGATGCGGGTCATTTCATCGCCGTCGACCTCGACGACCGGGTTCTTAACCTTGATTTTCGCCATGAATATTCTTCTCCCCACCGGAGCCGGTGTTGTCGGTGGCTTATGTCTGAAACCAGATGAACGGGCGCCGCGTGAAGACCCGAAGTCGGTTTAGGAGCCGTTCGTCACGGGGTCCCGCAACGGCCGGCGCAGATTAACATTATCACGGTTGAGCGCAAGGTCTGGTCAGACCTCACAGCCGCTCAGAAGCCCCGATTACAGCGGGTACGGGCGCGTCGGCGATTGCCGCGAATAGATCATCAATGCTGCTGACAAGGCGGTAGAGACGGGTGGCTCCGGGTCCGGTGAAAGTCGCCGCGATCGTGTGCTGGATCAGCGCCTCGAGCGGTTGCCAATAGCCGCGCTGATCAAGGATGACAATCGGCTTGTCGTGCAGGGCGAGCTGCTTCCAGGTGAGGACCTCGATGGTTTCGTCAAGTGTGCCGAGACCGCCGGGCAACACGGCAAACGCATCGGCAAGATCGAACATCTTCTGCTTACGCGTATGCATGCTGTCGACGACGTGGATTTCCGACAGCTCGGAATGCGCGATCTCGACCCGGGATAGATGTTGCGGGATGACCCCGATCGCCGTCCCCCCGGCGGCGAGAACAGCGTCCGCCACCACACCCATAATACCGATCCGACCGCCGCCGAAGATCAACCTAACGCCCGCGGTGGCTAGCCGCGTGCCCAATTCCTTCGCAAGTTCCCGATAAGCTGGTTCGTCGCCGAGCCGCGAACCGCAATAAACGCAAAGAGAGGTAAGTTCCGCCATCATCTTGCCCGCGACCACGATACGACGGCGTAGCGTTAGCGACTCTGCCGATGCCGTGCAAGGCGTCACACCGGCACGCTGTGCGTAACCCTCACGAAACCGTGAGTGGCTTGGAATTAATCGCTGCGCGAGGGTGTTAACCAGCCGACCTCGAAATCCCTGTTGGGGGAGGCGATTGGTATGGAGGAGGATCTAAAGAGCATGAATACGACATTGAAAACGATAGCGCTGGCTGGTGCATTCGCGGCGCTGGCGGCGTTGGCGATGCCGACAACCTCGGATGCGATGGGCAGTGAAAAGCACCTAAAATATCGGAACGGCGTGATGTGGTCATTGGCGGCCCATCTCGGCGGTATTTTCCAAAATATGAAGGGTGAAGTTGACGCCAAAGCGAACATTCCGCATCACGCCAAGGCGTTAGCACCAATTGCCGCCGCTGTCGTGGCGATGTTCCCGGCAGGATCAGATGGTGGCAGGACCAAACCCGAGATCTGGTCGGATCGGGCCACTTTCGAGAAGGCCGCAGCCAATCTCGTTACCGCGGCTAATGCGCTTGCTGCTGTCGCCGACAGCGGTGACATGGGTAAGATCGGTGCCGCTGCAGGTGGCGTTGGCAAGGCCTGTGGGGGTTGCCACAAGCCCTTCCGCGCTCCGAAGAAATAACAATTCGTCGCGCTACCAATTGACGGGCGGCCGCGGAATCGCGTGGCCGCCCGTTTTCTTTGGCTTGCTTCCATCTAGTGAACACCCAATGTTGAAGTATTGCGCGCGATATTCGCGATATTGACGGGAACGTGCGAATTATTAGCGGAGCGCACACGGTATGGACAAATGGCGATGGTTTGGTCCCTTCGCGATAGGAGTTTGTGCCATGGCGCTGCTGATTGCGGTGACTGGGAGAATCTCAGCGGCCGCGGCACAAACCAATGCCGATCAGGTAAGCCGCGGTGCTTATCTGGTGAGCGCCGGCGGTTGCACGACTTGCCACACCGAAAAGAAGGGGGTGCCGTTTTCCGGAGGGCGCGCTCTCAAAACACCTTTTGGAACGTTTTTCAGCCCCAATATCACCGCCGACTCTAAAACCGGGATCGGCGCCTGGACGGACGACGATTTCGTTCGCGCACTGCGAGACGGCGTTCGCCCCGATGGTGCGCACTACTTTCCGGTCTTTCCATACACGACCTACACCCGGATGACGCGTGCCGATGCGTTGGCGATCAAGGCGTATCTGTTTTCACTGGCGCCGGTTAGCAAGCCCAACAAGGATCACGCCGTCGGATTTCCGTTTCGATGGCGGTTCTTGCAGACGGGTTGGAAACTTTTGTTCTTCCAAGCTGGCGAGCTGATACCCGATACATCGCGATCAGCGGAATGGAATCGCGGCGCCTACCTCGTCGAAGCGCTCAGTCATTGCGGCGAATGCCACACGCCGCGCAACGTATTTGGCGGGCTCGATCGTGAGATGTGGCTGGCAGGCACGGCAGACGGGCCTGAGGGGGAGATTGCGCCGAATATTACGCCTGACAAAGCAACTGGAATTGGCAAATGGAGCGAGGCCGATATCGTTCAACTTTTCAAGATCGGTTTCAAACCCAACTTCGATGATGTTCAGGGAAGCATGGCCGAGGCGGTCGAAGATGGGCTCAAGCATCTAACGGATGCAGATCTCAAAGCAATTGCCACCTATTTACGGGCGTTACCGCCGATCGATAACTTGATAAAACGCAAGAAAGACGGCTAGTTGCCTGGAACGCGCACTATTGCCAACTGCCATACCGTTTGTCGCGGACCCTGCCGCATACTTAGGTTACTTGCTCAGGTATCTGGCAATAACGGGCTCCGGTGAGCCAGAGGTAGAAATCTTGCGAGCCAGTGTCATCGCCGGCCTTGCGGTCGTCATCGTGGCGGTCATCGCCGCGTCCCAGTACGAGGCGATCGAGGATTGGTTCTCGACCGAGGAAGCGAAACCACGCTCCGCGTCTACGACCGCTGGAACCGATTCAAACGCTGATGCCGATGCACAGGGAACCTCGTCGGCTGCATCGGCTTCAACGGCCACGTCTGAATCCGGCACGGCAGCACCGAAATCGGCCCAGACGACCGAACCAGCCGAACCAGCCGAGCCAACCAAACCAGCCGACCAAGCCGCAGTCGCGAAAACAGGCTCAGCGCCCGCGTCGACTGCGTCTAAACCGGCAAAGCCGACCGAAAGCGAGACGACGGCGGTAGCCAAGACAGCTCCAACAGTGGCCAAGACAGCCCCAACGATGGCCAAGACAGCTCCAACGGTGGCCAAGACAGCCACAACGGTGGCCAAGACAGCCCCAACAGTGGCCAAGACAGCCCCAACAGTGGCCAAGACAGCCCCAACAACTGACGCGTCAAAGTCGCAGCGGTTTGGTGTTGTTCGTATCGTTCCGGCTGACGATGAAGGCAAGTCAGCCGATGAAAGCGATGGCATAAAACCGCCGAGCTTCGATGTGGTGCGCGTTAATCCCAAAGGCGATGCCGTAATCGCCGGTCGAGCAGAACCGGGAGCCGAAGTTACGATCAAGGACGCCGGCGACGTGGTCGGTAAGGTAACTGCCGACAAGCGCGGTGAGTGGGTGCTGGTGCCTGAAAAACCCTTCCCCAGTGGCGCGCGTCAACTAAGCCTCCAGGAGAAGACCACCAGCGGCGAAGAGAAATCCTCCAAAGATGTCGTCGTGCTGTTTGTGCCGGAGAAGAAGCCGGGCGGCAGCGGCCAACAGGCGGAAGCGGTTGCCGTGTTATCGCCGCGCGAAGGGCAGGGCGCTAGCAAGATTCTTCAAGCGCCTGCGCCAGTGACAAGTGGCACGGGAGACAGCCCCAAGCCCAAAAGCGAGAAGGACCTGACTCTCAAGGTTATCGACTACGATGAAGAAGGACGGGTTGTATTGTCCGGCAAAGCGCCGCCGGGCAGCGAGGTCCGAGCGAAGGTTGACGGTAAAACAGTCGGGACGGCAACGGCCGACAAAGCGGGTGATTGGCAGATCTCGCCGCCCGCGCCAGTGGTTTCCGGGCAACATGCGATTCGCATTGAGCAGATCGGCAAGAGCGGTATCGTGCTGGCAAAGCTTAATGTCCCGTTTAGCCGCGCGACCGTGCGGCCGGGCACGCTGGCCCCAGGCACCATCGTGGTCGAGCCTGGCAATAGTCTGTGGCGAATTGCACGCGCGACTTACGGCGAGGGCACAAAATACACCCTGATCTTTGCGGCTAATAGCGAACAGATCGGAAATCCAAACGTTATCTTTCCCGGGCAAATTTTCGTCCTGCCGCCAGACACCGCGTCGAACTAAACATCCATCTTTCTGGCCATCTCGGCCGACCTCGCGATCGGCTTGCGTGGAACAGGCGCCGGCTAAATGCGCGGTTAAAATCGCTCAAAGTGAATAGTCGCGCACGTAGAGCCGCCGCAAAAAGCCTTGCCAAAGCTCGATCGACGACCACCTTTGATGGGCTATTCTATGTATCCCATTTGGTTGTAAACCCCGTCGAAAGCCGCTCGTGAGACGCCCCAACCTATTCGACGCCCACGCAGACACGCTCGGGCGATCACACTTTGAAACCGTAGCATCGCTCCTGACGTTCTTGTGGCCGCGGGGCTACTGGAATCTGAAGGTGCGGGTAGCGATCGCGGTCGCGTGCTTGATTACCGCCAAGGTGACCAATGTCTACGTGCCGTTTCTCTACAAGGGCGCGGTGGACACGCTCGATAGCGACGCCGCAATCATCGCTGTGCCGGTCGCATTTGTGGTCGCCTACGGCGTCGCCCGCATGTTTGCGCAAGCGTTTGGCGAATTGCGTGACGCGGCGTTCGCCAAAGTGGGTCAGCACGCAATCCGCACGGTCGCGCTGGCAACCTTCAACCACCTTCACGCGCTATCGCTGAGGTTCCACCTCGATCGGCAAACCGGCGGACTGTCGCGCGTGATCGAGCGCGGTACCAAGGCGATCGAATACATCCTCAGCTTCACGCTGTTCAATATTCTGCCGACGCTGCTGGAGATCTTACTGGTGTGCGGCATTCTGCTGGTGCGCTACGACTTCTGGTTGGCGCTGGTTACGTTTGTGACGATCGCTGGTTTTATCTCTTGGACGGTCGGCGTGACCGAGTGGCGAATCAAATATCGGCGCGAAATGAATCGCTCCGATAGTGAGGCGAATACCAAAGCCATTGACAGTCTGATCAATTACGAGACCGTCAAATATTTCAACAACGAAGCCCACGAAGCGTCGCGCTACGATAGCGCCTTGGCGCGCTATCAAACCGCTGCGGTGCTTAGCAAGACATCACTATCATTGTTGAATATCGGGCAAGGCGCGATCATTTCGCTTGGGCTGGTGATCGTCATGATCCTCGCCGGTCGCGGGGTCGCCGATGGTTCCATGACGCTCGGCGATTTCGTGTTGGTCAACACCTTCCTTATCCAGCTCTACCTGCCGCTTAATTTTCTCGGCTTTGTCTATCGTGAGATCAAGCAATCGCTGGTCGATATGGAAAAGATGTTCGAGCTAACGCTGATCGACCCGGAGGTGAAAGACCCGCCGAACGCCAAACCGATCGTCGTTAACGACGGCGAGGTTGTGTTTGACCATGTGTCATTTGGTTACGATCCGCGTCGCCCAATTCTAAAAGATGTGTCGTTCTCGGTGCCGCCCGGGAAATCGCTGGCGATCGTGGGTCCGACCGGCGCCGGTAAATCGACCATCGCTCGGCTGCTCTATCGCTTCTACGACATCAGCGACGGGGCAATTCGGATCGATGGCCAGGATTTGCGTGAGGTTGCGCAAGGGTCGCTGCGCGAAGTCATTGGCATCGTGCCGCAAGACACCGTTCTGTTTAACGATTCGATTGCTTATAACATTCGCTATGGCCGGCCGGGGTCGGGCGACGACGGGGTTCGCCATGCCGCGGCGATGGCGCACATCTCCGATCTTATCGACTCATTACCCGATGGCTTCGAAACCGTGGTCGGGGAACGGGGACTGAAACTCTCCGGTGGCGAAAAGCAACGCGTGGCGATCGCACGCACGATTCTCAAGGATCCCAAGATCCTGATCTTCGACGAGGCCACCTCGGCGCTGGACTCCCACACTGAGAAGGAGATTCAGGCCAATCTCTCCGAGGTTTCACAAGACCGTACGACGTTGGTAATTGCCCACCGATTATCGACGGTGGTTGATGCCGACGAAATATTGGTTCTCGATAACGGACAAATTTCCGAGCGCGGGACGCATCGCGTTCTCCTTGCCAAAGGTGGCCAGTACGCGGCGATGTGGGCCAAACAGCAGGAAGCTGCTCGACGCGAGCGCGAATTGGAAGCGCTGACGACCGCAGAGTAGGGGCGTTGGGATTTGAGTAGCGATCTTTTGCACCGCTTGAACGTGGTGTATCAAATCATCGCATATCGTCGGCCGCGTGTTGCTCGAGTTGGGGAATTAACATCATGATCATGAACATAACCTCTCACCGGTCTTTAATGAGCTTGGTTGCCGCGGTACTCGTGGCGTGGTTGCTGAGCGCGGGCGCAATGGCGCAAAGCCTCAAGGCAACGGACGCGGACGAACTCCAGCGACTGCTCGATCAGGCGCGGGCGCAAGGGGCGAAGGTGGTCGTCATCGAAGCGCCGGCGATTGCGACGACCGAGGTCGCCGCTGCCGACGCCGCGCTCAGCGCACGGATCGAGGACCGGGCGATGGAAGCGCGTGCACGGTTCCGCGAAATCGCTCGCGAAGCGTCGATGTTTCCCGAACGTGCTGGGGTCGCGATACGCGGCTACGACGCGAACCTCTCTTCGGCGTGGCTCATCTGGACAGTGGTCTCAACGATCATATTTCTTGGTGTTGGCTTTGGGGTGACAACGCTCATAAACCGATGGGCGCGTGAACATTTTCGCTACATGTTCAACGTGGAACCCTCCGGTCGGATCGAGAAGATTTCCTATCTGGTGACCCGAACGGTAATGGAAACGGTCGGTATCGCGATCATGGTGACCGTTGCTCTTCTCCTCGCGGTTATCTTTGACGAGGGACATCAGCACGTCCGCGCCACGCAGGTGGTTATCATCATCAGCGTCGCGAGCGTTTTGTTCTGGGTTGCATTCTTCAGAGCATTGTTTGCGCCCGATGCCCCAAGCCATCGCATGCTGAACTTGAGCGATGAAGACGCCGTTGGGCTTCACCGGTCGCTCTTTGGAGTCCTGTCGTTCATCGCGCTTGTTCTCGGGATGTGCATTTGGATGGAGGCATTGAACCTCGACATCAATGCCCACCTGATGAGCTTGATCGGTGCAACGTTCTGGTCTGCGGTCGCCTTGAGCATTTTTGCGATCCGCTACCGCCGGGCGATCGCCGGCGTCATCCTTGGCGACGGTCCGGTTGAGGGTCAGGCGCTGGCCGCGAAGATACTGGCGCGCTTGGCATGTCCTGGCGACCCTGTATTTCATGATGGCCTGGGCCGTCATGGCGGTTCGCCTAGTGCTCGAACAACCCAATGCGTTGGGCCTGGTCACGGGGCCGATTATCATCCTGCTTGGCGCGATTGCCGCCTTTGGTGTGGCACTTTTGTTAATCGAATGGGCTTTCCATCGTCGCGACAAAGGCAGTTCCGTCGACGAGGCACAAGTCGAGGAAGTTACCATACCTGAGCTGCCGGCGGCCGCCGAGTCCGACGAAATTCGGGTGCAAGTAACCCACGCCCATCCCGTTCGAACCTATCAAGACCTTGCCGAGCGGGCGGCTGGTCTGGTTATCACGGGGTTTTCCATATGGTCGGTGTTTGACGTGTGGGGCGTTGATATTGCCGAGACCGGGGTGGTGCCTTGCATGCATTATGGGAAGTGTTATTGGTCGGCTTCATGGCCTACCTCGCATTTGCCGCGGTTAACGTTGGTATTGATCGCAAAATCGCCGAGGAGGGTGGTTATTCGATCTCAGAGCACGGTGACGAGGGCGCCGCCGCCGGCGCGACACGGCTGGTGACTCTGCTGCCGCTTCTGCGCAATTTCATCCTGATTGTGATTGCCGCGATTGCCGCGATGATCGCTCTATCCGAACTCGGGGTCGACATCGCGCCCCTGTTTGCTGGTGCCGGCGTTGTTGGATTGGCAGTCGGCTTTGGGTCGCAGGCGTTAATTCGCGACATCTTTTCCGGCGCGTTCTTTCTGGTTGACGATGCCTTCCGGCTCGGCGAATACATCGATGTTGGCGCGGTTAAGGGCACAGTCGAAAAAATTTCGATCCGCTCGATGCAACTGCGTCATCACAAGGGGCCCCTGAACACGATTCCCTTCGGCGAAATCACTCACCTCACCAATTTTTCACGCGACTGGGTGGTGATGAAATTACCGCTACGCGTCACCTATGACACCGACGTCGAGAAGGTGCGCAAGTTGATCAAGAAACTGGGACAGGAACTGCTGGAACACCCCGAAGTCGGCGGCTCGTTCCTCGAGCCGCTAAAATCGCAGGGCGTCTATCAGATGGAAGATTCGGCGATGATCATCCGCGTGAAGTTCATGACCAAACCGGGCGATCAGTTCACTATCCGCAAACTGGTCTATTCGCGCCTCCGCGAAATGTTCGAGAAGGAGGGGATTAAGTTCGCGCACAAGGAAGTGACCGTACGCGTGGCAGAAAATCCGAACGCTGAACCGCCTCGCCAAAGACGTAAAGGAGGCGATTGCCGGTGCGGCCCGCGAAGTCATTGATGCCGGCCAGGCGGCGGCACCGGCTGGAGGGGGCGGCCGTTAGCCCAACGACGCGCGTTCGTAGATGCCTCGCGTCGCTTTCATTCGGCAAAGAGCACCGAATGCCCCGCCACTGCGGGCGGCGTTCGAGAGCGCCTTTGGACAATAGGCGATGCCAGGTTCATAGTCTTCGAGCGGATATGTCTGGGTTGGGGGGATGTTGCCATGCTTGATGCGCCGGAGGGATTCGTACCCGCGACAAAAGTGGTTAGTAACGAAGAGCTCATTCGTGAGCTTGATGATGGATTGCTTGAGTCGCATCGCGACCGTCGGCAGCACCCGTTCGTTAATGCCGTGGCGGAAGGGACCGCCACCATCGATCAGATCGCGGGCTGGCGTCATCAGATTTGCCATTGGGCGCATCCGACGAATCGACGTTTCGGGTTCATCTATTCGCGCTGCACCGACGACGATTTGAGCCTGATGATGTTTGAAAACATGGCCGAAGAAGAACATGGCGCGTCGTCCGGCGCGGGTGGACACATTGCGCTCAATTACAGGTTTCTCGACGAGCTCGGCTGGGACGAAGAAAAACGCGCCAAGGATTTTCCAAAGCTGGAGACCTGGGCGCTCAGGCATTGGTTCGAGGTCGTCTTCACCAATCGTCCAGTGGTCGAGTCAATCGGCTCGCTATCGTTCGCGGCCGAGCGGCTTAATCCGCATGTGCTGGGGCGGGTCTACCAGGGACTGAAGGAGCATTACGACGTAAGCGAGGAAGGCCTCGCTTCGCTCGCCGTGCACGCATCGCATATCGAGGAGGAGCACGGCAGCCTTGGTCCGCTCGCCTTCGAGCGCCACGCGCAGACCGTGGACGGTCAAAACGGTGTCCGGGCTGCGGTTTGGCACACGGCCGAGCTCTACTACAGCATGTACAACGTGTGGCAGTACTACTAAGCCAAATCATAACAATCCAGGGAGGATAGAATGCGTATAGTAATCAGGTTAGCTGCAGCGCTCGTTATTGGCGCGTTGCTCGCGGGTTTTACACCCGGCATAGCGTCCGCTGATACGCAAGTCCGTGTGCGTCTCGATTGGGTGGCCTATGGCCTCCACGCGCCGTTTTTCATAGGTATCGAGAAGGGCTGGTTCAAAGCGAAGGGCCTCGACGTCTCCGTCAAGGACGGCAATGGTTCGAGCAAGACGATCGTGCTGGTCGGGGCCGCCCAGTACGACATCGGCCATGCCAACCTCTCGGCGATGGTGCTGGCGCGCAACAAGGGCGTACCAGTTATCTCGGTCGGGCATATCGTACGCAAGAGCGATGTCGCGGTGATCGTGCCCAGCGATTCAGGCATCAAGACACCTAAGGATCTCGAGGGCAAGAAAGTCGCGATGACACCGGGCGGTTTCGCCGATCCGTTTTTCGACTCCCTGCTGAAGGCCGGCGGCACCAGCCGCGACAAGCTCACGGTCATCGGAGTCACCGGCAAGGCCAAGACCTCGACATATGTTTCCGGCGCAGCCGACGCGATGCTGACCACGGCGCCCTATTATCTCCCCGTGCTGGTTGACAAACGTCACTCCCAGGCGATCCTGTTCGCCGACTACGGGATTCCGCTTCCCGGCTTCGGACTCGTCGCCAATGAGGAATTCGTTAAGAATAACCCCCAGGCGGTGGTCGACTTCGTCCAGGTCTTTTTCCGGGCGTTGGGGTGGATCTACGACGGGAACAAGGCTGAGGCCGTCGCGATCTTCAGAAAGCACCGTCCCGAGACCAAGATCAGCGAACAGAAGATTGCGGCTATCCTCGACAGCTTCGAACCCTATCTGTCGCCCGAAAGCACGGCCGGAAAACCGCTTGGCTGGCATTCCGACGCGGACTGGGTCAAGGCGATCTCGCTGATCGTCGATGCGGGTCTCATCAAGGCGGGCTCGAACGCGAAGGACTTCTACACGAATACCTTCGTGTTGGGCGGCAAATCGTCCTGACGCACGAGTTCCTTTAGCCGTGGGGCCAACCTAGCCGGCCCCACGGTAGCCGGTCAGAGCTAGCGTCGTGTCGCATTCGCGGTGAAGACATCGCGTCGCGATCGCTGATCAAAGGGCCACCCGCCACAATGTCATCGGTGGCATCAACAGTAGTGATCGCCCGTCCCAGTTGATCCGATGCGCCTGTTTATCGGTCATGTATTCCACTGTTGCAGGGCCGACAGACGCGCCGCGGACGTCGAGACGAAGCCGGTGCTCGGTCAAGCTGAAGTTGGCACCGTAAATTGCAATGCGGCCGTTGGGTTGGCGTACGGCATTGCCTCGTACAGCATTGGCTACGAAAACCCGAGGTTATTATTACAGTAGATTGTGGGTTGGTGGGTCGCCGCGAACTTGATGTGTAACTCCCAATATTGGTGCTAAGGTGTTGCACGAAAGCAATTTTTGGTCGATGAACAGACCGTGGACTGGCTAGAATCAATCCTCGTGCCGATCAACCGGGACGGTTACAAATTCATCGCCGTCGGCCTCGTGTTGACGCTGGTGTTCTTCTACATCTGGGACCCGTTGGGCTGGCTCATCCTCGTGCTCACGCTGGCGAGCGCGTTCTTCTTCCGCGACCCCGATCGCGTTACACCGACCCGTGACAAGCTTATTGTCGCGCCGGCGGACGGAACCGTTGCCCAGATTTCCTCCGCAATCCCGCCCGAAGAACTCGACATGGGCGATGATCCGCGCCTGAGAATTTCGATCTATATCAGCCTATCCGACGTTCATATCCATCGGGTTCCGGTCACCGGAACCGTGGTTCGAGTGACCCACCGTGCGGGCGCGTTTGGCACATCGCATCCGCAATCCACGACCAGTGAAGACAATGAGCGTCAATCGATCTGGGTAAAGACCGCGAGCGGGAAGGAAATCGCCGTGGTCCAGATCGCGGGCCGTTTTGCGCGCCGCATCGTCTGCAACTTACAGGCTGGACAAGAGATCCGCGCGGGCCAACGCTTTGGTCTTATTCGATTTGGCAGCCGCGTCGACGTTTACCTCGCCCAGGCCATGCGTTCGCAAGTCATCGTGGGCCAGCGAACTGTGGCGGGTGAAACTGTGTTGGTCGATGAGCGCTCGCGCGAGGCTCAACGCAAGGGTGAAGTACGCTAGTGGATGAAATCCACTAGTTGTGGTGTCTCAGTAGGTTGTTCATTCGGCCCCGCTTTGAGAAGCTGATGTTTGAAAAGAACAGAAGCTGATCGCCGGAGGACCGAATGAACATCCATAAGAATGCCCGCCTGACCCCGAAGGGTCGAGAGATATTAATCTCTCGACTGGAACGCGGCGAACACCCGTTGGACGTGGCGACAGCAATGGGCACCAGTACCAGTACGGTCTACAAATGGTGGCGGCGCTATCGCGCGGAAGGCTTTGGCGGGCTTGTCGACCGCTCCTCAAGGCCAATGACCAGCCCGCATAGAACACCTGGTGAGCTTGAGGCGAAGGTGATTGCCCTGCGCAAGCAACGGCGCATCTATCACCGCATCGCCGCCGAAGTTGGTGTTTCCAAAGCCACGGTGGGACGGATCCTGACCCGACACCACCTCAACCGCTGGCGCGACCTCGACCCCGCCCAACCGGTACGCCGCTACGAACGCGCCAAGCCCGGCGAGATGATCCACATCGATATCAAAAAACTCGGCCGCTTCAACCAGGTCGGGCACCGCATAACCGGTGATCGAACCGGCCCAAGAACCGGACCCAACAGGGGCTGGGAATACGTCCACGTCTGCATCGACGACCACTCCCGCCTCGGCTTCGCAGACATCATGCCAAACGAGAAAAAAGACAGCGCCGTCGCCTTCTTGATGGCCGCCCTCGCTTGGTACCGGCGCTTCAATATCACCGTCGAACGGGTCATGACCGACAATGGATCGTGCTACAGGTCATTGGCCTTCACAGACGCCTGCAAAAACCTCGGGCTCAAACACATCCGCACCAAACCCTATACACCCAAAACCAACGGCAAGGCCGAGCGCTTTATCCAATCTTCTCTGCGCGAATGGGCCTACGCTCAAGCCTATGAAAGCTCACAGCACAGAGCACGTGAGCTCCCCATCTGGCTACACCACTACAATTGGCACAGACCTCATGCCGGGATAAATGGAAATCAACCCATCAGCCGATCAGGCTTGGATGTCAATAACCTCACGAGACTCCACAACTAGGCCTGGCGGATGCAGGCATTCGCTCTCTTTGCGGCGGCAGCGATCGCGTCTCAAGAACTCCCACTTTTCTCGAAACACTTTTGTCCGAAGACGCCTGACACCTGACACCTGACCGGCGAGGTTCACCATCAAACCTAAAATCGCCATTAAAACCGAGCAGAGCGCTGATCGACTCGCCATTGACGCGGTGCTGCGGGCGGCGTTCGAGCGAGACGATGAAGCCAAACTGGTGAACGATTTGCACCGCTGCTCGGAGTTGACGCTGTCGTTGGTGGCGTCGCTCGATGGTGACGTTGTTGGCTACATCGCTTTCGAGCGAATTGTAATCGGCCGCCAGATGAGGGCCTCGGAAAGCTGGGCGCTAGCGCCGGTGGCGGTGATGCCGAGATTCTAAAACCAGGGAATCGGCGGGGCTCTGATTGAAGAGGGATTGGCCGGCGCGAAGAGTGCTGGCGTCGATTTTGTCCTGGTCCTTGGTGAACCCTACTACTACGGACGGTTCGGGTTTCGCGCATCGTTGGCGGCCGCGGTCGACGTGGCTTGGGCAGGCCCGCATTTGATGGGGCTCCAAGTGACGGAAAAATCGCCACCACAGGGTCGAGCACAATACCCGTGCGCATTCGGCCCCTAAGAACGACTCGAGCGCACGACCCATCACGACACGGTATTGCTGAGCTCACCGCCCGAACGGACGCCCAACGCAGATTATTCGCGGCTACTTTTTCGCCTGCGAATCGTAGAATTTGACCACGCCGAGAAGCGCCTTGGCGTCAAAACGACCGATCGGACCATCGCTGTAACTGGAGCACACGATCTTGCCATGACTGCCGATCAGAAATTCGGACGGCTGAATGAGACCGCGGCGATCCTCCCACCACGAACCCAGGGTGTCGGCAATTGCGCGAGTGGCGCCATAGCCAATGGGAAACGAAACTTCGTCCGCTACTTCGCGTGCCTTGTCGATCGGATCGATGCTACCTGCGATGATACTGACATCGAGGTCAGTGAATTCCTGCTGGTGTTCTTCGAAGCCAGCCAACTGCCGGCGGCAGTGTGGTCACCAATGGCCGCGGTAGAACAAAATGACGCGGTAGCGTCCCTCAAGCTGCTCGGGAATTGCGAGGTTGCGACCATCTACAGTGGTTAGCTGCAGCTTCGGAAATTCAGCGCCGATGCCAAGTTTTTCTGCCATATCGTCTCCTAGCCTGGAGCCCGGGATGGGTCAAGTGGTGCGTGATCCATCAAACCCGATCGGCTCGGAACGACTCGACGTCGAGCTCTTGCCGCAAACTTGTTGTAGCGGCCTCTTTTTCGTCCTCGATCGGAATTCCGCAGGCGTCGGCGATACGATCGATCGCATTGAAGCCGGCAACGACGGCAGCCGCATCGACCAAGGCGGCATCGCCGAGCGCGTCTTTTAGGTTCTGGCGTGCCGCAGCGAGGCTTCGTGCGTCCTGGTCGAGCACGGCTTCGGCAAATTCGGTCAGTATGTCGCCATGGGACACGCCCGCCGCTGTTCCGATATTGCCTAACGCGGAGATTTCGTAACTGTCACCGGATTGGTCACCGCTCGCACGGAGCAGAAGCGCGTGGGTGACCGTTCAATAGAAACACTGGTTGATTGCCGAGACCCGGCTCGCCAACAATTCGATTTGCGGATGGGTGATGGCGCGGTACTCGGTGTCGAAATCCCGCATTGCCGGTCCGGGCAGGTATTGGGTGTTCATGACGTCGAAGAACCCGCGCATCTCGTGCGGGACCGCCGATAGGGCGCTCCAGATGTTTGAGCGGCCGATGCCGTCGAAAAGATCGGCTTCGTCGGGGCCGTGATCGCCGGGCACGATCGTCGGGACCCACGATCCGTTGTCCTTGACGCCATGCGGACGCTGCCGGCTGGGTTCGCCCGCGCAGGCGTCGGGTAACGACCTGGCTGCAATACCGAGGGCATGGGCGAAGGTGTCGAGGGCAATGACCTGAGCCACGACACCGACGACTTCCACGTAATCGGCATCGCTTAATCCGGCATCGGTGACCGCCTCGAACCAGCGCCGCGTCAGACGGGCGGGATCCGTAACGATTCGGTGTACGACTTCGACGATGGGGTCGGGCAGGCCGCCGAGATGATCGTGATCGCCCACAGTGGTGTAGGGCGATAGCGCTGCTTTTCGCTGCGTGCACAACGCGCATCCTTGCGCATTGCGTACTTCGGCGGCGATCGCCACGCGAATTTTGCCGGAATGCCACGTGCCCGGCTCGGCAAGGCGCTGCCAAGCGCGGCGGTGGGCATCGACCAGGTCCGTGCGGATGAAGAGGGCGACATCGTCATACATTGCGATAGCTATATAGCGCGTGGCGCGAGCCGGCGGCGAAAAACCTTGATGGGGCCGCGCAAGGAGTTGGTTGCACCGAACTCTACCCAACTCCGCCGCGTTAAGATCCGCTCGGCCATATCCGTTGAGGTGTAGAGGTCGGTGAAACCGAGCTGGACTGCCTGCCGCTCGATGGCTTCGACCAATGCCGTGCCGATCCCGCGGCCGCGGTGCTCGCTGGGAACGAGAACCGCGGCAAGCCAAGGGCCGACGCCCAATTCACTTCCCACCGATTCGGCTTTGAGAGACGCGGTGCCGACCACATCGTTCGCGAGATCGAGTGCGACCAGGCAGACCGGTAGCGACTCCCGGCCGCTGCACGCGGCAAGATCATTGGCAGCATTGCCGGGGCCTTCGGGGCCATACCACGGTGCCCATTCCGTCGTGAACCAGTCCTCAAGCGTGGCTGCCGTTTCAGGCGCCTCAATCAGATTGACTATTCGCACAGGCCGGACCCACAGGTGCTGGCGGAAAAGAGTGGGAGTCGAACCCACCAGAGACGTCGAACGCCTCTCACCGGATTTGAAGTCCGGGCGCCCCACCGGGGTGCGATTCTCTTCCTTCCACAACAGCGTCCTGCGCTCCATCCTTGTCGGACCCAAACACATCGGCAAGGGGTCGCAATATTTCGCGACCGTCTTGGATCCGTCGGGTGAATTTCACCTTGTCGAAATACTCCAATATTTCGATTGCCAGATTACGCCCGATGCCGGCTCCGTCGCGGAACGCCTTGACGTCGAAGCGGCCGTTCTTGCTATCAGCCACGAGCTGTTCAGCGACCGTTGCAAGATCGCGAAGTGTGGTTGTTTTGAAGAACCTGTTCGCGGTGACCCAAACAATCTGCTGTCGGCGCGCGGATCGCACGAGCAGCTTTTCGAGCTTGCCGACATCGGAATCGAGCGACTGAGCGAGTTCGTGCACCGTCGGCGGCACCCGACCGGATGCCGCGAGGATCGCATTTATTCGCTGCCACGAAGCAGTATCCGGAGACTCGGGCGCTCCGGCGTGTCGCGGCAGCCGCACAACCGTACCGTCCTTAGCGATCGCGTTCTCGGCGGCCAATTCGCGGGCGATCGCGACACTGATCCGGGTCGGCCCGCGAACGCCCGATCCTGTCAGCAGTTGCCCTTCGGGCAGGCCAGGGCTGGCCGGGGATTTTTCGTGCCACACCTCGAGGTTTGCCAGCGCGGCGCCTCGTAGCCGCTGCCAATGATCGAGCGAGAACGCTAGTGCACCGCCGCGTCCCTCAACGATCCGATGCTGTGTCTTGGCGTAAGTCCCCTTAGACTCGGTGTCTGTCAGGTTGCGGGTGCGTTGAAAGCGCGCGAGGTCGACGCCGCTTGCCGAAATCTTCAGCAACGCCCTAAGCGCCGCGGAATGGTCGGTCTGATCCATCGCCACGAGAGCGACCAGGCGGTCGGGCTTGGCCCGACCGCGCGCCGGTGGATGGATGTCGATAACGGTCCCACCGCCGATCGTGCGCTGAGCCGACTGGTCGCGGACGATGAAACGATCGCCATAGCAGGCGCCGATGGGGTGGTCGAGGTAGAGCTGTGCCAAGCCGTCACTGTTGGGCGTAAGTTCTTTGCCTTCGAGAAGAGCCACCCTGCCGGTCGCCTCGGCGGCTCCCAGATGCACATGGACCGGCGTCCAGTGTGAAAAGGGGCGGTGTTCGGAGGCAAGCACGCGAAGCCTGGTATCGATCCGCCGAACCGGGTTTGCACCGGATCGCGCGACGATCCAATCGCCGCGTTTAATCGCTTGCTTGTTCACGCTGTGGCCGGCCACGTTGAGCGCGCACCGTTGTCCGGAGCGGCACGATTTTGCCGGTCGATTGTTGGCGTGCATGCCGCGCAGGCGAAGTGTCAAATCAGACGATTGCAGGACAAGTTCGCTGCCAACAGATGCAGTGCCGGCGACTGCGGTACCGGTGGCGACGACACCGGCGCCGACAACGTGAAAACATCGATCGACCGCCAGGCGAAATGCACCGTGCGGGGGCGGTTGTCGCCAGGCGTCCCCGACCTCGACGATGTGTTTCTGCAATGTCTCGATGCCGCTGCCGGTTGCCGCCGACACGGGATACACCGGTGCGCCGGCTAACGTTGTGGGCGCGAGTAAATTCTTGAGATCGGTGGCAACCTGGCTGACCCGCGCATCATCAACCCGGTCGATCTTGGTTAACGCAATCGCACCGCGCTCGACGGCGAGCAGGTCCAGGATCGCGAGGTGCTCGCGCGTTTGCGGCATAATTCCATCGTCGGCGGCAACCACGAACAGCACGAAATCGATCGCTGCGACTCCGCACAGCATGTTCCGAATGAAGCGTTCGTGGCCGGGAACATCGATAAAGGCAATTGAACGGTCGGCCGCCAGCGGTAGATAGGCAAAGCCGATGTCGATCGTCATCTCACGCTGCTTTTCCTCGGGTAGACGATCGGTATCGACGCCGGTCAATGCCTGGATCAATAACGTCTTGCCGTGATCGATGTGTCCGGCCGTGGCAATGATCACGGCGTGGAACCATTGGCAGAACCGCGGGCGCTGAGCTCAAGTTGTTCAAGTTGGCCGGTAAATCCGGTTTCGTCCTCCAAACAGCGCAAATCGAAGATTAAAGCACCCTCGTGCACGTGACCGAGGACTGGAACCGGCAGATCGCGGAATGCCATCACCAGCCGCTTCACAGCGGCGCCGCCACCCTTTTTACCAACGACGGGGCGCAGGGCGAGACCTTTGCTCGGCACGGTTTTTGTTGGCGCCGTGCCGCTGCCGATTTGGCTCTCGCAATCGATCACATCGATCTCCGCCAAACCGGCCAAACGCGACTTCAGAGGGGCGGCGACACGCTCGGCCACAACCGCGAGGGCCGTCCGCGTTCTCGCCAGGAGCCGCAGCGTAGGGATCTTCTCGACCAGCCGGTCGGGGTCGCGGTAAAGCCGAAGGACGGCAGAAAGCGCTGCCAGGGTGACCTTGTCGGTGCGCAGTGCACGCTTCATTGGATTACTTTTGATGCGTGCGATCAGATCGGAGGAGCCGACGATTATGCCGGCCTGCGGACCGCCCAGGAGTTTGTCGCCGCTGAACGTCACGACATCGGCGCCGGCGGCAAGTGTGTCGGCAGGGGTTGGCTCATAGGGCAGACCGAAGTGACGTAGATCGATCAGCGCACCGCTGCCGAGATCGACGATGAACGGGACCTCACGTTCGTGGCACAACTTGCCGAGTTCGGATTCGGAAACCGTTGCGGTGAATCCCTCGATGGCAAAATTGCTGGGATGGACTTTCATGACCAGGCCCGTCTTGGACCCAATCGCTACGGCGTAGTCCTTGAGATGGGTACGATTGGTGGTGCCGACTTCGTGGAGTTTGGCACCGGCCCGTACCATCACTTCGGGTATTCGAAAGGAACCGCCGATTTCGATAAGCTCACCCCGAGAGATCGGAACTTCCTTCCGTAAGGCCAAGCTGTTCAGCACCAGCAAGACCGCAGCCGCGTTGTTGTTGACGACGGTCGCTGCTTCAGCGCCGGTGAGCTCTCGCAACTGGGCTTCGATGTGATCATCGCGATCACCCCGGCGCAGGCGATCGAGATCGTATTCGAGGTTCGTCGCTCGGGTCGCCGCCGAAATCATTGCTGTGACGGCATCCTCGGGCAGCAAGGCGCGGCCGAGGTTGGTATGAAGGACGGTGCCCGTGAGATTGAAAACCGGTCGCAAGTGCGGCTGATGCCTCGCTTCCAAACGCGCCGCGGCGCGATCAATGATATCAGCTTCGGAGGTTGCCAAACCCAGGTCATCCGCAAGTGCGGCGCGGGCTTCGGCAACGATCTCGCGGAGCGCGGCGGTTGTCGCCATCCGTCCGAAAGTGTCGATCAAGTGCGCCGTGTCGTCGCGCTGAATCAAGCGATCGATCGAGGGCAGGGTGCTACGTTGCACGCCTACGTTCCCACCATCGGCGGTCGTTCCGGCCGCCACCACGCCAGATTCGGCACGTTTCCGAGGACGGGTTGATTAGGTCGTCGCTGCGAACGCGTCGATGCCGAGTTCGGCACGGAGCGCGACGGTTTTTTCATCCATCGTCTGATCGAGCGGGATTCCGGTCGCGTCGGCAACGCGGTCAATGCCATTGAACGCTGCAACCACCGCGGCTGCATCCGCCAGCGCAGCGGCGCCCAAGTCGGCGACGACGGCCGCGCGCGCTTCGGCCGCAGCAGTATCGTTGCCAGAAAGCACCGCCTCAGCAAAGTCCAAAAGTGCATCGCCCGCAGCAACGCCGGTTTCGCCGCTCGCGGAGCCTTCCATGACGCTGCCGAGATTGACGTCATTGGCTTGGTTTTTCGTGCTCGCACGGAGCATCATGGCGTGGGCGGTGGTTCAATAGAAACACCCATTGAGCGCCGACACCCGTGCCGCCAGTAATTCGGTCTGGGCCTGACTTATCGAGCGCTGGGTCGCGTAAAAGTCGTCTGGTGTTGGCCGCCGCGTATAGTGATGGTCGACCAGGTCGTTGAAATTACGAGCCTCGTCCGGCACCAGCGATAGCGACGCACGAATGTTGGCGATGGGACCGTTTGCGAACAGGTCTTTCTCGGGTGGTTGATGGCTATCGAAACCAATCATCGATACCCAGGCGCCGAGGTCGTCCGCACCGTCGGGTACATAATGCGAGGGATCGCCACGCGCTGGGTTAGGCAACCTCGGCAGTTCCTGGCCAACTCCCCAGGCATAGGTATCGATCATCACGACTGTTGCGATGACACCGACGGTTTCGACATAGTGAGCCTCGCTCAACCCACTACCGATGACGCCGTCGTACCACCGTCGGGTAAGGCGACCGGGGTCGGTCACGACGCGGTGGATCACCTCGATCAGCGCGCTCGGCAATTCAGCCGAACTCTCATGCTTTTCATCAATCGAGTACGGTGACAGTGCTTCCTTGCGGCGCTGGCACAGCGCGCAATCACGCGCCTTGCGAACCTCTGCGGCGATGGCGGACCGCTGGTGCGTCGGCCACCATGTGCCCGGCGAACCCAACCGTTTCCACGCGCGATTGTGGACAGCAACCAGGTCATCACGGACCGCGGTGTTGTGGTAACCGATAACCGTCATGCGGCATCATACCTCTAGTGGATGAAATCCAACATATAGTGCCCATACGACGGCAAGCCGCCCTGTGGGTCGCGTATCCCGGTCCCCCGGTGCGTCGAAACCCCTCGACGATGCCCAACGGTCCCTTGGGGCATCGCCTGCGGGCTTCCTCCTGCCGAGCTACCGGGATACGCGATCGTATGGGTACCATATGTTAGATTCCATCCACTAGCTCAACGCGCGTCACACCGTAACGCAGTTCGCGCTGGGCATGCAGCCACGCGCGCTGCGGCAGGCCGGTCGGCGCCAGCAATTTCAAGATTGGCCGCGCCGTGGTCGTGATCGCCGAGATTAACCATGGCCGTCGCCGGGCGAGATCTTGGCCACGCGCGTCTTGCTGCTGCGCCCTGGCAACGGCGATTTCCGGCTCGCGCTCGCGTTGGAGCCGAGCACGTCGGCAGGTGCGCCGCTTCCTAATGCGGGCACCAAATAGTTGGCGGCGACGATCGCGTCGCGTAAGGCCAAGTTGATCCCTTGCGGGATCGGGGACATCATGCGCGGCATCGCCAAGTTGAAGAACACCCGGCAAGTGCCATCTGTGGCAGCGGCCGCCGATCACGCGAGCGGGATCGGTGGATCAATATCGTTTGCATGCGTGCGTATGTGACGCTCGAGCCAATCAGGCAATGCGCGAACACAGGCGTCGATCCATTCGCTCTGGCGAATTTCCTGCCAGGTTCAGCTTTCGGGAACCGGCGGCGATCTGCAAAGAACCGGCCCAGGAAAGATGGCCCGGGGCGTTATGGCCGGGCCCCGCGCGGGGATCGGATGTTGCCCCTGCAGTTGGTCGGGCATGGGCACTTTGAACCAGGCGATGTCGTAAGCCTGGGGAAACTGCATGAGCGTGAAGGCCAACCCGAAACTAGTTGAGTGATTTCAGTCGGTTGTGGCTTACTCGGTTGTGTCAAAGCAAACGAGTTGAGTGCACGACACTGTCGCCTGGCGACATTGTCATCATGGACAATCTGCCCGAATTATGAACCCGTCGCCGTGCGGGCCGCTATCGAGGCCGCCTGACGGATCGAGAGTGGGCGTTGATCGCGCCGCCTCATAGCCGCCGATTTCAACCCCATCGAGATGGCCGGCCGAGGCTCGACGGACCTTCCTGTAATGGATGCGGTCATGCACTATCGATGACCTGTGACGAGGCCATCGCCCAAGGTGTCGATACGTTCACGCCAGCCGAACGTGAAAACTTCCCTCCTGCCTTCCACGGATCCATGACGCTATTTCTACGAAAATGCTCGCTCCAACGGCGTCACACCGTAACGCAGTTCGCGCTGGGCATGCAGCCACGCGCGCTGCGGCAGGACGGTCGAGCGCCGGCAATTTCAAGATTGGCGCGCGGTGGTCGTGATCGACGAGATTAACCATGAGCCGTCGAAAACCACGCGAAAGCTTGGCCACGCGTGTCTCGGGGCTGATGATCGCGGGCAACGAACGATCCGGGGCTCGCGTTGGATTGCATCGAGCACACTGTCGGCAGGTGCGCCGATACCTACTGCGGGCACCAAATAGCTGGTCGGCGACTGATCGCGTCACGTAGGCCAAGTTGATCCCTTGCGCCCGGATCGGGGACATCGGATGCGCGGCATCGCCAAGCAGGTCCTCAACATCCCGGCATGTGCCATCTGTGACAGCGGCCGACGATCACGTCGAGCGGGATCGGTGGATCAATATCGTTTGCATGCGTGCGTATGTGCCGCTCGAGCCAATCAGGCAATGCGCGAACACAGGCGTCGATCCATTCGCTCTGGCGAATTTCCTGCCAGGTTCCGTTCGGGAACGCGGCGGCGATCTGCAAAGAACCGTCCCAGGAAATATACGCGGCCGCGGCGTCGCTACCGGCGGCGCACAACAGCATCGGATGTTGCCCCTGCAGTTGGTCGGGCATGGGCACTTTGAACCAGGCGATGTCGTAAGCCTGGGGAAACTGCATGAGCGTGAGATCGGAACGCGCCCGAATCACCGAGCCGCGGCCGTCGCAGCCGATCACGAGATCGGCGGAAATATCGACGTCACCAGCGCCGCTATTGGCGCGCACGCCACTCACCCGACCACCATCGAAGACAACATTGCGGACCGTGGTCGCGTTGCGAAATACAAACCCGGAGTAGCTGCGGGCTTTGTTGATGATGAGTTCAAGCAGGGCCGGCTGGCGCACCGCACGCAGGCTGCGATTGCCGAGCGTCGCGCTCGGCTCCGCAACCGACATTACAAAGCGTCGATTGAGATGGAGATCCCAACGCTCGATCGGCTTCCAATCCAGCGTGTTGACGTCATCACCCAGTCCCATGGCGTGGAGCGCACCAAGGCCGGTCGGCATCAACCCTTCGCCGCGGAAAACGCGTTCGAAACTGTCGGCGCGCTCGATGAGGTCGACGTCTATGCCGTTGCGGGCCAGCAGCAACGCGGTCGCGGCGCCGGCCGGCCCAGCGCCGACGATGACAACACGCGGCACCCTTGGCACGGCTCGCTGGAGGTGGAGTTACTCGGCCGGCAGTGCGTCAAACGTTCCCGCGCGCTTGGCTTCGCGTCGCGCCCGCCGCGCATCGCGACCATTGCGGACGTGAACTTGCAGCGACAACAGCGACGGTGTCACAACCAGCGTCAGCACGGTTGCGAAGCTGAGGCCGCTTACCACCGCGGTTGATAATTGAACCCACCATTGCGTTGAGGGTGCGCCGAACGCGATCTCCGGCACCAGAAAATCAATGTTCATGCTGAGCACCATTGGCAACAGGCCAAACACCGTGGTGATGGCCGTGAGCAACACGGGTCTCAGGCGCTGAGCGCCGGTTCGGACCACGGCCTCGATGCCATCCATACTGGTGTTTTTCAGCCGCACGAACGTGTCGATAAGCACAATGTTGTTGTTCACCACGACGCCGGCGAGAGTGATGATCCCAACGCCGGTCATGACGATTCCGAACGGCTGACCGGTCACCAGCAGTCCGATCATGACCCCGATCGTCGACATGACGACGGCCGAGAGGATCAGGAACGCGTGATAGAAGCTGTTGAACTGGGTAACCAGGATGATGGCCATGATGAACAGTGCCGCCCCGAATGCCTTCGACAGGAATTCCTGAGCCTGGCGCTGTTCCTCATCCTGGCCTTTGAAACGCCAGTCGACCCCGTTTGGGAACGGTGCGTTCTCGAGCCAAGCCCCGATCTCGGCGACTTTGTCGGCAACCAGGATGCCCTCTTCGACATTGGCCTGGACGGTAAGGACGCGAAAGCCGTCGATGCGATCGATCTGGCCGACTTTTGGTTTCGGCACCCGTTTGACGAAATTGCTGATCGGCACCAGACCTTCAGGTGTTTGCACGCGCAGTGTATCGAGCTGGGTGATCGAGCGGTCCGCGTCGGGGAAGCGTACCCGGATCTCGATCTCCTCGTCGGTATCATTGGGACGATATTCGCCGACCTTGACGCCGTTGGTGACGAACTGCACGACGTTGCCGACGTCGAAGATATTGGAGGCGTAGCGGCCGGCTTGGGCGCGGTCGACCTGCAACTGCCACTCAATGCCGGGAATCGGACGGCTATCCTCGACATCTATCAATCCAGATACGGTGGTCAGATGTTTGCGAATTTGTTCGACGACCGGCGGCAACAATAGTGGGTTGCGCGATGATAATTCGATGCGCACATCCTTGCCTGTTGGCGGGCCGGAATCGGGCTTACGCATCTCAACAATGATGCCGGGAATGTCGGCGGTTATCTCACGCAACTCGGCCAGGATTTCGTTGGCTCGACGCCGCTCGCGCCATGGCTTGAGCTCGAGCATGATCCGTCCGATCACGTCTTCCGCCTGGTCTTGACCCTCGCCGGAAAAACCGGTCTGGGTGTAGACCGCGTCGAACTCATCGAGTTCCATAACTCGTTGCTCGACTTCCGCCATCAATGCGTCTTTTTCTTCGGTCGATAGATTGCCGCGCGCGTGTACCAGCACAAAGGCGCTGTCCTGATCGACGTCGGGGAAGAACTCGACGCCGGCGCCATATTTTCCGTATGCGAACTGGACCCCAATCAACAGCCCGACCGTGACGGCGACCACTGCGGTCGCTCCCCACCATCGGCGCACCAGAAAGTGCAGCGTGCGGGCGTAGCCGCCAGTGAAACCGTCGATGTCATTGATGTCGCCGGCTTCGGTTGCCGCCAGCCTTTTTAGCGTGCGCTTGTTGGAGGTTCCGACCTTGCCGAAAATACTGCCCAATGTCGGCACGAAGACGAGCGCCATGAGTAACGAGCCCGACAGTGTGACGATCAGCGTGATCGGCAGGAACTTCATGAACTGACCGACCACACCGGGCCAGAACAGCAATGGCATGAATGCGGCCAGTGTGGTCAGAGTCGAGGCAATGATCGGCCAAGCCATGCGTTGCGCCGCCGCGGCATAGGCATCGCGTTTGTGGTTGCCCTCCGCCATCTTGCGGTCCGCGAATTCGGTCACCACGATGGCCCCGTCGACCAGCATGCCGACCGACAGGATCAAGCTGAAAAGAACGACGATGTTGATCGTCATCCCGAACAGATAGAGGTATAGAATTCCGATCAGGAACGAGCCCGGGATTGCCATACCAACCAGGCCGGACGAGCGGCTACCAAGCGCTGCCAAAACGACGATCATCACCAGCAACACGGCGCTGATGACGTTGTTCTGGAGGTCGGTCAGCAGGGTGTCAATGAACTCCGACTTGTCCTGGATATACGTAACTTCAAGCGCGGTCGGCCAATGCTTCTGTTCGTCGGCAATCGAGGCGCGGACATCGTCGATGGTATCGATGACGTTGAAGCCGATGCGTTTTTGAATTTCCAACGCGACGGTGGGACGGCCATCCAGCCGGGCAAAGCTGGTCGCATCCCAAAACGTGCGCCGTACATCGGTGATGTCGCGCAGCGTGACGACGGCATCGCCGTTTGTTTTGACCGGAATTTCGAGAACGTCCTTGGCGGTTTCGAACAGACCCGGCACCTTCACCGAAAAGCGGCCGGCGCCGGTATCGAGGGCGCCGGCGGCGACCAATCGGTTGTTGAAGTCAATCGCGCGGATCAGGTCTTCCTGGCTAACGCGATAGCTTTCGAGGCGCACGGGATCGACGATCACTTCCAAGAGTTCTTCGCGATTGCCGACGATGTTTGCCGACAGCACGCCGGGTAGCCCCTCGAGCTTGTCTTGCAGATCTCGTGCGTGGCGCAACAGCGTGCGTTCCGGCATGTCGCCGGACAACATGATCACGATCACCGGGAACAGGCTGACGTTGACCTCGTTGACCGTGGGCTCATCGGTTTCGTCGGGCAATTCGACCTTGGCAACATCGACCTTTTCGCGCACATCGGCCAATGCCAGATCGGCGTCAAAGCCGGCATCGAATTCGAGCAGCACCGAGGCATAGCCTTCCGTCGCGTTCGAACGCATCTCTTTGATGCCCTCGATCGACCGAAGTTCCTGCTCCATCGGCCGCACCAACAGGCGTTCGGCGTCCTCCGGCGAGATACCGTCGTGCGACATCCCGACATAGATGATCGGAATATTGACGTCGGGATCGGATTCCTTCGGGATGGAAATGTAGGCGATCGTGCCGGCGATGAGGATTAGCGACAGGACCATCAACACGGTTCGGCTGCGGCCGATGGCCGCATCAATGATCGCATTCATGAGGCGTCTGTCGTTTTGTCTGGGACCGCCCGCACCGGGTCGCCATCGCGCACATACTCCTGACCAACGGTGATAACTCGAATGGATTGCGGCAAGCCACCAAGCCAGACCCCATCGGGTTCATCACTAATAATGTCGGCACGGTGGAACTCGACATGGTTCTGGCGGTTGACGAGTTTAACGCCCAATTGGCCCTCGTCGTTGAGGGTCAGCATCGCCGGTGATACGAAATGAGCGGGCACAGCATCGACCGAGATTCGCAGTTCGGCCGTGACCCCGGCCCGCATCTTCAGGCCGGGATTGGGGGCGCGAAATTCAACTCGAAACGTGCGGGTCTCGTCGTCGGCCATGCTGGCGATGTATTTAAGGCTGCCGTCGAGCTTTTCACCGGTCGCCAACGTGACGTCGGCCTTTGTCTTGCGGCTGAGAAACCCGACATCGCGCTCTGACACATAGGCGACTACCAGGATGGGCGAGCGGTCGACCACACGGGCGATCGGATCGCCCATATCGACGAAATCGCCGAGTTCAACATGACGATGCTCAACGACGCCGCTGAACGGCGCTCGGATCACCGTGCGATCAAGGGCGACTTCCATCGATGCGAGGTTGGCTTTGGCAGATTCAAGCAGGGCCGCCGATTCCGCGGTTTTGGTTTGTGCCCGAAAGCCCTTGGCGCGCAGTCGTTTGGCGGCGTCATATTCGATCTCGCGCTGGGCCAACACGGCTTTGGCTTCGGCCAGGCGCTCGAGGCGATCCCGCAGATCAAGTTTAGCCAGCACCGCGCCGGCTTTGACGAAGCTGCCCTCAATCGCGACCACTTCGGCGACCCGGCCCATGACCTCGGCTTTCACATCGACCATGCGATTAATGTCGGTGCGGCCACGGGCAATGATATCGCGACTTCTGAGTGTCGCCTGCAGTCGCTTGACGCGAACGCTAAACGGGCCCGCTGGACCGGTTTCTTTGGCGGCCGTCGCTTGCGCAGCAACCGCGGCGGACCCTTTCGTTACCGCGGCGGCATCTGGCGTCGCCGCGCTGGTGTCACGTCCGCTGCCGGTGATCTCACCGGATGCCAACCACCCGCCAACGCCGAGAGCGACGACGACTGCAAGGATTAGGGAACGGTTCATTCGGCTGCCTCCTGCGGAGCGACCGGCACGGACCGGTCAGCGCCATCATTCGTCATGCTGGTGATCGGTGGCGTCGATAGAAATGAGCCGCCGACCACGGTGTGGCTGTGTTCTTCCATATAGGCAATCGCGGCGCGGTAAAAAGAGATACCGAAGCCATGCACGAAAGTGTTGCCGGCGCTGGCGCCGGCCATATCGCATGCTTCCATGTTGGCGAGTTCGCGACGGTATTCGGTGAGCTTGGTCTCGATGACGTTGTCGAGTTGGGACGGCGACAGCAAATCGCCAAACAACATCGTCGCCAGAAACTCTGATCGAATCCGGTCGCGCCCGGGCACCTTGTTCAACTCGTCGAGGAAGGCGAGGCGCCCGGCGGCAGTGATCGTGTAGATCTTTTTGTCGGGCCGTTTGTCTTGCACCTGCTGTGTGCACGAAACGCAGCCATCTTCGGTTAGCCGCGCCAGCGCCGGATAGATTGACCCGAAGCTTGCTTCATAAAAGTGGCTGTAGCCGTTTTCGAATTGTTTCTTGATCTCGTATCCCGTGGCGTCGCCCTGCGACAGGATTCCAAGGCATAGCGTCTTAACATCCATGGTCCATCACGATCGATAACGTTATCGTGGGTCTTTATATAACGAACCGATATATGAAAACAACACACATAACAATCAATCTAACTGTACATGGGCTCGATGAGACCCCGGCCATACACCTTGGGCAAGCTTAATGCATTGATGTTGCCGGCTTTTGTCGCAAATGTTTCAATTTATGACTGGAAATCACAAAGAGCACGGGTGTGCTTGGACGCTGTGGATTCCAGCTACGGCGCGGATTGACCGGGATAGTCTTGAAAAAGAGACGAGGTCATGCCGCCATCAACGGTCAGCACCGCACCATTGACATAAGACGCGGCCTTCGAAGCCAGAAACACCGCAACGCCGCCAAGTTCTTCCGGTTGACCCCAGCGCCCCAGCGGCGTGCGATCTCGGACTCGCGCATCGACTTCGGGGTTATTCAGCAGACCCAGGTCGATCATCATTTCGGTTGCAAAGTAACCGGGCGCGATCGCGTTGCAGGTGACACCGGCACTGCCATATTCGACGGCCAGCGAACGGGTTAGTCCGATCACCGCGTGCTTGGCGGTGACGTAGGACGCATAGGCCGGGCGCGCCTGATAAGACATGATCGAGGCGATGTTGATGATGCGGCCGTGGCCGTTTTCTGCCATCGGCTTGACGACCTCGCGGGCGAGCCAGAAGCAGGCTGTGAGATCGGTATCGATAACGCGTTGCCATTCGGCCGTCGGGCTATCGCCAACCCGAAACTCGTTGGCCGTCCCGGCATTATTGACCAGGATATCGAGGTGGCCATGCTCGGCGACAATGTCAGCGACGGCATCGGTCACTGCGCGTTCATCGCTCACGTCAAATGCGGCCCGTGAGACCTCCAGTCCCTCGGCGGCCATGGCGTCGGCGGCAACCGCGAGGCGCTCGGGTTCACGCGCATTGAGGACCACGTGAGCGCCGGCCCCGGCCAACGCTCGTGCCATCGCCCGCCCCAGGCCAAGCGACGATCCCGTGACCAGCGCGGTGTTGTCTTTGAGCGAGAAGAGCTCTTCGATCATGACGCCCATGCTAGGCCGGGTCCCAGATCGTGACCTGGATCGGCGTCGGGTTGAAACCGGCAGCCGGATTATTGATCTGCGGACAGTTTGAGATGATCGTTAGCACGTCGGTTTCGGCGCGCAGGTCGACATAGTCGCCCGGCTTCGACAGCGGTGGTTGGAAATCCATCTCGCCTTCGGGACCGATCGACACATAGGCGAAGAAATTGAGGTTTGCGACCATGTCGCGTTCGTCCATGCCGTGCCTGGCAAACTCGCGGAGAAAGTTTTCCCGGCAATTGCGCTGGCCGGGGGCGTTGTAGCGGGTGCGATTGATCGCGTCCGAGCAGCATCCGCCGATCGTGTCGTGCCGGCCGCAAGTGTCGGCGATCATCGTCATCAAGGGATTGCAGTTGATCGAATAAAGCACGCTGCCGTTTTCGATGAAGATTTTCCCATTGATCTTCATGGTGTCGGCGGCAGCGTAACGGTCGAGATGGTCAGTCGCGTTGAAAACCAGAAAATCGACGCCCTGTTCGCCCTCGAGATCGACGATCCGCATCATCTGCCCCGGTTTCATTGTTCCGCTCCAATGTTCGCGCGCAGGAATGGTGGTGTCCTCGACCACCAAGCCCCGAATCTCAGGTGGGGTTGGCATGAATTTTCCTCCTCGATTGAACCGATATTCCGAACCGATCATAACGCAGCCGGCCGGCCGCTTAAGACCGACGATGTGTGGGAATTGGGTGTCCGTGCGGGCTGGCGGGATGGGGTGCTAAGCTGATATCACAGTTGGGCTCATTGGCTGTAATCCCCATCATGTCCGCACCTGCAATTATACCGCGCGAAGGCGCGACAAAAGTCGTCACCGTCGTGTCGGCGGCGCACCTATTTAGCCACTTTTTTCAAGTCGGCCTGCCGCCGCTATTTCCGATTCTCGCTGCGGTCTACGGTGTGAGTTTTAGCGAACTGGGGTTTTTGGTCGCGGTTATGTTTGCGGCGTCCGGTGTTGCTCAGGTGGCGGCCGGATTCGTGGTCGATCGGTTTGGTGCCCGCAATCTCTTGATTATTGGCTCGGCATTGCTGTCGGGCTCATTCTTCCTGCTCGCATTCTTTCCCAACTATTGGGTGGCGATGGGCCTGATGGCGCTGGCCGGTCTGGGCAATAGCGTCTTTCATCCGGCTGATTTCGCAATTTTCCAGGCGTCGGTGCGCCAGGATTTACTCGGCCGCGCGTACGGCTGGCACGGGTTTGCCGGCAACGTTGGCTATATGGTGGCGCCATTGGTAATGGGGGCGCTCGCGGTTGTGTTCGGTTGGCAAATGGCGGTTGCGTTGGCCGGTGGCGCCGGCCTGTTGACGGTCGTCGCGCTGATCGCCTTCCGTGACCTTTTGCTCGACGACACCGGTGCAGACCGGAAGGAAGCTACGCGACTGCCATTGTTCGATCTGAAGAACGCCGGGTTTCTACTCTCGCCCGCGATTCTATCGTGTTTCGTCTTTTTCCTGATGATCGCCATCACCCTGCTGGCTTTTACGACTTATTCGGTAATCGTTTTCACGACCTATTACGCGTTGCCATTCCTCGTCGCCAACACGCTGCTCACCGTATTCCTGGCCGGCTATGTCATGGGCATCGTGCCGGGCGGCTCGATCGCGGATCGCATCAGCAATCACGACAAGCTCACGGCGACCGGCTTCACCCTCGGCGGCGCGATCATTCTCGCGTTTTCGCTAATCCCGGTGTCGACGATGATGTTCGACAGCGGGTCGACGCTCGCTTGGTTCGGGCCGGTACGGGTTGATGTCGTCGTCATCGGTGTGGTGCTTTTTGCCGCCGGGGCGTCGTTCGGTATCGTGATGCCATCGCGCGATATGATCGTGCGAAAGGTCGCACCGGAAGGGTCGACCGGCCGGGTGTTCGGCTTTGTCTATTCGGCGCTTGATCTGGGCGGTGCGATCGCGCCGGCTGCGTTTGGTTGGATTATCGCGATCGGCCAGCCACATTGGTTGTTCCGAGTCGTCGCCATTGCGATGACTATCGCGGGTCTGAGCGCTCTACTAGCGCGCATATTGCCAAAACCGGTTACCCTAGCGGTGGAGTAGGGAGGTCGTACCATGCCGATTATCAACCGTATTGCCGAGTTCCACGAAGAAATGACCGCCTGGCGGCGGGATATCCATTCCCATCCCGAGACGGCGTTCGAAGAAGACCGCACGTCAGACATCGTTGCAGCCAAGCTCGAATCCTTCGGTATCGAGGTTCATCGGGGACTTGCCAAAACCGGCGTCGTGGGCACGCTCAAAGGCAGCGTCGCTGGCGACAGTGCCATCGGCCTGCGCGCCGATATGGACGCGCTCCACCTGATGGAAAAGAACGATTTCGATCACCGCTCGCAGAACGACGGCAAGATGCATGCCTGCGGCCACGACGGCCATACCACGATGCTGCTCGGCGCCGCGAAATATCTCGCCGAAACGCGCAACTTTGCGGGCACCGTGCACTTCATCTTTCAGCCGGCCGAGGAAAACGAAGGCGGCGGCAAGGTGATGGTCGACGAGGGGTTGTTCGATCACTTCCCGGTCGATGGTGTGTACGGGATGCACAACATGCCGGGTATGCCGGTCGGCACGATTGGGGCCAAAGTCGGCACCATGATGGCCGCCGCCGACAGCTTCGATCTCGTGGTTAGGGGAAAAGGGGCACACGGCGCGATGCCGCACCTGGGGATCGATCCGGTGGTAACCGCGGCCCAGATCATTCAAAGTTTTCAAACCATCGCCAGTCGCGTCACCGATCCGGTCGATTCAATCGTGATCAGCGTGACCAAGGTTGAAGCCGGTCATACCTACAACGTTATTCCCGATGAGGTGACATTGGGCGGGACCACCCGTGCATTCACGACCGATGTTCAATCAACGATCAAGCCACTCATGCAACGCATCGCCGAGGGGATCGCCGCGAGCGCGGGCTGTACGGTGGATCTGGATTATCACACCGGCTATCCGCCCACGATCAACACCGCCGACGAGGTCGGCCTCTCGGCCAACGCCGCCGAACAAATCGTCGGGGCCGTTAATCTCAATCGCGACGTGACGCCACTGATGGGCGCAGAGGATTTCGCATTCATGCTGCAGAAACGGCCAGGCTCCTATGTTTGGATTGGCAATGGACCTGGCGAGGGCGGCTGTACATTGCACAATCCCCATTACGATTTTAGCGACGATGTATTGCCGATTGGCGCCAGCTACTGGGCCAAACTGACCGAAAGCGTGCTCGCGAAATAATGATGCGACGACGTTGCGAATGCGTTTCAAGATGCGCTCGGTTCGGCCCTAGCGGCGACTTGGTTAGATTGCTTGAGGGAGGACGCCATGAAGCCCACTGACATCAATGTCGATGACCACCGCAAACCGGATTGGCCGATCGAGTCTTTGCTATACCGGCGATGGTCTCCCCGCGCGATGTCGGGTGAAAAGCTCAGCAACGACGAACTGATGACGCTATTCGAGGCAGCGCGCTGGGCGCCCTCATCCTATAACGCGCAGCATTGGCGCTTTCTCTACGCCACCCGCGGATCGGCGCATTGGGACAAGTTTTTTGGGCTGATGGGGGAAGGCAATCAGAGTTGGGCCAAGAATGCGGCGGCGTTGATTGTGTTGGTTTCGCGCACGACTTTCGAACGAAACGACAATCCCGCCCGGACTCACTCTTTCGATACCGGCACCGCGTGGCAGAATCTAGCGCTGCAAGCGACGGCCATGGGCTTGGTCACCCATGGCATGCAGGGCTTTGATTATGACAAGGCCAAGACCGAACTTAACGTGCCGGACGGCTTTGTGGTGGAGGCGATGATTGCCGTGGGGCGGCCCGGCGAAATCGACGACCTCCCGGATGGGGCGCGCGATATGGAAGCCCCCAACACCCGCAAGCCAGTCGCTGAAATTGCTCTTGAAGGTGGTTTCTAGAGCCAATCGAACAGGGAGACGAGCGTGATAGTCGAACAAATCTTTACCGAGAATGCCTATCGCAATTTCAACTATTTGATTGCTTGCAGCGAATCCGGCGAAGCGCTGGCGATCGATCCGTTGGAGTCGGATCTGTGTTTGCGAACCGCCAAGGACAAAGGTTGGGAAGTCACCCAGATCCTCAACACCCACGAGCACGGCGACCACACCGGCGGCAACGACGCCATGATCGCCGCGACGGGCGCAAAGCTTCTGGCCCATGCTGGCGCCGGCGGCAGTATTCCCGGCATCGATATCGGGCTTAAAGCCGGCGATAAAATCAAGATCGGCAAGACCGTCGAACTCGAAGCCCTCGATACGCCGGGCCACACCATGTCGCATGTGTGCCTGCTTGGGCACGCCGACCAGCCAGCGTTGGTGTGTGGCGATACGCTGTTTAACGCGGGTGCCGGCAATTGCCACGGCGGCGGGCACCCCGCGGAACTGTATCAGACGTTTGTCGGCCAACTCGCCAAGCTGCCGGACGAAACGCTGATTTATCCAGGTCATGATTACATCGAAAACAATCTGAACTTTACGCTCGATCGTGAGCCGGACAACCAGCGCGCGGCGTCACTGCTACCGGAAGTCAAACAACAGGATACGCACGCTCCGAGGGTAACGACGATCGGTCTCGAAAAAGAGATCAACGCGTTTTTCCGGCTCCACAACCCGACCGTTGTCAAGAGACTTCGCGAAGCCTTTCCCGATCTCCCGGATGATCCTGATCCAAAAGAGGTTTTCATTCGGTTACGTGAACTCCGTAACAGCTGGTAGCTCAGAACCGCTTTCGGAAGGGCAATCGATCCTCGGATTCACACGGGGCCTGCTTTGTTGAAACCGAGACTATGGCTGGCGACGTTGTGCCTTTCACTGGCGCCGCTCCAGCTCGCGGCGGCGCCGGCCGATCTCGAACTCGTGCTCGCGGTCGACACCTCGGCAAGTATCAACGACTTCGAATTCCGCATTCAGATGGAGGGTTATGCGGCGGCGTTTCGACACCCGGATATCCACAAGGCCATCGACAGTGCCGGTGATAACGGGATCGCCGTTTCGCTCCTACAGTGGGCCGGAGACGGCAAACCAGTTGTCGCGGTCGACTGGATGTTGCTGCGCGATGCTGCTACCGCCGGTGCTTTCGCCGACCTGATTGCGGCAACGCCGCGCTACAATAGCGGTGATCTTACGGCAATCGGAGATGCCATCGATTTTGCGGTGAAGATGATCGTGACCAATGGCTTTGACGCAACCCGGCAAACCATCGACCTGTCAGCCGATGGACGTTCCAATGAAGGTGTTCTGCCGGGTGCGGCGCGCGACCGGGCGGTTGCTGCGGGGGTTACCATCAACGGTCTGGTGGTCATGCGGCGGGCCACGTTGGATCTCTATTTCAAACGATACGTGATCGGTGGCCCGACGGCTTTCGTTGAGCGAGTCGACCAATTTAACCAGATCCCCGCGGCCGTTTTGCGAAAACTCATTCGCGAGATTATTGGGCTGCCGGTCGCTCGGTTGGATGAGGCGATCGATCTCGCCAACGCCGAGCCAGGGCACGAGGTGACGCCATGAAATTTGAACGGGCACAAGCCCGAGGAAGCATCGCATTGCCGCCGTGGCGCGCCGCACTCGCATCGCTGTTTGTCTTGATTGCCGCTCTCGCCAATGTTGGTGAGGCTCGAGCGGTCGAACTCGGACTCGTGCTGGCGATCGATGCATGGCTGTGTCTCGAAAGTGGTGGAAATTTGAGGATGGCGTAATCTCCGGGTGACAAGACAACCACCCAACCGGCGGCTAGCACCGCCAAGGAGATCACGCCATGAAGAACACTACCGAGACTTCCGCGCTTTCGCTACTGGCCAATGACGCCGGCTATGATCCGCTCGAGGACCGGCTGCGGGAGAACATCAGATCCACGATCGAGGCCGTTTTTGAGGAGGAACTTGCGCAGTTTCTCGGGCGCTGCCGATACGGTCGAGAGGACGCGCTTCGGCAAGGGTATCGGAACGGGCACCGGGAGCGGCAACTGACGGGGACATTCGGGACCGAGAGGGTGAGCGTGCCGCGTGCACGGATCGTTGAGGAAGACGGTCGGGCGTCGGAATGGCGTTCGCGGGCGCTGCCGCGCTACCAGCGGCTGACCAGAAAGGCCGAGGCGCTGATCGCTTCGGTGTATCTGTCCGGAACCAACACGCGGCGGGTGAAACGCGCGCTGTTCGGGCTCTTCGGGGGTGCTGTGAGCAAGGACGTTGTGAGCCGGGCGTGGCGCAAGGTGAAGGTCGATTGGGACGCCTGGTGCAGCCGTGGCCTCGCGGATGAGGATATCGTTCGGCTGATCCTTGACGGCACTGTGATCAAGACCCGACTGGATCGCAAGGCCACCAACATCTCGGTTCTCGCGGCTATAGGGGTGCGCCGGGATGGCCAGAAGGTCTTGCTTTCGATCGGGAATATGGGCGGAGAAAGCCAGGCGGCGTGGCGCCAGTTCCTCGACGACCTTGATGCGCGTGGACTGAAACGGCCCGGGTTTGTCATCGTCGATGGCGCGCCGGGACTGGAGGCGGCTCTGTCGGCGCTTTGGGGCGATGACCTTCCCGTTCAACGCTGCACCGTGCACAAGCACCGCAACCTTCTGGGTCATGCTCCCAAACACATGCATGACGAGCTGAGCGAAGATTACCGCGATATGATCTATGCCGACACTGCCTCCGAGGTGGAAACCCGCCGCAAGGCGTTTGTCCGCAAGTGGCGGCTGAAATGCAGGGCCGTCGCGGACAGCCTCGCAGAAGCGGGCGACAAGCTCTTTACCTTCACGCGCCTGTCCAAGAGCCAATGGAAATCAGCCCGAACGACCAACGCCATTGAGCGTCTCAACGAGGAGTTCAAGCGCCGGATCAAAACACAGACCGTGCTGCCGTGTCCCGAAACAGTGCCGATGCTCCTCTGGGCGCTCCTCGCTTCCGGCCAAATCCAGATGCGCAAAGTCGATGGATGGGAAACCCTCGATCAGCTAATCGCCGACGAAACCCTTGACCGCGCGGCCTGACCGCCGCAAAACTCAACCCGCTCGGAGAGGCGCCAAAACCAATTTCCACCACTTTCGAGACACAACCCGATGCATCGCCGAGCGTTGATGCCGGTGAGTATCAACTTCAAATGGCGGGATATGCGGCTGCATTTCGCCATCGCGAGATGATGCGGGCTGTCGATTCCATCGGTGATGCAGGTATGGCTGTTACGGCGGTCCTGTGGGGTGGTCCGCGCGATCATGTCACCGTGGTCGATTGGACGATTATTCGTGATCGTGCCGGCGCGCGCGCATTTGCCGACATATTGGAGCGCGTGCCGCGCACGCTATCGACCAGCAGCACGGCAATCGGCGATGCGATTACCTACGCGATCGGCCGTTTCGCCGGTAGCAACATCAAGGCGCGGCGGCGGGTGATCGATGTGTCCGGCGACGGCCGCTCCAATACCGGCCACCAGCCAGCGGTCGGTCGCGATCGCGCGGTTGCGGCGGGCATTACGGTGAACGGGCTGACGATCCTCAACGATGAGGGCGCGCTGGATCTATATTATTTGTGGAACGTCGTTGGTGGTCCGCAATCATTTGTCGAAATCGCCAACGACTACCACGATTTTGAGGAAGCCATTTTGCGTAAGCTTATCCGCGAGATCCGTGGGGCACCGAGCGTGCACCTCGAACCGGCTGAGCACCATATCGACTTGGCTATGGACTAATGGCCGCTCGCGGCGAGTACAGAGTCGGCGGGTGGCGAGATATTGGTGCACTTGCGATGGCGCTCAGCCTGCTCTGGAGCGCGCCGTCAAAGGCAATCGAGTTGGAACTCGTCCTCGCGGTTGATGCATCGACGAGCGTCGACTATCGCGAGTTCAACTTGCAGATGGCGGGCTACGCGGCGGCGTTTCGCAATCGCGACTTTATTGAAACGATCGAAGCGTTCGCGCTTGATGGCGTTGCGGTCTGCATGACGGTATGGGCTGGCCCCGGACAAAGCCGTGTCGCGATCGATTGGTCGATCATTCGCGATGGTCCAACGGCTAACGCGTTCGCCGAAGCGATTGATTTCGCACCGCGCGCGGTTTGGGGCGGGAGCACCGCGATCGGCGATTCGCTGGCCCATGCGATCGACTTGATTGAAGGCAATGGGATCGACGGCCGCCGGCGGGTGATCGATGTCTCGGGCGATGGTCGGGCCAATGATGGGATCCCGCTGGCGCCCGGTCGTGCCCGCGCCGAGCGGCTCGGCATTACGGTCAACGGGTTAACAATCTTGAACGAGGAGCCCAACCTAGACCGTTTCTACCAAAACGACGTCATCGTTGGCGCCGCCGCATTTGTTGAGACAGCGGAAAGCTACGAAGCGTTTGCGCGGGCGATCCTCCGCAAGTTGATCCGCGAGGTGAGGAGCAGCCCGATTGCCAGCGGCATTCCCAGCGATCGGCGTCGCATCGAATTTGTTGCCGTCGACCTGCCGCCACCACAACCGAATAGGTAATTGGGGCCGGCATTCGCGTCTAATTGTCGGCGTCGCCGGCGCGACTGCGGTGGCCGAGACGGTTGGCCCATAGCCAGCCCAACCAGGCGAGCAGACAAACGGCGGATCCGCCGGCGAGACAGATCAACCCCCACAGCGGCACAGTGCTGAGGTCGAACAGGAAGGCGAGGTGGTCCAGCGTCATGAAACGCTAGCCCCCTCGCGATGCCTTTTTTCGGTAATCCGTAAGTCGGCTGCGCGCAGGCTTATTTAGGCTGCGGCACGATGCGCAGGTAGGGCTTAGGCGCTTTCCAGCCGTCCGGGTATCTCTTTTTGGCCTCCTCGTCGGAGATCGCCGGAACGATAATGACATCCTCGCCCTGTTGCCAATTCACTGGCGTCGCCACCTGGTGCTTGGCCGTGAGCTGGCAGGAATCGACCAGGCGCAGGACTTCGTCGAAGTTTCTGCCCGTGCTCATTGGATAGGTCAACATCGCTTTGATCTTTTTGTCCGGGCCGATGACGAACACCGAACGGACGGTCGCGTTGTTGGCGGCGGTGCGTCCTTCCGAAGAATCACCGGCGTCGGCCGGCAGCATATCGAATTGCTTTGCGACCTCGAGGGTCGGATCCCCGATCATGGGATAGGTGACCGCGTGACCTTGGGTCTCTTCGATGTCTTTGGCCCACTCTTTGTGGTTCTCAACCGGATCGACGCTGAGTCCGAGGATCTTGGTATTACGTTCGTCGAACTTTGGTTTAAGGCCGGCCATATAACCGAGTTCAGTGGTGCATACCGGGGTGAAATCCTTGGGGTGCGAAAACAGAATCGCCCAGCCGTCGCCGATCCAGTCGTGAAACGTGATCGATCCTTGCGTGGTTTCGGCTGTGAAATTGGGGACTTCGTCATTGATGCGTAGGGCCATGGCTTCCTCCTGATTGCGTTGTTGGTTGGTCTTAAGATAGCGCCGATGACTGCGGCCGTCGACGTGCCACATGGACAAAATTGGTTTCGCCAGGCGGAAAAACCCACGGGAAAACCCCAAGGATTCCCTCAAGAATTTGGGTCTTAGAGTCCGACTCGAAACTCTATGTTTGATAACAGTACCTTGCGAGCCGCCTTGTGAGGAGTCGGATGTTGGCGACAAGAATCCATGCCTGTGCGGAGGCGATTGATTTCTCCCAATCCTTGGCCAGTCGACGGCATCGGTTGAGCCAGGCGAAGGTCCTCTCGACGACCCATCGTCTGGGCAGGAGCTCGAAGCCCTGGGCGGTGTCTGAGCGCTTGATGATCTCGAGCTTCCAGCGGCCGATGTCCTCAAGGGCGCCCTCGAGTTTCGGTCCCGCGTAGGCGGCGTCGGCGAAGAGGTGACGCAGCCGGGGGAAGCGATGACGGATCGATTTGAGGACCTCGGGCGCGCCGTCGCGGTCCTGGATATCGGCTGCGTGCACGATCAGGCCGACCAGCAGGCCGAGTGTATCGGTGACGATGTGACGCTTGCGGCCCTTGATCTTCTTGCCCGCGTCATAGCCCCGAACACCACCGCTTTCCGTGGTTTTCACGCTCTGGCTGTCGATCACCCCGGCGCTCGGGCCGGCCTCGCGTCCTTCCAGCTCCCGGGCCGCCATGACCAGGTGATGGTTGATGCTCTCCAGCAGGCCGTTGGAGCGCCAGTCGTAGAAATAGCGCTGGACCGTGGAAGGCGGAGGGAAGTCGTTCGGCAACATCGCCCACTGGCAGCCCGTCGAGGCCATGTACATGACCGCATCCATGACATGGCGCAGGTCCGTCGTCCTCGGCCGGCCGATCTTCTTGCGCGGCGGCATGAGCGGCGCGATCAACGCCCACTCTCGATCCGTCAGGTCGCTTGCGTAGCGCCCGCCACGGCGCTCATAATTCGGGCGAGTGATTTCGGTCCACATGTTGTGCCTCCTCGTTTGCTTTGACACAACCGAGTAAGCCACAACCGACTGAAATCACTCAACTAGTTTCGGGTTGGCCTCTTATATTTAAGTATCGACAAGTTGCCACGAAGGCGCCAATCTAAGTGTAACCATTAGATGGCCGTGCGGTGGACTCATGGGAAACCGCAGTATTCATAAACGTAGGGAGGACAGGTAATGCGCAAGCTACCTTATCTCGTGCTATCAGCAGTATTTGCAATTGCCGCTTGGGGCACCAGCCAGGCTGGTACGTTGGATGACATCAAGGCAGCCGGCGAGCTCAAGTGTGGGATCAACACCGGTGTCCCCGGATTCGCTTACACGGACGACAAAGGCAAGTGGACTGGCTTCGACGTCGCTTATTGTCGCGCATTGTCCGCCGCGGTTTTCGGCAATCCGGATAAGATTAAGTTCGTTAATCTGACCGGTAAGAACCGCTTCCCCGCGCTCTCGTCGGGTGAGATCGACGTCCTGTCACGCAATACGACGTGGACATTTTCGCGTGACGTCGACCTCGGCTTCACCTTCCTCGGCGTTAGCTATTATGACGGGCAGGGCTTTATCGGACGAAAATCGCTAGGCGCTAAATCCGCCAAGGAACTCGATGGCGCGTCTATCTGCATTCAGACCGGTACGACCACCGAACTGAATCTTGCTGACTTCTTCCGGGTCAACAAAATCAAATACGAACCCGTACCGATCGAGACCAATTCCGAAGCCCGAGTGGCCTACGAAGCGGAACGGTGCGACGTTTACACGACGGATGCGTCCGGTCTTGCCGCGACCAAATCGACGTTTGCCGATGCCGACATGCATATCGTGTTCCCAGAGATAATCTCGAAGGAACCGCTGGGTCCGCTCGTCCGCCAGGGCGACGATCAGTGGGCCGACGTTGCGCGTTGGACGCTCAACGTCTTGGTCAACGCCGAGGAATACGGCGTAACAGCAGCGAATGTTGATGCGCAGGCGAAGGGAACCAACAACCCCGAGATCAATCGTATGCTGGGGACCGAAGGCTCACTCGGCGCGATGCTGGGGCTACGCAAAACCTGGGCGGTTGACGTAATCAAGGCGGAAGGTAACTACGCCGAGATCTTCGAACGCTACCTCGGCACCAACACGCCACTGGGTCTCGAGCGTGGTCTTAATGCGCTCTACAAAGACGGTGGCATTCTCTACGCGCCACCGATGCGCTAACGAGTTAAAGGAGCCCGTCCCGGTTACACCCGCGGCGGGCTCCTTGCTTTCGTGACCAAGCGAGCGCGACAGCGCTAGCCAACGACATGGCTCAAATCGACGCGGCGGAAACCGCCGGTCTCGGGATCGGGCGGCTCTGGACCGACGAACGTTCACGCGGATTGTTGTTTCAGATTTTGGTCGTGCTCGGCTTGGCGCTGTTTATCGCGTTCATCGTTTCCAACACGATCACCAATCTGCAGCGCGCCGGCCTCGCTTCAGGATTTGGCTTTCTCACAGATCAGGCCTTCTTCGACATCAATCAACGGCTGATCGAGTACAGCTCGACCTCGACGTTCGGACGCGCTCTGGTCGTCGGAATTCTCAACACTATTCTCGTCGCGGCGATGGGGGTTGTCGCCGCGACGTTCATCGGCTTCTTCGCCGGCATCATCCGCCTGTCGCCCAATTGGCTGCTCAGCAGGTTGGTCGGCGCCTATGTCGAGATCACGCGCAACGTTCCGGTGTTGTTGCAGATCATCTTCTGGTGGAGCGTGCTGACCGGGCTGCCCAAGGTGCGCGACAGTTTGGGGATTGGCGATGTGATGTTCCTCAACAATCGCGGTATCAGATTGCCCGCCCCGTTGCTCGAATCAGGATTCGAATGGGTCTTCGCTGCGTTCGTTGTCGGTGTTATCGCGACTGTTCTTATTTCGAGGTGGGCAAAAAAGCGCCAAAACCTTACGGGCGAGACCTTTCCTGTCGGCTTGATTGGCCTTGCGCTGATTATTGGACTTCCGATCGTCGTCTATTGGATCGCAGGGTCGCCGATTGGTTGGGATGTGCCGACGCCCAAGCGGTTCAACTTCGAAGGCGGCTTCAACATTACGCCGGAACTGGTCGCCCTGTGGTTCGCCCTTTCAAGCTATACCGGGGCGTTTATTTCAGAGATCGTTAGAGCGGGGATTTTATCGGTCAGCAAAGGGCAGACGGAAGCCGCGAGCGCGCTTGGCCTACGCCCGCGCCAAACGATGCGGCTGGTTGTTATCCCCCAGGCACTACGGGTGATTATTCCACCGCTGACCAGCCAGTACCTCAACCTCACCAAGAATTCGTCTCTGGCGATCGCGATTGGCTATCAAGATTTGGTGTCGATCGGCGGCACCATCCTCAACCAGTCGGGTCAGGCGCTCGAGGTCGTGGGCATTTGGATGGCGATCTATCTGAGCCTGAGCCTGCTGACTTCGTCCTTCATGAATTGGTACAACAAACACATCGCCCTGGTTGAACGATGACCGTGCAACCCTTCCATCGCAGTCAAGCCGACCTGCTGCCCGAGCGGGCGGCGCCGGTCACGACCGTCGGCATTGTCGGATGGTTGCGGCAAAACCTGTTCTCGAGCTGGGTCAACACGGCGTTCTCGCTGATCGCGCTCTACCTGCTGTGGTTGATCATTCCAACGGTGATCAATTGGGCTTTCATTGATTCAGACCTCGCAGGTGACGACCGATTTGCGTGTGAGGGTGCCGGCGCCTGTTGGGCTTGGCTCGATCAGCGGATTAACCAATTCCTCTACGGGTTCTACCCGGAGGATCAAACCTGGCGGGTCGACATCGCCCTGGTGCTGCTGGTCCCGGCATTGGCCCCGCTCTTATTCGAGGGCGTCCCGTTCGCGCGCTATCTACGTTGGTTCTCGCTCGCCTATCCGGTGATCGCGACCTTCCTCTTGATCGGCGGGTTCGGCCTCGAGGGCGTGTCCACCCACAAGTTTGGCGGATTCATGCTCAATGTCGCGGTGGGCCTTGCCGGCATCGTTTTGTCGTTGCCGATCGGCATTATGCTGGCACTGGGCCGACGATCACGGCTACCGATCATCCGCATGCTGTCGATCGGCTTCATTGAACTCGTACGGGGTGTGCCGCTCATTACCCTGCTGTTTGTTTCCAACATTATCCTGCCGATCTTCCTGCCGCCCGATGTTACGTTTGATGCGTTGGTGCGCGTGATCATCATGGTGACGGCGTTTTCGTCGGCCTATATGGCGGAGGTGATCCGCGGCGGTCTGCAGGCGATCCCACGCGGCCAATACGAGGCGGCGCAAGCGCTCGGCTTGCGCTACTGGCAGTCAATGGGTCTGATCATCCTGCCTCAGGCCTTGAAAATCTCGATCCCGGGTATCGTTAACACCTTCATTGGCCTGTTCAAGGACACCACCCTGGTCATCATCATCGGCCTGTTCGATATCCTAGGCATCGGCAATGCGATGGTGTCGAACCCGGATTGGCTGGGCTTGGCTACCGAAGCCTATGTCTTCATAGCTCTGTTCTTTTTCGTCACGTGCTTCTCCATGTCGCGCTACTCGATCCACCTCGAGAAGCGCCTTGATACCGAAGAAAGGCGTTGACCCCATGAGCGACGCGGCCGCCACAGCTTCGCAAGGTCCCTCCGAACCTGTCATCGAGATCTCATCGCTAAACAAATGGTTCGGCGCGTTCCACGTGTTGCGCGATATCAACTTGGTCGTCGAGCGTCGTGAGAAGATCGTTATCTGTGGCCCGTCGGGATCGGGAAAATCAACCCTGATCCGCTGTGTCAATCGGCTGGAAGACCACCAGGAAGGGAAAATCATCGTCGATGGCACCGAGCTCACTCACGATCTTAAGAACATCGATACGGTTCGCCGCGAAGTGGGCATGGTGTTTCAGCAATTCAACCTGTTTCCGCATCTGACGGTGTTGGAAAACCTCTGCGTGGCGCCGATCTGGGTGCGCAAAACGCCGCGCGCGCAGGCCGAAGCGCTGGCGCATCAATATCTCGAACGGGTCAAGATTCCCGAACAAGCTGACAAGTATCCGGGCCAACTCTCGGGCGGCCAGCAACAGCGGGTCGCCATTGCCCGCAGCCTGTGCATGGAACCCAACATCATGCTGTTCGATGAGCCCACCTCGGCGCTTGATCCGGAAATGATCAACGAAGTGCTCGACGTGATGGTCGACCTCGCTGTATCCGGCATGACGATGATCGTGGTGACCCACGAAATGGGCTTTGCCTCGCAGGTTGCCGACCGCGTGATATTCATGGATCAGGGCCAGATCGTCGAGCAGAACACCCCCGATGAGTTCTTCAACAACCCGCAGTCCGACCGCACCAAGCTGTTCCTCAGTCAAATCATCGAGAAGTAGCGCGCGCCGTCGCGCATCCATGACACCGGCTCTATAATCGGCGCTATCGATTTTGCGTGAGGAGGACACATGGCTGGGGCCACACCCCTAGGCGAGCGTCCCGATGCCGGGCTGGTGGCGGCGCTTGAAGCCGCCCATATCCACCCGCTTTGGGATCGTTACAAACGCATCACACCGGTCCACCCGAATGCGCCGGACATAGCGTTTCACTGGCGATGGTCTGAGATCGAGCCGTTCGCCAAACGCGCGCTCGCGGAAGTTGCGATCGAAGATGTCGAGCGTCGCGCGTTGATCATGTGCAACGCCGCTTTCGGTGGCCAGACGGTAACGACCAGCAATCTGATCGCAGCATTTTCGGTTTTGAAGCCCGGCGATAGGGCCGTGCCTCACCGCCACGTTGCGGCTGCCATCCGCTTCGCGACCAATGCTGAAGGCGCTGCAACCATCGTCAACGGCCGGCGCTGCGAGATGCATGCGGGCGACTTGATCCTGACGCCGCCAATGTGCTGGCACGGTCACATCAACGAAAGCGATGGCCCGATCAGCTGGTTCGATGCCGCCAACATACCGCTGATCAACACGCTCGACGTGAATTTCTTCGAGCCCGGCGAGCCCGGCGACAATTCTTTCTGGCAGGTCGATGAGGGCGACGAACGCCTGTGGCAGGCTGCTGGCATGGTCGCGCCGCACGTGGAGCACAAAAGTCCGATCTCGCCGAAATATCGCTATCCTGGGGCGCAGACCCGCGCGCTGCTCGACGCCGTATCCGCGGGGCCGGACGGCGCCCGTTGGGTGCGCTACGTCAATCCCCTGACCGGTGGATCAGTGATGCCGACGCTGGATTGCTATGCCATGCGCATCGATGGCGCGACGCGACCCAAGCGGGCGACCAACAACGCCGTCTGCCTGGTGGTCGACGGCGCGGGAAGCTCGACCGTCGGCGATCAGGAAATCGCGTGGTCGAAGCACGATGTCTTCACCATCCCGCATTGGACCTGGGTGAGTCACCAGGCGACCGGCGGCAGCGCCGATCTGTTCATGGTCACCGATCGATCCGTGCACGAGCGCTTGGATACGCTGCGCGAGGAGTTGCAATAGTGTCGGCGAGCTCGGCCAGCCAGGGATTGATGAGCAATGAGTAATCCGTTCGAAGCCGCGCCGATTACCATCCGTGCCGACCTACAGGCGGCCTTAGCACGAGCCGGTCACAACTTGCCGAACCCGGAGCGTGGCTAAGCGGCGCGCAACGCGCGGCGGTGGCTACCGAAACACGCCACGCCTGGGACTGTAGCTTGTGTCACGAACGCAAAGCGGCGTTGTCGCCCTACGCCGTCGCCGGCGAGCACGATGATCTTGGCAAGTTGCCCAAGACATGGATCGATGTGATCCACCGCGTAACCACCGATTCCGGACGTTTGACACGGCGTTGGGTCGACGAATCGATCGCGGGTGGTGTCCTCGAAGACGAGTTGGTCGAAATTATCAGTGTGTCGATTATCACCACGACGATCGATGCTTTCGCCGCCGGCATCGGCATGGACGTCGTTGGCTTGCCCACCGTGCAATCCGGTATGCCGCTACGCCAACATTATCAAGCGGCAACGCCGGGGCCGGGTTGGATTTCGACCACGGCTCCCGAAAATGCCGGACCGGAACTCACCGATCTCTATGCCGACGAGAAACATTTCAATATCAAGCGCACGCTCACACTGGTACCGGATGAAGCCATGCGGTTTTGGGCATTGATGGATCACCTGTACTTGGCGGATCCTCGCGTCAACGAACTCGACGCGGTCGACCGCGACATATCGCGGGCGCAGATTGAGTTTCTCGCAGCCCGCTGCTCGGCCCTGCTGGGGTGCTACTACTGAACGACCAGCCATGCGATGCGGCTCCGTGTGAGCGGCGAAACAACCGGAAACGACTACGATCTACGGGCCGTCACGGAAGGCTTCGTAGAAAACATGGGCCTGCCGCAAGGTGACCTCATTTGAATGCTTTCGCTGAAGGAATCTGCAATCGGGATTGGAGCCAAGCCACAGCCGCGCGCAAAGCCATCGCTGAGGCTCTGGGCGAAGCGGCGTTGGTCGATGCCGCCGCCGTCATCGCGTCATTCAACGCCTATCCGCGCGCTGCCGACGCGACCGGCATTCCGATCGAAGAAGGAAAGCTGGAAGCAACCGTAGGGCTACGAGCGGAACTTGGGCTCGACGCGCTCGACGTTGCCGACGCCGGCTAACGCGCTTCACGGCGACAAAAAATCGCGCGCGATCTCGGCGGCGGCGTCTGCACCGCCACGGCGGTACAGACGCCAGTCCCTCGATTTTGGCCGGGTTCTGCTACCGGACCATCCACAGCATGTCTAACGCATGCTTCTTCTTGCCGGCATCCTCACCAATCATCAGGCTCCCGTCCGCCATGGCCAGAATATTGTCGGGGTTGGCGGGCAGGTTGGGATCGCAGCGCTTGCCTTCAACGGATCCACCCATCACGTGCGGGTCGAGCCGGGTGATATTGAAATCGGCACCGGTCTTCGCAACATAAACACCGCCGCAATCTTCGCGATTGAGCGCAATGTCGCCGCCATTGGCCGGGTCTTTCTTACCGGTCGACCAATCGAGATGCCCCCAGCTTTTGTCCATGGTGAACGAAATCGCCGACACGCCGATATAGACGATATTGCCGTGCGAGGTGATCCCTTCCAGCTTGTCCCATTCGTTGGTGGCACCCAGGGCCTGCGGCTGATTTGCGAGCCTCCAGAAATGCCGGACGGTCATCCTTATAGGATCCGACTTTGCCGTCGCCGTTCAGGTCCTTGCCGGTTTTGCCTTCGGCCCAGTCGTTGACGTCATCGTTGGAGACATAGTTCGACTTGCCATCGACATAATCGGAGACCTTGACGGCGTCATATTCGGCAATCCATTTGCCGATCTCGCTATTGTTGGAATGGCCCAGCATGACCCATTGAACGTTGAAGCCCACCTTGTGCGGGTCGTCGCCACTGTCTTGAGTGAGTTTGGCGCCGTAGAGCGTACCTGCGCTTAGGTCACCTTTGGTGTCGGCAACAAATTTGAAGAGGACACCACCCGACGCGGTGTTGTAGGCCTTGCCAATATAGGCGCCGGAATCGTCATCGGTCATATAGACGGTTTTCATATCCGGCATGATGGCCGCGGTTTCGTGGCTTAGGCGTCCGGTTGCGTAATGTTTGACCAGTTGGGGATCGCTGCTGGTTGGCTCGTTTATTTCGATCATGTAGCCGTAGCGGTAGGGGTTCGACATCTTGCCGAGGTATTTGTTCATGTTCTTCGGCTTGATGAATGAAATGTCGTTGCCGCCGCGAAATCCGGCACGTTCGTCTTCGTCGTGATTGTCGGGGTGATTCCAAACTTCCGTGCCGTAGTAGAAGTATTCTTCGGCCAGTAGCGGCGTGCCCCAGGGCGTGACGATGCCCGAACACAGCACGCTGCCGCCATCAACCGAACTGAGATCGAGCATTTTCGATTGCGACAGGTCGGCCTGCCAGGTGCCGTCACGGCGGTTTAGCAACAGGCGGCTGACGGCGCTGGCACCCTCGCGGCCGGCGCCCTCCCAGCCGGTATAGAGATAGGCTTTGTTGGCACTCATCGGAACGAAACCGTTGAAATCGGGCGCGTTGGATACGTACATCAACTTGCCCGATGTATCGTAGACCCCGCCTAACAGCCGGCCGGATCCGAGTTTGTCGCCGGCTTTTGCAAAAGTGACGTAGCGGCCAGCCGCCGTGTGCACGGTGCTTTCGTCGGTGGGCATCGACATGCTGTTGCCGCTGAACGTGCGGCTATCAAAACCGGCGATGTAACCGATCAGCGCCGGCGGCGCGCCCTCGGTGAGGGCATTTTTCTTGCCTGGATGCTGCGCGTTGAGAAAGAGATCACCGAACGTGTTGCTGGTGAGGCCCGTGACCTCGGCGCCGTCTGGCATGGTGGCGATACGGGTCAGTGATTTCTCTGCGCTTAGCGCCGGTCCGGCTGTCACCAGCAATGCCGCCACGCAAGCGGAGCCGATCAGCTTTAGTGATGTCTTCATGTATCCCTCCCTCAAGGGTTCATCGTGAGCGCTCCGACACGTGTCGGGCCAATTGTTTTCAAGTTGGTCTACGCAAACTCTACCCCTTTTCGAGCAGCGCCGGAATACGCAGGACTCCCAGTTTCGAACGCCCGAACTCAAGGAATTGGGCCAATTCAGCCTGCCAGGCCGGCCCCTTTACATGCCTGTTGATAGCGGCGTACGAGGTCGCGGACGTCGTCTGGCACCGAAATCGGGCGGTTGTCGGTGGCATCGAGGATCGAGATGATCCACGCGCCGCTAAAGGCCTCACGATCGTTCAAGCGGCCAATCACCCGAAACGGCAGGGATGAGCGGCCGACCTCGTCAACCAGAACGACCAGCGAGAGTTCGTCGCCGGAGTGGACCGGAGCCATAAAATCGAGACTGGTGTGCACTGCCGGTATGCCGACTCCGCGGGATTCTCGAAAGCCGTACCAGTCGACCCCGAACACATGCCGGAACCAACCCTCGACGGCCTCGGCGACGAAGTCCAGGAAGCGCGGGGTGTAGACGATCTGAGCGGGGTCACAATCCCGCCACAGAACCAGGCGCTGGTCGATGAACGGGGTATCGGGATTGGGTTTGGTCATCACTTCAGGCCCGCTACGACGTCACTCCGGCGGGTAGCAATTCGTCTTCATCGAGAACGTGCCGCCTGTACAGATCCGTTATTGAAGCCCAGCGCAGCCGTACGGCTTGTTCGCATACGACGATGGCGCGGTCGTGAAGCGCTGCTGTGTCGAGATATTTCTCGCACAAAGCTAACTGTCGCGTGCTGTGCTCTTTGTCGGCTTCGGCATGCTCGACAAAGAATGCGATTTCAGCACTGTCGCGCGTAAACCCGTAATGCCTCTCGAACGAAGGAATGGTCACCTCACTGTTGAGAGCGACCTGCTGGCCCTCCTGGCTCGATTCCATCGCCAGAGCAACTCCAACGGGTTCGTCCCGGTTGGTTTGGAGATAGTGAAGCGTGCGCGCCCACCACGCGGGTGTTGGCTCGGTATTCTTGATCTCGTCATCGCTGAGGCCGGCGGCGTTGCAGAAGTCTGAGATCATCTGCCAGTGATCGTGGGCCACGTGTCCTTCGAGCGGGAGTGGGCGCAGGCCCTCTTCTTCGACAAGGTTTTCGGCAATCGCCTTGCGCACGTCGGCACCGGCGCGCCAGTAGATCAACCCCTTGGAGGGAACGGCGCGGCTGACAAACTTGTAGTGCTGCGCCATATAGATACCGAGCGCCCGCAACGGCAGCGACCCGTCGAGCATCTTCTGGAAGAACGGATGATTTTTCGTGTGCCAGGTTTCGCGAATGGCAACGATGGTTGCGCCGATCCCGTCAGGCGACTGCTGTCGCGCCATCAAATTACCTCCCTCTGCTGGCCAGTCCTTATCGAGAAGTGGGCGCCGGACTTTCGACGGCATCGCGCGGCCACACCAGTGGATATTCCGAGCTGATCACCGGATCGCCTTCCTTCAGTTCGGCGCTTTTGAAAGTGTTGGGCGGGGCGCCGGGTTTCTCACGATAGCGCATGTCGGGGCCGAGATAGCGGAAGGTAGCGGCGCGGCGAGTCGTGTTGCTGCTGGTGTTGCCGGTCGCGCCGTGCACCGTCTTGTAGTGGTGAACGATGACATCGCCAGGGGCGGTCTCGATGTAGCGTACCCCGTAGGCGGCTTCATCATCTTCGATTGGCGGTAGGGTCTCGCCGTTGGCGCCAGGCAGCGGCGCGCGGTGGGCGAATGCATTGGCGCTGAATTCGCGACCCCATCTATGCGAGCCCGGCACGTAGCCCATGACTCCACTTTCCGAGGTCACCTGATCGAGGGAGACCCAAAACGAGCAGCATTGGTCGCCAAAACAATGAAAGTAGCCGGAGTCCTGATGAAAAGCGGTGCGGTAAATCGAACCTGGCTCCTTAAGGAACAGCTGGTCGCCCAAGAAACTGAGACGATCGGCGCCCATGAGTTGCGCGGCGACCGCGGGCAACACCGAGTTGAACGCGAAGTCATGGATGCGGCTGTCCTCGAACCACGTGTTGGGGCGAACCAGGAAGCGTCCGGTCGATGACCCCTCGCGATCGGATAGCACGGTTTCGCCGGCCGCTTTCGCCTTGGCGGCCCATGCCGTCACGTTGTTGACGACAGGATTCTCGGAGAGGGCAGCGAGTAGGTCGTCGATCGCCCGACGCAGCGGTTCGAGGCCTGGTTCTTCGATGAGGCCGGGAATGTGAAGGACGCCATCGCGCTGAAAGGCTTCAATCTGATCTGACGACACCAAATCGGACATGCACATCCTCAGCGGACATTGGGCCGGCCGGCCCGAGGCTATGGGTGGCGAACCCCTTGCCACCAGGGTCGTGGTCATGACGGCGTCACAGGCATCGATACCTGGACGCCTCGTGTAAGTTATGTTGATCGGACGCGGCGTTGTCAAAACGTCGCAAACGGACAGGGAGTTGAGCGCGAGGGTGGCCACCAGCACACGCAGTAGGTCAGGTATCGGCGCCGCCGTCCTCCGCCTGGAGGACGATAAGTTCCTGCGCGGCGCTGGCCGCTTTGTGGACGATATCGAGATTCCCGGCGCGCTGCATTGTCACATCGTTCGTTCCCCTTACGCGCATGCACGAATCAAGAGCATCGAGATGGTAGATGCGTGCGCCGCACCAGGTGTTGTGGCGGTATTGGTTGGCGCCGACATGGCTACAGATCGGGTCGGTCCGATGCTGTGTATGTGGCCGGTTACCGGAATCGACGGCAAGCCGGCGGCCGAGCCGCCGCGCTGGGCGCTGGCCCGCGACGTCGTGCGCTGTCAATCGGCGTCCAAAATTGACCCCCAATCGGCGTGCAATATTGACCCCCCTGAGCGGCACGGCGGAGGTTGTCCCGGTAGTCAATAGGGGGGACCCGAGCGGCTTCGTGTAGCGCCTTGCGGTGCGCGGAGCGAAGCCGCGTGGGAGGTACGGGTTGACCCAGCGGGGCAAGCGGGCCGCAGGCACGGCCTGCCGGGTCAGCAGCGGTTCTTGAAGCGCCAGCTCTCGTTGCCGGTCTCGATGATCTCGCAATGGTGGGTCAGGCGGTCGAGCAGGGCTGTGGTCATCTTGGGGTCGCCGAAGACGGAGGGCCATTCGCCGAAAGCGAGGTTGGTGGTGACGATGATCGAGGTGCGCTCGTAGAGCCGGCTCATCAGATGGAACAGCAGCTGGCCGCCGGCCTGGGCGAAGGGCAGGTAGCCGAGTTCGTCGAGGATGACGAAGTCGCGTCGGATGAGCTGGTCTGCGGTGCGGCCCTGGCGTCCGGCACGGAGTTCGGCCTCGAGATGGTTGACCAGGTCGACGACGTTGTAGAAGCGGCCGCGTGCGGCCTTGCGGATGCAGGCGCGGGCGATGGCGACGGCGAGATGGGTCTTGCCGGTGCCGGTGCCGCCGACCAGCACGATGTTGCGCTTGCCCTCCAGGAAGCCACCTGTGGCGAGTTCCTGGATCAGGGGCTCGTTGACCGGTGAGGCGGCGAAGTCGAAGTCGGCCAGCTCCTTGGCCGTCGGCAGCCTGGCGGACGCCATCTGGTACTTGATGGAGCGCGCCTGCTTGTCGGCGACCTCGGTCTGCAGCAGCGTACCGATGATCTGCTGCACCGGATGACGGCGCTTGAGACCGTCGGCGAGGATGTCGTCGTAGGCGGCGCGCATGCCCGCGAGCTTCAACGCCGTCATCATCGCCAGCACCTCATGACGCTCCATGACCGGCCTCCCTCAGGCGATCGTAGCGCTGACAGTCGGCCACCGGCCGGTGGCGAAGCTGCAGGCCCTCGGGCGTCGGGATGGTCGCCGGCGGTGCCGGCTGGCACTGCCGGGCGAGGATGTTGAGCACGACGTCGGCGCTGCAGGCGCCGAAGTCGAGCGCCTCGGCACAGGCCGCCTCGACCGCCTCCAGCCCGTCCTCCTGAACCGCCGCGAGGATCCTCACGAACTGCCTGTCACCGTCGTCGCAACCCGTCAGCCGGGCCCGTATGCGGCCGAGCGCGCCGGGCAGTTGCCAGCCCTTGAAGGGCGCGCCGTTCCTCAGCGCACCAGGCTTCCGCGTCAGGATCGGCACGTAGTGCCACGGATCGTAGGCGATCTCGCCGCGCCCGAAGCTCCGGGGATGCTCGGCGACGGTCTCGCCGTCCTGGCGGATGACGATCCGATCGGCGTAGGCCCGCACGTCGACCGTCCGCCCGACGGCGCGGGCCGCCACGCTGTAGTGATTGTTGTCGAAGCGCACCAGACAAGTCTTGGAGACCGATACCTCGGTGGCGTGGAAGCCGTCGAAGGGGCCGCGATAGGCCATCAGGAAGGGCCGCTCCTCCTCGAACACCTGCCACACCGTCTTGCCCTCGATCGTCGGATGCGGCCGCTTCTTGGCGTCCTCGATACACCGATCCATCAGCCACGCGTTGATCTCGGCGTAGGAGCGGCCCCGCGGGATGGGCACGAACAGGCGGCCGCGGACGTCACCCACCTGCCTCTCGACCTGCCCCTTCTCCCAGCCCGCACCCGGAGTGCACGCCACCGGCTCCACCAGATGGTGGGAGCACAGCTCCAGAAAGCGCCGGTTGTAGGCGCGCTCCTTGCCCACGAAGACCATGCTCACCGCCGTCTTCATGTTGTCGTAGATGCCCCGCCGGCAGACCCCGCCGAAGAAGTGGAAGGCCCGTTCGTGCGCCTCGAACACCATCTCCTGGCTCTCGCGCGGGAAGATCTGAACCAGCTGCATGCGGCTGTAGCAGAGCCGCATGTGCGCCGCCTTCACCTTGGTCGTCACACCCGACAGGCGCGCGTACTCGTGGCTCCAGTCGAACTGGTAGGCCTCGCCGGGATCGAAGCTCAGCGGCACAAAACCCTGCGACGGCGACAACAGCCGCCACCGCCGACGCCAGGTCCTGGCGTAGCGGCGCACCGCGTCGTAGCCGCCGCCATAGCCCAGAGCCGCAAGATCTTCATGAATCCGCAGCAGAGACAGCCGATCCCGGCGCGGCTTCTTCTCGTTGGCCTCCAGCTGGCGCTCGAGCTCATCCACCCACGGTCCAAGCTTCGGCATCGGCTGGATCTTGCGCTCGTAGCTGTACGAGGTCTCATCGCCCCGCACCACCTTGCGCACCGTGTTCTTCGAAACCCTCAAATCCCGGGCGATCTTCTTGATCGGAACGCCCCTCACCAGATGATCCCGACGGATCCGCGCAATCGTCTCCACAACCAGCATCTCCCCCACCTCGTCTGTCCAAACAACGAGGTGTGTTCAAGAGCACAAAACCAGGGGGGTCAATTTTGGACGCCGATAACCCCCAATAGGGGGTCAATATTCCACGCCGAACAACAGTCGTGCGCCATGTCGGCGAACCCATCGCCGCGGTGATCGCGCAGAGCGCATCCGAAGCGATCGATGCCGGCGAACGCGTGGCCGTCGACTTCGAACAGCTACCCGCGGTGACGGAGTCTGACGTTGCGCTGGCGGCTGGTGCCGTTCAGCTTCACCAGGAGGCCCCATGCAACGTCTGCTTTCGCTTTTCCCGCGGCGATGCTGAAACCGTCGCAACTGCGTTCGAAGGCGCCGCCCACGTCGTTCGCCTTGATCTCGCCAATAACCGATTGGCCGGGGCCGCGCTCGAACCGCGCACGCTGATCGCCGTGCCCGAACCGGTGGGCGATTCGCTCACCCTCTACGCCGCCACCCAAGTTCCGCACAACGTCAGGAAATTCGTTGCCGAGCAGCTTGGCATGCCGGAACTTCGGCTGCGTGTAATCGCGCCCGATGTCGGCGGCGGCTTCGGCTACAAAGGCAAGCACTACCCCGAAGAAACCCTGATGGTTTGGGCGGCCCGCCGATTGCGCCGCCCGGTTCGATGGTGTGCGACCCGCAGCGAGAGCTTCGTCTCCGATACCCAGGCGCGCGACCATTTGACCCATGCGGAGCTGGCTTTGGACGAAACCGGCACGTTCCTCGCATTACGGGTCGAAACCTTGGCTAATCTGGGGGCTTACGTGTCGACGTTTGGCGCCGCGATACCCAGCGTGATCTACAGCGGACTGTTGGCCGGTGTGTATCGCACGCCGCTCATCTATGTGAGCGTGATCGGGGCGTTCACCAATACCGTACCTACCGATGCTTATCGTGGTGCGGGCCGCCCGGAAGCAGCCTTCGTGCTCGAACGCTTGGCCGACGAAGCGGCCCGCGTTGTGGGATTGGAGCGCGCCGAGATTCGCCGCCGCAATCTGATCCCGGCATCGGCGATGCCCTATACAACGCCGATCGGGCCGACCTATGACACCGGCGACTTTCCCAACATATTTGCACGCACCCTCGCGCTAGCGCAGCCAGGTGCCGAGGCGGAGCGCGGGTTGCGCGGCTTCGGTGTCGCGCTTTATGTCGAATCATCCGGAGTGGCGCCCTCGCGGTTGGCCGGAGCGGGCGGCGGTCGTGCCGGGTTTTTCGAATCGGCAGAGATTCGCGTCGATGGTGGGGGTGGCGTGTTGGCGCTGCTCGGCACCCATAATCACGGCCAGGGCCACGCCACCACTTTCGCGCAAATTCTTTCCGACCGCCTCGGAGTCGACCTCGATTCTGTTGCGGTAATCGAGGGGGACACTGGCGTCGTTCCGCTTGGCGCGGGTACGTTTGGCTCTCGCTCGATTGCGGTGGGCGGTTCGGCGTTGGCACAGGCGGCTGACAAGATCGTAGCCAAGGGTCGGCGCCTCGCGGCGCACCTGCTTGAAGCTTCCGAGAATGATGTCGAGTTTCAGAACGGTGGCTATCGCGTTGCCGGCACCGATCGAACGCTGTCGTTCAACGAGATCGCCCGAGCGGCAAACAATGCGCACAGTTATCCCGATGGCTTCGAGCCAGGTCTCAACGAAACCGCGGTATTCGACCCTCCGAATTTCGCCTACTCAAACGGCTGCCACGCTTGCGAGGTCGAGATCGATGCGGAGACCGGGGCGGTCGACATCATTGGTTATTGGGCCGTCGATGACGTGGGCACGGTGATCAACCCGATAATCGTGCACGGTCAGGTGCATGGCGGCCTCGCTCAGGGAATCGGCCAGGCGCTCATGGAAAACTGCGTTTATGACCGCGAGAGCGGTCAGCCGTTGTCGGCCTCGTTCTTGGACCACGCGATTCCCCGGGCCGAGGATTTTCCGTTCTTCGTTGCCGAAACCGACGAAAGTCAGCCCTGTACGTTCAACCCACTCGGCGCCAAGGGATGCGGCGAATCGGGGGCGATCGGCGCACCGGCAGCGGTAACGAGTGCGGTGTTGGACGCGCTGTCGTCGTTGGGCGTAGCCGACATCGTGATGCCGATTACCCCGGAACGCGTGTGGCGGGCAATTCGCGCCGTTCGAGCGGAATAAATTAGCTAGCTAATAAAGGCGCGTCGCAAGGGCGTCCTGGTAGCCCGCTTCGGTCTCTTGGGCGTCAATGCCGCTCACTTGATCAGCCGCCATTTGCCCCATTGTGGGCATTGCATCGCGCGCAACGATTGAGCCTGCGTCCCACAATTTGGATCGGATCAATGCTTTGCCGCAGTGGAGATAGGCCTCCTCGATGTCGACCAGGATCCCGGACTTGGGGGTTTTTCCATGCACGGTAAGCGGTTCGAGTTCGGCCGCATCCATGGTAATCCGCGCGGTCCCGTTGACCCGGAAGGTCTCGTTGAACCCTGGGATGAAGAAGATGATACCGATCTCCGGGTGGGCCAGGATGTTCTTCAGCGTGTCGAGCTTGTTGTTGCCGGCCCGGTCAGGAATGAGAAGGGTGGTGTCGTCGACGACTTTCACGAAGCCGGGCGCATCCCCCTTGGGCGAGGCGTCACCATGGGTCGCGAGAACAAGAAATGGGCTGAGCGAGATGAAGCGGCGCCCATGTTTGTCGAGTTTCTTAAGTTTGAGCTTGAGGATGGTTTCCTTTGGTTGCTCGTAGGTCTGGCGAAGCTCGGCTTCCGATTCGACAAGTGTGGTCGACATGATCTGGTCCTTCTCGTTAGCCCGATGGTCGACAGGCTAAGCTCTCTGGAGCCCAGGCGGAAGAGTACAAGCCGAATATCGGTATGCCTAAATCGGTGGTGGTTGAAGGGCCTCTAACGTCGCTTCATAACCAAGGCCCAGCGACAAAAGTTCATGATCCCCACCGGCCCGACCATCCAGTTCGATGCCGACAGGCAGTCCGTCGGCGGTGAGACCGATCGGCAAGCTCAAGCCCGGCAACCCGGCAACACTCGCGGGTCCGGTATTACGAATATAGGCCGGGAAGATCGGCACCTGCGCGCCATTTAACTCGACGGTCTCATCCTGGCCGATGGGGCGGGCTGGCAGGGGTGTTGTCGGCAGGATCAGTGCCGCTACTCGATGATCACGCAAATAGCCGGCGATGGTTGCCTGCAACGCAGGGCGCTGCTGCTCCATGGCCAAGCGATAGGACGCCTCGGGGACCGCTTCGTCACCACACAGGCTCATCAAAATTGAATTCACATCCGGGCTTATCGTGGCTTCGCAAAGCTCGCGAAAACCAAGATCAAGGCCGCTGCTTTCGAGGTACGCGGTTAGCGTGGTGACGGTTTCGTACAGTGCGATGGGGAACGCCGCGGCGTTGTCGAGTTCGGCAATTTCTGGCGCGTCGAACTCAATCAATACGACCCCGAGGTCCCGCAATCGTTTGAGCTCGTTCTCGATGACGGCGGCGAGTGCGGCGTCGAGATCGCCGAAAAATGGCGTTCTTGCAACGCCGAGACGGACGCCATTCAGTGCGGTTGGTTCCAGCGCCGTTGCGCCGCCGGTGATGACACCATCCAACAACACGGCATCGGCTACCGAGCGCACCATTGGACCGGCGGTATCGCGGGTGTGGGAGATCGGCACAATTCCTTCTTGCGAATAACGGCCCATGCTGGGACGGAAGCCAACGATGCCGCAAAGGGCTGCCGGGATGCGTACTGATCCGCCGGTATCGGTCCCGAGCCCGCCTGGCACCAGTCGGGCGGCAACCGCGACGCCGGTGCCGCCGCTACTGCCGCCGGGAATCATATTCGTGCCGTAGGGGTTGCAGGCGGCGCCGAAAGCCTGGTTGTTGTTGGTTATTCCAAAAGCCAGTTCGTGCATGTTGGTTTTGCCGAGTACGATGGCGCCGGCGTCAACGAGCGCCTGCGCCACGGGTGCCGTACGACCTGAATTGTGATGCCTGAGGGCGGGCGTTCCGGCAGTGGTCGGGAAACCGGCGATTTCGATATTGTCTTTCAGCACCAACGGAACGCCATGCAGCGCGCCGAGGTCTGCACCGTGGGCCCGTTTGGCATCGGCTTCGCGGGCGGCTGCGAGGGCACGCTGGCGATCGAGAGTGATAAAGGCATTGAGGTCGCGATTCGCATCGGTGCGGGCGAGCAGGGCGTCGACATAGGAATCCGCGGTGATATCACCGGCGCGAAGCGATTGCGCGGCCTCACTAACCGTCAACTCTGTGGAATCCATCTAACGTTCTCACGCTAATAGGTCGGGCGCCGCTTGCGCGCTCGGACCAAACAGATGACCTTGGCTACGGTTAACGACTTGCGCAACACGTCGCCATGCTCCGGGAAATCCTCGGCGTTTAGATTTGTTGTTGAGAAGCGCGCCGCGCGGTCAAAATTTCCCCTGACGTCAGCTTGGGTCAGCACCTCGCGCACTGAAATCGGTGCAGCCGTGAACACCCGACCGCGCCGGCGCGAGGTTGCGATCGTTACCCCGACGACGCGACCGCTGGCATCGAGGACAGGACCGCCGCTCATCCCGCTCAGCGCGTCAAGTCGGCCGGGGTGGCGGCGCAGTTCGGCCCAGGCTACGACCGGTTCGACATGGCGGCGCAGGCCAACTGTTTTAAGGCGAGCCCGACCGAGCAGTTGGGAATGGGCTTCGCCGGGTTTGCCGCGCGGAAAGCCAAAATGAAATCCTTCCTGCCCGGGATCCAGACGCCGCGATAATGGCAGCGGTGATGCCCCACGGCGCGTCATGACAACGGCCACATCGGCGCGGGGATGTTCAACAACGTTGGTGGCCTGCATACCTTGGCGCGGCCCTGTTTGAATCAAGATCTGGCGGCAGGATTCCGTCACGTGCCGCGCCGTGAGCCAGACGCCACTTTGATCGATAGCGAAGGCGGTTCCGGTCGAATTGCCTTTCTTCGGAGTAGCCTCGATGACGATCGTGGGATCGACGGAAGAGGGCGCCGCGAGTGTGCTCGCTGGCGGCGCCTGTCGTTGCGGCGGTGGCCGTCGTTCGCCGGGCGTGGAAAAGTCGCGCAGCGCGACCGCAACGATTGCGACCAGCAGCAAAATAACGGCGAAACGGTCGATCCCGCGCACCGGTTGGCTACCTCGCTGGCGCGGTTGGAACGTGGTTGGTCAGCGTCCTAGTGGATGGAATCCAACATATGGTACTCATACGATCGCCTATCCCGGTAGCTCGGGAGGAGGAAGTCCCCAGGCGATGCCCCAAGGGACTGTTGGGCATCGTCGAGCGGTTTCGACGCACCGGGGGGCCGGGATAGGCGACCCACAGGGCGTCTTGCCGAGCTCACCGGCCGCGTTACGCAAAGCTTCCGATGCCCAACGGTCCCTTGGGGCATCGCCACGGTTCGCGCGCCTAACCGGCGAACTCGGCAAGCCGTCGTGTGGGTACCAAATGTTGGATTTCATCCACTAGTCCCGTCAACCCGAAAGTGCCGCGGCATTGATCGCGGCGACCGAAATCTTGGCCGCGGCAAGCAGAATAGCCGAAGACATCTGGCCTTCCTCGATCCGCTTCGAGAGACCTTTGAGCAGGATATCTATCGCGAAGTAGGTCACCAGCTGGATCGCCAGCGCAACCACACCCCAGATTAGGATATCGATCAGCGTGATGCTATTGGCGAGGCTGACCGCGAGCGGCAACCCAAGACCCACGATCATTCCGCCCAGGGAAATCGCTGCGGCAGAATTGCCTTCGCGGATCAACTTCATTTCGTGGTGTGGCGTAATCCAGTGGTAGACGACCACGCCAACGAACAACAGCAGCACCGTGGCGTAATCCAGTGGTAGACGACCACGCCAACGAACAACAGCAGCACCGTCAGTGCAAAGTGCGAGATAAAGACCGGAAAACCGGCGAGAAAGCTGTTTAGAGCAGGTTCCATCGGTCACCTTTAGTAGCAAACGCTGATGCGCGGGGCCGGGGGGAATTCACCCCGAGACTCCCCAATCGGCATCGAAAACCATATCATTCATAGCGATGGGCGCCACAGCCGAGGGCGCTCGTAGGGTCATGGCCGAACTGGCGGAACCTTGCCGGACCTAAGATCGCTGCTAACCGAACATCATCGCTGGGCAGAGCGCTTGGGGGGAAACCGCGTCGATTTCACCGGTCAGATCCTCGACGACTTGGAGTTGCCTGGGATTAACCTGCGCGAGGCCAAACTAACCGGCGCTTCTCTAAAGGCCTGCAACCTCACCGATGCCAACCTCACGGAGGCGGATTTATTTGGGGCCGACCTTTGTGCCTGCAATCTTACCGGCGCAAAAATGGTCGGGGCGGACTTGCGCGGGACGAAACTTCTCGCCGCCACGATCGACCGAGCCGATCTTCGCAACGCAAGTCTTACAGAAGGAACGTTGGTCACATTCTCGGATAACGGTGATGCTCGATTCTCGCGACGCGACGGCCGCGATCTCCATCTCGCAGGCGGTCAGTTACAGGGTATCAATCTAGACGGAGCGACGATTCCAGGATCGATAATCGCGTGCACGGATTTGACCGGTGCGAGCCTGCGCGGCGCGGTCATCACCGGCGCCGACCTCACGGGCGCCAACCTTACCGAGGTGGATTTGTCCGGCGCGTCCCTCAAGGACGTCAACCTGACCGGCGCCAATCTGTCGGGCGCGAAACTCTCCGGCGCTAACCTCGACGGCGCAATATTATCCGGGGCCAATCTTGTTGGGGCCCTCCTTCACGAGGTGGATACCTCCGCGGCACATACCGACGGCGCGCTCTTTTCACGGCTGTTGCCGCGCTCGATTCGCAAATCGGTCGATGATCACCACCGGTGGTTGCAAAGCCGCGGCGACGAGGGGCGGCGTCTGTTTCTGGAGAAACAGGATCTGACGGCGATCGATTTCACCGGCCACGATCTTTCCGCATCATCGTTTCGCGGGTCCGTCTTGGTCGCGTCCGATTTCAGCCGCTGTACCCTGTCGTTCGTCGACTTCAGTGGGTGCGATATGACTCGCGTGAAAATGGCGCATGCCGACGCGTCCGGTGGGCGTTTTAACGATTGCAAAATGCTTGAAGCGAACCTCCGGGCGGCAATCTTCAATGCCGAGGAAATCCGAGGCCCCGACGGTAAAGGCACGGGGCGGCTTGTCGTGACGAACTTGACTGGCGTCAACCTGAAACGGGCAAATCTTACCGACACACAATTTCACCGGGCAACGATGTGTCGCGCCAATCTGGAGGGCGCGACCATCGTTTCAACACTTTTCGGCGAAGCCGATCTTGAGGGAGCGGTGGTTGCGCGTCTTTCTAGCAAGGATGGGGCGAGATTTGATGCCGCGAGCTAGTGTCCGTCGCCAACGAACCGGCCCGCATCACGGATTCAACTAAACCGGTCGATCGCCCTTGAGGACAACACGATGCAGGAGACGCTGCTCGGATCGATCATAATCGTCATGCACCCGATGCATGGCCGCGCGATTGTCGACGATGACCAAATCGCCGGTTTGCCATTTATGGCGATAGACAAAATCGGGCTGGATCGCCCGCCGCAGCAGGTCTTCCAGAAATGAACGACTCGCGGCCGGCGTTTTTCCCGTGATGGAGGCTGTCTTCAGAATGTGGAAAAACAACGCCTTTTCTCCCGTTTCAGGGTGGGTGCGGACCAGCGGGTGACGCACCAGGGTTCCGAAATCGTGCTGCTCCTGTTCGGTTACTGAGAATTGGCCGTCGAATGTATTGACGGTTTCCAGACTATCAATGTCGTGTTTGACCGCGTCGGGAAGCGCGGCATAAGAGGCCCGCATATTGGCGAAGCTGGTGTCTCCGCCACGGCTTGGTACGGCGAGCGCGTATAAAACGGTCGCCATCGGCGGTATCTCGCGATTGGTGGTATCGGTATGCCATGTATCGGCCGGCGTTTGGACGTCGTCATAGTTGATGATGCCGATACTCGGAAACCCGGGCAGATTGAACTGCGAATAATTTTGGCGCATGGGCTCGCCCAGTACGCGCACCGCCGCCAGCAATTGGGCGGGGTCGAACGTTTGCCCGCGAATGACCAGCACAACGTGTCTGGCGAGGCCTTGACGCAGCAGCGTTACGGTTGCTGCGTCGACCGGGGACCTCAAATCAATGTCTGTGATCGCTGCGCCGATGTGCTCGGAGATCGGGGTGATTTGTAGGTTCATGTTCTGGGTTCTGGCGCTTCTTGGCGGCTTCCACAAAGGAGGTTCGGTAGGCAGGTGACGGTGCTTGGCCGTCGAACCCGCCAAGCGCCCGATTCAGATTGGCTGGCCTTCCTGAATACAGTTCGAACCGACCGATACCAAGATGTGATCGCACTAAATACTCACGTTCCGTCACTTGAGCTAGCGGCCTAGTGGCACCGACCGCTCGGGGATACTCGTCCGACTGCCCACTTTCTCTAACAAGCTCACTTTGGAAGTGTAGCGAGAACGTCCGCTTCCTTCAATTTACGGCTGGTATCGGGCCAGATCAGGGTTGTGTCTCGAAAGTGGTGGAAATTGGTTTTGGCGCCTCTCCGAGCGGGTTGAGTTTTGCGGCGGTCAGGCCGCGCGGTCAAGGGTTTCGTCGGCGATTAGCTGATCGAGGGTTTCCCATCCATCGACTTTGCGCATCTGGATTTGGCCGCAAGCGAGGAGCGCCCAGAGGAGCATCGGCACTGTTTCGGGACACGGCAGCACGGTCTGTGTTTTGATCCGGCGCTTGAACTCCTCGTTGAGACGCTCAATGGCGTTGGTCGTTCGGGCTGATTTCCATTGGCTCTTGGACAGGCGCGTGAAGGTAAAGAGCTTGTCGCCCGCTTCTGCGAGGCTGTCCGCGACGGCCCTGCATTTCAGCCGCCACTTGCGGACAAACGCCTTGCGGCGGGTTTCCACCTCGGAGGCAGTGTCGGCATAGATCATATCGCGGTAATCTTCGCTCAGCTCGTCATGCATGTGTTTGGGAGCATGACCCAGAAGGTTGCGGTGCTTGTGCACGGTGCAGCGTTGAACGGGAAGGTCATCGCCCCAAAGCGCCGACAGAGCCGCCTCCAGTCCCGGCGCGCCATCGACGATGACAAACCCGGGCCGTTTCAGTCCACGCGCATCAAGGTCGTCGAGGAACTGGCGCCACGCCGCCTGGCTTTCTCCGCCCATATTCCCGATCGAAAGCAAGACCTTCTGGCCATCCCGGCGCACCCCTATAGCCGCGAGAACCGAGATGTTGGTGGCCTTGCGATCCAGTCGGGTCTTGATCACAGTGCCGTCAAGGATCAGCCGAACGATATCCTCATCCGCGAGGCCACGGCTGCACCAGGCGTCCCAATCGACCTTCACCTTGCGCCACGCCCGGCTCACAACGTCCTTGCTCACAGCACCCCCGAAGAGCCCGAACAGCGCGCGTTTCACCCGCCGCGTGTTGGTTCCGGACAGATACACCGAAGCGATCAGCGCCTCGGCCTTTCTGGTCAGCCGCTGGTAGCGCGGCAGCGCCCGCGAACGCCATTCCGACGCCCGACCGTCTTCCTCAACGATCCGTGCACGCGGCACGCTCACCCTCTCGGTCCCGAATGTCCCCGTCAGTTGCCGCTCCCGGTGCCCGTTCCGATACCCTTGCCGAAGCGCGTCCTCTCGACCGTATCGGCAGCGCCCGAGAAACTGCGCAAGTTCCTCCTCAAAAACGGCCTCGATCGTGGATCTGATGTTCTCCCGCAGCCGGTCCTCGAGCGGATCATAGCCGGCGTCATTGGCCAGTAGCGAAAGCGCGGAAGTCTCGGTAGTGTTCTTCATGGCGTGATCTCCTTGGCGGTGCTAGCCGCCGGTTGGGTGGTTGTCTTGTCACCCGGAGATTACGCCATCCTCAAATTTCCACCACTTTCGAGACACAGCCCCAGATCAGACGTTTCGGACAGGCACCCGTTAGGGGCAAAAATTGGGGGATTATATACTTGACCGAACGCTGATTAACCCCATATTTGATTTATGAGGTTTAATCAAAGGGATATGAACGGAGGGACTTCAGGGCGCCGGCTTGATCTGCCCAGCGCCGGGGATTATCTGGTCGAGGAAGGTTTGAGCCTCTGCAATTGCCTCGCGCAGCCTGCTGATCTCTGTCAGCGTGGCGTCGATCTCTTCCAGGGCCGGGTAGTTGGATTCATCGAGGGACGGTGCTGTTTCTACCGTACCCCTCCCGGCCTCCAAGGAGAGCCGCCAGTTGATAGCCCTCTCGATGAAGGCGGACGTGCCTTGGATGCGACGAAGGTGTTGCTTGGCCTTCTCGACGCAGCACGCGAGGGATCGCCGGTCCTCCTGCTGCTGCTTCAGTCGCTCCATAAAGAGCCGATCCTGATCATCGCTAGTCATAGCCCCGAATATAGTGGCACCGGCCAGTCGACGCCAAGGCTTAACGTCAACAGGGAGGCGAACTACCGATGACAAAGAATGCTCCTGGGAAAGCCCACCGCGAAGGTATTTCGGTCATCGAACTGGCCGAGATGTTCCCTGACGAAGCCACCGCCACCGCATGGTTTGAATCCCTGATCTGGCCGAACGGCCGACACTGCCCGCATTGCGGCAACACCGACACTGCCGAAGCACCGCCGTCCAAGAAGCAGCCCTACTGGTGTCCAGCTTGCCGCAAGGGCTTCTCCGTGCGGATCGGCACGGCGCTTGAGCGCTCCCGCGTCACGCTCCGCAAGTGGGTATGGGCGATCTTCCTCGAGATGACATCGCTGAAAGGCGTGTCGTCGATGAAGCTGCACCGCGATATCGAGGTGACGCAGAAGACGGCATGGTTCATGCAGCAGCGCATCCGCGAGGCGTGGGCGAGCGAGGGCGCCGCTGAACTGTTCGCTGGTCCGGTCGAGGTGGACGAGACCTACATGGGCGGTCGCGAGGCGAACAAACACGCGCACAAGAAGCAGCACCTGGGGCGCGGCGGGATCGGCAAGACCGTGGTCGCAGGCGCAAAGGATCGCGAGACCAACCGCGTGAGCGCTGAGGTCGTCGCGTCAACCGACGCCAAGACGCTACAGGGGTTCGTCGTCGACCAAGCTGCGAAAGGCGCTACCGTCTACACCGACGAAGCAGCGGCCTACAAGGGAATGCCCTTCAAGCACGAGAGCGTGCGCCACGGTACCGGGGAGTACGTTCGCGACATGGCGCATACCAACGGCATCGAATCCTTCTGGAGCATGCTGAAACGCGCCCACAAGGGCGTCTATCACAAGATGAGCCCCAAGCACCTGCAACGCTACGTCGACCAGTTCGCTGGCAAGCACAACGCCCGAGAGGCCAACACCATCGACCAGATGGGCGGGGTTGTCGCTGGCATGGTCGGCAAGCGCTTGATGTACCGCAACCTGATCGCCGATAACGGGTTGGCATCAGGAGCCAGGAGCGATTAGGGTTGAAAAAGGAACGGGCGGTCTAGTCGACCGCCCGGACAAGGTTGCCGCCCCTCTGGATTGGGATCTTTGATGAGGCGGGTTCTCCCGATCAACCTACGCGGGAGAACCCAGATATGCAAGCCTCCAACCACCTTGGCCCGCCTAAGCCTCAACGTCTGGATCGTGAAGATGGTCTGGGGCAAGCGTGCTCAGAATGCGGCGCGCCAATTGTACAAACTCCGGCTGCCCCCACAGCAACAGTGCCTGATCCTCTGGGAGTGGAGGGTCTCCCGCCCGTGAGAAAAATATCTCCAAAGCCGAAGAATGATCCTCGGAATCGGATAACGGGTAGAATACAGTGGAGCTCAGATCAAGCGCGCGAGGATACTTACCGCGCAGCGTATGAAGCGTGTGGGTGGGAGCCAGGGTCATAACATCTCCTTCTGGTGTTGCCGCCAGGACCATCCGGGCGAAGCTGGGGTTGCTCATTCCAGGGGGCCGTAGCTCCAGCCGCCAGCGTTCATGATTGCCGTCGAGCCGTTGCGCCTGGAGATGATGGCGATGAAGAGTGCTACCGAGGCGTTGCGGCTGGAAGTGAAGGACACCCGCAATGAGATGGATGGCATGGAAAAGCGGATCAGGACCGATATGGCGAGTATGGAGTCGCGGCTCATGGCCGCGATAGGAAGAAGGGGGCCGACAGACCAATGACCTCCCCCCGCAAGCCCGTTCCCGAGCCCGTGGACGACGTTGAGTTTTTGAACCCCCGCTACGAGGGTGCGACGCCTGAGATGGTTGCTAAGGCGCTACTCCGGCACAAGCCAAAGACAGATCAGGATGGCGGCGAGGGCGAAGGCAAGAAACAGGACGGGGAACAATCCTGATCCACGTCGTCCTTTCCCCTTTGTGGTCGACATAAGTTTCCGTGCTTCTCTAATCCTCCCACTTCGGGCGTAGGCGTCCAACAGGGGAAGATAGAACGCCCATGCGTCGGTATCGCTCTTGTCGAGGAGATCGCCCTTGATGCCGAGTTTGCTCAGAGAAAACCTCATCTCCTCGATATCAGCTTCCGAGCCGACAAGGTAGCCCGCGTCTATCAAGCGATCGTTCAGGTCACGAATTCGTGGGGACAACTTCTTGAAGCGTTGCGCCGGGAGCGCGGGATGGATCAGATACCAGATTGAGACTATGAGCAACACAGAGAACAGGGTGAAGAGGGCGGCATACTCGGGTGCGCCAAAGTGGGCGATCACGGCTAGCCCTCCTCCAAACACCCACGCGGTGATGCTCCAAACATCAACGAAGAGGCCAAGCAACGCCACCCCTCCAAGAACGATCTGCCTCCGGGACATCCCCTGACTGGTCTTGCCCCATTTTAGTGGACAGTTCAGAAAGATCCGGTTGCCTGTTCTTCGAAGTCATCCGGACTGATATTGCCAAGGTAACCGTGGCGTCGTTTTCGGTTGTAAAACACCTCGATGTACTCGAACACATCGGCCCGCGCCTCCTCTCGCGTGCGATAGCGCACCCGGTTCACGCGCTCTCGCTTGAGTAGGCCGAAGAAGCTCTCGACAACGGCATTATCGTAGCAGTTGCCTGAGCTGCTCATGCTGCATTCGATGCCATGCCTGGCAAGTTCGTCTCGGAAGTCATCGCTGGTATATTGGCTGCCACGGACGCTCTCATGTTTGTCAAGCACTCGATGGGGCCGTGAGGACGCGGTAGATCTCGCGGGCCACGTAACGCTTCAGGCAGCGCATGATCTCGCGTTTGGACAGCCCCTCCAGGGTCCTGCGAGCGACATAGGCTCGGGTCCGCTCGTCGGTTCGCATTCGGCACACGACGACCATGTGCAGGGCGGAGTTGGCTTGGCGGTTGCCTCCGCGGTTGAGACGGTGGCGTTGCGTCTTCCCACTCGATGCGGGGATCGGGCAGACGCCGCACATCATGGCGAAGCTCGCCTCGGAGCGGAGCCGATCCGGGTTATCCCCAACGGCGACCATTACTGCGCCTGCGTTTTCGGTGCCCACGCCTTCGAGCTCGAGCAGACTGGGGGCGAGCTCCTCGACCAAGGGGACGATGAACCGGTCGAGTTCAGCGATCTCGTCGTTGATGTCGAGGATTCTGCGGGCGAGGGACTTCAGGGAGAGCTTGGTCGCGACCACCGGGTCTCGATAGCCGACCGTGTCCGGCCTCCAGGCCGCACAGGTACGGAGGCGCTGCATGCGGGTGAGGTTGCGGACCTGGTCACGCACTTCCTCCGGTGCGGCAACGATGGTGTTGTAGAGTTGTTGCAGGGCCGCGCGGCGGCACTTGATTGCCGTCTTTCGCGTTGTTCGCAGCACCCGCAGGGCTTCCACGCTGCCGGAACGGTCTTTGGCCACCTGGACCCGGCGTCTTGTGCGCGCCGCCTCGGCCGCGGAGATCGCATCCAGGGCATCGTCCTTGCCCTTGGCTCTTCGGCTGGCTGGGTCCGGCCCGGTCACCTCGAGCACGGGGATACCCGAGAGTGCCAGGTGCCGGGTGATGCCGGCTCCGTAGGTACCGGTGGATTCCACTCCTACACGAAGCAGCTCGCCATGAGAGCGGAACCAGCGAAGCATCGCCCGGTAGCCGGCTCGGGTGGTGGAGAACGATTCGGTACCAAGCACCGTTCCGTCGTGGCTCACGACGGCGGCGGTGTGCAGGTCCTGGTGGGTGTCGACGCCACCGATGATCTGGATGTTGTCGGCTGTTGTAGTCGCCATGTCCGCCCCCTGGTCTATGATGGGTGGAGGGGTTGGCTCCGAACTCAGCCGATGTCGGACACGACAGTGACGGGGCGCCCAAGGCCGGGCTCTCATCAGGTCACGATGTCGGTCGAGGTCGGAACCTCAACCGGTTGCCCCCGGGTGGCCGACATGTCCGGGGAATGGTTG
>CBDCYR010000006.1:0-258996 GCA_965224275.1 Alphaproteobacteria bacterium | reverse complement strand
TCGTTAACGCCGCGAAGGTTTTTGCCGCTGGCGTTGCAAATCGGCGGTCTTGCGACCATAAAGAGGCCGAAAATTTTCGAGCAAAGACGTTGCGGAACGCGCTAGAAATCAGGGCGCTACGCCGGAACGGCGTTAGTTAGGGCGTCAATCCGACGCCTAGACGTGCACCAGGGAAACAAAAGACGCCGAGAGGAGATAATGACCGATATCGTCATCACCAGCGCAAAACGCACCCCGGTGGGGTCATTCAATGGCGCATTCGGGGCGCTACCGGCGTCCTACCTTGGTGAAACCGTGATCCGGGAGGTGGTCGAGAATTCAGCGATCGAGCCTGACGCTGTTTCAGAGGTCATCCTGGGGCAGATCCTGATTGCGGCGCAGGGCATGAACCCGGCGCGCCAGGCGTCGATCAATGCCGGCATTCCGATCGCGGTGCCGGCGTGGATCGTCAATCAGATGTGTGGATCGGGTTTACGGGCGATCGCGCTGGGTGCACAAGCCATCGCCACCGGCGATTCGACCATCGTCGTCGCCGGCGGCCAGGAAAGCATGAGCCAGGCACCCCATGCCGCCTATATGCGTAGCGGCAAGAAAATGGGCGATGTCGAGTTCGTCGATACCATGATCCGCGATGGGCTATGGGACGCGTTCAACGGCTATCACATGGGGACCACGGCCGAAAACGTCGCCCGCCAATGGCAGATTACGCGAGAGGAACAAGATACGTTCGCGCTGGCCTCACAGCAGAAGGCAACAGCAGCACGCGCCAGTGGTCGCTTTGCCGATGAGATCGTGCCGGTAACGGTCACATCGCGCAAAGGCGAAACCACGGTCGATAGTGACGAGTACATCCGCGAAGACGCGACGCTCGACTCTCTACAAGGACTACGACCGGCCTTCGATCGCGAGGGCACTGTCACCGCCGGCAATGCATCCGGGATTAATGATGGCGCTGCAGCGATGGTGCTGATGGCTGCTTCGGAAGCTGGGCGCCGAGGTCTCGACCCACTTGCGCGTATCGTCTCGTGGGCGCAATCAGGCGTCGATCCGGCGGTGATGGGATCAGGACCCATTCCGGCCAGCCGCGCCGCGCTCGATAAGGCGGGTTGGGCGGTCGAGGACCTCGACCTGGTGGAAGCCAATGAGGCGTTTGCGGCGCAGGCCTGCGCGGTCAACAAAGACCTCGGCTGGGATCCCGACAAGGTCAACGTCAATGGCGGCGCGATCGCGATCGGCCATCCGATTGGCGCGTCCGGCGCGCGCATCCTGGTTACGCTGTTGCACGAGATGACGAAGCGTGACGCTAAGAAAGGTCTGGCGACGCTCTGTATTGGCGGCGGCATGGGAATCGCCATGTGCGTTGCGCGTGACTAGTCAAGCCGTCGCGGGGCAACGCCTCAACGCCGGCCGGTAGTGGATGAAATCCAACATATGGTACCCATACGACGGCTTGTCGAGTTCGCCGGTTAGGCGCGCGAGGCGTGGCGATGCCGTCGTATCGGAAGCTTCGCGTAACGCGGCCGGCGAGCTCGGCAAGCCGCCCTGTGGGTCGCCTATCCCGGCCCCTCGGTGCGTCGAAACCCCTCGACGATGCCCAACGCTCCCTTGGGGCATCGCCTGCGGGCTTCCTCCTGCCGAGCTACCGGGATACGCGATCGTATGGGTACCATATGTTGGATTCCATCCACTAATGCCGTGACCCTTCGCTTGCACGCGATGACATGCGGCTGGCTTACCGCGCCGCTTGGTTTGCTGCTCGACGGTGAACAGGGTGACATCCGCATCCCCGTTCCGTGTTATTTGATCGATCATCCCAAAGGAAAGTTGCTATTCGACAGCGGCCTCAATTCCCGCGTGCTCGAGGATGCAGAAGCTCATCTGGGTTATTTGCTGCGATATTTTCAGCCCGATCTCAGCGTCGACGACCTCGTTGCCAATCGTCTTGAACTGCTCGATATCGACGTGCGGGATATCGACTATCTGGTGACATCGCATCTGCATTTCGATCACGCCGGAGGCCATGCACAATTCCCCGATACGCCCACAATCGTACAGCGCCGCGAATGGGAGGCTGGAGCGAACCCCGATCTCATTCCCAAGAACGGATATGTGCCCGACGACTACGCGCTCGGGCAGGATGTCATTTTGGTCCATGGTGAGCATGATATATTCGGTGACGGCAGCGTCGTGTGTATTCCGACCTATGGCCACACACCTGGGCACCAATCGCTGCGCGTTAGGCTTAAAAGCGGCGATGTCATTCTGGCGGCTGACGCGTGTTATTTCCGCCGCTCGCTCGAAACGCTGCACCTTCCCAAGTCCGGACACGACCGCGATGCGATGCTGGCAGCGCTCACCCTGCTTCGGTCACTGGCGCAGCGTGGCGCGCGCATCTTTTACGGTCACGACCCTGAATTCTGGGAGGCGTTGCCGCAGGCGCCAGCCGCCATCACTTAGAATTTGCGCGCGACCTGTGCGTTTCATCCACTAGATTCGGCTGTCCCGCTCACCTCGGTCCAGTCCTGCCAGTGGACGGTCACGGTCTTTGACATCGATGGGCGTCGTGAGAAGTCCGCATACCATCGGGTAAGCTGCGGTCGGGCAACGCGCCAATCCTCTTGCGGGAACCTGAAATCAAGTTCGCCGAGTGCGCAGCCCACCGTGATCAGCCCGATATCGATCCCGGAAAAGGCGCTTGCGAGGCGCTCGAGTTCGTCGAGCGCCCGAGCGATCGCGGACCTCTTTCGGGCATCCCACTCGTGGTCGATTTTTGCTGGCGCCCGCCGGCTCTCCATGATGCGGGTGTCGGCGGCATCGAGAATGCCTTCACCGATCGCTGCCAATCGCAGTACGCGCCAGCGGTCGACCCCGCTGGAGAAGAGATGCGGGTTTTGGCTTTGAGAATCGAGGTATTCGCAGATCACGCGACTGTCGAACAGCGACAGACCGTCATCGGTAATCAATGCCGGTACCTTTCCCAACGGATTGTCGTCACCGATCGTGGTGTCGGGCTCCCAGGGGTTGGTCGGCATCACCTCGATTTCACCCGCGAGGCCGACTTCGTGGGCCACCACCAAGCATTTACGGACGTAGGGCGAAGTCGGCGCGAATCGAAGTTTCATTGCGTCCTCCTGGGCTGCTGGTGCCCGTTTCTACGCGAATCGGAAGCCTACCAATACGCATATGCTAAACTGTCGTCATGCGCCTCGACGTCGTCGACCTCAATCAGTTCTATGCGACTCGCCTCGGCCAAACAGCGCGCCGCCAAGTGCGCCGCCATATTCGCGCATTGTGGCCGAGCACGGCGGGAATGCGGGTGCTTGGCCTGGGTTATGCGACGCCGTTCCTACGGCCATTTCGTGACGAAGCCGAGCGCGTGATCGCGATGATGCCGGCCTCTCAGGGGGTTTCTTCATGGCCGGCTGACGAGCCCAATCTGGTTGGTCTTTGTGACGAAGCAGAAATTCCGCTGCCTGACAGTTCGATCGATCGAATTCTCATGGTCCACGCTCTCGAAACTTCCGAACAGGTGCGCCCGCTGCTGCGCGAAGTGTGGCGGGTGCTGGCCTCAGGCGGACGCCTCATGGTCGTCGTTCCCAATCGCCGAGGAATTTGGGCGCGCGTTGAACGCACGCCCTTTGGCACGGGGTCGCCCTATAGCCCGCCGCAACTGGAGCGCTTAATGCGCGATTCGATGTTCTCGCCAACCGCAACCTTGAATGCGCTGTATTTTCCGCCAACCCAACGTCGATCGCTAATCCGCCTGGCGCCGGCGTTCGAGAAGCTAGGCAATCGCTGGGCGTATGCGCTCTCCGGCGTCCTCATCAGCGAGGCGGGCAAACAGATTTTTGCGGCAACCGCGCAGCAAGCGCCGCGTCGGCGACGGCTGCGGCAGCCGCAGGTTGCCTTTCCGCGCAGCACTGTGCCGCGAACCAGACCGCACCTGACATTGATAAGTTCTTGAGTCGGGCGACGGTGCCGATGCGCGGCTCAGGCGGTCCATTTGGCTTGGGCCAAACGAAACAAACTGAGATCAGCAAATAGATTTGCCAAACGGCTGCCATTGATTCGTCCGGGCTTACCGGAACGATCGATAAAGATCTGCTGATCTATGCTAATGCCGAGTTCACGGCATAGAGCCAGGAAATCGCGAATCGTGCAGAGGTGGATATTCGGGGTTTGATGCCAGGCCTGCGCAAGCGTCTCGGTTCGTGGCATGCGGCCATTGGTCATGAGTTGCCAGCGAACGCGCCAATACCCGAAATTCGGGAACGACACGATCGCAGATCGCCCAATGCGAACCATGTGCTCAAGAACGTCTTTGGGATTGTGGGTCGCTTGCAGCGTTTGGCTGAGAACGACGTAATCAAAGGCCTGCGTTGGATAGTCGTGGAGGTCTTGATCCGCGTCGCCTTGGATGACCGACAGCCCTCGGCACACACACGCTTTGACGGCCGCTTGACTAAGCTCGATACCGCGGCCGTCGGCCTGCTTGGTGCGCGCCAAGTGCTCTAGCAATGCGCCATCGCCGCAACCGACGTCGAGCACCCTGGCGCCGGGCTCGATCATGTCGGCAATCAATAGCAGGTCGACCCGAACCCGGCCGGCCCCGTTGACGCGCGCTTGAGCATTCATCGTTCTTGCAAGCCCCGGTGCTCAGCGGCACCGTCGAGAAAGCCGCTCAAGGTGTCGTGAAATTCGGGTTCGTCAAGCAGAAATGCGTCATGTCCCTTGTCGGTTTCGATCTCGATAAAACTAACATTGGCGGCCACCGCATTGAGCGCGTGTACGACCTCACGAACCTCCGGCGTCGGAAACAGCCAATCGCTGGTAAATGAAATCAGGCAGTAGCGGGGCTTGCTGTTGGCGAACACGTCGGCCAAGCGACCGCCGCGATCGGCAGCGAGATCGAAATAATCCATCGCCCGGGTGATGTAGAGATAGGAATTGGCGTCGAACCGGTCGACGAATGTACTGCCCTGGTGACGCAGGTAGCTCTCGACCTGGAAGTCGGCATCAAAGCCGTAGGAGAGGTTGCTGCGATCCTGCAATTTGCGTCCGAACTTGCGTCGCAAGGAGGGCTCCGACATATAGGTTATATGCGCCGCCATGCGGGCCACCGCGAGCCCTTTGGCCGGATGGGTCCCGTGGACGAGATAGTCGCCATTATGCCAATCGCGATCGGCCATGATCGCTTGGCGCCCGACTTCGTGAAAAGCGATGTTTTGCGCGGAATGACGCGCCGCGGCCGCGATTGGTACGGCAGCAAATACGCGCTCCGGAAAGCTCGCAGCCCATTGCAGCACCTGCATGCCGCCCATCGACCCGCCGATGACGCAAAACAATTGTTCGATGCCGAGGTGATCAAGCAGCATCGCTTGCGCCCGCACCATGTCGGCGATCGTGATTAGCGGGAATTTGAGGCCATGGGGTTTGCTTGTCGCGGGATCAATATCGCTGGGACCGGTGGTGCCCATGCACCCCCCAATCACGTTGGCGCACAGCACAAAATAGCGATCGGTATCGATCGTCTTGCCGGGTCCGACGGCAAGATTCCACCATCCCGGCTTACCCGTCACCGGGTTGGTGTCGGTGGCGTATTGATCGCCGGTAAGGGCGTGGCAGACCAGCACCGCGTTGGATTTATCGTCGTTGAGCTGACCATAGGTTTGGTAGGCGACCGTGAAGGGTCCCAGTTCAACGCCGCAATCCAGTAATAGCGGTGCTTCGGTCCCGACCGTCACCGAAGGTCCGGCGCGACGCGCACGCTCAGAGCCACTAATCTGGTTATCGAGGGCTTCGGTCATTTTAGAAGTTCAACGCGCATCGTTGCTCGGTACTTGGCGCGAGGGGCCTATAACTTGGTCCAAGCCCTTCGAATGTCAACGTTTTCTTTGATTTTGGCGCCGCCCGAGGCTATCACTAGCACGCCCTCAAAACCCAAAATTGCATGCGCCATGAGCGGGACAACCGGCGCGCTCGCAGAACTGCGGCGCGAAATAGACGAAATCGACCAGGCGCTCCATGATCTCCTGATGCGGCGCGCCGCTATTGTCGACGACGTGGCCGCAACCAAGGCGCAGAGCGCCAGCGCCGATGAGTCGCCCCAGATCATCTACCCCGCGCGCGAAGCAGAGGTCATCCGTCGCCTTGGCGCACGACATTTCGGCCGCCTGCCAAAAGCGACGCTGGTGCAAATCTGGCGCGAGATCATTTCGGCGTCAGTCCGGCTACAGCGACCGATGCGCGTGGGGATGGTCGAACCCGCGTCAACGGATCTTACCGGCGTGGCGCGGGACCATTTCGGAACGCTGATTGCGTCACAATCCTTCGATACGGCGGCCTCATTGTTTGACGCAGTGGCAGCCGATGCGGATGTGATCGGCGTGTTGCCGTTTCCGGCGCAAGGGTCTTCGGATGAGCCGTGGTGGCACCATCTGGCATCAGGCGTGGAGCACGCACCGCGGGTGGTTGCTCGGCTTCCATTCCTTAAGGGGCGCGGCGGCGACGCGCTTGCTATCGGGTCGTTTGATCCTGGCGCATCGAGCGCCGACGTCAGTCTTCTTATCGTCGACAGCGGCGTTTACGCGCAGGACGATATGGGTGAAAGCATCCGTATCCTGGCCCGGGGTAGCGTTGGCAGTGCGCCCCACGCTCGCTTTTTGACCCTTATCGAGTTTGACGGAGACGCCGATGCAGCCCTTGCCGCAGCCGCGAACGCGATTGAGGCGCTTGACGATGAGAGCATCGAGGTACGCTATGTCGGCGGCTACGCCGCGCAACTTGCCGAGTAACGTCCAAACGATCGCTACAGCCATGCCCAGAGCAACACGATGAGCGAACCGCAACCGAAAATCGGAATCCTCGACATAGCCCCCTATGTTGGCGGCGAATCACACGTCGAGGGCGTCGTCCGAGTGATCAAACTGGCCTCCAACGAAACGCCGTTGGGACCGAGCCCGAAGGCGATTTCGGCCTATAAGAAACTAGCGGGTGACTTGCACCGCTATCCCGACGGTGGTGCCGAAGCGTTACGACAAGCCATTGCTGACCAGTGGCAACTCGATCGTGATCGTTTGGTCTGCAGCGACGGGTCCGATGAGATGATTAGTCTCCTCACCCGCGCCTATGCCGGCCCGGGCGATGAAGTCCTGTTTAGCCGCCACGGTTTCCTGATGTACTCGATCGCAACCATGGCCGCCGGCGCGACCGCTGTGAAAGCGCCTGAGACCGGTTTGAAGGCGGATGTCGACGCTTTATTGGAGCGGGTTAGCGATCGTACGCGGATCCTGTTTCTGGCCAATCCAAACAATCCCACCGGCACCTATCTCCCACGCGGTGAACTGGCACGCCTTCATGCCGGTCTACCGGGTGATGTCATCCTCGTGATCGATGCCGCCTACGCCGAATATGTCGATGTCGAGGACTATACCGCCGGCGCTGATCTGGTGGAGGCGCATGAAAACGTGCTGATGCTTCGTACGTTCTCCAAGATTTACGGATTGGCCGCGTTGCGTCTGGGTTGGGCCTATGGGCCGCGCCATGTGATCGATGTTCTGCACCGTGTGCGGGGCCCGTTTAATGTTAACCAGGCGGCGCAGGTCGCGGGAATAGCCGCGGTTGGTGACACCGCACATTTGGCAAAAGCCAAGGCCCACAATGACAAGTGGCGACCGTGGCTAGGCAAAAAACTCGACGAGCTCGGCCTCGAGCTTACGCCTAGCGTCGGAAATTTCGTGCTCGCGCGTTTTCCTGGCGGACCCGAGATGGCAACCGCGGCGGCTGATCATTTGCGCAAGGCCGGCATTCTCGTGCGAGGAATGGTCCCCTATGAACTGCCAGATTGCCTGCGCATAACAATTGGCCTCGAGGACGAAAACATCGCTCTTCTCGATGCGCTGATCGAGTTCATGGAGTAAGCCATGGCGGATAACGCCCTCTTCGAGCGCGTGGCTCTGATCGGCATCGGATTGATCGGTTCGTCGCTGGCGCGGCTGATAAAGCGCGACGGACTGGCCACCCATATTGTCGCCAATGCGCGCAGCCAAGCGACCCTCGACAAGGTTGTCGAGCTTGGTATTGCTGATAGCGTGGCGATCGACGTAGCCGACGCCGTGGCGGGTGCCGACTTGGTTATCATCTGCTCGCCGCTGGGAACTTATCCCGCCATTGGCAGGGCAATTAAGGACCACCTGGCCGTGGGTGCGATCGTAAGCGATGTTGGTTCGGTGAAGGCTATGGTGTTGCGCGAGCTGACGCCGATCTTGCCGCCGCACGTCCATCTGGTTCCAGCCCATCCCGTCGCGGGTACTGAACATTCGGGTCCGGAAGCAGGGTTCGCTGACCTATTCGACGGTCATTGGTGCATTCTGACGCCGGACCCAGATACCGAAGCTGCGGCCATCGATCGCGTCAGGGAATTGTGGCGTCGAGCCGGTATGAAGGTCGACCTGATGGACGCCGCACACCACGACCTGGTGCTGGCTGTTACCTCGCACCTGCCGCATCTCATCGCCTACAACATCGTCGGTACGGCGGACGATTTGGAGGCGGTCACCAAATCGGAAGTCATCAAATACGCGGCTGGCGGGTTTCGCGACTTTACCCGCATCGCTGCGTCCGATCCGGTCATGTGGCGCGATGTGTTTCTCAACAATCGCGAGGCCGTGCTGGAGATGCTGGGCCGCTTCACCGAAGATCTAACCGCCCTGCAGCGCGCGATTCGCTGGGGCGACGGCGATGCGCTGCATGAGATTTTCACCCGGACGCGGGCGATCCGCCGCGGCATCATCGATGCCGGTCAGGCCTAGCGCGATAGCTTGACTCTTTAACGGTCCGGCGCTCGCCTAACGATCGGTTTTAGGGACGCGACGGGGACCTTGCCGACATAGGCCCGTCCACCCTGCAGCGTTAGCGGAAATTCAACGCTGCCGGGCTGGCTGCCGGGTTTGGCCATCAATCGCAGCGCGATGCGCAGCGCCGCGCCCTGGGTCGGCGACAGGTCCTGCGCCTCGGTCAATATCTGTAACGCCGTTTCGAAACCTTGCACCTGCGCTTTGAATGCGGCTACAGGGCGCATCGCTTCGTCGAGCGCCAAGGTCCCGTCGGCCGACACGCTTACGTCGCCAAATTTGAGGAATGCCCGCGGCAACTCGACCGCGCCCCCGCCGTCGCGCCATTCGGATAGCGCTGCATAGGACAGCGTTGCGGGGATTGCGCCGGTCCAGATGGCGCGCAGGCTGACGCGATCGATGGCTTGGGTGAGACGAACAGCCGATAGGGGTGGTTGGACCCCGGAAGCGTCGAGGTCGACGATCAAATTGCTATCGCCGCTCGCCTGCCCCAGGACGACAGTGAGGTCGCCGCCGTCCATTGTCAGCGATCCGCGAAAGCGATCGCTGACAATCTTTGCGCCGCGCAGTCTCAACGTCGCGCGGTTATCTCGGCTTGCTGTGGTAACAGAAAAGGTGGCGCTCTCAGCTGCCGCGCGATAGCTCACCGTGGTCGCAGGGTTCTGGATGACGAGGCTTTGATCGCCAGTGATCTCGCCACGAACCGATGTGAAAGACCACGGACCGGTGTGCGCGACGAGACGCTGGCTCGACCACGACCACGACAACATCGCCGTTCGCCGCTCGGCATGCGCCGCGTCGACCGTTACGCGAAACGCACCGGGGAAGCCATCGATGCGAAGTCCCCGGTGATCCCAATAAATGCCCGACATACGCTGTTCTTCCTGCCATCTGCCGATCGTGATCTTCAGCTGCTCGGCGGCGACGAACCAATAGGCGCTGTAAAGGACCGCTGCGATGATCGGGCTGCTCATCGCGATAATCCAGATCGTCCGTCGGCGTTGGATCGTCATGACTCGAAAGTTTATAGACGCCGCAATCCCCAGCGGCTACGTCAGTGTCGATTCAGGTGCAACGGCGTTGATAGCAGCAAATGTTTCCGAGCCGGTTAGGGTGTGACATCTGGGTGTTTGGCTACGGATCGCTCATGTGGCGGCCCGGGTTCACCTATGCCGAGGCGCATGCGGCACGTTTGTTCGGATACCACCGAGCCCTGTGCGTGCGCTCGATGATTCATCGAGGGACACCCGACAGCCCTGGTTTGGTAATGGGATTAAAGGTAGGCGGATCGTGCGTCGGCCGAGCTTACCGTGTCGCTGCCGCAGATGCCCCCGATGTCGTCGACTACCTCACGTGGCGGGAACTACGGCGCGACACCTATCGGGCGACGTCATGTCGGTTACGTGTGCCGGGCCGCATCGTTGATGGTATTTGCTTCACGGTGAATCGGCACAGCGTCCAGTATTCGGGCGACCTGTCGTTGGAGGCGATGAGCGTTTTGGTTGACGAAGGCGTCGGCTCCAGCGGATCAAGCTACGACTACCTCACCGACGCGGTCGCCCATCTCAATGCGATCGGCATTGGCGGCGCCAAGTTTGGGGCGGTTCTTGAAATGGTGCACGCGAGGCGCGGCGCGCTGCCGCCAGGGGATTAACCGACCGCCGGTCTAGAGCATTTCACGATGGGCTCGATGGCCGAGTCGATGCAATCCTGAAATGTTCTAGCCGCATTTGGAATAGCCGCAACTTACACACGTATCGCAGCCTTCCTGGTTTACGAGGCCGGCCTGGCCGCAGCGTGGGCATTGCCGAAAACGGGTGTGCGGATTGCCTTGTTCGCCGACCGCGCCGCCGACCGCTTGGGCGAGCTCGGCCTTCTCAGTTTCTTCGTCACCCGGTTTGGGAAGAAATCCAATCTCGATCATGTGTTGTTCGATGACGCTGCCGATCTGGGCCAACAATGACGGGACATATTTTCCGTCAACCCATTGCCCGCCGCGCGGATCGAACACGGCTTTCAGTTCGTCGACCACGAACGAAACGTCGCCGCCGCGGCGGAACACCGCGCTAATCATCCGTGTCAGGGCGACGGTCCAGGCAAAGTGTTCGGTATTCTTCGAATTGATAAACACCTCGAACGGTCGACGGCGGCTGTCGGTGATCACGTCGTTGACCGTGATGTAGATCGCGTGATCGCTTTCGGGCCATTTGATCTTGTAGGTCGATCCCGGCAGGACACCGGGCCGATCGAGTGGCTTGGTCATATAAACCACGCCGCCGGCCTCAAATACGTCCTCGGGTCTGGGGATCGGCTCATTGAGCGGGAGCTCGGCCTGATTTTCGGTCGCAGGATCGCGGCGCGCTTCGAGCACGGCGCCGGTTACGTCGTTCGGGCGGTAGGTCGTGCAGCCCTTACAACCGGCGTCATATGCCTGGGTGTAGACATTCTTGAAGTCTTCAAAGGCGATGCTTTCGGAACAGTTGATGGTTTTCGAGACGGCACTATCGACATAGCGCTGCACAGCCGCCTGCATGGCGACATGATCAGATGGCGCCAGCGTCTGGGCGTCGACGAAACCATCGGTCAGTGGTGTGCGCGGGTGCAGACGCGCGTACAGGCGGTAAGCGTAGTCGGAAACCTCTTCCTGACGCCGGGTTCCGTCCGGCATCAAAACGTTGCGCGAATAGTTGAAGCTAAAGACCGGTTCGAGGCCGGACGAGACGTTGTCGGCAAAGATCGAAATTGTTCCGGTCGGCGCCACCGAGGTGAGCAAGGCATTACGGATGCCGTGGCTGCGAATCTCCAACCGAACGTCATCGTCGAGCGCAGATAGCGTGCCCCCGGCCAGATATTGATCGGCATCGTAGAGCGGAAATGCACCCTTTTCGCCGGCCAGCTTGGCTGAGGCGAGGTAGGCGCTACGCCGCAGCTCACCGAGCCAGGCTTCGGTGAGTTCGATAGCGCGCTTTGATCCATAGCGGGCACCGCACAGGATGAGGGCATCGGCGAGGCCGGTAACCCCGAGTCCGATCCGGCGCTTGGCGATGGCCTCGTGTTCCTGTTGCGGCAGTGGGAAATGCGAGACGTCGATCGCATTATCGAGCATGCGTACCGCGGTGCCGGTTAACTCGCGTAGCGCCGCGACATCGAGGGTGGCGTCGTCGGTGAACGGATCGGCAACCAGGACCGCCAGATTGATCGACCCCAGCAAGCAGGCGCCATAGGGCGGTAGCGGCTGTTCACCACACGGATTGGTGGCACTGATGGTCTCACAATAGTCAAGATTATTGGCTCGATTGATACGGTCGATAAAAATCACGCCAGGCTCGGCGTAAGCAAATGTAGCCCGCATGATCTGCTCCCACAGCTCACGAGCCGGCAGCACTTTGTAAACCGTGCCGCCGAACTGAAGCTCCCAGGGGCCATCCTCGGTGACGGCCGTCATGAAAGCGTCGGTAACCAGCACCGAGAGGTTGAACATGCGTAGGCGACCGGCATCGTGCTTGATGCGGATAAAATCCTCGATGTCGGGGTGATCGCAGCGCATCGTCCCCATCATGGCGCCGCGGCGGAAGCCGGCGGACATGATGGTTCGGCACATCGCATCCCACACGTCCATAAAACTAAGCGGACCCGACGCGTCGGCACCAACACCGGCGACGGGTGCACCGCTAGGTCGGAGGGTGGAAAAATCGTAGCCGATGCCACCGCCTTGTTGCATCGTGAGGGCGGCTTCTTTGAGAGCTTGGAAAATCCCCTCCATGTCGTCGGAGATGGTCCCCATCACGAAGCAATTGAACAGGGTCACGCGTCGGTCGGTACCGGCGCCGGCCAAAATCCGCCCGGCTGGAAGAACACGAAACCCCTCCATCGCCTGATAGAACCGTTCCGACCACAGCTCGCGGTCGGTTTCGGGCGCCGCGAGAGCTTGGGCCACACGCCGCCAAGTGTCCTCGATCGTGCGGTCGATGGGGGTTCCGTCGGCTCCTTTGAGCCGATACTTCATGTCCCAAATTTGCTGCGAAATCGGCGCAACGCTCGGCACGGTCAATCCCCTGCTTCGAGATGCCGCTCGGGCATCGTCAGCGCTCGGTTGTCGTCACAAGCGCGATTGAGCCTGCCAATCAATTGGCGGCCCCCGCCAATGTAATGCCTTCCGCCATGAAATCAACCTAAATGTTCTCGTTATGTTTCAACATGTTTACCCCCAGTAGATGATACGCTAGTGGATTGAAATAATTATCTTAATCGTGGTTATCCACAATCGAGACAGGTCGGTGACGGGGCCACCCGCGCGGCAACCAGCGTCAGTGCGGGAGCAAATCCGAACTTGCTTCCTCAATCCGCGATTCAAGGAGCGGCGTGAATTGCTTGCGCGGCAGGCCCGCCTCAATGGGTGGGAGAAACTCCAGGATGATCGTGCCCGCTTGTTTGGTAAATCCCCGTCGCGGCCAATACAGGCCCGAATTCAGTGCCACCGGCACGACCGGTATTGCCAGCGCCTTATAAAGGGCCGCGACACCAGGTAGGTAAGGCAACCGGTTGCCAACCTGGGTACGCGTACCCTCGGGGAAAATAACGATCGAGCGGCCATCTCCGACCGCGGCGCGCGCTGCGGCCACCATCTTTTTTAGGGCCCGCGCGCGGCCGCTGCGATCGATGCCGATCATGCGCCACTTAAGGGCGTACCAACCGTAGAGAGGAATCCAGAAAAGCTCGCGCTTGATGATCATGACCGGATCGTCAAGGAGGAGGTGAAAGATAACGGTCTCCCACGCGCTCTGATGTTTTGACGCGACAAGAACCGGCCCGGCGGCGATATGTTGGAGACCGCGGATCTCCATTCTGATACCGACGATCGTGCGCAGCAGCCACACCAACCCCTTCGCCCACAGCGTCTGCGCGGGTTGGGAATATTTGCGTGGTAGGAAAAGTGTCGGGGAAAACAGCAGCGCGACGGTCGCGGCCCAGCCGTAGAAAAGGACGTTGAACAGGGCAGACCGTAAGGCCATCGAATTCAGGCTCTTTCGCTTACGCCAAGGCTCAATTGCTGGGCCTGGTGACGCGCGCACGTACCAAACTGAAAAGGAACTTGGTGTATTCCTCAGCCATCAAAACAGCGGTCCCCGGCCACTCCCACCATCGATCGAGTTTGACGTGCTCGGGGAAAACCGGATGTGGCACTACCGTAACCGATGGCATCGCGCGTCGAAACTCGATCAGGCTGCGTGGCATATGATAGCTGCCGGTCACCAATCGGAGGGAGGCAAAAGATTGCTGGCGTATCCACGCCGCGGTCTCGACGGCGTTGCCAACCGTGTCGCGTGCGTCGCGTCCCAACACGACGCAGCACGCGAAGCGTTCCGGTGATTGCTGCATGAGGCGGCGGATCTGCTCGCGCGACGTCGCAGGGCCGACACCGGATACGAACAATTTCTTGGTGCGCCGCTCGGCGAGGAGGGTGAATCCGGCTTCGAGGCGCCCGCTGCCGCCGGTCAGCACGACGATCGCATCGGTTTCCTGGTTGGTGTTGACGACCCGGCGATCGAGGTTGCCGGTGAACCACAAGAAACCACCGACCCAAAGCAGCGCGATCGCCAACAGCGCAGCTGCTGTCCAGGCAACGATTCGCAAACCCGGCGATCGCCTCGGTATTTCTCGAAACAACGGTGTTCTCAATGCGTCGGCTCAAGCAAATGGTTGACTGCGGCTGCCAGATCGTCGTGAATCAAGACCGGCAGGACGTGGCGCGGCAGACCCGCGGCTTCAATTTCCCTACCCTTGCCGGTCCGCACCAGAATCCGCTGGCAACCCGCTTTTGCCGCGGCTTCGAGATCGCGCAGGTCGTCGCCGATCAGGACCGCATCGGCCGGCAGTGCGCCAAACCTGGCGAGGGCCTGCCACACCATCCCAGGGTTCGGTTTGCGACGCGCGGTGGCGGCCCAGGGCGGGTCGGTGCAGACCAGAATTGAATCCAGATGGGCCCCACACTCAGACAAAAGCGCCGCCAACCTGGCATGAATGCTCTCGAGTTGGTCGCAATCGATGATCTTTCGACCGACCGCCGATTGGTTGGTTATCAGGGCCGTGTCGACCCCGGCTCGGTTTAACCGAGCGAGGGCCAACGCCGCGCCAGGCACCAGTTCGAGATCTTGCGGCGACGTGACGTAGCCGCGCCGTTCGGTGTTTAGCACACCGTCGCGATCGAGCAGCACCAACATCGGAACCGAGTTGGTTTCCACTAGACGACGTCGCGCAGCGCTTGCAACACGGTAATGCGCGCGGTTAACGTCGTGATCAGCGCGGTTGCGAGCGGTAGCGAACCGAGTGCGATCCAGGCTGTCTCACCCAAGGCCAAATGCGTCCAGAACGGACCCTCAAGTCCAATCGCGAGTTGCGCCAAGAGAAAAAACGTCGCCAGCGCAAGCACCAGGCCGTAGGCACCGCCGCGCAAGCCGAGCCATAGCGCATGCCCCTGAAACTGGCGCGCAATGTACGCATCGCGCGCTCCGATCACATGCAGCACTTCAATGATGTCGCGGTGCACCGCGAGGCCGGCGCGGGTCGCAAAAATGATAATTGCAATCGCGGCAAGTCCAATCAGGAAGACCACCGCGATGCCGATGAACTGAACGGTTTGCGCGAGTCGCACAAGTTGGTTGAGCCACTGTTCATGGTGATCGATTGAGGTTCCCGAAACGACCGCCGCCAAACGCTGACGGACGTCGGCAATATCGAGCTCCGCCCCGGGTTGGATCTTCACGTCGACCACCGTGGGCAGTGGCAGCCGGTTGGAAACATTGCCTTCGCCAAGCCACCGCTCGAGCAGCGTCGCGATTTCGTGACGGGGCAGAACCCGTGCCCGTTCGACGCTCGGCATGGCCTCGAGAACGCTGAGCACACTGGCGATGCGGGCGCTTTCCTCGGCCTTGGAGACGGCGGCCGCCGGCGCAGGAATTTGAACGGTGAGCGTTCCCGCAGCGCCTTGTTGCCACTGACGTGCGGCGCCGTCGAGCGCCATTGTCGTCGCCAGCGCCAATGCTGCGAGGAAGACCATGAGCGCGATAATCAACGGAATGAAGCGTTCCGACTTCTCGCGCCAGAAGGGAACCTCTGAACGTCGTCGCCACATCAGCTTCGTCGGGCCGGCGCGCGCGCGGCCCGTTTGCCGACGGCCATCGCCGGTTCCAGCGGCAGCGGCGGTTGTTGTACGGCCAATTCGCCATCTTCCAGGCGCAGCACCGGGTGCTTGAAGTGGGTCAGCAGATGCTGGTCATGCGTCGCGATGACAACCGTCGTGCCAATCTTATTCAGTTCCTCAAACAGGCGCAGAATGCGGACGCCTTGATCGGCATCGATGTTGCCGGTCGGTTCGTCGGCCAGGAGCAGATTGGGGCGGGCAATGACCGCCCGCGCGATGGCGACGCGCTGTTTCTCCCCATCTGACATGGTTGGGGGACGCGCGGTTATCTGATCGCCAAGGCCGACCCAGTCCAGCAGTTCCGCCACATGGGTCTCGACGTCACGTTTTTTTGCACCGGCGATGCGCAGCGGCAGGGCGACGTTATCGACCGCGGTGAGGTGGTCCATCAGGCGAAAGTTCTGGAAGACCACACCGATGCGGCGGCGCAACGGCGGTAACTGTTTGCGCGAAATCGTCGAGAGGTCTTGGCCAAACAGGGTTATCAATCCGCGGGTTGGCTGCAGGGCCAGGTAAATAATCTTGAGCAGCGAGGTTTTACCAGCGCCGCTCGGTCCCGTGAGAAAATGAAACGACCCTGGTTTCAAGTGAAAGGAGACGTCGTGGAGAACCTCTGGGCCGAGGCCATACCGGAGACCGACATTCTGAAACCGAACCACGCTGCCGTTCGTCCCTTCAGCGCGCGACGTAGGCCGACAAACAGTTGCATACTGTCGATCCGCAGTCTAGAGCACGCCGACGCTTGTCGCCCAATTCACTTGGGAATATAAAATGTAATCCGGCGCCGTACATCGATTCGATGATTATAACCTGTCCAACTTGTGAAACCCGGTTCAACGTCGATCCCGGCCATCTGCTGCCGAACGGCCGCACCGTAAAATGCGCGAAATGCGGCCATCTTTGGACCGAGCGTCCGCCCAGCGATATGCCGCGCCGAGTCGATGCACCGTCGATCTCGGTGGATGATTTACCCGAGACCAACGCCGACGTCGATGATGTCCCCGATTTCTTCGAGCGTCCGCGCCGGCGTCGCGCGGCAGCGCCGTCTGCGGCCCATGATGAAGCACGTCGCAGCCCACTGGGCCAGGCGATCGGCTGGGCCGTGCTCGTGGTGGTGGTGGTGGGTGTCCTCGGCGTGAGTGTACTGGCCCGGGAAAAGGTGGTGGCTCTGTGGCCGCCCTCGGCGGCGCTATTCGAATTGGCCGGTCTGTCGGTCGAAACCGTGGGCGAAGGTCTTGAGATCCGCAACATCACCTCGAGCCAGGAAATCGAAGACGACAAGCCGACGCTGGTGGTCGCTGGTGAGGTGATCAACGTGTCGGGCCGAGCCATCAACGTGCCGAAGATGCGCGGCAGTCTGCTCGATGTGCGCCAGCGCGAAGTATATGCGTGGGTGATTACACCAAAACAACAACGCCTCGAGCCGGGACAAGCCATGGCTTTCGATACCAGCGTTCGCGAGCCTCCCGCCACCGCGCGACGGATCGCTGTCGCATTCTTCAAAGAGGAGGGCAAGTAGCAAGTGAGCATAGCGAACGGTGGCACCCTGGACTCAGCAGTGATCGAACCAACTAAAAGCGATGCGCATAGTGAGCCACGCGAACGCAGCATTCGCGTGCTGTTCAGCGAAAAGCGCATTGCGTTGCGCATCGAGGAACTCGCCGACGAGATCGGCGCTGCCATGCCAAAGGAATTGGTGGTTATTTCGGTGTTGAAAGGGGGATTTATTTTCACGGCCGACCTGATCCGCGCGCTGCACCGCGCAGAATTCGAGCCGGAAATCGACTTTCTCAAGCTGTCGAGCTACGGCGAAGGCACCGAGAGCTCCGGGGACATGAAGATTCTGTTCGATCTTTCGGCCAATGTCGCGGGTCGTGAAGTGCTGATTGTCGATGACATCCTCGATACCGGCCGCACGATTTCGTTTGCGCGAGACCTGCTGGTCGAGCGTGCCGCCGCATCGGTTAAAACCTGCTGTCTGCTGGACAAGGCGGAACGGCGGCTGGTCGATATCCAGGCTGATTTCATCGGGTTCCCGTGTCCGAACGAATTCGTCGTCGGCTATGGGCTCGATTATGCGCATCGTTACCGCGAACTGCCGTTCATCGGCGTGTTGAGCGAATCCTAGCCGGCGTCAACAAGCAAGCGGGCTTCACCTCGCGCGGTAAGGCACCGCGCCTCAACGCACCGGGCTTAGAAGCGTCGCAAAAGACGGTCGATATATTCGCGTTCGATTAACGAGCGCGAGCGCTGGCCCGATCGCCGATACAACTCCTCGAGAATATCCCGCGCTCTCTGGACGTCTGATTTCTCCGGAATCTTGACCCGCTCATCGTCGATTGCGCCACCCGGACCGACAAATCGCCCGAACGGATCGCGATCGAACTGGCCGGTCCCGTCCATGTCGACGTCGCCGTCCAGCAGGTCACCGCCGGCCATCAGCGACCGGAACAATGCATCGGCACCTTCACGCAACAGGTCTAGGGCTTCGGACTGCGGGCCGACAGCCTGGCCGGGACGGCTCCGATTCAACGCTTCGCGTGCATCGCGCATCGAGCGTTCCGCGCGCCCCATCGATTGAGGTATCGGCAGGGCGGTTTCGCCCAATTGGCGCATGATGTCGCCCAGCATGCGACGCAAGGCTTCCTGCTCTTTTCCCATACCCTGAAAAGAACTACCCGGTTGTGGTTGTCCGCGTTGCTCGGAACGGAACGTTTGATCAAGCAACTGCTGCTGCTCGCGCATCAATTGATTCAAACCACGCAAAGCTTGCTGGGTCGATTGTTCCAGCGGATTCATCATCAGACCGGCGCGCAGATTCTCGAGCATGTTCTGCAATTGTGACAACAGCTGGCGCGCGGCGTCTTTGGCGCCCATCTGACTGAGCTCGCGCGCCCGCTCCAACATTCTCTCAAGATCGAATTCCTGCACGTTCAACGCATTGGGATCGAGGCCAGGTTCGCCGCGTTCGGCCTGTTTGATCGCCTGCTCCGCCAGCGCTTGCAGATATTTCTCCATCGCCCGCTTCAGTTCATCCATCAGGCGTTCGATCTCATCGTCCGGCGCGTCGCGGGCGAGCGCTTCCATCAAGGCCTGTTGCGCGTCCCGTAGCCGCGCCTGCGCGAGCGACAGATTGCCGTCCTCAAGCCGCAACGCGGTGTCCCAAAGCAGATCCTGAACCTCCTGCATCGATGCCTTTTTGTCATCGGCCCTGAGCCTCGACTGTGCGGTCCGCAGCGCGAGATGCACGACCGTGTCGTTTTCGTATTTCTCCGGCAACAGGGACAACGCCCGCAGCGCGATCGCAACTTTGTCGCGTTTCTCGGGCTGCCGCGTCAGTATTTTTCGCTGCTCGATAAGCGCGCGCGCAACGGGATGCGAGAACTCTCGCTCCGGCAGGGTTAATTCGATCATCTCGCTGCGCCCGATTTGATCGATGGCATCAATCGCTGCGAGTTGGAGTTGTACTTTGAGCCCGGCCCAGGCATGCGGGGTCAGGTCGTGGAAACTCGCTTCTGCCGCTTTCTTCAAACGCGGTCCGGCAAGCGGGAGTTCGATCTCGATGGTCTCGTCGGTGCCAGGGCGAGTGACGACGGCGCGTACCGAAGTGAGGCCGTAGTCATCGCTCGCCTTGTAGGAGAGTTCGAGGGCCTTGCGCAGGGTTGGCTTGGGCGGCGCGCCGAACGAGATGATCGGCGTCTCGTCGGGAATGATTGATAAAGCCCACGCAGCGATTTCGGTCTGACCGTGCGTGATGGTGAGGCTGGTGCCGGTATTGAGCTCAATTTCGGCGCGGAAATGGTTCAAGTCGATCGCGGTAAATGGGATCGGATCCTGGTCGAGGGTTACGCTCGGCGCCGTATTGGTGCCGCTGATTTGCGCCAGGAACGTGCTGCCGATAGGGACATCGAGCGTCGATCGCTCGTTTGCCGCGATGGTCGCGGTTAGGAACATCGGCGGCCGGCCGGTGTATTCAGGGGGTGTAACCCATGCTTCCAAAGATGTGGGCGTTTCGGAAGCGCTCGCGAAATTCGGCTTGAACGCGGAGAGCAACCGTTGGCCGGCATCGCCGGCGCCAACGATGATGCCAATCGTAAGCAGCAACCCCACGATAGCCCGCAATGCCATGGGATCGCGATGCGCGAGGTTGGGGTGCGGCCAACCACTGCGTAACCGTTTCACATGCGCGAGCATACGTTGGCGATGAATCTGCCACAGCGTTTGACTTCCGGGGTCGTCAACGCCGCTGATTTGGCGATCGTAAAGGGATCGAAGCGGGCGGTGATCGAGCAGGCTACCGGTTTCCAGCCGACGCTCGGCGTGGTCGCGTCCTGGCCACTGCATGGTTTGCAGCCCATGCCAAAGCGCGCGGCCCAACGTGATCGCAAAGCCGACCAGGATAATGAGGTGCAGCCATCCGGGAATCAGGTACCACAGACCGGCCAGCGAAAACGCGCCGAACAATCCAACGATTCCGATGGTGGGCCAAATCGCGAGCCACAGCCGCTCCCAGGCGATCGTCAGGCGGGCCGCAGCGAGGCGACGATTGAGCAGTCGCTGAATCGCGGAAAACGGTTGGTTGCCGTTGCTCCGCGCCGATCCGTTCTCAGTGCTCATCGGGCACCTCCTCCAGACGCACGCTCGCCGTCCAACCAATCCGGGATGGTCTCACCGGCGAGCATTTCTTCATAACTCGGCCGCGCCCGCACGACCGCAAAGTCCTGCTCGTTAACCAGCACTTCTGGCACCAACGGGCGACTATTGTAGCTCGACGCCATCACCGCACCATAAGCACCAGCAGTGGCGAACGCGAGTAAATCATTTGTGCGCAGCGGCGGTAATAAGCGCTGTGTGGCAAACGTATCGCCACTTTCGCAGACCGGGCCAACAACGTCGGCCGGCGTCAGTTCGACGCCGTCACCTGCTTCCGCAGCCGGCATAATTGTATGCGTCGCATCGTAAAGCGACGGCCGCAGAAGGTCGTTCATCGCCGCGTCGACAATGATGAAGCGCCGCGTCGGGGTTTGTTTTACATAAACGATACGGGTGATCATGAGACCGGCGTTGCCGACGATCAGCCGTCCCGGTTCCAACATGATATGGCAATCCAGGTCGGCGAGGCTGCGTTCGGCCAGGGCCGCATAGGCAGACGGCGGCGGTGGCTCTTCTTGACCGTAGCGAATCCCAAGACCACCACCGATATCGAGCCGCTTAATGGCGTGACCGTCGGCTCTGAGCGCAACCACCAACTCGCGCATCGCGGCAAACGCGGTTTCAAAAGGTGCAAGGTCGAGCAATTGCGAACCGATGTGCATCGCCAAACCGACCAACTCAACGCCAGGGAGAGCGCGGATCTCGGCGCATATAGAGCCAACTTCGGGCCACGCAATGCCGAATTTGTTCTGGTCAGTGCCGGTTGTGATCTTGGCGTGCGTGGCGGCGTCGACATTTGGATTCACGCGAACAGCCACCGGTGTCACGAGCTTGCGGGCCACGGCCAGCCGGTTGATTGCCGCGAGTTCCGGCGAAGATTCGATGTTGAACTGTAGGATTCCCGCGCCAAGTGCCGCCTCGATCTCGGCATCGGTTTTGCCCACACCGGAGAAAACGATCTGATTCGGCGCAACGCCGGCGACCAGAGCACGCCGCAATTCGCCGGCTGAGACGATATCTGCGCCGGCGCCAAGTCCGGCCAGTGTCCGGATTACGGCCAGGTTGGAGTTTGCTTTGACCGAATAGTAAATGCCGGAATCGAGGCGCGCGAACGCGTCTGCAAAAACGCGGTAGTGGCGCGTCAGGGTTGCGGTGGAATAACAATAAAACGGCGTCCCGACCGCCGTTGCGATATCGGCGATCGACACGTCCTCGGCGAAAAGTTCGCGATTGCGGTATTCGAAATGGTGGACCATAGGGACAACTGGCAGTTCAGGATTAATTTTTCTTAGACGTTTCCTTAGAGTCCGACTCGAAACTCTATGTTTGATAACAGTACCTTGCGAGCCGCCTTGTGAGGAGTCGGATGTTGGCGACAAGAATCCATGCCTGTGCGGAGGCGATTGATTTCTCCCAATCCTTGGCCAGTCGACGGCATCGGTTGAGCCAGGCGAAGGTCCTCTCGACGACCCATCGTCTGGGCAGGAGCTCGAAGCCCTGGGCGGTGTCTGAGCGCTTGATGATCTCGAGCTTCCAGCGGCCGATGTCCTCAAGGGCGCCCTCGAGTTTCGGTCCCGCGTAGGCGGCGTCGGCGAAGAGGTGACGCAGCCGGGGGAAGCGATGACGGATCGATTTGAGGACCTCGGGCGCGCCGTCGCGGTCCTGGATATCGGCTGCGTGCACGATCAGGCCGACCAGCAGGCCGAGTGTATCGGTGACGATGTGACGCTTGCGGCCCTTGATCTTCTTGCCCGCGTCATAGCCCCGAACACCACCGCTTTCCGTGGTTTTCACGCTCTGGCTGTCGATCACCCCGGCGCTCGGGCCGGCCTCGCGTCCTTCCAGCTCCCGGGCCGCCATGACCAGGTGATGGTTGATGCTCTCCAGCAGGCCGTTGGAGCGCCAGTCGTAGAAATAGCGCTGGACCGTGGAAGGCGGAGGGAAGTCGTTCGGCAACATCGCCCACTGGCAGCCCGTCGAGGCCATGTACATGACCGCATCCATGACATGGCGCAGGTCCGTCGTCCTCGGCCGGCCGATCTTCTTGCGCGGCGGCATGAGCGGCGCGATCAACGCCCACTCTCGATCCGTCAGGTCGCTTGCGTAGCGCCCGCCACGGCGCTCATAATTCGGGCGAGTGATTTCGGTCCACATGTTGTGCCTCCTCGTTTGCTTTGACACAACCGAGTAAGCCACAACCGACTGAAATCACTCAACTAGTTTCGGGTTGGCCTCTTAGAGTCCGACTCGAAACTCTATGTTTGATAACAGTACCTTGCGAGCCGCCTTGTGAGGAGTCGGATGTTGGCGACAAGAATCCATGCCTGTGCGGAGGCGATTGATTTCTCCCAATCCTTGGCCAGTCGACGGCATCGGTTGAGCCAGGCGAAGGTCCTCTCGACGACCCATCGTCTGGGCAGGAGCTCGAAGCCCTGGGCGGTGTCTGAGCGCTTGATGATCTCGAGCTTCCAGCGGCCGATGTCCTCAAGGGCGCCCTCGAGTTTCGGTCCCGCGTAGGCGGCGTCGGCGAAGAGGTGACGCAGCCGGGGGAAGCGATGACGGATCGATTTGAGGACCTCGGGCGCGCCGTCGCGGTCCTGGATATCGGCTGCGTGCACGATCAGGCCGACCAGCAGGCCGAGTGTATCGGTGACGATGTGACGCTTGCGGCCCTTGATCTTCTTGCCCGCGTCATAGCCCCGAACACCACCGCTTTCCGTGGTTTTCACGCTCTGGCTGTCGATCACCCCGGCGCTCGGGCCGGCCTCGCGTCCTTCCAGCTCCCGGGCCGCCATGACCAGGTGATGGTTGATGCTCTCCAGCAGGCCGTTGGAGCGCCAGTCGTAGAAATAGCGCTGGACCGTGGAAGGCGGAGGGAAGTCGTTCGGCAACATCGCCCACTGGCAGCCCGTCGAGGCCATGTACATGACCGCATCCATGACATGGCGCAGGTCCGTCGTCCTCGGCCGGCCGATCTTCTTGCGCGGCGGCATGAGCGGCGCGATCAACGCCCACTCTCGATCCGTCAGGTCGCTTGCGTAGCGCCCGCCACGGCGCTCATAATTCGGGCGAGTGATTTCGGTCCACATGTTGTGCCTCCTCGTTTGCTTTGACACAACCGAGTAAGCCACAACCGACTGAAATCACTCAACTAGTTTCGGGTTGGCCTCTTAGACGTTTCCTTGGGCTTTTGCTTGGTCTCTTCCTTTGCCGGTGGTGGCTCGAGGTCACCCTTCTTACCGCAACCCGCGAGTTCTCCTGCGACGCCGACCATCACGAAAGCTGCGATCAACAGTTTGATCACTGACATTTCTTACGTGCCCGTTTAACCGCCTCACGCACACGCCGTGGCGCGGTTCCGCCCAAACTCGTGCGGCTGGCGACCGATCTTTCAAGGCTGAGAACCGCGAAGACATCCTCGGTGATTCGCAGCTCTATGGCGCATAAATCTTCAAGCGGAAGTTCATCCAGCCGACACCCCCGTTCAGCCGCGACAGTAACGATGCGGCCGGTGATCTCATGGGCCTGCCGGAAGGGGAGGTCGAGCACGCGGACCAACCAATCGGCGAGATCTGTCGCGGTCGCGTAGCCCTTTTCGGCGGCCGCCCGCATGGCCGCAACATCGACGGTTATGTCGCTGATCATCTCGGTCATGGCGGCGAGACAGAGTGTCAGTGTATCGGCTGCATCGAACGCTGGTTCCTTGTCTTCCTGCATATCCTTGGCATAAGCCAACGGCAGTGCTTTGAGGGTGACCAGAACCGAGCTCAGGGCACCGAGCAAGCGGCCGGTCTTGGCACGCACCAGTTCGGCCGCATCCGGGTTTCGCTTTTGCGGCATGATCGAGGAGCCCGTGGTCAGCTTGTCCGGTAGTTCCACAAAGCCAACCAGCGGGCTCGACCATAGAACCAATTCTTCGGCAAGGCGCGAAAGGTGTAGTCCGACGAGATTCGCAAACGAAAGGAACTCGACGACAAAATCACGATCCGATACCGCGTCGAGCGAGTTTGCTGCCGGCCGCGCAAAGCCGAGCGCGCGTGCCGACGCTCGCCGGTCGAGCGGAAACGACGTGCCGGCTAGAGCGGCAGCGCCGAGCGGGCACTCATTGAGGCGCTTGCGGCAATCGCGCCCGCGCCCGCGATCACGATCCAACATTTCGAAATAGGCCATCAGGTGGTGGCCAAGGGTGACCGGCTGGGCCGCCTGCAGATGCGTAAACCCCGGCATCACCGTGCCTGCATGCGCGTCCGCCTGCTCGACCAATGCGCGCTGCAAACCGGCGAGATCGCGGTCGAGCTCATCGAGCGTATCGCGCAACCACAAGCGCAAGTCGGTCGCGATCTGATCGTTGCGCGACCTGGCGGTGTGGAGCCGTCCGGCGGCGTCACCGATGAGTTCGTGCAAACGAGCCTCAACATGCATGTGGATATCTTCAAGGGCGCGATCAAATGTGAAGCGCCCGCCCGCGATTTCGGTTTCCACCACATCAAGTCCGCGCAAGATTGCGTGACCGTCCTTGTTTGAGATAATTCCCTGCGCCATCAACATGTTACAGTGAGCGCGAGATCCGGCTATGTCCTGCTTGTAAAGACGTTTGTCAAAATCGATCGAAGCGTTGATTTCCGCCATGATCGCCGCAGGACCGGACGCGAAGCGGCCACCCCACATAACGTTGGCGTGATCGCGCGGGTTGTTACTTTTGGATTTGGCGGGCTTGTCATTCATGCCGAGAATCCAAGATAGAGAGTCTTCATTGCCAGTGTTACCGGTGGAGCAGCCATGAATCGCCCCCTAATTTACGTTGCGCTCGCGATCGTTGTCGTCGGACTCGTTGCCGTCGCGCTGACGCAAACCGGGAAAGATTCGCCCGATACGGGAGCTGGGCCCGTTGCCGACGCAAAATCACTCGTCACCGGGCAGGTCGCGAACTTTACTCTCTACGAGCAGGTGAAGCCAACGTCCGAGGTGGAGTTTTTGGACGCCGCCGGGAAGCCACGCAGTTTCGCGGATTTTCAGGGACAAGTCGTTTTGGTTAACTTTTGGGCGACGTGGTGTGCGCCGTGTATCCGCGAAATGCCGGCGCTCGCACGCCTCGAAGCGGAGCTTGGCGGCGATGATTTTCGCGTGGTCGCGATATCGATTGATCGTCAGGGAATGCCGGCGGTCAATCGATTTTATAAGAAACATGGGATTGAGGGGCTTGAGCCGTTCGTCGATACGAAAAACGCGGTTCCACGCAAGCTCAGAGTGGTCGGCCTCCCGACGACGGTGCTACTCGGCCGCGACGGTCAAGAGATCGGCCGACTCGTCGGAGGTGCCGAGTGGGATAGCCCCGAGGCGATTAAATTGATCCGCCACTTCATCAAAGCGTCTTAACCGATCCTCTATCTATGAAGATCGGCGACAAAAGTCCCGCGTGAGCGATACAGGCGTTTGCGCTAGCGGGTGGGGGTTGGTTTGTCGCCGCTATAGTCGTAGAAGCCACGGCCGGTCTTGCGGCCGAGCCAGCCCGCTTCGACGTATTTTGCTAGCAACGGGCACGGGCGATACTTCGAATCGCCGAGCCCTTCGTGGACCACCTGCATTACCGCGAGGCAGGTATCGAGGCCGATGAAATCGGCCAATTCAAGCGGCCCCATGGGGTGGTTGGCACCGAGTTTAAGCGCAACATCGATCGATTCGATCGATCCCACCCCTTCATGGAGGGCAAATACCGCTTCATTGATCATGGGTATCAGAATGCGGTTAGCGATGAACGCCGGATAGTCCTGCGCGGTTGCCGGTACTTTGCCGAGCCTTATCGCGAGCTCGTGGACCGCCTCATACGTCGCATCCTCGGTCGCAATCCCGCGAATCAGTTCCACGAGCTGCATCACCGGAACCGGGTTGAAGAAATGCATGCCAATAAACTTGCCGGGCCGATCGGTTGCGGCAGCAAGGCGCGTAATCGAGATCGACGACGTGTTGCTCGCGATCAGAACGTCTTCGCCGAGTAGCGGGCATAGCTCGGCAAAGATCTTTTTCTTAAGATCCTCATTTTCGGTCGCTGCCTCAATCACAAAGTCGCAACTCGCAACCGATTGCAGGTTTTTGCCGGTTGATATCCGGGCCAACGCAGCGGCTTTTTCGGCGTCGGTTATTTTCTCTCGTTTGACCTGGCGGTCGAGGTTGCCCCCGATTGCGGTTAAGGCTTTTTCCAGTTGCGCCGGTGCGACGTCCATCAGGGTGACCTCAACGCCGGCCAGTGCCGAAACATGAGCGATGCCATTGCCCATCTGGCCGGCACCGATAATTCCGAGCTTGGCGAGCATGGTCGGGTCGTGCCGGTTCAGGATCCGGAGAGGCCGAGTTTTTCGAGCTCTGCATCCAAGTCCGGCAGCGCTTTGAACAGATCCGCGACCAGGCCGTAGTCGGCGACCTGAAATATCGGTGCCTCCTCATCCTTGTTGATGGCAACGATTACCTTGCTGTCTTTCATGCCGGCAAGGTGCTGGATGGCGCCGGAGATACCGACCGCGATATAGAGCTCCGGCGCGACAATCTTGCCGGTTTGCCCGACCTGGTAGTCGTTGGGGACGAAGCCGGCATCGACCGCCGCGCGGCTGGCGCCGACCGCGGCCCCAAGCTTGTCGGCGATCTTTTCCAGCATGTCGAAATTATCGCCGCTCTGCATGCCGCGGCCACCCGAGATGATGACGCCTGCGGAGGTTAGCTCGGGACGCTCCGACTTGGTGAGTTCCGCGCTGACGAATGACGAAATGCCGGGATCTTCTGCGGCATCGACGGCTTCGATCGACGCACTGCCGCCTTCGCTCGCAGCTGCTTCGAAACCCGTTCCGCGCACCGTTAAGACTTTGATCGCGTCGCTCGACTGCACCGTTGCCAACGCATTGCCGGCATAAATCGGCCGGATGAATGTGTCCGTGGAGTCGATTGCCGAGATCTCCGAGATTTGTGCCACGTCGAGCAGCGCCGCGGCCCGGGGCATGTAGTTCTTACCGGTTGTCGTCGCGGGTGCGAGAACGTGTGAGTAGTTTGCCGCCAGCCGCGCGATGAGTATGCCCATCGCCTCGGCCAGCTGATTCGCGTAGCTGGCATCGTCCACGACCAATACTTTTGACACGCCGGCGATTTTCGCAGCTGCATCCGCCGCCCCGCCGCACGCCGTACCAGCCACCAGGACATGGACGTCGCTATCCAACTCGGTAGCAGCGGTCACCGTGTTTAGCGTGGCGTCCTTGAGAGATGCATTGTCATGCTCAGCAATGACCAAGACCGACATCAGAATATCCTCGCTTCGTTGTGGAGCTTGTCGACGAGTTCGGCCACGTCAGCGACAACCACGCCCGCCTCACGCTTAGGCGGGTCTTCGACCTTCACAAGCGTCAATCGCGGCGACGCGTCGACGCCCAAATCTTCAGGCGTCATGTCATCAATCGTCTTCTTCTTCGCCTTCATGATATTCGGCAGCGACGCATAACGCGGTTCGTTGAGGCGAAGATCGGTCGTGACAACAGCGGGGAGATTAAGAGCGACGGTCTCCAAACCACCGTCGATTTCGCGAGTCACCTGGATTTTGCCATCGCCGATCTCGAGGTTGGAGGCAAAGGTTCCTTGCGGCCAGCCCAGGAGGCCCGCAAGCATTTGCCCGGTTTGGTTCGAATCATCGTCGATCGCCTGCTTGCCCATGATGACGAGTTCGGGCGTCTCTTTTTCAATGATTGCTTTGAGAAGTTTGGCAACCGCGAGGGGTTGCAGTTCGGCATCGGTCTTCACGTGAATGCCGCGATCAGCACCCATTGCCAGCGCGGTGCGGATTGTTTCTTGGCACTGCTGCGGGCCCATGGATACCGCAATGATCTCTTGCGCGGTCCCGGCCTCAACCAGCCGAATGGCTTCCTCGATGGCAATCTCGTCAAATGGATTCATCGCCATCTTCACATTGGCGAGTTCGACACCCGTTTTGTCCGCTTTGACGCGGATTTTCACGTTGGGATCGACCACGCGCTTTACCGGGACGAGCACTTTCATCGCTCAGCCGCTCCTTCTAATCATCTGACAATTATCGGGGACACCCAGTTGTCCGCGTCCTAGTGGATGGAAGCTTCCGATGCGCAACGGTCGCATGGGGCATCGCCACGCTTCGCGCGCCTAACCGGCGAACTCGGCAAGCCGTCGTATGGGTACCATATGTTGGATTTCATCCACTAGGGGCTACGGGCGCCGGGCAAACTAAATTGGTGCCCCAACGGTGTCAACGAATGGCGCATATTTCGCCACGCTTGAACGCTTAAGAGTTGTGGTTTGGCGGCTACGAGTCGCACCGAGGTTCAGGCGGTCGTTAGGCTGCCAGTGTGAGGCCCATCTCCCAGAACTGGGTTTCCAGTCGCGTTGCCCGGGCAAATGTTTGGGCGATGTCGGGGTATCTCGACTCGGTCAGGCGCTTTTGGGCGAGGCCGTCGAGATAGTCGTGAGATTCCTGGGCGTGCTCTTGATAGGCATCGCCACCGTATTCCTCGATCCAGATCCGGTAGGGGTTGCCCTCCAGCTGAGTCTGTGGATTTGCCAGCAGGGAGCGCCCGATTTCGGCATAGCCTAGAACACAGGGGCTAAGTGCGGTGTGCAGGTCGAGCAGATCGCCGGCCATGCCGCGCTCGAGAACGTAGCGCGTATAAGCCATGGTCGCGTTGGCCTCCGGTGCGGCCTCGACATCGGCAGCACTCAATCCCCAACCCTCACAGAAGGTGAGGTGGAGCTTCATTTCCGTGGCGACCGTCGCCGACAAGCTTGCCGCCGCCGGGCGCATATCTTCCAAGGTGTCGGCCTTGTAGGCGGCGAGCGCGTAGGCGCGGGCGAAATGTATGAGAAACAGATAATCCTGGATCAGATAGTGGCGAAAGCACGCTTCGGGAAGCGTTCCCTGCCCCAACTGGCGGATGAACTCATGGCCGATGTAGGCCTGCCATTCGGTGTCGCAGGATTCCTTGAGGCGCTGGAAGATCGTTTGGTTGGGTCGGGTCATTGTTCGGTTTGGTTTTGATGTTGGGGGTCGAGAACCCATATTCTATTGCCGATCCCCAATTCGCCAGAAAAGTTCGTTACTCACCGACAGACCCCCGTGACACAGACCGCTTCGCAACGGCGACTCGCCGCGATTTTTATCGCCGATGTGGTCGGCTACAGCCGGCTGATGGGTGACGACGAAGTAACCACGCTCCAGCGCTTGCGCGAGTATCGCGACGCGATGTCGGATCAGATTGCCGCGCGCGGTGGTCGCGTTGTGAACACTTCGGGCGATGCTCTTCTCGCGGAATTCGCAAGCGTCGTCGACGCGATCGAATGTGCTGTCGAGTCGCAAACCGACATCGCCGCGCGGAACGCCGACGTCGACGAGCAACGGCGTCTTCGCTTCCGCATTGGTCTGCATCTTGGTGACGTCTTGGTGGAGGACGGCGACATCTTCGGTGATGGGGTCAATATTGCGGCCCGCCTGGAAGCTCTCGCGCCGCCGGGTGGCCTGTGCATGTCTGGCACCGTGTACGATGTCGTCCACCGCCGAATTGACCTGGTCTACCAGCCCTATGGCGACCAGGAGTTCAAGAATATTGATGAGCCCGTACGCGCTTATGGCGTGGCGATTGACGGTGGCGCTAACGTAACCGCGCCGCGCAAAACCAAGGTCAAAGACTCGCGCCCGTCGATTGCGGTATTGCCGTTCGACAACATGAGCGGCGATGCCGAGCAAGCCTACTTCTCGGATGGCATCACCGAGGATCTGATTACGTCCCTGTCCAAGATTGACGGTTTGTTTGTCATCGCCAGGAATTCAACATTTACGTACAAAGAGCAGCGCAAAACCGTCGATGAGATCGCCGCTGATCTTGGCGTTCGCTACGTTCTCGAGGGAAGTGTCCGTAAAGCGCGGGAGCGCGTTCGCATAACTGCGCAGCTCGTCGATGGGCAAACCGGCGGGCATCTGTGGGCCGACCGCTACGACCGCGACCTCACCGACGTCTTCGCCGTGCAGGACGAGGTAACCCAAAAGATCGTCGATGCCCTGCAGGTCGAGCTAACCGATCGCGATCGGCAGAATCTGGGACAATCCGGCTATGTTGCTGATGTGGAGGCCTACGACTACGTCCTGCGCGGACGCGATCAATATTTACGCTACACCCGGGAGGCGAGCGTGCAAGCCCGCGAGATGTTCGCCAAAGCGATCGCGATCGACCCCGGCTACGCCGAGGCGCACGCCTGGCTCTCGCTCACCTACATCCACGAGTGGAATCAATTGTGGACGCGCGACGTAAGTGAATCGCTGGAGCCTGCGCTCGACCATGCCCAAAAAGCGTTGGCGCTGGATGATTCATTGCCGATTGTCCATATGGCGTTAAGTCAATCCTATCAGTGGCAGAATCGGCCCGACGATGCCTTCGCCGCGGCCCAACATGCGGTCGCGCTTGACCCCAACAATGCCGATGCCTTGGGCGCGCTTGCGGAAATCCTCGTCATGAGCGGGCGGCCCCAAGAAGGCATCGATTTGATCGAAAGGGCAATCGAACTCAATCCTCACTTTCCGGCGTGGTACTTGACCATCGCGGCGTGGGGGAGATTTTGGCAACGTAACTACGATGATGCCTCATCGCTAATTCGTCGCGCCGATGTACGCAACCCCGATATGCTCGGCAATCACATACTGTTGGCACTCTGCCACGCGCTCAACGGCGACCTCGAAAAGGCGACCCATGCCATTGGAGAATGCCGTCGGGTCAGCGGATCGGAGGTCAACATCAGCCAAATGGTCCGCGATGTTCCATTCCTCAATCAGGGCGACCTCGATCACTTCATTGAGGCCGCGCGGGTGGCGGGCTTCCCCGAGTAGCCGCCAAAGCCGCCGGCCGGTTGGCGGACTGGCCGCGCGTGCTGCTAACAATTGTGACGTTTGACAATAACGGATCGACGACGACCGTGCGGCTAAAGATGGTGCCCCTCGACGCAACCGCTACCGAAATTGCCTTTGCCGGTGCCATGGCGGGGATGGATAACGGGTAGGTGGATAAGGGCTATGCAATCCTGGATGGCCTTATCGCATAGTTGCAGGCAGAAAATGCGTCGTAGACGGCGTGCAGCCTAGTTCGCCATCAACACCGGAATATCGGTTTCTTCGATGACGTCACGGGTTACGCCGCCGAAAATCATCCGCCGCAGCCGACTGTAGGCAGCGCCGCCCATCACCAGCAGATTTGCATGGTTATCGCGAGCCGCACGGACCAGGGTCGCGCCAATGGTTCCGCTCTTGGCCTTAGACTGATCAAGTACTGCGACGCCGTGTGAGGCGAGATATTGCGCGACACTCTTCGAGCTGAGGCCACGACGGGCGCCGGCGTCGTCGACCTCGAGGACGATGGTTTGCATGGCGGCTTTCAGGAACGGTAGCGCAAACGATACGGCGCGCGCGGCTTCCGGGCGACCGTTCCAGGCCACAACGCACGTCCCCTGTAGGGGCACATGATCGCCCCGCGGCAATACCAATACCGGCCGGCCGCCCTCGGTGAGCACGGCTTCGATTGTTTCCGACACCTCGCCCTCGGTTGTGCCGCGAGAGGTAACGACCAGATCACTAATCCTGGCGCGGGTGGCGACCACCAATTCCTCCGCCCCGCCCGCGACCGCGAAGCGAGCGGAAAAATGGGTCCCCTTAGGAGGTGCTTCGCTCGTCACACCCTGGCTCTCGCAGATCGAATCAAAAGCGGCGCGAATGCGCTCTTCGGCTCGTTTGGCCTCACGCATGGCGTCTTCGGTGACGGCGAATCCCATTCCGCGCTTGGTCAGGGCCTCCCAGCCGGGATCGGTGGGTCGTGGTAGCGGCGAAACGTGAAGTGCTTCGACGGTAGCGTCAAAGTGTTGACCAATCGCCAACGCGCGCTCGAAGATCCTGCGTTCGATCGCGGCGTCATCGAGGGGAACCAGAATCTTGCGAATTTCACTCATGTCGTTGTCGTACTTGGAGCGCCGGGCCCGAGAGGTTGACCATAGGATAGCTCGACGCAATTGCCATCGGGAGCGCGCAGGCCGCAATAATAGCCGACCGGATAGGGCTCTTCACGCGCGGGCCACATGAGATGGCCGGCGCTCTCTGCTCGGGCCGCGGCCGCATCCACGGCGTCGCGGCTCTCGAGTGCAAAGCCGAGGTGGCTGAAATCACCATCACGTTGATCGCGTCCCGGTCCGCCATCAATCAGAACGATCACGAATTCCTCTTCGCGGCCGGCTTCTGCGAGCCACACCACGTGGCCGCCGTCGCGGCGGCGATCATGCACTACCGCGAGATCGCAATAATCGCTGTAGAAATCAACCATTGCGTTGAGGTCGCGAACGTGTAGCGCGAGATGGGTAAGTTGGGGTCGCATCGCCTCACTCCCTAGCGATTGGCGCCGGGGCGCCACAAAACGTCCTGCGCTCCCTTGTCGTTTAGAAAACGGCCGAGAACGAAGAAATGATCCGACAGGCGGTTGATGAACTTGATCGCCAGCGGATTGATGGTTTCGCCTGCCGCGAGTTCTGTAATCAAGCGTTCGGCGCGCCGGGTGATCGTGCGTGCGAGATGCAGGTTTGCCGATGCCGGCGTGCCGCCTGGCAAAACGAACGATGTGAGATCGGAGAGTTGCCCGTTCATCGAATCGATCTCAGCCTCGAGTCGATCGACCTGGATTTGGACGATGCGCAACGCGCCTTCGTCATCGTCACCCGACCCGGGCCGGCAGAGATCGGCGCCCAAGTCGAATAGATCGTCTTGGATGCGCGCCAGCATGGCATCTTCGTTACCCGTCGTATGGAGGCGCGCCAGACCCACGGCTGCGTTGGCTTCATCGACCGTGCCATAAGCGGCCACCCGAACATCATGCTTGGCGACGCGCCCGCCACCGCCGAGTGAGGTTTGTCCGTTATCGCCGCCGCGGGTGTAAATCTTGGTTAGTTTGACCATCAGCCCCTCGCATAGGCCAGCCAATAGATAAGGACCAGGATCACGGTCGTCGCCTGCGTTCCGATTCGCGCCCGCATCAGATTGTTGCTGTGTTTTTATTAAACGCGCCGCCGCGGACCATCGAGAACAATCCCGCCGCCAGAACACCGAGCGTCGCGACCAGAGCGATGATGATGAGCGCGATGAGAACCGATTCCATCCGCCGATCTTACGGCGAACCGACTGCGACTGTCGCGATTACTCGATCGAACTCAAAAGACTCAATAGCAGGCGGAACCCGTAGGCGCGCGGCCCCCGCCTTTCTGCTTAACGTCTAGGCCGCTTTGCGCCGCTTGGTCGCCTTTTTTGCCGTCGGCTTGGCCTTTTTTGCGCCTTTGGGAAGAACGACGCGCCCGCGCAGATGACCGATCCCGTCAATCTCACAGGTCACGACATCGCCCACATTTAGATATCCCTTGGCCAGGCTGATGTCTTTGCGCCCCGCTTTAGCCCCGCGGCCGCCGAGTTCAGGGTCGGTGCCCCAGGCGGTGCCGCCGGGCGTGCCGGTCGAGATCGCCGACCCCGGTTTCAAGGTAACGAAGCCGGAGAAAAATCGAACGAGATCGTAAACGCTCCAGATCATCATCCCGGTGGTGTTGTTCTGGCGCACCTGATCGTTCACCAAGGTGCGAAGTTGCAGCTTTTGGGGATTGCCGACTTCATCGGCGGTAACGATGCAGGGGCCCATCGGAGCCGAGGTATCAAAGTTCTTGCCGGGGCCGACCGCATATTGCGAGGTGCCGTCGGGCCGCATTTTCACCTGACGATCTCTCGCGGTTACATCATTCATGATGGTGTAACCGTAGATGTAGTTTTTGGCGTCTTTCTTGGCGATGTGGCGCGGCGCACCCTTACCAATGATGACCACAAGCTCGGTTTCGTAGTCCAATTTCTTGGTGATCTTGGGTTCGTAGATGATGTCGTCATAGGGGCCGTTGGTGCATTGCTGCAGCTTGATGAAGAACTCGGGCTCCTTGCCCTCGACCACGGGTTTTTCGTCGCGGTGGTCCCAGTAGTTTTCGCCCGAACAGAGGATGACGGCGGGCTCGATCGGGGCAAACAATTTGGTGCGCGCGAGGCTGCGCCGACCTTTGCCGCTCTTGCGGCTTTCGCGGATCGCCTTGCGTGCGAGACCAAGGCCGCGGTTACCCGTTTCGATGAATGAGATGGTGTCGTTGAGCGCGTCGCGGTCGCGTGGCGCGAGCTTGCGCGGTCCGCCGAGCGCGTCGATCACGTCGACCAGGCTTTTATCGTCGAGAACAGCGAGGCGCCGCTGGGACCCGTTTTGATAGTTGTAAATACGCATAAACCTCTCCTTGCTTGCGTCGCGTTTGATTGAAATGTCGTGTGAAAAGTGAAACGAGCGCCGCGGTTCAGCCGTGGCCGCTCGGCTGACGCGTTAACTCTGTACGAGAAAGTTGATTTCGACCTTCACCCCGTTGGGGTCCTTGATGAATATTTGGTGCATCGATATGTCCTCAACGAAACGCTCGTCGTAGTCGATGCTGTTCGTTTCGAGGTGTTTTTTGTAGGACGCATAGTCGCCGCCGCGAAACGCAACATGATCGATCGAGCCGGAGCCGCGGTCACGTTCCTCGCCGAGTTGCATCAGATGCACAACGGGATCCTCGCCGGCGTAAAGCCACGCGCCCGGGAATTTGAAGTTAGGTCGCTCGCCATTCGCAAGGCCGACGATTTTTTCGTAAAACTCAACCGTCTCGTCGAGCTTTTCCGTGACGATGTTGTAGTGCTCTAGTTTGTTGACCAACATGTTTCATTCCGCTCGTTTGACGGGGTAGCGGGCTACAAGAAAAGCGTAGCATTTTGCGCGGGGCTCTCAACTGGTGCAAGTCGGTAGCTTGCGTCGATCACACGGCTAATTATCCGGTCGCGGTGTTGCGACGTTGACTCGGCAGTCCATCGAGATAAGTCACGACCTCGTCGGTATCTACCACATCGGCATACTTTGCGTGAATGTCATAGAGCGCCTGCTCGTGGGCCGGCGGCCAGCGGTCGCCGACGCCGTCGCTGACGACGATCGGACGGAAACCATTTTGGATGGCGTCGACCGCGGTTGCGCGTACGCAGCCACTGGTCGATGCACCGGTAATAATCACGGTATCGATCCGCTGTGCGTTGAGGCGGGCAGCGAGATCGGTGCCGAAGAAACTCGATGCATATTTCTTCATCAGCACCGCATCGCCGTCTTGCTGGTCGAGACGCGGATCAACTTCGACCGCCGGCGTCCCGAAGCGCAGGTCTTCTGCGCCTTTGAGTTTGATACCCCAAATTCCAGCATCTTTAAGGTCGGGGTCGTCGTACCAAACGGTGGTGAAGATAATCGGCACCGCTTTGGGGCGCGCCGCACCGATGATGCGATTGTTGTTGCCGATTTGAACGTCCATGTCGCAGACGAAGCGATAGCTTGCTTCGGTGAACGCTCGAATAATGTCGACCGCGACCAGGGCTGGGCGCTCGCCAAAACCAATGCGTTCGCCGTAGCCGGCACGCTTCATGGCATCGTCTTGGACGCCGTGTTCGGGTTCGTTGGTCATGGCCGGTCTCCGCGTTCGCGGCAACACTACGGAGGCTGCCTGGACGCGTAAAGTTTTGTGCCCCCGACGGATCCTTGAGTCGGCAAAACCTTGAACCTAAACTCATCGTTTGAAGGTGCTGACATGAAAAGCCTGGAGCGTGCGCAAAACGACCTTGGCGGCTCCTCGGCCGGGCCGGTCGGGAGCGATGCCCATACCCCGACGTTGTTCGAACGCCGGGTCGACGCGATTTTTCGGCTACTCGTCGAACCGCCCTGCTCGCTGTTCACGGTCGATGCCCAACGTCGGGTCATGGAAGGCGTGCCCAACGACCTCTACAAAGGGCTGTCGTATTACGAACTATGGATGGAATCGATCCGCACGCTGTTGATCGAGCGCGGTGTGGTTGATGAAGCTGAAGTCGATGCGCGTTTTGCCGAGGTCGAGGCACGCTTGATGCGCGACTTTCATGCCCGCCAAAATGCGGTGCGAGATGATGCGATGCGAAATGAAGCGGCGCGAGAAGGCGGCGTTGAAGGAGGAGCGGGATGACGTTCAAATCGGGCGATCGCATTCGCGTCAAGACCACAGTGCCGACCGGTCATTGCCGCACGCCTTATTATTTGCGCGGCAAAGAGGGGGTCGTGGAGGCTGATCTCGGCGCCTTTCGCAACCCCGAAGAGCTCGCTTATCACCGCGACGGATTGCCCGAGATTGAGCTTTACCGTGTGCGCTTCGACCAGACGCATTTATGGTCGGACTACACGGGGAAGGCGAACGACACGCTGGTCGCGGATATCTACGAGCACTGGCTCGATCCGGCATCCTAGTGGATGGAATCCGCTAGTCATGGCCGAATCGCACACCCACGATGATCACGCGCCGATTGAGGATATCGATCGCGCACCCACCAAATACGAGATCCTCGAACAGACGATTCGCGAATTGCTGATCGAAAAGGACCTCCTCACCGCCGATGCTATCCGCCGCCAGATGGAGGACATGGAATCGCGCACCCCCGAGAAGGGTGCCGAGGTTGTTGCCCGCGCCTGGACCGATCCGCGGTTCAAGGCGCTGTTGTTGCGCGACGGCACAGCCGCCGTCGAGACCATGGGCGTTGACATGTCGCATGCGCCGAAGCTGGCGGTCGTCGAGGACACGCCCCAGGTTCACAACGTTATCGTTTGTACGCTGTGCAGTTGCTACCCGCGCAAGCTGCTCGGCATTCCGCCCGCGTGGTACAAAAGCCATGCCTATCGTTCACGCACGGTGATCGACCCTCGTGCCGTGCTGCGCGAATTTGGCACCGAGCTGCCGGATAATGTCGAGATTCGGGTGGTCGATTCGACCGCCGACTTGCGCTACATGGTGTTGCCGCTGCGTCCCGATGGCACCGAGGATATGTCGGCGCCCGAGCTCGCCCAGCTCGTGAACCGCGACAGCATGATTGGTGTCGCACAAGCGCGCGATCCCAAAAGTCGGCCCCCATGAGCGCGTCTGCCTGAGCCCGTATTGTTAAACAGTCCGATTCACCAATGACCGATATGCGCGGCAAAACGGTCGTGATTACCGGCGCGACCGACGGGGTCGGCAAGCAGGCGGCTCTGCGTCTTGCGGAGGCCGGTGCATCGCTGGTCCTGGTCAGCCGCAATGCGGAGAAGGGGCGGTCGGTCGTCGAAAGCCTGCGGCGCCAGGCGCAAAACCAGCACATCGAGTTCCTTCAGGCGGACCTATCGCGGCTTGATGATGTCCGGCGGGTGGCGGCCGACATTCGCGCCCGCTGTGACCGGCTCGATGTGTTGCTCAACAACGCCGGCGCGATTTTCATGCAGCGGGCGGAGAGCGCCGATGGCATCGAGATGACGTGGGCATTGAATCATCTCAACTACTTTCTGCTTACCCATGAACTGATCGACTTATTGAAGGCGAGCGCGCCGGCCCGGATCGTCAACGTTGCCTCGGCCGCCCACCAGCGCGGGCAGATCGATTTCGACGATCTTGAGGGCGGCAAATCCTATGCGGGATGGCGCGCCTATTCGCAATCCAAGCTGGCCAACATTCTCTTCACCTATGAACTTGCACGCCGGTTGGACGGCACTCGCGTGACCGCCAATGCGCTGCACCCCGGGTTCGTGCGCACCAGGTTTGGCAGCAACAATAGGTGGCTGGCCAAGACTGGGATTGCTGTCGCGATGCGTGTGAGCGGCATTTCGGTTGATGCTGGCGGCAAGACCAGCGTTTACTGGCGACGTCGGCGGATGTTGAAGGCGCGAGCGGCGGTTATTACGATCAATGCGCACCCGCGCGGTCATCGGAGATAAGCTATGACACCGCGGTAGCGGCCCGGTTATGGGAGATAAGCACGGAAATGACAGGTATCTCGGGATGAGTGACCCGCGCCCGCTCGAAGGCCCTGCCAAGCCACCGGCCAGTGGCGAGCCCGCGACGATGCTGGTTATCCTGCTGCACGGATTAGGGGCTGACGGCAACGATCTGCTTGGGCTGGCACCCTATTGGGCGCCGCACCTGCCGGAGGCTGAGTTCAGTTCACCGCATGCGCCCGAGGCTTGCGACATGGCGCCGTCCGGCCGGCAATGGTTCAGCCTGCAAAGCCGTGATCCCGACTCGATCGCCGCGGGCGCCGCAAGCGTCGCACCCGTCCTCAACGACTTTATCGATTATGAGTTGGCGCGCCTCAATCTCACCGATCGGCAGCTGGCGCTGGTCGGCTTCTCGCAAGGGACCATGATGGCGCTTTATGTCGGGCTGCGCCGGCCACAACCTCCGGCGGCAATCATCGGCTTTTCGGGTTCGCTGATTGCGCCCGACCAGCTGGCGAGCGAAGTCAGCGCGCGGCCGCCGGTGCTCCTGATTCACGGCGATCGCGATGAGGTCGTCCCGGTGCAAGCACTGCACGAAGCGGTTGCCGGATTGGCATCGGCGGAAGTTGGCGTGATCTGGCATGTATGCGACGGCATGGGCCATCAGATCGATCAGACGGGGCTCGATATGGGCACCGAATTCCTCGCCGCACACCTGTTGGGATCGGGTTACGACCTGCCAATGAGCGCATTGGCTGCAACCGCCTGAGACGGAGCTAATCTGAAATTAGCTGGCGTTTTCTCGGCGGTCACGCCACAATTCGGCGCAAATGCGGGGTTTTTGAGGGTTAGCTCGATCCTCTAGGTATTATCATTGTCGGAGGGCGTGTTGGTTTCACCGGAGAGTTGCCCGGCACTGGTGCTGAATGCGGACTATCGGCCGCTCAGCTATTTTCCGCTATCGCTGCTGTCATGGCAGGAAGCGGTCAAAGCCGTGTTTCTCGATCGCGTCAACATCGTCTGTGAATATGAGCGGGCCGTCCACTCGCCGAGCTTCGAGATGCAGTTGCCGAGCGTGGTCGCGCTCAAGCAATATATCAGCCCAGCGCGCCGGCCCGCTTTTACCCGGTTCAATGTGTTCCTGCGCGACAGTTTCAGCTGCCAGTATTGCGGGAGTCCCCAGGAACTCACGTTCGATCACATGATCCCGCGCTCGCGCGGCGGTCGTACCCTGTGGGACAACGTGATTACGGCCTGCGCAGGCTGCAATCTGAAAAAGGGCGGGCGCCTGCTCAAGGAGTGCGGCATGCACCCCAAACGCCTGCCTTACGAGCCCAGCGTTTACGATTTGCAGCACAACGGCCGCAAATTTCCCCCCAACTACCTGCACGATAGCTGGCGCGATTATCTTTACTGGGATAGCGAACTCGAGCCGTAGCGGGATCTATTTGGGCCGGGGAGTAGGCCGGCCAGGCTGATCCAATAAGACCGATCCAAATTGCGACCGCTACAATCGCTCCGATAACCAAATTGCCAGGCGTGATCCGGATTTGATGGCCGCAGACAGCGCTTCGTAGCCCGGCGTTTCGGTGGCGCCGGCGGCCAGCGCGGTATCGCGATGCTCGACCTCCTGTTCGCGGGCGTCGTCGATTACCTGACGCAACGGTGCTTCGTCATCTCCGAGCGCATTCGATTGCTGGGCGTAATGCTCATCGATTACTTCCTCGACCGCCACGGTGCACGCCATCGCTGCCTTGTCGCCAAGCAGTGCGGTTCCGGCCCCCAACGCAAACCCGGCGACGTGCCACAGCGGCGTCAGCAGCGTTGGGCGGGCGCGCCGGGTGGTGATCAGTTCGTCAAAAATCTCGAGATGGCGCGCTTCCTGCTCGGCCATGTGGCGAACTTTTTCCTTGGCCGGTCCCTCGCGCATAACCGCGAGTTGCCCCTCATAGATGCGGCGCGCGCCATATTCGCCGGCCTGGTCGACCCGGATGATCCGATCGATCAGTTCGGCCGCGGTCGGATCGCCCGGCAACCGGTCCTCGCCGGTGGTTTTCCTACGCTTGGTTTTTTGCGGTCGCTTGCTCATCCGAATCGTGAACCCCGGCCCATAGATTGGCGGCCCAAATTTACGCCGGCGACCCAACTGAACGTCGCCAGCGCCACGGAGATCAGCAGGTTATACCCAGCCAACGAAATCCCGAACAACGACCAGGCGACTTCATCGCACCGGGTGGCCGGCGCATTCATGATTTGGGCCCGCAGTTGGTCGACCGTCGTCGCCCCGCCCGCGGCACCACACGCGGCCGTACCGGCGACCCAACCCTGCTCGACACCGATGTGGTAGGCGGCAAGCGCAGCGCTTGCGAGGAAGATGACCCCGCACGCGAACAGGGCCGGCCGGGCCAGGGTTTTGGCGAACAGGGCGACGACGCAGATAGCGGCGACCGCGACATAGGGCCAGCGCTGGTAGATGCATAATACGCACGGGTCGAGGCCGACGATGTATTGAAAGCCCAGCGCGCCGATCAACGTCGCCAGGCTCGCGCCAAGAAGATAGGCCAGGGCGCGTTCAGAGAACAAAGCGGATCACCACGAATCCGGCGAGCAGTAGCGCGAAAAAGAGCGTCGCCAGCAGACCGAGATTGGCTTCGATAAAGCGTCGAATAGGCTCGCCGAAATACCACAACAACGCGGCGACGATAAAAAAGCGCAGGCCGCGCGATACCAGCGACACAATTAGGAAGGTACCGATGTCGAGCTTCATGACGCCGCTGGTGATGGTGATCACCTTATAGGGGAGCGGCGTGAAGCCGCCGGCGCTCACGATCCAAATGCCCCATTCGCGGTAGAGCGCCTGGAAATCCTCGAATTTGTGCATGTAGCCGTAGAAATCGAGCACCGGCTGCCCGACGGCTTCGAACGCACCAATCCCGATCGCGTAACCGGCTGCGCCGCCGACGACCGAGGCAATCGTGCACACCGCGGCGATGCGCCAGGCCCGGGTTGGTGCGGCCAGCACCATCGGAATCAGCATGACATCCGGCGGAATCGGAAAAAACGAGCTCTCCGCGAATGACACCAGCGCCAGAATCCATAGCGCGCGCGGGCGTGCCGCGAGATCCATCGTCCAATTGTAGAGGCGGGTGATCAAAACTGGATCTTACTGTTAATTCAGAGGCTTGCCGGCCTATAGCAGGTCGCCTATGGGATCGCTATCGCAATCAGGATCCGGCTAAACCGATTTGGCGACGAAGCCGCCATCGACGACGAGTTCGGCACCGGTGACGTATTTTGCTTCATCGGATGCAAGGAACAGCGCCGCGTGGGCAACGTCCCAGGCATCACCCATATGGCCCATTGGCACCTGCGCGTTGCGCTTCGCGATCAGGGCCTCGACGTCGCCGCCACCATATTGGCTGCCCAGGCGCACCTCGACCAGTGGTGTATGCATCAAGCCGGGCACCACGGTGTTGGCGCGGATGCTCTGGGCGGCGTATTTGACCGCGATCGCTTTCGTGAACTGGATCAATCCGGCTTTGCTCGCGGCGTAGCCGATGTGGTGGTTGCCGATAAAGCGCATACCGGCAATCGAGGCGACGTTGACGATGGCGCCGCCGTTTTGGCGTTCCATCACCGGCAACACATGCTTGCAGGTGAGGAACACGCTGGTCAGGTTGAAGTCGAGCTGCGCCTGCCATTCGTCTTGCGGCATTTCGACCGGACCGCCGGGCGACGAACCGCCAACATTGTTATGCAGAATGTCGATGCGACCGAAGCGTTCGAGGCAGGTCTCGACCATCGCCGCAACCGCGTCGGCCTGGGTGACGTCGCAGGTCAGGGTGGCGACCGTACCGCCTTCGCTTTCGATAATGCCTGCGGTTTCGGCGACGGCGTCGGCGTCGATATCAAGCGCCAGAACCGACGCACCCTGGCGCGCGAACAACACCGCGACCGCTTTGCCGTTGCCCCACCCCGGCCCGACCGACCCGGCCCCAGCGACGACGGCTGTCTTGTCCTTAAGTCGATCGCCCAATGCGCCCATGGCATCACCAACAATTCTTCCTTCTTTACGCCGATCGAGATTCAACGCTACGACCGGGTAGTCTAGCACTGACGACGATCGCCAGCGTCGCCACGATAGCGGCGAACGCGACCGCCAACCGATACGATCCAGTCAGATCAAATAAGGCGCCGGCGATGATCGGGGCGGCAAGGCCGGCAATGCCCCACGCCGTAATCAACCGCCCCATCATCCGCCCGAAATTTTCGCTGCCGTAGTAGATCGCCATGGCCGATGGATAGGCACCAGTTTGCAAGCCGTAAGACAGGCCGGCCATGGCAATCGCGATCACCGCGACGGTTGCGCTCGGGAAGACGGCCAATCCGAATAATCCGACCGCGCCGATTGTATGGGCGCCGATGACGACGCTACGGACCGGCAGGTAATCGCTGAGGGCACCGCCAATAAGCCGGCCGGCGCAGTTCCCTGCCGCGACCATGGTGGTGCCGAATACCGCCAGCGCGAGGGTGCCGCCATAGGCGGTTACCATTGCCGCCGCCTGGCTGATGCACATCAAACCGCTGCCGGCACCGAGCAGGAAACTTGCCCAAAACAGCCAAAACAGTCGGCTGCTATGGCCGCTCCCCCTGGCTAGGCGAAGTTGGCCGGCGGCGTGCAGGCTGATCTGCGAGAGGCTGAGAAACAAGGCCGTAATTGCGGCGATGGCGACGAACAACGCCACCATGGCCCACAGCGTCGGCGCCACGCCATAAGCGGCGACGCTCCAGCCAAATAGTTGCGCGAACAGGATCGAGCCGCCGGCAAACAGTCCGATGGCGACGCCGTTGGCGAGGCCACTGCGTTCGGGCAGCGCCAGATTCACAGCCTGCAGCATGATGCTGTAGCCGAGGCCGCTACCGCCGCCAAACAGCACACCGTAGCCGACAACGATTAACACGAGTGACGATGCCGTCGCCGTCACCGCAAGTCCGACCGCGCACAACAACGCGACACCGGCTGTCAATACCGGCGTCGCGGCAAGCCGATAGACAGCCGGTCCGAAACTCATACCGGCGGTGAAAAACACCACCGCGACCGAGAACACCAACGACAATTCGACCCGCGCGAGACCCAAATCGGCTTCCAGCGGCTCGAGAAAGATGCTCCAGGCGTAGAGCGAACCCAATGCGGGGTTGAGTGTCAGCGCTGCGGCGAAGGCGAAGCGGGAACGCGGCATGTGCGTGGACGATCGTGCGCGTCGCGGGTCTATGTGGTTGTCGTGCGAACACCAAGCCGTTGTTCCTTGGCTCGTACCAGCGCGCTTACTGTTTCGTTGTAGGGCGCCGCGATGCCAACCTCACGGCCGGCCGGCGGGATGGCGCCGTTGATGGCGTCGATCTCGGAGGCGCGTCCGGCCATCAGGTCGAGCGCCAGCGACGAGTATGCGTTGGGTATTTTCGAGCCGAAATCGCGGACGTAGGCGACCGGGTCGTCGAAGTCGAGGGTGATATTCTTGGCCCGCGCCACCGCGTAGGCCTCGCTGGCGCAGCCCGACGCCATGCGCCAGGTATCTGCGTCGGCCATCACCTGGCTGATGGTCCATTCCGTCAGCGCGGTCGAGGCCGAGAAGCACACGTTACAGATCAGTTTCTCCCACACCAGCTGCGCAATGTCGTCGAAGGTGCGGACTTTGAAGCCGGCCTGCTCCCAGACCTCGGCGACAGCAGTCAGCGCCGGCGTGATCGTGCCATCGCGATTGCCCAGCCGGATCAGTTCCATGCCGTTGTGGTGGGCGTGGCCGGGTCCTTTCATCGACGCGCCGAAGCCGCCGGCAACGCCGATCATCACCGGTGTTCCCGCTAGCGCATCGGCAACCCGATCGGCGCTGCCGAGCCCGTTCTGGATCGTCAGCAGCGCCGTGTCGGCGCCGATCAAGGCCCCCGCGCTCGCCGCGGCTGCCTCGATGTGCATGGCCTTGGTGGCGATGATGACGAGGTCGCACGGGCCGACCTCGCTCGCCTCGGTGGTCGCATTGACCTGCACCGTGCGATCGCCGCTGGCGCCCTCGACCCGCAGGCCGTTGGCCTTGATGGCGGCGACGTGCTCGGCCCAAGGGTCGATCGCCCACACCTCATGGCCGGCATCGCCCATCAGCGCGGCGTAGACCGAGCCCATCGCGCCGGCGCCGACGATTGCGATTTTCATCTCATGGGTCCCTGCAAATGATGGCAAGTCAGAAGCGTCAACTCTAACAAGCGGCGCCCGCGCGCACACTTAGCGATTCGGCCCGATTAACAATTCTTACAAGTGCTAGGCGGATCGGTTGACCGCCCGAAGCGCACGATTATGATGCGCCGATGTCGCACGCATGGTGCGACTTCCGACCTCGGCGCCCCTGTGGCGGAATTGGTAGACGCGATAGATTCAAAATCTATTGTCCTAACGGGCGTGCCTGTTCGAGTCAGGCCAGGGGCACCAGGGTTTTCAACGGTTTGAGGGTGGTGGGGGTGAGTGGATAATTCCGCCGCCCGCCGGCAGATGTGTAATTCCTGTGTAATCGCGTCAGGAATCTTGGGTCTTGTTCGCCCTCGGATGTTCGAGGAGTGTTCCTTTTTCCACCTTCTCTAAAACACGATCGACGGCATCGTCCTGAGCGTGGGCGTAACGTAGAACCATCATCAGGCTGTCGTGTCCTGGGAACTCTTGGATCGTTTTGATATCCGCCCCAGTGGCAGCCAGGCGTGGGATGACGCCCGGCCTAGCGTTAGCCTCAGCCTTGGCTCGAAAGTTTGCGATTGTCCTAGTCGCCGTACGCTCTAAACATCGATAAAGCGAACCCGAATAGCGTCGCAGCACCCGATGCCATGCCAATGAGCAGAATAGTGTCGATAATACAAAGACTTAGTATGGATAGTTCTGCAATGCATTCTGGTGTTTGATAGATTCCAACCACACTCCCCATATCAAAAGCGCCGCCACCCCAAGTGCTGCAAGTTGCGATAGCGTCACCTGTAAGACCTTGGTCATTGATAGGAATCCTTTGCGAGATTTCCTGAAGACTCTTCGAACCAATTAGACATAGAAATGAGGCACAGGCCCAGGTGCTCACGTCCCCGGCAATTCTTACGACTCGTGGCCTCCGTACAACCAGCCGTTATCTTCATCCACGACGCCGGATAGACACGCTACACGTTAAGCCCAGCTCGTGAAGTCCACTTTGTCGGGCAATAGAACGTCCAGCCGCCGTTTGGGTAGAGCTGCTTGTCGAAGTACGTGTCGCGGGCCGAGTTGTAGTTCTTGATCTTGGTTTGGCCCGCGTCGACGACACCAGTTCCAAGCACAAACAGTGCGACGACTAAAGCAATGAACCGCATAGCCCCCTCCTCGCAGTATCATCCGAGAACAATATGGAGGAGAGATAGATCGGACGTAAGTAGGTTGATTCCCAATTAACGAACGGCGCAAGAAGGGGGGGGTGCTGCTATGGCGGATTTCGCCGTGACGAGTGAAAAGAGGTTGACCAATGTCTGATATTGACATGACCACCAAGTTAGATGCGGCTGCTTTAGAACCGCAGCGCCTGCAGCTTGAGTGCCAGAAACTTGAAGCCGAGATTGCAGAACTCCAGCGGTCCTGGTGGAAGCGCCCCGGCCAATGGGCGGCAGTTTTTGGCGGCCTGGCAACGGTGCTTGCAATTCTCTGGGGCGTTTTCTCGGGCTTTCTGCCCGCGCCGAAGCTTGAGAAGGATATTAAGAAAACTGGGTATCCACTTCGCTCTCGTATCCCCTACATTTGGTTTCCGAGGCTGCGATGACCGCCGACTAGGCCCTTGTAGGGGACCGGCTCGTGCTGCACCGCCTGCTGGAGCAGTCGGAAGAAAAGCAGGCCACGAGCCTGCGAACGGCGGCGATTGAATCGGAAAGTGAACTCGTCGAGATAGTAGTCGAGATGGTCGGCATCGATGGCACCATGGTGGATGCCCAGCCACCAGCGATCAAGCAGAGCGGCCACGCGATGCACTCGTGGCATGACGATGTGGGCCGGGTCGCCACTGGCGGAAATGGATCTCGGCTGGTGGTCATAGCCTTGGTTCGCCAGACCACTGTAGGCTGACCAGCCATCGGTTCGGACGGTCGCGCCAGGCGCCACGGTTGTTTGGACAAACGGGATCAGGCTCCTCGCAGCCACATCCTCGACGCGGCTCATTCGGATCCGGCCAGTGCCCCGCCCTCGGACTTCCGCCGCAATCGCGACGATCGACTTGGTCTTCGTCTGTCGCCCCACGACGCCGGTTTCCCGGCCGCCCACATAGGTTTCGTCCACCTCGACCGCGCCGCCCAGGAGATCACGCCCCGGCCTCACCATGGCGCGCCGCAACTTGTGCAGCCAAGCCCAGGCGGTCTGATAACTGCCCAGGCCAAGAATGCGTTGCAGGCCGAGCGCACTGACCCCGTGCTTCTGGTTGGTCACGTACCACATCGCCTGGAACCAAAGGCGCAATGGCTTTCGAGTGCCCTCGAAGATCGTCCCCGCCGTCACCGATGTTTGACGCTGACACCGGTTGCATCGCAACTGACCCCGCGCCGTCGGCCAGGCGTCGGTTCCGCAGCAAGACGGGCATCGAAAACCTTCCGGCCAACGAACACGCCCAAGAAACTCCGCACACGCCGTCTCCGACACGAACCACGCGTCGAATTCAGTCAGGGTGCGCGGGTAGTCGACCCCGCCTTCGGGATGGGATGCCGGGTTCGCCATCCCAACATATTGACATCACGAGAGCGAAGTGGATACCCTATTTAAGAAATTACGGACTGAGAGCGTAGCGCTTATTTCAGAGAAGGGCGCGCTTATTGCTGAAAGGCATGACCTGATTACGGTCCGAAAGGAACTTAAGGAAGAGCAGAAGAAAATCAAAGATGATCTGGATAAAGCTCGGGTCGAAAAGCTCGCACTAATTGCAGAGCAGACCGCACTTAAGAAAGAGCAGCAGCGAATTAAGGCTGATCTGGCCGAGGCCCAGGATCGAGTTGACCATATGGTCGTGCAGACGAAGTTTGTCATATTCGGTGCGCGCTACGCACTACGGCACACCGAAGGTATGACATTGACGCGCGACGACCTACGTACGGTGGATCGTAGTGCGAGCAAATTGCCAGAAGCTGAACGTCGACTAGTTCAGACGCTTGTATCATTTTACGAAATCGGAACGGATATGCGCGATATTGCGCTCAATGATCTCCGTGAGCACGGCGAGAATCTCAACAAATTGCCGATATCACCTTGGGCGCGCAATGTTGTCGCGAATCCCGACGGGGGTCGGCACCCGAACGGGACGCCCTATCAACCGGGGGTGACGCCGCAAGGAATAGATGCAGGCGATACCCAACCCAATTGATGAAGGGCTCGGCAAGTTCCCGGGTAATTTGACGCATGCAGGAAACATCCAGAGAATAGCGTGTAAGGACTCAAAATCTATTGTCCTAACGCGCGTGCCTGTTCGAGTCAGGCCAGGAGCACCAGGGTTTTCAACGGTTTCAGCGACGCGCTCGTCGCAAATAGCCGTCCGCTCGGTGTTAGTCGACCCCTTCGACGATCCAGATATCGCGATCAACCGCACCTCCGGCGAGCTTCGCGAGGGCTTTCTGGTAGGTGTCGCTGTTGTAAGCGGCAACTGCAGCATCGAAGCTGTCGAACTCAATTAGCACCGTGCGCTCTTTCTCTTCCCCTTCGCATTTCTGCATCCGACCACCGCGCGCCAGAATCGTTCCACCGGCGGCTTGAACCACCGGCGCTGCGATCTTGCCATACTCGGCCTGTGCCTCGGGATTGTTGATCGAACGGTAGCCCGCGATCCAATACGCCTTTGCCATGACCTCCTCCTTCCAAGTGCTCCCAGAGTGGAGCTAGCAGCAGACGAATGGGGAGTCGAGACAAAAGGTGACGGACGCGATCAAGCGGCGTCGGCCCACGTAAAAGTTTCATAAGACCACCGCCCCTGAAATGGACCTCCGCGCTATAGAACAGCACTTCGGCATAGGCCGCCTATCTGACTTGGATAAGTGGTTAGGTGGGGGAGAGTTTCGGGCTGATCTGGGTACGTTAAGACGCCAGTTAACTTCTATGGGCTCAGGTTCACCACTGAGTAAGTGGGCGCGGTTCGATCCGTTTGTGTATGACGAAACGCAGTCTGAGGAGTTCTTGCAAGCGGTCTATCAATATATAGGCGATCGAGGTTAGGGTGATGGGACGAGCACGGCTCCGGATAGAATACCTAATTACCTTGTGTTCTAAGGTCGAAGGCGGCTTGCATTTCATCGACGATCATTCGAGCCGTATCGGCAGGAGCGTCGCTTCGAATGATTGGCCGTCCGACGACTAGGTAGTCTGCCCCGCCTTCAATCGCCTGCCTTGGTGTTGCTACACGTTTTTGATCATCGTGAGAAGCACCGGCCGGTCGTATTCCGGGGCTAATGATCGTGAGTTTGTTGCCCAGTTTGTCGCGGATTGCCCGCGCCTCCAGGCCGGACGCAATTACACCATCCAATCCCGCCCTCACAGCCATTTCCGCTCGTTTGATTGCCAATTGCTCTGGAGTCTCTGTACGACCGGTGAGACGAAGATCGTTCTCGTCGAGGCTTGTTAACAACGTGACAAAGAATATCTTCGGGAGGCCATCGTTATTTTTCCCGGCAACTGCAGCTCTCATGCTCTCTTCGGACATCTCGCCGTTGCCTTGGATCGTTATGAATTTGATGCGCCGTTGCGCCGCACCCGAAATGCCACCGCGCATTGATTCGCCGATATCGCTGTACTTATAGTCGATGAAGATATCGATCCGCCGGGCGATCAGCTCACCGATGAATCGCTTGACTCCATCACCCCACTGGAGGTGCAGGCCAATTTTGTAAAATGAAACAACGCCGTCGAGATCATCAACGATGGACTGAGCTTCGGCAACGGACGGTACATCTAGCGCAACGATTAGGCGCTCCGAAGCGTCTGTCATACGACGCTCACGCCCATTCGGCGCCACGTCGGTGACGATGGATTCTGACATCGGGGCAGTCCTCCAAGTCTCACCTTTTGCATGGTGAGTTTTGTGAGTCGCACGGTCGTCCAAGACGGTGAACGCGTCAACTGCCAATTCCCGATTATGCACAGTTTGCCCCCAGTTGATTACCTAGACCTGTGGATATGTTGGGTCTGGGACTCTGGGGTGCACAGAATATGGTGGTTGTCAAAGGCATTTTAAATTTCATTGAATATATTTGGTCGCTTAGAAACGCAAATTCTTCCCATGCGTCGGGCCATTTACACCTAAAGCAACGGCACCAGCGCCCCTACTGCTTACCCTTCCAAGCCTTAACACCCTTCTCAGCCGATCGGCCCATCACATAGCCACCTAGCCCGATCTGGATCAGATCCCACATATCAGGCGGGATATCGAGAACCACATTGGCTAATCCAAACAGCGCCCAAGTGAGCCTGGCGGCATTGCGCCGGCTGAGCTGGCCAAGTCCACGTTAGTCGTTGTCACAAAAAAGCCGCCACGCCGGACCGCCCTAAGTCAGCTAGGCAGAGACTCGACAATATTCAGACTTAATCTGCGTGAGGCCAGGGTCGAGGACTTCGCTACGTCGCGCAATTTGAGGCGCCTTCGCACGCAATTGCGGCTATAGATCAATGCAGCAGTCAAGCCAGCCGACGCTAAAGACGTTTTGCTTAAGAAAGCGCTGTTCGACCAGTAGGCACCTCAAAGAAAAGCCCCGCACGAGGCGGGGCGGTTTCTCAAGGACTCTGAAATTGGATGGGTTTCTGGCCGATGGCTGTGTGCCTACTCGTGCCTACTGGAATAGGGCCAGAATACTCTGCGGACCGGAGTTAGCGATCGCTAGGGCCTGTACACCAAGCTGCTGTTTGATCTGAAGGGCCTGAAGCTGGGCGCTTTCTTCGGCTAGATCGGCATCGACCAGGTTGCCAAGTCCTTCCTTCAGAATGTCTATTAACTGCTGGGTAAACTCCGACTGAACCTCGATCCGTTTGGCCGACGAACCCAGAGACGCGAGCTTGTCCGCGACGCTGTTGATCGCCGAGTTGATCGATGTCAGCGCGGCGCTGGCACCAGAACTCGTGTTCAACACACTGGCACTGATTCCCAGTGTGGTGATGTCCATAGCCTGCGCACTAACCGTAATCGTGCTGCCGTCCACCGTGCTCAGTACTGTGAGGTTACCGGCGCCCGACGTAATCAAACTGGTGTTGTTGAACTCAGCCGAGACAACGATGGTTGTTAATTGGTCCCGGAGCGACGTGAAGTCGTTGTTAAGGGCCGTGCGTGAAGCCGAGTCCAGGCCGGCCTGGTTGGCCTGCACGACTTTCGCTTTCATATCCGTCAACAAGTCGGCGATCGACTTACCGGCTTGGATCGCGACATTGACGATCGAATCGCCGGTGGCCAGGGCGATCTTGACCGATTCGATACCCTTGATATCGCCCCGCAACCGCGTCGCGATTGCGAAGTTGGAGGCATCGTCCTTCGGACCATTGACCCGCAAACCGGTAGTGATCCGGAGTTGCGTGACCTCGAGCTGACTGGTGGTTTTGTTAAGTTGTTGGAGTGCGACAAACGCGCCGACGTTGGTGTTGATAGAGAAGCCCATTCTGTTCTTCCTTTCATAGCGAACATTCTATTCGCCCGGCACGGCATCCTTATCTTGCCGCCTATGTGTTAATGAATGGTTACCTACCAGCTAAGCGGTGAACTGAACTTCTCACATAAGAAAAGCCCCGACACTTAGACGGGGCTTTTTCGAATGTCGGTTGTAAGTGGCTGGAGAACTATCTACGCCGGGCGGTAGCACCCAACCTGAGGCCGCGAAAGTTCTATTTGGTTAAACGAGCCAAATCGCCTCGTTTGGTGGTAGGTCGACGAGCCCACCGGTGTCGGTATCGCGATCGACGTGGAACAACACCTTGAAACCATCGGGATCAGCCACCACCGCGCCGCGCCGTGTGGTGTGGTCGATCTCACGCTCAATCGTGAGCCCGGCGTTCTTCGCTGCTTCGGTCGACGCGGCAAGGTCGGCTTCGTCGAAGACTGCGAAGCTCATGTGGTGGAAGCCTGGCGTCAATGCGTCCGCTGCATCAGCGCGAACCAACGATAAGTCGTGGCCGCCATTGTGCCCGCCAAGCGTGATGGAGGCCTGGTCGCGCCCGCCGCGCACGACCGAGAGGCCGACAGCGGTGGTGTAGTAATCCACGGCTGCCTCGAACTCATCGCTCACGATGACGGCGCCGCTCAGGTGGCGGGTGTGGAAGATGGCGTTCTCGTCGATTCGCGGCCGCGGGTCTTGCGGGTAGTTGCGCGCCGTTGACGGCGGGCTTTCACCTGGCGTCCAGGGTGCGGTCGCGCGGGGCAATTTTTCGAATTCCGGATCCTTGAAGGACAAGGGGTTGTCGGCATAGACCTCGATCCCGAAGCCGTGCGGATCGCGGCCGTAGATCGAGCGCGCAACCAAGTGATCGACCGTGCGCGGAAAGTCCTTGCCGGCGGCTTGGGCACGACGATAACCGGCCACGAGGTCGGCTTCGGTCTCGACCTCGAAGGCGAGGTGGTTGAGGCCCGGGCCCGTGACGCCGGCGCCGGCCGCCGAGAAAGTCCAGGGAATGAAGCCGACGTCGTGGTGGGTGTAGCCGTTGTTGAGGAAGCCGCCACCGATCTTGGGGCGGGTCCAGCCGTCGCACAGACCGGCGACCTCGCGGTAGAACCGCAACGAGTTCTCGTAGTCGGAGATGAAAAGGTTGACGTGGCCGATACGGCGCGGCGCGAAACAACCGGCGGTTTCCCCAGTGGTTTCCCCAGTGGTTTCCCCCGTGGTTTCCATTATTTGCGCTCCCTCCTAACCAATCGCGTTTTCGAAGCGCTCCAGCAGGACCGGCATCCGGGCGTCGAGTTGCGATCGGATGTCGTCGGCATCGACGCGCAGCAGTCGGCGGTCGTGCATCACGACCTCGCCGTCGATGACCACGGTTTGCACGTCGCGCCCGACTACCGTGTTGGCGACCGCGAATAGCGGGTCGGCGATCGGTACCTGATCCATATCGTCGGCCGTGACCAACACGAGGTCGGCTTTCTTGCCGACCTCCAGGCTGCCGATGTCGGTCTCGAGCGCCAGCGCGCGGGCACCGCCGTTGGTGGCGACCCGGAGCATTTCTTCGCCGGTGGTGACGTTGCGGTGATGGGCCGGGGTGCCGGCTACCAGCTGCTGGCCGATGCGGGCGGCGTGGGCGACCTGATAAATATCCATCGGCCCCCACGACGCGGCGCCATCGGTGCCGAGCGCAATGTCGAGACCGCGCCGCCACATCACCAGCAGTTGCGGCCAGCCGATGTGATAATTGTTGAAGGCGCAATGGCAGGCCGACGGCCGATGGGCGCTGTAGAGGTCGATGTCCTCGGTGGTCAACACCACCGAATGCGCGCAATGAACGTGGCGGTCGAACGCCTCGATGTCGGCCATAAACTCGGGCGGCCGCTTGCCGAATTGTTCCAGGGCGTAATCGATCTCGTAGGTGCCTTCGCACAGATGGGTATGGATCTTGGTGTCGAGTTCGCGCGCGGCCTTGGCCATCTCGCGAATGAGGTCGGGCGTGCACACCATGATCTGGCGCAACGACAGCCAGGCGCGGACCCGTTCCTGCTCTTGCGCCTGCCAGCGTTCGACCAGATCTATATTGTCGCGTAGCGCCTGATCGGTGGTCATCATCATCGATGGCGGAATGCCACTGCCCTGATCGGCGGTGTTGAGTGAGATGAAGCCGCGCATACCGACGTCGAGCGCGGCCCGGCCCATCTCGTCGGGATGCGGACCGCCGGCTTCGGCGAAGCAGGTGGTACCGACCATCAGCATGTTGGCGTAACAAACCAGTCCACTGAGGTAGACGTCCTCGGGATCGAGCAACGATTCGAACGGAATTAGATAGTTCTTCCAGATCGGGATCTTGAGCGGCCGTTGCCGGGCGAGTGCGGCGATGCGGCCGCGCAGCAACTGCTGGGTGGCGTGCACGTGTCCATCGATCAATCCGGGCATGGCAATTTTGCCGCGACCATCGAGCGATTCGGCGGCCGCGAAGCGCCGAGCAGCTTCGGCGGCAGGGCCGATCCAATCGATGCGACCGCCGTTGATGGCGATGGCGGCGTCACGAGCCACGGTGTCGGCGGCATCGAGGCACACCACGTCGCAGCCAGTGATCAGAAGGTCGGCAGGTGTCGGCGCTATGTCGGTGTCTGCCAAGGTGCTGTCCCCGAGGCCTATTCGCTTGTTATGCCGGGATCATCGACCCGACTGGGCCTCTCGTTTGTTGGGCTGGCCGCCATAGCCGGACGAGAATCCCATCGTCACGCGCTCGCCGAGCTTGGCGTAGTTGGGACCGCCGAGCCGGGCCAGTGGATGAAAAGCGTCGATCGCAACCCGGCCGTCGGCGTAGAGCCGGTCGTCGACATGGAAATGCACGACCTCGCCAACGATCAGTTCGTCGCGATCGACGCCAAACGCAAGGATCTGGTGCAGACGGCATTCGAGGTGGATCGGCGAAATATCGATGCGCGGGGCTTTGACGATCAGGCTGGGCGACAGGTCGAGCCCGATTGCTTCGACTTCGCTGACGCCAGACGGATACTCGGCCGAGGTTTCGTGCATGGGTTCGGCGGCATCTTCGGTCACCGCATTGAGGACGAAATCGCTACCGTTGTGAATATTGCTGGCGGTGTCCTTGAGTCCGTCCTCGCGGTGGCCGACCACGATGGCGATCAAGGGCGGGTTCTTGGAAATGAAGGTGAAGCAGCTGAACGGCGCCGCATTGACGCGGCCTTCGGCATCCAAACTCGTCACCCAGGCGATCGGCCGCGGCACGACGATGCCGACGAGCAGTTGATAAACCTGGGTGCCGTCGAGGTCCGCCGGATCAATTTCCATGGTCGATCTCCCGTCGTTAGGGCGTACGCGCACGCCATCGCGGGAGATCGTACGCCGTTGGGCGCGCGAGATCGATAGGCGGAGATGGGTGCGAGGGGGTCGCTTTCGGTCGAGTGGTTTGCGGGCGACCTGGCGTTGATAGCTGCGGGCCGTTAGGTCTTTTTGGTCGCCTTCTTGCTTTCGATGCGGCGGATGCTGGCAACGCCGCCCAAGGCGAGGATGGCGGTGATCATGAACAGAGCGCTCGGCGGCAGCGGCACCGCTGCAGACGCGTCGACTGGAGGCCAATAGGCCGTCACATTTGAGAGACCGTAAGGCACCAGTTTTTTGTACCTGCCGTTTCTCTTCAGCCCGACCAGGTTCATGGTCATGCAATCAGCGGTGAGGCCGCCCGCGCAGGCGTCGACGCCCGCGATCAGGCGCGGATCGCTGGTGAAAAACCCGAAATCTCCAGGGTTGACCTCGGGGAAGAAAAACATGCTGAAGCGGTTGCTGTATTTGACCGCCAGGAACAGATCCGTGGCGTCCATCCCCGGGCCCACGCCCGGTTCGAACCCGTTATAGGTCCACACACCGACGATGGGATCGCCGCCTTTATAGGCGCCGGGGAACTTATTCGGGTTGGGCAGGCTAAAGGTCATGCCGCCATCTGTGTAACTGGTGAACCACCGATTGCGGTCGCTCGCCGAGGTGTCGCCGTCCCATTTGCCGGCCGGGTCGAGCTGGCGTGCGGTGCCGAGGTCGGCAAAGCGCGAATCGCCGGTGGCGACGAGCAGGTCTTCGACGCCGTCATTGCCCAATTGGCCTGGATTGCCGCGATATTCGCCAACGAACTCGCCATATCCGAAGGTCGCGGCATTGGCGCTGAATACGAACGCGGCGCTTAAAACCAAAACCAGGGTCAGCCCGTAAAAAAGCGTAAAACGTAGAGCCACGCAAAACCTCCTTTCAATTGACATGGCTCGATACCTCCGGGGCTAGATGTGGTGATTTATCCTTATATTTCAATGTGATGGCCATCACACCTGGGCTAAGAATCGGGCCTTTTCAGCAAATTTCGTACCCCATTTGGGGTAGGTCGGCGCGAAGTCCGATGTTTTCGTGTGGCGCCGTGTCGTTGGTCGACGTCGCGCGGTAGCACGATTGCGGGTTGAACGAAGCCGCTCCACGGCAGTTTTTGCTTCAGACATTGAGCCTTCCTCCTAATGTGCAGCGCTTGTTTCCGGGTGTTGGAGTGCCGGATTTGTGTCGGATCCCGGGTGCCGGTTCCGCAATCTAAGAGCCTACCTGTTTTCTGGTTTCCCACGGTTAGCATCGACCCCACTGATGGCCAGCCCCGGATTGTCCGGTGGAGCGCCGTTCAGGCCAGGGAGATCGATGATGAAAACCACCGACACGACATACGTATCGCCTCTTCGAGGGCGGATGATGGAACAGATGGGCATAGCCGGTCTGGCCGATAGCACACAGGCCATGTATCTGCGCGAGATCGAGACCCTCAACAAACATTACAACAAGCCGCCGGACCGGCTTGACGCCGAGGAGGTCCGCAGCTGGCTGCTGGCGAGGATCGAGCGCGGTCTCGACCCGAACACGACCAATGTAAGCCTCGGTGCGCTCAGGTTCCTGTATCGCGACACACTGCGCCGTCCCGAGATGGTCGACGGGCTCCGTTACCGCAAGAGGCCCCGCAAACTGCCCCGGTCAATGGCGGAGAAGGAGGTCGAGCGCTTGATCCTCGCCATCTCCGACCTCCGTTATCGGGCCGCGACGGTTCTTGCCTATGGCGCCGGTCTCCGCATCTCGGAAACTGTTGAGGTGCAACTCATCGACATCAAGTCGGACAAACGGCTTCTGCACATCCGTTCCGGCAAGGGCGGCGCCGAGCGCATGGCGCCGCTTCCCGACGGGCTCGTCGAATACCTGCGGCGTTACTGCAAGAACCTCTTTCCACGACCGGTCACGTGGCTGTTCTACGGTGAGTCGCCGGAGGTGCCTCTCAAGATCGATACCCTGCGTGTTGCCTTTAAGAAGGCCTGCCGCAAGGCCGGCGTCGACGGCTGCCATACCTTCCATAGCTTGAGGCATTCGGCCGCCACCCACTGGCATGAGCGTGGCGGCAACATCGATGTCATCCAGGATGTCCTGGGTCACCGGAATGCCGACACGACGCGCGGCTACGCCCGCGCCACCGGCAAGATGTTCGAGACCCTCGACCATCCGCTCTCGGGCTTCGACCTGATCGACGCCTGAGGCGCCGTGAAGCGCAAAGACGCCGGCGTGGCTGATATTTTCCGCCGCGCCGGCGCAGATTACCGGCGGCGCCTGGCCGGCCAGCTTGACGCCGGACGCCTCAAGGTCATGGCCGCGATCGAGTCCTGCCGGACGTCCGTACTCGGTGGCCACATGTATCAATGCGACGGCTGCAGGCGCGAGCATCCGCTCTACAACTCGTGCCGCAACCGCCACTGCCCGTCCTGCCAGGGGCTTGCCGCAAGGCAATGGCTGGAGGCGCGCGCCGCCGATATCCTGCCGGTGCCGTACTTCCACGTTGTATTTTCGTTGCCCAAAGAAGTCAGCGGGATCGCCTTTTGCAACCGCAAGGTCGTGTTCAACATCCTGTTTCGCACCGCCGCCGAGACCCTGCGCACCATCGCCGAGGACGACCGTCACGGTGGACTGCGTATCGGCGGCACCGCGGTCCTCCACACTTGGGACCAGAAGCTCGGCTTCCATCCGCATCTGCATATCGTCGTGCCTAACGCCGGCTTCGATGTCGCAACCGGCCAATGGAAGACCGGAAGCGGCACCTTCCTGGCCCCGGTCAAGGTCCTCGCCAGCCTGTTCCGGCGCCGTTTCCTTGAGGAGCTCACCCGCGCCCATGCACGCGGGAAAATCGAATTTCATGGCGGCATCGCCCATCTCGCCAATCCCGGAGAGTTCCACGCCACCCTCGTGGCCGCCCGCGGCAAGAACTGGATCGTCTACGCCAAACGACCCTTTCGCGATGCCGAACAGGTCTTCCGCTATCTCTCCCGATACACGCACAGAATTGCCATCGGCGACAGCCGCATCATCGCCTGCGATGGACAGAACGTCTCCTTCCGTTGCCGCAAGCCGACCAGTCCGGGGCAAAGGAAACCCCGCTACGGCACGGCCACCATCACCGCCGACGAGTTCATCCGCCGGTTCCTGTTGCATGTCCTGCCAAACGGACTGCATCGCATCCGCCACTTCGGAATCCTTGCCAATGGAAGCCGTGCCAAGACCCTCGAAGTCGCGCGCGAGGCGCTGGGTGTAAACGGCCTCCAGGCGCATACAGCCGTAACCCATGACGGCGAGGAGGACGACCACCGCAATAGCGGCCTGGAGACCGGGATCGCGCCCGTTCCCTGCCCGCACTGTGGCGGCGAATTGCGGAAAATCCGGGAAATCTCCCGCCGGTACGATCCGTTCTCTTCACGAGACCCTCCCCCCGCTCAACCGGCGCAGGACGCGAAACCATGAAACATCGGATCCCATCCGGATCGGCAAACGTCGTCATCGCGTCGGCGAACCGGTCGGCGTGCGCTCAATTACGAACACAAGGCAATCGCCAACGAAAAGTGTCTCTACCGTCGGCAATCAGCTGTCGAAAAAATATAAATGCTGGTCGGAAGCCTCGTCTCACGCGTCCCAACGATAGTGACCACCCGCCCCGGCGCAGGCATCAACGCACTTTCCACATAGGCTGACACCTACACTCGCGGCCCACGGCCTCGTTCAAACAGCTTAGGCAGATTCTGCCGAATCTGCCTAAGCCTTAAGATTTTCGAGAGTGCTGGCGGCACCTCGGAGCGTGCTAGGCTTGGACAAATGCTTCGGGACAAATGCTTTGGGACAAATGCTCTTAAGGGAGGAATGGATGATCCGACTAGCTATGCTTGCACTCGCTCTCGTCTTCGCCGTGGTGGCGTTCGGTGCCGGGGGTGCGTTTGCGCAATCGGCCGGCCACAAAGCAGTGGTCGATCGTTCCAAATCACTGGTGCCGTCACCGCCGTGGTCAGCCGGCGATGAGCGCGGGATGGCCAATACGCTGGGTCCGGGAACCTGGATGCGGTGTGGCTTTCATCTCGCCAAGGGCAATGCCAAGCACTACGAGCTCTCGCACGTGCGCTCCAACACAATGCCGGCGTCACCGTTCGGTGTGCCGCTCAAATATGACTTTCGTCCGACCGCCAGCGTCCCCTACTCACTACACGCGTTTAACGGGGAGCAGGTGGTAAGTGGCGAGCCCGGCGCACAAGGAACGCAGATGGATGCGCTCGGCCACTTCGCGGTGCTCGGCGATCTGTGGAAGGGCGAGGGCGCGATACCGGTCGATGGGGCTGCCTATTACGGCGGTTACTCCCAACAACAGGTCAAGCCGACCCCGGACTCGCCATTGCTGAAGCTCGGCATCGAAAAAGTGCCGCCGATCGTGACCAGCGCCGTGCTGCTCGACGCCAAATCGCACCTTGGCGGCGGTCAGCCGATGAAGGCGGGCGCGCTCGTCACGGCCAAGGACATCGATGACATGATCGCGGCGCAGGGGCTCGGCTGGCGCGGCTTGCTGCCGGGCGACGTGCTCTATATCTACACCGGCTGGGGCGATCATTGGAAAGACCCCGATACCGACAAGACCTACTACACCAAAGGTCCCGGGCTCTCCTACGATGGCGCTAAATACATCCAGGACAAAGCGGTGGTACTGGTCGCGTTGGACAATCCGTTCACCGATCCCGTGGCCGAGGGCATGCTCCAGGGCAAGGCACCGCCGGCCAAGGGCACGCCGGACGGATTGCCGTTTGCGATCCACCATCACAACTTGACCCAGTCGGGTATTCACCAAATCCAGAACGCCAATCTCGGGGCGCTGGCGCGCGACAAGGTGTGGACATCGTGCACGATGATCCTGCCGCTGCGCTCGAAAGGCGGTTCCGGCTCGCCGGTGCGCCCGGTGGCGATCGGCGCACCCTAAGCGTGCCACAAGCGGATTGGGACGCGCGGTTCGCCGCGCGTCCTTTTCTTTGCGCGGTAACTCCGGGTGGCGTCGTATGGGGTGGCCATGCTTAGCGCGCTCGCCATTGTCGTATCCTCACTGCTGCTTGCCGCGGTGGTGGGCTTTGCCGCCCATCGCGCAAGCATTTGTACGGTCAAGGCGGTCGAGGAAATCTACGCAACCCGACGGGCCCTGATGTTCGCGAGCTTTGCCAAAACCGGGCTGTGGATCATGGCCGCGATGCTGGTGATGTACGCGCTGGTTCCGGATATCCGTGGGCAGGCGGTGGGCTGGACGGTGTCGATAGCAGCCATCACCGGCGGGTTGATATTCGGCGTCGGAGCGGTCGTCAATGGCGGTTGCGCGTTCTCGACGTTGACGCAACTCGGCGCCGGCAAGGTCGCCATGGTGGTTACCTTGCTCGGATTTGCGCTCGGCTCCGCGGTCCCCGCTGACTATCTCGGGTGGGGCAGCGATGCCGTGCATACGGTGCCTTATCTTATGCGCGCGGGCAGCTGGACCGGCGTCTTAACCGGGGTACTTCTGATATGGGTCCTGTTGGAGATGTTTGGTTTGTGGCGCGGTCGATCGGTCGGCTCGACCTGGCGCCAGCGTTTGGTTGCCAATCGCTATCGGCTGTCGAGCGCGGCCGCGCTGATGGGTATCGCCAATGCGGTGCTCTACGGCTGGCACGGCACCTGGCCGTACACCAAGATCTTGGGCGACGGTGTGCGACAATTGGCCGGCATTGGGGTTGGCACTGAGGCTTCAATTGATCCGATGCGATGGGCCCTGTTCGGTGCGCTCGTGGTCGGCGTCGTCGCGTCGGCGCGAATAGCCGAGAGTTTCAAACTGGACTGGCGACCGCGCGCAGCGTGGCTGGGAAATCTGGCGGGCGGTGCTCTGATGGGCGCCGGCGCCGGTATGATCCCAGGTGGCAACGATGTGCTGTTGCTGAATGCCATACCGTTGCTATCGCCGCATGCGATTCCAGCCTATCTCGGCGTGGTCGTCGGGATCTCGGCGACCCTCGCGCTGATGCACGCCAGCGGTCGGGCGCCGGCGGCGGTCGATTGTCAGGGTGATATCTGCAACCGCTAACCGGCTGCCTGCCTGCGCCGCTGCCGTCTGATCTAAGCAAGCGCAATGACTCCTCTAGGCAAGCGCAATGACTTCGGCTTCGACGTCGAACTCCTGCGGCCACGACCCAACCGTGCAGAAGGTGCGGGTCGGCGGATTCTTTGGGAAGTAGGTCGCGTAGACCTCGTTAATCGACCCCCAATACGCGGCGTTGGTGCAAAACAAGGTGCATTTCACTACTTTGTCGAGCGACGAATCCGCTGATTCCAGCAGCAGTTTGATGTTGTCGAGAACCAGCGCGGTCTGGACGCGGATATCGCCGGCGACAAAGCTGCCATCTTCACTGATCGGTGGGGTGCCCGAGACGAACACGAAATCGCCGGCCTTGATCACGGCCGAGATCGGCGCGTTGAGCTCGTCGACAATGCGGGTGATGTGGTTGTCGCCGCGGATGATTTCTTTTTCCATGGTGGTTCTCCTTGGTGAGAGTTGTGGGCTTACGGGTTTGCCCCGAGCCGCTCGCTAGGGTGAGGGCAGTGTAAGCGGTCGCCGAAGTGAAATGCCTCACAAGGAAGTCCGATGGGGAAGGCCGATGGGAAATTCTGCCCCTGCGAAATGCCCTGGATGAACCCTATCGATCCCCTACAATGCAGCGCTGTGACTTGTCGCAAGCATGGGGTTTGAGGTGGTGGTGGATCGAGGTGACCGCGAGTGGGAGGTTCCCGAAGCGCAACGGGCGCTGTGGCCTGAGGTCTCCGGCAACGACATCAACGGCTTGGGCGAGCGCGACGTACGGCGCGCTAACATCGTGTATTGGCCCAACCGCAACGACACGTCATCGATCCCGTTCGGGCCGCTGGTCGACTACTTTCAATCCAACCAATCCAAATATGCGCCCGACGTGACGGCGGCGTTTACCGATTGGCCCAATCGCGCGCCGCGCCAACTCGATCCGGTGGCCGCTGATCGTGCCGAAGATACGGCCGCGAGTTGGACCAACCGGGTCAAGTCCTTTGCCCTCGCCGATGAAGCCGATCTGGTCGGTGTCACGCGCCTGGATCCCAACTGGTTCTTCCAGGAGTCCGAGCAGGCCGATCTGCCGTGGGTGGTTGTGATCGGTGTGGTGATGGATTGGCAGCGGTTTTCTCAGGTGCCGCCGACGCCTGAGAATTCGATCTCGGCCCTCGAAGTCGGCGAAATCTACAATCAGGTCGATCGTGCGGCCGGAACACTTGCCAATTGGATTCGCGCCCAGGGGTGGAACGCGGAAAAACAGGGTGGGCCGGCATCGGGCGAAATGCTGTTGATCCCGGCAGCGGTTAGTGCCGGCTTGGGCGAACTTGGCAAGCACGGCTCCCTCATCAACAAGGAGCATGGCTCGATCATCCGCCTCTCCTGTGTTCGGACCGATCTGCCGCTCATTGCCAACCAACCTGAGATTTTCGGGGCCGACGATTTCTGTACGCATTGCCAGGTTTGTCGCAAGGCATGCCCGCCGGATGCGATCCACGACGACAAGCAATGGGTGCGCGGCGAGAAAAAGTGGTACGTCGATTTTGATAAGTGCGTCCCGTATTTCAACGAGACCTTTGCTTGCGGCATCTGCCTTGCGGTTTGCCCGTGGAGCCGGCCCGGCACGGCGCCGCGGCTGGCCGAAAAAATGACGCGGCGGCGGGCTCGGCTGGCGGCTGAGTCGGAGGCTAAGACATGAGCGATGTCGCCGTCTTGGGCGGTGGTCACGGCGCTTATGCGGCGGCCGCGGATCTCGCGGAGCAAGGCCACGACGTACGATTGTGGCGCCGCGATAGCGAGGCCTTCGCGGCCGTTCGCGAAGCCACGCAAATCACCCTCACCGATGCCAACGGCAGCCGCGCGGTCGATCTTGCACTGGCCAGCGATGACCTCGGCGAGGTCGTATCCGGTGCTGAACTGATCGTGATCCCCGGTCCGGCGTTTGCGCAAAGCGATATCGCGCTGGCGATGGCGCCGCACGTGCAGCCGGGTCAGGTGATTTTTCTGCCCCCCGGTTCCTTTGGCAGCTACACCATGGCCGCGGAGATCCGAGAGATATCGCAAGTCGAAGACCTCGCGCTGGCCGAAACCGGCACACTGCCCTATCTCGCGCGCAAACACGGCCCGGCGGAAATCGCGATCTCGGTGCGCGCGACGCGCTTGCCGACCGGCGTGTTTCCAGCGCGCCTTGCCGATCGAGCTTTGCCGATCATTACCGCGGCCTATCCCGCGGTCGAGCGCATCGAGGACGCGCTGAGCGGCGCGCTGATGAATGCCGGCCCGATCATCCACACGCCGTTGATTACGATGAATGCCGGCCCGCTCGAACACTTCGACCGCTGGGACATTCACAATGAGGGGACTCAGCCGAGTATTCGCCGGGTGACGACTGCGCTGGACGGTGAACGTATCGCGCTACGCAAGGCACTGGGCTACGGCGCGCCACATTTCCCGCTGGCCGATCACTATGCCGAGGATGGCGATGAGTGGATGTATGGCCGTCAAGCGCACGCCAAGCTCACTGACAGCGGCGATTGGCGCGAGGATATCGATCTTCAGGCGCACCGCTATATGACCGAGGATGTGTTCTATGGCTTGGCGTTTCTGGTATCGGTCGCCGATTGGGTTAGATTACCAGCACCGATCGCGGCGGGGCTGCTGGCCATGGCCTCTGCCATCGTCGGCCAAGATCTACGCCAGCAGGGGCGCACCCTCGAGACCCTCGGGCTCGCCGAAATGACGCGCGCAGACCTTACTCAGTTGCTCAACAAGGGCCTTACCTAACCTCGACTGAGCACGCTGGTGCCTCCAGATGTGGTGAGAACATTTGGCGAAACCTCAATATGTAGTTCGCAAGTGGGTCATTATTGGTTACGATAGCGTCCCAGCGTAACTGCGGCGGGCCTATCCGGCCCGATGTTTATTGACCAACGACGTTGGACTTCGCTTGTACCCGTGCGCTCTACATCGGCGCTTGTCGAGCGCCGCCAAAATTTTCCATCACCATCCTGATCCAACCGCACGCTGGCTCGCGTTCGCTCGTCGTCGTTTTCCGGTCTAATCCCAGGGGGAGAAGTTCATTGGATTTCCTTAACCGACAATTCAAGCTTGAAGAGAATGGAACCACGGTGCAGCGTGAGATTGTTGCCGGCATCGCGACATTCCTCACGATGGCCTACATCATCGTGGTCAACCCTTTGATTCTCAAAGACGCCGGCATGGATTTCGGCGCGGTTTTCACAGCCACGATTGTGGCCGCCTTCATCGGCACCGCGATCATGGGCCTGTGGGCGAACTGGCCGGTCGCGATGGCACCCGGCATGGGCCTCAACGCCTTCTTCACCTTCGGGGTCGTCAAAGGTATGGGCCATTCCTGGGAGCTCGCGCTTGGCGCGGTCTTCTGCTCCGGCATCCTGTTCCTGCTCCTCAGCGCCACCAAGATTCGCCAGTGGATCATCGAGGCGATACCAAAAAGCCTGCGTCTCGGGGTTGGCGCTGGCATCGGCTTCTTCTTGGCTGTGATTGGTTTGAGCAACGCCGGCATCGTGGTCGACCACCCGGCCACGCTGATCACAATCGGCGATCTCACCAGTCGCACGGCTGCGCTCGCCTGCCTCGGGTTTATCATCATGATGGTGCTCGATGCCCGTAAGGTGCCGGGTTCGATCGTGATCGGCATTCTCGTGGTGACCGTTATCGGCCTGCTCACCGGTGACGCAACATGGGGCGGTGGCGACTGGCTGCCGCCGAGCCTGGCACCAACCTTTTTCGCGCTCGACCTCGCCGGGGTGTTCGAACTTGGGCTGATCATCGTCATCCTCACCTTCCTGTTCGTCGACTTCTTCGACACGGCGGGCACGCTGACGTCGGTTGCCAATATGGCCGGCAAGATTGACGACGACGGCAAGGTCGATGGCATCGGCCGCGCAGTCATCTCGGACGGTGCTGCGACGACGGTTGGCGCGCTGCTCGGCACCAGCTCGACCACCAGCTACATCGAGAGCGGTGCCGGCATCAAAGAAGGCGGGCGCACCGGGCTGACCGCGATGACCACGGCCGTACTGTTCCTGCTGTGTTTGTTCCTGGCGCCGCTGGCGAAAACCATTCCCGGCTGGGCAACCGCACCGGCGCTGGTTTTTGTGGCCACCTTCTTTGCCAAGAACCTCAAGGATCTGGACTGGGATGACATGACCGAGTACGGCCCCGCGATTCTCGCGGCCGTGATCATGCCCTTCACGTACAGCATCGCCAATGGCATCGCCATCGGCTTTACCGCCTATGTCTTGGTCAAGGCGCTCACCGGCAAAGTCGGCGACGTGCATCCAGCGGTTTGGCTCTTGGCCCTCGCCAGCGTGCTGTTCTTCATCAAAGACTTCTAAGCAAAACGTAGTCGCAGATTGAGGCCGGGGCTTGAGCGCCCCGGCCTTTCTTATTCGGCTAACTAAGCTGGCGATAGTCCGCGAGAAGTGGGAGCACCTCGCTGGCGATCGCCTCGGTGTGCTCGAAGCGTTCCTCGTATGGGCCGATCGGGTCGAACACGATCGTGCGGCAGCCGGCCTCGTAGAACTTGATGATATCGGCGGCCACGTCGGCGGGTGAGCCGAGCGCACAATACTTCTTGGCGGGTTCGCGGAAATCCATGGCGTAGCGAACGCTGAGGTGGTGGGTGGCGACATCGAGAGCGGTTTCGTAATCCTTATCGAGGCGGGCAAACAACAGATGCCCGGTTCCGAATGGTGTGTCGTCGCGGCCTGCGTCCGCGTGTGCCGAAGCGATCGTTTCAAGCGAACGCTGAAACCGGTCCGGCGTAATCACGTAGGAGAGATACCCGTCGGCCAGGCGACCGGCTCGTCGAAGCGCCGCATCCTGTCGGCCGCCACACCAGATTGGCGGCCCGCCCGGCCGATGCGGCGCCGGCAGCATGGTGATGTCTGCGAAAGCGAAATGCTGGCCGGCATAGGACGCAGGCTCGCCACGCCATAGGGCGCGTAATACCTCGATCGATTCGGTGAGACGCGCGCCGCGCTGTTCGATCGGAATTCCTGATACGTCAAAATCGGATTGGAACTCACCGCCAACGCCAATACCAAAGATCAAGCGGCCGCCTGACAGCAAGTCGAGCGTGGCGATCTGTTTGGCAACCGGGCCGGGGTGGCGCAAAGGCAGGAGATAAACGCAGGTGCCGATCGCCAGTCGATCGCTGTAAGTGGCGGCCTGGGCGAGTTGGACGATGGGATCAAGGATCGGAATGGCAAAGGCGATGTGATCGCCGCACCAGATCGAATCGAAGCCAAGCCGGTCGACCAGTTCGACGAAGGCGCGCCCGTCATGCGCGTCCGGCCGCCACGGTCCGGCCGCCGGCTCGGAGCGCCGATGGATGGTTTGCACGCCGAAGGTGAGTTTCTTGTCAAGTGGGAGATCCACGCGCCTACCTCTTGCCGGTTGGTCTCATGGTCGATGGGATGCGGACAATAACAAGGAAAGCGTCCGCCGCCAGCCGTATGGTTGACCCAGCCGAAGACGCTTCCCTATGCTCGCAAGCGAAACCGACACGGTGGCGGGTTTTCGGCGACGAGCCACATCGGTGCGGGGTCGCCCGTTCTGATCAATATCCGCTTCGAACTGCCTGAACCACACCAACGAGAAGGAACCCATGGCTGATCCAATGACCCCGATCGAAGTTGTTGAAACCTACTTCAAAGCGGTGCGCGCGCAGGATCTCGACCTGCTGCGATCGATCTTCGCCGATGACATGCTGCTGATCTCGGGCAATGCCGGGCACTTAAGGGGCGGTGAACAGGTCGTTGAGTTTTACGGCAAGTTTCTTAAGAAACATGGCGGCGCCGACCCGCATCCGGGTCCGCTGATGCAATTTGGTAACGTCGTTGCCTTCGAGGTCGACGCCCATCACGGTGACGAGATCCACGAGGTCGCCGATTTCTTTACCGTCGAGGACGGCCAGGTGACGCGGCTCGCGATCTATCAGGGGCCGATCCGGGCCAAGGATTAGGTCGGTGGCTGCTGCCATGGCCACTTCGGACTACCCGGCACCGCAGCCGCATGGTGAGTTGGAGGAACTTGCCGACGGCGTGTTCTGGGTACAGGGCAGTGCGCAGTTCAACCCGGTGATGCGGCTAAGCCGCAACATGACCGTGATTCGAGAGGGCGACACGCTCACCGTCGTCAACGCGGTACGCCTATCGGCAGCCGAGGAGGCGGCGCTCGATCGCCTCGGGACGGTGAAACACGTCGTCAGGTTGGGCTGCTTCCACGGTCTCGACGACCGCTATTATGTCGACCGCTACAGCGCCGAGTTTTGGTGCCAGGCGGATTCCACCCACTACAAGGAGCCGGCGCCGATGCAAACGCTGGCCGAAGGGCAGAGCCTGCCGATCGCCGATGCCGAGATCTTGGAGTTTGCCGGCGCCAAGCGCCCGGAATGTGTTCTGCTGGTCAAGCGCGCCGGCGGCATTCTGATTACTTGCGACTCCTTGCAAAACTGGGCTAACCGCGGCCGTCTCTCGTTGCTGGCGCGCATCATGATGCCGTTTATTGGGTTCAAGGCGACGCTGATGGTCGGCCCGATATGGTTGAAATTCATGACGCCCGACGGGGGGTCGCTGCGCGCCGATTTCGATCGAGTCCTCGATCTCGAATTCGATCAATTGATCGGCGCGCATGGCGGTCCGTGGCGGAGCGCCGCCCGGGCACAAACCAAGACGGCCGTCGAACGCGCATTCGCAAAGTAAAGCACCCGCGAGAACCCATCGAGGTCCCCTCAACTGCACGCGTACGCGCGGCTTAAGCCGAGTGCTCATTTCCAACCCGGCGGCACGGTTGAGTCAAAGTCCGGGATCGTCTCGATTCGGGTCATCCATTCGACAATTTTCGGGAACCGGTTGGGAAAGCGAGCCGGTATCTCCAGAGCCGCGGCATCAGGTTTGCCGGCCGCCCGCCTGAAACCAGCGACCAGCGGATAAAGCGCGATATCTGCGGCTGAAACTTGGTTGACGGCGACGTAGGGTTGCGAGGCCAATGTGACTTCGTAATGGTCGAATTCGGCCAGCGCCGCCTCGGCAGCGGCGCTCACCTCAGACCACAACTCTTTGGCGCGGCCGGTGAAGATAACTCCGGCGAAAGCCGGAATATGCCGAGCCAGATAACAATCAATCTCGGAGACCACTTGGCGGGTCTGGCTTTGCGCCTCGACCGATGGCCCGAATAGGGACGGCTCGGGGTGGCAGGCATCGAGATAGGAAACGATCGCGGACGATTCGTAGACGACGAAGCCTCCGTGGCGGAATACGGGCACACGGCCGCGCCGGTTCAGGGCCAAGAAATCCGGTCCCTTCAACACCTCTTTGGTTGGTTGCAGCCAACTGATCTCAAGCGGAACGCCCTTTATCAGCGCTGCGAGTTGAACGCGCCAGCCAAAAGGCGTGCCACTGAAGGTGAAGAGCTCGGGGATCAATCCGTCCTCCTTTGCGATTGTTGGATCTCCATCGACTAACGAGGACTCGGCGCGCGATTGAGAAGATCCGGCGGCGGCCCTATCGCAGAGGGGCTCGGCGTTTCGTTAGTCGGGCCGGCCGTAAAGCCACAGGTTGACGCCGCGCTCGACCACCGTGGTGATGACGAACAGAGCAATCGACATCGTAACGATGTAAAGGATTGCCGCAAACACGAGCGGGGTCTCAAACACACCCAGCGCGGTGATAATCACCGGACCGAGGCCACCGGTCGCGCCGACCCATTCGGCGACCAGCGCGCCGATCACCGCGAACACGACCGCGTTTTTAAAGCCGGCAAAGATGAACGGGACCGCGGCCGGAAACTTGACCTTGACCAGCACCTGTAATCGGGTTGCTTGCAACGACGTCATCAGGTTGCCGATGTCGCGTTCGATCGAACGCATGCCGGCATAGGTATTGACGACGATCGGGAAGAAGCAAATCAGCGCGGTGGCAATGATCTTTGGCGCCAGCCCGAAGCCGAACCACATGATGAGCAGCGGTGCGATGGCCAACATCGGCACCGCTTGGGAGGCGACGACATAGGGCATGACCGCGCGCTCGAAGGTCTTCGATTCCGCCGAGGCGACGCCAATCGTGACCCCCACGACGGTCGCGGCGAACAACCCCCACAACGCCTCCTCAAGCGTGAGCAGTGCGGCCGGGATCAGGATCTCGTCGGCCTCGGTGAACGCGATTACCACGGATTCGCTAAGCGAAGGCACGAGGTAGTTTGGGATCTCAGTGATCCACACTGCGAACTCCCAGGACCCGACCACGATCGCCAATACCGCGATCGTCAACACTGGCCGTTCGAAGCGAGACCAGGTCATGGCTTCTCCTCGGCGGCGCGCGATTCGTAGTACCAACCCAATGCGATACGCTCGATCAGCTCAATGATGAGAAACAGGACCACCGCGGCCGAGGCGATATAGATCACGCCGGCAAGCAGTTCGACCGACGAGTTGGCAATGTTGGCGCGAATTAAAATGACCCCGATGCCTTTACCGCCGCCCACCCATTCACCGACGATCGCACCGATCACCGACAACACCGCGGCATTCTTCACGCCCACGAAAATGTGCGGCAACGCATTGGGAATCTTGAGCTTGATGTAGACCTGCCAGGGCGACGCCATCAACGACTGGAACAAGGCGATCTCGTCTTCGGGCGTTGATTTCAAGCCGACGCCGGTGCTGATCAGCACCGGGAAAAAGCAGACAAAGGCGGCGACCATGACCTTCGGTTCGATACCGAATCCGAACCAGATAACGAACAAAGGCGCGACCACCAGGATCGGCACGGCGCGCAGCCCGGCCATGGTCGGCATGATTGCGGCATCGAGCCGCTGGGTCGAGGTAATGATGGCAGCAGCGATGATGCCGCCGCCGGTCCCGAACAGGAAGCCGAGAACGATTTCCTGCAGCGTGATCAATCCGGCAGGGATGTATTGCGATCGCGCATCGACCACGACGGCGGTCAGCACCTCGTGCATGGGCGGCAAAATATGAGGCGGTAGCCCGAAAATGACGCCGAACAGTTCCCAGAACCCAAGCACGCCGACGCCGAGAACCAGGGCCGGCCAAAAAGCGGCTAGCCGGCGGAGACGTGACCTACCTTTTGCCCCCATCCGGCTAGCCGCCTAACACGCTTACTTTTCGGCAGACCTACTTCTTCAATAGACCCGAGGGATAATCGCCGGGCATATAGGCGTTGGTGGCGACATCGCTCGCTGTCACCTTCGAGCCCTTGCGAATGATGCCGTTTTCGATCATCCAACCCCGTGCGGCTTCCCAATCTTGAATGACCAGCGTGCCAAACCGGCCCTTCTCATCGTGAAAGTCGGGCGCCATCAATCGCGCGTGATGAACCAGGGTCTTGGTCGAGTAACTCGGGTTCATCTTGTTGATGGTTACTGCCAGAGCTTGGGTCTTGCTGCGCCGGCCAACCGCGACATCCGCACCGCGCGAAGCCGCCCGCAAAAACCGGCAAGTCGCCGCTGGATTTTTCGCGAGGAAGCTATCGGTTGATGAGATCACCAGCCACGGGTAGTTGGGTACGCCGTGGTCGCGATACTTGAACGATTTGACTGAGCTCGGTCCGCCAAGACCGGCAATACTGGCCGGGTTGGTTACGACGCCGTGGGTTGCATCGACCTTTTTGTCGATCAGCAAGCGCGACGAGGCGAAGCCGGGGTTGACGGTTTTGACGTCCTTCATCGTGAGACCGGCGCTCGCGAGCAAGGCCTTAACATAAGCGCGCTCATCGAGCTTGGCGGTCAATGCGATCGTCTTGCCTTTGAGGTCGGCGACCGACTTGATCGCCGTGTCAGGCAGCCAATAGAGCGATGCGCTCAAATTGCGTTGCAAGGCGGCGATGCCCTTGACCGGGATGCCCTTGTCACGCGCGGCGTAGAGGGCCGGGACATAGCTGATCGCGAAGCTGACTTTATTGGTGACCAGCAGCTTGATCGGATCGGATACCGATGGGGGCTCGATCACGTTGACCTCGATGCCCTCATCGGCGAAGAAGCCTTCTTCCTCGGCTGCGACAAACGGAGCCCAGCTGAAGTAGGGCAGCCAGTCCATCATCATGGACATCTGCTTGACTTCGGGCGGTTTGCTGCAGTGTGGATTGGTTTCTGCCCACGCACCTTTCGGCGACGCGAGCGCGAACAGAGCGACTGCGGCCAGCCCTATGACAAACCCGATACGTCGGAACATCTTGATCCTCCCTTGGTTTAGATCTCAGGTTTTGGTTTAGATCTCAGGTTTTGGTTTAGAATTCAGAATCCATCGCTTTGAGGCTCTCGTCGTGAATCGCGTCGAGAACTTGCTCTTTGAGCTTATTGAACGACTCGGAGGTCGTCACTTTACGCGACCGTGGCCGCGCAATATCGATCGGGATTTCGAGTTTGATCGATCCGGGTCGCGCGGTCATCACCAGCACGCGATCGGCAAGGTATAGCGCCTCCTCGACATCGTGGGTGATGAACAGCACCGTGCGATTGTCTTGCTCCCAAACCTCCAGCAGCCACTCCTGCATGTTGGCCCGGGTGAGCGCATCGAGCGCGCCAAACGGTTCATCGAGCAGCAGCACCTCGCGCGGGCACAGCAACGTGCGCATCAACGCGGCGCGTTGGCGCATGCCGCCCGAGAGCTGCGGCGGCCGCTTATTGGCGAATCCGCCAAGGCCGAAACGGTCGAGCAGGGCGACCGCTTTCTGACGCGCCTCGCTGCGCGGTGTGCCCAGGATTTCGATCCCCAGCGCGACGTTGTCGCGAATGGTGCGCCAGGGCAGCAGTAAATCGCGCTGGAACATATAGGCGCAGTAGGGCCGTCGATCCGGCACGTCGGTGCCGTCGATGAGGATGTCGCCGCCGGTCGGATCGAACAGACCCGCAACCATGTTGAGAACCGTGCTCTTGCCGCAGCCGGAGGGTCCGACGACCGCGACGAACTCGCCCTGCCGCACCGCGAAGGTCGCATCCGCGACCGCCATCACCTCGCCATCGGCTTCGGTGCCGAAGACCTTGCTGACGGCGCTGAGTTCGATGCGCGCGGGCGCATCGTCCGTCACTGCGACGGGCGCCTGGTCTGCCGACTCAAGGGTGCTGGTTGACATACTATCGGGCTCGCCTCCCTACGAGACCGGTCGAAAAAGCGCGTGCGGGTCGGCGGCTTATTCTGCCGCCGTGCGTTCGCTCCCGCGATGCTCATGCACGAAGATCTTACCGTATTTACCGAGAATGTATTCGCCGAAGCTTACGGGCTCGAATTTCGGCGGATTATCGGGGGACTGGCAAGTCGGCAGGCACTCGACCCTGGTATCGAAGGTAGGGTGATAGAACAACGCAATCGAGAGCCTGTGCTTGTCCTGGTTGTGAACCACGCGATGCGGCATCGACATGAAGCGCCCGTTGGTCCATTGGGCGAGCAGATCGCCGAGATTGATGATGAATGAATTGGGGATGCAGGGCGCCGCAAACCACTCGGAATCGCGCGGCTTGAGCTGTAGTCCGCCGGCCGCATCTTGGGCCAGGATCGTCATCATGCCATAGTCGGTGTGGGCTGCGGCCGCCAGTTGACGGTCGGGCGCATCGGCCGGAGGCGGCGGATAACGGATCAGCCGCATCAGCGCGATGGGCCGTGGCCGATACAGCTTCTGGAAAAAATCGAGCGGTAGATCGAGCGCGGCGGCAAATGCCGGCAGTAGCTTGAAGCCAAAATCACGGACCGTCTCGAAATAGGTTTCGACGGGTTCGCGAAAGTCCGGCAAATCAGGCCAGCGATTGGGACCATGCAGCTTGCCGGCGATCACGTCCGGATCGTCGAGCGGCACGTCGAGGCCAAAATCAAAGCTCTCCTTGAGGTCGGCGACGCCTTTGCCTTCGGGGTGGCTGATCTGTTCGAGCGGGAAATAGCCGCGCGAGAACTCATCGACCTTGATCTTCATGCGTTCCTCGACCGGCCAGGCGAAGAAACGCTCGGATTGCGCGAATGCGCCCTCGATCACTCCCGTCGGGACGCCATGGCCGACAGCGTAGAAAAATCCAACCGAATCGCATGCTTTGGCGACTTCCTTGCCAACCCGCGCGGCGCCATCGGGCTCGCCATTGATCAGCGGGCTGACATCGACAATCGGAATTTCGTACTTGGTACCGGCCATAGGTATCTCCGCGCTTGCAGGTCGGCTTTTCAGCCCCTCATTCGGCAGCTTGGCGATAATAAAGCGGTCGCAGTTCAGTACGCCAGTCGGCATCGCCGGCGATGATGCGTTCGGTTGGGAAAACGTCATAAAAACTGGCGTCGGCGCCAGGCGGGTCGCCACCGGCTTCGACAGTGTCGACGGCATCGAGCAGGACGCTGCGCATGACGACCACGGCGCGATCGGTGGTGCCCAGATGCTCACCGGTGCGGTCGACGATCGGTCCCATGCTTTCCTGAACGGCGTGATCTTGGGTGGCAATGCCGTCGACGCCGGAGAAGGTCTCGGTCTTTTGTTTTTCCCGGTCGATCATCCAATCGACGTCTTTGTTGCGCACCTTACGGTAATCGGCGGTCTGTTCGCCGGGTCCGCGACCGCCGATGCGAGCCCGCCAGGCCCGGTCTTCATCGTTAATCGGCTGGTCTCCAAACCGCGCGGTCCAGGTGTAGAACATGGTGTTCTCGTCATCCATCGGCACCCACGCATTGCCACTGGCCTGTGGCATGTAATTTTCTTCATCGGTTTCGCCGTGGCCGAGTTCGAGCGCGAATTGAACGTGGAAGGGCATGACGAAATGATAGATCCGGACCCATTTGCGACCGTCCGGCATGGGCCGGGACGACGCGTAGATATGGCCGTAGTCGGTGCGCTCGACCTCGTCCTCAACAGCGTGCGGTTTGGTCCAGATACCGGTAACCCCGGCGTTGGCTTCGAGATTACGCATGGTTCGATGCAGCGTCGCCACATGGAACGAATCGACCCCACCTTCCAGGGCTTGCAGCCAATTGCACTCCTCCCAGCTCTTCTCTGTGAAGCGATGCGTTTCCGGTACGATCGCCCAGCAAAAGTCTGGCGGCGGCGGCATCTTCGCGGCCGGCCCCATAAAAGCCCACACAAGGCCGCCGCGTTCGACCGTGGGGTAGGCGGTGAGCTGGATCTTGTCTTTGAAGTCCTTGCCCACGGGTTCGGTCGGTTGATCGATCAAGCGTCCTTCGACGTCGTATTTCCAGCCATGGTAGACGCAGCGTAAGCCACTCTCTTCGTTGCGGCCGAGGAACAGTGACGCGCAACGATGGGCGCAGAATTCCTCGAGCAGACCGACCCGGCCGTCGCTATCGCGAAATGCGACCAGTTTTTCCCCCAGCAGCTTGACGCGGATCGGGGCGCCATCAGCCTCGAGTTCCGCAGTCGTTGCGGCGGGAACCCAATACCGGCGCATCAACTCGCCCATCGGCGTGCCGGGTCCAACTCGGGTGATGCGTTCGTTGTCTTCGCGCGAAAGCATGGCGGCCTCACTTATCGTTTGCTTGGTTCGCGACCGGCCGGGCGGAACTCACCGATAATGATAGCAATATTCGCGGTTCACTTCTCGATCAGCGCAAGCGGTGCGCGTGACAGGGCTTGGCAACCCGATTCGGTCACCCGAACTGTCTGGCCTAATGTCATTGCCAGTTCGGCGTTGCTATCGGCCAGGATCATGTGCAGGAAGAACACCATGTTGGGCGCGGCCAGCACAGGATTGCCGGTGTAGAGCATCGGCCAATCCATCCAATTCGGGTGGTAGAGCGCGCCGAGGCTATAGCCACAGGCGTTGAGCCGATGTTCCTGAAATCCGGCGCGATCGAGAACGCCGGCGTGGGCATCGAACACCTGGCCGATTGGTTGGCCCGGTTTGAGCGCATCCATCGCAGCCAGCAGTGCCTCATGGCAGGCGTGCCACATATCGCGCTGGCGATCGGGGATGCGGCCGACGCAGATCGTTCGCATCAGGCACGCGTGGTAACGGCGATAGGCACCGGCAAACTCCAGCGTTAGCTGGTCATCGGGGTCGAGCCGGCGACGGCCGCTGAAATAGCGGCACAGCAACGCGTCCCTGCCGGAGCCGATGATGAACTCATTGCCTGCGTAGTCACCGCCGCCCCGAAAAACAGCACCCTGCATCGCGGCCAAAATATCGCTTTCCTCGGCACCGGATTCGGTGGTCTCGCGTGCCTCGGTGAGCGCTGCGTCGGCCAGTTCGGCGGCGCGCTCGACATAGCTGAGTTCCGCCGGGCTCTTGATCACCCGCAATCGGCTGATCAGTTCCGACGCGTCGACCAGATCGCAAAATCCCTCCAAAGCGGCATCGACCATGCGCAGGCTACGGCCGGTTAGACCGTAGGCTTCAAGTTCGATCCCGAGCCGTTGGCCGCGGCAGCCATGCTCGTCGAGGATCGCCTTGAGGTGCTCGGCCGGCGAGGCGTCCGGCCGGTCGATCCAAATGCGGATATCGGAAAATAGGGTATCCACTTCGCTCTCGTGATGTCAATATGTTGGGATGGCGAACCCGGCATCCCATCCCGAAGGCGGGGTCGACTACCCGCGCACCCTGACTGAATTCGACGCGTGGTTCGTGTCGGAGACGGCGTGTGCGGAGTTTCTTGGGCGTGTTCGTTGGCCGGAAGGTTTTCGATGCCCGTCTTGCTGCGGAACCGACGCCTGGCCGACGGCGCGGGGTCAGTTGCGATGCAACCGGTGTCAGCGTCAAACATCCGCCGGGCTCTTGATCACCCGCAATCGGCTGATCAGTTCCGACGCGTCGACCAGATCGCAAAATCCCTCCAAAGCGGCATCGACCATGCGCAGGCTACGGCCGGTTAGACCGTAGGCTTCAAGTTCGATCCCGAGCCGTTGGCCGCGGCAGCCATGCTCGTCGAGGATCGCCTTGAGGTGCTCGGCCGGCGAGGCGTCCGGCCGGTCGATCCAAATGCGGATATCGGAAATTACCGACGTGTGTTGCGCCTGACGGAGATCCGGCGCCCGGGTTAACAGCGTGAGGGCGCCATCGCCGCCGAGGTAGAGGCATTGGAAGAAGACGAAGCCAAAACTGTCATAGCCGGTGAGGTAGAACATGCTTTCCTGCCGAAACATCAGCAGGCCATCGAGATTTCCATCGGCCATGGCTTTGATTACCGCCTGGCGGCGATCGGCCAACTCGCTCTCGGTGAAATGCAACGCCATTTAAGCGGCCAGCGTAAACAGCTCCTTCTCGACGGCGACACCGCGCAACTCGTGACGGCCGAGCGAGACGACTTCACCGGGCAGGCTTTTGGCCAAATCCTCTGAGATCACAATTGTCTTGTTGAGCGGTTTGCACATTCCCTCGATACGAGAGGCCTCGTTGACTGCTCTGCCGATCACCGTGAAGTCGAGGCGCCGATCGGTGCCAATGTTGCCGTAGGTGACGTCACCGCGATGCAGACCAATCCCAAAGCTGATCATTGGTTCACCAAGCGGTTGGCGTTCTGCGTTGACGGCATCAATGCGTGCATGGGCATCGCGCACGGCAGCGAGTGCATCGAACGCCGCCTGCGGGTTGGGGTTTTTCGGGTCTTCGATCGGAAAAATTGCCATCACCGCATCGCCGATATACTTCAAAACTTCGCCGCCGTTTTCGATCACGGCACCAGCCATACAATCGAAATAGAGGTTGAGCAGCGCGAGATATTTGTCGCGCGGCATCGCCTCGGTGAGGGCGGTTGAGCTGCGCAAATCGCAAAACCAGATGACGGCATGGATGACCTCGCCGTCGCCGCGTTTGATGAGGCCGTCGAGAACTCGCGGCCCCGCGTGGCCGCCGAGATAGGTATCGAGGAGCACGCTCGAGATTTGCCGCAAAGCCTGGATCTCAAACAAGCGCGACAAAATCGGTAGAACTTCATAAATCTGACCGAGGTCGCTGGTGGTAAATCCACCGGGGCGGTCGGAGAGTATTGTCACGATGTTGAGTTGACCGTCCGAGAACGCCAGTGGCATGGCGACATAGTCGGTCGCGCCCTCGGCTTTGAACTCTTTCAGTACCGGAAAGTCGAACTCGGCGTCATCCCTCTCAAGTCGGCGCCGCACACCACCCACCCCTTTCAGAATCGGCGCGTATGGACTTTCGAGATATTCGGATCTGAGCAGAACCTCGTGAGGGGCTTCCGATTCTTCCACCGCTTGTGTTTCGCGCCGCCAGGTATACCGGGTCGCGAACATTTGTGGATGAAGTGTGCGAACGAGCAGACCGAAACGAATAACCGGCAAGCCCTGTTCGACCAGTTGGGCGACGAAGGCGTCAACCAGATCGGCGGAGGTCTCACATTGCCAAGCATCACGAAGCAGCCAATCGACGTAAGGGTTATCGGTTATTGCCCCTTCCGCTTCGCGTTTAAGGATTGGCGCGTCGTCTTCAAACCAGGCATCCATCCGGTCCCAATCGAAGGCGACGTAGTCCTTGACATCGACGGCTTCGGCATAGGGCTCTTCATAACTCCAAACAACGTTCTCGGCATTGCGATCGCCCACGGTGACAGACCAGTAGGAGGCGTTTCCCTTGAACGGACAGTGGGTGTGATTGTCGGTCTGCGCGAGCAGGTCCATACGCACATCATCGCGCGGGAAATAGAATGTCGGGGCCAGACGGGTCTCTTTCAGGACCATCGCGGCATCACTATCGGCAATTGCCGTGCCGTTAAACTCGACACGAATACGCCCGGCGCTGCGGGCAAAACTGATCTGGTAGGCTCCTGGCGACGCTTCGCTCATTTCAATACCTCAATGGTCAATACCTTAATGGGGCCATCTGTTAGGCCGACCTGAACCGCGGCAACACATCGCGCGCGAACCGATCAACCTGTTGCGGTTGATCTAGGGCACCGAAGCGACAAACAAAGTGCGTCACGCCGGCCGCGGCGAACTCTTCGATCCATTGCGCGATCCGATCCGGCGTGCCCACCGGGCCCCACTGATCGAGATCCACGGTGCCCGCCTTGGTCATCTCGGGGTAATAGGCGGCGATATATTCGTCGAGTCCGGCCCGTGCCGCATCCTCGCTGTCGGCGACATTCATGGTCACCTGGTAGGCGACGGAGAAGTCATCCATGCTTTTGCCCTCGGCGTCTCGGGCATGGCGGATGGCCGAGAGCTGCTCGACGAGTTCGTCGGAATGCTTGGCCCGGCAGCAGGTTAGCCAGCCGTCGCCATAGCGGGCGATGCGTCGTGAAGCGCGATCGATGTTGCGCTTAAGCGTAGGTTCCTCGAGCCCATGGATCATGCGCGGGTTGCTGACGACCCACATCGGCGGCGGTTGCTGGATGGGCAGGATCGGCGCCGGCTCGGTGCCTGAATGAAACGCGATATCGTCATAGTGAAAGTGTTTGCCGTCGAAGGAGACGCGGCCTTCGGTCCATAACGCACGCAACACCTGGAGGCCTTCCTCGAAGATGCCGGCGCGTTGCTTGTGGTCGAGGCCGACCGCGGCATACTCACGCCGCACGCCCTCTTCCATGCCCGCATTCCCCATGCAGGCACCGAGGATCGTGCGTCCGCCGGACACCACATCGAGGGTGGCCCACTCCAACGCCAGATAGAGCGGATCGCGGGTTGCCGTCACCAGACAGGCGGTGCCGAGTTTGGCGGTTTTGGTGCGCTGAGAAATCGCCGATAGCAGGCTCAGGGGTTCGTAGCGCGGTTTCGAAAATAGGCTGTCGCCGACCCAGATCGAATCAAACCCGAGCTCTTCGACCGTCGTGGCAAGATCCAACAACGCCGGGATGTCGTAATTGGGTGCGATCAAAGCTTCGCGATTGTTGAGATTGACGCCGATGTGCACGGGAGTGTCCGGTTTGATTTGCAGGGGTGAGGGTGAACGGTCAGGCTACTGCCAAGCTCCTGTATTGTCATTCGGTGATCGAGACCGTTGGTGTCTTGACAAGGCCCGCTCCAGTGACGCATTTGCCGAATGGACCACGCGAACAGAGGAGGACGAACAATGGGACGGACAGTTGAGTTCAAGCGGCCGGACGGCGGCACCACGCAGGGTCATTTGGCCGAAGCCGGTGATGGCAAGCCCGGCGTTGTCGTGATCCAGGAATGGTGGGGGCTTAACGATCAAATTCGCGGCGTCGCCGACCGCTTCGCGGCAGCGGGCTACAACGCGTTGGCGCCCGATCTCTATCAGGGACGCGTCACCCAAGATCCCGACGAAGCCAGCCATATGATGGACGGTCTCGATTTTCCCGGTGCGACGCACCAGGATTTGCGCGGGGCGACTCAGTTCCTCAAGGAGTCCTCGCCTAAGGTTGCGGTGATGGGCTTTTGCATGGGCGGCGCGCTAACCGTTGCCGGTGCGGTGCACATTGCCGAAGCCGATGCCGGTGTCTGCTATTACGGCATTCCGCCCAAGGAATTCGCCGATCCCGGCAACATCGGGATTCCCTTCCAGGGTCATTTCGCCAATCTGGACGAATGGTGCACACCCGCCGCGGTCAACGAACTCGAAGACGCAATGCGCGCGGCCGGGGTTGCCTACGACGTCTACCGCTACGACGCGCAGCACGGGTTTTTTAACGAAACCAGCCCGGCCCACGACGCGGCGTGTTCGGCGCAGTCGTGGGATCGGATGATCCCGTTCCTGGAGGCGCACCTCTAGGGGGTAACCTCGTTACGGCATGGGGCCAGCCTCGCGTTTGGTGCGGCGCTGACGTTGCCATTGTGGCTCCTGGTCGGGGGGCAGCGACCGATATGCCACGCCATGACTCCAGGTGACCATCGTGCGCAGGAGCTGCCAACGCTCCTCGCTGCGGATATTCCACCACAAACGGGTAATCGCCAGCATCGTTGCGCACAAAGCGAGCCATAGAAACAAAACCTTCCAACCGCCGGTCGGCCAGCCCAGGCGATCGCTCAGGGCGACCACGATCCACAGCCCGACGATAATCAGCGCACCTAGCGTAAATCGGGCGAAACGTGAGCGCCAATCCAAGGCGGCCTTGGTGTTGCGAGCCCGGGTTGACCATCTAGATTCGACTGGTGCCATCCTGCCACCCTATTCGATCGTTGGCGCATCGGCGGATCGAGGTTTTTCGAAGCACCGCCCCAAGCATGTTATTCTGATTTTCCACGCAAGCGGAGGGAATGATGGCGATAGCCGCGCAGCAACAAGCCCAGGAATTAACGTCAATGCCGACGGTGAATTTTTCACCGCGCCGATTGGGACACGCCAACTTATTTGTTGGCGAGCTCGACCGTTCCGTTCATTTCTACGAAAAGATCGCCGGGTTTGAAGACGCGTTTCGCATCGACCAGGTGAAGGCCGCCTTCCATACCAATGGCAATACCCACCACGATATTGGGATCGTCGAGTGCTCAACCAAGCCCTTGCTGGGGCGCGATGGTAAGCCGGTTCCGTCCAGCGAGCGCGCCCGCACACCAGGCCTCAACCACATGGGTTGGGAGATGGAGAATGAGCAGCAGCTGGTCGACGCCTACCACCGCGCCGTTGAAGGAGACCTGCCGATCTATCGCCTGATCGATCATCAAACCGCGCACAGCGTCTACCTGTTCGATCCGGACGGGCATGAGAACGAGATTTATGCCGATATGATCGCCGATTGGCGTGGCTTCTTTGACGCCCAGGAAGGGCGCCCGGTAACGGGCTCGTGGGAACCCGACGCCGCGCCGGCCATCGACGAGTCACGATTCGAACTCAACCCCGATTGGCGCCGCGTTGACGCCGCCGCCGTGCACTCGCGCCGGTTTACCCACATCACCTACCTCACCGCCAATCACGGCGCCATGGTCGACTATTACAGCGACGTCATGGGCCTCGATCGCGTTTTCGAAACCGAATCGGGCGACATCGTGTTGTTCAATGGGTCGGGCTCAAACCATGCGTTTACGGTCGGCCTTATCGCGCAGGCGGCTGGCGCGCCGGCGGCGGTTCACCACTACAGCTATCAGGCCATCGACGAGCCGGATCTGATCGCGGCCGAGGCGCGCATTCAATCGGCCGGCTTCACCATCGAGCGCAAGATCGATAACGCCAGCAAGCTCGCGCTGTTCGTTCGCGATCCCGACAACATGCTGTGTGAATTCTATGTCGCGCGTGACACAGATTTCGTGGGCGCAATGGTCGAAGACGCCAGCGAACGCCCCTATCTTCTCTAGAGGCCAGGGCATGGCAGGGGCGACGATGCAGGCGCGCGTCAAGTGGATTGAGCAACGCCGTTTCGTCGGCGAATCCGGCACCGGTCATACGATCGTGCTGGGCTCAGGCCAAGACGCGCAGGGACGGACGTTGTGTCCGAGTCCGATGGAGTTGGTATTGATCGGAACCGGCGGTTGCACCGCCTTCGACATCGTCCAGATCCTGGAGAAGGGCCGCGAGCCAATTGAAGATTGCGTGGTCGAACTCGACGCCGATCGAGCCGACGGGGATCCCGCGGTGTTCACCCGTATCCACATGCATTTCACGGTCAAAGGCGCTGGCGTCAATCGCGACAAGGTGTCACGCGCCATCAAGCTATCGCATGAGAAATACTGTTCGGCGTCGGCGATGATGGCGAAAACCGCGGAGATCACCCATGACTTCGAAGTGATCGATACTCGGGAGAGCGAAGCCGCGGCGTGACTAAGATCAACCGTCGCCCTGACGACCCGACGACCGCGTCGGCGCTCGCGGCGCACTACTATGTTTCGACCGAGATATTTCAGTGCGAGATCGAAGCGATCTTTTTTCGCAGCTGGCAGTTCGCCGGCTACACGTTCGATATCAAAGCGCCCGGCGACTTTTTTACGAGCACGATCTTCGATCAGAGCATCGTGGTTGTGCGCGATCGCGCCGGCGAGATCGGCGCATTTCACAATGTCTGTGCACATCGCGGGCATGAGTTGGTGAGCGGTCGGGGCAACGCCCTCATCCTGACTTGCCCCTATCACGCATGGAGCTACGATCTCGGCGGCAAACTCAGAGCGGCCGGCAACGCCGAGAACGTCGCAGGGTTTGACGTGGCCGAGTTCTCGCTGGCATCGATTCGTGTCGAAACTCTCGGGCCGCTGGTATTCGTCAACCTTGATTCCAAGGCCGAACCGTTGGACAGCGCTTACTGCGATCTGTTGCGCGAATTTCGCGCAACCATCCCTGACTTCGATGATCTCAGGCTTTATCGGCGCAGCGAAATTCCGGTCGCGGCCAATTGGAAAGTAATCATCGAAAACGGCCATGAGTGTTATCACTGCCCCAACGTGCACGCAGAGTTCTTCGGCGCGGATGAGAGACCCAGCTTCGAATCATCCGATCACCGGCGTTATTCGACGCATATCATCCGCGGCGACAGCGAGATCAGGCTGCCCTACGATTTCAGCTCGCAAGAACCGATCGAAGACTTGTTCTTCTGGATCATGTGGCCGAACACGATGTTTGTTACCCGGCCGGGCAAAAGCAACTTCCAGGTCTTCCAAATCGTGCCGACGGGTCCCGAAGGGTCGTGCGAAATTCTCGATGATTTATCGGTTCGCATCCCGCCGCGGGAAACCGAGCAAGCCATGTTCGATGGCTTTCGCGATCTTCTCAATCCGCAAGATGTGGCGGTCTGCGAAAGCGTTCAACGCGGCCTACGATCGCGCTGGTTTCGCCCGGGTCGATTAATGGTGGATACGCCGCGGAGCTGGCGTAGCGAGCAATCGATCCATCATTTCAATCAGCAGGTGTTGGCCGCCTTGGACGAGGTGAACCCAATTTGACCAGACGACATGCGAGCGCTCACAATCATCGACGCGTTGAAGATGGAGATCCGATGTGGCGCCAAGCATTGCCGAGTTGCGGGCGACGGAAGGCTTTAGTGTCGATCCGGACCATGCCGTCACGTTGCCCGGTCGCTACTATCATGATCCCGAGATCTACGAGCGCGAGCGCGAGGCAATCTGGTTCAACAGCTGGCAGTTTGTCGGCTACCTGAAGGACCTGCAAAGCCCCGGCGACTACATAACCGGCGGAATACTCGATCAGAAAATTGTCGTTGTGCGGGGTGGGGATGATGCCCTGCGCGGCTTCTACAATGTCTGCATGCATCGCGGCCACGTGCTGGTCGAAGGCAACGGCAACAAATCAATATTCACATGCCCGTTTCATGCGTGGTCGTACGACACCACTGGTGTTTTGCGAGCGGCAGGAAACGCGGAGAACGTGGCGGGCTTCGCGCTCGAAGACTTCACGTTAGCGGAAGTGCGCGTCGAGGCGTTCCTGCATATGGTGTTCGTCAATCTCGACCCGGATGCGCCAACGATGTCGGAGCGATATCCCGGGTTCACCGACGATATCCTGGCGGCGGTGCCAAATTTCGATGCGCTTAATTTCTATCGGCGCGACCATCTCGACATGAAATGCAACTGGAAATTCTTTCCGGACATGAATGAGTGTTATCACTGCCCGTTTATTCACCCGATCATGGGTGATTCGGTCGAGGCCTACTTGGATCTTTCATGGGAGACGACCGAGTACGAATTCTGGGATCGCAACATCATTCGCGCCAAACCGGACCTGGCCGCGGACAGCCGGCCGTACGATTTTGGTAGCCATGACATCGGGGATGTTCACATCTGGTACATGTGGCCCAACCTGTTTTTTCTGGCGCACCAGGGATCGAGCAATTTCAAAATCCAGCTCACCGTTCCCTCAGGCGCGGACACGAGCTATCAGATCCTAGACTACTGGGTGCTCAACGATCCACCCGATGAAGCCGATCTCGGCCACATCAACAACTATCGTTATCGCATCATGCCCGATGATGTTGCGGCAATGGAGAAGCAACAACTCGGCGTACGCTGCCGCGGCTATCGGCAGGGCCGACTGATGGTCGATCCTGAACGGTCGTGGCGGTCAGAGCACGGTGTTCACCACTTTCAGAAACTGGTGTGGGATGCGCTGAATTCCTAATCGCGGCGGCGGGCGCTATTTGGGGAACTGCATCATTTCGATCGATAGGTTCTCACGCGGATCTCGTAGGTAGACGACGCGGACACCGTCTTCATTGAAAATTTCGCCATAACGTTTGAGCCCTGCTTTCTCAGCCGCTTTGACCGCGGCGCGAACATTGTCGACCGTAAACGAAAGGTGCGCGAAGCCGGTGTCGCAGGGACGCGCGCGAATCTTCTTCTTGGTCTTGGGCCCGAGATACTGGAACAACTCCACCACATGGCCACCAGGTCCTTCGAGGTAAGCGGCTTTGATCGGGGCGTTCACGCCGGTCACCGATTTGACCACCGCGGCGGTCTTGTCGCCGCGCATCAGTTCGCGATAACCGAACAGGTCTTGGAATAGCGCCACCGTGCGTTCGAGATTGCCGACCGTGAAACCCGTGTGGTGGGTGGCGAGCAGTTTATAACGAGCCATTATCGTCCCTTTCTGTGCGGGCGAAGCCATTATAGTCCGGTATGGCCACCAGCGCGCTGGCTCGCTCTATTGCTGCCGTGTGGGATCGCCGCCCATCGGTTTCGCGTGATAAGTTGGGGTACCATGGCCGAGCAACTGACTCAGCAATTTGATATCGGATTTGCTGCCGCTCCGGGTGACCTGCGTCACGACTGGACCCGCGGCGAAGCACTCGAACTTCACCAACAACCGTTCAACGACTTGTTATACGCGGCGCAAACCGTGCATCGCCGGCACCACCCCGCCAATCAAGTTCAGATCAGCACATTGTTGTCGATCAAGACCGGCGGTTGCCCGGAAGACTGTGCCTACTGCCCGCAGGCGGCGCAGTACGACTCCGGCGTCGATGCCTCCAAGCTGATGGACGTCGAGGACGTCGTCGCAGCCGCTCGCGCGGCCCGCGAGGGAGGTGCCTCGCGCTTCTGCATGGGCGCGGCCTGGCGTAACCCCAAGGACAAGGATCTCGACACTGTGTGCAACATGGTGCGCGAGGTGAAGGAATTGGGGCTCGAGACCTGCGTTACGTTGGGCATGCTGACCGCGGCGCAAACCGAACGCCTGCGTCAGGCCGGGCTCGACTACTACAATCACAACCTCGATACATCGCCCGAGTATTACGGCGAGATCATCACCACGCGGACCTATCAGGACCGGCTCGATACCCTGACGCATGTTCGCGACGCCGGTATTCACGTGTGTTGCGGTGGCATCATCGGGATGGGCGAGAGCGAGGTTGATCGAGTGGGTTTGTTGGTTGAGTTGGCAAACCTGCCAGCCCATCCCGAAAGCGTGCCGATCAATATGCTGATGCAGGTCGACGGAACGCCGTTGTTCGGTACACCGGATATCGATCCGCTCGATTTTGTACGCACGATCGCGTTGGCGCGGATCATGATGCCCGAATCGGTGGTGCGCTTGTCGGCAGGACGCGAATTGATGAGCGATGAGACCCAGGCGCTCTGTTTCTTCGCGGGCGCGAATTCGATTTTCTGCGGCGACAAGCTGTTGACGACCGCAAATCCGGATCGGAGCGCGGATGCGGCGTTGTTGTCGCGCCTGGGTATCGCGCCAATGCTTTAGGTCGAAGGAATCAGGAGTCCGCGGGATGGATGAGAATCAAGACCGACGAGATTTCTGGCTGGCTCGGGGAGCGGCTGTCCTCGGTGTAATCGCGTTTCTGGGCAACCTTCTCGGCGTGGTCGTACTCGGCGACATCCCGCAAGCCTACAAACCCGGCAAACTGGAGATTTGGCTTAGCGATAGCCTGGCGCACCCCGACGATGCAATCGCCAGTGCGCTCTATTTCACATTTGGCGTGCTCGTCATGGTGCCGTTCGGGATAGCGTTAACCCGGCTTGTCTCAGGCCCGCTGTCTGGTCTTGCGGTGCTCGGTGGGGCGTTTGTCGCGACCGGCGCACTGATGAACGGATCGGCAACCATGGCGCCGTTCGTGGTTATCGAGCATCTCGCGACGCAAACGCCGACCGATCCCGCATTCCAAGCCGTCGCTTTCGCGTTGTTAGGCTGGACGCTGACCATGGATGCCGTGTTCAACGCTTTGCTCGGGGTCGGGATGATCCTGACTGGGCTAGCGATGTGGCGAGATCCCGGATTCGGACGGATCGCCGGTGGCTGGGGCGTCATCGCCGGAGTCGCGACCCTGCCGGTCGTGTTCCAACCGGTTTCCTATGCGGCGGCGCAATGGTTGGTCGTCGCCGGCCCGCTCTGGGTGCTATGGCTGTTGTGGGTCTTGGGCGTGTAAAAACGTTCGCCGGGTTAGCGGTGCTGTTCGGGCCTCGTCCCTTTTTTCGGTTTTAGCTTGTCGTAGGGGCGGATTAGGCTGTTTCACCGCCACGACTGGATCTCGCGAGGGCGTCGCGGCGGTAGCGGGCCCTTACACTATGCCCGCATAGCTGCCATCAGGGGTCCGGCGCCGAGAACGTTCATGACTCGCGTCAGATTGTAAGCGAGTACGTGCAGCGCCATTTCGGTTCTGACCCGCGGCAGCGTCTTCACCAGGAAGTGGGTGGCACCCATTCGGGCTTTGATGGTGCCGAAGGGGTGTTCGACCGTTTCGCGCCGCTGGCGCATCTTTTCCGGATGCGCGTCGAGCCGGTGCTGGACCTCTTCCAGAACGTGCTCATGCTCCCAGCGGGTAATTCGGCGCTCTTTGGCGGTGGTGCACTGAGCCTTAATGGCGCAGTTCTGGCAGACATTGGTCCAGTAGCGACGTAGGGACAGCCCGTGCTCCTCTCTGGTGAAGCGGTAGACCAAGCGCTCGCCGGCTGGACAGACGTACACGTCCTCATCCTTCACATAGCGGAAGTCCTGCTTGCCGAACTTCCCTTTGGCTTTGATGCCCGAGGTTAGCGGTTTGGGGAGCGTGACTGTGATGCCGGCCTGATCACATGCCAGGATCTGATTGCTACTGAAGTAGCCGCGATCGGCGACCACCTCGAGTTTATCGACGTTCAGTGCGGCCTTGGTCTGCTCCGCCATGGGAGAGAGTTGCGCTCTGTCATTGCCAACGTTGGTCACCTTGTGTGTGACGATCAGGTGGTTCGACGTATCGACCGCGGCCTGCACGTTATAGCCAACCACACCGGAACCGCGACCGCTGGTAGCCATGGAGCGAGCGTCGGGATCGGTCAAGGAGATCTGATGATCGGGTGTCGCGCGCATACGGGCGTCGAGGGCCGTAAGCCGTTGCATCTCCAGATGAAGACGCGCGATCTTCTCTTTCAGTCGGGTTACTTTCATCGCAAGCGCTTCCGACGGCTCCTGGCGGTCGGCGCTGTCGAGCTGATGGAGATAGCGCGACACGCTCTCTTCGATCTGCGCCTTGCGCCGATCCATCTTGGCGCGGGTGAAGTTCCGGTCGCGGTTGTTGACCGCTTTGAACTTGCTACCGTCAATCGCAACGCTGGCCGTTGTCAGTAGACCGATCCTCCGGCAAAGCTCGACGAACCGGGCACAGACTTTGCCGATGGCAGCGCCGTTGTCCTTGCGGAAGTCAGCGATCGTCTTGTGATCCGGCACCAGGCGGCCGGTCAGCCACATGACCTCCACATTGCGCCCGGCTTCGCGTTCGAGACGCCGGCTCGATTGAACCCGATTAAGATAACCGTAGATGTACAGCTTCAACAGAACCGATGGGTGATAGGACGGACGGCCCGTGGCCGCTGGATCGATACCGCCAAAACCAAGCCCACCCAGATCCAGTTCCTCGACAAAGACATCGATCACCCGAACCGGGTTGCCTTCGTCGATCCAGTCCTCAAGACACTCGGGGAACAGCGTCGACTGACCCCGGTCCACACCCGCAACGAAACGCTTCATCAAATACTCCCGCCAAACGACGGGAGAATCATAACAACACCAACGTTTTTACACAGGCTGGGTCTTCAAAGCCAAGGAGAAAACGATGAATCATGGCTACACATACGAGAGCGCTTTGGCAGCGTCAGAGAAAATCTCCTTGCGCGTCGAGGATTTGATCGGGGGCGACAAACAGCTCGATTTCGATCGGCCTTTCCTTCCCGAGGCCCTGGCCCGAGTAGAGCCGTTGGCGTTTCTAAGCGCCGAAGAGAAACTTACGCTCAATCATATTCGTGGACATGGCTACCTCTATCTTTTCGGATTGGTAGAGGAGTTCATCCTCCCCTTCGTGATCGATCACACACGTGCCGACCTCGGAGACGACTACCGCGTTCGCGCAATGCTCCACTTCGCCAGTGAAGAAGCCAAGCACATCCATCTGTTCAAGCGGTTTCGCGAGGACTTCGAAGTCGGCTTTGGCACGACATGCAATGTAATCGGCCCGCCCGAAGCGATCGCGCAAGCGATCCTCGGCCACCACCCGCTCGCCGTCGCCCTAACCACGCTCCACATCGAGTGGATGACTCAAGGTCACTATGTCGAGAGTGTAAAGAACGACCAGGAGCTTGATTGTCAGTTCAAGAGCTTGCTCAAGCATCATTGGATGGAAGAAGCGCAGCACGCCAAGCTCGATACACTGATGGTCGAAGCAATCGCGCGCGAGGGTAGCGATAAAGACATCGACACGGCCTTGGAAGACTACGCAGCGATCGGAACAATGTTGGACGATGGCCTCAAACAACAGACAGCGTTTGATCTCGACAGTTTTCAACGCGCGACACGCCGAACGCTAAACCCCGAAGAGGCCGTGCGATTCCTCAGCGTACAACACCAGGCGATGCGCTGGACATTCCTTGGGTCGGGCATGACTCATGCCAACTTCCTCGCTTCGGTTGACGCGCTTAAGCCCGCGGCACGTGCCGGTATCGAGCAGATGGCACCGGCATTTTGCTAACCCCGCCTCATACCAACCAAGGAGACCGTCATGAAGACATCACCAAACTATTTTAACGTTGCCAATCCGGTCGCGATCGATGCCCGGCTGGAGCTTGCGTAAGCAGCGATCCGGCGACGGTTCAGAGGGAGAGGCTCGGTTTCACACCGGGCCTTTTCTCGTTGGTTGGACGGCACACTACCGATTGCTCGCTCTGATATGCTGCGCGACGATTGATTAGATAAGAAAGTGGCGTTGGCCATGGCGGCAGCGGAAGGGCGTTGCGATTTCTTGATTGTCGGAGGCGGCATGGCCGGTTGCTCGGCCGGCTATTTTCTGGCCGACAAGGGCTCGGTTATCGTCCTCGAACGCGAGGATCAGCCGGGTTATCACTCGACCGGGCGTTCAGCCGCGGTCTATGCCACCAGCTATGGCAACGCGACGATTCGCGCGATCACGCGAGCCGCGCGATCTTTCTATCTCAATCCACCAGCTGGATTTTCGGATACACCGCTGCTCACGCCGCGCGGCACCATATTCATCGGCCGCGCCGATCAAGCCGCTCGCATCGCGGCGCGGGTAGAAGAGGTCGACGACCCCGACAACTTCGTTGAGATCGGCGCCAGTGAGGTGAATCGCCTGGTGCCAGCGCTACGAGAGGGTTACGTGGTTGCGGCAGCGCAAGAAGCGGCGGCGATGGATATCGACGTTCACGCGCTGCATCAGGGCTTCATTCGCGGCATCCGCGCAAAGGGCGGGCGCCTGGTAGCCGACGCCGAGGTGCTCGCGCTGCGCCATCGCGGTAACGATTGGCACGCCGAAACCCGCGCCGGCGATTTCTCGGCGCCGGTAATAATCAATGCCGCTGGCGCGTGGGGTGACGTATTGGCCAAACTTGGGGGGCTGAAACCGTCCGGTCTGGTCCCTAAGCGCCGCACCGCGCTGACATTTCAGGCGGGTGATTGGGACGTGAGCAAGTGGCCAATCATCGTCGACATAGCGGAGGAATTCTATTTCAAGCCCGAAACCGGTTTGATCTTGTGCTCGCCCGCCGACGAAACGCCGATGCCACCCAGTGACGTGCAACCCGATGAAATTGACGTCGCCGTCGCGATCGATCGTATCGAGCGTGCAACGACCCTGAACGTCGCGAAGATCGATCACAAATGGGCGGGCTTGCGGACATTCGTCGATGACAAGAGGCCGGTGGTTGGATTCGACCAGCATGCCGCCGGATTTTTCTGGTTGGTCGGACAGGGCGGCTACGGCATCCAAACCGCACCTGCCATGGGCCAGTTGGTCGGCGAACTCGCAGCCGGCGGATCCGTTCCTGGCCCGATGCGCGATCTTGGGGTTGATGCCGCATCAATGTTGCCGTCGCGCCTATCGTGAAGATCGGGCGGGTCAGTAGCGGCGCGATCGACCCGTTCATCTCGCGTTAACGAATTTCGTTAACGATACGTGGGCATCAGGCAATGTGCTTCCAGTGTACGAAATGACCGACGCGAATGCGCTAGCCGAACAAGCGGAAGCATATGTCGTTGCTGGTGAATTTGAGCCGGCACTACAGTGCTATGTGCATCTCCTCGAGGCGGAGCCCGAGCGAATGGATATTGCCGTGCGGGCCGGCGATATCGCAATGGATGCGAACGAATTCGAGCTTGCAGAACGCTTCTATCACCTGATCACGCGATATGTGCCCGACAATGCCGCGGCACACCTGCAGCGAAGTCATGCGCTACGTCGGCTGGGGAGGGTCGTCGAGGCGCGCGAGGAAGTCATGGCGGTGCTCGATATCATGCCAGATCTCATTGCCGCGCAACGTTATCTCGGGTTTCTCCACCATGCCTTGTGCGACTTCGATCAAGCGATTGCAGCGTTCGAGCTCGTGGTCGAAGCCGATCCCGACGACGCCGAGGCTTGGTTGAGCTATGGCGAAGCCCTGACATCGTCCTACAGCCGTTTCGACGAGGGTCGGGCGGCGATCAACAAAGCCACGAGCTTGGCGCCGGACAACCGCGGTTTGCTGCTCACTGCCGCTGATCGTTTTATCGTCGACGGCCGCTTCGCGGAAGCCGAGGCGCTACTCCGCAAGATCATCATTTCGGATACAGAGGCGCAAACCAGTCCAATGCCCAATATCTGGCTGGCGTTAGCGTTGGGTGCGCAGGGAAAGCACAGAGAAGCGGAGTACTACTATCTCACGGCGATGAAATGTTCTGAGGACCTAATCAGTCGATCGAGCCCGATCGAAGCGGTGGCCTATCGAACGATAACAGCTTTCACGCTCTACCATTTGGGCAGGCACAAGAAGGTGGACGACATCTTCGAAAGCCTGTGCCAAGGGTATTTGACCCCGGATGAGTTCATCTATGACCACCAGAGCTACTTACCCAATACGTATGAGCGAATTCAACAACTGACCAAAATCGTCGGCGGCCGCGACGTCGCGCTGCTGCTTTATGGTCCATCGATTGCCGAACTCGCCGATTGTGTCGATCAACTCGACGGCCTCGATATCTGCTACGCCAGTGTTAACAAGTTCGATGTAGTGGAAGACCGCATCCTGGGGCCAATCGATCAGACCCTTGATATTGTTGTCACTGCCAATCCCAACGATATGGGTCAACGTTGGGATGCCTATCACGAGTTTCTGACGCGGCCAGACGATAATTTGTTGGTGACAACCAACTACGCCTTATCGTCGCTACGACCGCCATTCTCCGTCGATCGTCACTTCGCTAAAGTCTTCGACGACAAACTTCTTTTCTTCGATGCCGGCAGTCGACTGCCGACGAGTCCGGTCGCGCCGATTCATTTTTTTGCTGGCAACACGTTGTCGATTGCGCTGCCAATGCTGGCGTTGGCCGGGCCGAGGCGGATCTTCATTTTCGGCGCCGATGGCGGCGCATCGCCGCCGGGAAGCGACGATGACGCGGCGTATTTTTTTGGCGCAACGGCTGAGATCGACGAGACCGCCCGGCGCCGCCGAGAAGCGTGCAGACGTTTCAAGGCCGACGCTGCTCTGTGCGACCACAACGCAGCTTTTGCAGCGCTCGCGGCAACGAAATTTTTTCGCATAGCGATGCCCGAGATCTACAACTGTTGCCCTCACAGCAACTATCAGTCGTTCGCACGTATCTCGTGTGCCGATGGGATTCGAATGCTGCGGGAGCCCGACGTATGACCGCGGTAAGAAAGATATGCGTATTTACGGGTAGCCGAGCCGACTACGGGCTATTGCTATGGCTGATGAAAGGGCTAGACGCCGAGCCCGACGTCGCGCTCCAAATTCTCGTTTCCGGCTCCCATCTTTGCAGTGAAGTTTGGCGACACCGCCAAACTGCTCGAGGCCGACGGACTTCGTGCGGCCGCACAAGTCGAAATGGTGCTTTCAGCGGATACGCCTGTTGCGGTTGCGACGTCGCTTGGTCTTGGCACTATCCGCTACGCTCAGACCCTCGAAGCGCTCCAGCCCGATATCGTCGTGGTCCTCGGTGATCGCTACGAAGCTCTTGCGCTCGCACAAGCAGCGATGGTGTTGAAGATTCCGATCGCCCACATCCACGGCGGCGAAGCTACCGAAGGGTTGATCGACGAAGCTATACGCCAAGCAATTACGAAAATGGCGCAACTCCATTTCACCACCGCGGAAACTTATCGGAGCCGAGTGATTCAGCTTGGCGAGCACCCCGCTCGCGTTTTCAATGTCGGCGCACCTGGGCTCGACAACATTATCAACCAAACCCCGCCAACCATCGCAGAGCTCGAAAGCGCGGTCGAATTTCAACTTGGCAAGCGGTTCGTAGTGGTTACCTACCACCCCGCTACTTTGGAGCGCAGCGGACCAGAGGCGTCGGTAGCCAATCTCTTGGCAGCGCTCGATCGTTTCGCCGATCTCAACGTCCTGATCACCAAATCGAATGCCGATCCGTTTGGGCGCCGCATCAACACACAGCTCGATGCTTACGCCGTACGCAACCACGAGCACGTCTGCCTGACGGCGTCGCTGGGTCAACGGAATTATCTGGGTGCCTTGACACTCGCCGCGGTGGTGGTTGGCAATTCCTCGAGCGGGATTATTGAGGCGCCGACCACCGGTACGCCCACGGTTAATATTGGCGAGCGCCAGCGCGGGCGCTTGCGCGCACCGTCGGTGATCGATTGCGCTGAGTCGGCCGATTCGATCGCCACCGCAATTGCGAAGGCACTCAGCCCCTCGTTTCAAGCGCTCGCGGCCGAGCGTCAATCGCCATTCGGGAGCGGCGGATCCTCGGATCGGATCGCCGAGATCCTGAGGACCTACCCGCTGGAGAATATCCTCGACAAACGCTTCTTTGAGTTAGCGCTGGCCGCCGAATGACCCTACGCGTTGTATTCATCGGCTGCGTTGAAATGAGCCACATGCTCTTGGCCCACCTAATTGACCTGCCGCAAGTCGACATTGTGGGCGTCGTGACGCGTCGGCGGTCACCCGTCAATAGCGATTTTCGTGACCTTGCAGAGCTGGCAGCTAAAACCAATGCGCGCTGGCTTTATGCCGACGACGACGGCGAACAAGCGCTCATCGGGTTCCTCCGCGATTGCCGGGCAGACGTGGTCTTTTGTTTCGGCTGGTCGAAACTTCTGCCTCGCGAAGCGATCGAGATTGCGCCGCTCGGGGCGATTGGCTTTCACCCGGCAGCGCTTCCAGCCAACCGCGGTCGCCATCCGTTGATCTGGGCACTAACGCTGGGCTTATCCGAAACGGCGTCGAAGTTTTTTCTGATGGAGGAAGGGGCGGACTCGGGTCCGATTTTGAGTCAGGAATCGGTCGCCATAGAGCAATCCGACTATGCGGCTGATCTATACGCAAAAATCAGCGAGGCTGCCTGTCGCCAGCTTGCGAAATTGGCGAGCGAGCTAGCCGATGGCCGGGTTGTCCTACGGACGCAGGACCCGGCCCAAGCGAGCTCTTGGCGCAAGCGTGGCGCGGCCGATGGGCGTATCGATTGGCGTATGCCGGCCTATGGGATCTACAACCTCGTACGCGGCTTGTCTCATCCGTATGTCGGGGCTCACTGCGAAACCGGCCACGGTGACGTCAAGGTTTGGAGAGCTGAGATCGGCCCTACGGCACCGTGCAACATCGAGCCCGGCAAAGTCGTCGGCGTCGACCGTAGTGAGATCATTGTGAAATGCGGCGATGGTACTGTCCGGGTAATTCAGCACGAGTTCCCGGAATTACCGCGACGCGGCTGCTACCTATGACGTCTGTTGCAGTTATTGCACCCCACCCGGACGATGAGACACTCGGCTGCGGCGGCACTCTGCTTCGTCACAGCGCGGCCGCCGACGAAGTCCATTGGCTGGTCGCCACAACGATGACCCGCGCTGCCGGTTTTGATAACACATCGATCGCCGCGCGCGAGGACGAGATCGCCGCGGTGACCGCGCATTATGATTTTGCCAGCGTTCACCGTCTTGGTTTCCCCGCCACCGAACTCGACGTGGTGCCGAGGCGTGACGTGGTCCGCGGGATCGGCCGCGTGTTCACGGAAACGCGGCCGGATACGGTCTACGTCCCTTTCGAAGGCGATGCGCACAGCGATCATGCCGTGATCTTCCAGGCCACTCTCGCCTGCGCCAAATGGTTCCGCTACCCCTCTGTGAAGCGCCTATACGCCTACGAGACATTGTCTGAAACCGAGTTTGGATTTGGTTGCGAGGGGTTTCGCCCAACTCTCTTTGTCGATATCACGGAGTTTCTCGACGGCAAGATTGAGGCGCTTAATCTCTATCGGGGAGAGGTTACAAACAGTCCTTTCCCGCGTAGTGGAGAAATCGTGCGAGCGCAGGCCAGGGTGCGCGGCAGCACAGTCGGCAGCGAAGCCGCAGAAGCATTCATGGTGGTGCGGGAAAGTCGCTAGATCACGCCCAACATGCGAGCAATGTGCAAGTGCTTAACGCTTTTCTAACCGTAATCTGGGTATCACTGGAGACGGTCCGCTCACAGCTTTGCAGGTACCATGGCGATTAACGAAGTCCTCTCATTCGAGGCTGCCTCAGCCTCTCCGGCAGAGCTGGACAAGCCTTATGTGATCGCCGAAATGGCGTGTTCGCACGACGGTGATCCAGCGCTCGCGCGTCGGATCGTTGATGGCGCCGGTGCGGCTGGCGCCAATGCGATTCAATTCCAGATTTGGCAACTCGAAGACATGATGGTGGGCCACCACCCGGCCTTTGATGATGTCAAAAAGCTCGAATTGGAGCGCTCGGAATGGCGTGAACTTTCCCATTATGTTCGAGCGCGATGGCCGGAGATGGCGATAATCGCTTGCGTGTATGAGCAGGCGAGTGTCGATTTTACCGAAACATTGGCTGTTGATGCCTACAAACTGCATAGCGCCGATCTCGCGAACCCAAACTTGGTCGACTATGTTGCGACAACGGAGCGACGCATCGATCTCAGTATCGGCGCGTCGACGATTTCGGAGATTGACGCGGCGCTCGGTTGGATTCGCGGCGCTTCTGACTCCGAGGTCTGGCTGATGTATGGCTACCAGGCATTTCCGACTCCGACCGACGCGATCGATCTCGCGCTGATGATGAAGCTTCGTGAACTCTTCGAGTTGCCGATTGGGTATCAGGACCACACGGGCGCCGAGCTTGGCGGCGCTTTCTGGTTGCCGGCTGCGGCGATCGGTATGGGCGCTGACATTATCGAGAAACACATCACTCATGATCGTGCCCGTGCGGGTGCCGACCACGAAGCCGCGCTCAATCCCGACGAATTTATGGTCTTCGTTGACATGATCCGCGAAATTGAGGTTGCGCGCGGATCCGGCGTTCCACGCGCGTTTAGCGAGGAAGAGCAGCGCTATCGCGTCTATTCAAAGAAGAGCCTAGTGGCGCGATGTGGTTTGTCGGCTGGAACCACCCTGCGTGAAGAAGATCTTGTCGCGTTAAGAGGGCCTGAACTCGGTCTGCCCCCGGCGCGCCTCTCCGAGTTGCTGGGGCGGCGCCTTAAGTCTGATATTCAATCCCAACATCTTATCGGTCTCGACGACGTCGAATGAATACGGCCTGTTTCATAACGGCACGGCTAAAGTCGACGCGGTTACCGCGCAAGGTCCTCAAACCGATCCTGGGGCGGCCGATGATCGCCTACCTAGTCGAGCGCATGAAACTCTCGCAGCGGATCGACCGGGTTGTTCTTTGTACCTCGACGGTCGTCGAAGATGACCCGCTGGAACGCTTCGCGGGCGAAACCGGGATCGACTGTTTTCGGGGCGATCCGGATGATGTGCTAGCTCGTTTGACCGCCGCTGCCGCGGCATTCGGCATTGACCTCGTGGCCAGTTGCACGGCCGACAATCCGTTCGTTGATCCGGTGTCAATGGACGAATTGATCGATTTTCACAGCGCCGGCGGATACGACTATGCCCGATCGATCAATCTCCCCTGGGGCGCTTTTACGTCGACTATCTCGGCCGCAGCGATGGTTCGGGCTTGCCAAATCAAAGACACCAACGATACCGAGGTGTGGGGCGGATACTTCACCGAATCAGGGCTCTTCAATTGCGGCGAACTCGCCCATGATGACGTCCGTGTCACCCGACCCGAACTGCGATTGACAGTCGACGAGCCCGCTGATTTTGAACTCGCGTCTCGTATTGTTGAAGCGCTGCAGCGGCCTGGCCAGGTATTCCAACTGCCGGAGATAGTTGCATTGCTTGCTGGAGATCCGCAGCTTGCGGCGACCAACACGGGGGTCGTTCAAAAGACGGCCCAGGCGATCAAATTGAAATCAAAACTGGCGGCAGCCTGATCGGCGTGCTAATCGCGGGTCGCGATGAGCGATAAGATCCTGGTTACCGGTGCCGAAGGCTTTATCGGCTCGCATCTCGTTGAGAGGCCAACCCGAAACTAGTTGAGTGATTTCAGTCGGTTGTGGCTTACTCGGTTGTGTCAAAGCAAACGAGGAGGCACAACATGTGGACCGAAATCACTCGCCCGAATTATGAGCGCCGTGGCGGGCGCTACGCAAGCGACCTGACGGATCGAGAGTGGGCGTTGATCGCGCCGCTCATGCCGCCGCGCAAGAAGATCGGCCGGCCGAGGACGACGGACCTGCGCCATGTCATGGATGCGGTCATGTACATGGCCTCGACGGGCTGCCAGTGGGCGATGTTGCCGAACGACTTCCCTCCGCCTTCCACGGTCCAGCGCTATTTCTACGACTGGCGCTCCAACGGCCTGCTGGAGAGCATCAACCATCACCTGGTCATGGCGGCCCGGGAGCTGGAAGGACGCGAGGCCGGCCCGAGCGCCGGGGTGATCGACAGCCAGAGCGTGAAAACCACGGAAAGCGGTGGTGTTCGGGGCTATGACGCGGGCAAGAAGATCAAGGGCCGCAAGCGTCACATCGTCACCGATACACTCGGCCTGCTGGTCGGCCTGATCGTGCACGCAGCCGATATCCAGGACCGCGACGGCGCGCCCGAGGTCCTCAAATCGATCCGTCATCGCTTCCCCCGGCTGCGTCACCTCTTCGCCGACGCCGCCTACGCGGGACCGAAACTCGAGGGCGCCCTTGAGGACATCGGCCGCTGGAAGCTCGAGATCATCAAGCGCTCAGACACCGCCCAGGGCTTCGAGCTCCTGCCCAGACGATGGGTCGTCGAGAGGACCTTCGCCTGGCTCAACCGATGCCGTCGACTGGCCAAGGATTGGGAGAAATCAATCGCCTCCGCACAGGCATGGATTCTTGTCGCCAACATCCGACTCCTCACAAGGCGGCTCGCAAGGTACTGTTATCAAACATAGAGTTTCGAGTCGGACTCTAAGAGACTGGTGAGTCATGGTCACGAAGTGCGCGCTTTTGTTCTTTACAATTCGTTTGGTCGGGCGGGTTGGCTCGACACCATCGACGCGGCGCGCCTCGAGGGCGTCGAAATATTCTCTGGAGACATACGCGATGCCGATCGCGTTAGGGCGGCGGTGGCTGGGTGCGACCGCGTGCTTCACCTGGCAGCGTTGATCAGTATCCCCTACTCATATGAAGCCCCGCAGTCCTATGTCGATACCAACATATCGGGCACTCTGAACGTCCTTTCCGCGGCACGCGACGCGGCCGTGGCAAAAACCGTGGTTACGTCAACGAGTGAAGTGTATGGGACCGCCCAGGCGGTTCCGATCACCGAGAATCATCCGCTCAACGCACAATCTCCCTACGCGGCGACCAAGATAGCGTCGGATCAGTTGGCATTGTCATTTTCTCGCGCGTTTGAATTACCTGTGACCATCGCGCGTCCGTTTAATACCTATGGGCCGCGTCAATCCACGCGCGCCGTCCTGCCAACAATCATCACCCAACTCGCCGCCGGACGAACGACGGTCGAACTCGGTGCGATCCACCCGACGCGTGACTTCAGTTACGTCAGCGACACGGTGTCCGGAATGGTTGCCGCATCCCAACCGGGCATAGCGCTCGGCGAAACGATAAATTTGGGAAGCGATTTCGAGATATCCATCGCCGACGCGGTGGCGCTAATCGGCGAAATCATGGCGATTACGCCGGAGATCGCAACCCGGGAGAATCGGCTGCGACCAAAACAGAGCGAAGTCGAACGCTTGTGGGCCGACAACAGTCGAGCCCGCGAATTGCTCGATTGGTCACCGGCCTATGGCGGGCTTGATGGCCTGCGCGAAGGGCTAAGGGAGACGATCGACTGGTACCGCACCCCCGAAAACCTCAGGCAATTTCACGCCGAGCGCCACGACATCTAAATCGTCGATTAACCAAAAAATAACCATCGTACGACACACTCCTGACGCACGTTATTGCCCATAAAGGGCGGGGAGTGACAGCGTGGCTTTGACGTACGACGTTTTAGAGCCAGTCAACCAGCATTCCGGAGCAAATACGCGTAAGCGCGTTTGGCCCGATTCGGATGCTTTCGTGCGCCCGCATGGAGATGCCAGTTTCGGCGATGCCGAGGTTGTTCTGATGGCAGGCGGAAACGGCAAACGACTCGCACCGTTGACCGATGCGCGTCCCAAGCCGCTGCTCGAGGTTGGATCGCGTCCGATCATCGATACCATCGTAAGCAATTTTGCAGCCCAGGGATTGGGTCGCATTTGGCTCTCGGTCAACTATCTCGGCGAGATGATAGAAAACTATTTCGGCAACGGCGCTGATTGGGGCATCGAGATCCGATATCTGCGTGAGAACGCACCGCTGGGCACTGCCGGCGCCATATCGCTGCTGCCGGAAGAGCCGAAGTCACCAATCCTGGTGATGAATGCCGACGTTCTTACTGATCTCGACTTTGTTCAACTGCTCGGTTCCCACAAGGCAAGCGGGGCCTGCGCGACGGTGTGTGTGCGAGAACAACATATTTCAATTCCCTATGGCGTGGTGGAATCCGAGTCCGGCTACTTGTGTGCAATCTCAGAGAAGCCGACGCAGAGCTACTTCATCAACGCGGGCATCTATGTGCTGAGCCCAAACGCGGTGCGTACGTTGGGTGATGGCGAGCCTGTGGATATGCCGCAGGTGTTGGCCGGGCTGATGGAAGGCGGTGAGCGCGTTGCCGTCCACAAGCTCGATGGTTACTGGTGTGACATCGGGCAGAAACAGGATCTCGACCGAGCCAACGCCGAGTTCGACGAGTACTTCACTTGACCGACCGGCGCGGTCGGCCAGATCTGCACGGTAAATCTGTTGCACCGACCATCGTGATCGCTGAAGCCGGCGTCAACCACAACGGTTCGTTGGATCTTGCGCTAGGCCTGGTTGAGGCCGCCGCCGATGCCGGTGCCGACATCGTCAAATTTCAAACTTTCATCGCCGATAGACTGTTTTGTGCGGATGCCCCAAAAGCGGCTTACCAGCTTCAGACAACCGACGCCGGGAAGAGTCAACTGGCGATGCTACGCGCGCTCGAGCTAACTCCAACGTTGCATCGGCGCATCATCGGACGCTCTCATGTTTGTCAAGCACTCGATGGGGCCGTGAGGACGCGGTAGATCTCGCGGGCCACGTAACGCTTCAGGCAGCGCATGATCTCGCGTTTGGACAGCCCCTCCAGGGTCCTGCGAGCGACATAGGCTCGGGTCCGCTCGTCGGTTCGCATTCGGCACACGACGACCATGTGCAGGGCGGAGTTGGCTTGGCGGTTGCCTCCGCGGTTGAGACGGTGGCGTTGCGTCTTCCCACTCGATGCGGGGATCGGGCAGACGCCGCACATCATGGCGAAGCTCGCCTCGGAGCGGAGCCGATCCGGGTTATCCCCAACGGCGACCATTACTGCGCCTGCGTTTTCGGTGCCCACGCCTTCGAGCTCGAGCAGACTGGGGGCGAGCTCCTCGACCAAGGGGACGATGAACCGGTCGAGTTCAGCGATCTCGTCGTTGATGTCGAGGATTCTGCGGGCGAGGGACTTCAGGGAGAGCTTGGTCGCGACCACCGGGTCTCGATAGCCGACCGTGTCCGGCCTCCAGGCCGCACAGGTACGGAGGCGCTGCATGCGGGTGAGGTTGCGGACCTGGTCACGCACTTCCTCCGGTGCGGCAACGATGGTGTTGTAGAGTTGTTGCAGGGCCGCGCGGCGGCACTTGATTGCCGTCTTTCGCGTTGTTCGCAGCACCCGCAGGGCTTCCACGCTGCCGGAACGGTCTTTGGCCACCTGGACCCGGCGTCTTGTGCGCGCCGCCTCGGCCGCGGAGATCGCATCCAGGGCATCGTCCTTGCCCTTGGCTCTTCGGCTGGCTGGGTCCGGCCCGGTCACCTCGAGCACGGGGATACCCGAGAGTGCCAGGTGCCGGGTGATGCCGGCTCCGTAGGTACCGGTGGATTCCACTCCTACACGAAGCAGCTCGCCATGAGAGCGGAACCAGCGAAGCATCGCCCGGTAGCCGGCTCGGGTGGTGGAGAACGATTCGGTACCAAGCACCGTTCCGTCGTGGCTCACGACGGCGGCGGTGTGCAGGTCCTGGTGGGTGTCGACGCCACCGATGATCTGGATGTTGTCGGCTGTTGTAGTCGCCATGTCCGCCCCCTGGTCTATGATGGGTGGAGGGGTTGGCTCCGAACTCAGCCGATGTCGGACACGACAGTGACGGGGCGCCCAAGGCCGGGCTCTCATCAGGTCACGATGTCGGTCGAGGTCGGAACCTCAACCGGTTGCCCCCGGGTGGCCGACATGTCCGGGGAATGACATCTCGGTCGATCTGAGTGTGGGTCAAGCCACCCAAGGACGGCCGGCCCTATCAGTCTAGATGCGTCTATCGCTGTGCGGGTCAGGTCACTCCGAGGGAACCGGCCCGCAGATACTCACTATCACTGTGCAACCCGGGGCATTGAATTCCTATCGACCCCGTTTGACGAACAATCCATCGACGTATTGGTCGATCTCGGCGTGCGCCGGCTAAAGATTCCTTCGGGTGAGATTACCAACGGGCCGCTGCTGCTGAAGGCCGCGCGGACCGGGTTGCCGATTATCCTATCAACCGGGATGAGTGATCTGGAGGATGTTTCCGGGGCACTGGCGGTGATTGGGTTTGGCTATGCCGAGGCGAACGCGATTCCATCGATGCCGGCGTTTCAGAAAAATTTCGAACGCCCCGACACTCGCGAAATACTGCGACAGCGGGTCACCCTGCTTCATTGCACGACCGAGTATCCTGCACCACTGATCGACGTGAATCTCCGCGCTATGGACACGTTGGCTGATAGCTTCGATATCCCAATCGGCTACTCCGACCACACGCGCGGTATTACGGTTCCGATCGCAGCGGTCGCACGTGGCGCCGGCATCATCGAGAAACACCTAACGCTCGATCGCGGGCTAGAGGGTCCCGATCACAAAGCGTCGGTCGAGCCTCCCGAAATGGCGGCGATGGTGACGGCGATACGCGAGGTCGAGCAGGCGCTTGGTGGTCCTGACAAAGCACCAGCACCCTCGGAATTGGGTAATCGCACTGTCATCCGCAAAAGTTTGGTAGCCCGCGCCGCTATTCGCCGAGGTGAGATTTTGTCGCCTGACAAAATCATCGCCAAACGTCCCGCCGGGGGCCGCTCGCCAATGGATTTTTGGGAGATTGTCGGGCGGTCGGCCCAGCGCGATTACGCGGCTGGAGAAGCGATCACCTGAGCATTCTTCACTACCTAACCGTTCATTAACCAAGTTCGGGCAAAAATATCCGATACCGCCCGCCCGTTACACTGGATATCGCCTCGCATGGAAACAACAGCCAAAAACATCGCTCGTTTCGTGGCGCCCAAACGTGCCGAGAACGCTCAAAAAGACTGGGAATTCGACGCTAACGCGACCTATAGCGAGATCATTTTCGACGATGGATGGAAACAGCATCGGCCGGAGGCCTATCACCAATATCGACGTGATTGGGTTGACATCCCGAAAAGCAAAGTCGCGCGAGATTTTCCCCTGCACCTCGACATCGAGACCACCACACATTGCAATCTGAAATGTCCGATGTGTCCGCGTACGTTGATGGTAGAGCAAGGTAATTTCGACGAGTGGGCGTTCCTCACCCGACCGCAATATGCCTCTCGATTATCGATCAAGGTGCTGAACATGGCGCCAAATCGGTGAAGCTCAACTATTTGGGTGAGCCCTTGTTACACAAGGATGTTGCCTGGCAGGTCGCGTACGCTAAGCAAAACGGCTTTGTCGACGTTTTGATGAATTCAAATGGATCAGCGCTTACCGAGAAAAACGCTCGCGCGCTCCTCGAAGCTGGCGTTGACGGCGTTTTTGTTTCCTTCGACGCCGTCAATCCGCGCGACTATGAAACTCAGCGGGTCGGGGCCACGTTGGGGCGCGTCATCGACAACCTTTATGGTTTTGCCAAGCTCCGCGACGAAATTCGTCCGGGCTGCCAGGTGCGCGTATCGATGGTGATGTACGACGATCCCAAGTGGATGCGTCAGTTCCAGGCTCTGAGCGTGATGTGGGACGGCATCGTCGATGCGGTTGGCTACAGCTGGTACACCGAACGCGATTCAACCGTCAGTGGAGAGTATCCGGAAGTTCCAGGCTTTCATTGCGCACAGCCCTTCCACCGAATGTTTCTCAAGGCCAATGGCAATATCACGATCTGCTGTTTCGACAATGACGACGAAACCGTGGTTGGTGATTGGCGGCGCGAGGGTCTTTACGACATCTGGAACGGAGAGAAATATAAGAACACTCGCCGCATCCACGCGGAAGGACGCTACCGCGAGATGGACATTTGCCGGCGCTGCTATTTTCCCGTCTCCTTCAAGCAACCCGGAGCAATCGCGGCGGAGTAGCGGCGATGCAAACCCTCGGCCTGATTCCAGCGCGCATTGGCTCCTCCGAAGTCAAGCGCAAAAACATCCGACCGCTTGCCGGAAAACCTCTGGTGGCTCACGCCATCGAAGCGGCACTCGCGAGCCGGTTAGACCGCGTCATTGTGTCGACCGACTCCGAAGAGGTCGCCGCGATCGCGTGTGCGCACGGCGCTGACGTACCATTCTTACGACCGGCCGAACTCGCTTCCAACGAAGCGACGGCGATGAGTGTTGTTCGCAATGTGTTGGGCCGTTTGGACGACGATGAGGGCTGGAAGCCCGATGCCGTTGCCTACCTGCAGCCCACTTCTCCCCTGCGCTCGGCACACCACATTGACGACGGCTTGGCCAAGCTCGACGTCGGGGTCGATTCGGTCGTGAGTGTCGTCGCGGTCGATCAACACCCCCTGTACATGTTTGAACCGGATGCGAAGGGTGGCATGCACGAATACCTCGATGTCGTCTCCAAACCGGAGCGACGCCAGGATTTGCCGCCGCTATACTGTTCCAATCCGGTCGTCCTTATGTCGTGGAGCCGGTACCTTCTAAACCCGGCCAACGAGCAGGCCTTGATTGTCAACCACAAGAATTTTGCACCCCTGATCATTGGCACGCTTGAGGCAATCGACATTAATAACGAGCGCGACTTCCGCGTCGCCGAAGAAATCCCTTCGTGAACGCACGGCTCAATCCGCCGCTGCCGACGTCCGACCGTTGCGTACGGCCTAGTGGATGGAATCCAACATATGGTACCCATATGATCGCGTATCCCGGTAGCTCGGCAGGAGGAAGCCCGCAGGCGATGCCCCAAGAGACCATTGGGCATCGTCGAGGGGTTTCGACGCACCGGGGGACCGGGATAGGCGACCCACAGTGCGGCTTGCCGAACTCACCGGCCGCGTTACGCAAAGCTTCCGATGCCCAACGGTCTCTTGGGGCATCGCCGCGCTTCGCGCGCCTCACCGGCGAACTCGGCAAGCCGTCGTATGGGTACCATATGTTGGATTTCATCCACTAGCACTGAGAACAGCTCGTGCCGATGATTCCGCTCGCCGAGCCAAATCTCGGCGGCAACGAAGCTGCCTACCTCCAACAATGCATTGAGACAAATTTCGTCTCATCCGTCGGCCCCTTTGTCGATCGATTTGAAGCCTTGGTGGCTGCTGCTGCTGGTACCGAGGTTGCTGCTGCGACGAATACGGGCACGGCGGGTCTTCACGCTGCGTTGGTGGCGGTCGGCGTGTCGCGCGACGATCTGGTCGTGGTACCTGGCTACACCTTTATTGCCAGTGCCAATGCCGTGGCTATGGCGGGTGCAGTACCCTGGCTGCTTGATATCGACGAAGAGAGTTGGACCCTGGACGCGGCGCGACTCGCACAGGTTTTTGCTCGCGACGTTGAGCGGCATGACGGCATTATTCGACACAAACAAACCCAGCGGCGGGTGGCGGCGATCATGCCCGTTCATGCGCTCGGGCACCCCGCCGATCTCGAAGCGATTGGCGACATCGCGCGGCGCTTTGACGTTCCCATTGTGGCCGATGGCGCCGCTGCGCTGGGCGCGACGTGCCGGGATCACCCGGTTGGCGGCGTCGGCGCGGACCTCACTGTGTTTTCGTTCAATGGCAATAAGACCCTTACCGCCGGCGGCGGCGGTGCCGTAACCGGTCCCGATACAGCGCTTGTCGAGCGCGTGCGCCATTTGACCACGACCGCCCGCGCGGGCCAGGCCTACACGCATGATAGGATCGCCTTTAATTATCGGATGACCAATCTGCAAGCGGCGGTTGGCTGTGCGCAGATGGAGCAGCTGGCAGAGCTGGTTGCGGCCAAGCGGCGTATTCGCGATCGTTATGCCGACGCCTTTGCCGAGATCCCCGGCGTTGCCTCGACCCCGATCGTGCCATGGGCAGAGAGCGCTTGTTGGATAAGCGGGGTGGCGATCGTGGACAGGCCGATCTCCCCGACGGCGCTGGTAGCCGGGTTAAGATCAGATGAGGTCGAGGGTCGGCTATTCTGGCAGCCGCTTCATCGACAATTGCCTTACGCCGATGCCCTCAGCGAACCGTTGGAGGCCTCGGATCGACTGGCGAGCCGATTCGTGGCATTGCCGTGCTCGACCGGGTTGTCCGTGAAGGATCAGGAGCGGGTGATCGAATTGTGCCGGCGATTGCTCGACGACGGCGACCACGACCGGGTTGCAGCTTCACCTTAACCTTCCAAACTATTGCGCTTCTCTGATGATGGTTGTCAGGCGAGCGCCGTTGCCGGAGCGTTGACATTGGCGGCCTCGATCGCCTCGTCGTGCAGCATCAGGCTGTAAAACATGAGCTTCCGGGTTGTATTGGTGGTGTTTACGCCCTCCATTCCGTGAAACGATCGTGGCGTGCGCACGAAGGAAAACATCGAGTTCGGTAGATAGGGAAATGTCTTGAGGGCGTTGAAATTCTCGCGATGGTGCCGAGCTTCGCCGCGGCTCACATAGGTGGGGTCTTTTGGGGCGTAGATCGTGGTCCCAAGATCACGCTGAGACGCGTCCGGTGGCAGGTAGAACAGATAGTTCAACAGGACGCGTGGATCGTCCGCATGGGGGAGCAGCCGGTAGCCCGTGACATCCCATACCAGGCTGATGTTGAAGCGCGTGAGGGGTTGGATTTGCGCAGCGGCCCAGTTCGTGCCGCCGAACATTTCCGTCAAACGCGACGTAATCTTCTCGCCATATTTGGATACGGAAAGGTCGAGCAGTCTGCTGCTTGTAAGCCAGGCCGCCATCGATTCCCAAAAAATGCGCTTTTCGGGGTCAAGTGCCTTTATTTCAGCTGCCCCAAGCCGGAAATAAAACCGCTCCGGCTCCATGCCACCGGCTTCTAGCGAACTGTGAAAGTGCTCCGGCGCAGGCCAATAATCGTGAATTTTCGCAAACACGTCCGCACTAAACACGTCCTCGACGTAGAAGTGCGGGAACGGCTGATCGCAAATTAGTTGATCGCCAATACGTGCGATCGAATGGTCGAACGGGTTGCCCTCACCAAACATCGGAATGCTCCTCGCGGGTTGCTTCCCAAACAATAAGGGAGCACCGCTTAACGCATAATTAAGGGAGTTCGTTGACCATGATGGGGTCGGCATCGCGTCGGCGGGCTTCCCCGGGAGTCAACCCATCGCTAGCCTGCCGGCTATGACCGCAAATGATAGGAAAACGCTCTAGCGGAGTCAGCCATGAATGCGCCGCTCAATGTTCGCTCGGTAGATCTTACGATCGATGAATATGAGGCGATCAACCCGGTTCGCGTCGTCGAGCATGAAGGCACGAAGGTTATTTTCTGCACGCCAACGGCGGCGACAAATTGGCGGGCTGACCGAATCTATATCAACGAACCGAAAACCTTGGATTGGATCGCCGGGTTCGCGAAGACCGACGTTCTCCTGGATGTCGGCGCCAATGTCGGTATGTACTCGATTTGGGCCGCCAAAACGCGAGGCATACGCGTTTTTGCCTGCGAACCCGAATCGCAAAACTACGCTGTGCTGAACAAGAACATTGTCGTGAATAGCCTGATCGATGAGGTGATCGCCTACAGCGTCGCGATCTCAGACGAGGCCAAATTCGATACCCTCAACCTGTCGTCATTTGCCGCCGGCCAAGCGCTTCATGGATTCGAACACGCGGTCACCACCCGCGACGCTTTTGCCGCCCAATTCGAAGCGTTCGTCCCGGTTCATCGTCAAGGCTGCATCTCTACCACGATCGACGACATGGTCGAGGCCGGCATGCCCGTTCCCACGCATATCAAAATCGATGTCGACGGATTCGAAGACAAAGTCATCGCCGGGGGCATGAAAACGCTCGAGCAGCTCGAGACCGCGACGCTGCTGATCGAGATCAATGTCCACCTGGAAGGACACCGCCTGGTCGTCGATTACCTCGAATCGCTGGGCTACGTCGTCGATGACAAAACCGAGGCCAATTATATTTTCCGGCGATAGACGGACGCGGCTCTGCCTGTCACACGGGGATCGCTAGCTCGACATGTCAAACCGCCAAATCGCGCTGATTTACTAATCTTGTCCGGCGAGCCTCGGGGGCAGGCGCCGGTTGGCGACATCGTCGATCAGCGTCAGATGCGTGGGTAGCAAGTCGCTCAACGCGTAGTTTCGCACGATGGTTTGGCGCGCATTGTGTCGTATCTCGGCCATCCGATTGGGGTGGTCGATCACCGCGTCGACGCGCTCGGCAACCTGTTCGGCCGAGAAGAAATCAACCAACAAGCCGTTATCACCGTCGATAATCATTTCACGCACCGGCGCGGTATCCGACGCCACCACCACGCATCCGGCTGCCATACACTCCATCATCGACCATGACAGTACGAACGGCACGGTCAGATAGATGTGGGCCGCTGAGGCTTGGACAACCTGCAGATAGTGGGGATAGGGCAACAAGCCGGTGAAGTGAATGCGACCGGTGTCGAGCTGGAGCTCGTCGAGCATCTTTTCCTTGTAGGTTTGACCGCCCGGCAGCTTCTTTCCGTAGGCCACGCGATCGGCACCGACGACGACGATGTGCGCGCTTGGTCGCCGTTGCTGAATAAGCCGCGCGGCGCGCATGAATTCCGGGAATCCACGATAGGGTTCCATACCCCGGGCGACATAAGTGATGATCTCGTCGGTATGGCTAAGGTCGAGGTCGGGGAGTTTGATGCGCGCGCCGGGTGCCGGAACCATGAAGTTGGTGTCGATACCCTCGTGCAGCACGCTGAGTTTGGCTTGCACGAGCGAAGGAAATTGTTGCCACTGCCAGTTGGTTGGGCAATAGCCCCAATCAACGTTCATGAGATCAAGCAGGATAGGCGCGTTGCGAGTCCGTACGGTGAGATGTTCGTCGTCGGTTACGGTCTCGTTCGGCCAGAAACCGACGTCGGCACCTTGTGCGTTGTAATACCATTCGAACAGATTGATTAAGCGGGCGTCGGGGAAGGCATCCTTGATATAGAGCGATACGCCCCAGCCCGAGTGCGAACAGACCACGTCCGGCACAAAGCCTTGCTGTTTGAGTGCTTTGGCCATGCGGTATACCGCCTGGCCATTGAGAACGGCTTCCTCGGTTGTTCGCAAATAGGGATGGGTGTCCTTTCGTACTTTACGGTGCGGCTCGAACAGGACTTTTCGAACGCCGACAATATTGCCTTGCTTCTGGCTCGTTCCGTAGACGATTTCATTCTGCGAATCCTTGGCCAGCGCCGCCGCGACGTGGCGGTACTGGGCGGGGAAATTCGGATGCAGGAACAAAACGCGCATGATGAGATGCGGCGGGGTTCGTTACCAGAAAACCCGCCCAAAGGCCCCGCCGGACGGCAACGAAAGCCTGCGGCGTCACCCCGTCTAAGTCAACGCCGGAGCGACGCCCGTGCGCGCGTTCAACCACCTCCCATGGCTGCAGCGGCCTCTTGGTAGACTTTTTGGACCGCAGGCCGCGTGCACACCCGCTCGGCCCCGGTCACCACCCGCCCCGCGAGACCGTGACATTGCTGTTCGAGATCAACGTGCATCTGGAATGGCACCGCCTCGTGGTCGACCACCTCGAAACGCTAGACTATTCGGGCGACGACAAGTCAGAAGCCAACTTCATACTTCGCCGATGGGAGCACCCCTCGTACTACTAGGACAGCGACCCGCACTAAGCAATTGGCTGGCGATCAGGTACATCGCTTCGGAATGAGACACCGCCGATTTCGATTTCAGCACCTGGAAATCCGGGGTAGGTGACGGCACGAACGCGGCGGCGTATTTCTTCGGCCGACATGTCCGCATTTATCTTACGGAGGTCTTCCAAATCGTGCCGCGTGAACGGGCGTCTCGACCAGGCGATCGGAGCCGTCGGCAGTTCCTCACCGTGAGCGATCGCTGAAACGATTTTCTCGAACAGACCGACCATTCCCTCCATTGTGCGTTGTTTAAGCTGCTCGACGCTGTCGACGCCAATCGTTGGGAACGTCTTCTCTTCGATAATTACCCCGGTGTCGACTTTCTCGGCCATGTGATGACAAACGCAACCGTAGACTTTGGCTTCCTCGTAGAGCGCGAAGTTGTAGCAACCCGTTCCCGGGTAGTCGTGGGTGCCCGGATGAAAGTTAATAGCGGTATCAGCATTCTCGAGTAGCCAGGTTGGCACAATCCACGGTGATAAAAACGAGATCACCCACTCCCATCTTCGATCAGAGGGAATCTCCGGCAGGGGATCACCGCGCCGACCTGCGTAGGCAACTATGTGCTCGTCAAACGCGGCACGTGCGAAGCCTTGGGCGCGCTGGGAGTAATAATCGTTCTTAGAGAAAAGAAGGATCATCTATTGCGCGGCATCGTGGCGGGCGGCCATATCAGCATCCTATTGGTCATCGTCGGCGAGTCTCGGTGGCAACCGATTGTTACCGACGTCGCTTATCAACGCCAGATGTCTTGGCAGCAAAATCGGCCCGGGTATAGCGTTTGACGATGGTGTCACGCGCATTCTGCCGCATTTCCGCCATTCGATCCGGATGATCGATCGCCCCGTCAACTCGTTCTGCAATTTGCTGGGCAGAGAAAAAAGACCAAGATGCCGTTGTCACCGTCGATAATCATTTCGCGTACCGGCGCAATATCCGATGCGATCACCACGCACCCGGCGGCCATACATTCCATCATCAACCACGACAGCACGAATGGTACGGCTAGATGGATGTGGGCCGCCGAGGCTTGGTATTCTGTCGTCGGTCACGTCCTGGGTCGGCCAGAAACCACGTCGGCACCCTCACCGTAGTAGTACCACTCGAATAGATTGATCAGACGCGCGTCCGGGAAGGCGTCCTGGAAATAGAGCGATACGCCCCAGCCCGAGTGCGAACAGACCGCGTCCGGCACAAACCCGCCCAAAGGCCCCGCCGGACGGCAACGAAAGCCGGCGGCGTCACCCCGTTTAAGTCAACGCCGGAGCGACGCCCGTGCGCGCGTTCAACCACCTCCCATGGCTTCAGCGACCTCTTGGTAGACTTTTTGGACCGCAGGCCGCGTGCTCACCCGCTCGGCCCAAGCCTTGATGGCGGCACCGCCAAACGACCGGCGAGCCGCTCCTGCATGCGTGAAAGGTAACCGGCGTCCTGTTGATCGGCGGGCTTGTACATTTCACCAAACAAGCCCTCGCCGCCAATCGTTGGTGCAATGTTGCAACTCTCATACGCAAGCAGCGTGGTCGCGGTGCTGCGGTCGCCGGCATCAGCCGGAAGAAGGCCGCCATATTTAGTCGCCAGATGCATAACGATCGCTGCCGATTCCCACAATACGGTTTCGTCGTCGACCAGAACTGGAACCTTGTGGGACGGGTTTAGTGCCAGGAACCAGTCCTCGCGCTGCTCGAACGGGTTGTAGTGAATGATCTCAACCTCGTCGGTGATGCCAAGTTCATTGATGACAATCAGCACCTTCTGGCAGTTGGGCGACCAGGGCTGGTGGTAGAGTTTCATGGGCTTCCTCCTCAGGGATCGACGCGTCGAGCCGATTGGCCTAAGGTCGCCATTGAACAATAGAATTACAAGTAGGCAGAATATTGGTACTTACTATCGAAACTGGAGTATTGGGATGAATGTGCCGTTATTGGAACCCGTATGCCGCATCGAAGACGTGGTGCGCATGATTGGGGGCAAATGGAAATTGTTGATTCTGCGCCATCTCATCTTTGGTGGGACGGCCCGGTTCAACCAACTGCATCGCAGCATCGAGGGCATTACCCAGACCATGCTGACCAAACAATTGCGCCACCTTGAGGCCGACGGTCTGGTTTTGCGTCAGGTCTTTGCCGAAGTGCCGCCGCGTGTGGAGTACAGCGCGACGGTTAAGGCCAAGGCGCTAGACAGGTTCTTTGATGCTATGCACCAATGGGGCACGGCCCACCTGCCGGCGCACAGTGAACCAGTTTCAGATGAACCGAGGCCACCCGCGCTCTAACTTCCGCTGATCCCGGCAACCGGATCGATCGATCGCGGGCTGCCCGATAACCCGCGCCGTCGCAAACAGCATAGGCGCCAGCGCACCGACACCGTGTCACTTGGATCGGTTGGTTTCTGCTTAAGAGTCCGACTCGAAACTCTATGTTTGATAACAGTACCTTGCGAGCCGCCTTGTGAGGAGTCGGATGTTGGCGACAAGAATCCATGCCTGTGCGGAGGCGATTGATTTCTCCCAATCCTTGGCCAGTCGACGGCATCGGTTGAGCCAGGCGAAGGTCCTCTCGACGACCCATCGTCTGGGCAGGAGCTCGAAGCCCTGGGCGGTGTCTGAGCGCTTGATGATCTCGAGCTTCCAGCGGCCGATGACCTCAAGGGCGCCCTCGAGTTTCGGTCCCGCGTAGGCGGCGTCGGCGAAGAGGTGACGCAGCCGGGGGAAGCGATGACGGATCGATTTGAGGACCTCGGGCGCGCCGTCGCGGTCCTGGATATCGGCTGCGTGCACGATCAGGCCGACCAGCAGGCCGAGTGTATCGGTGACGATGTGACGCTTGCGGCCCTTGATCTTCTTGCCCGCGTCATAGCCCCGAACACCACCGCTTTCCGTGGTTTTCACGCTCTGGCTGTCGATCACCCCGGCGCTCGGGCCGGCCTCGCGTCCTTCCAGCTCCCGGGCCGCCATGACCAGGTGATGGTTGATGCTCTCCAGCAGGCCGTTGGAGCGCCAGTCGTAGAAATAGCGCTGGACCGTGGAAGGCGGAGGGAAGTCGTTCGGCAACATCGCCCACTGGCAGCCCGTCGAGGCCATGTACATGACCGCATCCATGACATGGCGCAGGTCCGTCGTCCTCGGCCGGCCGATCTTCCTGCGCGGCGGCATGAGCGGCGCGATCAACGCCCACTCTCGATCCGTCAGGTCGCTTGCGTAGCGCCCGCCACGGCGCTCATAATTCGGGCGAGTGATTTCGGTCCACATGTTGTGCCTCCTCGTTTGCTTTGACACAACCGAGTAAGCCACAACCGACTGAAATCACTCAACTAGTTTCGGGTTGGCCTCTAAGACGCTAGGCGGAATGTCGAGCGGTCGCTCGCGGTATGCTTGGTGTTCGCATCGTCGAGGCTAATAGCGAATACCGATCCGCGGCCGAAGGTCGAACTGACCTCGATCTTATGTCCGAGCAGTGCGGCAATGTGACGCACGTTTGCGAGCCCCAATCCCAGGCCACGATCACGATCCTGGTCCTGGTTGGCCTGGAAGAACTGGTCGAATACCTGGCTCTGCTGTTCCACAGGGATTCCGGATCCGGTGTCCCAAACCTCGATGCGGAGCGATCCTTGGCGCCGCCGGATTCCGACCAGGATGCCACCGGCGTCGGTAAACTTGATCGCGTTAGACACCAGGTTTTGGACCATGCGTCGCAGCAACTGCGGATCGCTATAGGTTAGCGCCATACCCCGGGGGTCGAACACGCGAAGGCTGATACCCTTTTCGTCGGCGAACGGCCGGCACTGGTCGCAAACATCCGCAATGATCTCGTTGGCATCGAACAACTGAACTTCAGGCTCGACGTGCCCGCTCTCGATCAGGGTGGCGTCGCTTAAGCCAGACAGCATGCTTTGCGAGGTGCGGATCGAACGCTCCAGCAGCCCCAGAATATGTAATGACGAGGGGTCTTCGTTCAGGCGCGTACGCATCGCGTCAACGAACATTTGTGCGGCGTGCAATGGTTGCCGCAGGTCGTGCTCGACTGATGCAAAATGGGTCGTCGCCAGGGTCATTCGGGCCTCATCGTTTCGTTGTTGGCCCGATTTGTACGTGATTCGAGGTAATCCCACAGTGATGCGCGTCACAAATTGACGGGTAAACCCCTATTTATTTTGAGGTACTCACATTTTTCCGGTTGCGGGTCATCAATCGATTAATCGCCGTTGATCGCTCGCGGTTACGTACCCGTCGCAGAGAAATTGGGAGTGCATAGGCAAATCTAGATCACACTCCGTAGTCCTCTAGTGCGTTTCCCGAATATTCCTCTCGCGGCCTGCGCGGCATACTGAAATTCGGTCATACGTAGACAGCAACGGTGACGGAAACAGCAACAAGACGATTATCCGGCCCGCAAAAGGCGGCCGTGTTGATGCTCGCGCTTAACGAGCAGCAGTCGGTCACGATGTTCTCGAAAATGGACGAAGAGGAGATCAAGGAGATCTCCCAGGCGATGGCCAACCTCGGCAAGATGGAGGCCGAGGTGGTGGAGGATGTGTTTACCGAATTCGTCAGCCGCCCGTCGTCGACCGGGGCGCTGGTCGGTACCTACGAGGGCACCGAGCGGATCCTGCGCCAAGCGCTTGGCGAACGCGCCGATGATGTCATGGAGGAACTGCGCGGTCCCGCCGGGCGGACGCTGTGGGAAAAATTAGGCAACGTCAACGAAGCGATGCTGGCCGCCTATCTCAAGAATGAATACCCGCAAACGATCGCGGTCGTGCTCGGCAAACTCGATCCCGATCACGCTGCCCGCGTGCTGGCGGTATTGCCGGAAGAAACGGCGATGGACGTGATCAATCGCATGCTGAACATGGAGGGTGTGCGCAAGGAAATCCTCCAGACTCTCGAGGAAACACTGCGTAGCGAATTCATGGCCAATCTTGCGCGCACGTCCCGGCGCGATCCGCACGATTCAATGGCCGATATCTTCAACAACTTCGATCGCGCTACCGAGAAGAAATTTCTCGACTCTCTGGAGGAGAGTAACCGCGACTCGGCGGAACGTATCAGGGCGCTGATGTTCACGTTCGAAGATCTCAGCAAGTTGGATCCGGCGAGCGTCCAGATGCTGTTGCGTACGGTTGAAAAGGACAAGCTGGGATTAGCGCTCAAAGGCGCGTCTGAAGACCTGCGCGATCTGTTCTTCAGCAATATGTCCGAACGAGCGGGCAAGATCATGCGCGAAGATATGGAAGCGCTCGGACCGGTTCGCCTGCGCGACGTCGACGAAGCCCAAGGTGCTATGGTCGTGGTCGCGAAAGACTTGGCCGATAGGGGCGAGACCATAATCGCCGACAGCAAGGGCGAAGACGAACTCATCTACTAGTCGCCGGCGGGTGAGATCGGATCGTTCGTCGAGAGACCTGGTTGCTGCCCAACCCGTCGACGGCCTGGATCGTGTCTGCATGGAAAGGCTTACGACAAGCGACACACGCGACGCGGCCGCCGCGACCGTCGTGAACATATAGGGGACATCAAGACGGTATCGCGAGAAAGCGATGGGGATCGAGGTTATGCGGCGGCTCTGTTGTTCTGCGGGTAGGCAGACTTTATGATCGCCTCACCTAACGGCACGCAGGTTCCTGCGTGCACTGAAATCACATAGGGAGGATTTCATGACTTCAGCCAGAAGAAACCTCGTTTACGTCACTGTTGCCGCAATCATGTTCGCGTTCTCGAGCGTGGCCAGCGCCGAGTCGACCATTCGGCTCGAAACATATGCGGGTCCCAAGCACTCGATGAACTCCGAGGGCTGGCCGCAATGGGTTAAGCAGGCCGAAGACGCCGGCAAGGGAAGCATCAAGATCAAGACGACTTACCCGCCGATCAACCCGCGCGATTTGCTTGATCGTGTGCGCACCGGTATCGCCGACATGGCCTGGATTACCCACGGCTACACCACCGGCCGGTTCGTGTTCACCGATATCGTCGAACTCCCGGGCCTCGATGGCAATGCTGAGCAGATGTCGCGGGCTTATTGGCGCATCCACGAAAAGCATCTCGCCAAGTTCAACGAGCATAAGGGCGTCAAGTTGCTGGCGTTGTTTAGCCATGGCCCCGGCATGATGCATACGCGCCAAGCGGTCACCCAGGTATCTCAACTCAAAGGCTTGAAAATCCGCACGGGCGGCGGCGTGCAGAGCGCCATAGCCAAGCGCCTCGGTATCGTCAGTGTTTCGGCGCCCGCAACGAAAGCGCACGAACTCCTGAGCCAGGGCGTCGCCGACGGGATCTTCTTCTCGCTTGAGACCATCACCGCCTTCAAACTTGGCGACGTCGTCAAGTATCACTACTCAATGCCCGGCGGCCTCTACGCGGCGAGCTTCGCGGTCATCATGAACGAGGACAAGTTCAATTCGATGTCGAAGTCGGAACAGGACGCGCTCATGAGCGTGGCCGGTGAGGAGATGTCGGCACACTTCGGTCGTGTGTGGGATCGGTCGGACAAGTTCAGCCACAACGCCTTGACCAAATCGGGCAATACCATCAGCCCGGTGAGTGCCGCTGTGCACGGTGCTCTTAAGGAACGGCTGGCCGATCTCGACGGCGAGTGGATCAAGGGTGCGAAGGCTGAAGGCCTCTCCAACGCAGCGCAGGTTCTGGCCGAGCTGCGTGAGGAAGTTCAGAAAATAAAGAAGGGCATGTAACGGAACGGGCGTCGTGGCGGACCCAACCGCCCACGACGCCCGGAACCCTGCCGGGGATCGTCTAACCCGGTACGTTTTTTGGATTCTCGGCGGGTTTGCGGGCGTTATCCTCGCAGCGCTCATGGCGGTGACGGTGATCGACGTCGTCGGCCGCTACCTGTTCAATGCACCGCTTCCCGGCAGTTTCGAGATCACAAAAGTGATGATGGCGGCCCTGATTTTTGCCGCGCTGCCGGCGGTAAGCCGCTTTGAACAGCATATCACCATCGATCTGCTTGATGGCATCACACCTCAACGCCTGGTTCGATTTCGCCAGATTACGATCAACACCGTGTGTGCGATTGCCTTGGCGATCCTGTGCTGGCGACTTTGGGTCTATGCCGTTCAAACCGCGGAATTCGGCGACGTCACCGAGTATCTGCGACTACCGCGTGCACCTGCTGTGTTCTATATGAGTGTGTTCAGTGGTCTCGGTGCGGCCGTTTTATTCGCCAACGCAGTGCGCTACATGTTCGGCGCCACCAAGCCGGTCAAGCCGATCATTCCACCGATCGGCAGCGAGTCTCCGGATTGATGACGATGCGCCTGCTTTCCACGCGCGATGGCCGCGCATTTGAGAGTTAGATGATCGAAGCGCTGGTCGCGCTGGCCATTTTGCTGCTGATTATCTTCATGCGGCTGCCGATCGCCTTTGCGATGGCAATCGTTGGCGTGACCGGCTTCGCTCTGGAGATCGGGCTACGCCCGTCGATGGCGCTGATCGCGCAAATCGCAAGGGATACCGCTGAGACCTACGAATTTTCGGTGGTGCCCCTGTTCATTCTCATGGGCACGTTCGTCGGACGCGCCGGCCTATCGCACGAACTCTATACTGCATCGAATGCGTTCCTGGGGCACCGTCGCGGTGGCTTATCGATGGCGACGATTGTGGCATGCGGGGGCTTCAGTGCGATCTGCGGCTCAAGTCTGGCAACCGCCGCAACGATGGCCAAAGTGGCCATGCCGTCGATGCGGAAATTTGGATATGCCGACAGCCTTGCGGCCGGTTCGATCGCGGCCGGGGGCACGCTGGGGATTCTGATTCCGCCCAGTGTGGTGTTGATCATCTACGGCATCCTCACCGAAACCAGCATCAGCGCCCTTTTTATTGCTGGAATCGTGCCCGGGATCATCGGGGTGCTGTTTTATATCGGCGCTGTGCAGGCGACCATCCGGTTGAAACCCGAGCTGGGTCCGCCGGCCGAACGGACGCCATGGCCGGCGCGCTGGGTTGCGTTGCGTCAGGTTTGGGGCGTCGTCGTTCTGTTCGTCGTGGTGATGGGCGGCATCTATTTCGGTGTGTTCACGCCGACCGAGGCGGGCGGCATCGGTGCCTTTGGCGGGTTCGTGTTTGCGCTGTTGCGCGGTCGCCTGTCGTGGCAAACCATGTTTGGCGTTCTCGTGGAAACCGCAACCCTGACGTCGACGCTGTTTATGGTCCTGATCGGGGCCTTGTTGTTTGCCAATTTCATTACAACGGTCGGGATGTCGCAGGCACTGATCGAGTTTGCCGGTGGGCTCGACGTTGCACCGATCGTGATCGTCCTGGTGATTGTCGGGATCTATCTCGTGCTTGGCTGTGTGTTTGAGAGCATATCGATGATCCTGCTAACGGTGCCGGTCTTCGTACCATTGGTCGAGAGTCTCGGCTTTGACCTCATCTGGTTCGGCATCGTGGTTGTCGTGGTGACGGAGATCAGCCTGATCACGCCACCGATCGGCATCAATGTGTTTGTTCTGCGCGGACTGCTTCCGGACGTACCGACGGGGCGCATCTTCGCCGGTGTTACGCCATTTTGGATCGCAGATATTTTCCGGATCGCGGTCATTATTCTGGTACCGCCGCTATCGCTATTTCTGCCTTCGATGATGCTGGGATGACGTTTTGAGTTGGCGGCACGCACTACGATTCGAGAGCCTCTCTTAACGCCTGCCGCAGCACTTTCCCCGTCGCGTTGCGCGGCAGCGGGTCTGAGCGGAAGACCAGTCGACGCGGCGTTTTGTAGCCAGCGATTCGCCCCTTGCAGTGCGCGTTGATCGTTTCCAACGAGATCTCCTGCTCATCGGTGGGCACCACAACGGCACAGACAACCTCGCCCCAGCGTTGGTCCGAGGCGCCGATGACGGCGACTTCGTTGATCTCGGGGAGTTCGCCGAGGATGGTCTCAACTTCCGCGGGATAGACGTTCTCGCCGCCGCTAACGATCAGGTCGTTCTGGCGGCCCAGCAGGAAAAGATAGCCGTCCTGGTCAAAGAAACCGACATCGCCCATCCGAAACCAACCGTCGACAAATGCCGTCTGCGTCGCCGGTTGGTCGCGCCAATAGGTCCCAACATGTGGGGCTCGAACCTGAACTTCGCCGACCTCGTTGGCGGCCAAGGTGGCGCCGGAATCGTCGGCGACGCGAACCTCGGTATGAAAGAAAGGAAGCCCGACCGAGCCGGCTTTGGTCAGCGCATGATCGGTATCGACGACCGTGGCAGGACCCCCGGTTTCGGTCGCGCCGTAGGTTTGAACCAATGGAATCCCGCGCGCGGCGAAGCCTTCGATGAGGGAGACCGGAACCGGTGCACCGCCGGCCATAATCCATCGCAAGCTATCAAGGTCAGCGCTGGCGAAGCCGGGGTGGGCAGCCAATGCCTCCAGCATAGCGGCCACCCCAAAGAAGTGATTGATCCGTTCGCCGGCGATGCATTCGAGCACCACGGCCGGATCCCAAGCTGGCAGGATTACTGAGGTGGCGCCGAAGTGGACCGATACGGTCGCAAACGACAAACCGCCAACGTGGAACAACGGCGCTGCGATCAGGTCGACGTCGCGACGCCGGTAATCCACCGTCGCCGCCATCGTTATCGACGTCCACAGCATCTGCCGGTGGGTGAGAACAGCGCCCTTTGCCGCCCCGGTCGTTCCAGAGGTGTAGACCAGCAACAGGGGGGCATCGGAAGCGACGGTAACCTCCGGCGCAAGGCTGGATGCCGTAGCGCTGTACTGTCGAAAGTCGTTTGTTTCGAGGGTGCGATTGTCCAACGCGGCGAGTTCGGGGAGAGCCTTGACGCTCTGTGAAAACTCAGCGTCATAGAGCAGCAAGCTTGCTTCGCTGTGGCCGAGGATCGCACCAATTTCCGGCGGCGCCAGGCGCCAGTTCAACGGGCAAAGGATGGCGCCAACTTTGGCCACCGCGTAGTAGAGGACAACGTAGTCGACGCTGTTTCGCATGAGTACCGCGACGCGGTCGCCGTGGCCGACGCCGCGTTCGATCAGCGCGCTCGCCGCGCTGCAAACGGACCTCTCGAGGGTCTCGAAGTTGACCCGTTGATCGCCGCAAACAAACGCGCTCGCCGTGCCGTCTAGGCGCGCGCGCCGGGCCGTCAAATCGCCGATCAACGCGTCTCTCATCATGTGATCGGGGTCGCGAACTAATCGTCGCTCTTGAACGGACCGTCACGCGCTTCGAGAAACGCCTTCATGCCTTGTTCGACGAGAATATCGAGCAGCGCCTTTTGTTCGGGAAACCCGGAGCCAATGGCAATGGTATCTGCCAGGCCGTGCTGACGCACCACGGTGGTTAGCCCCATGACGTCATACGCGGCACGCAGGCTGCGCTTGGTCAATTGCAGGGAAAAACCAGGCACTTTGGCGAGTCGCTCGGCGTAAGCCCATGCCGCATCTTCCAGTTCATCGGCCGCCACAACCCGATTAACCAGGCCAAGCCGAAGCAGCTCGTCGGCGCCAACCAAATCACCCGTGTAATAGATTTCGTGCACAGCTTTGCTGTGGGTCAGAAACGGCAGGATGAGGAATGGCGACAGCGCGCCATGCCTGATCTCCGGTTCGCCGAGACGTGCATGGCCGGCGGCCAATGATAAGTCGCACGCCAGGGCCAGCGCCGACCCGGTGCCGATTGCGTAGCCATTGATCGCCGCGACGACCGGCTTGGGCGAATACCAAACCTTGAAAAACAGCTCGAGATTGCTGCGAATGAGCGTTTCAAGTTGATCAAGCGGTGTATCGTCGATCGCCTCCATGTCCCAACCGGTACAGAACGCTTTGTCACCGACACCGGTCAGGATGACGACTTTGATGTCGTCGCGGGCTTCGGTATGTGCCAGCGCGTCGATCAATGCACGATCGCTAATTCCCATGCGAAGCGCGTTGAGGCGCGTGGGCCGATTGATGGCGATGCGGGCGACGGGGCCGCGAACGTCGTAGGTGAGATCTTCGAATTCCATTACTGCAGCACCTTTGCCATCGTACGACGCAACACACCACAAGCCGCGTCTACCTTCCACGCATTGCCGAGCAGCGGATGGGCCGCCTTGGCCCAGGCTTGCGAGGCAGCGCGGATGACGTCGTCGGTGACCTGCGCGGATGCCAAGCAACGCTCGGCGGCGTGAGCACGGTAGGGTGTGTTAGCGACACCGCCGAGAACAATTCGGCAATCTGCGACGTCACCGCTTTCGTCTCGACCCGCCGATACGCAGGCAGAGACGACTGCAAAGCCGCCTTCGACCAATGCAAGTTTCTCGAAGTGCGCCGACCGGCTGCGGGCGGCCGCCGGTATCGTCACCGACTGTACGATCTCATCGTGTTGCAACACGGTCTCACCTGGTCCGGTGTAGAACGCAGCGATCGGTAAGCTGCGTTCACTTCGCGCCGCGCCTTTGATGCTCACTGCCGCATCGAGTGCAGTCAATGTGGTCGCCAGGTCGGATGGGGTGATGGCTTGGCAGCGACCGGCGTCGAGAACGGCATGAAAATAGCGATGGTCGCCGGCCACCGCATAGCAGGGACGGGTATTGCCACCGCGTTTGAAGCAGTTAAATCCGCTGCGGTAGAACCAGCACCGGTTGACCTGACAGAGATTGCCCGCAAGCGTCGCGGTTTCGCGGATCTGGACCGAAGCGATCGCATCGATCGTCGTGGCCAGCGCTTGATCACCCGGGTGCGCGGTCGATCGCAGGTGGCGCACGATATCGGCGAGTGTGACGGCCGCGCCGATAGCGAGATCGCCGTCTTCGTTCGTGGCAATCGCGGTGAGGTCATCGCAGGCGGTTAGGTCAACCAAGGCTGTCGGCGACGCCAGACCCTGTTCGCGCATCACCAACACATCAGTGGCGCCGCCGATCGCGCACGATTCGGAATTGGCGGCGAGGGCAACAACCGCTGCATCGCTATCGGCCGGACAGATGACAGAATCGATCGTACCCGCAGCGCTAGGCTGTTTGGCCAAGCCGGTTCCCCATCGATGGAGCACGGCGCGCAGGCCACGCGGATAGAGCCAGCGTATGGTTGCCGCCCACCATCGATCTGGGCGCTGCCACAGCGGTGCAATGCGGACACCGCGCGACCGCAAGCGTAGCCCGCGTTGGATCATATCGGGCGAGATCGGCAGTGCTCGCACGCGTACGCCGACTGCGTGCGCTACTGCGTTGGCGACCGCGGCCGCGGTCGGCATCAAGGCAATTTCTGCGATGCTCTTGGCACCGTAAGGTCCACGCGGCGACTCATCGCCAACGAAAACGACCTCGATCGGTGGGGCTTGCGCCGCGCGCGGTAAGGCGTAATCAAGGTAGGACACGTTGATCGGTCGTCCCGCCTCATACAGCAGTTGCTCGCCGAGGGCAGCGCCGAGGCCCATCACGACGCCGCCGACGACCTGCCCGCGGGCGCCGATCGGATTGATGATGGTTCCGGAATCGTGCGCAGCGACAACCCTGAGCACCTTGACGGCGCCGGTTTCAACGTCGACCTCCACTTCGACGCCGTGCGCTGCATAGCAGTAACTCGGCGATAAGTTCCCATATCCGGAATCATCGGCAGTCATCGGCACGATGGGAACTTCGGCAACATGTTCGCGTTCGATCCGCAGCAAGCCGCTGGCGCCATCGGGATGGGCGGCTGCCAATTCTCCGAGGCTGAGGCGGCGATCGCCGACAACGGCGAAACCATCCCGCAAAGTTACCTCGATTGGAATGATGCCGAATTCCTTGGCGGCGATGTCGCGCAATGTCTCGGCCATAGCTTGGCTGGCGGCAAGGACGGCGCTTCCGGTGAGGTGGGTCGCCCGACTGGCGCCTCCACCCGGGTCGTAGGGCGTGGTTGCCGTATCCATCAGGCGGAGGTCGATCGTGCTGGGATCGACGCCCAGTTGTTCGGCGCAAATCTGGGCGATGACCGTTGATTCGCCGGTGCCCGGATCCGAACAACCGCTGGCGAGCGAAATCCCACTATTGTGACCGATCTCGACAATGGCTTCGGCGCGGCTCGTGCCCGGGCTGACGATCGCGCCGGAGCAGTGCATGGCAATGGCGATGCCGACGCCACGCCCGCTACCGGTAAACTTGCGGGATCGATCCCAATCCAAACGTTCGCGTACGGCTTCGATACACGCAACCACACCGCATGAGCCGATCTCCCAACCGGTAATGGTTTGATCGCCCGGCTGATTGACGCTGCGCAGCCGCAGATCGATCGGGTCGAGCCCGCGTTGATCGGCCAATTCGTCCATTTGCGATTCGATGGCAAAGACGGCTTGCGGGCCGCCCGCGCCGCGAAACGATCCGCCCGGTCGGCGATGGGTGTAGACCGATTGGCCCTCGATTTCAGCGCCTTCGAGCCGGTATTGGGCGCCGAGCAAAATCGAGCAGTAGCTCAGCATGTTCGAGCCGCCGTGGATGAAAGCACCGTTTTCGACGGTGATTCGGGCCTCTCGGAAAGTGAGGGCGTTGGTATCGTCGATCCCGGTTTCCAGCTCGATCCGCGACGCATGTTGATGTTTGTTGTGGGCAAACTCGTCGGCTCGGGAAAGCGCAATCATGACCGGCCGCGACGTGTGGCGCGACAGGGTCGCGGCCAGAGTCTCGATGTCGGTAGCGCGGACGCGCGAGCCGAAATCACCGCCAACCGCAACCCGGTGCAGTCTGACCAGGTCGAGTTCGAGCCCCAGCATGTGGGCGACTTCGAGTTGATGGTTACGCGCGGCTTGGGTCGGCGCCCACAGATTCATGACCGCGTTTTCGGCATCCCAGGACGCCAGCACCGACTGTGGTTCCATGCACGCGTGCGCCTGAATGCCGTAATGGTATTCGGCTTTGGTGCGGTACACGGTGCGTCGCTTGCCCGCATCGGGATCGCCGAAGCGGCGGATTAACGATGTCGCCACGTTGGCGTGGCCCCGCTCGGGGTGTACGGATGGGGCGCTATGCTGCAGCGCCGCGATCGCATCGGTAACCGGCCTTAACACCCGATAGCGCACGTGGATGGCATTGATCGCACGGTCCGCCTGGGCCGCCGTTTCCGCTGCGACAAGCGCTATCTCCTGACCGAAATGACGCACCACGCCACGCGCCAGCGCAGGCCGATCCTGCTGTCCGTAATCGAGATAATTCCGGTCGGGGAGGTCGTTGGCGGTGAGAACCGCAGCCACCCCGTCTATCCTGTCGGCGCCGGTCGTGTCGATGTCGAGGATGCGCGCATGCGCGTGCGGGCTGCGCAGGATCTTGCCGACCAACATGTTGTCGAGGCGGACATCGCCGGTGTAATCGATTGCACCACTGGTACGCGTCTGCCACTCGGGGTGACGGACGAGGTCTCCGATCGTCATACGATTGCGGCGCGTTGCGGCGCGGCGGTCGCGACCCGCCGCAATGCATCGATGACACCTTGATAGCCGGTGCAGCGACATAGATTGCCGCTAATCTCCCGGCGCAATTCGGCGTCGGTTTCAGGCAGGCCCTGGCGCAGCAAGGCGACGCCGCGCACCACCATGCCCGGTGTGCAGAACGCGCATTGGAATCCGCCGCAATCGGCGAGCGCCGCACGCAGGTCTAAGGCCTCCGCGGCTAAGCCCTCAATTGTTTCGATCGGTTCGTCAATGCGGATCGCAAGCGTGACGCAAGCCATCACAGGTCGTCCGCCGATCAGCACCGTGCAGGCGCCGCACTCGCCACGACCACAGGCGAGCTTGGCGCCGGTCAACGCGAGACGATCGCGCAGCACGTCGAGCAGCGTTGCGCCCGGCGCAATAGCCACATCGTGTGGTTTGCCATTTACGGTGAGAACGGTGGTCACGCTGGCGCTGCCCATGATCGATGACCCCGCGTGCTCGTGGAGCCGTATGCTAGTGGATTTCATCCACTAGCTGGATCGCGCGTGCGGGTGCGTTGCTTCGCACAGTTGCAGTGAACTCAGGAGAAGGTCGCGGTTGAGATCACGGCCAATGAAAACCAGTTCGGTTACGCGTTGTTCGCCCGGTAGCCAGGGATCGCCTTCCGATACGGTGCAGCGTTCACCCACCGCATGGAATATGAAACGCGCCTCGCGCGCCGCGAGATTGAGGATGCCTTTGGCGCGGATGATATTAAGCGGCATCTGGTCCATGAATTGCCGAAACAGCATGGCATCCAACGGCGACTTGCCGACATAGGAGAGGGTCTCGAAATCGGAGAGGTGGTGATGGTGCTGGTGCGCTGACGGGTCACCGAGGTCGTCGACGGTGAGCTTGGCTTTCAGCGCCGATATCCCAACATCGAGCAAGACCAACGGATCGATCGCGGCGTTGACGCAGCGAAACGTTCGCGCCCCTGGATTAATGGTTTTGATACCCCGTTCGATCAGTGCGGGCACCTCATCGCGCACCAGGTCGATCTTGTTGATCAGGATGATGTCGCCATTGGCCAGCTGGTTATATGCGGCCTCGGCTGCGTCGAGATTTTCGTCGAAACGATCGGCGTCAACGACCGTGACGATACCGTCAAGGCGGACGAGATCGTGGAGGTCATCGCGCCGCAGCGTCATCGCGACGGGCAGGGGGTCAGCCAGCCCGGTGGTTTCGACCAGCACATGCTCGATATCTCGGCCGCTCGCGAGAACACGTCGCAGCGCGTCGAGCAGGTCACCGGCCATGGTGCAGCAGATACAGCCATTGGCGAGCTCAATCAGGTCGTCGGATTTGTTGGCGATGAGCTTGTCGTCGATACTGATGGCGCCGAATTCGTTGACGATCACACCGACTTTGAGCCCGTGGTCGCTCGCCAGCAGGTGATTGAGCAAGGTGGTCTTGCCGCTGCCCAGGAATCCGGTGAGTACCGTTACCGAGACCGGCTCAAGCTGCGAGGTTGCGTCGCTCGACATCTGTTGTTCCGACCTACGCCGATTTCTCGAACACCAGCTCACCACCAACATAGGTTTGCAAGACCTGCATCTCCTTTATCGCCTCGTCGGTGCATTCGAGGATGTCCTGATCGACCACCACCATGTCGGCGAGTTTGCCGGCTTCGATCGAGCCCAGCTGATCTTCCCGCCAGCAGGCATAAGCGCTGTTGATCGTATACATGCGCAGCATTTCTTCGCGGGTGACGTGCTGATCGGGCATCAGCACCCCGGCCAAGGTGTTGCCGGTAATGGCTGAGTATTGGCCCAGGAACGGCTGATCGAGATCGTAAGCCACGGCCGGATTGTCGGTGCCGCCGGTGACGGTTAGGCCGGCATCGAACCAGTCGCGCAACGGCATGCCCCAATCGCGTACCGTTCGCTTCCAGGCATCCTGCTCGACGATTTTCGCAATGCGCACCTGAGTCATGATTTCGTTCATGCGGAGCGAGCGCGCCGACGCGTAGTAGGCGAGCAGCGGATTGGCACCAAAAATAACCCCGAGCGCCTTGGCCCGTTTCTGATGATCCGGATCTTCCAAGCCAAAGCCATGTTCGAACGTCGTGCGCCGGCCGTCGAAGGACCTGCTCTTGTTGGCTTCCTCCAACGCGGCGATGACGGTCTCGCAGGAATCGCCGGCACCACCGGTATTGACGTGAATCGCCATGTTCCAGCCGTGCGCGTTGAACTCGTTGATCAGGAACCTCACTTTGTCGGGCGAATAAGCCCACCAGCCATCATTGACGACCACCATCTTGATGCCACTGACCTGCAGCATCGCATCACCCAAATGTTGCTTGGGACCGAAGTAGCTCTTGATCGCGCTGGAGATTTCGTCGGTCGAGAGATAGCGCGACGGGAGCCCGAGGATAATATCGGTCCGGATCTTCAACTCGTGGCGGCGGTTGGCCTCGATATAGGCGTCGAGTTCATCGATCGAGACCCCCATCTCGCGCACTCCGACCACACCGCAGGCGTGATAGTTGGTCTGTTGCGCCTTGATCGCCTCGATTTGGCGCTCCTGGTCAAAATAGAGGAAATCCCACTTCTTGATCGGTTGACCGGCCTTCTCCCACCACGCTTTGCGGGCCATGTCGCCGGCCCCAGCGACCAGGTGGCCGGTGGGATCGTCGTTGGCATCGCGAACGATCCAGCCCTCGGGTTCGGTCGGGTGTGGCGTGTCGCGATCGATCCCGGCCATGTTCAGCGCGTAGCTGTTGGCAATGATGTTCTTGCCCGATTGAAATATGTAAACCGGGTGGTCGGGGGCGGCTTTGTCGAGGTCCTCGCGGGTTGGGAAGCGGCCTTCCTTCAGGGCGCCGCGATACATACACGAGGTGCCGATCCACTCGCCTTTTGGGATCGCTTTGGCGCGGGCAGCGATCGCGTCGAGGATCTCGTCGATCGACTGCAGCATGGCGATATCGACCTTCGCCTTCGATCCCAGCGCATCCATGCCGGCCAGCAGAAAATGTGTGTGATTGTCGATCTGGCCGGGGATAACGCAGCGACCGTGCAGGTTCTCGGACCGGGTCCGCTGGCCGGCCAGCGCCGTAATCTCGGCACTACTTCCGACCGCAACAATCTTGCCGTCGAAGACCGCCACGGCTTCCTGGATCGAGAAGCCGCCGTCGACAGTGACGATCTTGCCGTTGTGGAGGATGAGGTCGGGTGAAAACTCAATACTCATGGGTGCCCCGCTATGACCTGCTCAATCAGTTGTTGGTTGTTGCGCTGGCGTAACGGAAGGGTTGCGCCAACACGATGCGTTCTGCCGCTACGTTTGTGAGAGCCTAAGGATTTTGGACGCGGCTGTGTCTCGAAAGTGGTGGAAATTTGAGGATGGCGTAATCTCCGGGTGACAAGACAACCACCCAACCGGCGGCTAGCACCGCCAAGGAGATCACGCCATGAAGAACACTACCGAGACTTCCGCGCTTTCGCTACTGGCCAATGACGCCGGCTATGATCCGCTCGAGGACCGGCTGCGGGAGAACATCAGATCCACGATCGAGGCCGTTTTTGAGGAGGAACTTGCGCAGTTTCTCGGGCGCTGCCGATACGGTCGAGAGGACGCGCTTCGGCAAGGGTATCGGAACGGGCACCGGGAGCGGCAACTGACGGGGACATTCGGGACCGAGAGGGTGAGCGTGCCGCGTGCACGGATCGTTGAGGAAGACGGTCGGGCGTCGGAATGGCGTTCGCGGGCGCTGCCGCGCTACCAGCGGCTGACCAGAAAGGCCGAGGCGCTGATCGCTTCGGTGTATCTGTCCGGAACCAACACGCGGCGGGTGAAACGCGCGCTGTTCGGGCTCTTCGGGGGTGCTGTGAGCAAGGACGTTGTGAGCCGGGCGTGGCGCAAGGTGAAGGTCGATTGGGACGCCTGGTGCAGCCGTGGCCTCGCGGATGAGGATATCGTTCGGCTGATCCTTGACGGCACTGTGATCAAGACCCGACTGGATCGCAAGGCCACCAACATCTCGGTTCTCGCGGCTATAGGGGTGCGCCGGGATGGCCAGAAGGTCTTGCTTTCGATCGGGAATATGGGCGGAGAAAGCCAGGCGGCGTGGCGCCAGTTCCTCGACGACCTTGATGCGCGTGGACTGAAACGGCCCGGGTTTGTCATCGTCGATGGCGCGCCGGGACTGGAGGCGGCTCTGTCGGCGCTTTGGGGCGATGACCTTCCCGTTCAACGCTGCACCGTGCACAAGCACCGCAACCTTCTGGGTCATGCTCCCAAACACATGCATGACGAGCTGAGCGAAGATTACCGCGATATGATCTATGCCGACACTGCCTCCGAGGTGGAAACCCGCCGCAAGGCGTTTGTCCGCAAGTGGCGGCTGAAATGCAGGGCCGTCGCGGACAGCCTCGCAGAAGCGGGCGACAAGCTCTTTACCTTCACGCGCCTGTCCAAGAGCCAATGGAAATCAGCCCGAACGACCAACGCCATTGAGCGTCTCAACGAGGAGTTCAAGCGCCGGATCAAAACACAGACCGTGCTGCCGTGTCCCGAAACAGTGCCGATGCTCCTCTGGGCGCTCCTCGCTTCCGGCCAAATCCAGATGCGCAAAGTCGATGGATGGGAAACCCTCGATCAGCTAATCGCCGACGAAACCCTTGACCGCGCGGCCTGACCGCCGCAAAACTCAACCCGCTCGGAGAGGCGCCAAAACCAATTTCCACCACTTTCGAGACACAACCACCCCAGATCCGCTACACTCACTTTGCGCTGCATCATGAAAGCTGAACGAGACACAAACGCCGGCACATGCGGGGTTCGATCACCGACTAACGGTCTGGACAAGCGCTCTGCGGTTAGGCGGTTTTCAGCGCGGTAGCAACGTCTGCCGACTTACCAGTCTTCCAGGACCTGCCAATGCCGGCAAACCATCACCCGTAAAACGAAATTTTCGGTATCCAGGGGGAGCGGCTCGTGCATCCGCCGGAACGTCAAGCAATCGGTCCTCATCGTATAGGACGAGAAGAAGATCGACTGTGGTGCGGTGAGAACTGTTCAATGAAACAAGGAGGCTTTTCCAAGTTCTGATCGCTTCCTCCGGGATAAGTTCCTTGGTATGTAGTGAGTGGCAGTTCGGGCAAAGCGCGATCAAGTTGTCTTGCTCGTTCGAACCACCATCGCGAACCCATTCAATATGGTGGAGATCGAGGGTGAGCACGTGACGGCACCCCGGGTTCCCGCAATGATATCCAGCCTCCATAAGTACTAGGGACCTAACGGCTTCAGGAATTTTCTTCCGACGCACGATGTTTTCGGCTTTCAGTCTTTGGGGTGTAGCTTGTACTGAGCGCGAGTTTCGAAATCGGGGATCACGGGTGGCCTAGAGTTTTCGCTATGAGAGCAGCGGCTCCAATTCACTTACGCCCACGTTTTGGCCTTTTACCGCCTTAGAGGCCAACCCGAAACTAGTTGAGTGATTTCAGTCGGTTGTGGCTTACTCGGTTGTGTCAAAGCAAACGAGGAGGCACAACATGTGGACCGAAATCACTCGCCCGAATTATGAGCGCCGTGGCGGGCGCTACGCAAGCGACCTGACGGATCGAGAGTGGGCGTTGATCGCGCCGCTCATGCCGCCGCGCAAGAAGATCGGCCGGCCGAGGACGACGGACCTGCGCCATATCATGGATGCGGTCATGTACATGGCCTCGACGGGCTGCCAGTGGGCGATGTTGCCGAACGACTTCCCTCCGCCTTCCACGGTCCAGCGCTATTTCTACGACTGGCGCTCCAACGGCCTGCTGGAGAGCATCAACCATCACCTGGTCATGGCGGCCCGGGAGCTGGAAGGACGCGAGGCCGGCCCGAGCGCCGGGGTGATCGACAGCCAGAGCGTGAAAACCACGGAAAGCGGTGGTGTTCGGGGCTATGACGCGGGCAAGAAGATCAAGGGCCGCAAGCGTCACATCGTCACCGATACACTCGGCCTGCTGGTCGGCCTGATCGTGCACGCAGCCGATATCCAGGACCGCGACGGCGCGCCCGAGGTCCTCAAATCGATCCGTCATCGCTTCCCCCGGCTGCGTCACCTCTTCGCCGACGCCGCCTACGCGGGACCGAAACTCGAGGGCGCCCTTGAGGACATCGGCCGCTGGAAGCTCGAGATCATCAAGCGCTCAGACACCGCCCAGGGCTTCGAGCTCCTGCCCAGACGATGGGTCGTCGAGAGGACCTTCGCCTGGCTCAACCGATGCCGTCGACTGGCCAAGGATTGGGAGAAATCAATCGCCTCCGCACAGGCATGGATTCTTGTCGCCAACATCCGACTCCTCACAAGGCGGCTCGCAAGGTACTGTTATCAAACATAGAGTTTCGAGTCGGACTCTTAAGAAGAACGGGGCCAAGCTTCGTGACAAACCCGGGTTCCGCCGCGCGCACCCTTAGGTCTAAAACGGTCGGTAGAACGCCCGCCGGCCAAACGAACTCTTCCTTCAAATAATCTGGTCGACGGAACGTGTACCAAAGTAGAAATGCACGCATTTCGTCGGTGGGTCCAAAGCCCAGCTCGGTATAACCCTTAACCGCCATCGCCAACCACGGTTCGTTAATTTCCCAGCTAACGTTCAGCACATCGTGCGGATCTGAGTTCGCGTGCTTCAGAAAATTCGCAGGTCCGTTGAACACTCGCCAAACCTCTTTCGCGTGTTCAGGTTTGATCCAATCGTTCATGACGTCGACGATGGTATCCACGCCTTTTTGTTTCTTTAACAAATCGCGCACTAAAGCGAACCCCGCCGCGATCAACGTGTGGATCGGAACTTGATCCTCACCTTCAAAGATGAGTCGGATAGCCAAGTCCAGTTGGCGTCGCGCGGCGTCGGGTTTGCTAATTGATACTTTTGTCATTCTCTGTGCAGCTTCCGAGGGAGAGTTATTTTTAGCTAAGTTGCATAGGTGCGGATGTGTGGGTCGGGAGTTACCTCTCCAGTGAATGGATTTACTCATTCCTCGATCGCTTGGAGCGAGGTTTCTACGCTCACCGCCCATCACACGCACACCCGGGCGGCTTGTGACAGTCTGTTGTACTTGTAGTGTCCACCCAGCCCTTCCTCCACATCATCGAACATCGCTAGAACACCTTAGTCCAGTAGGGTCGATTCCCCATGCTCAGTTGTAGGTGAAGCCGAGCACGCGGAGAAGTCGGTACTCTCAAGGCGCGAGCCCGCCAATCATCAACGACCGCTTACACCGTATGCGGTTGGATCGTCTCTCGCCGTGCGCTCCAACTATTGGGAATCAGCCCTATTGTTCTGCAAGCTTTAAGCAGGCACGTTGGTTTGTTTGGTCGCGCAGCGGGGAGTTCGAGCCATGGGGCGATTGGCGTATGACGTATCAATTGATCACCAACGGATCGTCTGTTTCGACGAAGCGGACGGCTGGGGGGACGCAGAGCCATATATCTGGAGCGTTTTCTTTCGGATAGGTGGCGACGATGTAACACTCGTTTTGGATCGAATCGACCTGAGCACAACCCCGCCCACCGCTTTCGTGTATCTCGAAGGCTCCCCACTCTTGCGGTTCGGGCCGGGGGGCCAAGAAAATCTAGGGTACGTGTCTATGGGGGAGGGAGACACGGTGGCCATCCCTCCTGCAATCGGTCAGTTCGAGACCCGCCTTGAGCCCATTCCTGTCCCAGAAAACCTCAGAGCTGTTGGCCAGCTTGCTGGCATAGAGGCGCCTGAGGATGTGCCGGGGATCATTGGGACGGTGCTAGTGCTATTAGAAAAGGACAACGTCAGTTGGCTTGGCTCCCAGTACGGCCATGAAGCCTTCAACAGTTCTGTTGGAGCCGCGATTCAATCAATCATAAGAACACCACGCGCTAGCGGAAGTTTGGTGAGCCTCGACGCGGAGATAAATGCATTTGCTAGAGAGATCGATGACGCAGTTTCGAGGGCCATCGAGGATAATCAAGACACTCTCGACAACCTGTGGTCCTTCGTAAACAAAGACGACAAGATTGGAGATGTGATCTTTCGATGGGACGGCGACCAGTTTGAAAACCAAACATGGTGGCCTTTCGGCCAGCGTTGGCAAAACGATCACGGAGACTGGCAACTGGAGGGAGAGCTTGTTGCTTCACCGGTTTGCCCAGCGGATGCAATCGCCGCGGTGTTGGAAGCTCTTTTTAGTTCCCGGTTTTCCTACGGTCGTAAGGAGTTGACCGCATTTAGAGATCGCGAGTTCTACAAGTATGCGGGCGCCGGCCGCTGGTGGGATGTCGTGCGCCGCAACAAGGCTCGGATCATCTCCTTAATGTCTCGCGACAAAGATGTGCGAAATTCTGTGTTCGAGCTGTTCAATTCGGTTCAAGAAATGATCCAAGCCCCAGACGAGAAAATCCGCGATAAGGACATCAACACAGCCGAATTTCTACTTGAAAAGTTGGTTGAGAATAAGGGGCACCACTCCAGTGCTGATGCGGGGCGCGGCTTACGCCTGCTAAAGCGAGTAAAGGGTAGCACCCTACGCGAAGCACTAATGATGATGGATAACCTTCCTCCAATTCGATATCCGGAGAGAGGCTATAGCCCGAGTAAGGAGTAGCCGTCCCTGGGTATCACCGTTATTGAATACGTGGGTTCCTCGCTGCACCGCCACATAATCTGGCGAGGCAGAACTCCTAGCTATCTGTAATTCTCTAAAGGTCGATTCCCTATATTTTGGCAGTCAAACACCGCGACATAATCGAATCGCGTTGGCGGCGTGAACTAGGGATCAGTCAAAAGGGGGAGGACAGATGCGATACCTGCTCGTAGCGATTCTTCTATTTGCGACGCCCGCAATCGCAACATTGCGCTAGCAGGCGCATATTTTCGTCTCTTAGGTAGGAGGTGGGGACGGCCATAGGGCCGTCTACTTATAAGTATCGCGAACCCGAGCGCAGCAAGATTATTTGGTCGCTTGAACGTCCCGCGTAATCCCACATAATCCCGGTCAAACACCTCCTGGCGGTCACTTTGTGGTCACTCAAAAGCAACAAGGGCCCAGCCAATTACGGCTAAGCCCTTGTTTTATCTGGTGGAGCCAGGGGGAATCGAACCCCCGACCTCTTGAATGCCATTCAAGCGCTCTCCCAACTGAGCTACGGCCCCAATGGGACGGGTAACCGGCGCCTGTGCTCGGGCGGCGCCGGCGTCCCGATCTCACAATCTCTTAGCGTTCGCCCTCGCCATCCTTGGTATCGGCTGGAATAACGAGCCCAACGTCGTCACCGCCCTCAAGCTCCGAAGCATCGACAACGAAACTTTCATCCTCGGTATCGTCGTTATCGTCAGCGACCGCAAGATCATCGGTATCATTGTTCTCCGAATCTTTCTTAACCTCGGCAGCGACGGGTGGCGGCTCCTTCTTCGGCACGACTTTCTTTTCAGCTTGTGGCTTCGGCTTGGCCACCTCGACAACAAACGCCGCCTCGCATTTGGGACACACGATCGGATCGCGTTTGAGATCGTAGAAATGAGCGCCACAACCCTGGCACTCGCGCTTGGTACCCCACTCAGGTTTCGCCACGCGCAACGTCCTTATAAAAAGATGGTCCCGGAAAAATGGGTCATCCCATTGCCATGATCGATGTTCTCTGTCAAAGGTAATTCAGACCCAGGCCCACCGATCGTGCCATCGGTAGATGGTCGAAATGGCTCCGGACAACGGACGACAAACCAACCCACCCCGCCATGAATTCGCTGATCGCGCAACCAACGAGCCGCCTCGCCGGGATCTGCACGGTGCCCGGCGACAAATCAATTTCCCATCGCGCGTTGATGGTCGCGGCCCTAACGGTCGGTGAATCCCGCATACACGGCCTGCTCGAAGGCGACGACGTTATGGCCACCGCGGCGGCGCTGCGCATGTTGGGCGCTGAAATCACCCGCTTGGACGACGGCGACTGGACGATTGTCGGGTGCGGTGTCGGCGGATTGCATGAAGCCGAAGATGTACTCGACCTCGGCAACGCCGGTACTGGCGTGCGGCTTATGATGGGCGTTGTTGCCGGCCTGCCCGGGGTTACCCACTTTACCGGTGACGCATCGCTGCGACAGCGACCGATGGGTCGCATCGCGACGCCGTTGCGCGCAATGGGCGCCAAGATCGTTGCCCGCGCCGGTGACCAATTGCCACTTACCGTCGTGGGCTGCGACGACCTGGTGCCGATCGAATATGTGACGCCCGTGCCCTCGGCCCAGATCAAATCAGCGGTCATGCTGGCGGCGCTTTATGCGCCGGGTGAAACGAGCGTGATCGAGCAGCGCCCAACCCGGGATCATACCGAACGGCTGCTGCGGCGTTTTGGCGCCGAGGTTCGTAGCGAAGCCCCAGAAGATGGCCACCGCGTGATCGTGGTAGGTCAGCCCGAACTAACGCCGGCCGACATCACCGTTCCCGGTGATCCGTCGTCGGCCGCATTTGTTGTTGTTGCGGCGCTGCTGACGAGAAATAGCCAGGTAACCGTGCGCGGTGTTGGCATCAACCCGCGGCGCGCGGCGTTGTTCGAATGCCTCCGCGAGATGGGCGCCGATCTCACAATCGACCAAACCAGCGACGACGGCGACGACGGCCAGGGCGAACCCATTGCCGATATCACCGCCCGTTCAAGCGACCTCATCGGCATCGATGTGCCCCACGATCGTGCCCCCGACATGATCGACGAATACCCGATCCTCGCCGTCGCGGCCGCGCACGCCTCGGGAACCACTCGTTTCAACGGGGTCGGTGAGCTCCGCGTCAAAGAAAGCGATCGTATTACCGCCATGGTGCGAGGATTGGCCGCTTGTGGCGCGAACGTCGACGAACACGCAGATGGGTTGGCGGTCCACGGTCGGGGCGGGCTCACCGGTGGTGCGACGATCGCCTCCGAACACGATCACCGTATCGCCATGGCATTTCTGGTGGCCGGGATTGCCGCGTCTGACGCTGTGCGAGTCGATGGCACTGACACCATCGAAACCAGTTTTCCCGGTTTCGCCACCCTGATGCAGGAACTCGGCGCCAACCTACAAGGCAACAACGCGTGATCATTGCGATTGATGGGCCGGCGGCATCAGGGAAGGGAACGCTGGCGCGGCGGTTGGCCGCGCAATATGGTCTGGCTCACTTGGACACTGGACTATTGTATCGCGCGGTGGCCAAGCAGGTGCTCGATCGTGGTGCCGATCCAACCGAAGAAGATGCCGCCACCGCCGCCGCGCGGTCCCTTAATTTGGCAGACGTTGATGCCTCTGAATTGCGCAGCGAGGCGATTGGCGAAGCCGCCTCGAAGGTGGCGGCCCTCGCCGCCGTGCGAGCTGAACTGGTGCGTTTGCAGCGCAATTTTACGCGCAACCCGCCCAACGGCGCGGCCGGGGCAGTGCTCGACGGCCGCGATATCGGCACCGTCATCTGCCCTGATGCGGATGTGAAGTTCTATGTCATCGCGGTGGTTGAGGAGCGCGCCAAACGCCGCCACGCCGAATTGCGGAGCCGCGGTGAAGCAATCGAATTCGATGAGGTGCTCGAAGATCTGCGTCGGCGCGACGCACGCGACACCGAACGCGCGGTATCTCCCCTCAAACCAGCGCCCGGGGCCCACTTGCTTGACACCTCGAATTTGTCTATAGACAGCGCTTTCGCGCAGGCGAAGGCGTTAATTAGCAAGCATTTAGGCTGAGTTTAAGGCCGCGCGTGACGACAGTGTTTCGGCGTGTGGATGCCGAGGCACGGCACAGTTCGGGCGAACACGAACGCGCGCGGCTCGAAAACGACGAAAGACCCGCAAGGAGACCACATGAGCGAACCGTCCGTCGCCAATGAAACCGACGTAGCCCCCGATAAAGAAGATTTCGCAGCCTTGTTGGAGGAATCCTACGGCGCCACTGAAAACCTGGAAGGTACGGTGGTGGCCGGTTGGGTCATCGCAATCGAAAACGACATGGCGGTGATCGATGTTGGTCTCAAGGCGGAGGGACGGGTTGCACTGCGGGAATTCGCAGCGCCTGGACAATCGGCAGAAATCAAGATCGGTGATCGGGTCGAGGTCTACCTTGAACGTATTGAGAATTTGCATGGCGAGGCCGGCCTAAGCCGAGAGAAAGCCCGCCGCGAGGAAGCCTGGGTCGTCCTCGAAGCGGCGTTTGAAAAGAATGAGCGGGTTCAAGGCAATATCTTTGGCCGTGTCAAAGGCGGTTTCACCGTCGACCTGTCAGGCGCCGTCGCTTTCTTGCCAGGCAGTCAGGTCGATATCCGGCCGGTGCGCGATATCGGTCCCCTCATGGGTTCACCGCAAGAGTTTCAGATTCTCAAGATGGACCGCCGGCGCGGCAATATTGTTGTCTCGCGGCGCGCAGTTCTTGAGGAAACCAGAGCCGAAGCCCGCACCGGCCTGGTCTTAAGCCTGCATGAAGGTCAGGTGCTGGACGGGGTCGTCAAGAACATCACCGACTATGGCGCATTCGTCGACCTCGGCGGTATCGACGGTCTCCTTCACGTCACCGATATCGCCTGGCGACGCATCAATCATCCGACCGAAGTGCTGAACATCGGCGAGACGGTCAAAGTGCAGGTTATTCGCGTCAATCCGGAAACCCAACGCATCTCGCTTGGGATGAAGCAGCTCGAGGCCGATCCGTGGGAAGGCGTCGAGGCCAAATACCCCGTGGACACGCGGCTTTCCGGGCGCGTAACAAACATCACCGACTATGGTGCATTCGTCGAACTCGAGCCCGGTGTCGAGGGCCTGGTGCATGTTTCCGAAATGAGTTGGACGAAGAAGAACGTTCATCCCGGAAAAATCGTCTCGACCAGTCAGCAAGTCGAAGTCATGGTGCTGGACGTCGATCCGGTCAAACGCAGGATCAGCCTCGGCCTCAAACAAATCTCCGACAATCCGTGGACGGCATTTCTCGATACCCATCCAGTGGGTGCCGAAGTCGAAGGCGAGATTAAGAGCATCACCGAGTTCGGACTGTTTGTCGGTCTAGAAGGCGAGATCGACGGCATGGTTCACCTCTCCGATCTCGATTGGAACCGCGCCGGTGATGAGGTTATTACCGAGTACACGAAGGGCGATATTGTTAAGGCCAAAGTGCTCGACGTCGACATCGAAAAAGAGCGTATTAGCCTCGGCATCAAGCAACTCGGCGAAGACCCCTATCAGGCGGTCGAAAGCCTCAAGCGGGGCGACACCGTTACCTGCACCGTCGCGGGCGTCCGCGACAATGGGATCGAGGTTGCCGTCGCCGACGGTCCGGTCGGGTTTATCCGCCGCGCTGATCTTGCACGCGAGCGTTCCGAGCAGCGTCCAGACCGATTTGCGGTTGGCGACAAAGTAGACGCGATGGTCAGCTCGTTCGACCGCGATACGCGCAAACTGACGCTCTCGATCAAGGCACTTGAAGTAGCCGAAGAGAAGGCTGCCATGGCTCAGTATGGATCGACCGACAGTGGTGCCAGCCTGGGCGATATCCTCGGCGCAGCCATTGCCCAGCAAGAACAGGACGCCAAGGATCGGGACGATCCGTCTGACGTTGACGATGCCGAAGCGCCTGGCAGCAGCGCCGATGCTGCGGCTTCCGATCAGGACGCGGCTTCCGACGCGGCAGATGAAGCCGAACCGGAAACCGCCGAGGCGACCGATGTCGAAGCCGACGAACCGGCTGATTCGCCGGCTGAAGAACCCGCAGAACCGGAGGCTTCTTCTGACGAGAGCGCCCAAGATTCGGATACCGACGCCGATGCCGAAGAGGACAAGCCCAAGGAGAGCTAGGCGCGCCGATCCCGCGCCGCGTGGGACCTTGGGGAACGTTCGGCTGAATGTCGATTGATCCCGATCAAATCGTTGATCGACGTCGCCTCAAGCGACGCATCACCGCCTGGCGAACTCTTGCCATCGTAACGATCGCTGGTTTGTTGTTCCTACTGGTGCGCGAGCAGGTGGGTGATCGAATCGCCGGCGACCACGTCGCCTGGCTCGAGATACGCGGCATCATCACCGAGGACCGATACCGACAGGAGAGCCTCAGAGAACTTGCCGATAACGAGCGGGCTCGGGCACTCATTGTCTATATCGACAGCCCCGGTGGCACGACTTATGGCGGCGAAGAGCTGTTTCTCGATCTACGTAGGATCGCGGGCGAGAAACCCGTGGTCGCGGTGATTGGAACCCTCGGAACTTCCGCCGGCTACCTCGTTGCCCTGGCATCGGAACGTATTTTTGCACGCGCAACATCCATCACTGGATCGATCGGCGTGTTGCTGGAGACGGCTGAATTCTCGCGATTGCTCGACAAAATCGGGGTTGGCACCGATACCGTGAAAAGCGGTGAGTTCAAGAGCACGCCATCACCTTTTCAGCCCATGACCGAGACCGGGCGGGCGGTCGTGCAATCGATGGTTGATGACAGCTACCGCTGGTTTATCGAAATCGTCGCTGAGCGCCGCCACCTCGCCATTGAGGACGCCCGTGTTTTGGGCGACGGCCGGGTTTATACCGGTCGCCAGGCACTGAAGGCGCGCTTGATCGATGCGATTGGAGCATCAGGCGAGGCCCGCGACTGGCTGGAGAGCCATCACGACATTTCCAAGGAGCTTCCCTTACGCGACGTATTCGATCGCGACAGTCGCCCAGGACTGCTCGGCCGATTGTTAGGTCTAGCTGAAAAAATGGTGTCTTCTGAACGACTTACACTTGACGGCTTGGTATCGGTCTGGCACCCTGATTTGTGAAATAACGCTTGGCAAGTCGGTAATGTGGCGATTTTCGCCCCGGGGCGAACAGGTTCATCATGGTCAAGTCAGAGTTAATTGTGCGCCTTGCAGAGCGCAACCCACACCTGTATCAGCGCGATATCGAGCGCATCGTCACGACAATATTCGATGAGATTTCAGCGGCCCTCGCGCGGGGCCAACGCGTCGAGTTGCGAGGCTTTGGCGCATTCTCCGTAAAGCAGCGGCCGGCGCGGACCGCACGCAACCCGCGAACCGGAGAATCGGTCCAGGTTTCCGAGAAGCACATTCCGTTCTTCAAAACCGGGAAAGAGCTTCGCGAGAGCCTAAATCGACTGGCGGGAACTATCCAGGAATAGCCGGACGCGAAAGACTTGGCTGATCAACCTCGATTACGACGCCGGATTGCAACACTCTTTAACCAAAAACAGATAGCTTAACGAAGAACGGATGGCTTAACGAAGAACCGATGGCATCTCCGGTTCGACGTGTCCTGGCTTGGACCCTCATTCCCCCTGTGGCGGTGATCCTTGCATTGTTCGCGATTGCCAATCGCGGCAATGTGGTGGTCAGCATCGACCCGCTGCCTTTTACCTTCGCCCTGCCGCTTTACCTAATGGTGTTTGGCGCCGCCGCGATCGGCCTGATTGCTGGCTATCTGGTGATGTGGGTTTCTGGGTACCGCACCCGGCGCGACTTCCGCCGCACCAGGCGATACCTCGCCCAAGTTGAGAGCGAACTCCACGCAATACGCGCCGAAAACGCCGTCCCGGCGGAGCGGGCGTCGGTGCCTTCTGTCGAACGTAACCGAGTCGCGAACGACACCATGGCGGTCGGTTAACCGGATATCTCGCCACCCATCCGCGCCCGCGAAGGGGTGCTGAATTGTGGGCGAACCACCGCCGCGATCGCCCGCCCACCAACTTCCAGCAAAACACTTCGGCACCTCATGCGCCTCTGCTATACAAGCGCCGCAAAAGATGGCAACCCAGGGATCCGATTATGAGCGGGCTCGCCAACCACGACGATGTCGATGCGCGCCAAACCGATGCGGCGAAGGATCGCCTGTTTTGCGCCGTCGATAACGCGAGCCTAGCCGGCGCCTTGCGAGCGGCGGCATTGGTCACGGGCGTTGTTGGTGGCCTCAAACTCGGCAAGGAATTTTATACGGCCAATGGTCCGCAAGGGGTGCGTAGCGTCGCGGAACTCGGCCTGCCCCTGTTCCTGGATCTCAAATTTCACGATATTCCCAACACGGTCTCTGGCGCGGTCCGCGCAGTCTTGCCGCTCAAACCAGTCATCCTAACGGTGCACGCCTCGGGCGGGTCCGACATGTTGAAAGCTGCGGTTGATGCAGCCCAACAGAGCGATGATCCGCCGCTGATTGCCGCGGTAACCGCGCTCACCAGCCTCGACAACGATGATCTCGTGCAGATTGGATTCTCAGGCGACGTTGGTGATGTCGTTAGCCGACTCGCGGATCTGGCCCAACAAAGCGGAGCCGACGGCGTGGTCTGCTCGCCGATGGAAATTGAGAGGTTGAGAGCACAATGCGGCGCCGACTTCAAACTGGTGGTGGCGGGAATCCGTCCTGCCGGTGCCGCGAGCGCCGACCAGAAGCGAGTTCGTACACCGGGCGATGCTATTGCGAGTGGCGCCGACACACTCGTTGTGGGCCGGCCGATCACGGCCGCCGCAGACCCCGCAGCAGCAGCGCGCACGATCATCGCTGAGATCGCCGCCGCGGCAGCGGCGTGAGTTGAGCCAATCCGTGATGAGCAGAAGATGACTGTGGGCGCGAAAATTTGTGGCATTCGTGATGTGCCCACCCTCGAATGCGCGATTGAAAATGGCGCCGATTCGGTCGGCTTTGTGTTCTACCCGCGATCGCCGCGTGCGGTCACGGCAGCGCAAGCCGGCAAGCTTGCCGCCGCAGCCGGAACCAGCGTCACCAGGGTTGGTGTCTTTGTCGACCCCGATGATGAGCTTCTTGCTGAAGTCCTGGCGGCGGCGTCGCTCGATCTGCTCCAGCTTCACGGTTCCGAGAGCGCCGCGCGTCTGGCACAAGTCCGCGAGCGTTTCCAAATTGCCGTCATGAAAGCGATCAAAGTTTCAGATGCCGCCGATCTCGAAACAGCCGGGGACTTCGCCAAGACCGCCGACAAACTGATGTTCGACGGCAAGGCACCCAAATCGATGGCTGGCGCGATGCCTGGCGGAAACCGTGTCACGTTCGATTGGCACATGCTGGAGGGCCGCTCCTGGGCTTGCCCATGGATGCTTTCGGGCGGGCTCGATCCCGAAAATGTCGATGCCGCCATCACCATCAGCGGGGCAAAAGAGGTTGATGTATCGTCCGGCGTTGAAAGCGCCCCCGGCGCAAAGAATCTAGACCTCGTGCGCGCCTTTCTTGCGCGCGTCCAAGCACATTGACGGAGCAGGCGGTGATGACACAGGTGAACAGTTTCCGCACGGGTCCCGATGAGAGCGGCCACTTCGGAATCTATGGCGGACGCTTCGTCGCCGAGACCTTGATGCCCTTGATCCTTGAGCTCGAACGCGCCTATGACGATGCCAAGGCAGACCCCGCCTTCGCCGCCGATATGGACTACTACTTTCGCGACTATATCGGCCGGCCAAGCCCGCTCTACTTCGCCACACGGCTCACCGAGCACTTCGGCGGCGCGAAGATTTATTTCAAGCGCGACGAGCTCAACCACACCGGTGCGCACAAGATCAATAACTGCATCGGCCAGGTGCTGCTGGCACGGCGCATGGGCAAGCGCCGTATCATCGCTGAAACTGGGGCCGGTCAGCACGGCGTCGCAGCGGCAACGGTCGCGGCGCTGTTCGATCTTCCCTGCGTGGTCTATATGGGCGAAACCGACATCGAGCGACAGGCGCCAAACGTATTCCGGATGAAGCTTCTTGGCGCCGATGTGCGACCGGTGGTGTCTGGGTCGCGGACCCTCAAAGATGCCATGAACGAAGCACTGCGCGACTGGGTGACCAATGTAGAGGACACGTTCTACATCATCGGCACCGTCGCCGGCCCCCACCCCTATCCAGAAATGGTGCGCGATTTTCAATCCGTGATCGGCCGCGAAGCACGTGAACAAATGATGGACCGTGAGGGCCGGCTGCCGGATACGTTGGTCGCCTGCATCGGCGGCGGCTCGAACGCAATCGGGCTGTTCCATCCGTTTCTCGACGAGGAGGGGGTCGAGATCGTTGGTGTCGAAGCCGCCGGCCATGGCATCGAAACCGGCGAACATGCAGCCTCGTTATCCGCTGGCAAGCCCGGTGTGCTGCACGGCAACCGAACCTATCTGCTGCAAACCGAAGACGGCCAGATCAACGAAGCGCATTCCATCTCGGCGGGGCTCGATTATCCGGGTATCGGGCCCGAGCACGCCTGGCTGAACGATTCTGGTCGCGTGAAATACGTATCGGCGACCGACGAGGAAGCCCTGCAGGCCTTCCAACTGTGCTCCAAGCTGGAAGGAATCATACCCGCGCTCGAACCGAGCCACGCCCTGGCGCATGTCGGGCGCATCGCCGGCGACTTGCCCAAGGATCACATCGTGCTGATGAACATGTGCGGCCGTGGCGACAAGGATATCTTCACCGTCGCAAAGGCGCTCGGCGTTACCTTGTAGGCTGGAACCCCGATGACAACCCGCATCGCCACCAGGTTCGCCGAGCTCAAACTGGCCAACCGGGCCGGTTTCGTCACGTTCGTTACCGCCGGTGATCCGACCCTCGAAATGTCGTTTGAAATTCTCAAAGGGTTGCCTGACGCCGGCGCCGATATCATCGAGCTCGGCATGCCGTTTAGCGACCCGATGGCGGACGGTCCGACTATCCAGCTCGGCAATCTGCGGGCCCTCGATGCAGGAATTACACTCTCCAAGACTCTCGAGATGGTCGGCCGGTTTCGTGAGATCGACGACCATACCCCTCTGATTCTGATGGGTTACTTCAACCCAATTTACATTTTCGGGGTCGAGTCCTTCCTTGCCGAAGCCCTGCGTGTCGGCATCGATGGCCTTATTGTCGTCGACCTCCCTCCGGAAGAGGATGCCGAGCTGTGCGACCCGGCACAGGCCGCGGGATTGGACTTTGTCCGGCTGGCAACGCCCACCACCGATAACAATCGACTGCCGGTGCTGCTGCGTGTTTCGTCGGGCTTCGTGTATTACGTATCGATTACCGGGATCACCGGCGCCGCCGCAGCAGATCCCGATTTCGTCGGTAAGGAAGTGGCGCGGCTGCGTGCGCACACCGAACTTCCGATCGCGGTCGGGTTCGGCATTCGCGAGCCCGCCCAGGCGGCGGCAATCGGCCGCGTGGCGGATGCCGTGGTGGTTGGCTCGGCATTGGTGAACCAGGTTGCCCTGAGCTTGTCGGACGACGGCCAACCTCAACCAGGCCTGGTGAACGGCGTGCTCGATCTTGTCGGCGAGCTCGCCGACGGGGTCCATCGGGCGCGCGCTTGATCGACCACCTTAGCTGATGAGCAACGCCGTGCCGCCGACTGATACCGCGCTGGTTCTAGATCGCCTCACGCGCCTCCACCCAAAATCGATCGATCTCACGCTGGGGCGAACGCAGCGCTTGCTCGCTAAACTCGGCAACCCCGAACGCCGGCTAGCGCCGGTTATCCATGTTGCCGGTACCAACGGCAAGGGCTCGGTAATAGCGTTTTTGCGCGCCATGTTGTTGGCCGCGGGTTATCGGGTTCAGGCCTACACCTCGCCCCATCTCGTCGACTTCGCCGAGCGCATTCGACTGGTCGATGGTGAGATCAGCGCACCGAGATTGCTGGCCCTGTTGGACGAGTGCGAGCAGGTCAACGCCGGCGATCCTATTACTTTCTTCGAGATCACCACCGCCGCCGCGTTTCTCGCATTCAGTCGCGAACCGGCAGACGTAACTCTGGTGGAAGTTGGCCTCGGCGGGCGCTTCGATTCAACCAATGTCATTGCCAAACCGCGGCTGACGGCGATCACGCCGATTAGCCACGATCACCATGCTTTCCTCGGCGATACGCTGGCTAAGATCGCGCGGGAGAAAGCGGGGATTTTGAAGGCGGGTGCGCCCGTGGTCGTCGCCCGACAACCGAAACGGGTGCGCGATGTGATTGACGCGCATGCCCGCAAGATCGGCGTCCCGCTCGTTGCCCAGGGCCTGGCGCCACGCCATCGACCCACGCGCTTCGACTGGTCGGTCGATCGCCGTGAATCCGGCTTCGATCTTCGCTTCAAGGGCAACCGCCAGGAGTTACCGAAGCCCGTACTGCGGGGCGCCCATCAATACGACAACGCAGCCCAGGCGGTGGTGTGCTTGTCGCTGCTCGATGAGTTTCAGGTGGATCCCGGTACCATCGCCGCCGGGCTACAAGCCGCCAGCTGGCCAGGCCGGCTGCAACGCATTCGCCCCCACACCATCGATCAACGCCTGCCCGACGACATGGAGATCTGGTTCGACGGCGGCCACAATCCGGCCGCCGCGAGAGTTCTGAGTTCGACGTTGAAGGAGTGGCAAACCACGGACCCTCGGCCTCTATTCATTGTCGTGGGGATGATCGAAACAAAGAACCCAAAAGCCTTTCTGACTCCGTTATCGCGACTGGCAACCGCAATCGCGACCGTTCCGATTCCTGGCAATCCGGCCGGTCGATCGCCACAGGCGCTGGCAGCGACCATCGTCACACTGGGCGTGCCTGTGAAGGCCACCGCTTCCGTCGCCGACGCGCTCCGCAGCCTCGCCGTCGAACGCCGTCCCTTCGATCGCAGCGAACGGGCACCGCGCATCCTGATCACCGGATCGCTCTATCTAGCGCCCCAACTGATCGGCGTCGGATAACCGAAAACAGGTGCGAACACAGGTAATTGAATGACCGCCTCGCGGCTGCCCCTTAGCGCGAACGTGAGATCGACAGCTGGGCCTTCAATCAGATAGCCCATCCCTGCAAAGACGCGGGAATGGGCTGAATCGTTATGGAAAGGGTGGCGGTTAGATCGCCGATTCAATCCATTCTTTGATTTTGCCTTTGGGAAGCGCACCAATCTTCGTCGAGGCAACCTCGCCACCCTTAAAGAGCATCAACGTCGGGATTCCACGCACGCCGAATTTACTCGGTGTTTGCGGGTTTTCATCCACGTTCATTTTGGCGATTGTTACCCGCCCTTCCAACTCGGCCGCAATTTCCTCTAACGCGGGCGCAATCTGGCGGCAGGGTGCGCACCACTCTGCCCAATAATCAACGACGACCGGAACCGCGGCATTGACAACGGATTGCTCGAACGAATCGTCGGTAATGTGGGTAACCGTCATACTCTCTCCACTGTTATTTTTGGCTAAAAGCCAATTATTTCAAAAGGTTAGGCTGCGACCTAGGAGAAATGCGCAGCACGGGCGCTGGTGTATATGATTAGTGCGCGAGAGCCCAACGTCAAGTTAACTGAGTGCTTTGGGTTTCTTCAAGCAATCCATCGCTCAGCCGGACCAGGCTCGGACCCTCCGTCCATAATATGTAACAAACAATTGATTTATCAGGATAAATTTTCTTGAGAACAGCCCGATAAGCGGCCATTTGCCGCCGATATGCAGGCGCGATGTTGGTCTCGTCGACAGGCGGGCTGCGATTGCTCTTGTAGTCGATGATAACGACTTCATTGTCGGTGACAGCGAGACGATCGACCTGGCCGGCCACGACGTGGCGGCCAGTGCGCCCGACGATCGGGACTTCGGCGCGTGAATCTGCCGTAAAGGCGACAGCGGCTTCAGGCGACGAAAGAACCCGTAGCGTCGCATCAACAATGTCCCGTGCTGCCTCAGCGTCTACGCCCAACGCCTCGCGCGCCAATACGTCATCCGCCAGTCTGCCGCGCTCGTCAGAAGCGACGTCGGGGAGCACTTCCAAAAGACGGTGGATCAGTCGGCCTCGCCGATAGCGATCGACATCGCCCGCCAGGGGCGACTGTGGCGGTGGCGCCCCATCGCTCGGTCGGGATGGCGCAAGAGGACGCGGCGGCACCGGCTCGGGCGCTGGTTTACGGTGAACCCAACTGGGCGACGGGCCCGCATCGTCAATCGTAAGAAGCGGCGCTTCGCGCCGATCGGGTGGTTCGGATCGATCACCTGTCACGCGCAGGCCACTGCCGCCAAGGTCAAGATCGCTCGGCTGCGAGACGCTTTCGAGCCCATTGCGAATCAGATTGTACCAGCAATCCGGGGCCAGTCGCGTTGCCGTCCACCCGCCGACGTACAGGCGATCCTCGGCCCGTGTCATCGCGACGTACAGCAAACGTCGATACTCCTCACTTCGCGCCGCACGCGCCGCTTCGCGTGCCGCACCAGCCACGCCGACCTCAAATTCCTTCCTCGGTGGCCACAGCGGCACCTCTCCCGCGGTCGTGGTCGGCAACCACAACAAGCGCGAGTCCTGTCGCGGCACGCGGCAGGTATCGGGAAGAAAAACGATCGGTGCCTCGAGGCCTTTGGCGCTATGTACCGTCAAGATACGAACTTCATCGCGGCCGAACTCCATATCGCGACGGACCTCGGCTTCACTCGATTCCAGCCAGTGCAGAAATCCTTCAAGCGAAGGCGTATGCGATCGCTGGTAGGACAGAGCTTGCGACAGGAATTCATCGATCGGGTCGTTGGCCTGTGGACCAAGGCGGTGGACGAGTTCCCGACGCCCGCCATCAGCAATGAGCGCGGCCGCAAAGAATTCATAGGGAGGCGCCTGGTCGGCCCGCGCCAGATAGGATGCGAGTTGCGCACGTGCCGCGGCAAAGTCGAGGTTCTCGGTCGCCCGCTCTACCAGCGTCGCCCACAAACTCTTGTGCCGGCCATAAGCCAATTCGAACAACATCTCTTCGCTGAAACCGATAAAGGGCGACTTTAAGAGTTCGGCCAGCGTGAGATCATCGTCGGGGAGCAGGGCGAAGCGGCCCAACGAGATGAGATCGCGTACCGCCAGCTGATCCGTCAACACCATGCGATCGGTTCCCGCGACCGGAAGGTCCCGCTCCTTGAGCGCGCGGACGAGTTCGGCAACAAACCCTGACCGCCGCTGCACCAGCACGAGAACATCTCCGGCTGTAATCGGCCGGTCACGGGACTGCAGGCGTTCGCCGCGCTCAAGCCACCAGGTGATTTGGCGGGCGATCTTATGGGCGAGTTCAACCCGGGGGCTGTGATACGCGACTCGTTCGACCGGTGGTGACCAGGTTTCGTCATCGCGCTCAATTGGGGCTTCGACCGGCCATAGCTCGACCAAGCCGGCCTGACCCCGGCGCGACGCGACGTGCCTAATTGAGGCGCTGCCAAACCTTAGGCCCTCAGCCGCGCCGGGTTGCGCGAAGACGCGATCGACGGAATCGAGAATCACCGGCGCCGACCGGTAGGATCGCGCCAGCGGCACCGGATACCAGGTTTGCTTGCTGGCCCGGGCACGGCCCTCGAAGAAATCCTGCCAGCGTGCAAAAGCCCTTGGATCGGCCCGCTGAAACGAATAAATCGATTGCTTGGGATCGCCTACCGCAAAGATCGTACGCGCCTTCTCGCGTGCGCCGTCACCTGCAAAAAACTCCTCGGCTAACGCAGCAATCACTGCCCATTGATCAGGATTGGTATCTTGCGCTTCGTCGATGAGGATGTGATCGAGGCCGCCATCCAACTTGAACAGCACCCACGAGGCCGCACCGCCGCGTTGCAGGAGTGCTTTGGCTTTGAGAATCAAATCGTCGTAGTCGAGCTTCGCGCCACGCCGTTTGGCCGCGTCATACTCATCGATCAGCGCCGCCCCCAAACGGATCAATGCCGCGGTCGCATCGAATAGCCGGACGGCTCGAATCTTTTCGCGGATCGCGCTTAGTCGCGCGGCTTCGGCGCTCAGCACGCGCTCGGCGTCGGGGGCCACCTGGCTCGCTTTGCTGTGGATTAGCGTCGCGAACCGATCGCCGCGGCCTTTCTCGGTGAAATAGGCCCGCAGATAGGTATCGAACCGCACCGGCCGCTCATCAGGCTTAGCGAGCCATTCGGCGATGATGGCGCCGCGCGGCGCATCCTTTTCACCACCGAACTGCAGTCCCGCGGCGGCGTCGCGCAGACCTGCGGCATCGAAACCCGCCTCGTCGCAGGCCGCACTGAGGAGTGCAGTCCCGGTGTCGTCAACATCGAGATGCAACAGTGTTCGCACGACCTCGATCAAACCGGTCAGGCCACCGGCCGCGTCAAACGCGCTCTGTAAACGCCCGCGTTCGAGCGAAAGCTCAGCCATAATTTCCGCGAATGTATTTTCGCGGACGCGTTCGCTGACCGCCGCCAGCGCGGCGATCGTTTCCTTCTGATCGTCGCGCGCCAACGTCGCGAACACCTTCTCCTGTGCGGCATTGAAGAGTTCGACCGCGCTACGCTCCTCCATCACCGAGAAATGCGGCGAGACGGCGGCCTCGATTGGGAAGCGCGCCAGCAACGACTGGCAGAACGCATGAATCGTCTGAATACGTAGCCCGCCGGGCGCGTCGAGCACGCTGGCGAACAAGCCTCGTGCGCGTGTGATCACCGCATCGCTGGGCTTGCCCCCGATGAGCGCCTCAATATCCCTGGCCAGGTTTGCACCATCGAGAACAGTCCAGTTACTGAGGCGCTCGTTCACACGGTTAGCCATTTCGGCGGCCGCGGCGTTGGTGAAGGTTAGACATAGAATGCGCGTGGGTTCGCTGCCATCCAGGAGCAGACGCAGCACACGATCGGTAAGAATACGGGTCTTGCCGGTTCCGGCGGATGCTTCGACCCACACCGAAGCCGCTGGATCGGATGCTCGCTGCTGATGCGTACGGCGCAGCGGTGTCGGTAACCCGCCTTCGGCGCTTACCTGCGTCACCACGAATCCTCGGGCGCAAATTCGGACCACTCCGCAACCCGGGCGAGGTGATCGTAGTCGGAGTATTTCGGTGCAATCGTGGGATTGGGGCGCGGGCGCGAATGGTAGGGCGTTTCGACCCGATCGAATGCCGCCACCAGCGCCCGCAGCCGCGCGCCGGTCGCATCGACCAGATCATCGACACTGTCCGAAATCGGCCGCTCCTCACCTGCGGGATCCGCACCGGTCAGGCGCCAATAACTCAATTCGCGGACCGCATCGGCATCGATGCCATCGAAACCTCCGGCCGCTGCGATCATCGCCTCCAGGGGCAGTTGCGGCGACCATCCGCCATGGACTTGCTTGGGCGAGGGTATTTGTCCGGTCTTGTAATCGATTATCGTAAGCTCGCCGTCGTCGCGCCGGTCGATACGATCGGCGATAGCGGTCACCGTAAAACCACCGCCATCGAGTTGGAGCGACAGTTCGCCGCGAATTTCCGAGCCCAGGGGTTGGTTGCTGCGGCGACGCTTGGTTTCATTGTCGACAAACCAGCGCGCGATGCGGATAAAGCGCGGCCACCAGAACGCCGCAACGCCTGGCCGAATTCGTGCGTGAGCAAATTCTTCGTGGCCAATCGCCAGCAATCTCTGCAGGGCGTCATCGGGGAGCACGTCCGGATAAGCGGCAATGAATCGATCGAGAACGGCGTGAATGACGATTCCCCGATTGGCTGCGTTGGGCGTCGCATCGACCACATCGAGCCGCCGCAGGCGGAGAATTTCCCTTGCGTAGACGGCATAGGGATCGCGTATCCACGCTTCGACTCTTGTCACCGACATTTTTCGCGGCCGCGCCACCAGCGGCGGGGTCGCGGCCGGTGCGGGCCTCGGCTCCACGCGGTGGGGTTCATCGAGCCGTGCCGCCCATTGTTGCTCGGCACTTCGCATCGTCGGCCCCCACCCCACACCCGATCGCGTGGCCAAAGTGGCCAGCCTCAGTAGCCAGCGCGCCGGCACCGTCGGTGTGCCGCCGACTTTCGTCGCTCGGCTCAGGACGACGTGCGGAACCGCCGCGGCTTGAACAAAATCATGTGCCGACTGGCCAATCCGTCGTTCCGGAGATGACAATCCGAGCGCCGCGCGCATCGGCCGGCTCAGCCAAGGATCGGGCATCGGATCAGGCGGCCAGGTGCCTTCATTGAGGCCACCCAGGATCACGAGATCGGAAAACTGCAGGCGAGCCTCCAACGTTCCCAGTATCGATAGCCGCGGATGCCGCCCCCACGCCGGCCGAACCACCCGGCCGCGCATGAGCGAGTCGAGAAGCCCTGGATAGGCGGCGCCGGCGATCTCGGGTAGCGCACCGGATGCGGCGCGTATTTCCTCGATCAGCAGAGCCGCGGCTTCACCGGAATCGCCGCGCCACAAGCGTTCAGAACCACGCTGGTTGTCACGGCTGGCCAACCACTCGGCGAAACCGATATGCGCCGCGAGGAGGTCGCCCAGCGACGCCTCTGAATCCGCCATCCGGGTCATGAACGGCGCCGCCTGCTTGGCCATTTCGTTGAGCCAAACCGACAGAGATTCCCGCTGTGGCTCTTCGGTAGCCGTGGCGTTTAAGGCAGCAGCTAGGCCGCCGAATCCCGATGCCGGGCGCGGACCGCGCAGAATGGCGAGTTCGAGTCTGCGGGCGCGGTACCGAAATTCTTCGGGGGTTATGCCGCCGGCCGCCAAGGGATGCTTCAGGAGCGCAAGCAGGGCAATCGGGACAATACCGGAACCTGCGAGCTCCGCACTCAACCGCAGAAACGTTCCCACCGGCGTGTCGCGCAAGGGCGTCCCGGCGGAGTCGTCGACATCGATGCCCCAACGCTGCAACTCCGCTGCGACCCGCCGGGCCAGCGCGCGATCGGGTGTTATCAGTGCGGCGGTGCGCTCACTTTGCTGCAAAGTCTGTCGCATCAAAACGGCGATCGTTTTGGCTTCGTCCTGGGGCGTTGGATGGTCGAGCCATCGCAATCCCGCGAACGCCGCTTCGTTGAGACGTGGCGCATCCTCCCAAGCAATCGGCAGCTCGGCCGGTCGCATCGCGTCTCGCATCAGCTGGGCGCGGTGCGGCTGGTTGGCCGAACCAACGCTCGGCCACATCTTCACCTCCTCACGCGCCACGCCGATACGCGCCAGCAGCTGCTTTACCCCAAGTTGCGGATGCGTGGCACCGAGCGCGTCCCACGACGCCGTGTCCAACGCCATATCCAGACCTGGCAGGATCACCGCACCACGCGGCAGCCGCGCGATAACGCCTAACAACTCCGCCGTGGCGGGGATGCTTCCGGTCGAACCGGCAGCGATGATCTCGATCTCGGGTGGATCACGCTGCCACGCCGCGGCCAGTTCATCGAACGTGCGATTTCGCCGATCGGCGTGATCGATCAGGTGAGCTTCGGCAAGAATTTGTGGCCAGTGATCGGTAATGATGGCGAGGAAATCGAGCGTTTCCTGCCAGTGGACCGCCAGTTCGGCGGGCGCCAGCGACCCAATATTTTCTAGATTCTGTTGTTCGGTTTGGACCTGGTCCAGCAACGATGCCAGGTCGTCGGCGAGATCGGCGGCTTGACCCGGCTCAATCGGAGATGTCGATGAGGCGGTTGCGGCACGGCGCTCGCGATCAAATTTGAGAACCAAGCGGGTTAGCAGCAATTTGCGATGAACCGGTTCAATTGCAGCCGGCACTGTCGTCGGCGTTGCCAGTCCCTGGATGGTCGCGCCCGCGGCACCTAAAGCGCCGTTGTCTTCGTCGTCGACATCGCCGAGCGCCTGCATTCGAGGCAGGATAAGCGCGTCGCCATCCGCTACCCGCAAAAAGGCGTCGCGCAGAGCGCGGCAGGCGCGGCGCGTCGGCAGCAGGACCCTGGTATCGGCGATTTGATGTGGCGTCACTGCGTTTGCATCGAGCATGCCACGCGCCAGCACGTCGAGAAACGGCTCACCGGATGGAATATTGTAGACCGTTGCGCGGTCGCTCATATCGTCCGTCTATAAAACCGCAAGAATCACTATAGAGCAGCAAGCGTGGCTTCCGCGGCCCGGAGTCCGTCGGGCGTGCCAACGTGCAACCACAGACCGTCGTGACACAATCCATACAATCGCTTGGCACTGATTGCCCGGTCATAAAGGAGGTTGAGTGAAAACGCACCGTCCGGACAGCGGGCGAACAGCCGAGGATGAAGAAGTTGGACGCCCGAATAAACATACGGGGCGACTTCGACCTCACGGCGGCGCCGAATGAGACCATTCCCGTCCATCATGAAATCGCCGCGCCCATCGTAGCCAACCGCACGCGGACACAGGACAACCAGGAGTAGCGCGTCCATCAAGTCAGGGTCCCAACGTTTAGCCAGCCGGTGAAGCGTATTGAAAACGCCGTCGAGCCAGATGACGTCGCCGTTGAGGCCATAGAATGGATCATCGCCCAGGATTGGCAACGCCTTGGCAAATCCGCCACCGGTATCAAGCAGTTCGGCTCGCTCATCACTGATGCTGATCACCGGCGCCGAGCAATCCGACCCTGGAGTGCCCCCAGGGGCCAAATGGGCCAAATGTGAAATAAGTTGATCGGCGTGATGATGTGCGTTTACGACCGCGTGCTTTACGCCGGCCTGCGCCAATCGCTCCACCGTATGGTCAATAATTGGCCGCCCCTTTACCGGCACCAGTACTTTGGGGATATCGAGGCTGTGCGGGCGCATCCGCGTTCCCAACCCCGCCGCCAATATCATTGCCGAAGCCGGAGGTCGATCGCCGGTCATATCGAGCGTTCACGCATCGGGAGCCAACACTGTTTCGCGCAACCGCGCCGGTACGTGGCGATCGTACCACCGGCGTAGCTCGCCGAGCTCGGGGTGTGCTAAGTCGCGCTCGAGATAGCGCCAAACACGCGGTATCAACTCCAGATATCCGGGCTTTCCATCGCGCGCCAGCAAGCGGGTGAAGATACCGATGATCTTGGTATTTCGCTGCGCGCCGAGGATCGCATAGGCGGTCCGAAATGGGGCCGTGTCGCGATCCGTGGCTGCGATATAGCGGCTTAGCATAGCTTCGGCGAGATCACCGTCGACATCGAGACGCGCATCCTCGAGCAGGGAAACGAGATCGTAGGCGGGATGGCCGATCACCGCATCCTGGAAATCCAACAATCCCAATTTGGCCAACCCGCGCCGCTCACCAAGCCACATCAGATTGTCGGCATGATAGTCGAGCAGCACCAGCACCTCGCGGGCACCCGCATATTGGCTAAGCGTGCGCTGCCACAACTGAGTGAATGCGTTCACGGCGTCGGCCGGCAGCGCCGTCCCTAGGGCCGCAGGTACATACCAATCGACGAACAGGCCCACTTCCGCCATGAGCAGGGTTTCGTCATAGGCCGGTACCTGCGGCTGCAGCGGACGCGCGTGAAGGTCGGCGAGCAGGTCGACGGCAAGCTCGTAGTGGGCCCAGCGCGTCCGGCCGCTCGCGGCCAGGGTGGATAGCTTGTCATCACCAAGATCTTCGAGAAGGATGAAGCCGCGCGCCGGGTCGGCTGCCAGAATCTCAGGTGCGCTGTAGCCTAATCCGCGCAAGTAATCAGCGATCGCGAGGAAGGGACGCACGTCCTCGCGCGCCGGCGGCGCGTCCATCAAAACCACACCTCGACCACCTCCCCGAACCCGGAAATACCGCCGGAAAGATGCATCGTCGGCGAGCGGCACCAACGTCGTCTCGTCGAGCTTGTGCTCGGCAAGAAACGCCGCGATTTCCGCTGAGCGGCTAGCTTGGCTCATTGCCTCCCGCTCCAAGTCCCACCGTTTTGAGACGCTGGCGCCAGGCGTCACTGCCTTCAAGACGGGCTCGGCGCGCGTCTTCATCGGTATCGACGAACGCGAGATGGATGTCGAGACGATGCGTCGGAAGCAGGTCCGCTATCCGATCGGGCCACTCGATGAGGCTGATACCGTCCGCGAACGCCTCGTCAATACCGAGTTCAAGAGCGTCATCGCGGGCCGCGATCCTGTAGAGATCGAAATGCCAGATCGTGGCTGGCACCACCTCGTAGATCTGCACAAGGGTAAAGGTCGGGCTCGGAACCTCCCCCTCGATGCCACGGGCACGCAGGAAATATCTCGCGAAGGTGGTTTTGCCGGAACCGAGATCGCCCGACAATGCGATAACGTCACCACAATGTGCCTGAGCCGCGATTTGTGCGGCGAGACGTTGCGTCGCGCTGACATTTGGAAGCAAAGTTTCGATCGGTAACACACCGGGCCGGGCGCGGGTCGACATGCCCGTTTGTATCCCCTGCGCCGACATCGCGGCAACAAAATGTGCGACCCTGAAATGGTTGCCCGCCGATCTCAACCAAACCAACGGCGAAAGGGTGGACGGATGAGCCAGGTGCACACCACGGACGTCACGATAATTGGTGCCGGTCCGGTCGGCCTGTTTTCGGTTTTTGAACTGGGGATGCTCGGCATGCGCTGCCACGTCGTCGATGTGCTCGAGGAACCAGGCGGACAGTGCGCCGCGCTTTACCCCGAGAAGCCGATTTACGACATACCCGGATTTCCTGAGATTGCCGCCAACAAACTTATTGATCGTCTGAGCGAGCAAATCGCCCCCTTCCATCCAACCTTCGATCTTGGCCAACAAGTAACCGCAATCAACAACCACAACGGGCAGTGGGCGGCGTCCACATCAGATGGAAAGACGATTAATTCGACGGCCATCCTTATCGCAGCCGGAGTCGGGGCGTTCGGCCCCAACCGACCACCGCTCGAGCGAATCGAGGAATTCGAAGGCAGTAGCGTCTTTTATCTGGTTCGGCGAGTGCAGGAGCTGGCCGATAAGCGCGTCGTCATTGCCGGCGGGGGCGATTCGGCTGTCGACTGGGCGCTTGCGCTGGCGGGCGTTGCCGAGCGCGTTACCATGGTCCATCGGCGCGCCAAGTTCAGGGCCGCACCTGAGAGCGAACGCCGACTGGGTGAACTCGCCAAGAGCGGGGCCATCGACGTGATAACCCCTTATCAACTCACGGCGCTCGAAGGAAAGGGCGGCGTCCTCGACGCCATTCATGTCACGTCGCTCGATGGCGACGAACGGCGCATCGAAGCCGACATCCTGCTGCCTTTTTTTGGCTTGGCCATGAAATTGGGACCGATCGCCGAATGGGGACTAAACCTCGATCGCAACCACATTTTGGTCGACCCCGCGACCGCGGCGACCAATCGCGCGGGATTGTTTGCGATTGGCGATATCGCGGCCTATCCGGGCAAGCTCAAGCTCATCCTCACTGGTTTCTCGGAGGCGGCGGTGGCGGCGCGCGCCATCCATCGAATGGTGTTTCCCGATCAGGAGCTCCATTTCGAGTACTCGACCCTGACCGGTGTGACTGAGCTCAGCTAAGGGACAATCTAGTGGCGCGCGGGCGTCGCCCCAACCCAAACGTTGCCAGGATTAGTGGATGAAATCCACTAGACATCAAACGTCTCCTGAGTCGCGTCGTCATCAAGCGCCGGCGTTTCGACGTCGAGGTCGCGATGGCGCAACGTAACCGCGCGACCTTCCTCAGAGATCATCTCGGCGATCCTTTCGGCGACGTAAACCGACCGATGATGCCCACCGGTGCAGCCCACCGCAATCGTGAGGTAGGTTTTGCCCTCACGCTCGTAGTGCGGCAATAGCGACCGTATCAACTCGCAGACTTGGTCGATGAAGGGTTGGAACGCCGGATCCTTTTGGATGTAGGTGGCGACCGGCGCATCACGACCGGTCAATGATCGCAACGCGTCGGCGTAGTGCGGATTGACGAGGAACCGCACGTCGAAAACAAGATCAGCCTCGCGCGGCAATCCACGGCGGTAGGCGAAAGACGTAACCGACAGCGTGAGTTCCGAACCGACATCGAGACGAAAATTTCCACTCAATAAGTCGCGCAGCGCTGGCAGGCTGAGGTTCGACGTATCGACCAACAGATCGGCGCTGTCGCGCAGCGGCGACAGAAGTTCGCGTTCGTGGCGAATGCCATCCATCAGCGGGCGGTCCTCGGCGAGAGGGTGGCGGCGGCGGGTTTCGGTGAAGCGGCGACGCAACACCTGATCGTCACAATCGAAAAACACGACCCCGACAGCGACGTCGGCGCGTTGACGCAACGGCTTCAGCATGTCGCGAAACGCCCCGTCGCGGAATCCTCGGGTTCGGATGTCGACGTCGATCGCCAAGGGCCGTTTCCGATCGTCGCCGTCCTCTTCACTCGGGAACAGCAGCCGGCCCAGCAGCGAGATCGGCAGATTGTCGATCGCCTCATAACCGAGATCCTCGAGAATGCGTAAACCGCTGGACCGACCGGCACCCGACATACCGGTAATCAAGACAATGCGCTGCGATTGAAGGGTCACAGAAAACCAATCCCGTTAGGCACGATCTTTGGCGAGCGGTAGTTGCACGACGATACGGGCGCCCACGATCTTGCGATCCCCGTCATAGCGGTTCTCGGCGTGGATCGTGCCGCCATGCGCGTCGATGATTTGGCGCGAAATACTCAAACCCAGGCCCGAGTGATTGCCGAAAGCCTCGCCGTCGGGGCGGGCCGAATAGAAACGTTCAAAAATCGCCTCCCGCTTCTCCTCGAGTATGCCGAGGCCTTCGTCCTCAACGACCAGCGTGGCAACACCCGCTTGGCCGTGCACACTGACCAAAATCGGAGTGCCCGGTGGTCCAAACGACATCGCATTGCTTAACAGATTCCGCACCACCTGACCCAACCGATCTTCAATGCCGTTAACGAAAATTGCGCCGTCACCACCGAATTCGACCTTGAGAAAGGGCGCATTGCCGTGCGCGGTGGCCTCGACAACCTCGGCCAGAACACCAATCAAGGCTCTGAGATCAACCATGACGAACGCCTCCCGCGATAGCTCGGCATCGAGCCGAGACGCGTCCGCAATGTCGCTGATTAATCGATCGAGCCGCCCCACGTCTTGATGGATGATCTCCATCAGTTTCTCGGAATGCGCCGGATCATCGGTTCGCCGGAGCGTTTCGACCGCGCTGCGCAACGAGGTGAGTGGGTTCTTGATTTCGTGCGCGACGTCGGCCGCGAATGATTCGATCGCCTCCATTCTTTGATAGAGCGAATCGGTCATTTCAGCGAGTGAGCGCGACAAGGTGGCGATCTCATCGTGACGGCCGCCATAGTCAGGGATCTCGACCCGCTCGCCGAATCCACGCCGCACATAATCGGCGGCCGCCGCAAGCCGGCGAATCGGCCGCACAATGGTGCGGGCGAGGTAGAGCGACAGGAGCACGGTCACGGCGAGCGCGATGGCGGCGACCTGCAATATGGCGATTCGCACGTCGCGCAGGCCGGCCTCAATATCGCGTCCGTCGGCGGACAGCATGAGCCCACCAAGGATCCGTTTGAAGCGTTGTACCGGCAGCGCCACGCTCATGATCAGCCGACCGTCATCGTCAAGCCGATCGACCGCCGCACGCTCACCGCTTATGGCCTCGAGAACTTCCGAGTAATCCTCCGCCCGCTGCTCGATCCGCTCGCGATAACGGGGCAGGTTCAAATTCCCCGGCGTCACCGACATTAACCAGTCATAAGCCCGGATCAGCGAACCGATCAGGACAGTCTCGTCCTCGGGCGGTGGTAGCGGTTGCGTTTCGACTCCACGGGCCGCCGCCGCCAAGCGTTGGCTGTCAGCCAGCAAAGCACCCTGACCATCAAACAGACGCGCCCGCGCCCGCGTCGGTTGCACCAGGCGCGGCAGCATGAGTTCAACCTGATCGAGCGCGATGACGGGAACGCCATCGCCCTGGGCCGTAACCGCGCCATCGCCGATCGCCCCGGCAATCATCTCCGCTTGCGTGAACAATGCGGCGCGTTTCGCTTCAACGAGGTTGGCTCTGAACTCATCGAGATAGAGTAGTCCGGCTGCCAAAACGGCGAACGCAAGAATGTTGATAGCCAGGATTCGCCAGCGCAGCGACGCAAACGGGCGCTGGCGGGGCGTCGGGACAGTCGCGGGAGTGGTCGGCGATCGGCGTCGGTCGTCATCAATCTGCCGCAAGGTCGACAGGACGGAGCGTTCTATCGAGGCGCGGTCAGACTTCGCGATATCGATAGCCAAGGCCGTAAAGCGTTTCGATGCTGGAGAACTCGTTATCTACAGCTTTGAATTTCTTGCGCAACCGTTTGATGTGGCTGTCGATAGTGCGATCGTCGACATAGATCTGGTCATCGTAGGCGGCATCCATCAATTGGTCGCGGGTTTTTACGATACCGGGACGATTGGCCAGAGCCCGCAGGATGAGAAACTCGGTAACGGTCAGGGTCACGGTTTCTTTTTGCCACGTGCAACTGTGCCGGGCCGGATCGAGCTCGAGCTCGCCACGCACAATCGGCTTGGGCAGGTTTTCGTCGTCACCGCCTTCGGCGAGACTTGCGCGGCGCAAGACCGCGCGGATCCGTTCGACCAGCAGGCGTTGCGAGAATGGTTTGCGGATGTAGTCGTCGGCACCCATCTTCAGGCCCAGCACTTCGTCGACCTCGTCGTCCTTTGACGTGAGAAAAATCGCCGGTACATCGGTCACGCGGCGCAGCCTGGTCAACAATTCCATGCCATCCATATGGGGCATTTTGATGTCGATGACGATCAAGTCGGCACCGGTATTGGTCAAGGAACGAAATGCGTCTGCACCATTGGTGAAGGTGCGAACGCCAAATCCTTCCGATTCCAATGCAATCGATACCGAGGTCAGTATGTTCTGATCGTCGTCGACCAGGGCAATGGTCTCAGGCATGACCCCCCCTTGGATTTTGCCAACTCTAGTGGATGGAAATCCACTAGACTATTTCAAACCGGGCAACGTAGTGAACGTTGCCACGCGGTCGCTCTATCGCGGCCGACCAATAACGCTCATTAGCGCTCACCAATAACGCTCAATTGTGTCGAGAGTTGAGCAGAATCTGGGCCACCGCGCGGCCAAGCCGTTCCTAAAGTGTCGTATTGGCCGTTACGCCAAACGATATCGTGCGAGACACGCGCATTTGAGCAATATTGGTACGCGTGAACAACGCGCCTGCCCATATTACCCGGCGGCTGCTTCGCGCAACGCCGACCGCGACGCTCGCAACATCGCACGTCGATAACGCCTGGCCCTACGCATCGCTCGTGCTGGTTGCGTGTCGACACGACGCGAGCCCTTTGCTGCTCATCTCAAACCTGGCTGAGCATACCAAAAACATTGCCGCCGACGCGCGTGTATCGTTGCTGATCGACGGCTCGACCGGGTTGGCGGATCGCCTCACCGGGCCGCGTGTTACGGTCCTCGCCAACGCCCATCCCAGCGATGCCGACGGCGATCGAGCACGATTCCTCGCCCGCCATGCGAGTGCTGCGATGTATGCCGATTTCGCCGATTTCCGTTTTTTCCGTCTCGAGATCACGCGCGCGCACCTGGTCGCGGGCTTCGGCAACATCGAGTGGATCGCCGCACCCGACTTGGTACTGGCCGGCGACCACGACGCCCTGCAATCGCGCGAAGCCGACATCGTCGCGCACATGAACGCCGATCATCTCGATGCCATCGAACTCTACGCGACCAAGCTGCTCGATCGCTCCGCTGGCGCGTGGCAGATGACGGGGTGCGATCCCGAGGGCTGCGATCTCGCCTTGAACGGCGAGGTCGCTCGCATTGATTTCGAGTCCCCGGTCGCTGACGCCAATCAGGCGCGGACCGAACTCATTGCGCTCGTGAACCGGGCGCGCGCGTGAGTCGCGCAGGCAACAACGGAGGGAACGCGCACATGGCCAGAAAACCCGCGAATAACCGCTCGAGCAAAGGCGCAGGCAGAGTGGCTGTCGTAACCGGTGGCGGAACCGGGCTCGGCCGCGATGCCGCCAACCGGCTAGCCCGCGACGGCTTCACGGTGGCGGTCTTGGGCCGCCGGGCCGACCGGCTTAAACCGCGCCGCGGCGAGATCCTCCACCCCTATCCCTGCGATGTCGCGGATCCGGCGGCGATCAAGGCCACGGTGCGCGCCATCGTCGGTGATCTGGGCGGTATCAACGTGCTGGTCAACAGCGCCGGCGTTATCAAGCGCGAGCCGTTGGCCAAGATCACGCAAGCGACCATTGCTTATCAGGTCGACGTCAACCTGATGGGCACCATCAACATGTCGCTAGCGTGTGTCCCGGCCCTGAAGAAAACCAAAGGCGCGGTCATTAATTTCAGCTCGGAATTTTCACGCCGGGCGGCGCCGGGATTTCTCATTTACTGCGCAACAAAAGGCGGCATCGACGCGTTCACGCGCGCCCTGGCGGTCGAATTGGGGCGCTATCAGATCACCGTCAATGCGATCAGCCCGGGATTGGTGCGCAGCGAAATCTATTTCAACGACGGTGCCATGACCAAAGCGGCGTACGAGAAATATCTCAAGGCTTACGGCAAGATGTATCCGCTCGGCCGCGCCGGCGAACCGGAGGACGTCTCCGAAATGGTATCGTTTCTCGCGTCGGACCGTGCATCCTGGATGACCGGCGACGTTATTTCCGTTGATGGAGGGGGCGCGGCTGGCTAGAGCATTTCAGGATTGCGTCGACTCGGCCATCCGGCTCGGTCGGCGACCCCTCGATACCGGCACCGGTGCGGTTGGTCACAAATAATTGGCCAAAAAATATGTGCTAAGTGACGACTGTCACAGCGATTGCGGTTGCACCGGGCGAAACGTCGTCTTACTTTTTCTCTGCATGTCAAATACATGACGGACGCGCAAGGCGACGCCGTCGATGGAATAACTAACTGACCTCCCAACTAAGACCGAGACCTGAAGTGCGTCGTCGCAATTGTGATGCCGTCGACGCGTTGTATAGACGAAGCTCACTTGGAGGCATTCGTGGGTAAAGACCAAGCGCGCCAGAGTAGTTATGGCTTAGACAAACACGGTATCGCCAACGCAGGCACGGTGAATTGGAACCTGACGGTGGGCGAGTTGTACGAGCACGCCATCCGGCGCGGCGAAGGGACCATCGCCGACGGTGGCGCCTTGGCCTGCCAAACCGGCGAACATACCGGTCGATCAGCCAACGACAAGTTCATCGTTAAGGAGCCGTCGAGCGATCAAGACATCTGGTGGGGCAAGGTCAACAAACCCCTCGATAGCGAGCAGTTTAATTCGATCAAACGACGTTTGCTCAAGCACCTTCAGGGACCCGAGCTTTTCGTGGTCGATAGTTGGGCCGGCGCCGACCCGACCCACCGCGTGCCCATCCGAGTCGTCACCGAGTCGGCGTGGCACTGTCTGTTCGCCCGCAACATGTTCATTCGCCCGCAAGCCGACGAACACACAAATTTCGAGCCCGGCTTTACGATTCTGCATGCCCCGACCTGCAAAGCCGTGCCCGATGTCGATGGGACCCGATCCGAGGTCTTTGTTCTGGTTAATTTCGCCGAGCGCCTGGTTCTGATCGGCGGCACCTCCTACGCCGGCGAGATCAAGAAGTCGGTATTCACGATTCTGAACTACCTTCTGCCCGCGAGCGACGTGTTACCAATGCATTGCTCGGTCAATCTGGGCGATGCCGGCGACTCGGCATTATTCTTCGGCCTGTCCGGGACCGGAAAAACCACCCTGTCGGCCGATCCCAATCGCCGTCTGGTTGGCGACGACGAGCACGGTTGGGGCGACCAGGGCCTGTTCAATTTTGAAGGCGGCTGCTACGCCAAGGTGATCAACCTGAGTCCGGAACAGGAACCCGAGATCTTTGCGACGACCCGTATGTTCGGAACCGTGCTCGAAAACGTGGTGGTGGATGATCTCACCCGCCGCCTCGATTTAGACGATGGCCGGCTCACCGAGAACACCCGGGCTTCGTATCCGCTGTCGTTTATCCCCAATGTCGTCGAGCCCAGCGTCGCCGGCCATCCGCACGACATCGTCATGCTTACCGCCGACGCGTTCGGGGTGTTGCCGCCGATCGCCCAATTGACTGCGGACCAGGCGATGTATCACTTTTTATCGGGCTACACAGCCAAAGTGGCCGGTACGGAAAAGGGGTTGGGCAGCGAGCCGGAAGCGACCTTTTCGACCTGTTTCGGCGCGCCGTTCATGCCGCGCCACCCCTCGGTCTACGCCAAAATGCTGGGTGAGCGGATCAGCAAACACAAAGCGAGGTGCTGGTTGGTCAACACCGGCTGGACCAGCGGCGCCTACGGTGTCGGCCATCGCATGCCGATCAATCATACCCGTTCGCTCCTGCGGGCGGCGCTGACCGGTTCGTTGGCCCAGGTCGGGATGCGTGAGGATTCGAGCTTCGGTCTGAACGTCCCGCAGAATTGCCCCGATGTGCCCGACGAGATCATGACGCCCCGGGAAACCTGGACCGATAAGGGTGCCTACGACACCACAGCCCGTGATCTGGTGGGCCGGTTCCACGAGAACTTTGTTCAATTTGAGCCTTATGTCGGCGAAGAGGTTGTCGCCGCCGCGCCACACGGTGCTTAACTTGATGGCCGATCCTCGGTGCCGGTCGAGGGCTCGCGGAAACGTGTTGAACGCCGCGCGTCAGAGAAGAGAAAAACTGGAAAATTGTATATAATACGGGTAATTAACGGTGCACCTTAAAACGAACACTTGAACTGAACGAATTCGGGCAGGTTTATGTCCTTTGGAACAATTCTCGGCGTCTTGTTTGGATTTGGCCTGTTTGCCGGCTCGATTATGCTGGCGACCGACAATTACGGCATGTTCTTGAGCCTGCCGTCGGTGATCTTGGTTATCGGCGGCACTCTGGCGTCGGCATTTATCGCCTATCAGGCGCGCTACGTGATCTTGTCTACCAAGGAGATCGGCGGTCTGTTCATCAAGGGCAAGGTCGATCGCAAGCTGCTGACGGTCGAAACCGGCAAGATCATTCGTTGGGGCTTCCTGGTCAAAAAGCACGGCATCCTCGCTCTCGAACGTGAGATCAAATCAGCCAAGAAGCAAGACCATTTCCTGAACTATGGCGTGGAGCTGGTGATCACCGGCTACACCGGTGATGAAGTGCGCGCGATGCTTTCGGCGGCCGGTGAAGGCGAGTTCATGCGCAAGATGGTGCTCGCCGACATCCTGAAAAACATGGCGGCCACGGCACCGGCGTTTGGCATGATCGGCACCCTCGTGGGCCTGATCATCATGCTGCAGAGCATCGGCGGCGATCCCGGGGTCTCGGCGCGGGTCTCGGCGTTGCGCTCTTGACCACGCTCTACGGCGTGTTGTTCGCGCGGCTGGTATTCCTGCCGGCCTCGACCAAACTTGCGCAGAAAGAGGGCATCCTGCGGTTCCGCAACTTCCTGGTGACCGAGGGCTTTTCGATGCTGGCCGACCACAAGAGCCCGCGCTTCATTCAGGACAAGATGAACAGCTACCTCGACCCGGCGATTCACTACAAGATCGACAAGGGTGAAGGTGGCGGCCGGGCGCAGAAGGCGGCATGAGTACACCGCCCGCGATCGGCGGCGACGAAGGCGACAGCGAAGACTGGCTGATCACCTACGCCGACGCCATCACGTTGTTGATGGCGTTCTTCGTCATGATGTTCTCGATCTCGGAGGTCAGCGACGAAAAGTACGAGGAGGTCGCCGGTGGCATTCTCAGTGAAATAATCGGCAAGGACGCGGCAATCGCGCAACCGTTCAAGACGATTCTGCAGAGCCAGATGCAGAACCGCGAAGAGGGCGAAGGCAAGATGGAGGCCGAGGCCACGCGCCGCGGCATGACCTTCAACTTCGACAGCAAGGATATCTTCAAAAGCGGCTCGGCCGAACTGCTGGCCGCTGCCGTGCCCAAGCTCGATCGCGTATCCCAGATGATCACGTTGCTCGGGATTCAGAATTATTCGGTCGACGTCGAGGGCCACACCGACGACGTGCCCTTGTCGGGAAAAGGCCGCTACCCGACCAACTGGGAACTGTCGGCCGCGCGCGCCACCAATGTGGTTAAGTTTCTGATTAGCCGTGGCGTCGATCCCAGCCGTTTGCGCGCAATCGGCTACGCCGATACCAAACCCCGTGAACCCAATCGCGATGTCAATGGCCGTCCGATCCGCGAAAACCAAAGCAAGAATCGGCGAGTAGCCATCCGCGTCGAACGCTAAGCCGGAACCCCACCGGTCGCCGGATCGTCAAGCTACAGCATTTCAGGATTCGCTCGACCCAGAAATAGGCCGAGATGCCGCTAATGCGCCTCGTCCCAACTGGCGCCGGCGCCGACATCGACGGTTAACGGCACCTTGAGGTGGGCCACGCCTTCCATCACTTTGGCGACCAGCTTGCTAGTGGCGTCGACCTCTTGCTTGGGGATTTCGAACAGCAATTCGTCGTGCACGGTGAGCAGCATGCGACCGCTCAGACTGGCATCGCTTAGAGCATCGGGCACGCGCACCATCGCACGCTTGAGTATGTCGGCGGCCGATCCCTGAATCGGTGCGTTGATCGAAGCCCGCTCGGAAAAGCTCCGATGCGAGGGGTTTTTGTCGTGAATGCCAGCGATGTGAATGCGCCGGCCAAACAGGGTTTCGACGTAGCCATGTTGGCGACAGAGCGCTTTTGTCGTCTCCATGTAGTCCTGGATGCCGGGGTAGCGCTCGAAATAGGCCTTGATGTAATCGGCGGCTTCGCCGCGCGGTATCCCAAGCTGGCGGCCGAGTCCGAATGCACTGATGCCATAGATAATGCCGAAATTAATTGCTTTGGCGTTGCGGCGCACCATCGGGTCCATGCCGTCGATCGGGATCCCGAACACCTGGCTCGCGGTCAACGCATGAATGTCGGTGCCATCGGCAAATGCCTGGAGGAGTGGCTTGATGTCGGCGATGTGGGCCAGGATTCTAAGCTCGATCTGCGAATAATCAGCCGATACCAACTCGCAGCCTTGGTCGGGGATGAAGGCGCGACGGATCTTGCGCCCTTCCTCGGTCCGCACCGGAATGTTTTGCAGGTTGGGATCGTTTGATGCCAGTCGCCCGGTCGCAGCGCCGGCCATGCCGTAAGTCGTGTGAACGCGTCCCGTGCTCGAATCGATCTGCTCCTGCAGCGAATCGGTATAGGTGCTCCTGAGTTTGGTGAGCTGGCGCCAATCGAGCACGCGGGACGGCAAATCGTGACCCTGCGCCGCCAAATCATCGAGGATATCGGCGCCGGTCGCATAGGCGCCGGTCTTGGTCTTCTTGCCGCCCGGTAGGCTCAATTCGTCGAACATCACCTCGCCCAGCTGCTTGGGCGAGCCCACGTTGAATTCGCGACCGGCGAGCTTGTGAATCTCGGCTTCCAGATCGGCGGCCCGTTTGGCGAAGTCGCGCGATAGTTCGAGCAACATCTTCGGGTCGACCCGAATGCCGGCGCTCTCCATACCCGCCAGCACCTTGATAAGGGGCCGTTCCATGGTTTCGTAGACCGACACCATGTGTTCGCGTGCCAGACGCGGTTTTATCTTCCGATAAATCTGCCACGCCGCATCGGCGTCCTCGGCCGCGAAAGCCGCGGCCCGCTCGACCGCGACCTGATCGAACGGGATCTGTGATTTGCCGCTGCCAACCACCTCTTTGTAGGTGGTGAGATCGCGCTCCAGGTAGCGGCGGGCAAGGTCGTCGCGGCCATGGCCATAGAGGCCGGCATCGAGCACGTGCGACAGCACCAGCAGATCGTCGAGCGGCGCGACGTCGATATTGTGGCGCGCCAACACGATCACCGCGTGTTTGGCGTCGTGACCAATCTTGAGGACGCCGCGACTTTCCAACAGCGGCTTGAGTGCCGCCAGCGCCGCTTCCTGCGCCAGTTGGGTTGGCGCCCCATCGTTGCCGCGTTGGGCGCCGAGTTCGAGTTCGCTTTCGGCCGAAACATGCGCCAGCGGCACATAGCAGGCTCGACTGGCCGCTGTCGCCAGCGCGACCCCAACCAGCTCGTTATAAGCCGAGCCGAGCACCCTAGTGTGGGCGGCGAAGGCAACCATGCCCTCGCGCGTGGCTTCGGCGATCCAGGAATCGAGCGCCGCGGCTGAATCGACGGTGGCATAGCCGTCACTGCCAACCTCGGGTGCGACTTCCTTTTTCGGGGCCGCGACCGGCGCCGGCCCGCCGCCAAGTTTGGCCCGCATGCGCTCGGCGAGTTGAACGAACTCCATTTCGTAGAGAAACGGAAACAACGCGTCGGGGTCGGGCTGGCGAAAACCGAAATCCGCGACCGACTCCGAGACCGGGACGTCGTCCTTGAGGATAACGAGCTCGCGGCTGATGCGGGCATTGTCGGCATGGGCGATCAGCGTTTCCCGGCGCTTGGGTTGCTTTATTTCCTCGGCATGCGCCAGCAGGTTGTCGACATCGCCATAGGTATTAATCAGCTCGGCGGCCGTTTTGACGCCGATCCCGGGAACCCCAGGGACGTTGTCGACCGAATCGCCGGCCAGTGCCTGAACCTCGATCACCTTGTCGGGCGTGACGCCAAATTTGGCGAACACCTCTTCTTCGCCGATTGGCTTCAGCCCTTTGATAGGATCACGCATGATGACGCCGTCACGCACCAGCTGCATCAAATCCTTGTCCGACGACACGATCGAAACTTCATAGCCATCCGCCACCGCTTGCTTGGTGTAGGTCGCGATCAAGTCGTCGGCTTCGTAGCCGTCCATCTCGATGCACGGCATGTTGAAAGCGCGCACGGCTTGGCGAAAAAGGGGAAACTGGGGCACCAGGTCTTCCGGCGCCGGCGGCCGATTGGCCTTGTAGTCGCTGTAGATTTCGTTGCGAAAGGTATCGCGCGAGGCGTCGAAAATGACCGCGATGTGGTCGAGCCCGCCTTCATCATCGACGTCGTTGACCAGCTTTGCCAGCATGTTGCAGAACCCGGAAACCGCCCCGATCGGGGAGCCATCCTTGCGGGTCAGGCGCGGCAACGCATGGTAGGCCCGGAAAATATAGCCGGACCCGTCTATCAGATAGATGCGTTCGCGAGGTTTTTTGGTGTCGGAAGCGGCGGGGGAAACGTCGGCTGTGACCATGTCCCCACTATGCCATAGCACTGCGAGGCAGGGGACTCGAAAGCGGGTGTTTCTTACCGGTTAACTTAAGCGTCTTAGTGTGCGGCCGGCGACACGCCTTCCTTGAGCACGAACTGACGATCGCAGTAAGGGCACTCAGCCGTGCGGTCGGCGCCGAGATTGAGGTAGACCCGCGGGTGCCCGAGCGCGCCGCCGTCACCGTCGCAGGCAACGATGTTTTCTTCGACTTCGACGGTTTCCGGGGGACCCGGTGCTTCCGATTGTTCTGGCGGCACTGCCATAACGCTCCCAACCCCTTTAGGCGCCGCAACTCGCGTCGCGCCGTTGACCTCGGTATCAGCCGAATGATACGGATTGCGATGGACCAATCAACCTGCGCCAGCTGACGTTATGGTAAATTGGATCGATATCCAGCCGATTCCCAATGACCGTTACCTTCGACACACCCGAATTGCCCGCCAACGCCATTGAGCTGCGAGCCCTGACCAAGGTGTATCGGGGGCGCAAGCGGAGCGCGCCGAAGACGGCGCTCGATGCCCTCGATCTCGATATCGAGAGGGGCTCTTTCTTTGGCCTGCTGGGACCCAATGGGGCCGGCAAATCAACCCTGATCAACATTCTCGCCGGTGTGGTCATCAAAACCTCGGGCCAGGCACGGATCTGGGGCAGCGATATCGACCACAGCCCACGTCAGGCGCGCGCCAGTATCGGCGTGGTGCCGCAGGAGTTGATGATCGATCCGTTCTTTACGCCGCGCGAGGCCCTTGACCTGCAGGCCGGCTATTACGGCGTGCCCAAGCGAGAGCGCCGCACCGATGAGATCCTCGCCGCGGTCGGCCTGACCGAGATGGCCGATGCCTATGCCCGCGCCTTGTCCGGTGGCATGCGCCGGCGCCTGCTGGTTGCCAAGGCGATGGTCCACACCCCGCCTGTGCTGGTGCTCGACGAACCGACCGCGGGGGTCGATGTCGAACTCAGGCGGCAGCTCTGGAGTTATTTGCGCGAGCTCCAAGCCGCCGGCACGACGGTATTGCTTACCACCCATTATCTCGAGGAAGCCGAGCAGCTTTGCGATCGCATCGCGATTATCCACCAGGGTCAGGTGGTGGCGTGCGACACTACCTCGGCGCTGGTCCGCCGGCTCGACCAGAAGACCCTGACGATTGCGCTCGCCGAAGACATCGACCAACTGCCGGCGCGCTCACCAATTTCGACGTCGAGCTCCAGCCCTATCGTCAATTGCTGATCCGCTACCGGCCGAGCCACACGCCGATTGGCGCTGTCCTCGCCGCCGTTCAAAGCGCCGGCCTGACGATCCTCGATCTGACGACCGAGGAATCCGACCTCGAAGACATCTTTATCGAACTCACCCGCAGCCCCGACGGCAAAGCCGCCTGACACCTGAGCCGTCGTCGCGCTCGACCGTATGGCGAGACCACACGGCATCGGCTAGAGTGACGTTGGGCGCCCGTAGCTCAGTTGGATAGAGCGCTGGCCTCCGAAGCCAGAGGTCGTGAGTTCGAATCTCGCCGGGCGCACCAACGCAGTCATGTAGAAGCTGGACCACTGACAAGGTGGCCGTTGGGGAGGATGGGGTGGCCATTACCGATACCGGGGCAAGCGCCGGGTTTGCTCCCCCTATCTCGCAAAGCCTGGCTCAAGACATCGCCGCAACCAAAGCGCCGATCAATCGGGCGCGCCATCTGCCGGGCTACATGTACACCTCCGAGGAGGTCTATGCGCTCGAGAAGGAAAAGATCTTTATGCGCGATTGGCTCTGTGTCGCCCGCGCCGAGGAGGTCACGAATGCGGGCGATTACCTGACCTTTCGCCTGATGAATGAGCCCTTTGTCGTCGCCCGCGCCGACGACGGATCGATCAACGCCTACCGCAACAGCTGTGCCCATCGCGGCCTCGTCGTTGCCAAGGGGTCGGGCAACGCCAAAGGGTTCACCTGCGACTATCATGGCTGGTCTTACGACCTCACGGGTCAACTGGTAGGCGCCCCGTTCATGGACGACGTCCAGGACTTCGACCTCTCAACCTGCCGCCTGCCACCGCTGCGCTGCGAGGTATGGGCGGGGTGGGTCTTCGTCTCGTTCAATGCCGACGTGGGCCCGCTGAGCGACGATGTCGCCCTGTTCGAAAGCGAATTTTCCCTGCTCGATATGGGCGCCTGTCGCAGCGGCGACAAGCAGGTGTGGGACCTCGCCTGTAACTGGAAAATAATGGATGAGAACAATCACGACCTCTACCACATCCAGGCAACCCACGCCGGTACCTTTGGTGCCGGCATCACGACCGAAGGTCTCGGCTTCAACCTGCACGAGGGCGGCCGCTTCAGCGCCTTTTACAACGACCCGCCGCTGGTGCCGGAGGGCAAATCGCTGTTTGGCGCAATGCCGTGGATGCAGCAGCAACCCTACGATTTCGCTTGCCTCGGACATATGCCGCCAAATTTCGGCATTGTCGGGCGCGTCGACGGCGTACAGGGAGTGCTGGCGTGGCCGGTTTCGCTTACCGAAACGCAACTGATCGTCTATCAGCTATTCCCCGAAAAAGTGTTTGAGCAACCTGACCTCGATGAAAAGATGAAGATCCATCACGATTTTGCCCACGTCGTCTTCGATGAAGACACCGGTATCGTCACCGATGCTCAGGAAGCGGTATCCTTGAACAGCTACCAACCCGGCCCGCTCTCGCGCATGGAGGCCAGTATTCATCACACGTTCACGCACTACCTCGACCGCATCTTCGACGCCTAGTGCGGTCACCGCCTAGCACGATGAGCTCACGCCAACGCGACGGGCTCACCCCACTGTCAATCGGCGTCCAAAATTGACCCCCAATCGGCGTGCAATATTGACCCCCCTGAGCGGCACGGCGGAGGTTGTCCCGGTAGTCAATAGGGGGGACCCGAGCGGCTTCGTGTAGCGCCTTGCGGTGCGCGGAGCGAAGCCGCGTGGGAGGTACGGGTTGACCCAGCGGGGCAAGCGGGCCGCAGGCACGGCCTGCCGGGTCAGCAGCGGTTCTTGAAGCGCCAGCTCTCGTTGCCGGTCTCGATGATCTCGCAATGGTGGGTCAGGCGGTCGAGCAGGGCTGTGGTCATCTTGGGGTCGCCGAAGACGGAGGGCCATTCGCCGAAAGCGAGGTTGGTGGTGACGATGATCGAGGTGCGCTCGTAGAGCCGGCTCATCAGATGGAACAGCAGCTGGCCGCCGGCCTGGGCGAAGGGCAGGTAGCCGAGTTCGTCGAGGATGACGAAGTCGCGTCGGATGAGCTGGTCTGCGGTGCGGCCCTGGCGTCCGGCACGGAGTTCGGCCTCGAGATGGTTGACCAGGTCGACGACGTTGTAGAAGCGGCCGCGTGCGGCCTTGCGGATGCAGGCGCGGGCGATGGCGACGGCGAGATGGGTCTTGCCGGTGCCGGTGCCGCCGACCAGCACGATGTTGCGCTTGCCCTCCAGGAAGCCACCTGTGGCGAGTTCCTGGATCAGGGGCTCGTTGACCGGTGAGGCGGCGAAGTCGAAGTCGGCCAGCTCCTTGGCCGTCGGCAGCCTGGCGGACGCCATCTGGTACTTGATGGAGCGCGCCTGCTTGTCGGCGACCTCGGTCTGCAGCAGCGTACCGATGATCTGCTGCACCGGATGACGGCGCTTGAGACCGTCGGCGAGGATGTCGTCGTAGGCGGCGCGCATGCCCGCGAGCTTCAACGCCGTCATCATCGCCAGCACCTCATGACGCTCCATGACCGGCCTCCCTCAGGCGATCGTAGCGCTGACAGTCGGCCACCGGCCGGTGGCGAAGCTGCAGGCCCTCGGGCGTCGGGATGGTCGCCGGCGGTGCCGGCTGGCACTGCCGGGCGAGGATGTTGAGCACGACGTCGGCGCTGCAGGCGCCGAAGTCGAGCGCCTCGGCACAGGCCGCCTCGACCGCCTCCAGCCCGTCCTCCTGAACCGCCGCGAGGATCCTCACGAACTGCCTGTCACCGTCGTCGCAACCCGTCAGCCGGGCCCGTATGCGGCCGAGCGCGCCGGGCAGTTGCCAGCCCTTGAAGGGCGCGCCGTTCCTCAGCGCACCAGGCTTCCGCGTCAGGATCGGCACGTAGTGCCACGGATCGTAGGCGATCTCGCCGCGCCCGAAGCTCCGGGGATGCTCGGCGACGGTCTCGCCGTCCTGGCGGATGACGATCCGATCGGCGTAGGCCCGCACGTCGACCGGCCGCCCGACGGCACGGGCGGCGACGCTGTAGTGGTTGTTGTCGAAGCGCACCAGACAGGTCTTGGACACCGCCACCTCGGTGGCGTGGAAGCCGTCGAAGGGGCCGCGATAGGCCATCAGGAAGGGCCGCTCCTCCTCGAACACCTGCCACACCGTCTTGCCCTCGATCGTCGGATGCGGCCGCTTCTTGGCGTCCTCGATACACCGATCCATCAGCCACGCGTTGATCTCGGCGTAGGAGCGGCCCCGCGGGATGGGCACGAACAGGCGGCCGCGGACGTCACCCACCTGCCTCTCGACCTGCCCCTTCTCCCAGCCCGCACCCGGAGTGCACGCCACCGGCTCCACCAGATGGTGGGAGCACAGCTCCAGAAAGCGCCGGTTGTAGGCGCGCTCCTTGCCGACGAAGACCATGCTCACCGCCGTCTTCATGTTGTCGTAGATGCCCCGCCGGCAGACCCCGCCGAAGAAGTGGAAGGCCCGTTCGTGCGCCTCGAACACCATCTCCTGGCTCTCGCGCGGGAAGATCTGAACCAGCTGCATGCGGCTGTAGCAGAGCCGCATGTGCGCCGCCTTCACCTTGGTCGTCACACCCGACAGGCGCGCGTACTCGTGGCTCCAGTCGAACTGGTAGGCCTCGCCGGGATCGAAGCTCAGCGGCACAAAACCCTGCGACGGCGACAACAGCCGCCACCGCCGACGCCAGGTCCTGGCGTAGCGGCGCACCGCGTCGTAGCCGCCGCCATAGCCCAGAGCCGCAAGATCTTCATGAATCCGCAGCAGAGACAGCCGATCCCGGCGCGGCTTCTTCTCGTTGGCCTCCAGCTGGCGCTCGAGCTCATCCACCCACGGTCCAAGCTTCGGCATCGGCTGGATCTTGCGCTCGTAGCTGTACGAGGTCTCATCGCCCCGCACCACCTTGCGCACCGTGTTCTTCGAAACCCTCAAATCCCGGGCGATCTTCTTGATCGGAACGCCCCTCACCAGATGATCCCGACGGATCCGCGCAATCGTCTCCACTACCAGCATCTCCCCCACCTCGTCTGTCCAAACAACGAGGTGTGTTCAAGAGCACAAAACCAGGGGGGTCATCTGTGGACGCCTCCGTTGATGCAAGCATTTCTTTGAACGTCTCGGGGCATGTGGTCAGGTGCGGTCATCTGTCCGGCCTCATGATGCGGCTGGTTTGACGCCGCAGGCCCGTATGGAGATGCGCGAACCGGGTCCAAGATCAATTTTGCGGGCTTGAAAGCCCCTTGACCCACCGCTGGTTTTCCCGATCCCGTCTCGATTGACCGTTTGCCCTTACTCGTCCTCCGACCTGCTCACACCCCCGACGTCATTCCGCGAGGTTGCCGCCGTGTCAGGCAGCAGCCGGCGCGAAACCTCGGTAGGTCTCCTTGCGTGTCATGAGCACCCAGACGATGCGCGCCATCTTGTTGGCCAGCGCCACCGCGACAAGCATTCGCGGCTTGCGCGCCAGCATCCTGGCCAGCCAGGGGTCGTTCGTTTCGCCGCGCCTGACCGCCGAGCTGACGACAGCCATGGCGCCGATGATCAAGAGGCGCCTGAGATCGCGTTGGCCCATCTTCGATATCCTGCCAAGCCTCGGCTTGCCGCCGGTCGTGTGTTGTCGCGGCACGAGGCCCAGCCAGGCAGAGAAGTCGCGGCCGCGCCGAAAGCTCTCCATCGGCGGCGCGAAGGCCTGGAGCGCCATCGCGCTGATCGGCCCGATCCCTGGGATGGTCATCAGCCGTGCCGCCTGCTCGTCCTGACGCGCGCAGGCGCGGAGCTCCTTTTCCAATCCGCCGATCTTCGCGTCGAGGTCAGCGATCTGACCGAGCAGAACGCCGCCCAGCGCGCGGACCGCTCCCGGTAGTCCCGAACCCGGATCCTCGAGTGCCGATGCCAGCCGACCGACATGAGCCACACCCTGCGGGGCAACGACGCCGAACTCCGCCAGATGCCCCCGCAGCGCGTTGATCGTCTGCGTGCGCTGGCGCACCAGAAGATCGCGCGTGTGGAACAGCATCGCCCTTGCCTGTTGCTCTTCCCCCTTCACCGCCACAAAGCGCATGGTCGGGCGCTGCGCCGCCTCGCAGATCGCCTCCGCGTCCGCCGCGTCGTTCTTCTGCCGCTTCACGAACGGCTTCACGTAGATCGGTGGGATCAGCCTCACATCGTGGCCGAGCTGCATAATCTCTCGGCCCCAATGGTGAGCGCTCGCACAGGCCTCCATCGCCACAACGCAGCGCGGTAGTGCGGCGAGAAAGTACAGCAGCTTCTCCCGACTAACCTTCCTACGGAACGCGACCGAACCGTCCGCCCGAGCACCGTGAAGCTGAAAGCTGCGCTTCGCCAGATCGATCCCGATGATGTTAACCTGTTCCATGGATGCCTCCTCCTCTGGGGGTTGGTCACACCACCACCTTGGCACACTGCGATGCCGTCGGGAGGAGGCGTCCACTCCATCAATTTTGGACGCCGATAACCCCCAATAGGGGGTCAATATTCCACGCCGAACAACACCCCACATATCGCGCAACGTCTGGCCCGAGACATCGCCGCAACCAAGGCGCCGATCAATCGGGCGCGCCATCTGCCGGGCTACATGTACACCTCCGAGGATGTCTACGCGCTCGAGAAGGAAAAGATCTTTATGCGCGATTGGCTGTGTGTCGCCAGGGTCGAGGAGATCGAAAATCCCGGCGATTACATGACCTTCCGCCTGATGAACGAGCCCTTTATCGTCGCCCGCGCGGCCGACGGGTCGATCAACGCCTACCGCAACAGCTGCGCCCATCGCGGCCTCGTCGTTGCCAAGGGGTCCGGCAACGCCAAAGGGTTCACCTGCGAGTACCACGGCTGGTCCTACGACCTCGCGGGCCAGCTGGTCGGCGCCCCGTTCATGGATGACGTCCAGGACTTCGACCTCTCAAGCTGCCGCCTGCCCCCGCTCCAATGCGATGTATGGGCTGGTTGGATCTTCATTTCATTCAATGCCGACGTCGGCCCGCTGGCCGATCAAGTCGCGCCCTACCAAGCCGAGTTCGGGCTGCTCAACATGGGCGGCTGCCGCAGCGGCGACAAGCAGGTGTGGGACCTCGCCTGCAACTGGAAAATAATGGATGAGAACAACCACGACCTCTATCACATCCAGGCCACCCACGCGGACACCTTCGGCGCCGGCATCACCAACGACGAACTCGGCTTCAACCTGCACGAGGGCGGCCGCTTCAGCGCTTTTTACAGTGATCCGCCGCTGGTGCCGGAGGGCAAATCGCTGTTTGGCGCGATGCCCTGGATGCAGCAGCAACCCTACGATTTTGCCTGTCTTGGCCACATGCCGCCCAACTTCGGCTTCGTCGGGCGCATCGACAATGTCATCGCGGTGCTGGCCTGGCCGGTTTCGGTCACCGAGACCCAGCTGATCATGTGGCAGCTGTTCGCACCGGACGTGTTCGAGCGACCGGACCACGCTGAAAACATGAAGATCCATCACGACTTCGCCCACATCATTTTCGATGAGGACACCGGCATCGTCGCTGATACTCAGGAAGCGGTATCCTTAAACAGCTACCAACCCGGCCCGCTCTCACGCATGGAGGCCAGCATCCATCACTCCTTCGGCCACTACCTCGACCGGGTGTTCGACGTCTAGTGGATGGAATCCAACATATGGTCCCATACGATCGCGTATTCCGGTAGCTCGGCAGGAGGAAGCCCGCAGGCGATGCCCCAAGGGACCGTTGGGCATCGTCGAGGGGTTTCGACGCACCGGGGGACCGGGATACGTATCGGCACCATATGTTGGATTTCATCCACCAGTGCCCACGCGGGCGCATCGAATGGGGGGTATCCCGTAATTCGTTACCCGGCCGCGCTCGGTGTTAACCAAATGCAATTTTTGGTTGAGGTTAGGCCACCCGATCCGAGGTAATCACCCTAGTCGGTTGGGGCAACTGCCCTGCCGGAGGATCGTGTCCCGCGGAGTGGTGTAAGAGCGTTGCGCTCTACGCTGCTCCCGGCGGGTAGGGCCGGGACGTTCAGGCTGCCACGGTGGGCAGCGTGATGGGGACATCATCGCTCAGCGGAGCGATGGATTCCAGCGTCATGTATCTCCTTGAGACGGCCCACTCGTCGTTCTGCTCGAGAAGGATGGCGCCGACGAGCCGTGTGATGGCGGCTTCGTTGGGAAAGATACCGACGACGTTGGTGCGACGCTTGACCTCGGCATGGAGCCGTTCGATCGGGTTTGTGGAGTGCAATTTCTGGCGGTGCTCCCTGGGGAAGCTCATGTAGGCGAGGACGTCGTGCTCGGCTTCGTCCATGAGAACTGCCAGCTTGGGCACCTTGAGCCTGAGCTGGTCGGCGACCTGGCGCCACTGGACCTTCGCGCTGTCGGCGTCCTCCTGGGCGAAGGCGGTGGCGACGAAGGCGGAGACGACGCGCCGGCCCTGGCGGCCGGCATGGGCCAGCAGGTTGCGGGCGAAGTGCACGCGGCAGCGCTGCCATGTGGCGCCGAGGATCCGGGTCGCGGCGGCCTTCAGGCCCTTGTGGTCGTCGGAGATCACCAGCTTCACGCCGCGCAGCCCGCGCCGGGCCAGCGAGCGCAGGAACTCGGTCCAGAAGGCCTCGGCCTCAGACGCGCCGATCGCCATGCCCAGGACCTCGCGGCGGCCCTGGTCGTTGACGGCCACAGCCACGGTCACCGCGACCGAGACGATGCGCCCGGCCTCGCGCACCTTTACATAGGTTGCGTCGAGCCACAGATAGGGCCAGTCGCCCTCCAGCGATCGATCGAGGAAGCCGTTGACCTTATCGTCGATCTCGCCGCACAGCCTGGAGACCTGGCTCTTGGAGACGCCCGACATGCCCATGGCCTGCACCAGGTCGTCGACCGAGCGGGTCGACACGCCCTGGATGTAGGCCTCCTGGATCACCGCAGCCAGCGCCTTCTCGGCCATCCGCCGCGGCTCCAGGAAGCCCGGGAAGTAGCTCCCCTTCCTCAGCTTCGGGATCTTCAGCTCGACCGTGCCGGCCCGCGTCTCCCAGGACCGGTCGCGGTAGCCGTTGCGGTGGGTGATACGATCCGCCGAGCGCTCGCCGTGAGCGGCGCCGGTCAGGCCCTCGACCTCCAGTGCCATCAGCCGCTCGGCCGTGAAGCCGATCATCTCGCGAAGCAGATCGGCATCGGAGCTCTTCTCCAAAAGCGCGCGCAGGGTCATCATGTCCTGGGTCATCGTGGTTCTCCTTCGGGTCAGGTTGGTTTGCACTAGCCCAACCCTAAACCGGAACCGCGATGGCCTCCGCTGTGGATAGCCGGCTTGCCTACGCCAGACTCTCGGCGGTCGCTACGGCAAGCCGCCTACCCACAGCTAACAGAGGCTCCAACAACTCCTACACCACGTCCTGGGACACGACCTGCCGGAGTTCGGTATCCACCCCAGCAAACTGTGTAGTCCTGTCAATTGATTGATCAATCAATCATCCTTACCTTTGTCGTGGGGATGGTTGTAACGCACTTGTATCAATAGACTTTTTTCATCCACCATCTCTGCAAGCGGTGTGTCCGCGCAGCCGAGGCCTACGATTCGATGAACGAATTTATTGCTATACCGATAGTAGAGTCGATGCCAAGCCGAGCACATGGCTAAGTCCATGAAAATCGGATCGACATTCATGGACTCTTCTTCATCGCTAGATTACGCTGAGGTACCGTCTCACGTGGCCGTGATAAAAGACGATGTGATTGCGATCACAGACGGTAGGGGGGAACCCGGGTACGTTAGGGGGAATACCGTAACGAAGTGGAAAACATCCCTTGGCGACCCAAAACATGAAGGTACGCGCTGCCATGGCGGCGACGGATCTAACACCCGCTGAGTTTGTCGATATCGTGAAGCGGCACGAGAAGTACGTGCGCGGCCAATCAGGTGGCCGGCGCGCGGACCTTAAATTCGTCAACCTCGCAGGCTTGCGACTGCCCGGCCTCAATCTGCAGCAGGCGTTCCTCACCGGGGTCAATCTGGTCAACACCAATCTAGCCAGCGCCGACCTCAGCTTCGCCGACTTGTTCTGCGCCAATATGCGCAATGCCGATTTCTCCGGCGCCAACCTGCAACGCGCTGATCTTCGTGGTGCGCAGCTCCACGGCGCCAAGCTGAACGGCGCCAATCTTTCTGAAGCCGATCTCCGGCCCGGTGCGCTTGATGCCGAAAAGAAATCAATGCGCAACACCGATCTGTCGGACGCCAACCTCGACAAATCAGACCTCTCCAACGCCAAACTCAGCAAAGCCTATGTCGCGGGCGCGTCGATGAAGGGCGCGTCGTTAAAAAAGGCCGAGCTGATGACGACGGATCTCTCCGGCGTCGACCTGACCGGTGCCAATCTCGAAAGCGCGGTGCTCAAGGAAGCCAATCTATCGGGCGCCACGCTGACCGATGCCAGCCTCAAATTCACCGACATGCGGGAGGCCAATCTCAAGGGCGTGAGCCTCAAGGGCGTAGACCTGTCGGCCGCCGACACCCGCGATGCCGTCATGGCCACCCGCCTCGATAGCTTGGATCTCGACGTTCAGGAAATCGTCAAGGCACACGCACTGTGGATCAGCACCGACGGCGTGCGCGGACATCGCGCCGATCTCGCCCGGCGTGATCTAACCAATGTCGACCTTACCGGCATGGTGCTCAGCGGCGCCGACCTCAGCGGTACGATCCTGGCAGGCGCGACCATGTCGAAATGCGCGCTGCTGTTTACCGATTTGTCCGCCGCGGTAATGACGGCCGTGGATTTGTCGTTGGCCGACCTGCGCGGCGCAAACATGATCGGAACGGTGCTCGATCGGTCCAAGCTACGACGCACCAATCTCACCTCGATTGCCCTCAAAGACCGCCAAGGCAAGGTCACCGGACGCATGTGGCCGTCGAACCTGTCGCAAGCCAATCTCGCCGGCGCGGACTTAACCGATGCCGATTTGCGCGGCGCCGATCTCAGCGGCACCAACCTCGCCGATGCTAACCTCACGCGCTGCAACCTGTCCGAAGCCGTGCTTGAAGGCGTCAACCTGGACAAGGCGGATCTGACCGATACGGTTTTGCCCGACTAAAGCCTTAGACCTACGCGTTCGCGAAAGGGCCGGCGGGCCCTTTTGTGATTCGCAAGCCCAATAGGGCCACCCGCTTGATCCATTGCTGGCTTGCCTCGAATGAGAGTGCGGCCTAACTTACGCGCCCTTTTTCGCGAGCGAGGTCGCATGAAACCCGAACTCGAACTCGACCTGGCGCGACTGGATCGACAGGACGAACAGGTATCCGGCACGGTGTCACGCGGTGTCTGCCGGCTGCTCCACAATATGGGCTATGGCGCGCTGACCGAATTCCGCCTCGGCAACGGACGCCGCGCCGACGTCTTTGGACTCAACAACAAGGGTGATGTCGTCATCGTCGAAATAAAACTCAGCGTTGCCGATTTTCGCGGTGACGAGAAGTGGCCGGAATATTTGGCGCACTGCGATCGCTTCTATTTCGCGGTCGCTGAGGCTTTTCCGCACGACTTGATCCCGCAAACAACCGGGCTCATCGTCGCCGACCGGTTCGGCGGCGCACTGGTTCGCGATGCCGCGCCCAAACGCATGGCGACCGCCTTACGAAACAAGGAAATCCGGCGCTTTGCGCTCTATGCCGCAAATCGGCTGCGACGCCTGCAGGATCCTGAACTCAGCTAAGCGGAACCCAAGCGTCTGTAGCGCGCCGATTAGAGCATTTCAGGATTGGCTCGACCCATCCCTCTCCCCCGGCCCAACCACCCCAAGGGTACCCTCCAAGAGTCTCCGATATGGTGGTGGTTGGGCCGGGGGAGAGGGATGGCCGAGTCGACGCAATCCTGAAATGCTCTAGCGGTGGCAATCGTCCTTGATGAGATAGCTCTGGAAATAATCGACGACCGCATCCTCCAAGCTGGTAAATTCTTTGTCGTATCCGGCCTTACGCAAGCGGCCCACTTCGGCTTGGGTCACATATTGGTAGCGCTGCCGTAGTTCGTTGGGCATATCGACATAAGCGATATCAACCTCGCGATTGAGCGCTCGACTGGCGGCCGCCGCGAGATCGGCGAAGGTGCGCGCCGATCCCGTGCCGAGATTGTAGAGACCACTAACCGACGGCTTATCGAGCAGCCACAGGATAACGTCGATGCAATCGCGGACATGGATGAAGTCGCGCCGCTGACCACCGTCTTCAAAGTCGCTGCGGTGCGATTTGAACAGGGTGATGGTCTCGCCCCGTTGCAGCTGCTCGAAGGCCTGTAGCGCGACGCTGCGCATCGGACCTTTGTGAAATTCATTGGGGCCGAACACGTTGAAGAATTTCAGACCGACCCATTGCGGCGGCAATGCGGCGCCGTCGGCGACGCAGCGCGCGACCCGGCGATCAAACAGATGCTTGCTCCAACCATAAAGATTGAGGGGCCGCAAGCCGGCCAGCCCGTCGATGGTTTCGTCGTCGGCAAACCCAGCCGACCCATCGCCATAGGTCGCCGCCGACGAGGCGTAAATGAACCTGGCATTGTGGGCCGCGCACCAGCTCCATAGACGGCACGTATAGCGGAAGTTCTGGTCCAGGATCAGATCGGCGTTGCGCTCGGTGGTCGACGAATTAGCGCCCATGTGGACGATGGTGTCGGGTTCGTTGGCATCAAGAAAAGCCCACAGCTGGTCGGGCGATACGATGTCGTTGAGCTCGTGCTTGGCGAGGTTTTGCCACTTCTCATCAACCCCGAGCAGGTCGCAAACCACCGGTACGTTGCCGCGCTCAGCCAAGGCCGCCACCAGGTTCGACCCAATAAAGCCGGCCCCACCGGTTACGACAATCATGACGCCGCGGTTCGGCGGAGCCGCGCAATCGTGTCGGTCGTGCTGTAACCCTGCTTGAGCGTTGCCAGCAACACCTGGCCGCCATAGGCGCGAACCATATCGCCGCCAACGACTTCTTCGATCGTATAGTCCGCACCCTTGACCAGCACGTCCGGTCGCATCGCTTCAATCAGGGCTAACGGCGTATCCGCATCAAACACCACGACGAGATCCACCGCACCGTGTGACCCAAGCATCATCGCACGCTCCGCCGCGGCATGGATCGGTCGCTCCGGACCTTTCAGACGCGTGATCGAGCTATCGCTATTGAGCCCGACAATCAGTCGGTCGCAGGCCGCACGCGCCTGCCCGAGCAGGTGCACATGGCCCGGGTGCAGCACGTCGAAGCAGCCATTGGTGAAGCCGATCTTGAGCCCGTGGCGACGCCAGGACTCGATCCGTTCGCAAGCGGTGTTGAGCTCAACCAGGTTATCGGCGACGCCGGCGCCGAGTGGGCTGCGCAACGCGGCTTCGATCTCGGTTGGATAAACGATGGCGGTGCCGACTTTGGCAACAACAATACCGGCCGCATAGTTCGCCAGCGCAGCCGCGTCGGCGAGACTGGCACCGCTACCCAAGGCAGTGGCAGCAGCCGCGATGACGGTATCTCCGGCACCCGAAACATCGAACACCTCGCGCGCTTTCACGGGCAGGTGTTCGACCGAGTCCGATCGCACAATCGAGATGCCGCGACTCGACCGGGTGACCAATACGGTGTCGATGCCGCACGCACGAATGATGTGCCGTCCGGCGGCAGCGACCTCGGTCTCGCCATCGGTCGCCATGCCCGATGCGGCCGCAAGCTCACGCTCGTTCGGGGTCACAATGCTAGCCCCTGCATAGCGCCCAAAATCATGGCCCTTGGGATCCACCAGGACCATTTTTTCGCGAGTCCTGGCACCGTCAATGATCGCGCGCAGCACTGTATCGGACAGCACACCCTTGCCGTAATCGGACAGCACGACCGCATCGGCGGTGTCGATCAATCTCTCAAACGCCGCCACTAATTGCTGCTCGACCGTGGCGCTGATTGGCGTATCGGTTTCCGAATCCGCGCGAAGCAATTGTTGGCCGGAGGCGACATAACGGGTTTTGACCGTTATCCGGCGATTGGCCTCGGGCTGCAGTTCAGCGTCGATTCGCGGCTCTTGCTCGAGCAGGGCCGTGATTGCATCGGCGCCGGAATCCTCACCAATGACACTGAGAAGTGTCGCTTGGGCACCAAGCGCGGCAATATTGCGCACGACGTTGCCCACACCGCCAAGAATCTCGGTTTCCGAATCGATCTTAACGACGGGAATCGGCGCCTCAGGCGACACCCGATCGACGCTGCCGTAAACGAAGCGATCCAACATAACGTCACCAACGCAAAGCACACGCGCATCCGACAGGGATGCCAGCGCCGCGTCCAAGGTTCGCCGCTCCGTCACTCCGACACGAGCCCCAGTTCCAGTTCGAGTGCGCCGCACAACATTTGACCAATAGCGATGTGCATCTCCTGGATACGCGCCGTCGTTGCGGATGGAACCAACACCAGGGGATCCGCCAAGCCAACCAGTTCGCCGCCGCTGCCGCCGCCAAACGCGGCGGCGGTCATGCCTTTATCACGTGCCATTTCGAGCCCGAGGATGACGTTGCGGCTGCGGCCCGATGTCGAAATCCCGATAGCCACGTCACCCGATCCACCGATCGCATCTATCTGTCGTGCAAACAAATGTTCAAATCCCAGATCATTGCCGATCGCGGTTAATGCTGAACTGTCGGTGGTCAGTGCCATCGCCGGAATCGCTGCCCGGTCGCGTTTGTAGCGCACGACCAATTCGGTAGCGAGGTGCTGAGCATCGGCTGCGCTGCCCCCGTTACCGAAAAAGATGATCTTTTTGCCGGCGCCGATCGCGTTCGTACAGCGATCGAGCAGCGCCGCGAACGGCGCGCCGATCGTGGCAACCGTCGCCCTCGCAACGTCAACATGCTCCGCGAATTCGGCGTCCAGAAATTCTGAAATATTCATCGTGAAGGGACTAAGGCAACCGTGATCTGTGCAGCATAACCTATGTTTGTATGATCCGGAGATCGTCGCCTTCGAGCACGAGACAACTCAAACGGCCGCTCCGCCACGCCCCGGTGTCGACACCGATTCGGTTGGACTGAATATCGACGTCGTCAAAGATCGAATGGCCATGTACGACGACTCCGCCGTGATCCGCATTGGAGCGGATGAACTTTTCACGAATCCAGATAATATCCTCGGGATCTTGCTGCTCCAGCGGCACCCCGGGCCGAATGCCGGCATGCACGAAAATGTAGTCGCCACAGCGATGGTGCAGCACCAACCGCTCTAGGAATTCGGTGTGCGCGACGGGCAGCTTATCGGCCAGCGCCGCGCGGATCTCGTCCTCTTCGGCTTGGTTGACGTCGATCTCTCCGAACGCCAGCGCGTTGGCCCAGGTTAGCGGTGGAATGTCGATATCGTATCCCACCAGGGTCGCATCACCGCCATTCACCAGCCAGGTGCCGAATGGAAATGTGCTGGCAAGGAAACCCTGCATCATGTCTTCGTGATTGCCTTTGAGGTGAACCTTACGCAGGCCCTTTGGTAGATCGCTGGCGAGGGCATCAACGACCTCGTACACTTGCGATCCACGATCAATGTAGTCGCCAAGATAGACGATGGTTTGATCGAGATCGGGCGCTTGGGCTACATCCTCGGAGATTGCGTCATGAAGCGCTTCCAAGAGATCGAAACGCCCGTGGATGTCGCCGATGGCGTAAACGCGCTGACCCGGAGGAATCGTTGCGCTCATGGGATTAGCCTAACATAGCCCTAGTGGATGGAATCCAACATATGGTACCCATACGACGGCTTGCCGAGTTCGCCGGTTAGGCGCGCGTAGCGTAGCGATGCCGGCGCATCGGAAGCTTCGCGTAACGCGGCCGGTGAGCTCGGCATACCGCCCTGTGGGTCGCGTATGGGTACCATATGTTGGATTCCATCCACTAGGTGTGGTGTCTCAGTAGGTTGTTCATTCGGCCCCGCTTTGAGAAGCTGATGTTTGAAAAGAACAGAAGCTGATCGCCGGAGGACCGAATGAACATCCATAAGAATGCCCGCCTGACCCCGAAGGGTCGAGAGATATTAATCTCTCGACTGGAACGCGGCGAACACCCGTTGGACGTGGCGACAGCAATGGGCACCAGTACCAGTACGGTCTACAAATGGTGGCGGCGCTATCGCGCGGAAGGCTTTGGCGGGCTTGTCGACCGCTCCTCAAGGCCAATGACCAGCCCGCATAGAACACCTGGTGAGCTTGAGGCGAAGGTGATTGCCCTGCGCAAGCAACGGCGCATCTATCACCGCATCGCCGCCGAAGTTGGTGTTTCCAAAGCCACGGTGGGACGGATCCTGACCCGACACCACCTCAACCGCTGGCGCGACCTCGACCCCGCCCAACCGGTACGCCGCTACGAACGCGCCAAGCCCGGCGAGATGATCCACATCGATATCAAAAAACTCGGCCGCTTCAACCAGGTCGGGCACCGCATAACCGGTGATCGAACCGGCCCAAGAACCGGACCCAACAGGGGCTGGGAATACGTCCACGTCTGCATCGACGACCACTCCCGCCTCGGCTTCGCAGACATCATGCCAAACGAGAAAAAAGACAGCGCCGTCGCCTTCTTGATGGCCGCCCTCGCTTGGTACCGGCGCTTCAATATCACCGTCGAACGGGTCATGACCGACAATGGATCGTGCTACAGGTCATTGGCCTTCACAGACGCCTGCAAAAACCTCGGGCTCAAACACATCCGCACCAAACCCTATACACCCAAAACCAACGGCAAGGCCGAGCGCTTTATCCAATCTTCTCTGCGCGAATGGGCCTACGCTCAAGCCTATGAAAGCTCACAGCACAGAGCACGTGAGCTCCCCATCTGGCTACACCACTACAATTGGCACAGACCTCATGCCGGGATAAATGGAAATCAACCCATCAGCCGATCAGGCTTGGATGTCAATAACCTCACGAGACTCCACAACTAGCGGACGGCGAGCCAAGGATAAGATCAATGCCACACAATCGCTTCGGAGTACCGCAATGAACCGAACAGTCACCCGTTGGTGGCTGGTCAGGCACGCGCCGGTAGTTGGCCACGACGGCCGCATTTACGGCAGCAATGACGTGCCAGCGGACGTATCCGACTCAGCGACGTTTCGCAAGCTCGCCGATAGTCTACCCGAGGATGGATTGTTGGTGAGCAGCCATCTATCGCGCGCCAAACGAACCGCACAAGCCCTGGTAGATGGCGGCTTGCGCTTTGCCGACCGAATCATCGAGAAAGACCTCGGTGAGCAGGATTTCGGCAACTGGCAGGGACGCACTTGGGAAGAGATCAGCGCCGAAGAGGAGGCCGTGGGAGCCCACAAGTTCTGGACCGCCCCGGCCAGCCACGCCCCGCCCGGCGGCGAGAGCTTTCATAGCGTGATCGACCGCGTCGGCCGAGTCGTCCAACGGCTGACCGATTGCCACAGCGGACGCGACATCGTTGCCGTTATTCACGGCGGGACCATACGTGCCGCGCTCGCACATGCCCTCGCGATCGACCCCGAGATCGCGCTAGGCTTTGCCACCGAAAACCTATCGACGACGCGACTTGATCATGTAAGCGGTGACGGCGCCGGCGGCAATTGGCGCGTCGCTTTCGTAAATACGCGAACCTGAATAAACCGCACACCAACGAGGCGCCCCATGCTCAGAGTGATGATGCCAGTGACCCTTGCGGTGCTGATTGGCCTTGGTACGCTGGGCGGCGCCAAGGCGCAAAGCGACGAACCTCAAGCTCTGGTCGACAAGGCGCGGATCACGATCGAAAGTTTTGCCGAGGATCCCGAAATGGGCGTCATGCGAAACCTGATCAAACGAGCCCAAGGCGTGCTCATTATTCCGCAGTTTCTAAAAGGCGGATTTATCATCGGTGGATCCGGCGGCAGCGGTGTGCTGCTCGGGCGCAATGGCCAATGGAGTGATCCGGCCTTTTCACGATGGGCGGCGGCAGTATCGGCTTTCAAATCGGCGGCCAGGTCTCTGAGGTCGTGCTGCTCATGATGACGCGCCGCGCCATCGACGCGATCATCCACAACGAAGTGAAACTCGGCGCCGATGCCAGTATTGCCGCGGGTCCGCTGGGGATTGGTGCGGAGGCCTCAACCACGACCAATTTCGACACTGACATATTCGCGTTCTCGCGAGCCAAAGGCCTGTTTGCCGGCGTTTCGTTCGAAGGAGCCGTCGTCAAATCACGGGCGGATTGGAACCGGAAGTACTACCGCAAGGAAGCGACGCCGCGAGAAATCATCTTTCGGCGTTCTGTCAAAACCGATCGCGCTGAGGACCTCAAAGCCGCGCTTAGCGTGCTTTCCGCCGAGTAGGCGTCAGCGTGCGACCGGGTAAATGCAGCAACCACTAGGTCGAAAGGCGCAATAGAGCCGCCAGCGCCAACAAGACAAAACCGAACCCAACGCTGAGCGCGTAGAGATATCCCGCCCGATTGAGCAGCGTCGAGGTCTGCGCAGCATGGACTGCATCGGTCGCGTCCGCGCCAAGCGCCCGCGCCAAGACAGCACCGGGCCATGATCGACTTGCCGGTCGGTCGGTCGGCCAGCGTAGCGCACTCGCAAAAGCACGGCCCACACTTGCTTGGGGCACAAATGCGCTCGCGATCGCGATCAGCACGCCACTGATAAAAGCGGGAATGATGGCGATCGCCTCATGGAGCCGGGTCGCGGCAAAGCTGAAAATGACGTCTTGCGCCTCGGCGCTGGTGGCGCGAGCTGCGACAATGCTGACCACGCGATAGATCGCCAATCCGACCAGGCCGAGAAGCACAAACCAAAACGCGGCGGCCACGAAGCCGGAATCAATCCGTTCGCCGAGCTGTCGAATAAGAGCCGCAGACAAGTCGAGACGGTCCATACGTTCGACCGCATCGCCCAGCATCGGCCGCGCCGCTATGCGTGCCCCCGTTAAATCGGCGGCCGTGATCGCTCGCGCCACCGCACGAACATCGTCGAGCGGCGTGCGCGGCGTGACCAACGCGGCGACAACGACAAGTTCCGCCAGCCAAACGAACGGCACCAAGTCCGCGGCACGCTCGAGGATCGCTGCCCCTATTGCGGCCGGGGCACCCAGCATCAGCAGCAGGATGAGCCCTCGTATGAGGCGCGTGGCAGCACTACGGAATTCGCGGTTCAGGCGGCGTTCAAGTTCGCCGGCGAGCTGATCAGCCAACGCCAACGGTCTGAGTATCAGCGGCAGACGATCACGGACAGCACCAGAAAGCAGCGAATTGACGATGACAGCAATCAGAAAAACAAGAATCGGAGGAGGGCCAAACGCCACGGCAGCCGCACTGAAATCCAAATCAATTCCGATTCCGTTCACTCGCCGCTCCCGCTGCGGCCCTATCGGCAGCGCCTCAGCAAAGCTCCGTGCGAACCGCGTAAGCCGGGGCTCGTTCAGGTCGGCACCGTAGCCGCAAAGCGCGCCGACAGGTATGGAAAATGCGGATAAGATGCGGCGCTGCAGGCCCCCATGTCGAACAAACCTTTTTGGAAACAAAAGCCGCTCTCGGCGCTTAGCGATCAGGAGTGGGAATCGCTATGCGATGGATGCGCGCGCTGTTGTCTGCTCAAAGCCGAAGACGAGGACACCGGCGAGGTCCACTACACCGAGGTCGCCTGCCGGCAACTGGATCTCGATAAATGCCGCTGCAAAAACTACGGACGCCGCCAAAGATTGGTTCATGATTGCGTTAGATTGACTCCCGAGAAAGTCCTGACCCTGGAGTGGCTGCCGCCGACATGCGGCTATCGTCTGGTCGCCGAAAACAAGGATCTATATTGGTGGCATCCGCTGATCTCGGGGGATCCCGATACCGTTCATTCGGCTGGCGTTTCGGTACGAGACCGCGTACTACCCGAAGACGATGTCGGCGACCCCTTATCGCACCTGGTCGACTGGCCAATGCGCGTACCCGGTGAGTCGGACTAGCGTCTCAAGAAATTCCGCCCGAGGAACCCCCCATGAACGCAGAGCATAAACCTTCCGATGGCTTAATAAACGGTGTTCTCCCCGCCGTCTTGTCGCCGCTTCGGGCCGATCTGAGCCCGGATCATGCGCGCCACATAAAGCATTGCAATTGGTTGTTGGCCAACGGCTGTGACGGCCTGGCGATTCACGGTACGACCGGCGAAGCCAACTCATTCTCAGTTGGTGAACGTGTCGCAACACTTGAAGCGCTCGCTGCCGGTGGCATCGATGGTGGTCGGATTATCGCTGGAACCGGGTGCTGCGCGCTGCCAGATAGTGTCGCACTGAACAAAGCAGCGCTTCAGATCGGCGCTGCGGGCGTCCTGATGTTGCCGCCCTTCTACTACAAGAACGTAAGCGACGAGGGTTTGTTCGCCGGCTACTCCGAAGTCATCCAGCGGGTCGGCGACGACGCCCTCAAAATCTACCTCTACCATTTCCCGGCCTTGTCGGGCGTTCCGATCACGCTGCCGCTAATCGAACGGTTGCTTGGTGCCTACCCCAACACCGTTGTCGGCGTTAAAGATTCGGCCGGTGATTTTGAAAACATGAAAGCGATGGCGACGCAGTTCCCCGGATTTAACGTGTTCGCCGGCAGCGAGCGACTGCTGCTCGACTGCCTCGAGATCGGCGGTGCCGGCACCATCTCAGCCACGGTCAACGTCACCAGCCTGCAAGCCAGCAAGGTATTCGCGGCTTGGAAGAATGGCGACGACAAGGCCGCTACGGAACATCAGGAACGACTGTCGAATAGCCGCTTGGCGATCGAGGACTACCCGCTCGTGCCGGCACTCAAAACGATTATGGCGCGACACACCGGTGACGATAGCTGGCTTACGCTGCGGCCGCCTCTGGTCGCGCTGCCGGAAGCTAAGAGCACGGCGTTGTTCGATGCTATCGAGCGCATCGAGCTCGCTCTCGCCGAAGCGGCCTAGTGGCTGGAATCCAGCATATGGTACCCATACGATCGCGTATCCCGGTAGCTCGGCAGGAGGAAGCCCGCAGGCGATGCCCCAAGGGACCGTTGGGCATCGTCGAGGGGTTTCGACGCACCGGGGGACCGGGATACGCGACCCACAGTGCGGCTTGCCGAGCTCACCGGCCGCGTTACGCAAAGCTTCCGATGCGGTCGGCATCGCTACGCTTCGCGCGCCTAACCGGCGAACTCGGCAAGCCGTCGTATGGGTACCCTATGTTGGATTTCATCCACTAGCGCGCCGGTCCACTCTCCATCGGATATGATTGCTGGGCGCACCGTTGCCGCGTTGCGGCCCAACAGCTGGCCGCTGATTTCAGTGTTGTCGGCCCTGATGGCATTCGGGCCGATTTCCACCGACCTCTACGTTGGAACCTTTCCAGCCATCGCCGAGGCGCTGGAAACCGACGTCAGCGCGGCACAACTGACCTTAACGTCGTTTCTGCTCGGTGTTGGCGTTGCCCAGCTGTTCGTCGGCGCCTTGAGCGATCGTGTGGGGCGCCGGCCGGTATTGATCGGCGGCCTCCTGCTTTTTATCGGATGCGCGGTGGCATGCGCGTTGGCGACGTCGATCACCGAACTCGTCATCCTGCGATTCTTCCAGGCCATCGGATCGTGCACTCCGGTCGTCCTGTCGCGGGCCATCGTTCGCGATCTCCACGAGCGCACCGATTCGGCGCGTGTCCTTGGCTATGTCGGTGGTTTCATGGGGATGGTTCCGATTTTTGCCCCGGTGCTTGGCGGCTACTTGGTGTTTTGGTTCGTCTGGTCGGCGACGTTTTGGTTCATGGCCGGCTACTGTGTGGCCATGTTCTTTGTGGTCTTGCTATTCATGCAGGAGACCCTGTCACCCGGACATATCGAACCCATCGATCTGCGCTACGTCGTTAAGAGTTTCGGCCGCGTGTTGCGGAATCGAACCGCGCTCGCCTACGGACTTCCCTATTGTTTTGTCTATGCCGGAATGTTTGCTTTGTTCACCGGCTTTGCCTTCATCGTCCAAGACCTGCTGCACTACCCCCAACAATTCTTCGGTATATTTTTTGGGATTATTCTGGTCGGCTACATGGCCGGTGCTTTGGCGGTTGGTCGCCTCAGTCGGCGAATCGACGTGGCAAAATTGTTTCGAATCGGCACCGCACTGGCGGCGCTCTCCGGCGTCGTTGTATTCGGATTTGTCGCAGCGGGAATCGTTCATATCGCGGCGTTCGTGATACCGATGTTCGTCTATCTGCTCGCCGTCGGTTTCATTAACCCGATCGGGATGGCCTTGGTGTTAGCGCCTTTTCCGGAGATCGCCGGTAAGACGTCGGCGCTGTTGGGTGGCACCCAGATGGCCTTCTCGGCATCGGCGAGTTTACTCGTCAGCGAGTTGCACGACGGGACGGCGATGCCGGTGGCAGCGATCGTCGCGATCTCCGGTGTTCTGGTGGTGGTTTCGCACATCGTGCTAAGGCCGCGACAAATGCCGGGCTAGCGCTTCGCATCAACGGTTCTCCTGATAGAGCATGTCGCTCAGGCGTTGCCACAGGGTCGGATCCTTGGTCGGACCCTTGGCCGGAATCTTGGCCGGGATCTTGGCCGGGATCTTGGCGGGCTGGGGCGGCGCTGGCAGTGGTGTCGGCCGCGCTGCACCCATGAATTGGCGCCAAATGCGGGCGGGCAAGCTGCCGCCGGTCACACCCCGCATCGGTTTGGCGTCGTCATTGCCGACCCAAACGCCGACCACAAGGTCGCCCGCGAATCCGACGAACCACGCATCTCGGTGATCCTGGCTGGTACCTGTTTTTCCAGCCGCCGATACGCCCAACTGGGCTGTGCGACCCGTGCCGGTGGTCACCACCGCTCGCAAAAGATCGGTCATTTGTCGGCTGGTCGTCGCGGCAAGAACACGTCCGGGACCGGATCCTTGGCGCCGATAGAGCAAAGGTTCGCTGCCACCGCGAACCTCGCCAATCGCATAGGGCCACACGCCGATGCCACCATTGGCAACCGCGGCATAAGCCGCGGTAAGCTCGATCAGCGTGACCTCGGCCGCGCCCAACGCGATACTCGGATGCGGCGATAGCTTGCTGGTAATACCAAGCCGCTGCGCGGTTTCAATGACGCGCGTGCGGCCGACGCGCTCCGACACTTTGACCGCAACCGTATTGACCGACATTGCAAAGGCTTGCCGCAGCGACATTTCGCCGCCAAACCGGCCTGAATAATTGCGCGGCTTCCAGCCGTTGATCTCGACAGGCTCATCGACAACCCGGTCTGTCGCAGACATACCGTCCTCGAGCGCGGCCAGATAAACGAAGAGCTTGAAGGCCGAGCCCGGCTGCCGCATCGCCGTTACGGCGCGATTGTAGGTGCTCGAGCGATAGTCAGAACCTCCCACCATCGCCCGAACAGCACCGTCGCCCGTCATTGCGATGAGCGCCGCTTGGCCCACTCCCAGCTTCTGCGTTGCCGCTGCGGCCATTGTTTCGGCGAGGACGGTTTCCGCGGCCGCTTGCAGTTCTACATCCAAGGTTGTGCCGACGACGATATTGGCGCTGCGCAAGGCGCCGACATAATCGGGAAGTTGGTCACGAACCCAATCGGCAAAGTGTCGCCCATGACGGCGCACCGGCTGTGCCGCGAGCGACACCTTCTCGGCTTTTGCCAAGGCAGCCCGCCGCGCGTCAAGAACACCTGCTTCGACCATGTCCGACAGAACAATGGCGGCGCGGACCCGGGCGCCACGCAGATTAACCGTCGGCGCATATCGCGAGGGCGCGGTTAACAATCCCGCCAGCATCGCAGCTTCCGCGAGCGTTACCGCGGTTGCTGATTTCGCAAAATAGCGACGGGCCGCGGCATCAACGCCGTAAGCGCCGGCCCCGAAATACACCCGGTTGAGGTAAAGGGTGAGGATCTCATCTTTCGACAGATTTTGTTCCAACCAAACAGCAAGCAGGACTTCTTGAATCTTACGTTTCAGGTTGCGCTGATGGGTGAGGAAGAGGTTCTTAGCAAGTTGTTGAGTAAGCGTGCTGCCGCCCTCACGAATGCTCCCTGCGCGAAGATTGCTAAAGGCCGCACGAAGGACGCCGCGCAGATCGATCCCAAAGTGTCGGTAGAAGCGCCGATCCTCGGTGGCAATCACGGCGGCGGTCAGCCACGGCGGCAGTTGATCGACCGTGATGTGCTCGCCGACGCTACCCCCGAACCTGGCGAAACCCTGACCTCGCGTGTCGAGTAGCGTTACTGCCGGTGTTTGGGTGACCCTTGCGATCTCTCGCGGGTTGGGCAGGTCTCGCGCAAACCAAAGTACGATGGCAATGGTTGCAAGCAGGCCAACCGCTACCGAAACAGCAGCTACCCGGCGTACGCGGCGCCAAATACTGGGCGCCGCCGGTGCCGGCTTGCGAGCCGCCTGGTTGGTGTTGCCTTTGGCGGCGCCACTGGATTTTTGGCGACCGCTGGATTTACCCGATGCTCGCCGCGCCATGGAATGGACCACCCATTTAGCGTTCGGGGCTCAATGAGAGACTAGCGGATGGCATCCACTAGATGTCGAGATTGGCTACCTTCAGCGCGTTGTCGGAGATGAACTCCCGCCGCGGCGCCACTTCGTCACCCATCAGTCGTTCGAATAGACTGTTGGCTTCGCCGCCCTGGCCGACTTTGACTTGCAGGAGCGAGCGCGCTTCGGTATCCAGCGTCGTCTCCCAAAGTTGCTCGGGATTCATTTCACCGAGTCCCTTGTAACGCTGCATCGTGATGCCCTTGCGACCGAGATTGAAGATCGCCTCCAACAGTTCGGACGGAGACTTGATCTCGGATTCGGTTTCTTTGCGCCTCAGCACGCACGGCTTTTCGTACACGGCCTGCAGGTCAGCCGCGATCTCGTCGAGCTTGCGGGCTTCGGCCGAGCGAAAAAGCACACCATCGATCGTGTGGCGCTCGCGCACACCACGCAGTTCACGCGTGAGTTCGAGACCGCCGTCATCAATTGGCTCTCCCTGCCACCCGCGTTCGTGCTGCGGCGACAAGCCGTCCATCCGCCGCGCAAGGTAGCGTGCGACCGCCTCGGCCGTGTTTGCATCGGCGAGAAAGTCCGTGTTGAGAGCGCCAAGAATCGCCGCCTGTTCGACCAATGTCTGGTTGTAACGGCGTCCAACCGATTGCAGGAGCGTACGCACGCGCTGCGCCTGTTCGACCAGAGTTCGGAGGTCGTCGCCGGCGCGTTGCGATCCTTCGCCGTCAGAGAGCACCAGAACCGCGTCCTCAAGGCCAGTGTCGATGAGATATCGTTCGAGCTCGGCGTCATCCTTGAGATACACCTCCGAACTGCCGCGCTTCATCTTGTACAAGGGCGGCTGCGCGATATACAGGTAGCCAGCCTGAATCACCTCCGGCATCTGACGATAGAAAAATGTCAGCAGCAGCGTTCGGATATGGGCGCCGTCGACATCGGCGTCCGTCATGATGATGATTTTATGGTAGCGGATTTTCTCGATGTTGAAATCCTCGCGCCCCACGCCAGCCCCAAGGGCCGTGATGAGGGTGCCGATTTCAACCGATGAAAGGACCTTATCGATCCTCGCCCGTTCGACGTTGAGGATCTTGCCGCGCAGCGGCAGCACTGCCTGAGCCCGTCGATCGCGCCCCTGCTTCGCCGAGCCACCGGCGGAATCACCCTCGACCAGAAACAGCTCCGCTTTCGCGGGGTCACGCTCCTGGCAGTCGGCCAGCTTGCCGGGAAGATTGGATATGTCGAGCGCACCTTTTCGGCGCGTCAAATCGCGGGCTCGTCGCGCCGCTTCGCGAGCGGCTGCGGCTTCGATGATCTTGGTAACAATGCGTCGCGCTTCTGCTGGATGCTCCTCGAACCAGGTACTGAGGCGTTCACCGACTTCGCCTTCGACGGCTGGGCGCACTTCGGAGGAAACCAGCTTGTCCTTGGTTTGCGATGAGAACTTCGGATCCGCAAGCTTGACCGACAAAACGCAGGTTAAGCCCTCACGAACATCATCCCCATTGAGCACAATCTTTTCCTTGCGGCCCCCCGCATGGCCGCTCATGTAGTTATTGATCATTCGGGTCAGGGCAGTCCGATAAGCGGCGATATGAGTCCCGCCATCGCGCTGTGGAATATTGTTGGTAAAACACAAGACGTTCTCGTGATAGCTCTCGTTCCACTGCATCGAGACATCAACGGTAACGCCGTCGCGCTCGCCTCGAATCGTAATCGGCGGTGCGTGGAGGGGCGTGTTGGCGCGATCGAGAAAGTTCACGAACGCCTCGATACCACCTTCGTAGTAAAACTCCTTGCTCTCGGTCTCAACGCCTCTCGCATCAATCAGTTGTATGCGAGTCCCCGAGTTTAAAAACGCGAGCTCACGCAAGCGATGTTCCAGCGTCGCGTAGTCAAACTCCAAATTAGAAAACACCTTGTCGGAGGGCAGAAACGTGATCTCGGTCCCGGTGCGTCCCGCGGCATCGCCGGTGACACGCAACGGCGCGGTTGCATCCCCACCCTCGAACCGGATCAAATGTTCCTTACCGTCGCGCCAGATTGTCATTTCCAACCAGTGAGATAGCGCATTGACAACGGAAACACCGACGCCGTGAAGGCCGCCCGAAACTTTGTATGAGTTCTGGTCAAATTTTCCGCCGGCGTGCAATCGGGTCATGATGACCTCGGCAGCCGATACACCTTCCTCTTCGTGGATATCGGTCGGAACGCCACGGCCATTATCGTTGACGGTAATCGTCCCCTCAGGATTGAGAGTGACTTCGATTAGGTCGCAATGCCCGGCCAGTGATTCATCGATCGCATTGTCGACAACCTCGTAGACCATGTGATGCAAACCCGACCCATCTTCGGTGTCGCCAATGTACATCCCCGGCCGTTTGCGAACCGCCTCGAGGCCACGCAGCACCTTGATCGAATCAGCACCGTACTCTTCGTTTTGGTCTTGTTCGCTCATTCGATCAGATTCCTTTGTCGGGGCTGACGGCGCCATCGGCGACACGAATAAATTGGGATCGCCCGCGGAGTCCGGCAAATTGTCCGGGATCGGTGCCCGACAGCCACGCTTGGGTTCCCATTGCGAGTAATTCGCCGAACAGAGTTTCGCGGCGCTGTTCGTCGAGATGGGCAACGACTTCGTCGAGCAACAAGATTGGCGCGTGGCCCTGGCGAGCCGCAAGGACGCGCGCCTGGGCCAGCACGATCGCGATCAATAGCGCTTTTTGTTCACCGGTCGAGCACTGCTCGGCTGGCGTTCCCTTCGGATCATGCCAAACCAGCACATCGGTTCGGTGGACGCCAATCGCCGCGCGGCCGGCGGCGGCATCTGTCTCACGCGAGGTTGCCCAACGTTCGCGCAACGCGATTTCGATCGTTAGCGCCGGGTCTTGCTTGAGCGCGGTTTCAACCCAGCCGTCGAGCTCGAGGTGGGCTCGCGGAAACGCGCTCTGTGCCATGGCAAAGCCGCTCGCCAAGCGGTCTACGGTGTCGCGTCGGGTTGCACCAATCGCGACCGCATGCTCTGCCATCGTTTCTTCAAGCGCTGCCAGCCATCGATCATCGCGGACGCCATCTCTCAACAGGCGCGAGCGCTGGCGCAGTAACTGCTCATAGGCGTTTAGCCGTTTCGCGTGATCCGCATCGAAACCGTAGGCGAGGCGATCGAAAAAACGCCGACGCCCGCCGCCGCTTTCGCTAAACAAACGATCCATCTGCGGGACAAGCCAGGTAATCGAGATCGCGCGCGCCAGTGCAGATTGTGGCTCCAATACCCCATCGATCTTAACCAGGCGCCGTTGGCTGGTGGGTTCGTCGTCGGCGTCATTATCGTCTTCGGAAGGACCATCGTTGTCACCCGACAGCGGCGACGCCTCGATCGCGGTGCCGATTTCGATAGTTCCGCGCGGCGTCTGAACGCTGGCGGCAACGCCCCATGGGCGCGGTGAATGATCCCGCGTAACGTCGGCCAACTTGGCCCGTCTCAGCCCGCGACCCGGCACCATGAACGAGATGGCCTCAAGAAGATTGGTCTTACCGGCTCCGTTGGGGCCGGTAAGAATCACGGGCTGCGGCTCCATATCGAGCCGAATACCGGCGTAGCAGCGGAAGTCCGTGAGCGTTAGTCGCGTTACCGCATGATCGGGCGTGCGCACCTGCGTCGTCGCCACCGACGCCTCTGCTGTTGGCCGTTCCGTCAATCAGGCCTCAAACCCGCATCGGCATGAGCACGAACAGCGATGCCGCGTCACTGCCATCTTCGACAATCGTCGGCGAAACGGCGTCCGACATAGTAAAGCGGGCTATGTCTCCCTCCACCTGACCTGCAATATCGAGCAGGTAACGCGAGTTAAAGCCGATCTCGACACTCTCACCGTGATAGCTGACGGGCAATTCCTCGACCGCGCTGCCGCTCTCGGGACTGGTTGCCGACAAGGTGAGTTTGCCATCGGAAACCTCGAGTTTAATGGCCCGCGATTTCTCAGTGGAAATCGTTGATACGCGATCGACGGCTTCGGAAAGAACCTTGTTGTCCGCCTCTAGAACCTTATCGTTTCCCTCGGGAATGACGCGCGCATAGTCTGGAAAGGTCCCATCGATCAGCTTGGTGGTTAGAACCGTGTGGCCGAACGAAAAACGAATCTTGGTGTCCGACAAAGCAACCGCCACCGGTTCCTCGGTATCATCGACCAGCTTGCGCAGTTCGTTGATGGCCTTTCGTGGCACGATGATTCCCGGCATGTCGGCAGCGCCATCAGGCAGCGGTGTATCGACCCGCGCCAGCCGGTGTCCATCGGTTGCGACCGCACGCAGCATCGCCACACCTTCGTGATCGGCGTGGTGAATGTAGATGCCGTTGAGGTAATAGCGGGTCTCCTCGGTCGAAATGGCAAACCGCGTTTTATCGATCAAACGTTTAAGTTCGGCGGCCCCAACGCTGAACTGGGTCGGCAGATCGCCTTCCGCGATGACCGGGAAATCTTCGCACGGCAAGCAGGGCAGCATGAACTCCGAGCGCCCCGCTGTGATCGCCAGCCGACCATCCGAATCGCCCAATTTGAGCTCTATTTGCGCCCCATCGGGTAATTTTCGAACGATGTCGTAGAGGGTGTGGGCCGGGGTTGTCGTGGCGCCGGCTTGACCGACCTCGGTGGCAACTTGAGCCACGACCGCCAAATCGAGATCGGTCGCCGTCAGGCTCAGGGTACCGGCGGCTTCCGCGGCGAGTTGAACGTTAGACAGAATTGGGATCGTGTTGCGACGTTCGACAACGCTTTGAACGTGCCCCAGCGCGATTAACAGAGCACTGCGTTCTATAGTTAGTTTCATTCGACTACGGACATTCCAGACGTGCCGTCGGCCGCAAATGGGCCGACTGGGTTGCAGCAGCTAGTTTTCCTGAAGCGGTGATGTAAGACCGTTGAACAGGCCAGATTGAGTATAGCAAAAAAGACCTGCAAGGGGGCGCTATTTCAACCCCGGTGATCCGCCCACGCACACCTTGTTTTGTATTTAATTACAAAGAGTTACAATATCGTAGCCGCGATACCCTAAACGCTCGGAGCCGCAGCCGCGAAAGCGATCCGGATCGACGTGAATTCTAGGTCTCGAGCATACGCTTGAGGAGATCGATATCCTCCGACAAGCCGGCATCGGCGGCGCGTAGCTCATCGATTTTTCGAACGGCGTGCATCACCGTCGTGTGGTCGCGACCGCCAAACTTGCGGCCGATCTCGGGCAGCGAGCGGGTTGTCAATTGTTTGGCGAGGTACATCGCGACCTGGCGCGGGCGCGCAACCGATCGCGCCCGCCGTGGCGAATGCATGTCGGCGAGGCGAATGTTGTAGTGTTCCGCGACGCGTTTCTGGATATCCTCGATCGTGACCCGGCGGTCATTGGCCCGTAAGAGATCGCGCAGCACATCCTGAGCCATTTCGAGCGCGATTGAACGGCCGATCAGGTTTGAGTAAGCCAGCACCCGATTAAGCGCTCCTTCCAGCTCACGCACGTTTGACGTGATCCGATGTGCGAGGAACTCAAGCACCCGCAAGGGAACCTCGGGGCCGCCCGAGAGTTCGAGCTTGGATTGTAGGATGCCGAGGCGAAGTTCGTAGTCGGTTGCATGGATATCAGCGACCAGGCCCCACCCGAGCCGCGAGCGCATACGTTCTTCCATTCCATCAAGATCCGACGGCGAGCGATCGCCAGAAATGACGATTTGGCGATTCTGATCTACCAAAGCGTTGAATGTGTGAAAAAACTCTTCTTGCGTCGAATCCTTGCCGCTAATGAATTGTACATCGTCGATCATCAACACATCGACCGAACGAAATTGCTGTTTGAACGCCATCACGTCTTTGAATCGCAGCGCCCGCACAAACTGGTACATGAACTTCTCGGCCGATAGATAAACAACCCGCCGATCCGGATAGGCTTCGCTAATCTGCCAGGCAATCGCGTGCATCAGGTGGGTTTTCCCGAGCCCCACACCGCCATAAATAAACAGCGGATTGAATGGCACACTCGGGGTTTCCGCCACCCGCCTAGCTGCGGCATAGGCCAGTTCGTTGGGCTTGCCGACCACGAAGCTCTCAAAGCGAAAGCGCGGGTCGAGCGGCGCGCTCATATCCTCGTGCCATAGGTTTTGGCCGCCCGAAATCGACGCCTCACGCGAAACTTGAGATGCCGGCACTAACTCTTCGTCGGCATCCTGCTCGTCGCGACGTCTACGGGTTGTCCTGGAATCAACCCGAATGTCAACGGAGCGGACACCACTATCGGCACTGCGCCACAGCTTTAGGATACGCTCGGCGTAGTGGGATGTTACCCAATCGCGGACAAAACGCGTCGGCACGCCGATGGTCACTTGGCTACCGCTGCATTCGACCAGAGACATCGACTTCAACCAGCTGTTGAAAGTCGCGTCTCCAAGCTCGTTCCGCAGACCGGAACGAACGCTCTCCCATGCTTCGCGAGCGTCGCTTTCGTTCATCTGCCCACCACCATGATCAACCTTGCACCCATGGCAACCCGCGCTGTCTCCAGCCGCCGACCTTGCCACGATGTCCATCACCGTCACGATCGCCCTCAAATCCTTCCGCCACGTTGTGGCAACGCGTAAAACCGGCATCGGTCATGACGAGAGCAGCGGATTTCGAGCGCGCCCCGGAACGGCATATGAACAACAAAGTCTGATCTTTCTCGATACCCGCCGAACCAAGCTCTGCGACAAAGTTGGGGTTTACCTCCATCCCAGGAAATTCCTGCCACGACACGCGGACCACCGCTTTTCCGAGTTTCGAGAGATCGGGATTGCCGACATAAGCCCACTCGGCATCGGTTCTGACATCAACCAGCACCGCGCGCGGATCTTCCTCAAGCGTCCGCCATGCAGCGTCGGGCGTCACATCGCCGGCGTACGCCATAGCTAGAAACCAGGCGCGGGCTTACGGCCGCGAGCGATGGTTAGTCAAAAAAGGACGTGTGGAATAGACGGATTGCGAACTCATGTGATCCTCCCAGCGACGCCCGGTACCGGCAACAGTTCCAATGACATCGCTTTGCCGAAAATCGTTTTTATACTTCTGTTCTCGGTTTATTTATCTGTCTCTACTTGTCTTTTAAGTATTATTTAAACCACACACACTCCCGCTACCGCTGCGTGACAGCGCGCGCAGACCAATTACTTAATGTTTACTATGTATATACTTAATCGGGGTACAGGCCGCTGAGATATCCACAGTAATGCGGACACAGCCGGCATGCAACCAGACCGAAAGGGGAACGTTCGATTTTTTTCGTGACTGTCGCCGTTTGGCGACTCGCGGTCACCGCCGCGCCACGGCGGAAACACTTCACGCGGCGCGGGTGGTTGCGCCGCTAACTTGAGAAATCAGCTTAGTAAAGGGTCTTAATCTGAGCCGACAGCCGAGACAATTTTCGCGATGCCGTATTTTTTTTAACGACGCCCCGGCCTACGCCATTCATCAAAACGGGCTGCACCGCCTGAAGCGCCTCTTTGGCAGCGCCGGCATCGCCAGCCACCACCGCCAACTCGACCTTTTTGATACCCGAGCGGATACGGGTCCGACGGGCTTTGTTGATCTCGGTCCGCCGCAGCGTACGGCGCATGCGCTTAATTGCTGATTTGTGGTGTGCCATTATCTTCCTGGAGTTGACGCGGCGCGCTTATAGCCAAGCGCCGCCGCGACGTCAACCATACCTATCATGGTGTTGGCGCCGAGTGTTAACGGTTCTGGAAGTCAGGTCGACGCTTTTCAATGAACGCCGCCATCCCTTCCTTCTTATCCTCGGTGCCAAAGGACGCATTAAATAGCCGCCGTTCGAACAGCAGACCCTCGTCGAGCGTCGTCGCAAACGCGCGGTTTACAGATTCCTTGGCCATGAGGACCGAAGGCCGTGACATGGCGGCAATCTGGCCTGCCACTGACAAGGCTTCCTCGAGCAATTTGTCGGAACTCACAATGCGACTCACCAAGCCGGCTCGTTCGGCCTCGTCGGCGTCCATCATACGGCCGGTCAGACACATCTCCATGGCCTTGGCCTTGCCGACCGCGCGCGGCAAGCGTTGCGTGCCCCCGAGGCCGGGGATAACCCCAAGCTTGATCTCGGGTTGCCCAAATTTAGCGGTATCCGCGGCTAGGATAAAATCGCATAGCATCGCCAGTTCGCACCCGCCACCGAGCGCAAATCCCGCTACAGCGGCGATAATCGGTTTACGGCAACCAGAGAGAATTGCCGCCTCGGCCGCAAGAAAATCTTCCATGAAGACGTCGATAAAGCCCTTCGGCTGCATGTCCTTGATATCTGCGCCGGCAGCAAATGCTTTCTCGTTGCCGGTCAGAACGATCGCACCGATATCATCATCGGCGTCGTAGGCCAGCAGCGCCTCACCGAGTTCGCGCATCAGCTCCGGACTGAGCGCGTTCAGCGCATCGGGACGATTCAACGTGATCAGCCCCACCTGTTCATGGGTTTCTACCAGTATGGTCTTGTAAGCCATCGAAATTCCTTCTCTGTATTTCGCAAATCCCGCTAACGCGGTGTAATCGCAAACCTTATGACGACGTCGCTTTGGTCGGTGCCGATCGACAGCGACAACGCTTCTCGATCTCGGGTGAAGCTGAGTTGCATTTCGCCGGTGGGGGTCGTCTTAAGCGCTGCAGCGACCGCTATCCAACCAAGTTGGGGGAGAGTTTGGCGATAAAAATCAACGACCGCAGCGACGGAAGAATGCCGGCCGATCGCCCGCGTCTCAACGATGCGCCCGTTCGGCTTGTCGAATACCACGATCGCGTTGGCATCCTCAATCAGGCCCGGTGCCAGTGGTAGATCTTCGACAAACCTTAGAAAGTCGGTTGCAGTCGCTCGCTCGACCATCGACACGGCACCGCCGCCGACCAAGACCACAAATAGAATGCCCCGAACGGCCCGCCGACGCCAAGATCTGAGCCGTTCTCGCACTGTGGCCACTAACGTTGGTGCTTGGGGCAGAAAAACGTCGATCGGCCGGCCTGACTAATGCGGCGCACGCCGGTCTTACACACGCATCGCGGACATTTCACACCCTCGCGATCATAAACTGCAAAACAATGCTGGAAATATCCCAGTTCGCCGTCGGTTTGGACGTAGTCCTTGAGGCTTGAACCGCCAGCTTCGATAGCATCGAGCAAAACCTCACGAATCGCGGCTACGAGACGTTCGGCGCGACGACCGGCCACGCTTGCGGCCTGGCGCCGTGGCGAAATTCCGGCCCGGAATAGCGCTTCACACACATAGATGTTGCCGAGACCCGCAACTACCCGCTGATCAAGCAATGCAGATTTTATTGGCGTTTTGCGGCCCTGAAGTTGGTTCGATAGCACGGCGGGCGTAAAAGCTGCATCAAGCGGCTCGGGGCCAATATCGCGCAGCAGCGGGTGGTTGACCAAGCCACGATGGGATGCCAGGTCCATAAGCCCAAAGCGGCGCGGGTCCCGGAACACGACGAGCTGATTGTCATCGGTCTGAAATGCGACGTGATCATGGGTCTCGAGCGGTTGCGACGGATCGTCGTGGATCAGCAATCGTCCCGACATGCCGAGGTGCATAATGAGGACCAGATCGGCTTCCAGGACGACCAGAATGTATTTGGCACGCCGTTCGATCGCCGAGATTCGTTGGCCCCGGAGTTGCTGGCAAAAGTTCTTTGGAAACGGTTTGCGCAGATCCGGCCGTCGTTGCACGATTCGGGTTAATCGCCGCCCTTCAAGTTTTCTTCGCAGACCGCGACACACGGTCTCAACCTCTGGCAGCTCGGGCATGGCGGCGTAAAGTAGCGCAAAGGTTGGGGCTGCGCTATGTTGACGTAAATGCTTGAAAAGAAAGCACAAGATACCACTCACTTCGGCTTTCGCGAGGTTCCGATCGCGCGCAAGGGCGAGCTTGTTGGTGGTGTATTTGATAGCGTTGCCAGCCGCTACGACTTAATGAACGACCTCATGTCGGCCGGCATCCATCGGATCTGGAAATCCCGGTTGATCGACTGGCTGAATCCTCGTCCCGGGCTCAATCTACTCGACATCGCCGGCGGCACGGGCGATGTCGCCTTCCGCTTTATCGAACGATGTCAAAAGCGCCGCGGTCCGTTCGGCAGTGGCGGCGAAGCGGTCGCGGTTTGCGACGCCAATTCGAACATGCTCGACGTTGGACGGGATCGCGCCATCGACCGCGGTTTCGTCGCCGGCATCAGCTGGACGTGCGGCAATGCCGAAGCGCTGCCGTTCGATGACGCAGCCTTCGATGCCGCGACGATCGCGTTCGGTATCCGCAACGTAACCCATGTCGAACGCGCGCTGAGCGAGGCTTATCGCGTCCTCAAACCGGGCGGACACTTTCTCTGCCTCGAGTTTGGTAAGACAGTGCTGCCCGGCCTTGAGCGCCTCTATGAACTTTACTCATTCTCGGTATTGCCAACTTTGGGTCAGTTGATTACGGGTGACCGCGATGCCTATCAATATCTGGTAGAGAGCATTCGCAGATTCCCCAACCAGGACGATTTCGCCACGATGATCGGCAGCGCAGGTTTTGACAACGTACGCTTCCTTAACTTAACCGGCGGCGTCGCTGCGATCCATGCGGCCTGGCGGATATGAGACGATTAGGGTGCTCCAAACGATACGCAATGCGCGTCGCCTAATTTCGCTGGGGCGGACGCTCGCACGACACGACGCCCTGTTCCCGTTAGAACGGCTCGCCCTTCCGCCGTGGACAATTTGGATCGCGCAGCAGCTATCGCGAAAACGAGCGACCGGCCGCCCTGGAGAACGGCTAGCCGCCGCACTCCAGGAAATGGGCCCGAGCTTTATCAAGTTTGGGCAATCCTTATCAACCCGACCCGACCTCATCGGCGAGGATGTAGCCGACGACCTCGGCCAATTGCGCGATCGGCTACCACCGTTTGCTGCCAAAATCGCGCGTCAGACCATCGAGAAAAGCTTCGACCAATCGCTCAAATCGTTGTTCGCGCATTTCGATCAGCGTGCGACCGCCGCCGCATCGATCGCTCAGGTTCATCAAGCCGTCACTGCCGATGGCGGTGATGTCATGGTCAAAGTCTTGCGACCTGGCATCGAAGATCAGTTTCGGCGCGACATCGAATTCTTTGCCTGGATCGCGCACATCCTCGAATGGCTACAACCCGAATTCCGGCGTCTACGGGCGATCGACGTGGTCGGGACATTTGCCGCCACCGTTGCGATTGAAATGGACCTTCGCCTCGAGGGCGCGGCGGCCTCCGAAATGGCTGAGAACTTCATGGCGGATACGACATTTCAAGTCCCGGATGTCGATTGGGATCGTACCGATCGGCGAGTTCTGACCGCGACACGTTTTGAGGGGATTCCGATCGACGATCGCGACGCCATTATTGCCGCCGGCCGAAGCCCCGAGGCAATTGTTAGAAATCTACTACGGGCGTTTTTCAATCAGGTCTTTCGCGACGGCTTTTTTCATGCCGACCTTCACCCCGGCAACATCTTCGTCGATGACGACAACAACATCCTGGCGGTGGACTTCGGCATTATGGGCCGGCTGAGCAAGGCCGATCGCCGCTATGTCGCGGAACTCCTTCTCGCGTTCCTGGTGGGTGACTACCGGCGCGCGGCGGAGATCCATTTCGAAGCCGGATACGTTCCCCAAACCCAGTCAGTTGACGCATTTGCCCAGGCTTGCCGTTCAATCGGAGAGCCCGTCCTGGGTCGAGGAGCCAACGACCTTTCGATCGGCCGCTTGCTCGCCCAGCTGTTTCAAATCACGCAGACGTTCGATATGCAGACCCAACCGCAACTCCTGCTGCTGCAAAAAACGTTGGTCGTTATCGAAGGCGTCGCACGCTCACTGGATCCCAACGGCAACTTGTGGCAAATGGCCGAGCCGTTATTGGAAGGTCATGTTCGCGATCAGATCGGCCCGGAAGCTCAACTTCGAGATGGTCTGGACCAAGCCAGCAATTTGGCCCGGCGCCTTCCCGGTCTGGTGGAAAAGGCGGAAGCCGTAGCGGCGCTGGTCTCGAGTGAGGGATTGCGACTTCATCCTGAAAGCGCCCGCGCGATTGCCGCCGAACAAGCACGTAAACGCCGACCCTGGCAAATTGCTGCGATCGTCTCCGCCACGGCGCTGTTTCTCCTGCTTATTTTCTGAGCAGTTAGCGCTTCCTTGAACCACCCAAATTGGCGCGATACCTTAGTTTCACGGACAGAATCGAAACCTTCCGACCATGCTCCCAAACCAGCGCATATTGTTGATCATTGCCGGCGGAATTGCGGCCTTTAAAAGCCTCGAATTGATACGCCGGCTACGCGAACGCGGCTGCAGCGTACGCTGCGTCCTAACCCGCGCCGGTAGTCAGTTCGTGACTCCATTGTCGGTTGCATCGCTCAGCGAAGACAAGGCCTATACGGATCTGTTCTCGCTGACCGACGAAAGTGAAATGGGTCACATTCGGCTATCGCGGGAAGCGGATCTGGTTGTCGTGGCCCCGGCGACCGCGGATATTCTTGCCAAAATGGCGGGTGGGATGGCCGACGATTTGGCCTCAACGGCGCTGCTCGCGACCGACAAACCGGTACTGGTTGCGCCGGGCATGAATGTCCAGATGTGGAACAATCCCGCGACCCTGCGGAATGTCGCACGCCTCAAGGAAGATGGCGTGCGATTCGTTGGACCCGACGCCGGCGACCTCGCGTGTGGCGAAGTAGGCGTCGGTCGCATGGCTGAAGTCGCCGATATCCTCGCCGCGATCGAAACGCTGGTTGGCGGCCAAGGCGTGTCGAAGCCCTTGCAGGGGCGCCGCGCGCTGGTAACTGCCGGACCCACCCGCGAGCCAATTGATCCGGTTCGCTACATTTCAAATCACTCGTCGGGCAAACAGGGTTATGCCATCGCTGACGCGCTCTCGCGGTTGGGCGCACATACGGTTTTGGTTACCGGACCAACCACTCTTGATGCCCCGCGCGGCGTTGACGTGGTTGATGTCGAGACGGCGGAGGAGATGATGGACGCCTCGATTTCCGCACTTCCGGTCGATATCGCGATTTGCACTGCAGCCGTGGCGGATTGGCGAGTCGCGAATCGCACCAGCGGCAAGCGAAAAAAGACCGACCAGGCGCCGGTCCTCGACCTGGTCGAAAACCCGGACATTCTCGCGACCCTCAGCCGAGCTACGGTAAACCGCCCGCGCCTGGTGATCGGCTTTGCCGCCGAAACCGAAAACCTGGTCGCGCACGCGAGCGCAAAACTGACGCGCAAGGGGTGCGATTGGTTGATGGCCAACGACGTCGCCGGCGGCTCGGTGTTTGGTGAGGAGGACAACATCGTGCACCTGATCACGTCAGGAGGCGATGAGGCGTGGCCGAAACTCAGCAAAATCGAGGTCGCTGCGCGCCTCGCGACCCGCGTGGCCGAATATTTTGCCAACGCGCAAGCCGCGGAATGAGCGCCTTAAACGTCACTGTCAAACGCCTCTTGCACGCGCACGGCATCGGACTTCCAACCTATGCCACGCCGGGTTCGGCCGGGCTCGACATTGCCGCTGCGATCGAGGCAGACCTGACAATCGCGCCCGGCGAACGCATCTCGATTCCGACTGGCTTTTGCCTTGAGCTTCCGGTCGGTTATGAAGCTCAGCTTCGGCCGCGCTCTGGTCTCGCTCTTAAACACGGGATCACTATCCTCAATAGCCCGGGAACGATCGATTCGGACTATCGCGGCGAAATTATGATCATCCTTATCAATCATGGTGAGCGGCCCGTCACGGTTACGCGCGGTGAGCGAATTGCCCAACTCGTGGTTGCGCCCGTGAGCCGGGCAAATTGGGTCGAAGCGCCAGATATCGACGCCACGGAGCGGGGTTCACGCGGCTTCGGTTCAACCGGGACATCGGCGCTCGGGACATCCTGACATGGAGTTCGACGACACCCAGATCGAGCGCTATGCACGCCATATCGTCCTCCAAGAAATAGGCGGAATCGGCCAAACTAAACTACTCGAATCGAAAGTTCTTGTGGTTGGCGCCGGTGGCCTCGGCTCACCCTTGCTGATGTACCTTGCGGCGGCCGGCGTTGGGACGATCGGTGTGGTTGATGACGATCACGTGAGCCTGTCCAACTTGCAGCGTCAAATCGCGCACACCACCGATCGTATCGGCACCGCCAAAACCGACAGTGCGCAGCGGACGGTCGCCGCCCTCAATCCGGATGTCAGGCTGATACCGCACGCGGTGCGCCTGGTCGCCGACAATGTCCTCGACTTGGTTGAGGACTACGACATCGTCGCCGACGGCAGCGACAATTTCGCGACCAGGTTCTTGATTAACGATGCTTGTTTCTTCGCAAGAAAGACGCTCGTTTCCGCCGCGATTCTCCGGTTTGACGCGCAGCTATCCACCTTCAAAGCGCATCTTGGTAGCGATTATCCTTGCTATCGCTGTGTGTTTCGCGAGGCCCCGCCCGAGGGACTAATCCCCTCTTGCGCCGAGGGTGGGGTGCTCGGCGCGCTCGCGGGCGCCATTGGCTCACTGCAGGCAATCGAAGTGGTCAAGGAATTGTTGGATATCGGCGACGGCCTTTCCGGGTCATTGGTTATTTACGACGCGCTGAGCACGACGTTTCGCAAAGTTGCACTTAAGCAAGATCCCGATTGCCCGCTGTGTGGTCTGCGACCGGAGATTCATGATTTGTCGCGGCATGCGGCGTAGAGCGACCAGCCGCTCCCGGTGCGCGCGTTCGATCGCAAGCACTATCGGAATTGGCGTGGCGCTGGGCGGCTTGAGTATCGGTCTGACGCTCGCTGCAATCCCCTCTCCGGCTCTGGCCGGCGAGGTACCGCGCTTCGTTTCCCTGCGCGCCGATAAGATTAATGTCCGCGCCGGTCCGGGCGTGCAATATCCGATCGCTTGGGTTTTCGTGCGGCGCGGCCTGCCGGTTGAGGTCGTGGCCGAGTTCGAGCTGTGGCGCAAGGTGCGCGACCGTGACGGCGCCGAAGGATGGGTTCATCGAAGCTTGCTGTCAGGCAAGCGTTCGGTCGTTGTGCGCAGCAAAACCATCGGCGTGCTCTTCCAAGACCCCGATTCAAACTCAGTGCCAGTGGCGAGGGTTGAGCCCGGCGTTGTCGCCGATATCGTAAAATGCGTTGAAGGCTGGTGCCGCGTCGAGGCCGCGGGAATTCGCGGTTGGATGGAGCGTTCGCAATTATGGGGCGTCTACCCGGCACCTGACGACGGCAGTTGACCAATTCCGCGCGGCAGAATTGGTTTAGCTGAGATCGCCGGCAAGCTCGGATCGTGTCTCTTCGGTCAGCCCCGCCATATGGGAATAGTTGGCGTGTCCGATCCCGAGCACAATCTCGCAGTCCTTCGTTTTGAACTGAGTGGATTGATCATCCGATAGGGGAAACCGCAGGAAGTGGACGGCCGAGGTCTTGCCACCTGAATTGGTGCGTTCGATATCGCCTTCCTGGATCGCGGCATTGCGCGTGCCGCCTACCGAGATAAATACGGTCTCTTCGACACCCCCCAGTTCGCGCAAGGCACGGTCGCGCCGCTCAGCGTCGGCGATTTCAAGCATCATGGTCGCAACGAATTCGCGGCCCGCCGGAACCAGAGGTGCATAAGCTTCTATTTCTTCGTCGATTTGGAGCTGACCGCCGCCCTCGATGCGAAGCATCTCGTGCACCTGATACCACATGGTGTCGTAGCTCTCGAAATAGAAGGTCGCAAACGGGCCCACCGACACCCGCCGCCGCTGCTTTATTTTGAGGATCTCGCGGCGTCGTTGCTCTCGTATTTTTTCATAGTCCTCAAGCGACAGAATGTTGTCACGGGTTAGAATTCGCGTCGAGTTCATAACGCGCGGGCTCCAATGCGGGTATCAAACATCGATCCCATAAGCGCGCGCAAAAAGCTCAATCGGATGACAGGACTGCGCGGCACTTTCGCTTTCGCTGAGAATCGACATGCCTTGGACGATGTGATCTGCCGCTAACGGACACTCCGAAGCGACGTATGGCGCTTTGCATTCGAGCGCCTGGCGCGCGACGGGGCGGCCAATTTTTACGCCCACCTCGAAATTCTCTTGCAGCACACCCCACGAACCGCCGTGCCCAGAACAGCGCTCAACGACGGTGAGGTCCGCGTCTGGAATAAGCTTCAGCAGCTCCGCGGCCTTGGGACCCATATTCTGCGCCCTGGCATGACACGCAAGATGTAACGCAACGCTGCCGTCGAGCGGCCCCAGTCCCGGGGCGAGGCCCTGTTTGCGGGCGATATCAACGATATATTCGGTGATATCATAGGTCGCTTCGGAGACCTTCGTAACGGTCTCATCGTCGGGCAGGATCAGCGGCCACTCGAATTTCAGCATCAGCGCACAGGACGGGATCAACGCGATCACGTCGTACCCCTCATCCACCCACCCAGCCAGCTCAGCCGTCGCTAATCGCGCTTTGGCTGCAACATCCTCAATATTGCCTTGTTCCAGTTGTGGCATTCCACAACACGTGGGATAGGCGATCTCGGTGTCGACACCGTTGCGCGCGAGAACCCGACGGGCTGCGTTACCGATCCCGGGGTTGTTGTAGTTCACAAAACAGGTGGCAAACAAAACCGCCTTGCGACCGAAGCCGGGCGCGTCGCGATTAACGAGGGGTTTGTCGTTTCTTGCCTGCTTAACGAAAGTCTTGCTGTGATAGGGCGGCAATGCGGCCTCGCGGTGGATTCCCGCGACACGCTCGAGAATCGGGCGCGTGATGCGATTGCTGGACCGACTCGCCCAATTTGCGAGGCCCGCAACCGCGCCCGCCAGGCGACCGTTTCGATCGGTCTCACTGATCTGCCGTTGACGGTACCCGCCGCCGCCCCGCCGTCTCTCGGCGGCGCGATAACGAAGCATCAGATGGGGAAAATCGAGGTTGAATTCATGCGGCGGCACATAAGGACATTTCGTCATGAAACACATGTCGCACAGGGTGCATGCGTCGACCACCGGTTTGAAATCCTCACTCGAAACTGAATCGAGTTCACCGGTTTCAGACTCGTCGATGAGATCGAACAACCTTGGGAAACTGTCGCAAAGATTGAAACACCGGCGGCAGCCGTGGCAGATGTCGAAAACCCTATGGAGCTCGGCATCGAGATCGTCCCAATCGTAAAACGATGAGTCTTGCCACGCTATGCGATGGCGCGTCGGTGCTTCCGTGCTGCCTTCCTTCATCGCACAAATCCAAAATTCGGATCGCGGGTCGGGTTGCGTGTTGTGTCGTGCCTTACCATGCGCTCCAATCGATGCGTTAGCACCGCCAAACAACGGAAGGGGCCGAAGCCCCTTCCATCGATCGCTGGGAGCCGATGACGGCTAGGCGTGCGCGAATACGCTCACGCGTCGAGGGAATCAAGCGCCTTCTGGAAGCGACCAGCATGCGATTTTTCGGCCTTTGCGAGGGTTTCGAACCAATCCGCGATCTCGTCGAATCCCTCATCGCGGGCAGATTTTGCCATTCCCGGATACATATCGGTGTATTCGTGAGTCTCGCCGGCGATTGCTGCTTTCAGATTTGACGACGTCGCGCCAATCGGCTCGCCCGTCGCGGGGTCTCCGACTTCGGCCAGGTATTCCAAATGGCCGTGCGCATGACCGGTTTCGCCCTCAGCGGTGGACCGAAATACAGCGGCAACGTCGTTGTAACCCTCGACGTCCGCTTTTTGCGCAAAATACAGATAGCGTCGGTTCGCCTGAGACTCACCGGCAAATGCTGCTTTTAGATTGTCTTCGGTACTGGTTCCTTTGAGATTGGGCATTGGTTTTCCTCCTCCGTGCCAGATCACTGGTTGCGTTTGTTGGATCGAACATTACCAAGCCGTCAACGATTGTCGATGCCGCTCGACGATGCGCGAATTCAATTTGTTATAGGGCCGTTCGATATCCTGCGTCAACGATTGGAATAATTCTACAAATATCAATAGCTTAGTGATTTTCTAACTTATTTTTTGGACTCAACACGCACGACGATATCGACGCGGGCGATCTCGGTGCCCGCGGGCGGCACCGGCAACTGCGTCGGCATCACCGCATCATCGGGAATGTCGACGAGTGACCCTTCGTCCTCATGATAGAAATGGTGGTGGTCAGTGACATTCGTATCGAAATAGGAACGACCCGGGGCGATCGTCACTTCTCGCAACAGACCTGCGGCGGTAAATTGATGCAAACTGTTATAGACGGTCGCCAGAGAGACACGAACCTTGGTAGCCCGGGCATCTTCATAAAGAGACTCAGCACTTACGTGTCGATTTTCGCCTTCGAATAGGAGACTGGCCAAGGCCAAGCGTTGGCGCGTTGGGCGTAACCCGGCGCCGCGCAATCGTTCGACCAAGCCGGCGAAACGGCGCCCCGTGTCCGGACTAATCCCGGTCATTGCCATGGTAATGCACGCGGCCCTGATTGGGATCGTCGTTCCAGCGCCACTCAGTCACCCGTGAGAATTCGAGCAAACAGCTGTTTAACTGTCGGGATGAAACCATTCGAGTAGAACGGATCCGTCGAGAAGCGATATGCCCCGTGACCGGCAAACATTAGATTATCCTCGAGGCGGTCTGAGTGCGAGATATCCTGCAAGGTTTTCTGAATACAGAAACTTCGCGGATCTGCCTTGCGACCGGTTGAGCCCGACTCGTTCTGGGCCCAGTTGGAAAACTTGCATTGGCTAAGACACCCCATGCACTCAATCTGATCGTGGCGTATATGGTCGGCTTTCTCGGTGGTGACGAAAATGAGCGTTGAATCCGGCGTTTTAAGGGCCTCGGTAAAACCGCATTCCTGCCAAGCGCGGCCGCGTGCCGCATCGGCATGGGTGACAAAGACTTCACGTTTGCGCGCGCCGACCGGGAATGGCGTGTCGTGTTCGCCGATTTTCTCGGTGGTATAGGCGATCTGCCGTTCGTTGCGCTCGCGGAGTTCTTCGATAAAGCCATTGTTCACCGCGGACGACCAAAATCCGGTCGGACTGAAACGATTTAGAAATACGTCGCCGCGCTTTAGATTGACCAACTTCTGCTTCCAAGCGTCCGAGATCGGGCTCTCCTTGGTGAGTAGCGGTCGCGTCCCAAATTGGAACGCAATCGGTCCCAATTCCTTGTTGTCTATCCAACTCTCCCAATCGCGGAGATACCAAACGCCGCCGGCCATAATTATTGGCGTATCGTGCAGGCCGAATTCGTTCATGAGCTTGCGCAGTTCAAGGACCCTAGGGAACGGATCTTCGGGTTTCTGAGGATCCTCGTTGTTCGATAGGCCGTTGTGCCCACCCGCCAGCCACGGATCTTCGTAGACGACCGCACCCATCAGTTCACCGAACTTGTGGTAAGCCCGCTTCCACAATGCGCGGAATGCCCGCGACGACGAGATGATCGGATAATAGTGAACTCCGTATCGCGCCGCGATTTCGGCCAAGCGATACGGCATACCGGCCCCACAGGTAATCCCGTGTACCAACCCCTTGGCGCCTTCCAATATCCCGAGCAGGATCCGCTCTGCGGCTCCCATCTCCCACAGCACGTTCATGTGGATACGACCACCATTATCGCTGCTTTCGTGGGCGACACGTGCTTGATAAATTGCCCCACTGATCGAGAACTCAACGAGTTCCTCGTGGCGCTCGCGGCGCGTTCGACCATTGTAGATCTGGGGCATGACGTTTCCGCTATCGTCAAAGGTATCCGCGTTGACGCCGGAAAACGTCCCGACGCCGCCGCACGCTGCCCATGCGCCGGAACTTTCGCCATTCGTAATCGAAATGCCTTTTCCGCCCTCGACGACCGGGATCACCTCCCGTCCGGACATGAAGATCGGATTCAGCGCCCTCATCATCTCGGCTCCCTAGCAAGCCGCGATTGGAAGCCAGCACCAGCAAATCGGCAACCGACTACACGCGTTGCCAGCCGACGATGGTCTCCCAGTCTCCCGCAGCAAGAATATAGGTCAATTCGCGGTTTCGCCCAAACCCAGATACGCACGGCCGCGTATGCGTTTTGCAAATTGCAACGCATTTACCAACTCAAACGCGATGCCTCAGCCGGTTCGAGCAACCAAACATGGGCCCTATAGATCAACCTTTGGCTTCCATTTTCTCAGTGACGTCTGCACCGGTTTGCTGATCCACAGCCTTCATGCTTAGCCGCACTTTACCCCGGTCATCAACCGCCAAAACCTTGACTTTGACCTGATCGCCCTCTTTGACGACATCGCCAACTTTGGCGACCCGGTTTGGCGCGAGTTCGCTGATATGAACAAGTCCGTCGCGGTTGCCAATGAAGTTCACGAAAGCACCAAAATCAACGACCTTAACGACCTTGCCGTCATAGGTGAGTCCGATTTCGGGTTCGGCAACGATGTCCTTGATCCACTCGAGCGCAGCTTCCCCAGACTTGGTATCAGTGGCCGCAACTTTGATCGTGCCATCGTCTTCGATATCGATCTTGGCACCGGTTGTTTCGCATATTTCACGAATCACCTTGCCACCGGTCCCGATCACTTCACGGATCTTGTCCTTGGGGATTTGAATCGTCGTGATGCGGGGTGCGTGTTTGTGGACGCTGTCGCGCGACCGGCTGATCGCTTTTGACATTTCACCCAGGATGTGCACGCGACCTTCCTTGGCCTGGGCGAGCGCAACGCGCATGATTTCTTCGGTAACCGCGGTGATCTTGATGTCCATCTGGAGGGCGGTGATGCCCTCCTCGGTTCCCGCCACCTTGAAGTCCATATCGCCGAGATGATCTTCGTCGCCGAGGATGTCGGAGAGCACTGCATAACGATCGCCTTCAAGAATCAACCCCATCGCGATCCCTGCAACCGGTCTCTTGAGCGGTACCGCTGCGTCCATCAGCGATAAAGATGCGCCGCACACCGATGCCATCGACGACGATCCATTTGATTCGGTGATCTCTGAGACAACCCGGATCGTGTAGGGAAATTCTTCCGCGCTCGGCAGCAACGCACGAATTGCCCGCCACGCCAATTTTCCATGACCAATCTCCCGCCGACCCGGTGAGAGCATGAATTTGGTTTCACCGGTGGAATAGGGCGGGAAATTGTAATGCAGCAGAAAGCGCTCGCGATACTCCCCTTCAAGGGCATCCATGATTTGTTCATCGTCGCCGGTGCCCAGGGTGGTCACCACCATCGCTTGGGTTTCCCCGCGCGTGAACAGTGCAGCGCCGTGCGCGCGAGGTAGAACGCCGACTTCGGCTTCAATCTGGCGCACGGTTTTGGTGTCGCGACCATCGATTCTGTTGCCGGTATCGAGGACCGAGTTGCGTACGATGTCACGCTCGAGCCCCTTGAAAAGGCCACTGATCACGCTCTTATCGAACCCATCCCCGTCGCTTTCTTCAAAACGCGCGATAGCTTTGTTCTTAACTTCGGAAATCCGATCGGTGCGCGCTTGTTTACCTTGCTCCTGGTAGGCATCGCGGAGATCTTGCTCGGCCATATCCCGAAGCCGGGCTGCCAACGAGCCATCCGCGTCATCTGGCTGCGGCAGATCCCAGGGTTCCTTGGCACATTCCTCGGCAAGGTCGATGATCATGTCAATGACCGGCTGCATGGCCTGATGACCAAACGTCACCGCCCCCAACATCACATCTTCGCTAAGTTCGCTCGCTTCCGATTCGACCATGAGCACGCCGTCGGTCGTGCCGGCGACGAGAAGCTCCAAGGAAGATGACGGTAGGTCATCCAGGAGCGGGTTAAGAACATAGTCACCGTCGGCATAGCCGATCCTTGCGCCCGCAATGGGGCCGAGAAAAGGCAGGCCCGATATGGTTAGGGCGGCCGAGGCACCGATCAGTGCGCAGATGTCCGGCAAGTTCTCGATATCGTGCGACAGCACCGTGCACATCACTTGCGTTTCGTGCCGATAGCCCTTCGCGAAAAGCGGGCGGATGGGTCGATCGATAAGCCGCGAGGTAAGAACTTCACGCTCTGTCGGACGACCTTCGCGCTTGAAAAATCCGCCGGGAATCTTGCCGGCTGCAAATGTCTTTTCCTGATAGTTAACGGTCAGCGGTAGGAAATCGAGGCCTTCGCGCACCTTCTTTTGGCCAACGGCTGTACACAATACCGAGGTCTCGCCATAACTTACCAAAACCGCACCGTCGGCTTGTCGGGCCAGACGCCCCGTTTCGATTGACAGCGTGCGTCCGCCCCATTCGATTTGTTTTCTGTGAATATCAAACATGTTGTTTCCGTTCCTTGCTTACGGCTGGCTCCGAATTGAGGCAGCCGAGCGCGACCCGTTGCGTGTCATCGCCGCGAGTCGCAGATCCGCGGCCGCAGTTAGGTCTCGGTTCACCGAGCCTCACTGAGGTCGCTATTTGCGCAACCCAAGTTGCTGAATAATGGATACGTATTTAGGATCGTCGGATCGCTTCAAATAATCCAACAAACGACGACGTCGGCTGACCATTTTCAACAGACCGCGTCGTGAATGAAGGTCATTCTTGTGTGCTTTGAAGTGCTCCGTAAGATTGTTAATCCGTTCCGTCAGAACCGCCACCTGTACTTCCGGTGAGCCGGTATCCTCAGGGTTCTTTCGAAATGTGCCGATAAGTTCGGTCTTACGCTCCGCGGTAATCGACATCTAAATCTCCGTTATGTGTGCCTCTGTCGCGCCCATTGCGCTACAGATTGAATACCCGTTTGGGGCGCACTCTTCCGTCCGCCATCTCTGCAAGCGCAATGAGACGACCGGAAGCCATGGCACATCGAAGTCCGATTTCGCTTGAGTCGACGCTTACGGTTTCGCCACGGCGCAGTTTTTCTGCTTGTTTTTGGGTCAAGGAAATTGCCGGGATGTCGGCCAGCGCAACCTCGACAGGAAGCAGGTGCTGCGAGCGGGCCGAACTATGCCCCAGCGTGTGTAGAGAATCCAGCGAAATCGCGCCGTTTTCATCGAATGGGCCGACCTTGCAACGCCGCAATTCGCTAACGTGTGCAAGCGTTCCCAGTTCGATTGCCACGTCGCGGGCCAAGCCACGAACATAGGTTCCCTTGCCGCACACGACTCGGAATGTCGCATGATCGCGATCATCCACCGATTCGAGGGAGAACTCGTAAATCGATACCTTGCGGGATGCGAGTTCAGGCGTCTGCCCGCTGCGCGCAAGCTCATAAGCACGTCGACCTTGGTGCTTAATGGCGGAATAGGCGGGTGGAATTTGCTCAATGTCGCCGATAAACCGGCCAAGAACCGCTACGATATCAGCGGCCGGGGGCCGAGCGTCTGTCACCCCAACAATTTTACCCTCGCGATCGTCGGTATCGCGGGCTTCGCCCCAACAAACCGAGAAGCGGTATACTTTGCTGCCGCGCATGACGTACTCAACGGTCTTGGTCGCCTCGCCAAACGCGATCGGCAGGATCCCCGTCGCCATCGGGTCAAGCGTTCCTCCGTGACCAGCCTTCTGGGCCGAAAATATTCGTTTCATTTCCGCAACAATCTGCGCGGAGGTTTTGCCGGCTGGTTTGTCGATAGCCAACCATCCATCAACACGCTCGCCACGTCGTTTGCGCACCATGGTTTCGCCCGACTAGTCCGCGTCCGTCGGGTCGGTGATGAGGTCCCGCGCGACTTCAGGTCGTTGCAATAACGAATCGATCTTGTTTGCTTGATCGAACGTTCGATCCAGCTCGAAGCGTAGCATGGGTACGTATCTCAATCGCAGTCGCTGCGATATCTGGTGGCGAAGGTGGGGTGTAACGCGAACCAACCCCGCCAACATGTCGTCCGGATCAGTAGCGCCGAATGGCAGGACATAGGCGGTCGCGTTGCGCAGGTCCGGACTGACGTCGACTTCGCCGACCGTTACTGACGCATCGCGTAAGACTGGATCGAGGACATCGCCACGCATAAATATGTCAGCAAGCGCGTGTCGAAGCGCCTCTCCGACCCGAGTTCGTCGCTCGCCGCCGCGATGGGTTCGCTTTCCCATGTCGCCTTACCACTGCTTAATTCTATCGCTGACGCAAACGCTGCCGACGTTGCGTCGGCCCGATCTGGCACATCCGTGATTTGCTTACAGCGTGCGCGCGATGTGCTCCACCTCAAAAAACTCGATGAGATCGCCAGGTTGGATGTCATGGTAATTCTCGAGCCCAACACCGCACTCGTTGCCGGTGTTCACTTCGCGCGCATCGTCATTGAAGCGTTTTAAAGATCCGATCGCGCCTTCATGAACAACGATACTGTCACGTACCAACCGAGCTCGAACATTGCGCCGGGCGGCCCCTTCGGTGATCCGGCAACCTGCGATCCTGCCCAACTTGCTGATATTGAACACTTCCAGGACTTCCGCCATGCCGACCGCGTGCTCCACCACTTCGGGGTCTAGCATGCCGCTCAGGATAGCCTTGAGCTCATCAATCAGCTCGTAAATCACCGAGTAATAACGAATTTCGGTACCGATTTGCCGTGCGAGATCGCGCGCGACCGGGTCGGCGCGAACATTGAAGCCAACGACAAGCGCCTTGGAGGCGTTGGCAAGAACCACATCGGATTCGTTTATTCCGCCGACGGCTGCGTGCAGCAAACGCACCTGCACCTCGTCCGACTTCAAGCCCTCGATCCCACCCAGGATCGCCTCGAGTGAGCCTCGAACATCGGTCTTGATAACGATTTGAAGTTCGCGCGCCTCACCTTCGGATATATCGGTGAACATTTGCTCGAGGCTTGAGCGACCAACCGCCGCGGCACGTGCGTCTCGGCTTTGATCTTCGCGGAAAGAGGTGACCTGTCGCGCTCGTATTTCGCTGTCGACAACAACAAATTCGTCGCCCGCACCGGGTACGCCGCCAAGTCCTAATACTTCCACCGGCTGCGACGGAATCGCTTCGTCGAGGCGACGTCCTCGGTCATCGACGAGGGCGCGAACCCGGCCCCACTCAGCGCCGGCCACGAGAATATCTCCAACTTTCAGCGTGCCGCGCTGAACCAAAACGGTCGCCACGGTGCCACGGCCGCGATCAAGCTTGGCTTCGACGACCAGACCTTCGGCGGGCCGATTCGGATTGGCTCCTAATTCGAGAATTTCGGCCTGAAGAAGGATTGCCTCCTCGAGTTTATCGAGATTGGTTTTTTCCTTAGCTGATACTTCAAGACAAAGAACGTCACCACCCATTGATTCGACAACCAACTCTTGCTGCAAAAGCTCTTGGCGAACACGCTCAGGATTGGCGTCGGGCCGATCCATCTTGTTAATGGCAACGACGATCGGCACACCGGCAGCTTTGGCGTGATCGATGGCCTCAACGGTCTGCGGCATGATGCCGTCATCGGCCGCAACCACCAGAACCACCAGGTCGGTGAGTTGCGCGCCGCGCGCGCGCATCGATGTAAATGCTGCGTGGCCGGGCGTATCGATAAACGTGATACGACCGGCGGTTTTCGTCGCGATCTGATAAGCGCCGATATGCTGGGTAATGCCGCCTGCTTCGCCCGCGGCAACATCGGTTTCTCGCAAGGCATCCAAGAGCGACGTTTTGCCGTGATCCACGTGACCCATCACCGTCACGACCGGCGGTCGTGACTCGATTGCCGCCTCTTCGTCGTCTTCGCCCTTGAGTCCGATCTCAACGTCAGCCGCACTGACCCGTTTGACGCGATGACCAAACTCTGTCGCTACGACCTCAGCGGTATCGGCATCGATCGCTTGGTTGATCGTCGCCATAACCCCCATGGCCATAAGCGATTTGATCACGTCGTTACCGCGTTCAGCCATGCGGTTGGCAAGTTCTTCAACCGTGATCGTCTCCGGAATCACAACATCACGTATGATCTTTGAAGGTCCGTCCAGGCCTTCAGCCAGGCGTTTTTCTTTTTCTCGCGCTCGTCGCACCGAGGCCAGACTGCGGACTCGTTCGTTTTCGTCGAGCGCCTGGGTAACGGTTAGTTTGCCCCCACGCCGACGCTGCCCGTCGCGGCGAACCGGTGTGTGGCGCCGCGGCGTACGCACGGGTCGGCGCGCGTCGGGACGTTCCTCGGTTGTGGAGCCGGTTTCTTCTGCCTGCTCGACCAACCGTTTTGCGGCCTGTTCCTCGGCTTTGAGCCGCGCTTCTTCCTCGGTGCGTTTGCGCTCTTCTTCAAGCGTCGCACGCTGGGTCGCCGCGTCGCGCTCGGCCTGGAGTTTGGCTTGCTCTTCGGCACGTCTCGTCGCCTGCATTTCGGCACGATGGCGCGCTTCGGTGTCAGCCTTTTTAGCCCCCTCGAGGGCACGGGCGCGGGCCACCTTTTCGTCGTCGGTTAGTTCGCGAAGAACAATACCCGCACTACGTGCTAGGGCTTGTTCGTCGGTGTCTTGCGGATGGGCGACCTCGACCACCGCCTCTTCCGGCATCGTTGGTGGCGTTTCGACAGCGGGAGGCGCAAGCGGCGCCTTCTTTGCGACCGGCGCTTCGGTTAAGACCGCCGCGGCAGCCGCGTCGCGACCAACCGATCGTTTTTTCTTTATTTCAACGGCAACGGTCTTGGAGCGGCCATGTGAAAAGCTCTGACGAACCTGACCGCCATCGACAGTCTTTTTCAACTCGAGCTTCTTAGGCTTCGAGAGGCTCAGTTTTCCGCCGTCGGTTTCGTGCGTTTCACTCATAGCCCAGTTTCATTCAACGATCTGGTTTCACGCTCGTCCATCACCGCCGGGTGCGCGCTGCTCAGCACAGCGCTTTCCGACCGAATTCCGGCAAGCCGCTTGGCATCTGACACGAACTGGATCGCCAATCGATTACGCGCCAACGCAGCATGTACCACATTTTCTTGGCCCACTGCCAAACTCAATTCCTCGCGCGATAGGATTTGCACGTGCGGCAAAGAGGCGCCAAGCCCTATGAGTTTCGCACGCCCATCGGGGGCCGCGTCCGACGCAGCCACCAAAACTGCGGCTTCACCGGCGCGTATAATGGCGCGAACTTTTTCAAATCCAACGGTCACCACACCGGCGCGACGGGCCAAGCCAAGTCGGGATTGGCACCGCTGAACGAGGAGCCGTTCGACATTAGCAATCAGGTCATCTGGCGTTCGAACTCGGCGGCGCGAAGATCTTGAGAACAAATCTCGACCGACGGCCCGGGCCAAAGCCGATGTGGTCGACGTCACCCACAGGCCCCGACCTGGGAGCCCGCCCTCGATATCGGGAACGAGTTCGTCGTCAGGCCCGACGACAAAACGAATGAGCTCGCTGGTCGGCACGACTTTCCCGCTGTCGATGCAGCGGCGCAAGGGTGGCTTGTTGATATCCATTTCGTTGCTGTGTGGGCCCGGCCAACGTCCCGTTACTCGGCGGATTCGGCGGATTCGGCGGATTCGGTGGCTTCGTCGCCGGCATCGACCCCGCTGCCCTCACTTTGCTCGGATAAATCTTCGTCTTCAAACCAGTGCGCGCGAGCGGCCATGATCATCTCGTTGGCTTGCGTCTCGCTCAGTCCGAACACACCCAATAATTCGAGCAACTCATCGCCGGCGAGATCAGCAAAATCATCCAGCGTCTTGATTTCGTTTTCACCGAGCACGACCAACATTGTTGTGGTCAAGCCCTCGACGGCAGCGAGTTCGTCGACCACGCCGAGTTCGACCCGTCTTTGTTGCAGTTCCGCTTCTTTTTTCTGCAAATAGGCTTGAGCGCGATTGCTCAATTCAGCCGCCAATTCCTCATCAAAGCCTTCGATCGCCGTCAGTTCCTCGATCGGCACATAGGCGACCTCCTCCATTTCCGTAAAGCCCTCTGTGACAAGAAGCTGGCCGATCACCTCGTCGACGTCGAGTGTGTCAACAAACATCTGGCTCCGTTCGCGGAACTCTTCCTGCCGACGCTCCGATTCCTCGGCTTCGGTAAGGATATCGATGTCCCATCCCGTCAGCTGCGACGCCAAGCGAACATTCTGGCCGCGCCGCCCGATCGCCAAACTCAACTGATCGTCCGGCACGACAACCTCGATGCGCTGCGCGTCTTCGTCGAGCACAACTTTGGTTACCTCGGCCGGGGCCAGCGCATTAACGATGAACGTAGCGGCATCCGGCGACCACTGAATGATGTCGATTTTCTCGCCCTGGAGTTCGTTAACGACCGCCTGAACGCGGCTGCCACGCATACCAACGCAGGCACCGACCGGATCGATACTGGTGTCGTTGGAGAACACTCCGATCTTGGCGCGACTACCCGGGTCGCGAGCGACGGCGCGAATTTCAATGATGCTGTCGTACACCTCCGGCACTTCCTGGGCGAATAACTTGGCCATGAACTGCGGATGGGTCCGAGATAAAAAGATCTGTGGTCCGCGCAACTCGCGGCGCACGTCGTAAACATAGGCTCGCACGCGGTCACCAACCCGAAATGATTCGCGCGGCAACAATTCATCGCGCCGGACAACCGCCTCGGCCCGGCCTAGATCAACAATGATGCTGCCATACTCGACCCGTTTGACGAGGCCGTTTACGATTTCGCCGATGCGGTCTTTGTACTCTTCGTACTGACGTTCCCGTTCGGCTTCGCGAACTTTCTGAACGATAACCTGTTTCGCGGTCTGCGCCGCGATGCGGCCAAAATCAACTGGCGGCAGGTTCTCTGCCAAAATATCGCCGACTTGTGCATCAGGGTTGCGTTCGCGTGCTTCAGCTATGGATATCTCGGTCGCATCATTTTCGACGATTTCCGCGACCTCGAGGCAGCGATAGATCCTGATCTCGCCTGTCGTGGCATCAATTTCCGCGCGGATATCGTTTTCGAGCCCGTATTTGGAACGCGCCGCTTTTTGAATGGCTTCTTCCATCGCATCGACGACCGTTTCACGCTCGATGCCTTTTTCGCGCGCCACCGCGTCAGCAACGTGCAACAACTCCAGCCGATTCATGCTGGTTACGGTTTCAGTCTCGGCAACCATGTTCTGTTCTCCGTCCCTTACGGTCGTGTTCAGGCGATCTTTTGTTGTGCAAGCAGATCGTCGTTCAACACCAACTTTGCGCTGGCGATATCGGCATGCGCGATTTCCGCCTCGCCCGTTTCGAGTTCCAGCCGTACACAACCATCGACAATGCCTTTGAGACGGCCCCGGAAACGACGCCGACCGTCGATTACGCGGGCCGCCTCAAGTTTAATTTCATACCCGGCAAAGCGCTCAAAATCCTTCGGCTTTACCAGCGGTCTGTCGATTCCTGGAGAACTTACTTCGAGGACATATTCACCGGGAATGGGATCTTCGACATCGAGCAACGCCGAGATCGTTCGGCTGAGCGCGGCACAATTATCGACTGTCATCGTCGGCGATGCGTGTGGCTCGGCCATCACCTGTAAGACGCGTCGTTGATCTCCGGTCAGCCTGATACGCACCAGCTCAAAGCCCATAGCTTCGATTGCCGGCTCGACAAGCCGCTCTACCTTCTCGGCGATCCACTTCTCACTCGACACGATGCAAATCTTTCGGGCGTCCGTGCGGCAAACCACGCAGGGCAGTGCTTCAACCGCCGCCAATTGTGCGGCCAATAAAAAAAGTGGGCTGCTGCCCACTCCCATCAACTCGGTCCTGCACCGAGTTCCGCGGCTATTGTTGTTAGCACGATAATAGGGTCGGCAGCCTCACTGTGAAAGGTTTTTTTGGCTCGCGCGCGCGACTTGTTAGCGGGGTCGACGTGCAAAGGCGAGATAGGTTGGTCTGCGGCCTTGCGACAAAGCCTTTTTTTCATAGCGCGTTGCCGGCCAATCCCCTGGGCGCACGCGCCAATCGGCGGCCTCACGCGCGCTCCAAGCGAATGCGCCGTTTTCCAAAACATAAAACAAGACCCACCTGCAGAATTCAGAATGATCGGTGGCGAAACGCAGTTCACCGCCATCGCAGAGGACCCGCGCTAAGTCGGACAGCGTATCGGGCCCGATAATTCGTCGTTTTTGATGACGACGCTTGGGCCAAGGATCGGGGAATAGCAGAAAGATCCGGGCAATGCTCGCGGGTGGCAGCGCCGCAACAAGGAGCCGCGCGTCGTCTTGAAAGAGCCGTACATTGACCAGCTTGCGGCTATGCCACTCAGAAATGAATCGAGCAACGCCATTGATGTAAGGCTCACAGCCAATAAATCCGCATTCGGGATGGGCCGCCGCCTGTGTTGCGAGATGCTCACCGGCGCCAAAGCCGATTTCCAGCCAGATCTCATCTGTCGCTATATCGAACAAAGCTGCACAATCGATAAATTTGTCGCTGCCAGACGGGAGTCCTATTTCGAGATCAGGCACATGGCTGGCGAGCAGGTCACGTTGATGGGGCCGCAGTCGATGCCCGCTCCGCCGGCCGTGGAGATTTCGTCTTGGGTGCTCGGCCGTACCGCCGGGCATGTGGCTGTCAGCTGACGGCGGACTTCAGGCCCTCGACCAAATCAAGGCGCTCCCATGAAAATCCGCCATCCGCTTCTGGCTCGCGCCCAAAATGCCCGTAGGCTGCGGTCCGCGCATAAATCGGTTTGTTAAGGCCGAGATGCTCGCGAATGCCGCGGGGGCTAAGATCCATGAGTTCTTGTAGGACTGCGCTTAGCTTGGTTTCGTCGACTTGCCCGTTATCGCCAAGATTGACGTACAATGAGAGCGGTTTTGAAACACCGATTGCATAGGAGACCTGCAGCGTACAGTGATCGGCGAGACCGGCGGCAACCACGTTCTTGGCTAAATATCGGGCCGCGTAGGCTGCTGAACGGTCGACCTTAGAAGGATCCTTACCCGAGAATGCACCGCCACCGTGGGGTGCCGATCCGCCATACGTGTCGACAATAATCTTGCGACCGGTCAATCCGGCATCGCCATCCGGCCCGCCGATTACGAAGCGCCCCGTCGGATTCACATAAAAATCTTCCTCCCCACACATCCAACCCTCGGGCAGGACGTTGACCACGTGAGGACGAACGATTTCACGAACGTCGTCCTGGTCTAGTTTTTCAGCGTGTTGGGTGGAGACTACGACGGAGGCGGCACGCACGGGCTTGCCGTTTTCAAACACCAGCGTTACTTGGCTCTTCGCGTCAGGGCCAAGATCGGGTTCGGCCCCGGAATGACGCGCCTCGGCAAGCGATTTTAGGATCGCATGCGAATAGTAGATCGCGGCCGGCATCAATACGCCGGTGTCACGGCAGGCATAACCGAACATAATTCCTTGATCGCCGGCCCCCTCGTCCTTGTTACCAGCAGCATCGACGCCTTGTGCGATATCCGTAGATTGTGAATGGACATAGATCGTGATGTCAGCGGTCTTCCAGTGAAATCCGTCTTGTTCGTAGCCAATGTCGCGAATGCAGCTTCGTGCAATTTCTTCGAGTTGTGCGTGGGTAATTGAATCGGGACCACGAACTTCGCCGGCCAGGACGACTCGGTTCGTCGTTGCCATCGTTTCGACTGCGACGCGGGCATAGGGATCGGCTGTTAAGAAAGCATCGACGATGGCGTCAGAAACACGATCGCAAACTTTGTCCGGATGGCCTTCGGAAACGGATTCACTGGTGAAGAGATAATCGGAGATCGGCAACGGCTCTTCCTTCTTCGGCGTTTGATACCGCGCGCAGTCGCGTCTGCACGGAACCTTGAGTGGGTTGGTTTATCAATCCGGTCGCTGACCCCACGAGGGGGGAGCCGCTACATAGTCAGCGGACCCTCGGGTGGTCAAGTCAAGAGAAGGCCGGAACCGGTAGATTCCATTTAGCTTTGGGCGTTTGACTCGCCCGCCGCGACCGCTTTGACGAGATCAAATAGCTTGGCGCGGACGCGGTTGTCGCTGATCCGATAATACGCCCGGACCAATTCGAGGGTTTCACGGCGCGTAAATTGATCCTGTTCGAACGGTTCAACATCAGATTCACCGCTACCAGGGGCACCGTTCGCGGCTTCCGACGGCATGCCATCGAAAAAGAACGACACGGGTACATCGAGAACTTGAGCGAATTGGTACAATCGACTAGAGCCGATGCGATTGGTGCCGCGCTCGTATTTCTGAATTTGCTGAAACGTGAGGCCGACCGCGTCAGCAAGCTTTTCCTGGCTCATGCCCAGCAGCGTACGGCGCAAACGAACCCGGCTGCCAACGTGAATATCAATCGGATTAGGTTTGCCAGGTACCTTCTTCGGTACTGGGGTCGTTGTCGTAGCAGTGCTCTCCACCATAGATTGCTCTTCCAGTTTTCCGTCGAAGCGTATCGCGTGTTTTCAATCGTCACGCCAACGTTCGAGATTTGCAACCACGCTGTCCAATACCATTGGTTGTTATTGGACAACGACGCGCTTGTAAACAACAAGTGTAACACCACAACGCCCTAGGTACCCCTCTTAGGCGCATTAGTCATATCCCCTACACCCTACGGGATCTAATGGTGCCTCGCTGTGCGCGTCATCACACCTAGCAACATTACTATTGCTACCAGGATGAGCGCCAGTGGGATCAGCATGAAATCGCCGTACCGTCCATAAATCGGTTTTGTTTCAATAGGTTGTGGCAGGGTAACGTCAACAACCCCCGATTCTCCCAACCCGATCCTGGCGACAACCCGGCCAAAAGAATCGACAACGCCGGAGATACCGGTGTTGGCTGCACGTACAAGTGGTAAGCCTTCCTCGACACTCCGGAGCCGGGCCATGGCGAAATGCTGATGCGGACCAGCACTCATTCCATACCAGCCGTCGTTGCTAACATTGAGCAGCCAGGCCGGCCGATCCGTGGGATCGGTCACCGCGCCCGGGAAAATAGCCTCATAGCAGATCAGCGGCCCCAGCGGTGGCAGATTGCCCAAACGTAGCGTCGTCGGTCCGGCACCGGCAGAATAGTCAATCGGCCCGTAGACCAGTTTTTCTATGCCGATCCTGCCAAGGAGACCGCGTAGCGGCAGATACTCACCAAACGGTACCAGGTGAAACTTGTCGTATGTGGCCGCAATGACGCCGGTTTGATCGATTGCAATCACGCTATTCCAAATACGCGTTTTGGCCCCTCCCGGCGGCGAAATCCTCGGCGCCCCGGTGACGACAAACCCTCCGGGCTCGACCAGATCGGCGATCGCGCGTCGCCGCCCGAGCTCGCGCGAAAGAAAGTAGGGTACCGCGGTTTCGGGCCAGATGATTACGCTCGGCTGAATCCCGCTGACGCTTCGGCTTAGCTCGAGATAGCGGTTGAAATTTTTTTCTCGACGATCCGCGCGCCATTTATTGGCCTGCGAAACATTGGCCTGAACAACCCGCACCGTAACATCGGACGACGCATATTTCGGCGCCGAATCCAAACGCCAATACCCGGAACCCCAGATCGCGACAACGACCGCAAGTCCGAGCAATTGGGGGGCAAATCTATGTCGCGAACTACCATCGCTGCCAAGCAGGGCCGGTAGACCAGCGACGGCAACTGTTACCAGGCTCAAGCCATAAATTCCCACCGTGGCCGTGAGTTGAATGACCTCGTCGGAAAACGCCCAACTATAGCCAATCAAATTCCATGGAAATCCGGTAAACAATTCACCGCGCAGCCACTCCATCGCGGTCCAAGACAACGCCAGGACGGCGACGCCAGCAACGCCTCTCACATGCAAACGCCAATAAATGGCCGCCGCTATGGCGGTATACGCCGCCACGACGACCGGGAGGCCAAGAACGGCAAGCGGGATCAACCAGCCAAACCGCGCCGCGTCGACGAGAAAGGCGTTGGCCAACCAATAAAATGCGATCACAAAGTGGCCGAAACCAAACCACCACCCGATTAGCAAGGCGTCGCGCATGCGTCGCGACGCATCGATTGTCCAAATCAGAGCTGGAAACGAGATAAGGAGTAATGGGAGTGCGTGAAGCGGTGGCAGGGCCGCTGTGGCCAGCGCGCCGAGTCCCATACACAGCATCGCGCGGCGCCATCCTTGTAGTCCGGTGACGAATGCACGGGCACGGACCATCCGGTGGACCAGTGCGGACGGCGCTAGGCGCTTGCCGACTTCAAACTCGGACGCCAGATGCGTAACCGCTTTACACGACGCGCGTCGGCGTCAAGAACTTCGAACTCGACCCCGCCGGGATGTTTCACACGCTCGCCGACCCGCGGCACCCGACCGACCAATGCAAACACCAAACCACCGAGGGTATCGATATCTTCATCACGATCCGACTCGAGTAAACTCTGCTCTAGAATTTCCTCAAGCTGTTCAATTGGTGCGCGGGCGTCGGCGTCCAGCGTATTTTCAGGGCCCTCGACGAAGAGCGGACCCTCTTCGACATCATGCTCATCTTCAATCTCGCCGACGATCTCTTCGACGAGATCTTCAATCGTCACCAACCCATCGGTCCCGCCATACTCATCCACCACGACTGCCATGTGGATTCGGCTTTTACGCATCTTCAATAGGAGTTCGCGGGCCTGCATCGATGGCGGGACGAATAAGGTATCGCGCATCAGACTATCGAGGCTGAAATCGCTGCCGTTCGAAGCCCGAACCAAGATGTCCTTAACGTGCACCATGCCCACGACGTCATCGAGCGTTTCACGATAGACAGGCGTTCTCGAGTGGAGCTCCTTGCGCACCACCGACAACACCTCCTCCAGCGTCGACTGCTGCTCGACTGCGACGATATCAGCGCGCGGCACCATAACATCGTCGACCCGGAGTTCGCTTAGTTTGAGGATGTTCATCAGCATCAATCGCTCTTCCGGGTCGATCCGCTGATCCTGATTGGCATGTTCTTCAATCAGCAACTCCATGCTTTCGCGTAGAGTCGTATCGTCGTGGCGTGCACCACCGAGTCCGCGCAACCAGCTCAGTATGGTCTTTGAAAGAGTGGGGGTTTCTGCGGCCCCGTTTTCACGGGGCGAACTACTCGAAGAGGATGCGTCGTCGTTGGTCATTTCTCGTCTGAGGTGAACTCTCGGGGTAACGGCCGCGATGGAACCACAGGCGGCGCATAGGGGTCGCCGAAACCGAGTCGCCCAACAATGGCCTGCTCGGCCCCAATCATTTCTTCGGTATCGCTTGAGGTTTGATGGTCAAAGCCGAAAAGATGCAGAACACCGTGGGTCACAAGATGCGCGAGGTGAGCATTTCGTTCCTTGTGTTGCGCCATTGCTTCGCGAACAACCGTTTCATAGGCGATAACAACATCGCCCATCATCGTAGCGTGCCCCGATCCTTCACGCGCCATCGCAACCATCGTCACGTTGGCATCGTTGAGCGGAAATGCAAGCACATTGGTGGCGGAATCGTTATCACGATAGGTTCTGTTTAGCCCTTTAACCAACGAGTCGTCGCCAAGGACAACGCTAAGTTCAACCGGGTGTGCGACTTTATCTGCTAGGTAATCCAGAACTGCCGATGCCGCGTCGTGCGCGAGCCGCTCTGCGTGGGGCCATTCCACCTGCCACACCTCAGCTTGCACCGCGATGCCAATTTCGTTGTCGTTCATCGACTCCGGCGAGTCACTTTCGCCGGCGTGGTCGCCAAGGGTTGGAGAGGTTCTTGTCGTGTCAATCGACATCGTCGGTCTTTGATGCGCGCCGCGAGGCTTCCAGTGCCTCATACGCTTGAAGCACTTTCGTGACCAGCTGGTGTCGAACGACGTCGACATCGCTGAAATAGACGAACGAGACGCCATCGATCCCCTGCAGGATGCTAACCGCGTCTTCGAGTCCCGAACGCGTACCGCGCGGCAAGTCGACTTGGGTCAGATCACCGGTGACCACCAATCTCGAATTTTCGCCCAGCCGCGTCAGCAGCATCTTCATCTGCACCGGTGTGGTGTTCTGTGCCTCGTCGAGAATAACAAAGGAGTTCGCCAAGGTTCGTCCGCGCATAAACGCCAGCGGGGCAACTTCAATCTCACCGGTCTCCAACCGTTTTACGACCTGCTCGGGCGGCAACATGTCGTATAAAGCGTCATAGAGCGGTCGCAAGTAGGGGTCTACCTTCTCTTTCAGATCACCGGGTAGGAATCCGAGCCGCTCACCCGCCTCGACGGCTGGGCGCGATAGGATAATTCGGTCGCAGACACCGCTCATCAATTTTGCGACACCCATTGCCACCGCAAGATATGTTTTTCCGGTGCCCGCCGGCCCGAGGCCGAAGACCAAATCCGACCGTTCCAATTCTCGGATATACGACGATTGATTGGGCGAACGCGGTGTAATGTCTCGCTTGCGCGTCCGCACGATTTCGAGGCCGGTGTTGAAGGTGGGGCCGCCGCTTTGGGCCATCCGAATCGCACCATCAACATCACCCGATGCGATCTCCAATCCGCGCTGTAGCCGGTGGTAGATGTCTTCGAGCGCGTTTTGCGCCACCCGCGTTGACCATGCGTCACCGCTGATGGCAACGCGATTCCCGCGCGAGGACATTGACACGCCTAGCTTCTGTTCGATGCGCGCGAGATTTTGGTCGTGCTCACCAAAAAGTGGCGCGAGCAGTTTGTTGTCGTCAAAATCAACGACCACCGATCGATCTCCGTCGACCTTGAGATCGGCTTCGATGACGTCTGCGGACCGTGTATTACGCGCCATGGGGTGCGGCGATTGCTGGGGCGCCTTCGGCAAGACGGCCCGACAGGCTGTTGGCCAGCGCGGCTTCTATGTGAACCTCGGCGACCAACCCTAGTAGCCGATCATCGGCGGTTACATGAACGGGCTGAAGGTAGGGGCTACGCCCGACCAATTGTCCCGGGTAGCGACCCGCTTTTTCAAATAGAACTGGCACCGAGCGGTTCACGCACTGCCCGTTAAAGGCGCGTTGCTGCTCTTTCAGAAGTTCCTGCAATCGTTGCAAGCGCTGCTCCTTTATCGCCTCTGGAATCTGTGCGTCGCTCTCGGCCGCCGGGGTGCCGGGGCGGGGGCTGAACTTAAAGGAAAATGATTGCGCGAATCCGACGTCTCGGACCAGATCCAGCGTCGCCTCGAAGTCAGCATCGGTTTCACCCGGAAATCCGACAATGAAGTCGCTGGATACCGCGATGTCCGGACGTGCTGTCCGGAGCTTCGCGATCGCCGCATGGTAGTCGTCAACATCGTGGCGTCGATTCATGGCGCGTAGGACCTTGTTCGACCCCGATTGAACGGGCAGGTGAATGAACGGCATCAATGCGTCGACATCACGATGGGCAGCGATTAGGTCCGCATCCATATCGAGCGGATGCGAGGTCGTGTAGCGTATTCGTTGAAGGCCATTGATTTCGGCAAGCCTGCGGATCAGCAGGGCGAGGCTCGTCGTCTTCTCGCCGGACTCAGCGATCCCGTGATAGGCGTTGACGTTTTGACCGAGCACCGTCACCTCGCGAGCGCCACCGGCGACGAGGCGCTCGGCTTCGGCGACAACATCGGCGACCGGGCGGGAGAATTCCGCGCCACGGGTATAAGGCACCACGCAGAACGTACAGAACTTGTCGCATCCTTCTTGAACTGTAAGGAATGCAGTGACGCCCTGCGGGTGAACCTCCATGGGTAGGTGATCGAATTTGGACTCGATCGGAAATTCGGTATCGATAATGCCCGGTTCAGCTCGATAGGGATTTGCGCCTGCAGCTCGCGCCACGATTTCAGCCAGTCGGTGGTAGCTCTGGGGACCGACGACGATGTCGACGGCCGGCGCGCGCCGCATGATTTCGCCGCCCTCGGCCTGCGCAACGCAACCAGCAACTGCGATCAATATCGGCCGCGAATTGTCGCGACTTTTCTTTAACCCGGCTAGTCGGCCGAGCTCCGAGTACATTTTCTCGGCTGCTTTTTCGCGAATGTGGCACGTGTTGAGAACGACCAAGTCGGCCTCCTCCACGCAAGACGTCGCGGCATAGCCGAGCGGTTGCAGAATTTCCGTCATGCGATCGGAATCGTAGACGTTCATCTGACAGCCGTAGGTTTTGATATAGAGATTCTTGGTCACGTCAATCAGCCCCCGACCCTATGAGAATGGCCGCCACGGTTGACGGAAACATCACTTCCGAGGCGCGAGACATCAAGCCAAGCACGCTATGATCCGATGGGCAGAGGCTGGGCACCATTGCGCTCGTCTGAATTGAGTTCACTGTTTGCGTCCGCAGTTGCCTCATCGCGGCTGCGCCCGGTTAACGCATCGGACAATCCCATCGCGACCACGTTACGGCAGTAATCAGCGAGTGCCTTTCGGTTCTTGAACTCGGCGATGCTGATCGGTTTGTGAAAGGTGACCGTCACGGTTGACGGCCCGAGTCCAAGCATCCGCCAAAGATGCCCACCTAGGGCCATGTCACCATACCAGGTGACCAACGGACGGTGGTGGCGACCGATCGGCATATGATCGAGTTTTGTGTAGGCGACCGAAACCGGCTGCACGGTTAGCGGCACTCCCCCAACCGGCCGTTCAGCAACCGCAAACAGCGCACTTTTGAACGGCAATACGCGGTTCCCGTCACTGCTGGTTCCCTCTGGAAACAAGATGAGTTTATCGCCCGCACTCAAGCGGTGGCTGATTTCGTCGCGATGATTGGCGGCCAAGTTTGCCCGACGCTCGATAAAGACGGAGCGCTGCAATCGTGCCAGGAGGCCGAATATCGGCCAATTTCGAACTTCCGCTTTAGAAACAAACGAGCCCGGTATTACACAACTAAGAACAACAATATCCAGCCACGAGGAATGATTGGCAACATAGAGTACCGGCTCGGAACCCGCGAAACGAGAGCCGATAACCTCAATATGCAAACCGAGAATCCGGCCCAACCCGTTGTGGTATCTCACCGGAACGCGCTCACGCAACGGCGTTTTCAGCGCGAGGCCATAGAGATGCGCCGGTAACAACATCAGCGTCCAGATGAAGACGCTGATTATCTTGCCTATCGCAAAAACGGTTTTCACCGCGGGCGGTACGGTTGGTCCGGCACCGTGACCGTCGCCCCTTTGCGCGCGATCGCAATCAGCTCGCTACGCCCGACGACGCCGCGCCCGCCGCTTGGTGCCAAGTCCGATCTTCTTCGCAAGGGTGCTGCGCTGCGCCGCATAGTTTGGTGCAACCATCGGGTAGTCGGGGCCCAAACCCCAGCGCTCACGATAATCGTCTGGTGTCATGTTGTACCGGGTCTTTAGATGGCGCTTGAGCATCTTCAGTTTCTTGCCATCTTCCAGGCAAACGATGAAGTCTGGCGTGACCGATTTTTTTATTGGCACTGCGGGTTGCGGCCGCGGAGCCGAGGCGTTTGCACCACCACCTCCAGCGCTGGACAGCGCTGAATAAACCTGCTGAATAAGTTGCGGTAGATCCGCCGACGTGACCGAGTTGTTTGAAACGTGCGACGCGACGATATTCGTCGTCAAAGCCAGAAGTTCGCTGGTTTCGGGTTGTTCAGCCATAAAAGGTCAGTCCTCCAAGAAACTATATTTTATATAATTAGCCGCTCTATATCAGTCAACATTACTAAATATCAAATGTAGCGGCAGTATTTCGGAGCAAACTTGAAAACGACATGTCTAAGTCGCCTGATCTTTTCCTCGATATCACAGCGGATGTGTGTCCAATCACGTTTGTGAAGACCAAACTTCTGATCGAACGTATGAGACCGGGCGAAATTGCTACCGTACTACTACCGGATGGAGAACCGTTGCGGAATGTTCCTCGCTCGGTGCGTGAACACGGCCATCAAGTACTCGCTCTCGATCCCGATCCGGATAGAACGGGAGTCCACGTCCTGCGACTACGCAAAGGCGGAGATGGTTAGCCGCGAGATCTACGGGCGTTGGCGTGGTCGATTGGTATCCGGTTTGCGAATGTAGAGCGGTATTGGAACGAGCAACTGTCCAGCCTGCCGCGCCAGGGTCGATGCGAGACGAGCGACGGTCGGACTATCCGGAACGGTGATGTGAGTCGCTTTCCAACCGTTATGATCGGGCAATCGATCGAATACTTTGGCGGCGCCGCTTCCCACCAATGTGGCTGGGTGGTCGCCCAGTTGCGCGACGATGCTCGTGATAGTATCCAGTTCAGGCGTCGGTGAGACCGGTATGATGTGGCCATCGCCAACGACAAAATTCTGAACATAAGCTTCATCTCGGCGGGCATCGATGATCGACGTGATCCGGCTAGGCCGATCTGCGAGCGTCACCGCGCGCTGGGCCATGGCGGCCAGCGTTGTGACCCCGATCGCTCGCTTGCCGGCCGCGATCGCAATTCCGCGCGCAGCTGCGACACCAACACGGATCCCGGTAAAAGATCCCGGACCAACGGTAACCGCGATAAGATCCAGATCCTTATAATCGACTGCGGCCGCGCGGCGCACATCCTCAATCATCGGCATCAATGCCTCGGCGTGACCACGTGTTCGCTCTTCGCGACGTTCCGCCAGAGTGTTTCCCTGATCGATGATCGCTGCCGAACAAGAGGTCAGCGCACTATCAAAAGCGAGTATTTTCATATGGTGATGAACGGGGTTGAATGCGGCACTCAACGACTATGATAACGCCACGTTCGGCGCAACAACTGTAGAACTATGACCCGTCAGTCTATGCCGTTGGTTGAGATAATCCCCAAAACCGAGGGTATCATCCTCGATCTTGCTTACGCGACGCCCGACAACGTCACCGGCGCACCTCTCTACGAGAGGTGCGCGTGTTTTCTTCATCCAACCGCAGCTGCACATCTGGACCGTGCGATCGAACTCGCCGTGGCGCTCGGATACCGTTTGAAAATCTATGATGCTTATCGGCCGACCGAAGCCCAGTGGCGATTGTGGGACTACGCGCCAGGATCTGACTATGTCGCCGACCCACGCCGCGGATCGCCGCACTCTCGAGGCATCGCTGTCGACCTCACACTTGCCGATTCCACAGGTCGCGATCTTGAAATGGGTACTGAATTCGACGACTTTTCATCGGCGGCACACCACGGAGATCGTTCTGTATCCGTGTCAGCACAGAAAAACCGCATGATCCTGCTCGGATTGATGTCGTCGGCTGGGTGGGATTTCTACGATAAGGAATGGTGGCACTACCAACTTTTCAACCCTCGCCTCTTTCCTCTGCTTTCCGATCGCGCGGCCGGCACCCGCCTAATCAGGTAACAAAAGCAAGCGCCTCCGAACATGATGCAGAGCACAAACCCCCGATCCAACGTACGCAAAGGACTTCTCTTCTCGCTGGCGCTCATAGCCGCGACGGCGGGCACCGACTCGGCGCAACGCGCCGACGCCGCCGAGCGAATGTCGGGCGCCGTAATCCTCATGTATCACCGCTTTGGCGAAGATGGCATCCCATCAACGAACATCCGCCTCAACCAATTCGAGGAACATATCGAGGAGCTGAGATCGGCCCGTTATAACGTCATGGCGCTGAGCGATATCGTTGAGGCCTTTGCCCAGCGACGCCGCCTGCCGGAAAATACGATCGCAATCACGATCGACGACGCATACATCTCAACCTATACCGAAGCCCTGCCAAGATTTCGCAATGCCGCGCTGCCGTTTACGGTCTTTGTGTCGACCGAGCCGGTCGACCAGGGTGTCGCCGGTTACATGTCCTGGCAGCAACTGAGGGAACTCGCTGATTCTGGTGCCACCATTGCCAACCACACCGCCAGCCACCTCGGCATGTCGTCAGCCGACGACGACACCAACCGCGCCGAGCTGCGTCGCGCCCAACAGCGTATTACCGAAGAAATCGGCCAAGCTCCGACTTTGTTTGCGTACCCGTTCGGCGAATATTCACGTCGCACGATCGAACTGGTCGAGGAGGCGGGATTTGCCGCGGCGGTTGGTCAACACTCCGGGGTCGCGCATGAACGGATGAACGTTCTCGAACTCCCGCGCTTCGCTTTGAACGAGACCTATGGCGATATCGGTCGTTTCCGTCTCGTCGCGAATGCACTTCCGCTGCCGGTAACCGAGGTTACGCCAGCCGATACCCTGCTACGCGATGACAATCCGCCACCTTTTGGGTTCACCGTCGATAATCAGATCGATGGTCTAGAACGGTTGAATTGTTTCGCATCCAACGGTCCGACCACCATCGAGCGCCTGGGGGTACGTCGGTTCGAGGTGAGGATCGCGAAACCATTTCCGCGCGGCCGCGGGCGCTTTAACTGCACCCTACCGACGCGCGACGGTCGCTTTCGCTGGTTCGGGATACAGTTCGTTATTCCCTAGTGGATGGAATCCAACATATGGTGCCCATACGATCGCGTATCCCGGTAGCTCGACAGGAGGAAGCCCGCAGGCGATGCCCCAAGGGACCGTTGGGCATCGTCGAGGGGTTTCGACGCACCGAGGGGCTGGGATAGGCGACCCACAGGGCGGCTTGCCGAGCTCGCCGGCCGCGTTACGCAAAGCTTCCGATGCCCAACGGTCGCATGGGGCATCGCCACGCTTCGCGCGCCTAACCGGCGAACTCGGCAAGCCGTCGTATGGGTACCATATGTTGGATTTAATCCACTAGCGTTACGCACCGGGCGTCGGGACTAAGCTTTCGCCACCCGTGCGGTCAAACGCGGTCAACCCATTGAATGAGATAATGTTGCGGATGGTCTTGATATAGTCCGCGCCGCGCTCTGAATATTTGTCGAGCGTCCCGACCAGAGCACGACTATCAAGCGGCACGTTCTTCGATCTCATCGTCGAGCGCAAAGCCCTGAACTTGTCGTAAGCCCAGTGCGTGTTCAAATTATGCAGGTAGCGCGATACCGATTCCTGCAAATGGTCAAACTTGCGAACTCGATGACGTTTGCCGGGATCTCGCCGCAACGGAACCATGCCGCCGTCACCGCGATACACTCGCTGACCGAATAGCGCATTTCCCTCGACCGCGAAGCGCGACGTGCCCCACCCTGATTCCTCCGCCGACTGGGCGAGCGCCAACGACGCTGGTACGACGTCGACGTGTATTTTCAGTGCCTCGACGTCTGGTTGTTCCAACCCGTATTGTCCAGCCAGTTCCTCAAGCCAGCGCGTATCTTCTACCGATAGGCCAAGCCCCGCTGTTTGCCTCGTCTCGATGAGCAACAGCCGACGGCGCTCTTCGAGTACCTGCTCGCTGGCCCGCTGCACCAACGGCATCATCAACTTGATGAATAGGCGCTTGCGCTCGGAGATCGAGTTGAGCTTACGTAGATCGCGCGGAACGTTTGAAGGATAAACGCTCGGAACGGCAAGGTCTCCGGCCGGCGTATCGGCGAGCTTGTAGTCCACTTGGAGGAAGGGCACGACCGGCGACTCGCGGACGACCGTTAGCGCGGGTACGGACCGATCGTTTAGGTCCGTATGAGCTCCGGCGTCGTCGCCGCCCAATGTACGGGCGATGCCCCATGCAAAGAGCACAACGGTAAGGCCGGCGAGAAGGATAAGCGTGTAGCGTTCAAACGCCGTGGGCGCTGCTGCTGCCATGATACTGCGACACCATATTCTTCGTTTCTTGTAGCTTGCCGTTTCTTATAGCTCGTCGTTTCTGGATCTCTTCTCGCGGAGATTTGCTTTTTTGAGCTGGTCTTAGCTTGTTTGTTGTCGCACGCGAATCCACATTTTACAACCCGCGAATCCGTGTGCGCCGCAATTCGGGATCCATACCGGCACGCGCCTTTATTTGCAGACAAATTGGTTGGTGCGCGCTAAACGGGTTCGACCGATTCGACCTCTGGAATGTAGTGCTTAAGCAGGTTCTCAATCCCATGCTTCAGGGTCGCCGACGAACTCGGGCAACCCGAGCAAGAACCCTGCATCTGTAGATACACGATCCCCTCTTCGTAACCGTGGAAGATGATATCGCCTCCATCTTGAGCAACCGCAGGGCGCACGCGGGTATCAAGTAACTCTTTGATTTGGACGATAATTTCGCTGTCCTCGGAGGGCTCGCCATCGCTCTCAGGAGCCTTGACCGTTTCATTGACCAACGGCAATCCGGCCGTGAAATGTTCCATGATGGCACCAAGGATCGGCGGCTTGAGGATGTGCCATTCGACGTCGTCTGCGGTAACCGTGATGAAGTCACCGCCGAAGAAAACACGATGCACCCCGTCGATATCAAAAAGGCGCGCGGCGAGCGGTGAGGCTTGTGCCGCTTCCCGGTCGGGGAAATCCATCGTGCTGGATCCCAGCACATTGGCGCCGGGGATGAATTTGAGGGTTGCCGGGTTGGGCGTTTCCTCGGTTTGAATGAACATGTCCGTTCTCCGCTGGTGTTTCTAACTACAGACTTGTATGATTCGCCAACAAGATCAAGTTTTTCTCTGCCCGGCGGCCAATCGGGAGATCTCAAACCAATTCATCGACCTGCTTGTCGGTCAGATTGCCGGGAACAACGGTAACCGGAATGTGCATATTTCCAGGCATCTTGCCCGCCAACGCGCTGACCAGCGGTCCCGGCCCTTCAGGTCCGGTCGCTGCACCAAGTACCAAAACTCTGATCTGTGAGTCTTCATCTATCTGCGCGAGGACTTCGTCGAACGCTTTACCTTCGCGAACCATAAGCTCGGGCATGATATGCACCGACGCGCTTATTTCTGCTGCGAGCCCTTGCAGCAAACGTTCGGCTTCCTCGCGGGCTTCTTCGCGCATGCGTTCTTCGACCGACAGCCAATGCTGAAAATCTCCTGGCTCAATTACGCGCAACAACGCGACTTGACCGTTGGTCGACCCCGCGCGGCCACAGGCATATCGCAGCGCTACACGGCATTCAGGCGTGTCGTCGACGATTACCAGGAATTTACGACGGTGCGATATTGTCGTTGTGTCGGTCATCGAGTTCCCTTTGGCGCGGCGAGCATTGTAGCAAAAGATGGGGTCTTCGCCCGAGCGGCGTGGTTGAGGCTTATTGGGAACCGAGTAACCCGATGACGTCTTGTGCTTCGCGCAAGACCGGCGCGGCCAAACGATCAGCCCGCTCGGCACCCGCTTGGAGCACACCGTCCACATAGCCTGGATCGTCTATCAATCGACGCATTTCCATGGTGATCGGTGCCAGGGTTTCGACCGCCACTTCGGTTAGCGCCTCCTTAAACGCTGAAAACTCAGCGCCTGCGAACTGGGTACACACGCTGTCGCGGGTGCTGTTGGTAAGCGCGGCGTAGATCGTGACCAGATTGTCGGCCTCGGCGCGATCGGCCAAGCCGTCGGCCACGGCTGGCAGCGGATCGGGATCGGTGCGCGCCCGTCGGATCTTACGGGCGATGACGTCGGGTGCATCGGTGAGATTGATGCGCGATTGATCCGATGCATCCGACTTGCTCATCTTTTTCGTACCATCGCGTAAGCTCATCACGCGCGTGGCTTCTCCCAGGATCAGCGGTTCGACCAGCGGAAACAAATCGACTCCAAATTGACTATTAAATGACTGTGCGATGTCACGGCAGAGTTCGAGGTGCTGTTTTTGATCCTCCCCGACCGGCACGTGGGTCGCCTTGTACAGCATGATGTCGGCTGCCATGAGGGTCGGATAGGCGTAGAGGCCGACGCTCGCGTTTTCGCGGTTCTTCCCCGCTTTCTCCTTGAACTGAGTCATGCGGTTAAGCCAACCCAACCGCGCCACACAGTTAAAAATCCAGGCCAATTGGGCATGGCCGGCGACCTGGCTCTGGTTAAACAGAATCGACCCCTGCGGATCGATGCCGCTCGCGAGAAGGCTTGCCGCAGCCTCACGGGTATGCGCCCGCAACTCAGCCGGATCAATCTCCACGGTTATGGCGTGAAGATCGACGACGCAATAGATGCACTCATAGCTAGCCTGTAACGCGACCCAATTGCGGATCGCACCGAGATAGTTGCCGAGATGCAAATTTCCCGTCGGTTGGATGCCGGAGAATATGCGGTCCATAATTGATGTCCGGTTGGCTGGAGGCGGGGCGTTATGGCGCAGCCTTGACCATCAGGTCAAGCTGATGGCTTGCGCAACTGAGCCTTCAAGTCCGACAAGCTGGCTGCACCAATCCCCAGCGCAGCCCCCGCGTAAACCAGTAAGCCGACGCCGACCAAAGCAATCAGGGCCAACACGCGGGCCACTACGCTACCGTCGAGGGCCGGGACCAGGGCCTGATTCGCGAACCACAGGGCCAGCCCCATAGCTGCAGTTGCCACGAGGATCCTCGGTATCCGTTGACGCAACTGGGCATCGATCCCAAGGCCGCCGCGGCGGACCAGCATGACGGCCAACACAACCGTATTCAGCCAGGCGGCAATTGCGGTCGCCAGCGCGACGCCAACATGTCCCAGCGGTCCGATAAGAAGCAGACTGGCCACCACGTTGACGGCCATCGCGGCGATCGCAATCCGCACCGGGGTCACGGTGTCTTCGCGCGCAAAGAAGCCCGTCGCGAGAATTTTGACCAACACATAGGCCGGCAGGCCGATCGAGAACGCGATCAGCGCCGCGGTCGTTGCCGTCGTGTCAACCGCCGTAAACGCGCCGTGGCCAAACAACACCGAAACGATTGGATCAGCGATAACCAACAGCGCGACGGTCGCGGGAATGATGAGGAGAGCAGCAAATTCCAGTGCCCGGTTGGTGCTGTCGCGTGCGCCGTCCTCGTCGCCGCTCCTAAGCTGTCGCGCCAGCAGCGGTAGCAGGGCCGTTCCTAAAGCGATGCCGACCACGCCGAGCGGCAATTGGTAGATACGATCGGCGTAATAGAGATATGCGACGGCACCATCGCCAACCAGAGTTGCGATCGCGGTGCCAACGACGATGTTGATTTGGGTAACGCCGCCACCGATCACGCCCGGCAGCATCATCCGCAACAACTTCTTCATTGCCGGATTCCACCGTGGTCGCCCCAACTTGATCGCCAGGTCTGCGCGCGCACATGCCCCGACGAGCCACAACAGCTGCGCAAAACCTGCTAGCGCAACGCCCCATACGAGAGCGTGACCGGGTTGCTGAAACGCCAATTGCCCGATCAAGAGAGCCCCGATCAGCACGATATTGAGAATGACCGGGGCCGCCGACATCGCGGCAAATCGATAGACCGCGTTCAGCATGCCGCCGAGCAAGGCGACCAGCGCCATGAAAAAAAGATAGGGAAACGTGATTCTGGTAAAGAGCACCGTGAGGGCAAATTTCTCGCCGTCTTCGACATATCCAGGCGCCAGCGCGTGCAGCAACCACGGCATCGAGATTTCCGCCAGGATCATGAAGACGAGCAACGCCGAGAACATCATCGCCAGTGCCTGATTGCCGAAACGAAGGGCGGCCGCCTGGCCGTTTTCCTCGAGTTCGCGGGCAAATAACGGCACAAAAGCAGCCGTGAAGGCGCCTTCGGCGACCAGCCGTCGGAACAAGTTCGGAATCCTGAACGCAACCACAAATGCGTCGGCAATCAGGCCGGCACCGAGAAAATTGGCAATAAGAATATCGCGTACGAAACCGAGGACTCGGCTCGCCATGGTGTATCCGCCCACGGTCGCGGACGCGCGAAGCAACGCCATGCGCCGCTCTTATCGGATATTGATGGCTGAAGGAAGGCGTCAGCGGCGGCTACTGCGCCGCGGACTTTGCTCCTTTGCCCGCTGCGGGCTTGCGGCGCGACGCGGGCTTTTTGGCGTCGTTCTTGATCGTATCAGCCGCCTTTCTCTTTCGCGATATAGTCGCTGGTCGGCGTTTTGGTTTCGTCTTGGCGGTCGTTTTGGTGCGGTCTGTCGGTTTGTGTTCGGCGGCCTTCAACGCCTCTGTGATTCGCTCGCTAAGGCGTTCGAGCTGGCGTTCGTTTTCGATCTTCAGGCCGAACTTGTCCTTGACGTAAAACACATCGACCGCGCGCTCGCCGAATGTCTGGATGTGCGCGCTGGTTGTGCTTAGCTCAAGCTCGGCCAGAGCGCGGGTAACGTCATAGAGCAGGCGCGGCCGATCACGCGCATTAATCTCGACGACCGTATAGAGATAGCTCGCCTGATTGTCGATCAGTACACGTGGCACCACTTGGAAAACGCTCGTCCTCGAGGGCAATCGCGTCTTCCGCGAGAGCGATTTGTCAAGATCGAGCTCACGCCTCAGCGTTGCTTCGATGGTTTCTCCCAGCTTGTCGAGCTGGTCTTTCGTGGTGACCGCGCGCCCGTCTCGGTCCTGGATATTGAAGGTGTCGAGCGCCATTCCGTCGGTCGTCGTCATAATCTTTGCATCGACGATACCGACCCCGCTATGCACAATGGCCGCCGCGATGCGCGCGAACAGTCCCGGCTCATCCTTCGAGTAGAGCGTGATCTCGGTTACGGCGTTGGCATCGTCGGCACGCGCATCAAACGCGTAGGGGTTTTTGCGGCGATCGGCCTTGCGCATCAGCCGCGCGTTGCGGGCGATAACCTCGGGCTCGGCTGCAAGCCAATAGGGCGCCGCAAAACGGAGCGCGTGCGCAGCGAATGCGTCGTCGGTCCAGTTCCTTAGGATTGACCTCACCTTGGCTTGTGCGATTCCGACGCGCTCGCTTTGCGGCGAGCTTCCGCCGAGCATGGCTTCTTCGCTGAGACGATAGAGCTCACGCAACAGTTGGCCATTCCAGGCATTCCATCGCCCTGGTCCGACCGCGCGAATGTCGGCCACCGTGAGGATCAATAGCAGGCGAAGTCGTTCCGGGCTTTGTACCAATTCAACGAAATCGGCGACGGTTTTTGGATCCTGGAGATCGCGCTTGAATGCGGTGTGACTCATCGAGAGATGAAAGCGGACCAGCCAACTTGCGGTTTCGACCTCCTCCGGTGTCATGCCCAGTCGGGGACCGAGTTTTCGAGCGATTGATTCCCCGATCTCGGAGTGATCGCCGCCACGACCCTTGGCAATATCGTGCAGAAACAGCGCCAGGTAGAGCGCGCGCCGCGACGTAATGTTGTGGATCAGTTCCGACGCGAGCGGAAACTCCTCTGCGAGTTCTCCGCGCTCGATCCGACTAAGAATACCGATCGCCCGGATCGCATGCTCGTCGACGGTGTAGACGTGATACATGTCGTATTGCATCTGCGCGACGACGCGTCCGAAATCCTGCACGAACCGGCCAAGCACGCCGGCCTCGCTCATGCGCCGTAGTGCCGTCTCTGGATCGTTCCGCGACGTCAGCACCTCGAGGAACAACCGGTTGGCCTCCTTGTTTGCGCGCAGCCGGCGATTGATATGAACGAGATTTCGCGTAATTTGCCGCAGCACGGCCGGGTGGATGTCGAACCCCTCGCGATCGGCGACATGGAACAGCCGAATGAGCCTGACCGGGTCGGCCGCGAAGTCGTCCTCGCTCTGGAGGTTGAGGCGCCCGCCCTGTTCAACGAAACCCTCGATATCTCGATTACCAAAGCCGAAGGTAAGACGTCTAAGTAGCGGCTTACGGCGATGCTGCTCCTCGAGCGCGGCACAGAAGATACGCGTCAGATCCCCGACGGTTTTAGCTATCAAATAGTAATGCTTCATAAATCGCTCGACACCGCGCGCGCCGCGATGGTCGCGATAACCCAACAACCGGCCAATCTCAGGCTGCACGTCGAAGGTCAGGCGCTCCTCGGCACGGTCGGTGAGATAATGAAGTTGGTGGCGAACGGTCCACAAGAAGTCGGATGCTTTGGCAAAACGATGATATTCCCGCCGGGTCAGCACGCCTCGACTAACGAGTTCGCTGACTTGATCGACGCGATAGAGGTATTTGCCGATCCAATACAGCGTGTGCAGATCGCGTAGGCCGCCTTTGCCTTCCTTGACGTTGGGCTCGACGACATAGCGCGAATCGCCCTTCTGGCGATGACGCTCGTCCCTCTCCTGCAACTTAGCTTCAACAAAATCGGGGCCCGACCCGGCCACCACGTCACGGCTGAAACGCCGCCGCAGAGTCTTGAACAACGCTCGGTCACCGGCCACAAATCGCGATTCAAGGAGTGCCGTTCGTATCGTGATGTCTTTCTTTGCGAAGTGAACGGACTCGTCGAGCGAGCGCGTTGCATGGCCGACCTTAAGCCCGGTATCCCACAGCGAATAATAGAGATACTCGACCACCTGCTCGCCCCACGAGGTCTGTTTGTAGGGCGATAGGAACAGTAGATCGACGTCGGAATAGGGCGCGAGTTGACCGCGCCCATAGCCGCCCACCGCAACAATTGCGAGGCGCTCGGCATCGGTTGGATTGGTTGCTCGATAAAGATGATGGGTGGTGAAGTGAAACAGCACCCGTAAGTACTCATCAATTAGGAAACTTCTCAGATTCGCCGCCTCAAGGCCTTTTGTTCCGTTTTCGAAACGATGTTTTATCTCTTGGTTACCACCAACAAGAACCGACTTTGCTAAATCGATCACGCCGGCGCGGCCCTCGCGGGTATCCGCCTCGCCCGTCGAGGCGATGGCTTCCAGCGCCGCGGCAAATGCCTCGGCATTAATGATTGCCGTTCGAAGTGGACCTTGATCCATGGGCTGCGCCGGTCTCCTTGGCTAACACCACAGTAACCCATGTTGGGTGGGCTGGCGCGTCGTTCGCAAAGTACTGTCATACGGCCCCGGCAAGGGTGTATTCAACCATCCTCTGTCCAGGGGGAACCAACGTGTCCACAATCGAGCCGGCGACGCCAAGTGCAAGCACGGCGGCAAAAAACCTTGCGCTGGTTGCGCTCGTGGTCGCCGTGATTGGCTTCGCGCTGACCGCCATATTCGTACGGCTGAGCGAACTTGGCCCCATCGCCACTGGATTCTGGCGCTCGTTGCTCGCAGCACCACTGCTGTTTGCGCTGCAGGGATTTACCATGTCGCGCCAGGAGCACGCGGCGGTTTCGCTTCGCGTTCGTGATTATGCCTGGCTGATGTTCACATCCTGTGCGATGGCCGCCGACCTGATTCTGTTTCAGAGCGCCGTCCACCACACCTCGATCGCCAATGCGGCGTTGATCGGCGGCCTGTTTCCGATCGTCGCGACGCTTGGCGCCTGGCTTTTGTTCGACGAACGCATCACGCGGATATTCCTGGTCGGCATGGTTATCGCATTGGCGGGAACGACGTTACTTGTTTACGCAGGCGGAACACCACTCGAGCCTGTGGCCTTGGGTGACTACCTGGCGGCCGGCTCGGTGTTCAGTTTTTCGTTTTACGTGATCGGGCTGAAACAATTGCGCGGCCGATTCTCGACCTCGACCGTCATGAGCTGGAATCTCGGTGTGAGCGCCTGCGTTCTCCTACCCATTGCGATCGCCATGGGAGAAAGTCTGCTGCCGCCGTCGCTTTACGGCTGGCTTGTCCTGATCGGATTCGCGGTGATTGTCGATGTCACGTCGCGCACGGCCTACACCTATTCGTTCGCACGCCTGACCGCATCCTTCAATGCGGTTGGTATGCTGGCCGCGCCCGGGCTTGCCGCGGTAATCGCCTGGATACTATTTGGCGAGTCGCTGTCAATTCTGCAGATCGCCGCCGCCCTTATAGCGTTGGGTGGGATTGCCCTGGCGCAACAAGGTCAACGTTAAGGCCTATCCCGCGGTCGCGACACGACGCCGGCTCGCGGTCGCCAGAAAAACCCCCAAACAAATAAGAATGAACGCCACGAAATGATAGCTGCGAATGGCTTCGCCGAGTAGGGCAACCGCTAACACGGCAGCAAATAATGGCGACAGATAACCGAAGGCGTTGGCCTTGTTCGGGCCTAGCGCCTGCACCCCGCGGATAAAGAACACGTAACTTAAGATCGACATGCACACGGCGCCGTAGACGATCGCCACGAGGCCCGGCAAATTTACATGAACCGTGCCGGTAGCGGCGATCTCCCAAGCAAAGAACGGAACAATCGCGAGCGTACCAATTACGAAAATCGCCGAGAGCAGACTCATCGAGTGCATCTCTAGGGGATAGCGTTTGAGCAGGATCGAGTAAATCGCCCAGGAAACCACACCGACCAGGATGATGAGGTCGCCGACGCGGAACTGCAGATCCGTCAAATTTTCAAGCTCACCACGCGCGATGACAGCGATCACGCCGGCCAGCCCGATCATGAACCCGACGCCTTGTTTGAGAGTGATGCGCTCGTTGTTCATCAGCCACGAGAACAAGACCACGACCGCCGGTGTGATCGACCCGACCAGTGAAATGTTGATCGCTTCGGTAGTCGGTGCAGCGATATACATCGTCGTTGCGTAGATCGAGACGCTCAAGATTGCGAGCACGGATAGGATGCCCCACGCTGCGGTGATAGCGGACCAATCGCGCCTCACGTGCTGCCAAGTGAAGGGGAGCAAGAGCGCGATCGCAAGCAGCCAACGAAACAGGGTCAACGTGAAGGGCTCAATGTCCTCAAATACGGCTCGAGCCATCACGGCATTACCGGCCCAGAATATGCTCGCCGCCGTCAGCATGAGGACGGGCATCGCGCCCGCTTTCGACATCGTGACCTCGGACCGCGTCGGCTAGTCGGAACGTCGACTGTCGCGTACGAAATCGTAAATCCGCGTGAAGTCGGATTCGGGCAGAGCCGCGTCGGCACGTTGCAGTTGCTCGCTAACCACCGAACCGAGGACCGACCGGGCGCCGCTATTGGCGACACACTCTTCGTAAAGTCTAACGTCCTTGGCGATCAGTTTGGTCGCAAAGCCGGCGTCATAGGTTCCGGTTAATACGCGCTTCAGATATTTGTCACTGGTGGCCGTGTTCCGCCCGCTCGATACGTTGAGCACGTCGAGCATCGTCTTCATGTCGAGACCGTGATCGATCCCAAACGCAATCGCCTCGCCGGTCGCGGTCATCGCCGTGCCGGAGAGAAAGTTGTTGAGCAGTTTCATTGCTTGGCCCTGGCCGACGACGTCGCCAACGTGGAAGCAGTTCTTGGCAATCGTCGCCAGCATGGACTGATGGCGGGCGAACGTGGTGGCCTCGGTTGCCACCATCATGGCAAGCGAGCCCGCAGTCGCGCCCGACACGCCGCCCGACACCGGCGCATCGATATAAACCGCGCCCGAAGGCGCCAGCGCTTCAGCGGCGAGACGTGCGGCCTCGATCCCGATCGTCGATGTATCGATCACAACGCGCGCGCGGCGATCCGCGGCTGCAGCAATCTGGTTGACGACCGCATTGACCGCGGCGCCATCGGGTAGCGACAGCAGCATGACCTCGGTTTCGGCGGCCACCGCAGCGACCGAACCAGCCGCATGGGTTCCCGCTGGCAATCGTGGTTCGGTCCCGGCGGCATCGAAGCCAACAACGTGCCAACCCCCGGCGACGAGACGGCTTGCCATCGGCTGGCCCATATTGCCCAGGCCGATAAAGCCGAGCTTGGTGTCCGCAGGGAGTGTTTGGCTATCGCTCATGCATCACCAACCTCAATGCCTTCGTCGGCCAATACTTTGTTGGCAATCCGAAACGCCTCGACGCCGGCCGGTGCGCCACAATAGGCGGTTATCTGCAGCAGCGTATCGCGCAGTTCATCGACCGAGCAGCCATTGCGTAGCGCGCCGCGAAAGTGAAGTTCGAATTCGGGCGCCCGATTCAGCGCCGCCAGCATGCACAGGTTGTTAAGGCTCTGCTGCTTGCGAGTCAGCGAACTCTCGGCCCACGCCCGACCCCAGGCGACTTCGGTGACAAACTCCTGAAGCGCCATGGTGAATCCATTGGCGTTGTTCAAAGATCGCTCGACATGGTCTTCTCCGAGCACCTCTTTGCGGACTTTCAGGCCCTTTTCGAACAATTCCGATGCCATCGCTTGCCCCCTTTCAGTAATTCCTTGAAACCCCCACAATTATGTTAACGCGCGGTCGCTTTGATCCGCGCGCCCGCGCGCGTCGCCAGATAAACACCGAGCAGAATCGCGGTGAAGCCGGCGGCATGGTAGGCGTGTAGCACCTCACCGAGAAACACCACCGCGAGCGTCGCGCCAAACACCGGGATCAAGTTGTGAAATTGGCCCGCCCGGCTGGGTCCAATGAGGCCGATGCTCTTGATCCAGCACAGATTTGCGATTACTGAAATCACCGCGCCCGAAAACACGATCATGAACAAATTCTTACCCGAAAGCGCGAACCTATCGCCGCTGGCAGCATAGAACGGCGCGATCGCGACGACGCCAACCGCCATAATAACCGTTAGAAACGCGGCATCGCTGAGCCCGTCCCGCCGTCGCCGCAGGTACACCGAATAAACTGCCCAGCTCGCCATACCGGTGATGATCAACGGGTCGCCGATGCGGATGTCGAACGCAAGCAGCACCTCGAAGCTCCCGCGCACCACGATGTTCACCACACCGGCAAACGCGAGCAGCATGCCAATACCGACCCGGACGCTGACCCGCTCGCGCATAATCAGCCACGCCGCCAAGACGATAGCGACCGGAGTTGCACTATTGAACAGCGACGCGTTGATCGCCAGCGACGTAGCCAGCCCGTGATACATCAGCAGGTTGAACCCAACGGGTCCGAACACAGCGAGGCCGAGCAGGCCAAGCCAATGGTCTTGAACGGCTGCGCGTGATCGCCAGAGTTCCCGCGACGAGAACGGCAATAGCGTCACCACCACCACCACCATGCGCCAGAACGTCATGGCCAGCGGCGGGATCTCGCTGACCGCGCTCCGTCCGACGACCGCGTTGCTGCCCCACAGAGCGGCCGACAATATCGCCAGCCCGTAGGCGAATACGGCAACGCCCATAGCGCCCGAAATTAACGAGGCGCGACTATCGGGTGTTGCCACTCGGGCAATTTTTGGCAAAAGCGAGCCTCAATTAGAGCGGAGCCGGTACGCTCAGCCGAAATCCATCAGCTCGCAGTAATAACGCCACATGCCGCGGACCGGCACCTCGGTCAACACGGTTTGCTGATCGGTCACCGGACCGACCCCACCCATCTCGACCACCGAATGCTGGTCGCCTTCGCGCCGAATTGCCTGTTGGACGAGCGCGCCGACAAAACTGTCCTCCATTGAGACCAGTCCCGCGGGGCCGACGAGATTAACCTGTCGCATCCGAAACGCGCGCAGGTCAGGGTCATCGTCGGCATAACCGAAAAAAGTCCAATACAGTTCGAACTCGTCCACCGCCTTGGGGCGGATATGGCGGGTTGCCAGACAGTTTGCGAGGCGCCCGAACTGCACGGACGGAAACACATGCATCATATTGATGACTTTTCGGTCGCCGAGTTCATCGTGGAAGGCCACGATGCTCGGATCTTCAAGGGTTAGCGATTCGTCCAGAATGTCGAGGTCGCTATACCCCGCGGCAGTACTTTCGGGGTCATCGCTGTTGTAGAGGGCGTGATTGATGGCATGGCGGTAGCGGGCGTCCATGACCGTGCCCCCGGACTGGGTATTGCGGAACAATCCGAATGTGGTCTGAAATTGATGCAACAACCCGGCGTGATAGGGATCCTTGAGGTTCTCGAAGTACAGTTTCCAATTGCCCGGCGTTCGCTGGCGCATATAGCCCAGGATCTCGATCGGCCGGGCGAACATTTCATCGAGAAACCCGCCAATCACCGGCCCGAGGTAGGTATCCAGATCCTCTGCGGACTCATCGAAGCTGGCAAAGATGACCCCGCTCCGGCTGGCCACCCGCAATCGCTGCAAGCCGTGATCCTCCATCCGAAAATCGGCCGGCATTCCCCCTTTACCCTTGAGCCCGCGCAGGAATGGAACACCGATCAAACTGCCGTCGAGGTCGTAGCACCAGTGATGGTAGATGCAGGTGAAGTCGGGCGCATTGCCGGTCGACTCGCGTACCAGCAAGGTACCTCGGTGAGCGCAACGATTAACGAACGCACGAACGGCGCCGGTCGCTGAGCGGCACATGACCACCGGCGTATCGCCGAGAAAGCTGGTCTTGAAATCGCCGGAATTGGGAATTTCGTTTTCCAATCCGAGATAGCTCCAGGTCGGCCCTCGGAACACGCACGTCTGTTCCCGCTCGTAGATATCGGGATCGGTAAAAACCCGATACGGCACCCGGCTGTAGTCGGCCGCTGGCCAGGTCAGTCGGTCGGAAATGCGCTGGGCGTTGGATTTCGACATCGGCGCCCCTTGGACTGCAGTCATCAGCCGCTATTTCAACGCGGGCGCGGCAGGAAGTCCATGCCGGTTTCCAACATTCACGCCACAGTCCGCTCACGCTCGAGAAACCGCCACCTGGAAACACGCCGCTCGACGAACATCACCAGCTCGGTGAGGCCTACGCCCATCAGGCCAATCATGATGATGGGGACGAAGAGTTTGGCGGTCGCGAACACGTTGGCGTAGAGCACGATCAATCCGCCAAAGCCGGTCATCGCCGTGAAGAACTCCCCCACCACCATTCCTATGATCGCCATTCCCACGGCCATACGGATGCCGGCCATGACGAAGGGCACGATGGCGGGCAACGTGATTTTGAAGAAGATCTGGGTCTCGGTCGCACCGAACGCCTTGCCGATCTCGAGGTAGGATCCGCGGACATCGCGAATCCCCGAATAGGTGTTGATGATGACCGGAAAAATGGCGATCGATACCAGGATCGTGACCTTGCCCCACAATTCGAGCCCGGCCCATAGGATGATTAGAGGAATCAGCGCCACACGCGGAATCGCATAGAGCGCGTTAATGAACGGATCGAGCGTCCGCTCGAAGAACCACCATTGGCCAATCATGACGCCGATAACGATTCCACCGACGATGGAAATAGCGTTGCCGATAAGAAACGGCACCATGCTCGCAAGAAACGCCGTTATGAGATCGCCATTGAGCAGAATCTCGATAAACGCATTGAAGATTGCCGATGGCGGCACGATAAATAACGGGTTCGCGTTGGCAGTAACGATCTCCCAGAACACGAAGAACACCACCACTGCGATCGTCCTGTGAAGGTTGGGACGATCGTGGAAGTACCGGGTGATCGGATTCATTGACAGGCTCCTTCTGTGTAACGCGATCCCTCGTCTAGCGATCGAGTTGTGGGCACGGCGCCGGAATCAGTAGGTCGTCGGAAAATTCAGATCGCCGGCCCCGCGTCGCGAATCAACGGCAAGGTCGAACACACCGGACCACGTCCGCTCAAACGGCCGCCTTCGAATTTCATCTCCACGACGTCAACCCCCCGTTTCTCGAGTTGCTCGCGCGTGTAGTTGTTGCCTTCGGTCAACACCACGCGACCGGGACGAAGCGGCAATAAGTTGCAGGCATAATTCTGTACTTCTTCGAGCGGAATTTCGATTAGCTCGATGTTCTTTTTTCGCAGGTAGCGGATGGTGTCGTAGCCGACGCCGGCCGGATAGATCACCGCCAAACCCTCATCGACCATCTGAAAGATCATATCGAAATGGTAGAAGCCGCCGGCGCCACCGGCGCGTTCGGTCATATGGTTCAGGTAACCCGGCATATGGGCAACATGGATCTCCTCGACGCCGGCGCGGTTGAGGATTGGCGTAACCTCTTCGATCCCCTCCATGCTGGTATGGACGCTGCACCCAATAATGACGTGCTTCTGATCGAGCCATACAAAGTTTCCGCCGGTAATCGCCGAACCCTTACCGTGCGCCATGTAGAGGATGGGACAACCGATCGCCATCAAACGCTGCGCGATCAGCTTGTTGATGCCGCGCTGTGGGGCAATCGCATTTCGGCAGATCAGCGCGCCGCCGTTCAGGATCACCGGTTCGCGCGGCGCATCGTAGCCTTTGATGTATGTGTAGGTGCCGCGCACCGCGTCCGGCGCATCGAGCCAGAAGATCTCCACACCCTCGCTTTCGAGAACATCGACCAATGAACGGTGGTTGCGCTGCATTGCGTCGAAATCCGGCACGCCCTTTGGCCACATGAAAAACACCGGGTCCTCCTTGTGCAGTGGCGTATCGGTCTGGCCGTGCGTGGGCGGTTGCATCATGACGGCGCGGAGTTGGCCGAGCTCGGTTTGCGCACCCCAGCGGCGCCCCCAGGTCAGCTCCAATTCATCCAAATAGTCGACGTCGAACAACGGCTGTGGCGGTTTGCCCTTCTCGTAAAGTGGGATTCGCGCAAGCTGTTCGGCCGGGGACAAATCTGCTTCGTGCACCGTGTCACTGTTCATGGCTGCCCTCCCGTGGCTGCATCATCTCGTGGTGGCGAGCCCGCGCGCCAGCGCCAAACCCGCACGGCAAGATGTTAAGAGCCATTTGACGAGCGCGCCAATTGTCGATTTCCGTTGACCGGCTCGGCGTGACTCCTATTGGACGTAGCGCTAAGCTTTTTACGCGGTGATTTCACTTGCCGCTGAAAGTCCCACGCACACCGGTCGTAGCCCGGAGCCTAGACTGGGTGTCGGAAAAAAGCCGCTTCGGGGAGGACTACCCATGACAGAGTTATCGCGAATCTTACGTCGCGTTGTTGGTGTAGTTACGCTTAGTGTGGCCCTTTTGTTCGGCGCGTCGCTCACCACCGCCAATGCCGCGGACATGAAGCTTCGTTTCATCATGCCGACCGGCCCCGCAACCTATCTGCTACCGTTTTTCGTGGCCCAGGACCTCGGCTGGTATGAAAAATGGGGCTTGACGGTCAACGAAAAAGTCGTCCGCGGCGACCCGAACTCGATCCGCGCCATTATTAGCGGTGATGGCGACGTTACCGTGGTCGGTCCCAACACGGCGATGCAGACGATTATCAAAGGCGGCGGCATCAAAGCGATCTCGTCGTGGCAGCCGATTACCGACTATCACATCATCACCCGCCCGGAGGTCGGCACGTCGCTGAAGGAACTGGCGGACAAGAAATGGGCCGCCTACAGCTCCGGCGGTATGTCGGCTGAGATCCCGAAAATGGTCTTGCGCAAGCACGGCTTCAGTGCGGACGCAGCAAAGATTCTCGCGGTTGGCGGAATGTCGTCACGCATGCAGGCGGTTGTCGCCAAGAAGGTCGACGTCACCATGGTCGACACGTTTTTTACCGAAATCGGCAAACAGCAGGGGCTGATCGAGATCGTGGCGATTGCCAAAGAATTTCCAGGACTTGGTTACCTGTATGCGGTGACGTCTGAGAAGAGCCTCAAAGATGCGGATATGCGCAAAGCGATCAAAATCTTCGTTCGCGGCGGCATCGAAGGATCGCGCTTCATCATGAAAAATCCGGACCAAGCCGCTGACGTCATGAAGAAACGAACCCCGGATGTCGATATGGGGCTCATCAAGAACATCATCCACGCGCTCAATGACCAGGATGTCTGGGGCCCAAACGGCGGCATCAAACCCGAGGTCACTGAGTTTTCCGCCAACACCTACCACAAGCTCGGTGCGATCGACCGCGCCACGACCTACGACGAAATCGTCGACAATAGCCTCGTCAACGAGGTCATCGGCGAGATCGGCAAGATGATGTAATCGAGCCAACCGAATATGTTGCCAAGCGGCCGGGTTCACACCCGGCCGCTTTTTTCTTATGTGCCAGTCTGCGCGTGCATTTGAGCTATACTGCTGGATCGACCTACAGAAAGGACGGCACCATGGCAGAGTGGCGTGATCTCTCCTGGCCCCACGAAGATTGTAGCCGTGTCCCGTACCCCGTGTTCAACGAAGCCGAGATCTTTGACCTTGAACAGGAGCGAATCTTTCGCGGCCCGATATGGTGCTACGCCGCGCTCGAAGCGGAAATTCCCAACCCCGGCGATTACAAGACGACGTTTATCGGCGATACCCCTATCGTCGTGGTACGCGGACAAGACGGCGCGCTGTGTGCTTTTGTTAACCGGTGCGCACACCGTGGGACATTGCTCGTGCGTGATCTCACCGGCAACACTGACGACTTCACCTGCATCTACCACCACTGGTGCTACGACCAGAAAGGCAACCTGATTGGGGTTCCGTTCTTACGTGGTCTCAAGGGCAAAGGCGGTATGCCAGAAGATTTCAATCTGGCCGACCACGGCCTGCACACGCTTCTGATCGACACGTATGCCGGGGTCATCTTCGTAAGTTTTGATGAAACGGTCGAACCCCTGATCGAGTTCATGGACGCGCCAATGCGCGAATTTCTCGACCGCGTGCTCGAGAAGCCGATCGAGATCATCGGTTACACGCGACAGCGAATTCCCGGTAATTGGAAGCTCTATTTCGAGAACCTACACGATGTCTATCACGCCGGCTTGCTGCACCAGCAGTCGACGGTGTTCGGTCAGTTTCGCGCGACTCAGGACGGCGGTATTACGTTCGACAAGGATCGCCGCCATAAGATCACGCACGCTTTCCACGAAAGCGACGTGCTCGACGATTCCAAGGATGGCTATCAACACACCGATTGGATCGATGGGTCGCACAAGCTGAATGATCCCTCGATCTTCGAGTTCCACGATGAACTCGGCGACAACAAGGCGGCCCATTTCCTGACGTTCTTCCCCAGTTCAGTCGTTCAGCAACTGTGTAACTCGCTCGCCACGCGCCAGATCAGACCGCGCGGCCCCAACGAGTTCGAGCTCTACTGGACCTATTTTGGTTATACCGACGACACCGCTGAAATGCGCCACCTGCGGATGAAGCAGGCCAACAATGTCGGCCCTGCCGGTATCACCTCGATGGAGGACGGCGAAGCCGGGCGCCTGGTGCAACTCGGCATACGCGGCGCGAGCGACGAACACTCGGTGATCGAGATGGGCGGACGCGGCGCGGTCGAGAATCAGGACACGGTGTTGACCGAAGTCGCCGTCCGCGGCTTTTGGCTTCACTACTGCAAACTGATGGGCGTCACTCCCGGCCACGCTGTGGCGGCGGAATAGCGCGATTCGCTAAACGCACCGGGGTTTGCGTCGACTCGACAAGCCCTGATTGGGCTAGTCGGCCTCCCCATTGGCCAGCGCTTTGAGGTGATAAAGCAACTCGAGCGCCGCGCGCGGGGTGAGATCGTCGGCATCGGTCTCGTCGAGCTCTGCCGCCAGCGCCCGAAGACCCGCCAAATCCTCAGGCGACATGTCCTGAGCTGACGGCTGCCGGCCGGCCCCGGCTGGCGCCGCAGCGGCAAATAGTGGCAGGTCGTCGGCCAGTTTGGCGAGTACCCCTGCCTGTTCCCCGGCTTCGAGTTTTGCCAGAACTTCCTCGGCGCGGCTCACGACCGCCTGCGGCAGGCCGGCGAGCTTTGCGACCTGAATGCCGTACGAGCGATCAGCCGCGCCGGGCGCAATCTCGTGCAGGAACACCACGTCGCCGTCCCACTCCTTGATCCGCATCGTGTGGCACGCCAATGAATCGAGTTTGGCCGCAAGCGAGGTGAGTTCATGAAAATGCGTCGCAAACAGCGCCCGGCACCGGTTGACCTCGTGCAGATGCTCAATCGTGGCCCACGCGATCGACAGGCCATCGAACGTGGCCGTGCCGCGGCCGATCTCGTCGAGGATCACCAGCGATCGCGGCGTTGCCTGATTGAGAATTGCCGCGGCTTCGATCATTTCGACCATGAAGGTCGAGCGCCCACGGGCGAGGTCGTCGGCAGCGCCGACCCGACTGAACAAACGATCGACAACACCGATATGCGCCTCGGCAGCAGGCACATAAGCGCCCATCTGGGCCAGCACGACAATTAGGGCGTTCTGGCGCAGAAAGGTGCTTTTGCCAGCCATATTGGGGCCGGTAACCAGCCACAACCGCTGCTGCTCGGCGAGATCGCAGTCGTTGGCAATGAACGCGGCATCGTGGGCGCCAAACAGCGCAGCTTCGACCACCGGATGGCGACCGCCAACAATATGAAAAGCAGCGCTTTCACTCACCGTTGGACGCACGTAGCGACGCTCAAGCGCGAGTTCGGCCAGGGCGCTGGCGACGTCGGTCGCAGCTACCATCTGTGCCGCCTGCGCGAGGTCATCAGCACGCGCCATCACCTCGCCAACAAGATCATCGAACAGCGCGAGTTCGAATCGCACGGCGCGGTCGGCGGCGCGATTGATACGATCGGCAAAATCGCTGAGCTCGACGGTGGTGTAACGAACCGCGCTGGCAAGAGTCTGCCGGTGGATAAAGGTTTCATGGTCGGTGCCGATCTTGTCGGCGTGGGTCTGGGTGACCTCGACGAAGTAGCCAAGCACATTGTTGTGGCGAATCTTGAGGCTGGTGATGCCGGTTGCCTCGGCATAGTTCTGCTGCAACCCCGCGATCAGGCGGCGGCTTTCGTCGCGCAGTTGGCGCTGCTCGTCGAGCTCGGGCAGGTAACCGGTTGCGATGAAGCCGCCGTCGCGTGCGAGGAGCGGCAAGTCGGGCCCCAGTGCGCGCGTCAACCGGTCGATCAGAACGTCGTGCTGGCCCAGCGCGCCGACTATTTGCGCCACACCCGGAGCCACTGATTGCGCGCCGGCCGCGACCAGAATCGCGCGCAAGTCTTGGGCGCGGCTGGCGGCATCGCGTATCGCCACGAGGTCGCGTGGGCCGCCACGACCGAGCGATAATCGCGACAACGATCGTTCGAGATCGGGGCATTGTTTGAGCGCCACCCGGACCGGGTCGCGCAGATCATTTCGCGCAACAAACATCTGCACAAGATCGAGGCGCGCATTGATGGCGGCGGCATCGGTTAGCGGCGCCGCCAGCCGCTGCGCCAGCATGCGCGCGCCGGCACTGGTTAACGTCCGGTCGATCGTATGCAGCAGGCTACCGTTGCGCTCGCCGGCCAGAGTTTGGACGATCTCAAGATTGCGCCGGGTCGCGCCATCGATGGCCAAGGTCGCGTCCGCGGCCACCAATACCGGCGGCTTAAGTTTGGGCAGCCTTCCCCGCTGGGTGAGCTCGACGTAATCGATGATCGCGCCGAGCGCCGCCAAATGGGCCCGCGCGAAGGTGCCAAATCCGTCAAGCGACGCAACGCCATAGACCTCTTTGAGTCGGCGCTCGCCGTTTCTACTGGAAAACTGGCCGGCCGCCAGAGGCGTCAGCACGCCCTTCCAGTCGCCGAGCAGTTCATAAAGAGCCGGTTCTTCGATCAGTGTCTCAGAAACCAGAATCTCACCCGGCTGCAGGCGGGCAAATTCAGTGGCCAGCGTCGCGACCGAAACATCGGTGACGCTCAGATCACCGGTCGACATATCGAACCAGGCCAGCCCCAGGGCCGTCCCGGCACGACCGATCGCAACCAGATAGTTGTGGCTGCGGGCTTCGAGCAGGGTCTCTTCGGTTAACGTGCCCGGCGTAATGACGCGCAATACGTCGCGCGCGACGATGGCTTTGGGGCCGCGCTTCTTGGCCTCGGCAGGGTCTTCCACTTGCTCGCAAACGGCGACTTTGAAACCGGCGCGAATGAGCCGGTCGATGTAGCTATCCGCGGCATGCACCGGGATGCCGCACATCGGGATGTCGTCGCCACGATGGCGGCCGCGTTTGGTCAGCGCGATGCTGAGCGCCGCCGAGGCCGCGATCGCATCGTCGAAAAACATCTCGTAGAAATCGCCCATGCGGAACAGCAACAGGCCATCCGGGTGGGCTTGTTTGATGTCGAGGAATTGCTTGACCATCGGCGTGATCTCGCCGGGTGCGGCCGCGCTGGAGCGGCGGCGAGACGTGGGCCCAGCGCTCGCAGTCGTCTCGTCGGCTTGCTCAACATCAACGTCCGAAACCATCCGGCGGACGTTAGCACATCGTCTATTTGTTTCTCCTGTTTACCGCGGCCCCCGATAGTCAGTACTCTCCGTTGCAGCTTTACAGCGGGTAATGGTTCTGCGATCACGCGCACCGTGCCCGTAGCCAACAGATAGCGCCGTTTTCGGCGTTGCCGACATCAGGGGGAGACGCATGGCCGACGACAAGATGACGATTACAGATCAGGACGCGCTCGATTTTCATACGCAGGGCCAGCCCGGCAAGATTGCGATCTTGCCAACCAAGCCGCTCGCGACGCAGCGTGATTTATCGCTCGCCTACTCCCCGGGCGTCGCCGTCCCCTGCCTCAAGATCCACGAAGATCCCGCCACAGCTTACGAATATACCGCGCGCGGCAACGTCGTCGCCGTGATCTCCAACGGCACGTCGGTGCTCGGTCTCGGCAACATCGGCGCGCTCGCCTCCAAGCCGGTGATGGAAGGCAAGGCGGTGCTATTCAAACGCTTTGCGGGTATCGATGCGATTGACCTCGAACTCGAGGCCTATGATGTCGACAGCTTCGTCAACGCGGTGCGCTATATGGGCCCGTCGTTCTCGGGCATCAACCTCGAAGATATCGGCGCCCCGGCATGCTTCGCGATCGAGGATCAGCTTAAGGAGCTAATGGACATCCCGGTGTTCCACGATGATCAGCATGGCACCGCGATTATCTGCGGCGCGGGTTTTCTTAACGCGCTGAAAATAAGCGGCAAGGACGTCGCCAAGGCCAAGGTGGTCGTAAATGGTGCCGGCGCCGCCGGCACGGCGTGCCTCAACATGATGAAAAACCTGGGTTTGCGGGACGACAACGCTGTGGTGTGCGATTCCAAGGGCGTGATTCACACCGGTCGCAACGACCTCAACGAGGAAAAACAAAAACTTGCGGTCGATACCCAGCACCGCACGTTGGCCGATGCGATCAAGGGCGCCGATGTGTTCATCGGGGTGTCGCGTAAAGACGCGCTGAGCGCGGAGATGGTCAAAACCATGGGTGATCATCCGATTATTTTCGCGATGGCCAATCCCGATCCTGAGATCCGGCCCGAAATCGCGCGTGAAGCCCGCGAAGACGCGATCATCGCGACCGGCCGTTCTGATTATCCCAACCAGGTCAACAACGTGCTGTGCTTCCCGTTCATCTTCCGCGGCGCACTCGATTGCTCGGCGACCACGATCAACGAGGAAATGAAAATGGCGGTGTCACGGGCGCTGGCCGAGCTCGCCCAGGAGGATGTGCCCGACCAAGTGGCTGCGGCCTATGGCGGCCGCAAGCTTGAGTTCGGCACCGAATATATTATCCCGACGCCATTCGATCCCCGCCTGATCACGCATGTCGCGCCGGCGGTGGTTAAGGCGGCGATGGAGACCAACGTCGCGCGGCGGCCGATTTACGACATGGACGCCTACAAGGTCGAGCTCGAAGCGCGGCTAAAATAGCGATGGTATAAAGTCTCGGGGCTAAGCCGCCCCGAGACCGTAATTTCTTGGTTATTCGGCAACCGCGGTTTCGCTGCGTTCGAAGTGCTCACGGTATTTGTTGGCAACGCGATCGAGCGGCAACACGATGAACACATCGGTCGTATCAAACTGACGATCGACCACCGCACCATCACCAATGAAGCAGCCGAGCCGGAGATAAGCCTTGATCAGTGGCGGCAAGCTCTTGCGCGCCGCCGCCTTATCGATTTCGTCGCGCGCCATCAGGTTCATCTCGACATAACGTTCGGGCAACGCGTGTGCCAACAGTTCGCGCGGGGCGAGATGCTCGTGGTGCAGGTATGAGAGCGGCAGCTTCAACGCCTCCGAGTCGGTTCCCGGTAGGCTGGCGCACCCGAACATATATTTCACTTCGTGCGCTTGGATATAGCCGGCCAGCCCGCGCCACAAAAGCTGGATAACCCAATTGGTGCGGTAATCGGGGTGGACGCAGCTGCGTCCGAGTTCCATCAGCTCGCCGGTCCCCGCGATATTGGCAACCAGTGGCATGATGTCGTACTCGGTGGCCGAGTAGAAACCGCCATATTGCATGGCCACTTCGTGGCGCAGAATTCGGTACGTACCGACCACCGATTGGCCCTTGGGCAGGTTGTGGTCGATCACCAGCAGATGATCGCAACGGCCATCAAATTCGTCGAAGTCACGGCCCTTGGCCGCCATGCGTCGCGTCGCCGAGGCGCCAAGTTCTTGGTAGAACACGCGGTACCGAAGCTCTTGGGCGGCGATGATGTCCTGGCGCTTACGCGTCACCCGCACTTCGAGCCGCCCGTCAGCCGCAAACATCGAGTAGGGCAGCTTCAAGCGTGCTGTCGTACGTGGCGGCGGCAAGCGGAGGAGGCGGCGGAGATAGATCTTTTTCTTACCGGAAAGGACCTTTCCGGCAGACGCCAGTTTCCCCGAGTTCCGCGAGAAACGGTGTCGAACGTTTAGGGCCATCTAAAACAATACCGCCAGACGAATCCGACGGTATCCACCTTTACCAAGCGATAGCATACTTACTGCGACTTTTTTTGCCGCACCGAAGGTAGGCGGCCAAATTGGCGCCTACCGTTAGGAGCAGGCGGTTTTAGCCCTCTTTTTTGGTCGTCGTCGGTACCACCGGTGGTGTTGTCGCGACGACGACGGGCGACGATGATTGAGCCGTATGGGAAGCGCCAAAGCAACCGCCCTCGGCCATGGCTGAACTGGCGAAGGCCAAGGTGCCGACGACCGCGACGACCAAACCAATTTTACTCATTATCCGTCTCCCTACAGGTTGATTGCCCGCGAAGTGTACGTGCGCCGCCCAGAGCGGTCAAATCAAACCGCCAGCGCGGAGCCCGACGGTCGCTAGCGATCGAGCCCTGCCAACGCCGCGCGATAGACTTCGTAAACAGTTGATCCAAAACAAGAAAATATGACCTGTTCCATCTTTGTCTGCGAGCCATCGAGGAACCCACCGATCGTGGAGATGGCGATCTCGCTCGCCGGCCCAACCGGATAGCCGTAAACACCCGTGCTGATCGCTGGAAAGGCAATACTGCGAGCCTCACAGGCCACGGCAAGCTCCAGTGCGTGGCGATAACATCCCGCCAGCAGCGCCGCTTCCCCTTGACCACCGCCGCGCCACACCGGGCCAACCGCATGCACCACATAGTTTGCCGGCAGAGCGAACCCGGGCGTGATCCGCGCCTCACCGGTGGGACAGCCACCGATCTCGCGGCAGGCGGCAAGCAGATCAGGTCCGGCGGCGCGGTGAATGGCGCCATCGACACCGCCGCCGCCGGCCAGGCTGCGATTGGCGGCATTGACGATAACCTCGACTTCGAGTTGGGTGATATCGCCGTCGACCGCGATCAATCGAGTTTTTTGTCCCGCCATGCCGCCAGCGCTCCCTGCAGCCAGTTCCCCGGATCGCCGGCGCCGCCAACCGGCCAATCGCGCGCTCACCTATGGTGGCCCACCAGCGTCGCCGGGAAAATGGTGCACCGTCAATCAACCTCGCCCGCACAAATCGATATGACCGATGTAACCGCGTCTCAACCCGGCAGCCAAACCCTGTGCCAAGTATGCGGTGCCGACCAGCGGCGCCTTTATGTTCGCCACCAAGGCATGGAGCTGTTCGAGTGCACGGCGTGTGGCTTGATCTATCTCGATCCGATGCCGAGCGCGGCCGCCATCGACGCGCTCTATGCCGATGCCTATAACGGCACTTCTTCTGGCTACTTCGCCAAAGTCGAGGCCAAACTGCGGCGCTCGCGCAAACGCATCAAGCGTTTAAGCCGATCCATCAGGCCGGCGCGAGGCGCCACGCACCCGAGCCACCGCTTCCTCGATGTCGGCGCCAATGGTGGGTTCATGGTCGAAGCCGCGCGCGAGAGCGGCTGGGAGGCGGTTGGGGTTGAACTCGACCCGGCCTCGGTTAGCTACGCCCAGACCCACTACCCGGCCGCGACATTCTTTCAGGGAACCGTGGAAAGCTATCTCGCGCAGGCACCGCAACCGTTCGATTTCGTTTACAGCTCGGAGGTGATCGAGCACGTAACCGACGTCAATGCGTTCGTCGGCGCCGTGGCCGCGCTGCTGCGCCGCGGCGGTTACCTTTATATCACCACCCCCGACATCGGCCATTGGCGCCGGCCTCGCGATCTGGCGCGCTGGGATGGATTTTCGCCGCCCGCGCATTGCCTCTACTTCCGACCCGCGAACCTCAAGCGATTGCTTGAGCGCCACGGCTTCGACGTCGTCAAGCGGGAATGGGCGTTCAAGCCCGGCATCAAGATGCTGGCCCGTTTACGCTAGTGGATGGAATGCTGTCGCGTCCCACAGCGCCAACCCGAACCAACCACCACAGCAACAGCAGTCCCGGCACGGCTGCGCCGGTTGTGAGCACGAAGAAGAAGGGCCAGCCGATGCTATCGGCGAACCAGCCGGCCGAGGCCGACAGCACCGTACGGCCGACCGCGGCCAGCGCCGACAGCAGCGCGAACTGCGTTGCCGTGTAGGCGCGATCGCGGCACAGGCTGGAAATGAACGCCACGAAAATCACCGTGCCGAGGCCACCGGTGAAGTTCTCGACGCCAATCGTCAGCACCAGCACGCCGTAGTCGGCACCGACGAGGGCTTGCCACACGAACATCAGGTTTGACAGCATCTGGACGATGCCGGCGATCCATAGACTGGTAACCGCGCCGGCGACCCGATAGACGTAGCCGCCGGCGAACCCACCGATCAGCACCGCGGCAAAACCGAACACTTTCACGACGCGGCCGTAATCGGTTTTGTCGAAACCGATGTCGAGCACGAACGGCGCGGTCATGATGCCGGCAAAGGCGTCGCCGAATTTGAACAGCATCACGAACAGCAACACCCCGACCCACATCGGCCGCTGCAGGAACTCGCGAAACGGATCGATCACCGCGGCGAGGAACGCGCTGCCATCTCGATCGGGCCGACGCCCGGCGCGTTCTTCTTGACTGGGATCGTCGGGCTCGCCCGACAGCAACACGGTCACCATGCCGATCGCGATCAGGCCGGCAGCAATCGCGTAGCCGATGAACCAGGCGGCCGAGCCACCGAGTCCCCCCGCCTGGACGAGCGCGACGATTTCGAACATGCCCGCGGTTGAAATCAGCAGGGCAATCCGATAGCCGGCGACGTAGTTGGCCATGCCGGCGGCTTGGCGGTCGTCGGCCAGGCTTTCGATCCGGAAGGCATCGATCACGATGTCCTGGCTCGCCGAGCAGAACGCGACCGCCAGCGCCAGGGCGGCGGTGGTCACCGGGGCGGCGACCGGATCGATGCTGCCGAGCGCAACGATCGCCG
>CBDCYR010000005.1:0-1145554 GCA_965224275.1 Alphaproteobacteria bacterium | reverse complement strand
CGAATTCACGATCTACGACAGTACCAAGATCGGCAAATATCGCCGCTAATTTGACGGGTTCGCAGCCGTTATCATTTCTCTTATCCGATTTGCCGCTCGGAACTCATTGCAGGCCGGGCCCGAATCACCATCTATAGTCAATACCTTCCGCTCTCCGCCTCTGGGCAAGCAACACGCACGCGCCAAACAGTGCGACGACGGGTTGTTGGGATGCATTAGATAGCTGATGAAGAGAGTTTGATGAGCGGGGCTCCAGAAGTTAGTTCAGCCGCCGCGCAACTACCCAGCCCGGACCAACTGCGGGTCGTGGAGCCACCGGTAAAGTACCGCCTCCCTATCGCAATCCTGCTCGTGGCCGGTTTTGGTGGGTTGGTCGCGCTCGCTGTCGCGAGCGTCCTGTATCTTGGCTTGGTCAGCGCCGGACGTAACACTTTTGAACTCATGCACGATGCCGCAAACTACCGTCTTGATACCATCGAGACGCATATCCGAGATCTCCTTAAGCCCACCGAAGGGATAGCTGTTGGGGTCGCGCTCGCGATTGAAGAGGGGCGAATTAATCTCTCGGATAAGCAGCAGGTGCGAGACTTGTTGCGGGGGGTGGTGATCGGCGCACCCCAGATAAGTGGTGCGTTCTATAGCGGGCGCGATTATCGCACCGTTATCGTAAATCGCAGCGAGGATGGTGGGTTCGAGGAGGTTGAAGCTGATAACAGCAACGACCCTAATTTCGTTCGCGCCATGAAATTCACGGCCAAAGGACCCGGTTGGGGGCCCATCACCTGGCAGCCAGAACTCGCGCAACCACTTTTGCCATTCGCCGCGCCGGTGCGAAAAGGCAGCCAATTTATCGGCATGGTCGGCATCTACGTTGAACTTAGTCGGATCGTGAGTTTCGTATCGGAGCTTTCTCTCAATGATAGGGAAGCGCCGGTATTCGTGCTGTACGGTAATGACCGCGTCCTAGCCCACCCGCAAATGACGAGCCGCGCTTGGGTTAAGTCACTGAAATTAGATAAAGAAATTCCCCTACCGCGACTTGGCGCACTCGACGATCCGGTATTGACCATGCTGGCGACGGGCGACGTCGAGGAAGACAGGCCGACCGATCGCTTCAACCGACGCGTCGAATCGTCATCGGTGTTGTCGGTTCCCAAGGATCAGCGACCCGAATACATCCTGATCACGCGCCGCATAGCTGGCTATGGATCAGCTCCATGGACCCTGGTTCAGCAATTTCGGCGGGAAGACGTTGAGGCGCCGACGGTTCGTTTGTTCACGACGGCGGTTGTGGGGTTCATGATTTTGGTCGTGTCGGTTGGCTTGGCGCTGTGGCTTGGGCGGCGTATGACCCGCCGCATTGGCCAACTCGCAGACGCCGCCGAATCGTTGCGCAATCTCGATTTCGCGAACGCACCCAACGTTCCTGATAGTCGGCTGCGCGAGCTTGCCAATGCTGGGCACGCGTTCAATGCCATGATGGTGGCGCTGCGCTGGTTCGAGATGTACGTCCCGAAATCGCTGGTTCTTCGCTTGATGCAGAGCGGCGACACCGAAGTGATCGCCACCCGCGAACGTCAGGTGACCGTCATGTTTACCGACATCCGCGGGTTTGGCGCTCTCTCACAGAGGCTCACCGCCGCCGAGGTTGCGGACTTGCTAAACGAACATTTCGACCTGCTGTCGACGCGAATCGAAGCTGAAGGCGGCACCGTCGACAAGTTCATCGGTGATAGTGTGATGGCTTTCTGGGGCGCGCCGGACGAACAACCCGATCATGCCAAGCGCGCAATACGCGCCGCACGTGCAGTCCAGGCCGCGGTCGCATCTGACAATAAGTTCCGAGCCGATCGCGGCGACGCTCCAATCCAAGTAAGAATCGGTATCAACACCGGTCCTGCGGTGGTGGGAAACATTGGATCGTCGAGCCGCGTCAACTACACACTCATCGGCGATACCGTCAATGTGGCAGAACGATTGGAGCGCTTGGCCGCCGATCTTCAGCAGGAGGAAGACGTTGTGGTTCTGGCGAGTGCGGCGACGGCGGCGTCCGCGGGTGAGCCGTTGGAAGAGCTTGGTGCAAAGGCTCTACGCGGATTAGCTGGCACCGTTGAGGTCTACCGCCTCCCATAGATGCGCAAAACTCGGCGGTTTCCGTACATCACAACAAACCGATTGGAGAATCTCCCTCGACCGGGTGATAATGCGGTTAAGCGACATCAATGTCGCGATCCAGTGAGGACATGACAGAGTCCTGGAACTATTACTTCGAGAGCTGCCGCGCCGCGTGTAACAGCGGCGCCACAGTGGAGTTGCCCGAGGGCCACGGAATTGTCACGCTCGACGAACGCAATGAGTTCGAGCGGGTGTTTTTTCCGGCGCGCCAGATTCAGTACAACCTGGTACTGGGCGTAATGGCATTGCTCGAACGGAATGGCTTGGCCGTTCGTTATGGCAAGCTGCGTTAGCTACGCAGCGATCCGGCGCACCTCGTTAACGAACGCAGCGTGAGGCGGGCTCGGCGCGTTCGGTATCAGGATCCATAAATGCTTCCGAACGCCGTTGGCCAAGTTGCGGATCGATGAGGGCCGATCCCACTGTGCGGCAAGAAATGAGGACGAAGAAAATGACGTTAGGAACCCAAGCCGTGCTCGAGGAAGTTGCGGCCATCCACAAGCGCAAGCCCTATTTCCAGCATCCTGTTTGGGCGGATCTCGTCGCGGGAGCGCTGAACCTCGATCAAGTTCGAATTCTGGTGCAACAGAACGGCATCATTCCGCTACACAATCACAACTACCACGGCCGACTATATGTCGTCTGCCCGGAGCCGACTTGGCGATCGATGATTGCCGAGGTGGTCTACGAGGAAGGAACCGGCCGTCTCTATGCCGGCGGTCGGGCGCATTGGAAGCTCTACTGCCAATTTGGCGAAGCGCTCGGCATTACTCCGGAACAAATGTGGAACACGGAATACTGTGCGGGCGCCATCGCCTTCAAAGCCTTCATGAGCGAGATCTGCGGCCGTAGTTTTCTTGAAGGTGTATCAGCACATATGCTGGCTGGCGAAGCACCGGTCCCGACGGAAGGAATGAATCGGGCTGAGGCGCTCCGCACCCACTACGGCCTTGATGACGAAGCGCTTGAGTTTTTTATCGTCCACCAAGAGGCTGACAAAGAACACTCGAGCGTTGGTGTCAATCTGCTCGATGAATTCGCGCCAACCGAAGAAGACCGGCACCTGGTCCTGAGAACGGTAGAGGACACCCTCGATATGTTTTTGTTCATGTACGACGACATCCATGTTCGCGTGAAATCGGCCGCCTGAAGTCGAGCGGGCCTATCGCGGACAACGGGCAACGGCGAATGTCGAGGAGGTGAAGAGGGACATCCGACCGTCCAACCCGCCTCTAGGCGTCGGACTGGTTCACCTCGAGAGAGGTTACCATCTGAACCAGTTTGACGAGCGACTCGGCACTCATCTTCTCCATAACCTTCGCCCGATGCGCCTCGACCGTTTTAGGGCTGATATCCATCTCACGGGCAATTTGTTTGTTCTGTTTGCCCTGGACCAGTCGATCCAACACCTCCCGTTCGCGCGTCGTTAACTTGTCGAGACGATTGCGTATTTCGCTGCGTTCGCGATCGATTTCGCGCAGGCGGCCATCATCCTCGATGCTCTGTTGAATACGATCGAGAAGTTCCTGGTCGTTAAAGGGCTTTTGAAGAAAATCAACCGCTCCGTTCTTCATTGCTCGAACCGCCATCGGCACATCTCCAAATGCAGTAATCATGATCGCAGGCGTTTCGATGCCGCGTTCTCGTACCGTCTGGAGGACGTCGAGGCCGCTAATCTTGGGGAGCCTAATGTCGAGAACAAGACAGCCGGGAAGGCTCCCATCGAATTGCTCGAGGAACTCTATAGGTGAGGCGTAGGCCTCCACTTTCAGGCCCACCGATTCGATGAGCCAACGAAGTGACTCGCGACCGGCATCGTCATCATCGACGATCGATACAGTCGCAGTTTTCTGAACTTCTTCCATGTTAGTTCCTCTGCTGCTCGACTGGCAGCGTGAAGTGGAACGTCAAGCCCCGTTTGTTATTTGGGGTCGCCCACAACTGACCTTCGTGAGCCTCAACAATTGTGCGGCTTATGGCGAGGCCCATCCCCATACCGTCGACCTTTGTGCTGTGAAAGGCTTCAAACATTTCCTCGATATTGTCGGCATTCGCCGGCGGGCCACTGTCGCGAACGTCAATGCGCACGAAACCGCCTTCCAACAAGGCCGTACGCACCGTAATCAAGCCTGGGCCCGACCATCCCTCGCTCATCGCTTCGATACCGTTGCGCATTAGGTTGAGCAGAACCTGTTCAATTTGAATCGAATCGACCACCACTGGCGGCAACGACTTTGCGAGGCGAACCGCAATACGAACACCTTTATCGTTTGCCTCGGCGGCTGCGAGATTCCGCGCGGATCCAACAATTTCATTTACATCGCACGGGATCCGCTCGGGTTCCGATCCTCTGATGAACTCGGCTATATCGCGGACAACGAGCGCGGCGCGTTCGGCTTGTTCGCATGCTTGTTCCATCGCATGAGTGATCTCATCTCGATCCCACGTGCCGCTCTGCAGTCGCCGGACGCAGCCCCGGGTATAGTTGGCAATAGCGTTGAGCGGTTGGCCGAGTTCGTGTGCCAACGCGGTCGCCATCTCGCCCATCGTTGTCACCCGCATGATATGAGCCAGTTGTGATTCGTGCTCCCGCACCTGTTGTTCGGCGAGCTTGCGCTCGGTTTCGTCCAATGAAACGCCGTCCCAAATGACCGAACCGTCCTCTAGCCGACGGGGGCTCGACCGCACGCGCGCCCAGCGAGTTTCGCCGTCCGGACCAAACGCGCGGAGTTCCAGATCTAACGGCGTCAGATCCTTTGCCGATTCGCGAGCCCTTACCTCCAGTTCCTTACGATCTTCCGGATGGAGGATGTCCATAAATGCATCGGGATTCTTCTCCACGGCCTCGGGGTCAACCCCCCAGACGAGCTTGGATCCGGCGCTTACGTACGGAAAATCGATTGTTCCATCGGGCGCCGCTCGGCGCTGAAAGACGCTACCTGGAATATTGCGCGTTACGCTTTCGAGTTGTTGCTCGCGTTCCCGCAGCTCAGCTTCGGCGGCTTTACGCTCGGAGATATCGACCGCGAACGCAAATATATATTCCTGATCGTCAAACTTAATGTAGTTGTCGGTTATCTCCGCAGGAATAAGCTTTCCCGACTTAGCGCGGAGCGTGACTTCCGTCGTGCTGACCTGAGGATCCGCGCGTACTTCGGCAAAACGTTCGCGCCAGAGCTCCCGTGTCATGTGGGGGTCGATGTCGGAGATGTGGAGGGATTGATATTCGTCAGCCCCATAATCCAATAACTGGCAAGCCGCCGCGTTCACGTAGGACAGGCTGCCGTCGGCTCGGGCCCAAAACACAGCGCCGGCCGCGTTATCAACCGAAAATTGAGTCAACCTCAGCGCATCTTCGGTTCGCCTACGCTCGGTTATGTCGCGGAAAAACGCGAAGATGTACTCGCGGTCCTCGTAAACGAAATAGTTATCGGTTATTTCGACCGGTATCAGGCCGCCATCCTTTGTCCTAAAGCGAAGCTCGGACGTCAGCGCGCTATGGCGCTTAATTTCCTCAATAGGGTATCCACTTCGCTCTCGTGATGTCAATATGTTGGGATGGCGAACCCGGCATCCCATCCCGAAGGCGGGGTCGACTACCCGCGCACCCTGACTGAATTCGACGCGTGGTTCGTGTCGGAGACGGCGTGTGCGGAGTTTCTTGGGCGTGTTCGTTGGCCGGAAGGTTTTCGATGCCCGTCTTGCTGCGGAACCGACGCCTGGCCGACGGCGCGGGGTCAGTTGCGATGCAACCGGTGTCAGCGTCAAACATCGGTGACGGCGGGGACGATCTTCGAGGGCACTCGAAAGCCATTGCGCCTTTGGTTCCAGGCGATGTGGTACGTGACCAACCAGAAGCACGGGGTCAGTGCGCTCGGCCTGCAACGCATTCTTGGCCTGGGCAGTTATCAGACCGCCTGGGCTTGGCTGCACAAGTTGCGGCGCGCCATGGTGAGGCCGGGGCGTGATCTCCTGGGCGGCGCGGTCGAGGTGGACGAAACCTATGTGGGCGGCCGGGAAACCGGCGTCGTGGGGCGACAGACGAAGACCAAGTCGATCGTCGCGATTGCGGCGGAAGTCCGAGGGCGGGGCACTGGCCGGATCCGAATGAGCCGCGTCGAGGATGTGGCTGCGAGGAGCCTGATCCCGTTTGTCCAAACAACCGTGGCGCCTGGCGCGACCGTCCGAACCGATGGCTGGTCAGCCTACAGTGGTCTGGCGAACCAAGGCTATGACCACCAGCCGAGATCCATTTCCGCCAGTGGCGACCCGGCCCACATCGTCATGCCACGAGTGCATCGCGTGGCCGCTCTGCTTGATCGCTGGTGGCTGGGCATCCACCATGGTGCCATCGATGCCGACCATCTCGACTACTATCTCGACGAGTTCACTTTCCGATTCAATCGCCGCCGTTCGCAGGCTCGTGGCCTGCTTTTCTTCCGACTGCTCCAGCAGGCGGTGCAGCACGAGCCGGTCCCCTACAAGGGCCTAGTCGGCGGTCATCGCAGCCTCGGAAACCAAATGTAGGGGATACGAGAGCGAAGTGGATACCCAGTTTTCCTCAAATAGGCGCTCCCAGCTTCGCTGTGTCTGCACTGGGTTGATGTCGGTAACGTTCAATCCGGTAATTTCGGAGCCGCTCTCGTAGCCAAGCAAACGCGCCGCTGCTTCGTTCGCGTACGCAAACTCGCCGTCACGCCCGGTCCAGATAATGCCGTCGGAGGCGTTGTGAACGGCAAACTGTGTGAGCCGCAGCGCACTTTCGGTCCGCTTGCGCTCGGTAATGTCGCGAACGTAGGAAAAAATGTATTCGCGCTCGCCGAACTTGAAGTGATTGTCGGTTACTTCGACGGCAACCGAACTGCCATCTCGCCGCAGAAGTGGGAGTTCGTCGGTTTTTGTGCCGACGCGCCGGAGTTCGTCGAATTGGGATCGCCATGCTTTAATCGTTTGCCACGGGCTGGTATCTGGAATTCGTAACTTGAGAAGCTCTTGCAACGTGTAGCCCAACATTTCCGCAGCGGCTTCGTTGGCATAAGCAGATCGTGTCCCGCGGAGTGGTGTAAGAGCGTTGCGCTCTACGCTGCTCCCGGCGGGTAGGGCCGGGACGTTCAGGCTGCCACGGTGGGCAGCGTGATGGGGACATCATCGCTCAGCGGAGCGATGGATTCCAGCGTCATGTATCTCCTTGAGACGGCCCACTCGTCGTTCTGCTCGAGAAGGATGGCGCCGACGAGCCGTGTGATGGCGGCTTCGTTGGGAAAGATACCGACGACGTTGGTGCGACGCTTGACCTCGGCATGGAGCCGTTCGATCGGGTTTGTGGAGTGCAATTTCTGGCGGTGCTCCCTGGGGAAGCTCATGTAGGCGAGGACGTCGTGCTCGGCTTCGTCCATGAGAACTGCCAGCTTGGGCACCTTGAGCCTGAGCTGGTCGGCGACCTGGCGCCACTGGACCTTCGCGCTGTCGGCGTCCTCCTGGGCGAAGGCGGTGGCGACGAAGGCGGAGACGACGCGCCGGCCCTGGCGGCCGGCATGGGCCAGCAGGTTGCGGGCGAAGTGCACGCGGCAGCGCTGCCATGTGGCGCCGAGGATCCGGGTCGCGGCGGCCTTCAGGCCCTTGTGGTCGTCGGAGATCACCAGCTTCACGCCGCGCAGCCCGCGCCGGGCCAGCGAGCGCAGGAACTCGGTCCAGAAGGCCTCGGCCTCAGACGCGCCGATCGCCATGCCCAGGACCTCGCGGCGGCCCTGGTCGTTGACGGCCACAGCCACGGTCACCGCGACCGAGACGATGCGCCCGGCCTCGCGCACCTTTACATAGGTTGCGTCGAGCCACAGATAGGGCCAGTCGCCCTCCAGCGATCGATCGAGGAAGCCGTTGACCTTATCGTCGATCTCGCCGCACAGCCTGGAGACCTGGCTCTTGGAGACGCCCGACATGCCCATGGCCTGCACCAGGTCGTCGACCGAGCGGGTCGACACGCCCTGGATGTAGGCCTCCTGGATCACCGCAGCCAGCGCCTTCTCGGCCATCCGCCGCGGCTCCAGGAAGCCCGGGAAGTAGCTCCCCTTCCTCAGCTTCGGGATCTTCAGCTCGACCGTGCCGGCCCGCGTCTCCCAGGACCGGTCGCGGTAGCCGTTGCGGTGGGTGATACGATCCGCCGAGCGCTCGCCGTGAGCGGCGCCGGTCAGGCCCTCGACCTCCAGTGCCATCAGCCGCTCGGCCGTGAAGCCGATCATCTCGCGAAGCAGATCGGCATCGGAGCTCTTCTCCAAAAGCGCGCGCAGGGTCATCATGTCCTGGGTCATCGTGGTTCTCCTTCGGGTCAGGTTGGTTTGCACTAGCCCAACCCTAAACCGGAACCGCGATGGCCTCCGCTGTGGATAGCCGGCTTGCCTACGCCAGACTCTCGGCGGTCGCTACGGCAAGCCGCCTACCCACAGCTAACAGAGGCTCCAACAACTCCTACACCACGTCCTGGGACACGACCCATAAGCAAAGCGGCCATCCCGGTCGACCCAGAAAATACCGTCATAGGTCGTATCGACGGCAAACTGCGTCATGCGCAGCGCATCCTCGGTTTGCTTGCGCTCGGAAATATCGCGAACTGAAGAGAAGACATACTCTCGATCGCCGAACTTAAAGTAGTTGTCAATCACTTCGACCGCGATCGAGCTCCCGTCTCTCCTTTGGAAAACATACTCATCGGTTGCAACGCCAATGGTGCGAAGACGATCGAAGAGCTCGCCCCACCCCTTCAAAGTTTGATGTGGGTTTAGGTCGGTCGCTCTCATCTTTAGAAGTTCTTCGATCGAATAGCCGAGCAATCTGGCCATCGCTTGATTGACGTACGAGAAATTGCCTTTTCTATCCAGCCAAGTTATGCCGTCGGAACTGTTGTCGATGGCGAATTGCGTCATTCGAAGCGCGTTTTCAGTTCGTTTGCGTTTGGTAATATCGCGGATGATGAAATGACCCGCGGCGCGGCCTAGCCAGCGTATTGGGCTGCCGGTTACTTCGACCTCGACTGTCGTCCCATCACGCTTCAACAGGCGCTGTTCGGTTGCCGCCACGGATTCCGATCGGGTCAGCAATCCCCTTGTACGGCGAATCGCATCTTTCCTCACATCCGGCTCAACAATATCGAACGGCGTGCGTTCCATGATTAGTTGCGGACGCCGATACCCAAGTAGGCTTGCTGCAGCCGGGTTAGCAAACAAGATCTGCTTGTCATCCACGATGAGTATGGCGTCCGGCGCTTGGTCGATCAGGCGTCGGTATCTTGCCTCGCTTTCCTTCAACTCCGTTTCGTGGCGTTTGCGCTCGGTGATATCGCGAATGGAAGAGAGGACATATTCCGCATCGCCAAATTTGATGTAGTTGTCCGTGATCTCGACCGGCACCGTACGTCCATCACGGGTAAGGTGCTCGTATTCACGCATCTGAGTCCGCTTCCGCTTAAGCCGATGGAATAGATCCTTCCACGAATTGATCGATATGCCTCGATTGATGTCAGCGATGGTTAACTTCAACAGCTCGTCGGAGGCGTACCCGAAGTGTTTTGCGGCAGCCATGTTGGCGTAGGCGAAGCGCCCGTCGGGTTTGATCCAAACGATCGGGTCGGCGGCGGTATCAACGGAGAACTGAGTCAGCCTGAGCGCATCTTCCGCTCGCTTTCGCTCCGATATATCCCGCGCAAATCCGATCGCGTACTCCTCGTCATCGAAGCGAAGATAGTTGATCGAGACTTCAACCGGCACCGTTCGACCGTCCTTACGTCGGTAATCGCGAAACAGGGACTGCCGGCCGGCTGTTCGAAGTTCGCAAAACGTCTCGTGCCAACGCTTTTTCGAAAGTCCGACGACGAAATTGGGTAGACCCATCGTGAGGATCTCGTCGCGCGTGTAGCCGAGTAGCTGGCAGGCGGCATCGTTGGCATCGACGCAGCTACCTTGAGGCGACACTCTTATGACTGCATCAAACCCACGATCAACCGCGAACTGGGTTAGCTTTAGAACGTGTTCTGTCCGCTTGCGTTCAGTGATGTCCCGCGCCACGACCTGCAATGCAGGTGTACCGCCCCAAACCACATAGGGTTGTGTCTCGAAAGTGGTGGAAATTGGTTTTGGCGCCTCTCCGAGCGGGTTGAGTTTTGCGGCGGTCAGGCCGCGCGGTCAAGGGTTTCGTCGGCGATTAGCTGATCGAGGGTTTCCCATCCATCGACTTTGCGCATCTGGATTTGGCCGCAAGCGAGGAGCGCCCAGAGGAGCATCGGCACTGTTTCGGGACACGGCAGCACGGTCTGTGTTTTGATCCGGCGCTTGAACTCCTCGTTGAGACGCTCAATGGCGTTGGTCGTTCGGGCTGATTTCCATTGGCTCTTGGACAGGCGCGTGAAGGTAAAGAGCTTGTCGCCCGCTTCTGCGAGGCTGTCCGCGACGGCCCTGCATTTCAGCCGCCACTTGCGGACAAACGCCTTGCGGCGGGTTTCCACCTCGGAGGCAGTGTCGGCATAGATCATATCGCGGTAATCTTCGCTCAGCTCGTCATGCATGTGTTTGGGAGCATGACCCAGAAGGTTGCGGTGCTTGTGCACGGTGCAGCGTTGAACGGGAAGGTCATCGCCCCAAAGCGCCGACAGAGCCGCCTCCAGTCCCGGCGCGCCATCGACGATGACAAACCCGGGCCGTTTCAGTCCACGCGCATCAAGGTCGTCGAGGAACTGGCGCCACGCCGCCTGGCTTTCTCCGCCCATATTCCCGATCGAAAGCAAGACCTTCTGGCCATCCCGGCGCACCCCTATAGCCGCGAGAACCGAGATGTTGGTGGCCTTGCGATCCAGTCGGGTCTTGATCACAGTGCCGTCAAGGATCAGCCGAACGATATCCTCATCCGCGAGGCCACGGCTGCACCAGGCGTCCCAATCGACCTTCACCTTGCGCCACGCCCGGCTCACAACGTCCTTGCTCACAGCACCCCCGAAGAGCCCGAACAGCGCGCGTTTCACCCGCCGCGTGTTGGTTCCGGACAGATACACCGAAGCGATCAGCGCCTCGGCCTTTCTGGTCAGCCGCTGGTAGCGCGGCAGCGCCCGCGAACGCCATTCCGACGCCCGACCGTCTTCCTCAACGATCCGTGCACGCGGCACGCTCACCCTCTCGGTCCCGAATGTCCCCGTCAGTTGCCGCTCCCGGTGCCCGTTCCGATACCCTTGCCGAAGCGCGTCCTCTCGACCGTATCGGCAGCGCCCGAGAAACTGCGCAAGTTCCTCCTCAAAAACGGCCTCGATCGTGGATCTGATGTTCTCCCGCAGCCGGTCCTCGAGCGGATCATAGCCGGCGTCATTGGCCAGTAGCGAAAGCGCGGAAGTCTCGGTAGTGTTCTTCATGGCGTGATCTCCTTGGCGGTGCTAGCCGCCGGTTGGGTGGTTGTCTTGTCACCCGGAGATTACGCCATCCTCAAATTTCCACCACTTTCGAGACACAGCCACCACATAGCTCGCGGTTGATTCAACCGCGAACACCGTGCCATCGATCCCGACCCACTGTTGTTCTGTGGGCGGTACCGTCGCCTTCGTCTCAATGACCTTTTTGATACGCTGCCGGGCGAGTTCGCGAGTCTTTGGATGAATCGTGCTTATCGCATCGCGCCCGATCAACTCGCTGACTGATTTCGCCTAGAACAGCTTGGCACCGGCCGAGTTGACGAACACCAGCTTGCCTTCGCAATTGATAAAAATCGCATCCGGTGACTGCTCGACGACGGAACGATAACGTGCTTCGCTCTCTCGCATTGCGGTCTCAGTGGCGACGCGTGTGCTCACGTCGCGGACGAACGAAACCATGCCCTCGTTTTCGCCGAAGCGATAGTAGTTGCCGGAGATCTCAACGGGGATCAGATCGCCGTTCTTGGCTTTGTGCATTTGCCCGGTGAACAAGGTGCCTGACGTGCCTTCGGTGATCAGCGCAAAGCGTTTCTTCCACGAGGACGTCGTGATCTCCGGATTGATGTCTTGGACCGACATCGACCTCAGCTCTTCCGGGGAGTAGCCAAGCATCTCGCTGGCCGCAGCATTGGCGTAATCGAATCGTCCGTCTGGCCGGATCAGGTAAACCGCTTCCGAGGCTTGATCGATGGCAAACTGCGTGAGCTGTAGAGCTTGTTCCGTGCGCTTTCGCTGCGTGATATCGCGCGCAACGACCTGAAGCGCCGGTTTACCTTCCCAGCTGATAAAGCTCGTCGACGATTCCAACTCAACCACGACACCGTCGGGTCGAACCCATTTGAGTTCGGCGGGGGGTGAGCCGGTTTTCGCATCAAGCGCTCTGCGTACCCTGTTGGTAACCGTTTCTCTCGACTCAGGGTGGAGAAAAGCCAGCGCATCCTTACCGACGATGTCACTCTCGTGAGAGAATCCCAAGGGTTCAAGTCCGGCCGAGTTGATGAACGCGATTCTGCCTTCACAATTGATAAGGATCGGATCGGGCGACAATTCGACCACGCTGCGATAGCGCGCCTCGCTTTCGCGCATAGAGGTTTCCGTCGCTTTGCGCTCGCTAATATCACGCGCGAACGCAAATAGCCCTTCTTGCTCGCCAAAACTAAAGTAATTCGCGGAAATCTCGACCGGCACGATGCGCCCGTCTTTGGCTTGATGACGTTGTTCGACAAATGCGGGACCCCGTTTGCGTTTATATCTGCCAAACGCCCTCTTAAAGGTCTGCTGTGTGTGATCCGGATTGATATCAAACACCGCCATCGACTCAAGCTCGCTTCGCGAATAACCCAGCATCGCGCTGGCGGAATCGTTGGCGTAGGCGAAGCTGCCGTCGGGCCGGAGCAGGTAAACCGCATCACTGGCGGAGTCGACCGCGAATTGCGTCATTTGTAGTGCGGCTTCCGTGAGCTTTCGCTCGCGGACGTCGCGAACGAAACCGAACGCGAATTCCTCGTCACCGAAGCGAACGTAATTTGTTGTTGCTTCTACTTTGATTAGGGTACCGTCCTTAGCGCGGTGGGTGTATTCGATTACCTCGCTCCGACGCGACCCCTTCTTGATCTCCGCGAATCGCTTGGGCCAATCCCGAGAAGAGAGGTTTGGATTGATGGTCCACACATGGAGTGCCAGCAACTCGTCACGCGTGTAACCCAGCATTCGAGCGGCCGCGTCATTGACATAGTCGAAGCCGCCATCAGGCCGCATCCAGTAGACCGCATCCACCGCCTTATCGACGGCATATTGCAACATCCGCCGATCGGCATCGGTCTTTCTTTCGCTCGGTGATGTCACGCGCGATAACTTTCACCGCTGGTCGACCGTGCCAATGGACATAGCTTCCGGATACTTCAACCTCGACCCGCTCGCCATCGACCCGCCGCCAAATTTGTTCGACCGGCGAGACGCCGGTCTTACCCTTCAGGATTCGGCCCACCCGATCCTTAACCAAGTCATGCGTCGATGGGTCAACGAACGCCATCATCGATTGATCGTGAAGTTCGTCAGCGGACGCAGCAGCCAGCAGATCGGCAGCTGAGGAATTCGCTAGAACGATAATTCCATCAGAATGAATAAGGACGGCATCGCTCGCCTGTTCGATAAAACTTCGGTAGCGAGCTTCGCTCTCCCTGAGCTCTTCCTCGACGCGTTTTCGTTCGGTGATGTCAAACGAAACGCTAAGGATATGGTCGACCTCGCCAGCGTCGTTTTTTAGCGGAACTTTCGTTTGTAACCAGGTCTTGCTTTCTCCTTTGAAGGTCAACTCAGCTTCGTGGAACGGAAGCAATTCCCCCGTTTCCAGGACCTGCTCGTCCTCCTGTTTTAGAAGTCGTGTGGTCGGTGCCGACAGTCTCGCCCGCTTACCGATCACGCTTGTCCCGAACCTATCTCGTAGATATTTGTTGACCAGTGTGTAGCGGCGTTCTCGATCCTTGACACTCACCATCGCCGGTATCGTATCAATTATTCGTTGCAGCGAATCTCGCGCTTCCACTGCGGCAAGCTCGGCCCGCTTTCGATCAGTGATATCGATCAGGGTCGCCTGGACACACTTTTCACCATCCCAATCAACAGTGCGAACCAGGTTCTGCAACCAGATTTCCGTACCGTCTTTGCGAATGCCCCGAAATTGGTAACTAGCCGGCACATCGTCGCCGGCAAGGCGCCGCTTAAATTGTTGACGTAGAAGCTTTCGATCGCTCGCGGCAATATGAGGATAAAGCGTTTCGATCGACAGCAACTCTTCGGCACTATCAAAGCCAAACATAGTTGCCGCCGCTGGATTTACGAACCGCGGACGCAGTTTGCGATCGACCACCGCCACCGCTTGTATCGAGCCCTCGACCAAGTTGCGGAACTTAGCCTCGCTGTCGCGGCGTTTCTCTTCCTCGAGCCTGCGTTGGGTGCGATCAACCAACGTTGCTTGCACCGCCGGTGCACCCTCCCATACAACGGCACGAACGCTGACCTCAAGCCAAACCCGCGATCCGTCCTTGCGTTTCCCCTCAAACTCATATCGTTCCGGCGCCGGGTCCCCACGGACTCTGTCGCGGTAGAACTTCCGCATAAGGGAGCGACTGGCTGGCACAAATAGCGCGTCAATCGATTTCAACCCAAGCAGTTCGTCGGTCGAATATCCAAAGATTTCGGCCAGGTGCTGATTGACAAAAACGAGTTTATTGCCTCGACGAATCAAAATCCCTTCAATCGATCCCTCGATCAGATTCCGGAACTTCTGCTCAGATTCCCTAAGCTCCTGTTCCGCGCGTTTGCGCTCGGTGATATCGATGACGGTAGATTGGATTGCCAACTTCCCCCGCCATGCAACGACGCGCGCACTGGTCTCAAGCCATATCTGAACACCGTCCCGGCTCACGCCCTCAAATTCAAAACGAGAAGGCGCTTCCCTGCCGCGCATACGATTTATCTGGTCGATCCGAAGTCGTTCGCGCTCGTGCGGGGCATGCAGCGCGTCGATCGAATCCAGTGCCAGTATTTCGTCAGTCGTGTAGCCGAACATTTCGGCGAACGTGTCGTTTACAAAGATCGGCTTGTCGCCGTAACGAATGAGGATCCCTTCAATCGAGCCTTCGACGAGGGCTCGATATTGATCCGCAGTTTCGGCAAGGGCCTGCTCGGCCCATTTACGGTCTGTGATATCGATTATGGTGGCCTGAATGGCCGCCTCGCTCTCCCACGAAACGACACCGACGCTAATTTCGACCCAAACCGGTGTGCGGTCCTTGCGAACGCCCTCGAACTCGTACCTTTCCGGCGCCGGCATTCCAGCGAGTCGCGACTCCTCGTATCTCCTCAACCGCTCGCGATCACTCGGCGCGACGATCTCGTAAATCGACTCAAGTGCGAGGAACTCTTCGACCAGATAACCGAAAATTTCCGCCAAGCGCCGGCTCGCGAACAACGTCGCCTCACCACGCGTGACAAGGGTGCCGGCAAGAGATCCTTCCACTAACTCGCGATAACGATCTTCGCTTTCGCGGAGAGCTTGTTGCGCTGCGTTGGTGCCGTCGCGGGTATCGCCCAAGTCGGCGGCGTCATCGACGAGTCGAGGATAACCCTCCGCGTCGCCCGATGTTCGGGATTTTCTTAGACGACTAGGTTTCTGCATCTCGGCGGCCCGGCCTTCGCATCAGGGGTGATCTATTAGCCAACATGTCATTGGGGGAGTTCTCAACGCCTAGGTAGTGCCTTGATTCCACTAACTCACCAACAGGTTGTACCCGAAAGTATACATGCCCCCTCCCCCGCATCGAATCGGGAATAGCCCTAATAAATGCCCAAGACAGACCCAATTGTACCTAACCGCCCAAACAGTAGGGTAATCCGCACAAATAGATGCTCTGACGATTGCGTGATCCGAGAGATCGATCTTGAAATCGATTCGCTTAGGGATCCACAAACGTGGGGTGTCCGCAGGGAGGGGCGTCAATGCAAGTAAGCTACGAGGTGTACACGTTATCGGGTGGTCGTTGGTTACTCGATTCCCGGTACGACGACGAAGCCAGGGAAGTCGCCATAGACGAAGCCCGCCAGCTCGCCAAACGAGGGCGCGTTGAAGCCACAAAAGTTGTTCAGGAGGACTATGACGAGGGTACCCACTTCGTTCGAGAATGGACCGTCTACAGCACCAAGGCCCAATCGGCTCCGGGGTCGCGCACTCGATCGTTTCAACCAGTTACGGTCCGCCGATAATGATGGCACCCCACAAGATACGCTCGGCGTCCGAGCCGCAGAAAAGCGAGGTAGTCCAATCGACCCATCCGTGTTCGGCTCGCTGGCGCAGCGGCGCCCCCAAAACCGGCGTAAGCAAGTTCGTCAATTTGCTGCGCTGGTTGGCAAGGTTATCGTCATTATCATTGCGAGTTTCGGCTTCGCAACTTTGACAACTCTTTTCTATGCCCGCGGTTGGATCGCGTGAGCGGCACGGTGCGAGCCGACTTCCCCAACGGCCGACCGTTATTCGCGCACCAAGGGGTATGGCAACGACCGCATAATCCGAATCCGCGTGAACCTTGACGGGGCAGAATTAGTCTAACGAACGCGTCTTCCCATAAGTGCGCATGCCGGCTTCGACAACACTCGTGACGACGATGTAGATGAGCAGAAAAATCAGTAGCTCGAACCAACCGCCGGCGAGCCCAATTACCTGGGTGAATTGCAGCGCAACGTAGGCCACGATCGCGCCGATCAAACCGGGAAGAATCCTAAGTACTCGGGCGATTTGATGACTCTTTGATAGCCGCTCGTTTAGGCCAATCTATTGATCCCATCGAGCGCCGCGGTTTTGTAGCACTCCGCAAGGGTCGGGTAGTTAAAGACCGTGTTGACGAAGTAGTCGATCGGACCGCCATGGGCGAGCACAGCCTGGCCGATGTGGATCAGTTCACTCGCACCTTCGCCAATAATATGCACGCCCAGTATTTGCCGCGTATCGATGTGGAAAATCAACTTTAGGAGGCCCGACGAGTCACCGATGATCTGGCCCCGCGCTATCTCGCTATAGGTCGCTTTACCAACTTCGTAGGGAATCCCGTCTGCCGTCAGCTCTTCTTCTGACTTTCCGACGATTGAAATCTCCGGAATTGTATAGATACCGTACGGAAACAACTCGGGCACTGAATTGGTCTTCACTCCGAAAATATGACAAGCGGCGAGTCGTCCCTGTTCCATGGAAGTTGACGCCAGGCTTGGAAAACCGATGACATCGCCAACCGCATAAATATTGGGGACCGTAGTCTGGTAGTTTTCATCAACCTCGATCCGGCCCCGCTCGTCCGAGGTCAACCCTGCCGCACCGAGATTGAGCATTCGCGTAGCCCCCGTCCGCCCGATCGAATAGAGGGCCTTGTCGGCAACGATTTGTTTTCCGCTTTCCAGGATGATCCGCACGCGATCATGCCCACGCTCTTCGTCGGCAAAAATTTCGACGGTGGCGACATGCTCGCCTATACGCATCGTCATGCGCCGCTGACGCATCTGGTGCGCCAAGGTATCGATAATCTCGTGATCGACAAACTCCAACATCCGCTGCCGTTGGTCGATGACTGTGACCCGCACGCCCAGTGTGGAGAATATCGTTGCATATTCCAGCCCGATAACGCCGGCACCAATCACAGCCAGTGTCCTGGGAAGAGCTTGGAGTTCGAGAACATCGTCACTGGTAAACACCAACTGTCCGTCGAACGGAATGTGCGGGTCCTTCGTCGTTTCGGTGCCGACCGAGACGATAAAGCTGGCCGCACTAATATTCTGAACGTGACCGTTGACGAATTTCAGCGTTGCCATGTGCGGGGTTACGAATGACGCGGTCGCCTGCAACACCTCGATGTCGTTACGCTGCAGTTGGTGCAGGGTGACGTCGATTTCGTTTTTTATGACGTGAGAGGCCCGCTGCAACAGATCCGCAATGGTAATGTTCTTCTTCACTTGATACGCCGGCCCGTAGATCGCTCGCTCGTAGAAACCGGATAAATGCAAGACCGCCTGGCGCATGGTCTTGCTCGGAATCGTTCCCGTGTTGATCCAGGCGCCGCCGACGACAGCCTTGTGCTCGGCTATTGCGACCCGTTTGCCTAGTTTGGCGGCCTGGATAGCGGCCCGTTGACCGGCCGGTCCTGAGCCGATCACAAGTAGATCGTAGTCATCTGCCATATATTGGGGTACCAGAAGAATCGTTTATTGATAGATCGATAACGACCATTGGCATCATAGCACTTGAATAGTTCGCTTCAATCGATTGACTATCAACAAAACATGTAGTGTCGGCAACCTTAGTCACTCGTTGCCGACAGGCGGCGTTCGTGTAGAACGCCGTTGAACTCGGCGCCGAAGATCAGAATGCCGGCGCTGAAATAAAAGAACACGAGAGTAATAATGATCCCGGCAAGGCTGCCGTAGGTGAGGGCATAGAATGTCGCTTGCTTTAAATACCACGAGAAGAGTGCCGCTAGACCGAGCCACAATATTGCAGCGAGCGACGCTCCTGGCACGACGTCGCGCCATCTCTGGGGGACATTTGGTAGCCAATGATAGAACGCAGCGCTTGTCGCAAACGTCGTTAAGACCGCAAAGACGTAAGGAAGGATTACGACCGTCGCAAAATGCCTATCGGCGCTGGTAAGAAATTCGGGCAAGAGAGCCACGAGCAGTGGCCACACGATACCTGCCCAGATGATCGAAATCGCAGCGATCGCTCCGCCCACGACGAAAAGCAAGCCCTGTAGACGACGAAACCAAAAGGGCCTTGGCTGACTCACCCCATAAGCGCGGTTGAAAGCAGAACGAAACGCCTCGATCGCGGCTGACGCTGCCCACAGTGCGATAACAATGCTGATTGTGACGACGCCGCCGCGGCGGCCTTCGAGGACCTGCTCGATTGCTGGCCGTAGCGTCAGGTCAACATCACTCGGCAGCAGGTCAAAGCCGTAGAAGAGAAATCGCTTGACCGCATCGACGCTGGCCAGGAATCCAGCAAGCCATCCAAGAAAGAGAACAAACGGAAAAAGCGACAACAACGCACTGAACGCTATTGCACCGGCCCGTTGTGGCGCGTCATTTTCGATAAAGCGAACGAATGCCAACCACACGACGGCGTGAACCGGCGCAAGCGGTTGTGTCCACCCATTCATTCAGTCGCCCATTTCATTTGCAGGGCGATCAAAAACCAGATCGATGCAATCGGTTTGCAAGCGGTTATCGAGATTATTTCTTCCATCAATTGCGTCTATGTCGGGCATCATCGGTTCTCGCAAATTGGGCATGGCTTCATCAGCGGCGAGAGTTAGCCATTCAGCTTGTCCGGTTACTACACCTTAGCATTGGGGGGAGCACATGAAGTTCTATGACTGCACTACCGCGCCGAGCCCGAGGCGGGTGCGCATATTTATTGCTGAAAAGGGGATCGAGATCCCCACCGTTCAGATTGACCTGCGTCGTAACGAGCATCTCTCCGACGAATTTCGTGAGCTAAACCCGTGGTGTACGGTCCCGGTTCTCCAACTCGACGACGGTACGTCGATCAGCGAAGCAGTCGCTGTATGCCAGTATCTCGAAGAGGTCTATCCCGATCCGCCGCTGATGGGGATCGGCGCTCGCGAGCGAGCCGTTGTTGCGATGTGGACCCATCGATTCGAAATAGACGGTTTTCTCGCAGCTGGTGAGGCATTTCGTAACAAGGCCAGGGGCCTCGCAGGGCGAGCGCTGACCGGCCCCGAGGCCGTCGCTCAGATACCCGAACTTGCGGCCCGCGGTCGTGAGCGAGTGACAAGATTTTTCGAAGCCCTCAATACCCAGCTCGCGCGGACTCCTTATGTCGCTGGCGAGAGCTACACGATCGCTGACATTACAGCTCAAGTGACAGTTGATTTTGCAGATTGGATAAAGATGAAACTCCCGCCCGAGCACGCCCATGCCACGCGCTGGTACCGAGAGGTCATGCGACGGCCAAGCGCGGCAGTATAGCCCGCAATACCTCTGACCAAGAAGAAACGGCGCCCCGTTAAGGAGCGCCGTTCATTTCACCGGAAACTAGAATTTACTGTGTCGCGGTCGTTGCCGTTGTTGCCGTTGTCGCCGTCGTCGCAACAACTGGTGTGGGGTCGTCCTCGCTAGCTGCTGCCACACCTACTGCGACCGCTGCAGCGATGACCGCCGCACCGATAGCGATTGTACCAAGGCCGAGTCCGGCGAGGCCGGCCTGTGCGGCTCCAGCTCCAGCAGCCGTACCGGTACCAGCCGCGGCTTGACCAACGGTTGCGTTCATTTGATTCACCGACGCGACCACGTTAGCCGGTGGCGGTCCGGGAGGCGTCGGTGGCGGCGGCGTGCCACCGGGCGGCGCCGGACTGACCGATGACGATAAACCAGATCCAACCGTCTGGGATACGCCGGCCGCATTGGTTACGGCTACGGCACCTTGGGTAACCGATACCGTTGTCGCACCGTTGGCTGCAACCGTAACGGTAAACACTGTACCGCGTATTCCGATCGTCGCGGTTGGCGTCCTGATTTCGTAAGCCGCTTGCGCAAGCTTACCCGACACGAAGCGGATCGTACCGATCGTCTGGTTGATGATCACCTTGCCCTTAGCGGGGTCGGGATCAAAAACAAAGGTGTCGAGGGTGATTTCGGCGTTCGGACCAATCGTCAGCGTCGTGTCGTCTCGAAACACCAGCTCCGAAGCGCTGTCCGCGGAAGTCCTAATAACCTCGTTTTGCAACACATCGTCTTGCGTCTTCAGCGATCTAACATTGTTGGCCAAAGTACCCTGGACTTGCCGAACGACGCAGCCACCGGACTAATAGCGAACAGTCCCGACAGCATCCAGACTGCCGCCGTTTTTTAGAAGCGCCGACCTTCCCTCTTGCGGCTTTCGCAACTGCATAGAACACTCCCCCAATGCAAATGCCGTATTAAATTGCTGGCTGATTAGCCGGCTGGATCCTAGCGTTTGTTGTCACGCAAGGCAAAGAATACATTGGATTGATTACGTTTTTTAGCCCTTTTTCAAGATCGATGTCGAATGGTGCGGGTTGCGCCGAGTCGTCACCATCCTTCTGGGTTGCGTTGTAATCACAGCGCATGTAAGCCATAATTAGGCAAAATAATATCCATTTGGATCTGCCGCTCGGCGGGTAATTTATTTCTATGGCAGATATGCTTCGCGACAAGATGCTCGGCTACATGGAATTGCGTGGTCTATCACGACGTGCGCTCTCACTTAATGCCGGCCTCAGCGAAGGCGCCGTCAAAGCGATCCTCAGCGGTCATTCCAAACACCCTCGCTACGATACGCTAGAGAAACTCGCAACCGTACTGGGATGCACCGTCAGCGACCTCATCGAAGATGACCGGGGTATCGAGAAGAGCCGGAACACGCCACTCACGGTCGTTTCCGTCACCGGGCACGTTCAAGCCGGATCATGGGTGGAGGCGTTGGAGTGGCCGCCAGGCGACTGGTTCGAGATTGCTGTGCCACCCGAACGACGGTATCCCGGGGTCCCTAGATTTGGCCTATTGGTTCAGGGCCCATCGATGGATCTGCTATACCCCGACGGAACGATTCTTATTTGCGTGGCGCTCGCCGATCTCGGACGAACGGCGAAATCAGGAGAGCGAATCATTTGCCAACGGAGACGGGGCCGCGGCGAATTCGAAATTACGGTCAAAGAATATGTCGTCCGTAACGACAGTCATTGGCTCATTCCTCACAGTACCGATCCTCGTTATCAGTCTCCGATTGCGCTCGATCCGCGCGATGCGGAAGATATCTCGCTGGCCGCTCTCGTTATTGGTAGTTACCGGCCGGAATAGCCGCGCAAGCGGCCAACCCAGCGCAAAGTAAATTATTTCGGATAATACTTTACTTGACTCAATGGATAATATATTATCCCTCCTGATTGGTGACGTATCTTGATCGGGATGGAGTGTGATGAGCGACAACCAAGTTGGCCGGTACCGACAACCAAGTTGGCCGGTATCTCGAACCGGAGTGAGGGCATAGCCCGAATGCCGGTTTGAGATACCGGATCAGTCATTTTGGGAGGGATGTGAAGTAGGTGCTGGCCGCTGTGGCCCGGCAAGCTGGAGACCTCTTAGACCAATAAGGAGGTTCCGCATGCCGGGGAAACCCATCACCGACCAGCAAGTGAGACTTTATATGCCCGATCGTCCTTATCATAACCAACGTGTTGCCGCAGCCCGCGCCGGTTTCAGCGAACGAACGGCGCGCCGGATAGAAGCAAGTCCGGTATTGCCGTCCCAGTGCAAGGCCATCCACGGCCGTACCGTTCCCGATCCGCTGGAAGCGGTGTGGTCAACGGTGCTTGTGCCGATCCTTGAGCGCGAGTCTGCGGTGCAGGCGGTAACATTGCTTCGCCACCTGCAGATGCTGGACCCAGACGGCTTTCCCGATGACCGGGTGCGCCGGACGCTGGAGCGGCGGGTTCGGGACTGGCGAGCCCTGCACGGCCCCGAACGCGATGTCATTTTCAGCCAGTCCCCGGAGCCGGGGCGCATGGGGCTGTCGGATTTCACCGACGCCAGCAAGCTCGGCGTGACGATTTTGGGACATTTCCTGGCTCATCGTCTTTTTCATTTTGTGCTTGCCTACAGCGGCTGGGAACACGCCGCACCGGTTCTGGGCGGAGAGAGCTTCACGGCACTGGCCGAAAACCTTCAGACTGCGCTCTGGATGCTCGGCGGTGCGCCTTTGGAAAGTCGAACCGACAGCTTGTCGGCCGCCTATCGCAATCTCGACAAAGACGCTGCCGAGGACGTCACCAAGCGCCATGAGGATTTCTGTCGGCACTACGGGATGATCCCGAGCCGCAACAACCCGGGTGAAGCCCATGAGAATGGTGCGGTCGAGGCGCACAACAATCATCTCAAGGTCGCGCTCGACCAGGCCCTGATCCTGCGCGGGTCCCGGGATTTTCCCGATATCGCCGCCTGGCGCCGGTTTGTCGACGAGGTTGTCGCCCGCCGCAACCGCCGCCGCGAGGACAGGGTCAAAGTCGAGTTGCCGAAGCTGAAGCCGTTGCCCGAGCGGCGCACCACGGACTTTACCGAACTCGTGGTGCGGGTTGTCAGAACCGGCGGCTTCCTGGTTCACAGCGTCTTCTACTCCGTGCCCTCCCAGCTCATCGGACAGCGCCTGAGGGTGCATGTCTACGACGACCGTATCGAGGCCTGGCTCGGCGCGACGCATGTCGTCACCCATACCCGCCTGCGCGGGCGCATTGGTGGCAGCCGGCTTTACTGCGTCAATTACCGGCATGTCATTCACGCCTTGCGCCGCAAGCCCCAGGCCCTGGCGAGTTCCGTCTATCGTGACGAGCTCTTTCCGCGATCCGAATACGCCCGGGCCTGGACCTTTCTCTCCGAAAAAGTGTCCCACAAGCAAGCCTGCCGCCGCATGGTAAACCTGCTATGGCTGGCCCATAGCGAGAATTGCGAGGCAGAACTGGCCCTGCTGATTGCCAGGGACCTCGCCGCAGGCAGATTGTCCAGGGCGCGATCCTTGCGGCAACAGCTCGCGCCTCGCTGTGCCACCTTGCCGGATGATCCACCGGTCAGGCTCACCGATCTTTCCAGCTTCGATGCTCTGCTGGAGGGCCGGGCATGACACAGGCCTCCACCCCCAGCTGTGTCGATGTACACGCGTTGCCCGCCATGCTCACGGCCTTGCGCCTGCCCAGCTTCCAACGCCATTGGCAGAAATTTGCCGAGCAAGCCGACGCCGAGGGCTGGCCCGCAGCCCGATTGCTGGCCACCCTCGCCGAAATCGAATTGGCCGAACGCGAGGAACGTCGCATCCGGCGTTACCTCGGCCAGTCGGGGCTGCCCGGCGGGAAAACCCTGGCGACATTCGAGTTCAAGGCAATCCCGTCTTTACCCCGGGCCCGCATCGAGGTCCTCGCCGCCGGGGACTGGCTCGAAACCGGGGCCAACCTCATCGCCATCGGAAACTCCGGCGCCGGCAAGACCCATATCCTCTGCGCCATCGGCCATGCCCTCGTCGAGGCCGGAAACCGCGTCCTTTACAGCCGAACAACCGACCTCGTGCAAAGACTTCAGGCCGCGAGAAAGGATCTCACCCTGGAATCCGCACTCGCAAAACTCGACAAATTCGATCTCATCATTCTGGACGACATCACATATGCCCAGAAAGATCGAGCCGAAAGCTCCGTCCTCTTCGAACTCATCGCACGACGATACGAAAATCGAAGCCTCGCGATCGCTGCCAACCAGCCCTTCAGTGCATGGGACAGGGTCTTCCCAGATAAGGCCGTGACCGTCGCCGCGGTCGACAGGCTGGTACACCATGCGAGCATCCTTGAGATGAACGTCGAGAGCTACAGACGCCGAGCCGCTCAGAGCCAAAGCAAAGCGCCGAGCTGACAGCACAAAATCAAACCAAAAACTCAAAATGAAAACAGCACACCAGGAAATTCCTGTCCATTCACAGCGGCAAAACCGGCCAACTTGGTTGTCGCTACAGGACAAAATGGTTGACGCCGTATAGGGCGGGTCTGCCGTGCAGCTGGCCCGGGCGCAAGCTGCGGTCAGTGCCGCAGGGATGGCCTCCGGCGATGTAGCAGCCATCGAATTGAGTGTCGAGCATGCAGCGGCCCGCGTGGCGGCCTTGATTGATGCCGCAACCACTGCGACAACGTACGACGGTGCGAAAACCGCATACGATGCGGATATGACCCAGGCGAACCTCGATACCTTGACTGAGGCGGCTGCCGCGGCCAAAACAGCAGCCGATGAAGCTCTTAGATTGGCTGCGTACGGGTCTGCCGCGCAATTGGATGAGGCACAGAAGGCGGTCGCAGCTGCAACCGCAGCCTCAGGTGATGTTGATGGTATCGTAATGGCCTTGCAGACCGGCATCGATACTGCCATTGCCGCATATAGCGCCGCCAAAACGGCGTACGATGCGGCCGTCACCGCACAGGCCGACGAGGCAAGCCTCGACAATGCTAACGATCTGAAGACGGCAGCCGATGATTTAGAAGCGGCAGCCATGACCGCCCGCGAGACAGGTGCACTGGGCGCGACTAAAGAGCAGAAAACGGACTTGGCCGCTGTTATTTCGGCTGATGATGCTGCAACAGCTGTCGTAACGGCTGGAACCGCTGTGACAGTGGCACAGGCGGCCGCAGACGCAGCAGATGTTGTGACGGCGACCGACGCGGCAGCTACCAAGGTGACAGCCATCGAAGCGGAGGCTGCAGATAGTCGACGCCGGTATCGGTGGCAGTGTGGCAACTGGTGAGATGACCACCTATTCGATGACCATCGCACGTGATCGCGACGGCACGACGGTCACGATCGCCGACACCGGCATGGCTGGTGACGACGATCCGAAGTTCGAGCAAACCATGGACCTCGGTGGTGGACGTACCATGCACGTTCGCGACACCAGTGAGGGAGTCGAGGAGGTGGTGGTCGTCCGCACCGACATCGAAGCGCCAAAGGCGACGGCGTTCGCGATGGTTGCGGGGCAGACGCTGGACGTCAGCACCGACACAACGAACGACGGTGAAGTTGGGGCGGACGACGATACGTTTGAAGCTCTCGCTGTCGATGAGAACAGTGCCGACGTTCGCGCGCTGGTCATGTCGGATGCGTTTACCGCCGGCACCGGAGCTGTGTTGACGTTCGCTTTCAACGACACCACCACTCCCGACGACGAAGCGTTCGAAGCCGCGGGTACCTACAATGGTGCGGACGGCACTTACAGGTGCAATGGCGACGCCGCCTGCACGGTTACGCTCGACGCGGAGGGTGTGATAACCACCATGAACGATGGTTGGGTATTCACTCCCGATGCGGGTGCAACCTCCGATGTGGCGGATGCCGACTACCTGGACTACGGCTTCTGGCTAAAGCGGACGACGGAAGACGGGGCGGTCACGTACAACGAGGTCGAGACCTTCGCCAATTCGTCGATTGATGCTTCCACCGGGAGCGAACTCAACGATGTCGAGGGCAGCGCGACCTACGAAGGCGACGCCACGGGCGTGTACGTGAGGAACGTGTTCACCGACAGTGGTGAAATCGACACGGCTACCTCCGGCCACTTCACGGCGGACGCCCTTCTGAAAGCGTATTTCGGAGGGGACGACGTTGCCGTCAACCTGCAGAACACCGTCACGGGGACCATTGACAGCTTCGCCTTGTCCGGCGGTGAGGCGGCTGATGCTTGGTCGGTGAATTTGAAGGGAGTGCGCGCCGACAACGAAAACACGTTCTCCGGCACGGCCAATGGTGGTGGAGCCGAAGGGATGTTCAGCGGAACCTTCCACGGCCTAACGCCTGAAACTGAGGCCGACGACGATGACGATGCCAGGGTGGCGCCGGGCGTCGTGGTCGGCGAATTCGACGCCAACTTCAGCAACGGCTCGGTGGCCGGCGGCTTCGGGGCGAGGAAGCAGTAAAGCAAGTCCAAGGGGTCCAGGTTCTACGCATGAGCACCTGACCTGATAGACTTCGTACCTTTGAGAGGGCAATCCAAATCGGATTGCCCTCTTTTTCTTTGAGCATTTACCCAAGTGGCCACCGATGACGACGACACCCAAACTGCTTTGCCGCACACTCGCGGCGTTAGTCTTTCTTGTATTCGCCGTTCCGGCCTCGAACGCCCAGGACGGTACGGGCCTCTCGCCCGAAACAGGGATGACGGAGGCTCGGACGCTGATGAAAGGCGGCCGGTTCGACGAGGCCCTGGCTCTCCTGCGTCCGCTGGCGCTGGATCATCCCGAGATCACGAACATCCACTTTCTTGCCGCCCTGGCGGCGATTGAGGCCTCCCAGAGGCCGGGTGTTGCGAAAGACGAGCGGGATGCACTTCTGGACGAGGCCATCGCGGCGCTGCACGCCATCCTGGTCGGCCAACCGGGCCTGGTGCGGGTGCGCCTTGAACTGGCGCGGGCGTTCTTCCTCAAGGGCGAGGACGGCCTGGCGCGCGAGCACTTCGAGCGGGTCCTGGCGGGCGAGCCTGTTGCGGCGGTGGCCGCCAACATCGGGCGCTTCCTGAATGCGATCCGGGCGCGCCGGCGCTGGAGCGGAAGTTTCGGCTTCTCGTTCGCGCCGGATAGCAACATCGGTGCGGTCTCGGAAGAGGAGATCATCTATATCAATGGCCTGCCCTTCCGCCGCGACGCGGACACCAGCGCGACCTCGGGGATAGGCGTGGCCCTGTGGGGAGGCGGCGAGTACCAGCATCCGCTGAACGACCGCCTGCGGCTTCGCATGGGCGCGAACGCATCCCGGCGTGAATACACCGGCAACGACTTCGATCAGACCTTTTTGTCGGCGCATGCGGGGCCGCGCTGGCTTGTGCGCAGGGACACCGAAGTCAGCCTGCTCGCTAGCGCTCGCCAGCGCTGGCTGGCGAGCCAGCCCCATAGCCGTGAACTGGGTGTCCGCTTGGAAACGGGATACCGCTTCGCCCCACGGCTGAGGCTGAGCGGCCGGGCCTCGTGGCACGAACGGAACTTCCGCCGGGATACACACCTGGACGGGCCGGTATGGGACTTCTCGCTGGGCGTGGCCGCTTTCCTGACGCCGCTTTTGCGGCTTGACGGCGCGGCCGGGTACGCGCGCGACCGCCCGGATGCAGTCAGATGGCAGAATTCGAGCCGCTGGCTGCGGCTGGGCGCTTCAATCGCTCTGCCCCGGGGCTTCACACTGGGGGGAGGCGCCGAGCTGCGGCAGCGGACCTATAAGGGCAACTGGTTCCCCTTCACCGTTGACGGCGCGCCGCGCGAGGACCGGGTTCGGATCCTGAGTGTCTCGGTGTTCAACCGGGCATTCACCTTCCGTGGCTTCAGCCCGCAACTGTCGCTGGTCAACGAAGAGCGCGAATCAACGGCGCAACTGTACGATTACAGCCGCACCCGCGCCGAACTCCGTTTCGTGCGCCAGTTCTAGCCTAGAACCTCCCGCCAACGGCGATACGGCGTGTGGACGGGACGAGCCAATCCCCGGCGCCGCCCGGCCATGTTTGCGTTCCCGCCTGGTCCGTCTATTGGCCGGGCGCTGGCGTCGAGCCGGGACGGGGCACTGTCGCCACGCCGCTGCGCATGGTCAACCTGAACCCGTTTCACGGGCCGGGATCGCCGGCCATCACATTCCCATGCTGAGACCCTTAACGCCTTGGCACGACGGTACGCAGTAGTAGGGCGCGCCGAGAAGACACGCATTCTCGATGAATTCGTTGCAATCACCGGCTTTCACCGAAAGCACGCGATGCGGCTGCGCGGTGCGACGCCACCGCGCGCCGCTCGGCGACGAAGGCCAGTCGGCGGATCTATGACGAGGCGGTCTGCGAAGCGATAGTCGTTCTGTGGGAGGCATCGGACCGCATCTGTGGCAAACGCCTGAAAGCGCTGATACCGACATTGGTCGAGGCGATGGAACGGCACGGGTACATAAGACTCGGTCCGCAGATCCGTGCCGCGGTACTCGCCATGAGCGCGTCGACGATCAACGGGTCGCTTCGCCAGGTCCGCGAACAGGCGAACGGCAGTAAGCGCCGTCGGGCGGCTGAGCTTCCTGTACCTAAATCGCTTCATTGTCCGCCTAAAGCGGATGTGGCTCTCCATTATGCGCCGCAGATCGCAGAAGGACCGCTTTAGCTGGGGGCAGATCGCAAAGCTAACTGCGCAACACTGGCCCAAGCTGGAAATCCGGCACCCGTGGCCGATCCACCGATTTGCCGTCAGTGGCACCCAAGGGAGGAGCCGGATGCCTTAGCGGGCACGTCCGGATCTGCGCGGGGGGCGCTGGGCAACCAGCGTTCCTACCGCGATCACCCAATCTCACCAAGGTAGATGCTATGGGGTAGGCGACGAGTCCGTGGCAGGATCGTCGTTTTCGTTCACCCTTTAAACAGGAGAAGCTCCATGCCCGGAACCGATGATTTGAGCCGTTCCCTCGTCGCCTTTGAGGAAAATAGCACGCTTGTTTCCGTGATCGATATGAGCCTTTCAAGTTGGGTCGTTCTCGGTCTTGTTCCCGGCCTCCGACGCCGGCCGGAGAAGAAGCTCGGCGCCGATGAGAAGGGTCTGTTGTCGCTGTTACACCGGTGGCGCGACGAGGCTGAGCGGCGTGGTTGCCCTGTCAATCGTATCTGCGTTGCCTTCGAGGCGGGTCGTGGCGGCTTCTGGTTGGCTCGAACGCCACGGGATCGAGCCTCATGTCATTCATGCCAGCAGCATTCCGGTGAAACGGGAGCAGCGCCGCGCGAAGACGGACCGGCTGGATTGCCGGCTGTTGATGCGGGCCTTCATCGGTTGGTTGCGTGGAGAGGTCGAGCACTGCCGGATGGTCGCGGTTCCTTCGATCGAGGCAGAGGATGCGAAAATCCCGCACCGGGAACGCGGCGCGCGGTCGCGCGATTGCACCCGGGCGATCAATCGGATGAAGGCCACGCTGACGTGCCTCGGCATCCGCGGTTTCAAGCCGGAACTGAAGGAGGCGGCGCAGAGGCTGGACGATCTGCGTTTGCCAACTGGCGAGGCGCTGCCGCCCAATGCGTTGGCCGAGCTGCGCCGCGACATGGCAACGCTGCGTTTGCTCAAGGATCAGATCAAGGAGATCAAGGAAGCTCGGGAGACGCACCTTGAGGAAGCACCGGATGAGGCGCCCCATACGATGGTCCGGTTGCTGGCGACGGTCCGCGGTCTTGGCATGGAGACGGCGGACATGCTCGTCAGCGAGGCTCTGTCGCGTGACCTGCCAGACCGGCGGGCTGTGGCACGCTATGGCGGTTTGACCGGATCTCCGGACGAGAGCGGCGCCAAACGCCGCGAGAGGGGCCTGGCCCGTGCCGGCAATGCCCGCGTGCGTCATGGCATGATCCAGCTTGCCTGGCGTTTCCTCTGGTATCAGCCGGACTGCGCGCTCGTAAAATGGTACCAGGCGCGCGCCGGGGCCGACAGGAATGCCCGCAAGAAGTTGATCGTGGCTCTTGCCCGCAAACTGCTGATCGCGCTCTGGCGTTTCGTCACCCAGGGCCTCGTGCCCGAAGGCGTCGTCTTCAACCACGCGCGGTAATCATCCGGAAAGAGAGATCGGGCCAGGGTTCTTGTAATCCAGCCCTGACGAACCGGGGTGGTGGCAATCCGGTGAGGTGACATGGCTTACCAATGCCGAAAGGTAGAGTGGACCCGCCGCCCTGGACCGCCGCCGCCGATGCGTATCAGTGCATCATGGTTACGGATTGCGTGATATCCGACGTATACAAGCGTGTGGCTGCGAGAATGCGGCACCCGGCAAGGCGTTCCCCCCGGATCGTGAAGAACAGCTTGGCAATGGCAAGCAAGGGAGATCGCAATCAACCGCTACGCCCAATGATCAACCCGCTCCTCATCAGGGGCCTTGACACCAAAATCCCCATACAAGCCACCCCTTCGGGCAGCAGGTTTTGGTACGACTCAGGGAGCCGTCGTATCCCAAGGATTTTCGCGATTTGTCCGAGGGGTATGCGATGGCACAGGGAAGGTTGCCGATGAGGAAGGTGAAGAAGGTTCTTGCGTTTCATTTCGAAGAGGGTCGTAGCGCTCGTGCCATCGCGACCCACTGCGGCCTTGCGCGCCGATCGGTGGCGCAGACCCTGGAGAGGTTCGAGGACTCGGGTCTGAGCTGGCCGGAGGCCCGCGACATGGAAGAGGAGGCCTTGGAGGCGGCGCTCTATCACAGGCCTCGGGCTTCGGATTGGCCGGAGGTAGACTGGGCGAAGGTCGAGAAGGGCTTATCCGGTCGCGGCGTGACGCTAATGCTGCTGTGGCAGGAATGGCGCGAGACCCATTCCAACGGCATGAGCTATCCGACCTGGTGCCGCCGGTTCCGGGAATGGCGGCCGCGCCGGGGCCTGACGATGCGCCAGAACCGCTGTCCCGGCGAGCGGCTGTTCGTCGATTACGCCGGTATGACGGTCCCGATCCTGATCGACGGGGCCGAGCACGAGGCGCAGGTGTTCGTGGCCTCGATGGGCGTGTCCGGGCGGCTCTATGCGGAAGCGACGCTGACCCAGAAGATCGACGACTGGTGCGAAAAGTTGGATTGCCTGTGCCTTCGCCCACAAGGCCTGCCTCGAAGGATTCCAGGCCCAGTACCTGCGCGTGCCGCGGCTGCTTACCGATCTGCGGATCGCCCATGGAGAAGGCACCATACCGAAGCTGTATCGCGACCTCGCCCGGATCGATCTGCTTGTCCTCGACGATTGGGGCCTGGCGCCTGTCGATGCGGCACGGGCCCGCGACCTTCTTGAGATCCTCGACGACCGCTTCGGCCGACGCTCGGTGATCGTCACCAGTCAGTTGCCGGTCGCCGACTGGCATCGCCAGCTCAATGATCCCACACTCGCCGACGCCATCCTCGATCGCCTAAACGGTCCGCCACCTCGCGTACCGATCGGCCATGCGCGCAACTGAGGCGCAGGATCGTCCGTATGTCCTTCACAGTCGTTCGTCTCGTATGCTTCCGTCTCGGCATGTTCCCTCCCGGCAAAAGCCAAGGGGTTATCGCCAAAACGGCGCACCCGAAATCCGACTGTCGGATGATCCCGCGTCACTGTCCGGGACTTACTGAAATCGGTGTCCGGGACTTACTGAAATCACTGTCCGGGACTTTGTGAAACCTGCAGGAAAAGGTGGTCGGGATCGATCGGAACGATCGGTCGGGATCATCGGAATGCGCAGCTGCTACCTCGTCACCGCACGCATCTGCCTACTTCATCGAATAAGCGCATTGCGCCAGGCCAAGTCCTGGAAAGGAGGATGAAATCTAACTGAAACCTTTCATCGCGGCCCAGCGGGTTCGACACCCGCCCGGCAAAGGCGCAGCCCGCCAGCCGGAACCGAGTGTTGCATGGCGTGCGGTAACGTACGTCGTGAAGCGTACACAGGGGGTGATGAAGCGGCGCTATCGAGCCTCGAAATTTCCAATGATGACGCCTTCAGCTTTGTGCTGCTGGGGGCAGCACCGGCAGCGCCGCCACGGGTGAGGCGCCAAGGGTCGTCCGGGGTCGAAGAACGGCGCAGAGTCACGGGATGGGTCGCCAGGAAACCTGGGAGCTCCTGTCATTGCCCACAGGATAGAAGGCCGGAAACAGGGCGTGCCGGCTGAAAACACAAAGCCCCGGCCCGACGCCATACCTGTGTGGCGACGGGAGCGCGGTTGCGAACACAAAGAAGCAGGCATCCTGTGGACCCGGCTGGCGAATCAATAAGCCGAAGGACAAGCAAGGCAGGAAGTCGTAGCACCTTCATAGTACTGCGGACGGCGGGGAACCGGGTCCACCGGGACCCGTCCGAGGGAAGGGAGGTGTCACATGAACAGACCCGCTGATGGGAAACGATGGAGGAAACTCTGAGTTCCACTAACACGTCTACGAAACAGCAGTGGATAGCTGAACAGGCGCGGGCGCACCCGGAAAGGGTGTTCACGTCCCTGCATCACCTGATCGACATTGACTGGATGCGCGAGGCGTTTCGCCGGACGCGGAAGGATGGGGCGTCGGGGGTCGACGGCATGACAGCGGCCGACTACGAGGCGGATCTGGAGGCCAATCTTGAGGATCTCCTGAACCGGCTCAAGTCAGGCTGCTACCGCGCGCCGCCGGTCCGACGGCACCACATTCCGAAAGCGGATGGCACGAAGCGACCGCTCGGCATCCCGACCTTTGAAGACAAGGTGGCGCAGCGGGCGATCCTGATGCTTGTGGAGCCGCTTTATGAGCAGGATTTTCTACCCTGCTCATATGGCTTCCGGCCTGGGCGGTCAGCCCACGATGCTCTGGGCGCGTTGCGCATGGGCATCATGGAGCAGGGCCACCGGTGGGTGATCGATGCTGACTTAGCGAACTACTTTGGCAGTATCGATCATGGACATCTCCGGTCGTTTCTCGACCTGCGGATCAAGGATGGCGTCGTGAGTGTTGTTCGGCGTGGAATATTGACCCCCTATTGGGGGTTATCGGCGTCCAAAATTGATGGAGTGGACGCCTCCTCCCGACGGCATCGCAGTGTGCCAAGGTGGTGGTGTGACCAACCCCCAGAGGAGGAGGCATCCATGGAACAGGTTAACATCATCGGGATCGATCTGGCGAAGCGCAGCTTTCAGCTTCACGGTGCTCGGGCGGACGGTTCGGTCGCGTTCCGTAGGAAGGTTAGTCGGGAGAAGCTGCTGTACTTTCTCGCCGCACTACCGCGCTGCGTTGTGGCGATGGAGGCCTGTGCGAGCGCTCACCATTGGGGCCGAGAGATTATGCAGCTCGGCCACGATGTGAGGCTGATCCCACCGATCTACGTGAAGCCGTTCGTGAAGCGGCAGAAGAACGACGCGGCGGACGCGGAGGCGATCTGCGAGGCGGCGCAGCGCCCGACCATGCGCTTTGTGGCGGTGAAGGGGGAAGAGCAACAGGCAAGGGCGATGCTGTTCCACACGCGCGATCTTCTGGTGCGCCAGCGCACGCAGACGATCAACGCGCTGCGGGGGCATCTGGCGGAGTTCGGCGTCGTTGCCCCGCAGGGTGTGGCTCATGTCGGTCGGCTGGCATCGGCACTCGAGGATCCGGGTTCGGGACTACCGGGAGCGGTCCGCGCGCTGGGCGGCGTTCTGCTCGGTCAGATCGCTGACCTCGACGCGAAGATCGGCGGATTGGAAAAGGAGCTCCGCGCCTGCGCGCGTCAGGACGAGCAGGCGGCACGGCTGATGACCATCCCAGGGATCGGGCCGATCAGCGCGATGGCGCTCCAGGCCTTCGCGCCGCCGATGGAGAGCTTTCGGCGCGGCCGCGACTTCTCTGCCTGGCTGGGCCTCGTGCCGCGACAACACACGACCGGCGGCAAGCCGAGGCTTGGCAGGATATCGAAGATGGGCCAACGCGATCTCAGGCGCCTCTTGATCATCGGCGCCATGGCTGTCGTCAGCTCGGCGGTCAGGCGCGGCGAAACGAACGACCCCTGGCTGGCCAGGATGCTGGCGCGCAAGCCGCGAATGCTTGTCGCGGTGGCGCTGGCCAACAAGATGGCGCGCATCGTCTGGGTGCTCATGACACGCAAGGAGACCTACCGAGGTTTCGCGCCGGCTGCTGCCTGACACGGCGGCAACCTCGCGGAATGACGTCGGGGGTGTGAGCAGGTCGGAGGACGAGTAAGGGCAAACGGTCAATCGAGACGGGATCGGGAAAACCAGCGGTGGGTCAAGGGGCTTTCAAGCCCGCAAAATTGATCTTGGACCCGGTTCGCGCATCTCCATACGGGCCTGCGGCGTCAAACCAGCCGCATCATGAGGCCGGACAGATGACCGCACCTGACCACATGCCCCGAGACGTTCAAAGAAATGCTTGCATCAACGGAGGCGTCCACAGATGACCCCTCTGGTTTTGTGCTCTTGAACACACCTCGTTGTTTGGACAGACGAGGTGGGGGAGATGCTGGTAGTGGAGACGATTGCGCGGATCCGTCGGGATCATCTGGTGAGGGGCGTTCCGATCAAGAAGATCGCCCGGGATTTGAGGGTTTCGAAGAACACGGTGCGCAAGGTGGTGCGGGGCGATGAGACCTCGTACAGCTACGAGCGCAAGATCCAGCCGATGCCGAAGCTTGGACCGTGGGTGGATGAGCTCGAGCGCCAGCTGGAGGCCAACGAGAAGAAGCCGCGCCGGGATCGGCTGTCTCTGCTGCGGATTCATGAAGATCTTGCGGCTCTGGGCTATGGCGGCGGCTACGACGCGGTGCGCCGCTACGCCAGGACCTGGCGTCGGCGGTGGCGGCTGTTGTCGCCGTCGCAGGGTTTTGTGCCGCTGAGCTTCGATCCCGGCGAGGCCTACCAGTTCGACTGGAGCCACGAGTACGCGCGCCTGTCGGGTGTGACGACCAAGGTGAAGGCGGCGCACATGCGGCTCTGCTACAGCCGCATGCAGCTGGTTCAGATCTTCCCGCGCGAGAGCCAGGAGATGGTGTTCGAGGCGCACGAACGGGCCTTCCACTTCTTCGGCGGGGTCTGCCGGCGGGGCATCTACGACAACATGAAGACGGCGGTGAGCATGGTCTTCGTCGGCAAGGAGCGCGCCTACAACCGGCGCTTTCTGGAGCTGTGCTCCCACCATCTGGTGGAGCCGGTGGCGTGCACTCCGGGTGCGGGCTGGGAGAAGGGGCAGGTCGAGAGGCAGGTGGGTGACGTCCGCGGCCGCCTGTTCGTGCCCATCCCGCGGGGCCGCTCCTACGCCGAGATCAACGCGTGGCTGATGGATCGGTGTATCGAGGACGCCAAGAAGCGGCCGCATCCGACGATCGAGGGCAAGACGGTGTGGCAGGTGTTCGAGGAGGAGCGGCCCTTCCTGATGGCCTATCGCGGCCCCTTCGACGGCTTCCACGCCACCGAGGTATCGGTCTCCAAGACTTGTCTGGTGCGCTTCGACAACAATCACTACAGCGTGGCGGCCCGCGCCGTCGGGCGGACGGTCGACGTGCGGGCCTATGCCGATCGGATCGTCATCCGCCAGGACGGCGAGACCGTCGCCGAGCATCCCCGGAGCTTCGGGCGCGGCGAGATCGCCTGCAATCCGTGGCACTACGTGCCGATCCTGACGCGGAAGCCTGGTGCGCTGAGGAACGGCGCGCCCTTCAAGGGCTGGCAACTGCCCGGCGCGCTCGGCCGCATACGGGCCCGGCTGACGGGTTGCGACGACGGTGACAGGCAGTTCGTGAGGATCCTCGCGGCGGTTCAGGAGGACGGGCTGGAGGCGGTCGAGGCGGCCTGTGCCGAGGCGCTCGACTTCGGCGCCTGCAGCGCCGACGTCGTGCTCAACATCCTCGCCCGGCAGTGCCAGCCGGCACCGCCGGCGACCATCCCGACGCCCGAGGGCCTGCAGCTTCGCCACCGGCCGGTGGCCGACTGTCAGCGCTACGATCGCCTGAGGGAGGCCGGTCATGGAGCGTCATGAGGTGCTGGCGATGATGACGGCGTTGAAGCTCGCGGGCATGCGCGCCGCCTACGACGACATCCTCGCCGACGGGCTCAAGCGTCGTCATCCGGTGCAGCAGATCATCGGTACGCTGCTGCAGACCGAGGTCGCCGACAAGCAGGCGCGCTCCATCAAGTACCAGATGGCGTCCGCCAGGCTGCCGACGGCCAAGGAGCTGGCCGACTTCGACTTCGCCGCCTCACCGGTCAACGAGCCCCTGATCCAGGAACTCGCCACAGGTGGCTTCCTGGAGGGCAAGCGCAACATCGTGCTGGTCGGCGGCACCGGCACCGGCAAGACCCATCTCGCCGTCGCCATCGCCCGCGCCTGCATCCGCAAGGCCGCACGCGGCCGCTTCTACAACGTCGTCGACCTGGTCAACCATCTCGAGGCCGAACTCCGTGCCGGACGCCAGGGCCGCACCGCAGACCAGCTCATCCGACGCGACTTCGTCATCCTCGACGAACTCGGCTACCTGCCCTTCGCCCAGGCCGGCGGCCAGCTGCTGTTCCATCTGATGAGCCGGCTCTACGAGCGCACCTCGATCATCGTCACCACCAACCTCGCTTTCGGCGAATGGCCCTCCGTCTTCGGCGACCCCAAGATGACCACAGCCCTGCTCGACCGCCTGACCCACCATTGCGAGATCATCGAGACCGGCAACGAGAGCTGGCGCTTCAAGAACCGCTCCTGACCGGACGCCGGCCGTGCCTGCGGCCCGCTTGCCCCGGTGGGTCAACAGGCTTGACGTATACGTCAAGCCCACGCGGCTTCGCTCCGCGCACCGCAAGGCGCTACACGAAGCCGCTCGGGTCCCCCCTATTGACTACCGGGACAACCTCCGCCGTGCCGCTCAGGGGGGTCAATATTGCACGCCGATTGGGGGTCAATTTTGGACGCCGATTGACACATCGGGGAGACTGTCCGGCCGGAGCGCGAACGCGAGCACCGGAGGGACGGGAAAGAATCGCACGAGAGGGAACGGCCGAGCCCCGAGGCACCGACGCCGTCCCCGCCGGAGCGGGAAGTCGAGCCGGAAGTATCCCGAGCAAGGGTGCCGGAGCACGAACCGCCCGCCAAGGGCAAGCGCATCGAGATGGACCTCGGCCTTTGATCGCGAATCGGCGTTCTCCTGCGCCAGGCGCAGAATGCTCAGTGCCACACTGTACGGCGCGATAGTCGTTCGACGAAAACGCCTTCGTCCAGCGATCGATGACCCTACGGACGATCCGCGCGATACCATTGTCCAGCTGAGAAAGGCGCCGGCTTCGATTCCCAACGATCGAGACCGGGAAGCCAATAGCTTCCGAGGCCAATCTGGTAGACCTCATCGAAAGTCGGCGTCATTTTGATTGCACGCTCATAAGTCCGGGGCCAGTCCGCGATCCGCTCGCGGGCAAACCAGCCCAGCGCCACCAGCGCCACCCGTTCCTCATCGCTCAGCGCAGCGAGCTTGCCTTTGGCGCGCGAATAGGACGCCAGATCGAAATCTCTCGCGGCGTCGGCGGACGACCGGATCCGCAACCCTCTGCCTTCGGACCCGCCACTGCGGGCGGCATGCGCCTCGACATCGCTCTCTCAGGCCTCGTAGGCCTCGCTGATGTCCTCGACTATGGCACGGGATATTGCCAGCGGCGGATCGCGTTCCGCTTCGGTCTTCTCGATCCATTCCACGCTGCGCTTCCGTTCTTCCCAGCGCAGGCCGTCGAGGTCGCCGTCGTCCGGGCGCGGCTCCTTCATGGTCAGCGGCCAAAGCGGAAATGGCCCAGTGTGAGACGATGAAGCGCGCCTCCTCCTCATCGACGGCGCCGCAACGCAGTGCGAGACGGTTCAACGTTTCGAAGATCAGGCGGCGCAATTCCCCGCGATCAGTGCCCGGCACGGGCGCGAAGCCCCTCCAGACATCGGCGATTTCAGCGAGGCCGCCGGTAGAAAGGGCACCCGCCCCGAAGAGGAACCGGACCAGCGTGACGCAGTCCGAAGCCTGATATTGCGACAGGAAACGGATCGGAGGAGCAGGAGCGATCCAATGGCAGGCGCCTGCGGCGTCTGTCACGTCCCGCACATAATCGACATAGAGGTCGTGTTCGCGCTTCTCCGAAATCGAGTTCGGGAAGATCCAGCCGACTCCTTTCGGTCCGTCGAGGTACCAGGGGCGGCACTCGCTCTCGACGAGATCCGAGAGTTCCCCGAACGATGCGATCCTCGGAAAGTCGCAAGCCATGGCATGGATGCGCTTGGCGACATGGCCATAGAAGCGCTTGAGCACCTGCGCCCTTGGTTCCCAACTCCTCGGGCAACGTACATAGTCAATGAGTATCAGGACCTTTGCGGCCTCCTCTTCCGCGAAGCCGCGCATGACTTCCGAAGCGCGGAACTCCCCGTCCCGGTATAGGCGGCGGGCGGTTTCATCAAGGCTCGTCGCATTGTCGACGATGAGCGGCATGCCGGTTGTGTCTCGAAAGTGGTGGAAATTGGTTTTGGCGCCTCTCCGAGCGGGTTGAGTTTTGCGGCGGTCAGGCCGCGCGGTCAAGGGTTTCGTCGGCGATTAGCTGATCGAGGGTTTCCCATCCATCGACTTTGCGCATCTGGATTTGGCCGGAAGCGAGGAGCGCCCAGAGGAGCATCGGCACTGTTTCGGGACACGGCAGCACGGTCTGTGTTTTGATCCGGCGCTTGAACTCCTCGTTGAGACGCTCAATGGCGTTGGTCGTTCGGGCTGATTTCCATTGGCTCTTGGACAGGCGCGTGAAGGTAAAGAGCTTGTCGCCCGCTTCTGCGAGGCTGTCCGCGACGGCCCTGCATTTCAGCCGCCACTTGCGGACAAACGCCTTGCGGCGGGTTTCCACCTCGGAGGCAGTGTCGGCATAGATCATATCGCGGTAATCTTCGCTCAGCTCGTCATGCATGTGTTTGGGAGCATGACCCAGAAGGTTGCGGTGCTTGTGCACGGTGCAGCGTTGAACGGGAAGGTCATCGCCCCAAAGCGCCGACAGAGCCGCCTCCAGTCCCGGCGCGCCATCGACGATGACAAACCCGGGCCGTTTCAGTCCACGCGCATCAAGGTCGTCGAGGAACTGGCGCCACGCCGCCTGGCTTTCTCCGCCCATATTCCCGATCGAAAGCAAGACCTTCTGGCCATCCCGGCGCACCCCTATAGCCGCGAGAACCGAGATGTTGGTGGCCTTGCGATCCAGTCGGGTCTTGATCACAGTGCCGTCAAGGATCAGCCGAACGATATCCTCATCCGCGAGGCCACGGCTGCACCAGGCGTCCCAATCGACCTTCACCTTGCGCCACGCCCGGCTCACAACGTCCTTGCTCACAGCACCCCCGAAGAGCCCGAACAGCGCGCGTTTCACCCGCCGCGTGTTGGTTCCGGACAGATACACCGAAGCGATCAGCGCCTCGGCCTTTCTGGTCAGCCGCTGGTAGCGCGGCAGCGCCCGCGAACGCCATTCCGACGCCCGACCGTCTTCCTCAACGATCCGTGCACGCGGCACGCTCACCCTCTCGGTCCCGAATGTCCCCGTCAGTTGCCGCTCCCGGTGCCCGTTCCGATACCCTTGCCGAAGCGCGTCCTCTCGACCGTATCGGCAGCGCCCGAGAAACTGCGCAAGTTCCTCCTCAAAAACGGCCTCGATCGTGGATCTGATGTTCTCCCGCAGCCGGTCCTCGAGCGGATCATAGCCGGCGTCATTGGCCAGTAGCGAAAGCGCGGAAGTCTCGGTAGTGTTCTTCATGGCGTGATCTCCTTGGCGGTGCTAGCCGCCGGTTGGGTGGTTGTCTTGTCACCCGGAGATTACGCCATCCTCAAATTTCCACCACTTTCGAGACACAGCCGGCATGCCCTCCGACAAGGTCTCGTAGAGAGCGATGTCGGAAAGCTGCTCCAGATTGAGTATTGCCCGTCTCACTCGATGCGTCCGATCCGATACGGTTCCGGCGCGTATATTGTCCGTTTCAGGTTTCGGGGCAATCCCCTGGCGAAGGGATGGAGACCTTCGGCACCCAAACTGCTCACACCGGGCCGTCTGCCATCGTCTGCCGAATCGCCCTGCGCGCCGCGGCGATAAGGTCGTCGAACTCCTTGTCCTGCTTGAGCGCGGCCATCACGTAGACGAAGCGGTAGATCGCCTCGATGAGCGCGGTCAGCTGACCGTCCCGGAAGGTGGCCAGCTCGACCGGGTTCCGTTCGGACTCGAAGAACAGTCTCGGATAGCGGCCGCAGTTTGGGTCGAGCCCTTCATGCCTGCCATACTCGGTTTCGTCCTGTGCTCCGAGGTGTACAACTTCCGAAGATCGTGCACAAAATATTGCGGATCAGGCCGGTCGGGTTATCGTTCGCCTTGCAGTTTTCGGCTTCAAAGACAGCATGGTGGGTCAAATGCACCAATTCGACCCTGTCCGACATTCCATTCGATCGCCGTCCGGACGGTTCGCCGCCGTAACCGGTCGGGCGAGCTGCGGGGTCTACGGAAGTCTCGCGGCGACTGGCGGACACCGCATGTCGGCTGGGCATGAAATAGCGCGCTTGCATCGAGATTGTCGACGTGCAGGCACTCGTAGGATCAGTGTGGCGCGGCAGGATATTCACACACGGGCTTATATAGCTCTCTTTCGGATTGGTATCCGGATGACTGAATTGTCTCAATTGTCGTCTGACGCGACAGATCTGATCGGCACCACGACGCACATCGTAGGTTTGGACGGCTCGTCCTGGAGCGCGTGGATGGTCGGAACTTATTCCGGGGAGGCTGCGAGGCTGTCCGAAAGGACGGAAATCAAGGGCAGAGGTGTTGGAGAAGCCTGGTTCGGAAAGGCGAGAGACCACGAGGAAGCTGCGGAGGTCATTCGTTTGCTGGTCGGCAAAGGATGCAGATTGGACGAGAAGACCGACGGCGTCGGTAGCCACCTCTATTTCGTGAGAAGAGAGAAGAAGAGGCCTCGTGATTCAGGCGACCGATCACCCTACAGCTCCGTCGACCATGTGCGGGAGGCCGGGCGCTGGATCGCCGAGGACTATGCGCGGCACAAATCCGTGACCAAACGGCGGGCAGATCGCGGCGGCAAGGCAGAGGAACTGGTTCGAGTCGCTCTGCGTGCAGTCTTGCCGGAATGGATAGGCGTCGAACACGGCTTCGTCGTTGACAGCTAAGGATTCACGAGCCTGCAACAAGACGTCGTGCTGTTCGAGCGTATGCGCAGCCCCGTATTTCGGACACTGACCGATGGTGCCGGCGCCGGCAACTTCCCGTGTGAATGCGTGATCGCCACCGGCGAGGTGAAGGCTGGCACATACAGTGGATGGGTTCGCGATGTATTTCAGAAGAGTGAATCCGCCACGCGAATGCGGAGAGCGCTCGGACACGAAGAAACATCGGGCACGACCTGGTTCCCCTGGCGCTACTATGGGGATCGATCCAGGCCCACAGAAGACCAAGTACGCGGCCCGATCTTCGATCAAGACAGAAATCCGAGAGACCGTATCATGACATTCGGCATCGCTTTGGAGTCGCAGAACAAGCCGCAGACCATCGCGAGGCAGGTGGCCGATGAGATATCGCAACAGGAACGTGCGTAGGGTCCAGACACGATTGTTGTTCTGCAACGCGGAGTGATAGAAGGAAGGAGGGTCGTCAAAGAAAGCGACAAAGTGACGAAGATGGAAATTTTCGGCCTCCCGGACCACGAGGCGACACTGACGAGCATGCAGGAGTGGGACGAAAGCAGCAGAATTTGGGATCCATTCAGCTACCTGGTGACCAAGATTGTGGAGCACGCATTGTACGGCCGGACGACTTCAGAGGCTTCTCTCTTGAGATATTATGAGCAGGATGGGATGGGCAGCGTCCGGCTTTCGGGACGTTACCTATCCGGTAAGTCGGTCGCGGTAACCTCGATTCTCCTTCCTCTCGCCCGAGCTGACAGCAAGAAATCCCTCAACCCGGACCTTCGCTCATCGTCTCGTTCATCGTCCCGTGCGCAGCGGCGACGATGGCGTCGAGCTCTTTGTCCCGCCCATCGGCGAGCAACTCGTCGCGGTTGAGGGTGGCGAGCACGTAGACCATGCGCCACATTGTCTCAACGAGGGCGAGGTGTCCGGGCGATACCGTGGCCGGTGGAGCTTCGCCTAATCGGTCCTCGGCGAGGGCGATTGTCAATCGGCTTTGAAGTTTGACCCCCGATCGGCGTGCAATATTGGGTCTGACTCAATCTCGATGATGGTGGCTTCGGACAGCACGACGAGGCGGATTCTGAGCACATCCAGATCGGCACATCCCAAAAATATGGCGCTGGAAGGCCCCCAGATTGTCGATCTGACCTCCATTCGCCGGCATCTGGCGTCCATAAACCGCTGACATCATCGAGACCGCGACAGACCCAATATTCCACGCCGATCAACATGCCGATGGTCGGGAACGGCGGCAGCGCCTCTCTTTCGAGAGCCGGCCGCCGCCCGGCTTCCGGCCAGACTCCGACTCTCGGCGGCGCGGGACGTATCGGCCGGGGCAAGGCCGAAGGGGTGTCCGCTGGCAGTGCGCGGAAGACTGTTTACAGCACAGGGCTCCCGGGCGGCGGCGGCACCCGGATCGGCGCGATCCGGTCGAAGGCCCGCAGTCCGGGAGCAAGTGGAGATCGGCCTCGGCGGGTTCGCACGCTTGAAAGACTATAGCGGATGCGCTATATGACGCTGATGGATTGGACGGTCGAAACCGTGTCGGCCGTCGACGCCGAAATCGCGGCCTTGCCGGTGGCGTTGCGCGCCCGGCTACTGCGGCTGCTGGAGACGGTGGAGAATGTCGGGCTGGAGGCCCTCCGCGCACCGCATGTCAGGCACCTTGAAGGGAAGCTATGGGAACTTCGGGTGCGGGCAGACGGCGGTATCGCCCGGGGGATCTACGTGACGGCGGCGGGCCGGCGGGTGGTGGTGCTGCACGTCTTCGCGAAGAAGTCGCGCAGGACGCCGCGCCGTGCGCTCGCGACCGCCAGGGAGCGGATGAGGCAGGTGACGACATGACGAAGCTGAAGGATCTGAAGGCGCGCTTCATGGAAGACCCGGAGTTCCGGGAGGAATACGCGCGCGTCGACGAGGAGTATGCGCTCATCGAGGCGCTGGTCCGCGCCCGTGCGGCGGCGAAGCTGACGCAGGCGGAGCTTGCCCGGCGGCTCGGCACGACGCAATCCGCGGTCGCGCGGCTGGAAGGCGGGCGGGTGTCGCCGTCCTTCGCCACGCTGCGCCGCTACGCCGAAGCAACCGGCACGCGGCTGACCGTGGGCCTTGTCCCGGCGGACGGCTGAGGCATGCGATAGGCCGGGCGGCTAGGCGGCCGACGCATGAACGAGAGCAACCGAATTTGGCTCAAGTACGAGGACCAAGGTCTTCTCGACCGCCTCGAGTCGCTCGACGACGTCAACCGGCTTGCGCTGACCTTTTGCGAGGACGTAGCCAGCACCTATCGTTTGATCACGTTGCGGCGCAACCCGAGTCGAGACCCCTCCGGATACGGCCTTGCCGACGCACCCATCGTCGGGCTTCTGACACGCGTCGCGAAGCTGTTCCGACTAGTTTGCAAGTTCTATGAGCTGGGCAATGGCGACCACCTCGCCGTGTTCTCTCGCCCGCTGATCGAGTCGGCGATCGTCGCCACCTATCTGCTGCGGGAAGGAGACGAGGCCGTCGAGGACTTCCGACGGTGTTCGTACAAGGACACGCTCCGGATACTGCGCGCCCACGAGAGCGGGTCCGAGTTCTTTCGTACGTCCGCGGGTCAGCGCGTTCTACGATCCGCCCTCGACGACCTCGCTCTCGAGGGGTTGTCCAAGCAAAGCTTCGCCGCTCAGAAACGCAATCGTTGGCGCCTCCAGGGAAAGTCGCTGTACGACATCTTCGGCGAGGTCGCCGGCCCAGCCGAGTATCCGTTCGTTTACGGCATATTGTCGGAGGCGATACACGGTTCGTGGAACGAGTCCATGGACTGGTGCCTGTCCAGGAACGACGACAACACCTTCTCCGCGTTCGCTCTGTACCACGGCGTCGATGCTCGGGCGCTTCTGCCTTTGGTGCGATACGCGACGCCCCCGTACGTTCTTTGGAGCAACAGAATCCAGATACAGGACGACTCAATGCGCCAGACGTTCGATCGTATCCACGACTACTCCCGCTCGATTTACCATAGGTTCGACGAACTCTACGACGGCCCGACCGCTGATGGTTCCACGTCCCCCGATCAGAGGTAGGCGACGCCGTTCTCGATAGAGGCACGCTCAAACCCACGACCATGGACGAGATCCAGGACATCCTCACCAAATACGACCGCGCCTACTTGGAGCGGCTCTTTGCTTCAAAGCCGGAGGCGGACCAGTTGGCGTTGGCTTTCTTCGAGGATGTCGCGGAGACTCTCGACATCCTCTCCCGCCTGAGGAACGGCGAAAGGAACCCAACGGGCTTCGCAATCGACGACGCCCCAATACTCGGTCTGCTCGTCCGCACGTGGAAACTGCTCAAGCTAATCATCTGGATTTACAAGGAGGACAGCGCCGAGTACGCGGCCATCACCGAACGATCGCTCATCGAAGTGGCCGTTACCGCGACGTCTCTGCTCCGTTCGGACAAATCGACGTTGGAAGACTATCGGCGCTGCTCCTACAGGAACCGGTTCAGGATGCTCGAACAAGCAGCTTCCGGGTCCGAGTACTATCGCAGCAAGGCCGGGCACCGCCTCTTGCGCTCGATCAACGAAAAGCTCGCGCTGGAGGGGTTGGATGAACACAGCTTCGAAGATCAGATCCGCAACGATTGGCGCGTGCAGGGCAAGACGTTTCACCAGATCTTCAAGGAAGTGGTGGGCGAAGACCTGTATTCCGTGGCGTACGGCACCTTCTCGGATTCTGTCCACGGTTCCTGGCAGGACGTTCTCAGTTTCTCGTTGCGCGGCAACGTCAACCGAGGTTTCTCACCGCTATACGAGCCACTTCGCGAGAGCGCCGGCCACGTTTCGCTGATCGTCCCGTTTGCCACACTACCCTTTCGAGAATGGGCAACAAGAGTCCAATTGGATGACCCGTACATCAAGGAAGTGTTGGACTTCGTCGACAAGCTCAACGGAAGATTGTTCGAAAAGTACGGGAGCCTCTTCCACGGCTTCTGACGTCGCCTCCGCGGGAGAACGCAGACAAATCCAGTCTAGTCGGCCTCCATGGGCGCTCGTCTTCAGCACCCGCACCACGCTTCCGATGCGTCCCCTTGTCAATCTCAAACGAGACAAGTGTAGGTCGTGTCCCAGGACGTGGTGTAGGAGTTGTTGGAGCCTCTGTTAGCTGTGGGTAGGCGGCTTGCCGTAGCGACCGCCGAGAGTCTGGCATAGGCAAGCCGGCTATCCACAGCGGAGGCCATCGCGGTTCCGGTTTAGGGTTGGGCTAGTGCAAACCAACCTGACCCGAAGGAGAACCACGATGACCCAGGACATGATGACCCTGCGCGCGCTTTTGGAGAAGAGCTCCGATGCCGATCTGCTTCGCGAGATGATCGGCTTCACGGCCGAGCGGCTGATGGCACTGGAGGTCGAGGGCCTGACCGGCGCCGCTCACGGCGAGCGCTCGGCGGATCGTATCACCCACCGCAACGGCTACCGCGACCGGTCCTGGGAGACGCGGGCCGGCACGGTCGAGCTGAAGATCCCGAAGCTGAGGAAGGGGAGCTACTTCCCGGGCTTCCTGGAGCCGCGGCGGATGGCCGAGAAGGCGCTGGCTGCGGTGATCCAGGAGGCCTACATCCAGGGCGTGTCGACCCGCTCGGTCGACGACCTGGTTCAGGCGATGGGGATGTCGGGCGCCTCCAAGAGCCAGGTCTCCAGGCTGTGCGGCGAGATCGACGATAAGGTCAACGGCTTCCTCGATCGACCGCTGGAGGGCGACTGGCCCTATCTGTGGCTCGACGCCACCTACGTGAAGGTGCGCCAGACCGGGCGCATTGTCTCGGTCGCGGTGACCGTGGCTGTGGCCGTCAACGACCAAGGCCGCCGCGAGGTCCTGGGCGTGGCGATCGGCGCGTCGGAGGCCGAGACCTTCTGGACCGAGTTCCTGCGCTCGCTGGCCCGGCGCGGGCTGCGTGGCGTGAAGCTGTTGATCTCCGACGATCACAAGGGTGTCAATCGGCTTTCAATATTGATGGAGTGGACGCCTCCTCCCGACGGCATCGCAATGTGCCAAGGTGGTGGTGTTACCAACCCCCGGAGGAGGAGGCGTCCATGGAACAGGTTAATATCATCGGGATCGATCTGGCGAAGCGCAGTTTTCAGCTTCACGGTGCTCGGGCGGACGGTTCGGTCGCGTTCCGCAGGAAGGTTAGTCGGGAGAAGTTTCTGTATTTTCTCGCCGCACTACCGCGCTGCGTTGTGGCGATGGAGGCCTGTGCGAGTGCTCACCATTGGGGCCGAGAGATTATGCAGCTCGGCCACGATGTGAGGCTGGTTCCGCCGATCTACGTGAAGCCGTTCGTGAAGCGGCAGAAGAACGACGCGGCGGACGCGGAGGCGATCTGCGAGGCGGCGCAGCGCCCGACCATGCGCTTTGTGGCGGTGAAGGGGGAAGAGCAACAGGCAAGGGCGATGCTGTTCCACACGCGCGATCTTCTGGTGCGCCAGCGCACGCAGACGATCAACGCGCTACGTGGCCACCTGGCAGAGTTCGGCGTCGTTGCCCCGCAGGGTGGTGGCTCATGTCGGTCGGCTGGCATTGGCGCTTGAGGATCCGGGTTCGGGACTACCAGAGCCGGTCCGTGAGCTGGGCGGCGTTCTGCTTGGTCAGATCGCCCACCTCGACGCGAAGATCGGCGGATTGGAGAAGGAGCTCCGCGCTTGCGCGCGTCAGGACGAGCAGGCGGCACGGCTCATGACGATCCCGGGGATCGGGCCGATTGGCGCGATGGCGCTTCAGGCCTTCGCGCCGCCGATAGAGAGCTTTCGGCGCGGCCGCGACTTCTCTGCCTGGCTGGGCCTCGTGCCGCGACAGCACACGACCGGCGGCAAGCCAAGGCTGGGCAGGATATCGAAGATGGGCCAACGCGATCTGAGGCGCCTCTTGATCATCGGCGCCATGGCTGTCGTCAGCTCGGCGGTTCGTCGCGGCGAAACGAACGATCCCTGGCTGGCCAGGATGCTGGCGCGCAAGCCGCGAATGCTTGTCGCGGTGGCGCTGGCCAACAAGATGGCGCGCATCGTCTGGGCGCTCATGACACGCAAGGAGACCTACCGAGGTTTCGCGCCGGCTGCTGCCTGACACGGCGGCAACCTCGCGGAATGACGTCGGGGGTGTGAGCAGGTCGGAGGACGGGTAAGGGCAAACGGTCAATCGAGACGGGATCGGGAAAACCAGCGGTGGGTCAAGGGGCTTTCAAGCCCGCAATATTGATCTTGGACTCGGCGATGCCCTCGCGGCGGCACAAGGCGGCGATGCTCTCCTCGCCGCGCAGGCCCGACACCACGATCCGGATCTTCTCCTCAGCCGTATACTGCTTGCGTGTCTTGCGGCGAATATCCCGAACCGTTCTCTCCGCCGGGTCGTTCTTGCTCATTGATTTCTGTCTCATCTTCGTTCCCTTCGGTCACTACGATGAGCCAGAAATCCTCCGTTATGCAATTACCTCAATTTGTCCCAAAGGCGCTGACGTCAGACACCGGGCCATTAGTGCGCCTCCCTTCGATCCCTATGCGGGCATTTCCGATTCTTACGACCTCGCGATCCACAAGGGCGAATCCGACGTCGAGCGGAGCAGGCGGGTATACGATGCTTTGGAGATAGGCCCCGGGACCGATATTCTCGACATCGGCTGCGGCACCGGGTCTCTCGTCGACTTCCGCCTCAGAGACATCCGTCTGGAGCACTATACCGGGATCGATCCCAGTCGAGGGATGCTCGGTGTCTTCGGAGACAAGCATCCCGAATTCCGCAGCCGTCTGATCCGAACCCCGTTCGAGGATTACTGGCCCAAGCCAGGACAGAAGTTCGACCTTGTCGTGGCCCTGTTCGGCGTGCCGTCCTGTATCGGCGAGCCCGACCTTCTCTCCGGGAAAGTCCGGTGGCTTCTTAAGCCCGGCGGAACCGCCGTCCTCATGTATAACAGGAAGAAACCCGAGGACATGGACTTCTACCGGAATCTTGGAATAGAGGCGCATGACTCATATGGCGAGCGGATGAGGGATGAATTCTGGACCATGCGACAGGATGAAGACCCGGACTGGCTCACGGTCGTCGGCAGCAAGTCGTGACGAATTTCGCGATGGAGGCAAGAGAGCCTACGGTTCGATTTCCTTTCGGGATCGCCCCGCGCTGTCGAACTCACCGGAGAAGCTGAATGTACCAACAGGGCGGAACCATCAAGCTGGCCTTGGACAAGATCGTTTCGAACGAATATGTGCTGCCGACGATCCAGCGGGAATTCGTGTGGAGCCCGGGTTCTTGTGGCACGTCGCTCGTCGATCAGGGTGAGGCGGGTGTTGTCGTCGCACTGCAAGGCTTGTACTCGACGGGAGCGGCGTTGAAGGGAGGCGGCGATGGCTAAACTGGCAGCATGGACCATAGGCCGGCAACGCGGCGAGGATGCCGCGGAGCAGTCGGTACCGACGAAAGTCGAGCGCTCCCACATCGGACTGGAGAAACATCTCGAAGACTGGATTGCGAACGATGTGACGCTGATCGGGGACGGACTGACACTGGTCGGCCAGCAGGTAAAGATCGACGATGGGATACTCGATCTGTTGGCCATCGACACGCAGGATCGCTGGGTGGTGATCGAGATCAAATCCGGCGTGCTCGCCTCCGGCGCGTTGACGCAGGCGCTCTACTACGCCTCGTCGATCGCGCGTTTCGACGGCGATGAACTCAAGGGGAAGCTCGAACCCGGCCTCGGCAGATTCGGCGACGCCGCACAGCTGTCGGAAAGACTGAACCAGCAACTGGCGGGCGAAGAGGACGGGCGCGAGATTGCGGTGCTGCTTGTCGGCGCCGGAATCCACCCCGGGCTGGAGCGAATGAACGAGTTTCTCGGCCGCTTCGCCGTCCCGATCGGCGTCGTCAGCTTCGAGGTATTCGAGCTGGACGGCGGCCCGCAGCTGTTGATCCGTGAGGTGGTCGAAGAACCGGTAAAGCCGTCGTCGCCCCCTCGCCATTTCACTGTCGAAGCGGTTCGTCACCGGGCCGCAGACGCAGGCGTGGGCGAGCAGTTCGACCGTTTCGTGGACATCGCGGAGGCGGCAGGTCTGAAGGTTAAGCCCAACAAATTATCCGTGAGCATCGTGCCACCAGCCAACCGCGCTCGGATGCTGATGTACGCGTACCCCTCGGCCGGCGACAGCGGTGGCCAACTATATTTTGAAGTTAGTCTGGACACCCTTGCAGAGTTTTTTCCTGACATAGACGAACGGGAGGCAGTCGACGCCCTGAGCAAGTTGAACAAAGTGTATGCAGGCGGCGACGCGCTTGATACCCTGCTCGGCCAGATTGAGCGATTCCTTACCGAAAAGGTTCGACGCCCGGATGTTGGCGGGGAGTAGCGCTTCCAGAATGCCGCAGCGGCCCTTGCAATGCTGCCGCCGACCAGGTCGCGCGGGAACGGGTCGGCGTTGGCCGTCGCTTTGGATCGCACTTCACCTTCCTCTGCGGCGACAGCCCGACATCGGAGGGGCTCGGGAGCGCGACAGATTGTTCCCGTTACGCATGGCGGACGGCCATGGGCGGCAGTATCCGCAGTTGTGAGCAGGTCCCGGCCCGGTGCGCCCTGGAATCCGCGACCCTCGGGCCCGAGCACAGGTTCGAGCCCGAGGGCCGCCCGGATCTAAAGCCATCCAAATCAACACCAACACATTGATTGCAAAATTAGAACCGGAATACCGTCAGAGACATTGTCAAGTTAACTGATTGTAGGCTGTTTTGGGCATTTCCCCATGAGGCTAAGCCAATGAATTTGCATCGGGCAGCCATCGACAATTCACTGAAATTTCGGAGTAACTCCGGTTAACTTGACAAAGCCCCCTGGAGGCTTCACGCGTATCTTGGAAAAAATGCCGCGCACCGCCTGCCCGCCCGCACGGATTTTCCGGAGAACACTGTCAAAGCGATGCCGCCACTGTCCGTTGATCGCAAAAAATGGCTTGCCGCTGCCGTCATCGCCGGGCTCGGCACGGTGGCGGTCACTAGCTATCACGACACCCCCGCGGTGATGCTGGCAACTGTCGATCTCGAGACCGAACGCACCCCGGCAGCCGAAGTGCACTATCTGACGCGCTGGGAAAGCGAGTATGAACCAGCGCCATTCATGCCGACAACCCGCGTCGTCGTGGTCGGGCTTGGCGACAATTTGATAGGTGTGCTGGCGCGCGCCGGCGTCGGGCGGCGCACCGCGCACGCGGCGATCATGCCGTTGAAGGGTGTCTACGACCTGCGCCGCGACCTCCATATCGGCGATCGGCTCGAACTGACGTTCGGCCGGGCCGGCGCGGAGCCTGCCGGGCCGGCGGCGGATGCCCCACCGCGACTTACGCTTACCGGACTCCGCCTGCCGCTGGCCTGGGACCGCGATGTCGAAGTGCGCCGCAACGGCGCCGGCGCCTTCCACGCGACCGAGCTCATTAAGCCGCTAAAGCGCCTGCTCGCACGCGCTGGCGGGACCATCTCAGCAAGTCTGCATGTCGACGGCACTGCCGCCGGCATCCCGCCCCGCGTACTGGCCGAGCTGATTAGGCTCTACAGTTTCGATGTCGATTTCCAACGCGAACTCCGAGCCGGCGATGAGTTTACCACGATGTATGCGCGCTTCGTCGATCCCACCGGCATCGTGGTGCACGACGGCGCGATCGAGTACGCCCGTCTCGTGCTGCGCGGCACGGCGCTGCCGCTTTACCGCTACCGCACGACCGCTGGCACGCTCGGCTGGTTCAACGCGATGGGGGCGAGCCTCAGAAAGACGGTGATGAAGGCGCCGATTGACGGCGCGCGGCTGTCGTCGCGCTTTGGCAAGCGGGTGCACCCGATCCTCGGATTCACCCTGCTGCATGCCGGCGTGGATTTTGCGGCACCGCGCGGCACGCCGATCTACGCTGCTGGCGACGGCCGCATTGTCGCGCTCGGCCGCAAGGGGAACTACGGAAACTATATCCGCATCCGCCACAACGGCACCTACCAGACCGCCTATGGCCACCTCAATGGCTATGTCCGCGGTCTCAAGCGCGGCAGCCGCGTCCGCCAGGGCCAAGTGATCGGTTATGTCGGCTCCACGGGTCGCTCCACCGGCCCGCACCTGCACTACGAGATCCACAGAAATGGCCGCCCGATCAACCCACTCAGCCTCAAGCTGCCGTCCCGCGAAAAGCTCACAGGCCGGGAGTTGGCGCGTTTTCAGGCCCACCGCGCCGAACTCGACCGTCAGTACCACGCACTCGCCGGCCCGACCCACCTCGCCGCCACGGCAAATTCGTTCTGATTTTGGCCGCCTAGTCGCGGCACTCAATCATGGTCCACCCGCTTTCGTTGGGGTCCTTGCGGGGGCTGGGCGTCGGATTTGGCCGCTGCCGTGCCGCCGTATAGCGATCCCCTTGGCCGCGAGGGTTGAGCACGGCTTCATCTGGGCATGACCGCTCGCCCCCGGCGTGCCGGGGGTTGGCGGCGAGGCGATGGACGAGAGCCGGAGAGCGCAGTCAGCCGGGCGCTGGCCTGGGGGCGACGTTGTCCGTCATTTTCAATAAGTCGAGGACGCGGCGCGGGTTCCTGGCCAGATTTCGCATGGTCTCGGCGACGGCGAGCCCGCGTCCCTTGATGAGGCCGATGGCGAAGCGCCGCAGCAGGGTCATGTTCTCCGGGCCGTGGCCTGAACGGATGCGGCTGCGATCCTCGTCGAAGCTCCAGTCGAGGATGTGGTGCGTCGCCTCGATGGTCCAGTGCCCGCGATTGAGGGTGAGCAGGCGTTCCGGTGATGCGGCCTGCGTGGTCAGGCTTGTGACGCCGTAAGCCGTCTCGCAGCGGTGCTTGCCGGACTTGACCTCGACGGTTTCGCGGCGCACGGCGAAGACCTGTCCGACGCCGGGGAAGTCGAGATAGTCGTTGAGCTCGCTGGAGACCCAGATGGAGCGCCGCTCGCGTCGGCCGTGCTCGGGTTTTGGGCTCTCGTCCGTGAAGTCCGGCTCGCGCCCGGCGATGGTCTCATTGAGCAGAAGCCGGATATCGCTCAGCAGTGTCGGCTGGTTGCCCTTGACGGTGAACAGGTAGTCCGCGCCGCGGTCGAGCAGATACCTGGCCAGCGCCCGCTGGGTGAGCAGGGCATCGGCGGTGACGGTGCGGCCCGCGATGTCGGGCACCGTCTCGAGCAGGGGGATGACTGTGCCGATCTCGTTGGTGCGCTTCTCGCCATCGTCGGCGTCGGGCCTCATGCCGACTTTTTTTGACCCCAGGGCGCCTTGGTCTCGTGGCCTATGATGCCGAGCACATGAGCCTGTTTGCCATCGTCATCGATGGCGCCGCGGATGGTCTTGCCGTCGATGGCCAGCGCGCTGTCGCCCGAGCCGTGGGTCTCGTGCCAGGTCCTCAGGGCGGCGTCGAGCTGGGCCGGCTCGACGCGGATCAGCAGGCTGCGCATCGCCGACAGGCTGGGCGGGCGGTACTGGCCGTCGCGGCGGCGCACGCGGAAGCGCTGCAACACCCTGGGGCTGAGATCGTCGACCCATTCGCTCATCGCCTTGTAGCCGCGCATGCCGCACAACGTCGCGGCGGCGGCGAGCGCCAGCACCGTGGGCAGGGCATGGCGCCGGCCCTGCCGGCGGCGGGGATCGTCGATGTTCTGGAAGAACTCGGGCAGGGATCGCATCTGTGCGGCGGTGAGCGTCATCTTGGGCACTCCATGTCGCAGGCGGGGGTCGAGATCGGCGGCCCGCAGCCGGGCTCGCGCGCGCCGGCAAAGGGGATGAAGGAACACGAGCTTGGGCCGCGCGTGCTCGCTGTAGCCCTGCCCGCCGCGGGCGAAGCCGCGGGTGCGCCCGACCTCGATCCAGTTGGCGGCGCGGTAGACGGTGCCTCGGAAGAGCGCCGGGTCCACGAACGTCTCCGCCAGGAGCACGTCGTGACCGAAGCGGGCCGGCCAGTCCCTCACCAGACGGCGCATGCATAGCGAGAGCACGCGCGAGCCGAGGTTGCGCTCACCGCCGGGCAGGATCAGGAAGCGCGCGTTGTTGGTGACCAGGTGCAGACGGCCGAACTGGAGGCCGCGGTCCCAGCCGATCCAGCGGTCGCGCGCGCCGCACTTCAGCGCCGGCGCCGAGAACACCAAGAGCGCCAGCCATCGCCCTCGATGGTGCGCGACATAGCGCACGGTTTCGCCCATCCCTGGCACCGCGCCGAGGTAGTGGTGTGTCTGCATCAAGTCGCGGAAGCGGGCCTCATCCTCCGCCGCCACGATGTCGACCGCCACCTCCGAAAGAACCGCCACGGCTTCCCCGTCCCCACGTCTGCCTCGCGGCACTCATATCAGGACACGGGGAAGAAGTCCACTATTTCAGGCAACTCGCTGGCAGAGATGGCGAAAGGTCGAAGTACAAATCCGCCCTGACCTCGCCGCCGACCGAACTTGCGACGGCACCGCTCCGGCAGTAGCATCGCCCGCCCCCTGCTGAAAGCGAGCGCTGCCCAATGTTCACGAACTTGTAAGTGGTCCCCGCCACACGCGGCAATTCGTTGAACGCGTTCTTCCGCGATTGGGTCAAGGCACGCGACACCCGAACTGCGATAGCGCGTTAGAGCATATTCCGCTCATATGCGGTCAGGATCTGTTAAGTCAACCGGATTCACTCCGAAATATCGGTAAATTGTCCATGGCTGCTCTACGTAATTTCAATGGCTTAGCCTCATGGAGAAATGCCGGAAACAGCCTGTAATCAGTTAACTCGGCAGTGCCTTCGGTTGGGTCAAGGTCCAGGGTGGCCAGCAGAAGATGAGGTTCCGGGGGCGTCGCCTGGTCGAGGCATCATTGGTCCTTGCCTTGGCCGCCTACAACCTCATCCGACCACCCAAGCTGCTGGCGGAGGCGCCGCCATGATACGGGAAATCGAATGTGCCCTGATCGGCAAAGGGCGCATCCTCGAAGCCGATTTATGGGATCGCGATTATCCCCGTCTCGTCGAAGCCGCGCACATCACGTTCGAGGACGATGGACGGGGCGAATTCGCCTTCGGTTGCGTCCAGGGAGGCATCGATTGTGAGTATTCCCGCCGCATCATCTTCTGTACCTGGCACGGTTTCGATGAAATGGACGAGGTCAACGGCGACAATTCGGCCGAACTCGACGAAGACGGCGCCATCGAAACCGAAATCCACTTTCATCTCGCCGAGCAAGCAATTCAAAATGCGCAAAGATGGTGACTTTTTCAGTAGCCTGCTAGATCAATTTGCTGTCCATTCCGGAGAACGGAGCCGTCGTTGGGAGGGCCGATGTAATAAATAGAAGGGACAGCGCTCCGAGACGCCCAAAACCTCCGCCGCCTCGGCCTGGCTTAACAGACGCTCGCCGGTACGAGCGTATACCTCCTCGAACTTCATCAATCTCAGTCCCTGTACCTGCTCCGTCCGACGCATCGCCTCCCTCCATGGTTTGAAGGCGTTCTAAAACCGGACAGATCATCTGGTACATAAACCGGACATATCGCGTGTTACCGACAGTCGATCAGGGGTCTGTCGCCAAACGGAAGCCGACCCGATATCATAAGGGGTCGTGTCCCAGGACGTGGTGTAGGAGTTGTTGGAGCCTCTGTTAGCTGTGGGTAGGCGGCTTGCCGTAGCGACCGCCGAGAGTCTGGCGTAGGCAAGCCGGCTATCCACAGCGGAGGCCATCGCGGTTCCGGTTTAGGGTTGGGCTAGTGCAAACCAACCTGACCCGAAGGAGAACCACGATGACCCAGGACATGATGACCCTGCGCGCGCTTTTGGAGAAGAGCTCCGATGCCGATCTGCTTCGCGAGATGATCGGCTTCACGGCCGAGCGGCTGATGGCACTGGAGGTCGAGGGCCTGACCGGCGCCGCTCACGGCGAGCGCTCGGCGGATCGTATCACCCACCGCAACGGCTACCGCGACCGGTCCTGGGAGACGCGGGCCGGCACGGTCGAGCTGAAGATCCCGAAGCTGAGGAAGGGGAGCTACTTCCCGGGCTTCCTGGAGCCGCGGCGGATGGCCGAGAAGGCGCTGGCTGCGGTGATCCAGGAGGCCTACATCCAGGGCGTGTCGACCCGCTCGGTCGACGACCTGGTGCAGGCCATGGGCATGTCGGGCGTCTCCAAGAGCCAGGTCTCCAGGCTGTGCGGCGAGATCGACGATAAGGTCAACGGCTTCCTCGATCGATCGCTGGAGGGCGACTGGCCCTATCTGTGGCTCGACGCAACCTATGTAAAGGTGCGCGAGGCCGGGCGCATCGTCTCGGTCGCGGTGACCGTGGCTGTGGCCGTCAACGACCAGGGCCGCCGCGAGGTCCTGGGCATGGCGATCGGCGCGTCTGAGGCCGAGGCCTTCTGGACCGAGTTCCTGCGCTCGCTGGCCCGGCGCGGGCTGCGCGGCGTGAAGCTGGTGATCTCCGACGACCACAAGGGCCTGAAGGCCGCCGCGACCCGGATCCTCGGCGCCACATGGCAGCGCTGCCGCGTGCACTTCGCCCGCAACCTGCTGGCCCATGCCGGCCGCCAGGGCCGGCGCGTCGTCTCCGCCTTCGTCGCCACCGCCTTCGCCCAGGAGGACGCCGACAGCGCGAAGGTCCAGTGGCGCCAGGTCGCCGACCAGCTCAGGCTCAAGGTGCCCAAGCTGGCAGTTCTCATGGACGAAGCCGAGCACGACGTCCTCGCCTACATGAGCTTCCCCAGGGAGCACCGCCAGAAATTGCACTCCACAAACCCGATCGAACGGCTCCATGCCGAGGTCAAGCGTCGCACCAACGTCGTCGGTATCTTTCCCAACGAAGCCGCCATCACACGGCTCGTCGGCGCCATCCTTCTCGAGCAGAACGACGAGTGGGCCGTCTCAAGGAGATACATGACGCTGGAATCCATCGCTCCGCTGAGCGATGATGTCCCCATCACGCTGCCCACCGTGGCAGCCTGAACGTCCCGGCCCTACCCGCCGGGAGCAGCGTAGAGCGCAACGCTCTTACACCACTCCGCGGGACACGATCTCATAAGGCGTTCGGTAGCTTGCTCCCGCCAACCGGAAACAGTCCACCTCATGATAGTGGTGGGCCGATACGTCATATGACCTTCCTCCTCCGTCGTCCCGCAGGCCCCGTTGTCGACTCTGGATCAGGTCGAGGCGTCGTCGACGCGCGTGCGACCGCGCTCGGATGCCTGGCCATGGTCGTCCTCGTGGCTCTGTTGGCGGGCGGCGGGCGATCCGGGGCCGCGCCGAGCCACGGCATCGCCATGCACGGGGCACCCAAGTACGGCGCCGGGTTCGATCACCTCGACTACGTCAATCCCGGCGCCCCGAAGGGCGGCGAGCTTCGGCGCGCCGTGACGGGCACCTTTGACAACCTCAACCCGTTCATCATCAAGGGCGTTCCGGCGCACGGGCGGCACCTGGTCTTCGAAAGCCTCCTCAAACGGGTGTGGGATGAGCCGTTCTCGCTTTACGGTCTGATCGCCGAATCGATCGAGGCGCCGGACGACCGTTCTTCCGTCACCTTCGTGTTGAGGCCGGAAGCGCGTTTCCACGACGGCAGTCCGATCACCGTGGACGATGTCGTCTTTTCGTGGGAGATCCTCAAAGAACAGGGAAGGCCCAACCACAGGCTCTATTACCGGCAGGTCCGCAGCGTCGAGCGACCCGATGGACGCTCGGTGCGGTTCATATTCGACGCCGCGTCGCCGGACCGCGAACTGCCGCTGATCATGGGCTTGATGCCGATCCTGTCGAAGTCCTATTACACGGCGGTGACGTTCGAGGAAACGACGCTCGACCCGCCGATCGGCAGTGGCCCCTATCGTGTCGAGAGCGTCGATGCGGGCCGCCGAATCGTCTATCGCCGCGATCCCGATTATTGGGGGCATGGCCTGCCCATCAACCGCGGACAGCACAACTTCGACCGCATCCGGTACGATTACTACCGCGATGGCGATGTGATGATGGAGGCTTTCAAGGCAAACGAATACGACCTTCGCCAGGAATACTCCGCGAAGCGTTGGGCAACCGCCTACGACTTCCCTGCTGCGGCGGACGGCCGGGTCAAGCTCGAACGCTTGCCGCACGGTCGGCCCTCCGGCATGTCCGCTTTCGTTTTCAACACCCGCCGGGAGATTTTCGCCGACCGCGCGGTTCGCCACGCCCTGGCGCACGCCTTCGACTTCGCCTGGGTCAACAAGACGCTGTTGCACGGCGCGTATGTCCGCACGCGCAGCATCTTCGATAACTCCGAACTCGGCTCGCGCGGCGTTCCTCAAGGTCGCGAGCGCGATTTGTTGGAACCGTTTCGCGACCGCCTGCCGCGTGAGTTGTTCGAGGACACCTACCGCCCGCCGGCCGTCGACGGCGGCATCCGAGCCAACCTCAAGGCGGCGCGGCGCCTGCTGACCGAGGCAGGTTGGACGGTGCATGAGGGATCGCTGCAACGGGCGGCGGACGGATTGCCGATGGCGTTTGAGATTCTGCTGGTCGATCCGGCGAACGAGAGGATCGCCCTCTCCTTTGCCCGCAACCTTGAGCGGCTGGGCGTCGAAGCGCGGGTCCGGACCGTCGACGCATCGCAATACCAGTACAGGCTAAACGCCTACGACTTCGACATGACCGTTTACGGTTGGGGCATGTCACTCTCGCCGGGGAATGAGCAGGCATACTACTGGAGCACCTGGGCAGCCACGCAGGAGGGGACGCGCAACTATCCGGGGGTGCGGGATTCGGTCGTCGATGAGCTTGTCGATCGCATGACCGAGGCGCGCGACCGCGATGCCTTCGTCGGCATTGTCCGGGCCATGGACAGGGTGCTGCTGTGGGGGCACTACTTTGTCCCCCTCTATCACCTGAACGACGATCGGATCGCCTATTGGAACAAGCTGGGTCGGCCCGGGGTCATACCACTCTACGGAATCGTTCTGGACGCGTGGTGGGAGGAATGAACGCACCGGCCGACGCGGGGGCGGGGGCCGCACATGGTCTGGTGTCGAGAACATTCTGAGTTGACTGGTTTATGTACCAGATGAATTGACCGCTTCTGTTGCGGTTGCTGGCCCTGTGGGGAAGTGGTCGGGCGCGGAGCGGCTGTCCACTTGTCCACAGGGCGCCGGTCGGTCGCGTCGAAGCGGGTCACGCGGCCTCGCGGGTTTGGCTGTCGATCGGTTGACCATCGGCGTGGTATCGGGCCAGACATCGCGGTCCATGGATGACGGCCATTGTGCCGTCGGGGTATTGGTGGACGCGGACCCTGGCCTTGACGTAATGGCGGCGGTGGCGGCTGGCGGGGATCTGAAGTGCCAGGCGCTTGTAGCGCACCGTGTTGTCGTTTGAGACGGTGCGTTCCTCGTGGATGCAGAGGATGTCGTCGAGCGCGCCGGTGAAGGGGACGAAGGCGGTGCCCTGGTCCTCGGCCGGGGTCGCGAAGCGGGCGTTGTGTTGTGGCAGGAAGAGCTCCTTGAGGAAGCGGTTGGCCCCGGCCATGTCGGTGATGCCGGCGAGGCTTCCTGCCGTGCTCGTACGGCTTACGGCGCGGACGGTCGGCCCACGATGCCCTCAGCGCATTGCGTAAGGGCATCATCGAGCAGCGCCAGCGGTGGGTGACGCAGCAATGCCCCCATGCCCCCGCCTACTCGGCGATTGACACTACGTCAGAGATGCGCCCGCAAGCGCTGGAGTTTGATTGAATTCGCTTGCGTTTCGCTTACGGGAAAAATGAAAACATGTAAATTATCAATTAAATCAATGGTATAAAATCATACATCACGAACCCGGGAAGATCGCGGTCCCAGAAGATCGCGTCCTTGTCCACTACGGTGAGTGCGTCGACGGTGCGTTTGGAGAGTTTCGGCACGTCTTTCCCCGGCATGCGGTCTTCCTCCCGGTTATTTGCCCGCGCCGGGCGGTGGCGGCTGACGGTATTCCACCAGCGCGGCGCTTCCGGCGATCTCGATGACGCGGATCAGCAGCTCCTTGCCAAAGGCGTCGGCGAGGTGCATTTGCTCGCCCGGGCGGAACACAACCGGCTGCTGCCGCCCGCCGTTGATGGCGATCCCGTCTGCGTACAGATAGGTGCTGTCGTGCGGGTCACGTACGGGATTCAACTGCCCCGCCAGGCCCGGAACGCGGCCTGGCGCTTCCGTAAACAAGACAGCACCCCCGGACCGCAGCGGGCTGAGGGCGATATGGAGTTCACGTTCGGCGGGTATCCATGCGCGTTCCAGGTGTGCGGCAAACCCGCGGGCGGCGACGAACAGCGTCAGGGGCAGATGGCTGGAATGCAGATCGAGGGCCGCCTCGCCGTCCTTGCCGGTCTTCGCGCGCTTCCAGGTAGTGTCCGGAAACAGCGCCAGGGTGCCGGCATCGGCGAGCGGCCGGCCTTCGGCGAAGACGCGAACCACGGGGTTGGCATCCGGCAAGGCGGCTGCCCGCAGCATCCGCCACGGGATCAGCCGTCCGCCGCTGCGCTGTTGGAACTCTTCCCCGCCGTAGGCGACCGCCACATCGTGCGGCGGCGCATCGTGGAAATGCCGCCGCACGCGCCGAACGCCGCTGAACAGGCTGTCCGATGGCGTCGCGGAGGACTTGGCGTCGAGCAACGTGCGGCCGGTGGGCCGCTCGATAACGAGATCGGCCTCGGCGCCGTTGCGGTCCCGGTAGAACGAGAGCCCCTGGGTCCCGCCCCGGTTGGCGCGGAGTTTGATGGTTTCCGAAACCACCCAGGTCTCGAATAAGGCGCCGCGCAGCGGATGCGAGCGCAGCTGCCGCGCCTCGCGGATACCCAGCAGCCAGCAGGCAAGCCCGGTGTCGTGGAAGTACAGCTTCGGCATCTTCACGAGCCGTTTGCGCGTCCTGGTTTCAAACGCCGGCAGGCGGAAAGCGATAAAGCACGCCTCCAGAATGCCGAGCCAGGCTTTGGCGCAGGGCTGCGAGATGCCGCAATCGCCGGCCAGAGAGGCATAGTTCAGCAGCTGTGCGGTGCGCCCGGCGCACAATTCGACGAAACGCTGAAACGTTGCGAGATCGCTGACGTTGACGATGGTTCGCACATCCCGTTCGAGCCAGGCGGCGGCGTAGGCGTCGAGCCAGGCCGACGGATCAGCATTGCGATCGAAGATGGCGGGCCAGGCGCCGCTGAACAGGGCGCCTTCAAGGCTCGCGGGATGTTTGGCAAAGCGTCTGATCTCGCCCCAGGTCAACGGCAACAGCCGGTACCCCTCGCATCGCCCGGCCGATGCCCGGCCCGCCGGTTCCGGCAGGGGGAGGGATTGTGAGCCGATGAGTATCCAGCGCCCCGGTGTCAATCGGCGTCCAAAATGGACCCCCAATCGGCGTGCAATATTGACCCCCCTGAGCGGCACGGCGGAGGTTGTCCCGGTAGTCAATAGGGGGGACCCGAGCGGCTTCGTGTAGCGCCTTGCGGTGCGCGGAGCGAAGCCGCGTGGGAGGTACGGGTTGACCCAGCGGGGCAAGCGGGCCGCAGGCACGGCCTGCCGGGTCAGCAGCGGTTCTTGAAGCGCCAGCTCTCGTTGCCGGTCTCGATGATCTCGCAATGGTGGGTCAGGCGGTCGAGCAGGGCTGTGGTCATCTTGGGGTCGCCGAAGACGGAGGGCCATTCGCCGAAAGCGAGGTTGGTGGTGACGATGATCGAGGTGCGCTCGTAGAGCCGGCTCATCAGATGGAACAGCAGCTGGCCGCCGGCCTGGGCGAAGGGCAGGTAGCCGAGTTCGTCGAGGATGACGAAGTCGCGTCGGATGAGCTGGTCTGCGGTGCGGCCCTGGCGTCCGGCACGGAGTTCGGCCTCGAGATGGTTGACCAGGTCGACGACGTTGTAGAAGCGGCCGCGTGCGGCCTTGCGGATGCAGGCGCGGGCGATGGCGACGGCGAGATGGGTCTTGCCGGTGCCGGTGCCGCCGACCAGCACGATGTTGCGCTTGCCCTCCAGGAAGCCACCTGTGGCGAGTTCCTGGATCAGGGGCTCGTTGACCGGTGAGGCGGCGAAGTCGAAGTCGGCCAGCTCCTTGGCCGTCGGCAGCCTGGCGGACGCCATCTGGTACTTGATGGAGCGCGCCTGCTTGTCGGCGACCTCGGTCTGCAGCAGCGTACCGATGATCTGCTGCACCGGATGACGACGCTTGAGCCCGTCGGCGAGGATGTCGTCGTAGGCGGCGCGCATGCCCGCGAGCTTCAACGCCGTCATCATCGCCAGCACCTCATGACGCTCCATGACCGGCCTCCCTCAGGCGATCGTAGCGCTGACAGTCGGCCACCGGCCGGTGGCGAAGCTGCAGGCCCTCGGGCGTCGGGATGGTCGCCGGCGGTGCCGGCTGGCACTGCCGGGCGAGGATGTTGAGCACGACGTCGGCGCTGCAGGCGCCGAAGTCGAGCGCCTCGGCACAGGCCGCCTCGACCGCCTCCAGCCCGTCCTCCTGAACCGCCGCGAGGATCCTCACGAACTGCCTGTCACCGTCGTCGCAACCCGTCAGCCGGGCCCGTATGCGGCCGAGCGCGCCGGGCAGTTGCCAGCCCTTGAAGGGCGCGCCGTTCCTCAGCGCACCAGGCTTCCGCGTCAGGATCGGCACGTAGTGCCACGGATCGTAGGCGATCTCGCCGCGCCCGAAGCTCCGGGGATGCTCGGCGACGGTCTCGCCGTCCTGGCGGATGACGATCCGATCGGCGTAGGCCCGCACGTCGACCGGCCGCCCGACGGCACGGGCGGCGACGCTGTAGTGGTTGTTGTCGAAGCGCACCAGACAGGTCTTGGACACCGCCACCTCGGTGGCGTGGAAGCCGTCGAAGGGGCCGCGATAGGCCATCAGGAAGGGCCGCTCCTCCTCGAACACCTGCCACACCGTCTTGCCCTCGATCGTCGGATGCGGCCGCTTCTTGGCGTCCTCGATACACCGATCCATCAGCCACGCGTTGATCTCGGCGTAGGAGCGGCCCCGCGGGATGGGCACGAACAGGCGGCCGCGGACGTCACCCACCTGCCTCTCGACCTGCCCCTTCTCCCAGCCCGCACCCGGAGTGCACGCCACCGGCTCCACCAGATGGTGGGAGCACAGCTCCAGAAAGCGCCGGTTGTAGGCGCGCTCCTTGCCGACGAAGACCATGCTCACCGCCGTCTTCATGTTGTCGTAGATGCCCCGCCGGCAGACCCCGCCGAAGAAGTGGAAGGCCCGTTCGTGCGCCTCGAACACCATCTCCTGGCTCTCGCGCGGGAAGATCTGAACCAGCTGCATGCGGCTGTAGCAGAGCCGCATGTGCGCCGCCTTCACCTTGGTCGTCACACCCGACAGGCGCGCGTACTCGTGGCTCCAGTCGAACTGGTAGGCCTCGCCGGGATCGAAGCTCAGCGGCACAAAACCCTGCGACGGCGACAACAGCCGCCACCGCCGACGCCAGGTCCTGGCGTAGCGGCGCACCGCGTCGTAGCCGCCGCCATAGCCCAGAGCCGCAAGATCTTCATGAATCCGCAGCAGAGACAGCCGATCCCGGCGCGGCTTCTTCTCGTTGGCCTCCAGCTGGCGCTCGAGCTCATCCACCCACGGTCCAAGCTTCGGCATCGGCTGGATCTTGCGCTCGTAGCTGTACGAGGTCTCATCGCCCCGCACCACCTTGCGCACCGTGTTCTTCGAAACCCTCAAATCCCGGGCGATCTTCTTGATCGGAACGCCCCTCACCAGATGATCCCGACGGATCCGCGCAATCGTCTCCACTACCAGCATCTCCCCCACCTCGTCTGTCCAAACAACGAGGTGTGTTCAAGAGCACAAAACCAGGGGGGTCAATTTTGGACGCCGATAACCCCCAATAGGGGGTCAATATTCCACGCCGAACAACAAGTCGGGAGCCTACAGCGGAAACCGCACCGGCTTCCGCGACCTGATGGGGAGCATCGCCGCCGGCGAGGTGGGTATCGTTCTCGGCCTGGAAGTCTCGCGCTTGGCGCGAGACAACGCCGACTGGCACCAGCTGCTGCGCATCGCCGGCATCACCAATACCCTGATCCTCGACGAGACCGGCATCTACGATCCCAACGACGGCAACGACAAGCTCTTGCTCGGCGTGAAAGGGACCCTGAGCGAGTTCGAGCTTCAGGGGATCAAGGCGCGGCTGGTCGGCGGCCAGCGCAGCGCCGCCGCGCGCGGCGGGCTGAAGATGCGGCTGCCGGTCGGCCTGGCCTACAACGACAAGGACGAGGTGGTGTTCGACGCCGACCGGTCCGTCGTCGACGCCATCCGTCTCGTGTTCGACAGCTTCCGCCGAATGGGGTCGGCGATGGCGGTGGTGAAATGGATGCACCGCGAGAACATCGAGCTGCCGGCGCGTCCGCGAAGCGGGCCGGCCAACGGTGAGCTGCACTGGGCTCTTCCGCGCGTGCCGCAAGTCTCCCGGATTGTGAGCAATCCCCGCTACGCCGGCGCCTTCGTCTATGGCCGGACGCACTTCGAGCGGCGGGCGGATGGGACCGGACGATGCCGCGTCGTGCCGATGGAGGACTGGCACGTCTGCATCCCGGACGCCAATGTGGGCTTCATCGATTGGGACGAGTACGTTCGCAATCGAGCCACCTTGAGAGGTAATGCCGCCGCCTTCCTGCCATCGCCCGCGCGCACCGCGGCGCCCCGCGAGGGGGCGGCGCTGTTGCAGTCGCGGGTGATCTGCGGCCACTGCGGCCGGCGCATGGGCATGCAATACAACCGCGCTCTGCCGCATCGCAACCGGCCGGGGCGCTTGACGAACGAAAGCATGGCAAGCTCTCGCGACATGAAAAAGGGCCGACGCGCGAAGCGCCGGCCCGTAGGGGAAGAGAGAATGTGAGGGATGTTCCAGATCTAGAACGGGATCGATTCGTTCGGATCCGCGGACATGGCCGAACCGTTCACGGCCCCCGCGGCGGCATCGCCACTCGCCTTCTCGAGAAACTGGATCCTGGATCCGGGGACCAGCAGAATCTCGGTCGAGAACCGGTCGGAGTCCTCGCCGTCCTTCTTCCAGCGCCGGGTCTGCATCTTGCCCGCGACGTAGACCAGCCGACCCTTCTTTGCGTTCTTGGTCAGCATGTCCACCAGACCGTCTTGGAAGGTGACGACGCGGTGCCACTCGGTCTTGTCGACCCGGTCCCCGGAGTTGCGATCGACATACGACTCATCGGTCGCGATGCTCAGGTTGGCCACGCGGCCCCCCGATGCGAGATGATTCACGGTCACGTCGGCGCCGAGGCGCCCGATCAGTTCCGCGCGGTTCATTCCAAAAGCCATCTTGCTGTCTCCTGTTCGTGCTGGTTGATGTCGATGGTGCGGCGAACGGGTCGGGACTCTCTCGAACCCATCTCCGTTCACCCTCTTGAGCCCTGTCCCTCACCTCCTGGTCCGACGCTCGACCCGGTATCGGAGGAAATGGAATGCCGTGGCTTGACTTCGGATGCCATATCGAGTGCAAGGGGACGGCACGATCACCAGATCTGCCGCAACGACCTCACAGACCCAACAAGGTGCATTATGAAACAAGCGACTTGTCAATGTAGGATTCGTCGGTCGCGATCGAGAGGTTGGCGACCTTGCCGCCGTTGGCCAGATGGTTGACGGTGACGTCGGCGCCGAGGCGGCCGATCAGTTGCGCGTTATTCAGTCCGAACATGAATTATCTCCTTGATGTACGGGTTCAGATACGGGGTTGATGAACGAATACCGATCTCTCTCGACCCTTCTCCGTTCAACTTCTCCAAGCCAACCTTTTCCTCTATTCAGCCGTCCGCCCCGATGCCTTCCAGGGAGGCGACATGGCTGCGGATCTGGTGGGCCGGCATTCCTAATTCCGCGAGAAGCACGGCGGTGTCGGGACGCGGTGTCTCGGCGTGGCAGAAGGCGCCGATGTCGTTGGAAGCGGGCAGGTCGTCGTTGGATTCGCTGGTCGAGAAGGCGGGGTCAAACATTCCATTTCTCCAGTGGTTGGGGTTGGGACGCCAGCGGAGGTAAAACTCCCTTCGCCCTTGGACGTCATGACCTGTCCCTGCTTTCCCTCTTGCTCTGGCGCACCAAACCGCGCGACGGGTTCAGCGGTTGGCTACGTGTTCGATGAGTGTGTCGACGCTTTCTTTGCTCGGGATGATGTTGCCAATAGCGCCGATATGATGCGGCCGCAGGCGCAACCCATGTGGCTCGGGCATCTGGACCGCGGCTGGCGGTGGGGCGCCCCAGATGAGTTTATAATAAGGGGTGCAGCGGACAGATCGAACGCCCGCCATTCCGGGAACAGGAAGCAATTCGGTTCACACGGCTCGGCGCGCTGGCCGGCTCGTGATCGCGCGTTTGGGCGCGGCTCCGCCGGCCGCCGATCAGTAACCGGTGCAGGTTGTCATGGGTGACTGGTCGGTGATGATTTCAACTTCGTCATAAGACAGCCGCGCGAAGGCCAGGCACATGGCGACCTCTTCCCAGCTGTCCCAGGTCCCATGGTAATCCCGAGCTCGGGATTACCATGGTTATCTGGAGCAGGACTTAATCCCGAGTGAAGTGCCGCAACAGGCCGATTTCTGCGGATTTTAGGCGGATTTACTCGGGATTAATCCTGACCATCACTTCCCAGTAGGGTCGTTCTCCCTTTCAATGAGATGGAGTACGACAGATGTCTTCAACCGCCAGCCGCCAGTTCGTGGCGACCACGGCACTGGCCGGCTTCGACCCAATCGTCCATGCGTTTATCGACAATCTCCGCCGTGAGGGGATTGCCGAACGCCATATCACTCTCCATTCGGGTCCCGCCCGTCACTTCCTGACCTGGCTTGAGCTCAGTGGCATCATCCTCGAAACGGTCGACGGCACAGCGATCGATCGCTTCCTGCAGCACGATTGCGACTGTCTTTCCGGAGTACCGGCGTCTGCCCGGCTGCACCCTTGGCGCAAGCGTCGCACCTCATCCCGACTCATGAAGTTCATCCGGTTCCTCGAGCGGACGGGAAGAGTCGAAACCCCCGGCGATCTGGACGATAACATCTGCATCCTTGACGGCTTCCTGGAGCAGTTGCGCAGCGATGGCTACGCTCCCGGAACCATCGATTTACATCGTGAGGGATGTGCAGGTCTCATTGTCTGGCTCCATCTCTCGCGGATCCGCCTGTGCGATTTGACCCCGGATGTCTATGCACGATTCCGGAACAGACAGTTCATCTGTTCGATCCCCGGAGTGTTTTGCGGCCGAAGGATGCGTTCACCCGGGGGCACTTACGAAACGAAGATCCGCAAGTTCCTCAGGTATCTCGTCGCAATCGAGCAAATTGAATCCTTCGAATCGGCCTCGGAGGAGAAGGTGTTACCCGAGCACCTTGAGAGATTCTCCGTGTGGCTCGAACGCAATCGCGACATCTCCCCGGGAAGCATACGCGGCCACATCCGTCTGATCGCAACGGCTCTGCCTGCCCTCGGAGATGATCCCCGGGCCTATGACGCGGCACTGATCCGGCAGGTGCTGTTTGAGGCCATTGAACACCGATCGCGGAACTGCGCCCGGAAGCTGACCATCGCGATGCGCATGTATCTGCGCTTCCTGGTGTCGGAAGGCAGCATCGCGGCAGCGCTGATCGCGGCCGTGCCGACCGTGCCGCGGTGGCGGCTGTCGACCCTGCCACGATACATCCCGGCCGACGATGTCGAGCGCACCATCGCGTCCTGCCGTGACGACCCCGTGGGCATACGCGACCGGGCGATTCTGCTGCTTCTGGCAAGGCTGGCGCTGCGGGCAGGGGATATCGTTGCCCTGCGCCTCGGCGATATCGACTGGGACAGGGCCGAAATCCAGATCGCGGGAAAGTCACGATGGCAGACGGTGCTGCCTCTGCCCCAGGATGCCGGCGACGCGCTCTACACCTATATCGCGACGGTGCGGCCGGGGGTGGACAAAGAGAAGGTGTTCCTCTGCGCGAGGGCGCCCTATGGGCCGTTTTCTTGCCCCAGTACCGTCACCTCAATCGCCCGATCAGCGCTGGATCGCGCCGGGGTCACCACCTTCGCCACCCGCGGCGCTCATGTGTTCCGGCACAGCCAGGCGACAGAGTTGCTCAGATCCGGTGCAACGCTCGACGTCATCCGATCCCTGCTCCGGCACGCTTCTCCGGACACCACCATGATCTATGCCAAGACCGATGCCGTGATGTTGCAGGAGGTCGCGCAGCCTTGGATCGGAGGGCTCGAATAATGACAACAGCGATCGCCGAAGAGGTCGCGCGCTTTGTCGCGATAAAACAAAAGCTCGGCTACCGGTTCACGACCGACGCACGGACACTATTGAACTTTGCCCGGTTCGCCGCACACCGCAACGAGGCATTCATTCGTTCCGGGACCGCCCTTGAGTGGGCATCGGAAGCGGCATCGCAGCGCCAACGCGTCAGAAGGCTGCACTCCGTGCACAGATTTGCCCGCTGGCTGCACGCCGAGGATGCACGCCACGAGGTGCCGCCTCGAGACGCCTTGGGGCATCCGCCCCGCCGAAGACCGAAACCGCATCTGATATCGATCCAGGACATCAAGAAGCTCCTGACGGCGGCACTTTCCATGCCGCCCGTCGGCACCATCGCCCCGCTGACCTGGCATTACCTGTTCGGTCTTGTCGCCGCGACCGGACTGCGCATCGGCGAAGCCCGGGCATTGACATTGGACGATATCACCCCTGACGGCCTCATCGTCCGCGATGCCAAGTTCGGCAAGTCCCGGATGGTTGCCCTGCACCCGACAACCCGGGATGCACTGAACCGCTACCTGGTGGCGCGGCGCAGCGAGACCACCCTGGACGGGCATCTGTTCGTGCTTGGCACTGGCCGGCCTCCAAGCCAGACCCGTGTGTCAGCAGTGTTCCTCGAACTCGCGGAACAAACGGGAATCCGTGAGCCCGGCGCGACACGCGGGCCCTCGCTCCACTCCCTGCGGCATTCCTTCGCTGTCCGGTCCATCGAGAACCTCGATCCCGGCGCCGATCCGGGGCGTCACATGCTGGCGCTCGCCACTTACCTCGGCCACGCCAATGTCTCCGAAACATACTGGTACCTGGAATCAACCACGGTGTTGATGCACGGCATCGCCGAGGCCGCAGAACAGACACACAAGAACGGAGGTTCCCATGACTGACCTCGCTCCCCACCTCACCGCCTTCCTTCGGGATTACCTGCTCAATGAGCGGCACTTCAGCCGTCATACCGTGAAGAGCTACACCGAGTGCTTCCGGCTGCTCGTCCTCTACGCCGCGGAGCAGACCAAAACGCGCCCCTCTGCCCTGAAGATCGAGGACTTCACGGTGGCGCTCCTGGTGGCCTTCCTCGAGTCTCTGGAGAAGGGCCGCAACAACGGTATCGGCACCCGCAATAACCGCCTCGCCGCGATCAAGGCCTTCTTCCGTTATCTGGAATACCGTGTCCCAAGCTGCCTCGATCTCTCCTTGCAGGTGCGCGCCATCCCGCAGAAGCGCGCCGACAAGCCCCTGATCGACTGGCTCGATCGGACCGAAATGCAGGCGATCCTGGATGCCCCGGATACCGCGACGGTGGCAGGCCTGCGCGACCGCGCGATGCTGCACCTGTGCTACGCCGCCGGGTTACGGGTGTCGGAACTGACTGGACTCACGCTCGACAGCCTGTCGGGTCCCCAACTCGAAGGCATACGCATTCTGGGCAAGGGGCGACGCGATCGCGAACTGCCGCTGTGGAAGGAAACGAAGGCCGTCCTCAATGAGTGGCTCGACGTCCGGCCGCCGGTCAACAACCGCTACCTCTTCCTCAACGCACGGGGACGGGCGATGAGCCCGGACGGCTTCGCGTACATCCTCAGCCAGCATGTCGCCACGGCAATGCTGGCGGTTCCATCGCTCAAGACCAAGCGGGTAACCCCGCATGTAATCCGTCACTCAACCGCAATGACGATCCTTCATGCCACCGGGGACATCCGAAAGGTCTCACTCTGGCTCGGTCACGCAGATCTCAAGACCACCGAAGGCTACCTCCGTGCCAGCCCGGCCGAGAAACTGGAGATCCTTGTGGCCAACGCGCCGCCATCGATCCGGCCCGGGGCCTTCCCCGGTGCGAAGGACAGTCTGATGAGTCTTCTGGGCGGGAAATGATGGTCAGGATTAATCCCGAGTAAATCCGCCTAAAATCCGCAGAAATCGGCCTGTTGCGGCACTTCACTCGGGATTAAGTCCTGCTCCAGATAACCATGGTCCACGCCGGTCGCAGCTTCGATGACGGTGTAGCTCGGTGGAAAACGCGGGAGACCGCGATGTTCGCCTGAGCGAACATAGGATCGGCGCGCGCACGGCTCACACCGGGATGCTCCATGAGAAGGTTGACCGCAGTCGGTACATAACCTTCGGGCACGCCGCCGGGCATAGCGCCTGCGGCTGGCGGCATTCTTCTGTTGATGGCGCCCGGTCTCGAACTCAGCGCATTGGCCGCAACGTGATCCGCCGTCGGCCGGCCCGCCGCAGCGGCCGCAGAGGCCTTCGGCCCGCCGCGCGGTATATTGCTCCCGATCGGCCGCACGCCGTTCGTCACCGCACACCTCACAAGTCGTGCTGCCCTCGACGAGGGGACGGTGGCCGCAACGGGTGCAAAGGCCGTTGTCGCGGCGTGCATGGAAGCGCTCCTTGCTTTTCTCCCGTGCAATCCTGCGGCACAGCTTAGGATCTTTCCCGCCGTAGAGTTTACCGGCGGCTTTGCCCGCCGCGTAGCGGGCGCGCTCGGCCTTGCGCCTCTTCCCGCCGCACGGGTCGCACAGCCTGCGACCGGGCACGAGCCGATGCTTGCCGCACTTGGGGCATAGGCCTTGAGAGAATCGCTCGGCGGTCAGCTGCTGGTAGCGTTGGCGTTTGCGCACGCGCTGCTTCTCGGGATCCGTGTGACGCGGCTTGCCGGCGGCCCGTCGTTTCGCGTCACGGACGCGTGCGGATTTGCGACGCTTCTCTGCGCAAGGCTCGCACAGTATGCGGCCGGTCGCGGGTAAAGCCTTTCCACACCTTGGACAAAGGCGCTGGGCGCGGCGCTTGGCGGTACGACGCTGGAAGCATTCGCGGTTACGCGTGCGCCCGGTTTCGGGATTCCTGTAGGCCACTAGTTGTGGAGTCTCGTGAGGTTATTGACATCCAAGCCTGATCGGCTGATGGGTTGATTTCCATTTATCCCGGCATGAGGTCTGTGCCAATTGTAGTGGTGTAGCCAGATGGGGAGCTCACGTGCTCTGTGCTGTGAGCTTTCATAGGCTTGAGCGTAGGCCCATTCGCGCAGAGAAGATTGGATAAAGCGCTCGGCCTTGCCGTTGGTTTTGGGTGTATAGGGTTTGGTGCGGATGTGTTTGAGCCCGAGGTTTTTGCAGGCGTCTGTGAAGGCCAATGACCTGTAGCACGATCCATTGTCGGTCATGACCCGTTCGACGGTGATATTGAAGCGCCGGTACCAAGCGAGGGCGGCCATCAAGAAGGCGACGGCGCTGTCTTTTTTCTCGTTTGGCATGATGTCTGCGAAGCCGAGGCGGGAGTGGTCGTCGATGCAGACGTGGACGTATTCCCAGCCCCTGTTGGGTCCGGTTCTTGGGCCGGTTCGATCACCGGTTATGCGGTGCCCGACCTGGTTGAAGCGGCCGAGTTTTTTGATATCGATGTGGATCATCTCGCCGGGCTTGGCGCGTTCGTAGCGGCGTACCGGTTGGGCGGGGTCGAGGTCGCGCCAGCGGTTGAGGTGGTGTCGGGTCAGGATCCGTCCCACCGTGGCTTTGGAAACACCAACTTCGGCGGCGATGCGGTGATAGATGCGCCGTTGCTTGCGCAGGGCAATCACCTTCGCCTCAAGCTCACCAGGTGTTCTATGCGGGCTGGTCATTGGCCTTGAGGAGCGGTCGACAAGCCCGCCAAAGCCTTCCGCGCGATAGCGCCGCCACCATTTGTAGACCGTACTGGTACTGGTGCCCATTGCTGTCGCCACGTCCAACGGGTGTTCGCCGCGTTCCAGTCGAGAGATTAATATCTCTCGACCCTTCGGGGTCAGGCGGGCATTCTTATGGATGTTCATTCGGTCCTCCGGCGATCAGCTTCTGTTCTTTTCAAACATCAGCTTCTCAAAGCGGGGCCGAATGAACAACCTACTGAGACACCACAACTAGTGGTCTCCCTGCCGAGGTTGAAATCCAGGTAAAGGACGTCCAGCCGGCGCTTGGCTGGCGGTGGTCTCCTGGGGAAAGCCGGTCAGCGTTGTTTGCGTTGCACGAATAACCCGGTCGCTAGATCACCCTAAATTTGTGTTCCGCCTTTGATCGTGACCCCTGTGCAGATGATGATCTCGTCGCGTTCGGGCCGCATTTCCTTGACCGCCTTCAGGCTCAGTGTCACGCGTCGCGCCTGGCGCCGGCCCTTCTTTCCCGGCCCGCCGGCGTGCAGTGGGCGGATGTCGCCGTTGGTCATCGACTTGAACCGTTCGACGACGTAGCGGTCATCCGCGAGACCACGGCCAAACACATGGGTGAGATAAGTGTTTGCGTTGCCATGAAGCGTTCTGGACGTCTGCATCGTGCTGTCTCCCGTGGGTCCGTGGTTGCGGGCGGCGGGGACGCCCTCCCGGGAATTCCGACCGCCGCCCCGCTTTCGGCCCACCTCTTCCTCTCGCCGGCGCATGGGCGCGAACGCGGTTCGGGAGCTGGGATGCGGTGGGAAGCTGGAGTGGGAACGTTGGCGAAGGGGTGATGTGCGTGGGGATGCAGCCGAGAACGCGACGTTGCGACGGGATTGGACGCCGGCGGATGTACTGTCCCCGCAAGGGGATGTCGCACCGATTGTTGCGGTGACGGCCCCACTGCGCCTAATTCATGAAACCGCTGACAGCGGTCGATTAACAGTCCGGCTCGATCCAATCGTTAGACATTCTCAATCCGGAACCGGTCATCGTAGTTCATGCGTTCGATGAGAGCTTTCATCCCGGTCAGTTCGTCTGGATCGACCCGGCTGACGTCGAGATCATATTTGGATGCTTGAGACTTGATCGTTACGCTGTTCACTTCCAGTATTACAACCTCAAGCATGTGGAAGTCTTCGTCTGACTCGTCCTCCAGCCAAACGGATACCCCACGCTCGGTTTCGTCCAATTTACTCTCGAACCCGGGTGTGCGTAATAAGGTAAGACTTGTAATTTCCATCTCACCGCGTGCGAGCGCAAAAGAGACGATTTGGTCCGTCCCGTCGTCCTCGCAGGTTATGAACTGAACCGATTCCATTTGATTGCTTTCTTTTCCGACATCTGTAGCTAACCGACGAACGCGGGTGCGGCGCGTGGGTCGGGTTGGTGTCGCATTCATCGGCCAGAAATGTTATTCGGCGTCGAACTTTGACCCCTCCTACTCTAACGATGTCAATAGGTTAGAACGCCGATCGGCGTCGAATACGCACGCCGAATAACAGCCCTGAGTTCCTCGTCATCGACCACCGCAAACCGCCAGACCGCAACGGATCTCCGGCAATACCATCGAACCCTCGCCTCGCTGTCTATGCCAGGATCGCGCCGAGGCGGGCGAGCACCTCGTCCATGATCGACTCCCGGACGGATTCGAGACGTTTCCCGTTCCGGGCGGCAAGATCGAGGGTGCGCGGCTGGTCGCAACGGATTACGCCGACCGTCCGGGTGCCCGCATCATCGAGAGATACCGCGAACCCTCGCCGGCGCGCTAATCTTCCCCCCGTCGTGATCGGCAGGACGACCGGCGTCCCGGTCAGCTCGTTGAAGGGTGCGGGGGATACGATAACGACCGGCCGGGTCCCACGCTGTTCATGTCCAGCCGTGGGATCGAGGCTGACGAGCCAGATCTCGCCCCGCTGCATTACAGCAGTTCGTTGCCCACCGGCTTGGCCTCAAGCCAGGCGCGATCTCCGTCGTCGCCCGGCGCGGTCTCGTCGCACTGCGCCAGAAGCTCCTCGAGGGTGTAGCTCACACGGGTCCTGGGCGCGACGATCATGCGGCCGTCCTCGATACCGATATCCACCCTGGTGCCGGCCCGGAGCTTCAGGACATCAAGAAGCGCCGGGGGCACGGCGAGCATGACGGAACCGCCGACCTTGCGCAGATTGGTCGTATGCATGCGCCTCTCCAACGTTATATCTAAATATAACGCAGGCGGCGGAGGCCGGCAAACGCCTTTGTGACGTGCCTTCAGTGCGTGGACATCGGCCGGCCGGCGCGCGACGTCGGTGCGCGCACCGGCCGTTCAGTATCGACGAGCAAAAGTCTCGACAAGCGGTGTCCACTCTAGAACATCTTCTTCAGTAGAAGAGATCGGATTGTCAGGAAGAAGGAGGGGCGTGGTGGATTCGGACGTCATTTGATTCGTTCGCCTAAATTTTTTACCAAGTCTTTCCAGTTGGCTCAATTGACCGTTCAGGTATACCAATCTGGTTACATGGGGTGGTCTGGTGACACGCAGACGCGTGCCACCGATCCGGCAGAGTACGTAACGGTCTATACCGACATTAAGTCGGCCACGCCCCAGAAGCTTAAGTACGATGGCGATAGCGCCACCTCCAGGCAACGCCGGTAATATCATCGTGCTTGGGGTGTGATGAAACCGCGCCGCATGGCGTAGAAAATCGCATTTCCTCCGCGCATCCGCGAAGCGCTGAAAGTTCCGTAGACACAACGGCTTGCAGCCCGCACGGCGTTTGAGCGCGGCACTTCCGACCCTTCCACAACCCGGACCCGGCTCCGTTACCCGGCGTGTCCTGGGTGTTCCCCAACGTGGACGCCCGCGACGCGCCGGTCGCGACCGAAACGAACGGGAGGGATCGGAACATGGCGAACAGAACGAAGATCACCATGGCGGGCGCGCGCGCCTTCGCCGCTGCGGACGGACGCGAGGCCGTGCTGTGGGACAGCGCAGCGCCGGGGCTCGGACTGCGGGCGCGACCGAACGCGCGCAAGACGTGGATCGTGCACCGGCGCTGCAACGGCTCCGTCGTCAAGCGGACGCTCGGCGCGCTCGACGCGCTGACGGTCGAGGACGCGCGGCACGCGGCGCGAACGATGTTTGCCGATGCCGAGGCGCACGGCACACGGGCGGCGGTTCCGACGGTGCGGTCGTTCGCGCCGGCGTTCCTCGGCGACTGCGCCGAACGCTGGAAGCCCGCGACGCGGCACGCGCACGCGGACGGCATGAAGCGCTTCATACTGCCCGCGTTCGGCGATCGTCGCGTCGATGAGGTGACCGCGAAGGACGTGCGCAACTGGTTCGACGATCTGTCGGTCACGCGCGCGGAGTCGGCGAACCGGGCGCTGGCGGTGCTGTCGTCGATGATGAAGCACGCGGAGGCGCTCGGCCTGCGGCGCGAGGACTCCAACCCGTGCAAGGGACTGCGGCGGCGCAAGTCCGGCTTCGAGGCGCATTACCTGACGGACGATGAGTTCGCCGCGCTCGGTCGGGCGCTCGACGAAGCAGAGGCGAAATGGCCGGTCGCCGTCGCCGCACTGCGCTTCCTGCTCTACACCGGCGCGCGCAAGTCAGAGGCGCTGCGGCTCAAGTGGGAGCACGTTCATGGAGACCGCGCGGTGCTGCCCGATTCCAAGACGGGTCCGCGCACGATCTGGCTCGCGTCACCCGCCCGCGCCGTGCTGGCGGCGCAACCGCGCCGGGAGGATTGCCCGTGGGTGTTCGCCTCTCTCTGCGGCGGGCCTGTCTCGGTGGACAAGGCATGGAACGCGGTTCGTGCGGCGGCGGTAACCGTTCGGGTCCCGGGGGATGAAGAGATGGTTATCCGCTTGTTGGCTTGCTCACCGGAACCGATCCCACCTTGGAGGGATTCTACCGATTGAGGGTGCGTCGCCAATCTTTTCGGAGGGGGCGGAGCCAGATGTCCTTTTTGGGCTGGGCTCGTTTCGTGTGCCTGTCGTAGCGGCCCCGGCCCTGGGTGGTCCCGACGCGGGTCCAGCCCGACGCGCGGTAGACGGCGCCGGTGTATCGCGGGGTCTCGACGAAGGTTTCGATCAGCACGGGAGTGGTGCCGTAGCGCTCGGTCCAGTCGAGGGGCAGGCGGCGGCGCACGATGGCGAGGATGTGCGAGCCGAGGTTGGGGATCTCGATCCAGGGCAATATCAGGAACCTCGGATTGTCGACCACGAGCGGGAGGTTCTTCTCACGCTTGTCGGGCGTCCATCCGATGAAGTTGTCGCGCGGGGCGAGCTTCCAGGCGGCAGTGGAGAAGCCGAGCATGGCGACGGGCCAGCCGTTGCGGTCGTGGGCGGCGTAGCGCATCTGGGCGCCGACCAGGGTCTTGTATCCGAGGTAGTGGTAGCGGGCGACGAACTCGTTCCAGAGCCTGCCCTCTCGGGTGCTGTGCACGACGGCGCGCATCTCCAGCGGGCGGACCTCGTCGAGGGTCGTCGGCGGGGAGAACAGCGGCGGTTCGGTGTCGGGTCCGAAGACGATGGGCTTCAGCCGGCCCCGTTGCCACCTGGGCGGCGGCAGCTCGATGAGGCCATCGCGGTGCATGGCGAGCATGGTGACGCGGGCCATCATGTCCTTGAGGCCGCCGTCGGGCTTGAGCCATCCGATGCGCCGGCAGAACTCGATCGACAGGGCCCGGCGAGAGAGCGATGTGGGACACGCGATGAGCGCGCGCAGCAGCGCCATTTCCTCGGCGGTGAAGTCTCGGCCGTAGTAGCGGCACTCGACCGCGCCGGTCATCCCGACGCCGTGAGTTCGCGCCGGCGCTCCTCGCTCATCGACCACGGCAGCCAGGGCGACAGGTCGTCCGGCGGTTCGCCGCCGTTCTCCGCGCACGCGGTCAGCCATTCCTTGAGCCAGTGCCGGACGTCGATGCCGTTGATCGCCAGCGTGCCGGCCATCGAGTACATCGTCGCCGTGAACCCGGCGCCTTTCTCGCTGTCGGAGCCGAACGAGAGCCGTCGCCCGATGACCGCGCTGCGCAGAGCGAGCTCGCCGCGGTTGTTGTCCATGGGCACGAACGGCTTGTCGACGAAGACGCATAATCCCTCGCGGTGTTTGACGAGCGATCGCAGCGGCTTGGCCCTGCGCGCGCTGTCCGTCAGTCCGGCCAGTTCCGCTTCGGCGGCTGCGAACAGCTCGTCGACCGCCTTCTTCAGCTTGGCGTGCGCGACGTCGAACGCCGGCGACTGTCGTTTGAGAGGGTGAGCGCGGTCGTAATGCTTCAGCCGCGCATCGTTCAGTCGGTAGATCTCCGCGATCCGCTCGATCCATCTCTGGCACCAGCGCCTGAGCCGCACACGCCCGGCCGCGCAGTCGATGAACGAGCGCCTTTGATGCGCCCAGCACCATTGCAGGATCACCTTGCCGGCGAGCTCGCGGGCCAGTTTCTTGTATGCGCTGTAGCGGTCGCAGACCAGGACCACGATGCCCTTTGTCGAACCGAACAGCTTCATCGCGACCTCGGCGCTACGCGAGGGATCGATGTGGAAGTAGACCGCGTCCGGGCTCACCGAGGTCCACAGCCAGGCCCGGCTCGAGCGCCCCTTCTCGCGATACGCCTGAACGCGCCAGGATGTTTCGTCGGCATGGCGCAGCGCCGCCTCGTTCTGGTGCGCGAGGATCTCCTCGGCCAACGGTTCGAACAGCGGCACGAAGCGCTTGATGCTGTCGGCCAGGGTCCCCGGCGAGATCGCCAGCCCCATATCGGCCAGCCAGGCCGCGACCCGATGCAGCGGCCGGCAGCAGACGAAGCGTTCGTAGAGCATGCACACCCAGACGCTGATCCCGTAGGGCGTGGTGTCGAACAGCCGCGCCACCGGCGGCGCGGTCACGTCCCGCGGCGAGGAGGGGCACTCGCAACTCCGACGCCAGCGCGACCGGACGATGGTGTTCTCGTAGGCCTCGACATCGATCTCGACGAGGGTGGTGCACCGCTCGCCGTTGGCGGCATAGGGCTTGCCGCAGCGCGGACATACGCGCGCATCCTCCGGCGGGTCGCGCGGTTCCTTCTTCTGCCCGAGCCCGGGGCGCTGGGTGCGCCCGTGTCCGGCGGCGCCGCGCTGCTGGCCGCGCTTGCGCCCGGTGCCCGGCTTCTTCTGCCGCTCGCTCCTGCTGCCGTAGAGCGCCTTCGACAGGACGCTGCGGGTCGAGCGCAGCTTGTCGAGGTCGACTTCCAGCTTCTCGACCCGCGAGGCCAGCGCCGCGTTCTCGCACTTCAGATCCCGCACCTCGGCGCGCAGCCGGGCATTCTTCTCCCGCAGCGCCGCGATCAGCTCCGTTGCCCGCACGATTGCCGCCCGCATCCGGCCGTTGCGTTCGCGCAGCCACGCGATCGTGCCCTCCCGGGCCTCCACCAACCGCATGGCCGCCGCGAGCTGCCGGTCGAACTGCTTGCGCAGCGACTCGGCGACGCGCCCGCCCTTGCGGTACGCCTTCACAATCTCCGAGCGCCCTCGGTCGATGTCCTGCTTCAGCCAGTTGATCTCGTCCTGGTGGCGCGCCTCGATCCGCTCCCGGTGCTCGTGAGCCCTGTGCAGCGTTACGCGAAGATCGGCCACCTCGTCGTCCAGGAACCTGAGCCTGCGCTCCAACGCCTTCGCGGCCCGCGACCCGATCTTCGGTGCGGAGGACACAGCGCCGGCGGCATCCTTCGCCTCGGCAACAGCCGCCTTGAGCTTGAACCGGCAGGTGTCGAGCTGCCTCTCCAGCGAACGCGCGCGCGAACAGGCATCCCTCTCCGACCGGCGCAACTCCTCGCAGCGCAGTTCCGCCACGTCCGCGCGGCCTCGTTCCTCCTTGACGCGCGCCTCTGCCTGCTCAAGCAAGGATTCCCAGTCGAGCGGCTCGTACGCCGGCACCACGAAGGGAAGCGACCACAGGGTGTCGCCGCCCTCGGGCGTCGTCAGGTCGGTGCAGAAATCCTCGTCGAGAACCGCCATGCGCGAGACGGTAGCGCATGCGCGAAATAGTTACCAGTCAGAAAATCGCTGGAGAACTACAATCCCCCGGGACCCGAACGGTTACCGCGCATCTTGCGTGCGCTGCACCGCTCGCCCACCCGTGCCTGGCCGGCGAATTCTGCTGACCCAATTCGCTTGCGAGCCCAGGCGGTTCCCGGTGCGACAGAAGGGTCCCGGGGGCCCTTTTGTTTTTCTGCCTCCCGGCGTGAAGTTTAGCCAATCCGCCGATGGGTCGGACGATCTATCGCGCTTGGTTCGGACGCGGTGCGACAGCGGCGCCGGTATGCCGGGGATTTCCGCGCTCAAATGCTCACCGGGAGACCGATTCGGCACGAACCCAGTCTTGCCTCGGGCGACCGAGCCGAGGGCGATCCGACGAAACGGCGCTCTACCGAGTTCCCGGTCCTCCTTCCTTGAGGAAGTGACGTCGACCAATCTGCTTCGGAGGGTCTTGTGGTCGTGCAGTTGCTCCATGCGGAAGTGCGATTCCGAGCCCGATGTCCAGCATTTTTGTCGGACGGCAGCGAAAATCGGCGCCGCTTCGACCAGGCCGTTGAGATCACGAAGAGAACCGTTCGCGCCCCTGTCCAGTCAGCGGCCGCGAAGGCGGTCCTTTGCTCTTGCGAATGCGGGCTCATCGTGTCGTTGCAGAAGACATACCGCGGTCGTGCCCCCAGATCGAGGCCCGGCGAGACTTGAAACGCTGAACGGCGGGACACGCCGCCAGCGATGTAGTCGGCCTTGCCGCAGGCGCGCAGAAGACCACGGCCGGGTCGATTGCGGATCGGTGGCGAGGACAAGGCCGTGATCGCCCGGCACTCTCGTTCGCGTAAACCACGACATTCCGAAAAATCGCGACGCGCTGGACCCCCTCGTTTCACTGGCGGCGATCGCCAGCTTAGCCAGCTGACTTGTCGATCGGGATAGCGTGCGCGGCCACCGATGCGGAAGGCCCGCCGGGGGAAGCCTGCGCCTACCGCTGGAAAGAAGCCGGTCGCCGGGTCTATCGCGCTGCCGTCCCGCGGCCGTCTCCTTCCGCGCGCACTTGCTCCATCGGAGGAGTTCGTGTCTGGCCGTGAGCGGGGCGGCGGCGGGGCCGTCTGTCGGGGGAGGGCGTCCCGCCGCCGATTTCCCTCATGCGGCGTCGGCGAAGGAGACGGCACCATGACGGCAGCCATGGCGATATCGCTGTGTATGTCCTCGGTGCGATACCTTCTGAACCGTGGCCAACTACCAGCTTGGCTGTTCGGAGCCCGATAAGGAAGCTGCAATGGCGGGACGCGAAAGGGCAGGGGCCGACGATGCGCCCCTGGTGCAAGGGAGTCGATACCCGCTTTGGCCGGCCGTTCTCAAGGAAGCGGGCGCGACGGCATCGAACGCCAGATCTCGCGCGCATCTTCGTGCGCAAGCCTCACGCCGCAAGGGCTCGGCGACGATGCGGCCAACCCAACCTGGATCCGCGTTCACCGAGCTGCGGCGTCGCCGATATGTTCGCCACGACACAACAGCCAGCTTGTGGCCTGACTGTTTGTTCTGAGCCGGACCGAATCTCGACAGATTGAGCCGCCCACATGATCATCTTGGGCATGCGCGTGCGAAATCGGCTCAAGCGCTAGTTGATGACGATCTGTCCCGACGTGCGGTTGCACGGCCGGGCTAAATCCTCGTCTATTGCCGGAACATCGAGGTCGGTGACGGGTCGACAGCAAGCGTCCAGCTGGATCAGGCCGGAGTCGGCGCAGCCCTCGAAGATGTTGTGCGGGCTCGATTCTGGCGAAGCACGGGATCCATGGAGTCCCGTACCGCTTCCACTCCCTCGATCCGCATGAGACGACTACCGGGAGGAACTCGCCGTGTTGCGCAGATACCGGATGTCGACGACAGGCCGCCCTCGCGCAACGAGCATCCATATGCCTCGCAAGCTGTACGAAGAATCCCGCATCTGGCAGAGTGGACGTTCCTGACGGGATTGCGCTACTCCCGACCTGCGTGTTCAGGAAGCATCCTGCCACTGGCGCGAGTTTGGTCGAGCGCTGGATCCCGAGCAGGTAACCGTTCGGGTCCCGGGGGATGAAGAGATGGTTATCCGCTTGTTGGCTTGCTCACCGGAACCGATCCCACCTTGGAGGGATTCTACCGATTGAGGGTGCGTCGCCAATCTTTTCGGAGGGGGCGGAGCCAGATGTCCTTTTTGGGCTGGGCTCGTTTCGTGTGCCTGTCGTAGCGGCCCCGGCCCTGGGTGGTCCCGACGCGGGTCCAGCCCGACGCGCGGTAGACGGCGCCGGTGTATCGCGGGGTCTCGACGAAGGTTTCGATCAGCACGGGAGTGGTGCCGTAGCGCTCGGTCCAGTCGAGGGGCAGGCGGCGGCGCACGATGGCGAGGATGTGCGAGCCGAGGTTGGGGATCTCGATCCAGGGCAATATCAGGAACCTCGGATTGTCGACCACGAGCGGGAGGTTCTTCTCACGCTTGTCGGGCGTCCATCCGATGAAGTTGTCGCGCGGGGCGAGCTTCCAGGCGGCAGTGGAGAAGCCGAGCATGGCGACGGGCCAGCCGTTGCGGTCGTGGGCGGCGTAGCGCATCTGGGCGCCGACCAGGGTCTTGTATCCGAGGTAGTGGTAGCGGGCGACGAACTCGTTCCAGAGCCTGCCCTCTCGGGTGCTGTGCACGACGGCGCGCATCTCCAGCGGGCGGACCTCGTCGAGGGTCGTCGGCGGGGAGAACAGCGGCGGTTCGGTGTCGGGTCCGAAGACGATGGGCTTCAGCCGGCCCCGTTGCCACCTGGGCGGCGGCAGCTCGATGAGGCCATCGCGGTGCATGGCGAGCATGGTGACGCGGGCCATCATGTCCTTGAGGCCGCCGTCGGGCTTGAGCCATCCGATGCGCCGGCAGAACTCGATCGACAGGGCCCGGCGAGAGAGCGATGTGGGACACGCGATGAGCGCGCGCAGCAGCGCCATTTCCTCGGCGGTGAAGTCTCGGCCGTAGTAGCGGCACTCGACCGCGCCGGTCATCCCGACGCCGTGAGTTCGCGCCGGCGCTCCTCGCTCATCGACCACGGCAGCCAGGGCGACAGGTCGTCCGGCGGTTCGCCGCCGTTCTCCGCGCACGCGGTCAGCCATTCCTTGAGCCAGTGCCGGACGTCGATGCCGTTGATCGCCAGCGTGCCGGCCATCGAGTACATCGTCGCCGTGAACCCGGCGCCTTTCTCGCTGTCGGAGCCGAACGAGAGCCGTCGCCCGATGACCGCGCTGCGCAGAGCGAGCTCGCCGCGGTTGTTGTCCATGGGCACGAACGGCTTGTCGACGAAGACGCATAATCCCTCGCGGTGTTTGACGAGCGATCGCAGCGGCTTGGCCCTGCGCGCGCTGTCCGTCAGTCCGGCCAGTTCCGCTTCGGCGGCTGCGAACAGCTCGTCGACCGCCTTCTTCAGCTTGGCGTGCGCGACGTCGAACGCCGGCGACTGTCGTTTGAGAGGGTGAGCGCGGTCGTAATGCTTCAGCCGCGCATCGTTCAGTCGGTAGATCTCCGCGATCCGCTCGATCCATCTCTGGCACCAGCGCCTGAGCCGCACACGCCCGGCCGCGCAGTCGATGAACGAGCGCCTTTGATGCGCCCAGCACCATTGCAGGATCACCTTGCCGGCGAGCTCGCGGGCCAGTTTCTTGTATGCGCTGTAGCGGTCGCAGACCAGGACCACGATGCCCTTTGTCGAACCGAACAGCTTCATCGCGACCTCGGCGCTACGCGAGGGATCGATGTGGAAGTAGACCGCGTCCGGGCTCACCGAGGTCCACAGCCAGGCCCGGCTCGAGCGCCCCTTCTCGCGATACGCCTGAACGCGCCAGGATGTTTCGTCGGCATGGCGCAGCGCCGCCTCGTTCTGGTGCGCGAGGATCTCCTCGGCCAACGGTTCGAACAGCGGCACGAAGCGCTTGATGCTGTCGGCCAGGGTCCCCGGCGAGATCGCCAGCCCCATATCGGCCAGCCAGGCCGCGACCCGATGCAGCGGCCGGCAGCAGACGAAGCGTTCGTAGAGCATGCACACCCAGACGCTGATCCCGTAGGGCGTGGTGTCGAACAGCCGCGCCACCGGCGGCGCGGTCACGTCCCGCGGCGAGGAGGGGCACTCGCAACTCCGACGCCAGCGCGACCGGACGATGGTGTTCTCGTAGGCCTCGACATCGATCTCGACGAGGGTGGTGCACCGCTCGCCGTTGGCGGCATAGGGCTTGCCGCAGCGCGGACATACGCGCGCATCCTCCGGCGGGTCGCGCGGTTCCTTCTTCTGCCCGAGCCCGGGGCGCTGGGTGCGCCCGTGTCCGGCGGCGCCGCGCTGCTGGCCGCGCTTGCGCCCGGTGCCCGGCTTCTTCTGCCGCTCGCTCCTGCTGCCGTAGAGCGCCTTCGACAGGACGCTGCGGGTCGAGCGCAGCTTGTCGAGGTCGACTTCCAGCTTCTCGACCCGCGAGGCCAGCGCCGCGTTCTCGCACTTCAGATCCCGCACCTCGGCGCGCAGCCGGGCATTCTTCTCCCGCAGCGCCGCGATCAGCTCCGTTGCCCGCACGATTGCCGCCCGCATCCGGCCGTTGCGTTCGCGCAGCCACGCGATCGTGCCCTCCCGGGCCTCCACCAACCGCATGGCCGCCGCGAGCTGCCGGTCGAACTGCTTGCGCAGCGACTCGGCGACGCGCCCGCCCTTGCGGTACGCCTTCACAATCTCCGAGCGCCCTCGGTCGATGTCCTGCTTCAGCCAGTTGATCTCGTCCTGGTGGCGCGCCTCGATCCGCTCCCGGTGCTCGTGAGCCCTGTGCAGCGTTACGCGAAGATCGGCCACCTCGTCGTCCAGGAACCTGAGCCTGCGCTCCAACGCCTTCGCGGCCCGCGACCCGATCTTCGGTGCGGAGGACACAGCGCCGGCGGCATCCTTCGCCTCGGCAACAGCCGCCTTGAGCTTGAACCGGCAGGTGTCGAGCTGCCTCTCCAGCGAACGCGCGCGCGAACAGGCATCCCTCTCCGACCGGCGCAACTCCTCGCAGCGCAGTTCCGCCACGTCCGCGCGGCCTCGTTCCTCCTTGACGCGCGCCTCTGCCTGCTCAAGCAAGGATTCCCAGTCGAGCGGCTCGTACGCCGGCACCACGAAGGGAAGCGACCACAGGGTGTCGCCGCCCTCGGGCGTCGTCAGGTCGGTGCAGAAATCCTCGTCGAGAACCGCCATGCGCGAGACGGTAGCGCATGCGCGAAATAGTTACCAGTCAGAAAATCGCTGGAGAACTACAATCCCCCGGGACCCGAACGGTTACCCCGAGAGGGCCTCCATCTCGGAAACGTGAGTAGTCACGGGCATGCCGATATCGAAGGGATTATCGCGCACTTGGCAAAGCTGTCGGCCAGGGTGGGTGGAGAATACGCCGCCACGCGCCTGCATAGATTCCTGGTGGCGGGAGAAGACACCCGGCTTCATGCTCACGAAATAACGGTCCTGTATGGCTTGAAAACAGACGAGCCCGTAGCTCTGGGACGGGGCGCCTACCTGGCGGACTACAATTCGGTTCGACGCCGCTTTGGTCTTGACGAGGATCCCGACCGCTGGCTCAGGCGCAGCAGCCGTGGTTCGGACACTCATCCCGGCAGGATGGCGCATGAGTCCTCTCGTTGCGTCCTGGTCCGCAGGATCAACTGGGGCCCCGCCATAGCGCCGTGCCACTGCCCAACCAATGCCGACCATATATCCAATAAACTGAGATACTGGTTTCCGGAGGATCACATTGTTGATTCGCACGTCAGTATGTTCGAAGAACGAAAAATGCTGCTTCAACTACTGTCTATAAGCGGTCGAATCCAAGCTGGTAAATCATACCGTAATCGTCGCTTTACCATCGTGGATGAAGCAGATCGATGCCAATCTGCGCACTGGTAGCAGCGGTGGAAGTGGCCGCCGCTTGTTCGATGTGTGGCCAAGCGACAGGACAATATCTAACGAGGACGTCGATACGTTCGTCGCCGCGGCCCGAGGATGGCTACGATTCTTCCTGAAGGCTCCCCCGAAGATCCAACTGGCTGTCGATCGCCTGGTGTCGTCGTACGGGCCGGCAGCTACTCAGTTCGGATTCGCCGAACCCATCATCGACGTCAGCATTGCACTTGAGGCCATGTACGGCCCCTTCGACAACAGAAGCATAACCAGCAAGCTCAGTCGACGCGCAGGATGGCTCTTGGCAGGACCCAACACTGGCAGACTTCGCAAGATCGAGCCGAGAAATGAGGCTCTTCTACGGCAATGCGCTCGAACATAGTCCACGAGAGCACGCCCACCGCCGCGTATGGCATACCGCGAGGGCAGATGGCGCGAAGCTTGTACCTGCACAAGCGCCGAACACCTGCGCGCGAGAAACACCTGCTGACGATGATGAGAAACGTTCGCCGATATTCAGCACGAGCAAGGACTGGAACGACCTGGCTTCGAGGAGGCTCCGGTAACAGCCTCCAGGGTCTGTAATGCCCGGCTAAAATTCTACCGCCACGTGCCCTTGCAGGTACCGCTCGGCCATGACCGCGCCACGGTGAGTTCGGGCGCCGGCACCGGCTCCAGGCCCTGTTTGATGATCGTCAGCAAGTAACCGACACGCAGTGGCAAGAGCGTTTTCCATGTTGTAGCCAGCTGAGGTCGCAACGGTCTCGGTCTCCACCCTGACCTCAAAGTGCTCTGGAAAAGACAGCGTCTCGATGCCGATCGTCGCGAACCTGCCCATGTACCACACCATGGTCTCACGATCCCGCCAGGTGAGTAGGAAGACCTTGCCGCCGTATTCGTAGAATTTCAGAGATTCGCCGTGTCCCACCTCATCGACCCAAATACGCCCTATAGGAGTTGCTACGCACATGCCAACAGCGTGGCCGTCTTCAAGCCATCCCTGCTCGACGAGGAAATTCAGTATGGCAGCGACCTCGGGATTGGCAGCCGTCTCCTCTGTCAACTCCAACACACCCTGATTCGCCACCACCGTAGCGAGTAATCGCCATAGAAGATCAGCATCCATCCGCCGAATCCTCACCGTTAGAGGTTAAGCCCGGAACAAAGCCGCCGTCACGAACGCGCCGCTCAGCTGCCCGAAGACCTTTATGCCGATGACGCTACGCGCGACAAGGGGACGTGCGTGCCATCCGCCCCCAGGCCGGGCGAACATACCGCTGCGCTTCAAGGCATTTGCCTCCGAGCGTCCTGGCGGTGGTCTCCCGCACCCTGTGCTGCCATCTCCCACCCGGGTAACGCCTTGACCCGCGCGCGCGTTCCTGCGCTCATGACGCAAGATGCGGATGACGAAGTTCTGCATGCTGACGCTGACTGAATTTATGCGACGCTTAAACTGAAAGTATCATAGCCCAGGCCTCTTCACGAAAACTCACCACCGCCGGCCGAAAACCGCACCGCGCAATCTGGCTGAAAGATCTTCAACCCGAATCGTTTTGCAAACGGCTCGTCTGCGTGAACAAGACGAGATACCGACCAAGCGAATCGCACGGTGCCCGACCGCGCCGGCGGTAGGTATGAGGAAGAGCAATGAGAATCGGGGGTCTCTTTGAAGGCCTCGGGTACCCGTGTCACGTGTCTTGCACGGAGCGTCATCAAGCTTCGGAGATTCGGGTGCAAGCGCTAAGGCTTCGTCCGGCCTCCAGGCATGGTGCGACCGAGCAAATTCGAAAAGGTCGCGGGGTCGCGCGCTGCCAACAGGTAGACCACGCAAAAGAAGCAGACGGCAAAGTCATTGAGTTGCACAAACTCAGGTGGCTTCAGCTCGTAGTATCTTGTTTCGACAAAATCCCTTGCATGGGTCGCCAGGAATTCGTCGAGGGTGCCTTGATAGTCAATTTTGCTCTCAGACTGAAATTCCTGCCAGAGGTCCCGTGCCTGCTTCTGTGCGAGTCTTGCGGCACCTACGTCTGTTGCATCCCGGTCGATGGTTTGAAATAGGACATCCAGATCATGTCGGTGATCGTAGGTTCCGGCTTGATGGAAGCAATCCCACAGAGATTTCAGCGCGAGCTCGATCGCGAACGGAAACATGACTAGCAGGATCTGCGACATCCCGAGAATGGCTGTGTCTCGAAAGTGGTGGAAATTTGAGGATGGCGTAATCTCCGGGTGACAAGACAACCACCCAACCGGCGGCTAGCACCGCCAAGGAGATCACGCCATGAAGAACACTACCGAGACTTCCGCGCTTTCGCTACTGGCCAATGACGCCGGCTATGATCCGCTCGAGGACCGGCTGCGGGAGAACATCAGATCCACGATCGAGGCCGTTTTTGAGGAGGAATGTTGTTCGGCGTGGAATATTGACCCCCTATTGGGGGTTATCGGCGTCCAAAATTGATGGAGTGGACGCCTCCTCCCGACGGCATCGCAGTGTGCCAAGGTGGTGGTGTGACCAACCCCCAGAGGAGGAGGCATCCATGGAACAGGTTAACATCATCGGGATCGATCTGGCGAAGCGCAGCTTTCAGCTTCACGGTGCTCGGGCGGACGGTTCGGTCGCGTTCCGTAGGAAGGTTAGTCGGGAGAAGCTGCTGTACTTTCTCGCCGCACTACCGCGCTGCGTTGTGGCGATGGAGGCCTGTGCGAGCGCTCACCATTGGGGCCGAGAGATTATGCAGCTCGGCCACGATGTGAGGCTGATCCCACCGATCTACGTGAAGCCGTTCGTGAAGCGGCAGAAGAACGACGCGGCGGACGCGGAGGCGATCTGCGAGGCGGCGCAGCGCCCGACCATGCGCTTTGTGGCGGTGAAGGGGGAAGAGCAACAGGCAAGGGCGATGCTGTTCCACACGCGCGATCTTCTGGTGCGCCAGCGCACGCAGACGATCAACGCGCTGCGGGGGCATCTGGCGGAGTTCGGCGTCGTTGCCCCGCAGGGTGTGGCTCATGTCGGTCGGCTGGCATCGGCACTCGAGGATCCGGGTTCGGGACTACCGGGAGCGGTCCGCGCGCTGGGCGGCGTTCTGCTCGGTCAGATCGCTGACCTCGACGCGAAGATCGGCGGATTGGAAAAGGAGCTCCGCGCCTGCGCGCGTCAGGACGAGCAGGCGGCACGGCTGATGACCATCCCAGGGATCGGGCCGATCAGCGCGATGGCGCTCCAGGCCTTCGCGCCGCCGATGGAGAGCTTTCGGCGCGGCGGGCGACTTCTCTGCCTGGCTGGGCCTCGTGCCGCGACAACACACGACCGGCGGCAAGCCGAGGCTTGGCAGGATATCGAAGATGGGCCAACGCGATCTCAGGCGCCTCTTGATCATCGGCGCCATGGCTGTCGTCAGCTCGGCGGTCAGGCGCGGCGAAACGAACGACCCCTGGCTGGCCAGGATGCTGGCGCGCAAGCCGCGAATGCTTGTCGCGGTGGCGCTGGCCAACAAGATGGCGCGCATCGTCTGGGTGCTCATGACACGCAAGGAGACCTACCGAGGTTTCGCGCCGGCTGCTGCCTGACACGGCGGCAACCTCGCGGAATGACGTCGGGGGTGTGAGCAGGTCGGAGGACGAGTAAGGGCAAACGGTCAATCGAGACGGGATCGGGAAAACCAGCGGTGGGTCAAGGGGCTTTCAAGCCCGCAAAATTGATCTTGGACCCGGTTCGCGCATCTCCATACGGGCCTGCGGCGTCAAACCAGCCGCATCATGAGGCCGGACAGATGACCGCACCTGACCACATGCCCCGAGACGTTCAAAGAAATGCTTGCATCAACGGAGGCGTCCACAGATGACCCCCCTGGTTTTGTGCTCTTGAACACACCTCGTTGTTTGGACAGACGAGGTGTGGGAGATGCTGGTTGTGGAGACGATTGCGCGGATCCGTCGGGATCATCTGGTGAGGGGCGTTCCGATCAAGAAGATCGCCCGGGATTTGAGGGTTTCGAAGAACACGGTGCGCAAGGTGGTGCGGGGCGATGAGACCTCGTACAGCTACGAGCGCAAGATCCAGCCGATGCCGAAGCTTGGACCGTGGGTGGATGAGCTCGAGCGCCAGCTGGAGGCCAACGAGAAGAAGCCGCGCCGGGATCGGCTGTCTCTGCTGCGGATTCATGAAGATCTTGCGGCTCTGGGCTATGGCGGCGGCTACGACGCGGTGCGCCGCTACGCCAGGACCTGGCGTCGGCGGTGGCGGCTGTTGTCGCCGTCGCAGGGTTTTGTGCCGCTGAGCTTCGATCCCGGCGAGGCCTACCAGTTCGACTGGAGCCACGAGTACGCGCGCCTGTCGGGTGTGACGACCAAGGTGAAGGCGGCGCACATGCGGCTCTGCTACAGCCGCATGCAGCTGGTTCAGATCTTCCCGCGCGAGAGCCAGGAGATGGTGTTCGAGGCGCACGAACGGGCCTTCCACTTCTTCGGCGGGGCATCTACGACAACATGAAGACGGCGGTGAGCATGGTCTTCGTCGGCAAGGAGCGCGCCTACAACCGGCGCTTTCTGGAGCTGTGCTCCCACCATCTGGTGGAGCCGGTGGCGTGCACTCCGGGTGCGGGCTGGGAGAAGGGGCAGGTCGAGAGGCAGGTGGGTGACGTCCGCGGCCGCCTGTTCGTGCCCATCCCGCGGGGCCGCTCCTACGCCGAGATCAACGCGTGGCTGATGGATCGGTGTATCGAGGACGCCAAGAAGCGGCCGCATCCGACGATCGAGGGCAAGACGGTGTGGCAGGTGTTCGAGGAGGAGCGGCCCTTCCTGATGGCCTATCGCGGCCCCTTCGACGGCTTCCACGCCACCGAGGTATCGGTCTCCAAGACTTGTCTGGTGCGCTTCGACAACAATCACTACAGCGTGGCGGCCCGCGCCGTCGGGCGGCCGGTCGACGTGCGGGCCTATGCCGATCGGATCGTCATCCGCCAGGACGGCGAGACCGTCGCCGAGCATCCCCGGAGCTTCGGGCGCGGCGAGATCGCCTACGATCCGTGGCACTACGTGCCGATCCTGACGCGGAAGCCTGGTGCGCTGAGGAACGGCGCGCCCTTCAAGGGCTGGCAACTGCCCGGCGCGCTCGGCCGCATACGGGCCCGGCTGACGGGTTGCGACGACGGTGACAGGCAGTTCGTGAGGATCCTCGCGGCGGTGCTGGAGGACGGGCTGGAGGCGGTCGAGGCGGCCTGTGCCGAGGCGCTCGACTTCGGCGCCTGCAGCGCCGACGTCGTGCTCAACATCCTCGCCCGGCAGTGCCAGCCGGCACCGCCGGCGACCATCCCGACGCCCGAGGGCCTGCAGCTTCGCCACCGGCCGGTGGCCGACTGTCAGCGCTACGATCGCCTGAGGGAGGCCGGTCATGGAGCGTCATGAGGTGCTGGCGATGATGACGGCGTTGAAGCTCGCGGGCATGCGCGCCGCCTACGACGACATCCTCGCCGACGGTCTCAAGCGCCGTCATCCGGTGCAGCAGATCATCGGTACGCTGCTGCAGACCGAGGTCGCCGACAAGCAGGCGCGCTCCATCAAGTACCAGATGGCGTCCGCCAGGCTGCCGACGGCCAAGGAGCTGGCCGACTTCGACTTCGCCGCCTCACCGGTCAACGAGCCCCTGATCCAGGAACTCGCCACAGGTGGCTTCCTGGAGGGCAAGCGCAACATCGTGCTGGTCGGCGGCACCGGCACCGGCAAGACCCATCTCGCCGTCGCCATCGCCCGCGCCTGCATCCGCAAGGTCGCACGCGGCCGCTTCTACAACGTCGTCGACCTGGTCAACCATCTCGAGGCCGAACTCCGTGCCGGACGCCAGGGCCGCACCGCAGACCAGCTCATCCGACGCGACTTCGTCATCCTCGACGAACTCGGCTACCTGCCCTTCGCCCAGGCCGGCGGCCAGCTGCTGTTCCATCTGATGAGCCGGCTCTACGAGCGCACCTCGATCATCGTCACCACCAACCTCGCTTTCGGCGAATGGCCCTCCGTCTTCGGCGACCCCAAGATGACCACAGCCCTGCTCGACCGCCTGACCCACCATTGCGAGATCATCGAGACCGGCAACGAGAGCTGGCGCTTCAAGAACCGCTGCTGACCCGGCAGGCCGTGCCTGCGGCCCGCTTGCCCCGCTGGGTCAACCCGTACCTCCCACGCGGCTTCGCTCCGCGCACCGCAAGGCGCTACACGAAGCCGCTCGGGTCCCCCCTATTGACTACCGGGACAACCTCCGCCGTGCCGCTCAGGGGGGTCAATATTGCACGCCGATTGGGGGTCAATTTTGGACGCCGATTGACAGCGCGGGACGGCACCTGTCGCGGGAAACCTGATATGAGACACTTCCCCCGGAGAAGCCACCGGACATGCCGCTTCCCGTCATCCCCAGTTCCCTTGTCGGCATCGCCCGCTTCCCGCGGGCGCGGCTCGGCCATGCGCCGACGCCGATCGATCCCGCCCCGAACCTTGGCGCGGCGCTCGGCACAGATCTGTGGATCAAGCGCGATGACTGCACCGGCCTCGCGTTCGGCGGCAACAAGGTGCGCCAGATCGAGTTCTACTTCGGTGAGGCCGAGGCACGCGGCGCCGACACGGTGCTGGTCACCGGCGCGGTGCAGTCGAACCTGGTACGGATCGCCGCCGCCGCCGCGCGGCGGCTCGGGATGGAGGCCCACATCCAGCTTGAGGACCGGGTGGCGGACGGGGGCGAGACCTACCGCACGTCGGGCAACCTGCTGCTCGATCGGGTGCTGGGCGCAACCCTGCACCCGTTCCCGGAGGGCGAGGACGAGGCGGCGGCGGACGCGGCGATGGAACGCCGCGCGGCGGTGCTCGCGGCCGAGGGCCGCAAGCCCTACGTGATCCATTCCGCCCCCGGACACCCGCCGCTAGGCGGGCTGGGCTACGTGCTTGCTGCGGAGGAGAGCACGGAGCAGGCCCGGGATCTCGGCATCGGCTTCGATGCCGTTGTCTGCGCCTCGGGGAGCGCGCTCACCCATGCCGGGATGCTGGTGGGCTTGCGGGCGCTGGGCGAGCGGGTGCCGGTGCTCGGCATCTGCGTGCGCCGCGATGCCGTGAGCCAGGGTGGCGCAGGTGGCCTCTGCACTGGCGGCGATGATCGAATGTCCAGCCGCGTTCGATGTTGGCGACATCGAGGTGTCTGACGCGGTGCTGGCGCCGGGCTATGGCAGGCTCAACGAGGCGGAGCGCGAGGCGATGGGGAAGCGCGGACGATCGAGGCCAAGTTCGTTATGCGAACCGAGGGCCTCGACCGGCGCAAGCACATCCTGCAGTTGCACGGCGGCGTAAAAAGGGACCACCGCGTTGTGGCCATCGCAGAACGCCTCGGTCGTCTCCGCCGGGTAGGCCTTCACGAAGCAGGCATCACTGTGGGGAAGATCGAAGGCAAGGAAGTGGACCTTGCGCGCCACGCCGCCGATCACCGCCATCGCCTCGCCGAAGTCCGCCTGGGCGTGGCCGGGGGAATGGACGAGCGGCACGAACATCTCGCGCGACCGATGGTGTAGCCGCCGGTGAACCCGTACTCGTCCCGGAGACGGTCGAAGATCCGCTTCGCCGTGTGCCGTTGCTTGTGGTGGATGGTCCGATCGTCTTCCAGAATCCGATCGATGATCCCCGTGAACGGACCCAGCTTCGGCCGCCGTGGCGGCTTGCCGCGGCGATACCCCGGCGGCACCGAGAACGACAGCATCTTGCGTACCGTCTTGCGGTCCAGCCCGAACACCCGCGAGGCCTCGCGGGTGCTCATTCCCTCGACACGACACGCCCGCCGAACCCGCGCCTACAAATCCACCCGATACATCCTCCCGCCTTCCAGTCAGAGAAACCCTGACAGAAGGCTATAGACGGTCCCATTTTGGTCCGCCACAGCCGGATCAACCGGCCGCCTCAGTGGGGGATTATTGCGCCGCCGTTCTCATGCTGGATCAACGTTGATGCGTCAACCCAAGATCACTTTGTCGATCACCGATGCGATCACCAATGCATCCAAGCTCCCGCCCTTCTCGTCGCGCGTTTCGATCAGCGATCCTTCCGGACCGCCGCCGTCCCCGTGAGGCCCTATCCCGCACTCTTGGTACTCGGCGCGCTTCCTCTCCCATCGGACTCTGTACCCCCGGTTGTCGAGCATGCCGAGATGCTCCCAATAGAAGGTCACACCCCGCGCGTGATCGGCGATCGTGAAATCCGGGTAGCGGGTGCGACCATTGGTCAGCACGAGGGGCTGCTCGTAGGCATAGTCGATCCCGCGGGCGTGAAGCTTGTCGGCAATTACGAGTTCGGACTTCGAACGCACGAGGTCACCGCGCTCGGTTCGATGTATGAGCCCTTCCTCGAGGAAGCGTTGCTGGGCGTTGACGGTTACTTCGCGCGGCAGCGGATCCGCAAATAGGTTCGTCATGCGCCGGGCGATCTCCGAGTGCTCGTCGCTTGCATAGCGGCGATACTCGGCGAGCGGGCCCTCGTGGAGGATCACCAGCCGGTTCTGGTGGCGGGTCAGAGCCGTGTACAAGAGCTCGCGGGAGAGCAGCCAGCAGGGGTTGGTGAGCACGACGAAGGTGACGCCGAACTCGCTGCCCTGGGTCTTGTGCACCGTCAGGCAGTAGGCCAGCTCGAGCGGGTTGCGGCCTTCGTCTCCGAATTCGCCGGGGTAGAACCCGTACTTGGGGCCCAACTGCCCAGCGAACTCGACCTCAAGCTTCCACGGCAAGCCCCGAAATTTCTTCGTCTTGTACTGCCCGACGACGATGCCGATGTCGCCGTTGGCGAGGTAGGCCTCCCCAGCAGGCTTCGGCCAGACGTCGCGCCGGCGCTGGTTGATGACGTTGATGACCTTGTCGCCGTAGAGGAGCATTTGCGGGCCGACGGGACGCGGCACCTTATATTACGGCCCCAGCCGGCTATTTCGGCAAGCTCGCGCGCCTTCGCCCGGAACCGCGTCTGGAGCATGCGGTTCAGCGCGTCCACCCCTAAGAGCCCAGCGCGCACGGGCGAGAGCATCTGCCAGGCTTCCGCCCGCGCGGCGGCTCCCGGTTTGTCGCCGAACCGGTTCCAGAAGAAGGCCCACGGCACGTCCCCGTGACGGGCGCCGCCCAACGATTCCTCGAAGCCCAGTTCGTCGTCCGGCCCGGCGAGATCGAGCGCTCCGACTAGCTCCGCGACGAGCTTTTCCTCAAGCTCCTGCGGGTGGTTCCACCGCACGAGCCGGAGGCGTCCGTCCATTCCTTCCTCGCCCTCGTCCAGTACGGCGTCGGCGCCAGGATCGAGCGGCCGTCCGCTGAAGTGCGATGCCAAAAGCACGTCGGCCCGGGTCTCGCCCTGCTGGCGTCGCGGGATTGTGAGTTCGGCATAGCCCGGCCCGCAGCGCGGGACGAGTGTCTCGGCGTTTTCGGGCTCGAGCTCTCGGACGATGTCCACTAACGGGCGACCGGCCCCGATCGGCGGGAGTTGTCGCGGGTCTCCGACGAGCACGAGCCGCTCTACATTGCTGAGAGAATCGATCAATGCCGCGAGCTGCTCTTCAGTCAGCATCGAGCACTCGTCCACGATCACGGTCCGGTAGTCGCCACAGCGAGGCGCCCTGGGCTTGGGAAAGTAGGCGCCGGTTTCTCCGTCGTAGCGCTGCTGCCGGATCAGAAACTGCGCCAGCGTCTGGCCCGCACCCCGCATGCCGGTCTGCTCTTCCAGGCGCACCCGGGCCTTGCCCGTGGGTGCGAGGAGCAGCAGCCCCTTCTCGGCGAGTCCGGGAAGCGAGCAGACCATCCGCAGCAGCGTCGTCTTGCCCGTCCCGGCCGGGCCGATTAGCACGCAGAGACGCGAGCGGAAGAGCTGCTCGAGCGCCGCCGCCTTCTCGCACCGCGCCTGCTCCTCGAGCTCGCGCTCCTCCGGATTCCTGGGCAGCGGCTCATCGAGCCCCGCGTCCACGAGCCCACGCCAGTCGAGATCAGCTGTGTGCGACTTGCCCTTCTTTCGGCCGAGCACCTCACGACGGATGATCGTGCGGCATTCGACAAGCCGATCCACCTGGTAGGCGGCCTCGCCTGCACGGGTCACTGCGCGCACGACGACCGGCACAAAGCTCTCCTCGGAGGCGTCGAGCACATTCTCGCCGAGCGGGCACGGCGGCTGGAGCGCGCGCTTCCGCGCGCTGCGGATGACCCAACTCCGGGGGAGAAGCGCGTGCCCCTCGGATGCGGCCTCCTCGAGCAGGTCCACCACCAATGCGCGCACGCGCGCCGCGGGTCCGCTGGATCCTCGATTAGGCTCGGCTCCAAAGCGGGGAACTGCTCCCGCACAGCCTCATCCGGGAACAGGCCCCGGTCCACTGTGCCAAAGGCGATCGGATCGGCGGCGCGTCGGTCGCGCTCGAAGAGGAGGTACGGATTGCGCAGCAGCTCGGCGTCGCTGGCCTTTATACCAGCTTCCGCCCGCGCCGTGGTGTCGTACATGCGGAGCGCCTGATCCTCCGAGATGGCGCAGCGGCCAAGTAGCTGGAGTAGGGCCCGCCGCTCGTCGGCGAGGCGCTTCCAGCCCTTCTACAGCCCTTCCGTGAGGAGATTCGCGACGGGCTTGCCAAGCTTCGCGGGATCATTAATCACGGCGTCCACGAGCGCCCACGGATCGCCGCCCCCCTGGCGCTCCCGCAGCAGCTCAATCTCGTAAGCGAGCAGGCTCCCGTGCTGGAAGCCCCACTCGTAGCCGAACGCGGAGAGCGCCGAGCCCAGGCCGGGGAACGCGCCGCGCGCCTTCCACAGGCGGTTGAGCTGCGTGTCGATCCAGGCGAGCGCCTGATCCCACGGTCCCTCGATCCGGGCGCGGATCCGGTGCAGCGTCGCCGCGCAGGCGACGAGGGAGGCCACGGCGCCATCGTGGGTCAGGAGTTCCGAGCCGTAGGAGTAGGCGTCGAAGTGCTCGTCGGGAGCGAAGGCCACGAACTCCTCGGGGTCGACCCCCTCGCGTTCGGCAAGCGCCAGGGCCTCCTGGTAAGGAAAGAGGAAGCCGTCGGCGAAGCCGGGCCGGACCGAGTGGCCCACGTTGCGTTCCCAGCGGCGGCTTCTCGCCCTTGTAGGCGTACTCGCTGGCGTCGTCCACGGAGAGCACGCGGCCCACGCCGACGATCACGCGCCGGGACCGTTCCGAGAGCGGGGTGCGCTTGGCATAGAAGAAGCAGAGCGACTCCTCCGGCCGGAGCGCGCCGAAGAAAGTGTCGAGCATGGCGAGCTGGTTTTCGCGTTCCTGGACCCAAACCGTCTCGACCTCTTTGCCCTGGTGATTACGGATGTCGGGCTCCCGGTCCGGTACCCAGCCGATCTTTAGACGCTCGGCGATTCCGATCTCACCATCCTTTGCGCTCCCCTCGACCTTCTCGCGCAGCATCCATCGAAAGGGCACGCAGGCAGCGGAGTACACCGGGTGCACGAAGCGGGTGGGTGCAAAGTGGCCGTGGGTCTCGGGGTAGAACTCCGTGTAGGGATGCGTCATCGTCCGCGTGAACGCGAAGGGCGCCATGAACGAGACGCGCTCGCCCACACAGGGCGGGAGTTCGGCACGGTCGAGCTCGTCGAGCCTGCGGCTGGCGCAACGCGCTTCCACTTCGTCGCGCCGGCCCTCGCCGATGCGGGGGAGGATGAGGCAGCTTGTGTTGTCGAGCGGGCGGGCGCAGACGCTTCCCGTCCAGCCCCCATCGTGCCAGGGGACGCGGACGGTGGCGTGGTGGAGCGGCAGGCGGCGGGCTCCGGCGGCAAAGCTTCTCACGACGAACCTCCCGTCGATTTCAGTTCAGACCTGCGGGGGGATGCTTCCAGTCGTCCGCGTTGGCCCCCGACACGTCATGACGCTCCAGGAATCCGCCGATGTCGTCGATTTCGAGGAACGCAATTGAGGCCTGCGGCTGTCCGTAGGTGTGGAAGACCTGTCTAACGTGAGCATCGCTCCTCGGCCAGTAGGCGTTGCTCCCGCCGTACTGCCCATTGTTGGCGATAACCACGAGCTGGAACATGTGGTAGTGCAGCGCCAGGGCCATCTGGTCGAACGTCTTGACGTCTTTGTTGAGCGCCGGGATCGCTAGGATGTCCGACTCGTCCCTGAGATCCGCAGCGAGGCCGAGGTCCGTCGCGTCGTAGCAGACGGCCGCCGTCAGCCAGACGGGCGGGTCACCGTCCGCGTCAGACCACGGATATCCGATCAACCACTGGCAGGGCCGAAATCCCTGCAGGATGCGTGCACCACCTCCGTTGAACGCCTGCTCATCGGGGGCGAGATGCGCCTTCCCCTGACGGCGAGTCCTGATCTGCAGCCCGTAGGCGTCCGACCACTCCGGAATGACCCACAGGGCTGAGTTGACGAGCGGTTGCCCCGTTAGAATCTCTTCGTAGGTCAGCCCGGCGAGGATAATCGCCCTGTGAGCCCGTGCGAAAGGAATCAGATGTGTACGAACGTCCTTCGGATGGACGGCAAGCTCGGGCAATATTAGCCAATCGAGCCGCCCTTCGCTCCCCTTGTGCGTCTCTCTCAACGCCAGCATATGCTCCACCGCTGCCAGCGCCGCAGACAGGTGATTGCGGTGCTTCCTCCGAATTGCCGGACCATCCAGCACCAGATCGGTCTGGTGGAAATCGTTGGCCGCCGGGACCGCCGTCTGGACCACGCAGGCACGTAACGGCCTCTTCGCATTCGTCGCAGTCGGTCGCTTGGCCAGCAACGGCAGGATCAGTGCGCCCGTAGCGTCGCCGCGGCGCTGCTCGAGATCGGCAATCCTTTCGCGGATCTGCGACCTCGCCTCTTCGATGCCCTGTTCGACCCAACCGAACCCGTCCGGGGCACGACACCCGGGCCAGCGTAAGAGCGCCAGCAGGCATCCTTCCACCCAGTCCGTAATCGGCACCCAGTCGTCTCCGAAGGCCGGCTGCCCGCTGTAAAGGCCGTACAGCCGCTGGTACCAGTGGCTCTCGGCCGGGCGATAGACCGACTCGGTCTCTTTCCAACTTGCCCGGCGTACGGGACGCGTGAAGTCCGGGTGCCGCGACAGGATGAACCGCAACAGGAAACCGAGCTGGAAGCGCCACCGCTCGCCAGCTTCGCACCACGCGGGCACCGCGTACATGGAGCCCGATGCATCGGCCCGACTCCCCAGGATCCGCAGGTTCTCTACGTCAGCGATCGTCTGGTCCTTGGAGAGCTTCAGCGTGACTTGGCCTGGCGTGATCACCTCGAGCGGAAGCTCCTGCTTCTCCCACTGTTCGAGGAAAGCCCTCGCGAAGCGCATAAGGGAGAGCTCGTTGCGAAGAGAGCCGCTCGGATGCGTGTTCAGAACCGCCTTGGCCAGAGTGTCGTGGTCGCCATCAGAACTTTCCAAAGGCCGACAGAGGTCCTCGCGGACGCGCGCCGAAAGGTCGTCGAAGAGGACAGGATCCGTATCCGTGTCGAAGAGCTCGAGAAGGAAGGACGGGTCCCTCTGAGCAAGCTGCCGCTTCCGCGACGGATTGAGGCCGGGTCGCGTCAGCTCAAAGGCCCGCATTCGATTCACGAACGCACGTCTGGCGAGAACCGCGAGCGTTGCAAAATTCGAACTCCGGAGGCGGTGCCCTTCACCGCGCAAGAATCGGATCATCTCCCTGTAATGCCGGGTCTCCGGTCCCGCTCCCGTCCGCGCAACAGGCGCCCCGACGGGATCACAGGCGGCGAGAAACAACAATGCCTGCTGTCGGAGGTACCAGGGAATGGTCGGCCCGGGCAAGACCACTAGGCGAGCGGCCTCCCTACAAAGCTCCTCCCTGTAGGATTCAAGGTCGATTCCCGATGGGAGCGATTCGGTATCTGGCACAAGGCCCGTCTCCGTGGCCCCCGCGCGGAAGACTTCAGCGAGGCAGTACCAAGCGACTCGCCTCGGCTCCTTTCGACGGCCCCCCTTTTCCGTGAAAGGACGGAGCAGTGAGAGCACTTCCCGCAATAGCTCCACATCTGGCCAGAGATCGAGGCCGATACGGAGTAATCGGACGTTCGATGGGTCGTCGATCCACCGTTGAATCAGACCTAGCGCAAACGCCCTTGCATCTTCGTCCAGCTCGCGCCGCGTACGTACCACGCGCAGTCGCCCGCCGGGCGGGGTGTCGCCTGTTCGGACCTCAGCCTCGTCCGGCGTGTCGCCGTCTTGGAGCAGCGGCCTGATGGAACGGAACGTGGTTCGATATCGGGCAGCGCCGAATCTGGCGACCGTGTCATCACTTACGTCCGGGACCGGAGAAAGGCGCCACCCGCTGTCGTCGTCGAAGCGGAGTGCCTCCTGCGCGCGCATCAGGCCCTGGATGGCGTTGAGAATTTCCTCGCCTCCGAGTGCGTCGAATCCCCCCCGAGACCGCCGACTGGATGCGGTTCATCTTCGCGCTCTGCCGCACCAGCGGTCGTTCGTCACCTGCGACCGTTACAACTTGGGTCTTGTGAGGTGACAGCGCGAGGCCGGGCGCACTCTCATCCAGTACCTGACCTAACCAATTGGAGACGATCTGCTCAAGGTCGTTCGACGGGTGTTGTTCGGCGTGGAATATTGACCCCCTATTGGGGGGGTTATCGGCGTCCAAAATTGACCCCCCTGGTTTTGTGCTCTTGAACACACCTCGTTGTTTGGACAGACGAGGTGGGGGAGATGCTGGTAGTGGAGACGATTGCGCGGATCCGTCGGGATCATCTGGTGAGGGGCGTTCCGATCAAGAAGATCGCCCGGGATTTGAGGGTTTCGAAGAACACGGTGCGCAAGGTGGTGCGGGGCGATGAGACCTCGTACAGCTACGAGCGCAAGATCCAGCCGATGCCGAAGCTTGGACCGTGGGTGGATGAGCTCGAGCGCCAGCTGGAGGCCAACGAGAAGAAGCCGCGCCGGGATCGGCTGTCTCTGCTGCGGATTCATGAAGATCTTGCGGCTCTGGGCTATGGCGGCGGCTACGACGCGGTGCGCCGCTACGCCAGGACCTGGCGTCGGCGGTGGCGGCTGTTGTCGCCGTCGCAGGGTTTTGTGCCGCTGAGCTTCGATCCCGGCGAGGCCTACCAGTTCGACTGGAGCCACGAGTACGCGCGCCTGTCGGGTGTGACGACCAAGGTGAAGGCGGCGCACATGCGGCTCTGCTACAGCCGCATGCAGCTGGTTCAGATCTTCCCGCGCGAGAGCCAGGAGATGGTGTTCGAGGCGCACGAACGGGCCTTCCACTTCTTCGGCGGGGTCTGCCGGCGGGGCATCTACGACAACATGAAGACGGCGGTGAGCATGGTCTTCGTCGGCAAGGAGCGCGCCTACAACCGGCGCTTTCTGGAGCTGTGCTCCCACCATCTGGTGGAGCCGGTGGCGTGCACTCCGGGTGCGGGCTGGGAGAAGGGGCAGGTCGAGAGGCAGGTGGGTGACGTCCGCGGCCGCCTGTTCGTGCCCATCCCGCGGGGCCGCTCCTACGCCGAGATCAACGCGTGGCTGATGGATCGGTGTATCGAGGACGCCAAGAAGCGGCCGCATCCGACGATCGAGGGCAAGACGGTGTGGCAGGTGTTCGAGGAGGAGCGGCCCTTCCTGATGGCCTATCGCGGCCCCTTCGACGGCTTCCACGCCACCGAGGTGGCGGTGTCCAAGACCTGTCTGGTGCGCTTCGACAACAACCACTACAGCGTCGCCGCCCGTGCCGTCGGGCGGCCGGTCGACGTGCGGGCCTACGCCGATCGGATCGTCATCCGCCAGGACGGCGAGACCGTCGCCGAGCATCCCCGGAGCTTCGGGCGCGGCGAGATCGCCTACGATCCGTGGCACTACGTGCCGATCCTGACGCGGAAGCCTGGTGCGCTGAGGAACGGCGCGCCCTTCAAGGGCTGGCAACTGCCCGGCGCGCTCGGCCGCATACGGGCCCGGCTGACGGGTTGCGACGACGGTGACAGGCAGTTCGTGAGGATCCTCGCGGCGGTTCAGGAGGACGGGCTGGAGGCGGTCGAGGCGGCCTGTGCCGAGGCGCTCGACTTCGGCGCCTGCAGCGCCGACGTCGTGCTCAACATCCTCGCCCGGCAGTGCCAGCCGGCACCGCCGGCGACCATCCCGACGCCCGAGGGCCTGCATCTTCGCCACCGGCCGGTGGCCGACTGTCAGCGCTACGATCGCCTGAGGGAGGCCGGTCATGGAGCGTCATGAGGTGCTGGCGATGATGACGGCGTTGAAGCTCGCGGGCATGCGCGCCGCCTACGACGACATCCTCGCCGACGGTCTCAAGCGCCGTCATCCGGTGCAGCAGATCATCGGTACGCTGCTGCAGACCGAGGTCGCCGACAAGCAGGCGCGCTCCATCAAGTACCAGATGGCGTCCGCCAGGCTGCCGACGGCCAAGGAGCTGGCCGACTTCGACTTCGCCGCCTCACCGGTCAACGAGCCCCTGATCCAGGAACTCGCCACAGGTGGCTTCCTGGAGGGCAAGCGCAACATCGTGCTGGTCGGCGGCACCGGCACCGGCAAGACCCATCTCGCCGTCGCCATCGCCCGCGCCTGCATCCGCAAGGCCGCACGCGGCCGCTTCTACAACGTCGTCGACCTGGTCAACCATCTCGAGGCCGAACTCCGTGCCGGACGCCAGGGCCGCACCGCAGACCAGCTCATCCGACGCGACTTCGTCATCCTCGACGAACTCGGCTACCTGCCCTTCGCCCAGGCCGGCGGCCAGCTGCTGTTCCATCTGATGAGCCGGCTCTACGAGCGCACCTCGATCATCGTCACCACCAACCTCGCTTTCGGCGAATGGCCCTCCGTCTTCGGCGACCCCAAGATGACCACAGCCCTGCTCGACCGCCTGACCCACCATTGCGAGATCATCGAGACCGGCAACGAGAGCTGGCGCTTCAAGAACCGCTGCTGACCCGGCAGGCCGTGCCTGCGGCCCGCTTGCCCCGCTGGGTCAACCCGTACCTCCCACGCGGCTTCGCTCCGCGCACCGCAAGGCGCTACACGAAGCCGCTCGGGTCCCCCCTATTGACTACCGGGACAACCTCCGCCGTGCCGCTCAGGGGGGTCAATATTGCACGCCGATTGGGGGTCAATTTTGGACGCCGATTGACAGACGGGCCATCCGCGTTCGGGGCAACCGCAACCAAGATCCGTAAGAGGCCAACCCGAAACTAGTTGAGTGATTTCAGTCGGTTGTGGCTTACTCGGTTGTGTCAAAGCAAACGAGGAGGCACAACATGTGGACCGAAATCACTCGTCCGAATTATGAGCGCCGTGGCGGGCGCTACGCAAGCGACCTGACGGATCGAGAGTGGGCGTTGATCGCGCCGCTCATGCCGCCGCGCAAGAAGATCGGCCGGCCGAGGACGACGGACCTGCGCCATGTCATGGATGCGGTCATGTACATGGCCTCGACGGGCTGCCAGTGGGCGATGTTGCCGAACGACTTCCCTCCGCCTTCCACGGTCCAGCGCTATTTCTACGACTGGCGCTCCAACGGCCTGCTGGAGAGCATCAACCATCACCTGGTCATGGCGGCCCGGGAGCTGGAAGGACGCGAGGCCGGCCCGAGCGCCGGGGTGATCGACAGCCAGAGCGTGAAAACCACGGAAAGCGGTGGTGTTCGGGGCTATGACGCGGGCAAGAAGATCAAGGGCCGCAAGCGTCACATCGTCACCGATACACTCGGCCTGCTGGTCGGCCTGATCGTGCACGCAGCCGATATCCAGGACCGCGACGGCGCGCCCGAGGTCCTCAAATCGATCCGTCATCGCTTCCCCCGGCTGCGTCACCTCTTCGCCGACGCCGCCTACGCGGGACCGAAACTCGAGGGCGCCCTTGAGGACATCGGCCGCTGGAAGCTCGAGATCATCAAGCGCTCAGACACCGCCCAGGGCTTCGAGCTCCTGCCCAGACGATGGGTCGTCGAGAGGACCTTCGCCTGGCTCAACCGATGCCGTCGACTGGCCAAGGATTGGGAGAAATCAATCGCCTCCGCACAGGCATGGATTCTTGTCGCCAACATCCGACTCCTCACAAGGCGGCTCGCAAGGTACTGTTATCAAACATAGAGTTTCGAGTCGGACTCTAAGTCGTCGACGTACCGGCACGAATCGGCCAGCAGGATGCCGGGAGCGATCTCGGCCCCGATCGCCGCCCGCAGCGCCTCGTCGAACGGCAACAGCACTACGTTCGCGAAGAATCCGGAGGCGACGAGGCCTTGCGGCAGCGCCACCCGCGTGAAGTCCTCAAGCTCTGCTTGCTCGGCGTAGATCCGGACGTCTCTTTCGTCGCGGGAATGCCAGCCCCAATCGAGTACGGACTCCGCCAGAGAGAAGAATGCTTGGTCATCACCGTCGCGGCGGACCCGGTTGATCGCTTCGGTAAGCAGATTCGGGCGGATGCGGTCGTAGAACTGCCGAAGATCGGCATGGACAATGCAGACATGCTTCTCCTCGGTAGCCGGATTCGACTCGGCCGCGATTTCAGGCCGGGAGAGGAATGCGCGATAGTCCTGAAAGTACGCACGGTAGAGCTTGGTCGATCCCCACCGATGGCGAAGTTCACCACTGACGGCGTCGCAAAACAGGCGGTTGCCGTAGGAAACCACCTGCCTTCGCGACTCCAGATCACGTAACGACCGCCGCGGGTCCCCCTGCAGCGTCTCGACCCTGTCGGCGAGACAGAGCATCAGCGCCGTCGCCACCACCTGGTCGGCTAGGCTGACGTGGGCGAGCGGTCGAAGCCGTGCTGAGGTCGCTCCCTTCTCGACGGGCTCCCACACGCCTTCCCGCACTCTCCAGCGCTGGCTCTTGGACGCTGGAACGATGCGCAGGGGATCGTTCCGCCAGCTTTCCGGAGACTGCAGACGTTTGCGGAGTTCGCTGAGAAACGCCGGCAGGTTCACGGCCACTCGGTCGAGGGCAAGCGTGTCGGAGAACCAGTTGTGGTAGCGGATGTGGGACGCAGTCTTCTTCCAGGCCTGAACAAGGACGTACTCCTCGCGGAGTAGCTCCAGGCGCGGTTCGAGCTGCTCCGGCACCATGCCTCAGCCTTCCAGAACTTCGACCAGCTCTCCGATTACCTGCAGCTCTCCTTCTTGCGCACCGGTGAGCTCGACCGGCTCGAAGTCCGGATTGACGGGCTCGAGGGTGATCTTCTCGTGACGCCAGGTGTCGCCCTCTGTCACCTTTTGACTCTTGTACCGCTTGACGGTGTAGCGCTGTCCGGTCTCCGGGTCGGTGGCGTCGCGGAGCTGGACGAGAACGGTCTTGCTCTGGCGCGTGCCCTCGACCGGAGCGCGAAAGAGGCACCGAGCACCGTCGGCGATGGCGGGCTCCATGGACTTGCCCACGACTTGGGCGACGAACATGCCCTTGCGCAGGCGATGGCGCGAGGCGACTTCAACCCACTCGAAATCGTCGTCTTGGATGTGCTGGGGATCGCTAAAGGCGCCGGCGGCCGCCTTGAGCGGGACGAGCGGTACGCTGGTGACGTAGCGGTCCTCGGGTGCGGCCGCGACCATGCGCGGCCGGAAGGGGATCATCTTCGCGGTCCCATCCGATGGGTATCCGACTCCGCTTCGGTCTGGAACGCGTCGGGCCAGCCGCCGTGGGCTTCGATAACCTCATCGATCTCACCCATGACTCGGATGGTCTCGTTCAGGGCGACAACGATCTTCTGATAGTGGGCGATGTCCTCGTCCGAAAGCCTCCGGCCTCTCCGGTCCTTCAGCCACTTGTGGCAGACTTGGTAGCCTCCAATCCGGAAGCTCCATACTTCTTCGGCGACACCTTTGAAACCGCACGTCCGCGCTTTGTCGAGCCAGACGGTCTTGTCGGAGTAATTCACCTTCTCGACCTGCGGTTTCCTATTGCCGCTCCATTTCGCGACGAACTTCGATAGCTTTGGGGCTTCCATTAGATGCATCGAAACGAGCTCGCCCCCGAGTCTCGCCAAATCCAGGAAGAGATCAAGATTAGACACCAGGGGAATACGTGGAAAGTCGCTTCTTAGGAATTCAAAGTACCTTTTTCTGTAAGCATCGGAATGGAGTACGGCATAGGTGAATTGAAGAATGCGCAGAGGCGACAGTTCGCCAGCTACCCCAAGCTGAGTCGTGCTCCCGTTCATCTTAAGTTTGAGATCGCTCGCCAACTTTTTGTAGACCAAAGGATCTATGTTTGGCGTCGTGCTCGACGGCAGCTCAAGCTCATCGCGAGAGTCGGTGAGAAAGAGTGGAAACACTTGAGTGTTTCGGTCGTGAGAGCATGCTTTGATTTCTATCATGTGCCGAGAAACGTAGACGTGCTCGAACTGTGGACGAGTAACCTGTCGCGTCGCAATCAGAGCGAGGTTCTTACCGCTCATCATTTGGTCTGCCACCGGTCGCGACAAACTCCAAACCACGCTTGGGTGGAAGAATATAAACCGTTTATCGAAAGGTCGATGTAGTAGTCGTCGGATCGGTCGGGTGAAGGAGTCAAGCCTACGCAGATTAGCTTGCGCTTGTCGAAGGTCAAAGCGTTTACTCTTGGAAAAGCCAAACTCTGCGTAAACCGATTCTTCATCACTACTTGTCTTGCTGTATTTTTTTTTCCGATCAGAAAGCTCGCGCTTGTCCTCTGCAATTACAAGAGCATCCCGGGCGGTGATGATGCCGGCGCTATTCTTGGCAAACATGTCTGTCAGCCCTACATACTGTTTCCACTCCTGGGCTAAGCCTGCGTCATGAGGAACAAACAAATAGAACGGTTCTATCGGCTGTATCTCACGGAATTGGGTTGAAGTGCGCGTGTTGTCCAGCAAAAACGAATATTTTCTGATACGTGAGCCGTAACGATCGGAATGAAACACCGAGCTGTCACTGATCGTGCTAGTCGTGCGATTACCTAAGAACAGTGACACGCCTTGAACAATATCGAAAACATTCTCTTCCGGTCCTTCGCCTGACGCAGTTTCTCCCTTCGCCAAGTGACCATGAAGATCTACGGCCCATATTGAGTTGAACGTTTCCAAGAGTGAATCTCGCATTCCACGAAGAGTTGGAGTGCTGAGATAGCCGTTGTTCGTTATAAGGCCGAGAATGCCTAAATTGGACGTGAGCACTCTTTGCTCGCAAAACCGAAAGAATTTGACGTAGTCGTCTTGTAGATTAATCTCGAACTGAAGCGCCCCACGTTCTCTGATTCTCTTGCCGTCTAGATAGCGATACCGCTCAACAGTGGCGCGCATCTCCGGGGTCAGGTTGGACGAAATCTTGGAATACGGTGGATTCCCGATTACTACTGTGAATCGCTGCTTCTGCTTGATCTCGTTGACCGCCTTGGCCTCGTGCGCCAGCGCGGGCAGGAAGCCGAGCGTGAGCTGGCCTTCGCCCGGCGGCTCAAGCGCGTTCGTCAGGTACACACGCGCTCGCTCGTCGCTCTCGAACCGGTAGCCGGTCTCGTAGAGCTTGAGACCGATCTTTAGGTGTGCGATGGCGTAGGGCGCCATCAGGAGTTCGTACCCGTGCAGGCGCGGCAGGAGGTGCTTCGGGACGTATTCGTTCCATAGCGTCTCGATTTTCTTCTCGCTGTGGCCCTGGGCCGTCCACTTCTCCGCCATCGTCCTGTGGATGAGGTCGATGACCTCCACGAGGAACGTGCCGGTGCCCGTGGCGGGGTCGAGGATCTGGACGAAGGCTTGATCGGGCGAGGTGCCGTCGGGGATCTCGAGATCCTTGCGGAGCTTCGCCATATTGCCCCAGGTCGTGGTGTCGGCGAGGCCGTCGGCGAGCCCGAACTCCGTGCGCAGAAGCTCGTCCACCGAGCGCACGATGTAAGAGACCACCGGGCGCGGGGTGTAGAATACGCCCCGACTCACTTTTTGCTTCTTGTCGTAGGCGGCAAGGAAGTGCTCGTAGAAGTGAATGACCGGGTCTTCCTGGGGGTTCTGGTCGCCGAAGTCGCGGACGACGGCCTCCATTTTGGCCTGGTCGAGGAGCTCCACGACCTCGGAGACGCCCAACTCATCGAAGTCGATGCCAGGTCCGCCGGCTTTACCGCGGCGTCCGCCCACGTGGAGGAAGGTCTCCATCAGCTCCTTCAGGAACGGGTTCGTCCGCATGTGAGCGGCGAGGTCGTCGGCCGTGCGCTGCGCGGGGTCGGTGATGCGGGCTGAGAGCAGGCCGTAGGCGATGGTCTGGGCGTACATGTCGGCGAAGCCGGCCTCGTCCAGGTCGTGGACGAGCGCGGTCTGGAACCCCTTCATGAGCTTGGTGAGTGGACCAGACTCGGTCTCGATGGCCAGCGCCGTCCGGATGCGGTCGCGGATCGCGCGGGCCAGTTCGGCCAGGCGCTCGGAGAGCTGTTTCGAGGTGGTGATGACCTCGCGGTGGCGCAGCTTGAAGGCGGCGCGCCAGCGCTCGCGCCAGGCGTCGGGGTCGTCCTCGTCGCCGGGCCAGGTAAGGTGGTCGGTCAGCTCGTGGGCGACAGCGTCGAGGTGGAGCGGCGTGTCGAGGTTGTCCCATCCGAGTACCTTCAGGGTCGGCAGGTCGTGGCCCTCCTGGGGCTTCGAGAAGTGGGCAAAGGTGATCCGGCGCTCCTCGCCCTCGCCGTAGTTGGACACGAAGAGCAGGTCATCGGCGGCCCAGGCCTGACGCTCGGACTTGTTGGCCGAGGCGCGCTTTTTAAGCGCCACCTGGCCGAGGATGCGTCGCAGCGCCACCACGGGCAGGCGCTTGGGCTCGAACTTGACGAAGAATATGCCCCAGGGCTGGCTCGGCACGAGCGGGCGCAGGCGCTTGATCTCCTGGATCTTGGCCGCGCTCTTCTTGTCGATCCCGAGCTCCTCCGGGGTGTACTCGAAGGTCAGCTCCTCGAAGTCGTCCGACTCGATCGGCCAGCCGAGCTCGTCGCGCAGGTAGGCCACGAGTTGGTCGAAGCGGCGGATGCGAGCGAGGCGTTCGCGGTGGTCGGTCGGCATCGGTTCAGCCCTCGTTCAGTTCCATCCAGCAGCGCAGCCGCGGCTTGACACCGACCGGGGCATCCACACGCTTCAGGTAGCTGTTCTTGATGTGCTTCTCGATCCGCTTCCGGATGTCGAGGAGCGTGGTCTCCTCCGTGGTGCAACGCCGGGGCGTCTCGGGCTTCGAGCGGATGCTGGCGACGATCTCGCCCGGCTCCTCGATGATGATCTCGCGGTCGATGTTGTAGAGATACCAGCGGGTGGTGCCGGCCTCTTCGGTGAACTCATTCATTTCCTTGTCGAGGGCGGGGAGCGCGTAACAGAAGAAGACGCCGCACACGCCCTTCGCCAGGCGCTTGCGGCCGCTGAAGATCGCGCCGGGGAAGTGAGCGAGGCGCACTTCCAGTTCCGGGTCAGCTTGGAGCAGCGCTTGGTACTCGAGGTGCATGTCCTCCACGGACGTGCGCGCGCCCTCGTAGGCGTGGTTGAACTCCTTCAGCGCCTCGTAGTTATCCTCCGGGGTGAGTAGCTTCTTGCCCTCGATGCCGAGGGCATTGGAGATCAGGAGCGTCTTCTGCGTGACCTTCGTGTAGAGCGAGAGGATCTCATTCAGCTCCTCGGGCGGGAGAAAGTTCCAGAACCAGACCTTGCCGCGCGAAGCGGTCGCCTCGGGGTGGTCAGCGAGGAGTCGCTTCTCGATCTCAGGGTTCATGCGCCGGTCTACACGGCCGATGCGCTGCATGAGGCGTACCGGGTTCCAGTGGATGTCAAAGTTGATCATCCGCGAGGCGTCCTGGAGGTTGAGGCCCTCGGAGAGGACATCGGTGGAGATCAGGACGCGGGTCTCCTCGCGGCCCTGCTCAGCGAGCGCCGGGGACGAGAAGTCATTGTAGTAGGGCGCGAAGCGCTGGATGACGTCTGCGCGGTTTTTCTTCGTGGCACTGTCCACCTGCTCGACCCCCTCGATACCGGCCTCGTCCAGGCGACGCTTGAGGTAACGGGCCGTATCGGCGAACTCGGTGAAGATCAGTATCTTCTGATCGGCCAGCGCCTTTGACTTGAGCAGTCGGATGAGCTTCTGGACCTTGTCGTCGTGCTTCGGCTCGAACTTCCGGGCTTCGTCCAGGAACTGCGCGATCTGGTCTAGGTCGAGGAAGGTCTCGGACATCATCTCCTCGACGTCGTACTCGGCCCGGTCGAGGCGTTCGACCGCGTCGATCATCTCCTGGGGGACGATGTCTTCGTCGTCCAGCCCCTCGCCTTCCTCGCCCCAGAGCTCGAGCTGGCGCTGGGCGGCGTGGCCCAGGACATCGGCGTTCTGCGCCTTCCACCTCTCGAGGCGCTTCTTCTCGGCGTCGCTCTCGCTGTGAACCTCAAGGAAGGCGAGCAGCTTTTGGAAGAGGCGGTCGCAGGAGAGCTCGAAGGCCGCGACGGAGCTCTCGAAGCGCTTGAGGAAGTTGGTCCGAATCAGGCCGACTACCTGCCTCTGGCGGTTCTCCTCGAACGGGTCGATGTCCTTGTCCGGCCCCCTGTACCAATGCAGGGGGTAGTACATCGGGAGCGTGAAGAGCGGGCTCTGCTTCGCGAAGGCCTTCTCGATCAAGTCAAGCATCCGCCCGTAGGTCTTGCGGATCGAGTATGCCGCCACCTGCGGGTCATTCCGCTCAGGGAAGGCGGTTGCATTGCCATACTCCCGAATCTGGCTCTCGCGGGCGTACGCGCGGCTCCGCTGGACGACGAGTTGGCGGAAGAACTCGTCGGTGAAGAGGATCTCCTGGGCCTCGGTAATGTGCTCGGCGGCATCAGCCACGTCCCGCCCCACACGGCTGCGAAGCGTCTTTTCCATCTGGTTGAAGTGCGCCCGCAGGTTGTTCACGCCGATCGTGCGCGCGAAGTAGGCCTCGTCGCGACGGGTGAAGAGCTCCGTCATGTGGCGGAAGTCGCTCAGGAGGTTGTTGATGGGTGTAGCCGTCAGCATGTACACGGTCTTGGGGCGTTCCGCGTTGTCGAGCAGCTCAAACAGGCGGTGGTAGCGCGACGGTTCGATTCCCCTTTCGGGGTCACCCCGACGGCCCGGATTGCGGAAGTGGTGCGCCTCGTCGATGACGACGACGTCGGCGAGTTCCGCAATGCGGCGGAAACGCTCCGGGAAGTCCCCTTCGCGTCCGAGGTCGGTGTGGCTGAAGACGGCTAGGTTGCTGAAGTCCGCGCCACCACCGACGCCGCCGATGTGCGGAAGCCATCGACGCAGGTGGGGCTCCCATACCGCCTCCTTGGCCGCCTTCGGTGCGAACAACGCGACGCGCTTGCCCTCGTGAAGGATGAGCCGCTCGATCAGCATCAGACCGACGAAGGTCTTGCCAAGACCCACGCCGTCACAGAGGAACGCACCGCCGTGCTGCCGGGCGATCTTCATGAGCGCCCAATACGCCTCCTTCTGATAGCGATCGAGGTGCGGGAACATGCGCGACCGTGTCTCGTCCCACTCGGTCGCGGTCAACTCGTGCCCCCGGAAGAACTGCTGCAGCGCCTTGGCGTAGACGTCGAACGGCGAGTAGAGGTGCGTATGGTGCGAGATCGTCTCGATGACGGCCTCGGTGACCTCGCTTGCTTCATTCCAGTGCGTCTCGAACCACTCCTGGAGCTGCGCGACCTCGCGCGCGCTCTGGATCTGGACGTTCAGTTCGACGTTCTTTGTGAGACCCGGCCGCGTGAAGTTGCTGGAGCCCACCAGCGCCTGGGCGCCCACGACCTCGAGCTTCGCGTGGGTGATGTAGGCCTTGGCGTGGAATTTGTTCTTGTCGTAGACACGGCATTCGATCTGCCCGGAGCGGAGCGCGTCGAGGATCGCAGGGACCCCATGCAGGAAGGGGTTGGGCTCCTTGTCCTCCTCAATGCTTTCGTCGAGCCTGTCGAGCGCTTGCGCCCGGACCGCTTCGAGAATGGCCTTCCGAGTCCGATGAGTGGTCTCCGCTCCCATCAGGATTCGGATCTTATCGAGCTCCTGCCACTTGCCGTCGAGGGTAAGCAGGGCGCCGATCTCGAAGTATCCGGTCGCGATGTCGAATGCCTTCGCGATGCTGGACCACTCCTCCAAGTACCGGAGTCCGGTCCAGCCAGAGACACTGTTGTCGACGATGAAGAGCTCGCGGCCCTTAGAATCAGCGGTCATGATGCTCCTGTTCGCACCATATTTCACGGTGCGGACGGCTCGAGTTCTTTACTCACCTTAGCCTTCGCCCACCGCCCGGACGTGTCTTCAACCGGACGGGCCACGATTTGCGCCTTTGTCTTCCCCTCCCAAAGCCGCGACCCAGCCATCAGCCTGCGACAGCTTGAAGCGTAGCAGAGGCCCCACCTTGCGGGCTGGTGGATCGCGGCTCCCCACCAAGCGGTCGATGGGGTGCTTGCCGGTGCTGAATTGCGTGGCGACGTCGTCTACCCCTACCCAGCCCTCGTCGAGCCCCACTCAGTCGCTCCTTCCGAAATGCTGCGCGCAAGAGTCGACATTGTAGGTCAAAGTAGGCATTCGAACGTCTGCGCGGTCAAGGACCTCGCCGGCGAGACCGGGCCTTGCCGAACTCCAGCAGAACCCTTTGCACAAGCACCTGCCATGGCACTCGAAGGCTGATGCCGAGTAACCATTGGCCGCATGACACCGCTCCGCCCGCGGCAAGCCACAGATCGACCGGGTTGAGCAATCCTTCCATATCGACGCACGGCCGGCGATAGATCGAGCGCAGCAACGAAATCACTTTGTTGGCCCGCGCCCAGCCGTGGCTCGCCATGAGGCGGTTGAACCGGGCCTCGACGTCCCGGCGGCCGATGGCGTCGAGCGGCCGCGCGAGCCAGTCGCCGAGATGGAGCCTGACCGCTGTACGGTAGTCTTTGTCGGTGCGCGCCGCCCGGTTGGGGTTGACCGCCATATAGTCCTCGAAGACCTGTTCGAGGACCGGCATGGCACGAGCTTCGGTGCGCGCTTCCGCTGGATCGCCACCACCGGCGACATCGCCGAGCACCCGGTGCGCCATCCGGCGCGCCTGCTCGGCCGATATCCTGCCGTGGCGTCCCAGGACGACCCGCTTGTTGGGCGCCTTCCGGCCGCCGCCGTTGGCGCGGTAGTTGACGAAATAGGACTTGAGGCCGGTCGGCTGCACACGTACCCCGAAGCCGATGAGCTTGTCGTCCCAGGCGAGCCATGATTTCTCGGCCGGCTCAAGGGCGTCGACGGCGCTTTTGGTGAGGGTGAATTTGTTGAGCGCGATGCGCTTTGCGGATGGTTCCTTTTCCGTAAACCTTCGGTTGTCGGGTGATGGCGGCGCAGATGCAGCGGCAGTTCGGCGGCAAGCCTTGACCAGCCGGTGCTGCGTTTCACTCCATCCCCTGGCCGCCGAACGGATACCCTTTTCCATCCCCCGATTATGGACCGGACCTCGATGATATCAACACTATTTGCAACACCCCGGATTCATCTAGAGACAACTCCAGAGCACTCCTGATGATGAACGGGTGCTGAAAACATATTTAACGTATTGTTAATCCCCAATAATTCCATCTACAGACATCTCCTTGCATCTCCAGATATCTCCTTGCAATCAATGTTGTGCGCATTCACGACCTCAGGCATTCGCTCGTGGCGGTCGCGTTCAACGGCGGCGAGGGCCTTCGCGTCGCCGCCGGGCTGCTCGGCCATGCCGACATCAAGACCACGTTCGGCTATGCGCACTTTGCCGAGGACTCCGTGTTCGAGGCCGCGAACAGGGTATCGCGCGGCCTTGCCGACATGCTCGACGGCGGGGAGGCGGGCCGATGACCGAGCGCGCCCGCCTGACCGATGCGCTTGCGCTCGCGGCCCGACCGCGCGAGCGCGAATACGCCATCCACGATGCCGCCCTGCAAGGCTTCATGCTGCGCGTGCAGCCGAACGGTGCGCGGTCCTGGGTGTTCCGCTTCCGGCGCGACGGCACGCCGCGCCGGGTCACGCTCGGCAAGCCGGACACGGTGAAGGCCGACCAGGCGCGCGCCGCCGCGCTCGCCTTCCTCGCGCAAGAGAAGGGCGGCGGGAGTCCCATGCCCCTTCCCGCTTCCGGCCCGACGCTGACGAAGTTCGCCGCCGAATACGTCGAGCGGCGCGCGCCTTCGTGGAAGCCGTCCACGGTGAAGGCGACCATGAGCTACCTCAATAGCGCCATCCTGCCCGCCATCGGCCATCTCCGTGTCGGTTCGTTGATCCGCGCCGACATTGCCCGCTTCTTCCACGAATACGGACGCAGAAAGCCGGGCGGCGCGAATCGGAGGTCATGAGATACTGCGCAACATGTTCGACTGCGCCATCGCGTGGGGCCATCGGCCCGAAGCTGCGGGGAACCCGTGCAAGGGGATCGTCCGCTATCGGCGACCGCCGCGCGGGCGGCTGCTCGGTGCGGACGATCTGGCAAAACTCGGCGCGGTCCTGCGCTTGCGCAAAGACGAGAACCCGGTCTGCGTCGCGGCGGTGCGCCTGCTCCTGCTGACCGGGTGCAGGCCGGGCGAGATACGCTGCCTGCGCTGGTCCGAGGTCAAGTCCGACCGCTTGACCCTGATTGACGCGAAGACGGGACCGAGGCACGTTCTGCTCGGCGAGGCCGCGCGGGAGCTGATGGACGGCCTTGCCGAAACAGCGTCCGGGAATGGGTGTTCCCCGGCAAGGATGCGGACGGACCTTTGGGCGAGAGCGACCTCTACTGGTTCTGGAGAAGGGCGCGCGATGCGGCGGGGATCGTGGCGGATGCGCGGCTGCATGACCTGCGCCACGCGCATGCCTCGCACGCGGTCATGAACGGCGAAAGCCTGCATGTCGCGGGACGCCTGCTGGGACACCGACGGGCCAGTACGACCAATCGCTACGTTCATCTTGACGATGCAACCCTGAGCCACGCTGCCGAGCGGGTGGCGGAAACGATCAGGCAAAAGTTAAGTTACAGTCAACGGCACAACTCTGTCAGACTCAGCGGAGACGCCTCCCTTGGCAAAAGGTAACGACGGAAATTACCTACAGCATTGCGTTGAAGTCGAGGCGGCGGTGCGTCTTGCGCGGGCCGGTCCCAACAGGAGGCTCCACGTCGCGCTGACGCATGGCATGGCACCGTTCGAGCAGATCGGCGAACCCAACGGCAATGCCTACCGTCTCCTTTACGGAGCGTTGTGCGAGGCTGCCGGCGAACCCAAATGCTGTGAACGGGAGATTGTGAAGGCTTACCGGGCGTCATGGATGTCGCAGGGCTACCGGCCAGACATTACGAATCTGATCGATGAGTTGAAGACGGGAAAGCGCTACCCCAACTCCGCGGAACTGTTGCGGGCGGTCATTGGAACAAACAGGTTGTCCGGCGGTATCACGGAACGGGACAAAGCCAAGCACAAGGAACTCGTCGCGGCTTGGACCGATTCGGGAATCGTTGTCGCAGCGAGAGTAGCCCTCGGTCGATCACCCGGCGGTATCGATCAAACCTCCGTCCCTCCGGTCGCGATCCGTCGGAAACCGTGGTCGCAATCAATCGGAATCGGTGGTCGCAATCAGTCGGAAACAGTGGTCGGGATCAGTCGGAATGCGCACCCCGGATCTCGGCGGGATGTCGATTGGGCAGTTGGAGGGCTATGTGGCCGGAATTCTCGTTTGTGCGGAGACGATCCCGCCGCGCTAATGGCTGCCCACGGTATGGGGCGGCGATGACGCGTCCGCCTTCGGGAGCGATAGGAAGGCAGAGGTCGCCGCCAGGACCATTCTGGATCATTACGACCGGGTCTCCCGGATCGTGGATGGCGCACAGGGCCGCCAGAAACCATCCCGTGAACAGCCCGAACCCGAAGGCGCTCTCGGCCACCTGCACGAGCTCCGCCGCGAGGTCGTACGCGCTCCAGCTAATCGGAGGGGTCCTGGCTTAGCAGCTTGCAGCAGTATGGCCGGGGCAGCGGACACGACACTGAAACTTGCTCGAGCGCATGCTGCCTACATAAGTCTTCGTGCCACCATCGGAACGCCAGACCAGCCAGCCCTCGCCCTCGGCCTTGCCATCGACACACTCTCCCGACCACGTGACCAACTCACCCGGCTCCGGATAGGGGTTATACACTTGGCAGGGCAGGTTCTCGGCGACGATCCAGTTCGGCCCGGAGGGTTTCATCGTATCAGCCTCGGATTTTTCCTGCGTGGCTACATCGTCTGGCACGATAAGCTCCCTGATCGGCTCCTGGAAAACTCAACGGCATCAATTGGCAGAGCTACCTGACAGAGACACCGGACCGGATCTTCGATATGCACCCATGTCGCGCGTCGACGGTCTCATGTTCTGTAACTTCGTCCAGTAGCCCGACCGTAACCCTCACGAAGTAGCCACGACTGTCATCTGTCACGCACAGGGTCGCGACGCGGCGCTTAGCCATAGGCGCTGACGTGGGACATTGGAATAGTGGAAGGGATTGCGCATCACCCGAGGCTATGGAATGCCCAATTCAGGTTCGACGCCATTTGCTCTGACAAAGCCGCGGATACGCTCTAGAACCGCACGGCGGCGCCTATGGTGACGGTGTGGGCAGGTGCCCCGACAGGGTTCTCGCGACGTTCGGCCTCCAGGCTCACGGTCGCCGAGGATCCCAGCATCAAACGACCGCCCAACCGGTAGCTCCGCCCGTCGGTGCTCTTCAGGCTCATCGCCCCGTAGGGTGTTATCGTGCCCTGACCATCAAACGCCGAAAAGCCGTAGGCCAATTCCGCGTCCAGGCGCCCCGCCGGCGGATTGTGCGATTTCAGGTTGATCGCATCGTCTTGCCAGAGGCTCGGCAGCCCGCTAGCGGTCTCGCCCCAGCTTTGCGTCAGGCTCACCCATGGGCCGAAACCGGGCACATCCGGATCGTAGCGGAAGCGAGCGCCGATACCCTGCTCCTCCGGCCGCTCGTCCTCCCGAACCGCGAGCCAGCGGCCATAGACCTCGGCGTTCCATCCCTGCTCAATATTCCGCAGGTGCAGGCCACCGCCGATTTCCAGGCTGGCGCCGCTCTCTCCATCGCCGCCGTCGTGGCGCAAGCCCAGCTCCCCCGAAGGGGCGAGTACGCCCACGTGGGGAATCACCTGCTCGTACTCGGCCTCGACCGCAAGTCGCAACCGCTGCAGGTCTATCGCCATCTCGCGGAACGCCGTGGACGATCTCGCAACATCCATGTGTGCGATAGCCCCCTCGCCCTTAAGCCTCAGCGTCGTCGCCCCTCGCGTCAGCAGCTGGCCGTTGATGCCCACCGTGCCCGAGACCAGCGTCGCAGCGCTGGTCGGGGACGACCCGGCGAGGGCGTCCGCGATCCGAAACGTCCCTCTGCCAAGACTGAGAGTCCCCCAAATTTCCATATCTGGAGACACCCACAAGCCCAGATAGGGATGTACCCCTGTCAGACGCAGATCGTAGCGAACGCCGGCTTCCCCGCTCCCCCTTGCCTCGTCAAAATCGAGCGTGCCCCTCGACTGGGACAGAGCCACGCCCGCGAGCACGTTGGTGTCAACGATCGCGTCGGCACCAACTTGCATGGTGAACGTCTCGCCGTCCCAGGATCCAATCCCGCCCTTGCCGTCGCCAGCCAGCTTACGGTAATCGCCGCAGCCCCAAGTCGCGAAACTAGCTGGGCCGCCTTCTTCCCCCATCAATGGGACCAGGAACGATGTGCTGCTGAGCACCTGCTCCGGCGTCGGCGTCCGAGCGTCTGTCTCCTCCCACTCGAGAGAGGGTGGTACGAGAGAAAGTGGCGGTTGGAAGGACGGCTTCGCCCAGCCCCGGGCCATGTCCGAGAATGCCTGCTCGATGCGACACCGGACGGCGGTGAACGCCAACGCCCGGCCTAGCTCCGAAAGGAGCTCCTGGTTGATCGGCTTGAAGGATCTCACGTCGTCATCGGTGATTGTCCCCGATGCGGTGGCGTCCGCCAGCGCCGCACCGTTGGGGTTACTCAGTATCACCGTGAACGCCTCGTCCAGCTCGCCGATCCCGTCCTCACGTGTCTGTACCGCGATGACTTGGTGTGTACTGCGCGGGGCAAAAGTCAGGGTACCCGACACCGTGTCGTAGTCGAGGCCCGCAGCTGCGGTTCCCCCCGCCGTCCGGTAACTCACCGTCACGGTCTGTTCGCTTGCCGGGCTGAGCGTCACCGCGAAACGCGCCGTCTCGCCCTCGACCGCCGTCGCATCCGCGACGGCGAGGGTTGGCACGTCGCCATCGGTGATTGTCCCCGATGCGGTGGCGTCCGCCAGCGCCGCGCCGGTGGGGTTACTCAGTATCACCGTGAACGCCTCGTCTGGCTCGTCGATCCCGTCCTCACGTGTCTGCACCGCGATGATTTGCCGTGTGGTGCGCGGGGCAAAGGTCAGGGTACCCGACACCGTGCCGTAGTCGAGGCCCGCAGCCGCCGTTCCGTCTGCCGTCCGGTAACTCACCGTCACGGTCTGTTCGCTTGCCGGGCTGAGCGTCACCGCGAAACGCGCCGTCTCGCCCTCGACCGCCGTCGCATCCGCGACGGCGAGGGTCGGGAGGCTGGGATCATTACCGTCTCCGCCGTTGTCGCCGTCGTCCGGGCCTCCATTTTCGTTGCCGTTGCCGTTGCCGTTGCCGTTACCGTTACCGTTACCGTTACCGTTACCGTTTTCGTTGCCGTTGCCGTTTTCGCTGCCGTTCCCGTTCCCGTTTCCGCCGTCGTCGTTATCGATGATGTGGACGGTCACCACGGCTAAAGGTGAGCCACTGCCGTGCAATTTTGGCGGACAGTAGGCGTTGTGATCCCACAGCTCGTGGGAAAAGGTTATCGTCTGGTCGTCGGCATCGTCGTCCTCAAACGCCCTAATCGAGATGTTCCGCCAAGGACCTGGATCATCTGAATCCCAGTCGTCTAAATCGAACTCCCAGCCGACCGACGGTACCCAACGAAGGTCGTTTTGACCGTCCCCATCGACATCGTACTCACCGTCGACGCGGTTGGCGCGGTCGACAAGAATCTTGACCCACCAGCCGTCGTTTTCTTCGTCTTCATTATGTGGTCGCTTCGAAAGTCGCACGCTGTAGCTCGCGGTCTCTCCTTCTCTGATCGTCAACGTGGCCTTATTCGTCTGGACGGTCCCTCCCTCTCTGACCCACTTGTCGGTGGGATGTTCATCGGGTGTCTGCGCATAGATTGAGGATGCCGCGATCGGGGAGACGAGCGCCGCGAGCGTGATGGTGAAGGCGACGAGATGCGGGCGGCGAGCGTTGAGGCAGAGGCGCCGCAGCCAGAGAGCCGCTGACAACATGCGTCGGCGAACGAATTTAGGGGTTAGGGGCACCCGGACGAGTCCATAGTTCTTGGAGCAGAATGTTCACGAATTCGTCCGAGCAGTCTCAAGTCGCACTGAGTCTAGCGCACTGAGTGTAGCATCTTGACCGCTAGTTTCCTTCAATCATCGGAATACCGGAGAAAACCCGAATGGTTATAACGGTTGCCGTGCCATTGGCGATCGTGGCGTCATCGGCTTCGACAGGCCGTTCGCCTGCATCGATGAACAGGCGGCCGGGATGTTCCACGGGGGCGGTGCGCGCGCAGTAGTCCGAGGCAACCTCCAATGCCTGGTCGAGGACTTGTCGGAGTCGCCGCCATTCCATCCTGGAACCGTCCTCCATGCGCACGGTGTTGACCTCTTCCTCGGCGTATCCGAATGCGTTGACGCGCATGGTGGACACGGCCGAGGACCTGGCGCGTCTGGAGCACAAGCGCAAGGGCAAGAAGCTTTCCAACACGGATTGGGTTTCGAAGAGCGACCCCGAGGCCAAGATCGCCAAGATGAAGGACGGCACGACGCATCTGGCCTACAAGCCCGAGCACGCGGTGGATCTGGACACCGGCGCGGTGGTGGCGGCCGAGCTGCACCCGGCCGATGAGGGCGACACCACGACGCTTTCCAAGACCCTGGCGAAGGCCGAGGCAAACCTCGGGGCGGTGGATGCGGCACCGACGTCGGAGGACCCGGCCGAATGCGTCGCCGACAAAGGTTATCACTCACGGGCGGTCTTGAGGGCTCTGAACGACAGTCCCTGGAAGACCCGGATCGCGGCGCCCAAGCAGACCGGCTTTTCGCGCTGGCACGGTGATGAGGCGGCGCGGCGCGCGGTCACCAACAACCGTGCGCGGCTCAAGTCCGGGGTCGCCCGCGAGGCCTTCAAGCTGCGCGCCGAGATCGTCGAGCGCTGCTTTGCCCACAACCTCGATCGTGGCGGCATGCGACGAACCTGGCTGCGCGGGCGAGAGAATGTGCACAAGCGATACCTGCTCCACGTCGCCGGCCACAATCTATCGTTACTGATGCGCCAGCTCATCGGCGCCGGCACCCCGCGGGAGGCCGTGGCGGGCGGATATGGCGGTATTTTCGTTCTGCTCAGGCCCACCGGGGCCATGCTGGTGGCACGGGGGGCTCGCAAAGCGGCCAGACGGCTTTCGCCGCCGCATTCCTCATCTGGGGGTAAGAGCCGAAAAAAGCCACTTAATCAACGGGCTGGTAGGGGATGATCGCAGAAGTGAGCGAAAAGTGCATTGGATCGGCCTCGCATGTCTGACGTCAGCGCCTATGGTGCGATGGTGGCAGACCGATCAAGGGGATCGGGTAGCAGGTCAAGCGGTGGGCGGACGACGGTGAGACGGCGGCAAATCAGGAATGTGGAGCGTTCCCCTGTGATGCCGGTCTCGCAGAACGGCTTGCAATTCCCGCTACATGGGCATACATTGCCATGCAAGACGACCCATCGGACTACCGCCCAGACAGGGAATACGGGGTCCGATCATCTTGACCCCAGGGACGCCACAGGCGTCCCTGTATTTTTGTGCAGACCGACATGGCCGGTGACGATCCGATCTGGAACCCACGGCACAGGGTCCGCGTGTTCGTCGACTTACGAGATCGATCGGCTGGGCTATGGTGGCTGGCTGGAGCACAGTTTTTTCATCGTCGAGTCTGCGGTCGGCACCGGGGGCATTCTAGATGGCGCGGTCCTCGGATACAGCTATTCGGTCGGTGACGCGACGGGCACGAACCCAGACATTTCGGGCGGCGCTTCCTGGACGGGGGTGATGGTCGGCATGAGCGTTACTGGGACCGCGGCGCGAGGCAATCCTGTTCAGGGAGATGCTGACATCTCCATCGATTTGTCGAACCCGGCGACGGTCGGGGTTTCCTTCACCAATATTCATGACCTTAAGAATGAATCCGTCCTTCAGCCCATGAACTGGTCCGGCATCCCGATGACGGATGGTGGTTTCAGGACGGGCTCGGACGGGAATTCGGTCGACGGGAGGTTCTACGGCCCGAACCACGAGGAAGTCGGCGGTGTTTTCGAGCGCGACATGGTTATCGGCGCTTTTGGCGGGGACCGGGAGTAGCTGTCGATCCCGACGCGGCTGGCCCGGGAGCAACACAGGGACGGACGATGCGTTTGAGGTCCGGGCTGGGCGCGACCGCCGTGGCGGATCGTGCCCTCGGGCTAACTATCACCGCGCCGTGACGTCGGTCTGGGAGAGATCGGCCTCCGCCACGACGGCGCCGGCGGCAAAACCGGCGGCGGGCTCGAACTCGGCAGCCGACTGCGCAGCCGCACCCCGCCAGCCGGGCAGCGCGGTAACCTGATCTCCGGCAAAGTAGACTGCTCCGTCGGAGGCCAAGTTTCCACGCCGACTCACGCCATCGGCAAAGAAGTTGAGGGCGAGTGGCACCGAAGCCCTGTTCGGACTCACATCCCATGGCGCAGTTCAGAAAGAGATGCGCAATCCGAGGTTCAGCAGGTGATCACCGCGCGACCCGTCGCCGAAGCGCCCCGAGTATGTCAATCGGCGTCCAAAATTGACCCCGTGACTGAATCGGCGTGCAATATTGACCCCCCTGAGCGGCACGGCGGAGGTTGTCCCGGTAGTCAATAGGGGGATCACCGGTCCACCCGTGCGGCTTCGTGTAGCGCCTTGCCGCGGTGCGCGGAGCGAAGCCGCGTGGGAGGTACGGGTTGACCCAGCGGGGCAAGCGGGCCGCAGGCACGGCCTGCCGGGTCAGCAGCGGTTCTTGAAGCGCCAGCTCTCGTTGCCGGTCTCGATGATCTCGCAATGGTGGGTCAGCGAACAGATAATCTCGGTTGGTGTCGGGATCATAGGTTGCAGGCGAGCCTGAACCCGACGGCCCGCATACGGGCAACCTCTCGCTCCCAGAACAAGCCGTTCCGTCAACATTGGTAAAGCCGTAGGCCGCGGGATCCTGGAGGATTTCTTTGAACAGGCCGAAGGCGTTGATCGGAACGATCCCAGCACCAAGCGAACCAAGACCCGCGTCAAGCTCTTCGTTGTAAAGGGTTGTGAGAGAGGTAAGCGTGGTCGGAAGGCGCGGATCGCTAATACGGCGGGAAAACGGTGCCTCACCTGCATCCGGCAGGTTGAAGACCACGATATGTCGCGCGCCGGCCTCCTGAAGGCGTCGGATCTGACCAACGTAGGTGCGCGCCGCCGCTGGGATAGCGGCCTGAGGGCTAACTGGCGGGACACCGGGAGCGGCACTTGTGACCGCCTCAACGACCGCTACGACGTCGTTACTCCCAGCCCAAAGAGCGTAAAGGGCGTTTGGATCAGCCGCCCCGAGGATCGCGCGGAAAGATGCTGATCTATCTGCCGACTAATCCCTGGAACGGGAACAGTGCATGGGCTATCCGGATTCACACAGGCACCGCCGAAGGCGTAGTTCAACCCGCCGGCGAGCGAGGGCAGCCCCGGCAAGCCGAAGGCGTGTGCCGCGATCTCCGCCCAGACCGGGTCGGGGTTGGTGGTGAAGCTGCTTCCTGTAGGTAGCCTCAGCGCCTGAGCCACATTGCCGGAGTCGCTCAGGCTATCCCCGAACACGACGACGGAACTGTACTCTTGCGCTCGAACACCGGAGGCGTAGGCGACGATGGCGAGGAGAACCCAGAGAACACTAACAGGGCGAAGCACCGGATGGCTCCCTAACGTCATTCAGTCGGCTCCTGCATCACCAGGCGACGCCGCGGCCCTCTTTCCCGAATGTCAAAGGGCGGGCTCTCCAGGCATCTCTTGATCTCGATCAAATCACAATTGCAGGTGATAGTCACCGCGCGGCCGAAGAAGCGACAGGACGCAAGCCGTGCAGCCAGCAGCTTTATGCAGTCGGCTATCACCGAGACTGTACATTCGACCTCGCGCCGGGCATATTGAACTACTGGCTATTCAATCGCACCATCAACTGGCACCAAATGGGCATCGACGGATAGCCTGACCGTGCCGCTTTTCGCCCGCCCGCGCCAAGCCGGTGTGGGCCGGTCGCTTGGTGAACGAGGTGCGGACAACCAACGCGCGGCTCTACGACTACAAGCGCACCGGTGGCGAGCTGCGCTTCGTGCGCCACGGCGAGATGGGTCTTGCCGGTGCCGGTGCCGTCGGGCGCGGCCGCTGCCGGCGAACCGGACTGACGCCACGCCGCTGCGCATCGTCAACCTGAACCCGTTTCACCTTCTTTAGCCCGCGTATTGACGCCGGGATCGTCCGAGTTGCGCGTCGATGCCCTTGAGCGAGGCCAGGAAGCCACCTGGCTGGCGAGTTCGGGACTGGATCAGGTGGCCATCGTTGACGGGTTCATCGAGAATTGGCATGATGTCTTCCACCTGCCCCGGGGCGGCAGGGACGGTGCGCCGCGCGACCGCCTCGCGCTCTTCCATGCCGGCGGCGGTGGAACCCATGTCGATATCGACCGGGATGTCTTCTCGCTCGGGGATATCGACGGTGACGTCGGCGCCCAGACGGCCGATCAGTTGCGCGTTATTCAGTCCGAACATGAGTTATCTCCTTGATGTACGGGTTTCAGTTACGAAGGTGATGAACGAATACCGATCTCTCTCAATCTTTCTTCGTTCACCTTCTCCAAGCCCTTCTCAAACTCTAATCAGCCGTCAGACCCGATGTCGGCCGGGGAGGCGACATAGGTGTCAATCGGCGTCCAAAATTGACCCCCAATCGGCGTGCAATATTGACCCCCCTGAGCGGCACGGCGGAGGTTGTCCCGGTAGTCAATAGGGGGGACCCGAGCGGCTTCGTGTAGCGCCTTGCGGTGTGCGGAGCGAAGCCGCGTGGGAGGTACGGGTTGACCCAGCGGGGCAAGCGGGCCGCAGGCACGGCCTGCCGGGTCAGCAGCGGTTCTTGAAGCGCCAGCTCTCGTTGCCGGTCTCGATGATCTCGCAATGGTGGGTCAGGCGGTCGAGCAGCGCGGTGGTCATCTTGGGGTCGCCGAAGACGGAGGGCCATTCGCCGAAAGCGAGGTTGGTGGTGACGATGATCCGCTCGTAGCCGGCTCATCAGATGGAACAGCAGCTGGCCGCCGGCCTGGGCGAAGGGCAGCCGAGTTCGTCGAGGATGACGAAGTCGCGTCGGATGAGCTGGTCATCGGCCTCGAGATGGTTGACCAGGTCGACGACGTTGTATGCGGCCTTGCGGATGCGCGCCGATGGCGACGGCGAGATGGGTCTTGCCGGTGCGGCCGCCGACCAGCACGATCGCTTGCCCTCTGTGGCAGTTCCTGGATCAGCGTTGACCGGTGAGGCGGCGAAGTCGAAGTCGGCCAGCTCCTTGCTGGCAGCCGGCGGACGCCATCTGGTACTTGACGCGCCTGCTTGTCGGCGACCTCGGTCCCAGCGTCGGATCTGCTGCACCGGATGACGGCGCTTGAGACCGTCGGCGAGGATGTCGTCGTAGGCGGCGCGCATGCCCGCGAGCTTCAACGCCGTCATCATCGCCAGCACCTCATGACGCTCCATGACCGGCCTCCCTCAGGCGATCGTAGCGCTGACAGTCGGCCACCGCCCTCGGGCGTCGGGATGGTCGCCGGCGGTGCCGGCTGGCACTGCCGGGCGAGGATGTTGAGCACGACGTCGGCGCTGCAGGCGCCGAAGTCGAGCGCCTCGGCACAGGCCGCCTCGACCGCCTCCAGCCCGTCCTCCTGAACCGCCGCGAGGATCCTCACGAACTGCCTGTCACCGTCGTCGCAACCCGTCAGCGGGCCCGTATGCGGCCGAGCGCGCCGGGCAGTTGCCAGCCCTTGAAGGGCGCGCCGTTCCTCAGCGCACCAGGCTTCCGCGTCAGGATCGGCACGTAGTGCCACGGATCGTAGGCGATCTCGCCGCGCCCGAAGCTCCGGGGATGCTCGGCGACGGTCTCGCCGTCCTGGCGGATGACGATCCGATCGGCATAGGCCCGCACGTCGACCGTCCGCCCGACGGCGCGGGCCGCCACGCTGTAGTGATTGTTGTCGAAGCGCACCAGACAAGTCTTGGAGACCGATACCTCGGTGGCGTGGAAGCCGTCGAAGGGGCCGCGATAGGCCATCAGGAAGGGCCGCTCCTCCTCGAACACCTGCCACACCGTCTTGCCCTCGATCGTCGGATGCGGCCGCTTCTTGGCGTCCTCGATACACCGATCCATCAGCCACGCGTTGATCTCGGCGTAGGAGCGGCCCCGCGGGATGGGCACGAACAGGCGGCCGCGGACGTCACCCACCTGCCTCTCGACCTGCCCCTTCTCCCAGCCCGCACCCGGAGTGCACGCCACCGGCTCCACCAGATGGTGGGAGCACAGCTCCAGAAAGCGCCGGTTGTAGGCGCGCTCCTTGCCGACGAAGACCATGCTCACCGCCGTCTTCATGTTGTCGTAGATGCCCCGCCGGCAGACCCCGCCGAAGAAGTGGAAGGCCCGTTCGTGCGCCTCGAACACCATCTCCTGGCTCTCGCGCGGGAAGATCTGAACCAGCCGCATGCGGCTGTAGCAGAGCCGCATGTGCGCTGCCTTCACCTTGGTCGTCACACCCGACAGGCGCGCGTACTCGTGGCTCCAGTCGAACTGGTAGGCCTCGCCGGGATCGAAGCTCAGCGGCACAAAACCCTGCGACGGCGACAACAGCCGCCACCGCCGACGCCAGGTCCTGGCGTAGCGGCGCACCGCGTCGTAGCCGCCGCCATAGCCCAGAGCCGCAAGATCTTCATGAATCCGCAGCAGAGACAGCCGATCCCGGCGCGGCTTCTTCTCGTTGGCCTCCAGCTGGCGCTCGAGCTCATCCACCCACGGTCCAAGCTTCGGCATCGGCTGGATCTTGCGCTCGTAGCTGTACGAGGTCTCATCGCCCCGCACCACCTTGCGCACCGTGTTCTTCGAAACCCTCAAATCCCGGGCGATCTTCTTGATCGGAACGCCCCTCACCAGATGATCCCGACGGATCCGCGCAATCGTCTCCACAACCAGCATCTCCCCCACCTCGTCTGTCCAAACAACGAGGTGTGTTCAAGAGCACAAAACCAGGGGGGTCAATTTTGGACGCCGATAACCCCCAATAGGGGGTCAATATTCCACGCCGAACAACACTATGGCTGGCCATAGCGAGAATTGCGAGGCAGAACTGGCCCTGCTGATCGCCAGGGACCTCGCCGCAGGCAGATTGTCCAGGGCGCGATCCTTGCGGCAACAGCTCGCGCCTCGCTGTGCCACCTTGCCGGATGATCCACCGGTCAGGCTCACCGATCTTTCCAGCTTCGATGCTCTGCTGGAGGGCCGGGCATGACACAGACCTCCACCCCCCGCTGTGTCGATGTACACGCGTTGCCCGCCATGCTTAAGGCCTTGCGCCTGCCCAGCTTCCAACGCCATTGGCAGAGATTTGCCGAGCAAGCCGACGCCCAGGGCTGGCCCGCAGCCCGATTGCTGGCCACCCTCGCCGAAATCGAATTGGCCGAACGCGAGGAACGTCGCATCCGGCGTTACCTCGGCCAGTCGGGGCTGCCCGGCGGGAAAACCCTGGCGACATTCGAGTTCAAGGCAATCCCGTCTTTACCCCGGGCCCGCATCGAGGTCCTCGCCGCCGGGGACTGGCTCGAAACCGGGGCCAACCTCATCGCCATCGGAAACTCCGGCGCCGGCAAGACCCATATCCTCTGCGCTATCGGCCATGCCCTCGTCGAGGCCGGAAACCGCGTCCTTTACAGCCGAACAACCGACCTCGTGCAAAGACTTCAGGCCGCGAGAAAGGATCTCACCCTGGAATCCGCACTCGCAAAACTCGACAAATTCGATCTCATCATTCTGGACGACATCACATATGCCCAGAAAGATCGAGCCGAAAGCTCCGTCCTCTTCGAACTCATCGCACGACGATACGAAAATCGAAGCCTCGCGATCGCTGCCAACCAGCCCTTCAGTGCATGGGACAGGGTCTTCCCAGATAAGGCCGTGACCGTCGCCGCGGTCGACAGGCTGGTACACCATGCGAGCATCCTTGAGATGAACGTCGAGAGCTACAGACGCCGAGCCGCTCAGAGCCAAAGCAAAGCGCCGAGCTGACAGCACAAAATCAAACCAAAAACTCAAAATGAAAACAGCACACCAGGAAATTCCTGTCCATTCACAGCGTCAAAAACCGGCCAACTTGGTTGTCGCTACAGGACAAAATGGTTGACGCCGTACAGGAGTGCGACTTGAGCGAGCGAAGTGCCACCGTCGTGGCGAATGGTCTGGTCGATTGCAAGTCCGCAACGAGCGTTCTCGAAACCCAATCACCGGAAATTACCGTTTTTGATACGGCACACGTCAGACTACAGCGCTACGTAACGCGAGGTGGCGATGGGCTCATCATCATTCGCCTCGACGGGCCGGACGGTGATCCACAACTCAGCCTGTCATTGTTTGGTGTCGCGACGTCCCGCGAACCGCGCGCGATCCCACACATCGACGTTTCAACCTACGACGAGCGTGAGCGCGTCTCAAAACGTGCCGACACCTACCCGCTTCCAAGCGTTGGCGATGGCCGCGCCCGCTATCTCATTGTTGGTGAAAGTGAGCACGCCGTTCACAAATCAGCTAACGACTTTCAACAAGGTTGGGGAGTCGCCTACTCCCCCTTGGTCGGTCGTCCACGGCGACGAAGAGATGGCAAATGGATCGCGGAGGCTACGCGCTGGGTGACGAGCGACTAGGGTAGTCCTCCTGGTTATGTGGTGTGTCCTGGCCCCATTCGAGACAAAATTAGATGTCATGATCGCGGAGCCACAGACTGGATAAACCACAGTCCGGGGTCAACCGTAGCTGCTATGGTACGATTCCCAATATACGTATTTAGCGTTTAGATTACTACGCATTTTGCGTAACATCAGGCCATCATGGATGATCCGCCGTCCGCTTCCATCGACGAACCCGCGAATCATCCGAGGCGCAAAGGACCGACCGTTCGTGACGGCGAGCATTATGGTGACGTCGTACTTAGCCTTCAGGCGGGAGCACAATGGAGATGCCGGCGACGGCCTGTAAAGAGCTATCCGGAGGATCTAAGGTCGTTCTCCCACGTTGAGGTCGCCTTGATCGGTCCCGACGACGCGCTTGCCGTCCCCTCAGCTTTGGGATTGCCAGCAGAACTCGATGCGTTCTTTAACAAGCATCTCGACCCACCCGCTTCAGATCCGTTGTCGTGGCGCACGGTCAACAAACTTCGCCGCGCGTTGATCGATCGGTGCGATCGACTCGGTCGTTTCGACCCTTCCTAGCGGAACGCCCTCGCCCGAATCTCGACGCGGATGAAAATCAAACCGCCGTCCGACGAGTGCCGAACTGGTGAACTATCGCCGCAATCATTGGAACACCACAACAATTTGGATTGATTCTACGGGTGCTGTCCCAGTTAAATTTCGGTAACTCGTCAAATTCGGTAACTCGGATCCAGCTTGTCGAGCATTCTCATCCATGCCGTGAATTCGAGTTGTCCGATATCGTTGCGGATTGGATCATCAAAATCGAAGTCGTCATAGCCCACTTCCGCTACGTCGTCGGGAATCACACAAAGGGTGCCTGCGAGGCCCGCATCAACCTGGTTTTCACAGGCGAGTTGCAGCAGCCACAATCGCTGGAAAGCCTCCGGGACTGAACGTCCAGTCGTTAGCAGACCATGATTGCGCAAGATCATTTGTCGGTTCTTTCCAAGGTCTTTCACCAAACGCTCTCGCTCGTCCAGGCGCAAACTTATGCCTTCATAATCATGGTAAGAAACGTGGCCGTGAAAAGCCGTGGCTTCCTGGCTAATCGTCAGCAACCCTTCGCTCGTGGCGGCGACGGCAATGCCAGCACGCGTATGCGTGTGCATGACGCAGGTATTATCGTTGTCGACCATGTGGATCGCTGAGTGGATAACAAACCCGGCGTCGTTCACTGGGTAATCACTGGGCTCGATAATGGTCCCTTCGCAATCGATCTTTACCAGATTGGACGCGTTGACTTCGTCGTAGCGAAGGCCAAACGGATTGATCAAGAAATGGGTCTCCGGACCGGGCACTCGGACGGTAAAATGGCCGTAAAGTCCGATTGTCCAACCGAAATGCTCGGCCAGACGGTAAGCAGCCGCGAGTTGTATTCTAAGGTCCCGTTCGACGGCGTCAGCGGCACCCTCGCGCTCGTCGATAGCGGCTATTGCGGACATGCCAATCTCCGTTTGTTGCTCAGTCCTCAAAGCCTATCATACTACACAACAGCGCAGCGCGACCCGAGCAAACGTGCAAATCGGCAAACGACATGTCGCCTGATGACGACACCGTAAACAGTCAAGAGAGCCAGCCCGTTGGGCGCGTCAAGCCACCGCGACGGACGCGGTATATTTGGCTGATCATCGGCTGGGTTTGCGTCGTCGTCGGGGTCGCAGGCCTGATACTTCCGCTACTGCCGGGCGTTCCCATCTTGCTTATCGCGCTTTGGGCGTTCTCGAAAAGCTCCGAACGATTTCACGATTGGTTATACACCCATGAGGTTTACGGTCCTCCGCTGCGAGCCTGGCACCGGCACCGCGTGATCTCCCCGCGTGCCAAAATCGCCGCCTCGGGAGGAATGGCGCTCGCGGTTACGATTTTGGTCGCGACCGGCGCTTCGATGGTTTTGATCGTCGTGGTCGCCTGCGTTATGGCGACCTGCGCAGCTTACGTCATCTCTCGCCCGAGCTACCCACCGCGTTCCTGATCGACGCGCCGTGATCTTGCGCAGCGATCGAACCCGTGGGCGGGCGCGAGGGTGCCTCAAACACCGGCAGCAACAGGGGTTAGAAGGTAGCCCGGTGGCGTGGCTTGCCGCTACATCAACCGCTCGGGCCGCTCTGTTGGTACCAACGTGCCCGCGGTTGGTAGGTTTAAGTCCCAGTCGGTTTTCTTGAACGCCTCGAACAGTAGGTGGGTAAGAGAGTGTAGGTATTGCGCATTCAGCGAAACGCTTACTTGTTGCCCTTCATCAGGTGAAAACGCCAACGTAAATCCTGTGGCCGTGGGAGTGGCTTTGCACTTCGTCACCAGCACCGGTTCTTCACCAAGCGGCAGTGCCGGCGCCGATTTTTCCTCGAAGTTCTTTGAGAAATCCGATTGGGTTATCGCGCTGTCTCGTTGAAACGCCACAACTGATTTTTTCGCAACGGGGTCGGTTTGCGCGGCCACGTGGGGGTCGCGCTCGAGTAGTTTGATCAACAGGCCCCACAACCGCCTCACAAAACGCCGGGTAAACCACAGACGAATCTCGGTCCCGTCCCGTGTGCTCATACGAAACAGCAACCGGTCCTGTTCGGAATTGTATTCCAGATTGAATTGGTGGAGAGCCGACATAGGGTCCACGCCGATTGTATTGATACCCGCTAGCACTTGTTGAGGGCAAGGATAGGCTACGCGGTCGAGGTTAACGAGAAATCTTCGGACGTTTGCTGAACCAGCGGCCACCCCCCAGCCCTCTGCTTTGACAACATCTGGACAGTGGCCTACCTGTCGCGAAAGGCAGGATGGAGGATCGTTGTCATGCTTGTCGTTATGGGCGCGACCGGAAATACGGGCCGAGCAACTTGCGAAGCGCTCTTGGCCAACGGGGAAATGGTGACGGTGGTCGGCAGGAACCTCGAAAAACTTGCCGATTACGCCCGCGCAGGTGCGGAACTGGCGATCGCTGATTCTCTAGACTCGGCGGCGCTTTCGAAAGCTTTCGAAGGTGCCACGGGCGTCTACGTAATGATCGGCGTAGATCCAATGGTCCCTGACTATGATGCTCACTACGATGCGATAAGCGAGGCAACCACGGTAGCAATCCTGGCCGCCGGTGTTTCACACGTCGTTGAGTTAAGCGGCATCGGCTCGCACTTGCCACCAGATACGACCAAGGTGATGGGTGCAATCGACACCGGACGACGCCATGGGGTCCGCCTCGATGCCGCTCTAACCGATGTCAATGTGGTGCATCTACGGCCGGGATTTTTTATGGAAAACTTCCTGCGTGATATCCCGTCGATACGCGAGCGTGGCGCGGTTCATGGGCCGCTCACGGCCGATAAACCGATCGCCATGATCTCTGCTAAGGACATTGGTGAAAGAGCCGCCAGCCTATTGCGAAGTCGCGACTTCACGGGCAAGCGCGCCTATGACCTGTTGGGACCCGCCGACGTTACACCGAGGCAGACGACCAAGGAACTTGGCCAAGCGATCGGTATCGATAGCCTCGAATACATCGAAATCAGCATCGATGCCTTTCGCGAAAGCATGATCAGCGACGGTGTCAGTGAAAGCTGCGCCGCTGCCGTGGCGGGTATTTATGAAGGCTATAACTCGGGACGATTGGTACCCGAGCGACCCAGGGATGCCAATAGTGCAACGCCTACATCAATAGCAGACTTTAGTATGAGGTTTGCCAACGCCTACCACGCCAACTGATAGCGGTTTGGATGCGACGCGATTTTCCAGATTGGCGTTCGCCGCCGTAGCGAGTCCGCGGGTGCTAGATCTGCTCGTGAGCGACCGTTTCACAACATCATCTTGACCGCAACATTAAACCATCAACTTATTCACAATTTATCCACAAATAATACACCTAATATATCCACAACTTTTTACTTGGTTGGACCATTTTATTATTGAATTCATCGACAGTATTTAATCTAATCAATTTTGACAACGAGGGGTCTGGTGGACGCATAAGAAGCTAGATCTTCCTGGTTGTTGGGAGGGAGACCAAAATTGATGGTGCGTCTGCGTCAGACAACCCATGAAGGACGGTCGCGGATCTGGCCGGCGGGTGGCTGGGTCCCCCTAAACGGTGCTTCCCTGCGGTATCGTTTATTATGAGTTAACCTGGAACGGGGCGTTGGCAGTCATGCGATCGCCCCGTTCTTTTTTATCCGACCCGGTCAATCGCTTCTGGATGCGCGGCGACGCGCTCACCGACATCTGCCGGCGTGATACCGGGGTTATCGAAGTCGCGCGTTTACCGCGTTTGCCATGATCGTTTCCTCACCCAGCGCACGGCAGGCCTCAAGCCTGTGCAAGCCTTCGACGAGGACATATCGATCCCCATCGGGCCGCACTAGAATCGGCATCTTCAACCCTTCTTCGATGATGCTCTCAGCAATGGCCTGGACGTTAGCCCCATCTAGGGTGCGCCGTCGTTTGACCGGCACGTATATATCAGCGATCTTGATCAGTACATCATCCATGACGATCTGCGCTTAGACATGGCCAATAGCTGCCAGCGCGCCTTGTACCTTTTGCTCGAAGAGTTCCGCTCTTGCTTCGTGCGCCATGCCGGCCGTTTCGATCGCCACATCCCGCGTGATTTCGGCGACGGCGGCGACATGATCGTCGTCGCGACCGTCATACGACGCTGTTGGCGCAAGAACGACGGTATCGTGACTTTGCGTACCGATGCTGCCATCGGCGCTGCGCGGTTGCGGCCGGAGCACGGAATTGCCGGCGGCGAGTTCGAAAACGGCGCGGCGTAGCAACCGGCGAAACGCAATAACGCCCTTGTCGGTTGTGCCCAGGTTTTCAGCATCATGTATGGCAATCGGCCCCTGGCCGATCTGCGCTTCATAGTCACCTGGTTCGATCTGGCGATCCCGGTAACTACGTTGGCGTTCCTGACCTGGAAAATCGACCATGTTCTTGCCGCAACGCGCGGGATCGCCGATTCGTTTGGGGTCATTGCTGTCGTTGAAATAACGCCATCCGATAAACAGATTACGGGCATTGTCGATCGGCACGCACCAACGCAGGACGCCGGCATGGGTATAAAACTGCACCTGATTGGCATCAACCCAAGGCACTGGAATATGCGCCGCATTCGGGAGCGCCAGGTCGACCATCCGAGTCCAGATATGGTCGCCGACCCGGCGCGTCGTTTGCGCGCACGCGCCATAGGATGTTTCGACAACATCGAACCGCGGCAATGTGTAGAAAACGTCGCCAAAGCTTTCGCGACCCGGACGCGCGTGCAGAAACACCGCGTGAATCGGATCGATGCCGTTCTCATGGGTTTGCAGCCAGTTGCAATCGAATAGGATCGAAAACGGCTCAACCTCACTATTGGGCTGAGTCTGCGTATCCCAAACAGGCATTTCGGGCTGTTCGTCGGGCGGGCCCATATAGGCGAAGATCAGTTTGTCGACCTCGCGCACGGGGTAGGCCCCTTGAACGATAGTTCCCCGCAGTTGGCTATGCGCCGGCTCGCCAGGTGTTTCCAAGCATCGGCCGTCGATGTCGTAGGTCCAGCCGTGGTAGCAGCACCGCAAGCCCCGTTCCACGGGGATCCCCCATTCAAGCGAAGTTCCTCGATGAGCGCAGTGACGGTGAAAGAGCCCCAGCCGCCCGCTTTTGTCGCGGAACAGTACAAGATTTTCCCCCAAAATCGTCAGGGTCAACGGCCGTTCACCAAGCTCTGATGCAAGCGCGATGGGCTGCCAGAACCTGCGCATCAACTCACCGCAGGGAGTGCCTGGGTCGGTATGGGTTAGGGCTGCATCTTCGCCCCGATCGCGAGGTTGGTGGTAGCCGCCGAATGGTTGGCGCCAGGGTTTTTGATCACGCGTCATCCGATTACCCTAACGCTCCGCGTCGGCTTCTCGCAACGCTAGATGAAACCGGTCTTTAAGGAGCGCGCCGTCGCGAGGCGGAAGGACCAATGGCAGTTTCTCGGCTGCCACCTTTATAACCGCTAGGCCGGGACCTTGCGGTTTAGCCATTTTGCCCAAGATTGAGTCAACGTCCTTAAGATCATCAATCCGGGTCGACCAGGAGAATCCGGCGCCGTCGGCGATTTGCGCAAGATCGGTACCGTGAGCAGTATGAGTTTGCTGCATACCGGTTTCTCCGTAGCGCTCGTTGTCGAGGACGACGATCGTAAGATTGCGCGGTGCCGCCACCGCGATTGTCGCTAGGCTGGACAAGCCCATAAGCATTTCGCCATCACCGGTTATCACAACCACCGAGTACGACGGCCGCGCCACGGCAAGACCAAGACCGACCATGGCCGCACTGCCCATGCCACCCCAGAGGTAGAAATTGAGGTCATGATCGCCGGCGGCGGCGCAGTCCCAGGCTGGCGCACCCAATCCGGCAACCACGAGGAGCCGGCTTCTTCCTTTAAGAAGGTTTGCGACCGCTTGACGACGGGAAATGCCTGCCATGCTAGTCCTCAAACGCTTTAGCGCCGATCACGCGCTGCGAGATCAACACCGCGACGGCCTCATTAGACTCAAACGCCATTTGCGCCGCCGCGCCAACCGCCGGCGCGACCTCTTCGGCTGCGTTGACCTTATGGGTGATGATATCTGCCAGTTCGAGATGCCGTTGAGCGGATTGCCCCAACGGAATTTGCCACGGATTGGTTTCGCCCCAGTCACCACGCATGGTGACGATAACCAGGAGCGGGACCCGACACGTGCGCAGCGCTGCGAAGGCATTGATACAATTGCCAACGCCGCTGCTCTGCATCATTAGAGCCGTCCGGTCGCCACCGAGCCACGCGCCGATGGCCAGGCCGACACCCTCCTCTTCGGTCGCAAGGAGGACATCCGCGATAGTGGGATCGTTCTGACAATGCTCTATCAACTCGGTCAAGCCCGCGTCAGGAACAAACCCAACCTGGCGAACGGCCGCGGCTTGAAGCGTCGCGTGAACGCGCCTGGGCCAATCATCGGTCGGCATGGACGTCGCCCTCCGCCGCACACCGCCCAACGGCCGCCACTGACCTCGCAAGGTGTTGGCGCATACTCAGAAAAGTTGACTGAGGACCGTAGCCATACCGATCACGCAGGTAACCCACGCCAGGGTACGGACCCAGGGCAAGCCGGCGACGTAACACACTGCATGGATGACGCGAGCAGCGAAGAAAATGATTGCCCCAATCGCAGTCACATCGTTCGCGGTTCCCGTGATATGCGCCACCACGACGAGAATGGCGAAGACAATCAAATTGTCTGAGTGATTGTCGACGGTACGATTGATACGGCCCATCCAACCCGTCGCGACGGGAATGGCCTCGCGATTACCCGCGGCGCCGGCCAGCCCGAGCAGTTGGATTAGGGCGAAGCCCTGGAACAACCCGTACATCATGAAAAAAAGCAGCGCCGACGCGACAAGCATCCATAGATCAACGGTCATGATCTCGCTCCCAGCGCGAGCCAGGACGGGCGCGGCCAGACCCGCGCCCGCCTACCAACATACATTTTCTCTGAAGGGCCTCAGCGGCGCGCTGTCGCCTTCTTCGCAGGCGCCTTACGCTTGGCCGGCGCTTTCTTCTTTGCATAGCGCTTGCGAACCGTCGTGGTTTTGCCGAGGTAAGCGTAGGCCTCGATCTCTAGCTCCATGTCGGGGTGCAGCAGTTCACCCTTATAGCCATGGGCGATGAAACCCTTCTTCGGAATGCGTTCGGTGAGAATGCTATCGACCACCGCGAAATGATCGCGTTTCTTGATGATCATACGCATTTCGTAAATGTCGGCGAGCTTTCCACCTGCGTCTTTCAACACGCGTTCAATGTTGTCCAGCGTTACATGGGTTTGAGCTTTGATGCCCTTGACCAACTTCCGCTTTTTCATATCGCCGCGCACGTTGGTCAGGGCCGACGTGCCGGAGATGAACAACCAGTCATTGCCAAAGCGGACGGCGCGGTCAAAGTGACCAACTGGCGGCGCCAGCGTATCGGGGTTGTAAATTGTTTTCTTCATCTTCGAGCCTCCTCTATGTCTGCTTATCCATGCGGACGTTGGCCTCGGGAATAACCGAGATGTTCACCCGCGGCATGCTAACCACATTGCCCGTTTGGTCGAAGGCTAATTTTGCGCGCGTTTCTGAGGGCCTAGCCCGCCGTGCGCTAGGCGCGGCAGAAACGCCCAAGATCTGTTGCGACGTCTCGCGCCTCAAGAGACGGCGCCGGTGTTCCCCACATCCATGCCTTGATATCTTGCCCGTATCGTTGTCCGCAAATGCCGGTTCGTTGTCCGACATTTGGAGAATTAGATGTGGGCCGTAATTGTAGAAAACTGTCGAGAGTGTCGATTGGCGAATTCGGGCCTGCGCGTCACAAATCGATGCCAGTGTAACCGATCGGTCATGTGCGCCAAATAGCAGCAGTGTTGGGACGCCGATCCGCGAGGCTGCGACCGAGGCCGCATCGGCCAGCGCCATGAGACCCGCATAGGTGTCGACGCGAACATCTCGTAGCACCATGGGATCATCGCGCAATCGTGCCAGAGCAGCGGCGCTGAGCGCGGGATCTTGGCGCTGGCGCACCCGCGTCTTGTTGCCAGGCATTGTGAACCTCGCCAACGACAACAACGCATCACCGACCAAACTGCGTACCAGTTTGCCGCGGACCGCCGGCGCGACGAGAACAACGCCATCCACAAGTGGCGGGTTCGATGAAGCCATCAGCGTCATAATGACGGCAGCGCCCATACTCTCGCCCGCCAGGAAAATGCGGGTGTCCGGATAGGTAGCGCGAATAGCCATGATGGCGTCTCGGAGGTCGTCAACCATGGTTTCGTTGCCGGCCCATAGTCCACGATTTGGCGAACCGCCGAATCCCCGCTGATCGTAGGCATAAACGGATACGTCGCGCGCCGCGAACCAACGGCCGAGCTCGTCATACGCCATGTGGTAATCCCGAAAGCTATGCAACGCGATGATAAGGGCGCTAGGGGTCGGGCCGGCTTGCCAAACCGTGAGCGGCAGACGTTCACCATCTCGCGTGACTAAATTTCCGTCGGCGATGGCCGGTGTCCGTATCGCCGGGCCGGCGGCTTTCATAACCGGCGCGCAGGCGACAATCGCTGAAAGAGCGGCGACGAACCCGAATAAGCGAATCAATGAGACCACGCGCTCTAAGCAACCGAGCCGGGGGTTCGTCCTTGAAAAACTTCGAGCGCCCAGGCGCCGAGCCCGAACGTTAAGGCAAAGAACGTGATTAACCAGCCAACAATCGGAACCCACCCAACTAAACCAAGAATGATGAGCGCCGCCAGCAACGAAAGAATTCGCCATCCGCGATGGTTGGTGTCGCCACGACCAACCAACCGCAAGCCGTGATCGCCGACCCAGAATGCAGTGGTTAGGTAAGCAACAAACAAAGCCGCGGCATAGGCCGCGGCAAGCGTCACAGCCAATGGGATGCCGATGATAATGACAAAGCAAAAAAGGATCGCCGCTGGGATGGCAAAGATTATGAGGAGCCCGTAACCGAGACTCCGCCAGGCAGCGTCTTGAATATTACGCGTCGCAGTGGCAAGCGATTCCGGAAAGATCACCATCAGCATCGTACCGGTCGCAACCAGACCAACCAGCCACGCGATACTAAAACCGCCACCAATCAACCAAGCAACCGATGTGTCCTCGTCCTCGCCCGGGTCCCGCGTACGTCGCGTGATTTCGCCTTCGATCACCGCATTTGTAGCGATGCTCGCTTCGCGTGCGCCGAGATAGCTCAGATTTCCAGCGATCCTTGCCCCTGGCAGAATGTCGATCTCACCAGCGGTGATATCCACGTCGCCACCGATATCGCCTGATATCAAGACGCTGCCGCCCGCGATCGAGAGGTCGCCGCCGATCCTACCGGCCACGGATACCTCGCCGCCGCTCAGGATCGCATTGCCGGCCACAGCGGTCCCCGATTGAACACCCACGCTAAACCCGCCCGCCACGAGATCGCCATCAATCTTGGCGTCGATATCGACCTGTCCGCCACCGACCCGAACGTCGTCGCCAACTGTGCCAACCACCGTAACCAAGCCACCACCCGCACCGACGTCACCGGTAACCGTACCGCCGATGCGCACGCGGCCACCGGCGGCGTTGACGTCACCGCGAACCTCTGCGTCGACCGAGACGCGCGCGCCAGCAAGATAAAGATCGTCTTGTTGGACACCGGTCACGTGGACCTCGCGCCCGGCCGACTGTGAATAGCTCGGGGCAGCTACCAGCACGCAGGCGATCGCAACAGCAACAGTGATAGCCGATCGGCGAAAGTGTTTCATTCGACTCCTCGCAACGTAGGCCTCAACTTAATGTGGGTAGGAGCGGACGCCGGTTCAACGTCAGCGTGAGTTCCCGCGTGAGTCCCGTGAGTCCCCTGGGGAGTCCCAACGTGTATTTGCCGTTGACCCAAGGGTACGCGAGAATTGCACAATGACGGTCAAGATCGATTTCAATCGTGCGCTTGAGTTCACCTATGGCGAAGTGGCCGAGCTGTCACCGCTGGTTCGGCGCGTGATCGCACCAAATCCAAGTGCGTTCACCTTTCATGGGACCGGGACCTATATCGTTGGTCGCGGCGAGGTCGCAGTCATCGATCCCGGCCCGGATATCAGCGAGCACATCGGAGCGCTATTGACCGCCGTTGCCGACGAAACCGTTACGCATATCCTGGTCACACACACCCACCGCGATCATTCACCAGCGGCTCGTGCCCTCCATGACGCAACCGGCGCACCGACCTACGGGTTCGGCCGCCACGGTTCGGGGCGTCCTGAAGCGGGCGGTGATGTCGAGGAAGGGGCTGATCATAATTTTTTGCCCTCCATCAGCGTGCGTAGTGGCACTACAATTACCGGCCCAAACTGGACCTTTGAGGCGGTTCACACGCCCGGACACACGTCGAATCACATTTGTTACGCGCTAAAGGAGGAAGCAGCGCTGTTTCCAGGCGATCACGTAATGGGGTGGTCGACGACGGTCATCTCACCGCCGGACGGCGATATGCAGGCCTACATGAACAGCCTGCGACTTTGCGTCGACCGAGCCGCAACCCGTGATCGAATTTATTACCCGACGCACGGGGCTCCGATCGCAAATCCCAAATCTTATGTTGCCCAACTCATTGCTCATCGCGAAGATCGCGAAGAGCAAATTCATGCCTGCCTGGCTGACGGTATCGCTACTATTCCGGCGATGGTCTTGAGAATGTATGCGGATATTCCGTCCCAACTTCACTCGGCCGCGCAACGCTCGGTCCTGGCGCATATGATCCATATGGTGGAAACCCGCCGTGTCGCCTGCAACGGCGTGCCGAACATCACGTCGACATACTTTGCGGCCGACCCGACCCAGCGCGAAGTGCGGTAGAGTCAAGACATGACCGAGATCCAGAGCCTCGACGACCTCGTAGCGCGGATCCCCAATGGCGCCAAAGTCGCTGTCGTGCCGGACTACTCCGGCGTTGCAATAACCGCAACAATCGAATTGATCCGTCGCGGTACACGAGGCCTTCACCTCGTCTGTGTCCCGATCAGCGGATTGCAGGCTGATCTCCTGATCGGCGCGGGGTGCGTTGCCACAATCGAAACGTCAGCCGTGACGCTAGGCGAATTTGGTGGTGCGCCACGCTTCAACGCAGCCCTGAAGAATCGCAAGATCAATGTCCTCGATGCCACGTGTCCTGCGATTCACGCGGCCCTCATGGCGTCGGAAAAAGGGGTTCCCTTCGCGACCCTGCGGGGCTTGGTCGGGAGCGATGTCCTCGCACGCCGGAGCGATTGGCGGATGATTGATAATCCGTTCGAACCCGACGATGCGATCGTGGCCTTGCCCGCGATTCAACCCGACATTGCGCTTTTCCACGCGCACGTGGGGGATCGCCAAGGCAACGTTTGGGTAGGCCGTCGACGCGAGCAGATTGTTGTGGCGCACGCATCAAAAACCGCGCTTGTCACCGTCGAAGAGATCGTCGATGACAATCTTCTCGCTGATGAGAGAACCGCTGCCGGTGTGCTTCCATCGCTTTACGTGACAGCGCTCGCAGAAGCAAAACGCGGTGCATGGCCGATCGGACTGTGGGAGGGCTACCCCGAAGACGAGGCATTCCTCCAGAATTATGCGAAAGTCGCGCGAGATGACGATGGATTTGATCGCGTGCTCGCAGGCATGTTGAGCGGAGCCACGCGCGCCGCGGCCGAATGACTGACGCCGAACGCCGAATGACTGACGCCGCGTGACCGCGCGGCTTGTCACCGTCGAAGAGATCGTCGATGACAATCTTCTCGCTGATGAGAGAACCGCTGCCGGTGTGCTTCCATCGCTTTACGTGACAGCGCTCGCAGAAGCAAAACGCGGTGCATGGCCGATCGGACTGTGGGAGGGCTACCCCGAAGACGAGGCATTCCTCCAGAATTATGCGAAAGTCGCGCGAGATGACGATGGATTTGATCGCGTGCTCGCAGGCATGTTGAGCGGAGCCACGCGCGCCGCGGCCGAATGACTGACGCCGAGTGACTGACGCCGAGTGACTGACGCCGCGTGACCGACTACACCCAACAGGAACTTCTAATCGCTGCCGTCGCACGGTTGCTCAAGGGCTGCCGCCATATCGCGGTCGGTGCGTCGTCACCAATTCCAGGGTCGGCTGCGTTGTTACTCAGAGCGTCCGGGCACGATGTTACGGTGAACGTGCTTGGCTCGCTCAAGAACAACAATTTCACGAGCGGCAGCGTCGAACTGTTCGACTGTGCTGGCCAAGGCAGGCTCGATGCGTTCTTTCTCGGCGGCGGTCAGATTGACGGTGCCGCGAATATTAATCTAATCGGCACCGGCGGCGACTATCCGGCAAACGATGTGCGCTGGCCGGGAAGCTTCGGCTCTGCCTATCTCTACTATGTTGTCCCAAAGGTGATCTTGTTTCGCGAGGAACATTCGCGACGGGCACTGGTCGAGAAGGTCGATTTCATCACCGCACCCGGCACGAGCCCGCCTGGCGTCTACCGTCCCGGCGGACCCAAACATCTCGTCACGAGTAAAGCGCTGTTTGATTTCGATGCCACGCGCGCGCGGTTCTCACTCGCGAGTATCCACCCCGGTAATAGCTTGGAACAAATACTGGAACACACCGGGTTTGACTTTGACTACCCGGCTACGGTCCCAACAACCGAACCTCCGGACCGAGCAACGTTGCAGCAGCTGCGCGGTCGGATTCGCGAGGAGATTTCAGAAATCTACCCGCGATTCGCGGTGCGGGCGTTCGCCAGCTAGCCAGCTAACACGAGTGTTTTCAGTTCGCGACCTTTCCCGCCCGGGCCTTGCCTCCGTATCCTTTGATCTGGCAGGAGGCGAATGCCTGGTAATCCAAGGCGCCTCCGGCTCGGGTAAGACGCTTTTGTTGCGTGCCATCGCCGACCTCGATCCCAATAGCGGATCGATTACCCTTGACGGTGTCGCAAGAGGACACAATCCCAGCACCGCAATGGCGGCGCCGTGTCGCCTACGTTCCAGCAGAACCCGGCTGGTGGGCCGACACGGTCGCGCCTCACTTCGCAGACTGGCGCGACGCGGAACCGCTAACCGAATCGCTCGGGCTTCCCCCCTCGTGTCGGGATGCGTCGCTTTCGACGCTGTCCACCGGCGAACGCATCCGCCTGGCGTTGGTTCGAGCATTGGTTCTCGACCCCATGATCTTACTCCTCGACGAACCCACCGGGGCTCTCGATCCTGAGGCGGCGGGCGCCATAGAGGCTCTCATTGCCAAGCGTCGATCCGCCGGTGTGGGCGTTCTGTGGGTAACCCACGATGGCGCCCAGGTCGGCCGCGTCGCGGATGGTTGGATGGCGATCGAGAATGGAATGGTGGGACCGATCGAACGATGACCTATATCCCGGTCGATCTCGCTGACCTGGCTTTGGCGGCCACGCTCGTTGTCGTTAACGGCGCCTTGTCGCTCGCTCTTCAGCTCGGATTGTTTCGCGAGCTCGTTATCGCCACGCTGCGCATGATCGTCCAGCTCACCTTGGTCGGGTTGGTCCTAACCACCGTGTTCGAACTGGTATCACCGTGGTGGACGGCGTTGGTAGCGTTGGCGATGGCAGCCTTTGCCGGCTACGAGATACGGGCGCGCCAGGAGCGCAGATTGAGCGGCTGGTGGTCCTACGGCCTCGGCGCTTCCTCGATCCTGTTTGCCGCCATGCTGGTGACTGTATTTGCGCTCACCACCCAGCTCGAGGCCGATCCCTGGTATCACCCGCGCTACGCCCTGCCTATCCTTGGCATGATTCTGGGAAACACCATGACCGGCATTAGCCTTGGCCTGCAAACGCTCACGACTGGTCTGGTACGTGAGCGCGTCGCCGTCGAGGCTCAACTCTGCCTCGGCGCGACGCGCCATGATGCAATGCTTCCAGTCACGCGCGAAGCGCTGCGCAGCGGCATGATGCCCACCATCAATGCCATGGCGGCAACTGGCTTGGTTTATTTGCCGGGCATGATGACGGGACAGATTTTGGCCGGTATTGAACCCACCCAGGCGGTCCGATACCAACTCTTGATAATGTTCCTGATTGCCGGCGGCACCGCGCTGGGGACCGTCGGTGCGGTGCTCGCCGCCGGCATACGGTTATCCGATAGTCGTCATCGCCTCCGGCTCGATCGACTGTCAGTCAAGCGCAACGGCTAACTGCGAAGGGAGAGCAAAGATGCAATCGTTTGCCTACTATATCGGCGCCGCGGTAGCCGAGATCGCGGGCTGCTTTGCGTTCTGGGCTTGGTTGCGGCTAGGCGCGAGCTGGCTTTGGATCGTTCCCGGGATCGTGGTGCTAGGATTGTTCGCGTTTCTCCTCACCCGTGTCGATGTTGGTTTTGCCGGCCGCGCCTATGCGGCATATGGCGGCATTTACATCGTCGCTTCGCTAGCCTGGTTATGGGCTATCGAGGGCACGACGCCGGACCGTTGGGATGCAATTGGTGCCACGTTGTGTTTGTTGGGGGCCGGGATTATTTTCCTGACGCCCCGCACGACACTTGCGTAGTTAGCCCTCACCTACGCGTCTACGCGTCGATCGTTGGCAGCACATAGTCTTGATACTCGTCGCGCAGTTGCGCCTTGAGCAATTTGCCGGTCGCGGTGTGCGGCAACGCGTCGACCATCACGACATCATCCGGCAACCACCATTTGACGACTTTGCCAGACATGAAATCGATCATGGAAGCTTTGTCGACGGCTTTGCCATCATCGGGAATGACCAGGAGCAAGGGGCGTTCGTCCCACTTGGGGTGATGGACACCAATCACGCACGCTTCCTTCACGTCGGGGTGGCCGACGGCAACGTTCTCTAGGTCGATCGAACTGATCCACTCGCCACCCGATTTGATCACATCTTTGGAGCGATCGGTGATCTGCATATATCCCTCGGCGTCGAGGGTGGCTACGTCACCGGTATGAAACCAGCCCTCGGCATCGAGGATCTCACCGCCTTCACCCCTGAAATAGCCGCTCGTGATCCACGGGCCGCGCACCATCAGATCGCCAAACGCCTCGCCATCCCGTGGGAGCTCCATGCCATCATCGTCGACGATTTTCATTTCAACGCCGAAGACGCCGCGCCCCTGTTTCGTTTTCACGTCGATGCGATCTTGAATCGGTAAAGTACGGTGCTTGGACTTAAGGGATCCAACCGTCCCGAGCGGACTCATTTCGGTCATGCCCCAGGCGTGGAACGCGCGCACGTCGTGCGTCACTTCGAACGCTTCGATCATGGCGCGCGGCATCGCCGACCCCCCACACACGACGCGATCAAGCGTCGAGAAGGTCTTCTGGGTCTTGCTCATATAGTCGAGCAGCATCAGCCAGACCGTTGGGACTCCGGCCGTCATCGTCACGGCCTCTGCTTCGATCAGCGCGTGCACGCTTTCACCGTCGAGGTGCGGTCCGGGAAAGACCAACTTTGACCCCGCCAACGGCGCCGCATAGGGGATGCCCCAGGCGTTGGCGTGAAACATGGGCACGACGGGTAGCACAACGTCGTTCGCGGAGAGGCCCAGTACATCGACGGTACAGCCGGCATAGGAGTGCAGCATCGTCGAGCGATGTGAGTAGAGAACGCCCTTGGGGTTGCCCGTCGTACCCGAGGTGTAACACAGCGACGACGCGGCGTTTTCATCCAGGAGAGGCCAATCGAGGTCAGCGGATTCGCTGGCGATGAAATCCTCGTAGCACAGCGCACCGGGCAACGAGGTCTGCGGCATGTGGTCGCGGTCGGTCAGCACAATATAAGTTTCGATGGCCTTGAGTTCAGGCGCCAGTTTCTCGACCAACTCGACAAAAGTGAGATCGAGGAACAGCACCTTGTCCTGTGCGTGATTGGCGATGTAGCTGATTTGCTCGGGAAAAAGGCGAGGGTTGATCGTGTGCAGAATCGCGCCGGTTCCCGACACCGCATAGTAGGCCTCGAAGTGGCGGTATCCATTCCAAGCGAGCGTCGCGATACGATCGCCCGTCGCGACACCAAGCCGAGCTAACGCATTGGCCAGCATTTTCGATCGCCGGTGGCAATCGCGATAGGTGTAGCGGTGGATATCGCCTTCGACCGTTTTCGAAACGATCTCGGTGTCACCGTGATAAGTATCGGCGTACTCGATCAAGCTTGAGATCAGCAGCGGCCGCTCCTGCATTAAACCATGCATTGAACTAGTCCCTTTTCGCCCCGGTCTCGGTTGTACCGGCCCTGATTGGCAGTCGAGTTTACGACCCGCGGAAAGCAACGGTAAAGATGTCGACAGCGCTTGTTGGCGATCATCCGGCGAGCACCTATCATCAAGCGGCCGCAAGCCCCGGAGGGAACAGCACCATGGCGTCGGAACTCTCAGCACTCGCCAAGACCGACATCGATGCGGTCTTACACCCCTACACCAACCTCGCCAAACACAGCGAGACGGGACCGCTCGTCATCACGCATGGTAAGGGAATCTACGTTTACGACGAACGGGGCAAAGAGTACATCGAAGGGCTCGCCGGTCTTTGGTGCACGTCACTGGGATTTGGCGAAGAAGAACTAGTCGAAGCGGCGGCACGCCAGATGCGCGAACTGCCCTACTATCACAATTTCAATCACAAGGCTGCCAAGCCGGTTATCGAACTCGCCGACAAGCTCAAGAAATTGGCACCGGTGCCGATGTCGAAGGTCTTTTTCGCGAATTCAGGTTCCGAGGCCAACGACACCGCGATCAAGATGGTTTGGTACTACAACAACGCCCGCGGGAAGCCGAACAAAAAGAAAATCATTTCACGTCAACGTGCCTATCATGGCGTCACGATCGCTACCGCCAGCTTAACCGGGCTCCCCAACAACCATCGCGACTTCGACTTACCGATCGATCGCATTCTCCATACCGATAGCCCCCACTACTACCGCGAAGCCAATCAGGGCGAGACCGAGGAGGAATTCGCCGACCGGTTGGTCGCCAGCCTGGAAGCACTCATCGCCAGTGAAGGCGCTGATACGATCGCGGCATTTATCGCCGAACCGGTGTTGGGTGCGGGCGGTGTCGTGCCTCCGCCAAAAACCTATTTCGAGAAAATCCAACCGGTCCTGGCGCAACACGACATTCTTTTTCTCGACGACGAGGTAATCTGTGGTTTCGGTCGCACCGGCAATATGTTCGGCGCCGAAACCTACGATCTCCAGCCCGATGCGATCAGCCTGGCTAAAGCGCTGTCGTCTGCATATCTGCCAATTTCCGCCGTCATGATCTCCGAGGATATCTTCCAAGCGGCGGTCGAAGAGAGCGCAAAAATCGGCACGTTTGGGCATGGCTTCACCTATAGCGGGCACCCCGTGCCGGCCGCCGTCGCCATTCGAACGCTCGAGCTCTACGAAGAACGCAACATCGTCGGCCACGTGCAAAAGGTCGCGTCACATTTCCAGGCACGACTGCGCAGCTTTGGTGAACATCCGCTGGTCGGCAACGCCCGCGGTGTCGGGTTGATCGGCGCTCTCGAACTGGTTGCCGACAAGACCACCAAACGCGCCTTTGCACCGGCGCAAGGGGTCGGCGCGCATACGGCTAGCGGGTGCGAAAAAGAGGGCTTGATCGTACGCGCCCTGGTAGATGCCGTCGGCTTTTGCCCGCCCCTGATCATTACCGAAGCCGAGATTGACGAAATGTTCGACCGCTTCGCCCGTGCGCTCGATGCCACCGAACAATGGGTGAGCAAAGAGGGGTTGCGCGACGCCGCTTGAGCAGCGCCGATCTTACGAACCCGTAGCCGAACCCCATAGTTATGTTCCGCTTCTGGACCGAGGGGACCCCCGAGGCTGAAGATTTCTGCACAGTACTGGTCGGACTGCTTTCAGAATCGACGCAAGGCGCGGCAGATCCCAACGAATTGCTCCGCATCGCCGCGCGAATTCGCGCCGGCAATCGCGACGATTGGGTTGCGGAATTCTCCGATATGGCCGAACGCGTGCGGCACCTCGCAGCAGCGGCGGAGGGTAGCGGAAACTTACAAACCGCCAGCGACTCCTATTGCCGCGCGTTCACCTATTATCGCGCCGCCGAACTCATGCTCGCGCCCACGGATTCGCGCAAGGCTGACCTCTATTGGCAAGCGATCGCGTCTTTCCGAGCCGGGATTTCACATTCGCGTCACCCGCACGAGCAGGTCAGCATCCCGTGGGACGGACATCGACTCGACGGCACGCTTTTCAAGCCACAGTCGGGCGACCTTGCGGCGCCTCCGCCATGTGTCATCTTCCTCTCCGGCGCCGACGCGCTCCCCGAACAGAATTTCTTTCGCGGCGTGCAATGGCTGACCGCGCGTGGCCTGGCCTGCCTGATCTTCAATGGGCCCGGTCAGGGCGCTTCGATCCGCCTCCACGATTTGCATACGATCCCTGATTATGAACGCCCCGTTAGCGCAGCAGCCGATTACCTGCAAACGCGCAACGACATCGATATTGACCGGCTTGGGCTGATGGGCGTCAGCATGGCGGGCTACTACGTCATGCGCGCCGCCGCCTTTGAACATCGTTTCAAGGGAATTGTGGTGTGGGGAGCGATGTACTCGATTTATGAGGACCTGTGGCTTCACTACCCGCCGCTGAGGCGTCAACTCCGGTGGATCACGGGATCGAACGACGATGAAGAAGCCGTGGCCGCTCTCCGTGAGTTTACATTGGAAGGCACGCTCGGCGAGGTGACGACGCCGGTATTGATTACCCACGGTGCTGAGGATGAAATGGTGCCGCTCAGCTCGGCCCAGCGAACCTATGATGAGCTTCCGATAGCCGATAAAGAGCTACGTATCTACACCGCCAGCGACGGCGGTGAGCGTCATATCAACATCGACAATTGGTCGCAGGTAATTCCGACCATGGCGGACTGGCTCGTCGCCCATCTACGCTGACCGGCCGCACAAATCCGATTTGTGCCTCAATCCTGTCCAAGTTTCGTCAAATCGCGTTGTCAATGTCCTGCTCGCGGGGGCTAGCGGCGGTTAACGGAAGGGCTTGGTCATGACTGCATCAACTCTAAAACTAGCGCTACCACTGGCAGCGACCCTGGTGGCAGCAGCGTGTGCGATGGGGCCGGGCGAGCGCCTGGCCGGCACGTTGCTCGACCCTTATTGCATGCCGGATGGTTCGGCGCTGCTGGTTCAATACGCAAATTCTCAAGGCAGTTTTACGGGCACCAAGGGGCGGCGAGAGAATTGTTCTTGGCATGACGCCGGCTACCGCATTCAAACGGCCCGCGCTGAGTAGGCTGCGATCAAATTCTGTGTGTGGAACAGAGCATCGAGGCGGGAACCAGCACGTCGCCTGAATCTGGGCTAGTGGATGGAATCCACTAGGATGATCTGGTGTACTAAACGTGCTGCCCGCCGTTGATGTGGATTTCCGCCCCGTTCACATAGCTCGATTGCTCGGTGCATAAGAAATAGATCGTCTTCGCCACTTCCTCGGCCGTGCCCAGACGGCGCATCGGGATATCTTTTGCGAGTTCCTGATATTCCGGGCCAATCATCGAGGTTTCGATCTCGCCGGGCGCGATCGCGTTAATACGGATACCGAGCGGTCCAAGGTCGGCCGCCATTTCCCTGGTTAGAGACGCCAAGGCGGCCTTTGACGTGGCATAGGCGGAGCCAGCGAACGGGTGAACGCGACTACCCGCGATCGACGTAACGTTGACGATCGACCCCTTACCTCGTCGCAGTTCTTCGATGAGCCCCCTCGCCAACACTATTGGCGCGAAGAAATTAACGTTGAACACCGTACGCCATTCATCCACGCCGGTGTTGAGCGTGCTGAGACGCTCACCATTGTTGTGTTTTGGCGACACGGCCGCGTTGTTCACCAAGGCGTTAAGCGGTTCACCGTTCAACCTTTCCCGTAGCGTCTGAACACCACGGTGGGTGCTTTCCTCATCCGCGAGGTTAATGACCGCATGGTCCTCGGGACCGGCATCCCATGGGCACTCCTCGGAGAACGGTTGCCGTGAGCACGTGATGACACGCCAACCTGCGGCGTTAAACCGCTTCACCGTGGCATGACCAATACCGCGGCTTGCTCCGGTCAACACCAGCGTCTTGCGTTCGTTGTCCATACAATGAAACTAGCGTGCTCGTGCCTCGGCGCCCAGTTCCGCCGAGTTAGTGCGCCATGAAAATGGGTATTTCGGCACGCTCCAGCACTGCACTCGTCATCCCTCCGAAGATTAGATGGCGAAGGCGACTATGGGTGTAAGCACCCATGACCACCAAGTCAGCCTTGTTTTCCTCGATCTTCTCGAAGGCGACATCCTCGATATCCCGACCCGAGGTATCGACATCTTCGTGGGCCGCAACAGTGATGCCGTGCCAGGCGAGGTAAGACACGAGGTCGGCCGCTTGGGCGAGCGGCTTTGCGTAGCGGCTGAATGAATATGCCGCAATCGACTCGGCCTTACGCAACAACGGCAACGCGCCAGCGACCGCGCGAGCCGCTTCCTCGGCCCCGCTCCACAATATGATCACGCGTTTGCCGAAGTCCTCGATCGTTTTCGGCGGTACGACCAGGACCGGCCGCCCCGTTTCGAGTAGCGCGACCTCGAGTGTTGCCTGAACCATGGCGTCGTCGCCCTTCTGAGGGCGAGGGACGACGGTCACGTCGGCCAGCCGGCCACGAAGTGCGATAAGATCGTAGATGCGTCCGGTTACATTGGCGAAAGCGGCCGTAAAACCCTCGCCCGAGGGCGCATCACTCTCCGTGGCACCACTCGCCGAGCAGACCTGTCTAAATTGTTCTTGGGACTGCGTCGCATGCGCGTCGCCCTCCTGCTCCGCCGCCGACATCAGATCCTCGATGATCGCGCCCGTGACGCCCTCACCGACATACGCAACGCTGTCGCGCGGATCGGGGCTGATATGAAAGACATCGAGGTGCGCGTTTAGTCGTTTGGTGAGCACGAATGCGTTGGCGAGATGCTGAGTTGAATCTCGTGTGCTTCCGAGTGGCGCGAGTACCGTGCGAATGGTCATCGGTCACCTGCGTTTCTTACGTAAGTTAAGGGGCTAACATTATCACGCGATTGGCTTGTCGTCTGACTAAGAATGGGTTGTCGCCACCGTCACGTGAACTCCGCACGCGTTTCGTCGACGCCTTCAGGGTCTTGGTGAATGATAACATCGGTCTCTGGGAAGGCGCGTCGTATCTGGGCTTCGACCTCGTCAGATATGACATGGGCTCGCCGCAGGGACATGTCAGCCGGAAGCTCGATGTGAAGTTGGACGAATGAGTGGATGCCGGCCTGTCGCGTCCTCATATCATGCACCGCCAGCACATCGGGATGGTTCTGCGCAATACCCCGAATGCGGGCTCGTTCGCCTTCGGGAAATTCTCGATCCATGAGCATATCGAACGACTGTCGAATAATCGTCCACACGCTGTACAGGACATAAGCCACGACGATAACCGCGAAGAGCGGATCGAAAATCGGTAAATCTCCGTAGGTCGCGAGCAACAGCGCTGCGATGACACCGAGATTCATCAATAGGTCGCTGCGGTAATGGACGGAGTCCGCACTTATTGCGACCGAGCCAGTGCGTCGAATGGCGTATCGCTGCAGTGTCACCAGTCCACCGGTCAACACAATCGACACGATCATCACAGCCAAACCGATCTCACCGTGGGCGATCGGCACCGGCTCAAAGAAACGTGGCACCGCCTCTACAAGTACGAATATTACCGATGCGCTGATGATCACGGCCTGCAGCAATCCAGCCAGCGGCTCTGCTTTGCCGTGACCGAAACGATGCTCTCGATCGTGCGGTTGTAATGCGGCACGAACCGCGACGAGATTGACGATCGAGGCCAACGCATCCAGCACCGAATCAACCAGTGAACTCAGCATGGCGACGGAGCCGGTCTCAAACCAGGCGTAGAGCTTCACTGCAGCAAGAAACACCGCGATCCCGACTGCAAAATAAGTCGTCAGACGCATCAGTGGCACGCCCGGTCCGTGCATCGAACCGGTTGTCGCGTCGCGCGAGATCGGTGGTTGTGCTTGGTTCATTTCGTCGCCGTCACAGGCGCAACGTGATCGCTGATTCTCGCCCTACGGGTAAAGAAATTGCGTCGTCCACGGGCCATCGCTCCGATTGTAGACCAACCGATCGTGCAGGCGAGACGGTTGTTCCTGCCAGAATTCGATTCGTGCCGGAATCACGCGATAGCCCCTCCAAAACGGCGGCCGTGGTACCGATTCACCCAAAAATCGCGTTTCGTGTTCGGCGATCGCGTCGTCAAATTCGCGACGATCGGCGTAGGGTTCGGACTGCTTTGATGCCCAGGCGCCGATTTGCGTTTCACGCGGCCGGCTAGCCCAATATTCGTCGGCCTCGGCATCGGTCACAAAATCGACCCCGCCTTCGACGCGGACTTGCCGGCGTATGCTCTTCCAATGAAAACAAAGCGCTGCATGGGCGTTTTCGCCGACCTCGGCGGCCTTGCGGCTCTGCGTGTTGGTATAATACACGAAGCCGCGTTGATCCACGCCCTTGAGGAGAACCATTCGTAGGGAGGGCATGCCCGCAGCGCCAACGGTCGCTACCGACATCGCGTGCGGTAAGCCGGTTTCATTCGCCGCCGCTTCGGCAAACCAGGCTGAAAAAAGGGCAAATGGATCGGAAACGGGAGTTATTTGCATTAAATCCGGTTAGAAGTGCCGGGCCGAGCGGAATCGCGGCCTCGTTCATGCATAGACATACATCGGGCACCCTATTGCGGCAATATTGGAGCCCGGTCGATTGTAACTATTGCCGAACGCGGGTTTATGCGCCCCTCGAACGACCTTGCGAATGCGCGAGGGACCAACTCAACCGGTTCTAACCCCTTGAGTTTTACAGGTTTCGAACCAGATTCTTGAGGCGTATAATTGATTTTAATTCGGACTGTCTGTCTATCGTAGGGCCTACCTGCGGTTAACGTATCGAGATGGGAAAATGTTAATGCAAGGACTAAAAACAGCCATAGTTGGCGTCGCGGCACTCGCGCTGGTCGCGTGCACCGATGGCGCCGGTCAGAAAGAAAGCGTTGGAACGTTGCTTGGCGCGGTTGCCGGCGGCGTCGCGGGCGCACAGTTTGGCAAAGGACGCGGCCAGTTGGCGGCAACCGCTGCGGGTGCATTGCTCGGCGCATTTGTTGGCAATGAAGTTGGCAAGTCACTCGATCGGGCCGACAAAGTCGCAATGGGGCAGACGGTGCAGCAATCGTTGGAAACGGCGCCGATGGGAACCACCAGTTCGTGGCAAAATCCAGATAGCGGAAACTCCGGTACGGTCACACCGGCGAACACATTCCAGCGCGGCGATGGCACCTACTGTCGCGAGTTTTCTCAGACGATCTCTGTTGGGGGTCGCACTGAAGAAGCCTACGGCACTGCCTGTCGCCAGCCCGACGGAAGTTGGAAAATCGTATCGACCTAGCTGCGAACCAAGCCGGCCACGGAGGCTTGGGCCGGCTACGTAACAACGGGGGCAAACGATGAAACGCTTCTCGCTTAGCAGGAAGGCGTTAATCACGGCATCGGCCGCGTTTTTGCTGACTGTCGGCTTGTGGCAAGCGAACGCGCAATCGATCAAAAACCAAGCGCAATTCGACGAAGCCGTAAATGCCTACGAAGCGGGCGATTACATTTTGGCCTTTAAGACCTGGCTCCCGCTCGCCTACGAAGAAGACCCGGCTGCACAGCGCAACCTTGGCCATCTTTATCGGATGGGGCTTGGCGTCAAACAAGATTTTGCCAAGGCCGCCGATTGGTATCGCAAGGCGGCGGAACTCGGTCTTGCACGCGCCCAGGCCAATTTGGCCAATATGTACCTGCGCGGCCAGGGGGTGGAGAAGGACGCCTCGGAAGCGGCGCGTTGGTTCAGCGAAGCGGCGCAACAGGGCCATACCATCTCGCAATACAATCTGGGCCTGATTTATGAGCATGGCCTGGGCACAGACGCCGATGATGTCGAGGCGGTCAAGTGGTACTACCTCGCTTCGAAGAGCGGCCATGCCAAAGCGTTAAGTAAACTTGCGCTGCTGATTTCGAAGAACGCACCGCCCGAACTTGCGCGTCTAATTACAGGTAAGAGGCCGGCGACAGAGCTGGCCCAAGCTGCGGCAGCCCCGGCCGTATCGCCCCAACCTGCGCCTACATCGGACGTCACCCAAAAATCGACGGCCACGCCTCCAGCCGACGAAACAGTTCAAGTCGCGGCCGCGGCGGCAACCCAGAACACCGACAGGTCCCCCGCGACTCACAACGCCGCGTTGCCGCCCAAGCGACCCGACGCCGTGCTCGCCGAGCTCCCAACCCCCAAATTACCGCCTTGCACAGGCCGCTCGTTCAACTGATGATGCCGAGCTCTCAGCACCGCAATCGCGGGGACTGTTAACCACACTGAAATCACTCTTTAGTCCGGGCCAGACCGAACTAGCCGATACCGGCGACAGAGACAGGCGCGGCGCAGCAACCCCGGCGCCGGTCGACGATTCCAGCTCTAACGCGCAAATCGCCGCCGTGGCGCCAGCCGCACCCGAGGCAAACAGCGAGGCCCAGACTGGCGCAGTGAAGCCAATACCGGTTGTGCCAGTCTCGAGCATTCTTGATGCCGGGTTGATCGCGTATCGCGCTCGCGATTATCGGACCGCGCTCACCAATTGGCTGCCGCTCGCTCAGCAAGGAAACGACAACGCTCAATTCTTTGTCGGCGGGCTCTATGCAGATGGGGCCGGCGTTCCGCGTGATGTTGTGCGGGCGCACGTTTGGTGGAGCCTGGCGGCGGCTACCGGGCACGACACGGCGACGCAGTTTCTAGAGAATTTGAAACTCGAAATGGAACCAGACCAAATCGTCGCTGCGAGCCTACTGGCCAAGAGCTTCGACAAAAATAAATAACGTCTTCCGGCTCCAATTGAGGCTGATCTGGGCCGGCCTTGTCGGATATTTTGCGATTCTTGAGCGCCGTCAATCGTCCCTTAACCATTGGTCGCTAAATCTGACCGACCGAACGTAAGGGTGGGCGAAGCCGGACCTCAATGAAGAGCCTATACCGGATACTTGGGGTGTCGCGTCATGATGGCGATGCTCAGATAAAAAGCGCCTATCGCCGCTTGGTAAAACAGCTTCATCCAGACCTACATCCCGGCGATGCAGCCATTGCTGAGCGATTCAAAGAAGTGTCCCGCGCGTATTCGATCTTGAGCGATGCCGTCGAGCGAGGGCGCTACGATCGTGGCGAAATCGACGGCAATGGAGCTCGACGACGGCCGTTCAGGCGTGGACCTGCCCGCACCTCTCACCCAGGCGGAACCGGGTTCGAGCCCTTTCACCAGGCGCCGAGGACCGGCGCAGAGGTGTTTCAGCACTTTTTCGGTGCCCGCAAAGGCGAGGTGAAGACGGCGTCCAGCGCGGCTCAGCGCGACCACATTTATGAAATAACCGTGAGCTTCTTCGAGGCGGCGCGCGGGATCAGCCGACGCTTGTCGCTTCACAACGGAAAAACTGTCGACGTCATTGTCCCGCCCGGAACGTCCTCCGGACGATCGCTCCGGCTACGCGGCCAAGGTGAACCAGCCGTTGCTGGCGGGCACGCCGGTGATGCGATCATTGCGGTTCAAGTGGCACCGCACGAGTTCCTTACCAAGCGCGGAAACGACGTCCATCTCGATCTAGCTGTTTCGGCAAATGACGCTCGAAACGGCGGCCGGATACGCGTGCCCACGCTCGACGGTGCGATGACGATGACCTTACCAAAAGGGTCGCGGCTCGGCACGATTTTGCGGCTCAAAGGAAAAGGGATCGAAGCGTCGCGCGGCAGTGGTCGCGGTGATCAATTCGTGAGCATAAAAATCGACGCGGTTGCAGCCGCTATCGATCTCGACGACGCAATCGCTAACCCATAGCGATTACCCTGACGGTTCGATCCAGGAACCGAGTTACAAACCTCTCTTTGCCCGACCGGTTCGGCACGTCCAGCGCCGCATTAAGCAGCTGTGTCGATTGCTTGTCTCGCCTAATTGTTGGTGTAGGATGGCCGCCACTTCCCAACCGCCGCTCCAGTATTTTGCGAGGGTTCGATGACCGAAGCTAACGCCTTAATGGCGGGCAAGAAGGGCCTGATCATGGGTGTCGCAAATGACCGGTCGTTGGCCTGGGGAGTGACCAAGGCAGTCGCGAATGCCGGCGCACGACTTGCGATGACCTATCAAGGCGATGCCCTCGGCAAACGGGTTAAGCCGCTTGCGGAATCGGTCGGCGCTGAAATGGTTATCCCGTGCGACGTTACCGATCATGGTTCTCTCGACGCTGCCTTCAGTGAAATCGAACAGACGTGGCAGGGTTTGGATTTCGTCGTCCACGCGGTTGCTTTCTCGGATAAGGATCAACTCAAGGGTCGTTACGTCGACACCACGCTTGATAATTTCCGCAGTACGATGGAGATCTCGTGTTTCTCGTTTACGGCGGTCTGCAAGCGCGCCACCGCCTTGATGAGCGACGGCGGCAGCCTGCTCACGCTCACCTATTACGGCGCTGAGAAGGTCATGCCGCACTACAACGTGATGGGGGTCGCCAAGGCGGCGCTCGAGGCCAGCGTCCGCTATATCGCGGTCGATCTCGGCGCTGACAATATTCGCTGCAATGCGATCTCTGCCGGCCCCATCAAAACACTGGCCGCGTCGGGTATTGGGGACTTCCGCTATATTCTTAAATGGAACGAGTACAACTCACCGCTCAAACGAACCGTGTCGACCGATGAAGTTGGCAATTCCGCACTCTATCTACTGAGCGACCTCAGCAGCGCGGTGACTGGTGAGGTCCATCACGTTGACAGTGGCTATCATGTTATTGGCATGAAAGCAGTCGACGCGCCGGATATTGCCGTCGTAATCAACGAAAAGTAGGCGATTCCCGGCCGCTTGCGGGTACCGGTTAGAACGATGTCGGACAATTCTTTCGGGCGGCTATTTCGGGTAACGACATGGGGCGAGAGTCACGGCCCATCGATCGGCTGTGTGATCGATGGGGTACCACCACGTTTGTCCTTGTCTGAGGCCGACTTGCAACCGTGGCTCGATCGGCGGCGCCCGGGCCAAAATCGATTTACCACGCAACGCCGCGAACCTGACACCGTGCGGATTGCAGCTGGCGTTTTCGAAGGCCAAACGACCGGGATGCCAGTCAGCCTGATCATCGACAATGTCGACGCCCGTACCAAGGACTACGGCGATATTAAAGACAAGTATCGCCCGGGCCACGCTGATTACACCTATCAGCAGAAGTACGGCATTCGGGATTACCGCGGATCGGGCCGGGCATCGGCGCGCGAGACGGCGATGCGCGTTGCCGCGGGAGGACTTGCCCGTAAAGTCTTGGGTGACGCAATCACGATCAGAGGCGTTCTGGTGCAGGTGGGCGAGCACGGGATCGACCGCGGCCGATGGGATTGGGACGAGGTGGGCAACAACCCGTTCTGGTGCCCCGATCCGGAAACGGTCGCGACCTGGGAGACCTATCTCGACGACCTTCGTAAGCAGGGCAACTCGGTTGGCGCGGTGATCGAAATTGTCGCGAGTGGCGTCCCGGTCGGGCTCGGCGAGCCCGTGTATGGAAAACTCGATGCCGACCTTGCAACCGCTCTCATGAGCATTAATGCCGTGAAAGGCGTGGAGATCGGTGAAGGCTTCGATGCGGCACGGCTGACCGGCGATGCCAACGCAGATGAAATGCGTATGGCCGACGGACGCGTAGAATTCCTGTCGAATCATGCCGGCGGGGTTTTGGGCGGTATCAGCACTGGGCAGGACATTATCGCCCGTTTCGCAGTCAAACCGACCTCATCGATACCGCAATCACTGCGCACGGTGGATGCGAAAGGCAACGACGTCGAGATCTCGACCACCGGGCGCCACGATCCCTGCGTTGGAATCCGGGCCGTGCCGGTTGGCGAAGCCATGGTCGCTTGCGTGCTGGCCGACCATCTCTTGCGCCACCGTGCGCAAAACGGCTGAGTAGTTCACCTCCCGTGCGCCGCCGTATTCACACCGGAGCTTGGGTCGTCGGGGTTACCGGCTGAGGATTTGCGTTGAGCGCGTGCGCGCCGTCATCGCGGCTTCGGAATTTCCCACACCATCGAGACTATCGGCATAGCGCGCCCAGCTATGAGCGCTATCGGCCCGCTCTGCGACTCGCTCCGCAAGTAAGGCGCGAGCGAGCGGGTATCGTTTGTCCTTGAGCGCAGCCTCAATCAACGTCTGGTGAAACACGTCCCGCTGGGCATGACTGCCGCCAATCCTGACCACGTCGTAGCGAATCGGAAGCAGACGGTCGACGGCAAGCGCATAGTCACCGGCGCGATAAGCGAGCATCGCTTCACAGAGCGGTATGCCGACATCGCGGTAGATCAGTGCTTCTGTGGCATCGGTTGTTGCCGCGGTTGACATTGTTTCAATCAAACGCGCCGCCGATTGTTCGCGCCCGGATGCTGCCAGCGCCATCGCCAGATGGGCGTCAATAAAGACGAAGATGTTATCGTCGGCCCGCTTTTCCGCTTTCTCGCCGAGTTCCGACCACCGCGCCCCAATATCGACATCGGCGTTCTCCAAACGCCACAGCATGGCGATCGCGTTCGACATATCGAGATAGTCCTCGGAGTCAACGTCGGCGCGAAATTTTTGGTCGTAGTGATCAAGGACAGCCTCGTTCTCTCCCCGCTCTAGATGAAAAAGGGCGCGATGCCACCACACGTGATAGGCAAAATTGTTGCACTCGGCCCACGCCGGCTCAGTCTCGGTGAGCCATTCAATCCCTTCGCGATGGCGGCCTTGCATCTCCATTACGTGGGCCACCGCGTGTACTGCCCAAATATTGGCGGGATCCTTGGCGACCGCCCGCCGCCCTGCCATCTCCGCTCTGACGTAGTCGCCGCATTCCTCCAGACCGAAAGCCCACATCCCGAGCAGGTAGGCATAACCGGGCGCGGCGTCATCCCACGCGTGCATCACCCGCGCGATCGAATCGCGTAGGTTCCGGGAATCGCCGAGATAGAAATGCGTGAAGTGCGCTAGGCGCAACGCAAGGATGTCTCGCGGCCACGCCAGAAGGATTTCTTCCCATAGCGCCGTGGCGCCGGCAATATCACGTGCTGCCCAAGCGCGAAGCGCGTCGATATGGCGCCTTTCACGCTCGCCTGCTCGGACCGTGCTCGCCGCTACGTCGGCCAGTCCGATCGTTTTCGCGACGCGTCCATCCATGTGCGGGCTGCAAAACAACAGATAGAAGTAGCCCTTCAGCACGTGCCCCATGACCAGGTTCGTATCCGCGGCGAGTGCTGCCTTGAGATGCTCGCCGGTATCGCGACGAAAGCCGAGATAAGCATTCACCAACTCGTTGTAGGCGGCGACCGCCGGTTGATTGGCGGCGCTAATCTCCAATCCGAATGTATCGCGTGGCATGGCGTTCCGCGTTTTGACGTTTAGGCAAGTCGACGAATACAGTAGCCCGGACAGGCACCTAGTGGATGGAATCCAACATATGGTACCCATACGATCGCGTATCCCGGTAGCTCGGCAGGAGGAAGCCCGCAGGCGATGCCCCAAGGGACCGTTGGGCATCGTCGAGGGGTTTCGACGCACCGAGGGGCCGGGATAGGCGACCCACAGGGCGGCTTGCCGAGCCCGCCAGCCGCGTTACACGAAGCTTCCGATGCCCAACAGTCCTATGGGGCATCGCCACGCTTCGCGCGCCTAGCCGGCGAACTCGGCAAACCGTCGTATGGGTACCATATGTTGGATTTCATCCACTAGCTGTGGAGTCTCGTGAGGTTATTGACATCCAAGCCTGATCGGCTGATGGGTTGATTTCCATTTATCCCGGCATGAGGTCTGTGCCAATTGTAGTGGTGTAGCCAGATGGGGAGCTCACGTGCTCTGTGCTGTGAGCTTTCATAGGCTTGAGCGTAGGCCCATTCGCGCAGAGAAGATTGGATAAAGCGCTCGGCCTTGCCGTTGGTTTTGGGTGTATAGGGTTTGGTGCGGATGTGTTTGAGCCCGAGGTTTTTGCAGGCGTCTGTGAAGGCCAATGACCTGTAGCACGATCCATTGTCGGTCATGACCCGTTCGACGGTGATATTGAAGCGCCGGTACCAAGCGAGGGCGGCCATCAAGAAGGCGACGGCGCTGTCTTTTTTCTCGTTTGGCATGATGTCTGCGAAGCCGAGGCGGGAGTGGTCGTCGATGCAGACGTGGACGTATTCCCAGCCCCTGTTGGGTCCGGTTCTTGGGCCGGTTCGATCACCGGTTATGCGGTGCCCGACCTGGTTGAAGCGGCCGAGTTTTTTGATATCGATGTGGATCATCTCGCCGGGCTTGGCGCGTTCGTAGCGGCGTACCGGTTGGGCGGGGTCGAGGTCGCGCCAGCGGTTGAGGTGGTGTCGGGTCAGGATCCGTCCCACCGTGGCTTTGGAAACACCAACTTCGGCGGCGATGCGGTGATAGATGCGCCGTTGCTTGCGCAGGGCAATCACCTTCGCCTCAAGCTCACCAGGTGTTCTATGCGGGCTGGTCATTGGCCTTGAGGAGCGGTCGACAAGCCCGCCAAAGCCTTCCGCGCGATAGCGCCGCCACCATTTGTAGACCGTACTGGTACTGGTGCCCATTGCTGTCGCCACGTCCAACGGGTGTTCGCCGCGTTCCAGTCGAGAGATTAATATCTCTCGACCCTTCGGGGTCAGGCGGGCATTCTTATGGATGTTCATTCGGTCCTCCGGCGATCAGCTTCTGTTCTTTTCAAACATCAGCTTCTCAAAGCGGGGCCGAATGAACAACCTACTGAGACACCACAACTAGTCCGATGGATTTCAACCCGACTTCCGAACAAATCCGAATTCGTGATCGCGCCCGTGAACTCGCCAGCGGCGCCATTGCGGCCCGCGCGGCGGAAATTGATCGCGCTGAAACCTACCCGTGGGACAACGTCAACGAGATGGTTGATGCCGGCTTTTTCGGCATGACCATTCCGAAATCATTCGGCGGCCAGGGCGCGAGCTATCTCGATGCGGTTCTCATGATCGAGGAAATGGCGAAAGTCTGCGGTGTGACGGGAAGAATCGCCGTTGAAGCCAACATGGGGGCGATTGGCGCGATCATGGCGTATGGGTCGCAGGATCAGAAACGGCTGGCCGCCGATCTCGTTCTCGCCGGCGACAAACCTGCGATTTGCATCACCGAGCCTGAAGCCGGCAGTGCCGCCAACGAGATGACGACACGCGCCGACAAGCGCGGCAATCGTTACGTCCTCAACGGCAAGAAACATTGGATCACCGGCGGCGGCGTTTCGCGGCTACATCTGGTATTTGCCAGGGTCTTCGACGAACAGGGCGAGGCCGAAGGCATCGGCGGGTTTATCGCGATTCGTGACGAAACACCGGGACTCACGATCGGTATTCGCGAGCCGACCATGGGCCTGCGTGGAATTCCGGAGACCGAGATCGTCCTAGAGGATATGGAGCTGGCGCCGGCTGCGTTGGTACTCCCGCCACGTGGGCTGAAAAACGGCTTCGCCGACCTCATGACGGCCTACAACGCGCAACGCGTGGGCGCTGCCACCGTCGCTCTCGGCCTTGCCGAGGGTGCCTATGAACTGGCGCTCGATTACGCAGGCGCGCGTGAGCAGTTCGGCCGGCCGATCGCGGAATTTCAAGGACTGCAGTGGATGCTGGTCGACATGAGCACGCGTGCCGCGGCAGCTCAGGGATTGATCTATCGAGCGGCGGCGAGCGCGGCGAGCGGTTTTCCCGAACCGTTGCTGGCCGCGCAGGCCAAGATTCTTGCGTCTGAGATGGCGATCGCGGTTACCAATGATGCCTTGCAGATATTCGGCGCGCGCGGCTATTCACGGAACCAACCGCTCGAACGCATTGTGCGTGATGCCCGCATGTTCACGATAGGCGGGGGTACCGCACAAATCTTGCGTACGTTTGCGGCTTCGAAAATTCTCAAGCGCAAATTGCCCCAGACGCGCGACGGATATCTCACCATTGAGCGGGACTAACCCATGCCGCAACCCGATCGACCGACCGCGCTAGATCTACCCGCCGACGCCGAACTTGATGACGACCTCCGCGCCTACTTTGAGAAATGCATCGAGAAGTTGGGATTCGTCCCCAATGTGTTGCGCGCCTACGCCTGGCACCCCGCGCGGCTCCGCAACTTCATTGCCTACGTCGATGAACTCATGCTCGGCGAGTCCGGCCTGTCGAAACTGGAGCGCGAAATGATTGCAACGGCGGTGTCCGCCGAAAATCATTGCTACTACTGCCAGGTGGCGCACGGGTGGGCGGTTCGTCGGCGATCCGGCAACCCCGCGTTTGGCGATCAGATGGTAATGAACTATCGCGCCGCCGATCTCGATGGTCGTCAACGCACCATGCTCGACTTCTCGATCGCCCTCACGCAGAGACCTGAGCGAATCACCGAAGCGGATCGGCAAGCGCTGCGCGAGGTTGGTTTCAGCGAGCGAGATATTTGGGATATCGCGGAGATCGCGAGCTTCTTCAATATGTCCAATCGGATGGCGTCAGCAACCGAGATGCGCCCCAACCCCGAATACCACGCGATGGACCGCTAACCGACAACGACGACTAGGCGGCTTCCAGTACGGGAACGTCGGACCACACTGTGAGTGGGAACGCCGGATTGCGGGCAACAATGACGCCGTCCTGAGATGCGAACCGGGTGGTCGGTGTTTCGTAGGTCGCTTCCGGCAGCACATCTGCGATCAATCGCCAGCCCCAGGTCGCGAACAATTCCTTCATTTCGGCATGAATGGCCCGGCCATGCGTTCCCACGTGGACCCAGCGCACCCGGCGGTTCATGGCATCGACCGCCGGCGGCAGGACGTAACGTTCGGAAGACTGAATATCAACGTCGAGGTAGTCGACCTTGTCATAGAGGCTGAGCACGTCATTCAGCGTGATCGCGCTGACCATCTCGAGTTCCCCTTGGGCCTCGCTATGGGCCCACAGCGGCACCCGCAGCCCGGTCGAGGCGTGTAACAGCAGATTCTTGAGAACAGCCTCGGACAAGCCAACTCCGGCAATCGACTGGTAAATCGATTCTCGCTCCGAGGGCTCGTGAAAGGCCACGTTGGCGCCGGTTCGAACCTCGCTGGTGGTAAACAGGACGGGCGTGGTGGAATCGCTAACCGCAGCGTTGATAATGCAATGATCGTTTGCATCAATGCCGTGATCGCGCAAATGGCGCTTGAGAAGCTCGATCATGTGGGGGTCGGCTTCGATACCAATAAGTTTGAAGGGCATCGGTTTGATATACCGGAGCGCCAATACGGCATCGACCAGCGGGCCGCCATAGTGGGCACCGAGCGACGCCGCGACGTACTCGCCGTCGGCCTCGTGGATAGAGCAGAGCAACGAATAGAACTCAAAAAAACCCTCGGAAGGCGGCGGCGGATTTACCTCGACGTACTTAATCGCCTCGAAGGTTAGATCATTGCGGTCGGACGATTCATCGGGACCGACGGCACCAAGATAGTTGCGGTACCGATTGTTGGGAGATAGGCCGCACCACGGCGGGATCTCGTTGAGCACGCGCGTCGCCAGATCAAGAACTTCCGGGTCAAAGCGATAGACCCTGTTATCCAAGGTCACGGCGCAGCCTGCTGTGGAAGATCAGACCAAATAGTAAGAGGGAAAGCCGGATTGCGGGCGACGAGAACACCATCTTGCGTTCGAAACTCACGATCGGGCGCTTGATAGTCGGTTTCAGGAAGTAGATCGGCCATCACGCGCCATCCCCAACTCTCGAACAAATCCCGCATCTCACGATGGATATCAACCCCGTGCGTCCCGAGATGAACCCACCGTACTTTGCGACCTAGAATTTCACCCGCCGGCGGAAGTGCATAACGCTCGGCGGCTTGAATATCGATCTCCAAGTAGTCGACATCACCGAGTGCACCAAGAATATCAGCGATCGTGATCGCGCTGATCATCTCGAGTTCAGCTTTGGCGTCAATCCCCTGCCATAACGGCAGAGCAATGCCGGTCGATCCGACGCATAGAATGTTCTTGAGCACGGCCTCCGACAGGCCCGCGTCGGCGATGGCTTGGTAGACGGATGCCCGATGCTCGGGCAGGTGAAAAGCGCTGTTGGCGCCGGTCCGAACGTGACTCGTTGGAAAGATGACAGGTTGGTTGCTGTCGCTGACGACCGCATTGATTATGCAATGATCGCGCGGATCGAGGCCATTCTCGATGAAGTGCTGATTGAGCATTGCCACCATGTGGCGGTCACCCTCGATTCCCACCAAACGATAGGGCATCGGATTAACCCGACGCAGGGCGAGGGCTGCATCAACCAGCGGACCCCCGTAGTGGGCGCCGAGTGAAACCGCGACGTAACAGCCCTGCGCTTCGCGCGCCGAGCATAGGAGCGAATAGAACTCAAACAGACCTTCCGACGATGCCGGCCGGGTGATTTCGACGTAGGCTGACGGCTCCGTGGAAATAGTACCGCTGGTCGGTGACTCGTCCGGTGCGAGCGCGCCCAGGAAGTTACGCGACCGCGCGGCCGGCACCATTCCACGCCACACATCGACACCGTCGAAGGCGCGCATCACGCGCTCGTAGGTCGCCAGCGGCAATCGTTTCGCCATAACGCCACGACTATGGCAAAACAGCGTTAACCCGGTGTTAACGCTACCACCGCGCGGTAGTGCCGCCGACGATCATCACGCTCGATGGGCTGCGATCAGAAACTCTTTGTTGCCGCTAGGGCCGGTAATTGGGCTTTCGACGATCCCGCGAACTGTCCAGCTGGACTGGCTGGCAACCCATGCTTCGATGCGCGTGCAAACCTCGACATGAAGTTCCGCGTCGCGGACCACCCCTCCTTTGCCGACTTGGCCCTTGCCAACCTCGAACTGCGGCTTGATCAGCGCGATAAGGTCGACCTCAGCCGCAGACGCCCGCGCTAGCACAGCGGGCAGCACCGCCTCCAAGCCAATGAAACTCACATCGCACGTGATCGCACCGGCGGGTTCGGGAACCTCCGCCTCGGTGAGATAGCGCGCGTTGGTTCGCTCAAGAACGACGACCCGTGGGTCTTGACGGAGACGCCAATCGAGCTGCCCGCGGCCAACATCGACCGCGTAAACCCGGCTGGCACCGCGATTGAGCAAGACATCCGTAAAGCCGCCGGTAGACGCACCGACGTCGAGCGCCACGCGCCCGCCGACATCGATGGAGAAATGATCGAGGGCATGCGCCAACTTCACACCGCCCCGCGATACCCAAGGGTGGTCGCGCTGTCGAACCTCCAGTTGTGCATCGGAAGCCAAGAGGCGGCCCGGCTTGTCGATGCGATCGGCACCGCTATACACGGTGCCGGCCATAATCAGTGCCCTCGCGCGTTCTCGGCTTTCGACCAGTCCACGTTCGACAAGTTGAACATCGGCACGCCGCTTGGTCATTTCACATCATGCGCATGCTGGAGCTGCATCTTGCATCAAAGTATCGCCCCGGGTTCGGCGAGGGCGTATTCGGTAAGTTCGGTAACGAGATAGTCGTAGGCCTCATCAACCGAGTCGGTGCGACGAAAGAGTTCCAAGTCCTGTTCGCTGATGGTGCCGTATTTGACCAGCGCATCGAAATTTACGACCTCGTCCCAATACGAGGTACCAAACAGAACCACCGGCAAGCGTTTACGTATCTTGCCGGTCTGCATAAGCGTCAGTATTTCGAATAACTCGTCGAGAGTTCCATATCCGCCGGGAAACACTACTACTGCCTTTGCGAGATAGAGAAACCAGAACTTACGCATGAAGAAGTAGTGGAAATGGAAGGCCAAATCGGGGGTCACATACTCGCTCTGAAACTCTTCCCGTGAGATTGATATCGTCAGCCCGACGTTCAATCCATCCGCCTCCGACGCGCCGCGGCTCGCAGCCTCCATGATTCCCGGACCGCCACCGGTACAGACAACAAAGCGCCGGCTCTCTGCCCCAAGCGTGTTCGACCACAATGTCAAACGTTTGGCTAGATCGCGAGCCGCCTCATAATACTGCGACGTATCGCCATCGTGCGTCGCACGATCTCGTCCCTCGGGAGAAGACGAATCCGTGGTCGCAGGCGGGTTGATTCGAGCCGACCCCATAAAGACGATGGTGTCCTCGACGCCGTGGTGTGCAAACCTGTGGAGTGGTTCGACGTATTCCGACAGAATTCGCAAGGAGCGCGCCTCGCGGCTGTTGAGGAACTCGGGATCGTTATAGGCGTGGCGTAAGATGCCGTCGTCGTCGGTCATTTCTGGTTATCCGGCTTCTCAGTTCAGTACAGCGTCATCTCGAATCGAATAGGGGGAGAGAATGAGTCCAGTCGACACTCAAATCCATGACCTGGCCATCGCCAACCGCATTCTCGCTCGTGAGGGCGTGGTTGACGCCTACGGTCACGTCGCAATACGCCATCCGGACCGTCCGGAGCACTACTTGCTCTCCCGGTCGCGCAGCCCGGAATTGGTTTGCCGCGACGATGTCGTCGCCTACGACACCGAGGGTGCGGCCGTCGACGGCGATACCCGCAAGCCCTACACCGAGCGCTTCATTCATGGGGCAATATTCGAAGCCCGACCCGACGTCAATGCGATCGTCCATAATCACGCCTATTCGATGCTGCCGTTTAGCGTAACAAAAACGCCGCTGCGGCCGATCTGGCATACCGCTGTTGGCATGGGTTCAACAATTCCGGTTTGGGACATTCGCGAAAAATTCGGCGATACCAACCTCCTGGTGGTCAATATGGACCAAGGCCGAGACCTCGCGATCGGCCTCGGGTCCAACACCATCGCCTTAATGCGCGGTCACGGTTGCGTTGTCGCGGGCCAGACACTCCAGGAAGCGGTCGCCGTTGCGGTTTTCGCGCAGCTTAACGCGATGATGTTGCTACAGGCCCATCAACTCGGCACCGAAATAACGTATCTCTCCGACGGTGAAGTCGCCGAGGGGATGAAAATGCTGCGGTCGTCCGTGATGTCGATGGAACGTGCGTGGGAATATTTCGCCGAACGCGCCGACCTTACCGGCATCTGACAGTCGGCATGTTTTGAGCGCGCCTAGGCGCGTTTGGGCGCCTCTGCAGGCGCCGACTCCTTACCCAGCGCCTCGAGCGCCGTGGCCACGATGTGTGGCGCGTTGAGTCCCGCAACGTCGTACATTTTCGCCGGCGAATCGTGGTCGATAAATACGTCGGGTAGCGTCATTGGCCGAACCTTAGCTCCATGATCAAGGAGGCCTTCGAGGGCGAGGAATTGCATGACGTGAGCAGCGAATCCACCGATCGATCCTTCTTCGATGGTGATCAGCAAATCATGATCGGTAACCAGTTGGCGTATCAGTTCCTCATCCAGCGGTTTTGCGAAACGAGCGTCCGCCACTGTCGTGGGATAACCCCTCGCGGTAAGCTCATCTGCCGCCTTCAACGCCTCTTGCAGACGAGCGCCGAGCGATAGGATTGCAACCGCAGTGCCTTCGCGCACGATGCGTCCCTTGCCGATCTCAAGCGGTTCGACGTTCTCGGGAAAGTCCAAGCCGATGCCGTCACCGCGGGGGTAGCGGAAGGCCGAAGGCCGATCGTCGATGCGCGCGGCCGTGGCCACCATGCGCGTCAACTCCACTTCGTCGGACGCTGCCATGACAACGAAATTGGGCAGGGTAGCGAGATAGGTGACATCGAACGCGCCGGCGTGAGTCGGGCCGTCGGCACCGACCAGGCCGGCGCGATCGATAGCGAACCGCACCGGCAGGCTTTGGATTGCGACATCATGGACGACCTGATCGTAGGCGCGCTGGAGAAAGGTCGAATAAATCGCCGCAAATGGCTTGAATCCCTGGGTCGCGAGCCCGGCGCAAAACGTCACCCCGTGTTGCTCGGCAATGCCCACATCAAAACTTCGGTCCGGGAAGCGCTCTGCGAAAAGATTGAGACCCGTGCCCGCCGGCATCGCGGCCGTTACGGCGACAATCTTCTCGTCGCGCGCAGCTTCTCTGATCAACGCGTCGGCAAATACACGCGTATAGGAGGGTGCGTTACTTTTTGGTTTGTTCTGCGCGCCGGTAACCACATCGAACTTGGCAACGCCGTGGTATTTGTCGGCCGAATTGACCGCCGGCTCGTAACCGTGGCCTTTCTCAGTTACGACGTGGAGCAAAATCGGTCCACCATTGGCTGTATCGCGAACGTTTTTCAGCACCGGGAGCAGATGGTCGAGGTTGTGCCCGTCGACCGGACCGACATAATAAAACCCCAGTTCCTCAAACAGCGTACCGCCGGTCACGAATCCACGCGCGTATTCCTCGGCCCGCTTAGCCGTCCGTTCAAGGGTTTCGGGAAGGTGCTGAGCGACCTGTTTGGCGATGCTGCGCAGGCCCTGATAGGAGCGCGACGTCAACAGCCGGGACAAGTAGGCGCTCATCGCACCCACTGGCGGCGCAATCGACATATCGTTGTCGTTCAGGATTACGATCAGGCGCGAGTCCATCGATCCCGCATTGTTCATGGCTTCGTAAGCCATGCCGGCGCTCATCGCACCATCACCGATCACGCAGATCACATCATTGTCGCGACCTTCTAGATCGCGCGCGACGGCCATTCCTAAGCCAGCCGAGATCGAGGTGGAGCTATGCGCTGCGCCAAAATCGTCATAGCGGCTCTCGGCTCGTTTGGTGAAGCCAGAGAGACCGTCACCCTGCCTTAGGGTGCGAATACGCTCGCGCCGCCCGGTGAGGATTTTGTGTGGGTAGGCCTGATGCCCGACGTCCCAGATCAGATTGTCGCGCGGTGTGTTGAACACGTAATGGATCGCGACCGTAAGTTCGACCACGCCCAGTCCAGCGCCGAGATGCCCGCCGGTTAGCGAAACCGCATTGATGGTCTCGTAGCGGAGCTCGTCAGCCAGTTGGCGGAGCTGGTTCGCCCCGAGCTTCCGCAAGTCGTCGGGGTTGGCGATGGTATCGAGAAGGGGCGTGCTGCTCATTGATTCGCAAAAGTACGGAGCGGCGAATCGCCCCGGTGATCAGGTGCGGCGACTTATAACAAATGTCGCCAAGTCCCGCAAAAGCTCAGCTCGCGGACCAAACGGCAAAAGGTGTGTGGCGGCCTGTTCAGCAAGTAATTTGGCCTGCTGGCGCGCACCGTCAAGACCTAACAACGAAACAAATGTCGCTTTACCCCGGTCTTTGTCTTTGCCGACTTTTTTACCGAGTCGCTCGGCCGACCCTTCGGCATCGAGAAGGTCATCGGTGATCTGGAATGTAAGCCCGAGATCGTGAGCATAGGCATGCAGAGCATGGCGCTCGTGGTCGTCAGCTTTTCCCAAAATGGCGCCGGCCTCGCACGCGAACGCAATCAGCGCCCCCGTTTTGAGTTGCTGGAGGCGTGTGATCTCGCCGACATCCACTTCGATATGCTCGGTCAGAAGATCCATCATCTGACCGCCGACCATGCCGTGGCTGCCGGCCGCGCGCGCCAGCGACGAAACCAATTCGGCTCGGATGCCGGCGTGGTGGCTGGTTTCTTCGTCGGCGAGGACTGCGAATGCCTGGGTTAGAAGCCCGTCGCCGGCCAGTACCGCGGTCGCTTCATCGAACTTTACATGGGCCGCTGGCTTGCCCCGCCGGAGGTCGTCGTCATCCATGCATGGAAGATCGTCATGGACCAGGGAATAGGTATGCACCATTTCCACCGCCGCCGCGACGCGGAGACTTTGTTCGCGTCTAACCCCGAACAGATCGGCGCTCGCTATCACCAGAAACGGCCGCAACCTTTTGCCGCCGGCGAAGGTTGAATATCGCATCGCCTCGACGACACGCGCTTCGCGCCCATCGGGTATGAGGATCAGATTATCAAGCAGCTGTTCGACCGCATCGACGGCTTCCTCAAGTTCTGTAGCGAGAGCGTCCAAAACCCGGTCGCGCTCAATCTATATCGGCTGGCTCAACGTCGACTGCGCCACCCGACCCGACGACGATTTTGTCGACCCGTTCCTTCGCCGATCGCAACTTGGCTTCGCAGTGGCGTTTGAGCTGCGTCCCGCGGGTATAGATGTCGATCGAGTCTTCGAGGCTGACCTGCCCGGAATCGAGTTTCTGGACGATTTCCTCCAAAGCTTCGAGTGCAGCCTCGAACGTCATTGCTTTTACTTCTTCTGGGATCTGCGTGGCGTCGTCGGTATCCACCATCAATTCGTACCTTGCGTTTGCATACTTTTCTCACGCTGCCATCAGGGCAGCAACATGTGCACCTGTGCTGTTGGCCAAGGCATCAAGATCGTACCCACCTTCGAGCGTCGAAACGACACGGCCCGAACAGTGGGTCTTGGCAATCGCGATCAACTGCTCGGTTACCCAGGCAAAATCCTCTTCCTTGAGATAAATGTCGGCCAGCGGGTCGGCGGCGTGGGCATCGAAGCCAGCCGAAATTAGGATCAGTTCGGGTTTGAACTCGTCAAGCGCCGGCAACAAGGAATCGCCCATCGCGATCTGGAATTCCGCCGATCCGCTGCCCGGTGGCATCGGCTCATTGACCACGTTGCCGGCCACGCCGCGCTCCTCACGAGCGCCGGTTCCGGGATAGTGCGGATACTGATGGGTCGACCCGTAGAAGAGGTCGGGGTCGGCGTAGAACATGGATTGTGTGCCATTGCCGTGGTGAACGTCGAAATCGACGACCGCGACGCGCTGAAGTTCGTGGGCCGCGCGCGCGTGAAGCGCGGCAACAGCAACATTGTTGAACAAACAAAACCCCATCGCTCGGTCAGCTTCGGCGTGATGCCCAGGTGGGCGCCCGGCGCAAAACGCGTTGCTAACTTCACCGCTGATCACGGCATCAACCGCTGCGACGCAGGCACCTGCCGCCCTCAGCGCCGCCTCCCGCGATCCTGGCGAAACCGCCGTATCGGGATCAAGGAAGTTACGCCCCTGTTTGGGAATCGCATCGAGAGTTGCGTCGACAAATCCGCTGCGGTGAACTCGTGAGAGATTTTGGATATCCACAAGGGGCGCTTCACGACGCTCTAGCGCCTCGTAGCTTGGCGTCGACAGGCGATCAAATATGACCTTCAGTCGTTCGGGCCGCTCGGGATGCTGGTTGCCTGGTTGGTGTTCCAAGCACGCGGGATGGGAATAGAAAAGTGTCGTCATTTGTTTACGCAATCGGAATCTCTACGCGCTTGGCGAGTTAGCGCTCGGAAGATCGTAACGCAATATCGCGATTTGCGAATCGCACCCGCGCTGATGTTATTCTATTGCGTCGCGAGGGCTACGCGAATGTTACCTGACTTTCGAGCCATTCCGCGCCATCTTACTGAGATTACAGACTGATACGTCGCTGATTCTTTATTGCCATGCGCGTCATAACCCAACTCGTCATCGTACTCTTGTTTGCCGGCATCGGCGCGGGCGCCTGGTATTGGAATGAGCAGCGCGCTGGCGAGGCGGCGGAAGGCAATCGCCAATTCAGGGGGAGCGGACGCCCGGTCGGGGTCGAAGTGGCTAAACCACGCATCGACACCGTCGCGGTCACGGTCGAAGCCGTGGGCACAGCGCTGGCCAATGAAGCGGTCATCATTACGCCCAAAGTCTCCGGAATCATCGGCAAAATCACGTTCAAAGAAGGGGGGGCGGGTCAACAAGGGGGACGTTCTCGTCGAATTGGACGCAACCGAGTTGAATGCCAACCTGGAAGAGCAACGCGTCGCCCTGCAACAAGCGCAGCGCCTCTACGATCGTGCCCTGGCGCTGTTCAACAATAGGACCGTGTCGCGGGCCAGAATCGATGAACTGCAAGCATCCCTGGAGGGCGCAAAAGCCAGGGTTCGGGCCAACGAGGCACGGCTGCAGGATTACATAATCCGCGCGCCCTTTAGCGGCCGTCTCGGCCTTCGTCGCGTTTCGGTCGGGGCGTTGGTGACGCCGGGAATCGAAATCACAACCCTCGACGACACTAGCCGGGTCAAGGTCGATTTTCGCGTCCCCGAGAGCGTCCTGTCGCTAGCCAGGCCCGGTCTACCGATCCAAGCGGAGAGTGTTACCTACTCCGAGATTTTCAACGGGATCGTTAAGACGTTGGACTCGCGGATCGACCCCGTGACGCGATCAATCGAACTGCGAACAGAGTTCGCCAATGCCGATGGGCGTCTCAAACCAGGAATGTTCCTGACCGCAAAATTATCGATCGAGAGCCGTGACAATGCGGTGTTGGTGCCGGAGGAAGCTCTGATTTCGCGAGGCGCGACACACTTTGTATTCCTTGTTCGCGACGGCAAGGCGAGCCGCACCAAGGTGCGCATTGGCGAACGACTTATCGGCGAAGTTGAAATTCTCGAGGGTGTTTCCGCGGACGACGACGTCGTCGTGCGTGGGTTGCAAAAAATCCGCGACGGCTCGACGGTCAAGCCGATCAAGCCCGGCTCACCGCCGCCGCGTAAGGGGACGAGCTAATGGTTCTCTCGGACGTTTCGATCAAGCGGCCGGTGTTCGCCGCGGTGATGAGCGCGGTATTGGTGATCTTCGGCCTGTTCGCCTACGACAAACTACCGGTCCGGGAGTATCCCGATACGGATTCGCCAGTCTTGTCGATTACGACGGTTTACCGAGGTGCTTCCGCCGAAGTTATCGAGGCGCAAGTCACTCAGATCGTCGAAGAGGCGGTTTCCGGGATCGAGGGAATCAAACGCGTTAGTTCTACGAGTCGTGATGAATCATCCTCGATCAGCATCGAGTTCACGCTTAAGCGCAACATCGACGCCGCCGCCAACGACGTTCGGGATCGTATCGCCCGCTCGATCAATCGCCTGCCGGACGAATCCGAAACGCCGCGCATTGCTAAACGCGAGACCGATGCCCGGCCGATTATTTGGATGCGCCTAACCAGCGATCGCCACGATGCGTTGGAGCTTTCCGATTACGCGAACCGTTTCCTCCTCGACGCGTTTTCGATCGTGCCTGGTGTTGCGACCTCGCGGATCTACGGCGAACGACGCTACTCGATGCGTATCTGGCTCTACCGCCAGCAACTCGCGGCGCGTGGCCTGACCGTTCAGGACGTTGAAAACGCAATTCGGCGGCAGAATATCGAGTTGCCGTCGGGTCGGCTCGAATCGCGGCAGCGAGAGCTAACGCTAACCGTGCGCACGGCGTCGGCGTTATCGACGCCGGAGCAATTTAGAAACATCGTCATCAAGCGCGACAACGGCTATCTGATCCGCCTCCGCGAAGTCGCCAAAGTCGAAGTCGCCACCGAAAATAGCCGCAGCGAGTTTCGCTCTGACGGACAGCTCTCGATTGGGGTTGGCGTTACCAAGCAATCGAAGGCGAACACCCTCGAGGTCGCCGAGGGTGCGCGCCAAGTGGCTGAAAACCTCAAAGACTCCTTACCACCGGGCATGTCGTTGGTCGTCAGCTACGACAGTTCGGTTTTTATCAGAAAGTCCATCGAGGAAGTGTTCATCGCGCTCTCGATCGCGCTGTCTTTGGTGGTGGGTGTGATCTTCCTATTTCTCCGGTCGTGGCGGGCCACCCTGATCCCGGCCATGGCCATCCCGGTGTCCGTCATTGCCTCGTTCACGGTGCTGGCCGCGTTCGGCTATTCGGTCAACGTGCTCACTTTATTGGCGTTCGTGCTCGCGATCGGCCTGGTCGTCGACGATGCGATCGTCGTCGTGGAGAACATTCATCGACACATCGAGCAAGGGATGCCGCCCTTGCTCGCCGCAGTCCGCGGCACGCGGCAGATCGCGTTTGCCGTGATTGCGACGACCGTGACGTTGGTGGCGGTGTTCGTGCCGCTCTCTTTCATGGAAGGCAGCACCGGGCGTTTGTTCCAGGAGTTCGGTGTCGCTGTTGCCGTGGCGGTCATTTTTTCGTCGTTTGCCGCGCTGTCACTGACGCCGATGATGTGCTCGAAGCTATTGCGTCCTGCGCGCGAGGAAGGGTTCGTCTACAACGTGACGCAACCGGTCTTCGACGGTCTCAACCGCGGTTACGCGGTCTTGCTGCGCGGGGCACTCAACGCCCCGATCATTGTCGTTGCCGTGGCTATCGCAGTGTCGGCTCTCGCCTACAGCTTGTTTCACGTGCTGCCCCGGGAATTCGCACCCACCGAAGATCGTGGCGTCCTGTTCATTCCGGTATCCGCTCCCGAAGGATCGAGCCTTGACTACACCCGCGATCAGGTGCGTCAACTCGAACGTCGCCTGCAACCGATCGTGGATCGCGGCGATGGGCGAAGCGTGCTGAGCCTGGTTGCACCGGGCTTCGGACGCCCCGGTAGCGTGAGTTCGGGGTTCATGATCCTTCAACTCAAACCCTGGGCTGAACGCGAAACCTCGCAAATGGCAATTCAGCGTGAGCTGTTTCCGAAACTTATGTCGATGCCAGGTGTCAGAGCGTTCCCCTTGAGCCCACCGAGCCTGGGGCAACGTTCTTGGCGATCACCGGTGCAAATAATCCTTGGCGGGCCAAGTTACGAAGTGCTGGAGGAATGGGCGGCGCGCCTCACGTCGAGGGCAAGGCAAGATCGTCGCCTGTTGAATATCAATACCGACTACGACCGAACCCGGCCCGAACTGCGTCTTAAGATTGATCGCGACCGGGCCGCCGATCTCGGCATTTCGATCGAGTCCGTCGGGCGCACCCTGGAAACCATGCTGGGGGAGCGCCGTGTCACGACTTATGAAGACCGCGGCGAGCAGTTTGATGTAATCCTGCGCGCGCGCATCCGCGACCGGGAAGTGCCCAGCGATATCTCCAACATCTTCGTGCGCTCGGAAACAACCGGCGAGATGATCCCGCTCAACAATTTGGTGACCTTCACTGAAGCTGCGGGCGCTAAAGACCTCCATCGCACCGATAGATTGCGCTCGATTACAGTTTCGGCGTCGCTGGCACCGGGTTATACGCTGGCCGAAGCGCTCCTCTATTTCGAGCAGATTGCGGCCGAGGAATTACCCGCGGACGCCCGGGTCAGCTACGGCGGGCTTTCGCAAATCTTCCGCGAATCAACGGGTTCGCTATACCTGACCTTCGGATTGGCGCTGCTCATCGTGTTCCTCGCGCTCGCGGCTCAGTTTGAAAGCTTTATCCACCCGATGGTGATTATGCTGTCGGTTCCGCTGGCGATTACCGGTGCGCTCGGGTCGATGCTCTATATGGGTCTATCGATCAATGTGTACACGCAAATCGGCATCATCATGCTGATTGGCCTGGTGGCAAAGAACGGCATCCTGATAGTGGAATTCGCAAACCAGCTGCGCGATACCGGGATGGAGATTCGCGATGCCGTCTATGAGGCATCGATCGTTCGGCTGAGACCCATCCTGATGACGACGATCGCGACTGCGTTGGGGGCGATGCCGCTGGCGCTGTCGTCAGGTGCGGGAGCGGAATCTCGGAACTCCCTTGGTATCGTTATCATTGGCGGTGTCAGCTTCGCGACCGTGTTGTCGCTATTCCTGATTCCGGTTCTCTATGCCTCGATAGCCCGCTTTACCAAACCGACGGGATACATTGCCCGTAGCTTGGGCGCGATGGAATCGGAGCAGACCAGGCAGCCCGCACCGGTACCGGCTGAGTAGCACTACCCTCTAGTGGATGAAATCCACTAGGGCGGGTCGTAGAACAAAACGAAGTTGACCAGGTAGTGCGCCACGATCGCCGGCACCACGCTGCCGGTTCGCAACATCAGCGCCATCAGCGCGACGCCGGCAATCGCAGCACTGACGACGTTGGCGACCCCACCCGACCAATGAATAAGTCCAAAAACGACGGCTGAGGCGAGCACGAACAGCACCGAACTAGTGAAGAAGGGTCTCAGCACATTGTAAAACAAGCGACGGAAGACCAGTTCTTCGGCGATCGCCGTTAGCGCCAGGCCGGCGGTGATGTCCAACCAACCAGAACACGCTCGCTGACCCGATCTCGGGCATTTCTTGAAGCGCGGTGTCCGGAATCGACTCATCGATCAGGGGATAGATGACGTCAAACACCGAAATGACAAAAGCGCTGGCGACGAGAACCAACAAGATCGCTTCGGTTCGCGCGACGGTTAGGTTTTGATCCGCGGCGGCACGTCGAAGCGGCGTCAGAAGTATGATCAAAGCGAGAGCGGCAACTTTGAATCCATAATCCGCCCCCAACCACTGGCCGAGGGTATCGGCTTCGATAAATGCGAGGTCGTTAAGAATGAAAAGCGCAACAACGGCCGCAAGCGACGCTGTCGCTGAAGTCATCGTTGTGGGCGGTCGATGGGTCGGCTACGCGCTTGGTTGCTCCGCGGCGCTGGTGCCGCCACTCGCCGCTTGTTTGGCCAGTTCCTCGGCAACCAATTCCTTCTTCGACAGTTTGCCAATCATGGTTTTAGGTAGTTCCTGCCGGAACTCGACATGTTTCGGCATCTCGTGCTTGCCGAGTTTGTCTTTGAGGAATTCCTTGAGTTCGTCGGCGTTTAACGTCGAGCCGTCTTTAAGTTTAACGAATGCCTTGACCGCCTCACCCGTGTATTCGTCTGGCACGCCGATCACCGTGACCTCGGCGACGGCCGGGTGGCGGTACACCCCTTCCTCAACCTTGCGCGGGAATACGTTGAAGCCGCCGACCAGCACCAGATCCTTCTTGCGGTCGATGATGAAGACATAGCCGTCTTCGTCCATGTGGCCGACATCGCCGGTGCGTAACCGGCCTTCGACGATGGTCTCGGCGGTCGCTTCCTCGCGACCCCAATACCCCTTCATTACCTGCGGGCCCGAGATACAGATCTCTCCGTCCTCGCCCTGCGGTAAAATCTTGTGGGGGTCTTCCTTGTCGACGATGGTGATCGTCGTGCCGGGGAATGGCAAGCCGATCGATCCCTCCTTGTTAAGGCCGTCGAACGGATTGCTCGTCGCGATCGGCGCACATTCGGTCAGGCCATAGCCTTCAACCAAATTGCAGCCCGACAATTGCTCGAAGCGCTGCTTGATTTCAAGCGGCAACGGCGCGCCGCCTGACATGCAGGTCTTGATCGACGTGAGATCGAAGGTATCGAGCTTAGGATGATTGTTGATCGCGGTGTACATCGTCGGCACGCCGGGAAACAGAGTTGGTTTTTTCTTAGTGATGTCATCGAGTACCGGCTCGAGTTCGAAACGTGGGCGCATGACAATCGAGCCGCCGATGGCAATCGTCAGGTTCATCACGACGGTCATGGCGAAGACGTGGAAGAATGGCAGAACGCCCATCATGCGTTCTTTGCCGAGCTCGTTATTGGGGTTCCACATCACCGCCTGCTGCGTATTGGCGTAGAGGTTGGCGTGCGTGAGCATCGCCCCCTTCGAGACGCCCGTGGTACCGCCGGTGTATTGCAGCACGGCGATGTCTTCTTTTACGTCGACATCAGACGGGCTGTAGCGTCCCTCATTGTTGAGGAGCTGGCGGTATGAAACGTGCTTTGAGTCGTTGGGGACCTTGGCAATTTCGCCGCTTTTGAGCAACGGGAACAGGAGATTTTTAGGAAACGGCAATACGTCCTGCAGCGCACCGACAATCAGTTTTTTGACCCGGCTTCTCTGCAGCATTGTCGCCATTTTTGGGTACAACGCCTTGAGGCTCAGCGTCACCATGATGTCGGTTTCGGAATCTTCGATCTGATGAAGAAGCTCGTCCTCCGAATAGAGCGGGCTGTAATTAACGACAGTACCGCCCGCTTTGAGGACACCGAAATACGAGACGACGAATTGTGGGCAGTTCGGCAGAAACAAGCCAACCTTTACGCCCTTGCCAACGCCAAGCTCCTGAAGCCCGGCCGCGGCTTTGGTCACCATGTCGCCGAGTTCGGCATAGGTGTAGGTCTTACCAAGAAAATCCATGCTCTCGTTGGTCGGATATTTCGCGACCGCGTCGTCCAATAACGCATATAACGGTTTCTCAGGGATTTCGGCATCCCATTGCACATGATTGGGGTATTTGTTGAGCCACGGGCGTTGATCGCTCACGTTCCGCCTCCTTCAGATCGCCGAACCCAGAATTGCAGCCTTGATGCTAACGCGAAAGCGGCCGCAAAACCACGACCCAAGCGCGTTGTTCGCTCACAGCGACATCAGCTCCGGTTCGATTTCGAACAACGCCTCGGTACCGGCGGTTATCGCATGCACCATACTCGGTGCCGGTGCGAGAACCTGCTCGGCGTAGAACCTTGCCGTCGCGATCTTGGCGCGCATGAAATCTCTATCATCGCCATCCATGGCCAATGCCGCGTGAGCAATAAGCGCACTTTTCGCCAAGACGTAGCCGCCATAGACAATGCCGAACAGTCGCAGATACGGGGTTGCACCGGCGGCGGCGGCCGTGGGATTGGCGCTGCTATTCTGGATCAACCAATCGGTCGCCTCTTCGAACGCGGCAACGGTCTCGTTCAGGGCTGAGCGAATAGTCACGAAATTGGCGTCATTGGTGCCGCCGAGGTCACTGTCGATGGTCTTAATCGCGTCAATGACCTGGCGTACGGCATCACCGTTTTGGCGCGGTAATTTCCGCATCACCAGATCGAACGCCTGAATGCCGTTGGTACCTTCGTAAATCGGCGCGATCCGCGCATCGCGGAAATGCTGCGCCGCCCCGGTCTCTTCGACGTAACCAACACCGCCGTGCACCTGCAACCCGATCGAGGCGAGTTCCACACCAAGGTCGGTGCACCACCCCTTGATCACCGGGGTCATGAGATCCGCAAACGCGCGTTGTTGCTGCCTGACGTCTTCATCGGGATGACGCGCGGCACGATCCATGGCGCCGCCCACTATGTAGGCGACGGCGCGCATCGCCTCGTTATTTGCTTTCATCAGCATCAGCATACGGCGTACGTCGGGATGCTTGATGATCAGCGAGGACTCCGCATCCTCATCACCCAGCGCGCGGCCCTGGCGACGTTCGCCGGCGTAGCTCAGCGCTTGTTGGTACGCCCGTTCAGCAATTCCAAGCCCTTCCAAGCCAACCGCCAACCGCGCCGAGTTCATCATGATGAACATATTGCGCATGCCTTCGCATTCCTCGCCGACCAGGTAGCCGATCGCACCGCCGTCATCACCAAACGACATCACCGCTGTGGGACTCGCATGAATCCCGAGCTTGTGTTCGAGGGAGACGGCACGTAGGTCGTTGCGTGCACCAAGCGAGCCATCCGGGTTTACGAGGAATTTGGGGACGATGAACAGCGAGATGCCCTTGGTACCGGGAGGTGTGTCGGGCGTTCGCGCCAGTACCAGATGGATGATGTTTTCGGCAAGATCGTGCTCACCATAGGTGATGAAGATCTTGGTGCCGGTGATGCGGTAGTGATCGCCCTCTTTGATCGCGCGCGTTTTGAGGGCACCGACATCGGAACCAGCCTGCGGTTCACTCAGGTTCATCGTTCCGGACCATTCACCGCTCACCAGCTTCGCCAGATAGGTCGCTTTTTGCTCGGCGGTGCCAGCCTTGGCGACGCAGTCAACCGCCGCCTGGGTCAGGATCGGCAGCAGGCTGAAGGCGAGATTTGCCGATTCCCACATTTCGGTAACGGCGATCGAAACCGCCCAAGGCAGGCCCTGACCGCCGATCTCGGGATCAAACATGATCCCGTTCCAACCCCCTTGAACGAAGAGGTCATAGGCCTCCTTGAAGCCATCGGGCGTCTTGACATCGGTCCCGTCGATCACGCTGCGCTGCTCGTCGCCGACGCGGTTGATCGGCCCGATGACCTCGTTTGCCAATCGTGCAGCCTCGTTTAGCACGGCATCGACGGTATCGGGTGTTGCCGCCTCGAGCCCGTCGAGGGACGCAAGTTCTTCCAGCCCGACCAGCTTGTCGAGGACGAAGCGCATGTCAGCGATCGGCGCCGCATAGTCGCTCATTGGCATCCCTTTCAACCACCCGAATCCATAGGTTATTTGTGGCCGATGTGCCGTAATATGTCAGGTCTCGACCGCCAAGCAAGGGGGAGCTGACGACGCCGATGGGGCGCAGAATCTTGCCCTTGCTCGCGGGTAGCTAAATCCGAGTACTATCAGCACTAGCCTTCGCAACGCCTTATTTATGGACGACAACCGGATGACCGACCAAGAAGCAAAACGATCGTCGGGAAACTCGGCCTCCGACAAGCAATTCCCGATCTGGACAACCTCTGTCACGCGAGAGCGTCAGAAGCGCTATCACCGGAGCTGTGACGTCGAGACTGAAGCGTTCAATGACTTGGTCGATTTATCCATTCTCAGCAATGACTGCGGGCGTTCCCTGGTAAAAGCGGGTCTGTCGCTCGACGGCCTGGTCCTCACCTATCACAAGATCGACCAAGTCAAACCGGTCATGATTGGCGATACGCTCGACATTCACGGGCGTATCCAGGACATCTCGCGCGATCGCAACGGATTCTCCCTGACCACGGTTTTCGACTTCCTCCGCGAGGGCACCCGGGTCGTTGGGATGGAAACGATAGCGCTTCGTGGCGAAGCTCGGTTAATGCGTAAAAACCGTGCCGGCCTCGAGGACGAGACGCAGCGCAGCGGTCGGCCGAGCGAGTATGATCTGGTAAGTCGCAAGTTAATGACTCCCGAAAAGGCCCGCGGTTACGCGGCTGAAGTAACCAATAAGATCCATTTCGACCCTGGATTCGCGGCTCGTTTCGGGTTTCGTGCGCCGATCACGCATCGTCTGATGGAAGTCACGTCCATGCTCGGTGTTCTCGCCAAGAAGGGGTTGCCCGATAGCTACGAAATCGATTGTCGTTTCTCTTTGCCGCTGTATTGGGACGACGGCATGGATATCGTCGCCAAAGACAATGACGACGCGCTCGAATTCAAATGTGTCAACGCGCGTGGCCACCTGATCTCCGAAGCCGAATTTCGCGGTTGATCGGCGTCCTACGCCATTCCACCCAGGTGCCCGCACCGATCCTCTCGCCCACGCCCGCCAACATCGCCAACGCGGCGCGGTTGCTCGCTGACGGCAAGCTTGTCGCCCTCCCTACCGAGACCGTGTACGGACTCGCAGCAGATGCCACCAATGACGCCGCGGTGGGGGCGATTTTTACCGCCAAGGATCGGCCAGCCATCAACCCTTTGATCATCCACGTCCCCACCATCGATGCGGCGCGGCTACTTGCGGTCTTCGATGCGCGGGCCGATTCTCTGGCCCAAGCGTTTTGGCCTGGGCCCATGACGCTGGTTCTCAACCGAACCGAAGATTGCCGCGCCGTAGCGCGTGTCAGCGCCGGACTGCCAACGATCGCGATCCGTATTCCCGACCACGAGGTCGCGCTCGCTGTGATTAGAGCGCTCGACAAGCCGGTGGCAGCCCCGAGTGCCAACCCTGCGGGGCGCGTGAGCCCGACCACCGCCGAACATGTCAGCGAGCATTTTGATGATGCGGTAGCCGCCATCGTCGATGGCGGGGCCTGTCGCGTCGGTTTGGAGTCAAGCGTTGTCGGGTTGGCTGATGGCAAACCGCAAATGCTGCGTCCCGGTGGCGTCCCGCAAGCGGCGATTGAGGCGGTGATTGGTCCCCTGGCGCGATCCGGTCCCATACGCGGGACCGCAGGCTTGCTGTCGCCGGGGCAACTGTCTCGACACTATGCGCCGAGGCGCCCATTGCGTCTTAATGCGGCCAGAGTCGATGCCGATGAGGCCCTGTTGGCGTTTGGTCAACCCATCCTCGACGGCGCCGCCGCCTGCCGCAACCTGAGTTTGGCGGCGGACCTTAATGAGGCGGCGACCAACCTTTTCGCGATGATGCGCGATCTCGATCAGCCACGATTTCGGTCGATCGCGGTCATGCCGATTCCCGCTTCTGGGCTTGGCGCCGCGATCAACGACCGCCTGCGGCGGGCCGCCGCGCCGGATCCGACACAGCTTGTCGACGCCCGCTAGCTGGTTTAAATCGAAGCTATGGCGAAGCCAATCGAACCTGGGACAATCGCCGACCTCAAGGCGACGGTCGGACAGCGCGGCTGGATCGATGATGAAGCCGGTATCGCACCTTTCTTGGAGGAGCAGCGCGGTCTATTTCGTGGCCGCACGCCGCTGGTTCTGAGGCCGGCAAACACCGCCGAAGTCGCGGCAATCGTCAGGCTCTGTGCGGCCAGCGAAACGCCGATCGTGCCGCAGGGTGGCAATACGGGGATGGTGGGAGGTTCGGTTCCGCACGAAGATGGCGGACAGATTCTCGTCAACCTGTCGCGGATGAACACGATCCGATCGCTCGATGGTTTCAACAACACGATGGAGGTCGAAGCGGGCTGCGTGCTCGGCGATATTCAGAATGCCGCGGCCGATGCCGACCGGCTGTTTCCGCTAAGCCTGGCTGCCGAGGGCACCTGCCAGATCGGCGGCAACCTATCGACCAACGCCGGCGGCACCAATGTGCTGCGCTATGGCAACGCCCGCAACCTCGTCTTGGGGCTCGAGGTGGTGCTACCGGATGGCGAAATCTGGAATGGGCTGCGGGCTTTGCGCAAGGACAACACCGGTTACGACCTCAAGCACCTGTTCGTCGGCGCCGAAGGCACGCTTGGCATTATCACCGCGGCGGTTCTCAAGCTTTTTCCGCAGCCGCGCGAAACGACCGTCGCGATGATCGCGGTGCGCGATCCAGCCGCCGCGGTGGCGCTCTTGGTCGAGGTGCAAACCGCCAGTGCTGATGCGGTGACGGCCTGGGAATTAATGCCGCGCTACGGGGTCGAGCTGTCGCTAAAAAACATTCCAGGGAATGTAGATCCCTTTGACGCGCCGCACGATTGGTATGTTCTGGGTGAGCTCGGCGGCGGCACCTCAACTGGCCAGCAGCGCGAAGCGTTCGAACAAGCGCTGGCAGATGCTCTCGACAGGGGCCAGATCGACGATGCCGTGATTGCCGCGAGCAAGGCACAGGGCGATGCGTTGTGGCGCATCCGCGAAACCATGCCAGAGGCGCAGCGCGTGGAGGGTGTCGGGATCCGCCATGATGTCGCGGTGCCACTGTCGCGAATCGCCGAGTTCATCGATGCGGCGGCCGAGAACGTGCGCGCGGCGATATCCGACATTCGCTTCCTCGCCTATGGCCATCTCGGGGACGGCAATATTCATTTCAATCTGAGCCCGGCAAACCAGGACGCCTGCGACACGTTCCTCGCCCAGCGCGATGATTTGATGGACATCGTGCACGACACCGCGGCCGCGATGGAGGGAACGATCAGCGCCGAGCATGGGATCGGGCGCCTCAAGCGCGACAAACTGACGCGCTACAAATCCGAAACCGAGATGAAAATCATGCGCGCAGTCAAACGCGCGCTCGACCCCAAAGGCATCATGAATCCAGGAAAAGTGTTGTAGCGAAAGCGCTTAAGCCGCGACCAAAGGTTCGATCAGGGCGGCGGCCTGGGCGATCGAGCGGGCGGGATCGTGACCCTGGACGTGGTACAGCACGGGATGATCAAGGCCCGCATCGGCAAATTCCTGCAACTTGTCACGGCACTCCTGCGGAGTTCCGGCAACGATCAACTTATCAACGAAATCTGTCGGAATGCTCGCCGCCGCGCCGGCCATGTCACCAGCGGCAACCCGCTCGCTCACGGCCCGCTTCACCGCGGCGAGCGCGTCGTCACTGACGCCGGAATGACGCCAGCGCGCACTCCCGGGCTGCGCCGCAGAGGCGGAGTGACCACCCGAGAGGTAACCGACGAGCGTCGGCCGGACGGTGTCTTTGGCGCGTTCCGAATCGTCATCAACGCAGAATGTGAGGTAGGAACGGTATTCGAAATCGGCCCAACTACGGCCGCTGGCCGCAAGCCCCGCGCCGATGGGCTCACGGGCATACCGCGTAAAACCGGGGGTCGAGAACATGCCAAGAATCTCGCCCGCGGCCATACGACCAGCCAGTTCCAACGACTTCGGCCCCATGCCGCCAATGTGGATCGGAATATCGGCGCGGTAGGGCTCAAAGACGAAAGCGCCGCCGGGCTCGTTCATTTCGAACAGCTGGCCATCGTAAACCACCGCATCGCCGGCAAAGAATCCGCGCACGATCTCAATCGTTTCCTTGAGAGACGTCGCCGCCCGGGTGTTCTCGACTCCCTGGCGCGATGCAGAGATCTGGCTCACGCCCAACCCGAGCATGACGCGCCCCTGAGAGAACTCGTCAAGCGCCGCGGTTTCCATCGCGATCATGCTGGGATGGCGGGTAAAGGGGCTGACAATACCGAGCCCGATCTTGATTGTTCTGGTTGCCGCGGCGATCGCCGCGGCGGCCGTATAGATACCCCTGGCATAGTAGCGTTCGCCGAGCCAGAAAGACGTAAACCCGCTCGCCTCGGCAAGCTGGGCGTAGCGCACGAGATCTTCGATCCGCTGCGCCGTTGCGAAACCGATTTCAGCGGTTTTGAAAAGGCCCGCCATGGTCCGGTGATCGACCGGGCTAGGCGGTGATCTTGGGCAGGATCTCGCGTGCTGCCAGGCGAATCGCCGCATCCGGATCGGGGCCCATCACCTGATAGGGGACGGCAATATCAACGCCAGCCTCCGCATAGGCGAGGAGGCGCTCGGCACATTCGTCGGGTTCGCCGGCGACAATCAACTTGTCGATGAAATCGACCGGGATTGCCTGACCCGCTTTCTCCCGATCGCCTTTCGACCAGTATTTTCCGACTTCCGCCTTGACCGCGAGCAACTCATCCGCGGTCGCGCCGGAGTATTTCCAACGCGGCGAATCAGCGTTGGTCGCCGACGTCGACACACCCTCGCTGAGATACGCGGCCAAGATCCCGCGCACGGCGTCCTTGGCCTTGGCGGCATCCTTGTCGACGGAGAAGGTGATGTAAGAGCGATATTCGAAGTCGTCCCAACTGCGCCCGGCCGCCGCCAAGCCTGTCTCGATGTGGCCACGCGCCCACTTGGCAAATCCCGGGGTGGAAAACATACCGAGCAAAACCCCGTCGGCGGCGCGACCCGCCAGTTCAAGGGACTTCGGTCCCATCACACCAAGATGGATCGGAACATCCCGGCGTACGGGTTCAAAAAATAGCGGACTTCCCGGCGCCGTCATCTTGAAGAACTCACCGTCGTAGACGACCTGTTCGCCGGCAAAGAAACTCCTCAATATGTCCATCGCTTCGCTCAGCGACACTGCGGCGCGCGCATTCTCAACGCCTTGGCGATCAACCGCGATCTGGCTTATGCCCATGCCGAGAATCATGCGCCCGCCGGACAACTCATCGAGCGTGGCCGTTTCCATTGCCACCACCCCGGGATGGCGGGAGAACGGGCTAATGATCCCGAAGCCGATTTTGATCCTGGAGGTTGCCGCAGCGACCGCGGCACTGGCGGTAATCAAGCCGCGCGCGTAATAAAGCTCGGCCAACCAGACAGCGTCGAAGCCCTCGGCTTCAGCGAGCTGCGACCACCGCACCATGTCTTCGACGCGATGGCTGGACGCGAACCCCAGGTCGACCGATTTAAAGCGTGCCACGTATTATTCCCCCCTTTGCTACTTACGCCGACCACGTTAATTCGACGACATCACCATCGTCCGCGCGGCCCTGCTCACGGTATAGGCCGAGCTTGCGAAGCGTCGCCTCATCACTCACCGAATAAAGAACCGCGTCCTCGCCGGCATCCACGTTGTGAGCATGCCAAACCCAGCCCGGCACAACGAATACGTCGTTGCGGCGCCATGCAAGCGTGGTATCGCCAACCTCGGTCTCACCGGTTCCTTCGACGACACAGTAAACCGTGCTGGAGGTGTGGCGGTGGGGACGGGTGCGCTCACCGTCGCGCACCAGTTGCATGTGAAACGACATGGTCGGCATGGCCGGCTCACCATTGATCGGGTTTATGTACTCCATTATCACGCCGTCATAGGGGCTCGCGTCATAGTCCCGCAAGCCCTCCAGGGTCGCGCGGGTCTCGTCATAGCGATAGACGAACATCGGCGACGCATCACGGTCGCGAGCGCGCACCTGCGGCGCAAACTTCGGCACCATACCGCCGCTGGCATAGAGGTTCTGCGAGTAGTCGAGCGGTTCGCGAATCGACTGCAAACGCTTAGCTACAGGTTCATCGGAGTTGGACCCCGGATCGATCTCGGCATACCCCAATTCGTAAAACGTGCCGCCCAGCGCGAGACACAACGGATCATTTACGACATCGATAAACACAATCTGCTCGTCACTCTCGTTGCCGAAGTCGTGCCAGGTGCCGTTCGGTGTCAGCACCAGATCGCCCCGCCCAAGTGTGCATTTCTCGCCCTGCACCGTCGAAAATCCGCCGACCCCCTCCAGACCAAATCGACTGGCACTGGGGGTGTGCCGGTGAACGGGCGCGGTTTCACGAGGGTTGTAGAGCGAACACGCCCCATCCAACGTCGGGGTCATAAACGGTTTGGGATGGAGGCCCGGGTTGGAGAACATGAACGAACGGCGAAAAGCTTCATCCGGATCGACAACATTCGCGGCCCGAAGCAGCAGCGGGTAATAGTCGTCCCATGCCCAAACGTGGGGTATGGCCGTCTGGCGCGGCTCGGCTAATTCAAAAACCGGCCGTTGCGCGGCGAACTCAAGAAGATAAAGCTCGTCTGAGTCCTTGCGGAGGGTTTCGACGTTGTCGCGAGTATCATTTGGTACCGTGGTCATAGTTCGCCTCGCGCGCTACAACTGCCCCATCGTCGACAGTCGGCGATTGGTGGAAGAAATCTAACTTATGGTGCCCATACGTTAGATCCTTCCACTAAGTTAACGAAACCTCTTGCTTAGATCACTATCACTCCCAAGGTGCATGACACTGGCCGGTTCACCCGCGATTGAACGGACGCGCGGCTGTGTCTCGAAAGTGGTGGAAATTTGAGGATGGCGTAATCTCCGGGTGACAAGACAACCACCCAACCGGCGGCTAGCACCGCCAAGGAGATCACGCCATGAAGAACACTACCGAGACTTCTGCGCTTTCGCTACTGGCCAATGACGCCGGCTATGATCCGCTCGAGGACCGGCTGCGGGAGAACATCAGATCCACGATCGAGGCCGTTTTTGAGGAGGAACTTGCGCAGTTTCTCGGGCGCTGCCGATACGGTCGAGAGGACGCGCTTCGGCAAGGGTATCGGAACGGGCACCGGGAGCGGCAACTGACGGGGACATTCGGGACCGAGAGGGTGAGCGTGCCGCGTGCGCGGATCGTTGAGGAAGACGGTCGGGCGTCGGAATGGCGTTCGCGGGCGCTGCCGCGCTACCAGCGGCTGACCAGAAAGGCCGAGGCGCTGATCGCTTCGGTGTATCTGTCCGGAACCAACACGCGGCGGGTGAAACGCGCGCTGTTCGGGCTCTTCGGGGGTGCTGTGAGCAAGGACGTTGTGAGCCGGGCGTGGCGCAAGGTGAAGGTCGATTGGGACGCCTGGTGCAGCCGTGGCCTCGCGGATGAGGATATCGTTCGGCTGATCCTTGACGGCACTGTGATCAAGACCCGACTGGATCGCAAGGCCACCAACATCTCGGTTCTCGCGGCTATAGGGGTGCGCCGGGATGGCCAGAAGGTCTTGCTTTCGATCGGGAATATGGGCGGAGAAAGCCAGGCGGCGTGGCGCCAGTTCCTCGACGACCTTGATGCGCGTGGACTGAAACGGCCCGGGTTTGTCATCGTCGATGGCGCGCCGGGACTGGAGGCGGCTCTGTCGGCGCTTTGGGGCGATGACCTTCCCGTTCAACGCTGCACCGTGCACAAGCACCGCAACCTTCTGGGTCATGCTCCCAAACACATGCATGACGAGCTGAGCGAAGATTACCGCGATATGATCTATGCCGACACTGCCTCCGAGGTGGAAACCCGCCGCAAGGCGTTTGTCCGCAAGTGGCGGCTGAAATGCAGGGCCGTCGCGGACAGCCTCGCAGAAGCGGGCGACAAGCTCTTTACCTTCACGCGCCTGTCCAAGAGCCAATGGAAATCAGCCCGAACGACCAACGCCATTGAGCGTCTCAACGAGGAGTTCAAGCGCCGGATCAAAACACAGACCGTGCTGCCGTGTCCCGAAACAGTGCCGATGCTCCTCTGGGCGCTCCTCGCTTCCGGCCAAATCCAGATGCGCAAAGTCGATGGATGGGAAACCCTCGATCAGCTAATCGCCGACGAAACCCTTGACCGCGCGGCCTGACCGCCGCAAAACTCAACCCGCTCGGAGAGGCGCCAAAACCAATTTCCACCACTTTCGAGACACAACCCGGACGCGCTGGGACGTGATTGCGCTAACGACAGCGGCGGGCCTGCTTGCGGCCTTCCAAGTCGGCAAAATACCGGCGGCGCTGCCTGAATTGCGCAGCGAGCTGATGATCGGCTTTATCGCCGCCGGTTGGATCGCATCCATATTGAGCGCAACCTCGGCGCTGTTTGGCGTCACCGCAGGACTGCTTAGCGACCGATTTGGCCACCGGAGATTGCTGCTCGCCAATCTTGCTTTCATGGCAATTGGTAGCGCGATCGGCGGACTCTCACCCAATGCCACTTGGTTGTTCGTGTCCCGCGTGCTTGAAGGGGTCGCCTTTCTCGGGCTCATGGTCAGCGTACCCTCGCTCATGTTGCAAGCGGTAACAGCGGCGCAACAGTCTTTCGTTTTGGCGCTTTGGAGCGCGCGAATGCCGATCGGCATGGCCCTTATGATCGTTGCCTCACCGGCGTTGCTGGTTGAGATCGGCTGGCGCGGAATCTGGATCGCCAATACAGGCTTGAGTGTGTTGTTGTTCTTAGCCATTGCCGCGCGAACCAATCGCCTGCCGTCCTTGGCCCGACCGGCGGTCGCCGGGCGTATGCGTGAAGACCTCCGCCTTGCCTTGACCCGGCCGGGGCCGTGGCTGCTTGCGGGGTGTTTTGCAGCCTATGCAGCGATATGGATGGCGGTGATGACGTGGCTGCCAACTTTTCTGATTGAGTCCGTCGGCTACACGTTGGCGACCGCAGCTACGGTGACCGCCTTGATTGTCATTTTCAATGCGCCGAGCAACATTCTCGCCGGCTGGCTTGCCAAGCGTGGAGTCGGCACCTGGCTGATGGTGGCCATACCCGTTTTGATAATGGGGGTGCTCGGCTACTTCCTGTTTTCGGACCTGGTCGCCAACAGCGTCAAGGTTCCCCTCGCGATCGGCATGTCTTTTTTCGGGGGATTTCTTCCCGGCGCGGTTATTGTCGCCGTACCCCGCCATTCGCCCTCACCGGCTCAGGTCGGCGCGGTAAACGGCATCATCATGCAGGGCTCGAACGTCGGCCAGCTCGCGGGACCGCCAATCCTCGCCGCGGTTGTTACCTGGTCAGGCGGGTGGGATAACGCGGGCTGGCTCCTGCTTCTGATCGGTGTAATTGGCGCGGGATTTGCGCTCGGTGTGCGTTTTATTGAGGCTCGAAATTGACCCAGACCACGGCTTCCGAAAGTATCGGCAACACGCGCTGGGGAATCGCGCTACTCGCCATTCTTGCCGGTGTTATTGCGGCTACGCAAATCGGCAAGGTTCCGCCATCGATGTCGGTGCTTGGTACGGAATTCGCTGTCGGCATGGTGGCACTCGGCTGGATTGCATCGATCTTTAATGCGACCGGAGCAATTCTTGGCCTTCCGTTCGGCGCCCTCAGCGACGGTTTCGGCCACCGCAAGGTTCTAGTTGTAAGCCTGTGGACGATCGCCGCGGGGAGTCTGCTCGGGGCGTTTACCGATAGCTACACGTTGCTGTTCCTCACCCGTGTCATCGAAGGTGTCGGCTATCTCGGCGTTATTGTCGCGGCGCCGTCGCTGATCGTTGAGGCAACGAACCCACGGGATTTCGGGCTGGCATTGGGATTGTGGAGTTCATTTCTTCCGTTCGGCTTTGCCATGATGATGGTGACGTCGCCCTGGTTTCTCGAAACGATCGGCTGGCAGGGTTTGTGGCTGTTCAACGCCGCTCTCCTCGCCGTATTCGCGTTCGTATTTACGATTGCAACGCGCGATCTCTCGACCCTTCCCAATCGGCAGGATGAACCACCAACTCTGCGCCTCGGGCAGGCATTTCGGGTCGCTAGATTGGCTGGGCCGTGGCTATTGGTGCTCGCATTAATGGCCTACACATTACAATGGTTTGGCCTCAACGCCTGGATGCCGACATTCTTCGCGGGCACGCTCGGCTATACGCTTGGCGGCGCCGCATCGCTCAGCGCGCTGGTGGTATTCGTCAACGGCCCCGGTGCGGTATTCGGTAGCTGGCTGCTGCATCGCGGCTGGGCCAATTGGCTGCTCACCGTGCTCGGCTGCGGGTTCATGGGCGTGATTGGATTTCTCGTGTTTAGCGATTTCGTTGCCGATGCCGCTAAATTCTGGTTCGCCCTTGCCTTCTCGTTTCTTGGCGGGCTCCTCCCACCTGCGATTATCTCGGCAGTACCGGGTGAATCACCGTCGCGATCCCATATCGGAGCCGTCAACGGCTTCGTCATGCAGGGCAATAATTTCGGCTATATGATGGGAGCACCGATATTCGCGTTTGCGATCGAACAAACGGGCACCTGGGAATCGGCCGCGTGGCTGCTGTTGGCGCTCGGAATATTTGGCGTCGCGGTCGGATTCGTTTTACGCCGGCACGAGGCGCGCCGCCCGGGCTAGCCACTGGGCGAGTGCGGTGAGCGGATCGACTATCCAAATTGCGGCTGGCCGCGACAGTCTCCTAGGTGACGGTCTCATAGGCGATCGCGACGACCCCCGAATCGATGGGGCACGTGTTTGTTGACAGTCGGGCGCGAGATGAAGATAGGTGAACAGGATCTGGCCGGGCCGCATGAACGGATACTCGGCGCCTGCGGCACCTAAGCACACTGCAACAGCGAAATTTAGATTGCGATACCGGCTCTGTTTACGCCCGCTACCACTTGAGTAACTAACCACCAACCACGTACGTTGTGGAGGACGTCAGCCAACCTGACGAACGCGCCGGAGAATGCATGACCTTGGGCTTTACCGGACGTTGCGGCCCCGAAGGTCCGGTTCACCCTCGAACCCGGACGTGACTTGCTCCGTGCTTGAACGGGAATTTTAGCCACAATCAGACATTGGAGAAGCGTTGGCGTTCGCCGTTAACCCGGCTTTGTGGTCAATGCTGTCGTACAAAAGTCTCCCAATTCTATTAGTAGAATGAATGAAAGCTCTACAATCTATGCGGGTTTACTTGCGATTAACCCGCTTTGGGGACACTCCGTTATTGGTGCTGTCCATGCGCTACACGATAAGGGTCATCGATGCTCTCGGAAAAATCATTTGTGCGAGAATCTGTACACATTGCTCAGATTCTCCGGGACACTTGGTTTGTTCGGATCCATTCGAGCACATCTTCACGCCAGCATTCTTCAGCAACGCTTTCTACGCCGAGTTAAAAGCGCAAATGCCGTCGATCTCGGCCTACGAAGCCTATCGCGACGATAACGGAAAGCCTTTTGGAAAGTTCGGACTTCCGTTGTGGGTCGAAGATGGTCAAAGCACGCTGCGCTTTCTCGAGGCTGAACGGCGTATTGAACGAAGCCGCTCCACGGCAGTTTTTGCTTCAGACATTGAGCCTTCCTCCTAATGTGCAGCGCTTGTTTCCGGGTGTTGGAGTGCCGGATTTGTGTCGGATCCCGGGTGCCGGTTCCGCAATCTAAGAGCCTACCTGTTTTCTGGTTTCCCACGGTTAGCATCGACCCCACTGATGGCCAGCCCCGGATTGTCCGGTGGAGCGCCGTTCAGGCCAGGGAGATCGATGATGAAAACCACCGACACGACATACGTATCGCCTCTTCGAGGGCGGATGATGGAACAGATGGGCATAGCCGGTCTGGCCGATAGCACACAGGCCATGTATCTGCGCGAGATCGAGACCCTCAACAAACATTACAACAAGCCGCCGGACCGGCTTGACGCCGAGGAGGTCCGCAGCTGGCTGCTGGCGAGGATCGAGCGCGGTCTCGACCCGAACACGACCAATGTAAGCCTCGGTGCGCTCAGGTTCCTGTATCGCGACACACTGCGCCGTCCCGAGATGGTCGACGGGCTCCGTTACCGCAAGAGGCCCCGCAAACTGCCCCGGTCAATGGCGGAGAAGGAGGTCGAGCGCTTGATCCTCGCCATCTCCGACCTCCGTTATCGGGCCGCGACGGTTCTTGCCTATGGCGCCGGTCTCCGCATCTCGGAAACTGTTGAGGTGCAACTCATCGACATCAAGTCGGACAAACGGCTTCTGCACATCCGTTCCGGCAAGGGCGGCGCCGAGCGCATGGCGCCGCTTCCCGACGGGCTCGTCGAATACCTGCGGCGTTACTGCAAGAACCTCTTTCCACGACCGGTCACGTGGCTGTTCTACGGTGAGTCGCCGGAGGTGCCTCTCAAGATCGATACCCTGCGTGTTGCCTTTAAGAAGGCCTGCCGCAAGGCCGGCGTCGACGGCTGCCATACCTTCCATAGCTTGAGGCATTCGGCCGCCACCCACTGGCATGAGCGTGGCGGCAACATCGATGTCATCCAGGATGTCCTGGGTCACCGGAATGCCGACACGACGCGCGGCTACGCCCGCGCCACCGGCAAGATGTTCGAGACCCTCGACCATCCGCTCTCGGGCTTCGACCTGATCGACGCCTGAGGCGCCGTGAAGCGCAAAGACGCCGGCGTGGCTGATATTTTCCGCCGCGCCGGCGCAGATTACCGGCGGCGCCTGGCCGGCCAGCTTGACGCCGGACGCCTCAAGGTCATGGCCGCGATCGAGTCCTGCCGGACGTCCGTACTCGGTGGCCACATGTATCAATGCGACGGCTGCAGGCGCGAGCATCCGCTCTACAACTCGTGCCGCAACCGCCACTGCCCGTCCTGCCAGGGGCTTGCCGCAAGGCAATGGCTGGAGGCGCGCGCCGCCGATATCCTGCCGGTGCCGTACTTCCACGTTGTATTTTCGTTGCCCAAAGAAGTCAGCGGGATCGCCTTTTGCAACCGCAAGGTCGTGTTCAACATCCTGTTTCGCACCGCCGCCGAGACCCTGCGCACCATCGCCGAGGACGACCGTCACGGTGGACTGCGTATCGGCGGCACCGCGGTCCTCCACACTTGGGACCAGAAGCTCGGCTTCCATCCGCATCTGCATATCGTCGTGCCTAACGCCGGCTTCGATGTCGCAACCGGCCAATGGAAGACCGGAAGCGGCACCTTCCTGGCCCCGGTCAAGGTCCTCGCCAGCCTGTTCCGGCGCCGCTTCCTTGAGGAGCTCACCCGCGCCCATGCACGCGGGAAAATCGAATTTCATGGCGGCATCGCCCATCTCGCCAATCCCGGAGAGTTCCACGCCACCCTCGTGGCCGCCCGCGGCAAGAACTGGATCGTCTACGCCAAACGACCCTTTCGCGATGCCGAACAGGTCTTCCGCTATCTCTCCCGATACACGCACAGAATTGCCATCGGCGACAGCCGCATCATCGCCTGCGATGGACAGAACATCTCCTTCCGTTGCCGCAAGCCGACCAGTCCGGGGCAAAGGAAACCCCGCTACGGCACGGCCACCATCACCGCCGACGAGTTCATCCGCCGGTTCCTGTTGCATGTCCTGCCAAACGGACTGCATCGCATCCGCCACTTCGGAATCCTTGCCAATGGAAGCCGTGCCAAGACCCTCGAAGTCGCGCGCGAGGCGCTGGGTGTAAACGGCCTCCAGGCGCATACAGCCGTAACCCATGACGGCGAGGAGGACGACCACCGCAATAGCGGCCTGGAGACCGGGATCGCGCCCGTTCCCTGCCCGCACTGTGGCGGCGAATTGCGGAAAATCCGGGAAATCTCCCGCCGGTACGATCCGTTCTCTTCACGAGACCCTCCCCCCGCTCAACCGGCGCAGGACGCGAAACCATGAAACATCGGATCCCATCCGGATCGGCAAACGTCGTCATCGCGTCGGCGAACCGGTCGGCGTGCGCTCAATTACGAACACAAGGCAATCGCCAACGAAAAGTGTCTCTACCGTCGGCAATCAGCTGTCGAAAAAATATAAATGCTGGTCGGAAGCCTCGTCTCACGCGTCCCAACGATAGTGACCACCCGCCCCGGCGCAGGCATCAACGCACTTTCCACATAGGCTGACACCTACACTCGCGGCCCACGGCCTCGTTCAAACAGCTTAGGCAGATTCTGCCGAATCTGCCTAAGCCTTAAGATTTTCTGGGAGCGTTTCGTTGAGCACGTTCTGGTTTCGCTTTTCCGGAGTCTGATCGATAAATACTCCGCGTTTCTTTACTTTCGCTTTGGTGGAGAGCTGAACGTACCCCTAAAATTCGATGGGCGACTCGCTATCGATATCACCGGTTCGAAGGGCTATGTGCACACGGACAATCCTGACTTCCTGACCACGTTCATCATCTATTTGCCGGACGATAATTCACTCGAGCAGTTTGGCACGGGACTTTACGAACCCGAAGACCCGCTCCACCGAGACATAGGCAATGGCATCAAGAACCCGCCAGGTTTTAGGGAAGTTCGGCGGACGCAATATGTACGGATGCGGACATTGCCTTAAGCCTTGCTAGTCCACAAAAAGATTTTATTGATTGCGGGGGTGGGTGGTCTTGCCCCATTTTAGTGGACAGTTCAGAAAGATCCGGTTGCCTGTTCTTCGAAGTCATCCGGACTGATATTGCCAAGGTAACCGTGGCGTCGTTTTCGGTTGTAAAACACCTCGATGTACTCGAACACATCGGCCCGCGCCTCCTCTCGCGCGCGATAGCGCACCCGGTTCACGCGCTCTCGCTTGAGTAGGCCGAAGAAGCTCTCGACAACGGCATTATCGTAGCAGTTGCCTGAGCTGCTCATGCTGCATTCGATGCCATGCCTGGCAAGTTCGTCTCGGAAGTCATCGCTGGTATATTGGCTGCCACGGACGCTCTCATGTTTGTCAAGCACTCGATGGGGCCGTGAGGACGCGGTAGATCTCGCGGGCCACGTAACGCTTCAGGCAGCGCATGATCTCGCGTTTGGACAGCCCCTCCAGGGTCCTGCGAGCGACATAGGCTCGGGTCCGCTCGTCGGTTCGCATTCGGCACACGACGACCATGTGCAGGGCGGAGTTGGCTTGGCGGTTGCCTCCGCGGTTGAGACGGTGGCGTTGCGTCTTCCCACTCGATGCGGGGATCGGGCAGACGCCGCACATCATGGCGAAGCTCGCCTCGGAGCGGAGCCGATCCGGGTTATCCCCAACGGCGACCATTACTGCGCCTGCGTTTTCGGTGCCCACGCCTTCGAGCTCGAGCAGACTGGGGGCGAGCTCCTCGACCAAGGGGACGATGAACCGGTCGAGTTCAGCGATCTCGTCGTTGATGTCGAGGATTCTGCGGGCGAGGGACTTCAGGGAGAGCTTGGTCGCGACCACCGGGTCTCGATAGCCGACCGTGTCCGGCCTCCAGGCCGCACAGGTACGGAGGCGCTGCATGCGGGTGAGGTTGCGGACCTGGTCACGCACTTCCTCCGGTGCGGCAACGATGGTGTTGTAGAGTTGTTGCAGGGCCGCGCGGCGGCACTTGATTGCCGTCTTTCGCGTTGTTCGCAGCACCCGCAGGGCTTCCACGCTGCCGGAACGGTCTTTGGCCACCTGGACCCGGCGTCTTGTGCGCGCCGCCTCGGCCGCGGAGATCGCATCCAGGGCATCGTCCTTGCCCTTGGCTCTTCGGCTGGCTGGGTCCGGCCCGGTCACCTCGAGCACGGGGATACCCGAGAGTGCCAGGTGCCGGGTGATGCCGGCTCCGTAGGTACCGGTGGATTCCACTCCTACACGAAGCAGCTCGCCATGAGAGCGGAACCAGCGAAGCATCGCCCGGTAGCCGGCTCGGGTGGTGGAGAACGATTCGGTACCAAGCACCGTTCCGTCGTGGCTCACGACGGCGGCGGTGTGCAGGTCCTGGTGGGTGTCGACGCCACCGATGATCTGGATGTTGTCGGCTGTTGTAGTCGCCATGTCCGCCCCCTGGTCTATGATGGGTGGAGGGGTTGGCTCCGAACTCAGCCGATGTCGGACACGACAGTGACGGGGCGCCCAAGGCCGGGCTCTCATCAGGTCACGATGTCGGTCGAGGTCGGAACCTCAACCGGTTGCCCCCGGGTGGCCGACATGTCCGGGGAATGACATCTCGGTCGATCTGAGTGTGGGTCAAGCCACCCAAGGACGGCCGGCCCTATCAGTCTAGATGCGTCTATCGCTGTGCGGGTCAGGTCACTCCGAGGGAACCGGCCCGCAGATACTCACTGTCCGAGTGGTGAATAAGCGCGCCCTCAGGTTCGCGTGCGTCGATCGCCATCCGCAAGGCCGCCAACACGAGGCGGCGGCTCATCCAGCGGCTCATCGACCAGCCCACGATCCGGCGCGAATAGAGATCCATCACCACCGCCAGGTACAACCATCCCTCATGCGTGGAGATATACGTGATGTCGGAAGCCCAACGTTGATTGGGAGCATCCGCCGAGAAGTTCCGTTTGAGCAGATTCTTCGCTACGGGATGGTTCGGATCACGTTGCGTCGTGACCCGAAAGCGCCGCTTGGGACATCCTCTAAGCCTTGCCAGACGCATCAGACGGGCCACTTTGTGCCGTCCAACACCGATGCCGCTGGACACTAACTCCGCGTGGATTCTCGGGCTGCCATAAACACCTCTGCTGTCTTGATGGACCCGCCTGATCTCCGCCATTAACTCGCGGTCCGATTTCAGGCGGGAACTCTCCGGCCGGGTGCGCCAAGCGTAGTAACCGCTCGCCGAGACTGCCAACAAACAGCACATCATGCGAACCGGATAACGATCTCGGCGGCGATCGATGCACGCGTACTTCATTTCGACTCCTTGGCAAAGTACGCCGCCGCTTCCCTTAAAAAATCCCGTTCCTTCTTCACCTGAGCTAGCTCACGCTTGAGCCGCGCCAGCTCTTCATCTCGCGTACGTCCCTGGCCCGGAAAAGCCTCGTCGCCGAGCAACCGTAACTCATCGCGCCAACGCAGAAACTGACGCGTGCTGATCCCAAGCTCCTCGCATACCGCCTTATCAGTGTTGCCTTCTTCACTCGCCCTCAGGATCGCTTCCCGCTTGAACTCAGAACTGTACCGTGTGTATCGCTTCGGCTTCGTCATCTGACACCTCATCGCGCTCAATGCGCCTATTCTAGGTGTCCACTGATTCAGGGCAGTACCAGGGATCTGAACCTACGACTTTCAGGTTACGAACCTGACGATAGAATCTGCGTTGTTAGTCGGAACCGTACTTTGGCTACCTGCTCAGTTAACTACTGGGCGAGTGCGGTGAGCGGATCGACATAATCCAGATTGTGACTCGCGGCGACGGCCTCGTAGGTGACCGCGCCCTTACACACGTTAAGCCCATTCAACAGGTGCGGATCGTCCTTCAGGGCCTGTTCGTAGCCGGCGCTCGCCAAAGCCAGCACAAACGGGAGGGTCGCGTTGTTGAGGCCCTGGGTCGAGGTTCGCGCAAGCGCACCGGGCATGTTGGTGACGCAATAGTGGACGACCTCATCAACCACGTAAGTCGGATTGTCGTGACTGGTGGGCTTGCTGGTTTCGAAACAGCCTCCCTGATCGATCGATACATCGACCATGACGGAGCCGCGCTTCATCGCACTCACCATGTCACGGGTTACCAGCCTCGGTGCCGCAGCACCTGGAACCAGCACCGCGCCGACAACAAGATCGGCGTTCAACACCTGCTCTTCGATCGAATCAACCGTCGCAAATATCGTATTAAGCATCGGGCCGAACTGCAGGTCGAGGTCGTAGAGACGCGGCAGTGACTTGTCGACGACGGTAACGCTGGCCTCCAGCCCCATCGCCATTCGCGCGGCGTTGGTACCCACGATGCCGCCGCCGAGAACCACGACTCGAGCCGCCGGCACGCCGGGGACACCGCCCAGCAACATGCCTCGACCGCCCTGGTTCATTTCCAAACAATGCGCACCGACCTGAATCGACATACGGCCCGCGACCTCGCTCATCGGCGAAAGCAGCGGCAGACGCCCTTCGTCGTCGGTAACGGTCTCGTAAGCGATCGCAACCACCTCCGCGTCGATAAGAGCTCGGGTTTGTTCGAGGTCGGGCGCTAAATGAAGATACGTAAACAGGATCTGGCCGGATCGCATGAGCGGGTATTCCGCTGCCTGCGGTTCCTTCACTTTGACGATCATCTCGGCGCGGGCCCAGATCTCGGCGGCACTCTCGACAACTTCCGCACCGGCGCGCCGATAGTCGTCATCGCCAAAACCTATCGGCAACGCCATATCGGCCTCGACGATCACTGAATGTCCGTGATGAACGACTTCGCGAACGCTGGTCGGCGTCATGCCGACCCGATGCTCCTGGCCCTTGATCTCTTTGGGAACGCCAATCAGCATGATTGCGCCACTGTCTTAGTCGATGACCTTCAACACCTCATCGATGGTCTCGACGATACGGTCGATCTGCGCTTCTTCGACGATCAACGGTGGCGAGAGCGCAATGGTATCGCCGGTGGTCCGCACCAGAATCCCACGTTCATAAAGTTCAAGAAAGGCGTCGAACGCGCGCGCCGTGGGTTTGCCCTCGCGCGGTTCCAGCTCGATACCGGCAACCAGGCCGATATTGCGGACATCAATCACTCGCGACGAACTCTTCAAGCCATGCACGGCATCTTCGAAATATCCTGATAGCGATTCAGCGCGTTCGAACAGGCCTTCATCGCGATAGATGTTGAGCGCCGCAAGTCCCGCGGCGCAGGCGAGCGGATGACCGGAATAGGTGTAGCCGTGGAACAACTCGATGGTGTTGTCGCCGTCGGCAGCTTCCATGAATGCGTCATAAACATGCTTGCGAGCGATCACCGCGCCCATTGGCACCGTCCCGTTGGTAATCCCCTTGGCGCAGGTAATAATGTCAGGCAGGACGTCAAACTTTTCGGCCGCAAAACTCGCGCCAAGACGGCCAAATCCGGTGATGACCTCATCAAAGATCAACAGGATTCCGTGCTTGTCGCAGATCTTCCGCAGACGCTCGAGATAACCCTTCGGCGGCACCAGCACGCCGGTTGAGCCGGCCATCGGTTCGACGATCACGGCGGCGATCGTTGCCGCCCCGTGTAAGGCGACCACGCGTTCCAAATCGTCGGCCAGATGCGCGCCCCATTCTGGCTGCCCTCTACTGAAGGCATTTTCAGCCGGGTTATGGGTGTGGGCGATATGATCGGTGCCATTCAGGAGCGGCCCGAAGGATTTGCGGTTGGCGAGGATGCCGCCGACCGACAGACCGCCAAAACCCACGCCGTGATACCCGCGTTCCCGCCCGATCAGGCGATACCGGCCGGCTTGGCCTTGCGCTTGATGATAAGCGAGCGCGATCTTGAGCGCGGTATCGACCGCCTCGGAGCCGGAGTTGGTGAAAAACACGTGATCCATATCGCCCGGCGCGATCGCCGAAACGCGCGACGCGAGTTCGAATGCCGCCGGGTGACCCATCTGAAACGCAGGGGCATAGTCCATCGTTGCGACCTGCGCCTGAACCGCGCTTACGATCTCGTCGCGACAATGGCCGGCATTAACGCACCAAAGACCGGCGGCCGCGTCGAGCATGTCTTTGCCCTCGCGTGTCTTATAAAACATGCCCTCCGCCGAAACGAACAGGCGCGGCGCCGCCTTGAACTGCCGATTGGCCGTAAACGGCATCCAGTAGGCTTCGAGATTGTTCGGAGAGATGTCTGCGAGACTTGCGGCGACGTTCATGATGAGTTTCTCCCGGGACGCGATATCTCCGAGGCTAGCAGAAAAGACCTGGCTTCGTGAGTCGCGATAACGGTGGAATGCGGCGTACCGGCCACCGCGCCAGTGCAGCGTTTAGGCTGGATAGGCGAAGTATAATGTTACGGGGCCCTCGACACCTTTGAGGTCGAACGCGCCGCAATCCTCAAACCGAATTTGCCGGCCCGCGCACAACTCGCGAACAACATTTGACGTCATCACGTGACCGGTCTTGCCCTTGTCGCAGATACGCGCGGCAAGCTGCACGGTGGTCCCGAAAATATCGCCATCTTCCTGGATGGGCTCACCGGTGTTGAGACCGATACGGATATTGACCGGACGGTCGGGCGTTGCTTCGTTGTTCGCGGCAATGGCTTCCTGCATCCAGATCGCAGATTCGACACCGTCAGACGTAACCGAAAAGCGGGCCATGATTCCATCACCCGTATGCTTTACCTCGACACCCTGGAACTTCGCGAGCCCATTGCGAACGATCTCGTTGTGTTTACGCAGGATTTCCTGAGCGCCAGCGTCGCCAAGTTCCTGGGTCATCTTGGTTGACCCCACCAGGTCGGTAAAAAGCACCGTTACAAGTTTGTCTTTTTCGACCGACTCGGCGGCCGGCTTATTCCACTGCTCAAGTGCGTCAGCGAGGGCGCCGGATACATCTTTGCCGCTGCCTGAGAGAAATTCTTCAATGGCGTCGCCGCCCGAGCGAAACATCTCAGCGTATTTTGGCTCGAGCAGATATTCCTCGTATTTCTCGCTAAATTTCTTGGCCATGTCAGGGTTGGAACCGAGCACTTCAACGCTCTTACCAAGCATTTCGACGAATTGGTCGTGATTAAGCCCGGCCGTGCGTGAGGCACCTTCGGCAGCACCTGCAAGAAACAAGTGGCACCCGAATTTATTGATGCTGTCGAATTTGAACTCCTTGGTCGCCAATGAGGCAAGACTGGTCTCGAGAAAGGTCATCATCTGGACGACCGATTCCTTGAAATCCGAATCACCAGCGGCTTCATCTTTTTCTTCGTCGTCCTCATCAGCAGCGGCATCATCGGTGTTGTCCTGGGCGGATTTCTTTTTCTTAGCCGTCGGTTTCGCTGCTTGGGGCGGGGCGTCGCTCGTGCCGCGCAGAAACTCGAAGTCCGTCGGCTTGATAAAAATCGTGCCAAGCGTCACCGCACATCCGACAAAGGATAATGCAAAAACGGCCCACATGATGGCTTCACCGCCCACGGTTACGCCCCCTCCGTCAACCGCGAATGATCTGGCTTTTCAAGGCTGGCACTGTGACCTGTCGTCATAGCTCGCCTATGAAAAGTTCGATACAAATATGAGTGTGGTGAACGCTGCAAATGCAAAGCTAACCGCCCCGATGATAAACATCTTGTAGACGAGCATGAACTCGGGGCGCCGGAGGCCACCGCGCCGGGGGGGTGGCGCCATGGGCTGAGCGCCTGCGTCAGGCTGAGATTTATCGGTACCCGCACCGCGCTTGCGCTTACCAAATGCGCCGGTGCCGCTCCCCTTGTCTTCGTCGTAATCCTCTTCTTTTTTGAATTCTTGCTGCGCTTCGAGGTCTTCGAAACCTGGGACGTTGTAGGCCGGAGCCGCGAGATCCCGATCATCAAACCCCCCGCCGCTGCTCTGGGTTTCCTTCTTCTGGCTATTGTAGACCGTGGATTCTTTGATGAGATTGTCGTCGTCGTCATAAATCTCTCGGAGGACCTTAGCTGCCTCAATTCCAGGCTGTTTGGCAAGTTTCTTGCCTTCATCAATGGCGCGCTCGCGCTGATTCTTCTTGAAGCTAGTGTCCAAGAGCCAGCGCCCATCGGCGAGGGTGTATACCTCGTATGTGGTTTCATGTGCCATCGTTCATCAAAGGCGTTCAGTCTTTGGGCGCGGCAATCCTTTGGCAACCATCGCAATCAGCGATTAGTCGCTGTAGTCATGCGCCACTTGCGTCATGCGCCACTTGCAGAGTGGGTTGGCCGCTCCCCCCTTATGCTTTAAGTAAGAGCTTGATTTTGTTCGCTTCATTGTTGATTTGCAACAACGAATCCGGGCCATCTGGTGTCCCTGGCGCCAGAATTAAGCCACGCGGAAGCGAATTTCGTCCCCTCGCAAGATGCACCGACAGTTCTCCAATACGATGCCCAAGCTACGCTCCAGGGTCTCTGGCGTAAGCCAAGCAACATGCGGCAGGAGGATTGTATTATCCAACTTTAACAACGGATTAGTCGGATCTAGGGGCTCCGATTCGAAGACATCGAGACCCGCCGCACGCAGTTTCCCGCTTTCCAATGCAGCGATCAAGGCGACCTCTTCGAGCAGACCTCCGCGCGCCGTGTTGATAAAGACCGTGCCATCCTTCATCGCAGAAAACGCCGCGCGATCGATCATACCTGCGGTCGTTTCGGTCAACGGCAGGTGCAAGGAAATAATATCCGACTCCCGCAGCAATTCAGGCAATTCCCGCCATTCAGCGAGTGTCTCGCCCTTTCTTTTGGGCGCGGTATAGGTAACGTGCGCACCCATCGCCAGCAGCATCGGCGTCAGCATCTGCGCGACCGCGCCATAACCGATCAAGCCGACGGTTCGCCCGCCGAGTTCGCCAATGCTATCGAACAGCGCCGCATCGAGCGCCCACCCGGCACCCTGCCGCGTGGCCTCGTCATACGTGTGCACGCGGCGTAGCGCGGCTAACATCAACATCAACGTGGTTTCTGCAACCGCCCGGGTGTTGGTTCCGGGCATATTCGCAACTTTGATGCCTCGGGCTTGGGCAGCTTTGAGGTCAATCGTGTTAACGCCGACACCGATTTTCTGGATGAATTTTAGGTTTGGCGATTGCGCGATGGTCTCCGAGGTTATTGGCTTAAGCACATGAAGCACCGCATCGGCGTCGGCCATCAAGCCGAGGAAACGAGCATTTTCCCGATCTGGGCAGGGCGTTATTTCAATGCCATCCGTCGAGAGTTCGTCTAGACGGGCCACCATTCGTGGGCTCGCGTCATACTGAAACACGACCTTCACTCGCAGGGTCTCCGTCGCTATCCGGTCTTGAAATCAAGTAGCCTGGCCGATAAAGCCAAGCGCCAGAGACTACCACATCACTGGGGATAGAAATTTCGGCACCAGGACCAACGCGCGAGCCCGACCGCGAAACGCGCCGGGAATTAGAGGCCGCGTTGAAACGCATGGGCCTGGCGACCGCGCAAGAACATCCAGATTTCGTTAGCCTAGCCGGTGGCGTGTCGTCGGATATCTGGCGGGTTGAATTGGCAACCGGTGATGCGTGCATCAAACGAGCGCTCGCCAAGTTGAAGGTAGCGGCAGATTGGCGCGCACCGGTGGAGCGAAGCAATTTCGAATGCAAATGGATTGAAACGGTAGGCGGGATAGAGCCACATGCCGTGCCGCGTATTCTCGGGCACGACGCCGATGCCGGGCTCTTTGTCATGAACTATCTCGATCCGGCCCAGCACCCGGTATGGAAACACCAACTCCGCGACGGAATTGCCGAACTCGATACAGCGGCGTCGGTCGGGCGAATTCTCGCACGCGTTCACGCGGCCACCGCTAATGACCCCCAAATCGCTGCCGCCTTTGACACCACCTTTATTTTTTTCCCGCTTCGGCTGGAGCCCTACCTACTCGCAACCGGTCGTGCTCACCCCGATCGCCTCGCCGCCTTCGAAGCGCTCGTAGCCGCCACCAAGGCCAACCGCAAAGCCCTGGTTCACGGTGATGTCAGCCCTAAAAATATTTTGGTCGGACCCGGCGGGCCCATCTTCCTCGATGCTGAGGGTGCATGGTATGGCGACCCGGCGTTCGACGCGGCGTTTTGTCTGAATCATTTGTTGCTCAAGTGCATCTGGAATCGAGACGCCACGACGGGCTTTCTGAATTGCTTTGATGCGTTGGCGCGGAGTTACGTGCAGGGTTGCACATGGGAGCCAGCCGATCAGTTAGAGGCCCGTGTTGCCCATTTACTCCCGGGCCTGTTCTTGGCTCGCGTCGACGGGAAATCGCCAGCCGAATACATCACCGATGAGAACGACAGGAATAGGATTCGGCGCACGGCCCGCATGCTCCTGGCGGCACCGGTCGGCCGACTGGCCTTGGTTCGCGATGCCTGGGCGCGCGAATTGGCGACCTGAGCAACGTTGATGCCCAGATGTGTTTGATATCGAGATGTTGATTCCTATTGGAGATCCGAGAATTACCCGGGTGCACGGCCGCCATGTGTGGGACTCGCGCGGCCGTCCGACGGTCGAAGTCGCCGTACGATTGGCCAATGGTGTTTCCCGCAGTGCGATCGCGCCGGCCGGCGCCTCGACAGGAACCGGCGAAGCGTTGGAACTAAGAGACGTCGGCAGCGCCTTCGGCGGCTTGGGTGTGAATGCCGCTGTCGATGCCGTTAATGGACCGATCTCCGATGCCCTAGCCGGGTGTGACGCGATGCTGTTGGAGCCCATCGATGCTCGCTTGGTAGCGCTCGATGGCACGGCCGATAAAAGCCGGCTTGGCGGTAACGCACTTGTCGCAACTTCGATGGCAGTCGCCAAAGCGGCCGCGGCGGCCACGGGTGTTCCGTTGTGGCGTTATCTGTGCGGTTATCGCGACATTTCCCTGCCGCTGCCTGAAATTCAGATCTTTGGCGGTGGCGCTCACGCAGCCAGGCGCACGGAGATCCAGGACTTCATGATCGCCGCGATAGGTGCGACCAGTTACGCCATGGCGCTCGCTATGACTGCCGAGGTCTACCTGGCCGCGGGCCAGCTCATGTACGAACGCGACCTGCTATTTGGGGTGGCCGACGAGGGCGGCTATTGGCCCGCATTCGAAACCAATGAGGCCGCATTGGAAACTCTGGTCGAGGCAATCGAACGTGCCGGGTTCGTCGCCGGACAGGACATTGCAATTTGTCTCGATGTCGCTGCCAGCGAGTTTCATCGCAATGGACGCTACGTGCTCGGCCTCGAAAAACGCGACGTCGACAGCGATGGGATGGCCGAACTACTCGTGGGTTGGCTCGACAAATACCCAATCGTCTCGCTCGAGGACCCGTTTGACGAAGCCGATGTCGATGCGTTCGTTCGGTTTACCGCCGCCGTCGGCGATCGCATCCAGATCGTCGGCGACGACTATCTCGTGACCAACGCTGATCGCGTCGTCAGCGCAGGTTTGCAAGGAGCTTGCAATACCTTGCTCGTCAAGCCCAACCAGGCGGGCACGCTGAGCGAAGCGAAGGCGGCCTTCGATGCAGCCCGTGCCGCATCGTGGCATACCATTGTCTCGGCCCGTTCGGGCGAAACAGAGGACTCAACCATTGTTCACCTAGCGGTGGGCTGGGGTGCTGACCAACTCAAGGTCGGATCTTTCGCCCGTTCGGAGCGAATGGCAAAATGGAATGAAGGCCTCCGCATCGCCGAGGAATTCGGCGCGGATGCGGGCTTGACGTCACCGTTCGACCGGTACAAGCGCTAAGCCGGTCCGGTTCCACCAACCGCGCAAACGCGTGAATAATATGGAGCAGCGCTTTATAGTCTGCTGCCAATAGCCGCTCGACATTTCGAACGGCTTGAAAATTAGGATCTACGTATGGCCGAACGATCTTTCACGAAAGAAATCGCGCTGCTCGAACTGGGCGAGGGCGATACATTTCGCGGTGAAGGTATCCTCGCGGTTACCAAGGCATTGTTGCAATCGGGCGTGTGCTACCTCGGTGGCTATCAGGGTGCGCCGGTGTCACATCTCATGGATGTGATGGCCGATGCCAACGAACTGTTGGACGACCTCGGGATTCACTTCCAAGCCTGCGCGTCGGAGGCGAGCGCTGCCGCAATGCTCGGCGCCTCGGTCAATTACCCGATCCGCGGCGCTGTCACCTGGAAATCGACAGTTGGAACCAATGTCGCATCCGATGCGCTCGCCAACCTTGCGTCGTCTGGTGTAAAGGGCGGCTCGGTGATCATCATCGGCGAAGATTATGGCGAGGGCGCCAGCATCATGCAGGAGCGTTCGCACGCTTTTGCCATGAAATCGCAGATCTGGTTGCTCGATCCGCGCCCCAATTTGCCGACCATTGTTGAGACCGTTGAGAAGGCGTTCGAACTCTCCGAAGCGAGCAATACGCCGGTTATGGTCGAACTGCGGATTCGTGCCTGTCACGTCACGGGTGAATTCAAAACCAAGAACAACCAGGCGCCCGTTTACTCGCGGAAAAACCCAATTAGCGAACCGAGTTTCGATTTTGGCAACATCGTGTTGCCACCATCGACTTACGCGCAGGAGAAACAGAAGATCGACGTGCGCATGCCCGCAGCGATCGAGTTCGTCAAACAACACAAGCTCAATGAGGTGTTCGACGGCAGCTATGACGATATCGGTATCATCGCCCAAGGCGGAATGTACAACGCGGTAATGCGAGCCTTAGCCGAACTCGGATTGGCCGACGCCTTCGGCAATACCGAGGTGCCGATTTACGCCATGAACGTCACCTATCCGATCATTAATGATGAGATTTCCGCGTTTTGCGCCGGCAAACGGGCGGTCCTGGTCGTCGAAGAGGGGCAGCCAGACTACATCGAACAGGCTGTAAACGTGGCCTTGCGCAAGGCCGACCTAAACACCCAGGTGATCGGCAAAGACGTGCTGCCGATGGCGGGGGAATACACGCTTGACGTGGTGGTCAATGGCGTTGCCAAGTTCGTCGAGGGCTCGGTCCCTCGCGGTGTCGACGTCGAAAGCGTGTCTCGGGCGCTACACGCGCTGATGGCACCCAAGAAGAAGGCCGCGGAACTGCTGGGTGGCTTGGTGCCAGCGCGGCCGCCAGGATTTTGCGTTGGCTGCCCGGAACGCCCGGTTTTCAGTGCAATGAAGCTGGCGCAGCGGGAGGTCGGCGATGTCCATATCTCCTCCGACATCGGTTGCCATACGTTCTCGACGCTGCCGCCGTTCAACATGGGCAACACCGTGCTTGGCTATGGCCTCGGCCTCGCGTCGTCGACCGGGATCGCACCGCAAATGGGCAACCGTGTCGTCTCTATCATGGGCGATGGCGGTTTCTGGCATAACGGCCTCTCGAGCGGGATCAGCAACGCGATCTTCAACAAGGACGATTCCGTCTTGATCGTTATGAAGAACGGCTATAGCGCAGCGACCGGTCATCAGCACCTGCCTTCGAGCGACGTGAATGCGAAAGGCGAAGCGCTGGACGGTTCGATCGAAGAGGCCCTGGCTGGGGTTGGCGTCAAATGGGTGCGCAAGCTTCGGTCCTACGGTGTCGCCAAAATGGCCGAAACGTTGAAGGATGCGCTGACCACCGACGAGAAAGGTCTCAAGGTCATCATCGCCGATGGCGAGTGCATGCTCGAGCAGCAGCGCCGCATCAAACCGATGACTCGGAAGAAGTTGGCGGCCGGCGAGCGCGTCGTGCGGACCCGCTTTGCGATCGATGATGATGTCTGCACCGGCGACCACGCCTGTATTCGCCTGTCGGGTTGCCCGTCACTCACGATCAAGCCCAATCCCAATCCGCTCAAGTCCGATCCGGTTGCCCATGTCGACAATAATTGCGTCGGCTGCGGTCTATGCGGTGAAGTCGCTCATGCGGCGATCCTCTGCCCGTCTTTCTTTCGCACCGAGACCGTGCAGAACCCCAAAGCGTGGGATCGCGTGCTGCATACCGTTCGCCAGCGCGTGATTTCGTGGCTTCAGGTCGACGGCGCGCTCGACAACAGCCGCGGTATTACCGTCGCGTGAACACCACCGCCAAACCATCGACGATCCTTATCTCTGCCCTCGGCGGGGAGGGCGGCGGCGTGTTGAGCCAGTGGCTGACCGACGTTATCGCGGCAGCCGGCTTCCCGGTGCAGAGCACATCAATTCCCGGGGTCGCGCAGCGCACCGGCGCGACCACCTACTACATAGAATTCATCGCCGCTCCGGCCGCAGAACTTAATGGTCGCACGCCGGTTTTTGCGCTCACGCCGATGCCGGGTGCGATTGACGTTATGGTGACGTCTGAATTGCTTGAAGCCGGCCGCGCGATGCAGAACGGTTTCGTCAATCCGGAGCGAACCACGCTGATTGCGTCAACCCATCGCATGTATGCGATCAACGAGCGTGTGTCCATGACCGACGGGCGCTTTGAGCCCGACCGCATCCTTACGGCGGCGAAGGAGATGGCACAGCGGCCGATATTCTTCGACATGAGCAAGGCGACAATCGATACCGGTAGCGTTGTGAGCGCGGTTCTGCTTGGCGCGATTGCCGGATCCGGCGCCCTGCCGATGAAACGAGAGGTTTTCGAGCAGGTAATCCGCGCGTCCGGTATCGCAGTGGAGGCCAACCTCTCGGGATTCGCAGCCGGGTTCGCCAAGGCCGAATCAGCAACCACAATTCCGACGATCGAAGAAATTGCCAAGCGACCCACACCGGCAACGACGGCGGCAAAACCAGCGCTCGACCGCGTCGCGACTTACCCCGACGATATTGCCGAGATCGTTGGCGAAGCGATCTCTCGCCTGGTCGACTTTCAGGATGTTCGTTATGCCGCCAACTTCCTCGACCGGCTCGATACGATCCTGGCGCTGGACGGCCCGGAGAAAAACAACCGGGAACCCTGGCTGCTGACGCGCGAGGTCGCCCGCCATCTCGCGACGTGGATGACTTTCGAAGATGTCATCAGAGTGGCCGACCTTAAGACCCGTGCGGCTCGCGTGCGCCGCGTGCGCGAGGAAGTTCGGGCGAACGCGAACGAGCCCGTTGAGATCATAGATTTCCTCAAACCCGGGGTAGAGGAAATTACGGCGATCATGCCAGCTGCGCTCGGGCGGCCCATTCAGCGTTGGGCGGAGCGCCGTAAATCACCCGAACGGTTGCACATCGGCATGCACATCAAGACCACATCGATTAGTGGGTTCCTGCTGATGTGGGCACTTGGTCGGATGCGCTGGCTGCGCCGACGCGGACTTCGCTTTCGCGACGAAAATGCATTGCAGCTTCGTTGGCTCGACGCCGTGCGCGGCGCCGCGGTGAGCGACTACGGTTTGGCGGTAGAGGTTGCCGAATGCGCCCGGCTCATCAAGGGCTATGGCTCCACCTATCATCGCGGTCGCGGCAACTTTTTGCGTATATTCGAGAATGTTATTGAGCCGATGCTTGCGGCAAATAATGCCGGGCCTGACGCCGCGGTCACCGTCCAAAAAATTCGCGAGGCCGCGCTTGCCGACCCCGATGGCAAGAAACTCAACCACGTACTTAATAACCTTTCGACGGTGGCACACGCACCCGAGATTGAGATCGACGCGGCGCCTCGACAACGCGCAGCCGGTGAATAGGTCGACTACGGAGATCATGGATGAAAGACGTCGCTGCCCTCATTGATGACATTCTGGCAATCGACGAGCTCCTGCCGAGCACGCAGGAGGATCTGGAAGATTTCAAGCGCGATCTCGCCGAAAACCAACTAAGCAAGGACGATCGCGAGTACATCGTCGCACTCCACGAACGGTTGGTCGGCGGCGGCGCACCCGCCGCGGTCTCCAGCGATGATGATGACGACGACGACGAAGCGTATGAGGACGATCAGATCGACGATCTCGAAGCTGAGATCGAGCAACTGAAGCAAGCGATAGCCGAGCGCGACGAGCGCATCGTCGACCTTGAACGGCAACTCCAATCCTCACAAAGCACTGCCGGCGAATCTGAATCCGCCTAGCCTCACATATTAGGCACTTGACTTTTTTCTTTATTTCCATATTTATTGAAATATGGAAAAGACAGCAGCACTTGATGCCCTAGCAGGTTTGGCGCACGAAAATCGCCTCGACGTGTTTCGTCATCTGGTCGAACTCGGGCCCGGTGGCGCGCCGGCAGGTCGGATCAGCAGCGCCCTCAATCTCGCGCCGGCGACGCTTTCGTTTCACCTCAAGGAAATGAAGATCGCCAACCTCGTCACCTACCGTCGCGACGGCCGCTTTCTGATCTATGCAGCGGCGTTCGACGCCATGAACGAATTGATCGCCTATCTCACGGAGAATTGCTGCCGTGGAGACGCGGCGGTGTGCGCCCCCCGCACATCCCAGAAAACCAAAACCCCGTCGTAGGAGAATCCTGATGAAACGCCTTCACGTCTCTGTTTCGGTCGATAGCATTGCTGCATCGGTCGATTTCTACTCAACCTTGTTTGGCGCTGAGCCAAGTGTCATCAAATCCGACTACGCAAAGTGGATGCTCGATGACCCGCGGGTGAATTTTGTGATCGAAAAACGCGGGCAGAATCAGGGCGTCGACCATTTTGGTATCCAGGTTGATAGTCCCGAAGAACTCGCAACGGTTACCCAACGCTTGGCCGCAGCTGAAAAACCGCTCCTCGAACAAGCGGCAACGACCTGCTGCTACGCAAAGTCGGATAAAACCTGGTCGGCTGACCCGCAGGGCTTGGCGTGGGAGACGTTCTATACGTTTGGCGAGAGTTCAACCTACGGTGATTCCGCGCGCGACGAGGGTCTGGCAGATCTCGAACGCGGCGCAACATCCTGTTGCGCCTAGTCCAACCCAACGCTGAATCCTGACGACCCGGCTGCAACAGATCATGCAGTTCGATTTACCGCGCCGCCTGGTTGCTGAGTTTCTCGGCACGGCGTTTCTGCTCGCCACGTAATCGGCTCGGGCATCATGGGTTGGTCGTTGGCAGACGGCAATTCAGCGATCGCGCTGCTGGGCAATACGATAGCGACCGGCGCGATTCTTGCGGTCCTTATCCTGATTTACGGCCCAGTCTCGGGCGCTCACTTCAATCCCGCGGTAACCATCTCCTTTGTGTTCCAACGGTCACTGGGATGGCGCGATGCGGTGCTCTACATCGGCGTACAACTGCTGGGTGGCCTGTTCGGTGCCGTGATAGCCCATATCATGTTCGGTGAGCCCTTGTTCGCGGCATCAACCACAGCTCGGACCGGCGTCGCCCAATGGACCGCCGAGGGCGTTGCCACGTTCGGCCTGGTCGCCACCATATTGGGCTGCGTTCGTTTCCGGCCCGAGGCGGTTGCCTACGCCGTCGGCCTCTACATAACCGCCGGTTACTGGTTTACGTCTTCGACGTCATTCGCGAATCCAGCGGTAACGATTGCCCGATCGTTGACCGATACGTTCTCCGGTATCCGTCCGATTGATGCGCCCGGATTTATCGCCGCCCAGTTTATCGGCGCGGTCGTCGCAACGGTTGTGATTGTCTGGCTGGTGGGCCGGGCCGATCAAAACGATTCCACTTAGTGGATGGAATCCAACATATGGTACCCATACGATCGCGTATCCCGGTCGCTCGGCAGGAGGAAGCCCGCAGGCGATGCCCCAAGGGACTGTTGGGCATCGTCGAGGGGTTTCGACGCACCGAGGGGCCGCGATAGGCGACCCACAGGGCGGCTTGCCGAGCTCGCCAGCCGCGTTACGCGAAGCTTCCGATGCCCAACGGTCCCATGGGGCATCGCCACGCTTCGCGCGCCTAACCGGCGAACTCGGCAAGCCGTCGTATGGGTACCATATGTTGGATTTCATACACTAGCGACCAGCGAACCGGCGCTTACGCCGAGACAGCCGGGCTAGAACAGGCCGACGATACGCCCGTCGGACTCGACGTCGATCGCATTGGCCGCGGGTACACGCGGCAAACCGGGCATCGTCATGACATCACCGCAAATCGCGACGACGAATTCAGCACCGCCTGATAAGCGCAATTCGCGAATCGGAACGTTGAACCCGCTCGGTGCGCCTTTGAGGGTGGGGTCGGCCGAGAAACTGTACTGCGTCTTTGCCATACAGACGGGGTAGCTGCCGGCGCCTTCTTTTTCGAGCTCGTCGAAACGATTGCGCACCTTTTGATCGGCAGTGATGTCGTCAGCGCGATAGATCTCTTGGGCGATCGTGCGCACTTTGTCCCATAGCTTTATGTCATCGCGATAGAGCGGCTTGAAACTGGCGCTCTGTGTCTCGATGGTCGACACAACGGTCTCTGCCGCCTCTTGGGCGCCCTCGCCGCCGCGGGCCCAGTGATCGGCGATCACCGCCTTCGCTCCTTGAGCCGCCACCACTTCTTGAATGAGCTTGTGCTCAGCTTCGGTGTCCGAGCTGAAAGCATTGACCGAGACCACAACCGGCACGCCGTATTTCTTTATGTTTTCAATATGGCGTACCAGGTTGTCGCAGCCGGCTTTCAGGGCTTCGACGTTTTCCACACCCAGGGCGTCCTTGGCAACGCCGCCGTGCATTTTCAGGGCGCGCACGGTCGCCACAATAACCGTGCAATCTGGTGCCAGACCTGCCTTGCGGCATTTGATATCAAAGAACTTCTCGGCACCGAGATCCGCGCCAAAGCCGGCTTCGGTCACGACATAGTCGCATAACTTAAGCGCGACTTGTGTCGCCAGCACCGAGTTGCAGCCGTGCGCGATGTTGGCGAACGGACCGCCGTGCACGAACACCGGATTGTTTTCCAGGGTTTGGACGAGATTGGGTTTGATCGCATCTTTTAGAACCGCCGCCATGGCTCCCGAAACGCCAACTTGCTGGGCGGTAACCGGCTCACGCGCCCGGGTGTAGCCGATTACGATATTGCCGAGACGACGCTTGAGGTCGTCGACCGAGCGAGCCAGACAGAAAATCGCCATGATCTCCGAGGCAACGGTGATATCGAACCCATCCTGACGCGGGAATCCGTTGGCGACCCCACCCAGGCTAACGACGATGTCGCGCAAAGCGCGATCGTTCATATCGACCGCGCGCCGCCACGCAATCCGCCTCGGGTCGATGGCAAGATCGTTGCCCCAATACACGTGATTGTCGATCGCGGCGGCCAGTAGATTGTTGGCAACGCCGATCGCGTGCATATCACCGGTAAAATGGAGATTGATATCCTCCATTGGCACGACTTGGGCATAGCCGCCGCCGGCGGCGCCGCCCTTCATCCCAAAGCACGGCCCGAGTGATGGCTCGCGCAGGCAGCTCATCGCGTTCTTGCCAATCCGATTGAGCGCGTCGCCGAGCCCGACCGTCGTTGTCGTCTTGCCCTCGCCCGCTGGCGTCGGTGTCATGGCGGTGACGAGTATGAGCTTGCCGTCAGGACGATCAGCGAGACCGTCGATGAAGTCGAAGTTGAGCTTCGCCTTGGTATGTCCATAGGGTTCGAGACTGTTGGCGGGGATACCCAGCTTGTCGCCGATCTCTTGAATCGGCTTCAGCGTGGCCGCCTGCGCAATATCGATATCGGATTTCGGATTGGCGTGTTGATCGGTTGCCATAGCGCCCCGCAAACTCAATTCGTGTGATGTGATGAAGCGTGGTAGTTGATTGACGGGTCAACGCGACCCACGCCTAGACTATCAATCTGCTTTATCGTGCAGCAAGCGAACCAACGAGCGCGCCATGCAATACCAACGACTGGGACGAAGCGGCCTCCGCGTCTCCACTTATGGTCTCGGCACCATGAACATGGGGACCCAACTCAAGCTGCCCGCGAGCCGCCGGCTGCTCGACGCCGCGCTCGACGGCGGCATCAATCTTGTCGACGTCGCCGAAATGTACCCGGCGCCGGACAACCCAAAATTAACCGGCAGATCGGAGGAGATCGTTGGCACCTGGCTTAAAGGCAAGCCCCGCGACGCAGTGATCCTGGCGACCAAGATCAGCGGCGCCAACCGGGCCGAGTTCGGTGACATCGTGCCTTACATCCGAGGTGGCTTCGGTGCCCTCGACTGGCACCACTTCGCCGCTGCTTGCGAGGCGTCCCTCACGCGGTTGAAGACCGACTACATAGACCTGTACCAGACCCATTGGCCGGATCGGCACGTACCGATAGAGGCGCAACTCGAAGCATTTGATCGTCTGATTGAAGCGGGCAAAGTTCGCTATGCCGGCGTCAGCAACGAAACGCCTTGGGGTCTCACCCGCCTCGTCACCCTGGCCGAGACCACCGGGCTGCCACGCATCGTCTCGCTTCAAAATCAATACAATCTGCTGTCACGTCAGTACGACCAGGGGATGTCGGAAGTGTGCGAGCGCGAGGGCGTCGGAATGATGGCGTTTTCGCCGCTCGCCCAGGGCGCGCTGTCCGGAAAATATTCAGGCGGCAAGTTTGCCAAAGGCACCCGCTTCGCCGATCTCGATTATGCGCGCCGGCGGTTCGGGTCTGCGGAAATGCTGGACCGCGCCGACCGCTATGTCGCGGTCGCGAAACGTCATGGCCTTGATCCCGCGGCGATGGCGATGGCTTGGGTCCAATCGCGCCCAGGCGTGGCGACCGTGTTGACCAGTTGCTCGCGAATCGCACAACTGGATAACGTGCTCAAACACGCCGATCTCGTCCTCGGCAGTGACGTGCTCGCCGATATCGAAGCGGCGGGGTAGCCGGACCAACGACCGTACCCCCAGTTTGGTTTATAAGTTTGCGCGTGATCGGATGATCAGGTTGCCACGGCACAGGCAAGAACACAGGACCAGCGAATGTCAGAAGACCTCCTACTCGTCGAGCGCGACGGACCGATCGCGACCGTGATATTCAATCGGCCGGAACGCCGTAACGCCGTTAACCTGGCGGTTTGGCGCGGTATCGGCGATATCATGAACGACCTCTCAAACGAGGACGATTTGCGCTGCATTGTGTTGCGCGGCGCTGGTGATAAATCTTTCGTGGCCGGCGCTGATATTTCGGAATTCGAGAACAACCGCAAAGGCCGCGCCAACGGAAAAATCTATGGCACCGCCGTGACGCGCGCGATGCACGCGATCGGCGAATGCCGCCATCCAACCGTGGCAATGATCAAGGGTTTCTGCATCGGTGGCGGTGTGGAAATCGCTACCCGCTGCGATATCCGCGTGTGCGGGACGTCTTCGAAATTCGGCATTCCTAGCAACAAACTCGGCTTGGTAGTCTCCCACGCCGAGCTCGATGCCCTCGTCGCGGTGGTCGGGCGTGCATTCGCATACGAGATCCTGTTGCGGGGTGAGATTTTCGATGCCGATTACGCTTACCGCATGGGATTGGTCCACCATCTCGTCGCCGACGATGCCGTCGAGACGACCAGCCTGGAAATCGCGCGCGGAATTGCCGAGCGGTCGCCGCTCACCAATCGCTGGCACAAGGCAGCTATTCTGCGCGCTGCCGACCCCACCCCGATCAGCGATAGCGAACGCGACAGCGCCTGCGATTGTTACGATAGCGCCGATTTCCAAGAGGGCTACAGCGCCTTTCTCGCAAAGCGCCAAGCCATCTTCAAAGGCAAATAGACACAACTTGGGTTCGCAGGATGGTTGGTGAGGCGACAGGGCCGCTCAAGGGCGTGCTGGTTATTGAGTTGTGCCATCACCTAGCGGGCCCAACGTGCGGGGTCATGTTGGCCGATATGGGCGCCAGCGTCATCAAGGTCGAGCGCGTCCCCGATGGCGACGATTCGCGGCGCTCGATCCCACCGGCCATCGAAGGCGAATCAGCAGCCTTCATGATGATCAATCGCAACAAGCGAGGCGTCGCCATCGACCTCAAAACCGAAGCCGGTAAAGAGGCGTTGTGGCGCCTCATTGAAAAGGCCGACGTGCTGACCGAAAACTACAAACGCGGTGTGATGGACCGCCTCGGCTTTGGATATGAGCGCTTACGCGAACGCAACCCCGGTCTTATTTATGCCGCCATCTCCGCCTTCGGCCGCGACGGACCCTACGCCGACCGACGCGGCTTCGATCTTATCGCGCAGGGAATGAGCGGACTGATGAGCATTACCGGCGAGCGCCCGGATGGACCGCCGGTTAAGATTGGACCGCCGGTCACTGACATTACCGCCGGCTTTCTCGGCGCGATGGGTATCCTGGCGGCCTACACCCACAAACTGAAAACCGGCGAGGGTCAGATCGTCGATACCTCGCTGTTCGAAGCCGGCATCATCCATACGTTTTGGCAATCTGCCATCTATCTGGCGACCGGAACGCCGCCGCGTGCGATGGGCTCGGCCCACCCGCTCAACGCGCCTTACCAGGCGGTCGAAACCGCCGACGGCTGGATCAACATCGGTGGTGCCAACCAGCAAAGTTGGCTCAAGATCATCGACGTCATCGGCGCGCTTCAACTCAACGATGATCCCCGCTTCAGCGACAATCTGCAGCGCATGAACAATCTGGCCGCCTTGCAAGAAACGTTGGCGCCCTTGTTCAGAGAACGCACCAGTGATGATTGGCTCAATCGGCTCGAAGAAGCGGGGGTTGCCGCGGGACCGATCCTCGATATCGCGGAAATGCAGGCAGATCCTCAAACATTGGCACGCGGTATGATCACCGAAGTCGAGCATGCCAAGATCGGCCCCATGAAAACCCTGGGTCCGCCGATTAAGTTTTCACACACGCCATCTGGTATTCAACGGGCGGCCCCGCTTTATGGCCAACATACGCGAGAGGTCCTGGCCGAATTCGGCTACGCCGACCAGGAAATCGACGAAATGATCGCGACCGGCGCCGTAGTCAGCGCTTAGCGAACGACATTCATTCACGTTCGTTAACGCAGCGTCACGGCGAATTGATAGCTGTTGACGCGACAGGCATTGCTCAATCCCTAAATCAAGTGGATGAAATCCTACATATGGTACCCATACGACGGCTTGCCGAATTCGCCGGTTAGGCGCGCGAAGCGTGGCGATGCCCCATGGACCGTTGGGCATCGGAAGCTCTGCGTAACGCGGCCGGTGAGCTCGGCAAGCCGCCCTGTGGGTCACGTATCCCGGACGTATGGGCACCATATGTTGGATTCCATCACTAATACGTCGCACCCGCAAAAGTGATCGCGGTGGATCTGGAATTGACGCCTCGGCAAGCACATATCGAGTGTGAGTTGGCTTCGGCGGGAGCGCCGATACAGGAGGATTGTATGTTTAGGATCGCCGCAATTGCGGCCATTTTGCTTGGTTTGAACGCCGCACCGGCGGCGGCGGCGGCGGCGAATGTCGCCGACAACGGCCGCTGCATGGAACTACAGGAGCTGGCTGATTACCTCCGCGATGCCTATGCCGAGCATCGTTTGGCGGTCGCCGACCATGAGAATGGAAATCGTATTTTTCTCTACACCTCGCGCAGAGGGACGTGGACCCTCGTCGAGATGACGGAGGGTCTCGCTTGTGTCAATGCCTCAGGCACCGGTTGGCATGGTGAATTATCGAGCCGCGCGGACGCCAAGCCGCCTGCCTAACCGCTAGACGAGTGTGTGGAGTGTTGATTGCGCATAAACGGCGGGATTGCGTAGGGTTACGCGATCGGTGATTGGCGGCGGAAATCACTAACAACGCAACGCTAAGTTGGATCGCGCACACCTTGCGAGGGCTCAAACTTGGGCACTCATTTACGGCCTGAAAAGGTCGCGTTTGCCCTCAAGAACAGAAGTCGTTGGCGACTGCCCGAACGGGCATTTATAGCGAATCGAAGAGCCGTCCACTTGTGCGTTTGATCGGAGTAGGAGACCCCGAAGGAAAGGGCGATTACCTCGCGCTACGAAATGACCGAGGCGAGTGCTTTGCGGGCGGCTTCTGGGGAAAGTTCGTGCGCGTCGATGTAGGGCGCCGCCTCATCCAGGATCTTGTCGATGTCGCCGATTTGTTTGTAGCGCTTGAGCTTGTCCTCGTGGTCGAACCCCAGCGCTTCACCGATGATCGTATAAACGCTTTTGATTTCCATCGAGGGTACCCGGTGCTCTTCACCGCATAGCTCGCGCTGGCACGAATGGTAGATCGTCGCCACGATGTCGCAGTTGCGATCTGCGGCAGCCGAAAACATCTCATCCATGATTTCCTGGTAGCGTTCGGGCGTCGCGTCGGTCATCGCCGACGCCGTGCAGTAGGCCCCGAGCTCCTTGAAACTCGGCAGCTCAACGACCTCGATCCCCGGGATCGCCTTCAGAATTTCGGCGCATACGTCACCATGCCGGTCCTGATGATGAGACGTTCCCGCGTGGCGATGCAGGCCCACGCGCTTCTCGTAACGGCGCTTGATCGGCAGTTCCGACAGCCGTTCGTGGAGGAACTCGTAGAACTGCACCATCTCGAAAGGCACGTCCGCTGTCTTGGTGACCACGTTGTCGTATTGGTAGTTGCAGTTAGGGCAGATAGTCACGACGTGGTTCGGCTGGAAGCGGACGATCTTGGCGGTCGAAGTATCCGACATCGCCTCGGAAACGTCGAAATCCTCCCCTAAGTGATGCACAATGCCGCAACAGTTGGCCGGGCCGCCTAACGTGACGAAATCGACCCCCATTGCCCGCAAGGTATCGACGACAGAGAGAATGAGGTGCGGTGTTTTGAGGGCATTGCAGCCTAGGAACGGCACCGTGTCGCGAGGTTCTGGATCGGCCGGCACGATCGTGAGCCATGGAATCTCGGCCGGCATCAATTGCAGCGCAGCCAACACGTTGGCCTGGCTGAAGTAGTCCCGGTACGAAAAGCCATCGCCCGCGAAAGCCGACCGCATCGATGTCCATACCGGTCCGGAATAAAACTGGCGGCGTGCGTCTTGAGCGACAGACGCTTTAGCCGACGGCTGCATCGCTTCGCTGGTCGAATTTGAAGGCATCCACCGCTCCTGACACCGAGTTACCGTGTAAGTTGGATAATAGGATCATCATAAAGGATTCGGGATACGATGCGACGGTTGTCGCACCGCAACGCGTAGAGATTTTCATGGCTAGTGAAATCGTCCACTCGGTCTGTCCCCATGACTGCCCCTCGACCTGCGCGCTCGAAGTTGAGCGGCTCGATTCGCGGACCATCGGCCGCGTACGGGGCTCCAAGGGAAATACCTACACGGATGGCGTCATCTGCGCCAAGGTGGCGCGCTATGCCGAGCGGGTCCATCACACCGACCGGTTACGTGAACCGCTGAAGCGGACGGGTCCCAAGGGAAGCGGCCAGTTCGCCGCGATTTCCTGGGATGCTGCTCTCGACGAAATCGCTCAGCGTTTCACCCAAGCGGCCGAACAGTATGGGCCGGACACCGTATGGCCGTATTACTACGGCGGCACCATGGGGCTGGTGCAACGCGACGGCATCAATCGATTGCGCCACGTCATGGGCTACGCACGCCAGCGCTCCACCATCTGCTACATGCTGGCCTACACCGGCTGGCTCGCTGGCACAGGCGCCCTCATCGGACCGGACGCGAGGGAGATGGCGGACTCAGACCTCATTGTCGTGTGGGCAACGAACGCGGTCGCGACCCAGGTCAATGTCATGCGCCACATCGCCAAGGCGCGCAAGACGCGCGGCGCCAAGTTGGTTGTCGTCGATCCCTACCGCAATGCAACGGCCGAAGTCGCGGACTGGCACATCTGCCCGCGCCCCGGCACCGATGGGGCGCTGGTTTGCGCAATGATGCATGTGTTATTCGCCGAAGGCTTTGCTGACCGAGACTACCTCAGCCGTTACACCGATGTGCCCGACGCGCTCGAAGCGCATCTGGAGACCCGGACCCCGGCCTGGGCGGCGGCGATCACCGGGCTCGACGAGCAGGAGATCATCGAGTTTGCACGCGCCTATGGCGGCGCCGAGCGCAGCTTCATTCGGGTCGGGTTTGGGTTCTCGCGTTCGCGTAACGGTGCCGCAAATATGCACGCGGTTTCGTGCCTGCCTGCGATTACCGGTGCCTGGCGTCAGCAGGGCGGCGGCGCGTTTTTCGACGGTGGTCAGGGAATTCGTATCGACAAGACCTTGATCGACGGGCTTGACGCCGAGGATCGTAACGTACGTCTCCTAGATATGTCGCGGATCGGCGCTGTGCTCACCGGCGAGGCGGCCGATCTCGACGGCGGTCCGCCGGTAACGGCGATGCTGATCCAGAACACCAACCCGATGGTGGTCGCGCCCGAGCACCTCAAAGTGCGCGAAGGCCTTTCCCGAGATGACCTGTTCCTGTGCGTCCACGAGCAGTTCATGACCGAGACGGCCAAGATGGCGGACATCGTGCTGCCCGCCACCACCTTTCTCGAGCACGACGACCTCTACAAGGCCGGCGGTCACTACTATCTTCAGATTGCAACACAGGTCATCGAGCCATTTGCCCAGGCGCGGTCGAACCACGAGGTGATCTGCGCGATCGCCGAACGGCTGGGCGCAGATCACCCCGGTTTTCGGATGAGTGCCTGGGACCTGATCGACGCCACGCTCAAGGCTTCAGGTCTGCCCGATGCTGAAGCATTGAAAGTTCAGCGCTGGCATGATTGTCAGCCTGATTTTGAGACCTCTCACTTCCTCAATGGTTTCGGGACACCCGATGGCCGTTTCCGTTTCGCGCCCGATTGGGAGTCGATTGACGTCGTCGGCGGGGGTCCGAGCCTATCGGCTGAGATCATGCCGAAGCTCCCCGACCATATGGCTGTCATCGAAGAAAGCGATGCCGAGCGTCCATTCCGATTGATCACGCCGCCGTCGCGCAGCTTTCTCAATTCGAGCTTTACTCAGACTCCGACGTCGGTCGCGCAAGCCGAACGGCCGACGGTTCTTATCCACCCGGCGAAAGCCGAATCATTCGGCATTGCCGACGGTTCGATTGTGATAATCGGCAACCGTCGTGCCGAGGTATCGCTTCACGCCCGCCTGTTCGATGGAATGCAACCGGACGTGCTTGTGGTCGAAGGTCTCTGGCCCAACGCGACCTTTGTCGGCGGCGTGGGGATCAACGCGTTGACAAGCGCTGATTCACCGGCACCGAACGGTGGCTCGGCGTTCCACGATACCGCGGTATGGATCAGGTCCGCCTTGCCCAACAAACCGAATGACTAATGAAGGAGTTCGCGGCGTTGCTTGAGGGATTGGTCTTGCCCCATTTTAGTGGACAGTTCAGAAAGATCCGGTTGCCTGTTCTTCGAAGTCATCCGGACTGATATTGCCAAGGTAACCGTGGCGTCGTTTTCGGTTGTAAAACACCTCGATGTACTCGAACACATCGGCCCGCGCCTCCTCTCGCGTGCGATAGCGCACCCGGTTCACGCGCTCTCGCTTGAGTAGGCCGAAGAAGCTCTCGACAACGGCATTATCGTAGCAGTTGCCTGAGCTGCTCATGCTGCATTCGATGCCATGCCTGGCAAGTTCGTCTCGGAAGTCATCGCTGGTATATTGGCTGCCACGGACGCTCTCATGTTTGTCAAGCACTCGATGGGGCCGTGAGGACGCGGTAGATCTCGCGGGCCACGTAACGCTTCAGGCAGCGCATGATCTCGCGTTTGGACAGCCCCTCCAGGGTCCTGCGAGCGACATAGGCTCGGGTCCGCTCGTCGGTTCGCATTCGGCACACGACGACCATGTGCAGGGCGGAGTTGGCTTGGCGGTTGCCTCCGCGGTTGAGACGGTGGCGTTGCGTCTTCCCACTCGATGCGGGGATCGGGCAGACGCCGCACATCATGGCGAAGCTCGCCTCGGAGCGGAGCCGATCCGGGTTATCCCCAACGGCGACCATTACTGCGCCTGCGTTTTCGGTGCCCACGCCTTCGAGCTCGAGCAGACTGGGGGCGAGCTCCTCGACCAAGGGGACGATGAACCGGTCGAGTTCAGCGATCTCGTCGTTGATGTCGAGGATTCTGCGGGCGAGGGACTTCAGGGAGAGCTTGGTCGCGACCACCGGGTCTCGATAGCCGACCGTGTCCGGCCTCCAGGCCGCACAGGTACGGAGGCGCTGCATGCGGGTGAGGTTGCGGACCTGGTCACGCACTTCCTCCGGTGCGGCAACGATGGTGTTGTAGAGTTGTTGCAGGGCCGCGCGGCGGCACTTGATTGCCGTCTTTCGCGTTGTTCGCAGCACCCGCAGGGCTTCCACGCTGCCGGAACGGTCTTTGGCCACCTGGACCCGGCGTCTTGTGCGCGCCGCCTCGGCCGCGGAGATCGCATCCAGGGCATCGTCCTTGCCCTTGGCTCTTCGGCTGGCTGGGTCCGGCCCGGTCACCTCGAGCACGGGGATACCCGAGAGTGCCAGGTGCCGGGTGATGCCGGCTCCGTAGGTACCGGTGGATTCCACTCCTACACGAAGCAGCTCGCCATGAGAGCGGAACCAGCGAAGCATCGCCCGGTAGCCGGCTCGGGTGGTGGAGAACGATTCGGTACCAAGCACCGTTCCGTCGTGGCTCACGACGGCGGCGGTGTGCAGGTCCTGGTGGGTGTCGACGCCACCGATGATCTGGATGTTGTCGGCTGTTGTAGTCGCCATGTCCGCCCCCTGGTCTATGATGGGTGGAGGGGTTGGCTCCGAACTCAGCCGATGTCGGACACGACAGTGACGGGGCGCCCAAGGCCGGGCTCTCATCAGGTCACGATGTCGGTCGAGGTCGGAACCTCAACCGGTTGCCCCCGGGTGGCCGACATGTCCGGGGAATGACATCTCGGTCGATCTGAGTGTGGGTCAAGCCACCCAAGGACGGCCGGCCCTATCAGTCTAGATGCGTCTATCGCTGTGCGGGTCAGGTCACTCCGAGGGAACCGGCCCGCAGATACTCACTGTCCGAGTGGTGAATAAGCGCGCCCTCAGGTTCGCGTGCGTCGATCGCCATCCGCAAGGCCGCCAACACGAGGCGGCGGCTCATCCAGCGGCTCATCGACCAGCCCACGATCCGGCGCGAATAGAGATCCATCACCACCGCCAGGTACAACCATCCCTCATGCGTGGAGATATACGTGATGTCGGAAGCCCAACGTTGATTGGGAGCATCCGCCGAGAAGTTCCGTTTGAGCAGATTCTTCGCTACGGGATGGTTCGGATCACGTTGCGTCGTGACCCGAAAGCGCCGCTTGGGACATCCTCTAAGCCTTGCCAGACGCATCAGACGGGCCACTTTGTGCCGTCCAACACCGATGCCGCTGGACACTAACTCCGCGTGGATTCTCGGGCTGCCATAAACACCTCTGCTGTCTTGATGGACCCGCCTGATCTCCGCCATTAACTCGCGGTCCGATTTCAGGCGGGAACTCTCCGGCCGGGTGCGCCAAGCGTAGTAACCGCTCGCCGAGACTGCCAACAAACAGCACATCATGCGAACCGGATAACGATCTCGGCGGCGATCGATGCACGCGTACTTCATTTCGACTCCTTGGCAAAGTACGCCGCCGCTTCCCTTAAAAAATCCCGTTCCTTCTTCACCTGAGCTAGCTCACGCTTGAGCCGCGCCAGCTCTTCATCTCGCGTACGTCCCTGGCCCGGAAAAGCCTCGTCGCCGAGCAACCGTAACTCATCGCGCCAACGCAGAAACTGACGCGTGCTGATCCCAAGCTCCTCGCATACCGCCTTATCAGTGTTGCCTTCTTCACTCGCCCTCAGGATCGCTTCCCGCTTGAACTCAGAACTGTACCGTGTGTATCGCTTCGGCTTCGTCATCTGACACCTCATCGCGCTCAATGCGCCTATTCTAGGTGTCCACTGATTCAGGGCAGTACCACAACATACGACGTTCCGGTTTGTCCGCGATTTTTGGAGGTAGTCCTTGATTGCCTTTTGGGGGATCCTAGCTCTCGTTGTGCTTCAAAACGCGCTTGCAAAGCTCAACGAACTCCTTAAGCGAGAGATCGTTCTTTGCGTCGTTCGTTCGCCAAGCGCATACACGAAACTGAGCTTTCCCGACGTGGTGGTCGCCATAGGCGATCCGAGATCCAACAAAAGGATTAGTCAGTTCCTAGTTCCCAGCAGTGTCGCCTAGGTGTCGGGTTGTTAGACCATACCGATCTCGCTCAAATGAGCGATTGATCAAAATTAATCTGGCAGGTTGGCCCCGCAAGTGTGACGGGTGCCGTTGATAAACGGCTAGTTTCGGCACCTAAACTGCCATTTCAACACCGAATGGCAAGTCTACACTCAGCTCCGGTCGTAATCAGGCATCGGCGTTTTGGGCGATTCTTAGCCAGGAGACGACATTCCCTTGGACGGAAAAGGGCGACCCAAAGGCCGTCCAAACGCGCCGATTTCTGAAAGCGCGGTGTTCTAAGCTGCTTTGCGTCTCCGCCAACCGAGCAGGCAGACCCCAACAAGAGCCGTTGCGAGAAGCGGCAGCGCTGCGGGAACCGGGATCACCTGGGGAGCGGTGAAATCAACGAAAAGTCGAGGCGGAGAGCTGCTCGCAAAGCCGGAATAGGTTTCGAATATGTTGTCGCTAGGGGTCAATGGTCCTTTTAGTATTATCCCCAGGTAGCTGTCGCCATTGTCGGCCAGTGGCTGCAAATCACTCGTGACGTCGAATGTCACGGATCCCGGAAGACCAAAACCAAGGCTTACGAACGTCGTGCTTGCAGGTTCGAACAAGAAGCTGTTTGCGTTGAGCAACGTCAGCGCCGCATCGGATACGAAAGTGATGACCTCGACCGTGAAGGGGACTGACGAGGAACTCGAAACCACGTCAAGGTCGACCGTCGCGGTATTGATGGTCATTCCCGCGAGTGGCGCCACGAGGAAGTTCATCATCGCCATTCTTGTGTCGCCTGGCGATGGGAAAACCTCTTGCGCGACTCGCATTAAATCGGATCGGATTCTAGCGAATCGAAGACCCCATCGGCGGGAAGAGGAAAACCGCTGTCTACCGCGGTGTTTGTATCGTTTGCGCCAAGTTGTATGGTGTCGGATTGAGCATGTTTCGGTAGTGTGACCGCCACCGCAATCACTACCATCAACGCGCCTAGATATCGCGCTCCCGCAAGTAAAATACCTCTTTGTCGAGACGCATAAGAAACGCGCATCTGCCAACCTCCGAGTTGTAGCGTGCGTTGTCGATTTGCTGATATCATATGTCGCGGTGTGACGGCTGTCACAGGTGGATCGGAGGTAATCCAGGACATGATGACCCTGCGCGCGCTTTTGGAGAAGAGCTCCGATGCCGATCTGCTTCGCGAGATGATCGGCTTCACGGCCGAGCGGCTGATGGCACTGGAGGTCGAGGGCCTGACCGGCGCCGCTCACGGCGAGCGCTCGGCGGATCGTATCACCCACCGCAACGGCTACCGCGACCGGTCCTGGGAGACGCGGGCCGGCACGGTCGAGCTGAAGATCCCGAAGCTGAGGAAGGGGAGCTACTTCCCGGGCTTCCTGGAGCCGCGGCGGATGGCCGAGAAGGCGCTGGCTGCGGTGATCCAGGAGGCCTACATCCAGGGCGTGTCGACCCGCTCGGTCGACGACCTGGTGCAGGCCATGGGCATGTCGGGCGTCTCCAAGAGCCAGGTCTCCAGGCTGTGCGGCGAGATCGACGATAAGGTCAACGGCTTCCTCGATCGATCGCTGGAGGGCGACTGGCCCTATCTGTGGCTCGACGCAACCTATGTAAAGGTGCGCGAGGCCGGGCGCATCGTCTCGGTCGCGGTGACCGTGGCTGTGGCCGTCAACGACCAGGGCCGCCGCGAGGTCCTGGGCATGGCGATCGGCGCGTCTGAGGCCGAGGCCTTCTGGACCGAGTTCCTGCGCTCGCTGGCCCGGCGCGGGCTGCGCGGCGTGAAGCTGGTGATCTCCGACGACCACAAGGGCCTGAAGGCCGCCGCGACCCGGATCCTCGGCGCCACATGGCAGCGCTGCCGCGTGCACTTCGCCCGCAACCTGCTGGCCCATGCCGGCCGCCAGGGCCGGCGCGTCGTCTCCGCCTTCGTCGCCACCGCCTTCGCCCAGGAGGACGCCGACAGCGCGAAGGTCCAGTGGCGCCAGGTCGCCGACCAGCTCAGGCTCAAGGTGCCCAAGCTGGCAGTTCTCATGGACGAAGCCGAGCACGACGTCCTCGCCTACATGAGCTTCCCCAGGGAGCACCGCCAGAAATTGCACTCCACAAACCCGATCGAACGGCTCCATGCCGAGGTCAAGCGTCGCACCAACGTCGTCGGTATCTTTCCCAACGAAGCCGCCATCACACGGCTCGTCGGCGCCATCCTTCTCGAGCAGAACGACGAGTGGGCCGTCTCAAGGAGATACATGACGCTGGAATCCATCGCTCCGCTGAGCGATGATGTCCCCATCACGCTGCCCACCGTGGCAGCCTGAACGTCCCGGCCCTACCCGCCGGGAGCAGCGTAGAGCGCAACGCTCTTACACCACTCCGCGGGACACGATCAGGTAATCCGAAGGGGGTAGTCCGATCTCCAACGATTGATGTCTTAACCCGCATTTCCCACGTGACTGATCCATGTGATGCGGTCTTGGTCTGATTCTGGTGTAAGAATCAGCGGCTTATATCAGGTGGAGGTGGCTCGGATGCGGAACCCGGAGGGTGAATCGGATCGCAGCCCACTTCGGCCCTGTTTCGACCGAAGGCTGAAGCTGGAGTTCCACGGTTCGCGGGTCACATCCGACGCCGGCCTGCTCGCCTACCGCGAACTCGACGATGCCCTGGGCCTGACCGTACTGGCGAGTGATGTCTTAGCTGACAGCAGGACCGGCAAGAACGGTTGGCACGGTGTCGTCGGTCTGCTTCGCCAATCCGTCTTTGGACGGCTCGCCGGATACGAGGATGTGAACGACGCCGACCGGCTCGGGCGCGATCCCGCGATGCGGTGGGTCGTCGGCGGCAAGGCTGTCGAGCGCGGCGGCGCATCGACCAGCCAGATGGGCCGGTTCGAGACTGAGTTGCTGACAATCGACGACAACCTCGCCGCGCTCACCGCTCTTCCGGGAGTCTGGATCGACCGAGTGCATGCACGGAACCGGCTGAAGATCATCGTGCTCGACATGGACAGCTCCGTTAGCCCGACCCATGGCGAGCAGGAAGGCACGGCCTACAACGGCCATTTCGGCTGCACCTGCTATCATCCGCTGTTCGTGTTCAACCAGTTCGGCGATCTGGAACGCTGCGCGCTTCGCCCCGGCAACGTGCACAGCGCCCACGAATGGCGCGACGTGCTCGAGCCGGTTGTCGCTCGTTATCGAGACAGGCTGCTTCGGCGCTACTTCCGAGGAGATGCTGCGTTTGCATTGCCCGGGATTTACGAGTTCCTCGAAGCCGAAGGCTTCAGGTACGCGATCCGCCTGCCGGCTAACAGAGTGCTCCAGGACAGCATCGGCCATCTGCTCAAGCGCCCCGTCGGCAGACCGCCCAAGGACGTGCGCCGGTATTACGCCAGCTTCAGCTATCGGGCTGCCACTTGGACGAAGCCCCGTCGGGTCGTCGCCAAGGTCGAGTGGCATCCAGGTGAGCTGTACCCGCGCGTCGGCTTTATCGTGACCAACCTCTCGCGCCGTGCTGAGCGCGTCGTCGCCTTTTACAATCAGCGCGGCACGGCGGAACAGCACATCAAGGAAGGCAAGAACGCCATCAAGTGGACCCGGCTGTCGTGCCGCAGGTTCGACCACAACGCCGTCCGGCTGCAGCTTCACGCGCTGGCCTACAACCTCGGTAATTTCATGCGCACCCTGGCGTTGCCCGATGCCGTGGAACAGTGGTCACTGACCAGCCTACGGGAGAAGCTCATCAAGATCGGCGCGAAGATCGTCCGCCACGGGCGCTACGTCACGTTCCAGATGGCCGAGGTCGCCATCCCCCGTGACCTGTTCGCCGATATCCTGCGCCGCATCGACCGGCTCAGACCGAATCCAAGTCCGGCATGACCGTCGGCAGACCAATCCCCGCTGGCCGATCACGGGACCGGTGCGTCTCGAATGTCGTTCGAACCCAATATCGGACGCCGCCAGGGCCCCCAGCCCCCTCTATCGCGCACGTGGCCAACGCCGACCGTCAGCAGCAAGCGGCTTGCCAATCCGGGACGATTTTGGCACGCTTTCCCGCGTGCATCGGTTCCAACATGGGGAATCCCAGTTAATCTCTATTTCCATCGACCACAATGTAATCTATTCCTGGCGCCCACAATGCCGAATCCATTGCGGAGTCGCAAAAGGGCGTCGTCATGAACTACCGCGAATTCTTCACCATCAAGAGACTTTGGACGATGTTCGCCGTCCTGCTCGTCGTGATGTTCGGGATTCTGCTTCTGATCGGCGGCCGGTCGTTCCAGCAAGCGCCGCCATTGCCCGAACAAGTGGTCATGGTCGACGGCGAGACGTCTTCCGTGGTCTTCACAAGCAGCGACGTCCACGACGGGCGTGATGTCTGGCGTCGCCTCGGCGGCATGGAGCTGGGCTCGGTGTGGGGCCACGGCGGCTATCTGGCGCCCGACTGGACGGCCGATGTTCTACACCGCGAAGCGCTGGCGATGCTCGAGGCAGACGGCGACCTTGCCGCCGTCTCGGTGCCAGAGCGGGCCGCACGCATCGCGGCACTTGCCGCACGCATTCGCGTCAACACCTACGATCCTAAGACCAACCGGATCGTCATCTCCCGTGATCGCGCGCGCGCCATCGAAACCGTGATCGCGCATTACACGGCGCTGTTCGGCGGCAGCGGCGACGGCCCCGACGCCGAGGCCATGCGCGAGGCTTTCGCCATCCCCAACCAGCCTCTCGGTCCCGAACCCGATGAGGAAATCCGCAAGCTCGCGGCGTGGTGGTGGTGGACCTCATGGGCCGCGGCCACGTTGCGGCCTGACGATACCGTTACCTACACCAACAATTGGCCGCACGAGCCGCTGGTCGGCAACCGGCCGACAAGCTCGACGTTCATCTGGACGTTCGTGTCGGTGGTTCTGCTGATCGCCGCCACCGGTGCGCTGTGCTGGTTCTTTCTGCGCGAACGCGACGAATGGCAGAAGGATATCCAGCCGTTGGAGGGCTATCCGAGCACCAATCCGATGGCGGCCGTTCAGCCCACCGCCTCGATGCGGGGCGTGGTCAAATACATCTGGATCGTCGCCGTTCTGCTTGCTCTGCAGATCGCTCTCGGCGCAGTGACCGCGCATTATGCCGTCGAGGGCCATGACTTCTATGGCATTCTCTTGTCGGAGGTCGCGCCCTATGCGTTGACTCGCACGTGGCATGTGCAGCTCGCGGTGCTATGGATTGCGACGGCTTGGCTCGGTGCGGGACTGTATCTGGCACCGCTGATCGCCGGATTCGAGCCGCCCTTGCAACGACTGGGCGTGGATGCCCTGTGGGCGGCGCTGGTGATCGCTGTTCTGGGCTCGCTCGCCGGTGAGTGGCTCACCCTGACCGGAAACATGACCGATCCCGCGCTGGTCTACTGGTTTGGGCATCAGGGCTACGAGTACCTCGATATGGGGCGCTTTTGGCAGCTTTTGATTTTTGCCGGCCTGCTGATCTGGCTGGTCTTGATGATGCGTTGCCTGGTGCCCGCCATCCGCAAAGCGGGTCCCGACAAACACCTCCTGATCCTGTTGCTTCTCTCTACGGCCGGCATTGCGCTGTTGTTCGGTGCCGGGTTCCTCTACGACCGCGACACCCACCTGACGGTCGCCGAATACTGGCGGTGGTGGGTCGTGCATCTCTGGGTTGAGGGCGTGTTCGAAGTGTTCGCGACCGCATGGGTGGCTTGGGCCTTTGTACACATGAGGCTTCTGCGTCCCTCGACCGCCGCGATCTACGTCATGTTCTCGGCCATGATCTTTCTCGGCGGTGGCGTCCTCGGCACCTTCCACCACTTGTATTTTACCGGCATGCCGGAATCGGTTCTGGCGCTCGGGGCGGTGTTCTCGGCGCTCGAAGTCGTGCCGCTCGCGCTGATCGCCTTCGAGGCCCATGATCACTGGCGCGCGGAACGGCAAGCGCCGTGGGTCCAGCGCTATCACCTGCCGCTGATGTTCTTCCTGGCGGTCGCGTTCTGGAACCTCGTCGGCGCCGGAGTGCTCGGCTTCCTGATCAATCCACCGCTATCGCTTTATTACTTGCAGGGGTTGATGACCACGCCGGCGCACGCCCACGCGGCGCTGTTCGGCGTCTACGGCATGCTCGGCATCGGCCTCATGCTGCTGTGTCGCCGCGATCTGCCGCAGGCGGCCGGTGCGTGGTCCGACCGCACGCTGAAATGGGTGTTCTGGCTCTTCAACGGTGGGCTGGCGCTGATGGTGTTCGGCTCGCTTCTGCCGCAGGGCATCGTCCAGGCGCTGATCTCATTCGATCAAGGCTACTGGCACGCACGCACGCCTGAGCTTCTGCATTCGCCGCTGATGGAGACGCTGGTGTGGTTGCGCGTACCGGGCGATATCGTGTTCGCGTTGGGGGCCCTGTTGCTGCTCATCTTCCTGGTACGGATGGAAGTCGGCTTGCGCACGAGCCGAGATCCATAGCGCGTCCCATGGGCGGCTCCGCGTCCGGCTAACTTTCCGCGGGCGAGCGAGTCAGGAGAGACCCGTAGAGAACCGCGAAACCTGCGAAAGCGGAACACCACAAGATGGCGGACACGGTGTAGAGCAACCATGCCCATTCCGGCAACACGCCGCCCAACAACCGCACAAGCACCGAGGCGATCACCGCCAGATAAACCCCCGTCGTTCCGGCGCCGGCCGTCAAGGCGTGGCCGGTATGGCCAAGGGTCGCACGGGTCATGACGGCAAGGGTCATGAGGCCGATGGCCCCCGCCATCCAGATGTGCTGCACGGCGACATTCAAGAGCGCACCGGGCCACAGAACCGCCGTGCCCATGGCCACCATGCCGATGGGCACGAAGGCATAACTCACGTGGAGAATCCAAAATTAAACCTAAATCCGACATTTGCAGCCGGTGGATGGGTGTTTCTCGCGATTCTTAGTCCGTCGATGCGATCTGGGGCGGTACAGCCGGGCCATTCCGTAAGAGACGCATGTCGTTCGTCGTTCCCGGCCTGGGCTACATACGCATGCTCCAGTGCCGGCCCTTCCGCTGCTCCTTGCCCTCCTTGCGCTGGCGCTCCTCGCGCCGCTTTCGAAACTCCTGAAGCTTCTCTGGATCGTTGAGGATATAGGCGATGCCTTCCTCCTGCTTCGAGGCCGGTTCGCGTTGGGCCTGGCGTTCCTCCGCCTGCGGAGCCTCGACGCGGCCTTCCTCGATCCGGTGCCGCAACTGGTCGACGGTCAACTTCGCGCGGTGCTTTCCGGCCGCGATAGTGTCGAGCCAGGGAGCGTAGCTGTCCTCGTCCTTGAGAATGGCCTTACCCGTTTCGGCCAGCCTACGGGCTTCACCGGTCCATTCCGTATAGCCGGCGACCTCCGACAGGTGGATGCCCGGGTTGGCGGGCCACCCGCCGGAGAGGCTCGCAGGCCTGTACATGACGCTCCGCCGCCGTGAGATAGTCCCGGACGGTATCACGCGCTACGGCCTCGCCGTCGTGATACTCGATCAGTTCCGCAAGCACGTTGCGTTCCGTTTCGGCAACTTGCGGATGTTCCGCGAGATCACGCACGCGGCGGAACAGCGCAGCGTAACCTTCCTCAAGAAGCAATGGCAGATCGGGCTGCGCGGAACGGTCGATCATCCCGTTCCAGTCCTGCTGCAAGGCGTCGTAGAGTGCCCGCCAGTCCGGTGCGGCGGTGTCCACCGGCTTGGGCGCTGCATTCGCCTCTGTGGATCGTGTGACGGCCTGTGCGGCGGCTTCGGCCGTGACAGGCGCGACCGTGCGTTCCTGCTCCGGGGCGGCCTCCATCCGCCGTATCTGCGCCGCCTTGAGGGCAGTGGAGCGCCGATACGTGCCGGCGCGGGCATGAAGCGCCTCGAAGGCGTCGAGATCCTGCCGGCCGATGCCGGCGCGCTCGGCGAGCAATCGGTCGAAGGTCCGAGGCCTGGCGCGGAATGGAGCGGCCTGCTTTAGAAGCACCGCGTGGCTGTCGAGTGTGTCGCGGAAGGCCGGGCTGAGCGCCACCGCATCCCCTTCGGCTCGGGTCCGCTCGCGTAGCACCTCCCATGCCGCCATCACCTCGCCGCGCTCTGCCGCAAACGTGTCCACCGCCGCCCCGTGGCGCCAGCCGAGGGCGGTATGGCGGATCTCTCCGGCGATGCGGATTAGCGCGTTGTCGTTCGCCGGCGGGCGTGTCTCGCTTGTTTTCGGCCGCGCTTCCTTCGCGGCACGAACCTTCCGAACATCCTCCCGTGGATCCCGCCAGGCGCCGTCCGCGATGTAATCGAGCGCCGCCTCCTTGGGCTGCGAGCGCGACCAGCGCTCAGCCAGATGCGCCCTTATGTCGGTGTCTGTCACCGGCTTGTTCGCCTGGTCTGTTGTTCGGCGTGGAATATTGACCCCCTATTGGGGGTTATCGGCGCCCAAAATTGACCCCCCTGGTTTTGTGCTCTTGAACACACCTTGTTGTTTGGACAGACGAGGTGGGGGAGATGCTGGTTGTGGAGACGATTGCGCGGATCCGTCGGGATCATCTGGTGAGGGGCGTTCCGATCAAGAAGATCGCCCGGGATTTGAGGGTTTCGAAGAACACGGTGCGCAAGGTGGTGCGGGGCGATGAGACCTCGTACAGCTACGAGCGCAAGATCCAGCCGATGCCGAAGCTTGGACCGTGGGTGGATGAGCTCGAGCGCCAGCTGGAGGCCAACGAGAAGAAGCCGCGCCGGGATCGGCTGTCTCTGCTGCGGATTCATGAAGATCTTGCGGCTCTGGGCTATGGCGGCGGCTACGACGCGGTGCGCCGCTACGCCAGGACCTGGCGTCGGCGGTGGCGGCTGTTGTCGCCGTCGCAGGGTTTTGTGCCGCTGAGCTTCGATCCCGGCGAGGCCTACCAGTTCGACTGGAGCCACGAGTACGCGCGCCTGTCGGGTGTGACGACCAAGGTGAAGGCGGCGCACATGCGGCTCTGCTACAGCCGCATGCAGCTGGTTCAGATCTTCCCGCGCGAGAGCCAGGAGATGGTGTTCGAGGCGCACGAACGGGCCTTCCACTTCTTCGGCGGGGTCTGCCGGCGGGGCATCTACGACAACATGAAGACGGCGGTGAGCATGGTCTTCGTGGGCAAGGAGCGCGCCTACAACCGGCGCTTTCTGGAGCTGTGCTCCCACCATCTGGTGGAGCCGGTGGCGTGCACTCCGGGTGCGGGCTGGGAGAAGGGGCAGGTCGAGAGGCAGGTGGGTGACGTCCGCGGCCGCCTGTTCGTGCCCATCCCGCGGGGCCGCTCCTACGCCGAGATCAACGCGTGGCTGATGGATCGGTGTATCGAGGACGCCAAGAAGCGGCCGCATCCGACGATCGAGGGCAAGACGGTGTGGCAGGTGTTCGAGGAGGAGCGGCCCTTCCTGATGGCCTATCGCGGCCCCTTCGACGGCTTCCACGCCACCGAGGTGGCGGTGTCCAAGACCTGTCTGGTGCGCTTCGACAACAACCACTACAGCGTCGCCGCCCGTGCCGTCGGGCGGCCGGTCGACGTGCGGGCCTACGCCGATCGGATCGTCATCCGCCAGGACGGCGAGACCGTCGCCGAGCATCCCCGGAGCTTCGGGCGCGGTGAGATCGCCTACGATCCGTGGCACTACGTGCCGATCCTGACGCGGAAGCCTGGTGCGCTGAGGAACGGCGCGCCCTTCAAGGGCTGGCAACTGCCCGGCGCGCTCGGCCGCATACGGGCCCGGCTGACGGGTTGCGACGACGGTGACAGGCAGTTCGTGAGGATCCTCGCGGCGGTTCAGGAGGACGGGCTGGAGGCGGTCGAGGCGGCCTGTGCCGAGGCGCTCGACTTCGGCGCCTGCAGCGCCGACGTCGTGCTCAACATCCTCGCCCGGCAGTGCCAGCCGGCACCGCCGCCGGCCATCCCAACGCCCGAGGGCCTGCAGCTTCGCCACCAGCCGGTGGCCGACTGCCGCCGCTACGACCGCCTGAGGGAGGCCGGTCATGGAGCGTCATGATGTGCTGGCGATGATGACGGCACTGAAGCTTGCAGGCATGCGCGCCGCCTACGACGACATCCTCGCCGACGGGCTCAAGCGCCGTCATCCGGTGCAGCAGATCATCGGTACGCTGCTGCAGACCGAGGTCGCCGACAAGCAGGCGCGCTCCATCAAGTACCAGATGACGTCCGCCAAGCTGCCGACGGCCAAGGAGCTGGCCGACTTCGACTTCGCCGCTTCCCCGGGCAATGAGCCCCTGATCCAGGAACTCGCCGGCGGCGACTTCCTGGAGAGCAAGCGCAACATCGTGCTGGTCGGCGGCACCGGCACCGGCAAGACCCATCTCGCCGTCGCCATCGCCCGCGCCTGTATCAGAAAGGGCGCCCGTGGCCGCTGCTACAACGTCGTCGACCTGGTCAACCACCTCGAGGCCGAACTCCGCTCCGGACGCCAAGGCCGTACCGCGGACCAACTCGTCCGACGCGACTTCGTCATCCTCGACGAACTTGGCTACCTGCCCTTCGCCCAGGCCGGCGGCCAGCTGCTCTTCCACCTGATGAGCCGGCTCTACGAGCGCACCTCGATCATCGTCACCACCAACCTCGCTTTCGGCGAATGGCCCTCCGTCTTCGGCGACCCCAAGATGACCACCGCGCTGCTCGACCGCCTGACCCACCATTGCGAGATCATCGAGACCGGCAACGAGAGCTGGCGCTTCAAGAACCGCTGCTGACCCGGCAGGCCGTGCCTGCGGCCCGCTTGCCCCGCTGGGTCAACCCGTACCTCCCACGCGGCTTCGCTCCGCGCACCGCAAGGCGCTACACGAAGCCGCTCGGGTCCCCCCTATTGACTACCGGGACAACCTCCGCCGTGCCACTCAGGGGGGTCAATATTGCACGCCGATTGGGGGTCAATTTTGGACGCCGATTGACAGCCTGTCCCGCACCGGGCGCTTCAAATCTCGATTCTCCAAGCGATCGACCCGGTCCCAACCGTAGAATGTTCTTGTAATGTTCTCTTTTATGTACTATCTACGGTTTCGTAGACTTGTCACACCTCTGCACAGAATGTGCACGTTAAAACTCAAGCAAAACTGCCCACTTTAGCACCGTTTTTTCTCCCGTTCTCCTCGGGGTATGCATCGCAAACCTGCCCCGGTTGCAACCCGAAACGGGAGAAAAGAACATGCGGAATCTTTCCCTAAACCAACATCGTGTCGACCGTCTAAAACCACGAAACTCTACCTACGACATCCGCGATACCGACCTTAAAGGCTTCGGGATCAGGATCCTGCCTTCGGGCAAGAAAAGCTACTTCCTGCAAACGCAACACGAAAGACGACGCCGCTGGACGAAGATCGGCGATGCCGACGCAATGCCCGAGGCCGAGGCCCGGTCGCAAGCGCGATCATTGTTGGCGGGTATCAGGAAAGGGCAGGAGAGTATCCCTGATCTACCGGCGGAGATCGCTTTCGAGGCGGTGGCCGACGAGGTGTTCTCCTATTACCGGAGGCACTGGAAACCGCGCACGTTTGCCGTCAACCTGAACTACTACCAGAACAATATTCTGCCCTGGTTCAAGGGGCGGCCGATTGCCGGCATTACGCGGCGGGAGGTGCTGGAATGGTTCGAATCCCTTCACGCGAAGCCGGCCTCGGCGAACCGGTCGCTGCCGGTGCTATCGGTCATCCTGCGGCAGGCCGAGGTGTACGGATACAGGCCAGAGGACAGCAACCCTTGCAAAGACATCAAGCGTTACCGCCGCCGTGCGCGGGAACGCTTCCTGTCACCGGATGAGATCCGCCGCGTCGTCGAGGTTCTGAACCGTTATGTCGAGACGCGCCCGTTCCAGGTAGCCGTTATCCGGCTGTTGTTACTGACGGGGTGCCGAAAAGGCGAACTGCTGACACTCAAATGGCAGGATTACAGGGAAGGCAAACTGTTCCTGCGGGATAGCAAGAACGGGCCGCGAACGGTCTGGCTGTCGTCCGCCGCGCGGGAGGTCCTGGACCGGTTACCTAGGAATAGCGCATGGGTCTTTCCATCGAGTTGGGGGAACTTGGACCATCTGTCGGATATCACAGGTTTCTGGCGGGATGTGCGCACGGAAGCCGGTCTGCGCGATGTCCGGCCGCACGATCTCAGGCACACCTACGCCAGCATCGCCCTCATGCATGGCGAAACCGTCCTGACCATAGGCCGGTTGCTGGGGCACGATCATCCGGGGACCACGCTCAAATACACCAACTTTGCCGATGCGGCGGCCCGAGAGGCGGTCGATACCGTCTCGTCGGTCCTGCGGAGGGCCTGAGCCATGGCAAGGAAGATCAAGCTGACCGATGCAAGGATCGGCAAGCTCAAAGGCGGGGATGTCGAATACATGGTTTGGGACACCCGTATCGCCGGGTTCGGGATCCGGGTCAGGCCGTCGGGGCACAAGAGCTACGTCTATCACCGGCACGCGGAAGGCCAATCCCGGAAGTTCACGCTTGGACCGGTGGCGCTCGGGAGCGTCGACGAAGCCTGACGCGACTGTATGAAGTCCGGGTAGCGCGTCTCGAACAGCTCCAGCACCCGCATCACCTCGTCCACCGGCGCGCGGCGCGCCGAGACCCGCTCAAGGCGCCGGTCGTACAAACCCGCGGCACCCTCGGCCTCATAGCGCTCCCGCCAGCGCCGGAACGTCCGCTCCGACATGCCCAGGATCTCCGAGGCCTCGGCCTGGCTCAAATCACCCCGATAACAGCGTCCGTAGACATCCTCGAACTTCATCAATCTCAGTCCCTGCAACTGCTCCGTCCGGCGCATCCGATTCCTCCAGATTTGGAGGAAATCTAAAACCGGACAAATCATCTGTTACATAGACCGGTCATATCGTGTGTATAGGGTATCCACTTCGCTCTCGTGATGTCAATATGTTGGGATGGCGAACCCGGCATCCCATCCCGAAGGCGGGGTCGACTACCCGCGCACCCTGACTGAATTCGACGCGTGGTTCGTGTCGGAGACGGCGTGTGCGGAGTTTCTTGGGCGTGTTCGTTGGCCGGAAGGTTTTCGATGCCCGTCTTGCTGCGGAACCGACGCCTGGCCGACGGCGCGGGGTCAGTTGCGATGCAACCGGTGTCAGCGTCAAACATCGGTGACGGCGGGGACGATCTTCGAGGGCACTCGAAAGCCATTGCGCCTTTGGTTCCAGGCGATGTGGTACGTGACCAACCAGAAGCACGGGGTCAGTGCGCTCGGCCTGCAACGCATTCTTGGCCTGGGCAGTTATCAGACCGCCTGGGCTTGGCTGCACAAGTTGCGGCGCGCCATGGTGAGGCCGGGGCGTGATCTCCTGGGCGGCGCGGTCGAGGTGGACGAAACCTATGTGGGCGGCCGGGAAACCGGCGTCGTGGGGCGACAGACGAAGACCAAGTCGATCGTCGCGATTGCGGCGGAAGTCCGAGGGCGGGGCACTGGCCGGATCCGAATGAGCCGCGTCGAGGATGTGGCTGCGAGGAGCCTGATCCCGTTTGTCCAAACAACCGTGGCGCCTGGCGCGACCGTCCGAACCGATGGCTGGTCAGCCTACAGTGGTCTGGCGAACCAAGGCTATGACCACCAGCCGAGATCCATTTCCGCCAGTGGCGACCCGGCCCACATCGTGTTAGCGACAGTTAGCGACACCGGGGTTGCGGTGTTCATCCAGAAATGATTTGCTGGTCGGGTGTCAAAGGAGGGGGATGATCGTGCGTCGGCATTTCGGCCCAGCTTTCGCGATTCCGTTGGCTTCCGTCCTGCCTCAGCCGGCTTGGGCGGCGGAGGCGGCTTTCAGCGCCGGCGACAGCGCATGGATCATCGTCGCCAGCGCGCTGGTTCTGTTGATGACCCTGCCGGGTTTGGCGATGTTCTATGCCGGGCTGGTGCGCTCCCAGGCCGTGCTGTCGGTGATCATGCAATGTTTCGCGATCACCTGCGTTGCGAGCCTGCTCTGGCTGATCCTCGGCTACAGCCTGGCCTTTGCCGACAGCGTCGGCGGCATCATCGGCGGCCTCGGCAAGGCTTTCTTCGCCGGCGTGACGCCGGACGCCTTGAACGGCTCGATTCCCGAGATCGTCTTCGCCGTTTTCCAGATGACTTTTGCCATCATCACCCCGGCCCTGATGGTCGGCGCCTATGTCGAGCGCGTCAAGTTCCAGGCCGTCCTCATTCTGAGCGGGGTGTGGCTCATCGTGGTCTACGCGCCGATCTGCCATTGGATCTGGGGCGGCGGTTGGCTCAGCGCGCTCGGAATCATGGACTTCGCCGGTGGCCTGGTGGTGCACACGACCGCCGGCGTATCGGCGCTTGTCATCGCTGTCATGCTGGGCGGCCGCCGCGGCTTTCCCAATCAGGTCCATCCGCCGCACAATCCCGGCATGACGGCGGCGGGGGCAGCGCTGCTCTGGGTCGGCTGGTTCGGCTTCAACGGCGGCAGTCAACTGGCTGCCGATGGCGGCGCCGGCATGGCCATCGCCGCCACCCACATCGCCGCGGCCGCCGCGGCCGCAACCTGGTCGGCTATCGAGTGGATCAAGTTCGGCAAGGCCTCTGTCGTCGGCGCCGCGACCGGCGTCATCGCCGGTCTCGCCACAGTCACGCCCGCTTCGGGCTTCATCGGCCCGGTCGGCTCCTTGATCCTGGGCGTGGCCGCGGGCGCGGTCTGCTTCTTCGCGACAGAACTGGTCAAGCAGCGATGGAAGATCGACGACTCCCTTGACGTCTTTGCCGTGCATGGCGTCGGCGGCATGTTGGGTTCACTGCTGGTCGCCGGCCTCGCCGTCGGGGCGCTGGGCGGGAACGGCTTGGCCGAGGATATGACGATCGCCAAGCAGTTCGGCGTTCAGGTGGTCGGTCTGCTCGCCACCGCGGCGTGGTCGGCCCTGGCCACCTTCGCGATTGTGAAGATCACGGCGGCGCTGACCGGTGGTCTCAGGGTCGACGAGGAAGACGAAATGGTGGGCCTCGATCTTGCTGCCCATGGCGAAAGGGGTTATGATTTCTGATCGGGCATGGAGGACGCTAAGCCGATGAAGCTGATCAGGGCGGTGGTCAAACCGCACAAGCTCGACCCGGTACACGCGGCGCTGGTCGAGGTCGGGGTTACCGGCCTGATTGCGAGCGAGGTCAAGGGGTTCGACCGGCAGATGGACCATGCCGAGATGCACCGGGGCACGGAATACCAGATCGCTTTCATGCCGATGGTGAAGATCGAGGCGGTGGTGACCGACGAGTTGGTCGAACCGGTGATGGAGGCGATCCGCCGAACCGCCGGCACCAACCAGGACGACGACGGCAAGATCTTCGTCTGCGAGGTGGTCGGCGCGCAGCGGATCAACGGCGGCGAGACCGGCGAGGCGGCGCTATAGCCGCCGCGGCACTCGCGGAGCCGAAGCGGGCGGTGAGCAAAAAAGGACACGGCGATGGAAGTGAGAACCGAGCGGCAAGACGGAACCCTGGTCGCCGAGGTCGAGGGCCGTATCGATGGCATCACCGCCCACGAGTTCGAGGATACGATGAAGTCCGCCATCAGCGAGGAGGACGCCGTGGTGATCATGGATCTTGAAGGCGTCTCTTACGTCAGCAGCGCGGGGCTCAGAGCGATTCTGTTGATCGCCAAGGACCTCGGGAAACGCGACGCGAAGTTCGCCTTGTGCTCGCTCGCCGAACCGATCGGGGAGGTCTTCGATATGGCCGGATTCGACAAGATCATCAAGATTCACGGCACCAAGGCGGAGGCGCTGACCGAGACGGGCGGCTGAACCTATCCTTAGCAGGACGGGGGCTGGGCCGCGTTCGCCGGCAGTTCGATGATCATTTCGGTAAACGCATCGGGCTCGGAATCGACCCGGATGTTTCCCCCATGTTGGCGGACGATGTCGTTCGACAGGGAAAGGCCCAGCCCGGTGCCCCGGTCCGTCGGCTTGGTGGTGAAAAATGGATTGAATATCTTGTCGACGACATCGGGTGGAATGCCGCTGCCGTTATCGCGAATGCGGATTTCGAGATGGTCCGTCAGGCGCCGGGTCGCTAGCCGCAGCCTCGGCTCATAGTCCGCCGCCGCTTCGTCGGTGGGCTGGTCGCTGGCGGTGGTGCGGCGCTTCTCGTCAGTCGCGTAGCAGGCATTACTCACCATGTTCAGGAACACCCTGCCGAGGTCCTGGGGAATGACTTCGCTTTCGCCGAGCTCGGGGTCGAAATCTTCTTCGACATCCAGGCGGAAGGCCGGATCGCTCACGCGCGCGTTGTGATAAGCAAGCCGCGCGTGCTCGGAGAGCAGGGCGTTGATATCGGTCGCCAGCCGCTCGCCCGAGGCGCTGCCCATCATCAGCATGGATTGCACGATCTGATTGGCCCGCTCGCCGTGCTCGTGGATGCGTTTCAGGTTCCCGGCAAGATCGCCGCCGATCTCCTCGATCAGCTCCCGGCTTTCCTCGTCCGGCTCCCTGTCGCCCTCGCCGGTGGCCCTCGGGATCTCGACCAACATCTCTTGCAACAACTCCTCCGAGACTTCCGAGAAATTCTTGATGAAATTGAGCGGGTTCTTGATCTCGTGGGCGACTCCGGCGGTGAGCTCGCCGAGCGCCGCCAGCTTCTCGCGCATGACAATCTGATCCTGCGTTCGCTCTAGCTCGGCCAGCGCCTGCACGAGCTGGTCGTTCTTGCCGCGCAGCTCCTCGGCCAGCTTCTCCACCAGGTTCAGCCGCTGAACCTCGAGCGCGTGGCGGCGAAAGACCTCCAACGCCGCCGCCATATCCGCCACTTCGTCGCGCCCGGCGATCTCCACCGCGCCTTCGAGATCGCCCTCGGCCATGCCGCGCATCCGCTCGGAAAGCCGGCCCAGGCGGCGCGACAACACACGTCCGACGAACAACCAGGCGATCAACACCGCGCCGACGATGCTAGCGGCGCTGATCAGCAGCAACAGATTGCGCCCGGCGACGATGGCCTCGGCCGAGGCGCGGGTGGCCGTTTCGGCGCTGGCGCGGGCGGCGCTGACCAGGCTCTCGACCGCCGCCACGAGCTCGATGCCGAGGCCTCGATTGCGCTGCAGGAGGTCCCGCTGCCGCCTTTCGAGGGCGATCTCCCGGGCGCGCAGGCCGAACCCTCCATCGGGCCCGGCGCCGAGCTCAATCAGCCGGGCGAAGAGCGGGCCGAGCCGCTGGCGCGCCGGTGCCGTCCCGAGCGCCGCCAGGTGTCGCTCGATGCCGCGCGCCGCGGCCTCGAAGCGCTCCCGCAACGGCTCCAACAGGGCTGCGTCCGAGACGTTGAAAGCGGTCGCCAGAAGCTGCGCCCCGATCGTGGCGGCGGCCCGAAGCTCGGCCAGGTGACGATAGCGGTTGATCTCCGCCGGCGTAAAATGCCGCCTGCGCGGGGCCGGCGCCGCGCCGAGATTTCGGTGGCCGGTCATCGTGTAGAACAGCTGATCGTCGATCAACGGGACCAGAAGGCCGGTCAGCTCGCCGCGAAGCGACGCCAGTTCCTGGCGCCGCGCCCGCCGCAGCGCGGACAACTCGAAGCGCTCCGACATCGAGGCCTCGATCGCCTCGATACTGGCGGTCAGCGCCTCGCCGCGCTGGCGGATCGGCTGCGAGCGCGCCGCGTCCTGCCCCAACTCCACCAGCCCTGTCAGTTGCGCCTCGAAGGCCATGCGGTCCTCAGCGATTTTGCCGGCGATGCGCGCTAGGTCGTCGGGGGTGGCCGCGGTAGTCAGGCGCGGGGCCGCGGCCACCAGGGCGCCGCTCTGCCGCGCCACCGTGAAGGCGGCCGCGATCTCGGGAACGCTGCCCTCATTGACCCGACGTTGGATGTCGCCGACCCGCTCGAAGGAGATCCAACCGACCAGGCTGGCGACGATGGTGAAGGCGACGGCCGCGCCAATGCCGAGATTGAGCTGCGAGGAGATGCGAAAGCAGCTTCGCAGCAGGCGTTTGGATAACTCGATCATCGCCGCGGCGCGTCTCGGAGCGTCTCGACCGGATGATAGCGTCCGTCATCGCCGATGACCGTCAGGAAAACCGCATCGGAGCCCTGATTGTCGGCGGCGCCGTAGCGCAGTTCGAAACCGTCGAGATCGACCGCCTCCAGACGCCTCAGACCGTAGAGAAAACAGGTCCGATCGGGCCGCTGGCCGCACAGTTCGAGCGCGACGATGGCGAGGCGTCCGGCGAGATATCCTTCGAAGGAGACGAAACCGGGACGCGCTTCGGGCGCGTGCGCCGCCAGCGCCCGGCGATAGGCCGCCGCGACCGGGAGCCGGTCCGCCGTCGGGAAGGGCACGACCTGGGTGACGAAGACGCCGGCACCGGCCGGGCCGAGCGCGCGCGCCAGGGCGTTACTGCCGACGAAGGAGATGGTGATGAATACCGGCTCGAACCCGATGTGCCGGGCCCAGGCGATCAGCGTCGCGACCGGCTGATAGGCGCCGACCAGGATCACCGCGCCGGGGTCGCCAGCGCGCAGGTCCAGAAGGGCGGTTTTGACCGCAGTGGTGTTGCGCGGGTAGACGCCGGTCGCCACCGGCTTCAGGTCGCGCCGGCTGAGCGCCCGCAGCACGCCGCGATAGCCCGCCCGGCCGAAGGAGTCATCCTGATACAACACCGCAATGCGGTCGATGCCGAGGTCGCGCATCAGGCGATCGACCATCTTCTCAGTTTCCTGAAAATAGGAAGCGCGCAGATTGATAACATTGCGCCACTTCGCCTCGCGCAGGAAGGCGGCGCCGGTAAACGGCGCGACATAGGGCACGCCGGCGGAAGCGGCGATCGGCGTCGCGGAGCGCGAGGTTGGCGTGCCGACGGCGCCGATCATGGCGAACACGCCGTCTTCGAAGATCAGTCGGCGGGTGTTGGCGATCGCGGCCTCCGGCTCATAGGCGTCGTCCAGCGACAACAGTTCGAGCCGACGGCCGAAGACGCCGCCGCGCGCGTTCGCCTCGCCAAACGCCGCCTCGATCCCGAGCCGCATGTTGCGGCCGAGATCCTGGGCCGGGCCGCTGAAGGCCGCGGATTGGCCGAACAGGATGCGCTCCGTCGAGACTCCCGGCGCGTCGGCCAAGGCTACCGGCGCCCCGCCCAAGGCCGCTGCCAGCAAGGCGGCCCCGCACCGGCCGAGCCGCCCTGTCATCCATCCCTCCGCTTGACCAGGGTCAGGCGGTTTCGGCCCCCTTCGCGGCGATAGCTCGCCTCCTCGACCATGGTGCGCACGAGATAGACGCCGAGCCCGCCGACCGGGCGGTCCTCGATCCCAGAGCTGGTATCGGGCGGGGGGCTCTCGGTCAACGGATCGAAAGGGCGCCCCCCGTCGCTGAATTCGATCCTCACCTGATCGGGATCGGAGATCAACCTGATCTCGGCCGTCCCGCCGATGCAGCCGCCGTGCTTGATGACATTGATCGCCAGTTCCTCGATAACCAGCTTGATCTGAAACTCAAGACGGGGAGACCAGTTCTCCCGCCGCGAGAACGCCTCGATCGCCGCGTCGATGCGGGGAAGCGCGTCGTGTGTCGTCGCCATGCGCAGCGACAGTTCCACGCTCACCCCTCCACTCACCCCTCCCCCTTACCGCGCCACAACGTCAGACAGGTGATGTCGTCGAACTGGGGCGCGCCGTCGGCGAACGAGTGTACCGCATCGAACACCGCTGCGGTGACGCCGCGGGCGTCGCCGGGCGGGCCGGCGGCGAAAAGCTCGCGCAGCCGGTCGAGGCCGAACTGCCCGCCGTCGCCGTTCTCCGCCTCGGTCACGCCGTCGGTGTAGAAGACCACCGCCTCGCCCGGCGACAGGATCACCGACCCCTTGCCGTATTCGACATCGGGGGCGATCCCGAGGGCGACCCCCTCGGTCGCCGGCAGTAGCGTCGCGGTCCCGTCGACGTGCAGAACGAGCGGCGGATTGTGCCCGCCATTGACATAAACGAGCTCGCCGCTGGCCGGATCGAAGACCGCCAGGAAGACGGTGACGAACATCGCTGCGTCGTTGTTCTCGCAGAGCAGATGATTGACCTCGCGCATCATATCGCCCGGATCGGAATGACCGATCGCAGCACCCCTGAGCAAGGTGCGGCTGGACATCATGAACAACGCCGCCGGGACGCCCTTGTCCGAGACATCGGCCACCGCGAGTCCCACGCGATCGCCGGGCAGCGGCAGCACGTCGAAAAAGTCCCCGCCGACCGCGCGCGCCGGCTCCATCCTGGCGAAGACCCGATAGCCAGCGGTCTCGGGAAAGCTCGTCGGCAGGATCGATTGCTGCATCCGGCTGGCCAAATCGAGCTCGTTTTCCAGCGCGACCAGCTTGTCCCGGGATTCGAGGGCCGAGCGCCACAGCCCGATATGCTCCAGGGTGCGGCCGATGGTGAGCCGCAGATCCTCGAAATCGATCGGCTTGGTGACGAAATCGAAGGCGCCTCGGTTCATCGCCGTGCGGATGTTTTTCATGTCGCCATAGGCGGAGACCACCACCGAGCGCACATTGGGATCGACCGCCGGGATTTGCTCGAGCAGCGTTAGGCCGTCCATCTCGGGCATGTTGATGTCCGAGAGGACCATGTCGATATCCTGATGCTCGTTCAATTGCACGAGCGCTTCGATCCCGTTGCGCGCGAACACGAACTCATACTGTCCGCCGCGAATCTCGCGGCGCATTCGCTGGCGCACGAGCTGTTCCAGATCCGGCTCGTCGTCGACCACCAGAATCTTGTTGGGCTTCCGCTTGATCGCTCTCTCCCACTTTATCCCTACAATGGAAAGATCGCTCCGTCTTTGTCAATCGCCAGAGTGACTGACGGCCGTCCCTTGGTCGTTGCTGCCCGGCCAGCGACCCCTTGGCACCCGGCTCCAGGATACCGAGGGGCTAATTCCGCGTTCGCGGTTGAATACCATACTGACGCAGCGTGCTCTCCAGGGTCGGCCGGCCAAGGCGGATCCGGCCGTCGTTCAACAAGTAGGAGAACACGTAACCTAGGCCGAGGATCAGCACGCCAATCAGGAAACAGTAGGTGACGGCGCGATCGGGATACTGGTCCTTCAGATTACCGACATAGAGCGGGCCGACGATGCCCGCCGCCGCCCAGGCCGTCAAGACCGCCCCGTAGATCACCGACATCCGCTTGGCACCGAAGACGTCGAGAACGAAGGAGGGCATAGTCGCGAAGCCGCCACCGAAACACAGTAGCACATAGCAGACAAGGGCCGAGAAAACCCACGGGTCGCGTTCGGTCATCAGAACGCCGAAGACAACCATCTGACTGGCGAGGAGAATCCGAAACACCCGGACGCGACCGATCCGGTCCGAGAGCAATCCCCAAAACAGCCGCCCGGCGCCGTTGCACAGCGAGCTGACGGCGATCAGCGTCGCCCCGTATTCGGCCAGCGTCTCCGGCTCGATCGTCGGATCGGCGAGCCCCCAGACGTCCTGCAGCAGCGATGACTGGAAGCTGATGACAGAGATTCCGGCCGCGATGTTGAAGAAGAAGACGAGCCACATCATCGCGAATTCCGGCGAGTGAAGATAGAGCGCGACCGGGCCGGCATCGTCGTCCGACTCCGCCTCGTCAGGCGCGTTCGTCGGCGCTGCGGCGAAATCCGCCGGCGGATCGCGCAGCGCCAGGCTCGAAGGGATCAGGATGGCGGCAAAGACGACGCCGAGCCAGGCGAAGACCAGCGGCAGGTCGCCCTCGGTTCGCAGCACCAGCAGGGGCGCCAACACCTTGCTCAGCAGGAGCGCGCCGAGGCCGAAACCCATGACCACGATCCCCGTCGCCAGCCCCTTGCGATCGGGGAACCATTTCGCCGCCGTGGCGACCGGCGTCACGTAGCCGAGCCCGATCCCGGCGCCGCCGATCACGCCGTAGCCGAGATAGAACAGCAAAATGGCGTCGAGATGCAGGGCCAGGCCGGCGATCAGATAGCCACCCGAAAACATCACGCTGCCGGCCAGCGCCAACCGGCGCGGCCCGAGCCTGGGCAGGGCCGCGCCGGCCCATGCGGCCGAGGTGCCGAGCGAGAAGATGGCGACGCTGAACGCGATCGCGGAGTCGGTGAACGACCAGCCGAGCTGAGCGACCAGGAGCGTCTGAAAAAAGCTCCAAGCATACACCGTCCCGAAGCAGATCTGCAGCATGGTGCAGAGCAAGACGATGACCGCGCGCGGGATCATCGCCCGGCTCCACGCCTGGCCCGCGGCACGGCGGGATTAGACACGACCGCCCGGTCGCGCGCCCTCGACCACTGATGTCTCGGCGGCACCGGTGACATAGAGAAAGAGGCGGGCGAGTTCTCCGATCTCGTCGTTGCGGGCGAGCAGCCGGTCGTCCGTCGCTGCGCCGTCCTCGCGCGCGAGGCCCACGGCATAGGCAAGAAGCCTTTCGATCGGCTTGGCGGCGAGATTGACGAACCAGATGGCGGCGAAGACGCCGACGACGAATATTATCGAGATCAGATAGACCTGCTGGCCGATCGCTCGCTGAATCTTCAGGACGATCAGCCCCATGTCCATGCCGACGTGAACGCTGCCGGCGACGCCGGTGAGAACCGGGCTGCTGACCTCGACGAAGTCGCCCATTCCGGGCAGGCTGCGCTCGATGGTCGCGGTGCTGAACGAATCGCTGTTGCGGATCTCTTCGGGAATGCCGGGCACGAAGGTGTGAGCGAGAAACTCGCCCGATTCGCTAGTGATGTAGATGTAACTAATGCCCTGAATCTCGACGAATTGGTCGATCAGGGATTGCAGGACCGACAGGTCGCGATTGAGGATGATGTCGACGCTGGCGTCGGCGATGGTCTTGGCGATGCCCTTGCTGTTGCTCTCGTATTCCTTCGAGAGATGGGTATCGACCGTGTAGATGCACAGAATCGAGGTCGATACGCCGATCAGCCCGAACAGGAAGAAAATGCCGAACAACGTCCTCTGAAACAGTCTTTGGATCTTCATCTCACGAAAACCTCCCTTCCCAGTTGTCCAGGGTGACGAAACGATCCGCCTCTACAACGGTGTAGTAAACCCCCTGCAGACCCTGCCGGCGGGTGGCGCCGAAGGAGACCCGTTCGCTGATGCCGAGATCGAAGTCATTGACCGTGAAGACCGCGCTTTCGAGCTTGCTTCGTTCCGGGTTGTCACCGAGGCGGCGCAGCACCTCGACCATCAGCTTGGCGTCGAGGAAGCCCTCCAGGCTGACGAAACTATGCGACAAGGGGGTGTAGCGTTCCTTCAGCAGTTCCCGGGGCGCCTGGGGATCGTAGCGCCGCATCAGCTCGCGGTATTCGCGCACCGCCGGGATCGAGACGTCCTCGTAGCTCGGCACGACCTGCGAGTTCACCAGCAGCCGGGTGTAGCGCCGGCTGTCCTGGCGGCCCTCGGTGATCAGCTGCAGCAGGTTCTCGCTGCCGACGAAGGAGAGGTTGGCGATCGGAACCTGCAGGCCGAGATCAACCGAGTCGCGGATGAACGCCGCGCAGGCGGCATAGGCGCCGATGCAGATGACCGCGTCGGGCTTCGCTGGCTTCAGAATCTCGACCTGTTGGCGCATGCTGCCGCTGAACTTCTCGCCGCGCCGGTACGTGGCCTCGCCGACGATCCGTTCGCCGTATTTCCTGAGCGCCTGCCGCACCCCGGCCCAGCCGCTGCGGCCATAGGCGTCGGCCTGGTAGAACACGGCGATGCGCCGTCGGCCGATGGCGACAAAATTATCGACCAACCCGGCGGTTTCCTGACGGTACGAGGCGCGCAGGTTGAAGGCGAACTCGCCGTAAGGCGGCTCGCGCTGCGGCTGGGCGCCGGTGAAGGGAAAGAACAGATAGACCTTGCACTCCTGGAACTTCTTCAGCATCGGCAGCACCCGGGTCACGGTCGGCGTGCCCACGTAGCCGAACAGCGCGAAGACGTGGTCCTTCAGCATCAGTGTCATCGTGTTCGCGACCGACGGGTCGGGCTGGTAGCCGTCGTCATAGGTTTTGAGGACGATCTCGCGGCCGCGCACGCCGCCGGCCCTGTTAACATGGGTGAAATAGGCGCTGGCGCCGCGATAGAGCTCGATGCCGAGCCCTCGCGACGGGCCGGAGAACGCCGCCGACATGCCGAGGACGATCTCCGCCTCGCTTGGTCCAGTCGTTTCCTTAGCCACACCAAGAGAGATTGACAAAGGCGCCATCAGGCATCCGCCAAGACCGGAGCGGAGCATTGTTCGCCTCGTCATCCGCCGCATCGCATACATCCTCTCTCCCAGTTTGCCGATTGGGAACGGAAGCAAAGTTACCAACTTTAAACCGACTATTCGAGTGCGTGGCTCAAAATCTGCGACGATCGAGAAAGGGCCGACGCCGCCCGAATGCTTGGCGGAAGCGTTCCGGGCGGCGCCGGGAAGTCGGCTCAAGTGCGATCATCCTCGCAGCCGGCGGCTGCGACGCGAAGGCGCGCGCGGACTCGACGCGGCAATCCCGGCGGCGAACCGGCATCTCATATATCGTGAACCGGGGCACCCTGTTGTTCTTGGCGGTGGCGGTGCCTATTATCTTTTCTGGTAGTTTCGCCATGAGGCACAGGTAATTTGGGAAGGACACCTCGGTGACGATCACGCGCTCCACTTATGATGCACCGACGCAGGCGGCCGCCCTGCCGCCCGCGCTCGCCAACATGAACAGCAATGTGCTGGATGAGGCGATCCTAAAGAAGCTGGTCGACCCGGATGTTTACTACGCCTTTGCGCGGTGCCGGGCGACCGGGCTGCCGATGGACCGAGAACCCGCGGACGCGCTGGCGCTATCGATACGGGAGTGGGCCCAGTCGAAAGGTTGCATCGGCTATTCGCACTGGTTCTCGCCGATACGCGGGCCGATTCATGGTGAGAAGCTCGAAACCTTTGTCGCGGTGGATTTCGCCACCGGTCGGCTGATGATGGATCTGTCCGGCTCCGAATTGTTCCAGACCGAGACCGACGGGTCGTCATTCCCCAACGGCGGCTTGCGCGAAACCCACGAAGCGGCGGCCTATATCGGCTGGGACACCGGATCGCCGCCCTTCGTCTATCGGCAAACACTGTATATACCGTCTGCCTTCGTTTCCTGGAACGGCGAGGCGCTTGACCAAAAAACCCCGCTGTTGCGCGCCGATCTCGCGGTCAACGAGCAGAGCCTGCGGCTTTTGACGCATCTCGGCGACGCCGACACCAGGCAGGTTCTGTGCAACGTCGGTTGGGAGCAAGAGTTCTTTCTGATCGATCGGGAAAAATACTTAGCGCGACCCGATCTGGTGGCGACAGGCCGCACCCTGGTGGGGGCGCCGCCGCTTCGCGGTCAGGAGCTGTCGACCAACTACTTCGCCAGACTGCCGCCGCGGGTGAACCGCTACGTGGCGGAGGCGCGCGACAGGATGTGGGAGCTCGGGATCTCGATTCACTGTACCCACAGCGAGGTGGCGCCAGCGCAGCACGAGATCTCACCCATATTCAGCTTGGCGAACCTCGCGGCCGACACCAACGTACTGGCGATGGACGTGCTCCGCGACCTCGCCTTCGACCACGGTTTCGCCATCCTGTTCCACGAGAAGCCGTTTGCCGGCATCAACGGCAACGGCAAACACAACAACTGGGGCCTTAACACCGACACCGGGCTCAACCTGTTCGTGCCGGGAGAAACCGAGAACGACAACCGGCGTTTCATCGCCTTTGTCGCCGCATTGTTGCGCGGCGTGAACCGACATGGCGATTTGCTGCGTTGCGGGGTGTCCACTGCCGGTAACGATCATCGGCTGGGTGCGCAGGAAGCGCCGCCGGCGATCATCACGCTCCATCTCGGTGCCAGCCTCGAGGCGCATATCAAGACGGTCGCCGAAGGCGGCAAATTCACCGCCTACGGCGCCCAGCACAAACAGATCGAGATATCGGCGCCGGTGGCCGACATCAAAGCGAGCCTGGAAGACCGCAACCGCACCGCGCCGTTCCCGTGGTGCGGCAACCGGTTCGAGTTCCGGGCGGTGGGCGGGAACCAGCATATCGCCTTTCCGCTGACGATGGTCAACGCGGCGCTGGCCGACAGCCTGAAGCATATGTGCGACCAGATCGATGCCGGCGAGTCGGTCGATGAGGTCATCCGCAAGACCATCCGGGAGAACCGGGGCGCGCTGTTCAGCGGAAACGGCTACTCCGAGGAGTTGTACGAGCACGCCGAAAAGTCAGAACTGATCCATCTGAAGAGCAGTCCCGAGGCATATCAGGCGCTGACGTCGGCCAAGAACATCAAGCTCTTCGGTGAGCTCGGCATCTTCAACGAACGGGAGATCACGGCGCGTCAGAGCGTCCTCCAGGACGCGTATGCGGCGGAACTGCGAATCGAGGCACAAACTCTACTGAATATCCTGCGGACGCTCGTTATTCCTGTCGCCATCGAGGATGCCCGCACGAGCATCGATTCCGGTTATGCTTCCAAGTTGTTCGATGAAAAGGATAATCTCGTTCGTGAGTTGCTTGCCGAGACCGACCAACTCTCCGACGCGTTCGACGACTTTCCAGACGATAGCCCCGCGCAATCGGCGTCTTACGCCCACGAGACCATCAAACCGCTGATGCTGTCCGCGAGGGCCGCGGCGGATCGGCTGGAGGCGCTGGTGGACGGCCGCAGGTGGCCGCTGCCGACCTATTCAGACATGCTGCACGGGCATCAGTGACGGGCGCGCGCCGGTCCGCCACCGGGCTCGCGACCGACGCCCCGGTGTCGGCAGCGGCAACGCGCGGGCGGATCGCCCGGCTTCAAACGACTCACCGCCGGCCAAGGGCCATGGCGATGCTGATGCCCAGGCCGATCGCGGCCTTGAAGGCGCCCTTGACGACGATCATCGCGGTCTCCCGATTCGTGCGCAGCCAGGTATCCATCCCGATGGCGAATTCGCGCCCGGCCAACAGGCCGAGAAACACCCAGGTGGTGCTCATCGGCACGTCGCTCCATTCCTTGAAGAACAGCAGGATCGAGCCGTAGATGAAATCGATCACCGTCGCCGAGCGGACATCCCGGGTGTTGATCTTGGTGGTGACGATGTGCTGGATCTCGCCGCCGCGTCGATAAAAAAATCCAGGCGAGCAGCGCCAGCATCACGGCAAGCACGGCGATCAGCAGACCGGGCCCGACCGATCGCGGTAGATGGGCCACGATGTTGGCCAGATCCTGGATCAGCCACATGCTCCACAGGAACCCGGTCGAGCCCCACTGCAGGACCGTCCACCAAGCCGCCGGCGGATCTCGCGAGGTTTCGATAAACCGACGCTCCAGGCCGCGCATCACCAGTCGGTAGACGAGGTAGCCGACCGCGATCGCCATGGCGTAGCCGATCATCGATTTGACGAACATGCTCTCCAGGCCGCGCGGGTTGAAGACGATGAGGATCAGGAAGGTGGTGCTGACAGGAATGCCGAACCGGGTCAGTACGAGGATCACCAGCGGCGGGATCAGGGTCCACCACTCGAAGACCAGAATCTCCGGAATCCGCGCCAACCTGCCATAGGACAGGTCGCCGTCACGCGCGAGATAGCCAGACACGAACACCGCCACCAGGACACCGCCGACGAATATCTAGAGCAGCCACCAGGGCCGGTGGGCGTTCGAGCTGAGGAACGTGCCGAGCGTCTGGATGGCGTCGTTGGCAACCACCGAATAGCCGGCCAGGACAAAGCCGACGATCATGTAGATCTCGCTTGCCCTCATCGTTGTCCCCGCAACCGCCGAAAAAGGATCGTCGCCCGTACAGGCGCCAATATAGCGGCGCGACGGGAGTTGGTCATGGACACTGTCGACCGGCCGTAAATAATACCAGCATCCGGGTTCCGTCGAGGCGAGCGATGCTGACGATTGCCGAAGAAGTTCTACTGCTGGTGCTGGACGACGACACCGGCAAGCTGTCCGCCAGCTTGCCGGTCCATGCGTTGCGCAACGCCGTCGTCGGCGCCTTGCTGATGGACCTGGCCCTGAGCGATCGTATCGACACCGATCTGCACAAATTGATCCTGATCGACCGCGCGCCGTTGGGGGAAGTGGTGCTGGATGATGCTTTGGCGAGAATCGCCGAGGATGGCGAGGGCCGTTCGACCGGCCATTGGGTGGACGCGTTCGCTGCCGAGGATGACACCCTGCAGCGTGAACTGCTGGACCGGCTGGTGACCCGCGGCGTGCTCGCCCGGCGGGACGACAAGCTGCTTTGGCTGATCGGTACCCGCCGCTACCCGATCGTGGACGACGTTCCGCGGCGCGAGGTCAAGCGGCGGATCATGGATGTGCTGCTGAGCGAGCTGATCCCCGATCCACGGGATATCGCTATCATCTGCCTCGCCGATGCCTGCGCTCTCTGGCCCGGCCTGATCGTCGAGCGCGAGCTGGCCCGGCTCAAGCCACGGATCGCGCAGGTCGCCAGGCTGGACCTGATCGGCCGGTCGGTCGCGCACACCATTCGCGAGTTGCAGGATGCGACCCGTGGCGCGGAGGCGAAATGGCTTACCTGACACGCCCGGCGAGCCGCCGGATGAAACAACCGGGCTTGGGGCTGGTATCGAGGGCGCGGTTCATTGACCGCGTCCGGCGATGGCGCTCCACCGCCTCGGCTGCTCAAGGCCGCGACCGGGCCGGCAACCTGATTGACGATCCGGATACATCCGTTCGTGCCGCGAACCGGACGGGTTTCGACCCCGCCAGGAGAAGAAGGCGCCGTTGAGCCATGAGAATTCGCCTGCATCGCATAGCCGCGTTGAGCGTCGGCTTGGCCATGTTTTTGCCTGTCATGGTCGGCGCCTCCGGCGCGTCGTCGGCGCGACCATGTATCGCCGATGGGCGTGTCCTGAAATTCGGTTTCTATGCCTACTTCGCGCCCATGAGCTTCAGTTCGGAAAGCGATCCGGAATCGGCCGGATTCAACATCCATCGTGGCTACGAAGCCGATCTGCTCACCGCGCTCGAAGCCTTGGAAGGCGCGCGGTTGTTCTCCCGCCGCGGCATCGAGCCATGGGACGGCATCTGGCTGCTGCCGGCCGATCCGGCATACGATATGGTCGGCGGTGGCATCACGATTCTCGAGTCTCGTACCCGCGACGCGACGGGGAAGACGAAGATCGTCTTCACCTCGGGGCATATCGCGATCCGTCAGTCGCTGCTGGTGCGCGCCGCCGATGCCGGGCGTCTTGCCGGCTATAACGACCTCACCAGCGGCGTACGGGTCGGCGTTCTGGCCGGCACGACCGGCGAAGCCCGTCTGCTGCGGTTGACGAGGCTCGCCGATGCCGCCGGTGTCCTCGCCGCCGGCACGCGCCTGGAGACCCCGCGCGGCGACATCATCGTCGATGGCGGCGCCCGCTTTGTCATCTCCGCCGCCGGTGCGTCGCCGGATCTGGCCGGCCGGCGGCGTCTTTACCCGCCGTCCCGAACCATGCCCCAGCTGGTGTATCTCGGCGGCGAAACCGGTGAGGCGGAACTTCTCGCGGCCCTTCGCGCCGGCACGGTGGATGCGGTGGCCCGGGGCGAGATCGGCAATCGCGACGCCGCCCGGGCCTCCGGTGACGAACTGACGGTCACGGCCCTCGACCACGCGGCGGAACATGGCGGCTTCGCACTATCGGTCGAGGACGCTGTGCTGGCCGCCTGTCTCAGTCGCAAGATCGACTGGTTGACCGATGGCCGGCGCATCGGCTACGCGGCGTGGCTCATCGATCCGTCCGTCTTCATGCGGCGCGCGAAATCGTGGACCCGTGACCAATGACGCCGGCAGGCCGCCACCGGCTTCGCCTTCGTTCGCGTTGTCGCCAAGCGCGGGGTCGACGTACAAGAGAGGTATATCTCGGCTCCGCTTCGCGAGCCGCCTATGTGGCCGGTTGCGTTCCACTCGTGCTACTCGGAAGTCGCGCGATTGTCCGGAACTGTTCCGCGTATTGCGGTGGAAGCTGCCGCACTGACGCCATTCGGGCTTCTTCCCGTCGTGGTCGACTGGCGTCCAACGGATCGCGGGTGCGTTGGCGATGCCGATCCCCTACGCCTTTCGGCGGTGGTTTCTCACACCTGCCCCATCTCGATGCCAGTGCCGTCACGGGATCGACGGGGCGCGCTCGGTTGCGCTTTGGCTGCCCTGCAATGCCGGACCTGTCATGGGAAAGACACAACCATTTTGAATGCTCGGCGTATGCGCCACGCATACATGGCACGATATCAATGGGTTGCGTGTCGCTGAAGTAACCGGGGCAAAAGACCGGGCGGCTAGCCCGGATTCGTCACGAAGGGTTCTAAAGTAGGGTTTTTGGACACGAAGGCGGGGTCACGGGTTTTTCGGTTGGCCGATTTCAGTGATGCGGGGCTTTCGGGCTGGTGATTGTCGGTCCCGTTTCCCGTCTTAGCCTGTTTCGGCCGGTTTTGGGCAAGCGGCGCCCGCGCCGGGAGGCGGCGGCGGCGCTTGTGCGTCTGGGTTGGGAGAGCGAAGGGGTCGGTTATCCCGGCTTGAGCCTGGCTGCCGTGAGACGGACCAGGTCCTGGTACGGGCAGGCGCTGGAGAGATGGAGGCGGACGCGGCGGGTGTTGCGTATGACGACGGCGCCGATCTTCAGGAGCTTGAGGCGGATAGTGTCCGCCTGAGCCCGGGCCATCGTGGTGCCCCTCAGCCCCAGCCGGCGGATCGTCGCGATCAGCGTATAGGCGAGCGATGAGAGGATCAGACGGAACTGGTTGGGCCACCACTTGTGGCAGCTGGTGCGGTCGGCGAAGAGGGCCAGCTGCTGCTCCTTGATGCGGTTCTCCATCTCGCCGCGGGCGCAGTAGAGGCGCTCGTAGAGCGCCTTCGCCTCGCCTTCGAGGTTGGTGATGACGTAGCGCGGGTTGGCTCCCTTGGGCCCATGCTCGAGGCGCGCGATGACGCGGCGTTCCTTGTTCCAGCTCCTCGCCCCATAGCTCAGATCGGCGAACACGCGCTGCTTCTCGCCCGTCCTCTCATAGGCGGCCGCGGCGAGCGCCATCCCCCTCGCCGCCTGGTCGTTGATGCGCGCGTTCTTGGCCAGCCCGACGATGTAGCCAACCTCGTGGCGCTCGCACCACGACAGCATCTTGTGGCGGCAGAAGCCGGAATCGGCCCGCACCGTGAGGCGCACAGCGGGCCAGGCCTGGCGCAGTCGCTTCACCAGCAAGGCCAGGATCGCCCAGGCGTGCTTGGCTTGATCGATGTTCGACGGCCTCAGGTAGCTGACCAGCAGCTGATCGCCGCAGAAGACATAGAGCGGCAGAAAGCAGTAGTGGTCATAATAGCCGTGGAAAAAGCGACCCTCCTGGCAGCCGTGCACCGCATCGTCCGTACAATCGAAGTCGAGCACCAATTCCTCCGGCGCGTCCTCAGTGGAAGCGATGAAGCTCTCCACCAGCGTCTCATGCGCCGCCCAAGCCCAGCTCCGGTCCGCCGCCCGCTCCAGACGGCCAACCGTCGAGGGACTGGCCAGACGCCGATCCCCACCGCAAGCCGTCTGCAACACCAAATCGTCGCGCAGAACCTCGTGGTCGTTGACGTCTTCATCGCCAAGCGCAAGGGCGAACACCCGTTGGCGCAGCAAACCCGCGAGGCCATGCTTGACCTTGCCTGCTTGGCGCCGGTCCGCCAGACGACGGCCCAACCCCGACAACAGTCCAACACGACGGTCCGCCAGACTCAGCAACAGCGCCCCGCCGTTCGATGAGATCTCACCGCCGGCAAAATCCGCCTCGACGCGCCGCTTACAACAGGATGGAAATTCGATCTTCGTAAAGGTACAATCCGTCACCGCCAAACTCCTGCGTTAGATCCGATCTATCCAATTGAATCATAACGCAGAATCAGGGTTTGGCGGTAACCTTTCGTGACTCTTTCGGGCTAGAGCATGTGGTCATGCTCGGGCAGTGGCTGTCCGACCCCAATCATCCGTCGGTAGGTACGCGAGAGGTGTGGCTGAATGAAGAAGTCCTCAAGCTGCTGCCCGACACCACCCTGACGGTGAACAATGTCGGATGGTTCGCGGAGAACTATTTCTGGGTGTTGGAGCCGATCGCACAGCTGGGCATCATGCCGCTGCCGCTCGGCGACGGAAATGTGAAGAAAAACGCGCCGCCTTCGAACGAGGACATCGCCGCCGTCAGCGTCGCGGCGCTGATCGACCCGGCGACGCATGCCGGCAAGGTTTATCGTCCAACCGGTCCAGAACTGCTGTCGCCAAACCAAATCGCTGCCGTCATGGGCAAGGTTCTGGGTCGCAAGGTGAAATATCTGGACACCTCCGAGGCGATGATGCTTAAGGCGCTCAAGGCGCAGGGCTTTCCGGAAATGATGCCGACGCAACTCCGCCTCTATGTAGACGAATATCGGCGCGGCGCCTTTGCCGTCAATGCGCCGACCAGCGTGGTGCAGACGGTGACGGGCCGAGAGCCGGAAGATTTCGACACCATCACAAGCCGAATTGTGGCGACTAGACCGGAGGCCGTGCAAAGCGTCGGCAACAAGCTGAAGGCCATCAGAAATTTCCTGAAAATCCCCTTGACCGCAAAAATCGATCCGGACGCGATCGAGCGCCAACGCGATCACGTGCTGCTCAAATCGCCAACCTTCGTCCATGACAGTCCGGCTTGGCGCGAAACGCATGATCCGGACGCAGGATACGTTGCCGACGACATCGGTGGTGATGACAGTCCGGTATCGGTTGTTCGGGAGATGAGCGCATCGACGGCGCACCAGGGACCATCAATTGCGGGCGCGACTCGATTGGGTTCATTCGGTTGAACGCGTTGCGGTTGCGGTCATTGCGGCGGCTGCATCTGCGACGAAGATGTAGCAGAGTCGCGAGACCATACGTCGCGCGGGCTACTCCAGGATCAGATCTAGTTGGACGGAATCCGCTCGATCTTTCAGAGCGTACCAGCCGACTGTGTAACAATAGACGCTCGCCGGTGTGAACAAGATCTCGAACCCGTCGATCTCGCGTAGGCCAAACTTTGTAACGGTCGTTACCCGAGGCGGCTTCAGCAATCCGTTCCTGCGAGCAAAATCCCGCAGCGGCGCAAGCTCACCGGGTTGGTCAAAAAAACGGTCCGACCACTTTACTTCGACGGCCCATATCGGCTTAGACAGGGGCCTGCCAAGGCAGACAATGTCAATTTCTCCCTTACGCCAACGGGCGTAGCGTAGATCGCGTAACGTCGCTGAGTGCAGCCATTGGCTGAAAACAGCCGTTTCGACAAGATCACCGAAAGCTGGATGGTCAGGACCAATCGGACCGTAAAGCGCAGTCCGCATCGATGGGTTTGTGAGGTATGTCTTTAACGCAACGTCTCGGACGAACCGTGCCCCATCTCGGTCAACACGCCGGACCCGTATTATTAGGAACGCGGCCTCGAGATAATCGAGATAGCGACGGATCGTATTCTTCGCCACGCCAGATGACTGAGATAATTTTTCAAGGCTGACTTCATCACCACTGTTATAGGCCAGCATACCGAACAAGCGATTAAGCTCCTGAACGTCGCTAATGCCGTAAAGGCTCGGAAGGTCGCGCAGCAAAACCTTGTCGATGATGTCTTCCCGGATAAACCGCGATGGATTTTCCTGTGCTTCAGCCACCAGCGCGGTTTCCGGATATCCGCCATAGTTGATGTAGCTGACGAACACCTCGTTCAGGGCGCCGATGTCAGGCGTTGCGAAGGGTTGACGCTCGGTTTTTTCATCGCGAACAACAAGGCTGTCGCGCTCGATGAACCGAAGGTACTCGGCGAACGTTAGGGGCGGCAGGAAAAAATCTGTGAAACGCCCCGCGCCCGACTCCTCGCTCCGTCGCCGCAGGGCGGAGGCAGCGGAGCCCGACACAACGAACTTAGCGGACCGGTACGAGTCGACCAACGACTTAAGGTGGCGCTCCCAGTCTTTGAGGTATTGGACTTCGTCGAAAAACACATAGAGCGGTTGATCGGCCAGATCATGACCGTGAATTTCGCCAAAGATATTGAAAAGGCTTTCCGGGGTAAGGTCATAGATTGGCGTATCGAGCGACGCGTAGAGGATTAATTGCGGGTCGATACCCTTATCGAGAAGTCGCTGGACCGCATGATGGATCATGACCGTCTTGCCAACCCGGCGCGGCCCGAGAAGCACAACAGCGCGCCGCACAGCGCTTCGGTCCACCAGATCGACGAATGGTTCGAGGTAATCCCGGGGCAGCATCTGATCGAGATCGCGAGGAATCGCGCCGGATTCCCACCAGGGATTATCGAGCCTTAGACGGATCTTTATTTCTTCGTCGGTTATCTCTCGCATGCAAATAAGATCAGATTGTTGATCTTATTTAACCATACTATTGAAATAAGATCAACAATCTGATCTTATTGGCTAATCCCGCGTTAAATGACTGATATTAAATATCTTTTTCTCTCCCGCTGACTTAAGCCGGCGCTTCCGGCGCCGCACCGACGCTGCGGCAGGCGGCGGCGTAGGTGTTCTCGAGCAGGCAGGCGATGGTCATAGGGCCAACGCCGCCGGGAACCGGGGTAATCGCGCCGGCGACTTGGACGGCTTGGTCGAAGGCGACGTCGCCGACCAGCTTGGGTTTGTCGGAACCGGTATCGATCCGGTTGATGCCGACATCGATAACGGCGGCGCCGGGTTTGACCCAGTCGCCATGCACCATCTCGGGCCGGCCGGCGGCGACCACCAGGATATCGGCGGCGCGGCATTCATCGGCGAGGTCGCGGGTGCGCGAATGGGCGACGGTAACGGTGCAGTTTTCGCGTACCAGGAGCTGCGCCATCGGTTTGCCAACCAGGTTGGAACGTCCCAACACCAGCGCCTTTTTGCCCTCGAGCGAGCCGAGCGTGCGTTTGAGCAGGATCAGGCAACCGAGCGGCGTGCACGGGACGACGCCATCGAGCCCGGTCATCAGGCGACCGGCATTGACGACGTGGAGGCCGTCGACGTCTTTGTCGGGATCGATGGCATCGACGATGACTCCGGCATCGATGTGATCGGGCAGCGGCAACTGCACCAGGATCCCATGAACAGCGGAATCGGTATTTAGCGCCGCCAGTCTGGCGAGCAGATCGGCCTGGCTGGTATCGGCGGCCAGCTTGATATCGACCGCCACCATGCCGGCCTTCTCGGCCGCCTTGCCCTTGTTGCGCACATAAACCGCGCTGGCGGGATCGTCGCCGACCAGGATAACGGTGAGCCCGGGTGTGACGCCGTGTGCCGATGTCAGACGGGCAACGCGCTCGGCCAGATCGGCGCGCAGCTCGGCGGCGACGGCTTTGCCGTCGATGACCGTCGCAGTCGTCACAGTCGTCGCCCAGGGGGGATCGTTTCAGTCACCGTTCGAATCTCCTCATTATGTTCGAAGCCGTCCCAAGCACTTCGCCGACCCAACCACCCGATACGTACACCCTTCATGTGGTTGAGACGGGTTGAGCCAACTTACTTCGAACGTTAGAGCGCGTTCAGCCAAGTGTTGAGCGACTGTACGAGATCGGCGTCGGCGCCAGCAATGGCGATCGTTTTGCGGCGGCTCGAAGCGCCACGTGCGATCGAGAGGCGGCTGCGGGGGAGGTGCCACGACGAACTCAACAGTTTGACCAGGGCCGTGTTGGCGCGGCCCTGTTCGGGTGCCGCGGTGACGCGCGCACCGAGCAGAAGCTCGCCATCGGCGCCGGTTACCAACCCGTCGAGAGCGTTGCGGGCGGCCCTAGGTGTAAGCCGGATTTTGACTTGAACGGTGTCGTCGCGGCGCACGAAAGGCAGGCGCAGCGCGGGGGCGTTCACGCGTTGAGCATGTCGACGATCAATCGCTTGATGAAGATCAGCGCGATCAGCAGGACCAGCGGCGAGATATCGATGCCGCCCATCGACGGCAGGAATCGGCGAATTCGGCCCAACACCGGTTCAGTGGCGCGATAGAGAAAATCGCTCGCCATGTGAACGAACTGGTTGGAGCGATTGATGACATTGAACGCCAGCAGCCAGCTAATGATGACCGTCGCGATCACCACCCAGGTGTAGATGTCGATGACCGTAAAGAGGAGCCAAACCAGTGCGTTCATGGCCGTTTGTCGCCGTTTTCATAGGTACGATGGACCGCGCAAGACTACCTTACCGGCATCTGCGCCGCCAGGGTTTGACGGCATTGAACGCGAGGCAGCCGGATCGTCCGAGTCCCCCGTCATCTAGGAGATCATTTAAGAGGTCAGTCGGCCGGCCGTATGCTCTGGTCGTCGTCGAACAGGCGATCGAGAATGCCGTTCGCGACATGGTGGAGCGGCCCTTCGAGTCCAGGCCAGACGACCGGGCTCATAGCCCTTGATGGTCATTGCGTGCTGCAGCGAATTGACCATGTCGCGATCCTCCTCAATGCGGCTGGGTGGGACGAACGCGCCCTCTTTCACGTTGTTGCAGTCTGCGCCTATTTCAATTTCATTAATCGCGTTGTCAGCGGAGCGGGGTTGATGGCGCGCGAAGAACAGCTTCGCGAGACCGCCAAACGACTGCACGACGTTGGCTACGGTGGTTGAGATGGTGTCCGGTCGAGACCAACACATCTGATGGATAAGGATAATGGGGAGCGCGACCGACGCCGCGCTCCCCGCTCGTACGACGCGTGGCCAATTAACGATTGACCGCGAATGATTCGCGGATCTGCGCGTCAAACCACCTTTTGTCGTGCAGCTTGTACATGTCGATGCGCCAGCTAACGAGATTAGCGTCGTTCAGGCGCGAGTAGGTGCCAGGCCGCATACCGGGAAACGCCGGTATCTTGCCAGCATCGGCGATGATTTTTTGCGCTTCTTCCGAGATCAGGAAGTTAAGTAACAGCCGGCCCGCGCTGGGGTGTGGCGCAAACTTGCTCACGCCAGCCGATAGGCCGAGAAATAGCATGGGATCCGGAGTCGACCAATTGATCGGCGCACCCTTTTGTTTCAGCGGCTCGGTGAAGTCGGCATAGGCAACGAACTGAATCGCGACTTCGCCGGAAGCCAAGGCTTCGCGAACCTGGAAGTAGCGACCGTACTTGCTGATCTGCTTGCCCATTGCATCCATGTACTTCCTCCACTTGGCCTCGCCCCAAAGGCCATGCATGCGCACGACGAAACTATGGGCGCCGCCGCCGCCGGTCTTGGGGTCCTGCATGCCGATCTTGCCCTTCCATTTCGGGTCGAGCAGGTCATCCCAACTCTTTGGAACCTCGCCGGGTTTCACAAGATCGGTGTTGTAGGCGAAACTGCCGACGTTGAGCCCGTAATGGTAGAAAAACTTGTGATCCGGCTGCAGCCCCTCCGGATAGATTCTGGCGACCGGTGCATCGTATTCAGCGAGCCACCCCTTCGCGCGAATGCCGCCGAGCCTGCGCTCGGTAGACATCAGCATGTCGAGGCTATGCCGTTTTGCGGCGGTCTCACTTTCGAAGCGTTGGAGGATCTGCGGTGAATCGCCGCGGAAGAAATCGAAATCAATCCCGGGATAACGGGCCTTGAAGGCCTCACCCAGCTTTTGAATGACCTCGACGGATTGGTCACCGTACATGACAACCGCACCTTCTTTCTTGGCGAGTTCGTGAAGCTGCTTTAGCTCTGCGTCGTAGGGGGCAGCGAACGAACCCGTGAATGAAATCGCTGCAAGCGCAATCGCCAGTACGCCAGCGGCGACAAGTCCGCCGATACGCATACGCATAAGCCGGAACAGGGTTACGCCGTCGCTACAATGAATTGTGAACCCGAGCATGGTGGTCTCCCTCTATAGGTCGGCGATGACAGTTAATGCTCCGAACCTCGGGGCGTTATTGCCACCGCAGCGGAATAGGCGCCTCGTCGAATGAGCAGCGCGCATAATCACGACGTAACAATAACGCGCTGCTATTAGCTCCAAATCTGGGTGTGAGATTGGGAGCCCATCCATAGTTCGCGGCCACCCGTCGTGTTGATCTTGTGCGTCAACTCCGTCCATATTCTAACTCGCCGGCTATTTCCAAGGTAGGACTATTCCGTTCAAATCCATAGCTTGTGGGTATGGGGTCTTACCAAAATTGTAGAGCGGAGCTGTCTTGCCGAACGTAAAGATCGAGGCCCTGTCGAAGCGATTTCCTGAAACCGTCGCCGTCGACAATATGACGCTGCATATCGAGGAGGGGAGCCTGACAACTTTTCTCGGGCCCTCGGGATGCGGCAAGACAACTACGCTGCGCATGATTGCCGGCCTTGAGACGCCAACGGCAGGATCGATCTCGATCGGCGATCAGGTCGTCGCCGGCGACGGAGCCTTTGTCCCGCCCGAGCAACGTCAGATCGGCATGGTTTTTCAGTCCTATGCGATTTGGCCGCACATGAACGTGTTCGACAATGTCGCCTACCCACTCCAGGTCCGGCGGTTGCGCAAGGCGGAGGTCCGCGAGCGGGCGATGGCTGCGCTCAAAGTGGTCCAGCTTTCGGACCTCGCCGAGCGTTATCCGTCCCAGCTATCGGGCGGGCAGCAACAGCGCGTTGCCGTCGCCCGCGCCATCGTATTCGAGCCGCAGCTGCTCTTGTTCGATGAACCCCTGTCCAACCTCGACGCCAAGCTCCGCGAGCAGATGCGAATGGAGCTTCGCGAGCTGCAGCAACGCCTGGGTGTGACAACGCTGTACGTCACCCACGACCAACAGGAAGCGCTGGCAATCAGTGACGTCGTCGCCGTGATGGAGTTCGGCAAACTGGTGCAGGTCGGCAGGCCGCAAGACATATACGAACAGCCAACCAACAAATTCGTGGCGGACTTCGTCGGGTGGACCAACTTCCTGCCGGTGACCGTCACCAGCGACGGTGCCGACCTGCATGGCGTGCGGTTAACCTGCCCGGTACCGGAAGGGCTGTCGCCCGATACAGCGGTCGAATTGTCGATCAGGCCGGTCGATATCCGGATCGCCGATCACGGCGAATCGGATGACAACGTTCTCGTGGGCGACCTTCGCGGCACGATCTACATGGGCAAATACCTCATTTGCGACGTCGCCATCGGCGGTAGCTTGGTCCAGGCGTACGCCAACCTGAATCAGAACCTGACACTGGGCGAGCAAGTAGAGGTGCGCTTTCGTCCCGACGCAGCTCGGCTGCTCGCGGTCTGACATGGCGGAACTCGCCGATTCTCCCTCACCCGGAGGTGGCTGGCGGATTGGGCGGCTGCGCTTCAACGCGAGCACCGTCACGCTGACGACGCTGGTCGTGCTCGTCGCCTTCCTCGCCCTGTATCCGGTGGGGTGGCTGCTCTATGGCAGCGTGAAGTCGGCCCCGCCCCTCGAGGCGGGGCGGCTCACCATCGATAACTATCTCTACGCGTTCAGCGACCCGGTGCTCGGCGTGACGCTTTGGAACACGGTCGTGTTTTCGGTTGGTCAGATGGTCGTATCGGTGGCGATTGGTGCCGGCCTCGGCTGGATCATCGCCCGCACCAATACGCCCGGGCGGCGGGTTTTCGAACTATTGGCGCTAATCGTGTTCCTGATTCCCGGCATCCTGGCGGTGCTCGCCTACACCATGCTGTTGAGCCCGTCGAAGGGACTAATCAATCAACTCCTCATGTGGATGTTCGACCTCGAGACCTCACCTTTCAACATATACACCATGGGCGGCATGATCTTGGTCCAGGGCGTGTATCTGGCACCGTTTACCTATCTGATGATTACGCCTGCCTTCGTTTCGATCGACTCCGGTCTCGAGGAATCTGCGCGGATGTCGGGTTCGGGCATCTTCCAGACCTTCCGCAGGATCACACTGCCCCTGACACGTCCGGCGATTCTATCGACGGCGCTGTTTATGTTTATCGTTGGTTTGGAGTCCTTCGAGATCCCGCAGATGCTCGGTCAGCAAGAAGGGATCTACACGTACATCACGCTGATCTACAACAATATCGGGGTCGAATATCCGCCCGACTATGGCGTTGCGACGGCGCTCTCGACCACACTTTTGGCGGCGGCTATCATACTTGTTTACTTCTACCGCCGCTCCGTGCGCCAAGCTTCGCGCTACCAGACCATCAAGGGAAAGGGCTATCGCGTCGGCGCCCAGGATATCGGCGGCTGGCGTTGGCTCACCTTTGCGCTGTGCTGCTTTTACTTCCTCATAACGGTTGTTTTGCCGCTCATCATCATCACGCTCGGATCGTTCCTGAGCTACTTTGGCAAATTCAATCTCGAAATTTTCAACCGGATGACGTTCGAGAACTATCCACGCGTACTTAACCACCCAGCATTGGTAGAGGGCTTCACCAACAGCATCCTGCTGGCGATTTTTGCCGGCGCCATCTGCGTGCTTCTCGCCGCTGTTGTTGGCTACGTGACGATGCGGACCAAGGTCCGCGGGCGCGGGTTGCTGGACGCAATAACCATGATGCCCTTGGCATTTCCCGCGACCGTGCTGGGCGTCGCGCTGTTGTGGGCGTGGGTTGTCGTGCCATTGCCTATCTATGGAACCATCCTGATTCTCGCGGTGGCCTACATCACCCGCTACGTGCCGATCGGGCTGCGCACCGTGTCGGGCGGAATAATCCAGATCAGCGAAGAGCTGGAAGATTCCTCGAAGATGTCGGGTGCAAGCTGGCTCTACACGTTTCGACGCATCATCCTGCCGCTCATGAGACCCACGCTCGCCGCCGCATGGTTGATCATGTTCATGCTGTTCCTGCGCGAGCTCGCGATGTCGATCATTCTCGCGGGCACCGGAAATCCCGTGGCGACAGTGATTATGTTCGATTACTACCAGTCGGGTGAGTTACCGCCCATGGCCGCGGCTTCGGTGCTGATGATCGCAATCATGATTTTGATGGTGTGGGTTGCGCGAAAGCTGTTCAAAATCAGCTATACCGACATTCGCATCGGTTGAAACCGCGCGGCCAGTCGCGGGTGGAGAGCACAATGGATTACCGCACACTTAGTCCAGCCGGACTCGAAGTATCGCCAATTTGTTTGGGGGCCATGATGTTTGGGGCCCAGACCGCGGCGGCGGTGGGGGGCCGAATCATTGCCCGGGCGCGCGATGCCGGAATCAATTTCATCGACACGGCCGACGTCTATGCCAACGGCGGATCCGAACGCGTGGTCGGCCGCTACATCAAGCGTCAGCGCCATGATTGGGTGCTAGCAACAAAATTCGGCGGCGGTTTCACGCCGGGGCCGAACCAGGCCGGGGTAACGCGCAAGAGGCTTATGCGGCAGATCGAGTCGAGCCTGGCACGGCTCGGCACCGACTTTATCGACATCTACTATATCCATGTCGATAACCAAACCACGCCGCTGGCCGAAACCATCAGCGCCATGGGCGATGTCATCCGCCAGGGTAAGATCCGCTATTTCGGTGTCAGCAATTTTCGCGGCTGGCGCATCGCCGAGGTCGTGCGGCTGTGCGACGCGATGGGGGTCGACCGACCGGTCGCGTGCCAGCCGCTCTACAATGCGGTGAGCCGCTACGCGGAAGACGAAGTGTTGCCAGCTTGCGCCAATTACGGGATCGGCGTGGTTCCCTATAGTCCGCTGGCGCGCGGAGTGCTCACGGGTAAATACACGCCCGGCAAGTCGGCGACCAAGGCAAGCCGGGCCGGGCGCAACGATCGGCGCTTGCTGACGACCGAGTACCGCGACGAGTCGCTGAAAATTGCCCAACGGGTCGCCGACCATGCCCGATCGAAGGGCATGACGGCGGCGCAATTCGCATTCCTGTGGGTGCTCAACAACCGTCTGGTAGCGTCGGCCATTGCCGGCCCGCGTACCATCGGCCAATGGGACGAGTATCTGAAGGCGTTGCGGCACCGGTTCGATGCCGATGACGAAGCGCTGATCGACGGCCTAGTGCCACGAGGTCACAGCTCAACCCCGGGGTATACGGATCCAGCCTATCCGATTATCGGCCGCCAGCCGATTTCGGGTTGAGGGTCGCGCGGATCGACAACAATTGCGGGATTACGAACTGTACGAAACTGCGCCGTTGCTGCGACGCGTCGTCGGTTGGGGGTTTGGTGGAGCCGAGGGGAATCGAACCCCTGACCTCGACATTGCGAACGTCGCGCTCTCCCAACTGAGCTACGGCCCCTTACCGGGAGGCGTTCCGCCGGGGCGGAGCGCGCCGGATAATGTCGCCGGGGCTGCCTCGCGTCAAGCAGCGCAAAATGGCTGTTCAGCGGGGTGAGTTGGGCCGGATCGACCGCGCCCACGAGGCATCAGGACGAATCTGCGGCAACGCGGTGCCGTTTGGCGAGGGCCACGACCCGGTAAGGATCGAGCCGCTAAGGGCGCGCATCGTATTCCTCACGGCTAATCTCAGCGGAACCGGGCAGGCACGCGCCGAGCAGGACTCTGTGTTGAGGGGTGGCGTCGCGGTCATAGCAATAACGCTTGCCGCCGGCGACAACGGCCGTCGTGGCGGCGGCTTGGGGCAGAATTTCTGATGCCCAAACGCGCCGCCCTTCGAAGGCTCAAACTCCCGCCCCAAGGTCGTTTCTACCCCAATAACGGAAGTTGTTAGCGACGGCTTAATCGGGCATTTATAGGCCAATTACAGGCATCGAGACCTACTTCGAAGACAGATCCGTGACGCCATCCCATGGTGCATTCGTTGCCGTCGCGAGCATGCCACGTACCCGTTCGACAAACACCGCCGAAACGGTATCCACGTGCGCGAGTTTTTCGAACGCGGCAAGCGCACGCTCGAAATCGCACTGCCGATAGGCCAATAGCGCAGCGGCAAAACTCTCTTTTAGACTCGCCATTTCGGGCGTGAGGTCGTTGGCGCGGCAAATCGGCAGGTACAGGGTTACTGGTGCTTCGCGGCCCTTTACCCTTACTCGGTCGATCTCCCTGAATTCGAAGCGATCGCGGCACAGTTCATAAGTCCTATCGCCGACCAGGATGTCGGTGCCGTAGTACTTGTTAGCACCTTCGAGGCGCGATCCGACATTGGCGGCATCGCCCATCGCGGCATAGCTGAATCTGCGGTGCGACCCGATGTTACCGACCAGCATCTCACCGGTGTTGATGCCGAACCTCGCGGAAATCGTGCGCCCCGCAGGTCACACCGGTTCCGCCGCCGTTTACCAACTTCTCGAAATGGGATTTCCCGTGCGCGCCTTTGTGCGGCGCAGGGACGCCCGAGCCACGGCGCTGGAGAAAGCGGGCGCTGAGTTATTCGTTGGCGATATGTTCGATTATCGAGATCTCAGAGCGTCGATGGTCGGCGTCCAACGCGCTTACCATTGCCCGCCCGTTGTCCTCAATCTCTTGCACAATACGATGCTTTTCGCCATCGCGGCGGAGGAAGCCAAGCTCGAAGTGGTCGCACTGATGAGCCAATGGACTCCTCATGCCACACATCCATCGATCGTCACCCGCGAGCACTGGTTGTCCAATCAGATCTATCGCTGGATGCCGTCGGTGGATGTTATCCACATAAATCCGGGACTATTTGGGGTCATGTATTTGCTCGGCCTGCCAGCGATCGTACATTTCGGCCAGTTCATGGCTCCGTTTGGTGACGGCCTCAATGCGCCGCCGTCGAACGAAGACATTGCGCGCGTTGCGACGGCCGCATTGGCCGACCCGGCCGCCCATATCGGCAAGACTTATCGACCGACCGGGCCCGAGCTGATTTCGCCACAGGACGTTGCTGAAACCCTCGGCCATATTCTCGGACGCCGGGTCACTTACAAAGATGTCTCGTTCAAAACCTTCAGCAAGGCGGGGGTTGCCCAAGGCTTCCAGCCGTTAGAGCTCTCTCAACTACGTCACTACTTCGAGGATCTCAAAGGCGGCGCATTCGCCGCCGGAGGGCCCACCAATCACGTGCTGGAGGTCACCGGCCAGGCACCGGAGGATTTCGAGACCATGGCGGGCAGGTACATCAAAGATCCGTCGCGTATTTATCCGGTCGTAAAGATCGGAACGAAAGCACAGGCCATCGGCTTTCTCATGAAAATGCTGGTAACCAAAGCACCGGATCTGGATGCCTGGGAGCGTGATCGCGGATACCCGCTTCTGAACAAGCCTGTTCTGGCACCAGACAGTGCCGAGTGGCGCGTGACTGCCGAGCGGCAGCTTCTCCATCTTTTGCCGGCAGCGTCATCTGTGGCGCCGGATCTGGAATTGGTTTCATAGCCGACACTGGCGGTTGCGAGCACCGCCGATCAGAAAGAACCTCGCGCGGCAGCAATCTCCCAGGCCGCAACGCGGTCAGTGGAGACGTCAAGATTTTTTTGCAAATCATGAGTAGTCAAACCCGAACCTAGGAGAAAATCATGAGATTCCCAGCAATCATCGCTCTAGCCATAGGCGCGTTCGCGCTCCTCTCTTTCGGCCAAATCGTGGCGGCCCGCGCCGAAGCGGCACCCAGCGCGTTAGCTGAGGGCTTTCCCCCGCCCCCGCTCCACCCGGAAGGCGTGGTACTCGAAACGAGGGAGCTGGCGCCAGGTGTCTACGCCCTCGTCTCGAATAAGCCGCCGACCGACAATTCCGGATTCGTGGTCGGCGAAGAAGGCGTGCTCGTCATAGACGCCCACATAAGCGGCGACATGGCGCGCCAGATCCAGGCCCGTGTGCACGAGGTCACGGACAAGCCAATCCTGTATTTGGTCAACACCAACTATCACGGCGACCACACCTTTGGGAATTATGCCTTCCCAGAGGACACGCGCATTGTCGCGCACCGGCTCACCGCCGCAAGCATGAGCGACGCGACCATTTTCCGCGAAACGCGGCTCAGGCTGCCGGACATCACGTTCGACCACACCATGAAGATCGATCTCGGCGGGCGCGTCGTCGAGCTCTATCACTTCGGCTCAGGAAACACGCCGGGCGATACCGTCGTCTACGTGCCCGAAGCGAAGGTCGCTTGGACCGGCAATCTCGTGTTAGGCGAGGGCACCCTCCCCTTTCTCATCGAGGGCGGGGCGGTGAACTACCTCGCGACGCTCGCGCGTTTTGCACAGAGCGTTGACGCGCGAACTATCATCCCTGGCCACGCGATTCCCACGACGGGCGCGATCCTGGGCCGGTATCTCGCGTACCTCAACGATCTTGTGCATACGGTCCGCGGCGCTCGGCTCCAGGGCCATACGCTGGACGAGGTGCTGAGCGGGAACGAGCTTCCCGCCGCCTACGTCATATCGGCGGATTCACCCTTTGCGGCGCTCGGCGATTTCTTTATTGCCGTACACCGCTGGAACCTGCGCGTGACCTATAGCGACCTCGCCGGTGGCTAATCCCATCCACTCCATCGACCTTTCGGCCGTGAGGTGGCCGCGCCGCCGGCCGGTCGAGGTCTCAAGGAGCAAGAAATTGACTGAGGATGATTAACCACCGCGCCACGAACGTCAGCCGAGCCGGCTCCGGTCGCTGGCCACCATCCCTTGCGTGTTGAACCGAATGTCTGCGTTTGGCTGCAAATGCCTGTCCGGGCCATCGTTTGCTACTTCCGTAATCGGGAGTAAAGCCGACACCCCTTGAGGCTCCAGCTGCGCCCGTCGGCCAGGGCGGTCACAATTTGTCGCCGATAAATTTTGGCGAGTTCACGAATTCGTGAACTTTCACGAACAATTCACGCTACGCCGAACGCTTCGATCACGGCCGCGCACCATCTCCTTCTTGAGTCCTGAGGGCTCTGCTCAACCGGTCCATAACGCGGCGAGAGTGCCGCGGGCTCGGGAGCGCAAACCGAACTCGCACGGAGAAGGAAAACGTAATGAGTACATTTGGATTTGCAGAATATATCTGGCTCGACGTTAGTCAGCCGACGCAGCAGCTCCGGTCCAAGGCGCGGGTCGTCGACGTTCCGAAACAAGCTGTCGCGGCCGATTTCCCGGAGTGGAATTTCGATGGATCTTCCACCGAACAGGCCACCGGCGATGCCTCGGATTGCCTCCTCAAGCCTGTGCGCGTGGCGCAGGACCCGACGCACGCGGCCGGCAATCACCTGGTGCTTTGCGAGGTGCTCAACACCGACGGGACGCCCCATCGGACCAACCAGCGCGCGCGATTGTGCCGGGTGCTGGCGGGGATCGATGCTGGCGCCGAGCCGTGGGCGGGCTTCGAACAGGAGTACACGATCTACCGCCACGGCGTGCCGCTTGGCTTCCCGGCCAACGGCTTTCCGCCACCGCAAGGGCCGTATTATTGCGGTGTCGGCGGCGACCGCGCATTCGGCCGCGACATTGCCCACGCCCATGCCGAGGCGTGCATGTCGGCCGGCCTGATGGTGTATGGCCTCAATGCCGAAGTGATGCCCGGCCAATGGGAGTTCCAGATTGGCTACCGGGGCATCGATGATGAAACTGACGCGTTGGCAATGGCCGACCACTTGTGGATGGCCCGTTATCTCCTGCACCGCGTCGGCGAAACCCATGATGTGACCATCTCGTTCGACAACAAGCCGGTTCCCGGCGATTGGAACGGCGCGGGCATGCACACCAACTTCTCCACGGCCGCCACTCGCGATCCGGAGATCGGCTCTGATGCGATCCGCCGGGCCGTGAGCAAGTTGGAAAGCGGCCATGCGTTCCATATCCAGCACTACGGCGAGCGCCTGCACGAGCGGCTAACCGGATTGCACGAAACGTGTGATATCGACACGTTCAAATCGGGTGTCGGTCATCGCGGCGCGTCGATCCGGATACCCCAGCCCGTGGCGCACGACGGTCACGGCTATCTGGAAGACCGGCGGCCCGGGGCAAACGCCGACCCCTATCTGGTCACCGCTTGTCTGGTCGCCACCGTGTGCGACGGCATGCGGGCGTTTCACGATTTCGACAACGCGGAGCGGGCAATCGCCGCCTAAACACCGCGTTGCGTTGCCCGTTGGCCTATTGGGGGGGGGGCTGGCCGCCATGCCAGCCCCCGCCCAGGTTCCTAGGAGCGAGGACATGCACAACGAACTATCTCATTCGGTATTCAAGGCACTGGACGAAAACGGCATCGGCGCGGTCGCGGTAAAGGACATACTATCGCGCTTGACCCAAGCCGGTCTTTCACATAGCGATCCGCGATTGTTGGCTCTGACCGAGCGCCTCACCCAAGATGCTCGGGGCGCCGATGGCATCATCGATGCCGCCTCGTTCGCCGACATCATGCGGAACGGCCAGTCTCTGCTTGAACGAACGATGAAAGAGGAGCTAGTGATTCCGCAATTCGCGGCGTTCACCGGCCATCTTCAATCCCTCTATGACGCAGTCAAACCCAACCAATCAGGTAAGGTCGCGAGCTACATCCCCCAACTCGCGCGAGTCGACCCCGAGCAATTCGGTGTCTCGGTCTGCACCATCGATGGCCAGCGCCTCGACCTCGGCGATTGCGCCGCTCCCTTCTCTTTTCAATCAAGCTGCAAACCGATCTTATACAGCGCGGCACTGGAGGCGTGGGGTGAAGCGCATGTCCATCACCATGTCGGCCGTGAACCGAGCGGCATGTCGTTCAACGAGCTCTCCCTGAACAAGTCCGGACTACCGCACAATCCGTTGATCAATGCCGGCGCCATCATGTGCACCAGCTTGCTGCGTCCGGATATGGCTATGGCCGACCGATTCGAGGGCCTGACCGACTTGATCACGACGCTATCGGCCGGTTGCCGCCCCGGTTTCGACAACGCGATCTTCCACTCGGAGCGTGATACCGCCGACCGCAACTTTGCCTTGGCGCATTACATGCGTGAAGTCGGCGCCTTTCCCGCAGGCACGGATATCTTTAAAACTCTGGAGCTTTACTTCGCGGCGTGCTCGGTTGCGACCACCGCCGAAAGCATGGCGACCATTGCCGCCACATTCGCCAATGGCGGAATTTGCCCGCCCACCGGGACCCGCGTGTTCGCGGACGCAACCGTCAAGAACTGTTTATCGATGATGTACTCGTGCGGGATGTACGACTACTCGGGCGAGTTTGCATTCCGGGTCGGCATGCCGGCGAAATCCGGTGTATCGGGCGCAATCTTCGCGGTCGTGCCCAACGTGATGGGCATCGCGGTGTGGTCGCCGCGCCTCGACACCTATGGCAATAGCGTGCGTGGCGTCGAATTCCTCACCAAACTCGTCGAAACATTCAATTTTCACAACTACGACAGCCTGGTGGATTCGAGAAAACTCGATCCGCGCGGACGCCGGCAGACGATCGAGGCCAACGCGACCTTCAGCGCGATCCACGCCGCCAGCCGCGACGACACCGACGAATTGAAGCGGCTCGTCGCCCACGGCTATACGCTCAACCGGGCCGACTATGACGGCCGCACGCCGCTACACTTGGCCGCAGTCGAAGGACATGTTGCCGCGGTTCGCTACCTGCTGGCGCAGGAGGTTGACAAAGAGCCGGTCGACCGCTGGGGAAACACGCCGCTCGACGATGCCCGGCGCCACGGCCATGACGAAATCAGCGCCCTGCTCGAAGGGCGGGACAATTCAGATGCGCCCGGCATGAGCGGCAAGAATATGACGAGCCAAACCGACGCTGCCAAGAAGCGGAGAAACGCCGCATGATCTAGAAATCCAGTCTGGTGTTTTTTCCGCAAAGCTTATGCACGCTATGGTGTTGCGTATGGATCTGGAAGCACTTGCAGAACACAGCGAAGCCGAGGTCATCGTCGGATTCTTCGACCTGATGGGATACGCCAAGTGGTGCGAAGGACGGCCGCCGCGCGAGGTGCTTGAGTTCGCCGCAGCGCTGTTTACCCACACTGGAGGGGCCATCGCACAGGCCGACGGCGTGTTGGTCAAGGCGATTGGCGATGCCGGGTTGTTTGTGTTTCCAGCCGAGGATCCCGATCGGGCCGTGCGCGCGCTGAGGCAGATGAAGCGTGCCTGTGATGCATGGCTGTCTGAACGCGACTATCCAGATGTCATGTCGGTGAAAGTTCTGATGGGACCGGTCGCTTGCGGCCGGGTCGGCGCGCCGAACGATGAACGTCTGGATGTCTATGGAACAACCGTAAATCGCGCGGCGATGATGGGCGGCCGGACCTTCGCCGTTGGAACAAGACTGGTGGACCGGCTGACGCTCGACTCCCGACGCGGTTTGGCGCAACTCAGCGCCGACGAATTCGTGGCGGAGGACTGAGCAGAGATCGACGTTTATGCGGACGCTGTCTCGGCGGACGCTGTCTTGGCGGATGCTGTCTTGGCGGCCGATTTCTTTTTGGCGGGCTTCTTGGTAGCTGCCTTCAAGGCTGCCGCCGCGTCGGCAGCCTGCTTGTCCTCTGCCTCCTTGGCGAGGCGCAGGGCACGCAGGGTCGCGGTTCGGTCGAGCTTATCCTGCCAGGCCTTCTCGCGCTCTTTTAGATCTTGCTTGTCTTTTTTCTGCGACGCCGTGAAATGTTGTTCGGCTCTTGATCTTGCTGATTTTGCCATCGGTCATCTCCGGTTCAGTTAGCGCCGTCACGGGGGGAGATGAATGGCGACTCCGCCCGGAGCGCACGCGCGGCGCACGCTCTAGCTAGCGCACAGGGTGGTCACGGCGCGTAGCGCCATGAACTTATTGTTGGTCTCGTTTCTTGGTGTTACCGAACGGGAAACACGCAGGCCGCCACATAAAGATTCACATGTGACTCTGGGGGCCTACTCCTCGGTCTGTCAGGCGATCATTGCAGTCCGCGTCGCCGACGGCGCGCGATCTCCGCTCCCAGCCGGAAGCTGAGAGCGGAGTCTTTTGCGTGGTTAGTCGATAATCGACAGGTTCTCGGCTGAAGATTTGCCGTCCCGTCCGGGCTGAAGCTCGTAGGAGACTTTTTGCCCTTCGTTAAGCGAACTCAATCCGGCGCGTTCGACCGCCGAAATGTGGACGAAAGCGTCTTTAGAACCGTCTTCCGGTTCAATGAATCCGAAACCCTTGGTCGGGTTGAACCACTTAACAGTACCTGTAGCCATAGTTGTTTCCTCTAACAGCAATCTAGATTTGCGTGCCCCACACCATGTGAAGACACACCGTCGTAACGTTCACATTGTCAGGGGATAACCAAGCTATCGGCGGGCCGATTGATTAGGTAGTCACGAATCGAATGTATCACGTTCGGGGAATAATTAGAGGTTAACTCGGGGAAGTCAATGACTCTCGGAGCGCGGCGTTAACCGAAAATCGAGCCGAAAAGGCCCGAACCGATCAAAATCCGGCCAAAACCGCCGATTCAGGACGAATCACCAATCCCGGAACCGTTACGGACTGACCCAAGGGGTGCACCTCGCCGTGGCCATACCCGCGTGTGATCGCCCGATCGGCTAACGATTGACGCAAGGCGGCGGTTGCCTCGCGATCGACGCAGGCCCCGCCCGATGCCCCGTTTTGGGGCATAGCCATATCGATTTGGGCTCGCCAACCTGAGCGCAAGCGACGCTTGCTTCGGACGGCGGCGGTAGCCGTGTTCCGCAAGGCGACGTTGCCCGGCCAAGCTCGGCGCGCCTATCATGGGGTTCCCTTGCACCACGGTACCGCATGCGTTTACCGACGACATCATGGCCTCGATGAGCCGACGTAGCGCTGTCATTGCCGGTGGCGGCATCGGTGGACTGGCGGTGGGCTGGGCGCTGGCGCGTTATGGCTGGCAGGTACGGGTGCACGAACGCAGTCCGGAGATCCGTGAGATCGGCGCCGGGATCCTGTTGATGAGCAACAGTATCTCGATTTTCGAACACTACGGCTTTGCCGACCTGATCCTGGGGCGGGCGATCCCCTATGAGGGGTCGTTGCGGCTCGAGCACGACGGCCGCCTTATTCAACGCAGCGATTTGCGCGGCGCCTACCGCTGGATGGGGGTAACGCGCTCCGATCTGGTCCTCGGCCTGGCCGAGGCCGCACGCCGTCAGGGTGTCGAGATCATTACCAAATCAGAGGCCGTCGGTATCGACCCAAAGGGGGCGGTGACCCTGGCGAATGGGTCGGTCGAAGAGGCCGATCTCGTGATCGCGGCGGACGGTTTTCGCTCGGTGTTGCGCGACCAACTCGGCCTTACCGTGCGCGCGTCCGATCGCCGCAGCGGTGCGACACGGTTATTGATCCATCGAACCGAGGCCGAATCCGAGCCGATATTCCGAGAGTATTGGTCGGGCCGGCGCCGCGTTGGCATCGGTCCGGTGGCGCCCGATCTCACCTATACTTATCTGAGCTGCCCGCATTCGGATAGCCGCGCCTGCGCGATGCCAATTGATATCGACAGCTGGCGGGAGGCGTTCCCCGGCATCCCCGATTTCTTCGACCGACTGGCCGAACCGCTCAGCATCGCCCGGCACTCCTACGCCCACGCGGTGGTGCGCAAATGGTCGAGAGGGCGCGCCGCGGTGCTGGGCGATGCGGCGCATGCCTTCCCGCCGGCGCTGGGTCAAGGCGCCGGAATCGCGATCACCAACGGCTACGCGTTGGCGCGGATGCTCGATGCAGAGCCCGATATCGAAACCGCGCTGCGAGATTGGGAGCAACGCTTCCGCTGGATCGCCGATCAGACTCAGACCTGGTCGCTGCGGATCGATTCGCTGACGACGCAATGGCCGCGGCCGCTAACGTTCATGCGCCGGGCGATGCTGTGGGGGATCGGGCAGCTCTCGGCGATGAACAACCGCGTGCGGGTCGCCGATCGTATCGATCTGGCGGGACCCAAATTTGATCGCAAGAGCATTTCAGGATTGCATCGACTCGGCCATCCCGCTCCCCCGGGCCAACCACCCGACGAGAGTACCCTTGGGGTGGTTGGGCCGGGGGAGCGGGATGGGTCGAGCTAATCCTGAAATTCGATGGAGACCCCATGAGCGATTCCACGCGAGGCGAGCTGATCGACTGGCATACCAACCTATGGCTGCCTGAGCATTTCAGTGACCACCACAACGAGGAAATGGCCGTGCAGCTGGGGCCGGCGACGGATGGGTCGCCGGCGGCGCATCAAGCAGACGTTGCCGCGACGGCTGACAAATTCGTCGTTCTGGCGTTGCGCTGGAACCGGCTCGGCACCCACATCCCCAACGAATTCGTGGCCGACTATGTGAAGCAGTATCCGGGCCGTGCGATCGGTTTTGCCTGTGTCGACCCGCACGACGACGACGCGCCTGAGGAGCTCGAACGCGCGATCATCGAACTCGGTATGCGCGGCTTAAAGATGTCGCCGGTCTATGCCGGATTCGATCCGTGGGCGCCGGAAGCCTGGCGGCTCTACGAGATCGCCAACCAGCACGGCATCCCGATTCTGTGGCACCAATCGGCGGCCTACCCTGCCCAATCGGTGTTGGAATATGGCAACCCGATCCTGCTCGATAAGATCGCGCGTGCCTTCCCCGAGCTGCGCATGATTGTTGCCCATGTCGGGCAACCATGGATCGGCGAAACCGTGGTCTTGCTGCGCAAGCACAAGCAGCTCTTCGCCGACCTCTCGGCCCGCTACTACCGCAAGTGGCAGTTCTACAACGCGCTGATGCTGGCGCTCGAATACAAGGTGACCGACCAATTGCTGTTCGGCTCCGACTTCCCGATGCAAACCTCGCAGGCCGCACTCGATAGTTTCCGGGCGGTGAATGATTGGGGCGAAGGTGTGGCGTTGCCACAGATCCCCGAAGAAACCATCGAGGACATCGCGTTCAACCGGCCGTTCAGCCTGCTATGGCCGGATGACTCGCCGTGAGGCGAACTCGAAGCCGCGATTACCCCTAACTCTTCTTGAGTACGCTGCCGGTGGTCGAAATCGGTGGGTTCACCGTAACTTGAACGGCCGAATCACCGCCCGAAAATCTCGCCAAAACAATGTGTTAACACCTGACGTTAACGTTTTCCCGGTGAACCTCCTAGGGCAATCAAGGGTATGACCCAATTATCCGGATTCGCGACTTAGCCTATCGTTACGGCATGAGCGATTTATGGTGACGTTTAATGGTTGAACAGCAAAACAGTGACCGGCGGATGTGCACACGAATCGGCGGGTGCACGGGCGTCGAAATAGAATGTCACGGGCGCCTGATCAATTGCCCGCTCAAGGATATTTCGATGACCGGCGCGCAGATTTGCATCGGCGCGGATGATGACCTCCAAGACGAAGAAAACGTCGTCTTGTGGGTTGAAGATTGGGAGCCGATCGAGGCGCGGATCGTGTGGATGACAGCCCACGAAAGCGGCCTCGAATTCACCTACGCGCAAGCCGCATAGGAGGCCTCGCCGAGGCTCTTCTTAAGAGAGCGGCTTCTTAAGAGAGCGGCTTGGACATGAGGTGGCGTTCGTGCGCGGCGTAACCGCGCGACTCATACAATTTGCGCGCCCGCATATTTGCCTGCTCGACTTCCAATAACAGCCGCTTCGCACCAAGCGCGCGGCTCTCACTTTCAGCAAAATCAAGCGCCTGCCGACCGACGCCAGCTCCCCTCGCAGACGGCACGACGAACAACTCGTCGATGATGAAATCGAGCCCCCCGACCTCGAGCGAGAACCCGAAGGTGATACACAGATAACCGATGGTTTGGCCCTTGCGGCAGATCAGCCAGAGCCGTGCCCAGGCGTCGGGTGCTTCGAGCTGCCCAAGTCCGCGCTCGGCGATCGCGGCAGCGAAATCGTGGCCATCCTCGATATAAAAGGCGCGCATCATATCGAGAACAGTGTTGCGCGCGGCCCGCGAATAGACCCTGAATTCGAGATTGCTATCGTCGCTGGCGTCCATGGTGCCGGTCCTTTGAAAGTGTTGCGCGCTGCCAGTAGGACGCGACGTTACACGTGGCGCGTCAGGGCGCCATCGACGCGAATGTTCTGGCCGGTGATATAGCCGGCATCATCGGATAACAGAAACGCGATCGTCTTGGCGACCTCGCCAACCCCGCCATAGCGGGCAGCCGGAATCCGCGCAAGCGTCGCGGCATCGGCCGGGTAGTTGTCGATCATGCCGGGGAGCACGTTGTTCATGCGAATGCCCTGGGCGGCGAAGCGATCGGCAAACAGCTTTGTGTAACCCGCCAGTGCGGCGCGCATGCACGACGAGACCGGGTAGGTCGGATCCGGTTCCAAAGCAGCGAAGGTCGAGATATTGACGAACGCGCCGCCGCCTTGGGCTGCCATGATCGGTGTTACCAGGCGGGCCATGCGCACAACGTTGAGAAATACCATGTCGGTGCCGGCGTACCAGTCGTGATCTGAGAGGTCGAGAAGCTCGCCGCTGGGGGCAACAGGCGCGTTGCCGGTGCTGTTGACGACCGCATCGATACGGCCGAACGTGCTGTGTGCATCGTCAACCAAAGCGGCCAGGTCGGACTGATTGGTGACCGAACCGGTGCGGCCGATCGCGCCAAGCTCGCGCGCTGCAACTTCGGCCGCACCCGAGGGGGACAGAAGTGCCAGCCGGTAACCGCGTGCGTGCAACTCGCGGGCCGCGGCCAGGCCGAGGCCACGGCCGGCACCCGTGACGATGGCTGCTTTTTGGTGGTCGCTCATTATGTTCTCCAAGTTCTCTGGTGGCTGGTGACAAGACTCTAACTAGGGGCGCGGAAACGAACGATGTGGATGACGGACCCTGGGGAGCTCGCCGCCGCGCCGGGTACCTATATCTTGCTGTTACGATTGCGCGCGCCGGCTGCGCTGCCGCAACGCTTTGGCGGAACCTTACCGGGCGGTATCTACGGCTATGTTGGGAGCGCGCGTGGGCCGGGCGGCCTGCGCGCGCGCTGCCGCCGCCATCTGCGACGCGAGAAATCCCTGCGCTGGCACATCGATTGGCTCAGTGCGTACGCCGAGCAGGTGATGGTCGCAGCCTTTCCTGACCCTGAACCCGGTGCCGACGAGTGTGACTTTCTGGACGGATTCGTCGCGAGCGGAGCGACCTTGCCGATCAGAGGTTTCGGCAGCAGCGATTGCCGTCGCTGCCCGAGTCATCTCGCAGCGATCGAGATGCCGTGGTCGACGGCGGCACGCGCCAGACTAGTGGATGAAATCCAACATACGGTACGCATACGACGGCTTGCCGAGTTTGCCGGTTAGGCGCGCGAAGCGGTGGCGCGCCACCGACGGCAGGCGCGTTAGCCGGTCGCGATGTACGCGCGCATGGCTTCAGCCTCCGCCTCGATCTCAACCAGGCGGTACTTCACCACGTCGCCGATACTGATCATGCCGCGCAACCGGTCGTCCTCGACGCACGGTAAATGGCGAATCCGGCTACCGCTCATTTTAGCCATGAGGTCATCGATCACCTCATCGGGCGAGCAGGTGATGACATCACGGGTCATGACCAGGCCGATCTCACGATCCAGAAGCGACGCGCCATGTTCGACGAAGCCGTGCACGATATCGCGTTCGGATACGATCCCGTCGACGTGGACGCCGTCGTTGCTGATGACGAGAGCGCCAATTTTGTGAGCTTTCAGGGTTGCCGCGACACTGCTGATCGTGTCGCTTTCAAGCGCGGTGATGACGCCATCGCCTTTCGTGCCGATGATCGTTTTTACGTTCATGTCACCCTCCGTTTGCGATTATTTTCGCCGGACGCGCTAAGCGGTATTCGTTACTCAACCTCGTACAAAAAAATTCCGACCGCGCGGCGGCATTGGGTCCTTCACGAAACTGTGACGATTGTAGCGCAAAACCACCAGGACTGCCATTTCCTGGCGCATAATTATTTTTATAGTGTTTGTTTTCAATAAGTTAACTTATCTACGGTAGCTGATACGCCACACCGTCTGACTGGTGTCGTCGGCCACCAATAGGCTGCCATCGGCGGCGATCGCCAGGCCAGCCGGGCGGCCCCAAACGCGCGCACGATCATCGCCGGCTACCCAAAAGCCGCTGGCGAAGGTTTCGTAAAAGCCCTGTGGCCGGGCCTTTTCGAAAGGCACACGCACGATTTTGTAGCCCGTCGGCTTCTCCGCATTCCACGATCCCCGTAGCGCAACGAAGGCATCGCCACGGTAATCGGACGGAAACTGATCGGCGTCGTAGAACACAAGACCGATCGGCGCGGAGTGAGCTTGAAACAAAACATCCGGCACGCGGGTCGCGGCGACCAGGTCGGGGCGCTTGCTGCCGAGGGCCGGATCCGGATGCGGTCCGGCATAGGCGTAGGGCCAGCCATAAAAGCCACCGGCCACCACCCTGGTGAAAAAGTCCGGCGCCAAGCCATCGCCAAGACCATCGCGCTCATTGACAACGACGTAGAGATCGTCAGTGCCAGGGTAGCGCGCAATCCCGACCGGATTGCGCAGACCGCCGGCAAACGTTTGCTGGCCACGGCCAGCGGCATCAAACTGCTGGACACTGGCCCGCACCTCGGCTTCTTCGCCGACATTGGCGCGGCTGCCGACGGTAACGAAGAAGTTGGCGCCATCGCCGCTGAAGACGAGATTGCGCGTCCAGTGGCCGCCGCCGGCGCCGAGCGCCCCTGGCACGGTGACCGGCTCAGGCGGCGTGCGTGCCCGGGTCTCGCCGAGGCTGTAGCGAGTCCGCCAAATCGTACGCGGGCTGCCGATATATAGATGACCGTCGTGCAGGACGAGGCCATGCGGGCGTTCGAGACCTGAGACGAAGACGGAACTGTGCTCCGCACGCCCATCACCGTCGGCATCGCGCAACAGAAGGACATGGCCGGCACGGGGCTCGGCCAGGAACACATCGCCATTGGCGGCGACCGTCATCCATCGCGCGTGGCTGAGTCCGGAGGCGAAGGCGTTGACGTGAAATCCGGGCGGGACCAACCACGGCGGATCAGCCGGAACCGACACCCGTGCCGGTGGGTTCACCGCGCTCGGGGTGGCAAACGGTGCCGGCAGATCGGCTGCTTTGATATGAAAGCGTTCGCCGACCGGCTGGTGCTGGGCCTGCACCGCCGTCGTCGCCAACCCGACCGCCGAGGCCAACACCGCGGCGGCCGCTATGACGCCAGCCAGCGAAATGAATACACTCCGGACCCGACCGTTCATCGATGATCCCCGTTTGGTTCGATTCCATTCAGTGTAAGCAGGCAGATCGCGACGACCAACACCAACAGCGTGTGGCCCAAACTCACGCAGCGGTGATCACATTTAACTGGCAGCTCCACTGGGTCGTCCCCACATATCAAGTGGAGAAAAGTAAGGTTGGCATTTTGCGCGTGGGTGAACCAATGCGCGAGAGTGGAGGATAAAAATGATCTCAGCTCGAAGTCTGCCGCTTAGCCTGCTACTGGCCGGCATCATGATCGGCATTACGTTGACAGTCGCCAACGCGAGTTGCTACCTCGATTCTGTCCTCGTGTAACCCACGATCGCGACCCCGCGCGGTGCATGGGCTGCGCGCCTGAAATCCAGATGCCGGACGTGCTCTTAGTGGGCACGTGTTAGGGCTTTCGTAGATGCCTGATCAGTGGGTTGGTCGGCGCATTGGGTGTTCCTCTGCGGTCGGCCAATTCGCCGCGTGACGTGGTCGCGAAATCAGGCAGTATTGCGGCAGCGACCATCGGTGCTTATCGTGCGCACCGATGAATGATCGCGTTCTCATTATTGTTCATGGAGATCGATCCACACCGGGGCGGGTCGGACGCCAACTGCGCGAACTCGGCTACACGCTCGATAGATGTCAGCCTAGCGGCGGTGACCGTTTGCCGACAACGATGGACGATCACGCCGGTGCTGTCATATTTGGCGGCCCGATGAGCGCCAATGACGACAACCTCGATTTTATCCGCGCCGAGATGGACTGGATCCCAACCGCATTGGACTCTGGGAAACCTTTCCTCGGCATTTGCCTGGGCGCGCAAATGCTGGCCCGAGCGATGGGCGCCAAGGTCGAATCGCACCCGGCCGAGCTCACCGAGATCGGCTACTACCCGGTGCGCCCGCTGCCCGCGGGTGCACATCTGTTTGACCGCGAGGCGCTGTTCTACCAGTGGCACCAGGAAGGGTTCGAGCTGCCGCACGGTGCGATCCCACTGGCCACGGCCGAGGCCTTTGAAAATCAAGCGTTTCATTGCGGCAACGCCTACGGCATCCAGTTCCACCCGGAAGTTACCGGCAAGATCATGCGCACCTGGACCCAAGTTGCGGCGCAGCGGCTATCATTGCCGGGCGCGCAATCTCGCGCCGAGCAGATCCGTCGCCAGCAGGCTAGCGAACGCCACGTGCGCGGCTGGCTGCGCCGGTTCCTCGGGGTCTGGTTGGGTGGCTCGGATGACGCCCAATCTGTCGGCCGCTCCGACGCAAACGTTGCCACCGACTCCGGCAGCTCGTTGGGCAGGCGCCGAGCTACAGCTTAATCGCCTCGCGAATCAAGACGGTGGCAACGCCCTTGCCGATCGTTCGGTCGGTGATTTTTTGCAGGCTGTTGCGCAGAAAGCGCAGCCGTAATTTTCCGCCCTTAATGGCCGGTCCACCGCGTTGTGAAACAAACTCGGTATACCTAGCTTGCAGGCGTGGCAATACCGCGGTCACCTTCGACTCGTCTCCGTGTTTGGTTTCGAAATCGATGCCAAGAGCGAGACGTGCGCGTAGTTTGAAATCCTTGAAGATCGGCAACATCATCGTGTTCAGCTTGACGTAGCTGACGTCACCGGCTTGCTGGATCGTGTAGTTCGCTTTCTGAGACTTGGGCTTGCTCGCGCCGCCGCCGCCCGATGCATAGGCGGTGCCGAACGAGGCGGCGACCAGGAGGCAAATAGCGGTTATCGCGAGAACCCACTGGCTCGGGCGTAAGCGGGATCGTTGGCTCATGGCCTACAGCCTAGCCTGTTTTTAGGCCTCGCGCCGTTGTTCGATGAGGACGCCGGTTTCAAGGAGCTGTTGGATCTCCTCGATCGAATACCCCGCTTCGGACAGGATCTCGCGGCCATCAGCGGAAAAACGGGGCGGGGTGCGTCGAATCGAGCCGGGCGTTCGTTCAAGCTTGGCGGGTATGCCGAAGCCCTGATAGTCATCGGTATCGATGACCATGTCGCGATGGCGGGTGTGGGGGTGGTTAAGCACGGTGGGCACATCGTTGATCGACGCGGCGGGCACGCCGTGCCGTAGTAAATCCTCGAATAGTGTGGTGCCGTCGGCCGCGGCAAACAAAGGCACCAGCTGCGCATCCAACGCCGTGCGGTTGGTGACGCGATCTGCGTTGGTCGCGAATTCTGGGTTTTCGGCCAGTTCGGGCCGGCCGAGCTTATCGCACAAGCGGCGGAACTGGCCGTTGTTGAGCGCCGCGAGAAAAACCGGTGCGGTTTTGGTTTCATAGCGATCATAGGGCGCGACATTGGGATGAGAATTACCAGTGATTTGTGGCGATTTGTTGGTCATGAACCAATTGGCGATCTGCGGATGAATCAGCGCGACGCCGGTGTCATAGAGGGTGACTTCGATGAACTGACCCCGTCCCGAATGGGTTCGCTCGTAAACCGCGGCCAGGATCGCGATCGCCGCGTTCATGCCGGCGGCCTGGTCGACCACCGCAACACCGACCCGCGTTGGGCCGCTATCGGGCGTTCCGTTCACGCTCATCAGGCCGCTCAGCGCCTGGGCGACCCCGTCGTAACCCGGCATCGCGCCGAATGGACCATCGGCACCGAAGCCTGAAATACGGCAGTAGATCAGGCTCGGAAACCGCGATTGCAGAACCTCGGCATAGTCGAGGCTCCAGCGCTTCATGGTGCCGATCTTAAAATTCTCAATCACGAGATCGGCGCCCTCAAGCAGGCGAAGCAAGACATCGCGCCCGCCAGCGGTGGAGAGATCGAGGCCGATGCTGCGTTTGTTGCGGTTGATCCCGGTGTAATAGGCGGTCTCGCCGTCACGCTCCGGCGGTCCCCAGGTTCGGGTTTCATCGCCTTGCGGCGGTTCGACCTTGATGACGTCGGCACCATGGTCGCCGAGGATCTGAGTGCACAGCGGCCCGCCGAGGACCCGCGTCAGGTCGACGATCTTGAAGCCGGCCAGCGCGCCGGGACCGCTTGCCTGCGTCATGTCGCCAGGATCCTTCGTTGAAAAACGAGCGGCGCACGGTAGCCTCTAGAAAACGCCTAAGCAATCGCGGACCGACCGCAGCAACCAAGGTGGACCTATGGATTTCTCTGTGACCCCGGAACTCACGACGTTACGGGACACGGTCGCGCGTTTCATCGCGACCGAGATCGAACCGGCGATCGGCGCCTACGAACGCGACCAGCGCTTCCCCCATGAGATCATCGAGAAGATGGGCGCCACTGGCTTGTTCGGTGCGGCGTTTCCGAAAGCGTTGGGCGGCAGCGAGATGGGCTTCCAGGCGGTCGCCATCATCGCCGAGGAACTGTCGCGAACCCGCCCCGAATTCGGATACACGATGAATATGCAGGCGATGACCTGCCCGTTCACAATTTTCAATTGGGGCAGCGACGAACAGACGCAGCGCTTCGTTCCCGACCTCATCGCCGGGCGCAAGCTCGGCATGTTCGCACTGACCGAATCCGGAGGCGGGTCCGACCCGGCCGGCGCCATGAAGACTCGCGCGATTCGCGACGGCAACCGCTACGTTCTTTCGGGTTCGAAGATGTGGATCACGATGGCGAATGTCTGCGACAGCGGCGTCATATTCGTTAAAACCGACGCTGGCGCCGGCCATCGCGGCATCACCGCGTTTGTTATTGAACCGAAATCGGGGCCCGGATTTCGTGCCGATCCGGTGCTGATGTCGGGCCTGTCGACATTGTTCCGATCGAATGCGGTATTCCTCGACGATGTCGCGGTCCCGGTGGAGAACCGGCTCGGCGACGAAGGGGAGGGCTTCAAGATTGCGATGAACGCGCTCGATTACGGTCGCCTGACGGTTTCAGCTCGTCTGTTGGGTTTGGCCCAGGGTTGCCTCGACCTGGCGATCGACTATGCCAACCAACGCCATGTCGGCGGCCAACCCATCGCGCGATATCAGATGGTGCAGCAATCGATTGCGGATATGACGGTCGATATCGCGGCCACCCGTTTGCTGGTGCAGCGACTGGGTTGGACCATGGATCGAGGGCTACCGATGACCCGGATCGCCTCGCACGCCAAATATTTTGCTCAGCGGGCGGCCAAACACGCCGCGGACTCGGCGGCCGAAATCTTCGGCGGCTATGCGCTGGCTGACGAATATCCGATCAGCAAACTCGCGGCCTATATTCATATGTTGAATGTCGGCGAGGGGACCGCGAACGTGCAGCGCATTCTGATCGCCGAAGATGCGCTGGGCTTGAAAGATGCCGATCGTCACCCGGTGCGCAACCGCGCGGCAGCGGCCGCCACGTAAGCCTGGGGTCGGCGCGGGCCGGTGGTCGCCGGAATGGTATCGCGCTCGGCTTTGGCTTATCGCTTGGTTGGCCCCCATGGATGCGCCGCACCGCGTTCCGCATTAATGTTGTGCATGTTTATTCCTCGAAACGACGCGCGGGATTAACGCGATGCCCTTTTTCATGACTCAAGCAAGTTTCACGCATGAATCGTTGACCGCGATGGTCAAGAAACCGTCAAACCGACCCGACGCGATGGCGAAGGTCGTTGAGGCACACGGCGGCACGATGCGGGAATTCTTCTGGATATTCGGCGTCCACGATGTGGTCACGATCTACGAAGCACCCAGCAATCAAGCTGCGGCGGCGATTTTTATGGCTTTGATAACCGCGGGAGCCATCAAATCGCACGAGACCACCGTGTTGGTCACGAACGACGACGCGATGGCCGCGATGAAAGCTGCCGGAACAATCAAGTCGAGCTACACGACGCCACGTGAAGAGTGGGAAGGATGGCGCGACGAGGGTGGCGAGGGGGGCTAATCGTAGGAGCCAGGAAACGAGGGTTTTGTTATGACGCGCGCTGGAACTCAAGGAATTCCGGCGCAAACTCGGGCTGTCAGTTTGGCGCAACAGGGCGACTATTGGGCGTCGGGAATCCGGTGGCGAAGCGGACGTTCTCTTCCTCATCCAACTGCGCGCGTTACTTAACGAATATCACTGGTCTCGCACTGTCGGGCCGCGGACGCACCCGCGGCCTAGAAATCGTACACTTACGTAACCATCTAAGTGCAGCGGCCCAGCAGCCGCCTTTTTGTTTGACTCGGAGCCAAACCGGCACAGGATGTCGGCGGCTACCAACAGGCGAGACAGATACATGTCCCTATCCGGATCAGCGACTCTCAAGCAAGCAGCCCAACGCAGTGGATGTAGCGATGACGAACTCGACCTCTTCGCTACGGGTCTGCAAGCTCTTTCGCTCCGCGAGGCCGCGCGCATCAATCCGTTTGCCTTCGCCACTACCGCCGGTCTCGCGACCGATACGGCAACCGATCTGTTCGTCCACGGCGCCAAGCTCGGTCTGTTCGATCTCGAATGGGGCATGGTGTGCCCGCTATGTGGAGCCATCACCAATAGCGTCCCCCGGCTCGACGGCGTTGCCGAAGACGTCGTCTTCTGCGCCCTGTGCAACCGCGATGCACCATCGGTGCTGGACGATACGGTCGAGGTGACATTCGCCTACAATCCAGCCAACCAAACCTTGGACCTTCACGAGGATTTCCCCGCCTACCTGGCCCATCACACGTCGGCGAGCTACCCGTATCGCGAGGGGTGGCAGCGTTATCACAAAGACCATACTGCCGGCGATCTCAAACTCGGCGCGGGCGAACAGGGTTCGCTCCGCCTGCAGCTCAAAGCGGGACAAACCTATCGCCTGCTGTGCCTGGATACCCACTCCGGAGCGATGCTCGAGGTCGCCGACGACGCGCTGCCAGGTGCTGGTGATATGATTGTGCCTCTATCCCTTTCGGCCGACGGCTTTTCCGAGACTGAGCTGGACCTGCCCGCCGGAGAGGTCACGCTGGCGCTGACCAACCTCACCGATCAACCGATCTGGTGCCGGGTGCTGCGCCGCCAAATCGATGAAATCATGGCGATCATGCAGGAGATGCCACCGCCGCACGGGCCCCGCCTGACCGGCAAGCACCTACTCAACAACCAGGCTTTTCGCGACAGCTTCGCGCTGCATGAGCTGGCGCCTGATCTCAAGCTCAAGCTGCGCAACATCACGCTGCTGTTCACCGACCTCAAAGGCTCGACCGCGCTCTACGACCGCGAGGGCGACCTCGCCGCATACCGGCTGGTGCAGGACCATTTTGTTGCGTTGAAGGAGGTGGTGCGCACCCATTCCGGCGCCATGATCAAAACCATGGGCGATGCGGTGATGGCTGCATTCCCCGACGGCAGCGATGGCACCGCGGCGGCAATCGAGATGATGACGGCCATGCAGGACCTCGCCCGCAACACCCGCAGCAAAGAGGTCGGCCTGAAAGTTGGGCTGCACGCGGGGCCAGCACTGGCCATTAACGCCGGCAGCGGGGTCGACTACTTCGGCCAGACCGTCAATATCGCTGCCCGCGTTCAGGGTCTGGCTGATGCCGGCGATATCTGTGTGACCGGTATCCTCAACGACGAAAAAACGATCCCCGAACTGCTCACGAATGCCGGCTATAGAGGCAGCAGCGAACGCGCCAAGCTCAAGGGCGTGACGGCCGCGGAGCAGATCTACCGCTACCGCATCGCAGCATAGCGATCTTATCTGAGATGGGCTGGGCGAGTGCCGCACGCGGCGTACGCCCACTATCTCGCTTTGGACCTAGCGGATTTCATCCACTAGACCACGTCGCGATGGCGCTCGACGCAAGTGCGCACGACGTCGTCCTGATCGCGCAGCCACCAGTTTTCAGCCGAAAAGATCTCGACCTCGTTGAAACCGTCATAACCGGCGGCCTCGACCAGGCCGCGGATGCGGGGGATATCGATCACGCCATCGCCCATCATGCCGCGATCGAGCAGCAGATCGCGGGTCGGCACCAGCCAGTCGCTGATGTGAAAGGCGAGGATGCGGCCATCGCCGGCATTGTCGGCGTGGCCAGCGCGGGCGATCTCGGCGTCGAGATTGGGGTCCCACCACACGTGGTAGACGTCGAGCGCAATGCCGAGCCCGTCGCCGAGTTCATCGCAAAGATCATTGGCATGCGCCATGGTGTTTACGCAGGCGCGGTCGGCCGCGTACATCGGGTGGAGCGGCTCGATCGCGAGCGGCACCCCGGCAGCCCGCGCATCGGGCAATAGCTCGGCAATGCCATCGCGCACCTGAGCGCGGGCGCCAGCCAAGTCCTTGGAGCCAGGCGGCAATCCGCCGGCCACCAGCACCAGGCAGCGGGCACCGATCGCGGCGGCTTGATCGATGGCCCGACGATTATCGTCGCGGGCGGCGATGCGACTGGCGTCATCGGCAGTTGGAAAGTCGCCAGCCCGGCACAGTCCGACCACAGTCATCCCGTGATCGCCGAGCATCCTGTTGGCCTCGGCGACACCGCACTCCTCGAGCCTGTCGCGCCACACGCCGATGCCGGTGATTCCGCAGCGCGCATAACCCTCAATCGCCGCGCGCAGGTTCCATTGCAGGCGATTGGTCGCCTGATTGATAGCGAGGCGGGCGGGGTCAGCCATGACTTATCAGCGCCCTAGTGAATGGTGAGCGCGATCAGAGGGTCACGCGACTTGCGTGTGACTGACCACCGCGCCGTCACTCGAGGCGGCGTGCAAAAGGTACGAGGGCGCCGCTGCGATCGCTGCGTCGTCTCCCTTACGCAGGTCCATCGCGACGCTGGGGATGGTGGTGGCGACCGTGCCACCCCACTGCGCACGGTGCGCGCGATGGATATGCCCACACAGGAGCCGCCCGACCTGCGGATGGCGGCTGACCAAGGCGGCGAGATCATTGGCTTGCTGTGGGCGCCGGTAGCCACCCACATAATGGCTGCCGACGTCGAATGGCGGTTGATGGATAAGCAGGATGGTTGGGCGGTCCGGCGCTTGGGCGAGCGCATTGTCGAGCCACGCCAAACGCCTCTCGCAGAAAGCCCCTTTGTTATCTCCAGCATCTTCGCCCGCGCCAATCGAATCCAGAGCGACCAGCCGCACCGCATGATTTTCGACCGTGTAGTGGAGGAAATCACCATTGGCAGGAAAATAGGTGTGGTCGTCGAAGATGGCGCGGAGAGAATCACGGTGGTCGCGATTGCCTGGAATGACGTAAAGCGGCGCCTGCAAAGGCCTTAGAATCTCGCGCACGTGTGCATATTCCTCGGGCCGACCGTGATGGACGATGTCGCCGGTGTGAACCACGACATCGGGTTGCCGCCGGTTAATGTCGGCGACGCAGCGACGCAAGTTGTCGGCGCGATGCTTGCCGATGGTCTCATCTGCGGATCGTGCGAGAATATGGGTGTCGCTGATCTGCGCGATGACCATGTCGACGTTGGTCAATTGTGGAGTCCTATCCGCCGCAAGGCGCGGACCGATTTCGATCCGTGCCGGAATACGTCGAGACACATGAATGATATCGGGTCGCTGATTGTCCAATGACTCGCCGGCCGGATAGTATGGGCCGGTCGTCGGCCTGTCGAGCAGCCGGCATTGATTGAACATTCTCCCTCGACGGTCCTCTCCGCCATGCAAACGAGTCTTGACGAACTCACGCAGCGCTTGCTCGCGTTCCGGGATGAACGCGATTGGCAGCGATTCCACAGTTTGAAGAACCTCATGCTGTCGTTGAACCTGGAGGCCGCCGAAGTCCTCGAGTTGGCGCAATGGAAGGATGACGCGGCGGTCGAAGCGGCGGCGTCGGCGCCGGAGTTCCGGACCCGCCTGGCCGAAGAATGCGCCGACGTGTTGCTCTATTTGCTTTTGGTCTGTGAACGGGCCGGCATCGATCTCGGCGCGGCCGCGGTGGACAAGATTGAGAAAAACGAAATCAAGTATCCGGTCGAGAAGGCGCGCGGCACCGCCACCAAATACACCAAGTTGTGAGCTGCGACTGCCTTAGCACTCATCTTTGCAAAGAGCCCGAATCTTCGCCGTGGCGAAACACAACGAAGCCTTCTCACCCACGAAGGCGCGCTTGCGCCGTGCCACCGGCACGACAGTCACAGCTTCGAATCTCCTAAATCCTTGGGAGGGGGAGCCGAGCGGAACGAGCACCTCTCAACCGCTGATCCTCGCCATGGGGCAAGTTCGGATGGTCGCGATACCGGCGGAGCTCCCTCGCCCGCTTGCGGGAGAGGGCGGGGGTGAGGGTCTAGCCATTTCCACGCCGCCTCGCGACTAGGAAAACAGCTCGTTTGGGATCTTTGTTCATAGTTGTCGAACCCTCACCCCACCCTCTCCCAAATCGTTGGGAGAGGGAGCCCAGCGGAACGAGCACCGCTCAACTGCTGAACCTCGCCATGGGGCAAGTTCGGATGGTCGCGATACCGGCGGAGCTCCCTCGCCCGCTTGCGGGAGAGGGCGGGGGTGAGGGTCTAGCCATTTCCATGCACCCCGCGACTAGGAAAACAGCTCGTTTGGGATCTTTGTTCATAGTTGTCGAACCCTCACCCCACCCTCTCCCAATCGTTGGGAGAGGGTGCCCAGCGGAACGAGCACCGCTCAACTGCTGAACCTCGCCTTGGGGCAGGTTCGGGTGGTCGCGATACCGGCGGAGCTCCCTCGCCCGCTTGCGGGAGAGGGCGGGGGTGAGGGTCTAGCCATTTCCACGCCGCCTCGCGACTAGGAAAACAGCTCGTTTGGGATCTTTGTTCATAGTTGTCGAACCCTCACCCAAATCATTGGAGAGGGTGACCAGCGGAACGAGCGGAACGAGCACCTGTTACGCCAAACTGTCGTAATACGCTTGGAGAACTGCAATCACTTCGGGGCGGCTGAACTCGACTGGAATAGTCTCGTGGTTGGCGAACATTTCCCGCAGCCGGGTTCCGGAAATCGTCAACCGCTGATCCTCGTCATGGGGGCAGGTTCGGGTGGTCGCGGTCCCGCCACAGACGGCGCAGTAGAACGTTACGTCAATCCTTAACGGTTCGATCTCGAGACTGCCGGCGTCCAGGGTATTGAAGATGTGGTGAGCATCGAGCGGCCCATAGTAGCTTCCGACGCCGGCGTGATCGCGGCCGACAACCAAGTGGGAGCAGCCGAAATTCTGCCGGAACAGCGCGTGCAACAGGGCTTCGCGCGGACCGGCGTAGCGCATCTCGATGGGATAGCCGGCCTGGATCACCGTATCGGGCGCGAAATAGTTCTTCACCAGGGCATCGATCGCCTGGGTCCGGATATCCGCCGGGATATCGCCAGGCTTGAGCTTGCCCAGGACCTGGTGAATCAGCAGGCCGTCGCAAAGCTCGATGGCGATCTTGGCCAGATGCTCGTGGCTGCGGTGCATCGGGTTGCGGGTTTGGAAGGCGGCGACCTTTGACCAGCCGCGCTCGACAAACAGGGCCCGGGTTTCGGCCGGACGCATGTAGAGGTCGCTGTAGTCTTGCGGATAGGCGCCCTCGCTCAACACTCTCACCGGTCCGGCCAGGTTGACCTCGCCCTGGGCCATCACCTTGGCGACTCCGGGATGGGCAGCGTCGGTGGTGCGAAAGACCTCGGAACATTCCAGCTCCCGGTCGATCGCGTATTTTTCCGAGACATCCATGAGTGCCATGATCTCGCCGGACTCTTGATCGACCAGGGCGACCTCTTCGCCGATCGCGATCGCGTCGGCCAAGTCTCGATCGCACGATAGGGTGATGGGGATTGGCCAGAACGTGCCGTTGCTCAACGTCATGTCGACGCACGCCCCGCGCCAGTCGTCGTGTGTCATGAAGCCGTCCAGCGGCGTATAGGCGCCCATGGCCAGCATCACCAGATCTGAGGTTTCGCGGCTGGTCATCGGAACGGCCTTGCGATCGGGCGCCCGTTTCAGCGCCTCCGATCGTTCGTCTTCCCCATTCCGCCCAGAGCCAAGCAGTCTCGGATCGAGCCCGCCGCCACCATGCGGAGAAACCAATTTCGACATGAAATGCACACCCTCTGCCGTTTTGTTGCTTCGCCCGTTCGACGTTTCTGGCGGCGGGGCGTACTTATAGTGTATGGATTTTTACGCAGTCATTTGAAATAGCTATCATGAGGACGTCATCTCCGGCCCCCGGCGTTCCTCCCCCTAAGGCAGCCCACCACGCGAGCGACACGGTCTTTCGAGATAGGGACATTTTATGATCACCAGCAATCCCTTCGCCGAGCTTTCGGCGTCGATATCACCCGGTCTCATACAGACATTCGTCGTCATCATGATAATCCTGGTTGCGGGTGGAACGCTGTTCGACATTGTCCATAAGAAGAGCGCCAAGTACTTCTTCGACAATTGGCGGAGCGCAAAATCAAAAGGGACGCAGCAGGTCGGCGGCGGAGAAATGGTGTCGATCGCGATCCAGACCGCGGCGGTGGATGTCCTGACATCGGGTGAGTTCTGCAGCGCGCGGCGCCGAATTGCTCACCTGCTCACGATGTACGGATTCCTGGCTTACGTGATCACAACCATCGTCATGGTGTTTTGGTATCCAACGCCCGCCACCCCTGCGCCCGCCATCCTGCCGCAGCTGTGGACCCTCGGGGCCCTGCTGGTTTGCCTGGGCGGCTATTGGTTCTGGTTCTTCATTCGGGTCGACGTCGTGGCTGAGGGCAATTCACCGTTCCGCCTTGCGCGCGCCGACCTGTTCGTCCTGTCGCTGCTCGCGAGCGTGACGCTGGGCTTGATCTGGGCCTATCTGCAGGCGGCGGGCAGCTCATGGACAACCGTGTTCCTCGGTTTGTACCTGATTGCCACGACCGTGCTGTTCGGATCGGTGCCGTGGTCCAAGTTCTCGCACATGTTCTTCAAGCCGGTTGCGGCCCTGCAGAAGCGGGTGGCGGAAGCGGACGGGTCGCGGAGCAATCTGCCGGCCCCGGCCGACAAACCCGCAACCTTCGGCAGCGCCCGCCGCGAGCCCCGGCACTACTGAATCAGCTCAATTAGTCGGCTCAATTAGTCAGGACAGTTAGTTAGTCAGCCCACTGGGTTGCGATACAGGAGAGTACGGAAGTTATGCCGACATTTGTTTACATGACGCGTTGCGACGGCTGCGGACACTGCGTTGATATCTGCCCGTCCGACATCATGCACATCGATAAGACCACTCGGCGTGCCTATAACATCGAACCGAACATGTGCTGGGAGTGCTACTCCTGTGTTAAGGCGTGTCCGCAAAACGCGATTGACTGCCGCGGCTACGCCGACTTCGCCCCTCTCGGCCATAGTGTCCGGGTACTCCGGGAAGAGGCGAAGGCCACAATTTCATGGAAAATCAAGTTCCGGGATGGCCGCGAGAAGAATTTCGAGTCGCCGATCAGGACCACACCATGGGGATCGATCAAGTCGGCGTCCGACTACGAATCGCCCAGCCCGGAGGCGATGAAATCCCAGGAACTGGCGCACGAACCGGATGCACTCAACATCGATAAGCTTCCCGCGCTGACGCCGGATCAACTCAAGCAGGGAGTGGTTTAGTGAGTTTGTTCCGACGCAGGAAAACGGTTTTTGTGGAGTCGGATATCCTGGTCATTGGCGGCGGCATGGCCGGCTGCGGCGCCACCTACGAATCCAGGTATTGGGGGCGCGACAAAAAGGTCGTCGTCGTCGAGAAGGCGAACATCGAGCGCAGCGGCGCGGTGGCGCAGGGCCTCTATGCGATCAACTGCTACATGGGCATGCAGTGGGATGAGAACCAGCCCGAGGACCATGTCCGCTACGCCCGCAACGACCTGATGGGTTTGGTGCGCGAGGACTTGGGCTACGACATCGCCAGGCATGTCGACTCCACCGTGCACAAGTTCGAGGAGTGGGGCCTGCCCATCATGAAGGACCCGGAAACCGGACGCTATCTGCGCGAAGGCAAGTGGCAGATCATGATTCACGGCGAAAGCTACAAGCCGATCGTCGCCGAGGCGGCCCGCAAAGCCGCCACCGAAGTCTACAACCGGATCATGGTGACCCATCTGCTGATGGACAAAAGCAAGCCCAACCGGGTCGCCGGAGCCGTCGGGTTCAACGTTCGTACCGGGGATTTCTACGTCTTCCGCGCCAAGGCCGTCATCGTATCGGCCGGTGGTGCCTCGCACATCTTCAAGCCGCGTGCGGTCGGCGAAGGTATGGGACGGACCTGGTATGCGCCGTGGAGCAGCGCCTCGGCTTACGCGTTGCCGATCCGCGTCGGCGCCAAGATGACGCAGATGGAAAACCGCATCGTCCTCACCCGATTCAAGGACGGCTATGGTCCGGTCGGGGCTTACTTCCTGCATCTCAAGACGTATACCCAGAACGCCTATGGCAACGAGTACGAATCCACCTGGTACGAACACACCAAGGAACTGGTCGGGGATTACATTGATCGGCACCCGGTGCCGACCTGTCTGCGTAACCATGCGATGCTCGAGGAGCTCAAGGCCGGCCGCGGCCCCATCCGCATGGTCACCACGGAGGCGTTCCAAGATCCGCACTTGGAGCAAGTTGGCTGGGAGAACTTCCTCGGCATGACGATCGGGCAAGCGGTCGTCTGGGCCTCGCAGAACATCGATCCCAAGCATACCAATCCCGAACTGACCACGTCCGAGCCATACGTCATGGGCTCCCATGCCACGTGCTCGGGCGCCTGGGCGAGCGGCCCGGAGGATTACGCCCCTGCCGATTACCAGTGGGGGTACAACCGGATGATGACCGTCGAGGGTCTATTCGGCGCCGGCGATACGATCGGCGGCACCGCCCACAAGTTCTCGTCGGGATCGTTTACCGAAGGCCGGATCGCCGGCAAGGCAGCGGTCAATTATGTTAACGACCTGGGTAACAGCCAGCCGCAGGTCAGTGAAGCGGAGTATGAAGGTCTCAAGAAGGTGATCTTCCAGCCTCTGGAGACCTACGAGGTCGGCCGCAACGAGATCACCGCGGGAACCGTTTCGCCGAGCTATCTTTTGCCAATTCATGGGCTTCAGCGACTCGAGAAGATCATGGACGAATATGTCGGCGGTATCAGCGCCCACTACACGACCAACGAACCGTTGCTGACCCGCGGGCTGGAGTTGCTGGGTATGCTGAAGGAAGACCTCGACTATCTCGGGGCCGAAGATTTGCATCAGCTGCAGCGGGCGTGGGAACTTCAGCACCGGGTCTTGGCCTCGGAGTGTGTGACCCAACACACGATGTACCGGACCGAAACGCGGTGGCCGGGATATTACTATCGGGCCGATCATCCGAAGCTGGATGATGGCGATTGGCACTGCTTCACCTTATCCCAGTACGAACAGGAATCCGGGGAATGGGAAATGGAGAAGGCACCGGTGTATCACATCGTCGATTAGACGAGCTCTCCAGGCTGCGAACATTGGCGCCCGGTGGGGGTCTCAGAGTTGCCCGCCCACCGGGGCGTGTCATCTAACCCGATCAGGTGTGACGAACTCGGCGCGCACGTCCCCTCAAGTTAGACGATCGATCATTTTGCGAGCCCGCCTTTGCGGAGGCCGCTCAACAGGTGCTCTAGATCTTCTTCAATGATGGTCGGTGATTGTCGGCGTACGAAAGATAGCGACACGTCGGTTCGAAATGTCATGAGAGCTGCCAGCGCTTGGTTTGCCTCATCGCCGCGATCGAGATGTGCGAGCGCGGCGATATAAGCGCAATGTCCCGGCCACTGGACACCGGGCAGCCGGACCGCTTTTGCACCCCACGCGGCTGCTTCTTCGTGGTTGCGGAGATACAAATGAGCCATCGCGATCCGGGCATGAAAGGGAGCGATCTCCGCGTCGCGCGGGCTCAAGCGAATGGCGGCATGAAGATGGGGTAGCGAGTCCTCCGAGCGTCCCGAATGCGCCAGGATTGTGCCCAGTAAGTGGTGCGCGGCGGCGTAGCTCGGATTGAGGCGCAGCGTGGTTTCCGCTTCCGGGATCGCCTGATCAAAGTTGCTCTCAATATAGTGAATCGTGCTGAGTGCGAGGTGGCCGTCCGCGTGCTCGAGATCGAGGTCAACCGCTTTGCGTGCCGCGCGAAGCGCGTCGTCGCGATCGCCGTCAGAAAACCCGAACAGGATATCGAAGGAAATCGTCCGAGAATGTGCCGCATAAATAGGCGCGAATCGCGGATCTATTGCCATGGCGTTGCGCAAGAAACCACGCGCGATTTCCATATCTTCCTTGGTGCGCCGGTGAAGGTGGGCCATACCCTGCTGGTAGAATTCCCAGGCATCGAAGCTTTCGGGTCGTTTGTGCCTGACGCGCTCGCGCTCGGCACGGCCCATCTCCGGTTCGATCGCACCGACGATCGCGATGGTGAGCTCATCTTGGAGTGCGAAAATGTCGTTGAGATCGCGGTCGTACCGATCCGCCCAAATATGGTTGCCGGTATCGCCGTTGATTAACTGGGCGGTGACGCGCACCCGGTTGTTTGCCAGGCGCACGCTCCCTTCCATAACGTAGCGGGCACCAAGTTCATTGGCGACGGTACGAATGTCGACGGCCTTGTCTTTGTAGCTGAAGGTCGAGTTCCGCGCGATGACCGGAAATTGCCGCACACGCGACAACGCGGTGATGATGTCTTCCGTGATCCCGGCTGCAAAATAGTCCTGCTCGAGATCGGTCGACATATTGGTGAAGGGCATGACCGCGATCGAAGGTTGGTCGGAGAAGCCCGCGCTGGCGGTTTGGGGGCTGCGAAATATCGGGACATAGCCGCCGCGCGGGAGCTCGATCACGAGTGAGTCTGACACGCCGGCTTCGCGGTAGTATTCGTCCAGCTTGGTCCGCAAACGCGAGGCCTCAACACGAACCACCGAACTGGTCTGCGGATCGAAGCTGTCGTCGCGTCCGAACACTTCGATGGCAACGCTGTATTCCTTGAGCCGGTCGCCGCGGCCGGCAAGGGCTTCCTCGACGACGTAGCGCAGGAAGAGGCCGATCCGTTCGGCCTGCACAAAGCCACGGCTGGCCAATATTCTGTCGAGCTGTTCGCGCACGCGATCAGCGGACAAGGCCGCAGTATCCCCTTCGCGCTCCCCCCCAGACCCCGTCATCACCAACCCTCGATTGGAACCGGGGCGCCCGGTTATCTGACCGAGGCACACCCAAACCGATCGTAACGTAACCGGCGCGGCACATGTAACATGTTAGAGGTCCCTCACAGAGGCGTGAACAATCAACACGTTAGCGGCCATAGTCGTGACCCACGCCTGTCACTAGCGGGCTGAAACTTCCGCCAGCCGAGAATTCTCCTCACATTTGTTTGCGCGCACCCGGCCCCTTTACCGGCCACGAGCAGCCATGGGCAGGGCGACGACAGACGTTCACATCGAACCAAGGAGAACCAGGATGTCCCGATCAGCTGAGACCAACAACGACATCGAGATCCTCAACGCGTCACTCGGAGGCGAATATTTCGGCATCGCAGCCTATCAAGCGGCGATGGGGACCGGCCTACTCGACGACGGTGTTCGCGACGTGGCCGAAAAGTTCCAAGGCGATCACAAACAACATGCGCAACGCATTCAAGAGGCCATCATTGGCCTTGGCGGTGATCCGGTCGAAACCAAGTCCTGGGAACAATACGCTTCCGAATTCCCGCCGCCACCGCTTACCAGCCAGGCTGACATTCTTCGCTACGCGGCCTCGCTCGAGGGCGGCGGTGCCAGCGCCACCATCGCATCAGTTGGTGAATTGTCCTCGCCCGAATTGATCCAGCTCGCAACCAGCATCGCCGGCGTGGAGGCCATGCACTGGTCGGTACTGCTGGGGGCGCTGGGCGAGAACCCGGCCCCGGTCAGCTTTATTCCGTTGCCGCGTGCGTGAAGTGGAAATTTAGGGCGCTGATAAATCAGCCGCGTCTTGATTATGAGGGTGCATTCAATGCACCCTCACAACGCTACGACTTAGCGAATGCTGAATCCCAATCGACGCCGGCTTAAACCGAGGAGACCGTTGCATGGCTGAGAAATTCGACGCGATTATCATCGGGACCGGTCAAGCCGGACCCTCCCTTGCGGCGCGAATGACCAAGGAAGGGATGAAGACCGCCATCATTGAACGCAAACTGTTCGGTGGGACCTGCGTGAATGTCGGCTGTATTCCCACCAAAACCCTGGTGGCAAGCGCGCGCTGCTTACATGGCGCGTCGTGGCGCCGATTTCGGCGTTGTGATCGATGGGCCCATCACCGTCGACATGAAGCAGGTCAAGGCCCGCAAGGACGGCGTCGTCCAGCAATCCAACCAGGGTGTTACCAATTGGCTCAAGAACATGGACAACCTCACGGTGTATGAGGGTCATGGCCGGTTCGAGAGCCCGACCTCGGTGCGGGTAAACGGCGACGTGCTGGAGGCGGAGCGAATTATTCTCAATGTCGGCGCGCGGGCCTTTGTCCCCGACATGGACGGACTTAGCGACGTCAGCTACCTGACCAATTCGAGCGTGATGGAGGTGGACTTCCTGCCCGAACATCTGGTGATTATCGGCGGCAGTTATATCGGCCTCGAATTCGCACAGATCTATCGGCGGTTCGGCAGCCGCGTCACCGTGGTCGAGAAAGGCGAGCGTCTAATCGCGCGCGACGATGAGGACGTGTCGGCGGCGGTTAAGGAAATCGTCGAGAATGAGGGCGTTGAGGTCCGCCTCGAGGCTAATTGCCTGGCGGTCGAAAAGCGCGGCGAGGGCGTCGCGGTCAATCTCACCTGTGATGAGGGCCCCAACGAGGTCGAAGGGTCACACCTGCTGCTCGCGGTCGGGCGGGTCCCCAACACCGATGATCTCGGTGTCGACAAGGCTGGCCTGGAAATGAATGGGCGCGGATTCATTCCGGTCGACGATCAGTTGCAAACCAATGTTCCAGGTATCTGGGCGATCGGCGATGTCAATGGGCTCGGGGCGTTCACGCACACCTCCTACAATGACTATGAGATTCTTGCTGCCAACCTATTCGACAGCGATCCGCGCCGGGTTTCAGACCGGATCGTCGCCTATGGGCTCTATATCGACCCGCCGCTCGGGCGCGTCGGGTTGACGGAGCAGCAAGTCCGCGAGTCCGGACGCAAAGCACTGATCTGCAAGATGGCGATGCAGCGGGTGGGGCGGGCGCGCGAACGCAGCGAAACCCAAGGATTCATGAAGATGGTGATCGACGCGGAGACCAAGCGGATCCTCGGCGCCGCGATTCTCGGTATCGGCGGCGACGAGATCATTCATTCGGTGCTGGACGTGATGTACGCCGACGCACCCTACACCGTGATCGAGCGCGCGATGCACATCCACCCGACCGTCACCGAAATGATCCCGACGATGCTGGGTGATCTGGAGCCACTGAACTAGCGCGCTTCAGCCGCTCGGGTTGGCCGCCGTTGCGGCTCGGCGCGCGCTAGCGCATTTCAGGATCGCGTCGACTTGGCCATCCCCACGAAGGCGTGCTTACGCCGTGCCACTTGGCACGACGGTCCCGCTTCGAACCCCCGGCCCAACCAACCCAAGGGTACCCCCAGCATATTCGAAAGAGGGGGTGGTTGGGCCGGGGGAGTGGGATGGGTCGAGCCAATCCTGAAATGCGCTAGCCCGGATTCGTCACGAAGGGTTCTAAAGTAGGGTTTTTGGACACGAAGGCGGGGTCACGGGTTTTTCGGTTGGCCGATTTCAGTGATGCGGGGCTTTCGGGCTGGTGATTGTCGGTCCCGTTTCCCGTCTTAGCCTGTTTCGGCCGGTTTTGGGCAAGCGGCGCCCGCGCCGGGAGGCGGCGGCGGCGCTTGTGCGTCTGGGTTGGGAGAGCGAAGGGGTCGGTTATCCCGGCTTGAGCCTGGCTGCCGTGAGACGGACCAGGTCCTGGTACGGGCAGGCGCTGGAGAGATGGAGGCGGACGCGGCGGGTGTTGCGTATGACGACGGCGCCGATCTTCAGGAGCTTGAGGCGGATAGTGTCCGCCTGAGCCCGGGCCATCGTGGTGCCCCTCAGCCCCAGCCGGCGGATCGTCGCGATCAGCGTATAGGCGAGCGATGAGAGGATCAGACGGAACTGGTTGGGCCACCACTTGTGGCAGCTGGTGCGGTCGGCGAAGAGGGCCAGCTGCTGCTCCTTGATGCGGTTCTCCATCTCGCCGCGGGCGCAGTAGAGGCGCTCGTAGAGCGCCTTCGCCTCGCCTTCGAGGTTGGTGATGACGTAGCGCGGGTTGGCTCCCTTGGGCCCATGCTCGAGGCGCGCGATGACGCGGCGTTCCTTGTTCCAGCTCCTCGCCCCATAGCTCAGATCGGCGAACACGCGCTGCTTCTCGCCCGTCCTCTCATAGGCGGCCGCGGCGAGCGCCATCCCCCTCGCCGCCTGGTCGTTGATGCGCGCGTTCTTGGCCAGCCCGACGATGTAGCCAACCTCGTGGCGCTCGCACCACGACAGCATCTTGTGGCGGCAGAAGCCGGAATCGGCCCGCACCGTGAGGCGCACAGCGGGCCAGGCCTGGCGCAGTCGCTTCACCAGCAAGGCCAGGATCGCCCAGGCGTGCTTGGCTTGATCGATGTTCGACGGCCTCAGGTAGCTGACCAGCAGCTGATCGCCGCAGAAGACATAGAGCGGCAGAAAGCAGTAGTGGTCATAATAGCCGTGGAAAAAGCGACCCTCCTGGCAGCCGTGCACCGCATCGTCCGTACAATCGAAGTCGAGCACCAATTCCTCCGGCGCGTCCTCAGTGGAAGCGATGAAGCTCTCCACCAGCGTCTCATGCGCCGCCCAAGCCCAGCTCCGGTCCGCCGCCCGCTCCAGACGGCCAACCGTCGAGGGACTGGCCAGACGCCGATCCCCACCGCAAGCCGTCTGCAACACCAAATCGTCGCGCAGAACCTCGTGGTCGTTGACGTCTTCATCGCCAAGCGCAAGGGCGAACACCCGTTGGCGCAGCAAACCCGCGAGGCCATGCTTGACCTTGCCTGCTTGGCGCCGGTCCGCCAGACGACGGCCCAACCCCGACAACAGTCCAACACGACGGTCCGCCAGACTCAGCAACAGCGCCCCGCCGTTCGATGAGATCTCACCGCCGGCAAAATCCGCCTCGACGCGCCGCTTACAACAGGATGGAAATTCGATCTTCGTAAAGGTACAATCCGTCACCGCCAAACTCCTGCGTTAGATCCGATCTATCCAATTGAATCATAACGCAGAATCAGGGTTTGGCGGTAACCTTTCGTGACTCTTTCGGGCTAGCCAGGCCGGCACCCCCTACGCTTCATGGGCCCGGCGCATCTCGCGGGCGATAACCAATTGCTGGATCTGGCTGGTGCCTTCGTAGATCCGCAATAAGCGGACGTCGCGATAAAACCGCTCGACCGCGTAGTCGGACATATAGCCGGCGCCGCCGTGGATCTGGACAGCACGATCGGCGACCCGGCCGACCATTTCTGTGCAGTAATATTTGCAACACGCGGCCTCCATGGTGATGCGTTCGCCACGGTCGAACCGCGCGGCGGCGTCGAGCACCATGGCACGGGCGGCGTAGGCCTCGGCACGACTGTCGGCCAGCATCGCCTGGATCAGCTGAAACTCGGCGATCGGCTTGCCAAACTGGTGTCGGTCACAGGCATAACTCAAGGCTTCGTGGATCAAGCGCTCAGCCGCCCCGATGCTAATCGCGGAGATGTGCAGCCGGCCGCGATCCAGCACTTTCATCGCGGTTTTGAATCCCTGGCCCGGCGTGCCGCCGATAATGTTTGCGGCGGGCACCTCGACACCATCGAGGATCACGTCCGAGGTTTTGGTGCCGCGCTGACCCATTTTCTTATCGGGCTGGCCCAGCGTGATACCGGCTGAGTCGGACGGAACGATAAAGGCGGACACGCCGCCGGCGCCGGGCGTGTCGGGATCGCTGCGCGCCATCAGGGTAAAGATATCTGCGTAGACCGCATTGGTGATGTAGCGCTTGGTACCGCTGATCACATAGACGTCGCCTTGGCGCTCGGCCTTGGTTTTTATGTGGGCGGCATCCGAACCAATATCAGGCTCGGTGAGCGCAAACGAGCCGACGATTTCGCCAGTTGCCAAACGCGGCAGGTAGGTTTGTTTCTGAGCCTCGGTGCCGTCGATGACGATGCCCTGCGAGCCAATTCCGACATTGGTGCCAATCACAGAACGAAAGGCCGGCGAGGTCCACCCCAGTTCGAAGGCAATTTCGGCCTCGGTTACGAGATCGACGCCGAGCCCGCCATATTGGGCCGGAATCGAGAGCCCGAAGAGGCCGAGATCGGCCATCTCGCGGCGAATTTCGCCGGGGACTTCATCGGTTTCTTCGAGGTGCTCTTCGAGTGGCACGAGCCGTTCGCGCACAAAACGCCGCACGGTATCTTTGAGTTGGCTTCTCGTCTCGACGTCCATGGGTTCGCTGCGCCGACCGCTTGCCGCGAGGCGGCGTCCTCTCCTGAAAGTGTGCGTTTTGTTAACAACTAGTGTGGCGCGCCCGCGCCGCGGGCGCAAATACCGCCGGTTGCTTCAATTGGTTGCCCTTATTATCCCCACGAAGGACGTTGGCGATTTCATAAAAACGCCCCCTCACCCAACCCTCTCCCCGCCGGGGCGAGGGCTTAGCAGGACGCACCGCAGAAAGCCCTCGCCCCTCGCCTGCCTGCGCGAAGCCGCTACGGCGAAGGCAGGGGGAGAGGGTTGGGTGAGGGGGTTTTGTGTTTGTTGTCGCTGTCGTCCCTCTCGGCAGAAACGCAAACGCGTTTCGCCTGTCGGTGACCAAAACTTGAGCGTAGTTTTGGTCGGGGACCACAACTTCGCTTAAGTTGTGGTCGAAATGATGACGCGGATTGGGGTGGGGTTATAGGCGTTGACCGGGTTGTTGATCTGCGGGCAATTGGAGATCACGGCCAGTACGTCCATCTCAGCCCGCAAGTCGATATAGCTCCCGGGTTTCGAGATACCCGGTCCCATGTCCATGTTTCCGTCCGCGCTTACCGGCACGTACATGAAGAAATTCAGGTTGGCTGGGATATCTCGCGGTCCCATGTCGTATTTAACGAGTTGATCGATGAAATTCTGCCGGCAGTTCGGCTGCCCGGCGGCGTTGTAGCGGAACCGGTTGATACCATCCGAGCAGCAGCCACCGATCGTATCGTGGCGACCGCAGGTATCCTCGACGACGGTGAACAGGGGGTTGCAGTTCACGCTGTAGAGGACGGTGTCTTTGCCGATGAAAATCCCGGTCGCATTGATTTTCATGGTGTCGGCGGCGGCATATCTGTCTTCGTGATCGTTGGCGTTGTAGCAAAGGAAATCGACCGCCTGATCGCCTTCGAGGTCGACCATACGCAACACCTGGTTTTTCTCGATCACGCGGCTCCATCCGGCCCGGGCCGCAACCACCTCGTCGTGGACGATAGTACCGGATACTTGTTCATAGGCTTGTGTCATGACGTCCTCTCCCGTGCTGGGCGGCGCTTTGATATGGAACGGCCTTAGCCGTGGAGCTTGGCGGCGACGGCCTCAACCTCGATCACGAACTCCTCCTTCACCAGCCGATCGACCATCAACAGCGTATTCGGTGGATAGGCAAGGCCCGCGAAGATGGTTGGAAACAGAGCCTGGCGGAGCTCCATGAACTTCGGAATCGATTGCGAATGCACCATGAAGGTGTGCATCACGATGATGCTGTCATAGTCCTCCCCGAGCGCCTTCAACACGTCTCCGAGATTGCCGTAGACCTGGTGGAACTGGGCTTCGAAGTCGCCCACGCCAACCAGGCTGCCGTCTTTACCGACCGCAAGCTGGCCGGCGATGTGGTAGGTGTCGAGCCCTGCGGGAACGAGCGTGGCTTGTGAATAAAGCCCTTGGGCAGGCCCCAATCCCGGCGGATTCAGAATCTCAATCTTGTCAGCCATGCGCGCCCTCCTCACGATGAATATCTTTTTGGTCGGCTCAATCGAACGAGCTTCTTAGCCGCTATCTGGTTGCCCCTGCAACCGCTTTGCAGGTAGCCCCGCCCGCGTTGCCAAGCGAATCGTGCCCGATTCGGCTATAATTCACAGCAAGTTCGACGGCGCCACGATGAATAGGCAAGGTATGCCGTCTGTTTGACGCAGGGTCACGAGGCGAGACAGGGTTCGACGTGGGTCGGGCGGGCAGCGGATATGGGGGTCATGGTGATGAAGTCAGCGTTAGCGCGCCTCGCATTGGCCGGTGCTTTGCTGCTCGCGGGGGAGTATGCGATCGCACAAACACAGCAATCCGGTCCGGGGTGGATAATCGATCCCGCCGCGCAATGCGGCACCTCCAATCCCTTCGCCACCGGGCGCGAAACCATTTCGTGGTCGGGTAAATGCCTACGCGGACGCCTACACGGACCGGGCGTGCTGATCTGGTTCGAAGACGGGGTCGAAACCGAGCGCGACGAGGGAACCTTTCGCAACGGTGAACTCGACGGCGCCGCCGTCATCGCCCTCGCCGATCAAACGACTATTTTCGGAAACTATCGAAACGGCGTTCGGCACGGCGAATTCATGATCGTGGCGACCGACGGCACCTACATCCAGAGCATTTATGCCAATGGAACATTGATCGGCCAGAAAGCGCTCGACCGCACCGAGACCAAAGCGTGGCGCGATGCGCGAAAGGGCGATAGCCGTATTACCCAGCTCAGCGTCGATCGACCAAAGCAAGTTGCACCGTCGCTGCAGACCGGGCAACGCCAAGTTGCATCGGCAGAGTCGCGACCGGTGCAACCGTCACAACAGCGGGTTGCTCCCACGCCCGTGCCGCCTCTGGTTTCAGTTCCAACCCCTGTTCCAACCCTTATTCCAACCCTCATTCCAACACCTGGGCCGAGCTCACAGCCGACCCAAGCGCCCGCGGTTGCGCAAGCGAGCCCACCTCCACCAGCGCTCCCGCCGGCGACTGCCGCTCCTGTGGCGGCGCTAACCCAAACACCATCACTAGCTGCGCCGACGGTTTCTGGCCTAACCAATTCGCGACCGCGCGAGGTTCGTGGACCGCGACCAATCGCGACGATCCCGCCAGCGCCATCATCACTGGCACCAATTGTTGCGCCTGTAGCGATCGCAGGCGCCCGTGCTCAAGCCGCGATCCCGCGGCCGCCGCCGCTGATGCAATATGTACGGGTCGACGGTCAGCGGCTGCTGATGGTCGCCTCCTACATACCCGGCGGTATCAACATGGTGCCAACCGGATCCCTGGCGACGACGGACCAGTTCGGCGAGGCCAAATTGCTGCGGCGATTGCTGGCCTCGGCGGCACCGGATCCGCGACTCGCAGTGGTTGCCGGAAACCGCGGTCAGGCGTCGGCCCAGCCGGCGTATCGGGCCAACCGGATTGCGTCCGCAGCAGCGGCGGCATTTGTTGGCGAACCCCGACCGCCTCGACTTGAGCTTCGCTCGCCTCCGCCTCGACTTGAGCTTCGCTCGCCTCCGGCTCAACTTGAGATTCGCTCGCCTTCGGCTCGACTTGAGCTTCGCTCGCCTTCGGCTCGACTTGAGCTTCGCTCGCCTTCGGCTCGACTTGAGATTCGTTCGCCTCCGCCTCGGTTGGCGCTAGCGCCGGCCGGCGACCGCGCCGCGCCGATCGTCCGGCGGCCCACCCAACTCACGCTGCGCGGACCGAGCGCCACGCAGCAGCGCATCACGTTGCGACCACCCCCGGGTGTTCCCGCCAGGGGCGCGGTATCAGCCGCACCGCGGTCCGCATCCGCTCCGGCGGCGCCAGCCGCCCGTGCGGCGCCCGAAGGTGGCCGGCTCGCGCTAAACCTGGCCGGTGCCGATCTTCGCGACGCCACCGGCATCATCCTGGGAGATATCCTGGGGGTTCGCTACACCGTGGACCCCGACGTGCGCGGCTCCGTGGCCGCCGGCGCCACGCCCAGCCTAACCCGTGAGGAACTGGTGCCATGGCTACGCGGCGCGTTGCAGACCAATGGCGCCGACCTCGTTATTACGCCGGCGGGCTATCGCGTCTATAGCCTACGACGCGCCAGTACCGGAGGCGGCACCCTGCCGTCGCTGGCGCCGCCCCAACAAGCGGAATCGATCTTCGTCCAGGGTTACGCCGCCGAGCGCGCCGGTCGCGACAACGAAGCCGCGCAGTACTACACCCAGTTGGCCGGTACCTATCCAACCACCGGAATCGGGGCCATGGCACGCGAGCGCCTGCAAACATTGCGGCGCCGCTCAAACGCGCCGCAGCGTACGTCAGCCCTACCAAGCGAAGTTTCGATGGCCGGTGCCTATCTGTGTACCCGCCGCGGTCTCTACCCCAATAATTCGAAATGGTGCGGATTCGTGCGGAGCGAAGTTGAAGACCAGCTACGGATCGAGGTTCGCGAAATCTCCTATAACGGGCTCCTCGCCATTGGCTTCAGCCCGACAACGTGCACCGGAGGCGTCTTTATCGGACCCCTGTCACAACGGCGCGCGGTAACGGTCCCGCGGGTTTGTATGGAGGCCCGCTGGTAGTGGCGTAACCAAGGCACACGTCAGGCGCTCACCACAGGCCTGGTTTACGCAAACCCCTTGGTTGGCCTAGTAAATTTGGCTATTCTGGCGTCGCCTACGCATCCGAAATCGAGTGCTGGCGTGGTATGCTCGGAGCGCGGTGCCTATTTGAGGTTGATTAAAATGCATCTTACTAAACTATTCTGTGCGGCGGTGCTGGTCGCCGGCATGATCGCGGCGCTCCCCGGGACCGGGTCGGCCGGATCGATTACGGTCGATGGCGCAACCGGACGCAACAACTACCTCGGCAGCCTCAACACCATGGTGAGCGGCCTCACCAGCCTGTCGCAGTTTTATCTCGACCGTCAGGGCACGCCTACCACCGGCATCGAGCTCATCTACAACCCGGGTGAGGACGTCGCCAACGTCTCGGGGACAGAGGGATATACACTTGCGGACGCCGACTGGGCGCGTGCAAATCTCCGAATTTACGACATTTACCAACAGCTCGGCGGCAACTCGATCAATCTGGCACAGCAATATCGCCGCGTTGGGAGCCAGTTCTACGTTGGCCTCGATGGCTCGGGCGGACGCTGGTTCACCGATCTCGCGTCCGCGCAGGGGTATATGTTCAAATTACTGGTTGGCGCGAGCGCTGAGATTCCTGCCGCCGTCAAAGCCTCGTTGGTTGGGTTTTCCTCTGATGATCTAACCTCGGTGGTCGATCAGGCACGCGATGCCATGCTCGAGGGGAGAGGCATTCTCGCGCACGGGACCTCGACGTCGATAACGCTCAATGGCGAGGGATACAGCAATGCCAGCGGTACGCCTTTCCTGCTGGGCCCCGATGGCGTCACCTTCGAAAATGTGGCGTTTGTCGACAGCAGCCAAATCACGGCAACAGTCAAAACATCCGCGTCAACCGCGACCGGCCTTACCAAGATCTTTGTCTACAACCTCGGCAGCACGATGCTGCCGGTTGATTCGTTCGACGTGCTGATCGTTAGCGGCAGCGGCACACTGGTCGCAGATGCAGACGATCACGGCGATACGACGGTTGCCGCCACCGCAATCGCCGCCGCCAGCACGACATTGGGGCGGATCAGCTCGACCAGCGATAATGATGTGTTCCAGGTTGTGCTGGGCGCGGCCGGGACGCTGCAGGTTTCGTCGAGCGGCCCAACCGACGTCGACGTCAGCCTTGAAAACGCCGGCGGGACCAGCATCGGTAGCGATAGTGACGGGGGTCAATGGTACAATTTCAACCTGAGCCAATCACTCGCGGCCGGCACCTACTTCGTACGCGTCAGCCATTGCTGTGGCGGGTTGGGTGACTACAGCCTGACGGCCAGCTTCGCAGCGAATTAGATCCCACCCACGAAGGGCGCGCGCGGCTCGTTTAGTGCATCGCTAACGCGGCTCGTTTGGTGCATCGCTAGCGCGGCTCGTTTGGTGCATCGCTAACGCGGCTCGTTTGGTGCATCGCTAACGCGGCTCGTTTAGTGCATCGCTAACGCGGCTCGTTTGGTGCATCGCTAACGCGGCTCGTTTGGTGCATCGCTAACGCGGCTCGTTTAGTGCATCGCTAACGCGATGACGGTGCGAAGCGGCGTGGTTGTTTGATGCCGACCTCGCGCAACTCTAAGACCGCGGCAAATCGGCGGCCCATGTCGCGCGTGAGGTTCCTCGCTTCGAGCTGATTGCGAACGACACGCGGCGTGAGTATGACCAGCAATTCGGTTCGATTGATGGTGCTCGACTGCGAGCCGAATAGATTGCCGATAAACGGCAGATCATTGAGGAAGGGAATACCGGCCTTGTCTTCGGTGTTGTCGGCCCGGATCAGGCCCCCGAGCACGACGGTCTCCTGGTTATTGATGGCGACGGTGCTGGTGATCAAACGCTGCTGGATGGTCGGCGAGTTGATGGTCGATGTCGTGGTCGCAATAACCGAACTGATCTCCTGGGAGATCTCAAGCGTCACCAATCCGCTGGCGTTGACACGTGGCCGTACATCGAGCGTGACGCCGGTATCGCGGTATTCAATTGTGTTTACGAGCGACGCCGAACCGGTCAGCGCACTCTGTTGCGCCTGCGTCGTGATCGGCACCTGATCGCCAACCTGAAGGCGGGCGTTCTGATTGTCGAGCACCAGCACCGCGGGCGACGACAGCACATTCACCTCGGTCACCTTCGACAGTGTGTCGATGATGAATTTGGGGCTGGGGCCGTTGGTCAAGGTGAACGAGAATCCCGGCAGTATCGATTGAATCGGCGCGGTGGCCGTCGATAGGATCGTCTTGCCACCATCGGCAAGACCGAGGCCGCCGGAATTGAAAAAGTATTGAACGCCGAACCGTAATATATCCGTGAGCGTAACTTCGAGGATGGTGGCTTCGATCAATACTTGGAGCGGGACGATGTCGAGTTTGGCAAGCGCGGCCTGAATCTGCCCGTATTCGGCGCGATCGGCGAGGATCAGCAACGCGTTGTTGACGTCGTCGGCGATGATGCGCACGCCTTCATCACCCGCCCCCCGTAAGGCGTTGGCCGCCGCCGGTGATGGGTCGCGCGCGGCAGGAGAGGCGGGCTGGGCCGGGTCAGCGGTGCGGGTGGTGGTCGCCGCAGCGACCGAGACGCTGGCGACCCCAGAACCTTCACTGCTGGTAAATACGCTGCTCAGGGTTTTGGCCAGGTCTTCGGCCTTACCGTTCTGAACGTAGTAGACGAACAACTGCCGGCCAGTGAGATTCTGGCTACGATCGAGCCGAGCGATCCAGTTGCGAACCTCATCGAGGTAGCGGGGCTGCTGGGTCAGCACCAAAACCGCGTTCAAGCGCTCGATCGGAATGAAGCGAACCACGCCCGAGAGCGGACCACCCTTGGTACTCCCGAATATGTTCTCCAACTCGGCAATGGCGGTCGAGACATCAACGCGTTCGAAACTTTCGAGAAGAACGGCAGTGCCGGCGAGCTGATCGACGTCGAATAACGCAACCGTTTCGGCGGCCGTTTGCCGTTGCTGCGCCGCACCCCGAATGATCAGCAGATTGCGAACATCGTCGACGAGCACGATTGCGTCAGGCGGCAGGATCGGCTGGAGGATCTTTTGCATCTCCGCCGCCGCGACAAAGCCCAGCGGCAACACGCCAAGCCCGTAGCCGGGATCCAACGAACCGCCGAGCAATGGGGCCGCGGCAGCGGCCGCCTGGGTCTGCGCGACCCGGTAGATGTTGCCGACGCGCAGCAGCGTGGCACCGTTGGCCGCGAGAACAACCTGCAGGGTTGGCAGCAGCGCCGCGCGGCTAATCGGGCGTGCCGTCCGTATCGTGATGGTGCCGCGGATATCGGGATCAATGACGTAGTTGGCCCCCAGCAAATCATCCAACACCGTTTCAATGACAATGCGAACATCGGCGTTTTCAAAATTCAACGTGATATCGCCGCGGCTCGACGCGACGGCACGCCGCTCACTAACCGCTACGCCAGGTTTTCCGCGCGGCGGGTAGACCTCGACGAGTTTGGTTTGTTGCAGCGGGGTTTGGTTGGATGCGGTGTCGACCGCCTGGGCGATGGCCGGCGCGACGGGTTGCGGGGTGGGTTGGACGGCTGGGGCAACCGCGCCGGGACCGCTTGCTGGCGCAATTGCTGGGGTGCGTCAACCGGTTTGAGCGCGCACGAAGAAACGCCGATTGCCACCGCAATCGAGGCCCCCAGCCGCGCTAGTCCGCTCACGTGCCGCACAATCAGGTCCGCTCGCTATTCCGCAGGTGATAAGGCGGAAACTTACAGTGAAACCCGCGGGAAAACGATGGGGAAAACCCCGGTAAAACGATGGATTAAGGACTCACTGGCGTCCTTTGGGTACCAACGAAATCGTCTCGGTGAGCCCGCCAGACTTAAGTTTCATGAATTCGGGTGCGATCTGATCGACCGTCCAGCCATCGATCTTGCTGCCGACTCGAAGCTCGGTTGTTTTGCCGCCGCGCGCCGGTTTGACCACAACAGAGCGCCGCTGCGGGGTAATAACCACACCCATGAGGCGGTAGCGACCGAGAATAAGGCCATCCCGCTGGTTACCGGCGCCGCCTTCCCGGCCAGGTAGCGAAGCCCGGCGCGTGGCCACGAACACAGGACGTTCGCGGGTTTCACGAAGCGCATCGAGAGGTGGCAAAACCGGTCTTGATTGGTTCAGGACGGCCAGATCCGAGTCAACCCTTGCCACCCTCGATAGCGTTGCGCGACCGCGATCGTCGGCCGCCATCACCCCTAACTCGACAATAATGACGCCAACCAACGCGGCACATAGGGCTACCAGCAGTCGGGTCCGCGGCGAGGGCATGGCGAAACTCATGACGAACTCATGACGAACTCATGACGAACTCATGGCGATTTCGCCGGCGGTTGGTGGAGAAAACCCACGATTTCGATTTCGACGTCGAGATCACGAACGACATTAATGCTGCGCGCAGTGCGCGCGCGGACATACAGTTTTTCGACAATGAGCACCGGGTCTGCTGTTTCGATCCCATGCAATATCCGCTGTAACGACGTCGTGTCCGCCGTCATCAAAACACGCAGACCGATCCGCCGATGATCTTCCTTGGCGACAGCCGGCAGGGCAAAGAGACTGGTGACGTTGGCGCTCGATGATTTGACGAGTTCCTTGATGTTCTCCTGCAGGAGCGCGCTTGCGGTCGCCGGACTCGACGCTTCGATAAACAGTCCCTCGACAGGTCCGCGCGCGCGGACGCGGTCGTAGGCACGTTTGAGTTCGTCGACTTCGGCCGCGAGCGTTTGCAACCGAGCGAGACGTTCGTGCGCCAATGCGAGGGCCGCGGAATCGCGTTCCGCCTGCGACATAATCGGAACGACCGTCACGGCATAGATCACCAATGCGACGACCAGCAACAAAGCCAGGGCCACCGCGCGCGATAGATTGCTGACTTTGTCTATCTCTTGGCCCATCGCCTGGACCTTCCTTGACCCCTCTTTAGGCCGTTCGCGGTTTGAAAGGGGTTACTCATTTAGCGGCGGCGGGTTTGGCGTTGGCGTCGCTGTTGGGAATCGATGCTCGAAGAAGGAAATTGAAGTGCTCGCGGTTGGTAATGTTGTTGCGCGTGATCGGGGTTTGGAATTCGACGCTCTCAATCAGCGGTGACCCCTCAAGAACGCCAACCAGAGCAGCCGCCGATGGTGAGGTTCCCTCGATATTGAGATTACGTCCAACCATGTTCATTTGAACCAGCCACGTGTCGTCGGCGAGACGGACCGACAATTCCTCAAGCAGGCGAACGGCCGAAGGCGCGGCCTGTTTGGCGCGGCCGACGATTCCCGCGCCGGCGAGCGCTGCCTCAATTCGTTGGCGCAGGGCTAGTGCTTGCCGTGCCGTTGGTTCGAGACGCGCAATCTGCGCATCGACGCCCGCTCGTGAGGCGCCATTGTTAAGCCCAGGCAAGACCAGAGCGGCGGCGGCGAGAAGGATCGCCAGCGCGATCAAAATTCGATCGCGCCCAAGCATGCCCCGCGTTGTCGCGGCATGCGCGGCGAGGTTAATGCGCCGATCCATCCCAGATTGAGGCTCACCAAAACCGACCAAAGCCGGCGACAGATTGAGTTTTTCGGTCGCCTCGATCGCGCGATCGACGGTCTCCCTGGGAACCGCGGTAAGGCGCACATTGATGCGATCACCGGTCGCATCGGAGCCGAGCACAACACCATCGAAGTAAACCTGGTCGGCACGAAACGGGGTTTGTTGCTCCATTTCGAATTCGAGAACCTGACGCAGGTTTTCAGCCGCGGCATTGGGCAGCGCGAGGTCTTTCTGGAGCACCTGATCGGGCGCCAACCTTATCGCGATGGGCGCGCGCGATAGCTTCGCGCCGCCAATGAACTCGCGAAGTTGATCCCCGGCATTAGCGTCAGATCTGGAGACCCGGCCGATAGAGACCACGTCACCGGATCTATCAGAATCGATCTCCAGCGTGTCGGGGCTGACGGCGACGATAACCAGATTCGGATTGATCCCGATCAGGCGGCGTATCGCAACCGGTAGCAAGGCCGCAAGACCGGCAGCCCACCACACAAAGAACCCTGTGACCGATTTGCTCAAACGACTCTTCGTGAGGTTAAGGCGATTGCCAGGCGGCTTGCTCGGAATTTCCGGTTGTCAACAGACCGTTACCGCAGCAACGCAGCCGAAAACACCGTGATGGAAGGCTACCACTGCTCCTGGGGCGGTACAACGCGACCCGATCGCAAGCATCCAACTTTCGGTGCCTCACCGATTTATGCGGCACGGTCTCGCCATCTCATTGGTCCGGGCTTTTCGCGTCAGAGCTTGGCGCGGATTGCGCGCCGACGGCCCAGTCCAGGATCTGAAATGGTTCGTCGCGTCGAAATGTAAGACCAACAATCGCTTCGCGTTGGAACCGAGCGCCGTCAATCGCTGCGGTGGCAATCACCGTGTAGCCAAGACCGGGCGACGGGCCAAGGTAGGGCGCGGCGGACGACAGCGGCGGCGGTGGCGGCAAACCAGCGCAGTTGGGAATGCGCTCGCGAAGTTCCACATACTCGCGAGCGATCTCTTTTTGGTAGCCGGGCACCGCTGCCAACGCCAGGGCCGTTGCGGACTTTGGATCGATTGTTGGGACGTGCGAGTGAACCGTGATGTCGCTCCGGATGACGTCGAACAATTCCGGCGTCATGCCCTTGACCGAGAGCAATTCGAAGATTGATTCAAAGAGAGCGTCCTTGGCGCCACGACCGAGTTTCAACCGGCGGTAGTCGCTGTCTTCGGCGCCATTGGGGCGGACCTCATGGTCGCCGTCACGCCAATCCAAAACGGCATCAGCTAGCGCATCGGCAGCCTGCGGATCGATGCCGGCAGCGCTGAACAAACCGCGCAATAACGGTTGCGCGGCTTGGTTGAGATCAACCTTGCCGGCCTCGTCACGCACCCATATCACGACCTCCGATTGATCAAGCGTCACCGACGAGAAGCGCCGGCCATCTAGGCACCGCGCCTGATCTTTGCTTTCAACCAGTTGCTTGGCGCCAACCAGGACGCCGCCATCGGCGAGATGCCGGGCTTGAGCGGCAGCGACAACATTGGTCGCCAGACGGGTCTCGGTATGACTCGTGGTCGCAGCACCAACCGCCAGCGCAGAGATCAGAACGAGCATCCAGAGTACCGCAATCAATGCAAAACCACGGAGCCGCACGGGGCCGTTTGGCCCGCTATTGGGAGGGCGGCTCATCGTTCTTCACGTTTGAGGAACGGCGCCACGGTTATCGCCGGCCACGGCAGCGACGTATCGGCGGGTTGTAGCTCGATGCGGATCAGAGCCGGCAGGGTCGCAGCGTCGTGCCAGTTGCGATGCCAGCCCGGCTTGGATTGGGGGGGATTGGCCCCGTAGTACGAAAATGCGATGGCGGTGACCGCATCGAGCAAGACATGACGTTCGGTGATGGCATCCGAGGGCCCGCGGTCAGCTACCCATGGGGTGTCGTAGACGACCAAGCTCTTCGATGTGCGCGTGCCGTCAAGCGCGACCCGAAGCTCTCTAACGCCGCTCGCAGAATCGCGAAAAACCGAGGAGACGAGGAAGCGGACCGCGTTTTCATCTCCCGCGAAACGCACTTGCGGCAAGTCGCGCCGCGACCCGGACACAAACGGAAGAGCTTGAACCAGACGCGGCCGGAGAAAAGTTTCGACGATACGTAGGTCTTCGAGCTCATCGGACGCCTGCACGACGCGATCTCGACTCGCCGTGCCGAGCTGTAATCCGGCAACCAGAAGAGTCGTGATAAGACCAAGCAGCACGATGGCGACGAGCAGTTCGACCAGGGTAAATCCGGCCGGAGAATGGCGATTTCGATTGGTTGGGTTCATTGATCGAGGCGCCGCTTGATCCCCAACCGAATGGTTTTCAAGTGCACGAGCGGTCGCGCGGCGGCGGCCACAACACCGGTCTCCCGGACCTCCACATCAACGCGATAGGATTCGACCACCGACGGGTTCGCATCGACGGCCGGCGCCAACGGCCCAATATTCGTACGCCACCGGAAAGATGCAAATTCGCCTTCGCGCCGGCCGGACTGGAGCGGAACCGTGACGCCGACTTCCGCCAGTTTCGATTCCGCCAACAGCAGCGCGATCGCATGCTTTTCGGCGCGGCTGACGCCGGGCGAACCGGGTTTCCGTCCGGCCGGCAAATTGGCCGTCAACGCCACCGCAACGCTGGCGTTTACGCTTTTCGAGCGATCGGCGAAGCGGTAGGCGCCGGTTCTCGGATCGACCTCAAAATCCACCGCCACGCCGTCGACGATTGCTCGGGCGCGCGCCTCACGCAGGAATGCGACGGTGATCTCGGCCGCGGCGGTTAATCTCGTCGATCCGATCACGCCCGGAATGTTGGGCGCAACCAAGGCTGCCGCCAGGGCAACGATCGCCAGCACGACCAATAACTCAAGCAGTGTGAAACCGCGGGATCTGTGATTCACTGCCAATTGGTGAGGTCTTGATTCTCGCCGTCTCCGCCTTCACGACCATCAGCGCCGAGCGAGAGTAGATCGTAGGGTTGGCCCTGTTGGCCGGGAAAACGATAAATATAGGCGCGGTCCCAGGGGTCGTTCGGTAGAGCGCTGCCTTTGAGATAGGGACCGGCCCACCCTTTGACCCCCTTGGGTTGTTTCATCAGGGCCTCGAGCCCTTCTTCGGCGGTGGGATAACGGCCGATATCGAGGCGATACAAATCAAGCGTGGCGGACAAATTCTTGAGCTGCAACGCCGCGGTATCGGATTTCGCCGAGCCAAGATAATTGAGGACACGGGGGCCGACCAAACCAAGCAGCAGCCCGAGGATTACGAGCACGACGAGCAGTTCGATCAACGTGAAGCCTGCCATGCCGTGCCTAGATTTTTTCTGAGCCCCACGGTTGCCGCGTTTAGATAACCAGCGCATTTATCCCCACAATGGCAGACAGGACCGAGAACACCAGGCCGGCAACGATCAAGCCGATAACGAGAATGAGCGCCGGTTCGATGAGAGTCACGAAGCGTCGCATAACCGCCTGAGTCTCGCGTTCATAGAGTTCGGCGGTACGCTCGACCATGGTCGCAAGCTCGCCGACCTCTTCGCCGATCCGGATCAGCTCCACCGCTCGAGCCGGGATGTATTGCTGGCGATGCAGGGCCTCGGCCAGGGCGTCACCGTGCCGCACTTGATCGGCCGCTGTATTCAGCGCGTGTCTAAGCGCGAGATTACCGACGCTGTCATAGGCCGTTGCGAGCGCTTCGGGAAGATGAACGCCGCCCTGCAGGAGCATCGCCAGCGACGCACTATAGCGTTGCAGCTCGATCCTGGTCAGCAAACTGCCAAGGATGGGCGTGCGTAGGAGGCCGAGGTGCCAACGTCGACGAAACATCGGATCACGTAAGCCGAGGCGAACGGCGATCCAACCCAGCAGCACGACCACCAGGATCAGCCAGCCGAAATTGCGCAAGAAGCCGGCAAGCCCGATGACAACACGCGTGACAAGGGGGAGCTCAGCCCCGGATTCGCGAAACAGAACCTCAAACTGCGGCAGGACAAAAACCAACAGAACAATCACCGACAGGCAAGCAACGAAAAGCAGGATTATCGGATAAGCGAGAGCTGAACGGATCGCGTCCTTGGCGTCCTCGATGCGCGATTGCTCGCGGTAGAGGCGCTCAAGAACAGCCGCCAGGTCGCCGCTGGCTTCGCCGGCACGGACCATCGAGACATAGAAACCGTCAAAAACCGCCGGTTCGGAGGCCATCGCAGACGACAATGGGGTGCCGGACTGGACCCGAGTCAGCAAACGCGACAAGACTTGCGCAACTTTGGGCTCGGATGCCGCCATCGCCGCAACCGACAACGCACGGGAAAGCGGTAGGCCAGCGCCCAGCAGTGTTGCGATTTCGCGGCTGAGATTGGCAACGGTGCGACGCGATAGCGGCGGGCGTAGCAGGACCGGCCGCGATAGAACGGCGCCCATCGCGCGCCATAGACGGGTATCGAAGCGCTGGGCATCTGGTGCGAGTTCATCGACCCGAATGGGCAACCGTTCGGTGGCCCGCAGGCGTTCGAGCACCGCGTCTTGATCGGCCGCCTCCATTACGCCCTCGGTCGTGGCGCCGGCGGGATCGGCAGCTTTGTAGCGAAATCGCGGCAAGTGATCAGCTCTGGGTTCAGCTTCTTGGAGTCAGATTTTGAGGTCAGATTTCCGTATTCGCATGGACAATTACCTGGGCAAACACTTGGGCAATCACTTGGGCAGTCACTTGGGCAGTCACTTGGGCAGTCACTTGAGCGATCACACCGAATGGCTGGCGCGCACAACTTCTTCGAGCGTGGTGACGCCGGCTCGGGCCTTCTCGAAACCGTCCTGACGCAGCGTTGTCAGCCCGCGCGATGCCGACGCGGCGGCGAATTCATCTGCCCCGGCTCGGTTCAAGATCAGTCCGCGGGCATCTTCGTCGAGTGGCAAGAACTCCGCGATGACGGTGCGTCCCAAATACCCGGTGCCGCCGCATTTGGCACAACCGCTTGGTTTGTAGAGGGTCACCTGGTTATCAAATTCAAGGCCAAGCCCCTGCAGCAGTACAGGATCGGCCCCTTCGTCGGCCGGTATTGGCGCTCGGCATGCAACACAGAGTTTTCGCACCAGGCGCTGGGCAATAACGGCTTTGAGCGCCGACGTCAGAAGGAAGCTTTCGACGCCCATATCGAGCAGACGGGTGATCGCGCCGGCGGCATCATTGGTGTGGAGCGTCGACAGCACGAGGTGGCCGGTCAATGCCGCCTGAATGCTTATCTCGGCGGTTTCCGTGTCGCGAATTTCGCCGATCATCATGACATCGGGGTCTTGGCGCAGGACGGCGCGCAATACGTTCGCGAAGGTCAAACCAATCCGTGGCTTGACTTGTATCTGGTTGATGCCGCCAAGCTCATACTCGATGGGATCTTCGGCCGTGACGATCTTGCGCTTGGGGTCATTGAGGCGTTGCAGCGCGGCGTAGAGCGTTGTCGTCTTACCGCTGCCGGTTGGGCCGGTGACCAGAACGATGCCGTTGCTCAGTCCAAGCACAGCTTCGATTTGGGAAGCGATACCCGGCGCAAAGCCGAGTTTGTCGAGAGCGAGAACACCTCGCGATTTGTCGAGCAGACGCAGCACAACGCTTTCGCCGTATTGCACGGGAACGCAGGAGACTCGAATATCGATTTCGCGACCGGCGACGCTGGTGCGAATGCGACCGTCTTGAGCCAGCCGTAGTTCCGCGATATCGAGGTTGGCCATGACTTTGATGCGACTGACGATAGCGGACTTCAGGGCGAATGGCGGTGCGTCGATATCTCGGAGCACACCGTCTATCCGCAGCCGCAATCGCAGCCGATCGGGCGACGGCTCGATGTGGATGTCGGAGGCTCGTTCCGAAACCGCATTCGCGATCAACGAGTCGACAAGTCTAACAACCGGTGCATCGGTGGCGCGATCACGAATACGATCAACGTCGGCGCGGTAAAGATCGCGATCGGCAAGTTCGGCGTGGTCGGGAACCATTCCATCGACCGCGCCCTGCTTGCCGTACAGCCTCTCCAACGCGCGCGCCAATTCGGCTGGTACGGCGGCCCACGGCGCGACCGGTTTACCAACCAGCAAGCGGATGGCGTCGATCGTGTAAGTGTCCAGCGGATCGGCCAACGCGACGACCAAAACATCATCCTGGTCCTCGAGCGGCAGAATGCGGGAGCGCCAGAGAAACGGTGAGGTTAGGGTATCGGCAAGAACCGGTGCGTCGGGATAGTGCTCGATCCGCGCAACCGGGACACCCAGATGCTCGGCAAGGGCGTGGGCCATATCTTCTTCGCTCACCAATCCCAGTCGAGTCAAAACGATATCGAGCCGCTCGCCAGTACTGCTGCCAAGATTGGCGGCGCGATCGAGACCTTGGCGATCAAGCTTTCCGGTTTGGATAAGGATTTCAGTTAGTTCGCGAGCCACGTTCAGCTCCAAGTTTAATATCGTATATCATAACGTCCGCAGCTGGCGCGAGCCACCGCACGGACTCGCCGCGGCTGTCGCACACTCGTGCACGTCAGTATCAGCCAAAGCGAATGGGACCAACCAACCAGACCAGCCAGATGGCCGGTCCCAGGTAGAGACCGAATGGGATGCGGGTGGTGGCCTGGATGCGGACGCCGCCGCGCGCAGCCTGGATGATCGTCACCGTCAGGGCAATCGCGCTGGCGATCAAGACGACGCTCGCCAATCCTTGCCAAGCAACCCAGCCGCCACCGGCTGCAAGCAGCTTCGCGTCTCCCATTCCCAATCCCTCGCGATCGCGCAAACGCCTATAAACAAACGAAATAAGGAGAAATATGAGCAAACCCGCGGCGCTCCCAATAGCGCGGTCCAACAGCGCATCGCCGCCGCCGATCAGCCAGGCGTTGGCAAGGCCTAGGGCGGCGAGCGGTAGGGTCAGCGCATCGGGTAAGAGTTGATGGCGCAGATCGATCAACGCCAGCGTGAGCAGCGACCAACCGAGGCCGCACGAGATCAGGACGTCGGCGCCCTGAAAGGTAGCGACCGAAACCACCGCGATGACCAACGCAGCCACCTCCGCACCGGGATAGAAAATGCCAATCCGCGCGCGGCAATGGCGGCAACGGCCTGACGATGACAGCCAGCTTAGAATAGGAACCAGATCGCGAAGCGAGAGCCGGTGCAAGCAATGGGGACAACGCGAACGACCGAGAACGATCGAGCCCGCATCCGGCGCGCGCACGGTAAGGGTAGCGATAAAGCTGCCCAGGAACGGCGCTATCGCGAGCACAAAAGCGGAACCTATCAACAAAAATGAGTCGTTCAAGCCAGCTAAGACTTTAAGATTTCACTCAGGCACGGCATAGTTACGCCTAAGAGTCCGACTCGAAACTCTATGTTTGATAACAGTACCTTGCGAGCCGCCTTGTGAGGAGTCGGATGTTGGCGACAAGAATCCATGCCTGTGCGGAGGCGATTGATTTCTCCCAATCCTTGGCCAGTCGACGGCATCGGTTGAGCCAGGCGAAGGTCCTCTCGACGACCCATCGTCTGGGCAGGAGCTCGAAGCCCTGGGCGGTGTCTGAGCGCTTGATGATCTCGAGCTTCCAGCGGCCGATGACCTCAAGGGCGCCCTCGAGTTTCGGTCCCGCGTAGGCGGCGTCGGCGAAGAGGTGACGCAGCCGGGGGAAGCGATGACGGATCGATTTGAGGACCTCGGGCGCGCCGTCGCGGTCCTGGATATCGGCTGCGTGCACGATCAGGCCGACCAGCAGGCCGAGTGTATCGGTGACGATGTGACGCTTGCGGCCCTTGATCTTCTTGCCCGCGTCATAGCCCCGAACACCACCGCTTTCCGTGGTTTTCACGCTCTGGCTGTCGATCACCCCGGTGCTCGGGCCGGCCTCGCGTCCTTCCAGCTCCCGGGCCGCCATGACCAGGTGATGGTTGATGCTCTCCAGCAGGCCGTTGGAGCGCCAGTCGTAGAAATAGCGCTGGACCGTGGAAGGCGGAGGGAAGTCGTTCGGCAACATCGCCCACTGGCAGCCCGTCGAGGCCATGTACATGACCGCATCCATGACATGGCGCAGGTCCGTCGTCCTCGGCCGGCCGATCTTCTTGCGCGGCGGCATGAGCGGCGCGATCAACGCCCACTCTCGATCCGTCAGGTCGCTTGCGTAGCGCCCGCCACGGCGCTCATAATTCGGGCGAGTGATTTCGGTCCACATGTTGTGCCTCCTCGTTTGCTTTGACACAACCGAGTAAGCCACAACCGACTGAAATCACTCAACTAGTTTCGGGTTGGCCTCTAAGCCTCCATCAGTATACAGGAGGCATTTGGAGGAAACCCCAGGGGGATACCAATGTTTCATCTGAATGTTCGTCGTCTGCTGAGCAGCCTGTCGAGCGTTGCCATCGCTGCCGTCGCTTTGGTTTGGTTGGCGACACCGGCCGACGCCCAATTGCTGCCACAATATTCCAAAGACAAACACCTCGGTGTTGCATCGTGTGCCGGCAGCACGTGCCACGGCGGGGTGCAGGCCTACAAAGATTCTCCTGTCCTCCAGAACGAATATATCACCTGGCAGCGCGAGGACAGTCACGCCAAGGCCTATCAGGTTTTACTCAACGATCGTTCCAAGCGCATCGCCGCCAATCTCGGCCTACCGGCCGCACACACGGCGAAGATTTGCCTCGATTGCCATTCCGATAATGTGTCCAAGGGTAACCGCGGTCGGCAATTCCAGGTCTCCGACGGGGTCGGGTGCGAGGGCTGTCACGGCGGCGCGATCCGCTGGTTGGGAACGCATGTCGCTGGCGCCAGTCACCAGGAAAATATCCAGGCCGGGCTCTATCCCACTGAGAACCCGGTCAAGCGCGCCGAGCTGTGCCTGAGTTGCCACTTCGGCGACGGCAAAAAGTTAGTCACACACCGCATCATGGGTGCCGGGCATCCGCGGATGAGTTTCGAGCTCGATACGTTCACCGCCATTCAGCCGGCGCATTTCCGCGTCGACGCCGACTACCTCAAGCGCAAGCGGGTGCTGAGCGGTGTCCAAACCTGGGCGATTGGCCAAGCGATCCATCTGCGCGAGCTGCTCGAAGCGATGGTCGACCCGGAAATGGGCCGCGACGGGATTTTCCCCGAGCTGGTGCTGTTCGACTGCCACGCCTGCCATCACCCGATGAGCAATCTGCGCTGGCAGAAACGCGATAGCTCACCGCTCGGCCCGGGTATTGTGCGTATTAACGATTCGAACATGATCATGCTGCGGGTAATCGCCAGCCATGTCGATGCAGCCCTTGGCAATGCGTTGAAAGCGCAAACGACCAAGCTGCATACGGCCTCGACCCAGGGTGCCGAAGGCACCACGGCCGCGGCCAAGGAGATGCTCGGCACGGTCAACAAGCTGGTCGACAAATTCGCCAGTCATAACTTTGCCAAAAAGGACATGGAAGCGCTGCTCAACGGCGTTATCGGCGAAGGCGTGCGGGGTGAGTTCGCCGACTATGCGACAGCCGAGCAAGCAACCATGGCGATGGGATCAATCGTTAACGCCATGCGCACGGCGAAGGTGATTAGCGATGCGCAGTACAATGCGATCAGCGATGCGCTCAACGGCGCCTATGACGCAACCGCGAAAGACGAAGCGTATAAGCCGACCCAGTTCGTCGATGCGCTGCGTAAAGTTGCGGCGGCAATTCCAAAATAGTAGGCAACGCGCACTGTGCTATCGGGCGCGCGCTGCGTAGCGCGCCCCTTTTCTTTTGTGGGTGGCACGAGCTTTCGGCGGACGGTCTAAGTTGTTCCGAGATCGAGCGGTGGCCAATCGCTTTATTCATTGCGATAGTCACCGTACGATAAGGGCATTCGCAACGAGCAGGGTTGGCCAATGACAGATGTGGAACGGCCATGGCGCCGCCCTTTCGGCGGCTACTTCCAACCGCGGGGCCTCGCGCACGACCCTGAACTGACCCACGTTGGCGCCGGCACACCAGGCGGCGAGTATTTACGTCGTTTCTGGCATCCCGTGGCGATGACCAGCGAACTCGGTGAGACACCTCTGTTGATCCGCATTTTAGGTGAGGATCTGGTGTTGTTTCGTGATCGCAGCGGAGGTCTCGGACTGCTGCACAAGCACTGTGCCCATCGCGGCTCGTCGCTTGAATATGGCATCCCGATGGAGCGCGGTCTGCGATGCTGCTACCACGGTTGGACCTGGGACGGCGACGGCAGCTGTCTCGATACCCCGGGCGAGCCGCCGCAGAGCCGATTGAAGGAGAGCGTATTTCAGGGCGCCTATCCCGTGCACGAACTCGACGGCCTGATCTTTGCCTATATGGGACCGCCAGCCGAACGCCCGGCCCTACCGATCTTCGACATTACGGGTCAGCCCGACACCGAGGTTGCGACCTTCTCGATCCTGATCGACTGCAATTGGCTGCAGACCCACGAGAACGGCATCGACCCGGTCCACGCCGCATTTCTGCACGCGCGTCCGGATGCCGCGAGCTTTGGTAGCGTATTCAGGGTGGTTCCGCGGGTGGATCTGATGGAAACGCCAACCGGGCTGGTTGTGCTATCGACGCGGCGCTGGAAGGACAAGGTGTGGACGCGTGCGACCGAAATCGTCATTCCGAACCTGGCGCACATCCCCATGCCGTTCGAAGATGGCGAGCACGAGCGGATGTTTGGCCGCGCTGCCTTCACGCGTTGGGTGGTGCCGGTTGACGATACGCACAATATCTACATCGGTTGGCGTTTCTTCAGCGAAACCCTCGATCCATTCGGCAAGGGCGATCCCGCACGCTGTGGTAAAAACATGATTGATTTTCCCGGCCAGGAACGCGACCGCGACCCGGTCGAAGCGCAAGTTGATCCCGGCGACATCGAAGCGCAGGTGAGCCAGGGTGCAATCGCGGTCCACGCGGCCGAGCATTTGGGTACCACCGACCGCGGCGTTCTGGCGCTGCGGCGCGCATTACGCCATGGCATTCAGGCGGTGGCGGCTGGCGAGCCCCTGACGCCGCCGCCGAGCCCCTGGCCCGATGGCGTGATCCCAACCTATGGGCATGACACCGTGCTGGCGGTGCCGACGACCGAGAACGATGAAAGCGAGCGCCTTGATGCGATCGCGGCACTGGTGAACGGCACGGTTATCGCATCCGCCGAACAGCCGCGAGCCGACCGCGGCAACTGGGTCGAAAGGCAAGTGCACGAAGGCATGACGGGCATCTAGCTGATGCTTGCGCTGGCCGGTACCGACGCGCGGCGCCACTTCGCGCCACGGTCTCGCTCTTAAACCCCGCAGGGCGAAGGCTTCTGCTTGTACGGCGACCGGTTTCCCGTACCGCTTCTGACGTCTAGTTCGCGCTAGCGCTCTTTTTGGGGCCGCGCTTGGGGGCGACGTAGACGTCCGTGTCGATACGATCGTGAACCGTCCACAGCGCGCCGTTGGGTTTGAGATAGAACCCTTCCATCTCATTTTTGGTGAAGGGCCGCGAACCCAAACGCCCAAAAACGGAAATCTGACCACCGGTTTCGTCAACCGCGCGGTCGCGGGCCAAGCCACGGGCGATCGAGAGCGCCGGCCACTTGGTCATACGCCAAGCAATTAGTTCGGGCTTGGGATCGGGACTGAACCCATAATAGCGGGGCTGACTATCGGGTGACGTGAGCTGGATGACCTTGAGGCCGCCTGTGCCATCGGCAACGTAGGCAAACGCCGACGCGTTGGTGGAGCCAACGACCACATCGCGGGCATCGCTAATCGCCCCATCGGCCGTGTACTTCATGTAGACGAACGGTTTTTCCGGCTTCTCGACATCGATGATCGCCAGACCCTCGGATCCCGCCGCGACGTAGGCGAAGGTGCGTGCAACATAGATACGCTGGCCGTCCTTCAAGGAGATCGTTGCGCTCGGCACCGGTTTGGGTTTGCCCTTGTCGGTCGCGTCAAAGACCTTGAAGCCTTCATCGTCGGTGACAAAGAGGTAGCGGAACTGCAACGCTGTGGCGCGCCCGTTCTTGACCGGCAGCACGCTTTCGACCCTGGGATTGAGCGGATCGTCCATATTGAGGACAACCACACCGCGATCGGCGACGATATAGAAGTAGTAGCCGGCGATAGTGATGTGACTGGCGCCATCGAGGATGCCGTCCGGATTCCAGGTCAACGCGCGGATGAAGAAATTATTGCGCGCCTCACCGTCGGCCAATGTATTGACGTTGGTGACGATCAGCCCTTCCTCCGAATCGGTGATGAAGGCGTAGTTGTAGATCGGATGGAAAGGTTTCTCCTGATTGTCCTTGCGCATCAGGTCGCCCTGGTTGCGGGTCGGGGCAATCGACTGTTCGGTGGGCAGCGCCATGCAGGTCGCATTTTTGCTGTCGATCTGCGTGCGATGTCCGGCGAAGGCAAACGGCGCCTTGATGATGCGCTGGGAAATACCTTTGTTGGCGATGCTAGCGACGTCGTAGGCCTGGAAGCCGTCGGGCCCCTCGGCGACGAACAGGTACTCGCCGCGTAACTGGATGCAGCCAACCCGATCGCTCGGGTGATTATAGATTTCCTGGGTCAGCTCGCGGCCACGATCCTGGTGGTCCTGGTACCAGTCGGGGTAGGCGTATTTGTGAAGGAAACTTCCATAGACCGCTTGGGGCTCATCCCATTCGGTAACCTTGATGGCCTCCAATCCACCGTCTTCGCCGACCCAAGCGCTATGACCGATAAAGTTGATGTAGTTGGTTCCCTGTAGGAGTAGCTGCGCCATGATCGCATTGTTGTCGTTCTCTTCCGCGACGTGGCAATCGGTGCAGGTCTTGGTTTCGGTTTTGCGCACGGTGTGCGGGAAATGGGGCGCGAAAGACTGGCTCGAATGGCCACTGGCCGCGATGGGTGGCTGCTGCACATATATGCGCTCGCGATTGATGTTCTGTGACGACAGGATCAGAGCTGACGACGAGCGGATAGGCGCGACCTTGTTGCCCTTGGTGGTTTGATGGCGACCGAGTTGGAAGATCTGATCACGCACGACCTGCGGGTTGTAGGTCGCGTAGTTACGAGAGACTCCGCCCTCATAGTGATTGCGGGCGGTCTTCCAGTTGGCCTGGATCGGTAGGTGACAGCCCCCGCAACTCGTGGTCCACGACAGATGGCAGGTAAAGCACAGCATTTCGTCTTCGTTGTGGGCCCGGTCTTCCTTGGCCACGCCTAGGCCCCACTCAAGCGTGTCGACGTTTTTTGACATCAACTTGGCGCGTGACGATTTCGCGTTGTAGCTGGGATGGCTGGGATTGACGTTGTCTTTGACCAGACTCATTTCCCATTCGAGATCGGGCCACAAAGCAGAGCGTTGGTAAAGCCGGCCCTCGCGCCACTCAAACCGACGACGGCCATCCTGGACGCGGATCAGCGACAAGTCTTTGCCGGCGCCGACCCGACCTGGGCCACTGGTGATTAGGGTTGGATATTTATCGGGCGTACCGTGGCAATCGGCGCAATCAATTTCGACCGCATTGGCGACCTCGGCTTGGATGTAGCCGTTACCGTGGACGTCGCCGGAGAAGTGGCAGTCAACGCAGTGCATGCCGAGCTCCAGATGGAGCGACTTCATATGCACGGCCTTTTTGAACTTATCGGGATCGTCCGGAGCGACGATCGCACCTTTCGCGTCGAGCAAGTTGCCTTTGCAATCCTTCTTGAAAACCGCGCGGAAATTCCAGCCGTGGCCGTGGTAATCAGCGAATTGGGTGTTCTTCGCCTTGGGGTTGATATCGGTCCAAACATTAGACAGGAATTCGGGGTCGCCCCATTTGCCTCTAGTGGCGGCCTCCTCGGGATTGCGCATGAGACGCTCGAACATCTCCGCGTTGCTCGGATATTGCTGCTCTTCTGGCCACATCAACGGCGCGTCCGACTCGTAGTCGTACATCGTGTAACCCAAGAACGGATTCACGAAGACGTTGGGTTGGTGCATGTGGCAACTCATGCACTGCGAGGTCGGGATCGCGCGGGTAAACTCATGCTTGAGCGGATGGCCGGGTTCGTGATGTGGGATGGTGGGATCGACGGTCTGGGTTTCGCCCTTGTGGCCGTACTTTGCATAGGGCCCTGAGTTGAACTTATCGCGGTCGTTGGCGTAGACGACGTGACAGGCGCCGCAACCCGAGGTGCGAAAGTCACCGGGGTTGTCGTTGGTGCCCAAGAACCACATCAGCGGATCGTTGAGACGAGTCTTGGTGAGGTTGAGAACCGGTATCGCGACACGAATGCCGGTGCCGGGTCCGCGGCTCGACTGTTTGATGTCGAGCTTGCCCGGTTCCTCCAAGCGCTGGATGATGCCGACCGGGTTGGGCAGGCCGATCTCGGGGAACAGATTGAGAATATTGCGACCGCCACGTTCAAAAACGCGGAAGATATCGCCGGGGGGACGGTTTCCCAGGCCGGCAGCGGGATCAATCGCTCGATGATACCGGCAGCCTTGAACTCGTCGGTAATTTCGCCGGGACTTACGATCGTGGCGGGCTCGCCCTCGCGGGTGTAAGCCTCGCCCAGAATGTAGTTCTTGAACGGCAGGACGCCGTTGTTGTAGGCGCCGCCGCCAAACAACATGGCACCATTCGCCATGATGTGGCGCTCAGCCGCCTGGATGATCGGCAGATGGCAGGCACCGCAAGCTTCGCGGGCGACGCGGTAGTCACTGGGATTAACGAAACGAACGTATTCCGGGCTCTCGGTATTGAGAAGCGTGTAACTGGCGTGTGGGTTCTTGCTTTTCGGATAATCCCACGTTAACGGCAGGGTCGGCTCGACATGGGCGTGCTCCATCGCCTCGGTGTAGCCGTGATCGTCGTGTTTGGCGTCGTGGTGCTCACCCTCCTCAGCGTGATGGGCCTCGACGTGGTGGGGAAAGTGAACGGGTTCGCGATGATACTCGGCACCTTCGGGCTTAAACACGGTGGCGTCGCCGCCATGGCAATCGACGCAGCCGAGGACGACGCCCTCACTTTGGTGCATCGACGCTGAGTCGGTTTTGGTATGACACGACATGCAGCCGGCGCTTTTTTTGTCGGCATCAGCGCGGGTCTGTAAAGCCGGCGCGGGCGGCGCGAATACGTAGTCGACCTTGTGCGGGTGTTCACCTTCAGCCGCCAGTACGATGCCCGACCAACCGAGGGTGCTGCACAGCGCTATGAGAAAAAATACCGAACGGATCATTGCTCCCTCTCGAACCAACCCATCAGTACAACAATATTAGGTTTGCCAGTATGGAGTAGAACCGGTCCTCGTCGCGGCCGCTCGTCCGATAGATATCACGCAGCCCGTCACCCGCTATCAAGGTTGCCGCCGACACCCGCAACACGACATTCTGCGTGAAGAACGGGCGGTAAATCGTGGCGATCGAAAGGTCGTAGCCGATCTCATCGTCGATCGCACCTTGGTTACGAACGAATTCGAGCACCTCGGTGCTATCGAATGACAACCGGTTAGCGTTGAACGAAATCCGGAATTCCGGCGACACGTCGAAATCACCGCCGATGCCCCAAAGGATCAGGCCGGGATTGTTGAAATTGCTTTGACCGTGCTCCTTTGACGAGCGCAGGCTCGGCAACATCCCATTGCGTGTTGTGAGCTGCACACCACCGCCGCCGACGAAGGGAATTGCCTGACGGGTGAAGTAGTTGGTGTCGGCGCCGGCAAAGATCGGGTTCTCAAAAATGGCGTCGAACCCTTCTTCGCGGTTGTCGTGGGGATCGTCGTCGCCGGATGCGTAGGCGGCTTGGACGCGCCAGCGGATCCAGCTGAAATCGACCGACGCTTCGGCGGCGCCGAACCAGGCGCGGATATCGGCACTTTCACCGAACGGCGAGAACTGATTGACGTCGTCAGTACCGGATGCGTAATAGAGCGATGTGGTCAGATTGAAGCGGCCGAAATGACCATCGCCGTTGTAGCCGACGTATGTCACGTCGTAAGAGCGCTGGCGCTCGGTGCCGAACGATGCGGGTCGTTCGAGGAATTCATTGGTGTTAAAGAAGAACTCGTCGTTCTCGCGATTTTCGTTGTAGACGATGACGCCCTGGCTAACGAAGCCGAGAACCGGCCAATCCTGACGGTAGAGGTTGAAAAAGATTACGTCGTCCTTGCGGATGTCCTTGACGAGATCATTAAGGCCGCTATTGGTGTCTTTTTCAAAGCGGCGGAACCAGGCCAGGTTGTATTGCCAGAAATTATTGTCGCGGGTCCCGAACAGGCGGATACCAAGCTGCTGATCCTGAAACAAGAAGCCGCGAAAATCGAGCTGGATCGGCTGAATACCGACGCGGATCGAATCGAAATCGAAACGATCGGAAACGTTGCGAATGTGGTAGTCGACGAAGGCTTCTTGCCAGGCCAGGTGCTGGTCGTGGCGGGTGGTGTTGACCCCAGGATTGGCCTTTAGAAATCCTTTTTCCTCGACTCGCACGCGATTGTAGTTGAACACCGGTGTTAGACGGAACTCCCAATCCGGCGGTCGAAACGCGGTATCAGCTTCAAGCAAGGAAAGACTCACGATCAGATTCTGGTTGAGCACGTTTTGCTTGGTATCGCCGAACTGATCGATCTGGTTGGGACTGGTCGTGCCGGCAGTGCCGGTTGGCGTTGGCACCCGACGCGGCTCAAAAATCGTATCGGAAATGACGGCGAGGTTGATGAACCACTCGTCGAACAACGGCCGATCGGCCTTCATCACGTTTTGGTTATAGGGGTCCCACCATTTGGCGTTGACGCCAATTGATTCAACGATACGCCAGCGATCGGGCACCGGGATCGTCTCGCGCGGCAATGTCGCGGCCGGCGGCGGGACTTTGCTGGACTCGACGGCCGGCAGTTCAAATCGCTTGGGTGGTGGCTTGCCGGGTCGGCGGCGGTCGGTATTGGCCTGAGCTAGAACCGGTCCACCGGACTCAATAGTGGTCGAAATTTTTTCTTTCGCGGCGTGAGCAGGGAGCGTGACCGCCAATAGAATGCTCGCGGCGAACGCCAGCGAAAGGGGCGTGACACGCATCGTCACTTACCCTCGCAAACGTTCTGTGCGGCGGTATCAAGAAACGGTCCAAACGGACAGTTCACATAACGCAATCGTGTCCCGCGCGGGACGAGATTGTCAGCGCGAATTGATTTCGGCGCGTTGCCGACACCAGTAGCAAGCGCCACGCTGCCCCAAGGAATGACACCATATCGTCCTGATCAACACCATCACCCGAAACCCCGAGGCCCCCAACCAGCACGTTGCCGCGGAACAGCGGCACACTGCCGGGAAAGATTTGCAGGCCATTGGCCAACCGGTTTGATCCGGTGGCGACTTGCAATGGCAGCGCCGAACATCGGGCCGGCGTATCGGCACCGGTGGGGGCGGCACCAAGCCCGCCGGTGAACGTCAAATGCTGCACAAGATTATTGGCGACGAGTTCGAGCTGCAGCCCGGTCGCGAACGGACTCCAGGTCGCGATCGGATTGCTGAGCGGTCCGTTTTCCCGACCATCGATGCCATCTGGATACCAGGGACGTGACAGATTACCGCCCGAGCGATCGGCGAAGGCTATTCCGTTATTGAGCGCAGTTTGATCACCGAAAAACGTGCGTACAGCGGTTACGCGATCGCCAAACCCTGCCGTGGTCAGATCGGACGCTGCGCTGAAGCTGGAAAATAGCGCCGCGGTGCGGGCTTTCTGCAAAGAGACATCGATCCCGAAAATCGGCCCATCGGGCGTTCTCGCGATCGCCAGAATTGCCCCATTGGTGTCGACGATCGATACCGTAAAGTTCATGTTTTCGCCGAACGGCTTACGGATTTGCGCCCGGGCATTGAAGCCAACATTGAGCGCATGAATCATCAGCGTCGTGACCTCGGCCTGGGTGAGCAACCCATCGGTTCCCGCGCGCGGCGCGAACCGGTTGACGTTGGCACCGTTGACCAGGATGGAGGCGCTTTGGCCGTTGCGGAAGGTGCCATAGGTGGCCCCGGCGTCGGAACGAATGCCGGACGCCGGCTGCCCAAAGGTCTGCCCCGCGAGCACATCCGCCGCTACGCCGCCATTCGGGATCGCGTAGTAGCCGGTTACCGCTACCAAATTACCCGCAGCGCCGCCGATCAATCCCCCAAACGCTGCCGCATTGGCCGGGTCCACGGCGAGGTTGCCGGGTTGGGCATCGACGTAGCGCAGGCTCTTGCCGATGACAGCGATGCGATACGCCTTGATTTCTTCGGGAGCCTCAAACCCGGTTTGACCCGCGAGGGCGATGATCTCGTCCTGATCGAGATCGACATCCGTAATTGCCAGATCGAGGCCGTAGACGCCATCCGACATAACCCCAATCGCGCCAGAATGAATGCCGTTTTTGTAGAGCGGCAATCCCCCGGCGTCAGCCGAGAGACCAAGCGGCGAGCGTTTGGGGCCGATCGTCGCATTGACCAAACCACCGGCACCGCCGTCGAAAAAGCGGACGTTCAGGTCGGAGCAAGGCAGTTGACTGAACTGAACCCCGAACAAGGGACCGCTGGGAGAAAATGTCTCACCCGGATTGAAATGATCCTGGATGATCTGGCTCGCGGTGCGGGTCGTAAAGGCGTTACCGCCCGATGATAGATAGGCGCCGGTGATGGCTTTGGCGATGGACGCCAGCGTGGAGGTTACCGCGATGCCCTCAAGCGAGGTGATGGCGGCACCGGCGATCGCGGTCGGCGTGCCGACGGGACGCGGCGCCGAGGTAATCGTTGCCAGGTTCGCAGCGCCGTTCATTTGAAAGACAGCCAACACGTTGCCGACACGGTCGGTGACCGCAATGGTCGACGCCACACCGCGCGCTTGCGATTCGGCAACAGCTTGGGCAATCACCAGCTGGACATCGGCAGAGGTCAACGTTTGGGCTTGGGCACTACCAACGGCAAGCAGTAATCCGAGCAGGCCAAACAGAATCAATCGTACGCGCAACACTGCAAATTCCTCAGTTGGGAGACGCTTGGAAGACACCAAACTTCAACGCTGAGCCGGTGCGGTAGGCAACGACGAAGGTGATCGGGAACATGAAGCTCGAAATGTCTTGATCGATGATCTTGTAGGTGAGGGTGCCACCGCTCACCTCGAATTGGCTGTCTACCAACTCATCGACGTTGCCGCTCCAGGGGATCCAGTAGCCCAAATTGGTGCGCTGAAGCGACTTCCCGCCCGTGGTGTGAGCCATCACGTAGGTCGCAGTCGGTGTGTCGCCGTTAAGGTCGATTGTTCTGGTGATATCGGCCGCCTCCGGGTCGACCAGGATATCAGCCAAGACCGCGCCAGTTTCGGCGAGTGATTCTGCACGCGCACCGCCCGTCGCGATCATAAGGATCGCTAGGGTAAAGGCTGCCGTCCTGAAGAAAGACGCACCGGATTGATAAAAGAGACGTCGCACCATTCCCACCATAGGTGGACGAAGTATACCAAAAATACAACCGTCCCGAGAATATCCCTTCCGCTGGTCCATTCTTATCGGCGGACCTTGAGCCGCCGGAGTTTACGCGAAACCCCGTTAGTTTCCAACCTTCGAGGCCATCTTTCCATGATCGGGGCGCATCGGACCAAGTTCCGGCCGATGGAACACATGGCACATGGTGCAGGTCGACGGTAATTTGTCTGAAACGTTCTCGCCGCCATGGCATTGGCGGCATGAATTGATGTCAGGAAGAATGACATCGGCGCTCGTTTTCGACTTGGGCGCCTGCTCATGGCAATCGATGCAGTTGATTGATTCATGGCTGGCATGAACGAAGATCCCCTTCGGCATCCAGCGATCGACGATCAGGGGTCGTGCAACGCGCCAGATGTCGCCGTCCTGTTTCGGCGGAGTGACGATATGGCATTGCTTACAGAGAGAGAATCCAAATACGATTTCAGCCGTTTTCTTGGATTTGGCTTCGGCCCACTCAAGCGCCTGTTTTAGCTCCTCTTGCGTGACCGGCTTGCCGGGCCGGCGCCTCAGCTTGCTTGTGGTGTCGGCGCCGAAATCACCAATCAGGGCTTTCTGCGCGTAGTAATCACGGATCACACGGCCAGCCTCTTCGTAATCGCCATGCGGGACGGCGCGATCGGGCTCAAATCGCAGCTGATGGCAGCGCGAGCAATGGGTTTCCATATCAACCGGCAGCAGGCCAGCCCCGCCCGGCTCAAGCGCATGACAACTGTCGCAGGTCAACTTCTCCATTCCTTCGGGGCCGCGAACCCCTTTTTCGACCAGGTGTTTGTCGTGCGGATATTTAAGGTTTGATTGCTCGCTCAGCGCATCTTTTTCGCTCAACGCCACGCGCTGCATCACGGCCTGCACGGGATCTTTCGCGATCGTGGGCCGGAATTCGGGGTGATCGGTGCCAAAATCGCCGACATCGAGGAGTTTGGTGCTGGCGGTGGTGGCCTTGAGATCCGAGTGGCAGTCAGCGCAGAAAGATTGTGCGTTAATGACGATAGCTTCGTTGGTGTTGTGCTCTTTATGGCAGTGGGCACACCGCTCTTGTTCTAATTCCGTAACTTTGAGCTCTTTATGGGCGTGTCCCTCGACCTTGGCATGGCAGGCCAGACACGACGTGTCGGTTACCTGACTGAACGCCGTTTGGTGGCAAGTCTTGCAATCGTCGCCAAAAAACTTGTGGGCATCGGAGATCTCGCCGCTGTCCCAGGACGCGTCGAGACTCACGATTTCGCGGGTGGCGTCATTGACGGCGGGCCACACGAAGCCAATGATCGGCAAGGACGAATACGACCACCGATAACGTCCATGACATGCCCCGTTTGCTAAGGCCTGTGTTAACCAGACTGGTTACGCTGTGTGATCTTAGAACCTCCAACTCGTCGCCGGCCGGGCGAACGAACTCAAGGGTGACCGCGAGATCGAAATCCTCCGGTGTCTCAGCAACAACCAGGTCGTAGGGTCCCAGGCCGATCGTATCGCCGACCGCGAGCACGGTTGACGACTTCGGCGCCCCGTTATGACGGATCTGGGCGTTGCCCGCCGCTTCGACAAAAACGCCGCCCGACCGGGTTGACAGAACACCTTGCTGCAAATTGACCCGAGGATCGGCGAGATGAACCTCGTTGTCGGTGCTGCGTCCTAGGCGAACGGTATCGGATTCAAAATCCTCGTCGCGGTAGGCGATACCGCCCTTGGCTTTTCGTGTGATGTGGCTGACGCGAACTCGCACGGTGGACCTACCAGTAGAAGAACACAGAAATGATGTGCGTAATAAGTGCGATCATGAGGGCAAACGTCAGCGGCACGTGAACGTACAGCCAAATGTCCATCATCGCCTTGTATTGCACGTCGGAGCGGGCGCGTTGAACCAGCTCCGACTTGCGACTGAGCAGCGTTAATAATTGACGTCCCAAATCGGCTTGGGAGGGGGGCAAGCTTCGCGCCAACGTCTGCAGCTGGCCAAGCGCGTTTTGGGTCGCATATTCGGGGTCGGTACCAGTCAGTTGGCGCCAGACCGAGCCACCGATGCTGGTTTTCTCGCTGGCGTAGAGGACAACATCGCGAATATCGTCGGTCAGCTGGGCTCCGATTTCGATGCATTCGTGATCGAGTTCGGCGATCTCCGAAAACAAACTGCCCAGCGTCGCGCCGCGGCGATTCTCAGTCATGAGGCGGGGGTATCGGACGTAGACATAAAGGCCGAAAACCCCACTCAGGATAACCAGCATCATCAAGGTATACGCCAGGGTGTGCACGTTAATGCCAAATTGAAACCCGGCGTGCAGGGTCGCAACAAAAATCAAGGCGAGGCCAAGATAGATATGCGCCGACAGCCAATCCTCGAGCTTGATAGTGCCGGCTTTATAGGAACGCTTCTTGATCCCCAGCCAGGCCAGCCAGAAAATCAGCAAGGCGCCGATCGTGCCCAATGTATAGCCCAGCCAAGTGCCGCCGTTGGGTGGCTCGACCGGTGCATGGTAAGCGTAGACAATCAAAGAGATAATCGTCAGCAACAGCGCCCATTTGAGGTACCTGAACCGACGATAAACGAGAATAGACTCGTGCTTTCCCCCCACCTAAGCCGCTACTAACTCCGCCTCACACATCTTTTCCGGCCGAGCCGGAACCTACCTATCTTACCTCGCCACACCCGCGCCTGCGTTGTGCAACGCTAGCTCATCGCAAGCGAGAAGAAATCTTCAGGACTGACGCGTATCGCAGCCCCGGTCGGGCACGCACGCACGCACGACGCACCGCCCTCAATGTCCTTGCACATGTCGCACTTCACTGCAACTTTGGGCGCGTTCTGGCTGCCCTTTTTGGCCAGCGGCGATTTGTCTTCGCCGGGTCCGGGTCCGCAAGCTTTCTCACAAACTGGGTATCCACTTCGCTCTCGTATCCCCTACATTTGGTTTCCGAGGCTGCGATGACCGCCGACTAGGCCCTTGTAGGGGACCGGCTCGTGCTGCACCGCCTGCTGGAGCAGTCGGAAGAAAAGCAGGCCACGAGCCTGCGAACGGCGGCGATTGAATCGGAAAGTGAACTCGTCGAGATAGTAGTCGAGATGGTCGGCATCGATGGCACCATGGTGGATGCCCAGCCACCAGCGATCAAGCAGAGCGGCCACGCGATGCACTCGTGGCATGACGATGTGGGCCGGGTCGCCACTGGCGGAAATGGATCTCGGCTGGTGGTCATAGCCTTGGTTCGCCAGACCACTGTAGGCTGACCAGCCATCGGTTCGGACGGTCGCGCCAGGCGCCACGGTTGTTTGGACAAACGGGATCAGGCTCCTCGCAGCCACATCCTCGACGCGGCTCATTCGGATCCGGCCAGTGCCCCGCCCTCGGACTTCCGCCGCAATCGCGACGATCGACTTGGTCTTCGTCTGTCGCCCCACGACGCCGGTTTCCCGGCCGCCCACATAGGTTTCGTCCACCTCGACCGCGCCGCCCAGGAGATCACGCCCCGGCCTCACCATGGCGCGCCGCAACTTGTGCAGCCAAGCCCAGGCGGTCTGATAACTGCCCAGGCCAAGAATGCGTTGCAGGCCGAGCGCACTGACCCCGTGCTTCTGGTTGGTCACGTACCACATCGCCTGGAACCAAAGGCGCAATGGCTTTCGAGTGCCCTCGAAGATCGTCCCCGCCGTCACCGATGTTTGACGCTGACACCGGTTGCATCGCAACTGACCCCGCGCCGTCGGCCAGGCGTCGGTTCCGCAGCAAGACGGGCATCGAAAACCTTCCGGCCAACGAACACGCCCAAGAAACTCCGCACACGCCGTCTCCGACACGAACCACGCGTCGAATTCAGTCAGGGTGCGCGGGTAGTCGACCCCGCCTTCGGGATGGGATGCCGGGTTCGCCATCCCAACATATTGACATCACGAGAGCGAAGTGGATACCCTATTCTCACAATTATCACAACGCACGCAGAGTGATTCGTCGATCAGCAGAACATCGGTCGCTTCGCCGACCCCCTGGCCGATAAGGAACTCGATGATGCCACCGGTCTCGGGTGCCGCTTCCATGCGAACGTTTTCGACCAGGCGTTCCTGGAATTCATTCTCCAATTTCTGGCGAAGATCGGGGCGCTTATCCAGCAGCTTGCCGAACGCGTCACCATCGAGTTTGACGGCGTCGGTCGCGACGGCTGCCTTAACGGTGGCCGAACGCGGCGCATGACTGAGCAGCGCCATTTCACCGATGTAATGGCCAGCCGGGACGTAGGCCATGACGATGTTGCGCCCACCGATCCCGCGCGACACCGTGACCGAGCCTTTACGAATGAGGTAGACGCTTTCACCGTCGTCACCCTCCTTAAACAGCTCCTCGCCGATGGCGAATGATTTAATTTCCGCGGTTTGGACGACTTCGGAGAGTTCGTCGGTGGTCAGTTCCGGCGCCAGCTGGGTCTGGATTTGGCGGGCCATGGCGGTTTGATCCAGGACCTGCTTCACCGATGCGACCGAGTTGACCAGCTTGATCATCGAACGCCGGGGCGTTTCGATCAGGACGCACTCGTCACCCGCGACAACGGTTGCCGTGCGCCGACGGCCGGAGATGAGACCCATCTCGCCGAAGAACTCACCGCGCCCCAGGCTCACCGTTTCGCTCGGGTCTTCAGGATTGACCTGAATGTCGACGCCACCATCAACGATCGAGAAAAAACTATTGGTGTAATCGTTGCGCTCGAAAACGAGATCGCCCCGGTTGGGCGTGTGGATATCACTATCGATGAGAAATTCGCGCAATTGCAGCGTTGTGAGGCTGGACATCAGCGGGACGTTTTCGCGAATACGGGCGAGAACCTCGTCAACCGGGGCGTTGAGATTGGCGAATTTGGCTTCGAGCAAGGGCTCGTCGGCCGGCTTGATGTTATTGCCCTCGATGAACTCGATGACTTCATAGCCCTGGTTCATCGCCTGTTTGATCAGCGGATACCCGCCCAAGGCGCCAATTAATTCGTACTGGCCGCTGAGTTCGGGCAGTGACGTGGGATCCTTGCTGGGAAACTCAATTCCCGCCCCTTCAACGAAACGCCGCGGCGGCACCGCACCGAGACGCGCGATGACACGATCGCAGGCGACTTGGGCTTCGCCATCGGCAGTATCGAAGATGATGAAACCCTTGCCGTCCTCACCCACACCGATCTCTTTGGGCGAGCTGTTGTACAGGCATTCGATGACGCCCTTGTCGATGGCGTCGAGAATGAGGTTAAGGTTCCCCTGTTTGGCACGCGCAAATTCGTCGCGTCGATTGACGATCGTGACGTTGTTCTGCTTGGCAAGTCCGATCGCGTTTTCAATCGCGGCGTCGCCGGCGCCGATGACGATAATATTTTCGTCTTCGTATTCGTCGGGGTCGTCGAGTTGATATCGCTTACCGAGATTTGAAAGTTGCCTTTTTCACCAGCGATCGCGGTAACGTCATTCTTGTAGCGCATGTTGACGTTATGCTGCTCGAGCTCACGATCCCATGCCCCCAGCACGTCCTCGCGGGCGCCGGCCGAGAACGTCATCGGGCTCCGCAAGGGCAGTATGTCCGGCGTCGCCATGACATGTTTGCCGCGCTGGTATTTGTAGATGGTGTCGGATGCCCACTCGGCCTTTTCGAGCAAGACGTGGGAGACACCCATTTCCGCGGCGTGGCCTGCCGCGCTGAGACCGCCGGGTCCTGAACCAATTACCGCAACCTTAAACTGGTCCGCCATTCAACACCCCATAGAACCTTACAACCGCCGGCCGAAACGAACCGCCCGCATCAGCGTACCATTTCACTCCGTCGTGAGGCTAGGATCACCTCGCCAAATTGGCATGTCAATGGCGCCGAAGAGATAGACATAGGTTAACCCGCCTCGTGAACGCCAAGGAATCAGCCAAACGTCTCCGGCCCAGGGATACCGGTAATTTCGACAGTTGATCTGCCGGCATCGATCTCGCGGAGAACTTCTTCTTCGTGCGCAATTCTCGCCCTGGCGCGATCAAGCAAGCCGTCGATTTGCGAAGGACGTATGACAACGATGCCGTCGTCATCGCCGACCAACAGATCGCCGGGGGGTGCCGCCGCACTGGATCGGCACGTTAACGCTGCCGCCGAAGCCCTTATGTGGACCATTGGGGACGGCGCACTGGATCGGCACGTTAACGCTGCCGCCGAAGCCCTTATGTGGACCATTGGGGACGGCGCCCCGGCAATAGACGGCGAGGCCCGAATCGCGTAGCTCGGCGACGTCGCGAATCGCGCCGTCAACGATCACCGCGGCTACGCCCCGGGCTTTGGCCATATAGGTCAAGACGCCGCCCCAGACTGCGGTGTCGAGGTGGCCGCGAGCGTCGATCACGATGGCGCAACCGGGCCAGGCTTCGAGCACGCCATGGTGAAGCGGCGCATTGTCGCCGACCATGACCTGCGCCGTTAACGCCTGAGCGGCAAATGTCGTGCCCGGTACCAACGGCTTGATTGCCGCCACCATCGTGGCCGACCGATTAAGCTCATCGCTGATGATGGCGCTTGGTATTTCGCGCCACGCCGCAAGATCAGCCTCCGACAGACGATCTTGTATGGATTTGTTTATGGTGAGCGCCATCCCTACCTCCGTTTTACTCTGTGCCCTGCATCTTAGTAGATGCAATCCACCTTGTGGTACCCCGAGGAGATGCCATGACCACCCCGCCTGCTACCATTCGGATCCGTATTGATGACAGCGCGTCCGGTCGGGTCGCTTGGCTGAGTATCGACAATCAGGCCAAGCTCAACATCGTGGGCGCGGCGCTCGTTCACCAACTCAACCAAAGTCTCGATCTACTCTTCGAGGACAAAACGGTTCGCGCGGTCGTTCTCACCGGGGCCGGAAGCGGCGCCTTTATCGGCGGCGCCGATATTCGCGAAATGGTCGGGTTCGACGGCGACTCGGCACGCGACTTTATCACCGACCTGCACGGATTGTGCCGGCGTTTGCGGGACTTTCCGGTCCCCACATTGGCCCGGATCGATGGCTATTGCCTGGGTGCGGGAATGGAGATTGCGGCCAGCTGCGATCTGCGAGCAGCCACCACCAATGCGAAATTTGGTATGCCGGAAGTGCGGGTCGGTATTCCCTCGGTGATCGAGGCGGCCGTGCTACCGCGCTTGGTCGGCTGGGGCAAAACCCGGGAATTGGTGTTGACCGGCGACATCATCGATGCGGCCGAAGCGCAGGCGATCGGTTTCATCCAACGTTTGGTTGCAGCGGACGAGTTGGATGCGGCGATTGACCGGTGGCTTGATTCGATTCTCGCGAGCGGTCCGTGCGCGATCCACGATCAGAAAATTCTGATCCGACGATGGGAGCAGCTTGATCTCGATAGCGCGATCGAGATTGGCATCGACGCCTACGCCAACGCCTATCAAACCGATGAACCGCGCCGCATGATGCAGGCGTTCCTTGATATCAAGGCACGCGAGCGCTGAAGGGTCCAGGTTTAAGGGCTATGCGTGGGGCAGAGCGATGTAGTCGGCGGATTGCATCTCCATTAGCCGCGATGTCGTGCGTGCAAATTCAAAAGTGCCGTCGCCCTGGGGATAGAGCTCGTCGGGTCCGGCATCGGCGGCGCAGATAAACTTGATCTTGTTGTCGTAGAGAACGTCGATCAGGGTGGCAAACCGGCGCGCCTCGTTGCGCTGGGCCGGTCCCATGCGTGGAATCTCGTTCATCACCAGTGTGTGAAAGCGGTTTGCGATTGCCAGATAGTCAGGAGCCGCGAGCGGCTGGGCACAGAGATCGTTGAAGGCAAATCGGGCGACGCCTTTGGCCTGCTCCGGCACCACTATTTTCCGGCCCATCAACTCGATCTCGTCGGGATCGCCATCAGTTTGGCCGGTTAACTCCGCGAACGCTTGATTGAGTTGCTGCGCCGCGCCCTCGCCCAACGGTGTGTGGTAAACCTGCTTGCCGACGAATTGTTGGAGTCGGTAATCGAGGTGGCCGCCGAGTTGATAAACATCGAGTTCGGCGTTCAGCAAACCGATAAACGGTTCGAACAATTGGCGATTGAGACCGCCCTGATAGAGGTCATCCGGTGCGCGGTTCGAGGTGGCGACGACGATGACGCCCCGCTCGATGAGGTTGGTGAACAGGCGACTTAGAATCATCGCATCGGCGACGTCGCGGACTTCAAACTCGTCAAAACACAACAGCCAACTCTGCTCGGCGATCTCGTTGGCAGCGGCGATAACCGGGTCTTCGCCGCCGCGTAGGTTGGCTCGACGGAAGCGATTGATCCGTTCATGCGAATCCATCATGAATTGGTGGAAATGGATCCGCCGTTTAGCCATGACCGGCGCGGTGTTGAAGAACATGTCCATCACCATCGACTTGCCGCGGCCGACGTCACCGTAGAAGTAAATGCCCCGGGGCGGTTCCTCACGCCGCTTGAGGTGAAGCAGCTCCTGCCATTTGCCGACCCGCCGCGGGCCATGATGAACCAGCCGGTGATGCAGCACCTGGAGCTTCTCGATCGCAAGTTCCTGGCCCGAATCGGGTCGCAGTCCGCCCGACTTGCGAAGTGCGCGATACTCGCCGAGCGGTGTGTTTTCAATCGTCGTCATGAGCGATGATCAGGCTAGGTCGGCCGCAGTCGGGCGATCAGGTTTTCGACGTTGGCGAGAATACTGTCGGTCTCCTCTCCGGCCTTGACCAACGATGCCACACCGATCTCGAGAAGCGCGCTTCCGGAAAGCCGCTGATCGACCTCGTGGATACGAAATGCCTCCAACGCCTGGCTCAGTATTTCGTCGATGCGGCGAAACTCGTCGTCGATCGGATCGCTCATCCGCTACTCCTATCTTGGCTGCTCCGGCTACACCAGTTCGATAGCATATCCGCAGGCGCTCCGGGGACACCGGTTTGGCTCAAACGGATGATCAGACCGGTTTAAGATGATCGGCGTGGCGAGATTATCGAGGTCAATTTCGCCACATAGGTTAGAATGAACATCTGGGAGACGGAGCGCGATCGTTGCTTAGTTCGGATAATCTACCGCGGGTCGAGTTCAAAAAGGGGGACACTCTCTTCAGGAAGGGAGACCTTCAAGACGGCCGCGCCTATATCATCGAGAGCGGGCGGGTGGCGATTACGTCGAATGTGGGTGCCCAAGACGTCCACATAGACACGCTCGAACGCGGCGATTTTGTTGGCGAAATGGCATTGATCGACGATCACCCGCGCTCGGCGACCGCGTCGGCCGAGGTCGATACCGTTTGCACCATCCTGTCGAAAGAGGAGGTCGAAACAGCGCTGCAAGAGGCGGATTTTCTTGCGTTCACGCTGGTACGGGCACTCAACCGCAGGCTGCGACGCTTAACCGAACGGGCCGATACTTACTTCTCTGATGATGATGATGACGACGACGAACCCGAGGACGACTGAGATCGGCTCCCTCGGTCGGTAGGCTATCGTCAAATTTCTGAGATAGGCCGGGCTTTCTGGGGACTTACCCCATTATTTGAGGCCCCGAGGAAGGGTTCCTACGAATTGGCTAGTGGCTGGGAAACCGGCATAGTTCGCCCGCTCATCCACGTGATTAGTATTTCTTGTTAGGTTAGAAAAAAAATGGCTGTCAATCCTCCCACAAGCACCCTGGCCCCGACCGCTCGTATCGCGGTGTCCTTCGATGCACTGCAACAGAGCCAGAAACCGTTTCAGCGGCAGGAAACCTCTGGCATCGTCGAGGTTAACCGTCCCGGACCCACCAATAGTTCGGATCTGGTTAGAGAAACACGTGAGGCTAAACAAGCCGACGCACGCGATCCGCGCCGCGATGCCAGCACCGGTACCGGCGGCGTTAGCAGCCGCATCGACATCCTGGTCTAAGAGTCCGACTCGAAACTCTATGTTTGATAACAGTACCTTGCGAGCCGCCTTGTGAGGAGTCGGATGTTGGCGACAAGAATCCATGCCTGTGCGGAGGCGATTGATTTCTCCCAATCCTTGGCCAGTCGACGGCATCGGTTGAGCCAGGCGAAGGTCCTCTCGACGACCCATCGTCTGGGCAGGAGCTCGAAGCCCTGGGCGGTGTCTGAGCGCTTGATGATCTCGAGCTTCCAGCGGCCGATGACCTCAAGGGCGCCCTCGAGTTTCGGTCCCGCGTAGGCGGCGTCGGCGAAGAGGTGACGCAGCCGGGGGAAGCGATGACGGATCGATTTGAGGACCTCGGGCGCGCCGTCGCGGTCCTGGATATCGGCTGCGTGCACGATCAGGCCGACCAGCAGGCCGAGTGTATCGGTGACGATGTGACGCTTGCGGCCCTTGATCTTCTTGCCCGCGTCATAGCCCCGAACACCACCGCTTTCCGTGGTTTTCACGCTCTGGCTGTCGATCACCCCGGCGCTCGGGCCGGCCTCGCGTCCTTCCAGCTCCCGGGCCGCCATGACCAGGTGATGGTTGATGCTCTCCAGCAGGCCGTTGGAGCGCCAGTCGTAGAAATAGCGCTGGACCGTGGAAGGCGGAGGGAAGTCGTTCGGCAACATCGCCCACTGGCAGCCCGTCGAGGCCATGTACATGACCGCATCCATGACATGGCGCAGGTCCGTCGTCCTCGGCCGGCCGATCTTCTTGCGCGGCGGCATGAGCGGCGCGATCAACGCCCACTCTCGATCCGTCAAGTCGCTTGCGTAGCGCCCGCCACGGCGCTCATAATTCGGGCGAGTGATTTCGGTCCACATGTTGTGCCTCCTCGTTTGCTTTGACACAACCGAGTAAGCCACAACCGACTGAAATCACTCAACTAGTTTCGGGTTGGCCTCTAAGTTCTTTCAGTCGATGCCGTAGATTCGCGCCGCATTGCCGGCGACGATTTTGGTCTGTGCGTCGCTCGGCAACGCTTCCAACATTTTAGCGGTCTCGCCTTGGGCGTTGACACTCATCGAGCGGATGTGGGGGAAATCGGATCCCCACAGCACGCGATTGGCTCCGAGATAGTCAATGACCTCGACACCCATACCGTCATCGATCCAGCCGTGCCAGGTGCGATCGAGAATATATTCGCTCGCTTTCATTTCGAGTTTCTTGATCGCCACCCGCGCGCCGTAAATATCTTGCAGACGGTCGATACGCCACATGAAGTGCTTGAGCCACGAGATCTCGAATTCGCTGCAAACAATATTGAGGTTGGGGTGACGATCGAACACCTGCCCGAAGATAAAATCGTTCGCCAGGGTGCCCTGAATCTCGTTGAACGTTTCGATCAGCAAACGCGGCCCCTCGCCTTCATCTTCGGGCGTTTGGGGATGGAACGCATCGGCGATCCAACCATTGAGTGGATGTAGCGTCAGGGTGGTACCGGACTCGGCGACCCGCGCCCAGAACGGATCATAAATAGGATCGCGATATGGCGGGCAGCCGATCGGTGCGCGGGCGTTGATGATAACGCCGCGAAAGCCGTTTTTCATGCTGCGGTCGTGTTCCTTCACAGCCCAGTCGACATCGACCATCGGTAAAATGGCGAGCCCGAGGAGACGCTTGGGATCGTAACCGCAATATTCGCGCAGCCAATCGTTGTAAACCTCGGCGACGGCCTTCACCGCCGCGAAGTGCTGGCTCTGCATCAGGCACAGTGCCAGCGTCGGGTAAAGCACTTCGGCTTCGACGTTGGCGCTCTTCTGGAAGGCCACGCGAGGTTCTGGCTCATAGCCCGCACGGGTCAGTTGGTCGTTGCCGCGATACTCCTTGCCTTGATCGCCACGCAAAAAGTAGTGCCGGCCGGTATAGAAGTAGTTGCCTTTCTTGCCCATGTACTCAGGCACGTGATGCGGGATTTCGTCACCGAACCTGTCGCCAAGGGTTTTCTCCCACAGATGAGCATCCTCGAAGATATGTGAATCCGCAGAGATCAACCGTTCATAGTGAACAGACATTACCTTTTCCTTCGGCGCGTCCGGACAAAGTCAGCCGATCTGTTTCTTAGAGCCCTAGTGGATGAAATCCAGCATATGGTACCCCATACGACGTCTTCCGAACTCACAGGTGAGTGCGAAACGCAACGATGCGGCTGCAGCGGAAAACTTCGTGTAACGCGGCCGCGTGAATGGGATTACGAGTTGGCGGTCGACAAAATCCGGATCCGCGGGACCCGCGCCTCGCTTGGGCGGACCCTCCCGACTTAACATTGGGTCAACAAATCGCGGTCGAGGTGAAGCGTGCCATCCAGTGCTCTGGCCAGCTTGGCAAACGTCGAAAAGAGGTTTGGGACCGTTGCCGCCCTGCGCGGCGTGTCGCTCGAGGTTGGGCCGGGCGAGGTGGTCGCGCTGCTCGGTGCCAATGGCGCCGGAAAAACCACCGCCATCGAGATCCTGCTCGGGTTGCGCCGCCCTGACCGCGGCGAGGTGCACCTGATGGGCGAAGCCCCGCACAAGGTCGCGGCCCGCAAACGAGTCGGCGTAACCCCTCAGGACAGTTCGTTTCCGCCCAATCTGAGGGTTCGTGAAGTCATCGAATTCGTGCGCGCCCACTACGGCGACCCCCTGACGACGGACGCAACGATCGAACGCTTCGGCCTTGAGGGTGTTGCAGATCGGCGGAGCGGCGGTCTCAGCGGCGGTGAACGCCGCCGTCTGGCGGTCGCCCTGGCGTTTGTCGGCCGCCCGGCCTTGATGTTTCTCGACGAACCGACGGTTGGGCTCGACGTAAGCAGTCGCCGCGAGGTCTGGACGCAGGTGCGCGCCTACGTCGCGGCTGGCGGCACGCTCGTGTTGACCACCCACTATCTCGAAGAGGCCGAAGCCCTGGCGTCGCGAATTCTAGCGATCGATCATGGGCGCATATTCTTTTCGGGCGACGTTGGCAGCGTTCGCGCCCGCATTGGGGTCAAGCGCGTGTCGTTTTCAGGCGACGAACCACCGCCACTCCCGGGTGTCGTCGAACAGCGGAGCGGCAACGGGCGCGTCGACCTGTTGGTGCGCGATTCGGATGCCGTCGTCCGGGAATTGGTCATTTCGGAAACCGAATTCTCAGATCTGACCGTCACCGATGTCCCGTTTGAAGACGCGGTAATGGCGCTCCTCGAAGAAAGCGCCGATGCCCCGTAAGTCGCCCAATATGAGCCTGACTTACGCGGCGGGTGCCCTGCGCGAGCTGGGCCGTACACCCGGTTTCTGGGTTCCGACAATTCTCTTTCCGGCCATGTTATTCCTGTTCTTTGGCAACAGCTTCAGGCCGACCAACCTCGACGGCGCGAATTTCGTGCTGGCGTCGTGGGCGGTCTATGCGGTGTTGGGCGTTGCCTTTTACCAATTCGGTGTCGGCATCGCGCAGGATCGTGAGACGCCGTGGGATCGCTATTTGAAAACCCTACCGGTTTCGTTTGGGCCACGGCTGGTGGCGCGTGTTGCTACGGCGCTGTTGTTTGCAGTGGCGGCCGCAGTCCTCGTTGCGCTCGTCGCAATCGTCTCGCTACCGATCAGATTGGGCCTTGGCCAGATTGGCGCGTTACTGGTGGTGTTGCTGCTCGGCGGTGCGGTTTTCGCGATCTTCGGCATCGCCCTGGGATATGCGCTGTCGGCGCGCGCCGCCGTCCCGGTTGCCAACCTCGTCTATCTGCCGCTGGCATTCGTCGGCGGGTTGTGGGTGCCGCCCCAGGCCATGCCGGCCGCCCTTGAACCGCTGTCACGGCTGACGCCGACCCGTCATTTTGCAGAACTTGCCTGGGCCGCGGTCAACCCCGCGGGCGAGACGCCGTATGTCAGCGTTGCCGTGCTGGCCGGCTATGGCGCAGTGTTTGCCGGGCTGGCGTTGTGGGGCTATCGGCGTGATACATCGCTGCGCTATCGCTAGCGGCGCAAAAAAAGGGCGGTCCCAGGGACCGCCCAGCCTCTGCTTGTGGGGTTGGAGTTAAGTGGCCGCGTTCGCGCCCCGGCCGACCAAGCCAAGCCCAACCAGGCCGACAAGGAGAAGCGGCAACGCAGCGGGAAGCGGAACCGCAGTCGTGGCGCCCAAATCGAGCGAACCCGACACTTGAATCGCTAGGCCCTGCGAGGGTTCAAACCTCAGAGTCCAAGTACCGCTATCGAAATCGCCAAGCGAAAGGGTTAGTGGCAGCGTATCGGAGCTCACCACGGTGCCGCTCGAATCCAACAGTTCCAAGAAAAACAATGAAGGTTGGAGTGCGCCGATGTCCGCACCAGCGGGCTGAGCCGTTTGTGGAAATATTGCATCATTGCCCGGGAAATCCCGAGTTGTAATTGAGCCGGATGAGCCGAGACCGCCGACATAGCTGCCGATGGTGAACGTTAGCGAGGTTAGGGCGCCGAAATAGTCTCCAATGCCGGGGAAAAATCCATTATTTGGTGTTGCCACGTCGTAGGAGAAAGAGCCGGTAAGTGCATCCCCAACGGAAAACGTTCCGTTCAGCGGATCGGAGACATTTTCCACGGTTCCTTGAAAATTGACGTCAACGATTGGTGCCGCGTTCGCGGCGTAACTCAAGCCAGCCAGCATGATCGTGGCCAGCCCAACCCGAAGTCCTAGACGAAGTCCCAAATTTCTCATTAGTTGCGCCTCCAAAATGGTCAATGCGTGTGTAAGTTGGCGCCAATTTGGCCGGGCGGCGGGATTCGCAGTACCCCCGTTTGGGGGTAATACTCCTTAATGGTCGTCGTGTAGGTTGGTTATTGGGGCGCTCTATCTCTTTCGGCGCCCAAGCTTTCACCGAGGAGGCGAGATATTCATCTTCTTGGTCACCACCGATAGCGCGGGCGCGCCGCGACCGGAACGCCGACTGCTTGATCTGATCGGTTATATGTATGACGCGTCGACCGACGTCGACAAATGGCCGATTTTTCTCGAAAACGTCGCCAAATTGTTCGCCAGCAAAGGCGCGCAAATCGCGCATTACGATCCCGACCGTAATCACCACAACTTCAACTTTATCCATGGCTTCGACTTTGACCGGGAGACACTGAAATCGATCGAGCACCTGATCCCCGATGATCCGCGCTTCCAGTACGGGCTCGCCAACGCACCTAAGCCGATTCATTGCCGCATGGCGGTAACTACCGAGGAACTTCACGCGACCGAGATCTATAAGCAGCTCCTGGCGCCGGCCGGGATCGAATATTCGGCCGCAGTGATGCTGCCGCTGGAAGACGGGCTGATGACGTTTCTCGCCTTGTTCCGAACCCAGGCTGATCCGGTTTACACCGATGAGGACTGCGCGCTGCTCGGCGAGTTCGTACCGCATCTCAAGCGCGCGATCGGGATTTTTAAGAAACTTTCGGATAGCCAGGTCCACGATCGGATCGCGCCGGATCTGTTCGACAACGTACCGATTGGCATCATTGTCGTTGACCTCGACGGTGCCATCCACTTCGTCAATGAAGCCGCACGCTCGCTTGCCGACAGCAACGGCATTCGCGTCGACGGCGAGCGCATTGACCTCGGATCGACCTCGCAGAACGCCGAACTCCGCGCCGCGATCGCCGCTTGCATCAAGCAAACCGTCGCAGTTCCCGTTCGTTCGTCCGGCGAAGTGATGACGACGCAAGGCGAAGATCGATTGATGATCCGCGTCAATCCACTCGCCAACCATCGCAAGGAGAAGGGTTACGCGAGCGTCGTCGATCGCGACCTGGCGATCGTCTTCATCACCGATCCGGCGCTGCGCCAAGAAGCACCGAGCGAGCTGTTGATGCGGCTATTCGGGCTATCGAGTGCCGAAGCGCGCCTCGTGGAACGACTGGTTTCAGGGCAGAGTGTCAAACAAGCCGCCGCCGCCCTGGGCATCGCCGGCGATACCGCGCGTTCATATCTAAAGGTGATCTTTCAAAAGACCGACACGCATCGGCAGACCGATCTCGTGCGTCTGGTGCTGTCGACGCCGGTGTGGATCCAGGCCAACAAACAAGAGAAATAGACACACTCAGTTTGCGGCGCCGCAAAGATCGTCCTGATAGGCGAAGATCGCCGGCGTTCCGCCGGTGTGGATAAAGACGACTTCGCTGCCCCTGGCGATGCGGCCGTGCTCGACAAAATGCACGAGTCCGGCCATGCAGCGGCCGCTGTAGACGGGATCGACCAATAACGCTTCGCTCTGGGCCGCCAAACGAATCGCGGCCCGGGTCGGCGCATTGATGCGCCCGTAGCCGGGTGCCAAAACACAATCGTCGACGATGACGTCCTCGTCCGTGATCTCCAGCTCGATGTCCAGCAGGCCGACAATTTCGTGGGCCCGGCGTAGCACGCGCTGGTGCTGCGCAACCGCATCGCGGCGCACGCAGACGCCCAATACGGTCACCGACCAGCCCATCGCACGCGCGCCCACCAGGAAACCGGCATGGGTAAGGCCGCTGCCCGAGGGGATCACCACATAGCTGGGCTGGCGCTCGATCTGCTGTAGCTGGCGCCAAGTTTCGCAGGCCGCCTCGACATAGCCGAGGCCGCCGAGCGGCGGGTGTTCGATGCCCAGGTGAATGACGTAGGGGCGCCGCCCCTCTTCGCGCAATCGCGCCGCGATCTCGTCGAGGTTGCGGTCGGCGGCGGTTTCATTCTCGCCGTGCGGGAAGTGATGAATGCGCGCGCCCAGCAATTCATCAAGCAGAACATTGCCCGAGGTGCGATAGAACGCGTCGTCGCGCGGCACGCGATCTTCGAGCTGAACTTCGGGGTGCCAGCCAAGATGCCGCGCCGCCGCCGCGGTGAGGCGAACGAAGTTTGACTGCAACGCGCCGGTGATGAGAACCGTATCGGCAGCTGCCGCCGCGCCCCGACCAAAATAATATTCCAGCTGGCGGACCTTGTTGCCGCCCATCGCGAGCCCATTGCAATCATCGCGCTTGGCCCACAGTGTTATATCGAGATGCCGGCCAAGGTTTTCCAAGCGCTCAAGCGGAGTCTCACCATGCGAGAGGTCGACCTTTGGGTGGGCGGCGAGCGCAGCTAACAGGGCACTCGATTGGGCGTCGATCTGTGGCATCCGATCCTTCTCCGCACCTCGCGCTGAAGCGCTGGGTGTCCAGCTTCGGCTCGAAACGCGTTACACTACTATTCGTACCACGTGATTATTCGTACCACGGGGGCTATGAGCACAGGTAAGTGATGACAGCCATCGCGACCGAGACCGTTCATTCCGTATGCCCGCACGACTGCCCGAGTTGTTGCCCGCTTGAGGTCGACCGCCTCGCCGACCCACATCAGCCGTGCGCGAAAGTCGCGCGGCGCCAAGCTGGTTGTGATCGATCCTTATCGCAACGCCACCGCCGCGCAAGCCGATACGCACCTCATGGTGAAGCCCGGCACCGACGGCGCCCTCGCCTGTGCGGTGATGCATGTGTTGTTTGCCGAGGGGTACGCCGATCGCGACTACCTCGCGAACTATGCGGATTGCCCAGACGAATTGGAGGCACATCTGCAAACCCGGACGCCGGCATGGGCGGCGGCAATTACCGGACTGGCGGCAGATGAAATCATCGAATTCGCACGCCTTTATGGCCGAACCAAACGAAGCTATGTGCGTGTGGGATATGGGTTTTCGCGGTCGCGTAACGGCGCGGCCCAGGTCCACGCGGTTTCCTGTCTGCCGACCGTGACCGGCGCCTGGCAATATCCAGGCGGTGGCGCCTACTACACCAGCAGCGATGCCTACGGCCTCGACAAAACCCTGATCGAAGGACTCGACCGGCTCGACCCCAACACACGCTTGCTCGACCAATCGCGGCTCGGCCCGATCCTCACCGGCGACCCGCGCGATCTCGGCGAGGGCCCGCCGGTGACCGCATTACTCGTCCAAAACACTAACCCGGCCGCGGTGTGCCCGGAAAGCGTCAAGGTTCAGCAGGGGCTGGCGCGCGACGATCTGTTCGTTTGCGTGCACGAGCAGTTCATGACCGAGACCGCGGCGCTGGCCGACATCGTGCTGCCGGCGACGACGTTTCTCGAGCACGACGATCTCTACATCTCGTTCGGTAATACCCATATGCTGGCCGCCAAGAAGGTAATCGAGCCGCTCGCGGAAAGCCGATCAAACCACGCGTTGATGGGCGAACTCGCACGTCGCCTCGGCGCCGAGCACCGCGGGTTCGCGATGACTGAGTGGCAAATCATCGATGAAACACTGAAAACTTCGGGGTATACCGGCGCCGACGATCTCTATGAGAACAAGTGGCTCGACTGCGGCAAAGATTTCGAGACGACGCATTTCATCAATGGCTTTGGCACCGCGGATAGGAAGTTCCACTTTGCGCCGGATTGGGCGGCGCTCGGCCATGATTCTGCACGGATGCCGCGTTTACCCGACCAATTTTCGATCATCGATGACGCCGACGATGCGCACCCCTTCCGGCTGGTCACCGCGCCAGCGCGCCAGTTCCTCAACACCAGCTTTACCGAAACACCAACCTCGCAAAACAAGGAGCGGCGGCCGGAGATCCTGCTCCACGCCGACGACCTCGCCGCCATGGGTGCGACCGATGGCGATCGGGTGCGGGTCGGCAATCGGCAGGCCGATATCCTGATCCATGCGCGAGGATTCGACGGTGTGCAACGCGGCGTCGCCGTCGTCGAAAGCGTGTGGCCGAATGCCGCGTTCGAGGAGGGGCTGGGGATCAATGCACTCACCAGCGCCGATGCCGGTCCGCCATTCGGCGGCGCGGTGTTTCACGATACCGCGGTGTGGGTGCGTAAGGCGGACGTCGCGGCCTGACCCGGCCGCCCGACATGCTCTAACCGCAACTGCCGCGCGTCAAAACTTCCTCCCCAGGACAAGCGCGGCCGGATAATGGCGAATCCGGTCCCTAGTTTCATGGCTGCGCTGACAGTGCGTGCAGGACCACTGATTCACGCCTATGGCGGGTTTGAGCGGCGCAAATCGGTCACCATGAGATTGCCGTTATTGCGATCTCAATACGCCGCGAGAACCGATATTTCGAACCCGGCCTAGTAGTTGGGACCGTTGAGTGCTTCCCACACCATGCGGTCGAAATGGTGGGTGGCGTGCTCGCTCCTGGCTGAATGCTCTGCGTCGACCATCAACCGGCCGGCCAGGAAGCCGCGCGATCTGATGCCGGCCTGTTGCTGCTCCATGCACCGGATGTCCTGCTGATTGGCGGTATCGCGGAACCGGTTCATGCCGGCAATCTCTTCGGCTGTCGGCGGATCGTTGACGGAGAAACAATCGAGATATTCGAACGCGTTGTCGACGTCGACCGGACCCGCGACCAATACCTTGAAATTGCCGACCCCCCAGTGGGACACCAGCAAAATGTTGGGCCACAGGTACCAGATGTTGGATCCCTTCTGTGGGTCGTCGCGACGGATCTGGTAGGCACGGTCGAGCTCGTCGTTGTCGGCGTCCCCACGAAGGCGCTGGTTGTGGCGCTGCCAGATACCGTATTCCTCGTGCCGCCGTAGCGACCAGTCGACCGATTCAGTCACCTCCGGATGCACCACCGGGCAGTGGTAGCACTCGAGCTGGTCGAAGATGAACTTCCAGTTCGCCTTCACGTCGAAGCGGTCGCGCCGCGCGAAAACCATCTTGTCGAAATCCTGGACGGTCTCCCGGACCTGTTCTTCGAGGCCCTCGATCTGGCTTGCCAGCGTTGCTGCTCCTGCGTCGAGATTGACGAACACCAACAACCCGAGCACGGTTTCAACCCGGATCTCCGATAGCCCGAAATCGGCGTGCTCGAACCCGGCCACATTCTCGGCGTTGCCGGCTGCCTTGAGGTTGCCCTCGGCATCGTAAGACCAGGCGTGGAATGGACAGGTGATGATCGTGCGGTTGCCTTTGCCCTCAACGAGGATGTGCCCGCGATGCATGCACACATTGTAGAAGGCGCGCAACGCACCATCCTTGCCGCGCACAACGAAAATCTTCTGATCAAGGATATCGGCGGTGATGTAGTCGCCGGGCTCTTTGAGGTCGACCGTGTAGCCGACGAATTGCCAAGTCTTGAACCAGATCTCCTCTTTCTCGCGTTCGAAGATTTCCGGGTCGACATAGTAGCTGGCGGGGAGCGTGCCCGACAGCTCAGGTTCCCGTCGGAAGCGGACGTGCTCTGAAATCCCGGCCGGGTTCGATGTCATGTGACAGCTCCGTCGCACGCGTTGGTATGACGGTCCAAATGGTATCACGGACCGGCCGCAATATCGCGCCGGCCTCAGGGCCGGTCGGGAGCAAGCGGCGGCCGACCGATCTAATGGCGGGGCGGCGGCACTGATCGAAATTGAAAGATTGGCTCGGCGCTGCTTCAATTGCAGAATTGTCTCCATCACCAGAGCCGTGTCGTGGGCACTACTGTCATGCCACTGAACCCAGGCTTCAAGAGTTGGCTTGACGGCGTCGAGCCGGCGTGGACGCTACTCGATGAAGCCAGCTTTGCAGCCCTGCATTGGCCGCCGACGCCAACGGCAGGTCCGATCCGGCTTGCCGTTAATCTCACCGACGAAGAGATCCAACAATCAGCCGTCGCACGAAACGCTGCGATCCTCTTGCGCGCCGCTGCGGCCGGCCCCGGGTTGAAGATGACAGCCACCGGAAACCTGTCGCGCGGCGTCGTGGCGGAGATGTGCGATCTCTTCAGGTGGCCTGAATTTGACAAGGCGGACGCTTTTCAGTTCAACAAAGTTGTCAACGAACCGGACTTTCTGCCGCTGTTTTTTGTTCGCCACGTGGTTCAGTTTGGCAAGCTTCTCCGCAAACGCAAAGGCCACCTCAGGGCCACGCCGGCTGGGCGCAAGATGCTGGAGCAATCGAACCTGGGAGCGCTGCAGGCACGCCTGTTTCATATCGCGCTGTGGCATCTCGATCTGCGAGACCTTGGTGGCGGCTTTTATCGCAGATGGCGGCTACAACACGACATTGGCGTCATCCTCTGGTCCTTGTCGGTCGCGGCGAATAACTGGCAACCGTGTGAGCGCCTGACCCGTTTGTGCGCGATTCCCACCGAAGATGTGTTGGACCGTGTGTTGGACAGCCCATGGAACACGGCTTCGCATGCGATGGAGGCGCAGATCCTTCGCCCTTTGCAGTGGTTCGGGCTCCTCGAGCATCGCAAGCGAGCCCCTGCCGAAGGTCGCTTTGAGAGGCGACACTTCTTTCGAAAGACAGCGTTGTTCGATCGCTTCTTGTCGTTCGACGTCAAACTTGAAAACGTGGGTGGCCCGCATCACTGACAAAGCGCCGTATTCGGTCGGAACGAATAGCGGCCCGCGCCATGCATGACTGCGTTTTGTGCAGCAGCGGTTGGCCGGCAGCGATTTGCCGAGCGGCTTGGGCCGCGCTTGGGTTCATGGAGAAACATGCGGGTTCTCCATTGCTGACGCACAACCTGGCGGATGGGGAGGCCGTGCGGCGCTAGCGCCGGAAGTACCGCCTGGTTGCAATCAACGGCACGGCAAAAGCGGTGGCCAGCGTGACATTCAACACCGCGTTTTGCCAGAACCCATGGACTATGGAAAAGATGGTATCGGGCACGAACCAGATCACGATTGGTGCCGCCAGCATGCCCCAGGCAAAGGCGTGGCCCTGGCGAAACGGACCGTGCAGCACCATGAGCACCATCGCCATCCATCCGATCAGCACCGCACCCAAAACCCCGTAGACGAATTCAACATAGGCGATGGCATCGGCTGAAAAGTCGGCTGGCATCGACCTCGAAAAAAAGATCATCAGATTGAAAACGCCCGATGACGGCCACACCAGCAGCACGATACCAAGGGCGACAACGCCGGCAGCCACCAACGTGAGCCAGTGGCGCCAAATCGCGGGGATTTTGATTTCGCCCATGTTCGCAGCTCCGGTTTTGAGAGATGGTCGCCGTCAGATGAAACGAGGGACGCTTGCTTTGTAACGTCGATAGGCATCGCCATAGCGCCGCTCGAGCCAGGGTTCTTCGATAAAAGGCGCGACGAGATAGAACAGGGCCCAAAGCACCAGTATGGCCCAAGCGTATGGGGACGCCACGGAAGCGCCCCAGCCAAGCATGCCAATGATGGTTGCGAGATAAATGGGATTCCGCGATAGGCGGTAAATCCCGGTGGTTTTGAGACCTTCGTCGGCGCCAAAAGCGTTACGCCAGCCGAGGAAGCCCGTGAGGTAAAACGCCGCAGCAAAGCCCGCGGCCCACAGCGGCACGCCGACGTAGAACCGCCAAGCACGGGCACTGGGCGATTCAAAGTCGAGCACGGACAGGCCGATGAGACCGATCAGCATGACCCGGAACAACCATCGAAATGTCCGGTACTGCCAGCATGTCGTGTTGGGCGGTGGCCAAAACTGAAACTCAGGTGAGATGAGCTGAGCGATCGATAAGCCAACCATAGCCAAGCCGGCGATCAGTGCGATGGAGAAGAGAATCGGCACCCACATGGTTACGACACTGACCGCGCGCCGTTCTCCGTCGCCGACAGCCTCAAAGCGAGATTTTGCAGGTCCGGAAGCCGCTGAAGACGTTCCACCGGTGAGGCTCGAAGAAGTTGCGGTAGGTGGTGTGGATCATGCGTCCTCGGGTGGTCCAGGCACCGCCCCGCAATACCTTGGTGGTGCCGAACAGCATCTCCGAATACTCTTTATAGGCATCAGGCGAAAAGCCGGGATAGCCGGCAAAGGTGTCGGCGGTCCATTCCCACACATTGCCCAGCATCTGACGGCAGCCGAACGCGCTATCGCCAGCGGGCAGCGCGGCGACATCAATGCAGCCCAGCGCACGGCCATCGAGATTGGCGCGGGCAGGATCGGGCGGGCTATCACCCCAGGGATAGCGGCGCTTGGTCGGCGCCAGGCCGCCATCGGCCGCGGGTTCGCCGATCGCTGCCACCTCCCACTCAACTTCGCTGGGCAGCCGCACGCCGGCCCAGCGGCAATAGGCGTCGGCCTCGTGCCAGGTGACATGGATGACCGGCTCATGCGGCGGCAGCGGGATGGTCTGGTCGAAGCGCCGCATCAGCCAGTGTCCGGGTCCGTCGGCGATCCAGTAGCCGGGGTGGGCCATCGCGTTCTCACCCACCAAAGTCCAGCCCTCGGGCGACCAGAATTCCTCGCAGCCGTAGCCGTCGGCGTCGACGAAGGCAGCAAATTCGCCGTTGGTGACCGGTGCTTTGGCGATTGCAAAGGGCTCGACACGCACCGGATGCTGATACTTCTCGTTGTCGAACAGGAACGGCGCCGACGGGCTCGCGCCGAGCATAAACTCGCCTCCTGGCACCTCGACGAAGCCGGGATGGGCACCGGCCTGACGCTGCTCGGAGACATCGATGGCCAAGCTCAGGCTCGGCGTGGGATAGGCCAGTGTCTGGCGCGCCCACATAAACGCCTCGGCATGCATGTCCTCGTGAAACACGCCGAACTGGTAGATGAAGCTGTCCGGCTCGCTGGCGATATCGCGATCAAGCCGCTCGGCCAACCGGTCTTGCACGCCCTGCATGTAGCCGAGCGTCTGATCCATCGTCAGCAGCGGCAGGTCCCAGCGGGTGTCGTGGTGAACCGCGATCGAGTCGTAGAGACCATCGGCTGCTTCGTTGCCAAGCAGGCTCTCCTCGCCGTAGAGCTGGCGCAGGATAAAGAAATCGTAGAAGTAGGCGACGTGCCCGATCTCCCAGCGCAGCGGATTGACGGTGGCAATGCGGGGACCCATAAGTTGCTCGTCGCTCAGTCCTGCGACAAGCTCCAGAGTACGCGCCCGCGTTTCGTGCATCATTTCGACGAGGTGGGCGGAAGCGATCGGCTGGACCATCGTGAATGAAAATTAGCCTAATCACTCCGGCAAGGAAACTTTCGCGCAACGGCAATCGGGCGACCGCTGTGCGCTGGGCGCGGCTGCTGCGGTCGCGGGGCCATCGCGTTGGTATCAGCGAAGCCTATAGCGGTGAGCCGGCCGATCTGTTGATCGCCATCCACGCCTGGCGCAGCGCAGACTCGGTGGTTCGATTCCGCGACCGGCACCCCTCGCGCCCGGTGGTTGTTGCGCTGGCCGGCACCGACATCAACACTTTCCTGCGGACCGAGCCCGAGGTCACGATGCGCTCGATCGACCTGGCCGACGCGCTGATCGGGTTGCACGATCTGGTCGGCGACTTGTTGCCGCCGCAGGCGCGGGGCAAGCTCAACATCGTGCGTCAATCGGCACTGCCGCTGCCAGGACCGCGCCGCCCGCGCAAGCACAGGTTCGACGTTTGCATCGCCGGGCATCTGCGCGAGGAGAAAGATCCGCTACGGGTTGCTCTGGCTGCCCGGCGACTGCCCGCCGAGTCGCGCATTCGCATTACCCATCTGGGCCGGGCGCACACCCAAGCCTGGGCCGACGCCGCGCGCACCGAGGCGGCGGCAAATCCCCGCTATCGCTGGCTCGGTGAGGTGCCGCACTGGCGCGTGCGCCGGGAGTTCGCCAGGACTCACCTGATGGTCATCAGCTCGAACCAGGAGGGCGGCGCCAACATCGTTTCCGAAGCTGTCGTCGCCGGCGTTCCGGTTGTTGCCTCCGACATTTCGGGCAATGTCGGTTTGCTGGGACCTGACTATCCCGGTTACTTCCCGGTTGGCGACGACCAAGCTCTGGCCGAACAACTGCGGCGCGCCGAACGCGAGCCCGAGGCGCTGGATTTGCTGGTGCATCATTGCCACGAGCTGGCGCCTTCGTTCACGCCGGAACGTGAAGCCGCAGGGCTCGACGCGGTCCTCTCAAAGGTTATGCCAACACGGTAACCGGTTCGAGGTGGTTACTTTCCGGCTTGACGCGGCCGATCACCGCGGCTTGCTCGTAGCCCATTTCATGCAGCTCATCGAGGCAATTACCGACCCGCGAATCGGGCACGCTGGCGAGCAAACCGCCGGACGTTTGCGGATCAAAAATAATCGGGTAGCGCTCGTGATTGCCTGCTTCCTCGAGGTTGTGGACGGCGCGCCGGAGGCGCACGTTGGCTGGTTGCAAGGAGCTCAGAATCCCGAGCCGCACAGTCTCCATCGCCCCGTCCAGGATGGGCAGCGAGCCCAGCTCGATATCGACATCGACCCCGGACGCCCGGATCATCTCGACCATGTGACCCAGCAGGCCGAAGCCAGTGATGTCGGTGCAGGCGGTTGCGTCGTGGCCGTGCAGGCAATCAGCGGCGCGCCGGTTTGACTGCACCATCGATTGCAGCGCCTGGTCAATCCACCGGCCTTTGGCCTTTTGCTGCATATCGGCGGCGAACAGCGTGCCCGTGCCGAGCGGCTTGGTCAGGATCAGCAAGTCGCCCGGCTGCATGCCGGCCTTGCGCATAATGCGATCGCGGTCGCCGAGGCCGTTGACGGAGAAGCCAAGCGCGAGCTCCGCACCCTCGCTGGTATGTCCCCCAACCAGTGCGGTGCCGCACTCATCGAGCACCGTTATGGCGCCCGCCATCAATTGATTCAGGGTTTCCTCTACCTTGGCCTCGATGCCATAGGGCACGGTCGCGATCGCCAGTGCCGACTGCGGCTCGGCCCCCATCGCGAAGATGTCGCTGAGGCTGTGGTTGGCGGCGACCTGGCCGAACACGTAAGGATCATCGATGAAGGCGCGGAAATAGTCGACGGTGTGAACCATCACTTTGCCGGCGGGCACGTCGACCACGGCCGCGTCGTCGGGATCTTTCAGCCCGACCAGGACGTCGGGGCGCGAGACCGGATCGAGCTCCGACAAAGCGCGGGTGAGCACGTCGGCTCCGACCTTGGCGCCACAACCGCCGCAGCGCATGGCGATGGCGGAGATCTGTTTGAGGGCCTCGGGGCCGGCCAGTTTTGGATCGAGGTTGGACTTCTCGTCTTCCTTCATCTCCGGAAGGTCGGCATATTTAGCCATCCAGCGGCGGTCGATCCAGTCCTTCCAACGCCACAACAGTGCACCCTCGGCCGAGAAGCCGGCCTTGGCGGCAACGGCATATTTGTCGCCGGTGGTGACCAGGGCCAGGATGGTCCGTTGCGGCGTGAACGGCTTAAGTGGACGATTGCGAAGAGCCCGGCGCAGGTTCCGGGCCAGCGGTTTCCCCTGGCGAACTGCGAAGACCCCGGCCTTGGGACGCGGATGATTGCGTACGGCAGCGGTATCGCCGGCGGCGAACACATCGGGGTGCGAGGCCGACTGCAGGGTATCGTGAACCGCGACGAAGCCAGCGTCGTCGGTGGCCAAACCGGACTCCTTGATCCAGGGCGCGGCGCCGGCCTCGGTAACCCACAGGATTTCGTCGAAACGAAGGCGCGTCCCATCGACGAGTTCGAGCTCGCCGTCGCGCACGGCCGCGGCGCCATTGCCGCGATGCACGTGAACACCACGCTCGGCCAGGACCCGTTCGAAACGCCGCCCCACGTGCGGGCCGAACCCGTCCAGTATCGTCTCGCTTTGGCAGATCAGATGGAATTCGAGCTCATTGGCGTCGCGGCCGCGGTTTTCCAGCAGGTGGTGGAGGCGGTATTGGATGGCGAGCAGGATCTCAACTCCACCGGCGCCGGCGCCGACAACAACGATACGGCTTGGTCCAACATTGTCGAGAACGCGCTGCGACAACCGCTGCCACCGTTCCACGAACTGATCGATCGGCTTGACCGGCGTGACGCTGCCGGCCGCACCGGGGACGTTCGAAACCGTCGGGGTCGATCCGTTGTTGATCGACAGCAGATCAAAGGCGACCGATGGACGATGACTGCACAACACCTTCTTGTTGGCAAGATCGAGCCCGATCGCTTCGTCGTGGTAAAGCCGCGCACCTGCGAACTGGCATAACGGGCGAAGGTCTACATGGACCTCGTCGAAGGTGTAGTGGCCGGCAACATAACCCGGCAGCATCCCCGAGTAGGGGGTATGGACATCGCGGGCGATCAACGTGAGGCGCACGCCGGGAACGGGCTTCATGCCGAAGTTCTTCAAGACGGCGACATGGCTGTGGCCGCCGCCAACCAACACCAGGTCTTTAACAATCGGGTCTGACGATGCTTTCATCGGGGTGCTCTCTGAACCAAAAACGCCGCGCGCTGGACTCATAGGGGCCTCATAAGAGGTTGGGCGCGGCGTAAGATAGCGCAAGATGGCGTTCCACAACGACGACGATGAACGAGGCCCGTCACGATTCCGTGTGGTCTGCGACTGCGTTGGCACCGATCGAAGCACCGACACGTGCAGAAAGCTCGCGCCTAGTGGATGGAATCCACTAGACGGGATCGCCTGGCTGCCAACCCGGTTGTGCTTCGAAGCTTGGCAGGTTGTCGTCCATGACGTCCCAAGGTTTGCGATTTCGGGTGAACACAACAACTTGGGGTGCGAATGCGGATGAGTCATCCAACGTACCGAGGGTGATCGTCACGTGCCCTGCCATGCCGCTATTGGTGCCGAAGATCGGACTGCCGCAGGCCGGACAGAATACTCTTGTGACCTCGTTGCCCTGGTCTGATATCAGTTTGTGCTCCGCGATGTGCCCGGTTAGGCGAAACCGATCACGCGCGAACATGGCGCCGGTGGAATGACCGGCACCGCTGCCGCGCTGGCAATCTTTGCAGTGACAGTGGGCAATCACCAGCGGTTGGCCGTCGGCTTGATAGCGAACAGCACCGCATAGACAGCCGCCGTGGTGGGTTTGGTCCGTTGTTTCGGTCATTCGATCTTTTTAACATGTTGTCGAGCCGTGGAGCCTGCCACGATCGACGCCTGGGCCAGGAATCCACCTGTTATTATCGTGCTACTATCGGTCTGCGACCTGCATTCCTGCGATGGTGTTTGGCGACGTATGAACCTGCTCCTAAGGAAGATTGTCGGCCACGTCGTTCAGCGCGTGGCGAATGACCCGGTGGCCCGCCGCCAGGTGGCGGGCGCTGCCAAGAAAGTCGCCAAAGAGGCGCAGGCGATCGGTCAAGCAGAAGACCCCGCCCGTGCTGCCGGCCGGGCCGTGCGGCGAACACTGAACAAGCTCCAGCGCCGCGACGAGTAACGCCGCCGCGACAGTACGGCATGACAGGGTTCGTGGTCTTCGTGGTCGAGTCCCATTATGCCAACGCTGACATCGAGGCCTCGGCGCGACGTGTCACTAACCGATAATTAATCGACATCCTCCCGAGTAACGCCGTCGAGATCGAGAACGAAATCAGCCCCAAATGCGAGTGACGGGGTTTGGAAGCCGGGCTTGTGATCGCCGGCCGCAACCCGGGTGGCAATCGTCAACGCGCTATCGGCGGTTATGGAATAGGCTTCGGGAGTCCGTAGGATGGCACGCGCCGTCTCCCCGTTAGCACCTGCTACCTCCGCCAGAATGGCCGTCGCGCCCTGCGCGCGCTCGGTAGGGTTGGGCCCCTCGGGTTGCTTATCAGCCTGACGCTTGAGCATGGTCTGGCCAAGCCCGGTGCTGAGCAAGAATCGCAAGAACGAATTGAGGCTCACGGCTTGCTCGAGTTGCCGGGTGGATTGAAACAGGACGTCGATGTTGGGGACGCCGGTTGAATAATAAGCGGTCGCAATATCGCCCCAGCCAATCGACACACAGGGGATTTTGCGCCCGTCAAGATCGATATCGCGGCGGATTGGTTTTTTCAGCGACGAGATCTGCCCGTTCCGACGCACCTGGATGGCTTGACCAATACCCTCGATCGCTGTTTTCGCGGTGCCGCGCGACATCTGGGTTCTGCCCGGAAATGACCAGGGTAAGGTGTTGCGGCGAGGCGAGCTTCGACGCCGTGTGCGCGGCCAGGCAGTCGCTCGGCACGACATCGAAGCCGACGCCGGGCAGTAGCATGACACCGCGACCGGCGGCCTCGACGCTGCGCGCCGCACAGGCCTCGAAAACATCGATCTCGCCGGTTATGTCCAGATAGTGGGTACCGGTGCGGATGCAGGCATCCACCATCGGTTCCGAAGTTCGCGAGAAAGGCCCGGCGCAGTGAAGGACTGCTGCAACTTTGGCAAGCGCGGACTCCAGATTGGGTCGATCGTCGAGGCCGAAGATCTCGGCCGGCATATTGTTGGCATCTGCAATCGCGTGCACGCCGGCCTCGTTGCGACCGGCCAGACAAAGATCGACGCCGCGGTCGCGGGCCAAGGCGACGATCAGCTTGGCCGTGTAGCCGGTGGCGCCGTAAACCAGAATTTCTGGGTATCCACTTCGCTCTCGTATCCCCTACATTTGGTTTCCGAGGCTGCGATGACCGCCGACTAGGCCCTTGTAGGGGACCGGCTCGTGCTGCACCGCCTGCTGGAGCAGTCGGAAGAAAAGCAGGCCACGAGCCTGCGAACGGCGGCGATTGAATCGGAAAGTGAACTCGTCGAGATAGTAGTCGAGATGGTCGGCATCGATGGCACCATGGTGGATGCCCAGCCACCAGCGATCAAGCAGAGCGGCCACGCGATGCACTCGTGGCATGACGATGTGGGCCGGGTCGCCACTGGCGGAAATGGATCTCGGCTGGTGGTCATAGCCTTGGTTCGCCAGACCACTGTAGGCTGACCAGCCATCGGTTCGGACGGTCGCGCCAGGCGCCACGGTTGTTTGGACAAACGGGATCAGGCTCCTCGCAGCCACATCCTCGACGCGGCTCATTCGGATCCGGCCAGTGCCCCGCCCTCGGACTTCCGCCGCAATCGCGACGATCGACTTGGTCTTCGTCTGTCGCCCCACGACGCCGGTTTCCCGGCCGCCCACATAGGTTTCGTCCACCTCGACCGCGCCGCCCAGGAGATCACGCCCCGGCCTCACCATGGCGCGCCGCAACTTGTGCAGCCAAGCCCAGGCGGTCTGATAACTGCCCAGGCCAAGAATGCGTTGCAGGCCGAGCGCACTGACCCCGTGCTTCTGGTTGGTCACGTACCACATCGCCTGGAACCAAAGGCGCAATGGCTTTCGAGTGCCCTCGAAGATCGTCCCCGCCGTCACCGATGTTTGACGCTGACACCGGTTGCATCGCAACTGACCCCGCGCCGTCGGCCAGGCGTCGGTTCCGCAGCAAGACGGGCATCGAAAACCTTCCGGCCAACGAACACGCCCAAGAAACTCCGCACACGCCGTCTCCGACACGAACCACGCGTCGAATTCAGTCAGGGTGCGCGGGTAGTCGACCCCGCCTTCGGGATGGGATGCCGGGTTCGCCATCCCAACATATTGACATCACGAGAGCGAAGTGGATACCCTATTGACTGAATTCGGCGTCATAGCCACCATCTTGGCCACTTCACTGTGGACCAGCCTCCAATAGAACCTGGTCGATGCGACAGCGGCGCCGGGTTCCTCGTGCCGATATCGAGGATCGCGCACCAAATTGGGGAGATAGATCTCGACGATCTGATGCGGTTTCAAAAGGCAACTCGACCATGCCGAAGGCATAATTTCGCTCCAAGCTCGGCGAATATCTGCCTCGCTGTTTGAACTGGACCGGCGCCGCGAGCGTATGGCTGTGGAAGTCCGTGATGCATGCGCCGGGGCGGGTGCACATCCCGGCTACGCCAACACAAACCTGCAAAGCGACAGCTGGCCTGAGGGCCTGCGTCGAGCCTGATCTACAAGCTGACAAACGCCGACTGTTCGCGCAATGACGATCGGCGGCCGGGGCCATTCCGACCGCGTCCTGGCCGCAGCCGGCACGGAGGCGCATCGCGGGGCGCCTATTACGGCCGCAAAGAAAATGCGGCGGGAAGCGCGCGGGCCGGTTCCAGGCGATGCGATCGTCGCCGAACGGGCGCCTGGACCAGGAGCGTGGCCCGAAAGCTGTGGAGCGCCAGCGAGGATTGATCGGCGAGCCTTTCAAAATGCCAGGAACGGCTAATCGTTGAGACGACAGATGCCGTAGCGGGCCTTTGCACCCGGGATTCGGCGGCAATGGCCGGGATTAGGAGGGACATCGGCCCATGCTACTGTGCGTTTCGGCTTAACGATACGGAAACCTGTCGCGCGCCACATCCAGTTTGGCCCGGGCGGCCACGCGGACGCAGGTTGCGTGGAACTCTCCGGGATTGGCGAACTTTGAACGCCATGAAGATCGTGCATGGGCGCGGGTGAGCTCGACGGCGCCGGAACAGGCTGGCGATTGACCGGGACCAGGAAGGTGCAGCTTCCGTCTTCCATTGACCACGGCCTATCGAAGCCGGCGTTGGACGACTATGCGCGTGGTTCGGTCCCAGCAACCAACCCGTTCCCTCACCACATGCTACGTCCGGTGTTGACCCGGTAACTGCCGCAATTCGATACGCCTATTTTCGTCCGGGTATAAGCCAACTTAAGACGTTCGCAATGTCAAATTGGGTTCACCGTAGCCGCTGCTTTTTGGCCCTTCAAACCTTCCGCGCCACAAAATAGGTCGTTTGGCCGATCTGGCGGCGCTTGGCGTCGTATTCGGCCAAATAGGTGTCTAGCTCACCACTCTTCTGGAGCTCTCGAATCTTGGCTTCGGCGGAGGCAATTTCGTTTTCTGGCGCCAGCGCCCAGCTCGATTCAGCTTTGCGCCAGGCCGGCTTGAGCGGTCCCTCGGCGTCGAAATAAGCCGCCCCCTGCAATACGCCGTCGAGTGGCACGAAGCGACCCTCCAAGACGAAGCCTAATTCGCTCAGCATCGCCTCCAACTTTGCCGTCGGGATACAACGGTAATTAAGGGCACGGAGGGCCGTCGGAATGAGGTGCATGTACCAGTAACCGTGGCGAAGCTGCCCATGGCTCGTGCAATTGACGATAACGACACCACCGGAACGGAGTACACGGTGGGCCTCGGCAAGGGCAATCCGGTGACCATCAAAACCGCCTTCCTGGCCTGATTCCAGGTGATGAAGCACCTGGTTGAACATAACCGCATCGAACTGTGCCGCCTTGAAAGGCAAATTCTCGATGCTGCCTTGATGGAAGGTAATGCAGGCATCGGAGGTAACATCTGCGAACTTCTTTCGCCCCACGGCGAGCATGTCGGGGTTGATGTCGATGGCGTCGATATGGTCGACGTGCGGCAGCACAGATTCCGAGTAGGTGCCGGTACCGCAGCCGGCATCGAGCAGCCGGAACTCGGCCCGCGAACGCCTCGAAAGTGCCAGCACGCCGATCAAAATCTCGCTGCCAATGGCCACGCGGGTCTTGTCGTAGTATTTCGATGCGTCGGAATAGTTTTCGTATCTGCTCATGGTACGCTTTTATGCGAAATCGCTGACGCAGAGCCCCTCCCACGGTGGCGCGAGGCCCTGCGCTGGTGATCCGAGGCGCCTGGCTCGGGAAAGTCGTCCGCGGAAATCGAAAGATGACGGTGACGAAACCATAAAACTTGATGGGCGGTTGGTCGACAAGCTGAGCAGAAATAGATCGTCTGAACCTTCGAGAAGGGTCAGGATCGGACCATCGGCGGGCGGCCAGAGACTTTGCCTACGGCTTCCTTCAGACCTCGCCTCGCGAAACTTCCCGATCAGCACGGTCCGAGGTTTGACCGCAACGGCGTCCTCGATCTCTTCGTCCGACGCCTCGCTCGGCGTGATCCGCAACCTGATCTCTACGGTATCTGCAACTTCGTCTGCGAGCGGCGTCGTCAGTCGTATCGTCGGTTTCGTATCGACGCTCGTGGCAACGTCGACCGCAGCGGGCTCGATCGGCGTGCTGCGCGGCATGATTGCTACGGCCTCGGCAGTGTCGTCGTTGAGCGGCCCGCTCTCCGTCTTGCGCAGCCTGGTCGGGGCTATCCCCAGCGTCTCCACGCTACTCGGCGTGCTCGGCCTTAAGGCGCCTACCGCGACGTTCGATGTCCACACATTCACGCTGCCGATCGCGATGACCAGCACCTACACCCTCGCGATCACGCAGGTGCATAGCGTGACGCTGGCGATCAACCAACACCACACCGCGACGTTGAGGATTTAGCGATGGCCAAAGAAATCCACGTTGGCGACGTCGGCACCATATTCGAGGTCGAAATAACCGATCAGGCCGACGCGGCCGTCGACATCTCCGGTGCGACGACCAAACAGATCAAATTCACGAAGCCGGTTGGCACTGACGTCACCCAGACCGCCGCGTTCTCCGGCACCGGCACAGACGGCAAGATGCGCTACCTCACCGTCGCCGCCGACTTGAGCGCGGATGGCGATTGGGCGCTCCAGGGCTACGTCGTGATCCCGGCCGGTACATGGCACACCGACGTCGGCACCTTCAAAGTCCTGCCGAACCTTTCATGATCTATCCCGCGCCATCTCGGAGTTCGCGCACCTCGGTGGCGGACCATTGCTGCGGCGGTGGCCACAGGGACGATGACCCTCGCCCCAACCACCGCCGCCGCAGCGTGGCGCTAACTTCATAGATGTCGGGTTGTAGACCCTATCCAGACGTTCCGACGCCATCGTCAAGTGGTCCGAGATTAGCGGCCCGAACAGGAACAGCCATAAAGCGACATTCGGCAGAACTAGGAAGGGCGGCCATTAGGACCGCCCCAACCGCTGCGTTTGAGTATTTGTTCTAAGCCGCTTTGCGTCTCCGCCAACCGACGAGGCCCAGACCGGCAAGGCCCGTTAAGAGAAGCGGTAGCGCGGCTGGAAGCGGTATGACACCCGAAGCGCTAGAAAGTTCAAAGTAAGTATTAGTGGGTACGACCACATTCGGTGCGGTCAGGTGCGGACGAGATGCGACTTCCCGAGCTAGGTCAATTATCGGGTTGAGTCCGGACGCAATTTACCGAAAAACTGCCCTGAGCGAGTTCCAAGTTAGCCGGTCGCCGGAAACGGCTCTAAGGCGCAGGAAACTGCGCGTGGTTGCTAACATGGAACAACATGGAACTTCAGTTCCAAGTTCGGCCGATTTTTGGCAGTTTTGCGTCGGCGCGACGGGCGGTTTAGGCCAAAGTAGGTGGCGCGGGCCGTATCAAGTTGTTGTTAGCAACAATCTCCCGAAACGCCCGGTGGCTGCGGTCTCCCACGTAATCCCACGGTTTCCTGGCTAGTCCCGGCAATAGGCCAGACTTAGTGTCGTCTCACACTATGTCTTAGGTACGTTCTGTTACCCATGTCTCCGGGTCGGACACACGTCGGAGGTGGTGCCGCCTGTAGGACTCGAACCTACGACCCCAGCATTACGAATGCTGTGCTCTACCAACTGAGCTAAGGCGGCCGACTGGAACTTATGGCGTTCCAACTTGCGTATATAAGAGCGCGAGGCCCCGCACCACAACCCCGTTTTGTGCATCGCGATCGGCCCTCGCGGCACCTATATATAGGGTCATTCAATTTTGAGTTGGTGATTGATGGCTGAGAAGGACGGACCGTGGGCGCGCAAACGGCGCGATGGCGGCGGTTCGGTGCCGACCACCGAAAACGCTCGCCGCGCCAGGCCAAGCCCGGCAACAGGCAGCACCCGAGGAAGGTCGGGCAGCCGTTGGCGCCAAGGCGGTGTCTGGGCCGGCGTGATCGTACTGCTGATTCTCGCCTATAGCTTCCGCTTCGAACTCGGCCAACTCGGCGACCGCGTGGTCGGCGAATTGCTGCCTTACGCGGCGGTCACGACCGAAGCAGGCGCCATTCGCCTGCGGGCCCAACGCGATGGCCACTACTACATCGATGCCATGGTTGAGGGTCGCAAGATCAGGTTCCTGGTCGACACCGGCGCCAGCATCGTCGTGCTCAGTCCCGACGATGCCAACCGGCTCGGGATCAAGCTAACGCCGGCCAACTTCACCCGCCGCATGCGCACCGCCAACGGCATCGTTCGTGGTGCCCCGGTTGTGATCCGGGCTCTCGAGCTGGGGACGATCCACCTCAGCAATGTCAGCGCTGTCATCAACGAAGCCGCGATGGCGCATTCGCTGCTCGGCGTCAGTGCGCTCGAAAAGCTAAGTAGCTACGAAGTGCGCGATGGTACGCTGACGCTGCGGCGTTAGGTCGGTTTGACCGGCTAGCAGCACACGGGATCAATCCCCTCAAGCAGCTTTTCGTGTTCGGCGAAACCGTTGCGCCTCGGCATCACTTCGATTGCTCATTGTGTAGAAATTTGATGGATATATGATTTTATGATTATATGGATGATGAAACAAATTTATGGAACTTGAAATGATGCCCTCTATTGAGATCAGCAAGACGGACTTCCAACGCCTCCAGAAAATCGCCGTCCCACTCATCGACACGCCCAGAAGTATTATGACGAAGTTGCTCGACACTTATGAGGAAGCTCATAGCGCCCGGTCTGGAAATACTGTACCGAGCTCGCAGGCAAATATGGAGCGTTATGGAGCCGGCGATCTTCCACCGTTAACGCACACAAAACTGATGGCGGCACAGTTTGACAACATCGCGCCAATCAAAACGTCCTGGGACGCATTGGTGCAGCTAGCGCTCACAAGCGTGATTGAAATATTTCAGGGTGCAAAGGAGCTTCATCGCCTATCCGGTGCGAACGTCGTAGATGGTAAAAAGCAAGATGACGGGTATAAGTATTTGTCTCCCAACAACTTTTCATACCAAGGCGTTTCCGCGGAAGACGCCGCCAAGATCGTAGCTCGGTGCGCCAAAGCCCTCGGCTGCAGCGCTTCCTTCGAATTCGAATGGCGTAATAAGGATACGGCTTACAAGCCTGGGCAGCGCGGCATTGTCGATATCTGAGGCCATCGTTGCTCGTTGGGGCGGGATCTATGCCAAGGACTGGTGGTGGCACCGAACAGCCCGTTGAGCAATCCCGTCGTTCGGGAAGCCCTTAGGCTCCGGGCGACCGGGAAACGCGCGGCTTGATGCGAAAGGGTTTGGCGAAGTCCTAGACCTAGCTCTTGATCCGGTCGCTTATTAAGGCCCGTCGCGCAGGTTGGAGCGGTCGGTGGTTTCGGGGTCGGCCAGGCCGCCGATGGTTATTGTCGGGATGCGGCGGGCCGGGTCCGGGGCTGTGACAACCGCGGTTTCGGTCCCTTCGAGGGACACGACGTCGCCTTCATCGTCGGCAAATGCGTTGAGCGCATCGAAGCGGCGGCAGGCGGGGCAATGCGGCGTCCAGCTTTCGAGACGGGCGTGGCAGGATCCGCACACCCAACGGGCCGGCCGCATGCCCCCCTCGGCGCGGCCGCGCCAAATGCGAACGACGTCGTCGGTGCCGTGCTCGCCTTCTTCCAGTTGCGCCATCAATCCGCACACGACCGCATCCGGCGGCGGCGCGTCTTCGGCAATCAGCGGCTCGAGCGCAGTGCGGGCGCGATCCCAGTCGGCGGCGGCAAGCGCGGCCGTGGCCAGCGCGATCCGGCTTTCGCGATGGGCCGGGTTGTCGGAGACTAATTTCTCGACCCGTTTGAGAAGCGCGTCGGCGGATTCGTTCTCGACCAGGTCTCGATAAGCTTCCAGCAAATCGGGATGCGGATGACGGGCCCAGCTCGCCCGCAGCGCGGCCTGCGCCACCCGCTGTTTACCGAGTTGTTTGGCGGCATGTGCCAACAACACCGCACCCGGTACGAATGACGGCGTGAGTTTGTGGACATCGCGGGCGATTCGCAACGCGACGTCCCACCGCTGTTTGGCGGCACCCTCGCGTGCCTGCTCATAGCGCGAGATCGACAGCGCCCGGCGTGCACGCGCATCGGGCAGAGCCCGGGTTGCCGCCGGCCGTTTCAACAACAGTTCGGATTCACGCCAGTTGCAGGCCTCGACCTCAAGATCGAACAGCGCCTGGATCACCCAAGGTGACTCCGGTGATTTCTCATAGGCGCGACGTGCCAGCGTCAACGCCCGCTCCTGATCGCCTTCGCGCTCGGCCTGGGTCATCAAACCGCGCAGCCCGAGGAACTCGGTTTCGGGACTCTCCAGCATCGCCGTGAAATGGCGGGTCGTCGACGCCTCGTCACCGCTGAGCTGAGCTGCCTGCGCCGACAGCAGCAACGTCAAGGGCGGCTCATCGAGCAAAGCTTCGGCGCGTTGGGCATAGCGCTGCGCGTTATGGGACTCACCCGCGGCGACGGCGGTCAACCCCTGCGTCAGGGCGAGAAAGCCGCGCCGGCGGCGATCGGCGGCACGCATTTCGCCCAGTCGCGCCGGTCCGCGCCGCAGCCAGGCCCAGATCCGGTAGGAAACCAGGCTCGCAACCAGCACCGCCAGCACCGCGGCCGCCAGAAGGAGCAGCGACGCTTCGATCCGGTATCCCTGCCAATCAACGGTGACGGTGCCGGGTTGGTTGGCGAGCCACGCGGCCAGCATGGCAAGAACCGCCACGACGACGAACGCGAAGGTGAAGCGAATCACTCGCTCGGGACTCCCGCCAGCAATGCCCGCGCCGCGGTCTCATAAACGCGCTGTCCGGCCGCGTCGACGGCGAGACGCGTTTGCGCCTTGGCAAGCCAGGGTGCGGCGGCTGCCGCGGCGCGCCCGTCCAGTCCGACGAGTTCGGCGACCGCCGCCACGAGATCGCCGGCCGCCATGCGAAGCTCGGCGCGAGCAACCCGGGCTTCGACGCTGGCCCCGCCGATATCGCCGACCCGACGCACCGTGACCACCGAGGAAACCCGGTTGATGGTTTGCTTAATCCAACCGGCATCGTCGTCGCGGCGCGCCGCCAGAACAATGGCGCTGGCATGGGCGCCGAACTGCGCAGCCAGGACCGCGACGGTGGCGGCACCGGCGGCGGCGTGGTTGTCGAGATTGGCCAACGCCTCGACGACCGGTGGCTGGCTGAGCGCGGCCATATCGGTCGCGAGCTCGCGTAGGACCGCAAGTTCGCCGGCATAGCCGGTGTAGCGGCGGGTGGCATCGCGCAACGCACCGGCGGCGAGAAGCAATGCGACGCCACGCCCGAGCTGCGATCGTTGACCAACATTCAGCGCATCGATGCGGCCCGCGACCCCGGCCAGGATCGTCTCCAGCCGGTCGATCCGATCGTTCGACCCATCGTCGATCGGGCGCGCCGATGACAACGCTGCCAATCGTTGCTCGAGATCACCGAGACGTCCGTCGAGATCACCGGCGCCCGCGGCTGGGGCCGCAGCAGGCGCGGCTGAGAGATCGCGATCGCGAAACTGGGTTTCGAGCGATTCGAGCCGGGCCAGCAGGTCGGCGGCGAGCGCATCGGTGTTGCCGGCTTCGGCCAACGTCTCCAAGCGGCGCTCGATGGCGGTCATGCGCGCCACCGCGGCGGCGGTTGATGCAAGCGATTGTTCGAGCGCGACGACACGTTTGCCGATGCCGTCGGAGGTTGATTGGAGCGCTGTCTCGACCGCCCCAAGGCGATCGCCAAACCTGGCGTCGCTGGCCCGCAAGCCTGCGATATCACCGCTGGGATCGGCGGGTTGCGGTCGATCGGCCTGCTCGGCAATCTGGGAAATCTGGGAGATCTGGGCGCCGAGTTCGGCGTTGCGTTTCTCAACCGCGGCAATGCGGGTTTCCAGCGCGACGATCGTTTCGGATGGCGCCGGCCCGGCCGCGACATCGGCCGATGCGGCCCAGGGCAACAAGCCGACCAAGCGCGGTGCCAGCGACACCGCGCTCAAGAATCCGGCCGCGAAGACAACCACGACGATAACCAGCAGAAACGTCCAGGCTATGCGGCGCGATCCCCCCGGCGTCGCCGCCTTGTCGCCGCCCTCGTCCGCCCGGTCAGCCCCGTCAGTCTTGCCAACCTCTACAGCCTGGGGCCCACCAACCCCTTTGGCGGTCGGCTCGTCGCTCTTCTTAGTGGCGCCCTTGTTAACGGTGCCCTCACTAACGTTGCCCTTGTTAACGGTGCCCTTGGGGTCAGGTTCTGCGTTCTGCTGGGCGTTGGGGCCGGTGGTCGCGCCCTCGGTAACCGGGACGGCGCCGGGCTTGGTGTCGTCGGACTCGCTCACGATGGGTTCAGCGCCCCTTCCTCAAGCACCGCCAACAGGGAGAGTTGATCGGTTTGCGGCGCGACCGTGACCCGGCGCCAGACAATGGCGTCGATTTCTTTGGCGATCGCTTGGCTGAGACAGACGGCATTAAGGGCTTCGCAGGCATTTTCCAGTTGGGCCTGCCGGATCAGAGTAACAAACGTCTGGGCCGTGCGGGGAGAGAAAAACAAGACCGCATCAATGAGCTGCGCACGGAGTTCGGCCTGCACGGCCGCGTCGATCTCGGTAGCCGGGATCGCTTCATAAAGTTCGGCGCGGATGACCTCGAAGTCGTGCGCGCGCAATGATCCAGAGAGGTCGCCGGCGACTTGGCGCGCCGCTATGTGGACGAGGGGTCCGCCGCTGGGATCGAGTTCCCGCGCGACCAGATCGGCCAGCTTAGCGACGTCGCCGCCAGCACTGGCCACGGACGTAAATCCGAGCCCGCGGGCGGTTTGCGCGGTGGCATCGCCGATCGCAAATATCGGCGTGTCGCGGTGGGTCGTGGCGTTCGCCGCTGCGCGGGCGCCATTGGCACTGGTCAGCAATACAGCCTGGATGCCGTCGAGCTGCAATTCGACAGCGTCGAGATGGTGGATCTCAAGCAGCGGCATCAATACGACCTGGTGACCCAGGCGTTCGAGTTCAAGCGTGAGCGCCGAGGTGTCGTCGCGGGGTCGTGTGACGAGAACCCGCACCGGGCGTCACCAGGCCTCAAACAATTTGGGATCGGCGAGCGCCCGCAATTCAGCGCCAAGTGCCTGGCCCAATGCCTGGCCGTCGCTGGCCTGACCCTTTCGGGTGAGCCGGTGCAGTGCGCTGCCGTCCGCCATGGCAACTAGGCCATCGAGCTCGAGGGTGTCGCCATCGAGACGGGCGAGGCCGCCGATCGGCGTGCGACAGGAGCCATCCAACGCAGCCAACATGGCGCGTTCCGCGGCCAGACAGGTCGCGCTTGCGGGGTCGTTAACCGTCGTCAGAAGAGCCCTGACATCAGTGTTGTCACCGCGGCACTCAATCGCGATCGCCCCTTGGCCCACGGCAGGTAAAATTTCGGCCACGTCGATGACCGAGGCTGTGTCTTCTTCGCGATCCAGGCGTTTGAGGCCGGCCAGCGCGAGCAGCGTGGCGTCGACCTCACCGTCATGCAGCTTGCGCAAACGGGTGTCAACATTACCGCGCAAATTGACGATTTCGAGGTCTGGGCGGCGGTGGAGAAGTTGCGCGGCGCGGCGCAGCGACGCGGTTCCGACACACGCGGCCGGGGGTAGCTCGGCGATCGAGCGCGCCCGATTGCACAACAAAACGTCGCGCGGGTCTTCGCGGGGCAACACGCACGCAATCATCAATTCGGTGGGCAGGCGAGTTTCGAGATCCTTGGCCGAGTGCACGGCGAAGTCGAGCTCGCCGGTGATGAGACGATCTTCAATTTCCTTGGCGAAGAGACCCTTGCCGCCGACCTCGGCCAGCGGCCGATCCTGAATTCGATCGCCCGACGTGTGCACGATGACGGTTTCGATGTGGTCGCCGTCGAGTGCCGTATTGGCCGCAAGCAAGCGCCGCGACACCTCCTCGGCTTGCACCAACGCCAACGGACTCCCTCGCGTGCCGAGCCGAAAATGGCGCCGGCTGGGATGGGGTGCGTTGGCCGAATGCTGTGGGTGTGCGACCATGTTGATCCGTTGGCAACCGGCATCGGCCGGACCGCTCGGGCTATAGCTTAACGTATCGGGCAATCCCCACGCTGCTCTCGATTGCAATGGAGGGGATCGCGCTCCTATTAATAACGGCTCTTCTGAGTATCGCACGCTGCAGATGATTACGTTGGGGATCGAAACGAGTTGCGATGAAACGGCCACCGCCGTGGTGGATGACGATGGCGTGATTCGCGGCGAGCGCGTGCTGTCTCAGATCGAGGCGCATCGGCCGTTCGGTGGCGTCGTCCCCGAAATCGCGGCGCGCAATCACGTCGCGCACCTCGATCGCCTGATCGAGGAGACCATGGATGAGGCGGGCGTTGGGTTTTCGGACCTCGAATGCGTCGCCGCAACTGCTGGCCCGGGCCTGATCGGTGGACTCCTGGTTGGCGTCATGACGGCCAAAGCCATCGCGGCGGTTCACGCGCTGCCTTTTCTCGCGATCAACCACTTGGAAGCGCATGCGTTGGTGCCAAGAATGCTGGCACCGATCGCTTTTCCTTATCTGGTGCTGTTGATCTCGGGCGGACATTGTCAGTTGCTGATCGCCAATGGGGTGGGGTCCTACGCCCGGCTTGGCACGACGATAGACGACGCGGTCGGTGAAGCGTTCGACAAAACCGCAAAGATGCTGGGGCTCGATTATCCGGGTGGGCCAGCGATCGAGGCTGCCGCTGGGGGTGGCGACTCGACCCGCTTCAAATTGCCGCGACCGCTGATCGATCGCGCCGGCGCAGATTTCTCGTTCTCAGGCCTCAAAACAGCGGTGCGCCACACCATCCACCGCTTGCCGGATGCGCCGACACCGACGGACGCGAAAGATATCGCCGCGGCGTTTCAGATCGCGGTCGGCGACGTGTTGTGCAATCGCACCGCCAACGCCATGGAAATGTTTCGTGAGCGCACCGGCAAAACGAGCGGCAACCTGGTGGTTGCCGGCGGGGTTGCGGCCAACAAGTATCTTGGCGACCGGCTCAAGCAAACGGCTGCGGACGCCGGCTTTCACGTCGTGGTTCCGCCGTCGGCTTTGTGTACGGATAACGCGGTGATGATCGCCTGGGCCGGGATCGAGCGCCGGCTCGCCGGCTTTGGCGGTGACCCGCTCGACACGACCGCGCTGGCGCGCTGGCCGCTTGACCCGGTCGCGGCGCGGCCCGGTGCCAAGGCTTAGAGCAAAGAAATTCAGTAAACTGCATTCAATCCAATTAAGACTCATAAGGCCTCTTAAGTAGCGCCTGGGGAGAGACGGACATGATCGTGGTCATATTTGAAGTCATGATGAAAGACGGCAAAGGCGACGACTATTTTGATCTCGCCGAACAACTGCGGCCGGAGCTCGAAACGGTCGACGGGTTTATCGAGATCGAACGGTTTCGCTCGCTGCGAAACACCGGCAAATATGTCTCGATCTCGACTTGGCGCGACGATGCTTCGGTACAGGCCTGGAAAGAGCAGGTTGATCACCAGCGCGCCCAAGAACGCGGCAAGCACGAGATATTTGCTGATTTCCGGATCCGAGTTACGGAAGTGAAGCGGGACTATCAAATGTCCGGCGCACCGGCGTCGGCGCTCTAGCGCATTTCAGACTCAACGCTCAGGTTCGCCGCGCAAGTTCAACGCAAGTTCAATACTTTGGGGAATTATCGCCGATGGATAAGGCGTTTGCATCGATTGGCGTGATCGGCGGCGGCGCGTGGGGAACCGCGCTGGCGACGGTTGCCGGCGCCAGCGGTGCTGCGGTTATGATTTGGGCGCGCGAGCCCGAAGTCGTCGAGTCGATTAACCGGGGCCACACGAATAGCGAGTTTTTGCCGGACATCCCGCTGGCTACGAGTATTCGTGCAACCGCGGACCTCGCCGAGGCAACGGCTGCGGATGCACTGCTGCTCGCGGTGCCGGCGCAGTTTGTTCGTATCGTGACGACCGAGATGGCCGCCTACCTGGCGTCGGACACCGCGGTCGTGATCTGCGCCAAAGGCATCGAGCGCGAGAGCGGTGCGCTGATGAGTGACGTGTTGGGCGAGACCCTGCCTGAGGCTTTGGTCGCGGTTCTATCGGGGCCAACTTTTGCCGCCGAAGTGGCGCGCGGCCGACCCACTGCGGTAACGCTGGCTTGCCGCAACGAAGACGTTGGCGGTGCGCTGGTTCAACGGCTCGGTGGACGCACCTTTCGCCCTTACCTCGCCGGCGATATCGTCGGCGCGCAGGTCGGCGGTGCGGTTAAGAACGTGCTCGCGATCGCCTGCGGTATCGTCGCCGGACGCGAACTTGGTGACAATGCGCGCGCCGCCCTGATAACCCGCGGCATGGCCGAGATGACGCGCTTCGGGCAAGCCCTGGGCGCAGCGCCGCAAACGCTGATGGGTTTGTGCGGGCTCGGGGATCTGGTGCTGACCTGCACGGGCGCGGCATCGCGGAACTTCTCGCTCGGCGTCGCGGTCGGCCAAGGCGCCGATCTCGATGACTATATCGGCAGCCGCAAGACCGTCGCAGAGGGCGTGTTCACCGCATCGGCCACGGTGGCGCGATCCACGGCGGCAGGGGTTGATATGCCGATCGTGAGCGCGGTCGATGCGATCGTTCAAGGTCGGATCTCGGTCGACGACGCGATCGATGGGCTGCTAAGCCGGCCGTTCAAGATCGAGGATCGCGATCTGCCGGTGGTCTGACGGGCGTTTCGGCTGGCATTGGAGAGATCAGCGTAGACGGGCCGAAGTTTGGGCCGACCCACAAGCGGCCGATGGGATTTTCGGATAATGTTCTTAGAACCGAGTTCTTTGGATTCACCGGAGAGGATGGATTAGAGTCCGCCGGATTTTCGTGCACAGGCGAGATTTAGGACCGAGATGGCTTATTGGTTGATGAAATCCGAGCCCGGGGCGTGGTCGTGGGACGATCATGTCAAAGCCGGCACCGCCGAGTGGGACGGCGTTCGCAATTTTCAGGCGTCCGCCAACATGAAGAAGATGAAGATCGGTGATCGCTGCTTTTTCTATCATTCGGTCGACGCTAAGGAAGTCGTCGGTATCGTTGAGGTCGTCAAAGAGTATTACCCCGATCACACCGACAAGAGCGGCCGTTTCGGGATGGTCGACGTCAAGGCGATCGAACCGCTGAAAACGCCGGTCACGCTGGCCCAGATCAAAGCCGACGAACGCTTCGCCGACCTCGCGTTGGTGCGCCAGTCACGGCTTTCGGTGCTGTCGATCGACGCTAAGTCGTGGAAGTTGATCTGCAAAATGGGGGGCTTGAAGGGGTGACGACAAGCGATCCTCGCGTCGGCCGCCAGTCAAACCGGCCGGACGCCGGTGTGGTGTTGTGCCGCTTTGACGACATCCCCGATGGCGGCACCAAGCTGTTTAGTTTTGGCAAAGGGTTCGAGCGGTTTCAGATGTTCATCCTGCGCCGCGGCGATCAGCTTCTGAGTTATGCCAATGATTGCCCACACGTGCACGGGCCGCTCGATTGGAAACCCGGCGAGTTCCTAACCGAGGAAGGCGATTACATCATTTGCGCCATGCACGGCGCCGTTTTCCAGCTTGACGACGGCCTGTGCGTGGGCGGGCCCTGCCGCGGCGAGCACCTCGATCACGTTGCGGTCGACGTGGTTGATGGTGCGATCGTTGTCAGCAATCCCGACTAGCTGGATTTCCTATCGATGTTTCCGCCGACGGCGCCCAAGCCGGGCGAACGCCTATGTGATTTCGACGACATCGAGGACGGCGCTACCTGGTCGAAGGTGTGGGGCGAGGAGCGCCAGGTTTTTCCCCTGATGATCACGCGCCGCAGAGATCACCTGCACGCGTATGTCAATGTCTGTCCGCATCAGTTTCTGCCGCTCGATGGCTACAGCGGAGAATTCATCAACCCCGACGACGACCACATCATGTGCATTCACCACGCCGCCATTTTCAATGTTGTAACCGGCGCATGCGCGGGCGGTCCGTGCCGCGACCGGGCGCTGCTGATGGTCAATATCGAAATCCGCGACGGCGCGGTGATGATGGGGGCGTGGCCGGATCCGCCACCGCCACCGCCAATGCCAACGCGAACACCGGGGCGATCGCAGCCTGGGCACAGAGGCGCGCGATAGCATGACGCGCCACGCGTTTATGATGATCGTGCTCGGCACGCTGATGATGTTCGGGCCGATCTCGATCGACATGTATCTGCCGAGCATGCCGACGATCGCCCGTGACTTCGAGGTCGCCGGCGGCAGCGTTCAACTCACGTTGAGCGCGCTGGTGTTTGGACTCGCGGTCGGCCAATTGGTTTACGGCCCGTTATCGGATCGCTTCGGCCGGCTCGCCCCTCTGACATCGGGCATTGTGCTGTTCGGTGCCGCGAGCCTGGGATGCGCGATCGCATCGAGCGTCGAAGCCATGGCGGTGCTGCGCCTGTTGCAAGGCATCGGCGGCGCCGCCGGCGGCGTGCTGGCGCGTGCGATCGTGCGCGATCTTTACGACCGCGACGACGGCGCCCGGATTCTTTCTCTGCTCTACATGGTGATGGCCGCGGCACCGATGATCGCGCCGCATATCGGCAGCCAGGTGATGCGATTTTTCGATTGGCGGATGATCTTTTGGGTGCTCGCGGCCTTTGGTGTGCTGGCTCTGATCTTGTCGTCGATCGGCCTGCGTGAAACCCATCCGGCCGACAAACGGATCAAACATAATCCGCTCGATGTTGTGGTTTCGTATTTCGGCCTGATGCGGGACATGCGGTTCATGGGCTATGCGCTGGTCGGCGGATTTACCTTTGCCGGCATGTTCACCTTCTTTTCGGCCGGTCCGTTCGTGTTTGAGGATGTCTATGGAATAACGCCACAAGGGTTCGCCGTCCTGTTCAGCACCAACGTGGTGGGGATCATTCTCGGAAGTTTCGTCAACAGTCGACTGGTGAAGCGCCTGGGCGTCGACCGCATGCTACTGGTCAGCACAATCTGGACCACCGTGATGGGGGCGGTGATGGGAATTATGGCGTTGGCCGAGTTCGACAGTTTTCTGCCGATCTTCATTCCGCTGGTGCTGTTTGTCGCAACGGTCGCGATGACGATTGCCAACATCAATGCCGGTGCGCTTGAGGACTATCCGCAGCTGGCGGGTACCGCGGCGGCCCTGATCGGAACGCTGATGTATGCGATCGGCGCCTCGGTCGGGGTGGTCGTGGGCCAGCTTTACAATGGCACGCCGCTGCCGATGGCGGGGTTCGTGTTTCTTTCCGGGGTCGTGGCCCTGTTGGCGCGGCTGTTTCTGATCGGGCGTGGCCGAACAGTGGCCGACGCCGCAGCGTCTTCGACGGGAGTGTGACGGCGCCATGACGTCGCGCACGATGCCTGCTCTCATCATCCTGATCCCAACCTTGGGGGCGTTGTCGGCATTCGCGCCGATGTCCATCGACATGTATCTGCCCTCGACCGACCACCTGGTCGAGGTGTTCGACACCACGACAGAGCGGGTGCAGTGGACGTTGAGCTCGTTCATTTTCGGCTACGCAATCGCCCACCTGTTTTGGGGCCCGGTGTCGGACCGGTTTGGCCGACGGCCGCTGCTCGTCATCGGAGTTGGTGTCTACACCGCCGCGAGTCTGGGGTGCCTGCTGGCGCCTTCGGTTGAAGCGATGATCGTGTTGCGCGGGCTGCAGGGCCTGGGGGCTGCAGCGGCACCACTGCTGGCCCGCGCCGTGGTGCGCGATATGTTCGATCGCGAACGCGGCGCCCGCATCCTGTCGCTGATGTGGATGGTGATGTCGATGGCGCCGATGCTGGCACCGATTATCGGCGGCCAGTTGTTCAAGTATCTAGGTTGGGAATCGGTTTTCTGGGTGCTGACCATCTTCGGCGTGATTTGCCTGGTGCTGGTGGTAACCGTGCTTGGCGAGTCGCTACCGCCCGACCGCCGGACCCGCCACAACCCACGGGAGATGGCGGCCTCCTATGGCGAGCTTTTGATCCACCGCCGGTTTCTCGGCTATTCCCTATGCGGCAGTTTCCTGTTTGCCGCGATGTTCGCCTACATATCAAGCACTCCGTTCATATTCATCGGGCTCCACGGCGTGACCGAGGAACAATACGGATTCCTCTTCGCGGCTCATGTCGCAGTGATGGCGATCGGCGCCTATGTCAACAGTCGCATCGTCGAACGCCTGGGCATCGATCGGCTTATCCGCTGGGGCGTGGTGTGGGGCGCAGCGATGGGCTGTGGGGTGCTGTTCTTCGCGGCAACCGGAATCGGCGGTGTCGCCGGCTTGCTGATCCCGTTCGCCCTGATGATGGTCGCAGTGCCGCTGGTATCAGCCAACTCAGTCGCCGGCGCGATGGGCGAGTTTCCCCATGTCGCCGGCACCGCAGCCGCCTTGAACGGGATGGTGTCGTTTGCTCTTGGTGCGATCGGCAGTGCGGTGGTCGGCTATCTCTACAACGACACGGCCCTGCCGATGGGCGCCGGTATCTGCGCCTTCGGCGTGGCCTCGCTATTGGTCTATGTGTTCGTGTTGCGGGGGGCGGCGCCGCCGGCGAAAAGCTGACGCATTTCAGGATTGCTCGCTCGACCCATCCCACTCCCCCGGCCCAGCCACCCCAAGGGTACCCTCGTCGGGTGGCTGGGCCGGGGGAGTGGGATGGGTCGAGCAAATCCCTATAAGCTCTTGACGCTGCCTTGTTCGGTGGGCCGATTGATTGAATAATTCCGACCGGACCGCGCGAGCCGCGCCTTCGCGCGCAAAAAGAATTTCGAGGGAGTGACCGAGATGAGCAGCGACAGAATTCATCCCGTACCAGACGCGTGGAAAAGCCGGGCCTGGTGCGATAACGACCAATATCTCGAGATGTACCGGCGTTCGATCGATGACAACGAGGCGTTCTGGGCCGAGCAGGCCAAACGGATCGACTGGATCAAGCCGTTTAGCAAGATCAAAGATGTGTCCTACGACGCCGACGATCTCCACGTCCGCTGGTTCTATGACGGCACCCTCAACGTCTCGGCCAACTGCATCGATCGTCATTTGGACAAGCGCGGCGACCAGATCGCGATCATCTGGGAGCCCGACGACCCCGATGCCGATAATCGTTTCTTTACCTACAAGGAGCTGCACGCAGAGGTCTGCCGATTCGCCAACGTCTTGAAGGGACAAGGCGTCAAGAAAGGCGACCGGGTCACGATCTACCTGGCGATGATTCCCGAGCTCGCCTTCGCAACACTCGCCTGCGCGCGGATCGGCGCCATTCACTCGATCGTTTTCGGCGGATTTTCACCGGATGCGCTGGCCGGCCGTATCCAAGATACCAATTGTGAAGTCGTCATCACGTCCGATGAAGGGTTGCGGGGGGCCAAGCCGATCCCGCTCAAAGCCAACACTGATGGCGCGGTGGATCAGTGTCCATCGGTCAAATCCGTGATCGTGATCAAACGCACCGGCGGCGACATCGATTGGAGCCCGGCGCGCGATCACTGGTATCACGATCTCGCCGCTACCGTGTCGAGGGACTGCCCGCCCGAGGAAATGGACGCCGAAGATCCCTTGTTCATCCTCTATACATCGGGATCGACCGGCAAGCCGAAGGGCGTGCTGCATACCGGCGGCGGCTATCTGACATACGCCTCGATGACGCATCAGTACGTGTTCGACTATCACGACGGCGATATCTACTGGTGCGGCGCCGACATCGGCTGGGTAACCGGCCACAGCTACATTATTTACGGACCGCTCAGTAACGGCGCCACGACCCTGATGTTCGAAGGCGTGCCCAACTATCCGTCGGCCTCACGCTTCTGGCAGGTGATCGACAAACACAAGGTGAATATTTTCTACACCGCACCGACCGCATTGCGCGCTCTCATGCGCGAGGGGTCGGGGCCGGTCGAGGCGACCTCGCGGGCATCGCTGCGGTTGCTCGGCACGGTTGGCGAACCCATCAACCCCGAGGCCTGGGAGTGGTATTACAACGTCGTCGGCGAGGGCCGCTGCCCGATCGTCGACACCTGGTGGCAGACCGAAACCGGCGGCATCATGATCACACCACTGCCCGGGGCCACCGACCTCAAGCCGGGCTCCGCTACCCGACCCTTCTTCGGCATCAAGCCGGCCATCGTCGACGGCGACGGTAAGGTCCAGGACGGCGCCTGCCGCGGCGCCTTGGTGATTACCGATTCCTGGCCCGGACAGATGCGGACGGTTTACGGCGATCATCAGAGATTCGTCGACACCTACTTCAAGACCTATGCCGGCTACTACTTCACCGGTGACGGGTGCCGCCGCGACGAGGACGGCTATTACTGGATTACCGGGCGGATCGACGACGTGCTCAACGTCTCCGGCCATCGCCTTGGCACCGCGGAAGTGGAAAGCGCGCTGGTGGCCCATCCCAAGGTCGCCGAAGCCGCCGTGGTCGGCTTCCCGCACGACATCAAGGGCCAGGGGATTTATGCCTATGTCACCCTGATCATCGATGCCGAGCCGAACGACGCGCTGCGAGCCGAACTGGTGCAGTGGGTGCGCAAGGAGATCGGACCGATCGCCACCCCCGACGTTATCCAGTGGGCGCCAGGATTGCCGAAAACGCGGTCGGGCAAAATCATGCGCCGCATCCTGCGCAAGATCGCCGCCAACGAGCATGACCAGCTCGGCGATACCAGCACCCTGGCCGATCCGGCCGTGGTCGAGGATCTGGTGAGCAATCGCGCGGGCGCGTAAGGCGCGGAATCAAAACCCCTCACCCAACCCTCTCCCACAAGAGGAGAGGGAGCAAATCGAGCACACTTTAGAAAGCCCTCTCCCCTCGCGGGAGAGATGACATGGGTCGGTGGGCATGCAATCCGGTAGGTTTGTTGTTCCCGCAACCAACCCCCGGAGACGAGAGATGCAAGCATCCCCCATCAGCACACCCACCGGTGAGCATAGTGCCACGCTTTTTGCGACGATCGAACTGAGTCAGAAGGAATGGCTGGTGACGCTTTTGAGCCCGGACTGTGATCGGATGTCGCGCCATCGAGTGGTGGCGAATGACAGCGAGGGGTTGGTGACGCTGTTTGTTCGGAAGCGAACGCGCGCTGAACGTAGATTGGCCCAACCGGTATCGATCGTGAGCTGCTACGAAGCCGGCTATGACGGTTTTTGGCTGCACCGGTTCCTTTGTGCGTCTGGGATCGAGAACTGTGTGTTTGATCCGGCGAGCATTGCGGTTGATCGCCGCGCACGCCGGGCCAAGAGTGACCGCATTGACGGTGAACTTCTGTTGCGTACGCTGATGGCCTATCGGCGTGGCGAGCCACGTGTTGTGCGTGTTGTCCGTGTCCCGAGCCCGGCCCAGGAGGATGCGCGGCGCGGCGAACGCGAACGCCGGCGGCTGATCAAAGAGCGCACGGCGCACATCAACCGCATCAAGGGCCTGTTGCGCAGCCAAGGTCTGGGGGCGGGTAAGCCATGCCACACCGAGTGGCCGGCCTGGCTTGCCGATCAGAGCGATTGGCAGGGCCAGCCGGTATTGCCGCAGTTGCACACCGAACTCGTGCACGAACATGCCCGGCTGATGCTGGTGTGCCAGCAGATCACCACCTACCAGGCGGAACGTGCGCGGACACCACATCCGAGCTTGGCCCGACAGGTTGAAAGGCTGACCCGGCTTAAGGGTATCGGCCCGACCATCGCGACCACCCTGGCGGGCGAGGTGTTCTGGAAGGACTTCAACAACCGTCGTGAGGTCGCCAGCTATGTCGGCCTGGCCCCCAGTCCGTGGCGTAGCGGTGGTGTTGTTCGCGAACAGGGGATCAGCAAAGCCGGCAACGCCCGAGCCCGTCAGACCGCGGTCGAGATGGCCTGGCTGTGGTTGCGTCATCAACCTGATAGCAAGCTGAGCCGATGGTTCCATGAACGCGTGAACGGCGCTCACGGCAGGCTCAAAAAGATCATGATCGTCGCCTTGGCGCGCAAGTTGATCATCGCCCTGTGGCGTTACCTCACCACCGGCCTGGTGCCGAGCGATGCGGTCTGTAAAGCCTAACACCGACACCACCTCACCTTCGCGGCGATCGCACAAGCGATCACGCGGGCGGATGGTGACCGACCCTACCCTGGGCAACCAACGCCGACGGGAGAGATGGGTCCCATCCACTTTGGCCTCAGCCATGCGGCATTTGGGTGCGAGCGAGCATCGCTCGACCGGATATGAGGTGATGCGGGTCAATCGCATCAAACAAACAAGGCCTGCCCGTGTAACGATCCGATATCGCCACCGCCAAACCAACCGGAGCCCACCCTTGACACCGAGTCCCCCATATGAGGGTTGGGTGAGGGGGCTGGTTCAAGCACATCGTGATCCTCATCATGCAGTCCAGCAATTGATCCCGCTCGAACTTCTGACCGTCGACCTCGCCGTGGCGGCGGGGATCGTCGCGGTTGCCGGCGCGGTGCGCGGATTTGCCGGCATCGGTAGCGGCTTCATTATGATTCCGTTGTTCAGTCTTCTGATCGGACCCGCTGAAGCCATCGTCATCGCCGCGATCCTCGATGGCTTCGGATCTGGCCAGTTACTGCCGTGGGCGCTACCGCGGACCAATTGGCGGCTGGTCGGACAGATCGCGGTCGCCACGGTCATCATGATGCCGGTTGGCGTGTGGCTACTGCTATCGGTCGACAAGGAGACGGCGCGGCGCATCGTCGGCATCGTGGTCGTGTTGTCGACGATGGTGATTGCCAGCGGGTGGCGGCTGCGCGGCGGCACGACGCTGCTTCGGTCACTGGGGATCGGCGGCCTCGCCGGTCTCTTGATGGGTGGCACCGGCATGGGCGGGCCGCCGGTGATCGTGTATTTCCTGGCGACCTCGGAGAGCGGCGCGCACATTCGCGCCAATGTCATCAGCTACTTCCTGCTGGTGGTTTTCTTCATCGTGCTGGCCTTTGCCTGGAGCGGCGTGGTCACCGCTGACGTGCTCTGGCTAACCGCGTTGTTGACGCCTATCTTCCTCGCGTTTCTTTGGCTGGGTAGCCGGCTCTATCCGCTGGCATCCGAGCGAACGTTTCGCATCGTCGCCTACACCCTGATGTTCCTATCGGGTGCCACGGCAATCATCGGTTAGGGCAGTCGTTGATGCTTTCCACACACACTTTGACCAGCGTATGAGGCATTGAGGCCCACATGTCTGCCCCCTCACCCAACCCTCTCCCCGAGGGGAGAGGGCTTCTGAGGCGAGCACGGCCGCACTCCCTCGCCCGCTTGCGGGAGAGGGTTGGGGTGAGGGTGATTGTATTTGGTGTCGATCAGGAGAGTTCGCATACTTGGACAGACATCATTAATCAGCGCCCAGGTCCTGTGCGGTCCCAATGACAATTCCCGCAGACGTGCTCGGCTGGGATCTGGCGATCGCCGCCCTCGTTGTTGGCGTGGCCGGACTAGCCAAAGGCTTCGCCGGCTTCGGCGCAGGCATGATCATCGCAATACTGTTGTCGTTCGTGTACGGCCCGGTGCAGGCCGTGGCCATGCTGATGGTGCTGGACATACTGGCGTCGATACAAATGATGCCGCGCGCGGTCGGTCAAACCGACTGGCGCCTGATCGCCCCGCTGGCGCTGCTCAGCTGTTTGCTGACGCCGGTCGGCCTGTACGCGCTGTTGAACGTTGAACCCGACACGATGCGCCGGGCAATCGGTGTCGTCGTTCTTTCGATGGCGCTGATCATGTTGAGCGGTTGGCGTTATCGCGGCGCCACCCGACCGGCGGTAACCGGTGGCGTTGGAGTCCTCGCAGGGTTGCTGATGGGTGGAACCGGCCTCGGCGGACCCCCTGTCATTCTCTACGTTCTTTCGCAGCCCGACCCCGCCCGCCGGGCGCGGGCGGGTATGGTCAGTTATTTCGCCATCGTGACCGTCTTCATGATCGTGGTCCTTGCGTGGCGCGGCGCGATCAACGAGCTGACGTTGTGGCGCTGCGGCATTCTCGCACCGTGGTTCGGATTCACAATTTGGGTCGGCAGCCATTTGTTCCAATTGGGGTCGGAAGCCGCATTTCGCAAAATCGCGTTGTCGATTCTTGTGGTGGCTGGACTCGCCGCGATCATCGGTTAGGTGTGCTTTGTTAAGATTAGCTCGGCTTGACCGTCCCCACGAAGGCGTGCTTACGCCGTGCCACTGGCACGACGGTCCCGTCATCGAACCCCCGGCCCAACCACCCGATGAGGAGACCCTTGGGGTGGTTGGGCCGGGGGAGAGGGACGGGTCGAGCGACGGCAAATGACAATTCCGGCGGAGGTGCTCGGCTGGGATCTGGCGATCGCCGGCCTGATCGCGACGGTCGCGGGCCTGACCAAGGGCTATGCCGGGTTTGGCGGCGGCATGATCATGGCACCGCTGCTGGCAATCATCTATGGGCCGGCGCAGGCGGTGGCGATGATCATGGTGCTGGAATTCCTGGCCTCGCTGCAATTGTTTCCACGGGCGTCGCGACAAACCGATTGGCGCCTGATCGGACCGTTGGCGCTGATCACATGCCTGTTCACGCCGATCGGCCTGTATGCGCTGCTTTATGCGGAGCCCGAAACCATGCGCCGGGTGATCGGCGCGGTGGTTCTCGCATTGGCCCTGATCATGTTGAGCGGCTGGCGCTACCGCGGCGACATGCGCCCGGCACTGACCGGTGGAGTTGGGGTTTTGGCCGGTCTGCTGATGGGCAGCACCGGCCTCGGCGGCCCGCCGGTTATTCTCTATGTTCTGTCGCGGCCGGAAAGTGCGGATCGCGCGCGAGCGGGGATGATCAGCTATTTCGCGATCGCGATCGTCTTCATGATCGCGATCCTGGCCTGGCGCGGCGTCATCAATGAATTGACCCTGTGGCGTTGCGTTTTTCTCGGGCCCTGGTTCGCATTAACGATCTGGGCCGGCAGCGGGTTGTTTACGGAAGCCGCGTTCCGAAAAATCGCCCTCTCTCTTTTGGTCATTGCGGGTTTGACCGCGATCGTCAGTTAGCTCGCACCATTTCACGCAATGCTCGGGCCATCCGGCTAAAGGTAATCTCAAAACATGACCCTGCCGCCTGATCTGTTCACGATCGACCTCGCATGGGCTGCGGCGATCGTCTTTGCTGGTGCGGCGATCAAAGGGTTTGCGGGATTCGGCGGCGCGATTTTTGCGATTCCCCTGATGATCGTCGTGTTCGGTCCGACCGCCGCGGTCACGCTTGTGGTGCTGCTGGAAATCCCGACCACGGTTCAACTGCTGCCGCGGGCGCTGCGCAGCGCCCACTGGCCCCTGATCACGCCGATCGGCATCGCCCATTTGGTAACGATCCCGCTTGGCACCTTCGTACTGGTGGCCGTCGACCCTGAACTCTTGCAGCGTGCGACCGGTTTGCTGGTGGTGCTGCTGCTCGTGGCGATGTGGCTCGGCTGGTATTATCGCGGCGAGATCCACGTGGTGCCCTCGCTGATCGCCGGCGCGGTGGCCGGTCTGCTCGCCGGAATCGCCGCGATGGGCGGCACTATTATTGCCCTGTATCTGCTGTCGTTTCCCGATCGGGCGGAACGCGTGCGCGGCACGATCCTGACTCTGGCGGCCATGGTGATCACGCATCTGGTTGCGATGCACGTTTATCACGGCATCACCACCACGCTGACGGTTTGGCGGGCGATCTTTCTGACACCAGCTGTGCTGATCGGCGCGTGGATCGGAACGCGATTGTTCATCGGCTCGAGCGAGGTATTGTTCCGACGCGTCGCGTTGGTTTGCATCGCCGCCGCCGGATTAATCGCAATCATCAAATAGACCGGCAATGCCCTTCGATTCCTGGATTATCTACACGGCAGTCTCGGCGGTGGTTTTGCTGGCCGGGGCGATCAAGGGATTCGCCGGGTTCGGCCTGGCAATGGTGGCCGCGCCACTGCTTGCGGTTTTGCTGGGCCCGGTTGATGCCGTAGTCGTTTTTCTGGCGCTTGAGCTGCTGACCGGCGTGCAGCTGCTACGTCGCGCCATTCCCCACACCGACTGGCACCTGGTGATACCGCTGACTGTTGCGAGCGCGATCACCATGCCGATCGGCGCATACGTGCTCGTAAATCTAGATGGGGAGACGATGCGACGGGCGATCGCAATCGTAGCGTTGGTGTTTGCGGTGGTGATGCTGAGCGGTTGGCGCTACCGCGGCGATCCGAAACTGTGGATCAGCGGCATGATCGGCAGCTTGAGCGGGGCGATTACCGGCGCCACCGGGTTGGGGAACCCGGTGCTGGTGCTTTACGTGTTGGCAAGCGGTATTGCAGAGAGAAATCGCGCGAGCATGGTCACCATGGTGACCATGATGATCGTACTCGCCATTGCCAGCCTCGCGGTAAACAGCGCAATCACGTTCGCGGCGTTCAGCCAATCGCTGTATCTGCTGCCATTCGCCGTCGTTGGTACGGTTGGTGGCGCATGGCTGTTCCGGCGAACCGGGGAATCGACTTATCGGCGTGCCGCATTGGGGATCATCGTAGTGGCCGCACTCGCCGCGCTAGTGTACTAGCGGCGAACTCTTTGTTCCGGATCTCCCCATGCCGATTGCCGACCTGCTCACGATCGACCTTGCCTATGCGGCCGCCATTGCGTTAACCGCGGGCGTTATCAAGGGTTTTGCGGGTTTTGGAGGCGGTATGTTCATGGCGCCGCTATACAGCATTCTGTATGGCCCGGTGGAAGCGGTCATCATGATCCTGCTGCTGGAAGCGCCCGCCAATGTCGCCCTGCTCCCGCGCGCCTTACGCGATACCAACTGGCCATTGGTTACACCGCTGGTAATCGCGACGCTGCTGTCGATCCCGGTGGGAACCTATGTGCTGGTCAACACCGATGCCGATCTGTTGCGCCGCATCATCGGCATCTTGGTGATGTTCTTTGTCGTCGTCATGTACTCAGGCTGGCGATATCGCGGTGCCTTGAGCGCGATCACCTCGTTTGGCGCGGGAATCGTGGCCGGCTTTCTCGCCGGTTCCGCGGCAATGGGGGGTCCGGTTCTGGTGATGTATCTGATGGCCGACCCGGACACCATCGCCGCACGCGTACGCGGCAGCCTGCTGACAATCGCCATGTTTCTGATCGTGTTTATGTTCGTCAACCTGCTGCTGTTCGATGCGGTCGGCAGCTCTTCGGTGTGGCGGTCTCTGGTTCTGGTTCCGCTGATCATGGCCGGTGCGTGGGCCGGAACCCGCCTGTTCCTGATCGCCAGCGAGCAGGTATTTCGCAATTTTGCGCTGCTGTTCATCGGGGTGGCCGGCCTGGTCGCCATCATCAAGTAGCGCGCAATGCCGATCGATATCCTCAGCCTGGAACTCCTGTTCCTCGCCGCCGTGACCGTAATCGGCGGGGTGATGCGGGGCTATTCCGGGTTTGGCTCGGCGATGGTTATTTCGCCGCTGTGGGCGCTGGCGATCGATCCCATCGCCGCGGTTCCCGCCCTCATCATCATGGAGCTGCTGGTCAGCGTGCAATTGCTGCCGCGAGCCGTGCGCAGCACCGATTGGCGTTTGATCGGGCTGCTTACCGTCGCCGCGGCGGTGACGATTCCGGTGGGCACCTATCTTCTGACGACGCTCGATCCGGTGATCGTGCGCCGGGTGATCGGCCTGGTGGTGTTTGTGTGGGCGCTCGTGATGCTGCGCGGAATGCGTTATGCGGGCCAGCTGCGAACCTCAGCAACGCTTGGCATTGGCGCCACCAGCGGTGTCTTGATGGGCGCGACCGGCCTCGGCGGCCCGCCGGTATTGATGTATTTGCTGTCGACCCCGGCGCGCGCCGAAAGCAACCGCGCCAACATCATCACCTTTTTCGGATTGGTCAGCGTCTTCATGATCGCGGTGTATGCGGCCGAGGGCCTCTACAACGAAACGACGTTGTGGCGGGCCGGCTTGCTGACGCCGGTATTCTTGATCAGCGCCTGGGTTGGCGCGACCATGTTCGACCGCTCAAGCGAGGCGACGTTTCGCCGGATCGCGCTGTTGTTCCTGCTCGCGGTCGGCGTGATGACGCTGGCCGGCTGGGATATCGTGCGCGCGGTCCTCGGGGTCTAGTGGATGGAATCCGCTAGCGACGCGGCTCAGAAATCCGAGATCGTGCCCTTGCGCTCCCAATCGCCATAGCGGGTTGGTTCCAACCCCTTGGGTCCACCGGATTCATAAGCGGGGTCAGGGTACTCGGCATCTTTATCGGTCTTGGGGTCGTCACCGGTCTTGGGGTCGTCACCGCTCTTGGGGTCGTCGGTTTTTTTATTGTCGGCTTTTGGTGCCGTGTCGGCGCCGGCTTTGGCAGCGGTCGGATCGACCTCGGGATCCGCAGCGGTCGCGCTATTGGCAACGTCGGCTGCGTCTTGACCCGGCTGTTCACCTTTTTGCATCAGCTCGTCCTGTTGGTTGGCGGGCCCTGGAAGGGGAACCTCCATTCAACCATATAATACCTCTCGAAGACGGACTGGAAACGACGGTGGATATGGATTGATCGCGATGGGCCACCCCATGACAAGCGTGCTGATCGCAGCCGGAGCGCCTTAGTACGACTTTGATCGACAAGCCCGCGCTTCTCGGCTAGTGGATGAAATCCAACATATGGTACCCATACGACGGCTTGCTGAGTTCGCCGGTTAGGCGCGCGAAGCGTGGCGATGCCGGCCGCATCGGAAGCTTTGCGTAACGCGGCCGGTGAGCTCGGCAAGCCGCCCTGTGGGTCGCGTATCCCGGTCCCCCGGTGCGTCGAAACCCCTCGACGATGCAAAGGCATCGCCTGCGGGCTTCCTCCTGCCGAGCTACCGGGATACGCGATCGTATGGGTACCATATGTTGGATTCCATCCACTAAGTCGAGCGTATGGCAACCGATACGGCAGACACGCGGCGCCTGGCCCTCGAGATACTGAACCTGATTGGCAAGGGCAGCCCGCTCGACGAGGCCTATGGGTCAGGCCGCGTGGCCAAGCCACTGCAGGCCCTGGCGACTCGCGATCGGGCCCTGGTGCGGCGCCTAGTGATAATTGTGCTGCGCCGCCGCGGCGAGATCGACCACATCATCGATCGCTGTACCGACCGGCCACTGCCGCGGAGCGCGGACCGGCGACGCGATATTCTGCGACTTGGCGTGGCGCAGTTGCTGTTTGCCGGAACCCCGGCGCACGCCGCGCTCGACACGACCGTGGGCCTCGAACGAGATGCGCGCTTGCGCGGTTTCGTCAACGCAGTGCTGCGGCGCGTCACCCGCGAAGGCGCGGCGCTGATGTCGGACCTCGACGCTCCGCGATTGAACACGCCGGCGTGGCAGTGGCGATCGTGGTGCGCCGCTTATGGCGAGGACGCCGCGCGTGACATTGGGCTGGCGCACCTGGACGAACCGCCACTCGATCTCACCCTGAAAGATGGGTCGAAAGCATCGCAAGCGGCGTGGGCAAAACGGCTCGACGCGACAGCGCTGCCGTGGGGAAGCTTGCGGTGCCGGGCCCACGGCACGATCGACGCCCTGCCCGGCTATCAGGAAGGGGCCTGGTGGGTTCAGGATGGTGCGGCGGCGCTGCCCGCGGATCTGTTGGGCGATGTGGCAGGCTCGACGATCTTTGATCTGTGCGCCGCGCCGGGCGGCAAGACCGCGCAACTGGCAGCCCGCGGCGCCAGCGTTATTGCCATCGACCGCTCGCCAACACGGCTCAAACGGCTGGCAACAAATCTCGCCCGTCTGTCGCTGGATGCGACCATCGTTTGCGCCGATGCCACGTCGTGGTCACCTACCGATAGCGGGTATGGCCCAGCCGATGCGATCCTGCTGGACGCGCCGTGTACGGCCACGGGAACGATGCGCCGACGCCCCGACGTCGCGCTGCACAAAACGCCAGGGGACGTGGCGCGGCTATCCGGCGTCCAGGATGCCTTGATCGATGGCGCGATCGCAATGGTGCGGCCGGGCGGGACAATCATTTACAGCACCTGTTCGCTGCAGCCCGAAGAAGGCGAGCACCGCATCACCGCAGCCTTGTCGCGACATCCGAACCTGCGGCGGGCGCCGATAACGCCGGCTGATGTTGCTGGGCAGACGGCATTCGTTACAGCTTCCGGTGACCTGCGAACACTCCCGTCTCACCTAGGCGAGTTGGGTGGGCTCGACGGATTTTTTGCCGCCCGAATGGTCTTCGATAGCAAATAGACGCCTGCCAGCGTTCGCTGCTTGCTGGCCCCCTGCGAAGCTGATAGGAGAAGCGCCATGCCAAACGGCGTTCGAGTCGCCGCATCCCTGCTTGCTGCAGACTTCGCCAGACTGGGCGAAGAGGTCGCCGCCGTTGAAGCCGCGGGCGCCGATTACATTCATTTTGACATCATGGACGGGCACTTCGTGCCCAATTTAACGATCGGTCCAGCGGTCATCGAAGCGCTGCGGGCGCATTGCGATCTGCCGTTCGACGTTCACCTGATGATCTCGCCGGTCGACGCCTATGTTCCGAGCTTTTCAAGTGCCGGCGCTGATATCATCACGGTCCACGCTGAAGCCGGACCGCATCTTCATCGCACGGTTCAGCTGGTGCGCTCGCACGACGTGCGGGTCGGCGTATCGATCAACCCCGGCACCCCTGCCGAAGCGGTGAAACCGATCCTGAGCGAGATCGACCTGGTGCTTGTGATGACGGTCAATCCTGGATTTGGCGGCCAGCGCTTCATTGAGAGCCAGCTCGACAAAGTGCGTCAGATCCGTACCTGGATCGACGAAGGAGACCGCGACATCGAACTCGAGGTCGACGGCGGTATCACGCAGGAAACAGCGCCGCGGGTGATTGCATCCGGGGCCACGGTGCTGGTCGCCGGGACTGCGACATTCGCAGGCGGCAGCGACCAGTACGCCCGCAACATCACAGGACTTCGTGGCTAGTGGATGGAATCCACTAGTGCCCTCTACGAGCATTCCCACGTGCCACGGAATTCTGAGAGGGGGCATTAGGTGACCGCGGACGTGAACGCCGACGTTTGGAAGGCTGACTCTGGAAGGGCCGGTGCTGGCGATAGGGATGCCCGAATCCTCGAGTCTCGGGTCGCTGATCCCACACGAAAGCCGGCCACCCGCCGCGGTCGAGTCGCGCAATCCGTGCGCGAGCTTGCTTATGCGAGCAGCGTTTATCGGCTCATGCTGCGCGGCCGGCTCGCCAAGCCGACGCTCTGCCCACTCGATATCTGGCCGGGCGACCCCGATAACGCCAACGCGATGTTTCAGGGGACGTTCCGGGCAGCGGGCGAAGAGGTGGTGGCGCCAAATGCCTCGCCGTGGACGGTGTTGCCGCCCAGCGCGACCTGGCTGGCCGAACTGAATTGTTTCGACTGGCTACGCGACTTCCGCGCCGCCGGCGGACGCGCGGCAACCCAACGGGCGCGAGATCTGACGGTCGACTGGATCGAAACCCATGCCACGTGGTCGCGTCTCGCGTGGCGGCCCGATGTGCTTGCTCGCCGTGTCCAAGCGTGGGTCAGCCATGCTGATTTCCTCACTGTGGAGGCGCCGCCCGGGTTTGCACCACGGTTTCACGAAAGCCTGCAAATTCAACTGAAACACTTGCTGCGCGCGGTCACCCACGCGCCGGCCGGTGCCCCGAAGATCGCCGCATTGGTTGGCCTCGCCGGTGCCGAAATCGCCTATCAACATCGAGCGCGGCCGCGCAACAAGGCGCTCCGCTGGCTGGACGACGAACTCGAAAAACAGATTCTCGCGGACGGCGGGCATTGCGAACGCAATCCGATGATTCAGCATCATCTCCTGCGCGCACTGGTTGGCTTACGCGCGGCGCTGCAGGATGCCGAGTTAGAACCCTCAGTGCCGCTGCAGACGGCGATCGATCGCATGGCCCCGATGCTGCGTTTTTTCCGTCATGGCGACGGCGCGCTGGCGCTGTTTAATGGCGGCCTCGAAGATCGACGTGACGATATTGATGCCACCCTGGCGGCTGCAAACGCACGCGGCCGGCCCCACGTCTCAGCGAGTCATAGTGGCTATGAACGGTTCTCTGCCGGACGAACGCTCATGCTGATGGATGTCGGCGGACCGCCGTCCGGTGGTACCAACGATCGGGCTCATGCGGGTTGCCTCGCCTTTGAAGTGAGCCATGGCAGCGAACGGCTGATCGTGAATTGCGGGACCTCGCTCGATCAAAACGGCGACTGGCACCGATCGATGCGCGCCACCGCAGCGCATTCGGCGGTGACGATTGCTGATACCAATTCGGCGCAGCTCAAAAAGGACGGGACGATCGGCCGCCGACCGGTTGATGTGATCGTCGCCCGGCGCGAGGATGAGCTTGGCAACCACGTCGTCGAAACCAGCCATGATGGCTATGCCGCCGCGTTGGGTTATCGTCATCATCGGCGCCTCATTGTCGACCCCGCCGGCGAGGGCGTGGCCGGAGAGGATTGGCTGACGGCGAGCGATGGCAACCCGCGACGGGCCCAAGAACAACGCTTCACGGCACGGTTTCACCTTCATCCGTCCGTCAGCGCATCCCCGCAGCAGGGGGGTGGCGCAATTCTGTTGCGCTCGGGAAAGGGGATGGGGTGGCTTTTTCAGGCAAGCGGCGGCGATTTGGGTCTGGAAGAGAGCGCCTATCTCGGCGATGGACACCCTCGACGAACCAACCAGATCGTGCTTAGCGCACCAATCAGCGCGCAGGCGATTTTGACCTGGGCGTTGCAGCGCGTCGCCGACTAGTGGATGAAATCTAATATATGGTACCCATACGACGGTTTGCCGAGTTCGCCGGTTAGGCGCGCGAAGCGTGGCGATGCGATCGCATCGGAAGCTTCGCGTAACGCGGCCGGCGGGCTCGGCAAGCCGCCCTGTGGGTCGCCTACCCCGGCCCCTCGGTGCGTCGAAATCCCTCGACGATGCCCAACATTCCCTTGGGGCATCGCCAGCGGGCATCCTCCTGCCGAGCTACCGGGACACGCGATCGTATGGGTACCATATGTTAGATTCCATCCACTAGTGCCCTGACGAGACCATGTGCGGCTTTGCCGGTCTAATCGATTTCACACGATCGACATCGCGCGATGCTCTGCTCGGTGCGGCCGCCGATATGGCCACCGCGCTGCAACATCGCGGCCCGGACTCATCGGGGGTGTGGGTCGACGAGGAGGCTGGCGTGGCGCTGGGTCATCGTCGACTTGCGATCATCGATCTGTCGGCCGCCGGTCACCAGCCGATGGTGTCTGGCGACGGCGATCGCGTGCTGATCTACAACGGCCTGGTCTACAATTTCGCAGAGTTGCGAACCGAGCTGGAAGCGGTCGGGCGCCGTTTCGAGGGGCGTTCGGATACCGAAGTCATCCTCGCGGCGATCGCCGAGTGGGGGCTCGACGCAGCCGTCTCACGCTTTATCGGCATGTTCGCGTTTGCCCTATGGGATCGGCGCCAGCGGCAGCTTCACCTGGTGCGCGACCGCCTCGGCATCAAGCCGCTTTACTACGGTCGCTTAGGATCCGGCGCCGGATCGAACCTGTTTGCGTTCGGCTCTGAGTTGAAAGCATTTCGCGCCCATCCGTCGTTCGATCAGCCGATCGATCGCGATGCGCTGACTTTGTTCATGCAGCGCAACTGCATTCCCGCGCCGCATTCGATCTATCGCGGGATCTTCAAATTGGCGCCGGGACACATGCTCACGCTATCGCTCGACGATCGCGAAATTCCCAACAGCAAGCCGTATTGGGCATTGCGTGACGCGGTCGAAAACGGAACCCAGGATCCGTTTCATGGTACCGAACACGAGGCGACCGACGAACTCGAAGCGCTGTTGCGCGATGCCATTCGACGCCGGCTGGTAGCCGACGTTCCGGTCGGCGTGTTTCTTTCCGGCGGCATCGATTCCAGCGTCGTTACCGCGCTGATGCAGGCGGAAAGTTCGCAACCGGTAAAGAGTTTCACGATCGGTTTCGGCGATGGCGCCTACAACGAAGCCGCCGATGCCGCCCAAGTTGCACGTCATCTCGGTACCGACCACCGCGAACTCTATGTGACGCCGGCCGACGCCCTGGCTGTGGTTCCCAAGCTCGCGTCAATCTACGACGAGCCGTTCGCGGATTCGTCGCAATTGCCGACCTTCCTGGTCTCGCAGCTGGCGCGCAGCGATGTCACGGTCACACTGTCGGGTGACGGTGGCGATGAGATGTTTGGCGGCTACAATCGCTATCTGTGGAACCGGCGGATTGCGACGCGGATCAAACATTGGCCGGCCTGGCTGCGCCACGCGAGCGCGCGCGCATTGACCGCGCTGAGCCCGGCGCGATGGGACTCGATCTTCGCTCACCTGCCAGGCGCAGTGCAGCAACGCAATCCCGGTGACAAGCTGCATAAGCTCGCGCCCATCCTCAGGGCCAGCGGACCGGCCGAGATGTATGCCCAACAAATTACCCACTGGCCGAACGCATCGTCACTGGTGATCGGTGGTGGCGTGCCGCAGACCGCGGCAACCGATCAGCGCTGCTGGGCAGCGGTCGACGATTTTGTCGATCAGATGATGTATCTCGACGGCATCAGCTATCTGCCGGACGATATCCTGACCAAAGTCGATCGCGCGGCGATGGCGGTAGCGCTCGAAGCTCGCGTCCCGATCCTCGACCACCGGGTTGTCGCCTTTGCCTGGCGCTTGCCGCAGGCGAGCAAAATTCGCAACGGCACGGGCAAACTCCCGCTGCGCCGGATTCTCGAGCGCTACGTTCCCAACGAATTAATCGATCGGCCAAAAATGGGCTTCGCGACGCCGCTTCACGATTGGTTTCGCGGTGCCTTGCGCGATTGGATGGAAGCGTTGATCGACGAACGCCGGCTCGAGGCGGAAGGCTTTTTCGATCCCAAACCGATTCGCGCCGCCTGGGCCGATCACTTGTCCGGCCGTCGCAACCGGCAGCACGAACTGTGGGACGTGGCCATGTTTCAAGCATGGCACGAGGCGGCGCGCGCATGACCATCGGACTAGTGGATGAAATCCAACATATGGTTAACGGTAAGGCCCCGATTCGATCGTGACACAGCGGCGCCTCCTGTTCCTCGTTAACGAAGCGCTGTTTTTCACGACACACCGAATGCCGATTGCGCACGCGGCCAAGGCGCAGGGCTACGAGGTCCACGTGGCCGCACCATTTGAAAGTGACCCGGCCGCGACGATCACCGCGCAGGGATTCGTCTACCACCCGATCCCGCTCGATCGCAGCGGCACCAGTATCGCCGGAGAGATCGGCCTGTTGGTGGCGTTCTGGAAGCTATTGGGCGAGATCAAGCCGGACCTCACGCATCATGTCGCCATGAAACCGGTGGCCTATGCGGGATGCCTGGCCCGGCTGCGTGGGGTTCCCGCGGTCGTCCACGCGGTCACCGGGCTCGGTTATCTATTCATCCGCGACGATCTCGTGACCCGCATTCGCCGCGCTATCATCATGCGGCTGTTCCGGATCGCGCTGCACCATCGCAATTCGCGCGTGATCTTCCAAAACCCGGACGATCGCAATCTGTTCGCGCAGCAAGGGCTTGTCGACCCGTCTAACACAACGATCATTCGCGGCACAGGCGTCGACATGGGCCGCTTCAAACCGACCGGACCCGGGGTTGGGTCTCGGACTGGGGTTGGGTCTCGGACTGGGGCTGGGGCTGGGGCTGAGGTTGGGGTAGCAAACCAGCGGGTCACAGTAATGTTCCCGGCACGGATCATCGGCGACAAAGGGATTCATGAATTCGTTCACGCCGCACGGCAGTCGAAATCGGCCGGGCTCGCCGCCGACTTCGTGGTGGTGGGGCGTACGGATGCGAACAATCCAACCGCGGTGAGCGAAGACACGGTGCGGGGATGGGAACGCGAAGGCATTTTGACGTGGTGGGGGTTTCAACCGGACATGGCGGTCATGCTGGCTCGCGCCGACATCGTGTGCATGCCCTCCTATCGTGAAGGGCTGCCGCGCGTTCTAATCGAGGCGGCCGCGTGCGGCCTGCCGATCGTGACAACCGACGTGCCCGGGTGCCGCGAAATCGTGCATCACGAGGCCAATGGCTTGTTGGTCGCGGCCCGCGACGGACCCGCGACAGCGGCCGCCATTGCTCGCCTCGTCGAGGACGCGCCGCTCCGGCAGCGCATGGGGGAAGAAAGCCGGGAGATGGCGTGTCGGGACTATGCCGTCGACGACGTCGTCAGCAGAACCTTGGCGGTCTACGCGGAGATCGTACCGCAATGGAACGCCGCGCCAACAGCCGCCGCGCACGGGGCCTAGCACGTGGGCGGCCTCACTCTCCTGCTCAGCGCATTGGCCGCCGGCGCGATCGCTTGGGCTGGTACCGGCCTGGTCCTGCGATTGTTGCAGCGGCGCGCAATCCTCGATGTTCCCAACCCGCGCAGCAGCCCTAGTCAACCGACGCCGCGCGGCGGCGGTATTGCTGTCCTCGGCAGTATCGCGATTGTCTGGATCGCGTGGTGGCTGCTCGATTTCAGCGCCGGCGCGTGGTGGCCGATTTTCGCCGCGACAGCGGTGCTGGCGCTGGTGTCGTGGGCCGACGACCTGCGGGGAATGCCGGTTGGGTTGCGACTGGCCGCCCACCTCACCTGCGTTGTGGCCGGCGTCTCGCTGCTGCCGGAGAACCAGATGGTGTTGCAAGGGGTGGTGCCGTGGTGGCTCGATCGGCTCGTGGCGGTGGTGGCGTGGTTGTGGTTCGTCAATCTCTACAATTTCATGGACGGGATCGACGGGATCACGAGTGTTGAGACGATTGCGATCGGCGGCGGCCTGATCCTGGTCTCCGTGGTTGGCGGTTGGGAGCATCCCGCAGGCGCATTAGCGTTGGTCATTGCCGCAGCGGCCGCGGGTTTCTTGCCGTGGAACTGGAACCCGGCGCGGATTTTTCTCGGTGACGTCGGCAGCGTCGCGCTGGGGTATTTATGCGGCTGGTTGTTGCTGGTTGCGGCCGCCCAGGGTTGGTGGAGCGTGGCGCTTATTCTGCCGCTGTACTATTTGGCGGATGCGACAATTACGCTGGCCGCCCGGGTCATCCGTCGCGAACGGATCTGGCAGGCGCATGCCACTCATTTTTATCAGCGCGCCGCGCGCCGGGCCGCCAGCCATGGCCGAATTTCGCTAGCGATCGCCACGACCAACGCCCTGTTGGTGGTTGCCGCGGTTGCCGCAGTGAACTTGGTTGCGGCGTGGATCGCGGTGATTTTCAGCGCCGCCATCGTTGCCGTTCTGCTATGGTACTTGGCAAGAGGTTTGGCAAGAAGTTCCCACAACAAACTCGACCCGAAGCAACCTTGAAGCCGCATGACGGCCCACCCTTGCGCGGAATGACCGCACCGTCACGCAACCCAAAATACCCCACGTCGAGCCGGGCGCTTCTGGTCGCTCTCAACGATGTCATTCTGGCGGCGGTTGCGTTCGAGGTTTCGGTGTGGCTGCGCTATCTGACTTATGGCGCGCCGCAGGAATTTGGCTTCCTGTGGCAGGGCACGGTGGTTTTCACCTGCGTCGCCGCGGTGTCGTTCTGGGCCTTCGGCCTCTATCGCGGCATCTGGTATTACGCCTCGTTCAACGACATCGTGGCGATCCTCAAAGCCGTGAGCATCGCGACTCTGGTTTTTCTACCGATCTTGTTCGTGATGAACCGGTTGGATGCCCTGCCCCGCAGCGTTCTGGTCATCAATTGGGTGCTGTTGGTTGTGTTGCTGGCGGGACCTCGCTTCCTCTATCGCGTGCTCAAAGATGGTGACCTCACCTCGGTGTTCGAACGGCACGATCCGGCGCAAATCCCGGTCTTGATCGCGGGTATTAGCGATGCCGCCGACACCTTTATCCGCGAAACCAAACGGTCGCGCCGATCGCCCTACCGTATCGTCGGTTTGGTCGATCGCAGCGCTGGACGCGTCGGGCGAGACATCCGAGGCGTTCGCGTGCTCGGCACGCTCGACGATATCACCGCCGTGGTCGAACGCCTCGCCCATCGCTACCGCCGGCCGCAACGCCTGATCATTGCGTCGGACCGCATCAGGGGAAGCGAAGTGCGGGACCTGCTGGACGCGGCCGAGCGCAATGGGATGACGCTGGCGCGGCTGCCGCGCATCACCGATTTTCAACACGATGGCGACGGCGCACAAGCTTCGGCCGGTGGCGTCGTCGAAGGCATCGTCGAGGGCGCCGGTGATGGTCGCATCAGGCCGCGGCCGGTCGATATCGAGGATCTGCTGGGCCGTAGCCAACAGGTGCTCGATCGCGACGCCGTTGCTGCGTTTGTAAACGGACGCCGGGTGCTGGTGACCGGCGCCGGCGGTACGATCGGTGGCGAACTGTGCCGCCAGATCGCGGCCTCGGCACCGGCGGAGATCACGCTGGTCGACAACAGTGAATACAACCTCTACCGCATCGACCTTGAACTCGAGGAGGATTACCCGGATCTGGCGCGCGGTGCGGTACTCGCCGACGTACGCGACCGCCAACGCCTGGCCGCGGTTTTTGCCGACCACCGACCGCACCTGGTATTCCACGCGGCCGCCTACAAACACGTGCCGCTATCGGAGGCGAATTCCTGCGAAACCATCGCCACCAATGTTGGTGGCACGCTCGTCGTCGCCGAACTATGCGCCAGCACCGGAGTTGATTCGATGGTGCTTATTTCGACCGATAAAGCGGTCAAGCCGAGCAGTGTGATGGGAGCGACCAAACGCGTTGCCGAGACCATCAGCCAAACCATGGGCATGACGGACAAAACCACGAACTTCGCCATCGTCCGCTTCGGCAATGTGTTGGGCTCGACCGGATCGGTGGTTCCGATGTTCGAGCGTCAGTTGGCGCGCGGCGGACCGCTGACGGTGACCCATCGCGACGCGACCCGCTATTTCATGACCACCCGCGAGGCCGTGGAGCTGGTGCTGCAGGCGTCGGCGGGGGCGTCCGCCGATACTTATCGCGGCAAGATCTTCGTGCTCGACATGGGCGAACCCGTACGGATCAGCGATCTCGCCCAGCAAATGATTCGCCTAGGCGGCCTCGAACCGGAGGTCGACGTGAAAATCAAATATATCGGCTTGCGGCCCGGCGAAAAATTAATTGAGGAACTGTTTCACGGCAGCGAGCAACCGGACCCGACGTCGATGGACGGCATCCTGCTGGCCGCGCCGCGGGTTATCGAGGGTGAATTATTGCTGTCACAGGTTGCGCGATTGCTGGAGGCGGCGCAGGCCGGCAACACCGGCGAAGCGGACCGGTTGTTGCACCAGATCGTGCCGGACTACGAATCCCCGGCTGCAGATTCCGATGATCATGCAAGCGGCGCCCAACTAAGAAAATGATATGAAAGACGGAGGGAATGTCATCCATGAGTACAGCCGAGTCGATCGATAGGGGCACTGTGTCACAAGCTCCTGGCCCCGCCGACGCCCCCGCCGTGGCCATCGAGCGCGCCCTGCTTTCGGTTTCCGATAAGACCGGGCTGATTGATCTGGGACGGGTTTTGAGTACGCGCGGCGTTGAGATCCTGTCGACCGGCGGGTCGGCTCGGGCGCTGCGTGATGCGGGTCTTGCGGTTACCGAGGTGTCCGCCCATACCGGCTTTCCGGAAATGATGGACGGACGCGTCAAGACGCTTCACCCGGTCGTGCATGGCGGCATCCTGGCTTTGCGCGACCAAGACACGCATCGCCAGGCCATGGATGCGCACGGTATTACGCCGATCGACCTGGTGGTGGTTAATCTCTACCCGTTCGAAGAAACCGTCGCCGGCGGCGCGGATTTCGCAACCTGCATCGAGAACATTGATATCGGCGGCCCAGCGATGATCCGCTCCGCGGCCAAGAACCACGCCTTCGTGACGGTGGTGGTGGACCCCGCCGATTATGGCAGCTTGATCGACGAAATCAGCGAGACCGGCGCAACCAGTGGCGCGTTTCGCCGCCGCCTCGCGGCCAAGGCCTACAGCCATACCGCAGGCTACGATGCGGCGATCAGCAATTGGTTTGCCGATCAAGCCGGCGATGCCTACCCCGAACGACTGGTGGTGGCGGCAGACCGCCGCGAGACATTGCGCTACGGCGAGAACCCCCACCAGAGCGCCGCCTTCTACGTAAATCGGGGCGCCGCGCGAGCCGGGATCGCGACGGCTGAGCAACGGCAAGGCAAAGCGCTCAGCTACAACAATCTCAACGATACCGATGCGGCGTTCGAGCTGGCGGCCGAGTTCGCCGAGCCCGCGGTTGCCATCATCAAGCATGCCAACCCCTGTGGCACAGCGGTCGGCAATTCGCTCGGCGCTGCCTATGCAAAGGCCCTGGCGTGCGATCCCGTGAGCGCTTTTGGCGGCATCGTTGCGGTCAATCGCCTGCTTGACGAGGAAACCGCAGCCGAGATCGTCAAAGTCTTTACCGAGGTGGTTATTGCGCCGGAGATTTCACCGGCCGCGATCGAAATCCTGGCAACCAAGAAGAACTTGCGGGTGCTGGTGGCGGGATCGATGCCCGATCCCGGCGCCTCCGGGCTGACGCTTAAATCGGTGGCGGGCGGCTATCTCGTGCAAAGCCGCGATCATCTCGTTACCGAGAGCGAGCTTAGGACCGTGACCAAACGCCAGCCCACCGAGGCCGAACTGCGCGATCTGCTGTTCGCGTTTACGGTGGCCAAGCACGTTAAGTCCAACACCATCGTTTACGCCAAAGACGGCGCCACGGTCGGCATTGGCGCAGGTCAGATGAGCCGGGTCGACGCCGCGCGCATTGCCGCCAGCAAGGCCCGCGACGCAGCGCAAGAGACCGGTGCTGCCCAACCGGCAACAGTCGGATCGGTGGCCGCATCTGATGCGTTCTTCCCGTTCGCTGATGGCCTGCTGGTGACTGTTGACGCCGGGTCGACGGCGGTGATTCAGCCGGGCGGATCAATCCGCGACGACGAGGTGATCGCGGCCGCAGACGAGCAGGGATTGGCGATGGTGGTGACCGGCGGCACGCGTCACTTCCGGCACTAAGAGGCCAACCCGAAACTAGTTGAGTGATTTCAGTCGGTTGTGGCTTACTCGGTTGTGTCAAAGCAAACGAGGAGGCACAACATGTGGACCGAAATCACTCGCCCGAATTATGAGCGCCGTGGCGGGCGCTACGCAAGCGACCTGACGGATCGAGAGTGGGCGTTGATCGTGCCGCTCATGCCGCCGCGCAAGAAGATCGGCCGGCCGAGGACGACGGACCTGCGCCATGTCATGGATGCGGTCATGTACATGGCCTCGACGGGCTGCCAGTGGGCGATGTTGCCGAACGACTTCCCTCCGCCTTCCACGGTCCAGCGCTATTTCTACGACTGGCGCTCCAACGGCCTGCTGGAGAGCATCAACCATCACCTGGTCATGGCGGCCCGGGAGCTGGAAGGACGCGAGGCCGGCCCGAGCGCCGGGGTGATCGACAGCCAGAGCGTGAAAACCACGGAAAGCGGTGGTGTTCGGGGCTATGACGCGGGCAAGAAGATCAAGGGCCGCAAGCGTCACATCGTCACCGATACACTCGGCCTGCTGGTCGGCCTGATCGTGCACGCAGCCGATATCCAGGACCGCGACGGCGCGCCCGAGGTCCTCAAATCGATCCGTCATCGCTTCCCCCGGCTGCGTCACCTCTTCGCCGACGCCGCCTACGCGGGACCGAAACTCGAGGGCGCCCTTGAGGTCATCGGCCGCTGGAAGCTCGAGATCATCAAGCGCTCAGACACCGCCCAGGGCTTCGAGCTCCTGCCCAGACGATGGGTCGTCGAGAGGACCTTCGCCTGGCTCAACCGATGCCGTCGACTGGCCAAGGATTGGGAGAAATCAATCGCCTCCGCACAGGCATGGATTCTTGTCGCCAACATCCGACTCCTCACAAGGCGGCTCGCAAGGTACTGTTATCAAACATAGAGTTTCGAGTCGGACTCTAAGCACGCGCCGGTACGCTGGTACTACCGACTAATAACGAGATTTCCAGAGGAACACCTGAGGACCGCGCTTTCTCTTTGCGCCAACGCTGTTAAGTGGTGTGCTGCGGCTGTTTGGCTAGGTAGCGGGAAGCTGAATGCTAAATCCAACAAGGTTGTTCGTGGCCCCATGCCGAAAAATCCAGAAGTAGAACTCGGCGTCGTCCTCGATCACATGCCCGGTGGCATGTTGATGCTGGACAAAGATCTCAACGTCTTGTTGGTCAACAAAAGTTACGTCGAGATGTTCGAGTATCCCGAAGGACTCGTTGAGATCGGGAAGTTCATGGGCGACATGCTCCGCTATCAGATCGAACGCGGCGATCTTGGTGGCGTCGATCTCGATGAAACGCTTGAGCGAACGCGCACTCTATTTCGAAATCGCGAAAACCTCCGCTACGAGGCGCATCTCCCGAGCGGCAAGATCATCGAAATCCACGTCGCGCCGACCGCCTTTGACGGCGGCGTTGCGGTGGCGCGTGACATCACCGAGCAAAAAACTGCGCAGCGATTATTGCGCGCGAGCGAGCAACTCTTCAGGGCAGTGGTTGAGCAGATTCCCGTCGCCATGACGCTCAAAGACCGTGCTGGCCGCTACACCCACGTTAACCCCGTTTTCCGCGAGTGGTTCGCAGAAGAAGGCGTGACGATCGAGGGACTGACCGCGGACGATCTCTATCCGAAAGACGTCGCCGACGCTGTTGCATCGATCGATCGAAGGATCCTCGAAACTGGCGAACAGATTACCCAGGAATTCGAAGAACCCTTCGTTGACGGATTACTGCACACCACCCTGATGAGTAAGTTTCCGATCCGTGATCGATCCGGGATAGTTGTTGCGATCGGGTCGGTCGAGAGTGATATCACCGAACGCAAACAGGTCGAGCAGAAGCTTAGCCAGGCGCAAGACGATGCCACCGAAGCCCGTCGACGACTGGCAGACGCGATCGAGCATATCGCCGAAGGTTTCGTTTGGTACGACGGAGACGGCAGGCTTGTCCTTTGCAACCCCAAGTTCAGGGAGTTCTGGAACTACTCTGAAACCGAAGCTGTCCCCGGCGCGAGTTACGAATTCCTCGACGGGCTCGATCTCAAACGCGGCATCGTCCTCGAGCATGACGAGGGATTTTGGCAGCGCCGGGCAAGTTTCGGTCGTGAAACCGATGTCATGCACGAAATTAAAATGGCCGACGGGCGGTGGTTGCAGATCCGTGATCGCAAGCTGCCAAGCAGCGGCAATGTCAGCATCCACACCGATATCACCGAGCTCAAAACCGCCGAAGCCGCACTCGAAAAGGCTCACGCGCTCATCAAGGAACAAAACAAGAGGATGGAGACCGAACTGAACGTCGGGCGAGAGATTCAGATGAGCATGATCCCACTCACCTTCCCGGCCTTCCCGGATCGTAGGGAGTTTTCGGTATACGCCTCGCTAGAGCCCGCGCGCGAAGTCGGCGGCGACTTCTATGACTTTTTCTTCGTCGGCGAAAATAGATTCTGCGTCTGCATTGGCGACGTTTCTGGCAAGGGCGTTCCCTCTGCTTTGTTCATGGCGGTCGCCAAGACGCTGATCAAATCGCGAGCAGCGGACGACCCTTCGACCGCGAGTATCCTCACTCATGTCAACGATGAGTTGAGCAGCAATAACAATGAAAGCATGTTCGTTACGCTGTTCATCGCAATGATAGACATCAAAACGGGAGAGGTTCTTTTCACGAACGCGGGACATATCCCACCCTTTGTTTTGCGCAAAGATGAGGCGTTAAAACGCCTCGACCACCGGCACGGCCCGGTCGTCGCGGCGATCGAAGGAATGGTTTATGAAGAGGATCGAATAGAACTGTCTCCTGCCGACACGTTGTTTCTCTATACCGACGGCGTTACCGAAGCCATGGACGCCAAGGCTGACTTTTTCTCGGAAGAGCGCCTGACGGGATCGTTGGCAGCGATGGATGAAGTCACCGCGAAAAAGGCGGTACTGGACACGGTCGCGGCGGTCAAAACATTCGAGGCTGGTGTCGAGCAAACCGACGACGTTACGGTTCTCGCGTTTCAGTATCACGGCAGACCCAAAGCATCGGACTCCGCCGCGTTGCAAATCACGCTTAAGAACAACCTGTCTGAAATTGCGCGACTTAATGGCGCATTCGACGTTTTCGCCGATGAGCACGCCATCTTGGTTCTCGGCTTCGGCACGTTGCGATCATGATCCGGCGCCTTTGACGAACTTCTGAACAACATCGTCTCCTTTGCGTATCGTGACTCGGACCAGAACACGGCCAGATAAGCGTGGTATCTACGTGCGCGGCGAATCGACTGACCGCGATCTTTGAAGACGACGGTATCCCGTTCAATCCACTGAGCGCAGGTGGCGCCAGATACCAGGGCGTCTCTCGCTGGAGCGCGAACTCGGTGGCCTGGGAATTCACCTGGATCCGGAATCTGGTTGACGATGTTTCCTACCAGCGCCGGATAGATAAGAATGTCCTAACGCTGGTCACGCTAGCTTGGTGCGCGTGACGAAACCGGCGCCGGATCATGATCGCAACGTGCCGACCGAATCACTCGCCCGAATTATGAGCGAGAACCAAGGGGCACGCGGAGCCAACACTAGTGGATGGAATCCAACGATGGACCTACCCATACGATCGCGTATCCCGGTAGCTCGGCAGGAGGAAGCCCGCAGGTCGATGCCCCCAAGGGACCGTTGGGCATCGTCGAGGGGTTTCGACGCACCCAGGGGCCGGGATAGGCGACCCACAGGTCGGCTCGCCGAGCTCGCCGGCCGCGTTACACGAAGCTTCCGATGCCCAACCATCCCTTGGGGCATCGCCACGCTTCGCGCGCCTAACCGGCGAACTCGGCAAGCCGTCGTATGGGTACCATATGTTGGATTTCATCCACTAGATTTGGAGCAAACGAATGGAATTATCGGTCAAGTCCGAGCGTGACGTTCAGATTGTTAGCATCGAAGGCAGGCTGGATACACAAACCTCCCCCGATGCGCACGAGCAACTGTCCTCTCTGATAGAGAAGGGTACAACCAGAGTACTGATCGATCTGAGCGACCTGGCATACATAAGCAGCGCCGGCCTTAGGGTCTTGCTCGCCGTGTCCAAGCAGTTAGATGGGATCGGGGGCGATCTACGGGTGTGCGGCCTCAACAGAGTCGTAGAAGAGGTGTTTGAGATATCCGGGTTCAACTCGATAATTAAGGTACTTGCAACGCAACAGGACGCGCTGGAAAGCGATAGCTGAAACCGCGCTGTCAAGAAGGGATTACGGCGGTTAGAGGGCGCCCAGCGATAGGTACCATGTCTGCAATTGGCTGCCGGGTGCGGATATTGATTTCTCCATGGGCGTAGACTCGGTGACGAGGTTGCGTTGCGGGAGGATGGCTGGTGAAAGCAAAATCCCAAACGGCCCTATCCGACGCTGAAGAGGACTCGTGGGTGCAGGGCGGATCCCTATCGCCTGCGAATGAGGGCGTTCGCAAGCGAAGAAAAAGGCGAATGTCCCGTTCTGGTGCTCGTCATCCACGGCGACGCACCCTTCAACGAGCCCGACTACCAGTACGTCTTTGCCGCTAAGGTGGCAGTATCCCACCACGACGTCGTCGCCGTCGGATCTCGCTGATGTTCGACGTGCTCGACGCCGCTCGTTGGTTGCGCGGGCAGCGCGATATCTTCGGTTGATAGCGTCGGCTCAGTGACCTGAAGGTGTAACGGCCGCTATACTCAGGGTCATGCGCGCGATTCGCGTCAGGCTTAGTTGGATTTGCCCGGACGATTGGAGAGTTAAATGGTTCACCCTCAGACCCACGATTGGCCGGAGGTCGATTTCAGCCGCGTGCCCTACTCCGTGTTCGTCGATCAGGAAATCCACGAGCTCGAGCAGCAGCGAATCTTTCGCGGCCGGGTGTGGGCCTATGCCTGCCTAGAGGCGGAAGTACCCAGCTCGGGCGACTACCAGACGACCTATATCGGCGACACACCGGTTGTGATCGTTCGTGCCGACGACGGCGGTTTGACCGCGTTCGTCAATCGCTGCGCTCACCGCGGAACGCTATTGGTGCGCACGACGTCGGGCACGGCCAAGGATTTCACCTGCATCTACCACCACTGGTGCTACGACCAGAAAGGCAATTTGATCGGCGTGCCGTTCCTGCGCGGCCTTAAAGGCAAGGGCGGAATGCCGGCCGACTTCGAGATGGGCGAGCATGGTTTGCGCACCCTGAAGGTCGCGAGTTATCGCGGCGTCGTATTCGTGTCATTTGCCGAAGAGATCGAACCGCTCGAAGATTTCCTGGGCCCACCGATGCTGGACTATCTCGACACCATCTTCGCCAAACCAATCGAGATCATCGGCTATTCGCGCCAGCGGATCCCGGCCAATTGGAAGCTGTATTACGAAAATCTGCTCGACGATTACCACGGCGTGCTGCTGCATAAATTTCTGGTGACGTTTGGCCTGTCGCGGGCAACCCACAAGGGCGGATCGGAGATGGATGACCGCGCGCGGCATCGCATCGTCTACGTGGTGCCAAGCGAGGAGGTCCTCGGCGACACCAGTGACTACGGCGACACGACGCTCCGAAGAAGGCCTCACCCTGCAGGATCCCTCGTTCAACGAATACATCGTCGAGATGAACGACGAGCGCGCGGTTTTATTGTGCGCCTTCTTCCCGAACCTACTGGTCCAACGCCTCTCCAACACGCTGGCGACGCGACAGATCCGGCCCCGCAACGCCACCGAATACGAACTCTACTGGACCTATTTCGGATACGCCGACGACTCTGCGGAACTGCGCCACATGCGGGCCAAGCAGGTCAATCTGGTCGGCCCCGGCGGCCTGGTCTCGATGGAAGACGGAGAAGCCGGACGACTGTTACAGCTCGGCATCCATGGTGACTATGCGGATGCCCATTCGGTGCTGGCGATGGACGGGCTCGGCGATATTCCGCTCAAGGATGATCATCTGCTGACCGAAAGCTCGGTGCGCGGGTTCTGGCGTTACTGGTGCGATCTGATGGGCATTGGCCCGCAAACCGGGATCTCAAATATCGCCGCAGAGTGAGCGGCGCGCTTTCAAGAATAATCTTAAGAAGCCCCCTCAGGCGGGCTTACGCCCGGCCACTGGCGCGACGGTCCCGACCTCGAACTCTCAATCCTTGGGAACGGGCGAGTTTTCATTTTTTTCCCCTCACCCCCGCCCTCTCCCCCGAGGGAGAGGGAGCTTTCTGCATGACGTGACCTAATACCAACGGTCATTGATCAGAACCCATGCGCCCATTTGCGCATGCCGAGGGACATGATCTTCCATGGTTGGTCGATGAGGTTGTTCCAGGCTTGGCAGCACAGCGCGACGATGTCTTCGTAGGATTTGAAGATCCGGTTCGACAACCAGTTGTCGCGCATGAATTGCCAGACATTCTCCACCGGGTTCAACTCGGGCGATCGTGGCGGCAGCGCCAGGACGGTGATGTTGTCGGGGATCGCCAGCTTGGGCGTCAAGTGCCAACCGGCCTGATCGACGATCAGCACCGCATGGGCGCCGGGATCGACGGCGGCACTGATCTCGATGAGGTGCGCCGCCATGGCGTCGGTGTCGCACCAGGGCATGACCAGCCCGGCGCCTTTCCCCTTCGCGGGACAGATCGCGCCGAAGATATAGGCCCATTCGGTGCGCTGGTCGCGGGGCGCCCGCGGGCGCGTGCCACGTCTGGCCCATCGGCGTGTGAGCTTATTCTTCTGGCCGATGCGGGCTTCATCTTGCCACCACAGCTCTATCTCGACGCCTTTCGGGAGCCTCGCCCGGATCTTCGCCAGTTCGGCGGGGAAGTTTTTTTTAAAAGCCTCGACGGCCAGCTCGTTTTGCGCGTAGTGGCGCGGCCGCGCCGAGATCTTGGCGAAGCCGAGCGCCTTCAACTCGCGCCCGACCGTGGTCTCGTCGAGCGAGATGGCGAACGTCTCCAAGAGCCACCGCGCCAGGTCCTTGCGCCGCCAGCGCACGACGCCGTCGACCGCCGGGACCGGGCCGGCCTCAACAACCTCCGCCAGTGCGCGGCGGTGATCGGCGTTGAGCTTCGAGGGTGCGCCCGGTGACTTCCCATCGACCAGCCCGTCCGGTCCGCGGGCGTTGAAGCGCAGCACCCAGTCGCGAATGATCTGCAGACCGACGCCGCCGATCCGCGACGCATCCGTCCTGCTGCCACCATCGTAGACCTCGGCCAACGCCAGCAGACGACGGCTCTGGGTCGCGTCCCTGGTCCTCTTCGCGAGGCGCCGCAGTGAGACGCTGTCAAAATCGTTCCGTAAGTCGACAGGCGCTGCCATGGCGAACCTCATTGGTTCACCACAAAGAGTCAGAGATCGGACCGCTTGGGAATCCCCAACGTGAGTCAGGCATTCCGCTCGGTGGTATAACCTAACCGCCGACGATCTTGCCGCCTTCGACGGGTATCGAAACCCCGGTCACCCACGATGCGTCGGTGGATGCGAGATAGGAGACCAGACCGGCGATATCCTCGGGTTCGCCGGCCCGGCCCAGCGGGTAGGTCTTGCCCCAGCGCCGCAACTCAGCGTCGAGCATTTTCTCGCTCCAGCCTTCAGCGGCAAAGATCTCGCTACGCACGAGACCTGGCAGAATCACGTTTGCCCGCACGCCAAAACGCGCCAGCTCGACCGCAAGTGCGCGCGTGTACGCTTCAACCCCACCCTTTGACGCACAGTAGAGCGAAATCCCGTGGTAGGGCCGGGCGGTGAGCGCTGAACTCATATTGATGATCGCGCCTTTGGATTTCTTCAGCGCCGGTACGCAGGCGACGGTCATGTTGATCGTGCCCAACAGATTGATGCCAATCAGATGATCGATCTGCTCGGGCGTGGTTTTGGTGACGGGAACCTCACGAAATACACCGGCACAGTTAAACAGGACATCGATGCCGCCGAGGTCGGCACGAATCGCATCGATCGTCGTTCGGACCTGGTCGCGATCGCTGATATCACAGGGATAAGCGTGGAGGTCTTCGCCACGTTTGGCCTTCAGCCGGTTGGCGCGCCGACCCAGCACGGCGACGGCGAAGCCATCGCGGGACAATCGGGTTGCCGATGCCCGGCCGAGCCCGGTCCCGCCACCGGTGACAACCGCGACCTGGGTTGATGATTTACGTTTCCGGCTGGGGGGCGTTTTGAGATCGTGCGTTTCGCCATCCACTATCTCCATCGGTGTTATCTCGCTGGGGTTTCGACTCATGATTTTGAATAGACTCGTCTCTGCCGGCGCGATCCTACTGATTGTTTTGGCCATCGCCCACGCCGTTCACGTCGGTCGCTCTGATGACGTGGAGCCTTACCTCTGGCTGGGCTCGTTGTTTCTGCTCACACAGGGGCTGCTCACGATTGTATTGCTTCGGAAGTGGGAACGATCGGGCGGAGCTCCACAAGAAGCGCCCTAGGATGGGATGGCCAGACAGGTTCGCAAGGATACGGCTAGATTCTCCATTAAGCGGAAGTAGGCGTTTGGCCCGGAAGCGAGGCTGGTTCCGAGCGGATCGAGCACGCCGATGCGGGCACCGGTTCCTTCGGCGACTGTCGCCACGATCGCCGGTTTGAATTGCGGTTCGGCGAATATGCAGGTGGCCTCGAGCGCACGCATCCGGTGGCGAAGGGCGGCGAGCCGTTTGGCGCCGGGGATGCGTTCGGGCGCAATCGAGATCGACCCGATTGGCTGCAAACCGAACGACGTTTCGAAATACTGGTAAGCGTCGTGGAACACGACATAGGGGTGTTGTTTCACGCTGGCGAAATGGCGGTACAGCGTCGTCTCGAGCCGCTCGATCCGGCGCAATAGAGTCGCGCCATTGGCCTGGTAGGTTCTCGCATGGGATTGATCGATGCCGCTCAACACCGCCACGGCGGTCACCACGATCGCCGCGGCGTTGGCCGGATCGAGCCAGATGTGAGGATCGTATCGTCCGCTGCCAAGTGGATCAGGATGGTGTCCATCGTTCGTGCCAACCGCCGGTTCGTGCGGCACTTCGTCGCGTCCGGCATGCTGGTGGGTATTTCCCGTCCACACACCGTTTTTGCGTATTGCCAGCAGGTGTATCGATTGCACGGCCGAGAGCGTGACGATCCTGGCGTTTTGAGCGAGCGCCTGGATCGGTTTGGCCAAAAAGGATTCCAATCCATCGCCGACCCAGAAAACCGCGTCTGCATTTTGTAGCTTACGCGCATCCGATGGCTTCAACGCGTAGGTGTGCGGCGACGCACCACCCTTCAAGATTAAGCTCGGCGCAGCGATGCCCTGCATGACGCCGGCAACCAATGAGTGGATGGGCAGGACGCTGACCACCACATTGGGCCCGGCCTGCGCAGGCGATAGGCCCAGCAGTAGGGCAAGTGGCACGGCCACGACGACGCGACCCATAGCGTTCAAGATGACGTCCTGTTTGCGAGAGGATTCTGAAACAGTATAACATAACCGTTATGTTATACTGTTACACGTTTTAGTCGCCCCTGCCACGAACGAAAGAGACTTGAGATGCAAGGCTCGGCCAAGAGTTCCGGCCTCGAATCGAACCTGCCCTCGGAGGGTGCGTGGAACAACGCCCATGATCACCAGCGTTGCATCGAAGACGCAATGGCGACGGCAGAAAGCGTATGCAAGGAGCGCGACGCGCGACTGACACCGCTGCGCCGGCGGGTCCTCGAATTGGTGTGGGAGAGCCATCGTCCCGCTGGTGCTTACGCGCTGTTGGACGGCTTGAAGCCGGCGCATCCCTCGGCCGCTCCCCCGACGGTTTACCGGGCGCTGGAGTTTCTGCTCGACCAAGGATTGGTGCACCGTATTCAAAGCCTCAACGCATTCGTGGGATGTGCCGATCCCGAACACGCCCATCGCGGTCTGTTCTTGATTTGCGACGCCTGCGGCGACGCGGTCGAAATCGAAGACTCGGGAATTGATCGGGCGGTTGCCCACTCCGCAACGCAACTCGGCTTTACGCTCAAATCGCGCACCATCGAAGCGACCGGTCTGTGCCGCCAATGTTCACCGGCCTGATCACGATGGCACCGCGACCCCCCAAGGGCATGACTGGGCGTGACCGGTCATGACTGGGCATGACTGATTCTCGCTCGGCGGCCCTCATCGAGGTGCGCGGGCTTCACGTGCAGCGCGATGCCCGCGAGATTCTATCCAATGTCGACCTGACGATCGGCACGAATGAAATCGTTACCCTGATCGGCCCCAACGGAGCCGGCAAGACCACAGTGATTCGTGCAATCCTGAGATTGGTCGACCCAAGCGCCGGCACCATCACGCGCCGTCCAGGACTGACGATCGGCTATATGCCGCAAAAGCTTGCGATCGACCCAACCCTGCCGCTGCCGGTCAGCCGCTTCCTGGCGCTATCGGGGCGCGCCGGCGGGGGACGACGGCGCGCGGTGCTGGCGGAAGTTGGTGCCTCGCATGTCTGGGACACGGCGCTGTCGGAGATCTCGGGCGGAGAATTCCAGCGGGTGCTGCTGGCGCGGGCGCTGCTCCGCGAACCCGACTTGCTGATCCTCGACGAGCCAGCCCAGGCGATCGACGTGAACGGTCAGGCAGCCCTCTATGAGATGATCGGCACGATCCGGGACCGGCGCGCCTGTGGGGTTCTGATGGTGTCGCATGATCTGCATCATGTGATGTCGGCCACCGATCGCGTCGTTTGCATCAATACGCACCTGTGTTGTGCCGGCACGCCCGACACCGTCAGCCGTGACCCCAGCTATCTCGAACTGTTTGGCGAGCACGTCGCGTCGAGCTTTGCGCTCTACCAACATCACCACGACCACGTCCACGAGATCGATGGCTCGGTGGTGGAAGATGGCGCTGCGCCCGGTCATCAACACGGATGATGCACATGGATGATATTTTTGGCGATTTCCTGGTGCGCGCGTCGCTGGCGGGACTGGGAGTCGCCTTGATAACGGGCCCGCTGGGTGCGTTCGTGGTGTGGCGGCGAATGGCGTTTTTTGGCAGCACGCTGGCGCACTCGGCCCTGATGGGTGTGGCACTCGGCCTCCTGTTTGATTGGGACCCGGTGGTCGGCGTCGTGCTCCTCTGTGCGATCGTTTCAATCGCGCTGGCCATACTTCGGACGCGCAGCCGGCTGGCCGACGACACGCTGCTCGGGATCCTGGCCCACGGCACACTGGCTATCGGTTTGATCGCGGTCACCTTTCTCGAAACCGTGCGTTTCGATCTGATGGGCTATTTGTTCGGCGACATATTGGCGGTGACGGCTAGCGATCTGATTTGGATCTATGGTGGCGGGATTGCGGTTCTGGCGGTTTTGATTGCGATTTGGCGCCCCCTGCTCGCGATCACCGTCCACGAGGAACTGGCCCGCGCCGAAGGCGTACGGGTTACCGAGATCAACCTGCTGTTCATGCTGTTGATGGCTCTGGTCGTCGCCGTCGCCATGAAAATCGTCGGCATCCTGCTGGTGGTCGCGTTGCTGATTATTCCCGCCGCGGCGGCGCGTCGGTTTTCGCGAACCCCCGAGCAGATGGCGTGCGTTGCCACCGTGGTGGGGATGGCATCGGTGACGGCCGGGCTTGGCGGATCGTTTGGCTTCGATACGCCGGCCGGCCCGTCGATCGTTCTGATGGCGCTGATCTTGTTTGGGCTCAGCGCCGCGGAACCGGCGGCTAGGCGATTCATGCGGTAGGCAACAGATCTGTGAGACGACACTGAGCCTGGCCTATTGCCGGGATTAGACCGGAAACCGAGGGATTGCAGGGGACACCCACAGCTATTGGGCGTTTCAGCAAATTGTTGCTAACGACAACTTGAACCGGGCCGCGCCACCTACTTAGGCCTAAACCGCCCCCTACCAACGCAGAACTGCGAACAATAGGCCTAACTTGGAACTCGCTGGATCACCGCAACGAGCCTGCTCCCTCACCATATGTTTCGCTTGGTGTTGACCCAGCAATTGCCGCAATTCGATACGGCTATTTTCGTCCGGGTATGTGACCCAGCCTGTGTAAAAACGTTGGTGTTGTTATGATTCTCCCGTCGTTTGGCGGGAGTATTTGATGAAGCGTTTCGTTGCGGGTGTGGACCGGGGTCAGTCGACGCTGTTCCCCGAGTGTCTTGAGGACTGGATCGACGAAGGCAACCCGGTTCGGGTGATCGATGTCTTTGTCGAGGAACTGGATCTGGGTGGGCTTGGTTTTGGCGGTATCGATCCAGCGGCCACGGGCCGTCCGTCCTATCACCCATCGGTTCTGTTGAAGCTGTACATCTACGGTTATCTTAATCGGGTTCAATCGAGCCGGCGTCTCGAACGCGAAGCCGGGCGCAATGTGGAGGTCATGTGGCTGACCGGCCGCCTGGTGCCGGATCACAAGACGATCGCTGACTTCCGCAAGGACAACGGCGCTGCCATCGGCAAAGTCTGTGCCCGGTTCGTCGAGCTTTGCCGGAGGATCGGTCTACTGACAACGGCCAGCGTTGCGATTGACGGTAGCAAGTTCAAAGCGGTCAACAACCGCGACCGGAACTTCACCCGCGCCAAGATGGATCGGCGCAAGGCGCAGATCGAAGAGAGCGTGTCGCGCTATCTCCATCAGCTCGACAGCGCCGACCGCCAGGAGCCGTCGGAAGCGCTTGCGATGAAAGTAACCCGACTGAAAGAGAAGATCGCGCGTCTTCATCTGGAGATGCAACGGCTTACGGCCCTCGACGCCCGTATGCGCGCGACACCCGATCATCAGATCTCCTTGACCGATCCCGACGCTCGCTCCATGGCTACCAGCGGTCGCGGTTCCGGTGTGGTTGGCTATAACGTGCAGGCCGCGGTCGATACGTCGAACCACCTGATCGTCACACACAAGGTGACCAACGTTGGCAATGACAGAGCGCAACTCTCTCCCATGGCGGAGCAGACCAAGGCCGCTCTGAACGTCGATAAACTCGAGGTGGTCGCCGATCGCGGCTACTTCAGTAGCAATCAGATCCTGGCATGTGATCAGGCCGGCATCACAGTCACGCTCCCCAAACCGCTAACCTCGGGCATCAAAGCCAAAGGGAAGTTCGGCAAGCAGGACTTCCGCTATGTGAAGGATGAGGACGTGTACGTCTGTCCAGCCGGCGAGCGCTTGGTCTACCGCTTCACCAGAGAGGAGCACGGGCTGTCCCTACGTCGCTACTGGACCAATGTCTGCCAGAACTGCGCCATTAAGGCTCAGTGCACCACCGCCAAAGAGCGCCGAATTACCCGCTGGGAGCATGAGCACGTTCTGGAAGAGGTCCAGCACCGGCTCGACGCGCATCCGGAAAAGATGCGCCAGCGGCGCGAAACGGTCGAACACCCCTTCGGCACCATCAAAGCCCGAATGGGTGCCACCCACTTCCTGGTGAAGACGCTGCCGCGGGTCAGAACCGAAATGGCGCTGCACGTACTCGCTTACAATCTGACGCGAGTCATGAACGTTCTCGGCGCCGGACCCCTGATGGCAGCTATGCGGGCATAGTGTAAGGGCCCGCTACCGCCGCGACGCCCTCGCGAGATCCAGTCGTGGCGGTGAAACAGCCTAATCCGCCCCTACGACAAGCTAAAACCGAAAAAAGGGACGAGGCCCGAACAGCACCGCTAACCCTCACCGCATCGCTAATCCGGCGAACGTTTTTACACGCCCAAGACCCAAAGCAGACAATGGACCATCGATCCTAGGGCCGCTATTTTCGGGTTACCCCTAACTCGTTACGCCTACCTCGGGGCTGACCCTAAGCAGTCACTCCGGCAATCCGGCCGCAACTAGTCCCGCCATAAAATGGTCCCAATCGCCGGGCTTTTTCAGCGGCCAGACCCTCATCTCGCTGAGCCTGAAATCATCCTGTTGCTCGATCAAGCGTTCGGCGCAATTCCGCGCAAGGTCGTTGTCTTGCAAATGCGCCGCCGCACTAATCATTAGCAGGAGATTGCGCGGCACGTCTCTTATCTTCTGATTCACCCTTTGGCCCCAAACCAAGACCTCATCGTGACGGCCCGACAGTAATAATCCGAGCATCAAATACGCGGCGTTCTGAGAGAATAAACGCAAGCCTTTTAGCGGTTCGATCGCCTTTAACGCCAAGTCCGTCCCTTCCACGATTTGACCGCTGCAAATCATGGCGGCGCTATAGGCCATCTGGCCTTGCGCGTAATGGGGCGCGATCCTTGTCAACTGTTCGGCGGTAAACAAGGAACCGGTAAAGTCTTCGGCAAGTTCCAGCAATGCCAAGGCCAAAATCGCGTGAGCGAAATCGCTGCTCGGATTGAGGCGCACTGCCTTGCGCAGATACCAGATCGCTTGCTCGCGGTCTTCCGGGGTCGGATTTCGCCAACCGCAGTTGGGTTCAATGGTGCAGGACATCCCGGCCATCGCAAGCGCACTGGCGTCGTCCGGATCACGATCCAATACTGTCGTCTCCAACAGATATCGGGCCTCCACCCAATCCTCGTACTTTAGATCCGATAGCAGACCGCCGGCACGGACCCGAATGACACTACTATCCTGTTCATTCAGGGGCAGATTGGATTTCTCAAAAGTGGAAGCTTCGTAACTGAAGGCGGCAAACCTGAGCGAAGTGCAAATCCGAAGTGCCAGATCGTCTTCCGCCTCAAATATGTCAGCAATCACACCATCGAACTTCTCGGCCTTGATTAGTTCTTGGTTATTCTGATCTACCAAGCGAATGACGGCCCGGTAGCGAGCGCCAACCGCCTGCAGGGACCCCTCCACCAACATGTCGGCTTTGTCCGAGTCAGTCAGAAGCGAGATGTCCGCCTGATTGACAAGAGCGGCCCGGATGGCCTCGTTCACACCGTCGCATAATAATCTCGCTTCATCGTCACCGGCCTTCATCTCCAGGCCCTCAAAACCCAAGCCGATACTCCGCCGCTGCGCAGAGGCTGTTTCGCCGCCCTCATGCGCTTCCCTGGATTCGGCTGGAGCGTCGTTCCAAGAGAAAGTCGAGATCGTGCGTTCAATATTCTTCAATTTTAGGGGCGGCTTTTTGCGAAAGACGCCGGCGAGTCGGCCGTCCAAACTGTGGTGCACGACGTCGGAAATCAAGATGTCGCCGGGTGCTGCGACGTCCTGCAGGCGCGCGGCGACATTGACGCCATCGCCGAACACGTCCTCGTCTTCCCGCACGATGTCTCCGAGATGTACACCGATGCGCAGCTGTAGCTTAGGAATCGCTGATAAGCCTTCCTGCACATCGATCGCGCATTGCACAGCATCGGTAACGCTCGCGAAAGCCACGATCCAACCGTCGCCCATGCTCTTGACCGTTTCACCGCTATGTCGGGTCACGGACGGTTTGAACAACGCGGAGCGCAGTTTCCGCAAAGCTGCGAGTGTCGCGGTTTGATCCGCCCCAATCAGTTTCGAATAGCCAACCACATCAGCGGAAAGGATGGCTGCGAGTCTACGTTCGTTCCTGCTCCCGGCGGGTAGGCTGCCACGGTGGGCAGCGTGATGGGGACATCATCGCTCAGCGGAGCGATGGATTCCAGCGTCATGTATCTCCTTGAGACGGCCCACTCGTCGTTCTGCTCGAGAAGGATGGCGCCGACGAGCCGTGTGATGGCGGCTTCGTTGGGAAAGATACCGACGACGTTGGTGCGACGCTTGACCTCGGCATGGAGCCGTTCGATCGGGTTTGTGGAGTGCAATTTCTGGCGGTGCTCCCTGGGGAAGCTCATGTAGGCGAGGACGTCGTGCTCGGCTTCGTCCATGAGAACTGCCAGCTTGGGCACCTTGAGCCTGAGCTGGTCGGCGACCTGGCGCCACTGGACCTTCGCGCTGTCGGCGTCCTCCTGGGCGAAGGCGGTGGCGACGAAGGCGGAGACGACGCGCCGGCCCTGGCGGCCGGCATGGGCCAGCAGGTTGCGGGCGAAGTGCACGCGGCAGCGCTGCCATGTGGCGCCGAGGGATCCGGGTCGCGGCGGCCTTCAGGCCCTTGTGGTCGTCGGAGATCACCAGCTTCACGCCGCGCAGCCCGCGCCGGGCCAGCGAGCGCAGGAACTCGGTCCAGAAGGCCTCGGCCTCAGACGCGCCGATCGCCATGCCCAGGACCTCGCGGCGGCCCTGGTCGTTGACGGCCACAGCCACGGTCACCGCGACCGAGACGATGCGCCCGGCCTCGCGCACCTTTACCGGTTGCGTCGAGCCACAGATAGGGCCAGTCGCCCTCCAGCGATCGATCGAGGAAGCCGTTGACCTTATCGTCGATCTCGCCGCACAGCCTGGAGACCTGGCTCTTGGAGACGCCCGACATGCCCATGGCCTGCACCAGGTCGTCGACCGAGCGGGTCGACACGCCCTGGATGTAGGCCTCCTGGATCACCGCAGCCAGCGCCTTCTCGGCCATCCGCCGCGGCTCCAGGAAGCCCGGGAAGTAGCTCCCCTTCCTCAGCTTCGGGATCTTCAGCTCGACCGTGCCGGCCCGCGTCTCCCAGGACCGGTCGCGGTAGCCGTTGCGGTGGGTGATACGATCCGCCGAGCGCTCGCCGTGAGCGGCGCCGGTCAGGCCCTCGACCTCCAGTGCCATCAGCCGCTCGGCCGTGAAGCCGATCATCTCGCGAAGCAGATCGGCATCGGAGCTCTTCTCCAAAAGCGCGCGCAGGGTCATCATGTCCTGGGTCATCGTGGTTCTCCTTCGGGTCAGGTTGGTTTGCACTAGCCCAACCCTAAACCGGAACCGCGATGGCCTCCGCTGTGGATAGCCGGCTTGCCTACGCCAGACTCTCGGCGGTCGCTACGGCAAGCCGCCTACCCACAGCTAACAGAGGCTCCAACAACTCCTACACCACGTCCTGGGACACGACCCACCATGGATCTTCCTTCATCGAAAAACTAACTGTCGCGGCAGTCTTAATCCATACTCGCCGCAACGTTTCGATGGTCTGTTTGTGGCTACGAATGCCCCTTTCCGGCGACGCCGAATTACGTCCGGAGCTAGGTGTAAACCAGACTCTCCATCGAAAAATGTCGGCTTAGGAGCCGAATCCCGACGTCGCTAAAGGGTGTGCTCCACAGGGAATTTTGATGCTGTGGACGGCGCCCTGTTCGGCATCTAGGTGCCAAAGTGGTAGCTGTTAGAGACCACTTAAAAGGGGAGCCGTCCGACATGAATGTTAGCAGAATTGGTCTAGATATCGCGAAGAACGTGTTTCAGGTTCACGGCGTCGATGAGGCGGGTGAAGTCGTCATCCGCAAGCAACTGAGGCGCAGCCAGGTGATGCCCTTCTTCGAGAAGCAGTCTTCGTGCCTGGTCGGCATTGAGGCCTGCGCCACGTCCCACCACTGGTCGCGCGAGCTGCAAGCTTTGGGTCATGAGGTTCGGCTGATGCCGGCGGGCTATGTGAAGGCCTACGTGAAGCGCAACAAGAACGATGCGGCCGATGCTGAGGCGATCTGCGAGGCAGTGACACGGCCGACGATGCGGTTCGTGGCAACCAAGACCAAGGAGCAGCAGAGCGTCTTGATGGTGCACAAGACGCGACAGTTGCTGGTCCGTCAACGGACCATGCTGAGCAATGCGATGCGCGGCCACTTTGCTGAGTTTGGGATCACCGCGCGGGTCGGACGCCTGGGCTTGGGGAAGCTCCTAGCGATTGTTCAGGATCAAGATGACCAGCAGATCCCCGCCTTTGCTCGGCTGGCATTGATCGCTTTGGCAGACCACTACCAGACGGTACATGCGAAGATTGTCGCGCTCGAGCGCAGCCTGAATGCTTGGCATCGCTCGAATGAGACCAGCCGACGCTTGGCGGAGATTCCAGGCGTCGGCCCGCTCGTGGCCACGGCATTGACCGCGAGTGTGACGGATCCGACAGTCTTCTCTTCGGGGCGAAGTATGGCGGCCTGGATCGGATTGGTGCCGAGGGAGAACTCCACTGGCGGCAAACGCCGGCTCGGACCGATCTCCAAGCAGGGCAACCGCTATCTCCGATGGATGCTGGTGACAGGCGCTATGGCGGTGATCCGTTACGCCAAGAAAACGGGCTTTAAGAAACGACCTTGGTTGGCCCGATTGGTCGAAAACCGCCCGATCAAGCTCGCGGCGGTGGCGCTGGCCAACAAGATCGCCCGCATCGCCTGGGTGATCATGGCGCGCGGTGAACGCTATAAGGAGCCGGCCCTGACGGCCGCATAAAGAAATCGGTGTAGGCCGGAGCCTACGCAACGAAATTGGGAAGGGCTGACGACGTCATGCAGCAACGGTCGATCCGGGGATTGGAAGAGCCCGCTTGGGTCAACGCATCTCTAGAATGCGTATTTTTGATTTGGGACCCAATCTGCGGAGAGCATGAGGGCCAGCGGTCACACGCACCGCATCAACAGGCCGGACAGATGACCGCACCCGACCAACCCTGCATCGACATCAAGAAAACCTTGCCAATAACGCGCCGTCCACAGATGACCCAAATCCGAGTGTTTGTGTAAGCGATAGTACGGCGACATCGGAACGGTTGATCGAGCGTGGAGTGGAACTTACGCCTGGAGGGGAGGACGTATTCGGAGCCCGGGGCCAGGCAGTCCGCTCAGTATACTTCAACGATCCCGACGAAAACGTTCTCAAGATACGTTATTATGAATAAAGCCGAAAGTTTGGGCGTTTCATACCGAATGTCCTGAGGCGGCATTTAGCCCAGTTCAAGACGAATCAGCGCACAATAAACTGCGTTCTTGCTGGGTAAGTATTGCGATATCGAACGTCTCAGTTGGAATGGCGCGCCCAGGAACCGTGCAACCACCTCGTGAAATCGATGGCGAGCGTGGTCTGCAGCGCTGCATGAAGGTCGGGGTTTTTGCTGAGGAACGACTTCAATTTTGAAATAGGCCAGACGAAATATCGGGTCGGCTCGATGGCAACGACGTTGGCGGAGGCGGTCTCGTCGGTGAGGTAGCTGATCCCGCCGATGAATTGTCCAGGCTGAAGCTCGGTCACAAATTTACCATCCACCTCGACGCACGCCTTACCCGAATAGATGACCATGAGTTGGTCGAGAGCGTGGCCACGATTGACGAGGCATTTGTCGACCTCAGCCGTACGCCATGTGCCCTGACGGAGAATCTTTATCATCTCGCGCGGCTTCATGGTGCGGAACACCAGCTCACAGAGTCGGAGCTCTTCTTCGTTCAACTGGATTGGGCGACGCTCGAGTAGCAGGCGCACGATCCAGTAGATGTTGAGGCTGGTGAAGGCCAGGTTCCAGTAGATCGGCGTCATCAGCGGGGTTGGCTGCAGGTAGAAGAAGGGCAGCAAGAAAAACGACGCGGCGACCGTCAGCATCCTGAGCCAAAGAATATCGCGCACGAGAAAGGCCAAGAGATAGAGCACGTTGGCCACATGAATAAGAATCTCCGGCGAATTGAACATAGCCGTTCTCCTGTGGTGAACGATCTCCAAAACGGTCCGACCCATCTATTCCTACGTGGATGGGACTATCTGTAACCCGAAGCGGGTACATAAGGGCTTCCCGAGAAGCCCTCTAGAGTTCACCGTCCAACGCTAGATAGCGCGGCTAAACCCGACAGAGTGACGTCGCTTACCGGTTGTGTCAATTCTACCGAAGCTCCCGAATTATGACGCGGCGGGCGACTCACAAACCTGACGGATCGAGAGTGGGCGTTGATCTGCAATGGCTAACTTCAGACCGGCCGAGGACGACGGATTGTCGGATGCGGTCATGTACATGGCCGATGGCCAAACCACGAACGACTGGAAGTCCAGGATTTCTCGAGAACGGCGGCTGGAGAGCATCAACCATCAATGGTCATGGCGCACGGGAGCGGAAGGACTCGGCCACGCTGCCGTGGCAGGGGCGGAAAGCGGTGGTTCGGGGCTATGACGCGGGCAAGAAGATCCTGTGGCCGCAAGCGTCACATCGTCACCACTCGGCCTGGTCGGCCTAGCAGGTTGCGTTCAAATCGATCCGATTATCCCCCCCGCGTCGCGGCGACGCCGCCTACGCGTCGGTTTTCGCGGGCGCCCTTGACCCCGAAGCGAGATCATCAAGGCTCAGGGCGTTTCGAGCTCCTGCCCACCGTGGAGGACCTGGCCTGGCTCAACCGGGCCGTCGACTGGCCAAGGATTGGTCCGCATGGATTCGGTGTCGCCAACATCCGGGGCTTGGGGGATTTCGTTTAGCTTCGACCGGCTACGCTCACGCGTGACTCCGGCCCGCAATGGCTAACTCGATTCGATGGCCAAACCACGCCTGATGGCGATCTGATCTTGTTTGGGCTTGGGGAGCGGTGGCGGCGCGGCTACCGGCGGTTAGCTTCGATACGCCGGCCGGCCCGTCGATCGTTCTGATGGCGCTGATCTTGTTTGGGCTTAGCGCCGACGATTCACGCAGTTGGCACCAGACCTGTGAGACGACACTAAGCCTGACCTATTGCCGGGAAACCGCGGGATTGCAGGGGACACCCACAGCTATTGGGCGTTTCAGCAAATTATTGCTAACAACAACTTAATCCGGGCCGCGCCACCTACTTAGGCCTAAACCGCCACCCCTACCAACGCAGAACTGCGAAAAATAGAAAATCATTTAAACATCGATTCAATATTGTGACCTTCTTGAATCAAAATTTCTCCTACGATTGCTTGCGTGAACGAAAGTTGTGTGAAAGTTGACAACTCGGAGTTCTTCGACAGCCTCGGCTATCAACGGACCCAGGAGCCGACGAAATCTACTTCCGCATTCGGGGTAAAGCAGACCTAGTTTAAGGTCGGCACTTCGTTTACCGGTGACTCCATTCCGCCGGGTACATGATATTCCCGGGGATCGGGTTAAGGTGACGCGAGGCGATCACCTAAGCATCGGTCCAAGCTGCGCGAAGACTGCTGGATCTAGGAACATCTCGTGCCCCGCACCCTCCAACCGCACCAATTTCACGTTCTTGCCGTGCTCGCGGGCCGTGGATTCGTACTGCTCGCTGAAACGAGGCGGCGCTATCTCGTCTTGGCTGCCCACCATTAGGGTTACATCGACCTGATCCGACAGGCCTGAGATCTGCTCGATGGGCGAGAGCAGCTCCATCTTGCCCTGAAATATGGGCTCACCGGTTTGCTCGAACATATGCTGACGCCACTTCTCGACGTCATAAACCGAGGAAACCAGCAGCGCTTGATCGACTAGAGCGGGGTGTCGACCAAGCACGTTTGCGGTCAACGTCCCGCCGCCCGAATGAGCGGCAACCACTACTTTGCGAGCGTTCCAGCGGCGTTCGAGTCCGCCGATCGCATCGGCAATCGCGTCAGTGTTGGTGATGTGAAAACTGTCGCCGACAGCCTCTCCTCGCTCTCCATCGGATGTGTTTCCCTCAGGGTCGGTATAACCAGGTCGAAGCAATCCAACGGCGATGACATCCGGGTGGGCGGCGGCCGCTTTAGCGGCAAAAACGTAGTGGTATTCGGGTTTGTTGAACGGTGCGTCGCCATGGATGACAACTACCAGAATTGGGCTCGCACTTTTTTCTTCGCTGACGAACGTCCACGTTCTCAAGCGAAATGATCCGCCCTGCACCCACGATTGCTCGCCGTCGAATCTCGTCGCAGGGGACTTCGCTGTCATGAGCCGTCCTCTGAGCAACGCAACCCCGTCAACGACTGGCCTATGTTGTCGAGGGATCTACGTCCGCTTCTGACGCTAGGTCGCGACGTTCGTGAGCCGAAAGCCACGTCCGCAATGGGTAACGCCGACATTCAAGGTGGCCGCGTCCGCGCTCAGCTATTCACGCCAAACCAAGTGACGCGAGGCAACAACTCGAACATCAATGGCCAGGCGACGATCGTTCCTACCATCCAGACGATGAAACTATCCCCGAAAATCGAAGCGGATGTGAGGTGGTAGATGATCGCAACCACGAGGCTCGAAATCAGCAACGCTCCTGCACTGATAACTCCTGTGTCGTACCCATAGGCGAAAAAAAAGACTAATGAGAAAATGATCGAGAAAAACCCGGTGATGCTGGCTAGGGTTCCAAATAATTCTTTGGAACCTTGCAACCCGCGTTTGCGCACACCCGTCGAACGCTGATTCTCGGTGTGAGCCGCAGTATAAACCAGGAATAAAACTGCGGCGCTAGGGGAGGGGAAAAGTTCCGCGATATCCACGAGCCAGCTGCCTCACTTAATGACCCATCCGAAAGGCAGAAACTATCGACGGAAGGGCGTGCTGAAGAACGCCGCGAACGCTATGGGGAACCTCAAATGGCGCCCATCATTCGACAGTGGATTGGAGGGCCTTGAGTTCCTCCAGTGCCATGCCCGCACCGCGAGCACCGCAGGTCAGGGGATCATCTGCAACCGAAACGGTCAAACCGGTTACCTGCGCTATAACGGCGTCGAGATCGTGCAATAGAGAGCCACCGCCTGTCATTACAATGCCCCTGTCGACAATGTCGGCGGCTAATTCGGGTTCCGCGTTCTCAAGGGTACGCCTCACGCCCTCGACAATGGCGCCAATCGGCTCGGCGATTGCTTCCGCGATTTGACTTTCGCTGATGATCAGCGATTTGGGAATCCCGCTCCTAAGGTCACGTCCCTTAACCTCCATGGTCTTTCCGCGGCCGTCTTGCGGTGGCATCGCGCAACCAATGTTTTTCTTTACCCTTTCCGCAGTTGCTTCTCCAATAAGCAGATTGTGCGCGCGTCGCACGTAGCCGGTAATCGCTTCATCCAATACAAAGCCCCCAACCTCGATAGATCGTGCATTTATGATCCCACCGAGCGACATCACTGCTACTTCAGTCGTTCCGCCACCGATATCGATCACCATGGAACCGGTCGGCTCGGTCACCGGTAGGTTCGCGCCGACTGCGGCAGCGATGGGCTCCTCGATTAGAAAAACTCGTCGAGCGCCGGCTGTTTCAGCTGCCTCCCGGATCGCGCGACGCTCCACCGCCGTTGCGCCGAAGGGGACCGACATGATTATCCGGGGATTTCCAACTCGTCGCTTTTTGTACGCCTTTCGGATGAACAGTTTGATCATCTCCTGAGCGATCTCAAAATCGGCGATCACACCGCTCCTCATTGGACGGGTCGCACGGATCGCGTCCGGGGTCCGACCAATCATTCGATTGGCTTCCTCGCCGACCGCCAAAACCCGCTCTTTCCCCCGAACTTGCGCGACGGCGATCACAGACGGCTCGTTGAGTACGATTCCTTGACCTTTGATATAGACGAGCGTGTTGGCGGTCCCGAGATCGATCGCCATGTCGTCGGAGAGCATCCCGAGAAGCTTGAGGAGCATCCTTCCTGACCCTTTTGTAAAACACTCGCCCCGTCATCCGTTCACTGATCGGACGAAGCGGCCATCATAAGGCCCGGCAGCGTGCTCGCATACACGCGATGAAGAGCTGGCGGCGCTCAAGCGGGAACTGGGCCAGGTCAAGAAGGAACGTGATTTTCCAAGGGAAGCGGCGGCGTACTTTGCCAAGCGGTCGAGTTGAAGTATGCGTGTATCGATCGCCGCCGCAGTAAGCACAGCTTCGGACTTCGTCGATATCGAACTTGCGCCCAGCGGCAGCGCATTCCTAGCGAACGAAATCCACGGATTTTTGACCCCCAAAGACGACAGTTGGCCGTCCATTGTTCGGCACGAAGATCGAGTGCTTGAGCGCGGGGTTTCGGCAGAACCATCCAAATGCGAACTGGGCTATCCTGAACATGGACTCTCACTCTTATCGAAGAACAGCCGGCATTCCAGAGCGTTCGTAGATGAACTTGAAAACTTTCTTCGCATACGATCCCCGCGATACCGACGCCATCAGACTAGAAAAGTTCACCATTTTTCTGGTGGCTTTTTCTTGCTGCGCTGCGGGTCTGTTTTGGACCGCGATGTACTACTACGTATTCGGGTTCGGGCTCGTTGCGGTACTGCCTTTCGCTTTTGTGGTCATCGTTGGCTCGACGCTGGCCGTTTCCCACTTCATCCGCAACCACCACCCGCTCGTCTACATACAGATCGTCTGTATCATCTATGTCACCACAGTCATTCAATGGAGTATCGGCGGCGTATTCGAGTCTGGTTTCGTCCTGGCGTGGGCATTCTGCGGTCCCATCATCGCCCTGATGTTTTTCTCCTTTAGACATTCGATGATCTGGTTGCTGCTTTACTTGGCAAACATCGTGATTACGGTGGTATTCGACGACTTCTTCTCGATGCACGGCCATCAGGTCGCTGAGAACACGAAGATTTTTTTCTTCGTCATGAATCTATGCGTCTCGTCGCTCGTTGTGTTCGTCTTCGCAAGCCATTTCGTGACCAGTGCCGTTAGCGAACGGGAGAACGCCAACCGGTTGCTGTTGAACATTTTGCCGCTAAAAGTGGCGCAGCTGCTGAAATCACGCGAGGGCGTCATCGCCGAGAAATACGACGACGTCAGCGTCTTATTCGCCGATATCGTCGACTTCACACGATACTCGCGGGCAAAACCGCCGGATCAGCTGGTCAGCAAACTGAACGAGATATTTTTTCGTTTTGACGAACTCACCGACCGCGCCGGCCTTGAGAAAATCAAGACCGTCGGGGACGCATACATGGTAGTCGGCGGCGTCCCGGAGCCGAAATCCCGTCATGCCGAGACTATCGCGGTCTTGGCGCTGGATATGCTCTCGACGATTAAGGAGATAGAAAGGGATGAAGGCACTTCCTTTTCCCTACGCATAGGTATTCACATCGGCCCCGTCGTCGCTGGCGTCATCGGGAAAAGCAAGTTTGCGTACGACCTTTGGGGCGACACCGTGAATATTGCGAGTCGGATGGAGTCGAGTGGAACCGCAAATTCGATCCAGGTTAGTGAAGTGGTCTATGAGATTCTGAAGGAAAAATTTCGATTCAAGAATCGAGGGATGGTGGACATCAAGGGTGTTGGTCCGATGGAGACCTTCTATTTGTTGGCGCCGGGTTAAAGCGTCGAACAAAGAATTAGGACCCTTCGGATCGATCTGTTCCCATGCCAATTGTTGGCTAATTTCGGTTTATTGAGGGACCGCAAACAACGTCAGAACTTAAGGGTACTCCGGACTATCAGCTTTAGGTCGGCATACCCCCAAAGCGAACAACCTCGGTGATGCGGTTGTTCACCCATGCTGTCGGCGTGCCGGTGTAGGTCGTGGCTAGCAGTCGCACAATCGACCTCACCTATGTACGTCGAGTTCCTGATAGTGACGGAAGATGCCGTCCTCGTTGAACGGAAGTCGGCGCTCTGAATGCAAGTAAGCCGCCACGCGCGGTCGTGACGCTACGCGATGGTACAGGGCCGCCACCCGCGGACATTCTTTTTCGATCCGCGCCATCGCCCGCGGAAATGCATAGCGCAGTCCGGCGACCGCCTGAAACAGGGAAAGATCGGGATAACCAAGCCTCTTGCCAGTCAAATAGCCAACCTCACCGCCGTTCGCGAGAGCGCGCTCGAAATAACCGAGATACTTCGGAATTCGGCGGGTCACGAAGTCGGCGGCTCTTTGCCGCGCCTCGCGGCGCTGCTCCTCGTAGTGAAGCGCGCTGGCGATCGGGTGGTGGGTATCGTGCGCTTCGTGAACCAGATCGGCGATGGTCAATTGCAGTTGGTTGGCCCACAACCGCCCGGCCTCGCCGGCGGGTGCTAGGCGGTGGCGCGTACCGAGGAACATGAGGATGTTGGCGGTCTGGCCGATGAGCAGTTTGCCGGCACGGAGATAGGGCGGCGCGAACGGCGGGCGGGCGATAACCTCGCCATCGAGAAAGCGCATCAGCTCCGGAATACCGCCACCATCCGCCTCCCGGCCAACATCAACGTAATCGGCGCCGGCTTCCTCCAGGGCCAAACGCACAAACTCTCCCCGACCCTGGATCGACGGCCAATAGTAGAACTGATACCGCATGTTCGGTCCTCTCGCTGGGCTGCCGCTCGTGCTACTGGATCAAGAGCCGTTGGTTTTGCTTCGCGGCGTGTGTTCTGCGTAGGTTCGGCTGCCAAGTACAAAATAACGATATAGATCAAACGCATCGATCACGACACTAACCGTCATCAGCGTGAGACTATAGACCGACCAAATCTGTAACGCGGTCGATCCTTCCTGCGTTAAGCCCGTTGCCAGTAACACGATCGCTGGCACGAAGACGACATGGCACAGGCCGATCAACCGGCTCATCGGTTGATGCTTATGGATTTGTCCGGCGATCAATAGCGACACAACCACAGCAGCAGCGACGGCTGAGCCTTCTAGCATTCGGAAGAAAATCAGACCGCCGATCAAAGTCGGCACGTTGAGAAGGAATCCCCAAGCATTCATCACTCGCGACTGCGCAGCGACTTCACGGCGCAACGCGAAAAAATCGGCAACCGGATTGGTCAAATCGGCACCATGCTGGGCTGAACATTTGTGCGGGAGGTTAACTCGAACGCGAGCACGCGGCGAATGTCCCACGGCCAGAAGCGTTCCATTAAGGCAGCGCCGAACGACGTCCGAACCTGGAGCTAGGACCTCGTAAAGCCGGCCTGCAGGAGTAGACAATTTGACGGGAGAAATTGCATTTTGGTTGGCACGGGCAACTGGGGCTTAGGTTAGCCGCGTTCGCCCGCTCGATAGGAGTATCAAAGATGCCGGACAAGCTGCCGTCTGAGCTCGAAAAACTAATCCGCAATATCAGCGACGAAGAGCTGGAATTCCGTGGCTGGACTCGCGAGGGAGCCAGGGCCGACCTCGCCAAGCGACTAAGGGACGACGAACGCTCACCGCAGGTGGGTGACCTGGCGCCCGACTTCGAATTGGAGCGCCTTGCGAACACCGGTGCGCGCGCCGGCCAACTTCTGAAGCTCTCCGCGTTACGGGGAAAACCGGTCGGCCTCATTTTCGGATCTTATACCTGACCACCTTTCCGCCGCGAGGCCGTGCGCCTCGATGACATCGCAAAGAAACACCGTGACCGGGTGAGTTTTCTCTGCGTCTACATCAAGGAAGCCCATCCAACCGATGGCTCGCAATCACCATCGAACGTGGATGAAGATATTCTCTATTCCGATCCGACAACCGAGGACGAGAGAGCCGAGGTCGCCGCCGCTTGCATGCTTCGCTACAATTTTGTTTTTCCGATGGTCCTCGACAACATGACGAATGAGGTCGAGGCAAAATATCACGCCATGCCTGAGCGGTTATACGTCCTCGACAAGGACGGATACGTAACGTGGAAATGCGGACTCGGGCCGTTTTACTTCGATCCCGATGGCTTCGAACAAGCAATCAGCGCTGTAGCGGCGCAACCAACAGACTCCAGGCGACGCTTTTCCAACCGCCGCGCGTAATCCACGTCCTGGCGGCACTCCGCCGAGCACGCGGAAATTGTTCTCAAAGCGCTGGGAAAAGTCAGCTAGCGCCGACGCTACAGATCGCCTTCGTTCTTCATGTCGCGGATCGCGCGTTTGAAGGCATCGACCGTGTGTTCGAAATCGTCATCAGAGCTGACCGCAGAGGTCATGCCACCCGGCCAACCGTTGATGTCGACGCCATAGACCAGCATCGCGAGCCGTAGCTTGTCAGCGATCGGCGGATCGCCTGCGCGCAACTCCTGCCATGGAATGGCGAGCGGATCGAAACCGGTGGGATCGATCTCGCGCCGCTCGGGGTTGGTGAAAATATGAAACCCGGAATAGGTTCCGTAGATCCCCCAGGCCAGTTTCTCGTCGACGACAACCTGGGTGAGCCCGGGGCGGAGTTTTGCCGCGGCGCGATTGGCGTGCTCGCAGGCGTCGGTGTTCTTGACAATTTCCAGACACGCGATGCCCGTTGCGGCCGATTCGGGATTGCCGTTGAACGTGCCGAAATGCAGGATTTTCTCGTGGCCGCCGCGGGCATCCGCCTCAAAACTAATCAGATCGATCAAATCGGCGCGACCGACCACGGCACCACCGGGCAGGCCGCCGGCCATGATCTTGGCCAGCGTGGTGAGATCGGGCGTGATACCGAGTGCCGCTTGCGCACCCCCGGGCGAGCAGCGAAAACCGCAAATCACCTCGTCGAAGATCAGGATAACGCCGTGCTTTGCGGTTAGCTCGCGCAAGCCCGCGACGAATTCGGGCGGCGCCGGGACATGGCCCCAACTTGCGCCGGTCGGCTCGAGAATCACCGCTGCGATGTCACCACGTTCGATCGCAACCCGGGTCGCATCGAGATCATTGGGCGCCACCACGACCATGTCGTCGGCGACCGACTCCAACACGCCGATCGGGGCCGAGCCGTCGAAGTGATTGACATAGGCGGCCGAGAAATGATCGTGCCAGCCATGAAAGTGACTGGCATAGCGGATTACTTTGGTCTTGCCGCTGGACCCCCGCGACATCCTGAGCGCCAACAGCGTGGCTTCGGTGCCCGACGATGTGAACCGCACCTTTTCGGCTGATGGGATCAGCTCCTTAATCAGTTCAGCCCAGCGGATTTCAAGTTCGTGGCAGGCGCCGAAATGGGTGCCAATGCCGAGCTGGCGCTTGGCAATCGCGGCAACCTCGGGGTGGTTATGGCCGAGCAGCAGCGCCCCGTGGCCGCCCATGTAGTCGACATATTCATGCCCATCGACATCCCATTTGCGAGACGCTTGCGCCCGTTCGACATAGATCGGATAAGGATCGAGATGGCGCGCGTCGTGGGTGAGACCGCTCGGCAAAGATGCCTGCGCACGCTTGAAGAGCTGGGCCGAGGTCGGCGTGCGCTCGGAATAGGCGGCGACAATCGGCGAATTGGTTTGGCTGGGTGCAGGTTCGGTCATCCCCATTACTCCGCGGCCGCTACAACCAGGCCATCGGGCAGCGTCGCAGTGCCCAAATCGCGCGCTTGTGTAAGCGTTTCGGCGCGCAACGCCAAGCCGGTAATCGACGCGATTTGATCGTTTGTGACGTGCCCGGCTACCAGCCCAGCAAACTTCTCGTTGATTTCACCGGCGTTCATGAATCGCTCGGGTTCGCCGCTGGGAACATCGATTTTGGCTTCGTAGGTAACCCCAGCAGCGGTGACACGGGCTCGTCCACTAAGCTGTTCGGGGTAATCGGCTTGCACTTCGGCGTCGTGATAAACGGAAATGCGATCGCACAGCATTAAGATGTCCGCATCCTGCCAAAACCGCTCATAGTCGGCCCAGGACAACGACCCCTGGTGAAGCGCGATCGCGGCGCACAAATGCATCGAGAACTGGCTCTCGACGACATTGCGCGGGCGGCGCTTTTGCGCCTCGGGAAAGCCGGTGATGTCGAGCGCGAGTTGCGACAATCCGATAGCGACGGCCTCGATCTGTTGCGGGACGATCGCGTGTTGCTTGCGGAGTTGCAGCGTCGCGTCGATCGCTGCGTGCACCAGCCGGCATCCCGAATAGGGTTTAAGCGCAATCGCCATCGTTTCAAATTTATCGCCGAGACCGGCGATCGCCAGTTGGGGATCCGGCTTCGGCGCGTAGGCGGCGAGGAACCCCTTTTCGCCTTCAATCGCTGCGCTGGCCCCGAGAAAGCCCCGGCGGGCCAAGGTCGCCGCGATCAATCCGTTCTGCGCGGCGGCGCCGACGTGAAAGCGTTTGTTCCAGGCCCCGTTATCCATGAATTGCATCGAGCCCGCGGCCTGGCTACCGGCGATCCCAAGTGCACTGGCAACGCCTGCCGGCGCCAAACCGAAGATTCGAGCCGCCGCGGCAGCGGCACCGAACGCGCCGACGGTCGCGCTGGGATGAAAGCCGCGGGCGTAGTGTTGGGCCGGCACCAGCGCTTTGCTGATCCGGCAACTGGTCTCATAACCGGCGACGATCGCGGTCATCAGGTCGCGACCATCGGCGGCAACCATCTCCGCGGCCGCGAGCGCAGCCGGGATGACGGTAGCGCTGGGGTGCAGCCACGCCGCGGCGTGGGTATCGTCAAACTCGAGCGAATGCGCGAGTGCACCGTTGATCAGGGCCGCCGCCGGCGGCGCGAAATCAGCAGATAGACCGAGCACCGTCGCCGCACCTGAACGCCATCCGAGGTCTTCCGCGGTTTCGATGAAGTGCCGCGTGGTCGCCGCCTGGTAGCGGCCGCCGACGGTGACGGCGAGAAAATCGAGGAGCAGCAACTTGCTGCGTTCGACGACGTCCGGCGGGAGATTGTCGAAATCAAGTTCACTCGCATAGCGAGCCAGGCGTTCAGTTACTAAAGGCATAGGTATCAACCAAATTGACGGCATCAGAACTCAACGCCAATCGCGAAGCACACGGCAAGACTGGCGGCCAAACGCTAACACAAGCTAGCCTATGTGACGCGGACCAACGACGAAAGGCCCGGTCATGAGTTTTGCGCTTCCGACACCGACTCAACTGCGCCAGCACGGCGATGCGCTGGGTCTGGACCTCAGCGACACGTATATCGATGAGGTATTGAACTACGTCCAGCCACTGGCCGGGGCGTTTGATCTGGTTGCCGCATTGCCGGACGACCTGCCGCCGGTAAAATACTCGCGGACACCCGGCCATCGGCCTGAGGCGGCCGACAATCCGCTCGGCGCGTGGTACGTCAAAACCACCATCAAGGGCGCCAATCGAGGCAAGCTGAAAGGCCGCAAGGTCGCCCTCAAGGACACCATCTGCCTGGCCGGTGTACCGATGATGAACGGCGCGTCGGTGCTGGAAGGCTACGTGCCAGAGATCGATGCGACCGTGGCTACCCGGTTGCTCGATGCCGGCGCGGAAATCGTCGGCAAGACCGTTTGTGAATATTTTTCGGCATCGGGCGGTTGTGTGACCGCGACGACCGGACCGGTGACCAATCCGCGCAAACCCGGCTATTCCGCCGGTGGCTCTTCGAGCGGTTCGGCCGCGGTTGTCGCCAATGGCGACGTTGATATGGCGATGGGCGGCGACCAGGCCGGCTCGATCCGGGTACCGGCCGCGTATTGCGGCATCGTCGGTCTCAAGCCGACGTTCGGGTTGGTGCCCTATACCGGCATCATGGGGCTCGACCCCACCATTGATCACATCGGACCGATGACCCGAACGGTAGCCGACAATGCGTTGTTCCTCGAGGTGCTGGCAGGACCCGACGGCTACGACTCGCGGCAGCGCGGCGTGCGCCGGTCCCGCTACACCGACCATCTCGAAGACGGCCTCAAGGGTCTCCGCGTTGCGGTTGTCGCGGAAGCATTCGCGACGCCGCTTTCGGAGCCCGAGGTCGACGGTGCGGTCCGGCAAACTGCCGACCGATTAAGCAAACTCGGCGCTGAGGTCGAGACGGTATCGATCCCCTGGCACGCTTATGGCGGCGCGATTTGGGCGGTAGGATCGTTTGAAGCGGGATACCACACCTATGTTTTCGGGGGCGGCATGTTCAGCGAGGGGCTTAACGTGCCGTCGTTGAGCCGGGCCATGGACGCAGCGGCTGGCCGGATGGATGACTTTGCCGACCCCGTCAAGGTGTCGATCCTGCTGGGGCGGCACGCGGTGCAGACACGCGCTGGCTACTATTACGGCAAGGTGCAGAACACGCGCCGCCGGCTGCGGGCCGCTTATGACGACGTATTGGCCCGCCACGATCTTCTTATCATGCCGACCTCCCCCAACCGGGCCCAGCCGGTGCCGGCGCCGGACGCACCATTGGCCGAGCTGCTGGACCATTGCTGGAACATGTCGGCCAATACGGCGCCGTTTAACCTGACCGGGCATCCCGCGCTATCGATACCTTGCGCGATTAGCGATGCGCGACCGATCGGACTGCAGATCGTCGGCCGCCACGGCGATGAGGCGACGATCTACCGCCTCGCGCATGCCTTCGAGCAAGCGGTCGACTGGCAACGAACAACGCCTAACAGAAGGAAATAACCGCGATGGCCTTCAAAACGCCCACCATCGGACAGCTACGCGATGTTGCGGACGAACTCGGCTTCGCGGTGACCGACGACTACTTGGCCGACATGCAAGCGATCATGGAGCCGATGGCCGGAGGCTATCAGCTGCTCGATCAGCTAGCCGATAACGTGCCGCCGGTGCGCTACCCGCGGACGCCGGGATATCGACCCGAGGGAGACGATAATCCATTCGGTGCCTGGTACGTCAAAACCGATATCAAGGGAGCGCCACGCGGCAAGCTCAAGGGCCGCCCGGTTGCCATCAAGGACAATATTTGCGTTGCCGGCGTGCCGATGATGAACGGCGCCTCGATCCTCGAAGGCTACGTTCCGGAATTCGACGCAACGGTGGTGACACGCATTCTCGACGCCGGCGGCACCATCGCCGGAAAAACCGTCTGCGAGTATTTGTGCGCCTCGGGCGGTAGTCATACCAGTGCTACCGGTCCCGTTCGCAACCCTCACAAACCGACCCACACGACCGGCGGGTCGTCGTCTGGCAGCGGGGCGGTGGTCGCGGCTGGTGATGTCGACCTGGCGCTGGGTTGCGATCAGGCCGGTTCGGTGCGCCAACCCGCTGCCCATTGCGGAATCTATGCGATGAAAGGGACCCACGGCCTGGTGCCCTATACCGGTATCATGACGGTCGAGGCGACGGTCGACCACTGCGGCCCGATGACCGCGAGCGTCACCGACAACGCGCTGCTGCTCGAGGTTATCGCAGGCGTCGACGGACTCGACCCACGCCAGCGTGACCTTCGGCTCGCGCGCTACACCAAAGCGCTCGGCGAAGATGTCAAAGGCATGAAGGTCGCCATCGTTAAAGAGGGATTCGAGCAATTCAACGCCGAAGACGACGTTAGTGCGCTGGTTCGCGCCGGCGCCAAGAAACTTGGCAAGCTCGGCATTCAGGTCGATGAGGTGTCGATCCCATGGCACAATTACGGTCTGCCGATCTGGTCGCCAATCGTCAATGAAGGGTTGGTCGCCAATGCGCTGTCGATGAACGGCACAATGATCAATCTCAGCGGCCTCCAGATGACCTCGGCGGGAACGGCAATGTCGCGCTGGCGGCAAGATGCCAACGACATCGCCGACACGTTCAAGGTGATCGCCATGTTCGGCACCTATGCGATTCAGGCTGGCGGCGGCCACTACTACGCCAAGGCTCAGAATCTGGTGCGCAAACTTCGCGCCGCCTATGATGCGGTGCTGGCCGACTACGATCTGCTGCTGATGCCAACGATGCCGCTCAAGGCCAAACCGATCCCCGGTGCGGACGCGTCACCCAAGGAGATTGCCGAAACCGCATTCATCTACATCGCCAACTGCTGTCCGTTTAATGTGACCGGGCACCCCGCGATGTCGGTGCCATGCGGCACCGCCGAGGACATTCCGATCGGCATGATGCTGGTCGGGCGCCACTGGGAGGAGTCGGCGATCTATCGCGCGGCCTATGCGTTCGAGCAGGCGTATGACTGGCGCAAGCTACGTGCTTGACGGAGAGTTTGGAGCTTTGATCGACATTAACGTTGGCGCGCGTGTGGTGGTATTTTGTCGGGTGCCGCAGAGAATTGGGAATCTTCATGCTTAAAGCACAGCATTGGATCTGCCAAAGACCCCCTCACCCCAACCCCACTTGGGCACGCTTTCGCCGCGCCACTGGCGCGACGGTCGCCCCCGCGAACCCACGAGGGGAGAGGGAGCCGGTTGTGCGTTCGCCAAAAGCCCTCTCCCCTCGTGGGAGAGGGTTGGGTGAGGGGGAGCCTCTAACAAATCTATTAGAATCCGGCGGCTGTCCCGCGAAGCAAAGCGGTATTTAGTCGACGTGGCTTTCCTTGGCACCGAAGAAATCAGCGGACTGGTGACTCCAGGGCGGGTTCATCAACGGGTTTATACCGATCCCGATATCTTCGACTTGGAGATGGCGCGGATCTTCGAGCGGTCGTGGATATACGTCGGTCATGAAAGTCAGATAGCCGAGCCCGGCGATTTCCTGCGTGCACCGCTCGGCCGCCACGACGTTTTGGTCGTGCGCACCGATGATGGCGGCATCGCCGGCCTGCACAATCGCTGTGTTCATCGGAGCTCGCAAATCGTGGCCCAAGACGCGGGCAATATTCAAACCTTTGCATGTCCCTATCACGGCTGGACCTATGCGCGGGACGGCAACCTGATCGCGATCCCGGCCAAAGGCGATTACGGCGCCGATTTTGATCTTGAGAAGCGTCATCTGCGCCGGGTCGCAGACATTGCCTCGCACCGTGGATTCATCTTCGCGCGGGCGGACGGGGGCGGTCCTGACCTGCAGACATTCCTCGCGCCAATCGTCGATTCGATCGATAACATGATCGACCGCTCGCCGACCGGCGAACTCGTCTATGGCGGCAACCATTTCCGCCAAGTGTTTAACGGTAATTGGAAATTGTCGGTGGAGAACGGGATCGACGCCGCCCACGCGACCTTCGTTCACAACTCATCGGCTACGGTTGCCAAGGAATGGGAACGCGACCACAACGATTTCAGCGAGAATGCTGAGCAGGTCATCAAACAGATCAAATCAAACGATCTGACGCCGCGTCAGTGGAATGAGATCGCGGTGCATGGGCTTCGCTATGGGCATGGTCACCTGGGCGGTTTCTACCGCGAGGGCAAGCTGGCGCCTGAGCCCGACGACCCGGTTTTCCGCGGCTACAAACAATCCCTGATCGACCGCCACGGGCCCGAAAAGACCCAACAGATCCTGGCGATCGACCGTTTCAACTCGATCATTTATCCCAATCTCACGATAAATATCCGCTTCCAGGTGGTGCGCTACGTACAGCCGATCAGCGTCGACAAGAGCATCGTCCACGCGGTGTGTTTCCGGATGAAGGGCGCGCCCGACGAGATGTTCAACACCTCCGTGCGATGCCTCAATGCGTTCAATTCGCCGGCGTCGCTTATCTCCCAGGACGACCTTGCGGTCTTCCAACGCACGCAGACTGGGTTTAGAACAAGCGACAATCCGTGGATCGATTTTTCACGAGGTGCTGAGATCGACTACGATGTCGATAACGGCAAACGCGGTGGCTCGGGCGCCAGCGAAGTGTTGCACCGGGCTCAATACGAAATGTGGCTGTCGTTAATGACCGCCGCATAAAACGGCTGTGTAAAACGAGAGTGGCGAAGCATCGATGAACATGATTTCAAACGATCAGATTCGTGATTTTGTGCAGCCCAGCCGCGTGCACCGGCGGGTCTATGCCGACGCCGACGTTTTCGACCTCGAGATGCAACGCATCTTCGAGCGGACCTGGGTCTTCGCGGCCCACGAAAGCGACGTTCCCCAACCCGGTGACTACATTCGCGCCCGCATCGGACGCCGCGAGGTTATTGTCGTGCGCGACGACGCTGGCGGACTGGGCGGATTCTACAACCGTTGTCCGCATCGCGGATCGATGATCTGTAACGTGCGGCAGGGGCACGTCTCAACCTTCGACTGCCCCTATCATGGTTGGTCGTTTTCGCGCGATGGCAGCCTGCTCGGTGTGCCGCTGCCGACTGGGTATCCCGATCAGTTCGACGTCGACGACCCCCGCAACAGCCTCGAACCCGTGGCCCAGATCGCCAGCTATCGGGGTTTTATTTTCATCAACCTCAGCCCAACCGGGCCGGCACTCGAGGATTACCTGGCACCGGTGCGTGACTCGCTCGACAACATGGTCGATCGAGCCCCCGGCGGCGAATTGATTCGTGACGGCGGCCAGTTTCGTCAAATCTATTACGGCAACTGGAAGATCCACATCGAGAATACGTTCGACTTTATCCACGGATCGTTTCTCCATCGATCCTCGTGGGGTGCGGTAAAGGAATGGGAGCGCGACACCAAACCCGACGAAACCGCGCACATGATTCAACAGATGAAGGCCAATGGCCTACCGCTGCCGGAGTGGGACAAGATCGGACTGTTCGGCTTTGACGGCGGTCACGCCCATATCGGCGGCTTCTATAACGAAAGCAAAATCGCGGCCCAGCGCGCCGACCCCGCATTCGCCGCTTACCACAAGATGCTGGTCGAGCGTCACGGCGAGACGAAAACGGCCGATATATTGGCGATCGACCGCTTCAACACCCTGGTGTTTCCCAATCTGATCCTCAACATCCGCTTTCAGCAGATCCGCCTATTCGAACCGGTTGCGGTCGACCAAACGGTGTTGCGCAGTTTCTGCTTCCGAATGAAGGGAGCACCGGAGGAACTGTTCCATTCGTCGGTGCGTTTTATGATGTCACAAAACTCACCGGCGTCGATGATCTCGCAGGACGACCATGAGGCCTTCAAGAATATGCAAACCGCCCTGTCGCCGCGCGATTGGAACGACCGCGAATCGGATTGGCTCGACGTGTCACGCGGCTATGGCGATGAAGTCAGGCACAATAACGGAGCCAAAGAGGGCGTCGGCTCGAGCGAAGTGGGCATCCGCAATCAATTGTCGGCATGGTCGAAATATATGACCGGAGAATTACCGGGCACGCCATGAGCGAGAGTCGAACAGAGACCGCGTTGCGCGACGAACTCGAAGCCTTCGTGTATGCCGAAGCCGAGTTGCTGGACGACGGCAAGTTCGAGGAATGGTTGGCGCTGTTCGCAGACGACGGGATCTACTGGATCCCGGCGGTGCCCGGCCAGGATGATCCGCTCAATACGATATCGATCTTCTACGAAGACAAAGACATCATGGCGATTCGCATTCGCCGCATGACGCATCCCGCCAACATTGCCCAGAGCCCATTTCCCCGCACCAGCCATGTGGTCGGCCAGGTTCGCGTCGACGGCGCCGACAACGGCACATTTGGCGTGAGTTCGCGGGTTCAGGTGGTTGAGTATCGCGAAGGTGACGGCCAACGTGTGTTTGCCGGCAAATGCCACCATACGCTGCGCCGCGAGGGCGATGATCTGAAAATCGTGTTGAAGCGGTTCGATCTGGTGAACTGCGACGCGCCGCACACCTTCATAACGATACCGCTTTAGTCCGCCACCAACGCCTTCATAACGGCGTAGAGATTGGGTTTGAGTTCGAAACCGATACCGGGGGCGTCGGGCAGGCTGACACGGCCGCTCTCGACCACGCTGCCATCGGGATAGCCACCGAAAATCTTGCTCTCGTCGGGCGCGGATTCGTGGCTGCCGAGCCCGAGACCGGCCACGACCTGCAACGCCAACAAATGGCCGGCATGCGGATAGCAGCTGGTGCGTGACCAGCCGCTGCTTTCCAACATGGCCAGCACGCGTACGTATTCGACGATGCCGTAACACAACCCAATGTCGAACTGCAGGAGATCTCGATCGGGCCGCAAGCCGGCATAGCGGATCAAATTAGTCGCATCGGCCAGCGAGGCAAGATTCTCTCCGGTCGCAACCGCGCCTGGATAGATCTCGCATACTCTTTGCTGGAGTTGGAAATCGAGGGGGTCGACGACTTCTTCGATCCAAGCCAGGTCATAGCCGGAGACCGCATCGAGGAAACCGTTGGCGCGGGCTTCGTCGAAGGTGCCGTTGAGATCGATCGCGAGATTGGCGCCCGTGCCCACCACCTCGAGCGCGGCCTCGATGCGCTTCTGATCTTCTTCGATTGGTGCCCCCCCGGCTTTGATCTTGAGGCGGGTGTAGCCGAGATCGCGCATCGATTTGAGCTCGTCGGCAAGCGCCGCCGCGCCGCCACCGGGATGATAATGCCCGCCTGAGCCGTATGTATTGACGCGCCCGTCAACCGGCCCATGGCCATCACCATAGAGCTCGGCGAGCACGCGCCACAACGGCTTGTCATCGAGTTTGGCAACCAGGTCCCAGATTGCGGTATCGAGCAGGCCCACCGCGCCGGCGCGCTCGCCGTGACCGCCGGGCTTTTCGTTGCGCATCGCCGTGGCCCACACCGCGACCGGATCGAAGTTGAGACCATCGGCATCGAGCAGCGATTCAGGCGGCGCCGCGAGCACCCGCGGCGCGAAGCGCTCCATCATCAGTGACCCATGCGCATAGCGGCCGAGCGAATCGAAACCATAACCGATCACCGGCTGCCCATTGCGCACGACATCGGAGACGACCGCAACGACACTGGCGGTCATATCGTCGAATGAAATAGCAGCGTTGGTCATCGCCGCGTTGAGGCGAAGGGTTTTTTCGCGGATATCGACGATGCGCATTGGGCTACCGATGGATTGGATTTAGTGAACTTGGTGGATTTGAGGTTCGTGCGCTCGACAGCAGGTGTGACTATGGGTCATATTTAGGTGTGACTATGGGTCATATTTAGGTGTGACTATGGGTCATATTTCGATCGCGATCATAAGGAGAGCGTTATGCAAGGCAAACTTCGTCACATCGCCATTTCAGTGCCGGACATCGAGACAGCGGCGCAATTCTACGAAAAAACCTTTGGCATGGAGCGCATCAACGAGGTGCAGACGAACCATGGCAATGGCATTTCGCTGTCCGATGGCGTCGTCAATCTGACCGTGCTCAATTTCCCGACCGACGAATCGGCCGGTGATGAACGCGGCAAGGATTTCGTCGGCATCCATCACATGGGTTTCATCGTCGATGATCTTGCGTCCGCCAGCGATCATGTCGTTGAGCAGGGCGGCAGTTATCACAAAGAAATTGGCGGCGAAGATGATTTCGTCGGGTTCGAGCGCAAATACCGCGACCCCAACGGTATCGTGTTCGACATTTCCCGCGCCTGGGTTGGCACGACCGACGTTTAAACGCTAAACGCCCGGTCAGAAGTCAGGAAGCAGCTCAGCCGCGCTGACTTCTGATTCGTCTGGCGCTACTTCGTATTAGGTTTAACTCGACTCGACCGACCCGCTGCCCCGGCCCAACCACCCCAAGGGTACCCTCGTTCGGGCCGTTGGGCCGGGGGAGCGGGACGGGCTAAGACGCCGTAAGAAGGGCTAAAGCGCCTGTTCAACTCGCGGCATTACTTCTTCGGAGAAGAGCTGGATGGCCTCCAGCAACTGGCTCTGTGGCATGCCGACGCCCTGCGCCCCGAGGCAGATATTGGTGACCCCCAGCCGCTTGTGATAGCCGACGATCTGTTCAGCGATTTCGTCGGGCGAGCCAATTAGAAAACGATCCTTGGTGAGTTCGTCGAAATCGGCAGAGAGGTCGCGATCCTCTTTCGGCATCGCTTTGTCCTGCCCCCATTTCACATAGACCTTGTATTTTTGCTCGATGTAGGGACGGGCGCGCTCAAGCGCTTCCTCGCGGTTCGGCGCCACGAAAATCTCGCGCATCAATGGCAGTTCGTCGGGAAACGGCTTGCCGACATTGTCGAGCTCGGCCTTGTAGATATCGAGCTGACGTTCGATCGTTTCCATCTTCTGGTGGGGGTTGATGAACCAGGTGTCGGCCATGCGAGCGGCCCGCTTGACGGCGCCGTCGGCGTTGGCACCGATCCAGATCGGCGGGCGCGGTTTTTGTACCGGCTTCATGGCGATATTGACCTCATTGAGCTCAAAGTGGGAGCCCTTGATGGTCACATTGTCTTCGGTCCACAGCCGCACCACCGCATCGAGGTTTTCTTCGAACCGCGGTACCCGATCGGCTTGCGTCGTGCCAAAGCCGTTGAATTCAACTTCGCGGTAGCCAAGCCCGGCACCAAACACGACGCGGCCATTCGACATGGCATCAATGGTCGCGAACTGCTCGGCAATATCGAGCGGCTTATGGAGCGACAGCAGGACGATACCCGCACAGAGGCGGGCATTGGGCGCCTCACCGGTCAATCGTGCCAGGAACGGCATCATCGAGGGCATCCACAAGGGATAGCTGGCGTAGTGCATCCCGACCATGATGTCGCCGAAGCCAAGTTGGTCGGCGCGCCGCGCCTGCTCAAACAGCTCCTGCATGCGCACAACCATGTCGTCCTCACGCGGAAACTGTCCGCGCAAAAATAGTCCGTATCTGATTTTAGCCATGTATCCTCCCCTTCTCGTCGCCGCGCCGATCGCGCTCTCAGCCCGGTTGGGCGGTCCGGCGCGGCTGGTTATACTCTGTAATAACGCGACAGGCGAGAATCCGTCGAAGATGGGCCAAGGGTACGCGACATGGCGGTGATTGAAGCAATCGATGGCGATACGGGCGGCAAAATCCGGCCCGACGAGCTTGCCGCGACGCGCAAACCCCTGATCGATGCGACGCATTTGCCGAGCCATATCTATACGTCCGAGGCGCTCTACGAACGCGAAAAGGAAACGATTTTCTTAAAGGACTGGCTAGCGGTTGCCCGGGTCGAGGAGCTCGAGGCCGCCGGCGATTTCATGACGTTCAACATCATGGGCGAACCGATCGTGGTGGCCCGCAACCGCGCCGGAACCCTCAACGCGTTTTACAATATCTGCGCCCATCGCGGCGTCGAGGTGGTCACCGGCACCGGCAACGCCAGACAGTTCAAGTGCCCGTACCACGCGTGGACCTACGATCTCGAAGGCAAATTGCTGGGTGCGTCCTACATGGACGAAATCAGCGATTTCGATCTTGACGATTGCCGCATGAAGTCGATCAAGATCGATGTTTGGGAAGGTTGGGTGTTCGTTAACTTTGACCCCGATGCCGCGCCGCTAACCGATTTCGTTGCCAACTTTGCCGATCACTTTGGCGTGTTCCAGCAGGGCCGGTTCCGCATGACGAAGAAACTGACCTCGACGTTGAACTGCAACTGGAAACTGATCAACGAGAACTTCGTCGACGTCTATCACCTCATTACGCTGCATGGCGATACGCTGACCAACTGGCCGACGCCGGAGACCTACCAATACGAAACCTGGAAGCACGGCGGGTATGCGGCGTTTTACGAAAACGACATGTCGACGCTTGAGGGTCTGCGTGAGTTCGGACATGCGCCTTGGCTTGATGAATGGCTCAAGGACAAAGATGTGCGGCTCGCGGCAGGGGCGGGTTTCCTATCACCCAATCTGACTACCTTTGTGCGCCCCTACTCGATCGTCGACATCATCATCTGGCCGGTCGCGGTCGACCAAACATTGATTCATCAATATCTGACGGTCCCGGAACATTATTTCGATGCGGCCGACGATGTCGTCGAACGCGCCGATCCCATCCACCAGCAGCTCGACGATGTGCTCGAGGAAGACCGCACGATGATCGAATCGCTGCAAAAAGTTATGCACACTAAGGGATTCCGACCCGGCCGCATGTCGACCAGCGAGTTCCTCGTGCACAACTACATCAGCGCCTATATCGAGCGAATGTTCGGCGAATCGCCGCCCACGGGCGAAGTTTAGAACGCCTAAAAGTTAACGCGAGGTTGTCGATACGGACTGTTCCTTCGCGCGTCGCGACGGTAAGATGGCGGCCGCATCGCGGTTTTGATGCAGTTCGCGCGCAAGCGCTAATTCGCGCAATCCCTAGGGAGGTTAGCTATGAGAAAGTTACTTGGCCTCGCGCTCGCCGTTTTGGCGCTGCCGGCATTGGTCGGCATCGGCACGGCGAACGCGCAGGAGAAAATTCGAATTCCGTTCGCGACCGCATTCAGCGGTCCGGTTATCGCGTTTGGTGAACGGCTGTGGCGGGGCGGACAGCTCGCGCTCGAAGAAGTCAATAAGACCGGCGTCCGCGGCGGCATGAAGATCGAATACTATAAAATCGATTCCCGCTCGCCGGAAACCGCGCCGATGATCACCGAGTATCGCCGCGCTTGCGCCGACAAGAGCATTCCGCTGTTCCTGGTCAACATTTCGTCGAAACAGCTGTTCTCGCTGTACGAATATGCCAAGACCTGCAATATGCCGACGTTCGCACCGACCTCGGGCGCCCATTGGGTCTATCCCGACCAGGGCAAATGGATCTTCCGCTTCCTGCCAACCCCGGACGCAGTCCAGGGCGCTTTGTACAAAGCGATCAAGGAACAGCTCAACCCCAAGACAGCGTCCGCCAGTTTCACGATTGACGACGACTTCACGTTTTTCAACATGAAGCGCGCTCGCATTCATCTGGCCAAAAACAACATCGAGATCGTCGCCGATCTCGGTAGCAAACGGCAAGAGACCAACTTTGCCTCGCAAGTTGCGGCCGTGCGGGCCAAGCGGGCCGACATCATCGTGCTGAGCCATCAGCCCGATGATGGTGGAAAGTTCGTCAAGCAGGTTCGCGATCGCGGCATCAAAACCCAGATTACCGATAGCGGCTATACCATCGTCGGTGGTGATTATTGGGTATTGTCGGCCGGAACCGGCATTGGCTCGATCGGTGGTGCGAACTACACCTCGAACGACCCGCGTCCGATCGTGCAAGACTGGATCAAGCTATGGCGCACACGTACGGGCTTCTCGGATAAGGATCCCGACGCTTATGAAACCGCCACCTATGACGCCACCAAGATGTTGGCGATGGTGTTGGAGAATGCCAAATCGTTGTCACGCGAAGACATCGCGGCTGCCTTCATGACCATTCAGAACGTAGAGTTCATCACCGGTACGGTTGGTTACAGAAAAGAAGAATTGCCGGATGCTTATCGTCCAAAAGCAGTGCTCGTGAAGTTGGGCGAAAACGGAAAGTTCCTAGCCTGGCCCTAGGCCAATAGGTGCGACAACAAAAATCAGAGCCCCGGCTTCGGCCGGGGCTTTTTTTGTCTTCTTTTCCGTTTGCTCCCGGTCTATTGCTCCCGGCGAACAATCGACGATTGAGGCGCGCGTGCTGAGCGATCTCGAACGGAACTTCCTCACCAGACGCCGGCTCGCGCACCTCGCGACGGCCGACGCTGGCGGGCTCCCGCACGTACTGCCGGTGTGTTTCGCTATCGATAACAACAACATCTTCGTCACGATTGACGAGAAACCGAAACAGCGCCAGCGTGGGCCTCTTAAGCGTTTGCGGAACATCGCCAAGAATCCGCGCGTCGCCCTGGTGGCCGATTACTATGACGACGCCGACTGGTCGCGACTGGGGTGGCTGATGGTGCGCGGCCGGGCCGATATCCTGGCCGGTGGTGCCGAGCACACTCGGGCGCAGAGCCTTCTCGCCAAGCGCTATCAGCAATATCAAACCATGACTCTCGAACTGCTGCCGGTGATCGCCGTTCGCATCGCAGTGGTCACCAGTTGGGGCGACTTGACCGGCTAAGCGGGTCCACCGTTCGCGAGTCCTCCGTGCTGGGAGGGGTTGCGCCGGTGCTCCCAACAATCGACAGTTGCTCGAGAGAGTCCGACCTCGCAGGTACCAGATGAAAATTTGCCGTTTCAACGACAATCGCCTTGGTGTCGTGATCGACGATCGCGTGCATGACGTTTCCGCGGTGCTGGACGACTTACCCGCATTGCACTGGCCGGTTGCGCCCGGCGACCAGGTGATCGCCAATCTCGAGACGTTACGGCCACGTATCGCGGCGATCGCCGCCGACGCAACCACGCACGAAGTGGGCGCAGTCGAATTGCTGAGCCCGGTCGGCAATCCCAGCAAGATCATCGGCGCGCCGATCAACTACCAGGCGCATATCGATGAGGCGAAAGCAGACCCGGACCTGCTGCAGGACAGGGTGATCAAATCGATTGCCGATTGGGGGCTGTTCCTAAAAGCGACGTCATCGCTGGTCGGCGCCTCGGAGGGCGTGGCGTTGCGCTTCCTCGACCGCCGCAACGATCATGAGATGGAATTCGCCGTCGTGATCGGCAAACCGGGCAACAATATTCCCTACGACAACGCCTTGGACCACGTCGCCGGTTATGCGATCGGCTTCGACATGACGCTGCGCGGCCCCGAGTTACTGAGCTGGCGCAAATCGATCGAAAGCTACGCGGTGCTGGGGCCGTGGCTGGTGACCGCTGACGAGATCCCCGATCCCAGTGACATCGAGTTCAAGCTCACGGTTAACGGCGAGGTGCGCCAGCACGCCAGCACCAAAAGCCTGGATTACGACATCCCGCGGCTGATCGCTTACGCATCGACGCATTACACGCTGCATCCCGGCGATATCATTCTAACGGGCTCGCCGGAAGGCGTGGCCCCGGTTGAGCCGGGCGACGTAATGGTGGCCGAGGCGGCCGGGATCGGCCGGATGGAGGTCAACGTGCGGGCTGCGTAGGTGGATTTGGCGCCCGCCAGCAGTAAAGAGCATTGATTCCCCCTCACCCCCGCCCTCTCCCCCATGGGAGAGGGAGCTGTCCGAGTGCGCGGTAAGAGCCCTCTCCCTTTGGGGAGAGGGTTGGGTGAGGGTAGAAAAAGGCAGCGTCCGACTAGCTGACCTTGCCCAGCGCTTTCAGCACGATCTCGGGGGTGATGGGCAGGCTGGCGACGGGCTCGGCGCCGAGCGGTGCGAGGGCATCGTTGACGGCGTTGAGGACGGCCGAGGCGGCACCGATCGTGCCGGCTTCGCCGGCGCCCTTGGTTCCGAGTTTGTTGTCCTGGTGCAGGGTTTCGATGTGGACGACATCGATATCCGGCATTTCGCAGGCCATCGGCACCATGTAATCGGCCAGGGTCGCGGTTTGCATCTGGCCGTTCTCGTCATAAACGATGTGCTCAAACAGCGCGGCGCCAAGGCCCTGAACCACACCGCCGCGGATCTGACCGTCGACCAATGCGGGATTGATCAACCGACCACCGTCGGCCACGACCCAATGATCGAGCAAGGTGACGAACCCGGTGTCGGCGTCGACCTCGACGTGCGACGCCTGGATGCCGTTGGCAACGAAGGCCGGGACTTTGGGATTAAAGCTGCGGGTTGCCGATAGTTCGGGCTGCACGTCAGGCGGCAAGGTATCCTGGCGGGTGTAACCGATCATCGATAATTCCGCGAGCGACATGCGGATGGTGCCGGTGTCGGCGTCGCGGATTTGAGCGTCTTCGATATCGAGCGTTCGGGGGTCGGCTTGCAGAATGATCCCGGCCAGTGACAGTGCGTTGTCGCGCACCATCCGGGCGGCGTCGTAAGCAGCCTCACCGCCGATCGCGATGCCGCGTGACGCATAGGCGCCGCCGCCATACGGCGTGACCGCGGTGTCACCGGAAACCACGCTAACGTCGGCGAAGGGCACCCCGAGCCCGGCGGCCACGATCTGGGCGATGCCGACCTCGGTGCCCTGGCCCTGGTCGGTGATGCTGGTGATGACCCGCACCTTGCCGCTTTGCTCGAGCTTGACCGTGCAACCATCGATCGTGCTGACGCCGACCTCGGCGGCACCGTAATAGACCGGACCGACCGCAGTGACCTCCACCATCGTCGCCAGGCCAATGCCGCGATAAGTACCGGACGCGCGTTGGGCGCTCTGCTCGGCGCGCAGGGCCGGATAGTTCATGCGCTCGACGACAGTGTCGAGGCAGAGGTTGAGGCTAAGATATTCGAGCTGGACGCCGCCCGGTCCTGCGGTTGGGAACTGATCGTCGGTGAGGTAGTTGCGACGGCGCATCTCGACCGGGTCGATGCCAGCAGCGCGGGCGGCGAGGTCGACCATGTGCTCGGTTACGGTGACGGCGATCGGCTGGCCGACGCCGCGATACATGGCAATGATATTTTTATTTTGGAAGGGAACCTTGAGCGTCGCCTGATAGTTCTCGATGTCGTAGGGGGCGCCGGAAAACATCAATACCAGCATACCCTCACCGGTGCTCAGGCGGATGGTGTTCGAGTAACCGCCGATGACGCAGATATCGTCGACCGAAAGGCCGGTGATCCTACCGTCGGCGGCGATCGCGATCTTGGCTGACACGCGATGGTCGCGGGCGTGGATATCGGTCAACAAGCTTTCGACCCGATCGGCAATGTATTTGATTGGCCGGCCGAGCAGTTTGCTGGCCGCCACGATCGCGACCTCGTCGTTGTAGACGTGCAATTTGAGACCGAAGCCACCGCCGATATCCGGCAGGATCACGCGCACGTTGTGTTCGGGAATCCCGAGATGGCGGGCAAACACCATTTGCATCTGAAACGGTGCCTGATGCGAGTGATGGACGGTGAGCGTTTCGAGGGTCGGGTCGTAGTCGGCGATGAGGCCGCGCGGCTCCAGCGTAACCCCGGTGTGGCGTCCGAAATAGAGGGTTTGCTCGCAAACGTGTTTGGCGTCGGCGAAGCCCGGGCCGATATCGCCGCGGCCGACCTGATGGGAAAACGCCAAATTGTTACCAAGTTCCGGATGAACCAGCGGCGAGCCTGCCTCGAGCGCTGCTTGCGGATCGGTCACCGCCGGTAGCTCTTCCCACCCGACCTCGACCAGCAGGGCCGCATCTTCGGCCAAGGCGCGGCTGGTGGCGACGACGAGAGCGACCGGTTCGCCCTGCCAAAGCGCGCGTTCGACCGCCATCGGGTATTGCGGTGGCGATCTCAGATTAGGCAGGTGAGCCGCTTCACCGGTCCACGGGTCGACGATCGCGGCAATCTCCGCACCGGTAAATACGCGTACGACGCCGGCCGCCTGCGCAGCTGCCGTGGTATCGATGCTGACGATGCGCGCGTGCGCATAGGGGCTGCGCACGAAGGCGGCATAAACCATGCGCGGCAGGCTCAGATCGTCGGTATAGCGACCGCGCCCGTTGGCCAGGCGGCGGGTTTTGGAGCGCTCGACGCTGTCACCGATGGGACTGCGAATGACGGTGGTTTCGCTCATGTTCGAGACAGAGCCTCGACGGCTCCCCCCTCACCCCAACCCTCTCCCGCCAGGGGAGAGGGAGCACATGGAGGGCGTCCCGGACTCCACCCTCCTTGATCGAGGAACGAGTTCAGTGCGCGTGCGCGAAGAAAACAGCCCTCTCCCCTGGCGGGAGAGGGTTGGGTGAGGGGGATGCGACCGACCGCGCTCAGATGCTTCATATCAACGTTGGTCCTCTCTGCCAACACGCTGCGCGAGGACGGTTTCAACAGCATCGATGATGGCCTGATAGCCGGTGCAGCGACAATAATTGCCCGACAGGAATTCGCGGATCCCGCCCCGGGTCAGCGGTTGACCTTCAGCCAGCAGTTCTGCCGAGGCCAGCAGCATGCCGGGTGTGCAGAAACCGCACTGCAGCGCGTTGCCGGCGACGAACGCCTCCTGCAAGTCGGCGATCTCGCCGGTCTCAGACAGGCCCTCGATGGTAAGGACATCGGCCCCGTCGGCCTGGACAGCGAGCATCAGACAACCGCGTACGACGCGGCCGTCGACCCGCACCGAGCAGGCGCCGCAGACGCCGTGCTCACAACCGAGATGGGAGCCGAGCAGGCCGAGTTCGCCGCGCAGGAAATCGACCAAGTGCTGACGCACGCCGATGCTGCGGGTGACGACCTCGCCGTTAACGGTGAGCGTGATCTCCTGGCGCTCAGGCATGGCCGGCCTCCCCTATGCCGCCCGCGAGCTCGGCAAGCGCGCGCCGGGTCAATACCGTGGCAAGGTGGCGCTTGGTGGCGCTGCTGCCGAGCAGATTGGCGACCGGATCGAGATCTTCGGCGAGCGCCTCGATCGCAGCCTTGATCGCGGTGGCGTCGGCGCGGCTACCGGAGACAGCTTGCGCAGCGCGAAGCGCCAGTTTGGCGCGATCCTCGCAGCCGAAAAACGCAAGACGGACATCTTCGAGGCGATGGTCCACCGCGGTCGCCGTCGCCGCGAGACCGACCACAGCGAAATCACCATGGCGGCGTGACAGTTCGAGGAAGGCGCTGACCCGATTCGGCGGATCGACCGGAATTCGCGCGCCGATCAGGAGTTCGTTGGGCGCGCGCGCGGTCTCGTAAAGACCGAGAAAAAATTCCGACGCCGCGATCTCGCGCTTGGCTTGGCCGCTCTGCACGATCAGCGTGGCCTCGAGCGCCAGCATGCAGGCCGGCAATTCGGCAGCCGGATCGGCATAGGCAATGCTGCCACCGAAGGTTCCACGATTGCGGATTGCGACGTGGGCAACGTGGGGCATGGCGCGGGCCAGCGTGGCCAGGTGGGCGCTGACGGTGTCGGATTTGAGCACGTCGGCTTGGCGGGTGAGCGCACCGATCGTGACGTGGTCATCGTCGATCGCGATTCCGGCAAGTTCATCGAGGCCATTGATATCGATCAAGACGGTGGGGCTGGAGAGCCTTAGATGCAGCGTCGGCATCAGGCTCTGGCCGCCAGCCAGTATCTGGGCATCGTCACCGTGCGTGTCGAGAAGCTCGAATACCTCGGCCAACGATTGCGGCTTGATGTAGTGGAACGGGGGCGCTTTCACGCGGATCTCATCCTATGGGCGGGACCGCGACAAGGCGGCGGCAAAACTTATCAAACCAGAGCTTCGAACAACATCCCTAGATGGCTTAACCTTCCCCCTCCCCCGAGTGGGAAGGGCCAAGTCCGCAAAACCCTTATGTTGTATGATGTCCACCTGCAACACGTTCACGACGGAGAGACACACATGGCGCGACGTACGGTTCACGACTTTATCATTCCCGCCCGCGAGGGCCGCGCCGTTGAGGTGATGAAGGGACAAATCCTGCGCATCCACCTGGTCGAAGGCAAACAGGTCGGCGATTGCGCCTTCTTCAACCTGCATGATACCAAAGAAGTCTTTCACGTCGGCCAAAGTTGGGCCCTCAACGTGATGTTGGGCGACGGCAACGGCAAATGCTTTAAGTATTTCTATTCGAAGCCACCGCGCGAAAACATCATGTTCACGGTGGTCGACGATACGGTTAAGAACCACTGGTCGAATATGGGCGGCCGTTGCAGCAAGCGGCTGCTGGAGATGCGCGACGCCGATACCAACCACCGTTCGTGTCAGGAGAATCTGACCGAAGCGGTAGCCCCTTATGGCATCAGCGGTGATGACATCATCGATATTTTCAACGTCTTCATGAACGTGCACGTCAACCCGGATGGCACTTTCGAAATAAGCCCGCCGACCGCGGAAGCCGGCGACTATATCGACATGCGGGCCGAGATGGATGTGCTGGCGGCGGTGTCTGCCTGTCCGGCGGATGCCAACGCGACCAATGACGGCGTGCCGAAGCCACTTGGGATTACGGTATTTGCCGAAGACTAATTGAAGATGGCCGACCGGCTGGCTGGCAAACGAACCCTGCTCACGGCGGCGGGACAAGGGATCGGACGAGCGACCGCGCTTGCCTTCCGGGCTGAGGGTGCCGAGGTTTGGGCGACCGACGCCGATGCGACGAAGCTATCGGCGCTGGCCGATCAAGCGCCGGGTCTTCACACCCAACGCCTCGATGTCTTAAATGACGGCGACATCGCCAAGGTCTGTAACGATGTCGGCGCGCTCGACGTTTTGTTCAACTGCGCCGGCTATGTGCACCATGGCAGCGTGCTCGAGACCAGCGATCAGGCATGGGATTTCTCCTACCAACTGAACGTGCGGGCGATGTTCAAGATGATCCAGGCGTTCCTGCCACGGATGATCGAGGCTGGCAGTGGCAGCATTATTAATGTGGCCTCGGTCGTCTCGAGCCTGAAGGGCGTTCCCAACCGGTTCGCCTACGGGGCGACCAAGGGTGCCGTTATCGGGATGACCAAATCGGTTGCCGCCGACTATGTTGGGCAGGGCATCCGCTGCAACGCGATTTGCCCGGCAACCGTTCACACGCCGTCGTGGGAGGACCGCGTAGCTGCCGCCGACGACCCGGAACAGTCGAAACGCGATTTTCTCGCACGTCAGCCTATGGGGCGGATTGGCACGCCGGAAGAGGTGGCGGCGCTGGCGGTTTATCTGGCGTCGGACGAATCCGGCTACACCACCGGCGCCGCGCATCTGGTTGACGGCGGCATGGCAATGTAACCTAAGCGACGACTGCGGTGGGGCCGGCCCGCGGCCATACTCTAGGTGGAGGACCCCTCAATGGTGCTACACGAAAATGACTTCTGGGTTATTGGCCACGAGCCCGATACTGCCGCCATCTCCATCGAATGGCGCGAGGCCACGTCGCAGATGAGTTTTGACGATTTCAAAGAAGCGCTGCGTTTGCTTGGCCGCTATGCCAACGAGAACCAAGCCAAGCATCTGCTGATCGACGTCACCGGCTTCCGTTTCCAGGTCAACGACGAGACCGAGGAATGGCGGCAAGCTGAAATCGTGCCCGCTTATATCGAAGCCGGGATCACGAAATTCGCCCGGGTCGCGAACGGGATGACGTATTGCCCGCCTACAACAGGCGCCAATGAGCCCTATGAATCGGCGGATTTTGCCTCGGCCGACGATGCCCGCACGTGGTTCCGGGCGAGCTGAGCGACCGCCGCGTTCGGATCGATGGGCGTTCGCCGTGCCGCCGCGGACGCCGGCTTTGCAGACGATTGCAGTTTGCAGCTAGCTGTGGAGAATAAGCGGTACGCGCCACATAAATGTGGGCATGGAAAAAACCGATCACTCAGGGAGGATCTATTATGCGCGTTAAACGTCGTGACGTATTAAAGGGTGCGGCCGTTGGCGCGGCGGTGCTTGCTTCACCGTTCGTCATTTCCAGTAAATCGAAGGCAGCCGACACTGTTCGCATAGGTGTCGCGCTCGATCTCACCGGCCCGCTCGGGATTTTCGGCGTCAACAAGAAACCTGGCGCAGGAAGAGGTCAACGGCAGCGGCGGCCTGCTCGGCAAGCAGATCGAGTTCATCACCTACGACACACAGGCCAACAATCAGCTTTATGGTCAGTTCGCCGACCAGATGATTCTCAAGGACAAGCTCGATGTCGTATTCGGCGGCATGACCAGTTCGTCGCGTGAGATCATCCGGCCCAAGTTCCACGACGCCAAACTGCTCTATTTTTACAACATGCCCTATGAGGGCGGCGTGTGCGACCGCAACGTCTTTATCACCGGCACAACGCCCGGCCAGCTGCTTGCGAAGCTTATTCCGCACATGATCAAGAAGTTTGGACCCAAGTGCTACTACGTCGGGGTCAATTACAATTTTGGCACGATCTCGCACAAATGGGCCTCCAAGATCTGTAAGGAAAACGGCGGCGAGGTAATTGGGCAAGAATTCCACCCAATTGGCGCCAACCAGTTCGGACCGACGGTTCAGAAGATCCAGGCCGCCAAACCGGATTTCGTTATCACCAGTCTGATTGCGTCGGATCCGTTCTACGTCCAATGGGCCGCTTCGGGTCTCAAAGGGCAGATCGGCCTCGGATCGCAGACCTTCGGTGAGGTCGGTGAACATTTCCGCTTGCCCAAGGAAGTCGGCGACGGTGTGGTCATTTGCTACAACTATGTCGACGAAATCGATTCGCCGGCCAACAAGGCGTTCCTCGCAAGGTTCCGCAAGAAATTCGGAACCGACTACGGCTATCTCGGCGACCTGTCCGGCAACTCCTATCAAGGTTTCTGGACCTACGTTGAAGGTGTTAAGAAAGCCGGGTCGACCAAGCGCGAGAAGGTCATCGAGGCGTTGGAATCCGGCGTTACCATCGATGGTCCGAGCGGCCGTATTTCGATCGACCCCATCACCCACCACGCGAACTTCAACATGTACCTGTGGGAAGTCCAGAATCAGGACCTCAAGCTGATCTCGAAGTTCGACAATGTCGCGCCGGCCAATCCGGGCGGTGAGTGCAACCTTCAGAAGAATCCTGATATCAGCAAGCAGTTCGAGCCCGACATCTAGGCACTACGTTCGTTCGACCAGCATCCCCTCCTTGCGAGGGGATGCTTTTCTTGGCGTAACTTCACTGTTGTTAGCGCCAAAAGGATCGAAAAAGCTTTCGATTCGCATTCGCAATAAGGCGGAAACATGGACTTCGCCGCCGTCATCGCTGTCCAGGTGCTGTTTGCGATCGCCAGTCTGGCGCTGATCAGCCTCGGCCTGGCGATTATCTTCGGCATGATGCGGGTGATCAATTTCGCGCATGGCGAGTTCTTGATGATGGGCGGGTTCACCACGCTTTTGCTGTTTAACGCCGGCATGAATTTGTGGGTGGCTATGTTTGTTGCCGCGCCGCTGGTGGTTGGTCTGTTCGGGGTCGTGGTCGAGCGCCTGATCATTCGACCGCTCTACGGCCGCATTTTCGAAACCGTGCTGGCCACCTGGGGTTTGAGCCTGCTGATGATCGGCGTCGCCTCGGTGGCGGTCGGCTATTATCAGTCGTCCATGCAGGCGCCGCTCGGCAGCGTTGCCATCGGCGACTACCGCGAAAGCGGGTACACATTTTTCGTTATTGCCGTGGCGATCGTGGTGTTGGTGGTTGTTTATCTCGGCTTGCGCTTTACGCGCTTTGGCCTGCTCGCACGCGGCACCATGCAGAACCCGGCGATGGCAGCGGCCCTGGGCGTTAATATCGGCCGCGTTTATGCGGTTACTTTCTTCGTCGGCTCGGCACTGAGTGGTCTGGCCGGCGCGGTGTTGACGCCGCTGGTCAGCGTCAGCCCGGTGGTCGGGTTCAGTTACATTGCGCGCGCGTTCATCACTGTCATCGGCGGTGGCGCGGTAGCGCTCTCGGGCACAATTTCGGCGTCTGCACTGTTCGGCTCGATCAGCCAGTTCGTCGCCTTCATCACCACGCCGGTGGTTGGTGAAGTCGCCCTGCTGATCGCGGCGATCATACTGATCCGGATCCTGCCTGAAGGAATTACCGGCCGCTTTTTCCGGAGGGGCCTGTGAGCGCGCTCAAGCAGCATCCGAGTTTGGTCGTGATGTTCGCACTGGCGCTGATCTTCGTGTTCATCGTGCCGCAGATGACCGAGCTCTACATCATCAATGACATGACTGTGTTCGCTGTCATGGCGACGCTGGCGCTATCACTGGCGCTGGTGTGGGGGTTCGGCGGTATTCTCAGCCTCGGCCAATCGGTGTTTTTCGGCATCGGCGCCTATGTCTACGCCATCACGGTTCTCAATACCGGTCAAAGCACGATCCCGATCCTGCTCGGCGTAGTGGTGCCGATGGCGTTCGCGGCGGTGCTCGGTTATTTCATGTTCTACGGTCGCATCAGTGACATCTATCTCGCCGTGATCACCCTCACGGTCTCGCTTATTTTCTACCATTTGATCGTCAGCACGTCGGGCGGACAGTGGCGGATCGGCAAATCGCCGATCGGCGGCTACAACGGTATCCCCGGCCTACCGCCGATCAACGTACCGGGAGATCCGAGCGCCCGGCTGGGTTTCGAAGACAAATATTATTTGTCGGTCATCGTGATGTTTCTCACCTATTTCGGGATTCGCTGGCTACTCGCGACGCGATTTGGCCGGGTCGCGGTATCAATTCGCGAAAACGAAGCCCGCACTGAACTGATCGGTTATGACGCCCGCGCTTATAAACTCGCGCTCTACGCGATCGGCGCCGGCATCGCGGGGTTGGCCGGCGTGCTCTATGCCAATTGGGGTGGGTTTATCAGCCCGGTCGTATTCAACATCTTCTTTACCGCCCAGATCATTGTGTGGGTGATGGTTGGCGGGTTGGGAACCTTGGTCGGGCCGATGCTCGCGGCCATCGCCATTCAGTATCTCGTCACCCAGTTGGGCGCTGCCGCAACCAGCGAGATCAAGGCCGGGTTGACGATCTTTGGCCTGCGGCTCGACCTCAAAGATTTCCTCGATTCCAATATCGTGCTTGGCATCATCTTTATCGTTTTCACGTTGTTCATCCCCAAGGGGATCGTTCCCTTCATTCGCGACTGGTTCGGGGAACGCCGCGCCCACGCGCAGCGACCATCCGCGAGCGGGAGCGCAGCCGAATGACTGCGATTCTTGAAACCCACGACCTCAGTAAACGCTTCGGGGGTGTCGCCGCGGTCGACGAGGTGGATTTCTCGCTCAACGAGGGTGAATTGCGGTGCCTGATCGGGCCCAATGGGGCCGGCAAGAGCACGTTCTTCAAAATGCTGTGCGGTCAACTCAAGCCCTCGGGTGGACGGGTGCTGTTTCGCGGCGCCGACATCACCGGTGCCGAGCCACATGGCATTGCCCGGGCTGGTATGGGCATCAAGACCCAGGTGCCGAGCGTCTATGACGGCCTATCCTTGCGTGAGAACATCATGCTGTCGGCCTGGCGTACGCGTACGAAAAGTGACGCGATCGCCATCGTCGACGAATTACTGACAAAGATACGCCTGACCGATGAAGCCGACCGGCTGGTTGGCCATCTCGCGCATGGGCAGCGTCAATGGGTCGAACTTGCGATCGTGCTGGCACAGGAACCGGTGCTGGTGCTGCTCGACGAACCCACCGCCGGCATGACTCTCGACGAAGTCGAAAGCACGGCCGCGCTAATCCGCGATATCAATCAGACTTATTCGATCATCGTCGTCGAGCACGATATGCAGTTCATTCGCATGATCGCCGAGACGGTGACGGTGTTCCATCAAGGCAAAATTCTGGCCGAAGATCAGGTCGACAACATCATGCGCAATCCCGCCGTCCGCGACGTGTATTTGGGCAAGCAAGCTGACCGCGGCTCGTGAGGTGCCGATTTTGGTCATGTCCATAACAAACAAAAAACCCGACCCCACTCCGTCGGGCCTGTGCGAAAGTCGAGGTTTCGCTACATGCGATTCTATGATCACGAACCCCCTCACCCCCACCATGCCGAAACACCGGATCGACACGCACAATTTCTCGAAAGCGTTGGCCCTAGCCGATGCTTGAAGTCGCCGATCTTTGCGCTGCTTATGGCCGCATTCCGATTCTCAACGGGGTTGGGTTTGAGGTGGGTGATGCCGAGGTGGTGGGGATTCTCGGGCACAACGGGATGGGCAAAACCACGCTGATGAAAACCCTGATGGGGTTCGTCCCCGCGACTGCCGGGCGCGTGACGTACCAGGGCATCGACATCACCCGCGACGCCCCCCACAATCGCGCCCGCCGCGGCATCGGCTATGTGCCGCAGGGCCGCGAAATCTTTCCCCAACTGTCGACGCTCGACAACCTGCGCATGGGTGCTGCCAATACGACCGACGATACGATCGAGGGCGTGCTCGAAGATCTGCCGCGGCTGAAACCACTGCTCGATCGTCCCGGTGGTGCGCTGTCGGGCGGCGAGCAGCAAATCCTGGCCATCGCGCGATGCCTGTGCGCCCAGCCAAAACTAATCTTGCTCGACGAGCCAACCGAGGGAATTCAACCCTCCATTATTGATCAGCTCGAAGAAATCCTGGGCGAGCTTAGGACCAGCCGCGGCTTGACCCTGGTGATCGTTGAACAGAATCTCGACTTCGTTGCGACGCTCGCCGATCGCGTGCTGATCATTCAGAAAGGTGCGATTGTTCGCGAGCTCAGCCCCGAGTCGCTCCGTGATCCGGCGATCATCGATGAATTCGTCGGCATGCGGGCCTAAGGCTCGGTATTGCCGATGCGACTAACAACAACCACCCCTCACCCCCGCCCTCTCCCCGAGGGGCGAGGGAGCTAACGGTAGGCACGACGAGAGCCCTCGCCCCTCGGGGAGAGAGTTGGGTGAGGGGGTTCTAGGCGACTAGCTATTTATCAGGCTCGGGACGAATTCGGACGGTCCGGGTGATTAACTGGAGGCACGACCAATGACGTTCAAATTGCCGACGACCGACCAACTGGTGGAATCCGGCGAAGAGCTGGGCATGGATCTGAGCCAAGCCTATGCCGCGGAAATCCGGGACTATATTCGTCCCTTCGTCGATGCCTATAACCTGATCGGCACCCTGCCCGACTATTTGCCGCAAGTGAAGTATCCGCGCACGCCGGGCTATCGACCCGAGGGCAAAGAGAACGAATTTGGTGCGTGGTATGTGAAAACGACAATCGCTGGGGCCAAGCGCGGCAAGCTGGTGGGCAGGACGGTCGCCATCAAAGATGCCACCTGCGTTGCTGGGGTGCCGATGATGAACGGCGCTTCGATCCTGGAAGGTTACGTCCCCGAGATCGACGCGACCGTAGTGACCCGGCTACTCGACGCCGGCGCGACCATACTCGGTAAATCCGTGTGCGAGTATTTCTCCTATGCCGGCGGCAGCCTGACCAGCGCCAGCGGCACTGTGATCAGCCCGCGTAATCCGGGCCACACGCCGGGAGGATCGTCGACCGGCGCCGCCGCACTGGTGGCGGCCGGCGAGGTCGACATTGCAACCGGCGGCGATCAAGCCGGCTCGATCCGCATTCCTGCCTCGCATACCGGCGTGGTCGGCATCAAACCGACTTACGGCCTGGTCCCCTACACCGGAATCATGGCCATCGAGGCGACCATTGACCATACCGGACCACTCACCGCCGACGTGGCGACAAGCGCTCTGGCCCTCGAGGTCATGGCTGGTGAAGACGGTCTCGACACCCGCCAAAGCAATGTAAAGACAGCGCGCTACCGCGACGCGCTCGACCAGGGAGTTAAGGGCCTACGGATTGGCGTGGTGAAGGAGGCGTTCGGCAATCCCGATTCCGAAGCCGGCGTCGACCGGACGGTGCGGGCCGCGGCCAAGAAAATGCAGGCGCTCGGCGCCAAGGTCGAAGAGGTCTCGATCCCCTGGCACCATTTCGGCGTGCCGATTTGGGCGCCGGTTACGCTCGAAGGAAGCTACCATCTGATGCTGGTTAATAACGGCGATGCCAAGAACACCGGCGGCGTCCACCAAACCTCGCTGATCAAGGCGTTGTCGAATTGGCCCAATCGCGCCAACGAATTTCCCCATACCCTGACCGTGGCGATGCTGCTCGCCCACCACTCCGATAAGAACTATCACGGCACCTACTACGCCAAGGCGCAGAATCTGCGGCGGCGGCTGCGAGCCGACTTCGATGCCGCGCTCACCAATTACGACCTGCTGTTGTCGCCGACCACGGCGATGACGACGCAGCGGATTCCCGACGCAGGCGTGCCACTACCCGAATATCTCGAGCATTGCTGGCGCAACATCTCCAATACCTGCCAATTCAACATGACTGGACATCCGGCGATCTCAATCCCGTGCGGCCTGTCGGACGGCAAGCCGGTCGGCCTGCAGTTTGTCGGCAAACACTGGGATGAGCTCACGCTTTATCGCGCCGCGCATGCCTACGAACAATCGGGTGACTGGCAAAAAAGGGGAGCGGTAAAGACCAAGGGCCGTAAATCGAGAAAGTAAACTGCGCACGCCGATTTTGTAGGATTCCTCGTTTTGTGGGACGGGTCCCACGTTTCAACACGGTAGGGATATTTGTTATATTGTTTTTTATCAGTGACTTGACTAGAATCTGAGCGCCGAACACCGTCCCACTTTCAAGGTGTTGACCGGCCGTAGAACGCGGCGTATATCAGCCGTACCGATGGATGATGCGCCCGCACTCATAAACGATATTGAGGACTATTGCCGCCGCCACGGTATGGCCGAATCAACTTTTGGCCGGCTCTCGGTCAATGACGGCAAGTTCGTTGGCCGGGTGCGCGCAGGCGGTCGCATTACCACACGGACCCTGGCCAGAATTCAGGATTTCATGGCCGAAACCCACACCAGTTCGCCAACCACGAAATCGACGTCCAAGAAGAAGCGCACGGCGAAGAAAGTAAGCGCGGATCAGCGTCCGTTCCGTTTCTATGACAATCGCCAGAAGTATCTGCTGTTCGTGAACACGTGCAGCGAGAAATGGGTGATTGCCGAACGCGTCGGGATGGAGCTGCAGTATTTGAGCCCGCAACCGCCCGCGCTGCGCGTGTTTGATGCCGGCATGGGAGATGGCACCGTGCTCACCCGAGTGATGCGCCAGATGCATCGGCGCTTTCCCACGGTGCCATTCTTCATCGTCGGCAAGGAAATCAGTCTCGAGGACGTGCGGCTCGGCTTGGAGAAGATGCCCGATCGGTTCTTCGAACACCCGGCAACGGTTTTGGTCGTTACCAATCTCTACTACACGGAATCACCGTGGCTGATGCCGCGATCGGTTGAAGCGGCCTCGATGTTGAACTGGCAAGAGGTACCGCTCGCGGGGTCGACCCCTTACGAGTTCGACGAGCAGATCAAGGCACTGCAGCCGATGCTGTCGGAAGGATGGCAGGTACGATCGAGCGCCAAGACCGGCAATCCGCTTTACGTGCGCCCCTCGGTGCTGGTGCTGTATCGCGAGGATCATCGCTTTCTGCTCGATTCGATCATTCCCAAACCGGGTCAGAACACCGGCAACTACGATCTGGTGATCGCGTCGCAACCCTATCGGGCCCGCATGCCGCTCGAGTTCAAAGCAAGCCGTGTGGTTTCCCCGTTGGCATCGAGCCTCGCCGCCGGCGGACGCATGCTGGTGATTCACTCGCACGGTGATGATCCGGGGCTCGAAATCATCCACCGCGTTTGGGCGGACGAAGATCCCTTTATTCACAATCGGCACGACCTGCTCAAAGTAACCAAGCAAACGTTGAAGGGAACCCATCGCGACCTCAACTACCAGGCCTATGCGGACCAACGGGCGCTGTTTCGTTACGACATGCATACGTTGCCCTCGGAGATCGGTGACTCAATCGGCACCTCGACGCTGCTCGCCGCCTGGAACGCGGCGATCTACGTTGCCCAGATCGACGATCAACGGGTCGACGAAGCGATGCGCGGCGACGCCTATCTCGACGCCACCCGTGATGTGCTGCGCGACCGCGGCGGCCTCTGGTTCAACGACGAATCCTTCGTCATCTCACGGCGGAGACTCTAATGCACTTTGAAGAAATGCGTTGGCCTGGCCCCGCTCCTGGCGGCCTGCCGCGATAACCAATAAATCCAACTCAACAACAGGAAACGAAAATGGCTGAATTCACGGACTGTAAAGTTGCCGATATGTCGCTGGCCGAGTGGGGGCGCAAGGAAATCAACATTGCCGAAACCGAGATGCCCGGCTTGATGGCGATTCGCGAAGAATTCGCAGCCGAACAGCCGCTCAAGGGCGCCCGCATTGCAGGCTGCCTGCATATGACGATCCAAACCGCGGTGCTGATCGAATCGCTGGCTGCACTCGGCGCCGAAGTGCGTTGGAGTTCATGCAATATCTTTTCGACCCAGGATCATGCGGCCGCCGCGATCGCCGCCACCGGCGTGCCGGTGTTTGCCTGGAAAGGCATGGACGATGACGAATTCTGGTGGGCAATCGATCAGACCATCACCGGTCCGGACGGCTGGCAGCTCAACATGATTCTCGATGATGGCGGTGATTTGACCCAGGTGATGCACGAAAAGCACCCCGATATGCTGGCCGATATCCGCGGGCTCTCGGAAGAGACCACAACCGGGGTTCACCGGCTCTACGAGATGGCAAAGTCCAATACTCTCAAAACCGTGGCGTTCAACGTCAACGACTCGGTGACGAAATCGAAGTTCGACAATCTCTATGGCTGCCGCGAAAGCCTGGTCGACGGCATCAAGCGCGCGACCGACGTGATGCTGGCGGGCAAGGTGGCGGTGGTAGCCGGTTACGGCGATGTCGGCAAGGGGTGCACCGCTGCACTCAAGGGCCAGGGTTGTCGGATTCTGGTAACCGAGATTGATCCGATCTGCGCATTGCAGGCGGCGATGGAAGGCTATCAGGTGGTCACGATGGACGAAGCCGCGTCGCAGGGCGACATCTTCGTAACCACGACCGGCAATATCGACGTGATCACGCTGGATCATATGCGGGCCATGCACGACCGTGCGATCGTGTGCAACATTGGTCACTTCGATTCGGAGATCCAGATCGCGGCGCTGCGCAATCTGAAGTGGCACAATGTCAAGCCGCAGGTCGATGAGGTCGAGTTCCCTGACGGCAAGCGCCTAATCGTGCTGGCCGAAGGGCGATTGGTGAACCTGGGTTGTGCAACCGGGCATCCAAGCTTCGTAATGAGCAACTCGTTCACCAACCAGGTGCTGGCCCAGATCGAGATCTGGAACAACCACACCAATTACAAGCACGAGGTGTATGTGTTGCCCAAGCACCTCGACGAGAAGGTTGCGCAGCTGCATCTCGCCAAGCTCGGCGTGCATCTGACGACGCTGACGGCCGCGCAGTCGAACTATCTCGGCATCTCCGACAAGGGCCCGTTCAAGCCGGAGTATTACCGGTACTAAGAGGGCAGAAGTTAGGAAACAAACACCCCCCTCACCCAACCCTCTCCCACAAGGGGAGAGGGCCTCTATCTCACGCTCGATCTGCTCCCTCTCCCCTTGTGGGAGAGGGCCGGGGTGAGGGGTTGCTGGAGAGAACCATGGCTGACTGGACCGAGACCAATCGTGGGGTGGTGTTCCCGTGGCAGTGCGATCACTACGGGCACCTCAACGTGCGCTACTACACCCACTTTTTCGATGATGCCGGCTTTCAGATCTGGTCGCTGATTGGCCTGAAGCTCGACGATATCGACGATCGCGGGGTTCACCCCGTGGTCGCGCAGATCACGGTGACGTTTCTGCACGAGCTCAAGGCGGGATCGCTGATCATCGTCAAAGGCGGGTTCACCAAGGCGGGCACCAAGAGCATCGGCCACACCCAGCGCATGTATAACGTCGATACCGGCGTGCTGTGCGCGACCCAGGACTCGGTCGAAGTGTTCTTCGACCCCGAGACCCGCACATCGGCGCCGATGCCCGACGATATCCGCGAGCGGATTGCAGCGAATTTGGTCGATTTGGATAAAGATTGATCGGGTGTGGGTCCGCCCCGCCTAATCTGTAAAGGGCCCCCTCACCCTACCCCATGCGGGCACGCTTTCGCCGCGCCACTGGCGCGACGGTCGCCCGTTCCGTCGCGTGCACCGCTAGCTCCCTCGCCCGTTTGGGGAGAGGGCGGGGGTGAGGGGTGACTACGCGACCACGACATCGCGGCCGGTCCGTAAGGCCGACTACTCCTCGCCGTCGTAGTAGCGGCCGAAGCGGTTGGCGATGAAATCGTCAAAGCCAGCGCTTTCCTGGGTAACGAAGCCTTTTTGCGGCAGCTTGCCCTCGCGCAGCAAATCGACCATGGCGCAGACGCCGGCGGCGGTGGTGATTTGGATGGCGCTGCGGGTGGTGCCGTCGATCTCATCGGAATAGATCTTACGGGCGAAGCTTTCCTGGGTGAGCGCGCCCTCGCGCTCGCCGGTGACAGTGACGAATACCAGCACGACATCCTGGGTGGTGGCGGGAACCGCGTTTTCCAGCACTTCAAGAAACAGTTCGCGGCGCTCGCAGAGACGGAGATCGCGGGCCAGCATGCGGATGAGATCGCGGTGGCCGGGATAACGCACGGTTTTGTAGTCGAGGTTGCGGACCTTGCCGTCGAAAGTTTCGCACAACGTGCCAAGCCCGCCCGAGGTGTTGAAGGCCTCGTAGGCGATGCCGTCGAGCGAGAAATGCTCGTAGCCATCGAGCGCACGCGCTTCAACGCGCTCACCCTCGTGAATCGCTTCGCATTCGTTGCAATACTCGTTGATCAATCCATCGGTGCTCCAGGTGAGATTGTATTTGAGCTCGTTGGACGGAAATTTGGGCAGTGCGCCAACTCGCATTTTGACCGTATCGAGCGAATCGAATTTCTGGGCAAGGTCGTGGGCAACAATCGAAATGAACCCCGGCGCCAGCCCGCATTGCGGTACGAAGGCGCTGTCGGCGCCATCGGCCAGAGCGCGGAGCGCTCGCGTCGTGGCGACGTCTTCGGTGAGGTCGAAATAGTGGACGCCGCAATCGCGGGCGGTTTCGCCGATACCGGTGTTGACGAAGTAGGGCAAAGCACTAATTGCGATGTCCTTGCCGTCGAGACTATTGCGGCGCTCTTTCTCGTCTTCGACATCCGCGACAATGCCCTCAATCCCTTTGGCGGCGAGCCGCTCAACTGCCGCTGCATTGGAATCGACGACCGTCAATGCGTAGTCGCTGGTTTTGTGGAGAAAGTCGGCGATCATCACGCCGATTTTTCCGGCCCCGAACACGACGACATCACGCATGGCTTCGCCCATATGGGTTACCCTTGGGGTTGTAGAAGACAACGATCTTATTACCGAGCATAGCGCGGTGTCTGGTCGTCTAAGAAGGGGCAAGCGATGCCGATGTCACACGACCATATCCTGAGCGACCTCGGGCTCGACCTCGCGGCACTCACCGGCGGGGATCTCAGCGTTCGTACGCCTATCGATGGCAGCCAAATCGCCGCACTCACCAGCGACGATGCCGGCGTGGTGACGGACAAAATATCCCGCGCCCAGCGGGCATTCCTCACCTGGCGCGACGTTCCGGCACCACGCCGCGGCGAACTCATTCGTCTGTTCGGCGCAGCGTTGCGAGAGCACAAGGACGCGTTGGGCCGCCTGGTGACCCTGGAAAGCGGCAAAATCCTCGAAGAAGGCAAGGGCGAAGTGCAGGAGATGATCGATATCTGCGACTTCGCGGTGGGCCTGTCACGCCAACTCTACGGGTTGACGATCGCCTCGGAACGGCCGGGCCATCGGATGATGGAGACCTGGCACCCGTTGGGGCCTGTCGGCGTGATCAGCGCGTTCAATTTTCCCGTCGCCGTGTGGTCGTGGAATTTCGCGCTGGCGATCGTATGCGGGGATTCGGTGGTGTGGAAACCATCGGAAAAGACGCCGCTCACCGCGCTGGCCTGCGCCGAGATTCTGGCCCAGGCGGTTAAGCGTTTCGAAGGCGGTGCGCCCGATGGGCTGCTCGAAGTGTTGATCGGGGCTCGCGAGGTTGGCGATGCGTTGGTCAGTGACACCCGCGTGCCCTTGATCAGCGCGACCGGCAGTTGCCGAATGGGACGCGAGGTGGCGCCCAAGGTGGCGGCGCGACTGGGGCGCACGCTGCTGGAACTCGGCGGCAACAATGGGATGATTGTCGCGCCCACCGCGGACCTCGAGATGGCGGTGCGGGCCGTTTTGTTTTCCGCCGTCGGCACCGCCGGCCAACGCTGCACCAGCCTGCGCCGGCTGATCGTTCACGAAAGTATCTATGCCGATCTGGTACCGCGGTTGCAGCACGCCTATGCCGATATCGCCGTCGGCAACCCGCTCGAGGGGGGAACCCTGGTTGGTCCGCTCATCGACGACGCCGCCGTTAAACGCATGGCGCTCGTTCTCGACACCGTCACGAGCCGCGAAGGCGGTGCGGTGAGCGGCGGTGAGCGCATGTTGCAAGACGACTATCCCGAGGCCGCCTATGCACGGCCGGCGATCGTCGAGATGCCGGCGCAGACCGAAACGGTGTGCGAGGAAACCTTCGCGCCGATCCTCTACGTCATGAAATATCGCGACTTCGACGAAGCCATTGCGATGCACAACGCGGTGCCGCAAGGGTTGGCGTCATCGGTGTTCACCAACGACGTGCGCGAATCCGAGCGCTTCGTTTCAGCCGCGGGCAGCGATTGCGGCATTGCCAACGTCAATATCGGGCCGAGCGGAGCCGAAATCGGCGGCGCGTTTGGCGGCGAAAAGGAAACCGGTGGCGGCCGTGAATCGGGCTCGGACGCGTGGAAGGACTATATGCGACGCGCGACCAACACGATCAACTATTCGAGCGAACTCCCTCTCGCCCAGGGTATCCACTTCGGGGATTGATGCGCGACGCGAGGAAGCCGTATGGCCGATTACGCTGTTGAATTTGAGCCGCTGAAATCGGTAACACGTTAAGATGCTATGACTTCGCCCACGGCATGGAAGCATTCAATGCGACGCGATAGTTTCGAACGTTTTTACTATGAGAAGATTGCGCTCAACGAAGGGTGCGGCTGCGCCGAAAACATCATCGGCACCCGCGACCTGGACGCTCATTTCCGAGAAGCGGCAAGGAGGCGTTCCCCGCCAAACCAACGCAAACAAACCTGGCGCTGGTTGAGCCGGATACTTCATCGACGTGGGCGCCCGCCCGCACCATCCAATCCCGGATCCTGATCGCGACGGGTTTTCGTCAACCCGCTTTAAGCTGGCTGCGTTTCCTTTCGAGTTCGTCGAGGGTGCGGGGCCAGTCTTTCTTGAGCAAGCGCGATAGCGAACGGTCGGCCAGCAGGCGCCCCTCGTTCTGGCAAGTTGCGCAGTAGTTGCATTCGTTTTCGGCGTACGCAATGCGCTGAACGGGCGAGCCGCAATCGGGGCACGGCTCGCGGTAGCGTCCATGCACCGCCATCTCGTCATGAAAGGCCGTGACTTTGTCGGGGAATCCCTCGCCGGTCTGCGCCCGCAGGCGCTCGGTCCACTCGGTGAGCGTGTCGCGCGTGGCGTGAAAGAGGCGACTGATTTCTTCGTCCGTCAGCTTTTGCGACATCCGTAGCGGCGATAAACGCGCCCGGTGCAGGATCTCATCGGAATAGGCATTGCCGATGCCGCTGAACAAATGCGGATCGGTAAGCGAACGCTTGAGCGTGTGATTCTCGCCGGTCAGCGCCTGCGCAAACGCTTCGAGTGCGCAGTCGAGCGGCTCGATGCCGCCGGGATCGTGCTCGGCAAGAGCGGTTGCACCGCGGACAACATGGAGCGAGGCGCGTTTCTTCGAGGCCGCTTCGGTAAACATCAACGTGCCGTCGGCAAAATCAAACGCCGCAAGTCCCTGTTTGCCCGGCCGCTTGGCGCCAGGTTTGCGCCACCGCAAACGGCCGGCAATCATCAAATGGATAACCAGGAAAAGATCATCCTCCAGGCCGATGACGATACGTTTGCCGATGCGGTGAGAGGCGCCGACCCGCTTTCCCTTGGCCGCGGCGATCGGGGGGTCGACCGTACGCAGCAGGAATGGGTTGAACAGCCTGATATCTTCGAGGCGGGCGCCGGCGATGTGGCGATCGAGACTTTCGATGTAGATCGCGACGTCGGGCAGTTCGGGCATGGCGCTTAGGCGGCGAAGGTTCCCGCCCGATATTCCTGCGCCGCCTGCATCAACTCCTCGCGGGTGTTCATCACGAAGGGCCCCATGCGTTCGACCGGCTCATTGATCGGTGCACCGGCGATGAAGAGGAAACGCGCGCCGGTTTCGGCCGCAAGATTGACCGCGCCAAACGGGCTGAGGATGCCCAACTGGCCGCGTCCGATCTCGACCGAACGCCCGACGGTATCCGCACCGGTCAATGCACCCTCGTAGACATAAGCGAGGCTGTTGTGGCCGTCGGCGAGGTCGTGGGCAAAGCTCGCGCCGGCCTCAAGATGGACATCGAGATAGGTCACGCCGGTCAGCGTTTCGGCGGCACCGGCGACGCCGGCATGCGCGCCGGCAATGATACGAACGCGCTCGCCCGGGTCGGAGGTTTCCGGGATCTGTTCGGCGGGAATATCCTGGTAGCGCGGTTCGGCCATCTTTAGCGAGGCCGGCAAGTTGACCCACAGCTGGTAACCCCACAACAATCCGTTGGATTGCTCCGGCATCTCGCTGTGGATGATCCCCTGCCCGGCCGTCATCCATTGCACCGATCCGGGCGTGAGAAGACCGTTGTTGCCGACGGAGTCTTCGTGGCGCATGAGCCCTTCGAGCATGTACGTCACGGTTTCGAAGCCGCGATGCGGATGTGCCGGAAACCCTGTGATGTAGTCGTCGGGGTTTTCATTACGGAACTCGTCGAGCAACAGGAACGGATCGTGGTGATCGAGGTTTTGCGTGCCGAGGATACGCATCAACCGAACTCCGGCACCATCGCTCGCGGGCTGGCCGTTAACGACGCGCGCAACGACCCGTTGACGATCTGACATTAGGACTCCTTGCGGGTGAGGCAGCGACCCATGCTGCCTCACTCTAATTTTCGCTTTGGCTACTTGCGAATGAACTTATCGACGTTGGTTTTGTCGACCAGCGCATGACCGACAAAGACCCTGGCGCCGTGTTTCTTGCCCGATAAAGCTCCATCGACTGTATTGGCACCGAGAATGCCCCAGGCGACCGGGTTGAGCGACACCGTTAGGCCCAGGCTCCCCTTCTTAACGGCCTTGACCGCGGGCGGGATTCCATTCATCCCAGTGACAATGACTTTGCCCCCAAGCCCCGCTGCGGCAACGGCCTGGGCGGCGCCCATGCCGAGTTCATCATTGGCGCCATAGATGGCAGCAAGATCGGGGTGGGCGACCAAGGCATCCTCGCCGTTCTTCAAGCCGTTCTCGCGGGTCAGCAACATTTCCTGGCGATAGACGATCTTGATTCCGGGATGTTTGGCCATCTCATCGGCATAGCCCTCGGCAAAATTGATAAACGCCTGGGCGCCAGCCGGGCCGGCCAGCATCGCGACCTTGCCCTTACCGCCGAGCTGCTTGGCGGTCCAGGCGCCGATCTCTCCACCGATCTTACGTTCGTCGACGGCGATGTGAAGGTATTGGCTCTTGCAGGCCGAGCCGCGCGCAATTGACATCATCGGTACGCCCGCGGCTTTAGCTTTGTCGAAGCCACTGCATAACGCTTTGGAGTCGATTGGCGAGATGAGAATCCCGTCAACGCCCTTGGCAATGAGATCGTTGATCCCGTTGAGTTGCTTGGCGATATCTTCGTCGGCATTGACGACGCTAACGTCATAGCCGAGCTCGGCCGCACGCTTTTGAATGCCCTTGAGCATCGCTATGTAGAAAGGATTGGTGTCGGAGGCGAGGGCAACACCAATAGTTTTGGCATCTGCCTGGACCTGCCAACCAATAAGCATCAGCGCACAAAACGCCGCGAGCATTAATTTTTTCATCGCATCCTCCGCTGAGTAAATTTGTCGATTCTTAGCAGTTTCCCGGCGCGCGGGGTACCTCCAAGCCGCCACTTATGCAAAGCCCGCCCTCACCCCGGGGGAGAGGGTGGGGTGAGGGGTTTGCTATTGGCGCCGGTGCCGCCAGCGGTCTGCCGCGGCGGCGGCAATGATCACCGATCCGACAGCAATCTCCTGCCAGTAGGAATGCACATTGGCGAGATTCAAGGCGTTGGCGAGGACAACCATGATGAAGACGCCGATAACGCTTTTGTAGAGTTTGCCTTCGCCGCCAAACAGCGCAGCACCACCGAGCACCACCGCGGCGACCGCGGTTAGTTCGTAGAACGCGCCGGCGGTAGGCTGGCCGGACTGCAACCGCGAGGCCAGCATCACACCGCCAACCCCGGCCAGCGCCCCGCACCAAACATAAACCGACGTGCGAACTCGTTTGACATTGATGCCGGCGAGATAAGCGGCCTCGGTATTGCCGCCGGTGGCGAACACGCGCACGCCGTAGGCGGTACGATGCAAAACCCACGAGAACACGATCACGAGGATGACAGGCAACCAGATCAGGTAGTGAACGCCAAACAACCGCTCGGTGGCAAAATCATTGAACAAATCCGGGAGTCCGTCCTCGCCGACGATAGGCCGGCCGCCGGTCACAAGAAATACCGAGCCCCGCACCAGTACCATGGTGCCAAGTGTGGCAATGAACGGATTGACATCGAGCCGGGTAACGACGATGCCGTTCACGAGACCAACCACGGCACCGATCGCGATACCGGCCGCAACGCCAAGCACGATTCCTGCTTCCAGCATCACCATCGCGGCAATGCAGCCTGACAATGCGACCACCGAGCCGACCGATAAATCAAAGCCGCCGCAGATGATCACGAAGGTCATGCCGATAACGATCACGGTGAGCACGGCGCCCTGCAGGAGCACATTGTTGATATTGATCGGTGACAGAAAACGATCGGATATCAATCCCGCCACCACACATACCGCGATCAACGCCAGCAATGGGATCTGCCCGGTGAGCGTGGCCAATGAGAGCAGCGCCGGCCGCGCCGATTCAGCGCCGACCGATCGTCCCCTCACCTGCCTTGAGGTCTGTGTGGATACCATCCTGGATGCCCTTGCGGATACTTTTGGTGTTACCCGCCCAATGCCGCGCGCAACGCGCGCTCGGTGTAGTCGTCGTCGCGGGCGATCCTAGCAACGAAGCGGCCGTGCCGCATGGCCAAGACGCTATCGCTAAGAGCCATCACCTCGTTCATCTCGGAGGATGCGAAGACGACCCCCCCACCGTCTTCAACGAAGCGGCGAATCAACCGATGGATGCCGACCTTGGCACCGATGTCGATGCCGTGGGTGGGCTCGTCGAGCAATAGGAGATTGATGTGACCGGCCAGCCAGCGGGCAAATATGACCTTCTGCTGATTGCCGCCGGAGAGGTTGTGCACCGGCAGCTCCGGATTGCGGGGCCGAATATCAACGGCATCGATCAACCGATCGACAAGACCAGCGATCGCGCGATCATCGAGCCGCCAGATCCGGCTGAGCCGATCGAGATTGGGCAGGGCGATGTTCTCGCGCACGGTCAATTGCATGATCAAACCTTCGCGACGTTCACCGGGAACCAGACCGATGCCTTCACCGATCGCTCGCGACGGTGCCTCGAGGGTCATCGTACCGCGCGCCGTGCCGACCACGGCTGGGGACCCGCCGGCGCCGAACAAGCGCTTGAGAAATGCGGTTGTCCCGCTGCCCAACAATCCCGCGACACCGGCAACTTCACGTGCGCGCACGTCGAAGGTGCCCACGACCGAGGTTTCAGGCCCATCAAACCGCAGCAGCGACTCACCGGGTTCAAGATTATGCGCGCGGTGTGATTCTTCGAGGTCGCGGCCGGTCATGAGCTTAGTCATGCGTTGGCGATCGAGATCGCCCCGGCGCGAGACATCGACCACGCACCCGTCGCGCAGAATGGTGCAAACATCGGCGAGCGCTTCGACCTCGTCGAGTCGGTGCGATACGTAAACAATCGCAACTCCCTGCTGTTTGAGCGTCTCGATGACTTCAAACAATCGCTGAACCTCGCGGTGCTCGAGCGATGCGGTGGGTTCATCGAGAATCAAAACGAGCAAATCGTCGTGCAGCGCCTTGGCGATCGCGATGAGTTGCCGTTCGGCGTAGGACAGACGCCCAACAGGCCGGACAAAATCGGGTGCGAAATTCAGCCGCGCCAGCCGCGCCGCCGCCTGTTTACGGAGTTCGTCACGATCGATCCCAGGTAACAAGCCGGCAAAACGCCGGCTTGGCAGCAAACCAAGCAGCACGTTCTCGGCCGCATTCAATGCCGGCACGAGCATGATTTCCTGAGGAATCACCGCGATACCGGCGGCGAGGGCTTCACTCGGCGAGCGCAGGCGACGTGTGGCACCGCTGATTAGCGTGGCGCCCGAATCCGGACGGTGGATACCGCCGAAGATTTTGATCAGCGTCGACTTACCGGCGCCGTTCTCTCCCACCAACGCATGCACCTGACCGGCGCGAAGTTCGAGCGAAACATCATCGAGGGCCTGGGTGGCGCCGAAGCGCTTGGAGACGCGCGCGGCGGCGGCAACGGGCGGCAAAGGTAACATCGGTGAGAACGGGTTAGCCGCCGGTATCGGCAGTGAGACCAGCCGCTTCGATGCCAGCAACAGCGCACTGTTCGTCGGCATCCGACGAGTCGCCGGAGACGCCGACCGCACCGATAACCTCGCCGTCGTCATCACGTATCACGACGCCACCCGGTACCGCGACAAATTCATCGGCGAGCGCCATGAAGCCTTGCAAGAGAAGCGGGCGTTCCTTGGCAACGCTCTCCCAAGGCCGGGTGCCCATGCCAAGGCCGGCGGCGGCGAACGCTTTGCCGATCGCGATCTTAGGTCGCATCGCCGCGCCCGGTCCGTCTTGACGTTTGAGCAGCTTGAGATGGGCGCCGTCGTCGAGGATCGCTACCGTGAGGGGCTTGAGCTTGAGCTCCACGCCTTTAGCCAACGCTGCGTCGACCATCGTTTCGGCCTGCGCCAGGGTTAATTTCATCATCTGCAATCCTCTCCTAATCGAGTTTGTTGACAGATCTCTAGGGCGCCATCACGTTCCAGGACTCGATCACATCGGTACCGGCGGCGCGGAGCGCCACGTTGACCGGACAGCGCTTCGGCAGCTCGCGCTTTAGCAGCGCAACCGAAATATCGTCCGCGTCCGTGGTCATGGTGATCGTCAAGTCCATACGCACAAACGGCCGCTCGACGGTGGCGATGCCGAGCACGCCGCGAAAGTCGCAGGTGGTCTCAAGTGCAATCGACAGCGCGTGAATCTTGATAGCGTTCTGTTCGGCAATTCGATTGACGATGACATTCGTGCACCCGACCAAAGAGGCCGCAAGCATTTCGGTCGGCGTTGGGCCTTGGTCGGTGCCGCCACGGATTTTCGGTTCATCAATGACAACGCGATGGGAACCGATGTCGATATCGGCGCGAGCCGGGTTCTTCATCACACCGTGGACCGCGAACTTGGTCGCGCTTTTCGGCGAATCGTCAGCCATATGTCCACCCTGCTCGGCTATCATCTGCCGCTCATGCCATCTGCGTAGAACGAATAGTAACGCACCCCAGGGCGTTAGCGGTACAGCTTGCGCCGAGCCCGGTGCGAGAGATATTGATTGGCGGCCGCCCGCCGCGGCAGATCTTCGGACCAAACGTGCTTACTCTCGGAATTCACCCCGGCTATCACGACGCTGTTGCGGTTGTCTTTGACGACTACCGAATGCTGGCGGCGGTCCAGCTCGAACGACTCACGCGCGTCAAGATCGATGGCGGGCGGGTGCCGGACGAGGCGATTGACGAATGTCTGGCGATTGCCGGCGCATCGCGGACCGACGTCGGCGCGATTAGTCTGGGACGGGCGGCGTTTCCGTCGCGCTACTACACCCATCTCACGCTGCCACGACGCGCCGAGCGCGCCGTGCGGATGGCGAGCCATCGCGAGAAACACAAAAGTATGGAGCGTGAACTGGTCCGAGCCCGGCGCACCGATGCCGACGGCATTTTCAACAAAGCCAAGTTTCTCACCGAATCCGGGTTTCGCGACGACGCGCAGGTTCACTTCTTCAATCACCACTACGCCCACGCGCTACCATGTTTGTTCCACACCGACTGGGACAACGCGCTGCTCTACACATCTGATGGTGGCGGCGATAACGTCCGATACAGTCACCGCAATTTCCGCAACGGCCAGATCGAGCCCGGGTTTGGTGGCGACGAAGGCCTGCTGGAGCCCCTGCGAATTGATAGCCTAGGGCTCGCTTATGGTTACGCGACCATGGCACTCGGCTACAAAATGAACCGCCACGAAGGCAAATTGACCGGTCTCGCCGCCTATGGCGAACCCACCGGTTTGGATGCCCTGGCGCCGCATTTCGACGTTGCCGATGACGGGCGCGTGGTCAGCGACTTCCCAACTTATGCGGCGATGAGCGATCGGGTGTTCGCCGTGGCGCGCGACCTCAGCCGCGAAGATATGGCGGCAACAGCGCAAGCGCTGCTTGAGGAATTTACACTCCGCGCCGTGCTGCGCTTATTGGAGCGACATCCGGCCGACAATCTCGGTCTGGCGGGCGGCGTGTTCGGCAACGTCGCGCTCAATCGCCGCCTCGCACGCGAAACCGGTGTACGGGAAATTTTTATCTACCCGGCCATGAGCGACGCCGGCCTGGCCGCCGGCGGCGTGCTGCAATTTCTATTGGATCGCGACGGAATCGCCCCCTGGCTCGCCAACCGCTATCGGCTCGGCGATGTGTATTTGGGCCGCGACCACGGCGAAGAGATCGACACGCTGTTACAAAACGATGATCGTTTTGACCGCGTCGCCGACGACTCGCTTGCCACGACGGTAGCGCTGCTGGCCCAAGGCCATATCGTGGCGCTTTACACGAAGGGAATGGAGTATGGGCCGCGCGCGCTCGGCGCCCGCAGCATTCTGGCCTCACCAGCCGACGCGACCATCAACGATACCTTGAACGATCGATTGGGGCGTTCGGAATTCATGCCGTTTGCCCCGGTAATCGCAGCCGCCGACGTCGACGACGTGTTCGACCTTGGTGCCGGCGAGCGCTATGCCGCACGCTTCATGACGATTACCTGCGCTGTTCACGAACGCTGGCGGGCGCAGATCCCGGCGGTGGTTCACGTCGATGGCACCGCACGCCCGCAAATCATCGAACGTCCGGCCAATCCGCTCTATTTCGACATCGTGGCAGGCTTCAAACAGGCTACCGGCCTGCCGGTGTTGATCAATACCAGTTTCAACGTGCACGAAGAGCCGATCATCAACGCGCCGGCGGAATGCGCCGAGGCGCTTGCCGAGAACCGCATTGACTACGTGGCCACCCAGCGCGGCGTCTACGCCAGACGCCAAACCGCGGCGGTGGCGAACGGTGCCTGACCTGATCCGAAACCGCTGGTTTATCCTGGCGGTGCTGTTCATCGCCCGCGGCGCGTGGGCCTATCAATTTCAGGCGGTCGGCTCGGTTGGGCCGTTGATCGTCGACGACCTTGACATTTCCTACGCCGAGCTTGGCACCCTGATTGGGATCTTCGATGCGCCCGGCATCATCGTCGCGCTGATCGGCGGCTATCTCGGCCAGCGCTACGGCGATAAGCGGCTGGTGATCATCGGCCTGGCCTTAATGGTGGTGGGTGGCGTGGTCGGCGCCGCCGCGCTCGATTTCAACGTGAGCGCCGGTGCCCGGGTCATCGCTGGCGCCGGCACCGTGTTGCTGGGTGTGCTGATTGCGAAAATGGTCGCGGATTGGTTTTCCGGCCGCGAACTCGCGTTGGCGATGGCGATCGTGCTGGCAAGCTGGCCGATCGGTATCGGCGTCGCGTTGGGGACCCAGGGCGCCCTCGCCGAAGCCTATGCCTGGCCGGTCGTTTTTTATGCGACCGCCGCGCTCAGCCTGGTTGCTTTGGCCCTGGTGTGGATGTTCTACCACCAGCCACGCCAAGTGGCCGCGAGCGCCACCGACGGGGCACGCGGATTGTCCAAAATTCGCATCTCACGGCGCGAGGCGGTCTTGGTATCGCTGGCGGCAATGGTTTGGGTGTTGTTCAACGCCGGGCTGCTGATCGTCGTCAGTTTCGCGCCGACGCTGCTCGATGCCCAGGGGTTCTCGATCAGCGAAGCTGGCGCGCTGGTCAGTATTTGCACCTGGGCCTATGCCATCTCGGTGTTTGTTGGCGGCGGTATGGTCGAATGGTCGAGGCGGCCGAATTTGGTAATGGCGGTGAGCTTTGTCGCGATGGCGATGGCGTTGGCGCTGGTGCCGTACACTTCACAGACTTACCTGCTTTTCATCGCGATCGGCGTGACCACTGGTTTGCCGACCGGTGCGGTGATGGCGCTGTCGATCGAGGCCCTGCAAGAAGAGAATCGCAGCGTCGGCATGGGCGTGTTCTACGCGTGGCGCTATGCGGGGTTTGCCCTGCTGCAACCGTTTGCCGGCTGGACCGCAGACATCAGCGGCGATGCCGCTATGCCGGTGCTGTTCGGCGCGGCCTGCCTGCTCGGTGCCGGGGCCTGCCTGACCGCATTCCGTCTGATCCAGGCGCGGCCGTTTACCCCGGCTTCCTAGAGCATTTATTGCTCTAGGGGATGAAATCCAACATATGGTACCCATCCACTAGCCGCCGGCCGCGATCCAGGTTTTACGGGGTGGCGTCTTGATCTCGATCTGGACGCAGTCTTCGAGGGCTTCGCTCGAGTGGATGACCCCAGGCGGATGGCGCCAGGACGCGCCGGCTTCGGCGATGAACGTCTGATCGCCGATCACATTTCGCAAGCGACCGCTGATCAGTGTCGCGACGGATTCATGATCATCGTGCTGGTGCGGCTTATCAATCAGTCCCTTCGAGCGCGTCACCTTAAGTACCAGAAGGTTTTCCGTCACCATGAGAACCTGAATGGTTAGCTGTCCTTCCGGCACCGCCCCTTCGACGGCACCAACCGTCTGGATCGCCATATCGCCGGGGTCGACCTGAAATGCATCAAACGGTTCGAGATATCGCGCAGCATCGACACTCATTGATAGCCTCCTTGAAAAACCTCTTGGGAAAATCTCTTGGGAAAACCTCTTGGAAAATTCTCTTGGGAAAACATCTTGGGAAAGTCTCGTTGATTTGCGGGCCGGCGTGTCTCCGAACCCACTTTCACTGTAATGTGTCCCGCCGCCGACCAGAAATTGGGCTGCCTGACTAAGCTGGAGGGATAACACACCATGAGCCAAGGTCTCACCGGTCGGATCGCCGATTTTATTGGGGATATTCGGTTTGATGATATTCCGCCCGAGGCAATCGACATCGTTCGGACCGGCTTCACCGATTGCGTCGCCGTCATGGCGGCCGGAGCGGATGAACCGGTTGCGAAAATCGTAGGATCGGTCGTGCCGCTGCAGGGCGGCAATGGCGAGGCCCGGATATGCCTTTCCGCGAACCGCGCCGCCGCACCGGATGCGGCATTGATATCGGGAACTGCGGCGCACGCGCTCGACTACGACGATGTGGCGATGGACGCCCATCCGAGTTCGGTGCTGGTCACCACGCTGCTAACCGAAGGCGAAGCGCTCGGCGCTACTGGACGCGATCTGGTGACAGCTTATGTCGCCGGCTACGAAGTGTGGGCCGATCTCGCCTATCGCGACCAATCGCCGCATCACGCCAAAGGCTGGCACCCAACGGCAATTTTTGGCGTGATCGCAGCGGCCGCCGCCGCGGCCGTCCTGCATCGGCTGTCACCCACCCAGATCCGGTGTGCGCTTGGCATCGCGGCCTCGCATGCCGGCGGCCTGACCGCGAACTTCGGCACCATGACGAAGCCGTTCCATGTCGGCCGCGCCGCCCAGAGCGGCATCCTCGCGGCCCGGCTCGCAAAAGCCGGTATGACCGCCGCGGACGACGTATTCGAGCACCCGCTGGGGTACCTCAAGGCGATTTCGCCGCAGGGCGAGGTTGACACCAACGCCGCCACTTCTCATCTCGGTCAAGAATGGCGGCTCCTGCGGTTTGGCCTCAACGTCAAGAAATATCCGATGTGCTACGCCGTTCACCGTACACTCGATGGCTTCCTCGACCTCATGGCCGCGCGCCCAACCGAGCCCGACGAAATCGATACCGTGACCGTCACGCTCGGCGAAACCCAAGCTGCCATTCTGCGCAATCACCGCCCGCAAACCGGTCTCGAGGCCAAATTCAGCGAGGAATTCGCGATGGCGGCAGCGGCGATCGCCGGTCGTGCCGGACTCGCTGAGCTATCCGACGCGTTCGTGCAGCGCGATGATGTTCAACGTTTCATGACCAAGGTTTCGATCGCGACGACCGAGGCAACCGACGCGGACGCGCCGGCGTTTGCACCGGAGGACAAAATTGCGATTACGCTGGCCAACGGCGAGGTGCTCGACGCCGGCGAAATCCGCTATGCACGCGGCCATGCGAAGTTACCGCTCACAACCGACGATATGTGGCGCAAGTTTTCGGACTGCGTGCGCGGCTCGGCCACCGATGGCGCGGCACGCGAACTGTTCGGTCAGCTCCAGGAGATCGACGCGCTCGGCGGCATCGCCGAGTTCCCGACGCTGGGCCGTGCCTAGAAATTATGCGAAAAAATTGAGCGGCACGATCTGAATCGACCGTTGGGTCGGACGGCGCAAGACTAGGGGAGTATTTGTCTTTCCGCCGCGGCAGGAATGAACCGCCAGCGCCGCTTCGTCATGACATCGACAAGAGAAATCCCCGGAGCCAGAAGACCATAGATTAACCACGATCCGTATTGCCGCCGCTTGCGACGCGCGATCCTGGCGGTCGTGATCGCCAACGCGAACCAAGTAATGCCGATGAGATATTCCATTTCGGCCTCAATAGAGCACGACTATCTAAAGTAGAACATTAGGTCTTTTCCCTCTACTTATCAGGGTGTTCCATAGGCCGTGTTCGGGTTCACCGTAGGTGACTTAACCGGACCCAGGAGACGACTCGGTGCGTGAAATATCAAAACCCAAAGCGTTCCAACGCTGCATGCCACCGCGTAGAACCGGCACGTCGCGAAAGCCGGCATCACGCAGCTCGTTGGCAGCGCTCGTCGAGCGTTTATCCGTCAGACATACGAGAACGACGGACCCATCGCTATAGGGCCGGAGATCATCGATCCTCTCGGCAAAATCTCCCAGGGGTATGTTGCGGGACCGAGGAATATGCCCAAGAGATCCGACAAATTCTTCGGATCCACGGACGTCGACAATCGTCAAATCTTCGGCGCTATCAATACGCCTCTTTAGGTCTTCCGCCTCGATCCAGACTGCCGGCCGCCCGGACATTCGGCGAAGCAAGCTCGATATAAATACGGCAGGATTGAAACTTGTCATGCGATCGCCGTCGATATTTCCTGGAGTGACGAGATACTACGCCATGATCGCTTCGCCGACAGCACGTTTCGAACGACGATCGAAAGGCGGCTGCCGCGGAATCTGCGACCACTCCCTTTGAGCGCTACTGCGAGTAGTATGGAGAGCAGCAACATGACGAGAGGAAGATGACCATGACCACCGTGCTAACGGAATTGGGACCGGTCGAGGTCGCGGCACAACCGGGCGGCGATGACGAGCTCTGGTTATCGGCGGTGGATACACAAATCGTTTCGGGTTGGACCATGAAGCCTGAGGGACTGTGCCGCGATGATATTTGCGTGCCGGTGCCGGTTGATCACAGCGACCACTACGTGCGCGAAGGGTTCATCAATCTCGCCGCATTCTGGCGACGGATGAACAACCCCCTCGCCCGCAGCCGGAACGGCGATAGCTGGGCGTTTGGCGTTGGGGCGAAAACCCGCACGGCCAGCCTGGCCTCACTGGAGGCCCCTGATTTTTCGTTACCGGACCTGGACGGTGGGGTTCACAGCCTGTCGGATTATCGCGGCAAAAAAGTATTCCTGGCGACCTGGGCATCGTGGTGAGGCTGTCGGCTGGATCTGCCCGTGTGGCAGAAGATCTACGACGATTATCAGGACCGGGACTTCGTGGTTATCGCGGTTGCGATGGACAACGAGGTTGACGCGGCTCGACCCTGGATTGCGGAAGCCAAGCCGACTTATCCGGTCCTGATCGACCGTTATCACCGGCTCGCCGAGCTCTACAACATGGTCAACGTACCGCAGGCCGTGTGGATCGATGAGACCGGCAGAATTGTTCGCCCGGCCGAAAACGCTGGCGCCTATGAGGGCTTCCGGGCGCTCGATTTCAAAACCATGACGATGCCGGAAAACGTTACCGCCACCATGAAAAAGGCCCGGTCAACGTATGTTGCAGCAATTCGAGACTGGGCCGAAAACGGTGCTGAAAGTGTTCACGTATTCTCGCACGATGCGGCGCGAGACCATTGCCAGACGCCGGATGATCGAATCGCCGAGGCTCATGTGCTGTTTCGACTCGGGCTGTACCTCCGCGAAGCCGGTGATCAGGAGGACGGTGCCGGGTTGCTGGCAAAGGCCAGCACCCTGCATCCGGAGTCGTGGACCATGTGGCGGCAGGCCGCCGACAAGCTGGACAATGGGTTGGCCGCCGGGCCGGACTTTTGGCAACGTGTTGCCGCTCTAGGGGATCGGCATTACTACCCGCCCGCCGATATGGTTGGGATGCCGACCGATGGTCCGCCCAAGGCTTGAGGGCGATGCCAAGAAACAGGACCGTGAACGGCCACGGGCGTGAAAGCGCTAGTGGATGGAATCCAACATATGGTACCCATATGACGGCTTGCCGAGTTCGCTGGTTAGGCGCGCGAGGCGTGGCGATGCTGGCCGCATCGGAAGCTTTGCGTAACGCGGCCGGCGAGCTCGGCAAGCCGCCCTGTGGGTCGCCTATCCCGGCCCCTCGGTGCGTCGAAACCCCTCGACGATGCAAAGGCATCGCCTGCGGGCTTCCTTCTGCCGAGCTACCGGGATACGCGATCGTATGGGTACCATATGTTGGATTCCATCCACTAGCTGAGCCGAGGCACGACTTCCCTCGCCAGCGTCTTCACCAGCCCGCGTTTGTCGGCACGGCGGCCGATGTTGTAGTAGATCCAATTGTGGAGGCCGAGGACCCCGAGTTCTTCGAGACGCGTGACGACATCTGCCGGCGTGCCCCACAGGCGCGGCGATCGTTCGATCAGCCAATCGTAGAGCCCGAGCTCCTTGGCGCGGGCGACGCGGATGCGGTCGCGATCCTCGTCCTTGTAGGCGGTAGCGATAGTGCGCGCATCTTGGTTGAGCTCTACCAAAGCGTCGTGCAAGTGCTCGGGCACACCCTTACCATCCACCGTGGTAAGCGTCAGCCATTCCACACCCCACCCCAACGCGCTCGCCGCCCCTTCCTCGAGGCTCTCAGCAAACGTCACGTCAGCTTGCCACCACAATTCGAGGGCGCTGCGATCACGCCCGGCATTGGCACACGCGCTGTCGATAATATCAAAGATGCCGGTTATGTCGGCGGGCGAAAAGCCCAGTGAAATGATCAACCCGTCGCCGATCTCAGCACCGAGCTGCAGCGCTTTGGGGCCCGCGGCCGCGACCAGGATGGGAATGTCGACCGGCGCCGACCACTTGCTCCACTCACCGCGAAAACTGTGGCCCTGCCAGGTCGCGGTGTCACCCCGTAGCAACGCGCGGACGGCCTGAACATAGTCACGCAAAGTGGCCAGCTTGGCGGCCTTGAGGCCGACGCTCCACAACGCACTGTCACCGGTGCCGATACCGAACACGACGCGCCCGGGTGCAATATCATTGAGCGCAAGCAATGCCGACGCCGTGACCGACGGATGGCGCGAAATCGGATTTGAGACACAAACAAAGATCGGCAACTTCGTGGTGCCAAGCGCGCACGCAGCGGCAGCGACGTAGAGGTCGCGGAACTGGGTCGGCGAGTCGGAAACCGTCGTCCCAATGCCGTGGCTTTCACAGAACTGCCACCATTCGACGACCTCATCGATTGGTCGTGCGCTGAACCCGCCGTTAATGCAAAATCGATAGGGGTCGCTCATGTCGTTCTGTAGTCTACCGGCGAATAGGAACGCCCGAGTCAAGCCTGTTGGGATTATGTGGTTGGGGGAGACGTTTTGGAACAGCACGACGTTAGAGTTCATCCATCGGCGGCGAAGCTGGCGCGCGAAGACCAATTGGCCTGGAAACTCGCGGCCTACGCTGCCAGTCAACCCCCAATCGATGACGATGTGACCGACATGGTGTGCTGCCGCGTCGTCGACAACGCCGCTGTCGCGCTGGCCGGCCTCAATCGTGAGCCGGTCGCTGCAGCCCGGGCGATGGCAATCGCCCACCCACGCGAGCTCGGCGCGACCCTATTCGGGTTGCCGTCGCAAACCACGGTCCACGCGGAGTGGGCGGCGTGGGCCAACGGCACGGCAGTCCGCGAACTTGATTTCCACGACACGTTCCTGGCAACCGAATTCGGCCATCCCGGCGACAACATCGCGGCGCAAATCGCCACCGCGCAGCAGATGGGGCGCGGTGGACGCGATCTGGTTCGCGCTATCGCGGTCGCTTATGAGGTGCATGTCGGCCTGATGAAGGGAATCAATCTGCACCACCACAAAAAAGATCACGTGGCGCATCTGGCCGCCGGGACAACGGCCGGGGTTGGCTCGCTGTTGGGGTTGCCAACCGAGATCATATATCAGGCGATCAATCAAGCCGTGCATCTCGGGTTTTCGACCCGGCAATCACGCAAGGGCACGATATCGAGCTGGAAAGCGTACGTGCCCGGGTTTTCCGGCAAGCTGGCGATCGAAGCAATCGATCGGGCGATGCGCGGTGAAGCGGCGCCGAGCCCGATCTATGAAGGCGAAGACTCGGTTATCGCCTGGATGCTCGACGGCCCGGACGCCGATTATCAGGTACCGCTCGCAGCACCTGGCAATCCGCCACGGCAAATGCTGGAGACTTATACCAAGGCCTATTCGGCCGAGTACCAGGCCCAAGCATTGATCGACCTCGCGTTCGAGATGCGCAGCCAGATCGCCGATCCGACGGCGATCGAGCGGGTTGCCATCCATACCAGTCATCACACCCACACGGTGATCGGCACCGGGTCGAATGACCCTCAGAAGTTCGATCCCGCAGCCAGCCGTGAAACACTCGACCACTCGATCATGTACATTTTTGCAGTCGCTCTGGAGGATGGCACCTGGCATCACGTCGACAGCTACCTGCCGGCGCGCGCCGCGCGCGACTCGACAGTGGCGCTGTGGCGCAAGATCGCGACTGTAGAGGATCCCGCCTGGACGGCGCGTTACCACGATCCCGATCCAGCTCAACGTGCGTTCGGCGGCCGGGTTGAAATCGCGTTGGCCGATGGCCGCACCATCACGAGCGAAAAAACGGTCGCCAACGCCCATCCGAACGGTGCCAACCCGTGGGCGTGGCCAGATTATGTCGGTAAGTTCGACGCCCTTGCCGCGCCGCTGACGGGAGCGGCCGAGCGTGATCGATTCATCACCGATTGCGAGCGCTTGAGCTTGCTCAGCGCCGATGCCGTGCGCCAACTCAATCCTGTTGTTCATACCACCCATGTCATCGCCGCCGAGATGACCGGCGCCGGGATCTTCGACCATGGCAGCGGAACCTGAGTCGGGCTCCGGCAGCGGGCCGCCCGTAGCTCGTGCTAAACTCGCGACTCAAGCCCGACAATAATGTTTTGGGGTCGAGAATTCGGTAATCTCGAACGGTCGCAGGAGGAACCCGCGCATGTACCATCACGTCGTGCTGCTTCGCTTCGACCAGGGGGTGAGCGAAGACGCCCACCGCCGGATCCACGATTATGCCGAACGGATTCGCGCGACGCTGGAGGGAATCATCAGCTTTGGCTATTGCCGCAACCTGACTGCCGCCAAATCGACGGACTATCCTTACGCGATCATTGCAGCCTTCGATTCGGTCGAGGCGTATGCCACCTACATGGCAGCGCCACTTCATCGGGAACTGGCCGCCTTCTCAATCCAGTACATCACCGACATCGCGATCCAGGATTTCGAGACATCGGCCGGACCCGTGGGCAGCAGCGACGGCGATGAAAAATGGCGAACGACCCGAGACCGGCTCAAGGAACTGCTGCCGGCTGAACCGTTTGACGCCTACTACGCCTGACGGTTAAGGCATGCCGTACGAAACAATCGAGGTAAGGCGGCTGGGGCCGGTTATTGGCGCCGAGATCAGCGGGCTCGATCTTCGAAGGCCGCTCAGCAATCGGGCTGCGGAAGAAATAAGAGCGGCGCTGTTTGAGAACCAGGTTATCTTTTTTCGCGACCAGGACATCACCCCGGATCAGCATCGCGCGCTCGCCCAAATCTTTGGCAGCGCTGTCACACACCCGTTCTTCAACACGCTGAGCGACGACTATCCCGACATCTCTCTGATCGAAACCGGCGGCGCGGACACGCCGGTTGAGCCCGGAACGAGCTTCGCCTATTGGCACACCGACGTGACATTTTTTGAAAAACCACCGCTTGCCGCGGTTTTGCGGGCCAAGAAACTGCCACCCGCGGGCAGCGATACATTGTGGGCTAGCATGTGTGCCGCCTACGAGGCGTTGTCACCAACGATGCAGGAATTTCTGTGCAGTCTGACGGCGGTTCATAACATCGGATGGGCGTATAAGGAATATTTCCCAACCCTCGAAAACGGTTACGAACTGCTGCGCCAGGCCGAGACCGACCACCCCGATATGGAGCACCCGCTGGTGCGAACCCACCCGGTGACGGGCCGTCAGATTTTGTTCGTCAACGCGTATTTCACGAGCGGGATCAAAGAGTTGAGTGATCATGAGGGCGCCGAACTGCTGCGCATGCTGTTTGCGCATCTGCGCATGCCCGAGTTCCAGCTGCGCTTCGCGTGGCAGGAGCACTCGATCGCGATTTGGGATGAAATGGCGACCCAACATTACGCGGTGGCCGATTACGGGCCCAAAGAACGGCTGATGCACCGCATCATGATCGAAGGGGAGCGACCGTTCTATCGCGCGGCCGCGTTATGACCTCCCAAGCCCTGACGATAATGCGGTGGCGATCTGGGACAAGGCGTCGACCATTCACTACACGCTGGCCGACTACCGCGCCGAGCGACGCGTGATGCACCGGATTATCATCAGAGGAAGCCGGCCATTCTTCAGAGCCGCTGCGGCGTAACCTTGACCGACACATATTCGCTTACGGACTTCATCGCTGAGTGCGCGGGCTGTGTGGCCCAATCCGAGATACCGGCAGATTGCGTAACCTCGATTGCACCGCTGATGCAACGCCTGGTGGCCGGTCCCAAGGACTTTCTGCAACCCGAACACTTCCAATCGAACCGGGAGCATTATGCGCGCAATGAAATCTTCGTTGCCGATGATGAAAGCCTGTCGCTCTACGCGCTGGTGTGGCGACCTGGTCAATGGACGCCCGTTCATGACCACGGGACCTGGGGCGTGGTTGGCGTTATGCGTGGCATCCTCGAGGAACGCAATTATGTTCGCACAGACAGTCATGACGAGCGCATGAGCGACATCACGCTGTTACGTGTTGTTCGGCGTGGAATATTGACCCCCTATTGGGGGTTATCGGCGTCCAAAATTGACCCCCCTGGTTTTGTGCTCTTGAACACACCTCGTTGTTTGGACAGACGAGGTGGGGGAGATGCTGGTTGTGGAGACGATTGCGCGGATCCGTCGGGATCATCTGGTGAGGGGCGTTCCGATCAAGAAGATCGCCCGGGATTTGAGGGTTTCGAAGAACACGGTGCGCAAGGTGGTGCGGGGCGATGAGACCTCGTACAGCTACGAGCGCAAGATCCAGCCGATGCCGAAGCTTGGACCGTGGGTGGATGAGCTCGAGCGCCAGCTGGAGGCCAACGAGAAGAAGCCGCGCCGGGATCGGCTGTCTCTGCTGCGGATTCATGAAGATCTTGCGGCTCTGGGCTATGGCGGCGGCTACGACGCGGTGCGCCGCTACGCCAGGACCTGGCGTAGCGGTGGCGGCTGTTGTCGCCGTCGCAGGCCTTTGTGCCGCTGAGCTTCGATCCCGGCGAGGCCTACCAGTTCGACTGGAGCCACGAGTACGCGCGCCTGTCGGGTGTGACGACCAAGGTGAAGGCGGCGCACATGCGGCTCTGCTACAGCCGCATGCAGCTGGTTCAGATCTTCCCGCGCGAGAGCCAGGAGATGGTGTTCGAGGCGCACGAACGGGCCTTCCACTTCTTCGGCGGGGTCTGCCGGCGGGGCATCTACGACAACATGAAGACGGCGGTGAGCATGGTCTTCGTCGGCAAGGAGCGCGCCTACAACCGGCGCTTTCTGGAGCTGTGCTCCCACCATCTGGTGGAGCCGGTGGCGTGCACTCCGGGTGCGGGCTGGGAGAAGGGGCAGGTCGAGAGGCAGGTGGGTGACGTCCGCGGCCGCCTGTTCGTGCCCATCCCGCGGGGCCGCTCCTACGCCGAGATCAACGCGTGGCTGATGGATCGGTGTATCGAGGACGCCAAGAAGCGGCCGCATCCGACGATCGAGGGCAAGACGGTGTGGCAGGTGTTCGAGGAGGAGCGGCCCTTCCTGATGGCCTATCGCGGCCCCTTCGACGGCTTCCACGCCACCGAGGTGGCGGTGTCCAAGACCTGTCTGGTGCGCTTCGACAACAACCACTACAGCGTCGCCGCCCGTGCCGTCGGGCGGCCGGTCGACGTGCGGGCCTACGCCGATCGGATCGTCATCCGCCAGGACGGCGAGACCGTCGCCGAGCATCCCCGGAGCTTCGGGCGCGGCGAGATCGCCTACGATCCGTGGCACTACGTGCCGATCCTGACGCGGAAGCCTGGTGCGCTGAGGAACGGCGCGCCCTTCAAGGGCTGGCAACTGCCCGGCGCGCTCGGCCGCATACGGGCCCGGCTGACGGGTTGCGACGACGGTGACAGGCAGTTCGTGAGGATCCTCGCGGCGGTTCAGGAGGACGGGCTGGAGGCGGTCGAGGCGGCCTGTGCCGAGGCGCTCGACTTCGGCGCCTGCAGCGCCGACGTCGTGCTCAACATCCTCGCCCGGCAGTGCCAGCCGGCACCGCCGGCGACCATCCCGACGCCCGAGGGCCTGCAGCTTCGCCACCGGCCGGTGGCCGACTGTCAGCGCTACGATCGCCTGAGGGAGGCCGGTCATGGAGCGTCATGAGGTGCTGGCGATGATGACGGCGTTGAAGCTCGCGGGCATGCGCGCCGCCTACGACGACATCCTCGCCGACGGTCTCAAGCGCCGTCATCCGGTGCAGCAGATCATCGGTACGCTGCTGCAGACCGAGGTCGCCGACAAGCAGGCGCGCTCCATCAAGTACCAGATGGCGTCCGCCAGGCTGCCGACGGCCAAGGAGCTGGCCGACTTCGACTTCGCCGCCTCACCGGTCAACGAGCCCCTGATCCAGGAACTCGCCACAGGTGGCTTCCTGGAGGGCAAGCGCAACATCGTGCTGGTCGGCGGCACCGGCACCGGCAAGACCCATCTCGCCGTCGCCATCGCCCGCGCCTGCATCCGCAAGGCCGCACGCGGCCGCTTCTACAACGTCGTCGACCTGGTCAACCATCTCGAGGCCGAACTCCGTGCCGGACGCCAGGGCCGCACCGCAGACCAGCTCATCCGACGCGACTTCGTCATCCTCGACGAACTCGGCTACCTGCCCTTCGCCCAGGCCGGCGGCCAGCTGCTGTTCCATCTGATGAGCCGGCTCTACGAGCGCACCTCGATCATCGTCACCACCAACCTCGCTTTCGGCGAATGGCCCTCCGTCTTCGGCGACCCCAAGATGACCACAGCCCTGCTCGACCGCCTGACCCACCATTGCGAGATCATCGAGACCGGCAACGAGAGCTGGCGCTTCAAGAACCGCTGCTGACCCGGCAGGCCGTGCCTGCGGCCCGCTTGCCCCGCTGGGTCAACCCGTACCTCCCACGCGGCTTCGCTCCGCGCACCGCAAGGCGCTACACGAAGCCGCTCGGGTCCCCCCTATTGACTACCGGGACAACCTCCGCCGTGCCGCTCAGGGGGGTCAATATTGCACGCCGATTGGGGGTCAATTTTGGACGCCGATTGACAATCGTCGAACTGGCGGAGCAATGATACCAGTCCCGCCACGGTTGCCGGCGTCGCTAACCACGGCATTTGCTGCAAGGCCTTGAGTGCGAGGGTCGCGAAGATGACGTTATGGCCGATCGCACGCAGGTCGCCGATATTGTGATCGAGCGCGGTCACCAGCGGCGCGACATCTGCATCCCTTCCCTGCCGCGCACCCTTATGCAGATCATGCGGCTCGAACAGGTCCTCATGTTTGGCAATCAACCGATTGATTTGTCGCGCCAGCGCCGCAACCGCAGCATCGTCGAGGTGTTGCTCGCGGGCGAAGTAATAGGCGGCAATGACGGCAGCACCAGTATGGCCTTCATTCCAATGGCTCTCCCCGACCCGGCTGAGGGCAATTAGGCCGGCTTCGAGGTAGTGATCATCGATCACGCGCGTCTACTCCACGCGGTAATTCGCATCGAGGTCCATGTAAGCGGCCGTACCGACGATTTCCTCGCGATCGGCGAAACTCGCCATCCGGTCGGCGAGCTTCGCGCTATTGCCCTCTTGCTTTAATTCCTGCAGCACTTCGGTCATCGCGAACAAGGCGGCGCGTTGCATATCGGAGGGCACAATCACCAGGCGGTAGCCCCACGCCTTCAGGCGAGCGAGCGGAACCACCGGGGTCTTGCCGCCAAGGAACATATTGATCAGCTTGGGCTGCGGAATGCGCCGACCGATCTCTTCGATCTGGTGCTCACTTTGGGGGGCTTCGATAAACAGCATATCGGCGCCGGCCTCGGCATAGGCCGCGGCGCGGATGATCGCCGACTCGAAACCTTCGACCGCGATCGCATCGGTACGCGCGATGATCACCAGATCGGGATCGGCAGCGGCGTCGCGCGCGGCGCGGATTTTCTGCGCCATCTCCGCGAGCGGTATCACGGACTTGTCGTCATAGTGGCCGCAACGCTTGGGAAAGACCTGGTCTTCCAAGTGGAGCCCGGCAACGCCCAGGCGTTCGAACTCGCGCACGGCGCGCTGCGTGTTGAGCGCGTTGCCGTAGCCGGTGTCGGCATCGGCGATCACCGGGATCGCGACGCTGTTGAGGATAGGCGCCAGACGCGCCACGACCTCGCTCATGCTGAGCAGCCCCATGTCGGGGTAGCCCATGCTGCGCGAAATGGCACCACCGCTTGCGTAAACGATGTTGAAGCCGGCCTGCTCGATCAATCGCGCAGAAATACCATCAAAGGCGCCGGGGGCGATTTGAACATCATCACCGTCCAGGAGTTTGCGAAGCCGTTGGGTTGGGCGCATATCCGGATTCCATCAAGAGGCAGGGCTATGCGATCTGTGCGGTGTCGGCCGCGCCAAGTCGATGTTTTGGAATCAGGACCGATCCCTCCATCAAGCGTCGCGCGGTGCGGTAAACAACGACGCGATCTGCGTGCCACCCCGCGGGCGATCCCGCATTGTTATGCACGTCAGCGGCGAGATCGATGATTCCCGAGGGATGCGCGATGCGAACGTCACCGGATTGGTCGGCCCGCATCATCTCGTGGGCCAAGGTGCCGTCGATTCGTGCAGCGACCGCCAGACACATCGCGCCGGTAAGCGGGACCGCGCGGTGCGGCCGGCCGAGCGAGATCATGCGGACCGTGAGATCCATGGCTACGGGGTCGAGCGTATCAGCCGACAGAGTCGTGGCCGATTGGGGTGGCGAGACGAGGGCTATCTTGGGATTGCTAGGCGAGCGCGCCGTCGCATCTTCAACGTTTTCTGCCAATCCCATGGCGACGGCGGCGGTCGCACGGATCGATTCGAGCGCGGTCAGGGTTTCTGCATTGGCTTCGATCGCATCCGGAAGCTCGGTCCCCCGCAGGCCTACGACACCGGCGCGAATGAACACGCCGGCATTGGTGGCATCGACCAGCGATGCTTCGATCCGGCCCAGACCAGGAACGTCTAGCGTATCGCGCACATTGCCGGTCGGCAGAAGATTGCCGGTAACCGCGCCGCCGGGATCATCGAACGAGAGACGGATGCGGGCGCCAGCGCCAGCGACTCCCAACAATTGATAGTCACCATCAACCGCGGCTCGCGCGTGTTCGAGCGGAAACTCGGAAACGATCATCTTGCCGGTATTGGTGTTGTGGATACACACGCGCGCGTTCGCCCCGGTCGCTGGCACTAAGCCTTCATCGACGGCAAAGGGGCCGACGGCCGAGGACATATTTCCGCAATTGGCGCCGTAATCGACCAGTGGCCGATCGACCACCACTTGACCAAACGTGTAGTCGACATCGGCGCCGGCGCGGCTCGGTGGTCCGATCACGATGACTTTGGATAGCGAGGATATGCCGCCACCCATGCCATCGAGCTGGCGGCCATTGGGGTCCGGGCTACCGATCGCGGCGAGAAAGATGGGGTCCCAGTCGGCCGGATCATCGGGCAGGTCGTGACGATGAAAAACCAGCGCGTTGCTGGTGCCGCCGCGCATGAATACAGCCGGGATTTTCGTTTGCAGATCGGGCATGGGTTGGTTGTGGCGCAACTTCCTGGTTGGGGCCTCCGCTATTCACCCGCGGCCGACGCGCCAGCGATGCGGCCGAATACCGCGCCCGATACGAGACCGGTGCCCCCAGGATAGTTGTTGTGAAACAGACCGCCAACCATCTCGCCACAGGCGAACAAGCCGGGAATCGGGTTCCAGCCGACATCAATCACTTGGGCACGCTCGTTGATGCGGACACCGCCGAAGGTGAAGGTGATGCCGCCGGTGACGGGATAGGCGACGAAGGGGGGCTGGTCGATGCGTTGGGCCCAGTTCGATTTGGGCAGGCTCAGATCTTTGGTTGCGAGGCCGTCCAGCGCGGTCGGATCAAAACCCTCGTTGGTTGTGGACTCGTTATACGCTTCGAGCATCCGTAGGCATGCCCCGTGATCGACATTAAGCTGCGCGACCAGGTCTTCGAGTGTATCCGCCTTGATCGGCTCGGAGGTACCGTAGCGGCCTTCAAGGAGATGCACCGATTTCGCATCGAAGATCTGGTAGGCGAGGCCGCCGGGTTCGTTGAGGATGATACCGCCGAGCTTGGCATAGGTGTACCACTGGAAATCGACACCCTCATCGAAGAAGCGCTGACCGTCGGTATTGACCAACACCCCGAACGGGTACGACAGGCGGTTGGTTTTGTCGGTGAGCTTGCGGTCACCATAGGGTGGCGCTTCGGCATTGATGGGGGTCGAATGGCAACCCGTCCATTGGCCATAGGGTAGCGCGCCGACGTCGAAGGCCATTTTGAGGCCGTCGCCGGTATTGAACGGCGTGCCGCGGACTTTGGCATGATCCCATGGGCGGCCGAGGTAGCGGGCGCGCCAGGCCGGGTTGGCTTCGAACCCGCCACAGCCCAACACCACCGCTTTGGCCGTGACCTCGTGAAGACCATCTTGATCGTGAATGACGACACCGGTTACCCGGCCTTTGTCGTTTTGCAAGAGGCTGGCGGCGCGGGTCTCGTAGCGAACCTCAACGTCGCGCTCGGCGGCGATCCGAAACCAAGTTTTCGACAGGCCAACGCCTTCCTGTTTGGCGCGGATCACCGCCCCGGTAGGCCATTTGATCTCGCCATCGACCCGGATCGCGCTCAGCGAAACCGCGGCCTCCATCACGACACCTTGTTCCTTGACCCAGTGGATCGTGTCGCGGGAGCGACTGATTAGAATCTCGGCGAGTTCGGGATCGGTGCGGCCATCGGTGACACGTTTGAGGTCGTGCCAGAACTCGTCTTTGGTATAGGGCGGCACGCCGGCCAAGAATCCGGGTGCTTGAGTTTCGACATCGGGAACCAGAGGAAGCAGTTGCTCAGTGGTGTCGAACACGATTCGAAACAAACCGCCACTGTAGTGCGTGTTGCCCCCGCGCATGGCCTCGGACGCCTTCTCAAGTATGAGCACACGGTTGGCACCCTGTTCGCGGGCAGAGGTCGCGGCCGCCGAGGCAGCGTTTTCCGCACCAACAACAATTACATCGTAGTCCGACAACGAATTTCTCCCCCTGTATGTCGTATCGGCTTGTCAGCTTGGCGCCGGCCACACTAGTGGAATAGGCTCACGCGTTCCACGACCTGAGCGGTCCTCCCACGATGGCGAATAGTAGCGATCTCGATGCCGATGTGGTTGTCGTCGGTGGCGGCAACGCAGCCCTGTGCGCGGCGCTCGCGGCCGGTGAACGCGGCGCCGAGGTGATTGTTCTCGAACGTGCACCCGAAGGCGAACGAGGCGGCAACAGCCGGTTTACCGCCGGCGCCATGCGCGTGGTTTATGATGGGATCGACGACCTGCTCGCGCTGATGCCCGACCTCACCGAGGAAGAGCAACGGACGACCGACTTCGGAACTTATGGTTTCGACAATTTCTTCGATGACATGGCGCGTGTTACGCAGTATCGCGCTGACCCCGATCTAACCGAGATCCTGGTTTCGCGCAGCTTCGAGACACTCAAATGGATGCGCGGCAAGGGCGTGCGGTTTGCGCCGATGTACGCACGCCAGGCATTCAAGATCGATGGGCGGTTCCGTTTCTGGGGTGGCCTAACGGTTGAAGCGTGGGGCGGCGGCCCCGGTCTGGTCGACGCACTTTATGCCGGGGCAGCGAAAGCAGGGATTAAAGTGTTCTACGACGCCCGCGCCCAAGACTTGATACGCGACGACGATGGCATCCGGGGCGTGCGGGTCCGCCTGCACGGCAAGACCCAAACAATCGCCGCCAAGGCTATCGTGCTCGCGTCCGGCGGGTTCGAGGCCAATACCGAGTGGCGCACCCGCTATCTCGGTCCGGGTTGGGAGTTGGCGCGGGTGCGCGGCTCACGGTTCAATAGCGGCGACGGTATTCGCATGGCGCTGGACGCCGGGGCGATGTCGTGGGGCCACTGGTCGGGCTGCCATGCGGTGGGCTGGGACATGAACGCGCCGCCCTTTGGTGACCTCGCGGTGGGCGATGGATTTCAAAAACACAGCTATCCGTTCGGCATTATGGTCAACGCCCGGGGTCGGCGGTTCGTCGATGAGGGAGCGGACTTTCGCAACTACACCTACGCGAAATACGGGCGTGTTATTCTTGAGCAACCCGGCAATTTTGCGTGGCAGATCTTCGATCAAAAAGTGACCCACCTGCTACGCGACGAATATCGGATTCGCCAGGTTACCAAAGTGACAGCCGACACCTTCGAAGCGCTGGCCGATAAGCTCGACGGGGTCGATCGAGCCGGGGTCCTGAACGAAATAGAGGCCTATAACGCGGCGGTGCGCACCGATATTGCGTTCGATCCCACGGTTAAGGATGGCCGCCATACGCAGGGGCTCGCCGTGCCGAAATCAAACTGGGCCAACCCGCTCGACACGCCACCCTACGAGGCCTACGGCGTGGGTTGTGGGATTACGTTTACGTTTGGCGGTGTGCGGATCGACACCGGCGGCCAGGTAATCGACACCGATGGCTTGCCGACACCCGGTCTCTATGCGGCCGGAGAAATGGTCGGCGGGCTCTTTTATTTCAACTACCCCGGCGGAACCGGGCTTACGTCGGGCGCCGTGTTCGGTCGCATCGCCGGCAACTCGGCCGGGGGGGCTGCCGTCGGAAATCGTTAGGCGATAAGATAGGTTATCCGCGAAGCTGCCGCGTTGACGGCCAAACGCAAGCGGGTTGCACGTTGTTAGCCAAGCCTTGTTAGCCACGCCTTGTTAGCCACGCTTTGTTAGCCACGCCTTGGGGGGAGGGCAGGCCCAATGAGTTCTTCGAAGTCCGAGCCGCTACGCGGCGAAAACCAGACCGGTGTAGAAGTCGCCCTGTCGGCGGCCCTGGCAATCTGTTTTTTCACCTTCTTCTGGATTGTTGGCAGCATGGTCGCCACCCGGGTGGCCCCGGAAATACTGGCGGTACCCGGAATCATCCTGCTCGGGGTCGGCGTTTGGCTACTGCGCGACACGGCACAAATCATCCTGATCGACCTCGGAGTCATCTTGTTGGTCGTGGCCGCTGCTCATTTGGTCGCCGATGTGTTCGAAGCCCGTTTTATCCCCTCGGCAGTCATGGTTCTGGGTGGCCTGCTAATGGGCGCTCTCGGCCGTAAACGTTTTCAACGATATGTCGACAAACTATCGGCCAAGATTGGGGCGACGCTTGTGGTGCTGGTCGTTGCCCCGGTGTTGGTGGCAATCGTCGCGGTTGTCCACACCTCGTTCAGTGCCACCGACATCCCGGCACAAAGCCTGCTCTTGCCGGAAGTAGCCAGCGGATGGCAATTCAAAGGCGCCACCAACAATATTAGCGTGACCGGCGTCGAATACGGCAAGAGCCAATCAACGCTGCATATTTTTGCCAACCGGTTACCCCAGGAAGCCTGGTCGAAGGACGTCGCCAAGGGGTTGGTTGAGGCGGGACTGGTAGAGCGGGGCGAACGGTTTTCACCCTTTGCTGGGGACACCGCGTCATCGACCGGACAATCCCAACGGCATTCATTCCAGTATGAGTTGGGCGAGACAGGCGGTGCGCATCGGTTCGTTGCGCATTTCTGGTATTGCAACAAGCTGCGATCAAACCACTACGCCTATGGCGAAATCAAAGATACGACCGCGCAGAGCGACGCGCGTGACATCGAGAAAATGATCGATTCCTTCAAGTGCGGCTAAACGCCAGTGCTCCGCCGCTGCCCTCGCCGTGCCCGAAATCGTATGGGTAGGATTTTTCTCTAGTTCCTCTAAGAAACCGTACGACCTCATCGAAAGGATACTTCCATCGCCTCTAAAAACCGCGGCCGCTCATCGACCGGCTTCAGCAACGCCAAGAGCGGCAGCGTCTGGAACGAGCGGCTGGACACAGCGGCGAAAGCCAAACAGGCCGCGCTGGAGAAGTTTCGGGCGCGGCCCGCCTACGACGATCCCATCGTCGTCGAACAGCGCGCGGCACGACTGGCGAGGCAGGAGGCTCGAGAAGCCCGCGCCGTCGAACGCAAGGCGGCACGCGCCGCGGCCGACGCCAAGCTGGCTGAGGAAAAAGCCATTCGGGAAGCCGAAGAGGCGGCCGCGGCCGCTGAGCAAGCGGCCGCCGCGGCGGCATTGGAAGCTGAAGAGGCGGCCCGCGAGATCGAACTCAAGGCGCAACAGAAAGCCGCCCGCGACCTCCGCTACGCGAAGCGCAAAGCACGGCGGTAGGTGCGCCGCGTCGGCGGACGTCTGACGAGCCCTTTGATGCCAAGCGCTGACCGTATCCTTACGACGCACGTCGGCAGTCTGCCGCGGCCACCGACACTTCTTGATTTAATGCAACCCCGGCTGGCGGGCGCACCGTATGACTCCGCGGCCTATCAGCGGCAGATACGCGATGCGGTCGCTGGCGTCGTCGCCAGGCAGATTGAGGCCGGCGTTGATGTCGTTACTGACGGCGAAATGTCGAAACCCAGCTTCTTTACCTACGTCAATGAACGGCTTGATGGATTCGAGCCGAGGCCGGACGAAACCTATAAGGCGTTTGCCGCCGAAGTCGCGGCGTTTCCCGAGTATTACGAAGACTACTTTCAGCGCTCGGTGCTGGGTGGAGCGGTGGCACCGATCCATCCGACAGCTTGCGTTGGACCCGTCAGTTACAAGGGACACGATGCGCTCGCCGCCGACCTCGACAATCTGAAGGCGGCACTCGCCGGTCACGAATACCATGCCGCCTTCGTCCCGGCGGTGGCGCCGAGCGGGGTCGGCGGCAACGAATTCTACGCCACCGATGAGGAGTTCTTTCATGCGGTTGGGGCGGCGCTTCGCCATGAATACCTGGCCATTGTCGAGGCCGGGTTTCAGGTCCAGATCGACGACCCCTTCCTTACCCAAATCTTCAATGACCCGACTCTCGATGAAAGCGGCCGCCGAAAAAAGGCCGACATGTATGTCGAGGCGATCAACCACAGCATCGAGGGCATTGCGCAGGAAAAAGTGCGCTTCCACACCTGCTACGGCATCAACGAAGGCCCGCGCATCCATGATGCGCCCCTCGCCGACGTCGCCGGCCATATGCTGCGAGTTAATGCCGGAGCCTATTCGTTTGAAGCCGCGAATCCCCGCCACGAACACGAATACAAAGTGTGGGAAACGGTCAAACTCCCAGACGGCAAGGCGATAATCCCCGGCGTTATCACCCACGCCAGCAATATCGTCGAGCACCCCGAACTGATCGCCGAGTGGCTGATCCGGTTCGCCAACCTGGTCGGCCGCGATAACGTCATCGCCGGCGCCGATTGCGGTTTCTCATCACTGGCTTGCTATCACACCGAAGTTCATCCCACCGTCATCTGGGCCAAGTTCGAAGCGATGGTAGAAGGTGCCCGGATCGCAAGCCGCGCACTCTGGTGACGTCGAACAGCTTGCGGTCGCGCCAGCTCCAGCGCACCCCTCCATGTCGTTGCCGTGGCGCCGGTGTTACGATTTCGTTCAACCAAGAACGCGCGTTACGGCGGTTACAGGAAATCAAACCGAAACGCATTCCCCTTTGCCACGACGTGGCCGACTGACGGCGACGGGAAATGGGCGGTTAAGATCAAGGTGTCGGTTTCAGCATTTTGATTGAGAAACTTGCGGCGGGTGGTGCGGGCGAGCGCTGGATCGTGGTCGGATATTGCGTGCCAGTCGGGTTCGGCGCACTGCACCGGGGAGTGCATAACATCGCCCATCATCACCGCTTTGTGCCCCTTCGAGGCGAGATGAATCGAAACGTGACCGGGGGTGTGGCCGGGCGTCGGCTCCAGCCAGATCTCGTCATCGAGAGCGTGATCCATCGCTACGATGACGCCTTGGCCGGCCTCCATCACCGGCACGATGTTCTCGACAAAGGTTGTGTCGGCCGCGGCTTGGCGGTGTTCGAACTCCTCGCGTGCAAACAGGTATTTTGCGTTCGGGAAGGTCGGTTGCCAGCGTCCGTCGACCAACCGCGTGTGCCAACCGCTGTGGTCGAGGTGCAAGTGTGTGCACAGGACAAAATCGATATCTTCGGGCCCGACACCGCTGGCGGCCAGTCGTTGTAGCCAAGTGTCGTCGCTGCGATTGTGCCAGGGCTCGAAAAACCGATTTGACTTGTGGTTGCCTACGCAGGTGTCGATCACAATGGTGTGGTGCGAGGTTTTGAGTAGATAGCTTTGCACCGGCAAAATCAGCCGGCCGCTATCCGGGCACAGCGCCCACGGTTCAAGCCACGACCTATGCGGTGCAATTGCCTCGGCATTGGCGTCGGGGAACATCCGGCCAACCGCGAGGAAGGGCCCCTCCAGCTCCACGATGCGCTGGATCTGAATATCGCCGATCCGGACCTGTTCCATGGTTGGAGCGGCCTTCTAGAGCGGCGGCGGGTGGTTACGCGCGTGCGATACGCTACGCGTAGTTGGGTCCGTTAAGTGCCTGCCACACGAGATCGTCGAAATGATGAACCGCGTGCTCGCTGCGAGCGCCACGTTCCTGATCCACCATCAACCGGCCCTGGGTGTAGCCGCGTGAATGCGATCCGAGCTGCTGCGCCTCCATTGCCGAGACGTCCTGCGGCACGACGATGTCCCAGTAGAAATTCATGCCATCAATATCGGCCTCGGCCGGAGGATCGTTGAGGCACAGGCTTTCAACACTAAAGACGCAATCCTCAGGGCCGGTCGGCACGGCCAGTTGGAGTTTGAAATTGGCGGCACCGCGATGGCTGAGGAACACCAAATTCGGCCACAGGAACCAAATATAGGTCTCGTATTTCAGCGGTGAGTCGTCATCCGCTTGGGGCAGAATGCTATCTGTGTTGTCGATTTCCTCCGGATCGGCACGGCTGATGTGCCGGGACCAATAGTCATGCTGCTCGTTGATCCAGCGGGTCTTCTTGCGGCTGCCAAAACCAACATTCGGATGCAGGATCGGGCAGTGGTAGCACTCGTTCTGGTCGAGGATGTATTTCCAGTTGCACTGCAAGGGCCGGGCATCCAAGCGAACCGAGGTCATCTGATCGAAATCTTGGACCCGGGCGCGGAAGTCTTCCTCCAGGCCGGCGGCCAATTCTCGCAGCGGCACCGCATCGGGATCGAGGTTGAAGAACGCTATGTTGGCGTATTCCTCGACGCGGATTTCGCTGAGGGTGAAATCTTCCAGCCGGAATCCGGCGACGTTTTCGGAATATAGGGTATCCACTTCGCTCTCGTGATGTCAATATGTTGGGATGGCGAACCCGGCATCCCATCCCGAAGGCGGGGTCGACTACCCGCGCACCCTGACTGAATTCGACGCGTGGTTCGTGTCGGAGACGGCGTGTGCGGAGTTTCTTGGGCGTGTTCGTTGGCCGGAAGGTTTTCGATGCCCGTCTTGCTGCGGAACCGACGCCTGGCCGACGGCGCGGGGTCAGTTGCGATGCAACCGGTGTCAGCGTCAAACATCGGTGACGGCGGGGACGATCTTCGAGGGCACTCGAAAGCCATTGCGCCTTTGGTTCCAGGCGATGTGGTACGTGACCAACCAGAAGCACGGGGTCAGTGCGCTCGGCCTGCAACGCATTCTTGGCCTGGGCAGTTATCAGACCGCCTGGGCTTGGCTGCACAAGTTGCGGCGCGCCATGGTGAGGCCGGGGCGTGATCTCCTGGGCGGCGCGGTCGAGGTGGACGAAACCTATGTGGGCGGCCGGGAAACCGGCGTCGTGGGGCGACAGACGAAGACCAAGTCGATCGTCGCGATTGCGGCGGAAGTCCGAGGGCGGGGCACTGGCCGGATCCGAATGAGCCGCGTCGAGGATGTGGCTGCGAGGAGCCTGATCCCGTTTGTCCAAACAACCGTGGCGCCTGGCGCGACCGTCCGAACCGATGGCTGGTCAGCCTACAGTGGTCTGGCGAACCAAGGCTATGACCACCAGCCGAGATCCATTTCCGCCAGTGGCGACCCGGCCCACATCGTCATGCCACGAGTGCATCGCGTGGCCGCTCTGCTTGATCGCTGGTGGCTGGGCATCCACCATGGTGCCATCGATGCCGACCATCTCGACTACTATCTCGACGAGTTCACTTTCCGATTCAATCGCCGCCGTTCGCAGGCTCGTGGCCTGCTTTTCTTCCGACTGCTCCAGCAGGCGGTGCAGCACGAGCCGGTCCCCTACAAGGGCCTAGTCGGCGGTCATCGCAGCCTCGGAAACCAAATGTAGGGGATACGAGAGCGAAGTGGATACCCAGTTTCGGAATTACCGGCCGCCTTGAGCGCGCCGGTGGTGTCGTACGACCAAGCGTGGAATGGGCAGGTATAAATCGTTTTGTTGCCCTTGCCTTCGGCCAGGATGTGACCGCGATGCATGCAGACGTTGTAAAACCCGCGCAACCGGGCGTCCTTACCCCGTACCAGCAAGATTTTCTGATCGAGAATCTCGGTGGTGATGTAGTCGCCGGGGTGCTTGAGATCGTTGAGGTGAGCGGCGAACTGCCACGTTTTGAACCAGATTTCGTCTTTTTCACGCTGAAAAATCTCGCGGTCCCAGTAGTAATGGCTGGGGAGGGTCACCGCATGATCCGGATCCGGATTGAAACCGATTTCGGGCCGTGCGCGAGTTGCCGTGGTGGGCATGAGGGAATCCCGTTCGAGTACGTGGTGCGATCGCGTTGGCATCGTGACCCGCAAGCACGTAGAGGTCAAACGAGGCCGGACCGAAGCACCCGCGTCTAACTCAACTATGCTAAACTGGGCGCCTTATGACGTATCGGGCAGATCGCAGACGTTGCCGATCGGGCGTGAAAACCCGACCCCGATTGGCGTTGATCATATTGATACTGGTTGCCTTGCTGCTGGTTCCATCTGGATCATCGGCGCTCGCCGCGGCCAAGTCGGTTTCGTTCGGCGGCCTCCACCTCGGCCGCTACCATGCTTTGGTGATCGGCAACAATAATTACCAGCATCTCAACAAGCTGAAGACGGCGGCCAACGATGCAGAAGCGGTCGCCAATGTCTTGCGCCACGACTATGGCTTCGACGTCACCTTGCAGGTCAATACAACCCGCGCCGAAATCCTCGGGGCCCTCGCGGGCTATCGCAAAACCCTCAAACCCAACGACAATCTGCTGATCTACTACGCCGGACACGGCATTGTCGACAGCATCACCGACGAAGGCTTTTTGCTGCCGGTGGATGCCGAAGAGGACGTTCCGACCAACTGGATCTCCAATGCTGACGTGACCAACATGCTCAAGGCGATCCGCGCCAAGCACGTGATGGTGGTCTCGGACTCCTGCTACTCGGGAACCCTGGTTCGCGCGGCGGATGCCGAGTTGAAAACATCGGAAGAAGACGCGGCATGGATGAAACGCATCTCGCGCAAACGCTCGCGCACCGCGCTGGCTTCAGGCAGCCTTGAACCGGTGCTCGACGGTGGCGGCGGCGATCACTCGATCTTTGCCAAGGCGTTCCTCGGGGCGTTACGTGCCAACGATGCCGTGTTGGACGGACAAACCCTGTTTCGCAACATTCGTGGACCGATCGCGCTCGAAGCCGACCAAACGCCGCGCTACGCAGACATTCGGCGCGCCGGCCACGAGGGCGGTGATTTTCTGTTGGTGGCGGTGAACCGGGCCGGTACTGGGGCCACACAGCCGGCGCAACAATCCACGGCAGGGGCGTCGTCAGACGATAGTTCGAGCGAACAGCTCGAGATGGTGTTTTGGAACTCGATCAAAGACAGCGATAACGCAGCCGATTTTGAAGCCTATCTCGGCAAGTTCCCGCGCGGCACGTTTGCGGCGCTGGCGCGAAACCGCATCAAAGCAATGCAAAAGACCCGGAGTGCAACCGTTGCGAGAGTGACTGATCCGCGTGCCCGCTTCAACGGAACATGGAAATGGCGCGTCAGCCTAAGCGGCGAGTGCGACGGCGCCCAAACGCGGTCGATGACAATCAAGGATGGCAAGATAAAGGCTCAGATCACCCACCCCTACGTCGGCGTGGTCTCGTTCAGCGGCTTTGTTCTCGATGATGGTAAGGCGTCCGTGCGCATGGGCGGTGCCGCGAATGGCAACGGACGCGGCGAATTCACCGAGACCGAGGCCAAAGGTTCGATAGATCTGGCGCATCCGGATGGTTCCTGCTCTGGCACCTGGGTCGCCAACCGCGTGTCGACGAATTAGTGAACTCAACACTGGGGCGAGCACGATGAAGCGGTTTATTTTAGTTGTCGCATTGGTGGCGAGCGCAGGTCTGATGACCTTGCGCACTGCCCAGGCCGAGGACTTCGCGTTCGATTTCTCGTGGGGGAATATCCCGCGCTGCACCTCGGGAAATCCTAATCGCGTTTCAAATCCGATCTTTATGGTGACCAGCGTGCCCGCGGGAACCAGCCGGATCGATTTTTCGCCAACCGACCTCGATGCCCCCAACTACAACCACGGTGGCGGACGCGTCGCCTATTCCGGTCAACCAACCATTGAGCCGGGTGCATTCAAGTATGAAAGCCCGTGCCCGCCGAGCGGCCAGCACCGCTATCGCTGGACCGCACGCGCTAGAAACAAGGACGGTAAAACGCTCGCCAAAGCCGAGTCGATGAAGAAGTACCCCTAATCTGGCGAACGTGGAAGACCGCCAGCAACGGCCACGAGTGAATGGGTGAGGCATGGTTTCGATTCCCAAACCCGACCCCAGCGTCGGCGAAACATTTGAAGCGTTCCCGCCGAGCGTGCGTAAGAAGCTACTGGCGTTGCGGCGGTTGATCTACGAGACCGCCGATGCGACCGACGGGGTTGGTCCGATCACCGAGACGCTGAAATGGGGACAGCCGGCTTACCTCACCGAAGCAAGCCGGAGCGGCACGACGATCCGGATCGGCTGGAAGGCCAGCGCGCCGACGCAATACGCGATGTATGTTCACTGTCAGACCCACCTGGTCGACAGTTTTCGCACCTTGTTTCCACGCGATTTCACCTTCGAGGGCAACCGCGCGATTATCTTTGAACAGGATGATACGTTGGCGACAGAACCCTTATCGCGCTGTATTGCGATGGCCCTGACCTATCATCGCCAGAAAACAAAGGCGTCCAGAAAGTAACACTCGCGACAAGCAGCCTAGCGCCGCCTGCATGCGCGAGCGATCATCGCGAGGATCGACAAAGACTGGAGGGAATTCGATGCGGGCCAAGTTCATTGATGTCGATGGCATCAACACGCGCTATCTCTACGAAGGCGAAGGCAACGAAACCGCGCTGCTGCTGATCCATGGCGGCGGCGTTGCCGCCGATACCTGGCTGCGCAACATCGACGAACTCGGCCAAGAGTTCGCGGTTTATGCCCCCGACAATATTGGTCATGGTTTCACCGACGCGATCGATCTCGGCGCCGACCTGCCACAGCCGCACACCACGCGCCATTTGATTCGCTTCATGGAGACGATCGGAGTCGATAAGTACAGCGTTGGCGGCAGTTCCTACGGCGCGCTGATTGCTGGACTGGTTTATTTCGATACCCCGGATCGCGTCGATAGGCTCATCTTTGTCGGCAGCAGCTCGGTGTTCGATACCGATGAGAATTATCGCAAGGCGCTGCAGGGCGCCTACGACAATGCGGCCAAGACCATCGGCAATCCCGATCTCGCCGATTGCCGACGCCGTATGAACAATGCGGTCCACGACCCTGCGAGCGTACCCGACGAAGTGCTGATCATGCAGCTCACGCAATACGCGCAGCCAGATCGGGTCGAGTTTTACGTCACGGCCAACCGCAACCGCGTCGATGCCAAAGGTCCAATCGGCTCTCGCATCGTCGATAAGCTCGAAGAGATCAAGGTGCCAACGCTGGTCATTACCGGCAAGCAGGACAAACGCACGAGCTGGGAAAACACCGAGGTGACGGCCAAGCGTATCCCCGACGCGCGCTGCGTCACGATCGACCAGTGCGGCCACCTGCCTTATATCGAGCACCCCAAGGCCTTTAACGACTTGGTGGTTGACTTCCTACGAAACTGATCCGCGAATGACCGACGGCGTCCGAACGATTGGCATTCTCGAGGCCGGCGCCAATCGTCCGGAACTGGCGCAGCGATACGGGAGCTATGTTGACTTTTTCGAATCGTATTTCGGCGAATATAACCCGAACATCGAGTTCAAAGCCTATCGGGTGTTCGCGGGCGAGATGCCCCCGTCGATCGACGATAGCGACTCCTATGTCATCACCGGCAGCCGCGATAGCACCTACGACGATCATGTGTGGATCGCTGATTTGAAGAGCTTCGTGCGACGCGCGGCGGATCGGCGGCCGATTCTCGGGATTTGTTTCGGCCACCAACTGATCGCTGACGCATTCGGCGGCGAGGTCGCGAAATCGCCGAAGGGGTGGGGTATCGGGGTTCATCATTACGATGTTTATCAAGCCCAAGCGTGGATGCGGCCCGCGCGTGACGATTTTTCCCTGCTCGTCTCGCATCAGGATCAGGTCGTCACGCCGCCGCCTGGTGCCACCGTGCTGGCGGGGAACGATTTCTGTCCGATCGGCATGATGGCGCTCGGTGAGACCGTGGCGACGTTGCAAAGCCATCCCGAGATGAGCAAACCGTTTGTCACTGATCTCTACGAAGCCCGCCGAGCGCAGATCGGCAGCGATACAGTCGATGCGGCGCTTCGTAGCCTCAACGACCGCACCCAAGAGGACGAGATGGCAATGTGGTTGCTTGGCTTTCTAACCGCTGGCGTTGGCGTCTCCTCGCCCGGTCGCTAGACTCAACGATAGGGTGCGCAAGGAACTGCTATGGCCAAACGCAAACGCAAAGACGCTTCCGGCCCCTATGGCGGCTATCACGCTCACCGCGCGACCGAGCACGATCCGGAGCTGACTCAGATCGATCGCGGCACGCCGTGCGGCGAGTATATGCGGCGTTTCTGGCATCCGATTGCACTCACATCGGACCTTGATGACAGCCCGGTGGCAATTGACGTTTTCGGTGAGGAACTTGTGCTGTTCCGGGACCTCAGCGGCAATATTGGGCTGCTGCAGCGCCGCTGCAGTCATCGCAACGCTTCGCTCGAGTTCGGCAAGGTTTGCGACAGCGGAATTCGCTGCTGCTATCACGGCTGGCACTACGACGTCGACGGGACCATCCTCGATATCCCCGGGGAAGCGCCTGGGAGCACCATGAAAGATCGGCTCTTTCACGGCGCCTATCCCGTGATCGACTATGAAGGGTTGGTGTTCACCTATATGGGTCCACCGGACAAGACCCCAGAGTTTCCAATCTATGATTTCATGAACTATGGGGGCCAGGCGCTCTATCCGATTCGCTGGCAGTCGGACTGCAACTGGCTGCAACTACGCGAGAACACGCAAGATCCGATCCACTTTGTGTTCCTCCACTCAATGTTTGAGCACAAGCAGTTCGGTCCCTGGTCGTATGAGGTACCTGAGATCGAATGCCATGAAACGCCGATCGGCCAGATCACGACCAGCGCCCGGCGGGTCTATGATTACCTTTACGTGCGTACCAACGAACTGATCCTGCCGACCGCAACGCGGGTGCCCGATGTCACCAATTTCGAGGACGAGATTCCTTTGGTGCACAAGCGCGGCGTGTCCGAGTGGACGACGCCGCTCACCAACACCAGCACGATTGTTATCGGCTGGTTCCACATGCTCGACGAGATGGATGACGCGGCACGGCAAGCCTATGTCGATATGATCGCATTCGGCCAAGATGGCAATCGCACCTATGAAGAGCGGCGCCGCAATCCCGGTGACTGGGACGCGTGGATGCTGCAAGGGCCGATCACGGTCCATGCCAATGAACATTTAACCGCTGCCGATTGCGGAGTTGCGCTCTACCGCAAACAGTTGCGTGAGGGCATCGAGGCGGTCAAAGACGGCAAGGACCCCAAGGGCGTCGTACGCACCGACGACGGACCGATCCGCTCTTATGCCAGCAACATGACCAAGCTGGCGCCGAAGAAAAAGAAGGCCTCGCCCAAGGATGACCGCAAACTATGGGAGGAACTCGCGCGCAAAACCACGGATAAAACGTTTGGCGGCAAACTCCGCCAGGCGCAATCGTTCAGCCTAAACGATTAGTGAAAGTTTGTGGGATGGCGTGCGCTGTGGGTCGACCCACAGCGACCAGGACCGATTTTTGGCTTTGAGTGCATTCAGGAACTCAGCGCAACTCCGACCCCACGATGGTGAAACATCGATTTCGTGATTCGGGACGCGAGTCGATCCGAGCATTTGTCGGCTGATTACACTCGTCGGAGTGTCGAGAAGAGGAGAGATAAGGGCTAATTCAATTCTGGTTGCGGCCGTATAGTCGTGGCACCCGCACCTACTAGGTAGACCACTCTCGTTGGGGTAGTCGCGCCATTTTTCGAGGACGTTTTCGCGGGTCTTTTGGCCATCGCAGGATTTAGCTGAATTTTTTGGGGCCCTCGTCGCGCCAGATCTGCATGGTTGCGCTGGCGAGGCCCGAACCGTGCTCGCCGTAATCGACCGGCACGACTTCAACTCCGGCGGCACGGACATTATCGATAGTCGCGGTGGCGGCAGCGTTGATCGCCACCAAACCGGGTTCGATGGTGACGGCATTGGTCGGGCGATGGGCGATCTGATCCTCGTGGGGCACCTCGACGATCTTGTAGCCGTTGTCCCATAACCACTGGTTGGAGTCCTTGCACAACCCGGCCGGGTAGACCAACACCTTGTCGACATCGAGCGGCGCGATGAGGTTGTTGGCATGGGCCGACACCCCCGATGCGGCGTCGAAGGCCCACCAGCCCGGCGTCAGGATCCGCATGAAGTTCATGTCGTCACCGCAGACGCTCTTGATCTTGTCGGTCACCTGGCCGTAGCCATCTTCGTTGGTGGCAACACCCATCGCCTGGCAGTAGACGTCATCGGCCAGGAAAACGCCGGGCTCCCACACGCCTTTACCGTTGATGGTCACCAGCGGTGGCATGCCGAGATTCCAGTAGACCCAGCGAGCGATATATTCGGGCCGGCCAAAACCTTTGAGCCCGGCACCCGCAGTTCCGTGTTTGGGGACGATCGTGCCGCCGGGCAGAAACATGATATCGCCGGCAGTATATTTGCCAGCGATCGGCCCATAGGCACCGATCAGGGATTCGGGAAAGTCGATCCAGTAAACCTTGACGTCGTGGGCCTGCAGTGCCTCGGCGTATTTGGCTTGCTGATCGGCAAACTTGGCGACATCGACATTCTTCAACCCTTCGCTGGCCAAGAAGTCGGGGTTCTGATCGTTGAAAGGATGCGTGCCATCGCCGTCGGCGACGCGTACCAAACCGACGTCCTTGAGCTTGCCGATGCCGGCGGCACCGCATTTACGGCCATAGACCTGGTCGTAATATTTCAAGAAATCATAATGATGCCAGTCGAACGGATTGTGATCGGCGTGGTTGCCCTTGCCCTTGTAGAACGGCACCTGGTTGAGCGACCAATTGCGTTTGCGCTGATGATCCTGCCAGGCGTCATATTCGCTGAGGGCGAACTCGTGGCTGCGATGCTCCTCGGGCAGTCGGGTGCCTTCGCGTCCTTTGATTTGCGTCATGTCTTTTCCCCCTTGGCGCCGGCGTTTACGAGAACTTCCGCGGACCCGGATCGCGATCGATCAGGGTAACCGCGCACGGAATCGCCGCGCCGTAGTGGTTGTATTCGTCGTAGTCGACTGCTTCGACTTCGACACCGGCCGCCCGCACCTTGGCAATGGTTTTGACCGCTCGCGCGTGCATCATCACCAAGCCTGGGCCCAATGTCGTGGCGGCGCAGGCCGAATGGTGGATCTGCTCTTCGAGGTCGGCCTCGATGATTTGATAGCCGTGTTTCTTGAGCCAGGTCAGGGTGTTGATATCGACGCCCGGCGTATGCACCAGCACCTTGTCGACATCGAGCCCACTGATGATCATGCCGGTGTGGGTGTTGGCACCGGTATGACGATCGAAATACTTCCAACTCGGCGTCACCACCGGGTGGATGTAGAGATCTTCGCCACAGGCCCGTCGGAGAACCGGCGCCACCTGTTCGAGACCGCGCCAATCGCCTTCGATGCCGATCCCGTTCATGAACACGTCGTCGGCCAGGAAGCTACCCATCACCCAGCAGGCTTCGCCGGTAACCGTGTAGAGCACCGGAACACCGAGGTTCCACAGGGCCCAGCGGGTAAAATATTCGGTGCGCCCGTAGCCGGCGGTCGGAGATAACGCGTAGCTCTTCTTGCCGATGATACCGCCGCCCGGCACGATCATCAGTTCGCCAGCTGAATGCATGTTCATCATCGGGCCGTAGGCCGCCATCGGCCGCTCCGGCATCGTGATCCAGTAGACCTTGATGTCGTGCTTCTCGAAGGCCGCCGCCATTCCCTCGGCTTCGTCATTCAGCTTGGAGATATCCAGCTTGTCCGAGTGCAGGAAAAAGCCATCGCGGTTCATATACTCGCGGTCTTCGTGAAAATAAGGATGGTTAGTGTATTCGTCGTCCGCCGAAGGCCGTACGATCGCGACCTCACGCAGCTTACCGATCCCGGCTGAACCACAGCGCCGGCCGTAGATCTTCTGATAGGCATCGACGTAGTCGAAATCGTGCCATGCCAGAGGATCCTGAGGCTCCCCGTTATCCTGGTAGAACGGTAGGTCCGTGAGGGACCAGTCGCCTTGCTTACGGCGTTGGTCCTGGTAGGCGTCGTATTCGTTGACGGCAAAGCTGTGGCTTTGCTGTTCTTCGGGAAGGGCGGGCCCTTCCTTTCCGGTAATTTCGGTCACGTGTTTCCCTCCCCAAGGGTCGCGATTGGAACGGCGACACCGCTGCGACATCGCTCGTTATTATCGTTCCACAAGAGCGCGCAAGATAGCGACAGCGGCGTAGCCGGGCAACGGCAACGTTGGACATCGCTGCCGCCACCGTGGAATACACATAATTGGCATGTAAATGCCCGAGGGATGATGGGCAAGCCCAGGGGGAAACCATGACCAAAGTCGCGATCGTCACCGGCGGGGGCACCGGGATCGGCCGGGCAATCGCTGTTGCCCTAAGCGAATCCGATTTCAACGTCGCGGTGGTGGGACGACGCGCCGATCGCCTGCAACCCCAGGCTGGGCAAACGCTCCACCCCTACCCGTGCGACGTCACCAACCCGGTCCAGATTCGTGAGACCGTTGCGGCGATCGTCAAGGACCTCGGCGGCCTCGATGTACTGGTCAACTCGGCTGGCGTCGCGCGCACCGAGACGATCGACGAGATCAGCGACGAGAGCATTAACTACACGATCGGCATCAACCTGGTCGGTACGATGACGTTCTCGCTGGCTTGCGTACCGGCTCTCAAGCAAACCCAAGGGGCGATCATCAATATCAGCTCAACCCTGTCGGACCGGCCGGTGCCGCGCCATGCCGTCTACAGCGCATCGAAGGGCGGCATCAACGCATTTTCCAAAGCGCTCGCGTTCGAACTGGCGGGCGATCGGATCTGTGTCAACGTGGTGAGTCCGGGCCTGGTGCGGAGCGAGATCTACCAACCCGACGGACTCGAGAGGGAGGCTTACGAGGCCTTGCTAGAAGATCGCGGCAAAGATTATCCGCTCGGGCGCGCGGGCGAGGCTGAGGAAGTGGCGGCAATGGTGCGCTATCTGGTCTCCGATGATGCGACCTGGATCACCGGCGCGATATTTCCCATCGACGGCGGCCACCTGATCAGCTGAAAAAACCCGGCTGCCGAAGCAGCCGGGTTCTTTTCCACGAGTTTTCTAATCGTTTTAGTATTTTGGCTCGTCCTTATTTGTAAGGGACGAGCTTTCCGCCTTTGACGATCTTGAGGAACAAGTAGTCACGCAGCTTCGCCATCGGGACCATCAAATTGCCCTTGCTTGTGAGCTCCAAGGGATAGGACAGGCCCGGCATTTTGGTTTTCAAGAGCGCTGCGTTAACCGCTTTGCGGGAATCGCTCGACGCAGTTTCGAAGGCTTTGGCAACGAAGCTCATCGCGTCGTAACCGTTGCGGTGATAGACGCTCCAGCCCTCATCGTACTTGTCTTTCACACGCTGGGTCAGGTCTGCGACTTTCGGTGAATCAGGCTCACCGCGGACATAGTCCATCATGATGGTGTCCTCGACGTCCTTACCGCCGAGTTCGAGAAACTGGGGGCCGATCGCACCGGGGCCGGTTACAAACGGGACGTCGAGGCCTTGCTGGCGGGCCTGGCGACGCTGCAACGCGGCTTCGACGTAAAAGCCGAAATGCAGCAGCATGTCGACCTTGCCGTTTTTGAGGCGGCTGATGGCCGAGTTATAATCAGTGTCGCCCTCGTTGTAGGGCTCGGCAATCATCGGAATGCCCAGTTTTTTAAGATGCGCTGCGGCCGACTCGAACAAGCCACGGCCGTAATCGTGATTGGCATAGAGGATGCCCATCTTTTTGCCGCCGAGTTCGTTGACCGCGACTTCGGTAATCGCAATGCCCATGATGCCGTCATCCGGCACGACACGGATCGCCGACTTGTAACCGAGCTCGGTAATCGTCGGGTTGGTGCAGATCGGCGTCACCATGCTGACTTCGTTTTGATCGTAGATCGGCAGCGCCGAGAGGCAGTTACCGCTGAATATGTGCCCGATCACCGCTTTAACGTCTTTGTCGAGCGAAAGGCGCTGGGCGATATTGGCCGACTCTTGTGGATTGCCATTGTCGTCGTAGGTTTTAATCGCGAGATGGTACCCCTTCCACGGACCGGACTTCAGGCCGCCGGCTTTGTTGATATCGTCGGCCGCTTCCATCGCACCATGCGCGGACTCAACCCCGAACAACGCGATCGGTCCGCTCATTGGGCCCGAGAACGGAATCGTGAGGGTCTTTTGGGCATGGGCTTGCGAGCCCAGCGCCAATGCAACGACAACCACCAAGGCCATGGCCGCGCAACGGTAAAAAACAGTTCCAACGTGTTTCATGTTCGCCTCCCCATTCGGATTTCTCGTAATCCCATAGCCTGAGGAATATCCGTGCGCGCGTCAATTGAACTTCGTGGCAACGCATATGGTAGAGTTGTCCCGATGAGTCGTTCGGCAATGACGACGATTTACGAACCAAAAGGCTGATTAGGGAGGACGATATGATAAGACGCTGCTTACTCCGCCTTGGCACACTGGGGCTCGCATTGATCGCGGTCGTCGGGTTGTCGAGTAACATCGCGCAAGCCGGGCCGTGTGATGGCCCGTCCGAAGTTTCGAAAATGGTGCTGATGACCGATTGGTTGCCGGTCACCCTGTCCCAGGGACCCTTCTGGGAAGCCCAACTGCGGGGCTATTACAAGAATGAAGGGTTCGACGTCGAAATTATTGCGCCGGCCAACCCGGCCGATCCGATCAAGCTGGTGGCGCGCGAGCGGGTCAATTTCAGTTTGACCTACGTGCCTGAAGTGCTGATGTCACGCGACACCGGAATTCCGGTCATCGCGGTCGCGACGACACTGCGCAAGATCGTGTCGGGACTCACCTCGCTCGACGAATCGGGAATTTCTTCGCCGACCGATCTCAAGGGCAAGACGATCGGCCAAAACGTCAAGATGGACGCCCAAGCCTATCTTGACACCGTGCTGACGTCGGGCGGTCTCACGCGAAAAGACGTGAAGATCATCGACCCCGGCTTTGCCGGGATCTCGCTTGCCCTTGCCGGCAAGATCGATGCCTTTCATTCGCTTCACTATGGCGAGTGGATGATGATCAATATGGAACTCAACAAGATCGGCAAGAAACCCGCCCGCTTCCTGCCGTATACCAATCATGGCGTGCCCCAGTTCTACTATCAGCTGATCGTTGGCAGTGAGAACTGGATCAAAAAGAACCCCAACGCGACGTGCCGCTTCTTGAGGGCATCGCGCAAGGGGCTCGAAACCTGGCTTGAGGATGAAAACTCGAAAGCCATCCAGCACGCGATCAAAGCCAATGACATCTTCACCGAAGCCATGCATCGGGAAAGCGAACGCCTCGCCAAACCCGATTGGGTTGCTGAAGATGGCACCATCTTCCACCAGGTCGTGGGACCGTGGAAAATCGCCCACGATTGGGCGATGAAATACAAACTGATCTCGGTCGGTGCCGATCCGAACAGTTATTTCACCAACGAATACATCCCCTGGAAATAACGCGTCGCAGGGTATTCAAACCACCCATTCGCTACAGCGCGGTTCCCCGTTTGGGGACCGCGTTTTTTTGCCGCTATCGAGATTTATGAATACGCGCTGGCCGGTACCGAGTGACACCGCCAGAGCCCCCTCACTCCAGCTTGGGAGAGGGTGTCGTGATATCGCTGCGAGTTGACATGTTTTGACAACACTTCGTCGAACCGGTCCAGCCTAACCTACCGCGAGATCGCACAGATCAGGGTTTGTTAGTGTCATCTTGGCGCTGCAAACCGGTATTGCTTAACGACCGCTCCTGGGTGGTCCGCTTTTCATATATTCACGTCTGGAGTTGGGGGCAGGTCCGACTTAATTGTCGAGGGCCGGTTTGGGTAACTTTTGATGCTGTGGACGGCGCCCTGTTCGGCATCTAGGTGCCAAAGTGGTAGCTGTTAGAGACCACTTAAAAGGGGAGCCGTCCGACATGAATGTTAGCAGAATTGGTCTAGATATCGCGAAGAACGTGTTTCAGGTTCACGGCGTCGATGAGGCGGGTGAAGTCGTCATCCGCAAGCAACTGAGGCGCAGCCAGGTGATGCCCTTCTTCGAGAAGCAGTCTTCGTGCCTGGTCGGCATTGAGGCCTGCGCCACGTCCCACCACTGGTCGCGCGAGCTGCAAGCTTTGGGTCATGAGGTTCGGCTGATGCCGGCGGGCTATGTGAAGGCCTACGTGAAGCGCAACAAGAACGATGCGGCCGATGCTGAGGCGATCTGCGAGGCAGTGACACGGCCGACGATGCGGTTCGTGGCAACCAAGACCAAGGAGCAGCAGAGCGTCTTGATGGTGCACAAGACGCGACAGTTGCTGGTCCGTCAACGGACCATGCTGAGCAATGCGATGCGCGGCCACTTTGCTGAGTTTGGGATCACCGCGCGGGTCGGACGCCTGGGCTTGGGGAAGCTCCTAGCGATTGTTCAGGATCAAGATGACCAGCAGATCCCCGCCTTTGCTCGGCTGGCATTGATCGCTTTGGCAGACCACTACCAGACGGTACATGCGAAGATTGTCGCGCTCGAGCGCAGCCTGAATGCTTGGCATCGCTCGAATGAGACCAGCCGACGCTTGGCGGAGATTCCAGGCGTCGGCCCGCTCGTGGCCACGGCATTGACCGCGAGTGTGACGGATCCGACAGTCTTCTCTTCGGGGCGAAGTATGGCGGCCTGGATCGGATTGGTGCCGAGGGAGAACTCCACTGGCGGCAAACGCCGGCTCGGACCGATCTCCAAGCAGGGCAACCGCTATCTCCGATGGATGCTGGTGACAGGCGCTATGGCGGTGATCCGTTACGCCAAGAAAACGGGCTTTAAGAAACGACCTTGGTTGGCCCGATTGGTCGAAAACCGCCCGATCAAGCTCGCGGCGGTGGCGCTGGCCAACAAGATCGCCCGCATCGCCTGGGTGATCATGGCGCGCGGTGAACGCTATAAGGAGCCGGCCCTGACGGCCGCATAAAGAAATCGGTGTAGGCCGGAGCCTACGCAACGAAATTGGGAAGGGCTGACGACGTCATGCAGCAACGGTCGATCCGGGGATTGGAAGAGCCCGCTTGGGTCAACGCATCTCTAGAATGCGTATTTTTGATTTGGGACCCAATCTGCGGAGAGCATGAGGGCCAGCGGTCACACGCACCGCATCAACAGGCCGGACAGATGACCGCACCCGACCAACCCTGCATCGACATCAAGAAAACCTTGCCAATAACGCGCCGTCCACAGATGACCCAAGCGCCGACGTCGGCTGGTTCTCCAATTGGGCCCATATGCGTGTTATACGTGCAGGCATCAAATGCCTGAAACGAGGTTGGGAGTGAGCGTTCCCGTCATCGAACAAGTTAAAATTCAGGCCCAGGTCCTGGTTCCGCTGGTAAAGGCTCTGCAGGAAGAATTGGGCGAGGAGCGAGCCAACTCTCTCGTTCGAAGGGTATTGGGCGACATCTATCGTCGGTATGGCGAGGAGTATCAGCGGGCGAAGAGCGGTGAGGGCCTTGGAAACGTCCTGGCCTCGGCTTTCACGACTGTCGCGCGCGGCGAAGCCCTTGACTATCAGGTGCGAGCGCAAACGGATGATGCGTTTGAAATCGATGTCACGGGATGTCGGTACGCTGAGTTCTACATTCAATTGGGTGAGCCCGATCTTGGGTTCTTTGCTTGTTTGCAGCGCAGACTTCGCAATGGCTGAGGGACTTGGCTCGGCCACAAGGCTCACGCGGACGCAAACGATCATGCAAGGCGCCAGTCATTGCGACTTCCGATTCAAGCGACGGCGGGGTTCGGATTGAATGCGCGCTGACGTGCTTGTTACGGTTGACGTCACGCGGGCCGCCTTTTCTTTGCCCGATATTGGCGAGCAACCTCCCTGCCGAATCGCTGCTCGTCTGAACCGAGGAACCCATCAATGATTAGTTATGTGATGATTGGAACGAATGATCTCGAGGGCGCCACTAAATTCTATGACGCGTTGTTGGGCGTTTTGGGTGCCAGCCGGTCGCTCGAAACAGAAGCGTTCATTGCGTGGCGGGGAAAGTCGGGCGGACCGGCGCTTTGCCTTGGCAAGCCATATGATGGCAATCCCGCCACGGTTGGCAATGGGGTGATGGTCAGCCTGACCGCACAGAGCCCCGAGATCGTAGATGCCGTTCACCGGAAAGCACTGGAGTTGGGAGCAAGAGATGAAGGTGCACCTGGCCCTCGGGGCAGCGGTGAAGACTATTTTGGTTACTTCCGCGACCCAGACGGTAACAAGCTGTGCGCCGCATGCTTTGCCGACCAACGATACTCAATCGCATAGTGCCCGCAGCAACGGGGGGTCGAGCTTGCCCGGCCCAAGCTCGTTCCGGGTTTCGGGGGTAAACCAGACCCTTTAGCCAAGGATGTCGTTTGAGCGACCTCCCTGGTAAGGCGGTTAAGGCGGTTAAGAGCGGTCACGGACCCGGCTTGTTTGTTAATTCTGTGAACGGCGATAGGACTACCGCCCGCGGGTGTTACCTTCGGATATGGCCACTCTGATGTTAGGGATCGACGCTGTGGTCTGCGGCCTGGATATTCTGTCCGGTTACAAAGTTGTATGAGTCCACAATGAGTTGAAATATCACATCGAGCTCTGCCATGGATTGGGGGCGGGTATAGAGCATCACAAGCCCCTCCCATCCCGCCCGTTGATTGGCCCAAGGATGCCCAATAGCCCAACCGGCCCTCACCGCATTGCGGGCGCGTTTGGGTGCCAACGAAGCGTGCAAACTTCCATCCGGGTGGATGTGAGCAAATTCTCGTCCGCCGACAATCACTTCTGGATGGGCCAACTGGACGCGCTCATTTAGCCAGAATCCTTTTGCGCCGCGCAGCGACACAACGGTTGGGCGAATCTCTACACCAGGCAGAGTAGACACCCGTCGCAACAACTCGGTGTCGACTTCAGGTACAGAACTGACCCCTATCTGGACATGCGGCACACTCGGCGTGGTCTGGGGCCGTGCACCTGTCCGCTCCGGCAAAGGCATCTCTTCAGCGCTCACTGAATCATAAGCAACCTCGACCGTGAGCATTAGGACGATCAGGATTGGTTGCACCAGCAGATTGCTTTTCATATCGAGCTGTTCGTTTGAGCTTTCAGGTAAGAGCAGAGAAGAGGAGCGCGCGGCAAGCCCGATGCAGATCTTCGTCGACGGCCTTCGTCCCACTATCTCGCCTGCGCCCGCTCACAGGGGGTCGATCGTATGACCCGAAGTGTCCGGTACGATCTGGTCAAGATATTCGACAAACCGTCAAATCCGGTATGCGATGTTATCATCCACAAGCGTCGGAACAAGACGCTTAGCTTTTCATTCAACTCCGACGTTTCTCTGCGCGGTCGTTAGGCTCAGGTTGGACGCCAAGCCGACGTTCGCGACAACCTTATGGACTTCACGACGCAACCCTGATTACGCTTCGAGAGAGGGCCAAGGAGGGCATGGTGGAGAAGGTTGAACGCAGACTGGCGGCGATCTTCAGCGCGGACGTCGTCGGCTACACGCGCCTCATGCACGCCGACGAGGAAGGCACGCTCGCCCGCTTTCGTGCCCATCGCACCGAGCTCGTCGAGCCCAAGATCGCCGAGTACGAAGGCCGCATCGTCAAGCTGATGGGAGACGGCTTGCTCGTCGAGTTCGCGAGTGTCGTCAACGCCGTGCGATGCGCTGCCGAGGTTCAGCGCGGGATGACCGCGCGCAATGCCGGAGTGCCTGACGATGAGCAAATCGTTCTTCGCGTTGGCATCAACCTCGGCGACGTGATCGTCGAAGGCGACGACATTCACGGCGACGGTGTCAACATCGCTACCCGCATGCAAGAGATCGCTCCGCCGGGTGAGATATCGGTCTCCGGTGTGGTCTACGACAGCGTGAGGGACAAGCTGGCCCCGGGCTTCGAGGCTCTAGGTCCGCAACAGGTCAAGAACATCGCCAAACCAATACGCGCCTACCGGGTCGTGCTGGATCCGGAGGCGGCTGGCACAAAGGAAGCTCCTCAAGTCGCCGTCGCGGCTCGCGTCGACCAGGCGAAACGTATACTGGCGATCCTCAGTGGCAGCCAACGCCAAGGCTCTTGGCGCGTGCCTAGGAAACTGCGCGTGGTCGCCGTGATGGGCGGTATCGATCTAGACTTTCGCGAAGCCCAATTCGGTCCCGGCGTTACTGAGGTCGAGGTGACCAGCGTGATGGGGGGGATCGCTGTTATTGTGCCACCGCATCTCCAGGTGGCGTGCGACGGCGTCGGCATTCTAGGCGTCTTCGAAGGGATGGATCGCGCGTTCTCGCGGCCGGCGAGCCGGTTCCGGATGCGCCGCTATTGCGAATACTGGGTATCCACTTCGCTCTCGTATCCCCTACATTTGGTTTCCGAGGCTGCGATGACCGCCGACTAGGCCCTTGTAGGGGACCGGCTCGTGCTGCACCGCCTGCTGGAGCAGTCGGAAGAAAAGCAGGCCACGAGCCTGCGAACGGCGGCGATTGAATCGGAAAGTGAACTCGTCGAGATAGTAGTCGAGATGGTCGGCATCGATGGCACCATGGTGGATGCCCAGCCACCAGCGATCAAGCAGAGCGGCCACGCGATGCACTCGTGGCATGACGATGTGGGCCGGGTCGCCACTGGCGGAAATGGATCTCGGCTGGTGGTCATAGCCTTGGTTCGCCAGACCACTGTAGGCTGACCAGCCATCGGTTCGGACGGTCGCGCCAGGCGCCACGGTTGTTTGGACAAACGGGATCAGGCTCCTCGCAGCCACATCCTCGACGCGGCTCATTCGGATCCGGCCAGTGCCCCGCCCTCGGACTTCCGCCGCAATCGCGACGATCGACTTGGTCTTCGTCTGTCGCCCCACGACGCCGGTTTCCCGGCCGCCCACATAGGTTTCGTCCACCTCGACCGCGCCGCCCAGGGAGATCACGCCCCGGCCTCACCATGGCGCGCCGCAACTTGTGCAGCCAAGCCCAGGCGGTCTGATAACTGCCCAGGCCAAGAATGCGTTGCAGGCCGAGCGCACTGACCCCGTGCTTCTGGTTGGTCACGTACCACATCGCCTGGAACCAAAGGCGCAATGGCTTTCGAGTGCCCTCGAAGATCGTCCCCGCCGTCACCGATGTTTGACGCTGACACCGGTTGCATCGCAACTGACCCCGCGCCGTCGGCCAGGCGTCGGTTCCGCAGCAAGACGGGCATCGAAAACCTTCCGGCCAACGAACACGCCCAAGAAACTCCGCACACGCCGTCTCCGACACGAACCACGCGTCGAATTCAGTCAGGGTGCGCGGGTAGTCGACCCCGCCTTCGGGATGGGATGCCGGGTTCGCCATCCCAACATATTGACATCACGAGAGCAAAGGGGATACCCTATTTGCGAATTACCGGGGTCGCCGTCATGGGAGCCCTGGAAATCTCTATGCGGCCTCCGGGGGAGAAGATGAAAGTTGATACAAGCGCGCATGTCGGTCAGATCGGTCATCGATAGGTGTCGGGCAGGTTGGGTTCTCACACGGCTAGGAGCTTCGTTCCTCGCGCGAATCGGAGCCGTCTTAGGATCGCCCTTTTCTTATGTGGACTTCTGTCAACCCCCCGATATCCCTCCTTTTTTTTCTCGCTCATTCGGCCCTCTCTGGCCGGAAGTACGCTTCCGGCCATGGCAAACCACAACGCCGGCGGCTGCGGCGTGTCACCCGAAGGGCCGGAGCGCAGCGGAGGAGCCGCGAAGCGGCTTAACGCATCGTAGTCGCCGGCGTTCCCAAGCTCGCCGCCAACACCCCTCTCACCCTTGATCGCAGAGCCCACGTTCAATGCTGCGTAGGCCTTTTCTTATTCGTGCCTGTCTATCGCAGGATCACCAAGTACCGCTTTCGGTACGCGCCGGATGATGAGGGTGCCGCCATTTCTTTGTCGTCGGTTAAACCGACCGAGGGCGAGCCGCGGCACCCTCCATTGACGCCGTCGATGTCTCCACCGCGAGACGCCAAAGCTTGATCGCCAGTTTTCGTGCCACGACGCAGATCGCCTTCTGGGCAACTCCGGATCTGGCGAGATGACGGTTGTAGAGTTCCCTGGCCTCCTGGTCGCGCCAGGTCCATTGCCAGGCGCCTTCGATCAGGATCGACCGCAAGCGCTTCTGCCCGACCGGGCGCAACCGCGCGCGGGCCGGGCCGTCACCGCTCCGGCGGACGACCGGGGCAAGACCCAGATAGGAAGTCACCTCCTCGGCACGATCGAAGCGCTCCGGCGCGAAGATCTCCGCCAGAAAGGTTGTCGCAACGACTTCGCCGACCCCGCCCACCTGCGTCAATCGTGCGTAGCGGTCCGGGTGCAGACGCTGCGTCGCCTTCCTGATCTCGCGTCGCAAAGCCCGGTGTTCTTCCTGAAGGAACAGGTACTCGCGGATCATCGACGCCAGCGTGTTGCCGTGCCCGGGCGCCAGAGGCAGCGCCTCAAGATCCTGCGGGACAGTCTGCAACCACTTCTCCGAACTCGGCGGTTCCTCGACGCCCGTCGCCAGCAGGAACCCCTTGATCTTCTGCTTGAGCTTGGCCCGGTTCTCGGCGACCCGCTTGCGCCGCCGCACCAGCGCCCGATAGCCCTCCTCCTCGACCGTCGGTATAGCGACCGGCCGCAGCAGCCCCTTTGCGCAATAAATTGCAAGCTTGATCGCATCGATCCGGTCGGACTTGGCCGCGGCGGCGGCTCCGCGAGGAATGCGCGAGGCCGCGATGACGGACGCATTGAACCCCGCGTCGCTCAACGCACGGCACAACGAGAACCCGGTTGGCCCGGTTTCGTAAACAACGTGCTCAATGCGGCAGCCCAACCCCCTCAGCTGCTCCACCAGCCCCGCTTCACCTGCCGGGCAGTTCCAGGATTCGACCTGGCCGTCAGCGAGGCAGAACAACGCCACCGAGTAAGTGCGCTTGTGAACATCCACGCCAACAAAAACCGCCTCGCCGACCGTTGACGCGGCGAACCGCGCAAGGCGTTCGGACTTCATAGCCATCTCGGATACCTCCCAAAGTTCAAGGAACACCGACAGCGCAGCATCCGCCGGCCGAACCGTCCAGCATTGTATTTCTTCTTTGTTCGGCCATGACTGGTATTGGCTAGATATTACCATTTGAGGCGTTGAAATCTTCGTCCAGTTTCGGGGGTAACGAGCCTCAATCTAGTTAGCATCCCGCAACGGCAGTCGCTTCAGGCGTTGCGCAGGACGACGTGATCACGGGTTGGTCACGGTTGTCGACGTGACGGCCGCTCGGTAAGCCGCGCCATTTTCTATCACGTCATCTCCGTTCATCCATTCGCCTCTTGGCCCATAGCGCTGGATGACCGCGGCTGGCTGCGTGCGACCTGAAATTAGCATCTGAAAATTAACATCGATGATGATTTTGCCGACAGCCCAGTCCGAGATGCCGGCCTCGGCCGTAAACTGCTCGTTCTCCACGAACACCGAACCCGTCGCGCGCTGCCTCGGTTTGGTCGCGTTGTAAGCTACGTAAACGATCCACGCGCCATATGGCACTGTTGCCTTGCCAATAATTCGGAGTGTTTTGCCCTCAATCTGGCCGCGCACGGTAATGACGACGTGCCCCTGATTATGTTCGGCGGTCGCGCTTCCTGAAAGCACCGTTATGACTAGAAGTATCAAGCAGGCAAGTGTGACACGCTTCATCGTCGAATGACCTAATCGTTCGGGGTTTTGGATTAGCAACAGGAGGTTTTCGAACATGGAAGAAGATCTTGGCCGACTTGGTATGAAGGTAATCGCCCACGAGGTCAGATTGGAACTTCTTGTCATATCCGAATGTGAGCGGCAGGCAGAAAAGTTAGGTATCGAAAAGTCCGAAGTTGCCAAGGCCCCGGCGGTGAAGATGCACAACCATCGCGCTTCCGCCCAATCCAACCAAGAAAGTGGAGCGGAGCAGATCGGATGGGAGATGGTTACCCATTTTGCTTCGACCTTTCTGGAAAAGATCGCGACCAGTCTTCATCCGGCCTAACCCATTGCCTCACTAAGAGTACGCTACTGCGACTAGGTCGATTCGACCTCGTTTCAAACCACCAGCAGGATCGTACGTAATTTCGATCAACAACTTTTAGAACGAAGGCAACATCAGCCCGGCTGACTTCGAAGAGCGGTCAACCGGTTCATTCGAAACTGTCTATTGAAACCGGGTAAGACCACTATGACCCCAACTCGGACATCAAGCATCTAAATGACGCGCTACCCCTGTCGGTCGGTTTCACCGCAGGCGACTTTCACTGGTTTGTCGAGGTACGGAGTATCACAATAGATTATTATGGCAGGGCACCGCCGAGGAGTCGCTAAACTGAGCACCACATTTGTTGCATTTGCAGTTGCCCTACTTGCGCTCTCACCTGGTCAATCTCAACAGTCGTTTCGCTTCATCGCCCTCGGGGATATGCCCTATGGGGATACCCAGAAGGTGATCGGTCCCTACAAATCATTGATTAAAATCATCAACCGGAAGAAGCCAGCATTTACGGTCCACCTCGGCGACATCAAGGCCGAGGCGACGCCGTGTACCGATCAAATGCTACGCGATCAGTTCGCTTTGATGAATTTGTTTGATGGGTCCGTGCTTTACACACCCGGCGACAACGAGTGGACTGACTGTCGTCGTAAGAAAGCAGGCGGCTATGATCCAATCGAGCGGCTGGCGTTCATACGCAAGATCTTTTTTGCAGGCAGCTCACGTTCGCTCGGCCGTGCGCCGATGGTGATCGAACGTCAGGCGGATGCGATGAATGATTATAGCGACTATGTCGAGAACGCTCGCTTCACCTTGGCAGGCGTCCACATCATCACCGCCCATGTCGTCGGTTCCAACAACGGCTTCGAGTCTCAAGACCGAGCTGTCGCAACCGAGTTTTTCGGAAGAAACAAAGCAAAACATTGCATGGCTTGAAGCCAATCTCGACAAAGCAATCGCCGAAAACGCAAAAGCTGTCGTCCTGCTCATCCATGCCGACATGTTTAAGTTCAAATTCAGCGCCCGCAAAGAACGCTTCCGTCGTAATTCAGGTTACAAATACTTCGGTGAGGCGCTTGTCAACAAGGCTCGCGCCTACGGGCGATGGATTCTTCTCGTGCATGGTGACGGCCACCAATTCGGCGTCTCCCGCCCATTCGAACGGAGGGCCCCGAATATCGTGGCGCTGGAAGTCGATGGCGCACTGTCAATGCATGCGGTCGAGGTGCTGGTTGATCCGAGCAATCCAGCCATATTCTCGATGCACCAGATCATAAATCCGGAGTCACCGGAGTGAACCGCTGATATGGCCGATTGATAGCTGCCTTATGGGTCGCCTTTTGATTGTGTGGCGATGATGGGTTTTGGGACAAATTACACGTCCGGGGGTCATCTTCGACCGCCCTACAATCGTCCGTCCACGTCCAGTTATATTATAGCTAATTTCAGCCCAGTCGACAGCGGCGAACCGACGTTTTGGAAAGGGTTGATATCCAGGTTACAGCGCTGGGTGATCTCCAGCGCCACGCAGCCGATCGGCCCGCGCCGGCCCAGCAGTTGGGAATCGTGCCATTGGCCGGTCGCCGCCATGCGCTGGCGGGTGCGCGCAATCGCCGCCGCCCGCCCGCCGCACGGCAGGTCGGACATCCAGGCTTGTGCCTCCCGCAATCACTCGGCCGCCTTGGTGAGATCCTGCGGCAGGTCCAGATTGAACAGCCGGGCGGCGTTAAGCCCGGCGACATTTGCCTTCACATCGTCGGGAACGTTCTTCAGCACGCGCTCCAAAATGGCGTGCGAGTGCGGGAACGTGTTGCGCGGATGCGGGAAGTCCGAACCCCATATGATCCGCGTCGGACCGGTAACATCGTACGCGCGGTCGAAATACTCGTCATCGACGAAGCCATGCCATAGCTGAGTCTCAAAGTAGTCCTCCACCGGCCGATCAATCTTGTGCAAATTGACCGATTGTCCCAGTGCACCCTGCAGCTGTTTCAGCCGAAACATGAAGTTCGGTATCCATGAAATCTCGAACTCGCCAAGGATAATTTGCAGCTGCGGGAAGCGATCGAGGATACCGCCAAAAATAAATTCGTTGGCCAGCACCAGGCCACCCTCTTGGAAGAGTTCCAGCGATAGCCGCGGGATGAGTTCACGCTCGGCGTCGGTTTGCAGGGTGTATAGGTCGCGCACCTGGCCCGTCACGATATGCAGCATCACAGGCATCCCCAGGTCCTGGGCGGCGGCCCAGAAGGGATCGTAGTTCTTGTGCCGGTAGGGCAGCATGTCGGATTTGGTGTCGCAGTAGATAACCGCGCCGCGCATATTATTCTTGGCGGCTTTTTCGAGCTCTTTCACGGCCCAGTCGACGTCCTCCATGGCAATCATCGCCGACGGCAGGAGCCGCTTCGGGTCGTGGCTGCAATACTCGGCGATCCAGTCGTTGTAGACGCTGCAGCAATCGCGAACCACCACCTTGTCCTTGATCCGCATCGAGAACAACATCCAGGTAGACGTGATGAATTCGGCAGACACGCCGTCGAGATCCATGAGTTCGAGGCGTAGCGCCGGGTCACTATTCGTTCGTGCGATCTTGTCCTCGAGTTCGGGGTCAAGACCCGTCGATTCCGCGCCCGAATCAGCGGTGTCTGTGGGATCCAAGTCGGTGAGTTGTATGTACTCGATGCCGGTATAGAAGTAGCTGCCGGGGACGCCGTTACAGTCGGTGACCTTTTGCGGCAGCAGCTCGCCGTGCTTGTCGCCGAGCGCGTCGATCCATAGATCAAAGGGCTCCATAATGTGAGAGTCGGCCGAGAAAACGTACATTAGATCGGTCATGATTTTCCTCCTCCGTGACGCCGTAAGTCGATCGCTGCATGCTCACACAACCAAGCCCCCACTCTATTCATGCACGATGGGGTTTAAAAGCGACGGTCCGAGATTGGCGGTCCGCGATTCAACGTACGTCCATGCGTTCGGCCAGAAAATCAACAAAGGCGCGAACCTTGGGCGCCAGATGCCGGTTATGTGCGAAGACCGCATGGATCGGTGTGCTCGGCGGCTCAAGAGGAAAGTCATCGAGCAGCGTGAGGAGATGCCCTCCTTCTAGCGCATCGCGCACCATCCACACCGGGATCATGATGATGCCCTGCGCCGACAGTGCAAGGCCGCGCAGGAAAACCAGACTATTGGCGTTGAGGCGGCCTGCGATAGGTATATCGACCGAGCCCTCCGGCAGCTTGAAACTCCAATGGTTGGTTCCTGCCGCGGTCCGGAACGAAAGGCAACTGTGTGCCTCGAGTTCGCGAGGATGTGTTGGTCTACCATGCTTTGCTAGATATGCCGGGCTGGCGCAAAGCAGCGAACGGCTCACGGCTATTTTCCGGGCGATGAGACTGGAATCGTCCAGATGGCCCATGCGAATGGCAAGATCGATTCCGCTGTCCACGAGATCCATCCTGCCCGCACTCATCGACAGGCGAAGTTGCACCCTCGGGTAACGGTCGAAAAATTCCGGCAGAATCGGCGCAACAAACGCAACCGCAAAATCTGCCTCGGCGGTCACGTGCAGGCTGCCGAATGGCGTGTCCGCAAGCCGTCGCACGGCCAGCCGCGCCTCCTCTAGATCCGCAACGATCCGACGTGCGTGTCGCAGATAGATCTCACCTGGCTCGGTGAGGCTTTGCTTTCGCGTTGTTCGATGAAAAAGCCGTGCACCCAGCTCGTCCTCCAGTTGAGATATCTGACGGGAAACCGACGATGGGGTGATGCCGAGAAAACGTGCGGCGCCTGAAAAGCTGCCTTCATCCACAACGCGAACGAACAAACCAAGGTTCGAGAGCTCATTCATTTGTGACAAATATTCATAGATCTTGTGAATAATCACCCATTTTTTGCTTATTACACATAGACCATGTTGTTACCAGCAACGCCGACAACGGGAAGTTTGATCATGACCAAAGTCACTTTTCATACCGCGCAGATTGGCAACCTGGAAATCTTCTACCGCCAAGCCGGGCACAAGGCAGCTCCGGTGCTACTGCTGCTGCACGGGTTCCCGAGCTCGAGCCACATGTACCGGGACTTGATACCAGCCTTTTCCGACAACTACCGGGTGGTGGCGCCCGACTTGCCGGGATTTGGCTTTTCTGAAGCTCCGGACCGAGCAACCTTCAACTACACGTTTGACAACTTGACCGATGTGATCGATCGCTTCGTCGAGACCCTCGGCCTGAAGACCTACGCTGTTTATGTCTTCGACTATGGTGCGCCGGTTGGGCTGCGCTTGGCCATGCGCCATCCAGAACGGGTCACCGCGATCATTTCCCAAAACGGCAACGCCTATGTCGAGGGACTGAGCGAAGGCTGGAAGCCAATTCGAGAATATTGGCAATCTCCGACAGTAGAAAATCGAAATGCGTTGCGCGGCTTCCTCACGCCGGAAACAACCAGGTGGCAGTATACCCACGGCGTCGCTGATACGGCTCTCGTCGCGCCGGAGAGTTACACGCTGGACACCGCGTTGATGGCTCGCTCTGGTAATGGCGAGATTCAACTCGATCTGTTGCGCGACTACGCCACCAACATCGCCCTGTATCCGGCATTCCAAAAGTATCTACGCGACCACCAGCCTCCGTTGCTGGCCGTGTGGGGCAAGAACGATCCGTTTTTTCTGCCCCAAGGTGCGGAAGCCTTCAAGCGTGACCTCCCCGGTGCCGAAGTCCTGCTTTTCGACACCGGCCATTTCGCGCTTGAGACGCACCACGTGGAGATCGCTCGAGCCGTTCACGATTTTCTCGGGCGCACTTTTATCACCGCATCGGCGGCCTGAACGGTCACCACCAACCCAGAACTTGAGAAAGGAAACTTCGATGAAATTAACTTCCAAGAAAATCGCCCAATTCTTCCTCGCCGCCATTGTGAGTATTACGTTGGCAAACGGCGCAATCGCGGAACAGCGCCTAAGCCGCACTGCCGATGACTTGGTCTGGGTGAACGGAGGGCCAGGACTGGACTTTGCACTGGTCTGGGGAGACTGGACGAAAGGCGACTACGGGATGATTGTTAGGATAAAGGCCGGGCATGCCGCGCCCATACATAGTCATACCTCGGACTATCACGGTGTGACGATACAGGGTAACTGGGTTCACACCTTTGGCGAGAATGACGAGCGACAACTAGCGCTAGGTGGTTACGCATTTCAATCAGGCAAAGAGGACCATGGCGATCGCTGCGAAGGACCTCAGGATTGCCTGATTCTGATCCATCAGCACGGTCCCCGTGACTTTGTCCTGCAAAGTCACTAGGAGACACCGTTAGAAATTCGTCCACGAAGAACGGAGATCTCATTCGGCAGCTGCTACCGAACCGCCGGCGAGCAGCTGCCGAATGACCGTTTTTGCTTGTATCGCGAAGTTCTCACTTTCGCCAGCGACCTTCGCTCTTGCGGGTAAAGCTGGGATTCGTCGGCTCAGGCTACCGTCTCCGCTCGCGTTAATCCGTGACTACGAATGCTGAACTCTCTGTCGGAACCGGGCTGGCGCTGCGTGGATCAAGCGACGTTGGCCAGGACCGTTATTAACGCGACCATCGCGATAACGCTGCCGATGATGGGAGGCAAGGCATGAAACCAGGGATATTTCATTAGGTCTCTCCAACGAAAAAGGACGATTGAGAGCACTATGCGTCGTGTGGGGACGGCGGTCGGTGGCGCGAAGTCACTCCTGATGAACTCGTCGTGACCGTGATGTTGTGAAGGCGATAGGCCACGCTCGATGGCAAGCCAACGCGCGCCGCTAGGCGTGCAGATGGAAGACTTTGTTCGTGATCTTCCAGTCGCCATCGACTTTGAGCAGAGTGAACAAGTCCGTGTAGCGGTGGCCCGTCCAGTTTTCGAGTTCAAGCCGTACCGTGGCGATGGTGTCGACAAGATCGATGCTGGCGATCCGCGCGTCGAGCTTCGCCGCCGGACCGTTCTCATCGTTCCAGTCAAAGAGCTGGCTAATCGGGCCGGCGAACAGATCGGTGCCGGCATAGCCGAAGATCGTTGCGCCCTCGTGGAAGGCAGGCCTCATGTCGTCACCCCTGCCGGATTTGGCGCCGTCGATGTAATGCTGGAGAACCTTGGTGATGGCGGCATTCTCGCTTGTATCGGTGGTTACAATGCTCATTTGTCGTACTCCGATTGGATGCGTTGGCGATGGTTGAAGATCCCCCGATCCGTGGTTCAGGGAGGCGATGTGGGGGGAGGGTGTCACCGCGGATCGGGGGAAAGTGGTGGGCGGATGTTCCGAGTCTTTGCCTGCGTTTTTCTATGGGTGGATGAGTCGAATGCGGGCTGTCATCGAGGGGTGATGGGCGCAGAAGTAATTCTCCTTCATGCCGGACTGAGCTGTGGTCTGCCACATCTCGCCGGGTTTGAGTGTGGTCGAGCCCCAGCTGTCGTCATCGGTCGTGATGCTATGGGGCACGATGTCGTGGTTAATCCAAGTGATGGTGTCGCCTGGCGCGACGACAAACTCGGCCGGGCTGAATTCGAGGTCGCGGATCTCGACGACGTGGTGCTGCTTGCTGGGCGCGGTATTGACGGTTGTTGGCGCCGCGGCACCGGCGAAGACGACGGCAGCAATTGCTGCCGTTGTCCGATACGTGTTGAAAAGTGTGCGCACGGCTAGCTGCTTTTTTGCAGGGCCGCGACCATCTTCTCGGCGTGCTTCTCGTGTGCCTTGAAGATCTTCAGAGCCTTGACGAACAATGCCTTCACTTCGGCGTTTTGGATGTTGGGAATGAAGGTACCGCCGACGAGACCGTTGACCGCTTGGTGGTAGCTCAATTCGTTGGCTGCATAGCGGCGATCGAAGTCCGCGCCCGACAGCTGGCGCATTTCGTTGACCAACTGGTCCGCACCGGCGTTGAGCTGTTGGCTCAGGAAGTTGTCCTGCGGCGCAACGTTGAGCTTCTTGACCAGAGCGAGGGCCTGCTCGTTAACCGCGGTGTGGTCACGGATCATCGTGTTGGCGAATTGGTGGACGGCCGGATTGGTCGAGATCGCCAGCGCCAGATGAGCATAGCGAATATCGATCGAATCGGCTGTGTAGGCGACATGGGCAATCTCGAGGTCGTTGAGATCGGCCGGGGATTTCGCGAGGGCAGCGCTGGCAATAGCAACGATGGCGACCGCGACAACAAAAAATGATTTAGCGATCATGGCTTTATCCTTTCAAACGGGTTGCGGTAGATAGGCTCCGTCGTGACTAATCTCGGCTGTTCGGGCGATGTTTGTAAGTTTCTAACCGCAAGTAACAGCTAACTGGCGGACGGACGCGTGGGCGATGACCAGCGGAATTGCTGGGGCATTTAGGGATCGGTTAGCGCTGTCACAGGGTGGGCGATTTGGTTGGAGGTTCGGCGTGACGGGCCAGCGTTAGCTCCATGGCCACCCACGATCACCTCGGTTCGAACGGTAGACCCTCTTCCAACTGGAGCACGCCGTCCACGAGGTTGATTGGACGCACTTTCGTGTTCGGACGGGATGTAAACGCGACCTGTTCGACCGCGTGTTCTGATGGAGGCCGATCGCTTACGCCAAGCCGTGGCGTTTGGCCGCTCGACCGGCCCGGCTACCCGGCGGACGCGGGTCGCGAAGAAACGATCCGGCGCAGCCGATTGATCAATGCCTGGAGTCCCTCGCGGCGAGCGAAGGAATCGAACTCCGAGCGCTTGGTCAGAAGTAGGCTTACCCCTTCGACCATCACATCGATAATCGCCGGCGAGCCGTCGACCTGTTCGACTCGGAATGTGACGTTGAGGGGTGGTCCGCCGGCGCGAACGATGCGCGCGCTGACGAGGTCGACGCCCCTACCCAGCCGGCGTTGACCGACCACATCGAAGCGCTCACCAGCGTAGCCGGTAAAACGACCGGAATAGATCTCGATCACGTAGCGCGGAAACAGTTCGAGATACGCGGCGCGTTGCGCTGGCGTCGCGCGGGCCCAGTGGCGTCCGAGCACGAATCGGGCGATGCTCTTGAGGTTGAACGCGCGACCAAGGACGTCGGCGAGACGACGCTCGCGCTCGCCGTTGCTACGATCCTCGCGCAGGATGGCAATGACCTCGTTGCCGACCGAGGAGACGAAGCCCGCCGCAGCGCCCGCGGCTTCGCCCCGCGCCGTAATCGTGCCGGGGCCAACCACCAGCAGCACCGCGCATGCCAGCGCTCGAGCCAGACGCCTCATCGCGGTGTTTCCTTCTGAACTACCCTGTTTCCGATACCGGCTACGTATTGATCGCGCACCGATTTGTCTCTTGCAGCGATTGTAAGCATTTTTGCGCGTATCGTGGGATCGAGCCAATCCTCCTGAAATGCTTAGCCGATGCGACGCGCGATCAGACGATCGAGCGACAATTTGCCGCCGCCCCGTACCACGATGGTGACCAGCAGAATCATCCAATAGTAGTGTGTGACGTGGTTGTAGGCTGCGTTTTCCGCACCCAGCACGAACTGAATCGTCATTGCCATTACCAGCAGCGGTAGCGCGGCGAATCGGGTCGCCAGGCCAAGTATCAGCAGTACCGGCATCACGAGTTCGAAGCTGGTGGCAAGAAGTGCGGTCCACGCGCTCGGCAGCAATGGCACGGCATACTCGAAGTCGAACAGAAACAGGGTGTTCTCCCAATCGGTGATCTTGGTCAGTCCGGAACTTAAGAACACTTCGGCAATCCATACACGAATGCCGAGATCGAGCAGCGGAACCAAACGCTGCTCAAACAAACCAATGATGGATTGATAGGCATTGCGAAATCTGGCCGCCAAGCCGACCTCGTGGAGACCGGTCTGAACGGTGCTCATCGGGTATTCTTCTGCCGATTGTTGTTGGACGCCGCGCCGAAGGTGCCACGTGTGAAGTGGGCGAGCAGCGCCTGTTGCAGGTCAAGCTCGGGCTCGATCGCGAGAGCCGCGTTGGCCGCTTGTTGGAATGTCGCGCCCGCATTAACTGCGAGCAGCAGCGTGAAATCGCCGCGCGAGATGGTGTAGCCGTCAACTCGAAAACCCGTTCGCACGATAAGCACGTGTTCGGCGCCTGCGTTTGGATCGAATTTGGCGATCTCGTCGCGTTCAGGTCGTGCCGCGCGCCAAATCTGATGGATAGCGTGGGGCGAAGCGATGAGTGCGGCCGAAGGATGCAGTCCAAACCGGACTTCGCCGATCTCAGTGCCATCGCCTAACTGGAGGTCGCTTGGATCGAGCGGCACGGCATCGGCCGCAAAGTAGGCTTCGTTGCGCGCCCACTCCAGTCGCGCAAGGTCGGACAGATAGAGAAGACCTTGCGCCGGCGAGAATCCGCTCAAGAACCTGGCAAAACGCCACCCATACCTCGACAGCTGCGGCTGCCGCGGTGGATGGGCACGAATATACTGGTGGGCGGCGTGATTGAAGTGCTCCTCGCCAACCAGGCGGCAGATTACGGAATACGCAGCCTGCAAAACCCCGACCAGAGAGGCGAAGGTGTTGATCCGATGGATATCAAGCTGCGCACCGCTCGAGACCTGGCCGGTGATGACGCCAGCGACCGGCGTCTCCGGACTGCCATCGAGAATGCTGTCGCGAATGGCATGCTGCATTTCCTGAAGCATCGGGTGTACTCACACCGCGATAGAGGCGGTTCCGGCGGGATGCAAGTGCTCGGCGGGCTGATTCGCGGCGAGGTGAGCGTCAGCTTTGTGCGCTTCGCGGATAAGCGCTGCGAGCGGCGGTAGGTCGGTATCCCACTCGATTAGTGTCGGGCAGGGTCCGATTTGCGCCAGCGTATACTCGTAGAGGCGCCAAACCGCCGTGGCGACGGGCGAGCCATGATCGTCTATGAGAACCGTGGACCCTTCGATTTCGCGTCTCGTATGACCCGCGATGTGAATTTCTCGGATCGGCGCGGTGGCGATCGTGTCGATGTAGTCCCTGGCGTCGAACCCTAGATTGGTAGCGCTCACGTAAATGTTGTTGATGTCGAGCAAAAGTGCACAGCCAGTGCGGTCGACAAGATCAGCTATGAACTCCCACTCGGGAATCGTCGAAGCTGTGAAACTCATATAGACCGAAGGGTTCTCGATTAGCAGCTGACGGCCCAGTAGGTCTTGCACCTGGGTAACGTTGCGGCAGACGACATCGAGCGCCTCGACGGTGTAGGGCAGCGGCAGGAGATCGTTGAGGTAGGTTCCTTCTGCGACGCTCCACGACAAATGATCGGATATCAACACCGGAGCGATCTGGTCGTACAGCCGCTGCAATCGGGCGACGTGCGCGAGATCGACGCCTTCGGCCGAACCCAGTGACAAACCGACGCTATGACAGCTGATCGGGAAATCCTCACGGATTTGCTCCAGTGCCTGCCGCCGCGGCCCGCCCTCGCTGAGAAAATTCTCGCTGTGAATTTCGAGCCAGCCGATTATCGGCGGCTGGTTGAGAAAATGAGTGACATGCTGGGACCGCAGTCCGATCCCCGTGAGGGTGGGAATCGGACTGCGCGCCTCGTGTGTCTTCAACGGGGGGAAATTGAAGGCCACGGGACATGTCCCAAGCCGGGCGCTTACGCTTTCACTTTCTTTGGGTTCACGCCGTCGAACGGTTTCAGCGCGCCGCCAGCCATGGTGCAGGCGTTCTGCGACTTGGCGACTTTCCACTCACCACCGTCGTAGCTGACCGACGCGTGCCCGGCACAGGAGTGCGTGCCGGCCTTGTTGGCGCAGTCGTTCTCACCGGCCTTCGAGATGCCGTAGCACTTTATCTTGCCGGCGGCAGCGAACGCGTCGGTCGGAGCACCGGTGAGGGCCACCATCGATACGGCGCCCGCGAGGGCGGCGGCAGCGGTCAGAGTACTCAGCTTGCGGGTATTCATCGTTAACTCCTTTCCAGTCATTGCGACGATAAGGCCGATATTTGTGTAGAACGGCATCACGTGGAAGTTTCTAACCGCTAGTAGCATGTGAAAAGTTGTGCGATCCGGACTCGTGCATTTCAGGATTGGCTCGACCCATCCCACTCCCCCGGCCCAACCACCCCCTCTTTCGAATATGCTGGGGATACCCCTGGGGTGGTTGGGCCGGGGGTTCGAAGCGGGACCGTTGTGCCAAGTGGCACGGCGTAAGCACGCCTTCGTGGGGATGGCCAAGTCGACGCAATCCTGAAATGCTCTAGTGGCAGGAATGTCGAGCGAAGTTGACATCTGCGGCTACAGGATCTGCCAGGATCCATCCGGCTGACGGCAGGCCCGACCAAAGGCGGCCTCTGTTTTCCCGCCTATCAACACCGATTGATTGAACTCGCGACATACTTGACCAGCCCTACTCTGATAGGTCCGGGTTGGCGTCACCGTTCCTGAGTGACCGGAATCGGGGTTCTGCCACGCTGAACTGGCGCCGGTGCGGCCGGTCTCGAGCGCGCGCTGTGCGGTGCGTCTCATGTGCGATTGGTCGGCTCGATCGAGCGATTTGCCGACCTCACTGCCAAGAAAAGCACCCCCGAGCGTGCCCAACGCGACCGCGGCCAGTTGGCCCCGGCCCGAGCCGAATTGTGAGCCCGCAAGCGCACCCAGGGCACCGCCGAGAAAGGTGCCGCCGATTTGTTTTTGCCCGGCGCCATTGGCGCAAGCGGGCAGCGACAGAATGAGGGCGAATGCGATAGGGTTGTGTCTCGAAAGTGGTGGAAATTGGTTTTGGCGCCTCTCCGAGCGGGTTGAGTTTTGCGGCGGTCAGGCCGCGCGGTCAAGGGTTTCGTCGGCGATTAGCTGATCGAGGGTTTCCCATCCATCGACTTTGCGCATCTGGATTTGGCCGCAAGCGAGGAGCGCCCAGAGGAGCATCGGCACTGTTTCGGGACACGGCAGCACGGTCTGTGTTTTGATCCGGCGCTTGAACTCCTCGTTGAGACGCTCAATGGCGTTGGTCGTTCGGGCTGATTTCCATTGGCTCTTGGACAGGCGCGTGAAGGTAAAGAGCTTGTCGCCCGCTTCTGCGAGGCTGTCCGCGACGGCCCTGCATTTCAGCCGCCACTTGCGGACAAACGCCTTGCGGCGGGTTTCCACCTCGGAGGCAGTGTCGGCATAGATCATATCGCGGTAATCTTCGCTCAGCTCGTCATGCATGTGTTTGGGAGCATGACCCAGAAGGTTGCGGTGCTTGTGCACGGTGCAGCGTTGAACGGGAAGGTCATCGCCCCAAAGCGCCGACAGAGCCGCCTCCAGTCCCGGCGCGCCATCGACGATGACAAACCCGGGCCGTTTCAGTCCACGCGCATCAAGGTCGTCGAGGAACTGGCGCCACGCCGCCTGGCTTTCTCCGCCCATATTCCCGATCGAAAGCAAGACCTTCTGGCCATCCCGGCGCACCCCTATAGCCGCGAGAACCGAGATGTTGGTGGCCTTGCGATCCAGTCGGGTCTTGATCACAGTGCCGTCAAGGATCAGCCGAACGATATCCTCATCCGCGAGGCCACGGCTGCACCAGGCGTCCCAATCGACCTTCACCTTGCGCCACGCCCGGCTCACAACGTCCTTGCTCACAGCACCCCCGAAGAGCCCGAACAGCGCGCGTTTCACCCGCCGCGTGTTGGTTCCGGACAGATACACCGAAGCGATCAGCGCCTCGGCCTTTCTGGTCAGCCGCTGGTAGCGCGGCAGCGCCCGCGAACGCCATTCCGACGCCCGACCGTCTTCCTCAACGATCCGTGCACGCGGCACGCTCACCCTCTCGGTCCCGAATGTCCCCGTCAGTTGCCGCTCCCGGTGCCCGTTCCGATACCCTTGCCGAAGCGCGTCCTCTCGACCGTATCGGCAGCGCCCGAGAAACTGCGCAAGTTCCTCCTCAAAAACGGCCTCGATCGTGGATCTGATGTTCTCCCGCAGCCGGTCCTTGAGCGGATCATAGCCGGCGTCATTGGCCAGTAGCGAAAGCGCAGAAGTCTCGGTAGTGTTCTTCATGGCGTGATCTCCTTGGCGGTGCTAGCCGCCGGTTGGGTGGTTGTCTTGTCACCCGGAGATTACGCCATCCTCAAATTTCCACCACTTTCGAGACACAGCCGTCAGGCCGCGCGGTCAAGGGTTTCGTCGGCGATTAGCTGATCGAGGGTTTCCCATCCATCGACTTTGCGCATCTGGATTTGGCCGGAAGCGAGGAGCGCCCAGAGGAGCATCGGCACTGTTTCGGGACACGGCAGCACGGTCTGTGTTTTGATCCGGCGCTTGAACTCCTCGTTGAGACGCTCAATGGCGTTGGTCGTTCGGGCTGATTTCCATTGGCTCTTGGACAGGCGCGTGAAGGTAAAGAGCTTGTCGCCCGCTTCTGCGAGGCTGTCCGCGACGGCCCTGCATTTCAGCCGCCACTTGCGGACAAACGCCTTGCGGCGGGTTTCCACCTCGGAGGCAGTGTCGGCATAGATCATATCGCGGTAATCTTCGCTCAGCTCGTCATGCATGTGTTTGGGAGCATGACCCAGAAGGTTGCGGTGCTTGTGCACGGTGCAGCGTTGAACGGGAAGGTCATCGCCCCAAAGCGCCGACAGAGCCGCCTCCAGTCCCGGCGCGCCATCGACGATGACAAACCCGGGCCGTTTCAGTCCACGCGCATCAAGGTCGTCGAGGAACTGGCGCCACGCCGCCTGGCTTTCTCCGCCCATATTCCCGATCGAAAGCAAGACCTTCTGGCCATCCCGGCGCACCCCTATAGCCGCGAGAACCGAGATGTTGGTGGCCTTGCGATCCAGTCGGGTCTTGATCACAGTGCCGTCAAGGATCAGCCGAACGATATCCTCATCCGCGAGGCCACGGCTGCACCAGGCGTCCCAATCGACCTTCACCTTGCGCCACGCCCGGCTCACAACGTCCTTGCTCACAGCACCCCCGAAGAGCCCGAACAGCGCGCGTTTCACCCGCCGCGTGTTGGTTCCGGACAGATACACCGAAGCGATCAGCGCCTCGGCCTTTCTGGTCAGCCGCTGGTAGCGCGGCAGCGCCCGCGAACGCCATTCCGACGCCCGACCGTCTTCCTCAACGATCCGCGCACGCGGCACGCTCACCCTCTCGGTCCCGAATGTCCCCGTCAGTTGCCGCTCCCGGTGCCCGTTCCGATACCCTTGCCGAAGCGCGTCCTCTCGACCGTATCGGCAGCGCCCGAGAAACTGCGCAAGTTCCTCCTCAAAAACGGCCTCGATCGTGGATCTGATGTTCTCCCGCAGCCGGTCCTCGAGCGGATCATAGCCGGCGTCATTGGCCAGTAGCGAAAGCGCAGAAGTCTCGGTAGTGTTCTTCATGGCGTGATCTCCTTGGCGGTGCTAGCCGCCGGTTGGGTGGTTGTCTTGTCACCCGGAGATTACGCCATCCTCAAATTTCCACCACTTTCGAGACACAGCCTAAATAACAGATAAAGGTCTCCGCTAAACCGGCGCGGTTCAAATCCCGTGCTTAATCCCCTAAGATTTCACCGTAATTGAACGTCGGGCAGAAGCTGAGGAACGTACGATGGGTTCAGCCGGAATGAAGAATGTTGGACTAGTTGTGCTGGCAGTGGCGGTGCTGGTGATGGGCTGGCGCCTTGTGGAAGTCACTCGCGAGAAGACGTCAATTGAGGAACAAGCCCGAGCGCGGAGCGGAGAGCTGCAAGTGCGACTCGAGGCGTCGGGGGACGCGCTCGAACAAATCCAGCGCGCGCACGATAAAGCCGTGGAGCGTATGCAAGAACTTGAAGCCGAATTCGTGCAGGAGCAAGCGGGTCGCGCTGCTGCGGTAGCGGCCGAGGAGGCGCTCTTTGCCAAGTATGCCGAACTGGAGAATGCACTCGCGGAGCTCCGTGCGTTGGATAAACAGCGCGAGGGTGGGCTTCAAACGCTGCGAGCCACACATGAAGAACTCGCAAGCGAGCGGGACCGACTGATGGCGGCGCGCGATCGATTCGCCACCGAGCTACAGTCCACCCGCTCGATCAGCAGCGCCGAGAACACCCGTCTCTCGGCTGCGCTGAGAAAGGCGCATTCAAGGGTCGATCAACTGGTGGCGGAACGTGATGATTTGCGGGAGAAACTCGAAGCGGTCACGGTTGAGCGCGAGGAGTTGCGGACGCGAGCTATAGAGCTTGAGACCGCAGGCGATGGCACGCGAGATGAGCTGGCCCGTGTCCGGAAGAGTCTGGCCAAGGAAAGAGATGGGGCGGCAGCGTTAAGTGTGCAGCTCACGCGCGAGCGCACCGAGAAGAGCCGCATCGAGCAAGAAAACGAGGGTAGGCTTCACACGCTGCGGGCCACGCATGAAGAACTCGCAAGCGAGCGGGACCGACTGATGGCGGAGCGCGATCGATTTGCCACCGAGCTACAGTCCGCCCGCTCGATCAGCAGCGCCGAGAACACCCGTCTCTCGGCTGCGCTGAGAAAGGCGCATTCAAGGGTCGATCAACTGGTGGCGGAACGTGATGATTTGCGGGAGAAACTCGAAGCGGTCACGGTTGAGCGCGAGGGGTTGCGGACGCGAGCTATAGAGCTTGAGACCGCAGGCGATGGCACGCGAGATGAGCTGGCCAGTGTCCGGAAGAGTCTGGCCAAGGAAAGAGATGGGGCGGCAGCGTTAGGTGTGCAGCTCACGCGCGAGCGCACCGAGAAGAGCCGCATCGAGCAGGAAAACGAGGGTAGGCTTCACACGCTGCGGGCCACGCATGAAGAACTCGCAAGCGAGCGGGACCTACTGATGGCGGAGCGCGATCGATTTGCCACCGAGCTACAGTCCGCCCGCTCGATCAGCAGCGCAGAGAACACCCGTCTCTCGGCTGAGCTGAGAAAGGTGCATTCAAGGGTCGATCAACTGGTGGCGGAACGTGACGATTTGCGGACGCGAGCTGTAGAGCTTGAGACCGCAGGCGATGGCATGCGAGATGAGCTGGCCCGTGTCCGGAAGAGTTCGGCCAAGGAACGAGATGGGGCGGCAGCGTTAAGTGTGCAGCTCACGCGCGAGCGCACCGAGAAGAGCCGCATCGAGCAGGAAAACGAGGGTAGGCTTCACACGCTGCGGGCCACGCATGAAGAACTCGCAAGCGAGCGGGACCGACTGATGGCGGAGCGCGATCGATTCGCCACCGAGCTACAGTCCGCCCGCTCGATCAGCAGCGCAGAGAACACCCGTCTCTCGGCTGAGCTGAGAAAGGCGCATTCAAGGGTCGATCAACTGGTGGCGGAACGTGACGATTTGCGGACGCGAGCTGTAGAGCTTGAGACCGCAGGCGATGGCGTGCGAGATGAGCTGGCCCGTGTCCGGAAGAGTCTGGCCAAGGAACGAGATGGGGCGGCAGCGTTAAGTGTGCAGCTCACGCGCGAGCGCAGCGAGAAGAGCCGCATCGAGCAGAAAAATCGAGAGATGTTGGCGAAGTTCGATACCATCGAACGCAAGCGAAGCGATTTGCGTGCCGAGTTTGAGGCGATGGCAAACGAGCGCAGGCGCCTGGCCCTTCGACTCAATGAACTCGAAGGCACCACCGCTGCCCTGCGGCGAACCGCGAGCACTGCTGCCGGTGAACTCGGGAGGGCGCAATCCATGGCGGCCGATCTCAACACACGCTACGAGAAGCTGCTCACTGAGAAGGCGACGCTCAACCATCTCAATGAGGCACGGCTCACCGAGATCGAGCGCATCCGCGTCGCGTTGGAGGATGCACAGAGGGATGTCGCGCGCCTCACCAACGCGCACGGAATTTACACCATTAAGGAGGGTGACTCCCTATCCACCGTCGCTGCGTTTTTTTACGCCAACGGCAATTACTGGCCACGCGTCGCGGAGGCTAACCGCTTCCTGATCGGCGACAACCCGGATCTCATCTTTGCGGGAATGGTGCTCATCATCCCCTGATCTCGATGCTAATGCCAGGTTCCCGACGAGTGTCGCCATTCCGACATAATATGGGCACACATAATGGTGGATTGCGCGTCGACGGATTTGATCCAGCCGCACTTGGTGTTCGTTGCAAGGCGGAGTCAGCTGTCGTTGCCTGGGTTGTAGCCGCTGGGGTTGTGGCCTCTGCCGGAACAACCTTGGATCCGTCGACTGCGGTGCAGCCGGCTAAAATCGCCCAAGTGACGACAGCGCATGCGCGAAGCGCGCTACTCGTCTTTGGTGTCGTTTTCACCGCTGTTCGTCGTTTCGGTTGGCGGCAAGACCTCAACATTTAACCCAATGATCGCGTTCTATTCGGTCGAAACCTGCGTCTTGGCTTCCTCAAGCAGGCGGGTCATCTCGTGACGCACCTTGTGCTCGTCTGTCGCGACCCCTTTGTCAGTCAGGTCGCCGAGCACCTTCCGCAACACATCGGCATCTCCCGGCTCTTCAAAATCGGCGATCACGACCTGCTTGGCGTAGGCCTCGGCATCCGCGCCTGAAATGCCCATTTGCTCCGCTGCCCACAGGCCGAGCAGCTTGTTGCGCCGCGCGATGGTCTTGAACTGGAACTCCTGATCATGCGCGAACTTGGCTTCGGCGGCTGTCTTGCGGTCATCAAAGGCGGTCATCGACTGAGCTCCTCAACTTCAGAAGACGGGGTCAGCGCTTTATCCGCTTTTACATTCTTGTATGCGATGAAGCCCGACGCACCCTTGCCTTTGGCGCGGCGCAGTGTGTAGCCATAATTTTCGAGATTTAACTCCGAGTCATTCTCAAAGCCCGCGAGAGCCTCGACGATCTTCATCGCCACGGGATCTGGCTTGCTCTTGGCTTGTGAGGCAGCCTCCCGCTCCAGCCACCTTGCGAAGACCTCTTCGGCGAGGTCGTCGCCGACAGATTTCCGAAGCGCGTTCAATTTTCTCACCAGACCTTTGGTGAGCCCGGCCTCATCGATAGCCATTTCTTAAACCCCTCATTTAAGGTCGTCCTCTTATACTGTCACGTGGCCCGGCTGGTGCAACTGATTGCCACTGTTACACGCCAGCTTGCCGTTTCCCTTTTCACGTCGTTCTACTTGAACCGGTGAAGTCCTAAACTTGCTGGGAAATTTGGAGGAGGTCCATCCTTTTGAGGTGTGAATCTCAGCGGGCCCGGCATTTGCCGGTCCATGAAAGGAGGCACCTCCATGTCGAGAAGGATACCAGGGAGTGGAATACCGACAGGAGTCGGAGGACAGGATCATGCCCGCACGGCGCTTCAGCGAGGGGATATCGACTTCGAGGCGATAGACGCCGATCTGGCGAAGCTGGCGGCGCCAACACTGAGTCTGCGGGATGTACCGGATAGGTTGCGCGATGTACTAATCGGATATTGGCGCGTTCAAGCGCATCCATGATCGCGAGCACCTCGCCGCCGGGAATGCCGAAGGCGTACCGACATCCGGCGTAGGCCAGCCGCTTGGCAATCAGCTCCGCGGCACTAGGCACAACGGCGCTCTCGGATTCCTAACTATCGGCATTTCTACATTATCGCTAGATGCTGGTCTGCCCCCGTTGAGTGGTCCAGTCTGATTGTTAGTGCATGGTACCGCCGAGGGGGCGAAAGAATCCTCTTCGTCCAGGGCCTTGCCCAAACGGGCCAACTCTTCCGCCGATAGGAACCTCTCGCGCTTACGCTCCTTGTACTTCCTGACGTGATAGCAAGGATTGGACCGGTCCGCCCGCAAACCTCAGGCCTCGGCCTGGTTCATCATCTTGGACAATACCCCCAGCGTCCGATTGGCCTGATAGGGCTTGTCCCGCATTCCGTGATGCAGCGCCGCGACCTCATCGCGAGTGAGCAAGACAACCTTGATCGCGCCTACCGCCGGCAGAATGTACTTGGTCACGGCGTGCTCGTACTCGACCTGCGTGCGGGGCTTGCAATGAACGGGGACGTATTCCTCCAGGAAGCGTTCCGCCAGTTGCGCCATCGTCGGCGACAGGCGCTCGGCTTCCTTCTCCTCGTTGGGGTTCCTGCCGTTGTCGATATCGGCAACGATCTTGCGCGCCCGCGCTTTCGCTTCCTCGAACGGCAGGGCGCCATGCCGGCCGATCTGAACGCGAGTGGTCTTACCGCACCGGAAGGTTTGAACGACATAGCGCTTGTTGCCGTTCGGGTACGCTCCCGGGTGCACGCGGTCGTGAAGGTCGGCCAACCGGCCTTCCAGCCCTTCCTCTGAACATCGAGGAGCGCCCGGTGCTGGCCGCGTCTTTCGTGATGGATTTCCTGGACCGGCGAACGGCAGACGCCCGAATTGCTTCCGGAATCGCTGCCGGATGCACCACAATTATTGTCTGGGGCGGAGTGGAGATGGCGGCCCTTGAAATTGAAAACGGTCTGTACATCGTTCTGTTCGTCGCGACTTTCGCGGCGCGTTATCTGGATTTGCGAAGAAGGGACCGTCGTTCGCGGCGGACGTCCACATCCCCGCACCGGTAGCTCTCGGCGACAATGCCATCGCCGGAGGCGGACGGTGACGGCGCGGCCCGGCTGTCCTCGCCCTGCGCTGCGGAGCGGGCGGGAGCGAATGCGCGATGCCGCCTACGCCGACTGGCAGTGGGCAGTCGCGCGGCGCAAGGACTTGTTGCGCAACCGCAAGCACCATCTTCACGAGATTGCGACGAGGCATTTTATGAGCGAAGCCACATCAAGAGCCGTGCGCGGCGCTCAGCAGGCGATGGTGTCTGGCAATATTGCGGGAGCCGTAGCGGGAGGTGCCGCATGAGGGCGTCCAGATACTTGAGGCCGGCTGTGTCGAAGACAACCACCCAGTAATTGCCGCAATTCTGCCGCATCCACCGCTTAATGGCTGTCCGCGACAGGGTAATTTCGAAGAAGGAGATCGCAACATGCACCGGCGTGGATTGTTCCGAGCGGCCGTTCTGGCCGCCGGCATCGTCGCAATAGGTTGGACAGGGCCAGCAACGGCAGCCGCGGCGGGCGAGAGCTACCGACTTACGGGCCCCTACGCACACGACAACCTGGCCATCTATTTGATTCATCGCGAGGGCCAAAACGATAGACCCGTGCCGCTGACCCTGGGTGAGGCGATGGAGCAGGAGCTGGTCGAGGTCATCGAAACCGGTGACGTCCAGGAACTTGTCATCCGCAATCTGGGCGAGCGCGAGGTCTTCATTCAGTCGGGCGACATCGTCAAGGGCGGCAAGCAGGACCGCGTGTTGATCGTCAGCATGATTATTCCCCCGAATTCGGGTGACATTCCCGTCGGCGCCTTTTGCGTGGAACGGGGACGGTGGTCCGGACGCGGTCAGGAGGAAGTGGCTGAATTTTCGGCATCCACAGCACGCTTGCCGTCGAAGACCGCCAGGATTGCGCTCGCCAAGCGGGTGCAGCGCGAGATCGTGCCGGAAGCCGGCCGTGTTGCATCGCAGCCCAGGCAACGGCAGCGCTTGGAAGATGCAAGCCTTCAGGGCCGGGTGTGGGATTCGGTTCGCGAGGTGCAGATGAACCTGGGCCAGGCGATGAATCTGGATGTCGCGGACGAGCGCTCGCGCTCGAGCCTGCAGCTGTCGCTCGAGAACGCGACCCTCGCCTCGGCTCTGGAGGGGTATGAGGCAGCCCTGGGCGGACTACCGCAAGGGCATCCAGACGCCGTGGGCTATGTTTTCGCCATCGGCGGCAGGATCAACAGCGGCGACGAATTCGGCAGCGTCGGCCTGTTCCGGAAACTCTGGACACGGCAATTGAAGGCGGCAGCGACGGAAGCCATCGGGGAAGAAGGCGCACCGGGTCGCAGCCAGCCGACTCTGATCGAGGTCGCCGCGTTCATTGACGAAGTGCGTGCCGCGAAGCCCGTCGGCAAATCCATGCCGGGCCGCATGAGCCTCGAAACACGCGAGACGGAGAAGGCGCTGTATACCGAAATCCGGCGCACGACCGGCCTCCCGGTGCACCGTAGCTTCATCGCCCATTAGATGGAAATGCCGACGGGTGTGCAGATGAGCGAGAGCACGTTTGACCTCGTGACGGACCCAGAGCGATTCCGAGAACTCGTGTACGACTCGAAAAGAACTCGCGAGCAGATCGAGGTGTGGGTTAAACCGTGGGCGTTCGGCCAGCACTGCTTGGTGGGCGAAGTCAACGTGGGGGGCTCAGAGAGCGGCGAGTGCGATGTTGAGGCTCACACGTACATCTGTATTGAGCCGTGAAGCTCAGGCGCCCGGACACTGATCCCCAAATCGGTTTCGGACGCTGGGCATGTGGGATTAAGTGTCCCCTGTGGGCCGACACTATAATCGCTGCCCGCGACAGAGCATTTCCGGAGAGGGGGGTCGTAACATGCACCGACACGGACCGTTACGGGCGACCGTTCTGGCCGCCAGCATCGAGGAACGGCTACATAAAGGACATTGAACTGAGCCGCGTTCCGCGGCGGGGTGTCTTGCCCGCCGGGTGTTTGCAGTGATCTCCCTACACCAAGCTAGTTGAAGCGGACCTTGCGGCTCGGCTTGCCGGCGCAAGTCCTGATCCGCGTTTCTCCCTCATTGATAAATGGTCGTCGACTGCCTCACCGGCGAGCGAGAGCATAGGCGCGTTTTCGTGAATGTTCAGACCCAGAGGGAGAAGACCCATGACACCGCTGCGCCAACGCATGACCGACGACATGACCGTTCGCGGACTCGCCGAGAACACCAAGAAGTCGTACCTCAACTCGGTTGCCGGGCTCGCACGTCACTATCGTCGCAGGCCCGACCGGATCTCCGCTCCGGAAGTGCAGGACTACCTCATCCATTTGCACGAACAGAAGGGGTTGGCCTGGCAGAGCTGCAACTGCGTTCGCCACGGCGTCCGCTTCCTGTACCGCATCACGCTCGGTTTGCCCGACCCGCACTTCTATCTGCCGGGTGCCAAGACACCGTCCACCCTGCCTCAGATCCTCAACGGCGACGAGCTCGTGCGGCTGTTTACCGTGACCACCAACCGCAAGCATCGCGCCTTGCTGATGACGGCCTATGCCGCAGGGCTTCGGGCGAGCGAGCTGGGGCGGCTACAGCTCAGCGATATCGACTCAGAACGCATGTGTCTGCGCGTCGATCAAGGCAAGGGTAATAAGGACCGCTACGTCCCCCTCTCGCCTCGGCTGCTCGAGGAACTTCGCGAGTACTGGCGCCGGCATCGTCCCCGGCACTGGTTGTTCCCCAGTGGTCTCCGCAGCCGGATGATGATGACGCGCGCGGGACCCGCGCACATTTACAAGGCAGCCAAGGACAAGGGCGGGATCCACACGCTGCGGCATTGCTACGCCACCGGGCTCCTCGAGGCCGGGGTCGAGCTCCACGTCATTCAGCGCCGGCTCGGGCACAGCTCCATCCGCTCGACCATGCGCTACCTGCATCTGGCCCACGACAAGACATCGTCCACGCCGTCCCCTCTGGACCTGTTGGAGTTCCCGCAGACCGGCCAGTCCTGACCGGTGTCTCATGCCAGTTGCGCTGCGTCGGCCACCCGGCCGACGCTGGAGGTCGCGGACATCCTGCGCGAGCGCGCCGATTCCTACCGTGGCACGCATCGGATCTCGGCCCAGCAACAGAAGGTCATGGATGCGCTGGTGAACTGCCGCACCGCCGTGCTCGGCGGGTTCAAGGCGCATTGTGACCACTGCGGGGCGGAGACGATCCAATATGCATCATGCAGGAACCGTCACTGCCCCAAGTGTCAGACCCTCGCGCAAACCAGATGGGTCGAGCGTCAGTCCGCCGATCTGCTCGACATCGGCTACTGGCACGTCGTCTTCACCTTGCCCCACGACCTCAACCCCGTCGCTCAGGGCAATCCCGCTCTCATCTCCCGGCTGCTCTTCAAGGCCGCGTCCCAGACCCTGCTTGAGTTCGGCCGCAATCCCCGCTGGCTCGGTGGCGAGCTCGGCATCACTGTTGTTCGGCGTGGAATATTGACCCCCTATTGGGGGTTATCGGCGTCCAAAATTGACCCCCCTGGTTTTGTGCTCTTGAACACACCTTGTTGTTTGGACAGACGAGGTGGGGGAGATGCTGGTAGTGGAGACGATTGCGCGGATCCGTCGGGATCATCTGGTGAAGGGCGTTCCGATCAAGAAGATCGCCCGGGATTTGAGGGTTTCGAAGAACACGGTGCGCAAGGTGGTACGGGGCGATGAGACCTCGTACAGCTACGAGCGCAAGATCCAGCCGCTGCCGAAGCTGGGGCCGTGGGTGGAGGAGTTGGAGCGCCGGCTTGAGGCCAACGAGAAGAAGCCGCGCCGGGACCGCTTTTCTCTGCTGCGGATTCATGAAGACCTTGCGGCTCTGGGTTATGGCGGCGGCTACGACGCGGTGCGCCGCTACGCCAGGACCTGGCGTCGGCGGTGGCGGCTGTTGTCGCCGTCGCAGGGTTTTGTGCCGCTGAGCTTCGATCCCGGCGAGGCCTACCAGTTCGACTGGAGCCACGAGTACGCGCGCCTGTCGGGTGTGACGACCAAGGTGAAGGCAGCGCACATGCGGCTCTGCTACAGCCGCATGCAGCTGGTTCAGATCTTCCCGCGCGAGAGCCAGGAGATGGTGTTCGAGGCGCACGAACGGGCCTTCCACTTCTTCGGCGGGGTCTGCCGACGGGGCATCTACGACAACATGAAGACGGCGGTGAGCATGGTCTTCGTGGGCAAGGAGCGCGCCTACAACCGGCGCTTTCTGGAGCTGTGCTCCCACCATCTGGTGGAGCCGGTGGCGTGCACTCCGGGTGCGGGCTGGGAGAAGGGCCAGGTCGAGAGGCAGGTGGGTGACGTCCGCGGCCGCCTGTTCGTGCCCATCCCGCGGGGCGGCTCCTACGCCGAGATCAACGCGTGGCTGATGGATCGGTGTATCGAGGACGCCAAGAAGCGGCCGCATCCGACGATCGAGGGCAATGCCGATTCTCACCAAAGTAGCCGGCGATTCTCAATCAACGTAGCCACCGATTCTCACCAAAGTAGCCACCCCATTCTCAGCATGGTGGCCACCCCGGAGCGCAGCGACGCGATCACGTTGTTGTCGGCAGTTCTCCTTTCGCGATTTCCTCTTCAGCGATACCACCGGCGAAGGCCCTGCTGCAAGGTCGAGGGGCATGGTGTGCGCGCGGCGCGTGACCCCCCACGAGTCGGAGCGGCGCGCGCGCACCATGCTGTCGCACCACCCGTCCCGCTTCTCCGACGCCCCGGAGCGGAGTGACGATTCTACCGCGCGAAGCGCGGCTCCCTGCCGCGATCATGCCTTGGTTCCGGCGCCGGCGTCGTCGTTGCGCATGGACTTGCCGCGCAGCTCGATGCGGATGGCGCCATGGACGAGGCGGTCGAGAATGGCGTCGGCGAGGGTGGGATCGTTGAGCTGTCGGTGCCAGTCGGCGACCGGCAACTGACTGGTGACCACCACCGAGCGCCGGCCGACGCGGTCGTCGAGGATTTCGAGGAGGTCGCGAGCCCGCGCCGTATCGATGGGCGCCAGGCCCCAGTCGTCGAGGATGAGCAGCTCGATGCGTCCGAGGTCGCGATAGAGCTTGGGGATGGTGCCCTCGCCATGGGCGATCCGCAGCTCGGTGAGCAGCCGTGGCACGCGCTGGTACTGGGCCTGGCAGCCTTCAAGGCAGGCTTTGTGAGCGAGCGCGCAAGCGATCCAACTCTTGCCCGTGCCGCACGGGCCGGTGATCAGGATATTGGCGGCATTGCGGACCCAGGCGCAGTCGCCGAGGCTGAGCATGAGGCTGCGGTCGAGCCCGCGGGGGCGGCTCAGATTGATATCCTCGAAGCAGGCGTCCTGGTGGCGCAGCTGAGCCTTCTTGAGGCGCCGCTGGAGGGCCCTGGATCGGCGTTCGGATATCTCTCGGTCGATCAGCAGCGCGAGCCGGTCCTCGAACGGCATGTCGCCGAGATCGTGGCGCGCCATCTGCTCGAGGAAGGCGGCTAGCATGCCGGGCAGGCGCAGTGATGCGATGCGCTGGGCCAATGGGTGCGAGACAGCATTGTCGGTCATTTGTAGGCCTCCGGTCCTCGGATGTTGGGATGATCGATCGGCATGGTCTCGAGCTCCGGCTCGGCGGCAGCGCGATCGGCGCCGGTGCGCAGGATGTTGTCGAGACCGCGCCAGGTTCGGGTGCCGAGTTCCAGGGCATAGCGGCAGGCGGCGTCGAGGCGTTCCGGCTCGTGGCCGCCGGCCAGCCGGAGAACGCCGTAGCAGGAGCGGAAGCCGAACTCCGGGTTGGGGTTGCGCTCCATGATCGCGGTGACGAAGGCGTGGACATGGGGGCCGATATCCCGGGCCTTCTGCTCCAGCCGGGTGCGGGTGTCCTCGACGCCGGCGCGCTGGTGCGCCCGGGGCTGGTGTTCCCTGAGCGTAGTGGCGCGGCCCTTGGCCTGGCTGCGGAGATGGCCGGCGATCTGCCGGCCCCGGTGGAAGACGTCGATCACCGATCCGCGCAGCCGCACATCGACCTCCTTGCCGACATACTGGTAGGGCACCGAGTAGAAGTGCCGCTCGACGGCGATGTGGTAATCGGGGTGGACCGTGTTCTGGCGCCACTGCGTGCGCTGCCAGCGCCGGTCCGGCAGGGGCCGCATGTGGGGGAGATCGACGCTCTCGAACCGGCTGTGGCGGTTCTCGCCCGTGCCATCGGCATAGGGGCGCTCGTTGATCTTCCGGACCCGGGCGGCGATCGCCCGGTTCAGCGACGCCAGATCATGGAAGACATGGTTGCGCAGCGGCGCCAGGATCCTGCGCTCAACGTGAAGCACTCCTTGTTCGACGAGTCCCTTGTCGCGCGGGCGCCGGACCCGCGCCGGCAGGCCCTGGACGCCGTAATGTTCGAGCAGATCGGCGTAGGTCTCGTTCAGGACCGGCTCGTAGCGCGATGGCTGCGTCACCGCCGGCTTGATGTTGTCCGGAACCACCAACTGCGGCGCCCAGCCCATGTCCTCGAAGCAGCGCACGTGCGAGGCGCACCAGTCCTCGATCTTCTGGGTCAGCGTCGCCTCGGCGTAGAGCCGCCCCGACACCCCCATCGAGGCCACGAACAGCTGCGCCTCGTGCTCGACCCCCTCGACCAGGAGTGGAGCCGTCATGCCGGCGTAATCGACGAACAGACGCTCGCCGGGACGGCGGTTCTGGCGCATCGTCACGTCCCGGCGCGGCCGCCATTCCCGGAACCGGCGGCACCAGGTCGGATAGCTCATCCCGTCGGGATGCGTCTCGCGCCATTCCTCCCACAGCAGCATCAGCGTCATGCCGCGGCCGGACAGGTCTTTCTCGACCTTCGCCCAGTCCACCTCCGGCCAATCCGAAGCCCGGGATATCCGATAGAGCGCCGCCTCCAGGACCTCCTCGTCCAGGTCGCGGGCCTCCAGCCAGCTTAGCCCGCAGGCGGCGAACCGCTCCAGGGTCTGCGCCACCGAGCGCCGTGCAAGACCGCAATGGATCGCGATCGCGCGGGCGCTGCGGCCCTCGTCGAAATGAAACGCAAGAATCTTCTTCACCTTTCTCATCGCCAACCTTCCCCGTGCCATCGCATCCCCCTCGGACCAATCGCGAAAATCCGAGAGGTAGGACGGCACCCTCAGTCGCACCAAAACCTGCCGCCCCGAAGGGGTGGCTACTTTGGTGAGAACGGGTGGCTACTTTGCGTGAGAATTGGTGGCTACTTTCGTGAGATTCCGCACGCGGGAGATCGAACGCCGGTTCAGTTTCGCCATTACGCCGCCTCCGCGCCGTCCGCCGGCAGGATGTCGGCGCCGATGCTGCCGCCGATCTTGGCCGCCGAGGCCTTCTCGGTGTCGCGCGCGAGATGCGCGTAGCGCGCGGTGGTCTCGATCCTGTTGTGGCCCAGCAGCTGCCCGATCATGCTCAGGCTCTCGCCCAGCGCCAGCGCACGGCTCGCCCAGGAATGACGCAGGTCATGGATACGTACATCTTCCAGGCTGGCCCGGGCACGCACGACCAGCCACGGATCGTTGACGTTGGTCATGCGCGCGCCCGGCTTCTGCCCGGCGATCACCCACGGGTTGTCCGGAACCCGGGGAATATCTTCCAGCACGCCGGCCACGGCGGGTGTCAGCGGCACCATGCGCGCGCCGGTCTTGCCGTCGCGCAGCCGCAGCTCCCCCGCCGTCCGGTCGATGTCGTCCCACCTGAGCTCCAGCACCTCGTTGCGCCGGCACCCGGTCAGCACCAGCAGCCGGATCGCCGCCGCCGCGTGCTCCGACACCTTCCCCTTCGCCTCCAGTTCGTCCACCGCCCGGCCGAGCCGGCAATACTCCTCGTCGGTCAGGAACCGCTCGCGCGGGTGCGTCCGGTACTTGCGCACCGCCCGGCATGGGTTCGGCCCGTGCTCCCGCAGGCCCCATTCGACGGCCAGCGACAGCATCTTGGCCACGACCTTCAGCACCGCGTTGGCCGCATGGGGCGCGCCGCGCATCGCGTAATGCAGTTCCATAACCTGTTCGCGCCCGACCGCGCCCACACGCATCTCGCCCAGCGCCGGCAGGATGTGGTTGTCGAGCGCCCGCCGGTAGACCTCTGCGCTCGACGCCCTGCAGTGCGAGGGCACGTAGTCGCGCATGTAGCGCTCGGCGAGAACGGCCATCGCCGGCTCGGGCTCCGGCGGAGGAGGAATCGGGTCCTCGCCCCGCTTGATGCGGTCGATGGCCTCCGCCGCCCGGCGCCGCGCCTCGTCGGCGGTGAGTTTGCCGTGCCGTCCAAGCGTCGCCCTCTTCGACCCGCCGGGGCCGCGTGACTGGACGACGTATTTCTTCAGGCCCGAGGGATAGACCCTGATGCCGAAGCCGGGGAGGTCCCGGTCCCAGAATACGGCGTCGCGATGCTCGACGGACAACGCGTCGACGGTGCGTTTGGTGATAACCCGTTCCTGGCGTCTCGGCATTGCGTTCCCGGCTATCCTCGTTCTGCTGCTCGGACGGTCCGTAAGCACCATGCAAGCGACCGCCCTCAACTTGGGGCGCATCATGGCGCGTCCCTGGCGGAGGCGCAAGCGGGAAATGGCAGCGGAATCCTTCTATAAAGATAGGAAAACCGCTATTTTATCGTACCCCTGCGCGTCCCTGCGCAGCCATGGCGATGCGGGAGAATTATTGCATCATGATATGATCGGCTTCGGTGTGCGTGTCTACCCGTCGGGGAGCAAGTACTACGTGGTGCAGACCAAGGCCGGGGGTGCGGCGACGCGGCTGACGGTGGGGCGTCACGGTATCCTCACCGCCGAGGAGGCGCGCCGCCGCGCGGCGTTGATCATCGCGCGGATCAAGGCGGGCGAGGAGCCCGTGCCCGAGAAGCCAGCGGGCGGGCCGACGGTGGGCGAGCTTGCGGCGCGCTATCTGGAAGAGCATGTGGCGGTGCACTGCAAGCCGGCGACGGCGGCAATCTACGGCCAGGCGATCGACAGGTACATCGTGCCGGCCTTCGGCAAGGTGCCCATCCTGGCGCTGGGCCGCGAGCAGGTCACCGGGTTGCATTACAAGCTCCGCGATACACCCTATATGGCGAACATGGCGATCAGGTGCCTGTCGCGGATGTTCAACAAGGCCACGGACTGGGGTCTTGTTCCGGAGGGGAGCAATAACCCGTGCCGGTACGCGGTCATGTACAAGGAGGCGCCGCGCGAGCGCTTTCTGACCGGGGAGGAGTTCCGCCGGCTGGGGCGGGTGTTGAGCGAGGCGCAAGCCGAAGGCGTCATTCCGGCCCAGGCCGCTGCGGCGCTGCGGCTGCTGATGCTGACCGGGTGCCGGCGCAACGAGATCCTGACGCTGCGCTGGGAGGAGGTGGGCCTGGCGGCGGGCGCGCTTCGGCTCGCGGAAAGCAAGACGGGCGCGCGGACAATTCCGCTGTCGCCGGAGGCGGTGAGGGTGCTCGCCGGCCTGCCACGGGTTGCGGGCAGTCCCTGGGTCGTTCCCGGGCGCACCGGGGGCACGCGCCTGAGCGATATCAGCCCTTCATGGCAGATCGTCCGGGCGCGGGCCGGGCTGGAGGATGTGCGCCTGCATGACTTGCGCCACAGCTTTGCCTCTCGTGCCCTGGCGCTGGGTGAGAGTCTGCCCATGATCGGCAAGCTGCTCGGCCATGCGCGGATCGAGACCACGGCGCGCTATGCCCATCTGGCGCGCGATTCGGTCGATGCCGCCGCCGCCAAGGTCGCCGCCAGCATCGGAGCCGACATTCTCGGCAATGTGTACAAGAACAAGACCGGCACCATGTGATGATGCCCGCTCCCCGGTAAAAGCGCGGACGTACCCTGCAAGTAAGAAATTGACGGCACGGATCGATAGGCGGTAAATCGGGGGCATAGCTGTCTATGCGCATATGCCCGGAGAATTTTCCCATGACCCGATGGAACCTCTCCATCTCTGAAGAGACGGACCGAGCGGTCCGCACCTTTCTCGCGCGCACCGGCGGCAAGAAGGGTGACTTGTCCCGCTTCGTCGATGAAGCCGTGCGCCGTCGCGTGTTGGATCTCACCGTTCGCCGGGTCAAGGACCGCAATGCCGGATATGACCAGCGGGAAATCATCGACCTGATCGACGCGGAGGTGGACACCGCGCGTGCGGGTCGTTCTTGATACCAACATCCTGATCGGCGCCCTTATAACCAAGGGCACCCCGCCGGACAGGCTGTATCAGGCATGGCTGCGTGGCGAGATTGAACTCGTAACGTCCACCGTACAAATCGCCGAGATGGCCGATGTTCTCGTCCGGCCCCGTTTGCAGAGGTTTCTCGACGCGGATGAAGCGAAAGCCATTGTCGAGAACATTGGCACGCGCGCTCTTATCCTTGACGACCCACCGGCGGTGAACCTGTCCCCCGATCCTAAGGATAACCCGATTCTGGCCGCGGCAATCGCTGGGAGGGCCGACTTGATCGTCTCCGGCGACAAGAAACACATACTCGCCCTCGGAGAAGTCGAAGGCATTCCCATCGTGACTGCCCGCGAAGGCTTTGTCAGAGTAAATCGGTTTGAGCCGGGAAGAAGGGGTCCGTAGCCTCAACTGATGCGAAATCCCTTCCGATATTTTAACAGTTCCCCCGAGGTAATACGCCTCGCGGTGATGTTGTACATCCGGTATCCGCTGTCACTGCGGCAGGTCGAAGACCTCCTGTTCGAACGAGGTATCGATATCTACCACGAGACGGTGCGGTACTGGTGGAACCGGTTTGGGCCGGTGTTCGCCGCAGAGATCAGGAAGCGGCGCATTCATCATCGGTCATACTCACAGTAGCGTCGGCATCTGGACGAGGTGTTCGTGCCGATCAACGGTGACGACGTCATCCACTACTGCGTCGCAAACATGCCGGGAGCAGTCCCCAAGACTTCTGCGTATGCGCTAAACCACGTCACTTTGCCCGTCGTTACGACCGTTGCCGACAAGGGATGGAGAAAAGCTCTCGCGGACGACCCACACCCCATAAACGGCTTAAACGTCTACGATGGCAAAATCACACATCGGGCCGTTGCCGAAGCGCAGGAGTTTGATTACGTCGACGCGATAATTCGTTGAGACGCCCAGCGCCCGGATTCCGGGTGCATCTGTTCCGTTGAACTGTGATGGTCCGGACGGACACCGAGACTCGGCGGGCCTGCACCGCCCTCCGCTCTTCCTTGCGCGGTGTTGGCCTTCCCGGCCCGTCCGCGCCTCACGGGTCGTTCGCCAGCCGGTAGCGCGCGACATGGCGGTCCTTGCCGTGGGTCTCGATCGTAGCGCACAGCTGCGCTGACAGCGCCGCGCCATGCGAAGACGCCGGCAGCGACGACGAGCGTGTTCCCGCTGCCGCGAGAATGTCGTCGAGCTCGCCAGACAACGCCGTCCTTGCCCGGACGGCGTTCGCCCCTCGAACCGTGGGCGCGCCGAGAAGAGGGAGAGGCGGGCCGTGAGGAGGTGGCGGATGGAATCCCCGGAGGGGGTCTCCGCCGTTCGCAACCACCTATCCGAAGGAGACGGCACATGCAGACGGTCAATGCGCGTCCAGGCAACGCGCGCACGTTTCTAGTCCATAATTCGAGACATTGAGCCGAGGCATTAGGGCGCGTTCTACAATGCGCCTCGAGCCTCGCTAATCGCCTCCCCGGAAACCCGCATCGGCCGCCCCGCGGCGCCGTATCGCTACGCCTCAGCCTCGTCCGACCAGCCGCGCCACTCGATCAAGTGATCGAACGCCTTGCGGACGAACTCGATGGCGGTGAGGCCGAAGCCGACGGCGATCACGATCAGCAACAGCCATTTCGGAATCGGGTAGATGCCATAGGTCTCGACCGCCCGGACATAGTGATCCCAGGTGGTGAGGCCGGCGTAATAGGAGGCGGCGGCACAGGCCACTGCCGCGACCCCGGCGACCACGATATTGAGCGCGATCTGGGTACGCGGCGACAGCGCGGTCACCAGAACGTCGATGCGCACATGGCCTTCGGCACGGCGCACCAGCCACGCCATGCCGAGGAACGGCGTATAAAGCAGGATATATTCGGTCAGCTCCAGAACCCAACCGATCGGCGCAGCTAGGAAGTAGCGCCCGACCACGTCGGCGGAAACCGCAACCATCGCGAACAGCAGCGACAGGCCGACGATCGCGGCCAGCAGCGAAAGAAACCGCTGCCACAGGCCGGCGATCGTGGCCATACGCCGGATTCGGCGATCCAGGTTTGCGCCGGCGGCGCCTATTCGCTCATCGCACTACTCGCTAAGTGCCCGTAGCTTCTTGCCGAGTTCGGGGCTCTTTGACATCAGCTTTTTCCAGCGTTCGGTGTACGCGGCTTCGACATAGGTTTTCGCCACGCTGTCGGGGAACGTGATGAATTCCATGCCGACGTTTTTCAGTATTTTGTCTTCCTTGACGTTTTCCTGTTCGCGCCGCTTCTCGACCGCCACTTCGAGCTCGATACCAATCTTCTCGAGCTCGGCGCGGATATCGGCGGGCAACCCGTCCCACACCTTCTTGTTGAACAGGATCGAGGTGTCGAGCGAGTAGAACGGATGGTCGATGACGTATTTGCTAACCTCGTACCAGCCGAAGTCCTTAACGCCGAGATAAGCCCAGCCGTAGCCGTCGACGATCCCGCGTTCGAGCGCGGTGTAGACGTCGGAGGGTTTCATGTTGACCGGCACGCCGCCCAACGCCTTGACCAGCGGCACATAGACCGGCGAGACCCGGAACTTCTTGCCCTTGAAATCCGCCGGGCTGGTGATCTTGGCCTTCGAGTACATGCGAAAGCCCTTGTTCGGCGAGCCGCCGACGTTGGACAGGTAGACCACACCTTGCTTGGCGTGCAGGTCTTTCATGATGTCGTAGTAGCCGTTGCCGCGCAGCTCCGAGGGCGACTTGCGGGCGAGCAGGATGGCGGACGCCTCGGGAATTTGACCGGTGTAGTACGCGGCCACGCCGACGATGACGTCTACTGTCCCGTTCCGCAGCGCTTCGAACTGCTCGAACGGCGGGATAACCTCGGCCCCACCAAGATAGCTGATGACCAGCTTCCCCTTAAGCCGCTCGGTGACCAGCTTCTGCAACATGAAGTAAGGCTGGCTCAGGGAATAATCGGCGATCCAGGGGGTCGTGCCCTTGAGAATGATGGGCTCGGCCTGGGCCGGGATCGGTGCCGCGTAGGCGAACAAGGCGAACCCCACCGCAAGCACGGATGTAAGCATTCGACTAAACATCGTGTCCTCCCTTTTTTCCTATTGTTCCATTATCAGTCTAGCACTACCTCGCGACCGCGGTCATTTCGCGTAGACCCAGTCGACCAGCCAGCTGATCGAATCCGGGTAGATCAATACGATGATCAGGGCCACCAGATCGCACGCCAGAAACGGGATACCGGCCATATAGATCTGGCGCATGGTGGTGTCGGGCGGCGCCACCCCCTTCATGACGAACAGCAACAGGCCGAACGGCGGCGTGGTTAGTGCCATTTGCAAGTTGATCAGCATCAGCACGCCGAACCAGATCGGATCGAAGCCGAACGATTTCACGATCGGGATGTAGATCGGCAGGGTGATCATCATGATGGCGATCTGCTCCATGAAGGTGCCGAGCATCAAAACGATCGCCTGCATCGCGACGATCACAAGGATCGGCGCGATCGGCAACGCGATCACCGCCTCGAGCAACCCGCGGCTCGCGCCCGAGTAGGCGAGGAGCTGGCTGAAACCGAGCGCGCCGACCAGGATCGCCATCATCATCACCGAGATGTACACGGTGCCGCCGACCGCTTTCCTGATCACCTCCCACGACAGGGAGCGGTAGACAGCGGCGAGAATGAACGAGCCAAGACAGCCGAGCGCCGCAGCTTCGGTCGGGGTGGCGACGCCGAGAACGATCACACCGGTGACCAGGAAGATGATCAGGCCGAGCGGCAGCAGGTAGAGGACAACCCCTTCGAGGCGCTCGCGCAAGCCGACACGCTGCACCTCGTAAGTCGGCGTCAGCTCGGGTTGCAGCTTGCAGCGCACCAGGATGTAACTCATGTAGAGGAAGGCCATGATCAGGCCCGGCACCAACGCCGCGATCAGGATGCGGCCGATCGAAAGCTTGGCGATCGACGCGAGGATCACCGCCAGCGCGCTCGGCGGCACCATCATTGCGAGGCCGCCGCTTGCCAGGATCGGGCCGATCGACATCGGCCGGCGGTAGCCGCGCCGCTCCATGTCGGGCAGCAACATCGTGCCGAGCACGGCGGTGTTGGCCATGGTCGAGCCGGAAAGGCTCGAGAACACCGTCCCGGACAATATCGTTAGCACGGAAAGCCGACCGGGCAGGCGGCCGAGCAGCTTGTCGAGCACGTCGATTGCCTTGAAGGCGACGCGCGAGTGCCACAGCACCTCGCCCATCAGCACGAACAGCGGCACCGGCAGCAGCGTGAAGGTGCTGACCGAGCTGAACATGCTGAGGGTGAGCGTGTGGAAGGACCGCCCGCCGCCCTGCAGCACCAGCACGCCCAGCATGTTGATGATGATGAAGGCAAACGCCACCGGCATCCCCACCGCGAGCAGGATCATGGCGCCGGTGAAGATGATGATGAGAATGAGCCACCATTCCACGGTGGATTTCCCCCTGCGGCATTGTGGGTCGCGTCGTTTGCGCGGCCTTACGGCATGCTAGTCCCAAAACCACCGCCGATACCACCAGGCGGCCGAGCGAGGGGTTCGGTTGGCGGAGACATGGAGCAGCTTAAAATCCGAAAGCAATTTGTGGGCGGCTTTCGAGTCGCCCTTTTGTATGTCGTGTATTGGCTAAATCGAGAAGTTCACGAGCGGTTCAACGACTTCCGGATGTGAGGGTAGTCCGGACATTCCTACGCCGCCGCGCCGGTACATATTCTCTCCGCCGTTGACACCTCGTCGCGGCCGCCGAGCGCGTCGGCGCCATCATCGCGAGGGCCATGACGACCGGAACCGCTCGATCAAACCGTCCATCCTCCGGCGGCGTCATCAGTCCCGGTCGGCATAGGTGATGATGCCGACGCAGCCGCCGGTGGGGTCCTGAATCACCGCCATGCGCCCGACCGTCGGAATGTCCATCGGGGCGACGATCACCACGCCACCCGCGTCCGCCACCTTGGCGACACACGCGTCAACATCGTCCACCGTCACGTAGCTGGTCCACGCGATCGGCGCGTCGGGTGAGGACGACGCCTTGTCCATCAGGCCGGCAACCGGGCGGTCTCCGATCTTGAACACGGTGTATGGACCCGTGCCCACGTCCATCACCTCGGTGGTCCACCCGATGACCTCCGTGTAGAACTCGCGCGCCTTGTCGACATCATCGGTCATCAGATCGCGCCAGCCAAAGTCGCCGTGCGTCTTCGTGCTTTCGTCCATCGTCGTCCTCCTATTGCGTATCACTGCCGATGTAGGAGGCGAGACACTATTCACAAGCGGTCGGGGATACAAGGACTGCCAACGGAACAACGCGCCGACGGCAGCGCGCCGGTCATCGCGTAGCGCAACAGCTCGACCATCTGCTCCGGCCCTCATGGAGCTGGAGATCGGCATCCTTCGCATCGAACGGCGTGACGCCGTGCAGGGGAAGCGGTTGCGGATGTGGATGGACGGGCATGTGCTGCCCGAGTTCCTGGGGCGCACGCTGCCCATCGATTCCGCCGTCGCCCTAAAATGCGCCCGGTTGCATGTGCCCGACCCACGGGCGGAACGGGACGCGCTGATTGCCGCGACCGCCATCGTGCACCGGATGACGGTCGTCACGGGGAACATGGCCGACTTCGAGACGACGGGCGCGGAGGTCATCGATCCCTGGGCCGAAGCATAACGGCTGGCAGAGCCCACAGGGGTCGCCACGCGCGTTGGAAGATCTTCGGTCCGGGTGCACCGCTAGGTCGGACGTATGGCGGACGTGGGGTTCGCGGGCTGAGTAAGCCTGGAATCGCAGTTAAGCCGTATTCCGTTGTCCTGGCGGAATTTCCGGCAGCCGGCACGCCTTTTCGATCGCTTCTTCAAGAAGTTGGGTTATGTCCCGATGGTCCCGCCGCTTTCCGGTCCTGACAAAGTTTGTCCGGCGCCTCCAGAATCACCCGCCGAGTGTCCGGAGTTCCCATGTTTGAGAGCGCTTGTTCCTGATATGGGCTTTGAATTCTTGCGAACGCTGAGCCCCGACGCCCCCTTGCCCCGGGCGCGGACCACGGTATAGCCGTAATTGCCGAGCTTGAACGTCGGATCCGTCGCCAACTCCGCCAGCGCCTCCCCAATCCTGGCGACAATCGGATCCTGCTGCTCCTCTGACTTCCCGGAGGCTTGGCGTTGCAGCCATTTTCCAAAGACCTCCTCGGCGAGATCGTCGCCGATGGATTTTCGCAGCGCGTTTAGTTTGCGCACCTGGCCCTTGGCAAGTTCCGCTTCGTTGAATGGCAATTGCGCCTCCTGTTGTTTGTGAGTCATGCCGTCACCGCTGAACCGTATATAGATCGGTTTGCCACGCCGATCACGCCGAATTCCACGCAGTTCGTTGAACCCGCACCAGGCAATTCCCCGGTTGCCTGGTGCGGGATACCAGATTCGCGTTGCAGTCTCACGACCCGCGGGTGCGCCGAAAAGAGGAAGAGGTGGGCCGAAAGGAGGTGGCGGATGGAATACCCGGAGGGGGCTCCGCCGTTCGCAACCACCTATCCGAAGGAGACGGCACATGCAGATGGTCAATGCGCGTCCAGGCAACGCGCGCACGTTTCTAATCCATATGTTCGGCCACGGTCTTGAGGATGACCGCTACGTCGTCGAGCGGTTCAAGTCGATGAGCAACGGCGATATCCGGCCCCTGATCGCCGACGGACCGGCGAAGAAGGGCCGGCGCAAGGCAAGGCGCACGACCGTGAGCCGCAGGGCCGTGAAGGAAATGCGGCCCGGGCGCGACGAAATCATCATCTGCACCGGGGTCACGATCAAGGGCGGCGCGCAATTCTGGGGTGACTGGGCGACCTCGATTTTCGTGGAACGCAAGCAACGCTGAGGTGCGTTGCCCCGGGGGCGTCCCGTCGGCCGGACGTCCTTCACCTGGAATTCAACCCCGACAGGGAGAACGCCAGTGGCCTATGCGAATCCTGAGACCGGGCGTCAGCGTAATCGCGAATGCTTCCAGCGTCGTACCGCCCAGCGCCGCGCCCAGGGCCTTTGTCCGAGGTGTGGGGCTTCGCCCGCGCCGGGCCGTATTCTATGCGAGGCGTGTGCCGGGAAGCGTCGAAAGGCCGCCCGAATACGCGACGCGAAACGAAGAGCCGCCGGCAAGAAGAGGTATAGGGATCCCGCGAAGGAGCGCACACGCGAACGGCAACGCTACCAGCAGCAGACCGCCGAGCGCTATGCAAAAGGCCTGTGTCCCAAGTGCGGGAAGGAAGAACTCCCGCCCGGTCGCAGGCTGTGCGATCCCTGCGGTGCGAAGAGGCGCAAGGCCGAGCGAGCCCGCTACGCGGCGGGCAAAGCCGCCGGTAAACTTTACGGGGGCAAGGATCCAAATCTATGCCGCAGGATTGCGCGGAAGAAAAGCAAGGAGCGCTTCCATACACGCCGCGATTCCGGGCTTTGCACGCGTTGCGGCCACCGGCCCCTTGTCGCGGGCAGCACGACCTGCGTGCCTTGCAGCGATATCCGTCGCGCGACTGACCGCGAGCAATATGACAAGCGGCGGGCCGAAGGCCTCTGCGGCCGTTGTGGAGGACCAGCCGAGGGCGGCTCGCGCTGCGCCCAATGCGCGATGTTCGAGGCCGGGCGCTATCAACAGAAAAATGCAGCCAGCCGCAAGCGCTACGCCCGGCGGCGCGCACGCAGGTGTTGCACCGATTGTGGAGCGCCATCACAGGGGGCCTCACGTTGTGAGCCTTGTGCTCGGCGATCTTATATGCGCTCAGGCGAACATCGCGGCTTACCGCTTTATCCGGCGAGCTACACCATCATCGAAATCGCGACGGGCCAAGATCACGGCACATTCCAAAGTTGGGCCGATGTAGCGGCTTGCCTGGTGTTCGCGCGGTTGTCCCATGATGAGGTCGAGGTGCTAAGCGACGTTCCCATCATGGCAAACATTACATCGTGGTGAACGGCCGGATGCGGACCGGCCGCTTTGTCAATTGCGACTGAAAATTTCCCACTTTTGTCGATCGAAAATTTCTCACTTTGAGCGTACGGTCGTACCCCCAGACGCAGTGTTTGGGGGTACGGACTTGGTCGAGCTGTAGATAACCGGGTTGGCGCAGCGACCGCCAAGAGTCTGGCGGCGACAACCCGGTTATCCACAGCGGGCGGGTGTCACCGCTCCTGTCTCCGTTTGAGTCGGCGATCACTCGGCGGCTCTTTTCCTGCGTCGATCCGAGCCGGACTGCAGCAGGTTCTGATGATCCTTCATCCGGTAGCTGTTGCCTCGGATGTTGACGATATGGCAGTGGTGCACAAGGCGGTCGATGAGAGCCGCCGCCATGACCTCGTCGCCGAGCACGCCGCCCCAGTCCTCGAAACCCTTGTTCGACGTCAGCACAGTCGACGCCTTCTCGTGCCGGGCGTTGATGAGCTGGAAGAAGAGCACGGCGCCGTCCTGGCTGACCGGCAGGTAGCCGATCTCGTCGACCACCAGCAGGGCCGGATGGGTCAGCACGCGCAGCCGCCGGGTCAGATTGCCGGCGGCCTTGGCCTCGGTGAGGGACTCGATCAGCCCCGCGAGCGTGCCGTAGTAGACGCGCCGGCCGGCCTCGGCCGCCGCGATCGCGAGGCTGATCGCCAAGTGCGTTTTCCCGACGCCTGGCGGGCCGAGCAGGATCACGTTCTCGCCGCGGTCCAGGAAGCCGAGCTCGTGCAAGCTCTCGACCTGCTCGCGCTTGATGCTGGGCTGGAAGGCGAAGTCGAACTGATCGAGCGTCTTCACAGCCGGCAGCCGCGAGGAGCGCATGGCGGTCTGGAGACGACGGTTGTTGCGCAGCACGATCTGGGCGTTCAGCAACTGCTCGATGGCCTCGGCCGCCGAGATCGTACCGCCGTCGGCGTCCGAGAGGATACCGTCGACGGCCTCCAGCGCCCCCGGCATCTTGAGGTCCGCCAGCATTGCCCGCAGCCGGTCGCGCCGGGCCGGCGCCGGAGCGTTCATTGCAGCGCCTCCGTATAGACACTAAGCGGTCGCCGCTCGACCTTCACGGTTGCCGGCAGTCGCCGCGGCGCGGGTTCCGGAGCATGCCGGGCGCCGAGACGCCGATAGGGATGGTTCGCCAAGGGGAGAAGCACCGCCCGCTCGTCGCGCTCGAAGCGGTCGACAGGACGCTCCCCGGTCGTGGCATGCCGGCGGACGTTGGCTGTGCCCTCCAGCCAGCGCACGGCCTGCTCGTTGAGATCATTGTCATTCGCAAACGAACGGCCGTAGAAGAAGCTCTCGCGGATGTAGCGGATCGGGCGCTCCACTTTGCCCTTGGTCTGGGCCCGATAGGGTCGGCACGAGCGCGGCATGAACCCCCAGTGCGCGGCGAACCGCAGGAACTCCTCGTTCAGCACCAGGCCGCCGCCGGCCCCGCGGTCGTCGGACAGCACCACGGCGCGCATCTGGTCGAACAGCAGCTCCTCCGGAACCCCGCCGAACCGGTCGAAGGCGCTCTCCAGACCTTCCATCAGGACCGGCATGGTCTGCCGAGTATAGAAGTGCAGCCACAGCAGCCGGGAGTAGCCGAGGACGATCACCAGGGCATGGCGCCGGCCCCAGGGCAGCGTGAACGTACCGAAGTCCACCTGGCCCTGATGCCCCGCCGGCGTCTCGAACCGGACCAGCGATTCAACCGGTTCGCGCGGTCGCGTCGCACGCACGTAGTCGTTCACGCGAGAGTAGCAGCCCGGGTAGCCCGCAGCGCGGACCTCATCGAAAAGCCGCTTCGCCGACAGCTTCGGGAACGCCTCAAGACGGGCGTCGATGATTGCCTTGTAGGGGGCCAGCTTGTGGGCCACCGGCGGACGGGGCGAATACCCTCGCGCACCGGCGGTCAGATCCCGGTCCAGTTGGCCAGTATCGACCCAATTGTGGATCGTCCGACGATTCACCCCGAACCGCCTCGACAGCTCCGCCTTCGAGACGCCCCGGTCCAGATAGTGCTTCAACAACATCCTGATCTCCCATTTGTACATCCGCGCTCCGATCCCGTTCTGTTGGCAAAGCCAACAGAACGGCCCGGTACGCCTTCAGCGACAAGCCCAAAGTGAGAAATTTTGGGTCGTTACAAATGGGAAATTTACGGTCGTTACCAACAGCTTAGCTGCCAGCAGCCGTTCCATATGGCAATCCCGGCGCCCCACCGCCACGAACGGCTGTGAAACCATCCGGTCCCCGCCGCCATGCAATAACATTGCAATCGATACCGCCCCTATTCGCGAACCCTGGGGGCGCCAGGGCAATCTTTCTGGACAGGACGGGCGGCGGTTACACGGCCGGTCCCGACCCCCGTGGCGCGATCCGGTGTGCCGGAGTTAAGGGGAAGCCGGGAGAGGGCAAGACGCCCAGGAGGCGGAGAAAGATATTCCGTCCGGTGGCGCCACAACCCAATCAACCGGAGTACCTGACATGTTCGATCGAACCTTCCCATCCGATGAAACCCGCGACGCCCCGTCCGATCCCGGTGGTCCCGATAGCTTCGGTCCGTTCTGCCACGCCGAGACCCCGCGACCCGACACGGTTGCGCTAAACTTGGACGGTGTCGCGACCTGCCCCCGCTCCACAGATCATGCCTCCGCGTCATCGCAGATGCCGGACATTCCGTTGTCGACCTGCTTCTTCAGCGTGCCCGACGGACGGAACTTCACAACCCGGCGCGGAGCAATCAACGCCTCTTCTCCGCTCCTCGGGTTTCGGCCCATACGGGCCCCCTTGCGGTACACGGAAAAGCTGCCGAACGAGGATATCTTCACCGTCTCGCCAGCCGACAGGCATTCCGAGATCGCCTCCAAAAGCGACTCGACGATGTCCGCCGAATCAAGGTCCGACAATCCGGTCTCCTTGCGTACAGCCTTGCTTAGAGGCCAACCCGAAACTAGTTGAGTGATTTCAGTCGGTTGTGGCTTACTCGGTTGTGTCAAAGCAAACGAGGAGGCACAACATGTGGACCGAAATCACTCGTCCGAATTATGAGCGCCGTGGCGGGCGCTACGCAAGCGACCTGACGGATCGAGAGTGGGCGTTGATCGCGCCGCTCATGCCGCCGCGCAAGAAGATCGGCCGGCCGAGGACGACGGACCTGCGCCATGTCATGGATGCGGTCATGTACATGGCCTCGACGGGCTGCCAGTGGGCGATGTTGCCGAACGACTTCCCTCCGCCTTCCACGGTCCAGCGCTATTTCTACGACTGGCGCTCCAACGGCCTGCTGGAGAGCATCAACCATCACCTGGTCATGGCGGCCCGGGAGCTGGAAGGACGCGAGGCCGGCCCGAGCGCCGGGGTGATCGACAGCCAGAGCGTGAAAACCACGGAAAGCGGTGGTGTTCGGGGCTATGACGCGGGCAAGAAGATCAAGGGCCGCAAGCGTCACATCGTCACCGATACACTCGGCCTGCTGGTCGGCCTGATCGTGCACGCAGCCGATATCCAGGACCGCGACGGCGCGCCCGAGGTCCTCAAATCGATCCGTCATCGCTTCCCCCGGCTGCGTCACCTCTTCGCCGACGCCGCCTACGCGGGACCGAAACTCGAGGGCGCCCTTGAGGACATCGGCCGCTGGAAGCTCGAGATCATCAAGCGCTCAGACACCGCCCAGGGCTTCGAGCTCCTGCCCAGACGATGGGTCGTCGAGAGGACCTTCGCCTGGCTCAACCGATGCCGTCGACTGGCCAAGGATTGGGAGAAATCAATCTCCTCCGCACAGGCATGGATTCTTGTCGCCAACATCCGACTCCTCACAAGGCGGCTCGCAAGGTACTGTTATCAAACATAGAGTTTCGAGTCGGACTCTCAGACCGAACGCCCGCACATCGCTGCACGAAACACTATCCACCGTCGACAAAGAAATCGCGCAGCGACACCACATCCAAACCAACCAAAAAGAATACGCAAACGTGCTACGCGACTGGCGCACCTACAAAGAAGAAGCGCTCGACAACAACTCCACAATTATCGATCACAAGGACTTTCGCGCCCTCTACGCACGCATCCAAACCCTGCGCGACAGCAACACCCTCGAACCCCAATCCCTCGACAATCTCAACAAACTGACAGGCGAAGCCAACTACGCCGCCAAATGCCACAAAGAATGTCGCGAAATCATCGGTACCTGGCAGAAAATGGGCGTCCCAACATCCCCCGACTTCAACATCCTCGAGGAGCCCAGCTACGCAGCACTGCGACTACGCACCGAAATCCTCGCCGCCAACCCCGCACTCGCAGCGCACTCGAGACACCAACTCAACGGCATCGTCACCAACTTCAACAAGGAGATCGCCAAGCTCCGCGAAACTCGCGAAGAACACCACCAAGCCCCACAACAACCAACCCCGCCCGATCCCGAAAAACTACAAAAACTCCAGGCCCATTTCGACGCCTCCGCCACCCTTGCCAAGACCTACAACACCCTGGAACGATCCACCGATATGCTTGGCCTCCCACTCATCACCAGCCCCGGCTATTCACAATGGTCTGCCAACAGCGATCGCAACTGGCGCGAGACCAAACAACTCCTCACCAATCCGGATTTCAAAAACGAACTCGAACACCACGACACCAAACTCCGTCTCGAGCAGCTCTACGGCCAAATCGCCGAACGCCACGCCGACGCCAAGAAATCCATAGAACAGTCCCGCACAGAAGAAACCCACCAAAAACAAGCCGATCAAAACGCCACCACGCCGGAACAAAAAGAGGCCCGCAAAGCGTACCGCGAAACCATGAGAGACATCGCCAGCTACCAAAAAGCCAGGGCCGAATACAACAACGACCCAATCCACCACTACCAATACCCGGACACGGTTCAAGCACCCCTCACAAAACTAATCGACACCCCCGCCCTCGACTCCCACACACGCAATAAACTGCAGGACCTCAAAGAACGTCAGCTCGAAGACCTGAGCCAACACCACCAAAAATACGAAAAGATCATCCAAGAAAGGAAACAACGCGAAGAAATCAGCGAAGGACAGGGCAAAGGCCTCAGCATTCGCTACTAAACCAGCTCCCCAGGAGCGACCCCGCAACTAACCAACCAATCCCAACCATGGACCTCTTAAAAGCCAGCGAAATCCTTGCCGCCCTCGCCAACGGCCACGATCCCAAGACAGGCGAAGTTCTCGGCCAAGACAACCTGATTTACCTGCAACCCGACATCAACAGCGCCCTATCGATCGCAATCGCGGTCCTGCGCCACGAAGCCGATAAATCAAACCGCCAAGAGACTCAACACCGAGCCGGACACCCCTGGAATTCCCAAGAAGACGAAGCCCTGCGCTCCTCATTCCACCTCGGCATCCCACTCCGCGATCTCGCCCAACGCCACCAACGAACACCCGGCGCCATCACCGCGCGCCTTATTCGCCACGGTCTACTCGAACCAGACGGAACCCAACCTAAATAACGCCCCCCCCTACCAGCAGGTACCTCCCATGACCAAAACAGCACTGATCGAGAACATCGCAAAAAACGGCAATATGTCCCACCGCGACGCCAAACGAACGATCGATCTCGTATTCGCCGGAATCGCAACCGGTATGAATACTCTAAAAAAACAACAGCACTACAACATCCGCAATTTCGGCACCTTCACCATCATCAAACGCCCCGCCCACAAAGGCCGCAATCCCAAAACCGGCGAAACCATCCACATCAAAGCCAAGAATCATCTGAAATTCAGACCCGGCAAATCGCTCAAAAAAGCAGCCCGAACGTCGTAACACCCACGCCACATAATCGAGCATCCAAACCACACCCTTGCTATCCCCACACTGCCACCGCCTCCCACCACCAACGTTAAAGTAGAAGCTGGTAGAGGTTTGAATTTCGAAAGAATCAAGACCAGGGAGCGGACAATGACCATGAAACTTTTAGTTTTCGGCGTAACAGCTTTGCTCACCTTCTCATCACCCGCGCCCGCCGCAAACATCATCGGCCAGGCCAGAATCGTCGACGGCGATAGCTTGGTCATCAGCGGCACAAAGATCCGGCTACATGGGATCGATGCACCCGAGAGTCGTCAGCATTGCCAGCGCGGCTCGACTTCATGGGCATGTGGACGCGCCGCCACAACTGCGCTCGTCCGTCTAATAAACGGACAAACCGTGGTTTGCGAAGAACGCGATCGCGACCGCTACGGCCGCATCGTCGCTGTCTGCCACCTCGGATCCCGCAACCTCAACCAATGGATGGTCTCAAACGGTTGGGCACTGGCCTATCGCAGATACTCCACCGCATATGTAAACCATGAAGCTGCCGCCAAAAAAGCAAACCGCGGCATCTGGACCAGTCAGTTTACGGCCCCCTGGGATTGGCGCCGCGGAAAGCGTCTTTAGACGTCCCCGCTTTGCTCGACGCCTAAACCCCCAGCGCGGTTCAAGAGCTGGCGCGACTGGAAGAAATCGCAGCACGCTGAATAGCAGCCAAGCAAAGCCAGAAACACGAGACAACAGAACCCGGCAGATCCGGAGATCCCAGCCCGGTCCTGTTCTTCACAACCTCCCGGAGAGGACATAGGATATGGCCATGGCACAAAGCACCATCGTCTTCGACACCCACGCCGCCATCGAGGAACTGATCGCCACCGGCGTTCCCGAGAAACAGGCCGCCGCACACGTGCGCCTGCACGCACAGCAAATAAACGACCACTTCGCAACCACCGGAGACATGGAGAAGCTCGGAACATCCCTCCGGACCGACATGCAGAAGCTCGAAGCATCCCTCCGGGCCGACATGGCGAAGCTCGAAGCATCCCTCCGGGCCGACATGGAGAAGCTCGAAGCATCCGTCCGGGCCGACATGGAGAAGCTCCGGGGCGACATGGAAAAGCTCGAAGCATCCTTCCGGGGCGACATGGAAAAGCTCGAAGCATCCCTCCGGGCCGACATGGCCAAGCTCGAGACCAGGCTCACCAAAACAATCACCGACACCCTCAAATGGATCGCCGGCCTACAGATCGGCGCCATTACCGTGATCATCGCCGCGATCAAGCTGCTCTGACACCTTGCGCGGCCGTGGGTCAAGGGTGCCGCGTGTTGTCGTTGTCGGCGCTGGACCGGCCGGTGCCGCGACTGCGTTGCTGCTAGCCCGCAACGGCATAGACGTCGACCTCATCGAGCGCGCCGACAGTTTCGAACGCGTTTTTCGCGGCGAAGGGTTGATGCCGACCGGCCTTGATGCGCTGCGGGCAGGCTTGAAGCCGGGGATTCTACGATGTTCGAAGACCGAAGCGAATGGATCATCGGCCTCTCTACCACCGTGCAGGGGATCACCGTCAGCGGCAACTACTCTGTGGACGACAACGGCAGGGTCGGCAACTTCGACCGCACCACGATAGCGGTCGGAGCGGTCCATTCCATGGGGCCGTGGCGCTACGGCATCACCTATGCGAATACCGAAAGGGCCCAGGGCGTCAGTTCCGACAACGTCGTTTCCGCGGTTTCCCTCGGTGCCAACTACGCCCTAGGCGGCGGAGTTTCGCTGGGGGCCGAAGTCCAGTTCTGGGATATCGATGACGGCGGAGTCGGAAATAAGGCAACCGTCGCCCTTGTTGGCACCAAGATCAACTTCTAAGCCGATCGCAAGGTCGGATAAGGCAGGGGCGGGCTTCGGCCCGCCCCTTTTTCTTTTTTAGCTCCCGGGGCCAAGGAGCGGCCTACGGAGTGCTGTGACCTTATTTGCGTGAAATTCCAGCCTCAGATTCGAGTTCGGCTGCCCGGTGTTCAATCAGAACCAGAAGCTCACCGGCCATCTTACGCCCGGTGGCACTGCAGGCTGTCTTAAAACGGGTGTGCACGCTTGCCGGTAGGTCGAGACTCAGACGTTTGGTAGGTTCGGAAGGTTTCGACGATTCCACCGCAGAACCCTTCGCGACAGACCTTTTGTCCTGCCCGGCACCACCTTTCTCGTACGCTTCGATCTCCTCAGTCGTTAGATGTCCGGGCTTCGGTGCCACCGTGAAGGTTTTTCTAGCCATGGTTCAAAATTTCTCGTGTCAGGTTCTCGACTTCCTTGGCAGCCGCGCTCAATGGACTCCACTCGATGATGGTCTTGCCCATTGTGATGCTCTCTGCAAAGCCGACGCGTTGCGCGATCTCCGATGCTAGGATTGTAATACCGGCCTCTGCTGCCATCGTGCGGATATCGCGGCCTATGATAGTATTCCCTATTTTGCGGGAAACCACTATACCACATTTAAGGGATTCTTTGTAAGCTTGTGCCTCCCGCACTTGCCGAACGGTCAGGTCGGTCGCCCAGGTCGAGAGACCGGAAGGTTCAATTGGTAAAGCCACAAAATCCGACGCAATGATGCAAGAGCGCGCGATCTGCTCGGCATGCGGCGGACCATCAATGACAGTATGCGCAAATCCTGCTGCTAGCTTGATCGCCTCCTGAGCCATGTTTTCCCGTGCAATGCTGACAACCTGAAATACTGGATCTGCACGCAGGCTTGCCCAGGTGCTCGCCGAGCCCTGCTTGTCAGCATCAACCAACAGCACCCTGTCCCTGCCGGAGGCTAGAGCAGCCGCGACATTGATCGAGAGTGTGGTCTTTCCGACGCCACCTTTTTGATTGAGAAACGAGATAATCATAAACGCACAATAGCACAGTAGATCATTTGTGGTAAGGCTGTTATATAAGGCGCCTCAACAACCCTCACGCGCGCAAATTCACGCGACGGGTTTTTCTTTACCTCACCGAACCCGGCAACGATATTTTCCACCCGGTCTGCTTCAGACCGGGCAAGTTCAGCTTGCCTCCCGCATCCAGTAACCAAAACTAAAGCTACTGAAAACAGCAGCAGATATTTCCCGCTTCGCACCCCACGGCCTCCCAGGACCGTGCCCGCAAAACAACATTTGGTTATTTACTTGCTTTTTACACTAAATCGCGGGCATCATCCTCTATCGTGCGCGAGAATTGAGCCGTGGATTGCTCTCAGTCCCGGTCATGCGCGTGACGCCGGTCGTGACCCTGCCGACATTAAGATCGAATGCATGATCCAGATGCGAGAGGGGACGCCCGACGACTGGGCCAAAAAGATATCGACCTATCGCGATATGGGTGTGAGCCATATATCCGGTGTGACGATGAACGCTGGCTGCAAAACACCGGCCGATCAAATTGGCGCGATCGAGCGCTTCAAGGAAGCGGCGGGCGATTTCTTCGACACGTGAGTCGACAAACTGACTCGACTTGGCCGTCCTACTCGGGGGAGTGGGACGGTTCGAGCATCACGTGAATGCAATGAACACGTAGGGACACATGACATCAGAGTTACCAACGATCGCAGTTATCGGCGGCACCGGCGATTTGGGGAATGGTCTGGCGCGGCGTTGGGCGCAGGCGGGATATCCGGTTGTGATCGGATCGCGCGCGGCCGATCGCGGCGCCGCGTCGGCGGCAGAATTGTGTGGCGATCTCGGCCTCGCCTCGGTAACCGGCACCGACAATGCGGAGGCCGCGGCGCGGGGCGATATCGTCGTGCTTGCGGTGCCCAAGGAAACCCACCGACCTATCCTCGATGCGATCAAGGACACGGCCGCCGGCAAGATCGTCGTCGATACCACGGTGCCGCTCAATCCACCCAAGGTGGCCCGGGTCCAACTGCCGGAAACCGGCACCATGGCGCATGCGACACAAGCCTTTTTCGGCGATGGCACCCGTGTCGTCGCCGCCTTCCATAATGTCGCGGCGGCGCATCTTGCCGATCTCGATCACGCGATCGACTGCGATGTCCTGATCTTCGGTGATGATCCCGAGGCTCGCCAAAGTGTGGTCGAGCTCGCGCAAGCGGCATCGATGACCGGATGGCACGCCGGACCGTTGGACAACGCCGTGGTTGGAGAAGCCCTGACGTCGGTGCTGATCTTCATCAATCGACGCTACAAGATCGATGGCGCCGGCATCCGCATCTCCGGCGAACCGAACGCGCAAGCGAACGACGATAGCTGATAGGCCGAGGCGAACGTGGCGGCGTCCCTCGAACTGACGGCCCTGCCGGGCGTGCCGAAGGTCTCCCCCGGCGACGACCTCATCGATATCACGCTCGATGCGCTCGATCGGGCCGGGCTCGCACTGCACAGCGGCGACGTGCTGGTCTATGCACAAAAGATTGTCTCCAAATCGGAAAACCGGCTGGTCGAACTGGCATCGGTGACCCCGAGCCAACGGGCGATTGATCTGGCTGCGGAAACCCAAAAGGACGCACGGCTGATTGAGGTTATACTGGGTGAATCAAGCGAGGTTTTGCGCCATCGGCCCGGCCTTATCGTCGTCGTCCATCGGCTTGGGTTCGTTGTCGCGAACGCCGGCGTCGACAGCTCGAACGTCGATGCCCAGGGCGATAAGGTTCTGCTATTGCCGGAAGATCCCGACAATAGTTGCGCGGTGATACATGAGCGGTTGCGCATTCGCAGCGGCGCCGATGTCGGTGTGATGATCAACGACAGTGTCGGGCGGGCTTGGCGCACCGGCACGGTCGGCATCGCACTCGGGCTGTGCGGCGTTCCTGCCATTCGCGATCTCAAGGGCAAGCCGGATTTGTTTGGACGGTCGCTGGAAACGACCGAGGTGGCGGTGGCCGATGAGTTGGCCGCGGCCGCGTCGTTGCTGCAGGGCCAAGCGGCGGAAGCGACTCCGATCGTGCATGTGCGTGGCTTCCCCGGTGCCGGCACCGGGATGACCGCGCGGGCGCTGCTGCGGCCCGAACATCTCGATCTGTTTCGCTGATCATGGATTTGCCGCGTTGACGGAGAGTTCGCAAACCTGGCTCGCCATTTCCGGCGGAGTCGGCGGGGCCAAACTAGCTCTCGGTTTGGTGCATGCGATCGATGATCCGGCGCAGCTGATGATTGCCGCCAACACCGGCGATGATTTCGAACATCTCGGGCTCTCGATCTGTCCCGATATCGATACGCTGATGTACACCCTGGCGGGACTCAACAATCCTGAGACCGGCTGGGGCCGGGCCGGCGAAACCGCAACATTCATGACGGCGCTAGCGGCGCTGGGCGGCGAAACCTGGTTTCACCTGGGCGATGGCGACCTGGCCACGCACGTGGCGCGCAGCCATCGTCTGGCTGCGGGCGAAACCCTGTCGGCCGTCACGGCGGCATTGGCCCAACGACTGGGGATCCGGTGCGACATCGTGCCGATGACCGACGACGTCGTGCGTACGATCGTCGAGACCGAGCACGGCGATCTCGAGCTCCAGCATTATTTCGTGCGCGAGCAATGCACGCCGTGCGTGCTGGGCTTCCGCTATGCCGGCTGCGGCGATGCCGTGGCCCATCCGCGCATCCTCGAACGCCTCGATGATGCCAACCTCGTCGCAATCATTATCTGCCCGTCAAACCCCTATATAAGCATCGATCCGATCCTGGCGATTCCCGGTTTGCGCCGCGCGATCGAGGGCAGCGCTGCGCCGGTGATTGCGGTGTCACCGATCGTTGGCGGCCGCGCACTCAAGGGGCCGACGGCGAAGATGATGGTCGAACGCGGCGTCGAGCCGAGCGCCGCCAGCGTCGCCCGTCACTACGGCGCGTTGCTGGACGGATTTGTTATCGACGCGGTAGACCAAGCCGAGGCCGCAGGGATTGCCGAGACGGGCGCAGAAGTCGTGGTCGCCAAAACGGTGATGAATGACCTTGGTGATCGGATCGCGCTCGCTCGCGACGTGCTGGCATTCGCGGAACGCCTCGCCGCGCGGCATTGAACGCCATAGATTCTTTGCCACAAGGCCTAGTGGATGAAATCTAACATATGGTACCCATACGACGGTTTGCCGAGTTCGCCGGTTAGGCGCGCGAAGCGTGGCGATGCCCCATAGGACTGTTGGGCATCGGAGGCTTCGCGTAACGTGGCCGGCGAGCTCGGCAAGCCGCCCCGTGGATCGCCTATCCCGGCCCCTCGGTGCGTCGAAACCCCTCGACGATGCAAAACATCGCCTGCGGGCTTTCTCCTGCCGAGCTACTGGGATACGCGATCGTATGAGTACCATATGTTAGATTCCATCCACTAGACACGTCCCGGCCAACAATGCGATCAGTGACGCGGTGGAGGCGCGCCAATGTGGGTGGTTATTCCCGTAAAGGATATCGACGTGGCCAAGCAACGCCTGGCTGGCGTGCTCGATGCCGAAGAACGCCGCGCCCTGTATACCGCGATGTTGAAAGACGTTCTCAGCGCGGTCGCGTGCGCCCGCGGCTATGACACGGTCGCGCTAGTCACCCGTGACCCAACCGCGATCGCGCTCGCGGCCAGGTTCGGGTTCAACGTCATCGATGATCGCGACAACGCCGGCCACACCGAAGCGGTTAATCTGGCAATCGCCCATCTGCAAGGCCTCGACGTGGGGGCAATGGTCACCTTTCCCGGCGACATCCCGTTGGTCACGCCGTATGAGATCGAGACCCTTCTCGATGCCAGCAGGTCAGGACCGGGGATGACGATTGCGCCCTCGCGTGACAAACGCGGCTCCAACGCCGTCGCCTGCACGCCGCCCGATGCGGTGCCGCTGCGATTCGGGTCAGACAGCTTCTTCCCCCATCTCGCCGCCGCCCGCCACTGCGAAATCGAGCCAAGAGTCGTCGAGCTCGCCGGGTTCGGGCTCGATATCGATACCCCGGATGATCTGATGCAACTCGCGGCGACCGTCGGCACGACGCGCACGCACGCGTTTCTCGCCCGCAGCGGTATCCAAGTCCGGCTGGCGAGCCAGGCCGCCGACGTGGTTGCATAAGGCCCGCAATGGCGCTTGAGAACCACGACATGCTGGCCGACGTGCTCGCCGCTGCCCGGTCGGGGCGGCGGCCCAGCGCCGCCCAAGCGAGAGCGCTCGCCGATAGCGTCGATACGGCCGCCCTGGTTGCTGTGGCGCATGACCTGCGCAATGCGGGGCACGGCGAGCTGATCACCTACTCGCGCAAGGTTTTTATTCCGCTAACCAAGCTGTGCCGCGACGTGTGCCATTATTGTACCTTCGCGCAAGCGCCCAAGCGCGGCCAGCGTGCCTATCTCACACCTGATGAGGTGGTGGGAATCGCGCAGGCCGGTGCCGCGGCAGGCTGCAAAGAAGCGCTGTTTACATTGGGTGATCAACCGGAACGGCGTTATCGCGTGGCGGCACGCGAACTCGAGACATTGGGATACGCCGCTACCCTCGATTATTTGGCCGCCATGGCCGACCTGGTCCGTGCCGAAACCGGACTCCTGCCGCACCTCAACCCGGGCGTGATGACGGCCGCTGAACTCGCAACGCTGCGCCGCGTGTCGGTGTCGCAGGGCATCATGCTGGAAAGCGCATCGCCGCGGCTATGCGAGAAAGGCGGCCCCCACTGGGGATCGCCGGACAAAGTGCCGGCCGTACGCCTGCAGACCATTGCCGATGCGGGTGCGGCCCAGGTGCCGTTCACTTCGGGGATTCTGATCGGTATTGGCGAGACCCGCGGCGAGCGGGTCGACGCATTGCTCGGCTTGCGCGATCTCCACGATAGGCACGATCACATCCAGGAAGTCATCATTCAGAACTTCCGCGCCAAGCCGGATACGCGCATGGCCACCGCGCCCGAACCGACGGTGGACGATCTGATCTGGACGATCGCGGTGGCACGAATTTTGTTCGGGCCGGAGATGAACATTCAGGCGCCGCCGAACCTGTCACCCGGAAAATTGGCGCGATTGGTCGATGCCGGGATCAATGATTGGGGTGGGGTCTCGCCGGTGACCCCGGATCACGTTAATCCCGAAGCGCCGTGGCCGCATCTGGACGACCTCGCCGCGCAGACGGCGGCATGTGGCAAGGTGTTGACCGAACGCCTCGCGATCTACCCGGCTTATGCCAGGGATGCGGCCCGCTGGATCGACCGCAAGATCGAGCCCGCGGTGCTGGCTCTGGCCGAGGCCGATGGCTTTGCCCGCGGCGACAATTGGTCGCCGGGCGCGGCCATGGCGATCCCCAATATTGCGCCGCCGGCACGAAACCGACCTCCGGCCGCGCGCTTACAGCACATCTTGGAGCGCGCCGTGGCCGGTGCCGGCCTCGACGAAGCCGAGATCACCACCCTGTTCCGGGCTCGGGGCAGTGATTTTACCGCGGTTTGCGACGCCGCCGATGGATTGAGAAAAACGGTCAACGGTGATGCGGTCAGCTACGTGGTCAACCGCAACATCAATTACACCAACGTGTGCTACTTCCGCTGCCAGTTCTGCGCCTTCTCCAAGGGTAAGCTCAGCGAAAACCTGCGCGGGCGGCCCTACGATCTCGATCACGACGAGATTTCACGCCGGGTGGCCGAGGCGTGGGCCCGCGGCGCCACCGAGATCTGCATGCAGGGCGGCATCCATCCGGACTACACCGGCGCGACCTATCTCGAAATCTGCCGCGCCGCGAAGGCAGTTGCACCCGACATACACATTCACGCGTTTACACCGCTCGAAGTGTGGCAGGGCGCGGCAACGCTGGGGATCGACGTGCGCGCGTTCCTCGAAAAGTTACGCGATGCTGGGCTGGGCACGTTGCCGGGCACTGCGGCGGAAATTCTCGACGACGAAATCCGGCAGATCATCTGCCCGGATAAGGTCACCACCGCGCAGTGGCTCGAGGTGATGCGCATCGCCCATGAGGTTGGCTTCAAGAGCACCGCAACGATCATGTTTGGGCACGTCGACGGACCCCAGCATTGGGCCCGCCACTTGTTGCGGGTGCGCGACCTGCAGATTGAAACCGGCGGTTTCACCGAGCTGGTGCCGCTGCCTTTTGTGCATATGGAAGCACCGATCTATTTGAAAGGTCGCGCCCGTCGTGGCCCCACCTTCCGTGAGACTGTGCTGATGCATGCGGTGGCGCGGCTGGCCTTGCACCCGCACGTGACCAACATTCAAGCCTCGTGGGTAAAGATGGGCCCGGACGGCGTGCGCGCCGCCCTCAACGCCGGTGCCAATGATCTCGGCGGAACCCTGATGAACGAGACCATCACCCGCGCCGCCGGTGCCGAGCACGGCCAGGAGATGGCGCCCGCAGCCATGGAGCGCCTGATCCGCGCTGCCGGCCGGGTGCCGCGCCAGCGCACCACCGATTATCGCGATGCCCCTGCGGATCGGGTGACGACAGCGTTCGCGGCCGCGCCGATCACCGACGTGGTCAACACGCCGGCCCGTAAGTACGAGCGGCGCGTAGAGACAGCGGCCGAAGCTAGGTAGTTGGGCTGATCTGCGGCAACAGACTCTTTGAAATAACCCCCTCACCCAACCCTCTCCCCCAAGGGGCGAGGGACTTTTGTTCAGTGCGATTCTTAGCTCCCTCGCCCCAAGTTCTATTTTGGGGGAGAGGGCGGGGGTGAGGGGGGATGCAGAGGCGTAATCGGGCGTAGGTCCCGCAGGAGGCCCCTTTCGCTGGAACGCTTCGCGTTCGCAGCTGTCGGGAGGGCGTAACGCCGCTGGCGTTACGCCAGGGCGACGCATTCGATTTCGATGTCGAACTTCCAGGGCCAGGAACCGACCGTGATGAAGCTGCGGGCTGGGGGATCGTGGGGGAAATAGCGGGCGTAGATCGCGTTGACCTCGTCGAAATAGGCGGCATTCGTGATCAGCACCTGGGCTTTCACCACCTTGTCGAGCGACGACCCGGCGGCTTCCAATGTGGCCTTGACGTTTTCGAGGACTTGGACCGTCTGCTCTTCGATATTGCCGATGGTGATTTGGCCGGTCTTGGGGTTGAGGGGCGGCAACCCTGACACAAAAACAAATCCGTTTGCCTTAATCGCGGCGGATAAGGGGACATTTGCTTTTTCTTCCGCTTCGCTCAAGCCCGGCACGTGGATGACCTCTTTCTCGGCCATAAAACCCTCCTGATGGAAATAGTTGGCCCCGACCGAGCGGCCGGGTGCAGTAACGATAGAGCACCGGTTTCTTTTTCGCGCTACACTTCGACCAACAAACTTTCACCAAACAAAGCCGCAGGAGGACACCATGCTGAGCGCACCGATCGGACCCGAACTCGCCAGCGCCGCCGAAGTCATGATCAAGGACTATCTGGCGGTAACCGGGAAAGACACCGTGCTGATCACCGCCGACACGTCGTCGGATATGGCGGTAGTCGAAGCGATCCTCAACTGTGCCGATACGACCGGTGCCAAAACCGTTGTCATGGTGATTCCGCCGCTGCCTTTCCAGGGCACTTTGGCCGACCCCTTTATCTCGGAGCCGCTCGCGGCCGCGATGAAGCAATGCGATGTCTGGGTCGACCTCACCTTCCCCTACCTCGCCGGCTCGAACGCCTGGGACAAAGCGATGGAGGGCAAGCGTACGCGCTACTGCTTGTGCGGCGATCTCAAGGGCGATCCGATGGTGCGCATGTTCAGCAAGGTCGATCTCGATGCGCTGTTCCGGGTGCAAAAGGCGTTTGCCGAAATCACCACCAAGGCGGTCGGCAAGACGTGTCGCCTCACCAATAGTCTGGGCTCGGACCTCACCTTTACGCTCGACAAAGCGCCCTATCCCAAGCCGCGCCGAGCGAAAACACCGGGGATGTACACCGTGCCCGGGGCGCATCCGCTGTGGCCGGTCTACGATTCGGTCAAAGGGGTGATCACGGTCGATACCGCCTTTCACGAGTATTACACGGCGATGCCCTCGCCGATGGTGCTGGAGATCAACGGCCGGGTGCGCAAAGTTACCGGCGGTGGGGCCGAGCAAAAGGTCATGGACCGGGCGCTGAAACGGGCCGCCGGCGGCAAGAATTATGGCTATGTCATTCACTTCACCTGCGGGCTGCAGCCGGCGGCGCGCTATACCCGTAGCTGCTTCGTCGAAGACCAACGCGTCATGGCCAACAATGCGGTTGGCCTGGGAATACCATTCTGGCAACCGGGCGGCGGCGAAAACCATCCCGACGCCGTGATGTCGCAGCAGTCGATCTGGATCGACGGCAAACACATCATGGACGAGGGCACTTTCGTCGGCTCGAACAAGCTCGCCAAGCTCGCCGACGCCTTGCAGCCGCTTTACAACTGAGGCTGTCGACGTCGACAAGATCCCCTAACAAGCGGGCGGCGTTAGGACATGCGCGAGTTTGGTTTTGGCCAGAGCGTGCCGCGCGTTGAAGACGCGCGGCTGCTGCGTGGCGCGGGACGCTACACTGATGACATCGTACCCGCCGATGTTGCGCATGCCTTCGTCTTGCGCTCACCCCATGCCCACGCACGCATCAAACAGATCGAAACCAGCCACGCGGCGGCCATGCCGGGTGTCATCGCGGTATTGACGTGTGCAGATGCCGAGGCTGACGGGATCGGCTTGGTCCCGATTACGGTCAAACGTAATAAACGCGACGGCTCACCCATGTTCGAGCCGCCCTATCGTATTCTCGCCCTGGGTCGGGTGATGCGGGTCGGCGAGGGTGTGGCGGTGGTCGTGGCCGAGACCAAGGACCAAGCCAAGGATGCGGCCGAAAACATCGTTGTCGACTACGAGCCGTTGCCGGTTGCGATCGGCACCGGTGACGTCGTCGGTGGCGATAAACCGACGCTGTGGGCCGAAGCGCCCGGCAATGAGAGTTTCTTTTTCGAAGCGGGAGATCGGGCTGCGGTCGATGCCGCATTTGCTGGCGCCGCCCACGTTGCGACCGCCGAGTATGTGATCAGCCGGGTTGCCGCGGCGCCGATGGAACCGCGAACCGCGCTTGGTGTTTATGAACCGGTTTCCGGCCGCTATACGTTGTGGGCCGGGTTGCAGCAGCCTCATTTGGTCAAAGGACAGCTGGCCCGCAATTTTCTCAACGTCGACCAGAACAAAATTCGTGTGGTGGCGCCTGACGTGGGTGGCGGTTTTGGCATTAAGGGCATCGGTAATGTCGAACCCGCGATCGTGCTGTGGGCGGCCAAACGGGTGGGGCGGCCTGTTAAATGGATCTCGGAACGCACCGAATCGTTCCTGGCCGACGATCATGCCCGCGACAACGTGACCCGCGCCGAACTCGCGCTCGACCAGGAGGGACGTTTTCTCGGGCTCCGCGTCCGCGCGGTGGCAAACATCGGCGCCTATGTCGGGCCGTTTGGTCCGCACTGCCCGACCAACAATTTGGGCAGCCTCGCTTGCGTTTACACGACTCCGGCGATCCATGTCGAAGTGATCGGTGCGTTTAGCAACACCAATTCGACGGCCCCCTATCGGGGTGCCGGGCGTCCCGAGGCGGCGTTCGCGATTGAGCGGGTGATCGACGTCGCGGCGCGCGACATGGGTATCGATCGTGCGGATCTGCGGCGGCGTAACCTCATTCAACCCGATGCCATGCCCTACCAAACGGCGTTGACGTTCAACTATGACAGTGGCGACTTCCCGCGCGGGCTTAAGATGGCGACCGAGACCGCCGATTGGGATGGCTTCGAGGCGCGCAGGATCGAGGCCAAGAAGCAGCGCGGCAAACTAAGAGGCATTGGTATTGCCTATGCGATCGAACAATCCGGCGCTTTCATGGAGGAAGCGGCGGAAATTCGCTTCGAGGCAGATGGTACCGCGACCCTGGTGTCGGGCTCGGCCAATCACGGCCAAGGCCACGAGACCATGTATGCGCAACTGGCCGCCGACTTCCTGGGGATCGATCCGGACCGGGTGCGGGTTGTGGAAGGCGATACCGATGCGGTGTTTCACGGTATCGGCACGTTCGGATCACGCTCGGCCAGCGTCGGCGGTGCGGCGATGGCGATGGCGGCCGAGAAAATCATCGCCAAAGGACGCCGGTTGGCGGCGCACCTATTAGAGGCCGCACAGGACGATATCGAGTTTGACGATGGTATCTTTGCCGTGGCCGGGACCGATCGACGATTGACGCTCGCTGACGTCGCCCAGGCCGCCCACAGCGTGCTGGCGATCCCACCGGGGATGGAACCCGGATTGCAGGAACGCGCCGTGTTCGCGCCGCCGGCGCCGACCTTTCCCAATGGCTGTCATGTCTGCGAGGTGGAGATCGACCCCGAGAGCGGCGCCCTCGCGGTGCTCGACTATACGGTTGCCGACGATGTCGGGACGGTGATCAACCCGATGATGGTGAAGGGTCAGATTCACGGCGGCATCGCGCAAGGACTGGGGCAGGTATTGTTTGAGCAAATCCGCTATGACGACCACGGTCAGCTGCTGACCGCGAGTTTCATGGACTATGCCATGCCGCGCGCCAGCGACATGGCGAGCACGCTCACGGTCGCAACCAATACGGTACCCTCGACCACCAATCCGCTCGGCATCAAGGGCGCCGGTGAGGCCGGCACGGTCGGCGCGTTGCCGGCAATCATGAGTGCGGTACTCGATGCACTAGCGCCGGTTGGCGTTACCCATATCGAGATGCCGGTGACGCCGGAATGCATCTGGCGGGCGATCACCAGCGCGCCGGCACCAAACCAGGTTTGAGAACGCCGCGTGCCCTACGCGACGGTCTCCGACATCGAGATGTATTACGAAGAGTATGGCGCCGGCGAGCCGTTGCTTATCACCACCGGCTGGGCGCTGGCCGAACGAGCCCACGCCCATCACCGCGAGTTGTTTGCCCAGAGCTACCGGTGCATTCGTCACGATCATCGCGGAATGGGGCGCTCAGGCGCGCCCGACTATCCCTACACCACACAAATGATGGGCGATGATTTGGCTGGGCTGCTCGACCATCTCGGGCTCGAAAACATTCGTGTGTTGGGCGGCGGTGGGATGGGCGGCTTGATCGCGGCGCAACTCGCGATCAACCATCCCGACAAGGTGCGTTCGCTGTTTCTCGGTGCCGGCTGCGCCCGGGCCGATAACTTTCTCAAAACCGTGATGGGCGTGTGGAAGGATCTTTACGATCTCGACCGCGAGATCTGGGCCCGCGAAGTCGCCCTGTGGGTGCTGACGCCCGAGACCTTCAATTCGCGACCCGAGCTGGCCGACAATGCCTGGAAGGGCCGGCTGGCCGAAGACACGTTTCCGAGCCCGGGTGCATTCCGGCGCATCGCCGATGCGTATTGCGCGCACGACATTACCGACACGCTGGGCCGAATTGGCTGTCCGACCCTGGTCAATTGCGGGGGTTACGAGGACCTGATCACGGGGCCTCGTTACGCGCGCGAGATGTGGGCGCGAATCCCGGATGCCGAACTGGCGATTCAGGAAAACACCTCGCACGCCAACTGGATCGAGAAGGCCGACGAATGGGGCCAGTTGGTGATCGACTGGTTCGCCAGGACCTAAAAAAGTGGCATCTTCAATCGTGAATGAAAGGGAGACGGCGCCGACGACCTGGTCGTGATTGTCAAAAACAGCGCCGCCGGTACCTTCTTCCTGTCGGCCCACGATAAAAAAACGGCGCGGTCGAATACACCGGACCATAGCCATTCTTCGCTTCGCATCCGCGCCGACCGTTGCTCGTTATGATCGAGCGTCGCCCTGACTAGTGACGAAACGATTCCTTCGCCACCCGAGGTCGACGTGTTTGAGACATCTGTAGATCGTATAGTGCAGGGATGGCGTTGGTGACCTTTCTGCAGGGAAACTGGCAGTGGATCGGTGGCGGGTTAGCTGTTGCCGGTGGTGTCGTCGCGTTTGTCGTCGGGCGATGGGACAAGCTTCGCGAACGGAGAGAAACGAAAATCCCTGTCGCGCCGGTCACGATCGATCAAGCTAACCCAATCGATCTCGCTGAATTGCTGGTTGCAAATGCGGAAGCGAAAGGGCGCGCTGAGGCGCAGTTGGCGGATAGGGACCAGCAGATTCAAAGTCTGACTGCCGCTCTGGCCCAGGCGAAAGCGGTCGAGCCAACCCTCGATGCCGCGCGACGTTCGCCGGATGATAAGGCGACTGTGTCGCTGGAGACCGCGCAAGAGTTCGCAACGGCGGCTGAAGACGTTCTGCTGGCGTTCTTTGAGAAGAAGAAAGCCGAGGGCGCCCAAGCCAACCGGGAAGCCGCGGCAACGGCGCGCCACATTGGTTCGCTTGCGTTCCTCCACGATACCCAGAAGGCGTTGCGCTTTTTCGGTGAAGCGACCGAACTTGATCCGGGGGAAGACGACGGTTGGAATCAACTCAGTCATCTTCTCCGTCGCACCGGTGATCTCGCTGGCGCCGAACGGGCCTACAAGCGGGTGTTACAGCTCGGCAATAGCATCGGCGATAAAGCGGTCATCGCGATCGCGTACGGCAACCTCGGCACCGTCTACCAGACGCAGGGCGACTTTGTGAAGGCGGAGGAGTTCTACAAGAAATCGCTCGCGCTCGAAGAGGCGCTGGGCCGCAAGGAGGGCATGGCGAGCGACTACCGCAACCTCGGCCTCGTCTACCGGACGCAGGGCGACCTGGTGAAGGCTTGCGAATCATGGCAACAGGCGCTCGCTCTTTATCAGACGGTAGGAATCCCCGAAGGCGTAACACTGATCGAGGGATGGATGCGCGACGCCGGCTGTTCGCCCTAGGGTAAAGCCCCATCGTCCCGGCCTCGGGGCGGCCCCGCCATTCAAGTCACCGGCGCTGGTAGACTCGCGAAGGGGGTGCGATTCGGCGATACTCGCGGCACATCCTGAACGCGCTGACTAGATGGAAGGTAGGTTTATGGCTTTGATTGAAGCAGCACCCTCGGTGGGCGAAGGTCTCGAGGGCTTTCGCAAGCCGATCGACCAGGCGCGGCATGCCCCGGGCTATGTTTATTCATCGCCGGAGATCTACGCGCGCGAGAAAGAGCATATGTTCATGCAGGACTGGCTCATGATGGCGCGCGAGGAAGAACTCGCAAATGCCGGCGACTTCATGACGTTTCGGGTGCTCGGCGAACCGCTGGTTATCGCGCGCGACAATGCCGGCAAGCTCAACGCGTTCGCCAATGTGTGTGCCCATCGCGGCGTCGAGGTCGCGGATGGACCGGGCAATACCCAGGAATTCAGCTGCCCCTATCACGGTTGGCTCTACGATCTCGAGGGCAAGCTGGTCGGTGCCCCGTATATGAAAGAGGCCGAGGGGTTCGATCCGACCAAATGCCGGCTCAAGCCGTTGAAACTGGACACCTGGCGCGGCTGTGTATTCGTGAGTTTCAACCCCGATGTCGTGGCGCTCGACAAGTCACTGCTGCAATTCGAGGAAGATTTCGCGTTTCTGCACCCGGAAAAATGCCGGCTGTCATCGCGCCTCGAGTGGGACTTCGATTGCAACTGGAAGCTGGTCTCCGAAAACGCGATGGATATGTATCACGTCGGCACGCTGCACGCGTCGACGTTTGGTGCCGGCACCAATGTTGATGACGCCAAAATCCTGCTGCACCCGCGCGGCGGGATGCGGATCGACTACGCCTCGCAACCGATGAACCCCGACGCCAAGCCGCTGTTCGGGCAATTGCCGTGGATCGCCCACGAACCCGTGAGTTTCGCGACCATGGGCTTCATGCAACCCAACGTCCACATGGTTGCCCGCAGTGACCATGTGCGCATGTTGACGAGTTGGCCGACCGGCCCGGCATCGTGCCACGTCATCATGTACAGCCTGTTTCCGACCGAGTGGTTCGATGATCCCAGCTATGACGAGAAGTCCGAGATCTATCACACCTTCCTAAGGACGGTGTTCGAGGAGGACCGCGACATGGTGAAGTCGCTGCAGCACGCGATGACGATCCAGGGTTATAAGCCCGGCCGCTTAGCGTGGCTGGAAGGGCCCATCCATCACGTCGCCAACGGCATTCTCGATCGTTTGTTCAACGGCGAGGATTAACAGTGGCCGGCTGGCGTCACGCCGCGAGCAAAAGATTGAAGTTGCCGGGTCAACCGCTCCAGCGCTAACGCAGGAACCGGTTCAGTTCAGCGAGCTGACGAGGCTTGCGCGCATATTGGTTTCGCTGCGCATCGAGTTGAGGCATTCTCAGTCGCGGCCACTGACGCCGAAACCATTGGAAACCATCGGAAGCCACTGGAAACTACAGGATTCGATGCTCGATTCGATTAGTTCGGTACTCGTGCCGATCCACCGCGACGGCTACCGCTTCGTTCTGACGGCACTGGTCTTGACCGGGATCCTGTTCTGGATCGCCAATCCGGCGGGATGGGTCGGTGTCGTCTTGACCGTATGGGTGGTTTACTTCTTTCGCGATCCAGTCCGGGTGACGCCGGCGGAACCGGAATTGGTGATCAGCCCGGCGGACGGGGTCGTCCAATCGGTGATCGAGGCGCCGCCGCCACCGGAACTTGATATGGGAACCGAACCGCGCTGGCGGGTTGCGGTGTTCATGAATGTATTCGATGTGCACGTAAATCGGGTGCCGGCCGACGGTGAAATCATTGGCCTGGCCTATAGCGCCGGGGCGTTTGTCAACGCCTCGCTCGACAAAGCCAGCGAGGAGAACGAACGCCAGGCCATCCGCCTGCGCACAACCGCGGGCAAGGAGTTGGCGATCGTGCAAATCGCGGGACTGGTGGCGCGGCGGATCCTGTGTACCCTCACGGAAGGGCAAAGCGTGCGCGCGGGCGAGCGGCTTGGTCTGATCCGCTTTGGCAGCCGCGTCGATGTGTATCTCGATCAAGGCATGGCGCCGTTGGTGTTGGTTGGCCAACGCGCCGTGGCCGGCGAAACGGTTTTGGCAGATAGCCGGGTTGGCGGCGATCCGCGTCGGGGTGAGGCGCGCTGAGATGGCGAAACGGCCGCACAAAGGGTTGCGCAGGCTGCCCGTTAACAACCTGCTGCCCAACATACTCACCGTATTGGCGCTGGCCGCCGGGATGACGGCGATACGCTATAGCTTGCACGAGCGCTGGGAATGGGCGGCGCTGGCGATCGTGGTGGCCGCGGGTCTCGATGCGATTGACGGACGCATCGCACGGCTGCTGCTGAGCGAAAGCCGGTTTGGCGCCGAACTCGACAGCCTGTCTGATTTCATCGCCTTTGGCGTGGCGCCGGGGTTGCTGATGTATCTGTGGGCCGGCCACGGCATGGGCGACCTCGGCTGGATCGCGGCGCTGGCCTACGTAACCTGTTGCGGGCTACGGCTGGCGCGTTTCAATGTGGCGCTCGACGATCCCGATCGACCGCCCTGGGCCAGCAATTTCTTCTCCGGCCTATCGGCGCCAGGCGCGGCCGGCTTTGCGATGCTGCCGCTGATGCTGAGCTTTGAAATCGGCGAAGCCCCGTGGCGGATGGCCGAACTGGTCACCCTGTGGCTGGTGGTGGCGGCGGTGCTGATGGTCAGCGGAATCCCAACTTTTTCGTTGAAGCGCTTGCGTATCCGCCGGGCCCATGTGTTGCCGGCGCTCCTGGTCGTGGGGCTCTCGGCGGCAATTTTGATCAGCTATCCCTGGGTGTTGTTGCCGATAATGTGCTTCACCTACCTGTGCAGCATTCCCTTTGCGGTGCGTTCGCATCGGCGGTTGGCGGGAAGCAAGGCGGCGATCCCGCCAGAAGAAGCCGAAGTTTGAGAGTGGCGTGAACTATCGCGTGGGCGTCGACATCGGCGGCACCTTCACCGATGTCGTCCTCGAGGACGTGGCAACCGGGATGCTCCGCATCGGCAAGGTGCTGACGTCGCCGAGCGATCCCAGCATCGCGGTGATCGAGGGTATCGTTCGGTTGCTCGGTGAGGCGGACGTCGCGCCTGCGGAGGTCGACGTCGTTATCCACGGCACGACGCTGGCGACCAACGCGGTTATTGAACGCACCGGCGCGCTGACCGCCCTGCTTACCACTGAGGGGTTCATCGACGTGCTCGCGATCGCACGCGAATCGCGCTACGACCACTACGATCTGCAGCTTGAGTTGCCCGAACCGCTGGTGGCACGGGCGCTGCGTTGCGGTGTTACGGAGCGCATCGACCGCGACGGCAACATCATGCGGCCGCTCGACATCGACCAGCTCGGCGATGCGCTAACGCAGCTCCGCGCGGCGGGGGTCGAGAGCATCGCGGTCGTTTACCTCCATGCCTACAAGAACGTGGTCCACGAGCGCGCAACCGCTTCCTACATCTCGACGATTGACCCTGAGCTTCCGGTCAGCCTGTCCTCGGAGGTGGCGCCCGAGATTCGCGAATACGAACGGACTTCGACGACCGTGATTAATGCGTATCTGCAGCCGATCGTCGAACGCTATCTCGGGCGCCTTGGCGGGCGTCTACAAGAGCTGGGGCTGCACGGCGCGTTTCACCTCATGCTGTCAAGTGGGCTCCTCACCACCGCTAAGCAGGCGCGGCGCTTTCCTACCCGGCTCATCGAATCCGGGCCGGCCGGCGGCGTCATGCTCGGGGCCTATTATGCGAAGCTGATCGGTCGCAAAGATCTAATCGCCTTCGATATGGGCGGGACCACGGCTAAGGCCTCGTTGATCGAAGACGGGCAAGCGCAGGTTGCCCGTGAGTTCGAGGTGGCGCGCGTCGACCGCTTCAAACGCGGTAGCGGCTTGCCCGTGCGGGTGCCCTGCCTCGAGATCGAGGAGATCGGCACCGGCGGCGGCTCGATCGCCTCGATCGACGGATTGGGGCAGATTCAAGCCGGCCCGACGAGCGCCGGTTCGGATCCCGGCCCGGCCTGCTATGGGCGCGGCGGCCGCCACCCGACCGTGACCGATGCAGATCTCGTGCTCGGCTACCTCAATCCCGGCTATTTCCTCGGTGGCGAGATCAAGCTCGACGGCGATGCGGCGGCGCAGGCGATCGAACAGGCGATCGCTAAGCCGTTGGGTCTCAATCTCATGCAGGCCGCGTGGGGCATCCATCGCGTCGTCAACGAGCAGATGGCGAACGCATTTCGTATCCATGCGATGGAACACGGACGCGATCCGGCCGATCACACGCTGATGTGTTTTGGCGGTGCCGGACCGGTCCACGCCTATGGCATTGCGCGGGTGTTGCTTTCACCGTCGATCATTGCGCCAGCCGCGGCCGGCGTGGCCGCGGCGGTTGGCTTTCTAATCGCGCCGGTCGCTGCCGAGGCGGCGCGGGCGTATGTCGTGCGTCTCGACCACATCGACTGGACGCACTTAGGCGAGCTGCTCGACGAGCTCGAGGCGACCGGCCATGCTTTCCTTCGCGAGGCAGGGATCGCCGTTGATGCCGCGACCGTTACCCGTAGCGCCGATATGCAGTATGTCGGGCAGATGCACGACATTGCCGTGCCGATTCCGTCGGGACGCCTCGGCGCGGCTGACGAAAAGCGGCTCCGCGACGCGTTCGACCGGCGCTATCGGGCGCTTTTTCAGCGCACGGTTGCGCGCATTCCGGTAGAGGCGTTGACCTGGCGGGTGACGGTAAGCGCGCCGGCACCCGACATCGACCTGCGGTGGCGCGCCCGGTCTGGCGCGGATCACGCACGCAAGACGACGCGATCGGTCTACTTCCCCGAGCCGAACGACTTCATCGACACACCCGTCTACGACCGCTATGCGCTCAAGCCCAGCGATGCATTTGTCGGCCCGGCAATCATCGAGGAGCGCGAATCGACCGTCGTCGTCGGACTGGAGGCGCGCGTGACGATGGACGCGTGGGGTAGTCTGGTTATCGACCCGCCATCCTCACAGCAGACCGAAAACCCATGATGGATCTTCCGGATACCGTGCACGAGAATGAAGATGTGCTGGGCCCCGAAGACGCCATCGTCTTTCAGGTGCTGTGGGCGCGCCTGCGCGCGCTTATGAATGAAGCCGGGGCGACGTTGCGGCGCACGGCATTCTCGTTTCCGACCCGCGAATCGAACGACTTTGCGACTGTTCTGATGGATGTGAACGGTGATTCGATTGCGCAGTCGATCCAAAGCATTCCGTCGTTCCTGGCGACGCTACCGCTCACCACCAAGGCGATACTCGCCAAGCGCGCGGCCGTCGCATGGCAGCCGGGTGATGTCGTTCTCACCAACGACCCGTGGATTGGCGCCGGCCACTTGCCCGATGTGAGCATCGTGCAGCCGGTATTTCAGAGTGACCGGCTGGTCGGCTTCGTCGGCAGCATCACCCACGTTTCCGACATCGGCGGCATGCTATTTGGCGGCCAGTCAAAGGAGGTGTTCGAGGAAGGTCTGCGCTTTCCACCGACGCTGATTCAAACGGCGGCCGGACCCAATGAAACTTTCTACGAAATCATTCGTGCCAACACCCGCGTGCCGGACGAGGTGATCGGTGATTTTCACGCCATGGTGGCGGCCAATGAGACAGCGATCGGGGGCGTCGTCGAGCTCCTCGGCGAGGGCGAGCTTCGCGACCTCGGCGAATTCGGGCGCGTGGTGCAGGCGCGCTCGGAAGCGGCCATGCGCGCGGCGATTCGAAAGGTGCCGTCCGGCGAGTATCGCCGTACGGTGTTTGCGGACGGCTATGACGCACCGATCCGCATTGAATGCGTCGTGCGTGTTAATGATGGCGAAATCCTGGTTGATTACACCGGCAGTTCACCGGAAGTGCCGTATCCCCTGAACGGGGTTCACAACTTCACGTTCGCCTACACGGTGTATCCGCTGAAATGCGCGATCGGACCTGATATTCCCAACAATTCGGGCACGTTCCGTCCGTTCACGGTCATTGCGCCTGAAGGCAGCGTATTGAACTGCCGTTTTCCTGCTCCAGTGGGACTGCGCCACATTAACGGCCAATTCCTGCAGGCCGCGATCCTCGGCGCACTCGCCGAAATCATCCCGGCCGATGTCATCGCCGAAAGCGGCTCACCGTCGGCGATCGCGGTTATCTCGGGGAAGAATGCCGCCGGTCAGGCCTTTGTCGTCTATCTCTATCTCTCCGGTGGCATGGGGGCGCGATCTGCCAAGGACGGCCTCAGCACGACCAACTTTCCCTCGACGATCACCAACGTTCCGGTCGAGGTCGCCGAGCAGGCGGCGCCAATTGTCATCGAGTGCAAGGAATACCGTGTTGGCTCCGCCGGTGACGGACGTCAGCGTGGGGGTTTCGGCCAGGAGGTGCGGGTGCGGAATATAGCGCCGGGCCCGATTACGGTGTCGATGTTGACCGACCGCCATAAGCACGCGGCCCGCGGGTTCGCGGGCGGCGCCGACGGCGCCACCGGCCGCGTCGTTCTCGAGTCGGGCAGGCCGATACAACCGAAAGGCCACACCATCGTCGAACCCGGTGATTGCGTGGTTATCCAGACGCCCGGCGGGGCCGGATATGGCGATCCAGTCGAGCGCACAGCCGAGCGCCTCGCGCGTGACCGCGCCGACCGATTACGATCGCCGGCGAGCTAGTGGATTCCATCCACTATAAGCGGCGGCGAGAAGAGCAGCGCTGCCTAGCGGGTGCGCGTGGCGCGAGATACGATCGGCCATCGCCTCACCACAGAACGCCATTTCGTCGACGCATTGGGAGCGCCCGCGTGAAGCCTTTAGAAGATCCCTGCCCCGAAGACCTCACCGGCTATGCAAACCCGATCGGTCGATTGGTTGATCTGCCCGACTCACCCGGCTATCCAAAAGCGGTTGAGTTTTTCACGGGATACCCCGAACGATCCTTGGCGTCGGCCCAGTCGCGCGCCTTTCTGTATCAAACGGTCAAGGCGATGCAAGCGGGTTTCGTGGTCGAAATCGGCACCTACTATGCCGGGACAACCGAGGTGCTGGCCCGTGCCATGAACGCGAACGGTGCCGGGCACGTGATGACCATCGATCCCTATGGAGGCCAGCGCGTGCCGGCGATTCTTGAAGCCTGGCCCCCAGAACTGCGCACGGTGACGACCTACGCCGCCGTTGATTCGATGGGACTTTTCACGCAGCTCGCCGGTGTGCGGCCAAGCATCGATATTATTTTTGTCGATGGTAACCACGACTACGGCTTCGCGCTGTTCGATCTCGCCATGTCGGCCAAGTGGGTGCGTCCGGGTGGCATCATCGTTCTCGACGATGTTCCCGAACCCAGCGTCTACACAGCGGCGCATGATTTTCTCAAGGTCAATCCGGGATGGCGGGCGCTGGGCGGATTACGCGACGGTATCGATATCTCGGATCCGTTCGGCTCGATGGACCGAGCAACACTCGGTGAGGTCGGCTTCACGGTGCTCGCCGCGCCGCCGCACATAGAAATTCGCGACAAGGCGGTCTCATTCAGCTACGGGCCGTTCGCGGAACCGGCGATTAGAGGCCAACCCGAAACTAGTTGAGTGATTTCAGTCGGTTGTGGCTTACTCGGTTGTGTCAAAGCAAACGAGGAGGCACAACATGTGGACCGAAATCACTCGCCCGAATTATGAGCGCCGTGGCGGGCGCTACGCAAGCGACCTGACGGATCGAGAGTGGGCGTTGATCGCGCCGCTCATGCCGCCGCGCAAGAAGATCGGCCGGCCGAGGACGACGGACCTGCGCCATGTCATGGATGCGGTCATGTACATGGCCTCGACGGGCTGCCAGTGGGCGATGTTGCCGAACGACTTCCCTCCGCCTTCCACGGTCCAGCGCTATTTCTACGACTGGCGCTCCAACGGCCTGCTGGAGAGCATCAACCATCACCTGGTCATGGCGGCCCGGGAGCTGGAAGGACGCGAGGCCGGCCCGAGCGCCGGGGTGATCGACAGCCAGAGCGTGAAAACCACGGAAAGCGGTGGTGTTCGGGGCTATGACGCGGGCAAGAAGATCAAGGGCCGCAAGCGTCACATCGTCACCGATACACTCGGCCTGCTGGTCGGCCTGATCGTGCACGCAGCCGATATCCAGGACCGCGACGGCGCGCCCGAGGTCCTCAAATCGATCCGTCATCGCTTCCCCCGGCTGCGTCACCTCTTCGCCGACGCCGCCTACGCGGGACCGAAACTCGAGGGCGCCCTTGAGGACATCGGCCGCTGGAAGCTCGAGATCATCAAGCGCTCAGACACCGCCCAGGGCTTCGAGCTCCTGCCCAGACGATGGGTCGTCGAGAGGACCTTCGCCTGGCTCAACCGATGCCGTCGACTGGCCAAGGATTGGGAGAAATCAATCGCCTCCGCACAGGCATGGATTCTTGTCGCCAACATCCGACTCCTCACAAGGCGGCTCGCAAGGTACTGTTATCAAACATAGAGTTTCGAGTCGGACTCTTAGAGGCTTCCGAATCGAGGCCCTGGATGGCTTGGCTGGCAAGCTGCACGCCAAAGTGGTTTTGCGCTCGTTTTATCAAGATGCGCGGCGCGGAGATCCGTTGACCGTTCCAGCGCGACTGGTAACAGATATTGCGGGCGGCGGGCGCATAGATATCGTGCTTGATACCCCAAGCGTGACGCGCCACGAGTTCGACGGATCATGGCGTGAGATTGAACTGGTGCTGTTTTGGGAGGACCGTGAGGGGGAAAGCGCGTTGCGTTTGAGCACCCGCCCGGACGTTATGATGATGACGGCTGATGCGCTGCCGCAGGCATAAGCGCTACTGGGGTAACGATGCCACCGATACCGGTATTCCATCCATTAGCTGGGGGGAATATCGATATTGGCCGGCGCTTTGCCAGCTCGGTGGCGCTGCCAAATCGCCTCGAAGCTGTGCTCGATGTGGCGGGTGTAGCGTTGCACGTTGAACAGCGGCGAGGTTTCGAGAGACGCCGCGAGCTTCGCTTTTAGCGCTCCTAATTTGTCCCGATTGTTGGCCAGGTCGACCGCGCAACGCTCATAGCTGGCGAGGTCGTCAACGATCAATTCAGGCAGCCCGACCGCGCTAAGCAGGGTCGCCCCCATGCGCGATGAGGGCGTGTCACCGGCCGCCGACAGCGTCGGTACGCCGGCGACCAGGGCGTCGATTGTGGTGACGCCGCCGCCATGGTGGTAGGTGTCGAGCGCGAGATCGGCGAGTGCCAGCCTGGCGAGATGCCGTTCTCGGGTGTCGATAGCTGCAAAAATCAGGCGGTGCGGATCGATCCCGGCCTTGACGGCTTCGCTGCGCAGATTGGTTGCTGTGACCAGCATCCAAGAGCCGAGCCAGAGAACGCTGTTTGGCACACTCTCCAAAATGCGCATCCAGATCGCGAATATTTCGGGTTCGAACTTGCAAGGATGGTTGAAATTACTGAAGACGATGCCGTCTTCGGGCAGTAGAAATTCCTCGCGCTGAAAGCCGAAGTCGGGGATGGCCGAGCGCGACGAGATCATGAAGCTATCAGGGAGGAAGACGATTGCTTCGCTGCCCACCGCGGCACAAGCAGCGGTCATGTAGGTGTGGTCGGCGATGAGATAGTCGATGAAGTCGGCGCCGGTGGTGATCGAATAGCCGAGGAAGTGTACTTGCACAGGCGCCGGACGCAGGGCCATAACGGACATGCAGTTTCCGGGCGTGTGGCCCGACACGTCGACCAGGATATCAACGCTGCTTTCGTAAATCCGCTGGGCGACGGACGTCCAAGTGCCAGTCGAGAGGTCGGTGAAGGTGTCGAAGGCGGCGCGATAATCGCGGCTGAACGCGGTGCCGTCGTCGGCTTGGCAGCAAAAGCCGAGAACGTCAAAACGGTTGCGATCGAGTTGCTCGATGACCGGCTTGAGGGCGTCCGGCAGGCTGTGCCGGGAGGTGTAGGGCAGCACGAAGCCGACGGTTATTCGATCAGCCGGTTTCGGCTGGTGGACGAACGCGCGTGTCCTGCGGTGCTCGCTGAGCGATTCAGTAAGCTGAGCCGATCGCTGACGCGCCGCCTTGGCAATCGCGTCGTATGCAATTGGCAGAGCTTGCAGATTGAAAATGCTCACATTCTCGATCTGCGGATCCGGTTCAACCGCGTTCATTTTGTCCAATAACGTCGCCACGAAGGCTCGGTGCGCGTCCCAGTCACCCAACGACAGCACTTCGTTGACGAGCAGGCTGAACGCATCGTGGTGATTGGGATCGATGTCGAGAATACGATTGTAGGTCGCCATCGTTTTCTCGGTTTTCCCCAAGCGCCCGTAGAGGTCCGCGAGCATCGACAGGCCGCGAATTTCGTCGGGATCGAGTTCGACGCCGCGTTCGCATGCTGCGAGGGCGTCGGCGTGGCGATTTTGGCCGGCCAAGGCTTTGGAATGGGCCAAGTGGGCCCAGCTGGCGTCGGGTTGTTCGCGCAACGCGTGCTCGGCGACAGCGAGGGCGTCTTCGAAATTCCGCATGTCGCAATACAAGACGGACAGGTTGTAAAGAATTTCGGCGTTCGACGTCCCGTGGTCGAGCGCGTTTTGGTAGGAACGTAGCGCCGCTCGATAATTTCCGGTTTCGCGATAGCAATTGCCGAGGCCGTTGTGGGCGCCGACCAGAGTGGGATCCAGGTCGATCGCGGTTTCGAACCAGCGAATTGCGTCGTCATATTGCTGTGACTGCCGAAACGCGTGAGCCAGATTCTGCGCCGCGACGCCCGAGTCGGGCAGGATGTCGACCGCACGCTTGAACGCGCAAATGGCGTTGCCATGATCACCGCGGCTAACGTAGCAGCGCCCCAGGTTGGAGAGCGCGGTCTCAAACGCCGGATCGATCGCAAGCGCGCGTTGATGCGCGGCAATGGCGTCGTCCAGGCGGTCGAGTTGCTGCAGGACCACGCCGAGGTTGGCATGAACTTGCGGCATCTGTGGCTGCAACTCGCAAGCGCGCGCCAGGTGATTGAATGCGGCGTCGAGACGTCCCTCGCTGCGGCACAAATTACCCAGATGAAATTCTGTTTCGACATCATCCGGTAGCAGCGCCTGGCGCGCGAGTAGCAGCTCGCGAGCCTCTGGGAACTTGCTGAGATCATGCAGCAAAGCGGCAAGGTCGCGCATGCTGTCGGTATCGGTGGGGTCCAGATCGAGCGCGGCCCGGTAAGCGGTGACGGCGTCCGCGGGTCGATTCAGCGTGGCACTGATACGGGCCAGGTTTTTCCGCGGGATAGCCCACGTCGGGCTGACCGCGGCGGCCTTTGAAAAGGCATCCGCTGCGGCATCGAGATCACCTTGCGTCTCGCGAATGTTGCCCAATCCGTTCAACGCGTCGGCATGATTGGGCTGGTGCTGGAGTACGACGGCGATGTGGGTTTCGGCCTCATCAAATCGGTCGAGTGCAATCAGCAAGGTCGCCAGCTGATTGTGGGCGTCGCTGTTGGTCGGCTCGGTTGCGACGGCTTGCTCGAATTCAGGCACGGCTTTGTCGTAGCTCTGCTGGGCGACGTAGAGATTGGCAAGGTTGAGTCGCGTCGCGACAAGATCCGGCTTGATCAACAAGGCCTTCTGATAGTGCTCGCGGGCAAGATCGAGTTCACCGGAGAGCTGTAACAGGTTGCCGAGATTGGCGAGCGCGTTGGTATCGCCGGGACTGAGTTGGAGGACCTTCAGGTAATAGTCGGCCGCCTCCTGATAGCGGCCCGACACCGTTGAGAGCGATGCCAGGTTGGACAGTGCGCCGGTGTGTTCGGGGTCTCTGAGCAGCGCTTTGCGATAAAGCTCCTCGGCCTCGGAATGGGCGCCGGTGCGGTGACGTGCGACAGCGGTTGCGAACGTCTGTTCAACACTCTGCATGCCAGATTTGTAGGCCGTTCATGGTTAATAACCGGTTGAGACCGCGCCTCTATCGAAATGCCCAAAACAGCTATGGCCTGGTCCGCCAGGTCGGGAATGCAGGCAAGGTCACGCATCGGTTGCTTTGACGCCGCAAATGTTCATGGCCGTAAGCGCGTAAACCTTCGCCGTAGCGACCAAGTCGGACACCGCAATCGGCCGCGGGACACCGGCCAAGCCAGCCAGCCCCGACCCTGATTTGGGATCCTCGGATTTGGGGCCGTATCCGATGGCAGGAATGCCGGCTTCGTTGAAGGCGTTGGCATCGCGCCACATGTTGAGCACGATGGGGCTCGCAAACGCGAGCTCGCTGTCGAACACGCGCTGATGGGCGTCTTTGAGCGCGGTGAGCAAGGGATCAGCGTTGTCAGCGAAGAACCCGCGTTTGTAGTCGTATGGCGCGATCTCACAGGCCACGCCGGTTGCGCGCAGGGCAATTTTCAATGCGTGTTGAATTTCCTGCGGCTTGGCATCGGGCACAAGGCGTATGTCGAGGAAAATCAGGCAGTAATCGTTCGCTTCGGTCCAGGCCGGACCGGACGACTGGATTTCGTAGATCTGCGCCTTTGGAATAATGGTGCCGCCCCAGAACTCGTGACGGTATTCCTGCTCATAGTTTCGCGCCCATTGTTCGATCGCGACAATCAGGTGACCAGCTCGCTCAAACGGATTGGGGGATCCGGGCGCGTCCGCATTGCGCGCCAGGGCCGGGGTGTAGGCGACTGTGCCCGGCACGGCGATTCGCAAACGTAGATAGCCGGCTTGGGCGACACTGACGGTGAAATCCGTGATCTCGCCGACCAAGGCGTAATCCGCAACGACGCCGTGCTCGATCATCCAGCGGCAGCCAAATCCTTCACGGATCTGACTAATCTTCGGGCCAACGCCCGACCAGGTCGCGAATGACGGCTCGCTGTCGAACGGCGCAGACGTCTCTTGCGCGACCCCGGTGACGAACAGGTCGGCAGTGAGCTCGATCCCAGCTTTCTTGATCGCCCGCGTGGCCAGCATTTCAGCCGCCAACTGAGCTTTGTCATTGGCCAGGCCTTGACCGTAGAGCAGGTCGCCTTCCAACCAGGCACCGCGGATCCGTTGCTCGGTCGCCTCACCACCCGCTGGAACCCCGCCTTGGGTATCAATATGGGCGTTGAATATTAATGACCGGCCAGTACGGTCATGGGTGTCGTCGACACCACGCAATACCCCTACGGCGTTGACGCTGTCGCTGGAGATATGCTGGAGCCAGGCCTCGATGCCGGCGTCCTGCAGCCAGCTGGCGACGGCCTCACCAGAGGCCCGCTCGTGCCCGGAATAGTCGGGGAGGTTACCAATCGCGAGGCAGAGATCGATGAGATCCGGCTGGTCGTCCTCAAGCGTCTTGAGCACAAGTTGAATTGCGTCGGGCTCTGTCATGGCGGTTTCCTCGTGGGCTGCGGCGCCACAGCATAACCGCCTTCAATTTCGGATCAGACTAGATTCAGTCGAACCACGTTTTCGCGCCGCTGGATCGCAACAGATGGCTTATCCCGGGGCGTGGTTCACCGACGATATTGCGCGGACCAGTTCGGCGACCGAGGGCGTCTGCATCTTTTTCATCAAACTCGAGCGATAGGCTTCGACTGTTTTGGTGCTGATGCGCATCCGGTGGGCGATTTCCTTGTTTCGCTCACCATCGATGAGGTGATCCAGGACCTCACGCTCGCGCTCGGTAAGCGAATCAAAACGGGACCGAATTTCGCCGCACTTCTTCTCGACCCCCCGGATTGCACGATGGTCGACGATGGACTGCTGAACGCAGCTCAGTATCTCCTGGTCATTGAGAGGCTTCTCAAAGAAGTCGTACGCCCCACCCTTCATGGCTTTCACCGCGTCTCGCACATCAGCGTAGGCGGAGATCATGATGACGGGCATTTTCGCTGTGCGTTGTTGCAGCTTGCGAAGCAGCTCCAGCCCGCTCGCTCCGGGCAACCGCATATCAAGCACCACGCAGCCGATCGTCTCGTCGTCAAATTGCGCGAGAAACGTACTGGGATCAGCGAACGATAGGGTCTTCAGCCCGATCGATGCGATGAGGTATTCGAGTGAGCTGCGACCGCCATCGTCGTCATCAACGACGTAAACAATGGCATTCGAATCGGGTTCCATAGCCGTATTCCCGACGCCTTCGGTGTTTCCAACGCGTATCAGCCGCCACGACTTCCGGGTCCGTCGTGCGCTGAGCGTCAAGAGAGATTGGGGATTCCCTTTTACTGTGTGTTGACTAAATATTGACTGAGATGTGACTGAAATACTTGGTGCGGTCCGCCGCTGCGCTCTGTAGGCGCTTCAGATTATAGTTGATGACCTAATGTTCGGGCTCGATCACAAATTCAAGCTGCTCATGGGCGTCGCGCAACGCCTGCTCGACGCGTTCAGGGCGGTCTCCGCGGGCGAGGACAAAACCGAGATAGCGTCCGCCTTCAGGCAGTGGCACGACATTTTGGGAGATTGGTATCGTCACATTGACCTCTTCAATACCGGTTACCGCTCGCGCCTCTTCAATCCCACGGATCTCGCTGAGAATGCCACCGCTAGGAATGGGGATCATTAAGACCCCACCTGAGTCCCGCTCGCGTTCAAGGTCGGCTATCGGGAGCGCCAGAGCATGGCGCAGGAGAAGCTCTTCGAGCCGCATGCCTGCCCCAAACCGCAGCGAACGGCCGCATTGGCCGCCAATCGATCGGGCATCGGTTTCGATCACCCATTCGACGTTGTCATCGATGCGGATGTCTGCATGAAGCGGGCCGTCGCGTAAGCCGACCGCGTCAACCGCGCGCTGGACGGCGTCGGCGATATCGTGCTGGCGTCTTTTCGGCAGGCGAGACGGTGTAACGTAGATGGTCTCCTCGAAGTACGGACCTTCGAGCGGATCTGGTTTATCGAACACGGCCAGAACCTTGAGCCGCCCGTTATCGAGCAAACCCTCGACGGCTATCTCGGTTCCGGGAATGTAATCCTCGACCATAATGTGATCCGCCGCCTCGCCCGGTGTTGCGGCATCGGCCTGTTCGATGATGTTCTTCACGCGTTGAAACGCGGTCGCGAACTCTTGTGGATTGTCGACGCGAATGACGCCGCGGCTCATGGTGAGCGTCAGCGGCTTGAGAACGCACGGGTAATTCATCTCGTGTGCAACCCCCCCGGCATCCTGCTCGGTTGGCAATAAGCGAAACTCTGGCGTCGGCAGACCCGACTTACGTAGCGCTTGGCGAAAGCGATACTTATTGCGGGCGATCTCGACCGCAGCGGGAGGATTGTGTTTGAGCCCTAACTGCTTAGCTGCCTGGGCCGCAACTGCAGATGCGCCATCGTCGACGGATAGAATCGCCGCGAACGGCCGCGTCTGGGCGTAATCGAGTACTTGCTGGACGCCCCGCTCGATTTGCTTGAAATTCACGAGGAAGGTGCCGCGCTTCGCGTGCTTTTCGAGCGCCTGTCGTTGATCCGATCCGACGACGACGTCGACGCCCAGTTGTTGCGCCGCAGCCATGAAGTCGGTCGTCCGGTAGGACGTGGTTGGGATCAGCAGAAGTAAACTCGCCATCGCGCAATCGGCGCAACGTTCGGTCGCGGCTGCGCTTATCCCTTGGCGCCTTGATAATAGGGATTGTTGCCACCGGCATGATCGGTCGTGTCGATCACTTCCACGATGCTCGGGACCGCTTCCATGATCGCGACTTCAACCCCTTGCTTGAGTGTAACGTCGGCCATGCCACAGCCCTGACAGCCGCCGCCTAGCAGAATGTAGGCGCGGTTGTCCGCGACATCGATCAGCGAGATATGGCCACCATGAGACGCGACGGTAGGATTGACCTGCTCATCGAGAAGGCGCTGGATGGCCTCTGCCTGCGGCGAGTTGAGCCCGGCTTTACCGGCGGCGACATTGTCTTCGGCAGACGGTTTGCTGTTGAGGAAGCTGATGCCCTCAAGATCCGGAACGTAGTGGTTCAGGATGTTCTCAATACCTGCGCGCATGGGCATGACAGCGGCCGGATCGCCGCTCATTTCCAAACGGACAACGCCGTTCTCGATGCCGCGAAACACTAGGTCCGCACCACTATCGGAAAGCGCCGGGCGAACGCGGGTTTCTATGACTTCTTTTACCTGGGCGGTGATCGGGTCGTCGGCACTATCACTATCCTCGGCTTCGTCGAGGCTTGGCAGCAACACTGATGCTCCCGAGGTGTAGTGCTGCATGATAGCGCCGAGCACGGATGCGCGAATCTGCTGCCAGTCGCCGGCCGATGATTTGGTAACCACGATAGAGTCAGCGTCAAAACGAACATTCGTTACCTGATCAACCTCAAACAACCGTACTGGATGCGCGAATCTGCTGCCAGTCGCCGGCCGATGATTTGGTAACCACGATAGAGTCAGCGTCAAAAACATTCGTTACCTGATCAACCTCAAACAACCGTCTGCTAACGGCGAGCTTGTCGCGGACCGCGCGTCGGCGAACTCACGGCTGCCAGATTCCAGCACGGCTTTACCGGGCAGGAACTTCACCGTGTTCGGGTTCGATGTTTCTTCGTACTGAATAAACACTCAACATTCCTGTGCTTGGGTGCCGCGAGTGATGATCGCGCGTTGATACTCTAACCTAACGCGGATCGTATCCACATCCAGTTTCTAGCGCCCGTGTCACACCATCGGTTGACGACAACGCAACAGACTACCACAAAATAGCGAAACCTTCGTTCGCCAGCTTCAATCAATCCGCGAACGATGACAACCAGCCCGACGTAATGGTTTGCAGACGTTCTTTATCGACCCGGTACATCCGCTCGCGACCGCGTTTTTCGACGCGGACCAATCCGGCATCTTCAAGCACGCGGAGATGGCGTGTCGTCGTTGGCCAGGTGCAGGCGAAACGTTTTGCGATATCGCCGGCTGAAACCTCACCGCCGCGAAATTGCAGGACCAGAAGGATATGGCGCCGCGTCGGATGCGCGAGTGCGCTGAACACCGCCTCGGTATCGGCGAGATCGCGCGCTGCCAGAGACGCCGGGGGCAGTTTGTCACTCACACTTTGGGTGGTGGTAGGTCGATCTCTTCGTATTCGGGAAATTCCATCTCCTCGCAGATCGCTCCCATCGGCTCCCAAACCGCCATTACGGCAGGCAACTGGTGGGCAAGATCGATCGCGCTTGCGTCACGCCACTCGAATATCTCGACATAGACACCCTCCGCCCCATGCCGGCCGCCCGGCTTGGCACTCGGCAGGCCGCGGTAGATGCGCGCCTTCTTGTCGGTGACGAGGCCGGCCTCATGCAGTGCCGGCCAGTGGCGCGCAAGCAGCAGCTCCATCTCGGCTTGCTTCCCAGGCTTCACTTCGAAGCGGCAGATGTTCAATGCGGGTTGTTTATTAGCCATAACCAATAATTAGCAGAACGGCTAAGTATGTTAAGGTTAGCGATTTCGCTAATTAATTTCCGCCGGTCACCGTATGACGAGTCCGGCGATTTCGAGAATCGCGTCGATATCGAGGTGTTGATCGAGGTGATCGGCGAGGGCATCGAGCGCAGCGTCGATCGATGCGTCGAAATCGAGACCGCTGTTGTTTCGCGGCCGCAGTCGGCTGAGGAAGGCGTGGCGAAACGCATCGGCGGCGAACAAACCGTGGAGGTAACAGCCGTAAGCGCGGCCGTCGGCTGAACCGGCGCCACCGTTCCCGCTGCCAAGGGCGAGCATTGGCCGCTCGCAATCGGGTCCGACTGTTTTGCCGAGATGCATCTCGTAGCCGCGAACGTCGGCGCCCGAGATCGCGTCGTGGCCAGCGATCGGCGCCAGCGTTTTGCGAGGCTCCAACGTTGTGATCACATCCAGGAAGCCAAGCCCGGGAGACTCCGCGGGGGGACCTTCGATCCCGTCGGGGTCGGCAACACGTTGGCCCAGAATTTGATAGCCACCGCAGATGCCAAGGATGTGGCCGCCACGCCGCCAATGCGCGGTGAGATCGATATCCCAACCCTGGGCGCGAATGAACGCCAAGTCGGCCAGGGTCGACTTGGTGCCCGGCAAAATGACGAGATCGATATCGCCCGGGATGGCCGAACCGGGCGGGACGCGAATCACGTCAACGTCGGGTTCCGCTATCAACGGGTCGAGATCGTCGAAATTGGCGATGTAGGGGAGCTGTGGTACGGCAACGCGAATTGTCGCGGCTGTATTTATTTCGTTGCCTGATGCCGTTAAGGCCACGCCGTCTTCGGCCGGCAGGGCGGCGGCCGCCGGCGTATAGGGCACGACGCCGAGACAGGGAATGTTGGTGCGGGCGACGATCTCGCGTACACCTTCGGCGAACAACGCGGCTTCGCCGTGCAGCTTGTTGACGAAAAAGGCGCGAATCCGGTCGCGATCGGATCGGTCCAAAACCGACATCGTGCCGACGATGCTGGCGATAACGCCGCCGCGATCGATATCGCCGATCAGAATCACCGGCACATCCGCGGCGCTGGCAAAGCCCATATTGGCGACGTCGCCGGCGCGCAGGTTTAGCTCGGCGGGGCTACCGGCGCCCTCGATCAGTACGATCTCGGCGCCATCGGCCACGCGTGCGAAACTCTCCATGATCTCCGGTAGCAACGAACAGCCTTGGTGGTCAGGGGCGGTTGGGCCGCTGCTGCCTCGCATGCGCCCGTGCACCACGAGCTGCGCGCCGCCGCAGGACTGCGGTTTGAGTAGCACCGGGTTTATGTCGACCGTCGGCGCGATGCCCGCCGCCCGCGCCTGCAGCGCCTGGGCACGGCCGATCTCGCCGCCATCGGCGGTGACGGCGGCATTGTTCGACATGTTCAGTGGTTTGAACGGGCGCACCGCCAGCCCACGCCGTGCCAGCAGCCGCGCGAGGCCGGCAACGATGGTTGATTTGCCGACGTGCGAGCCGGTCCCTTGAAACATCACGGCCGGGGTCGTCATCAGGCATTGAAACATCACGGCCGGGGTCGTCATTTTTCTGGTCTCTTAGAACTTGTCCGTACGATCGACGCGGTGGATGAACGAACCCGTAACGTTACCGCATGCATGCCCGAATAGCGCACTGCGCTCGCCAAAAACATCGGTGGCCGTAAACGGCGGTGTATCGGGCTCTCCGGTTTGGAGAGTCGCGTAGTGGAACTTGCGCGCGAAAGCCGGTGCCCGCCGATCCAACGATCCATCATCTTGGAGTGTGAGCGGGCGAATTCCTGTACGGTTTAAGCAACCATCAGGCGCAATGAAAGATAGGGCAAATGGAGATAGAGACTATAAGGGGATTTGAGAGGATACTCATAGTTCTCTTCGGTGGAGTATCGATCGTCCTTGGCTGGAATCTCTTCCGCGAAGGAGTTGTGCTACCCCAGTCTGCTTCATTGGAGGGCACAGGCTGGAAGATCTCTTTGCAACGGGTTGGACCGGGAGTGTTCTTCGCGTTGTTTGGAGCTTATGTCCTGGTGTCCGGGCTCGAGAACGCTCTCTACATCCCCGGCGCTAGTCCTGGAGTTCTACATCCCCGGCGCTAGTCCTGGAGTTCGCCAAAAAGAACGTGGAGAGATGACCAACGCCCAACCAAATCAGGGTGGGGGTCTTCACTATGCCGGAGGAAATAGTGAAGAACTTTGGCTGGCAACTGCGCGATCTATTAACACCCTGGGTTTGCTGGATGTCACCAGCGTCAAGACGTTGTCACATCGGGCTGCCATAGATGACGCCCGGATGCAGTTGTACGAATTTCGGGATCGTTTCGTCGTTCGTAAGAAATTCAGCACTGAAGAGCTTCAAATCTACGATCGCCACATGAAAAATCCGGACCTAGTATCTACGGATGAGAACGAAAGAAAGATTCTTGAAGCTGTTCGTTTGTGGATGGAAGGGGATTTGATTGACGATCCCTAGTCAACCTGCACCGGTCAATCGCGCGCTTCCAAGGATCAGGTGGACAACATGAATTCGGTGACCAGACAAGCAGTCGGCGTAGTTGCGATTCTTTACTCCATATGGTTTGTGCTCTTCGGCGGAGCTGCCCTCGCTGCGACATCAGCCGAGGTTGTCGTGCAGCGGCAGATGACAGCAATGATCGGGGAGTTTCTTGCTCGGTTCAAACTCGGCATGAAAGATTCCGAAAGATCAGTATTCGATCTGATAGAGTTTTCCGTTCCTATCGACCCGGCTCCCATTCGGGTCTGGGCATTTCGCGATAGCCAAAATATTCGACGCATTGAGATCAGCACCGGATTTGGAGCAATTACGCGCATGATTGCGCGAGCGTTCACTTTTGGTGTCGTTCTAGGAAATCCAGCTAAGGGGCTAGAGTTCGCGAAGTATGTCGCTGACAACTACGGGAATCCAAAGGAGACGGGAATACAGACTCCCACCGAATTCCTAGACCTCGACCCCGCCGAAGCTGCTCAGCGCTTGGAAACGGACCAATTCCAAAGAGCGGAAGTCGGTCAATTCCAGCTTGCGTTGGGATATGTTCTCGCGCACGAGATCGCACATCACGTTCTTGGACACACTAGTTCCAACCCGCAAAATAAGTCTGAAAGCCGTGCACGCGAAACCGCGGCCGACGCTTGGGCCTCAAGGGTCCTTATCCGGGCCGATATTCCGCCATTGGGCGCGATACTTGCACTAGCATACTGGCATTCGATGGAACCCAACGCCCTGTTCTATGAAAACCGGCGCACCCATCCACCAGAACTACGCCGGATGCGGGATAACTTGAAGCTCACCTTACGCTTCATCGAGAGAAACGTCGCTCGCGATAGCCGGATCGGAACGATGTCCTCAAAGCAAATACAACGAGATGTTCTTCGAGGTTATATTCGGATGGAGGCCCTCATCGCTGATGCTGAAGGCCGCGACCTTTCGCTTCCCTCCAGCCAGTGTTTGCGAGAGCGGACAGCTCGCTGCATCCACTCCTGCACGACCCGATACGGACATTCCAGCAACCGCTGCAAAACCCATTTTTGTGCGACCAGCCGGCACTACGCGCAAGCGCGATATATCTGCGATGAGTGATCGGATTGGAAGAAGACATCCTGCCATCACACACCCTCAAGCTATTTGCAGTACCTATATCGGAATTTCGCTAAGTAGCTAGACAAGAGCCGGGATCGAATATTCGTTGCTCGAACTCTGTCCCCCGATGTTTGCGTAAGCTCGGAATGCTTCGTTGAGTTGGTCTTCCAAGCCCTGGATCTTTCTCCGGGGAAACTCGGATCCAATAGCAATTAGAAGAAGCGTAAGAGTGAGGACGGATAATCGTTTTCCGGTGGCTGGCGCGGCGATAATCATGTTGGTGATCGTGGGATCTCAATGGTGCGGACGCAATATTCAGGATTGCTTGGGCTGGCGTCATATCGAATTTTTTGGGCCTTTCTAGGCGCGCGCGCCCACATTAAGTAGGGCTAGGCGTTTTCATTGAGCCCAGTATGTTGCCGAGTATGTCGCAATGAAGATATTGGTTCTTGGTGACACCACAGCCGCTGAGGCACTGGTGTCAGAGATCGCGAACAGCGGTAACCACAAGGCGGTGGCCGCCGGAGCGCTCGACCATGAGATCGCCGACCGACTGACCGACTACTTCACGCGCGCCCGGGTCGATGCGGTCGTCGACGCTACGCATCCCTTCGAGGCGGCAATCTCCCACGAAGCTGCAAAAGCGTGCCGAGGGCTCGGCCTCAAACATTTATTGTTGGCGCATCCGCCGTGGCAAGCAGTGACGGGCGATATCTGGAGCGAGGTCCGTTCGTTTAATGCGGCCGCCGACGCGCTGACTCAGAACGATCATCGAGCCTATCTGAGAGTCGATGCACGCTACCTGGCGGCGTTCTCGGAAATTCCACCGCGTACCTGGTTCCTGATCCGTCGCCACGAAGGCGCGCTGTCGCGCCTCCCAATACGCAATTGCGGCATTGTGGTTGATGGCCGCGAGCCAACGCTGGCGAGTGAACGCGGGTTGATCGAATCCTACCGAATTAACCGGCTGATCTGCGGGAACGACGGTGGCGAGCGCGGCAAAGCAGCACTCGTCGCTGCACGAGAGTTGCAGGTGCCGGTCATCATGGTCCGCCAACCTGCGCTTCCCGATGGCGAACACGCCGAAGGCATCGACGGCGTGATGACGTGGCTTCGCGAGGGAAGCTAGTGGATTCCATCCACTACTGGCTTACTTGCTAAGCCGCTCGGTGAGTTGTTGGGCGAGTTTGGGCGCGGCGCCCTCGTCTTCGTGTTTGAAGAACACGTAGGTTTCGGCCCAGTCCTGCTGTTGGATCTTTTTCGCCCAGGCGCCGATTTGGCGGGCGCCATAATCGTCGCGCCGCAGCCGCAGGTAGCCCCAATTGGCGGTCGCGACCAGCGGTGCGTTCTTTTCCTTATCGGCGCCTTCGGCAATGCATAGCGCCGCGTTCCGGGCTCGCAGTGCATCGAACACATCATCCTCGAACCAGCTGGGATGACGAAACTCAAATGTCGACTTCTGTTTCTTGGGCAGCAGTTTGAGAAACGCGACCAGGCGCGGCAGGTCTTTTTTCATGTTGGGCGGCATCTGAAACAGTATTGGACCGGCCTTGCTGCCCAGTGCGCCCATGGTCTCGAGGAGATAACGCAGCGGTTCGGCCGCTTCCTCCTTGAGGCGTGTGAAATGCGTGATGCGACGCGAGGCCTTGATGGCAAAGCGAAACGCTTTCGGCGTTTGTGCCGCCCAGTTTTCCATGACTGACGCTTTAGGCAAGCGGTAGAAAGTGTTGTTGATTTCGACCGTCGGCAAGCGCTCGGCGTAGTAGGGCAACATGTCCGAATCCGGTAAATCCTCCGGATAGAAGCTGCCCTTCCAGGGTTTGTAGGCGTAGCCGCTGGCACCGGCGAAAACGAGTGGGGCGGCCATGGGTTAGCCGGTTTTGGCGATGGGCGCCTGTTTGCCAGCCTCGTCGAGCATAGCGATGACCTCGTCGGTTTCGCGGACATCGCCGAACGCCTGGAAGATGGTCCACAAGCCGTTGAGGTGGTTGGCGTCGTTAAAGGCGGCAGTGCCATCCGACACCATGAAGACGCGATAGTTCATCATCATCGCGTCGCGTGCGGTCGATTCGCAACACCCATTGGTGGCGGCGCCGGTAATGACGAGCGTATCGATACCCCGCGCATGCAAATGCTCATCGAGATCCGAGGAACCTTGAATCAACGCGCTGAAACGAAATTTCTTGACGATGGTTTCGCCGGGCTGGACATCGAGGGTCGGATACAATGCGTGTTGGGGATTGCCCTCGGTCAACGCGGCAATGCATTCCTCGCGCCGGTCGTCGCTTTCAAAATTATCGAAAAACACGTTCCAGAATCGCGGATCGTCGCGCGGTGGCTGGGTCGATTGCAACCACACAATCTCGCCGCCAGCGGCTCGCATCGCCGCAGCGAGGCGATTGATGTTGGGAACGATGTCACGAGCCGGCGGGCATTCGTAGGGTGCGCCTTCGGCCACGAACGCGTTCTGCATATCGACGACGATCAGCGCCGTGGTTTGCGGGTTGATGTCGTTGAAAACGTGCAAACGACCGCGCCGCCTGATCAATCCGTCAAGAAACTCCTGGGGAAACTCTATCTTGTGCATCGCAGCCTCCGGCTAATCCTGCGTTTCTGAAACAAAACGACCAGCAACCAGGCAATCAACAACCGTGCGAACTCTGGATATTGTACCAGAAGTGCGCCGTGTACCAGAAGTGCGCCGTGTTGGTTCGGTCGTCAGAACGAGTTAACGGAGTCGAGATCGCCCGACGCCATGCGGCGCGCTAAAACATAAGCGTGGAAGTGCATCGCACAACGAACGACGTAGAGGAACAGCGTGCTCGGATGACCGCGGAGTCGCAGGTATCTGAAGATGCGGCGGCGATATTCGCGTCGTAGCGCCCGATCCGGGACCACTATCATTAGGCGTGCGAACAAACCCAGCGCTTGCGCAAGGAACAGAAGATTTGCGAACGCCTGGCGTAGGGGGCGTTGGCGTCCATGGCGGCGAGCTCCTGTTGGCCAAGGCCACCGTCGAGGTAGAGCGAGTCCAGCCGATCAAAATAGGAATTCGGCTCACTTAAGGCCTGCACGATATCGAGATAGCCGGCCTGGAGTTCCGCGCGGCCGAGTTGCTTGGGGATGACATTGGTGCCGAAGGCCGGCTCATCGGCATGGTCGAGGCGATCTACCGCGTCGAGGCGATCATAGAGCGGCGTGCTGGGGATCGCTTGCAGCATGCCGACCATCGCGCTGACGATCCGCGCATCGCGCACGAAGCGGCGCTGGGCATCGAAGATGGTGGCATCGTCGCTGTCGAAACCGATGATCATGCCGCTCCACACTTCCATGCCGGCGCGTTGGATTGCGTGAATACGGTCGACCATCGAAACCCCCGGACGGATGTTTTGCAGCTTTTTGGTTTCGCGCAGAGATGCTTCGTTGGGCGTTTCAATGCCGACGAAAACGCTGCGAATGTTGGCGTCGACCATCAAACGCATCAGTTCTTCGTCCTCGGCGAGATCGAGCGAAGCTTCCTTGAACAGGGTCAAGGGGTAGCCTTTGTCAACCTGCCAATCGACAACCGCCTGTAGAACCGGTTTGATCGCGGTCTTGTTGCCAACGAGATTGTCATCGACGACGAACACGATTCGGGCGCCCGTGGCGCGCAAGGCGTCAAGCTCGGCAACCACTTGGTCGGGGTTCTTGATGCGCGGGCGCCGACCGAACACGACAATAATGTCGCAGAATTCGCAGCGAAACGGGCAACCGCGCGAAAACTGAAGGCTTGCAAAGGCATAGTGCCGCATATCGACCAAGTCGAACCGCGGCAGTGGCACCGTGGTCATATCGGTGCGTTCGTCCTGCTGGTAGCGCGCGGTCGCGGTGCCGGTCTGCCAGTCCTCGAGGAAACGTGGCCAGGTCTGCTCGGCCTCACCAACGAACACCACATCGGCTAGGCCGTCGAAATAGGTCTCCGATACCGACACCCAGGGGCCGCCGACGACGGTGAAGACGGGGACCGCGTTCCTTCAAGCGCCCAAGAATCTCGCGCATGCGGCGCCGCTGCACGATCATGCCGGTGACGCCCACGATGTCGGCGCGGGCGCAGCGCTCAAAATCGATCGGCGTCACGTTCTCATCGATCAGAGTGATGGAGTGTGGCGCCGGCGTCAGCGCAGCAATCAGCGGCAGGGCGGCGACCGGCATGTTGGCGCGCCTGCCGAGGATTGGCAGGGCGTAATCAAGGCCCCAATAGGACGGCTCGAAGCGCGGGTTGATGAGAATGATGTCGGCCAAGCGGCTAGGGTGCCGCTGGTTGGGTGGGTTGGTCAAATGGCCGGGCAAGGGGTTGTGCAAGTGGTGAACCGATGGGCGGATCGGCTAACCCTGGCGTACTACCGCTTGGTTGTGTTTTGTGGTCGAATCCCGGCGATCTCACGGCAGGAAAATCTCAAGCAGTAGGAACCAATCAATGGCCAAATCGAAATTCCGCGAGGCGTTGGAAGCGGCCGTGCTCGAACGCCATTGCGCCAACCACCCGATGACCGAGAAGTGGGCCAAGGGCGAACTCGGTCGTGCCGCGATGATGGGTTGGGGTGTGGAGCACTACCACTGGGTCAACAACTACCACATCGTCAACTTTACGATTGCGGCGAAGGCGCCGCGTGACGTCATCGAGATGCAGCTGGAAAACTTCCGCGAGGAGGCCGACGACGATAAGCCGCATATTGAGATCGTGCTGAAGTTTGCAGCTGCCAATGGCGCCGATATCGACAAGGTGCGCCAGGGGCGCGGTCTGCCGACTACCCGGGCCTGGCGCAACTGGTTGTTCGAGACGGCGCGCGACAACCATTGGGTTGCCGGGGTAGCGTCGACCACCATTGGCACCGAGTCGCAGTCGCCGATGCTCTACAGCAAGGTGTTGCCGGCGCTGCGCGAGATCTACAAGTTCGACGAAGACGCCATCGAGCATTTTTCACTGCACGTGGACGCCGATACCGAGCATGGCGATGCCGGTTTCGATGTGCTCGAGAAGCATTGCACGACCAGTGAGTTGAAGGACATGGCGATCCACTATGCCCGCGAAAGTGCGCAAATGCGGTGGTTCTACTTCGACGGGATCCACCTGCATTACGAGACCGGTTATCCGCTAACCGCCGACACCGACCGGTACTGACGCTTCAACTCAACAAAGGGTATTTGCGGTGCTGGTGTTGAACGCTGGGGATGTCGAATCGTGCATCGACATGACGCGCGCGATCGACGCGTCGGCCACTGCGTTGGCGATGCTGGTCGACGGCCGGGCCGAGGTGCCGGTGCGCCATCATATTGGGCTGGGCCACGACGATCCCTCGGTCGCGCTGTTTATGCCGGGGTTCCTGCCCGATCTTGGCGTACTGGGACTGAAGGTCGCGGCGCTGATCGGTGCCAATCCGGGGCGCGGATTGCCGACCACCCCTTGCGTTATGGGGTTGATTGATCCTACGACCGGGTTCTTTGACGCACTGATCGAATCGACCTGGCTGACCAACGTCAAAACCGGTGGTGGAACCGGCGTCGCGACCAACCTGCTAGCGCGCCAGGACGCGGCAACCTATGCCGTACTCGGCGCCGGCAGCATCGCCTACCACCAGGTCGAGGGCGTGCTGACGGTACGGCCGTCGATCACCCGGGTTCTGCTGTGGAACCGAACCCGAGCGCGGGCCGACGCGCTGTGCGCGACGCTGAATGCCGATTTCAGCAATCGGGCGGCGTTTGAGGTTTGCGACGACGCGGCCGCGGCGGTGAGCGAGGCTGATATCGTCACGGCCTGTACGTCGTCGCGCGAACCGGTGGTGCTCGGTGCCTGGGTCAAACCCGGAACGCATGTCAACTTGGTCGGCGCCCATGGTTCGGAAATGCGCGAGGGCGACGACGGATTGCTCGCCAAGACCGCGATCGCCGCCGTTGACAAGATCGAAGGCGCTCAAGTCAGCGGCGACGTGGCGATCGCGATCGCGGCCGGTGTGCGCGATCGCGATGATTTCACCGACATTGGCCGCATTGTTCTCGGCCGCGATCGCGGCCGAGAAACAGCCGATGAGATAACGTGGTACAAATCGGTCGGCAATGCGGCGCAGGATCTGGTAACCGCGAAATACGTCCTCGACGAAGCGAGAAAGCGAGGACTGGGACAAACAGTCGAGCTCAATCCGGCTGAAACCAGGGTTTAGGGCCTGCCTGTTGGGGAGGACGCGACCGCGATGGATGCACAAGTACGCGAGCAGCTAAGGACCTGGATCGAAGACCTCCGCAAGGTGGGCACCTTTGAGGGCGGTGGCTTATGGCGCACACCGTTTACCGATGACGATTTACGGGCAAAGGAAATGCTGGCTGGCTGGATGACCGAGAATGGGTTGAGCGCCAGTTATGACAATGGCGGCAATGTAACGGGCAGCCTGGCCGGAACCGGCAGTGACGGGGCGATCCTAACTGGCAGTCATTTGGATTCGGTGAAATCGGGCGGCTACCTCGACGGCACGCTCGGTATTCTCGCCGGTCTGGCGGTGGCCGCCGGGCTCCAGCGCGAACGTGGCCAGCCCAAACGTTCGATCGATGTGGTGGCTCTGTGCGGCGAAGAGCAGAGCCGGTTCCGGCTGCCCTTCATCGGCAGCAAGGCAATCCTTGGGACGCTGACGACCGCCGAGCTGGAATCGGTCACCGACGATGACGGCGTGTCGGTCGCGGCGGCGATGAAGCAAGCCGGCCTCGACCCGACCGACCTCGAATCGGCCAAGCGCGACGACATCGCCTATTTCTTTGAACTGCATATTGAGCAAGGACCTGTGCTCGAGGCCAAGGGCTTGCAGGCCGGGATCGTTACCGACATCGTCGGCATCACGCAAAAGGCCTACACGATTCTCGGCGACGCCGACCACGGCGGCACGACACCGATGACCATGCGCCACGATGCCCTGCGCGGTGCGGTGCGGGTGATCCATGAAGTGCCAGCGATCTGCCAACGCGCCGGCGACGCCTGCGTGGCAACGGTGGGTATCGTCAACGCCAAGCCGGGTGGACCGAGTAGCGTGCCAGCCGAATTCCACTTCACGCTCGACGTGCGTGATCGTAGCGCCGAGGTGCGTCAGAAAATCCTCGACGAAGTCCATACGCTGGTCGAAACCGTCGTCGCCGAGGACGATCTCAGTTTTTCGGAGGAAGTCCACAATGACATAGCGCCGACGCCGATGGACCCGACTCTGGTCGATCTCTTCGACGAGGCGGCGGAGGCCGCGGGAGTTACCCATCAGCGCATGCACAGCGGCGCCGGCCACGACGCGATGGTTTTCGCCAAAGCGGTGCCGACGGCAATGCTGTTTGTGCCGAGCAAGGGGGGCAAGAGCCATACGCCGAAAGAATTCACCGCGCTCGACGACATCATGCCGGGGATCGACATCATGTATCGCGGCTTCGAGCGCCTGGCCTACGACTGAGGACGGCGCGCTCCATGGCAAGCTATGACATCGTCATTTCCGGCGGCCGCGTCGTTACCCCGGACGGTATCCAACAGGTCAGCATCGGTGTGCGGGATGGCAAGTTTGCCGCGATTGGTGAGGTAAGCGCAAAAGATGCAACCCGAACGATCGACGCGGAGGGTCGGCTAGTGCTGCCGGGCGTGGTCGATTCCCACGTCCACGTGCGCGAACCCGGTTATACCCACAAGGAGGACTTTGCCTCGTGCTCGGCGGCAGCAGCAGCGGCCGGCATCACCACGATAATGTGCATGCCGAATACCGATCCGTTGCTCGATTCGGCGGCTGCTTTTCACGCCACGGTCGACGCCGCTAAGAAGTCAATCGTCGATTTCAGCCTGCAGGGGTTAGCGACGCCCCGCAATCTCGATGCGGTTCCTGCGCTCAAGGAACTCGGGGTGGTCACGTTCGAGTTATTCCTGGCCGGGCCCGAGCCACTGATCAGCGGGACGCGGGAGGATCAACACGCTGTGTTTCGGGCGATCGCCGAGGTCGACGGCATTGCCGGGGTTTATCCGGATGATCCGCCCGCCAATGCGGTGCTCGACACGATTGGATCGGGTACGCCTGAGGATCTGGTGCGTTCGCATCCGCCGGAGCTGGAAATCGGCTCGTTGCTGCCGGCGGTGGCAATGGCGGCTGCCGCAGGTTGCCGAATCCACTATCGGCAGATGAGCAGCGCGTTGTCGGCCCGGGTGGCGGCCTGGATCCGAGCGCACACGATGCCAGGCCGATTCACGACCGAAGTAACGCCGCATCATCTAACGCTGACGACCGACGATTTCCGCAAAGCTGGTCCCGCCGGTTACATCATGCCGCCGCTCAGGAGCCGCGACGACGTCGAGGCGTTGTGGCAGGCACTCGGCGATGGCGTTGTCGATGCCATCGGCACCGATCATGCGCCGCATGCCTGGGCGGAGAAAACTGCCGGCGATGGCGATCTGCGCCGGGCGATGCCGGGCTTTCCAGGGGTTGAGACATTTTTGCCGGCGATCTTCACGGCGTTCGCCCAGCGTGGCTATGCGGTCGCGGATTTCGTCAATTTCACGACGGCCAATCCGGCGCGGCTGTTTGGGCTCTATCCCCGCAAGGGCGCGATCGCGGTGGGGAGCGACGCGGACATCGCGATCGTTGATGATTCCGACACCTGGACGATCGATCCATCAACGTTTCGCTCCAAGGCCCAATATTCGCCGTACGCCGGCCACGAGGTCAGCGCCCATGTTGATCTCACGATGGTGCGCGGCAAGGTGGTTTATGAAGAGGGTGAGGTCGTGGGTGGCGCCGGTGACGGATGCCTGCAAACGCCTCATGGTTGAAGCGCTTCACGCCAGGTCCGGCCGTCCCGCTCCCCCGGCCCCGGGTGGTGGTTGGGCCGGGGAGCGGGACGACTAGGCCGAATCAACTTAAATATGCGCGAGAGATTGCGTCGCGTAAGGAGGAATAACGATGATCGGATGGCGTGGCATGGCGGGCTTGATCGTACCGGCCAACAACGGGGTGGTTTTACCGGAGATCTATCGCGCGCTTCCCGATGGGGTTACGGCGTATGAGACCCGGATGCGGGCTGGGGCGCATGTCACCAGCGAGGCGGTCAACAAGATGGTCACCGAAGCGCTCGGCGCGGGCGAGATGTTGGCCGAAGCCGGCGTCGACATGATCAGCTATTGCTGCATGGGCAGTTCGGTGCTGATGGGTTGGGATTGGGAGGATGGCGTCCTCGATCAACTCAGCGAGGCGGGTGGCTGCCCTGTGACTTCGGCCAATCGCGCCATGCTCGAAGCGTTCCGGCACCTCAAGGCCAAGACCGTGGCTTTGATCACGCCCTATCCGCCGGTGATCGACGATGCGATTCCCGATTTCTTCGCGGCCCGTGATATCACCGTCAAATCGATCACCAAGGTCGATGTCAAAAGCTATGGTGACGAACCCGCGCACAATCGGGATATCCGTTACGTCGAACCGAAATATCTCTACCGCCTGGCGCGCGACGTTGATCTCGAGGGGGTCGATGCCCTGGGGCTGCTGGCTACGGACATGGAGACCATGTCGATCATCCAAGCGATCGAGCATGATCGCAACATTCCGGTGGTGAGCAACAATCAAGCCGTGGTTTGGGAGATCGTCCGGACCCTGCGGCTCGACACCGCGATCCCCGGCTACGGCCGGCTGCTCGACGCGGGTCAATAGGTTTCGAGTTTTTGCTGGTGTTGGGCGCTGACCCGTTTGAGCGCTGTGACAGCGTGTCGATGCCGCTTAGGCAAAGGGGTTTACGGCGCGAAAAGGACTTATTTTTCCCTCACCCGACCCCTCTCCCCATTGTGGGAGAGGGCCATGGCGTCGAACGCGATCAGCACCCTCGCCCGTTTGGTAGGGCGGGGGTGAGGGGGGTGGCGCCACCGGCGTCTGGTGCCGCTCTTTCGAATTAGAGCCGCAGATGATCGGCACGGACATTATTTCGTTTGATCTGCTATGGGCGGCCGGGGCGGCGCTGACGGCGGGTCTTTTATTCGGCTTTACCGGCTTTGGCGCGGCGCTCGTCGCGGCGCCGCTGTTCACCCTGCTGTGGGACGCCCGCATGGCGGTCGGTACATCGATGATCCTGATGGTTATCGCCAACGTTCAAGTATTGCCGGGCGCGCTTAGACTCTGCGACCGACGCCAAATGGCGCTCATGGGTATTGTTGCCTGCTTCACGATCCCACTTGGCAGCTGGATACTAATATCGCTCGACGTCGAACTCATGCGCCGGCTCATCGGTGCGGTCGTTTTGTTGATCACGGCGGTGCTGGCGACCGGGTGGCGCTATCGGGGAAGCCGACCCGTCGCCGCCACCGCCGGGGTCGGCGCGCTCAGCGGTCTGGTCAATGGCGCAACCGGCATGGGCGGCGCACCGGCGATCGTTTACCTGCTGTCCGGTCCGGACCGCGCCGAGGTCAATCGCGCCAATCTCATCGCCTACTTCTCGATCATTAACACCGCCGGCATGATTACCTTGATTGCAACCGGGGTGATCAACTGGGATACCGTCGTTCGCGCCGTCGTCGGGACGCCCGCTTTACTGATCGGCATCGCGTTGGGAGCGTGGGCGTTCAAGCATGCCAATGATGCGGCCTATCGCCGCGTTGCCGTCGGCATCCTGTTCCTGATTGGGGTCGCCGCACTGGTGGGTTAATCGATGAGGCGCTAAGCTCATATATTCGCCCACTGCAGCGGTGTTTGGTAGCTGCGGGTAACGAACTCACCGGGAGGAAACCCAATGACCCTTGAAATCGAACCGCTCGAATTGAGACGACCGAAAACCGGCTTCGCTGCCGAAGTCATGGCCGAGCTCGCCCCGCGCTACGATGCCATGACGAACCATCCGATCGTCGAGGACGTCGTGGCGGGTGTCGCGTCGATGGAGCTGATCCGCGGATTCACCAAAGAATTCATTCCGATCGTGCGGGGGACCTATCGGCGCATGTCGATGCGCCTGCAGCATTGCGCGGCGCATGATTACGAATTGCAGAACGCGCTGATCAAAGAGGTCGCCGAGGAAGTGTTCCACACGCCGATGTACTACGCCTTTTGCAAGAAAATCGGCGTCAAGATGCCGGAAGACTTTCTCGAGATGTACCTGCCGGAGACCTATGCGTTCATCCTGTTCGTCGACGCCACCTCCGCGGCGCGCTCGGCACTCGAAGAATGCTGTGTGCGGGTGTTCGAGGAAGAAGCTTGGGACGGTTTCAACAATTATTCCCAGCATTCCTCACTGGTGCAGACGATTTCGGCGACCGGCCTGGCGCTGCGTGGCTTCCCGTTCGCTTCCGACAAGCTGTCGGTCGGGTTCCAGGAACATTATGGGTGCAACGAAAAGGACGTTGAGTTCTGGACCGAGCACGGAACCCTGGATCTCGAACACGCCGATGTTGGCGTCGATATCGTCGATCGCTATGCCACTACGCCGGAGCTGCAGCGCCGCGCGCGTGAAGCGGCGACGCTTAGCATGGAGCTCTGGCTGGCCCAATGGGACGCGATCTATCGCAAGTTCGGGCCCAAGAGTCAGTCCCAGTCCCAGTAGAGTTAACACTAAGAATCGTGGTCTAAATCCCCCACCTAGTCTTCTCCCTTGGGGAAGAAGATTGGGTTGGGGGTGACGCGTGAGACTCAGTCGCCGGTGGCTTGAGAAGTCTCGCGGATCGCCCGTTCGATGGCGTTAACCAGTCCTTGATAGCCGGTGCATCGGCACAGATTGCCGCTGAGTTCGTAGCGGATCAGGGCGCGGTCGGCATCTGGTAGTCGAGTGACGATATCGCGTGCCGTCACCAGCATTCCGGGGGTGCACCAACCACATTGTAAGGCATGATCCTCGGTGAAGCAGCGCCGCAGCGTTGCCATCAGGGGGTCGTCATCGAATCCCTCGACCGTACGAACATCGATGCCGTCGCAGGCAACCGCATAGGTAATACAGGAGCGGACGGGCTCGTCGTCAATCAGGATCGTGCACGCCCCGCACACGCCGTGCTCACAGGTGAGGTGCGTGCCGGTTTGCGCCAGATGTTCGCGAATGAAATCGGCGAGCGAGAGGTTCGGTTCAATGTCCGCGGTGATCGCGTCGCCATTGAGGGTCAATTCAATCTTCATCGCGAGAACGCCTCGCGGGTAGCACGGGCGACGCTTACCGGATGAATCCGAAAGCCGTACGGCTCTGTCTCCGGCGAGCGGCCGGCGCCGGTGAGGTCGTCGATGACCGCGGCCTTGATCGCGGGCGCAAGCGAGTCTGACCATGTTGCTACGTCGCAAAGCAGCGCAGCTGTTCGCTCCAAATATTGCGGCGGGTGATCGGGGCTGCCGAGTGCGACGCGGCAGCGCGCGTTCTCGCGATCGATCATGACGGCGGCGATCGAGTCGGCAAATTCGCCGGGCTTTCTGCAGATCTTGTAGTGGCCCCACCGTGCACCGGGCGCAAGGCGGGGTATGTGAATGCTGCTGATCAATTCATCGTGGCTCAGCACCGTCGTGAGGATTCCGTCGGCCAGCGCGGCGGGCGCTAGTGACCTCCCTCCGCCGACACTTGCGGTCCGGATTTCTGCGCCAAGCGCCAGCATGACCGGCGGCCAATCAGCGGCCGGGTCGGCGTGGGCCAGGCTGCCGCCAATCGTGCCGCGATTGCGTACGGCGCGGTAGGCGAGACCGCGGGCGACGTGTTGGAGCATGCCGCCGGCGACATCGGGAACCTCGCCATCTTCGAATGCGGCATGGCGTACCGCGCCGCCGACCACCACCCCAGCATCGTCGGATTCGATATGCGTGAGCTCCTCAAGGCGTGAGATATCGACCAAGAGCACCGGCGCCAGCAGACGCAGGTTCAGCATCGGCCCGAGCGACTGTCCACCGGCCAGCGGCCGAGCATCGCCATCCGCGCCAGCCAACAACGCGATCGCACCGGCGAGATCGGCGGGGCGCTGATAGTCGAACGGTGCCGGCTTCATTGGGCTGCGGCGAGCGCAGCGAGAATGCGCTTGGGTGTAACCGGTGTTTCGGACAGTACTGCGCCAAGGTCTCGGAGTGCATCGTTAACGGCATTGGTGACAGCTGCGGGCGGCGCAATCGCGCCACCCTCGCCCATGCCCTTCATACCGAATTCAGTGTAGGGGGACGGCGACTCCATGTGTTCGATTTTGAAGTCTGGCAGTTCAGCGGCGCCGGGAAGGTGGTAGTCGGCGAGCGTCACGGCTTGCGGCTGACCATCCGCATCAAATAAGGCCTCCTCAAACAGGGCCGTGCCGATGCCTTGCGCGGTTCCCCCCAAAATTTGGCCCTCGACGATCATGGGATTAACCATGGTTCCGCAATCCTCGACGATCGCGTAGTCGATCAGCTCGACGCTGCCGATCTCGGGGTCGACAGCGACAACCGCGGCATGTGTCGCATAGGCGCACACCCCCAGATCGGTTTCGGCCTTATACCCTTGCGTCACCGTCAATCCGCCGGGATCGACATCCGGCGGTAGATCTTCGGGGTGGGTGTACCAGGCGCGGCCGATATCGGCGAAGCTCACATTGCCACTGGGCCCCACGACCTCGCCGTCCTCAACGCGGACGTCGTCAAATTTGGATTGCAGCAGGTGTGCGCCGATCGCGCGCAGGCGATCGGCCAGCACACGGCAGCCAGTCGCCACCGCACCACCGGCCATCACCATGCTGCGCGACGCGTAAGTACCGGTGCCAAATGGCGAGATGGCGGTATCACCAAAGCGCACCGCGACGTGGTCGAGATCGATGCCGAGGATTTCATGGGCGACTTGCGCCAGGGTCGTCTCGAGACCTTGTCCGTGCGAGTGGATCGCGACCTCGAGCATCAAGCCGCCATCGACCGAAAGACGGACGGCGGCGGTTTCCATGCCGGGAACGATTTCCGGGCCCCACGCGGCAATAACCGGGGCGCCGTGGGCGGTTTGCTCGATATAGGTGGCAAAGCCGACGCCGACCAGGCGGCCGTCCGCCGCCGTACCGGCGTCGCGGACTGACGGGTAATTCACGAGTTTCGCGGCGCGGCGCAGGCTCTCTGGATAGTCGCCGGTGTCGTAGAGTTTGTTGGTCACCGACGTGTAAGGCATCTGCTCGGGCTTCACGAGATTGTCGAGACGAATGGTGTAGGGATCAAGCGACAGATCCCGTGCCACCGCATCGATCAGCAGTTCGGTGGCAAAACATGCACCCGGCCGGGCAACGCCACGGTAGACGCAGGTCGGCGGTTTGTTGGTCGCGACCGCATAGGCGTGGGCACGATAGTTGGCAATGTCGTAGGGCCCGAACAGAAGGCCGCCGGCCATGCCGGCTTCGACACCAGAAGTCCAAGGCCAGATTGAATAGGCGCCGGCGTCGACCAGAATATCGGCGTCCACGCCCAGCACCTGTCCGGCGTCATCGGTATAGGCAGTGATGTCGTAGTGATGTTCGCGGCAGTTGGCATCGCCGGTTAGATGCTCGAAACAATCCTGGAGCCAGCGTATTGGGCGGCGCAGTTTGCGCGCCAGCCAGCACGTCGCCACACACTCGGCGTCGAGAAATATCTTCAGGCCGAAGCCACCTCCGACATCGGGAGAGATGACTCGAACCTGGCTCTGTGGAATGCCGAAAAATCGCGCCAGGCCGATTTGCATGAGATGCGGCATCTGGGTCGACATATGAACGACGAGTTCGTCGAGCCGTTCGTCGTAATGTGCCAGGGTGCCGCGCATTTCCATCGGCACCATCGCCTGGCGGCTGGTCCGATAACGTCGCGTGGTCACGTTTGTCGCGAGTCGCTTGGCCTCATCGATATCACCGCCGACGATCGTCAGTTGGCTCAGCACGTTGTTGCTCCAGGCTTCGTGAACTAGCGGCGCGTTATCCTCCAGCGCGGCGCGCGTATTGATGACGCAGGGTAACGGCTCGTAGGTAACCTCGATTTGCTGAGCTAGGGTTTCGGCTTCGGCGCGGGTCGGGGCCACTGCGACCGCGACCGGCTGTCCGACGTAACGGACCTTGTCGGTCGCCAGGACCGGGTAGTCGGCGCTGTTAGATCCCGGAATGCCCGAGACCGCGCGGATTGGGTTGAGTCCCTCTAAATCCGCGGCAACAAAGACGTGCTTCTCGTTTCCAGCCGGTTTGGTAATCGACTTGATGCGCGCGTGGGCGACGTCGCTGCGTAGGAACGCAGCGTTCCACATGCCGGGCAAAACGATGTCGCGCACATAACGCGCCCGACCCCTGAGGAAGCGATCATCCTCCTTGCGCCGTAGCGGCGCGCCAACGCCCCGGTTTGCCACGTCGATACCTTAAGCGGCGAAAGCGTCGATACCTTCGGGCAGGCGCGGCGGTTCACCGAGGACGATTCGGTTGTAGAGTTCGTCGATCGCGCCCCATTTGAGCTGGCCGAAGGTCCACGCAACGTTCAGTGCGTGGTCGCGCATTTCCTGGGTCGTCACATATTGCTCGGCCATTTCGACCTGACGGCGCCCATGGTCTTCATCGGCCAGCGCGTGCTCGGTAAAAAAGCCGATCTCGATTGCACTTTCTTCGAAACCGTAGTGTTCGATAAACCCGGGAACCGTGCATTCGCGGTTTTGTCCGACCTCTTGCGATTCGCTAATCGAAATGCCGGCCATATATATTTCCGCCGGCTGCTCATAGAGCGTGCGGATGCAGTAATTCGAGCGCGAACGCCACGCTGGCAGCACCTCGATGTTGTTGGCTTCGTCGTCGGTCATTCCGCAATAACGGGTGAACCGGTAAATCAGCTCTTGGTGGTCGACCGCATCGCGTTCGCCCATACCCCCGCCCACGATTCCTGCTTCTTCCGCGAGATTATCGAGCGCGAAGTGACGCGCGTCCGGCGGCGCCTTGGTCAGAATGATCGGATAGTGTTTGAGGACGCTACGGACGTGCTCCTGATGTTGAGCCATGTAGACGCCCATGTGTATGAGCTCAAGTTTGCCGTGTCGCCAATCTTGGAACAGGGGATGGTTCTTCACGTGCCACAGGTCGCGAATTTCCCTCAACTCGGCGCTAAGCGGCTTGTCGAGGTCGGACTTCAGATGTGATGCCATTGTGACCCCCTTCTTTATAGAAGAGCGTAAGCAGTGCTGGTGCGGTGGTCAATTGCGGCGGCTGCCGTCGCTTGACTCGGTCAGTGCGCCGGTATCTGCTTTGCCGAGGGTGGGAGGAAGCCTTGTATCACGTGGCGATCGATATCGGTGGCACGTTCACCGATTGCGCGGTTCTCGACGCCGATGGGCGTATCGCGACGGTCGCCAAGAGCATGTCGACGCCACCCAATTTCTCTGACGGATTCATCGCATCATTAGCGGAAGCTTCGGCATCGCTTGACCTGACACCGGAGCGCTTGCTGGCCGAAACAGACGTTCTGATCCATGGGTGCACCGTCGCGACTAACGCGATGATTGAAAGAAAAGGTGTCCGCACGGGTTTGCTCACAACCCGCGGTCATGAAGACGCGATTTTTATCGGCAAAGTCGCGCAAAAAGTCGCCGGACTTTCGGAACGGGAGATCATTCATCAGTCGAAACTGACGAAAGCCGAACCGCCGATTGTGGACCGACTCGACGTCCGTGGCATTTCCGAGCGAATCGACTCGGTCGGCGACATTTTGGTTGACCTCAACGAGAGCGAGGTCGAGGCGGCTGTAGCCGAGTTCGTGAGCCAAGGAATCGAATCGGTTGCGGTTGCGTTCCTGTGGTCGTTTTTTCGTGACGATCACGAACGACGTGCACGCGCCCTGATCGAAAAAATTGCCCCCGGTCTTGCGGTCTATGCGTCGAGTGAAGTTGCCCCAATTCTCGGTGAGTATGAGCGGACCGCGACGGTCGCATTGACCGCCTATCTCGGTCCGCGAGTGCTGAGCTATGCCCGCGATCTGGAAACCCGGCTGCGGGAGATGGGCTATACCCGGGGTTTGCTTTTCTCTCATTGCCTGGGCGGGCTGACCACGCTTAAGGAGGTGGCCCTCAAACCCCTACTGACCCTCGATTCGGGTCCGGCAGGTGGCGTGCTCGGCGCCAGCTTTTTTGCTCGAATCTATGGCAAAGAGCAGGTGATCTGTTCGGATATGGGGGGCACGTCGTTCGACGTCAGTGTGATTACCGGCGGCGAACCGACGCTCGACGAAGAGCCGGTCTTGGAAAAATACACGTTCCTAATACCCAAGATTGCGATCAACACGATTGGTGCGGGTGGCGGAAGTATTGTTTGGCTGGATGAGGATGGGTTGCTCCGGGTCGGGCCTCATAGCGCCGGATCAACACCGGGACCGGCGGCCTACGGACTCGGCGGCGACCAACCAACCGTTACCGACGTTGATCTCATTCTCGGCTACCTCAACCCCGACAACTTCCTCGGCGGTCGCATGAAACTCGATGTCGAGCAGGCGCGAAACGCGCTGCAGCCGATCGCTGACAGCCTCAATATGTCGCTTGAGGAAACCGCGGCGGGCGCGTTCAAAATCGTGAATGCCCATATGGCTGACCTGATCCGTCAGGCAACCATCGAACAGGGTCATGACCCGCGAAACTTCGTCCTGTTCTGCTATGGCGGTGCGGGCCCGGCCCATTCACCGTTTCTCGGTCGCGAACTCGGCATCGGTGAGATCTACGTTCCGAGTCACGCCACCGTGTTCTCGGCGCTCGGCATGTTGACGGGCGGTCTCGTGCACAGCCTCGAAACGTCGTTTCCGGCCGACCTTCCCCTAACCGATGAGTATCGCGCTGTCCTCGAGGAGCGCTATGGAGAGCTTGAACAAAAACTCCGCGAGCAGTTCACCGAGGAGGGGATCGACGAGGAAAGCGTCGACTACCAGCGCATCCTGTACATGAAGTATCGGCTGCAGCCGAACGGGATGGGCGTGGTTTTGAGTGAGGCGTTGTCACTCGACGATGATGCCAGCTTAAGCGAAGCTTTCCGCGCCCAATACGCGGCCGTTTATGGCGAGATTTCGGTATACCGCAATATGTCGATCGAGATCCTCAAATGTCGTGTCGTTGGACGATGCGCCACGGTAACGCCGGACCTGCAACCGGCGGCGAAAGCCACGAGTTCAGATCCTGATCTGGCCAAAGTCGGGGTGCGTTCCGCGTACTTTGCCGAACGCGACGGATTTGTGGATACGCCGATTTACGATGGCGCGAGACTGGAATTTGGTCACAGCATTGCGGGTCCATGCATCATCGAGCGACCTGGGAATGCCTTGGTAATTCCGCCGCGAATGATCGGCGCGGTCGACGAATATTTCAACCTGCGCATCACACCGACGCCATGATGCTTATATGAGCATCTCGCAACACCCCGAAGCGACGCAAGGTCGCGAGCCAACCCGCGCACGGGCCGGAGGGATAGACCCGATTACGCTCGAGGTGCTGCGTCATCGCCTGTGGATGATCAACGACGAGCAGGGCCGCCTGGCCGAGCAGATCTCGGGATCTCCGGTGGTCTATGAGAGTAAGGATTTCAACGCATCAGTCCTCTCGCCCGAAGGCGATTCGATTTTCATCGGCGTCTATACAACGCGCATATCAATGTCGCTTCACGTCGCGACCAAATACATCATCGAGCACTTCGCAGAGAATCCCGGAATCGGTGACGGTGACGCCTACATCACCAACGATCCGTGGACGGGTGCCGGGCACATGAACGATTTCCTGGTGCTCGCGCCGATCCATTGGGATGGTGAGATCATCTGCTGGAGCGGCATCGCGCTACACGATGTCGACGTTGGTGGTCCGGTGCCAGGCGGGTTCACCGCGGGTGCCAAGGATGTTTACAACGAACCGCCGCTAATCTCTCCAGTGCGCTTGGTCGAGGGTGGGCAGGTCCGACCAGACATCGAAGCGCTGATCCTGCGCAACACGCGTACGCCGGACCTAAACGCGCTTAATCTTCGCGCGCGCCTGGCGGCGGTGACCCGTACCCGCGAGCGCGTTCACGCCATCGTTGACGAATATGGCAAGGACGTATTTGTCAGTGCGGTATATGAGATTCTTGACCTCGCGCGTCGCTCATTCGAACGCCGGTTGCGCGAACTTCCCGATGGTACATGGATCGAGGAGGGATACCTCGATCACGACGGCATTCACGACGAGCTGTACCCGATCCGTTTGACGATGACCAAGAAGCGCGATCGGTTGATTTTCGACTTCGCCGGTACCCATGCCCAGGTCGAAGGACCAGTCAACAGCGCCTGGGTCGGCATGGAGAGCGGGGTGGTGTCCGCGGTTCTGCCAATGCTCTGTTACGACATGCCGTGGTCGCCAGGCGCTCTTCTATCGGGGCCGATCACAATCACAGGACCCGACGGAGCGATCAATAAAGCGAACTATCCGGCCGCGGTGAGCATGGCCACCGTGGGCGCAATCTACCAAACCCAGCAAGTTGCGAGCGGCGCGATTGCCCGAATGCTCGCGTGCTCACAGTTGGAGAAGTACCAAATCGAGGCTCAGGCCAATTGGACGTCGTCGTGGCAGGGTACGATCGTCAGCGGCGCCAAGAACGACGGTAGCCGCTACACCGGCCTGCTGCTCGACAACGCCGGAGGGGCCGGCGCCAAGCGCGATCGCGACGGCCCGGATAGCGCCGGTCTGCCCGGATCTCCGTGTCAGGCGATTGCAAACGTGGAGAGCTACGAACACCAATATCCGCTGCTGTACCTCTACCGTAAGCAGTGTGCGGATACCGGCGGACCCGGTCGGCGGCGCGGTGGAGTCGGCACTGAATCGATGATCACGCCACACAAGAACGATGGCCCGGTTGAATTCACGGTCACCGCCCACGGGGTCAGCCATCCGGAATGCAAGGGTCTGTTTGGCGGCTTGCCCGGCAGTGTACAAGTGCGGCGTCTGCTGCGCGCAACAGATTTTTCCGAACTGGTCGCTCAAGGCCGGATACCGACCGATGCCGAAGTCTTTTCGTTCGAGCGTGAGGACGAACTCGCGGCGATTGATCGCGGTGGGCTGAACGCGGGTGACGCGCTGCTGGCGGTTACCTCCGGTGGTGGCGGATATGGCGACCCGCTGCAGCGAGAACCAGAGCGGGTGGTTCGGGATGTACGGGTGGGAATGGTATCGGCGCAGGCAGCGCGCAATGTTTATGGCGTGATCCTCGAAGACAGCGGCGATATCGCTGACCTAGCCGGTACCGAAGCGATGCGACGAAAAATTCGCGACCGACGACTCCAGGAGTCTGAACCCGGCGATCCCGACGTTACCGCCAACACCAATGCGCCCCCGATCGAGAGCGCCGTCGAGACGCTGATAGGTAATTGCCTCGCCGTCGTGGCCGACAACGGCGGCAACCGGACTTATGCCTGCCGCGAGTGCGGGACCCGTCTAGGACCGGTGGACGGGGATCCAAAGCGCTATGCGCTGGTCCGCAAGGCATCGCTCGATGAAATTAGCTCATGGAACGTGCACGGGCGGACCGAAGAGATCCGCATTCTAGAATTCTATTGTCCCGGCTGCGCCCAGATGATCGGTAGCCAAGTCAGGAGAAGCGACGACCCAGATCTTTGGGACATGTCGCTCATAATGTGAGTGATGGCGACCAAACCAGTACCGACGCCAATATCCCCTCGGCAAAGCACATTCCGGCGCTACCTGACGAAGATTGGGATCCCGATGTCGTCGATTGTCACGATCGTGGTGGTTTGGGAGGCGGCCGCGGTCGGTTTCGATATCCCCCTGTTCATCCTGCCGCCGCCCCATCTCGTCGCCCAGGTTTTGGTCGTCGATTTCGGCATTATTCTCAAGCATAGCGGCGTCACCATCTACGAGATCGCCGGGGGCTTGGCGCTGGCGATCATCATCGGTATTCCGCTCGGAATCATCGTCGCAACGAGCTCTTTGATCGGCCGCTTCATCTACCCACCAATCATTGCGTTGCAAGGCGTACCCAAGGTTGCGATCGCACCTCTGTTTGCCGTTTGGATGGGCTATGGTCTGATGCCCAAGGTGATTCTGACCGCGCTCATCGCCTTTTTCCCCATCGTCGTCGCGACAATTCTCGGCATTCGCACGGTTCCACCGGAGCTCATCAGTTTGGCGCGATCAATGGGTCTCAGTCGCAGCCAAACCCTCGTCAAAATCAGTCTGCCGCACTCGTTGCCGAGCTTGTTTGCCGGCCTTGAGGTGGCGCTTGTCTTTGCCATCGTCGGGGCCATCGTTGCCGAATTTGTCGGTGCGAGCGAAGGACTTGGCTACCTGTTGGTATTCTCCGTCGGCCAACTCGACGTCGATCTGATGTTTGCCGTGCTCGTGGTCCTCAGCATGATCAGCATCGTCGCCTTTGAGGGCTTCAAACTATTCGAGCGATGGGTGGCGCCGTGGGCTGTGCACGACAGGACCGACCTGGCCCGCTGAGCCCATGGCTGTCGACGAAATCTCCGCATCGGAGCCAGGCGTTGACGACGAGATCGCTGTCTCCGCGAACCAGGTGGCGAAAACCTATGAGACTCGATCTGGCCCGGTCGAAGCGCTGCGTGAGGTCAGTTTCGAGATACGCAATGGCGAGTTTATTTCCATCGTTGGCCAGTCAGGCTGCGGCAAGTCGACCCTGCTCAATATTCTGGCCGGGCTGCTGCCGGCGAGCGGTGGCACCATCGAGATTTATGGGGACAGCGTCGTTGGACCGCAGGTGCAGGCCGGTATTGTCTTTCAAAACGCCGCCTTGCTCGGTTGGCGCGACGCGCTCGGCAATATTCTGCTGCAAGCGGAAGCGCGTCGGCTTCCGATTGACGAATATCGTGTGCGCGCGCTCAAACTGCTCACCGACGTCGGGCTCGCGGGTTTCGAGGATAAGTACCCCCATGAGTTGAGCGGCGGGATGCAGCAGCGGGTCGCGCTGTGCCGGGCGCTGCTGCACGATCCGCCACTTTTGTTCATGGACGAGCCGTTTGGCGCCCTTGATACGCTTACCCGACAACAGCTCGTGATCGATCTTCAGCGGATTTGTTACGCGCAAAAGAAAACAGTTTTTCTGGTGACACACTCGGTTCAGGAAGCTGTTTTTCTGAGTGATCGAGTGATTGTCATGACGCCGCGGCCAGGCGAGATCGACCAAATCCTGACGATTGATCTCGCCCGGCCACGCCGCTGGAAAATCCAAAACACGCGCGAGTTTGGCACCCACACGGAGCAGATTTTCCAGCTCTTCGCCGCGCGCGGCGTTTTGACCGAAGAGGATTATGGAGACACGGCGTGAGCAATTCGCAGCGCCGCGTTGCGACGCGTGGTAATTTGGTTGTGAGGTTCTTCACATAGCAAGGGAGGTGACCCGATATGCAAAAAAACACATTGAAAACTGCGTTTGCCGGTTTGGGACTTTTAGCGCTTAGCGTCGCTACGACGAGCCCGGCCAGTGCCATCGAAGACATTGTCTTCCAACTCGATTTCCCGTTCGTTGGCATCCACGCACCCTATTATCTTGCCCTCGATCGCGGATATTTCAAAGACGCCGGCGCCAACGTCAAACTCCTCAAGGGTTCGGGAGGGGCGACCACGGTCAACCTGATCGCGAGTGGCGCGGCCAAGATCGGCCATGCCGATGCCGGCCCGTTGATCCAGGGTGTCAATAAGGTTGGGATCAAGTCCAAGATGGCGGGACTTGTTTTGCGCAAAAGCCCGATTGGTCTGGTGTTTCGCAAGGGCGAAGGCATAAACGGACCCAAAGATCTTGAAGGTTAAGACGATTGGGGTCATTCCGGGTGGATCGACCACGCGCCTGTTGCCGGGTTGGTTCGCGGCGGCTGGTATTAATAAGTCGACGATCAATGAGGTTGGGATACCGGGCGCGGCTTTCGTGGCGTCGCTGGCGACCAAAAAGGTCGACGCCTATGTCACCTACCCGATCATGCAACTTCCGCTGCTGAAGAAAGCAGGCGTCATGGCCGATAGTTTCCAGTTCGCCGACAACGGGCTCAATATCATCAGCGCCGGCGTCCAACTCAACGACAAGTTCATGGCCGAACAATCAGCGTTTGCCGGTGCGTTGGTCAGGGCTGCCTTAAGAGGCTGGGCGGACGCGCGCAAAGATCCGCAAGCAGCGGTTGCCGCATCGACCAAATATGTCGACAAGATCAATGTCGCGGTCGCGACCGAACAACTAACGTTGACGCTCGATTACCTCGATAGCCCCAGCAACCCGAGCAGCCCGCTGGGTTGCAACGTGAGGGCCGATTGGGAGACGTCGATCGCCGCCATGGAGAAGTTTCTCGACCTCAAAGCCAAGGTGGCCGTGGATACCTACTATACGAACCAGTATTTGAAAGGCTGCTAGTCGGGCTTATCGCCCCACGGCAAGCGTAATTCCGCCCCCGTACCGCATCGTGTGGACGGGGGCTTTCTTCGTCTTCATGAAACCAGGAGGAAATGATGGAAAAAGAGATTATCCGCGGTGACAACCACATCACGAAAGCACTCGATGAAGCCGGTGTACCGCTCTCGGGCGTGGTCCGCGCTGGGGACCTGATCTACGTATCGGGTTTGCCGCCGTTCGACCTGAAAACCGGCGGCATCCTGATCGCCGACATCAAGGCGCAGACCGAGTGCGTGCTCAACAACGTCAAGATTGCGGTCGAATCAGCCGGCGGCACGATGGAGACCGTTCTGAAGTGCACGATTTTCTGCACCAATGTGGGGTATTTCAACGCCATAAACGAGGTGTACGCGAAGTTCTTTCCCAAGGATCCACCCGCGCGGACGTTCTGCTCGGTGGGCTCATGGCCCTGGGAATTCGATATCGAAATCGAATGTGTGGCTCTCGTAAAACATTGATATTGCGAATAAAAATGAAACGGCCCGGGTGAGATTCCGGGCCGTTTTCATTTGACCTCGTCGCTTGCCACGGTTCGCGCTAGAGTCGTGGCAAGTCTTGGCAACCCTATCGCCACGGAGGCTCGAATGGCTATTCAGGAAGTCGACCAACAGGTTAAGCCGATCATGCCGCAATCGCTGATCGCGCCGCGGCGACTCACACATTCCAATTACTTCGTCGCCGATTGGAACAAGTCGATGGACTTCTACACCAATGTGGTTGGCCTCAATGAAGCCTATCGCCGGCCGCCGTTGAAAGCCGGGTTTATCTGCAACGGCAACACCCACCACGACGTCGCGGTGATGGAATTCTCGACGCGCTACTGGCCGGAAAAGGATGCCGACCACATCGGTCTGTTCCACGTCGCTTTCGAGATGGAACACGATGTCGCGTTGTGTCTGTGGTACGACCGCGCGGTTGAGCACGACGTCAATTTCACGGTAATCGAGGATCACGGCAACACTCACTCGACCTACATGTACGACCCCGACGGCAACCAGATCGAGGTTTATGTCGATACGCTCAAGGAGTGGTGGCGGCTCAAACACGGCACGTTCTACTGGCAGAACCCGGACTGGAAACCGTGGACGCCGTGGCCGGATACCGAGCGCAATGTGGTCGAAGACCCCGAATTTACCCGCGTTGACGCTGCCGTATTCCATCCTTTGAAGACCACGGCGGGCGCCTTCGTTACCCGCGATTGGGATGCGATGTATTTCTTCTACACCGAGGTCGTGGGGTTGCAGCCGCTGGCCGGCGGCGCGGATGCGGATTGGGCCGTGCTAACCGGCACGCTGGGCGAGCGGACGCTCGGCCTGTTCCGCGACAAACGCGGGCTGACGCCCGGGTTTCACCACGTCAGCATGTGCATGGCCGACGAAGCCGAACTCGATGCCTCGAAAGCGCGCGCGCAGGACGCGGCAATCGATTTGATCGTCGACGTCGACCATCCAAGCCGGCGCAGCCTCGCCATCAACGATCTCGATGGCAACCTGCTCCACTTTTATCACGATCGCGACAATACCGAGGTCGATTGGGCGTCGGTTACGGCGGAGGAAGCGCTGTACCTGGTGTGAGGTGGTCCGGGCATAGTTGCCGCGGAACAGGACCGCGCTAACTCACGATCGCCACGAGGCCGGCAAACACCAGCAACCCAAGCGCAATGCGCCGGAACAACTTCTCGTTGGCATTGCCATAGAGCCGACTGCCGGCAAAGGTGACCAGCACGAACAGCGGCGCCAGCACGGCGCAACGCGACAGAGTCACAACATCGATGATGCCGCGCCAGCCAAACATGCCGGTCAAAAACAGCAGCGCAATGGTGAAATAGCTGATGATTCCGGCCCGCGCCCGGTCGGAGGAGCCTGGCCGAGACAAGACGTACAAGACCACCGGTGGCCCGCCGAGACCGGTGCTTCCCATCAAGATTCCGGCGAAGCTGCCCACGCTGCCAGTCAGCAGCGGCCGGGTTGACCCGGTGTAGCGCCATCCACTTAGCATGATCAGGGCGGCAAGGAGCACCGTCGTGCCGATCACGCGGCGCATGATGTCGGGTTCAACCGTCAACAGGGCGTAGAAACCAATTGGTGTGAACAAGCAAGTTAGAAAGCCAAGCGGCCCGATTAGACGCCAGTCGGTCTGCGGCAGCGCGCGCGGCAGCAGCCATAGAGAAGCAAGCACCTCCAGGATCGTTAGCGTCGCAATCGCCTGCACCGGCCCCAACAACAGGCTAAACAGCGGCGCCATGATCATGCCGCCGCCGAACCCGGCAAAGCCCTTGGTAAAACCGGCGACAGCGGCAACCATCGCGGCGAGCAGCAACTCAAGCGTGAGCAAATCGTTAAGTGCCATCGTTCAGCCGGGCAAGTCGGAAGTCGTTTAGGGCGGCCCCTACGGGCGTTGATAACCGCCAACACCCAATCATCAGGCTGCTTGGCGGAACGCCGCGGGCCACGATCGGCCTCAGGCGGTCTCGAGCTCGGTCAGGTTCAATTCGTCCACCATCTGCTCGCGCATCACGAACTTCTGGATCTTGCCCGTAACGGTCACCGGGAAGACATCGACGAACTTGACGTAGCGGGGAATTTTGAAGTGGGCGATCTGACCTTTGCAAAAGTCACGCAGACCGTCGGCATCGAGGTTTTCGCCCGCGCGCAGCTTGACCCAGGCGCACAGCTCCTCGCCGTATTTATCGTCGGGCAGGCCGATGACCTGCACGTCCTCGATAGCCGGATGGGCGTAGAGGAATTCCTCGATCTCGCGCGGGTAAACGTTCTCGCCGCCGCGCACGACCATGTCCTTGATGCGGCCGACGATGTTGCAATAGCCCTCGGCATCGATGGTGGCCAGATCGCCGGTATGCATCCAGCCTGCCGCGTCGACGGATTCGGTCGTGCGATCGGCATCGTCCCAATAGCCGAGCATGACCGAATAACCCCGCGTGCACAGCTCACCCGGCTGGTCCGGCGGCATGATACGGCCGTCTGAATCGACGATCTTGACCTCCACGTGGGGATGGATCCGGCCGACCGTACCGACCCGGCGCTCCAGCGGATCATCGTCGGCTGTCTGGAAGCTGACGGGGCTGGTCTCGGTCATGCCGTAGGCGATGGTGACCTCAGCCATGTGCATGTCGGAAATCGTGCGCTTCATGATCTCTATGGGGCACGAGGCCCCGGCCATGATGCCCGTGCGCAGACTTGTGAGGTCGAACTTGCCGAAGTCCGGATGCTCCAATTCGGCGATGAACATGGTGGGCACACCGTAAAGGCCGGTGCAGCGCTCGGCCTCGACGCATTCGAGAACCGACAGCGGGTCGAACGCCGCCTCCGGATAAACCATGGTCGAGCCGTGGGTGATGCAGGCTAAGTTGCCCAGCACCATGCCGAAACAGTGGTACAGGGGCACCGGGATGCAGATCCGGTCGGTGGGGCCCAGATTCTGGGCTTCGCCCACGAAGAAGCCGTTATTGAGGATATTGTGGTGGGACAGGGTCGCCCCTTTGGGCGCGCCGGTGGTTCCGCTGGTGAACTGTATGTTGATGGCGTCGTCGAACTGCAAAGTCTCGGCTAGATCGGCGAGGCGCGGGCGTTGCGCCCATGCGGCGTTGCCGCCCATGCTTGCCACGTCGTCGAAAGCGTACATACCCGCCTGCTACCGACCGCAACTCGGGCAGGCGCTCGGATTGCAGCGCCCCTGGCTCGGCTGTGTCGAGTTCTGGCGCCAGCTCGCGGATCATGGCGACGTAATCGCTGGTCTTAAACCGATCGGCAGTGATCAGCGCCTTGCAGCCAACCGTGTTGAGGACGTAGTCGAGCTCGGACAGGCGGTAAGCCGGATTGATATTGACCAGCACCAGACCTGCCTTGGCAGTGGCCATTTGCGTCACCACCCATTCGGCGTTGTTGGGCGACCAGATCCCGACCCTATCGCCGGGCGCCAGTCCCACAGCCAGCAAACCCGTGGCCAGGTCGTCGACGCGCTCGCGGAGCTCGCCATAGGTCCAGCGCACGCCCTGGTGGCGCACCACCAGGGCCTCGTTGTCGCACCACATCTGGGCAGCATCATCGAAGTGGTTGCCGATGGTCGCGCCGATGAGGGGCACGGCCGAGGCGACGTAGCTTTGGGTCAAGGCCGTCATTGGGCGGGTCCTCTATCGCTATGGAGCATTCGTCGCCCGGAAGCGGACTAACGCGCCTCGGTTTGTGGTCCGATCATCAGCCCGCCGCCGGTCCGAAGGACTCTGTGTGGATGTGTTCAGCAATGATGCCGCGGTGCTCGAGTTCGGTTTGGACGTCGGCCATGCGAACGGGCCCACATAGGAAGTAGTGGGCGTCGACATCTTCGATGAGACCGGCCAATAGGGCGCCGTCGACACGACCCCGGCTGTCGTAGTCGATCCCAACCTCGTCCTCGGGGCGGGGTTGGCTATAGGTAACATGGACCTGAATGCCGCTATGATTTGCCGCGAGCGCGCGGACTTCTTGTGCCAACGCATGGCGCGCGCCGTCGCGAGCACCGTGAACGAACCAGACCGGGCTGTTGCTACCCGCCGCGGCCAGTGCGTGAAGCATGCTGATCATCGGTGTTACACCGACGCCGGCACTCACGAGCGCGACCGGGCATTGGTTGCACGACATCATGAAGTCGCCGGCTGGTCTGCGGGTGTCGATGATCGCGCCGGGTTCGACGTGGTCGTGCAGGTGGCGTGACGCGAGGCCTCGAGGCTCGCGTTTGACGCTGATGCGGTAGCGATCGCTATTGGGCGCACCCGAGAGCGAATAGGTGCGGCGCACCGGCTCTTCCAGGCCCGGCACGTCAAGCTCAATTGGTAAGTGTTGGCCGGCTTCGAATACCGGTAGTGGACCGGCGTCGCGTGACTCAAACACAAACGAGGTTACCTCCTCGCTTTCTCGGGTTTTTTCGATGAGCCGCAGCGAGCGGACAGACTCCGCATCCGCGTCCCACCGCAGGGCGACCGCGGCAGGCAGCTCAATAATTTCTTCAATATCGAACGTTACCAAGCGGCGGGCACCAACGATGCGCGCGACGGCCTCTGAATCCCAATCTATTGCCGTCGTACCCGTTAGCTGGAGCAGGCTGCCGGTTTCGAAATCCACGAACAGAAATCCCGCCCGAGGGTCGTAATCGGGAAATTCGATACGGGTCGCGCTGACAACCCGGACGAAGCCACGGTCGCCGCCGCGATGGGAGGCGTCCATGCCGAAGGTGGCGCTCTCACCCTGGGCGCGGTAGCCGCTGGCAATGAAGAAAGTGTCGGCAGCGGCGATCCACTGCCGTTGCGACGGTGTGAGGCGGGTGCCTCGCACCGCTATCCCAGCGGCTTCGTCGTCGACCCGGCGCCACGCACGCTCGCGGATATATTGCGGACAGTTGCCAAAGGACCTGCTCGACGTCAAAGGTGATGGCGTTGGAAGAAATGTCCACCACGCGGCCGTTCACACGGTTGCGCCGACGGGTGGCGAGTTCGATGCCGAGAATGCCAATGTCGGCGCCGCTCGCGAGGGCCAATTCGAGCCCATCACCGCGAGCCGGTGTTGCTGCGATGACAAGAGATTGCGGATCGGGCGATGTGACGAAGCCTTGCGGTCCCGTCAGCATTGTCGCCCAAGGGCGTGCTTGAGTATCGCGGGCGGCAACCACCAGGAACGGCAGCGCCGTGTGGAAAGATCGGTGCTCCTCGGGAAGATGGTCACGCACGACCTTGCGCGCCCAGTCTTCAATGTCGCGGACACCGAGGCGCTTTTGGACGTCTTGTTCTCCTTCGTGGAATGGGGATTCGTCGCGATTCCAAGCGCCTGACATCAATCGGTTTCCTCTTTACGAGCGCGCCATCTTGATGGTGTTGGCCTGATAGATGAAGAGTTGCGTGATCTTGCCTTTCTTGATGGTGAAGAAGTCGCCAAGATTGCGGATCTCCTTCAACTGCGGCAAGTGGGCCTGGATCTGAACCGCGACGGTGTCACCATCGATCAGCAATGGACCCGGCTGGGGATCGATGCCGCCGACCTGGGTAAGAAACTTATCGACCAACTCGAGACAGGCATCAGCGCCTTTGATGGTTCCGGCCTGGCTGGTGATTTCGACGTCATCGGCCAATATCGAGCGCATCAGGTTTAGGTCGTGCGTGCGATTTGCCCGAAAATACGTCTCGACGACTTCCGCTATATTCTCAGCCACGTTATGTCCTCCTTAGGTGGACGCTGGCGAGCTTACTCGGCCACCTCATTGCCTTGGCGCAGCAAGTGCGTCCGCCAATCCGCATCGTTGGGTAGAATCCGTTCGCTGCCGAACAGCCCGTAGTAGCTGGTCGTTAGGCCAGGCGGCTCGCGACCCGCCTCGAGGCTATCGAGTGCGTCGAGCAGAACGCAGCGCGTGCGGACCACGGCGTGGTCGGTCTTGCCGAGGTGCTCGTTGCGACGGTCAACGATTGGGCCCATGCCCTCCTGGACGGCGTGATCCTGCGCCAGGATGCCGTCGATGCCGCTAAAGTTTGTGCTCTTCTGCAACGCGCGATCAATGCCCCAATTGCTTTGCCTATTGCGGAGCTTGCGGAAGTCATCGGTCAACGTGCCGGGGCCGAGGCCGCGGATCCGATCGAGCCACTCGCGCTCTGCCATGGTCAACGGTTCCTCGCCGAGGCGGACGGTCCACAGGTACATCATGGCGTTTTCGTCATCCATGGGTACCCACATCGTTCCGCCCATCATCGGCGTGTAGCTATCGAGGCCGGTACCGCCATAGCCCAGTTCCAGCGGAAACATGACGTGAAACGGCATGACGAAATGATAGATCCGGGCCCATTTACGGTCGTCGGGCACGGAACGGATGCAGGCATAGACGTGGCCGTAATCGGTTGGATCAACTTCGTCGGCGACCACATTTTCGGTCCAGATGCCACTGAAACCGGCGCCGCCGTCCTCGGGTTGAAGAACGCGATGCAGCCAGCCGACGTGGGCGCTATCGACGCCGCCTTCGACGGCTTGCAAATAGCTGCATTCCTGCCAGTTCCTACTGACGCTCCGATGTGTCGCCGGAGGCTGCGTCCAGCCGAAATGAGGCTTTGGCGGCATCTGCTCGAGCGGTCCCATATACGCCCACACGGTGCGCTGGTCGCGGGGCGCCCGCGGGCGCGTGCCACGTCGGCCCATCGGCGTGTGAGCTTATTCTTCTGGCCGATGCGGGCTTCATCTTGTCTATCTCGACGCCTTTCGGGAGCCTCGCCCGGATCTTCGCCAGTTCGGCGGGGAAGTTTTTTTAAAAGCCTCGACGGCCAGCTCGGATATGCGGGCTGCCTAACCCGCTCCTTGAAGGTGCTATCTGCCGGTTCGGTTGGCATGTCGACGATGCGGCCTTCGATGTCGTATTTCCAACCATGATAGACGCAGCGCAGGCCGCATTGCTCGTTGCGGCCCAAGAACAGGGAGGCGCGCCGATGGGCGCAAAACTCTTCGAGCAGACCGACCCGACCGGCGCTGTCGCGAAATGCGATGAGTTGCTCGCCGAGAAGACGCACCCGGACCGGGGCGCCGTCGGCTTCCAGTTCCGCCGACAGCAGCGCCGGCATCCAATATCGTCTCAGCAACGTCCCCATCGGGGTCCCGGCTGCAACCTGCGTTAGCCGTTCGTTATCCTCCCGGGATAGCATCAGAAAGTTCTCCGACTAGAGATCGATAGACCGCGCTCGTGGGCTCCGCGCGACCGCTGAAAAACGTTAGCACAGGGTTGTTCGATCACGCATTCGCGTGGGTTGACAGTCCCCTCTCATGGTTGTTGATAACGGCTGCCACGTGGGTGAGACTAACGCATTCTTGATTGGAAAAGCGCAGCCCAACCATGCCCAAGCCTCACGACGTTGGCGGCTTCGATCTCGGTTCAATCGACCAGGCGCCGCACGATCCGTCAATTTTCGAACGCCGGGTTGACGCCATGGTGCGGTGTCTTATTCGAGAGAAGCGGCTGTTTACGACCGATGCGTTGCGCCGTTCGGTCGAGGACCTCCCGGCGGCAGCGTACGTCGATCTCAGTTACTACGAGAGGTGGCTCCACGGACTAACCACACTGTTATTGGAATCCGGGTCCCTAACCGAAACGCAACTCACTCACCGCCGCGCAGCCGTCGCGCAACGCATGGCAGCGGCCCACGACGACAGTATTGAGCCGAATCGAGACACGGCCAAGGCGCCGACGCCGCACGCCGATCATGCCGCGGTTGAGCATGACCATCGGCCGCCCAATGAGCATGAAATCCTGGGCGAAACGGTTCGTGAGCTCGGGATCGAAGCTGGGTTGTTTAGCGGCGCGGATATCCATCGGCTGATCGAGCAAGTCGAAGCGACGATTCCGACCCATGGTCCCCGGCTTGTCGTCAAAGCATGGACCGAGCCCAGCTTCATGGATGCGGTGATCGGCGATGCTAGGGCAGCGGCTGAACAGATTGGGATCGACTTGACGGACACCACTGCCCACAGGCCGTCGCCAACACAAGCGACACCCATCATCTCGTCGTTTGTACGCTGTGCTCCTGCTATCCCAGAGCCTTACTCGGCCTGCCGCCAGCCTGGTACAAAAGCCGGGAATACCGGGCCCGCGCGGTTAAAGATCCGCGCGGGGTGCTGGCCGAGTTTGGCACTTTTCTTCCCGACACCACGCGTATCAAGGCCGTCGATTCGACTGCCGATCTGCGTTACTTCGTCATTCCGCGACGTCCGGCCGGAACCGACGGGATGGCTGCCGGCGATCTCGAAGCATTGGTTAGCCGTGATAGCATGATTGGCGTTACAGCAGCACAAAGCCCGGCAACCTAGGCGTTGCGTTATTCGCTACGGACAGGGCTTATCTGGCGCCAATTCAGCACTGTGGATACTGGTGCCTTCATCGTAGATGACATCGAGTATTAACGGTTTTCCCTCACGCCCGGTTGCCTTGCGAAACCACATGGTCGCCGCAGCGTGATCCGGCGCCACGCCTAAGCCGTTGTCGTACATCAAACCGAGGCTGAACTGAGACCCGGCCACGCCTTGCTCGGCCGCTTTGCGATACCAGCGAATCGCTTCGCGATAGTCTTGTGTAACCCGGTCTTGCGGGGTGCCCTCGCCGTTGTAATACAAGACACCGAGGTTGTGCTGCGCTTTGGCGAGACCCTGTTCGGCAAGGGGGAGCCATTCCTTCAATGCTGTCGCGTAAGCCGCGCACTTGTAGGCGGCCACGCCCGCGTCGAAACCAGCCCGGGCGGACGACGAGGCAAAGATAATGAACAAAACGACGAGAGCCCGTTTCATCCACCCGAGAGTAGCACGCCGGCGTCGTTGAGACGGGCGCCAGCCATCCGAGTGCGCCGCTTTAGACCAGCCGGAACCTCAGCTTCCATCGGTACAACAAGCGCGCGATACGACGCTTGTGGAAGATTGGCTTGGTTTTTTTCAACGTGAGCGGGAGAAACACACTTGCGGGTCGAGCGATCTCCAGAACATCTGGGTTCGGTGTGCTTGACACGGGCAGTTTGCCAGTGACGTTTGTCACTTGCCGTGGCCTGCGTGGGTTTGGCGCGTCGTGAGAGGGCAGGGAGGTTTTGGGTCGATAAGGTGGAAAAAGCCGGGGCTTTTGAGGTATCAAGGTCAGGTTAATTGAGGAGCGCCCCACATGGGGATGGAGCTCGTATCGAATGGATAGTATGCAGCAAGAGCTACAGACCGAGAGAGACCCAACCCCTGCCCGTGATTGGCGGAGGGCGCTGGCTCGATATCGCGAGCCCAACCATCTGCGTAGCGCGGTCGAGCTAATTATCACCGACGTATCTTTTGTCGCGCTTTGGGCGGCTGCTTGGTGGGCACTTTCGATCAGTTACTGGCTGACCCTTGCGATCAGCGTTCCGGCGGCCACGTTCCTGGTGCGCATTTTCATGATCCAGCACGACTGCGGGCACGGTGCTTTTTTCCGCCGGAAGGCGTTCAACGATTGGGTCGGGCGTGTTCTCGGCCTGTTGACGCTGACGCCATACCATGCCTGGCGACATAGCCATGCAATCCACCACGCGACATCAGGCAACCTCGACAAGCGCGGGATCGGCGACATCGACATGCTGACAGTTAGAGAGTATCTGGCGTTGCCGCGCTTCCGTCGCATTGCCTATCGGTTCTATCGCTACCCCGTCGTGTTATTCGGGGTTGGGCCCGCCTACAACTTCTTGGTCCGGAACCGTTTGCCAGTCGGAATTAGCCGCGCCGATCGGCGGTTTTGGATAAGCGCCATGGGAACCAGTGCGGCGATCGCTCTCGTCGTCGGTGTCATGATCTATTTTCTTGGTGGTGGTCCTTTCCTGCTGGTGCAACTTCCGATCACCCTTCTGGCTTCGTCGATCGGCGTTTGGCTGTTCTACGTCCAGCATCAATTCGAAGATACCTTCTGGGCTGAGGATCATGCATGGCAATTCCACGACGCTGCGCTGTATGGCAGCTCGTATTACGATTTGCCCGGCGTTCTGAGCTGGATCACCGCCAACATCGGTGTGCACCATGTGCATCACCTCAGCAGCCGCATTCCGTATTATCGCCTGCCGCAGGTCTTGCGCGACTTCCCCGAGCTCACCAAGGTCAGACGCCTGACCATTATGCAGAGCTTGGCGTGCATGAAGCTGCGACTGTGGGACGAAGACCAGTGGAAGCTGGTCTCGTTCGCCGAAGCCCGTGTCCCTAAATCATCACAGCAAGGCCGGCCGCCGGGTTAGCCAGCTTGCCAGCCAACGGTGATGGCCGCGAGTGGGTGAGGAAGCCCTACCAGCCCACCGCATAGGCAGGGCGGCGCGGATCGGCGCCGCTTACCAGCAAGGGCTGCGTCAGGTCGCTTTGGATCATGCACATGGCGCCGGCGCGCCAGGTCCAATCCGGCCACGATTCGACCTTATGGCCGAGCGCCAGGAGCTGTTCGTTGACTGTGCCGTCGATGCGGCTCTCGATGCTCATGCGGCCGGGGTGATAGGTGTGCGGCTCGAACGAATCGGGAAATGAGTAGGTGGCAAAGCGCGGCGCCTCGACGGCGGCTTGCGGGTTCATGCCGAAGACGGCGACGTTGAGGAAGGCCTGCGTCATCGCCTGGATCTGCACGTCGCCACCGGGCGTGCCGAACGGCATCGCGTATTCGCCGGGCCGGATCGCGAGCGCCGGGTTGGGCGTCAGCCGCGGGCGTTTGCCGGGCGCGACGCCGGAGGGGTGATTGGGGTCGGTCCACGACTGCGAACCCCGGGTCGAGGGGACCAGGCCGGTGCCGGGAACCACCGGCGCGCTCGACGATACATCGCTCGGCGTGGCCGAGAAGATATTGCCGCGCTGGTCGATGGCACACGCGTATGAGGTATCCAGCGATGCGGCGATCGCTTGCCCGCTTGCCGCTCGACCGACGCCGCCATTATCGATCGCAGCAGCGCCTGTACGCGGATCGCCGGCCGGCGGTAATTCGGGCCAGGCGATGTCGGCGCGGATGAGTGCGCGGCGGAGGTCGGCATAGTCGGCCGAGATGAGTTCGTTGATCGGTATACCGACGAATCTGGGATCGCCATAGTGCTGGTGGCGGTCGGCAAAGGCGAGTTTGAGCGCCTCGATGACGGTGTGGACATAGGCCGGCGAATTATGGCCGAGACCCGCCAGGTCGATACCGTCGAGCAGCTTGAGGGCTTGCAGCAATGCCGGCCCCTGGCACCATGGGCCGCACGCATAGACGGTGGTGCCCTTGAAGTCGATCGATACCGGCGGTTCGATACCGACACGGAACGCTGCCATATCCTCGGCATCGAGCAGACCGCCATTTTCTTTTTGATGGCGAACGATCGCCTGGGCGATGTCGCCGGTGTAAAACGCCGCGCGGGCGGCGGCCAATCCGGCTTCGCGGCTGACACCGGCGGCGGCTTTCTCCTCGTCGGCCATGAACTGCAGCGTGCGCCCGAGATCGGCCTGAACGAACAGCTCACCCGCTTTTGGCGGGCGCCCGTTGGGCAGGTAGATGCGCTCGTTTTCGGGCCAGCGGCGATAGCTGTCCTCGTTGGCGGCGAGAATCTCGGCCATCAGCGGATACATGACAAAGCCGTCGGACGCGAAACGGATGGCCGCAGCGGCGACCTCGCGGAACGACATGGTGCCGAACCGTTCCAACGCGGTGATCCAGGCGTCCGGCGCGGCCGGTACGACGGTGCGCAGCACGCCCGCTGGAATTGCACCGCTGTCGGCGAACTGATCGGCGCGGATGGCACGGGGCCAGGTACCGAGGCCGCTGATTGTTTGTACTTCGTCGGTTTCGGCGAGATAGATAATGATCGGTGCAACGCCGGCGACGTTGACGAGATCGCTGTGCACCACGCCGAGCGCAATCCCGGCGGCGACGCCGGCATCGATCGCGTTGCCGCCGGCCTCGAGGATCGTGAAACCGGCCTGGGCGGCAAGATAGTGGCCGGCGACGACCATATGACGGGTGCCGAGCAACGGTGGCCGCAGCGCCGGCATGGTCGGTAGCGAGCTGCCGAAGGTGCTGTCGAACGCTGGTTTGTCGTTCATGGCTGCTGGAGATGGTGGCGGTGGGGGGAGGGAACGCGTCGGCTAGAGATAGCCCGCCATGCGCTCGACGTAGTAGTTGATCGCGTGGTGGATAGCGACTTCCATTTTCGCCATGCGTCCCGGTTGGTAGGCCCGGGTCGAGATGCCACGCTGCAGCGATTCGATCATCGCCTCGTCCTCGACGATCGCTCGCATGTAGTACTCGCGATAGGTCTTGCGGGCCGCGTCGATGCCGGGGCGGTCGAGGAATTCCCGGGGGATGAGATTGTAGTAGAGCAACCGGGTTCGTGTCGGCGACAGCGGCCAGTGGACGCCGGGTCGGAAATTCTCACAGCGACCGAAAATATGCATATTGGGCGCGACAAAGCCTGACGTCGCAAAGCTCTCGTCGCCGCGCCCGGCCAGTGCGCTCATGACGCCGAACAGCGGCTTACCATCCGGGGTGTGCGGCGCGGCACCATAAAAAACGGTCGAGGCGCCCCGATCCCATAAATCGAAGACGAAGCTCTCGGGGGTCATGAAAGCGCCGAAGGTATCGCGGTGCACTGTTTGCGCGTGATAGGAATCGAGTGAGTTCTCGACGGCGAACTTCCAGTTGCACTCGAGATCCATCGAGACCTTGTCGACGAGATAGGCGTCCTCCATCTGGAGGAAGCCGTATTCACGGATGAACGGATCGAGGTGCTGCTCTAGCGGCAGCGGGTTTTGATTGAAGGTGATGAAAATCCAACCAGCCCAGGTGCCGAGCTTAAGTGGTTTGAGGCGGCAGTTCGCGGGATCGAACCCCGCCGCCTCCTTCATATAGGGCGCACCGATCAATCGGCCGCTGAGGTCGTAAAGCCAGCCGTGATAGGGGCAGCTAAACTCTTTCGTGTTGCCGGACCCGCTGGCGACTTCGACGCCGCGGTGGGCGCATACGTTGGCGAAGGCGTTGAGTGCTCCGGTTTCGTCCCGTGCGACGACCACCGGTTCATCGGTGATACGCAATGTTATGTAGTCGCCCGGGTTTTCCACTTCTTCGACACGGCCGACACAAAGCCAATCCTTCATGAAGATGGCTTCTTTTTCCGCCGCGTAGATCTCGGGCGAGGCGTACACGTAGCCCGGAAGATGGCTCGCGCGCGCGAGTGGTTCCTGTGCTGCGTGCGCGAACGGAGCCGTTCTCTCAGTTGTGCCGTCGGTAACTGCCATCGTTCCCTGTTTGATTTGGGCTATCAGAATGATTCAGCTGGTGCGACGCCGCGATCTGGTCTTCTACAGATACGCAGCCATGCGTTCGACGTAGTAGTTGATCGCATGATGGATGGCGACCTCGAGGGCCGACATACGTCCGGGTTCGTACGCTCGCGTCGACATGCCGCGCTGTAGCGATTCGATCATTGCCTCGTCCTCGACGATCGCCTGCTTGTAGTAATTGCGATAGGTCTCGCGCGCCGCCTCCAGATTGGGGCGATCGAGAAATTCCTTGGGGAACAGATTGTAGTAGAGCAGCCGCGTCCGGGTCGGCGATAGCGGCCAGTGGACCGCGGGGCGGAAGTTCTCGCAGCGGCCAAACAGATGCATGTTGGGCGCGACATAGCCGGTCACCCCAAAGCTCTCATCGCTCTTTCCGGCCAAGGCGTTCATGACCCCAAAAAACGACTTGCCGTCCGGCGTGTGCGGCGCGGCTTTGTAGAACACCGTCGAGGCGCCACGATCCCACAGATCGAAGTCGAACGCCTCCGGATTGACGAAGTTGCCGAACGTGGCCTGGTGCACGGCCTGGACGTGGTAGATGTCGAGCGAGTTCTCAACCGCGAATTTCCAGTTGCATTCGAGATCCATCACCACCTTGTCGACCACACGGGCATCCTCCATTCTGAGGAAGCTGCATTCGCGGATGAACGGATCGAGGTGCTGCTCGAGCGGCAGCGGGTCGGCATTGAAGGTGATGAAAATCCATCCCGCCCAGGTGCCGAGTTGGAGTGGCTTAAGGCGGCAGTTGGCGGGATCGAAGCCCTCGGCTTCCTTCATGTAAGGCGCGCCAACCAGCTTGCCGTCGAGATCGTAGAGCCAGCCGTGATAGGGGCAACTGAACTCCTTGGTATTGCCGGATCCGGCGGCGACTTCGACGCCGCGATGGGCGCAGACATTGGCGAAGGCGTGGAGTTCTCCGGCCTGGTTGCGGGCGACGATGACGGGTTCGTCGGTAATACGCAGCGTCATGTAGTCGCCGGGGGATTCAACCTCCTCGACGCGGCCGACGCAGAGCCAATCTTTCATGAAGATGGTTGCTTTCTCGGCCGCGTAGATGTCCGGCGACGAGTACACATAGCCCGGAAGATGGCTCGCGCGCGCCAGCGGCGCCTGAGCGCCCGTAGCGAACGGCGTGGTTCTCTCTGTCGCGCTGTCGGTAACCGCCATTTTCCTCACTCTGTGACCGAGTGAAAAGTTACTGCAATCGGCGGGAACCCGCGAGTCATTCAGATCTCCGGCAAATCTCCGGCAAATCGCAAAGTCGCTGGCGAATAGGGGCTAGCCCGTCAGAGCGTCCTGCACGGCTTCGGCAAGTTGGCGGCGTTGGAACGGTTTGTTCAGGAGCACGCGATTGGAACCGAGAAAGCCATTGCGCTTGGCCGCTGCCGCCGGATAGCCGGACATAAAGATGATCTCAAGGTTTGGGTTGGTTGCATGAACCTCTTCGGCAAACTCCGGACCGCTGGTGCCACCGGGCAAGATGACGTCCGATAGAATCAGGTTCGTCGGCGTCTCGCCGGCGAGAACATCACGAGCGGCGGCAGCGGTCGCGACAGCAATGACGAAATAGCCCAAACCTTTGAGCGTATCGGTGGCGAGCGCCCGAACGTCTTCGTCGTCCTCGATAACCAAAATCGTCTCGCCGTGTCCTGTCGGTATCGTGTCCTCGGGCTCTGCGGCGATGTCTTCGGCGGCGTGTTCGGCGCGCGGCAAGTAAAGTTTCACCGTCGTCCCGCGGCCTTCCTCGCTGTAAATGCTGACGTGGCCACCGGACTGTTTGGTAAATCCGTAAACCATTGAGAGGCCCAAGCCACTGCCTTGGCCGACCTCCTTGGTCGTGAAGAACGGCTCGAACACGCGCGCCTTGACGTCGGCCGACATTCCGGTCCCGGTATCGCTCACCGCCAGCACCGCAAAATCTCCTACGAGTGCCTCGGTGTTTTCGTCGACGTAGGTCTGGTCGAGTTTGACGTTCATGCATTCGATCGTCAGTTTGCCGCCATCGGGCATCGCATCGCGCGCGTTGATGGCAAGGTTGAGCAGGGCGTTTTCAACCTGGCCGGGATCGGCTGCGGCTGACCACAGTTCCGGTTGCGCCAGAGTCTCGATCTCAATGGTTTCACCGAGCGTTCGCGCCAGCAGATTCGACATTCCGGTGGTGAGTTCCAGCAAGTCTATCGCCTGCGGACGCAGGGGTTGTTGGCGCGAATAGGCAAGCAGCCGTTGGGTCAATTCGGATCCACGAGTCGTGGCACGTAAAATCGCCGCAAGCTTGGGGTCGGATTCATCCAAAGTGGCGGCGAGAAGTTCGGCGTTGCCCATAATGACGGCGAGCAGATTGTTAAAGTCGTGGGCGACACCGCCTGTCAGCTGGCCGACCGCGCCTGTCGCAGCCGCTCTTCTGCGGGCCTGTCGCAGCCGCTCTTTGTTGACGGCTTCATGGCGGGCGCTGATATCGGTGTTGATGGTTCCAATACCGACCGTGTTGTCGTTGGCATCACGCACCGGGAACTTGTTGATGTGCACCCAATGTATGCTGCCATCGGCGAACGGAACCTTCACCTCGCGCTCACACGGTGCGTCGGTTGCTAGCGTAAGGGCGTCTAACTCCGCGGCAATGTCGGCAAACGGCTTGGGAAGAACATCGTGCGACGTCAGACCGATTTCCTCGGTATCGGAAAATCCGGTACCACTCCTTAAACGTCGAGCTCGTCGTCATGAAACGACCTTCCAGATCCTTTAGGAAAATCGCCGCCGGAGAGTTTTCGATAATGCTCTTGAAACGCTCTTCGCTCTCCTTCAACGCCTCTTCAACCCGTTTACGTTCGGTGATGTCGTTCATGATCCCGATGCGCATCGACTGCCCATCGATCTCGATGTGCTCGGACGAGTGAAGGCCGTAAATGATACGACCATCGCGGGCGCGAAACCGCGCTTCGAAATTCTCCAACAATCCTTCCGGAGAGTGCGCCGCAATCGCCTTGTCACGATCGGCAGGCTCGACCCAGATCCCTAAGTCCACGGCCGATTTTCCGATCGCTTCGTCGCGTGAATAACCGAACGTCTCCACCCATCTGTCGTTGACGTCGTAAAGTTTGCCGTCGGCCGCCGAGATGGCAACGATGCTGGGGCTCGCATAGAACGCTTTGTGGAATCGGTCGTTGGCTGAAATCAGCGCACTCTCTATTCGCTTGCGGCTCTCGATTTCCGCTTCGAGAATCTGGCGCGATCGGGACTGGACGAAGATCAGGACGATATAAAGGAAAAGCAGCACGCCGGCTGTGGTCCCCCCAAAGACGATCGTCCCGTTGTTTGATCGGGCCATGACGGGGGTGACATCGAGATAGATCTCAAAGACCGCATCGAGGGTTCCGTCGCCTGCGCGAACCGGCACATAGGTTTCGACGACGTCGACATTGAACCGTTCGTGGGAGAAGGCGGTGAAACTCTTGCGATGGCTATGCGAGCTAGTCGGTTCACCGGTCTCGATGACCTTGGTGAAGGCGGCGTTGCCCGATTTGCTTTCGCCGATTTGACCGGGGTCGGAGGAATAGACGGTCAGACCCTTGGCGTCGTAGATCTTGACCTTAAGAACTGCAAAATGGTGGGTAAGGCGCACAACCTCGGCATGGAGTGCCTTGTGTTTTGCACCCGCTTTCAACTCGTCAACGCCGAGCCCATTCGCTGTTCTTACATAGTCGCCGAATTGGGGCCACAACGAATTGGAGAGCGTTTGGGTGAGGACATCGCTTTCTATTCGGGCGTAATCGACCAGATCGCGAAATGTGTATTCGCGGTAGGCTGCGACCAGCGCCAAAGCGACCGCGATGAAAGCGAGCGCGCTGATTGTCCGGTAGTTCAGTAAATTAGACATGCCAATCTTTTGGTGGGTCCTGCGCGGCACCCGGTTCAAGATCGGTCTCTGAGCTTGAGACGGCGCCGTCAGCGACCACGTCGACATTTAACAATGCTGCCACAATGAGATGGCGTTGAAATCGGACATTAGTAATATCCCGAGTTTACCTGGGCATATTACGTAGTTCTAGCGTCAGGCGGTTCCCGTGCCAGTAACGGCTGTCACACCTGCTTTCGCCGACACAGCGGATGCGCCTAACTCGACCAGTCGTAGCTGTTTCGGATGGACCCGGTACGGCATTTGCGGTTTTGCTGGCTTGCCCTAGTTTATTGCCTGGGCAGCAGCCAGCTGGAGAGCACCATGCCACAAGCCAAAAAAGCGCGTGCCGTCGGGTTCAATCATATTGCGCTCGAGGTCGGCGACATTGACGCGGCGCTGCGTTTCTTCGGCCAGCTGTTCGACTTCGAATTGCGTGGCAAGAGCGACACCGATGCCTTTATCGATCTCGGCGATCAGTTTCTAGCGCTGCAAAAAGGCGGTAGCCAGGCGGCCAATGACGGCCGTCATGTTGGCCTCGTGGTCGATGATAAAGAGGCGGTGCGCATCGCCCTAGGCGAGGCCGGCGTCGAAACGCTACCGGGCCGCTTCCTCGACTTCATCGACCCCTGGGGCAATCGCATCGAGATCATCGGCTACAGCGACATCCAGTTCACCAAGGCACCTCACGTCTTGCGCGGCATGGGCCTGGCGCATCTCGCCAAGACCGAAAAAGCGATCAAGGAACTTACCGATAAGGGGATGGCGCCGGGTTGATTAGGGGCACTAGGCGGCGGTGGGCTGCATGCCGCCGCGTCGCGTCATCGTTTGGCCAGGCGTGAGAGGTAGTCCGCGAGATCTTCGATATCGTCGGCGGTCTATCCGATGAATCCCATGTTGGCGCCGCGTAGGAGTTACGTACCGCTCTCATCACAACGTGGTCGGTATACGGAACTGAGGAGAACCCCATGTTGAAAGCCCACAATCCCAAAACCATCGCGGCGCCGTTGGCGCCGTCTTATTGCCATGGCATGGAAGTGCCGCCGAACGCACGCTGGCTATACACGGCAGGTGAGGTCGGCGTCGATACCAACGGCGATGTGGCCACTGGGTTCGAGGCCCAGTGCCGTCAGGTGTGGACCAATATCGTCGAGATCCTGCGCAGTGCAGAAATGAGCGCGAGTGACATCGTCAAAATGCATGCCTTCGTCGTCGCCGGCAACGATATGATGGCCTACGCCACTATACGAAGTGAGTATTTGGGCGATCACAAACCGGCCTCGGCGGCGATTTACGTACCTGCGTTGCTACTGCCGGAATTGCTGATCGAGGTCGACGTGACTGCCGCCAAGGTGTGATTCCGCCCGGTTGAACATCGGCTTGTGGTCGGAGCTATCGGCGCGTGGTAACGTCGCCGAAATTCCCGGAGGTAGCGATGACAGAGGATACGGACACGTTGGTGCTGCGCGGCGCCCGGATCATCGATCCGGTTCAATCGATCGACCGCATCGATGATGTGGTCGTTGCCGACGGACGCATTGCGGCGATCGGCGGCCCCATTCCACCGGGCGCGGAGATCGTCGATCTTGATGGATACATGTTGAGTCCGGGTTGGATCGACATTCATGTCCATACCTACGGCACGCTCGGCTTTGCCGATCCCGACAGCATCGGTATCGCACAGGGCGTGACCACTTACGTCGATGGCGGCGGTCCTGGTATCGACGTAATGGACGAGTTCGCCGCGCTGCTCGCCGGCCACACTGTCACCGATCTCTACGCCGGCCCCTATGTCCGGCCAATGGGCATCATCGGCACGCAGTACATCGAGGGCGACGTGCGCAGCCTGATGAGTTGGCCGATCCCCGATTATCTCGATTTCATGTCGGACCATCCCGGGCTGATCCGATATCTGAAGGTGGCAGCGCTCGGCAGTTACGGCACCGGGCCGCTGAAGATGGGCAAGGGCCTCGCCGAAATCATCGATCTACCGCTCTATTCGCATATTGGCGAGTTTCAAATGCAGCCCGAAGACCCGTCGGTCTACGAGATTTTCAATATCTCGCAGAGGGGCGACATCATTACTCACCTCTACCACGACAATGGCGCCCCCATCCTCGATAAAAACGGTAAGGTTCTGCCAGTGGTTCGCGATGCCCAACAGCGCGGGGTCATATTCGACGTTGGATTCGGCGGCTTCAACTTCGGCTGGGATGTCGCCGAGAAGTCATTTGATCAGGACCTGCGGCCGCACATCATCAGTTCTGATCTGCAACAATACAACGTGCTGGGGCCGGCTTTCTCGCTCGCGCATGTGATGGGGCTTTTCCTGCGCCTTGGCATGAGTGTCGCCGAGATCATCGAGGCGGTAACCAAAGCGCCGGCTAAGGCCCTGGCTCTCGACGACCGCGCTGGGTGCTTGACTGTTGGCAGGTCCGCCGACATCACGGTCTTCAGGATCGTGGAAGACGAAACCGAAGCCATGGATACCTATGGCAACGCACGCACAATACTGCAGCGCATCGAGCCAATCATGGCGTTCAAGAACGGTGTCCGCCATAACACCAACCTAGGACTGTGCCAGGACGAGAAGAACTGGATGTTGCTGATCGCTGAGGACCATGTCCCGGAGGCGGTGAAACAGCTGACGACAACACAGCTCGAGTTCTTGAACGCGCTTGCGGACAAGCTGGACTCATGGTCGTGGCATTACTCGTTGGAGGAACTCGACCTCGACATGGCGATGGCGCTTCGCTGCGCGTTCCACGAGACCCGACGGCCGTTCGATCTTTCTTTGCGCGACGCGCTGTTGGCGACGTTTGCCTGCTTCCTCGACAGCCCGTTCACCATGCAGATTGGCCTGTTCCTGTTGCATCTGGATCATGATTTCGCGGTGAAGCGGATTCGCGATATCACTGGCGATCGGCGAATCGCAGCCTGAGCGATCATGGGCGAAGAAAGCGAAACAACCAGCCAGTGGCAGGTGTTGGTGGAAATCGATCCGGTGGGTGGTGCGTTTCCCGCTAATGCACAGCTTGGCGACGAAACCATTCTGATTGTGAAAACCGCGTCGGGCTTTCGCGGCGTGCAGCCGCTGTGCCCGCATCAGGGCGGCTCGATGGCGGAGGCCGCGTTGATGGGCAATGACACCATGATTCGCTGTCCACGGCACAATTTCGTGTTCAAACTCGACGACGGTAGCGGTGTGAATTGCCGCGACCTCACGCTCAAGGTCTATGCGATTCGCGAGAATTCCGGCCGCCTTGAGGGTTTGATCTCCCCCTGAGTCCGACTCACGGCAGCGCCTTCGCTATGCTACCGGTTTGCCAACGAACCGAGGCTCACCTAACATTCGGTCACAGAAAACAACCTCAGGGAGGTTTGCTATGTTGAGATTTCTAACCAGTGCGTCAGCGTTGGTGGCGTTCCTGTTTGCTGCTCTGACAATCACACCGGCTACCGCTGCCGAACCGATGAAGGTGCGGTTGAGTTGGGTGCCGTTTGCGCTTCAGGTGCCGTGGTACGTCGGCATCGAAAAAGGCTGGTTCAAGGCCGAAGGCCTCGAGGTTGATCTTGAGGACGGCAAGGGCTCTTCGCTGACCGTAAATCTGGTCGGTGCGGGCAACTACGACGTTGGCTACGCCAACGCCGGCGCGATGGCGATCGCCCGCGACAAGGCGGCGATGCCGCTCAAATCGCTTGCGAACGTCGTTCGTGAACCCTCGATCGGTCTTTGGGTTTCCAAGGAGAGCGGCATCATGAACGTGGCGGATGCCAGCAAGAAGGGAAAATTTCGCATTACCTTCACGCAGGGCTCGTTCGAAGGCCCGTTCATGCACGCGTTCATCAAGGCGGGCGGCGGCAAGGTAGCCAACTTTAATCTGATGAATGTCGAGTTCCAGGCCAAGATGAGCCTTTATCTCGCGGGCGAGTCCGATGGCGTGGTGACGTCGATCCCGTTCTTTGCGGCGATGCTGGAGTCAAAGAAACCGTCACGCGCGATTTCGTTTGGCTCGGTTGGATTGCAGGTTCCCGATCACGGCGTCATCGCTCATGAGGACACGATCGCCAACAAGCCCAAGCAACTGGCAGGCATCGTCAAGGGAATCTCCCGTTCCTGGGACTACATGCTCAAGAACAGTGCCAATGCCGAAGAAGGCATCAAGATCATGCTACAGGCGCGGCCCAAACAGAAAGCGACCTTTGACCAGATCAAAGCGCAGTGGGTCAACTATCTGCCGCTGGTTCACACGTCGGCGAGCAAAGGCAAGCCGGCCGGTTGGCAGGCGCCCGAAGATTGGGCCAAGGCGATCAAGCTGTTGATCGAGGCCGGGGTGGTGAAGGCTGGTGCCAAACCGACCGACTTCTACACCAATGAGTTTTTCAAAGGTATGAGCTAGTTTTCGTAGGCGGGCGGCCCGACGAAGGTTTGGGTCGTCCGCCGACTTTTTTGCGCATGAAACCAATCGTGCGTTTCACATTCATCTAAAGACCGCCAACGCCCGATGACCGCGCTCCCGGAGCCAGCTTCTGAGGAAGCCTCGGTTGCGGTGGATCCGATCACTTTGGAAGTCCTGCGCCATCGTCTGTGGACGATCAATGACGAGCAGGGCAAGGTCGCGATTCAGATCTCGGGATCGCCTACCGTTTATGAAGGCAAGGATCTCAACGCCGCGATCCTCACGCCCGAGGGCAATTCATTATTCGTCGGCGTCTACACCACGCGCGTCGCTTTATGCGCCGATGTCGCGGTCAAATACATCATCGAGCATTTCAGCACGGCGCCGGGAATTGGCGCCGGCGATGCCTATATCACCAACGATCCCTGGACCGGTGCCGGCCACCAGAACGATTTCATGGTGCTGGCACCGATCTTTGCCGATGGCGAGTGCGTCGCCTGGTCCGGCATCGCCATGCACGACGTCGATGTCGGCGGGCCGACGCCCGGTAATTTCACGGTCGGCGCGCGCACGGTATTTGACGAAGCACCGCTGATCCCGCCGGTGCGCCTGGTCGAAGGCGGCGTCGTGCGCGCCGACATCGAGGCGTTGGTGCTGCGCAATTCGCGTACGCCGGAGTTGAACGCGCTCAACATCCGCGCCCGCTTGGCGGCGGTCAATCGGACGACTGAACGAATCAACGACATCGTCGATGAATACGGCAAGGACGTGTTCCTGGCGACCCAACGCGAGATCCTGGCGCTGGTTCGCCGCGGTCTTTCCCGGCGGCTGCGTGATTGCCCGGATGGCACATGGCGGGCCGAGGGCTATCTCGATCACGACGGTAACAACGATACGCTCTATCCGATGCGGGTGAGCCTGACCAAGGACGCCGATCGCCTGATATTCGACTACGCCGGTACCAGCGAACAGGTCGAAGGGCCGATCAACTGTTCGTGGGTGGGGATGCAGTGCGGCGTGGTCTCGGCGGTGTTGTCGACATTGTGCTACGACATGCCATGGGCGCCCGGTGCGTTTTTCGATCTGTTCGAGATCCGCGCACCAGACGGATTGATCAATCGTGCGAACTACCCGGCCGCAGTGGGTATTGCGACGATCAGCGGGGTTTACGCGACCCAGCACGTCGCCCACGCGGCCCTCGTCAAGATGCTGGCGGCGGCGGATAATCCAGCCCTTCGCCGCGAGGCTCAGGCTAACTGGACATCATCGGCACAGGTGACCGGGGTGAGCGGACCCGGCCGCGGCGGCCAATGGTTTGCGGCGATGCTGATGGACCAGGCCGGCGGCGCCGGCGCGTCGCTGGACCGCGACGGCACCGATAGCGGTGGCATCCCGGGCTCGCCGAGCCAGGCGATCGCCAATGTTGAGCGTTATGAACAGCAATATCCGTTGCTCTACATCTATCGCAAACAGTGCCGCGACACCGGTGGCGCCGGACGCTTTCGCGGCGGCGTTGGCACCGAATCACTGCTGATGGCGCACGGCAGCGCCGCGGCGCTCGATTTTACGGTCGTCTGCCATGGCGCAGCCCATCCCGAATCGGCGGGGTTGCTCGGCGGCACTCCGGGTAGCGTGCAGGCGCATCTGCTGTTTCGCGATACCGATTTGTTGGCGCAGTTCGGGGACGGAAGATTGCCGACATCGCATGAGGACCTCGGCCATAGCGACCGGCTGGTGCTGGCAGCCAAGGACCGGGGTGTATTGAATCATGGCGACGCATTGCTGGCCGTCGCCAATGGCGGCGGTGGCTTCGGTGACCCGCTGTTGCGTGACGCTGAGGCCGTGCGCCGCGACCTGGCGCTCGACCTGTGTTCGCCAACCACGGCGGTCAATGTTTACGGCGTGATTGTCGGCGACGACGGCGGGTTGGACGAGGCGGCGACGATTGAAAGGCGGCGCGCGCTGCGCCGGGCGCGGTTGGCCGCGGCATCACCGGCCGATCACGCCATGGCCGACACTGACGCCCCGGCCGGGAACGGGCGGGTGGCTATGCCAGATTTGGTGGGCGATCACGACACCTGCTACGCGCGCACGACCCGCGATGGGATGGTGGTTCACGCCTGCAGCCACTGCGGAACCACCTATGGGCTGATCGAAACCGATCCCAAGCAGTTCGCGCTGGTTCGGGAAGTGCCGGTGGCGAGTTTTAGTGAGTGGAACCGCTTCGCCGCGCCCGATAAAGCGCGGGCGTTCGAGTTTTATTGCCCGGGTTGCGCGGTCATGATCGCGACCCAGGTGCGGCGCTCGGACGAGACCTATTATTGGGACATGTCGCTGCGCGCTGAACGCTCACCCGCGAGCGCATCTCAGGACCGGCTCGACCCGTCCCGCTCCCCCGGCCCAACCACCCGATGAGGATACCCTTGGGGCGGTTGGGCCGGGGGATCGGGACGGATTAGCCGAATCAATCCTAAAAATGCACCAACAGATCACCCTAACCACCTGATAACCACCTGATAACCACCTGATAACCACCTGATAACCACCTGATAACCACCTGATAACCACCTGATAACCACCTGATAACCACCTGGGGGAGGAGACGTTATGACACGTTTGCGATCGCTGCCTGAGCCGGCGACGTTGATCAACGTCTATGCCACATATCCCGAGCTCACCAACCACTTGCCTGATTTCCTCGACCGCCTGATGCGTGGCGACTCGCCGTTTTCAGCGGCCGAGCGTGAGTTGATCAGTGGCTATGTGTGCGGCCTCAATCGCTGCGATTATTGCTGCCGGGCACACGTGCTGGCGGCGGCCGAACTGGGCATTGGCGAAGCTGTGTTCGATGCGGTGATGGCGGATCTCGACAGCGCGCCGGTTGATCAGCGCCTCAAGCCGGTATTGCGCTACGTGCGCCTACTCACCCTGGCGCCGGGTGATGTCACGGATGCCGATGCGGCGGCCGTTTACGACGCGGGCTGGGACAACGATGCGGTGATTCACACGATCATGATCTGCGCGCACTTCAACTTCGTCACCCGGATCGCGCAAGGCGCCGGACTCTCGGGGAGCGAAGCCGAATTGGCCGAGGCGGCAAAACGATTGGCGGCGCGTGGCTATACGAGTTCGCGCGATGTGGTGGCCGAGTTGAAGGCGGCGACCTAGACCGACGACGCGGTATCAAGATCGTGGCGGTTTCCCGTCCCTCTGTTGCCAAGCTGCGGGTGCTCGCGGACGAGCTCGGCTTCCACCTCAGTGACCGAGAGTTCGCCGCGTTCGCCGAGTTCATTGACGACGCGATGATTTCCTACGATGTGGTCGATGATCTCGCCGACAATTTGCCGGCCGTGACCTATCCGCGAACGCCCGGCTACCGGCCCGAAGGCGACGAAAACCGGCACAACGCGTGGTATGTCAAAAGCCGGGTCGAAGGAAAGAAGCGCGGCAAGCTCGCCGGCAAGACGATTGCGCTCAAGGACACCATTTGCCTGGCCGGGGTGCCGATGATGAACGGCGCCGCGGCGCTCGAGGGCTATGTGCCGGAAACCGACGCAACGATTGTCACGCGCATGCTCGATGCCGGCGGCACGATTCTCGGCAAAGCCAATACCGAGGCCTTTTCTCTTTCGGCAAGCAGCCACACCAGCGCGCTCGGTCCGGTCGATAATCCGCACAAGCCGGGCTGGTCGGCCGGCGGGTCATCGTCGGGTTGCGGGGCGCTGGTGGCAGCCGGGGAAGTCGATATGGCAATCGGCTGCGACCAGGCGGGGTCGTTGCGGATTCCGGCCTCAGCCTGCGGCCTTTACGGTATGAAGCAAACCTATGGCCTGGTGCCCTATACCGGCATCCTGTCGCAGGAATACAACGTCGACCACGCTGGTCCGATGACTCGCACCGTGGCCGACAACGCGCTGTTGCTCGAGGTGCTGGCCGGTGATGACGGTATCGATCCGCGTCAGCACGCGCCCAAGGTGCGGGCTTATTCGAAGGCGCTCACCGGTGATGCGAAGAACTTGAGGATTGGTGTGCTCGAGGAGGGGTTCGGGTTTGATGATTCCGATGCCGCGGTCGACGCAAGGGTTCGCGATGCCGCCGCGCGCTTCAAGAAACTCGGTGCCGAAGTGCGCTCGGTGTCGGTGCCGATGCATCGGGTCGGCGCCTACATCTGGCGCGTCTTCGCCGGCGAGGGCTACTACCACAATATCTGGATGCGCAATGGATTTGGCACCGACCATGGCGGTCTTTATGTCACCAGCGTGATCGATGCCTTGGCAGGATGGCAGGATGGAGCGGGCGACTCGTTTCCGCCGCATGTGAAGATCCGCCTTCTGATGGGCCATTTTGTGTCGCAGGCGTTTCACGGCCGCTACTATGCCAAAGCGCTGAACATTTCGCGGCGGCTGCGCGAGGCCTACGACGCGGCGTTGTCGGAGGTCGACTTGCTGTTGCTGCCGACTTTCACGGTGCGACCGAACAAGCTACCGGCAGCTGATATTGCGCCCGAAGAGTTCGCCCGGATCGCGTTTGCCGGCGTGGTCAATACACCGCCCTTCAACCTCACCCATCATCCCGCCTTATCGCTGCCGTGCGGCAAGGTCGACGGCCTGCCGGTCGGCGCCATGCTGGTGGCCAAGCATTTCGATGAAGCGACGATCTACCAGGCTGCGCACGCGTTCGAACAAGCCGGTGATTGGCAGGCGATGTAGGAGTCAGTCAACCCTCACCCAACCCTCTCCCACTCATGGGAGAGGGCATTTGTCTTTGCGTGCGCGCACCATGAGGGGATTGGTGCCGCCTAATTGATCGCCTGAACCGCCTCGTAGATTTGGTCGTAGAGGTGAAAAGCTACCCCCATATGCCGCTTCACCGTCTGCAGCACGAGTTCGCGGTCGGCCTCGGTGGGGGCGAATCCCTCGAGCAGGTCGCGGCCGACATCAGAGTGGTCGGCATCGGCGGTGTCGTGGACGATCCAGAACGCCAGTTGCTCATCGTTGAGGCCGTGGTTTTTACGGAACCCGTCGGCGATTTTTGAGAAGGTTCCCGGTGCCATCGCCTCACCGCCGAGCATGTGCGCCGACACACCTTCGAGGAAGGTGCTCTCACAAAGCGCGCTGTAATAAGGTTTGAAGGCCCGGGCGGCAGGAATGTATTCGGGGTTCCAGAGCTCGTCCTCGCTAAGGCCGAGCCCCTTGCCGAAGTTCATAAAGAGCTTCCAATGGGGAACACCATCGGCATAGAGCCTGCCGGTTCCTTCCTCGTAGCAGACTTCGGCAATTTTTGAGCGCCACACCGGATCCGGACAAATCACGTAGAGCCGGCCATGGTAGTTGTGATTGTGCATCGGGATGATGCCGAACTGGCGGGCGAATTCGCGCAGTTGATCGAGGCTCAGTTCGCCGCTGATCAATGCGGCCCACATCCGTTCCTTATAGAGCGGACGTTCGCCATGCCAGGCCGCGATCTGCCCGAGTACGTCGTCGACACTAAGACTCATCGGTTTTCTCCTTGGCGTAATCCAGCGGGTACTAGTCGTGGATGAAGCTGTATTGGTCGTAGAGACCTTGTTCGCGGAGCCAGCCGAGGACGTCGAAGATGACGCCATTGCCGATGTCCGGCGAGGTGAGCATGTGGACGATCGGCTCCATCACATGTTCCGGCGTCTGCACTTCACGCCCGGTCAGATAACCCGGCGGCATGCCGGACAGGAACCGGGTTTCGGCGAGCCCCGGCGAGAACGCATTGAAGCGGACGCCGGTGTCTTTGAGCTTGAGCGATACGACGTGCGTCATCCCATCGACCGCGAACTTTGACACGGTATAGGGAATGCTGCGCACAAAAGGAAAACCGGGTTGCGCGGTCCACGAGGTGACATTGATGATGTGGCCATCGCCGCGCTCGATCATCGCCGGCAGCACAGCCTTGGCACCCATGAACATGCCTTTGACGTTGACGTCGAAGGTATCGCCCCAATCGGCCGCGGAAATATCAGCGAATACTTCCACCGAACCCGGGTGCCCGGCATTGTTTACCAGCACGTCGATCCTGCCGTAGGCGGCGATGGTCGCGTCGGCCATGGCCTGGATGTCGGCTTCGGAAGCGACATCGCACTGCAACGGCAGGGCTTCACCGCCTTCGGCGCGAATTCTCGCCACCACGCCCTCGCACTCGGACAGGGTGCGGGCGGTGAGCACGACATTGGCGCCTTCGCGGGCGACCGCCACACCCATGAATTCGCCGTAGCCGCGACCGCCGCCGGTGATAATGACGGTTTGTCCTGACAGACGATCTCCCATGAAGCGTTGCCTTTCGTGCCGCCTACTTACGCGGTGTCGTTCGGGCCCAGGCCCAATAGCCCTCGCGCGCGCTGCGGAACATGGGTCCGGGTTGGAAATGTTGGTCTTCGATCTGTGAGCAGGTTTGCACCTTGGCCCAGTTGCCCGAACTGAACACCTCATCGGCGTCGAGCAATTCCTCGTATTTGATCGCGCGCTCGCGAACTTCGGCGCCGCTCTCGCGCAGTAAATTGATGACCCGTTGCCGGGTGATTCCGTTGAGGAAGGTGCCGTTGATCTCGGGGGTATGAACGACGCCGTCCTTGACCATGAACAGATTGGCGTTGGCGAACTCGGCGACGTTGTCCCAGTGATCGAACACCACCGCCGTAACGAAACCTTTGGCGGTGGCCTCGCGAAACATGCGCGAGACGTTGGGATAGAGCGCGGCGCATTTAGCATCGGTCGGTGCCATTTCGGGGAGCGGCCGTTTGCGGGTCGTGCGGCAAGCGGTGAAGCCTTGTTCGCCATCGGGTATCTGCGCTTCATAGACCGAGAGCATGAAAGCGGTGGCGGAAGGCTCCGGCACCATGAAGCCTTCGGTGCCGTAAAACATCGGCCGGACATAGAGCTCGGCGTCGCCCGGGAACTGGTGGATGCCCTCCCACGACAGTCGTTCCATCTCTACCGCATCAACCACCGCACTCAGGCCCATATTCTCGGCCGACTCGACGCAGCGTTGGCAATGCAGATCGAGGTCGGGTGCATAGCCGTCAAATGCGCGGGCGCCATCAAACACGAACGAGGCCAGCCAGGTGGCGTGGGTCATGGGTCCGAGAACCGGCGGATTGCCCTCGAGCCATTCCCCATCGATATAGGTGAGCGAGCGACCAACAACTGCTTTCATGGGGTCCGTCCCAGATGTGCCACGCCGGCGAGCTCTGTCGGGAAGCACCCATGGCGTCGCGGATTATGATTTTGACGATTATGTCGCACGCCATGGGCGGCTGCAAACGACGCGTCGCCAGCAGACCTGACATAAATGATCGCGTGGATTACGCTGCTCGGTGGAGGCGCGATGCGCATCGGAGCGGTTTTTCCCACCATTGAAATTGGTAACGACCCGACCAGGATTCGCGAGTTTGCGGCGGCAGCCGAGGCGGCCGGTTGCGACCATCTGGTGGCCTACGATCACGTGCTCGGCGCCAACGCCGACGGCGCGGCCGGTCAGCATGCCCGCTATACCCACCACCACGCATTCCACGAACCCTTCGTTCTGTTTGGCTTCCTGGCCGGGGTTACGTCCGGGATCGAATTGTTCACCGGAATTATCGTGTTGCCGCAGCGCCAGACAGCGTTGGTTGCCAAACAGGCGGCCGAAATCGATGTGCTGAGCCAGGGACGGTTGCGCCTCGGGGTTGCGGTGGGGCCCAACGCGTTCGAATACGAGGCGCTCGGCGCCGATTTCACCAATCGCGGCCGGCGCATCGATGAGCAGATCGAACTGCTGCGGCGGTATTGGACCGAGGACGTCGTTTCGTTTGCCGGCGAATGGCACAGTATCGGGGGCGCCGGCATCAACCCGCGGCCATTGCAGCAACCGATTCCGATCTGGTGCGGTGGCCACGCCGAGCCCGTATTGCGGCGAATCGCTCGGCACTGCGACGGCTGGTACGCGCTGGGATCACCCGGCGCCGAGAGCGCAGCAGCAATCGAGGATCTGCATCGGTACACGGTGGAGGCCGGCCGGGCGATCGACGCGATCGGCATCGAAGCGCGGATTCCAGTCGCGGGGCGCGGCCCCGATGACTGGGTCGCGGATGCGAATTGGTGGCGCCAGCATGGCGCGACCCATGTGTCACTGCACACCATGGATGCGGGATTGGAATCGGTCGCCGCGCACATAGAGGTGATACGGGACTTCAAACTAGCTTGGAATGAGGGAGGAACAGCGCGATGAGTAAGTTGGAAGCGGTGCCGACGGTTCAGATCGAGGACGCGCGCGTGCGGGTGACCGAATGGCGGTTCGCGCCGGGCGCGGCGACCGGCTATCACACTCACGAACATGATTATGTCGTGGTGCCGATGACCACGGGCACGCTGCGTCTGGTCGAACCCGACGGCGAACGCGACGCCGAACTCGTCACCGGCCGGCCCTACAATCGGCCGCGCGGGGTCGAACACGACGTTATCAACGCCAACGATTTCGAGTTCGTCTTCGTCGAAGTCGAGCTTCTCGAGAACCGCTAATCTCGAGAACCATTAAGAAGGCCAAGACGGTGGCAGAAACCAAAGAAGACGTTCTCGCGGCCCTAATCAAGCTGTGTGCACCGCTGGGGGCGGTGACGGGCAAAGCTATGTTCGGTGGTTTGGGCGTTTTTTGTGAGGGCTCGATGTTCGCGTTGATCACGCGTGCCGGTGAACTCTATTTCAAAGCGGACGATGAAAACCGAGCGAACTACGAGCACGAAGGGTTGGCGAAATACGGCAAGATGCCCTACTACCGAGCCCCCGAAAATGTCCTCACGAGTTGGCGCGTTCTAAAGCCGTGGGCGAGCGAAGCCTATCGCGCTGCGCAGGCGGCGCCAAAGAAGAAGCGCAAGCGCGCGTCCTGAGCCACCACGCTGTATTAGCTCGGCATCGGTGCCACGGAAATATCGCTGGTCCTGGCCCTGACTCGGGCCAGGTCGTAGTTGACCTGAAGGGTCATCCAGCCATCGGCCGTGCCCCACCCCATCTTTTCGAACCGCAGGGCCATTTCTGGCGAGATTGACGACTTTTCGTTGATGACGTTGTTAAGAGCCTGGCGTGTAACTCCCAAATGCTGTGCAGCTTTGGTTACGCTCAGGCCCAGTGGTTCCAAACATGTGAGGCGGACATTGCGGCCGGGATGCGGTGGGTTTTTCATCGGCATTTCATAGTCCTTCTCTAGTGATAGTCGACCATATCCACATCAAACGCGTCCGCTCCTTCGAAACGAAAAATGATCCGCCAGTTACCTGATATATCGACCGCGTAGAATCCGTCGAAGCGGCCAGTGAGCCGGTGGAGCCGATAGCCAGGCCGTCTCATATGCTCAATCGAAGCAGCCGCGTCCAGGTCCGCCAGGATGACTTCGATCTTGTCGACCTGGTTTTTGATTTACCTGGCTCCGACTCCCACGCTCATAAAGTCGTCTTAAACCGCGATGTCGGAAGCTTCGAATCATCGGTTATTGTATAGTGACAATTGTCACTTGTCCATTCATTAATGCGAGAACTCGAACTCTTGGGTTGTACGGCGCGTAGCGGGAACGCCCTTTCGTCAGAACCGCTACGGCAGAAACGCTGGACGTTTTCGCCAGGGTTCAACTGTCTGGAGGCGGTACGCCTAAGGCGTTCCGGGATAGTGCTGCGCCAGGAAGCCGTCGAGGCAGTCGCGGAATGCGACGGGTTGTTCGATCGGGATCAAATGGCCGCTGTCGGGGATTGTTTGGAAGGTTGCACCGGGGATTGCCTCGGCCAATCGGGCGACGTTGTCGGGCGTGGTGGCGGCATCGGCGCCGCCGGCCACGACCATGCAGGGCATCTTGAACGCAGGCAGCGCGTTGCAGATGTCGAGCGCGAACGTGGCCCGCATCGACTCGAAGATAGGATCTTGCGGACTCGCAACCCGCCAGGCGTAGAACTTTTCCAGAAACTCGGGCTCGGCCTCGCGAAATGGTTCAGAGAACAATGTCCTCACAACGGTTTCAGCCGCCGCGCGTGGCCCTTTGGCCTGGTTGGCGGCGATCCGTTCCTCCATCATCTGGCGCAGGGCCGGATCGGTGCGGCACACCGTGCTGATCAAGGCCAGCGCGGCGACGCGCTCAGGCGCCACCGCGGTGAAATATTGGGCGATCATGCCGCCGAGTGAGAACCCGACGACAGCAGCTTTGGCGATACCGAGAGCGTCGAACGTGGCCAGCAGATCATCACGAAACAGCTCGAGGGTGTAGGGTCCCGGAGCGACGGTGGTTTTGCCGTGGCCGCGGACGTCGACCGCGAGCACGTGGTAGCGGGCAGCGTAGTGGGCAAAATGATGTTCCCATTGGCGGTGATCCCAGCCGAGCGCATGAAGCAGGACCAGCGGCGGCCCGGCGCCGGCTTCAGCAACGTGGACGGCGATGCCGTTGGCCTCGACGAACCGCGAGGTGGCCGGCGGATCGGCTCGATCGACCGGCGGGTCGAGGCTGGGGAGGGGGTGCCAAGGGGAAGTCATGACTACGCTTGCACTCGCGCGCCCTTTCGTCAGAATTGCTAGCGCAATTCGACTGTCGGGTCGACGGAACGTACCGTTCCGCCGGGGGTCGATGGAACTCCCATTCCGTCGGGGGTCGATGGAACGGTTCCGTTCCATCGGGCCTAGGCGGCAAAGGCTTCGTAGAGCGGCGTGGTGGCTTCGCTGGCTACGGAGTCGGCGACCCGTACGTCGGCCTTGTATTTCTTGCCACGGCGGATGACGAATGCCGGTTCCAAGCGCTGCGTCGCCGGCGCCGAGCCGCCGTGGAAGTCGTAGAGCGTCCATTCACCCTCACGCAGGTTCATGACGGTGACGTCGGCGGTGCGTCCGACCCGCAGAGATCCATGGGCGCGTTGCCGCCCGATCATCCGGGCCGCGTTTACGGTCACCATGCGGACGACGTCGGTGAGCGGCAAACCGAGGGCAAGCAGCTCGGTCATGGCGTGCGGCAGGCTGATCGATACCACCGGCCGTTTGAGATCGATCGAGCCAACTCGGCCGGTGCCGGCGGCGATCATTTTGTCGCGATTGGTCAGCATGCCGTTGGGCCGGATGTTGATGCCGTGCATGTCGAGGCCGCAAGTATCGGGAACGATGCTGCCGTCGAGCGCTGCCCGGGCTGTATCGAAGCTGAAGTGGGAGCCGCGTCCGACATCGACTTTGACGCCGCGGTCGATCGCTTTTCGGATTGCCGGATTGACCTTGCCGTTGTTCATCACAAAGGCACCGGGATCGCGGCTGAAGGGATGGGCCATGATGTCGCCGGCATCGAGCATCGCGGTGGCTTCGCGCACCAGCTTGATCGGATCGACCTTCTTGCCGCGGGCAATCGGAAATAGATGCCCGAGGTGCATGTAGACGGGCACGCCGGCTTCGCGCGCCGCCTCGATCGCCAGTTCTAGGGTTTTGAGCTTCCAGCGCGAATAGGTGCCCACCTCGGTCTGCACCTTGACGCCACGAATGATGTCGCGATTGGCCTTGATCATATCGACGGCGACGCCGACGTCGATATTGTGCGGCGCCAGCCAATCGGAGTGCATGTTGGCGAACAAGCCGCCACCGAGATAGATCGACATGAAGGCGTAGATCTCGTTGGGTGACGGTTCGATGATGAATTTTTTAAAGCCGGGGAAGGTGAAGGGCGTCGACGACCCCTGGTCAATCAAGACGGCGACCCCAGATCGAACACCGGGGATGTCGGGATTGACGCCAAACGGTGTCGTTCCGTGCTCATAAACGTGGGCGTGGGCATCGATCAGGCCGGGCAACACCAGCTTGCCCGAGACGTCGATCAACTTTGCACTCGCCTGCGCGCCCGTGGCGTGTATGCGCGGTTTTAGCGCCGCGATTTTGCCGTCGCGTATGGCGAGATCCATGACTTTATCGATGCGCTGGGCGGGATCGACGACGCGGCCGCCGCGCAGGATGAGATCGTAGGCGTTTTTCCGAGATGACGTTTTGGGCGATGTCATGGCCGCTTCCTCCGCAGAAATCTACCGACCGGGTTTGGTACCGGAGGGGCGGTCGGCGACCCCGACACCTACTGGGTTTCAGCGTAACGCGCCCGCCGCCATCGAGCAACGCAACGCGGGTTGGCGGTGGCTGAGGTATCAGCCGCCGAATAGCAGGCTGCCGAGGAATCGCCCCGGTGCCGCGGCGAAGATCCCGGCCGCAACCAATCCGATATAGGTGCCGATCATGAAGGCGCGGTGGGTGCGCCTGTTGCCGCGGCGGATGTGGTAGACGGCGAGGCCGAGGGCGATCAGCGTCCAGATCGACAGGAGATGGATCGGGCTGGGCCCGGCGCCGTCGCGAATCTCGAAGATCCAGAACGATGAGATCGATGCCACCAGCAGCAGCGCCACCCAGATCCGACCCAGTGCCTTGTGTCGGGGTGTGCCCTTCTCGAGGAACAGGACGACGGTGCCGATCACCAGCGCCGGGACGACTGCGATGAGATGGAGGGTGATTGGTGGAGTCATTGTTTAACACCGCCTGCGGCGGGGCCCCTCACCCTACCCCTCTCCCGCAGCCTGCCTTCGCCGGAGCGAAGCACCGGCTTCGCGCAGGCAGGTTGTGGGACAGGGGTAGGGTGAGGGGTTTCCAAGAGCATCAGCTCTCGATCAGCGCTTCGAGGGTTGCCAGTTGATCGGCTTCGGCGGCTGGTTTGTCCCAGCGAATGCGATGAAAGCGGGGGAAGCGCATGGCGACGCCGGACTTGTGGCGGGTTGAGCGGTGGACGCTATCGAAGGCGACTTCGACGACGAGGGTTGATTCGACCTGACGCACGGGGCCAAAGCGATCGGTGGTGTGGTTGCGCACCCAGTTGTCGAGCTGGCCGAGTTCCTCGTCGGTAAAACCGAAATATGCTTTGCCGACCGGCACCAGTTCAGGGGCCGCGCTGGTCGTCGGGCGCCACAGGCCGAACGTGTAGTCTGAATAAAACGATGAGCGTTTGCCATGTCCGCGTTGGGCATACATGACAACGCAGTCGACCATGTACGGGTCGCGCTTCCATTTGAACCAAGGGCCTTTGGGGCGTCCGGCGACATAGACACTGTCGGCGCGCTTGAGCATCAACCCCTCAACCGCAGCGGTCGCCGAGGCGCGCAATTCGGCGGCCGCCGGCCAGGTTTGAAAGTCGAGCTGCGGCGATAGATCAACCTGCGGCGGGCGTGCTCGCGCGAACCAGGCCTCCAACCGCTTGCGGCGCTCGGCTAAAGGTTGATCGCGAATATCGCTGCCGTCTACCGCGAGCAAATCGTAAGCGCGAATGAACGCGGGATGGCTCGCCAACATCTTGGCGCTCACCGACTTACGGTTGAGCCGTTGTTGCAGATCGTTGAACGGCGCTGGTTCGAAGCCGCCATGGCCAGCCGCGCTGCTGTTCACGAGGAGCTCACCATCGACCACAGCATCGAACAGCGCCCCCTTAACGATATCGGGAAAGGCGTTGCTGATATCATCGCCGGTGCGCGAAAACAGCCTCGCTTCACTATTCCTGGCGGCCAGCTGGACGCGGATCCCGTCCCACTTCCACTCCGCTAGAAAAGCTGCTGGATCGAGCTTGGCGAGGTCGGCCTGGTCGATCGGTTGGGCCAGCATCAGCGGCCAGAACACCAAACGGTCAGAGATATCGGGGCGTGCGCTGCGCCCCTCAAGCCAGCTAAAGAGATCGGTGTAGGGCGGTTCGAGGCCGTGCCACAGTTGCTCGACGTCGTTGATATCGACGTCACCGAAGTCGGCGAGGGCGGTTTTCGTGAGCCGCGATGACACACCCACTCGCATCGCACCGGTAATCAGCTTAAGGAACGCCCAGCGGGTGCTGGGATCAAAGCCATCGAGCCAATCGGCGATAATCGCGGGAGCGTCGCTCTTGTTGATCAAACGCAACCTATCAACCAGCTCCGACAGGTCTGGCGGTGCCTCCCGCTGCGCCTCATCCGGCCAGATCAGCGCGACGGTTTCAGCGAGGTCGCCGACGTAATCGTAGGAGTAGGCGAACAACACCGGATCGACCCGAGTGGTAACCAGGTCGCGGATCAGGGCCGGCTTGACGGCCGGGAAATCGAGTTCGCGCGTAAGCGCCGCCAAGCCCCAACCGCGGTCGGGATCGGGCGCGTTCTGGAAATAATCCTTGAGCAGTCGAACCTTGGCGTTGCGCGCGCTCGAATAGATCAGGCCGTTCATCAGCGCGGCGAAACGGATCATGCGCTGTCCTCGTCGAACCCGACCAGATTGAGGGCCTGGGCGGTAAAACCGCGCGTAGTGGCATGGTGGACGAGCGCCTCTTCGCGGCCGTGGGTGACCCACACTTCCGGAGCGGCGACATCGTCGAGGGTGACGGTCAGTTCGTCCCAATCGGCGTGGTCGGAGATGATCAACGGCAGCTCGACGCCACGTTGCTTAGCGCGCTGGCGGACGCCCATCCAGCCCGAGGCCATCGCGGTAACCGGATCGGGAAACCGGCGCGACCAGCGATCGCTGAGCGCCGATGGCGGACACAGGATGATCTCGCCGGCCGCGTCGGCCTTGCTCAGGTCCAGTGCCGGCGCCAGCGGGCCGAGGGTGACGCCGAGCCGTTCATACAACGCGCACAAGGCTTCGAGCCCGCCATGCAGGTGGATCGGGCGATCGTAACCGGCGGCGCGCAGCAAACGGATGATGCGCTGGCACTTGCCGAGATTGTAGACGCCGACGAGATGCGCACGGTCGGGGAATACGGCCAGCGAATGCAATAGCTTACCGACTTCCTGATCGTCGGGCGGGTGGCGAAACACCGGCAAGGCAAAGGTGGCCTCGGTGATGAACACGTCGGCCGCCATCGGCTCGAACGGAGCGCAGGTGGCATCGCTGCGGCGTTTGTAGTCGCCCGATACGATGACCCGCGCGCCACCATGCTCGATGACGATCTGGGCGCTGCCGAGGATATGCCCGGCCGGTATCAGGCGAACCGATGTGTCGCCGATGGTGATTTCCTCGCCATAGCCGGTCGCTTGGGTGGCGCCGATTTCGGCGGCGCCGTAACGGGTTTCCATGATGGCAATGGTTTCGCGGGTTGCCAGCACGTTACGGTTGCCGGGCCGGGCGTGGTCACCGTGGCCGTGGGTGATAACGGCGCGGTCGATCCCTCGGGTCGGGTCGACATAGAAATCGCCGGGCCGGCAGTACAGACCGGCCGGCCTGACCTCGATCCAAGAAGCAGGATGAGAGCTGGGATGTGAGCTCATCGCACGATCTTATGTGATCGCTTTCGCGAGACCCACTCGCAGCGCCGCCAACGCGGTATAAATACGCCATGGCGTTGCGCGACAACGAACCCGAAGTCAGGTCGGATTTGCTCCCGGCGCCGCTCGCTGCGTGGTTCGAGACGCGCGGGTGGGCGCCGCACGAACATCAACTCGAGATGATGGCGGTGGCGGCGCGGGGACGCTCTGCCCTGCTGATCGCGCCGACCGGGGCCGGCAAAACGCTGGCCGGGTTTCTGCCCTCGCTGGCCGAATTGACCGGGGACGACGCGCCGACGGGCAAAGGAATGCATACCCTCTATATCTCGCCGCTGAAGGCGCTGGCGATCGACGTGCACCGTAATTTGCTGCAGCCGGTCGAGGAACTCGGGCTGCCGATCACCGCCGAAACCCGGACCGGCGATACGCCCCAGAATCGCCGCCTGCGCCAGCGCCACAAGCCACCCGACATCCTGCTGACGACGCCCGAATCGCTGGCGCTGCTACTGTCGTATCGCGATTCGCCACGACTATTCGGGTCGGTGCGTCGCGTTATCGTCGACGAACTGCACGCGGTGATCGGCACCAAACGCGGCGATCTGCTGGCGCTCGGGTTGGCGCGGGTCGCGGCGCTGGCTCCGAACAGCCGCCGGGTCGGTCTGTCGGCGACGGTCGCCTATCCCGATGAGATCCGCCGCTATCTGACGTCGACCGGGATCGAGGACGAGGTCGATATCGTGCGTGGCAAGCCGGGCCCCGACCCCGACGTCCGGATTCTCGATGCCACCAATCCGCTGCCGTGGCGCGGACACATATCGCTCTATGCCCTACCGGACGTGTATGACGCGGTTTGCGCACACGGCACGACGATCGTGTTCGTCAACACAAGGGCGGCGGCCGAACTGGTGTTTCGCGGTTTGTGGGCACTCAACGGCGACAATCTACCGATTGCCATCCACCACGGTAGCCTGGAACGTGAGCAGCGCCGCAAAGTCGAGGCGGCGATGGCGCGGGGCGACCTGCGAGCGGTGGTGGCGACGTCGTCGCTCGATCTCGGCATCGACTGGGCCGCGGTCGACCTGGTGATCCAGATGGGAGCGCCGAAGGGGTCGAGCCGCATGCTGCAGCGCATCGGCCGCGCCAATCACAGCCTCGACGAACCGAGCCGGGCGATCCTGGTGCCGGGCAACCGCTTCGAAATGCTCGAATGCCGAGCCGCGATCGATGCCATCGGTGAGATGACGCTCGATGGCGATCTGCCGGGACCCGGTGCGCTCGACGTGCTGTGCCAGCATATCCTCGGGACCGGCTGTGCCGGCCCGTTCGATCCGGATGCGCTCTTCGCCGAAGTTATCGCCACCGGTCCCTACCGTGATCTCGCGCGGCAGGATTTCGACGACGCGCTCGATTTCGTCGCGACCGGCGGCTATGCGCTGAAAAGCGAAAACCGCTACCAGCGTCTGCGCCGCAATCCCGACGGGAGCTATATGGTGGCGCTGCCGATTCACGCGCGGCGCTACCGCATGAACGTCGGCACGATCATCGCCGAGCCGATGATCAAGATTAAGCTCGGGCGGCGGACGCTCGGCGAAGTCGAGGAGTATTTCGTTGAGGGCCTGGTGCCGGGCGATACGTTCATTTTTGCCGGCCAGTTGCTCGAGTTTCGGCATATGCACGAGATGGCGGCGCAGTGCCGGCGCTCGAGCGGCGACGCGCCCAAAGTGCCGGCCTATATGGGCCAGCGCATGCCGATCAGCACCCACCTGGCCGAGCGGGTGCGCGGCCTGTTCAACGATCGGGCGCGCTGGCCGAGCTTTCCCGAACCGGTGCGCGAATGGTTGGCACTGCAGGATGCGCGCTCGCGCATCCCCGAGAAAGATCGGCTGCTGGTCGAGAGTTTTCCGCGCGGCAACAAGGAATACACCGTGGTCTACAGCTTCGAGGGGCGCAACGCGCACCAGACGCTGGGGATGCTGCTGACCCGGCGGATGGAGCGGTTCGGGCTCGGTCCGCTCGGCTTCGTGGGCACTGACTACGTGGTGGCGATCTGGAGCCTACGTCCGGTCGAGGACGTTGCCGCGCTGATGGACATCGATATGCTGGGCGACGATCTCGAAGATTGGATGGCGGAATCGAGCCTGATGCGGCGCACGTTTCGCAACGTCGCGATCATCGCCGGGCTGATCGAGCGGCGCTCGCCGGGGCAAGAAAAGTCCAAGCGTCAGATCACGGTGAACTCCGATCTGATCTACAACGTGCTGCGGCGCTACGAGGCCGATCATATTCTATTGCGCGCGACTCGCCGCGATGCACAATCCAACCTGATTGATTACAGCCGTCTGCAATCGCTGCTGATCCGGATCAAAGGGCGGATCCGCCATGTGAAGCTCGACCGCGTATCGCCGCTGGCGATCCCGGCGATGCTCGAAATCGGCCGCGAGGCCGTCTATGGCGATGCCACCGACGATTTGCTGGAGGAGACCGAGCGCATTCTGGTTGCCGAGGCGACAAGCTGAGTGGCAACATGAAATATCTTGTTCGACTCGGCTTGACCCGTCCCGCTCCTCCCGGCCCAACCACGCCAAAGGTACCCTCCAAGAGTCTCCAATAGGGTGGTGGTTGGGCCGGGGGGCGCGGGACGGGCCAAGTCACAAATTATATGGACAACATGACCCTCGAATATGCGCTCTGCGGCCAGCCTCTGCTTTTGCATTCCTCGGGCGCTGCGTTCCTGACGAAAAGCCGCACCCTGGTCGTCGCCGACCTGCATTTCGAGAAGGGCTCGTCGTACGTTGCCAAAGGCACGCTGCTGCCGCCGTACGACACGCGCCGCACGCTAGAGACGTTGAGCGGCGCGATGCGGGCGTTTGCGCCGAAGCGAATCGTGTGTCTAGGCGATAGTTTTCACGATGGCGAAGCGTTTGACCGGTTGCAGCATGAGGATGCCGTGCGGTTGGCCGAACTGGCCGAGAATGTGCGTTGGATATGGATTACGGGCAACCACGATCCGCATGTGCCCAAGGAAATCGGCGGCCTGATCACGCGAGAATGGACGAGCGACGACCTCACGTTTCGCCATATTGCGCACCCGGCTACCGAGCCAGGTGAGGTGTCGGGCCACTATCATCCCAAGGCGGTGGTACGGACCCGCAGCCGGACGGTGAGCCGGCGCTGTTTCGTGACCGACGCGCGGCGACTGATCCTGCCGGCGTTCGGTGCCTTCACCGGCGGCCTCAACGTGATGGATAACGCGATTTCCGATCTGTTTCCCGATGCGGTGGAGACCTACGTCATCGGCGACAGTCGGGTGTACCGCATTCCGGTCAAGCGGCTGCGACCGCCGCGGGCCGATCTGATGGAGACTCGCCACCCACTCCTGCGGTCTTCTTGAGATCCTGGTTGTGATGTCTGGCTGACGCGGATTTGGTTGCAATCGCCCCCCTCACCCTAGCCCCACGAAGGCGCGCTTGCGCCGTGCCACTGGCACGACGGTCACTCCTTCGAACCCCCCAAAGGGTGGAGAGGGAATTTTGGGCGCGACGGTTGAGACACTAAGCCCCCATGCCGGGGCAGCGACGCTTCTCCAGCAAGGCCGACGCGCGAAACGCGATCTGGGACCGCTTGCGTGATGAGAAGCTAGCGCGTTTTCCGTTTCCGCCGCACGGCCGCATTCCCAACTTCAAAGGCGCCAAGGAGGCAGCGTTGCGACTGCTCGATACGCCGCCGTGGCGCGATGCCGGTGCGATCAAGGTCAACCCCGACGCGCCGCAGCGTTATTTGCGCGAGGAAGCCTTGCGCCGCGGCAGCATTGTTTACGTGCCGACGCCTCGGCTGCGCGGTGGGTTTCGAAAATTCGACCGGGCGAACATCCCACCTGACAAGATCGCCGAAGCGGCCGGCCTCTCGCGCGGTGCCAAGTGGGGCGCGGCCGTGGCGCTCGCAGATATGCCGCAACTCGACGGTATCGTGACCGGCTCGGTGGCTGTAACGGCGGGCGGGCGGCGCTGCGGCAAGGGCGAGGGTTACAGCGACATCGAATACGCGATCCTGCGCGAACTCGGCCACAAGCCGGTGCCGGTGGCGACCACCGTCCACGATGTTCAGGTGGTGGTAAGGTTTCCCGCCGAGGCCAACGATTTGCCGCTGTCGGTGATCGTCACCCCGACACGAACGATCGTCGTCAAGAACCCACCGCCGCCGCCAACCGGTATCAACTGGGAGCTGCTCGACGATGACGCCCTCGTGGTGATGCCGGTATTGGGCGACCTCCAGGCGTTGCAGGGCGTGCGTCGAGGAAAATAGCAAACGTCGGCGGAGCTCCCTCTCCGGCGAAGTGGGAGAGGGCGGGGGGGGGTCCCGCCGTCAGAAGTGATCGGCTACTCGTTTGGCGCCTCTGTTCGTATTAGTCGAACCCTCACCCTACCCTCATATGGGGGACTCGGTGTCAAGGGTGGGCTCCGGTTGGTTTGGCGGTGGCGATATCGGATCGTTACACGGGCAGGCCTTGTTTGTTTGATGCGATTGACCCGCATCACCTCATATCCGGTCGAGCGATGCTCGCTCGCACCCAAATGCCGCATGGCTGAGGCCAAAGTGGATGGGACCCATCTCTCCCGTCGGCGTTGGTTGCCCAGGGTAGGGTCGGTCACCATCCGCCCGCGTGATCGCTTGTGCGATCGCCGCGAAGGTGAGGTGGTGTCGGTGTTAGGCTTTACAGACCGCATCGCTCGGCACCAGGCCGGTGGTGAGGTAACGCCACAGGGCGATGATCAACTTGCGCGCCAAGGCGACGATCATGATCTTTTTGAGCCTGCCGTGAGCGCCGTTCACGCGTTCATGGAACCATCGGCTCAGCTTGCTATCAGGTTGATGACGCAACCACAGCCAGGCCATCTCGACCGCGGTCTGACGGGCTCGGGCGTTGCCGGCTTTGCTGATCCCCTGTTCGCGAACAACACCACCGCTACGCCACGGACTGGGGGCCAGGCCGACATAGCTGGCGACCTCACGACGGTTGTTGAAGTCCTTCCAGAACACCTCGCCCGCCAGGGTGGTCGCGATGGTCGGGCCGATACCCTTAAGCCGGGTCAGCCTTTCAACCTGTCGGGCCAAGCTCGGATGTGGTGTCCGCGCACGTTCCGCCTGGTAGGTGGTGATCTGCTGGCAACACCAGCATCAGCCGGGCATGTTCGTGCACGAGTTCGGTGTGCAACTGCGGCAATACCGGCTGGCTCTGCCAATCGCTCTGATCGGCAAGCCAGGCCGGCCACTCGGTGTGGCATGGCTTACCCGCCCCCAGACCTTGGCTGCGCAACAGGCCCTTGATGCGGTTGATGTGCGCCGTGCGCTCTTTGATCAGCCGCCGGCGTTCGCGTTCGCCGCGCCGCGCATCCTCCTGGGCCGGGCTCGGGACACGGACAACACGCACAACACGTGGCTCGCCACGCCGATAGGCCATCAGCGTACGCAACAGAAGTTCACCGTCAATGCGGTCACTCTTGGCCCGGCGTGCGCGGCGATCAACCGCAATGCTCGCCGGATCAAACACACAGTTCTCGATCCCAGACGCACAAAGGAACCGGTGCAGCCAAAAACCGTCATAGCCGGCTTCGTAGCAGCTCACGATCGATACCGGTTGGGCCAATCTACGTTCAGCGCGCGTTCGCTTCCGAACAAACAGCGTCACCAACCCCTCGCTGTCATTCGCCACCACTCGATGGCGCGACATCCGATCACAGTCCGGGCTCAAAAGCGTCACCAGCCATTCCTTCTGACTCAGTTCGATCGTCGCAAAAAGCGTGGCACTATGCTCACCGGTGGGTGTGCTGATGGGGGATGCTTGCATCTCTCGTCTCCGGGGGTTGGTTGCGGGAACAACAAACCTACCGGATTGCATGCCCACCGACCCATGTCATCTCTCCCAAGTCCTTGGGAGAGGGATTGCGATGGCGCTATGCGTGCACGTGCGTGGCCACCGTGCCGGCGGAGCTCCCTGTCCCGCGAAGTGGGAGAAGGCGGGGGTGAGGGTCTGGCCATGAGAAGTGATCGGCAGCTCGTTTGGCGCCTCTGTTCGTGTAAGTCGAACCCTCACCCTACCCTCTCCCAAGTCCTTGGGAGAGGGATTGCGGTGGTGCTATGCGTGCACGTGCGTAGCCGCCGTGCCGGCAGAGCTCGCTCTCCCGCGAAGTGGGAGAGGGCGGGGGGGGGTGAGGGTCTGGCCGTGAGAAGTGATCGGCAGTTCGTTTGGCGCCTCTGTTCGTGTAAGTCGAACCCTCACCCTACCCTCTCCCAAATCCTTGGGAGAGGGATTGCGGTGGCGCTATGCGTGCACGTGCGTGGCCACCGTGCCGGCAGAGCCCCCTCTCCCGCGAAGTGGGAGAGGGCGGGGGTGAGGGTCTGCCGTAAGAAGTGATCGGCAGCTCGTTTGGCGCCTCTGTTCGTGTAAGTCGAACCCTCACCCTACCCTCTCCCAAATCCTTGGGAAAGGGATTGCGGTGGCGCTATGCGTGCACGTGCTTGGGCGCCGTGTCGGCGGAGCTCCCTCTCCGGCGAAGCGGGAGAGGGATTGTTAGGGGAGACCGCGGTAGGCTTGAGCTTCATCTTGCTAGTTGCCGTGTGGTCCCGCGGTGTGGTGCTCGCGTGGCGTCGCTCCTTGCTTATACTGTTGCCAGTTAGGCGAGGGGAGTGGGGATTTGGGTTATCGGGTGACGGTCGATACCGGCGGCACGTTCACTGACGTGGTGATCGCGGACGATCACGGTCGATTGGCAGTTGGTAAGTCGATGACCACGCCAGAGCGCATTTTTGACGGGATGCGGAGCGCGATCGAGATTACGGCGGGAGATCTCGGGCTCAGCCTCGGCGATGTTCTCGCCGCCACCGACATATTGATCTACGGCACGACGCGGGCGACCAATGCGATCGTCGAGAAACGCGTGGCCAAGACCGCGCTCCTTCTTACCGAGGGATTTCCCAACATTCTGGTGTTGCGCGAAGGCGGCAAGGAAAATGCCTTCGACTTCACGGCCGACTATCCCGAGCCCTACATCCCCCAACACAGTACCTTCGAAATCTCAGAGCGGATCGACGCCGAAGGCGGCGTGGTCAGGCCGATCGATCGCGACCAAGCTCGCAGCGTCATCGAGCGCATCCGCGATCGCCAGTTCGATGCAGTTGCGGTGTGCCTCCTGTGGTCGATCGCGAACCCGGACCACGAACTCGCATTGGCCGAGGCGCTGGACGAAATCCTGCCCGACGTGCCCTACACGCTGTCGCATCGGCTGTTACCGGTGGTGCGGGAATATCGGCGCGCGTCGGCCACGGCCATCGATGCCTCACTTAAGCCGGTGATGCGCGCGCATTTGCAGGCGATGGAGTCCGACCTTCGGTCCGCTGGATATGCCGGCGAAGTCCTGGTCAGCACGGCCGTTGGCGGCTGTATGAACGTGCGCGAGTTGGCCGAGCGGCCGATTCACTCGGTACGCTCCGGCCCGGCTATGGCCCCGATCGCAGGGCGGTCCTACGCCGCGGTCGAAAAGATGGGTGAGGACGTCATCATTTGCGATACCGGCGGCACGACGTTCGATGTGAGCCTGGTACGCGGCGGCGATGTAAAACACACGCGCGAAACCTGGATTGGCGGGCGCTGGCGTGGCGACATCCTCGGTATTTCTGCGGTCGATGTGCGGAGCATTGGCGCCGGCGGCGGCTCCATCGCATGGATCGATCCCGGTGGCCTCCTACAGATCGGACCGCACAGCGCCGGTGCCGATCCGGGCCCGGCGTGCTATGGCGGCGGCGGGGAGGAGCCGACCGTGACCGACGCTGCCGCAGTTCTGGGCTATATCGATCCGGACTTCTTTCTCGGCGGACGCATGGCGCTCGATCTCAATGCGGCACGAGCGGCACTCACAAGCATTGCCGAGCCGCTTGGCATCTCAGTCGAGAACGCGGCCTACGCGGTTAACAATCTTGCCGGCGAGTTGATGATAAAAGCGATCCAGGAGATCACGGTCGCCGAGGGCTTTGATCCACGCGAATGCGTGATCGTCGCCGGCGGCGGTGCCGCCGGCCTCAACATCATGCCGATCGCGCGCGAGCTTGAATGCGCCCGCGTGATTTTACCGGAGACCGCGAGCGTGCTCAGTGCCTGCGGGATGCAGTTCGCCGACATCGTCTTCGAACACGCGGCAAGCCGAGTGACTTCGTCTGGCGGCTTCGATTTCGATGGCGTCAATGCGGCGTTGCAGGCGATCGAAGACGAACTCGATCGTTTTGCCGCGTCGCTTGGCGACGATGCGGCAAAACGGGCGCGCAAAAGCTACGTCGTCGAGGGCCGCTATCGCTTCCAAATTTGGGAACTGGAAATCCCGCTCCCGGTTGACCGCTTTCACAGCGACGCCGATATTGCCGCCTTGGTCGAAGCGTTTCATCGGATCCACGAGCGCATCTATGCGGTTTGGGATCCGGAGGGCGAGCTCGAATGTTTGAATTGGAAGGGGCGGGTAACGATCCCGCTTGATCCAGCCGAGCGCGCGAGTGCTGCCGAGGTAACACCAGACACCCTCGCGCCGAAGGGCGAGCGTGAGGCCTATTTTGGTGACGACGCGGTTGCGACGCCGATCTTCCGAGGCCGAGACGTTCCAGCCAACGCGACGATCGCGGGCCCGGCGATTATTGAGGAGCCAACCACGACGTTGGTTGTCTACCCAGGAATGAGCGCGCGCCGAAGCGCGACCGGAAACTATCTACTAGACTCGGTGATGACATGAACAGCAACAGCCTCGATCAAACCGATGAACTCGATCCGGTAACGGTTTCGGTCATTTCCAACCGGGTCGACGCGATCGTACGGGAAATGTCGAACACGTTGCTGCGGAGCGCGCGCTCTACCGTGATCGCGAGCGCACGCGATTTCTCCTGCACCATCGTCACCGCCGATAATCTGCTGTTGACGGCAACCGACGGAATCCCAGTTCACGTCTTCGGTTCGGATATCCAAACCCAGTCGATGTGTGATCTGCACGACGATCTCGCCGTGGGCGATGCCTTTGTGCATAACGATCCCTATCTCGGCAACACCCATGCGGCCGATCTAACAATCCTCATACCGGTATTCGTAGACGGGGAGCACTTGTTCACCACCTGTGCCAAGGCGCATCAGGCCGATATCGGCAATTCGGTTCCCTCGACCTATCACGCATCCGCACGCGACGTATACGAAGAGGGCGCGCTGATCTTTCCGTGCGTGCGGGTGCAGCGCGACTACGAGATGATCGACGACATCATCCGCATGTGCCGCGCGCGGATCCGCGTTCCCGACCAGTGGTACGGCGATTTTCTCGCCACACTGGGATCGGCGCGGATCGGCGAACGGCGACTCGAGGAGCTGTGCGCCAAATATGGCGTGGCGACGATCAAGGCGTTCATCGACCAGTGGTTGGACTATTCGGAGCGCCGCATCGCACAAGCGATCGGCAAGCTATCGAAGGCGCACGTTGCAGCGTCGGTTACGCATGATCCGATCCCGCCGCTGTTGCCCGATGGTATTCCCATCAACGTCGCGATCGACATCGACCCAGACGCCGGTTACATCGACGTTGACCTGCGCGACAACATCGACAATGTGCCTTGCGGGCTGAACCAGTCGGAAGCCTGCGTCCGCAACAACACGCTGATCGGCATCCTCAATGCTCTCGAAACCGGCATCCCGCGCAACGCCGGTTCGTTCCGGCGAATTCGGATCCATATCCGCGAGGGCTGTGCCGTCGGTAAACCGAAGTTCCCGTACTCCTGCTCGCTGGCCACGACCAATATCGCCGACCGCCTGATCAATGTGATTCAATCGGCGTTTGCGACCCTTGGCGACGGCCACGGCTTGGCACATGGCGGGACCGGCATGAGCGCGGTGGTTTCTGGTCCCGACTACCGTCACGACGGCAAGCCCTTTATCAATCAACTGTCGCTCAACGTAAACGGTGGCCCGGCCGGTCCTCAGGCCGATGGCTGGGTGACGTTTGGAATCCCGGCCGGCGGCGGGATGATTTACCGTGAGAGTGTCGAACTGGTCGAGATCAAACACCCGATCCTGATCGACTGCCAACGCTTGCGGGCGGGATCTGGCGGGCCTGGTCGCCGCAGCGGTTCGCCGTCGGCCGAGGTTATCTACGGCCCGCGACATGATCCGATCACAGTCGTCATCGCCTCGGACAGTCAGGTTCACCCAGCGCAAGGCGTTCTCGGCGGCGGTGACGGCCAGCTGTCGGCGCATTATCGGGTCGGCGCGAATGGCGAGGCCGAGCAAATGCCCGGCGTCACTCAGTTCGATCTTAAGTTTGGCGAGAAAGTACGGTTTCTCAACGCCGGCGGTGGTGGCTACGGCGATCCATTGGACCGTGAACCTGCGCGCGTGCAGGGTGACGTCTTACGCGGCTGGGAAACGATCGAACGCGCCAGGGATGCCTACGGTGTGGTGCTGACGGGAACGGTCGACGAGGAAACCTTGACGGTCGACGAGGCGGCGACCCAGGCGTTGCGGGCAGAACTCAGGGCGTAGTGCGGGTTTAGGGTGCGCGTGGCCAGAGGGCGCAAGCGCGAGGCGCGTAAACCACTGCTCGCGCCGGCTATGCGTGCAGATGACTTCAAGACATATTATTGGATGAAGCAAGATCTCATCGCCTTTGCGCGACAACTCGGCTTACCCACTCACGGGTACAAACCTGAACTGAGTAGCAGAATTCTGGCACATCTAACCGGCGGGACGAATTTCAGTGAAATCAGCAAACCGCCAACCAAGGCGCCGCGTGACTCCGCGACGCTCCTGCGCCGCGACTCGCCGGTCATCAACTACAAGAACGACAGGAAAACTCGCGAATTCTTCAAGGCGCAGATCGGCCCCGACTTTCATTTCACCTATCACGTCAATCAGTATCGGCTGGCCAATGACGGATTGACGTATGGCGATCTGATCGACGAGTGGGTGGCCGAGCGAGACCGCCGCGAGAACAAGAGCTACACGCCAAAAATTGCCGACCACGGCGAATACAATCAGTTTATCCGCGATTACTTCGCCGACGCGGCAAACCAGGGAAAAACCATGCGCGATGCGGCCGCGGCTTGGAACACGGTCAAGCCCACACGAGACCGGCGATACCGGCGTTAGTGGATCCGCGCCGGGTACGTGTTCGCGAGCTTTGTTCAGATTTTACTGCTGGGCAGAATACCGTTTGTGTTCGAGAGCTCTCGTCAGAACCGCTATGCGGTTCGACTGCCGCGGACGCAGAACACCGTTGGTGTTCGTGAGGTTTCGTCAGAACCGCTGGGCGGTTCGACTGCCGCTGACGCAGAACACCGTTGGTGTTCGCGAGGTTTCGTCAGAACCGCTGGGCGGTTCGACTGCCGCGGACGTAGAACACCGTTGGTGTTCGCGAGGTTTCGTCAGAACCGCTGGGCGGTTCGACTGCCGCGGACGCAGAACACCGTTGGTGTTCGCGAGGTCTCGTCAGAACCGCTGGGCGGTTCGACTGCCGCTGACAGAACTCTTGTTGCGTTCTGTCAGATCTACAAAGGTACGGAGAGGTTCTTAGGAATCGACGCGGTGTCGGCGATCACGACCTTCTCTTTGAATAGAAACCCGCCGTCGCTCTCGATCACTTTGCTCACATACTTGCCGGTGCTGAAGATTTCGGTGGTGGCCGTCGACCACGTCGGTGGCGTAGACGGCGTAGTGCGCCTCGACGTCGTAGAAAGCGTCTTCGTGCGCCAGGATTCTGATATTGCTGACCAGGTGGCGGTAATAGCGTAGCGAGAACACGGCGGCGTTGCGCAAGATCTTGACTCGATCACGCAGCTGGGCCCGGTTGTGACAGTAGAAGATGCCGAGCGGCAGTCCGTCCTCGACGTTCTCACGGGTCGTAATGTTGTAGACGCAGTCTTCGACGAATAAATCCGGCCACGCCTCAAGACGATCATCGTCCAGGCATGCGGCATAGGCATATTCGAGGTCGACGATACGATCGTAGGCTTCGCGGCCGATCATTGCCGTCAAACGGAAGCGTTGGGGTCGACGCCCATCAGGCGGCAATAGTACTGCCAGAAACCACGGACCATGGTTTCGGACACTCGATGGTGGCCGTCGTGATAGTCGACCGGGCCACGACCGCCCATCTCGATAAACGAATGGTCGTCGCCGCGGCGGCGAATGCCGCGCTGGGCAAGGATGCCGACCTCGCCGTCCTCCATGTTGTTGTAGCCGGCCGGGCCGACCATGTTGGCTTGCTCGAAGCGCTTGCGGCGGAGTTCGTCGTCATCGTCGGCGTAGCCAAAAAAGGTCCAATAAAGCTCGAACTCGGTGGCGCTCTTGGGGCGGATTTGTTCGGTTTCCAGGACGTTTCCGACCTGGGCGAACAGCGCGCTGGGAAAGACACTGCAGGTTCGAACGACGTGACCGTCGCCAACCTCGTCGCGCCAACCGGCAAAAGACAAATCTTCCAATTGCAGGGGATCGCCGATTTGCTGGCCGAGCCGGGTGCCCTGGTAACTTTGCGCGACGATATCGCGGTCGTCACTATCGGCTTGGACGTAGGAAGCGGCGTGGCGGCCAAGCTTATCGGGCGTGCGTGCTCCCTTCTGGGTCGCACGATGGAGGCCGAACGCCGCCGCCAGCTGATGCAACAACCCGGCGTGATAGCCATCCCCGTAATTCTCGTAATAGAGCTTCCAATTACAGGGGAAGCGTTGGCGGCGATGGCCGAGCAGGACGATTGGTTTGGCAAACAGGCGATCGAGAAACTCGCGAATCGGAACATCGAGAAAATCGTCGAGCGGTTCAGCCGCGGCATCGAAGGTCCCGAAAATCACGCCCCGATAGCTCGCCACGCGAAGCTTCTGCAGGGCGTGGGCGCCGCGGTCAAAGTCTTCCGGCATGCCGCCAATTCCGGAGATCCCTCGTTCAAACGGGACCCCAATCAAATTACCGCGGAGGTCGTAGCACCAGTGGTGATAAACACAGGTGTGGTCGGTCGCGTTGCCGCGGCGATCCCGAACGACGAGCGTGCCGCGGTGGGCGCAGCTGTTAACGAATGCGTGCAGCGAGCCATCTTCGGCACGATCGATGACCACGGGGGCATCGCCGGCATAGGTGGTTTTGTAGTCGCCAGGATTGGGGATCTCGGCCTCCAAGCCGAGAAACAGCCAAACCGGTCCGTTGAATAGCTGCGCTTGTTCTTGTTCGTAAATCCCCGGATCGAGGAATGCCGCGTATGGGACGCGGCACAGATCAGGTGAGGGCCATCGCAGTTCGTTTGCTCGCGCCATCGCTTAATCCACTGCAGAGCAGGCCATGGGGCATCGTAGGAAGCGGGCGGGGTGAGTCAAGCAATGCGCGTGGGAAGAACAACCCCTATCGTCAGATTTTGCTGCGCAAAATCGACTGTCGAGGTCAGATCGCCTGTGGCGTTCTGGCAGTGGCCCCATGCTCACGCCACAATGGTCTCGCGTAGCACGCAACCTAACCATATTTCTTCTACCAAGCCATAGTCTATATGATAAAATATGGCTATATCCTATAGACGAGGAGTACATGAGCAGCAAAACGCTTAGCGTGACAATTCCCGAAGAGCTCTACGATCGCATCGATCAACAGCGCAAACAGGGACATTACTCTCGCAGCGAATTTGTGCGTGAGGCGCTGCGGCGGTTTCTGAATGTCCCCACAGCGGATGCGACATCGGACGAGATAGCAGCCATTGAAGCGGGCCGCGCCGAACTCGAGCGAGGCGAATATGTTCCGCTCGGTAAGCTCAAGGAACGATGACGTGGAGAGTGATCGTCGGTCGCTCTGCGGAGCGCGCCCTCAGATCAGCGCCGACACAGGACAAGACCCGGATACTTAAGGCGCTAACGAGCATGGAGATAGATCCCTACGATGGCGACATCGCGGCTCTCCGCGGCGTTTACAAGGGTTCATTTCGTCGGCGGGTCGGATCGTGGCGGCTACTTTTTGATATCGACGTGGCGACGCGAACGGTGTCGGTGACTGCCATTCGTCGGCGTGCATCGAAAACGTATTAGAGCGTCGGCTTGAGCGGCCCTATCGTCAGATTTGCTAAGCAAAATCGACTGTCGGGTGGTCATAACGCTAGGGGCGTTATGACCGGGTTGACCGCACGGTCGGCGAGCGCGACCATGCTGCCTTAGATGACGCGTTCGTGCGCGAGGGAGAGAGATCATGTCTGCCGATCCTGTGTTCGCCGAGCCCAAGGTTCCGTTTGTTGCCGACGCCGAGCAATCGGGCACGCTGCCGCCGCACTTCTATTTCGCCGATGAGATCTACGAACTCGAGAAAGAAAATATCTGGTTCAAGACCTGGCAATATGTCGGGCTGGTGGAAGACCTCGAAAATCCCGGCGACTACATCACGGCGGACATCATCGATCAGAAAATATTCGTGGTCCGCGACAAAGCCGGGGGCTTACGCGCCTACTACAATGTGTGCATGCATCGCGGCCACATCCTGGTCGAGGGCAGGGGCAATCGCACGATATTGACGTGTCCGTTCCATGCCTGGTCGTACGATCTCGAAGGCAATCTCAAGGCGGCCGGCAATGCCGAGAACGTGGCCGGTTTCGATCATGGCGATTTCGGGCTCAGTGAAATTCGGGTCGAGGCGTTTGGCCCCATGGTCTTTGTGAATTTGAGCGACGCCGGGCCTTCGCTCGAAAGCATGGCTGGCGGTTTGCTCGATTCGATGCGAAGCGCAATTCCGGGGTTCGACGATCTCGTCTGGTCGCGCACCGATACATGGAACGTCGCTGCAAATTGGAAATTCCAGCCCGACGGATTGGAGTGCTACCACTGCCCGGTCATTCATCCGCAGATCATGGGCAGCGACAACGGCTACCTCGATACCAGCTGGGATTCGAAAGAGGAAGAGTATTGGCAGGAGCACATTATTCACGGCAATTATGACCTGATCGACGGGCACAAGGACAAGCTGCTGTACGATTTCGGTGAGGCCGTGCTGCGCGATGTCTTCATCTGGTACTTGTGGCCGAGCCTGATCTTCGTCACCCATCAGGGCCCGCCCAACATCAAGCTGCTGCATAGCCAGGCGACCGGGCCCGATACTTCGAAGCGCGCAATTATCAGCCTGTGCCCGTCGAACCCGCCGACAGCGCACGACCTCGCGCATATGGATAACTATGCCTTCGGTGTATTTCCGCAGGATAAGGAGGCAATGGAACTGCAGGCCGCCGGAGTCCGGTCGCGCGGTTATCGCGGCGGCCGCCTGATGGTGGATGCGGAGCGATCCTGGCGCAGCGAGCACGGCACCCATCATTTCGACAATCTGGTATGGGAAGCGGTGAACGGCGGTCACCACCGCTAAGTGCGGTTGGTGGAAACGCCAGTCCGCCGAGCTTCGTCGCGCGATTTTCATCTATCGCTCATCGGAGCCGATGGCGACCGATGACGAAACGACTCCACTGCCTGGCAACCTTTGCATTCTGGGCGACGCGCGGGAACGATTGGCGATGACCACGGGCGCCGCGTCCAATCAACGAGATGGCGATTTGCGGCTGGCCCAATCGTTTGATCTTACCAAAGTTACGCCGGCGTTTCTTGACGACCCCTACCCGACTTATCGCGCGCTCCGTGAGCACGACCCCATTCATGCACTCGCTGACGGGTCGTATTTTTTGAGCCGCTACGGCGACCTGGTTGCCGTCTATCGTGACCCGGCAGCGTTCAGTTCCGACAAAACGGTCGATTTCCGGCCCAAGTTCGGCGACTCCGCACTCTACGAACATCACACGACCAGCTTGGTTTTCAACGATCCGCCCTACCACACGCGAGTGCGCCGCCTGCTGATGCCGTTTTTCACGCAGGCCACGCTGCGCAAGCTGGTGCCTCGTGTCGAGGCGCTGGTTGAGGGTTTGCTCGATGATGCGCAGGAACGCGGCGAGGTCGACCTGATTGCCGATCTGGCGGCGGCGCTGCCGATCAATTTGATCGGTGACTTGCTCGGCGTACCGCGCGATGAGCGCGGCCCACTGCGGCAATGGTCGCTCGACATTCTGGGTGCCCTCGAGCCGAGTTTGAGCGATGACCAGGTCAAACAGGGTTGCGCCGCGGTTGATGATTTTAAGACCTATCTTCGCGATCTCATTGCGCGGCGACGGCGCGAACCGGCCGATCAGGACGAACCGGAGATTCTCAGCACGCTGATCGCCGATCACGACAGCGGCGACGGTTTGAGCGAGGTCGAACTCCTGCACAACTGTATATTCGTGCTCAATGCCGGGCATGAGACGACGACCAATCTGATTGGTAACGGCGTCGATGCGCTGATGCGGTTTCCTGATCAATGTGATCGCCTGCGCGGAAATCCCGATTTGATCGACGGCGCGATTGAGGAATTCCTCCGGTTCGAAAGCCCGGTGCAGATCGGCAACCGCAAGCTGACCCGCGCTGTCGAGTTTGGTGGCGTGACGCTGGCGGCGGGCACCTACGTCCATCTCGGGATCGCAGCGGCCAACCGGGACGCTGCCGAGTTCGTAGATTCGCACCGCCTCGATATCGCGCGTGCGCCCAATCGGCATCTCGCCTTCGGGAGCGGCATCCATGCGTGCGCCGGTCTCTCGGTTGCGCGACTCGAGGGGCGGGTAGCGATTGGCAGGCTGGTTCGCCGTTTTAGGCGAATTGAGCCCGCGGGCGTCGCGACGCGGGCAGGCCGGGCACGGTTCCGCGGATTCTTTAAATTACCGGTGAGCCTTGGCCGGTAGCTCCTAGAAATCTTGTATCCGGGTTTTGAGCGCGCGGACGTCACACACGAATTACAAGACTCCGTATTAGCCGCGAATAGCGGGCGTGAGACTACTCGCCGCCATCGAACGCCACGACAGGTGGTAAATCCTCCTCCAAGATCGAGACATTCAGGGAATAGGAGACCTCGCCCTCGTCTTCGTCGCGATAGAGGACGCCAATGAATTCGTCGCCGACGCGAACCTCAACGGGCGCGTTCGCCTTCGCCGGTGGATCAATCGCTATGCGGTCGTTGGCGAATGTGCGGCGAAGATAGTCCTGAACCCTGGCGATTTCGTTGCGTGTCATCTTAATGCTCCTTGGGGCGGCCTCTCGTCTATCGCGTTTCGATCGCTTCTTTCAACCGCCGCCCCGGTATCGGCCCCCGTTAAAAGGCATACCCCTTCCTGAATCGGGCAACTACCCGCATCTTGGGAGTCGTTATTCCCAATTACCATGGGTTGATCACATGGGTATTATTGCTTCTTATGGTAGCACTAGAAAGGTATAGATCGTGGCCGATGCTGACTACGCCGACTATATCGATCGCCTGAGAAACGCGACAATTTCTTTACGAGAGCTCGCCCGGCGAGACCGCGCGCCGAGTGCGCCAATTTTAGAAATTGCGGATCGTCTTTACGCGATCGCCGAGAAATTGGGCGCGACAACGACGTATGTGCCCACGATGCAAGAAACGAGACAAGTATCGTCTGAGGAGGCCGTACGGTCACTGGTCCGTTAAAGCAACAGCCGCGGCGACGATGCCGCGACACTCGCCAAAGCCGATGCGAACCGCATGCTCGGTTTCGCAGTAGGCGCGGAACACGACCTCGTCACCATCCTCGAGCCAAGTGCGTGTCTCACCACCGGGCAAATCGATTGCGACCTTGCCGCCCTGGTTCATCTCAAGGAGGCAACCACGCGAGTCCGAGGTGGGGCCGGATGCGGTTCCGGTGCCGAACAGATCGCCGGGCTCAATGTTGCAGCCATTGCTCGTGTGATGCGTGAGCATCTGGAAAATTGTCCAATAGAGGTGGCGCGAATTGCTGCGGGTGAGCAACGTCGGTTCGGTCCCGGCTGTCCGCATCGCCGCGCTGCTGAGATAGACCTCCAGGGTGATGTCCAACCCGCCGCTGCTCTGATCGGCGGCGTCGGCGAGGTAGGACAGTGGAACCGGATCACCCGCGGGTCGAACCAGCGCGGGTGCACGAAACGGTGCCAAGGCATCGAGGGTGACGACCCAGGGCGAGATCGTGGTGAGAAAACTCTTGGCGAGAAACGGTCCCAAAGGCTGGTATTCCCAAGCCTGTATGTCGCGGGCCGACCAATCGTTCAGCAGGCAAAGCCCGAACACGTGAGCGTCGGCACGGGCCAGGGGTATCGGTCTACCGAGTTCGTTGCCTTGACCGATGAAAACGCCGACCTCGAGTTCGAAGTCGAGCCGGTCGCTAGGTCCGAACGACGGTGTTTCCGCGCCGGCGGGCCGGCGCTGACCATGCGGGCGGCAGCACGGCGACCCGCTGACCGCCACCGACGATGCGCGCCCGTGATAGGCGATCGGGACGTGCTTGTAGTTGGGCTGCAGCGGTTGATCCGGCCGAAACAGGCGGCCTACGTTTGACGCATGATAGACCGATGCAAAAAAGTCGGTGAAGTTGCCAACCCGGACGGGGTTGAGCATCTCGACCGAACTCTGCGCGGCAAGAATCTCGCCGGCGTGATCGCGAGCGGCGACCCCGAGGTCGCTATCGTGACGCAGCAGTTCGGACACGCGCTGGCGTAGGGCACCTTGCGCGGTGCGGCCCAGTGCCATCAACCCATTGAGCGATGAAGCACGACATGCCGCGGCCGCCGCGGCGGCGGCATGGTCGTCAAACCATCCCTTGGCCCGGCAGGCGACGACGTCGAGAACCTGGTCGCCTATCGCAATGCCGGCACGCGCTGCCTGCCTCGTCCCGCGCCGCCGAAATATTCCGATCGGCAGATTCTGGACGGGGAAATCACCGGTTTCGTCATTGGCCGAGTCGACCCAACTTCGCAGCGCGGGGTCGAGAGTTGGATCGGTCGAGGCCATGGGACGAGGGTTTACGCGGTTGTTCGACGAAGATAGCGCGGTCCGCTAGTAGGTCGGCGCCACGACCTCGGCATAGACCGGCAGAAACCCATCGCCCTCGATGTATTGCAGGAAGGGGGGCGGATCGCCTTCGCGCATCGCTGTGAGGATGGCCCGGTGAGCCTCGACGCTGGCCCACTCGCCGATCAGGTAGAAGTGATCGGCATCGGTGGTATCACGGCACAACACGCCGTCCTTTATCTGAGCTGAGGATTTGTGCATGAGGTTTTCGTCGGAGACGTCGAACACGTCGAATTCGTTGATGAATTTATCTCCGGTGCCGGGTTTGACCCTGAAATCATAAACGTGCATGACGTGCCCAACCTGAGCGACCTTTTCTATCCCCATAGCGTCCTCCCATTTGCACGATGGGCGAGAGTGCCCCCGCGTTCGTCGACGTGGGTAGCAGTCTAAAGTGCGGTGCGCGCGGCACCACCGAAAAAAAATCGGAGCAACACAGGGGAGGAAATGGCGGCCAAAAAAATGCGGCCGCACGCGTAGGTGGCGTAGCGGCCGCAGCTGCAGTGTCGCAGACAGCATGGGAAACCTAGTTCACCCAGCGAGATCTCACAATTCGGGGCATCGCTACGCCGATCTCGGGGAATCCCTACCCGGATGCCTGTAGGTCTCGGGTGTCGCTAAGCGCAAACAGACGTGATCGGGGACACTTCCTTAGCTGCGGTTTGGCTCTACAACATCATGGTGCGGGCCGCTATGGTCGTCGAGGATTTGTAACGGCTTGGCCACCTGCACGTGGAGTGAGGTGGGATTGGTCGAGGTTAGTGCCGAATGTCGCAGTCATTGCTTCCTCAGCCCCGCAGCGATTGGGCCCTGTTTCTCGACTTTGATGGCAGCATCGTCGAACTGGCGGAAACGCCGGATACGGTCCATGTCGATGCGGCGTTGCTCATTCTCCTAGAGCGCCTCGAGGTCAGCCTCGGCGGCGCGCTGGCAATCGTGAGCGGCCGACCAATCGCTCAACTCGACAGCTATCTCGCACCTCATCGATTTTCGGCGGCAGGCCTGCATGGGCTTGAGCGTCGCCGCGCCGATGGTACGCGCGAGCAAACATCGGCACCGAACGACCGCCTTCACGACATCACCAGCCAGCTCCAGGCCTTTGCCGCGGAGCATCCCGGCGTCCTGGTCGAAGACAAGGGCGTGACGATCGCGCTGCACTACCGTCGCGCCCCGCAGTTCGGCGATTCCTGCCGGAAGATCATGCACGATCTGGTGAGCGGTCGGGATGATGGCCTCGGAATCCTCGCGGGCAAGATGGTTTATGAAGTGAAACCGGCGCGCGCGGACAAGGGAGGTGCGCTGACCGCGTTCATGGGTGAGGTCCCGTTCATTGGGCGCACGCCCGTCTTCATCGGCGATGACATCACCGATGAAGCGGCGTTCTCGGTCGCCAACGACATGGGGGGCGTTAGTATTCGGGTCGGCGCGAACGGAGAGACCGCGGCGCGATGTCGGGTTGCCGATGTCGCCGCTCTAGGCGCGTGGCTGCAAGCAATCCCGGTACAGTTGGCGATGTGAACGATACAGGGCGTTCGTGAGGGATATGGGAGACGCGTGGGGAACGGCAGGTTTGAGGAGTTGATATGACCGATCTCAATCTAGGGCCAATCGGTAACTGCTCGACGGCCGCGCTGGTCGACCAGCGGGCACGAATCATCTGGTGGTGCTTACCACGGTTTGATGGCGACCCTGTTTTCTGCAAATTACTGAACGGACGAGACCACGACGAAGATCCGCGCGGCGCGTTCGAAATTGCCCTGGATCATCACACTCGCGGCGAACAGGAATATATCGAAAACACCGCGATCCTGATTACGCGCCTATTCGATGATCGCGGCGGGGCGATCGAGATCACCGACTTTACGCCGCGTTTCGAACAACTCGGTCGGGTTTTCCGGCCGTTGATGATTAATCGCATCGTGCGACGTTTGGCGGGCACACCGCGTATTCGCGTGCGGTTGCGGCCGACCTCGGGTTACGGCGCGGCTGATCCCGAGATCACCCACGGCAGCAATCACATTCGCTACGTCGGCGAGACCGCGACAATTCGACTCACCACCGATGCGCCGCCTTCTTACATTCTGGAAGAGACGGCGTTTTTCCTCGATGAGCCCCTTTCGTTCGTGCTCGGCCCGGATGAACCGCTTACCCGTTCGCCAGCGGCGGCAACATCGGAATTTTTTGATCGCACCCGCGATTATTGGCGCGACTGGATCCGCCAGCAAGCGCTGCCGTTGGAGTGGCAGGATGCTGTGATCCGCGCCGCGATCACCATCAAATTGTGCAGCTTCGAAGAAACCGGCGCGATCGTTGCCGCCATGACGACGTCGATCCCGGAGTCGGCTGACAGCGGCCGCAATTGGGATTATCGCTACTGCTGGCTGCGTGATGCGTTCTTTGTGGTGCGCGCACTTAACCGTTTGGGTGCGGTTCGGATCCTCGAAAACTACCTCCGTTATCTGTCCAATATCATGGCGATGGCTGATGGCGGGGATATTCAGCCGGTCTACGGCATTGCGCTCGAAACCCAGTTGTTGGAACGCGAGATCACGACTCTCGATGGTTATCGCGGCATGGGCCCGGTGCGCGTCGGCAATCAGGCATATGAGCAGATTCAACACGACGTTTATGGCGACATCGTGCTGGCCAGCACCCAAGCCTTTTTCGACAAACGCCTGTTCCGCCAAGCCGGGCCCGAGGACTTCGAACGGCTCGAAGCGGTTGGCGAGCGCGCCTACAAGCTCCATGACCAGCCCGACGCGAGTATGTGGGAGCAGCGCGGCAACGTGCGGGTACACACCTCGTCGAGCCTGATGTGCTGGGCAGCATGCGATCGTCTGGCAAAAATCGCTGACCATCTGGGCTTGCGTCGTCGCGCGAGCTACTGGTCGCGCCGAGCCGACAAAGTTCGTGCCGCGATAGAAGAGCAGGCGTGGAACCCGGAGATCGATAGCTTTGCAGATTACTTCGGCGGCGACCGGCTCGACGCCAGTCTCCTGCTGATGCACGAGGTCGGCTTTCTCCAACCCGGCGATAGCCGCTTCGAAAAAACACTGGTCGCGGTCGAAAAACGATTGCGGCGTGGTCCGCATCTCATGCGCTACCACGAGGCCGATGATTTCGGCGCCCCGACAAACTCATTCATCATTTGCAGTTTCTGGTATGTTGAAGCGTTGGCGGCCCTGGGCCGTCGGGACGAGGCGCGTGAGATCTTCGAGGAACTGCTCTTGAAGCGTAATCATCTCGGGCTGTTGTCCGAGGACCTCGAGATCGATAGTGGCGAGCTGTGGGGGAACTTCCCCCAGACGTATTCTTTAGTTGGGCTTATCAACTGCGCGCTGCGCCTCAGCCGAACGTGGGAAAGCGTTTTGTGAGACGAATCGTCGTCGCTTCCAATCGTGTTGCCGTTGCCCGAGATCCGACCAAGACGACCGCGAAAGCCGGTGGTCTCGCGGTCGCGCTCGAAGCGGCGCTACGCGCGACAGGCGGCATGTGGTTCGGGTGGAGCGGCGAGGTCTCCAAACGAAAGCAACGTGCCCCCAAGATCATCGACGCCGGCGGCATCACCTATGCGACGCTCGACCTCTCGCCCGCCGATCGCAACGAATATTACAACGGCTTTGCCAATCGCACATTGTGGCCTTTGTTCCACTACCGCACCGACCTCACCGCCTACGACCGCGCGTTTTATCGGGGCTACACACGTGTTAATGCCGATTTCGCGCGCCATCTGGCAAAATTGCTCAAACCGGATGATCTGGTGTGGGTGCATGACTACCATCTGATCCCGCTCGGCCACGCGCTGCGCGCGCGCGGCTGTAGCCAGAAGATGGGATTTTTCCTGCACATCCCGTTTCCATCGGCACAGCTCCTGCTCACACTGCCGCATCATCGCGAACTCGTTGAAGCGCTGCTGGGCTACGACCTGATCGGTTTCCAAACCGCAACCGATCTCGGATCGTTCGTCGATTATGTCGAGCACATAGCCGGAGGTCAGATAAAACGTGACGGCAGCATTACAGCCTATGGCCGCACGTCAAAGGCCGGCGTGTTTCCGATTGGCATCGATGCCAAAGAATTTGCCGCGATTGCGACGGGAAGCGTCGCCAAGGGCCACTACCAGCGCACCCGTCGCTCGCTGCGCACCGACTTGATTATCAGTATCGATCGTTTGGACTATTCCAAAGGTATGAACGAGCGCTTCCTCGCTTACGAGCGAATGCTGGCAAAGTATCCTGAGATGCGCGGCCAGGTCACGTATATGCAGATCGCGCCGATATCGCGCGGTGAAGTGCCGGAATACCAGGTTATACGCCGCGAGTTGGAGCAGCTCGCGGGACACATCAACGGGCGCTTCGCCGAACCCGATTGGATGCCGCTGCGCTATATCAACCGCTCCTTCGAGCGGCGCCAACTCGCCGGACTCTATCGTGCGGCCAAGGTCGGCCTGGTTACCCCCTTCCGTGACGGTATGAACCTGGTGGCGATGGAATATGTCGCGGCCCAGGCCGAGGAGGATCCCGGGATCCTTGTGCTATCGAAATTCGCCGGTGCCGCCTGGCGACTGCCTGAAGCGCTGATTATCAATCCCTACGACACCGAGGAGGTCACCGATACGATCTGGCAGGCGCTGCGCATGCCGCTTAAAGAACGGCGCCGGCGGTGGGGGGCCAATATGGATCAGCTACGGCGCAATGATCTCGATACCTGGCGCGATAGCTTTCTCCGCGCGCTGGAGAACGCGGCGCCGGCGATCACCGCTGCCTGAGCGCCGCAAGTCAGCGATCGAGTAAATGGGCGAGGCCGGTCAACGTCGGATGCGGCGCATGGATAAGGTGGCACGGGATCGGCCGGAGATAGTCACCAAAGCGCCCCTTGTTTTCGAAGCGATGGCGAAAGGTGGGACGATCGAACGCGTCGCCGAGGCCGGTGAGAACGCCGCCGGCGAGGTAAACGCCACCGCGTGCACCCAGCGTCAGGGCGAGATCACCGGCAACCGCACCTAGTATTGCCGAGAAGTCACGAACCGCCGCAAGGGCGACCGGACAACTTCTTGCTCGCGCCAAGCTCGCGATAGCCTCGGCATCTATGTCCGACGGGGCGACCGCCGGCTTGTTTTCATCAATGTCGGTGATGGCGGCGTAGAGATCGACAAGACCCGGGCCTGAGAGTCCGACTCGAAACTCTATGTTTGATAACAGTACCTTGCGAGCCGCCTTGTGAGGAGTCGGATGTTGGCGACAAGAATCCATGCCTGTGCGGAGGCGATTGATTTCTCCCAATCCTTGGCCAGTCGACGGCATCGGTTGAGCCAGGCGAAGGTCCTCTCGACGACCCATCGTCTGGGCAGGAGCTCGAAGCCCTGGGCGGTGTCTGAGCGCTTGATGATCTCGAGCTTCCAGCGGCCGATGTCCTCAAGGGCGCCCTCGAGTTTCGGTCCCGCGTAGGCGGCGTCGGCGAAGAGGTGACGCAGCCGGGGGAAGCGATGACGGATCGATTTGAGGACCTCGGGCGCGCCGTCGCGGTCCTGGATATCGGCTGCGTGCACGATCAGGCCGACCAGCAGGCCGAGTGTATCGGTGACGATGTGACGCTTGCGGCCCTTGATCTTCTTGCCCGCGTCATAGCCCCGAACACCACCGCTTTCCGTGGTTTTCACGCTCTGGCTGTCGATCACCCCGGCGCTCGGGCCGGCCTCGCGTCCTTCCAGCTCCCGGGCCGCCATGACCAGGTGATGGTTGATGCTCTCCAGCAGGCCGTTGGAGCGCCAGTCGTAGAAATAGCGCTGGACCGTGGAAGGCGGAGGGAAGTCGTTCGGCAACATCGCCCACTGGCAGCCCGTCGAGGCCATGTACATGACCGCATCCATGACATGGCGCAGGTCCGTCGTCCTCGGCCGGCCGATCTTCTTGCGCGGCGGCATGAGCGGCGCGATCAACGCCCACTCTCGATCCGTCAGGTCGCTTGCGTAGCGCCCGCCACGGCGCTCATAATTCGGGCGAGTGATTTCGGTCCACATGTTGTGCCTCCTCGTTTGCTTTGACACAACCGAGTAAGCCACAACCGACTGAAATCACTCAACTAGTTTCGGGTTGGCCTCTGAGAGAATTCGTTCCGCCGATACATGATCGTGGCGGTTGGCAAACCAGCGCCAGATTTCAATCTCTCGTTCATTCGCCGGTGCGAAATCGACGTGCCCACCTTCGCCGGAGATTGCCGCTACATGGTCACCGGCCGCGAGCGAGCCGGAGACGCCCAGCCCGGTTCCCGGGGCAACCACTGCGCGGGCAGAAATATCTTCGGATGTGGTGCCACCGATCTGCTCGAGGTCTTGCGGACGGAGGTGCGGCAGAGCATGGGCGAGCGCTTCGAGGTCGTTGACGACGCGAAGTTCGTCGAGCGTGAGGTCGTGCGCAAGCCGGTCGATCGAGAAGGTCCACGGACCGTTGGTCATTGCAACGCGATCCCGGGTAACGGGTCCAGCGATCGCGATAGCCCCGCGGCGGGGTGACAGGTCCAGGCGGCGGAGTCCTTCGGTTAGTGCCGCCAGGATGTCGTCGTAATCGCTACAGACCAAAGTTTGTGGCGCGACCGTTGGGGTACCGGTTTGGTCTCGCTGGACTATTGCGGCGACGCGTAAATTGGTGCCGCCAATGTCGGCGACGAAAGCGTCGGCCACCGTAGATGTCCCTTAGCCAGGAATGTCTTTGAGGTCGAAGACATACTCGGCGTCCGACCAGCCGGAAGGGTTGCTCGGCAAGCGGACGAGCGGTGTACATCGCAGGACTGCGCTGATCACGCTTTCTTCAAGCGTCCGAAACGGCTTTGTATTAGCGCTGGTTCGGCCGAAACGCTCGGTTACCTTCGGTGTGCCGTTCAAGGACCCGTCGGGATTGAACCGGACGCGAACCGTCACCCGCATGACGCCAGCTTCACCGAGGTCGGCGGGCAAAATCCAGCATTCATGAAGCTGGCGGCGAACCATCTCGATGTCACCGTTGGCCGGTCCGGGAATTGGACGGGCTTTGACCGGCGGCCGGGATGCTTGCTGCGGCGGTGGTGGTTTCCGACGCGGCAGGTCGAGCTTTGGTTGGCCCAGCGCGCCGGTCTGGTCGCCAAGCAGTTGCTGCAATAGCTGGTAGGCTTCGAAGGCGCGCGCGGGAAGTCGGTCGCGCTCCGATGCGAACGCGGCGACGACGTTTTCCCACCCTGTATCCTGGAGGACCTCACCGCGTGACAGTAGACCATCGTCGTCGTAGTCGAGGTTGGCGATTACCAACGGCGTGATCAGAGGGCCGAGCACGCTAAATCCGGCGGCGGCCGCAAATTCCTGGTTTTCCGGTGGCGCCGCGGCGGGGCCGGTTTGCCGGCCCGCCTGATAGGATTCGTGTTTGTCGACGTAATCGAGGTAAGCGAACCCGGCGCCGGCGATGCGGAACATTCTGTTGATCTCGGCAGTGCTGAGGAGACCGTCGCCGGTAACGTCGGCTTGGACCCAGATGATGTCGAGGCATTGTGCCGGCGCAGGTCCGCTCAAATTTGATAGGCAGGCCTCGAGCTTGCCCTGAATGTCACTGAAAATCTTGGTATAGGTGGTGGGCTCTTTGGGTTGCGCATCGACCGGTGCGACGGCGGCCAGATAGATGGCAATAAACGAGAAAAGTAACCGCATCCCAATGGCTCCGGTTGGCGAGCTGCATATTCGCCGGTGCGCGATTCTGCTCTGATCGTTGGAGAAATATATCATTCCCAATCGTAGCGTATTTGTTACTACCAATTTGTATTGACAAATAGTTTTGATTTCTGAGAATCCGAGGCCGGAGGGGACTACCGACCGTTATGGCCACAAGCGCAAGATCTCCGCGGTATCTCGATGTTGCCGATACGCTGCAGAACGAAATCAGTGTATTGGCGCCGAACTCGTTGTTGCCCACCGAGGAACAATTGGCGCGTCGCTTTGGCGTCAGTCGGGTGACCGTGCGCGGTGCGCTCGACCTGCTCGAAAAAAGCGGCCTGGTGTCACGCCTTCGGGGACGCGGCACGACGGTAAGTCCGCCCAAGATCACCCGACGGTTTGCACCGCTCTACAGCTTTGAGCGTGATCTAACCGAGCAGGGGGTCGCGTTCGAAACCCGCGTGCTTTCGTTCGATGCCAAAGCGCCGGCGCCTTCATTTGTGCGCGAGCGGCTGCGGCTTGCGGACGATGCCACAGTTGGGTCGTTGTCGCTGGTGCGCGTGGTCGATGATCGCATCGTCTGCCATGACCGGCGCTTCTACCCCCCCGAGATCAGTGGCCGCTTCAACCCAGAACTCGTCGAAACCGAGGATGCGTCGCGCGTGCTCGAAGGAGTCGTCGGATCGCCGGTGGTCGAGGTCGATTGGGAGAGCGAAATCATCTCGGCCTCGGGCGATGTCGCCACCGCGCTCGGTGTCGCCTCGCGAACCCTGGTGGTTGCTAATACCTATACGTGGAATATCGACGGTGGTGTGCCGGTCGAGGCAGGCGTGATCTCCTATCGTATCGATCGCTGCAAGTTCAAATATGGGGCCGTGTTCGGCCAACAATCGGGGGCGTGAGGATGGCGACGATCCGGCTTGGCGTCGACATTGGTGGGACCTTCACCGACATTACCGTGTTGGAGGAGGAGTCCGGCCGCGTAACCATCGCCAAGGTACCGAGCCGGCGCGGTGATCCGGCCGGCGCGCTACTCGACGCGGTCGAGCGCGGGCTCGAACACGCCGGTGCCGATCCCGGCGACGTGAGCCTGCTGGTCCATGGCACCACGCTCGTCACCAATGCCGTCCTCGAGAACAAACTGCCGCCGACAACGCTGCTCGCGACTGAGGGGTTTCGCGACGTGCTCGAAATTGGCCGCCACTTCCGCCCTGATATGTATGATTTGCAGCAGGACAAGGAAGTTCCCGTCGTGCCGCGCGAACGCCGCTACGGGGTTGATGAACGCACCACCGCCGAGGGCGAGGTTCTCGCCGAGCCCGACCGGCAAGCGGTCGCCGCCCTGTGTAAAGAAATTCGAGACCACGGCGCGACCGAGGCGGTCGCTATCTGCTTTCTTAATTCATTTGTCAATCCAACCAACGAAGCGATCGTGCGTGATTGGCTGCGCCAGGAGCTGCCGGGGAAAAGCGTCTCGACCTCACACGAAGTGTGCCGCGAAATCCGCGAATTCGAACGCATGAGCACGGTGGTCTTGAACGCGGCGTCGATGCCGCTGGTAACCCGCTATCTCGAAGAGATCACGCCGCGCATTCAGGGTGTGCTGCCCAACGCCAAAGTTTTGCTGATGCAATCGAACGGCGGCTCGTTAACAGTTGATGCCGCGCAGGACTACCCGGTACGCATGATTACCTCAGGACCGGCCGGCGGGGCGCTGGCGGTGCAGCGGATTGGTCAGGCCTCGCAGCACGTCAATTTGCTCGGCGTCGATATGGGCGGCACCAGCACCGACATCTCGCTGATCCACAAAGGCGAGTTGCGCATGACCACCGAGGCAACGATTGCCGAACGGCCGGTCAAGGTGCCGATGATCGAGATCAATACGATTGGCGCTGGTGCCGGCAGCATCGCCTGGCTCGACAATTGGGGCGGTCTGCATGTCGGACCGCAGAGCGCCGGGGCTGACCCGGGTCCGGCGTCTTACGGGCGGGGCGGGGCGGAGCCCACCGTTTCCGATGCCAATTTGGTGTTGGGACGACTGCATCCCGATCGGTTCCTCGGCGGCGAGATGAAACTCGATCTTGAGGCCGCCAAAGCCGTGCTGGACGAAAAGATCGGCACGCCGTTGGCGATGTCGGTCGAAGCTGCCGCCGCCGGGATCATACGTATCGCCAATGCCAACATGGAACGCGCGGTGCGTGTGAGTTCGGCCGAGAAGGGCTACGACCCGCGCGATATCACGCTGGTCGCGTTTGGCGGCGCCGGACCGATGCATGCCGCGGCGCTGGCGCAGGCAGTGGGCATCGAGCGTGTCTTGGTGCCCGAACGGCCTGGTGTTTTTTCAGCCGTGGGCTTGGTGATGGCGGATATTCGCCACGATTTTGCACAAACCAAGGTATTCGGCGGCGATGCGATCAATGCCGCCAACATCGCCCCTTTGTTTGCCGACCTCGACGCCGAGGGCGCCGCCGCGCTGGACCGCGATGGCGTTGCCGAGGAGAGACAGGAGCTGCAGCGCTCGGCGGATTTTCGCTACGTCGGTCAGGCCTACGAGGTCAATGTCGCGGTGCCGGCCGGTGTTCTCGACGAGGCCGCCGTGGCGGCAATTGTTCAAGGCTTCCACGATTTGCATCAACAGCTCTATGCCCACCACCACCCTGAAAAGCCCGTCGAGTTCGTCAGTGGCCGGGTCGCGGCAATCGGGTTGATGGCGGCGCCATCGATTCAAACCGCGGCGAAAACCGGTGCGCCGGCTGAGGCCATGGAAACGCGCAAGGTATATTTCGACGAGGCCGGCGGGTTCGTCGATGCTGCGATCTACGATCGCGAGGCGCTGGGCCCGGAAGCAGAGTTTGAGGGGCCCGCGGTGGTCGAGCAGACCGATACCACGACCGTGATCCATCCCGGCCAGCGTGCACATGTCGATGAGCTCGGCAATCTGATGATCTCGATCGGCCAATGACCGCAAAGACCCCGATCAACACCCCGATGAACGCATGAGAGGATAGCCGAATGCGGGTCGATCCGATTACGTTCGAAGTGGTCAACAATGCCCTGGTTGGCGTCGCCGAGCAGATGGCGGCGACCATCCTGCGCACGTCCTATTCCACCGTGATCCGCGAGATGCTCGATTATTCGACCGCGATGTTCGATATCGAGGGGCGGATCATCGCGCAGTCGTGTCGCATTCCGATCCATCTCAATTCGATGTCGCGTTCGCTGCGCACCGCGCTTGACGAGGCGATCCCGATTGAACAGTGGCGGCCCGGCGACATCATCGTAACCAACGATCCCTATAGCGGCGGCCAGCATTTACCGGATGTTCAGACCTTTCTGCCGGTTTTCGCGGACGGTGAGTTGGTGGCGATTTGCGGCACGCTTGGCCATCACCTCGATATCGGCGGCATGCGGCCAGGCAGCTACGCCGGCGACGCGGTTGAGATCTACCAGGAAGGTTTACGGATACCGCCGATCAAGCTGTTCGAAGAAGGCAAGCTCAACGAACGCCTATTCGCGGTGATCGAGGCCAATATTCGCCAGCCCGAGATGACGATTGGGGACTTGCGCTCACAGACCGCGGCCCTCGAGATCGGGCGCGACGGCGTGCTCGAACTGATCGAGCGCTACGGGGTCGGCACCTTCAGGGACTGCATGGAGGAAGCGATCGAAACGTCGGAGGCGCGGCTGCGCGACAAGTTGCGGGAGCTACCGGCCGGCGTCTATGAGGCTGAATATTACGTCGACGATGATGGTGTGAAGGACGAGCCGATCAAGATCGTGACCAAGGTTACGATCGGCGACGGCACCATCCACATCGATTTCACGGGCACCGATCCGCAGCGCCGATCGCCGATCAATGCGACGATCTCGAGTTGCGAATCAGCGACCTATTTCGCGATCCTGTCAATCCTCGACCCGACTATCCCGGCCAATTACGGGGTCTACAAACCGATCGAGATCACGGCGCCGGAGGGAACGGTAGTCAATGCGGTGCCGCCGGCGCCGGTGGTTGGGCGCAATGCGATTACTCATACGATCGTTAATTCCCTGATGCTGGCGCTCTCCGAAATTGTGCCTGAGCGCATCACGGCGGCTTATTACGGCATGTCGAATGTGTACATTCTGTCGGGCGACGGTGCGGGTGACCGCAAAGACTGGATTTTCTTCGATATTGAGGTGGGCGGCGGCGGCGCGCGACAGACCAAGGACGGGCTCGATTGCTACTCGCAGGGCATCCACAACCTCGCCAACACGCCGATTGAGATGGTTGAAAGCACTTACCCCTTGCGCTTCAAACGCTACGAGTTCTTGCCTGATACCGGTGGCACCGGCCAATATCGCGGCGGCCTTGGCGTGCGTCGTGATATCGAATTCCTCGACGAGAGCGGCTCGCTGAATACGCAGTTCGACAAGTTCAAAATCGAACCGTTCGGTCTGTTCGGCGGCGGTCCCGGCGCGACGGGTCGCATGCAACTCAACCCCGAGGGCTCCGAGCCGGTCGAACTTCACTCCAAGACCGTCAATCGAACGCTGCGGCGCGGCGACGTGTTCAGCATGTTGACCCAAGGCGGCGGTGGCTTCGGACCCGCAACAGAGCGCGATGCCGGCGCAGTGGAGCAAGATTTGCGTGAAGGCAAGGTCTCGTCCGAGGCGGCCGACAAAGCCTACCGTCAAACAGGGTCGGACAAATGAAGATCACCGAGATCGAAACCATCGTCATCGATTTGCCGCGGCGCTCGAGCTACACGTGGCGGTCGCTGAAGGATGCGATCGGCCGCTATGTGATTTTGAAACTCACCACCGATGATGGCATCACCGGACTCGGTGAAGCGCCCGCGATCCTGAGTTGGGGCGGCGAATACGGCCGCTATTTCGGCGAGGATCCGCAGATCGTTTGTTACCTGGTCCGCGACGTCATTGGCCCGATGCTGATGGGTGCGGATCCGCGCGACCTTAAATCTTTGTTTGCCGAGCTCGATATCCATGTGCGCGGCTATCCCTACACCAAGTCGATGATCGAGTGCGCTATGCTCGACATCGTCGCCAAGGATGCCGAGATGCCGCTCTATCAACTGCTGGGCGGCGCGGCCCGCCACGACATCCCGATCTGCCATAGCGTCGGGCTCGCGGCGCCGGCGGATTCGGCCCAGGAAGCGGCCCAAGTGGTCGCCGATGGGGTGGGTTGGCTGCAGGTCAAGGTTGGCGGTGATTACGTCGAGGATCTGGAAATCATGAAGGCGGTGCGCCGCGCGGTGGGCGACGAGGTGCGGATCTACCCCGATGTCAATCGCGGCTACCGCGATGTCAAGGGTGCGATCAACACGATCCGCGCGATGGGGGGCGAGGCCGGCATCATTGCGGTCGAGCAGCCGGTCGAGGGTATCGATGCGATGAAACGGGTGGTCGATGCGGTCGACGTCTCGGTCATCGTCGACGAAGGGTGCTGGTCGCCGCAGGACGCGATGGAGGTGGTCAAACACGGGGCCGCCGATCTCCTGTCGATCTATTACACCAAAGCCGCGGGATTGCTGCGGGCGATGGAGATCGGGACGATCGGCCGCGCCGCCGGTTTGCCGACCAACGTAAACGGGTCGCTTGAGGGCGGTGTCGGCAATGCCGCCAATCTGCACCTGGCGGCGGCGCTCGAAGGGACGATGTGGCCGGCCGTGATCACGATCAACACACTGGCCGGGCGCGAGCAGACCAAAGTGGGCGGCGTGTTCTACACCGACGACGTAATCACCGAGCCGTTCGCCTATCAAGATGGTTGCCTCCGGGTGCCGGACGGGCCAGGTCTTGGCGTCGAACTCGATCCGGAGAAGATCGAAAAATACCGCGTCGATAAGTAGCGGCGTGCGGGAAGGGAGCGACGATGCCAGCTAAGTTCGGAATAACCTGCGGCGGCGACCACTGGTCGGCTGACGATATTCGTGCGGTTGAAGAGTGCGGCTATGACGGTTTCTTCACGGGCGAGCACATTGTTTATCACCGGCCGATTCTCGATGCGGTTACGATTCTGAACTATGCCGCCGCCATTACCTCGCGCATTAAGCTCGGGCCCGCAACGTTGCTGCTGCCGCTGCGGCATCCAACAATTGTTGCCAAGGAATTCTCCTGCCTCGACGTTTTGTCAGGCGGCCGGGCGCTGCTAACGGTTGGCGTCGGCGGCGATTATCCCCGCGAATTTCACGGCTGTGGTGTGCCAATCAAAGAGCGCGGCCGCCGCGCGACCGAGGGTCTCGAGATCATTCGTAACTACTGGACGGGTGAGCGCTTCGACTATGACGGCAAGATCTTTCAGTTGAAAGACGTCGACATGTTACCGAAGCCGGTCCAACCGGGTGGAATTCCAATTTGGGTATCGGGCCGCCAAGACGGGCCGATGCGCCGGGCGGCGACGTTGGGCGACGGCTGGCACCCGTATATGTACACCGCCGATCGCTGCAAGATCTCGTTTTCCCAGGTTAAGGAATATGCGAGCGAAGCGGGCCGAACACTGCCGGATGACTATGTTTGGGCGGTTTTCGTCTATAGCTCGCTGTACGACGATATCGACGAGGCGCGCCAGTACGGTATCAAGGAGATGTCGTACCGCTACGAACAGGATTTTAGTGATCTGGTCGAGAAATATTGTGCCTACGGGTCGCCTCAACGGATGATCGACTACCTCGCCAGCTTCATCGAGGTTGGCGTGAATTATTTCATTCTCGCACCGATCATGCCGCCGGATCGCCGTCGCGAGCACCTCGAACGCATGGCCAGCGAGGTGCTGCCGGCGCTGGAAAAGATGACACCTGCCGCGGTCCGATGATCGAGGTGCCGGAAGCCACTCCGATCGGCCAGCGACGGTCTGCCATTGCCAAACGTGATGGTGCGCACGAGCTGACGATTGAACCAGTCTTCGGGCGGGCGATTGACGGCCGCGCTATGCGAAAACAACGCAATACTTACTGCTAACATATGGGGGTACTCGCGCGATGACGGCTAGCGAGCATAGCGACGAGGTCCTGGATCTCATCTTCAAGCCAAAGAGCGTGGCGATCATCGGATTGTCGCGTGCGGCCGTCGGCGCGCCGATTAGCGTGCTCAGCACGCTGCTAGATTTCGACTACGCCGGGCACATTCACGTCATCAATCCGAATATGGCAGCGGCCACGGATTACACGGTTTGGGCGAACCTCGACGATATCGATGAGCCCATCGATCTCGCCATCGTTAGCGTACCCCGCGAGCGGGTTCTGGACGTCCTAAGGAGTTGCATCGGCAAGGGCATTCGCGCCGCCATCGTCATCACGCAGGGTTTCGCGGATTCAGACGATGTCGGCAAACAACTGCAGGAAGAAATGATCGCCCTCGCAAAGGATGGCGGCATACGCATTCTCGGTCCCAACACGATCGGCGCCGCCAACGCGCACGCGAACTTCTCGTCCTCATTCATCGAGACCTATCACGATACCACGCCGATCGGGCTGGTTTCGCAGTCCGGCCTGTTCATGATGGGCCATAATCTGGTCGCTAACGAACCGGGCGGCTTTTGCATGTCTGCCGATCTGGGCAATGCGGGCGACGTCGGGTTGGTCGAGGTGCTCGACTATTTCGAGCGCCAGGACACGATCAGTGTGATTGCGTGCCACCTCGAGGCGGTGAAGCAGGGGCCTGAGTTCGTCGAGGCGGCGGCGCGGATCTCGCGCACGAAACCGATTGTCGCATTGAAGGCCGGCAAGAGCCCTACCGCGCAAGCCGCCGTCGCGTCGCATATCGGCGCAGCTGTGGGCGAGAACCGCGCCTACGAGGCGGCGTTTCGCAAAGCCGGAATCGTCTCGGCTCGAAATGCCGAGGAACTGCGGCTGTTGGCGAAAGCGTTTACGATCTATGCGCCGCCCAAAGGCAAACGCGTGGCCGTGGTGAGCTACTCCGGCGGCGCGGCGATCCTGGCGATCGATGCGTTGGTGAGCGCCGGCCTGACCCTCGCGACTCTCTCGGAAGAAACTCAGAGCGCCCTAAAAGAAAAGCTTCCCGACTGGATGGAGGTCGCCAACCCCCTCGACCTGTGGATCCCGGTCGTCAGGGACTACCGCACCGCGTATCCGTACTTCCTCGAACAAATTCTGAAGGATCCCGGCGTCGATGCCGTGATCTGTATCTATTGCTCATACAGGCTCCCCAAATACGACGAGTTCGATGCGTCGATCTATATCCGCGAACTTGCCGCCAAGTATCCCGAAACACCGATTCTTGGCTGGACCTACGGCATGGACATTTCTGGTTTCACCCAACACGTCGAGCGCGACGGCACGGCAATGGTGTTTCCGTCGTTCGAAGATGCGACGCAAACGCTGGCCAAACTCGTCGAGTGGGATGACTACCGCAGTCGCGATGCCGAGCCGTCTGCGCCGAAACCGGTCGACGCCAACAGCGATGCGGTGGCGCGCATCCTCGGGGCAGCCAATGACGCGGGTCAGCAACATCTGTTCACGGAAGGCCTCGAAATTTTGCAGGCTTATGGTATCAACGTCGCGCCATGGGCGTTCGCCCGCGACGAGGATGAACTCATCGCGCGAAGCGCTGATATTCCTTATCCGCTGTGCCTGAAGGTCGTGTCGCCGGACATTGTCCACAAGTCTGAGAGCGGCGGAATCCGAGTACGGATCGAGGACCGGAAGGCGCTGGTTGACCACTACCATAGTCTGCGCGAAGCCGTTGCTGAACGCGCACCAGACGCCGATATCTCCGGCGTCGTCGTTCAGTCGATGGCGCCCGACGGAAAGGAAGTGATGATCGGTGCCAAACGGGACGCAACCTTTGGTCCCAGCGTGGCGCTGGGCGCAGGCGGTATTTACGCGGAAGTCCTTGACGACTTTGCGGTGCGGCTCGCACCGCTCAGTGAGGCCGAGGCCTATCGCATGTTCGATAATCTGGCATTTACCAAATTGCTGCGCGGTGTTCGCGGTGAGGCGCCCTGCGATCTTGCATCGATCGTCGACACACTTCTCAGGGTCGCACAACTGGTGTGCGACCATCCCGCCATCAAGGAAATCGACCTCAATCCGCTCATCGTCAATGAGGCCGGCGCGGTTACGGTCGATGCCAGGATTATTTTGTGACCGATATCTCATTTGCCTACGCTTTGGCGGGGCGATTGGCACTGGTCGATGCGGCCGATACTCTCAGGGCGATTCGAGGAGATTGAGAACACCGTGACCTCACAATGGACTGAGCCTGAGGGCGAAAAATTCGCGCTAGGAACGCTCGATGAGCAGGCGCATTGGAAGGGCGAATATCATCGCATCGTCGATGGCGTACGCGAGCGTGCGCGCGTCAAAGGTGCCAAGCTTTTGGGCGCTGAGCCCGCCGGCTTGGAAACCGACACGGTTGGTCAGCCGCTGCCGCGCAATGACGTTCTCTATAAAGTGCGTGGCAAAGCGCGCTACGCCGCCAACATTGAGATGGAAGGGATGTTGCACGCGTGCTTCGTGCGCAGCGAGCATCCGCATGCGCGCATTCTCAATGTTGATACTTCGCGCGCGGAGCAGGCGCCCGGGGTTCGCGCGATCATTACGGCGAAAGACGCCGGTGATGAGCTGATCGGCACGCTTGTTACCGATACGCCTGTCTTGGCCGGGGACCGCGTGCGTTATGTTGGCGAAGCGATCGCGGCCGTTGCCGCCGATACTCTGGAAGCCGCCCAAGCCGCGTGCTTGTTGGTCGAGGTGGAGTACGACCTGTTGCCGGCGATCCTCACGCCCGAGGGGGCGCTCGCCGAGGGTGCTACCGAGATCGATCCCGAAGGCAATATCATCATCAGCTTGCACAATGAACGCGGCGATATCGACGCCGGGTTACGTGAGGCCGACGTCGTATTGGAGAACAGTTACGACGTTGAACAAATCGACCATTGCTTCTTGGAGCCGCCGTCCGGTCTGGCGTTCATTGATCCCGACGGCGTTTTGACGGTGATGGTGTGTACCCAATATCCGCACTATCACCACAAACAAGTTGCCCGCGTTACCGGTTTGCCGTTCGACAAGGTGCGCGTGGTGCAAACCGTGGTTGGCGGTGCCTTCGGCGGCAAGATGGACAACACGGTCGAATGCGCACTGGCACTGCTGGTTCTCAAAACCAATCGGCCCGTGCGGATGACCTATACCCGCGAGGAGGTCTTCACCACGACGACCAAGCGGCACCCGATGAAGATTCGTCAAAAACTCGGCGCGACCAATGACGGCAAGTTCACCGCGCTCGACGTTGAGTACCTGCTCGATGGCGGTGCCTACCGCTCGTACAGCATCACGGTGAGCGGTCGCTGCGTGATTCACGCCGGCATGCCGTATTTGTTTCCCAACATGCGGGTCGATCTCACAACCGCGTTCACCAACCATGTGCCGTGTGGTGCGATGCGTAGTTTCGGCATCGTCAAAACGGCGTTCGCGCTGGAATCGCAGATCAACGAAATGGCCGATCGGCTCGGGGTTAGCCAGATCGAGATCCGCCGCCGCAATGGGTTCGTCGACGGCAATCAAACCGCGACCGGGCAAACGCTCTCCGATGTGGGATTCCTCAAAACCCTCGATGCGGTCGAGCCAATTCTTGAGCGCCGCAAGGCCGAGCTGGCAGCGGCGCCACCGACGGCGGCTAAACGACGCGGCCTCGGCCTCGCCTGCCTAGGTTACGGCATCGGCTATAGCGGTATTCGCAATCCATCGACGGCACGCATTCGCGTCGATGCTACGGGGACGGTAACCGCGTTTTGCGGCACCCCCGACATCGGCACCGGATCGGACATGTCGCTGGCGCAGATCGCCGCTCAATCGGCCGGTATTTCAGTCAACCGGGTCAACGTGGTCAGCGGCGACTCGACCAAGACCGATGACTCCGGGCCAACCTCGGCGTCGCGCACGACCTATTTCTCCGGCAATGCCGCCTACATCGCCGGGCAGGATTTCAAGGGCCAATTCGAGGCGGCGGTGGCGCGGCAAATGAATGTGTCGGCCGATCAGGTGCGCCTCGAAGCCGATGCGGTAACGGTTCGCAACGATCGCATGGACTTCGTCGATGCCTGCCACCTGATCGGCGAGGAAACCGGAGATATCGTCGGCTACGGCAAGTTCGATCCTGACATCGAAGCCAATATCCTGACGCTCAAAGGCAATCCCTACCCGACCTATACCTACGCCACGCATCTGGTAGAAATCGAGATCGACGAGGAATTGGGATCGGTCGATCTGGTTCATGTCTGGGCGGCGCATGACGGCGGCACGATCGTCAACCCGATGGGCACGGAAGGCCAGATTGAAGGGGGCGTGGTGCAAGGGCTCGGTCAGGCGGTGATGGAAAAGGTGGTGCGTGAAAACGGCTATATCACCAATCCGCACTACCGCGACTATTTGCTGCCCGGTGCCAAGGACGTGCCGCTCGCGATCGAATGTATTTTCGTCGATAACCATGATCGCACCGGGCCCTACGGCGCCAAGGGCGTCGCGGAAGTTAGCCTGATCCCGATCCCGGCCGCGATGGCCGGCGCGGTGACCGATGCCAGTTCTATCCGGCCGACTCATCTACCGATGGAATCGGAATACCTGCTGCACCTGATCGAAGAACGCGATGGGGTTAAACCGTGAGCGAGTGCCGCTTTACGGCCGCCACGACGATAGCTGAAGCCGTCGATAGCCTGGTCGCAGCCAAGGGCGACGGACATATCATCGCCGGCGGCGTGGCGCTGGTGATCCTGATGAACGAAAAGTTGTTGCAGCCCTCATGGCTGATCGACATCTCACGCATCGACGAGCTCAAGGGCATCAGCGTGGCCGCGGATCGTACGATCCGGATTGGTGCGGCTGTCACCCACCGCGAGGTCGCACGGTCTACGGAGATCGCCGCGGTCTACCCTATGTTGACCGAGATGGCGGCAGAGATTGCCTGCGGCCGGGTCATGAACAGGGGCACGATCGGCGGCAATATCTGTCTCGCCGATCCACAGGGCGATCCGCCGGTGGCGATGCTGGCGCTCGATGCCACGTTTCGAGTGGCAGGCCCGGGCGGTGTGCGCGAGGTGCCTGCGCGATCGTTTTTTGAGGATCTGTACATCACAGCGCTGGGCGAGGACGAACTGCTGCGCGATATCCAGATTGGTGCGCCGGTTGCCAACACCGGCACGGCGTTCGGCAAGTTTGCCGCGCGCAAGGCGATGGATTACTCCTCGACGATCAGTGCGGCAGTCAGCCTCGTGCGGGATCCTGATGGCGGTGGTATTGCCGAGATCGGGCTTGGCCTCGGCGGGTGCGGCGTGATCCCGGTGTGGCCGGAGAAAACCGAGGCGGTCTTACACGGACGACAACCGGACGATGAAACCTTCGCGGCCATGCGCGCGACACTGGTCGACGAGATCGAGCCGATCGGTGATTCCCTCTACTCGGCCGACTACAAGCGCCACGTTGCCGGCGTTATTCTCAAGCGCACGGTTGTTATCGCTTATGCGCGGGCCGCGGAGGCCGGCCAATGAGCGTCGACATTAAGCTGATCATCAACGGCCAGCATCACGATTTGACGGTCGAGCCGACCGAGACGCTGGTTAGTATCCTGCGCGACCAACTCGGCATGACGGGGACCCATAAGGATTGCTGCATGGGGATTTGTGGTTCCTGCACGGTGCTCGTGAACGACCGCCCGGTGAGCTCGTGCCTGTTGCTGGCCGCCCAGATCGACGGCGATACGGTGCGCACGGTCGAGAGCCTCGAGAGCGAAGGTTCGCTGAGTCCACTGCAGGAAGCGTTCCTTACGTTCGGTGCGGTGCAGTGCGGCTATTGCACGCCGGGCTTTCTGATGACCGCAACATCGCTACTGGAAGAGACACCCAACCCCAGCCGCGACGAGATCGTCGAGGCACTGAAGGGGAATCTGTGCCGCTGCACAGGGTACAAAAAGATCATCGAAGCGGTGGAATCGGTCGCGAACGCTTAGCCGCCCACTAATAATAGGAGATCATCCATGTCGTTTTTCCCATCGCTGCAAGAAGAAGGATCTCAGCTCAAAGACATCCAGGCGCCGTTTTCGGAAGTCTACAAATTGTGGGGGAAGTTCAGTGAGGCGCTGATGCGCGGCCCCGGGCCGTTAAGCGTGGCGGAACGGGAGTTGATCGCCGCCTACACGTCCGGCACCAACGCGTGTAGTTATTGCTATCACGATCATACGATGGCGGCTGAGCATTTTGGCATCGATGCAGGGTTGCTCGAGGCTCTGATGGACGATGTCGATGCCGCGCCGGTTGCGGAAAAAATGAAGCCGCTGCTGCGTTATGTGGGCAAGCTAACCGCGACGCCCTCGAAGCTTGCGCAAGCTGATGCCGATGCGGTTTTCGCGGCCGGCTGGAGCGAATCCGAATTTCACCTCGCGATCCTGGTTTCCGCCCGATTTAACTGCATCAACCGCTTGGTGCAGGGTCATGGCATCGTGCACAACCCGGCGATTGGCGATAGTTGGAGGACCGAGCAAGGGCTGGCCTACAACATTCTCGAGCTTGAGCAGTAGTCCCGAAGGGAAAACAAACGAGCCCCTCACCCAACCCCACGCGAGCACGCTTTCGCCGCGCTACTGGCGCGACGGTCGCCCCCGCGAACCCCAAAGGGGCGGGGGCTTAGGGAAGGGATCCTTCTTCGGCGACGCTAGCCGTAGCGTTCGCGTAGGACTTGCGCTGCCTCGACCAGGCGTTTCATTTTTGCGACCGCGGTGGGCTCGTCGCTGACGCAACGCCTCGAAAACGTGCCGAAGCCGCAATCGGGATTGAGGTAGATCTGCTCGGGCTTGTAGTATTGCAGTGCGCCTTCGGTCTGGCGGACGATCGCATCGACGCTTTCGATCTCATCGGTCCGCGGAATCATCACGCCAAGACCGATCTCGCTCTGGTTGAGCCCCTCACCGACGACGCCGAAATCGCCGGCTCGCGGTGTCGCAAACTCAAGAACGAATTGCTGGACATTCATCTTCGAGAGGGCGGGAACCAGCGGCGCGTAGTCGCCCGACAGATGCACCTCGTCTTTCTTGCTCCAGTTACCGCGACAGACATGGACGCCAATCCGAATACCGTCGATGCCATCGACGACGCGGTTAATGATATCGACTGCGAAATCCAGCTCTGAACCCGCATCACGGCGGGTTGCCAAGCTGCCTCACATGAATGTTCGGCTAAAGGATTCGCTTTCAGAGGCTTCCTCGGAGAAGACGACCTCGGTGAACACGGGCTCGTCGAACTGAACAAACTCGCAGCCCGCGTCCCGCAACTCGATGAGTTCATCGCGCAGGATGGAGACGATATCGTCGGCCATGTCAGTCGGTTCGGCGTAGGCTCCGCGCGAGAACTTTGGCGACCACATGGAACGGATCAGAATATAGGGTCCGGGAAGCGGCACCTTGATCGGCCGGTCGGTCAATTCGCGGACGAACTTGTAGTCGTCGACGGCGAGCGGTTCGCGGCGTTCGAGCTTGCCGACGCAGACCGCATTCATGATCGAATCGGGGGTCACGTCGGCGGCCGCCAACTCCTCGCTAAAGCCGTCTTCGTTGTCGGCGCTATCGGTCAACGACATCAGGCGCGTGCCATCCAACTTCTCGGTGACGAAGGAGACGAAGTTGTCGCGACGCTGCTCGCCGTCGACGATGATGTCGACGCCGGCTTCGACCTGCAATTCAACGGCGCGGCGCACCTCAGCGTCTGCGACACGGTCGAACTCCGCTCGCGACATGCGTCCTTGCTGGAGATCGCTCAGGGCGGCGAGAAGGCTCTCCGATCGCGGCCAGCTGCCAACTTGCGTGACTGGGAACATATTTTTCTCCCTCCTAAACAGTACGCACGTGATCGTAGGGGCTCAAAAACACCCCGGCAAGGCGCAAAAAAAGGGCCGGCGGTTAAGCCGGCCCTGATTTTCGAGACGCCTGGTCTTAGAGACCTGAGCCTTTTTTGCGCTCGTGCGCGGTGAGGCGAGTGCGCTCGGCGCATGCCTTCAGCTTGTTGTACATCGGGGCGAGTTTCGCATCGCCACCCATGACCTTGTCGCCAATTGGAGCGGTACGGCGCATGAATTCGTCGCGTTCCGCCGTCGACAGTCGGATCACTTCGCCGCCCTTGCTCTCCCAAATATTACCGGCACGACGATCGTAGCGGATGACGACATCTTCCATGTAACGCTCGAGTTCACGACCGGTATCAATCACCGCCTTTTGCAGGTCGGGCGGCAGCTTGTCGTAGAACTTCTTGCTCATCATCGCCATGTCGGGGATGTGGGTATCCTCGACGAGCGTGATGTATTTGGCGGCGTCGTAAATTTTCAGCGCCGCGAGAACGACGATGGTGCTGCGCACGCTGTCGATCTGCCCGCGCTGCAGGGCCGGAATGACATTGCCCATGCCCATCGGGATGCCGGTGCCGCCGAATTCTTTAATGATGGCGCGCTCAACGTCGGTCGCCAACACGCGCATCTTGGCGCCCTTGAAATCGGCGAGTTTGCGGATCGGTTTGACCGACGCATAGGCGGTGGGCCCATAGTCAAAGATCGAGATGCCGATCATGCCTTTGTCTTCGGCCATGCTCATGAAGGGGGCACGGAATTCGTCACAACTCAGCGCGCGAGAAATGTGCGCGATGTCATCGAACAGACCGGGGACGTCGGTGACCTGATAGCGCGGGTCGACGCCCTTAAAGAAACCGGGGGGCAGCATGCTGATCTCGATGGTGCCAACCTGAACGCCATCGACCATCTCGGCAATGCCGCCGAGCGAATGGCCGGGGAACAGCTTGACATCGATCCGGCCGTTGGTTGCTTTCTCTAGGCGCTCTTCGAATGAGCGGCCCCATTCATGATGGATCTCGTCGGTCGGGAAAATCGCGACCTTGATAGTGAAGTCGGCAGCGGCTGCCGGCTGGGTTGGTATCGCAATCAACGCGGCGAGACTCGCAAGCGCGAGTGCCTGCGCAAAGCGCGCAAATATCCTGGATACAGCTAACGACATTTAAATTCCCTCCCTAGGATTTCTTGATCGTGGTCGCTCGGTTGAGCTTAGCCAACGATCTCGATAGTGTAAAGGTAACGACGCTCGATAGCCCTTTGTTTCTGCGGGTTTCAGCGAGTGTGAGCGGGAGGTGACGCGGCATGAGCGAAGCGCCAGGCGGGGACAGGCGGGCACGAAATCAGCGCATCGAGCGCGTGATCTTCGCGGTTCCGCGTTTCATCGCCGGGACATTGGTTCTTTCGATCGTCGCCGTCACCGGCGCCAACGTTATCGCCCGCTACATCTTCCTAGCGCCGTTTTACTGGGCCGAGGAAATTCTCACCTATGTGATGATTTCGTTCATCTACATCGCGGCGATTCTCGTCACCTGGGATGGCAATCATCTCAAGATGGATATCCTGTCGCAGATGCTGAAGAGCCCGTGGAAGGAATTCGTCAATTTCCTCTCAACGATGCTGTTCTTGGCAATCTGCGTCTTCATCGTCATTCAATCACTCGAGGTGACCGTCCTGCAGGTCGAGTTCGGTAAGCGCAGCGTGGCCGCGGAGGTCCCGATGGTGATCCCCCACTCGATGGTGTTGATCGGATTTTTCTTCATGATGGTGGCTGTCATCGCGCGGTTTCGCGCCCACATCAGAGGCGAGCTCGGGAACGTGCGCGAGGAGCTTCTGGAAGATTCGCCGGGCAAGAAATTAGACCTCGGTATTTAGGTTTTATGGCTGACCCGTACGTCGATACAACCTTGACGCAATCTCGTCGCGTGGCACGTTCACGCGACAACGCGTAGGCGCGCGAAACATGGCGTGGGTCATGGTGTTGCTGCCGATCGGCTTACTGGTGCTGGGTTTCCCAGTCTTCATCATTTTAATGACGACATCGGCGGTCGTGCTGTTCCTTTTCATGGACGTGCCGCTCACCATCGCGCACCTCAAAATGTTTGGCAGCGTCGACAAGCTGTCGTTCCTTGCGGCGCCATTTTTCATCTTTGCCGGCGAATTGATGAGCCGGGGCGGTCTTTCAAATCGAATCGTGACGTGGGTTCTATCGCTGTCGGGTGGAATGCGCGGCAGCCTGCCGATTACGGCGGTCGGCAGTTGCGCGTTCTTCGGTGCGATGTCCGGGTCGGGCGCGGCGACGACCGCCGCGGTGGGCCAGGTGTTGTACAAGCCGCTACTCAACAACGGCTATAGCGAAAGCTTTTCGTCCGGCGTGCTGGCATCTTCTGGCGCGATTGCCGTGATTATCCCGCCCTCGATTGCCATGATTCTGTATGGCGGCTCGGCCGAGGTATCGGTGGTGAAACTGTTCATCGCCGGATTCATCCCCGGCATCATGCTGGCGACCCTGATGGCCCTCTACATCTATGTCTACGCGCGGATCAACAATCTTGGTGAAACCCAATCGTTCAGCCTGGCCAATTTCATAGGCGCCAGCCGTCGCGGGGTTCTCGCGCTGGCGACACCGTTGATCATCCTGGGCGGTATTTACTCGGGCATCTTCGACCCCACCGAAGCAGGTGCGGTCGCCAGCATCTACGCGATTGTCGTTACGATGTTTGCCTACCGCGATCTCGATCTGCGCGGGCTTTGGGAAGCGGCGGTACGCACGGCTTATGTCTGCGCCCAGATCTTTATCATTATCGCCGCAGCCGGGCTCTATTCGTGGCTGCTGACGATCAGTGGCGTGCCGCAGGCGATCGTCGCCTTTATTCAAGACATCGGCGCACAGCCGTGGGCGGTGCTGATGGTCATCAACCTGTTGCTGTTGGTGGTCGGCTGCCTGCTCGATCCGACCTCGGCGATCATCATCCTCACGCCGCTGCTGATACCGATCGTGCAGGCCGCCGACGTCGATCTCATCCATTTCGGAATCATCATGGTGATGAATCTTGAGATCGGCATGTTCACGCCGCCGTTCGGGCTCAATATATTCGTTGTGCAGTCGGTGCTGCGGGCGCCGCTGGCAGCGATCTACCGCGGCGTGATGCCGTTCATCATCATCAACATCATCGCGCTCGGGATCGTGACATACGTGCCCGACGTCTCGCTGGTGCTGACCCGACTGATCGGACCTTAGAGACGAGGATTGCGAGTACCGGGGTTATGGGTTGGTATCAGATCGTTACCCGCCGGCTGGCGATGTCCACTTTCTGACGGACTACGTCTCGAAGCGAGCGGTGTTCGGACGTATTGGATGAGCACCCGATTAGGCCGGAATTGTGGTCTTACCCGGTTTCCCCAAGTTCTATCGGCGCAGCCCGCCCTGCCGACGCTTTCTTCGCCTTTACCGTATCCATCCAGCAGCGACACCCACGAAGGCACAGACATCAGCATGGCGGCTTACTGCCGCGTCAGATTTTCGTAGTCCGCCTGGTGCGTCGGATGGGCCTTTTTCGCGGCTTCGCGTATCTCGAGGGACTCATGAATTCCCACGCCAACTCATGGAGCTCTTCTTCACGCCAACTCTGACCTCAAGATACGGCGTTTCTACCCATTTTGGACAGATCGATTTTATAGAGTTCCGCTGCCGTCTTGCCGAGAATCCAGTCGCGGTCCTCGTCACTGATATCCGCCTTCTCCAAAGCGTCTACCCCAAGCCCCAACATGTTATTTGGGGCAGCCAACTGACGCCAGGTGCTGCACCAATCGGTGCCGAAGACAACCCGGCTGGCGCCGACCTCGCGTACAGCGCGCTCAATGTGTGCCATAGGCGCTTGCGCGGTCTCGAGATAAATATTGTCGTGCTTGGTGGCGAGTGCCAGCGCCATCTCGAAGAAGGAATCGTAACCCCGCCCCATCTTCATGACGACGATAGGTACGTCGGGAAAGCTTTCGGCTAGATCGTCCATATAAAGCGGGAGACCATGGTAGAGCGGCGTCCCGAATTGAGTCCACGCGGTTAGCAGCATCACCGGAATCTTATGCTGATTGAGGATTTCCATCAGGGGGATCATGTCCTTGGCGATCCGGTCCGGCGCCGATTCGTTGCTGAATAAACGCACGGCGACCTCTCCGAGCCCGCGAAATCCAAGTTCCTCGACCTGGTAACGAATGTCTTCGGTCAGTTTGACGTAGTCGGGCTTCTCCAGAACCGGGTGAGTGCCAGGATAAAAGTCGTAGTGACCAGTACTGCACAGACCGATGAAGCGCTCAGGATATTTCTTTACTGCTTCCGCGACTTTGTCGGCGGGTTCGCCGACCGAGGCCTGAACCAGCGCGACTTCGACGCCGCGTTCATCCATGTCGTGGATCAATAGATCGGAAATATCTTCCAGAACCCCCCATTGCTCGGCAAATAGATCCGGTTGCTTGCGTCTCAACAACACGGCGTCGCGTTTCACTTTGATATGCTCGGTTAGGTCGCAGGCCGGATTGCCGAAGGGATGACAATGAATATCGATGATCGAACGTCGTGCATCATTTGTCATGGGTACGTTCTCCTCACTTTTCTACGTGGAGGCGGCTTACGCCGCGGCGCTACATCCCGTAGAGCGCTGCCGAGGTCTTGCCCAGCACTTGCTCTTTTTGATCGTCGGTGAGTCCGACGTCTTCGATGACAGCCAGGGTGCGTCCATAGATTCCCTCGGGCAGGCTAAGCGGCCGCCAGGTAGGGTCCCAGTCCGTCCCGTACATAACGCGCTCCGCACCGACCTCGCGGACGGCCCGCGCCACGTGTTCGGGCGGCGACTGAACCGTGTCGAGGTAGACGTTATCGTGCTTCATCGCCAGAGCGATGCAGATCTCGAAGATGAAGTTGTAACCGCGCCCCATTTTGGTCAGCACAAACGGAATCTCGGGAAATTGCTCAGCCAGATCATCAACGAACATCGGAATGCCGTGATAGAGCTTGGTTCCAAACTGTGTCCACGCGGTGTGAATCAAGACCGGAATTTTGTACTCGTTAATGATTTCCATCACCGGCATGAGATCGCGGGCGATCATGCTGGGATCGGATTCCTCACTAAATGTGCGGACGCCGAATTCGCCGAATCCCCTCAGCCCCAGATCCTTGACCCAATGGCGGACGTTGTCGGCAAATTGGTTGAGGTCAGGCTTTTGCGTCGGACCGCCCGCAACGATGGGATTTTTTCCAAAAAACTCGTTGTAACCGGACATGAACAAACCGACCAGGCGGTCTGGATACTTCGCCACGGCTTGAGCAACCAACTCCAGCGACTCGCCGCGCGCCGGCTGGACGACGGCCTTGTCGATGCCGAAAGCATCCATGTCCTCGATCAGGAGGTCGCTCATGTCTTCCAATCGGTCCCAATGGGCCGCGAAGACATCGGGGTGGCGACGGCGAAGCAACACCGCGTCTCGTTTTACCGTGATGTAGTCGGGTGCGTTGGATGCTGGGTTGCCAACGACATGGACATGACTATCAATAATCATGGGTTCCTCCCTTATTATTTGATTTGCATAACCGTAGCATAGCGGTTGTTTTGGTTCTCAACCGATTCAGGGAGCCTGTGTCATAGAGCGGCGTGGAAACCGAGATTTTCCGCCGCGTTCTCTAACTTAATGCCAATACGCGTCTCACTATTTCCGGGGTTTGCAGAACGCTGGGCTCCGCCAGCATATTTCTGATCTTGAGGGTCATCTCATGGATTTCAGGATCTATACTTACGAGTTTGTCGACGCCGCGTATTATTCGTTTTACTTCGTCGAAATTGACCGGGCGTTCGCCCCTCGCGGCTGGATGCTGTAAATCGCGCATCGCGAAGATACGCCATGCCTTAGAGTCCGACTCGAAACTCTATGTTTGATAACAGTACCTTGCGAGCCGCCTTGTGAGGAGTCGGATGTTGGCGACAAGAATCCATGCCTGTGCGGAGGCGATTGATTTCTCCCAATCCTTGGCCAGTCGACGGCATCGGTTGAGCCAGGCGAAGGTCCTCTCGACGACCCATCGTCTGGGCAGGAGCTCGAAGCCCTGGGCGGTGTCTGAGCGCTTGATGATCTCGAGCTTCCAGCGGCCGATGACCTCAAGGGCGCCCTCGAGTTTCGGTCCCGCGTAGGCGGCGTCGGCGAAGAGGTGACGCAGCCGGGGGAAGCGATGACGGATCGATTTGAGGACCTCGGGCGCGCCGTCGCGGTCCTGGATATCGGCTGCGTGCACGATCAGGCCGACCAGCAGGCCGAGTGTATCGGTGACGATGTGACGCTTGCGGCCCTTGATCTTCTTGCCCGCGTCATAGCCCCGAACACCACCGCTTTCCGTGGTTTTCACGCTCTGGCTGTCGATCACCCCGGCGCTCGGGCCGGCCTCGCGTCCTTCCAGCTCCCGGGCCGCCATGACCAGGTGATGGTTGATGCTCTCCAGCAGGCCGTTGGAGCGCCAGTCGTAGAAATAGCGCTGGACCGTGGAAGGCGGAGGGAAGTCGTTCGGCAACATCGCCCACTGGCAGCCCGTCGAGGCCATGTACATGACCGCATCCATGACATGGCGCAGGTCCGTCGTCCTCGGCCGGCCGATCTTCTTGCGCGGCGGCATGAGCGGCGCGATCAACGCCCACTCTCGATCCGTCAGGTCGCTTGCGTAGCGCCCGCCACGGCGCTCATAATTCGGGCGAGTGATTTCGGTTCACATGTTGTGCCTCCTCGTTTGCTTTGACACAACCGAGTAAGCCACAACCGACTGAAATCACTCAACTAGTTTCGGGTTGGCCTCTTAGCGCTTACGGCAACAGCCTCCTCGACGAACGCCTGAGAAAATTCCTCCGGACCGGTTCGTTTTTCGGCTCGCATTTCCAAATGTTTACGCAATATGTCGGCGTGGACCGCGGCAACGGACATGCCCTGGCCGCCGAGGGGATTCAGGTGGGCCACAACGTCGCCAACGGGAATGTATCCGCCTGGCAACGCGGCCAATCGGTCGAATCGGCGCACGAGGACTGTCGGCGTACGGTAAACCCGTAGCCGACCCTCCAGTTCTCCGTCGCGTATACACTCGTATAGCCGAGGGTCCGGCAAGGATCGAAGAAAACGAAGCATATCCTGCAAGTCTATCGGAGGAATATCGTCGAAATAGCCGGCGGCGGTGAATATCCAGCGGTTTCCCTCGATCGGGCGAACGACACCGCCGCGCATGGTCTCCTTGCACTGAACCCGCCAAGCCGTCGGATTGTCGCACCATTGTTGAGACCGCCTGAAAATTCCACTCGCATAACTCAAACCGATCCAGATCTCATCCGCTGCCAGCGGACCAAACCCTAATTGTTCCAGCCAGCGCACCGATTTGCTGGCTCTTCCCGAGGCGTCAACAATTAGGGTTGCTGGTAGATGCTCGGCCTTTCCGGATGGGCCAGTCACGTCAACGCCTGTGACACAGCCTTTATCGCTCAATCTGAACGCGGTGAGACTTGTCCCGTCCCGGACGTCTACATTGGCGAATTGCTGCAGGCAGCCGCGCAGTGCGTTCTCAAATACTGGCCGGCTCTGGGATAAATTCGTAATCCCACAATCGAGCTGGGGAAGCCACTGCTCGCCATCGAACACACGTTCATCCCAGCCTGCGCGTATGGTGATGGCGCCGGCTTGGAGGAGCGCTTTTCGCGCGCCCGGCAGAAGACTTTCGGAAACCGTAAGACCATGATCGAGAAGTATGTGAACGTGGGCCGACTGGGGGGTTCCCTTACGCACTTCCGGCACGTCTCGAAGGCGATCACGCTCGACAATCGTGACGCGGCGAAAGTGCCGAGCAAGCGCGGACGCGGCCAATATTCCCGCAATTCCTGCGCCTATGACGACCGCTGAATCATCGGCCATGTCTACGGCCTTGAGTGCTCACTTCGCGCCGGGGGCAGCTATCGGCGCGGGAATGCGTTCGAACGGCAATGGCTTGTCATGACCCAGCCTGTGTAAAAACGTTGGTGTTGTTATGATTCTCCCGTCGTTTGGCGGGAGTATTTGATGAAGCGTTTCGTTGCGGGTGTGGACCGGGGTCAGTCGACGCTGTTCCCCGAGTGTCTTGAGGACTGGATCGACGAAGGCAACCCGGGTTGTGTCTCGAAAGTGGTGGAAATTGGTTTTGGCGCCTCTCCGAGCGGGTTGAGTTTTGCGGCGGTCAGGCCGCGCGGTCAAGGGTTTCGTCGGCGATTAGCTGATCGAGGGTTTCCCATCCATCGACTTTGCGCATCTGGATTTGGCCGCAAGCGAGGAGCGCCCAGAGGAGCATCGGCACTGTTTCGGGACACGGCAGCACGGTCTGTGTTTTGATCCGGCGCTTGAACTCCTCGTTGAGACGCTCAATGGCGTTGGTCGTTCGGGCTGATTTCCATTGGCTCTTGGACAGGCGCGTGAAGGTAAAGAGCTTGTCGCCCGCTTCTGCGAGGCTGTCCGCGACGGCCCTGCATTTCAGCCGCCACTTGCGGACAAACGCCTTGCGGCGGGTTTCCACCTCGGAGGCAGTGTCGGCATAGATCATATCGCGGTAATCTTCGCTCAGCTCGTCATGCATGTGTTTGGGAGCATGACCCAGAAGGTTGCGGTGCTTGTGCACGGTGCAGCGTTGAACGGGAAGGTCATCGCCCCAAAGCGCCGACAGAGCCGCCTCCAGTCCCGGCGCGCCATCGACGATGACAAACCCGGGCCGTTTCAGTCCACGCGCATCAAGGTCGTCGAGGAACTGGCGCCACGCCGCCTGGCTTTCTCCGCCCATATTCCCGATCGAAAGCAAGACCTTCTGGCCATCCCGGCGCACCCCTATAGCCGCGAGAACCGAGATGTTGGTGGCCTTGCGATCCAGTCGGGTCTTGATCACAGTGCCGTCAAGGATCAGCCGAACGATATCCTCATCCGCGAGGCCACGGCTGCACCAGGCGTCCCAATCGACCTTCACCTTGCGCCACGCCCGGCTCACAACGTCCTTGCTCACAGCACCCCCGAAGAGCCCGAACAGCGCGCGTTTCACCCGCCGCGTGTTGGTTCCGGACAGATACACCGAAGCGATCAGCGCCTCGGCCTTTCTGGTCAGCCGCTGGTAGCGCGGCAGCGCCCGCGAACGCCATTCCGACGCCCGACCGTCTTCCTCAACGATCCGTGCACGCGGCACGCTCACCCTCTCGGTCCCGAATGTCCCCGTCAGTTGCCGCTCCCGGTGCCCGTTCCGATACCCTTGCCGAAGCGCGTCCTCTCGACCGTATCGGCAGCGCCCGAGAAACTGCGCAAGTTCCTCCTCAAAAACGGCCTCGATCGTGGATCTGATGTTCTCCCGCAGCCGGTCCTCGAGCGGATCATAGCCGGCGTCATTGGCCAGTAGCGAAAGCGCGGAAGTCTCGGTAGTGTTCTTCATGGCGTGATCTCCTTGGCGGTGCTAGCCGCCGGTTGGGTGGTTGTCTTGTCACCCGGAGATTACGCCATCCTCAAATTTCCACCACTTTCGAGACACAGCCGGCAACCCGGTTCGGGTGATCGATGTCTTTGTCGAGGAACTGGATCTGGGTGGGCTTGGTTTTGGCGGTATCGATCCAGCGGCCACGGGCCGTCCGTCCTATCACCCATCGGTTCTGTTGAAGCTGTACATCTACGGTTATCTTAATCGGGTTCAATCGAGCCGGCGTCTCGAACGCGAAGCCGGGCGCAATGTGGAGGTCATGTGGCTGACCGGCCGCCTGGTGCCGGATCACAAGACGATCGCTGACTTCCGCAAGGACAACGGCGCTGCCATCGGCAAAGTCTGTGCCCGGTTCGTCGAGCTTTGCCGGAGGATCGGTCTACTGACAACGGCCAGCGTTGCGATTGACGGTAGCAAGTTCAAAGCGGTCAACAACCGCGACCGGAACTTCACCCGCGCCAAGATGGATCGGCGCAAGGCGCAGATCGAAGAGAGCGTGTCGCGCTATCTCCATCAGCTCGACAGCGCCGACCGCCAGGAGCCGTCGGAAGCGCTTGCGATGAAAGTAACCCGACTGAAAGAGAAGATCGCGCGTCTTCATCTGGAGATGCAACGGCTTACGGCCCTCGACGCCCGTATGCGCGCGACACCCGATCATCAGATCTCCTTGACCGATCCCGACGCTCGCTCCATGGCTACCAGCGGTCGCGGTTCCGGTGTGGTTGGCTATAACGTGCAGGCCGCGGTCGATACGTCGAACCACCTGATCGTCACACACAAGGTGACCAACGTTGGCAATGACAGAGCGCAACTCTCTCCCATGGCGGAGCAGACCAAGGCCGCTCTGAACGTCGATAAACTCGAGGTGGTCGCCGATCGCGGCTACTTCAGTAGCAATCAGATCCTGGCATGTGATCAGGCCGGCATCACAGTCACGCTCCCCAAACCGCTAACCTCGGGCATCAAAGCCAAAGGGAAGTTCGGCAAGCAGGACTTCCGCTATGTGAAGGATGAGGACGTGTACGTCTGTCCAGCCGGCGAGCGCTTGGTCTACCGCTTCACCAGAGAGGAGCACGGGCTGTCCCTACGTCGCTACTGGACCAATGTCTGCCAGAACTGCGCCATTAAGGCTCAGTGCACCACCGCCAAAGAGCGCCGAATTACCCGCTGGGAGCATGAGCACGTTCTGGAAGAGGTCCAGCACCGGCTCGACGCGCATCCGGAAAAGATGCGCCAGCGGCGCGAAACGGTCGAACACCCCTTCGGCACCATCAAAGCCCGAATGGGTGCCACCCACTTCCTGGTGAAGACGCTGCCGCGGGTCAGAACCGAAATGGCGCTGCACGTACTCGCTTACAATCTGACGCGAGTCATGAACGTTCTCGGCGCCGGACCCCTGATGGCAGCTATGCGGGCATAGTGTAAGGGCCCGCTACCGCCGCGACGCCCTCGCGAGATCCAGTCGTGGCGGTGAAACAGCCTAATCCGCCCCTACGACAAGCTAAAACCGAAAAAAGGGACGAGGCCCGAACAGCACCGCTAACCCTCACCGCATCGCTAATCCGGCGAACGTTTTTACACGCCCAAGACCAAAAAAGAACGCTCGGCAGCGCTTCCTGCGCGAGCATCGTGAAGCACCGGAGATATCGGCACAGCTAGTGGATTCCATCCACTAGCCCCGATCGACGTTGGTTAGATCCGGTACAGCGCGGCGGCGGTCTTACCCAAGATCCAGTCCTTGTCGTCGTCGGAAAGACCGGCGTCATCGACGATGTCGATGCCGTTCCTGTAGATACCTTTGGGCAAGTAGAGTTCGCGCCAACTGGCGCACCAATCGGTGCCGAAGATCACCCGCTCCGCGCCGAGCTCGCTGACCGCTCTGGAAATATGACGGGCCGGTGCTTGCGAGGTTTCCAGATAGATGTGTTCGTGCTTGAAAGCGACCGCCAAGCACATTTCGAAAATAAAATCATATCCGCGACCCATCTTGGTAATGATGACGGGCACATCGGGATACCGCTCAGCGAGATTGTCGATGAACAGCGGAAAGCCATGATAAAGAGGGGTGTCAAACTGGGTCCAGGCAGTCGGAAATTGGACCGGGCTCTTGTGGCGGTCGAGGATTTCGACGAACGGCATGAGGTCGTTAGCTATTTTTGGTGGCTCCGATTCTTTTGTGAAGTCACTGATGACAATCTCGCCGACGCCCCTAAATCCTTCATCATCGAAGCGGCGACTGGCTTCTTCTCCGAACTTGCCGAGGTCGGTAGGCTTTACGACGCTCCGATCGCCCAAAAGATCGTGCTCGGTGGTGAACAACCCGAAGAGTCGATCGGGATGCCTGTTGATGGCTTCGGCAACACCGTCGTTTCCCTCACCAACGGAGGGTTGGATCAACGAATGATCGATGTTGCGCTCGTCCATATCCTCGATCAAGAGGTCGGTCTGATCCTCCATCTTCGAGCCCCAAAGCTCTTGAAATAAACCGGGGTCTCGTTTGCGAAGGAGGACGGCATCGCGTTTGACGTTGATCTTCCCGGTAAGATTGCAAGCTGGATTTCCGAACGGATGGACATGAGCGTCGATCACTTTGGATCGATTGATTGCGGATGCGGAAGTCATCGTAATCCTCCTCTACCACACGACGATTGTTCGGTTGCGCACCATACACTCGCCTGCGAGCTTAGTCATTTTGTGATGGCGCTACGCGGGCTCTGATTGGCGCTGTTTGCTGGCAATACGCTTTCGGCCGCCGCGGATCTCCTCTAAACCACCAGCGTAGCGACGAGCACCGAAACATGTCGCAAATTAGAGAGACGGCGTCGGAATAACCATTGATATCGCTCCTGATAGAGTCCTTAGAGGCCAACCCGAAACTAGTTGAGTGATTTCAGTCGGTTGTGGCTTACTCGGTTGTGTCAAAGCAAACGAGGAGGCACAACATGTGGACCGAAATCACTCGCCCGAATTATGAGCGCCGTGGCGGGCGCTACGCAAGCGACCTGACGGATCGAGAGTGGGCGTTGATCGCGCCGCTCATGCCGCCGCGCAAGAAGATCGGCCGGCCGAGGACGACGGACCTGCGCCATGTCATGGATGCGGTCATGTACATGGCCTCGACGGGCTGCCAGTGGGCGATGTTGCCGAACGACTTCCCTCCGCCTTCCACGGTCCAGCGCTATTTCTACGACTGGCGCTCCAACGGCCTGCTGGAGAGCATCAACCATCACCTGGTCATGGCGGCCCGGGAGCTGGAAGGACGCGAGGCCGGCCCGAGCGCCGGGGTGATCGACAGCCAGAGCGTGAAAACCACGGAAAGCGGTGGTGTTCGGGGCTATGACGCGGGCAAGAAGATCAAGGGCCGCAAGCGTCACATCGTCACCGATACACTCGGCCTGCTGGTCGGCCTGATCGTGCACGCAGCCGATATCCAGGACCGCGACGGCGCGCCCGAGGTCCTCAAATCGATCCGTCATCGCTTCCCCCGGCTGCGTCACCTCTTCGCCGACGCCGCCTACGCGGGACCGAAACTCGAGGGCGCCCTTGAGGACATCGGCCGCTGGAAGCTCGAGATCATCAAGCGCTCAGACACCGCCCAGGGCTTCGAGCTCCTGCCAAGGTGAAGGTCAGACGATGGGTCGTCGAGAGGACCTTCGCCTGGCTCAACCGATGCCGTCGACTGGCCAAGGATTGGGAGAAATCAATCGCCTCCGCACAGGCATGGATTCTTGTCGCCAACATCCGACTCCTCACAAGGCGGCTCGCAAGGTACTGTTATCAAACATAGAGTTTCGAGTCGGACTCTTAGAAGCAGCGGTTTACTTAATAGTCACCGATGGCAACCATAGAGCCAGCACAGGAAAAGCCACAAGCAGCACCAGGACCAGCAACTCCAGTGCAATAAACGGAGCGGCCGCCCACCAGATTTGCTGTAGCGTTATCTCCCGGGGCGCCACACCTTTCATCGTATACAGCAGGATGCCGAACGGCGGCGTTAGCAGACTGACTTCCATGGAAACCAGTATCAGCACGCCGAGCCAGACGACATCGATTCCCATGGTCTCCGCCATCGGCATGTATAGGGGAAGTGTGATCAACATCATGCTCACCTGATCCATGAAGGCACCCAGGAAAAGCAGGATTAGGAGCATGCCCAGCACGATCGTGAACTTTGACAAGCCGGCACCAGTGATCAGGGAGAGAAGTCCGTCGGTAGCACCTGACAGCGCTAGGATCTGCGAGAAAGTGAGTGACGCCACAATGATGAACAGCACCATGGCGTATATTTTCGCCGTCTCCTGAAGCGCGTTCATCAAATTCCGGAGGGTGAGCGATCTGTAGGCGATCGCGATGATCAAGCAAGCGATACAGCCGAGCGCAGAAGATTCCGTCGGCGTTGCCAATCCCGCAAATATGCTACCCACGACGACGACAAAAATGCTGAACAGCGGCACAACGTAGATGAGGAACGGTCGCCAACGCTGCCACAACGTCAAGTGCGCGACGTCGTACGCAGGGGCCAGCGACGGGTTGGTGACGCTGCGTCCCACCACATAGACAACGAAGAGCACGCTCATCAAGATGCCGGGGACGATTCCGGCGATCAAAAGCTTGGCGATCGATATGCCGGCCAGACTGCCTAACAGAACCGCGAGGGCCGAAGGCGGGATCAGCATGGCGATCCCGCCCACCGCCATGATTGGCCCCATTGCGAAATTTGGGTGGTAATTCCGCTTGAGCATATTGGGAAGCAGCGTGCTTCCGAGCACCGCGGTGTTGGCGATCGTCGAACCTGAAAGCGAAGAGAACAAGGTGCCGCCAACGATAGACACGATCGATAACCGGCCGGGAACCCGGGCGATCAACTTATCGATCGCGTCAATCGCCCTTACCGCCACACCGGTCTCAAACAGAATTTCGCCCATCAGCAGAAAGAGGGGAATCGGCGTTAATATGAAATTTGTCAGCGCGCCCATGGAATTGCGGGCGAGTTGGTGGAGACCGATCTCGCCGCCCAGGAACATAAATGCGCCCACCAAGTTGATGCCAAAAAACGCAAAAGCGACGGGAAGCCCGATTGCCATGAGAAAGACGTAGCCGCCGAGCAGCAACGCCAGGGTCGCACTCCAACTCATGCTCTAAAACCCGTCCGGGATACGGGTGCCCTCAACGGCGCCAATGCCGTGGGAGACAGTGCGAAGAATCCGCAGGACAAACCCAATCGCCAGAAGAGCACTGGAGAAGGGAATGATGGCAAGAAACCACCACTCGGTCACGGTTAGAGTCTTATAAATGAGCCGATCGTGAGCGTAGGAATCGATGGCCTCGCCGAGACTGTAGTAAAACAGAATCAGCGAGATGGTAGCGCCAAGCCCATCGACCAGCAGTTCGAGCCCATAACGGAACTTTGGGGGTAGCAGAACGATAATTAGGTCGACCCGAACGTGAGCACCTTTGCTCAGCACCCACGGAGCCGCCAGGAACGTGGTGGCGTACAACGTGTATTCGACAGATTCGAGCAGCCAGGAGAGAGGGGCGAACCCCAGATTCCGGATTAGAACGTCGACGCTAACCAGAACGGCAATGATGCCGATACTGAGGCCGGTGAGCCTCCCGCAGAGCTCGAGGACCACCCGATAGATCGCTGCCATAGCAAACATGCGAGGTGGCCTCACGAGCCCGCGAACCGGGGACTGCGGCGCCTGCGGCGCTTCAGTTCCCCGCCCGAGATGTCATGTGGATTACGAACAGAATGCTTTTTCAATCGCGGCCGGATTGTAGATCAGTTTCCTGAGCTTCTTCGCGTTTTCGGGATCGCGCTTGGTAACCGCGGCCCATCCGGCTTCGTAGCCCTTGCGAATGTAGTCGATACAATCCTGTCCGGTGAACCGGATTACCTTCATTCCGGCATCTTCCTGGCGCTTCTTGGCCGCTTTGTCCTTCTCGATGTCCTCCACGTTGATACTTTCTACCCACTCTCCCATCTTGGTGAGGAACGCCCGTTGCTCGTTGTTGAGCTTGTTTTCCCACACCCGCGAATTGACCAGAATCGCGATGTCTAACCGGTAAAAACTGGGTTCAATGCGATACTTGACGACTTCATGAAGACGGAAATCCATCAACAGAGAGGTCACGAATCCGAGCCCGTCAACGACGCCTCGTTCGAGCGCAGGGTAAATTTGAGGGAGCCCGGTCTCGATCGGCGTCCCGCCAAGTGCTTTGATAAATGGCGTATGCAGCGTGCTTGATCGCATTTTCATGCCGCTGAAGTCGGGTTTGGTAATTTTCTTGTTGACGAAGTAACTGAGGGTCATGCGGTCGCGCGCGCGGGCTAGATAGTGGACGTTCATCTTTTCCCGATGAATATCAACGATCAATTTCCAGACACCCATTTTGCGCAGTTCTTGAATGGTGTGTTCGGAGTAAAACGTTGCGTTTGCGACAGGCACGAGGGAGGCATAGAAAACTCCACTTACGTTGGCGATATCGATACTGCCCTTGCTGACCGCGTTACCGACCTCAAAAATGGTCATGACCTTCGGCGCGCCACCAAGGTATTTAATCTGCACGAGTCCCTTGCCCTCGGCGTTGACCTTGTCAATGAATCTGGCGAAGTGCGACGAGGTTTCAGTGTTGATCGGCGTGTAACTCACCGCTCGAAGCGTTACTTCTTCGGCCATGACATTGTTCGAGAACGTAATGGCCACCAACGCGATAAACCCAACGAGTAACAAGCTGCAGATACGGATCATGTTGTCCTCCCCTTGGTCGCTTGAAGTCGGATCACCGCTTCGAATGAATGCGGGCAATCGAACCGACACGATATTTTATTGTTAAGAGGAGCGTATCATGGCCGCGTCAGCGCATACAACGCATCGGCGCCGCGTTAACAGCTCCGACTCATGGCCGCACCGACCAACGGGGAGCTACCTCGGACATTGCCACCAGACTGCGGCAAATAGAAATTGACGCTCTGGCTGTCGATCACCCCGGCGCTCGGGCCGGCCTCGCGTCCTTCCAGCTCCCGGGCCGCCATGACCAGGTGATGGTTGATGCTCTCCAGCAGGCCGTTGGAGCGCTATGTTTATTGCGGGCTACAATACGACGACAAACTGGGTGACTTCTGGGTTGAGGCGATCATGGCAAGGACGGAGCAAGAATGGGAGGCTCGGCCCACCAGACTGCACTGCACGAACGGGATTATGTTGACTCGAGAATATACACAGACCCCGACATATTTCGCGATGAGCGGGAGTTCGTTTTTCGCAAGACGTGGAAATTCATCTGCCACGAAAGCGAGATCCCGGTTCCCTGCGACTACCGAACCTTCGAGTACGCCGGGTATCCACTGATCGTTGCCCGGGACAATGATGGGCAAATCCGCGCCTTTATCAACTCTTGCTCGCATCGTTCTGCTCTGGTGCTGCGAGAAGCTGCGGGCAATGCCAAGTCATGGACGTGCCTTTTCCACAACTGGGTTTATGACACCTCGGGCAAATGCATTTCGATTCCACGTGAAGAAGGATACGAGGAAGCGGGGATCTGCAAGGCCGATCGGGGCTTACGCGAAGTTAGGGCGGAAACCCGCCATGATTTAGTGTTCGTCAACTTGGATACGTCGGCGAATTCTTTTGACGACTATTTAGGTGATGCATTTGAGAGCCTGACCTCCATTTTCGCAACCGGTGAACTGGAGGTTTTTCATCTGCATCGCGCAGTCGTCGATGCTAACTGGAAGCAATGGCACGAGGTGAGCACGGAGCTGTACCATGAGTATCTTCACTATCTGAACCGTCGCGTTGGAATCCGCACAGAGGGGTACTTCGATACGCCTTGGCATTTCTATCCTCATGGTCATGCTTCGCTCGAACCGACGCGGCAGAGCTATCAAAACATCGGCAGTTCTGGCCAGCGCGACAATACCCTTCCTGGCCTACATCCCGGCGAAACCCGCGTCGTCGGTCTCTTTCCGAATACGGTATTTGTATGCCGCGCTACCGTGATGATGATTCACACGACCAATGCGCTCAGCGCCGAGAAAACACTCGTTGAGTGGCGGGGACTGGGCGTAAAGGGTGAATCCGCGCAAGACCGCGCCATGCGTATAGAGCACCACAACGAGTTTTGGGGGCCGTTTGGACGTAACGTCCCCGAAGACGTAATTGCGGTCGAGTGCGTCGCGCGAGCCAACCGCGAGCGGGCAGCCCGGTACGGAATTTTCGGTCGTCATGAAGGACACGCAACTCAGGATGACGAAAGCGTGCGTGTCTTTTACGACGAATGGAGTCAACTTGTTGGACGGCGGGCTAACGACCCCATGGCCGAAACTCAGACCAAGGCGCCTTGACTTGACTAATGCTGGCGGTGGGGTGGCGAAGACGTAAAGACGCCTAAAAATCTGGCACCAACGCCTTAACAAGCGGTCTTTGGGCCGCTTTTTCTTTGTTCATCGAACGACTGGAACTGGCTAAACCTAGCCCTCAAGATTGACGAAAATTATGTCGGCTTTCGAGGTAAACCGGCCTAGCCAGTACGACCGGAGGGCCTCAACTTTGTTCTTCGAACTCTTCTTGGATCTTTCGCAGTTCAATGATCGCTTCTCGGATGTTGCTTCGGTTCGAAATGCTCACCTGGACGTGGCGGCCGACCCGGGTGAGCGGCTGTGATGCGAGGTCCGAGTCAGCGTCAACCTTAAGACCGTCCACGCGGTATGTCTCGATCGGCCGCGTGAATCCCTTCGGCGTAATGTTTCCCATCGGTGTGCAGTCGGCGACGTCCTTGATGAGAGGGTAAGTTGATTCGCTGATCAGTATTGTGTCCGGTTCCGTAGCGCCTTGCAGGCGAGCCGCCATGTTCACCTGACTGCCGAGGACCGTGTACTCAAGGCGCTGGTCGGATCCGAAATTGCCAACCGTGCAATATCCAGTGTTGATACCCATTCGTACCTGAAGCGCCTTGGATACCCCCTTCGACTGCCAAAGACTTTGAAGTTCGGCAACACGTTCACGCATCCGTAGTGCCATTCTTACGCACTTGATCGCGTCGCTGGTGTCGCCTTCCGTCTCCGGGTCGCCGAAGAAAACGAGAACCGCGTCGCCGATAAACTTATCGATGGTGCCGCCGTTCTCGATGGCGATTTTCGACATCTCGCTGAGATAAGTGTTGATGACGAAGGCAAGCCGTTCGGGTTCCATGCCGTCGCTGATATCGGTGAACCCAACGATATCGGAGAAAAAGATCGTAAGGTTTTTTCGTGCGAAATTCTCGTTGGGGTCGCGGTCCCCCGCGAAGATCGAGTCATACACCTGCGGCGAAAGATACTTGGCCAAACGGTTGGCCAGGTCTTGCAACTGCTGACTCTTGGCCTTGATACTCTCGTTATCGCGTGCCTTCTCCTCCAACAAATGTTCATGCGCCATCTGCAATTCGTGCTCGCGCGTGCGGTCGATGAACTGGCCTTGCACGCCGTTCAGATACGAAAAATCGTCGTCCGTCGTCCGCGTCGAGAGCAAGGAGTAGACACGTTCATCGCCGTCAATCGTTATCGGGATAATCGGGATTAGCACGCGGCCTAGTTCGCTCAACTCACGTTCGAACGATTCGATATGCTCCTCACCGACGCTGAGTTGCTTCAAGACATCCGGGAAATAAGCATCGGAGACATTGCCGAGAACGGGGAAGAACGCACGGAAGTTTTCGTTCACACGCTTGATGCGGAGTTTTTCGTCAGCGAAATATGCCGCGGTGATAGCGTTGCGAAAATTGAAAAAGCTCAGCTCGATAATGCTGTTTGGGTCATCTGTGGACGGCGCGTTATTGGCAAGGTTTTCTTGATGTCGATGCAGGGTTGGTCGGGTGCGGTCATCTGTCCGGCCTGTTGATGCGGTGCGTGTGACCGCTGGCCCTCATGCTCTCCGCAGATTGGGTCCCAAATCAAAAATACGCATTCTAGAGATGCGTTGACCCAAGCGGGCTCTTCCAATCCCCGGATCGACCGTTGCTGCATGACGTCGTCAGCCCTTCCCAATTTCGTTGCGTAGGCTCCGGCCTACACCGATTTCTTTATGCGGCCGTCAGGGCCGGCTCCTTATAGCGTTCACCGCGCGCCATGATCACCCAGGCGATGCGGGCGATCTTGTTGGCCAGCGCCACCGCCGCGAGCTTGATCGGGCGGTTTTCGACCAATCGGGCCAACCAAGGTCGTTTCTTAAAGCCCGTTTTCTTGGCGTAACGGATCACCGCCATAGCGCCTGTCACCAGCATCCATCGGAGATAGCGGTTGCCCTGCTTGGAGATCGGTCCGAGCCGGCGTTTGCCGCCAGTGGAGTTCTCCCTCGGCACCAATCCGATCCAGGCCGCCATACTTCGCCCCGAAGAGAAGACTGTCGGATCCGTCACACTCGCGGTCAATGCCGTGGCCACGAGCGGGCCGACGCCTGGAATCTCCGCCAAGCGTCGGCTGGTCTCATTCGAGCGATGCCAAGCATTCAGGCTGCGCTCGAGCGCGACAATCTTCGCATGTACCGTCTGGTAGTGGTCTGCCAAAGCGATCAATGCCAGCCGAGCAAAGGCGGGGATCTGCTGGTCATCTTGATCCTGAACAATCGCTAGGAGCTTCCCCAAGCCCAGGCGTCCGACCCGCGCGGTGATCCCAAACTCAGCAAAGTGGCCGCGCATCGCATTGCTCAGCATGGTCCGTTGACGGACCAGCAACTGTCGCGTCTTGTGCACCATCAAGACGCTCTGCTGCTCCTTGGTCTTGGTTGCCACGAACCGCATCGTCGGCCGTGTCACTGCCTCGCAGATCGCCTCAGCATCGGCCGCATCGTTCTTGTTGCGCTTCACGTAGGCCTTCACATAGCCCGCCGGCATCAGCCGAACCTCATGACCCAAAGCTTGCAGCTCGCGCGACCAGTGGTGGGACGTGGCGCAGGCCTCAATGCCGACCAGGCACGAAGACTGCTTCTCGAAGAAGGGCATCACCTGGCTGCGCCTCAGTTGCTTGCGGATGACGACTTCACCCGCCTCATCGACGCCGTGAACCTGAAACACGTTCTTCGCGATATCTAGACCAATTCTGCTAACATTCATGTCGGACGGCTCCCCTTTTAAGTGGTCTCTAACAGCTACCACTTTGGCACCTAGATGCCGAACAGGGCGCCGTCCACAGCATCAAAGATGTCCTGCAAACTCTTCATTGCGTTTCGCCCCCAGCCTGCCAAGCGATTATCGAGCGGTCGAGATCCGCAGCGCCGATGAACATCTTATGGCCGTGGTAGGCCCGCTCTCGTCTGGGCTGACTTTTCTTCATGCGGCCACGACCGGTATTGGCTAATTAGCGGCCTTCGTGTGCCTTGTTGGAACGTCCGCACTTCGAGGCAAACCGGACTTTCGGTGCAGAAATGTCCGGGATAACTACTCGGCCGCTTGCTTCGTCCAATAGAGCTCTTCGTGGTTGATGTTGTAGAGCTCCGCGGTGTTGAGACCGACGATCTTGTCCTGATCCTCGGGCGCCAGGTTACTCAGCATCTTGCCGACAACGCTCTGGGCATCAACACCGACCGAACGTACATGGGGAAAATCGGAGCCCCACATCACCCGGTCGGCGCCAACCTCTTCGACCCCGAGCATCCCGCGACCATCATCGATCCAGCCGAAATAACAACGTTCGCGTAAGTAGTCGCTTGGTTTCATTTCCAGTTTCGGCAACGTGATCCGGCTGGCAAAACCGTCTTTGATCATATCGAGGCGGAAGGCGAAGTTGGGCAGCCAGGAAAGTTCGAACTCACTGACCACGATTTTGAGATCGGGATGGCGATCCAGCACGGCGCCAAAAATAATGTCGCTGCCAAGGGTGCCCTGGATCTCATTGTAGATATCCAGCGCCAAGCGTGGCGCGTCCATGAGTTCGTCTTCGTTATGGGGGTGGAGCGGATCGTGGACTCGGCCGGTGATCGAATGCAGCGTGACCGGAATATTCATTTCCGCGCAGCGCGCCCACAGCGGGTCGTAGACCGGATCGCGATAGGGCGGGGTGCCTTCGAGATTGCGGCAATTGAAGCAGACCCCGACATAGCCCATCTTCACGCAGCGTTCGAGTTCCTTGATCGCCCAATCGACATTGGTGGTCGGGATCATGGCGACCCCGAGCAACCGCGTCGTGTCGTAAGAGAGGAAATCGTTGTACAGCCAGTCGTTGTAGACCTCGGCCACCGCGTTCAGTGCCTCGTGGTGCTTGCTCTGCATCACAATCAGGCCGTAGGTCGGGTAGATCACCTCGGCTAGGACATTGGCATCCTTCTGGTATTGGATCCGCTTTTCCGGGTCGTAGCCAGAGAGGTGAAGCCCACTTTGCTTGTGCTCACCATCAGCTCCGGCGGTCAGCAGCACCTGGGCGCCGGTATAGAAGTAGGTCCCCTTCTTGCCCCTATATTCGTAGAACTCGTGCGGGATGTCGTCGCCGTATTTGTCGCCAAGTGCGTTTCGCCACAGATCCGTTTTCTCGAAAATGTGCGAATCGCCTGAGATCATCGCTGTGTATTGTCCGGCCACGGTTTTCTCCTTGTTCGTTAGTCTTGTCGGAAGCGGCGTTTATCGCCAATTCCGAGACCAACTCGGCAGCTACCGTCTGATTGCAAACGTCATTGACAGAATATGCCAAAGAGCTTCATGGCGGAATTGTGCCACAGGTAATGAACGAGCGACCATGTCTTAAGTTGGCGACGAACTGCCGTTGCGGGGCGTGCCCGCCTGGCGTCCGAATCTGGGAGGCCGCCTCAACCGGGGTAAACTAGGCTTTCAGCCCGCCCAATCTCGCACCGCGACGACGGGTTTCCGATTAGGCAACCTCTTGAGTGACAACGCTCGCCTCGACGTACGCTTTGAACTCCCCCTGAACGCTCTTGACGGTCTTTCCCAATTTAGGGCCGAGCATAAGTTTCTCGAGCAGCGCGCCGATGGGCCCGTACCGGGTTTGCATCTCGATCATTGTGGTGGCCCGGGTTCGGTTAGCGCCCAGACTTTCGAGTTGCCAACCCCCACTTGCTTCTTTGACGATAGCCGGCAGTCCTTCGAGTGACAGCCTGAAGCTTTCGTTCTCCTCCCACTCGAGGACGTTCTCCACAAGCGTACCGAAACCCTTCACGTCACACGTGCGGCCAGCACCAACTCCCCGCTGAGTGTCGGTGTGATAGTGGGATTCGTTCACCGTCACGGTCCAGTTTTGAATATCAGCCAGATCGCTGATCTTGCTCCAGACAATCTCGACCGGGGCGTCAATTTCAATGATGCTTTGTACTTGCATTGTTATCCTCCTGTGAGTTACGCAACGGGCTCATCCCGGGCGTTGATACCGTCGAAAACAATTCGCAGCGTTGCTCGCACCCAGTGGGCGCGATACTCGGTGTCGAGCGTCGATGCGCTGAAGAAGATCCGGTGTGAATCGACGAAACGCGCCTGATTGAGCAAACGGTCCATTAGCAGGCCAGCCACGATATCAGGGTCTACGTCGGCCTGAACAAAGCCAAGGTCCATCGCTCTGTTGATAAACTCAGCGATCGCATAGCTGGTCTTGACCATCTCGCCGACGACACCGTCGTTGCCGTGAGGAAGCAACTGCTTGAACTCGCGAAACAAGATCTGAATCGTCTCGCGATTTTCGATGTAGACGTCGAGAAGCTGCTCGAAGAATAGCTCCAGGCGAATCACAAACTCTTGCTGCGATCTTGGGTCTGTCGAAAGCACTGTCTTTGCGTACTCGAGCTGCAACGACGCGAAGCTGCCAAGAATGTGCCGATAGAGCTGCTCTTTTGATTTGAAGTGGTATGTGATCGCATTCGCGCTAGCGCCTGCGCGTGCACAGATCTCGCGCACAGACGCTCCCCGATAGCCGTGCTGACTGAACACCGTCGTGGCTGCTTCGACGATGGATTCGCGCGTGTCCATGGATCGTGTTTGTGACATTCGTAATAATATATAGTACGAGTGTCATTCGAATCAAGATGGAGCTTCGGCCCCGGTCTATTCCTGAGGTTCGAATGGACGCGACCGTCCTTTACCCGCAGGAGGGGAATGATCAAGACCGGCTCACGGGAGCAGGCCGTCGATGATGATTCGTGTGCGACCCACGAGCGCTTAGAAATGTCCGGTGTTGGGTTGGCAGAACTTCTGGGATGTTCTGCCCGAACTAGCCGGACGCCTCCGCCTCTAATCAAAATACCCAAGAGCGCCACAACCGCATGCGCGGTTCGACGGTTGGGTTAGCGGAACACCCAAAGGGCTGCAGAACCGCTACTCGTGGTTTGCAGGAGGTGTTCGCTCGGCCTCTAGCAGTTCGTTGATGATACGGCGGGCCATCATGGGGCCGGCGTCGTAGCGGATATCGAGGGTGGGCGCGCCGGGGTCGAGGTCGATAGATGCCTGCTGGGCCGCAAACACGGCAAGATCTTCGCCGACGACGTGATGGCACTGGCGGTGGAACTCCTCGATGTCGTCTTGGTTGTTGGTCCAGGTGCGATGGGCGAGGGCCCAGAAATAGTGAGTCGAGGTTTCGGACTCCGGCGTGATGCCGTGGCTGACCCAGAAATCCCAGCGCTTTTCGCCCTTGCCCTCGCGCGCGCCGGTATTGACCGCCGCGGCGCCGTTGTTGATGCGGCAATAGGAAGGCGGGAAATATTCTGAGAGGCCAACCCGAAACTAGTTGAGTGATTTCAGTCGGTTGTGGCTTACTCGGTTGTGTCAAAGCAAACGAGGAGGCACAACATGTGGACCGAAATCACTCGCCCGAATTATGAGCGCCGTGGCGGGCGCTACGCAAGCGACCTGACGGATCGAGAGTGGGCGTTGATCGCGCCGCTCATGCCGCCGCGCAAGAAGATCGGCCGGCCGAGGACGACGGACCTGCGCCATGTCATGGATGCGGTCATGTACATGGCCTCGACGGGCTGCCAGTGGGCGATGTTGCCGAACGACTTCCCTCCGCCTTCCACGGTCCAGCGCTATTTCTACGACTGGCGCTCCAACGGCCTGCTGGAGAGCATCAACCATCACCTGGTCATGGCGGCCCGGGAGCTGGAAGGACGCGAGGCCGGCCCGAGCGCCGGGGTGATCGACAGCCAGAGCGTGAAAACCACGGAAAGCGGTGGTGTTCGGGGCTATGACGCGGGCAAGAAGATCAAGGGCCGCAAGCGTCACATCGTCACCGATACACTCGGCCTGCTGGTCGGCCTGATCGTGCACGCAGCCGATATCCAGGACCGTGACGGCGCGCCCGAGGTCCTCAAATCGATCCGTCATCGCTTCCCCCGGCTGCGTCACCTCTTCGCCGACGCCGCCTACGCGGGACCGAAACTCGAGGGCGCCCTTGAGGACATCGGCCGCTGGAAGCTCGAGATCATCAAGCGCTCAGACACCGCCCAGGGCTTCGAGCTCCTGCCCAGACGATGGGTCGTCGAGAGGACCTTCGCCTGGCTCAACCGATGCCGTCGACTGGCCAAGGATTGGGAGAAATCAATCGCCTCCGCACAGGCATGGATTCTTGTCGCCAACATCCGACTCCTCACAAGGCGGCTCGCAAGGTACTGTTATCAAACATAGAGTTTCGAGTCGGACTCTGAGACCTGCCAACGGTCGATATTGCTCTCGTAATTGCCGAACTGCTGATAGGTGGTCGCGGCCGGCACGTCCATCGTCCAGCGTGAAACTTTGATGTGATGACCCTCGTGCTCGGTTTCGACATCGGCGAAATCGGCAACGTGGCCGGTGCCGACGGTCGAGGCGTGCACCGTGGCAAGGTGGGACAGATCGAGAAGATTGTCGTTGATCAGTTCGTAGTGGCAACGTACCGGGCGATAGACCAGGCTCGAGGTCCAGCCCTCTTCATCGAGCAGGTTAAAGTGGGTGGGGATCCTTGACTCGTCCGGTTGGGCGGGATCGCCCATCCAGACAAAGACGCATTGATTGCGCTCGACGACGGGGTAGCTCCTGACCCGGGCCGATTTGGGGACCCGATCCTGACCCGGGATTTTGACGCACGCGCCCGAACAGTCGAACACCAGGCCGTGGTAATGGCATTGCAACTCGTCGCCGATCATCTTGCCCATCGACAACGGCAGGCGGCGGTGAATGCAACGGTCTTCCAAAGCGACAGGCGTGCCGTCCTGCTTGCGGAACAAGACCACGGGTTCGCCGAGCATCACGCGCCCGAGCGGATCGCGCCCAACGTCACGCGCCCAGGCCGCGAGGTACCAATAATCTCTCAGAAACACCGATACCTCCGTGATCGCCTATTCAGCAGCCTGTTGGTGTGCTTGCTGTTCGCCGCGCACAGAAATCCAGGCAACCGGAGCAGTCTTGCGGCCGCGCTTTTTCGACTTGCGCGCCCTTTTGGCTTTCGCGGCCGCGGCTTCCTCTTTCAGCATCCGCTTGATGACTCGGCGTGCTTCGAAGAACGCGCCGTCGTAATCAATTCGCACCTTGGCGTTGACGTTGTCGGCGCTCGGACCCTCGGGATCGGTGTCGAGTGAAACCTGTTGCGCCTGGTAGACGCCAACGTCTTCCCAGATCACCTCATGACACTGGCGATAAAACTCCTTGCGGCCCTTTTTAGGGACCATCGCCAAGGGGTGGCAGATCGCCCAAAACTGATGCGTGGTCTTCTCGGTGGCGGGGGTGATCCCGTGATAGACCTGGAAGCCCCACTCGCCGCGATCCCACAGCCGATGGTCGCCCGGTGCCCGGCGACCGGTGGCTTCAGACCCGTTGTTGATCAGGAAATAAGCGGGCGGGCGAAATTCCGAGGTCTGCCAGCGATCGAAATTGGCGACTTCACCGCCGAACTCGGCATAGGTACGGGCTGCCGGCACGTCGACCATTTCACGCATCACCCGGACTGCGTTACCCTCGCGATGGAAGGCAACATAGGCGTCTTCGGCGACCGGGGCGTTGCCAATGGTCGACGAATGAAGGTAGGCGACGTGGCTGAGTTCGAGCAGGTTGTCGATGATCAGGAGGTAGTTGGCCTTGATATCGAGGTGGATCTTGGTCACCCCCCATGCGGGGTCGGTCAGGAGCGGGAAATCGATGATCAGCGCCTCCTCGGCGTCCTCGACATCACCCATCCAGACGTAGATAAACCGGTGCCGTTCGACGACCGGATATGATTTGACGCCCAGTTTCTTGGGCCAGCGGCCCTGACCGGGGACCTTGATGCAGGTACCATTGCAATCATAGGTGAGGCCGTGATAGGCGCACTCGACGGTGTCGCCGATCAGTTTTCCTTCCGAAAGCGGTAGCCGGCGATGGGCGCAGCGATCTTCGAGCGCGACCGGCGTTCCATCCTGCTTGCGATAAAGCATGACGTCTTCATTGAGCATTTTGACCGCGAGCGGGTCTTTGCCGAGTTCATCGCTCCAAGCGGCCACGTACCAGTGGTTTCTCAGAAACATGTTGATCTTCCTTGGAAACGTTAACGGGCAGCGGCGCGTTTGCCGGGCTTTTTACGCGCCGATTTCTTTTTCTTGGCGGCTTGCTGGGCCAACAAATCCTCAACGATCTGGCGCGATTGCAGGAGGCCACCGTCGTGGATCAAGCGGACCCGTTCGTTGATGTTCCAGGCGTCGGTTTCGGCTAGATCATCGTTGATGGCCCGTTGCTGGATCGGGAAGACAACCGCGTCCTCGGTGATGATCTGATCGCACTGACGGATGAACTCCTTGGTTTGCTTCTTATTGCCGATGCCTTTTGCGAAGGCGATGTAGCGGAATTGATGGGCCGTCATATCGGTCTCGGGCGTCAGGCCGTGAAACACGTAGAACCCCCAGTGTCCCTGATCGTCGAACCAGTCGGTTTTGGGCACGCCGTTGCCGGTCCCGCGCGAACCGTAGCTAACGCGTACATAGGTTGGGGGACTGAACTCCGATACCTGCCAGCTATCCATATTGCCATTGTAGCCGCCAAATTCGCGGTGGGTTCGCGGTGCCGGTACATCCTCCATCCATCGCTTGACGCTGACTGTGTTGCCCTCACGGATGGTATCGACCTCGGCGAGCTCGGCAATTTGCGGGCTTCCCGTGGTGGTGCTGTGGACATAAGCAAGATGTGATAAATCCATCAAATTATCGATAAGGAGTTGCACGTGGGCATTGTGGCGAAGCTTGATGTTGGAGACGCCATAGGCGGGATCGTCGATGCGGCTGAAATCGGGAATCTCCGCCTCATCGGCGCGTTTAGGATCGCCCATCCAGATCCATAGATAACGGTGCCGCTCAACAATCGGGTAGGACTTGACGCCGGTGCCTTTAGGAACACGGTCCTGGCCTGGAATCTTGATGCAGGCGCCGGCGCAATCGTAGAGCAAACCGTGATAGCCGCACTCGACGGTATCGCCGATCAGCTTACCCATCGACAAGGGCAGGCGGCGATGGGCGCAACGGTTTTCCAATGCGACCGGCGTGCCGTCTTCCTTACGGAAGATCACCACGTCTTCGTTGAGATAAGTGCGGGCGAGAAAATCGCGTCCGACTTCCTCGCTAAACCCTGCTGCGTACCAGTAATTCCTGAGAAACATAACTTTGCTCCTGGTTCGATCGCCCAGTGTGAATGGTGCGCCGATCACTCGCAACCCTGACCGATAATGTTCGGCGCTCACCAACTTAGGTTAATGATGCCGGCATTTTACACATCATCCATCAACCCACACGCCAGCGCGCCGATGTCGGCGGGTAGTCATGGAATGATCTGCCGAACTCTGCAAAACAGATGGCCACATGATGGTTTTCGGCCGGAAACCGTATACGTTATCGCGTCTTAGTTGCGCGGCAGCAGGGCCGCTGCAGCGCCCGCGCGGTCCCTAACCAAACCTCGACGAGGCCGGTATGCGAACCCTTACGATTGCTCTTGAACGGCTCGACCGTCACGCGCCCTTCTTTATGGGAACGGTCGCGGCGCCGGAGGGGATCGAATTCAAGGCGCTCGAGGTTGGCGTCGGTTTTGATCCGGGCCGACGTGACGGTATCGATCGTCATGGACGCATGTTTCGCGATCGCGAATTCGATATCTGCGAGCAATCGTTGGCGTCCTACATCATGTCGTCGAGCCGCAGCGATGATTTCGTGGCGACACCGGTGTTCCCACGCCGGCTATTCAGCCAGAGTTGCATGTTTGTCAATGTCGATGCCGGGATCGACAAGCCGACCGACCTGATCGGCAAGCGGGTAGGCGTGTGGTCGTTCCAAACCACGTTGTGCGTGCTGGCGAAGGGCGATCTCAAATCGGAGTACGGCGTACCCTGGCAAGATATCGACTGGCATATCCAATATCACGAGGAGTTACCGTGGGCCGGAGATGGAATCTCTGTCCAGAACATTCCCGAGGGCAAGGACGCCGGCCAGATGCTGGTCGACGGTGAACTTGACGCGATGTTTCACCCGCTGCCGCCGTCGGCCGTGTTGGCCAACCCGGACCGGGTGCGACGCCTGTTCCCCGACGCGCGCGCCGAATCACTGCTTCACTTCGAGAAGTTCGGCTACTGCCCGATCATGCATTTACTGGTATTCGCGCGCGAACTCGTCGAGGCGGATCCCTGGTTGCCGCGCGCGATGATCGACTGCTGGGAGGATGCCAAGCGCAAGACGGCGGAGTTCTACGAGGATCCGGGGTTCTCACTGCTGGTGTTTGCGCGCAATGAGTTTGAATGGCAGCGCGATACGCTGGGTGAGGACTTGTTCCCCTCGGGCCTAGCCGCCAACCGCGCCAACATCGAGCAGTTCATCGGCTACGTTGCCGACCAGAAGCTGATCGACCGTCCGATCCCGGTCGAACAACTGTTCCACGAATCCGCGCTCGATACCTGAGCTGCTTGCGCGCGCAGAGATGGCTCGCTCAGACCTCAACGTGCTGTGTTGGGAAGGCTACGATTATCCGGCATTGCTCGATCCCTTTGCCGCCGAGCACGGGATTACGGTGCGCGGTGAGGCCCACGTCTCGGACGCGGGAACGGTGGATCGTCTGGCCGGGCCCGAGGCCGACGCTTGGGACGTCGTAAATTTGAACAACCCTTTTGTGCGCGATGTGCTCCATCCACGGGGTTTGATCCGGGAGCTCGATGGGGATCGCTTCGGGGCCTGCGTAGCCGGGTGGTTGCCGCAGTTTGCCGATCTCTATCAGTGGGCCAAAGACGCCGACGGCAGCGCCCTGATCGGCATCTGTCAACGCTTCGGTCCGTTCAATCTGGTGGTCAACAGCGATCGGATTTCGCGCGATGCGGCGGAAGACCAGGGCTTTCATCTGGTAGACGATCCCCGTCACACCGGACGATACGGGGTTCTTGAATATGACGATTTCAATGTGTTCCACATCTGTATCGGCACCGGTCTCGACCCGTTCGAGCCAAAAAACGACGACGATCTCGACCGTTTTACGGAGGCGGCAAGCCGATGGTTCGACGGTGCGACCGTGATGACCCCCGATCACATCGCCATGAATCGCGCGTTGGTGAACGGTGAGATCGATTTCTACCTATCGGGCGGCGTGTTCAGCGCCTCACCGGCGCGTCTCGAGGGCCACCACAACATCCGGGCGATCACGCCTAAACGCGGCCCGATCGAGGGTAAAGGCGGTATCGTGTTCGCCGAAGTAACCTCGGTGCTTGCCGGCGCAGCCGCGCCCGCCTTGGCCGAGGATTTTCTCGACTATTTGTTGCGGCCGGCCGTTGCCGTGTCGGTGGCCCTGAGCGAGGGTACGGTTAATCCGGTGGTGCAGATGGCCGATCCCACAGTAATGGCGGCTTTCAGTGCCGATCATCTGGCCGCAATCCAATGGGACTCGTTAGAGGAGGAAATTTCCCGCTGCGCCCACTATCGTGTGGTGCCGAGTTACGATGCGTTGTTTGAACGGCTTAACCATGTCAAAGCGGCGGCACGCGAACGATGAGTCGCAAGGTATTGTCGTGGTCCGCTAAGTGTGTCCCTATCGTGGTTGGTTGGCGTAGGCGATGACAGACGGGTTTTCATTTCGCGATATCGTTCGCTTGAGTAGTGACGCTGTGATGGTGACGTCGATTGCGGCGCAACGCGGCGAAGGCCCGACCATCGTCTACATCAACGACGCGTTCGCTGAGATTACCGGGCTGACTGAAGCCGAAGCGATTGGTGCAACGCCCAGCATCATTCAAGGCCCCAAGACCCCCGCCTATGCGCTGACCCGTATCCAGGGCGCCTTCGATCTGCAGCTACCGATCCGCGAAGTCGTCTGCAATGAAACCAGAAGCGGCCGCGAATATTGGTTGGAACTCAACATCATCCCGTTGCCCGACGAGAGCGGTCGGATCACTCATTTTGCGCTGATCGGCCGCGACCTCACCGATCTTCGAGAATCCGAACAGGCCCTTCGTGTCGCGGCATCAACCGATGCTCTCACCGGGCTCTCGAACCGGCGCACATTCATGGATCGCGCCGACGTGGAGTTTTCCCGCGCCCGGCGCCACCGCCACACGCTCGCCGTCGTGCTCTGCGATATCGATCATTTCCGTCAGGTCAATGACGAACATGGCCACCATATCGGCGATGAACTGTTGAAAGCGGTTGCCGTCGCAATCATGGCCGAACTGCGGACGACCGACGTCTGCGGGCGTCTCGGCGGCGAAGAGTTTGCCATGCTGTTGCCGGAGACGCCGGCGACGTCGGCCGCGGAGGTCGCCGATCGTTTGCGTATCCGCGTTGCCAGCACCCACGTTGAAGCCGAGGCCGGCCCGGTCGCCGTAACGATCAGCGCCGCCGCGACGGTGATTTACGAAGAAGACGCCGATCCGGCACCGCGCTGCAGCGAGCGTATCAGGCGCTTTACAAATCCAAGGGGAGCACCATCGGCACCACACTGCGCATGGACGCGATGTAGGCCTTTGGTCGAAGACCCCACTGCGAACGGGCGGATAAGATGGCAGTGATTAAGGCGGGCCTCATTCAGATGAGCTTGCGCGGCGATGCGGAGACGGACCCGCCCGCCGCGATCGCTGAGAAAATGATCGCCGCTCACTTGCCGCTGATCGAGAACGCGGCGCGGCAAGGCGTCCAAGTGCTTGGGCTGCAGGAAATCTTCAACCTGCCCTATTTCCCGGCGTCGGAGGACGTGAGCTGGTATGCGGCCGCCGAACCTATTCCGGACGGGCCGACGATAGCCGCGATGCAGGGCGTGGCGCGCGATCACGAGATGGTGCTGGTGGTGCCGGTCTACGAACGGACCATCACGGGTGTCTATTACAACTCGGCGGCGGTCATCGATGCCGATGGCAGTTATCTCGGGAGCTATCGCAAGAGCCACATTCCGCAACTGGTCGGCTACAACGAAAAATTGTTCTTCAAACCGGGCGACCTCGGTTACCCCGTGTTCGAAACCGCCTATTGCCGGCTCGGTGTCTACATCTGTTATGACCGCCATTTCCCCGAGGGTTGGCGAGCGCTCGCACTGGCGGGTGCCGAACTGGTTATCAATCCATCAGCGACAACACGCGGCCTGAGCGATCATTTGTGGGAGCTCGAGCAACCCGCCGCGGCCGTCGCCAACAGCATATTCATCGGCACTATCAACCGGGTGGGTATGGAACCGCCGTGGAATCGTGGACAGTTCTACGGCGGCAGTTACTTCGCAAATCCCCGCGGCGAGATCGTCGCGCAGGCGCCCTACGACGATGACGGGCTTGTCGTGGCCGACTTAGACCTCGACCAAATTCGCAAAACCCGCGACACCTGGCAGTTCTATCGCGACCGCAGACCGGATACCTACGGGTCGTTGGGAACTTAACCAAGGCGCTTTCTTCACGATGCTTGAATGCACCACGACCAAGCCAGCCGCATGAGATTTTCTGTGATTCGCAGATAAAAGGTCGATGCGTCAACAGCGCCGACGGACGTGTGCTGTATTTGGATACGACTACGTTTCGAACGCCGGCGCCGAATTGATTGGCGCGGAGATAACGAAAATCGTGCGGCGATTATCGCAAAGCAATTAGGCCCCAACTTAGCCAAACATCGAGACCACGACGGGGCGCGATGGCGTTTAGGCGGATAATTGTTGGTAGACGCTTAAGCGGTCGACAATCTGCCAGTGGCCGGCGATACGATCGCCGTCGAAGATATAGACAGTCATCCCCGACATGGCGATCGATTTGCCAGAGGCCGGGAAGCCCGGGATGTCCTCCTGGTGGGTACCGCGCCACTGCCACGTCGCGACGACGCGGTCGTGCTCGGCGATCAACTCTTGGATGGTGAAGCGTTGATCAGGGAAAGGTGCTCGCGAGCGTCGAACGCGATCTTTGTAGCCTATGAGGTCAAGCGTTTGACCATCCCATGGATCACCGGGATCGTGATGGAGGGTGTAGTGCGGCGCCAGGTAGTCGTCGGCAGCGTCGACATTGCCTTGAGACCAAACCTCTTCAATGAAGCGGGTTATAATTAGCCGCTCTTTGTTGGACTCGGCCATACCGTGCGCGTCCTGTTGTTGCCATATGTTTTTCATCCTCACCCCGAAGGGCGAGGGAGCTTGTCGAGGTGCGGCAAATCCTTGTTCGCTTGCGAGAGGGACGTTGGTGTCGTTGTCCGCTGTCCTGGCGTTACTTCTCTAAGAGGCCAACCCGAAACTAGTTGAGTGATTTCAGTCGGTTGTGGCTTACTCGGTTGTGTCAAAGCAAACGAGGAGGCACAACATGTGGACCGAAATCACTCGCCCGAATTATGAGCGCCGTGGCGGGCGCTACGCAAGCGACCTGACGGATCGAGAGTGGGCGTTGATCGCGCCGCTCATGCCGCCGCGCAAGAAGATCGGCCGGCCGAGGACGACGGACCTGCGCCATGTCATGGATGCGGTCATGTACATGGCCTCGACGGGCTGCCAGTGGGCGATGTTGCCGAACGACTTCCCTCCGCCTTCCACGGTCCAGCGCTATTTCTACGACTGGCGCTCCAACGGCCTGCTGGAGAGCATCAACCATCACCTGGTCATGGCGGCCCGGGAGCTGGAAGGACGCGAGGCCGGCCCGAGCGCCGGGGTGATCGACAGCCAGAGCGTGAAAACCACGGAAAGCGGTGGTGTTCGGGGCTATGACGCGGGCAAGAAGATCAAGGGCCGCAAGCGTCACATCGTCACCGATACACTCGGCCTGCTGGTCGGCCTGATCGTGCACGCAGCCGATATCCAGGACCGCGACGGCGCGCCCGAGGTCCTCAAATCGATCCGTCATCGCTTCCCCCGGCTGCGTCACCTCTTCGCCGACGCCGCCTACGCGGGACCGAAACTCGAGGGCGCCCTTGAGGACATCGGCCGCTGGAAGCTCGAGATCATCAAGCGCTCAGACACCGCCCAGGGCTTCGAGCTCCTGCCCAGACGATGGGTCGTCGAGAGGACCTTCGCCTGGCTCAACCGATGCCGTCGACTGGCCAAGGATTGGGAGAAATCAATCGCCTCCGCACAGGCATGGATTCTTGTCGCCAACATCCGACTCCTCACAAGGCGGCTCGCAAGGTACTGTTATCAAACATAGAGTTTCGAGTCGGACTCTAAGAGGATGGCTTCGCTTTCGGTGCGTTTGTCGCGGCGCTCCCAGCGGCCATTGTCGACGGTGAGGATGAAATCCTGGACCGCCTGATTGAAGGCGGCCGGTTCTTCGAGGTTGGCGGTGTGGCCGGTCTTGGGCAGGACCACCAGGCCGGCTGTGGGGATCGTCTGTTTGAGGAACACGCCGGTCGGCAACGCCGGGCGGTCTTCATCGCCATGCAGGACGAGGGCGGGAACGGTCATTTCGGCGAGACGGTCGCGCAGGTCCCACGGCGAGGGCCGGCGCATTTGCACGCCGCGTAGCGTCATTGCGGCGCCGCGGCCGGAATGTTGCTGGAGTTGCTTGATGAATTCATCGAAGCCACGCGGATCCTTGTTTTCGAGCTGCTCGCGGCCCGGACCCCGGCCATAGATCGGCGCGAATATCTCCGGGCCTTCGTCCTCCCAGCGCCGGGCGACGGCTTCGACTTCGTCGCGGAACTTATCGGCGGTACTGGGGTCGGCGCCAAAGCCGACACCGCCAATGACGACCGAGCGCGCGCGATCGGCGTAGTCCAGCCCGAAATGCATCGCGGCGAAGCCACCCATCGACAAGCCGACAACATGGGCCGTGTCGATACCAAGGTGATCGAGGGTCTCGCAGATATCCGTAACTGCGCGCGTCTGGCTATAGAGCTCGACATCATCAGGCACTTCCGAGGGCGGATAGCCGCGCGCGTTAAAGGTAATGCAGCGATAGCGGCGGCTGAAGAAGCGAACCTGATGTTCCCAGGCACGATAGTCACCGGAAAACTCGTGCACGAAGATGATCGGCGTTCCGGCGCCGGTTTCCTCGAAATAGAGCTGAACGCCATCGGTGGTCGTGAAGGTGGCCATGGGCTGTAACTCCCCTGTTGATCGGTTTGTTCCGCTAGACGGCGCCGATTGCGCGCAAACGTTCGACATCGGCGGCGGAATAATCGAGTTCGCCAAGAACCTGGTCGGTGTGCTCGCCGAGATGAGGGGCGCGACGCTCAACCAGTGGTTCCTGTGATCCGGTGCGTATCGGCATGGCGACGAATTGTCCGCTGCCTTGATCGGCGAGGTCGGAGATCATGTCGCGCGCCGCGACCTGATCCAATGCCATGGCTTGGTCGATCGCATTGACCGATCCGCACGGGATGTCGGCGACCTCAAGCGCGGCGAGCCATTCGTCACGTGTGCGGGTTGCGAAGGTGCGCATGAGTTCGGGCTCGAGTTCGGCGTGGTTGCGGACTCGATCATTGCTATCGGCGAACCGCGGATCCCCGATCAATTCGGGGCGCGCCATCGCGTCGCACAATCGCTGCCACTGAGCGGTGGTGTCGACGCAGACGACGATGGGTTCATCCTGCGTCGCGAAAGCCTGGAACGGGGCCACCATGGGGTGGCGTGAGCCGAGCGGCTGAGGGCGCTGACCGGTATTGAACCAGCGCGCGATGGCGTTTTCGAGGATCGCCAACTGGCTGTCGAGCATGGCGACGTCGATCGCGGCGCCTTTGCCGGTGCGATTGCGTTCTTGCAGCGCGGCGAGAATGCCAACTGTCCCGAACAGACTCGAGCCGATATCACCGAGCGATGTCCCCACTCGCACGGGCGGACCATCGGGCGTGCCGGTGATGCTCATCATCCCCGACATGGCCTGGATGACCATGTCAAATGCTGGCCGATCGCGCAACGGTCCGGTCTGGCCGAAACCGGAGATCGAGGCGTAGACCAGGCCGGGATTGATCGCGCTGAGGGCTTCGTAACCGAGCTCGAGTCGATCCATCACACCGGGCCGGTTGTTCTCGACCAGAATATCGGCGCCAGCGACAAGCTTTCGAGCGATCTCACGACCCTCGTCGGACTTAAGGTTTATGGTGATGCTGCGTTTGTTGCGGTTGACGCTGGCGAAATAGACGCTCTCGCCGCCGATGCGGGGTTCGATCGCGCGTGTGAAATCGCCGGTTTCGGGACGTTCGACCTTGATGACGTCGGCGCCAAGTGCGCCCAATATCCAGGTTGCGTAGGGGCCCGCGAGCATATGCGTGAAGTCGATGACGCGGATCCCCGCGAGTGGTCCGGACCCTAGCTCAGGCGTAGCGGTGTCGGTATTGTTCATGTCTACGCGCAGGCTTTATTCGCCGCGGAAGACCGGCGCGCGTTTGTCGAAAAAGGCATCGACGCCCTCTTTGAAATCCGCGCTGGTGTAGACCTCGTCGTACCACAACGCGCCCTCGCTGACCGATTGTCCGGCAGCGCCAATGCGGTCGACCATCTGTTTGATGGCTTTGAGCGAGAGCGGGGCGTTGCCGGCCAGGGTTGCGGCAATCTCGGTGGTCGTCGACTCCAGTTCCTCGGCTGGCACCACCCGATTGATCAGCCCGTAGGACTGAGCCTCAGCGGCAGTGATCAGGCGGCCGGTCATGAGCAGCCATTTGGCACGATCCGGGCCGATCAGACGCACCAGGCGGGCGACGTCGGGAACCGGTGGAACCAGTCCGATCCTGGCGACCGGGATGCCAACCCGCACGGCGTCGGCGGCAATGCGAAGATCGCAGGCCATGGCAACGAGAAGACCGCTGCCGATGGCGTAACCATGGATCATCGCGATTACGGGTTTAGCGACCGATTTGATCGCGCGCATTAGCGCTTCGGCCTCTTCGTCGTAGTCCAGGGCGCCCTGCGGTGTGGCCAGGCGGGCCCGGAACTCGTTGACGTCGGCACCGGAAATGAACACGCGTTCGCCGGCGCCGCGCAGCACGATGACGCGCACGTTGGGATCATCACTCACCGTCTTCAACGCCGCGATCATTTGGCCGCAGAGTTCGGTATCCAGCGCGTTGCGGACTTCCGGACGGTTGACAATCAACCAGGCAATGCCGTTGTCGCGCTCGATCAACAGGTTGGTGGGGTCTGCCATGGCGACTCCGTGTTGCTCCTCCGCTAAGCCGTTTCAGTCGTCCGGGCCGCTTAGAGGCCAACCCGAAACTAGTTGAGTGATTTCAGTCGGTTGTGGCTTACTCGGTTGTGTCAAAGCAAACGAGGAGGCACAACATGTGGACCGAAATCACTCGCCCGAATTATGAGCGCCGTGGCGGGCGCTACGCAAGCGACCTGACGGATCGAGAGTGGGCGTTGATCGCGCCGCTCATGCCGCCGCGCAAGAAGATCGGCCGGCCGAGGACGACGGACCTGCGCCATGTCATGGATGCGGTCATGTACATGGCCTCGACGGGCTGCCAGTGGGCGATGTTGCCGAACGACTTCCCTCCGCCTTCCACGGTCCAGCGCTATTTCTACGACTGGCGCTCCAACGGCCTGCTGGAGAGCATCAACCATCACCTGGTCATGGCGGCCCGGGAGCTGGAAGGACGCGAGGCCGGCCCGAGCGCCGGGGTGATCGACAGCCAGAGCGTGAAAACCACGGAAAGCGGTGGTGTTCGGGGCTATGACGCGGGCAAGAAGATCAAGGGCCGCAAGCGTCACATCGTCACCGATACACTCGGCCTGCTGGTCGGCCTGATCGTGCACGCAGCCGATATCCAGGACCGCGACGGCGCGCCCGAGGTCCTCAAATCGATCCGTCATCGCTTCCCCCGGCTGCGTCACCTCTTCGCCGACGCCGCCTACGCGGGACCGAAACTCGAGGGCGCCCTTGAGGACATCGGCCGCTGGAAGCTCGAGATCATCAAGCGCTCAGACACCGCCCAGGGCTTCGAGCTCCTGCCCAGACGATGGGTCGTCGAGAGGACCTTCGCCTGGCTCAACCGATGCCGTCGACTGGCCAAGGATTGGGAGAAATCAATCGCCTCCGCACAGGCATGGATTCTTGTCGCCAACATCCGACTCCTCACAAGGCGGCTCGCAAGGTACTGTTATCAAACATAGAGTTTCGAGTCGGACTCTTAGGCCGCCTAGGACGTCTAGGACGCCTAGGATTGGGGCGGTTGCAGGAGTTCGAGCTCGATGTCGTCCGGGGCCAGCACATAGGCCGCGCGCACCCCGGGCGCGATTTCGAACGGTTCGACCGTGACTGGAATGCCGTCACCGCGCATGCGTTCGACCAATTCGTCGACCGCGGCAACCGTGAGGCCGATATGCGAGAACCCGCGATAGGGCGGGCTCGGTGGATCGGCCAGCACTTGCGCGCCGCGTTTCGGCGACAGGGCGATGATGGCCGGTCCGATCCGCAGCCGGATAATCAACCAATCGGGCATCGTCACCCGCTCGATCTCCTCGGCGTCGAGATAGGTGTTGAAGAAACCCGCGGTCCTTTCGGGGTCGGCGCACAGGAAATGGATGTGCTCAATTGCGGCCGTCATGGCATGTATCTCCGGTCTTGATCTACTAGGGAACAAGTTGGGTAAGGACGTCGTAAGTGTCTGGTCGGCGGTCGCGGTAGAACTGCCAAGCGCGGCGGCGGCTGACGATCACGTCGAGGTCGCATTCGCCGATCAGGCATTCTTCGCCTTCGCCGGCTTGGGCGATGAGCTCGCCGGCCGGGTCGAACATGACGCTGCGGCCATAATAGGTGTAGTCGCCTTCGGTACCGACGCGGTTGAGGCCGCCAACGAAATACTCGTTGAAGATCGCATGCGCTGCCAATTCCTTCTCCCACACCCGCACCGACAGGCTGGCGGTTGGCGTCGCGCTCGGCACCAGGAGGATCTCAGCGCCGTTGAGGCCGAGCGCCCGCGCGCCTTCGGGGTAGTGGCGATCGTGACAGATCAGAATGCCGACGCGGCCGAACTTGGTATCAAAAACCGGGTAGCCCAAATTGCCGGGTTTGAAATAGAGCTTCTCGTAGAACTTGGTGCTGAGCGGGATATGGTTTTTGCGGTAAACGCCGAGCAGGCTGCCATCGGCATCGATCACGGCGGCCGAGTTGTAGTAGACGCTACTGCCAACGCTTTCATAGATCGGCGCGACGATGACGACGCCGAGCTCCTGGCTGAGCGCCTGCATCTGATCGGTGATAGGACCCGGAATCGGCTCGGATTTATCGAAGATCGACATGTCGAGCGACATGATGAAAAAGAGTTCGTGAAAAACTTCCGGCAACAGGATCACTTGCGCGCCCTGGCCGGCAGCCTGCCGCACCATCTCCTCGGCACGGGCAAGGTTTGCCTTGCGCTCGCCCGAGCAGTCCATCTGGACCAGTCCTACATTGACCTTCATCGTCATTACTCCGCGCGGTTCGTGCTGTTGAATGGGGCCGACGACCCACGGGCCACGGCCAATAGACTTATTTCGCTTAGGGCATCACTTCGCCGCCGGCGGGCGCGAGGTTTTGTCCGGTAACGAACGAGGACTCGTCCGATGCCAGGAACAAGGCACAGGAATTGACGTCCTCAACTTCGCCAAGACGGCGCAATGGATAGCGCTGACGCAACGATTCCAAATAATCCTGCGGCATATTGGCGGTGGTTTCACCACGAATCATTGCCGGCGTCAGGCAGTTGACGCGAATCCCGTTGGGCCCGGCTTCTTTGGCCAGCGCGCGGGTGAAGCCGATCATCGCAGCTTTGGCAGCCGACATATGAGTGAAGTTCTCCATCCCGGTGACCCCGAAAGTGCCGCCCATGTTGATAATGTTGCCTGACTTCTGAGCCAGCATGTGCGGTAGCACGGCTCGCGAGCACAGGAACATGGCCCGCACATGGATCGCGAACATGGCATCCCAGATTTCAACCGACATTTCGTTGAGCGGCGAGGCGTTTACGAGGCCGGCATTGTTAACCAGGACGTCGACGGTGCCGAATTGGTCGACCACCCCGGTGACGATCCCGTCGACCACTTCAGGAACGGTGATGTCGCCTTGGTAGGCTTCAGCATTGCCGCCCGCCTTGCGGATGGTTGCGACCGTATCGTTGGCGCCCTCAGCGCTTGAATTGTAGCCGACCGCCAGTGCGGCGCCTTCCGCAGCGAACGCGATCGCCATGGCTTTCCCCAAGCCGCGGCTAGCGCCGGTGATGAACGCAACTTTTCCGTCGAGCTTGCCCATGAATCCTCCCCAGGTTTCCTATGGTTTCTACACTTGTACCGCGCTTGGCGCGCGGATTTTTGGTTTAGCGCTCGCCTCGAGCATTTTGAGGATTACGTCGACAATGCCCTAGGCTGAGCCGACGAGCAGATCGTCCAACTCTCTATAGTCGGGCAGGGTTGTGTCAATGGCCTCGCCGTTGCGGAGGACGGTTCGATCGGTCTGTGGCCGGGTCAGCAACTCGCTATAGAAGCGACCGCTGAACAAGACGAGATCGGCGGGTTCGCCAACTTTGATGAAGCCAGGCGAGTCGAGCCCCATGACGTCGATCGGTGTCGCGGTGACGCTGCGCGGCCACTCGGCGAACGGTGTATCGACGTGGGCGATGCGGGCGGCCTCGGTGATGACCTCGAAGGCATCGTGATCGCCGTAGCCGTAGAACGGATCGCGACAGTTGTCGCTGCCAAACGAGACCGGGATGCCGCGGGCCGCCATTTCGCGCACCAGGGTGACGCCGCGCCGGCGCGGCGTGCGTCCGGCCTCGCGATCCATCAAATAGATGTTGCACATTGGCAGGCTGACGATCGAGAAGTTGGCCTGGGCCGCGCTATCGAGGGTGCGATCGACATCGTCGGCCGACTGCACCGACAGGCTGCAGCAATGGCCGCATTGCACACGGCCTTCGAACTTGTTGCGGACCGCGGCCGCGGCGGCATGGCGAAGCGCTTTATCCTGCGCGTCGAGGCTTTCGTCGACGTGAAGGTCGAGGTCGATCCCGCGATCCCCGGCGAGCCGGAAGATGCGATCAAACAGGTCGTCGAGGTCGGGGCGCATGAAGCAGACCGCGCCAAGCAGACCGCCGGACTCGGCAACAAGATCGGCAATCGCATCGCTCTGGCCGTCGCGAAAATCATCGACGACGAGCAGCGACACGGCCTGGAGATCGATACGACCGCGCCAGTCTTCGCGCAGTTCGCGGAAAACGCCCCATGTGATGGGCGCCTGATGCGGTTGCGACAAGAGATGGGTGCGAATGGCGCGGGTGCCGTGGGCGTAGCTGCAGCGCAAGCCAAACTCCATGCGTTGGCGAAGATCTTCGGCCGTCCAGTGGGCGTCGCGATCGGCGGCAACGGTGGCGAAGGCGGTTTCGAACGATCCATCTGGATTGGGCGCACGCCGCCAGATGTGACCGAGATCGAGGTGGGTGTGAATATCTGCAAAGCACGGCCACACCTGGCCGCCATCAAGGTCGATCTCAGCGGCGCCGATGGTGCCAGACGGTGCTGTGATCGCGGCGATGCGCCCGGCGGAAATTTCGATATCGACGGTGATCAGGTCTTCGCTGTCGGGAATCAGTTCGGCCGGTGGGTCGGCCACGAGCGCTCTCGGCGCGCGGGCGTTTCTCAGGGCCTGGGTTGGCTGCGACATGATTGTTTTCCTTTCAACCCGTGGTTTGCCGGGAGCAAATCTGCACAACGGGCGATCTTGCGACCTCAGCCGCCCCCCTCACCCTACCCCTCTCCCCCCAAAAGGATGGAGAGGGAATCTTTGGCTAGGGTTGCGGGGAAGAAATAGCTTTACGACTCTCCGTCGGGCTCGATTTCTATCAGTTGAGTTTTGTGGGCCGCGCGTTCGATTGATCCGGCCGGCACCCACTCGAACGCCGGGTTAATCCGTAGATCCTCTCGAAACTGCTTGCGCAGCCTTGCTTCGATATCGGGGGTGTCGGCCTCGGTGACGTCGTGGCCGCGCTCGAGGCGGATGCGCAACGGCGGCGTTACCTTAGGGCCGGGGCGATCGAGGACGATGCGGAAGGTGCCGGTTAGCTGCGGACGATGGTTCATGATCGCACCTTGGATAGCGCTGGGGTAGATGTTGACGCCTTTGACGATAAGCATGTCATCGGCGCGGCCGATAATCTTGAAACGCAATCCTGGCAGGCCGTCCGGGCTGGGCCCGGTGGCGATGGTGGCGACATCGCCAACCGCGAAACGCATCAGCGGACCACCGCGCCAATCGAGGAACGTCCAGATCATTTCGCCTTCGGCACCGTCGGCCAGAGCGATCAGTCGTTTGGTCGACGGCTCGACCAATTCGAGCAGGCAATGGTCGGCCGAAACGAAGGTCATGCCACTGTAGTGCTCTGGCGGCTCATCGATCGAGATGCCATGGAAAGCATGGCCGCCGCCGGTGTGGTCGTACACCTTGGCGCCGAAGTCATCGGCCAGCAGACGACGCATTTCGGGATCGCCGCCGCCGGGCTCACCGGCGCACATAAACCATTTGAGACCCAGCGTATTGGCCAGCCGACCGGTGTGCTTGGGGCACTCTTCGATCAAATACTGGCCGAACGACGGCGTCGCGACGATCACGGTGGGCTTGGTGAGTTCGATGAATTGCAGGACCCGCTTGGTGCCGCCCTCGATGCCGACCGGGACGCAGGCCGCGCCGAGATTCTGGATCCCCTGCGACAAGGGCAGACCGCCGGTGAACATGCTCAGCGACACGGCCTGAATGACGATATCGCCGGGGCGAATGCCGGCTCGCCAATACTTGCGGGCGTGCATTTCACTGACCACCCCGACATCGTGTTGGGTGAGCTTCCACAGCGTCGGCATGCCGGTGGTGCCGGATGTCGAATTGATACGCACGATGTCGGTGCGGGGTGCGCAGGCCAGGATGTCGTAGGGGTTGCCGAACTGTTCGATCGACTCTTCCTGGCCGCGCCGGAGATCGTCTTTGGTCATCAGCGGCAGGGCGGTGAAGTCTTCGAAGCTGCGGATATCGGCCGGTGCCATGCCGGCCTTCTTAAACTGTCCGCGATAGAACGGCGAACTCGCATAGTTGTAGGCGCATTGCACCTTGAGGCGCTCGAGTTGCAGCGCCCGCATCTCATCGGGCGCCATCAATTCGATCGCTTCGTTCCACAGACGGCGATTGGGATCGGGGGTCATGCGGCGGGTTCAGTAGCTTATATTCCAGGTACCCCTCACCCCCGCCCTCTCCCACCAGGAGGGGAGAGGGAGCTGGACGTGGGCACAACGGAAGCCCTCTCCCCAGTGGGAGAGGGTTGGGTGAGGGGATTTCTTCTTTTCAAAACAGATCTCTAGTCGGGCTCGCAGACTTCGAGTAGCAGGCCTTGGGTGGTGTCGGGGTCGAAGAAGGCGACGGTGCCGTGCGCGCCCTGGGTGGGAAATCCATCCATCACGGTCACGCCCGAGGCGGCCAATGATCTGATGGAGTCATCGACGTTGTCGACGCGAAGCGACAAGTGGTTGAGGCCCTGCGCTGCACCCATCACGGTTTTGGCGAAGCTGGCGCCGGCCTCGCAATATTCGATCAGTTCGACGGTAATGTTGGCGGCCTCGAACTCGGCAACGCGAATGCCGGCCTCGGTCAGGGTCTTGCTGCTGATCGGCGGACCGCCGAACAGGGGTGTAAAAGTTGCTACGGCGCTGTCGAGGTCGCCGACGATAATGCCGATGTGGTCAACGTGGGGTTTGCTCATGATTTGGCTCGCAATTGTTCAGTGGCGGCGGCGTCGACCTCGAAGGTTTGCGGATCAATGACGACGCCATAGTCGGTGCGCGCGCGCTCGACGCTAATGAGTTCGTTCCTGACATCGTCGACCACCCGGCTGACGGTACGGCGGCGGGGGTCGCCATAGCCGCCACCGCCGCCGGCCTGCTGGACGAACACCGAACCGGTGGCGATGTCGCGCACGACCTCCTTAGCTTTGGGCCGGCGCACGGAGCCATCGGGTTCGGTCAGGTAGAGCTGGTTGGTGACGCCAGCCGTGCCGCCGAACAGGCCAAAGGCACGGGCTTCATTTTCGACGCCGTCGCCGAAGGCCACCCCGGTGAGGCTTTCGCCGTTGATCGCGATTTCGCATTCAGTGCCGAGACCGCCGCGCCATTCGCCGGCGCCTGCCGAATCCGGCCAATATTCGTGACGCACCAGGACGTGCGGGTCTTGAATTTCAAACATCTCGTAGTCCTGCGCCAGGATACCGCCGGCGCAGTTGATCAGGCCGATATGATCGTAGCCGTCAGCCTGGGCGACCGCACCGGACCCGCCTTTGCTCGACAGAAAAAAGATGTCGACATAGGGCCGGTCGTGGCGCGGGTCGGTGCCGGTTATGGCGAACGAAATCATGCGGTTCCAGCCGGCACTGACGGTTTCGGGGAGAACCTGGGAAAGCGCGCGAAAAATGGCATCCGAGGTTGGGCCGGTCAGCGAGTTGCCAAACGTGGTTGCGGCCGGAAACCCGGCATTGAGGAAGGTGCCTTCGGGGATGGCGATTGTAATCGGCCGCAAGATGCCATCATTATGGGGAATGTCGGGATTGATCAGCATCAGGAACGTCAGCATGACCGCCGAGGCCGTTGACGAATAGGGGGCGTTGACAAACCCCGGCGTTTGCGGCGATGACCCTGCGAAATCGAAGGTGATGGAATCGCCGGCAACGGTGACGGCGAGGTTGATCTTCATCTTCGAGCCGTCGGTGACGCCATCATAAAACGCGAAACTTTCGCCGTGGTAGGTGCCATCCGGGATGCGCCCGATCTCGCTGCGCACCATGCGTTCGGTGCGATCGAACAGGGTTTCGATATGGCGCAGCATCGGCGCCAGGCCGTAGCGCGAGAATAGCGCCTGGACCGCGCGTTCGCCTACGACGCAGCCACCGATTTCGGCCTTGATGTCTTCGGCGACGATGTCGTAGCGGACGTTGGCGAAGATCAGATCCCAGACATCGTTGAGAAAGCGGCCGGCGGCGTAGACCTTGACGGGCGGAATGCGCAAGGCCTCCTGCCAAACCTCGCGCGCTTCGGGGTTGTAGCCGCCGGCGACGGCGCCGCCGATATCGGCCTGGTGGCCCTTGCACGCGGCCCAGGCGACGAGTTCGCCGCCATAAAAAACCGGTTTGAAGGCGGCGACGTCCGCGTTTTGATTGCCACGGCTGAACACGTCGTTGTGGAGAATGACGTCGCCGTCGTGAATATCATCGCCGTAGTAGTCGATGATGAATTCGCAGACCGGTTGGAGCGCGAAGGCGAGCACCGGGATGTATTCGGTTTGCTCTAGCATGCGGCCCTTGGCGTCATACAAACCGGTGACAAAGTCGCGGGCCTCGCTAAGGATCGGCGATCGCGTCGTGCGCAGCAGGGTTTGCCCCATCTCCTCAGTGATCGACTTGAAGCGGCGTTGCAGGACCGACAACAGGATCGGATCAATGCGGCTGGCGCCTGACGAAGGAGGCGCCTTGGTCATGACGCGCTCAACAGAAAACTGCCCAACGCATCACACGTCAGGTGGTGATCCGGTGGCACCAGAATGGTGGTGTTGCGTTGTTCGATGATGGCGGGGCCCTTGAGCGCATGGCCGGATCCCATAGCGTCGCCGTCGTAGACATCGAGCGTAGAGAACGCCATTTGCGAGGAAAGGAAGACCTGGCGTTGACCCTTGCGGGCGGCATCGACGCTGCCCCGCGCAGCGTCAGCGCGAAGTTCGGGCTTTTCGGTTCTGCCGATAGCCGTCATGCGAATGTTTACCAGGGTCACCTGGCGATCATCGTCGGCCAGGGAATAACCGTAAAGCCGGTCGTGGGCGGCGTGAAAAGCTGTCGCGATCGCCTCGAAGTCAGGTGGGGCCAGCTGGGCCGCTGAAACCGAGACGTTAACTTCGTGATATTGGCCGACATAGCGCAGGTCGAGCGAAAATTCGGCGTCGCGATCGGCCGCTGCGACGCCCTCGGCCGCCAAGATTGTATCGCCGGCGTTTTGCATCTCGCCGATCAGGGTCGCAAATCGGGCGGTGTCGATCGCTGAGGCTGCGAATTCGGTGTGGTAGCTGCGAACGAAATCGTGTTTGAGATCGGAGTGCAACATCCCGGCGGCGCAGAAGATCGACGAGTCCTTGGGAATGAGGATGTGCCGAACCTCAAGCTCGGCGGCAATGGCGGCGGCGTGAAGGGGCCCGGCGCCGCCGGCGCAGATCAGCAGAAAGTCGCGCGGGTCATAGCCTTTTTGTACGGAGATTTCGCGGATCGCCGAAGCCATATTGACGTTCATCAAGTGATACATGCCGTAGGCCGCGTCGAGGGTGGTCATCTCGAGCGGCTTGGCGATCTGTTCGGCGATTGCCCGCTCGGCGGCAGCGTGATCGAGCGCGATGGTCCCGCCGGCGAAGAAATCGGCATCGAGATAGCCGAGCACGAGATCGGCGTCACTGCAGGTCGGGGCGGTCCCGCCGCGGCTGTAGCAGACAGGACCGGGACTGGCGCCGGCGCTGTCGGGTCCCATCCGCAACAGACCACCATCATCGATCCAGGCGATCGAGCCGCCACCAGCGCCGATGGTGTTGATCTCCATACTGGCGAGGCTAAGCGCATGCCGGTTGACCCGGCTATCGGTGGTGATCGCCGGCGTGCCATCTTTAACCAGGGCAGCATCAAAACTGGTACCGCCCATGTCGATGGTGATGAAATCACCTGTTTCATGTGGTGTGGCATAGGCGAGGCCGGCGACCGGCGCCGCGGCCGGACCCGACAGCAGGGTGCTCGCGGCGAGATCGGAGGCAACCTTGGGCGAGGTGACCCCGCCGTTCGATTTCATAATGAGCAGCACGCCCGCGAAGGCCTGATCGGCAAGCCGCGCGGTGAGGTTGGCGAGGTAGCGGCTGAGGATGGGACCGACGGCGGCGTTGAGGACGGTGGTGCTGATCCGTTCGTAGAAACGCACCTGCGGCAGCACCTGGCTCGATACCGAGAGGTAGGCCTGGGGCATGAGCTGGGCGACACGATCGGCGGCGGCCTGTTCGTGATTGCTATTGGCGTAACCGTGCATGAAGCAGATCGCGACCGCATCAATGCCGGCGCCTTTGAACCGCACGATCGCATCGTCGACGTCAGCCAGGTCAAGCGGCTGGACGATCGCCCCTTGCGCGTCGACCCGCTCACTCACCGGGCGGCGCAACCAGCGCGGGACCAGCGGTTCGGCGGCTGGATATTTGTTGTCGTATTGCACCTCGCGAACGCCGCGCCGCATTTGCAGGGCGTCGCGGAAGCCCCGCGTCGTGAGCAGTCCGGTGGGCGAGGTCTTGCCGGTCAGCACCGCGTTCGTCGTGACTGTGGTGCCGTGGACGATGAGGACAATGCCGGCGATGAATTGGCCTAAGTCGAGGCCCACATCATCGGCCATTCGCGCGAGGCCATCGAGCACCGCTCGCGATGGATCATCGGGTGTCGATAGCACCTTGTAGACCGTTGCCGTGCCCTCACCATCGAGCAGCAGGAAATCGGTGAATGTGCCGCCGACGTCGACACCGATCCGAAAGGCCATGGTTGGTTTCGCGAATCCGGATTGTGCGTTTGTTGCGTTACATCAACGGCCCGCGATAGACCCAACCGGCATCGATGGTGATCACCGTTCCCGACGTGTATGCCGATAGATCCGAGGCCAGGAAGGCGGTCATGGTCGCGACTTCCTCGACCGTGCCGGCGCGCCCGAAGGGCATTGGTGCGACCAGTTCCTCCCACTTCTCGGCGCCGCCAAGACGGTCGGCTGCGGATTTTCGCAGTAGTTCTTCGAGGCGCTCGGTGAGCACCGGCCCCGGGTTGATTGCGAGCACGCGGATCCCGTCCTCTGGGCTGTCGCCACCGACCGCTCGGGTAAACGCCATTAGCGCGGCATTGCCGGTGCTGCCGCCGACATAGTTCGCGGCCGGTCGTTCGCCGCCATTACCGATAATATTGATGATGACGCCGCTGCGGCGTGCTTTCATCTTTGTGTAGAAGTGCCGGGTGAGGTTGGTGTAACCGAAGACCTTGAGGTCCCAGGTCGCCCGCCACCTGGCTTCATCGACCTCTTCGATGGTGCCGTTGGGAATGCCACCGGCATTGTTGATGAGAATGCCGGCATCGCCACAGGCGTCGGCCAGGATCTGAAGATTGGCGCTGACGCTAAGATCGAGCGCGAAGATCTCGACGCTGATGCCATGCGCCGTCGGCAGTTCATCTTGGAGCTCTTGGAGTTCGCTTTCGGTGCGGGCCGCCAAATAGAGGTCGCAGCCCTCTTCGGCAAGCTGTTTGGCGATGGCGCGACCGATCCCCTTGGACGCGCCGGTGATCAGCGCTTTGCGGCCACCTAAGTTGAGGTCCATGCCCACTGCCTATCCTCGTGTTCAGAATCACAAACGCTTGAAACAAACGGCCCCCACTCCCGCCCACTCCCCAGGGGGCGCGCCGCAAACCGTAGCTCGTCGAATGAGTAGCGTTTTCCTAGTTGATCGCCGCTTTCGGGAAATAGGCTTCGGCATTCTTATGGAACACCTTTTCGAGCACTTCGTCGGAGAAACCCAAGCCCTGCCAGCGCTCTATCATCATCTCGAATTTGAGCACCGGAAAATCGCAGCCGAACATGATGCGGTCCTGCAAGCGGCCGCCAATCTCGCGCAGCAGTTGCGGTGGCAATGTCTTGGGTGACCAGCCGTGCAGTTCGTAATGAACGTTGCCCTTGTGCAGCAGGATGGCGATCATTTCGTCCTGCCAGGGGTAGGCGGGGCGCGCCGCGAGGATTTTGAGCTCGGGGAATCGCGCGGCGACGGCATCGATGTGGCGGGGGTGGCCGTCATCGAGCAGGATGCCCTTGCCGCCGGGCAGACCCTGGCCGATGCCGGTGAGCCCGCAATGGATGAGGACGGGAATACCGGCATCGATCGAGGTTTTGTAGAAGGGGTCCCAGATCGGATCACTGGCCGGAAGTCCGCCCGCGGTTTGGCCGATGATGCCGAAGCCGATGAAACCGGCATCAGCTGCGATGGCGCGTTCATATTCCTTGATGCCGTCCTTGCCGATACGCGGATCGAACGACAACCAGTGGCCGAAAATTACGTCACTGTTTCGACGCTGCACCTCGAAGGTGTAATCATGCGCGGCCTTGATTTCGTCGAGATCGTCCATCCAAACGGTTAGCGCGAGATCGAGCACGGTCCGCACATTGTTTTTGCGGAACGTGTCGGTCATTTCCTGTTCGGTCTGAAACTCGGCAGTGGTGCCCCAGATCTCTTCCTGGTTGGCGCGTTCTTTCGGATCTTGAAAAATGTAACCGCGTTCCGTGCTCCAATGAGAGTGGCAGTCAAAAACCCTCATGATCCTCCCCATTCGTAACGTGGCGTGACTTCAACCCGTTGCGGACGGATGTTAGCCTTGCCTGTACGAGCGTTGGATAGCACAAACGCGCGACGATGACTTGTACCAGCGCGTCTAGATGAGTGAGATGTGTGCGCAACCGAAGGAACAAAAGGCGGGGGGAATTTGGGCGATGAGTGAGTTTCCGGCGAGCAAGCTGCCGATCTACCACAACTCGATAGACTGGGCGCAGCTGCACCAGGATTATCCGGTGCCCGACGTGTTCGTCGACACCGTTTATAAGTGGCCGGCCGAGCGTGTACGGGCGCTGCAAAACGAACGCTTCCTGCGCTGCGTCAAGCTGGGCTGGGATAACCCTTTCTACCGCAAACGCTGGCAGGCGGCCGGTCTCAATCCCGACGACATCAAGAGCATCGACGATAGCCACAAGGTCCCGACCTATAATTCCGACGATGTCAAACAGGATCAACTCGAGACCCCGCCGTTCGGCGAGTTCCACAATGTCGGCCCGGCCGACTTCGCAGCGACGCCCTTTAAGATGCAGACCAGCGGTGGCACCACGGGCAAGCCCCGGGTAACGCTTTACACGCCGCAGGAGTGGGAACTCAATGGGCTCACGGCGGCGCGAACGCTCTATGTATTGGGCGCCCGGCCCGGCGATGTCATGCAGATTCCGGTTAGTCTGGCGCTCGGCAATCTCGGGTGGTGCGTTTACAAGGGTGTGCACGATTATCTCGGCATCTTGCCACTGACCACGGGCACCGGCGTGGTGACGCCGAGCCGGCGACAGATGGAAATCGCGTTCGATTACGGCACCAATCTGTGGTGCTCGTTTCCCGAATACATGTTGCGCCTGGCGCAAGCGAGCCGCGAGGAACTCGGCCGCGATTTCCGCGAGCTCAACACGAAGTTCGTGCTGGCGTTTCTCGGCCCCGACACCGAGGGCAAGTTGCGGGCCGAGCTGGAAGAGGCGCTGGGTTGCAATGTGTATGACAATTACGGCACTAACGAGATGGGCGATGGCGCCTTCGAGTGCCAATTCAAGAACGGCCTCCACTTCCAGGAGGACTGTATGTATTTCGAGATCGTCGATACCGAAACCGGCGAACCCGTGCCGCATGGTGAGACCGGCAACATGGTGGTGACGGTGTTCCACCGCTCGATGCCGCCGATCATCCGCTTCAATCTGCGCGATCTCGGGCGCATTTTGCACACCGATACCTGCGAATGCGGCAGCAATTTTCGCCGCATGGACCATTTCCTCGGCCGCTCGGACGACATGGTCAAGATCCGCGGCGTCAATCTCAACCCGATGGCTTGCCTCAACGCGGTGCAAAGCGATGAGCGCACGACCGGTGAGTGGATCTGCATCGCCGATGCCGTGGTGAAAAACGGCGTCAAGCGCGAGGAAATGACGGTGCAGATCGAGGTCCGCAACGATGCCGGATCGGCCGAAGGCCTCAAGGAAAAGATGGCGGAGTTGCTCAAGGGTGACCTCGGGCTCGGCGTCGACGTCGAAATCGTGGCGCAAGGCAGTCTCGACGAGATCGCCAATGTGGGGGGACGCGAGGGCAAGCCCAAGCGCCTGGTCGACCGCCGCGCGGCATATCAGAAGTAGGTGGCAACTGGGCGCAAGCCCGATCGCGTTGCGGTCATTACGGGCGGTGGCGGGGGGATCGGGCGTGCCTGCGCCTCGGCGTTCGCGGCGCGTGGTTATCGGGTTGCGATTGTTGATCTAACGACGAGTCATATTCGCAGCCGTCGCGGCGAACGGTTGACGATGCTGGCCTGCGACGTCACCGATGAGGCGCAAGTCAAGCGATCCGTGCGGGCGATCGTGGGTGACCTCGGTCGTGTTGATGTCGTGGTCAATTGCGCCGGCATCATGCGCGAGGAGCGGATCGGCGAGATCCGGCGAACCACGATCGAGCAGGTGATTGGCACCAATCTGGTCGGCACCATGAACGTTTGTCTGGCCGCGATCCCGGCGTTGCGCCGGGTCAAGGGTGCGATCGTCAACATATCGTCAGCGCAGGCGCATCGACCATCGCCGGGTCTGGCGATCTACGCGGCAACCAAAGGCGGCGTCGAGGCGTTCACGAAGGCGCTGGCGGTGGAACTGGCACCGGCCGGCGTCAGGGTCAACGCGGTCAGCCCGGGCCTGGTTCGGACTCGAATCCTTCACGACCACGTTGGTTTGACGGCGGCGACCTATGGCGCTTATGTGAAAAGACGCGGTCGCGGCTATCTGCTTGGGCGGATCGGCGAAGCCTCCGAGGTCGCCGAGATGGTCGCGTTTCTCGGGTCGCCGGCTGCCGCGTGGATCACCGGGGCGGTGGTGCCGGTGGACGGCGGCAAGAGTGTTGGCGGCGGGTAGGGCACTGTTGTCATGCCGGACTTGATCCGGCATCCAGGAACACCGGCCCTGTGGGTGTGCATGGATCCCAGCTTTCGCTGGGATGACGTGGATGGGGTCTCAATAACCTTTCTGATCCCGCCGTTTCGTCAGAACCGCTTCGCGGTTCGACTGTCGGGTAGCTAATGCTCTGGTGAGCATTAGCTGGGACCTTTCGGCAGAAACGCTAACGCGTTTCGCTTGTCGGGTAGCCAATGCTCTGGTGAGCATTAGCTGGGACCTCTCGGCAGAAACGCTAACGCGTTTCGCCTGCCGGTTCGATAGAACGCATTTAGCGTTCTAACGGGAACATGCGATCGAGGTAGTGGGTGATGACGTGGTGGACGCCGCGCTCCAGGTAGGACATCCAGCCCGGCTCAAACAAGGTCGAGTCCATAGCGTTTTGGAGGGATTCGATCATCTCGCGATCTTCCTCGGCGATGGCGATCATGTAATCCAGGTAGAGCTGCGCCTTTTGCTCGAAATTGCTGGTCGCGGAGAACTCGGCTGGGAATAGCTGGTAGATGAGAATGTGGGTTTTGGTCGGCGAGACCGGCCAGATGATGACCGGGTGGGCCTCGTCGACACGGCTGAACATGTCGAAGTTCGGCGCCAGGAAACCCGATCGCGCGAAGCTTTCGGGCTGGTCGGTCATCCACGGCATCTTGCCGAACAAGGGCTTACCGCTCGGATTGTGCGGTGCGGCGTCGTAGAACGAGCTGTTGCCGCCGCGGGCGGTGAGTTTGTATTCGACCTTTTCGGTGTCGATCGATTCGGCGAAGGTTTTAGAGTGGAGAACCTCGGAGTGGTAGATGTCGGTGAGGTTCTCGACCACGAACTTCCAATTGCAATCGATCTCCACCTGGTGCTTGGCGAATAGCCGGCAACGGTCCATTTCGAGGATGCCGAAATCCTGTTCGAGCGGCGCCACGAAATCGTCCAGCGGTTCGGCATTGGCATCGAAGTTAATAAAAATCCAGCCGCGCCAGACGCCGAACAGGATTGGCTTGAGGCGGCAATTGGTGGAGTCGAAATGCTCGGCTTCGGCCATATAAGCGGCGCCGGCGAGGCGGCCGGTCAGGTCGTAGCGCCAGCCGTGATACGGGCAGCTGAACATCGACGTGTTGCCGTGGCCGCGGGCGACCTCGACGCCACGATGGCGGCAGACGTTGGCGAATACGTTGATATCGCCCTCGTCGTCGCGGGTGAGGATCAGGGGCTCGCCGAGGATGCGCAGCGTTAGGTAATCGCCGGGGCGTTCAATTTCCTCGACGCGCGCGACGCACAGCCAATCCCTGGTGAAAATCCGCTCCTTCTCGAGGCGGAAGATCTCCGGCGAGGTGTAGATGTAGCCCGGCATATGGCGGGCCTGGGTTACCGGAACACGGGTTTCGCTGAGTTCCGATGCCACCGCATCGATGACACCTGCGTAACCAGCCTCGCGTTCGCTGACCGCCATTCACGGACCTCCTCAGAACAGTCGCCTTCGACATCGGAGCCAGGGAAGTCTAGACGAGTGGGCTCATACGATCACCCGTTGAGTCCGCCGGCATCTGGGAGAGTTCGCCTTGTGTGTAAAATGGGATCGGAAGGAGCGATGGCTTGAGAGCCGCGGAGATCGTCGATGCCCACATGCATCTGTGGGATCTCGAACGCAATTACTACCCGTGGCTGTGCGACGAGCCGGCTGGGCCGCATCGCTATGGCGATCCCGCACCGATCCGGCGCACGTTTCTGCCGTCTGACTATCGCTCGGTTACGGTCAATCAGAACGTGGTCGCGACCGTACACGTGGAAGCGGAGTGGAATCCGGCCGATCCGGTCGGTGAAACGCGCTGGCTTCAGGATATGATCGGCGCGCATGGGCTGCCCAGTGTGATCGTTGCGCAGGCCTGGCTCGATCGCGACGATGCCGAGGACGTTCTTGCGGCGCAGGCCGCGTTTCCCATGGTGCGCGGCATCCGCCACAAACCGCGCACCTCGGCAACACCGCAAACCAGCGAGCCCGGAGGGCCGGGGTCGATGGGCGATCCGACGTGGCGGGCCGGTTTTGCGCTGCTCGAGAAATACGGTCTGTCGTTCGATCTTCAGACCAACTACTGGCACCTGCACGAGGCCGCCGACCTGGCCGCGGATTTTCCAGGCATCCAGATCATCCTGAGCAGCGCCGGTTTCCCCACCGATCGCAGTGAGCAAGGACTGGAAGGCTGGCGCCAGGCCATGGCTGCCGCCGCCGCGCATCCGAACGTTGCCGTCAAGATCGCGGGCCTTGGTCTCAATGGGGGCACCTGGTCGGTGGATGCGAACCGACCGATCGTGCGCGAGACGATAGAGATGTTCGGGACCGACCGCGTGATGTTCGGCAGCAACTTCCCGCCCGACAGCCTGGCGGCGGATTTCGACACGATCTTTGACAGCTACGCAGAAATCGTCACTGATCTGGGTTCAAACGAGCGCGTGAAGCTGTTTCGCGACAACGCCCGACGCATCTACCGAATGGATTGAGGGGCTGCGTTCTGCAAGCGCAGCCGTGCTAAGGTTTACGATATCAACTAGGGAGGAAAAACATGGCTAAAGGATACTGGATCTCGGCCTATCACTCGATCTCCAAACCGGATGCACTGGCGGAATATGCCAAGCTCGCGGGTCCCGCCATTCAGGCAGCCGGCGGCAAGATCCTGGCCCGCGGTGGCCGCGTGCAAGCGTTCGAAGCGGGCAAGAACGAACGCACCGTGTTGCTTGAGTTTGAGAGTTTCGATGCCGCGGTTGCCGCTTATTCCAGTGATGGCTACCAAGCCGCGCTCGAAAAACTCGGCGACGATTCGGTGGTGCGCGATATCCGCGTTTTCGAGGGCATGGATTAGCGGTTCGGCCCGATGAACGACAGGGACTGATCGATGGCACTCAGCGAGTCGCAACAGATATCGATGTGGGCGGAGGTCCTGCGCCTATGCAACGTCAACGAACAAGAGACTGTTGTCGTCTTGACCAAACCCGAGGCGCGGCCCGAGAACGTTAAAGCGGCCTACAACGCCTGCATCGAGATCGGCGCCAAGGCGGTGCATATGGAGCCGCATATCGGTAAGACGCGGCTACGCGACAACGGCGTCGCGATGGAGGCGATGCGCCAAGCCGATCTGGTCGTCGATCTGGTTGGGCTCCACCTCCAGCGCGGCGGCGAGCGCCCGCACGTGCTGGCGGCCGGCACACGCATTCTCTACGTCACCGAACCCCCCGAAGCGTTGGCGCGCATGATGCCGCAAGAAGAAGACAAGCAGCGCGTCCAAGCGGCGGGTAAACGGATCGAGGCCGCCAAGACCATGCGGGTTGAATCCGAAGCCGGCACCGCTTTCGAATGCGATCTGGGGGAATACCCGGTTCTATATGAATACGGCTATGCGGATGAACCCGGGCACTGGGACCACTGGCCCGCCGGGTTCGTCGCCACCTGGCCGAACGAAACCACCGCCCGTGGCACCATCGTGATCGATCGCGGCGACATCATCTTCCCGTTCAAATCATACGTGCAGACGCCCATCCGAGTGGACTTCGAAAACGGCTACATAACTGAAATATCAGGTGATTTCGACGCCAACTACATGCGCGAGTTTATCGAAAGCTATAACGATCGCGATGGGTTTGCGATGTCGCATGTGGGGTGGGGCTTACAGCCACGCGCCAAATGGACAGCGTTGGGGATGCTGGACAAACAGCAGACCAACGGCAATGACGGCCGTGCCTTCCTGGGCAATTTCATGTTCTCAACCGGGCCCAACGACGATGCCGGAGGCACGCGCGATACGCTGTGTCATCTCGATATCCCGATGCGCAATTGTTCGGTTTATCTCGACAACGAGCCGATGGTGGTCAAGGGCGAAGTGATTCCCGAAGACCAGCGCTCTGCGGTTGGGTGAGGGGTCGTTTCGACCAATATCTGAAGATTGGTGCTAGGCAACTTGCGATGAACGGTTCGACCAACAGAGCTGCGACATTGCGGCGATTGATTGCTGATGGTGCGGTGCTGGCGCCGAGCGCGTTTGACGCGACGTCGGCGCGGTTGATTGCCGATGCGGGTTTCGACTGTGCGCATGCCAGCGGCGGCTCGATCGCTCGGGGTCTTGGCTTTCCCGATCTGGGCCTGGTCGATCTCAGTGAGATGGTCGGTCGTATCGCCACGATCGTCCAAAGCGCCGATATCCCAGTGGTGGCCGACGCCGACACCGGCTACGGCAATGCGCTCAACGTGCGACGCACGGTGATGGAGTTTGAGCGCGTCGGGGTTGCCGGTCTGCATCTCGAAGATCAAGATTTCCCCAAACGCTGCGGGCTCTACGATGATCTCGCGGTAATCAATACCCAAGAAATGAGCGGCAAGATCAAGGCGGCTGTCGACGCCCGGGTTAACGAAGATCTTCTGATCATCGCCCGTACCGACGCGCTCAAGGTTGAGGGCTTCGACGCGGCGGTCGAACGGTCGCGGGCCTATCTCGACGCCGGCGCCGATATGGTGTTTGTGGAAGCGATTCACACGAAGACCGAGATCAAGGAGCTGGCGGCACTGATTCCGGAGCCAAAGATGTTCAATATCGGTGGCGGCGGTGAAGAACCAGTGATGCCGCCGGCGGAGCTCGGTGCGCTCGGCTATCGCATGATTCTCTATCCGGCCGACGTGCAACGCGCCGCGATCCGAGCCATGGCTGACGTCTTGGCGACGATCAAGCGCGATGGCCACAGCGCCGCGATGAAGAACCAACTGGCATCGGCCGGCGAACGTGACGGTCTGGTCGACGTCGACGCCTATTTCGAATTGAACGAACGCTACGAGGCGTGAGCCGTACGGGCGCTGACATGCCTCAGACAGCGACCGAGAAAATTCTATCGCGGGTGCTCGGCACCGATGCGGCGGCCGGCGATATCGTGTTTCCCGAACCCGAGTTGATCACGGTCCACGACTGGTACGTCGTCAATTTCGCAAAAGCGCTTGACGAGTTAGGGGTCGACGAGCTGTTCGCGCCCGAAAAAGTGGTGCTGGTGACCGATCACGAGCCGACCGCGGTTTCACCGCAAGCGGCCGAACGGCAGAAACAGGTGCGCGAGATCGCGGCGCGGTTTGGTATCGACAATCATTTCGACGTCGGCCGCGGCGGCCATGGGCACGTCTTCCCGGTTGAACTCGGCTTTGTGCGACCGGGCATGTTCGTGGCCGGCTACGACACCCACGTCCCCAATTACGGCGCCGTGGGTGCACTTGGGATCGCGATGCTGGTCGAAATCTCGGAGGTGTTGGCGTGTGGGTCGGCCTGGTTGCGGGTGCCCGAAACCGTTCGCATCGAACTTACCGGCCGCATGACACCGGGGATCTCAATTCGTGATGTCGCGCAACGGCTGATCGCCGACTTCGATGCTGACCTGGTCGACTACACGGTGGTTGAGTTCGCGGGCGCCGCGCTGGCCGATATCGATCTCGACGCAAGATTCACGTTGTGCAATACACCGATCGATTTGGGTGCGAAATCGGTATTGGTTGAGCCCGACGACGCTGTGTTGGCCTACTTGCAAGACCGGATCGACGGTGATCTCGATCCCGCTTATAGCGACGACGATGCGTCGTTCCTGTGGCGCGGCGGTTACGATGTCAACCTGCTCGAACCGCAGGTCGCGGCGCCACCGCGGCCGGACAACGTGGTCGGGGTATCCGAGGTTGCCGGCACGGCGGTGCACCATGCGTTTGTTGGCTCATGTGCATCGAGCCTGTTGAACGATATCCGCGATACCGCCTCGATTCTCGCAAACCGCGTGATCCATCCCCGCGTGCGCCTGTTCGTGACCCCCGGAACCCAGGAAATCTGGCGCCGTGCGGCGGATGAGGGGCTACTGCAGACGCTGGTCGATGCCGGGGCGATCCTCACCGCGCCGGGGTGCGGCCCCTGCGCCGGCGGGCGGGTGGCGCCGCTGGCATCGGGCGAAGTTTCGATCAATACCGGAACCCGCAACGATCCCGGACGGCTGGGCCCCAATGATGCAGATATTTATCTCGCGAGTCCGCTGACGGTGGCGGCGTCCGCGGTTGCCGGCGAGATCGTCGATCCCCGCGACATGCTTGGTGGGGACTGAAGCGGTGGCAACCGTGACCTTCACCTATCGCGGCCGCTGTTGGCACTTCGGCGACAATGTCGCGATCGACGGCGACATCATGCCGTTGCATTTTGCAATCGCGCGGGAAACCGATCCGGAGGTGTTGCGCGATCACGTCATGTGCGGTCTCGATCCCGACTTTCCTAAGAACGTGTCGCCGGGAGACATCATTGTTGCGGGCAGGCGCTTCGCGCAAGGCAACCCGCACATTCAGGGCTTGATCGGAATCGCCGGCCTTGGGCTCGGCCTGGTCGTCGAATCGATCCCACGCGGCAGTTTTCGCAACGCGATCAACTGCGCGGTGCCGATCCTGCCGGCCTGTCCTGGTGTTGCCGATGAAGCGGCCGACGGCGATGAACTCGACGTCGACTTTCGGACCGGAACGTTTCGCAATGTGAGCCGAGGCAGCGAGATCAACTATCCACCGCTCGATGCGGCATTGCTGACGATCATCGAAAATGGCGGCTGGATGCCAACGCTACGCAAGCGGCTGGCGGGGGTGGGTGCTGGAGCTTTTGAGAATCAGTGATACTAGGAACAAACAAACCCCCTCACCCTACCCCTCTCGGCTGTGTCTCGAAAGTGGTGGAAATTTGAGGATGGCGTAATCTCCGGGTGACAAGACAACCACCCAACCGGCGGCTAGCACCGCCAAGGAGATCACGCCATGAAGAACACTACCGAGACTTCTGCGCTTTCGCTACTGGCCAATGACGCCGGCTATGATCCGCTCGAGGACCGGCTGCGGGAGAACATCAGATCCACGATCGAGGCCGTTTTTGAGGAGGAACTTGCGCAGTTTCTCGGGCGCTGCCGATACGGTCGAGAGGACGCGCTTCGGCAAGGGTATCGGAACGGGCACCGGGAGCGGCAACTGACGGGGACATTCGGGACCGAGAGGGTGAGCGTGCCGCGTGCACGGATCGTTGAGGAAGACGGTCGGGCGTCGGAATGGCGTTCGCGGGCGCTGCCGCGCTACCAGCGGCTGACCAGAAAGGCCGAGGCGCTGATCGCTTCGGTGTATCTGTCCGGAACCAACACGCGGCGGGTGAAACGCGCGCTGTTCGGGCTCTTCGGGGGTGCTGTGAGCAAGGACGTTGTGAGCCGGGCGTGGCGCAAGGTGAAGGTCGATTGGGACGCCTGGTGCAGCCGTGGCCTCGCGGATGAGGATATCGTTCGGCTGATCCTTGACGGCACTGTGATCAAGACCCGACTGGATCGCAAGGCCACCAACATCTCGGTTCTCGCGGCTATAGGGGTGCGCCGGGATGGCCAGAAGGTCTTGCTTTCGATCGGGAATATGGGCGGAGAAAGCCAGGCGGCGTGGCGCCAGTTCCTCGACGACCTTGATGCGCGTGGACTGAAACGGCCCGGGTTTGTCATCGTCGATGGCGCGCCGGGACTGGAGGCGGCTCTGTCGGCGCTTTGGGGCGATGACCTTCCCGTTCAACGCTGCACCGTGCACAAGCACCGCAACCTTCTGGGTCATGCTCCCAAACACATGCATGACGAGCTGAGCGAAGATTACCGCGATATGATCTATGCCGACACTGCCTCCGAGGTGGAAACCCGCCGCAAGGCGTTTGTCCGCAAGTGGCGGCTGAAATGCAGGGCCGTCGCGGACAGCCTCGCAGAAGCGGGCGACAAGCTCTTTACCTTCACGCGCCTGTCCAAGAGCCAATGGAAATCAGCCCGAACGACCAACGCCATTGAGCGTCTCAACGAGGAGTTCAAGCGCCGGATCAAAACACAGACCGTGCTGCCGTGTCCCGAAACAGTGCCGATGCTCCTCTGGGCGCTCCTCGCTTCCGGCCAAATCCAGATGCGCAAAGTCGATGGATGGGAAACCCTCGATCAGCTAATCGCCGACGAAACCCTTGACCGCGCGGCCTGACCGCCGCAAAACTCAACCCGCTCGGAGAGGCGCCAAAACCAATTTCCACCACTTTCGAGACACAACCCCCCTCTCCCACAAGGGGGAGAGGGAACCTCTCCGTGCGCTGATGTACTCCCTCTCCCCTTGTGGGAGAGGGGTGGGGTGAGGGGTATGCTGGCGACTGAACACTAATCCGCCGTGATGCGCTCGACGAGCTTGCGGGCGATGCGCCATTTTTCGTCGACGGGGAGGGTTTGCTGCAAGTCGCCGTCGATCACTTCGGTGAGAAACTCACGATAGAGGGCTTGGCAGATCTTGCGGTCGGCTTCGGGCGAGCCGCCCTGGGGCACGCGCAGCACGGTGTTGTGGCCGTGGGTGCGGATCAGCTGGCCGTTGGTGTTGCGGTAGACGCCTTTGGGATCGTGTCCGTTTTTGACTTTGTCGATCTCGCGGCGGATCAGGTTGCGGAACTTGACGACGCCAGTGTCGCTGATGCCGAGGTTCTCGCCGCCATGACCGTGGATAGTGCCCTGGCTGGTGCAGGCATCCCAATCGCCGGCCGAGAGCTGACGTTCGTCATAGGGCCGGTCGCCGTGTTGGCCGGAGGTTGGAATCGAGGCATTGAGGCCGAGCGCGATTTCCTCGCTGGTGTCGCGGTCCCACAAGCCATTGAGACCGGTGTCGTGCTGGTCGCGGGTGACATCGAGCAGCATGAAAAAGTAGCTATTGGCATCATCGATCGGCACCACGAAATCAGTGCCACCGCCGCGCCGATCGAACACGGTCTCACCCTCGGCATCTTCCAGGCCGTTCACCCAATCGGCGGTGGGCAGGAAGATTTCGTTCTGGCGCAGGTAAAGCATCTCACCGATGCGCCGCACCGAGATGTAAAGAATGCCGAGCGGGGATTCCTGAAAATCCAGCACCGGCAGCACCTTCATCGACGGCGGGAATTTCTGGCCGGCATCGGCGTGGAGATATTTGGCGTGCAACGGGTCCATACCGTTTTCGCGGATCTGTAGCCAATTGCAGGGCCAAAAGAATTTGTACGCCGTGTGGGTGACGCCGGGCTTCTCGTAGATATCGAAGATTGGAAAATCAGGTGTGCTCTCGGGCGGGCCCATATAGGCCCAGATCATCCCGGCATATTCGTGGACGGGATAGGCACCGTGATAGATCCGATCCTTGAAACTGTTGTCGTCGCTATGGGTCGGCGTCTCCAAAATGGTGCCGTCGATGTCGAAGTGCCAGCCGTGATAGCAACAACGAATGCCGGTTTCATCGAGCTTGCCGAATTCCAGCGAGGTGCCGCGGTGCGGACAGTGAAGTTCGAGCAGGCCCAACCGCCCGCCGAGGTCGCGAAACAAGACCAGATCCTCGCCCAAAATGCGCAACCGTAGCGGCGCGCTTTCGACGTCGGTGGTTAACGCGATAGGGTGCCAGAAGCAGCGGAAGTATTCGCCACCCGGTGTTTCCGGCCCGACGTGGGTGAGTTCCTCGTCTTCACGATGGCCTGTCTTGTCGCGGTGATAGGCGCCGTACGCTTTGCGGGCAATTTGCTCGTTGTGACCCATATTTATCCTCAGCTTAGCCGGACGGCCAAGTATACCGTGAAATTCGCTGATCAAACGCGGTTGAGGAACCCGAGCACGGTTTCGTTGTAAGCATCGGGCGTGGTTTGGTTGGACGAGTGGCCGCCGCGCTCGAGCATCGCAAGTTTTCGGCACCCGGTATCGCAGAGCTGAGCGCCTCGGCCATGTAGGGCGGCACCAGGATATCGTTACGCGCACACAACACCACAGTGCGGTGATTGATTTGCGCCAGGCTATTCGCGCGGTCGAAAGCGAGAATCGCTTCGATGCGAGAGACCATCACATCGATATCGGGCGGGTTGGCGATCCCGGCTTCGATGCTGGCGGCGAGGCTGTCCCAGTTTTCGTTGATCCACCAATCAGGGTAGACGAAAAAGGGGGTCGAGCGCAGATAGGCGGCGATCCCCTGGGTGCGCAGAATGTCGAGCCGCAAGCCCAACACGTAACGAAAAAACGCGTCTGACTTGGGCCAGGTTGCACACAGTGCAAGGCCGCCAACGCGATCGGGGTAGTCGATCGCCAGGGTTTGAGCGATAGCGCCGCCGGTCGAATGGCCGACGACGTGGGCGCTTGAAATCGACAACTCATCGAGCAGCGCGATGGTGTCGGCAGCAAGGTCGTCGACCGAGCCAATCAGTGGCCCCGGTCCACTGCGGTGGGTGCCGCGCTGGTCAAATGTGATGACCTTGAAGTGGCGGGCAAAGGGTTCGATTTGGTGACGCCACGAAGCGGCGGCACCGCCGAGCCCCGCGATAAACACGACGGGAAATCCGTCTCCCTGGATTTCGTAGTAGATGTCGCACAGGCTGAGCGAGGCGAGCGGCATTGTGTGCCTCTGGGCGTGGCCGCTAGAGCGCGCGTGCGATAGTGCGCCAGATCTTCTCGGGCGTCGCCGGCATATCGATCGTAAACGGCCCGTAGTCGCGGAGCGCATCGGCCACGGCGTTCATAACCGCCGGCGGCGCGGCGATGGCGCCCGATTCGCCGGCGCCTTTGACGCCGAGCGGGTTGTTGGGCGTCGGTACTTCATGAAACGACGTTTGAATGTTCAGAAGGTCGGTTGCGCGCGGTATGGCGTAGTCCATGAACGACCCGGAAAGCAACTGTCCCTCGCTATCGAATACTGCCTCTTCCATCAGCGCCTGCCCAATCCCTTGGGCAACTCCGCCGTGCACCTGTCCCTCGGCAAGCAGCGGATTGATGATACGGCCGAAATCGTCGACGACGACGTAGGCGACGACAGCGCACGACCCCGTGTCGGGGTCGATTTCAACTTCACAGATATGACAGCCGTTGGGGATCGAGGAAGCCTCGGGCATGAATGTGGCTTCCGCCGAAAAGGCATCGACACCCGGTGATTCGTGGAGCTGCGCGGCCAGGTCGAACAAGCTGATGCCACGATCGGTGCCGCTGACGACGAACGACCCATCAGCGAACTCGATGTCCGCGGCTGCGGCCTCGAGGAGGTCGGCAGCAGCGGTCGTTCCTTTGCGGACCAGTTCGTCGACGGCGAGCTTGATGGCGCTGCCGCCGACCATTAGCGAGCGTGAGCCGCCACTACCGCCACCCATCACGCCCGGCACGGTATCGCCTTGACGAACCTCGACGTTCGCAAACGGCACCCCCAGCATGTCCTCAATCAGCTGTGCGTAGGCTGTCTCGTGCCCCTGCCCACTTGCCTGCGTGCCGATGCGGATGCCGACGATGCCTTCGGGTTCGACGCTGAGCGCCGCGGTTTCGTCGCCGATCGCGGGATCGCCACATTTTTCCACATAGTAGGACATACCGATCCCGTGCAGACCGCCGCGCGCCTGCACTTCAGCGCGTCGGGTCGCGGCGCCCTCCCAGTCGGCGCTTTCGCGCGCCAGATCCATCACCTGCTCGAATTCGCCGCTGTCATAGAGCAACCCGAGCGGGTTGTTGTAGGGAATCGCCGACGTCGGTACGAGGTTGCGACGGCGAAACTCGGCGGGATCCATGTCGAGGGCGGTCGCGGCCGCGTTGACGACCCGCTCGATAAGGTAGATCGCCTCCGGCCGACCCGCGCCGCGATAGGCATCGACCGACACCGTATTGGTATACACGCCCTTTACTGCCACCAGTGCGGTGCGGATGACATAGGCCCCGAGCTGGATTCCGCGGCTCGCATAGGTCGGCACGATCGGCGCGACGTTCGACAAATACGCACCCATGTTGGCGACGGTTTCGACTTTAAGGGCGAGGATGCGGCCCTCGCCGTCGAGCGCCAGGCTGGCGGTGGTGATGTTGTCGCGGCCATGCTTGTCGCTATTGAAAGCCTCACTGCGGTCGCTCATCCACTTGACAGCTCGGCCGGTCCGCTTTGCCGCCCACAGGACGAGCCCGTATTCGTTGTAGGAATGGAGCTTGAGCCCGAAGCCACCACCGACGTCGGGCGTGATCACGCGCAGGCGCTCGGTGGGAACCTTGAGGACATCCTGGGCGATGTACTCGCGCACGACATACGGTCCCTGGGTCGAGGCATAAAGCGTGTAGTGATCCTGGGCCGGGTCGTAGATGCCAATCGCGCCACGCGGCTCGATCGAGTTGCCGACGACACGGTTGTTTCGGAGATCGACGGTGACGGTGCGCGCAGCATCGTTAAACGCCTGCTCGGTCGCGGCGCGATCGCCGTTCTCCCACTCGAAACAGATGTTGTTGGGGACTTCGTCCCACACCGGCGGCGCTTCGCCGCGCGCGACGGCGGCGAGATCGACGGCAGCCGGACGCACGTCGTAGTTAACATCGATTAGGTCGAGCGCGGCCCGGGCCGCGGTCGGCGTTTCGGCGACCACCATCGCAACCGCATCGCCGACATGAATGACCCGCCCGTCAGCCAGCAGGGGCTGCGCGGGGACGAAGTCCACGGCGCTTTGGCTGGCCTGGTCGAGCAGCTTGAGGTAGTGGCATTGCAGAGCGCCGAATCCCTCGGCGGTGATGTCGGCGGCGGTTGCAACAGTGAGCACGCCCGGGACGTCGACTGCTTTCGTGGTATCGATCGACCCGATCGCGGCATGCGCGTACGGCGAACGCAACAGCACCGCATGCGCTTGTTCGGCAATCACCACATCGTCGAGGAATTGCCCGGCGCCGCGCACCAGTCGAACGTCTTCCTTGCGCCGGACCGGTTGGCCGATTCCGAACTTCATACCAACAGCTCCCCAGGTGAATACAGCGATTGTGCAGTGGCGCAGCGGTGGAACTCGACTGGTATGCGTGAAAGCCCAATCAGCGTGTCGGTCGCAGCCGCGCCGTTGATTTCTCGTTTCTTCTCCGCCATGCCTTCCCCTGTCTATTGGATGCCGTCGAGGCGTCGGAGAATGTCGTCGTACTGATGATCGCGGCGGTGCTTGGCTGTATTGATCGCGTTGATCTTCTCCAGCGCCGTCGCGTAGTCCGCGTCTGACCGCGTCATAGTTTCCACCTTAGTTTCCTGCCCTAGTTGAATTTCATCCACTAGGCCTTCGCCTTCATGGTCTTGGCGAGCCAGTGCGAGCCGGAAGTGATGGGTTCGTATCGTGCGGACTCGCCAGCGGCAATGCAGGTGGGGATGGTCTCGCACACGGCGTCATAATTAGGCTGGTGAAAGAAGGCGACCGACGTGCGCGCGCGGTCGGCAAACTCAGGCGAGGGGCACACCACGCGGTGCTTGGTCGAAATCCAGCGATCGTTGGTCCACCGCATCATCAGATCGCCGATGTTGATCACGTAACCTCCGGGAACGGCCGGCACGTCGACCCATTCGCCGTCGTGGGTCTCGATCTGCAACCCCTGCGGATAGTCCTCGATGTGAAGCAGGGTCAGGGTGCCATAATCGCTGTGGGCGCCAGCGCGCCACTGTCCCTCAAGTGGCGGCGCGTTAAGTGCCGGATAGTTGACGATGCGCAATACGCTGATCGCGCGATCAATCTTGTCGTCGAAAAAGGTCGCGTCGAGATCGAGCGCCAGCGCGAAGATATGCATGATCTTGCCGGCGAGTTCGTTCATCACCTGGCGGTAAGCGACGATGGTGTCTTTTAGATTGGCAGGGGCCGCGGGCCACAGATTGGGCGCGAAGAAGATCTCGCCCATCTCGGTGTGAAAATAGGGATCGTCGCCCGGCACGTCGCAATAGCCGAAACCGAAGCTCTCTTGCAGGTCGGGCGGCGTGGCGGCACCGAGGGTGCGGCCGACCGCCTGATCGCCAATCGGGTTGTAGCCGCGGCTGATCTGTTGCGCCGGCCGCTTGATCGCCAGTTTGTCTTGCAGCGGCAGCGCGAAGGCGTTGCCGACGTCACGGCGAATGCGCTCGACCGCCTCACTCGGCACGCCATGGCCGACGATGGAGAAAAAGCCGGTATCCTCGCAAGCTCGCCGCACCTGCTCAACAACAGCGCCGCGCCCCTGCTCGCCGGTGACGAATGGCGAAATATCGATGACAGGAACGGGGCCGGTCATATCGTTCTTTGGGTCGCCTGGCTGGTCATCATATCGCTCCCACGCTGACGCTCGTGCGGCGGCGTCAATCGCCGGAAAACAAGAATAACGAACCGCTATTCAGGTGCGGTTGGCTCCAGCGACCGGACTTCTTTGAGGTGACCCCAGGCTTTGCGGGCGAACTCGATCGCACTCAAACCAAAGCCGAGTGTGATGACCAACATCAGATAGCCTTTGGGGATCGGATAAACACCGGGTGTCATGACGTTGCGGGCGATATGCCCCGATGCTGAAATCGCCGAATAGTAGGATCCGATCGCCAGGGTTACCGCGACCAGGAAGGATCCCCAGCAATTCAGCGCCGCTTGCAAACGTGGGCTCAAGGCCTGGACGATGATATCGATACGGATGTGGCCCTCGGCCTGGCGGACCAGCCACGCCATTCCGAGGAACGGCGTGAAAAGAAGAAAATACTCGCAGACTTCAATTACCCAGCCGATGGGCGCACCAAAGAAATAGCGCAGAAGGACGTCGACAACGACAAACACCATCGACAGAAGCACCATGATCCCGACTACAACGGCGAGGTAGCCGAGAAACCTATCGTAGGCGGTGACAATGGCGGTCATATTTGGTTGCTCATGCGCTTGACGGCTTAGTCAAACAAGTTTCATAGGTCACGCGGAAAGCGGCCGCCCGCACATCTCGTTCGTGTGAGACGAACGGGCGGCCATTCCGATTAGCCGGAACTAGTCGGCATACTTCTTGAGCGCCATGCCGTATTTCGGACTTTTACTTACGATTTCGGCCCAATGCGAATCCAATGCGGCGGCGTGCCACTTGACGACTTCAGCATCGCTGAGATGGATGAACTCGAGGCCTTCTTTCTTGAGGGCCTTGTCCTCGTCCTGGTTCTTCGCGGTCATGAATTTTTCGACCGCCGCCTCGATTGACGGTGCCAGATCCTCGATCGTCTTGCGGGCGTCAGCCGGTAAGCTGTTCCAAGTCTTCATGTTGATCAGGATCGCGGTGTCGTTCGAATAGAACGGGATGTCGTAGACATACTTGGTGACTTCGTGGAATCCGTACTCGCGGATGCCGAGGAAAGTCCAGCAGAAGCCGTCGACGACGCCACGCTCCATCGCGGTGTAAACTTCGCCCGCTTTCATCAGGATCGGCGTGCCGTTAAGGCCTTTGACCAGCGGCACGTAGGTCGGCGACACGCGCAACTTGATGCCGGTGAGGTCTGAGCTGGTGATCTTTTTGTTGCCGTAGCAGCGATAGCCGTTGCCTTTGGTGCCACCGACCTGCGAGTGGTAGTAGACGCCATGTTCGGCATGGATCTTGCGCATTAGGTCGGTATAACCCTCGGCCCGCAGCTCACTACCGAACTTACGTACACCAAGACCGGCCGCGGCTTCGGGAACCGCCGCGCGGTAGTAGGCACCCGCGGTCATCAGCACGTCGACAACACCGTCACGCACTGCTTCGAACTGCTCGAACGGCGGCACGACTTCCGAGGTGCCGATAAGGCTAACAATTACCTTGCCTTTAAGCGCCTTGTTGACCTGTTTCTGGAATTCAAGGAACCCGCGGCTGCCGACGAAATCGGCAGGCCAAGGAATCAGGCCTTTGAGAATAACCGGATCGGCTGCTTTAACCGACGCGACCTGACCGAACAGGCCAATCGCCCCGGCGACAACAGCCGCCATCACGAATTTTGACAATTTAGCGAACGACATATGGGACCTCCCCAAATTTGAACCAATAGCTATGGATGTTGACGCTTCTGGCATCGCCGTGCGGAACGATGGCCCGAAGCTCGAAAATGTACCACTGCGCGTTTACGCCGCGCAAACGACACCGCACTGCCTCAATTTCCGTGTCTATCGTCATTTGTAAAGGGCGTCCTGCAGCCAAGTCGTGGTTTCCGGAACCAGAAGGACGACCGTTAGCGCGATCAGATCGCAGATCAAAAACGGCAGCCCGGCGAGATAGATCGCCTTGATTTTGGTGCCCGCGGGCGCGACTCCTTTCATAACAAAGAGAAGCATGCCGAACGGCGGCGTGGTCAACGCCATCTCGAGATTGATCAGCATCAGGACACCAAACCAAATCGGGTCGTAGCCAAGAAGCTTCACGATCGGGATATAGAGCGGCAACGTGATCAACATGATCGCCACCTGCTCCATGAACGTCCCAAGTATCAGAACGACCAGTTGCATGCAGACGATAAGCAGGAGTGGATGGATATCGAGTTCGCCGACCGCGGTGAGCAATCCGCGGGTAGCGCCCGAGAATGCCATGATCTGGCTGAACCCTATCGCGCCGATCAGAATCGCGAACATCATCACCGATATTCGCACGGTGCCGGTGACCGATCTGATGATCACGTCGCGGCTGAGGCCACCATAGGCGCCGGCAACGATGAACGAGCCCATGCATCCCATTGCCGCGGCTTCGGTCGGCGTGGCGACACCGATGACGATAACGCCGGTGACGAGAAAAACGATGACGCCGAGCGGCAAGAGGTATTTGACAACACCGATGAGACGTTCGCTCCACGGTATCCGTTCAACTTCATAAGCCGGCGTCAATTCGGGTTGGAGTTTGCAGCGGATAATAATGTAGGCAACATAGAGCACGGCCATGATCAGGCCGGGGATCAGCGCCGCGACCAACAACCGCCCGATCGAAAGCTTGCCGATCGCGGCCAGGATCACGGCAAGCGAACTTGGCGGCACGATCATGGCGAGGCCGCCACTGGCGATAATGGGGCCGATCGACATCGGCGTTTTGTAGCCGCGGCGCTCCATATCGGGCAGCAGCATGGTTCCGAGCAGGGCCGTATTGGCCATGGTCGAACCGCTGAGGCTTGAGAACACGGTGCCGGAGGCGACTGTGAGGATGGCGAGCCGGCCGGGCAATCGGCCCATCAGCTTGTCGAGAACGTCGACCGCGCGAAACGCGACATTCGAGTGCCACAGGATCTCGCCCATCAGGATGAACAGCGTGATCGGCAACAGCGTGAAGCTGGTCACCGACGCATACATACTGGCGGTAAAGGTGTTGAAGGCGGCGCCGCCGCCTTGCAGAAACAGGACCCCGAGCATGTTGATGATCACGAACGCGAAGGCGACCGGGATGCCTTTGCCGAGCAGAAACATGGCGCCACCGAAGATAACCAGCAGCGGAATCCACCACTCAATCATCGGACGTCACTTTGCACGGGGCATCGCATTGCGCGTTGCGCATCGCGATCTTGCGCTTATCAAAGATGCTCTTCCTCCCCAGACTCGCAGCAGGCGCCTTGAAGCGCTCTAGTTTAGGCGGCAGATATTAGCAGGTCGGGATCAATTGCCAACGCCCTGGGAGTGCGGCATCAGTGCGCCAGCTGATAGCGATCCTTGCCGTCGGTGCCGGCATCGCGAACAACCAAGCCTTTGCCACGTAAGTAGTTGAGATGGCTTAAGGTTTCACCGATTGCGAGGTAGAGATTCATACTGTCGAGGGTGCGATTGAACATCGCCGGCACCAATTCGAACGCGGTTTGCGGGGTGGTACAGGCCTCGCGCAAAACCGCCAGGCGATCCTGGTGGTGTGCGGTCAGCGATGCCAAGCGTTTTTGCACGCCACGATAAGGCAGCAGGTGTGACGGCAGCACCAGCGTTTCTTCGGGAATGTGAGCGAACTTGGCGAATGAGGTGAGGTAATCGTCGAGCGGGTCGCCTTCGGGCTCGCTGACGTAGACGCCGATGTTGGGGGTGATCTTGGCTAGCAGATGATCGCCGCCGATGATGATTCCGAGATCGGCACAATAGAGGCAGGCGTGTTCCGGTGAATGACCACTGCCGACGATGACCTCCCAGGTGTGCTCGCCAATGGCGATCGCGTCCCCATGCTGAATGCGGCGGTGGCTGTTGGGCAGCGGCGCCCAGGTTCTGGTATCGACAATCCGTAGTTGGTCGAGCTTTTCTTCCTCAACCCCGGTGCGGCGGTAAAACTCGATGGTTGGTTCCGAGGCACCGGGTTCGTCCAGGCCCATCATGCGGCCAAACAGCCATTCGTTGCGCGGCATCCATAATTTGATGCCCAAGCGTTCGACCAGCCAACCCGATAGCCCGGAGTGATCGGGGTGGAAGTGGGTGACGATGAGACGCGTAATCGGCTTGCCATCGAGCTCGTTGGCAAAAACCTCTTCCCACATGCCGCGCACTTTGCTGGTGCTGAAGCCGGTATCGACCAGTGTCCAGCCATCGCCATCAGCGATAAGCCACAGATTAATGTGGTCCAACGCATAGGGGAGCGGCATGCGGACCCAGCGCACCGTGTCGCTGATCGGGATGATCTCACCGTATCCCGGCGCTTCGGGAAACGGGTATTCGAGCTCGGGGTCCACGGATTACTCCTGTTGCGCCGTCGGCCGAAGGCGGCACGGGCGGGTAGGTAGCGTAGAGCGACGTGTTTTAGGTGTCGCTAAGCGTGCGATCAACGAAATCGTTGATGACATGGTAGATGCCGAGCTCAAGCTTTGATAGCGGACCGGGCCGAAACCGCTGCGACTTCATGTTTTGCTGCAGCGAGGCCACCATCGACCGGTCTTCCTCGACGACCTCGATCAGGTAGTCCTTGTAGACCTGGATCTTGTCTTCGAAGTCGGGCTGATCGAAATGTTCCTTGGGGAACAGGGTGTAGTTGATGATCTGGCAGCGGTCGGGGCCGAGCGGCCACATCAGAAACGGATGAATGTTATCGGATCGCGCAATCAACTGCATGTTGGGCGACAAGTGGCCGGAGCAGGCGAAGTTATCGGGCTGGTCATCGAGCCACGGCATTTTGCCGAACAGGCTCTTGCCGCCGGGCACCATGGGGTCGGAGTTGTAGAACATGCTGGTGCCGCCCAGGTCGAACAGGTGGAAGGGGTATTTGTCGGCGCTGCCGCGCTTGGCACCGATGGTTTTCACGTGCAGCGTTGCGGCGTGGTAGACGTCGAGCAGATTCTCGACGAACAGTTTCCAATTACAGTCGAGCTCGACCACCAATTTGACTGCGAGTCGGCAGTCCTCCTGGCGCAGGAAACCGAACTCCTGTTCGAAGTGGGCAGCAAATGTCGACAGCGGCGGCGCCGATTCGTTGAATGTGATGAAAATCCAGCCAGCCCAAACATCGAGTTGCAGCGGCGGTAACCCACACTGCTCGGGATCGAATTCCTCAGATTCCTCCATGAATGAAGCACCGGTCAGCGCACCCTTCAGGTCGTAGCTCCAGCCGTGATAGGGGCAGCTGAAGTGGGTGGCGTTGCCTTCGCCCCAAATCACTTCGACGCCGCGATGGGCGCAAGTGTTCGAGAATGCCTTGAGCTCGCCATCGTCGTCGCGCACGATGAGGGCGGGTTCGCCCATGATGCGGATCGCCATATAGTCGCCAGGATTTTCGAGCTCTTCGATGCGGGCGACGCACAGCCAATCCTTGAGGAAAATGTTTTGCTTTTCGAGTTCATAGACCTCGGCCGAGCTGTAGACGTAGCCAGGCACATGGCGGGCCTGGTGGATCGGCGCCTTGATCTTTTCGAGCCCACCGCCGAGCTGGGCGGCTGATGAAGGGGCGAGCCGGGTGTCCTCATTAAGCGCCATCATGGGTTCCTTGCGCAATTGGTAGCCGAGGCCGAGTCTAGCGAAACGCCCTCGGCGCCGCTACGTCACCGGTAGAGCCGGGTTACTCAACAGTTGAATTGGACGATACCGGTTCCGGTTAACCACTCGGTGACGGGTGCGTAGATCATGATTTCAGCTTTGGCATCGCCAACCGCGCCGGCGACAACGAGCCAATTGCGGATTTCCTGGGCGCCATTGCCGGCGGCCTCACCGAGCGAAACGGTGTCCCAGGCGGCAACGAAATCGGCGGCTCGACCGTCGCAGATCTGGGAGAGACAGGTTTTGTCGAACGGTTCGTTGACCGGACCCGTATCTTCAAGAGTTAGCGGATGGTGATCGCGTTCGGCGAGGCGACTGCCGGGTGGCCAGTTCATAAAGTCACGGAAATCGTCGGACCCGACCCAATGCGAGAGACCACCGGTGCCAAGCACCACCACACGGCCGGGCCCAGCATCGCCTATTGCATCGCCGAGCGCGGCGCCAACGCGATGGCTGCGCCCAAGCGAGGGGAGGGGGGGCACATTGCAGTTCTGGACGATCGGTACGATCGGCAACTGGGTATCGGGAAGCGCCAGGATCATCGGTGCGACGAACGAGTGATCGATCGACATGGCCTCCGAGAATGCGATATCGACGTCCCGATCCAGCATCCCGCTGAGGATTTCGCGCGCAAGACCTTGATGAAGCGGGTGTTCGCACCTCGGCAAGCCGGCGTCACCGATGCCGGTGGCGATCTCGCTGACACCGATGGTGAACTGAGGCACTCCCTCGAAGCCGTAAATGCGGCCATGGTCGGTGCCAATGAGCACAATGGCATCGGGCGTCTGGGCCTCGATCGCCTCGCCCATGGCGCGGAAAGTTGCATAGACCTGGTCGCGGTCCGACGGTGCGGCCTGCTCGGCGCGCGAGATCATGAGGCCGGAATGAGAGCAGGCAAAGGCGCCGACAATGTCCATGATTGGTGCCTAGTTGTGGTGTCTCAGTAGGTTGTTCATTCGGCCCCGCTTTGAGAAGCTGATGTTTGAAAAGAACAGAAGCTGATCGCCGGAGGACCGAATGAACATCCATAAGAATGCCCGCCTGACCCCGAAGGGTCGAGAGATATTAATCTCTCGACTGGAACGCGGCGAACACCCGTTGGACGTGGCGACAGCAATGGGCACCAGTACCAGTACGGTCTACAAATGGTGGCGGCGCTATCGCGCGGAAGGCTTTGGCGGGCTTGTCGACCGCTCCTCAAGGCCAATGACCAGCCCGCATAGAACACTTGGTGAGCTTGAGGCGAAGGTGATTGCCCTGCGCAAGCAACGGCGCATCTATCACCGCATCGCCGCCGAAGTTGGTGTTTCCAAAGCCACGGTGGGACGGATCCTGACCCGACACCACCTCAACCGCTGGCGCGACCTCGACCCCGCCCAACCGGTACGCCGCTACGAACGCGCCAAGCCCGGCGAGATGATCCACATCGATATCAAAAAACTCGGCCGCTTCAACCAGGTCGGGCACCGCATAACCGGTGATCGAACCGGCCCAAGAACCGGACCCAACAGGGGCTGGGAATACGTCCACGTCTGCATCGACGACCACTCCCGCCTCGGCTTCGCAGACATCATGCCAAACGAGAAAAAAGACAGCGCCGTCGCCTTCTTGATGGCCGCCCTCGCTTGGTACCGGCGCTTCAATATCACCGTCGAACGGGTCATGACCGACAATGGATCGTGCTACAGGTCATTGGCCTTCACAGACGCCTGCAAAAACCTCGGGCTCAAACACATCCGCACCAAACCCTATACACCCAAAACCAACGGCAAGGCCGAGCGCTTTATCCAATCTTCTCTGCGCGAATGGGCCTACGCTCAAGCCTATGAAAGCTCACAGCACAGAGCACGTGAGCTCCCCATCTGGCTACACCACTACAATTGGCACAGACCTCATGCCGGGATAAATGGAAATCAACCCATCAGCCGATCAGGCTTGGATGTCAATAACCTCACGAGACTCCACAACTAGTGGATGAAATCCAACATATGGTACCCCTACGACGGCTTGCCGAGTTCGCCGGTTAGGCGCGCGAAGCGTGGCGATGCCCCATGCGACCGTTGGGCATCGGAAGCTTTGCGTAACGCGGCCGGTGAGCTCGGCAAGCCGCCCTGTGGGTCGCGTATCCCGGTCCCCCGGTGCGTCGAAACCCCTCGACGATACAAAAGCATCGCCTGCGGGCTTCCTCCTGCCGAGCTACCGGGATACGCGATCGTATGGGTACCATATGTTGGATTCCATCCACTAGCCGACCATCTCGGAATTTTGGGTCGCGCGGGGGTGAGGGGTTTTGTTTGTTTCTAACATTGCGACTCCAAGGTACTAAGCGTGGCGACCGAAGAACGCCAAAACCAGCTGGTTGAACTCGGCGGCGTGCTCGACCTGCGCCCAATGGCCGCACTTGCTGAATATGTGCATCTCGGCGTTCTGGAATGCACGCGTCATCAGCAAGCCGATATCGAGGGCGCCGAAGCGGTCGTCCATGCCCCAGACGACAAGCGTCGGTGCCTGCACCTTGGGAAACTCGGCGGTGAGATCCTGGCGTTCCGGCGGCGGTCCCGAATTCACCTCAATGGCTTGCGGATCGATGCTCGCCTCGTAGCGCTCGCGGATCATCTCGTCGGTTACGTTCGACGCGTCATAAACCAGCGTGGTAGCGATCGCTTTCATCTTGTCGAACGATGGCCCGCCGGCGCCGCGGTAGTAGCCGCCGGTCATTTTGATGCCCTCAAGCGGCATCGGGCAAAATAGGCTGTGGACCACCGGCGCGCTGCCGATCACGACCAATCGGTTGACCCTATCCGGGGTATCGATGGCGAGTTTGATGGCAACCTGGCCGCCATAGGAATTGCCGATGAAATCGGCACTGGCGACCCCGAGCGTATCCATGAACTCGGCTAACATTCCGGCGACGATCGTCAACCGCGGCCCCTCGATGACGAATTTGTCCGACTTGCCGAATTGCGGCAGGTCGACCAGAAGCACGCGGTGGTTTTCGGCCAAGGCTTCGATGTTGTTGGTGAAATTGCTCCAGCTGCTGGCGCCGGGACCGCCACCGTGGAGGCAGATCATGGTTTTCGGGCCGCTGCCGACTTCGTTGTAGTGAAATCGAATTGCGCCGGCATTGGCATATTTGCTGGTTTCGGCTTCGGTCACTGACAGCACCATCAGATCGTCGCTCCTTTGTCTTGTTTGTCTTCGATTGGCGGCGCCTGGTCGACCGCACCAACCTCGCGGAATTCTTCCTGATCGGCGATCGTCTGACGCTCGAAAGAGGTGCCACCACCGCTATCATCGCTGCTGTCGCCGGTGGATTTTGCGGTGGATGGCCCCGCGGGGCGTGCGAGTTCGCAGAGTTTACGCCAACCGATTATCGAGGTGTCCGGCCGAAACAATTTCTCGGGCGGGGTCTCCATCATCTCAACCACGCTGGCGTCCTGATTGTTGAAGGCGACGTGGAACGTCCAGTAGAGATAGGACCAATAACGCAGGCGGAAGAAGGCGCCGTCCAGGCCTTTGGTGTTTTTCAGCGCGAATTGCAGATAGCGATGATGGCCGGCCACGGTCGGCACATACCACTCAAAATGAATCCACTCGCCAAAGTGGATGCGTAGCGCACATGGCAACCTGATCGAGGCACGCGACAGCACCTTGGTTGATTTCCAGAAACGCTTCTTCGGCCATTTACCGAGACCGGGATAATCGCTAACGAATTCGTAGTCGGTGGTCTGGCGGGTAATCCAGCCGTTTTCTTCGGGAATCACCTCCGAATGGATCCACGCCGGCGGGTGGCGGAATGTCGCGAAGATCGAATCGCGATGCAGGAATTTGCCGTGGCCTTCGTCAAACCCGTTCTCAGCTGCGTGCCGCCAATCGCCCGGGCGGATGGTAATTCGCCCTTCGAGCACCATTTCGTCTCGGAGAAACTCCTCGGGGATATCCGTCTCGAGCGGCGGCGGCTCGCCCTCGCCCCAGAAGATCCAGATCAGGCCGGCGCGCTCTTCGACCGGGAAGGTGCGGACCGCCACCTTGCCGCACAGTGGTGACTCGGGACCGTCGGTGAGAGCCGCAACCAGCGAGCCGGACTCGAGATCGAAGGTCCAGCCGTGGTAGCGGCAGGAAAAGGTGCCGGGAAATTCCTGGTGGCCGATCGACAGCTTGATGCCGCGATGTGGGCAGCGGTCCTGCAAGGCGTGGGCGCGACTACCGTCGCGAAAGAACATGATGTGCTCGCCGAACAGGGTTAAGCCGAGCGGCCGTTTGCGCAGGGTTCGCGAGAACATCACCGGGTACCAGTAGTTCTCGAACCCGAGTTCGGCCGCGTCGTAGCGGGGGTAACGGGTGACCCCCAGCCGGGTGCCGGTGACTTGCGTGCTTTGGTTGATCGATTCTGATGCGGTCATCGTCGGCTACGTTAGCCCAATCCCACTTCGTCGCGCGTGCGGGTACAGGTATCGACGGCAATAGTTACCAGGCACCGGGCGAGTTGCATCATTCCTTCCACTTCGAGCGTGCCCATCGAGAAGGTATTGCCAAAGGGTAGGGGGGACTGCGCCGGTGGCATGCCAATGCGGGCGGTGGGAATCCCGCGTCCGCGCAGTATGTTGGCATCGGTGGCGCCGCTGGTGTTGGTGCGGTCGGCGTGCTCGCGGCCCGCCACCTGTTGCCAGGCCTGGACGGCGGATTGGACGATCCAGTTATCGGGCGCCGTGCTGGCGCCTGGAATTGCCAGGATCATCTCGACCTCGGCGTCGAGTTCGGGGTCGCCGTCACAGATCTCGGCGACGGCGGCGCGAAGTTGACGATAGGCGTCGACCGGTTCAGTGCGCGGGCTAATGCGTAGGTCCATGTAGAGGTCGCAATTGGCCGGCACGAATGACGGCTTGTGTTTCCAGCCCGCCTCGATGGCGCCAATACTGCCCTCGGGCGCGACCAGTCCAGAGGTGTTTTTGGTACGGTATTCGGGCAACCAGCGCTCGATTCCCGCGATCAGTTTGGCGGCCTGGATAATCGGGTTGCAGTGGTCGAAACGATTGCGGGTGCCGACATAGTTCATGATTCCGGCGACGCGGATGCGAAACCAGCACAAGCCGACCTCTTCCCATGCGACCGCCCAGCCGCCCTTGCCGATCACGGCGAAATCGCCGCGGAAACCCTGTTCGAGCATGAACGAGCAACCATTGCCCTGGCCGGCATTGTAGCGGTCTTGACCGGGTCGCCGATTGGTCGGCATGCCGCCGCTACCGAGCCCGACCATCAGATCGCCGTGCAAGGGTATGCCGGCCTGACAGATCGCCTCGGCGGCGGCAACAATAGCCGCGGCGTAGCCCTTGGGATTTTCGGCGCATAGTCCGATCACGAAATCGTCTTCGACGAACGGATCGAGCTGCATGTCGGGGCGCAGTTCGGTGCCGGCCCAGGGCGTATCCTCCTCGGGGTCGCCAGCAAGGTGGGCGTCGATCGGCGCATAGAGCAGTAGATCCGGCCCGCTGCCGTCGCCGCGGTGTCGGGCGATGGCATTGCCCTGGGCGCGATCAAGCGGCTGATAAGTTGCGTCGAGGCCAGCGTCGCTCAGGCGCGCGACGAGGAACTCGGCGAGCGCTCGTTCTTCGCCGGTGGGGCTTGGGATGGCGGTCATCTCGAATACCAGCTGCCGCAAACGGTCGCGGTCGAGCCGCTGGCACGCGGCGTCAACCCAGCCGCGACGTTGTGCGTCCAATTCACTCATATTGGTTCTTGAATTTGCGCCGACTTGTCGTTCGTCGCGGCCCTACGCCGCACCGTGTTCCCTCTATAGACATTCTCCGTCGTCATCTTCAATTTTTCCCTCACCCTACCCTCTCCCCGTGGGAGAGGGTTTCGCGGTGTGGTTGGTTCCAGGCATCTCCGGTTCCAAGTCCTACGCGGCCTCGACCACGCGCTGCACGTCGTCGTAGAAGTGAAACGTCATGTCGAGGGTTTTCTCGACGACGGCGAGGACCTGGAGGCGGTCGGCTTCGGTAGTGGCAAATGAATCGAGCAATTCCTTGCCGATACCGGAGTGGTCTTCGTCGGCGACGTCGTGCACCACCCAAAATGCCACCGCTTTGTCGTCGAGCCCGAACTTGTCCTTGAAGGTTTGCGCGAGATGCCGGAACACGCCAGGGCCATGCGCCTCTGCCGCCAGCATGTGGGCCGAAACGGCTTCGAGGAAGGTGCCGTTGCAACGGTCCTGATACCAGCCTTGCCAGCCTTGCCAGCCGAGGCCACCCGGACAATAGGCGGCACTTAAAAGATCTTCGCGCGTCATGCCCAAGCCCTCGGCAAAGTCGACATAAAGCTGATTGTGGGGGACGCCATTGGCGTAGAGCCGGCCGGTCCCTTCCTCATAGACGACTTCGGCAATCATCTCGCGCCATTTGGGATCGGGGCAATTTACATAGATGGGGCCGTGATAGTTGTGATTGTGCAGCGGGATGATGCCGAACTGCTTGGTGAACTCGCAGATTTGGCTGAGTTCGTAGGTCCCCGCGATGAGGCCGGCCCACAAGGGGTGCTCATCGAACGGATTGTCGCTGTGAAGCTTCTCGATCTCGTCGAGGACTTGTTGATTGGTGAGTGCCATCGCCTGCCTTTCACGCCTGCCGCTCCGGGGAAGCACAAGTGTCCCACGTCAGATCGCGTGGTGAAAAGATCCCGCTTCGAATTAAATTTGGCCTAGGTTTTTGCCGATCTCATCTCACTCGCCAGGTAGACGCCGCCCAGCACCAAAACGATGCCGGCGGCATGGTAGAGTTCGAACGTCTCACCGAGGAACGCTATCGCCATGATCCCGGTCAGCACCGGGACGATGTAGCTGAATGGACTCGCGCGATTGGGGCCGATGCGTTTGATGCCGAAGATGAGAAAACTCAAAGCCAGAATCGATGAAAAAATCGCGTAGTAGAGAACCGTCGCCACGGTGATCAGGTTGAAATCGACACGTGCGTCGGTGAACAGCATTTCGCCCGCATAGAGGGGGATGATCAAGGTCAGGCCGCCGAGTGTCGAGCCCGTGAACAACACGAAGGGATTAATTTCCGGTGCCGCCTGTTTGATCAAAACACTGTTGGTTGCATAACTCACCGCCGCGACCTGAATCCAAAAATCGCCGAGTACGAACTGCAAGCCGAGCAATGTGCCGAGGTCGCCGCGCACGACAATGACGGCGACCCCGAGCAGGGCGATAACAAATCCCAATCCCTGCCGTTTGACGATTGTGTCGCGCAGTAGGAGCCAGGCGACGACCACCGTAATCGCCGGCACCGTCGCATTGATCAAGCCGGCGGTGACGGCGGTCGAGCTATGCAACCCCAGCAATAGCAACGCTTGGCCGCTGATCGAATTTGTGAATCCGATTGCCAGAAGCAATTTCCAATGGCGCAGCAAAAGCGGCAATTGCTGGCGGAGCGGCGCATAGACGAACGGCAGAATGACGATCACGGCGATGAAGTTACGCCAGAAAACCAGACCCATCGGCGGGATATCGGCGCGAATCGCACGCCCAAGCACGACCGATCCGCCGAGGAACGTCATTGAGAGGGCGAGGGCGATATAAGGCAGCCATGGACTGCGCTCGATGAAGCCACTCGCTCCCGGCGTTGCTGGGGGACCGGACATAACGGTTGTCGAGAGGGGCGGACTAAACGCGGTCCGAGAACGGGGCGGGGTCGCCGGGCGCAAGGCGTACGGCGAATGCGTTTAGCGTCATCGCCACCATCACGTAATAGCCGGCAACGGCAATAAGCTCGGTTAGGACCTGTTCGCCGAGACGGTCAACCGCCTGCTGATAGAGGTCGTCGTCCAGGGTGCGCGAACGATCGAGCTTGTCGCAAACGTCGTAAGCGATCTCGTCGTCGGGATCGGCGAAATCCGGTCGCGCGTCGGCGGCGAGGGCATCCAGAACGCCACGTTCGATGCCGGCATCGAGGGCGAGCGTTTCATGACGTTTCCACGCGAACGCGCAGTTCGACCGCCGGACCATGATGAGAATTGCCAGTTCCCGCAGGCGTGGAGGTAGCGTGAGGCCTTCGCGAAAAAACAATCCGTTGCCGATCAACTGCTCGGCCAGTTCGGGGCTACGCAGCCAGGCGTTGTGGAGACCGAATGCGGCAGTTCGTTGGCCGCCGACCACGTCATCCCACACCCGGCGTTGGGCCGGAGTCATGGTCTCTGGCGTCAGCTCAGTTAGGCGGCCCATCAACCGCTCCTTTCACACCAAGGGTTTGAACGGCCCGGACGATTGGCCGAAGGCTTTCGCACCGTGATCCGCTAGTGGATGAAATCCAACATATGGTACCCATCGACGGCTTGCCGAGTTCGCCGGTTAGGCGCGCGAAGCGTGGCGATGCCGGCCGCATCGGAAGCTTTGCGTAACGCGGCCGGTGAGCTCGGCAAGCCGCCCTGTGGGTCGCGTATCCCGGTCCCCCGGTGCGTCGAAACCCCTCGACGATGCCCAACGGTCCCTTGGGGCATCGCCTGCGGGCTTCCTCCTGCCGAGCTACCGGGATACGCGATCGTTTCGGTACCATATGTTGGATTCCATCCACTAGGCTCTCGCAATTGGCAGCTCACAAATACAGCGGCACCTCGTTCATGACGAAGTATTCGTTCTCACCGACGTGGCCTGAGCTTTTGCTCTTCACCTTCATTTCGTCGGAGTTCATGAACGACAGAAAGGGTTGCGGGTCGTCGACCTCGGTCATGACGAAGACGTGCTCGTGATCATCCGCCATCTGGAAAACGCGGGTATTGTGAAACGTCATCCTCGCACGCCACGCTTGATTGCCGTCGAACGCGGCTTTCCATTCACTGAACTTAGTCACTTTGAATCGCTGAGTGAGCACTGGCATTGCCTGTCCCTTTGCATAGATCACTGATTCGGGCGCGTTCGAATCGCTTCGGAAATGTACATTTCTGATAATATGTTTTCGCTATGACAGAGTCGTTTTTACAGGACAACGTGCGCTCCGTGGAAGGCGACAATTGACCAGCGGCGATCGATTGGCACGCGCCCGATATGGCGGCTACCACCGTGGTGGGTCGCAGACGCACGCTGATGACGTCTTTAGCCGGGTCGGCCCGGGAACGCCGTGTGGTGAGTACTATCGCCGCTTCTGGCTGCCGGTAGGGTTGGTCTGTGAACTCACCGACGTACCGCTACGGGTGCGTATCTTGGCTGAGGACCTCGTCCTGTTTCGCGACCGCAGCGGCGATCTCGGCCTTTTGGAACTCGCGTGTCTCCACCGCGGCACCTCGCTTGAGTTCGGTAAGATCGCCGAGCATGGCATCAAATGCTGCTATCACGGCTGGCATTACGCGGTCGACGGAACGATCCTGGAGACCCCCACGCACGGCGACGACACCACACTAAAGGAGCGGGCTTATCAGGGCGCGTATCCGGTTCACGAGTTTGAAGGGATCGTGTTCGCTTATTTGGGACCGCCCGAGGCGGCGCCGGCTTTTCCCGTTTACGATGTGCACGCCCAGCCGGGTATCACGCATCAAGTAGACAAGCACCATTCGCCCTGCAATTGGCTGCAGGTCCGGGAGAATGGCATGGACCCCGTTCATTCGGTGTTCCTGCATGCCGATCACGACTTTCCTCAAACATTGACCGACTTCCCGGTCATGACGTTCAAAGAAACGCCGATTGGCATCGTCTCTCTGACCTGCCGGCGAATCGGCGAGATGGTTTATTTGCGCCACAACGAGATCTTTCTACCGACCGTCGATTGGGTGAACGGTCTGGAAGATGCGTGCGGTGAGACGGTGTTCGATCGTCGCGGCGGCATGGTCGATTGGGTGGTGCCGATCGACGACGCCAACAGCGTCACCTTCAAGATGTACGACGTCTACGATTTTGATGGCCAACCGAAAACCGGCATGGACGGCCTGTGGGACCGCGATCCCAGCGTTGCCGGCGGATTCAGTAATTCAGCAGCCCAGGCGGCGTCTGGGCAAGCTGGCGATCGTCCCTACTTGGAACGTCAGCGGTCGCCCGGGGACTGGGATGCGTGGACCTCGCAGGGCACGATGCACGATCGCGAGAGTGAGAACCTCGGGCTCACAGATCTCGGCGTCGTAACATTGCGTAATTTAGTCCACCGCGGTATCGACGCTGTCGCTCGCGGTGAAGATCCTGTCGGAATCGTTCGTGATGGCGGTGCGCCGATTCGCACCCACGCCCACAACACGGTTGTACGGGTTCCCGTGGCAGCGACACCCGACCAAGACCGCAGGCGCCTCGACGCGGTCCAGAACGCATTCTTTGATGCGATTGCCGAGGGCGCACTACATCAGGACATCCCCGGCGCCGAGCGACTGAAGATCGGCCGCGAGATCGTTCGCAACGTCGTGGTTGCATAAACGGCCGGTTGCCTAGGGCTCCATCAACCCCTCACAGGTAGAGCGGCACCTCGTCCATCACCAGCACCTGCGATCCCTCGCTAATGTGGCCCGACTTGGCCGTGCGTTCGGCCCAAAGGTCGGATTTCATGAAGTCGAAATAGGGCTGCGGGTCGTCGACCTGGGCGATGAGCATGATTTGATCGGGGTTGTCGGAGCCTCGGAAGACGCGGGGGTTGTGGAAGGTCATCTTGGTGCGCCATTCCTGGTTGCCGTCGAAGGCTGCCTTCCATTTGTCGAAGGACTCTGACTGGAAGATCTGAATCAACACTTTCATGGTCGTAACTCCTGCTCTGTCGCTTTGGGGTTGGTGGAAGGTGTTTTATGGTGGAGCCGCAACAACCAACGCAAGCGGAGGATGGATGCGATGGTGAACTATCTTATCAGCGACGGCAGCCTGCTGGACTGCACCGGCGCCGAAGCCAAGAAGAACGCGGCGATTTTCGTCAAGGACGAGCGCATTGCGAAGGTCGGGTCGGCCGACGAGGTCAGGGCGTACGCCGACGGCCAGGGCGCCGTCTACGAAGTGATCGATGCCAACGGTCACACCATCATGCCGGGGATCGTCGATTGCCACGTGCACCCTTCTTACGGCGACATCACTTCTTTCGAAGAGCTCGATTTCTATCCCGGCGTTGAGTACCGCACGCTGCGCGGCACGCTGGCGCTGAAGCAGGTGTTGCGGGCCGGCGTCACCAGCATCGCGGCGCCTGGGGGCATCTGGAATATCAATGTGGCGTTGCGCGATGCGGTTAATGCCGGCCTGATCGAAGGTCCCCGCATCGCCGCAGGGGGCCACTATCTGTCAACCTATAACGGCATCGGTTCGCCCTGGCCATCGCAGCTCGAACACCCGAAATCGTCGTTCTCGGTGCTGTGCAACACACGCGATGAGTTCATCAAGCAAACCCGCCTCGAGATCAAGAACGGGGTCGATATCGTCAAGGTCGCTGGCGACGGCGATAGCCTCACGTCGGCAGGCCAGTTGCAGGGCAGCATCAGTTTTGACGAACTCAAGGCGGTTGCCGATGTCGCTCATGTTTGCGGCAAGACCTGCACGATTCACGGACGCTCAGGACGGTCTTCAGCGGATGCGGCGCGGGCCGGCTTCGACTGGCTGGTGCACGCCTCGTTCATGTCCGAGGCGGATCTCGCGGTGGTGGTCGAGCACGGCACGCCGATTAATCCGACGCTGAGCCTGCTCGCCAACACGCTCGAATGGGGCCCTGATTTCGGTATGGGGGATCGTATCCTCGACGGCTACAAGAGCGAGCTCGAGGCGGCGAGCAACATTCTAACCAAGGCGCACCAGGCCGGGTTGATGATCATGGCCGGCACCGACAGCGGGCAGGGCACCGTTCCCTACGGCGAGTGGCACGCCCGCGAGATGGAACACCTGATGACGTATCTCGGTATGAGCAGCATGGAGGCGCTGCGGGCCGGGACTTACAACGCGGCTTTTGCGCTCGGCATGCAGGATGAGATCGGCACCCTGGAAGAGGGCAAGTTCGCCGATGTGCTGGTGGTCGATGGTGATCCGCTGGCTAATATTCAGGTGCTACAGGATAAGTCCAGACTCAAGGTCATCATGAAGGGCGGCGCCCTCGTCGATACCGCGACGCCGCTGCCGCAACCGACCACCTATGCATGGGAAAAGCCGATGCTTTATTGGCACGATGCCCGGGTTGGCACACAGGAGTTTGTCCGCGAGCACGCGCGCAACAAGCCCGCATGGATGCGTGAGCACCAACGCGCTGCTGAGTAGCTGGCGTTTGGACTAGCGCGTTTTACGCCGTCGCGAACCTAACCGGCCAAGGCCGGCGAGACCGCTTAGTAGCAGGGGTAGGGCGGCCGGTACTGGAACCAATGACGGATTGATCTCGACGGTCAAAAAGCCCTTATTGTCGTCGTAAAATCCCGGGCTGCCGCCGAAGCCGAAGGCATCGGCAAAGCCGAGGAACAGCCTCGTGGCGCCGGTCGGGGCGACAAAGGTCTGGATACCTCCGGTGCCGCTTCCCGTCAGTCCATCACCGATAAAAAAGGTTTGACCCAGTTGGAGGCCGCTGAGAGTTGTAAAAGATGTGCCGCCAGGTGCGCTAAAATTAAGGGCCGACGGGGCTACCGAGCCCACACTTGGGTCGAGAAAGACCCCGTGACGACTAGGTGAAGTCGTCGTAAATCTGCTTCCAGTAGGTATCTTTCTTGATCACCTTGCCGTTGCGGAACTTCCACAGATCACAGCCCAATAGTTCGAGCTTCTCGCCGTTGGCGGTGGTGCCGACCAAGGTCCACTCGGAGACCGCGGTGTCGCCGAGAACCCAGTCTTGGCCATCTTTCCATTGCGCGTCGGGAATCGAGGCGAAGCGATCCACCAGGGCCTGACGAACCGCTTCGGCGCCTTCGTATTTACGGCCCCAGGGATCGGGTCCACGCGCCATTACCCAAACGATGTCTTCGGCGCAGGCGTCCATGATTGCATCGACATCGTGGCGATTGAAGGCATCGACAATCGCGGCGACGGTCGCAACCGTGACCGTCGCACCGGGTTTTTCGATGATATCGTTCACGGCTAGGCCTCGTCGAAAATACGATCGAGGTTGTAGTTGATCAGGCTATGAAGGTTGACCTCCATTCGCGATAGAGGTCCAGGATGAAACATACGCGACGCCATGCCGCGCTGCATCGAATCGACCATCTCGCGGTCCTCTTCAAGAACAGCGACTTCGACGCCGCGATGCTGGCAGACATTGGCGAAGGCATTGACCTTGCCGGCAGTGTCACGTGCAACGATGATCGGCTCATCGAGCACCCGCAATGCCATGTAGTCGCCGGGATTCTCCACTTCCTCCATACGACCGACGCACAGCCAGTCCTTCATGAAGACCTTGTCTTTTTCGAGCTGGTAGATCTCGGGCGAGGTGTAGATATAGCCGGGCAGGTGTCGGGCTTTGCTGAGCGCAGCCCGGGTCTCGCCAAAGTCACCGTTGGTGCCGGCCGATAGAATTTCGGAGGTCGCCATCTCATCCTCCCCTGTCGTTCTGATTTCTTGCTTATAGCGCACCTCGCCAGGACGAGTCGATTTGGCGCGCACGCCCTTGGCATCCCTGGGCATCCACAGATAGAGCCGACCGACGACATCCGATAAGCTCGGCCGCGCAGTCAAAGAGTGGAGGTAGAGATGGTGGAGTCCGGCGTGAGCGACGAAGGACCGACGCCCATGTGGTTCGGCCTACAACTCCATGCCAACTTGGCAACCGAGCTCTACTCGGAAATTGCCGCCCGCGCGGAGGCGCTGGGATTTGCCGATGTCGCGGTTCACGACGCGCCGTTGCGTCGGCCGTGCTGGCCGCTGCTGTGCGATATCGCGCGGGCGACATCGCGGGTGATTGTGGGGCCCGACGTTACCCACCCGTGGTTTCAGCATCCCGCGGTAATCGCGGCCAATATGGCCCATCTCGATGAGCTGTCGGAGGGACGCGCGCTGTTGGGCATGGGGCGGGGGTCGATGTACAACTTCGTGCGAATGAAGGATCCGTCCACGCTGGTGGGCCTGGAGGAAGCTGTCACCGTTATCCAGATGCTACTCGGTGGCGATCGCGAAGAGTTCGTGGGCGAGGTGTTCGGGCTGGGGCCGGGCCCGGGGCTGATGTTCGGCTCGCGCCGGCGGCTGCCGGTTCACTTTGGCACCCACGGCAAGAAAGGCATGGGCCTGGCGGTTCGCATCGGCGACGGCATTCGCGTCGCCGGTCAATGGGCGACGGGTTACATGGAACAGGTGCGCGGCTGGGTCGAGGAAGCGGCCGTCGAGTTCGATCGCGATCTCTCCACGTTCGAATTAATCACCGAAAACTGGACCTACCTGCATCCCGATCGCGAACTTGCCCGGCGCGAAGCACGCCGCCTGGTCGCCAATTTCCTGCCGCATCTCGGTCCGATGCTCGACTTCTATAAGATTAGTCCGGATGAAGTTGAGGCGGCGCGGGCCGCGAGCGTGCACGGCGATACAGACGCCTTGGCGCGTATTCGTGATGAAACGATCGATCTGTTTATGGCTGCCGGCGATGCCAATGATCTGCGCCAGGGCCTGGACCGTTGGGAAGCGGCCGGCTTTCACGCAGTTTCCTTCTCCGGCGCGCTGGGACCGGACACGATGGTCGCGCTCAATATGATCGGTGCAGAGATCGCGCGGCGCCGCGCCGGCTGAGTCAGCGCACAGGGTGACACGCCCAACTATTATGCGGCAACATATAGCCTCGGCCCTACTGTTCGCCCTCCAATCCGGTTAGGCACGTTCGCCAGTCAAACGCGTTAACCAGAGCCTCGCGCAAAAAGGCTTGTTCAACAAATATCAGGGAGAAGACAAATGAACGACGATACCGCCACCACGAAACCGACCAAGACGCCGGTCATCCCGATGACGGGCGACGAATATTTGGAGAGCCTGCGCGGGCCGCGCGAAATCTATATCTACGGCGAGCGCGTCAAGGACGTCACCACCCATCCAGCGTTTCGCAACACCGCGCGCATGGTGGCGCGGCTGTATGATGCGCTGCACGATCCCAAGACCAAGGATGTTCTGACCACGCCGACAGACACCGGCAATGGCGGATTCACGCACAAATTTTTCCGGGTCGGCCAATCGTCGGAGGACATCGTTGGCGATCGTGACGCGATCGCCGAATGGGCGCGGATGAATTATGGCTGGATGGGGCGCTCACCCGACTACAAGGCTGCCTTCACCGGAACGTTGGGCGCCAACAATGCCTTCTATGGGGAGTATAAGGAGAACGCCAAGGCCTGGTACAAAAAGGCCCAGGAGCGTGTGCTTTACCTCAATCATGCGATCGTCAACCCGCCGATCGATCGTCACGCGCCACCCGAAGATGTCCGCGATATCGCCGTTCACTGCGAGAAGGAAACCGATGCCGGCATCATCGTCAGCGGCGCCAAAGTGGTGGCCACCAATTCGGCTCTCACCAACGCCAATTTTATCGGCTATTACGGCGCGACACCGCTGGCTGCGCCCGATATGGCGATCTTTGCGATGGTGCCGATGGACAGCCCCGGTGTGAAGCTGCTCTGCCGCACGTCTTACGAACTGACCGCGGCGGTGATGGGCAGCCCATTCGATTACCCGCTGTCGAGCCGGATGGACGAGAACGATTCCGTGCTGATCTTCGACAAGGTATTGATCCCCTGGGAGGACGTGCTGATCTATCGCGACGTCCAAGCGGCGAACGACTTTTACGCGCTGTCCGGCTTCACCCACCGTTTCGCTATGCAGGGCTGCACACGGCTCGCGGTCAAGCTCGATTTTATTGCCGGCCTGCTGATGAAGTCGGTCGAGATGACCGGCACGGACGGCTTCCGCGGCGTGCAGGCGCAAGTTGGCGAAGTGCTGGCCTGGCGCTCGATGTTTTGGTCGATTACCGATTCGATGTCGCGCAATCCTGACCCGTGGATCGACGGCGCCATGCTGCCCAACCTCGAGGCGGCCGGCGCCTATCGCGTTATCGCGACGATGGCTTATCCCAAAATACGGGAAATCATCGAACAAACGCTCGGCAGCGCCCTGATCTACCTGAACTCACATGTTTCCGACTTCAAGAACCCGGAGATACGTCCGATCCTCGATCGGTTCATCCGTGGCACGGGCGGTGCGTCTGCCGAAGAACGGATCAAGCTGCTGAAGTTGATGTGGGATTCGATTGGCAGCGAGTTCGGGGCGCGGCACGAACTCTACGAACGCAACTATGCCGGCAACCACGAGAACATCCGGCTGGAGAACATCCTGATGTGCGATGCAACGGGTGCTGTCGAGCGAGCCAAGGCGATGGTCGACCGGTGCCTCAGCGAGTATGACACCGACGGGTGGACGGTTCCCGACCTCATCAATCCCAACGACGTGAGCTATCACCAGGGCAAAATCTGAACGGCGCTAGCTGGTCGCCGGTCTGTACCAACAAAACTCCCCAACCCGCGGTGCAGGGAGGTTGCTACCGCGAATTGGGGAAAGGCGGCTTTAGTTTGGGGCGACGATGCGAAGGCGCGCCGTCATCGATGGGTGATGGGTGCAGAAATAACTATTCCCCAACCCGGCTCGCGCGGTGGTTTTCCACGAGTCGCCGCTTTTGAGTGTGGTTGACCCCCAGCTATCGTCATCCGCGGTAACGGTGTGTGGCACGAAGTCGTGATTGATCCAGGTGATCGTGTCGCCCGGGGCGACCATGAGTTCGGCGGGGACGAATTCGAGGTCGCGGATTTCGACGACGTGATGCTGCGTTTCGGAAACAGCACTGTTGGCGTTCAGGACAACGCCGGCGAAGACCACGGCAGCAATTGCTGCCGCAGTCCCAAACGACTGTAAGAAAATGCGCACACTCAGCTTCCTTTTTGCAAAGCCGCGACCATCTTTTCGGCATGCTTCTCGTGCGCTTTAAAGATCTTCAACGCCTTGACGAACAAGGCTTTCACCTCGGCGTTCTGTAGGTTGGGTATGAACGTACCGCCAACAAGGCCGTTGACTGCTTTGTGGTAGCCCAATTCATTCGCAGCATACCGACGATCGAATGCGTCACCTGATAGCTGGCGCATTTCGTTGACCAGCTGGTCGGCACCGGTGTTGAGCTGCTGGCTCAGGAAGTTGTCCTGTGGGGCAGCGTTGAGCTTTTTGAGCAATGCAAGCGCCTGCTCATTGACCGCGGTGTGGTCGCGAATCATCGTCTTGGCGAACTGGTGAATGGCCGGGTTGGTTGAGATCGCTAACGCCAGATGGGCATAGCGAATATCGATCGAATCGGCCGTGTAGGCCACGTGGGCGATCTCGAGGTCGTTGAGATCCGCAGGTGATTTTGCGAGCGCGGCGCTGGCGATCGCAACGACCGACACCGCGACGATGAATAATGATCGGGCAAACATAACTGTGTCCTTTCAAGTGGATTTGCGGAGGATTGCTCCGTCGCGTTCAATCTCGGCTTTCAAGGCCACGTTTTTAAGTTTCTAACGGTCAGTAACATCTGTTCCGGCCCCGTTACGCCGCGAGTTTCTACTCGCTCGCCCCGTGCGCAAACGCGTGGTTTGCGAATCATGCTGCCGCTCGATGGGTGCGAATGATAGAGTCGCGGGGTCGCAGCATTCGTACCTGAGAGCGGGGAACCCATGAGCACCGAGAGCCGACGAGGCTTTGAATGGCCCAAGGCCGACTTCAGCCGGGTCCCCTACGCCGTTTTCACCGATCCCGACCTCTACGACGAAGAGCAGACGCGGATCTTTCGCGGTCCGGTGTGGTGTTACCTGGCGCTCGAAGCAGAGATTCCACAGCCGGGCGATCACAAGACCACGTTCATCGGCGACACACCGGTGGTGGTCAACCGCGGTCCCGACGGCGACATCCGTGGCTTCGTCAACCGCTGTGCCCATCGCGGCACCCAGCTCGTGCGCGAGCCGTTCGGCAATAATGAGAACTACACCTGTGTCTACCACCACTGGTGCTACGACCTCGAAGGCAACCTCATTGGGGTGCCGTTCCAGCGCGGCATCAACGGCGAAGGTGGGATGCCGGAGAGCTTCACCAAATCCGAACACGGCCTGCACATGCTCGATGTCGCGACCTATCGCGGCGTTATCTTCGGCACGTTCGATCCCCAAGCCGAGCCCCTGCTGGAGTTTCTGGGTCAAACCAGTATCGATTATCTCGATCGCGTCTTCCGTAAACCGATCGAGGTGCTGGGCTATAGCCGCCAACGCATTCCGGCCAATTGGAAGGTCTATTTCGAAAACCTCCGCGATCCCTATCACGCGGGCCTGCTACATCAATTCGTCGTCACCACCGGCATTTTTCGCAATACCCAAGCCGGTGGGACGATCATGGACAAGAAAAAGCGTCACGAGGTGCATTACGGTCTGATGGATAGCGACGACCAGTCGGTCACATCCTCGCAATATGAGGATCTCGGAATGTACGACGCCGAAATGAAGCTCGCGGATCCGAGTATCTTCGAACTGATCGACGAGGTCGGTGACGGCCGCGCGGTGGCGTTTCTCTCGGTCTTCCCGACGGCGGTATTCCAGCAGATCTCCACCAGCGTGATGACCCGCCAGATCCGGCCGCGCGCCCACAACGAGTTCGAGCTGTATTGGACGGCGTTTGGCTATACCGACGACTCGCCCGAGCTTCGGCACAAGCGCCTGATGCAAACCAATATGATGGGATCGGCCGGGATCACCTCGATGGAGGACGGTGTCGTCGGGGCCTTGATTCAGGACGCGATTCGCCGCGAGGGCGATTCGCATTCGGTTATTGAGATGGGCGGCATCGGGCCGATCGAAGATCAGGAAACGGTGATTACCGAAGTGCCGATTCGCGGTTTTTGGAGCTATTACTGCGAGCTGATGGGCATGCCGGCCGGCAAGGGTTAGCCATGCTTTCCGCCGAGACCATCAACCGGGTCACCGGGCTGCTCCACAGTTGCCTGCGGGCAATCGACGAGGATCGCTGGGAGGAGTGGCCCGAGCACTTTGTCGACGATTGCGTTTACAAAGTGATGGCGCTGGAAAACGTCAATCGCAATCTGCCGCTGCCGATCATCCAGTACGAAAACAAGAACATGCTGCGCGATCGGATCATGGCGTTGCGTAAGGCCAACGTCTACAACCTCCACTATGATCGCCACTTCGTGAGCAACGCGGATGTGAGCGCCGGAGCCAATGGCGACTACCGGCTGCAAGCCAACTTCGTCGTCTTTCAAACCGATGTTGAAGGTGAAACCAAGCTGTTCAGCACCGGCAAATACGACGCCACGGTGGTGTTCATCGACGATGAACCCAAGTTCAAGGAAAAGCTGGTGATCGTCGACACATTCGCGGTCCCCAATTTGATTTCGACGCCACTATGATCGGCACATAAGACGTTTGCGCGCACGCGCACCACGCTCAATTCAGGGGGAGTGAGATGGCAATTCGCGAATTCGACATCAAGGTCGACGGCATCAAGGTGCGCTGCTACGAAGGTGGCAAAGGATACCCGATCCTGTTGCTGCATGGTTCGGGCCCGGGAGCGTCGTCGCTCGGCAATTTCACCCAGACCATGCCGGCGCTGGCACGGCGCCATCACATCCTGGCGATGGACCTGATCGGCTTCGGCCGCTCGGGCCGCAAACCGCGCGAGCCCTATTTCGACATGAAATTGTGGGTCAAACAGGGCCAGGCCGGCCTCGACCGCCTGTCGCGCAAGGCGCCGGTGGGGATCCTGGCGCACTCGCTGTCGGGCGCGATCGCGTTGCGGTTGGCGGCGGCCAACAAAAAGGTCGACCGGGTGCTGGCAACCGGTTCCGGCGGCGGCCGCTTCAAAGCCAACCGTTTCATAAAGATGGGCTGGACCTTCCCGACCGGCGAGACGGCATTCCGGCGGATGTATGAGAAGGGCGTCGCCGACGCCTCGGGGCTAACCGACGCGTTCGTGAAGGACCGCATGGAGGTGCTGAGCCAGGGCGACTATGGCGATTATTTCTCGAAGATGTTCAAGGGCGAGAAGCAGAAATGGGTCGACAAGATGGCCTTGAGCGACGCCGAGCTCAAGCGCATCACCTGCAAGGTGCTGTTCGTGCATGGCGTTCTCGACGTCCACATCCCGTTCAAGACCGCGCTGCTGCCGCTCGCCGACAGCATCCCGCAGGCCGACGTGATCCGGCTCGCCAACTGCAGCCACGGGCCGTTCTTCGACCAGCCCGAACGCTTCATGTCGATCGCCAAATCCTTCTTCAACTGAATAGACCGCATACCAAATAGGCGATCGAGCCATGGATAAAGAGATCGTCGTACGCGACGACCCGATAGCCGGCTTTGCTGGCATCGTGCGCGCCGGCCCGCTGCTATTCACCTCGGGCTGCGACGGTCACCGCGATCTAGCCACCGATGAAATCGTGCCCGAGCTGTGGGGCAACGGATCCAAGCAAAGCGAGATCTCCTATGCGCGGATGGTCGCGCTGTTGGAGCGGGCCGGCGCCAAGCCATCGGCGGTGACCCGGATCGATCATTTCGTCTCCAGCATGGACTGGATCGACGAGCGCCAGGTGTTTCGCGAAAAGATCTTCGGCCGGCCGGCGCCGCAAGCCAGCACCGGCGTCGCCGCCAAGCTGTCAGGCCTCAACATGGTGACGACCGCGGTTGTCGCGACCGCCGACCCGGCAGACCATGAGGTCTTGGTCACCGGTGAAGCTTATGGCATCGGCGCCATCTCGGGTGTCGTCCGCGGTGGCCCGTTGCTCTTCATTACCGGCATCCGTGGCTACCAGGACCATCTTGCTGGCAAAGCGGTGGCCGAGGAAACGCCCGGTGCTTTCGCCGCACAAACCGAGGTCACTTATCGCCTTATCAAGCATCTTCTCGAACAAGCCGGCGCCGGTCTTGAAAACATCGTTCGGCTCGATTGCTATGTACGCGATCGGGGTCGTATCGCCGATGAGCAACGGATCCGGCGCGAGGCGCTGGGCGACATTCCGGTGACCGCGACGATGATGCCGCTGGCGATGGGCTTACGCGGCGAGGTCGAGATTACCGCGCTGGCGATCGCACCCGGCGAGGCCAAGGACGTGCTGGCAAGCGATGCGTCGGGACAAGCGCTGGCGATCAACGGCGCCGGCTATGTGTTTATCGGTGAATGCCTGGGTGCAGCCGATGCAAACACCGGCGCTCCACTATCAAAGCTTGCCGGCGATGTCGGCGGGCAAATCGATCACGCTCTGAAGACCTTAGACGAGCGGCTTAACGCGGCTGGCTCTGATGTGTCGCGGGTCGTGCGGCTCGATGTTTTGCTCCGCGACATCAACGCCGAGACCCTGTTTTTCGATAAAGCGCGCGCGGTTTTCGGCGACGACCCACCGGCGCTCTACATGGCTGGCGCCGAGCTCGCCGGCATCAATGAAGTCTCGTTGTGCACGATCGCAGTTTGAGCGGTCGCACGGGCGTGCAAAATGGGCGGCACGAAGGCCGCCCAGGTATCACAGGACCGAGTTTTCAATCCATCCGCGCGATGACCTGGTCGGCGAAGGCGTCCATATTGGCAAGGGTGGCGTCGAGCGAGGCGTGGTGGACCAGCCGGATCATCGCGTGCTGGAGGCCGGCGTCGCGGTAGCGTTTCACGTCATCGAGAATGTCGTCATAGCTGCCCGTGAAGGCCTCGCGCTCACCATTCGATAAGTGCCGCGCTTCGCCGGCGTTGAAATTGAAAACCACCAGACCGAGCTCAAGTTCGCTGAAATCGCGGCCGGCCGCTTGGCACGCCGCGCGCAGCGCGGCCACCCCGCCCGCGTAACGTTCGGCGGTATCCAACGGGTGGTTGTGATTGTTGTTGATCGGGTACCAGCCATCGCCGAGCCGGACAGCACGGCGCTGCGCGGCCGGGCTCTCGCCGCCGATCCACAAAGGGGGATGCGGTTTCTGAACCGGTTTGGGCTGAAACGGGAACCCACTGACGTTGACGAACTCGCCGTCATAGGTGGGTGCGTCATTGGTCCACAGCTCTTTGAAGACTTTGAGATACTCGTCAGTCGCAGTGCCGCGCTTGGCAAATGGCGGCGATCCCAACACCTCGAACTCTTCATGCTCCCAGCCGACGCCGCAGCCGACTGCCAGGCGCCCGCCCGAAAGCACGTCGAGCGAGGCCAGTACTTTCGCCGTGACCAGCGGATTGCGTAGCGGCACCACCATGACGCCGGTGACCAGTCGCAGCTTGCGGGTAACGCCGGCGATAAAGGTCGCCAGCGTTAGGCATTCGAGCACATCGCCGGAATCGTCCCACGGCGTCGAGCCGTCCGCCGTGTAGGGGTAGGGATCCTGCTCTTCATGGGGCGGGAAGATATGATCGGCGATCGACACGTAACTCAACCCGATCTCTTCGGCCTTCTCAGCGATTGTTCGAATATTTTCCGCGGTCCCGAGCGGGGGGCGGGTCGGTGCACCATATCCGAAATACATCACAGATCTCCTTTAGGTGGTGTTGGCAGCCGGGATGCCCATCATGTCGCAGTAATTAAGCCAGAACCCGCGCACCAGGACTTCGGTAATCGTGGTGTCCTGATCCTCGATCGGGCCGCGCCCGCCCATCTCGATCACCGATTGCGCGTTGCGGCTGCCTCGTACGCCGACCTGAACCAGACGGCATGCTTCGCCGTCTTCCATCGACGAAAAACCTGCGGCGCCGACGATGTTGGCCTGCTTGAGCCGCAAGCGCTGCATAGCGGGGTCGTCGTCGGCGTAACCGAAATAGGTCCAGTAAATCTCAAACTCATCGTGCGAGCGAGGCCGAACCTGGCGCGTTGCAAGCGAGTTGCAGAGTTGTTGAAAGATCGCATTGGGGAACAAGCGCATGAGGTTGGCGGCCTTGCCATCACCGACCTCGTCACGGAACGCGAACACGTCGGGATCGTTAAGCCGCAGCGTGTCTTGCAGGAAGCCGACGTCGCGATACTCGGTTTTCGATTCTTCGGCGTCGTCGCTGCCCTGGATGCTGTGGATGACCTTGTGGCGTTTCTTTTTGTCGAGCCGGATGCGGCCGGCTTGCGTCGAACGAAACAACCCGAATGTGGTCGACATCTGATGCAGCAGGCCGGCGTGATAGGCATCCTGACCGTTCTCGTAGTAGAGCTTCCATTTGGCCGGGATGCGCTGGCGGGTGTAGCCCAACACGCGTATCGGGCGGGCGAACAGTCGGTCGAGATAGTCGCGCATAGGCGCATCGAGAAAGGCAGGAAGTGGCTCGACGCTATCGTCGAACGTGCCGAAGATAACGCCCGCGTAGCTGTCCACAGTGAGCATTCGCAGCCCATGATCGGCCATGGTGAAGTCGGCCGGCATGCCACCCTTGCCTTTCAGCCCACGTAGGAAGGGCACACCGATCAGGTTGCCGTCGAGGTCGTAGCACCAGTGATGATAGATGCAGGTGAAGTCTTGGGTGTTGCCCGACAGGTTGCGAACCAGGAGCGTGCCACGGTGGGCACAGCGATTGACGAACGCTTTGAGCGAGCCATCGGTCGCGCGCACGACAACCACCGGCGTGTCTCCGGCGACAGTGGTTTTGTAGTCGCCGGGATGGGGGAGCTCGGCCTGCAAACCGAGAAACAGCCAAACCGGTCCGCGAAAAATTCGCTGCTGCTCGAGAGCGTGAAGATCGGAATCGAGGAACGCCGCATAGGGCACACGGCTGAAATCCGCTCGCGGCCACGGTTGTTCGGCAAGGCTGGTCATCGGTGCACCCTCATCGCTGCATCCTCACGGGTGCAGGTCGAGCCGCGCGGCGGCGTGGACCCCGTCAATCTCGGCCAGGACGTCATCAGCGAGGGTCACCTCGGCCGCTTTGAGCAGCGCATCGAGATGTTCGAGTTTGGTTGCCGCCGACAGAGCCGCGGTCAAGAACGGCCGGCTTAGCAGCCAGGCGATGGCGAGATCGATCGGCGAGATCCCGGCATTCCCGGCGATCGCGACATATCTATCGGCCGTCGCCAAGACATCGGCCGCCCCGTAACCCCAGCGCTCGCGGTAGAGCGCGTTTTCGGCCAGTCGGCTGCCTTTGGGAAATTTGCCGCCGGCATATTTGCCGGTCAGTACGCCCATCGCCAACGCGGAGAAGGCGAGAAATCCGATGTTCTCCAGCTCACAGACTTCGGCAGTGGCGACGTCGACATCGCGCTCCAGCAGATTGTAACCGGTTTGAATGCTGGCAATGCGGGGCAGGCCGCGCTCGTCGGCCAGGGTGGCGAATTTGGTCAACCCCCATGCGGTTTCGACGTTGGCGCCGAAATAGCGGATCTTACCGGCATCGATCAGACGTTCGATGGCTTCGAGTTGCTCGGCCACCGGCGTCTTACGATCCGGCCAATGGAGCTGGTAGAGGTCGATGTAGTCTGTTTTGAGGCGACGCAGGGATCCCTCGACGGCGCGGGTGAGGTGGTGGCGATCGAATGCCGTGAGGCCGCCGCGGATGTGTGGGAGAGGGTAGCCGAATTCGGCCGGGCCGCTGATCTTGCTGGCCAGGATCACTGCATCGCGGGGTTTGGTCGCGAGCCATTGGCCGATGATTTCCTCCGACTTGCCGTAGGAATCAGCGGTCGGCGGTGACGCGTATTGTTCAGCTGTGTCGATGAAATTGATGCCGCCATCGACGGCGCGATCGAGTTGGCGATGACTGTCTCTCTCGTTGACCATGCCGCCAAAGGTCATGGTGCCAAGGCCAATGCGCGATATACGCAGGCCGCTGTTGCCAAGACGGCGATACTCCATGATCCGGCCTCCGCGCGGTCAGGGCCGGTCCATCAGGGACGGCAAGATCGTCGCCAGCTCGGGAAAGCCCATAACCAGGCCGGCAACGAAGAATTGCATAATCACGATCGGAATCACCGAACGATAGATATCGCGTGTTCTAAGCTCGGGGCGAACGCCTTTGAGGACGAACAGCAACAGCCCAAATGGCGGTGTGATGCCGGCCAGTTCGATTTGGATCAGGATCAGAACCGAAAACCAGATGGGATCGAGCCCCAGGGTGGCAATGATAGGCATGAAGATCGGCAAGGTAATCAGCATGATCGACACGCCATCGATGAAGCAGCCGAGCACCAGCACGACCGCCTGCATGCCAATCACCATCAGGATTGGCGCCAACGGTAGCGCGGTCACCACCGCGACCAGTTTGCTGGTGGCTCCGGTTGCGCCTAGCACCTGGGCATAGGCGCTCGATCCGGCAATCACGAGCAGAACCATCGTCGACGTGGTCACCGTCGACATCAACGCATCGCGGATCACCTGCCAGTTCATGCGTCCGAAAATACGGGCCAGTACGACGGCAGCCAGCGCCCCCATGGCGGCCGCTTCCGATGGCGTGGCGATACCAAAGAAGATGAACCCGGTGACCACCATGATCAGGACGCCGAGCGGGATCAGCAACCATAGGGTTCGCAATCGTGCCGACCACGAAACGTCGATGTCCGTCGACGGTGGTGCGAGCTTGGGCTGCAGCATGGCGCGGCCGACGAAATAGAGAACGTAGACCGACGCCAGCAGCAGGCCGGGGATAATACCCGCGATCAAAAGCTTGGCGATGGAGACTTTGGCGAGCGCACCGAGCAGCACCGCGACAGCGGAGGGCGGAATCAACACCGCGAGGCCGCCGGCGGCAAGGATCGGTGCTACCGACATTTCGGGTTGATATTTCTTGCGCGTCATTTCCGGCAGCAGCGTCGAGCCCAGCATCGCGACCGCGGCCATACTCGACCCGCTCAGCGTGCTCAGCACGGTGCCGCCGGCGACGGTCGACACCGAAAGCCGCCCCGGGACGCGGCCGATCCAGCGATCGGCGCCATCGACGGTTTCGCCGGCCAGACCGGAGCGCAGCAAGACCTCGCCCATGAACACGAACAACGGAATCGGGATAAACGCAAACAGCGCGACCGAGGCGAAAGTGTGCGCCGCGATTAGTGAAAACGCGACTGGGCCGAACAGAAAATATAGGCCACCGAAACTGATCCCGAAGAAGGTGAAAGCCACCGGCAAGCCGCTGGCCAATCCGACCAACAGCAGGGCGAACAGAATCAGGAGTGACCCGACCCAATCCACGATGGACCCCTACCCGAACGCCTTGCGGACCGGAGCCGCATCCGGTTTCAAACCCGCTTGCGTGCCCGTTGCATAGCGATAAGCGCGGCGTAGGAACTCAATCGTGAGCAGGGTGCCGCCGACCGGGATCGCGATGTAGGGGATGTATTGTTTGATTTCCCAGAGGTGGCGGATGATGAGTTCGCGCTGGTAGTACTCGATAACGCTGAAGGCGGTGCTCCACGCGAAGATGGCGCAAATCGCAGCGCCGATGAGCGAGACGACGATGCCGAGCCGCTGTCGCGAGGTCGGCCCTAGCGCGTTGACCAGTAAGTCGATCGTGACATGGCCTTCACGCTTGAGCACCCAGGGTGCGGCGAGAAAGGTTGACCACAGGAGGGTGTATTCGGAGAGATCGACGGCCCAGATCGTCGGCCGCGTGAAGAGATAGCGCATGACCACTTCATAGGTGACCCACACGCACATGCAGCCGATCGATAGCGCCGCCAGTAAGGCGAGCGCCTCGATCAGTCGATCATAGGAGGCGTTTAGACGCCGCAACATTGACTGTAACAGCGCCGACGAAGGTCCCGCTTATGCGATACGCGCGAGGCTCTCCGCCGGCGCCACTTCCAGATGGATCTATGCGACCCGACTACGACATGGCCGCGGCTTTGATCATCAAGTCACGTAGTTTGGGACCGGTGTCGGGAGCGTCCTTAATGACCTTGTCCCAGCCGGCATTGACCGCAATGTCGAGAAACTCCTTCGCTTCGTCGGCCGGCAGATGGTTCTCGACCAGTCCTTGTTTCTTCATGGCTTCGCGCTCGGTGATCGCGGTTTTCTGAGTCAACGCCAAGCCCCAGGCGTCGGTTGCTTCAGAGGCATCTAGAAATGCTTTCTGGATGTCCTTGGGCAGGCCGTCGAAGCGCTTTGCATTGACCATGTGATCTACCATCGAGTGGTAGTAGTTCGGCTGCAGCAGGTTGGGCGCCACTTCGTGGTAGCGAAACTCGATGGCGCCGACGACCGGCCAGGTCAGCCCTTCAACCACGCCGCGCTCCAGTGCGGCATAGGTCTCGGAGGGACGAATTGCGACGGTCGAGCAGCCCAGCTTCTTCAGCATCGCCACCTGGAGCCCGAGCGAGCGGATCTTGAGGCCCTTGAAGTCGCTGAGATGCCTGATCGGCTTGGCCGTGAATACGCCGTAGCCGGCCCCGCTTGACGGCAGTCCGACGATGGTGACGCCGAGCTTCTTGCGGTGAATGCTGTCCATATATTCGAGCGCGCCGGATTGGCGCAGCGCTTTCGCCGACGCGACCTCGATCTGGAGGCCGACGCCTTCGGGTATGGCATTGCCATAGAAGCCAAACGTCGACAGGCACATATCGAACACGCCCTTGGAGATCGCGTCGGGCGCCTGCAGCGGCGGCATGGTTTCGGGGCCGCCTGCCCATTCGATCATGAGATCACCGTCCGAGTGTGCTTTGGCCTGCTTCTGCAGCTCAAAAAAGAACTTCGCCCAGAAAGATTGGGGATTGTGAATGGAGATGTAGCCGATCTTCACCTTGCCGGCTGATGCGGCGCGTTTGGAGAACAGCGGTGTACTCGCTGCGACAAGACCGCCGGCGGCGGCCGACCACACGAAACGACGACGCGTAAGACCCTTGGGATCTACATTTTGTTTGGTCATGATTTCCTCCCCTAGGCTCCCAATGAGCCTGGTTGAAAAAATTCTATCCGCGTTGGGTCGCTCGACGCAATTGATCCGGCGCGTGCCCGGTGGCTGAGCGTGATACCGTGGTAGCGGACGATGCCCGTCGCGCATCCCAAAGGGAGAGTGGAATGGTCGGGATTTCTGAACTGCGCTGGCCGCGATCGGACTACAGCCGGGTTCCCTACTCGGTGTTCCTCGATCCCGAACTCCACGCGCTGGAGCAGGAACGGATCTTCCGCGGACCGGTCTGGCTCAATGTTGGTTTGGAAGCCGAAATCCCGAACCCGGGCGACTATCTGACGTCGTATGCTGGCGACACACCGATGGTTGTGGTGCGTGCGGGCGATGGGTCGCTGCAAGCGTTTGTCAATCGCTGCGCGCATCGTGGAACCCTACTGGTGCGCGACCGTTTCGGCACGACCGACGATTTCACCTGCATCTATCACCACTGGTGCTACGACCTGAAGGGCGACTTGATCGGTGTGCCATTCATGCGCGGCCTCAAGGGCAAGGGCGGCATGCCCCCCGACTTTGAGATGGCCGACCACGGGCTTAGAACAGTGCGGGTCGACAGTTACGCCGGGGTGATTTTTGTCACCTTCGATGCGAGCACCGAACCGCTCGCGGAATTTCTTGACGAACCGATGTGTGACTATCTTGATCTTCTGTTCGGTAATCGCCCGGTCGAAATTCTGGGGTATTCGCGCCAGCGCATTCCCGGCAACTGGAAGCTCTACGTCGAGAACACCCACGATGGTTACCACGCCGGGCTATTGCATCAGATGTCGACCACGTTCGGCCTGTTCCGGGCAACCGAGGACGGTGGCATGCGGATGGACAAGCGGGTTCGCCACGAAGCTACCTTTAGCCATCACGACAGCGACGACGCTGACGAGGCCAAAGAGGCCTATCAAGACGTCGGATTTCTGCAGGACAGCTCGATGCGTTTGAACGATCCCTCGGTGTGGGCTTATCGCGACGAATTCGACATCAACATGGCGGCAAATCTGTGCGCTGTGTTTCCCAATGTGATCTTCCAGCAGCTGTCGAACTCGCTGGCGACACGCCAGATCCGGCCGCGCCGGCACGACGAGTTCGAGCTTTACTGGACCTATTTCGGCTACGCCGATGACGACGCCGAATTGCGCGAGCTGAGAATGAAGAACGCCAACATTGTCGGACCCGCCGGGTTCTCGTCAATGGAAGACGGCGAGGTCGGCCGTTTGTGCCAGCTTGGTATTCGCGGCAGTGGGGATGAGCAATCGGTGATCGAAATGGGCGGTCTCGGCGAGATCGGGACGCAATACACCACGGTCACCGAAGTGCCGATGCGCGGCATGTGGCTCAACTACTGCGAGCTAATGGGGATCCCCGTCGCGGGCGCCGAGTAACGATCGAAGCACGTGCCCGCAACCGAGAACTCACAAGCCGATCCAACCGCACTGTCGGTCGGCGGGGCGGGGCGGGCGATCGCGGCCGGTCGCTTGACGTCAGCGGCGTTGACCGAGGCGTTGCTGGCACGAATCGACGCGCGCGAACCTGCCGTCCACGCCTGGGCCTGGCTCGATCCTGACGCCGCGTTGGCGCAGGCACGCGAGCGAGATCGCCAGATCACTCGCGGGCCGCTGCATGGTGTGCCAATCGGCATAAAGGACCTGATCGATACCGCCGATATGCCGACGTCGTATGGGTCGCCGATCCATCGCAACAATCGGCCCGCTGACGATGGGGCGTGTGTTGCGCGGTTGCGTGAAGCTGGCGCCGTCATCCTCGGTAAGACGACGACGACCGAATTCGCGTTCCGCCATCCCACCGCTACGCGCAATCCGCACCACCTGGATTATACGCCGGGGGGTTCGTCGAGCGGATCCGCAGCAGCGGTCGCCGATAGCATGGTTCCGGCCGCGCTGGGGACGCAGACCGGTGGGTCGATCATCCGACCTTCAGCCTTTTGCGGCATCGTTGGCTACAAGCCGCTGTTCGGGGTGGTGCCGACGGCTGGCCTCAGGCACGTCGCGCCTTCGATCGATACGATCGGCTTTCACATCCGCTCGCTGGACGACATTCCGATGCTAACCGCGGTTTTCACGGGCGCGGAAATGGTGCTCCCAAGCGCCGCGCGTGGCCCAAGGATCGCGTTGTGCCGCACGCCCTATTGGGATCAGGCGGATGCGGCAGCGCAGGAGTTGCTCGAGCAGACCGCGGATGACCTGAGATCGCAGGGCAGCGATGTTCGCGAGGTCGACCTGCCGACCTCGTTTGGCGGCATTGAGGATGCATTCCACCCGATCTGCAATTCGGAGACGCTGATTTCGCTGGCGCCGGAGTGGCGCGATCATCGATCCGAGTTGAGCGAATCGCTGCAGCAGATACTGGCCGCGGCCGATCGATTCTCGACCACGGAGGTATCGGACGCGCGCGAATTGATTCGGCAATGCCAGGCTGAGATCGGCGATATGTTCGGTGCCGATGAAACCATTCTTACCTTAAGCGCGCCCGGCGAGGCGGTGCCGGATTTGAACGACATTGGCAACGGTATCTTCAATCGGCTGTGGACGATCCTCGACCTGCCGTGCCTCCACCTGCCGATCAGTAGCGGACCCAACGGCATGCCGCTCGGCGTGCAATTGGTCTCGCCTCGACGCGATGAAGCCCGGCTCGTCGTGACCGGGAAATGGGTGGCGCAGCGCTTGCAACTTCCCGTGCTCGGCTGAGCCCGCCCGGCGGCGTTCAACATGACCGTATTGCGCGAGTTTGTCAGCGGCCGATCACTGGTGCATGCGCCGGGGGTTGGCATTGCCTGCTCGCTCGGCGGGTCTTTTCTAATCGTCATGAACGACGCCGCGGTCAAGACGGTGTCGGCGACGTTACCGATCGGTGAGATCATTGCCCTGCGTGGCTCGGTGGTGATGGTCCTGGTGGTGATTTACCTGTGGCTGACCGGCCAATTTGGCGCGCTGCGGGTTCTGCACCCGCGCGGTCAGGCCGGTCGCGCGGCAATGATGGTGCTGTCGAGCTTCCTGTTTGTTGCCGCGTTGCGCGCGATGCCGCTCGCCGATGCGACCGCGCTGATGTTCGTGGCACCGCTGATGCTGACTGCGATGGCGCCGATCTTTCTTGGCGAGCGCGTCGGTTGGCACCGCAGCACCGCGGTTGTTGTTGGATTTATGGGCATGGTCGTGATGCTGCGGCCGAGCGCCGAGGGTGTTTATTGGTTTGCTCTGGTGCCAGTCGCCGCCGCGGCCTGCAGTGCAACCCGCGACCTCATCACGCGTCGTATCAGTGCCGGCGATTCACCGTTGGCGACGCTATTCTACACCACCCTCGCGGTGACCCTGGCGGGCCTGGCTACGCTACCATTCGACTGGCAAACGCCATCGGGGCCGGAAATGGGGTTTCTCGCGGGCGCCGCCGGGCTGCAACTTTGCGCGCATTTTCTAATGATCGTGATGTACCGATTCGTGCAGGTTTCGGCCGCCGCACCGTTCAAATACAGCGCGCTGATCTGGGCTGTGATTGTTGGTTTTTTCCTGTTTGGCGATGTGCCGGATAGGTGGACCGTCAGCGGTGCGGTGCTGATTATCGCCGGCGGCTTGTATGTTATTCATCGCGAGCGGAGACGGGCGGCGCCGATCTCGTAGATCCTGACGGTTGCGGGGTGGTATTACGCGACAGCAGCCACCGCGCTGGTCCGATTCATTGTGACCGCGCCGTCTCCTGAATAGCCGCTGATGTTGTAGTGGAGGCTGCAGCGATCATCCGAGACCATCAGATCGTTGATACGCCAATGGTGCCGGTAGGTGAATTCGGGACGCGTGCAATGCCGACACAAGAATTCGATCAAGGCTTCACTCTCATCCGCGGTTAGTCCGATGAGGTCGGTGGTAAAAGCCGGACTGATGAGCAGTGCCTTGCGCCTGGATTCGGGGTGGACATAGACAACCGGGTGTTCGGCGGACGCTCGCGGTTCTCCTTCCTTGTTCGCAGCCCCCGGGTGTTGGTGCACCGCCCGAAGCTGATCAAGCAGCCCTTTGATCGGCTCAGACAGTGCCTCATAAGCTGCGTACATATTGGCGAAGAACATATCGCCCCCGACCGGCGGCATTTCGATCACGTGACAGATCGACGCACCCGAGAGATCTTTCTCGTAGGTGTGTGCGGCATGCCAAGCACTGCCCGACTGAAGTGTGTTCGTAGCGACGATCTGCTCCTCAACGGGGACATGAAAGTGAAATATCTCAGGAAAACCCGGCAGCTCGAATTTGGCCAGGCCATGCGGCAGGAGATCGCCAAAGTGACGGCTGAAAGCTACGTGTGCTTCGGGTGTAAGGTGCTGATCTCGGAGTACCAAAAGGCCGTCATGCGCAATCCAAATAGCGCGTAGTTCATCGAACACGTCGTCGTTGATTGCCGCCGCTTCTACCCCGATCACCTCGGCGCCAATCGCTGAACAAAGGCGGTTGACGGTGTAGGCCATCACGACACCTGCTGTCGCTCGATTTTCGCCGCTGCGGTAGAGCCGCTTACCCTTGAGCGATACACAAGCAGGTCGATCAGCCTCTCAATCGGGGTGATCGGGATCAATACGGTCGATCTCCTTCGGCGACCACGCGATGCATGACCCGGCGGTAGCCATGGACATCGTTGATCGCCAGATGCATGGCGCAGCGATTGTCCCACAGCGCCATCGACTTGGGTTGCCAGCGAAAGCGGCAGCTGAACTCGGGCTTGACCGCGTGATCGATGAGGAAATCGAGCAGCGGCCGGCTCTCCGCCTCGGTCCAACCTTGGAATCCCACGGTATAGGATTTGTTGACATAGAGCGCTTTACGCCCGGTCTCCGGATGGGTACGGACAACCGGATGGCTCGCCTCTGCGGTCAAGGTGCGGTCCATTAGCTCGTCGTCGCGAAGCTTCATCGCGCCGTCATCGAATTGACCGGCCGCAATCGCCTTGTGGTAGCCGCGCGGTGCGTGAACCGCTTGTAGGGTTTCGAGAACGGCTTGGAGCCCGGGGGAAAGGGATTCAAAGGACTGATATTGGTTGGCAAACAGCGTGTCGCCGCCATGTGGCGGGATTTCGACCCCATAGAGGAAGGATCCCAGTGGCGGCTTGTCGAGATAGCTGTTGTCCGAATGCCAGTTCTCACCGAATGCCCGCTGTTCGTGTTTCTCGCGGGCGACAACCATCAGTTCAGGCCGGTCGTCGGGTCCGGCAATGAACGGATCGACCGCCAATGGACCAAAACGCCGGGCAAACGAGACTTGCCGATCGACCGTCAACTCCTGATCGCGAAAAAAGATCACCAGGTGATCGAGGAAGGCTTGATGGATCTCTGAAAATGTCTCTTGAGGCAGGTCCCGCGAGAGGTCGACACCAAATATTTCAGCGCCGATAGCGCCCGAGAGCGGCTGCACGTCGATTGTTTGAGATGTCATAGCTGGCGCTGCCTGTGTCCCGAACGGGGAGAGTTGTGAGCCTATTAGGGAGCGAGTTTAGTCGCCTGTAGTCCGATTGAACATGCGCCCGCCGCAGCGCCGGGTGGCGCCGAGGCCATGCGGTATCGCAGCACCTCCCGAGAGGGTAGTCTGGCGATGTTATTTCTGGGGGAATCTTTCACATGCGGGTCAAATTTGTCGACGTTGCCGGCACCTATTCGCGGTGCCTATTCGCGGGCGAGAGCAACCCCGATCCGCTGCTGTTGATTCACGGCCATGATCTCATAGCCGACATCTGGGTTCCCAATGTTGATGTTCTCGGCGAACAGTTTTATGTGGTGGCGCCGGATTCGCTCGGCAGTGGGTTCACCGGACCCGTTGATTTCGGTGACCGTTCGGTGATCGGCGCGCGGGTTGATCATTTGATCGGCCTGATCGATGCGCTCGGCTTTGATCGGGTCGCGCTGTGCGGCAGCTCGTACGGTGCGCTGCTGTCGAGCCTGATCTATCTCCGCAACCCGGCGCGGATCAGCAAACTCATACTCAACGGCAGCGCATCGGCCTTCAGCACCGAAGAGCAGTTGGTCGCGGGCATGACGAAGGCATACGGCACGGCGCGCGATTCGATCGCAACCCGGACATTGGACGACTGGCAGCAGCGGCTGGTCAGTTCAGTTTACGATCCGGCGCCGATTCCGGCTGGCTTGGCGCAGATAATCCTCACGGCCTACGCACAACCTTGGTTGTTCACCGCATGGGACCAGTCGATGCGGAGTTTTATCCAAGACGCGACTAATCCCGCCTATCGCGTGCTGCATCGCCTCGATGCGTTTGACATTGAGACACTGGTTATTTGGGGCCGCAACGATCCCGGTGCACCGCTGGCCAATGGGGAGATCGGCGTTAAGCAGATGCCGCGCGCGCGCCTCGAGGTGCTTGATAATTGCGGCCACATGGTGATGTTCGAGCATCCCGATCGCTATAACCAGATCGTTCTCGACTTTCTCTTGCACTGAGCGCTCGCTGGTCTTGCGAGAGGGACGATCGGTAGCGTTAGCTTTCTTGACCGTTTCCGCTCCCACTCCTATCTTTCACGCCAACGACACTGATTCGCAGAGATCGGTGTGATCAAAGGAATACGGGAGGAGAAAGATGGCGGCGCAAGCGCTTCGTGAACGTATGGCGGCTGCAATCGAGCCGCGCCACACAATCAACCATCCGATGTTCCAGAAATGGGGGGACGGCACCCTCAGCAAGGCCTGCATGGCCGGTTACATGCACGAAAGCTGGCATTACGTGACCAACATCTTCGAGGCGTTTTTCTTGACCGCGCGCAACGCGCCGCGTGACGTGGTCGAATTGGAACTCGAAAATTACTATGAAGAGACCGATCCCGAGAATCCGCATCCCGCATTGTTTTTGAGGTTCTACGAGGCCTGCGGCTACGACCCTGCGGACATCCCCAAGAAGAAGCCGTTGCCGTCGACGGAAGGGTGGACCCAGTGGTTGCTCGGATTGGCTCGCAACGAGCCGTGGCAGGCCACGGTATCGGCGCTGCACTGCAGCAGTGAGTTTCAATTCTCCGGCGTGATGCCGGTGATCCTGCCGGCACTGCGCGAAAAGTATAAATTCAAAGAGCACGAGATCGAACATTTCTGGGTTCATGCCGAAGCCGATATCGAGCACAGCAACAGCGCGTTCGATGTGCTCGAGCGCAATTGCACGACGCAAGAAGAGCAAGACATGTGCGTTTACTACGCCGGCGAAAGCGCCCGGCGGAGATGGTTCTACACCGACTGCATATATCTGCACTACGAGATGGGTGAATTGCAGTAACGGGGGTAGCCGGACCCAACCGGCTCCGACGAAATCCGATTTGAGAGATACAACTGAGATAATCAACTGAAAGAGGGAGGAGTACCCATGCGTATATTCAAAGGCTTCGTTCATGTGATGGTCGCCGCGGTCATCCTGGCGTTCGCTGTATCGTTCGTGGCAACGCCGTCGATGGCACAATCCGGATCGGCGCTCGATCGCATTCAGAGCGATGGCAAGCTCCGCGTCGGTTGGGCGACCTGGTGGCCCTATGCCTTCAAAGATCCCGACAACAACAACGAACTCGACGGCGTTGCCATCGATGTTTTCAAATTGATGGCCAAGCAACTCAACGCCGAGGTGGTCTGGGTCGAAGACAGTTGGGCAACCCTCATCGCCGGCTTGCATGCGAACAAATACGACGTCACGGTGCCGATGGGCCGGACGCTTCCAAGGGCGATGGCGGCTACCTATGCCGCGCCGTTCCTGCAATTCGGATCTGGCATCGTGATCCGCAAGGAGGACGCCGCCAAGTACAAGAAATGGCAAGATCTGGATAAGGACGGGCTCAAGGTTGCCGTCGCGCTGGGCTCGACGGGCGACACCTTCGCCTCGAAGAAGTTCGCGAATGCCAACGTGGTGCGGCTTCGCACCGAACCTGAACTGCTGATGTCGCTCGTGACCAAGAAAGTGAACGCTTGGCACAGCACTTATGGCGCGTTCCAGAAAATCCTGCCCAAAAATCCCAACCTGATGATCATGCCGGCGACGACACTGGCGATCGTGCCGACTGGGTTTGTGGTGCGTCAGGGGGATTGGACCTGGGTCCAGTGGCTCGATTTCTTCATCGAGGACATCCAGCAAACCGGCGAGTTGATCCGGGTCCTCGACAAGCACGGTCTCGGCGAGCCCTACATGTACGGCAGCACCTCGGACCAATCCGCAGCGATCCCAAAGAAGCGTAATTAGACGCGCTGTTTCTAAAGCAACAAAGGCGGGCTCTCGGGCCCGCCTTTTCTTTGGCCGCTACCCTCTGTGCGGTTAAATCGGTTTTCATACCCTCACCCAACCCTCTCCCCCAAGGGAGAGGGCTTTAGTCGTGCCACCCGTGGGAGCCCTCTCCCATGGGGGAGAGGGTTGGGTGGGGGGATAAAATTGAGCCGCTAAAGCACGTGGCGCAGGAAGTCGCGCGTACGCTCGTGCTGGGGCTTGTCGAAGATTACTTCCGGCTTACCCTCCTCAAGCACACGCCCTTCGTGCAAGAACAGCACGCGGTCGCCGACCTCGCGGGCGAAGCCCATTTCGTGGGTGACCACGACCATGGTCATGCCCTCTTGCGCGAGCTGTTTCATCGTATCGAGCACTTCGCCGATCAACTCGGGATCAAGCGCCGAGGTGGCCTCGTCGAACAACATGAGTTTCGGATTCATCGCCAGCGAGCGGGCGATGGCGACACGTTGCTGTTGTCCTCCCGACAACTTGTTGGGATACGCATCGAATTTGTCTCGTAGCCCGACTTTGGCCAACAATTCCTCGCCGATGCCACGCGCTTCGGCGTCGGGGAGGTTTTTGACCATGGTGGGGCCCAGCATCACGTTCTGGATCGCGGTCATATGGGGAAACAGGTTGAAGCGCTGAAACACCATGCCGATTTGGGCCCGCCGTTCGTTGAGGACGCGGTCGGGAAAGGCGCGAAATTCACCATCGGGCCGATGGATTCCCATCGGTTCACCGTCGACGAAAATGCGTCCGCTTTGCGGTTCTTCCAACACGTTGATGCAGCGTAGCAAAGTTGTCTTGCCGGAACCGCTCACCCCGATCATCACCACCACTTCGCCCTGCGCGACCTCCAAGTCGATATCCCGGAGGACGTGAAGATCGCCGAACGACTTGTTCAGCTTCTCGATTTGGACCATTGCTGTCATCGGCCAGGTCCCCTTCTAGTCGGAAACAGACAAGCGTTTTTCAATACGCTGTGCGCTGTATGACAGGGAGGTGCAAATCACCAGATAGATCACGGCGATGAATGAAAACACTTCCAACGGCCGAAAGGTGGTCGTCGACAAAACATTCGCCTGGTAGGTGAGATCGGCGACGCCGAGTATCGAAACCAGCGATGAGTATTTGACAAGCGACACGGTCTCGTTGACGAAGGGGGGAATCATGCGGCGCACGGCTTGCGGCAACACGACCTTGCGCATGGTTTTGGCGAAAGACAGGCCAAGACTGCGCGCCGCTTCGACCTGACCGCGCTCAATGCTCTGAATGCCGCCGCGAAAAATCTCGGCGAGGTAGGCGGACATGTTGAGTGATAAAGCCGCGGTACAGGACATGATTGCGTTGAGTTCGAGGCCGGTGAGAATGGGCAGTGCGTAGTAGACCCACATCAGCTGGACCAGCGCCGGGGTATTGCGAAACAGCTCGATGTACCACAGCGCCGGTTGCGAGATCGCCATGTGCTTCGACAGCCGCATCATGCCGAGAAACAGACCGACGAACAGGCCGGCCGCGAGGGCGCCGCCCGTCACCGAAACCGTGATCCATATGCCTTCGAGCAGGAACTCCCAATTGTCGCGAACGACTCCAAACTGGAATTTGTACTCCATAGCCCGTGCCCTCCCGGCAAACCTTGTTAGTTAGACCAGCTTGTCCACGTTCCTAAAGGATTTGCAAGGCACTGGCCACCACGCGAAACGACGGCGCGATAGCGTGTGATAGATTAGCCCCGAAATCGGGTTCGGCGAGGCCTCCATGTATATTGGCGAAGCGCTCCTACGGGACGAAGACAATCGCTTCACGACCGGACACGGCGAGTATGTCGACGATATCTCGCCGTCGGACGCGGCCTATATGGCGGTGGTCCGTAGCCCCCATCCGCACGCCCGCATCCGATCGGTGACGATCGACGGAGCGCTCGCAATACCGGGTGTGCTGACAGCTTTGACCGCAGCCGATTGGCAAGCCGAAGGCTATGGTGGGTTGCCGTGTTTTCACGCGGTTCCATTCGACGACGGGCGGCCGATGAACGAGGTGACCCGGCCGGTACTGGTCGCCGATAAGGTCCGCTTTGTTGGTGATGCCGTGGCGGTGGTGGTTGCCGAGACCCGCAGCCAGGCGCTGGACGGTGCCGAAGCGGTGGCGGTCGATTACGAAGCCTTGTCCGCCGTGGTTGATGCGACCGCGGCGCTGCAAGAAGGAGCGCCAATCCTGCACGAACAATTTTCTACCAACCTGGTTCAGTTTATCGAGCGCGGTGACAAGGCCGCGACCGAAGCTGCGTTTGCGAACGCAGCTCACACGACCGAGCTCAAGCTTCAGAACACCCGAATTATGGGCAACCCGATGGAGCCTCGGACTTATCTGGGTCACTACGACGGGCGACGCGATCGCTACACGCTGTGGGGGACCTGCCAGATGCCGCATTACGTGCGCAACTGGATCGCCAAGCACACGTTATTTCTGTCCGAGCACAAACTTCGCGTTATCGCCCCCGACGTCGGCGGGGGCTTCGGTCCCAGGGGATACTATTACGGCGAGTTACCGCTGGTTCTGTGGGCCTCACGCTTGACCGGCCGGCCGGTGCGATGGAGCGCGACGCGTTCGGAAACGCTGATGACAGATGCCCACGCGCGCGATCACAAAACGGTCGCGCGCATGGCGTTTGCAGAAAACGGCAAGGTTCTCGCGATCGACGTTGAGACGATCGCCGGTTATGGCGCTTACCAGAGCACGTTTGCGCCCGGAATTCCGATGCGATTCTACCCGCCAACCCTGCCCGGCCTGTATCAAGTTCCTGCCGTGTACGTGAAGGTGACCGGGGCCTTCACCAACACCGCATTGGTCGATGCCTATCGCGGCTCGGGACAGGCTTCGGTTTCCGTGCACGAGCGGTTGCTGGAGACCGGGGCGCGCGAGATGGGGATTGATCCGATCGTCATGCGGGCGCGAAATTACATCGACGCCGGTGCCTTTCCGTTTACCAACGCGCTTGGCCGGGTTTACGAATCCGGCGATCCCATCGGCGTTCAGGACAAGCTGGTGGCGTTGACGGACTACGCGGGCTTGCGCGAGGAGCAGCGCCGCCTGAAGGCTGGCGGTGTGCGTCTGGGTATTGGCATGGCCGCGTTTGTCGAATCGGCGGGGTCCGGCCCGAGCCGCATGGCACGCAAGATGGGCTCGCGCCATTCGAGTGCCGAAGTGGCGACGGTCCGCGTGCACCCGGATGGTAAGGTCACGGTTCTTGCAGGTACGCATTCGCATGGGCAGGGCCACGACATCACTTTCCGCCAGATCGCGGCGGATCAGCTTGGCGTTGACATTGCCGACATCGCCTTGATCGAGGGTGACACCGACGCGGTGCCGACCGGGAGCGGTACGTGGGCAGCGCGCTCGCTGCTGACCGCAGGCAGCGCTATCATCGAAGCGAGCGGGCGCATTATCGGTAAGGCAAAGGTGCTCGCGGCGCACCTGCTCGAATGCGCGGAAGCCGACGTCGACTACGCCGATGCCAAATTCACGGTCAAAGGAACCGATCGCAGCCTCGATTTTGCCGAGGTCGCCGATATGGCGTTCAACGGCTTTGATTATCCCGACGGTTTCGAACTCGGCCTCGACGAAACCGTTTACTACGATCCGATCAGCGTCAGCAGCCCGACCGCCATGCACCTCGCGGTGGTGCTGGTCGACGACGTGACCGGTCGGGTCGACTTGCGCGATTTCTTCACCATCGACGACTGCGGTCGGGTGATCAATCCGATGATCGTCCACGGGCAGGTCCATGGCGGGCTCGCTCAGGGAATTGGCCAGGCCTTGCTTGAGCGCGTGGTCTATGACGAGGACTCGGGTCAGCTCCTCACCGGCAGCTTCATGGATTACGGCATGCCGCGGGCCAGCGACCTACCAAGCTTTAAAATTGAGTTCCACGAAACTCTCAATCCACACAACGCGCTGGGCGCCAAGGGGTGCAGCGAAAGTGGTTCGCTCGGCCCGCCGGCAGCGATCGGCAACGCGATCGCCGATGCCCTGTGGGACCTGGGCGTGCGCCACGTCGAACTGCCTTACACGCCCGAGCGGGTGTGGGCGGCGATCCAGGCGGCGCGAGGTGCGGCGGGGTAACCGACCCGGCGACTTGGTGTCCGGCGGGGATCGGGGTCCGAGGAGCCTCGCTTGCCCTAGAACATTTCTGCCCCTCACCGGTTGGCTAATGCCGGGTGGATCATCCCGCTAATTGTGCCGGCGGGCGCGGCGGGATCGTCGCTCCTGGCGGCGGCTTCGAACCGTTGGACGTAGTCCGAACGTTCGGTGCCCATCCACCGGTCCCACCAGGTGAAATAAAGGCCAAAATGCGAGCGTGCGTCCTGGTGATGGAGGTCATGATGGGTGACGCCGGTGAGCCAGCCGAACCAGCGGCTTCGCGCCATGGTGCGTGGAAACAGCTCGAAGCCGCAGTGGCCGATGACGTTGCGCGCCACCATGTGAATACTCCAAACCAGGAGCACCAGCGGGTGCACCGGCACGATAACCGCCCACAACGGTGCAAACGCGACTTGCAGCACCGCCTCAATGGGATCAAAGCTGTAGGCGGCCCATGGCGTTGGCGTGCGCGAGCGATGGTGCAAACGATGCGTGAAACGCAGCACGAGCGGCACGTGCAGCAAGCGATGCAGCCAGTAGAAATAGGCGTCGTGGGCGATAATCATCGCCAGTAAACACAGGCCGGCATAGCCCCAGCCGTAGGCGGCGATGTCGAGATAGAGCCGGTTCCAACCGAGCTCGGCAAGGCCGAACACGCCGCCCAGGCTGACACTGCCAAAGATCACCGCCGACACCACAGACCAGCCGATTTCACGTGTGATCTGGCGGCGGTCGGGCTGTGCCCTTTGAATTTTACGGGCGGAAACGAAACGGGTGAGTAGCACGTGGGTCACAAGAACCATCGTGCCCGCCGAGATCAGATATTTCAGAACATCGTGGCTGATGAAGCCGAGCCAACTTGAAAGACAAAACATTCGTCGCCTCCTTGGGTGGTTGCCCAGCCAATAGTGGTGTCGGCGGCGTTCCCTTTCTCGCCGATTCCCCAGAAAACCGCGCCGATTTCGAAATCGGCTAGATTTTTTCGGATTTGGTCTGCTGGTCGTTCAGATTTAGGCGGCGAAACTCGCTTGGTGTCATGCCGGTGGCCTCTTTGAAGGCGCGGTTAAACGGGCCGATCGACGCAAAACCACAATCCATGGCAATGGTAAGGATAGGCAAACGGGCACAGGCCGGATCCGTCAGGCGCCGCTGGGCTTCGGCGATGCGGTAGGCATTTAGGAACTCGTTGAAGTTACGGAAGCCAAGCGAGGCGTTGATGACGCGACGCAATCGGTATTCCTGGGTGCCGAGCTGATCTGCTAACCCGCCGATGGTGAGGTTGGCTTGACGGTAACCGTCGCTCACCTCCATCTGGTTGCGCAACGCCGTTAGCAGCGGCTCATCCGACTCGCGCGGTTGCGCTTGGCTGATTGCCGGCGCCGGCTTAGACACCACAGGCAAAATCGCAGGCCGGAGCCGTGTCATGGCAACGGCAAACGCAAAAACGACGAAGAAGAGAGTCCCCACATTGATCAGTTCGAGCGCCGGTGCCGCCGATTGATCGCGGAAATAGATCTCCGTCGCGACGATGACCAGAATGTAAATACCGCTGATCCAAACGAACCGGTCGCGAAGCCGAAGCCGCGCTTCGACCAGATCATCAGCCCGGCCGAGATAGGCTTGGACCAGGGCTGCGACGGTCAGTGCCAGCGACAGCAATTGATGCGCTGTGAGCAGAATGCCGGAGAGATCAAATCCTAACTCGATCCCGATCGTGGACTCGCTCCTATTTATCAGCCATCGCACGCCGTGAAGCGCCTCAACGAGGACCACCAATCCGGCGTGCCAGATGCGCAGACGGAACGCGTCGTCAAACAGCGCCCGCGACATCAACCAGAAAAATACCGCACTACCGCACTTTTTTGACCAAAGCAGCCGAAGAAGAAGGGCAGTTCGATAAGCCCGAGCTGCCAGCTACGGTGGAGCAGCGGGCACAGCAGATAAGAGGCGACCCCAAAACTGAACAGAGCGACGAGCGGTTCGATGCCCCGCCAGATGGCCGCGCAGATCGCGCCACCATATGATAGCGATAAATGCGAGCATGACGACGCCGGCCATGCGGAAGATCAGGTCGGCGCTCGCCATCACCATCTATCGCCTTGCCCGCTGGGTGAGAAGGGTCTGAGCGGATCCACCGCCGACTTCCGCTTAGAGTCTTCATTTCCGGACGCTTCGAGCGACCACGGTCTAGTGGATGGAATCCAACATATGGTGCCCATACGACCGGGATACGCGACCCACAGGGCGGCTTGCCGAGCCCACCGGCCGCGTTACGCGAAGCTTCCGATGCGCAACGGTCCCATGCGGCATCGCCACGCTTCGCGCGCCTAACCGGCGAACTCGGCAAACCGTTGTTTGGGTACCATATGTTGGATTTCATCCACTAGGCTTGTTCTCCCCTCAGTGACGCGCGTTAGGATGCGTCAATGCACCAGCCGTTTGAGTTTGGCCGCGAGTTTGGCGGCTTTGGGGGGGCCAACGACGACGCCGTTTTCGGTGACGGGCTGTCCGGCGATGGTCAGGGTCTGTAATGACATCAATCCGTCGGGGTGATTCTCACCGCCGCCCGGCTCCCACCATGGTAGGCCAAATCCGACAGCGTTGTTGCCGGTGACGCGGAGGTCTTCGACGAAGCCCTGACCTTGTCGCGCAGCGGGGTGGAAGCCCAATGTGAAATGAATGATGTAGCCGAAGTCGCCACCCGCGGCGCGGCGCAACGCTCGCTCCATTACGGTGCGCTCGCTGCCGCCGCCGCTGACGCTCTGAATGCGGCCATCGAGTTCGATTACCAGCGGCGTGCGCAGCGGGATGTGGTATTCGTGGAACAAGGTATCGAGCACGACGCGGCCGCGTACGCTGTCGAGCTCGGGGTACATCAGGCAGGATCCGGGCACTGAATTGGTGCCGGGCACATCGGCGCGCCGGCGTTTGCCATAGCTCGGTTTGGCGAGGGTGAAGGTGACATCGGAGCCAGCTTGGTTGGTGATACGGCAGGTCTTGCCGGTTGCCGCGGCAACGCAAACGTCGAGCTCTTTCTGCACTGCGAAGAGCGCGTCCATATCAACCCCGGCATAGACTCGGCGCAGGCCACCCGATGCGATGTCGACCGCCAGCAGGTAACGCGTGCGTTTGTTTTTCATCGCCGCGTCGTGGGTGTTGGAGCCGGCCAGATACGGGCAGGTCATATCGATCCACACGTCGCAGTTCTTGACCGCTTCGGCGAGCGGCGCGGCCACGAAGGGATCTGCCAGCAACCCTTGCAGGGGCAGGGGTCTGTTCAATATGACGGCGGCTTTGGCGCCGGCCAGGGTAGCGGCATTGAGGACTGCTTCCACGGCCGCAAGATCGCCGGCCGTATCTGACGTGACCAAAACGCTCTCACCGGGTTTGACGGCCATCTGGTCGCGCACCAACACATCGGCGCCGCGCGCAAGTTCCGGATCGATCATTCCATGTCTCCTTACGCGACGGCCGGAAGTTGATCATCGAACAATCGCTCGATGATCCCGGAAATGAAGTGGTGGATGGGCGATTCCATCATCGACATGCGTTCGCCGCGGAACCACGTCGACCCTGTAATGTGCTGCAATGCCTGGATCACCGCAATGTCCTCTTCGGCGATGCCTTGATACCAGTCGTAATAGACCTGCGCCTTGGCCTCGAAACCGGGTTGCTGCATGTGTTCCTCGGCGAACAGATGGTAGATCACAGCCTGAGTCTTGCCCGGCGCCATCGGCCATGTGAAATACGGCCGGACGAGATCGCGCCGGGCCAGGATATGAAAGTTTGGCGAGACCACGCCCAGGCAGCCGAGATCTTCGGGTTGATCGGCAAGCCACGACATCGGACCAAGCAGCGATTTACCGTCGGCGGTGAATGATCCGCCGCTATAGAACGTGCTAACGCCGCCGCGTGCGCGTTTATTAAACCGGTATTTGTGGGGCTCGGGAACCATGTGCGCGAACGATTCGGCGTGCACCGTGCCGAAGTGATAGACGTCCATCAGATTCTCGATGATGAACTTCCAGTTACAGTCCCAGTCGATCGTGAATTTATGGGCGATGCGGCAGTTTTCCGAGGAAGCCGAAGTCCGCCTCGAAATCAACGAGAAAATCGGCCAGCGGTGCGGCGTCATCGTCGAAGTTTACGAAAACCCAGCCGCGCCATTGGGCGCACTGCAACGGTTTCAGCCGGCAGGTCGTGGGATCAAATCCTTCGGCCTCCTTCATATAGGGGGCGCCGACCAGGTGGCCGTCGAGGTCATAGAGCCAGCCGTGATAAGGACAACTGAATTCCTTGGTGTTGCCCGAGCCAGCTGCCACCTCGACGCCGCGATGGGCACACACATTGGCGAACGCCCTAACTTGGCGGTTGGAATTGCGCGTGATCACCAGCGGCTCGTCCATGATGCGGAAGGTCATGTAGTCGCCGGGCTCCGCCACTTCTTCAGCGCGGGCTACACACAACCACTCGCGCATAAAGATTTTCTCTTTTTCGAGCTGAAAGATCTCCGGCGAGCCGTAGATGTAGCCGGGTGCGTGGCGGGCTTGACCGAGGGGCGCTAGGGTATCGCTGAGCCCGACCCCCGCGCGCCGTGCGCTTTGAGCGTCCAACTTCATCTTGGTGTTCTCCGCCCGCTGGTAAGGCGAAAACGCTACCACACGAACGATGGTGGTGCGCGCTATTCGATCCGACCGTGAAGGCGCGTATTAACTGTTCGAATGGTATCCACGGCTGGTCGGCGGCGACGACATGGTCTCTGCTTGGTCTGGGCTTCTATTTCCCGCGATCAGGGTGTGCGATAATCCCTCACCAACCAATGCGGGTGGCGGCCGCGTCGTCGAAAACCCCGCCGCCGCCGCTAAAGAGGGCTGATGCCCGGAGGGATGGCCGATGACTATTTTCAAACTTCTTGTTGTTGCGGTGGTTGCGACCTTTGTGATGGCGGGTGGTTCGGTAAAGGCTCAGGGCATGATTGGCTCGGCTTGTACCGGCGGGCCGCCCGAAACCAACAAACTTGTCGTGATGAACGATTGGCTGCCGGTGACCCAGCAGGCCCCATTGTGGGAGGCCAAGCACAAGGGTTTCTATAAGGATGCCGGTCTCGAAGTAGAGCTGATCGCACCCTCGAACCCCGCCGATCCCATCAAGCTCGTCGCGATGAAACGGGTCAACTTCTCGATTACCTACGTGCCCGAGATCATGATCTCCCAGGAGATGACGATCCCGGTGCAGTCGGTTGCTATCATGTTACAGAAAATCAGCTCCGGTCTTTTGTTTCTGCCGGAGACTAATATTAAAACAGCCGCAGATCTTAAGGGGATGACTCTCGGTGTCGGCGCCAAGCGAGACGCGCAAGCCTATCTTTCTTCGGTGCTAGAAGCCGGCGGCCTCAAGCGGAGCGACGTGAAAGTCGTTGATCCTGGTTTTGCGCAAGTTCCGGCGCTGCTGGCGGGAAGGCTTCACGCTGCCCACGCGCTGACTTTCAGCGAGCAGTTGACGGTTACAAATCGTCTCAAGAAGGAAGGGCGTCCGCCGGCAAAGATCCTGCTTTATTCCGACTATGGCGTGCCCGGCTTCTATTACACCTTGCTCGCAGCGAATCGGGATTGGTTAAAGGTGAACTCGCAAACCACCTGCCGGTTCCTCGAGGCGACCCTAAAAGGCCTGAAATCGGTGCTGGCCAATCCGGAGCCGACGATCGATTTCGTCACCAAAGCTCGCCCCGGCGCGCTGACCATGGACGAAAATTGGGGCAAGTGGAATGCGCATAAAGATTTGTTCTACGGCAAGAAAGGACAGTTCTTAACCCAGGACCTCGAAACCTGGACCGAGGCACAGGCATGGGCCCTTAAGCGCAAGTTGATCGCGCAACCCATCGGCCCCGCGACCGATTACTTCACCAACGCGTACTTGCCCAAGCAATAGCCGCGAATCCACGAGCGCGAATGAGACGAGAACGCCGACGGAGTGCGAACATCGCACCCCGCCGAGCTTATCTCGCACCGTTGGGGTGCGCGTGACGGATTCGCCATCTCTTGCGGCGGCACGACGCGCGGCTCCGCCCAGCCGCCTAAAACGGCGTTTCCAAGCGACATGGCCGGCGGTTGTGTTTGCCGGTGGTGTCGTTGCGATATGGGAACTCTTCGTCGTGGTCACGGGCATGCCCGACTACATTTTGCCGCCCTTGACCACGATTTTCGCGACCGGGATTAACAAAGCTGAGTTGACGTTTCTGCCCAACGCATGGGTAACGCTGCAAGAGGTTATCAGCGGTTTTACGCTTGGCGTTGCCACCGGCTTTTCCCTGGGCACAGCGATCTTCTTTTCCAACCTGCTGCGCCGCGGGCTGCTGCCGTTCGTCATCGCGTCTCAAGCCGTGCCGGTGATTGCGATCGCGCCGATCCTGATTATCTGGTTTGGCTTCGGTATGCTGCCGAAGGTTTTGGTCACCGGGTTGCTGTGCTTCTTTCCGCTGGTAATCAATTCGATGGCTGGCTACGCCTCGGTTGAACGCGAAGCCCTCGACCTGATGGATTCGCTGGGTGCGACGCGTCGGCAAATCTTTCTCAAGGTCCAATTTCCGGCGGCATTACCCAACATTTTCGTTGGACTCAAGCTGGCCGCTGCGGCGAGCGCGATTGGCGCTATCGTCGGCGAATGGGTCGGGGCGGATAAGGGGCTTGGTCCGGTTATCATGTCGGCCAATTCGGCGTTTCTCACCGCCGACATATTCGCTGCGATAATCTACCTCGCGCTGATGGCGATATCGCTGTTCCTGCTGGTGAGTCTCGCTGAGCGCCTGGTCCTCCCCTGGTACTATCTCGGCCGCCGCAAGCAGGAGTAGACGCCCGAGCGCAACTGCCCGGAGCCGGGTCGCCGGGTCTTTGGAAGGATGCGCTTATTTCACGGAGACGCAGGTGCACGCGGCGAGATGGCTGACCTTGTGGGAGAAACTCTCTGTGTTTATCCGGCTCACAGTGCTCAATCGAGGGGCACGAAATCTGCCTTGGTCACGTTGCAGTCGGGGCAGCGCCAATCGTCAGGTATTTCGGCAAACGGCGTCCCCGCCGCGATGCCTTCTTGGGGGAGGCCGAGGAGCGGATCGTAGACGTATCCGCAAGGGGCACATAAATAGAGCTGGGTCGCTCGGTTTCTCTTTTGTTTGGGGCCAATATTGACCGGCCGGCCGGTCTCAATCAGTTCGTCAAGACACGCTTTCCATTCTTCATAATCGGTGACGTAGCGAAGATCGCAAACTCGGGTGATCCGGCGTCCCTCCAGCCACGCCTGAAGTATTCTCGCGCCATCGCGCGCGGCGCGCGCACCAGCGCCGTGCGGGTTGAGGCGCTTACGGGCGCCGCCGTAGCTCACCAGATCGCAGGGAAACAACGTCTCGCCAACGAGATAGACCGTGAACCCCGGCGAGTGCCCGCCGATGTGTTTGGCTTCGATCCCGCGTTCGGCAAAATCACCCGCGAAACGACGGTCGAATGGAAACGGCTGGGCGAGCGGATGGATCGTGTCTTTTTCGTGGAGCCACACTTCGGCACCGAAGTGCTCACGGTATTGGTTGGACGCACCGAGGAAGTCCTTGTGGGTGAAAGCGATGACATCCACTGGCGGCAGGTTGCGATCGAAAGACGACGGGCAGTCGATCATGAATGCGGCGTCTGCGGTCTCGACCCGGTAGGCCGTGTGTTCGAGACCCAGCCGAGGCACGGAACTTAAGCGCTCGATCCCAGGCGCGACCGCCGTCGCCTCGACGGCATGGCGAGCGCTGCAGTCCGCATCGGTTAGAAACTGGTTGGCCGCGCCGCCGCAAAAGGGACAGGTTTGGGGTGCCGGCCCGATGATGTTGTAGCCGCAACTCGTACATACGTGTTGGGGATCGAGCAACGTCATGACTCACCTCGCGGCCGTGGTCGGGAAGACTATGGTACGCGCTACCCGACGCCGCGCCTATGAGACCGAAATGGGCTTGAGATCGTCGGCGATGCCGAGCGCTGTTGCGGTCGCCTCTTGAACCTCGTTGGCCGTCAGCCCGGGCGCGGTTTCCTTGAGCAAGAGGCCATCCGGTGTTACCGCGATCACCGCCATGTCGGTGAATATCGTCGAGACCACGCCGTTGGCGGTGAGCGGATAGGTGAGCGCCTCGACGACCTTGGGTTCTCCCTCGCGCGTGGTATGCGTCATCATGATAAAAACGTGGCGCGCGCCGACGGCGATGTCCATCGCACCACCGACATTGCCACCGGGCCGACCGCGAAGTTTCCAGTTGGCGAGATCGCCGTTGGCGGCGACCTGGAAGGCGCCAAGGATCGCGGCATCGAGGCGGCCACCGCGCACAATCGCAAACGAATCGGCGTGGTGGACGTAGGCGCCGCCGGTGATCAGCGTCACGGGCTCTTTACCGGCGTTGATCAGATCCGGATCCACGTCTTGCGCATTTTTGGGCGGCGGGCCCAGCCAACGATTCCGTTTTCGCTATGCAGGATGACGTTGCGCCGCGCCGCGATATAGGCGGGAACCAGGGTAGGCATGCCGATCCCGACGTTTACGACCCAGTCGTCGTGGAGATCCTGCGCCACCCGCGCGGCAATTTGCTGGCGATCCAACAGGCGATGCGCGGGAATCGCGTCTGCGTCCATTCATGCGTCTCCTAGACGACGTATCGTGGCGAGATTATCAAACGCGGCATCCCGATTAGCGCGGTGAATTGTAGATGCAGTAGCGGTCAACATAAATCCCGGGGGTGACGACGTGTTCGGGATCGATCGCGCCGAGGTCGACCTCGCGCGATGCTTGGACCAGGACGGTGGCGGCCGCGGTGGCCATCACCGGGTTGAAGTTTCGCGCGGCTTTGCGATAGGTCAGATTGCCCTGCGGGTCGACGCAATCTGCTTTGACCAGGGCAAAATCGGCCGGCAAGGGGCGCTCGAGGATGTAAGTCTCTCCGTCGATCTCATGTTCAGGTTTGCCAATCGCCAGTTCGGTGCCGACCCCGGTTTTCGTCAGAAAACCGCCCAGGCCAGCGCCGCGCGTACGGATCCGCTCGGCAAGCGTTCCCTGTGGCACCAGCTCGAGTTCGACCTCACCGGCATCGAAGCGTTGCTTAAAAACCGTGGACTCCGTCGCGCGCGGAAAGCTGCAAATTATCTTGGCGACGCACCCCTGCAATAGCAGTTTGGCAATCCCGGTTTCGTCAGTGCCGGCATTGTTGCTGATGATGGTGAGCCCACGAACGTCGCGCCGGCAGATCGCATCGGTCAACGCTTCGGGGACCCCAGCGGCGCCAAAGCCGCCGATCATGACCGCGGCCCCGTCGAAAACGGGCTCAACAACCTGATCCGGATTCTCGAACCGTTTCTGCTTCATAGACGGATGGCGACGTCATGGGCATATGATCGCGATATTATTGTCATTGGGATCCTTCCGAGGACAGCCACAGACCATAGTGTCGTGCCACTTCCCTCGTGATAGCGCGGGCTTTAGAGGTCGGTTCCCGATTAACGAGGACGATGACGGTCAAGTCTTTGTCGACGTAGCGGTCGATGTAAGACGCATTGCCATCCAGGCCGCCGCCGTGATGGACGATCAGATTTCCCGGCTCATCGCTTATGAACCAGCCAAATCCTATTTTGTATTGAACGCCGTAGTCATCATGGCCCAGTGAGGCGACATCCCCTCCGTTCAACAGATGGGGCGTCCAGATCCGCCGATACGTGGTGCTGGATACGAGTGTTCTTGAATAAAGTGCGGCCTCCCATTTTGCCAAATCGACTATGTTGGAAATGACCGTACCCCCACCAAAGCGAAGTGCCGGCCGCATGACCCGATAGCGACCATCCTGCCGGTCATGGCCATCTGCCAGTTCCTTGATCTCCAGGTCTCCAGGTCCAACAGATTGCGTGGCGTGCATTCCTAGTGGACCAAAAATACGGGCGGTGAGAAAGGAGTGGTACGTCGTGCCGCCGACGGTCTCGATCAACATGCCGAGAATGGTGTACCCAGTGTTCGAATAGGCAGCTGCGGCACCGGGTTCAAACTCGGGACCCACCGCCCCTAAGGCCTCGAACAATACCTCACCAGTCAATAATTCCGTCTTAAAGGGTGGACAGCTTCGCCGCATAAAATCTCGTTTCATCCCGGACGTATGGGTGAGCAGATGTCGCACTGTGACGGCGTCATAGGGCAAAGGAAGATGCGGCAAGTATGTCGATACTTTCTCATCAAGCGCGACGCGTCCCTGTTCAACCAACATCATCACGGCCATTGCCGTGAATTGCTTTCCCATTGAGCCGATCCAAAACCGCGTGTTCAGGGTCGCCGGTTCTTTTGTTTCGACGTTGGCAAGTCCAAAGCTTTTGGCGTAACGAATTTTGCCGCTTTTGATGACCGCGACGGCGCCTCCTGGAATTCGCCGCCGATCAAGTTCGCTAAGAATGATGGAGTCCAATTCGGCATCATTCGTTGCCAATACGAGATCGGCCCGCTTTGTCCTGTCTTTGCTCTCTGCAACCCCCGGGTGACGCCGAGTTTTAGATGCCGCCAAAGCTTGATTGGACGTGTCAGGAGTGTATTTGCATTCCTTTGCTGCGAATTGATCCTGCACACCAGACACAGGATTGCAGCCAATGACGACAATGAAGACGCTGAGGAGCGCCAAACGCCAAAGCGCGAATTCGCGCGCCCTTGCTTTCATAGGCGTAAGCCTCAAGATACAATTCGACAATGATATGTTCGCGCGGTGTCTATGGGAAAAAGCACCTTTAGCTAGCGTACCTCCGCGAGGGAGAAAAGTTCGAGTCCCGTGAGGTGGACCGACCGGGACCGTTGCTGGGCATTGGCAAGGGAGTGGGTCCGGAAGGGTGGAGCTGAGCATCGTATCTAGATGCTCTGAATTAAGCTTTCTGAGTAAAATTCGTCCGTTCGAGCCACGCCGAACGGTAGGAATTGACAATCTCCTCGATATCAACCTCAGGTTTCGGCAGCGTGTTCAAAAGGACCTCAACTTGCTGCTGCTCTTGGTAGCTCTCAGCCAGGCTCTGCGCAGTCTCATTCCCATAAACCGCATTCGTTAGCGTAAGGCCGCGAGTTAGGGCGTCTGGGTGCGAATCGCTTGCGACATTCCCTCCTAGCAAGAAAAGTACATCGAACAATCCTACGACGGGTGCGAGGAATAGACCTTCGGCGTTTTGGTTTATGTTGGTACTTTCCCGGGCGATCGTCGCCTGGCGATAAATACAGTAGCCAGCTATGTCGGCTTCATGCTCGAAAGTGTGATCCCTGCTTGGGTCGAAACTCTCTAACATCCCAAACTCAGGCTTCGTCGCCCAAGCATCTGCGTCATGAAGATGACCGCAAAACAAGTGTACCAACTCATGGCTCATAACAAATAATTCCCACTGATGGAGTCGGCCAGAGTGCTGGATCGATGCCTCCTCTGACAGGTGCATCTGTGGTCCTAATGGAACTCCTGTATTTCGGTAGTGAGCTGTGACTTCTAAGTACCAATCAAATAGTATTTCCTTGGTTAGTCCCTCTGTCGGCCTTCTATTAGAATAAACTGCCGACTCAGGCTGACTCATTGCCGTTAAGATCTTAGATAGCTTATTAAAAAGGGCTAGCAACCCTGTATTTAGAACAATGGCGAAAACGCCATCACCTCCACGGACACATGTTGCATTCACCGAAATGTTGTCGAGCGCCCCTACCGCGACATCGTATGACTCCCAAATCGGCAGAAGTCCTCGCGGTAAACTAGAAACAACACTCTTGGAGATATTGTCAACGATGACGGAGTACATCTCATCTTTATTCGGAAATTCTTCATTACTAGGGTCCAATTGCCCGAACTTGGCTTGGTGTATCTCCTGAAATTCAGTGTTTGCATCAGAGCGAAGAAGATAATTACGGCGCACTTCTTGCAAATAAAAGAGTAGATCGTCTCCGGTTTTGAAAGATGTCATCAAAACTTTACCGGGAGGCGCGCTTGTTGGAGAATATATGCTCGAAAACTGTAAAACAGTTCACATGTAATTATTCCCGCCAATCATGGGCAGGCCCACAATTACGCGGATGTTCGTGGGTTGCTTTTGCGCGGCTCAAATTCCAGCGCTTTTAGCAGATCTCTATCTTTAATGCAGTTAACAATTTGTTTAGAATTCTTCCGTCCAGTTAAATCACGTTTGAATTGTGCGAAATGTCCCCATATCTGGCTTCAGCGATATTGGAGACGAAGTTAGGGTCATCCAGACCCTCAGACATATCACCTATTTGTTGTCAGTTCTTTTTCAGCGCCATAGAAGGCAACTAAACCTTCGGCGATTTTATCGATTCTCGTTCCCTTTTTCTTGAGAGTCCGCTTAATACTCCTCCGTATTTTGAGAGACTCAAACTCCTCCAACACCATTCGGATAATATCTATTGAAGGGTCTGAATAGAGGAACGCATCTAACAAATGAGGTGTTTTAAGTAGAAACTTTCTAATCTCCGAGGATTGTTTTTCCCAAGTTCTGTCGTTAATTCGCCTTACAACAAACTCAATCAACTTACGTTCAGAATAGGAGTGTCTAATTTTGTTCGCTACAAAGTTTTTCCAAAAGAAAGGCGTCCAGGAGTAGACATCAAGTTCAAAAGCTAAACTCCGCTCTACTTGACCGTAAGTTGTGCTCGGTTTGAACCTCCTTTTTTCCCGAAGACGTTCTGGAAGTGAGTAAAGTAGCTCTGGTTTAATTTCAACAAGAATTCCTGCAGCATCAATAGGAGTTTCAAACAACGCGTTAAATTCCCTAGGCGACATTGCATCGACTAATGAATTTAGCGCCGATCTTGTATCAGGACCGTTAGCCAAATTGACCAGGCGTTTAGCTAATGCAGAAGTAGGCGCCGTGGCGGCTATAATGCCCACCTCGTTGGCCTGCACCCAACTACTCCACTTCGCCCAGTCTTCCTCTCCGATAAGGAATAGAGCTGATATCCTTGACGGCGGCGTTTCAAAAGGGCCGATTCTATTGCCAAGCGAATACTGTAAATAGGGTATCCACTTCGCTCTCGTGATGTCAATATGTTGGGATGGCGAACCCGGCATCCCATCCCGAAGGCGGGGTCGACTACCCGCGCACCCTGACTGAATTCGACGCGTGGTTCGTGTCGGAGACGGCGTGTGCGGAGTTTCTTGGGCGTGTTCGTTGGCCGGAAGGTTTTCGATGCCCGTCTTGCTGCGGAACCGACGCCTGGCCGACGGCGCGGGGTCAGTTGCGATGCAACCGGTGTCAGCGTCAAACATCGGTGACGGCGGGGACGATCTTCGAGGGCACTCGAAAGCCATTGCGCCTTTGGTTCCAGGCGATGTGGTACGTGACCAACCAGAAGCACGGGGTCAGTGCGCTCGGCCTGCAACGCATTCTTGGCCTGGGCAGTTATCAGACCGCCTGGGCTTGGCTGCACAAGTTGCGGCGCGCCATGGTGAGGCCGGGGCGTGATCTCCTGGGCGGCGCGGTCGAGGTGGACGAAACCTATGTGGGCGGCCGGGAAACCGGCGTCGTGGGGCGACAGACGAAGACCAAGTCGATCGTCGCGATTGCGGCGGAAGTCCGAGGGCGGGGCACTGGCCGGATCCGAATGAGCCGCGTCGAGGATGTGGCTGCGAGGAGCCTGATCCCGTTTGTCCAAACAACCGTGGCGCCTGGCGCGACCGTCCGAACCGATGGCTGGTCAGCCTACAGTGGTCTGGCGAACCAAGGCTATGACCACCAGCCGAGATCCATTTCCGCCAGTGGCGACCCGGCCCACATCGTCATGCCACGAGTGCATCGCGTGGCCGCTCTGCTTGATCGCTGGTGGCTGGGCATCCACCATGGTGCCATCGATGCCGACCATCTCGACTACTATCTCGACGAGTTCACTTTCCGATTCAATCGCCGCCGTTCGCAGGCTCGTGGCCTGCTTTTCTTCCGACTGCTCCAGCAGGCGGTGCAGCACGAGCCGGTCCCCTACAAGGGCCTAGTCGGCGGTCATCGCAGCCTCGGAAACCAAATGTAGGGGATACGAGAGCGAAGTGGATACCCAGTTACTGTAAAATAACGGCGTCCCAGTCTAAATCGGCTACATTACCAATTCTCGTTAATAATTTGTTATCATCGAGTTCTCCCGTTCCTAGCAGTAAAGTTTCGATGGCTAACTTGAGGTTACATGTCGTTTGAGGAATGTTTTGTCCGATTGTAAATAACCATCGTTGGAGAACTGCAGGATCATTATTTAGTCCGCTCCATGATCGTGCAATACGGTTTGATGGTATTTGTGCATCCAGAATCGAAGGGTAACTTCTATCAAAAGGTTCATCCTCGACGAAACTCTCGGACGAGACGATTACGGCCTTTTTATCTGCGGCAATATCTCTCTTTCCTGCGTGGGTGGCAAAGGGTAGACAGTTCAAAATTCCATGCCAGTGTTCTTGGGCGTTCGACAATAATTCAAGAGAAGGGGTCAAACAATGCACCCGTAATCCAGACATTGGTTTTGCCGCAAATATCAGCAATAAATGCGCTGCTTCTTCTATTAGCCTATTTGGTGTTTTTGTAGTGGGTTTTAACTCATAAAATATTGGCTCCGAGAACTTGTCTACAGTTGGCGTGACGGCTTTGTGAAGTAAAGGTAGAAATATTAATGGTGACTGTATTTCGGAAGGCAATAGGAGTACGTGAGTCCAAACTGCACCGGACCTAGACTAGTGACTTCCGTTGCAATCCAAGTTCTACACAGTGCATAGTATTTTTCATTTAAAGAAAAACCAAAGGTGATTCCATTTTTAAGTACTTTCTCTGAAACAGTAGGACTGTCAGTGGTGCGCACCAGATCCCAATCGAAGGATTCACTAAGTTCTATACTACTCGCCAATAAACGGTGGCCGTCACGGTATCGATAAATAAGTTGTTCGATTCGCACGGTTCGATTATCTCACGCAAATATACGTGTTATATCGTTATGTGTATTTTCGCCAACAATGGATATTTGTTTGATGTCATCAAGTGCAATATTGTTTAAAGATGCGGTATTATCATAATCGCAGCCCTGCGCAGATACGCCGATCAAATTGTAGTTAAAGTTGGTCTGAATATATTGGTGAAGTAATGGAAACCGCTGTTTAAGAATTTCCCCAGGGGTAACTCCCTCTGGCACAAGGTCCCAAGCAGATAGGACCACAAGTGATGCGGGTTATGTGATTTCCGTTGAGAGCCATAATCCCGCGCATCATAGGTACAATTTTTGAACCAGAGTACATTTCCCTTGGATGCCACTCTTTCTGGGGAGGCGACACAGTATTAGCCGTAGCAATCTTTTTTGGAGCCTTAAGCTTTACAGGATGATCGTATTGATCGACATGTATAAATAATACGATGTGGTCTGATATCGCTATTATTTCGGCTTGCTTTATTGGAAAGCGTCCCGTTTCTTATAGTCGTTCATAATCTTCTCCTGCGATATCAGGAACCACTAATTCTATCTTTCCGATTCCGCCTTTCTTGCTCAATCGTAAACTCATTACCTCAGGACTCGGCTTAGAACCGGTTCTCGCAAGCGATTCTCCGCTTAACCAGAGGTCACGCAACCTCGTCCAACTAGACGCATTCCGCGGTCGATCAGAGTTCGAAAGGTACCAATCACAGGAATCGGATCGTTCGAAACGGAGAACCAAAGCGCTGCAAGGGCGGTACTTTTCCCTGCACCAACCAGACCGACAAGGCAAGTACGCATCCTAGTTGCTCCTGATATTACGTTGTAACCAATCATCAGCTCGCGTGAATCCATTTCCACAAGATCGCAATTGATTTTTCCGACTGAGTTTCATTACTCAGACTATGTAACTCACAAAACTCGACACTTCAAAATCACCATTCAGACGTACCGAAAGTCTCGATTTGATGGATTGAATTTCCTTTTTTAGCTTAGGTTCATAAACGTCAGCTTTCGAAAAAGCTATCATGAGACTCCGCCCGTTCCACGTTTTGGACTGACTAGAGTTTGCTAATGCATCAATTGATTGTTCCACAATGCGCACCACGTTTTTTCGGATCGGCTATAATTCTCAAATCGAGAAATAGCAAGACATGTGTCGATCGGGCTAAACCGCGATATTCGTGCCATCCCGCAGCAACCTTTGAGAGCCGTTGCTCCATTAATTCACCAGCGATATCTATCCAAATACACTCGCGAATCTGGCGTTTGTCATCCTTTGTCTTTAAAGTGGAGTGCAGGTTCTTCTGAAAAGCTAGTTCTCGGCATTTGAACAGAAATAAGTTTAGATTTGATGTCTGCATAGTGCAGCTTTTCATTAAGCGCCAAGAAAGAAGCAGAATCCATAAAATAGTGTCCTTCAAATCCGTTATGATTTCTGAGAAACCTATAAAATAACATCGCGAGAAAAGTAGTCTTACCGCTCGATATCGTGCCAATGATAGCTGCCGTAGGGATATCGCGATCCAATTGTATCGTAGCGATATCTTCGAGGCTTAGAGTCCGACTCGAAACTCTATGTTTGATAACAGTACCTTGCGAGCCGCCTTGTGAGGAGTCGGATGTTGGCGACAAGAATCCATGCCTGTGCGGAGGCGATTGATTTCTCCCAATCCTTGGCCAGTCGACGGCATCGGTTGAGCCAGGCGAAGGTCCTCTCGACGACCCATCGTCTGGGCAGGAGCTCGAAGCTCTGGGCGGTGTCTGAGCGCTTGATGATCTCGAGCTTCCAGCGGCCGATGACCTCAAGGGCGCCCTCGAGTTTCGGTCCCGCGTAGGCGGCGTCGGCGAAGAGGTGACGCAGCCGGGGGAAGCGATGACGGATCGATTTGAGGACCTCGGGCGCGCCGTCGCGGTCCTGGATATCGGCTGCGTGCACGATCAGGCCGACCAGCAGGCCGAGTGTATCGGTGACGATGTGACGCTTGCGGCCCTTGATCTTCTTGCCCGCGTCATAGCCCCGAACACCACCGCTTTCCGTGGTTTTCACGCTCTGGCTGTCGATCACCCCGGCGCTCGGGCCGGCCTCGCGTCCTTCCAGCTCCCGGGCCGCCATGACCAGGTGATGGTTGATGCTCTCCAGCAGGCCGTTGGAGCGCCAGTCGTAGAAATAGCGCTGGACCGTGGAAGGCGGAGGGAAGTCGTTCGGCAACATCGCCCACTGGCAGCCCGTCGAGGCCATGTACATGACCGCATCCATGACATGGCGCAGGTCCGTCGTCCTCGGCCGGCCGATCTTCTTGCGCGGCGGCATGAGCGGCGCGATCAACGCCCACTCTCGATCCGTCAGGTCGCTTGCGTAGCGCCCGCCACGGCGCTCATAATTCGGGCGAGTGATTTCGGTCCACATGTTGTGCCTCCTCGTTTGCTTTGACACAACCGAGTAAGCCACAACCGACTGAAATCACTCAACTAGTTTCGGGTTGGCCTCTTAGACCTCTCCCTGGATTTACAGTTCTATATTTTTCTCGGGGCTTGGGCGCCTCAGGTTTCTGAATGACTGCGTTGTTACAATCTTCCGCATGCTCAACATCTTCAATGCAGGCGCCTCCTTGATTGACTGGGCAATCTTCACGCTTGCAACCTGTAACTGTAATATCGTTCGAATTATTCATTAACTGGTTTCCAGCCGAAGGAAGACGATTTCAAGAAGCAATTGACACGCAAAATCTGGCAAGGGTATTACTGCTTTAGCGGCGTGCTTTGGTGCCGGGTCATGATTCTGCGAAAGTGTAATAAAGGACAATATCGGATAATTGACGGTGTTTGTTTACTCTTAGTTGTTCAGGTAGGGTAGGCAATTTTGTAAGAATTACCTGTCCGTCATCAGCAATCATAGATAAACAAGCTTGCGATGCAATTAACTCATACCCGTATGGGTACGGAAAATAATGTGGTCCCAAAATTAGACAGATGGCTTCCCAAGGGCATGACTGACCAGCGATACAAGATAAAGTCACGGCATGGACGTAATCTCGATGCAGAAGCTCCGGGTGAAAAAATTCATCCCGATCTTTTAATGCCGATTGAAAATCTTCTGCTTTTGTCGGATCATTTAGAACCTTAAATTTCTTCTTTTTTCGCTGTAACTGATTAATCGCAGTTTTAGTCCTTATCGATGCTCTTTTCACAAGAATGTCTAGTTCCTTTCCACGTTCGCGATTGAAACCGATTCGGGATGTGTGTGCAGCTAAATTGTTATATTTACTATTTGAAAGTGCCAATTCAATGGACGCTACTGCCAATTTCCGAGCCTCTAGATGACCAGCGCGACCAACTCGACCGTTTATCCTCTGAGCACGCCGAATTATGTCAACATAGAAAGAAGAATCTTGATCAACCAGATCTAACGCCAACGATGCCAATCCGCAATGTGAAACCACTTGTTCATTCATGAGACCGTCTAGACACCTGGCCACTGTCAGCCATCGACTTTCTTCTCGTTCAACATAAAGAGAAGCCAGCAATTCAGCTGCTTTAGCAGAGTCAACGGACATCGATACCTTCCTTACTCATTGCGTCAATAAGTTTATCGATATTTTCTGGACGAAGAAGTACTTTGAGTGATTCTTCATAAAATTCCAACCCACCTAGCGTGTATAATTGTTCGGGACTTGGTACATAGCCGAGTTCTTTAAAAACGAGAGCATACTTCGCATGATTTTGACTTAGGAGGGCGAATCTTACAGAATGTCGGGATGGTGATTTACGTTGTTGTTGCATTGGCTTCTCGGTGCTAGCTGGGGTGGTCCTGCTGACCTTCTGGCGAAACGTTTCCGGTCGGTCAACGGGCATTAAGCTGGTTACGGCTTCGGGAAATATTTCCGGATGCACCAAAGCTACGTCGGCATTCAATTCTTGGGATATCAAATACCCCTTTCCTCCCGGCCATAAGCTATCCTCTCCAAATTCATTTCGTTTACTATCGAATACTCTGCTCCATATCCTTACTAAATAGCCCTTACTCTCACGCGTAATCTTAATCCAGTTGTAACGTGCTCGTTCCGTAGGTTCATCATCTGGGTTTATTGCGCCAGCCGCCACACGCACCGCATTACCTGCTGGCCGTGGAGCAAACTCATGTTCATGGCCAAATAGCTGGAGGTGATACCTAGCTTGAATAAGATTGCGTCGATCGGTTGAAAATCTCCACCATGACGGAGGATGATGGCCAACAATTACTCTAAACGGACACTCCTCTGGGTTGTGTCTCGAAAGTGGTGGAAATTGGTTTTGGCGCCTCTCCGAGCGGGTTGAGTTTTGCGGCGGTCAGGCCGCGCGGTCAAGGGTTTCGTCGGCGATTAGCTGATCGAGGGTTTCCCATCCATCGACTTTGCGCATCTGGATTTGGCCGCAAGCGAGGAGCGCCCAGAGGAGCATCGGCACTGTTTCGGGACACGGCAGCACGGTCTGTGTTTTGATCCGGCGCTTGAACTCCTCGTTGAGACGCTCAATGGCGTTGGTCGTTCGGGCTGATTTCCATTGGCTCTTGGACAGGCGCGTGAAGGTAAAGAGCTTGTCGCCCGCTTCTGCGAGGCTGTCCGCGACGGCCCTGCATTTCAGCCGCCACTTGCGGACAAACGCCTTGCGGCGGGTTTCCACCTCGGAGGCAGTGTCGGCATAGATCATATCGCGGTAATCTTCGCTCAGCTCGTCATGCATGTGTTTGGGAGCATGACCCAGAAGGTTGCGGTGCTTGTGCACGGTGCAGCGTTGAACGGGAAGGTCATCGCCCCAAAGCGCCGACAGAGCCGCCTCCAGTCCCGGCGCGCCATCGACGATGACAAACCCGGGCCGTTTCAGTCCACGCGCATCAAGGTCGTCGAGGAACTGGCGCCACGCCGCCTGGCTTTCTCCGCCCATATTCCCGATCGAAAGCAAGACCTTCTGGCCATCCCGGCGCACCCCTATAGCCGCGAGAACCGAGATGTTGGTGGCCTTGCGATCCAGTCGGGTCTTGATCACAGTGCCGTCAAGGATCAGCCGAACGATATCCTCATCCGCGAGGCCACGGCTGCACCAGGCGTCCCAATCGACCTTCACCTTGCGCCACGCCCGGCTCACAACGTCCTTGCTCACAGCACCCCCGAAGAGCCCGAACAGCGCGCGTTTCACCCGCCGCGTGTTGGTTCCGGACAGATACACCGAAGCGATCAGCGCCTCGGCCTTTCTGGTCAGCCGCTGGTAGCGCGGCAGCGCCCGCGAACGCCATTCCGACGCCCGACCGTCTTCCTCAACGATCCGTGCACGCGGCACGCTCACCCTCTCGGTCCCGAATGTCCCCGTCAGTTGCCGCTCCCGGTGCCCGTTCCGATACCCTTGCCGAAGCGCGTCCTCTCGACCGTATCGGCAGCGCCCGAGAAACTGCGCAAGTTCCTCCTCAAAAACGGCCTCGATCGTGGATCTGATGTTCTCCCGCAGCCGGTCCTCGAGCGGATCATAGCCGGCGTCATTGGCCAGTAGCGAAAGCGCGGAAGTCTCGGTAGTGTTCTTCATGGCGTGATCTCCTTGGCGGTGCTAGCCGCCGGTTGGGTGGTTGTCTTGTCACCCGGAGATTACGCCATCCTCAAATTTCCACCACTTTCGAGACACAGCCCTCCTCTGTCACCGGGTCGCATGACAATTGACCTCGTGCTACATACATATGACTGCCGCCATCTGTTTGTAGCTCGGGGTTTCCCATTTGATCGTCATTACGGTAACTGGCATGAACAGTTGAGATGCCCCGAATCAAAAAATTGAAATCAGCCGACAAGTAATCACTTGCAGAAGAGTTGTCGGTATTATCAATTTCCCAATACCCACTGTCCCCTTGGATTAGGCAATCATAAGGCATCGCGAACTTTTGGTAAGCAGATAAGGGATTTAAGAGTTCTTCACGTTAATAGCAACAAACAATGCTTCCGCATCTAAATCACTACTCTTTCTTAACTTGTCACGTAACATTCGTGCATCAAGCGCTACCGCATTCCCCCGATCTACATCGTGGTTTCCAGGGACTACAAGGATACGTTGCTCCTTCAAATCAAGCCGTTCCAAAATTTCTGTAAACATGTGACGGGCCACATCATATTGTGCTGCCCTACCGCTAAAGGCTATATCCCCACTAAACACTAACGCTGTAGGAGATCCAACTTTCTTTGCCATTTGTTCTGCATCAAATGCAAACAGCTGACGAATATTGTGCGCAAGTAGTAGCGGATCGAATTCCGTTTCCCGTATGTGAAAATCTGATGCATGAAGGAGTAATATTGATTCGCTGTTTCCCATTTTTCACCCTTTAATAATTAAGATTGTTCTTTCCTCTATTATTATTGATATACTATTTCACAAAAAATACGATCGCGGTTCATATAGTCATTAATTCTGTATTGGCAATCATTTCAACGGGTTGCTTCATTTGGAACATTGGTACCGGTAGGTCGGAACTGCAGTGTTATCAGCGGCTTATACCAACGGTCATTGATCAGAACCCATGCGCCCATTTGCGCATGCCGAAGGACATGATCTTCCATGGTTGGTCGATGAGGTTGTTCCAGGCTTGGCAGCACAGCGCGACGATGTCTTCGTAGGATTTGAAGATCCGGTTCGACAACCAGTTGTCGCGCATGAATTGCCAGACATTCTCCACCGGGTTCAACTCGGGCGATCGTGGCGGCAGCGCCAGGACGGTGATGTTGTCGGGGATCGCCAGCTTGGGCGTCAAGTGCCAACCGGCCTGATCGACGATCAGCACCGCATGGGCGCCGGGATCGACGGCGGCACTGATCTCGATGAGGTGCGCCGCCATGGCGTCGGTGTCGCACCAGGGCATGACCAGCCCGGCGCCTTTCCCCTTCGCGGGACAGATCGCGCCGAAGATATAGGCCCATTCGGTGCGCTGGTCGCGGGGCGCCCGCGGGCGCGTGCCACGTCTGGCCCATCGGCGTGTGAGCTTATTCTTCTGGCCGATGCGGGCTTCATCTTGCCACCACAGCTCTATCTCGACGCCTTTCGGGAGCCTCGCCCGGATCTTCGCCAGTTCGGCGGGGAAGTTTTTTTTAAAAGCCTCGACGGCCAGCTCGTTTTGCGCGTAGTGGCGCGGCCGCGCCGAGATCTTGGCGAAGCCGAGCGCCTTCAACTCGCGCCCGACCGTGGTCTCGTCGAGCGAGATGGCGAACGTCTCCAAGAGCCACCGCGCCAGGTCCTTGCGCCGCCAGCGCACGACGCCGTCGACCGCCGGGACCGGGCCGGCCTCAACAACCTCCGCCAGTGCGCGGCGGTGATCGGCGTTGAGCTTCGAGGGTGCGCCCGGTGACTTCCCATCGACCAGCCCGTCCGGTCCGCGGGCGTTGAAGCGCAGCACCCAGTCGCGAATGATCTGCAGACCGACGCCGCCGATCCGCGACGCATCCGTCCTGCTGCCACCATCGTAGACCTCGGCCAACGCCAGCAGACGACGGCTCTGGGTCGCGTCCCTGGTCCTCTTCGCGAGGCGCCGCAGTGAGACGCTGTCAAAATCGTTCCGTAAGTCGACAGGCGCTGCCATGGCGAACCTCATTGGTTCACCACAAAGAGTCAGAGATCGGACCGCTTGGGAATCCCCAACGTGAGTCAGGCATTCCGCTCGGTGGTATTACCGTTTAGTGTATCCATGACCTAGTCTACTCCCACTAGCTGGTACAGTTTCCAAGATAGAATTAGGCTCGGTTTATGATGTTCCGGGCCGGAGCCTGTGGGTAACGTCTCCTATTAAGGCGACCAGGGACTTATCGGGATGCAAATTATGTATTCTGTAGATAGTCATTCCCTCGTGATTAGTAAAACGGGGGGCTAATAATTGATCTCGGGTCGACCCGCCAGGTCGGCAACGGGCTCAGCGCTACGCTCAAGCTCGTGCGTTCGGCACAGAGAGTCGTTCCCGGTCTGGTAGCGCTGCCTTTCTAGCCGGCGTGGCTATAACGTACGTGAACAAAACGTGGTGCGCCCGGCAGGACTCGAACCTGCGACCCCCAGATTAGGAATCTGGTGCTCTATCCGGCTGAGCTACGGGCGCGTCTCACACGTTCTACGCCGCTTTCAGTATCGCTCCAAGTGGCCAATAATTATTGGGACGATTGACTTGAAACGAGCTCCGATGGGCGCACGAAGGAAACGGTGAGCCTGCGACTGAGAGGATCAATATCCCCGCGTTCCTCGCCCAATACCCTGATCGCGTTGCGATAGTCGTTATTGCGGCGCTGTTCGTCGCCTGGCTGGTGCGCCGGAGTTGGCGGCGTTGGCGGACCTCAGCGGCAGCCGGTCGGCCGCTGTGGCGCCGGGTTTTCTCGACGTTTGTGACCGCTGTGGTCGTTGTGATCATCTCCCTGATTGGGTGGTCCGTCGCGCTAAATGGCGTGGGCGGCACCCTGTTTCTGATCAGCTGGTTTGCGATCATTGCCACTGAATTGATGGGCGGGACGGTTTCGCCCTAACCGGTTGTTGCCGGTGGCTCGGCTCCTAGCGCCCGAGGATCTTGTCGAACGGGACCGAGTAGTAAGCGCTGATGCTGTTGGCGCCGGGGTTTCTGTCGTTGATGCCGGCGTTGGAGATGTGGCTGATAGCGAGGCCAAAGCGCGCGCGGTTGGCGAAGCGATAGGCGATTTCAAAGCGGGACTGGAACTCGATCGATGCGCCCAAATCCTTGCCATTACCGTCGCTGAAATAGCCGACTGCGAAACTCGGAGTGGTCACAATGCTCCTACCCCAGAACACGTCGAGCAGGATGCCACCGTATCCATAGAGCGCGGAATCCGTGGTCACCAGCAGGCCGGAGAACGGGCGCACAAACCAGCGGTCCCAGTCGGAGCGATACTCGATGCGGAACTCGGCGGCATCGTCGTCGTCGTCGTAGTCGAAATAGCCGAGACCCAGGGTGAAGTGGTCGGGATCATCGGCCGCCTCCGGTTGGGCCCAAATCAGCAGTGCTACGGCAACCACGGCCGCGCGCACGACGATTATCGGCACGGTGTCGCGCATCCATGCAATCGGTCGCATTGGGGCCTCCTTCTTATGCCGGTTTACACCAGCCTCGTTTCAGCCAGCGTTCGGGCTGGGCGAGTCTAGTGGAAAGTCGCCGACAGGACCAAGCCCGGGACCATTTGAGTCCCGCTGCTGAACCACCGCAGCGGCGTGTCGTGATATATTCGATCGATCATGAGAGTTTGGTTTCTGCGCGCGATGGTGGGGTCGCTGGTTGCGGTGGGTCTCGCGGTCGCGATGCCCCGGGCCGAAGCACAACCGTGTCAACTGACAAACGACAAAACCGGGACCGTTACCGAAATCGTCGACGGCGACACGCTCTTTATCGATGACGGAACGCAGATACGTCTGGTCGGTATCCAGGCGCCCAAATTGCCGCTCGGCCGCAAGGGCTTCAAGTCGTGGCCGCTGGCGGCAGAAGCCAAGGACTCGTTGGCGACACTGACCAAGGGGCACGTGCTCACCCTTTCTTACGGTGGGTCACGCCGAGATCGCTACGACCGGGCGCTAGCCCACCTCCACGATGAGGACGGCATTTGGATTCAGGGTGAACTGCTGCGCCGCGGGCTGGCGCGGGTTTATAGCTTTCGCGACAACCGGCGTTGCGTTGAAGAAATGCTGGCGCTGGAGCGTGAAGCCCGTCGCGCGCGCCGCGGCATCTGGCGGCTCGGTTACTACGCGATCCGCTCATTGGCGGACGCGCCCCGTTTTATCGGCGGCTTTCATCTCGTCGAGGGTCGGGTGCGGGACGTTGCCACGGTGCGCAACCGCACGTACCTCAATTTCGGAGACGATTGGCGCAGCGATTTCACCATATCGATCGCGCCCAGGGATCGCCGGCGGTTTCTCAAGAGCGGCGTTGATCCAATGCTCTACAAGGGCCAACGGATTCGCGTGCGGGGTTGGCTCAAGAGCTACAATGGACCGATGATCGACGCCACTCATCCGGAGCAAATTGAGATCCTCGATGAATAGGGTGGCGGCGAACCGCAGGTAAGATGGTGCAAATACCAACCCGTCGCCGCCAATCCGGCCCCCTTTGGAGGCGCCCGATCGTCGGCACCCTCGTCGCGTTTGTGGTGTTGGCGGCGGCGCCGTCGTGCACGCCCAATCAAGCAACCGGAAAGCAGGACTTCACGCTATTCATGTCGAAGTCCGAAGAGTCGCGGATCGGCGCCCAGGAGCACTCCAAGATTATCGTCCGCTACGGCGGCGTGTATGACGATCCCGAAATCGGCGCCTATGTCGCCGAAATTGGCGGCCGCCTCGCGGCTAATTCTGAACGCACCAAGACGCCCTTCACCTTCACGGTCCTCAATACCCCGGACGTCAACGCGTTCGCGCTGCCGGGGGGCTATGTGTATGTCACTCGAGGATTGATCGCGCTGGCCAATTCGGAAGCCGAACTCGCTGGCGTCGTCGCCCATGAAATCGGCCACGTGATCGCGCGCCACACCGCGCAACGTTATAGCCGCGCCGCCGCGACGCAAATTGGTGCAACATTACTAGGCGCGCTGATCGGCAGCCGCGAGGTCGGCGATCTGTTGCAGGTCGGCGGTCAACTCTACCTGTTGAGCTTCTCTCGCGCGCAGGAGTTCGAAGCTGATTCGCTCGGTATCCGCTATCTCAATCGCAGCGGCTACGATCCCGTAGCGGAAGCCCAATTCCTGCAAAACCTGGCGCGCGAGAAGGCGTTGCAGGATCGTCTTGCTCAGCGCGACGCAAGAGATCGCAAATCCGACTTCCTGGCGACCCATCCCAATACGCCCGAGCGCGTGCAGCGCGCGATTGCCGCGGCCGGCGGCGGCCCGTCCGGCCAACCGCTACGCCGTGACATCTTCCTCGACCGGATCAACGGCATGTTGTTTGGCGATGACCCCGAGCAGGGGTTGATCCGCGGTCAACGATTCCTGCATCCGGTGCTTCGCCTCGGCTTTGAGGTGCCGCCTAACTTCCGGCTGATCAACACCAGCGAGCGCGTTATCGCGATCCACCCGGACAAGGCCTATATCGTGTTCGATAACGCCGGGCGCCAGACCCATCCCGACGTCCTGACCTATCTGACACAAATATGGGCCGATGGCGTGGCGCTCAAAGACGTTGAGCGACTGACGATCAACGGCATGGCGGCGGCAACCGGACAAACCACCGTAAATACCCAGAACGGTCGTGCGAACCTCCGCATGATCGCAATCCAATTTGGCAATGGGTCGATCTACCGGCTCCGCTTTCTCACGCCGCTGGCATTGAAGGGCCGCTTGAGCACCGATCTGAGGCGCACGACATTCAGTTTTCGCGCGCTATCGCAGGCCGAGGCGAGCGGTCTCAAGCCCTACCTTTTGCGGACCGTAACGGTAGGTGCGCGCGACAGCGTCAACACGCTTGCCGCGCGGCTCCCGTTCCGCGATTTTCAGGTCGAACGCTTCCGCGCCCTCAATGGACTCGGGCCTAGCGACCGTTTGCGCGTCGGTCAGCGCGTCAAGATCGTGGTTGAAGCGTCGCGAGCAAATCGTAGCTGAACGAGGGTTTCGTCGACTTTAGCCGGACTCACCCGTTGACGAGACCCGCGAGAACCGGGTCGCCGACGTTTCGGGTAATCGCCTGCTTAAGCTTGCCCAAGGCCTCGTGCTCAATTTGTCGCACCCGTTCCTTGCTGATACCAAGACGCTCGCCGAGCGCCGACAAGGTCAGGCCTTTGTCCGCTAAACGACGCTCGCGGATGATGGTTTGTTCGCGCTGCGTGAGATCGGCCATGGCCTGTTCGATCCATCCGCTGCGCACTTCTGCGTCGCGGCTTGCCACCACCACGTCTTCGGGTGACTCGGCACCGTCGGGAATGAAATCCTGCAATTCGCCGTCGCCGGATTCGCCGACCGGATCATTGAGCGATTTATCGTTTCCTGAAAGCCGGGCGCTCATCATGGCGACATCGCGTTCGGAAACGCGTAACGCGTCGGCGATCCTGGTTCGCATCGTGGCGTCAATGCGGCCGGCCTCAGTGCGCTCGATCTGAGCTTTCAAGCGGCGCAGATTAAAGAACAACGACTTCTGAGCCGCCGTGGTTCCGGTGCGCACGATTGACCAATTGCGCAAGATGAAGTCTTGAATCGAGGAGCGGATCCACCACGACGCGTAGGTGGAGAACCGGACCTCGCGTTCGGGATCAAATCGTGCCGCCGCCTGCATCAATCCGATGCATCCCTCCTGGACCAGGTCGCCGAGCGGCAGGCCGTAGCTACGAAACTTCGTGGCCATGCTGACGACGAGGCGGATATAGGCGGTAACCATCTCGTGCAAGGCGTGCTCGTCGCCATGGTCGCGCCAGCGCCGCGCCAAATCGCGCTCGTGCTCGACTTCAAGCAGGCCGACCTTCATCGCCTTGCGAATGAACTTGCGGTTGGCTTGCAGTGTTTCCGGTGTGTCGATGTAGCCCATCAGCCCACCTCCTGCCACCCGGTATCCAAGTCGGTCCCCAAATTGGTTGCCAATTTGATCTACTTGGGCAGCTCGTGCGCGGCGATCATAGCCGCAGGCACGACGGCGCCTAATTGCACCGTATGCAAAGCATTATATCGGTATGAATATAACGCTCGTCAAGGGCCTTAGAGGCGTTGTCGAATTTTCTATAAGTTGTTGAAGTTACTGTAGAAAAAAGATCTCTAGATTTCGATCCGATCACAATTTTCGCCGTCGAGAGTGAAACATGCAGCGATCAGGGAGCCGCCAAATCCGCATCCACCGTCCAGCGAGGAGGTGTGGTCGGTCATCGTGGCGCCGCGCTGCTGGCGGTCGAAACCGCGCACCACGCGACGGAAACCCGCGAAAGGCTGGTCCATATCGGCGAAGTAGCCGCTGCCCCACCAGAAGGTGTCGCCCTGTTCGGTGAGCGGGCGGCCCGGATCGATGCCGGCGTGCACGAACAACAACTCACCGCCTTCGGTGTAGGCGGCGCGCTTGAGATCGTTGAGAACATCGGCATGGCCAGGATGGGCTTGCATGGCGGTGCGCAAGTCGCCGGTCCAGCGGGTGGCGGCGACGACGCCCTCGCGAAATCGCATGTGGCCAACTTCCGGGTCGCCGCCATAAGCGGATAACGTGGCACCGATTCCCTGGTCGAGCATCCATGTCAGGACTTCGCCGGGGCCGGTGGCAAACTGAATTTGCAGCAACTTGTGCCACATCTCCTCCTGCGAGCCGCGCAGGTAGACGATATCGGTGGCCTCCATCCCCGGCACCAACAGCCGCCGACGAAAGGCGGTCAGTTCATCGAGCGTATCGATGACACGGCCGCTGCCGCCGAGATAATTGCCGAGGTAAACCAGCCGATCGCCTAGTTCGAAGCGGGTTTCCAATTCGGCGTGGACCGCTTGAAGCCGATCCACGTCGGCGTGGATGGCGCCAATCGCCCACACGCGTTGGCTTTGCGTCAAGACTGCAAATCTCTCGTCGTTATCGGCCACGTCGCATAATAACCAGGAAAAAGGGTGAAACACGAAAAAGAGCCCGGGTTCGCACCCGGGCTCTTTGATTGTTGTCGCGTTGGGCCTGTTGCGGCCTTCTTGTGGGCGCTCAGGCGGCCCGCAACACGTCCTCGAGCTTTTCGGTTGCTGCGTTCTCGTCGATTCGTTCGACCGCCGCCAACTCACGCGCCAAGCGATCCAGCGCCGCCTCATAGAGTTGACGCTCACTGTAGGACTGATCCGGCTTGCCCGCGCTGCGATGAAGATCGCGGATCACTTCGGCAATCGAAACCGGGCTGCCAGAATTGATCTTCGCTTCATATTCCTGGGCGCGACGGCTCCACATCGTGCGTTTGACGCGAGCCCGACCTTTCAGGGTCGTCAGCGCCTGCTGCATTTCGTCTTTCGTACTGAGCTTGCGCATTCCGGTGTTATCCGCCTTGTCGAGCGGTACACGCAGCGTCATCTTGTCCTTCTCGAACGCGACGACGTAGAACTTGGCTTTGATGCCAGCAATTTCGGCATGCTCGATGGCGCTAATCTTGCCAACACCATGGGTCGGGTAGACGACGTAGTCATTCGACGCAAACTTGTTCGTCCGCTTTTTTCTAGCCATTTTTACCTATCTTGAGCCCAATCGCAGAGCACTGGCACTGCTCGGGCTTCCTCACTTGCGAAAACGAGACGGGTTCACCCGTCTCTCCCAAGATCGCCAACATTGGTGAGGCATGCTCCGCAGAGCGCGCACACTCAAATAACTGCGATTCATAAATAAATCGCCGCCCTCGGGCGGCGAGCGCCTAATATTTTGCCGCCCAACCGGCGGCATATACTTTCGCTATCGGGTATTCACCGCGATTCGAAGTATCCCCGACGTGCAGGAGCACTCTACCACAAACTACGGCGGATTCCTAGGCGCCGTAGCGGATTTCACCTAGTGACTGTGGAGAAGGTTGCGTGGCAACCGTGAACGTCGCTAAGAGCCCTGGCCCGGATTAGCGCTGAAATGCTCTTCGTATTTCTTCTCAATATTGGCCCATTCGTCGGCGTCAGCCGGCGGTGTGCCCTTGCGCGTGATATTGGGCCAAGTCTCCGCATATTGACGATTTTGCTCAACCCAACGCTCTTGGTCGCCGACGGTATCGGGGACGATCGCTTCAACCGGGCACTCCGGTTCGCACACACCGCAATCGATGCACTCATCGGGATGGATGACGAGCATGTTTTCGCCCTCGTAAAAACAATCTACCGGGCACACCTCGATACAATCCATGTATTTACACTTGATACAGTTCTCATTGACGATGTAGGTCATCGAAATCTCCGCAAACTGGCGGATTCGCCCGCCGACTCGACGCTAACTTTTCGGCGCATAACTTAGTGATCCTCCCGATCACTGGCAAGACGCGCCGCAACTCGTTTTTGCGCCGCCCCGCGGTCGCGATCAGGAACATATAAAAGCCCACCCAAACGCCGCATCAGGTTGGCCTCGAAGTCATCGATACGCCCGTCCGCATAGACCACTTCCCATATCATTTCAATAACTTCAATTCGTTCCTCCGGCGTAAACGAGTCTTTCACGACGCGGGTGAAACGAACGAGATCCACAGCGCTCTGGTGCAACACCTCCGCGGCGCTGAGCAGGCTCGCAACTTCGGTCTCATTGAGTTCGAAGCTGCGCTGCGCGAGGCCGCTGATGGTTGCCCTTTCAACCTCATCGAATGAGCCATCGATATAGGCGGCCTCGACCATCAGGACCGCAAGCGCGAGGTGTCGATCAGGGTAGGTCGTGATCTCTTTACTGGCTTCGCTGGCGCTTTGGGAGCCGCGCGAGAGCAGCGATTTAATGCGATCTATCATTCGCGTGGCCTATCACAGCACCGCGCCTCCGGCAACGGCCGCCAGCGAGTGGATTCAATCCCGAAACACTCTATTCGGCTGCGGGTTCAAGATCCTCGAAGAGGGTTTGAGCCTCGGGCGCAGGACCGCGGCGCTCGCCCAGCTTGAGCACGCGCACGACGCGAATGCGGGAGGCCTGCGGAAAGGTTAGAACGTCGCCTTCACGCAACAGATGGTTCGGTTTGGTGATCACCGCGCGGTTAACGCGAATCCGCCGTTTGCGGCAGATCGCGGTTGCGCGGGTACGGGTTTTGAAGAAGCGGGCATACCACAACCACTTATCCAGGCGTTGGGTATCGTCGACAGCGTCGGTCACGATTGGATCGGCTTAACCTGAAGATCAGCGAGCACCGCAAAGGGAGAATCCGGGCTCGGTGGTGGCGCGGTTTGCTGTTTGCGCGGCCGCCGAGCTCGGCCCAGCCGACGCTCGCGCGGCAGCGCTTCGATCACGACGGTCTCGCCGGTATCCAATGCTTTAAAGCCCAACGCGGCGAGAACGCCACTGAATTCATCGCGTGGGCAGCCGACCAGGGCCATGAGTTCGTGGAGCTTTGCGGACTCACGGCGGCGGGCCAAGCGATACAGATCGCGACGTACGCGTTCAGCAAGATCGATCCGGATGGCACGCGGGCCGATGGTCACAAATCCGAGTGCAGTGAGCAGCTTGACCTCGGCGCCCGATGTTGCCGGCACCGACGCCGCCGCAGCGTCGGGAATATCAACGTCGGTTTCAGGGTGGTAGATCTTCCACAAGCGCGCCAGCAGGTTTCGACGAGCCGGTTTGAACATCGCCGGCAGATAGATCGCCTGCGACCCGAGGCGGACACCCCGTATTCTCAGAAGCTTTTTGTCCTCGGCGTTGAGGGCGGCGAGTTGCGTTCCGGCGTTCCGGTTCACCAGGCATCCGAGGCTTTGGACCAGTTGATAAACCAAGCCGCGCGCTGCTTGGCTGAGATCGCTTGTCCTGACCGCACGAAGCGGCGCCAGGTGACGCGCGAGATATTGTTCCTTCCACGATTCGATGCGGCTTTGGACGCGTTCACGGGTTGCGCCGTGTAATAGATCGTTTGGTAGCAGCGCAATTCGCGGGGACAGTACGTCCTGGCCGGCCGTCAGACTGGCCACGGGTGCACCGTGCCAATTCAGGTGGCCGTCGCCAGAAAGCACAAACGCCGTGTCGGCGTCGCCCGCCAGCGCGTTGGCACGTGCGACAATCGGGTTGGCCAACGCGCGAACCGCCGCGGCTCGGAGGGTACGACCGTCGGCATCGCGCGCACTGCTCTCAGGCACGAATCTCAATCCTTCGATGCGGCCGACGCTATGGCCTTCGACCAAAACATCGCCATCCTCGGCGACCGCCGCGATAAGCTCGCTGCTGTCTTTGAGCCGCTTGGTGAGAGCTGAGGTACGGCGATCGACGAAGCGTTGGGTGAGACGATCGTGCAGCGCATCGGAAAGGCGATCTTCGATCGCCCGCGCCCGTTCCTGCCAATGCGCCGCATCGTCGATCCAGTCCGACTTATGAGAGACGTAGGTCCAGGTTCGAACATGGGCGATGCGGGTTGCCAGGGCGTCGATATCGCCGTGGGTTCGATCAAGGCGGTCAACTTGTGCCGCCAACCAATCGGTTGGGATCCGAGCTTCGTCGCTCAATAGATGCAGAAATATTTGCGACAGCATGCGCGTGTGTACGTCGGCCATGGTTGCGGTAGTCCGGAACCTGGCAGACATCCCATAGCAAACGCAGCGCTGCCGGCGAGCTGGCGTGACCGGCAATCTCCGGCGCGACGGCGAGCGTGCGCAGCGCGGCAAGGTCCTCGCTGATCGGAGCGGCGGCGAGTTCGCGGCGCGCGGGGCGCCGCTCAAGAGAGCGAATCAACGCATCGAGCGAGCCGAAGTCGATATTGCTTTCGCGCCAAAATATCTTACGCAGGTTTGGAAATCGGTGGTTTTCGATGGCGTCGGCGATTTCCGGTTCGAGCGCGGCAGCGTCGGCAGTGCAGCCAAACGTGCCAGCGTTCATATGCCGGCCGGCGCGACCGGCGATTTGACCGAGTTCCGCGGGTCGCAGCGGTCGCGTGCTCCAGCCATCGAATTTGCGCAGCGATGCAAAGGCGACATGATCGACGTTGAGATTAAGTCCCATCCCGATCGCATCGGTCGCAACCATGTAATCGACTTCGCCATCCTCGAACAGCGCGACCTGGGCATTGCGGCTGCGCGGACTTAATGCGCCGAGGACGACGGCGGTACCGCCGCGGTGACGCCGCACCAGCTCCGCAATGGCATAAACCTCGCTGGCGGTAAACGCCACGATGGCCGAGCGCGGTGGCAGACGCGAGAGCTTTTTGGTTCCGGCATACGTCAGTTTGGAAAAGCGTGGCCGGGTGACAAATTCGGCCCGCGGTACCAGCTTCTTGATTAGCGGCCGGATGGTCTCCGAACCAAGAAACATGGTTTCCTGGTAGCCGCGCGCATTGAGGAGGCGGTCGGTAAAGACGTGGCCGCGTTCGGGGTCGGCCGCGAGCTGGATCTCGTCGACCGCAACAAACGCAAAATCGCGATCAAGAGGCATCGCCTCGACCGTACAAACGACATAGCTCGCATTGGCAGGAACGATTTTTTCTTCGCCGGTGACCAGCGCGACACGGTTGCGCCCGCATGCGGCGGCAATGCGATCGTAGATCTCGCGCGCCAGCAACCGCAGTGGCAGACCGATGATGCCATTGTTGTGGCCGAGCATGCGCTCGACCGCGAGATGGGTCTTGCCGGTGTTGGTCGGCCCGAGAACGGCGACGATACGCCCACCGGAGCTCGTGAGGTCAACGCTCCTCATCGCTTAAACTATTGTGACTTCGCGCCGATGTTGCAAGGGCGGCTGCGAATTTTTCTCATTCCGCGAGGTGACCGGTCTTAAGGTAGATGGTGCCGCCGTCGCTGCTTGCGAGGTCGAGCTTGGTGCCGGCCGGGCGGCGCAGCCAATCCCACCGGTGATGAGAAATTCCGTCGAGCGCAATCTCACCGTCAATGACCAGCATTTCAAGTCCGCCGGCATAAATTTGATCTCGCAGGACCGCCCCGGGCGCGAAGCGGGCCATCGACACGGTCTCGTCTGCGAATGCGTGGAGGTGCAATGTCGACACGCCGGGCGCGCTAGCCTTGATCCAGTCGGCGGTGCTGGGATCGATGACGATACGCGCGCTATCGGCGGGATCGAACTGGCGGAGCTTCACGAAGATTGTGGTGCCGCCTACGCTCCACGGTGCGTGCGCTGAACCCGGTGGATTACGGACATAAACGCCCGGCCCAAAATCGCCGGTCGAGTCCGAGAAGGTGCCCTCGAGGACAACAAATTCCTCGCCCTCATCATGTGTGTGGGTCGAAAAATGGCTGTCCCGGGCATAGCGCACGATGGTGGTCGCGCGCGCTTTTTCGTCACCAATGCGGTCGAGCATGTGACGGTCAACCCCGGCCAGCGGTGAGGCTACCCACACAGCATCGGCGAAGGGCTTGTCGACCGGCTTGCTGAAATCGTCGTTGAGTTTCATGAGTGTCCTCCAGCCCATCTATTTTAGCCAAAGAAATCAAACGCATGGTACCCCTACGACATTCTTGGGAGCACAACGATTGCGCGGCCGTCGCCAGCCTCCGGCAACGTCGCCGCCGTTTGACTTGCCAGTGGCTGCTTAGCATACTGCAGGCAGCCGCGGAGGCTCTAAAAATGCCTGGAAACACTAGGAAAACAGCCAAAACGAAGACCTTGCGAGGCGCCGCGAAGCGGCCCGTGCGCAAGTTGGCGGCAAAGCCTTCAGCCCCAAAAAAGTTGTCTAAAAAGGCTTCGTTCAAGGGGTCTTCGTCGCTCGCGGATTGGCAGACTGCGGCAAGTCGCGAACTCAAAGGACGCGGTCCGCAGGAGCTGGTTTGGCAAACGCCCGAAGGGATCGACGTTAAACCGATCTACACCGCGGCCGATCTTGATGAAATCGAGGCCACGGGATTCCCGCTGAATTCGCTGCCTGGCATTTCGCCATTCATGCGCGGCCCGCGGGCGACGATGTATGCCGGCCGGCCATGGACGATCCGCCAATATGCCGGCTTCTCAACCGCCGAGGAGTCCAACGCGTTTTATCGTCGCAATATCGCCGCCGGACAAATGGGCCTATCGGTGGCGTTCGACCTCGCCACCCATAGAGGATACGACTCCGATCACGAACGAGTCGTGGGCGATGTCGGCAAGGCCGGCGTGGCGATCGATTCGGTCGAGGACATGAAGATCCTGTTTGACGGCATTCCGCTCGACAAGATGAGCGTGTCGATGACGATGAACGGTGCGGTCTTGCCGGTTTTGGCCGGTTACATTGTCGCAGCAGAAGAGCAGGGCGTCGATCAGGCGGATCTCGCCGGAACCATTCAGAACGACATTCTCAAGGAGTTCATGGTCCGCAACACCTACATCTATCCGCCCGGCCCAAGCATGCGAATCGTCGCCGATATCATCGCCTATTCGGCCGCGCACATGCCCAAGTTCAACTCGGTATCGATTTCCGGCTATCACATGCAGGAGGCAGGTGCGACTGCGGTACAGGAACTCGCATTCACCCTCGCCGATGGCCTCGAATATGTACGCGCCGCAATCGATCGTGGTTTTGGCATCGATGCGTTTGCGCCACGGCTATCGTTCTTTTTCGGCATCGGCATGAACTTCTTCATGGAGGTCGCCAAGCTTCGCGCCGCACGTTTGCTGTGGGACCGCATCGTCAGGCAATTCGACCCCAAGGACGAACGTTCGGCGATGCTTCGTACGCACTGCCAGACGTCCGGCGTTTCCCTGACTGAGCAAGATCCCTACAACAATGTCGTTCGCACCGCTTATGAGGCGATGGCGGCGGTTCTCGGCGGCACGCAGTCGTTACACACCAATGCGTTCGACGAGGCGATGGCTTTGCCGACTGACTTTTCAGCCAAAATTGCGCGCAACACACAGCTGATTCTGGCTGAGGAAACCGGCGTCCGTCACGTCGTCGATCCCCTGGCGGGGAGTTATTATGTGGAACACCTCACCCACAGCCTGGCGACCGCGGCCTGGGATCTGATCGAAGAGGTGGAAGACCTGGGCGGTATGACGAAGGCGGTCGAACAAGGCATGCCGAAGCTTCGCATCGAGGAAAGCGCCGCCAAGCGGCAGGCACTGATCGATCGCGGCGCGGAAGTGATCGTTGGCGTCAACAAATACCAATCCGACGAGATTGATGCCGTCGATATCCTCAGCATCGACAATACGCGGGTGCGCGAGCAACAACTCGAGCGGTTGAAACGAATGCGCAATGATCGCGACGAGGCCGGTTGCCGGGCGGCTCTAGATAAATTGAAAGAAGGCGCGGCCAGCGACGCCAACTTGCTCGCCCTCTCGATCGATGCGGTCAGAGCGCGGGCTACGGTCGGCGAAGTTTCCGACGCAATGGAGGCCGTGTTCGGTCGTCACCGCGCCGCAACCCGAGGCGTTACCGGCATTTATGGCGGGGCCTTTGCCGACGATGAAGGCTTTCAGAAAGTTCAGGACGCAATCCGCGGCTTCGCCGACGGTGAAGGCAGACGGCCGCGCATTCTCGTGTGCAAGCTGGGCCAGGACGGTCACGATCGCGGCGCCAAAATCATCGCCTCAGCGTTTGCCGATATCGGCTTCGACGTCGATATCGGGCCGCTATTTCAGACCCCCGGCGAAGCGGCGCTCGAGGCGATCGAAAACGACGTGCATATCGTCGGCGTTTCGAGTCAGGCGGCGGGACATAAGACGCTCGTGCCGCAGTTGATCGAGGCGCTGCGCGAGCAGGGCGCCGGCGACATCCTGGTGGTCTGCGGCGGCGTGGTTCCGCCGCAAGATTATGACTTTCTCCACGGTGTTGGGGTGGCCGGAATCTATGGCCCGGGCACAAACGTCCAGGTGGCGGCGCTCGATATCCTTGATCAGTTAAGCGGTCGCCGCAAAGCAGCCGAAATAAGCGGTTAGGCCTCATCGTTCTTCTTCGCCGCCCGACTGCGCCGTTTTGTCCCGACACCTGCGGGCACTCCGTTCGGCCAGGGCGCAAATGGGAACGGTTTTTCGTCGCTTTGGAAGGTCAGAAACAGAATCACGTCGTAAACAAATGTTCCGAGACTCTGGCCGAAACCGCGCAATTGCCGATTGGGCTCACCGGTAAAGAGTTTGAATAGGAACTGGATCGCCGTAATCGCCCACAACACGACTTCAGCGACGTTAACGCGATCACAAACAACAACGTGTAGACCAGCTCCAGGTGTGGCGATCGGTATATGGCCGCCGGCCTGGTTGCGGTACAGATTCGTGGGTCGTATCGGTCATCGTGCAACTACCCTTTGCCTATTGGTCTTGTCCTGCCAAACATATGGGTACGCTGAGGCAAGGGTTGAAGGGTTGGGTTGTTTCTTTGGAGCGCCAACGCCACTCATTGCCGAGTCTGGAGTCGGCGCTGCACGTTATCGCTGGTGAGTTCTCGGAGCGCGTCGCGGGCGATCCAGTGCGCACTTTTCTCGTCATGCGCCAGCAGTCGCTCGGCACAGGCGATGGCTTGCAGATTAAGAACGGGATTGCGCTTGCCGACCTGCCGCAACGCCCAGTTGACGGCTTTCTTAACGAAGTTTCGGTCGTCCGCTGCACCCGCCTCGATGACAGGAAGAAACGCTGCGATTTCATCGGTGGTGAGTGTTTTGCTTTTGAACGCGAGCACGGCGAGGATCGTGTAGCCCGCGCGCTTGGTAAATTCCCGACGATTCGCGACCCACGACAAGGCGAGTTCACGCGCGCCGTCGATCTGCCAGAACAAGTTCTGGCAACATTGGTCGCACAAGTCCCAGGAGTTGAAGTCTTTGACCCACGCGCGGGCATGTTGTGCTTTGAATAGGTTTGGATCGGCTACGATCGAAGCCAGGATGCGGGCTTCGTGTATGCCACTTTGCCAAAGTGCCAGCGCGAGCTCGTGATCGGGCCCGATGTCCTTGGCCAGACGCCGGAGTGTCTTGACCGAAATACCTAGTGCGTTGTCGACATTGATGCCAAAGCGGGCCATGCCGGCACGGTCTTTGGGACTTTTGAGGTCACGCAATGCCGTGATGATATCGCTTGATCTCTTCATCGGTTGTGGTGCTCTTTCAGGTCGGCGTGGCAGCAACCCGCCGGAGAGGGTACAATTTCTCAACGACAGTGATGTACCTGTTTTCATGATCAAGCGATTCTTGCGCAATCTGTTTACCGAACCGGTCGGCAAACAACCCGTAGCGGCGACTCCACGCTCGAAAACCCACCAGATTGAAGACCAGCGGCCGTCGAATCCGATCGAAGAGCTCAAACGCAAGGTCGGCGCGACCGAGCGCATGGACCAATCGGTTGAGACGCTTCGAATCGAGGAGGGAATACGGGCCGCTCTGGATCGTCCGGACATCCCGTTGACGGCGGAACGCCTGACGCTGATTAACAAAGCGATGGCACACCGAGCCAAAGTCATAGATCAAATTCCACAGAGTTCGCGAAAACGACTGATCGATGCCCTTGCAAGACATTTGGCCCAAGGCAAGAAATAGACTCGGCGCCGGTCGGTTCGGCGAGACCGGATCGCGGCGCCCGTGAGCCAAGCTCCTCGCGTGGAACAAGATTTCGCAACCGCCGTTGTCGCCGGCGATCGCCGCGCGCTTGCACGGGCGATCACGCTTGTTGAATCAGCCAACCCCGACGATATCCGCCAGGCGGGTGAACTGATCTCGGCGCTGCTTGTAAAAACCGGGGCCGCGATTCGAATTGGTATTACCGGCCCGCCCGGCGCCGGCAAGTCGACTTTTATCGAAGCGTTTGGGTTACACCTCGTTGCCCAGGGTAAGCAGGTGGCGGTGTTGGCCGTTGATCCTTCGTCGAGCCGATCGGGCGGTTCGATTCTAGGCGACAAAACCCGCATGGCGGATCTCGCGCGCCACCCCGGGGCCTATATTCGACCCTCACCATCGCGCGGGACATTGGGCGGTATCGCGCGCCGCACCCGCGAGGCCATGCTGCTGTGCGAAGCGGCTGGCTACGAGGTGGTCATTATCGAGACGGTCGGGGTCGGCCAATCCGAAACCGCGGTCGCCGATATGGTCGATATTTTTACGCTTATCCTTTCGCCGGGCGGCGGCGACGAACTGCAGGGCTTGAAACGCGGCGTCGTCGAATTGGCGGAACTAGTCATCGTGAACAAAGCCGACGGTGATCTCGCGGGGCCGGCAAAACGACTTGCCGCGGAATATCAAAACGCACTGTCGCTGTTGCGGCCCCTGACGACATCATGGTCAGCCGAAATCGCAATGTGCTCGGCATTGGGGCGCACCGGGATCGACGAAATCTGGCAGATAATCCAGCGTCATCAAACCGCGCTTGGCGCTAACGGTGAGATCGCCGATCGCCGTCAGCAGCAGGCCAAGAATTGGCTGTGGCGCGATGTTAATGAGGGGATTTTGGAACAACTTCGCAACGACCCGGCGACAAACGAATTCGCGGCAAAGTTGGAGGCGCAGGTTGCTGCTAACCTGCTGGTTCCGTCGCAGGCCGCTGCCGAACTGATCGAAGCGTTTCGTAAACGCTAGGGGATAGGGTTGACGCTCTCGCCCGCGTCACGTAATAGTCGCCGCCGATTTCACGTCGTAGACGAAGGAAGCATCATGGCACGGCGCTGCGAGCTTACGGGCAAGGGTGTGCTGACTGGAAACAATGTCAGCCACGCCAAGAATCGGTCACGCCGGCGCTTCTTGCCGAATATCCAGACCGTCACACTGCTTTCCGATTCTCTCAAGCGCGGTTTTCGGCTGTCGGTGTCGACCCACGCCATCCGCTCAGTCGAGCACAATGGTGGCCTCGACCCGTTTCTTTTGAAATCCCGCGATGAGGCGTTGTCGATCAAGGCGCGGCGGATCAAGAAGGGCATCAAAAAAGCCCTCAATGAGAAACAGGCAAGCGCCTAGTTCGGTCAGGCGACCGACGGACGACCCCAAAAGGCGCGGTTACGAGTCTGACACCGTCAGCGGATTGAACCGCGTATCGGTGTCGAAGGTGTCAACACCGTCTTTGCGTTTTAGATAGCCCACGACGACATAGGTGATTGGCGTTGCCAGGGCCTCGTAGGCGGACTTGACGAGCCACTGGGTGACGATCGCTATGGCGAGCGCCTCGGTGGGGAGGATGCCAGCGAAGGCGACGATAACAAAAATCACGGAATCCAAACCCTGCCCAACCAGCGTCGATCCGATGGTACGCAGCCACAGCCGTCGGCCGGCGGTCGCGATCTTCATCTTCGCGAGGACATAGGAATTGGCGAACTCTCCGACCAGGTAGGCCAGGAAAGAGGCCATGAGAATACGTGGCGCCGCGCCGAGGATAGCGTCGTAGGCAGGTTGGTGTTCCCAGAACGCCGCGGCCGGCAGCAAGCCGCCGAGCCAAATCGCGACGACGGCAATAAGATTGCCAAGGAAGCCGAGCCAGATCACTTGGCGGGCTCTGGCATAGCCGTAAACTTCGGTGAGGACGTCGCCGATGATGTAGCTGACCGGGAAAATTACGATTGCGGCCGTTAGCAACAGGCCCGAGACCGCGATGATCTTGGTGGCAATGATGTTCGACGTAATCAGGCAGGTAACGAAAATCGCCACGACGACAACGAAGCGATAGGAAATGGGCGCCTGGTCGCGGGTGGTTGGCTGAGCGTTTTCCATGGTCCAAAGTCCGTGCGGCGCGGCGAAAATAGTCGGTCGTGGGCATGAATGCGAGCGGCAAAGATAACGCTAACGCAAAGACAGTGAGGATTTCAGATGGCGAACGCCGACCTATCTCAACTTGGAAAACCGACGGCGCTGCCGGCGTCGCCGGACGAAGCTCTGCTCGAGACGATCCCGAACCCGCATGATGATGCCGACTACGTCGTGCGCTTCACCTGTCCCGAATTCACCTCGCTGTGCCCGATTACAGGTCAGCCGGATTTCGCTCACCTGGTTATCGACTACATCCCTGGGAAAGTTATCCTCGAGAGCAAATCCCTCAAGCTCTTCTTGGGATCGTTTCGCAACCAGGGTGAGTTTCATGAAGCCTGCAGTGTCGGGATTGCCAAGCGATTGACATCAGAACTTGATCCGAAATGGCTTCGTTTGGGAGGGTATTGGTATCCGCGCGGTGGTATTCCGATCGACGTTTTCTTTCAGACGGGCTCGCCGCCGGAAGGCGTTTGGATACCGGATATCGAGGTCTCATCGTACCGGGGGCGCGGGTGAATTTGGCGGCGCGATGGTATTGGATTTGTTGACGGCGGCGGCCTCCAGCCTGAACGATAGAAGCAGTGTGCGTTGCAGCGGGTTGTAATTGTCATCTGATACTACAAAAACATCTGCTGCTCCGTGGGGCCGGTCGCGAACTGCAATACCTTCGAAGTTCTCGATCAGCAATGGCCGCTCCAGACGAGCGATTTCGCGACCAACCAGGCGGGCGCCGCGGCCGATCAACTGTGGGTCGATGATCTGCAGTCGGCTCGCGAAGCCACCGACCGCCGTAAAGCGCCGTTCGAGGGCGATGAGATCGCCGCTCGCGAGGCGGGCGAGATCGGTGGGAACGAACTCGCCGATCGTCGCATAAGTGAGCTGCTGATAGTGGCCGCGCTCGAACAGCCAAGCGGCGAGATCGTTTTCGCCTTTGCGCCCATGTTCGGCAATCAACAGGCGGCGACCGCTTGATAGCATCGCCATTGCCTCGAAGCCCCCGTTTGAAGGAAGCGCCGACCAGGCTGCCAACCCCGGCAGTTCCGACGCCGTCGCCGTGACATGCGCGGGCGGCGGTGGATAGCGCCACAGCCGATGGCGCCGTTCGAATGCGACAACAATCGTGCCGTCCGCCGAAATCTCGATAGCCTCCGCATCGCGGTCCGACGTGAGCCGATCGCCGCGAACATCACGCATGGGATCGAGGGTCGCATTGTTGATGCCAACAAGACGGCCGTCCGTCTCGACGATGCGGAAGGAAATCCACCATCCGCGGTCGGAAACCGCAAGCAGCTGGTCGGGGCCGATGAACGTGAGTCCAGATAGGCCGCCAAACCGGCGATCGCGAGATGTTAGGCGCAGGCCGCCGCGGAATCGTAGCCGTCCGACCCTGTCAACGGATGGTTTGTCGGGATGAAGATGGACCGGCCGTACGTTTATTTCGATGGGGTTTGCATGCAGCGTGAGGCCAGAGAGCAGGTCACGCGGAAGCGCGACCATGAGCGTCGTGATAGCGAGAACCGTAGCGAGCCGGATCATGGGTTTGTGAAATCTCACGTGCTCTTGTGTGTCGATCAACGACCGATCGGCGCATACTTGGTGTGGACGCGTCTCGTGATAAATGTCGACTACGAAACGCCGCGAATGAAGGAGAACCTATCATGTACGCACGACGGACCGTTCTCAAAGGCGCTGCTGGATTGTCGCTGGCAACGATCCTTGCCGATCCAATGCTTGCAAGCGCCGCCGCCACGGACCTGCAGCAGGTCTCCCTAACGACAAAGGGTGGACGTTCGGTGAACGCGTCGCTGGCGCTACCGGGTACTGCCAAAGTACCCGCGATTGTTCTGGTCCACGAATGGTGGGGCCTGAACGACCAGATCAAAGCCGTCGCAGCAGAGTTCTCGAAGCAAGGTTATGTTGCGCTCGCGATTGATCTTTATAACGGCAAATCGTCGGGCGACGCCAGCGAAGCACGTCGCTATATGCAGGGAGTGAAACCGGCCGAAGCAACCGATACGCTCGCGTCCTGGGTCGCTTGGTTGAGGCGGCATGAGCACAGTAGCGGCAAGGTGGCGACCATCGGCTGGTGCTTCGGCGGCGGCTGGTCTCTCAACGCCTCGCTGGCAGCACCGGTCGATGCGACGGTGATCTACTACGGCAACGTCGCCAAAAAAGCAGCCCAACTCAGCGCTTTGAAAGGCCCGGTTCAAGGCCACTTTGCGACGCGCGATGGGTTCATCAACAAGCCAATGGTCGAGGGCTTCGCTAGAGAAATGAAGGCCGCGGGCAAGAGCCTCGAATACCACTGGTATGAAGCCGATCACGGGTTTGCGAATCCGACCTCTGGCCGCTATGACAAGCCTGACACAGATCTCGCCTGGCAGCGGACGCTGGCATTCCTCGAGACCAACGTCTGAGCTGGCCCGCGTCAGCTAGATTGAGCGGGCTCAACGAATCGCTCGCGTCGGTGTGGTTGGAAAACAATCTGGTGCGGGAGACGCCAGCACAAGATTGCCTTTGTCGTGCCTGAGCGGTGCGAAGATGTCACCCTTTCCGGCGTAAGCCGAGAAATTGGACGATCGCAAATCCGGCAACGATGGCAGCGACGACCGCAACCAACCAGATACCGAACGGCGAGAACAGGGTCGGTGCGAACACCAATAGCGCGATGCTGCCGATGACCCATCCATCGTCCATGGCGATCGCGGTCCACGCGACGTAACTGCTGATCGGGCATTGCCTGGCGGCAAAAAATAGTGCCGTGGCATACAGAACCAAACCAACGCCCAGCAATGCGAGGACGAACGGGGCATCGACCCCGATCAACGCCGATATCTTTGTTGGCACCGCCGCGAGCACGATACCGGAGACGGCTGAAAAAACAGCATTCCCGATCAGTGCGGTACGTAGCAATGAGGGCGCGGCTGGTACGGTTAGAGCTTCGGTAGTTGTCATGTAAGCCTCCGTCATGAGGTCCTAGTGGATTTCATCCACTAGAATTGGGGTTTCTGCGCAGGCGTTGCAATTACCTCGGAGGTAATGTCGCAACCTATGCCATCTCGTTAGGCTTTGTTGAGGGACAGAGACATGAGTGACGTTCATATTCACACACCAGCATTCGGTTCCCTGCTTAGGGAGTGGCGAGCGTTTCGGCGACTGAGCCAACTTGATCTGGCACTCGCGGCTGAGTCCTCGTCACGCCACGTCTCCTTCCTGGAAACCGGACGCGCCCAACCCAGCCGAGAGATGGTTCTTAAGCTAGCGGAGGCTCTCGAAGTGCCCCTGAGGGAACGAAATTCGTTACTAGGTGGTGCGGGTTACGCGCCGATGTACCGGGAATCGGCGCTCGACGACGCGGCGTTGGCCCCGGTGCGACGCGCTCTGGATTTCATGTTGGCACAACAGGAACCGTTTCCGGCGCTGGTCGTTAACGCCAGCTGGGACATGCTGTTATCCAACCAGGCCGGGATGCATCTGATCGGGTTTCTCTGTGGGCCGGATCGGCCGCTAACAAACACGCCGCCAAACCTGCTGCATATGATGTTTGATCCGCAACTGCTTCGCCCCTACATCGTCGACTGGGAGAGCGTCGCCAGAGTAGCGTTGCATCGTGCCTAATCGAGAGGCCTTGGTGTCGCCCCATGATGAGGATGCCTTCGCGGTGGTCGATGCACTCTGTGCCTATGAAGGGGTGCCAAAGGACTGGCGAAATCCGATCCACCCCAGGCAGACGCACCGGTACTAACGGTAACGTTCGAGAAGGACGGTCAGCGTGCGTCGTGGTTTTCGACCATCGCAACGATTGGAACCGCGCAGGACGTCACGCTACAGGAAATCCGGATCGAGAGCTTCTTCCCGGCCGACGACCAGACCGAGGCCTTCGCCCGCAGCCTCGCCGCAGCCGCAGCCAACTAGGCAGCAACCACCGCTCCTCACAAAAACGAGAGCCGCGAGTTGGTCGGCTTGTAAGTAGAGCGGGCGAAACCCACGTATCACCAGGTTGTTCAGGGAGGCGGTAACGTGAAGCTGTTTTCGCTAGCACGGACGGCGGCGCGCGGGCGCGGGAATATCAACGTTGGACTAACGTTGGCCGCGTTTGTCCTAAGCCTGATTTCGTCTCCGGTTCTTGCTAGTCCTCAAGGCGGTGCCGCACCCGAACAGTTTTCCGAGTGGATTGGGCCCGATGTCGGTGATGTCGTCCGCAAACGCGGAAAACTGGTCACCCGATCAGGTGCGCTGGTGACCCGTATGAGCGCTGGTGACAATGTTACGTTCGGCGCAAGACTGCTCACCGGTGAGCGCACTCGCGTTGAGATGGATCTGCTGGATGGGTCTCGGCTTTTTCTCGGCGATCATAGCGAGATCGTCGTTGACGAGTTCATCTACGATCCCGGTCGTAAGGCTCGTGACGCGCTGACGCTGCTCAAGGGCGCAGTTCGCATGGTATCGGGGCGGATCAACAAGATCTCGGGCGGGTCGCTTGCCCTCACGACGCCGATTGCGACGATCGGTATTCGCGGCACCGATTTTTGGGGCCTTCAGGAGCCCGGCAAATTAACGCTGGCGCTGATCGACAATGGCGAATTACAGATTACAACGCGTCAGGGCGAGGTCGTTGTTCTTACAGAACCGCTCACCGCCGTCGTGATTGAGCCCGGACGAACACCGAGCAAAGTGATACGACTGACCGCCGAGCAGTTCCGCGCAGCGGTAAGAACGGTTCATTGGCAAGGGTTGGACCCTCCGAAGCCGTCGCGGGTCCAGCAAGGCGGCGATTGAGGGCAGGCGATCATTTTTCCCGGTTCAAGGTCTGGCACCAGCCACGGTCCGGACTTGGTGGAGCTGTGGATCTATGGCGTAGCCAAACTGGTCACAGATCGACGTCGATGACGATGGGGACGTGATCGCTAAGTCCATTGCCGCACCAGTCTTCGAACGTACCAATCTGGAACTCCTTGATGCGGCTGAGCCACCGGCGGGGCACGAAGGCATAGTCGATATGATAAGTCGGCCCGTCCTTGCGGCGGTCTCGCCAATAGTGGGTGGGGATCGATTCCTCACCATGGCGTTCGCCCCTGAGCTCGTGATAGGCGCTCACGAGGTCCATCTGCTCGAGGATTTCGACCTTTTTCATATGGTTGTTACGCCAGCCTGGTTTGTCCCAGATGGTGTTGCTGTTGAGATCGCCCGCGACGAGTGCCACTTTCTCTAGCAGAAATTCGCGGTACTTCGTGAGCGCCCGCCGCAGCGGCCCCGATTGATGTTTGCGGGTGATGCCGGCGCTGGCGTTTTGCGCCCAAACGGCGAGCACGTTGAGCTCAAACGGGCCGTGCACATGAATCGGCGCGATATATCTCAAGGTCGGGTGGTAAGGGTGGTGGAGGCACGCGGCATAGCCGTTAAATGCAAATACCGCTAACCCCTTATGCGGGTTTTGACCGATCCAGACCGGTTCGGCCTCCATCCAATGCGTCGATCCGCGACCCTCTAATGTTTCCGGTGATGCGCATTCGCTGACAATTGCGAGGTCAGGCTTGAGGCTAAGCAACGCGTCAATCTTGCGATGCAACGCCATATTGCAATTCCATGCGATCAACCGCATCTGCCAACGATCCGTCGTTTGCGACCCACGCGACACAGGCCCGAATGCTGCCCGCGCGGCCGTTACGCGGCGCTTCGTCTCCCGCGTCGCGTCGGCGGTAGGTCACCCTCCTCGAACAGCGATGCCAATTGGTCGACCATGGCACCGGCAAGTTGTTCGGCATCGACAATCGTGACCGCACGGCGATAGTAGCGAGTGACGTCGTGTCCGATGCCAATGGCGATCAACTGCACGGGTGAGCGGGCTTCAATCCAATCGATGACTTGGCGCAAATGGCGATCGAGATAGTTGCCCGAGTTCACCGACAGTGTGCTGTCGTCGACTGGGGCACCATCCGAAACGACCATCAATATCTTGCGTTGCTCGTGTCGTGCGAGCAGGCGTTGATGGGCCCAGAGGATGGCTTCGCCGTCGATATTCTCCTTGAGCAGACCTTCGCGGAGCATGAGGCCAAGGTTTTTGCGCGACCGCCGCCACGGCTCATCGGCTGATTTGTATACAATATGGCGAAGATCATTGAGCCGGCCGGGATTGGCGGTCTTGCCGCCCCCCAACCACTCTTCGCGTGACTGCCCACCCTTCCAGGCGCGCGTGGTAAATCCGAGGATCTCGACATTCACGCCGCAGCGCTCCAGCGTGCGGGCGAGAATGTCGGTACACATTGCCGCGACACTAATCGGGCGCCCCCGCATTGACCCGGAATTGTCGATCAGCATGCTGACCACGGTGTCGCGGAACTCGGTCTCCTTCTCGATCTTGTAAGAGAGCGGATGCTCCGGGTTAACGACGATGCGGGCGAGCCGGGCCGCATCCAGCATGCCTTCATCGAGGTCGAACTCCCACGAACGGCTCTGCTTGGCCAATAGGCGGCGCTGGAGTCGGTTTGCCAGTCGCGATACCGAGGTTTGCAGACTGACCAATTGCTGATCGAGGTGGCGGCGCAGGCGGGCCAACTCCTCGGCGTCGCAAAGATCTTTGGCGCCGACGATTTCATCGTAGCTGCTGGTGAAAACTTTGTAGCCGTCGGTATCGTTTGGATGCGGGGGTAAATTGTCGGGTTGAGGGGTGCGTTTATTCGCACTCGGCTCTTCGTCGCCAGCGGTATCGAGCTGCATATCGGCGCTGATCGCAGCCTCGGCATCACTTTCGCCATCCTGGCCGTCCTGCTCACCCTGCGCCGCAAGGGTTTCGCTATTGTCCTGGTCGTCGTCCGAGCCGTCGCCGGAACCGCTCTGCTGATCCTGTTCGTCCTCTTCGCCGCCCTCGTCCTGTTCCTCCAAGTCCTGATTGTCTTCTTCCTCGGCAAGGCCGAGATCGGCGATCAGTTTGCGCGCCGCCCTGGTGAAGTGTTCTTGGTCGTCGGCTGCACCAGCCAACGAATCGAGGTCCTCGGCGCCCTTCTCGAGGATCTCGTCGCGCCAGAGTTCAACAATCCGGCGCGCCGATTTGGGCGGCGGTGCGCCGGTAATTCGCTCGCGCAGCATCAACGCCACCGCTTCGCCGATCGGCGCATCCTCTTTGTTGTCGATGTCGCCATAACCGGCGCTGCGATAGTGCTCCTCAAGCAGCGCGTCGAGGTTGGCGGCGACCCCGCGCATCCGCTTGGCACCGAGCGATTCGACACGCGCCAGTTCGGCTGCGTTGTAGACGCCGCGTGCTTCAGCACCTTCGGGCATGCGCGCGGCATGCACTTTCGCGTCGTGATGACGCAGGCGTAGCGCGTGGGCATCCGCCGTGCCGCGCAGCGACGTCACCTCGCCGCGGGTCAATTCGCGTGATGGCTGCGGGAGATAGAGTTGGTTGCCGGTAAGCCGAGCCGCATCGCGGCCATAAGTGACGACAAGGTCGCTTTTGTCGGCGATTGCCCGCGTCGTTGCGGCAACGGCGAGGGTGAATTCTTCGAGCGGGCTTTTTATTTGGGCCAAATGATTTCAGGCCAAATGACTTCAGACTGAGTGATCTCAAGCCGGGTGAGTTTTCATTAGCGCTGTCAGCTCAACCAGCTTCAGTTAACGCTTATGTTGGCGCTCGAATCCGGCAGTTCTTCGTCGAAGCATCGCTGGTAGTACTCAGCCACCGTCGACCGTTCGGCTTCGTCACACTTGTTGAGGAAGGTGAGTTGGAATGCAAGACCAATACTGCCGAAAATGTCGGTATTCTCGGCCCATGTAATCACCGTACGTGGCGACATGACGGTCGAAATATCGCCCCCCATAAAGCCGGCGCGCGTCAGTTCCGCGAGGACCACCATGTTGCTGATCGTCTTCCGCTGCTCGTCGGTGTCGTATTGAGGCACTTTTGACAGCACGATGTTCACTTCGTCTTCGTGGGGCAGGTAGTTCAGCGTGGCGACGATATTCCAGCGGTCCATCTGGCCTTGGTTGATCTGCTGGGTGCCATGATACAGACCAGTCGTGTCCCCCAGGCCCACGGTGTTTGTCGTTGAGAATAACCGAAACGCGGGGTGTGGGCGCACCACTTCGTTCTGGTCGAGCAGCGTAAGTCTGCCCTCAGCTTCAAGGACCCGCTGAATGACGAACATGACATCGGCCCGACCGGCGTCATATTCGTCGAACACCAATGCCGTTGCCGAGCGGTAGCACCACGGCAAGATGCCCTCCCGAAATTCCGTTACCTGGCGGCCGTCGCGAAGAACGATCGCGTCTTTTCCGATCAAGTCGATCCGACTGATGTGGCTATCAAGATTGACCCGTATGCACGGCCAATTCAATCGTGCGGCTACCTGCTCGATGTGGGTTGATTTGCCGGTCCCGTGATAACCCTGAATCATCACCCGGCGGTTATGCGCGAAGCCCGCCAGTATCGCGAGCGTCGTGTTGTGATCAAATCGATAGGCATCGTCGACGTCGGGTACGTGCTCGCTGGATTGCGAAAATGCCGGGACGTCGAGGTCGCTATCGATGCCAAATAATTGCCGTACCGAGACTTCGATATCGGGAACACTGGTGACTTGGGCGGAAGCACTCGCCGACTCGGTCGTTGTCGTCATTCTACCCTCACACGAACGGGGTTTTTGTCGGTTCGCGGCGCGACTATGCGCGGGCGCGGGACATCAGGAAGGAGTAGGCCTGAATGATATCCTTGAGGCGGTCTTCAGCTTCCCTCGATCCACCATTTGCATCGGGGTGAAACCGCTTTACAAGTTCTTTAAAGCGGATCTTGATCTCGTCGACAGTGCAATACACCGACAGGTTGAGAACTGCGAGCGCTTTTCGATCGGGAGCAAACCGCCAGCGTGGCTGGCGCTCCTCGGTCTCGACCCGTGGTCCGCTTCGGTTGTGGTCGCCGAAGAGCCCAAAATCGTCTTGGAAGCCGTTGCCTTCGGGTGTCGCCGCTTTGTTGCTGCCAAGCCTCCAGGTCGGGCGATGCCAGGTCATGTCCCGATCCCTGAACTGCTCGATCTCTGCCTCGTCCATCCCGTCGAAAAAATCCCAGGTCGCGTTGTACTCGCGTACATGCTCAAGACAGAACCAGAAATACTCGGTTAGCGCGGCGCGCGATTTGGGCGCCCGGTGCTCGCCCTCTTTGTCACAGTCGGGGCGTTCGCACAGACGTACCTCCACGGCGGGCTCGTCGTACGTATCCCAGCTGAGATCGGAAAATCTATTTCTTGCCACCGAGAAATTATGGTGGCTGACCGCATCGCTTGCAAGCAACAGGGCTAAGTTTTGCCGCTCGCTGGCCGCTTTGGCAGTTGGTGCTGCCCCAAGATTTCAGGTTGGTGAACCCGCCCGCGGTGCGGATTTGAGGCGCACAGCATTGTCATCGATGAGTTCGATACCGGCGCCTTCGAACGCACGCGCGATCGCCGCCAAATTGGCTCGTATCGGATGACGATGCTCAAGTTCAAACGCGTTGATGGTGGAGATGCTGACCATCGAAACCTGAGCAAGGTCAGGAAGCGTCCACTTTAGGAACGCGCGCGAAGCTCGGCACTGACCCGCCGTAATCATGCCCTTAGATTACTAATCTAAAACGTCCATGTCAACGTCAATATTTTCTATTGACATTGACCGTCGTCAATCCTATCTGATGTAAATAGAAAATAGTTACCTTAATAAACAAAGGCCAGATTGTGATCGTGATCACAGCGCCGGCGAAGGCGGAAATCTGGGTTTTACGGACTTGGGAGAGTCGCATGGGTGACATGATTATCCGAAAGGCGCAGCTTTCCGACGTAGAAGCGGGCGTTTACCTAGGCCGTGAGATCCACGGCAACGCGGCGATCGATTGGCTGCCTCACGACGAAGAAAAAATTCATCGTTTGGCCCATTGATGGTTGACGTCCAGGAGCTTTATTGTGCTCGTGGCTGAGGACTACGACATTGCCCGCTACGAAAGCTGGCCGGCCAACATTCGTGAAGCACGCATGCGCCGCAATGAAAGCACGATCGGCTTTTTCGTCGGATACCGGCATCGCAACGCCAGCGAAGGTGAGTGGTTAGCCGACGACGTGGCGATGTTCGTCCGGCAATCCACCCGAGGTTATCTTGCGGCCGCCCGCATGCTGCTACGATTTATCGACTGGGCTCGCGCGTATGATTGCGCCGAGGTGTGCCTGGGATCTTCAAGCGGCTATGTTATTCGCGAAGCCGGCCTCGATCATCGTTGGCTTGGGCTAGAACAACTTGGACCGTATTATCGGGCGCGGTTGAAGTAGTTGCCTGCTGCGACTGGGCGGATTAATCAACCAAGAACGAGTCACACAATGCGTACCGCCGATACGATCGTTAGCAAGCTCAACGCAGCCCTGGCACCTACGACGCTCGATGTCATCGACGAGTCCTCGCAGCACGCAGGCCATGTCGGCGCGCGGCCCGAGGGCGAAACCCATTTTCGTCTGAAGATCGTCTCGGAAACATTCACCGGAAAATCTCGCGTTGAGCGTCAACGTCTTGTGTATCAAACGTTGGCCGATGAACTTGCCGGTGGTGTTCATGCACTGGCGATGGTTACGTTGACCCCGACGGAAGACTCGGCTGCGAGTTCATAGGACAATCAGCAATAGAAGCGGCAAGGTTGCAAAGGAGAGAGCTGTCGAGATGACGACCATGCTCGCGACTTCGCTCGAACCGCGCTCATAGCGCTCGGCCATTATGTAGTTGAACACTGCAACCGGCATCGCGCAGTCGAGGATAAGAACACCGCGCGCGACGCCTTCCAGGCCGAAGAGTGCGGCAACCGCCAAGCCCACCGCCAATCCCATCAGCAGCCGCAGTGCCGACAGGGCGATGCCGCGCCCCAATCCGACCACGCGGAGCCGCGCGAGCGAGACACCCAGGGTCAGCAGCATCAGCGGAATGCCAAGGTTGCCAAGAAGTTGAGTCGTATTGAGCGCCCACTTTGGTGGCACCGTTCCGGTCAACATGAAGGCGAACGCAATTATCAGCGCGTAGACGATCGGGGTTTTGAGCAGAAACGCGGGCGAAGGGCTGCCGCTGACCAACCAAATGCCGATCGTAAAATGGCCGAGGCTCGCGATCACGTACCATGCCATACCAAGTGCGACACCGGTGTCGCCAAACGCGAACAGGCACAGCGGCAACCCCATGTTGCCGACATTGGGGAACGATAGCGAGGGAAGGTAGGTGCGTAGCGAAAGCCCCGCGACCTTCAAAACCGCAGTACCAACAATCATGAAACCGGCAAAAGCAACAACGATTGCAAGCGCGAGCTCGCCAAACGCCGCTGGATCAACATTCAGAGTTGAAATCGAAGAAAACGCGAGACAGGGCACTGCAATGTTCATGGCCAGCGGTGTGACCATGCCGGTATCGAACGGCCAATCTCGCTTGGCCCAAAAAAAACCAAGACCGGCGCAGATAAACAGCGGCGCAATAATCGCAAACAACTCACCTAGCATTACTTCAACTCACGTGAGGGTTGGCCGACTGGGGCGCGGTAGCGTTGACGGATGTTGCCGACGTCTACGATACGACCGCGTTGGCGGTCGGCGGCGGGGTGATCCGCAACGCAGTGATCTGGTTGCGGTGACGACGCAGGACTTCGAATTTGAACCCGAAGAATTCGAAGCTTTGTCCTACCTCCGGTATGACGCGAGCCTCGTGTATCACCAAACCGGCGACGGTCGTGGCATCTTCCTCGGGCAACTCCCAATCGAATGCGCGGTTGAGATCGCGAACTGCCGCAGTACCGGCAACGACGCACCTACCGTCGGGCAGCGTTCGGAACTCAATTTCGTCTTCGTCGTACTCATCGGAGATCTCGCCGACAATTTCTTCGATAATGTCTTCGAGCGTAACCAGGCCCATCAACGCCCCATATTCGTCCACCACCAGGGCAAAGTGAACGCGCCGACGCCGGAACGCGCTCAGTTGCTCGTGAAGTGTCGTGGTCTCGGGTACGAACCAGGGCTCGCTCGCCAGTGCGTCCATATCAAGTTTGTCAGCATCTCCGCCGACCTCGCTGAGGGCGCGCAAAACGTCGCGGACGTGGATGACACCTATGATGTCGTCGGGATCGTCGCGCCAGATAGGGGTGCGCGTATTCGGGCTCTCCAAGATCTGTTCGATGATGGTTTTGGTAGGCGAGCCGGCATCAATGGTGAACATGTTCTTGCGGTGCACCATGACGTCCGAGAGCTCGACCTCGGATAATTCGAGGATGCTTTCGATCATATCGCGATCGTGTTTAACGATCCCGCCGCGTGACGTGTGGAGATGGATTGCGCCGCGGATTTCATCGGCGGCGGAGACAATGTTGCCACGATCTTTCCGATCAACGCCGAACAACGCCAAAATCAGACGCACCAATGCAAGCATGACAAGTGCGACTGGCGAAAACAGCCAAACCAGGCCACGGGCTATTGGCGCCACCCAGAGAGCCATACGATCGGCGTGACGGATGGCGTAGGTTTTGGGGAGGATCTCCGCGAAAATCACCACGAGAACCGTCATGATCGCTGTTGCATAGACGACCCCAGCCTGGCCGTAGATCGTGATCAAAACACTCGTGGCCAGGGCTGAGGCGAGGATGTTGACCAGGTTGTTGCCCAGCAGAATCGAGCCAAGCAGCTGCTCACGGCGGTCTATCAACCAACTTACCGCCTGCGCGCGCTTGTTTCCCTTGCGCGCGAGATGATGAATCCGCGCACGCGATGCCGCAGTCAGAGCCGTTTCTGATCCCGAGAAAAAACCAGAGAGCAGGAGGAGCGCGAGAATCGCGAGCAACGAAATGGCGAGCGCCGTGTCCATCGCTAATGAGACCATTATGAGCGTGGTTGCATCGTGCTTACAAGCGCGATCCCAAGACTATTGGGCCACTGGGTCATTGGGCCGTTGGGCCGTCGGGTTCATGCAGCCCAGATTGCGTCCAGCACATTGCGCACCTCGACAAGGTCAATGTCGCGGTCGATATAGGCCTTGCCAATCCCCCGCGTTAGAACAAACGCAGGGACACCATCTCGCACCTTTTTGTCCTGGCGCATGCGATCGATTAGCCGCTCCGTCTTCAGGGCTTCGACCCCGAGGGCCGCAGGCGTGGTCGGTAGGCCTAGTTCGGCCAAGTGATTGCGAACGCGCTCGGTATCGATGTCGGGGCACAATCCAAGGTGCGACGACAGCGCAAATGCCAAGACGAGGCCGAGGGCAACGGCTTCACCGTGCAATACCCTTGCGCCGTAGCCAACCTCGGCCTCGATCGCATGGGCAAAAGTATGGCCGAGATTAAGCAACGCTCTGCGCCCCGTCTCGCGTTCGTCAGCCGCAACAATCTCAGATTTTGATTTGCAGGAACGCGCAATCGCAATGCCGCGGGCGTCGCCGGTACCCGCGATGACGGCCGGACCATTGGTTTCCAGCCACCCGAAGAATTCAGCGTCGCCGAGCAGGCCATATTTGACAATTTCGGCATAGCCCGCCCGAATCTCGCGCGCCGGCAATGTATCCAATGCCTTCCAGTCGGCAACAACAAGGGATGGTTGATAGAAGCTGCCAATCAAATTTTTGCCATGCGGCGTATTGATCCCGGTCTTGCCACCGACCGAACTATCGACCTGAGCCAACAAGGTGGTCGGTATTTGCACGAAGCGGATGCCGCGTCGGAAAACGCTCGCGGCAAAGCCCGCCAAATCACCAACCACGCCGCCGCCGAGCGCGATAACAACGTCACTGCGTTCGATCTCAGCATCCAGCAATAGGTTGTTGAGTTCTTCGAAGTGCACGAAGTCCTTGGTGTTTTCACCCGGTTCCAAAACAATCGAGCGGTGTTCGAGATCGCTGGCGTCGAGCGACGCGCTCAGGCGGGGGAGATGGTGTTCTGCGACGTTCCGATCGGTCACGACAACCGCCCGGCCCTGGCCCACGATCGGCACCAATAAACCACCAGTGCGATCGATTAAGTCGGGGCCGATGATGATGTCGTAGCTTCGGTCGTTAAGATCGATGCGCACGCGTGTGTCGGGGCCGTCATTCGAGGCCCGCCTTGATTCCTTCGTCGAACTTTCAGCTGATTCCGCGGCGGCTGACGAGAGCGGTCGGTTCATTGCCACTACGATCTTTTATGCGAGGGCGCGGGTATCGGTCAGAAGCCCCTTGCCCAGTAGATTCTCAGCATCGGGCAACGATCGGATGCATTCAAGGATCTCATTAACGACGGTCGAATGCGGTGCGTCGGTGGTGTCGACGATGAGATCCGCTTCGCCATAGACCGGATAGCGTTCGGCAATCAGCCTCTCAAGAACTTCTCTGGGATCATCGTCTTTGAGGAGCGGTCGATCATTACGACGCTGCACGCGACGAAGAAGGACATCAATGTCGGCACGGAGCCAGATCGAGAATCCGCAGCTGCGGATTGTTTCGCGGGTTTCCTCACACATAAAAGCGCCGCCTCCAGTTGCGAGAACATGCGGCGCTCTTTTGAGCAATCGATTGATCACCCGCCGCTCGCCGTCGCGGAACGCCGTTTCTCCGTGGAGGGTGAAAATATCCTCGATCGAACAGCCCGCTGCTTGTTCGATTTCGAGGTCGGCATCGACGAATTCGGCGCCCAGGCGGATCGCCAATCGACGACCGATAGAGCTTTTCCCGGCACCCATTAAGCCGACCAGGACGAGCGTGCGCTTAAGGGCCTTGGTTTTGGTAACCATTGTTGAATTCTACCCGCTAATCAAGCATTTTTGTCGCCAACGATATGAACGAGCGGTCGTTGAAAGGGAATCGGCATGCCGATAGACTGCCCCAACTTCGCCACAAACCAAGTCTATCATACCAACTGGCGCATAGCTTTCTCGCGGCGCATAGCTCTGGCGCCGGTCCGCATGTCACGAACTCCAATCGTTATCCTCCTCATCGTTCTCATCGCTATTGTTGGCGGATTCGCCTTCTTAGCAACATGGGACATACCGCCGCCGAGTGCGCAGGTAGAGCATGTCATCCCCAATGACCGGTTCCCCAAATAGCTATTGCCTGACTGAGAAAATGGCGCCTCAGAGTCGTAAATCCACCCTGTATGGCAGCATTGCAATGACGGCGGTCTTGGTTGTTGCGGTCGGCTGGGTGGTCGGGTTTGCCCACCCGGTTGCGGCACAGAATCCGGTGGGGCCCCCGGTTAAGTTGCTCAAGAAACAGGATCCCGTAGGCGGACAGAAGCCGACTCGCTTGCGCCCCGGCCAACCAGTTGTGCAATCGGAACCAGCGCCGCCTAAGGCAACCGAAGGCGCTATTCCCGAGGCGGCGCCAGACGCGATTCAGGTGCAGTCGCTTGCCGCGGTCGATGTCTCTTCGGCTGGGCTACTCGACGACGCGGACGGTGGATTGGGCGTCGACATGTGGCAAGGTATTGCCCGCTCGCTGGTCGAAAAACTGCTTCCTCGGCTGCCGGTGGCGACAACATCGCCCGCGATGCAAGGTCTGGCCCGCCGCCTATTGCTAACCCGCGCCCGCGTGCCCGGTGGCGCCGCCACAGCGCAGAGTCTTCTCGGCCTTCGCGTTGAGCGGCTGGCTGCGGCAGGAGATACCGTGTCGGTTAACGCGCTTATGAACCTTGCGCCGGCCAACTTCTCCGATCAGCGCGTGTCGCGGGCCAAAGTTGATGGGCTGTTGCTGTCCGGAGATACCGCCGGCGCATGTGCGGACTTTCAAGCCCTCGTTGGGGAGGCACCGGAGGTGTCTTACTGGGTCAAGGGGTTGGCCTTTTGCCGGGCTCTTAGTGGGGCGCATGAACAAGCCGCATTTGCAGCGGATCTCCTGCGCGATCTGGGCGAAGACGACCCGCCGTTCTTTACGCTGCTCGGTGTCCTGTCCGGCAATCGTGGACTATCCCTCGAAAGCCTGCTCGATCCAACCCCGCTTCACATCGCGATGATGAAAACTGCGCGCTTGCCGGTTCCCGTCGATGCGATTGCCGGCGCGTCGCCGGGCATATTGGCGGCGATCGGCCGCTCACCCAATGCTGATCTGGATCTGCGCCTGGCAGCGGCCGAACGCGCCGAAGCGGCCGGCGCGTTGGACGCAGCTTTGCTTGCAGAGATCTATCGCAGCGTAACATTCGCGCCCGAAGAGTTAGCGGACGCGCCGACGGCCCTCAAACAACTTACCGCGCCGCGTACCAACGCACTGCTTTACCAGGTCGGTCAAATCCAGGAAGTACCGACGGCACGTGCCGAAGCGTTGGCACTAGCCTGGCGCCTTGCCCACGAGCGGGGGTCCTATGCAACCGCCGTTCGCGTAAGCCTTCCGTCGCTCCAAGCACTTGAACCAACGCCTGAGCTTGCCTGGTTCGCGATCGACGCAGTGCGCGCGCTATACACGGCCGGCGACATCGCGACGGCGCAGCGGTGGTTTGCCATGGTGCAGGCGAGCGCGAGCCCGGGCAATGCAGACGCGGCACTCGCCGTCCTTAGGTTGTGGCCGTTGCCGTTCCTTCGAGACCCCCGCTACCAGCAGGGTTGGGACGGCATAGGCATATTGGGCCCCTGGCTGCAAGGGATGGGTGCGCTTGATGGACTCGAAGGTGCCCGCGCCAAGCAGGTGGAGCTGATTCTAACCCTGTTGGCGGCCCTCGATTTCGAAATACCCGACACAGTGTGGCCGCCACTTTTTCAAGGATCACTCACCGTATCAACCTCGATACCTGCGGCAGGCCTCTGGATTCACCTACGTTCTGCGTCGCTTTCCGGCGAGGTTGGCGCGACTGTTCTGTTCGCAATGCTAGCGCTCGGCGAGGGCGGCCCGGCAACAGCAGAGCCAATCGTCCTGGCTGAAATCATCGCGGCGCTGAGACGTGTCAATCTCGATGATGCGGCGCGTCAGATAGCGGTCGAAGCGGCGATGGTCCATTTACCGTAACGGTTTGGGGATAGTCACAGTGGCGCGCACCGCCACCTCGACCGCGAGGACGGTATCGACCTTGGTGTCGAAGGATCTTGAGCTTTTTCTCGAGATGATGGCCGCGGAACGCGGCGCGTCCCCTGCAACACTTGCCGCTTATCGCCAGGACTTGCTTGACTGCATGGCGTTTGCCGAACGCCGCAAAGCCGACTTCCGAAGCCTCGATTCGAATTTGCTTCGGCGCTACATCAAAAGCCTCGTTGATCGCGGGATGGCGTCATCGACAACGGCCCGCCGCCTGGCGGCGCTGCGGCAGCTGTTTGCTTTTTTGTATACCGAGGGCCTCCGAACCGATAATCCGGCGGCCGCTCTCGATGGACCGCGCCGGACACGTTCCCTACCAAAATTACTATCGGAAACGCAGGTCGACGACTTGCTCGCGGCGGCGCGTAAGCAGGCCAGTCCCGAGGGCGTTCGCTTGCTGGCGCTCCTCGATGTGCTTTATGCCACCGGCTTGCGAGTTTCTGAGTTGGTGGGGCTACCGTTGTCGGCCTTTCGCAAGGATGACCGTTTTGTCATGGTCCGTGGCAAGGGGGGCAAAGAACGGGTCGTGCCACTGAGCGACAGCGCGCGGGATTCGGTTCTCCAATACCTTTCGATCCGCGAACATTTCCTCGGCCGGGCCGGCCAGTCACCGTGGCTGTTTCCCTCGCGCGGCCGTAGCGGTTACCTAACCCGGCAGCGTTTTCATCAACTGCTCAAGTCGCTGGCGGGCGATTGCGGGATTTCACCGGCGAGTGTTTCACCGCACGTATTGCGCCATGCATTCGCCACCCACCTGCTGTCGCGCGGTGCCGATCTAAGATCGGTACAACAGATGCTTGGTCACGCCGATATCAGCACGACTCAGATCTATACCCATGTATTGGAGGCACGCTTGCGGCAGTTGGTTCGGGCTCACCACCCGCTATCGGAAGAGACTTGACCAGCCGAGGGTGGCGCCGATCAATCGGTCTTGCCGTGGCAACGTTTGTACTTATTACCTGATCCACAGGGGCACGGGGCGTTGCGTGCCACCCGACCCCAAGTCGCGGGATCTCCGGGGTCGAGCTGTGCAGCGGCTTTTCGTCGGATCGCAGTGGCGGAAACGGCCGCTGCGTCATTGTTGGCAAACTCATTCTCGCCGGTCGTGGGATCGGTATGTATCGCCTGAATGTTATCTCCGCGCGGTCCGCGAGGGGTTGGAATCGCCAACTCCTGCTCAGGCTGCACCTGCAGTTCGATATGCGCCAGGATTAGTGTCACCTGCTCGCGCAAGCCCCCCAGCATCAACTCGAACATATCGAATGCTTCGCGCTTGTATTCGTTCAGCGGGTCGCGTTGGGCATAAGCTCTAAGTCCGATTCCCTGGCGCAGGTGGTCGAGCGATAACAGGTGATCTTTCCACACCTGGTCTAGCACCTGCAGGACCAGACTTTTTTCGACCAAGCGCCAGATATCGATACCGTAATTGGCGGCGCGCTCTGCCATGCGTCGTTCGACCGCGCTTTCAATGCGTTCGCGGATCTCTTCGTCGGCGATCCCTTCTTCCTTGCCCCAGTCGTTGATCGGAAGATCGAGATGGAAAATACGCGCGACTTCCAGTTCGAGCGGATCGAGTTCCCACAGCTCGGCATATGCTTTTTCGGGGACGAAGCGGGCAACCAATCCAGTCACAACTTCGCTGCGCATGTCGCCACATACTTCCGATACGTCGGTTGCCGACATGATTTCTTTGCGCTGGTCGTAGATGACCTTGCGTTGATCGTTCATCACATCGTCAAACTTGAGAAGGTTCTTGCGGATATCAAAGTTCCGCGCCTCGACCTTCTGCTGCGCTTTTTCAAGCGCCTTATTGATCCACGGATGAACGATTGCCTCGCCTTCCTCGAGGCCAAGTTTTCGAAGCATCGTGTCCATTCGTTCGGATCCGAAAATCCGCATGAGGTCGTCTTCCAGGGACACGAAGAACTTTGATTTCCCCGGGTCCCCTTGGCGGCCCGAGCGGCCACGCAACTGGTTATCGATGCGCCGGCTCTCGTGACGCTCAGTTCCGACCACATAGAGACCCCCGGCGGCCAGGACTTTTTCGTTTTCTTCGGCGACTTCCTTATTGATCTGATCGATCTTCGCAGCGCGTTTGGTCTCGTCGTCGATGCTGTCGGCTTCCTGGCGAATCCGCATTTCCAAATTGCCGCCGAGCTGAATGTCGGTGCCGCGCCCAGCCATGTTGGTCGCGATCGTCACCCCGCCAACACGCCCGGCCTGCGCAATAATGAAGGCTTCCTGTTCGTGGTAGCGCGCGTTGAGCACGTTGTGGGGAATCTTTTTCTGCTTAAGGAGAGCTGCCAGGTGCTCCGATTTTTCGATACTAACCGTGCCTACGAGGAGGGGCTGACCCCGCCCGTGAGCTTCCTCAATAAGCTCGATAACCGCGGCGAATTTTTCATCGCCCGTGCGATAGACCTCATCATCGCTATCGTCACGGACCATCGGCTGATTGGTCGGTATCTCCGTAACTTCGAGCTTGTAGATCTCAGCGAATTCGCCGGCTTCGGTCACGGCCGTGCCGGTCATACCGGCAAGTTTGGGGTAGAGCCGGAAATAGTTCTGGAAGGTGATTGACGCCAGCGTCTGGTTCTCTTGCTGGATCTCAACCCCTTCTTTCGCCTCCAGGGCCTGGTGCAGTCCTTCGGAGTAGCGACGGCCCTCCATCATGCGACCGGTAAACTCGTCGATAATAATTACACGGTCGTCTTTGACGATGTAGTCGATATCGGCCTGGAATAGCTTGTGGGCGCGTAGCGCCTGATTAACGTAGTGCAGGACCGCGACATTCAGGATGTCATATAGGCTTTCGCCTTTCATAAGTTCGGTCTCGGCGAGGAGCTGTTCCATGTGCTCGACGCCATGGTCGGTGAGCGCAACGGTTCGCGACTTGTCGTCCTTCTCGTAGTCCTCGTCGACCAGCTTGGGAATATATTTGTCGAGGGTTGTGTAGAGTTCTGAGCTGTCCTCGGCCTGGCCCGAGATGATCAGCGGTGTCCGCGCTTCATCGATCAGGATCGAGTCAACTTCGTCGACGATCGCGTAGTTGAAGTCGCGCTGTACCATCGTTTCGAGATCAAACTTCATATTGTCGCGGAGATAGTCGAAGCCGAACTCATTGTTCGTCCCGTAGGTGATGTCGGCCGCGTAGGCCGCCCGGCGCTCGTCATCTGTCAGGCCATGGACGATGCAATCGCAAGAGAGCCCGAGCACAGAGTAAACCCGGCCCATCCACTCGGCATCGCGTTGAGCGAGGTAGTCGTTGACCGTGACAATGTGGACGCCCCGGCCCTCCAGCGCGTTGAGGTATGCCGGCATGGTGGCAACCAGCGTTTTGCCCTCGCCGGTTTTCATCTCGGCGATCGTGCCTTGGTGAAGGACCATGGCGCCCATCAACTGAACATCGAACGGGCGCTCTCCAAGAGCGCGTCGCGCAGCTTCGCGGACGACCGCAAACGCTTCAATCAGAATGTCGTCGAGAGTTTGGCCCTCGGAAAGACGTTGACGGAGTTCATCGGTTTTCGCTCGTAGGGCGTCTTCCGATAACGCCTGTATTTCCTGTTCCAAGGCGTTAATCGCTTCGACCGGCTTGTGCAGGCGCTTAACTTCACGCTCGTTGGTCGTGCCAAACAGGTTCTTGGCAAGATTCCCAAACATTATCGTCTCCGAAGTCGGTCAGGCTCGAGTCGCGCGCTCGGCGTAGCCCTAGGTCGAGAGATAAGGTCCCCTGGAGGGTCTGTCAACGGAACCTCCCGTGAACTTGTTCTCGGCGCGCGGCACCCGTTGTAGCATTGGGCGCCGCGCCGGGCGCCATTCAAGAAACAGAACAGTCATGGCAAAGATTAAGCGATCTCCGCTTGCGCCCAAGTCGTTTCCCCGACTCCCGGTGATTCCGGGGGTCCAGATTGCCAGTTGTGCGGCGGGTTTGCGCTATCGCGGCCGGCGCGATCTCTTGGTGGCGCAGACCGCGCCCGGGACCACGGTTGCGGGTGTGTTCACGCGCTCGAAAACCGCGTCTGCGCCTGTCGAGTGGTGCCAACAGGCGGTGCGCGGAGGCGTTGGGCGGTGCCTGGTCGTAAACGCGGGCAATGCGAACGCGTTTACCGGGCGTGCCGGTCGACAGACCGTCGCGGAGACCGTGCGCTGCATGCGCGGTTTAAGCGGCTGCGCTGAAACCGAGGTCATGATCGCATCGACCGGAGTGATCGGTGAGCCGCTGTCCGCGGCGCAGATCGTCGGGGCGCTGCCCGGTGCGCATGCAAAGCTGAAGCCCACGGGGTGGAAACACGCAGCTGAAGCGATCGGTACCACCGATACGTTTGCCAAAGGCGCGGTCCGCTACGCCAAGATTGGGCGGACCAACGTGCGATTGGCGGGTATCGCCAAAGGGTCGGGAATGATCGCGCCGGATATGGCAACGATGCTGGCATTTGTCTTTACCGATGCGGCGATTCCAGCTGCGGTGCTCCGTCGACTGCTTCGTGATGCCAACGACAAGACGTTCAATGCGATCACGGTCGATGGGGATACATCGACGAGCGACACGGCGCTTGTATTCGCCACCGGACGCGCCCGCCACGCGCCGGTCACATCGTCGGCTGAACCGGACCTGGCCGGATTTCGCGACGCGTTGACGGACTTGATGCTCGATCTGGCCCACCAAATCGTTCGCGATGGCGAGGGCGCCAGCAAGTTTGTAGAGATCAGAATTCGCGGCGCCGAGAATAAGAAAGCGGCGCGTAACATTGCGATGGCGATTGCCAACTCGCCGCTGGTCAAAACGGCAATTGCCGGCGAAGACCCAAATTGGGGCCGTATTGTGATGGCTGTTGGCAAGGCCGGAGAGCAGGCTGATAGGGATCGATTGGCAATCGATTTCGGCGACATTGCGGTCGCGCGCGACGGAGAACAGGTTGCGACCTACACCGAGGAGAAAGCCGCGCGGTACATGAAGCGACGGCAGATCGAGATTACGGTGCATGTCGGCGTCGGCCGCGGGCGCTTTACCGCGTGGACGTGTGATCTGACGCACGGCTACGTCTCGATCAATTCCGACTATCGATCGTGATGGTCCCGCAAGCAGCCGCCGACACTGTTATCGCAACGCAAAACCTACGCCTGCGCCGTCCCAATCGCGAGGATGTGGGATCGATCGCGGCGCTGGCGAGCGACTGGGAAGTGGCAAAGCAAACCGGGCGGATTCCGCACCCCTATACTGCGATCGACGCCGAGCAATGGCTGGCATCGGTGATCGACGTTGCCGCTGAGGAAACGGCGTTCGTAATTACAACTGCCGAACGAGGGTCGGTGGTTGGCGCGATCGGTCTGGCACCGGCGCATATTGATGAGGGTGTCGAACTCGGCTTCTGGATCGGCAAGCCCTATTGGGGGCGTGGCTATGCCACCGAAGCCGCGCGTGCGCTGCTAGGCTTTGCATTTGACGACCACGGCGTGACGCAAATTGTTGCCGGTGCTTTTCGTGAAAATCGGGCGTCTCTGCGCGTGTTGGAGAAGCTCGGTTTCGAGAAAACGAATTTGGCCGAAGTGAATTGGCCCCATCGCGGCGGTCACCGAAATATTCAGCGTTACACCATTACCCGCGAATTGTTACAGGCGGCGTAAATGAAGGTGGTGCTTGTCGTTGCGCTGGCATTGGTCGATAGCGATGGTCGGGTCCTGCTCGCGCAACGGCCTGCCGGGAAATCGATGGCCGGGCTATGGGAGTTTCCGGGCGGCAAGGTCGAGCCTCATGAAATCCCTGAACACGCCGTGATTCGCGAGGCTAAGGAAGAACTCGACATCGATATCGAGCAGAGCTGTTTGGCGCCGCTCACCTTCGCATCGCATAGCTATGACGACTTTCACCTGCTAATGCCGCTTTTCGTCTGTCGCATCTGGAACGGGGTAGCGAGGAATGTTGAGGGACAGGTGTTGAAGTGGGTGCGTCCGGTTGAAATGAGCAACTATCCGATGCCGCCGGCTGACGCGCCGCTGGTCGCGCTTTTACGCGATTTGCTCTAGGGCGCGGATCAGGAATGCCCGGCGCCGTTGTCGGGTTCGGCTTTTTCGCCGGCCGAGTGTTCCTCGGTGTCGAGCACATCGGCCAGCCGGCTTACAGCCGAACCCGGTCGTATGGGCTGCTGCTGCGATTGATCGGGACTCCAGCCCGTCAAATAAGCGATTTGAAACGTCGCCCGAATGCGTCCATCGGGTTGGCCGTGGCGGGCGTGGTAGAGTTCGGTAGCCTTAAACAACACCGAACGGGGAGTGAAATGGCGGCGTCGCGCCCGCATGGCATTGGTTTCGCCCATCGCCCGCAGATCGGCCATCAGCGCCAACGCATTCGGGTAGGTGAGGGTCAAGGTGTCGGTGTCGACCACCGGCAAGGCGAAGCCGGCGCGCTGCAGAAGCGAACTTGCATCGGCGATATCTATCATTGGCGAAACCCGCGGACTGGCGCCGCCGCGCTCGGCAAGTTCGGCCTCGATCAACACCTCGCGTAGTTCGCACAAGGTCTCCCCAGCAAACATCGCCGCGAGGAAAAGTCCGTCAGGTTTGAGCGACCGTTGGAGTTGGGCGAGGGTACCTGGCAGGTCGTTGGTCCAGTGAAGTGCCAGCGAGCTGGTAATGAGATCGAATTTCTTAGCTGCGAAAGGGAGGAACTCTTCGTCGGCGACAACCTTGTGGGCCTGGGCGACTGCCGCGGATTGCAGGGTGTGGGACGCAGGATCGCACAGGATTAACCGCTTGATGCGGTTGGTCGCTTGCGCCGCACGGGCGCATTCGCCACCGCGAAAGCCTATATCGAGCATCAAGGGGAAGTCACGTTTGACATCAAGCAGACGATCAGCGAGCCGCAGTGCGATTTCGGCGATTAACGGGTTGTCATCACGACCACTCGCGCGCTCACGATGCTGGCGCAGAGCGCGACGCTCGAAGATGAGGTTTTGATTGTCCAGGTAGTCGACCACGGTTGCGTTATGGCACGGCCAGCCCGACCGGCAAAGCGGGTACCTGGCCGGCGTCTACCGATCGTCAATCATTAGGGCGAGCGCGGTATTATGAGCCGGAAATAGTCGGCGAGTGGTTTCAGATACATCCCACGCAAGCTGTGATAGGCCGGCTCTGAGCTGTCCCCCAGTCCGAAGGAAAAGGTCTCGCGCCCTTTCGGAACGTAAAGCGTTCCAAACAGCCAGTCCCATATCGCCAGGGCATAACCGACGTTCTTGCCGAATTGGTCGGGTCGTTGACTGTGATGGATCTGGTGCTGCGCCGGACTGACAAAAATGTGGTTGAGAACAACACCGTAACTTAGCCAAACGTGGCTATGCCGAAGGTTTCCGATCAGGCTGTAGAAAAAAATCAGCACGTGAAGGCCGCCGATCAGGACAATGCCGGGATCGCTGCCGACCAGATAGATCGTTATGCCAATGGGTATGCCGGCGGTAACGGCAGGAACCGACGCCATCCAAATCAACTCGATGGGATGAGCCCGCATCGAGGTAATAGGCGTGAGAACCTCGGCCGAATGATGAACCTTGTGGATGATCCAAAGCGCGGGAACATGATGCAAGGCGAAGTGGGCGATAAAGCGGCCAAAGTCGTAGGTGAGAAAAAAGAAAACGGTCAGCGTCAATTTCGCGACGCTCATATCCGATTCTCCGGACACGGCACCGAACAGGTCGGTCAAAACCTTCACACTTGTCACCGCCACCCAATTCATCGACACAATGAGCGAGCCAAATAGTGCCCCGTGAAGAATCGCGTTCACGACGTAGTAGACATAGTCTGCGCGGGCCGAGGGGTGCCACCACACGGCCTTTGCGAACACCGCTCTCCGGAAATCACCGATCGCGTTGGCGCGAAGTTGGGGTTGGTTCGCACCAATCCAGACAACGACCGCGAGGAACAGGGCTGAGAGCAGGAACGGCCAATACAGGACCGACCGATGATCGAGCCAGGCGACGAAAGGCGCCGCGGCAACACGGGTGATCGCAACCAAGCTTTCGGTAAGTTCTAGTTCCATGAATTCAGCTAGCAAGCTGCCCAAATTTACACCAACGCTGACCCAAGCGAACACGAGGTGGCGATGGTCTGGGCGCGGCGAATACTAGAGTGGCGATGCATTTAGACGACAGACTAGATGCATTTAGACGACAGACTATATGTCATTGAGGCCTGCCGTTATCATTAGACGATCTCGGATACGCTGCGCGGGTAGAAGAATGAAGTGGTTCGCCGTCATTGCGACTGTCGTTGTTTGGCCTGGCTTCGCATGGGCCGATTTTGAGGGCGCGCTACTCGCTCAGGGCGCCGGTAACTACAAACAAGCAGCGGAGCTGTACGGTAAATCTGCCGCCCAAGGGGATCCACGCTCGATTACAAACCTTGGTTTTCTGTACATGAAGGGACTCGGGGTAGAAAAGGCCCCCGTAACCGCGGTCAAACTCTATCGTCGGGCCGCTGGGCAAGGGTTTTCGGTAGCCGAGTACAATCTTGGCCTGGCCTATCGACGCGGCACAGGCGTCGGCGAAGACGAAGTGACCGCGACCCGTTGGTTTCGCTCTGCGGCAGAGAAAGGCCACGTTCGCGCCCAATACAATCTTGGCCAATCATACTTGCGGGGGGTTGGCGTCGCGCAAGACGACGTTGCATCCGTGAAGTGGTTTCGACGTGCGGCCAGCAAAGGTTTCTATCGCGCCCAATACCGGTTGGGGCAGGCATACCGGAAGGGACTGGGCGTCCCAATCGACTTGAAACGGGCGTTGAAATGGTACTGGGACGCCGCACGCCAGGCGGATGTTCCTTCCTACTATCGATTGGGGCGGGCTTACCAGGAAGGGGAGGGCGTGGACAAAGATCTGGTTGAGGCGCTGCGCTGGTTTCTGCTGGCCGCCAACAATAGCAAAGGACAAATGCGGAGGTTTGCGACGCATCGCCTCGATACAATCACCGCGATACTGACAAGCGATCAGCTTGCCGTTGCCCGCAAGCGAGCGGCTTCGTGGCGGCCCAAGAGAGCGAATTGAGCAAAACCAGGACACGTCCTTTGGCTCGCAACGCCTGCCACGATCGAACCCCATCGCCTTGACCGGTTGATCCGTTGCGCTTTGAATCCTGACGATGTCGAGGTCGAATGGCGAAATCGCGGACGGCCCAACATCCGCAGCCTTGGTGATGCGCGCGTTGCGGACCACGCGAGACCTTGCACTCGACGTATTGATGCCGCCGCAATGTATGAGTTGCGGGGCGTCGATCGAACAACACGGGGGCTTGTGCGCGAGCTGTTGGTCTGATCTATCGTTCATCGCCGGTTCCTTATGTGACATCTGTGGCACCCCGTTCGAACTCGCTGCTAACCCAGGCGCGGTGTGCGCGGCGTGCGTTCAGGACCCTCCGGTTTACCGGCACGCCCGAGCGGCGTTGCGATATGACGACCCGGCGCGGCACCTGATTCTGGCGTTCAAGCGAGGCGATCGCACCGAGGTGGCGCCGCTTCTGGCAACTTGGCTCGAGCGTGCAGGACGTGAGCTGTTCGAGGACGTGGACTATTTGATCCCGGTTCCCTTGCATCGCTGGCGGCTTTTCCAGCGCCGTTACAATCAGGCCGCATTGTTGGCGATCGCCCTTGCCAAGCGCTGGAAGGTCGGCGTCCTGCCCGACGGCCTGGTGAGGAAGCGGTCGACCCGGTCACAAACCGGACTCACGCGCGAAGGCCGGCACCGCAACGTTCGGGATGCGTTTGAACTCGGCAAACACGGTGTGGATGTGGTATCGGGGCGCAATCTTGTTCTGATCGACGACGTCATGACCACCGGTGCCACGGTGTCAGCATGCGCACGGCGTTTGACGCAGGCTGGTGCGAAAAGAATTGACGTTTTGACAGTGGCGAGGGTGGTGCGAGGCCAAAGCAATGCTGCGTAGCCTGGATCGGTTGGCGAAGCGCCTGTTCGGCGACTCAGCGCGCCCGCACACAACCGCGGCCAAGGAGCACGCACAGGGAGGACTGCAGATGGCGGCTGTTACGATCTACACCACGTTGTTCTGCCCTTATTGCTCGCGGGCAAAGCAGCTGTTGAGCTCAAAAGGCGCGGCGTTCGAGGAAATCCCGGTGGATATCGATGCTGCCCGGCGGGCGGAAATGGTGGCCCGGGCAAATGGCGGCGCCACGGTGCCGCAGATTTTCATCAACGATCGACACATCGGGGGCTCGGACGAACTTGAGGATCTCGAGCGTGCCGGCAAACTCGATCAGCTACTGGGGGCGGCGTCATGAATGATCTGACGGAGCGGTATCGCTTCGCCTGCGTACAGGTCAACGCGGGCGACGACATGGCGGCAAACATCGACGCAGCACGCGGCCTTATCGAATCGGCTCAAGCCGAGGGCGCGACCTTTGTCGGTGTTCCGGAGAACGTGTCGATGATGGTGTTCGGGTCAAAACAAATTCGTGGTAATGCGAGGCCCGAAGACGGTCACCCTGCGTTACAGGCGTTTTGCGAGATTGCTGCGCGAAGCGGCATCTGGCTGTTGATCGGATCGCTCACCGTGCAAACCGGCGACGCCGACGGGCGCGTCGCCAACCGTTCGTTTGTAATCGATCGCAGTGGTGGAATCGTTGCCCGTTACGACAAAATCCACATGTTCGATGTCGACCTTCCCAATGGTGAGTCCTATCGCGAGTCGAAAAACTTTCGTCCGGGTGCTCAGGCGGTAATTGCCAACACCGAATTCGGCTCGGTCGGCTTGACGATCTGCTACGACCTGCGCTTCGCATATCTCTATCGGTCGTTGGCCCAGCACGGCGCTCACCTGCTAACGGTGCCGGCGGCTTTCACCCGGGTAACCGGCGAAGCGCATTGGCACGCCCTGCTCAGGGCTCGCGCGATCGAAACCGGCTGCTTCGTGGTGGCGCCGGCCCAGTGCGGTACGCATCCCGGAGACCGTAAGACGTTTGGTCATTCGTTGATCGTAAGCCCGTGGGGCAAGGTGTTGGCCGATGGCGGGTCTGAGCCGGGTTTCGTTATCGCGGAAATCGATCCCGCAGCCTGTGAGAAAGCACGATCAATGGTTCCCGCGCTAACCCACTATCGCGCATTCGATGCTGCCCCGGCCACCGTGTCATTACCGGTGCGAGCGGTGAGCTAATGGATTCCATCCACTAGCGTCCTTCCCGGGAGACACAGCTTCGAAACCAGGCGCCAGAAGTCAATCAATACGCAGGGCCGCTTTTTCCGCGCCCGGGTCGGCTTTAATCGCGCAAATCCTTTGGACGACGCGCGACCTAGGGCCGGGTATTTTGCCGTGTTCGTAGGCAACAACTCTAAGGGTTGGGCTAAAAACCTCCAGTAACTCGTGATCGCGCAGCAGAAAATCGGGGTTTGACGGTTTGCCGTAGCGTTCGTTGCCGATCGCGAAGGTCTCGTAAATAAGAACGCCATGCGCAGCCAATGCGGCATCGATCGATGGGAACAGTGGCCGGTGCAGATAGTTCGTAATAACAATGCCCTTGAAAAGACGGTTGCCCAGTGGCCAGGCGGCCACACTGTCTTTGGGGTTTGCTTCGAGGTCGGCGGCGATGATTTCGACCTCGTTGTCGTCGGAAAACTCGGCCAATCCCGTAACATCGCGATCGACTGCGACAACCTGAAAGTTACTGGCACGCAGCAATCTTATGTGGCGGCCGCGTCCGCAGGCGAGATCAAGAACCGGTCCGGGTTGCTCGATCAGGCGTATGAACCGGGTGACCCACGGTGACGCAGGTGCTAGCAAATGATCGGGTACGCGCATCGTCACGCGAAATTTTGTTGTTTGTACTTTCGTTTTCGCTTTCTATCTTAGCTGGTTAGGGCCGGAAAGTGGGCGGCCGAGGTTTGGTTAGACAGGCATGATAGTTTTCGACATCCAGTGTGACGACGGCCACGTCTTCGAGGGGTGGTTTGCCGACAGCGCGACGTACGAGAAACAAGTAAAGACTCACGTCGTCGAATGCCCAGTTTGTGGCTCAAGCAAAGTAAAAAAAGCACCGATGGCGCCCAACATCGCGACCGGTGCGGTCAGTCCTGCAGCCAAGAAAGAATCGCAGCCGGCGACACCTGCCGCTGGGTCAGCGTCGGTGCCCAACGAAGCAAGGGAACAGACTGCGAACTATATGAAAATGCTTACCAAGATGCGTGAGCACGTTGAGGCGAACTGTGATGCGTGAGCACGTTGAGGCGAACTGTGACTATGTTGGCGACAAGTTTGCTGAAGAAGCCCGCCGCATCCACTACGGCGAAACCGAGAAACACAACATTTACGGCGAGGCTTCGTCGGAGGAAACCAAGGATCTGGAAGACGAGGGGATCGAGTTTGGCGCGCTCCCATGGCCTCGACGTCCGAACTCTTAGGCTTACCTCCGCCAAATTGTCTCGGGCTGGATTGCGTCGACCCCTTCTTGTTTGCCCTAATGCTTGGTTGCAAACAGTAGATAGTTGACGCCTGTATCCGTGCTGGTATGCCAACCGCCGGTCGCGACATCATAGGAAATTCCCGTCACATCACCGATCTCAAATCCGGCCGTCCGCAGTTCGCGGGCAACTTCGGATGGTCGAAGGAATTTATCCCATTGATGGGTGCCGCGCGGTAGCCAACCCATAACCCACTCCGCACCGACTATCGCCAAGGTGAAGGACTTGAGCGTCCGATTGAGGGTGGCGGCAAGCAGAATGCCGCGCGACGATACCATGCTACCGAGTGCGTTCACGAACGCACCGACATCGCTGACATGTTCGAGAATCTCCATTGCGACGATCGCATCGAAGCGTTCGCCGGCGTCGGCCATTTCTTCGGCCGTGATCAGACGATAGTCGATCTCGAGGTCTGTGATCTCGGCGTGATGGCGGGCGATGTCAATCACCTCGGCTGCGGCGTCGACTCCGACCACATCGGCGCCGAGCCGTCGCAGCGGCTCGCTCAGGAGGCCGGCACCACAGCCCATGTCGAGCACGCGCAAACCTGCGAGCGGTTTGGGTGCCAGCGCGTCGCGTTTGAAATGCCCGCAGATGCGGTCGCGGATGTAAGCGAGGCGAACTGGATTCAGTTGATGCAACGCGCGCATCGGGCCCTCCGAATCCCACCATTGCTTGGCGAGTTTGTCGAAGCGGGCGATTTCGCTTGGATCAACGGTAGCGATTGGTGTGTTCCCCATGGACCATGATGAAGGACCCGCGTCAGGTGAGCCAGTCTTGCCAGGCTCAAGACGTGCGAGTATGTATACGCGCCTTCTCCCCGACAAGGCCGCGTTGGGCACTGATCGCGTCTGAACCCGATCGCTCTTTCATGTCTCGTATTGTTTGTAAATTCGGTGGCACGTCCGTCGCCGACATCGACCGCATCCAGGCCACCGCCGATCGAATTAAGTCGATTGTCGATGATGGTCACCAGGTCGCTGTTGTGGTTTCGGCGATGTCCGGAACGACGGACCAGCTCATCACCTGGACCCGCGAGATAGCAACCGTCCATGACGCACGCGAATATGATGTTGTTCTCTCGTCCGGTGAGCAGGTAACCATCGGATTGCTGGCCCTGGCCCTACAAAAGCTGGGGGTTTCCGCGCGGTCATGGCTGGGTTGGCAAATGCCAGTCCTTACCGATGGTGCCCACTCAAGCGCACGGATCCAGGAACTCTCGGCTGACGGCCCGGCTGCCTGCCTCGATAATCATGAGGTCGCCATTGTTGCCGGGTTCCAAGGACTTGGCCCCGACGGCCGTGTTACGACATTGGGGCGCGGCGGGTCCGACTTGACGGCGGTCGCGCTCGCGGCGGCGTTGAATGCCGACCGCTGCGATATTTTTACCGATGTGGATGGCGTCTACACCGCTGATCCGCGTATCGTTGCTAAGGCGCGCAAGCTTGATAAGATCACCTACGAGGAGATGCTCGAGATGGCGTCGCAAGGCGCCAAAGTTTTGCAGACCCGCTCGGTCGAATTGGCGATGACGCGACGCGTCCGGTTGCAGGTCCGATCGAGCTTCAACGACACAAATGGAACTTTCGTCGTAGACGAGGACGAGATCTTGGAGCAGGAAGTCGTCAGCGGTATCGCTTACTCCCGAGACGAAGCCAAGATCACTCTGCTCAACGTCGCCGACCGGCCGGGCGTTGCGGCACGGGTGTTCGGCCCTCTAGCGGACGCTGCGGTTAATGTCGACATGATTGTTCAGAGCGCGTCGGAAGATGGTCGATCGACCGATATCACATTTACGCTCGACCGCGCCGACCTGGACGGGGTAAGGCATTGTCGGTTTTGGAGCAGGAAAAGAGCGCCATTGGACATGGCGACGCTTTGACTGATTCCAACGTCGTTAAAGTGTCGGTGATCGGGGTAGGCATGCGGAGCCACGCTGGTGTGGCGGCGCGTATGTTCGAGACACTGGCCGAGAAAGGCATAAATATTCTCGTGATTTCGACCTCGGAGATCAAAGTGAGTGTGCTGATCGAAGCGGAGTATGCGGAGCTTGCGTTGCGTGCGCTCCATTCCACCTACGGCCTTGACGCGGTCTAAAGAACTATGAGTACCGCCTGGAATACCGCCGGCAAACTCAGGCTTGACGCGCTGTGGCGCCGCGGTTGCGATTTGCTCGGCACCGATCGGGCCATTCTTGGCGGCGCTATGACCTGGGTCTCCGAGCACAAACTGGTATCCGCGATTTCTAATTCGGGCGGGTTTGGCGTTATCGCATCAGGTGCGATGACGCCTAGCGAGTTGGATGATGAAATCGGGCGGACCCTCGGGTGCACCGACAAACCCTTTGGCGTCAACATTATCATCATGCATCCCGCGCTCGATGCTCTGATCGACGTTTGCGGTCGTCGCGGTGTCTCCCATGTCGTGCTGGCCGGGGGACTGCCGGGACGCGCGTCAATCGACCGCATCAAAGGCTTTGGCACCAAAGCAATCGCGTTCGCACCCGCGCTCGTCGTCGCACGCAAACTCGTTCGTGCCGGAATTGATGCCTTGATAATCGAGGGTATGGAAGCCGGCGGGCACACGGGGCCCGTCTCAACTGGTGTGTTGGCCCAGGAGATTTTGCCGGAGGTCAAAGAAGTACCGGTCTTTGTCGCCGGTGGCATCGGGCGCGGCGAAGCAATCGCGATGTATCTAGGGATGGGCGCAGCCGGTTGCCAACTCGGGACACGCTTTGTGTGCGCGACCGAATCGATCGCCCATCCTGAATTCAAGAAGGCTTTTATCCGTGGCCACGCTCGTGATGCGGTGCTCTCGGTCCAGGTCGACCCGGAGTTTTCGGTAATACCCGTGCGCGCTCTTGCGAACGCGGCGACCAAACGTTTTGTGGCGACGCAGCACGATGTGATCGCACGCCACCGCTCGGGTGAGATATCCCAAACTGAGGCGCAGTTGGAAATCGAACACTTTTGGGCAGGTGCCCTGCGTCGCGCGGTGCTCGATGGTGATGTTGAGAACGGTTCTTTGATGGCCGGCCAGAGCGTCGGCATGGTTACTCAGGAACATTCCGTGGCGGAGATCATTTACGAATTGATGGAACAGGCAACCGGAGCGCTTGGCGACGCCCGCGACCTCGCCACGGCATCGAAGCCGCCGCTCATGGAGGCGGCGACGGCGGGTTGAGCAGCGTAGCGGCGCGCATGGCTGGGGCTGCGTGGTTGAGAAAATATTCGGTAATACAACCACTTACGCATGATCGAACGTTCCGTTCTAAACGGGGAAATCCGCAACTACCTTTAAGCCATTGACAACTATAGCTTTCTTTGGTTTGCTTGCGCTGTTGTATCAAGTGAGTGGCGAAAGTTAATGCAACTCACGGAAAGAATGCGCTTATACACGCGTGGAAACGCGAACATTGCGGGTAGAAACTCGCTTAGGCGTGGGGGACACCAAATGGCTGAAGGCGAGCCCAACGCAACCGGTCCCAACGAAGATCAGGGACAACGCCGCCTCCATCTGCGAGGCGTATCGGAGACGCTCGCGGGTGAGGCAGACACCCCTACCTATGATGGGGTTGGCGCCGAACTCAGAGCGGTGCGTGAGGATATCGGTGCCACGCGCGCTGAATTCGCGTCGCAATTGCGGATCCGCGAACCCTATTTGGGCGCTATCGAAGACGGTCGTTTCGACGACCTTCCCGGACCGGTCTACGCGGTCGGTTTTATCCGCTCTTACGCCGATGCGGTCGGGCTCGACGGCGAAGAGTTTGTCAGTCGTTTCAAACGGGAATCTGCGGCACGACCCGACCAAACCCGACTGCGCTTTCCCGCGCCTGAAGTGGAGAGCCGATTGCCGAGTGGGCGGCTTCTCGTGTTGTCGTTGTTTTTCGTTGGCGCGGTTTATGCCGGCTGGTACTACCTCTCGAGTGTCGATCGCTCGACCGTCGAGCAAATACCTGCGGTCCCGGACCGCCTGTTGGCAAGCACCCAGGACAGTGCTCCTGACGATGCCGCGCAAAAGAAGACATCGGCACTAAAAGCTGTCGAGAACGAGTCGGGGCTATCGCGCGCGAACGCCGCGACGGCGTCCATCACGCTGGTCGGAACCGAGGCCACCGGGACCGCGGATTCAACCGTGCCTGTTGGAGCCGGAGAACCAAGCGCGGTTGAACCAGGAACCGTTGACGCTAACGGTGAGACCTCGGCGCCGCCAGGCGGTCGTAGCGAGCCCAATACCGCGAGCGCCGCAGCGGCAAAACTGACAGCAACCAAGATTGCGGCGGCCTTATCCCCATCATCGGTCTCAAGCATAGCCGTTGGCCAAAGCGTGGAGCCGAGCACGGTCGCGACCGCGCCAGCTTCATCGACCGATTTAGAGTCGTCGGTATCGAGTGCGACGATGGGTTCCGTACGGGAGCCGGCAGCCGAAGCGTCAGCGTCAGCGCAAGCCGACGCGGACGCCATGATCCCGGCTGCTGCAGCACCGACGCAAATTATTGAAGAAACTGATTTACCGCGTGACCTGCGCCAACGACCCGGGCGGGGACGTGCCGACGAACAGACCCAAGGAAGCGCCGCCGATGTAAGCCGGGTGATTGAAGGTTCGCCACCGCAGGTCGCAGCGGCAGATATCGATATCGAACAACCTGCGGCTAGCTCGCAAACCGAACTCGCAGCGCTTCCGGTGCCCGAACCTCCAACGTCAAATAGTGACGGACAGAGCGCAAACGAAACGCCCTCGGCACCGCGCCTATATGGCGACGGCAATGGCGAGTCGCGAGTCACCCTAACCGCCCGTCTTGATAGTTGGGTGCAGGTGGTTAGCGAGGATAATGAACTGCTTCTGACGCGCATATTGCGCGCGGGCGATACCTATTTCGTTCCCAACCAACCGGGCCTGCTGTTATTGACGGGGAATGCCGGTGCGCTGCAAGTTTCGGTCGATGGACGTGCCCTGCCGCCGCTCGGCCCGATCGGTGCGGTCCGCCGAAATGTATCGCTCGATCCCGAACACCTGCTCAGCTCAGCCGGGCAGGGCGCGCAATAAGACCCGCACGCTCCGGCTTGATATCGGCGCGCTGAACGCGCACATTGGCATGCGCCTCTGGTGCACCCAACAGAATTATCTGACGACTCTTTTCCGTTGATCGGTACGATGAGCGTACGCCCCTATCGCGAAATCCACAGACGTCGTAGCCGCAAGATCCATGTCGGATCGGTCGCTGTTGGTGGCGATGCACCGATTTCAGTGCAATCGATGACCAATACGCCAACCTCCGATGTCGCCGCAACGGTCGCTCAAATCAGGCAGCTCGAGGCGGTCGGCGCAGATATCGTGAGAGTGTCCTGCCCCGATCAATCCTCGACTCAGGCGCTAGCCGATATCGTGCGAGCGGCCGAGGTGCCGATCGTTGCCGACATTCATTTCCACTACAAACGGGCGATCGAGGCCGCCGAAGCCGGTGCGGCGTGTCTTCGGATCAATCCAGGCAATATCGGCTCAGCGGCCCGCGTTCGCGAGGTTGTCGCGGCAGCCAAAGACCATGGCGTCAGTATGAGAATCGGCGTTAATGCAGGTTCTCTGGAGCGCGCTCTGCTCGAAAAATATGGTGAGCCGTGTCCTGAGGCGATGGTCGAAAGCGCCCTCGACCACGCCCGCATCCTTGAGGACAACGATTTTCACGAGTTCAAAATTAGCGTCAAAGCTTCAGACGTCTTCCTCGCGGTTGCAGCGTATCAACAGTTGGCTGATGTCTGCGACTACCCGCTCCACCTCGGAATTACGGAAGCCGGCGGGATGTTGAGCGGATCGGTGAAATCATCGATAGGCCTTGGCATGTTGTTTTGGTCGGGAATCGGTGACACCGTCCGAGTATCTCTTTCGGCTGACCCGGTCGAAGAAATTAAGGTCGGGTACGAACTCCTTAAGTCGCTGGGCCTGCGTCGACGCGGGGTTACCGTCATTGCCTGCCCGTCCTGCGCCCGCCAGGCATTTCCCGTGATAAAAACCGTCGAGGTCCTGGAAGAGCGCCTGCAACACCTTACGACGCCGCTGACGCTCTCGGTAATAGGTTGCGTCGTCAACGGACCTGGCGAAGCGCGAGAGACCGATATCGGTCTTACCGGCGGTGGCAACGGAACGCATCTGATTTACCTCAGCGGTGTTGCCGACCATAAGATCAACGATGAACGCCTGGTCGATCATCTAATTGAGCTGGTCGAGCAGAAGGCGCACGAAATAGAAGCAGCCAAAGTCTCAATGGATGCGTCGGCAACCCGCCAGGGCGAACCCGCTCAATAATCAGGATATGAATGTGGCGTCGCTGCAACCGGTTCGCGGAACCCATGACCTGCTGCCGGAAGACATTCGCCGTCACCGGCGGGTGGTCGAGTGCGCCCGGCAGCTCGCCGAACGGTATGGTTATCAGGAGATAGCCACGCCGATGTTTGAGTTCACGGAAGTCTTCCGCCGCACCCTTGGCGAGACCTCAGATGTCGTCACCAAGGAGATGTACACCTTCGCCGACCGTGGTGGCGATGAGATCACCCTAAGACCCGAATATACTGCGAGCATCGCGCGGGCGTTTATCTCGGGCGGATTGCGCCGCCACGCGCCGCTCAAATTGTTCGCGAGCGGGCCCATGTTTCGATACGAGCGTCCGCAGAAGGGGAGGCTACGCCAATTTCATCAGATCGATGTAGAGATAATCGGCGTTGCCGGGCCGCAAGCGGACATCGAAATAATCGAATTGGGATCTCACATTCTTGAGGCGCTCGATGTCGCTGGCCTTTGTACCCTTGAACTCAACACGCTCGGAGATAGCCAAAGCCGCACCGCTTATCGCGAATTGTTGGTCGACTATTTCAAGTCGCTCCAGAGTGATCTATCCGACGACAGCAAGTTACGACTCGAAAAGAACCCGCTACGCATTCTCGATTCGAAGGACGAGGGCGATCGAAAGTTGATCGTCGACGCTCCCCGCGTCCTCGACTCTCTAACTAGCGAAGCTGCCGACTTTTTCGCATCGGTGCGCGAAGGTCTCGATCAGTTGGCGATCGCCTACACGATCAATGAGAAACTGGTGCGCGGCCTCGATTACTACACCCATACCGCTTTCGAATTCACGACCGATGCACTCGGGGCGCAGGGGACTCTGATTGGCGGTGGTCGATACGATGGATTGATCGAAATCATGGGCGGGCCGGCAACGCCGGGAATCGGGTTCGCCGGTGGCATTGAGCGTTTGGTAATGCTTGCCGCCGAAGTGCCAGAACAAGTACGACCCATTGCGGTCGTTCCAATCGGCAAGTCGACGCACGCGGCCGCGTTGCAAGTTTGCCATCGGCTACGTCAGGCTGGATTTGCCGCAGATCTTGGATTCAGCGGCAATTTGTCGAAGAGAATGGCTCGCGCGAACAAACTCGACGCCTGTTGCGCAGTGATCATCGGTGAAGACGAACTGGCCAAAGACGCTGTATCGGTTCGCGATTTCGATAGTGGCGAGCAGCAGGAAGTGGCCTTGTCATCCATCGTCGCGGCGCTTCGTCGATATCACCCCGACGGTTCCGAGGCCGCCGGATGATTTCTGAAGAACGCATTCAGGCAATTCAACAGCGTCACGAAGCGCTTCAGCACGCGCTGTCGAATCCTGACGCGATGCCGCGCGAAGAATACGTCAACGCGTCGAAGGAGTTCGCCGAGCTATCTCCAGTCATGGCGGAGATCGAGGCGTTTGCTCGTCTCAACCAGGAGATCGGCGAGCTCGATGAGATGATCGCCGATCCCGATTCCGACGAAGATATGCGCGAGCTCGCGGCGAGTGAACTGGAGGACCATCGCAGCAAAATTTCCGAGGCCGAGGAAACGCTTCGCCGGCTTCTGATTCCCAAAGATGAAGCGGACGAAAAAAATGCGATCCTGGAAGTGCGTCCCGGAACCGGCGGCGACGAGGCAGCCCTGTTCGCGGGCGACCTTTTCCGCATGTATCAAAAATACGCCGAGCTGCACGGGTGGAAATTTGAGATCATGCATGCGGCAACGACCGATCTCGGTGGTTTCAAGGGCGGAACCTCATCGATCAGTGGCCGCGGCGCATTTGCACGGTTGAAGTATGAATCTGGCGTGCACCGCGTTCAGCGGGTGCCGGAGACCGAGGCCAGCGGACGCATCCATACTTCGGCGGCGACGGTAGCGGTGCTACCCGAGGCCGAGGAAGTCGACGTCGATATCAACGACAAGGATCTTCGGATTGATGTGTTCCGCGCCAGCGGACCGGGCGGCCAATCGGTCAACACCACCGACAGCGCGGTGCGTATCACACACATGCCGAGCGGCATCGTTGTAAGCCAGCAGGACGAGAAGTCGCAGCATAAGAATCGAGCGAAGGCGATGCGGGTATTACGAGCGCGCCTCTATGACCGCGAGCGCCAAGAGCGTGATGCGGAGCGCGCCGAAACGCGTCGGAGCCAGATTGGCTCTGGCGACCGATCCGAACGGGTTCGGACCTATAACTTCCCTCAGGGTCGTGTGACCGACCACAGGATAAACCTTACCCTCCATAAACTTGATCGCGTGCTGGCCGGCGAAGCGCTCGATGAGATCGTCGATCAGTTGGTCGAGGAGGATCAGGCTCAGAAACTTGCGGCGATGGATAGCTAGCGAGCGCGCGATTGGCCGAGAGCGGCGATGATAGTCCCATGCCCCTGCCGAGATCGACCGTTCGATCTCGACTCGTAACGGCGGTTGCGGCGTTGCATGAACGGGGCGTCGCGACGCCGCGGCTCGACGCCGAATTGTTACTCGCGAGGGCGGTAGATCAGTCACGTTCATGGGTGCTCGCCAACCCGGACGTGTCCCTCGCTCGGGATGCGGCCGATCAGTTCGACGGCTTTGTGAAACGCCGACTTCAGCGCGAACCGGTCTCACGGATACTCGCGCAGCGTGCCTTCTGGTCGCACACGTTGGAGGTAACGCCCGCCGTCCTCGATCCGCGCCCTGATAGCGAAACACTGATCGAAAGCGCACTTGAGGCAGCAGACCAACAGGAACGTCTGTTGGTTGCCGATCTCGGAACCGGCTCGGGCTGTTTGCTATTGGCACTGCTTGCCGAACTACCCGCGGCTATCGGCATTGGCGTTGATCGCGACTTCGCTGCAACAACCGTTGCCCGCCGTAATGCCGCCGCGGTTGGCCTTGCCGATAGGGCTTGGTTCTGCGTCGGCGATTGGGGCGCCGCATTGGGCACCCGATTTGACCTCGTTGTCAGCAACCCGCCTTATCTGACGTCGCGCGAACTTGAGATGGTTCAGCCCGAAGTCCGGTTTGACCCACCGGCGGCTTTGGACGGTGGCTGTGATGGGCTCGATGCCTACCGGGACATTGTTTCTCAATTGAGCGAACTCTTGGCGGCCGGGGGGCGGGCATTTTTGGAGATCGGCCGAAGCCAAGCGAGCGCGGTGCGCGAGTTTGCGAGCAGCGCCGGATTGATGGTCGATGATGTCAAGGCCGACCTGGCTGGGCATGATAGATGTGTTGTTTTACGCACGGGCGCGTCCGTTCATGCGTGAAAAAATAGGTTGGATTAGAGCCTCAGGCAGACTAGGTTAAAATGATCTGGATGCCGATTGGGGGGCGATTGAGCCAGGGCATCCTACCGCGAACAAACGGGGCCGCAGCCCAGCTCCTCAATAACTTCTGTGTATTGTCACAGAGAAAGAAATCGCGTTGTTGACGAACCAAAGGAAGAACCAAGGGATGAATTCGCGTCGCTCACGCAACGGACGAAACAATAATGGGGGCAAACGGTCGTACGGCGGGTCCGGTCACAATCGTAGCTACGAAAGCAACGGTCCCGAGGTAAAAGTACGTGGTACCGCCAATCAGATTTTCGACAAATACGTAGCGCTTGCGCGCGATGCGACCGCAGCCGGTGACCGCATCGCAGCGGAGGGATATTTTCAGCACGCTGAGCATTATTACCGTGTGTATACGGGCGCCATGGAAGCTAACCAGGCCCGTCAGGCCCAGCAAAACGCCCGCAGCACCGACGGTGATAACGGCAGCGGCAACGGCAGCGATCATGACGTCGGCGGCAACGGTAGCAACGACAGTGAGCCTAAAACTGTGGTGGTGGGACCCGAGAGCGCGGATTTGCGTGAAGCGGAGCTTTCCGAAACCGACGTGGCGCGTAGCGAGCCGAACTAGCACCGACGGCATTTTTCGCGGTGCGGACGCCGCGACTTCGGCACGCGCAGAACCTCCGGGGCCACCCAGCCGACCTCTACGAAGTCGCTTGGCGCGATCAACCACCAACCGGGCTTGTGTTGCCAAGTTACCACACCATATTGCAGATAGGTCTGGTTAAGGGCGCCGACCGATGTCACGCTTGATACGGCCTCCAGCAGGCGTATCCAGGGCGGCGGCGGCGTGCCAAAGGAGCGCAACTCATGGAGTTTGACCGCTACACCGAGCGATCACGCGGGTTTATCCAATCGGCCCAGGGTTTCGCCTTGCGGTCGGGACATCAACAATTCACCCCTGAGCATTTGCTCAAGATCCTCGTCGACGACGATGAGGGTCTGGCGGCGAACCTGATCACTGCCGCCGGTGGCCGGGTCGCCGATGTTAGAGCTGGGGTTGAAGCCGCGTTGGCCAAATACCCCAAAGTTGAGGGAAGCGGCGCCGGGCAAATCTATCTGGCGCCCGAGACTGCTCGTTTGTTCGAAGCGGCCGAGCAGCTCGCTGATAAGGCCGGCGACGGGTTTGTTACCGCTGAGCGACTACTGCTCGCGCTGGCCCTATCGACCGGAACAACCGCAGCCACGATCCTTAGCGACGCTGGGATCGCGCCACAAGCGCTGAACGCGGCGATCAATAACATACGCAAGGGTCGCACCGCTGATAGTGCGACCGCGGAAGATAGCTATGAGGCGCTCAAGAAATACGCGATTGACCTCACCGAGCGCGCCAGGGACGGCAAGCTCGACCCCGTGATCGGCCGCGACGAGGAAATTCGCCGCACAATTCAAGTGCTGTCGCGGCGGATAAAGAACAATCCTGTTCTCATCGGCGAACCCGGCGTTGGTAAAACCGCGATCGTGGAGGGGCTGGCTCAGCGGATCGTCAATGGCGACGTGCCCGAGAATCTCAAGCACAAACGACTGATGGGCCTCGATCTCGGCCAGCTGATAGCCGGCGCAAAATTTCGCGGCGAATTCGAGGAACGGCTCAAGGCCGTTTTGGCGGAGATCCAGGCCAGCGACGGCGAGGTGGTGTTATTCGTCGACGAATTGCACACGCTGGTCGGCGCGGGTGCGGCTGAGGGCGCTATGGATGCCTCGAACCTGCTCAAACCGGCGCTCGCTCGTGGCGACCTCCATTGCGTGGGTGCAACCACGCTGGACGAGTACCGCAAACATGTCGAAAAAGATGCCGCCCTGGCGCGCCGCTTCCAGTCGGTATTCGTCTCGCAGCCGAGCGTCGAAGATACGGTTTCGATCCTGCGTGGTTTGAAGGAGAAGTATGAGCTACACCATCGTGTCCGCATCACCGACGGCGCCATCGTGTCGGCGGCGACCTTGAGCAATCGCTACATCACCGATCGTTTCCTCCCCGACAAGGCAATCGATCTCATCGACGAAGCGGCGAGCCGTTTACGGATGGAGATCGACTCCAAGCCGGAGGCCGTCGACGAGCTCGACCGCCGTATCATCCAGCTGAAAATCGAGCGCGAGGCGCTCAAAAAAGAGGATGACGCCGCATCACAAGAACGGCTTGGCAACCTCGATCGCGAATTGGCCGAGTTCGAGCAGCGGTCCACGGAGCTCACCACGCAGTGGGAAGCCGAGAAGGAACAACTGGCCGGCGCGGTCGAAATAAAGGAGCAGCTTGATGTTGCGCGTAGCGAATTGGAGGTGGCCCAGCGTAAAGGTGATCTCGCGCGCGCCGGTGAGCTCGCCTACGGCGTTGTCCCCAAGTTGGAAAAGCAGCTCGAAGAAGCCGACGCCTCGGGCGCTGGACGGATGCTCAACGAAGCCGTAACCGATGAGGACATCGCCGCGATCGTCTCTCGCTGGACCGGCATTCCGGTCGACAAGATGCTGGCCGGCGAACGTGAGAAACTTCTGCACATGGAAGACAACCTGCGCGCGCGCGTTGTCGGGCAGGATGAAGCTTTGGCGGCGGTCGCCAATGCTGTTCGCCGGGCGCGATCCGGGCTCCAGGATCCCGAGCGTCCGATCGGGTCATTCCTGTTTCTCGGGCCCACCGGTGTTGGTAAGACTGAGCTTTGCAAGGCCCTGGCGTCGTTTTTATTCGACGACGACGCAGCGATGATCCGCGTCGATATGTCTGAATATATGGAGAAGCACGCGGTGGCCCGGCTGATCGGCGCGCCACCGGGTTATGTCGGCTACGATGAGGGCGGTTCGTTGACCGAAGCGGTCCGCCGACGACCCTACCAGGTGGTGCTGTTCGACGAAGTCGAGAAGGCGCACGCTGACGTCTTCAACGTGCTGTTGCAGGTTCTCGATGACGGCCGGCTTACCGATGGGCAAGGCCACACGGTCGATTTTCGCAACACCCTCATTATCATGACGTCGAACCTGGGAAGCGACATCCTTGCCAATCAGGAAGATGGTGAGGACAGCGACGCGGTTCGCGAGCCGGTTATGGAGATCGTACGACAGGCGTTTCGGCCGGAATTTCTCAACCGGTTGGATGAAGTCATTCTGTTCCATCGCCTGACCCGTGAACACATGGATACGATCGTCGAGATACAGCTCGACGCCCTCCGCGATCGGTTGGCAGAACGCAAAATTACACTCAGTCTCGACGATACCGCGCGCGCATGGCTTGCCCGGACAGGGTATGAAGCGGCTTATGGAGCTCGGCCCCTGCGCCGAGTGATCCAGCGTCACCTACAGAACTCTCTCGCGACCATGTTATTGCAGGGCACGATCGGCGACGGCGACGTTGTTCAGGTGACCGCCGGCGACGAGGGCCTGGTGGTTAACGGTCGCCTGATCGAGGCCGCCTGAACAGACCTGGGGCGCAGGCCGGCGACGCCGGCTCGTGACGCCGGCTTTGGGTCGACAGCTCGGGGATTTATCGAGTAAAGGGCAGCGGCCGTTGCGCTGCCCCGCCGAAATACTGCGTTAGCGTTTGCTGGCGAACTCGGAGGACAGCGGTACCTCGTCGCGTTGCGCCGCCACGTCCTGTATTTTGGTTTTGAACGCGGCTAGCTGACTGCCCTGTAATTTGGTGCCGGTCGGCAGCTTGACGCCGAGTGGGTTCACCTGGCGGTTGCCGGCAAGCACTTCGTAATGGAGGTGCGGCCCCGTGGATCGACCGGTCGACCCGACATAACCGATAATCTGGCCCTGCTCGACCCGCTTGCCCGTACGGATGCGCTTACCAAATCGGCTGAGGTGGCCATAGGCGGTTTTGTAGCGACCATTGTGGCGGATACGGACATATTTTCCGTAGGCGCCATTACGCCCTGCGAGTTCTACGACACCGTTGCCAGCCGCCATGATCGGCGTGCCCCGCGGTGCTGCGAAATCGACGCCACGATGCATCTTGGTGTAGCCGAGAACCGGATGACGGCGCTTGCCGTAGCGCGATGATAGGCGTGCGCCATCGATGGGCGTTCGCAGGAGCGCTTTGCGTACGCTAGCGCCTTTGGTGTCGAAGTAATCAACTCGACCATCCGTCGTGCGGTAGCGGAATAGTTCAATTTTCTTGCCGCTCAACGTAAGCGATGCGTATAGAATTTTACCGACCTTGATCGCCTTCTCGGGCGCTGGCGCGTCGCCATCGACATAGCGATCATAGAGTACTTCAAAGTGGTCGCCGCGCTGGATCTCGCGCTGGAAATCGACGTCCCAACTGTAGATTCGGATTAGTTCCATGATCAATGGAATCGGCAATTCCGCATTTTGAGCGGCGACGAACAAACTGCCTTCGATGGTGCCGACGACCCGCCCATACTCGTGGCGCAGATCCTTCTCGACAATTTTGGCTTGGAACTTTCCGGTGGCGTCGCGTTCGGCGACAACGATGCGATCAATATCAACTGCCATCGTCAGCGCATCGAGGGTGGTTAGTTTTCTTGCGTCCGGCGCCGCCGTAAGGCGCACGTTCACTTCTTGGCCGGGGCGCAGGCGGCGCAGATTGAAGACCTTGCGAAGCGCCACGATTGCCTCGTGAGATTCGTTGCCGTTTGTGCCAGCGCGTGACAGTGCCTCGCCTAAGGTTCCGCCCTTCCTTATCTGAACGGACTTTATGAAGCTTGGCGGCGGGTCAAGGCGCGGCTCCCCAGTTGGCGTAACCGGGCTAAGGGAAGGTTGCTGACGCCATTCGGTTGGCAGGTTCTCGCGCTGGTGCACGATCTCGACATCGTCGCGTGCCGCATAGGGCGGCGGTGTCGACTGACTCGACGACACCTCGATAATCTGGCGAGTCGATCCGGCTTCCATGACAATCATCGGCGGGCCAGCGGCCGATAGTCCGATCGCCGAAATAAAGGCGAGCGAGATCAGCAGACCAGTCGTCGCACCGATCAGGACCTGCCAATTGGTCATGTTGGAGGCGCTGCGCGGTTGGGCGAAGCGCCATAAACGAGAAAGCAAGAGGCCCCCAGGAAAAATTCGAAAAACCAAGCAAACCCAATACGTTGGCAACAATCCAACGCGGCCGTACCATGCGCAGGTGATGCGCGACTGTCAAGTTTTACTTATATATATATATAATTCTCATGCGATTGGTTGAAGGTTTTCGATGCCCGTCTTGCTGCGGAACCGACGCCTGGCCGACGGCGCGGGGTCAGTTGCAGTGTCAGCGTCAAACATCGGTGCAGATAATTGCGCCTTTGGTTCCAATGTGGTACGTGACCAACCAGAAGCACGGGGTCAGCGCTCGGCCTGCAACGCATTCTTGGCCTTTATCAGACCGCCTGGGCTTGGCTGCACAAGTTGCGGCGCGCCATGGTGAGTGATCTCCTGGGCGGCGCGGTCGAGGTGGACGAAACCTATGTGGGCGGCCGGGAATTGGGGCGACAGACGAAGACCAAGTCGATCGTCGCGATTGCGGCGGAAGTCCGCGGGGCACTGGCCGGATCCGAATGAGCCGCGTTGTGGCTGCGAGGAGCCTGATCCCGTTTGTCCAAACAACCGTGGCGCCTGGCGCGACCGTCCGAACCGATGGCTGGTCAGTACAGTGGTCTGGCGAACCAAGGCTATGACCACCAGCCGAATTTTCCGCCAGTGGCGACCCGGCCCACATCGTCATGCCACGAGTGCATCGCTATTGTTGCTATTCAGCGTTTGTGAGCGGCGGCGCTGGCCGAGCAAAACTATCGGTCTGATATCGCCACGCACTGAGCTCACTAGACCAGTGGTCTGCGGCGAGGCCGGCTTTTGTTTTCAGGTGCTGGATAAACTGGATGGGGTCGGCCGTTTGCTCCCAAACCTGGGGCAGGAACGTCGCCCGTCTTGGACCTTCTTGAATTGTCAGTCCATCAATCCCCGGGCGCAATTGGTGGAGTAGATGTTCCTCGCTATCGAACGCCATCGGTTGCGGTGCCGTGAGGATTGAGATGCTCAATGCAAGATGCTCAAACTCCTCTGACGCAAGCGGTTTGAAGCGCCGATCCTCGAACGCCGAGGCATATGCGTTCCACGCGATGTCGGCGACCAACGGGCGCTTAGCCTCCAGCGAGCCAATACATCCCCGTAACCGGGTATCGCGCGTTAGCGTGACAAAACTCGCGGCCGGTTGGCCGAACCGCGGGTGAAACGTGCGTAGGTCGAGCTTTGGGCGATGTCCGGTTTTGAGACCGATCGAGATCGAACGCGCCGCAACATCGAGCAACTGTTTGCGTTGATTTTCAGTGAGCGTTTCCTGCCCAGCGGCCGCTGGTGACGCAGTCGGGGCGGACGCGGCCGGTTGCGGCGCTGATGCAGCCGTGGCCGGCGGTGCCGCCACTGCGGCAGGTGCATCGGTAGCGGCGGCGTTGGCGCTGCTTCCGTTTTCGAAAACATAGGCGCCGTAGCCGACCACCGCGTCGCGCGGACCAGCCGTGTCGCCTGAATTGCGGAGGTCGATGGTCGTCGCGCGTAGACCGAGTTCCTTCGCCAAGCGCAGCAATCCGCGTATTGGCATACGCCCACAGGCGCCTTGATCCGAAATCCCATCGGTTTGCAGATTTGCGATGGCGTTCGACGTCGTCGAGTCCATCGATCTGGCGGTATCGTAGTCGTGATAATGGCTGAGATCCGAGCTCACCACGATCAAGGTCTCGGGCCCGCCCCACAACGCTCGCAACACGTCGGCTACTTCCTGGGGTTCGGAATCGCCAACCACAATCGGCACCAGGGTGAACGACTCGAATATGTGCTGGAGGAATGGCAGGTGTACTTCAAGGCTATGTTCGGCCGCATGGGTTTCGTCGAACTCATGCACCTGTGGCAATACCTTGATCGCGTCGATCATCGTCCGGTCGAGCGGCACCACACCGAGCGGCGTTGCAAATCCGCCATGCGAGGGAACTGCGAGGCCGCGAACTGCGACGCGGTGCGCCGGGCCCAACAAAATGATGCGCTTGATCGTATTGCGCCCCGATCCGAAGCGGGCGTAGACCGAGGCGGCGATCGGGCCCGAATACACATAGCCGGCGTGCGGCGCGATGATGGCTTTGGGCAGCGTCGGACCGGCGCGGTGTCCCTGTGCCATCGCTTCGCGGATCAGCGATTGCACCGTTTTCGCGAGTTCAGCCGCGTCGCCAGGGTAGAAAGAACCCGCGACTGCTGGTGGGCGGACGCCTGCGCTCGCGCTCATGCTCACCGCGTTGCTCTCCGTGGACTCACTGGTCTGGGTCGGGCGAAGGGTTTTGCCTTGGCTCTACGGCCACGAACTATATCTTAAGCGTAGAGTAATGTGTACGGGCAGCGGTTGTTACCAAATGCCGCGGCAAGTTGGTCTTGGTCGGCCAGCATCGCCAGACTAATCGGAACGCGAGGGCGAGGGCAGGATTGATGCAAAATGCAGAAACCGGAATCCGCGATGACTGGATAACGGGCCGCTATTGGCAAACGCTCGAGGACGGCCGGGTTCGCTGTGAGCTTTGCCCTCGATTCTGCACGCTTCGCGATGGACAACGGGGTCTGTGTTTTATTCGCGCCAATGAAGGCGGCGAGATCAAGTTGACCAGTTACGGTCGCTCATCCGGATTTTGTATTGATCCGATCGAGAAGAAACCGCTCAATCATTTTCTCCCGGGAACGCCGGTCTTGTCGTTCGGCACAGCGGGCTGCAACCTGAGTTGCAAGTTTTGCCAGAATTGGGACATCAGTAAATCGCGGGAGATCGATACCCTGGCTGATGCCGCTTCACCCGAACTGCTGGCCGAAGCTGCCCACCGCCTCGGCTGCCGTTCGGTCGCGTTCACCTACAACGATCCGGTCATCTTCCTCGAATATGCCGTCGATGTGGCAGCCGCGTGCCACGAACGCGGGATCAAGACTGTCGCCGTAACCGCCGGCTATATCTGCCCTGAACCGCGCGCCGAGTTTTATCGGCATATGGATGCCGCGAATATCGATCTCAAAGCGTTCACCGAGGAATTCTATTATCAGCTCTGTAGCGCTCACCTGCAGCCGGTGCTCGACACGCTGGTTTATCTCAAAAACGAAACCGATGTGTGGTTCGAGGTAACCACGCTGCTTATTCCCGGCGAGAACGATTCTGACTCCGAGATCGAGCGCCTAGCGGCATGGTTCCTGGAAAATCTCGGCCCCAATGTGCCCCTCCACTTCACCGCGTTTCATCCGGATTTCCGGATGCGCGACAAACCCCGGACCCCACACGACACGCTACTGGGCGCGCAGCGCATCGCCAGAAGTGCAGGTTTAAATTACGTTTACGTCGGCAACGTCCATGATGAAGTGGGCAGCAGTACCTACTGCCCTGGGTGCGGCGTCAAGGTGATCGGCCGCGATTGGTATGTGCTATCCGATTGGCGCCTTGATAGTGCTGGACGCTGCACGGAGTGCGCCACGCCGATTGCGGGTGCGTTCGATGGGCCGCCGGGAACCTGGGGGTCCAAACGCCAACCGGTGCGCCTGCGCCCGGCTGCCACGGCTTAACGAACCGCGAGCTGCTCACGAGCTGGCACGACCCGCAACCTGCGATGCCTCATAGGTGGGCGCGCACTTGGCCGATTGCATGGCGTTGACGCCGCGATCAGTTTGTTGCCGACGCGTATCTAGTGGATTTCATCCACTAGTGGTTGGTGAGGATTGGAGCCGCGCCCGTTTTGCGTCCTTCTCGGCCCGCCACAGGCGGTAGCGTTCCTTGGCTGCCGCCCGGCGCTCTTCGGCCGCAAGGTGTCGCTCATCGCGCAGGAACCTGTAAACCTTGGTCCGATAGGTCGCCCCACGTTCGGGCGTTGCAGAGTGGTAACGCGCAACCGCGAGTCGCCAAGACTTGGTTTCGTCGCGCAGGCGTTTGAGATAGCCAGCGGCATAATCGGCATTGCGGGCCGGGTCGAACGCGGTCTGGAGTCCCGCAAAGGCAGCCGGGTGAAAGTGCAGGTTGATCTGCATGCAGCCGACGTCGATGTTGCGAACTCCGGCGCGCAGAAGTTTCTCGACCTGGGCAATCGCGGCTTGCTTGGTGTCGAGATACCAGTGTCGCTTGCCCGAGGTGACCGTCCAGGGCCATGGCGCGTGGCTCTTGGTGGCGGTGTCCCAGCGGCCGGATTCAGTGAGCGCGATCGCCCGCAGGAGATCTCGAGGGAGGCGATGATCTCGCTCTGCCTGCGCCGCGTAATACCGGCAGACAGCCTCAGGTGCGGTCGGGACAGGCGGATCGAAGCGTGCCGCGCGCATTCCCATCGCGCTCGCGTCGCTACCGCTAGTTAAAAGTATGAGGGCTGTTAACAGCCCCAGGTTGCAATGCGAATTTCTTAACATGAGAGCACCGTGATTAACTGAGCAAGGGATGTGCCAAGTTCGGATTCACGGAGGGATTCCGCGGTGAATCGGTGTGTACAGGCAGGATTCGTCGATGTAAGACGGCAAGCCTGTGATTGGTGGGCAGATAGGCGATGGGGAATTAGGTCTTATAGACAGGGGCCTATACTAAGGTAGTTAGTGTTTCCCCTCGGAAACCCCTCGTAACATGATGAATTTTTTAGGAAATTAGAAATTTTGATCTTGCAATTTCCCGTATTACGCGTATAGTGATACTGCACCTACGGTGTTCACCGTGGGTACTGCGACCCCTCGTGGGTATTTCCTCCCTGAACTTGGGCCATCCTCGTGGATGGCCCTTTTTCTTGCCAATTGTGGTGAGCCGGACGCTTGGCGGACCTTTGGCGGACGCTTGGCGGACGCTTGGCGAACGTTGCGAAGCAGTTTCTGCCCGCGAACATCGAGCCGAAGCGTATAGCTCAGCGATCGCTGGAGAAGGAGGGCGGCCCTCGAAAACCGCCGAAAAATGGCTGCCGTTGTTACTCCGCGGCTTTTTTTGCCGGGTACAGCACTGCCGGGTCGACATCGGCGAGGGCGCGCATCAGAGTTGTCATATCATCGCGTACGCCGGGCATCAGGGGCGTCCGATCAATGCGGTTCTCGTCCATATAGAGTGCCCGATTGAGCTCGATCTGCAGGGCATGGACCGCTTCTGAGGGCCGGCCATAGTGCTGGGTGGTAAAGCCACCGGCATAGGGATTGTTGCGAAATACGCGATAACCGAGTTCGCGTAGCGTGCGTTCGGCGGTCGCGATGAGGATTGGCGAGCAACTTCGGCCAAAGCGATCACCCAGAATGACATCGGCGCGTTGGCGTCCGGAATCCTGATCGAGAGGACCGCCGATCGACGGCATCGAATGGCAATCGACGAGGATGGCGCAGCCAAACCGGGCTCGGATGTCGTCGATCAGCGTGCGCAGGCACCGGTGATAAGGTACGTAAACCAGCTCGATACGTCGCTCGGCGTCGCGATAGCGAAGCCTGCCGCGATAGATCTCGGCGCCGTTGCTGACAATACGCGCGATTGTGCCAAGGCCGCCATTGACGCGATGGGACGTTGTGTTGGCGTGCTCGGGTACGGTGTCTTCGAACATTTCCGGATCGAGTTCGAGCGGTTCGCGATTGAGGTCGAGGAACGATCGCGGAATCACCGCACGCAGCAGTGGCGCACCGATCTCGGGTGCAGCCGCAAACAACTCGTCGACGAAGGCGTCTTCCGAGCGCCGCAGGGTTCGCACGTCGAGCTTCGACTGGGCCAAAAATTCGCGCAAGTAGGCGGTGCCGCTGTGCGGCGAGCTGTAGACGAAGGGGACCGTCTGAGCCTCAGGCGCGATAACCTCGAAGGTATCGATAGCCTCAAGCGCAACGTCGCTGACGGTTTGCATGGGGGGCAGGTACGGTCGTTTATTCGGTACTTAAGCAATCGGTTCGCACACGGGCGCCTGCAGCGCGCGCCAGCGCCACCGATCATAGCATGGGGCAACTGAAGTGCGAGCGAATCTCAATTGCAGGAGCGCGGGGTCTATCCAGGTGGATGACTCGGCAGAGTCATTTGATGGAACTGGTGGCGACGTGCTGGGCTCGAGGTGGGCTTGTAACTAAAACCAGCGCGGCGTCACACGTTTGAACTCAGCATAGGGCTGTCCGAACTTGTTCTCGAGGTAGCGCTCCTCGCGGTTGATCACTCCGTAGCGCATGACCACCAGGAGCGGCACGAGCAGCCCCAGGACCCACGCACTGTCGATCGCCAGCGCCACCCCAAAATAAAGGAAACTGAGCCCGACGTAGATGGGGTTGCGCGAGTAGAGGTAGGCGCCATCGGTGACCAACGCCATTGCCGGCTGGTTCGTCGGGATGTTGGTGCCTTGGGCCTGAAACTGTCGCATGGCCTGGAGCAGGATCGTCAATCCAGTCGCACCACAAATTCCGCCGAACGCAAATTGATACGCATTGGGAATCACAGCCACCGGCCAGGCCCCATCGACCAGCAGCCCGATTGCCAGGGCCCCGAGATAGAGGCGCGGCGGTCGGGCGATAACGCCGGGATTGTCCTTGATGATTTCTGCCACTGTGACCTCGGTGCGATATAATGACAATTAACATGTCATAATGACAATGTAATTGTCGTCATGACATGTTCAATACTGCATTGGTTTTTCTCGGTTAAATGGCGAACTCATGAAACAGAAACAAAACCTCCGCCGTTCACGCGCGGGCTGTGCCTTCGAGGAGGTGATGTTGGCGTGTGTCGGGACGTCATTTCGTATCCGCACCGCCGGCCAGCGCGCAGTTCCCCAAGCGATGGCATCGTGGGGCGGCGGCATCGGCGGAATGCTGCAGTCACTCAAACTTGGGGGGCCGCAAACCGTTCCCCAGCTGGCGCGTGCGCGCCCGGTCGCGCGCCAGCATATTCAGCGCCTGGCCGATGAGTGTGCTCAAGCCGGGTTGATTGAATTCATCGCCAACCCGGCCCACAAGCGATCGAAACTGGTTCGTCTTACCGCTAAGGGCGAAGCGACTTACGTGAAGATATTCGCGGAAATCGGTGCGTGGAGCGAGATGCTGGCGGGCGACATCGATGCGGCCGATCTGGAGACCACGGCGCGCGTGCTCCGCCGCGTGGGCGACAAATTGAAGGGGGTGATCGAGGCTCCGAGTGACCCGGTCGGTTAAGCCCGGCGCCCCGTCAATGCCGCGCGCCCTTGATTCAAGCGCCGACTGGACGTAAGAATCCGCTCCTCAAATAGGGCGCGTAGCTCAGCGGGAGAGCACTGTGTTGACATCGCAGGGGTCGCTGGTTCAATCCCAGCCGCGCCCACCATTTTCTAATCTATTTATCGTAGTTTTTTCAGAGTATTAGCGTAATTTCCCCAAAGGCTGGCCATTGCTGGGTAACGGATGGGTAACATTCGTCACTAAAATACTCGCCTTTTTCTGGCCAATTCCCTCCAGACTGCTCCCGCCTGCTGGGGCCAATGTCGGCTTTCGTGTCGTTTAAGTCTGGAAACGGAGCATCTACGGACATGCCGAGGGGTCGTTGGAAAGAGCGTTTTTGGCGACCCGAAACGGACATTAGGCGCGAGGGTAAGTCACGATCCGATCTGGGTTGTGAAATTGACTAATAAGCGATGTAATACTCAGTGTTTAGCGAATTAGTGCGACCGCACTTGATTGGGTCGGGGAGGCCCGAGGCCGCGCTTCGGGGAGGAAAAGATGGGGACGTACCCGAGCAGATACGGCGTTGTGACGAGTGGTGTTTGCTGCCACTGCACCAAACTGGACGTCCGGTGACGACCGCCGCGATACCTGCCGAGAAACTAAAGGGCTTCAGCGAGGTCCTCTATCTCCTCTATGCGGCGAGCACCGATTTCGAAAAGTGGCCCTATTTCTTGGAGGCACTTGCCGCGTATTTTGACGCGTTCGGCGCGCACTTTCTCTATTTTGACGTCGGCAACAGCCAGCTTCAATTCAACATCATGCACGGGGTCAAGATTACGCCCGAACTCGAACGAAAGTTCGAGGAACTTATCATGGAGCATCCGGGCTCGCGATATTCCCTGGAGCGACCCGGCACGCCCATGTCATGCCGCTTGATCTTCTCAGACGAGGAGATACGCTCGTCCCGTTTCTACAAGGAAATCTCGCGCCCGATGGACTCTGAGTACAACTTGGGCGTTCTCCTACCGGGCGACCAACCGGGCGTGACGGCGAGCATCAACCTTTACCGAGGTATCGCGTCCACCCACTTCACGCAGGGAGAGGTCGATCTAATGGGGGAATTTATCCCCCACATCAAACAGGCGGTCGGGCTGCAAGCGAAGTTCGCCAATTTGGATTTCAGCCAGCGTGCAGCGCAAGCGGCGCTCGATCGCGTTCGTATCGGCATCGTGCTGGTCGACGAGTTCGGAAAGATCAAGTTCGCCAACCAGGTTGCCCGCGAGATCGCTGGTGCGGGCGACGGCATCAGCATCATCAACGACCAGGTGCGGATCGAAAACGCCAACGGTAACGCCCGTGTGCTCCAGCACGTTGGCGACAGCGTCAGGAGTGCGCGCCAGGGCGAGATCCTTGGTAGCGATGTGGTCGCGGTTGCCCGCCCCTCGGGCGGACCGGACTACGAAGTGCTGGTCAGTACGCTGTGGGGCAACCACCTACGTTTCGGCCTCGGCAAGCTAGATGATCCCATTGCGGTTCTATTCCTCACCGATCCCGAGCGGCCGCAGGAGGCACCGGCGGAATTGCTGCAGCGGCTCTACGGGCTCACCGCCGTCGAGGCGGCCGTGCTCGAACGGCTAGTCGCCGGCGAGTCGCTTAAAGCTGCTGTACCGGAACTCGGCATCACCTACAACACGGCCCGCCAGCACGTGAAATCGATCTTCACAAAAACCGACACCGCACGCCAGTCCGACCTGATCCGACTGGTCCTGTCGTCGCCGATCTGGCTGCACGAGAAAGCCCGCAGTACCGGCACGACGACTACAACGCAGCGCCTCCCCGCCCGGGCCTAGCGCCTCCCCATCAGGTCGGCACCGCCGCCACAGCGCCTACAGGGGTATTGTCTGACTATTTAGGAGTATTTCCCCCAATTGGGGGATACGCGCCTCCCCAATTCAGCCCATGCTCACCATCAGACATGGCTCGGGGTTGGGGAAGATCGTGAGAGTTCGAAATAGGTTCATTATCCTAGCGACGACGGCGGCCTTGTTTTCGGTTACTGGGACGAACTCCCAGGCGCTGGCCGAAACATTGGCTGGAAATCTATTTTCGGGCTCGGAAACGAACGGCAACTGCCGGTTTGAATGCTCCAACTACATCGGTGCTGAAAACTTCTCATTAGGAAACGGCAACTGCCGGTTTGAATGCTCCAACTACATCGGTGCTGAAAACTTCTCATTAGCCGTTTCCGCGGTACTAGACGGTCTTAGCTTCACAACTGCATACGACAAAACAAAGGCCCCGGGTGTATCGGTTAGCTGGTTCCTGTACGAAGATACCGACATCGCGTCCGGCGTTTTTGGAGTACCGGGAAGTACTATTGCTTCCGGAACGGCAACACCAACCCTCACGAACCTTGGCGCATGGGCGTTTAACCCTACGGTCTATGACTTTGTCCGGTTTGACCTAACCATCCCCAACGTAGCAGTCGGCCCCGGAGATTATTGGTCGGGCTTCCGCCTCACCGCGGCGGACAGCCGGGTTTATTACTGGCTTCAGTCTATCACCGGCGACGGGGTATCTGCGGAAAGCTCAACAGGTGGCGCGAGCTGGATCAAACCATATGCGTTGTTCTCCGACGGTGCGGTGTTTGAGGTTCTCGGCAGGTTTGATGCTGCCGTTGTTCCCCTACCCGCCGCACTGCCATTGCTCCTAGGCGGCCTTGCCGGGCTTGGTTTGATCGGTTGGCGAAGACGCAAAACACTCTCACGCGGGGAAGTAATTACACGACAGAGGATATTGTGAAATCGCTTCTGCCTTCATTAATTATCGTCTGCTTCGCGTTGTTAATCGGCTTCGGTGAAGCACGGGTACACGCGGCTACGATAAGCGAGTCGTCGACGTTGGCCGACGGCGAGACCCAAAGTTTCGCGAAGTTCAATGAGGCGCTGGGTACTTTGGATTCGGTCGCGATCGCCAACGTATTCTTCGGGCTCGTTCCGGTTATCTTCCGCCAGGGAAATCTGGGCGAAACCGGCGTCCTAACCGGATTTGTTACAGCCGACATAACCTCATCGACTGGACTGTTCCTGCCCGCCGCCGGCTTTTGGACTCTCCCCTACTCTTTACCCGAGGGTTCTCTCGCCCTTAGTACCAATGTCTCGGGCACGACTTCAACGGGTCCATCTTTTCCCGGTCCGAGTTTCTTACCAGACTACGTCGGTCCGGGTAGTTTCACGGTGACCCGACTCCCCGTCGTCTCGGGAATCACCGGCGGCGATAGCATCGGTGGAGCTGAGATTCTGAGCGCCATTTCGATTACTGCTGATGTAACCGTCACCTACGAATACACCCCCAACCCATCGATCGTTCCCATCCCCGCAGCACTCCCACTTCTCCTAACCAGCCTCGCCGGTCTTGGCCTCGTCGGCCGGCGGAGAAGGAGCAAATCATGACGTTTGGACAATCAGCCGTCGCCGGGTTGGTAACAAGGGTGTTGGCGCTCGTGGTTCTCGCCGCGACTGCGATTGCCACACCTTCGGTCGCATCCGCAGCGGTGATATTTGCGGACAACTTCAGTGCTGGAGCATCTCCGCTGTGGGGTAATGAATCTGGCGGCTGGTCCGAAACCGGCGGTGATTACAACGCCGCGGCTCCGAGTCCGTTCCCGAATGCGCATTCGCTCGTTGCTCTTCCCGGATTGACCGACTTCACGATCAACGTCGATGTCAACGGCGCGGGCGATGGCGGGATTTGGCTGCGCAGTTCAAATACCGCCGATGCGCTAGGCGTGAGCGGCATCCTGTTCGTTCTTGCACGCGGAGACGCCTACTGGCACGACGTCAGCGGGGGGAGCTATGGCAGCGCTCTAAGTATCGCCGGTGCATTTTCACCCGGCGCCAATCTGAACGTTCGCATCGAAGTGGTAGGGAATCTTTACTCGGCGTTCCTAAACGGGAGCGCTAGTCCAATCACCACATTGACAAATAGCTCCTTCGGTTCCGGGCTCGCCGGCCTTTACGACAACGCTTCTTCGCAGAGCTTTGACAATTTCAGTATCGAGACCGCCGACGTTCCTGCCCCGGCTGCCCTCCCCCTTCTCCTATCCGGCCTACTTGGTCTTGGCGTTGTCGGGTGGCGGAGGGGCAAAGCTACCGATTCATACCGTGCCCCATAGTGAGCGAAACTTACTGGCGGAGGCTGCAGTGACTACATGCGATCACACAAAAACGCGCAAAACGATTGGATTTTTATTCCAACGCTTTCCGGCCATCACGATCGGTGCAATTCTCGGTCTCTCCCTGCTCGCCGCCACCGCAAGCGCGGCGACAGTCTTTGTCAGGCTGGAGGGCCCGGTCCTAACCGTTGATCCGCTATTGGCCGGGTTGTTTTCTACCAGCGACCGAATGCAGTTCGATTTCCGCTACGAATCGACCGAAGTCGATCCCAACCCTGATCCGAATCAAGGATTTTATTTTGACGTTACCGATCTCTTTACAGTGAGCGTTCTCGGCTCATTCACGATATCGGAGTTGCAAGAGACGATCTTTATCACCAACGACGATCTCTCGGCTGGCGGCCAGGATCGATTTCGCCTCGTCCGCAACTTTTTCCCGACCGGCCCCGTCTTCAGCGGTTTCGAATTCATCGAACTATCCGCCTTGTTGTTCGATGACGACGGCACCGTTTTCTCCAGCGATAAGCTGCCAACGTCGTATGGCGCGCCCTCCGACTACGAAGTCAATTTTTTATCGATAAGGTGGAAGGACGCGAGTGGCGCCCAAGGGCGCATAACCGGTGCTGTGGATACGATCATCGCGCAGTCGGGCGTCATCCCGATTCCCGCCGCCTTGCCGCTCCTTCTATCCGCCCTTGCCGGGCTAGGCGTTGTTGGCTGGCGGCGACGCAAAGCGGCGTCATAGACATCCGGCAGGAGTGAGGACCATGAATCTCGGACTTGGAGATCTTCGCGTTATCGAAATGGGCCGGGCGCCGCGCTGATCGCAAGGCTACCTATGATCGTGACATCATTCTCCTTGGGGATATGAATGTTCCGGCAATGGCGCCAGACGAAAGCACCTACAAGGCGCTGATCGCATTCGGATTCCAGCCGTTGGACTATGCGACCAAGACCGCTGGATCGAATCTCGGCAACGATAAAACCTACGACCAAATGGCATTTGCACCGGGTGGTATGGCGCGACGAATCAAGAACTACGGCATTTTCGACTTTGACAATGCCGTATTCCGCTCGCTGTGGACCAAGTTAGCGGGCCAGCACCCGCGCTCGCGCGCTGTCAGCAAGTTCAACGCCCACGTCAAGTTTCATCTCTCCGATCATCGGCCGCTCTGGGTCGAACTCGATACGACCTGAACCGGCGTTTCGCGCCTCGTCGTTCGGCCGTATTGCCCCGCTCTGGGCGGACGACAACGCGCAGCGGCTTGGCTCTTCGCGTTTTTTCTGGCAGAAGTCCGCAGCCGCGAGGGCGTAAACCATGACCGATACCGCCGAGCGCGACGATGCGCCCGAGATTACCACCAACTATATTCGTGAGATCGTTGCCGAGGACGTTGCATCGGGGCGCACGCAAAGTGTGGTCACGCGCTTTCCACCTGAGCCGAATGGTCATCTCCACCTTGGTCACGCCAAATCTATCTGCCTGAACTTTGGGCTCGCCGAGGCGTTCGGCGGCCACTGCCATTTGCGCTACGACGATACCAACCCGACCAAGGAAGAGCAGGCGTTCATCGACGCGATCGAGGCAGATGTGCGCTGGCTCGGCTTCGATTGGGGCGCACACGTCTATCACGCGTCAGATTATTTCGGGCAGCTCTACGATTGGGCGGTGCATCTCATCGGCGCGGGCAAGGCCTATGTCGACGACCTCTCAGCCGACGAAATTCGTGAATGGCGCGGCACCCTGACCGAACCGGGCCGCAACAGCCCGCATCGCGACCGGCCGGTTGATGAAAACCTCGATCTCTTCGCGCGCATGCGGGCCGGCGAGTTCGCTGATGGTGCGCGCGTGCTGCGCGCCAAAATCGACATGGCATCGGGCAACGTCAACCTGCGCGACCCGGTCATGTTCCGCATCCTGCATTCGACCCATCCGCGTACCGGTGATGCCTGGCGTATTTATCCCACCTACGATTTTACCCACGGCCAATCCGACGCGATCGAAGGGGTAACCCACTCGGTATGCACGTTGGAATTCGAGGACCATCGGCCGCTTTACGATTGGTACATCGACAATCTGCCGGTGCCGTCGCGCCCGCGGCAATACGAGTTTTCGCGCCTGAATGTGGACTACACGGTTTTATCCAAGCGGTTATTGACGCGGCTGGTGGCTGAGGGTCACGTCGAGGATTGGGATGATCCGCGCATGCCGACCTTGTGCGGGCTGCGACGACGTGGTGTGCCGGCGGCGGCGATCCGCGACTTTGTCGGCCTATCGGCGGTCTCCAAAGTCGGCGATAGCATGATGGAGATCGCCCAACTCGAGCATCGTATTCGTGATGTGTTGAATAAAACCGCACCGCGTTACATGGCGGTGTTGCGCCCACTCAAGGTGGTGATCGAGAATTACCCTGAAGACCAGGAGGAGAACCTCGACGCCATCAACAATCCTGAGGATCCGGCGGCGGGGACGCGTCAGGTGCCGTTCGCGCGCGAGTTTTATGTTGAGCGCAACGATTTTATGGAAGAGCCGCCGCGCAAGTTTTTTCGTCTCGCACCCGGCCGTGAGGTGCGGTTGCGATATGCCTACCTCGTCACCTGCACCGATGTAATCAAGGACGGCAGCGGCGACGTGGTCGAGCTGCGCTGCACCTATGATCCGGCGACCAAGGGCGGCAACGCGCCAGATGGCCGCAAGGTAAAGGGCACGATCCATTGGGTCTGCGCACGCCACGCGGTGGCGGCCACTGCGCATCTCTACGACCGTCTGTTCCTAAGCCCGCGACCGGGCGCCGACGGAGACATGGTCGAGGATCTAAACCCGGCATCGATCGAAACACTGAGCGACTGCAAAGTGGAACCGGCGCTGGCCGATTGCCGAGAGGACGTGACCGTCCAATTCGAGCGGCTCGGCTATTTCTGCCTTGATCGCAGCGCAACGCCCGAACGGATGGTGTTCAACCGCACGGCAACCCTGCGCGATAGTTGGGCTAAGGCTCAGAAAAATACTTGAGAGTATACGGCCGTGCCGCGCTTTGAACGGTTGACCAACATGGGCGACTACGACGGCTAACTTGACCAGCTCGTTCACGCGCGCCATGTCTTGGTCTCAATTTGGTGGCAAACTATGTGCGATGCGAAGAGTTGGAACGTTTGAAGACAAATGGCTGGCCCCGCCGTGGGCTGGGAGGGCTTAAACCCGCCATGAAACGCCGCCGTAAAGGGGTCGTTTTGGGCGCAATGGTTGGCGTTGCGTTCGTCGCAATAGCGGGTGCATCACGCGCCCTTGAGTCCGATTGGAACGACGTCAATTGGCGCGCGATTTCCTACGACATGCGGGTCTATCTGTGCGCCCGCGAAGCGCCGCCGGTTTGGTGTCCTGACTGGATTGCCTGGTCCAAGCATAACAAGGATAAGCCGCCGAACTATAAATCTGATCGCCAGCTCGAAAGCGAGGCAGCCGAAGCCGCGCGCAAGGCCGAATCGGAACGGGTTCGCAAGCTCGAGGTAGCAAAGCAACCCAAGCGGGTGATCTCGGACCAAATCTGGAAAGCCGTCGTCAAACGACTCGCGACAACGGCGCCCACTGCACAGGACTACAAAACGGTAACGACGCGGGCGTTCAAGGACGGTGATGCCACCGCGCTGGAACTGCTCGGTTACTTTCACGCGACCGGCTATGGCGTCGAGACCAACTACGAAAAGGCCTATGAATACTACGCACTGGCGTTCCTGGCCGGGGCCAAACACGTGCGCGCGAACATGACGGAGTTGTGGCCGTCGCTGATTCGCGAAGCGCAAGCGCGGATGAGCAAGAGGTTCAACGCGACCGGCGCCGGTCCAGCCTCGAAATAGCAACTCGGTCGTAACGGCATTCGGCGCACGCGCACCTTGCGCGGGCCCATCAAATCCGCTGAAGACGCTAGTGGATGAAATCCAACATATGGTACCCCTACGACGGCTTGCCGAGTTCGCCGGTTAGGCGCACGAAGCGTGGCGATGCCGGCGCATCGGAATGCTTCGCCTAACGCGGCCGGCGGGCTCGGCAAGCCGCCCTGTGGGTCGCGTATCCCGGCCCCTCGGTGCGTCGAAATCCCTCGACGATGCCCAACGGTCCCTCGGGGCATCGCCTGCGGGCTTCCTCCTGCCGAGCTACCGGGGTACGCGATCGTAGGGGTACTATATGATTGGATTCCATCCACTAGTCTTTGCCGCGGGGCTTGGCAGGCAGGCCGAACAATTCGAGACGGTGGCCGGTTAGGCGGTAGCCCAACCGCGCGGCAATGCGCTGCTGGATCGCTTCGATCTCGTCATCTTGGAACTCGATCACTCGGCCACTTTCGAGATCGATCAAATGGTCGTGGTGCTCGCTCGGTGACTCTTCGTAGCGCGCCTTGCCGTCGCCAAAATCGTGGCGTTCGAGAATGCCTTCTTCCTCGAACAAGCGAACCGTTCGGTAGACCGTCGCGATACTAATGCGCGCATCGATCTTCGAGGCGCGGCGGTAGACTTCTTCGACGTCGGGGTGATCGACGGCCTCCGACAGCACCCTGGCGATGACACGCCGTTGCGGGGTCAGCTTCAGTCCCTTGGCCGTGCACAACTGTTCCAGGCGTTCTTGGATGAGGTTGAGGGGATGTTCGTTCAAGGCGCGCTCCGGTCCTCTACTCAACATATCGCATGTCGTGACGTTTCCCAATCGAAGCACCGTTCGGTCGTGTGTTCCTAAACTCAGACAAAACAAGCGGGTTGCCTATAATGCGCCGCGCTTCAACAACGCTCTGCAAGAGGGAAAGCGATGGCCAAATCGACAAAGAAAACGCGGGGGAAACTGTCGACGAAAACGGCCAGAAAAGCCAACAGAGTGGCGATCGTAACCGGTGGGGGTACCGGTCTCGGACGCGCAATGGCGAACCGGCTGGCATCCGATGGTTTCGAGGTGGCGATCCTCGGTCGCCGCGCCAATCGGCTCAAACCGAAAAAGGGTGAGAAGAATTTGCACGCCTACGTCTGCGATGTCGGCGATCACGCCCAAATCAAAACGACGGTAAAGGCGGTTCGCACCAAATTCGGACGCATCGATGCCGTGGTCAACAATGCCGGGGTGGTGCAACGCGCGACGCACGACAAAATTACCCCTGAGCAGATCGACCACACCTTTGGCATCAATTTGATTGGCATGATGCATATGTGTCTGGCGTGCATTCCCGCGCTCAAACGTACGCGAGGCGCGATCATCAATATCAGCTCGAGCCTGACCGACCGATGCGCACCCGAATATGGGGTTTACTCGGCAACAAAAGGGGCGATGAACGCGTGGTCCAAAACCCTCGCAATGGAACTCGCCCAGTGGGGCGTACGGGTGAATGTCGTTAGTCCATCGCTCGTACGCAGCGAGATTTACTTTGCCGATGGCATGGCCCGTAAGGAATACAACGACCACCTCAAGGTGCTCGGCGACACCTACTTCCCGCTGGGCCGCTCGGGCGAACCCCACGATATCTCGGGGATCGTTGCCTTCCTGGCATCCGGCGAGGCGACCTGGATGACCGGACAGGTCGTCACCATCGACGGCGGCGAGGCCGTCGGGCACAAGCGTTGGTAGCGGAGGAACACGAAATGGCGACAACGAATTCGAAGAAATCGACGCGGCGAAAGAAGACCACGAAGATTGCGATCGTCACCGGCGGCGGCACTGGCCTCGGACGGGATATGGCGAACCGCCTGGCGCGCGATGGCTTCGCTGTCGCGATCCTGGGCCGGCGGGCCGACCGCCTCAAACCGAAAAAGAGCGAGCACGGGCTCCATCCGTATATCTGTGATGTTGCCGATCGCGAGCAGATCCAATCAACCGTCAAGGCAATTCGCAGCAAGTTCGGACGCATCGACGCTGTCGTAAACAATGCCGGGGTCATGCATTGCCAGACCTGGGACAAGCTCACAGATGAGATGATTCACTATCACCTCAACGTCAACCTAATCGGTACGATGAATATGTGCTTGGCGTGTATCCCCGCCCTCAAGAAAACCCGCGGCTCGATCATCAACATCAGTTCGAGCCTGACCGATCGTTGCGCACCTTCGTACCTCGCTTATTCGGCCTCGAAAGGCGGCGTCAACGCGTGGTCGAAAACCATGGCCATGGAATTGTGCCAGTGGGGCATCCGCGTCAACGTGATCAACCCGTCATTGGTGCGCAGCGAAATCGTTATCGCGGATGGCGCCACGCCGGCGGCGTATGAGCAGCATCTCAAAGCCTTGGGCGAGACATACTTCCCGATGGGCCGTTCCGGTGAGCCTGAGGACGTCTCCGCAATCGCATCTTATCTTGCGTCCGATCAATCGACGTGGATGACCGGCCAGATTCTAACGATCGACGGCGGCGAAGCCGTCGGCTTCAAGCGTTGGTAGCGGCTGGCGGCATGGCCGACGCAGGGGTGCGAAAACCAAAGCCAGCCGCTGCGGCAAAAGTTGCGGTCGTCACCGGTGGCGGCAGCGGCCTTGGGCGCGATATCGCAAATCGGCTGGTGCGCGATGGCTACCGGGTGGCGATCCTTGGCCGGCGCGCGGACCGCCTGAAACCTAAACGCGGCGAGCGTGATCTTTGTCCTTATCCTTGCGACATCGCTGATCGCCAGCAGGTGGGCACGACGATCAAAGCGATTCGTCGTGATCTCGGGCGGATCGATTTGCTGGTCAACAATGCCGGTATCTTACGCCGTGCCACCCATGACGAGATTACACCAGCGCTGATCGATGAGCAGTTCAGCATCAACCTGATCGGGATGATGCATATGTGTCTGGCATGCATTCCGGCGCTCAAGAAAACCCGCGGGAATATCGTCAATATCAGCTCGACCTTGAGCGACCGCTGCGCACCGCAGTTTGGCGTCTATGCCGCGACCAAGGGGGCGATGAACGCATGGTCGAAGACGCTGAGCATGGAGCTGGCGCGATGGAACGTCCGCGTCAATGTTGTCAGCCCCTCTTTGATAGGTACCGAAATTTTTCTCGCGGACGGTATGTCGCATGCGGAATTCAATGAACGCTTGAAAACTGCCGGCGCCACACGCTTTCCGATCGGCCGAGCGGGCAAGCCTGAAGATGTTTCGGGATTGGTTTCTTACCTGGCATCGCACGATGCGGGTTGGCTCACCGGCCAGGTGATCATGCTCGACGGGGGTGAATCGGTCGGTCGCAAGAGTTGGTGATCCGGGGCACTGTCTCAACTGAGACAGTGCCTGATCCGGCCAAGGTTTGACAGCGCCCCAACGGCCCACTATGTTCCCGCGCTTCTGCGGCGGGAGGCCGCACAACGTAAAGAAAATGCCATGAAGGTGCTCAATTCCTTGAAATCGGCCAAGCGACGGCATCGCGATTGTCGCATCGTACGGCGCCGTGGTCGGATTTATGTCATTAGCAAAAGCAACAAACGTTTCAAGGCGCGCCAGGGATAAATTTCGCTTTACGGGAGGCGACATGCACCGCGCCGGCTGACGCGGTTTTTTTGTGGTCGCCTAGTTTACGGCCGTGCGTGGATCCGCGACTGAATGGCTTTAGTTGCCTTCGGTGCCGTCTGTCGCCATGTTGCGCGGTGAAGGCGTGATCAGCCGCGCCCATGGCCGCGAGGGACTCCATCAAAATGCTAGAGATGCCGGAACTCGATCAAGGAGTCCTTGCGCGTCGCAGTGAATTAGCAGCGGCGCTGCGTGGGATTATCGACCCAGGCGCCGTGATTGCCGACGATGACGCCCTCAAGCCATACGAAACCGACGGGCTGACGGCGTATAAACAAACCCCGATGATCGTCGCGTTGCCGTCGACGACGGCTGAAGTGGCCGAGATCATGAAGCTGTGCAATGCCGGCGGGGTTAAGGTCGTACCGCGCGGCGCCGGCACGTCGTTGTCGGGAGGTGCGTTGCCGCTCGGCGATGGCGTGCTGCTCGGCCTCGCCAAGTTCAACCGTATCTTAGATATCGATTACGCCAATCGCTGCGCGGTGGTGCAACCCGGTGTCACAAATCTGGCGATCACCCAAGCGGTTGAAGCGAACGGGTTTTACTACGCGCCCGATCCATCGAGCCAGATTGCCTGCACCATCGGCGGCAACGTTGCCGAAAATTCAGGCGGCGTTCATTGCCTTAAATATGGCGTGACGACAAACAACATCCTGGGCTTGGAGATGGTGTTGATTAGCGGCGACATCATCCGTCTGGGTGGCCGCCATCTCGATTCGGAGGGCTACGACTTGCTCGGCGTGATGACGGGGTCGGAAGGCCTACTCGGCGTCATCACCGAGGTGACCGTAAAGCTTCTCAAACGTCCCGATTCCGCACGCGCGCTATTGATCGGATTCCCCAGCAATGAGCATGCCGGCGATTGCGTCGCCAAGGTCATTGCTGGTGGCATTATTCCAGCCGGCATGGAGATGATGGACCGTTACGCGATCCACGCTGCCGAGGAGTTTTGTCACTCCGGATACCCGCTCGATGTTGAGGCGCTGCTGATTGTCGAGTTGGATGGCCCGGCGGTCGAGGTCGATTATTTGGTCGAGCGCGTTCGCGCGATCGCGGACGACGCTGGCGCGGTATCGGTTCGGATCAGTGAAAGTGAGGCCGAACGCATGGCGTTCTGGGCCGGCCGTAAGGCGGCGTTCCCGGCGGTGGGCCGAATCTCCCCAGACTACTATTGCATGGATGGGACGATACCGCGGGGCAAGCTGCCGATCGTGTTGACGCGCATGGCCGAGCTGTCGACCAAATATGGGTTGCGGTTGGCCAACGTGTTTCACGCCGGTGACGGCAATCTCCATCCGTTGATTCTCTATGACGCCAATCAGCCCGGTGAGCTCGATCGGGCCGAGGAATTTGGTGCCGAGATCCTCAAGCTTTGCGTCGAGGTCGGGGGTGTGCTGACCGGCGAACACGGCGTTGGGGTCGAAAAACGGGACCTCATGGGGACCATGTTCAGTGAGGATGACCTCAACCAGCAGCAGCGCTTGAAGTGCGCCTTCGACCCCGACGGTTATCTCAACCCGGGCAAAGTGTTCCCGACCCTGCATCGTTGTGCCGAACTCGGTCGCATGCACATCCACAGGGGCCAGATGCCATTTCCGGATATCCCACGGTTTTAGTGAGCTGGCGGCGATCTAACCGATGGAGAACTCGTTCAAGCCGGCCAGCGCCGATCAACTACACGACGTAATCGGCTGGGCCGCGGCCGAGGGAACCACGCTCGATGTGGTCGGCCGCGGTACCAAGCAAGGCCTCGGGCGACCGAGCCAAAGTGAGTGCCTGCTCGACCTCTCGGACCTGTCCGGTATTACCTCTTACGAGCCGGAAGAACTCGTTCTCCAGGCCGCGGCGGGCACGCGGGTCGTCGACATTGAGCGGGCTGTCGCCGAAAAGGATCAGCAACTCGCGTTCGAGCCGGCCGACTACGGGCCGCTTTTCGGGGCCGCCGCCAATAGTGCCAGTATTGGCGGCACATTTGCCTGCAACCTCTCGGGGCCACGTCGGATCATGGCAGGCGCCGCGCGCGATCATTTGCTGGGTGCCAAGGCGGTGTCGGGCCGCGGCGAGCGATTCAAAAGCGGCGGCCAGGTCGTAAAAAACGTCACCGGCTACGACTTGTGCAAGCTTCTCGCGGGTTCTTACGGAACTCTTGCAGCGATCCATGATGTCACCCTCAAGGTAATGCCGGCACCGGAGAAAGTTCGTACCGTTTTGGTGCTGGGGCTCGATGACGCCGGCGCGGTCGGCTTGCTCGGAGAGGCCGCGGCGTCGGGTTTCGAACTCTCGGGTCTGGCTCATCTGCCGCCAGAGATCAGCTGCCACTCAAGCGTCTCTTATGTCGCCGATGCGGCCACCTCCGTCACGGCGTTGCGTCTCGAAGGTCCCGGCCCATCTGTCGAACACCGTTGCGCGGGATTGAAGAACTGGGTTGCGGCACGAGCACCAGTTGAAGAACTACACCGGCATAACTCGGCCGCCCTGTGGCGCGAGGTGCGCGATGTCGCGGCGTTTGCGGTGGATGGGTTAACATCCCACTCAATCTGGCGGTTGTCGGTGCCACCGGCGAGTGGTGCTGACGTGGTTGGAAAAATCGTCGAAATCGTGCCGGCGCGATGGTTGTTCGATTGGGCCGGTGGTTTGGTGTGGCTGGCAACCGATGCAGCGCCCGCGGATAATGAGGCGCCGATTCGTGCGGCGGTTACCGGTGTTGGCGGCCACGCCACCTTGGTGCGAGCGCCGACCGACGCGCGTGCCGCGGTGCCTGTGTTTCAGCCGCAATCGCCGCCGCTGGCCGAATTGAGTCGCCGGGTCAAAGAAAACTTCGATCCCAAGGGGATTCTCAACCCCGGGCGTATGTATCCCGGCGTGTAGCGAACAATCGATGCAAACCCGTTTCTCGCCCAGCCAGCTCGGCGACCCGCAGATCGCAGCGTCGGAGAAAATCCTGCGCAACTGCGTCCATTGCGGCTTTTGCATCGCGACCTGTCCGACCTACGTATTGCTCGGCGATGAGCTCGATAGCCCGCGTGGTCGGATCTACTTGATCAAGGAGATGTTGGAAGGCGGAAAAGCGGCGAGCAAACGTGTCGTCACGCATGTCGATCGCTGCCTGTCATGCCTGTCATGCATGACGACATGCCCGTCGAGTGTGAACTACATGCACCTTGTCGATCACGCCCGCTCGCATATCGAAAAAACCTATCGACGGCCTTGGCTCGATCGCACGCTGCGTTGGCTGCTCGCCCGGATTCTGCCCAGCCCCGGTTTGTTTCGCCTGGCACTGATCGGGGCAAACCTGGCGCGCCCGTTCTCAGCGGCGTTGCCACACGGTTTGAAATCGATTGTCGCATTGGCGCCGAAATCGATTGCCCCGTCAGCCGCCGACAGCGACATCACCCTGCATCCGGCTCGTGGCCCGCGCAAAAAGCGCGTGGCGCTGTTGACTGGCTGCGTCCAGAATGTGCTCGATCCCCAGATTAATAATGCGACGATTCGACTCCTGACCCGGCTCGGTTGCGAGGTCGTTGTGGCGGCCGGTAGCGGGTGTTGCGGTGCCTTAACCCACCATCTCGGCAAGAACGCGCAAGCACATGAATTGATAAAGGCGAATATCGAGGCCTGGACGCGCGAGATCGATGGCGCCGGTCTCGACGCTATCGTCGTCAACGCCTCAGGCTGCGGCACGATGATCAAGGACTACGGCTTCATCTTGCGCCACGACCCGGTATGGGCCGACCGGGCAACGGTTATTTCTGACAGAGCGCGCGACGTGTCCGAAATGCTGGTCGATCTCGATCTCGGTGCTGCCGTAAGTCTCGACACCGGCCTAACGCCCATCAAGGTGGCCTATCACGCGGCCTGCTCGCTCCAGCATGGACAAGGCGTGATCGAGCAACCACCGTCCTTGCTTCGACAAGCCGGCTTCGAGGTTAGCGCGATCGCCGAGGGCCATCTTTGCTGCGGATCGGCTGGGACCTACAACTTGCTACAGCCGGAACTAGCGCGTGCCTTGCGCGATCGCAAGGTGGCGCACATCGAAGCGGCGGCACCGGACGTGGTCGCCGCCGGAAATATCGGCTGCATCACCCAACTGGCAGGCGGGATGACCGTGCCGGTGGTGCACAGTGTCGAACTGCTGGATTGGGCGACCGGGGGCCCGCGCCCAAAAGCAATGAAAGCAATAGAGTAGGGGTTAGCCGCTAGCCGGGCGATGGCGTCGCTTTGAGACGTGAGCAATCCGTTATAAAATAGCTCATGCGTCTCGTTGCCCTTTTTGTAGCGGTATCGCTCGCATTCGGTTTATTGGCCGGAGCTGCAGTGGCTGACCAAAACGATCCGCGCCTCGACGAGCTTTTTCAAAAGCTGCACGACGCCGACAGTGTCGACGAATCAGTGCCCATTCAGACCGCGATTTGGGGGCTCTGGACCCAATCCGGGAGTGACACCGTTGATCTGCTGATGGAGCGTGGCGTGGGCGCGATGCAGCAGCGCGAATTCGACATGGCGCTCACGATGTTCAACTCGATTGTCGAAATAAAACCCGATTTCGCCGAAGGCTGGAACAAGCGCGCAACGCTGTTCTATCTGATGGGCCGCCACGAAGACTCGCTGAAGGACATCGAGCGGGTGGTGAAACTGGAACCGCGACACTTCGGCGCCCTCTCCGGCGCCGGCTTGGTCAACATGGCGCTTAAGCGACCCGAAGATGCGCTCAAGGCGTTTCAGCGCGCCCTTGATGCCAACCCGCATATGCCAAGCGCGCAAACGCGGGCAAAAATGCTCAAGCGGTTCATCGAGGGCCGCAAGATCTAAACGCCCTGCGCGGCGCTGGCCGTCGAATACCATATCTTGGATTTCATCCGCTAGATCGGATCGGTGGTGTCGCCGACCCACGCGATACGCAGCACGTTCGTCATCCCTGGGGTGCCAAACGGCACGCCCGCCGTGATCACCAGGCGATCGCCATCGCTCGCGATTCCTTCAGCGCGAGCGACCTCGCAGGCCCGCTGTACCATATCGGCAAAATCCTGAGCGTCCTCGGCTTCGACACAATGCACGCCCCACACCAAGGCCAGTCGCCGGGCGGTTTCGAGCTTGGTCGTCAACCCGATGATCGCGGCAACGCGGGGTCGTTCGCGGGCCGCCCGCATGGTGGTCGATCCCGAGGTCGTGAAGGTAACGACAGCCGCGGCATTGAGGGTCTCGGCAACTTGTCGCGCCGCAGCCGTGATGGCGTCAGACGGGGTTGCCTCGGGGTTCGTCGTTTCGGTCCGCACCAGAGCTTCGTAAAGCGGATCACGTTCGACCTGCCGGGTAATGCGATCCATCATCGTCACGGCGTCAATGGGATAGTCACCGACTGCAGATTCGGCCGACAGCATGACGGCATCAGCACCGTCGTAGACTGCAGTTGCCACATCGGAAATCTCGGCGCGGGTGGGTAGCGATGATTTCACCATCGATTCGAGCATTTGCGTTGCAACAATGACCGGCTTGCCGGCCGTGCGGGCGGCCCGAATGATGCGTTTTTGCAAGCCCGGAACTTCCTCCAGCGGCAACTCAACGCCGAGATCGCCGCGCGCCACCATAATGCCATCGGCGGCATCGACGATTTCGCGCAGGCGGTCGATCGCCGCTGGTTTTTCGATCTTGGCGACGATCCCGGCGCGGTCGCCGACGATGTCGCGGGCCGCGTGGACGTCTTCGGGTCGCTGGACGAATGACAGGCCAACCCAATCGACTCCGAGATCGAGCGCAAAGCGCAGGTCGTCGCGATCCTTCTCGCTCAGGGCCGACAGCGGCAAAACGACCCCTGGTACATTGACCCCCTTGCGGTCGCTTAGGTTCCCGCCAACAGCAACCGTGGTATTGGCATGGGACTCGCTCACGTCCTCGACGCGCAATCGGATACGGCCGTCGTCGAGCAGAAGTTCAACCCCGGGTTCGATGGCGGCGAAGATTTCCGGATGCGGTAGGGGAGCACGGTCGATGCTGCCGGCGGCGGCATCGAGATCGAGCCGGAAGGATGCTCCTTCGGTTAGCTCGACGGATCCGTCAGCGAAACTGCCGATACGGAGCTTGGGACCCTGCATATCGGTAAGGATACCGATCGGCCGGCCAACGTCGTTCTCGACCTCGCGAATGGCGGCATGCACCGCGCGATGATCTTCTTGCGCGCCGTGGCTGAAGTTCAAACGAAAAACGTCGGCACCCGCATCGAACAGCGCGCGGATCGTCTCCGGCGTCGAGCTGGCGGGTCCGAGGGTGGCGACGATCTTGGCTTTGCGCTCTCGCATTATCGCGTGGCGGGGTCGGTTTCGCGAACTGTAGCGCGCGCTCCGCCCCACTTACCAGCTAACCCGGTGTGTCGGGTTACACGTTTTCGTTTGCCCATCATGACTTACTCAGCCAGTTGGCGGTTGTGACTCTCACGCATAAAGAAACAGGAGACCAGCGCAACCGCCGAGCACGCTGGGAACAACATGAAGGCCTGACGGATGGTTTGGTCGCTATAGATGCGGACACCGTTCTCGATCGTTCCGTCCCACAATTGGTCGAGGACATAGCCGGTCAGAGGCTGGAGGATCGCGACAGCCCCGATTCCCATCATGTTGATGAACCCGACCACCGATCCACCGAATTGCGGCAGATTAACCTCGCGCGCCAATGCGAAGACCGTAACGACCCAACCGCTCGCCAGACCGTTGAGAAAAAACAGGATCAACGCGGCAACGAGCGGTGGTTGGGGCCACAAAAGGATAGCCAGCCAGGTTGCGAGGCATAGCCCCGCACCGGCCCACAGCGGCGGTTTGCGGCGGCGGAGCTGGTCGGAAGCCCAGCCCCCCGTGGGCAAGCCAAGACCAAATCCGGCCAGCGCCACCGACATAGAGAACACTGCGGTTTCGGGCGCCATGCCGTAGCTTTCGCGCGCAAACGATGTCCCCCATAGCGTCGTGAATGTGAGGATGGGTCCGCTCAGCATTCCCGAGTACAGGCTTAGGTACCAGGTTTGGGGGTTGACCAGGATCGAGGCCAGTCCTTTGGCGATCGAGCGCCTGGTTTGGGGTTCCGCGATCGCGGCCCCGCTGCCGCGGTCGCGGACAATCAGCCAGATCGCGAGTGCGAGAATCAATCCGAACACGCCGGCCCAAACCACGGTCTCGCGCCATCCGAGCTCGTCGACCACAAGCCGGACAGGGGTTTGGCCCAACAGGGCGCCGAGCACGCCAATGAACATGGTTATCCCGGTGATTGTCGCAAAACGCTCAGGCGGCAACCAGATCATGGTGAGTTTCATGGTACCGATCAGCCCGACACCGACTCCGGCTCCGACCAGAAGTCGGCCGAGAATGGCGGGGGTTAGGCTATCGGCGAGGCCAAACCCAATACTGCCCAGCCCCGCGAGCAGCGCGCTGATCGCCATGATGCGGCGCGGCCCGTAGCGGTCGAGGAGAATGCCAAGCGGAAACTGCAATCCGGCATAGGTGAAAAAATAGGCGCCGCCGAGCGAACCCAACTCGGACCCGGTCGCGGCAAAATCACGCATCAACTCCTGGTCGATGACGCTGGGTGTGACGCGTTGAAAGAACGCGTAGAAATAGTGCGTGGCGCCGAGCGCCCAAACAAACCAGGCAATAGCGGTCGTGCGGGTCGAATCAGCCGTCGCCGTCATCGCCGAGTCCGTGTTGGAATACCGCAGGGGGTCGCGAGGTCACCGCCGTCGTGAAACGCGCAGCTCTCGCAGCATACGCCCGGTCCGCTGCTGTCTCAACGACCCGGCTACTGGCGGGCTGCATCAACGTCTGGGCCGGTGTCTGCGTCACGGGTCGCGCGGTGCGCCAGGGCGATGGCGAAAATAACCACAACGCCGCCGAGCACTTGCAGCGTTCCCAAAGCCTCGCCGAGGATGACCCAAGCCAGCAACGCCGCGGCGACTGGCTGAACCAAGAGTGCGACCGATGAAAACGCTGCCGGCAGATGCGCCAATGCAAATGCGATCAACCCCTGCCCGCCGATGTGCGAAAACCAGGCGATGCCGATCAGGACCGCCCAGCCAGCCCAAGTCACGGCGATCAGTTCGTTGCCGGATATGATCGCAATTGGAAACAGGCAAATTGCGGTAATCGCGGTTGACCACGCCATAATCCGCAAGGTCGATAGAGTTTCGCGGAGCAGCTTAACCGACATTAGATAGGCGGCGTAGAAAACAGCGGTGATGATCCCCAGCACGTCGCCCCAAACGTGTGCGCTATCGATTGCGAAACTCGCCCGGACCATCACGGTAACGCCACCAAGTGCCAACACGAGAGCGATTAGAAAAAGGCCGCTGACCCGCTCGCGGAACATCAACCACGCGGTCAGCGTCACAAAAATGGGCGTCAAATTGGCAAGTAGTGTTGAGTTGGCGACCGATGTGAGTTTGATTGACCAGTGCCAAAAGCCGAGATCGCCAGCGAAGGCGACACCCGCGAAAACGAGCAGCCAGAACTCGCGCCGATTGAGGCCGCGCGGCCCGGATAATGGTTCAGGGAACGACGACGCTGGTTTCACGTGCCGGTCGGTATAGGCCAGGAATGCCCACAACACCGGCGCCGCTAAAAGAACTCGGTGAAACGCCGTTGCCGTAGGGCCAAGTTCACTGATGCGAGCGAAAATCGGCGAGAACGAGATGCCAATCGCACCAGCTATCAGCGCCGGCAACGCGAACTTGGACGCAAATTCGAGCGGTGTCGGTTTCACGACGTGCCGACGCCATTGGGTTGAGAGGCGATCACCGCGCGGTTATAGGGTACGTGCTGCGGCTAACCAAGCGGGGTGCTGACAAAGGTCTAAATCGCTGGATTGGCGAAGCACCCAGTACGCTATAGTCGCGCCGCCATGAACGATAGACCCTCGCTGGAAGCTGCGACTGATCTTGCAAACGATGCGGAAGTCGACGCTTTTGAGGTGCTCAACCTCGAGAGCGATGCGAAATTTCTGCTGGTTTGCGACCACGCCAGCCGACAGGTGCCCGATCGTTATCAGGGGCTCGGGCTCGACGATGCAACGCTGCACCGTCACATCGCTTGGGACATCGGTGCCGGCGACGTTACCCGACGGCTGGTTGAGCTTCTGGATGCGCCAGGGGTTGTTGGCTGTATTTCACGGCTGGTGATCGACTACAACCGGCCACCTGAAGACCCAACTTCAATTATCCGCATCAGCGATGGCGTGTTGATCCCGGGTAACCAGAACGTCGACCAAGCCGAAGCGCAATTTCGTCGAGCGCGTTATTTGGAACCGTATCATCGGGCTATCGATGCGGTGATCCACAGGTTCACCGAGCGTGGGGTCGTGCCTGCCATCATTCCGATACACAGTTTCACGCCGGTGATGGACGGGTTTGAACGGCCGTGGCATGTCGGCGTTCTGTCAGACCGAGACCCACGCTTGGCGACGCGACTGCTGCGCTCGCTGCGTGAAAACCGGGCGATCGAGGTTGGCGATAACGAGCCCTACACCGGCAGCGATCCGAAGAGCTACTCGCTGCAGATCCATGGCGAAGCCGATGGCCGCCCGCATGCGTCGCTGGAAATTCGACAGGACCTGATCGACACACCGCGCGGCGTTGAAACCTGGGCGCGTATTGTTGCAGATGCGCTGCGCCACGCCCTTGATGACGACGATCTCTACCGAGCGATGCGTTACGAGTAGCGAGCTCGGCCTACTCTCGGCCTACTCTCGGCCCTCGGCCGAGAGTAGGCGGGCCCTTGGCCGACCTTTGGCCGAGCATTGGCGAACACGGACAGGATTAGTGGCAATTTCGTCGCCAGCGACTACCATTGTTTCCAATGAAGCGACCGGGGATTACAAATGGATCAATCAAAACGCACCGAACTTGAAGCTGCGGCATTTCGCACGTTGGTCGAGCACTTGCGTGAGCGAACCGATGTGCAGAACATCGACTTGATGAATCTGGCAGGATTTTGCCGCAATTGCTTGTCCAAATGGTACGTGGCCGCGGCCGAGGAGCATGGTGAGAACGTCTCCTATGATGACGCTCGCGAGCTCCTCTATGGCATGCCTTATGCGGAGTGGAAGGCCAAACACCAGACCGAGACGACGCCGGAACAGAGGGAAAAGTTCAAGGAACAAAATCCCGACGGTCCCCACAAACATTGAAGTCGGGCATCGCCTGCTGTGCGAAACCGGACTTATGAGGGACTGTCACCTGCGTCGGTTGCTCTGATCAGGTTCACGAGAAATACGAACATCGACAGGATCATTAAGATCGAGCCGATCGTGATAACGATGTGGTGACCGCCCGTCGTCACCGTGTAGACACCGATGGCGAAGATCAACGTCCCGATGCTTGCGATCCAGAAATGCAGGCTCGCATAGGGAGCGGCCGCGGCCGCCGGACAAACCCGGTAGGCGAGGCCGAAAATGGCGAGGGACACCCACCCCAACAGGCCGAGGTGAGCGTGCAGCGGTCTGAGCTCTAGATTTTCTGTTATGCCCAACCACACGCCGATAATCATCGCGGCGATCCCGTAGACGATGGCAACGTAAAGAAACCGTTTGTCGATGCGGGACATCGCAGTGCCTCACTTTTGTGCCCCTCTTGTGACGTTGAGGGCTAGAAACTCTCGACCCAAGGCCTGAGTTCAATCTCCCAGGCCCAGATGCTTTTGGGCTGAGTGTGGAATTGGTAGTAGGTCTCGGCGATTCCGTCAGGATCGAGGCGTGCTTCGCCCTTGTCGACGCCAATCCCGCCGTCAATAACGAAATGACCGACGTGGACACCCTGCGGATGTAGGTCACGTGCCATCGATTCCGCTAGTGCACGAAGGCCATACTTGCCCACCGCGAATCCGGCCGACTTCGCGAACGCCTTAACCGACGCGGTCGCGCCGGTGAACAGGATCGACCCTTGGCCCCGTTTGATCATGCGGCGCGCGGCCTCGCGTCCCAGCAGGAAACCGCCGTGGCACGACCGTTGCCAGGCCTCCACGAATTCGTCGGCTTCCATGTCGACGACGCTTTTTCGGACGCGGCCGCTGGCGTTGTAGATCGCAACTGCCAGCGGACCCAAATCAGCGTCCGTGCGCGCAACTAAATCGGTGACCGATGCTTCATCGATTGCATCGATGGCAAATGCGTGGGCGCTGCCGCCTTGGTCGCGGATTTCCGTCGCTATCGCTTCGACCTTGTCGAGCGTTCGACTTGCCAACGCGACGGCATAGCCCGCTTTCGCAAACCGGCGCCCCAATGAAGCACCCAATCCAGGCCCGACTCCAACGATAACCACGCTTTCCTGATCAGCCATCCGGCAACACTCCCTGGTTTGAATTGTTTGGCGTTATGAACATTGTTCAATCCGCATCAGAGACCAGCAGAAAGTGGCCGTGGGCGGCGGCGACGGGTTTGTCGCGCGCTTCCTGCCAAGCCTCCACTCGTACGTTTGAGACCCGCCGACCCTGCTTGGTTACGACCCCGCTGGCGTAGGTGTCGACCGGTCGGCCGGGCCGCAAGTAGTCGATCGACATGTTGATCGTCTTGGGGATGCTCGTCGAGTTCAAGTCCCACACGAGGTGAAATATCGCGGCGCTTTCCAACAGGGCGCCGGTGACGCCGCCGTGCAGCGCCGGTAGCAGGGGATTGCCGATATGGTCGTGGCGGAATGCCAAATGGCATGCGTAGCCGCCGTCAACGACGTCGATCGAGATCCCCAGGAACTCAGCATAGGGTGTTGCCTGAAGGATCCGATTGGGATCGTTGGCGCGTCGGGCTTGGTCGATGATGGCGCTCAATGTGCTCATGACGGATCTGCTGCACGATCTCGGGCCAGGGGGCGCCCGGGGGATCCCAACATGAACGTAGACGCGCTATTGGCGATAAGCTTTTCGAGATCGCCGTGATGGGCGCGCGCGCGTACAAACGCGATGTTGCGGGTTAAGCGATAGCATTCGGCCTCTGCGATCACCGCTTCGTGCAGGTTTGTGGGGCGCAAATAGTCGATCCGCAAATCCAGGGTGGCGATCGAGGGTGGTTTCTCAAGCGCCAAGAACACCGCCAGGCCACTCGCCGAATCGATCAGCGTCGTGATCACGCCGCCATGGAGAAATCCTTCATCCTGGTTACCGACCAGTTTGGCCTGCCAGGGCAGTTTAAGGGTGGTTTTTGCTAGCGATGCAGCAACGACCTCGATACCCATCGCCGCAACGTGCGGGACCACGGAAGCAAAACGTTGGGCCATGGCAGGGTAGGGTGATGCGGGGGAGGGGTGGCTGTTGCTCATGGTCTTGGCACGGGCTCGGATCGCACTTCGATGCTTGGCGCTCTAGTGTAGCCGGGTTTGGCCATTTGCTGCGCTACCCTCTTTTGGCGGCTTGGCCATGAGCTCTAAATCACCTATATCCGTCGGACACCTGGAGGAAGGCCCAATGTCGCAAGCCGCAGTCACCAAGCCCGATCTCGGCCCGTTGCCCGAATGGGATCTTACGGACCTTTACAGCGGCCCGGACTCTACGGAGATAGCAAGCGAATTTGATCGTCTGTCCGACGATGTTGCGGCCTTCAAAAAACGGTTTGAAGGTGGCGTCGCCGACTTGGCGCCGGCGACATTTGGATCGGCGATCATCGAATACGAGGCGATCCAGGAGCGGCTGTGGCGAATTGGCAGCTTTGCGCAGTTGCTCTACGCGACCGATATGACCGATACCTCGGTTGGCCAGTTTTCCCAGAACACCCGCGAGAAGCTCAACGACATCAGTGCCGACTTGTTGTTTTTCACGCTCGAACTGAATCGGATTGAAGACGCAGATCTCGCGCCGATGCTGGAGGACGCCGCCGCTTCGCGCTATGCCTCTTGGATCCGCAACACCAGGCTATTTCGCGATTATGAGCTCTCCGATGAGCTCGAGCGCCTGTTGCACGACAAAGAGGTGGCGGGGCGAGGCGCATGGCTGCGGTTGTTCGATGAGACCAGCGCGGCGCTCCGTTTCGATATTGACGGCAAAGCGCTTACCAGTCAGGAAGCGCTCAACCTGCTGTCGGACAAGGATGAAGCAATACGCCGCGGTGCGGCCGAGGAAATCGGACGCGTGTTCGACGAAAATGTGCGCGTGTTCGCCTTGATCACCAACACGCTGGCAAAGGACAAGGAGATCGAGGACCGCTGGCGTGGCTATCCGGCGCCGAACGCGGCCCGGCATTTGTCCAACCAGATCGAGCCTGAGGTGATCGACGCGTTGACCGACGCGGTTCAGGCCGCCTATCCGAAGCTCTCCCACCGCTACTACCAGCTGAAGGCGGGGTGGCTGGGCAAGAAAAAGCTGGCCCACTGGGACCGTAACGCACCGCTTCCTGACGATGACGACCGAGCGATCAATTGGAACACCGCACGCGACACGGTCTTAAACGCCTACCGGTCCTTTTCCGACGAGTTGGCCGACATTGGCGGCCGCTTCTTCGAAAACGCTTGGATCGATGCGCCGGTTCGTCCGGGCAAGGTATCGGGTGCCTTCGCTCACTCAACGGTGCCGAGCGCACACCCCTATCTGTTGCTGAACTATCAGGGTAAGTCGCGCGACGTTATGACCCTGGCACACGAACTCGGGCACGGCGTGCATCAAATTTTGGCGGCGCCACAAGGCGCGTTGCTCGCCGACACACCTCTCACCCTCGCTGAAACCGCTTCGGTGTTCGGCGAGCAGCTCACGTTTCGGGCGCTGTTGGATGCTGAGTCAGATGCCCGGCTGCGCCGCGTGATGCTGGCCGGAAAAGTGGAAGATATGATCAACACCGTGGTCCGGCAGATCGCATTTTATGAGTTTGAGCGCCGGGTCCACGACGAGCGGGGTTCGGGGGAGCTAACCGCGGAGCGGATTGGCGAGATATGGCTCGACGTGCAGGCAGAAAGTCTTGGACCCGCGTTTGCATTCGACGACAGCTATCGACACTACTGGAGTTACATCCCTCATTTCGTTCATTCGCCGTTTTATGTCTACGCCTATGCGTTCGGAGATTGTCTGGTTAATTCGCTCTACGCCGTTTACCTCGATGGCGCGCCGGACTTCGAAGCCAAGTATCTGGAAATGCTGCGCGCCGGCGGCACGCTGCGCCACCGCGAACTATTGGCACCGTTTGGTCTCGATGCAACGGCTGCTGATTTCTGGGCTCGCGGGCTTAACGTCATCAGTGGCTTTATCGATGAATTGGAAACGACTTAGTGCTCCTTATCATTACTCCGCAGTACGTAGGACGGCGTTCAGATGTTCCCGGCTAAGAGCGTGGTGCGCCGTGATGGCGGCGCATCACACGCGCCGCGCGACGACGTCCGGGGGCACCTGAACGCCACCCAAAAAGTCGCTTCTCCTGCTCTCTCGGGGTGTCGAGGACGCTCGCCGATGCCAAAAGGTCTAACGGGGCATCGCTTCCGCGCACCCTCCTACCGAGGAGACAGGATAAGCGATCCTACGTGCTACGGAATGATGACAGGGCGCACCAGGGCGTACATCGGCGCCCAGGCATAGCAATGGCGCGTCCGCCCGAACAAGACCGGCTCTCTCAACGCCTCAAACGCTACGCTCAGGTTTCGACCGCGGTCGGCGGCCTGGCTGCGCGCGTCGCCGGAGACCGCGTGTTGCGTCGGCAACCCAACAAGCAGCGCAACGCCGAGGAATTGCGCCGGGCGCTCGGTGGATTGAAGGGCCCGTTGATGAAGGTGGCGCAGATCATGTCGACGATCCCCGACGCGTTACCGCGGGAATACGTCGCCGAATTGGCTCAGCTTCAGGCCAACGCGCCGGCGATGGGCTGGGCCTTCGTCAAACGGCGCATGGCTTCGGAACTTGGACCGGGGTGGCGCAAGAAATTCAAGGCATTCGAGCAGGAAGCGGCCGCGGCCGCATCGCTCGGCCAAGTTCATCGGGCGGTAACGCTCGATGGTGAAGACATTGCGTGCAAGCTCCAATATCCGGATATGGCGTCGGCCGTTGAGGCCGATATCAGCCAACTCAAGCTGGTGTTCGCGATCTACCAGCGCTACGACCGCAGCATCGAAACATCGAACATCCATGGAGAGATCGCCGACCGTCTGCGCGAGGAGCTCGATTATGAGCTCGAACTGCTACACCAGGCGCTGTATGGCGAAATGCTCAAGTCGGTTGCGGAGGTCCATGTCGCCCAGTCGATACCGGATCTTTCCACCCGACGCCTGCTAACGATGACCTGGCTGGAGGGGCGTCCTTTGCTCGAATTCAAGGACGCGGATATCGAGGTACGCAACACCATTGCCCACAACCTGTTCCATGCCTGGTACGTGCCGTTCTATCAATACGGCGTCATCCACGCCGACCCGCACCTCGGTAACTACTCGGTGCGCGAGGACCACAGCATCAATTTGCTCGACTTCGGATGTATTCGTATTTTCGATCCAAAGTTTGTCGGCGGTGTGATCGACCTCTATCGCGCGTTGACCACCGATAATCGCGATCTTGCGGTGCATGCGTACGAGACCTGGGGTTTCGAAAACCTTTCCCACGACGTAATCGACACGCTCAATCTGTGGGCGGAGTTCGTTTATGCACCTTTGCTCGAGGATCGGCCGCGACGCATTCAGGAGTTCGAAGCGGACGGGATCTACGGCCTCGAAGTTGCCGAGAAGGTCCACCAACGCTTACGCGAGCTTGGCGGTGTTACGCCACCGCGCGAGTTCGTGTTCATGGATCGCGCGGCGATCGGGCTCGGCGGCGTGTTCCTGCACTTGAAGGCCGAAATCAATTGGCACCGGATGTTTCATGACCTGATAGCGGATTACGAGCAGTCAAAGCTGGCCCGCCGCCAAGCCCGCACGCTTAAGAAAATTGGCTTGTCACTGCCGTGATTAAGCACGGCGGCGGCGGTCGGCCTTCGAAAACCCAACAATCGTGACAGCGCACAACGACGCTTCAGGACGTGTTGGCCACGCCCGCGGTATCGCCTTTCTGCTCGCGGCGATCTTCTGTCTCGGGTTTATGGAAGTGGGCGTAAAGATCCTCACCGAGACGCTATCGGTCGGCCAAATCCTTTGGGCCCGGTTTATGTTCCATCTGATTGGTGCGCTGCCGATCCTGATCTATCTGGGGCTGCGGTCGGTGGCGCGGACCGATCGCCCGGTGTTGCAATGCGTGCGATCCTTGCTCCAGCTGCTGGCCACTCTTGGCGTGTTTCTTGCGATCGAGCGCGCTCCCCTGGCCGAAGCGATCACCATCCACTATTTGTCACCGCTTATCGTCACGGCGCTGTCGGTCCCGCTGCTTGGGGAGAGGGTGACGCTCGGACGCTGGTTCGCGGTCAGCCTCGGTTTCCTCGGCGTCCTGGTGATTCTCCGGCCGGGATTTGCGGGCGCCCATTGGGGCGCTAGTTTTGCGTTGATCTCGGCGGTATCGTACGCGTTGTTTCAAATTACCACGCGCATGTTGGGATTCACCGATCGTCCGTGGACGACGATGTTTTACACGCCATTGGTTGGGGCGGTCGTCGCATCGATAATCGTTCCGTTTGTCTGGGTTACACCGAGTCCGCGCGAGTGGGCGATATTGATCGGGCTCGGTCTGTTTGCCGGGATCGCTCACTTCATGCTGATCAAGGCATTTCAGAGCGCGGAGGCTTCCGGATTGCAGCCCTACAACTACGCCCACATCATATGGGCGTCGTTGCTGGGCTTCATATTTTTCGGCAGTGTTCCAGAGTTCTGGACGTTGCTCGGGGCGGCGCTGATTGTTGGGGGTGGTCTGTTTGTTTTTTATGGTGACGCGTTGTCACTCCGCCGACGCTAGTGGATTCCATCCACTAGGGCTTGTCCGGATTGCTTCGACGCGGGATCGGTCGAGGTAATCGTGAAATGCTCTAAGACCGTTGCATCTCTTCACGCGCGCTTGAATAGCTCGGGATTGAACAGTTATTGCGGTTTGATATATTCCGCGAGCGCGGGGCCAAGCCCGCGGCAAATCCGCGAGATATGACACAATGTCGATGGATACTCAGCAAAACGAGCGGATGTGGGTCGCATTCATGCGACTAACCAAATGGTCGATCGGGCTAATCGCGGTGGTATTGGTGCTGCTGGCGATCGGCCTGCTTTAGACGCCCTGCGCAAGCCCGCTCTTTTCAACCAGGTAAGTCGATGTCCATAACGGCGTATGCCGATTGCTTCACCTATGCGCGTTGCAGCCGCGCCCGACATGGTTTCGCGGTGCCGGCGCATCTATCCCGGCCACGTTCGTTATGAAAATCGCGATTCCCCGGGAACGGCGCACGCACGAGAAACGCGTCGCTGCATCCCCCGACACGGTTAAGAAATACGTCGATCTTGGCTTTGATGTTGTGGTCGAGAGCGGTGCCGGTGATGGCGCCAGATTTTCGGATAGCGCCTTCGAAGCAGCCGGGGCGGTCGTCGTGGCCGACCCGGCGGCAACCCTAAGCGACGCCGATATCGTCTTGCACGTCCAACCGCCTCTGATTGAGGGTGAAAATGAGGTCGATGAGCTCGCGCTGATGAATGAAGGCACCATCCTCCTGGGCATGTTGGCACCCACCGAGAGCACGGCCCGTATTGAGGCCTACAAAAAGCACAAAATCACGGCCCTGGCGCTTGAACTGATGCCGCGCCTGTCGCGCGCCCAAAGCATGGACGGGTTGTCATCGCAGTCGAATTTGATGGGCTATCGCGCGGTCATCGATGCGGCTTACGAATTCACCCGCGCCTTCCCGATGATGATGACGTCGGCCGGCACCGTGGCCCCGGCGCGAGTTGTGGTGCTCGGCGCCGGCGTCGCGGGTTTGCAGGCGATAGCGACAGCGCGCCGGCTTGGCGCGGTGGTTGGTGCGTTTGATGTTCGGCCTTCGGCCAAGGAAGAGGTTGAGAGCCTGGGAGGTCGATTTATCGAGGTCGAGGACCCCGACGAGACGATCGCCAAAGGCGATGTTTACGCCAAAGAAATGGGCGAGGACTATCAGCGTCGTCAGCGGGCGACCTTGCACGGCGCCATGGTGGATGCCGACATCGTGATTTGTTCGGCACTCATTCCGGGCAAGAAGGCGCCGCTGTTGATCACCGAGGAGATGGTTGAGGACATGAAGCCGGGGTCGATCATCGTAGATCTTGCAGCGTCGAGCGGGGGAAATTGCGAGCTTTCCAAAGAAGGCCAAACGGTCGACGTCGACGGCGTCAAGATCGTCGCGCACTTTAATGTGCCGAGCCGCACGGCGGTTGATTCGAGCAGCCTTTATGCCCGCAACCTGCTCAATTTTGTATCCACATTCGTCAATCGCGAGACCAAAGCGATTGATATCGATTGGGACGACGAGTTGATCCAGGGAACGTTGCTGACCCGCGATGGCGCCATCGTTCATCCGCTCCTCCAGCAGAACGGCGCGTAACGATGGAAGCCGCGGTTGATCCGTTCATTTTTCGCCTGACGATCTTCGTGCTGGCGATCTTCGTCGGCTACTACGTGGTGTGGAGCGTAACGCCGGCGCTACACACGCCCTTGATGTCGGTCACCAACGCCATTTCCAGCGTTATCATCGTCGGCGCCCTGATTGCGGCCGCGCCCGAGGGCATGAGTGCCGCCAAGATCCTTGGTTTTATTGCCGTCATCCTGGCCGCGATCAATATATTCGGCGGCTTCGTGGTTACCCAACGAATGCTCCAGATGTTCAGAAAGAGATAGGGCGCGGCGTGACCGGTAACCTTTCTGCCCTGGCCTATCTGATCGCCGGGATCTGCTTCATCATGGCGCTGCGCGGCCTGTCGCACCCCGAATCGGCACGCCGCGGCAATCTGTATGGCATGGTCGGCATGGTGATCGCGGTGCTGACGACGCTGGCCGCACCCAATGTCGTCGGCTACGAACTCATTATTCTCGGCCTCGCGATCGGCGGTGCGATCGGGACGGTCGTGGCGCTGAAGATACAAATGACCGCAATGCCGCAATTGGTCGCGGCGTTCCACAGCTTGGTGGGGATGGCCGCGGTGCTGGTCGCGGCCGCCGCCTATAACTCGCCGGACGCCTACGGCATCGGGACGCCGGGTGACATTAAGCTGGCGTCGCGCATCGAAATGTCGCTGGGTGCGGTGATCGGCGCGATCACGTTCTCAGGCTCGGTGGTGGCCTTTGCCAAGCTCCAGGAGCTGGTGGGCAGCGCGCCGATAGTGTATCGCGGTCAGCACCCGCTCAATCTGCTACTCGGTGTGGCGATGGCGGTGGTCGGCGTAAGCTATTGCGTCACCCAATCGCCGGAATGGTTCTGGGTGATGATCATTTTGGCGTTTCTGATCGGGGTTTTGCTGATCATCCCAATCGGCGGGGCCGACATGCCGGTGGTGGTGTCGATGCTCAATTCCTATTCGGGCTGGGCCGCGGCAGGCATCGGCTTCACTCTGGAAAACTCCGCCCTGATTATTACCGGCGCGCTGGTTGGATCGTCGGGTGCAATTCTGAGCTACATCATGTGCCGGGCGATGAATCGCTCGTTCTTCAATGTCATCCTCGGCGGCTTTGGCGTCGAAGGCGGGACGCAAATTGCGCGCAGCGATCGCGCCGTCAAAGCCGGCAGTGCCGAAGATGCGGGCTTCATCCTGAAAAGCGCCCGTTCGGTGATCATCGTGCCGGGTTATGGCATGGCGGTGGCGCAGGCCCAGCATGCCTTGCGCGAAATGACCGATAAGCTGAAGGAGCGCGGCGTCTTGGTTCGCTACGCGATTCATCCCGTCGCTGGCCGCATGCCGGGGCATATGAACGTGCTGCTGGCCGAAGCCAATGTTCCCTACGACGAAGTCGCGGAACTCGAAGAAATTAACAGCGACTTCTCGAGCACCGATGTTGCCTTCGTAATCGGTGCCAACGATGTGACCAATCCGGCCGCGCGCACGGATTCAACCAGCCCAATTTACGGCATGCCGATCTTGGACGTGGAAAAAGCGGGCACGGTGCTATTCGTCAAGCGCAGCCTGTCGCCGGGTTACGCCGGTATCGACAACGAACTGTTCTACAAGACCAACAACATGATGCTGTTCGACGATGCCAAGAAGATGGTCGAGGGCATCACCCAGGCTCTTTGAGACTGGCGATCGCGGCGGCATCGCCCTACCTTCTCCTCTATGGCCATTCGCAAGATCGCCCGCATGGGACACCCAGTGCTACGGGGTCGTGCCGAGGCTGTTGCCGACCCCCAGGCGCCGGAAATCAGGCGGCTGATCCACGATATGCTGGAGACCATGCTGGACGCCGAGGGCTTGGGACTCGCGGCTCCGCAAGTTTATGAGCCGCGTCGGGTGGTTATGTTTTTTGTGCCTGTCGATCCTCAAGCGGTCGAAGATGACAGCATTGACGACGTGCCGGAACGCGAACTCGTGATATTGATCAATCCGGAGATTGAGCCGCTGACGGAAGACACCGAAGACGGCTGGGAGGGGTGTCTGTCGGTGCCGGGTTTGCGCGGTATCGTGTCACGGCCTAGCGCAGTGCGTTACGCCGGTGTGGCGCCCGACGGCAGCGCGATCGAGTGCGAGGCCCACGGCATGCATGCACGGGTCGTGCAACACGAATGCGATCACCTCCAGGGCATCCTGTATCCTCAGCGGATGGAGGATATGTCGATGTTGACGTTTGAAAGCGAGTGGAAGCATTTCGATCTGATCGTGGACGAGGACGACGACGAATGAATGCGAAAAAAGCGGGCAAGAAGCGGCAATCCTCGCCCGCGGACTACCTCGTCGAGGAACGCTTGGCGTTGCTCGAGCGCACGTTGGTGCATGTGCCGTTTGATGGCTGGACCGAGGCGTCGCTGCGCGCCGCAGCGGACGATCTCGACTTTAACTGGAGCGTCGCCAGGCGTGCGTTTCCGCGTGGCATTCGCGATCTGATCGGGTTTTTCGATGCCGATGTCGATCGCCGCATGGTGGCCGCCTTCGACAACCTGGATCTCGAGAGCTTGCGCATCCGTGAGCGCATTGCGATGGCGGTACGGACGCGGCTGGAAATCTGTACGCCCCACCGCGAGGCGTGCAGTCGCCTGGTCGTCTACTACGCGTTGCCGAGCAACGCTGTCGCTGGTCTCAAGGTGATGTACCGCAGCGTCGATTTGATGTGGCGCGCAGCCGGCGACACCGCGACTGATTTTAATTTCTATAGCAAGCGCGGCCTGCTGGCCGGCGTGTATAGCTCGACGATTCTGTTCTGGCTCTACGACCGGTCGGAGGATTGCGCAGACAGCTGGGCCTTTCTCGACCGCCGCATCGCCAACGTGATGGAGATCCAGAAAACCCGCGGCCGCCTCGAACAGGGAATGGGTGCGTTGGGCCGGGTACTGCGCCGCGGTCCGGTCGGGCCGCGGCGGCGTCGTGCTTCCCGGGCCTAGTGGATTCGATCCGCTAGGGCGCTCTGTTAGCGGCCGCTACCACCCTGAGAGATTCCTTGGCCGGCACAGTTGGTGTGGCACGCACATCCGCTACCGGGTTGGCGGTCGCCGTCCGCCGCAAACGTCCCCTGCCAGCCGAACAGAACTGCCAGCAATGTAACGACAAACGCGATCCTGAGCGAAAGGGTTCGTCGGTTTCGGTTGATGGCCATCGTTGGTGAGGTCTCAGTTTCGGGTTGCTGACATCGATTTAGGGCTGAGCATGGAAATTGGCAGCACTGCCGGGAACACGAATACGTGAGCCAGGAGTTGCGCGGCTAGCCGAAGCCGTCCCGCTAGTGCGCGTCTTACAATACGCGGAGCCGTTCGACCGCGTTTCGCTGCCTTTGCTTCGTAAACAAACAGACAATAATTTATCTGATTGAAGATAGACATAATGGATAATATATTGTCTATACGCTATAGAACAAAGGAACAGCGATACCGGCAATGGCTCTTTTCAAACTTGAAAGTGTGGTTGATCGCGGCGAATCAGTCCGTCCCGGCGATATTCGCCAGACCAAGCAGGCCCTGACCGAGCTTGGTTTCTATCAAGTGCCGGCGCATGGCATCACCGATTTCACCGACGACGAGATGTTCGAAGGAATTGAGGCGTTCCAGCGCGATCGCAAATTGCGCGTCGACGGCATGATGATCCCTGACGGGCGCACCGAGCGGGCGATCAATGATGCGCTGAAGGGCGGCCTACGGAAACGCGCCGGGTCATCGGATTCGAGTACCGCGCTCGGATCTGCTGGCGCACTCGGTGAAGCCGGATTTGACTTATTGCGCCCGCCGTTTGCGTTGGGCCAAGGTCAATTCGCGAGTCCGGTTAACTACAAACACGCGTCGGGTGGCGGCGACCAACCCAACAAAACCAGGAACTCAGAGGTTGCGATGCATCCTGGTCTAGGTAGGTCGCTCGACTCACTATTTGGCTCGGAGGATCGATCCAAGAAAACGGAAAAGAGCCAACCGGACGACGAAAAACGCGGTGTCGTCGATTGGTTTCTGGGCAACAAGCACTCGCGTTCCGACGTTGGCGAGGCGAACGTGCGTGAACAAGCGAAACTTCCTGAAGACATGATTTGGAGCAAGCACGAAAGATACATTATTGAAGGTCGCCGTCACGCAGCCGCGGATATCTGGACCGAGGGACCCGTGCGAATAACGTTTCGCATGCGACCTCCCAAGGGATTGGGGTCCGCGACCAGCGACATCAACTACGTCATACGTTGGTTCGCTCGCGACAAATTTGGAGAAAGGATCAAGAAGTCGGTGAAGGAAACCCGCTATAAAGGCGAAGTTAAAGGGGCAGGAGAGAACGTAACGATCGACGGTGCGATCGGGGGAACGATCAAGCCGCCATTTGATTCCGAGCATGGTTACATCGTTGAGGTCGAGGTCGGGGGTCGTTTCAACGACGATGCAGCCCTAGTTATCAATGGCTCTCAGCGCCGGCGAACTCGCAAGAAGCCGTAAGACCCGTCGGATTCCCACGTTTTCAGGGAATCGTTCTCCCAGGCACTTGATTCCAACACGATACTTCCTAGATCAAAGCGGGAACAAAACGCCCCGATCGTTCTCCCAGGCACTTGATTCCAACACGATACTTCCTAGATCAAAGCGGGAACAAAACGCCCCGATTGTTGAATGTGAGGGCAGCGTGCGCCACCTGCCAGGCGTCATAATACTTGCGCTCGTGGTTGCGATCGCGTCGGTATTTCTCTGCAACAGATGGACAAGCACGGGTGTTGAAGCCTTCCCCGATCTTGCGGCACATGTCGCCATGTTTGTCGAGTTCCCGCTCGGTGTGAGCCAGAAAGAATTTCGGGTAAGGGTTCCGGCCGCCTGGCGATCATTACAGGTCCACACCGGATTCCGACAAAATCAAAACCCCCGCGGCGAGGTCAACGCAGGGTATTTTCAATATCGCTTTGTCGCCCGTGGCTTTGACGAACCACAGACGGACTTCGTGTTTTGGGAGGAAAAATTGATCCGGGCTGATTTATCCAGCTATGGGGATGGATCGGTGAGCGGGGGGCAGTACATCGACGCCGCCATTAGGGCGACGGAATTGCTGTCTCGGAAGTACGGCCGGCCGGCCCATGCGGGCAGTTTCTCAGGCAAATATTCAGCCGGATGGGACCTGGACGGAATGACGCTTCAGGTGCACGCTAGGAACTCACCGCCGGAACGGGGTACTGAACTGCAAGGGATGCTGAGCATATTTCTCGACAACAGCAAAAAATACCATGAAGCGGACGGCTGGATGAACCGGTTTGCCGATCCGCAAAAGGGAACCGGACCTGTTGGTGAAATCTATTGCCGGCGAGGCAGGTATAGTCACGACGCGACGGTCGCTACGTTTCACGCCTGGGTATTTACGCAGGCGCTAAACCAAGACTCGGCGAACGAGGGTTTCCGAGCGTCGAGCACAGGAGATGGCACGCAACGGCTTTGCTTGTGAGGTGAAGATCGTCAACGACGCTCACTTTGACGCCGCTGCGAAGCACTACGCAATGAAGCTTAGGCTACCGGCAACTTATCTTCATTTTGTCGATCAAGCCGGCATCCTGACCATTCGAACTTTCAACACCGACGTCAAAATCCAAGACCAAGCGTGTGACGAAACGTTGAAAGAACTTCCGGCAAAGCTGCGTGAAAATGCAGAGTGCATTACCGGCACCGACGTCTCAGTAAGGCCGCCCGGGGAAGGATGAACCACATCGCAACAACATTATCTGATTCGGCGGTTTTGTAGACCGCCGTTGTCGGGCGGGCGCGAGGTCAGATTTCCTCAGCCGACCGGCGTTTCCGATGCGCTCGCGGCCTGGTTGTCGCGCCACGCCTGCACCGCATCGGCCATGGCCGGATCGCTTACGCCCAGTATCTCGGCCGCCAGCAGCGCAGAGTTGACGACGCCGGCCTTGCCGATCGCCAGGGTGCCGACCGGGATACCGCCCGGCATCTGGACAATGGACAGCAAGCTGTCCATGCCCTTCAGCGCCTTACTTTCCATTGGCACGCCGAGCACCGGCAGAGTCGTCATCGAGGCGACGACGCCAGGTAGATGGGCAGCGCCGCCGGCGCCGGCAATAATCACTTTGAGGCCGCGCTCGCGAGCATTGCCGACATAGTCGGCGAGACGTTTGGGTTTGCGGTGGGCCGAAATGATCAGCGACTCGTTAGCAATGCCGAGTTGGTCGAGCGTGATGCCCGCATGTTTCATCGTTTCCCAATCCGATTGGCTACCCATCAGAATGCCAACCAGCGGCGTCGCGTCGCTCATGTTCTTCTCTCCCAAAAACCGAAGCGGCGATTATAGGATCGGCCCATCCGCAAACAAGATGCAGGCTCAGTCGGATTGGGCAGCACGCTGTAGATGTGACGTCGGTCACTTCGCTCGGCCGGCCAACTGTCTACTATGTCTGATACCGGAAATGCCTAAGCCTTTGTGGTATATAGAATAATTGGCTACGACGGGCACCAAACGCTTGTGATAGAATGACATTGTTGACCCGGCTGCCCGACCGGGGGGTACCTGCACGAGACGGGGGCACATGAAAATTGGCGAGTCGCCACGGATTTCGACCGTGGCACGTACGACCAAAGCGCGCGGTAGTTCTTCGGCTGGCGGTGTCGGCGCGTCGCGGCCCACGCCTGAAATCGCCGATCTGCCACCGATTGGTGACTCGATAACGGTGATGGGCATCCCCGAGCCGGAGCTCACACCGAAGGTGCGGGCGGCGCTCATGACGTTGATGGCCGAGGTTGAAGAACTGCGCCGCGATCTGTCGCGAACCCGCGAGCGGCTCGCCGATCTCGAGCGCCTGGCCGACCAGGATCCGCTGACACCGATCGCCAATCGGCGCGCCTTTGTACGCGAGCTCTCGAAGGTGATGTCGTTCACCGAACGTTACGGCGGTGGCGCGAGTTTGATCTATTTCGATGTCAACGAGCTGAAAACGGTAAACGATACTTATGGGCATGCGGCCGGCGATGAGGCCCTGCTCACGGTCGCCCGCAGGCTGCTCGAACAGGTTCGCGAAACCGATGTGGTCGGTCGTCTCGGCGGCGACGAATTCGGCGTGATCCTTGCCCAAGCAGACAAAGGTGCGGCGTGGGAGAAAGCCGAGCTGCTGGCCGACGCTATCCAGATCGCACCGTTCGATTGGGAGGGCAATGAAATTCCGCTCGGCGTCGCTTTCGGGGTGCACACGTTTCAGCCTGGCGACGATGCCAGCAAGGCATTGGCCGAGGCCGATCGCGCGATGTATGAGAAAAAGCAGGAAATGAAAAACGGCGGCTAGGTTTGGCCGCCAGCGTCACCTCCGAGCTGGATGGTCTGGGCCTACGGCGTCGGCTGCAGTTGACTTTCAAGCGCCGCAATCTGATCCCTGAGAGCGAGTTTGCGTTTTTTGAGACGCTTCACCTGAAGTGTGTCGGACCGACTATCTTCGGATAATGCGGCGATTGCTTCGTCGAGGTCGCGATGCTCGGTCGTGAGTTCTAGAAGCTTGGCTTCGAGTTGGGCTGTGTCGCTCATGGCGCCCCGATCGTTGTTTCGCACATCATAACAAGCCCAATCTAGATTCGGGAAGAGAATCACGGAAACTGGCATGACAGGTAGTTCAGACAATTCGCTGTGGCAGTTTTCGCTCGCCGTGTACGGCAACAAGGCCGTCGAACGCGCTTGCTTGCGGCTGCAGGACGGCGGCGGCGCGAATATCAACCTTGTTTTGTTTTGCTGTTGGCTGGGTTGCGAGGGCTATGGACGACTCGCCGCGGCCGAAATGCAGGATGTGCTGGCGACGGCTTCGCATTGGCACAAGAGGGCGATTGGCCCGCTACGTGCCCTACGGCGCGGTCTCAAGAGCGATCCCGCCCCGGTATCAGCCGACCATTGCGAGGCCACCCGCCAAAAGGTGCTGGCCGCCGAACTGGAAGCAGAGCGTGCGCTTCAAGCTCTTTTGTTTGAGTCTGTCCAACATCGCGTTCGCCAGGACAAGTCCACCCAGCACCGCACCGACGATTCATTCGCCAACATCGAAAGCTATTTTCAGGCGGCGGGGATTACCGAGGATGAGGGTATCCAACAAGACGTTCTTTGCATCGTTGGCGCCGCCATTCCGGGAGACCGGCAGTCGAGCTCGAACGATTGATCTAAAAATCCTTGGCGCGGTCGCGCAGCACGTATTTCTGAACCTTGCCAGTCGAGGTTTTCGGCAAATCGCTAAACACCACGGTTTTGGGCGCTTTGAAGTGGGCCAGGTTGTCGCGGCAAAAAGCGATAATGTCGCCTTCGCTGACCGCGGGTGCATCGGCCTTTAGGGTTACAAACGCGCACGGGGTTTCGCCCCATTTCTCATCGGGCTGGGCCACGACCGCGGCTTCCAAGACGGCGGGGTGACGATAGAGGACGCCTTCCACCTCGATCGTCGAAATGTTCTCGCCGCCTGAGATGATGATGTCCTTCGAGCGATCCTTGAGTTCGACATAGCCATCGGCATGGCGCACACCGAGATCGCCGGAATGGAACCAGCCCTCCGAGAAGGCATCCTCTGTTGCTTGCGGGTTTTTGAGATAGCCCTTCATGACGATGTTGCCACGAAAGAAAACTTCGCCGATGGTCTCGCCGTCATCGGGGACAGGCTCGAGCGTCGTGGGGTCGGCAACCATGAGATCTTCGAGCATTGGGTAACGCACCCCCTGGCGCGCCTTGATGCGGGCGCGCTCGGCATCGTCGAAGCGATCCCATTCGTCGTTCCAGTCGCTGACTACGGCTGGCCCGTAAGTCTCGGTGAGGCCATAAACATGCGTGATGCGTACCCCTTCCGCCTCCATCGCCTGCAACACAGCGGCCGGCGGCGGTGCCGCCGCGGTCATGATCTCGACTTGTTGTTTGAACGGGCGTTTTGCTTTCTTTGGCGCGTTGACCAGGGTGTTGAGAACCACCGGCGCGCCGCAAAAATGCGTGACGCCATGTTCTTCGATGAGTTGAAAGATCATTGCGGCGTCCACTTTGCGCAGACAGACATGTGTGCCCGAGGCGAGCGTGACCGCCCAGGTGAAGCACCAGCCGTTGCAGTGGAACATCGGCAAGGTCCAGAGATAGACCGGGTGTTTGGGGGCGTTCCATACCAGCAGATTGGACACCGAGTTCAAGTAGGCGCCGCGGTGGTGATAAACGACGCCCTTGGGGTTGCCGGTCGTACCTGAGGTGTAGTTGAGCGAAATCGCGCCCCATTCATCGATCGGGAGCCGCCACGGGTAATCGGGATCGCCTTCGGCCAACAACGCTTCATACTCGATATCGCCGATCAGTTCGCCGCCTTCGGCGAGCACGTCGTCGACATCGATAACCAACGGATCGGCCTCGGCCTGAGCCAGCGCTTGCTTGACGACCGGGTTGAGTTCCCGATCCGTGATCAGCGCCTTGGCCTCGCCGTGGTCGAAGATAAAGGCGATGGTGGTGGCATCGAGCCGGGTGTTGATCGTGTTGAGTACCGCACCGCAGGCGGGGACGCCGTAATGCGCTTCGAGCATGGCAGGCGTGTTGGTGGCGATGATGGCGACCGTATCACCCGGCTTAATGCCGCGTTTCTCCAGGGCACTGGCAAGGCGACGGCAGCGCACGAACATTTCGGCATATGTGATCCGGCGATCGCCGTGAACGATGGCAATACGGTTGGGAAACACCGAAGCGGTGCGCTCGAGAAAGCCGAGTGGCGACAACGGTTGATGATTCGCCGTGCCCCTCTCCAGCCCTGTTTCATAGTCTGCCATGTCTGCCTCCCGCGGGCGTCCTTGCGCCAGGGCACCTGTACCCTACCTCTGGCCTATCGCCAGGGGCGAAGCTAAGCGGAACGCGAAACCGTGATCAACCATCATCAATAATGACCAGATGGCGCGCGCCGCCTTGACAACCCGCAGCGCAGGTCTGTTTGATCCCGACCACAACCACGCGCGCCACAGAAACGCTCTACAACAAAGCGATACAACTAGATGGGGAAGCCATGAGCAGTCGCTACGACGAAGTCTATGGGGGTTGGCAGAACGATCCGCAGGCGTTCTGGGCGCAAGCCGCCGAAGATGTTCAGTGGTCGAAGAAATGGGACACGGTGCTCGACGATAGCAACGCACCGTACTATCGCTGGTTCGCCGGCGGCGAGGTCAACACCTGCTACAACGCGGTCGATCATCATGTCGAGCAGGGCCGCGGCGACCAAGCCGCGATTGTTTACGACAGCCCGGTCACCGAGACCATCAAACGAATTACATACCGGGAACTTCGTGAACAGGTTGCCCGCTGCGCCGGGGTGTTGCATGGGCTCGGCGTCGGGCGCGGCGATCGCGTCATCATCTATATGCCGATGGTGCCGGAAACGGTGTTTGCGATGCTCGCTTGTGCGCGCATCGGTGCGATCCACTCGGTCGTGTTCGGCGGTTTCGCGGCCAATGAGTTGGCAACGCGAATCGACGACGCCAAGCCTAAGGCGATCATCTCAGCCTCGTGCGGGATCGAGCCGGGTCGTGTAGTCGCCTACAAACCGCTACTCGATGAAGCTATCGAGATCGCTTCGTTCAAGCCAGAGGCCAGCCTTGTTCTGCAGCGGCCCGAAGAGCAGGCGACCATGGTGGCCGGCCGCGACACCGACTGGCACGAGGCGATGGCAGCAGCGGCACCCTTCGAAGAGTGCGTCGCGGTGGCTGCAACGGACCCGCTCTACGTCCTATACACCTCTGGAACGACCGGTATTCCCAAAGGAGTCGTGCGCGACAATGGCGGCCATCTGGTGGCCCTGAAGTGGTCCATGAAAAACGTCTATAATATGGACCCTGGCGATGTGTATTGGGCGGCGTCGGATGTCGGCTGGGTGGTCGGGCATTCCTACATTGTCTACGCGCCGTTGTTCCATGGCTGTACGTCGATCCTCTACGAAGGCAAGCCGGTCGGCACACCGGACCCGGGTGCGTTTTGGCGGGTGATTTCGCAACACAAAGTTGCGGCCATGTTCACGGCGCCGACCGCGTTTCGGGCGATCAAGCAGCAGGACCCGGGCGGCGACTACGTCAAGCAGTACGATTTGAGCGACTTTCGAACTCTGTTTCTGGCCGGTGAGCGCTCGGATCCGGCGACCCTCGAATGGGCCGAACGCAATCTCAAAGTCCCGGTGATTGACCATTGGTGGCAGACCGAAACCGGCTGGCCGATTGCCGCCAACTGCGTCGGGCTTGGCACGCTGCCGATCAAGCATGGCTCGCCGACCAAGGCCGTGCCCGGCTACGACGTTCGCGTGGTTGATGAAAACGTCAAAGAGATGGCGGCTGGAGAGACCGGGGCCATCGTCATCAAGCTGCCGCTCCCGCCGGGCTGTTTGCCGACTTTGTGGCACAACGACGCGGGCTACCAAAGCTCCTACCTCGATGACTATCCCGGCTATTACAAAACTGCAGACGCCGGTTATCGCGATGAGGATGGCTATCTCTACATAATGAGCCGCACTGACGACATCATCAACGTTGCCGGCCATCGCCTTTCGACCGGTGGGATGGAAGAAGTTCTGGCCTCGCATCCCGATGTCGCCGAGTGCGCCGTGATTGGTGTTGCCGATCAGCTAAAAGGACAAATACCGGTGGGTTTCGTGGTCCTCAATGCGGGTGTTGAGCGCGGTGAGGATGAGGTCGTTGGCGAATTGGTCAAGCTCGTGCGCGATCAGATCGGCCCGGTTGCTTCGTTTCGGTCGGCGACGGTAATCAAGCGGTTGCCCAAGACGCGTTCGGGCAAGATTCTCCGGGGGACTATGCGGCGCATTGCCGATAGCGAAGCCTACAAAATGCCGGCGACAATCGACGATCCTGCAATACTCGATGAAATCACCGTGGCGTTGCAGCGATTGGGACTGGCAACCGAAGCCGCCAAGGTCGCCGAATAGAGCTCGGCCGGCCCGCGCTTAAGCGGCGCCGTCAGCTGGCGGGTTGCCAGGCTCGCTCGCGTCGGTTTCCGCAGGCTCTGTTTCGACGCGTGGGGATCCGAACACCCGCTCCCTTTCGAGGGCGACGCTGTCGGCGGTCGGGGCCGAGGTATCGTTGGTCATCGTGAACGCGTCGGTGGAGGGAGCGGCTTGTTCGGGTTCAGCCGTCTTCGCGGCACCGGCCCATAATTCCGGGCGTTGCTGTCCGCGTTGATCGGTTTGGCTGGGTGGCGCGGGCTCCTCGGTCGCTTCGTCGTTGGCGGTGTCTAGATCTACGGTGTCATCGGCGACAATGCCGCTGGCGGCCATCGCCTCGCGCTTGCGCTTACGCGCCTCGCGATCCTCGCGGGCCGTACGCGCCCGCTCTCGATGCATCGCTTTGGTGACAGCCGTATCAAGTTCGAGCTGTGAGCACATGCCGAGCGATACGGGATCTTCGAGCTTTATGTTGTTCATGTTCCAATGGGTGTGGTCGCGCAGCGAATTGATCGTCGGTTTGGTGGTGCCGACAAGCTTTGAGACTTGTCCATCGGTTAGTTCGGGGTGGTAACGCAGCAGCCACGAGATCGCATTGGGGCGGTCCTGACGCTTGGCGACCGGCGTGTAGCGAGGCCCTTTCGCGCGTGCGGCCGGCTTGGGGACCGTCGTTTCCGCCATCTCCAGTTTGATACTGGGATCGGCTTCGGCCGCTTTGATAGCGTCCGCCGATAATTGGCTGGTTGAAATCGGGTCGAGCCCGACAATTCCCACGGCGACTTCGCCATCCGCGACGCCCTGCACCTCAAGCGGGTGAAGACCGCAGAAATCAGCGATTTGATCGAATGTTAGCGCAGTATTATCGACCAGCCACACGGCCGTGGCTTTCGGCATGAGGGGCAGCGCCATCTGACCTCCTAGTCAACCGTTGCTATCGGGAGATGCCGTCGCCTTTCGGCGCATGGCATCACGCAAGGATTAACACGATTAATTGCGCGGTGAAAAGCGAAGAGAACAGGCACCGGTCGATTCGTTTGCCGACGACTCCACCCATAGCCCTACGGGGTGAGCAGAATTTTGCCAATATGCTGGCCAGATTCCATTCGTGCATGTGCGTCGCGCGCGGCGCTGAGCGCAAATGTTGAATCGATGACTGGCTTGATACGGCCGCTTGCGAATAATGGCCACACGACCCGTTCCAACTGCTCGGCGATCTGTGTTTTCTCTTCGATCGAGCGAGGGCGGAGGCGTGACCCAGTCACGTAGGCACCTTTGATCATAATCGGTGCGAGACTTATCTCGACCTTATGTCCGGCTTGCGAGGCAACATGGACGAGTCGCCCCCCTACACCCAAGGCATCAAGATTTCGCGCGACGTAATCACCCGCAACCATGTCGAGGATGACATCAACTCCCTTCCCGTCGGTGAGATCGTTGACGACTTCGACAAAATCCTCCTCACGATAATTGATTGCGCGTTCCGCACCGAGCGATTCACACGCAGCACACTTTTCGGCGCTGCCGGCGGTCGTAAAAACGCGTGTACCAAGCGCGTTGGCGAGCTGAATGGCGGCAGTTCCGATGCCACTCGATCCGCCGTGGATCAGCAATCGCTCGCCATCCTTAAGCCAGGCCCGGTCGTACAGGTTGGCCCAGACGGTGAAGTAAACCTCCGGCAAAGCGCCACCGGCGATCGCGTCGAGCCCAGCTGGAAGGGGCAGCGCATTGTCGGCAGGTGCAAGACAATATTCGGCATAACCACCGCCATTGACCAGCGCGCAGACTTCATCGCCGGGTGCATAGCGAGCGACGCCAGGTCCGATCGCAGCCACCGTGCCGGAGGCCTCAAGTCCCAGCACGTCGGGTGCGCCGGGCGGCGCGGGATAGCTGCCCGCGCGCTGCATGCAATCGGCGCGATTAATACCGGCGGCCGCAACATCGATCAGGATCTCGCCATAACCGGGTTGGGGAGTCGGTCGCGGTCCGAGCTCGAGAACCTCCGGTCCGCCGGGTTCGCGAATTTCGACCACGTTCATAGCTTCTGGCAGGTTCCGCGACACCGGCGGTGCTCCTTGTTCTTTTGGTTCGCCCTTTCGATTGGATCTAATGACGGGTGCTGGCAGGTCTATTACCATCTTGTCGTACCAGCGACGATATTGGATCCCGGGATGGGCAATGCCGCGAGTTGTCGCGTGCGAGGAGGACACCATGGATGAAGAAGACTTCCTGCCAACTCCCAAGGCACCGCGCAAACTTGAAGAGATGTCTCTCGAGGAACTGGAGAGCTTGATCGCAGCCTGCGAGGCGCAGATCGCGGAAGCGCGCGCGATGATCGGTTCCAAACATGGCGCACGCGGCGATGCCGACGCGGTTTTCAAAACCTAGTAATTGGCGCACCCGCTGCGGAGAACCCCAACGACGGCGTTAACCTTGCCTTAACGAGTTTTGCTAATAATCGGTCTTGCACAAGCGTTCGAAAAAATTGAACGCCGCCTGCAACTTCCATTTCGTTCGATACCTCCAAAAGCCGCCCTTCGGGGCGGCTTTTCTTTTGCGGCCAGTGTTGCGGCCGGGCGATGCGGCCGATCTGCTTGAGGGGCGGGGACGGCGCCTTTAGAGTCCGACTCGAAACGGATAACAGTACCTTGCGAGCCGCCTTGTGAGGAGTCGGATGTTGGCGACAAGAATCCATGCCTGTGCGGAGGCGATTGATTTCTCCCAATCCTTGGCCAGTCGACGGCATCGGTTGAGCCAGGCGAAGGTCCTCTCGACGACCCATCGTCTGGGCAGGAGCTCGAAGCCCTGGGCGGTGTCTGAGCGCTTGATGATCTCGAGCTTCCAGCGGCCGATGTCCTCAAGGGCGCCCTCGAGTTTCGGTCCCGCGTAGGCGGCGTCGGCGAAGAGGTGACGATGACGGATCGATTTGAGGACCTCGGGCGGCCGTCGCGGTCCTGCCTGCGTGCACGATCAGGCCGACCAGCAGGCCGAGTGTATCGGTGACGATGTGACGCTTGCGGCCCTTGATCTTCTTGCCCGCGTCATAGCCCCGAACACCACCGCTTTCCGTGGTTTTCACGCTCTGGCTGTCGATCACCCCGGCGCTCGGGCCGGCCTCGCGTCCTTCCAGCTCCCGGGCCGCCATGACCAGGTGATGGTTGATGCTCTCCAGATTGGAGCGCCAGTCGTAGAAATAGCGCTGGACCGTGGAAGGCGGAGGGAAGTCGTTCGGCAACATCGCCCACTGGCAGCCCGTCGAGGCCATGTACATGACCGCATCCATGACATGGCGCAGGTCCGTCGTCCTCGGCCGGCCGATCTTCTTGCGCGGCGGCATGAGCGGCGCGATCAACGCCCACTCTCGATCCGTCAGGTCGCTTGCGTAGCGCCCGCCACGGCGCTCATAATTCGGGCGAGTGATTTCGGTCCACATGTTGTGCCTCCTCGTTTGCTGCATGCCGGGCAACAACCGGACCCGGCGACCGGTGCGCGCGCTGTACCGATCTACCAGACGACATCTTACGTCTTTGAGGACACCGAACATGCTGCCTCGTTGTTCAACCTCGAACGCGCCGGTCACATTTATTCACGTATTTCCAACCCGACCACGGCGGTGCTCGAAGAACGTCTCGCCGCGCTTGAAGGTGGGGTGGGTGCGGTCTGTACGGCGAGCGGACAGGCCGCCCTTCATCTCGCGGTAGCGACGCTGATGGGAAGTGGTGGGCATATCGTGTCCTCATCGGCGATCTATGGCGGCTCACACAATATGTTCATGCACACGCTCCCGCGGTTCGGAATCGAGACATCGTTCGTGCATCCGCGCGATATCGACGGGTTTCGCAATGCCATTCGTCCCGAGACACGTCTGGTTTTTGCCGAAACCGTAGGCAACCCCGGCCTAGAGGTTCTCGATTTGCCAGCGGTCGCCACAGTGGCGCATGAAGCAGCCCTGCCGTTGATGATCGATGCGACGTTTACGACGCCCTACCTGTGCCGGCCATTTGATCTTGGCGCCGATCTTATTATGCATTCGGTCACCAAGTTTCTTGGCGGGCACGGTGTGGCCATCGGCGGCGCCCTGATCGACGGGGGCCGCTTCGATTGGGAGGCGTCGGGCAAGTTCCCGACTATGACCGAGCCCTATGCCGGCTATCACGGCCTCGATTTTGCCGAGGAGTTCGGTCCCGCCGCATTCATCATGCGGGCTCGGGCCGAAGGCTTAAGAGACTTTGGCGCCTGCATGAGCCCAACCAATGCGTTTTACATACTTCAGGGCGTCGAGACGCTACCGGTGCGCATGCAACGCCACGTCGAGAACGCCCGCGCGGTGGCTCACTTTCTCGACGACAACGAGGCCGTGTCGTGGGTCAACCACCCTGATCTAAACCAGCATCCAGATCACGAACTCGCCCAACGCCTGCTTCCCAAGGGGACCGGGGCGATCCTCAGTTTTGGGATCAAAGGTGGCCGCGAGGCGGGGCGGCGCTTTATCGAAGGCCTTAGAATCTTCTCTCACCTCGCCAATGTTGGCGATGCCAAGTCGCTGGTCATTCACCCGGCGACAACCACGCATCAGCAGATGGATGCGCAAGCCCTGGAGGCCGCGGGGGTTGGTGAAGACATGGTACGGTTGTCGATCGGGCTCGAGGATGTGACCGATCTCTTGAGCGATCTCGATCAAGCGCTGCGAACGTCACAGCGAGGCTAGCTTGGAATTCACTGTCGACGACCGCGAAGTTTTTGCCACGACCGGGGGCCGATCCTTCACGACCAACAAACCCTGCATCATCTTCATTCATGGCGCCGGCGGTGATCACAGCGTCTGGGTGCTCCAGGCGCGCTACTTCGCGCACCATGGCTTTAGCGTTTTGGCAGTAGATTTACCCGGGCACGGTCGCTCCGATCCGCCGGTGCTCGAGACCGTGCCGGAGATGGCGACTTGGCTGTTGCGGTTGATGGACTGCGCCGGTGTGGCCCGGGCGATTCTGGTCGGCCACAGCATTGGGGCGCTAATCGCGCTCGAGGCGACCGCGCAGGCACCCGAGCGGATCGAGTCGTTGGCGTTGCTCGGTGTTAATTTCCCCATGGCCGTGCACGACGATCTGCTTGGCCGCGCCGCCGCCAATGATCACGAGGCGCTCGATCTGATCAACAGTTGGGGGCATGGCTACGGCGCCCACCTGGGCCGCAACAAAGTGCCCGGCCTATGGATGATGGGTGGATCGATCCGCTTGCTGGAGCGCGCACCGGACGGTGCGGTTCACGCCGACCTACGCGCTGCGGCCGGCTATGACCGCGGTTTGGAAGCTGCTGCCAAGGTCGCGTGTCCGGCGCTATTGCTGCTCGGTGCGGGCGATCGCATGACCCGGCCCAAAACCGCGCAGTCCCTCGCCGACGCGATACCAGACGCGACCACGATCGTATTGCCCAATTGCGGTCATATGATCATGGAGGAATGCCCGGACCAGGCCCTCCGGACCCTCATCGACCACGTGATGTGAGATGGACCAAGGCCGGGACCAGGCATGACAACGCCCCCGCCGGTTGGCGGGGGCGTGTCTCCCATGCGTTAGGGGTTGGGTTAGTTCGCTTTGACCGCGATCTTTGTTACCGTCTTCTTGGCTTCTTCCTTCTTGGGCAGGGTTACCGCTAGGACGCCGTTCTTAAACGATGCGTCGATGCCATCGACGTTGACATCTTTTGGCACCTGGAACGTGCGCTTGAAGGTGCCGAATGTTCGCTCGACGAGATGGAAATCGCTGGCCTCGTCGTTGCGCTCGGCCTTTTTCTCACCTTCGATGGTGAGCCGCCCGTCGTTCAACTCGACCTTCAGTTCCTTTTCGTCGAGGCCCGGCAATTCGGCCGTGACGGTATAGTCGCCATCACCTTCCAGAACATTTACGCGCGGTGCCAGCCACGTCGTTCGGCTTTCCTGATCATCTGAGGCGGGTGCGCCAGATCCGCGAAACGCCCGATCGAGAAGCTCCTCGATCTCACGATGAAAACTGCCAAACGGACGCACGCCGCGCAGCCGACGCTGCACACCACGACCAAATCCGGGATAGGGAACGAGATAATTTCCGTGCATTCTCAGGATCCTCCTTGAGCAATCGAGAACGTTGATGAGCCCGCCACATGGCGCCGCTCGTGTGATTGCGGTGATCCCCCAATCGGGGCAATCACCGACACACAAGATGTGGGAGATTCCTAGCGCGACTTCAAGCCCTGGAGCGTCGCGGATTAGTTCAAATTTAGTGTCGCGCGCCTTGCAAACGGTTTCGGACCGCGCAGGCGGGTCTCGAGTCACCCTGACAGCGGTTAAACGCGACCACCGGTTAACTGAGGCCGAAGTCCTTGAAACGCTTCTGGAACTTGGCAACCTGGCCGCCGCTATCAACCAGCCTGTGGCCACCACCGGTCCATGCCGGATGCGATTTGGGGTCGACATCGAGCTTCATCACATCGCCTTCTTTACCCCAGGTTGAACGGGTCTTGAACTCGGTGCCATCGGTCATAACGACCGAGATCTCGTGATAATCGGGATGGATATCTTTTTTCATGGTGTTAACCCCATAGGCCGTTCAAAGGCCGTCGCGGTCGTCATCGTGGTGAGGTGACCGCATGGCGCGCTGTTATAGCGAAGCACCTTTTGCCACGCAACCTTGTGACGTTCCCAGCCGATAAATCCTATATCCCATGATTGAATGGCTAGCATCGGATTGCCTCCTCGCCCCCGGCGAGGCTTTGTTGTGGCAGCAAGGTGAGGCTGCTATATCGAAGCCGGGCAGCCAAAGAGCATTGGAATTAACCTTGGATGAACAGCAGTTTGAGGCGCTCGCGGGAAAGTTTCTAGCGCGGGTGACAGCGGCGGTAGAAGACGCGAGCGACGATATCGACGTCGAACTCCAGGACGGCGTTCTGACCATTGAGTTGGAGGACGGTCGCACGTTTGTGTTGAACAAGCATGGGCCCATGCGCCAGATGTGGCTGTCATCGCCGTTAAGTGGGGCATCGCATTACAACTACGACGATGCCAATCGCTTATGGGTTTCGACGCGCGACGAACGTGAGCTCGCATCCACCCTGACCGATGATTTCGCGCGGGCTGGATTCCAGGTGACCCTGGCGTCGTCGGACGAATCGTAAGTTAGATTTCTTCCACCAGCGTAATAGCCTGAAAGCGAGGTTTCGTGGCACGAAGACCGATTGACGCGGGCGCCAGCGATGACCGGGTGGCAACAGGCGACCTTTCCAAGCTCGGTCCAATGTGGGGCTATGCCGCCGAGCATATGGGCGTTGTTGCTGCGGCAGTTGTCGCGCTGATCTTTGCTGCGGGTGCGACTCTGGCGATCGGCCAGGCGCTACGGCGAGTCATCGACCAAGGCTTCCGCGCCGACAATGCAGCATTTCTGGATCAGTATTTCATTGCATTGTTTGGCGTCGTTGTCGCTCTGGCGATCGCGACATTTGCGCGCTTCTATCTGGTCTCCTGGCTCGGTGAGCGGGTGGTAGCGCGGGTTCGATCCGCTGTTTACGACCGCGTAATCGGCCTAAGTCCGGCCTATTTCGAAGTTACCAAAACCGGCGAAATACTCTCACGGTTGACCACCGACACGACGCTTATTCAGTCGGTCGTCGGCTCCACCGCTTCGGTCGCACTGCGCAACGTGCTGCTGCTGATCGGCGGCACGATCATGTTGTTCATCACCAGCCCAAAGCTTGCGCTCCTGATGTTTCTGATCGTGCCGGTCGTGGTGCTGCCGATCATCGTGTTCGGCCGCCAGGTGCGACGCCTGTCGCGGGAAAGTCAGGATCGTATCGCCGATGTCGGGGCAATGGCCGGCGAAACCCTCAATGCGGTCGCAACCGTGCAGGCCTTTTCCCACGAGAATATAGATCGTGGCCTATTCGGCGGCCTTGTTGGGCAAGCATTCACAACCGCCGTACGGAGGATCCGCGCCCGCGCGTGGCTTACAGCTCTGGTCATCGTTTTGATCTTCGGCGCCGTCGACGCGGTGATGTGGATTGGTGCGCGCGACGTCGCGCTGGGGGGGATGAGCGGTGGAGAACTGGCTGCGTTCGTATTTTATGCGATCGTCGTGGCGGGCTCGGCGGGCGCGTTAAGTGAAGTGTATGGCGAGTTTCAGCGCGCAGCCGGTGCCGCCGAACGCCTGGTCGAACTAATCAGGACCGAACCGACGATCAAGGCGCCGCCCGATCCGGTCGAGTTGCCGCAACCGGCGCGCGGCGAGGTGGTGTTCGATAACGTGACGTTCCACTATCCCTCGCGCCTCGATACGCCGGCCCTCGAGGATTACTCGTTGGAGATCTCTCCCGGCGAACGGGTCGCGCTGGTCGGCCCTTCCGGCGCCGGTAAAACCACGGTGTTTCAACTGGTTCTCAGGTTCTACGACGTCGCCCAGGGGCGCGTCCTGTTCGACGGCATCCCGGTAGTCGAGATGGATCCGCCGGGTTTACGTCGCGCCATCGGGGTCGTGTCGCAAGAGCCAGTAATTTTCGCAGCTACCGCGGCGGAGAACATCCGCTATGGGCGCCCCGATGCGACTGATGAAGAGGTACGCGCAGCGGCTGAAACAGCCGCCGCAGCCGGATTCCTCGATAAGTTGCCGGACGGTTTCAACACCCATCTCGGCGAACGAGGCGTTCGCTTGTCGGGCGGGCAACGCCAGCGCCTTGCCATTGCGCGCGCGGTGCTGCGCAACCCGGCGCTGCTGTTGCTCGACGAGGCCACGAGCGCATTGGATGCCGAAAGCGAGCGCAAAGTTCAAGCGGCGCTGGAGCCGCTCATGGCGGGCCGGACGACATTGGTTATTGCTCACCGATTGGCCACCGTGCTCAAGGCCGATCGAATTATCGTCATGGATCATGGCCGAATTGTCGCCACCGGAACCCACAATGAGCTGATTGCCCAAGATGGCCTCTACGCCCACTACGCGGCGCTTCAGTTCGACGCTGCGAACATCTCCACGCCGGCCGCGGCGCAATAGAACCTGGCCCGGGCTAGAGCGGCCCACGCCAGCTAACGTTCGGTGAGCTTAAGTTCGATCCGGCGGTTGCGCCGGAAAGCGATCTCGTCTTCGCGCGGATCGAGCGGCTGATACTCGCCGAACCCGGCGGCCGCTAGTCGATCGGGCGCGATCCCCTGATCCATAATGAAGCGCGTTACTGCAATCGCGCGGGCCGCTGAAAGCTCCCAGTTCGAAGGGAATTGAGGTGTCGCGATCGGCCTGATGTCGGTGTGGCCATCGACCCGAATGACCCACGGAAGTTCTTTGGGAATCTTGGCGCTAATCTCTTTCAACGTTTCTACGAACTGCGCCAGCTGCACTTTGCCCTGGTCGCCGAGTTCGGCTGACCCCGTTTCGAACAGGACTTCCGATTGAAAAACGAAACGATCGCCGACGATGGTGATATCGGCGCGCTCGCCAAGCACCTCTCGTAGCCGTCCGAAGAATTCGGACCGGTACTTCGAAAGTTCCTCGACCCGGCGCGCCAACGCGACGTTCAAACGGCGGCCGAGATCGGCAATCTTGGTCTGCTGATCGACATCCTTGGCCTCGGATGCTTGCAGCGCGGCCTCAAGGCGAAGCAACTGTTGACGCAGCGCTGCGATCTGCTGATTAAGCAGGCTGACGCGATTGAGCGCCCGTGCCGATACAAACTGCTCGCTAATCACCTCCTGTTTGGCGGATTCTGCGGCCGCGAGGGCGGATTCTGCATTCTTTTTCGCCAGATTAACCTGGGCGATCAATTCCTCGATACGGACTTGCCGCGACTCGATCTCCTTCTGAGCCAGAAGAGTGCGTTCCTCTTCGCTGGCCAGGCGGGCCTCAAGTTGTTTGGAGCGATCGCGTAGCGCGCCGATCTCGCGATCGCGCTCAGCGAGGGCCGCGGCAAAATCCGCCACCTGCTGTTCCAGGTTCGCGCGCACCTGGCGCAAGGCTTCGATATCCCGCCGCAGGCTCACCATTTCTCGGACCTGCAGCTCGATCTTTTCGCGATCGGCCTCGATGCTTTGGCGGGCCGCGAGGAGCTCCGCTTCGGCTTGATCGGCGCGGTTGGTTATTTGCTCGATCTCGAGCGTCAGATCATCGATCCGCAGGGTTAACAGATCCCGCACGCGGGTCGACTCCTGTAACGAGGCGGCCAGCTGCGACGCCGACTTACTTGCCTCTGCGGCAGCTTGTTGCTCAATCGCAAGCAACTCGGCCAGCTCGGTTATTTGCCGATTTAGCCGCGTAAGTTCTTCATCGCGGTCGGTGAGGGCTTGGCTTAGAACGAAATGCGAGAGAACAAACACCACCAACATGAAAATGATCGCAAGCAACAGGGTGCTGAGCGCGTCGACAAATCCCGGCCACGTGTTGTCTGAACGAACGCGCGTGCTTCGCGCCATCGTCTAACGGTCTCGTCGTTGCTGCTCGGCCATTCCGGCGAGAGTGCGTGTCAGTAGCTTGATTTCGCTGCGCACGTCCTCAACCAGTTCCTTGCGGCCCTGGGTCGTTTCTTCGAGAAGCCGCATCACATAAACATCGAGGTTCTTCAGGTGCGATCGGCTCATCTCGTCAAGACCGCGATCGGCGGTGTCTTCCATCGATTGCGCCAAGCGACCGAGGATCGGTTTGATTGCCATCTGGGCTTCCGCGAGCTTGACCATAAGATCCTGCTCGGTTCGCATCTGGTCGGATAACGTGGCCAATTTGTCGGTAAGCTGGAGCAGGGTCGCGTTGGCCGAAATGCGGCTGTCCTCACCGCGCCCAATTACGCGTTGCAAGTTGTCGAGGCTATCGGCGGTTTGCTCGAGCAAGGCGCTGACATAGGCCGGTACCGAGTGGTCGCCCTCACCAACGCCGCCGCTCGATAGTCGAGTGATCGAAGACAGCCACTCCTCAAGATCCATATAAAACCGATTTTGAGCCTGGCCGGCTTGGAGATCGAGGAACCCGAGGACAAGCGAGCCAGCAAGACCAAACAACGATGATGAAAACGCCGTCGCCATTCCCGACAACGGGGCACCAAGGCCACGCTGCAAATCGGCGAACAGGGTTTCAAAATCACCTGATGCCAATGACATGCTGCGCACGGTCGTGCCTATCGAGGCGATGGTTTCAAGCAATCCCCAGAATGTTCCGAGCAGACCGAGAAAGATCAACAACCCGATGAGGTAGCGTGAGATGTCGCGCGATTCATCCAAGCGGGAACTGATGCTATCGAGCAGGCTGCGCATGGACGGCGCAGACAGCGAGAAATGTCCTGATCGCTCGCCCAGCATTGCCGCCATTGGCGCAAGTAAGTTTGGCGACTTCTGAACCGACAGACCAGGTTCGTTGCGCCGATAGGTCTCGATCCAATCGACCTCGGGTTTGAGCAACACCACCTGGCGCAGAATATAGGCGATGCCGAGGACGAGAACGCCCAAGATCGCGCCGTTGAGCGCCGCGTTGGCCATGAACGCACTTTGCAGCTCTCCGACCAGAGCGCCGGCGAGCAACAAGACAAGCACAACGAAGGCAATCATCCGGCCGAGATAGCGTTGCGGGCGGGTCATAAGCGCTCCAGATCTACAAGCGATTTATCGGCTGAGTAGAATGATATCAACCCGATCGGTGGGTCCGGAAGTGTCGGATGTCCCCAGCGCACGGACATCAATTCGCGTGCTCTTTAGTCCCTTGCGGATCAGGTAGGACCGAACTTCGAGGGCGCGCGCCAGCGAGAGCCGTCGCGACCCACTGTTACCGCCTGATTGGCCTGCCGCCGCATAGGCTTGCAGCAGCAACCGTTCATCGCGGGTTCGCATCGCTTGCGCGACCGCATCCAATTGCTCTGCCAACGGGCCACTGACGTCTGCATTGCCGGCTGGGAACACGAGCCGAGTCAACACCCCATTGCGGGCTCCTGGCGAATTTGCTTTTGGCGAAACCGCTTTTGGAGACGGTGCGGCGGCTACTTTGGTCTCCGTGGCCGCCTTGCGGGTGGCGGTCGTTGACTTGGGCAGTGCCGGTGCGGCCACCGGTGGTGGTGGTGGCGGCGCTGCCGAACGGGGTTGCGTCTTTGCCACGGTGGTCTGTTTGGGGAGCTGTGGCACCGACGGCGGCGCAACTGAGCGTTCGTTCTTGGCCGTGCTCTCGGCTGTGCTCTTGGCGGTACTCGGGGCTAACGCAGGTGCTTTGATCGGTGCCGCGGGTTTGGGTTGGGTCGATGGCGGCGCGGCGGTCACCAGCGGCTTGGCTTTGACGGCGGGCGGCGGTGGTGCTGGCGGGATCTTGGCGGCAGGTGCCGCCTCAGCGGGCGGTTTGGGCTTGCCAAGCGGTGTTGCGGGCGGTGCGGCGGGCGCGGGTTTGGTGGGAGGCGGTGTGGCCGGAACCGGTTTAGAAAGTGCGGCGGTTTGCGTGGACACACCGTCCTTGGGGCCCACCTCAGCGGCGAGCGATACGGCGGGAATACGCGTGCCGACTCGCGGTTTGCGATCCGTCATTGGCGGCTTAGCCGTCGCCTGGGCGGGCGGCTGAGGTGCTGAGGCCGCTGATTCAGCTCGCCGGGACGGACGCACTGTTTTCGGTAACAGCGATGGGCTGAAGGTGCTTATATCGACCAGTGGCGGACGTTCATCGGGCAACAAGCCGCGTTCGCCACGCCCGCGGCGCGCTGAGCGTAATCCGCTCGCGGTTGGCGCCAGCGCTGTCTCCAAGTTGATCTCGACGGCGGGCAAACCACTGCCGCCGATCACCACGGTTTCTTGAGCGTAGGCACCAACCCCGCTAACAAGGGCCGCAAGCGTCAGTAAGCCGCCGATCGCATAGATTTTCGAACGAACGGATCGACCTCGCTGGATGTGGGTCCGCGACTTATTCACACGCGCTGGGTCCGCAGTCGTCAGGTTCGAATCCTCCCGCTTCCGATGGCAACGAACGATAGCTCGCACTCAAAGTTCCGACAACTCTCAAGCAAAATGTGTTTCGCCCTACAATCGTGCCGCGTCAAGCGCCAATCACCGATGCGAACTGGCGGTGAAGACGATCATTGGCGGCAATCACGTCGCCGGATTCGAGCATCGCGTCGCCGCCTGCGAGGTCGCTGACGAAGCCGCCCGCCTCGCGCACGATGATAATACCGGCGGCGAGGTCCCAGGGGCTCAGTCCGGTCTCCCAATACCCTTCGTAGCGTCCGGCCGCGACGTAAGCGAGGTCAAGCGCCGCTGATCCCAGGCGTCGAATACCCGAGACCTCTTTCATCATTGCTGCCATTTGGCTGAGAAAAACTTCGTGTCCGGGCCGGCCGTGATGCGGCACGCCGGTCGCCACGATCGCCTCCTGAAGCTCGCCGCGGGCGGAAACCCGTAGTCGGCGATCATTTAGATACGCGCCGGTTCCCTTCTCGGCCCAGAACATCTCATCGCGCAGTGGATCATAGATAGTGCCGGCGACGATTTGGCCATCCTCCTCGAGGCCGATCGAAATACAGAAATGCGGCACGCCGTGTAGATAGTTAATCGTTCCGTCGAGCGGATCGACTAACCAGCGTCGGCTTGATTCGCGACCTTCGGTGGTGCCCCGCTCCTCGCTCAAACTGCCATAGTTTGGCCGCGAACGCGCGAGCTCGTCGAGCACAATGCGCTCGGCGCGGATGTCAGCGGCGGTGACGAAATCGGCCGGGCCTTTTTTTGACACCTGGAGTTGTTCAACCTCGCCGAAGTCGCGCAGCAATCCACGCGCCGCCTTGAGTGATGCGGTGGCCATCACGTTGATCAGCGCCGATCTCAGGGCCATGTGCCGGCTTCCTTGCTCGACGCTATACGTCGGCGCGCTTCGCGTAGCTGCCATCCGCGGTATTGACGACAACCCTCGTGCCGCTTTCGACAAATGGTGGCACCATGATGCGAAGACCGTTCTCCAGGATCGCCGGTTTGTACGACGCAGCGGCGGTCTGCCCTTTTACGACCGCCTCTGTTTCGGTGATTTCCAGCACCACTGTTTCCGGTAGGGAAACCCCGATTGGGCGATCTTCATAGCTCTCGATCGTGACGACCATGCCGTCCTGAAGGTAGGAGGCGTTTTCACCCAGTAGGTCGCGTTCAACTTCGATCTGTTCGAAGGATTGCGTATCCATAAACGTGAGCAAGTTATCGTCGCCATAGAGATATTGAAACTCACTCTGGTCGAGCCGGACACGATCGACATCTTCGGTGGCGCGAAACCTCTCGTTGAGTTTGCTGCCGGTGCGAACGTTCTTTAATTCGACCTGTTGGTAAGCGCCGCCTTTGCCCGGCATCGTGTGTTGAGAACGTACAGCGAGCCAAAGCTCGCCATTGTGTTCGAGCACCATTCCGGGACGAACGGAGTTGCCCTTGATTTTCATGGTTCAAAATTCCAACTGCCGGGAGGCGCTTTCGCGAGTTCGGCAACAGGGCCAAAAATCCGCTCAGCGCGCGGAACCTATCACTTCATTTATGCCCAAATCAACGCGTGTCCGTCTACTTGACGTTTCATACCAAGTCTGCGAATTCTGTTGATGTCCGGCAACGAATCGGACGGTGTTAGCGTTTACAAAACAGGGGAGGCCCACAATGACGATTGAACGTCTCGAACCGCGCCTAGGTGCGGGACCCCATATGAGTTCGACGGTCGTCCACAACGACACGATTTATCTCGCCGGGCAGGTCGCGAAGGACCCACAACCCGATATCCAAGATCAGACTCGCCAGATCCTGGAGAACATTGAGCGGCAACTGGCAGCGGTCGGCAGCAACAAATCGAAAATCCTGTCTACCCAGATCTGGATCACTGACTTCGACAATTTTGCGCCGATGAATGAAGTCTGGAACGCGTGGCTTGATCCGGAAAACATGCCGGTGCGCGCGTGCGTTCATTCGCAGCTTGCGCGACCGGAGTTTCTGATCGAAATCATGATCGTTGCCGCGAAATAGCTAGTTGAGCCGCGGGCCTTGAGCTCCCGTGGTCGCCTAAGCCGGTGCTTGCCTAATCCTGGTAGACCGCGCCAAGGGTGCGGTTGAAGGCTGCGACGGCAGCTTTCGATTCCTCGCTGAAGTTCCAAACACCCGACGAAACGGCGACAAAATCAGCCCCGGCGCGTGCCAGAAGGGCACAATTGTCGACCGTAATCCCACCGATGGCGACGCAAGGAATCTCGAAGACTTCCTGCCACCAGGTCAGGATATCCGGATCGGCGGAAGCGCTGGCCTGCTTGGTCTGGGTCGGAAAAAACGCGCCGAATGCCACATAGTCGGCGCCCCGTTCACCGGCGGTCATTGCGAGATCGCGTGAGGCGTGGCAGGTGACGCCGACAATCGCATTCGAACCGATCGCGCGACGGGCGTCTTGATAGGAGGCGTCATTCTGGCCGATATGAACGCCATCGGCGTCGAGTTCAACGGCAAGGTCAGGACGATCATTGATCACGAGCGCGACGTCATGATCGTGACAGATCGGTTGGATTGCACGACCCGCTTCGAGGATCCTGTCATCGTCGGTATTTTTCAAACGCAGCTGCAAGCAAGCGACGTCGCCCCCGTCGAGGGTGTCGGCAAGCTGGCCGGGAAATGTCGAGAGGTCGATCTGCGGCGGTGTTATCAAGTAAAGCCGACAGCGCGTTCCAGGAGTATTCATCGCTGCGATTGCCCAAGGTTGAGGCGGACGCTGTCAGGCAGCGGCGAGTTCGCTCTCCATGCTGGAGGTATACGCGCCCGATCGAGCGGCGCCATTGAGCCGCGCGCGGTGCTCATAGACCGCTTGTGCGGCCGCGACATTGCCGGGATCCCCGCCCCAGGCCTTTAGCACAGATGCCTGCAAGGCCCGGCCGTAGGAGAAGCTTAGCTGCCACGGGAGATCCTGATGGCGCTTGTTCATCGCGTTGAGGTGCGCCGTCGCTTGTTCCTCGGTCTGACCACCGGATAGGAACACAATGCCAGGGACCGCGCTCGGAACCGTGCGCTTCAGACTGGCGACCGTCGCATCGGCGACACCATCGACGCTGTCCTGGTGAGCGCAGGCGCCACCGGCAATGACCATGTTTGGTTTGAGCAGCATGTGCTCCAACACGACGCGCTGATCGAACAGCGAATGGAAGACATGGCTCAGCGTCGCTTCGGTGACCTCGCGACAGCGGTTGATATCGTGGGCGCCATCCATCAGCACTTCGGGTTCGACGACTGGGACCAAACCCGCTTCCTGTGACAGCGCTGCATAGCGGGCCAGTGCGTGGGCGTTGGTGTCGATGCAATATTGACTCGGGATCCTATCACCGATGGTTATTACGGCCCGCCATTTGGTAAAGCGCGCGCCGAGCGCGTGATATTCAGCCAGACGTTCGCGGAGCCCATCGAGGCCTTCAGTAACCTTCTCGTTATCGGCTCCGGCGAGCGCTTTGGCTCCTTGGTCAACCTTGATTCCGGGAATGATGCCTTGTTTTACGAGCAAGTCTGGGAAGGGGGTGCCGTCGCTCGCGGACTGGCGCAACGTTTCATCGTAGAGGATGACTCCACCGATAAAAGGAGCCGCTTTTACGGTGGAGAAGAGAAGCTCCCGATAGGCCCGCCGGTTGTCTTCGGTGGACGGAACATTGATGCTTGATAGGCGCTTTTCGATGGTGCCGGTGCTCTCGTCGGCGGCGAGGATGCCCTTGCTCGGCGCGACGAGCGAATTGGCAATTTGTTCCAGATCTTCGGTCATGGTTGCTCTCCTCACGTCAGATGAATCCATACCAATTGCGCCCCGGATTCGCAACGAACCGAGTGGGTTACCACCGGGTTCATCAGGCATACCACTTAAGGCATGCGGCGATCGGATCAGGCTCGTTAAGTAAATCGAGCACGCGGAGGGCGCGTGTGACGAGCGTCGCGCGATGCGCCGCAACCGCAGCCGCAACCTCATTTTGATAGGGCTTGGCGCCGGTATAGATGATCCCGTGCCAACCGGCGCGGAGGGCCGCGAATACCAGAGCCGGTTCATCGCGACAATCGATCAGCGCGGCGGACTCTATATCGCGACGACCTTTCGTCTCGACAATCGCAAGCTGAACGACATCAATCAGATAATCGGGCCCGGCGTAGCGAATTGCGCCGCGCGCGGTGCACAGAGCAACGTTGACGTCCATTTGAGTGCCCGCCTCGATCGCAGCCTTGGCATCGCTGAGCGAGTGAAAAACCACATGGCGGACATTTGCTGCAGGGCCGCCTGCCGGCACAGCTCTTTGACGATGGGACGGTGATTTTCGTGTATTTGACGCGACGTCCGAAGCCACATCTCTTAGCCGAGTTTGCCCATGGCCTTAACCGAGTTTGCCCATCGCCACTGCGGTATCCGCCATCCGATTGGCGAAGCCCCACTCGTTGTCGTACCACGACAACACACGCGCGAACCTTCCATCGATAACCTGGGTTTCGCTCAAGTCGATCGTTGAACTCGCGGCGTTGTGATTGAAATCGATGGAAACCAGGGGCTCATCATTGGTCGCCAAGACGCCCTTGAGGCGACCCCCTGCAGCTTTGCTCATCGCGCCGTTTATCTCTTCGATGGTGGTTTTGCGCTTGGCCGTGAAAGTGAAATCGATCAACGACACGTTGGCTGTGGGCACGCGGATCGCGGTGCCGTCGAGCTTGCCGGCCAGTTCCGGAAGAACCAGCCCGACGGCGCGAGCGGCACCGGTCGAGGTCGGTATCATTGACGTAGCCGCACCGCGGGCACGCCGCAGGTCCCCATGCAACGTATCGACGATTCGTTGATCGGCGGTGTAAGCGTGCACCGTCGTCATAAATCCTTGTGCAATACCTATTTCTTTGTCGAGGACAGCGGCGACGGGCGCCAGGCAATTGGTTGTGCAAGAAGCGTTCGACACGACTCGATGGCTTTTACGGAGCTTCCTGTCGTTGACCCCGTAGACGACCGTTAGATCGGCGCCTTTGGCTGGTGCCGAAATCAAGACCCGTTTGGCGCCGGCGGCCAGATGCGCTGCGGCCTTGTCACGATCGGTGAACAGGCCCGTGCACTCAAGCACCACATCTATACCGAGTTCTCGCCAGGGGAGCGCCTTGGGGTCGCGCTCGGCAAATACTTTCACCTTGTCCTTGCCGACGCCTAGCGCGGTCTTGTACGCGCGCACACGACCAGGAAACGGACCATGCGATGAATCGTGGCGCAACAGATGCGCGTGTGTTTCAACGGGCGCAAGATCGTTGATTGCCAAGATTTTGACGTCCCGCCGGCCGCTCTCGCTGATTGCGCGCAAGGCCAAGCGCCCAATCCGCCCGAACCCGTTGATTGCTACCCGAACTGGCATGTTTCTCCTCTTTCCCTAGCTCAACCGCTTGCGTACCGCGTCAACCACAGCGTCCGCCGTAATTCCGAAATGTTTGTAGAGGGCGTCTGCAGGCGCCGATGCCCCAAAACTCATCATCCCGACAAAGCCTCCATCAGCGCCGATGTAGCGCTCCCATCCCATCTGGGTCGCCGCCTCGACCGCAACGCGTATGGTGTCGGGCCCAAGAATGTCCTCGCGGTAGCCCTCGTCTTGCGAATCGAATAGCTCCTGACACGGGACCGACACCACACGCGTCGGGGTGCCGTCCGCCTCGAGAGTGGCGCGTGCCGCCGTGGCGATCGCAATCTCCGAGCCGGTAGCAAAAATCGTCGCTTGTGCGGGATCTGAAGCTGCAACCAATTCGTAGGCGCCCCGGGCGCAGAGGTTTTTGTCGGTATGTTCAAGACGGACCGCGGGAACTCCTTGTCGGGTTAGGGAGATGACCGTCGGGGTGGCGTGAGAGGAGAGGGCGAGAGCCCAGCATTCAGCCGTTTCCACGGCATCGGCGGGGCGCATGACCTGAAGGTTTGGGATTGCGCGTAATGCCGCGAGGTGTTCGACCGGTTGGTGGGTGGGTCCGTCCTCGCCCAAGCCAATCGAATCGTGGGTCATCACATAGACCACACGCAGGCCAATCAGCGCAGAAAGGCGCAACGCCGGGCGCATATAGTCGGTGAAGACGAGAAACGTGCCGCCATAGGGGATAATGCTTTGATGCAACGCCAGCCCATTCATGACCGCTGCCATCGCGTGTTCGCGGACGCCGTAATAAATGTAGCGGCCGCCGTAGCTATCGGCGCGAACCGGGCCGAGTTCGCCGGTTCGTGTGAGGTTCGATCCGGTGAGGTCCGCCGATCCACCCACCAGTTCAGGGACCGCCAAATTCAGGCATTCAAGAACCTTTTGCGAGGCCTTTCTCGTCGCTAGCTTTTCGCCGGCCTTGGCAATTGTTTCGACCAGATCCGATTTCAACTCGCGCACCGTCGTGTCGAAATTGCTCGGGAGTTCACCGGCCAGGCGACGTTCGAACTCCACACGCGTATCCGGCGCCGCCGACTGCAGGCGGGAGCGCCAAGCGTCGGCAGTGGCCGCACCGCGCGCGCCGATATCGCGCCACGCTCCAAGAATGTGATCAGGAATTTCGAATGGCGATGATGTCCAACCAAGCTGTGTGCGGGACGCCGCGATCTCCTCTTCGCCCAACGGAGATCCGTGGGCGGCGGCTGTGCCCTGTTTTTTTGGTGCACCGAATCCGATGACCGTGCGACAAGCGATGAGGGCCGGTCGCGCCGATTCCTTCGCAGCAGCGATCGCCTCGGCTATTTGGTTGGCGTTGTGCCCGTCGATCGCCCAGGTGTCCCAACCACTGGCTGCAAACCTCGCCGCGACGTCATCACTGCTGGTAAGCGTTGTCGGGCCGTCGATCGATATCTGATTGTCGTCAAACAGCACGATTAATTTGCGTAGTTGAAGATGTCCGGCAAGCGAAATGGCCTCGTGGCTGATCCCTTCCATCAGACAGCCATCGCCGGCTAGAGCGTATGTGAAGTGATCGACAAGCGCGTCGCCGAAATACGCCGCTAGATGTCGTTCGCCCAGCGCCATACCCACTGCATTGGCCAAGCCCTGACCGAGTGGGCCGGTGGTCGTCTCGATCCCTGGGGCAGCGCCGAATTCCGGATGTCCCGGCGTGTGGCTTTCGAGTTGTCGAAAATCCTTAATATCGTCGATGCTCATCCCCGGATAGCCGGTGAGATAAAGCAGGCTGTAAAGCAGCATCGACCCGTGCCCGGCCGACAAAATGAAACGGTCACGATTGGGCCAATCAGGCTGCTTGGGATCGAACGTCAGAAAGCGTTGAAACAAAACCGTGGCGACATCGGCCATACCCATGGGCATGCCCGGATGGCCCGAATTAGCAGCCTGAACCGCATCCATGCTGAGCGCACGAATCGCGTTCGCCATGTCATCGTGACCGACAGCACTATGGGGTTGGTCGGACGTCGGTGTGACAGCCGCTTGCGGCGCGGTGTTTTTCCGGGCTTCGCGTGCGCTCATTTTGGACTACTTCGCGGGATAGGTTCCATTTCCGAAATCGGAAATGCGTCGGCAAAATGACCGCCAATCTTCCCGGCGTCAACCGGGGAATCCACGGGCTGTCACAGAGCGCATGGTTGACGCATTTCGGCCCCGACAACTATTCTTGCGCGCCCGGCCGAGTGCAATTTCAATAAGTGCGTGTTATGTCGGTGGAGGAACCGGATCACCATGGCAGACGACCAGACGGTAAAACTAGCAGAAGAGCGTGCCCGCCTTGAAGAAGCACTCGGAAAGTTAGAGTCGGCGGTCAAAGGGGTCGGCGAGCGCGCTTCTGAGGAAGCGACTAAGCTGCGCAGTGAGCGCGAGGACCTTGGCTCCCAGTTGACAACGCTTAACGCGGATCATGACTCGCTGAACGATCGATTGGACAATATGCAGGCAAGCTATACTGAGCTCGAGCAAACCATCACCCAGGTGACCAAACGTCTCGACGCGACAATTGGCCAGCTAAAAAGCGTGCTGGATTAGGCGTGGCGCAGATAGAGGTCTCGATAAACGGACGGCCGTATCAGGTCGCGTGCGACGATGGTGAAGAGGAGCACTTGCTTAATCTCGCTGACTATGTCGACCGAAAAGTCGCCGAGTTGACGAAATCGCTCGGCCAAGTGGGCGAGGCTAGATTGATGTTGATGGCCGGGCTCGTCATCGCCGACGAACTTGCCGAGGCCATCGACAAGCTTGAAACGGCGCAACAATCGGCATCCGAAGACTCACAAGTCTCCGCAAAAGCCAACGACGTACTCACCGAGGCCGCTACCGATGCACTCAGCACGGTTGCCCAGCGAATCGAAGGCATTGCCGCAAGCCTCGAGAAAACCTAAATTTGGGGTGGGCGGGTTCTGTCTGGTGCGACGGCCTTATTTTCCCTGGGGCCAATAACGATTCTTCGGGAGCTGTCCCTGCCGGAGCTGTGGTTTCGGTATATGGCGCCCACCTGCTTTTGCAGGCCACAGAGGATCCTCTAGACCGACGGCTGCGACGGTCTCGCCCAACCTCCTCTCGCGTTGGTTAGTGTCCACGCGAGCGTGACGGTGGCCTTACAAGAAAATAAGCAAATTCTAAGGCGCGACGCCCGGGAGCGTCGATCGCGAATATCGCATGCCGCCGCGCGCAGCGCGGCAGCGGGGCTTTTCGAATGCATTATTGGTTCGATCGCGATCGCCGCCGGGTCGGTGGTGAGCGGGTATTGGCCGATTGGCGATGAGATCGACGTACGACCGCTTATGAATTCCTTTCATAAGAACGGGCATCCGATGGTGCTGCCGGATGTCGTTGAGCGTGGCGCCCCGTTGGTTTTTCGCGCCTGGGCACCTGACGCGCCACTTGAAACATCGGTCTTTGGTACATCGGTCCCACCGGCGGGCGCGCGGGAACTGGTGCCCCAGGTGCTATTGGTTCCAGCTCTCGCCATCGATAACGCGGGCTACCGGCTCGGTTATGGAGGTGGCTATTATGATCGCACGCTCGCGGTCTTGCGCGGCGCCACACGAGAGGTAGAGCGACCTCTGGCGATCGGTATCTGCTATGACTGTCAACGCTACGAGGAGGTACCGCATGATGAAAGCGACGAACGAGTGGACTGGATCGTGACCGAACGTGGCGTAGAACAAGTTCCGTGAAAATCCTTTTCCTCGGTGACACAGTTGGCCGTTCAGGTCGGAGCGCTGTCTGTGAGCTTTTGCCCGACATTCGCTCGCGGCTCGATCTGGATTTCGTGATTGTGAATGGCGAAAACGCGGCCGCTGGGTTCGGCATCACCGGCAAGATTTGCGAGCAACTTCATGTCGCCGGCGTCGATGTCGTTACCACCGGCAATCACGTTTGGGCCCAACGCGAGGTGATGGAATATATCGACCGCGATGCTCGACTGTTGCGGCCGCAAAACTATCCCGCCGGCACCCCCGGGCGGGGGGTCGGCACCTACGAGGCCAGAAACGGAAAAAAGGTGCTGGTTCTCAACGTCATGACGCGGGTCTTCATGGATCCCCTCGACGATCCGTTTGATTGTATTGAGACCGAGCTTGAAAAGCAGCGACTGGGTCGAACCGTCGACGCGATCGTTATCGATGCGCACGGCGAAGCATCCAGCGAAAAATCTGCGATCGGGGTTGCCGTCGACGGACGCGCATCGCTGGTGGTTGGATCGCACACCCACGTCCCGACCTCCGATTGGCGTGTCCTCCCAGGTGGTACTGCCTACCAAACCGACGCTGGTATGTGCGGCGATTATGATTCGATCATCGGCATGGAGAAGGAGGAGCCACTTAATCGGTTCCGGCGCAAGATTCCGAATGCCCGCTTCACCCCGGCGCAAGGTGAAGCGACGATCTGTGGTGTTTACGTCGAGACCGATGACGCGACCGGACTGGCGACCTATGTCGGGCCGCTGCGGCAGGGCGGTATTCTCGCGCCAGCCTGGCCTTTGCCGACCAACGAGGCACCGGTCGTTCAGTAGACCATCGGGCGCGTTTGCACGCCCCAATATCGCCACATTGGTTTGGGATTGGTGACCCTTCGCGTCGTGCGCCTCCAAACACGATCTGGTATACACATCCGTGTAATTCCACTCCATGTAGCGTTTTATTGTCGCGACGCGGTTAGATATTGATATGGCGGGACACTCACAGTTCAAAAATCGGATGTACCGAAAGGGCGCGCAGGACAAAAAGCGCGCCAAAATATTCGGTAAACTGGCCCGAGAAATAACAGTCGCGGCGCGGTCGGGGATGGCCGATCCGGAGATGAATCCGCGCCTGCGCTCGGCCATGTCCGCGGCCCGCTCGGCCAACATGCCAAAGGACAATATCGACAACGCCTTGAAACGAGGTGCGGGCGACGCTGACGCGGAGAGTTACGAAGAAATTAGATATGAAGGGTATGGGGTTGGCGGCGTGGCGGTCATCGTCGAGGCGCTCACCGACAACCGCAATCGCACAGCATCCGAAGTCCGAACCGCGTTTTCAAAGAACGGTGGATCGCTCGGAGAAACCAACAGCGTTTCCTTCCAGTTCAGTCGCGTCGGCCAAATCAACTATCCCGCGGAAACCGCATCGAATGACGACATGTTGGAAGCGGCGATCGAGGTCGGCGCGGACGATTGCCTATCTGACGAAATCGGGCACGAACTGGTGTGTCCACCGGAAGCTTTTCACGAGGTGCGCGAAGCATTAGAACAGCGATTCGGATCGCCGGAGAGTGCGGCATTGATCTGGAAGCCAGCGTCCACCGTGGCGATCGATGAGGACAAGGCGACCACGCTTTTCAAGATGATCGAAGCGCTCGAGGAGAGCGATGATGTGCAAAACGTGTCGGCGAACTTCGACATCGCCGACGAGATCATCGACAAGCTCAGTGCTTAGTTCCGATCTTAACAACCAGTCCGGGAGGTGATCGTCGAATGATCATCATCGGGCTCGATCCGGGCCTCAGGACGACGGGTTGGGGCGTTATCGACGCCCATGACAACAACCTTCATCATATCGCCCACGGCGCAATCTCGAGCGTCAGCTCGGCGCCGCTGGCGGAACGCTTGCGGCAAATCCATACCGGCGTACTTGATGTCATCGCTGAGTTTCTCCCTGATGAAGCCGCTATCGAGGAAACGTTCGTCAACAAGAACCCGTCGTCGACCTTGCTGCTGGGGCAGGCTCGCGGCGCCGTCATGTTGGCGCCGGCGCTCGCCGGTGTCGTGGTCAGTGAGTACGCAGCAAATCTGATCAAGAAATCGCTGGTCGGGGTCGGCCACGCCGACAAGAAGCAAGTGCGGATGATGGTGCGGATGCTGGTTCCTGGGGCCGATGTCGACCAGACCGACGCCGCCGATGCGCTGGCGGTCGCCATTTGTCATGTTCATCACCGGACCAGCCCGATTGCGGCAGCCGGCTTGATGGCGGCCGCCGGAGGTGGTGCGTGATTGCAAAATTGACCGGGCTTCTTGATTCGGTCGGTGACGGCTGGATCGTCGTTGACACCGGTGGGGTCGGCTATCTGGTGTATTGCTCGGCCCGAACCTTGCGCAGCGTCGGCGCGCTCGGCAGCACGATCAGCATGTTGATCGATACGCACGTTCGCGAGGACCACATCCATCTTTATGGTTTTCCGCTGCCTGAAGAGCGCACATGGTTCCGTCTCCTGCAAACGGTGCAGGGGGTCGGTGCGCGAATGGCCTTGGGGGTGCTCGACACGCTATCGGCGGACGAGTTGGTTGAAGCAATTCTCGCCCAGGACGCGGCCATGCTGACCCAGGCAAATGGCGTTGGTCCAAAGCTTGGCAAGCGCCTCGTCAGCGAGCTAAAAGACAAAATCGGCGACCTCGCGCCAACCACCTTTGCCGGCGCGACAACGGCGCCGGGTGCGGGTGAGAACGATGCCAACGCTGATGCTGTATCGGCGCTTGTAAACCTCGGTTACCGACGGGTCGAGGCGTTCGGCGCGGTGTCGCGAGCGCGGCAATCGCTGGGCGCGTCGGCCGAGGTCGGCGGGTTGATCCGAGAAGGCCTCAAGGAGTTGGCACAGTGAGTGATCAACGCCTGGTGGCAGCCGACGAATCCGAGGCCGATGTTGACCATGTCGGCCTGCGGCCGGCCCGACTCGACGAATTCGTGGGGCAGGATCGGGTTCGAGAAAATCTCCGCGTTTTTATCGACGCGGCACGGGTGCGCGGCGATGCGCTCGACCATGTGCTTCTGGTGGGGCCGCCGGGACTGGGCAAGACCACGCTTGCGCAAATAGTCGCTCGCGAACTTGGCGTGGGCATTCGAACGACGTCTGGACCGGTGATCCAACGAGCTGGCGATCTTGCGGCGGTGCTGACCAATTTGCAGGATCACGATGTTCTGTTCATCGATGAAATCCATCGGCTCACGCCGGCGGTTGAGGAGATTCTTTATCCGGCAATGGAGGATTTCCAGCTCGATTTGATCATCGGGGAAGGACCGGCGGCGCGCTCTGTTCGTATCGATCTCTGTCGCTTTACTTTGGTTGGCGCAACGACGCGATCGGGGTTGCTTACGACACCGCTGCGCGAGCGGTTCGGTATTCCTGCCCGGCTTAATTTTTATGGCGTCGATGACCTGACAAAAATAGTCATACGCGGCGCGCGCCTCCTGGAGGCGCCGTTTACGCCTGAGGGCGCGCGCGAAATCGCCCGGCGTTCTCGGGGATCGCCCCGCATAGCCGGAAGGTTGCTGAGGCGGGTGCGAGATTTTGCCTCGGTTGCCGGCGACGGGACGATAGACGCGCGAGTTTCCGATGAAGCACTGCGCCGTCTTGAAGTCGATGAACTCGGCCTCGATTCGATGGATCGCCGCTACCTCAACCAAATCGCCGGGGTTTTTGGCGGCGGACCGGTGGGGATTGAAACCATGGCCGCAGCGTTGTCAGAACCGCGCGATGCGATCGAAGAAATCATCGAGCCTTTTCTTATTCAGCAAGGGCTCGTTCAACGAACGCCGCGCGGGAGAGTTCTGCTGCGCACCGCCTATAGCCACCTCGGGCTTGAGGTGCCACCTTCGCTTGAGGAGCAATTGGACCTCCTCGCGCAGCCACAAGAAACCGATGACGAAACCAGCGTCCAATAGCAACGTGGCGATTGCCACCGCAGACGCCGCCGGATTTGGCGCAACCTCGGGACGGCTCGTTGCCGACGGTCACGTGCTGCCACTTCGCGTCTACTACGAAGACACCGACGTCAGCGGGTTCGTCTACTACGCCAACTATCTCAAGTTTATCGAACGCGGCCGCACTGATTTCCTGCGCCTCGCTGGGGTCGATCACTCGACGTTGTGGCGCGATCATCAACTTGCCCTGACGGTGCGAAGTTGCAAGATCGAGTATCTATCGCCGGCCCGATTGGACGACGAGATCCAGATCCATACGCGGCTCTCGGACTTACGCGGTGCGAGCTTGATAGCCGAACAGATCGTGAGGCGCGACGAAACCGACCTGGCGCGGAGCCGGGTTCGAATCGCCTGCATCGATGGCACCAGCCGGGCCGCTCGTTTGCCACCGCCAATTAGGAATCAGTTGAATCGCTTTATTGCAACGTAGCCGAGCCAGAGTATGGAAAACCAAGCCGTAGACGCCGCAGTTCTAGCGGGGTCAGTCCCCACCGATCTTTCTCTTTGGACCCTGATCCTGCGAGCCGATATCGTCGTCAAAATCGTTATGGTGATATTGCTCGGTGCGTCGGTTTGGAGCTGGGCGATCATCTTCGAGAAGTTCGTTCGGTTTAGACGATTGTCTGACCAGGCGGACCGGTTCGAAGCTGAATTCTGGTCGGGCGGGTCGCTCGAGGCATTATTCGATAGTCAGGGTCAAACGCCCGATCACCCAATGGCAATCCTATTCGCTTCGGCGATGCGTGAGTGGCGCCGAGCCACCGAGCGGGGACTGGTCAGTGAGCACACATTACGGGCCGGTTTGCGTGAGCGTATCGGCCAAGCGATGCAACTGGCTCACAATCGAGAGATGGCCGGACTCGAACGCTATTTGGGTTTTCTTGCCACGGTCGGTTCGACGGCACCGTTTGTCGGGTTGTTCGGCACGGTCTGGGGCATCATGAACAGTTTCCAGTCGATCGCGCTGACCAAAAACACGAGCCTGGCGATCGTCGCGCCCGGCATCGCCGAGGCGTTGTTGGCGACAGCACTCGGCCTGCTTGCCGCCATCCCAGCGGTTGTTGCCTACAACAAGTTTTCAAACGACGTTGGGCGTTACGCCAATCGGTTGGATGGTTTTGCCGGTGAGTTCCAGGCAATCCTGTCGCGCCAACTTGAGGAGCGGGCGTAGCCGATGGCGAGCAACCTCAATCAGGCGCGCTACCGGAGCGCGACGCGGGACCGGTTCCGGCCGATGGCCGAGATCAATGTCACGCCGTTCGTCGATGTGATGCTTGTCCTGCTTGTTGTGTTCATGATCACCGCGCCCCTTTTGACGGTTGGCGTACCGATCGACTTACCAAAAACGGCGGCCCCAACCATCGAGGGCCAGGACGAACCTTTGGCGATCACCGTCGATGCCCAGGGGGTGATCTATCTGCAAGAAACCGAGGTCGGTCTCGACCAACTTGTCCCACGTTTGATTGCGGTCACGGGTCGCAAGCCGGGCACACGCATCTTCGTGCGTGGTGATGAAGCCATCGAATACGGGCGCATCATGCAGGTTATGGGGACCATCACGGCCGCCGGTTTCAATCGCGTTGCTCTAATTACGGACTCGCGCGCGGCGATCGCGGCCCAAGGACGTGGCGAGGGTGACAGCGAGCGAAAAGAGAACTGATCGGTGCAAAGCAGCTTCGCCATATCTGCCACCGTCCACGTGGGTATTTTGGCAATTGCCTATTTGGGTGTGCCGGTCCTGTTTGCGCCGCCACCGGCGATACCGGCGCCGATCCCGGTCGAGTTGGTGACAATTGATGAACTGACAACCCCCAAGGTGAAAGAAGAACCAGAGCCACCAAAACCGCAACCAAAGCCGAAAGTGAAAGCAAAGCCGGAACCAGCAAAACCGTTACCATCAAAAGCGCCGCGGCTTAAGCCCCAACCGATCGCCAAACCCGATTTGCCGTCACTGCCGCCACCACCACTGCCGCAGGCGACCGAGGTGGCAGCGCTGCAACCCGAGCCTCTTCCGCCGCCCAACCCCAAGAAACTCGAGCCCAAGCCGAACGAACTTGAGCCGCCGAAGCCACAAACCCAGCCGGTGCCGGAGCCACCGAAGCCGACCTTGAAACCGGCGCCCAAACCTGTGGCTAAACCGGTCGCGAAGCCGAAAAAGAAAATCGCCCGACGACCCGCGCCCAAGCCGTTAGCTCGTCCTCAGTCGAAGGCGAAGTTTGATCCGAGCCGGATTAGCGCCCTGCTCGACAAAACACCGCAGAAGCAGGCACCGCCGCCGGCGCCTGAAGAGGAAAAGAAAAAACGCACGGTCGATGACATCAAGATCAAATCTCGCGCTCAGCCCTTGAAACTCGCGAGTGCTCCGACAATCAGCGAAATAGATTTTATCCGCCGCCAACTGCTGGATTGTTGGTATCTCCCTGGTGGCGCGAAAGATCTGCAAGATATGCGCGTGACCATCCGGGTCGAACTCAACAGTGATGGCACGCTTGTGCGTCCGCCGGTCGTCGTTGATCGGATTGGCAGAGGCGCTACCAGCGCGGCATTTTTCCGAACATTCGAGGAGAGCGCGTTGCGTGCGGTTCGCGCGTGTACCGATCCCAAGGACCCTCTTCAACTACCGCCGGGCGAAGCGAACAAGTGGCGGGATCTCGAATTCACGTTCGATCCACGCGACATGCTCGGCTAACGCATAGCAGGAAGGACGAATTACGATGCGCTGTTCTCCGCGTCGACCACAGAGACAAATTTGGTTTTGGGGGTTGATCCTGATGGGTCTACTCGCCGGCTTCGCGTCGCCGGCCCAGGCGGTGGTTAAGATCGATATCACTGCCGGAAAGATCGACCCGTTACCTTTGGCGGTTACCCGTTTCATCGGGGCTGACGACGACACCGGAAAGATTGGCCGTGACATCACAGATGTGATCAGCGCCAATCTGTCACGGTCGGGGCTCTTCGCCCCCATCGATCCGAATGCATTCATCCAAAAGCCGGAGGACATGCTGGTGCGCCCGCGTTTCGCGGACTGGCGTTTAATCGATACCCAGGCTCTGATTACGGGCGCCGTCGAGCTCAAATCCGACGGCAAACTGCATGTCCAGTTTCGACTATGGGATGTTTTCGCCGAACAACAGATGGCGGGGTTCGTCTACACCTCGACACCGGCGAATTGGCGTCGCATCGCGCACATAGTTTCAGACGCGATCTACAAGCGGATCACCGGCGAAGAGGGCTACTTCGATACCAGGGTGGTCTATGTGTCGGAGAGTGGCGCGCGCGACCGTCGTGTGAAACGGCTCGCCATTATGGATCAGGATGGGCACAACCATCGGTTTTTGACGGACGGAACCTACTTGGTTCTTACACCACGCTTTTCGCCCAAGCGGCAGGAGATCACCTACCTGTCCTACTTTCGCAATCAGCCCCGCGTTTACATCCTCGATATCGATAGTGGGCGCCAGGAGATCCTCGGCGACTTTCCCGGGATGACTTTCGCCCCTCGGTTCTCGCCGGACGGCGAGCGGGTCGTCATGACGTTCGCCGATCGCGGTAACTCAGATATCTACACCATGGATCTGCGCACGCGGCTCATTGAGCGACTGACCGATCATCCGGCGATCGATACGTCGCCGTCCTATTCGCCGGACGGTTCACAAATTACATTCAATTCGGACCGCGGCGGCACCCAACAGCTCTACGTTATGGAGGCCGATGGCGACGATATTCGGCGTATCTCGTTCGGTGCGGGGCGTTACGCAACGCCGGTGTGGTCGCCGCGAGGAGACCTGATCGCGTTCACCAAACTCCGAAGCAAGAAATTTTTTATTGGCGTCATGCGGCCAGATGGGACCGGCGAGCGAACTTTGACGGAGAGCTTCCTCGATGAGGCGCCAACCTGGGCGCCGAATGGGCGCGTTTTGATGTTCTTTCGACAAACGCCGAGCGACAGCCAAGGCCGCGGCGGCACCACGCGTTTGTGGTCGATCGATTTGACCGGCTACAACGAACGCCCGATCCTTACGCCCGCCGATGCGTCGGACCCGGCGTGGTCTCCCTTAGCCTTGATTCGGTAATCGGAGGCCCGTATAGTCCAGCGGCCAGTATCGCGCTAGCTCCGGGGCTTACGGTCGATACTTAATGCCAATGCGTAAGCAGATTGCAATTCAGGGTTGCAATTCGGTTGCGTAAGACCAAGAGTTAACGCGTACGAACTAACGCGTACATGTATTCCCCGACAATGGAGGGCCTTAATGCGCCTCAAGTTATTTAGCTCCTTTGCAGCGCTGCTACTGCTCGCCGCGTGCGAAACCGCGCCGGAGCAGTCGGGCAGTTCAGGCGGCAGCGGTGGATCAACGACTTCTTCGTCGAGCGGCGTCTCTGGATCGTCGCAATCGTCGACCAGTTCGTCGGGCAGCGAATCGATGGCCGCAAAGCCCGCGGGTGAGCAACTCGCCGAGATCGGGGACCGTGTCTTATTTGATTTTGACAAATTCAACCTCAAGCCGGTTGCCCGTGCGCGGGCTCGCGACTGGGCGAACTTCTTGCAGGCGAACCCAACACTGGTCGTGACGCTGGAGGGCAATTGCGACGAGCGTGGAACGCGCGAGTACAATTTGGCCCTTGGCAATAGCCGTGCACAATCTGTGCGCGATTTCTTGGTCGGCCTCGGTGTCGACGGGAGCCGCCTGACGACGATCAGCTACGGCAAGGAACGTCCCGTAGCGCTCGGCTCCAACGATGCCGCCTGGGCGCAGAATCGAAACGTCCACATTGCCGTAAACTAACCAAGCCCGATTCGGTCTTGAATTCGCCCCGGCTGTCGCAAGACCGCCGGGGCGGTTTCGTTTCGGTCCAAATGCTGCCAAATTCTTGAAATAGACTGGCTCGATAGGCCCGCTGGGCAGTGAGGATCTAAGATGAGGGGCACAACAAAGACCATTTTCGGGTTGATCGTCGTCGTCGGTACGGCACTAGCGACGCTTCCCGTAGATGCTCAATCTCGAAACGAATTTCGTGCACTCCTCCAGCGCGTCGAGTCGTTGGAGAAAGAGCTTCAGGCGGTGCGTCGCGGCGGCGCGCCGGTTCAGACCCAAGCGAGTGGTGCCGCGCCAAGCAGCAGCACCGAATCCCTGGTCGAGCGCCAGGAAAGAATGGGCGCGGAACTCGATCGCCAGGTGCGAGAGGTCACCGATACCGTCGAGCGCGTTCGCTTCGAGGTCAGTAAGATGTCGCGGCGCATGGACAAACTCGTACGTGATGTCGATCAGCGTTTGTCCGACCTTGAAGCCAGTGTCGCCAACTTGCGGCAATCCGGCGTCGCACCACCACCTGGCGCGGCCACATCCGGCGATGGCGCTCCGGCAATCAAAGGGGATGGCGGTTCAAGCGGTGCGGCGGTGACGGCGAATGCCAACGTGCTGCCGCAAGGAACCCCGGTTGAGCGATATAATTATGCGTTCGGACTGCTCCGACAGCTGAAGTTCGACGAGGCTGAACTCGCCCTCAAAGAGTTCCTCGTGAATCATCCAGATCATGAATTGGCAGGCAACAGCCGTTACTGGTTGGCCGAGACGTTCTACGTTCGTAAGGACTACGAAACCGCGGCACGAATCTTCCTCGAGGGCTATCAAGCCAATAAGGCCGGTCGAAAAGCACCGGATAACCTGCTGAAGCTCGGCCTATCGTTACGCAAACTCGGCCAACAGGACGACGCGTGCGCCACGCTTCGCGAATTACTCACCGGCTTCAAGCTGGCGGCCAAGAAAATCCTCGGCCGGGCGCAGATCGAACTCGACGAAATGGGCTGTAGCTGACATCGGGGCTTACATGCAGGCCAGCGCGATCGACGATGCGCAATTTGCTGATCTCATGGTTGCTGTGGGACCTTTCGCAGCACGGCCTCGCTTGGCGGCGGCGACATCAGGCGGCGCGGACAGCCTCGCGCTGTGCCTACTTGCCGCGGCATGGGCACGATGCCGACGCGGGACCTTTACCGCGCTTACGATCGATCACCGGCTAAGAAGCGACGCTGCAGCGGAAGCACGGTCACTCGGCGTCTGGCTCAGGAAACGTGCGATTGCGCACCGTATCATCCGCTGGCAAGGCGACAAGCCAACCAGCGCGATCCAGCACACGGCGCGCGATGCTCGCTATCGCCTGTTGTCTGCTTGGTGTCGTGAACATCATGTGGTTCACCTCTTGCTTGGTCATCACCGCGATGACCAAGCAGAAACGTTGATGCTTCGCCTGTCGCGCGGCAGTGGGCTTGATGGACTCGCCGCCATGCCATCGGTGGTCGAGCGTGACGGTGTCCGTTATCTGCGCCCCTGTCTCGGTGCATCCCATGCACGATTGGTCGCTACTCTAGAAAAAATGCAACAACCTTGGATCGAGGATCCCTCCAATCGGGATCACCGTTTTGCACGCGTGCGGTTGAGGGAACAATTCGCAAGGGGTGCGTTGGCGAGCAAAGACGTGGCCGAGGCCGCTCGTAGCATTGGACGCAGGCGAGCGGTCCGAGATATCGAGACAAGTGAATTGCTGGCGATGGTTGCAGAAGTCGACCCGCGCGGATTCTGTCGACTCCGTCACCGCGCGATGCACGCGGTCGCTCCCGACGCGATTCGCCGCGCCGTTGGTCGGATCATCCTCTGTATCGGTTCTGCCGCTTATGCGCCGCGCCGCGCTCGAATCGATAAACTCGTTGACGCTACACGGGCGGGCCGAGCGTTTCGCACGCGCACGCTCGGTGGTTGCCGTATCGTCCAACACGACGGAGATTTGATAATCTGTCGCGAGTTTGGGCGTATTGGCAATCCGGCTCGCCTGATCATGGGCCAGACCGCGCGTTGGGATGATCGCTACGATGTAAAACTCGGCAATGGGGCTCGCGCGAAGGGGCTGACCGTTGCGGCATATGGTGGAAATCGCTGGCCGGAGGGCCGTGCGGAAACAGAAGCGCTCGTCCGGGTAAGCCTCGCGCCGATCGTAATTGCGCCGCTACCGGCTGTTTTTCAAGGCAGCAAGCTCGTTGCCGTGCCTCATCTAGGCTTGTACGATCATCGAATAATCGTCGATAAGCGGGCGTTGCAGGTAGTCTTCGCTCCGCGCCATCCTCTCACGCCGGCCAGGTTTTCGGTTGCCTAGAGGTGAAGTGGTTATTATCTAACTATCAGGCGCCATGATTAGCGCCGCGCGAAAGGCGAACAGCCGCCAGTCGAGAGAGCGTTTAGCGCCTGAATATCTGCCAACGACCTGCCAATAGGGGCACCAAGCAAGTGAACAATGTCGGTAAGAACCTCGCTCTTTGGGTGATCATCGCCCTGCTTCTTGTCGTTCTGTTCAACTTGTTTCAAGGACCGTCGATACGGGGCCCGGTCGCAAACCTCGCCTTTTCCGAGTTTCTTGCAGAGACCGAGGCCGGCCAGATCTCCGACGTGACGATCAAAGGGAACTCGATAACCGGACACTACGGCGACGGCCGTGCCTTCAGCACCTACGCGCCCAATGATCCGACGCTGGTCTCTCGATTATCGGAAAAAGGTGTGCGGATAAGCGCTGCGCCAACCGAGGACGGGGTGCCATCGCTATTCGGTATTCTCGTTTCGTGGTTTCCGATGCTTCTGTTGATCGGCGTTTGGATCTTCTTCATGCGTCAGATGCAATCGGGTGGCGGCAAGGCGATGGGATTCGGCAAGTCGCGTGCTCGGTTGCTGACCGAGCGTCAAGGGCGCATCACGTTTGATGATGTCGCCGGCATCGATGAAGCGAAAGAGGAACTTGAGGAAATCGTCGAGTTCCTGAAGGATCCGCAAAAGTTTCAGCGCCTCGGCGGAAAAATCCCCAAAGGCGCTCTGCTCGTCGGGCCGCCCGGAACCGGTAAGACCTTGCTGGCCCGGGCAATAGCTGGTGAAGCCAACGTTCCGTTCTTTTCGATTTCGGGATCTGATTTCGTCGAGATGTTCGTCGGCGTTGGTGCGAGCCGCGTCCGCGATATGTTTGAGCAGGCCAAGAAGAATGCGCCCTGCATTGTCTTTATTGACGAGATCGATGCAGTCGGTCGCCACCGTGGCGCCGGTCTGGGCGGCGGTAACGACGAGCGCGAACAGACCTTGAATCAGTTGCTAGTTGAGATGGACGGCTTCGAGACCAACGAAGGCGTTATTCTGATTGCGGCCACCAACCGGCCCGACGTGCTCGATCCGGCGTTGCTGCGACCCGGACGTTTCGACCGACAAGTCACGGTCTCCAACCCCGATATCGTCGGGCGCGAAAAAATACTCAAAGTTCATATGCGCAAAGTGCCGCTCGGGCCGGATGTGGAGGTCCGCACGATCTCGCGCGGTACCCCGGGGTTCTCTGGGGCTGATCTTGCCAACCTCGTCAACGAAGCCGCCCTACTAGCAGCGCGCAAGGGAAAACGTGTGGTCTCGATGGCCGAGTTTGAGGACGCCAAAGACAAAGTGATGATGGGAACCGAGCGGCGTTCGATGGTGATGACCGAGGATGAAAAACGCCTCACGGCCTATCACGAGAGCGGCCATACCTTGGTCGGGCTTCATATGCCAGGCCACGACCCCCTCCACAAAGTTACGATTATCCCGCGTGGTCGTGCGCTTGGTATCACGATGTCGCTCCCGGAACGGGATCGATATAGCTATTCACGCAAGGAATTGGTCGCTCGTCTTGCCATGATGTTTGGCGGCCGCATCGCCGAAGAGGTGGTTTTCGGTGAGGAAAACGTGACCACCGGAGCGTCCGACGACATCAAACAGGCGACGGGTTTGGCGCGGCGGATGGTTACCGAGTGGGGCATGAGCGACAAGCTTGGTCCGCTCCGCTATAGCGAAAACGAGGAAGAGGTATTCCTCGGTCACTCCGTGACCCAGCGCAAAAACGTTTCCGAAGCGACGGCAAAGGTTATCGACGAGGAAATTCGTCGTTATATCGATGCGGCCGAGGTCGATGCGCGAGCGATCATCGTCGAACACCGTGCTGACCTCGAAGCTATTGCCAGCGCGCTACTCGAGTATGAGACCCTGAACGCTGATGACATCTCCCGTCTTCTCAAGGGAGAGCCGATCCATCGTCCGACGGACACCGAACCGCCGCCAGAGGACATGGGATCTCGATCCGCCGTCCCGACCACGGAAAGCACCAAAAAGAACCCGGGCGATTTCAACCCAGAGCCGCAGCCAGGATCCTGAGCCGCGAGCGGCGCGTTTTCCGTCGTGGCCGACCGGCGTACCGCCAAGACCTGGTTAGCGGCGATATCACCCGAGCACCGCCTCTACATCCAGCCCGTTGATCTCATTCACCGCGAGCCAGCCAGCGCTTTAGTCACGCAGGGACAGGCGCTGCATCTTGCCGGTGGGCCGTCGGCCTTTAGCAGGGTCGAGTTGCGATGGCGACGCCCGGGCGAGCGGGTTGCGCGCCAGGTTTTCGCGGTCAGCGACCTCCAGGATGCGATCGCGGGCGCGGAGAATGCGGCAGCTGACCGCGTTTCGGGCCTACTGAATAATTTATCTCAGAGCCGCCCGCCTTTCGCCGGTGTCGCGCTGTGCCGGCCCCGCATCATGGGCGTGGTTAATGTGACGCCGGACAGCTTTTCTGACGGCGGGCTGTTTGCCAGTTCGACCGCGGCCATCGATCACGGCATGCGTTTATGGGAAGAGGGCGCGGATGTTATCGATATTGGCGGGGTATCGACCCGCCCCGGGGCAGATCCAGTCTCGGTCCAGGACGAACTCGATCGTGTCATGCCGGTCGTTGAAGGGCTCTGCGACCTGCCCGCGCCGATCTCGATTGATACCCGGAGTTCCACCGTCATGCAGCGCGCCGTTGCGGCGGGTGCTCTGATTATCAACGACACCAGCGCGCTAACCGCGGACCCAGACAGCTTGGATGTCGCAACCGAGCTGGGGGCGCCCGTCGTCTTGATGCACTGTCTGGGCGATCCTCAAACGATGCAGGAGGCGCCCTGCTATTCGGATGTCGCCTGTGACATATACGACTATCTGGATGCGCGCGTCGCCGCATGCCGAGCGAGCGGGATCGATATCAATCAGGTGATGATCGATCCGGGTATCGGGTTCGGCAAGACGGTGCCACACAATGTCGAGATCCTCAGAGATCTGGCGCTGTTTCATGGTGCGGGCGCTGGTCTTCTCATAGGCGTATCGCGCAAGTCATTCATTGGCGCGTTGGGCTCGGTCGCAGCCGCAGACAATCGAGTCCCGGGATCGCTCGCGGCTACGTTGTGGGCGCTGCGTCTCGGTGCGCAAGTGATTCGCGTCCATGATGTCGCCGACACGAAGCAGGCGATCGCGGTTTGGGATGCCATTGGTATCAATGAAATAGCTTAAGAATTAGCTCGAAAGCCTTGAAACAAAAGCGAAAAATTGGCAATCTCAGATAAAGCGGTCGCGGGCAGCAGATTGGAAGGTTATGGGTAAGTACTTCGGCACGGACGGTATTCGCGGCAAGGCCAACGACGAACCGATGACGCCGCAAACCGTACTACGTGTCGGCGTGGCCGCCGGCAGCCATTTCACCAACGGCAGCCACACCCATAACGTCGTGATCGGTAAGGATACCCGGTTGTCGGGTTACATGATCGAACCCGCCCTCACAGCCGGGTTCATCTCGGTCGGCATGGACGTGATCCTGATCGGCCCGTTGCCGACCCCAGGCGTTGCCATGCTAACCCGCAGCCTTCGCGCCGATCTCGGCGTAATGATTTCTGCATCGCACAACCCTTACGAAGACAACGGCATTAAGCTGTTTGGTCCAGATGGCTACAAGCTTTCCGATGATGTCGAGGCCGCAATCGAGGCCCGCATCGATGATGACTTCAGCGACAAACGGGTCACGCCGGATCGACTTGGACAAGCCCGCCGGCTCGACAACGCGAGGGGTCGCTATATCGAGTTCGTCAAAAACACCTTTCCGCGCGGCCTTAAGCTCGACGGACTGAAGATTGTTTTGGATTGCGCCAATGGCGCTGCCTATTGGGTTGCGCCCAACATTCTTTCCGAGTTAGGCGCGACCGTGATTGCGATCGGTGTTGATCCCGATGGCTTCAACATCAATGACACGTGCGGATCGACGGTGCCACAGACCATGCAAGCCGAAGTCATCGCCCATGGGGCCGACCTGGGTATTGCGCTCGATGGCGACGCCGATCGGGTTGTTATTGCCGACGAACACGGCGAGCTCCTTGATGGCGATCAAGTAATGGCGCTGGTCGCGAGCTATTGGCATCGCAGTGATAAATTAACTGGCGGCGGCGTGGTCGCGACCGTGATGTCAAATCTAGGACTGGAACGCTATATCTCGGGCTTGGGCTTGGCTCTGCATCGGACGCAAGTCGGCGACCGCTATGTGGTCGACTATATGCGCACCAACGGACTGAATGTCGGCGGCGAACAATCGGGGCACATCATCCTCAGCGATTTTTCGACCACCGGCGACGGGTTGATTGCTGCTTTGCAAGCCCTCGCAGTGATCGTCGAGGTGCAGAAGCCGCTTAGCGAGATCGGGCGTGTTTTTGAGGCGGTGCCACAGACGTTACGAAATGTGCGGCTCCCCGACCGAGACGGGTCGCGTAGCGAAATTCTCAACGCGCCGGTGGTTCGTGACGCCGTGGCGAGGAGCAAAACGCGATTGGGCGAAGACGGCCGGATATTGCTGCGCCCATCGGGAACCGAACCGGTAATCAGAGTGATGGCGGAAAGCGACAACGAGAGCCTGATGAACGATGTGCTCGATGATATTGTTGCAGCGATCGAGCAAACCGTGGCGCCCGCTGCCGTCGCTAGTTGATGCCGGCTGGACGTGCGCGACTGGCGCGTGTGCTTGTCATTGCCGGATCTGATTCCGGCGGTGGCGCGGGAATTCAAGCCGATATCAAAACGGTGACTGCACTCGGCGGCTATGCCGCGAGCGCCATTACAGCTCTTACTGCACAGAATACCCACGGTGTGCAGGCGGTTTACGATGTTGCGCCGAAATTTGTCGCCGATCAGATCCGCGTGGTGCTCGACGATATCGGGGCAGATTGTCTCAAAACCGGCATGCTGCATACGGTCGAGGTGGTCCACGCGATCGTCAGCATGATCGATGAAAAAGCCGCTGAAATACCGCTGGTGGTTGATCCCGTGATGGTCGCCAAAGGTGGCGCCGCGTTGCTTGATAGCGATGCGATCAGTGCGGTTGTTGATCACATGATTCCACGGGCGCGCCTCGTGACGCCGAATGCTCCCGAAGCGGCGGCGCTGGTCGGCGGTGACCTCACAACGAAGGACGATCTCGTGGCTGCCGCCGAACGATTGCTCGACCTTGGTGCGCAGGCGGCGTTGATAAAGGGTGGCCACCTCTCAGGAGACGTCGTCTACGATGCCTTCGCCGATCGGCTGGGTGAGCGCCATGTGTTCAGTTCGCCAAGATTGGTGACGAACCAAACCCACGGGACCGGTTGCACACTCTCCTCAGCGATTGCGACCGGTCTCGCCGAGGAGCTACCGCTGTTTGACGCCGTGGCCCGGGCACGGGCCTACGTCTATCAAGCGATCAAACAGGCACCGGGCATCGGTGGCGGACGCGGCCCTCTCAACCACCTCATCACGGTGTCGCCGTTCGAGTGGCGCGACTAGCCGGGTCTGGATTTTGGATTAGATAACCGGTGGCCGTGCCGCGCTGTGTTGCAAAGCCACATCGCGCACGAGTTCGAGCGCCTGTGTGAGCGTCTCGCGATCCTTGACCGATCCCAGCGTCAGCCGGACCGATTGCGGTGCTGCCACCTGTCCGACCGCAAAAGCCGAGGCGGGCACGAGCGAAACTCCCCGGTTTCTCATTTCGGATGCAAATGGCAGCGCTCGCCACGGCTCCGGAAGCTGCAACAGCATATGAAGACAATTGGGATGACCAGCCGTGCGCATGCCGGAGAGGATGTTGGTGGCGAGGCGATAACGATCAGCGATCTCCTGGCGTTGCCATAGAACAAGTTCGTCAGCGAGTTTTTCCTCGATCCATCGACAGATAATTTCGCCGGTAAGCGCCGGCGACGCGATGTGGAGCGAGAACGCAAGCGTCTTCAGGCGCTCGACAATGGTTTCGTTGCGGCAAATCGCCCATCCCACCCGCAAGCCCGGAATTAGGCACTTCGACGCGCTGCTAACATAAACTACGCGATCCTCGGCAAGCATGGAGAGCCGCGTTGGTTGATCTTCGAGCAGGAACCCGTAGACGTCATCCTCGATCAGGATGAGATCGTGACGCCGCGCGATCGCGACAACGTCGCGGCGCCGCTCCTCGCTCATGATCGAAGTCGTCGGGTTGTGCAACGTCGGCACCAGTAAGGCCAGTTTGGCGCCGCTTTTTCGCGCGGCTTCGGCCAATGCGTCGGGGCGAACACCGTCCTTGTCGATAGCTATCGGAACCGGACGTCGGTTGAAGCGTTCGATCAAGCCGATGAAGCCGACATAGGTGAGTTCTTCGACGAGGACCGGATCACCGGCCCTCGTCAGCGCGAGAATCGATGCTGCTATGGCCTCCTGCGTGCCGTTGAAGCACGTGACTTGTTCAGCCGAGGCCTCGATGCCAACGCGGCCGACCCACGCGGCCGCGACGGTGCGGTGACGTGGCAGTCCGGCTGGGGAGGCGTAGCACATCAGATCCTCGAGATCCGGCGCGGTGCTGATGTCGCGCAGGGTTTGCCCGAGCACGTCACGTTTGGGCCCGCCGACGGGTTGATTGAGAGATAGATCAATCAGGTTGCCGACGCGCTCGGGTGACAGCACGGGTTGGCGCTCGGCAACCGGGATTTGAACGAACGTGCCGCGCCCAACTTCACCCGCCACGAGGCCGCGCTGCTGGGCCAGGTCATAGGCTCGGCCGACCGTACCGACGGTGACGCCCAGACTCCAGGCGAGTTGGCGCTGTGGTGGCAGCCGGGTTCCCGGCGTCAGTTCGCCGGTATTGACCGCGTCAGCAATCGCATTGGCGATGGCGCGATACTTGGGCGATGGCTCATCCGTTATCTTCGGAATCCACATTGTATCGATACAATATGATAAAATTGATACCAATGCAATATAACAATTGATTCAATTTTCGATGGGATACATGGTTAATATCGATAAATACCATACCGTTTCGGTAATAAATGGAGATATTGTCATGGGTACAATATCGATAGGTAGATTGAGTTGGTTTGGGACACTGTCGCGGACACCGCGCGCGACACAATTTGTCCGGCCGATGCTCAGATTGCTCTTCGAGTACGCCGCAAATTTGTTCCTGCACGGGTATGATCGAGCGCGGCAGCGCTATCAACTGGCGGCGATGGATGAGCGCATGCTGCGTGATATCGGTTTGACTCGCGCCGATGTCGCGCGTGAGGCTGCAACATCGTTTTGGCTGAGATAGGCGCGGCGATTGCCGCAAAGACGCGTATTCGTCACTACGGGATGATCCGAGAGAGGGCGCTATGCAGTTGCCGTACTACCAAGTAGATGCATTTGCCGAGCGCAGGTTTGCCGGCAACCCGGCAGGGGTGTGCCTGCTGGACAGCCGGCTTGACGATGCCGCCCTGCAGGCAATTGCCGCGGAAAACAATCTGTCCGAAACCGCGTTCATCGTGGGCGGCGACGGTGCCTATGAGCTCCGCTGGTTTACGCCGGCGGTTGAGGTGGACCTATGCGGGCATGCGACACTGGCATCGGCCTATACCATTTTCGAGCATCTCGAACCGGGTTGCGAACTCGCCGTCTTTGCGACGCGCTTCAGCGGCGAACTCCAGGTTGCGCGCCGCAACGGCCAGCTCGAGATGAATTTTCCGGCGGTGCCGGCGGTGGCCGTCATGGCGCCGCCACCTGCCTTGGCGGCAGCGCTGGGCCGGCCCCCACAATCGGTGCTGGCCTCGCCGCGCGACTATCTCGCGGTGTTCGACACCGAACGAGAGATCGCGGCGCTGGCGCCGGATTTTGCCGGTCTGGAGAAACTGGATCGAGACGCGGTCATCGTCACGGCTCCGGGTGACGAGGTTGACTTCGTATCGCGATTTTTCGCACCCAAATTCGGTGTCCCGGAAGATCCCGTGACCGGCTCTGCGCACTGCACGCTGATGCCCTACTGGGCCGCACGGAGCGACCGTCGCGAATTGCATGGCCGCCAAATCTCGGCCCGCGGTGGCGATGTTTATTGCCGGCTCGACGGTGATCGCGTTTGCCTGAGCGGCGTGTGTACGCTGTACCTCAAAGGCGAAATCGAGATCTAGTGGATGAAATCCAACGTATGAAACCCATACGACGGCTTGCCGAGTTCGCCGGTTAGGCGCGCGAAGCGTGGCGATGCCGGCCGCATCGGAAGCTTCGGGCCTCCGGGCTTCCTCCTGCCGAGCTACCGGGATACGCGATCGGGGTTTCATACGTTAGATTCCATAAGGTTGTTCGCCCCGCTGAGAAGCTGATGTTTGAGCCGGCGAACTCGGCAAGTCGCCCTGTGGACCGCATCGGAAGCTTCGCGTAACGCAGCCGGCGAACTCGGCAAGTCGCCCTGTGGGTCGCCTATCCCGGCCCCTCGGTGCGTCGAAACCCCTCGACGATGCAAAAGCATCGCCTCCGGGCTTCCTCCTGCCGAGCTACCGGGATACGCGATCGTATGGGTTTCATACGTTAGATTCCATCCACTAGCACGCCTCGACGATGGCCTGATCCATAGCGCGCATGTTCCCGTGTTCCGGGTGCATCCGATATAGTGGTGCGACCATGATCGCGTCACAGATTGTCGAGGCCAAAGCGCCCCACGACGTCGCCGCCGCAAAGGCCTTGTTTCAGGAATACGCGGAATCACTCGACTTCGAGCTCTGCTTCCAGAATTTTGACGAAGAGATGGAGACCTTCCCCGGCGACTATGCGGCGCCCGCAGGCGCGTTGTTGCTGGCGCGAGTCGACCTCCACCCAGCGGGGGCGGTGGGGCTGAGGCCGTTCACTGCCGAATCCGGGACTTGTGAGATGAAGCGCCTTTACGTCAAACCCGAACACCGCGGCCTCGGCTTTGGCCGGGGTTTGGCGCTTACGGTCCTGCACGAGGCCGCGACGCGCGGTTATGATCGGATGCGCCTCGACACGATCGCATCGATGACAGGCGCGCGCGCGATCTACGAAGCGCTTGGCTTTCGGGAAACCGAGCCCTATTACAACAACCCACTCGAGGGCGTGGTCTACTTTGAACGCCAGCTCGGGGATTTTTCCGGGTCGGCATAGATCGGAGATCGCAGTTCATGAGTTATCAGATAGCCGTCATCCCCGGCGACGGTATTGGTCTCGAAGTCGTTCCCCAAGGCATTCGCGTGCTCGAGGCCGCAGCAGCAACCCACGATTTTGACGTCACGTGGAAGACGTTCGACTGGTCGTGCGAGACCTACACCAAGACCGGCCACATGATGCCCGAGGATGGCATTGAGCAACTGCGCGAGTACGACGCGATCTATCTCGGGGCGGTTGGGTTTCCCGGTGTACCCGATCACATCTCGCTGTGGGGCCTGCTGATTCCAATACGCCGGGCGTTCAACCAATACGTCAATCTGCGTCCGGTGCGGCTGCTGGAAGGGCTTGAATCGCCGCTCCGCAATCGCGGACCGTCCGAGATCGATATGATGATTGTGCGCGAGAACGTCGAGGGCGAGTATTCCGAGATCGGTGGGCGCCTGTACGAGGGAACCGACAACGAAGTCGTTATCCAGGAGTCTGTTTTCACCCGCGGCGGCGTCGATCGCATTCAACGCTATGCGCTCGAACTCGCCAACGACCGACCCAAACAGCATTTAACGTCGGCAACCAAGTCCAACGGCATTATCCACACCATGCCGTATTGGGACGAGCGTATGGAGGCCAACGCTGCCGATTTTGGCGGCGTCAAGGTCGACAAGTTTCACATCGATATCTTGACCGCGCACTTCGTTCGCAACCCGCATTGGTTCGATGTCGTCGTCGGTAGCAATCTCTTCGGCGACATACTCTCCGATCTTGGTCCGGCGGTTGCCGGCGGGATGGGTATCGCGCCATCGGCCAATCTCAACCCCGATGACGCCTACCCGTCGATGTTTGAGCCGGTCCACGGTTCAGCCCCTGATATTGCAGGTCGCATGATTGCCAATCCAATCGCGCAAATCTGGTCAGGCGCGATGATGTTTGAACATCTTGGCCACGCCGCCGCCGCCGATGACATCGTTACTGCGATCGAAAAGGTCGTCGCAGCCGGCGATATGCTGACCCCCGATCTCGGTGGCACAGCGAGCACGAGCGAGGTCGGGACCGCGATCGTGCAAGCCCTCTGACATTGACCCGCCGGCCAGGTCCGCCGCCCAAAGTTATTGTTCACGCCGACTGGAGTGTTGACCCGCGCAAGCGCTGGGCCTGCCGCGCCACGCTGGGTTCGGATACGAGGTATCGCGTGGCGGCGCCGAAGCTGGTTGGTGACCTCGATCGGTTTTTCCCCGATCTCCGTCGACAGGCTCTGAATCGCGGTTCGATCCTCGCCGGGTTTGATTTTCCACTCGGCCTGCCAATCGCTTACGCCGAGCAAGTTGGTATTGGTGACTTTACCGCCGCACTCAAGAAATTCGGACGTGGCCGCTGGGCCGGATTTTACGAGGTGGCCACCACGGCTGGCGAAATCTCGCTCGATCGACCGTTCTTTCCGCAACGACCCGGCGGCAAGGGTGAGTTTGCGCGCGCCCAGCTCGCGCGCGGGCTGGGACTGGATCACTTCAACGATCTATTGCGGCGAGTTGACCGCCCGACCGGAGAACGCCCGGCCGCATCGGTAATGTTCTGGACGTTGGGTGGCAAGCAGGTCGGCAAGGCTGCGATTACCGGATGGCGGGATTTATTGGTGCCGGCGTTGCGCAGGACGGATCTGGATGTGGCGCTGTGGCCGTTCGATGGGGGGTTTGCTGATTGTCTGGCCGCGGCTCAAATCACAGTCGTTGAAGCCTATCCGGCCGAATATTATCGCCATCTCGGATTGCCTTTGGTGCGCGGCGGCTCGAAGCGACGGCAAAAGTCGCGGATCGAGAGCGGCGCGACGTTGGTTGCCTGGGCAAAGAAGTCGGGATTGCAGCTTGCCCCTGCCTTGCGTCGCGATCTCAAAGATGGTTTCGGTGATCGTGCCGATGGCGAGGATCCGTTCGACGCTGTCGTGGGCACGTTCGGCCTGCTCAACGTGGTGCTCGGACTGCGCCCGGCCCATGATCCGGTCGACCCGATAATCCGAAAGGTTGAGGGTTGGACGTTGGGTCAAGCTCCCAAAAACTCCTAAGCGCGATCCTAAGCGTCGCCGAGACTGCGGAAAAGCGCTCCCGGGCCGTGTACACCTTGGGTCGATTGACAATACAGCGACGATACCTAGTATCCGCCGCGGGCCACGACCCCCCAACGGGTTGCTACTCTTCTGGAAGGGAGAGCGCATGAAGCCACCACGACGCCCCGGGAATCCGCATTTCTCGTCGGGCCCCTGTTCGAAGCGGCCGGGCTGGTCGCTGCAGCATCTCGAGCAAGCCTGCCTCGGTCGATCGCACCGATCCAAACCGGGCAAGGCCAAACTCCAGGAAGTCCTCGACCGTATACGCGCGCTGCTTGCGCTGCCCGATGGGTACCATATTGCCATCGTACCAGGCTCGGATACCGGTGCCTTTGAGATGGCCATGTGGTCGCTATTGGGCGCGCGCGGAGTCGACGTGCTGGCGTGGGAAAACTTTGGTTTCGGCTGGGTCATCGATGTCGTCAAGCAGCTTAAAATCGAGGATCTCCGGCGCCTCGAAGCGCCTTACGGAGAAATCTCCGACCTCAGTGCAGTCGATAGTGATCGTGACACCGTGTTTACGTGGAACGGGACCACGTCGGGCGTGCGGGTTCCGGACGGTGACTGGATCGCAGCCGATCGCGCCGGGTTGACGATCTGCGATGCGACGTCGGCGGTGTTCGCGATGGCGCTACCGTGGGACAAGCTCGATGCAGTCACCTTTTCTTGGCAGAAAGTGTTGGGCGGCGAAGCCGGCCACGGGATTTTGGTACTCAGCCCGCGCGCGATTGCTCGGCTCGAAACCCATCAACCGCCGTGGCCCATGCCGAAGGTGTTTCGACTCACCAAAGGCGGCAAGTTGAACGCTGGCTTGTTCGCCGGTGAAACGATCAATACACCCTCGATGATGTGCGTCGAGGACGCGCTTGATGCGCTGTGTTGGGCCGAGAGCATCGGCGGTAGCGCGGCGATGGAGGCGCGCTCGCAAGACAACCTCGCGCAGATTGAAAAGTGGGTGGCCGCGACGCCGTGGATTGATTTTCTTGCCGCCGACATACGCACGCGGTCGTGCACATCGGTATGCCTGCAGATAACCGATCCCTGGTTCGTGGCGCTTGACGAGGAAAATCGGTGGACCGTTGTTCGCGGTATCGTTTCTCGCCTCGAAGACGAGGGCGTTGCCTTCGATATCAATGGCCATCGAGAGGCGCCTGCGGGCCTGCGCATCTGGACCGGTGCGACGGTAGAAGAAGCTGATGTTGAGGCGCTGATGCCCTGGCTCGATTGGTCGTTTGCCGAGACCAAAGCTGCACTCTCAGAAACCGTCTAAGGAAGGACACCCTAATGCCGCGTGTTCTGATCTCGGACACAATGAGTCCGCATGCCCGCGAGGTGTTTCACGGGCGCGGCATCGAAGTCGACGAACGCAGCGGGCTTTCCAACGAGGAGCTCGCCGCGGCGATCGGCGACTATGATGGGCTTGCGGTTCGCTCCGCAACCAAGGTTACGGCCGATGTGCTGGCCAATCCGGGGTCCCTGAAAGTCATCGGCCGAGCCGGTATCGGTGTCGATAACATCAATACTGCCAGCGCCACCGCCTGCGGCATCGTTGTCATGAACGCGCCGTTCGGCAACGCCATCACCACGGCGGAGCACGCGGTGGCGATGATGTTCGCGGTCGCGCGCCAAATCGGTGCCGCCAACGCTTCGACCCATGCCGGGAAGTGGGAGAAATCTCGATTCATGGGGGTCGAACTATCGGGCAAGTGCCTCGGCATTATCGGCTGTGGCAACATTGGTTCGATCGTTGCGGAACGCGCCCAGGGACTAAAAATGCATGTCGTCGCTTTCGATCCCTATCTCTCCGGTGAACGGGCCACCGATCTTGGGATCGAGAAGCTCGCCCTCGACGATCTGTTGGCCCGGGCTGATCTGATCACGTTGCATACGCCACTGACAGATTCGACCCGCGATATCATCGACCGGGCGGCGATTGCCAAAATGAAACCTGGCGTTTTCATCATTAATTGCGCGCGCGGCGGCTTGGTTGTCGAACAAGACCTCAAAGACGCGCTCGACGAGGGCCATGTGGCGGGCGCGGCGATGGATGTGTTCGTCGAAGAGCCGGCGACGGAAAACATTCTGTTTGGGATGGATCAGGTGGTGGTGACGCCGCACCTCGGAGCCTCGACGACCGAGGCGCAGGAGAAGGTCGCGGCACAGATCGCCGAACAGATGTCGGACTTCCTGCTAAACGGCGCTGTGACCAACGCGATAAACATGCCCTCGGTGAGTGCCGAGGAAGCGCCGCGACTGAAGCCCTATATGAGCATTGTCCGCCAACTTGGTGGCCTGCTGGGCCAACTTGCCGATGGCGCGATCGTTTCCGTAGCGATCGAGTATGAAGGGACGGTGGCCTCGCTGAACACTAAGCCGCTTACGGCCCTTGCTTTGGAGGGCTTGCTGTCGCGTCAGCTTGAGAACGTCAACATGATCAATGCGCCAATGATCGCCGACGAGCGCAATATTGGGGTGAGTGAAGTAACGCGCTCGGCGCCGGGCGATTATCAAACCATGGTGCGACTACGCGTCGGCCTGGAAGGGCGAGAACTCTCGATTGCCGGTACGCTCTACTCTGATCAGCACCCGCGGGTCGTCGAACTCAATGGCATCGCGGTCGAAGCCGAGCTGGGCGCGAACATGCTATACGTGACGAACGAGGACAAACCTGGGTTCATCGGTCGGTTGGGCGCGGCGTTGGGCGATGCCGGCGTCAATATCGCGACGTTCAACCTGGGACGGACCACGAGGGGTGGCGAGGCGTTGGCTCTGATCGAACTTGACGAACCGATCCCCGCCGACGTTCTCGATGTCGTGCGCGCGCTGCCGCATGTAAGAGAGGCAATGCCGCTGGCCCGATAGTGAAGACGCCGTGGGCGTCGTCGCCACCAACCCATGCCACTTCAATCTGCAAGAATGTAAGAGATGAGCGCTTATCGGGATAAAGGGCTGCTGCCGGAAGGTTTGCGCGACGACTTGCCGCCGCTGGCGGGATTCGAAGCCGATCTTACCGAGCGCATGATGCGCCGCCTGGCGTCGTTCGGCTATCAGCGGGTCAAGCCGCCGCTGGTCGAGTTCGAGGAGACGCTCCTGACGGGACCGGGCGAGGCGGTTGCCGATCAAATGTTCCGGCTGATGGATCCGGTTTCCCAGCGCATGATGGGTGTGCGGCCGGACATGACCTTGCAGATCGCCCGCATCGCGACCACGCGACTTCGCGATTTGCCGCGGCCCTTGCGCTTGTCCTATGCCGGCCAGGTGCTACGTGTGCGCGGCGACCAATTGCGTCCAGATCGCGAGATTCGTCAGGTCGGTGCGGAACTCGTTGGAGTCGCCGATCCGTCCGGCGATATGGAGGTCATTACATTGGCAGCTGAGGCGCTTGCCGAACTCGGCGTCGATGGGCTCTCGGTAGACCTCTCGCTGCCTAACCTGGTTCCGGTTATCTGTGCTGGATTCGACCTCTCGCCCGAGTGCGCCGAGGCCGTTCGCATCGCCCTGGATCGAAAGGACGCCGTGCGACTCGACGAATCGGCGGCCGATCTTCCGATCTTGCGCGACCTCATAAACGCTACCGGCACCGCGGATGTCGCCATCAAGGCACTGCAGGCGGCACAGCTGCCGCCGGCAGCACGAACCATGTGCGACGATCTCGAAACTGTCGTCGCCGGTGTTCGACACGCCCTCCCGGCCCTTGCCGTCACCATCGATCCCAGCGAGTTCCGCGGTTTCGAATATCATGCTGGGTTGAGCTTCGCGTTTTTCGGTCGTGGCATCCGCGGTGAGCTCGGGCGCGGGGGTCGCTATTTGCTGGATGACGGCGAGCCCGCCACCGGGTTTACGATGTATCTTGATTCGTTGCTGCGCGCGTTGCCGGCAGCCCCGGCGATCTCGCATGTCTACCTGCCCGAAGGGGTATCGCGTGATGATGGAAACCGCCTGCGCAACGAGGGGTGGCGGACAGTGCAGGGGCTGACCGCGGTGACGGACCCGCGTGGCGAGGCGCGCCGGTTGGGCTGCACGCATGTGTACCGGGATGGCGGCGTCGAGGCGGTTGACGATGGCGGGTAGGCGCGGGGAGCCCCGTTATGGCTAATGTCGCGGTGGTTGGCGCCCAATGGGGTGACGAGGGCAAGGGCAAGATTGTTGACTGGTTGTCGCAACGCGCCGACGTGGTCGTTCGTTTTCAAGGCGGCCACAATGCGGGTCACACACTGGTTATCGAGGGCGTCACCTACAAACTAAGCCTGCTGCCATCCGGCGTCGTTCGCCGCGGCAAACTATCGATTATTGGCAACGGCGTTGTGGTCGATCCGTGGGCGCTGCTCGCTGAAATCAAAACCGTTCGCGGTTTGGATGTTGAGATCACGCCCGACAATTTGCACATTGCCGAGAATGTGACACTCATTCTGCCGCTCCACCGAGAACTCGACGCCCTGCGCGAAGATTCCGCCGGGGCGGGGCACATCGGGACGACGCGACGCGGCATCGGTCCGGCCTATGAGGACAAAGTCGCACGTCGCGCGATACGGCTGTGCGATCTTTCTGATACCACGACACTGGCCGACAAAGTCGACACGCTTTTGTTCCACCACAATGCCTTACGACGCGGCCTCGGGGCTGCAGAGATCGATCGCGACGGGCTGCTGGCTGAGCTTGCCGAAGTCGCACCGCGCATTCTGCCGTATAGCGACACGGTGTGGCGGAAGTTGGACGATGCCCGGCGCAAGGGACAGCGGATTCTGTTTGAGGGAGCGCAGGGTGCGATGCTCGACATCGACCATGGTACCTACCCCTACGTGACGTCATCGAACACGGTCGCGGGGCAGGCGGCGGCTGGGAGCGGTATTGGTCCGAGCGCGGTCGGCTATGTGCTCGGCATAACAAAAGCCTACACGACGCGAGTCGGCGGTGGCCCCTTCCCGACCGAACTCGAAGATGAGGTAGGGACCGTGCTGGGCGAACGCGGCCGAGAGTTCGGCACGGTGACCGGCCGGCGACGGCGTTGCGGATGGTTCGACGCGGCGATGGTGCGCCAGGCAATTAAGGTGGGTGGAATCACTGGAATTGCGCTGACCAAGCTCGATGTTCTCGACGGCCTCGATCCGCTCAAGGTCTGCGTCGGCTATCGGCTCGATGGCGAGCCGACCGAAATTTTCCCGTCGGCAAGCGGGCAGCAAGCGCGGGTCGAACCGATTTACGAAACGTTGGAAGGATGGATCGATAGTACCGCCGGCGCCCGTAGCTGGGCCGAACTTCCAGCACCCGCTGTGAAGTATATCCGTCGGATCGAAGAGCTTATCGACGCGCCGGTGGCGTTGCTGTCGACCAGCCCCGAGCGCGACGATACGATCCTCGTTCGCGATCCCTTTGCCGATTAGAACGTTTGCGGATTGGTCGCTCTACGCGATTATGAATCCGGCCGCGACTCACGCTGCGCGTTACGAACGGCCTTTTGCAGTTTCTCGAACGCCCGCACCTCGATCTGCCGCACGCGTTCGCGGCTGATCCCATACTCCTTGCTGAGATCTTCGAGCGTCATCGGGTCTTCTCGCAGCCGGCGTTCGTTAAGAATATGTCGTTCGCGTTCAGTCAGGCCTTCCATCGCCTGGTTGAGAAACTCGCGGCGCTGCTCGAACTCCTGCCTTTCGCCGATCGTGGTTTCCTGATCAGGCGCATCGTCAACCAGCCAGTCCTGCCATTCGCCCTCGCCGTCCTGGCGCAGCGGGGCATTCAGCGAGTTGTCCGGGCCGGCCATGCGACGGTTCATTGAGACGACGTCTTTTTCGCTCACATCGAGGCGATGGGCGATCTTCTCGACATTTTCGGGCGAAAGGTCACCTTCCTCAAGCGCGTTGAGCTGCCCCTTCAGTTTGCGAAGGTTGAAGAACAGTTTCTTCTGCGCCGCGGTGGTCCCCATTTTTACCAGTGACCAGGAGTGGAGGATGTATTCCTGGATTGACGCGCGAATCCACCACATCGCATAGGTCGCCAATTTAAAGCCGCGTTCGGGTTCAAATCGTTTGACCGCTTGCATCAGGCCGACATTGCCCTCGGCGACGATTTCACCCAGCGGCAGGCCGTAGCCGCGATAGCCCATGGCAATCTTGGCGACCAGGCGGAGGTGGCTCGTCACGAGCTTGTGCGCGGCTTCGGTATCGCCATGCTCGCGCCAGCGTTTGCCGAGAATGAACTCCTCCTGCGGCTCCAACATCGGAAATTTGCGAATCTCCTGCAGATACCGCGACAGGCTTCCTTCAAAAGCTACCGAGGGTAATTTCGCCATAACTTTTTGTGTATCCGCTTGCCACGGACCCCCAAATTGTTTCGCAGATCCCGCTTTCGGACCTGCACGTTCCGCCCGGCCGCGTCGTGCGCATGTCGGGCACATTTCCAATTATGTATGAACAGGCCAGGGCGCATTCAATGCGCCAGCTGTGAGTCTAATCGAATCAATAGGTTTTTCATTTCGATGGGTAATTTCGTTTCAAAATCCAGAGTTTTTTGGGTTTTCGGGTGCTCGAAGGCGAGGCGGAAGGCATGCAATGCCTGACGCCCGAAGGCAGCAACCGCGGCGCGTTGACTCTCGGGCACGGCGCGAAGTCTGTGGCCGCGACGGTGCCCGTAGGTGGGGTCACCCACCACCGGGTAACCAGCGTTTGCCAGATGCACCCTGATCTGATGGGTGCGGCCGGTTTCGAGCCGGCATTCCACCAATGCCAGTGCCCCGCCACTGACCACTTCGCGGACGCGATAATGGGTTACCGCCGCCTTGCCGCCGCGCGTAACCACCGCCATTTTTTTACGGTCGTGCCGGCTGCGGCCGATCTGGCTGCGAATCGTGTCTTGGTGTGGCGCCGGGACGCCCCAGACGATCGCGAAATAGGCGCGTTCAATACTGTGCGCGGCGAATTGCCGTACCAGCGATTGGTGGGCGTCGTCGGTCTTGGCGGCAACCAATAGGCCGCTGGTATTCTTATCGAGACGGTGCACGATTCCGGGTCGACGAACACCGCCAATACCGCGCAACCCGTCACCGCAATGATGGATGAGGGCGTTGACCAGAGTACGGTCGGGGTTACCGGGCGCGGGATGGACCACCAATCCCGCCGGTTTATTGATCACGATGAGGGCGTCGTCTTCAAAAACTATCTCGAGTTCGATCGCCTGGGCGCGCGGCACCGGATCTCGCGGTGCCGGCACGCTAACGACGATCACTTGGTCTGGTTTGACCCGTCGGGAGGCGGCGTCTAAGTTCGCGCCGTCGACCTCGACCTGGCCCGCTTCGATAAGCGATTTGATGCGCGCCCGGGAGAGGCTGGGCAGTGCCTCCGCAAGAACGCGGTCTATTCGTTGCCCCGCCGAGTCAGCCGCCGTCACAACGCGGTGAACGGCCGCACCGAGGTCAGCTTCTGGCGAACCGGTCATCCACGGAGACTGAACCGAAACATGCAAGGCCTCAAGGTGTTGGTGATAGGCATGAGCGTTGCCATCGTTGTGATGATTACGATCATCGTAACGACCATCGCCAATCGCGCCGCGCAGGCGCCGGACTCGGTGCCGAGTTTCGATCCGCAGACCGTGGAGATCCCAGCCGGCGCGCGCGTTGTTGGGACCTCGATCGGCGACGGCCGCGCTATCGTGCGTCTTGAGTTCGCCGATCGCCCGCCGCGACTGCTGTTGATCGATCTCGCGACGGGACGAAATTTGGGGGCCATCGACTTGGTCGTGGCGCCGTGATTACGCTCAGTCCAATCGATCTCAAAGCTATCGTCGATGCCGCGCAAACGGGTTATCCGGAGGAAGTCTGCGGTCTGCTGGTCGGTTGTTGGATAACCGCTGATTGCTGCCACGTTCGCCAAGTCGTCGCGAGCGACAACGTCGCATCGGACCGGGCCGTGTCTTTTGAGATCGATCCTGCTTTGCGTCTCGACCTGCAGCGTCGATTGCGGGGCAGTGACGATCATGTCGTGGGCCTCTACCACTCGCATCCCGACCAATCGGCCCAGCCCTCGTCACGCGACCTCGACCACGCCTGGGAGCCGGATCTCGTTTGGCTGGTTACCTCGGTGTTGGCGGGTGAGGCGGTGCTCACCTCGGCCCACACCATCATGCAGGACGGAGGGCGCCAAAGCTTCCGCGAGATACCCCTCCATACCAGCGACTGGATCCCCGACCACGACCGACCCGTGATCGCCGGCCCCGGCTTGAATGCGCTCGATGGGAATCAATGAGGAACCGGATGAATTTTGGCAGCGACAACATCGCCGGCATTGCGCCCGAGATTATGGCAGCGATCGAGCGCGCCAATGACGGAACTGCCGCGCCTTACGGCGGCGACGGGATCAGCGGTGCCCTCGACGCGCTGTATTCGTCGCTGTTCGAGACGCCGGTGCGCGTGTTTCCGGTTGCAACCGGAACAGCCGCCAATTCACTAGCGCTGGCGATGCTGTGCCCACCTTATGGTTCGGTGTATTGCCACGCGATGTCGCATATCGCGACCGACGAAGCCGGCGCACCGGAATTCTATTCCGGCGGCTGTAAGCTGATGCTGGTCGATGGCGACGCCGCCAAAATAACCGCCGACGGTTTGGACGCGACGTTGGCGGCCGAGGTCGAGCGCTTTCCCCACAGTGTCAAGCGCACTGCACTGAGCCTCTCGCAGGCAACCGAGGCCGGCACGGTCTATACGCCGGACGAGGTGACGGCGCTCAGTGGGGTCGCGCGAGCGCGAGGCCTGCGATTACATATGGACGGTGCCCGCCTGGCCAATGCGATCGCCCATCTGGGCTGCACGCCAGCGCAGGCGACGTGGCGGGCCGGGGTGGAGGTGCTCTCGTTTGGCGCCACCAAAAATGGCGCCCTCGCGGCCGAGGCCGTCATTTTCTTCGACGCCGCCAATTTCGCCGCGGAGGATTTCGAGGCTTTTGCCTGGCGCCGCAAGCGAGCCGGGCACCTGTTTTCCAAGATGCGTTTTGCCGCCGCGCAACTCGAAGTGATGGCCACGGATGATCTGTGGCTCAGGCTCGCCGGTCATGCGAACGGTCGGGCCGCGCAGTTAGCAGCTGGGTTGGCGGCGATCCCTGGGGTGTCGCTGGCTTATCCATGTCAGGCCAATGAGCTCTTTATCGAGGTCGGCGAGGCGTTGGCCCGACAGATCGAGCAGGCGAATATCGGCGCCTATCGCTGGAACACGGGTACGCCGGTGATCATGCGTCTGGTCTGCGCGTTCAACACGCCGCAAGCCGACGTCGATAGGTTGGTCGAGATGGTGCGCGGATTTGCCGTGGACGCAAATCGCGCCGCCAAATCATGAGATTTGTTGGCCTTGATTGAGGCGCCCATCCCTACTATGACCAAGGCGGTGCTGCGGTCCCCATCGTCTAGTGGCCCAGGACATCGGCCTCTCACGCCGAAAACAGGGGTTCGACTCCCCTTGGGGACGCCATACTTTCTGCGGTTTTTGGCCTAGACCAAGCGCCCTTCTCCCAAATGTACGGAAATATGCGGAAACCCCGCTGGTGTTTTGGGCGGGAATAGCTGGGATTGGCCGGGACTACGCGGGACGCTAGATGGTCCCGGTAACTCAAAGCCGGCTTCTTCAAACTACGGCCCACGGGCGCTGGGCCTTGGCTTGTTCTCGTTCATGGCATACGGCACGGTTCGCCACTGTTTCATGCGTCACCAGGCGGAATAGCAAAGTCGTCCATCGGGCGGCGCAATAGTTGTACTTGCCGCAGGTGCAACCGTATCTGTTCAGCTCGCGTTAATCTGCCTTTAAGAAAGCGCTGTTCCCTACTCCACGTCGGCGTAATTAGTTCTCCGGACACTTACATCCGACATTCGAAAGAGCCGCGCGAAAGAGCCGCGCGAAAGAGCCGCGCCTAATGGCGGGGCTTTTCTTATGTGAGAGACGTTCAGTTCACCACTGAACGGGTAGGTAACCATTCATTAACAAATAGGCGACAAGATAAGCGGTGCCGTGCCGGGCGAATAGAATGTTCGCTATGAAAGGAAGAACAGAATGGGCTTCTCTATCAACACCAACGTTGGCGCGTTTGTCGCACTCCAACAACTTAACAAAACCACCAGTCAGCTTGAGGTCACGCAACTCCGGATCACCACGGGCTTGCGGGTCAATGGTCCGAAAGACGATGCCTCCAACTTCGCAATCGCGACGCGGCTGCGGGGCGACATCAAGGGTATCGAATCGGTCAAGATCGCCCTGGCCACCGGCGATTCGATCGTCAACGTCGCAATCCAAGCCGGTAAGTCGATCGCCGACTTGTTGACGGATATGAAAGCGAAAGTCGTGCAGGCCAACCAGGCCGGCCTGGACTCGGCGTCACGCACGGCTTTGAACAACGACTTCACGTCGCTCCGTGATCAGTTAACCACCATCGTTGTCTCAGCCGAATTCAACAACACCAACTTGATCACCTCGGGTGCCACCAACCTGACAGTTTTGAGCACGGTTGACGCGGCAGCACCATTACCGTCAGCGCGCAGGCTATGGACGTCCTCAGCTTGGGGATCAGCTCCAGCGTGCTGAATACGAGCTTGGGCGCGAGCGCCGCGTTGACGTCAATCAACACAGCAATCAACTTAATCGCCGACAAGCTCGCCTCGCTCGGCTCCTCGGCCAAACGCATCGAGGTTCAATCCGAATTCACGCAACAGCTGATCGATATCCTCAAGGAGGGTCTCGGCAATCTGGTTGATGCCGATCTGGCCGAAGAAAGCGCTGCCCTGCAAGCGTTGCAGATCAAACAGCAGCTCGGCGTGCAGGCGCTGGCAATTGCCAACGCAGGACCGCAGAGCATTCTGGCCCTATTCCAGTAGTCACGCAGCCATCGGCCAGAAACCCGTCCAATTTCAGAGTCCTTGAGAAACCGCCCCGCCTCGTGCGGGGCTTTTTTCTTATCTCTTGGTAGACGCGTTTAAGCCGCGCTGGTGTCAACGGCTCGACTTCCCCAAAAGTCGACGTAATGGTAAACGCTCCACGGTCGCGGTCCCGGGTATCCCGTACCCTGGGGACGCCATCGTTGTAATCACCCGCCGCAAATCTCTGAACGCCGGACGCGATTTGGCTCTTTTCCGAGCAATCAGTAACGAACGGTACGTTTGCGCTGAACCGTTTTCTCGTCACCGGCCGCGAGGGTTGCGGCTTCTTTTTCAGCTGCTTCTTTTTCTGCCGCCTCCTTGGCGAGACGTAACGCGCGCAGGCGGCCGGTCTTCTCGGTTTCGACGATACGGGCTTGCTCGACTTCCTTGACGGCGTCGGCCGCATCTTGCTTAGTCTTGGCACGCAACTCTGCGGCTTTTTGGCGAGCCGCTTCATCGCGTGCACTTTTTGGATTTGCCATTGTGTCTGCTCTCCTTGGCCCTAGCTAAGGTCGGCTTTGGGGGACCGCGCTTCACCAATTCGGGAAATTACGGTGCCATCGGTGAGGAGCACAAAGCAGCGGTTCGCACACGTTGGCGTGCCATATGCGGATCGTCGACGGGGCTCCGCGGTCACACGATACGATTTCGCCTGGCCAAGAACCACCGGCTGACGAAATGAAGGTGCCGACTGAGAGTGGGACACCGCCAGCCGATCAAAAGTCTCCGATCGCGAGCGTGTAGGCGTAAGCGCTTTTTCGTCCTTTGACATAGATTCTATCGGCAACTTCATGAATTCGCTCTCTCGCGTCATCGAATGCCTTCAGAACGCCGGCCTCCGCGCCGCCCATCTCGGGATAGAACTTCTTGAGAGCCTCGGCTTCCATAAAGAACGAGATCTCGATCGCGCTGTCATAGCCCCAAAAACGGACGCGATTCTTCGTCGCGTCGAAACTCCGACTCTGGTTGGGGAAGCTCAACGCCACGCCGTAGGATCCGATCGAAGTTGATCGCCGTTATCGCCGGAGGGGAGAATAGGGCGCCATGGTTGGTTGAACTCAAGCATCCGAGAGGTGAAGATAGGTATTCGCAGTATATGAAAAACCAAATAATATCATGTTTATGTTGCGAAAAGAAGTTGCTGGAGGTACTCCTGATAATTCTCAGATAATAATATGCACTAATAGTATTCTGGCTTTTACATAATTTTCTCTCAACGCGAGATAACGGGTTCAGAACTGTATTTCAGTTCTTGCGCCGACGATCAGCACAATGCCTGACCTCGAACTTTTCGATGATCGCTCTAAATCACTTAGATGATCAGGGGTGGTGCTTGCGAAGGGCGAATCTTCATCTCTGGCCTCACACCCAATCGGCCGGCTATAGCGCTTGGAAAAAACCAACCGTCACTTTGCGGCGGGTTTGGCGTTCTGTTGCTTTCGCGAATCCTCGGTCGCAATTGATTGGTCGGTCGGAGCGAGGCGCGGCCGCTAACCACGGCCATTACGCTGGTGCCGCTGGAGATGACAACGGGAGTACATGTTAATGGTGACCGCGGCCACGATCGTTGAAGAAACTGAAGACCGGGCGCCGGAGCAGGCGCCCGATGGTCCGCTGATCGACTTAACGCAGGAATATTTCGCGCGTTTGCTGAAACAGGCTAAGAGCCGAGGGTATGTCACCAGCGACGAACTCAACCGACTATTGCCGCCCGATCGAGCGTCGTCAGAGCAAATTGAAGACGCGATGTCACTGTTGTCTGAGATGGGTATCAACGTCATAGAAACCGAGGAAGGCGAGGAAGAAGCGGCGCCGGCGAGTGAAACGACAGCGATTGTTGAAGTTGGGCCGAACCCACTTCCGGCGATCACAACCAATACGCCGTTGGAACGCACCGACGACCCGGTGCGCATGTACTTCCGTGAAATGGGCTCTATCGAACTCCTGTCGCGCCAGGGCGAGGTGGAAATCGCCAAGCGCATTGAAGCAGGCCGCAAAACCATGATTGGGGGGATCTGTGAGAGTCCGATAACAATCCAGGCGATCGCCAGATGGCGCGACGCGTTAAAAAACGATCAAGTGCTGCTTCGCAACATCATCGATCTCGATGCGACCTATAAACATGGCGCAAACTCGGATGCGGTCGTCGCGGATGCCGATCAAGACAGCGGAGATGATGCCGATGATGAGGGTGACAGCATCTCACTATCGGCAAAAGAGGAAGCGCTCAAGCCGAACGTGATCAAGACCTTCGACAAAATTGCGTCAACCCACCGAAGGTTCCATCGGCTGCAGACACAACTGGTCGAGCCACGCGACTCGAATGAAGCGCCACCCGCATTGCAGAAACGCCACGATAAACTTAAGCAGGAATTGATCGTTCTGATGGAGGGCGTGCATCTCAACAACAACCGCATCGAAGGGTTGATGGATCAGCTCTATGGCCTCAACCGTCGTTTGCGCGGTTTCGAAGGCCGGCTGTTGCGCCTGGCCGAAAGTTACAACGTAAGCCGAGAAGGCTTCCTCGCCCACCATATCGGCCACGAGCTGGAACCGCGTTGGCTATCCCGAGTGCGGCGGCTAAAGGAGCCGGGTTGGCGTGAGTTTGCCATGAACGAGGCCTCCCCGATCAAGGAACTTCGTGGCGAAATTGCCAAGGTTTCGCAGGCTACGTCGCTCGACATCGGTGAATTTCGGCGCATCGTCGAGACCGTGCAGCGGGGCGAACGCGACGCTGCTCAAGCCAAAAAGGAGATGGTTGAAGCCAACCTCCGTTTGGTGATTTCGATTGCTAAGAAATACCTCTATCGCGGTTCGCAATTTCTTGACCTGATTCAGGAAGGCAATATCGGCCTGATGAAGGCGGTCGACAAATTCGAATACCGTCGCGGCTACAAATTTTCGACCTACGCAACGTGGTGGATCCGCCAAGCCGTAACTCGTTCGATCGCCGACCAAGGGCGCACCATCCGTATCCCGGTGCATATGATCGAAGCAAGCAACAAGGTGATGCGGACCAGCCGCCAGATGCTGCACGAGATCGGCCGCGAGCCGATACCGGAGGAACTTGCTGCAAAGCTTGGCATGCCAATCGACAAGGTGCGCAAAGTGTTGAAGATTGCCAAAGAGCCGGTCAGTCTGGAAACGCCGATCGGCGAAGAGGAAGACAGTCAACTCGGCGATCTGATTGAGGACAAAAATGCGGTGTCGCCGATGGATGCAGCGATTCAAAGCAATCTGCGTGAGACCACCAATCGTGTTCTGGAAACGTTGACGCCGCGCGAAGAGCGCATACTTCGCATGCGATTTGGCATCGGGATGAACACCGACCATACCCTAGAGGAGGTCGGTCAGCAGTTCTCGGTCACCCGCGAGCGGATCCGCCAGATTGAAGCAAAGGCGCTACTCAAGCTTAGGCACCCGAGCCGCTCAGTAAAACTCAGGAGTTTCCGCGACTAGTGGATTTCATCCACTAGGTCGATGTCACGCGCCGTGACCCGGCATTGACCTAATCGACCGAGTAGGCGTCGTCGATACGCAGTTCTTCCGCCTCTCTTATGCGGTCGAAGCTCTTTTTCCAGTCAGCGTGCCGCGATTGTGCTGCACTTTGTTGCTTGGGTGTGAGGGCGAGCCACTGGGCTTCGCTCATCCCGAGTGGGTGGTGGAAGCAACCGGCGAGCAGCATAGCGAGCAACACGAACGTTACCGCCGAGGTCGCCGGCCGTTTTGATCCGGACGCTGATGGGTCATCGAGGGTGGGGCGGTAAGGTGGCTCTCGCCGGCCTTGATCGCTAGCCAACCTCGACCTCGGGGCGAGCCTCTTTGGACCTCTCGGCCAATATATACTTCACCTCACGCAGCACACTCAGGCGGTAGCCGTCACCTGCACCATAGGTCTCCGCCACTCTCAGCATCACCACATTCATCGCTTTTTTAAGACCGTGCTCTTGAATAAGTTGGTCGGCAATCTGGCTGGGTTGGTCGGGTTTTGACACGGACCCTCACGATGGGGATAAGTCGTTTCGGAAATGCTTCCCTCAGGAGAGATCCCGAGAACGTTGCCGTGGCAATCTAGCACAGGATCTGAAATCGCTGAGCCCCCACTGCGAAATCCGAAACGATTTTTCCGGGCCTTCTTCAGAGACCGGTGCTATTCAGAACCGGTGGGTGTCAAGAAACTAACGAAAACAGGCGGTGAAGGGGATAATTGGGTTGGCCGAGCCAGCGGATTCGCTTCACCGACCGCTGCTGAGGCGTGGCGCCTAATGTGCGCAGTATGAAATCTAAGCTGCTGATAGGGTTGATCGTTGCGGCAGCCGGATTGGTCGCGGCCGTCGCAACAGCCAAATCCATCGACGTCGCTGACATCGATGTTGCGCCCACAATTGACGGCACTGGCGGGTCCTTCAAGCTGGCTAACCCGGATTCGTCACGAAGGGTTCTAAAGTAGGGTTTTTGGACACGAAGGCGGGGTCACGGGTTTTTCGGTTGGCCGATTTCAGTGATGCGGGGCTTTCGGGCTGGTGATTGTCGGTCCCGTTTCCCGTCTTAGCCTGTTTCGGCCGGTTTTGGGCAAGCGGCGCCCGCGCCGGGAGGCGGCGGCGGCGCTTGTGCGTCTGGGTTGGGAGAGCGAAGGGGTCGGTTATCCCGGCTTGAGCCTGGCTGCCGTGAGACGGACCAGGTCCTGGTACGGGCAGGCGCTGGAGAGATGGAGGCGGACGCGGCGGGTGTTGCGTATGACGACGGCGCCGATCTTCAGGAGCTTGAGGCGGATAGTGTCCGCCTGAGCCCGGGCCATCGTGGTGCCCCTCAGCCCCAGCCGGCGGATCGTCGCGATCAGCGTATAGGCGAGCGATGAGAGGATCAGACGGAACTGGTTGGGCCACCACTTGTGGCAGCTGGTGCGGTCGGCGAAGAGGGCCAGCTGCTGCTCCTTGATGCGGTTCTCCATCTCGCCGCGGGCGCAGTAGAGGCGCTCGTAGAGCGCCTTCGCCTCGCCTTCGAGGTTGGTGATGACGTAGCGCGGGTTGGCTCCCTTGGGCCCATGCTCGAGGCGCGCGATGACGCGGCGTTCCTTGTTCCAGCTCCTCGCCCCATAGCTCAGATCGGCGAACACGCGCTGCTTCTCGCCCGTCCTCTCATAGGCGGCCGCGGCGAGCGCCATCCCCCTCGCCGCCTGGTCGTTGATGCGCGCGTTCTTGGCCAGCCCGACGATGTAGCCAACCTCGTGGCGCTCGCACCACGACAGCATCTTGTGGCGGCAGAAGCCGGAATCGGCCCGCACCGTGAGGCGCACAGCGGGCCAGGCCTGGCGCAGTCGCTTCACCAGCAAGGCCAGGATCGCCCAGGCGTGCTTGGCTTGATCGATGTTCGACGGCCTCAGGTAGCTGACCAGCAGCTGATCGCCGCAGAAGACATAGAGCGGCAGAAAGCAGTAGTGGTCATAATAGCCGTGGAAAAAGCGACCCTCCTGGCAGCCGTGCACCGCATCGTCCGTACAATCGAAGTCGAGCACCAATTCCTCCGGCGCGTCCTCAGTGGAAGCGATGAAGCTCTCCACCAGCGTCTCATGCGCCGCCCAAGCCCAGCTCCGGTCCGCCGCCCGCTCCAGACGGCCAACCGTCGAGGGACTGGCCAGACGCCGATCCCCACCGCAAGCCGTCTGCAACACCAAATCGTCGCGCAGAACCTCGTGGTCGTTGACGTCTTCATCGCCAAGCGCAAGGGCGAACACCCGTTGGCGCAGCAAACCCGCGAGGCCATGCTTGACCTTGCCTGCTTGGCGCCGGTCCGCCAGACGACGGCCCAACCCCGACAACAGTCCAACACGACGGTCCGCCAGACTCAGCAACAGCGCCCCGCCGTTCGATGAGATCTCACCGCCGGCAAAATCCGCCTCGACGCGCCGCTTACAACAGGATGGAAATTCGATCTTCGTAAAGGTACAATCCGTCACCGCCAAACTCCTGCGTTAGATCCGATCTATCCAATTGAATCATAACGCAGAATCAGGGTTTGGCGGTAACCTTTCGTGACTCTTTCGGGCTAACGTGTTTGGTGATGATGATCGGCGGAGGATGGAGCCGGCCGAGGCGGGCAAATTTCGTTCGATTGGCATCATTCGCTGCGCCGATGGCGGCATTGGTACGGCGTTCCTGGTCACGGTTGAGAAACAGGTCAAGGATGTGATCGTCACCGCCGCACACACGCTGATCGGCAAGAAGGGCAAGCGCCGGCCGACCTGCAAATTTTTCCCGGCCGGCGATCCGTCGCGGCGTAAATCGTCTGGCGTGGTGCGCTACGTCGCCGGCACCCATGATCCCTATAAGCGGATCCTCGACGGCAAGGACTGGGCGGTGGCGACGATCGTAAAGCGGCTATCGAAAACCTACGGGGCCTTGCCGGTAGCGGCGCTGGCGCCAGCTCTGGGGTCGACCGCGCCAAGCGGCGAATTCTCAATGGTTGGTTTCGACGGTGATTCCCGACGCTTGATGATCACCGATAACTGCAGAGTGTATGCCTACGAGGACACCAATTTCCGCAACTACGACCCGCTGACTATGTTTGAGCACGATTGTGATTCGACCAAAGGGTGGTCGGGCAGCCCGTTCATGGTCAAGGGTGCGCAAGGCTACGTCGCCGTAGGAGTCCACTCAGGCGAAATCCGCGGCAGCCGGACTGATCCGCGGTTCACACCCAATCTCGTGGTTCGTTTCGACGCCGCCATAATCGCCGCCATCAAGGCATTGGCGGCCAAGTAGACCGGGCGAGGCCAGCGGGCGGTGGGCCGGTGAGGTGGGCCGGGATTGTCGTTCCTGAGCTCAGCCTTCCTCGTCCTCGTCGTCGTCATCATCGTCAAAAAACAGATCGCCGCGCTCGGTCATTTTTCGCAGTCGATTGGTCAATACCGTGACCAGGCTGTGAGCCAGCAGGTCGGCTTCCTCCAGCGCCTTGTCGAGGTCCTGTTTGGTGATTACCGAGCAGACGGTGTCTTCTTCTGCAATGGCACTGGCCGAGCGTGGTTCATCGTCAATCAATGCGATTTCGCCGATGAAATCGCCCCGTTCAAGGGTCTCAACTGCGACCTCGATGGCGCCGACGTTTGATTTGATTGCGACCCGGCCGGATTCGATGATATAGGCGCAGGCGTTTGGCGGATCGCCCTTCTCGAAGATCGTCTCGCCCTGCTTGAATTCGATCGACGCAAGTTCCTCGGAATTGAGCATTGGAGCCCCCCGACGTTTCCGCAGTAAGGTTTTGCCCGCAGTAGCATTTCGCCCGCGGTAAGCTTCAAATGTGTTGCGCCCACCATAGCGTTGGCCAGGGCCGATCGATGTGATCCAGATCACAGAGATTGCGTCGGTTGGCCTCGCGCTCAACCTCGCATAGGCACGAGATCCAATGAACGGTTCAAATTATTCCACGCCGCCCAACCGAGCCGAACACATCGGCAGTTTGTTACGTCCGCAAAAGTTGCGCGCGGCATTCAAACAATATCGCAGCCGCGAAATCACCGCGCAGATGTTCGAGGTTGTGCGGGATACCTGCATCGACGACGTGTTGCGCATGCAACTCGACTGCGGGCTGTGCTCCTTAACCGATGGGGAGTTTCGCCGGTCGTCATGGATGTCGGGTTTCGTTGACGCGGTTGACGGGATGACCAACAAGCCGACGTCATTCCACTTCACCGATGCACAAGGCGGCGATCTGGGTGTCGATGTGCCGCACGTCGGCGGCCGACTGAGCCGCCGGCGCGGCATCGCCACCGATGAGTTCACCTATGCCAACACCCGCATCGCCGATGCCCCGGCAGCGCGGATCAAAGTGACGTTGCCGTCGCCCAGCGCCATGCACTTTATGCGCGGTCCCGACGGCGTGGATCGTAACGCCTACCCCGATCCGGATCTCTTCTGGGAGGCGCTGATCGACATCTATCGTGAGGAGTTGCGCGAACTCGGCGAGATCGGCTGCGATTACGTGCAGTTCGATGAAGTCCCGATCGCACTACTCTGCGATCCCGCCGTGCGCGAGAAAGTTTCCCAATGGGGATGGTCGGCCGAGGTGCTGATCAACCGTTACATTTCAGCTCTCAACACCGTCGTGGCGGATCGGCCGCCGGGCATGACGATCGCTATGCACCTCTGCCGGGGCAATTATCGCGGCAAGTGGATCGCTGCCGGCGGCTACGAACCGGTCGCCGAACGTCTGTTCAATGAGGTCCGGGTCGATGGTTATTGCCTTGAATATGACGATGACCGCGCCGGTAATTTCGAACCGCTCCGATTTGTACCGGACGACAAATACGTTGTGTTGGGGTTGGTGAGTTCGAAACGATCCATGTTGGAGCCGATCGATATGCTGCGGCAGCGAATCGACGCAGCCAGTGCCCACGTTCCTCTGGAGCGGTTGGCCTTGAGTCCGCAATGCGGTTTCGCCACCGCGGTCGGCGGCGGCGGCCTGAGCGAGGACGAGGAACGCGCAAAACTCGAACGGATCGTCGATGTCGCGTCCCGGGTTTGGCAGTAATCCTCACTTAGAGTCCGACTCGAAACTCTATGTTTGATAACAGTACCTTGCGAGCCGCCTTGTGAGGAGTCGGATGTTGGCGACAAGAATCCATGCCTGTGCGGAGGCGATTGATTTCTCCCAATCCTTGGCCAGTCGACGGCATCGGTTGAGCCAGGCGAAGGTCCTCTCGACGACCCATCGTCTGGGCAGGAGCTCGAAGCCCTGGGCGGTGTCTGAGCGCTTGATGATCTCGAGCTTCCAGCGGCCGATGTCCTCAAGGGCGCCCTCGAGTTTCGGTCCCGCGTAGGCGGCGTCGGCGAAGAGGTGACGCAGCCGGGGGAAGCGATGACGGATCGATTTGAGGACCTCGGGCGCGCCGTCGCGGTCCTGGATATCGGCTGCGTGCACGATCAGGCCGACCAGCAGGCCGAGTGTATCGGTGACGATGTGACGCTTGCGGCCCTTGATCTTCTTGCCCGCGTCATAGCCCCGAACACCACCGCTTTCCGTGGTTTTCACGCTCTGGCTGTCGATCACCCCGGCGCTCGGGCCGGCCTCGCGTCCTTCCAGCTCCCGGGCCGCCATGACCAGGTGATGGTTGATGCTCTCCAGCAGGCCGTTGGAGCGCCAGTCGTAGAAATAGCGCTGGACCGTGGAAGGCGGAGGGAAGTCGTTCGGCAACATCGCCCACTGGCAGCCCGTCGAGGCCATGTACATGACCGCATCCATGACATGGCGCAGGTCCGTCGTCCTCGGCCGGCCGATCTTCTTGCGCGGCGGCATGAGCGGCGCGATCAACGCCCACTCTCGATCCGTCAGGTCGCTTGCGTAGCGCCCGCCACGGCGCTCATAATTCGGGCGAGTGATTTCGGTCCACATGTTGTGCCTCCTCGTTTGCTTTGACACAACCGAGTAAGCCACAACCGACTGAAATCACTCAACTAGTTTCGGGTTGGCCTCTTAGACTCAAGCGGAGGCAGTCGGTGGCGATTACGCTCAACTGGTTGGGTCCCCTGGGACCTGGCAACCTGCCGACCGATCTCGATGAGATTGCCAGTCTCGATATGGCCGCGGTCTATCTTCGCGTGAAGGTCTACAAGCCCGACCGCATCGTCGCCTATGTCGGTCAAACCACACAATTGATCAGCCGCATTGATCAGCACCTGACCCGCCTGATTGGCCTAACTCACGTGCTGCGCGATGATGCGGGCGAGACCATCTACGATGCCGCCTTCGACGCGCGCCTCGGTGCGTTCAATGAACTTCATCGCATGAGCGCCGCGCTTGTTGCCGAGGCCAATCGCATACAATTTTACTATGCGCCCTGCAACAATACGTTTCACGACGGATATCTCGATCTTGTCGAGCGACTTCTCAAGGCGCGGATCGAAAAGCGGGCGCGACGCGCGGGTTTCGTCAGCGAAAATCGCAATGCTGTGCCACTCCGGCAGCTCCCGGACGAATTCGATCGTGTCGCCGTTGTCAGCGAGGTTGGCGACCTCGGTGCAGCCGACCAGGAACGATTGCGGTTGCTGCTCGGTGATGACCCCATTGAGATCGCACTTGCGGAGCTCGGCAACGGTGCGCTGTAGGGCGTCCGCCGCTCGCTATACCCACCGTTAATAGTGATCGTCGTCTTCGTCCGCGGCTTCGGGGCCCGATGACGCGAGGAACCGGTCGATATCTTCGTCGCGAATCCACCACTGGTTGCCGTCCTTGAACGCGGTGAGCTTACCACTTTCGATCCAGCGCGTTACCGATCCGACCGAAACGCTAAGTCGATTGGCAACCTGTTTGGCCGTGAAGGTAGCGCGCTTGACCATACTCATCCTCTCCGCCGACGGTGTGCGCAATGTACTCCAGCGCCTTGACGGCACCAAGCGGATCGACTCCTGAGCCGACACTCGAGACGACACCTAAGCCGACACTCGAGCCGACACTCGAGCCGACATTTGGGGTCATCATGATCAAGCTACTTACCCACCGCTTCGGGGTCGTCCTTTTCAAGTGTCGATCGGAGGGCCGCAATTTCCCGTTTTACGCCCTCCAACTCGGCCACGATGCGCTCGCGTTCGTCCTGTCCACGGGCGCTGATCTCCGCCATGGCTTCCTGTTGTTCGCTGTCGCTTTGCGACTGCATGGCATTGACGATGATGGCGATGAACAGATTGAGCACAGCAAAACTGGTGATCAGGATGAACGGCACAAAGAACGCCCAGGCGTAGGGGTAAACTTCAAGCACGGGTCGAACGATTCCCATCGACCAGCTCTCGAGCGTCATGATCTGAAACAAAGAGAACATCGACCCGCCGATTGTGCCAAACCATTGGGCAAATTCGGTGCCGAACAAACGTGTCGCCATGACCGCGAACACATAAAAAATGAGCAACAGCAGGGCGATAATCGAGGCTAATCCAGGGATCGCCGTAAGCAGCGCTTGCACGACTTTGCGCATGCTGGGGACAACCGAGACCAAGCGAAGTACGCGCAGCACGCGGAGCGCGCGCAACACGGAGAAACCTTCGGTCGCAGGAAACAAGCCGATGCCGACGACCACAAAGTCGAAAACGTTCCATGGATCGCGCGGAAAACGTGGACCCAGCGCGATGAGTTTGATTGCGAGTTCGATGACGAACATGGCGATGACAAAGCGGTCGAGGAACGAAAGAACATCGCCCGCAATTTCCATCGCCACAGCCGATGTTTCGAGACCGAGTGTGATCGCGTTTACCAGGATCAGCACGGTGACGAGGCGTTGGACATGACGATGCTCGACGAAGCGAAGCAGGCGTCTGCGTAGGCCCCCTAGATTGGTTTCATGCGTCGGCATGCCTTTGTTCACTCCTTCGTGGATCTCGATCTTCGCCGCAGGCGTCGTGTGCCGGTGGTTCGAGCGTTCGGTTGCTGCCGCGGTTCGCGATCACCACCGGGCGCCCGAAACTACTTGGGAATCGAGACATAGCGGGCTAATTTCAGCCGCAAAGTCTAGGTAAAACGATACCGAATAAAGACGGGGAGTGGGATGGCAATCATGTTTGGCAGGTCTGCGCCGCTCAGGTGGCGTCGCGGATTGATCGTCGCAACGATATCAGTCCTCTTCACCGGGGCGATGATTGTGCCGGGCTTTGCGGATCACGTTGAAGTCAACGATTTTGCACCCGAGCAAGAGCAGGCGTTGAGCCCCGAGTTGGCAGATCCGCAGCCCAACGACGGTGAGCTGTCGCGGGGCCTGGCGGTGAGTTACTGGAAGATCTACGTACGCGATATCAAGGAAATCGCCGATCTCGTCGGCCGCCGCAAGGCCAAGCCGGGCCCACCGATCGCCAAGCTCGACTACCATGTCGGGCAAGGCGATGCCCTTACCAGCGGGCAAAGCGATGGCGTTGGTGCTGAAATCAAGGGCTACATCAAGCTCGACAAGCCGGGGACCTATCGTTTCGTGGCCAACTCAAATGATGGTATCCGGATCAAGATCGACGACGCCTTGTTGCTTGAAGATCCCGACGTCCATGGTGATCAGATGACCAACTGGGCCGATGTCAATGTCACCGAGCCCGGCTGGTATGATTTCTATCTCCTCTACTTTGAGCGCAAGGGCACTTCGACGCTGCAATTTTTCTGGAAAGCGCCGGACGCGGACGATTATGACATCGTCCCGGAGTCAGCCTTCGGCCACAAGAAGGGTTGACAACACCCACAGGGGTTGCGCAACCGCAGGCCGGTGCTCAAAACATGTGAGCCGGCCGCTCGTTTGGCTTCCGCTGTCGATGCCGTAAAGTGCGAAAATCGGGGAGCACGAGCCGCATGGGCTCGGGCGAAATGGGGGATATCTCTATGTGCGCATCGAAGGCCAAGGAGCTCATTGTCGAAACGGCCTTCGATGGCCAAGAAATTGCGCGGCTGGAAACGATTGGCTCCGCCGGAATCAATAGCCGCTTGGCGACCGCCTACGATCTCCACCGGGATCGCGATAAGTGGCTTCCCCAGCCACAACGTATCGAGATACTACATCGCGCGGTGGCGATCATGAAAACGCGTGCCGATCAGCTCGCTGTTGATGCGGCGCGCGAGGGCGGCAAGCCGCTGATCGATTCGCAAGTTGAGGTGGCCCGGGCCATCGACGGCGTCGAAAACTGTATCGAAGTTCTGCGAACCGAACCGGGGACGGTCATCCCGATGAATGTCAACGCCGCCTCGGCTGGTAGACTCGCGTTCACCCGCAAGGAGCCGATTGGTGTCGTCGTTGCGGTCAGCGCCTTCAACCATCCGCTCAACATGGGGGTCCATCAGGTGGCGCCGGCGATCGCGTCGGGCTGCCCGGTTTTGATCAAGCCTGCGAGTTCGACACCAATGTCGATTATTGCGTTCCTCGATATCCTTGAGGAAGCCGGATTGCCGGCCGGCTGGGCTCAGCTGGCATTGACAGAAAATTCAGCCGCCGCAACCGAAATGGTGACCGACGAGCGGGTCTCGTTTTTTAGCTTCATCGGTAGCGCCTGGGTCGGCTGGATGTTGCGGTCGAAGTTGGCGCCTGGTGCACGCTGCGGGCTCGAACATGGCGGCGCGGCGCCGGTTATCGTCGCCAAAGATGCCGATCTCGACAGCGCTGTTCCGGTTTTGGCCAAGGGCGGCTTTTATCACGGCGGTCAGGTTTGTGTGTCGGTCCAGCGGGTTTTCGCTGAGAAAAGCGTTGCCGAAACCTTGGCAGAGAAACTTGCCGAGGCCGCGCAGAAACTCGTGGTCGGCGATCCCACAGATGCCAAAACCGAAGTCGGGCCCCTGATCAGTACCGCTGAGGTCGATCGCGTGCACAAATGGGTTGAGGCTGCGGTCGCGGGTGGCGGCAAACTTCTGTGTGGCGGCGAGAGGTTGACGCCGACCACTTATATGCCGACCGTGTTGCTTGATCCGCCGGACGATGCCGATGTGAGCCAAAACGAAATCTTCGGACCGGTGGTTTGCGTCTACACCTGCGACGACATTGATGCCGGCGTCGCCCGGGCCAATGGCGTGCCGTTCTCGTTCCAATCAGCGGTGTTCACCCAGAACCTCGACACCGCACTGCGGGTCTATGCGCGGATCAACTGCTCCGCGGTGATGGTCAACGACCACACCGCTTTCCGAGTCGATTGGATGCCATTTGCCGGTCTCGGCGTTTCCGGGCACGGAGTCGGCGGCATGCCGGGCTCGATGCACGAAATGCAAATTGAGAAGATGATGGTGTTGCGGTCGAACGAATTGCTTTGACCGGCAATCCCCTTCGATTCTAACTGAATCCGCGGATTGAGCCGCCGGCGGGCGGCGTTTGTAGTGCGCGCTCATGAGCGATCATTTTATTGCTGACCAGACCGAGCGGCGCGCCGAGTGGCACCGCTACTATTCGGCCAAGCGCATCACCCATCAGTGGTTGCAGGTGCATCTGTTGGCCGACCTGGCGGTGGAGACCGTGCTCGAGGTCGGCCCCTATCTCGGGATCGTGAGCGCGATGCTCGATAATGCGGGCTACCGGGTGACCTCGCTCGATCGGTTGCCGCGCCAGCACGACAATGATCGCGTCAGCCATATCGTGCGCAGCCTCGAAGAGGTGACGACCAGCGACCTCAACGGATTTGATTGCATTATCTGCTGTGAGACCCTTGAGCACCTGCCCTGGGACGACGTCGGGCGCTATCTCGCTCTGTTTCGTGCGGCGCAACCCCGCCACGTCATCATCTCGGTTCCGTTTGAGGGCTTCCAGTTCGATTTCAGTCTCTACCTCAACTGGCATACCTGGCGTCGGGCTTTCGCGCTTAAGAAGTTTCGCGGGCTGCGGAAATTCAGTCCACCGCGAGACCCCTATGGCCATAAATGGGAGGTCGGCTATCGCGGCTACGGCCTTAAGGCGCTGGAAAGCAAGTTGATTGCGGCCGGGTTCCGGATTCGGCGGCGTGAGTTCAGCAGTCCAACCCGTTCGGTATTTTACCTATTGGACGCGTCATCGCCGCCCGAGGAGCGCAACGAACGATGAAGATTCTGTACGTGTACGCCCATCCCGAACCTGCGAGTTTGAGTGGCCAGATGAAAAACCGGGCGCTTGAGGTTCTCACGTCCGCGGGGCACGACCTCGTGCTCTCCGACCTCCATGCCATGGATTTCGAAGCCGTTCACGGGCGGCGAGATTTTGAAAGCGTTCGCGATGACGCGGTCTTCCGTTATGGCGCCGAGCAGTCGCACGCGACCCGCGAAGAGGGTTTCGCGCCAGACATCCAGGCAGAGATCGACAAACTGTACGCCTGTGAGATGGTGATCTTGCAGTTTCCGCTGTGGTGGTTTTCGGTTCCCGCGATCCTCAAGGGATGGATCGATCGGGTGTTCGTTTACGGTGCCCTCTACGATCACGAAGGCCGCTACGGGACGGGCAAACTCGGGGGTCGTCGCGCGATGTGCGCGCTGACGATGGGCGCGCGTGAGAACGACTTCAAGTCCGATGGCATCCACGGCGACCTATGGGTCAATCTGTGGCCCCTTCACAATGGCTGTTTGCACTATCTGGGTCTCGAGGTGCTCCCTCCGTTCATCGCCTATGGCACCAGCTATCTCAGCGACGCTGAGCGCAGCCAGTATGTCGATGACTATGGCGTTTACTTGCGAGATATCGATTCGATCGAGCCGCTCTATTTCCATCCCGACAATGATTTTGATGAAAACGGTCGCTTGAAACCACAGGTTCAGGGGCGGACTCCGGCCCACCGCAGGCTCTAGTTGTGGAGTCTCATGAGGTTATTGACATCCAAGCCTGATCGGCTGATGGGTTGATTTCCATTTATCCCGGCATGAGGTCTGTGCCAATTGTAGTGGTGTAGCCAGATGGGGAGCTCACGTGCTCTGTGCTGTGAGCTTTCATAGGCTTGAGCGTAGGCCCATTCGCGCAGAGAAGATTGGATAAAGCGCTCGGCCTTGCCGTTGGTTTTGGGTGTATAGGGTTTGGTGCGGATGTGTTTGAGCCCGAGGTTTTTGCAGGCGTCTGTGAAGGCCAATGACCTGTAGCACGATCCATTGTCGGTCATGACCCGTTCGACGGTGATATTGAAGCGCCGGTACCAAGCGAGGGCGGCCATCAAGAAGGCGACGGCGCTGTCTTTTTTCTCGTTTGGCATGATGTCTGCGAAGCCGAGGCGGGAGTGGTCGTCGATGCAGACGTGGACGTATTCCCAGCCCCTGTTGGGTCCGGTTCTTGGGCCGGTTCGATCACCGGTTATGCGGTGCCCGACCTGGTTGAAGCGGCCGAGTTTTTTGATATCGATGTGGATCATCTCGCCGGGCTTGGCGCGTTCGTAGCGGCGTACCGGTTGGGCGGGGTCGAGGTCGCGCCAGCGGTTGAGGTGGTGTCGGGTCAGGATCCGTCCCACCGTGGCTTTGGAAACACCAACTTCGGCGGCGATGCGGTGATAGATGCGCCGTTGCTTGCGCAGGGCAATCACCTTCGCCTCAAGCTCACCAGGTGTTCTATGCGGGCTGGTCATTGGCCTTGAGGAGCGGTCGACAAGCCCGCCAAAGCCTTCCGCGCGATAGCGCCGCCACCATTTGTAGACCGTACTGGTACTGGTGCCCATTGCTGTCGCCACGTCCAACGGGTGTTCGCCGCGTTCCAGTCGAGAGATTAATATCTCTCGACCCTTCGGGGTCAGGCGGGCATTCTTATGGATGTTCATTCGGTCCTCCGGCGATCAGCTTCTGTTCTTTTCAAACATCAGCTTCTCAAAGCGGGGCCGAATGAACAACCTACTGAGACACCACATCTAGTGGATGGAATCCAACAAATGGTACCCATACGATCGCGAATCCCGGTAGCTCGGCAGGAGGAAGTCCGCAGGCGATGCCCCAAGGGACCGCTGGGCATCGTCGAGGGGTTTCGACGCACCGGGGGACCGGGATTCGCGACCCACAGGGCAGCTTGCCGAGCTCACCGGCCGCGTTGCGCAAAGCTTCCGATGCCCAATGGTCCCTTGGGGCATCGCCACGCTTCGCGCGCCTAACCGGCGAACTCGGCAAGCCGTCGTATGGGTACCATATGTTGGATTCCATCCACTAGGGGCGGATCGGTGCGCTGAGCGATGCAACATTACAATTTGGTTAGCTAACGGCGTTGTGAATTGGGGTCGTCAGCACACTGATTACATGGCGAATCACCAGAGACTGGGAGGATCCGCCGTGGAAATGCACCAGGTCCGCTACTTCCTAACCGTTTGCGAGACACTCAACTTCACGCGCGCGGCCGACCGATGCCATGTCGCGCAACCCTCGCTGACGCGGGCAATCAAGAAACTCGAAGATGAACTCGGCGGATTGTTGTTTCGGCGCGAGCGCGCCTCTACCCATCTAACTGAGCTGGGCCGACTGATGCGGCCGCACCTCCAGCGCATCCATGAGGCGACGCATGCGGCGCGTTCGGATGCGTCGAGCTATCAGGAACTCGATCTGGCACCGCTCCACATCGGCGTGATGACCTCGCTTTCTCCGCAACGATTCGTGAATTTCTTCAAACGCATCAAAGACGAAATCCATTCGCTCGATCTCAAATTGACCATCGCGCCCGCCAGCGAAATCATTGCAGCCATGAGCCGTGGCGATATCGATATTGCGTTCCTGGAGTCGCTCGATTTGCCGTCGCGATTTGTCGCCCTGGCGGTGTTTGACGAGGCCTATATGGTCGCCTTTCCACGCGAACATAGTCTCGCGAGCAACGATGCAGTGCCGCTATCAGCCGTCAACCGACAGCCCTGCTTGTTGCCAGTCGGTTTTATGGAGAGCCATGCCGCCACGGTCGTGCCGAGTGGGATTTGCTCCGGTCATGAAGACAGCGATTGGATCCAGGCGGCGGCATTGCGCGAGAATTGTTGTGCCCTGGTGCCGCAATCGAGCCTGCCAATCGACGGGATCGTGGTGCGCTCGGTCGCCATGCCGGCCCCAATGCGCACAATCAGCCTGGTTACGTTGGCCGGCCGAAAGCATACCCCGGCGGTCGAGCTTGCCGTGAAGACGGCGCGTCGGCATCGCTGGACTATTGTCGACGAGGCGGGGCTCGCTGCTCGCCAACCGAGGTTAAGTGATAGCGTGCTCGCCGCTTAGCCGGCTAAATCGAGCCTAAATCTACGGCACGCTAGTCGAAATTGGCCGCATCGTAGAGGGCACCTTCGGCCAAAATCTCATCCGTGCCGAGGCGCTCCTGGAGCCCTTGAAAATCGAGCATGACGTCGCGCATGCCGGCGGTGGTTCCATCGTCCTTGAGGGTCGCGAAATAGCTCTCCATTAGCCGAATCACCGCGCGCGGCAGCCCGCTGGGGAAGATAACGAAGGAAAAGCCGAGCTGCTGAAGCTCGGCGGCAGCCAGAACCGGCGTTTTGCCACCTTCGACCATATTTGCCATCACGTGCACACGGTTGCTGAAGCGGTTGCCGATCGCTTCGAGCTGCTCACGTGTACGCGGCGCTTCGACGAACAGCATGTCAGCACCGGCCTCGGCATATCGCTCGGCGCGCTCCAGCGCGGCATCAAACCCCTCTACGGCGATCGCGTCGGTGCGCGCGATGAGGAGTAGATCGTCATTGTCGCGGGCGTCCAGCGCCGCCTTGATTTTGCCGACCATCTCGCCGGTCGAGACCAGGACCTTGCCTTGGAGATGGCCGCACCGTTTGGGCAGCGTCTGATCTTCAAGTTGGATAGCATTGGCGCCGGCGCGTTCGAAATTGACAACGGTTCGTCGAACATTGAGCGCGTTGCCGTAGCCGGTATCGGCATCGGCGATGATCGGCAGGTCGACACGTTCGCGGATGCGCGCCAGGGTTGCGGCAACTTCGCTCATGTCAACGAGGCCAATATCGGGTCGGCCAAGCCGGGTATAGGCAATGCCGGCACCCGATAGGTAAATCGCGTCGAAACCGGCACGTTCCGCCATCAGCGCGCCCAGAGCATCGTACACGCCCGGTGCAAGCAGGATATTAGCTGGGCTTAAGCGTTCCCGCAGTGTCGTCATGGACTTTATTCATTCCTTCTGGCTTCGGGAGCGTTGGAATCGTTTCTCTAGGTGAGGCACCAAACCGCCGTCGCTGACCAAGCCAAGTAAATGCGATGGAATTGCCTCGCAATCGAGGGTCTCGGTCTGGGTCAGGTTTTCCAACAATCCCGCGCCAAGATCAATTCGGAGTTGATCTTCGTCGGCGATCTGTTGGGTGTGCTCGCAAACGATGGCGGGCAAGCCGAGGTTGAGCGCGTTGCGATAGAAAATCCCGGCAAAAGACTGCGCAATGACGGCGGCAACGCCAAGGTGCTTAAGGGTTTGAGCAGCCTGTTCGCGTGAAGAGCCCATGCCAAAATTCCGTCGCGCGATTACGAAGTCACCGGCCGCCACGGAAGTTGCGAAATTCGGATTGACGGTTTCGAGGCAGTGCGCAGCGAGTTCGTCGATGGGTCGCTTCATGTAGAGGCCGGGCGCCAGCGCATCGGTGTCGACATTATCGCCAAACACCCAGGCACGGCCTCGCGACGCCGATCCGCTCACGCCGCCTCCGTGGTGGTCGCGCAGAGCAGATCGCGGGGGTCGGTAATGTGACCGGCGATGGCCGAGGCCGCCACGGTATAGGGCGAGCCGAGGTAGAGTTTTGAGGTGCTCGCGCCCATCCGGCCCTTGAAGTTACGGGCGGTCGAGGCAATGCAAACCTCGTCTTCGGCAAGCACGCCGGTGCCGTAGCCGCCGCAGGCATTGCAGCCGGACGGCAATATGATCGCGCCGGCTTCGGTGAGAACAGCCAAGGTTCCATCGGCTGCGGCTGCCGACATCGTGCGTGCCGATGCCGGTGCGACCAGCAGGCGCACGCCATGGGCAACCTGTCGACCGCGCAATATCTCGGCCGCCATCTTGAGATCGACCAGCTTGGCGCCCGTACAAGCGCCGATGTAACACTGGTCGACCGGTGTCGGCTCGGCGTCTTCGATCGGCGCAGAGTTGGCCGGACTGTGGGGTGAGGCTACGTGCGGACTTAGCGTCGTCGCATCGAAAACGTGCGTGTCACGAAACGTGGCTGCGTCATCGGAGTGCCAAACGCTGGTATCACCGATTTCGACACCGCAATCGCTGAGGTAGGCGGCGGTGGTGGCATCGGGCGCAATGAGACCAGCCTGGGCACCGAGTTCGGCCGCCATATTGCACAAGGTCATGCGCTCCGACATGTCGAGGTCGGCGATCATTTCGCCGGCATATTCGATCGCCTGATAGTCGCCGCCATCCATGCCGAGTGCCGCGCACATCGCGAGCATCGCGTCCTTGGCGCTGACGGCGGGACCAAATCGTCCATTCCAAATCAACCGGATGGTGTCGGGCACGCGCAGCCAAATTTCGCCGGTCGCCAGCACCCCCGCCATCTCGGTGGCGCCGACGCCGAACATGTAGCATCCGAACGCGCCCCCGGTGGGCGAATGGCTGTCACCGCCGACCACGAACATGCCGGGTTGTAAATGTCCGCGTTCCGGAAGGACGACATGGCAGATGCCCTGCAGATCATAGAAATTGGCAACCCCGTTCGCGGTCACCCATTTGCGTGTCAGGTCGAGAATTCTTGCACTCTCGGCATCGCTCGCCGGCGTGAAGTGGTCGGTCACCACCACGACTTTGCCAGGATCCCAGACGTCGACGCCGAGCTTTTCGAGGATCGGCTTGACCCGACGCGGTCCACCGGAGTCGTGCATCATGGCGAGGTCGACGGCGCAGGTGACGATCTCGCCGGGCACGACGGTGTCGCGACCGCAAGCCTGCGCCACCAGCTTCTCAGCCAGCGTCTGGCCGGCCATGCTACCTGCCCGAACCTGCGGCTCGGCGACTGTCGACATCGACCACATCGTCGGTCGCATCGCCGGGAGCGTCGGATTGAGTCGCTTGGCGGCGTTCATCGTCAACCCGCGAAAGCGTTTCACGCAGCTCCGGGTTGTTGTCGAGGAAATTGGCGAGGTCGAGCGCCTGCAAGCTGAGCAGCTGACAGGGTGTCGCTGCGGTCACCGTGGCGGTGCGGTCGCCGTGGGCGATGAGCGCCATTTCGCCAAAGAAATTACCGTTTCTCAGAATGACAGGCTGCGGCGACACGTCGACCTCAAGCTCCCCCTCGACGATGAAATACATGCTATCGGCATGGTCGCCCTTGCGGACGATGATCTCACCAACGTGCGCACTGCGGGGCTCCAGCATGGCCGCGATATCGGCAATGCGCGCCGCTGGCAGACTGGTGAAAAGCGGCACCCTGGCAACGAGATCCCAGGTGCCAACGAATTCTCGGCGCCTCAGCTCGCGCGCATAGCCAGACGCGAGAATTCCCGCCGGCAGCGCAAACATGCCGACCCCAAGAATCGTCACGATTCCACCGAACGAGCGGCCCAATGAGGTGATCGGTGTGACATCGCCGTAGCCAACCGTGGTCAAGGTCGCCAATCCCCACCACATGGCGTGGGGGATACTGGCAAACGCTACCGGCTGGGCGGCGCGCTCAACGAAGTAAACCAGGCTGGAGGCGACAATCAGAAGCAGCATCATGACAACGAGTGCGCCGAACAGGGATCGCCGCTCGTTGTAAAACACCGCAGCGAGACTCTCGACCGCCGCGCCATATACGGTCAGACGAAGCGCTCGCATCAGGCGAAACGCGCGCAGAAAACGAAGATCGAGTGCCAATCCCAAATAGAACGGAACGACTGCAGCGATATCGATAAGCGTTTGTGCCGTGACCAGATAGCGCAAACGGCCGATCACTGGCTGCCGGTAATGCCCGTGGGGATCGTCCGTGCAAAGCCAAAGCCGCGATGCGATCTCCAACGTGAAGATACCGATCGAGACAATCTTGAACCATTGCAGTTCAGCCGCAACAACGTGCGCAACGGGCGCATACGACTCGACGATGACCGCGACGACGTTGAGAAGGATCAGACCGACAAGCAGCAATTGGGCGAGAACCGCTAGTCCTTGGCGGTTGCCGGACAGTTCGAGAAGTTCAAAAATGTGCCGACGACGCTCGGGCGCCATATTGCGCCGCCCCCTTCAATCAGACTTACCCAGAGCTTAGCAGCGCTTGGCTGGGAACGCAGCCCCGGCAGTTTGCGGAGCCCGTGGGTTATCTTGGGTTATTAAGGGTGAGCGGCCTTGAAGGGGGGTAGCCCGCGCGCGTAACATCCGCCGCGATTATTGTGGAACGAAGTGTTTGGGGAGGCGGAGATTATGAATTTCGAGCTGAGCGGCAAAGTTGCGCTGGTCACCGGCGGCAGCAAGGGAATTGGTCGGGGCATTTCGGCTGCACTCGCGGCCGAAGGCTGCAAGCTCGCGGTTTGTGCAAGAGGACAAGATGCGATTGACGAGACCGTCGCTGACGCGCAGGCGGCGGGTGCCGAGTCCTTGGGAGTTAGGGCCGACGTCACCAACAAAGCCGACATCGACAGTGTGATCGACGCTGTCCTCGATAAATGGGGGCGCCTTGATGTCCTCGTCAACAATGCCGGCGGTGAGGCATCGACCCAGCATTTCCTCGACGAACCCGACGAAACCTGGGCCCACGTCTACAATTTAAACCTGTGGTCGTGTATTCGTTTTTCGCGCCTTGCGACGACGCAAATGAAAAAACAAGGCGGCGGCAACATCGTCAACATCTCTTCGGTGGGCGGTCATTCGGGTTTTAGCGGCATGGGTGACTACAACTCGGCCAAGGCCGCGATGCTCTCGCTCACCAAAACCTGGGCCCAGGACTACGGGCCCGATATACGCGTCAACTGCGTCAATCCGGCATTTATCCGGACCCCATTGTGGGAGGAATTGGCGCTCGAATTCATCCCCCATGTCGGCAAGGACAAGGAAGAGGTCTTTACCAATCTCTCGGCCGAATTGCCGATGAAACGAACCGGCAAGGCGATAGATGTCGGCAACGTGGTTACTTTTCTTGCGTCTGATTCGGTGGCCGGATTCATTACCGGTGTATGTTGGAATGTGGACGGCGGGTTCACGAAGTTCATCACCTAAGGGCATCGGCCCAGATCGGACCGATTGAGGCATCTGACATGACCGCCAATCGTGAAGCCGTCCTCTTTGCCAACGATGCGTTCTATAGCGCTTTTGCGGAACGTGATATGGCGGCAATGGAGGCGCTGTGGTCGACCGAGGCGCCGGTCGCCGTTATTCACCCCGGATGGCAAGCGCTTACCGGGCGCGACGAGGTTATGGAGAGCTGGCAAGCGATCCTCGAAGGTCCCAATCCGCCGGAAATTACCTGCCATGGGGCGAGTGCGCACGTTTGCGGCGATCTGGCTTATGTCCTGTGCTACGAGCAGGTGGGTGGCGGATTCCTGGTTGCTACCAATCTATTTGTTCGCGAGGGCGGCGCTTGGCGAATGATCCATCATCAAGCGGGGCCGACCTCGCTTACCGAGCTGCCGGAGGAAGAGGATCCCGCCAGCGCTGCGGTTCACTAAAAAATAATTAGCGGAGAAACCGATGCACAACGTCGAAATTGGTCAGGACATTATCGAGCGGGTACTCGCACGGCGGGGCCGCGTTCATTTGTTTGAATCGATCGATCCCGCCAAGACGGCTCTGGTCGTGGTCGACATGCAGAATACGTTCGTCGAGCCCGGCGCCCCGGCTGAAGTTCCGGTGGCGCGCGATGTCGTTCCGGCAATCAACGAGTTGGCCGACGAACTTCGCAGGCGTGGCGTGCGCGTAATCTGGGTCAACCATCAAAACGCCGGCGCCCCCGGTGTGACCGATTGGGAAGGCTTTTTTACCCATATTGTCGGTGATCCCAAAAAGGTCGACGCGATGCTCGAGAACATGTCCGAAGGCGGTCACGGCACGCTTCTGTGGAAGGATCTCGACGTGGACAACGGGGATTTGCGGGTGACAAAGAACCGCTACAGCGCGTTCACCTCGGGCGCATCGCGGCTCGAGCGCGTGCTGCGCAGCCTCGGCATCGAGAACCTGATTCTCGCGGGCACCAAGACCAATGTTTGCGTCGAATCAACCGGGCGCGATGCCATGGCCTTGGATTTCAAAGTAGTCATGGTGTCAGACGCGTGCGCGGCTCCCAGCGACCGCGAACATCTCGCAACGCTGGAGACTTTCCTTCAGCAGTTCGGCGATGTCATGACCAAGGATGAAGTCCTCGAAATCGTCGGTCGCAAATCGAACTAGACCAACCTCGTTCATCGCACCACGCCGGACCTAAGGCGGCGACAGCCTCGGCATCTGCCAACCGCTAATTGCGGTTGTCGTAACGGATGCCTTTGCGAATTTCGGTAATGGCTTTGTTGATCTGGTTGATTGCCCTGACCCGATGGCCGCCCTTGTCCGTTGAGGCTTTCTGAAGCTGCTCGCGCGCCTCGACTAGAAGCGCAATAGCGCGCCCCATGCGCGGCTGTTTCTCGGCCTGCGCTGGATTCGCTTGGCTCACCCCAAGTGCAATCACAAACACGGCCATGACGGCAATGGCCGCCAATTGTTGTTTTCTACGTTGATCAATCATGTCCCTCTCCGGTCGTCGCGACGTGGCCCGCGACATCGATACGAGGCCGACGTCGCTCCCACATCTATCGATGAAAGGATCAGATTGGTTTTTTGAGGGGCCGCGGTGGTCGATCCGCGCCGCCAGCTAGCTCCGTGTGCCGCCACGCGGGCGCGCGTACCGAACCACAAGCACGAGAATCATACAGCCACTCCCGTCCGGGAGTGCGCGGGTAAAGCAGTTCTATCTGGAAACGCCTTAGCGCGGTGACCAGGGTGTCTTGACGTTCAGCACGAGTTCGCCGTCGACGTGGATTGCGTCGACCCGTTCGTTGAAGAAGCAGAGCAAATCTTTGATTTTTGGGCACTCGGCGATGGGATCGGGATAGGTCCACACCAAATCATCGTAGGTCTGGTCACCGAGCGTTAGGTCGTAATACGCGGCGATCCCCTTGTAAGGGCACCGGGTGCTGGTGTCGGCGGATGTCAGGAGGTCTGTCCGAACGTCGCTCCGGGGCAGGTAGTAGCGGGTCGGCAGGCCGGTCTCGAATAAGAAGTGGGCATTGGTCGACTGGGCGACGATTTCACGGCCAACCGTTATTTTTACTTCGCGTCGCGATGGCACGGCGTCGATCCGTTTGTAAGGGTCGCGCGCGTGAACGAAGATTTCTTCGTCTTCCTCGAACCAGGCATCCATCTTGTTCCAGTAGAAGGCCACGTGGTCCTTGATCTCAGGAACCTCGACGTAAGGATCGAGGTAACTCCACACCGCGTTTTCAGAAACCTGATCACCGATCGCGATCGTCCAATAGGACGCGTCCCCCTTGAACGGGCAATTCGTGCTGTGGTCGGTTCGCGTCATCAAATCCATCCGCACATCGGCCTGCGGAAAATAGTAGACCGGTACGTGCGCGGTCTCATGTACGAGCAACGCACCGGTCGTCCTGACGATTTCTTCGCTGGCAAAAATAACGCGGACTTGACGCGGGCTCACCTCAACATCGACCGAATATCCGGGATGAAGGGGATAACCGGGGCCACTGTGGTCGCTCACCTGTGTTTGTGACATCGATTCCTCCAAGTGCCTCTCGATTGCATCTACCCATGATGGGGGAGAGTCTCGCCATCATCAATGGCGGATCGCGCTGGTTAAGTGGTGACGGAGAGAAATGTTATGGTGCGGTTCGCAACGCGGGAGCGAGAGGCCACAATGGCGGAATTTAGGGTGTTGGGTACCAATCACACGAGCTTTACCGTGTCCAATCTGGATCAAACCCTGGCGTTTTATCGTGACGTCCTCGGGTTTCCGGCAACCGAGAAGCTAACACGGGATCCGAAGATGGCATCGGAGGTGACGGGCGTTCCCGGTGCATCGATCACAGTGGTGTTCGTTGACGCCCCGGGCCACCGCCTCGAGTTTATCGAGTACGACAACCCGCCGGATCGAGGCCGAATCCAGGGACGGCCATGCGATTCCGGTTTCACCCATATAGCGCTCGATGTTGACAATATCGAGGCTGCGATGGTCGCCGCCCAGGCGCACGGCTATCAGGCCCACGGACCCATCCAAACCTCCGACAAGGGCCCTAACGCGGGTCGCCGGATCGTTTATGCGACCAACGACGATGGCCTCACCATCGAGTTTATCCAACCGGGTTCGTGACAACTCGATTCTGCATTAACGCGCGGTTCGACTAAATGGACGAATTTACCCAGGCATTCGCGAGCGCGACGCGGCTGGTCTACACCTTAGACCCCAGCCTAATCGAGGTCGTCGGCTTGTCGCTGCGAGTCAGCCTGGCAGCGGTGGCAATTGCGGCGATCATCGGGTTGCCGTTGGGGGCCGCGATCGCGTTGTTTCGGTTTCCCGGACGCACGGGTTCGGTAGTGCTGATCAACGCGCTGATGGGCCTACCGCCAGTGGTCGTCGGGCTCGCGGTCTATTTGCTGCTATCCCGCTCCGGACCGCTTGGCGTGTTCGGTTTACTGTATACACCCACGGCCATGATCATCGCCCAGACGGTGCTGGTAACCCCGATCATTGCCGCCTTGAGCCGGCAGATCATCGAGGAATTGTGGGTCGAATATGCCGATCAGTTGCGTTCCTTCGGCGCCGACCGCCGCTCAGCCATTCCCACGCTCCTATGGGACGCGCGGGCGCAACTCGGAACATCGGTGCTGGCGGGGTTTGGGCGTGCCAGCGCGGAGGTCGGTGCGGTTATCATCGTCGGCGGGAATATCGATCATCTGACGCGGGTCATGACAACGGCGATTGCGCTCGAAACGAGTCGCGGCGATCTTGGGCTTGCCCTCGGTCTCGGATTCTTACTGGTGCTGCTCTCGGTGGTGGTGAACGCGACAGTGTTCCTGGTGAACGAGGGTACGGCGCCGCGCCATAGCGCGGTCTAGAAGAGGTTTCGATGAGTCAAATTTTTTCCCTCGACGATGTCCGCAACCGACACAAAGGGCTCGATGCCGGTTCCGTTGGTATCCTGCCGCTCGCGTTTCGCGATGTTTCGCTGAACGTTGGCGCCAATCAGTTGCTCGATCGACTGAACTTTCGTATCGATCCGGCAACCTTCACGGTCATTCTCGGCCCTAACGGTTGCGGTAAGACGCTCACCTTGAAGCTGGCGCACGGCCTGATCGCGCCGAGCAGCGGCGAGATCGCATGGAATGGTCCGTACGGCAAGGCCGCCAAGCGGTATCAGGCGATGGTTTTTCAACGCCCGGTCATGCTACGGCGATCGGTAAGGGCAAATGTCGAATACGCCCTCAAACTCCGTCGTATTCCGCGTCGCGAGCGCCACGAAATCGTAGGCGAAGCACTGGCCCTGGCCGGGCTCGCTCGTTTCGCAAAACGGCCGGCGCGGTGGCTATCATTCGGTGAGCAACAGAGGGTCGCGATTGCGCGTGCCTGGGTTACGCGGCCGCAAGTCCTGTTCCTCGACGAACCGACGGCGAACCTTGATCCCAGCGCCACGCGCACCATCGAAGAGCTTTTAATGCGGGTTCATCAAGCCGGTACGAAGGTCGTCATGACGACGCACGACATGGCGCAGGCGCGCCGCGTGTCCGATGATGTTCTCTTCCTGTGTCGGGGGCGTTCGGTCGAGCACGCACCGTCGGACGCGTTTTTTTCCGCACCGCGTAGCGTCGATGCCCGTGCGTTCATTGAGGGCCGTCTCGTTTGGTGAGGATCGCGAGCACCGCGGCAGGCGCTGCCGTCTCGGCGGCGATTCTCTCAGCGGTCTTGTTTGGTTTTGTTATCGCCGCCGATTTTGGCTATGCCAAACAACGCTTCATCGTCTTGGCGTCGACGACCTCGACCGAAAATTCGGGCCTGTTTGCCCATATCCTGCCGCGCTTCGAGAAACAAACGGGAATTTCCGTACGGGTTGTCGCGGTCGGTACCGGGCAGGCAATTCGGATTGCCCAGCGCGGCGATGCCGATGTCCTGCTGGTCCACCATCGAGATTCGGAAGACGCCTTCGTCGCAGGCGGGTTCGGCACCCGCCGGTATGATGTGATGTCCAACGATTTCGTGATCGTCGGACCAAATACGGCGCGATCCAGGGGCCGCGACGTCGTCGATGCGCTCGGGCGGATCGCGCGCGACAACGAATTGTTTGTTTCGCGTGGCGACGATAGCGGAACGCACAAGAAGGAAATGGCCTTGTGGGCTGCTGCCGGCGTCGACCCGCGCTTCGCGAGCGGTACTTGGTATCGTGAAACCGGGAGCGGCATGGGGGCAACCCTCAACGTTGCGGCCGCGCTGGGTGCGTTCACCTTGAGCGATCGAGCAACATGGCTGAGTTTTGCCAACAAGCAGGATCTCGAAATTCAGCTATCCGGAGATCCAAACCTCCATAACCAATACGGTGTTATCCCGGTTAATGCTGCGCGCCACCCGCATGTTCGATCGGATCTCGCGCGTGATTTCGTCGCGTGGCTGCTATCGGCGGAAGGTCAGGCGGCTATCGCCTCGTTTCGAATTCACGGGCAGCAGGCGTTTTTTCCCAACGCGCGCGGCGCACGGTAGGGGTTTGGACGCGGCCGCTAAGTTAACGACGTCGGCATGTCGATGTCGCCGCCGACCTCTTTCCAAGCGCCGATTCCGCCTACGATATGACACACATTGAACAGCCCGGCGTCACGTGAAGTTTGCACGGCGAGCGCTGATCTTTCGCCGAAGGCGCAATAATACATGATGCGTTTCGCACCCTGTATCGCCTCGTAGTGAACCAGGCCGCCCGGACGCACGGCCGGATCGACATCGGCATAGGGGACGTGAACCGAGCCCGGAATGACACCGTCGCGGGTTCGCTCTGAGGTGTCGCGAAGGTCGACCAGGAGGACGTCCTCAGTCCCGATCTCGCCCAATGCCTGGCCGGCCGCGACCGACCAGGTTTCGTCACCGTCAGCGGTTTGCCGAACGCCGATGCGCTGGTTGGCCGGCACCGCGACATCCATCATCTTCGGATTGGCCAAGTTGAGGTTGTTCATCAACGCGACATATTCCTCAGCCGACTGAACCTGCAATCGCGGATTATATGCACGCTCCTCACCGATCGTGCTGACCGTGTCACCTTTGTAATCGTGGCCGGGGTAGACCAAGGTTTCGTCCGGCAACGTCAGCAATTTGCTGAATAGCGAGTGGTAGGCATCGGCGGGGTCTCCGTGCTGGAAATCGGTGCGGCCGGTGCCGCGGATCAGCAAGGTATCGCCCGTGAACACGCGATCGGGCATCTTGAAGCAATAGGAATCGTTGGTGTGGCCGGGGGTATGAATGACCTCCAGGCATATCCCCTCGACCTCGATGACGTCGCCCCCATCGACGCGCATCGACACCACGTCAACGCTGGATGTCAGGCCCATCACGGTGATGCATTTGGTGCGGTCGCGGAGCTCGCCAAGGCCCGTGATGTGATCGGCATGGACATGGGTATCGACGGCCTTGGCGAGTTTGAGATCGAGCTCTTCGAGCAATCTGAGATAGTGCTCAACACGCTCGTAGACGGGATCGATGATCAGCGCCTCGGCGCCGCGCCGACTCGCCATCAGATAGGTGTAGGTCGACGAAACATTGTCGAACAACTGACGAAAAATCATGGCGCCTCCTCGCTATTCTCCTCGGCTTTCTCCTGGCCACTCTTGGCGGGTTTGTCGGCGGCATCTACCGTCGTTTCGGGTGGGTCCGCTTTGTCTGGTTTGGCCGATTTGTCTCCGAAGCGGAGCAGATCGAGATCTAGGGACAGGCCAAAGTTGACGCCACTCGATGAGCCGCCGGTCGCGAGCAGGCCAACGCCGTCGCAACCACCGAGCAACATCACGACCACAAACAGCCCCGCCAGTTGCCGTCGAGCCAAGTTCAAGCGCGACATCTTCAAGCCGGGTAAGCCTCCGCAGCATCGAAACGCTGGCTACCCTCGATCACGGCAACGGCTGCCTTTGTAACCTCCAGGTCCTCCGCCCCGCTGCCCGATCCGGCGCCGATGCCACCGATCACGTGGCCATCAACGATGATGGGCAAGCCGGCATTGAGATTTGTGTACCTGCCGCCACTGGCCAGCGCGAGCTTCATACTTAGTTCGTAGGGAATGCCGCCGGTTTGGTTGCGGGTTGATACCGCCGTGCGGGCTTTCGAAATTGACGTGTCGATGCTGTGAATTTTGGCGCCGTTCATGCGTACGAATGCCAGCAGATTGCCACCGTCGTCGACGACCGCGATGCACATGGGTGTTTTGTTTTCTTCGGCCTTTGCGACTGCCGCGTCGAGCAGTTTGAGTGCCCCTTCCTGGGTCAATCTCAGATGCGGAACGACATCGGGCATCGGTTGGTCTCCTTGTTGGTTGGATTTGGGCACCGCGCGGGCGCTAAGGAATATTTAACCACGAATCGGGTGCCTGCGTTGCCAATCGGCGCTGGCACATCGCTTGCAGCGCTCTATGGCTTGATAAGCATTTTTGTCAGCCGTCGAGGTGAACTGTGAAAATCGTCGAACAAATCTGGAAGGGAATGCTCGTTGACTGCCGTTGTGGCGAGACAATCTTCGTGGAGGCCTATGCTCCCGAAGTTCGCTGCGCAAACTGCGGTCGCAAAGGAGCGCTCCTGACACTTCTCGCCAGTTGGTACGGTATTGACAGGCAGCGTATCGAAGCAAGCGTGGCAGAAGTTGCCGCCTAGCGCACTGTCTTTGCCTACTATGTAGAGATTTCCGACAGTCCCGGGTCTCGAACCGCCACCCCTCGGGGTGGCGGTTTTTCTTTCCTCCGTGCCAGCAATTCGCGGCAGAGTAACGATCTCGCCAGGAGGAATGTATGACCGTAACCCTGCCAACCAAAGATCAATTGCGCCGCGTCGCCGAGCGGATCGGTTTTGACCTCGCAGATGACGAACTCGCTTGTTATCGCGACGTTATCTCGCGGTCGATGCCGGCCTATCGAAGGCTCGACCAAATTCCGGACTACCTTCCGGAAGTCAAATATCCAAGAACGCCCGGCTATCGTCCGCCTGCCGCTGACGACCCTTACAACGCGTGGTTGGTGAAGACCGACATCAAGGGTGCCTCGCGCGGCAAACTTCGCGGCAAACGGGTCGTCGTAAAGGATACGGTTTGCGTTGCGGGTGTCCCGATGATGAACGGTGCTTCGTTTCTTGAAGGTTATGTCCCAGAGACCGATGCAACGGTTGTGACGCGTATTCTCGATGCTGGTGGCGAGATCGCCGGCAAGGCTGTCTGTGAATTTTTCTCGGCATCGAGCGGAAGTCACACCAGTGCTACCGGCATGGTTGAGAATCCAATCAAGCCGGGCCACTCGACGGGTGGCTCCTCATCGGGGTGCGCGGCGCTGGTTGCCGCCGGTGAGGTCGATATGGCGATCGGTGGCGACCAGGCGGGGTCGGTGCGGATTCCAGCGTCGCATTGTGGCCTCTATGGTCTCAAGCCGACCTATGGCCTGGTGCCCTATACCGGCATCATGTCTTCAGAGTTTAATGTCGATCACGCCGGACCGATGACCGCTGATGTCGCGAGCAATGCCTTGCTCCTCGAAGCCATCGCCGGACCCGATGGTATCGATACGCGTCTTGCAACGCCCAATCCCAAGGTCACGCGCTACTCCAGCGCCCTGGGAAAGGATATCTCAGATCTTACGATCGGCGTGCTTGACGAGGGATTTGGCCAACCCAACGCCATGCCCGAGATCGATAAATCCGTGCGGCACGCGGCCGGGTATTTTTCTGAACTTGGGGCTGCCGTCGAGGCCGTGTCTATTCCGTGGCACCGCGATGCGATGTGCGTGTGGCTTGGATTTGGGCGCGAGGGCTACTACAGCAACATGATGCTGGGCAATGGCTTCGGCACCAACCACGGCGGTCTTTATCTTCCCAGTTTGAGTGACAGAATCGCTGGATGGCGTGATCACGCCAACGAAATCCCACACAATCTCCGGGTCGCCATGCTTATGGGAGAGCACGTCAGAAGCACGACCAACGGTCACTATTACGGTAAGGCACGCAATCTCGCTCGACAAATGCGCGAGGCCTATGACGACGCTCTTGCGCGGGTCGACCTGTTGCTGTTGCCGACCGTGACCAGGACGGCGCAGCCGTTGCCAGCACATGACGCCTCGCCCGAAGCCGTGATCGCCAACGCGCTGACCAATACCGAAAACACCTGTCCGTTCGATCTGACACACCACCCGGCGATTTCGATTCCGTGCGGGATTGTGGATGGCTGCCCAATCGGACTGATGCTGGTGGCCAAACATTGGGATGAAAGCACGATCTACCGAGCTGCCGACGCCTTTGCGCGAGCGGTCGATTGGCGGACCTTGACGCGGCCAGCCAAGCGGTCCCGTAAACAACGCTAGTCCAGGGGTACGAAATCGGCCTTGGTGACCTGGCAATCGGGGCATTGCCAGTCGTCTGGAATATCCGCGAATGGGGTTCCCGGTGTGATGCCGTCCTCGGGCAGGCCCAGCAGCGGGTCGTAGACCAGAGCACAGCGCTCGCACAGATAGCGGCGCATGGTTTCATCACGATCAACTTGCGGACTGCGGTCGACCGGTCGCCCGTGCTCGACCAGGGCATCGAGCCGTGATTTCCAGCCCGCATAGTCGGTGACGTAATTCCAGGCGCATACGGTTTTGATAGTGCGCCCTTCGAGCCATTCGCAGAGTCCGACGGTCGCCTCCCGCGTCACTTTGGCGCCAGTCCCAAAGGGGTTGAACCGGGTGCGGGCGCCGAGGTCGAAGACAAGGTCGCAGGGGAACAATGTTTGGGCGGCTAGAAAAACGGTGAAACCGGCGGAGTGACCGCCGATGAACTTGCCGCTGATGCCGCGTTCCTCGATATCGCCGGTGAAACGACGATCGAACGGGAACGGACGTGCCAAAGGATGCTGGGCGTCATTTTCGTGAATCCAGACTTCAGCGCCAAATAGATCGCGATACTGGTTTGCGGCGCCGAGGAAATCTTTGTGCGTGAAGGCGATGATATCGACGCGTGGCAAGTCGCGGTTGAAGGCCGACGGGCAATCGATCATGACCGTCGCCGCGCCGGTGTCGACCCGATAGGCGGCGTGTTCGATTCCCAGACGGGGCACCGAGTTGAACCTGGTGACGCTCGGGCTGACCGGGAACGCGGTCACCTGGTGGGTCGTGGTGCACGCACGATCGGTTAGGAAATTGTCCGACCCGCCACCGCAGAATGGGCACTGATCGGGCATCTGGGCGATCATATTGTAACCGCAGGCCGTGCAGACATTCTGGCGCTGGCCATTACTCTTGGTCACGACGATCTCCTGATTTCCAGTTCGTTTCCCGACCACATGCGGCCCAACAGCACCGCCGCAACGAGCCCGATGGCGGATAATCCGCTCATGAAAAAGTAGGCGTCCACCCCGAAGTTGCGAAAGAGGTATCCCGATAGCAGCATAACCGAACCGAAAAGGACACCCAGCGAAACCGCCGAATAGAGGCTCTGCACGGTTGCCGACAGCATGGGCGGCGCGGAACGGGCGATGAAGTGCATGGCCCCCAATGTGGGCCGCACCATAGGTGAGCGCGTGCAGCAGCTGCACGGGAACGAGCAGAAGAACATCGTTGGTTAATGGCGTCAGTAACCACCGCACGACACTGGCGGCACCAGCCAGCGCCATCAATCCGGTCGGAGAGATGCGGGCGGCGATGCGGCCCGAGACACTGAATAGCGCGACTTCGGCGAGCACGCCGATAGCCCATAGAACGCCGATCTCGAGTTCACTGATGCCGGCATCGCGCCAGGCGAGGGCGCTAAACCCGTAATAGATTGCATGGGCCGATTGCGGGCATCCCGCGGCGACGAAGAAAACGATCAGACTCGGCTGCCGTAGCAGCGACAGAGCGGCATAGCGGGCTGGTGTTTCGTGACGTTCGGGCCGGGTATCGGGCAGCAACAAACACGACAGCGCGGTCAAACCGAGCATCAGCAGGATCGTCCATAGAATGACATCTTCGGGGCGCTCGGTTAGCAACTCGCCGCCAAGAACCGCACCCAGCATGAATGTTATCGATCCCCACAAACGGATGCGACCGTAGTCGAGCTTGTGGGCGTAGGTCGTCAGCAAGGTCAGGTTTTCGCTGATCGGTAGGATCGCCGAAAGGAACACACCGTTGATCAACGAGACGATGAGAAGCGGCCAGAATCCCTCGAGCGGGACGAACAAAATGAATGTAAGAAAGGCGCCAAATGCGAGAACGATCTGAGGTCGTTTGCGGTCGCCGCGCCGATCAACTATCGACGCAATTGCCGGGTTGCTGAATACCTTCACCCACAACGGCATCGCCAGGAGAATGCCTATTTCATCGGCATTGGCGCCGCGCGAGGCCAGCCATAGCGGCCAGAACGGAACATAGACCCCGATCGCAGCGAAAAACGCGCCGTAGTAGATCGATAGGCGTAGTGCCGGATGGCCCGCCCGGGCTGCGCTAGTCGGGGATGTCAACGTTTAGCAGGGGCGCGTATTGCTGTGCGCCGTATACGTCCGCATCGCCGGGATCGCCAGATCGCAGGCGCCGCGGCACGGTGATTTTTAACGCCAGCGCATCCTCGCAGTGAAAGATCCGCACCTGATTGTCGGTGACGCCAAACAGCGGCGCGATATTTTTCGGTGTTAGCGCTGTGCAGTCACGAACCCGTATGTATTCGGCAACGTCCTCGAACATCAAATCGATCGTGAGGAGCAAGGCACCGGCGTTTTTGGAGCGTACGATGCGTGCGAGGTCAACGAGTTTTGCCACGGTCAGCCCTCAGAACTCGATCCACTCGATTGCAAAAGGCTCAAGAGGGTCATCTATCTCCATGCGATGCCAAACGTTGAAGCGGTAGGCTTCGCCGGCGTCGAGATCGGACGGCGAGAACGGGATCGCCAGATTGCCCGAGATACATTTGCGGCCCTCGAAATCCGTGTGCAGGAGGGCATAGCGCACTTTGGCGATGACCGCGCGACTGGTCTCGGCGTCATCGGCGATGACATCGGCGAGAATGCCAATTTCGTGCGGACTGCCTGTACACGGCTCGAGCGGTCCCAACACGGCATCGCGACCATAGATGCGAATGCCGAGGCGGTAGGCGTCGGGCGCAATGCCAATCGTTTGGGCCTCCGCGGCCGCGCGCTCGCGACAATCGGCGACGAACGCATCGACCACAGAGATCAGTCCGGGATCGCGAACGCCGGCGAAGAAAACGGTGCGATGGCCCTCGCGCCGCACTCCCTCGAGTTTCACGGTGTAGCGCTCGGCGGGTTCGAAGCGGCTGCCGCTAACGCGAACCCGGCGCGCATCAATCTGCTCATAGACTGCCGCGCTGGTATCGAGCGTGCCCTCGGGTTCGGCAAGCCGGTAGGGGTCGGGATTCTCATACAACGTGTGGGCGGCGACTTTTAGTCGCGTACATCGCTTGTCCGGATGAGCCGGTTCGATTACGAAGTGATCCTCCGCCAGCACACCCAGCACGCAGTCTTGACCGGTTCTTGGTTCCGCCACCTGGCCGGCGCATTCGATAATTTTCCCAAGGTGCCAGGCCAAACCGGGATCGGCGCCGGCCATGATCGGGATCGCGGCAAAAATTGCCGCGTCGCTCGACCGGCCGGCGATGACCACATCGGCACCGTCACGCAGTGCCCGCTGATAGGGGGCCAGTCCCATCATCGCGACAATGCGGCTGCTGTGGTCGATGTCCGAGGATGTCAGCGAGTCGATCGGCCCGAGCGGTTTGATCCTGTCTTGCGCGATCTGACGCTTGAGATAGTCGCGATCGGGTTCGGCATGAATCGCCGCGACGCGCATGCGGTGACTGCCTTCGACGGCGATTTCGCGCACGATCTCCAATAGCCATGCCAGGTGCGGCTCGCCGCCACTGCCGCCAGCCGACCCAATCAGTACCGGAATTTTCCGCTCGATGCCGGCATCGATCATAAGCTTGAGGTCGCGTTTGGCGGCGGCACGCGACACGAAAGCGGTGCCGGATCCAAGGTAGTACGGACCGGGATCCTGTGACCCGGCGTCACAGGCGATGAAATCGAGATCGCGCCCCAAACCCGTGAAGAACGCTTTTTCGGTAAAGCCGTAACCCAGCATTCCTGTCGTCGCCATCATTCGGAACTCGTTCACGGTGTCTCCTCAAAGGCTGCTATTGGTGCCGGCGCTGGCCTAGGTTGGTTGGCGAAAAGTCGATTTTGCGCTATTCTTGCACCCGACTACACGCCGATAGAAATTGGCGACGGCCCCAAGAACCAACTGTAGGGCGAAAAGTAGTCTCCCAAAATTGCTCATTACGACGCCGTCGCGGCAACTGTTTGTCGCGGCTGGGTAATGCTGGGGAGCGAGCCCAATGGTTGAGTCGATCGGCGGTGCTGGAACCGCGCTCATCGGCCTGCAAGCGCTGGATATTAACAATCCAGCGCTCAGGCAAGATGTGAATCTTATCAGTAGCCTGCGTGCGCCGGGCCCTGATTCGACGTCGTCCATCGTGTCGACGCTGCAAAGCGGCGTTGCACAAATTAAGGCGACGAGGCTCGGACTCGCGCGTGGCGATACGATCGTCAACGTCGCGTTGAATGGGGGCCAACGCGTTCAGAACAAACTACTCGAATTGCGCGATCTCGCGGTGCGCGCAAGCGGTGAAAACCTGTCCGACGAGGATCGTGATGACATCGTCAGTGAATTTCAAACGCTGCGCGATGAGCTCGATTCGACGGTGTTGAATGCCGAATTCGACAATGTAAACCTAATCGATTCAAGTACCGATACCTTCACGATTGTCACCGATCAAACCGGGCGAACCCTAAACGTTGCCTCACAAGATCTGAGTGCCGCGGGGCTTGGCATCAGCGACATTTCAGTGTCATCGTCAGCCGCCGCGGTCGACGCTGTTTCGGCGCTTACAACAGCAGTCGAGGTTGCCGCGGCCCGGGTTGGCGCGCTCCGCGAAGCGAACGGTAAGGTGCGCGAGGAAGGCGACCAGCAGAACAAGTTGATCCGTCTCGCCAATCCCAATGTGACCTCGCAGATCAGCACGGAATTGACCGAACAAGAAGCCGCCCTCCTCGCGGGTGAGGTTCGCGACACGCTCGGCGTAAAGCGTTTGGCAATTGCTAATGTCCAAAGCCAAAGCCTGCTCGCGCTCGTTCAAGGGTAACGACACCGGCGCCGAATTTTTGGATGCGCTGCCTTGATAATGGGGCGTTCAACCGCATAATCGGCGCAGATGGTCGATCGACCGGTCGCCCGCGTTTATTCAAATCAGGACAATGCCCCGATGCGGCTCGTGCGTGGCTTTGTAAATCCGCCTGCGGACGCGCGTGGCGCGGTGGTTGCAATCGGCAACTTCGATGGCGTCCATAAAGGACACCAGGCGCTGATTACGCTCGCTGCCGAGGCGGCCGCGGAGATCGATGCGCCGCTTGGCGTGGTCACCTTCGAGCCGCATCCTCGCAAAGTTTTTCAAAAGGACGCGTCGCCGTTTCGGCTAACACCGTTGCGCGACAAACTGCGTTTGATGGAGGCATTGGGGGTTGATATCGCGATTGTCTTGCGTTTCGACGACACCTTTGCGGCAGTCAGCGCAGATACCTTCGCCGCGGATATGCTCGGCCATAGCTTTGGCATCCGCCATGCCGTCGTCGGCTACGATTTTGCCTTTGGTCATCGGCGCCAGGGAAATCCCCAACTACTCGAACAGGCGGGTCATCAGCACGGTTACGGGGTAACCGTGGTCGACCCACAGACCGATGGTCGCGAGATCTTTGCGTCGGGCCGGGTGCGAGACTTCCTCGTGCAAGGCCGTTTGGTGGAAGCCACCAATGAGTTGGGTCGGTTTTGGGAGGTTGATGGCCATGTCCAACATGGCGATGCGCGTGGCGCCTCGATTGGCTTTGCCACCGCCAATATTCATCTAGGGGAGATTATTCGGCCGGCGCTCGGTGTCTACGCCGTTCGTGCCGGTCTGCGGCGGGACGGCGTCACCAACTGGTATGACGGTGTTGCGAATCTCGGCTGCCGGCCGACATTCGGCGGCGAGGATGTCATCCTTGAGGTTCACCTGTTTGATTTTGATCGTGACCTCTACGGTCAGCGTCTGCGTGTCGCCTTCATCGACTACCTCCGGCCCGAAGCGAAATTCGATGGCCTCGAGGCTCTAAAAAGCCAGATTTCGAGTGATTGCGATAGCGCGCGGGCGCTGTTGGCCGACAAACGCGACGAACCCGGTTGGTTTGAGCGCGACAATCTACCGCGGGCGATAAACGCCAGCGACAATCACAGGTAGATTTCGACCGAGACGGCAGATCTGGACGACTACGGGAGATTTGGATCGTGACGATCGCCATCAAGCAACTCGCCCACATTGGGATTCGCGTTTCGGACTATGAACGCTCGCTCGCGTTCTATCGGCATTTCGGTTTTACGCCCGTTTACAAGGACCCCAACGACGCGGTGGTGATTCTAACGGACCCGAACGGCCTCGAGATCAACTTCATCATCAACGCCGATTCATCAAGCGAGCCGCACAACGTACTGATGGACATCGAGACGAAACATGCAGGCTACACCCACGTCGCCCTCGAAATTTCGTCTTACCAGGCGGCGCTCGATTATTGCGCCGCCAACGGCATCGACGTGTCGGGTGGTCCGGTAGATCTTGGCGACGGCGTGTCGTTGTTCATTCGTGATCCCGACCGCAATGTCATCGAGCTGCGCGAAAACGGTGTTCGGGTCGGGCGCGCCTACGCCGGCTAGCGCAACCCGGCTGACCAGGAGATTTGGTTTGGCGCGGGTCGTTCGCCGGTCGACAGTGCGCCAACAGCTTGCTAAAACCGCCGGCGGAACGATGATGCTTTTGAACCGGCGACAGCTCGTGAAACGAATTAGCGGCCCGACTCTCGCTTGAGAGTCGGGAGTATTCCTGGTTGCCGTAACTCTTTCGAAAGCGTTGCCCCATGGCCTCCGACTATAAGTCCACGGTCTTCCTGCCGAAGACCGCTTTTCCGATGAAGGCGGGCCTGCCCAAGCAGGAACCGAAAACCCTCGAACGCTGGCAGCAGATCGATCTGTGGCAACGTCTGCGTGACGACGCGGCGGGGCGGAAGCCGTTTGTCCTGCATGATGGCCCACCCTACGCCAACGGCCACATCCACATCGGTACCGCGCTCAACAAGATCCTCAAGGATGTCGTCAACCGCACCCAGCAAATGATGGGCCGCAACGCCAACTACGTTCCAGGCTGGGATTGTCATGGCCTGCCAATCGAATGGCAGATCGAGCAACGCTATCGCGATGCGGGACGCGACAAGGACGACGTGCCGATCCTCGAATTTCGCCGCGAGTGCCGGGAGTTTGCCGAACATTGGATCGATGAGCAGCGCAAGGAATTCATACGCCTCGGCGTGGCCGGCGATTGGCAAGATCCCTATGCGACGATCCACCGGGCGTCGGAGGCGCAAATCGTTCGTGAGATCTGTGCTTTCCTGATGAATGGCGGCCTCTACAAGGGGGCCAAGCCGGTGATGTGGTCGGTCGTCGAGAAGACCGCGCTGGCCGAGGCCGAAATCGAATACATGGATCACACCTCGACCACGATCTCGGTGCGTTTCAAAACCTTGGCGGGCGCACCCGAAACCGAAGGCGCGAGCATCGTTATATGGACCACAACGCCGTGGACCATTCCGGGAAACCGCGCCATTGCGGTCAAACCGGACGCTGACTACGTGCGTCTGCGGGTGAACGCGGTGGGCGAAGGTTCGCTCGCGCGGGTTGGCGAAGAGCTCATCATCGCCGCGCCCCTAGCTGATGCGGTATGCGCTGAAGCGGCGATCGATGCCCATGAGATTGTTGCCACCTTCAAAGGCGCAGCATTGGATGGCACGCGCTGCGCGCATCCATGGCGCGGCCAGGGCTACGATTTCGATGTGGTCGTCTATCAAGCCGATTTCGTCGACATGGAACAGGGGACGGGCTTTGTTCACATCGCCCCGGGCCACGGTGCCGACGACTTTGAACTCGGCGCGCGCCACGGCATCGAGGCGCCGCGCACCGTCGACGACGACGGCCGCTACTATGACGAGGTCCCCCTTTTCGCCGGCCAGCATGTGTTCAAGGTCGACGAGAACGTCGCCGAGGCGCTCCGTGGAGCCGATGCCCTGCTGGCGAAAAACCGCATCCGCCATAGCTACCCACACTCGTGGCGGTCGAAGGCACCGCTGATCTTTCGCAATACGCCCCAATGGTTTATCTCGATGGAGACCAACGACCTGCGCAAGAAGGCGTTGCAGTCGATTGATAATGTGCGTTGGGTGCCGGCCGCCGGGCGCAACCGCATCCACGCCATGATCGAAACCCGCCCGGAATGGGTAATCTCGCGCCAACGTGCCTGGGGCGTGCCAATCACGGTTTTCGTCAATCGCCAGAGCGGCGAACCGCTGCGCGACGAATCGGTGAACCAACGCATCATCACGGCGATAAACGAGCACGGCACCGACATATGGTTTAGCAGCGATGGTGCTGAGTTTCTCGGCAATGACCATGACATCAATGACTATGAAAAAGTCGACGACATCGTCGACGTGTGGTTCGAGTCGGGGTCAACCCACAGCTTTGTCCTCGAAAACAGGCGTGATCTCAGTTGGCCGGCAGATCTCTATCTCGAGGGCTCTGATCAACATCGCGGTTGGTTCCACTCATCGCTGCTGGAATCATGCGGCACGCGCGGCCGGGCACCTTATGATGCGGTGCTCACGCACGGTTTTGTCGTCGACGGCGATGGTCGCAAGATGTCCAAGTCATTGGGCAACGTCATCGCACCGCAGAAAATAGTCGATCAGCACGGTGCCGAAATCTTGCGGCTGTGGGTGGTGAGTTCGGACTACTCCGAAGATCTTCGAATCGGGCCCGAGATCGTGCAGCGCCAGGTCGACGCCTATCGCCGGTTACGCAACACCCTGCGTTTCCTGCTGGGCAATCTCGACGGTTTCGACGAAAGCGAGCGGCTGGACCACCAAGAGTTACCGCGCCTGGAGCGCTGGGTGCGCCATCGTCTGTGGTCCCTGGATGCCCAGGTGCGGCAGAACGCGCACGACTTCAGATTCCACGAGATGTTTGGTGCGCTCTACAATTTCTGCACGCTAGATCTTTCCGCCTTCTACTTCGACATCCGAAAGGACTCGCTGTATTGCGACGCGGCCGAAGCAACCCGCCGCCGCGCCGCGCGGACGCTGCTCGATGATCTGTTTAACACCCTAACTGCGTGGTTCGCGCCGATCCTTTGCTTCACAGCCGAGGAGGCCTGGTTGACCCGCTGTCCGAGCGAGGATGGCAGCGTTCACCGGCGCCTTTTTCCTGATATTCCGAGTGACTGGCGCGACGACGATCTGGCTGCCGACTGGGAGGCCATCCGCCGGGTTCGCCGAGTCATCACCGGATCGCTCGAGGCTGAACGACAGGCAAAGCGGGTAGGATCCAGTCTGCAGGCCTACCCAACGGTCTATGTTGGCGCAAACGATGCCGCCATCTTGGCTGACGTGGATCTGCCGGAGATCGCGATAACATCCGGGGTGACGATCGTGACCGACCAGGCGCCGCCCGATGCATTTCGGATCGAGGACATCGACGATGTCGCGGTTGTTGCTGGCTTGGCCGCGGGCGGCAAGTGCGAGAGATGCTGGCAGGTGTTGGCCGACATTGGCGCCAATACCAGCTATCCCGATATCTGCGGGCGATGTGCCGATGTGGTCACCAGTTTGAATTGATGCGCGCATATGGCGCAATCCTGGCGACCCTGGTCATCGTTGTTGATCAGGTGACGAAGTGGTGGATTCTCGATTTTTTTTCCGAGCGGACGTCCAGCATCGAGGCGACGCCGTTCTTTAACATCGTGCTGGTGATGAATCGGGGTGTCAGCTTTGGGTTGGTGCCGATCGAAGCGGCGTGGGGTCCGTGGCTGTTTACCGGCATTGCCGCGATTATCGTTGCCGTTTTGATCGTTTGGTTGGTGCGCGCGGCGCAACCCCTATTGGCGATCGGCATCGGTCTGGTAATCGGCGGCGCGATCGGCAATGTCGTCGATCGGTTGCGCTACGGCGGCGTGGTTGATTTTCTCGATTTTCATCTTGGCGCTTATCATTGGCCGGCGTTCAACGTGGCGGATGCATCGATCGTCCTCGGCGTCGCGGCGTTGCTTTACAGCAGCTTGTTTACAAAGGACGAACGTCCTAAAAATGATGCGGCGGAGTAGCGTCTAAGCGATTGGCTAAGCGATTCGGCACCGCCCCGAAGATCGATAAGGAACCCGAAGATGATAGACTGGCGAACAATAGCCACGATGTCGTTGGCTGGTGCATTGGTGTTGAGTGCGAGCGCCTGTTCAGGGGTTCGTGATTCGTTGGGATTTGGCAAACGCCCGCCTGACGAATTCACGGTGATACGGAAGCCACCATTGGTTATTCCCCCCAATTTCTCGTTGCGCCCACCGTCGACCGCTGGTCTGGAAGACGTTAAGACCGAGACCGTCGGCCAGGCCAAACAAGCGTTGTTCGGGCAATCGTCAAGCGGGTCGAGCCCTATCCCGGCGCCTCCTCCAGCCAAGTCGGTCGGCGAGCAGGCTCTGCTCACGCGGGCCGGTGCCGAGAATGCCAATCCGGGGATTCGACGGGTGATATTGCGCGAAACGACGTTGCTGGAGGAAAAGGACCGTTCGTTCACCGAACGTCTGATCTTTTGGCAAGAAGAGCAGCCGCCGAGTCAGATGGTCGATGCCAAGAAGGAGGCGGAGCGACTTCGCCAGGCGGCGGCTACTGGAAAATCGCCAACCTCGGGCCAAACGCCGGTCATTCAACGTCGCAAGCGCGCGATTCTTGAAGGTATTTTCTAGGCGGCGAAACTATTCCGAGGCGAAATCTCACGATCTCGTGGGTTGCGCCGCGGCGATAACACGCCAAATCTAGCTAGCGAGTAATTTGTCGGGGCTTCACGGAGTCGAGCGCGTGGCGCATCAAACGATCAGGCACAACCTGCAGCAATTGTTCGTCGGCTTTGCCGCGGCCGTCGTCACGACCTTGGCGTTCGTGCCCGGCCATGCGGCAGGACTTTATGACGCCGAGCATTTCGAACTTGCCAACGGCATGGAAGTGGTCGTGATTTCCGACCACCGCGCGCCTGTCGTGACGCACATGATCTGGTACAAGGCCGGCGCCGCGGACGAACCTCCGGGCGAGTCGGGGATTGCCCATTTCCTTGAACACCTGATGTTCAAAGCAACCACAACCATCGCGTCGGGAGAGTTCTCCAAAGTGGTCGCGCGCAATGGTGGCCGTGAGAACGCTTTCACCTCGTTCGATTTCACCGGCTATTACCAAACCGTCGCCAGCGATCGCCTAGAAATCGTCATGCGGCTCGAAGCCGATAGGATGCGCAATCTGGTGCTCGACGAAGAATCGTTCGAGGCTGAGCGGCAGGTCGTGCTCGAAGAGCGCCGCTCGCGAACCGATAACGATCCCGCAGCCCAATTTGCCGAGCAGCTTTCAGCGGCGCAATATCTCAACCATCCGTATGGCACGCCTGTTATCGGCTGGGAGCACGAAATCCGTGCGCTTACGGTCAAAAGCGTGCGGGCCTTTTACGACGCCCATTATGGCCCCAACAACGCGATACTAACGGTCGCCGGCGACGTCACACCTGATAACGTCCGCCGCCTCGCCGAGAAATATTACGGGGGCATCGCCCGCGTCGACGTGCCGGTGCGCGTCCGCCCCAAGGAGCCACCACAGATTGCTGCACGGCGGCTTGATTTCAGCAATGAGCGTATCGCGCGACCCAGCTTCAGGCGGACCTACCTCGCGCCGAGCACATCGTCGGGCAAAACCGAGCACGCGCTGCCGCTGGTCCTGCTCTCCGAGATTCTCGGCGGCGGGTCAACCAGCCGTCTCTATCGGTCGCTCGTCGTCGAGCAGAAAATCGCTGCCAGCAGCGGATCGTTCTACTCCGCCAGTGGCCTCGACCTATCGCGCTTCTACGTCTACGCGTCGCCATCGGAGACACACACGCTCGACGAGGTCGAGGCCGGAGTGGACAAGGTCATCGCAGACGTCATCGAAAACGGTGTCAGCGAAGAAGCGCTTGCCCGAGCCAAGACCGGCTTCATCGCGTCGACGATTTACGCACGCGACAACGTGCGTAGCGCAGCCCGTATTTATGGCCGCGCCTTGACGACGGGGCGAACGGTCGAGCATGTCAAAACATTTCCCGAGAGGATCGAGAAAGTAACGGCCGAAGATGTTCGCCGCGCCGCCGCTTACGTATTCGATCTCCGGCGTTCGGTGACTGGGCGACTGCATCCGGAGCCAGCCTCATGAATTGGCGCGACCTTAATCGAGACTTGATCGTGCGCCGGCGTTGGTTTGCCGTCGCCACGCTGTTTGGGACCATGTTGCTGGTCGCCATGATTGCCGGATCGGTGCCGACGATCGCCGCGACCAAGATATCCGAGATCGAAACACCCGGCGGTTTCACGGTGTGGATGGTGCGCGAGCCGTCGATCCCCATCATTGCACTGGAGATCGCATTTCGTGGCGGTGCTGGGCTGGATCCCGCAGGCAAAGAGGGTTTGGCCCACATTGTGTCGGCCACGCTTGACGAAGGCGCCGGCGAACTCGACTCGCTCGCGTTTCAAACCAAACTCGAAGAACTCGCGATTGGGCTTAGATTCAATGCCCATAAAGACACGTTTCGGGCCACGCTTCGCACCTTGACGCGCAACCGGGTGGAAGCTTTCGAACTGCTTGCCTCGGCTCTGACCCAACCCCGTTTTGACGCTGAACCGGTCGAGCGTATCCGCCGTTCGCTGCTGGCCGACCTCAAGCGTCGCAAAAAGGATCCCGACGACATTGCCGGGCGCTCATGGTTTAACAAGGCGTTTCCCGAGCACCCATACGGCCGATCGAGCCGTGGATATTCCGAGACGGTCGCTGGCATCACATCTGATGATCTCAAGTCGTTCGTGCGATCGCGTTTTGCCAAGGACAATCTGGTGATCGGCGTCGTCGGCGATGTTGCCGAAGACGAAATTGCGCAACTGATCGACCGGACCTTAGGTGGATTGCCGGCCACGGCGAGTCCGTGGACGCTCCCGGAAGTTGCGTTGCCGACGCCCGGATCACTAACGATCATCAAACGTGACATCCCTCAGAGCGTGGTCATCGTTGGGATGAATGGTCCCAAACGAGATCATCCGGATTGGTACACCACCTATCTTATGAACTACGTCCTCGGCGGTGGTGGTTCGCACACATCACCTCGCGGCTCTACCAGGAAGTACGCGAAAAGAGGGGTTTGGCGTATTCCGTCTACAGCTATCTCAACCCGTACCGCCACGCTGGTCTCGTCCTGGGTGGGCTCGGCACCGCCAACGCCCGGGTCGCCGAATCCGTCAGGCTCTATAAAAGCGAAATCGCGCGCATGGCCGAGGACGGCATTAGCGAGAAAGAACTGGTGGATGCCAAAACGTTCCTCAATGGGTCCTTTCCACTGCGTCTCGACAGCAACAGCAAGATCGCTGGTATTATCGTTGCCATGCAACTTCAGGGCCTGGGCGTCGACTACATCGAAAAGCGCGCCGGCCTGATCAACGCGGTTACTGTCGAAGATGTGCGCAAAGTCGCGCGCCGCTACATGCGCCAGGACGATCTGATCATTGTCGTGGTGGGTAGTCCGGAAGGGCTGGTCGAGGACGACGGCAGCTAGTGGATGGAATCCAACATATGGTAGCCATACGATCGCGTATCCCGGTAGCTCGGCAGGAGGAAGCCCGCAGGCGATGCCCCAAGGGACCGTTGGGCATCGTCGAGGGGTCTCGACGCACTGGGGGGCGGGGATAGGCGACCCATAGGGCGGCTTGCCGAGCTCACCGGCCGCGTTACGCAAGCTTCCGATGCCCAACGGTCCCATGGGGCATCGCCACGCTTCGCGCGCCTAGCCGGCGAACTCGGCAAGCTGTCGTATGGGTACCATATGTTGGATTTCATCCACTAGGTGTGGTGTCTCAGTAGGTTGTTCATTCGGCCCCGCTTTGAGAAGCTGATGTTTGAAAAGAACAGAAGCTGATCGCCGGAGGACCGAATGAACATCCATAAGAATGCCCGCCTGACCCCGAAGGGTCGAGAGATATTAATCTCTCGACTGGAACGCGGCGAACACCCGTTGGACGTGGCGACAGCAATGGGCACCAGTACCAGTACGGTCTACAAATGGTGGCGGCGCTATCGCGCGGAAGGCTTTGGCGGGCTTGTCGACCGCTCCTCAAGGCCAATGACCAGCCCGCATAGAACACCTGGTGAGCTTGAGGCGAAGGTGATTGCCCTGCGCAAGCAACGGCGCATCTATCACCGCATCGCCGCCGAAGTTGGTGTTTCCAAAGCCACGGTGGGACGGATCCTGACCCGACACCACCTCAACCGCTGGCGCGACCTCGACCCCGCCCAACCGGTACGCCGCTACGAACGCGCCAAGCCCGGCGAGATGATCCACATCGATATCAAAAAACTCGGCCGCTTCAACCAGGTCGGGCACCGCATAACCGGTGATCGAACCGGCCCAAGAACCGGACCCAACAGGGGCTGGGAATACGTCCACGTCTGCATCGACGACCACTCCCGCCTCGGCTTCGCAGACATCATGCCAAACGAGAAAAAAGACAGCGCCGTCGCCTTCTTGATGGCCGCCCTCGCTTGGTACCGGCGCTTCAATATCACCGTCGAACGGGTCATGACCGACAATGGATCGTGCTACAGGTCATTGGCCTTCACAGACGCCTGCAAAAACCTCGGGCTCAAACACATCCGCACCAAACCCTATACACCCAAAACCAACGGCAAGGCCGAGCGCTTTATCCAATCTTCTCTGCGCGAATGGGCCTACGCTCAAGCCTATGAAAGCTCACAGCACAGAGCACGTGAGCTCCCTATCTGGCTACACCACTACAATTGGCACAGACCTCATGCCGGGATAAATGGAAATCAACCCATCAGCCGATCAGGCTTGGATGTCAATAACCTCACGAGACTCCACAACTAGGCTATCGACCCGGGGCTTTTAGCAAGGTTTTCGCGCGGGCCTTGTTCCCAAGTCATGCGGGTCGACGCGAGAAATGCGGTCGCGAGAATATCTGTTTCTGGCACCCGGGTCGGCGGGGTGTTAATTTCTCGTTGCACACGCTCATGACCGCCGCCACCGCTTCGTTCCCCTACGAACAGGACATCACCAGTTGTTTGTCGACCAAGGTCGGTGACGCCGGGCTCAGGACATCACCACTGCAACCGTCGCAGCTGGACGCGGTTTGCGAAGAGGCATCGACAGCGCTGGACCGGTTCAAATCCGGTCTCGCCGAGGGGCGCTACCGCGGAATCGCCGAGGCGGTCGAGACCAGCGACCTCGCCGATTTGTCCGTTGTCGCCGAGCGTTTTGCCCAACAATTTGATGATCTGGTGGTCGTTGCCACGGGGGGTTCAAACTTGGGTGCGACCGCCATCTCGACGCTGCTTGATCCCTATCGCGCGTCGCGCCGGGTGCATTTCTTGGACAATCTCGATGCGCACACCTTTGCCGCGCTCCTCGCGAGCCTCGATCTGACGCGGACCGGGTTTTTTGCCATCTCCAAGTCGGGTTCGACGATGGAGGTCATGGCGCAGATCCTGGTTTGCATCGAAGCCCTGCGCGACGCCGTCGATGACGCTGGCCTGGCGCAGCACATTCTTGTCGTTAGCGAACCCGGGGACAGCCCGCTGCGACAGGTCGCCCAACGCTATGGCTTCGAAACCCTCGATCACGACCCCGATATCGGTGGGCGTTATTCGGTCCTTTCGCTGGTCGGGATGCTCCCCACGCTCTTTCTCGGACTGGATGCCGGGAAAGTTCGCGACGGTGCGAACGCGGTCTTAAACGCGTCGCTTGCGGCCACCGAGGCGCGCCAATCGGCACCTGCGCTCGGCGCCGCGCTCGCCGTCGGTATGCATCGACATCACGGCGTCGATATCAATGTTTTCATGCCCTATAGCAATCGGTTGGTGCAATTTTCGCGGTGGTATTCGCAGTTGTGGGCCGAGAGTCTGGGCAAGGGCGGGGTCGGGTTAACGCCGCTGCGGGCCAGCGGTCCGGTCGATCAGCACAGCCTGTTGCAGCTATTCCTCGATGGTCCCAACGACAAATTGTTTACGCTGCTCGGCTGCCGCAGCCTTGGCAGCGGCGCAACGATACGACGTAACGGCCTCGCGATCGATAAGATCGACTATCTCGAAGGGCGTACCATCGCCGAGGTGGTTGAAGCATCATACCGGGCCACCGCTGAGACTCTCATAAAGCGCGGTCGCCCGACGCGTCTGATCGATTTTGACGAGCTCGACGAGCGGACGCTGGGCGCCTTGTTCATGCATTTCATGCTGGAGACGGTGCTGGCCGCTGATCTTCTTGGCGTCGATCCGTTTGACCAACCCGCGGTCGATGACGGCAAAGTGCTGGCCCGCGCCTATCTTGAGCAATTGGCTGCAACCGAGGCTTAACGTGACGATCCGCCTCCTTCCGGACACCGTTATCAACCGGATCGCCGCCGGCGAGGTAGTCGAACGCCCCGCCAGCGTTGTCAAGGAACTGGTCGAGAATGCGATTGATGCAGACGCCACGCGCATCGACGTGGTCGCCACCGAGGGTGGGCGAGATCTGATTTCGGTGAGCGACAATGGCCGTGGCATGAGCGCTGACGAGGTGGCGCTCGCGGTCGAACGGCACGCCACCTCGAAACTGCCCGACGATGATCTGCTCGCTATTTCGCATCTCGGATTTCGTGGCGAGGCGTTGCCGTCGATTGGTGCGGTAAGCCGCCTGAGGATCGATAGCCGCACCCATGACGCCGACGGCGGCTGGCACATCGAGGTCGATGCTGGAACAAAATCTATCGTCCGGCCCAAGGCCGGCGCACCAGGCACCCGTATCGACGTCAGAGATCTTTTCTACGCGACGCCGGCGCGGCTTAAGTTTCTGAAAACAGCGCGAACCGAATTTGGCCACATAACGGAAATCCTCAAACGCCTGGCCATGGCCCATCCCGGCATCGCGCTGACATTGTCCGACGAAACCCGTACGCCGCTCCGCGTTGCGGTGACGCAAGGCGACCTGCTGTCCGCGCGGCGCGAATGCTTGCAGCAAATCCTCGGCCGCGACTTCATCGACAACGCCATTGTCATTGATGCGCAACGCGAGGAAATGCGTTTGACCGGTTTCGCCGGGCTCCCGACCTTCAATCGCGGCACCGCGCAGATGCAGTATTTGTTCGTCAACGGGCGCCCGGTGCGCGACAGGCTGCTCCACGGCGCCGTTCGCGGCGCCTATCAGGATCTGCTGGCGCGAGATCGCCACCCGGTCGTTGTCCTGTTTATTGCGTTACCGGGTCGATTGGTCGACGTGAACGTTCATCCGACCAAAGCGGAGGTGCGGTTTCGTGATCCCGGCGCGGTTCGCGGCCTCATCGTATCGGCGTTGAAACATGGCTTGGCCGAAGCGGGTCACCGGGCATCGACAACCGGGGCCACCCTAGCGCTTGGCGCGATGCGCCGCCATGGTGGGGGGGCGCGGCAACCCAATCTCGCCTACCAGCCTTCCGAGTCCTCACCCGGCGGAAATCTGCGTGAGATCGCGGCTGCCTTTCAGGCGCCGCCGGGCGTGGTCGAGGCGACGTTCGCGGCCACTAATCGTCCGGGCGCTCGGGTCGAGACCGAGGCCGGCGACAGCACTGCAACGGCTTATCCGCTGGGAGCGGCGCGCGGCCAGCTCCATGCGACCTATATCGTGTCGCAAACCGAGAACGGCATCATCATCGTCGATCAGCACGCAGCTCACGAACGATTGGTCTACGAACGGGTCAAAGCGGCACTGGCGGCGAGCGGGGTTGCGCGCCAAGGATTGCTCCTACCAGAAGTGATTGAACTCGACGAGCAAGATGTCGTGCGCCTGATCGAACGCAGTGCCGAATTTGCCGAACTCGGTCTGGCGATTGAAGCGTTTGGCCCAGGTGCTGTATTGGTGCGTGAAGTACCGGCCTTGTTGGGTGAGGTGAATATCCAGGGACTGGTGCGCGACCTCGCCGACGACATTCGCGAGCTCGGCAGCGCGCTGACATTGAAGGATCGGCTCGACTCTGTGTGCAGCACGATGGCTTGTCACGGCAGTGTTCGCGCCGGGCGGGTGCTCAACGTCGACGAAATGAATGCCCTATTGCGGGAAATGGAATGCACCCCGCACGCCGGTCAATGCAACCACGGCCGCCCGACCTATATCGAGCTCCAACTCACCGATATCGAACGCCTGTTCGGTCGCCGCTAGAGCATTGCAGGACTGAATCGACTCGGGCTGGGTCGAGCCCATCCGAAACGCTCTAGCAATTCAGATTTCTATCGCCCACCCTCCCACCCATAGATGAATATCCGCGTGTCGCCATAGCGGCGTTCTTTCAACAGCGAAAACTGGTCGGGCGGATTGATCGATTCGCGATCGCTGGCTTCGGCCACGGCGATCGCCCCCGGTGCCAACCAACCAGCTCCTGCAAAAGCAGATAGGGCCGGCTCAAGCAGCCCCTTGTCGTAGGGCGGGTCGAAGAAAATCAATTGACAACCGCCGATTGCGGGTGGCGGCGGAGCCCCGGGGCGAGTAGCGTCGCGCCGCAGTGCCGTTGCACGATCCTGTTCCTCGATCAACCGAGCATTGGTGCGGATCGTTTCAATAGCCCGCGGGTTGGAGTCGATGAAGACGGCATGGGCGGCCCCTCGCGACAACGCCTCGAGGCCAAACGCGCCGGTACCTGCAAACACGTCAGCGACGCAAATGTCAGCGATATCTCGTGCGGTGGTCCCATGCCGGAGTAAATCGAAGATCGCTTCGCGAACGCGGTCGCCGGTCGGCCGAACGTGCCAACCGTGCGGCGCCTTGAGCCTGCGGCCCCGGTGTTTACCAGCGCCGATCCGCATCGCGCTTATTGTGTGCGCCCAGCGCCTTGCTAAGCGCCCGGCGGGGCACTTCGTGGACATCGTTGGGTGCCAAGGAAGCCAACTCGAACGGGCCATAGGCGACCCGGATCAGTCGGTTGACGGCTAGCCCCAAGCTTTCGAACACCCGTCTGATCTCGCGGTTTTTGCCTTCGCGCAATCCGACTGTCAGCCAATTGTTGCGGCCCTCACGGTCGAGCCGTGCGGTTATCGGACCATAGTTCATCCCGTCGACGGTGATCCCAAGTTTGAGATCGTCGAGCGCTTGGACGGATACGTGCCCATGCGTTCGAACACGATAGCTTCGCAGCCATCCGGTTTTGGGGTGTTCGAATTTGCGTGCGAGTTCACCATCATTGGTTAGCAGGATTAACCCCTCTGAGTTCATGTCGAGGCGACCCACGCTCACCACACGCGGCAGATCGGTTGGCAGCCGATCAAAGATCGTGGCGCGTCCCTGCGGATCGCGCGCGGTTGTTAACAGGCCGCGCGGCTTGTGATAGCGCCACAGGCGGGCGGGTTCAGCTGCCGGGAGCGGCTTACCATCGACCGTTACGACCTGGGTCGGCCCGACATTGATCGCGGCGCGATCGAGCACCCGGCCATCGATTGCAACGCGTCCGGCCAGGATCCATTGCTCGGCTTGGCGTCGTGAGCACAAGCCGGCCCGCGCGATTCGCTTGGCAATCCGCTCGCCCGGGTTGGCGGTCTCTGTCACCAATTCGGTTGTTTTGGCGTTCGGCGATTTCCGTGCCACCGCTTATCGACAAGCGTCCACGAACCCGCCGAGAATCCGGCCATCACCCTCGTTGACCAAATATTCGGGATGCCACTGGACTCCAACGCAGAATCGCTGCCGCGGATCCTCGATACCCTCGACCACACCGTCGGGTGCCAACGCGTTGATCACCACGCCGGCGCCGACATCATGGGCGGCTTGATGGTGGGCAGAATTGACGGCCAGTTCATCGGTGCCGACCAGCTCATGAAGCAGGGTGCCGGCAATGACATTTACCGAATGGCCGGGTTCGTTTCGCGGATTCGGTTGTTCGTGGGCCAGCGCATCGACCACCGTATCGGGAATATGCTGAATGAGCGTGCCGCCGAGCACGACGTTTAGGAGTTGCTGGCCGCCACAAATGCCCAACACCGGTTTGTCCTGGGCGAGCGATATTTCGGTGACGGCGATTTCGAAAGCCGTACGACGATCTTTGGTCTTCACCGTTTGGTGGCGATCGTCGGCACCGAACAGTTTGGGGTCAACGTCGAAGTCGCCACCCGAGATCAGCAGGCCATCAAACCGTGTCACATAGGTCTCGGCGGCATCGACGGTGTGGGGCAGCAGCACCGGGACACCGCCCGCGTCGGCCACCACATCGCAATAATTCTGCCGCAATGCATACCACGGTAGCTTGGCGTAATTCCCGCTATCCTCAGAATCGAGGGTAATACCGATGAGGGGGGGTTGCGGCATGGCCGCGAGTTTATGGCGTGTCAGCGGCGACCACAATCGAGCAGGTGCCGCGGGCCTTGAACTCGTCGTGGCTGCCCGGCAATGTCGTCGAGATGACCGAATCGAAGGGGCATATGGCGCGTGCGCTGGAGGAAGCAGAGCGCGCTGCGCGGCGCGGCGAGATTCCCGTCGGCGCGGTGGTGGTCGACGCCGAGCAGGACGCCGTGATTGCCGCTTGCGGCAATCGCGTCATCGAGCATCACGACCCGACCGCGCACGCAGAAATGCTGGCCATTCGCGAAGCCGCGCAAAGCATCGGCAACGAACGCTTGTCGGGATGCGACCTCTACGTAACCCTGGAGCCCTGTCCGATGTGCGCCCAGGCCGTCGCGTTGGCGCGGCTTCGCCGATTGTATTTTGGTGCTTCGGATGCCAAGGGCGGCGGTGTCGAGCACGGCGCGCATATCTTCGATCAACCGACGTGCCACCACCGGCCCGAGATATATGGCGGCATCGATGGGCGCCGCGCAGCGGCGCTTCTCAAAGACTTCTTTAACACCAAGCGATAAGCTCGCCGACACCGCTGAGAGGGCGCAAAACCATGGACTTCGGATACTCTGATCGTGTGATGGAGCTGAAGGCTGAGCTTGAGACTTTTATGGCAGCCCATATCTATCCCAACGAATATCTGGCCGAGTCACAGATTGCCGAGGGCGACCGCTGGCAGCCGCAGCCGATCATCGAAGAGCTCAAGACCAAAGCCAAGGCGGCTGGGCTGTGGAATCTTTTTCTGCCGGACCCTGAGCTCGGCGCGGGCCTTTCCAATGTCGAATACGCGACCCTTTGCGAGGTCATGGGACGGTCACCGATTGCCCCGGAGGTTTTCAATTGCTCGGCACCCGATACCGGCAATATGGAAACATTCTGGAAATATGGCGACGAAACGCAAAAGGCTGCCTGGCTTGTGCCATTGCTTGCCGGCGAGATTCGTTCGGCCTTCGTGATGACCGAGCCCGATGTCGCGTCGTCGGATGCCCGCAATATTCAGTCGCGCATCGTCCGCGACGGCGACGACTACGTGATCAACGGGCGAAAATGGTGGATTTCGGGCGCCGGCGACCCGCGCTGCAAAATCCTCATCTTCATGGGGAAAACCGATCTCGATGCGGAGCCTTACCGTCAGCAGTCGATGATTCTCGTGCCCATGGATACGCCTGGTGTCACCGTCGTGCGCCCGCTGCCGGTGTTCGGCTACGACGATGCACCGCACGGGCATTGTGAAATGACATTTGAAGATGTGCGCGTGCCCAAGGAAAACATGCTGCTGGGCGAGGGGCGGGGGTTTGAGATTGCGCAAGGACGCCTGGGGCCGGGCCGCATTCATCACTGTATGCGAGCCATTGGTCAGGCCGAACGGGCGCTGGAAGCTCTGTGCAAGCGCGCTCAATCGCGGGTGGCGTTTGGGAAACCCCTGTCCGAGCAGGGTGTCGTGCGCCAGACGATTGCGAATTGCCGAATGGAGATTAACCAGTCGCGTTTGCTAACGCTCTACACGGCTTGGCTGATCGATTCGGTGGGGGCCAAGCAAGCGCGCAATGAGATTGCGCAGATCAAGGTGGCGGTCCCCAACATGCTGCAGTGGGTTCTCGATCAAGCGATCGAAGTTCACGGCGCTGCCGGGGTGTCCGATGATTTTGGTCTGGGCTGGTCGTATGCCTGGGGACGCGTCTTGCGAATTGTCGATGGGCCCGATGCCGTCCATCGTGAGACCGTGGCGAAACTGGAACTAAGAAAATACAACTAGGCCATGTCGGGCAGTCGCAACGAGGGCGTTTTCCTGTTGCCTAACCGCCAAGTCGACTCATTCCCAAAAAGGCACTAGCTCTCCAACGCCGCGACCTGAGCCCAAGCCAGCTCGGCTAACCCACGCGCCATAGCACCCATCTCTCCGGCATACTCGCTGGCCGCGGTGCCGTCCATCACGCGGCCCATGATGCCCTGGAGGATCGCCGCCAGGCGCCACATGTTATAGGCCATGTAGTACTCCCAATGGGTGGGCCGCGATCGCCCAGTGCGCCGACAGTAGGCCGCCAGATAGTCCTGCTCACTGGGGATACCGAGCGCTTCCAGATCCATACCCTGAAAACCGCGGCCGGTCTCCGGCGGCAAGCGCCACGGCATGCAGTGATAAGCGAAATCGGCGATCGGGTGGCCAAGCGTCGAGATTTCCCAATCGAGAATTGCCAGGAGGCGCGGTTCGGTGGCATCGAATATCATGTTGTCCAAGCGGTAATCGCCGTGAACCAACGTCGTCTCGTCATTGTCGGGAAGATGCGCTGGCAGCCAGTCGATGAGGCGATCCATTTCCGGGATCACCTCCGTTTCGGAGGCTCGATATTGCTTGCTCCAACGGCCAATCTGGCGCGCGACGTATTGCGCCGGCTTGCCAAAGTCTTCAAGGCCGACGCCGTGGTAGTCGATGCTGTGAAGCTTGGCGATGCCATCGTTCATGGCTTCGAAGACGGCGGTTCGAAATGGAGGGTCGCGATCGGGTAGCCAAAGTTCCCAATACACCCGGCCATCCACGTATTCCATCACGTAGAATGGGGTGCCGATGATTTCGGGGTCCTCGCACAAGGCGAACACCCGCGGCGTCGGGACCTCGGTTTCTTGCAGGGCGGCGAGCACCCGATATTCGCGATCGACCGCGTGCGCCGATGGCAGCAATTTGCCGGGTGGTTTGCGCCGCACGACGTAACGCGCATTGGCCGCGGTCACGCGATAGGTGGGATTGGATTGGCCGCCCCGAAACTGCTCGACCTCGATCGGACCGCGGAAGCTCTCGATATGCTTGGCGAGATAGTGCTCCAGCGCCTCGCGATCGATGCGATGGGCATCGCGCACCGGCATCGTGCCACTGAAGCGGTCGTCGCGATTGCTATCGGTCATGTGTCGTGTTCTTCGCGCTGGATCGCGCGCCAGCCGATGTCGCGACGGCAGAAGCCCTGAGGCCACTCGATCCGTTCGATAGCTTGGTAGGCCCGTGACTGCGCAGCTTTGACGTCCTCGCCCAGCGCCGTAACCCCGAGCACGCGACCTCCATTGGCGATGATCGAATCGTTCTCGCGTTTGGTTCCGGCGTGGAATGTGATGACGTCGTCCAATTCGGACAATCCGTCCAGACCCCCAATGCGGCTACCACGCTCGTAGTCGCCGGGGTAACCGCGCGCGGCCATGACCACGCACAACGCAGTGCGATCGTTCCATCTCAGATCAAATTGATCGAGCGCGCCGTCACGGGCGGCAATCAGGGCCGGCAAAAGGTCGGATTTGAGACGCGGCATAAGAACTTGGCACTCCGGATCACCGAAGCGAATGTTGTATTCCAGCAGCTTGGGTCCGGTGCTGTCGATCATCAGACCCGCATACAGAACGCCTTGGTAGGGCGTGCCTTCGGCCACCATCGCAGCGACCGTTGGCTGGATAATGCGCGCCATCACCGCGTCATGCAGCGTATCAGTCATCACCGGCGCCGGTGAATAGGCGCCCATACCGCCGGTATTGGGCCCGGTATCGCCGTCGCCGACGGCTTTGTGATCCTGCGCGGAAACCATGGGCAATGCGGTGTGGCCGTCAACCAGCGCAAAGAAACTCGCCTCCTCGCCGACCAGGAATTCTTCGATGACAATCTCATTTCCGGCATCACCAAACTGGCCGCCGAGGATATCGCCAATAGCGGTGTTCGCCTGGTCGACGGTTTCGGCGATCACGACCCCTTTTCCAGCCGCGAGTCCATCCGCTTTGACCACAATGGGTGTGCCTTTTTCGGCAACAAATGCCCGCGCGGCGTCAGGGTCTGAGAAGCGACCATAGGCAGCGGTTGGAATGTCGTACTTAGTGCAGAGATCTTTGGTGAAGGCCTTTGAGCCTTCGAGTGCCGATGCCGCTTGGCTCGGACCGAAGGTCTTGACACCCGCTTGTTCGAGATGATCGACAACGCCGGCGACGAGCGGTGCCTCGGGGCCGACGACGACGAAATCTATGCCCTCATCGTGGCAGAACGCGGTTAGTTTGGCGAAGTCCAGCGGCGCGATATCGACGCAGGTTGCGACGTCCGCGATGCCGCCATTACCGGGTGCGCAATAAAGCGCGTCCACCAGTGCCGAAGCGGACAGCGCCCAGCATAACGCGTGCTCGCGGCCACCGGATCCGACGACGAGAACTTTCATCGCCCGCGACCTCCATGGTTTATTGTTCGTACGACGCATTATTGGCGCCGTCGGAGGCGCTTTGTATCATAGGGGGTTGGCTGGACAAATGGCGCCGCCACGATGACCGAATCGCTGCTCGACACAATCCCGGACACTGAGCCCGGACACAATCTGCCCGAATATTCGGTCAGTGAACTGTCGTCCAAGCTCAAACGTACCGTTGAGGATGCGTATGCGCGGGTGCGCGTGCGCGGCGAAGTCTCGCGTTTGTCGCGGCCGGGTTCCGGGCACCTCTACCTAACCCTCAAGGATGCCGATGCGGTTTTGGCGGCAGTCTGCTGGCGCAGCACGGCCACGCGTCTCCGCTTTGTGCCCGAGGATGGACTCGAGGTCATCTGCACGGGCCGCATCACGACCTATCCCGGCCGGTCACAATATCAACTGGTTATCGATTCGATCGAGCCGGCGGGCGAGGGCGCCCTGATGGCCCTGCTCGAAAATCGGCGCAAGCAACTCGCGGCCGAAGGCTTGTTCGATGAAGCGCGTAAACAAACGCTGCCGTTTTTGCCTGATGTAATTGGCGTCATTACTTCACCAACCGGCGCGGTTCTGCGCGACATTCGCCACCGGCTCGCCGAGCGCTTTCCGCGCCACGTATTGTTGTGGCCGGTGGTCGTGCAGGGCGATCACGCGGCAGCGCAAATCGCAGCCGCGATCGCTGGTTTCAATCAGCTTGAGGCAAACGGGCCGGTACCGCGTCCCGACGTCCTGATCGTGGCTCGCGGCGGCGGCAGTCTCGAAGATTTGTGGGCTTTCAACGAGGAAATTGTCGTCCGTGCGGCCGCCGATAGTGTCATTCCGCTGATCTCCGGCGTCGGCCACGAAACCGATACGACACTGATTGACTATGCTGCTGATCGGCGAGCGCCGACGCCAACGGCAGCGGCTGAAATATCGGTTCCAGTGCGCAGTGATCTCCTAATCACGGTGCTCGATCACGAGCGACGATTGATCAACCGGATCGGGCGTTGCTTTGATGAAGCGCGCACCAGGCTCAAGGCATCGACCCGCGGATTACGCGACCCGCGCCAACTGATTGAAGTCGCAACGCAGCGCCTGGATGACGTCGGTGAGGCGCTCGGTCGCGCTTTGTTGGTGGGGGTCGAACGTCAGCGCCGCCGATTTGCTGACAGTGCCGGCCGTTTGCAACCCAACCAGCTCAGCCAGGAACTGGCCGGTCGAGAACGCGAGTTGGTGAGTATTGCCGACCGTCTGGTGCCCTCGCTCGGCCGCACGATGGGGACTTTTAATACACGGCTCACCGGCATCGCCAGCCGCTTCCGCCCACTCCAACTCATTCGGGAAATCGCCAGCCGCCAGGAGATTCTCACAAAACTATCAGGGCGCATGCCGGACGCTCTGACGCGGCTTCTGGGCTCTGTTCGCGCCAACTTCGAGACGCAGGGACGGATGCTTGAGAGCCTGAGTTATGAACGGGTCCTTGATCGCGGCTTTACGTTGATCCGCGACGGGAAAACCGGCCGCCCCATTACCAGTGCCCACAAAACGAAGGCATCACGCACCCTCGGTATCCAATTCAGCGATGGCACGGTGCCGGTATCCGTTGAGGGTGATGCGTTTGGGACGACTGCGCTGACCGGCAGGAAAAGAAAAAAGGGTCCGCCCGGCGGCGATCAGGGCCAGCTTTTATAAAACCAAACCACGTGCTACCCCTTGGCCATGGATACCTCACATGCCGCAGCACGACTGCGTTATGGAGCGGGCCGTTTCGACGTGATCATCCCCGGCCCCTATGTCGTGTGCGCTATTACCGGGTCTCACATTTTGCTCGAAGACCTGAAATATTGGAGCGTTGAGCGGCAGGAGGCCTATGTCAGCCCCGACGTGAGCCTGCGGCGCTACGACGCCACCGACGCCAATACATAGGTCAACGAAATCGATGCATCGCCTCGTGTTCGTGGTGCTGCTGTGGGCTTTGCCGGCGGCAGCGGCCGAGCTGAGAGTCCGACTCGAAACTCTATGTTTGATAACAGTACCTTGCGAGCCGCCTTGTGAGGAGTCGGATGTTGGCGACAAGAATCCATGCCTGTGCGGAGGCGATTGATTTCTCCCAATCCTTGGCCAGTCGACGGCATCGGTTGAGCCAGGCGAAGGTCCTCTCGACGACCCATCGTCTGGGCAGGAGCTCGAAGCCCTGGGCGGTGTCTGAGCGCTTGATGATCTCGAGCTTCCAGCGGCCGATGACCTCAAGGGCGCCCTCGAGTTTCGGTCCCGCGTAGGCGGCGTCGGCGAAGAGGTGACGCAGCCGGGGGAAGCGATGACGGATCGATTTGAGGACCTCGGGCGCGCCGTCGCGGTCCTGGATATCGGCTGCGTGCACGATCAGGCCGACCAGCAGGCCGAGTGTATCGGTGACGATGTGACGCTTGCGGCCCTTGATCTTCTTGCCCGCGTCATAGCCCCGAACACCACCGCTTTCCGTGGTTTTCACGCTCTGGCTGTCGATCACCCCGGCGCTCGGGCCGGCCTCGCGTCCTTCCAGCTCCCGGGCCGCCATGACCAGGTGATGGTTGATGCTCTCCAGCAGGCCGTTGGAGCGCCAGTCGTAGAAATAGCGCTGGACCGTGGAAGGCGGAGGGAAGTCGTTCGGCAACATCGCCCACTGGCAGCCCGTCGAGGCCATGTACATGACCGCATCCATGACATGGCGCAGGTCCGTCGTCCTCGGCCGGCCGATCTTCTTGCGCGGCGGCATGAGCGGCGCGATCAACGCCCACTCTCGATCCGTCAGGTCGCTTGCGTAGCGCCCGCCACGGCGCTCATAATTCGGGCGAGTGATTTCGGTCCACATGTTGTGCCTCCTCGTTTTCTTTGACACAACCGAGTAAGCCACAACCGACTGAAATCACTCAACTAGTTTCGGGTTGGCCTCTTAGGCTCGAAGGCGATCTGACTCAGGGCGGCTTGATCAAGGGGAGCGCGCCCCCGGGCAGTGCCGTCGCCCTCGATCGCCAATCGGTTCGCGTGTCACGCAACGGATTGTTCGTGTTCGGGTTTGGCCGCGAAGCGCCGGAAGTGGCAATTCTTGCGATTACCTATCCCGATGGCACTACCGAGACGCGCCGGCTCTCGATTGCCAAGAGGACGTATCAAACCCAGCGCATTGACGGCCTGCCGCGCAACATGGTGACGCCGTCGAAGCAGGAGTTGGCGCGGATTCGGCGAGAAGGCGCCGCGATCGCGGCTGTGCGCCGGCGTGATACCGCGGCGACCTGGTTCGCACAAGGTTTTCGCTGGCCGCTGCAGGGGACCGTAACCGGCGTCTATGGCAGCCAGCGTATCCTCAACGGCGAACCGCGACGGCCGCATTATGGGATCGATATTGCCGCCCCGACGGGTACACCGGTCACCGCGCCGGCACCCGGGATCGTCGCGCTGGCCGAATCGGATCTGTTTTTTACCGGCGGCACAGTGATGATCGATCACGGCCACGGACTAACGTCGGTCTATTCTCACCTCGCGCAGGTGTCGGTCGCGATCGGCGACAAGGTCGCTAGCGGCGATATTGTCGGGACGGTGGGTGCCACTGGGCGGGTTACCGGCCCGCATTTGGATTGGCGGGTCAATTGGTTCAAGACGCGCATCGATCCGGCGCTGCTCGCCGGCCCGATGCCGAAGGCGAACTAGGTCCGATTTTCGCAAGAGGTGCGCTGTGCTTGGTTCTCCAGTTCGCACGTTTCGACCCTGGTTAGGCAAGGTTACGGGCGCTGAAGAAACTCACTAAGGTAGGCTCTATGGGGTGTGTCGTCGGCGGGGGGGTCATGAAAATACGGCAAACGAAAGTAACGACCGGCGTCGATTGGGTTGAGATCGAGGAGGCAGATCTCCGCATCCTGTGCGGCAGTCCGGCCGACGTCGTCAAGCACCTCAAGCGGCGCGGGTTGATTGTCGAACGCATTGTCGATGGGACGCGTTGCGAGACCGGCCCGAACGCCATCCTGCTGTCCGACGTTATGCTGCAGGGCGGTGCGTTCGCCAATCTCGCTGAGTTCCCGGTCCTGCAGATGCTCTATCAGCAGGGGTTGATCATCCCCGGTCACCCCAACAATACCGGGCAAAAGCCGCTGTTGATGGGATTGGAGGAGCAAGTTTCGGCACAGTTCAACTACATCCACCGCGGCAACTACGGGCTGACCTCGATCGACGAGCTACATGCCGCCGGGCTGTCGCCGGCTGATGCCGACCTCATGATGCGGATCAAGCTCCACTTTGCGTTTGGCAGGATCCACCCGGTCGAGGATTTGTTTGACCGGCGCATCATCGGTCTCGATCTCACCGAGGTCAGGAACGGCGTCGACGTAAGGCGCATGGCCCTCAACCGGTATCAGTTCAGCTACCAGGACGAGGCCGTCGATGTCGATCTGAACCTCACCGAAGGCGAAACATACCCCTCGCCCTATCCGCTGGGTATGCACAGCATTGACCGCCAGTACTTTTCGGTCGTCCATTCGGGGGAAGGCGACGGTTGGGACATCGACCACCCGTGCATGAGCAGCCTGATCTCGTTCCAGGGACACCTCTACCTGATCGATGCCGGCCCCAACCTCGAGGCTATTCTCAAGTCGCTCAGCCTGAGCGTGAACGAGCTGGACGGGATCTTTCACACCCATTCGCACGACGATCACTTCGCCGGCCTCACCGCGCTCCTACAAACCGACCGACGCCTGCGATACTACGCCGTGCCGATGGTGCGCGCCGCGGTGACAAAAAAGCTCGCCGCCCTGCTCTCTATTGAGGAGGAGGAATTTGCCACCTTCTTCGACGCCGTCGATCTCGACGCGGACACCTGGAACGACGTCGAAGGGTTGTGGGTCAAACCGGCGATGTCGCCGCACCCGGTGGAAACGACGGTTTTCCACTTCCGCGCGTTGGGACCCGAGGGCTACAAAACCTACATACACCTCGCCGACGTTACGGCCGACCGGGTCCTCGACGAGATGGTCGACGGTGATTCGGCACCGAACGGCCTGTCGGAAAGCGAGGTGCAGGCGGTCAAGGATGGCTATCGCATCGCCGCCGATCTCAAGAAGATCGATATCGGCGGCGGGCTGATACACGGCGACGCGGCCGACTTCGCCAACGACAAGTCGGACAAATTGGTGCTCGCGCATATCGCACGGCAGCTCAACAACGAAGAGCTTCAGATCGGGTCGGGCGCGGATTTCGGCATTGCCGACACCCTAATTCCAGCCACCCAGGACTATCTCAGGCAGCTCGCGTTCAACCAGCTGCGCAACTACTTCCCCGACCAAAAAATCGATCAGCTGAGAATCCTGCTCAACAACGAGGTGCGGACTTTCAATCCCCACGAGATTCTGCTGCGCGAGGGCGAAACCGTCACCCAGCTGCTTCTGATCCTATCGGGCAATGCCGAATCGCTCGCAGCTGGTTCGCAGATGCCGTTCAAGTTCACGGCTGGCTCGCTTCTCGGCGAACTGCCGCTGTTGCGCGAACGCCCCGCGACCGGCACCTACCGCGCGACGAGCTACCTCCATGCATTGCTGCTGCCAGCGACCCAGTACAACGAATTCCTCAACCTCTATGCCGATCGCCAGACGCTCAAGGATCTCGCGGAGAAGCGGGTCTGGTTGCGGCAGACGCCGCTGTTCGGCGGCGGGCTCGGCTATCCCGTTCATAACCGTGTGGCGATGACCATGACGGCAACTGAGCTGGGGGGCGGGATCGTCGAGCACAACGACGCTAACCGCGACAAGCTCCGGCTGGTTCGCGATGGTGTGTTGATGCGTTTCGTCGGCGACAGCGTGGTAGAGACGGTGCGCGCGGCGAGTTCTTCAACGAGGGCCGATGTATCTTCCAACGCCCTCCCATTTCACACATGCGCACCATCGGTACCGCGGTGGTCTGGGATATCCCGGCCACGGTCATTGCCGACATACCCATCGTGCGGTGGAAGATCTTCGAGACCTATCGGTTGCGGCTGCAAATTACGCGCGACGCGCTAGCCACGCAGCAGGAACAATCCGTCGCCGCCGGTTAAGCGCGGTCCCACATTTAGAGCCGACACGTCGGCATTACTGGTGTTGCTTGGCTTCAATGGACCGTTCCAAGAAAACCGATTGACCGCTCTTTGAAGTCAACGGAGCTGCGGAAGGGCTGCCCTCATTGGAGACGATCCCCCGATGATTCGAGCATAGCTTCAGCTACCGTCGAGCTGAGTCCTACCGCGTTAGGGTTCGGCGGACTTCAAGCGCCCAGCTGGATCGCGAGATCAACCGCGTCGCTCGCCACGAAATCGATTGAGGAGTCGGGATTCGGCGTTGGCGTCAGTCCAGCGCCCTGCTCAAGCGGGCGAGCGATGAAGGCGGTGTGAAATCCTTGATCCCTAGCTGCGATGAGGTCGCTATTGTGCGCCGCGACCATCAGAAGTTGATCGGGTCGGAGCACGAGTAACTCGGCCGCGCGCTGATAAGAGAGCGGGTCGGGCTTGTAGCAACCCAGCATCTCGCACGCGATGATGCAATCCCAGTGAAACGGAGCTCGGCGGGACACGCCGATGAGTAGTGATAGGGTCTGGATCGTGAGTGCTGCAACGGTGAACTTCTGGCGGAGCCGCGCGTGTCCCTCGGCGGCATCGGGCCAGGCAACCATATTGAAATAGGCCATGGCCAGTTCCGTTTTATCGGCGTCACTGACCCCGGCTATCTCAAACTCATCAAGAGTGGCGTTGAGGGCTGCACGATAGTGCCCGTGCATGTTGAGCGTCGGCGGCTTTTGTTGCTGTATCTTTCGGACGGCGCGCCAGGTCCAAGCATTGGTCACTTCTGCCCAGTTTCGCTCCAACCCCCGTTTCTTGCCGAAGCGGGTGAGCTCATCGCAGACCGCGCCGTGCCAGTCGACAAGGGTTCCCGCGACATCGAACACGAGAGCTTTGATCCCGAGGTTATCGACCTTTTCCGGTCCCACGCCTTTGCCCATTGGCTGTTCTCCATCACCGCCAGGTTCAATCTCTCGCCTCACGCAGCGTCGATGGTTTCGACCGAGATATCGACCGCGACGACACCCTGACCGGTCGGCCGCACAATCACGGGATTCAGGTCAAGGGCCTGAAAACGACCGTAGTGGGCCGCCGCGAAATCACCGAGTCGCACCAAAAACGCTATCAGCGCCTCGATATCGCCGGCCGGTCGTCCACGAGCGCCTGTCAGGATCCCGGTGCCCTTGAAGCGGCCGATCATGCTCCGCGCGTCGTCCCGCGTCAGCGGCGCCATTTCTGTCACCGAATCCTTTAGCAGCTCAATGAAAATACCGCCCAGGCCGAGCGATACGCTCGGCCCGTAATGCGAATCGTTCACGATGCCGGCGAACAGCTCGGCAACGCCATCCTCCATCGGCTGCACCAGAACCTGATGCGCGCCGGCGAATCCCGCACGTTGTGCGTTCGCAATCACGTTCTGATATGCCACCGCTACGTCACTTTCGTTGACGCATCCGAGCCGGACGCAGCCGAGATCGCTTTTATGTATAAGGCCGGGTACTTCTGCCTTTAGCGCAACCTTTGTCCCGAAATGTCGGAATGCGACAAGGGCTTCTTCGCGCGAGGCAACCAGCACCGCCTCGACGATTGAAACGCGATAATTAGTTAACGCCTGCCGGGCATCGAGGAAGCTCCAGCGTGCAATGGATTCGCCGCTGCCGCCGATTGCCGGTGTCGCCGCGCCATGATCGGTTCGCCGCCAGTAGTCCCGGCGAATCGAAAGGTGGCGGAGTGCCCGCATGGCGTTCGCTCCGCCAAGCAGCAGAGGAACATGCGCGTCGCGCAACAAACCGACAGTGTCGGGATCGAGCGGACCTCCGAGCGGCGAAAACTCAAAGGCGACAATGGTGCGTCCCGATACGCGCGCCGCCGCGGCGAGTTCCTCAGCCGGGCGGGTTCCGACCGCGCTTCCGCGACGTGCCGAAACGGTTCCAGCGAGGATCGGCCGACCCGGCTGATCCAGCACTGCCTCGATTATTCGTGGCAGCACCGTCCGATCGTCGTACATGGTTCCTGTCGCGTCGATCGGGTTGGTGACACTACCGTAGTCGGGCAGGATCTCACGAATCCGGGATTTCGTTGCATCGCCGAGCGGAGCAAGTGGCAACCCCACGCTGTGCAGCTCATCGGCCAGAACCGCGCTGCTGCCGCCGCTGCCGCTGACGATGACCACATCATCACTTATTGTTTCGTCGACAGGTGCAACCGCGACCAGCGCAATAGTTTCAACCAGTTCGTCATAGCTCTCCGGTTGGAGAACGCCACAACGCCTGAGGAACGCGGACACGATCGTCGCATCGTTGACCAGGGCACCGGTATGGGATCGCGCCAGGACCTGGCCGACCGCTGAACGCCCGACCTGAAAGAAGATCATCGTCTTGCGTCGATCGCGCGCACGTTGCGCGATGTTGAGGAGGCGGCGCGGCTGGCGCAAGTGCTCAAAGATCGCGACCACTGTCGTCACGTCGGCATCGTCGATGAAATAGTCGACATAGTCTTCAATCGACGTGCCGATTTGGTTGCCACACGACACGATATGGCTAAAGCCCACGAGCCGGTCGTTCATCAGCGGCGTGCAAACATAGGTGGCGAGCGAGCCGCTTTGCGAGATCAGCGCCACCGATCCCGCGACCGGCGGCTCCGGCAGCTGACCGTTGGTTGCGGCAGCGCCGGTTCGGACGTTGTAAACGCCGTAGCAATTGGGACCGCAGATCGCCATCCCCTGTTCCCCCAATTCCTGCAGACGGGCGGCGCACGCCTCGCCGTACCCGCCCTCACCGAAGCCGCTCGCGATAACGATGGCCGTGCGAATGCCTCTCACAAACGCCCGCTCGAGCATGTCGCAGGCCGCGTCGGCGCCGATCGCGACAAACAGGCAATCCACGCTGTCGGGAAGTTCCTCAATCGATGGCACGCAGCGGCAGCCCTCGACCTCGCCATAGCGCGGATTCACGGCAAAGATATCGCCGGCGAAGCCGTATTTTTTCAGATTGACCAGCGCTTGCGTGCCGCGCCCGCCACGTTGTGACGCGCCGACTACTGCAACACCATTCGGGTTCAGCAAAGAGGAGAGAGATTGATTCGAGGTCATGGCTGGAAGCAAAAATAGCAGCGAGGGAGAGCCGCGCGACTGCAACCCTGCCTGTCGCGGCTAGTCTTTGTTGCTTCTGCGGCGCTCTCGCTCGGTCCGGGCCTTCGCCGACTTTGGCCCCATTGGTTCCGGCTGGAACGGCCCGTCACGTTTTTCGAGAAAGGCCTTCAAGCCCTCCTCCCGCTGGATTTCGAAGAGCGCTTCTCGATGCTCGTTGTGGGATGTATGGGCGAGCACGCTGAGGAGCCCGTTCACAAGCAGCCCAGAATGAAGGCCGGCAGCCTGCATGCCTTGCATGGCGATTGCTTTGCTAAGCCGCACGGATGGTTCCGGAACCAGCGCGATGCGTTTGGCCAAGGCACGACAGTGGGTCATCAGATCCTCATGCGGCACAACCTCATTGACGAGGCCAATGCGCAATGCCTCTGGAGCGTCGAAATGGTCCCCGGTCAAGGCCCAACGATTCGCGGCCTTCCAGCCGCAGAGAGCGGTAAACAGGAAGGTTGTGTTGGATACGTGACGGACCTCGGGCTGCGAAAATACCGCTTTATCCGATGCGATCGTAATGTCGGCCGCGAGCTGGTACCAGAACCCGGTGCCCATCGCCCAGCCGTTTACGGCGGCGATGATCGGCTTGCCGAGACGCCACATGTGCTCCCATCGGGTGTGGGTCAGGCTATCGGATCGATGCCAGGCCTCGAGAAACTCTGCAATCGACTGGTCTTTCGGATCGAGCCGGCTCGCACCATCCTTCTCGCCGCTCAAGTTGTAGCCACCACAGAATGCGATGCCGCTGCCAGTCATGATGATGACTCTTACCGAGCGATCCGGTGTCGGCCTCATCGAAGGCACGGTGCAATTCCTCGATGCCATTTGGCGTTAACGCGTTCATTGCGTCGGGACGATTAAGGGTGATCGTCGCGATCTGATCTTCGACGGAATAAAGCAGTTCGCTCTGGGTCACACAGTTTTCCCCCAACCGGTCGAGTGTTACAGCACACCGCTTGTGCCGAGTGATGTCATGCAGCGCAGGCCAAGATAGCAACAACCCTCGTCGCTCGAAATGCCAAACGATTTCCGCGACAGCAATATCGTTGAGTCGATAAATATTTGCACGACTGCGCCGGCTTTATTCAGCAATCCATATGGCGGACGTCGGTAACAATGCGTGCGTTGTGCATACGCTGGCCAACCGCATCCTTCGGCCTCGTCTCCTTCCACGAGTCCAGGCACATATTAGTCGGGCCAGCGGCGGTGGACCCAGAACCACTGCTCCGGCCGCTCACGTATCCACCCTTCCAGCATCGCGTTGAGCCGCACCATTGTCGCGTGGGTGGCGGCCTGGGCATCGTCGCTCGCTTCCAATTCGATAGGTTGGTGAACCGTCAGTTTGAAGTTGGCACCGCCTACTCTCTCGATGTGTGTGGGGATGATTGGGCACCGATGCTTAAGCGCCAATTGGGCAACCGCCGGGTTTGTCATCGCATCGCGTCCGAAAAATGGCACCGCGATTCCATCATTCTGTTTCTGGTCGATCAAGATGGCGACATGGGCACCCGCTTTGAGGGCGCGGATGATTTCGCGCCCGCCGCTCGCGCCTTTGGCGGCATAGCGGGCGGTCGCTCTTTCACGAACTTGCATAACGAGCTTGTCGACATGCGGGTTGTTGGCGGCGCGGTAGGTGCTGACAATGTCGATATCACGCTGGGTCGCCGCCAACGCCAGCAGCTCGAAGTTGGCGAGATGGCCCGAGAAGAAAATTCCTGCGATTCCATCGTCGCGTATCTGATCGATATATTTGGCGCCAACGATCTCGACACGACCGTCCGGTCCAAAGCAGTCAAAGTCGCCAAGATGAGGTGTTTCGGCGGCGGTTCGGCCGATGTTGTCCCACATGCCAGCGACGATCCGTTCGATCTGGTCGTGGGTGTAATCCGGGAAGGCGTGCACAAGGTTGCGCCGCGCGGTGTTCGATACCGGCAGGTGCGGGCCGAGCCAACGCATCAATCGACCGCCGACCGCCGAGGCGGCATCGAGCGGAAGGATACCGAACAATGCAAACCCCAGTTTCGCAGCTAGACCCTCGAGCCAATAGCGCAGTGCTTTGGCGGTCATGCCATTCAATTAATTGTCGTCGAAACCGGATCGAGCATCCGTGCCAGAGCGTTGGATTCGGCGAATTCGACGAATATCCGCACGACTTCGACCATCTCGCGAGCTTCCGGCGGCAACCGCACACGATCCTTCTCGGTGGTAACCAGATGTGATCCGGTTTCGCTGGCGATTTCGACCAATCGCATGATCTCATCGGGATCGTAGGTGTGATGATCGGGAAACGCTTTGGCCATAACCACGTGGCTCCCGAGCGCCTGCAAGGTATCGAAAAACTTCTGTGGCCGGCCGATCCCCGCGAAGGCCACGACGCGCTGACCTGCAAATCGAAGGGCCTCGTGACCGGGAACGAAGTGGGCGTCAAACCAGGGCGGTGTTGCTTGCTGGGGCCGTTGCATCACGTTGCGTGCGATTGGGTCTTCGAGAAAAACCACGGCATGGGCGCGTTCGAGGCCGCGCGCGAGATTTTCCCGCAGCGGGCCCGAGGGCAAAACGCGTCCATTCCCGAAACCGTAACCGCCGTCAACTACCAGAATCGAGAGGTCCTTGATGAGCGAAGGATTCTGAAATCCGTCGTCCATGACGATGATTTCTGCACCGGCCGCGGTCGCGGCTTCAGCCCCCCTGGTGCGATCGCGTGCAACCCAGGTCCGCGCCGCGCGCGCCAGCAGTAACGCTTCGTCGCCGACGTCGCGGGCCGAGTGGTTAATCGGATCCACCGCGACCGGGCCGTTCATCCGGCCGCCATAGCCGCGGGTTAAGAAGTGAACCTTCTTACCGAGGGCTTTGAGATGTTCGGCGATCGCAAGGGCGACCGGTGTCTTGCCGGTCCCCCCGACGGTAAGGTTGCCAACGCAGATAATGGGTATCGATGCGTGAACCGGGCGGACCAATCCGTTATGGACCTGGGTGCAGAGCTGGTAGACGCTTGCAGCCGGCGATAGCAGCGTTGCGTAGAGACTGTCACGAGCCCAAAAGTCAGGCGCGCGCATGGTAAGTGGTTTTCGGCTCGATCGGCATCGCCGCGTCGCTGATACGCGCCGAGATCACCGCGTATATACGATCGATGGCGCCGGCACCGAGCGCGGCAGCTGCCTGGGCCCGCTCAATCAGGGCCAGCCTGCGCGCGTCATCGGCCAGCAGCTTGCCGACCTCTGTTGCGAGCGACCCTGCATCGGTGACCTCGACAGAAGCCTCCATCTGACGCAACGCCGCGACCATGGGTTCGAAGTTCTTCATATGTGGGCCGTAGAGCACAGCGCAACAGAGACGGGCCGCCTCCATCGGGTTGTGTCCGCCATGCGCGACCAATGATCCGCCGACATAGACGATCTCTACCAGACGATAGAACAGTCCGAGTTCGCCAATTGTATCGACGATAAAAACATCGGTTGTCGCAGTCGCCGACCCCTGGCTGCGTTGAACAGTCGAAAACCCGCTTTTCTCAAAGAGTTCGGCGACCTCGCGGCCACGCGCCGGGTGGCGCGGGGCAACGATCGTCAGCAGGTTGGGGTGGGATGTTCGGAGTGCCGCCAGAGCCGCGGCAACAAGTACCTCTTCACCTGCATGCGTGCTGGCGGCGACCCAGCAAGGCCGCGCACCGATCTCGTCCGAGATCCTCGCCAGCTCATCGGCGCTGGCGGGCAGGGGCGGTGCTGCATCCTTGAGGTTTCCGATAACCCGAACATCGCCGGCGCCAAGCCGGCGATAGCGCTCGGCCGTGACCTCATCTTGAGCAAGGCAGATATCAAAACGACTTATGAGGTCTTTCGCGAAGCCACGAAGCCTCGCCCAGCGGCGGAACGAGCGCTCCGACAGGCGGGCTTGAATAAGAAGGAGCGGAATGCCCCTTTCATGGGTCGTGGCGATCAGGTTCGGCCACAACTCGGATTCAATCCAAACCGCCAGATCCGGGTGCCAATGGTCGAGAAAGCGGCCCACGTCGCGGGGACGATCTACCGGAACATATTGATGGATTGCCCGCGACGGGAGTCGTTTGCGCAACAATTCCGACGACGTCACGGTCCCGGTGGTGACCAGGACGTTGAGGTCAGGTCGGTCGGCAAGCAGGCGGTCGATCAGCTGCAGGACAGACATTGCCTCGCCAACGCTGGCACCGTGAAGCCAGATCACCTCCCCGTTTGGTCGGGCTCGGCCGGCGACTCCAAGCCGTTCGGAGAAACGAACCGGATCTTCCTTGCCGAGTCGCCGTCGCCGCTCGAGGTAGAGTGAGATCAATGGCCCCAATAGTGTGATGAGCGCGCGATAGAGCCGGAGTGTCATCGATTGAGACCCACGCGCTGCGGCTGAGCAGTGGTCGCCGTCGGTATCGCTAATGCGGGCTGCGCCGGTTCTGCGGGTCGGATTGGCCCGATCTGAGCGCGGCGATCAGCCTCGGCGGTGAGATTGTTGAGGGCGGTTTCCACTCTATTTCTCGCTGATTCAAGTGCTTCACCGCGGGTCTCGCTGGCGACGTATATCGGCTCACCCCATAGAAAGGTGCCGCGCCCGAACGGTAACGCCAACAGGAAACGATCCCAACTGCCGAGCACGCGACATCGCGTTGTCGCCACCGCAACCGGGACGATCGGTACGCCGGCCATGCGCGCTAGGGCGACCACACCATCGGAGGCGCGCATGCGCGGACCGCGCGGGCCATCTGGTGTAACACCGATGCAGTCGCCGCGTGCCAGGAGACGAACGAGTTCACGGAGTGCGGCCGCGCCGCCTTTTTTTGACGATCCCCGCACCGTCTCGATCGAAAAGTATCGCATTATCCGCGTCAGAAACTCGCCGTCGGCGTGGTGCGAAATAAGGACCTTAATGGCTACACCTGGGCGCCACATGTACGGCATCATCAACAGCCTGCCGTGCCAGAACGCGACAATGAATGGCTTATCCTGGTCCCACAGCGCCTCGGGATAATTCGTCCCTTCGTACTGCCACCGCGATGTCAGGTGAACCAGCCGAATGTAGTTCGCGGCGATCCAGCACAGAAGGTGCTGAACGACATTGATCCGCGAAATGCGTTTTAACATTGCCTACCGAGGGCGCGCCTAGCCGCTGGCCGAGGCGGTCTCCACGCCTTCGATCTCGCCGGCCTGCTCAGCGTAGAGTTCGGCATAAATACCGCCGCGCGCAAGGAGTTCGCCATGACGGCCGGCGTCAACGATGCGGCCATCGTCGATGACATAGATGCGGTCGGCATCCTGTACCGACGATAGGCGATGCGCGACGACCAGTGTCGAACGGCCACGCATCAAATTGGTTAGTGCGGTTTGAACTTGTCGCTCAGCCTCGCTATCGAGCGCCGAGGTCGCTTCGTCTAGAAGGAGGATCGGTGCATTTTTTAACATTGCTCTGGCGATTGCGATTCGTTGCCTTTGTCCGCCCGACAACAGGACGCCGTTTTCGCCGACCATGGTGTCGTAACCTTGCGGTAGCTCGACGATGAATTCATGGGCGGCGGCACCCTTGGCCGCGTCTTCGATCTCGGTTGTATCGGCGCTCATACGTCCGTAAGCGATATTCGCGCGCACTGTGTCGTTGAACAGTGTCGACTCCTGGCTGACGAGTGCCACCGATCCTCGCAGCGACGCCAAGGTCACATCGCGCAGATCACTGCCGTCGATGGTAATCGAGCCGGCTGCAACGTCGAAAAAACGAGGCAGCATATTGATGACTGTCGATTTCCCGGCACCCGACTTGCCCACCAACGCAACGGTTTTGCCGGCGGCAATGTTGAAGCTTACGCCTTTGAGCGCGGCTTTCCCGTTGGCGTAATTGAACCAAACTTCTTTGAACTCTATTTCCCCGCGCTCGACCGCCAACGCAACCGCGTCATCGGAATCCCCGATCTCCGCTTCGATATCGAGATGGGCGAAGATACGTTGCGCGGCTGCCAGACCCTCTTGCAATGCCGTATTGAGATTGGCCAGGCTCCGCAGCGGTTGATACGACATGATCAGCGCGGCCAGAAACGAAACGAAGGTTCCCGGTGAGGTTTCCCCGCTGACGATGCGCGTGCCGCCGTAGTAGATGACCGCAGCGATGGCGAGGCCGCTTAACGTTTCAACAAAGGGGGTCGCCAACGCGCGGGTGCGCACGACTTTGAACATGGCGCGCAGACGCGCGGTAATGACATCACGCGCGCGTTCGGTTTCGTAGGTCTCCATGCCGTAAGCTTTGACGTGGCGAACGCCGTGCATGGTTTCGTTGAGGAGTGCGCTGAAGCGGCCGGTTTCGATCTGCGTTCGGGTCGATGCTTTTCGCATCCGGCGACCCAAATTGCGGATCGGAACGATGGCGATGGGAAAGACGAGGCAGGTGATGATCGCCAGCCGCCAATCCTGGTAGAACAACAGGCCAATCAGAAACACCAGCGTGACGCTGTCCTTGGCCATCCCGCTAAGCGCCCGCCCGAGCATCTCTTGCAGGTGCTGAACGTCATTGAGGAAGTTCGAGATCAGCCTTCCGGTCGTCATTTTGTGGAAGTAGGCGAGATCGGCACGCATCAGATGGGCGAACAAATCGCCTTGAAGCGAGGCAATGATGCTTTGCCCGATCGTGCTCATTAGGTAAGCCTGAGCGAAGGTCGCGATACCTTTCACCAGGGCGATCGCGATAACCGCGAGCGGGATCAGGAGCAACATGTCCTGGTTGCGATCGAGAAACACTTGGTCGAAAACCGGTTCCAAGATCCAGGCATTGAGAGCCGTGGTCCCGGCGACGATGATCATGAAAAGCGCGGCGAGAAGCATCCGCGGAATATGATGGCGGACGTAATCGCGGATCAGGCGCCCGACCAGCTCCGATGTCTTCTGGGGCGCATCGGGGGCCTGTATTTGGCTATCGTTCAACGCGTAATCTTCTCGTCAAATCAGCAACATAGCATGCGTTCTGGGGGCCGCCAATCAAGAGCGCTGAGACCGTTTGTTGACGCTGGCGATACCATTGCTGGGCGGTTGATAGGACGTTACCCTGTATGAACGCGTGGGCACGTAGTTGGAACATACCTTGGACACCACCCCCATCGAGATCGTTTCGTCGGCATGTCCCCACGATTGTCCGTCGACTTGCGCGTTGGAAGTTGAGCGGATCGATGCGCGATCGATCGCCCGCATCCACGGTGCGAAGGACAATAGCTACACCGATGGCGTGGTCTGCGCCAAGGTCGCGCGCTATGCCGAACGAGTTCACCACCCCGAACGCCTCAAATCCCCCCTCAAACGGATTGGCGCCAAAGGGGATCGGGCCTTCGCACCGATCAGTTGGGACGATGCGCTCGACGAGGTCGCTGAAGCATTTACTAGGGCTGTGCAAGAGCTCGGCAACGAAGCCGTGTGGCCCTATTACTATGCCGGAACGATGGGCTTGGTGCAGCGCGATGGGATCAATCGCCTGCGCCATGTGATGGGTTACTCCGGGCAGGACAACACGATCTGCTCGCGGATTTCATCGATCGGCTGGGAAGCGGGTATCGGTGCCAAAATGGGCCCCGATCCGCGCGAGATGGCAGACTCCGACCTCATTATTCTGTGGGGCAACAACGCCGTTTCGACCCAGGTCAATGTGATGAGCCACATTGCCAAAGCGCGCAAGCAGCGCGGTGCCAAACTGGCGGTGGTCGATCCCTACCGCAACGCCTCGGCCGAGGTGGCCGATCTCCATATATGTCTCCGGCCCGGAACAGACGGTGCGCTGGCGTGCGCCATGATGCATGTCTTGTTCGCGGAAGGCATGGCCGATTGGGACTATTTGCGCCGCTACAGCGATGTTCCCGATGAACTGGCCGATCACGTAAAAACTAAAACCCCGGCATGGGCCGCCGCAATAACTGGCCTTGCGGAAAGCGAGATCGTTTCGTTCGCGCGCCTGTATGGCGGTACGCCACGTAGTTTCATCCGACCCGGTTACGGCTTCACGCGCTCGCGAAATGGCGCGGCAAATTTCCATGCGGTGACCTGCCTGCCGACGGTTACGGGATTCTGGCAGCATCGGGGAGGCGGGGCCTTTTTTTCGAATTCCGACGTCTACCACATCGACAAGACGCTGATTGAAGGATTGGACGCGGTTGATGGCGCGGTGCGGGTCCTCGATCAATCGCGGATCGGTCCGGTGCTTACCGGAGAAACGCAAGATATTGGCGACGGACCTCCGGTTACCGCGATGATCATTCAAAACACCAACCCGATGATGGTCGCCCCGGAACTGGTCAAAGTGCACGAAGGTTTCGCGCGTGAGGATCTGTTCGTATGTGTGCATGAGCAGTTCATGACCGAAACCGCCGCGATGGCCGACATCGTGTTGCCGGCCACGACGTTTCTCGAGCACGACGATTTTTACGTCGCGGGCGGGCACTCACACCTGCAGATTGGTCCTCGCGTCATTGACCCTTACGCAGAGGCTCGTCCGAACCACGACGTGTTGTGCGCCCTGGCGCAGCGTCTCGGCGCCGATCATCCAGGGTTCGAAATGACGGCTTGGGAGCTTATCGATACGACGCTGCGAGCCTCGGGTTGGCCTGGCGCAGACGCCGTGGCCGCGGCGCGATGGATCGATTGCCAGCCCGATTTCGATACCGCTCATTTCATCAATGGATTCCCGACAGCCGATGGCAAGTTTCGTTTTCGTCCGGATTGGGCAGCCGCTGGATCGGATTGGGCGATCATGCCGGAGCTTCCTGATCATATGGAGGTGATCGAAGAAATCGATCAAGCGCACCCGTTTCGTATGGTTACGGCACCGGCGCGCAACTTCCTCAATTCAAGCTTCACCGAAACGCAAACCTCACGGGCGCGCGAGGCAAGACCATCGGTTTTGATCCATCCCGACGTGGGCGGCGAACTCACAATAGAAGACGGCGCGCTGGTGCGGCTGGGCAACCAACGCGGCACGGTCTTACTTCATGCGCGGCTATTTACAGGCGTTCAGCGCGACGTGGTGGTGGTTGAGTCGATCTGGCCAAATGGAAGTTTTATTGAAGGCATCGGCATTAACGCGCTGATTGGTGCTGACCGCGCGCCGCCGGGCGGTGGCGCCGTCTTCCACGATACCGCTGTATGGCTCAAATGCGAGCCGGTGACGACCCCTCAGCTGACGCCGGAGAAGGCATCGCAAAGTGCGGCGTGAAGGGTGAGGTTGGCGGCGATACAGGTCTGGTGGCGGATCGTTTCCCGGTTGTAGCGAAAGCGTTATCCGGAGGTCTTGGTCACAGCGCCACCGGCTTCGGTGACCAACAAATCGGCGGCGGCCAGGTCCCAATCGCTCTTGCCGTTGAGCGACACCACGCCATCGAATAGACCGCCCGCGACCAGCGCCAGTCGATAGGCGATCGAACGCGGATCTGCGGTTTCGATATCGGTAAATATGTCGGGATCATGCGCCCGCTTGAGCGCGCGCCGACGCAGCAAAAGGCGCGCACCGGCGCAAGTTTCATGGTCGGTCACACGAACCGGTTCGTTGTTCAGCCGACAGCCGCCGCCCTTTACGGCTTCCCAGAACTCGTCCGTCGCCGGGTTGAATACGGCGGCCGCAACCGGCTCGCCGCGGTTGGCGAGAGCAACCGCCACCGTAAACTCTGCTTGACCATCGAGAAAGGCGGAGGTGCCATCGATCGGATCGACGATCCACACCGTGTCGGCGTCGAGGCGGGCTGGATCGTCCTCGCTTTCTTCGGATAACCAGGCGTAACCTGGTCGCGGGCCGTCGAGGCGATCCCGGAGCAGGTTATTGACCGCGATGTCGGCTTCACTGACAGGATCGCCGGCGCGCTTTTCCCAAGACTTTGGGTTTGCGCGGAAATAGGTCAAAGCCAGAGCACCGGCTTCGCGCACAGACTGGACGAGTAATTCGTGACTGCCTCGTAACTCGTCAGTGGGCAGGGGTGTGCCTGATGCGGTGGGCACGTCGCGCTCAGGTCCCCGCGACGGTCATGCCGTCGATCCGCACCGTTGGCGCATCCGTACCGCGCCGGAATTCGAGGTCGTTGGCTGGCGTCAACGACATAAACATATCCTTGAGGTTGCCTGCGATCGTCAGTTCACTGACCGGATAGCTGAGCTCGCCGTTCTCAATCCAAAAGCCAGAGGCACCGCGGCTGTAGTCGCCGGTGACCGCGTTAACGCCAAAACCAATCAGGTCAGAGACGTATAGTCCCTCGGCGATGTCTCCCATCAACGCGGCAGGTGTTTGTTCACCGGCCGCCAAATAAAGATTGGTTGTGCCGGGTGACGGCGGCGATGCCGTACCGCGTCCGGCATGGCCGGTTGTGGTGAGTCCGAGCTGGCGCGCAGAGCTTGAATCCAACAGCCATGTCGCCAGTTTTCCGTCATCGATGAGGATATAGCGTCGATTGGTGACACCCTCGGCATCAAAGGGTTTGGACGCTAGCCCACGCGGCCGATGTGGATCGTCAACGATTTCAATGCCCTCGCGAAAAACCGCTTGGCCCATTTTGTCTTTGAGAAAACTGGTGCCGCGAGCGACGGATGTTCCCGTGATCGCGCCAGCCAAATGCCGCACCAGACTGCTCGCGACGCGCGGCTCGAAAATAATCGGCACCTGCGAGCTGGCGACCTTGCGCGGATTGAGACGCCGCACCGTGCGTTCTGCAGCAAGTCGTCCGACATCCTCGGCCGCGTCGAGATCGCTCGTGTGGCGAGCCGATGAGTACTCCCAGTCGCGCTCCATTTCGGTGCCTTCGCCGGCGATAACCGCCACAGCCATACTGTGGCGCGACGCCGAATAGGCGCCGTGAAAACCGTGGCTGGTGTACAGGGCAACGCCCGTCTGGCCCCAGCTGGCGCTGGCACCTTCTGAATTGGTGATTCCTGTGACGGCGCGCGCGCTATCTTCGGTCGCCGCGGCGGCTGCGATCAGGGATTCGGTTGACGGCTCGTCCGGGTCGAACAGATCAAGGTCCGGGAAGGTATCTGCCAGTAAGCTGGGGTCGGCCAGCCCGCAATACGGATCTTCCGTTGCCGCCTTTGCCATCGCCACGGCTCGTTCGACAAGTTCATCAAGCGCCCGCGATGCCGTATCGCTCGACGATACGATCCCCTGTTGCTTGCCGATCAGTACCCGCAATCCGAGATCACGCGATTCGGAGCGTTCGATATTCTCGCGCTCACCAAGCCGGTATGAAACCGAGAGTGCGGCCCCATCGAACATCACCGCATCGGCGGTGTCCGCGCCCGCCTTGCGGGCCCGCGTAACGACATCTTCCAAGAGTTCGAGCGCTGTCATTTTAAGTTTTTCGAAGGTGAACGGGTGTCGTGGTGATCCCATCGAGGGATGACTGGTTATATAGGGACGACGCGCCTCGCGGCCAGTCCCTTGGGCGCGGTTCCCGTCTACTTTGCCGTGAGCATCCCTTCCTGCTTGAGCCAATTGAACGAATCTTCAACCATTGTGCGCAGGTCGACGGCGTCGAATTCGAGCTCATCTTTGGCTTTGGTCGAGGCGATATAGGGGTGTTCGCAGACCAGCGTCGCGCCCTCTGGCGTAATATCGGGTTCCTTGCCCGTAAAGACGGCGACGGCGCCATTGATGCGGCCTAGGAATTTCAACAACAACCCGGGCGCAGCCCGCTTGGGCACCTTGCGGTCGAGGAGCTCGCCGATGATTTTCACGAATTCGACGTAGTTGGAGTCAACTCCGGCAAGGAGATAGTTTTCGCCCGTACGCCCGCGCTCAAAAGCTGCAAGATGAGCTTTGGCGACGGCCTCCCCGTGCGTGAACGAACCGCCGCCGGGCGGCACGCCAGGGAGCTTTTGTTGGTCGACCATAACAATCATTCGGGCCCAATTACGGCTGTCGTAGCGGCCGACTATATGCGGGGGATTGAGTATCACGGCATCCAGGCCGTTGCCGATTCCCTTATGTACTTGCCGCTCACCCTGAAATTTGCTGCGAAAATAATTGATCCAAGACTGCCCACCGCGCTGCGCCGCCGTCTCGTCGAACGGTTCGCGAATCAATCCGTATGCGGCGATCGACGAGGTATGAATGAATCGTTTGGCACCGGCAGCCAGAGCCGCCTCCACCATGTTGCGGGTGCCGTCAATGTTAGTTCGATTTTGTTGCAAGTTGGCTGCTTTCCATAGCGACGTATCCCCTGCAACATGAAAAACGGCATCGACGTTGGGGGGTATCGCATCTTTCAACGACTCCGCGTCGTCGATCGCACCGGTCGCCAGTTTCACCGGAAATTTCTCCAGGTAACTGAGGTTGGCTGTTGGGCGATGTAACGCGGTGACCTCCCAATCGTTTGCCGTCAACTGCTCGACCACGTTGAGCCCGAGAAATCCGGTCGCGCCGGTCACGAATGCTGTCGGCATTGATTATCTCCTCAGGCCTCGACAGGTTTGGGGACATCGAACGTCCAGACGTCGAGTTCGCCCGGCCGCCCGCGCAGGGCTCGCCTCCCGAGCTCGCGAAGGTTCTCGACTATTGTCTGGTCGGCACCGCCGCTTTGGCGGGCGGCTTCGACAGTTTCGGCGCTTGCCGCAACATCGACGCCGAGTTGCCGTGTCAGTTCTTCGAGACGAGCAGCAACATTCACGGTGTCGCCGACAACCGCATATTCGAGCCGATTTTCGCCGCCGATGTCTCCGAGCACGACGGGGCCGTAGTGAATGCCAACAACCACGCGGATCGCCTTCTCGCCAAGGCGCTCGCGTTCGGTCGACCATTCGCCGATCGCCATGATCATTTCCTTGGCGCAAGCCAGCGCATTGGATGCGTCGTGGCTGGTGGCGTGTGGAGTTCCGAAAGTCGCCATCAGGCCATCGCCGAGATATTTGTCGAGGGTGCCGGCATGCGCGAATACCGCCCGCTCCATGCGGGCATGGAATTCGCGCAGCATGCGAATGACACTCTCGGGATGCTCGGTGGCGCTGGCTTCGGTGAAGCCAACGATATCGGCGAACAGCACTGCCACATTCTGGGTGCGTACGGTGCCGAGTGGTTCATCGGATTCGGCGAGTTTATGGGGATTATATACGAAAGTCACAAAAATAGCTTGAAATGATCGTCGCCAACCCTACATTAAAGTCACAACAAGGAGGCGATCATGGTCCACAAAGGCCCCGGAAAAGCGAACCGCGAAGGCATCAGCCTCACGAAGCTGATTCGGATGTTCCCGGACGATGACTCGGCTCGCGCATGGTTTGAGAAACAGATTTGGGCGAATGGCCCACATTGCCCGCATTGCGGCTCTCTGAATGTCCAGTCCGGCATCAAGCACAAGACCATGACGCACCGCTGTCGCGACTGCGACGGCCGCCCGATGTTCAGCCTCAAGACCGGCAATATCATGGAAGGTTCGAAGCTGGGCTATCAGGTTTGGGCGATCGCGATCTATCTGGTCACCACGAACCTCAAGGGCGTATCCTCGATGAAGTTACACCGCGATCTTGAGATTACCCAGAAATCGGCTTGGCACTTGGCGCACCGGCTGCGCAAGGCGTTCGAAGGCGGCCAGCCCTTGTTTGCCGGCCCTATAGAAGCGGACGAAACCTACATCGGCGGGAAGCGCAAGAACATGCCGAAAGCCAAGCGCCGGACCATGACGGGCCGGGGCGCGGTCGGGAAGACCGCCGTGATCGGTACGAAGGATCGCGACACCAATCAGGTCGCTGCGCGGCCTGTGGCAGCGCCTGACAGGCCGACACTGCAAGCCTTCATCGGGGAGCACGCAGCACCGGGCGCTATCGTCTACACCGACGAAGCGGCAGCCTACAAGGGGATGCCCTTCGAACACGAGGCCGTGACGCACTCCGTAGGTGAGTACGTTCGTGGACAGGCTCATGTGAACGGCATGGAGTCGTTCTGGTCGATGCTCAAACGCGGATACCAGGGCACGTTCCACCACTTCAGCGAGAAGCATGCTGGCCGCTACGTGACCGAGTTTGCGGGCCGCCACAACATGCGCGAGGCCAACACCATCGACCAAATGGGGATCGTCGCCAAGGAAATGGTCGGGAGGCGGCTCAAGTATCAGGAGTTAACGGCCTGATGGGAGCGACCCTCGGGCGCAAGGAACTCGGCATGAAATCAAATAAAATCAGTAGATTAACAGCAATTTCCAGTCGTAAGGAACTCGACCCAAGACAGGGTGAATTGAGCCTAAAAGTCGAGCGTCAGGCCGAGATTGATGGCGTCGGCATGGGTGTGCTCAAGGGCGGGACCGCTTTTCTAACTGGGCGTGGTCTCGCTCGACTAGTTGGCATTGAAAACCTCCACATTCGGACCATTAGCCAAGAATGGAACGAAAAACCACCGAAGCCTCGTATCGCGGCTATAAGGCAGATACTTGAGAAACGCGATATTGTCGTCCCAGCCGCGTACATCGAAACGACCGATGGAATCCGTACGGTCCACGCATTTCCAGATGTGGTGTGCCTCGCAGTCTTAGAGTACTACGCGTTTGATGCGGCAAACACGCGAGAATCGGCCCGTGACAACTTTCGCATTCTTGCCGGGAAGGCCCTTCAAGACCTAATCTATAGCCAAGTTGGCTATGACCCAACCGGACGAAATCCTGAGCCGCTTCGCAAGTGGCACGAACGTGTGGAGTTAAACCATCAAAGTGCGCCGCGCGGATATTTCAGTATTTTCAATGAAGCGCATACCGTTATCTACGAGATGATCATGGCTGGGGCGCCGGTTGGTGAAAGCGTTGTGCCCGATATCTCCATTGGACAGCATTGGGCGCGATACTGGGCTGATTATGATCTTGGGGACCAGTATGGTCATAGGTCAAAGTTTCCGCATCGGTACCCAGACGATCACCCCCAATCCCTATCGAACCCACAGATCGCGAATTGCTACCCTCTTGAGGCCCTAGGAGAATATCGCCGTTGGCTGCAAGAGGAATATATCGATAACGGGAAGCTGGCTGGTTACCTCAAAGCTAAACAGGCTGACATACCGCCATCAGTTTCGCAGCTAGTGATAAAGCGCCTTGCCCCACCTCAAATTCAACGTTCTGAGGCAAGGGCGCCGCGTCCTCGCAGTGCCGATCGTCTTGCTGCGGGTGCTGCCATGACCAGGAAGCCCAAGCGCGAAACCGTCCATGTCAAGCCCCACAGCTACCAGCCGAGCAAGGCTGAACTTGATGAGCCGGTGAAGATCGACGCGACGCCGGACGAACTGGCGCGCGCGGTGCTCACCCAGGTCAAGGTCGTTGAGGTCAAGGTCGTTGAGGACGAGGACGCCTAGTGAGCAGGTATATGGCACTTATGCTCGTCCTTGCATTCGTGCTCGGGATCATCTTTACGGCGCTATTCAACATCGCCTTTTTGTGACTTTCGTATATAAGCCCCGAGTTTATCGACCATGTTGGGCGAGAAGTAGCGGGCGAGGTTGGCGCGCTCGCGTTCAGCGATCGATTGCCGGCGAACGAGATTCCGGACACGGCCCATCGCAATCGCCAATACCGCGGATACCAGAATGAAAAGCAACACCACTTTGGCGTGAACGATCGCGTCGAGCCGGTTTGGGTCGCCGACAAAGGCATGCAGTTTATCGACCGGCCACGCGATCATATCCAGCGTTACGCCGGCGAGATAGCTGCCGGGCTGGTCCAGGATCCACAGGAAACCGAGAGTCCATCCGACTGCACCCATGACGCCCGTCCACAGCACTGCTTTCGGCGAGTAGGAAAATACCGACCCCGCGATCAGGATGTAAACGTACGATTCGTTGCCCCAACGTAGCTGTTGGCCGGCCGCTAGAATGCCATCGAAAAAGGGATTGGGGATCAGGATCGTATAGGCAATCAGCAACATATCGAGGGCGGTCAGCACGTAGCGGTGCCACCCACGCCAATGGCCGCGAGCGCGGAGCAGGACCGGTGCATAGCCGAGAATGCCGAATACCAGCAGGATGACGTCGTAGTAGAGCACCGCCCAAGTGGTGTTCTCAACGACTAGCCAGCCGCCGATGATAGCGACCGCCACGGCGCGAACATGGGCGCCCTGCACCTGGCTCCGATGTTCGGCGTGATCGAACGCTTCTTCGACGCGATCGCGTTGCTGGGGTGCCGATTCCACTGTTGGCGGGCTCGCCGCTAGGGTCATGATCGCTTCAGCCATGCGGTACGCCTCGTGCTAAGAGTCCGACTCGAAACTCTATGTTTGATAACAGTACCTTGCGAGCCGCCTTGTGAGGAGTCGGATGTTGGCGACAAGAATCCATGCCTGTGCGGAGGCGATTGATTTCTCCCAATCCTTGGCCAGTCGACGGCATCGGTTGAGCCAGGCGAAGGTCCTCTCGACGACCCATCGTCTGGGCAGGAGCTCGAAGCCCTGGGCGGTGTCTGAGCGCTTGATGATCTCGAGCTTCCAGCGGCCGATGACCTCAAGGGCGCCCTCGAGTTTCGGTCCCGCGTAGGCGGCGTCGGCGAAGAGGTGACGCAGCCGGGGGAAGCGATGACGGATCGATTTGAGGACCTCGGGCGCGCCGTCGCGGTCCTGGATATCGGCTGCGTGCACGATCAGGCCGACCAGCAGGCCGAGTGTATCGGTGACGATGTGACGCTTGCGGCCCTTGATCTTCTTGCCCGCGTCATAGCCCCGAACACCACCGCTTTCCGTGGTTTTCACGCTCTGGCTGTCGATCACCCCGGCGCTCGGGCCGGCCTCGCGTCCTTCCAGCTCCCGGGCCGCCATGACCAGGTGATGGTTGATGCTCTCCAGCAGGCCGTTGGAGCGCCAGTCGTAGAAATAGCGCTGGACCGTGGAAGGCGGAGGGAAGTCGTTCGGCAACATCGCCCACTGGCAGCCCGTCGAGGCCATGTACATGACCGCATCCATGACATGGCGCAGGTCCGTCGTCCTCGGCCGGCCGATCTTCTTGCGCGGCGGCATGAGCGGCGCGATCAACGCCCACTCTCGATCCGTCAGGTCGCTTGCGTAGCGCCCGCCACGGCGCTCATAATTCGGGCGAGTGATTTCGGTCCACATGTTGTGCCTCCTCGTTTGCTTTGACACAACCGAGTAAGCCACAACCGACTGAAATCACTCAACTAGTTTCGGGTTGGCCTCTAAGAGTCCGACTCGAAACTCTATGTTTGATAACAGTACCTTGCGAGCCGCCTTGTGAGGAGTCGGATGTTGGCGACAAGAATCCATGCCTGTGCGGAGGCGATTGATTTCTCCCAATCCTTGGCCAGTCGACGGCATCGGTTGAGCCAGGCGAAGGTCCTCTCGACGACCCATCGTCTGGGCAGGAGCTCGAAGCCCTGGGCGGTGTCTGAGCGCTTGATGATCTCGAGCTTCCAGCGGCCGATGTCCTCAAGGGCGCCCTCGAGTTTCGGTCCCGCGTAGGCGGCGTCGGCGAAGAGGTGACGCAGCCGGGGGAAGCGATGACGGATCGATTTGAGGACCTCGGGCGCGCCGTCGCGGTCCTGGATATCGGCTGCGTGCACGATCAGGCCGACCAGCAGGCCGAGTGTATCGGTGACGATGTGACGCTTGCGGCCCTTGATCTTCTTGCCCGCGTCATAGCCCCGAACACCACCGCTTTCCGTGGTTTTCACGCTCTGGCTGTCGATCACCCCGGCGCTCGGGCCGGCCTCGCGTCCTTCCAGCTCCCGGGCCGCCATGACCAGGTGATGGTTGATGCTCTCCAGCAGGCCGTTGGAGCGCCAGTCGTAGAAATAGCGCTGGACCGTGGAAGGCGGAGGGAAGTCGTTCGGCAACATCGCCCACTGGCAGCCCGTCGAGGCCATGTACATGACCGCATCCATGACATGGCGCAGGTCCGTCGTCCTCGGCCGGCCGATCTTCTTGCGCGGCGGCATGAGCGGCGCGATCAACGCCCACTCTCGATCCGTCAGGTCGCTTGCGTAGCGCCCGCCACGGCGCTCATAATTCGGGCGAGTGATTTCGGTCCACATGTTGTGCCTCCTCGTTTGCTTTGACACAACCGAGTAAGCCACAACCGACTGAAATCACTCAACTAGTTTCGGGTTGGCCTCTAAGAGAGGTGCGAGTATCTAGTGGATGGAATCCAACATATGGTACCCATACGATCGCGTATCCCGGTAGCTCGGTAGGAGGAAGCCCGCAGGCGATGCCCCAAAGGACCGTTGGGCATCGTCGAGGGGTTTCGACGCACCGAGGGGCCGGGATAGGCGACCCACAGGGCGGCTTGCCGAGCTCGCCGGCCGCGTTACACGAAGCTTTCGATGCCCAACCATCCCTTGGGGCATCGCCACGCTTCGCGCGCCTAACCGGCGAACTCGGCAAGCCGTCGTATGGGTACCATATGTTGGATTTCATCCACTAGGACACGTAGGAACGCGAGCGGGCTACTTCCAGATCGGCCGACCCGAACCCGGCAGGCCCAGCTGCGGCCATTTCTCGGTCACCGTTTCAACGATGTCGGCTGACATGCGTATCTGGGTGCCCCACGTGCGGGTCGTCTCTGGCGCGATCTTATTCGTGGCATCGAGCCCGATCTTGCTGCCCAGGCCGGACTCTGGTGAGGCAAAATCGAGATAGTCGATCGGCGTTCCCTCCACCACCGTAATGTCGCGGGCTGGATCCATACGGGTCGACAGCGCCCACATCACGTCTTTCCAATCGCGGGCGTCGATATCGTCGTCCACCACGATCACCCATTTCGTGTACATGAATTGCTTGAGATAAGACCACACCGCCATCATCACCCGTTTGGCGTGCCCTGGGTAGGCCTTGCGGATTGACACCACGGCGATGCGATAGGAACAGCCTTCGGGCGGCAGCCAGAAGTCGACAATTTCGGGAAACTGCTGGATTAGGAGCGGGACGAACAACTCGTTGAGCGCCTCGCCGAGGATCGAAGGTTCATCGGGCGGTCGTCCGGTGAACGTCGAGAGGTAAATCGGATCGCGCCGCATCGTGATGGTACTCACGGTGAACACGGGGAATCGCTCAACCGCGTTGTAGTAGCCGGTGTGATCGCCGTAGGGGCCTTCGTCGCGATAATCATCGAGTGCGACGTGGCCTTCGAGAACGATCTCTGCTGCGGCCGGTACTTTCAGAGGCACGGTTTTGCAATCGACGAGCTCGACGCGCTTGCCGCGTAACAGCCCGGCAAATTGGTATTCGGAGAGCGTCTCCGGCACTGGTGTCACACCGGCAATGATAGTGCCGGGGTCGGCGCCGATCACCGCTGCTGCCGGCAGGGGATCGGGCCGCTCCGCCCGCCATTCGCGGTGATGCTGGGCGCCGCCCCGGTGCTTGAGCCAGCGCATCAGAGTCTGGTTGCGACCGATGACCTGTAGCCGGTAGACGCCGAGATTGAAGGCATCGTCGCGCGCGGTCGGTCCCTTGGTAACGATGAGCGGCCAGGTAATGAGCGGTGCGGGTTCCCCGGGCCAGCAGGTCTGGACCGGCAGGGTGCCAAGATCGATCTCATCGCCCTGCAGCACGATTTGTTGGCAGGCTGCGCCGCCGCGGACGGTTTTAGGGCGCATCGCCATCGCGGTTTTGACCAGCGGCGCCATTTCCAGGGCATCCCGGATCCCGCTCGGAGGCTCGGGCTGGCGTAGAAATGCCAGGGTTTCACCGAGCTCTCGTACGCCAGAGGGTGCGCGGCCCATGCCGCGGGCGACGCGCTCGACAGTGCCAAATAAATTGGCCAGAACCGGCATCTCACTATGGGTACCATCGCCGCGCGTCGGATTTTCAAACAAGACCGCGGGGCCGCCTTCGGCCAGCAGGCGAGTTTGGATCTCGGTCATTTCGAGTACGGTCGAGACCGGTTCGCGCACGCGCACCAGCTCGCCATTGGACTCGAGCGTATCCATGAAATCACGGAGGGAGGTATAGGCCATCATACGCCTGTGAGAATACTGGTCGGCTGCAGTATATACGCCGGCCCGTTACGAGCACCTCGCCTCGTAGCATAGGGATTCGCGAAGGCGGCCTTAGCCGACTAACTTGCCCACGTTATGATCGTCACGCCCGAACAGCTCCACCTTGCGACGCAGTATCCCTACGATCCGCCGCACGAATCATTCCTGTTCGTCAATGGTCGCGCACTCCCCATTGTCGATTGCGGCCGCGATCCGCTGGTCGACGGCAGGGTTCGGATGGGCGACCGAATCGTGCGTGCCGCGGATGCCCTGGCCGAACTCGGCGCAGCCGATACGCCAGAAATGGAGGCGCGAACGCCCGTGCTTTCCTACGGCTCCAATACCTCGCCGTTCGGGATCGGCCGCAAATACGCGCGCACGTACGGCAAGGGCCCAGTGGTTATTCCTGCGATCGCGTGCGATCTCGATGGCCATGACGTCGTTTTCTCGCCGCATTTCTCACGCTGGGGAACGATCCCGGCGACGATCGCCGCGTCCTCCGAAACCAAGGTGCGATTGATCGTTCTCTACCTGGCGCCCGATCAGCTCGAACTGATGAACGATGTCGAGTGCGGACCACCACCCGCACGCGAGGGCAACTACATGTTCGGCCGACTTACAGGAATAGGGTTGCAGCTCGATGGCGGTGGGATGCTGTCCGAAGTACCAACTTATGTGTCGCACTATGGGATTCTCGCGCTTGGTGGCCAACCGGTCGCTCTTTCAGCAATGAGGGCTGACGCGCGCCAACACCTAGGATTGACCGGCGCGGAACTCTTGCAACGCGTTCGAGACGAGTTGGCGGAATCGTCGTCGCGCGACGCGTTCCTAGCGCAATTGATCGCCGATGTGGGTTTCCGGCGGGCGTGTACGGCACGCCTGGTTGAGCGGGCCTGTGGGATCGATTTGCCGGGCTTTGAGCAAGAACCGGTTTAGGCGGCGACGCTGCCGGCAACGATGCTGGCGAATACGATCCAGCCGAACCATTTGTTTGATTTGAACATCGCCAAGCAATTGGCAGGATCATCGAAGCGCACGCCGCGCACCTGCCAAGTTGCATGGCCCGCAGCGACCATGAGGCCGAGGTAGAACGGCCACCCTAAGCCAGCCAGCCAGCCAGCGACTGCAATCCCACCAACCGTGACGGCAAAAAATCCGATCAACCAGGGCCGTGTTCGATCGCCGAGCAACAGGGCCGTCGATTTCATGCCGAACAACGCGTCACCCTCACGATCCTGGTGGGCGTAGATGGTGTCGTAAGCGAGCGTCCACGAGATGCCGGCGACGTAAAGGATAAACGCCACCCAACTTAGGGCGCCTGTCACCGCGGCCCAGCCCAGGAGCGCTCCCCAATTGAAAGCGAGGCCGAGAAAAAACTGCGGCCAATGCGTGAATCGCTTGGAGAACGGATAGACAAAAGCTGGGATCAGCGAAGCAATCCCAACCCACAACGCAAATTGATTGAAGCCCAGCAAGATAGCGGCCGCGACGATCCATAGTGCGACCATCAAGATAGCGGCTCGGGTAACCGTAACCTGGCCGGCGGGGATCGGACGCGAGCGTGTTCGCTCGACGACCGCGTCGAGGTCGCGATCGAGGATGTCGTTGAACGTGCAGCCGGCACCGCGGGTGAGCAACGCGCCGATCCCGAACATCACGAACAAGACCGGATCAGGCCAACCACCGGCCCACAAGCCGGTTGGCGCCCAGCCCGGGATGCTGCCGCCCGCGCTTGCGGGAAGGGCGTGGTTGGCGGCCAGTGCAATGCACCACCAGCACGGCCACAGCAATAACCAGGTGCCGATCGGCCGGTCGATGCGCATGAGCTTCAGATAAGGGCGCGCTGGCCGGGGGATCCATCGATCAACCCAGTGATTGGCCGGCATATCGCCGGTGACGAAAGGGGTCGCCTCCGACATAGGCCTCGTGATATCGCGTAACGACCTGGCGCTCAAGGGCGCGCCTGATAAAAGGTCTTCCAGTGTCGCGGCACCCCACATCCACCGTGCGCCTGTTCGTTGATGGTGAACTGACGGCCGGCGCAACGGTCGAACTCGATAAACCGCAGGCGCACTACCTGGCGAACGTCATGCGATTGGACGTCGGTGACTCCGTGAACTTGTTCAACGGGTACGACGGCGAATGGCGTGCAACCATCACCGGCAGTCGCAAGGGGCGCGTTAGCCTGAGCCTCGACTCCTGCACGCGCGAGCAGGATGGTGGACCTGATCTGTGGTTGGTTCAGGCGCCGATCAAAAGCGCGCGCATGAAAACGGTTGTCGAGAAGGCAACCGAACTCGGTGTTGCCGCAATCGTTCCGGTGGTCACGCAGCACACGGCGGTCGCCCGCGTCAATATCGACCGGCTGCGTGCGACTGCCGTTGAAGCGGCCGAGCAATGCGGTCGGTTATCGGTTCCCGCGCTCCATACCACGCAAAAGCTTGATCATTTGCTCGATACCTGGCCGCCGCGTCGATGTCTTGTTTTCTGCGATGAAACTCGTGCGGCACGTCCGCTGATCGATGCTGTGCGCGATCAGGTCGGCCAAAATGACACGAGCGCCTGGGGCCTATTGATAGGCCCTGAGGGTGGGTTTTCGGGCGATGAGGTCGACAAACTTCGGCGCCAGCCCTTCGTGATCCCTGTCAAATTGGGACCTCGGATCCTGCGTGTTGATACGGCTGCGGTTGCGGCAATCAGCCTGTGGCAAGCCGTCGCCGGGGATTGGCGTAACCAATAACGCTAAAAGTGCGACTGTGGGTAGGCGGGTAAGAAAACGACCTTGTCGCCGAGCCGGCCTTACCCTAAGTAAGAAACCGGACAAGTTTGAGGTATTGATGGCGAATACCGGTGCGTCGCCGGCCGATCTTGTTGCGAACCACCAACAACTCGTCGAACACTTTGCGACCGGCAATAAGCCGGCCGAGGATTGGCGAATCGGCACGGAGCACGAAAAGTTTGGTTTTCGATTGGCCGATCGAAAACCGCTCATCTATGACGGCGCACACGGTATTCACGCTCTGTTCGATGGACTATGCGAGCGCTATGGCTGGCAGCCGGTGCACGAAAACGGCAAGCCGATCGCGCTGACCTATAACGGACAGTCGGTGACCCTGGAGCCGGGCGGCCAACTGGAGTTGTCCGGTGCACCCCTAGAAACGTTGCACCAAACTTGTGATGAAGTGCACTCGCATCTGGCGCAGGTAAAGACCATCAGCGAGCAACTCGACATCGGGTTTCTCGGCATCGGCTTTACGCCCGACTGGACGCGAGAAGACATGTCGGTAATGCCCAAAGCCCGTTATGGGATCATGCGGGCCTATATGCCCAAACGCGGGAACCTCGGGCTCGACATGATGTTTCGTACTTGCACCATCCAGGTGAATCTGGATTTCGCAAGCGAGGCCGACATGGTGAAGAAATACCGTGTCGCGCTGGCCCTCCAACCGATCGCGACGGCGTTGTTTGCGAACTCACCCTTCACCGAAGGAACGCCCAACGGCTTCCTCAGTCGCCGCAGTGAGACCTGGAACGACACCGATCCGGATCGGACCGGCATTCTCCCCTTCGTGTTTGAGGACGGCATGGGATTCGAGCGCTACACCGATCACGCGCTCGACGTACCCATGTACTTTGTCTATCGCGATGGCAAATACATCGACGCGTCAGGTCAGTCGTTTCGAGATTTCATAAATGGAAAATTGCCAGCGCTCCCCGGGGAGCGTCCGACAATACGCGATTGGGAGGATCACCTGACGACCCTGTTTCCCGAGGTCCGACTCAAAACGTTCCTCGAGATGCGCGGTGCCGATGGCGGGCCCTGGCGGCGTATTTGCGCTTTGCCGGCCCTGTGGGTGGGGCTGCTTTACGACACGACGGCGCTCGACGCAGCATGGGATATCGTGAAGGGCTGGACCATCGCGGACCATGCGGCGCTGCGCAAAGATGTACCGCACCGAGCATTCAACGCGGTTGTCGACCATCGTAGAGTAGGTGATATCGCGCGCGAGGTGATCGCGATATCGGAGCAGGGATTACGCAATCGAGCGCGCCACGACTGTTATGGTGAGGATGAGGTGCATTTTCTTGATGTGCTTAAAACAATCCTCGATTCGGGCAAGACGCCAGCGGAGGACATGCTCGATCTGTATCATGGCGAATGGGACGAGAAAGTTGCGCCGATCTACGACAAGTTTTCCTTCTGAGCTTACCGGATCTTAAGACGCGCGCCGGCGGCGGTTTCGATCACGGTTTGTGACATCTCCCAAAACGCGCTGGTATAAGCGAGAAACGCAAACCGTGCGTCGGTAGCGTCAGCTGCTTCAACCTTGCGCGCCACCCCTTGTAACGCACGCGACCACACGATCATCGCTTGGCGCGCCTGTAGCTGATGGTCACGCGAATAGCGGGCGTGGAGCCCACCAATGCGACGGCGGGATACAGCAATGATGAGGCTGGCATCATCGAACCGTTGGTGCTTGATCGCTTCACCGAGGGCCCACCGGTATCGATCGATAGCTTCGAGTTCCCCGACCAGGGTCACAGGGGCGCTAGCCTGATCGATCGCACCGATCGCTTCGAGGTAGACGACAAGATCGCGTTGTTCAGCAGGGCTCAGGTCGAGGTCGAAAAAGCGATCTAAGTGGACGACGACGGCCGCTAGGGAGTCAGCCGCGCCATCGTGGAAATAGGGACCGGTATGGACGACTCCACGCAGTGTGGGCGTATCGAAGGGTGCGCCGGTCCCGACGTCGTGCTGTTTGCCGTCAACAAAGCCGCGCTCCGGAATATGGCAGGCCGCGCATGAAAGGCCGGCACGATTTGCAAACGGCTGCTTGAACAATGCTTCGCCGGGCTTGCTTGCGTCCTCGGCATGCACGTCACCGTTCTCAGCGACGCGGGCATTGGCACCGAAGTGGAAACGGTTTTGGTAGGCGACCAACCCGTCCAGGAGCCGCGCGGATGGCCGGGCACCGCCAAATTCATCGACGATAACGTGCTCGGTGAAATCCCGCAGTGTTGGAAAACGTCCGTCGCGGCCATAGGGCGGGGTCATCCGGATGCCGCTGAGACTGGGGACGTCGCGATGATTACGCACGCCATCATCAGCATCGGTGCTGAACAGATTGCTAGTGACGTCAAGCCCGCCGCGCCGCGCCGACAGGTCGGCTATGAACAGGAGGGGGTTGATGGTGCCGTTGATATGGCAGGCTTGGCAGCTGAGTTCGCTGCGTCGCGCCAAGGTGCCGAAGATTTCCGGAGCTTGGAACGCAACCTCGCCAAACACTTCCAGATAGCGGCGCTCGGGTTCATCCGACAATGGCTTGAGGAATGCGCGTGCCTGCTCAAGAGGTATTGGGTCGATGCCGTCGACATCGAGCCAGACGACACCCGGCGGGGGCGGATCGGCCTGGGCCGGGTCGCCGAGCAACGGACCGATACAGGCGACCGCGACGGCAGCGAAGAGTCGGTGCCAAATCGCCACCGGCACATGCCTTGCCTTGCCTCGCCGAACGCAGGCTTGATTAGGGGCTTGTGTCAGTGCCGCCCACGGTCAATCCGTCGATCTTGATCGTCGGTTGGCCGACACCTACCGGAACGCCCTGGCCGTCTTTGCCACAGGTGCCGACTCCTGGGTCGAGCGACATGTCGTTGCCGACCATCGAAACTTTCGTGAGGACGTCGGGGCCATTACCGATCAGGGTGGCACCCTTGACGGGCGCGCCCAATTTACCGCCCTCGATGCGGTACGCTTCGGTGCAGCTGAAGACGAACTTACCTGAGGTGATATCGACCTGGCCGCCACCGAAGTTCACCGCGTAGAGGCCGGTATCAACCGATGCGATGATCTCATCGGCATCATAATCGCCGGCTACCATGTAGGTGTTGGTCATTCGCGGCATCGGCGTATGCGCATAGCTCTGGCGGCGGCCGTTGCCGGTTGATTTCATGCTCATCAGCCGCGCATTGAGCCGGTCCTGCAGGTAGCCGACGAGTTTGCCATCTTCAATCAGCACGGTTCGTTCGGTGGGCGTACCCTCATCGTCGGTGGTAAGCGATCCGCGCCGGTCCGACATCGTGCCGTCGTCGATCACGGTGACTCCGGATGCTGCGATCTGCTCGCCCATGAGGCCGGCAAACGCGGAGGTTTTCTTGCGATTGAAATCGCCTTCGAGGCCGTGGCCGATGGCCTCGTGAAGTAGGATACCGGGCCACCCGGGGCCGAGTACGACGGTGGTTTCGCCGGCCGGCGCCGGGCCTGCGTCGAGGTTAACGATGGCCTGGCGCAATGCCTCGTCAACCTGGGCTCGCCATTGGTCGGGCTGCACAAAAACGTCGTATGCGGTGCGCCCCCCGACACCATGGCTGCCGCTCTCTTGGCGATCGCCGTCACCTACCACGACAGATACGTTGAGGCGAACCAGCGGGCGAATGTCGGAGCGGAACTCACCGCCGGCTCGCAAGATCTCGACAACTTGCCAAGATCCCGTAAGCGACGCCGATACCTGACGAACGCGATCATCGGCGGCGCGCGCGTAACTATCGATGTCGAGCAGCAGCGCTACCTTGGCGTCGAAATCCATCTGATTAAGCGGGCTGACATCGGTATACAGGTGGCGGTTGGTCGCGATTGGCGCAGCGGCCATGGTGCCGCTGTGTCCGGTCTTCACCGATTGCACGGCCGTGGCGGCGCGTTGCATCGCCGCTTCGCTAAGTTCGGAGGCATGGGCGTAGCCGGTGGCCTCGCCCGAGACCGCGCGCAGGCCGAATCCCTGTGCCGTATCAAAACTGGCGCTTTTCAGCCGTCCGTCATCAAAAACCAAGCTCTCCGACTGGCGGTATTCGAGAAACATCTCGCCATCGTCCATGTCGCCCAGCGCCTGATCCACAATGCTGTTGACGCGATCCCGTTCGATGCCGGTCTCGCCGAAGAAAAGCTCGTCCGGCGAAGGGGCGGGGGTCGCGGCAGGACTTTGGGTCATTGAACTCTCATTAGTGGTGAATGTTCTCAGCGATGATCGGGGCGACCGACGTCGCTATTCAGAATATGGGCTGATCAATAGACTTTGTCACCTCTGACAACGGCGATGGGACCGCCGATACCGCGCAATTGACGACAACCGCAGTGACCGATGCATCGGCCACCGGATCGCCTGCGATCAAGCGGCCGCAGGCGTCGGAAACGAAGGCAGGATAGGCTGTTTACGGCTTGTTCGAGGCAATCGTCGTGGTGTAAGTTCACGACGATTTTACCGCCAATGCGGCTGGTCGCCGGACATTTGATGCGCAACGCCCGGCTAACCATCTGTCGGGCGCATACGTTCATCAGGCGTCATTTCGCAAAAGCTAGATCGGCAGACGACGGGGGTTAGCCGAATACCATGCATCCGATGAAACTCGTAGCCGCCGCAATCACCGCGTTTACAGCGATTCTTGGTGCTAGTGGCGCTTGGGCAAGTCAACCGACGCCTTGGCAGATGACCTTCCAGCCAGCGGCAACACCGATCATGGAACGTGTTACCGCGTTCAACGAACTGGTGTTCTGGATCATTGTTGTGATCACTCTATTTGTCCTGGTTTTGCTCCTGTTCATCGTTGTCCGGTTTCGTGCCAGCGCCAATCCCGTGCCCTCGAAGACCTCACACAACACGGTGCTCGAAGTCCTGTGGACCGTCATCCTGATCGTCATTGTGATTGTGATCGCGATCCCGTCGATCAAGTTGCTGTACTACATCGACGAGGTGCCGGAATCGGAGCTCACGATCAAAGTGGTGGGACACCAGTGGTACTGGAGCTACGAATATCCCGATCAGGAGATTGCGTTCGACTCGATCATGATCCCGGAAGATGAGTTGAAAGCGGGCCAAATTCGGCTGCTTGAGGTCGACAACCGGGTGATGGTCCCGGTTGCCACCAACGTTCGCATTCTATTGACCGCCGATGACGTGATCCATGCCTGGGCGGTACCGGCTTTCGGTATCAAATTCGATACCGTCCCGGGACGACTGGCTGAAACGTGGATCCACGTGAATAAGGAAGGCGTCTATTACGGCCAGTGCTCGGAACTGTGCGGCGCTGCCCACAGCAAGATGCCGATCGCCGTCGAAGCCGTGTCAAAAGCCAAATTTGAAGCGTGGCTTAAAGAAGCCAAAGTAAAATTTGCAACCGCACCGGCCAGCCGTGAGTTCGCATCTCAACAGCCCCTGGTGCCGGTACCCTAGCAAGACCACCGGCGAGTCGCGTTCGATATGTCCAGAAGGATAGATACATATGAGTAGCGAAGCGGAAGCCCACGCTCAGGAGGAACATCGTCCGACGGGCTGGCGGCGTTGGGCCTATTCGACCAATCACAAAGACATCGGCACGATGTACATCATCTTTGCGTTGGTTGCCGGCGTGGTCGGCGGGATCTTCTCGATGGTCATTCGCATGGAATTATCCGCGCCGGGACCAGGCGTCCTGGGCGGCGACGATCAGCTGTACAACGTGTTCGTCTCTGGGCACGGCCTGATCATGGTGTTTTTCCTGATCATGCCGGCCTTTATCGGCGGCTTCGGCAACTGGTTTATTCCGCTGATGATCGGGGCGCCGGATATGGCCTTCCCGCGTATGAACAACATCAGTTTCTGGGTGCTCATCCCTTCGGCCGTACTGCTCTATAGCTCACCATTGTTCGGTGATGGGCCAGGGGCGGGGTGGACCATCTACGCGCCGCTTAGTACCTCCGGGCATCCCGGGCCGGCGATTGATATGGTGATTCTGGCGCTGCATTTGGCGGGTATCTCCTCGATATTGGGCGCAATCAACTTCATCACGACGATCTTCAATATGCGCGCGCCGGGCATGACATTGCACAAGATGCCGTTGTTCGTCTGGGCGATCCTGGTGACAACGTTCCTGCTGCTGTTGTCGCTGCCGGTTCTGGCCGGCGCCATCACGATGCTGTTGACCGACCGTAACTTTGGCACGGCGTTCTTCGATGCAGCCGGCGGCGGCGATCCGGTCCTCTACCAGCACCTATTCTGGTTCTTCGGCCATCCCGAGGTTTACATCCTGATCCTGCCGGCATTCGGCATCATCAGCATGATTATCCCGACGTTTTCGAAGAAGCCGGTTTTTGGCTACCTCGGCATGGCCTACGCCATGGTCGCGATCGGCGGTATCGGCTTCGTCGTCTGGGCCCACCACATGTACACCGCGGGGATGAGTATCGAAACGCGGGCTTACTTTGTCGCCGCGACAATGGTGATTGCGGTGCCAACCGGTATCAAGATCTTCAGCTGGATCGCGACCATGTGGGGTGGCTCGATCGAGTTTAAGACCCCGATGCTGTGGTCGATGGGGCTGATCTTCCTGTTTACGCTGGGTGGCGTAACCGGGGTGGTACTGGCCAATGCCGGGGTCGACTACGCGTTACACGATACCTATTACGTCGTTGCGCATTTCCACTACGTCCTCTCGATGGGCTCTCTGTTCGGCATTTTCGCCGGTTTCTACTACTGGTTCGGAAAGATGAGCGGTCGCCAGTACAACGAGACATTTGGCAAGATTCACTTCTGGCTGACCCTTATAGGCGTCAACATCACGTTCTTCCCGCAGCATTTTCTGGGCATGGCTGGCATGCCGCGTCGCGTCGCCGACTACCCGGATGCATTTGCCGGCTGGAACATGGTCTCGTCGCTGGGTGCCTACCTATCAGGGCTCGCTGCCCTGTGGTTCCTGTTCGTTCTGTTCCACACCCTGACGGCGGGCAAGAAATGTGCCGATAATCCGTGGGGGGAGGGGGCCACCTCGCTCGAATGGACAGTCCCCTCGCCGGCACCGTTCCACACGTTCGAACAGCTACCGCATGTGCGCTAGCTGACGGCGCCTGCAAGGGAGGTTTGAAGCGTGTCGAAGGCGACAGTTTTCGCGAGATCTGGTTCGGCCGGGATTGCGGATGTCGGGGCGAGCCCGCTTGATTTTGTAATCCTGCTCAAGCCAAGAGTGGCGGCGCTGGTCGCGTTTACCGGACTCGTTGGCCTGGTGCTGGCCGATAGCGCGATTCACCCGATTCTTGCGGCAACTGCGATTTTTTGTATTGCCATCGGCGCTGGTGCCGCCGGTGCGATCAACATGTGGTACGAGGCCGACATCGACGCGAGAATGGAACGCACCCGCGATCGTCCGATTCCGGCTGGGCGCATGGATCCAGGGACCGCGCTCGGTTTTGGCGTTTTTACGTCGGTTGCGTCGGTCGTCTTGCTCGGGCTGGCGACCAACTGGCTGGCGGCGGCCCTGCTGGCCTTGGCAATCCTGTTCTATGTATTTGTCTACACGGTTTGGCTCAAGCGACGGACACCACAGAACATTGTGATCGGTGGTGCTGCCGGGGCGATCCCGCCATTGATCGGTTGGGCGGCCGCCTCTGGCGAAATCCAGCTTTATCCGGTGCTGTTGTTCGCGATCATCTTCATGTGGACGCCTCCTCATTTCTGGGCTCTGTCGCTTTACAAGTCGGACGATTATGAACGTGCCGGCGTGCCCATGCTGCCGGTGGTCGCCGGGCTCGACAGCACCCGCCGCCACATCCTGGGATACACGTGGGTGCTGGTACCGCTGACGACGATGCCTGTCGTTTTAGGTTACGCTCATGTGGTTTATGGAGTTGGGGCGGCGCTGCTCGGGGGCGGTTTCATGGCGCTCACGACAATGTTGTGGCGCCGGGGTACCGAAGCGCTGGCCCGTACGGTCTTTCTCTATTCGATCGGTTATCTGTTTTTGCTGTTCGTCGTGCTGTTGTTCGACCACGCGTGGCGCGTGAGTCTGCCGTAATATGCCGATCACCGAAGAACACCGCCGCCGCCGCGGTCGCAACTTTGCCTTGGCGGGCGCGCTGATTGGGTTGATGGTTATTTTCTACCTGATCACACTGGCGAGGTTTGGCCCGCAATGACTGCACCGGCGCCTAGCCTTAGACGCAATCAAACCACGGCATTGGTTTGTGCCGCTGTGGTCGTGGGCATGGTCGGCGCGTCCTTTGCCGCAGTGCCGCTTTACCGCCTGTTTTGTCAGGTGACCGGCTATGGCGGCACTACCCAGATCTCGACCGCCGCACCCGGTGCGGTGAGCGATCGGGTGATAAACGTGCGTTTTAATGCCGATGTCGACCCCGCGTTGCCGTGGGACTTCCAAACCCCGCGCGGAGAAGTATCGATCAAGGTCGGGGAAGAGAAGCTGGTGTTCTATCGCGCGACCAACCAATCAGATGAAACGGTCATCGCCACGACCGTGTTCAATGTCACGCCGTTCAAAGCCGGGGCTTACTTCAGCAAAGTGCAGTGCTTCTGTTTCGAAGAGCAGGTTCTCAAATCCGGCGAAACCATCGAGATGGGGGTTTCGTTTTACATCGACCCCGATATTCTCGAAGATCGAAATCTCGACGACATCAAGACGATCACGCTTTCCTACACCTTGTTTCGCGCGGCTGACGAAACCGAAGTTAGCGAAGGTGCGGCGCTGGGCAACGCAAACGCAAAGACCATCAACTAAGACACGATCGATGCAGATGGAGACGAGCGGTCATGGCTGATTCTCACACAAGCAACCACGACTATCACATGGTAGAGCCGAGCCCGTGGCCGGCGCTGGGTGCGCTATCCATGGCGGTCGTCGCGATCGGCGCCCTGCTCTACATGCACGACGTGACCGTGTGGTTGATGGTGCTGGGCTTCCTGATGGTGCTCTACACGATGTTAGTGTGGTGGCGCGACGTGGTCAACGAGGCCGAAGGCGGCGATCACACAAGGGTGGTTCAACTTGGCCTGCGTTACGGCATGGTCCTGTTTATCGCCTCCGAAGTGATGTTCTTCGTAGCCTGGTTCTGGGCCTACTACACATCTTCGCTTTATCCCGCGATTGCCGCGGGCGGCGTGTGGCCGCCAGAGGGGATCGAGACGTTCAAGACGTTCGAACTGCCCTTCGTCAACACGCTTATCCTGCTGACCTCAGGCACGACCGTCGTCTGGGCCCACCACGCGCTCAAAGAGGGCAACAGAAAGGGCCTCATCATGGGCCTTTGGTTCACGATCGTCCTCGGCATCGCGTTCACCAGCGTGCAGGCGTTCGAATATTCACACGCGGCCTTCGGCTTCGACGAGATGCCGATCTATGCCTCGACATTTTTCATGGCAACTGGTTTCCATGGAATGCATGTTCTGGTCGGGACGATATTCCTGATTGTGTGTCTGATCCGCGCCTACAAGGGTCATTTCACGCCCGATCACCACTTTGGCTTCGAGGCCGCCGCCTGGTATTGGCACTTTGTCGTCGTGGTGTGGATCTTCCTGTTCTGCTCGATCTATTGGTGGGGCGCCTGCGCCAACTGCCACATATGATCGACTGGGCGGCCGGGCCTGCGTGAACAACGCGCCCAGCAGCAACGTCTCCGCCTTCAAGGCGGGTGTCAGCTGCCGCGGCCCGCGCTGCGGCGAGGGTCCTTTGTTCGATGGCTATCTAACGGTCGCGGCGGCGTGTTCGCTTTGCGGGCTCGATTATAGCCGACATGATTCGGGCGACGGCCCGGCAGTGTTCGTTACGTTCTTCGTGGGTCTTGTCGTGGTCGCCCTGGCGCTCATTGTAGAGATTCTGTTTGCGCCACCGACCTGGCTCCATCTGTGATCTGGGTCCCGCTAATCCTCGCCGCGTCGCTCGCTCTGCTTCGCCCGTGCACGGGTGTACTGGTTGCGCTGCAATACAAATACCGCGCCGGCGAAGGCAGCCTCTCATAGAGCCCGGCGAACCAGCATGAGGCGGTTTCAGCCGCAATTGTGGACCACGGTTTGGGCGCTCCCGACGCTGGTCGTGTTGATCGCCCTGGGGCTGTGGCAGCTCGATCGATTGGCGTGGAAACGTGACCTGATCGACCAACGCGAAGCGGCGCTGGCGGCGCCGGCGCGCGATCTCATCCCGATGACGGAGCCGCTCGAGATCGATTTCGCAAAGGTGCGCTTGGTCGGTCGTTTTCTCCATCAGCACGAAATCCATTTGGTGGCGCCGCCGCGGCGCGGCCGCCTGGGGTACCACATTCTCACGCCGATGATCCGAAACGATGCAAGCGCCCTGGTCCTGATCGATCGCGGCTGGGTTCCCATCGACCGCAAGGAAGCCGCCTCACGCCGCGAGGGGGCTCCGGCAGGTCAGGTCGTGATATCGGGAATTGCCCGCAAGCCGGGGCGACCGGGCTGGTTTACGCCGGCTAATGAGCCTGATCGAAATATTTGGTATTGGCGCGACATCCCGGCGATCGAAGCGCAACGTGGCATCGATTTGTTGCCGCTTATCGTCGAGGCGGATGGCGCACCCAATCGCGGCGGCTACCCGGTCGGTGGCCAGACCCGTATCACGCTACCCAATCGCCATCTGGGGTACGCGATCACCTGGTTTGGCCTGGCGGCGGGTTTGGTGGCTGTCTACATTGCCTTTCATTGGCGCCGCAGGGAACGCACGCAATGAAGGCCTATGGTGAACTTGAAGATCGCTTTGCTCGGTTGTCGCATATCGGTGGTGCCATGGCGGTGCTGCATTGGGATAGCGCGACGATGATGCCGCCGGGCGGAGCCGATGCGCGCAACGACCAGATCGCGACGTTGAGTGAAATCGCCCATGTTCAACTGACCGATCCCAAACTCGCCGAATTGCTCACGCAGGCGGCATTGGAAATCGACGCCGGCGACGAATGGCAGCGAGCCAATCTGCGGGAAATGAAACGCAGCTGGGAGCACGCGAGTGCGCTCGATGCCGATCTGGTGGTCCGGAGGTCGCGGGTGACCTCGGCATGCGAACTCGCATGGCGCGACGCGCGCGGTGCAAACGATTTTACCCGGTTGATACCGCTGCTCGAAGAGGTTCTGGTCGTGACGCGGGAAGTCGCGGCGGTGAAGGCCGACGCACTGCGTTTGTCGCCCTATGACGCGTTACTCGATGGTTATGATCCCGGAACCCGGTCGGCCGAGATCGACGTGATCTTCAGTGATCTTGAGACGTTTCTGCCACCGTTTAATGAGCGGGTTGCGCAGGCTCAGGCAACCGCGGCGCCGCCCATAAAACCTGACGGGCCGTTTCCCGAGCCACAACAACGCGCCTTGATCGAGCGTATCATCGAAGTTCTCGGCTTTAGCCGCCACAACGGGCGCATGGATACCAGCCACCATCCGTTCACCGGCGGGGTGCCCGACGATGTACGAATCACGACTCGCTACAACGAAGACGATTTTACCGAATCAATCATGGGCGCGGTGCATGAGACCGGCCATGCCCTCTACGAACGCGGCCTTCCGCCCACCTGGCGTCATCAACCGGTCGGCCAGTCGCGCGGTATGACACTGCACGAAAGCCAATCCCTACTGTTCGAAATGCACGCCGCGCGGAGCCCCGAATTCGTCAGCTTTCTAGCGCCGCTGGCGCGTGACGCGTTGGGTGCCGACGGTCCCGCCTATGATGTTGGTAACCTTCAGCGTTTGTATTTGTGGGTCGAGCCAGGCCTGATTCGGGTCGATGCAGACGAAGTGACCTATCCCTCTCATATCATCCACCGATACCGGCTAGAGCGTGCGCTGCTAGATGATGACCTGGCGGTGCGCGATCTCCCTGGTGCTTGGAGCGAGGGGCTGGAACGCTTGCTGGGGGTCACACCTCCTGACGACCGCGACGGATGCATGCAGGACATTCACTGGTACGGTGGTGATTTCGGCTACTTTCCAACCTATACATTGGGCGCACTCGCGGCGGCGCAGCTGTTCGCCGCTGCAAAGGCGCAACGACCCGGGATACCAGCCGCGATTGCGTCAGGAGATTTCACGCCCCTGCGGACATGGCTGGCCGACAACGTCCATAGCAGAGGCGCGCTGGTTGACACCCAAACGCTGATGCGCGAGGCGACCGGTACAGCCTTGAGCGCCGAGGCATTCAAACATCACCTTGAGGCTCGCTACCTAAACGGCTGAGCGCAGGGTAGTCCGGGCGAGGCAACAAGCCGCCAGGCAACGGCGCACTAGCGGACGAAATGCTTGCTAAGAGCGAGGCCCTGTTTTTGGTAGGAGGAGCCGATATCGCGTCCATACAGGCGATCGGGTTCCTGGGTCAGCCGTTCGTAGATTAGTCGCGCGACGATCTGCCCGTGCTCAAGCACAAAGGGGACTTCGTAAGAACGGACCTCAAGAACGGCCCGAGTACCCTGTCCGCCGGCCCCGGCGTGGCCAAATCCAGGGTCAAAGAAGCCCGCATAATGAACACGGAATTCACCCTGCAGCGGATTGAACGGCACCATTTCGGCAGCATGGTCGGGCGGGATTGTCACGGCTTCCTTGGAGACCAGGATGTAGAACGCGTCCGGATCCAGGATTAACGTGCCTTCGCGGTTTGCTTCGATCGGATCCCAATAATCCTGCGCGTCGTAGAAACCGACCTTGTCGACATCGACTAGGTCGGTGTGTGGTTTGGCTTTGAACCCAACCAGCCGCGAGTCGGCATCGCCTTTCAGATCAACCGTGATCGCAAGGCCGCCCGAGATGCGCATTTTTTCGACATCATCGCTGGGATCTGTGGTGTGGACGAGTGGCACTTCCTCGTGCAGGCGCCGGATCCCGGTGTCTGTTGCCTGCGGTGATCCCAACCGCACGCGGAGTTGGAGCAACTTGGTGCCCTTACGAACTACAACGCCGAAGGTACGTGGCGAGACTTCAGCGTAGAGTTGCCCCTTGTAACCCTCTGGGACCTGATCGAACACGACCGTATGGTCGGTAATCAGTCGGGTGAAAATATCGAGGCGGCCGGTGGAACTTTTCGGATTGGCGAAGCCAAACATGCGCTTGGTGAAGCGGACGCTCTCGAGCAGCGGAATGATATAGACACAGCCTTTTTCAAGGACAGCGCCCTCGCTTAGATCGATCTCGTGGGTTGAAAGGGCGTGGATCTTGTCGTCAACACGCGCATTCGGATTGGGCAAGAAACTTGCGCGCACCCGATAGGCCCTGGCGCCAAGCCGGAGGTCGACGCTTGCCGGCTGGATTTGTTCATCGGAAAGGGGCTCGGCAGTCGAGAACAGTACGTTGTCACGTACCAGTCGCCTGAGTTCCTGCGCGGGCAAGATTCCAGTGTTGTGCTGAGGCGTCGGAAGCGCGTCGTCCGCGCCAAGCGGAAACAGGATGCTGACCTGTTCTGCCACGCTGTTTTCTCCCAACGAGGTTCGGTTAAAGATCCTAAGAAGTATCAGTTTTTACCTTTAGAAACAATCAGTTACCCTCGTATTCCATGCTCATATCATGAGCGTTACAATCCCCAATACGGGTCATCGCAAGCCGTTGATTTTGACGCGCTTTTAGATTTATCCACGATATTCACGGCGATTGTCGCGCTAACAGTCCCCAGGCAGGGTCGTGGCCGAAGGTGTTGCGGCGGTCCTTGTTCGGCCTTCGAGCCATCATTAGGGTAGCGCACCTCGGTATCACGGAGATTCGGTTGCAGTATGTAAGCACTCGCGGCGGCGCTGGAACTCATGACTTTGCCGACGTTGTTCTGAGCGGCTTGGCTGAAGATGGCGGTTTGTACGTCCCGCAATCCTGGCCGCAGCTGACCGAGTCCGATCTGATCGAGCTTGGCGGCTGTAGCTATGCCGAGATTGCGATGCGTGTCATGCAGCCATTTGTCGGCGATACGCTTGACGAGGCGACCCTCGCTAGCCTGGTCGAGGAGGCTTACGCGACTTTTGAGCACCCGGCGGTGACGCCGCTACGCCAAATCGACCAAGACACGTGGTTGCTTGAATTGTTTCACGGTCCAACTTTGGCGTTCAAAGACTGCGCCTTACAGCTCCTGGGCCGTTTGATGAGCCACCTGCTTGGCCGCGAACAGCGGCGGTTGACCATCATCGGTGCGACGTCGGGTGATACCGGTTCGGCCGCGATCGAAGCGTGCAAAGACCGCGAGGCGCTCGAACTCTTCATCCTGCACCCCAAGGGCCGCATCTCCGAGGTACAGCGGCGACAGATGACGACTGTTACATCTGGCAATGTCCACAATATTGCCGTTGAGGGCACCTTCGACGACTGCCAGGCGCTGGTCAAAGAGTTGTTCGGGGATGCAGGGTTTCGCGACGAAGCGAAACTCGGTGCTGTTAATTCAATCAACTGGGCGCGGGTACTCGCGCAAATGGTTTATTACGTTGTTGCAGCGCTAGCACTCGGTACGCCGGCCCGCCAAATCGCGTTCTCGGTTCCGACAGGTAATTTCGGCGACGTTTATGCTGGTTACTGTGCATGGTGCATGGGGCTGCCAATAGCCGAACTGATTGTTGCAACCAACAGCAACGATATCCTCGCCCGCTTTTTCGACAGCGGCGACTACCGGCCGGCCGAGGTAGTCGCGACCATGAGCCCAAGCATGGATATTCAGGTCGCCAGCAATTTTGAACGCCTGTTGTTCGAGATGCTTGATCGACGCGGCGAGGCGGTCACCGCGGCCATGCAGGCGCTAAAACAATCGGGCTCGTTTTCGGTCGATCCCCAGAACATGGCACTTGTTGGCCAGCTATTCTCAGCCAAACGGATCGACGAGGCCGCGACCCTGGAAGCGATTCGCGACGTTGCGAACCGGGCCGACGTCGTGGTCGACCCACACAGCGCGGTAGGTATCACGGCCGGCCGATTGGCGCGCAGAGCCAAGAACACACCGTTGGTTTGCCTGGCCACGGCGCACCCTGCGAAGTTTCCCGATGCGATTGAAAAGGCGCTGGGTTCGCCGCCGCCACCACCACCGAAGATCGCCGCACTGTTTGAACTTGAGGAGAGGTATGATGTATTGGCGAACGACCCCATAGCTGTGAAGAATTTTGTCCGTGAGTACCTCTAAGATTTCCCCGACCGAATTGCCTGACAATGTTCGGGTGACCGAATTGGACGGCGGCTTACGCGTCGCAACAGACTCGATGGACCATTTGGAAACGACGTCGGTCGGAATCTGGGTGGACGTTGGGGCTCGCTACGAAGAAGACGCGGTAAACGGCGTATCGCACATGCTTGAACACATGGCGTTCAAAGGCACCGAACGTCGCACGGCTCGCGAGATTGCTGAAGAAATTGAGGCGGTTGGCGGCCACCTAAATGCCTATACCTCGCGTGAACAAACCGCCTACTTCGCAAGGGTGCTCAAAGACGATCTGCCGCTGGCGATCGATATTCTGGCCGATATCCTGCAACACTCAACTTTTGAGGAGGACGAGCTCACACGTGAGCGCGAAGTGATCGTGCAGGAGATCGGGCAATCCGAGGACACGCCCGATGATGTCGTATTCGATCGATTTCAGGAGGCGGCCTATCCCGACCAAGCGTTGGGGCGTTCGATCCTGGGAACCGTCGAGCGCGTCACCTCAATGACACAAGATGATCTGCGCTCCTATATGGCGAAGTACTACAGCGCTTCCTCGATGGTTGTCGCCGGTGCCGGGCGGATCGACCATGATCATTTGGTTGACCTCGTCGCCACGTCTTTCGACGAATTAGCCCCAGGCGACGGTGCCAGCCCGGCCGCTGCAAAATATGCCGCCGGGGAATTTCGCGAAACGCGTGATCTCGAGCAAGTGCACTTCCTCCTCGGCTTTGATGGGTTGTCCCAAGACGACGATGACTTCTACACCAACCACGTCATGTCGACGTTGTTGGGCGGGGGCATGTCGTCGCGCCTGTTTCAGGAAATTCGTGAGAAACGCGGCCTGGCCTACTCCGTCCACACGTTCTCTGCGTCCTACAATGATGGCGGCTTGTTCGGTGTGTATGCCGGGACCGGGGCGGAACATCTCGATGAACTCGTCGAGGTCACCGCCACCGAGATCGGCAAGGTCATGCAAGACGTCTATGAGGATGAATTGGCCCGCGCACGCAGCCAGCTCAAGGCCGGAATGATGATGTCGCTCGAGAGTTCGTCGAACCGGTGCGAGCAACTCGGCCGCCAGATGCATATCTTTGGTCGCCCGCTAACGCTTGGCGAGATCGTGGCCAACATTGACTCTGTCGATCGTGAGGGCGTTATTAACGTAGCCGAACGGTTGTTCCGGGGTAGTGAGCCGGTCGTTGCTGCGCTAGGTCCGATCGAGCGACTTGAACCTTATGCCCAGATCGCGGCAAGATTCGCATAGCCGAAACCATAGTTGAGCATCGCGTGAGTTCACTTCTTCGAAATCTTGTTTCGCCGATTGCAGAGCGCACCGTCAGTGGGGATCACGCCTATCTTCGTGCGCCGCAACTCCGCGATTGGGAAGCTTGGGCGGCGTTGCGGGCTGACTCGCGTGATTTCCTCGTACCGTGGGAGCCGACATGGCCGCACGATGCGTTGACCCGGGCCGCTTTTCGGCGGCGCCTGCGTCGCTACGAACAGGATTCGCGCGACGATAGCGGGTATGCCTTTTACATATTCCGACGTGATGACGACACCCTTCTGGGTGGCGTGACGTTGAGTAATGTGCGTCGCGGCGTGACGCAATCATGCTCGCTGGGTTATTGGATCGGGGAGCAGCATGCTCGCAATGGTTTCATGCGGGATGCACTGCATGCGCTGGTGCCGTTCATCTTTGACGAGATGGGACTTCAACGCATCGAAGCTGCGTGCATCCCAACCAACGAAGCGAGCCGCAATCTCTTACAGACTCTTGGATTTACACAGGAGGGTTACGCCCGCCGTTATCTCTGCATTAATGGCGTTTGGCAGGACCATTTATTGTTTGCGATTCTCGTCTCGGACGTAAATCCGGGCGAGAAGACCGCTTAACAGTTCCCGAAATAGCCCTCGATCGCGCCGGCCGAGCTAGGCGTGGCCAGCCTCGTTCGACAGTTTACCAATATCAAAACCGAGATTGCTAACGGCTCGGTTCCACTTGTTGGTGTTTGCGGTATCGAAGATGATGTCGAGGTCCGCGGGTGCATGCAGCCACCCATTGGATTGAATTTCAGAATCGAGCTGTCCTGGCGCCCAGCCGGCGCAACCCAATGCCAATAGGTATTTCCTTGGGCCCTTGCCGGCCGCGATGTGGCGCAGCACATTGATTGAGGTTGTTAGTGCGACTTGATCATCGACGATCAATGTGTCGTCCTGCTGATAATCGGCCGAGTGTAGGACGAATCCGCGGCTTGTTTCGACGGGGCCTCCGAAATGTATCCGGAACTCGTCTCCAAACGTTTCGCCTTCGATTTCGAATTGCTCCAAGATGTCGGTGAAGCTGAGATTATCGAGGACTTTGTTGACGACAATACCCATCGTCAGTGATGGTGAGTGCGCGCACATATAGATAACGGTCCGCTCAAAACGCGGATCTGGCATCGCGGGCATTGCAATGAGAAAGTGCCCCGAAAGTGATTGATCGTTTTGTTCCGACATGGGACCGGCGTCCTGGTTGGCTTACGATACCCTAAAATCGCCCAAACTCTGCTGTCCCCCTTCACGATATTATGAAACGTCAAAACCTAAGAAAACCTGTAATTCAGAAATTCGACAAAATGATGTCCATACAGTGGCAGCGACGTAGTCAAGGATCACACAGAAGATGAAGAATTTATCGCGGCTTATGGCGCTCGCTTTGGTGCTAGTCGGGTCGCTTGCTTGCCATTACGGCTTCAGGAGCTGCACAACAAACGACTTGGGTAGATCTTGATTTCAGCCAAGTCCGCTTGGTATCTGGCACCGCGGCGGTGGGCGACTCTCGAACAATTCGTCTCGGGTTGCAGATCAAGATGAAACCCGGATTCAAAACTTACTGGCGGTCACCGGGAGATGCCGGGATCCCGCCGCGTTTCGATTGGACCGGATCACACAACCTTTCAAACGCCAGCATCGCCTGGCCGGCGCCGAAACGCTTTGTACTGGGCGGGTTTAATACGTTTGGTTATGCCGATGAGGTAGTCCTGCCAATCGAGGTGGAACTCGCAACGCCGGGTCAACCGTTGGAGGCGCACCTCCAGGTGGTCTATGGCGTCTGTCGCGACATCTGCGTTCTCGGCGATGCCGAGCTCGTTCTCACGATCCCAGAGGGGAACGCCAAGCAAACAACGCACCACGATCTCATCGAATGGTTCGACCAGCAGGTGCCGACAACCCACGCGCGTGATGTCGATATTTCCTCGGCTCGAATTGTCACTGCGGATCAAGGCCCGGTGATCGAGATCCGGGCGGAAGTTAGCAACGGGTCGGACTTCGATCAGCCTGATATTCTTATCGAAGGGTTGGAGGAGGTCGCACTACCCACGCCAACGATCGTGGTCGACGCTGAGCGTCGGCACACGACCGTCAGCTATCAGCTAGAGAAGGTTCAGCCGCCGCAAAACCTCGTCGGACGACGCGTTACCCTGACGCTCTTGGATGGTGACCACGCATTCGAAAAATCCGTCGTGTTGTCGGCTGTCGAGTAGCGCACTTCTTTTCAATAAAAGGCGCAACCGCTACATTCGGCGCGACATAACGCCATCATCAACTTAGCCCACAGAGGCTATTTTCAATTTGAGGGAGGAAACCATGACCATCAAAGTCGGGGACAAAATTCCGAGCGCGACGCTGTTCGAAATGACGGACTCGGGGCCGTCGGCAGTCAGTACCGATGACTTGCTCGGCGGTAAGAAGGTCGTCCTTTTTAGCGTTCCAGGTGCGTTTACGCCGACCTGCTCGAATGCCCATTTGCCGGGATTCGTCCAAAATGCCGACGCGATCAAGGCCAAGGGAGTTGACACCATTGCCTGCGTGTCGGTCAACGATGCGTTTGTTATGGGCGCTTGGGGGGAGGCGCAGAACGTTGGCGGCAGCGTTAAGTTGCTGGCCGATGGTAGCGGTGAACTCGCTAAGGCGATGGATGTTGAGCTCGATCTCGCGTCCCACGGCCTTGGGGTTCGCGCGGCGCGTTACTCAATGATTCTGGAAGACGGAAAGGTTACCCAGCTTAATCTCGAAGAGGGTGGTGGGTTTGAAGTCAGCTCGGCAGAAAAGATCCTCGAGCAACTCTAGGGCTTCACCCGCAGGTGCGGCTGCGCCCGGTCGCTACCGCGATCGGGCGTTTTCTAGTCCTTGGCGAGCGATGCTGTCGGCGCGCTCGTTTCCAGGATGCCCGGCGTGGCCACGTACCCAGAACCATTCGATCCGGTGCCGATAGATGGCTGCTTCCAGATCCTGCCAAAGATCGACGTTTTTGACCGGTTTCTTACCTGAAGTTCGCCAACCATTTTTCTTCCAGCCATTGATCCAACGCGTAATACCGTCGCGAACGTAAGTGCTATCGGTGTGTAGGCGCACGGTCATGGGCCGTTTCAGGGCATTGAGGGCTTCTATCGCGGCGCGTAGTTCCATCCGGTTGTTGGTGGTCTCTGCTTCGCCGCCGCTTATTTCCCGCTCAAGGTCTCCAAACACCAAAAGCGCACCCCAACCACCGGGGCCAGGGTTCCCCGAGCACGCTCCATCGGTGTAGATGTCAACCGCACCTTCTGCGTCGGAGGTCATGATGGTTATTCGTCTAAACCGTACTCGGCTGGGGAGCGCACGCCACGGTGAAACCGCAGTCGCTGCAAGTACTCTAAGGGGTCCTTCGGTCGAACCAACGCGCCTTCGACGTGATTAAGCAGGTCGTAAAGACGCGTCAGCAGGAATCGAAGCGCGGCACCACGGGCAAGCAAGGGTAGGGCGCTAAGTTCGTCGGCGATCAAGGGTCGTGCTTTCATGTACCCCGATAGTAAGAGACGTGCCTTGGTAACGTTAAATGAGCCATCGGGTTCAAAACACCAAGCATTTAGGCAGATCGCTATGTCGTAGGCGAAAAAATCGTTGCAAGCGAAATAGAAGTCGATCAAGCCGGAGAGACGTTCGCCCAGAAAGAACACGTTGTCGGGAAACAAATCGGCGTGGATGACACCTGATGGAAGGGACTGGGGCCAGATCGCTTTGAGGTCGGCAACTTCTTTCTCCAGTTCCAAACGTAGTCCGACCTGAATTTCATCAGCCCGCGGTCCGGTCGCCTCAAGCAACACCTGCCAACCGTCAATCGATAGATTGTTGGGGCGCTGCATGTCGAAATCCTGACCGGCACTATGAAGCGCCGCCATCGCCTCGCCCAGTTGGCGGCAATTATCAGGCCCCGGGCGCTTCACCCACAAGCCGTTTAGAAAGCTAATGATCGCGGCTGGGCGCCCTGCCAATCGGCGCAGCGCGACACCGTCTCGATCGTGGATCGGGTTGGGGCAAGCGATACCCTTGGCTGCGAGATGGTCCATGAGGCCCAAGAAGAAGGGCAGATCTTCAGGCGATACGCGTTTTTCGTATAAGGTAAGGATGTAGTTGTTGGTTGTTGTTTGCAGCAGGTAGTTGGAGTTTTCGACGCCCTCAGCAATGCCCTTGCACGACGAAATCTGGCCGATCTCGTATTCGCTGACGAACGCTTCGAGTTCATCGTCAGTAATCTCGGTGTAGACGGCCATTGCAAAGGGTGGGGTTGGTTATTGGTCGAGCATCTGCGGAAGGCGAAACTGCACATCTTCGTGTACCGCGGTTACTTGCTCGACGGTGACGTCAAAACGGGTACGAAGCGCGCCAAGCACTTCGTCCACCAACACTTCAGGTGCCGACGCACCGGCGCTCAAGCCAATCCGCGCGACATTTTCAAGCGACCGCCAATCGATATCGCTTGCCCGTTGAACGAGAGTCGCAGCGGGACAACCGTTGGATTTAGCAACCTCCACCAAGCGTAGCGAGTTGGATGAATTCGGCGCGCCAATGATCAAGACGTGATCGCAGGTTTCGGCGATTGCACGGACGGCTTGCTGGCGATTGGTCGTGGCGTAACAAATATCATCTTTGTGCGGCGCCTGAATTTTTGGAAATCGCTGCCTTAGAACCTCGATTATGGCGACGGTATCGTCGACCGAAAGGGTGGTTTGGGTGAGGAAGGCGAGCTTTTGGGGCTGATTCGTCGCAAAGGTCTCTGCATCGCTGACGGTTTCAATCAACGATATGGAGCCTGGTGGAAGCTGCCCCATCGTACCAACCACCTCTGGATGCCCGGTGTGGCCGACAAGAAGAATGTGCAATCCCAAACGATGGTAGCGCTCGGCTTCGCGATGGACCTTGCTGACGAGAGGACAGGTCGCGTCAACGTAGAGAAGGCCTCTGTCTTCAGCCTCAGCCGGCACCGACTTGGGAACACCATGGGCCGAGAAAATGACCGGCACGCCGTCAGGGACTTCGTCGAGTTGGTCGACAAACACCGCACCAATTGCTTCAAGATTACCGACCACAAATTTGTTGTGAACGATTTCGTGGCGCACATAGACCGGCGCGCCGTACTTATCGATCGCGTGCTCGACAATCTGCACGGCGCGGTCAACACCGGCGCAAAAGCCACGTGGTCCGGCTAGTACTACGGTTAGAGCTGGCTTTGACATGCTCTGCGGCCGTTGGTCGTTTTATCCGCCCACTTCTTGTCTGGATTGGAGCCCTCGGCTACAGTCGCGTCGTTTGGTCGCAGGCAATCTGCTGGTGTAGACATGCCGATCCGCCGTTCCGAGAGGTCCGCGCGCCGGCAACGTGTTAAAGGAGGACGTGGGGAATGGCAACGCCAAACATCGCTCAAAAAACCCCGTATGGTGTCGATGTCACCGAAGGTAAGAGCTATTGGTGGTGCGCGTGCGGCAAGAGTCAGACGCAACCCTTTTGCGACGGATCGCATAAAGACACCGAATTTACACCCGTTGAGTACAACGCCGACACGTCAACGACCGTCTACTTTTGCGGTTGCAAACACACCTCTACCAAACCCACCTGCGACGGCACACACAGCTCACTCTAAGCGACTGGGACCGGTGTCGGTCTTGCGGTCCTGGTTACCGCTGGTGCCGCTGCTGTTTTTGGGTCTCTCGGCTTGCGGTAATGTTTTTGATAGGGGGCCCAAAGAGCCGTGTCCGCGAATTTCCATACTTAGCGAGGCCGCTCAGGTAACTCAGTTTCAAGAGGGGCAGGGACGCGATCTACGTAACGTTCGCTTCCAGGGTAAGTTTGGGCAGATTGCAACAAATTGCGACGTCGACGATGGAAATGTCGTCATGCGGACATCCATCGAAGTGATCGCGGCGATGGGTCCCGCCGCGAACGAGCGTGTCGGACAGTTCAATTTTTTTGTCGCGCTGATCGACCCGTCGGAGAATATCCTGGCAAAGGAAGTGTTTGCCAGCCCGCTTGAGTTTCGAGCCGATCAACGGCGCTCCGGCGTTATCGAGCAAATCGAACAGCGCTTCGCGCTCAAGTCCGGCGAGCGTGCGATTCGATATGCCATTTTGGTCGGCTTCCAACTAACAAAGGATCAACTCGATTTCAACCGCAAGAACCGCGGGCGTTAGTCGTCTTGTTTGCAAGGTGTCATTAGCGCCTGCTATGGTTTTGTCGGGTCGCCGGATGCACGACTTCGACGGCCTTCAGTAGATCCCTGCGGGAGAGTCCGATTTGTTGCGGCAAATCGGCGCCGAAGGAGCAACCGCCCCCGGAAACTCTCAGGCAAGCGGACCGTAGGGGGATGAAACTCTGGAGAGCGGGTGCACGGTTATGCGCCCCACCGAAGAGGCAAGCCGGAACGTATGATCGTTTCCGGTCAATCTTTCAGGTCTAACGACAGAGGGGGGCAGCGGTGCCGCCGAATCGCGGGTCGCTGCAACCTGAAGGACGGTGGACCGATGGCAGCCGAAGGCGACAAGCGCACCCCGCTCTACGAATTACACGTCGAGCTCGCGGCCAAGATAGTTACTTTTGCTAACTACGCGATGCCGGTGCATTACTCGACCGGCATCCTGACCGAGCACAATCATACGCGCGATGCGGCGGGATTGTTCGATGTATCGCATATGGGCCAGGTCACTATTCATGGTGATGATCCGGTCTCGGCGATCGAGGCATTGGTGCCAGCCGACATACGCTCATTACCGGTCGGCGGCATGCGGTACACCATGCTGACCAACGACCAGGGCGGCATTCTCGACGACCTCATCGTGACCCGCTTGGCCGACGGGATCGGCATCGTTGTAAACGCGGCATGCAAGGACGCCGACCTCGCCCATCTGCGATCCGGACTGGGATCTCATTACGACATCGAACTCGACGACGATCGTGCCCTCCTCGCGTTGCAGGGGCCCAGGGCGGCTGCAAGTTTGAGCCGGCTTGTGCCGGGCGTTGCCGAGCTGTCGTTCATGTCGGTAGGATCATTTGACGTCGAGGGTACGTCGTGGCGAATCAGTCGCTCGGGATATACTGGCGAGGATGGCTTCGAAATCTCGCTGCCGGGCCGCGAGGCCGAGAATTTTGCGCGCCGACTGCTTGCGCAACCCGAGGTCGCGCCGATTGGATTAGGCGCGCGCGATTCGCTCCGATTGGAGGCCGGCCTTTGTCTGTATGGCCACGATATCGATCAAACCACGACCCCTGTCGAAGCGGGCTTGCGATGGACGATCGGTAAACGACGCCGCGAGGTGGGCAATTTTCCAGGCGCACCCATTATTCTCGAACAGATTGCACAGGGACCTAATCGTCGACGGATCGGCATCCGGCCGGATGGGCCAGCCCCGGCGCGCGAGGGCACAGTGATTGAAGATGAACCGGGCACGGCGGTCGGCCACATCACGAGCGGCGGCTTCGGGCCGACGGTCGGCGGGCCCGTCGCGATGGGATATGTGGAACGGTCGATGGCCGAGGAAGGATGCCCACTTGGACTGGTGGTTCGCGGAAGGCGTCGCGAAGCCCGCGTGGTCAAGCTTCCGTTTGTGGCACACAGATATATCAAGTGAGGAGGGGGAAATGAGCGACGTCAAGTTTACCGAGGATCATGAGTGGGTCGCGATCGATGATGATATCGGCACGGTCGGCATAACCGATTATGCGCAGGATCAGCTCGGCGACGTCGTTTACGTCGAGCTGCCAGCTGTCGGTGCTGAGTTTGCAAAGAGCGAGGAGGCCGCAGTCGTCGAGTCGGTGAAGGCGGCAAGCGAGATCTATGCACCGATCAGCGGTGCGGTCGTCGAGGTGAACGCCGCACTTTCCGACACCCCTGCGCTGGTCAACGAATCTGCGATGACCGACGGATGGTTCTTTAAGTTGCGGATCAAAGAAGCGGGTGAGCTTGATGAGATGATGGATGAAGCTGCCTATGCGACGTTCGTCGACGGCCTCGACTGATGCGTTATCTCCCACTTACAGAAAGTGACCGCGAGGCCATGCTCGCCACGATCGGCGTTTCTTCGATCGACGAATTGTTTGAGGATGTACCTCAGGCGGCAAGACTCGAGCGGCTTATCGACCTCCCGTTGCATGCCGGTGAGATGGAGGTTGAGCGCGACCTTGCGGCCATGGCGAGCCGTAATATTGCTGCGGGGTCGGTGCCAAATTTTCTCGGGGCCGGCGCCTATCGCCATCACGTTCCTGCAGCGGTCGATCATCTCATTCAACGAAGCGAGTTTCTGACGTCTTACACGCCCTACCAGCCCGAAGTTAGCCAGGGCACGCTGCAATATCTTTTTGAGTTTCAAACCCAGGTCGCCACTATAACCGGAATGGACGTGGCCAATGCGTCGATGTACGACGGCGCTACCTCGTGCGCCGAGGCCGTCCTCATGGCGTGCCGTATTACCAAGCGGAATGGCGCAATTCTGTCGGGCGGCCTACACCCTCACTACACCGACGTTACCCGGACGATGACGCGATTCGGCGGCTTCGATGTACAGGTGCAACCACCCGACTACTCTGGTGCGGAGACGCTCGAGCGATCGATTGAGGACGCGACAGCATGTGTGGTTGTTCAATATCCCAACTGTTTTGGACACATCACGGATCTGCGGCCATTGGCCGCGGCATGCCACGAAGCCGGGGCGTTGCTCATAGTCGTTGTCACCGAGATCGTCGCTCTCGGGGCCCTCACCACACCCGGTGATCTTGGTGCCGATATCGTCGTCGGCGAAGGCCAATCGCTTGGTAATGCGCTTAATTTTGGAGGGCCGTACCTCGGCCTGTTTGCCGCCCGCGACAAGCATGTGAGGCAGATGCCAGGGCGTTTGTGCGGGGAAACGACGGACGTTGAAGGCCGCCGTGGTTACGTTTTGACGTTATCAACGCGCGAACAGCACATTCGCCGTGAAAAAGCGACCAGCAATATTTGTACAAACTCCGGCCTTTGTGCGCTCGCGTTTTGCATCCACCTCTCGCTGCTTGGCGGGGAAGGGTTCGCACAGTTGGCCGAGTTAAATCATGCCAACGCTGTAATGCTGGCTCAGGAATTGGCCGAAATTCCACACGTTGAAATCGTTAATGAGACCTTTTTTAACGAGTTTACCGTGCGGCTTCCGCATTCAGCTGCGGACGTTGTTGGGGCGCTGGCGGCCAAGAATATCTTGGCGGGTGTCCCGGTATCGCGGTTGTTTCCGAATAGTGCTGCGCTCGACAATCTGTTGCTGGTCGCGGCCACCGAGTGCACCGACGAGAGCGGCCGCAAGGCACTGGTTGCCGCGCTACAAGGAGAGCTGCGATGACGGACCGTGGCGATGGTGCATTCGGACATCGGGGACTAGATCTCGTCGAACCGCTCATATTCGAGCAGGGCCAACCAGGCCGATGCGGCGTCGACTTGCCCGACCCACCCGTTGTTGAAGATCGTCTTGGCGCCTGCAAGCGATCTGACCCCATCGATCTCCCAGGCTTGGCCGAGCCACAGGTGTTGCGGCATTTCGTCCGTATTAGCCGCAATAATTACTCGATCGACGCGAACATGTACCCGCTTGGATCGTGCACGATGAAGCACAATCCACGGCTTAACGAGAAACTCGCGAGACTCCCAGGGTTCGCCGATGTTCATCCCCTGCAACCGGTTGAGACCGTGCAGGGAGCGCTTGAATTGATCGATATGCTGGCGCGTTGGATCAAGGACCTAACCGGCATGCCCGCTGTTGCCATGTCGCCTGGCGCGGGGGCTCATGGCGAGCTGTGCGGCATCATGGCGGTGCGCGCCGCCTTAGAAGATCGCGGCGATCCGCGTAAGCGGGTCCTGGTACCTGACTCGGCGCATGGCACCAATCCGGCGACGGCGGCCTTGTGCAGCTACGACGTGGACAGTGTTCCCAGCGATACTCGCGGCCGTATTGATCTGAGTGCGCTCAAGGGGAAGCTCGATACCGATGTCGCGGCGATCATGCTGACCAACCCGAATACGTGCGGTCTGTTTGAGACCGACATTCTTGAGATCGCCGATGCCGTTCACGCGGCAGGCGGATTCTTCTACTGCGATGGTGCCAATTTCAACGCCCTGGTCGGCCGAGTTCGTCCCGGTGACCTCGGCATCGACACTATGCATATGAATCTCCACAAGACATTCTCGACGCCGCATGGGGGTGGCGGACCCGGCGCCGGCCCGGTGGTGTTCTCAGATGCGCTGGCGCCTTACGCACCGGTGCCATGGGTCGTGCACGGCGATGATGGTTTTAATCTGGTCGAGGAAGACACGGGAAAAGCCTTTGGCCGGATGAAGGCTTTTCACGGTCAAATGGGAATGTTCGTTCGGGCCATGGCTTATATGAAGAGCCATGGTGCCGATGGCCTGCGCCAGGTCGCCGAGGATTCGGTCCTAGCTGCGAACTACCTGCTAGCCGAACTCCAAAACGTGTTGCCGTTACCCTATGCGGGTCCGTGTATGCATGAAGTTCTGTTTGACGACAGGGCGCTGAAGGATTCGGGAGTGACGACGTTAGACCTCGCAAAAGCCATGATCGATGAGGGCTACCATCCAATGACCGTGTATTTTCCGCTCACCGTTCATGGTGCGATGCTGACGGAGCCGACCGAAACCGAAAGCAAGGCGAGCCTCGATCAGTTTGTTGCGACGATGCGCGCGCTGGTCGAGCGCGCAGCGGCTGGCGACAGCCAGTCATTCCACGACGCACCTCGACATGCGCCGACACGCCGGTTGGACGAGACCGGTGCCGCACGCCAGCCGGTGCTGCGATGGGGGGGTGGCTACACAAAAGACGCCGCCGAGTAGGCGGCGCGGCGGCGAAGGGTTAGTGAAGTTTGCGGCGGAGTTCGCCGATGGCGTCGTCGATCAGCGTGTTTCCGCGAGTCTCATCGAGATTGTCAGTGAGCATTTTCCGGGCCGCTGATACGGCAACATCGACTGCTGTTTCGCGGACTTCAGTGAGTGCCTGGGCCTCCACCTGTTCGATTTTGGCCAACGCCGCTTCCGTACGACGGCCAATCGTCGCGGCCAGCTCCGCCTCGGCTTCGGCGCGAAGGCGGTTAGCTTCGGCCTCGGCGTGGGCGATGATATCGGCTGCTTCCTTTTCCGCGTCGCGCTGTTTGCGCTGATAGCTTGCGAGGAGTTCTTGTGCATCCTCGCGAAGACGAATGGCCTCATCCAGTTCGTTCTTAATATCAGACGCACGCTTGTCGAGGGCGCCGACCGCTCGCGCCCATCCGAAACGCAGCAGCACAGCGACAAAAAGGACGAACGCGACCGCGACCCAAAACTCTGCACTGGCGAATACTTCACTCATTGTCAGCCACGTTCCTTGAGGGCTTGGTCTACGGCCGCATCGACAGCGCCGCGATCAGGTGTGACTCCGATCAATTTGTCGAGCGTCGCCGAGGCGGCGTCAGCGGCGACCGCGCGAATATTTGCCAAAGCCTCGTCCCGTCGCTCAAGTATCTCGCGCTCGGCATCGGCAGCCTTTTGCGCGAGCTCACCAGCGAGTTTTTCCAGTTGTTGGTTGGATGCGGCGGCAAGCTCGGTGCGGGCTGCTTGGGTAACATCGTGCGCCTGGGCCCGCGTTTCGACCATGGCACTTTCATAGGTGGCCAGGGTTTCTTCCGCTTCACGCCTCATCTGCTCGGCTCGCTCAAGATCGTCGACAAGGCGGTTTTGCCTCTCCTCGAGGACGCCCGAAATGCGCGGAAGTGCGAGTTTGGACATCAGCAAATACAGCGCGACAAACGAAATGACGAGCCAAACCAGCTGTGGCGCAAAGTCGGTTATGACGAGTTGCGGCATAAGCTTCCCGATATCCCTCGGTCGCCGAGGCGAATCCTCAGATGAAGAGGATTAGGAACGCGATAACCAGTGCAAATAGCGCAATGGCCTCGGTCAACGCAAAGCCAAGGAGAACATTTCCAAACATGCCTTGCGCGGCGGACGGATTGCGAATTCCTGCTGCGACATAATTACCAAATATCAGTCCGATCCCCACACCAGCACCTGCCACTCCCATCGTGGCCAAACCTGCGCCAATAAGTCTCGCGGCTTCTGCGTCCATAACGGTCTCCTTCTTTGCTGGTTGTTCAGTTGGATGTCTGTGCGTCGCTTAGTGTTCGTGCATGTGCAACGCGTCGTTGATGTAAAGGCACGTTAGAACGGTGAATACGTAGGCCTGGAGAAACGCCACGATCAATTCAAGACCATACAGGGCGACGGTCAGTGCGAGCGGTGCAACGCCAGCGATTCCAAGCGGCACCACGAACCCGCCGAACACTTTGAGTAGCGTGTGTCCCGACAACATGTTCGCGAACAGACGAAGTGACAACGTAACCGGTCGCGCCAGATAAGAAATGAGCTCGATGAGGACCATTAGCGGGATCATCGCTATCGGCACGCCGCTTGGAACAAAAAACTTAAGGAAGTGAAATCCGTGTTTCGCGAAACCGAGGATTGTCACGCCAATGAATACGACGATTGCCATGGCAAACGTGACGATGATGTGGCTGGTCGTTGTGAAGCTATAGGGGACAAGCCCCAACAAGTTCGCAAACAGAATGAACATGAAAAGCGTGAAAATTAGCGAAAAGTACTTCCGCCCCGCACTACCGACTGTGTCACGCAATGTGTTGGCGACAAACTCATAAAACAATTCAGCGACCGATTGCCAGCGACCGGGAACCATGGCCCGACGGCTCATGCTTGCGGTCAGCAAGATGGTCACCGCGGCCACAGATATGACCATCCACAGAGATGAATTTGTAAATGAAACGTCGAGTCCGCCCACGTCCATGGGGGCAAGCCGATGAATTTCGAACTGCTCGAGCGGACTGTGTTTTTCCCCGGCCACGTCTTTTCCCTGATTTCGAGACGAGATCGCTAACCCTTGTGGTTATCGTCCCGTTCGGAGGGATTTCCCCCTGTCGCGTATTTTGAGCTTATCCGATTGGCGGCTTGATAAACGTTGCGAATTCCCGCAATCAGGCCCAGAGCTAGAAAGATCAGAAGAAATAGCGGTTTTGTATCCAGCCATTTGTCAAGGAACCAACCAATCCCACCTCCCACAACCACCGCCGCTAGCATCTCAAGCGATAATCGCAAACCTTGTGCGTAACCGCTTGTCGAGACTTGCGGCGGTACTGGAGTATTTTCGCCGCGAGCTTTTTTAAGGCGGGCGTCGAGGTCTTCCAGCGAGGGAGGCCGATCTGGTCCGCTCATCTGACCTGTCTAGCCCCGGCCCCAATTGGGCCGAAAGCGGATGCACCATAAGGGCAGAGCCGAGGGCCTGTCAAGACGTGGCGATTACCGTTTAAGGCTTTGTTATTTCACTGTTTTTCAGCGTCTCGTCTCACGCTGTTGCCCGCAACTCCCCAGCATCGAAAAGGTCGACCGAGACGAGCTGAGAAACACCTTGTTCGGCCATTGTGACGCCATAGAGGCGGTCAACGCGAGCCATCGTGATGGGATTATGCGTGACCACAAGAAAACGCGTGTCGGTTTGCTTCGAAATCGTACCAATGAGTTCACAGAAACGTTCCACATTGGATTCGTCGAGCGGCGCATCAACCTCATCCAACACGCAGATCGGGGCCGGATTTGTTTGAAAGACGGCAACCAGCAACGCAATCGCCGTCAGCGCCTGCTCGCCACCCGATAACAGCGTCAAAATCTGCATACGCTTTCCGGGAGGGCTGGCCATAATCTCGACCCCGGCATCAAGCGGGTCGTCGGCATCGGTGAGCGACAGGTGGGCGCGGCCGCCGCCAAAAAGAACCCTAAAGAGCTCTTGGAAGTTGGCATCAACCTTTGCGAACGCGGCCAGCAGACGTTCACGACCTTCGCGATTGAGGCTCGAGATTCCCTGGCGCAAGCGAGAAATCGCCGCTTCGAGGTCGGCGCGTTCGTCGAGCAATGTTTGTAGTTGCTCGCCAACCTCGGTTGCCTCCTGTTCAGCGCGTAAATTAACTGGACCCATGTTTTCGCGTTCACGGAGAAGTCGCTGCAGCCTTGTTTCGGTTGCCTCTAGTTCTGGTAAGTCCGCCTCATCCTTGAGTTCGGCGATATCGCTCGCGTCCTCGGGCGTGCAATCGAGCGCGTCATGGGTTCGCCGACCAACCTCGCGCTCGCGCTCTTCTAGTTGGGCAGTATGGCCCTCACGGCGAATTTTTTCTTCGCGTGCTTGCGCCAGTAACACGTTGCAGCGCTTTAGTTCTTCATTGCAGCCGGCTTCGGCGGTCTCCGCGATCGCCAAACGATCTGCGGCATCGCGGCGCGCATGTTCTGCCGTTTCAATTTCAATGAGTAGCGATTCGCGGCGTTTCTGGATGTCGGCCGGGCGTTGCATGATTTGCTCAAATGCGGCCGCGGTTTCATTGCGGCGTGCATCGAGTTCGCTGAGCTGCGTGCGCGCCTCGGCTTCACGGTTGCGCCATATTTCTTGTTCGGCCGTGATCGCCGCGTAGCGCGCGCTACGGGCTTTTGCGTCGTGTTCGAGGCGCGCATGCGTCGCTTGCGCGTCATTCAATAGTTCGCGAGCCACATCGAGCTTGAGTCGCGTTCGGTCACTGCTCAGTCGAAGCGAGCTAATCTCGGGGAGCAACCTGCGTTTGGCCAAGATCTCACGACGGCGCTCATTGAGTGGCCGCTCCGCCGCGGATATTTCCTCTAACGCGTTGGCCAAACTGAGGATATGGGCCTGATGTTCGGTCGCTTCGCGTTGGGATTCGGCGATCGCTTCTCGCTTGGCGAATAAAAGCTCCTCCGTATCGAGGAGGGCTTGATGCGCACGTGCTGCATTGGTACTGGCAAGGTCGCTCGCCGCTTTCGCATCCAATGTGCGCTGACGTTTTTGATCGAAGGTGGGGCGTAAGTTCTCCAACTCGGCACGCAGCTCGCGTAACCGCGTCCGCTGATTCAAGCGATTCAGCGCCATCGTTGGCGAATCAGAGGTCACCGTATAGCCGTCCCAGCGCCACAAACCGCCGTTGCAGCTGACCAAGCGTTGGCCCTGTTGCAACTGGGCCTGAAGCGCGGCGCCGATTTCCTCATCGTCAACGATGCCGATTTGTGAGAGGCGCCGCGATAACACCTTTGGAGCGGTGATGAATTGCGAAATCGGCACCGCCTCGCCTGGTAGCGGTGGGGCTGGCTGGTCGGTTGTAATTTCTCGCCAATGGGCGGGTGCAGCGATATCCGCAGCGACGCTGAGTTCGTCGCCCAGGGCTGCCGCGAGCGCCGCCTCGTAGCCGGCTTGGACTGTGACGGCGTCAATCAGGGCCGGCCAGAGATCGCGCTCCTCGTCACCGAGCAGCGATGCCAGGGCTGCTTCCTCGGCGCCCAATCGCGAAACCTCGGTTTCGATCGTACGGAATGCCTCTCGAGCGTCGGTCTCGGCTGATCGGCGGGCCTCAAGCGTTTCCGCCGCATCAACGTGAGCTCTTCGGGTCAATTGAATAGATTGTTGCAGGGCCGCCAGATTAGGTGCGTCGTCGAAGGTTTGGTCAACCTTGCGCCCGATTAGCAGATCGCGCTGATCGCGGATAGCAATGCGGCGTTCATTCAACCGAACGAGATCGTTGACGACGTTGTCCAATCCCGCGCGCAAGCTGCGCCGCTCGGCTTCGGATTCCGCCAGTTGTTCGGTCCATGCGGCCAGTTCCTGCTCGATTGCCGAAGTCTCACCGAGCTTGGTCCGAAGGTGCATCGCCGCGGTCCCAAATGCATTCTCTTCGTTGTCCTGTGAGCGCTCAATCTCCTCGCGTTCGCTCGTCAACCGAGCGGTCGAGCTTGCCGCATCTTCGACGCGCGCCAGTTCGCGTTGTGCGTCGGCTTCAATTTGCATACGTCGCGCGTCCAATTGCGTGCGCTCCTGGAGAACGCGTTGTTCCTCGTTGTTGAGTTGCTCACCGGCCACGTCGAGGCGGTGTATTTTGGCCGCGGCCTCAGCTTCGCTTTGGCGCAGGGGCGGCAAAGCCGACGTGGCGGCCTCCAAAGCAGACGTTGCGCGCGCAACTGATTTGGTGATCGTCGCAACACCCCGCTCGTGGTCTTCGAGTTCGCTGTGCGCGATTTGGAGTTGGTCAACCACGAGTCGCCAGGTTACGTACAGCAGCGTGGCTTCCGCTTTACGAATGTGTCCACTCAGATTGCGGTAACGTGTCGCCTGTCGGGACTGCCGCTTGAGACTCTGAAGTTGACCCTCCAGGGTCGCCATTACGTCGGCAAGACGTTCCAAATTTGTCTCCGCCGCGCGCAGCCGCAGTTCCGCCTCGTGGCGACGTGAGTGGAGCCCAGTGATACCCGCAGCCTCCTCGATCAGCAATCGCCGATCTTCGGGCTTGGCCTTGATGAGCGCGCCGATTTCACCCTGGCTAACGAGAGCGGTTGAATGGGCACCGCTGGCGGCATCCGCAAATAGCCGTTGCACATCGCGCGCGCGCGCCTCGCGTCCGTTTACCGTGAAGTGGGATCCACTGTCGCGTTCGATGCGGCGAACGATTTCGATTTCGGTGTCGTCGTTATAAGCAGACGGCGCATTGCGTTGACGATTGTCGACCAGGATCGAAACTTCAGCGATATTCCGCGCTGGCCGATTCCCGCTGCCGGCGAAAATAACGTCCTCCATTCCGGTTCCGCGAATACGCTTGGCCGATGTTTCACCCATCACCCAGCGCATTGCTTCAACCAGGTTTGATTTACCGCATCCGTTCGGGCCAACGATTCCGGTCATGCCGGGTTCGATAAAAAGCTCGGTTGGCTCGACGAAGGATTTAAAGCCGCTGAGACGAATCCGGTTGAACTGCACGTCTACTACCCCAGTTGCTACTCTGACTCGGCCGCCAAGACTCTAAGTTGGGCTGGGACCGCGGCGACGAATAAGCACCCAGGCGCCGCCGGCGCCGACGATTGCCACAACGATTACGATGATGGCCCACAACGGCAGCCCCGAACCATCGTCAACAGGTGAACTCGACGATGCTTGCGATGCGGGTCCCGCGGTATTTTTCGCGGCTGGCGTTTTGCCTTCCAGCAAAGGCCCAAGGACAGCGTCAAATTGGCTGATATCCTGAACCCCGACCAACATCTGCCCGTTAACCACGAAACTTGGCGTCGAGGCGACCTTGTGAGTTTGCTCGCCGGTCAGTCGGTTCTTAAGAATGCCGTCAGTTATGCGCTTGTCGCGCAGGCAACTCTGGAATTTTTCGTTTGAGATGCCACCCAGACGACCTATTTGGGCTAATTCGCTAAGCGGGTCGGGGCCGGCGGCCCAGGTTTGCAGCTGGTTGAATAGAATGTCGATAAACCCGAAAAAGCGCGACGGACCGCCGCAGCGAGCCAGAACAGAGGCTTGGAAGGCAGGCGTATTGAGCGGAAATTCGCGGAAAATAAAATACACCTTGCCCGTATCGATATAGTTGGACTTGAGATCGGGGAAAACGTCGGTGTGGAACGTGGCGCAGTGCGGACAGCTCATTGACGCGTACTCAATGATGGTGACCGGTGCGTCTGCAGCGCCAAGGGCCATCTCAGGAAGCGGCTCGACGTCTTGTGCCTGCACCGATCCACCAACGATCAACATCGCAGCAAAAAGGGCGATCTTTATCGACATGTACCTACAAGTAGCTTGAATAAGTGTAACGACCGCAACATGTTGTAGCAGAGTATAGGGTCTCGCAGAAAGCGCGACAAGAACCCGGCGGTCCCGTTGCGACGATCTCGGTGACATTAGTCGGCGCGGGACCCCGCTATGCGTTGCTCGAGACGGTCGAGGGCAGCGCGCAAGTCATCATTTTCCACCGCGCGGGTCTGGCTGGATGGTGTCAACGGGTTCGGGGCGACGGTTCGAGCCGGCGCGATCGCCTTTTGATGTGCGAAAGTGGGCAGGGGCGCCTGAACAAGGCGTAACCGCTTGACCGCACGAAATCCGAAATAGCTATTCACGCGCTCAATAATTTCTGATTGACGATGTTGAAACTCAAGCGCTGCGGCACTGGCAACGCGAATGCTTAGAACGCCGGTGCCCTGGTTGTGAGGTGTAAAGCTGAGCTTTTCCGGACACGACACCGCCGCAAGTTCGGTGCCGACGATGGCGGACCACCGGGTGAGCACTTCGCTGTGGGCAAAACCATTGCGACGCAGCGGCTTGGCAATGACACGATCGATCAGGCGCCCAACGTGTTGGGCCCTATTTGATCGGCGTTCAGCTTTGTCGCGTTTGTTGTTCACGGATTGGCGATCGCATATGACCGGGTCCACGTACTACCTTATCGACGGTGAATGCGCGGCGCCATGAGGAAACCACAGTTACCCAATCCAACTAGCGATCCGTCGCGTCTCCGCGATAGCATCCTCGCATGGTACGACGTGAGCGGTCGCGATCTTCCGTGGCGCGTAAAGGGGGGAAAGAAGCCGGATCCGTATCGCGTTTTGTTGAGCGAGATAATGCTTCAACAGACCACAATCGCTACGGTCATACCGTATTACCAGAGTTTTCTAGCGCGGTGGCCGACCCTCGCGGACCTTGCGGCGGCCGACCTCGACGAGGTCCTCCACGCATGGCAGGGTCTGGGCTATTACGGCCGCGCGCGCAATTTGCACAAGTGCGCGCGGATCGTGCGCGACAGCTACGGCGGCGATCTACCCGGCACCGCGGCGACGTTACAGCAGCTCCCGGGAATCGGGCCCTATACATCGAATGCCATCGCGGCGATTGCATTTGACCGGCCGCATGTGCCGATCGATGGCAACGTAGAACGAGTTCTGGCGCGTATGTTTTGTATTGAGGCGTCGCTACCCGCCATCAAACCGAGATTGCGCGGGATCGCGTTCGAACTGGCGACATCGGTTCGCCCGGGCGATTTCGCCCAGGCGATCATGGATCTCGGGGCAACGGTCTGCACGCCACGCCAGCCCAAATGTATGGACTGTCCGTGGCAGTTCGCCTGTCGCGGTTATGCGCTCGGTGTGGCAGCGGATCTTCCGCGCCGGGCGCCGAAACCGGAACGACCCGTGCGCTATGCCGCGGCATTCATTATTACCGCCGGTAATGGGGACCTATTTCTCGAGCGTCGGCCGGACCGCGGGTTGCTCGGCGGCATGATGCAGGTGCCATTATCGCCCTGGCTGACGCAACCGCCAACGATCGAAACCGCTATTCGTGCCGCGCCGATAACGGCTGATTGGCGACAAATTCCCGGTTCAGTCCAACATGGCTTTACCCATTTCCAGATTCGTTTTTCGCTGATTTCGGCCTTTGCGAAACGCCAAGATTTGCGGTCGCGAAAGGGTGTGTGGAGCGCGCCCGGCCGGTTGGGTGAGCAAGCCCTGCCGACGATGGTGAAAAAGATAATCCGCCATGCAGCACGTCATGGCGTCATCGACGGGGATACGGTAGGCGCCTAGTCCGCCGCCGCCGACTTGGTCGTTGCGTGGGCGACTTCAATTGCAGGCGATGATTTCAAGGTTTGGTAGACCACACAGAAACGTTCGGTCAGTTTGAGCAGATTGGCGATCGCGTCGGTGTCCGCGTCGGTATCGAGATCGAACGTGAGGTTGATCTTGCTAAAACCGACCGGTGCGTCGCGGTCGACTGCCAGGGTGCCGCGAAAGTCGAGGAGCCCCTCGGCCCGAACCGTGCCGCCGCGCAACTCGATATCGATCGCCGTTGCAACCGCGCGGACCGTGACACCGGCGCAAGCAACCAAGGCCTCCAACAACATGTCGCCGGAGCACACCGAGGTTCCGTCTCCACCCGTCGCCGGGTGCAGCCCGGCGTCGACCAGCGCTCGTGCGGTACCCACCGAGCAAGTGATGCCCTCGCTGTCGAGCGAGCCCTCGGCCGTGAGTCGGACAAGGGCCGCAGCGGGTTCAGTGCGATAGCGGGACTTCAAAGGCGCTTGGAGAGCCTTGAGTTGTTGTGCATCCATGTTGGGCTTCCTTCATCGACCGCAAATTATCGATACTGCCATGAATTTTGCGTTCCGGTTTCTCCGCGGGTTCTTCTAGGAGCTGTCTTCTTCGATCTGTCTTCTTCAAGGTGTCTTCTTCAAGGTGTCTTCTTCAAAGTGTCTTGGCTAATTGGCAATTTCTGCCCTGATGCGTTGGCGCAACGCATCGATCACCTCAGGGCCGCCTTTGGTTTCGTGATACCAAAATGCCCAGCCGTTGCAAGCCGGGGCGCCTTGCACATGAGCGCCGACCTGATGGATCGAGCCCGTGATTCCTTCAGCGATCAGACTGCCGTCGGCACGAACTTTGGCGTGGAATCGGCGCTTCAGGTCAAACAGCATTTCACCTGGCGAGAGCAATCCGCGTTCGAGTACTTGGCCGAAGGGTATCCGCGGCTCGGCGCGTTTTCCCTCCGTAATGTCGAGGTCGGGCAAATGTCCGGGCGTTACCGCCGCCAGGCGTTCGCGGGCAAGCGTGACGTAGGTCTCGTCGCGTTCGATGCCGATATATCGGCGTCGCAATCGTTTTGCCACGACACCGGTGGTTCCCGTGCCAAAGAAGGGATCGAGAACGATATCGTCGACCCGAGTTGCGGCTAAAATCACGCGATAGAGAAGCGCCTCTGGTTTCTGAGTCGGATGCGCTTTCTGTCCGTTCACCCGCAGTCGCTCGCGTCCGGTGCATAGGGGCAGGAGCCAATCCGACCGCATCTGCAGGTCTTCGTTGAGCGCCTTCATGGCGTTGTAGTTGAACGTATAGCGCTTTTGATTACGTTCCTTGGTACACCAAATTAAAGTCTCGTGGGCATTGGTAAATCGGCGCCCGCGGAAGTTGGGCATGGGGTTTGATTTACGCCAAATGACGTCGTTAAGAATCCAAAAGCCGAGGTCTTGGAGCTTGGTGCCCACCCTGAAAATATTGTGGTAGCTGCCAATGACCCACAGCGTTCCGGATTTCCGGAGAACCCGGCGGCACTCGGTCAACCAAGCTTCGGTAAACGCGTCATAGGCGGAGAAATCCGCGAACTTGTCCCAATCATCATCGACGGCGTCGACGCGACTGTGATCAGGGCGATGGAGTGTTTGTTCGAGTTGAAGGTTGTACGGCGGATCGGCGAATACCAAATCGACCGATTCCGCTGGCAATGACGCCAACGCTTCCAGACTATCCGCCTGGATTATTTGATCGAGGGATGGATCTTTCGCGCCCGACATGGCGCGCCACAATGAGTCAAGGTGAAAAGAAAATCAATATCTTAGTAGATTCAAAGGTTTAGAGAGTAAAACTAACTTGTTGAGCCATGTCGTCGATTGTCTCTCCAAGGACTCTTCGCACAGGCAGGAACGACCGGCGGTGGTGCACTGTCGCACCATGCTTTTGCAATGCACGACGATGCTCCAACGTGCAATAGCCAACATTGTGTTCCCAGCCATAAGCCGGATAACGCTCCGCGAGCCGTGTCATCATGCGATCGCGGACGACTTTGGCGACGATCGAAGCGGCCGCAATGGAAAGGCAACGTCCATCCCCTTTGATGACCGAACGCAGCGGATAGGGCAGCTTGGGCATTTGACTTCCGTCGATCAAAACCAACCGGGGTGGTTGCGATAATCTTGCGAGCGCGCGTTGCATGGCCAGAAATGTCGCTTGGAGAATATTGATGCGATCGATCTCTTGAACGCTCGCTGCTCCCACGCCGATGTCTGAGCCGAGGCGTAAGTCGGCGCATAGCTTCTGACGAACCTTGGGAGTCAGGGTTTTGGAGTCCGCAAGTCCACTCGGGATCGTACTTGGTCGAAGGATAACGGCCGCGGCGACGACTGGGCCGGCCATCGGGCCACGTCCGACCTCGTCGACGCCCGCGACCGGTGCGAGGCCGAGGCTTTCAAATAGGTAAGTGGGGCCGTCGGTTGGTATCATCGTGGCTTGGTTCCCTTTGTACGCGACCGCGCTGCGGTTCGCTTCGCCTTTTTCGCCGGTGCGGGATTTTTCTTGGCCCGCGACGGTGGCTGAGCGGTGTTACCAACAGGGGGTTTTTGCGGTGCCGGCTTCTCGGTCGCCGGGCGCTTCGTCTTGACCCGTTTACCGGGCGCATTTTTGCCCTTGCGGTGCCGCGCTTTCGATTGCGGTGAAACGGGCGGTGCAGCTTTGCGTCGGGCAGAGGGTGGACGGAGCTGCCGCGTAGGCGACGGCGGATCGATCGTGTCGGCAGGATTGGTCGAGGCCCGGAGACGTTGCGCATGGGATTGGAACCAGTTCCAAATCGTGTGCTCGATGCGTCGCACGATCGTAGCAACGCGCGACGATCCTGCGCTTATTACGGCAGCCTCATGGCCGTATAGCTCCTCGAGTAATTCGCCAAGCGTGGGCACACCGCTTGAGGCCAGCCGATGCAAGCGTCTCGCGGCGTTGAGCCACAACGGGCTGAGCGTCAGATTTAGGGCAATGACCGCGACGAAAAGTCGATAACCATCGCTGTCGACGATCCCCACCGAAGACCCGGCCGCAAGAATGACGAAGGAAAATTCGCCGATTTGAGCGAGAACCACGCCGGCGAGGAACGACCTCTGCCAAGGCTCGCCGAGGAGACGGAGCACCCCTACGTTCATCACCGACTTAAGTACAACGACCACAAACAACAATGACAAAACGGTGCCGAGATTTGCCCAGATGTAGGCCAGATCTATGAGCAAACCGATCGATAGAAAGAACACCATCAGCAGGATGCTCTGGATAGGTTGGGTGGCACTATGCACGGCGGCACGCTCAGTGGAGTTACCGATCAACAAGCCGGCCAGAAAGGCGCCATAGGCTGGCGATAGACCGATGACGCCCGATACGGCCGCGGCAGCAAAGCAATAGGTGAGGGCGGTTAGCGGTGTGAGGTCGGCATTGCTGCCGATAGCGCGCGAGAACGGCAGCCGAATTCGTCGGCGCCCACTGAGGAAGCGGATTAAAAGAGCGAGAAACCCAATCGCGACGAAGATCTTGGCAGCCGTGAGCAGATCGATTGCACCGTCGTCGGCAAGCCCGTCGATGATCAGCAGAATCGGTACGACGGCTAGATCTTGAGCGATCAACACACCAACGGTGGTGCGCCCGGCGTCGGTGCGTAATTCGTTGATGTCTTCGAGAATCTTGATAGCAACGGCGGTGCTGCTCAGTGAAACGGCAAAGCCGATCAATAGGGTGAGCGCGAGCGACCAGCCAAATATCTGGGCCAACAGTAGAACGACGCCAACGCTAATGGCGATTTGCAGCGTTGTCGTCATGAGGGCGACCCGCCATACCCTTGCAAATCCCCGTAGGGAGAGCTCCATCCCGATAAGGAACAGAAGCATCAAAACGCCGAGTTCCGCCAATACCGCGATCTGATCTCGATTCTCAACGAATGCAAGACCGGAAGGGCCGAGCAATACGCCCGCAAAGATGTAGCCAATAACGGCCGGTTGGCGGAGGCGGGTTACAACAATGCCGCAAATCAGGGCGCCAACAGCGACCAACGCGATGCCGGTTAGTTCAACGGAATCAGGCATAGATCGAAAGGGCGTCGTCGTTGTTGATGGTCAGGCTCAGCCGTCGTGCTGATCGACGACCTGTTGCTCCACGATGATGCGTTCCAATGCGTCGAGCATAATGGAGGTATCCGCAACTCTAGCGCCAGATATCCATGAACTGCTGGGTGCGACACGAATATTGGGGCCCGAATTGCATGATCCGAGGCAGCCCGATGTAACGACGGATGCATCGAGCCCGCGGGCTCGAATCTCCTTGCGTAACGCGCGCGCGACCTCGCGGCCGCCGCGTTTACCGCACGACACAGTATCTTCGCCGCGACGCAGATTGGTGCAGCAGATTAGTTCGACGGATGCGCGCGCACCTTTGATGGCCGGGCGAATGAGAATTGTTGCCGGCTGGTCGAGCGCACGCGGCTTTGTCGGTCGGTACATTGAAACAGGGGCCGACTTTACTACACCAGGCCGTTGAGAAAAGGGGATCGCTTTTCGATAGTCCGGCCCTGTACGATAGTCACGCGCTTCTCCAAGAACATAATCAACGCATCTTAATAATTCCGATGGCCCAAAGCTTAGTCATGGGCGGCTCGGAGCGGCGGCTCGGCATCCTGATGTTGTTGGGATCCGGCTTCTGCTTCAGTACCGCCGGCGTTTTGATCCGCCTACTCGAAAGTGCGGGCATCTGGCAGGTCGTGTTTTATCGAGCTGCTTCCTTTGGCTTGGCGATCTTTGTCGCGATTGCCATCCACAAGCGGCTGGAGACGGGACGTGCGTTTCGCGAAATCGGTCGTTTCGGAATCGTCGGATCTGCCGGGCTCGCGATCGGTATCGTCTTCGTCGTGTGGGCTCAATTTCATACAACGATTGCCAACGTGGTCTTCATCCTTGGCGCGCTCCCTTTTCTCTCCGCACTTTTAGCGCGCATTTTTCTAAATGAGGAAGTCCGCGGTCTCACTTGGCTGGCGATGCTATCGGCGTTGGTTGGCATCGGCGTTATGGTTTATGGCGGTCTGGAGGCGGGCCGTTTATTGGGGAATGTCTTGGCAATTATCGCGATCTCCGGATTCGCCGTTCTGACGATTGCATTGCGGCGGGGACGAACGGGTGACACGCGGCCGATATTCGTACTTGGCGCTTTAGGCGCCGTGATCATTGGGCTGTTCGTCGACGCCGACATTTCACTCAACGCGCATGACCTGGGACTATGCGTTCTGATGGGTGCGGGCTCGATGGGAATCGGGTTTACGTTGTTCAATCAAGGCGCACGATCGGTTCGCGCGGGCGAGATGTGGGTTCTGTCGAACGTCGAAATCGTGCTGGGACCGCTCTTGGTTTGGCTGATTATCGCCGAAGTGCCACTGCTGACAACGTTCATCGGTGGTGTGATCGTAGTTATCGCAATCCTGGGTCAGGCTGTCATGACCGCACGTGATCCACGCGCGATCTAGGACACGACGAGGCCGGCTTGTCAGAGATCACCGATCAACCAAACCGTATCGTTGGTGTCGCTCTCGTCCTGGGGAGTGCTTTGTGTTTCAGCCTTGCCGGCGTCTTGATTCGTGAGGTCGACAGCGCCAGCGAGTGGCAGGTGGTTTACTGGCGGTCCGCCGGGTTTGTTATAGCCGTCGCGATCGTTCTCGCATTGCGTCATCGCAGACGATTCTTCCAAGCCTTTATCGATGTTGGGTGGATCGGGGTCGTTGGCTCGTTGGGCCTAGCGCTCGGCTCGGTCTGCTACATCTGGGCGTTGTTCAGCACGACGATCGCGAATGCGGTTTTTTTCTTCGGCGCGCTCCCTTTCATCAGCGGGTTTTTCGCGTGGCTGCTTTTTGACGAGCGTCTGCGACGCGAAAGCTGGCTCATCATGGCGGTCGCGTTCGGCGGCATCGTGGTTATGGTTTACGGAGGATTGACCGGCGGACGCTGGTTCGGAAACCTGCTGGCTGCAATCGGCATCATTGGCTACACCGTACTCGTTCTCGCCCTGCGAGCCGGGCGGAAAGTCGACATGATGCCGTTGCTGTGCCTTGGCGGCATCATCGGCGGCGGCGTGGCCTTCGCGATTGAAGGCGGCGGCGCGATCTCGCTTCACGATGCCGTCGTCTCGCTGGTGCTTGGTGTGGTCTCGGTCTCTTTCGGGTTCATGCTGTTCACGCTGGGGGCTCGCTACGTGCGGGCGGGTGAGCTCAGTTTATTGTCCAATCTCGAGTTGATCCTGGCGCCGCTGTGGGTGTGGCTGTGGATAACCGAGGTTCCAAGCAACGCAACGCTGCTCGGCGGCGCCGTTATTATCGGTGCGATTGCGCTGCAGGCGATCATCTCAATTAGGCATCCGGCAGGCGCGTGACCGGCGAGACACGTGGTACCGCGTCGCCGCGCGGCGCGAGCTATTTGCCCTACGTCCTGATGGTGCTGAGCGCCGGCTTTTGTTTCAGCTTCGTGGGCTTGCTCACGCGGCTCCTCGAGGAAGCCAGCGGCTGGCAGGTTATCGTCTTTCGCTCCCTTGGCGTGTTTGTGGTCGTGGCCGTCTATGTCGCCGTTAGACATGGCCGCCACACCATGCCGGCGTTTCGCGCGATCGGTTGGCGCGGCGTCGTCGGCGGTTGTGGCCTCGCCTTCGGGAGCACCTGTTATGTGTGGGCGTTGTTCCACACCACGGTTGCCAACACGGTTTTGCTGTTCGGAGCGTTGCCTTTTATCAATACGCTAAATGCCTGGATACTGCTCGGCGAGCGACCGCGGCGGAGTAGTTGGTTTCTCATGGGCGCGGCATTCGTCGGGCTTGGCATCATCGTTAGTGGCGGTGTTGCCGGTGGCCGTTGGATCGGTAATCTAATCGCCCTGGCTGGCCTGCTTGGCTTTACGACCTACACGATTACGGCGCGCCACGGCCGCCAACGCGATATGACTGCGGCCTTGTGTGTCAGCGCATTGGTCGCTGGCGCATTCGCCGGTGTTTTTGCCGGCGGCGAAGCGATTTCAAACTACGATTTGATGCTGTGCCTTCTGATGGGCGCCGGTGCCGTCGGCGCCGGCTACGTGTTGTATACAACCGCAGCGCAGCGAGTTCGGGCGGGTGAGCTTTCACTGATCGTGAATATTGAACTCGTCCTGGGCCCGCTGTGGGTCGCGATCGTGGTCAATGAATTGCCCGACTGGTCTACATCTATGGGCGGCTCGCTGATCGTTGCCGCGGTCATTGTTCAAGCGGCAGTCTCGCTACGACGCAGCGTCGCGCACTAGTCAAACAGGCTCATTTGCGACTGAGTAGCGATGGGAACCTCGAACTTGTTGGTGTCTAGTTGCGTGATCTCACGATCTAGACCGAGCCGCCTGCTCGCGAGCCGAAATCGATTTGCCAACAGCTCGGCATAGGGCCCTTCTCCGATCTGCCTTTTTCGAAACGTAGAATCGTAATCACGCCCACCACGGGTTTCACGGATATGAGCGATGACACGCTCCGCCTTGAGCGGTTGATGTTGATGCAGCCACTCGTGGAAAAGGTCTTTGATTTCGAGTGGAAGACGCAGCAAAACGTAACTTGCGTTGACGGCCCCTGACTTGGCCGCCTCCTGCAAGATCTTCTCCACCTCGGTATCATTGAGTGCCGGAATCAGTGGCGCGACCATGACCGAAGTTGGTACGCCTGCGTCGACCAGGCGGCGAACCGTTTCGAGACGCTTGGTGGGTGTCGCGGCGCGGGGCTCCATGCTGCGCGCCAGCCGCCGGTCGAGGGTGGTGATAGAAAGCGCCACTCTTGCGAGCCGTTCGGCAGCCATCGGCGCGATGATGTCGAGGTCGCGAACAACGAGCGCCGATTTCGTAACGATCGTGAATGGGTGCTTGAATGCCTGGAGCACTTCCAATATTGACCGGGTGACCCGCCAGCTGCGCTCGACCGGTTGATAGGGATCTGTATTCGTTCCCAATGCAATCGGGCGGCATTGATAGGTTGGTCGGCGCAGTTCGCGATCAAGCAGGCGAGCCGCATCGGGTTTCGCTAATATGCGCGTCTCGAAATCAAGGCCGGGGGATAGCCCGAGATAGGCGTGGGTTGGACGCGCGAAGCAATAAATGCAGCCATGCTCACAACCACGGTAAGGATTAATCGACCGATCGAAGCCGACATCGGGAGACTCATTGCGGGCGATGATTGACTGCGTGCGGTCGACGGTGACCTCGGTTTCAAGCGGCTTGAGCGCATCATCGGCATCCTGCCAACCATCGTCGAAGGCAAAATCTTCGTCGTGCTTCAATCGTTTTTGGCGGTCGAAGCGATTGGTCGCATTCGACAATGCGCCGCGTCCGCGGCGAACGGCGTCAGGGACTCCCGATGGGTGGGGCGGTTGCATCGTCTGAGCATAATGCGAGTCGTGAGAACGAATCAAGAACATTGGACTCTCGGTGGCCAAATTTAACCTGAGTGTGATAATTCCAACACTGAACGCCGCGTCTCATCTGAGTGCAACGCTGCGAGCCTTGCAGTTCAATGATGGCGAGGTACAGGTTGAGATAATCGTCGCCGATGGCGGCTCTACCGACGCTACAGACGAGATTGCAGAAACCCACGGCGCCAGGGTGATCAGCGTCGAGCGAGGTCGTGGGCGACAACTCGACGGCGGCGCTAGCGTCGCCATCGGTACCTGGCTGCTATTCCTGCACGCAGATACGAAATTGAGCCCGACCTGGCCGCAAATCGTAAGCGAGTTCATCCATTCGCCGACCAATAGCACCCGGGTGGCTGCATTTCGGCTAGCTCTGGACGACCGCTCAGGTGCCGCTCAGCGCCTTGAGCGTCTCGTCGCCTGGCGGTGCGCGTGGTTTCGACTTCCGTACGGAGACCAAGGATTACTGGTCAAACGACAGCTGTACCAAGATATTGGTGGCTACAATCCACTTCCTTTCTTGGAGGATGTCGATCTCATCAGAAGAATTGGCCGCCGGCGCGTTGTCATGCTCGATGCTGTCGCGACAACCTCCAGCGAGCGCTATCACCGATCCGGCTACGTCCGACAGGGATTCCGGAACATGCTGCTGGTCGCGCTATTTTTTGCCGGGGTTTCGGCGGAGCGGCTGGCTCGCTTTTATCGCTAGGCAGTAGCGGCGTGAAAAAGCATCTCGTCGTGTTCGCGCGAGCGCCGCAGCTCGGTGCGGTGAAATCGCGGCTAGCGCGCGACATCGGTGTGGTGCGCGCGTGGAAATTCTATCGCGATACAACCCGCTCGCTTTTGCACCAGGTGCGAGATGACCGGGTGTGGCAGACCTGGATCGCGGTCACGCCGTTGCGGTTTGTCGACAGCTCCGTTTGGCCGCGTGAGCTTTCACGTTTTAGCCAAGGCGGAGGAGATCTTGGAGCCCGAATGGCGCGGCCCTTCGTCCAATTGCCGCCAGGTCCCGTAGTGCTTATTGGTAGTGATATTCCGAACCTTCGCCGAATGCATATCGCGAGAGCATTCGGGGCTCTTGACCGGGCAGACGTGGTTTTTGGGCCGGCGCAGGACGGCGGATTCTGGCTCGTCGGGATGCGGCGACACCCCCGACCGCCGCGGCAACTCGTTAGGTCGATGTTTGACGGCGTGCGTTGGTCAACGCCCCACGCCTTGGCCGATGCGACCAAAAATCTAGCGGGGCGCGCCCGCATCGCTCACAGCGACATGCTGTGCGATGTCGATACGGGTGAGGATCTCGCGAGTTTGCGCGCACGCTAGTCGCGCCATCTGACCGAACAACGCTAGCTAGGTGTGTGGTTAGCTGCGCCGCGCATCCGGGTCTTCGCTCAGGCGAGGGAGGATTTCGACGAAGTTGCAGGGACGAAAGCGGTTGTCCAGCTGCCATTGCAATATGCCGTCCCAGCCATCACGACAGGCACCGGGCGAACCCGGTAGAGCGAACAAATAGGTGTTGCCCGCCACACCGGCGGTGGCGCGCGATTGAATTGTCGACGTGCCAATCTTCTCGTAGCTGATCATCCGAAACACTTCGCCAAAACCTGCTATTTCCTTTTCGTAGACACTGGCGAATGCTTCGGGAGTCACATCGCGGCCGGTTACACCGGTACCGCCGGTCGCGACGACGACATCGATATCGGGATTGGCGATCCAATCCTTCAACTGGGCGACGATTGCTGAGCGATCGTCGGGAACAATGACGCGCGCGGCCAGATTATGGCCGGCGTCGTTGATTCGATCAGCGAGCGTTTGGCCGGATTTGTCATCCCCGACCGTACGCGTGTCCGAAACCGTCAGGACGGCAATGTTAACCGCAACGAATGGCCGACTATCGTCAATTGGCATCGAAAGCCCGGTATTGCGCGACGCGGATTCCTTTGACGTCGAGCGCAAAGTAGTAGGGCCAGTTTCCGGCTGCGATCGCATCAAGCGAGGGGGTGTCTTGACCCAACCGCTCGCGGTAGATCCAGAAATTAGCGAGAACGCGTTCGATGAATAGGCGGGTTTCGAGCGATGGCAGGCTTTCGATGAATAGCAACGGGTCGTCCCCGTGGTTGGTTCGCCGACGCCACTTCCTCAAATTCCCGGGTCCGCCGTTATAAGCTGCGGCCATCAGAAACAGATTTCCCTGGACCTCCTTGAGCTGGATCAGATGTGCCAGATATTTCTGTCCGAGCTCGATATTCAATTCAGGCGAAAACAAGCGCCAACGGTTGCGGCGGCGCAAATTCCTGTCCTGAGCCATCGCACTTGCTGTGCGCGGCATAAGTTGCATTAGTCCGCGGGCGCCGCGCGGGCTCTGTGCGCGCCTATTGAACTCGGATTCTTGCCGAATGAAGGCGTAAACAAGTGCCCGATCGATGCCGGACCATTCCTTTTGGCGATAGGCGGGCAGGGGATATTTGGCACTATCGTAGACGCCACCCCCAGCCTTGAGCACCCCACGACCGATCGTCAGCTGGGCTCGCGCAAGTTCCAGCCGGGTGGCAAGACCGAGCAGTGAAACCTGTTGCGTGGGATCGGCGGCCGTGGAAGCAATTGCAAATTCGGACTCCGACCAGAAGATCTGATCGATCTGCCGCAACGCGACGGCCCGCCGGACCCCAGCGTTTTGGAGCAGTCTCTTAGCTGCCGTTTCCTCGAGCGGTGGTGGCATCCAGTCGAATGCAATATCTCGGCCGAGCAGGCGCGCCGCGATTAGTCCATAGAAGGTATGCGGATAGCTGGCGGCTTTCGCGAGGAGCGAGTTAACCTGCGTTGGTCGCTGTGTGACCAAGTTTGCCCGCGCGGCCCAAAAAGCACCCGCGGCGACGTTCCATCCCGATGAAACCTGCGACCGGGCTAGTGCTTCGAAGTGCCCACGCGCAGAGTCGTGATGACCCAATCGCCAAGCGGCGAGGCCCGCGGTCCAGTCGGCGAGGGGAACTTGCGTGCGTGACCGCTTGGCCGCAAGTGAGGCAAGTTTGAAAGCGCGCTTATCATCGCCTTTGAAGAAATAGGCGGCGGCAACCCGTCGCCTCATTTCGTCAAATTCGATGTCGTCGAGCAGGCGGCGCGTTTCCTTGCGCGCCAATCTGGCTTCGGCGCCGCGTGGGTTGCCGCGACGGATCTGTCGCTCGATGCCGTAGCGTATGGTGCGCACCAACCGACGTTGGTGGGCCGAGCGTTTTCGTGTTGATTTGTAGGCCGGCTCTGCGACTGCATCGGTGCGTAGACCGACTGAACCAGCCGGACGGCGGGGGGATTTGTAGCCTTTGGGCTGTCGGTGTAGCGCGAGCCGATAGATGCGTTTTGCCCCTGGCTGATCGGCATAGGCTTTCATCCAGTCGTAGAGCTCTTTGTACTTAGAGCGATACTTTGTCGGATGCATGTAGCGCTGAAAAAGAACCCGCCCGATTAGCAGGCGATTATCGAGGGTACTGACGATCCGGTCTGCCTGGCGCCAGTTTCCACTTTCCTGAAGTGTGAAGATCTGCCGGTAACGCGCGACATCGTCGGCGCCGAGCAACTCGATGGATGGATCCGATGTGGGCGACTCGGCCGATGCTAGCGTTGGCGATAGCGCGAGCGAAAACGCAACGCCTGCGGCGAAGTAAACCGACCCGGCCCAACGCCGGTGTTGTCGCATCTTTATGGTCAACATTTGCGCCGCCTTATTCGGCGGATTTCCTCAGGTTGCTAAATAACCAATCCGCCAGTCCACCGCAAGGACCACTAGGTGATATCCCACAAGGGATAGTCTACTGCATATAGTAGCTGCGGGTTATATCTCCACAAAACCTTGCTAACTGTCGCTCCTATGGGCGGCTTCCTTGATGGTCAAAAGATCGCGCCAGGCATCACGCTTCAGGGCCGGTTGGCGCAGAAGGTAGGCTGGATGGTAGATCGGCATGACGGCAATCTCGCGTGGCGCAGCGCCGTCTGCGGAGCTGTAAGTCAACCATCGCCCACGCAATTTGGTTATTCCTTCCGGCCGGCGGAGCAAGGTGCTTGCAGCGGTGCCGCCTACGAGCACAAGAATATTTGGCGCCACCAGCGCGATGTGGCGTTCAAGAAAAGGCAGGAAGATCTCAGTCTCAGCTGTCGTCGGCTTGCGGTTACCCGGTGGGCGCCAAGGCAGAATATTCGAAACATAGGCGTGCTCTCGATCGAGACCGATTGCCGCTAGCATACGGTCCAACAGTTGCCCACTAACCCCGACGAATGGTTTGCCGAGTCGGTCCTCGTCGGCGCCCGGTGCCTCACCGATCCACATTGTGTTGGCGTGCGGATTGCCGTCGCCAAAAACCAGATTTGTCGCGGTTTGCTTAAGCGAACTGCCTTCGAAATTTCTAATCGCATCGGCCAGTTGCGCGAGGTCGGAACATTTGCTGGCCAATTCGCGCGCACTGGCGGTTGCAGCGGCCTGCGATTCGAGAGCAAGAGGGACGTGCGATGCTGACGCCCTGGCAGAGCGGGCGGGCGCGATCGGTTGTGATTCAGGTGCCGGTGTCGTGACCGGCACTGGAGGGCGGTCCTGGTCCGCGGCATAGCGATTCTGCGGCTGATCGGTATAGGCCTCATCGGCACCGAAGGCGGCCTGTAGCTCTAGTAATTCAGCCGCTTGGCGTCGTCGCGCGCTCATCGGACAACGGTATCACCTGAGCCAATTCGCACAAAGCCGTGACGGCCTCGAAGTTGACCACACGGGAGCAGGCGCGGCATAACGGTGACCCACAACAAGCGGCTACGCCACCGACTATTCGTCACGACTACTTAGTGTGCGGCAAATGTCAATCGAATCAGAAGCCCGGGAATCGATGACCTACGATGTCGTTGTCGTCGGGGCCGGTCCCGCCGGACTGGCCGCGGCGATACGACTGAAACAGTTGTGTCACGAGAATGATGCAGATTTCAGTGTTTGCATTGTCGAAAAAGGATCGGAAGTAGGCGCCCATATTCTTTCAGGTGCGGTGCTCGAACCGCGCGCGCTTGACGAATTGATTCCTGATTGGCGCGATAAAGAAGCTCCAGTTACGGTGCCGGTGAAAGAGGACCGCTTCGGCTTTCTCACGAAGAACCGGCTAATCGGTGTTCCCGGTTGGGTAATGCCTCAGGAGTTCGCGAACCACGGTAATTACATCATAAGTTTAGGTAATTTGTGCCGTTGGCTCGGCTCCCAAGCCGAGGAGTTAGGGGTCGAGATCTATCCTGGGTTCGCGGCCGCAGACGTTCTGTACGATGAAAACGGCGCGGTTAAGGGGGTTGCGACCGGCGACATGGGCATCGCCAAAGACCGGACGCCCAAAGCAACGTTTGAACGCGGCGTCGAATTGCATGCCAAATACACCGTCTTCGCCGAAGGCTGCCGTGGCTCGCTTACCAAGACGTTGGAAGGTCGCTTCGATCTGCGCGATGAGACAACGCCGCAAACCTACGGAATCGGGATCAAGGAGCTGTGGGAAATTGAGCCGGGCAAACATCGCGAGGGTTTGGTATCGCATACGGCCGGGTGGCCGCTTGCCTCAGACGTTTATGGCGGGTCGTTCCTCTATCATTTGAACGACAATCAGGTGGCGGTCGGTTTTGTTGTTGGGCTCGATTATCGAAACCCGCACCTTGATCCCTATCAAGAGTTTCAGCGCTTCAAGATGCATCCGGCTATCCGCCCGACCTTCGAAGGTGGCAAGCGCATTGCCTACGGCGCGCGGTCGATGACGGAGGGCGGCTATCAGTCGATCCCTAAGCTCGTTTTCCCCGGCGGTGCTTTGATCGGGTGCGGTGCCGGTTTCATGAATATGCCCAAGATCAAGGGCAGCCACACGGCAATGAAATCCGGCATGACCCTGGCCGAAAGCCTATTCGAATCACTAAAGGGGGGGCGCGGCGCCGATGTCGTAACCAGTTACCCCGAACGATTGAAATCAACTTGGGTTTACGATGAGCTTCGGGCGGTGCGAAACTTCCGACCGTCTCTCAACTGGGGCCTGTTACTCGGCACCCTGTACGCTGGCTTCGAGCTGAAGGTTTTGCGGGGGCGAGTACCTTGGACGTTGCCCCATCACGCCGACCACACACGCCTGCGCAAAGCGACCGATTGCCCCAAGATCGATTATCCCAAGCCAGACGGGGTGGTGGCCTTCGATCGGAACTCATCGGTATTCTTATCAAACACCAACCATGAAGAAGATCAGCCAGCTCACCTAACACTTAAAGATATAGCGGTGCCAATTACGCACAATTTGACAACCTACGACGCGCCCGAACAGCGCTACTGCCCGGCGGGCGTCTATGAGATCATTCGCGATGATAGCGGCGACAATCCGAGGCTACAGATCAACGCCCAGAACTGTGTCCACTGCAAGACCTGCGACATCAAGGATCCCACACAAAATATCAATTGGATCGTGCCCGAGGGTGGCGGAGGGCCAAACTATCCTAATATGTAGTGCCGGACGCAGGTTGCGCTGGGGCGCGGCTGTTCTTAGTGAATCGCGCATAAAAACGTTCAACCGGATGACAAGCAAGATGCATTCCAGCAGTAATCGAGACAATCGATCGCGGCATATACTGAAACTCGCTGCAGTGACGTTATTAGCGTTACTCGGGGTGGCACCGGTTGGAGCTGTGAATCAGCTTAGCGATCCGCCTGTCGGGCAGCTCACGAAAACAGCGGACGGAGCCCAAGAGCCCTCAACGCTGGGGCGTTATCTCGCCGGGCGCGCGGCGCGCCGGGATGGGGATAGCGCGTCAGCAGCCGATTTTCTCGCGTTCGCGTTGGCGGGTGATCCTGGAAACGAACAACTTCAGGCCGAAGCGTTCGCTGTATCGATCGCCGACGGGCAAATGGATTTGGCATTGGAGCTGGCCAGTAAAATTCAGAAACGCGAGCCCCGTTCAGCTCTCGGCAATATTGTGCTCGCCGTCGCGGCTGCTAAACGATCGGATTTCAAGACAGCCCAAAGCCACGCGGGCAAGGCTTCTAAACGTCGCATCAACCGCTTGATCGTACCATTGGTAACGGCATGGACGCAGGCCGGCTTGTCGCAGTTTGACGGCGCGACAAAGTCGCTTGCGCTACTCGCGAAGCGTAAAGCGTTTGTCAATTTTCAACGTTATCACGACGCTCTGATCGATGATCTGGCGGGCAATGACGACAAGGCCGAAACCGCCTACCGAAGCCTCGTTGAAGGTGACAAAGGGGGTGACCTTCGCTGGTTCCAGGCATATGGCAATTTCCTCGAACGCAGCGGGCGCGGCGAAGATGCCAAAAAGATCTATCAGCGCGCCTTGGAAGTTGATCCCGACGACGTGGTCCTGGTGGGACTGTTCCAAACTGCGGGTCAGGGTGGTTCGCCCAAACGATTCGTTATCGATGCTCGGGCCGGATTGGCCGAGGCGCTGTTTGGCGTGGCGACAGTGCTGTCGCAGGAGGGCGCCCTTGAAGCGGCGATGATCTATGCGCGCCTGGCGGTCTACCTGGTTCCAGACTATCCGGTCGCACAGGTTCTGATCGGTAGGATTTTGGAATCGCATCAGCACTGGGAGAAAGCCATCGCCGCGTATGAGCAGATCGCGCCGAAATCTGACTACGCATGGGATTCTCAACTTAGAACCGCATCGAGTCTGCAGCGCATGGAGCGTTACGATGACGCAATCGTTTTGTTGCGCCGGATGGCCAAACGGCAACCAAAACGAACGGATTCGCTGGTGGCGCTGGGTGATTTGTATCGCTCGCGTGAACGCTGGCGCGAGGCGGTTTCGGAATACGATCGCGCGGTTAAGCGCGTACCTGATCTCGCGACCGCGAATTGGACCCTGCTCTACGCGCGTGGCATCGCGCTTGAGAGGGCGAAGGATTGGAAACGTGCCGAAGCCGATTTCCTACGCGCCCTCGAACTAAGACCAGATCAGCCCTTGGTCCTCAACTATCTAGGCTATTCGTGGATCGAGCAGGGGCAAAACCTGGATCGGGCACGTAAGATGATCGAGAAGGCGGTTAGCTTGCGCCCGCGCGACGGTTACATCGTCGACAGTTTGGGGTGGGTGCTGTTCCGACTTGGTGAATTCCCCGGCGCGGTAAAACAGCTTGAACGCGCCGTGGAGTTAAGGCCGCAGGATCCGGTGATCAACGATCATCTCGGCGATGCTTATTGGCAGGTCGGGCGTGAAGTGGAGGCGCGTTTTCAATGGCAACGCGCGCTCGCATTCGAACCCGAAGATAAGTTCATTCCCGAGATAAAACGCAAACTGGACGAGGGCTTAAGTCCCTAGAGGACGGTGCTGGCCGCCAGGGCGCTGTTATGCCTGATCGATCGTTCCCCATCAGTGTTTTTGCGCCGGCGAAAATAAACCTTTTTCTGCACGTTCTTGATCGCCGGGCAGACGGTCGACACAACATTCAGAGTTTGATTGCGTTCTGTGATGTTAGCGACGTCGTCACGGTCAGCCCGGCCAATAACCTGACTCTGGCGGTCGACGGACCATTCGCAGAGGCGGTCGGGCCGAACAATGTTGTCATGCGCGCGGCACAAAGCTTGCGAGATGGAAACCTTGTTGAATACGACGCCCGAGCGCATCGCGCTGGCGCGGAAATTCATCTAACAAAAACATTGCCGGTTGCCGCCGGGATCGGTGGCGGATCGAGCGATGCTGCGGCTACGATTAAGGCGCTTGGCGCGCTTTGGGAACTCGACATTGCGGCGCGGCCGGTGGCGCGGATCGCCTCGGGACTGGGCGCCGATGTCCCTGCCTGCTTGGCGGCTTGCGCGGTGCTGGTGGGCGGCGTCGGTGACCAGATTGCGGCGCGCCCCACACTGCCAGGGCTGTCGATTGTTCTAATCAATCCTGGTGTGCTCGTGTCGACTTCCGATGTCTACGGCCGGTGCGTGCCCAAATCGCTGGGGGTCATCGAAGCTGATCTGCCGTCATTTCTTGAGTTGAGCGACTTAATCGAGTGGTTGAGAGGACGGCGCAACGATTTGACTACCTCAGCGATCGATCTGGCGCCGGAAATCGAACGGGTCCTTTCATTTCTGCAAGATCAACCGAACTGTCTGTTGGCGAGAATGTCCGGCAGCGGCGCCACCTGTTTCGGGTTGTTTGACGACCAATCAAGTGCCTCGGACACGGCGACCGACGCGGTGACGGCATATCCACACTGGTGGGTACGAGCCACGCGGCTATTTGTCGACGATCAGGCTGCTTTGTAGGGGACTTCAGTGCGCTTGCTTCTAGTGGTGGTCATTGGTTGGGGGCTGGCGGGCTGCAGTGGTGCTCTCGTCGACCGACGCTCGGACCTTGAATTGACGTGGGATAAAGGGGTCGCGGTGTGGCCGGCAAGCGCGGCAGGCCACCGACCATTGATCAAATAGACAGTGGTGCGTTTTCGACATGGCGGGCCGCGCAGCGGCGCGGCGCGACATGGCCGGTGATTGTTTACATGCATGGATGTACGGGCATCGGGCAATACGGGTTCTTCAAACGTTTGGCCAATGCCGGCTTCGTGGTGATCGCGCCTGATAGCCTGGCCCGGCGGTATCGTCCGCTCCAATGTGATCCTGATACTCGAACCGGCGGCTACAATCTCTTTGTTTATGATTTCCGTCAGGCCGAGATCAGTTACGCCGTCCAGCGTTTACTGGCAATGCCGTGGGTTGCCCCGACAAACATGTTTCTTGTCGGCACCAGCGAAGGCGGTGTTGCAACCGCGCTGTATCGCGGCGATGAATTTCGGGCGCGCGTGGTCACACAGTGGACTTGTGTTGGACGCAGCGTGGTGCGCGGGATCGAGGGACCGCGGGAGGCACCACTGCTCGCCATCGTCGGGTCGAGTGACCCCTGGTACGATCCCAACCGGGCGCCGAGGCAACGCGGACATTGCGGCCAATTCATGGTCGACCGCCCCGGATCGCAATCGCTGCTGGTATCGATACCCGATGCCCATGATGTGCTGTCGCATCAGGCGTCGCTCGATGCGATCGTGTCTTTTCTTGATCAGAACTGTCAATCGGCGTCCAAAATTGACCCCCAATCGGCGTGCAATATTGACCCCCCTGAGCGGCACGGCGGAGGTTGTCCCGGTAGTCAATAGGGGGGACCCGAGCGGCTTCGTGTAGCGCCTTGCGGTGCGCGGAGCGAAGCCGCGTGGGAGGTACGGGTTGACCCAGCGGGGCAAGCGGGCCGCAGGCACGGCCTGCCGGGTCAGCAGCGGTTCTTGAAGCGCCAGCTCTCGTTGCCGGTCTCGATGATCTCGCAATGGTGGGTCAGGCGGTCGAGCAGGGCTGTGGTCATCTTGGGGTCGCCGAAGACGGAGGGCCATTCGCCGAAAGCGAGGTTGGTGGTGACGATGATCGAGGTGCGCTCGTAGAGCCGGCTCATCAGATGGAACAGCAGCTGGCCGCCGGCCTGGGCGAAGGGCAGGTAGCCGAGTTCGTCGAGGATGACGAAGTCGCGTCGGATGAGCTGGTCTGCGGTGCGGCCCTGGCGTCCGGCACGGAGTTCGGCCTCGAGATGGTTGACCAGGTCGACGACGTTGTAGAAGCGGCCGCGTGCGGCCTTGCGGATGCAGGCGCGGGCGATGGCGACGGCGAGATGGGTCTTGCCGGTGCCGGTGCCGCCGACCAGCACGATGTTGCGCTTGCCCTCCAGGAAGCCACCTGTGGCGAGTTCCTGGATCAGGGGCTCGTTGACCGGTGAGGCGGCGAAGTCGAAGTCGGCCAGCTCCTTGGCCGTCGGCAGCCTGGCGGACGCCATCTGGTACTTGATGGAGCGCGCCTGCTTGTCGGCGACCTCGGTCTGCAGCAGCGTACCGATGATCTGCTGCACCGGATGACGGCGCTTGAGACCGTCGGCGAGGATGTCGTCGTAGGCGGCGCGCATGCCCGCGAGCTTCAACGCCGTCATCATCGCCAGCACCTCATGACGCTCCATGACCGGCCTCCCTCAGGCGATCGTAGCGCTGACAGTCGGCCACCGGCCGGTGGCGAAGCTGCAGGCCCTCGGGCGTCGGGATGGTCGCCGGCGGTGCCGGCTGGCACTGCCGGGCGAGGATGTTGAGCACGACGTCGGCGCTGCAGGCGCCGAAGTCGAGCGCCTCGGCACAGGCCGCCTCGACCGCCTCCAGCCCGTCCTCCTGAACCGCCGCGAGGATCCTCACGAACTGCCTGTCACCGTCGTCGCAACCCGTCAGCCGGGCCCGTATGCGGCCGAGCGCGCCGGGCAGTTGCCAGCCCTTGAAGGGCGCGCCGTTCCTCAGCGCACCAGGCTTCCGCGTCAGGATCGGCACGTAGTGCCACGGATCGTAGGCGATCTCGCCGCGCCCGAAGCTCCGGGGATGCTCGGCGACGGTCTCGCCGTCCTGGCGGATGACGATCCGATCGGCGTAGGCCCGCACGTCGACCGGCCGCCCGACGGCACGGGCGGCGACGCTGTAGTGGTTGTTGTCGAAGCGCACCAGACAGGTCTTGGACACCGCCACCTCGGTGGCGTGGAAGCCGTCGAAGGGGCCGCGATAGGCCATCAGGAAGGGCCGCTCCTCCTCGAACACCTGCCACACCGTCTTGCCCTCGATCGTCGGATGCGGCCGCTTCTTGGCGTCCTCGATACACCGATCCATCAGCCACGCGTTGATCTCGGCGTAGGAGCGGCCCCGCGGGATGGGCACGAACAGGCGGCCGCGGACGTCACCCACCTGCCTCTCGACCTGCCCCTTCTCCCAGCCCGCACCCGGAGTGCACGCCACCGGCTCCACCAGATGGTGGGAGCACAGCTCCAGAAAGCGCCGGTTGTAGGCGCGCTCCTTGCCCACGAAGACCATGCTCACCGCCGTCTTCATGTTGTCGTAGATGCCCCGCCGGCAGACCCCGCCGAAGAAGTGGAAGGCCCGTTCGTGCGCCTCGAACACCATCTCCTGGCTCTCGCGCGGGAAGATCTGAACCAGCTGCATGCGGCTGTAGCAGAGCCGCATGTGCGCCGCCTTCACCTTGGTCGTCACACCCGACAGGCGCGCGTACTCGTGGCTCCAGTCGAACTGGTAGGCCTCGCCGGGATCGAAGCTCAGCGGCACAAAACCCTGCGACGGCGACAACAGCCGCCACCGCCGACGCCAGGTCCTGGCGTAGCGGCGCACCGCGTCGTAGCCGCCGCCATAGCCCAGAGCCGCAAGATCTTCATGAATCCGCAGCAGAGACAGCCGATCCCGGCGCGGCTTCTTCTCGTTGGCCTCCAGCTGGCGCTCGAGCTCATCCACCCACGGTCCAAGCTTCGGCATCGGCTGGATCTTGCGCTCGTAGCTGTACGAGGTCTCATCGCCCCGCACCACCTTGCGCACCGTGTTCTTCGAAACCCTCAAATCCCGGGCGATCTTCTTGATCGGAACGCCCCTCACCAGATGATCCCGACGGATCCGCGCAATCGTCTCCACAACCAGCATCTCCCCCACCTCGTCTGTCCAAACAACGAGGTGTGTTCAAGAGCACAAAACCAGGGGGGTCAATTTTGGACGCCGATAACCCCCAATAGGGGGTCAATATTCCACGCCGAACAACACGTAGATATAGCCCGGCAGGTGTTGAGCTTTGCGTACGGGTGCGAGCGAGACCTCGAGGCGCGACCGCTGGGCCGCTGCGTCGTCCATTTGCGTCGTCATGATCCCGTTCGCCACTGCATATTCACATCGTCCTCCTGCAAACGTCGACAATTTGAGCCTACCATCCGACGCCGCTAACGTCGCTTGCGTGTCACCTCGACGGGGCTGGTTGAAGGCGCCGATCAAGGTCGCAGAAATTCGGCAACGAGTTGGTTGAATTCACCGGGTTGCTCGAGATAGGGCAAATGCCCGCACTGGTCGATCAAGACGCATCTGGCGTCAGCGATACGTTTGGTTTCAACAGCCGTGTTTTCCCAATCCGTCCCAGGGTCTTGCTCACCGGTGATGACGAGGGTTGGGATGTCGATTTGTTGGAGCCGGTCGAGAATTCGACAACCAATCGGACCTTTGGCGTCGGCTCGATTGCGGTTACCGGTGAGGTAGAACGCGACGCAGTCGGGTTGGGCATAGTGTGTGAGTTGCATCAGGACAAGTTCGTCGGGGACCGACGCTGGATCGTTGACAAGGCCGTTCATACGTCGGCGGCAACTTGCAAGATCGGGGTTGCTGAACGTCGCGGCCGCGTTTTGGTAGGTCCGCTTAAGGCCGTCGCGATAATTCTGGTCGGTATCGAAAACTGAACTGCTGCCGACCAGAATCAATTTATCGACCCGCTCGGGCACCGCGAAATACACCAGACCTGCGATCAGAGCGCCGTAGGAACTGCCGGCGACGCTGAACCGGTCGACACCGAACGCGTCCATGAAGCCAATCAAATGGCGCACCGTGTGTGGCTGTGGCAGGCCGGTGCCGAGGTCGATTGGATCGGTAAAGCCGTGACCGACACTATCGGGCGCGTAGACGGCTAACTCCGCGCCGAGCGCATCGATGTTGCGAAGCCAGGTATCGGCGGAGAGGCCGCCACCGTGAATCAGTAGGACCGCTTTCGCGTTGCCACTACCGGCAGAGAGATAGCGTGTGTTGATACCGTCAACGTCGATGTATCCCGCCTGCATCGCGTCACCCTGGTCCCCAGGGTCGGCCCGTATGCGACATCGCGGGTGCCCATTCCAAAGCCCAAACCCCCACTTTAGCGCAGGCCGTCCATGGCGGTGGCGAGGTCGATGTCGCGCTGGGTGAGGCCGCCGGCATCGTGGGTCGATAGGGTGACGTCGACGCGGTTGTATACGTTGAACCATTCGGGGTGGTGGTCCATGCGTTCGGCGATCAAGGCCGTGCGGCTCATGAAGCCGAAGGCTTCAACGAACGATTTAAAGCGATAGGTTTTGTGGATCGCATCGCGCCCTGCGACCAGTTTCCAACCCTTGAGCGCTTTGAGCGCCCGGGTTCTCGCCGCAGGGGCCAGCTTCTTGATCGCCATCATTCGCTCCGTGGGGTCGCCGCGGGCGGCCAGAATTGACCGGGTTGGCCGTGCACGCAAGCCCGCGATATCGTGGTGGCATGCCGACCATCAACGTTATCGCGCCGACACTCGCCGATTTCGAGGAGCTTGCCCGGCAAGCACTCGAACAGATCCCGACGCGCATGCGCGTGAAGATGGAGAATGTGGCCATTCGGATCGAGGAGTTTCCCGACGCAGAGGTCGTGGCCGAGATGGAATTGGAAAGCCCATTCGACATCCTCGGTCTCTATCGCGGCGTGAGCCTCGACCGGAAGAGCTACTTCGACGCCGCGACCGAGCCGGATATGGTGTTTCTCTACCGTCGCCCGATCCTTGATTATTGGTGTGAAGGAACCGATACGCTCGACACGGTGGTGCGCCACGTTCTGATCCATGAGATCGGCCACCATTTCGGTTTCAGCGACGACGATATGGCGGCGATCGAGGCGGAAGTGGTGGCGGGTTAGAAGAGGGATCGCGGGGCCATGGCGACAACAGGGGACCGGTCTGAGGTTGCTGATATCGAGCCGGTTAATCTGGCTGAAAAGTTTGCCAAGTTCGACGAGACCTGGAGTCCGAAAATTGTCGGCGAGGTGAATGATGCCGCGCTCAAGGTCGTAAAACTTGAGGGCGCGTTCGTATGGCATCAGCATGCGGATGCCGACGAACTGTTCTTCGTCGTAGCCGGTACATTCATTATGCGGTTGCGCGATCGCGACGTGGTGGTGGGCGAGGGCGAGTTCCTGGTTGTGCCTAAAGGCGTCTAGTGGATGAAATCCAACATATGGTACCCATACGACGGCTTGCCGAGTTCGCTGGTTAGGCGCGCGAGGCGTGGCGATGCCGGCGCATCGGAAGCTTTGCGTAACGCGGCCGGTGAGCTCGGCAAGACGCCCTGTGGGTCGCCTATCCCGGTCCCTCGGTGCGTCGAAACCCCTCGACGATGCAAAGGCATCGCCTGCGGGCTTCCTCCTGCCGAGCTACCGGGATACACGATCGTATGGGTACCATATGTTGGATTCCATCCACTAGCACATGCCGGTTGCGGATGAACGCTGCCATGTGTTGCTGATCGAGCCGGCCGGGTTGGTCAACACGGGCGATGTGCGGAGTGAGCAGACCGCCGATCCCGCGCAGCGACTGTAATCGGCGACCGGGTTCGCGCGATGCTCGTTACGCGAACCAGTACGACTATTTCGTTCAAATCCGGTCCATTCGGGCCGCGGTGAGGGGTTTTTGTGCGTAGCATCAACGCTCGCAGGCGCTAGCCCGATGCGCGCAGCAACTTGTCGACATAGGCTTTAAGGACACGGTGTCGCGAGCGTCCAGTCGCGGGCCAGGCGCCGGGCGGTGAAGACATCGGCCGGCGCCATCCGCCGGATGGCAACATCGCGTTCCAGCGCTGCAACTCGGTGGCCCCGTTTTGGCGGCGAGGTTGAAGTACACATGGGCGCGGATGTCGTTGGCGGCGACGCCTCGCCCCGCGCCATACATCGATCCGAGTTTGACCAAGGCCTGGGGGTCGTTTTGGCGGATCGCCCGGCAATACAGGCGGACGGCTGCCGCGTCGTCACGGGCAACGCCGCGGCCGTCTTCGTACATGCTGCCGAGGTTGTATTGGGCGCGCGCGTGGCCTTGCTCGGCCGCCCTGCGATACCACTTTGCCGCCTCGGCATAATCCTGGGGCACACCCCAGCGCTGATCATGCAAATGGCCGAGATGAAACTGGGCGTCGATATCGCCTTGCTCGGCGCGCGGGCGCCATAGCGTTATCGCCGCGCCATAGTCGCCGCGCTTGAGGGCATCCAAACCGAGCTGGATATGATCTTCGGCGCTGTTCGCTATTGCGGACTGGGCGAGAAGCAGGATCACGATGGCGAGGGCGCATTTTATTGGGCGCATTGGGAGGGCTCGATAAGAATTCGGCATGAAACGGAGCGATGCCTGATATTCGAAATCTGCACGACCATTTCGCTCAAGCGAACCTTGGTCTTGCCCGGACTCAATGGACAGTTTCGAATGAACGGGGTGACCGTTCTTCGAAGTCAGCCCGTAAAACTCTTTAACCGGATCGCTTTTTCAGGACAAGCCGCGACGCATAGGCCGCAATTCATGCAACGGTCTGCTTTCGGGGTTGAGGCAGTTATCTTGCCGTGAAAAAAGGCTTTCAGCTTTCCTTTGAAAGTCAGCGAGGCATAGATTTCATCAGACATACTTACGACCTCGAATACATCGTAAGGGCAAACCATCACGCAATCCGCTTTGCCTTCGCACTTGTTGGGATCAACAATCGGCCTCATTTCTCCCGCTGTTTTGGCTTTGCACTGATCAGGCATCAGACTGTCTCAAAAGCCATTTCACCGCCCTCGGCGATTAGCCGTTTGGACGCCGTCGCGACCCTGGTCAGCAACTTGACCAGAGTTTCGATCTCGGCGCTGGACAAGGTGGCGAAGATGACACTGTCCAACAGCTCCATCACGTGAGGTATGTAGGCGTCGAGATCTTTATCTCCCCGATCGGTAAGGGCAATCACTTGCGCCCTGCGGTCTGTCGGATCGGCGCGGCGTACGATCAGACCTCTCGCCTCGGCGCGCTCCACGACACGCGAGACGTGGCTCGCGCTTTTCTGCATCTGCTCACACAAATCCACGGCGCGGATCCTGCCGTGTGGTGCCAATCGAACCCGCACCAGTAAATCGAGTGTGGTGGGGTCGTGGGCCGTCTTTTCGGCGGCATCCATTTCGAAGACCCGCGACAATGCCAGGTGGGTGTGAAGTATCGCGCCGGTCGGAAGAAGCTTTTTCCGAAGATCGCTGTGCACGACCGGTACTGCGGGCTCGGTTCGATCCGGTTCCATAAATTGTAAATAGTCCCCTTGACAACAATTGTCTAGGGAACAATATAAAGTTGCGTGCGGGACTAATTTTGGCTCCGCGATCGAATTGGAGGAGATGACATGTCCAAATCCAGCCAGAGAATTATCGCGGTAACCGGAGCCACCGGGGCGCAGGGAGGCGGTGTGCTACGCGCTCTGCAAGAGCACGGCGGTTATGTCGTCCGCGCCTTGACCCGCGACCCGGCCAAGGCTGCCGGGCTCGCCGACGAAGTTGTTGAAGCCGATTTCGACCGGCCGGAGACGCTGCGGAGGGCATTCGAAGGGGTTTATGGTGTGTTTGCCAATACCAACTCGTTTGCCGCGCCCGACACCGACGAAATTGCCCAAGGCAAAGCGATGGTCGACGCCGCAAAGGGCGCGGGCGTGACGCACTTCATATGGTCGACGCTGCCCAATGTGGCGGAGATCTCTGGCGGTACCTTCCAGGTGCCCCACTTCACTAACAAGGCCAAGGTCGACGGATCTGTCGAGGCCGCGGGTTTCAAATTCTTCACGTTCGTCGAGCCTCCGTTCTATTTCCAAAACCTGGTTTCGCCGATGTACCCAAAGCACGACGGACCCGACGGCACACCGACATGGGGCCAGCCCATGCGGGGAGACTCGCGCGGCGTTCACATGGGAGACATCAGCGAACTCGGCCACCTTGTCGTGGGCGCGCTCGAGCGGCCCGAACAGGCCGGCGCCGGACAGCACCTGTCGCTCGCGGGTGACCTGCTGAGTTGGGATGAGGTCATCGCGGTGCTCCGCCAACAGGGCCACAACATTGCCTTCGAAGAAATGCCGTCAGAGGACTGGGACAATCAGGGTCCGTGGGCTGCCAACGTGCGCGAGATGTTTTCTTACTTCGAAGCCCATACCTACTTTGGGCCCGACGCCACCAGCAAAGTCGACCTCGCCAGCGCAATCACGACAAAGTCGTTTACGAGTTTCGACGTATGGGCGGCCGC
>CBDCYR010000004.1:0-14704 GCA_965224275.1 Alphaproteobacteria bacterium | reverse complement strand
TGGAAAGCTATTAGGCATCTTCTCGTACATCGAGATATTTCGCGGAATTGCGCAGGCACAGCGCATAGAAAGCACGGAAATAACAAAAACCGCGATTGATCTAAATGATGAACTCAATGCGTACTCCATTGTCGAATACGAAAGGTGCACACTTGTAAGTGCTCTTTTGCTCGCTCTCCATAACCAAACCTTCAAGAGTGCGTACAAGACGACCGCGGCTACCAAGCAGTTGAACGCGATGCCGCAGCGGGTCGCCAGAGCTATCATGACAGCTATTGGTAATGTGCTTGAGGACAACGACATCGACACAGAGCGGACTCATTCCATGATGGGTGAGTATGAGAAAATTAAAAACTATTCCATAGCGAAAACGGCGAAGATTAAGAAGAAGAGGTCTGCCGATGAGGAACCTAACTACGTTTTGCGAGACCTGACCGTCCGGCTGGAACAGTCTATTTTGCCATTGTTCGCGCTAGGTGACCGGGGATACGACGTATTGGGTCGATTTTATCGAGAGTTCATACGGTATGCGGGGACGGACAAGAAGACCGGATTGGTTCTTACGCCACAGCACATTACGGAGTTCGTGGGCGATGTCGTTAATCTGAATGTAAACGATGTCGTCTATGATAGCTGTTGTGGGAGCGGAGGTTTTTTGATTTCCTCGATGAAGCGAATGGCGAGGCTGGCTGGGAATGACGCGGAGAAGATAGTCTATATAAAGCGAAACCAGATAGTGGGCATGGAAAAGCGTACCGATATGTTCACCTATGCATGCTCAAACATGATGATGAGCGGGGACGGAAAGGCTCACATTTATCAGGGGGACTCCTTCTCCCCTGATAACGTCGAGATCGTGAAGGCGCTGAAACCGACTGTGGCGTTCTTGAATCCTCCATATGACGTTGGTGAGGACGGACAGTTAGAATTCATCGAAGGAGCGTTGTCATGCTTGCAGGCGGGGGGGCGCTGCGCCGCCATTGTACAGATGAGTTGCGCTACCTCTACGGGAAAGGCAGCAGTGCATATCCGTGAACGGTTGCTCGCCCAGCACCAATTGCTGGGCGTATTCTCGATGCCTAACGACCTCTTTCACCCGGTCGGGGTCATAACCTGCATCATGGTCTTCCAGGCACACCATCCACATCCAATAGACTACAAGGTGTTTTTCGGTTATTTCAAGGATGATAGGTTCAGAAAAACTAAGCACATCGGCAGAGTGGACCAAGGACAATGGAACGCGATTAAGGGACGCTGGATAAATTCTTTTGTAAATCGTGAGAGTGAACCTGGTCATAGTGTTTTGCGAGCAGTAACTGCCACAGACGAATGGTGTGCCGAAGCCTATATGGAGACGGACTATTCGACAATTCGGAAGGAAGATTTTGAGCGGGCATTGCGGGAGTATGTTGCGTTTCAGGTGAAATATGCGTGACTTGGTCAAAATAGGTCAATTGTTTGGCGTCGAGTATGGAAATAAATTCGACAAGAACAAAATGACGGAGATCCCTAACGGTATACATTTTGTTTCCCGATCGTCTTCGGATTTGGGGGTGGGCGTGAGAGTTGAGCAGATTCCTGAAGTAGAGCCTTATGCAGCAGGACTAATCACTGTAACGCTAGGCGGGACATACTTACTGTCCGCATTCGTCCAACCAGAGGCATTTTATACGGCACAGAACATCAAGGTTCTCTCGCCGAAATCATCAGACATGACATTCAATTAAAAGGTTTTTTACTGTTTAGCTATATCAAGAAACAGGTTTAGATATTCCTCTCATGGCCGAGAGGCGAACAAGACATTTGACGATATTTTAGTACCCGACTTTGATCATATTCCTGAATGGGTTAGTGATATTGCCGTGGAAGTGCCTGAAAAAAATTGCGTAGATAGTTGCGAAGTGTCGTTGAATGAGTGTCTCTGGAAAAATGTCCGACTCATTGATATTTTTGAAATCAAGAAGGGTCGCCGTCTGACAAAGGCCAATATGAAGGCGGGCTCCACACCATTCGTTGGAGCAATTGACTCCAACAACGGATATCGACAGTTCGTAGATGTTGAACCGATCCATGAAGGCAATACGATTTCAGTAAACTATGATGGCTCTGTTGCGGAAGCCTATTACCAGCCTGCGCCGTATTGGGCATTAGATGATGTCAATGTTTTATACCCGCGCTTTATCATGACTCCATTGATCGCGCTTTTTCTGTGCACTTTGATTCGGCGGGAAAAGTATCGTTTCAACTATGGTCGCAAATGGCATCTTGAGAGGATGGCTGAATCTAATATACGGCTTCCTGTAACCGATTCTGGTAATCCAGACTGGGATTTCATGGAGCGATTGATGGGATCGCTGCCCTATAGCGGAAGCCTACAGGAGAAGAACGTATGAACGCGGAAAAGAAGCCCAAACCCCGAGGGCGTCCATCGAAGCCGATCCCGAAGTTGGGCGCATCGCCTGAGAAGATCGCCAGGGCCGTATTCTCCGCTGTGAAGAAGCCCGATCCGAAGCTCCGCATTGTGCGGAAGCGAACGGTGGCTACGGCTAGTTAGGCGTATAAATCCCCAACTTTTCCGTGAGATTGTTCTGCAGCAGGCCCAGATCTTGCGCCAGTGTGTTCGCGATATCGGCTTTGATCGCGAACTGCGACAATACCGAATTGCCATAGTCGCTCACCGTCCCGTTGATGGCGCCTAGATCCCCGGCGGCAGTGAACGAGATCGCGGTGTCCGACACATTGAACAAGGCCAGGGCACCGCGCCCGTCGGCTTGGGTGAGGGCTGGGATCGTAGCGCCGGCAGTCAGATCGATATCAGCCAGCGCCATCAAGGATGTGTTTGCCTTGATGCTACTGAGGACATCGACGTCCCGAGCGGAATCGGCTCGGTAGCGATTGCCGATCCCGAACAGTTGCGAAAACTGCACGGTCGTGGCGCCATGGGTTGTGGTGTCAGAGGTGACATTGAGGGAGAAACCGTCAAGACCTGCGACCGGGGTGAATGTAAGGGCGCCGTTGGCATCGAGCGCCCATGTACCAAAACCGGCGAAGCCCGTATTGAGGGACGTCAATACGTCACTGAAGGCGGTGCCGCCAACCGTTGAAAAGTCGAGAGTGAACGAAACCGCGTTTTCGCTATTGGGCCCGCGCAACTGGATTGTGGTAATCCCGGTCACGCCGAATCCGTGGGCGCTGGTGGTCGCGAAGCCGGTATCAAAATGAGGTTCGACCAGCGACTGCAGCAAATCGTTCATGCCGAAGAAGTGTGAGAAGCCGCGACCGCCGCGATCGCTCGGTGTGGTGCCTTGAACGATGACCACGCCTTCACCCGCCGTTGTCGCGTCGAAGGTGATGGCACCGGCCGTACTTAGAGTCCGACTCGAAACTCTATGTTTGATAACAGTACCTTGCGAGCCGCCTTGTGAGGAGTCGGATGTTGGCGACAAGAATCCATGCCTGTGCGGAGGCGATTGATTTCTCCCAATCCTTGGCCAGTCGACGGCATCGGTTGAGCCAGGCGAAGGTCCTCTCGACGACCCATCGTCTGGGCAGGAGCTCGAAGCCCTGGGCGGTGTCTGAGCGCTTGATGATCTCGAGCTTCCAGCGGCCGATGTCCTCAAGGGCGCCCTCGAGTTTCGGTCCCGCGTAGGCGGCGTCGGCGAAGAGGTGACGCAGCCGGGGGAAGCGATGACGGATCGATTTGAGGACCTCGGGCGCGCCGTCGCGGTCCTGGATATCGGCTGCGTGCACGATCAGGCCGACCAGCAGGCCGAGTGTATCGGTGACGATGTGACGCTTGCGGCCCTTGATCTTCTTGCCCGCGTCATAGCCCCGAACACCACCGCTTTCCGTGGTTTTCACGCTCTGGCTGTCGATCACCCCGGCGCTCGGGCCGGCCTCGCGTCCTTCCAGCTCCCGGGCCGCCATGACCAGGTGATGGTTGATGCTCTCCAGCAGGCCGTTGGAGCGCCAGTCGTAGAAATAGCGCTGGACCGTGGAAGGCGGAGGGAAGTCGTTCGGCAACATCGCCCACTGGCAGCCCGTCGAGGCCATGTACATGACCGCATCCATGACATGGCGCAGGTCCGTCGTCCTCGGCCGGCCGATCTTCTTGCGCGGCGGCATGAGCGGCGCGATCAACGCCCACTCTCGATCCGTCAGGTCGCTTGCGTAGCGCCCGCCACGGCGCTCATAATTCGGGCGAGTGATTTCGGTCCACATGTTGTGCCTCCTCGTTTGCTTTGACACAACCGAGTAAGCCACAACCGACTGAAATCACTCAACTAGTTTCGGGTTGGCCTCTTAGGCTGAAGGTACCGTCGACACCCAACGCGGTATTAACGTCGCCGACCAGTCCGCCCATCGTGCCATCCGTAAGAGCCGCCGGGGCGCCGCCATCGGTGGTGATCGTTGCCGCGTCGAAATCGATGTCGATCCTGTGTCCTGCCGTACCGGGATTGAGGATCTGATTGCTGTCAACGATGACGAAGCTTACTTGACCGGTAAAGCCGTGCAGATCGGTGGCGAGCAAGCCGGTGTTGCGGCCGGTAAAATTGTTGGGCGCCGGTACTGCGGAGTTGTCGTTATGGACCCGGTTGAGCTCGTCGGTGACCCCACCTGCGAATTCACCGAGTTCGATCGACAGATCAACAAGCTCGGAATTGCGCATGTCGATAAGGCCGCGCAGTTTTCCCGATGCGATATTGCGGTCGAGCGAGCTACCGGTGGGGGAAAAATACCGGTCGTGCGATCAATTTTGTTTACGGTGATTTCGGGGAATGTCGTATTCGAGGTCACGGTCCCCGTGGGGCTGTAAATCAGCTTTCGTTGGATCGCGTCGAGCAGGATAACGCCGGTTGAGGTTGTGATCTGGAATTGACCGCTACTCGTGACCGGCACATTGATATCGATAAGCTCGGATAGTTTGGCGACCGCTTGCGCGCGTTGCTCAACCAGGGCGGCTGCGTCGCGGCCGAGCGCTTCTTCTCTGGCAATCTTGGGATTGAGCGTAAAGACCCGTTCAATGGAGTCGTTGATCGCTTCAACGGCATTGCTAACCTGACGGTCGGCTTCCTTGCGCAGGTCCTGAATCTGATCCGCGATACGCGCAACCTCAATCCCAAAATCCTGCAGGTCCTGAACCAACCCAAGCCGACGCACATCGGAGTCCGGGTCCAACGGGAGTTCGGCCAGGGTGTCGAAGACGGTGTCGAGTTTGCCCGTAAACGTAATGTTCTCGTCGGGCCGACCGAGCAATGCCTGCAGCCGCTCGTGCAAGGATGACATCGCTTCGTAGCGGGCGGTATCAGACGTTGCCGATCGCAGCTCTTTTTCAAGAAATAGATCAACGACGCGCCGGATCTCAGCAACTCGAACACCGGCCGCGTTGGTGCCGGCGACCTGGGACTCCAGCTGCACGATCCGACGCGAATAGTTTGGTGTATTCACGTTGGCGATATTCGTCGACGTCGTGGTCAGAACCGACTGGGCGGTGTTCAGACCCGAAATGCCGATACGTAGGATGGAATCAAGGGTCGTCATCGATTTGTCTCCCACCGGCCGTGAGGCAGGGCCGGCTTGCATACGCCGTTGCGGCCTCGGCACCGGTAATCGTTGCCGTCGCGGCACAACTTGCCGACGCCGGATGCAACCGCGCCATAGCCACCCGACAGGGATGACAGAGCATCCCTAAACCGTTCTTTTTCCTGATATTTCTCTAAACGCACCGCGTTTCCCACCAACGTTTTGCGGACCTAGTGAGCCGTTAAGGTGCAACTCCGAGGCCAACTGGGGAATGGGGCGCGGTGCGGATGTCATGGTCCGGCAACCGGGGGCCTGGCGTCGAGGCAAAAAAAGGGGGCGCTCCGGGCGCCCCAATATTCCGACGAACTTAGGTGCTGTTAATTGGCCGCAGCAGCCTTCGCCGTTTCCTCAGCGGCTGCCGCTTCGGCCTGCGCCACATGCTCTAAATTTTCGCCGGCCTGCTTGTGGCCCTGCGCCGCTGCCGCGGTGAAGAGTTCCTTGGCTTTGTCGAGATCGGCCTCAACGCCGAGACCTTGAGCGTGCAGGACGCCAAGATTGTATTGGGCGGCCGCGAGCCCGGCGGATGCGGCCGCGTCGTACAACTGTGCCGCGTGTTCATAGTCGCGCTCAACACCGGTGCCGTTTTCGCACATAACGGCGAGATTAAAGATAGCGACCGAGAATCCCTGGGCTGCGGCCTTGGAGTACAAATCCACCGCCTTCAGGTAGTCGCGGGTAACACCGGAACCGATCTCATAGAGTCCGGCGAGATTGCACTGGGCCTGGGCGTTGCCCTTTTCGGACGCTTTTGTGTACCAATAGGCAGCTTCGGCCGGATCCTCGTCGGTGCCAAATCCCATGTGGTGGAGAACGCCAACACTATATTGGGCTTCGGTGTGGCCGTCGTCAGCCGCTTTGCTGATGTTGTCGAAGGCTTTGTCGAAGTCCTGGTCCACCCCATGGCCGTTGGCGTAGATCAAACCTAGATTGTAGAGCGCTTCGGTGTCGCCTTCCTGGGCCGCGCCGCTCCATTCATCAATCGCCTTATGAAAATTGCGTTGCTGAAAGGCTTCTGCACCGGCTTCAAATTTTGCCATTTCTGCTGCCATCGGATCGTTCCCTTGTTAACGGCGCCCGTCTGCGACTTGGGATCGCTTATTTAAATTCGCGCTACGCAAAACAAATCGGCTGCGGTTCGCGAGCGCTGCCGAGTTGATACGATCTTGTTTAATTTATGGTTAACACGAATCCCGTAGCAGCGGCGAGACATCGCCGTGCTCCCAAGCCGCACTCATGGGTCTTCACAAGCATCTCTGTTCTCCCGATCCAAGATGACTAGATCACGACCTAGCATCGCACCACCTCGCGGAGGTGGACGTCGTGAGGTCGCGCGTCAGCGTGCAGACCAGCTACCCGGCGTAATTTACCTCCGACAGATTTTCCCACCACGCCGAAATTAGCCGGGCGAGGTGGCAGAGGCGTAGCCGGGATTTCCCAGGGTTCCAGCCACATTCGACCACAGTGATGAAATGGCCCGGGCTTTGCTTCATGAGGCGGAGCAGAGATCTCATACGTACGTTCGAAACATGCAATCATTTGACATCAATCTACTAGCCCAGGCCCTCGCACCATCGAGTTCTACGTTGACCGATGGAACCGGGGACGATTTCTTTGCTGACGCGTTTGAGCGTGAACTGGCGCGGCTTGACGCCGAGAACGCAGCACGCGACGCCACCGACCAAGACCAACACTTCCAAGACTCAAACCGGGATTCTTACGAAGACACCGCGACGCCGTACGAGGATCCCGACGAAAGCTACACGTTTCCAGATTATTCATCGGCGAGCAGTAACAACGAGCCTCGCGCCGATGAGAGGAACGACGGTTTGCAAACTGACGCCCGCGGCGATGCAACCGATAACAGCCCGATAAACGGCGACGGCCAACAAAACGCCGGCGCTGATAACCAAGCTGCTGAGCCTGTTGCGGCGAGCAACCCGAGCGACGTCGATAACGGCACCACGACATCGCCGGCTAAGGGTGGCGACGAGACACCACAAAATTCCGCAGCGCTAATCGCTAAGGCGGGCAGTGCGGTTGGTCTGCCAATCGTCAGCGCGGGTGTCACGCACGCGGCCAGTATTGTTCAACAAGTCACACCGGTGGCCGTCGAGCCCGCGGTCGTCGCGCTTGCGGCGGCATCAACGAACGCTCCCGCGGTTGCTCCGCCGGTTGCTCAAGGTGCCGCAACCTCGCCGATTCCCACGGCCGCCACGACCCCACCATCTTCGATCTCATCCCAACTCCCAACCTCTCCGGTGCAGCCGATTCCGCAGCCGGGGGATAGCGGACTTGGTACCGATACGTCCGCCGGCGGTAATGGATCTGGCAATCTTGGGAAGAATTTGGCGACGCCGATGTCACTCCCCATCGATGACGGCGAACCGATTATCCAGTCCATCGTGCAGCCCTTTGGGCGCCCAACGGTCGGGCAGGTCGCGTCGACAGACACCAACAACACGCCCGGCTCCGCGAGTTCTAACAATGGACAACCCGCCGGCCAGGCCAAACCGGCGGCCGATATTGCAACGCGGGTAGCTCCCACCGCGACGCAGGCGGCTCCTGAGCCCGCAAGCATGGCGCAAACCATGATCGCGGCTCAACTTGCACGCAGCGGTAGCGAGGGGATGGCGGCCAACTCAGGTGCCGCCACTACCGATGTTATCCCGCCGGTAACCGGCGTTGCCAGCGTCTCTCAACCCGGCAGCGCTGCCGCAGTTACGCAAACCGCCGCGCTCCACCGCCCGTCTGCGCATCCCGCGCCGGCCGACCAGGTTGCGGTTCAAATTCAGCATGCGGTCGCCAGCGGCGAAACCCGTATCAGCGTCCGCCTCCACCCGGCTGAACTCGGTCGCGTCGATGTCGATCTCGAAATCGGCAAGGACGGTCGGGTTCTCGCGATGGTAACGGCCGAGAAACCAGAGACCCTGGAAATGCTGCAGCGCGACACACGCGTGCTCGAGCGCGCGCTGCAGGACGCCGGGTTGGATACCGACTCGGACAGTTTGAATTTCAATCTGTTCGGCGAGAGAGAAGCCGGCGATACGCCTAATCAGACGAATGCGGCTAATCGGCACGACGGCAATCATGATGGATTGAGTGGTGCGGAAGACGAGGAAAGCACGACGCGCCAGTTCGTATCGGATCGCGTTTTGGACATTAAGGTCTAACGAGGACATTAAGGTCTAACGAGGACATTAGGGTTTAACGAGCATGTCAGATATCGGTGCAATTACCGGCCAGAACGCTGCCGCCTCCAAGGCGACGTCCGCGGGCATTGGCCTCGCCGGTACGTTCGACAATTTTCTCACTTTGCTCACCACCCAGCTGAAGTATCAGGATCCGCTTGAACCGATGAACCCGAACGAGTTCACGGACTCGTTGGTCAAACTTACCGGCGTCGAGCAGTCGATCGCGACAAACCTCAATCTTGAAAAACTGATTACCTCATTTAATGCCAGCGAATCAGCTGCCGTCGTTACTTACATCGGCAAGGAAATCGAAGCACCCGGCAACGCCAGTATTCTTAAAGACGGCTCAGCAAAGTGGTCGTACACGATGCTTTCCGATGCGGAATTGACGACGCTTAAGGTTCTCGATGAATCGGGCGCCGCGGTCTACACGACCAACGGCGAACTCGCGTCCGGGACTCACGACTTCGAATGGGATGGCAAGGACAATGCGGGCGTTCCAAAGCCCGATGGGGTCTACACGATTTCTGTTAGCGCTATCGATTCCCAAGGTAACGAGGTCGGTACCAGCACCGCCTTAATCGGCGTGGTCAACGGTGTCGAAACCTTTGGCGATCAAATCGTATTCGACGTGGGAGGGATCAACGTGCCCTTCGAATCGGTCACCAGGGTGACCCTCCCCGACGACGACGAGGAATCCATCTAACCGCCCCGCATCGCAGAATGCCAGCGGGCGGTCATCAACGAGGCCAGGTCCAGATCCCTTAGCGGGATCAGTTGAGAGGAAAACACAATGAGTCTGTTCGGATCTCTTTTTTCGGGTGTTACGGGGCTGAATTCCAATGCGCAAGCGTTGGGTATCATCAGTGACAACATCAGCAACGTGAATACGGTTGGCTACAAACGAACCGACGCCCAGTTTTCAACGCTGGTGACACGCCCAACCACGGCGACGACCTACACGCCGGGTGGCGTCCAATCGCTGCCACGCCCACTGGTCGATGAACAGGGCCTGCTTCAATCCTCCACGTCGTCAACCGATCTGGCGATTCAGGGCAACGGCTTTTTCGTGGTCAATGAAATCTCCAATGCGACGGCGACCAACGGCCAATATTCCTTCACCCGGGCCGGATCCTTTACCACCGACAAAGACGGCAACCTGCTCAACAGCGCCGGTCTCTACCTGCAGGGATTTAGACTGTCGTCCACGGGTATCGCGCCGACCAATTTGAGCGATCTGACGGCCACCACCACCGTCAACGTTCGCGGGCTCACCGGGTCCGCCGAGCCCACGACGGCGGTTGGTATTCGCGCCAATCTGCAATCGTCGCAGACCATCAACGCCGCGATCGGCACCTACGCCCCGGGGGTCACCGCGACCAGCATGGCCGGCGGTGGCTTTACACCCGACTTTGTCCGCAGCGTCCAGATCTTTGATTCGAAGGGTGGATCGCGGACCGTCACGTTTGGATTTCTGAAGACCGCCACGGCCAACCAATGGAACGTCGAGGTCTATGTTGAGCCGTCGAGTGACGTCGACCCAACGGCGCACCCGGTCGCCGGACAGGTCGCAGCCGGCTTGCTGCAGTTCGATACCGATGGCAGCTTCGAGTTGACCGGCACCAACGCTTCGTTCGACGGTACCACGACGACCACGATCACCTACGCGGCCGCGCTCGGCCTCACGCCCAGTGTGATCACTATCGACCTTGGTACAGACGAAGATATCGATGGCATTACCCAGTTCGATAGTGCCTCGATCCTGACATCGGCCGACGTCAATGGCGCCGTGTTCGGGGAACTCGCCAGCATCACGGTCGATGCCGAAGGCATTGTTGTCGCCAACTTCGACAATGGTCAGTCGCGCAACATTTACCAGATTCCGCTGGCCACGTTTGCCAACCCCAATGGCTTGCAGGAGCAAACCGGCAACACCTACCTGGCAACCGATAAATCGAGCAACGTCAACCTCCAGTTCGCGACGCAGGGCGGCGCCGGATCGGTCGCATCTTCATCTCTCGAAGCATCGACCGTCGATCTGGCAACGGAATTCACCGATCTGATCATCGTGCAAACCGCGTTTAACTCCGACGCTCGGATCATCACGACGGCCGACGAGATGCTCCAGGAACTGGTACGGATCAAACGTTAGGTAGCTAGAAGACCCGTCGCCCGCCGGCGGGTCTTCTATTTCTCCGGTAAGCACTTCAATCAAATATTAAGTCTCATGGATTACGAACAAAGCCCCATGCCGCAGTCGCAGACAACAACGATTGAACGCCGCCCCGTGTTAACGGTAACCCCGTCGGTTATCGGACCCGACGGCAAACACCTCACGCGCGGTGATCTTCCGCCGCGTAACACCAAGCGTTGGGTCATCCGGCGCAAGGCGGAAGTCGTTGCAGCCGTTCGCGGCGGGCTATTGAGCCTTGATGAAGCCTGCGACTCTTACAATCTCTCAATAGAAGAATTTTTGTCCTGGCAGCGTGCGATCGAAAAGCACGGTGTTCGCGGCTTGCGTGCCACGCGGGTGCAGGAATACCGCGACTTCAGTATCTGACTGCTAGGCCGGCATAAAGCCGGCGTCCATAACGCGCGGAACGGGCACTCCATGGGGGGTGACCAAACTGGTCCGCTCCCTCTCGGCAGAAACGCAAATGCGTTTCACCTGCCGGTGGGCAAACTGGTCCGTTCCCTCTCGGCAGAAACGCAAATGCGTTTCGCCTGCCGGGTGGCAATCTGGTCCGTTCCCTCTCGGCAGAAACGCAAATGCGTTTCGCCTGCCGGGTGGGCAGAACTCCAGAGGAGTTCTGCCCGAGCTAGGCAAAATTTGCCTGGGCTTAACTTTCTGTTCACCACCTCGCATGTATGAGTCTCGGGTGAGCGTACCGCACTAGCGTTGCGCGAACACGGAACGGGGTGTTGCCGTGAACTTTTTCAGTCAGCTAATTGAAGCCATCGGCGCTGGGCGCCTGGTGCTCATCGGGTCGATTGCAATCGGCGTGGTCGTGTTTTTCGTCTTTCTTACGTCGCGATTGACGGCACCACAGATGGCCTTGCTCTACGCCGACCTGGAACTCACTGATTCTGGCCGCATCGTTTCAGAGCTTGAAGCATCGAATATTCCCTACCAGATTCGAGGCAGTGGGGCTCAGATCATGGTGCCGCGTAATCAGGTTCAGCGATTGCGGATGTCACTCGCCCAGGAAGGTCTGCCGCAGGGTGGCTCCATTGGCTTCGAGATCTTTGATCGCAGCGATGCCTTGGGAACCACCAATTTCGTCCAGAACATCAATTTTGTTCGCGCACTCGAGGGCGAGCTGGCCCGTACGATTCGATCTATTGACAAAGTCGCGGCGGCACGGGTCCATTTGGTGTTGCCGCGTCGAGAATTGTTTTCCAGGGAAACCCAAGACCCCAGCGCATCAATCATTCCCTACGATCGGTGCCAGCCAGCTCGATAAAAACCAAGTCGCCTCGATCCAACATTTGGTCGCCGCGGCGGTGCCCAAGTTATCGCCGACGCGTATCTCGATCGTCGATGACAAAGGAAACCTACTCGCTCGCGGAACCGGCGAAGAAGATGCGAGCGGCGTCAACGCATCGCTGGCGGACTTCCAATCCGCCTACGAGTCGCGGCTTCGCCAATCGGTAGAGACGCTACTCGAAAGAACGGTTGGTATTGGCAAAGCCCGGGCGTCGATATCGGCAGATATAGATTTTGACCGTGTCACGACCAAAGATGAGACTTATGACCCCGATGGGCAGGTCGTGCGATCGACCCAAACCATCGAAGAATCGTCCTCGACGATCGATTCCGAGGGTCAGGCGCCGGTTTCCATCGGCACAAATTTGCCTGAGGCCCAGGCCGGTCAGGACGCGTCGAATCAAAGCGTCGCGGAGAATGCTCGGACTGAGGAAACGGTTAACTTTGAAATCTCTCGCACCGATCGAACGCAAGTTCATGAGACCGGCTTGGTTCGCCGCCTCTCGGTCGCGGTGCTGGTTGATGGCACGTATACAACCGGCACCGACGGCGCCAGAACCTATAATCCGCGTGGCGCCGAAGAGCTCGAGCAGCTCGCAGCGTTGGTGCGTTCCACCGTCGGGTTCGATCAATCACGCGGTGATTCGGTCGACGTGGTGAACATGCAGTTTGCTGTTATCGAAGTTGAAGACTTCGGCGACTCGGAGCCGGCGTTTCTTGGCCTCGGCAAGGCCGACTATTTCAAAGTCGCCGAATTCATGGTCTTTATCGTCGTGTCAATGCTGGTGATCTTGCTGGTGGTACGCCCGATCGTGAGCCGCGCCCTGGCAGTCGCGCCATCAGAAGCCGCCCTTGCTGAGGGCATGGGCGAGCTTGAAATGGGCGATATGGCCGCTCTCGAGGGTCCGGATGACGATGAACAATCCGAAGAGGATATGTTGATCGACATGGCCCAGGTCGAAGGCCAGGTGAAGGCGTCGACGGTAAAGAAAATTGGCGAAATCGTTGACAAACATCCCGATGAAGCGCTCTCGATCATTCGTAGCTGGCTTTACCAAGATGTCTAACGGTCGCCACGAACCCACCCGCCTGATACGGGAACAGGATAGAATGCGACCGACGTTGTCAGCGACGTTGTCAGCGACGTTGTCACCGACGTTGTCATTGTCGTCGAGAATCTTATTGAGAGTCGCACCGAAGGTCTCAATTAGACTTGTCGGGGCTGAGCGGAGTTAGCCGATATCATGGCCACACCTCCGGAAAAGTATCTCTTCGACCAGGAGTTCGAGCACGAGCTCCCGGAAGAAGAACGCAACGAGGATGCCGAAGAAGTCGAAGAGATCGATCCGTTGCTCTACACGGATGACGACCTGGCCGCTGCGGTAGAGCAGGCCCGAGGTGAAGGTCACGCCGCCGGCTTGGCGCAGGCCCAGAGCGAGACCGCGCATCATGCAGCCAAGCTGCTTGAGATCATCCCCGAGCGGCTGGCTGTGATCCAACAGACCGGAACCGTGACGCGAGAGGAGGCGCGCCTAGAGGCGGTCGAATTGGCCTATCTGATCGCACGCAAACTCGCCCGCAGTATTATCGAACGGGTCCCGCAGGCGGACGTCGAGCAGATGGTGGCAATTTGCTTGCGTGAACTTGCCGCGCGAACCGAAGCGCCCAAGGTTAGAATCTCGGTGCCTGAACAGCTCGCCACTCACATTACCGAACACGTGGCTAACCTGACTCCTGGCAATGGCTTCGACGGTGAAATCATCATTGTTGGCGATGCGTCAATGGAGTTATCGGACTGTCGCGTCCAGTGGGAGGAAGGCGGCGCCGAACGCAAAGGCACAGAAGTGGAGCAGCTCGTCGACGATGCGGTTCAACGCTTTCTGCAAAGCCACCAAACCGCGATTGACCCCCTGCGCAATCCTGCCGAAGCGATTGAGCGGGCAGCGGATGCGGCCGACTTTGGCGACACAGAACCACGCGATAATTCGATCGAGGTGCCCTTGGAACAAGAAAATCCGGCAGCTGACCCAACCGCCGAATCCGAGGTCGCTAACGTCGGTGAAGCGGCCGTACCGGCATCCGATTCGCCGGTCCCGGACCAAATCGACGCCGGCCCGTCGCCACTCGATGGCCCGGTCGACCAGGCTGACGGACAACTTGAAAACGGCGCTACCAGCGATGCAACCGGAATACCTCAGAATGAGCAATAGGGACGGCCTGGCGCCGATATCCCCGATAGGAGCGAATGATGTCTGACGAAAAGGAAGCGCTCGACGCCGCTGAAGACGCCGAACAGGCGACCCCTCCGAGCGAATCGAGCGAATCGAGCGACCAGGAAGTCGCCATTTCGGCCGACGCAGAAGCCGACAGCAACCTCTCGCTTGATGAGTTTACCGAGGGTCTCGACGAGGCGGTCCCAGCTCTGGCCATGGACGAAGGCGGT
>CBDCYR010000003.1:0-106626 GCA_965224275.1 Alphaproteobacteria bacterium | reverse complement strand
GCGATCGGTGGGTACGCCAGCCGCGACCAGGCCCGCCGTGATCGCCGAGGGTCCGGGCAGCGGGATGACCGCGTGGCCCGCCTCGAGCGCGGCCCGGACCAGTCGGTAGCCGGGATCGGAGATCAGCGGCGTTCCCGCGTCGGACACCAAAACAACACATTCGCCCGCTATCAGTCGCGCCAGAATCTTCGGCAGGGCGCGATCGGCGTTATGCTCATGATAAGAAATACGCGGCGTGTCGATCCCGTGACGGCCCAGCAAGCGCGCCGTGACGCGGGTGTCTTCGCAAGCAACGACATCGGCGCGCCGCAAAACATCGAGTGCACGCAGCGTGATATCGGCCAAATTGCCGATCGGCGTCGCGGCAATGTAGAGCCCGGGCTTCGGTTTACTTCCCGCAGCCGGATCTCTAGGCTCGGCCAGCAACGGGTTGTCCATGTCGTAAATTTCTCAACCCTGGTGTGCAACGCATAGACGCTATGGTCCGCCTCCTTCGAGTTACGCCGTGGCTCATCGCCATCGCCCTGGTCGTGGCCGGTTGCGAGACACCGACACTAGACACGATTACAGCCCCGCCGCCAGGGGGCAATAACAAGCCGGCGGCGAGCGCGGGCCAGGTGCAAAAGCCGGCGCCGTCATCGCCGGTGACGGCAGCGCCGCCAGCACGGCCCCAACCGGGCGCGCCACAGCGAGTCGCCAGTCTGCCGCCGGGAGCCACCAGCCCCACCTCACCGACCCCATCGCCGACCCCGCCTGCCGCGACGCAACCCCAACCGGGCACGCCCGCCACGGCTCCGGCCGGGCCCTCACTGCAAGCGCCCATCGTCGGTGATGAACCCATCCGCATCGCCCTGTTGTTACCGCTAACGGGCAGCGACGCCAATATCGGTCGTGACCTCCTGGATGCCGCGCAGTTAGCGCTGTTTGACGCCGCCCCTAAAGGCTTCGAGCTCACGCCACGCGATACCAAAGGTACACCCGAGGGGGCCCACGATGCGGCCGAATCAGCAATCCAAAACGGGGCCCAGATAATCCTGGGGCCGCTGTTTGGAACCTCGGTGCGAGCCGCTGCGTTGGCGGCTCGAACGCGCGGGGTTCCGATCGTCGCCTTTTCGACCGACCGCGCCGTGGCCGGCGATGGCGTCTATTTATTGGGCATCATGCCCGATCAGCAGATCGGTCGCGTGGTGGCGTTCGCAGCGCGTCAGGGGCTTGGCCGGTACGCCGCTCTGGTGCCGGCCAACCCTTACGGCAGTGCCGTCATTGACGCACTAAATCGCGCCACCAACCGCTATGGCGGCGTCGTCGTTCAAGTCGAACAATATGCCCCCAATGCGAGCGAGTTTCGCGAACCCGTCCTAAGACTCGCCGATTTTACTCGCCGTCGGGCGTCGTTGGAGGCGCAACGCCAACGTCTGGCATCACGTGACGATACCCTCTCAAAACAGGCCCTGCGCCGGTTGGAACGGTTGGAGACGCTCGGTGGGTTACCGTTTGACGCGGTGGTGTTGCCTGAGGGCGGGCCAACCCTGCGCCGCCTGGCCCCCCTATTGGCGTTTTATGACATCGACCCCGACAAGATTCGCTTCATCGGCACCGCGTTGTGGCAGGAGGCGACCGTGGGCCGCGAGCCGAGCTTGGTCGGGGGTTGGTTCGCGGCACCGCCGCCGGCGCAAAGTGCCGCCTTCCTTGCCCGCTTTGCGCAAATCTACGGCCGCCGGCCGCCGCGCATCGCCACCCTCGCCTACGACGCCGTCGCCCTCGCGGTGGCGCTGATCCAAGGTCCTGGCGGTCCCGATTTCTCGCGAGCGGCGATCACCAGCCTCAGCGGATTTGCCGGCGTAGACGGCGTCTTTCGGTTTCGGCCCGATGGCATACCCGAGCGCGGTCTAGCGGTGGTTGAAGTCGAGGCCGATGGCTTCCGGGTGATCAGCCCGGCCCCCCAAACCTTCGAACGCGTGTCCAATTAGTGGATGGAATCCAACATATGGTGCCCATACGATCGCGTATCCCGGTAGCTCGGCAGGAGGAAGCCCGCAGGCGATGCCCCAAGGGACTGTTGGGCATCGTCGAGGGGTTTCGACGCACCGGGGGATCGGGATAGGCGATCCACGGGGCGGCTAGTCAAAGTTGAGCCAATCGACGGTGGCATCACGCCGGGTCATCGCGATCACCCGGGGTTCGGGTTACAGCAGGAGGCGGCTGATAATCGCGTCGAGCACCGGCCGGCCGGCCGCGGTAGTCCGCAGCCCGGTGTCGTCGCACTCGATCAGGCCGGCCTTGGCCAAGTGCGTCACTTCGGTGGCGGCGCACGCGTCCTCGATATCGGTGTCGAAGCGTTCGCGAAAGCGCGCCCGCGAGATGCCTTCGATGGCGCGCAATCCAAGAAGAAACAATTCCTCGATTTCGGCACGGCGCGTCAGCGCCTCTCGCGCTTCGCTCCCGTCGCCGCGCCGCACTGCGTCGCCCCAGGTTTCCGGGTTGCGGAATTGGCGGGTCGCGGTGCGACTGCCGTCGCGCGAAATCCTGCCGTGCGCGCCGGGACCGACGCCGACATAGTCTCCACCGCGCCAGTAAGTGAGGTTGTGGCGGCATTCATCGCCGAGCCTGGCGTGATTCGACACTTCATAGGCCGGTAATCCGACGGCCTCGCAAACCTCCTGCGAAACCGCATAAAAATCTGCGGCCTCGTCGCCGCCAACGCTCTCAAACTCGCCGTTGGCTCGGGCGCGGTGGAAGGCCGTGCCGGTCTCGATCGTTAGTTGGTAGAGCGAAAGATGGGTCGGCAGTTGCGGGATGCTGGCTTGCAAGGCGTGGCCCCAGGCGCTGGCGGTCTGGCCGGGGAGTGCGTAGATCAGATCGCACGACGTCGCCGGAAACAGCGCCCGGGCGGTGTCGAGCGCGAAGCTGGCGATTTCGGCCGAATGATCGCGGCCGAGAAATCGGAGCGCGTCATCGTCAAAACTTTGCACGCCAAGCGATAGCCGCGTGACCCCGGCACGACGAAACGCTTCGAAGCGTTGCCAATCGTTGGGGTTTGCTTCGAGGCTGATTTCGAGGTCGTCGGCAACGGACCAGTGCAACGAGACATGTTCGATCAATTGCGCGACCGTTGTTGCCGCCATCAGTGATGGCGTACCGCCGCCAAAGTAAACACTGGTTACCGTCGCGGAATCGGTCTGGTCATGAAAATGATCGAGCTCAGCGATAAGCAGTTGGAGCCAGGCCGCATCGTCCACCGCCTGACGAACATGAACATTGAAATCGCAATAGGGACACTTTGTGCGGCAAAACGGCCAATGCACATAAATGCCGAAACCCGCTTCATGCTCGGCCGTGGTCGGGGCCGCCTTAACCGTTGAAGCAGGCATCAATCAATTTGCGGAACGCATCGACGCGGTGGCTCATCGTGTGTTTCTCCGCCGGTTCTATTTCGCCGAACGTTTGATCGCGGCCCCGTGGCAAGAACATCGGATCATAGCCAAAACCGAAGTCGCCGCGTGGCGGCCACACCAGCGTGCCATCAACCCGGCCCTCGGCTGTTTCACAATGGCCATCGGGCCACGCCAGGCAAAGCGCCGCCACGAAATAGGCGCTGCGATCGGCGGCGCCATCGAGTTCACTTTCGACTCGCGCCATCGCCGCTGAAAAATCACGGTTGGGACCAGCCCAACGGGCCGAGTATATCCCAGGATCGCCGCCGAGGGCGGGCACCACCAGACCCGAATCATCCGCCAGCGCCAGCAATTTTGCGGTCTGCGCCGCGGTGCGGGCCTTGAGTTCGGCATTGGCTGTAAACGTCGCCCCGGTCTCTTCGGGTTCATCGAGGCCGAGATCGACGGCGGCCACCACATCGATTTCGAAGGCCCCCAGCAGATCGGCGATCTCGGCGACTTTCCCCCGATTGTGGCTGGCGATAACCAGTTTCGGCTGATCGAAACGACGACCCACGCCGATCAACCCAGCTTCAAAACACGCCGTTGTTCGGTGACCAGATCGGCAATACCGGCTTTGGCCAATTTGAGCAGCGTTTTGAACTGCGCTTCGGAGAATGGCGATTGCTCAGCGGTTCCTTGTATTTCGACGATGCCGCCACGCCCGGTTAGAACAAAATTAGCATCCGCTCCAGCGTTAGAATCTTCGTCGTAGTCAAGATCGAGCACAGCGACGCCGTCGTAAATTCCGCACGACACCGCCGCGACTTGATCGCCAAGCGGCAGCACGTCTAGGTCGCCGCCTTTCACGATTCCCTGCAGGGCGATGTGAAGCGCCACGTAGGAACCGGTAATTGCGGCAGTTCGCGTTCCACCGTCGGCCTGAATGACATCACAATCGATGCGGACCTGGCGTTCGCCAAGCGCATCCAGATCGGTGACGGCACGCAGGCTGCGGCCGATCAGCCGCTGGATCTCCTGCGTGCGACCCGATTGCTTGCCGCGCGCTGCCTCGCGATCGGTTCGGGTGTTGGTCGAGCGTGGCAACATGCCATATTCGGCGGTAACCCAGCCGCGCCCGGTATTGCGTAAAAACGGCGGCACCCGCTCTTCCACGCTCGCGGTGCACAGCACATGGGTATCACCGAATTGGGCCATGCAGGAGCCTTCTGCGTGCTTGCTCACCCCGGCTTTAAGCGAGATTGGCCGTAGCTCATCGACCCGGCGCCCTGAGGGGCGTTTAAGCTTCGATTTCGTTGAGGTGGTCGGGGCCATTGGATCATTTGCCATCGGTTATTGGTCGCAGGATACAGGATCGTACGGGCACCATTGGTTGGATTCGTTCCCCGAGGTCCGGTCTGCCAACGATCGCACATGCGTTGACGCCGCGAAAAGCTGTTACCATATTGGTGTGCCGAGTGTATGAACGTAGCACGATGTCGTGGCGCTCGAGCGAAACCATATGTTGGATTTCATCCACTAGGGCATGACCGAAGCCAGAACAGATTTGGCGACACGTCGGGTCGTCGAGGACTTGAACGAACGGTCGCGTGAGATCTTTCGCAATATCGTCGACGCCTTCGTCGAAACTGGCGAACCCATCGGCTCGCGGACGCTGGCAAAGCGGTTAAACATGAACCTCTCGCCGGCATCGATCCGCAACACGATGGCCGATCTCGAGGAACTGGGATTGCTGTTCGCGCCGCATACGTCGGCGGGACGATTGCCAACCGAGCTCGGGCTCAGGTTTTTCGTCGATGGAATTCTCGAGCTTGGCAATCTTTCGGCGGAAGAGCGCGGCAACATCGAGACCCTGTGTGTCGCCAGCGGGCGCAGCCTCGAAGAGGTGTTTGGCGAAGCCACGACGATGCTGGCGGGGCTCTCCCATTGCGCCGGCTTGGTCATCGCCCCAAAACGCGATCGCCCGGTCAAGCATATCGAGTTTGTAAGCCTCGACGCACAACGCAGCCTCGTCGTCCTGGTCGCCGAAGACGGCAGCGTCGAAAACCGTGTGATTGATTCTCCAGTGGGCGTCACACCTGCGGATTTGGCCGAGGCGACGAACTACCTGAACGCACGCATCCGCGGCAACACGCTCGACGAAACCCGCGAACAGCTGCGCCAGGAACTGGTGAGCGCCCGCAATCAGCTCGACGAGGTCACCGCGCGCGTGGTTGAAGCGGGTCTCGCGTCATGGAGCGGTGAGGACCACACAACGCTTATCGTGCGTGGGCAAAGCAAGTTGCTTGAAGACGTCAGGGCGGTCGAGGACCTTGAACATGTTCGACTGTTGTTCGATACACTCGAAACCAAAAAGGGCCTTGAGCGTCTGATCGACTTGACGACCGCCGCCGAGGGCGTGCGCATTTATATCGGTTCCGAGAATGAGCTGTTCGGGCTGTCCGGCTGCTCGTTGGTCGTCGCGCCCTACCACGATAGCCGCGACCAAATCGTCGGGGCCATCGGCGTCATCGGCCCGACCCGAATAAATTACGGCCGCATCATTCCGATGGTCGACTACACCGCCAAAGTCATCGGCGGTTTGATGGGATAGCGTTTGGTAATAGGGACTTACAGCTAGCTTTATGAACGACACCAAGAATGAATCAAAACCGCCGGAAGCGGCCCTCAGTACTGAGGATTCCGAATCGGCGACGCCGCCCGATGCGTCAAATGAAGCGGGTGACGCCGTTCCGGCGACGCCGGCGGATAACGCCGCCGCTGATGCCGCAATTAACGGCGCTGTGCCATCGGACGCGGCGCCCGAAACGCTGGAGCCGATCGATGTGGCGGCTATCGCCGAGGCGGCAGGGGCATACGATCGAGCCAAGGTGAGCGAGGCATCCGATGACGAGACCGACTCCGATGACGATGCGCCACCTTCCGTCGAAGACCAGATTGCTGAATTGCGAGACCGGCTCTTGCGCGCTATGGCGGAGCTGGAGAACACGCGCAAGCGCGCTGAGCGGGATCGCCGCGAAGCCAGCAAATACGCCCTCACTGGTTTTGCGCGCAGCATTCTAACCGTGGCCGACAACCTTCGGCGCGCGATCGAGTCTGTTCCCGATGACGAACACGAGAACGAAACCATCAAAACGCTTCTCGCCGGCATCGAAATGACCGAGCGCGAGCTTCTAAAGGTGTTCGATCAACAGGGGATCAAGTCGATCGATCCGCTTGGCGAAAAATTTGACCACAACTTTCACCAAGCAATGTTCGAGGTCGATGCCGCCGGTCAGGCCGCAGGCACGATTGTCCAGGTGATGGAACCCGGATACGTCATTGCCGATCGCCTCCTGCGCCCGGCCATGGTCGGGATTGCCAAGGCCCAAGCCACCGGCGATAAGCCGGGCGGTGATGCGGCCAAAGAATCTCCAGGAGATAAAGATTTGCTCCAAGAATCCCAAGGCGAGTCCCAAGGCGAGTCCCAAGGAGTAACCCAAGGGGAGTCGCCGGGAGAGTCGCACGAGGATTCACCAAGGATCGACACCAAGGTCTGACGGGCGGGTACGATATTTTGTGGTGGCTACGGCCATCACCCCTAGGGCGGCGCGTCATATCACTGGCTCGGCTCGGCGTACGAACGTTCGTAGGGCCGGGTTAGCCAAACTTATTGTCAAACGACGAGCCTGCAGCAGGTGTTTTACGCCGATGTTTTGGCACATCCTCGGGTGCGAACAGGAAGGGACCGGACGGGTCGTGCGTTCTGTATCTAACCTGCGCCCGACTGCGCTGGTCGACCGCGTAGCAATAGACACATCCGTGCGGGCAAGTGTCGTATTCGCCAATGTCGCGTGATTCGTGGCATCCGCAGCCGGGTCGATTGCCTTTCTCCCGCGCGGTGATGTCGTAACCGGCGACACGGCTCAAACGCTTGGCATCAACGCAGCGCGCCGGTTGTACGCGTCCCGACATGAACGCCTGTTGCGAACAGACAGTCAGGTGCATGCCATGGGTCCGCGCGATCGCCGCGAGATCACTCGTTAGGCCACGTTTTAGTTGTGGAATTTCATCGTTCCACGTGAACCCGCTTCGCTCAGCGGCTCGATCGAGGTTGCGTCGCGTCTTACGGTAAAAATGGGTGTAGGAGATCACCACTTCAGTGGTCACGCCGTCCATGCCGCGGGCGATATCAGCAAAGTTATCGAGATGAAATTCACGAGACGTAAGCGACGAATAGAGAATCGGGTCGTAACGCCACACCACGGCATGGGGCCCGAATTCGTCCGCCACCCGACGTGCCAGGCGCATCATCCGCGGCCCATCTTGCACCGACCGCTCAAGCTCTCGTGGGTAACCGGTGATCGTGTACTGCACAACGAAGGGATAACCGCCGCGATGCACTTCATCGAGTTGATGGAGGAACGGCCCGATGTTTCGCGTCCAAAACACGAAGCCATCGACGGATTCGGGGTCGAGCGGGACGTCATAGAGCTGGCCGCCCCAGGGATTGCGCATGCGGCAATGGCCCAGCCGCAAGCGATTGATAAACCAATCGCCGTAGAAGGCTGGAATGTCGGTTTTGTAGCTGGCTGAAATAATCATGGCGCTGCGGCGGTATTCCACCATACAAGGAGAGCCAATCGCGGCAACCCGACGATAGGTAAGAAATCGGCCGTTCTGATAGGGTGTGCGCGTAGACGAATCGATAGAATGCTGGAAAACGACCCCGCGCCAGCCGCATCGGCTTGCGAGAGGCATATGCACAACTTATATATCCGATGAATCACCAACCCCTTGGGGATCCGAGCGGTGCCATAACGAGGCCGCTTGGTTCTGCCGCTGTTGAGAGTGAATAAAAATGTCCAAAGTAGTCGGCATCGATCTCGGTACCACAAACTCCTGCGTCGCGGTCATGGAAGGCGGCGACGCGAAAGTCATTGAAAACACGGAAGGCTCGCGCACCACGCCATCAATGGTCGCGTTTACAGACGACGAAGAGGTTCTCGTCGGTCAGGCTGCCAAGCGACAGGGTGTGACCAACCCCGAAAACACCCTGTTCGCCATAAAGCGCCTGATAGGGCGCCGCCACGACGATCCCATGACCAAGAAGGATAAGGAGATGGTTCCTTATCAGATCGTCAAAGCCGACAATGGCGATGCCTGGGTTGAAGCCAAGGGTGAAAAATATTCGCCCAGCCAGATTAGCGCCTACGTCCTCAAGAAAATGAAGGAAACCGCCGAGGCCTATCTCGGTGCGGACGTGACCCAGGCCGTCATCACGGTTCCGGCCTATTTCGACGACGCCCAGCGGCAGGCAACCAAAGATGCCGGCCAGATTGCCGGGCTCGAAGTGCTGCGCATCATCAACGAACCGACCGCGGCGTCGCTGTCCTACGGCCTCGACAAATCTGAAAACAAGACGATCGCCGTCTATGATCTGGGTGGCGGCACGTTTGACGTTTCGATTCTCGAGATCGGCGATGGTGTCTTCGAAGTCAAAGCAACCAACGGCGATACCTTCCTCGGCGGCGAAGATTTTGACATGCGCCTGGTGGGCTATCTCGCCGATGAATTCAAGAAAGAGCAGGGAATCGACCTACGCGGCGACAAACTGGCGCTGCAGCGCCTGAAGGAAGCCGCCGAAAAGGCCAAGATTGAGCTCTCGAGCGCCATGCAGACCGAGATCAATCTGCCTTTCATCACCGCCGACCAAAGCGGACCCAAACATCTGACGATGAAGCTGACCCGAGCCAAACTCGAAGCCCTGGTCGACGATCTCGTCGACCGCACGATCGATCCATGCAAATCGGCGCTTAAGGACTCGGGATTGTCGGCTGGAGAGATCAGCGAGGTGGTTCTCGTCGGCGGCATGACGCGGATGCCGAAAGTCATCGAAACGGTAAAGAATTTTTTCGGGCGTGAACCCCACCGCGGCGTTAACCCCGACGAAGTGGTTGCCATCGGGGCCGCAATTCAGGCCGGTGTGCTGCAGGGCGAAGTCAAGGACGTACTGCTGCTCGACGTTACACCCCTGAGCCTCGGGATCGAGACTCTCGGTGGGGTCTTTACCCGGTTGATTGAACGCAACACCACCATCCCGACCCGTAAAGGCCAGGTTTTCTCGACCGCCGAAGATCATCAGAGTGCGGTGACGATCCGCGTCTTCCAGGGCGAACGTGAGATGGCCGGCGACAACAAACTGCTTGGCCAGTTCGATCTTGTCGGCCTGCCGCCGGCGCCGCGCGGTGTGCCGCAGATCGAAGTCACGTTCGATATTGACGCCAACGGTCTGGTCAACGTTTCCGCCAAGGACAAGGGAACCGGCAAGGAGCAGCAGATTCGAATTCAAGCGTCGGGCGGGCTGTCTGACGACGAGATCGAGCGCATGGTCAAAGAGGCCGAATCGCACGCTGACGACGACAAAAAACGGCGCGAGTTCGTGGAGGCGCGAAATCAGGCCGATGCCTTGATCCATATGACGGAAAAGAATCTAAGCGAGTATGGCGATCGCGTCGGCGAAGAAGACAAGGCGACCATTGAAGCCGAACTGGAAGGGCTGAAAGCGGTCAAAGACGGTGACGACCTCGCCGAACTAAACGCCAAGATGGAAGCGCTGGCCCAGGCCTCGATGAAACTCGGCGAAGCCATGTACCAGCAACAAGCCGGCGAGGACGGCGCAGTGCCGCCCGACGGTGCCGACGGCGGCCAGGATCAGTCCGGACAGGATGCCGATGCCGATGTCGTCGATGCCGATGTCGTCGATGCCGACTTCGAGGAAGTCGACGACGACGACGACGACGAGAAAAAGAACAAGTCCGCGTAGCAGTCGCGTCGGCAACGACGGACCTGCACGATGGCCGGATCTCGTTCGATTCCGATGCGCAGCTGCATGCATCTGCTGTCGGCCGGCTCGCCGGCGATGTAGGCATCAATGGCCAAGCAAGATTACTACGAAGCACTGAAAGTCAGCCGCGACGCGTCGCTCGACGACCTCAAAAAGTCGTACCGAAAACTGGCGATGAAGTTTCACCCTGATCAAAACCAGGGTGACAAGGAAGCCGAGCGGAAGTTCAAGGAAATTAACGAAGCTTACGACGTTCTCAAAGACGATGAGAAACGCGCCGCGTACGACCAGTTTGGTCATGCGGCGTTTGAAGACGGTATGGGCGGACATCGCGGCGCCGCCGGGTTCGACTTCAGTTCCGGCTTTGCTGACGTCTTCGATGATTTGTTCGGCGAATTCATGGGCAGTGGCGGTGGCCGCCGACGCACCGCTCAGGCTCGCGGGGGTGATCTACGCTACAATCTTGAGGTGTCGCTCAACGACGCGTTCAGCGGTAAGAAAGTCCAGGTCAAGGTACCGACCTCCGTGGCTTGTGATTCGTGTAACGGCACCGGATCGGCAGCGGGTGCCCAGCCGAGCGCATGCCCGGGTTGCGGCGGTCGCGGCAAAGTCCGGGCCCAGCAGGGCTTTTTCACCATCGAGCGCACCTGCCCCACCTGCGGCGGCATGGGCCATGTCATCTCCGACCCATGCCGGGCATGCTCGGGATCGGGTCGGGTTCACCGTGAGCGAACTCTGGCGGTCAACATCCCGAAGGGGGTTGAGGATGGCACCCGAATTCGGCTCTCCGGCGAGGGCGAAGCTGGCATGCTGGGGGGACCGTCAGGCGATCTCTACATCTTCGTTTCAGTCGCTCCGCATAAATTATTCCAGCGCGAGGGCGCCAATATATTCTGCCGCGTGCCCATCTCAATGACCACGGCAGCGCTGGGCGGCAACATAGAGGTGCCAACCGTCGATAGCGGTCGTGCCAAGGTAACGATCCCGTCCGGCTGCCAGGCCGGTCGTCAGTTCCGGCTCCGCGGCAAGGGAATGCCGGTGCTACGCGGCCAGGGCCGCGGCGACATGTACATCCAGACAACGGTGGAAACCCCGGTCAATTTGACCAAGCGTCAGCGCGAGTTGCTCGAAGAGTTCAACAAAACCGGCACCGCCAAGACAAACCCCGAATCCGAGGGCTTCTTCACCAAGGTCAAGGATCTGTGGGAAGACCTCAAAGACTAAGGACCTGAGCGCTAGGTCTGGTCCGCAGTCGCGCGGCGGCTACCTATAACAGTTCGTAATCCATCTGAAGACCAAGCCACACGTCCGCTGAAGTGCGGAAGCACTTCGTCAAACGAAACGTGGTGTCGGCTGTGATCGCAGGTCTGCCGTGGACAATCTACCCCGTTGTATTTCGGACCGCCGAACGGCTCAGACGTGACGTCTGAAGCGAAGGACTTTTTCTGCGAGACCACTATTATGTGTGCTCTGGAAGTAGTTTTGAGACGACAATGGCAGACGTTCGAGTTGGTATTACCGGTAGCGCCGGTCGCATGGGAATCACGTTGGCGCGCGAGGTCGCCGCCACTGACGGTTGTGTGCTAAGCGGCGCCAGCGAATTGAAAGACCACCCTTCCATTGGTCTTGATCCCGGCCAACTTGCCGGTATCGGCACCACGGGTCTCGCGATCAAAAGCGACCCCCGGGAAGTGTTTCAGACGTCAGACGCGGTGCTTGATTTCACCCTGCCCGGCGCCACGATTGTCCATGCCGAACTTGCGGCCGAGCATCACACCGCTCTGGTAATCGGCACCACCGGCCTTGAAGCTGCACAATCCGAGGCCTTGGCAAAGGCCGCTCAAACGACCGCCATCGTCCACGCCGCCAATATGAGCGTCGGCATCAATCTTTTACTCAGCCTGGCCAAGCGCGTGGCCGCTGTTCTCGATGAGGATTACGACATCGAAATCGTGGAAATGCATCACCGCCATAAAGTGGACGCGCCGTCGGGAACGGCACTGGCGCTCGGGCGTGCGGTTGCCGATGGTCGTGCAATCGACCTCGATTCCGCGTCGCGCCGGGGCCGCGATGGGATCACAGGCGCGCGCGAGCGCGGCACCATCGGTTTTGCGGCACTCCGTGGCGGTGATGTCGTTGGCGACCATTCGGTCGTCTTTGCTGCTGATGGCGAACGCGTCGAACTCACCCACAAAGCATCAAGCCGTCAGGTGTTCTCGCGTGGTGCAGTGCGCGCGGCGCGTTGGGCCCATGGCAAACCGGCCGGGCTGTACTCGATGATCGATGTCCTCGGGCTCAATGACTAACGGGTTTCCCACAATATCGCGACCCTCTGTTGCCTTGATGCTCCCACGCGCACGTCTCGTTATTGCCGGCGAAAGGACGCCATGAAATTTCCGCGAAATTTTTGGTACGTCGCGGCCTGGGACTGGGAGGTGCGGCGGCAGGAGCCGATGGCACGCACGATCTGCGGTGTGCCCATCGCCTTTTTTCGCTCCAATGATGGAAAACCGTTCGCATTGGAGGATCGGTGCATCCACCGCCACATGCCGCTGTCGCGCGGCAAGCAGGTCGACGGTTTGGTTGAGTGCGCCTATCACGGGCTCCGTTACGCGGCCGATGGATCCTGCGTATACGCGCCGGTCCAAGGTCAGATACCGCCTGAGGCAAGGGTTCGCGCCTATCCGGTTGTCGAGCGCCACCACTGGCTATGGATCTGGATGGGCGAGCCCGCAGTCGCCAATAAAAACGACATTGAGGATTTCCATTGGCTCGATGATCCCGGCTGGCGGGCCAAGGGCGAACACCTCATGGTCCATGGTAATTATCTTCTGCTGGTCGAAAATCTGCTCGACCTCTCGCACCTTCAATTCGTGCACCCCACCACGCTCGGGACCGATAAGGTGGCCGGCGCCAAGGTCAAATCGGAACCCACCGAAAACGGCGTCCGCGTCACGCGCTGGATGCTCGACGGCGTCGCGCCACCGTTCTACCAAAGAGCGGGCGGGTTCGCGCCGGACGAGGCAATCGATCGTTGGCAGATTATCGATTACACACCGCCCGCTTTTGTCCGCCTCGACGTCGGCGGCGCGCGCACCGGTACCGGCGCGCCACAAGGTGATCGATCGCAGGGCATCACGATGCGTAACCTCAACGCCATCACCCCTGAGACCGAGACCACGACCCACTATTTCTGGGCCCAGGCCCACGACTTCAACCTCGACGATCCCAGTATCACCGAACTCCTCTATCGACAGGTCCATACCGCGTTCAGCGAAGACCTCAGCGTCATTGAGGCGCAGCAGAGAAACTTGACCGCGTTCGGCGATGGCCTCCCACCGTCGATTGATTTCGTGCAAGACGCCGGCGGTTTGCAGGCCCGGCGGATGGTCGATGATATTCTTGCTGATGAAGCGCGCGGGACCGGCGCGCGAGCAGCAGAGTGAGTTAGCTGCGCCAGGTGCGGCCTAGTGGGTAGACCGTAGCCGTCATATCTCACCAATCTCGGACAGCAGTTGGTAGACCCGATCTGCCTTTTCCTTATCGGGAATGCCATAAAAGGTCATCTCGGTGTGCCTCCGTCGCGGTCGACGACCGCGCCGAGACGGCGCTCACGCCGGAGGCCGGAATTAGTAATGGTGATGCCAGCGAGGATCAACACGAGTGCCGCCAACGCCGTACTCGCCGGTTGCTCAGCAAGAAATACCATGCCCCACACCACGCCAAGGATCGGGATGATGTAGTTGTTAAGGGCAACGAAGGTGGGGCCGGTGGCAAGGATCAAATAGAAAAACACGTAATAACCGGCTGTCGTCCCAATCAGCGAACTCGACGCCATCGCGATGATCGAATCCCACGAGGGCTGCATCAACCATGGCGATTCAACGAGCGCAAACCCGGACGCGAAGATCGTCGCGCAGACCATAACCGCCGCCCCCAACAAGCTCATCGGCAAGTGGCCGACAAAGCGAACGCTGGCATTGCCGAGTGCGTAGAGCAACGCGGCGCAGGTGAGAGCAAGCTGAGCCCACAATCGATCGCCAAGACCCGCCAGCGTATCAAGGCCCATCAGGACAACGATTCCAGCAAGTCCAACCAGGATGCCGCCGACTTTTGTCGCCGTCATTTTTTCGTTCACGCTAGTGAAATGCGCCAGAATGATGGTGAACAGCGGCACCATGGCCATCAAAATCGCGGCCAGTCCGCTGTCGACGCGGCGCTCGGCCCAATGAATCAGGAAGAAGGGCGCCGAGGTTCCCGATACCCCGACGATCGTACAAAACAACCAGTCCCGCGCCGTCAGCACGCGCAAACGATAACCTCTCGCCCAGGAAACCGTGAGGAAGATCGCCAACGCGATGCCGACTCGGCCCGCCACCGACGTCATCGGTGGGATGGTCTCAACCGTGACCTTTACGAATGTGAACGACGACGCCCACATGGCACCGAGCACGAACAGAAGTGCAAAATGCCTGAGCGATGGCGGTTGGTAGATCAAGGCTGGGCACCGGTGGTCGCGGCGGACCGGCACCATAGCCCCTAATTGGCAGGCGTACGATCTGGCGTGCAAATCGCCTATGTGGCTGGTGCGACTTGGCTTGCCTCCCAGCCCAGGATCGCGCGTTTGCGCGATGGTCCCCAGTGATAGCCGCTAATGATGCCGGTATTGCGTATCACCCGGTGACACGGCACCAGCAGCGAAATTGGGTTGGCAGCAACCGCGCCGGCAACGGCACGCGCGGCGCCGGGCTTGCCGACCAGGTCACTGAGATGGTCGTAGGATGTCAGGCTACCCAACGGAATGCGCAACAGGCCCTCCCACACCCGAACCTGAAAATTCGTCCCCATCAGGAGGAGTTTGATCTCACCGGCTGCGGGATCTTGCGACCAGCCAAGATGGTGGGCAATCACAGCCATGATCGGCGCGGTGACGTCTGCATCGGCAACATATGTCGCTCGCGGCCAGCGCCGCCGCATGTCGTCCAACGCCGCCCTGCGATGCCCGGGATCGGCAAACGCCAATCCGCAAAGACCGCGCGCCGTCGCCAACAATAGGCAATCGCCAAATGGCGTGTCGTGATACCCGTAGCTGATCTTGAGGCCCTCACCGCGCTGTTTGTATTCGCCCGGAGTCATCGCCTCGCAAGCCACAAACAGATCGTGCAGTCGGCTCGGGCCGGATAGTCCAGCATCAAACGAGGTGTCCAACACGCTTTGCGATTGCGCCAGGCAGGCCTTGGCGTATTCGACCGTTAGAAACTGGAGAAACCGCTTGGGTGAAATACCGGCCCAGCGTTTGAACAGACGCTGGAAATGGTAAGGACTGAGACCGACATGATTAGCGACCTCGGCCAAACTGGGCTGCTCCGTTACACTCTCCTCGAGGTAGCGCAACGCTTGACCGATGCGTTCGTAGTCGAGGGTCATCTGGCTCACGCTCACGGCCTCGGACCTCAAAATGATTGGCTGGTCAACAACATCAACAGCAGCGCTCATTGGTCATGTCCTTCTTCAACTGGTCGAACCAATGAATATGTAGCGCGCGCACCGCAGGTGAACGACCCGAATCTTGCGGTGCTTTGCGATGCTTTCATCGATAGTAAATATTCTGAAGTTTAGCCAGCGCGGCCCGTAATTTATTCGCGACGTCGGCCCGTTCGGTCGGCGACAGAAACGAGCCAATCGTCAATCGCCGTCCGTGCGACATCAGCACCAGTTGACTGTCGGATCGCTCGGGGTCGGGCATGGTCACCCGCAGCCAGTATGGTTGAAAGCGCCACGTCTGCTCACGACGACCTGGATCGGTGCGGCGCACGAGCAAACAGTTTTCGCTGAGCAATAGTCGTTCGGATTGTCGGGCGCGGTAATAGTTGACTTTGAACGCCCAATACAAAACCACGATATCGAGGCCGAGAAATCCGATCACCGGCCAAGCCCCGACGAGATCGAACCCAACCCCCACCGCCAGGCAAATTGCCGCAACGCCGCCCATCAGGATCCGAAATCCGCGCTGCGATAGCGAGCGATGGGGAAATAGCACCGCATCCAATAGGACCGGTCTGGCCGTTTCCATGGAGGTCGCTTGAGCGCCACTCATCACCGGAGAATAATGCGCGCGATAGGGGAGGGCAATGTCACGGGCGGTGCTTTTCACTTGCGCCCGGTGACGCACCCGTTACGCTTTTTCACATGAAAAAAGCCAATATTGAATCCTTCTTTGCGCGGCTGTCAGAAGCCGATCCCGATCCCCGTGGTGAGCTCCACTACAAGAATCACTACACGCTTCTGGTCGCCGTCGTACTGTCGGCACAGGCGACGGACGTGGGTGTCAACAAAGCCACCAAGGGCTTGTTCAAGGTCGTTACCACGCCGCAGGCGATGATCGACCTCGGCGAGGCCAAACTCCGCAACCACATCCAAACCATCGGACTGTTCAACGCAAAAGCAAAAAACGTCATTGCCCTCAGCCAGCTCCTGGTGGCTGAACACCGCGGCAAGGTGCCCAACGATCAGGACGCCCTCGAGCGTCTACCGGGTGTCGGTCGTAAAACCGCAAATGTTGTCCGCAATATTGCTTTCGGCGAGCCAACCATCGCCGTGGACACGCATATCTTCCGGGTTGGCAACCGCACGGGTCTTGCGCCGGGCAAAAACCCCCTCGAAGTCGAAAAGAAACTGCTTAAGGTCGTGCCAACCAACTACAGACTTCACGCCCACCACTGGCTTATCCTGCTTGGCCGCTACATCTGCAAGGCGCGCAAGCCCGATTGTCCGAGCTGCGCCGTGGTTGATCTGTGCGCCTTCAAGGGAAAGACGACGGTCGCGCGCGGTTGACCAAACTGGGTTTCAACCCGCGTCTTGTTAGCGAGCTTTGTTACCCGGAGTCTTTTTGGCGAGAGTCTTTTTGGCGAGAGTCTTTTTGACGAGAATCTTGGGCTCGCGTCGGTGAGTTGATCAGCGTCGCGTAACAATGCGCTGCAGCCGTGTTGGCCTGGCGGTCATGGACTTCGACGTGACGCACGAGGTAGCTGTTGCTATCGCCCGAAACATACATGAAGACATGAAGCACACAGGCACCGCTCAAATATTGCCACATCTCGGCCGGGGGATCGCGGCGCAACAGCTTGGGTGGCCCTAGCAGCGCTGCGACGTCGGCCCGCTCCATGCCAATCAACGACGCTGGGTTGGGATCAGCAACAAAGGCGGGCTTGCGGGTTGGTTGCGAACGCACCGGTGCGATTCCGGGTCGCCAGCTCGTGGCCGCCAACCCAGCGGCCGACAAAGATTCTGATTCGGGTTTGGCTGAAACGATAGTACTGCCGACACCGGCCACGCTTGATCTCGTTGCGTCGGCCGGTATAGCACATGCACTGAGGAGCCCCGCCGCCAACGCGATCGATAGGGGCCAAACCAAGGGCAGTGAACGCGACACCGCGCGCGCTATTTGAACCCGGGATATAACTGCGCCGGATCCTTATTCGGCCGCGTCCACGTTGGCCGTCGCAAGAGGTGAATCGACTTCGCCTTCGTGGCGGCTTCGTACAGTACCCGATACCTCGCCGCCGCATTCGATTTCAATCTCACCATATTCGAGATCACCGATGACGCTCCCGCCGGCGCGAATGACGAGCCGTTCGCGCACTTTCAGCTGACCTTCGAAAAGCCCGCTTATTTCTGCCTGGTCGACATCGGCGGCGCCTTTGAACACGCCGCCCTTCGATATCTCGACATATTTTCCGCGCGTAAGCGTCGCATCAACCGTACCCTCGACGATCAACTGCTCGCAGGCGGTAATTTCGCCGTTCAGATTGATTTCCTTGCCGACGATCAGTTTCTTCGAATCGGGAGCCCGTTCGGCTCGCTCCTCCGGTGTCAACCCGCCAAATTGGGGGGCACGCCGTACCGGTTCCGGATGAAAATGGGTAGAGGAAGATTCGCTATCCGACATGCTGTTCCTCGTTATCGATTCTGGAGTGCTACCGAGTCCGATCGCGTTAACTTACGATGGCCTCGCGAGCCCCTTGAAAACGTGCACCATCGCGGCCACGCCAATAATCGGCGCGAACAGATTGACTATCGGTACCGTAAGCAAGAAAGCGATGGCGACCCCGGTCAGGAATAGTTTGCCCGCGTTCTTTCGCCTCAGGCGTGTAACCTGGTCGTCATCATGATGCCGTAAAGCGACCAGGTCAAAATACTCTCGGCTGAGAAGATACCCATTTAACCCATAGAAAATAAAGACATTTATTAGCGGCAACCAAAACACGAGAAGATGAAGCGGCAACACCAAAAGGTTGAGAACAACCAATAAGGAGGTAAAGCGAAGACCGATGACGAAGGCTTCCCAAATCCCTAGCGCCGTCGACGCCGGCTCGTCGGCGTAGTGGCGCCGTTCGACCGCATCGACGATTTCGTCAAGAAATATCGAGACGAATAGAGACACGATCGCGGGAAACAACACCCACGTGACGACCACGAACAGCGACCAGCCGACAAAATCGAACGCCCAGCCGACCACACCGTCGAACACACCCCACCGCGCCAGCGCCCACCATACGAAAGCCGTAAGCGCCGCGAATACCACCACGCTCAACAGCACCGAGCGGATCAACACACTGCGAAAGGACGGATCCGTGAGCTGGCTGATCGCCCGTCTTAACGACCCGATCACCAGGCCAAGCGCAGTCTTCTTCGGGCGCCGGGTCGCCGGCCCGATCTCAGGCAGTCGTTCGTTGTGATATGTCGTCACGTGCGCTGGCCTCGTTCGTCAATCACCCGCGTCGGCCACCGTGGGCCGACATCGGACCACCTCTCGTGCGCTTCTAATTTCGTACGACAGGCCCAATCCGGAACTCTATACTCCGCACGCTTTTCAGTAGTTCCAGCGTTCATCCGAAGCGAACAATCCATGAGCAGTACAAAATACGACGTCGTCGGCATCGGCAACGCCATTGTCGATGTTATCGCCCAAACCGACGACGAGTTTCTCACCAAGCACGACCTCACGAAAGGCAGTATGGCACTCGTCGATGAGCCGCGCGCGCAACTCATCTACGACTCGATGGGTCCCGCGATTGAGATATCGGGTGGGTCGGCTGCCAACACCATCGCAGGAATTGCATCGCTGGGTGGATGTGGTGCCTACATCGGCAAGGTCAAGGCTGATCAACTCGGCGACGTGTTTCGACATGATATTCGCGCCGGCGGCGTGGCATTCGACACCGCACCCGCGACCGACGGTCCGCAGACGGCGCGTTCGTTTATTCTCGTAACGCCTGATGCTCAACGCACCATGAACACCTACCTCGGCGCGTGCGTCAATCTAGCTCCCGACGATGTCGATCCCGATGTTATTGCGCGCTCCAGCGTCACCTACCTCGAAGGCTATCTATGGGATCCACCGCTTGCCAAAGAAGCCTTTCGCAAAGCGATGAAGATCGCCCACGATTCCGGTCGCAAGGTGGCGTTAACGCTGTCAGATTCATTCTGCGTCGACCGCTTCCGTGACGAGTTTCTGGATCTCGCTGAAAACGCCGTTGATATCCTGTTTGCCAATGACGACGAGATTTGCTCGCTGTATCAGGTCGAGACCTTCGACGAAGCGCTGCGGCATGTTCGCAAACATTGCGAAATAGCCGCGTTAACCCGATCGGAACACGGGTCTGTCGTGATCAGCGGCGATGAGATTCACGTCATCGAAGCAGTGGCGATTGAACGGTTGGAGGATGCGACCGGCGCCGGTGATCTCTACGCCGCCGGTTTTCTGCACGGCCTTACGCACGGCCAAGACCTCGCAACTTGCGGTCAGCTCGGCTCGATCGCCGCCAGCGAAGTCATCAGCCATATTGGCGCGCGACCGCAAACGCCGCTTCGTGGGTTGATCGAGTCAACTTTCATCGACCCCGTCTAGCAACATCCCAACTGTGCCTTACAATGGCGGGGTGAGGAAAACTAAAATCTAGGTCGCTGTGTTAACTGGACTTGATTGGATTGGGCGGCTTCGGCTGGGATCGGGATTGATCCTGTTCGCCTTCGTCGGCACGCATCTTCTCAATCACGCCCTCGGCCTCGTCTCGCTGACTGCGCTGGAAGCCGGGCGGGCGGTGTTCCTCGCGACGTGGCGCAATCCCGTGGGAACAGGCCTGCTCTACGGCGCCGTCGTCCTGCACATCATATTGGTGATCTATTCGATCGTGCGCCGGCGGACCTGGAAGATCCCACCGCGCGAAGCCCTACAGGTTCTCTTTGGTCTCGCAGTACCGCCGCTGATCGCCATTCACGTCATCGGCAATCGCCTCGCTCACGAACTGTTCGGCATCAACGATACCTACGCCTACGTGTTTCTGGCCACCTGGATCAGCGCACCATGGGAGGCTCTGCGTTTGGTTGCCGCTTTGATTGCTGCCTGGCTCCACGGCTGCCTTGGCATGCATATGTGGCTGCGCCTCAAGCCTTGGTATGCCGATCGCTTCACCTACCTCTACTCGTTCGCCCTGGTGCTGCCGCTGCTTGCCCTCGCGGGCTATGCCAGCGCCGGGCGCGAAGTCGAGTTGCTGATGCGCGATCCCGATTGGCTCGAGGCCGCCCAACAACTGATGAATTTCCCTGACGACGTCAGCGCGGCGGTGGGTCGGGCATACGGCTTCCAACGCAACGGCCTGTGGGGGATGGCCGCGATCTTGTTGATCTTACCGATAGTCCGCTACGGCCGTTACCTACTTGAGAAGCTGCGCGGCGCCGTCGTCATCGGTTATCCCGGCGGTCGCCGCGTCACGGCATCGCACGGTGCGACGATCCTCGATGCAAGCCGCAGTGCGGGTATCCCTCACGCCTCGGTATGCAGCGGGCGCGGACGCTGCTCAACCTGCCGCGTGCGATGCGGTAAGGGCCGCGATAACTTGCCCGAACCGAGTGACGAAGAGTTGAAGGTGCTCAAGCGCGTCGGCGCGGCCCAACACGTACGCCTTGCGTGTCAATTGCGACCGACCCACGATCTCGAAGTTATTCCCCTATTGCCGCCCAACGCCGAACCCCAACACGGATTCGAATTTCAACGCACGCTACAGGGCAATGAACGGGAGATCGCAATTCTGTTCGCTGATATACGTGCCTTCACCCAGTTCTCAGAAAAAAAGCTGCCTTACGATGTGGTCTTTGTCCTCAATCAGTATTTTCGTTCGATGGGGACCGTAATCGAAAGCGAAGGCGGCTATGTCGACAAGTTTATCGGCGACGGAATTATGGCCTTGTTCGGTCTGTCATCGGACCCTGCCGACGGCTGCCGCCGTGCGCTCGCTGCCGCTCGTGGTATGGGCATCGCGATGGAGGAAATGAACCAAGCGTTGGAAGATGATCTCGACGAACCCCTGCGGATTGGCATCGGCATCCACACGGGTAACGCGATCGTCGGTGAAATGGGCCATGGCCAGGTAAAATCGGTTACCGCCATCGGCGATGTTGTGAACACCGCGAGCCGCCTCGAGCCGATGACCAAGGAATTCAAATGTCAGCTTGTGGTCTCTAACGACATCGCACGGCTGGCGAACGTCGATCTTTCGGCGTTTCCGGATGCCGATGTCGCGATTCGCGGCCGCGAAGAAAAAATGAAAATTCACTTGATCGAGAGGGCCCGCGATCTGCCTCCGAGCGGCGGCGCGCCCGCGAAACCGTCAGACCCCGACCCAACGCCACCAGCCGACCCGGAACCCGATCCACAGCCGGACCCACCGACCGACCCCAAATCTTCCGAGGAAGAATTGATCTCACGGATCTAGTGGATGGAATCCACTTGGGAGCCGGGTCAACATCGGCTTTGCGCGCGACCGGTCAATGCCACATGCGTGGAAGACGAACCTCGAGCACGACGACGCCAAACACGATAATCGCCGCGCCAGTCAATTGCCGGGGCGTCATAACTTCGCCCAGCAACAGATAAGCCAACAACACGGTGGCCGGCGGCCCCACCGTGCTAAGCAATGCCGCCCGCGTCGCGCCAATCAGGCGCACACCTTCGGCGATCGCCAGCCAGGTCAGCACCGCAACAAAGACCGACAGGTAAGCCAACACCAGCCAGGCTCGCGGTGGCAAGTCCAGATCAACTGCGTCAACCGAAACCGCGAAATGGCAGGCCATCGCCGCGAGGGCACCAGTCTGGGCATAAACAAGAAACCGTATGCTGCCGATCATTCGCGCATAGGTCTGATTAACCAGCAGGTAAACCGCGACCGTGAACGCGGCAAACAGAGCAAGGACAACTCCCCACTGATCCAAGCCGTTGTCGAGCGCGCCAAAACCACCAAGCACCAAAAACAGACCGGCGCTCGTCAGCAACAAAGCCAGGACCTGCCGCCGCGGTGGCACACCGCGTCGCCTGATAGATTCCAGCAGCACCACCAGCGCCGGGTAGGTGAACAACAGCATGCGTTGCATGCTGGCATCGATAAACTCGAGCGAGGCGAAGTCGGCCAGGCCGCCGAGGTAGTAACAAAAGATGCCGGCCCCGGCTGCGGCAGCTAGTGCGCTGGGCCGAACGTTGAAAATCTCTGAACCCCCAAGCCGGAGCACAGCGACCGCCCAGAAAAACGGCGCGGCCGCGAGATTGCGCACAAACAGCATGGTGATGACGTCGACATCATCAGCGTGCAGAAACTTGACCGCAATGCCCTTAGTCGCAAGGGTCAGCGCGCTAAAGACAATGAGTGCGATACCGAAAGCCGCACCGCGGCTCACTGGCGGCGCGCTGCCGTGGCTATTGGTCACACACGCCGAAGCATGGGACCGGCAGAAGCCCCGCCCACCACATGGACGTGGAAGTGAGGTACTTCCTGATGACCGTCATTGCCGGTGTTCGCGATGATGCGGTAGCCGGTTTCGGCAATCCCGCATTGCCGCGCAACCTCGCCCACGGCCCTGAAAAAACCGGCTATTTGCTCGCCGCTGGCGGCGGTCGAGAAATCGTCCATTGAGACGAATTCTCCCTTCGGTATCACCAGCACATGGATGGGGCGGGCCGGACTGATATCGTCGAACGCAAGCGCGAACTCATCCTCATAGCGCTTGGCGCACGGAATTTCACCGCGCAGGATTTTGGCAAAGATATTGTCACGATCGTAAGACATAACCGGACCTTCGATTTCCTTGGACGAATGGCTGTGTGGACTTTGATTGGCTATCAAGATGTTGGGCGTTGTCGTTTTTCCTCTAGGCCTGACAACCCCTCGCGACGTTCCAATTCGGCCACGACATCAGCCAGTCCGATCCCACAGTGGGACCACAACACCATCAAGTGAAAGACAAGGTCTGCGCTTTCGCGAATCACCGCTTGGGGTTCCTCGCTGGATGCCGCGAGAACGGTCTCGACCGCCTCTTCGCCGACCTTTTTTGCGATCGACGACGTGCCCTCGGCAAACAACTTCGCGACATAGGAATGAGCCGGATCGGCGTCGCGGCGCGCCTCGATTGTAGCCGATAGCCTGGCTAGGATTTCGGCGGTTCGAGCAGTGTCGTCATCTGTTGGCGTCGAACTCATAGCGCCGCCCCGCGTTTTGCAATCCGTTGCGGTCGCGTACCAGATTTGGCCTCCAGTGTCACGAATGCACGTCGCTTAAGCGGGATGCCATTGCGTATCGGCTGCGTCCCTTACGCAAGTCGCACGGGCAGTCCTGCTTTCGCCATCGCCGTTTTGGCCTGGTGGATCGTATGATCTCCAAAGTGGAAGATCGACGCAGCCAACACCCCAGTGGCGTGGCCCTCACGGACGCCACTCACCAAGTGCTGCAGCGTACCGACGCCACCCGATGCGATAACCGGGATTGGAACCGCGTCGGCAACTGCTCTGGTGAGGTCGATATCATATCCCTCGCGGGTACCGTCGCGATCCATCGAGGTTAGCAGAATCTCGCCGGCACCGGCGTCGGCCATGCGGACCGCCCATGAAACCGCGGCTAGGCCGGTCTCTCGTCGACCGCCGTGGGTGTACACCTGATATCCGTCATTGCCATCGGATTTGGCATCGATGGCCACAACGATGCATTGACTTCCGAACCGTTCGGCGGCTTGCGCGACCAAGGTCGGGTTTCGCACTGCCTCGGTATTGATTGAAACTTTATCGGCACCGGCGTTGAGGAGCGTGCGGACGTCATCGGTCGTTCGCACACCGCCTCCGACCGTGAGTGGCATAAAGCATTGCTCCGCCGTACCGCGAACGACTTCGTAAAGCGTATCGCGCCCCTCATGGCTTGCGGTGATATCAAGAAAGCATAGTTCGTCAGCGCCTTCGGCATCGTAGATCCGCGCTTGTTCGACCGGGTCACCAGCGTCAATGAGATTAACGAAGTTGACACCCTTGACGACCCTCCCGCCGGCGACGTCGAGGCAGGGAATGATGCGCACGTTCAGCACAGCAATACCATCAGGCGGCAACAGCGAGCGCCGCAGCCAGCGACATCCGGCCGTCGTAGATAGATCGTCCGGCGATAACACCGGCGATCCCATCCGGCTCGTGAGTCTTAAGGGCGCGGATATCGTCAAGCGAGGCAACTCCGCCCGAAGCGATAACCGGTACGGCCACCGCCCGCGCTAACGTGGCCGTTGTTTCGACGTTCACCCCGCTCAAAACGCCGTCGCGGTCGATATCGGTGTAGATGATGGCGGCGATACCGCTGTCGTCGAAATCATGAGCAACATCGAGGGCGTCTCGACCGGCATCGGTCACCCATCCATCGGTTGCCACACGACCGCTTCGTGCATCTATGGCGATTGCCACTTGGTCGGGATATTTCTCGCAGGCACTTCTTACGAGGTCGGGATCGCGTATCGCTGCCGTACCGAGAACGATGCGGCCGACGCCTCGTTCCAGCCAGTTCCTGATCGTTCCAATATCTCGAATCCCGCCGCCAAGTTGAATCGGGATGTCGATTGTATTGAGAATGGATTCGACCGCGGGTCCGTTCACCTGAACTCCCGTCGTCGCGCCATTGAGATCGACCACGTGAAGCCAAGACGCGCCGTCCGCAACAAATTGCTGGGCCTGGGCCGCCGGATCTTCAGAGAACACCGTCGCCTGGGCCATATCACCCTGGCGCAAGCGCACGCAGGCGCCATCCTTTAAGTCGATCGCCGGAAATACGATCATTTGCTCTTTTCAAGGTCTTTGAAATAGTAGTGACCGGCAATGAAGCGCTCGTCCACATAGGCGTATTTGGGTTTGGTGCCCCAGCGCTCGAACCCTGCACTCTCGTAGAGACTGATCGCCGCGGTCTGGGTTTCGCGAACATCCAGGCTAATCATTTTGAAACCTTCGCGACGCGCATGTCTGATGACGGTGTCGAGCAAGCCTCGCGCGAGACCGTGCCCGCGCGCCCACGGGGCCACAAAGAATGTTGTTATCGTCGCGTTGAAGTTACCGGCTTCGTTGTTGTGCGAGGGCTTCACCAGTTGCGACGTACCAACAATCATGCCCTCGAGCCGAGCAACAAAAAGAGCCCGATCGGGCACCAGCAGCACGCCACGCCAATACGCTTCGAGTAGCTGGCGCGACGGCTTTTTAATCCAGTCGAAGCCGAGTCCTTCCTCGATCGCTTGCTCCGTCGCCCCACAAATTGCGTCAATATCTCCGGCTCGGAACTCATCGACACGCTCGATATCGGTCTCTGCTGTCATCACGGCCGCCAGTTGAGAAAATTGGTGATCATTCGCAAGCCAACGGTTTGGCTTTTCTCGGGGTGAAATTGAGTGCCGGCCATATTGTCGTGGCAGATAAGGGCCGTTATGTGATCACCGTAGGACGTCGTTGCAAGCACGTCAGAAGGATCGTGCGCACGAAACTGGTAGCCGTGTACAAAATATACGCTGGCGTTATCGGCGACGCCGGCCAGCAAAGGATGGCCACCAGATAGTATTTCCAGTCCGTTCCAGCCCATGTGCGGGATCCGACGCCGACCCGGGAGCTCGCTTGGTTGCACCTCGGATAGATCCTCATCATTGGCCTCAATCGCAACCACATTTCCGGCAATCCACCCAAGCCCTGGGTGCGTCCCCCGCTCTTGGCCGGAAATCGCCATCAATTGCATGCCAACACAAATCCCCAGAAACGGCCGCGCCCGTTCGAGCACCACCCCTTCCAGCGCCTCGATCATTCCCGGCAGCGCCTTGAGGCCGTTGTAGCACGCAGCAAATGCACCGACCCCGGGCAGAACGATACGATCTGCGCGCGCGATCTCTTTCGCGTCCGCCGTCACACGCAGGCTAATCGCGAGCGAATTATCGCTTGCCGCGCGCTCAAACGATTTCGCGGCGGATCGCAAATTGCCCGAACCGTAGTCGATGATGACCACCCGCTGGGTCAAACCACGCCCTCCGCCCGACCGCTGACATAAATGCGACCCGTATCCACAACCAAATGCTCTATCCGCTAAACCGCGTTCGGTTGGTGCCGCTTAGCTGCAAAAAATCGCCACTCAGCTTCGTTGCGATCGCGTCCGCTGACGATGCCAAGATCGCGCCAGCCGGCGCGTCGTAGCGACCACCGTCGAAGGTCGTTGGCTTCAAATCCAACCCACAGGAGGAGGGCGCCACCGAGAATCGAGGCATAGGGCTCCTCAATCGCCAACAGGAACACCACCAGGTTAAAGAGCGCGCCAATCAACAAGAAGGCACCCGCCAGAAGCCAAAGCCGATGCCACAACGCCCAGATCAGCGGCACAATAAGGGCAAACCAGCTAAATCCCTCGCGCACCAGAAAAACGGACTCATCCGCCGCGCTGGTCTCGCTAACTTGCCAATACGGCCTTTGGTGGATGGTATAGAGCCTCATGCTGCCGATCGCTTACCAACACGCCTACAACGTACCGCCAAGGACACCTTTGGTTGAAGGAACATCGTGCTCGCGGCGCGGATCGAATTCAATCGCGGTCCGCAAGCTGCGCGCCAAGCCTTTGAAGCAGGATTCGACGATATGGTGGCTGTTGAGGCCGTAAAGATTCTCGACATGGAGGGTTATGCCACCAGCCTGGGAGAAAGCATGAAACCACTCCTTAAACAACTCGGTATCCATGCTGCCAAGCTTCGGTTGCCGCAAGTCAACCTTCCAAACCAGATAGGGTCGGTTTGACAAATCGACCGCGACCCGGGTCAGGGCCTCGTCCATGGGGATCATTGCTGTTCCGTAACGATTAATTCCGCGCCGATCTCCCAAAGCCTGATCGAATGCCGCTCCAATCGTCAAAGCGGTGTCTTCATTGGTGTGGTGATGATCGATGTGAAGATCACCCTCGGCGCGCAGCCGAATATCGATCAACGAATGCCGTGACAATTGCTCAAGCATGTGATCGAGAAAGCCAATTCCGGTCGATATCTCATAGCTGCCCGTGCCGTCGAGATCGACCGATGCCTCAATGGAGGTTTCGCGAGTTTTTCGCTCAACCGACGCTTGGCGCATTTTCCGGGGTCCTTTGCTACCGCCGTGGCATTATCGTAACCATCAACGAATCGCAAGCACAGCGGCCCAGCGAATTAGGGGGAATTCTTGGTCCCGCCCATCTTGACCGATCAGGCGCCGACATACACATTCAAGCCCTGGCCCGTTTGACCGGACTCGTGCAAATCGCCCAGCTTCTTTAACCTAGCGGGGCGCTGTGAACTCTTACCCGACCAATCGCAGGAACGAATTTAGCAGCAATGGCGTTATCGGCTGACTGGCATGGCACCACAATTCTATCTGTCCGCAAAGACAACAAAATCGTCGTTGCCGGGGATGGTCAGGTAACCGCGGGCGACACCGTCATGAAAGCGAGCGCCAAGAAAGTCAGGCGCTTATCCGAGGGCAGGGTGATCGTCGGCTTCGCGGGCGCGACCGCCGATGCTTTCACGCTGTTTGAGCGCCTCGAAGGCAAGCTCGAGAAACACAGCGGGCAGTTGATGCGAGCCTGTGTTGAGCTTGCCAAAGACTGGCGCACCGACCGCTACCTGCGGCGATTGGAAGCCATGATGGCGGTGTCCGATCACGAGGTCAGTCTGCTGCTGTCGGGCACCGGAGACGTGTTGGAACCCGATGACGGGCTCATTGGCCTCGGATCAGGCGGCAACTACGCGCTCGCCGCCGCACGCGCGCTGGCGGACCGTGATGATATGGATGCCGAAGCCATTGCGCGGCGCGCCATGGGCATCGCTGCCGATATCTGCATCTACACCAACAACGACATAACGGTTGAAACCCTGTAAGGGATCGACCTGAAAGAGAAAACCCGAACTATGTCCGTTGCTACCAAAATTGCCCCCGCGCCACACACGTCGTTCACTCCGCGCGAGATCGTTTCGGAACTCGATCGCTATATCATCGGTCAGGGCGATGCCAAGCGCGCGGTTGCGATCGCGCTGCGCAACAGATGGCGCCGGCAACAACTTTCGGAGGATTTACGCGAAGAAGTTCTGCCCAAGAATATCCTGATGATCGGACCCACCGGGGTCGGCAAAACCGAGATCTCTCGGCGCCTTGCACGGTTGGCTCAAGCCCCCTTTCTCAAAGTCGAAGCGACGAAGTTCACCGAGGTTGGCTACGTCGGGCGCGACGTTGAACAGATCGTCAGGGACCTGGTTGAAATCGCGCTCAATATGAACCGCGAGCGTAGCCGCCAGGAGGTAAGCGCTCGCGCCGAACTTGCCACCGAAGAACGAATTCTCGACGCTCTCGTCGGCGATACGGCCAGCGCCGACACACGTGCCAAGTTCCGCAAGATGCTGCGCGCCGGAGAACTCGCCAGCAAGGAAATCGAACTTGAAGTCGCGGAAAGCTCCGGCGGGATGCCAACATTCGAAATCCCCGGCATGCCCGGTGCGCAAATGGGAATGCTCAACATCAACGATATTCTCGGCAAAGCACTGGGCAATCGCACCGCCCAACGCCGTCTGACCGTCGAAGACGCGTTCGAACTGATCATTGATGAGGAGAGCGACAAACTGCTTGATCCGGAGAAACTCACAAAAGAAGCCATCGACTCGGTCGAGCAAAATGGCATCGTGTTTCTCGACGAAATCGACAAGATCACGGCGCGCTCGGACACCCATGGTGCCGACGTGAGCCGCGAGGGCGTGCAGCGTGATCTGCTGCCTCTGATCGAAGGAACCACCGTTCCCACCAAGCACGGGACGGTGAAAACCGACCATATTTTGTTCATCGCATCGGGCGCGTTCCAACTCGCCAAACCCTCGGATCTGCTACCCGAGTTGCAGGGTCGGTTACCGATCCGGGTCGAGCTCAAGGCGCTCACCCGTGACGATTTCCGGCTTATCCTGACCGAGCCGGAGGCTAGCCTTATCAAGCAGTACACCGCCCTTATCGGTACCGAAGACGTTCGCCTCGAGATTTCCGAGGACGCGATTGACGCCATTGCCGACCTCGCCGCCGAGATCAATAACAGCATCGAGAATATCGGCGCCCGGCGCTTGCACACGGTCATGGAGCGCCTGCTTGACGAGATCAGTTTCACCGCGACCGATCGGCCCGGTTCCACCTTCTCGGTCGATGCCAACTATGTGCAGGAGCAGGTCGGCGAACTCGCCAAGGATTCCGACCTCTCAAAGTTTATCCTCTAAGACTTAGCATCCAGGAAAGAAATTGCTCTGCCGTTCACGCGGCCGGCTTCTTATTTCTCTTTCTCTGCCGCCGGCACCGGTAGCGCGCGCAGCACCGTGGCAATCCGCTGCGCCGCGGTATAAGCCGTGGTTACCGCCAAGACGTAGATGGCGATGGCCGGCCAGCCGAACATCATGCCGAGGCCTAGCACGAATACACGTTCGCCCCGCGTTGCCAACCCGCTGCTGCAATCGATACCCAGCGCATCGGCGCGCGCGCGGGTATAGCTCACCAAGACCGAGCCCAGCAACGCGACAACCACGATCGCAACATCAATCGGCGCGTCGCGCACCGAAAAATAGTAGGCGAGTGCCGCAAACATGGCCCCTTCGGAAACTCGATCGAGTGTTGAATCGATAAACGCGCCTCGCGCCGAGGCCATTCCAGTCATGCGGGCCAAGGTGCCGTCAAGCGTGTCCAACGTACCGGCAATGATAAACAGAGCGCCGCCCCAGACGAGTTCGCCGGCAACAACGAAAGCCGCGCTTACCAGTGTTAGTGCGGTTCCTGCTACGGTAACGTGGTTGGGCGTGATCCCGATCGCAGCCAGATTACGGGCGAACGGCCGAAACCCCCGCTCCATACCATGGTAGATAAAACCGCGAATTCTATCTGTGATCAATGCGGACTCCGGTTTCCCGCCAGCCGATGCACCGGCCCCATTCGGGTCGATGGGACGCAAGCGCGCTCAAATCTCGGGCGGTATTGGACGTCAGAGTGTTTCGAGGAACACCGGGCCCTAGTCGCGGCGTCGACGTAGCAGCACATAGAACGCTCCCTCACCCCCGTCCTTGGGCTTGGCATTGTGATAGGCAACGACGAGATCGCGCAAACCGGGGAGTGCCAGCCAGCGCGGTAAGGATCGCCGCAAGACGCCGATCTCACGATCAGGCATGATTCCGGCATCGTCGGTGCGGGCCGAGCCCTTACCGGTAATAACCAGGACGCAGCGCTTGCCGTCGCTGGCCGCGCTGGTCAGAAACCGGTCGAGTGCTCGACGTGCTTCTTCTTGGGTCATTCCGTGAAGATCAATCCGATCCTCAACCCTCATTTGGCCGCGCACCAAACGTTGGGCGGTGCGCCGATCGATGCCCGAGGCTGCACCCCGCCGATCCGGGCGCGCCGGCTGTGGCGATAGAGATCTTTTCCTCACCTCAACCGCCGGGCCCTTGGGCTGGGAGGCTTTGACCGGCTCTGATTTGACGGCCCCAGATTTGACCGACTCTGGGGTCGGCGTTAGGGGGTCGCTCGGTCGCTTGGCGCGAGCGGCGGGCGGAACCGATGGCGGTTCCGGCACCGACGGTGTTCGCATCACGTCGGCCATCGCGCTTTCAAACAACGAGGCTTCCGCGTCGCTAACCCGGCGACGGGCCTTAGTGGATTGCCGCTTAGCCACGGGTACCATCACGAGCATCACCGCTTATCGCCCCATCGCTTATGACGATGTGCAAGCGCCGCGGTCCGTGAGCACCGAGCGTTGGAACCAGTTCGATATCGCTGGTTCGCGAGGGGCCCGTAATAAAGGTAACCGTACGTGGCATTTCGATCTTTTCGCCCGCGCCACGCAGCCGCATCCAAGCGTCTTCATAGGTCGCTACGATATCGTTGGCGTCGACCACAACGATATGGTTGTCGGGAAGAAAATTAAGCGTGTTTGGCCGCTCCGGGTCGGACGCCATCATCAGCGTCCCGGTTTCCGCGATGGCGGCAAACGTCCCAGTGATGGCGACGATGTCGGATTCATTTGCAGCGCTACGTCGAAAGCCCAGCATCGGCGCTGCCGACCACGGGATTTCATCGAGGCGATGATCGGGGGCCATGACGAGATCGGTGGGCAGATTGTGTTCTGCTAGGTACGCGGCAATCGCCTGGGGTACCCCGTCGGCGCTTGTTACCCGCGCCACCGTGCATTTGACGGTTTCTGCCATCTCGATGAACAAAGCCTCTAGATCGACGCCTTCGTTTTGCGTCCGCGCGGGAATCAGATTGGATGTGTAGGTCGACGCGCGGCGTAGCGAGCGATCGCGATCGGCCCCAAGGGACGACCGAACGTCGGCAAGAATGCGATCGCGCGAGGTTTCAGTCATCGGCTTGACCGCGCGGCGAGTCGCGAGCGTTCTTGCCACAAGCTATGGAAGGTTCGGCCTTCCGGTGCCGGTAGGTCGCGCCCGGCTAGCCACCCACCGGCAAATGGCAAATAGCGAAACGCGCCGCGTCGCCATCCCGAATTGCCCAGGACTCTGGCTACCGCCTCGCTCAGCGTGCGGTAGAGACGCGGCCGCGTGGCAAGGGCGGCCCACATCCGCATGGCCCACCGTTCGCGAGCCGGCGCCAGCTTCTCGCCAAACGCCTGTTCGCGCAACAGCCGCATCATCTTCGGGAGCGGGATGCGCATCGGACACACTTCCTCGCAGCGTCCGCAGAAACTCGATGCGTTGGGTAGGTCGTGCGCGTTTTCGAGTCCAATCAGGCTCGGTGTGAGAACCGCACCCATGGGCCCAACATAAACCCAGCCATATGCGTGACCGCCGATCGAACCGTATACCGGGCAATTGTTCATGCACGCACCACAACGAATGCAGCGCAGCATGTCGCGAAACTCGCCGCCCAACATCGTGCTGCGCCCGTTATCGAGTAACACGACATGATAGTTTTCCGGACCATCGAGATCCCCATCGCGGCGCGGCCCGGTCGAAAACGTTGTGTAAGTGGAGAATTCTTGTCCTGTCGCCGAGCGCGCCAGAACGCGAAGAATCGTGGTCACGTCTGCTAGCGTCGGCACCACCTTTTCGAGGCTGGCCACGACAATATGGGTTTTTGGTAAACTCTGCGTGAGGTCCCCGTTGCCTTCGTTGGTGACGATGATCGAGCTGCCGGTTTCAGCGATCAGGAAATTCGCGCCGGTGATGCCGACATCGGCCGCGCCGTATTTCGGCCGCAGGATCTTGCGTGCATCATCGACCAACTCGCGGGGCTCCTCGCGGCGCGGCAGGTCGTAGACTTGGTGCTTCTCGAAAAACAGATCGGCGACGTCTTCCTTCGTCATATGAACCGCCGGCGCAATAATATGACTCGGCGGTTCACCGGCCAGCTGAATGATGTACTCGCCGAGATCGGTTTCGATCGGCTCGATATCGTGAGCTTCGAGAAAGTCGTTGAGGCCGATTTCTTCGGCAATCATCGACTTCCCTTTGGTGACGGTTTTCGCATCTGCGGCGCGACAAAGATCGAGGATCTTTTGGCGGGCTTGCTCAGGTGTCGCGCACCAGTGCACGTGGCCGCCGTGGTCGCGAACCTTGGCTTCATAATTTTCTAGATAGGCGTCGAGATTGGCGAGGGTGTGATCTTTGATGTCCCGCGCTTGATCACATAACGCATCGAATTCAGGCAGGCGGTCGCGCGCCGCCAGACGCGACGGCCCAATCGTCGTCTCAAGCCGGCGCATTGCGGTTTTCAAGTTTTCCTTTTTCAACGCATCGTCGACGTTGTCTTTGAAGGTGTGCGCCGTACTTTCCATCGCTCAAGCACCCTCACCGACTGCCGGACCGTCAATATCGCCGGCTAGGAGTTCGGCGACGTGACGGACCGCGATTGTCTTGCCCGTACGCTTCAGCCGGCCGGCGATGTTGAGCAGACAGCCGAGGTCGGCACCCACGATCGCATCAGGATCGGACGCTGTCAGAGCGGTCGCTTTACGGTCCACCATTTCAATCGAGATGGCCGAGTATTTGACGCTGAACGTCCCGCCGAAGCCGCAACACACTTCGGCACTGGGCGCTTCCTCCAGGCGCAAGCCAGCCATGCTGTTCAGCAGAAGTCTGGGCTGGTTGCGGGTTCCGACTTCGCGCAGGCTTGAGCACGAGTCGTGGTAAGTGACGACACCGTCAAAGGGTGCGGTAACCGATTCGACTCCCATAATATCGACCAGGAAAGCAGTCAGCTCCCAGCACCGATTCGCTAACGCGGTCGCGCGTTCATGATAGCCCCCATCGCCGGCCAGCAGGCTTGGATAGTGGTTGCGGAGCATGCCCGCACAACTGCCCGAGGGGACCACCACATAGTCATAGCGTGCAAACGCATCGACCACCTGACGCGCGATGGCCTCGGCGTCGGCTTTGTCGCCGGCGTTGTAAGCCGGTTGACCACAGCACGTCTGCATCGCCGGAACCTCGACCCGACATCCGGCTTGCTCAAGCAGCTGCACGGCAGCGAAGCCGACCCGCGGTCGAAACAGATCCACCAGACACGTCACGAAGAGGGCCACAGTAACCGGCGCTTCCGACATCGCACCACCGACACAAATATTGGAGAACAGGCCGCACCGAGTTCACGACCACCCACGCATCAAAGCCCAGGGGCGGTGGCGGCGCAAGGCGCGCGAGGCCCACGCCCGGGTTCAATTATCCCGCGACTCGGGCCAAGGATCACCGCGCGTTACCACACCTCGCGGTAGCAACACGTAATATCGGCCCGGGCTTTTGAGACGACCTGCGATTGCTTCGGCCTCACTGCCCGCGCCAAAGAAGATATCACCCCGCACCACGCCGCGAATGGCGCCGCCGGTATCTTGCGCCATAAGTAATCCCTGCCAGGGCATCGGGTTTCCAGCCTGGTCGGCCGCCAATTCCGGTAACAGCGTTTCGAGCCACACCGGAACACCAAGCGGAATAAAGCGACGATCGATTGCCAGCGATGCGCGAGGCGTGAGCGCCACCTGAAATGCCCCTTTCGGTCCATCACCCTGAATTGGTTGAAAGAACACGTACGAGGCGTTCTTGTTCATGACCGCCCGCGCTTGGTCGGGGTTCGCGATGAGCCAGGCGCGGATCGATTGCAAAGACACGTCGTCTCGATGGAGCACCCCACGCTCGATGAGCTCGCGACCGATGGCAAAATAGGCGTGCCCATTCTGGCCGGCATAGCCGACTCGTTCGATGGCGCCATCATCGAGTACGACGCGGCCAGAGCCCTGGATGTGGAGGAAAAACGCATCGATCGCGTCGTCAACCCATAACAGTTCCAGGCCGCGATCCGCGAGTGCGCCAGCTTCGATCGCAGCACGCGTTTCAAACTGCCGCAAGCGACCATCGACCACGCGCCCGGCAATGCGCTGCCCGCGGAGTTGCTTGCGAAAGTGGCCGAGGTCGACCATCACCAGGTCTTTCGGCCTGGCGAATAGCGGGACTTGGAAACGTCCGTGCTGTCGACGACTCCCCCGCAATTCTGGTTCGTAATACCCAGTGAACAACCCACTCGTTTGGTCGTTATTGGCAACCGCGACAGGGGTGAACTCCTGTTCAAAATATCGTCTAATCGAGTCTGCATTTGTGGCATCGACAGCAACCGACCGATCGCATGCCGCGCGCCAATCAGAAACCCGCCCGGCGATACCGTTGGCACCGAGACTGCGATCAACCGGCAAGTTGGCAAAGCGATCGCAACTACGCAAAAAGGCGGCTAACGCCGCTGCAAGATCGGCGGATCGCCAGCCTTGAAGGTCCGAGAACGCAGCCCTTGTCAGGACTGCGCGGTCAGGCAGCGTCGGGGTTGGACGATACAGCCAATAGAGCGCGCCAGCCGCGACAAGCACTACCGCGACTGCGACGATCACCCAGCGTTGGCGCATTAATGGGGACTGCGGGTTTCGATCAGGGTCCAGTTGGGATCGGAACTCTTGGTACTGCGTGCGAAGGTCCAGATGTCGGTCACTTCCTGAACCGCTCGCGTATCGCCGGCCGTGACCTCACCATCGGAATTGCGGGTGACACTTACCATCTCGGTCACAAATTTAACCGTAACCTCGGCAATCGAGCCGCTCACGCCCGCCTCGATGATATCGCCCGATTTGATACTGAGAATCGTGGTCTCAACCGATTCCTGGCGTTCCTCGCGCAGATCTATCGCCGACGCGAAATTCTGATAAACCTCATCGGCCACCAGCGGCCGCAGCGTATCGATATCGCTGTTTGCGAATGACGTGACGATCATCTCGTAAGCCACCCGCGCGCCCTCGATGAAGCCGACTTCGTCGAATGTCTTGTCCGCAAGGCGAACTTGCGTGAGGCCGGCCGCTAGGGTGGAAGCGCCTGCCTGCTCTGGCCCCCCAGATTCGGGCGCCGGCTCAGCCTGGGGCTCGGCGTCGATTTCGTCGGTATCGCCATCGCGGGGTTCGCGCTCTGGGAGCTGCACGACGTTTTCTTCGCCCCGTTCGTCGCGTCTTTGGGAAACGAGGTCCGGCGGCGGCTTTTCCTGACCGGTTCGCCGACCAAGCACGCCGCGTAGCCGCAGGAATATAAATCCCGCGATCATCGCAAAGATTAGAATGTCGAGAAGCTTGCTTTCGCCCATTTCCCTGGCCTGAGGCGCCGTCGCAAGGTCTATACAGCGCGCCCCGAAACCGCCAGGATAGCGGTTCGCGTAGACTTGGTCCAGCAGCGTCGCACGGCTGTCAGGCCCAGCGGTGATCCCCAATGGCCTATCTCATATTCCTGGCGATCCTTCTCGTACCGTTGATCGAGATCGCTTTGTTCATCGTGGTCGGTGGCGTAATCGGTTTATGGCCGACACTGGCGCTCGCCGTCATCACCGCGTTCCTCGGAACGTTCCTGATCCGGCGGCAGGGGTTGAGTATCATTGCGCGTGCCCAATCGGAGCTCGCCAACAATCGCCTTCCCGTGGCGGAGCTGTTCGATGGGTTGTGTTTGTTCGTGGCTGGCGCTCTTTTGCTCACGCCGGGTTTCGCCACCGATGCAATTGGGGGATTGCTGTTGATTCCATATTTGCGACAGTGGCTACGTAGCTCACTCGCCCGCCACGTCCACTTGTCGCAGCCCGGATTAAGGACCGGCGCCACCGGCAATGAGGACGGTAGTGTGATCGATGGCGACTATGAAGACCTGACCGAAGACGAGCCTAAGCCGCCGACACGCGGGATCGACCATCGCTAAGGCAGCCAATGTTGTCGCTCTCCAAGATCCGTGATAGCGGTGAGCGCAAATCGAACGGGAGGCTGGTTGATGTCGGACGACTCTACAAACACAGCTACGGAGGGCGACGCAGCGCCAGCGAACGCGGTCGATCAAGGATCCGTCCCGGCAATGGGTATACGTGCCCAATACATCAAAGATCTGTCATTCGAGAATCCACACGCGCCGGGGAGTCTGCTGCAACCCGAGCAACCGCGGATCGACGTCAATGTCAATGTCGAGGCCAAACCGGCCGGCGATCTCGGCTATGAGGTAACCCTCAATATCCGTGCCGACGCGCGTAGCAACGAGCGTGCGGCGTTCGTGCTTGAACTCGAATATGCCGGGCTTTTCGACTTGACCCGAATCCCCGAAGCACAGCGTCATGCGGTGTGCCTTATCGAAGCGCCACGGTTATTGTTTCCATTCGCCCGCCAAATCGCTGCGGAGACGACCCGCGGCGGCGGTTTCCCGCCGATGTATCTCGACCCGATCGATTTCGGTGCGCTCTATCGCAATCACTTGTCACAACAGCAAAGCTCGACCCAGGGCGCAGGCACCGCGACGCCAGTTCCGGACGAAGGAGCGATCGTTCAAAACGACTAGCCCGACTTTGTGGGTCGGAGCCTGGCTACCAGTCGGATCGATTAGTGTTGCGGCGAGGCCCAGATCGGGTTCTCCAACCCTGCGATGAACGCGGCATGCGCAACCAGTTCTGCATCGGACGGTGCATGCGGTCGCGGTGCCCGCACGACCGAGGTGTTCACCCGCGCCAACGACGGTGTCGTGGGCTCGTGTTGTAGGCCAAGCGCCGGCTGGCGTCCCCCGATTAACTCAACGTAGACGCACGATAGAAGTTCGGCGTCGAGCAACGCGCCATGTTTGGTGCGAACACTATTGTCGATCCCAAAGCGACGGCACAGGGCGTCGAGGCTGGCTGGCGATCCGGGAAATTTGTGGCGCGCGAGTTCGAGTGTATCAACGACTTTCGCGACCTCAAGCGGGCCACGCGCGGCGCGCTGCAGTTCGCTATTGATGAATTTCAGATCAAAAGTTGCATTGTGTATTACCAGCGGCGAACCTCCGACAAACTCGAGAAACGCGTCGGCGATATCGGCAAACAGCGCTTGTTTCCCAAGGAACGTGTCGTCCAGTCCGTGAACCGCGTAAGCATCGTGCGACATACTTCGTTCGGGATTGAGATAGGTATGAAAGATCTCGCCCGTCGGAATGTGATTGATGAGTTCGATGCATCCGATCTCGACGACGCGATGGCCATCGGCCGGATCAAGACCGGTCGTTTCCGTATCCAGTGCGATTTCACGCATACGCAGGTTCACGCATACAAGTGCCGATGTTGTAAGGACGCGGCGAATCCACTCTCGGGCAGGTCGCACAGCATTGTGATGATGTGACGAATCCGCTGCAAGCTGAAACGCTTGCCCAGGCCGGTCGGAATAACAAAATCAGCGCGGGATCGTTTCTCCGCATCGGGCATCTGACGCTCCAGGATGGCAGCGTATTTAGCTGTCGTCATGCCTGGCCTTCTGAGAACACGACCGCGTTGGACGAATTCTGGAGCGCTTACCACAACCGTAGCGTCGCAGCGGTTCTCGTGCCCACTTTCGAACAAAAGTGGGATGTCGAGCACGACCAGCGGCTCACCGCGACGCGACGCATTGGCGAGAAAACGCCCCTCTTCGCGCCGCACCCGCGGATGGAGAATGCCCTCCAATCGCTTCAATTCGATGGGCTGATCGAACACCATTGCACCTAGCACCAGACGGTTGACGATCCCATCCTGGACGGCATTGGCAAATAACCGGGCGACCTCGGTAACCGCCTCCCCGTTCGTACCAAGGAGTTTGTGAACGATAGCATCGGCATCAAAAACCGGAACCTCGAGGCGACGAAATATTTTTGCTGCCTCGGTTTTTCCCATACCAATCGATCCGGTCAATCCGAGGATGATCATGTCGCGACATCATCGTTTGCGATATCGCGCTCGAGCAGGTCGCGCAGTGCCGTCGTCGGCGTGGGCTGAATCCCAAACCAAGCCTCAAAGCCCGGTCGCGCTTGGTGAATTAGCATGCCGAGCCCGTCAACGACCGGATTGCCGCGGTCACGGGCTTGGTGGAGAAGCGGCGTTATCAGCGGGTCGTAAACCAAGTCGGTCACCACCGCATCACGCGGCAGCAAATCGAGATCCAGATCTAGCGAGTTATGCCCACTGAGTCCGGCCGCGGTCGTGTTGACAAGCAGACCGGCATCGGCCAAGGCGAGATGTCGCTCCGACCAGGCCGCAGGGCTGAGACGTGGATCGGTGATATCGCGAGTAAGCGCATCGGCACGTTCGCTCGAGCGGTTAACGATCTTAAGTTCCGGCACACCCGCATCGAGCAAAGCAACCACGACACCTCGGGCTGCGCCGCCGGCACCAATCACCACGGCGGGCCCGCGTTCGGGGTGCCACTCGGGTGCATCCGTCGCCAAATTGGTTATGAATCCATAGCCATCGGTGTTGCTGCCGCAGAGCTCTCCCCGCGGGCCGACGATGACGGTGTTAACCGCGCCCATGCGCGTGGCTAGTTCATCAACCTCATCCACACACGCGAGCGCCGATTCCTTATGCGGGACGGTGATGTTCGCGCCGGCGAAACCAAACTTGGCAAGGCATCGAAGTGCGTCCTCGAAATGTAGCGGATCAACCGCCAGCGGCACATAGGCACCGTCGATTGCGTATTCGGCTAACCAATAATTATGCAGCAGTGGCGATCGCGAATGTGCGACCGGCCAGCCAAAAACGCCGGCCAATTTCGTGCGTCCCGTAATACTCATTAAAACACGTCGCCCCGCGCACGCAATTCCCGTAGCAGCGGTAGCAGCGGCAATCCCAGGATCGAAAAGAAATCGCCATCGATGCAATCAAATAAGCAAATACCGCGGCCCTCAACCTGGTAGGCACCAACCGCTTCGTATGCGGCGTCGCCAATTAGGTCCAAATATTGCTCGATTCCGCGATCATCCAGGTTCGTCATCGTCAACGTGGCGATACTGCAGTGCCGCCAGGTCTCCGTCTTACCAGCAACCAAACTTACAGCCGTGACCAATCGGTGCGACTGGCCGCTGAGCTGATGTAGTTGGTCGGCTGCATCAGCTCGATTTCGCGGTTTGCCCAACCAGGCTTCGCCAAATTCCAGGATTTGATCGGCCCCAATCACCAGCGCTTGGGGTTCCGCCTGGGCGACGTCCAGAGCTTTGGACCGAGCCAGCTGCTCGGCAGTCGCCCGGGTATCGAGTTCTTCCTTGCGGCATATCGCCTTGATCGAGTCTTCGTCAACGTTCGAGGGCACGGCGCGGCTGATGAGGCCGGCTCGTTCCAGCATTTCGCGTCGGATCGAACTGCGCGAGGCGAGAACAAGCTCGGTCACGAGTTGGTCTCGCGACGGCGTTCAAGCAGCGCCAATATCTTTGCTGCGGTTTCCTCTATCGAGCGGCGCGTTACATCAATCACTGGCCAATTGTTGCGGGCGAACAACTGGCGGGCGTCTCTTACCTCAGTTCGAACTCCATCAGGATCGGTATATGGCGTCTGTGCGGTTTCCTTAAGCTCCAACAACCGATTTCGGCGGATTTGAACAAGCCGGTCGGGGCTTGCCGTCAGACCGACGATCAGAGGACCAATCAGGGGATCAGTAAATGTTGTTAGATCCTCGGGCAGCGGACGCCCGGGAATCAAGGGGACATTCGCCGCTCTTACCCCGCGATTGGCCAGATAGACGCAAGTTGGTGTCTTGGACGTTCGCGAAACGCCAACCAGTACGACGTCGGCTTCAGCAAGCGCCGGCGTTGCCTGACCATCATCATGCGCAAGCGCAAAGTCCATTGCGTCGATCCGGTTAAAGTAGTCTGCATCGAGCACGTGCTGGCGACCGGGTTGATCCTGGCTCTCGACACCGAAATATGCTGCCAAGGTGCGCAGCACGGGATCTAACACCGACACGCAGGGAATTCGCAGCACACGACACGACGACACCAAGTGATCGCGCAAATCCTTTTGAACAAGCGTGAACAAAACCACGCCCGGGCTACTCTTGAGATCTTCAACGACATCGTCGAGTTGTTGTTTAGTCCGTACCATCGGCCATAAATGCTGCGATGAATCGGCCACCTCAAACTGGGTTATCGCGGCGTTTGCCAGCGCCGTGAGAGTCTCACCGGTCGCGTCGGAAATGAGGTGCACGTGAAATTTAGTCATACGCTCTTGGAATAACGCTGTTGGTCAATCAGTGCCAACTACGGAATACATTGTGGATCGTTGCGACACGAACCGGTTTGATCAAGGATCAGCCCTGCTGCTCGGCATCTATCCTCTCTGTAGGACCTTGCCACAACTTTTGGAACCAGGGGGTTAATTGCATGATCAACTTAGTGATCCACTAGATGAATCACCGTGACTCACATCATTCAACGCCGTTGGTAGCTGCGTGTAGACAGTTACACCACCGGTTGTTTTCCACGATGTCGCTTCCGCAGAGTTGGAAATTCTGCTACGGCCAAACATTCGGTGGACACTTTATGATCCCCACATTTCACCGCCCTACAACTACATCTACCTAATTACTCTCTATTAGTATTGAAGATAGGTCTTTTAACTCGTGAACGTTCAGTTGCCTGACTCCGACAAATCGATCGTTAGCCTGTTACAGGGGGGATCGATACCCTCCCGGCCGCCATTTTGGTTCATGCGGCAAGCAGGCCGGTATTTACCCGAGTATCGCGAGATTCGTAGCGCGGTTCCTGATTTTCTGACGTTATGTTACTCGCCGGACCTTGCGGCTGAGGTGACGCTACAACCGATTCGGCGGTTCCACCCCGATGCGGCAATCGTGTTTGCGGATATCTTATTGATCCCTGACGCACTGGGTCAGACGGTTCGTTATCTAGAAGGCACCGGACCACGTCTTGAACCAACCATACGGTCCGCCAAGGATGTCGCTAAGCTGGAGTCGCGGGGGATTTTGGACCATCTTAGTCCGGTTTTTGAAACCTTGAAACGCGTACGTACTGAGCTTGCGTCGGATACGGCATTGATCGGATTTGCTGGCGCACCCTGGACGGTGGCCGTCTATATGGTCGAGGGCGGTAGCTCAAGCCAGTTCATGGCGACCCGCCGATGGGCGGCCGCCGAACCGGATGAGTTTGCGACCCTGATCCGCCTACTCACGGATGCGACAGTTGCGTATCTCGACCAGCAAGTTGAAGCCGGCGCGGACATTGTTCAGATATTTGATACCTGGTCGGGGTTGCTGGCGCTGCCATCGTTCCGGCGTTGGTGTGTTGAACCAGTTGCGGAAATCGTTGCACGTTTCAAAGCCCGGCATCCCACTGTACCGATCATCGGATTTCCACGTGGTGCCGGCTCGATGATGGTCGGCTACGGATCTGCCACCGGTGTTGACGGGGTGAGTTTGGATACCACGGTAGAGGCCGGCTGGGCGGCTCGGAATCTCGGCGACAATCCCGTTCTTCAGGGAAATTTGGATCCCTCCATTCTGGTTGCCGGCGGGGTGGCGTTGGAGCAGGAGGCAGCTCGGCTACTCAGTGAATTTGCACCATTTTCCCATATATTCAATCTCGGGCATGGCATCGTGCCAGAAACACCGCCGGACAACGTCGCTCACCTTGGTGAAATAATTCGCGCCTGGGAGAGACCGCGGTCGTGAAGATCGCGGTTGTCCTGTTCAATCTCGGTGCGCCTGACCGTCCTGAAGCTGTTGAGCCGTTCTTGCGCAATCTTTTCAGCGATCCAGCCATATTGAGGGTCCCAGCGGTGTTGCGGCTTTTGCTCGCACGATGGATCTCCCGTCGTCGCACGGCTGAGGCAAAACAAATATATGGCAAAATCGGAGGTGGATCACCGCTTCTGGCTGAAACAAAATGCCAGGCAGACGCGCTTGCCACGGAGCTAAACCACGTGGACATCGATTCCTACGGTGTTTTTGTGGCCATGCGTTATTGGCATCCGCTTACATCAGAGACTGTTGATCGGGTTAAGGAATTTGCGCCGGATCGGGTCGTGCTGGTGCCGCTCTACCCGCAATACTCATCAACCACGACCGCGTCATCGCTGGCTGCCTGGCATCGATCGGCGCAAAAGAGTGGGTTATCGGTGCCCACCACATCCGTGTGTTGCTATCCGGAGCAAGCGGAATGGGTTCAATGTCAGGCTGAATTGCTGGCAACGACCATCGCCGAAAGCAACAAAGAGCCCAATCACCTGCGCATATTGTTCTCGGCTCATGGGCTGCCCAAACGTATCGTCGAAAGTGGCGATCCCTATCCCGATCACGTGCTGCGAACAGCCACCGCAATAATAGATACGATATCGAAACGAATTAGTGGCAAGCTTGATTGGGTTGTCTGTTATCAGAGCAAGGTTGGACCGCTTGAGTGGATTGGCCCATCAACCGAAACCGAGATAAAGCGCGCTGGTGGCGATCAAAAGTCGGTGATCATAGCGCCCATATCGTTCGTTTCTGAGCATTCCGAGACCTTGGTTGAACTCGATATGACGTTTCGAGCCCTCGCAGAACGTTGTGGTGTTAAGAGTTTTCATCGCGTCGCCACAGCGGGAACGCATCCAAGTTTCATCGCTGGGCTCGGGGCCATGGTGGGGGCCGCGCTGGCGCGCAAGACCAGAGTTGATTCGGCGACAGGGGGTCGGGTCTGTGCTCCCGCTATGTCGGCTTGCCCGTGTCCAATGATTGAAGAGGAGGCGGGGCTGTGACCTGGCTCGCTGAGTTTTATTTGTGGACCAAAGCTCTGCACATCATATCGATGGTCGCGTGGATGGCCGGCATGCTCTATCTACCGCGACTTTACGTCTATCACTGCGATGTTGATCCAGGATCTCCCGCATCGGCGATGCTCAAAGTGATGGAGCGACGATTACTTCGCGGGATCATTAATCCGGCCATGTCCGCGACGTTTATCTTTGGTATTTTGTTGCTGCTGACGCCTGGAATTGTCGACTGGAGCGCGGGCTGGATTTGGGTCAAGCTAGCGCTCGTTCTGGGGCTAGGGGCACTACACGGTACCTACTCCAACTGGCGTCGGGCATTCGCTGAGGACCGTAACCGGCACAGCGCGCGAGTCTATCGAATAGCGAATGAAGTGCCGGCGGTAATATTGGTGGTTGTGGTGATAATGGTGGTGGCGAAGCCGTTCTAGTTCGGAATCGAGATCACGTATTGTCTATCTGCCTGCAAAGTCTTGTTTTGACATTTACTGCGCAATATATAATGCTCTGACTGGTTCTAAACCCGGCGCAGCGTAATCTGCGCCCACATGCATCTCCCCAATCGTCGTTGCGCAAATATTCGTTGCGCACAATTTCGAGCCCAACACGTGGGTCGTGAGTCAACGTTGGCAAACCTCATCATCCGAGCAATATGAATCTTCTCGAGCTCAAGCAGAAGACTCCGACGGAGCTTCTGAATTACGCCGAACAGCTGGAAATTGAGAACGCGAGTGCCCTGCGCAAGCAGGATATGATGTTTGCGATCCTCAAGCAGCTTGCCGAAAATGATATTCAAATTTCTGGCAGTGGGGTTCTCGAAATCCTGCAGGACGGATTTGGATTTCTCAGATCGCCGGAGGCCAACTATCTGCCTGGTCCCGACGATATCTATGTCAGTCCAAGTCAAATCCGCCGATTTACGTTGCGGACCGGCGATACCGTTGAGGGGCAGATACGCGCGCCCAAAGATGGCGAGCGCTATTTCGCGCTGCTTAAGGTCAATACCATCAATTTTGAGGATCCCGAGCACAGCCGGCACAAAGTCAATTTCGATAACCTCACGCCGCTCTATCCTGAAGAAAAAATCAAATTAGAAGTTGAGGATCCGACGGTGACCGACCGCAGTACACGGGTCATTGATCTCATCTCGCCGCTCGGCAAAGGGCAGCGCGCCTTGATCGTAGCCTCGCCGCGGACGGGTAAAACGGTCATCCTGCAAAACATTGCTCATGCCGTCGCGGTGAATCATCCGGAGTGCTATCTGATCGTTTTGCTGATCGATGAGCGACCCGAAGAAGTCACCGATATGGATCGGTCGGTCAACGGCGAGGTGATCAGTTCCACCTTTGACGAACCCGCCGTCCGGCACGTGCAAGTCGCCGAGATGGTGATGGAAAAAGCGAAACGCCTGGTTGAGCATAAGCGGGATGTTGTGGTCCTGCTTGATTCGATCACCCGTTTGGCCCGTGCCTACAACACCGTCGTACCGTCATCGGGAAAGGTCCTGACGGGCGGTGTCGATGCCAACGCGTTGCAACGGCCGAAACGGTTTTTCGGCGCGGCACGCAATATCGAAGAGGGAGGGTCGCTGACTATCATTGCAACCGCCCTGATCGAAACCGGTAGTCGCATGGACGAAGTGATCTTTGAAGAGTTTAAGGGTACCGGTAACTCGGAAATCGTGCTCGATCGTAAGCTCGCGGATAAGCGGACTTGGCCCGCCATCGACATGCTCAAGTCTGGCACGCGCAAGGAAGAGCTGCTGGTCGACAAGGGTACGCTGTCGAAGATGTGGGTATTGCGCCGTATTTTGACGCCGATGGGAACGGTTGATGCGATGGAGTTTCTGCTCGAGAAACTCAAGGAATCGAAGAGCAATAATGATTTCTTCGACACCATGAACACTTAGGCGGATCAACCCTCATCCAACACCAGCGCCCCCGCTCGTAAAGCGATTGAAGTTCGCATGAAAGCGGCTGTCTGGGAGGGCGGCCCAAGGTCAAACGAAAACGGCCGGCCGGAAGGCGGCCCAGGACTAAATGAAAACGGCCGCTGAAAGGCGGCCAGGATCAAATGAAAGCGGCCGCCTTTCAGCGGCCGTTTCGTGTTTCGATGGTTTTGCAGCTACGGAATCAACAAGGTTGCTCCCGTCGTCTGCCGGCTTTCAAGCGCTTGATGCGCCTTCGCGGCATCCTTGAGATCGAAGCGTTGGTTAACCCGCATGGTTACCGCGCCCGATCGGATAGTCTTAAACAAGTCGCGGCAAGTCGCCTCGTAATCGGCTCGCGTCCCAATATAGTGGCCGAGGCCGGGCCGGGTAACAAAATGCGATCCGCGCGCCAACGTGCCCACGTTGAACGGGGGAACCGGTCCGGACGATTGTCCGAATAGCACCATCATGCCGAGCGGCGCCATGCACTCGAGTGACTTGTTGAAGGTGTCTTTGCCGACCGAATCATAGACCACCGGCACGCCAGCGCCCTTGGTGAACTCGGTAACTTTCTTGACGAAATCTTCCTTGCGATAGTTGATCGTTTGCCAACATCCGTTGCGCTTTGCCAGCTTGGCTTTCTCGTCGCTTCCGACCGTTCCGATGACCTTTGCCCCGAGCGATTTGAGCCACTGACACGCGATTATCCCGACCCCACCGGCGGCCGCATGGAATAGGACGATGTCGCCCTTCTTAACCGGATAGGTGCGCCGAATGAGATACTGCGCGGTGGTGCCCTTGAGCATAGCGGCCGCGGCGGTTCCAAAATCAATATCGCGGGGCAATTTTATCAGATGCTCGGCTGCGATGAGGCGTGCTTCGGAATAGGCGCCCAGTGGACCTAACACGTAGGCAATACGATCGCCGACCTTGACGTTCTTGACGCCCCGGCCCACCGCATCGACAACGCCCGAGCCTTCAACCCCAACGCCGCTGGGCTTACTGGGCATTGGATAGAGACCGGAGCGGAAGTAGCAATCGAGGAAATTGAGTCCGATGGCCCGATGGGTAATCCGCACTTGACCCGAACCCGGCTTGCCGACGTCGACGTCCTCCCACTTGAGAACCTCGGGTCCGCCCGTCGTGCGAAATTGAATTGCCTTTACCATAAAATCCTCCCTTACGACGCCGGCTTACCAACGCATCGTGTAAATCTGTGGACGCCTCAAGATTTGTTTGGTGGAACGGCGGGCAGGAACGCGCCCGTATTGCCGCTTACAACATGGGGAAGGTAACCGAACAATACCCACAGCACTAGTGCCGACCGGTGTAGGTGCTCTTATCACCGCTTAGTTTCCCCCGTCAATCGTTCGGAATTGCAGTTAAGTGGTTGTTCCGATGATACTTTAACCATCCCCTGTTTATTTGTCACCTCACACCGGAGATTCTTCTCAACAACCATCAGCCCTCAATCGCGCACCGCTTTTGTTTTGATATCAAAACATTCTAATTGCCCACAAGGCCTCGCACACCCGTGTGGTCCAGCGTGTCGTTGAGTATCTGAACATCGGTGATTGGTTGCGAGCACACCGTTCCGACACATACATACGCGGTTGGCTTATCGTCGATTTGGTGTTTGCCAGCGGCCGGATGTGAGGGCGGCAGTTGGTCGACGCTGTCGAGACGCAGGAACACCAAATTAGGTACTGGGGCGCGCCATACCGCGGTCGCAAGTTCCTGGCTTGCTTGGGCCTGCAAATCGCCCACCACCACCACCTGGATGGCATTGGTCAATAGATCAAACGCGTTGAGCAGTGTCGGAACCGCGAGCACGTTGCGTCTGGCTGCCGCGGCAAAGGCGTCAATGACCTCGGTTGCCCGAGCCCTGAATTGATCGTCGCCGGTCAGGTGGTAAAGTTTGGCGAAAACATAAGCCATGGTTCCGTTCCCAGCCGGAACAGCGTTGTCGATCACGGATCGTGTGCGCGTGATCAGCGCTTCGGCGTCATCGGCGGAGTAGAAGTATCCACCGATTTCTGGAACTCGGTAGTGCGCTTCGACGCTGCTAATCCAACGCTTGGCGTCGTCGAGATAAGTTTCTATCAGGGTCGCTTCATAGAGTGCGATGGCTGCTCGAATCATGTTGGCATAGTCGTCGAGCAGGGCGCTGTGCTTGGCTTGGCCGGCACGATACGAATGGCGGAGGCGTCCGTCCTGGTCCATATCGTCGACGATAGCCTGATAAGCCGAAGCGGCGAGCGAGAGCCAGGATTCCTGGCTCAGAGTGACGCTGGCCTGGGCTAGGGCCGCTATCATCAGGCCGTTCCAGTCGGCCAATACTTTGTCGTCCCAGCCCGGCCGGATCCTTTTCTCGCGCTCGCTCAGCAGCAATTGGCGGCTAATCGCGAGGTCTCTTTCGGTCGACTCATCGAGCAACTTGGGTCGGCCGGTGCGGTTCAGGATTGTATTTCCCTCCCAATTGCCGCCCGCAGTGACGCCATACGCAGATTTGAACGCGCCCGCGGAAGGGCCCAGTACGGCATCGATCTCGGCCTCCGTCCACACGTAATACTTACCTTCGACGCCCTCACTGTCGGCATCAAGGGAAGCAGCAAACGCGCCATTCTCGGCAATCATTTCGCGGACGATCCACGCAACGGTTTCATCAATGCGCGCTGCGTAGAGCGGATTTTTTGACTCTCGCCATGCTTCGGTAAGCAGCTCAATCAATTGCGCGTTGTCGTAGAGCATTTTTTCAAAGTGGGGCACCAGCCAAACCGCATCAGTGGCATAGCGGGCAAATCCACCACCGACGTGGTCGTAGATACCGCCTTGGCACATTCGATCGAGGGTTACCGTGACAGCTTCACGATAGCTGGGCTCACCGGTTCTTATGTACGCGCGCCACACCAGCGAGAAGATCGAGGGCTGAGGAAATTTAGGCGCGCCGCGTAAGCCGCCATCGATCATGTCAACCTGCTCGAGAATGCGCGCCGCAGCTTGATCGAGTGTTTCAGTGGTTAGGCCTGGCGCACCGCTATCATTTGCCGTCTCGGCCTGGCTCATCTCGGCCAACGCGCTGAGCAGAAGATTGGTGTTCTTTTCGACCTTATCTTTCTCGGCCCGGAAGATGTGATGGATCTGGCGCAACACGTCAGGAAATCCGGGCCGGCCCCATCGTGATTCCGGCGGAAAATAGGTGCCGCCCCAAAACGGCTCGCCGGCGGGGGTTAGAAACATGGTCAAAGGCCAACCGCCCTGCTGGCCCAGGAGGTGGAGTGCCGACATATAGATCGCGTCAATGTCGGGGCGTTCCTCGCGGTCAACTTTGATATTGATGAACAGCTCATTCATCAGCGCCGCAATCTGTTGATTCTCAAATGATTCATGGGCCATGACGTGGCACCAGTGGCAAGCCGCGTAACCCACGCTAAGTAAAATCGGCTTATCCTGTTCCGTCGCCATGGCCAGTGCCGCTGGTCCCCAAGGCTGCCAATGCACAGGATTTTCTCGGTGTTGCAGCAGGTAGGGGCTGGTCTCGGCGTCTAAGGTGTTGCGCATCAGCCTAGCCTCGGGTTATGGGAACCCGGCGTACTCGACGGGTGCGCAATGAGTGATGATCCGCACGATAGTGATTGGTCATCAATTTGGCCAATACCGGTATTCTGAAAGGACTCCTCCCGATGACGAAGATTCAAAAGCCCGGTGATCATTCTGCGGATGAGCCGCTGTTTTACCGCAAACATGTGTTCGTTTGCCTCAACGAACGAGCACCCGGTCACCCGCGCGGTTGCTGCAAAGAGAAAGGGTCGGTTGAGTTGCGTGGTTACATGAAGCAAAAAGTGGGTGAACGTGGGGTAGAGGGGGTGCGGATAAACCAGGCCCTGTGCCTGGATCGCTGCGAGTTGGGGCCAAATCTTGTGATTTATCCCGAGGGCACTTGGTACAGCTTTAAGACCGAGGCTGATATCGACGAGATCATCGAGACCCATCTGGTGGCCGATGAGCGGGTCGAACGTTTGATGCTAGGGGTCGATCAAACCGAACTCGACGACTAGGAGAAACCCAAGATCATGACCGTCTATGCCCTCTCGAGCGGGGGAGGGCGAGCGGGCATAGCAATCGTCCGGATTTCTGGCGAGCGTACGGGTGCCGCGATAGCGGCGCTCACCGGTTCACCGCCGCCAGTGCCGAGACGGGCAACGTTGGTCAGCTTTCATAGCCCGATCGACGATGAGACAATCGATCGGGGGATTCTGGTGTGGTATCCCGGTCCCCACAGCTTCACCGGTGAAGATGTTGCGGAGGTCCACGTCCACGGTGGTACGGCCGTCGTTTCGGCAATCCTGGGCGCGCTGAGCGAGATTCCGGGGCTGCGGCCGGCTGAAGCGGGCGAATTCACGCGCATAGCGTTCGAGCATGGCAAGTTCGACCTTACCCAGGCCGAAGCCGTAGCCGATCTTGTTAATGCGGAGACCGCGGCGCAACGGCGTCAGGCCCGGCGTCAACTCGATGGGGCGCTGGGGTCGCTCTATGAAGGGTGGCGCGAGGATCTCGTTAGGTGCCTGGCGCACATCGAGGCGTTTATCGATTTTCCCGACGAGGATATTCCCAGCGACGTCGAAGTCGAGATATTGCAAAAACTGGCGACAATAGCGGCCGCTATCCATCGCCACCTCGATGATCAACGTCGCGGCGAGCGGCTGCGCGATGGGTTTTATGTCGTGATCATCGGCGCGCCGAATGTCGGTAAATCGAGTCTGCTAAATTGTTTGGCTCAACGGGATGCCGCGATAATAGCTGCAACCGCCGGCACCACCCGAGATGTCATTGAAGTCAGGCTTGATCTTGGCGGGTTTCCGATAACGCTCGCCGATACCGCCGGGTTGCGTGAGTCGCACGACGACATTGAGATTCAGGGTGTTGGTCGCACCCGCCAACGGGCCAGCGACGCCGACGTTAAATTGGCCGTATTTTCGGCCGATATGCTCGACGATCCGGATTCCTACACGCGCGCGCTTATCGATGACACAACACTCGTGGTGGTCAACAAAATTGATCTCGTGAGACTGGGCGCTGACACCCAAATTGAGGGACATTCGGTGGTAGGCGTTAGTGCCAATACGGGCGAAAATATCGATACGCTCACGGATCGATTGATTGATGTGGTGGGTGCGAGATACACCCCGTCAGCGGCGCCGGTGATATCTCGTCAACGACATCGCCAGGCGCTCGTGAGTTGTGTTGGCGGCTTGGTGGCGGCGCAAGAACAGCTCGCAAATAAACTTCCGATCGAACTTGCTGCGGAGGACTTAAGGATTGCGGTGCGCGCTTTGGGGCGAATTACGGGGCGGGTTGATATCGAGGACATACTAGATGTTGTGTTCGCTGACTTCTGTATCGGTAAATAGCCCGATTGTTTCACGTGAAACACATTCTTTGTTGCACCGCAATGACCGTACGTCGCAGCACAGTTTGATCTCAAACGCACATGGAATATTGGTGATCTACAAACTTGTTGGTTTGCACTAGATTGCGGCGCATGTCTGATCAACCCAAAGATCTTGCGCGCGGCTTCGATGTGGTCGTCGTCGGTGGCGGCCACGCCGGTTGTGAAGCGGCGGCAGCTTCGGCACGCGTCGGTGCCGAGACTCTACTCGTTACCCATAAGCTCTCGACGATCGGCGAAATGTCGTGCAATCCGGCAATCGGTGGCCTCGCGAAGGGCCATCTGGTTCGCGAAATAGACGCCCTTGATGGATTGATGGGCCGGATCATCGACCGTGCAGGCATCCAATTTCGGATGCTTAATCGACGCAAGGGTCCGGCTGTGTGGGGTCCGCGCGCGCAGGCTGATCGCGAGTTGTATCGACGCGCAATGCAACAGGAAATTGCCGAAACGCCCAACCTCAGCGTGCACGAGGCCGGCGTCGAGGATATCGTTGTCGCTGACGGCCAGATTGAAGGCGTTGTGTTTGACGATGGGTCGGTTGTCTCGTGCTCGGCCGTGGTTGTAACGACCGGGACATTTCTTCGCGGGTTGATCCACATTGGTGAGGAGCGGGTTGCCGCCGGTCGCGTTAACGAAGCGCCGGCAGAGGGCCTTGCGCACACCCTCGAGCGGGCTGGCTTTCAATTGGGCCGCCTCAAAACCGGAACGCCGCCGCGACTTGATGGGCGGACGATTGATTGGGGTGCGCTTGTCGAACAGCCCGGTGACAACCCGCCGATACCGTTCTCGTATCTCACCGAGTCCATCACGACACCGCAGATTTCCTGTCATGTGACCCACACGACGCCGGCCGTGCATGAGATCATCCGTAAGAACCTGCACCGATCACCAATGTACAGTGGCCAGATCGAAAGTATCGGGCCCCGCTACTGTCCGTCGATCGAGGATAAGGTTGTTCGCTTTGCCGAGCGCGACAGCCATACGATATTTTTGGAACCCGAGGGTCTCAGCGACCACACGGTCTATCCCAATGGCATTTCAACGTCATTGCCGCGGGACGTTCAGAGTGACCTGGTAGCTCAAATTCCCGGCCTCGAGCGGGCCACGATTCTGCGGCCGGGATACGCCATTGAATACGACTTTGTCGATCCGCGCGAACTGCTCGCGACCTTGGAGACCAAGCGCATTCAGAGGCTTTATCTGGCCGGCCAGATAAATGGAACGACCGGGTACGAAGAGGCGGCTGCTCAGGGCGTGATGGCGGGTGTTAATGCTGCCGGTTCGATCGTCGGGAACGAAGATTTCGTTCTTGACCGGGCCGACGCCTATATCGGGGTATTGATCGACGATCTCGTAACCCGGGGAACCCGTGAGCCCTATCGAATGTTTACGTCGCGTGCCGAATACCGCTTGTCACTTCGCGCCGACAACGCCGATCAACGATTGACGGCCCGCGGCATTGCTGCGGGATGCGTCGGCGAGGCGCGCTCGCAATCATATGCCGGCAAGCGAGAACACCTCGAATCTGCGCGTGCTCAGTTTGCGCAACTATCATTGAGCCCCAACGAAGCTCGCCGCCATGGCCTGGCCGTAAATCTAGATGGTGTCCGTCGATCTGCCGCCGAGTTACTCGCGTATCCATCGATTGGGTTTGTCGATCTGGTTTCAGTGTGGCCGAGGTTGGCTGCTGTTCGCGCCGACGTGTCCCAGCAGCTTGAATTAGATGCGCGCTATGCCGGCTATCTCGAGCGGCAGGAAGCGGATATCCGAGCGTTTAAACGAGACGAATCGTTGCTACTGCCAAGCGATATTGATTATCGCGAAATAGCAGGGCTCTCCAATGAGGTGTCTGATAAATTGAGTACCCTGCGACCGCGCACGCTAGGGGCCGCCGCGCGCCTGTCCGGTGTCACTCCGGCCGCTCTAACCACCCTTCTGTCGCATGTAAGGAAATCGGAAAAATCAATGATACTTCCTCGGCATTACTAGAGTGAATCAATGCCAATTGAGATTACCGGACCAAAGAATTCACGGCGTTTGGTATGGGGGGGGATAATTTCCTGGTGCGGCCAATTTTCTAAAACAGTCGTTTGGTTGAATGACAAAACCCCTTATGCCGGAGCAATTCGGCAAAATTTTCGATGTTTCACGTGAAACGTTACAAAAGCTGGAGCTTTACGCGCAGTTGCTCGTAAAGTGGTCGGTAGTGCTCAGCTTTTAGCTCTGGCCCCAACCAACTCAATCTCCTGGCTCGACATCGGAAGTGGCGCCGGATTTCCTGGGATGGTTCTCTCTATTCTTGGCGCTAGCGATGTCCACCTCGTCGAATCTAATCGGCGTAAGACCGAATTCCTCAATGAAGTAAAACGTCAGACCGGCGCGTCCGTCACAATACACCACCATCGGGCCGAAACGCTGGAGCCGTGGCCGGTCGATGTGATTACGGCGCGGGCGGTGGCGCCGGTTGATCGATTTACTCACGATCGCGCACCACCCGTTTATGACGCCAGCGATCCAATGCCTATTACTTAAAGGACTACATGTAGCAGAGGAATTGACCGATGCTGGAAAATATTGGAATATATCGGTTGAGCGCATCACCAGTCAGTCGGATTCCAGGGGAACAATCGTGCGCTTAACCGAGGTGGTCTCATGTCTGAGTTTACGACGCCCACCTTTGCCCCGAAGGTGGTCCCGCGAGCCCGCGTGATGGCCATCGCGAACCAAAAAGGCGGGGTCGGTAAAACCACCACAGCGATAAACCTGGCAACGGCACTTGCCGCAATCGGCCGCGCCGTCCTGGTCGTCGATCTTGATCCCCAAGGTAATGCCAGCACCGGACTAGGCATCGATCGAGGATCGCGTTCGGTATCGAGCTACGATGTGGTATTGGGCTCGGCGACACTACGCCAGGCCGCGGTTCCGAGCCAGATCCCAGGCTTGGATATCGTGCCCTCCACCGTCGATCTCACCGCCGCGGAGATTGAACTCATTGAATTGGATGATCGCTACAATCGCTTGAAAGGCGCATTCAATCAGTGTCGTCATGCCTACGACTATATTCTGATCGACTGTCCCCCCGCGCTGGGACTATTAACCCTCAATGCTCTGATTGGATCCGACGCCGTCCTGGTGCCACTGCAGTGCGAGTTCTTCGCCCTCGAAGGTCTTAGCCATCTCATGCGCACCATCGAACTCGTGCGTCGCCGCTTTAACGCCGAGCTCGAAATTCAGGGCGTCGTCCTCACCATGTTTGATCGCCGCAACAACTTGTCAGATCAGGTGGCGGCCGACGTTCGCGGCTACTTAGGCGACAAAGTCTATCAAACCGTTATTCCCCGTAACGTTCGGGTATCGGAAGCGCCATCATTTGGAAAACCAGCCCTGCTTTATGATCATCGTTGCGCCGGCAGCCAAGCCTATATTAAGTTGGCGCGTGAATTGTTGAAGCAGGAGAACCAACTCAACGCCGCATGATTGACGAAGCACGCCAGAAAGGTCTCGGTCGAGGATTGTCGGCTCTCCTCGGCGAGGATGACGAAGATTACGCCACGCTCGACCGCGTCCGCACCCCCCGTGAGGTGCCTGTCGAGCAACTAACGCCTAACCCCTTTCAGCCCCGCCACCGATTTAACAACGACGAAATCGAAGCTCTCGCGGATTCCATTCGCGAACATGGCATTATTCAGCCGATTATCGTCCGCCGCCATTTCGAGGGAAGCGATCGCTACGAAATAATTGCCGGCGAACGCCGTTGGCGAGCCGCGCAGCGGGCTCAACTTCATCAGGTGCCAATCGTTATCCGCGATTTGGACGACACCAAGCTTCTTGAAGTTGCCCTGGTTGAAAACGTTCAACGCGAAGATCTTTCCCCGCTCGATGAGGCGAGCGCTTACCAACGCCTGATCGGAGATTTTGGTCATACGCAGGATGCACTTGCCAAAATCGTCGGTAAAAGCCGCAGCCATGTTGCCAATATGCTGCGATTGCTCGGATTGCCCGATATTGTCAAAGCAATGCTCGACGACGGCGCCATCACCGCAGGCCACGCACGTGCAATCCTCGCCGCCGAAGATCCCGAGGGCCTGGCGCAAATAGTTGTTAGTAAACAGCTCAGTGTTCGTGAAACGGAACAACGCGCCCAACCAAGAGACCCAACGACAACGCGCCAAGGTCAGGCGCCGTCGGCAAAAGACCCCGATACGTTGGCGCTGGAAAACGATATTTCTACCGCTCTTGGGCTAAACGTGGAAATTCGCTCGGGTCCTAATCACAGTGGCGAAGTCAAGATTCGATACGGTAGCCTTGAGCAGCTCGACGAAGTCTGCCACCGACTGTGCCATCGATAGACCAGATAGATTAGCGACCTCGACGCGCGGCGGCGGTTAGCTGCATCAAGGCGCGGGCGCACACAGCCTGGTCTGGAATTCCAGTCGTCTTACATTTTAGTTCCGACTCCAAAACGATTTTTTGGGCTATTTGTAGACGATTGAGGTCCCAACTCGAGGCCTGACGTTGAAATTCATCTCGCCGTTTGAAAAATATCGCCGGCCGCAACCCGCCTACCGCCGCTTCAATCGACGTACCGTCGGCCACCATTCCCACCACGCGCTGGAGCCTGCCGATATGCCCGGCAACAACACGCAGCACGCCGACCGCACTTCCCCCCTCGCGAAAATACCGGCGTAACGCCCGATCAAGTTGCACCTGATCGCCGCCACCTGCCGCATAAGCGACATTTTCCAAGACCATCGCCGAGGTGTCGCCAACACAAGCTTTGGCGGTTGCCACGTCGATCCGCCCCCCCTCGACGCCAACATAGAGCGCTAACTTCTCAAGCTCGCGACGCGTGAGTTGGCGATCACTGCCGCTGACACCTTCTAGATACAAGATCGCATCATGATCAGCGTCAACGCCCAATTCCTTGAGGGTGTCGGCGATAAAGTCCGCCAATACAGCACCCTCGTCAGAATAACAGACAATCGCCGCGGCGTTGTCGGCTTGCTCGAACCCCTTCCGGAGGCTGGAGCGCGGTGGAAGTTCACCCGCTTCCGCGACAATTACTGCATCACCCGGTGGTTCATCGAGAAACTCAGATAAGATTCGGCCCAAGCGATCAGAGGCGTCTCGGATACGGATCGCCCGACGGCCTCCCATCATGGAAATTGCCGCCGCCTCGTCGCCCAACAGTGCGTTATCCTGCTCAATCTGGATGGCGGTAAGTTCAACAACGCGAAAGGGATCGCTCGGGTCTGCGGCAATCGTTGCTACAAGTGTGGTTGCATGCTCGCGGATGGCTCCTTCATCGGGGCCGTAGAACAGCGCGGCGCGAATCTTATCACCCGGCGCACGCACGAACGCGTCAATTCGTCGGCCGTTTACTTTCACCAATTTCTAATTACCCCGGACCAATCATTTTCGCAGTAATATCAAATGTTTAATAATATCCGATCGCGATCACGCCGCCTTTTCGACAACAATATTTACAATCCGATTTGCCACGACAATAATCTTGCGCACGGCGCGGCCCTCGACCGCTTTTTGCACCACCGGATGCGCTAATGCACTGGCCTCGGTGTCCGCATCCGCCGAATCGCGTGCAAGTTCCAGGGTTGCCCGAAGCCTGCCGTTAACCTGCACGGCAACGGTAACCGTATCGTCTACCACCAGATCTGCTTCGTGAGTTGGCCACGGCGCGTCTGCCAACAATCCCGAATGCCCAAGTTGTAGCCATGCTTCCTGGGCTAGATGCGGCATCATTGGGTTGATCAGGCGCGCGAGAGCCTCAAGGCTTTCCCGATGCGCCCACGCTTGATCCGGGGTGGCCGGGGCCGCATCGGTCGATCCGTCACTCGGCTTGGCGGCGCCTTCGTAGTCGAGGACCGCATTCGATAATTCATGAACCGCGGCGACCGCCCGATTGTACTGAAAATCATGGAGGTAGGCGGTTACACTCGCTATTCCCTTGTGCGTTGCCCGTCGCAACGCGGTTGCGGTCGCCCCGAACGCCTCCGGTTTGGCTGTATCGTGCGCGCAGATCGGCACCACCGGTTCAGTTATCAGCCGCCACAATCGATTGACGTAGCGCCAAACCCCCTGCACGCCGGCATCGGACCACTCCAGGTCACGTTCGGGCGGACTGTCCGACAGCATGAACCAACGAGCCGTATCGGCACCGTATTTATCGATAATGAAACCGGGATCGACGACATTCCTTTTCGATTTGCTCATCGATTCCGTCCGACCAACGCTAACCGATCGACCAGACTTGGCGTGGGCGAAGCCACCCGCCTCTAGGCGCACGACTTCCTCCGGATAAAGCCACTGACCGCTCTCATCGCGGTAGGTCTCGTGGCACACCATCCCCTGCGTCAAAAGGCCACTGAACGGTTCACTGAATTCAACGTGGCCGCAATCTTTCAAGGCCCGCATGAAAAATCTCGAATACAGCAAGTGCAGAATCGCGTGTTCGATTCCACCGATGTATTGGTCGACCGGCAGCCAGTAGTTCAGCGCCTCCGGCTCCAGCGGCACGTCGGCTCGCGGTGATGCGAACCGCGCAAAATACCACGACGAATCGACAAACGTGTCGAGCGTGTCGGTCTCACGCTTGGCGGGCTTCGCGCAGGATGGGCAGGCGACATCCCGCCAGGTCGGGTGACGATCGAGCGGATTGCCCGGCCCCGACAAGTCGACATCGGCTGGCAGTACCACCGGCAGATTTTGTTTTGGAACTGCAACAATACCGCAGGCGTCGCAGTAAATGACCGGAATTGGGCATCCCCAGTAGCGCTGCCGCGATACGCCCCAATCGCGCAGGCGGTAGTTTACCTTGCGGATGCCGTTGCCGGCGGTTTCCAAGAACTCAGCCATGGCCAGCTTAGCCGCGGCGATGTCAAGGCCATCCAAAATCTCAGAGTTAACGTGAGTGCCTTCACCGGTATAGGCATCCGTGCCAACGGTGTAGCTCGCGTCCTCACCCGGAGGTGCGACCACGGTCACAACGTCGAGGCCATACTTGCGGGCAAATTCGAGATCGCGTTGGTCGTGGGCCGGGCAGCCGAAAATGGCGCCGGTGCCGTACTCCATCAAAACAAAATTAGCGACGTAAACGGGAAGCTCTACATCCGCACGCGTCGGATGGCGCACAACCAATCCCGTGTTGATCCCTATTTTTTCTGCTGTTTCAAGGGCTTCTTCGCTTGTCCCTTGTGTTTTGCACGCTGCGATGAAGGCGTTCAACGCATCGCTACTCGCCGCCAATTCGGTTGCCAGAGGGTGGTTCGGTGAGATCGCGCAAAAGGTCGCGCCAAATAGGGTGTCGTGGCGGGTTGTGAATACTTTGATCGAATCGGTCCGGCCGACCAGTTTGAAATCAACCGTCATGCCCTCCGAACGCCCGATCCAGTTGGCCTGCATCGTACGTACGCGCTCTGGCCAACGATCGAGCGTTTCGAGCACCGACAAAAGGTCCTCGGCATAGTCTGTGATCTTGAAAAACCATTGGGACAACGTGCGCTGCTCAACCGGCGCGTTCGATCTCCATCCGCGGCCATCGATGACCTGCTCATTGGCCAGGACGGTATTTTCGACCGGGTCCCAATTAACCAGCGATTCGCCGCGGTAGGCCAACCCGGCCTCCAGCAGGTCGGTAAACAAGCTCTGTTGTTGGTGGTAATACTCGACGTCACAGGTGGCGAGTTCACGGTCCCAGTCATAGGAGAAGCCCATGGTCCGGAGTTCGTGACGCATGTTGGCGATGTTGTCGCGGGTCCATGCCGCCGGATGGATCGATTTCTCGATGGCTGCGTTTTCCGCCGGCAGGCCAAATGCATCCCAACCCATAGGATGCAAAACATTGAAGCCTTGAGCGCGTTTGAAGCGGGTGAGAACGTCTCCGAGCGTATAATTGCGAACGTGGCCCATGTGAATGCGCCCGGACGGGTAGGGATACATCTCCAGCACATAATATTTCGGCCGGTTCGAGTCCGGCGCGACGGCAAATGTTCCTTGTTCGTTCCAGAACGCTTGCCACTTGGCTTCGGTTGCTCTGGCGTTGTATCGCGCCATCGTCTTACTCAATTGTTCTACTCAACGCATTTCTGCGAAATAGGGGATCGGAAGCGCGCAGATCATGTTCGTGCGCGGGTTTTCATGCAAGCGCGGATTGCCGTTCGGTTGGATAGAGTTCTCGCTCGGCAACACCCGGCGTCGGCAGACCAGGCGCGCGGCCGTTTCAGCCGCCGCTGGTCGGAATCGTCGCGATCCGCAGCTCCCGAGCTCGGGTCAGAATCGCATCTTCCATCGCGACCACGGTATTTTCGGCGATCGCGACGTCATCCCATTGATTGCTCCCATTGCGAAGTTGGCGAAAGACCGACACCCGCAATCCATCGGCACGCAGCCGCCGATCAAGGATGTAGACCGTCGCCTTGAAGCGCTCGTTGGGTGTTTCCGGCGGGCTGTACCAGTCGGTTATGATGACACCCCCGAACGGATCCGCCGAGTTCAGTGGCATAAACGACAGCGTATCGAGCGACGCGCGCCACAAAAAGCTATTGATACCAATACCACCGCCGGATCCGCTGTCACCTCCGGAGTCGCCGCCAAACAGGTTGACCCCGCCGGGCCCGAAAATACTCTCATTGTCGTTTTCACCCGACGATGGGCCTCGCGGACCTGTGGTGTCGGGAAACTCCCGCTCCACCGGGATCCCACACGCGCCCAGAAGCACTAGGCCACAGATCAATCCAATTGACCGGCGCACAACCATCTGATTCTCACAATGCTATTTCGAAGCTGCAATCTCGCAGCTGACCATCTCAGTGTCACGGCGTTGGGCATGCCCACCCGCTATGACCGCGATATTAAGCCGCAACGGTGTGCCATCCTATCAAAAAATGACTGTTTTATGTAGTTTTCCGAGAGCTTTGTAAGGCTTCCCCAGGGGTGTTGCGTTCTCGTACAAGGACGTTGCCTAAATGACACAATGCCTGACATTTCGCACCCGAAGCCATTGACGCGCTTGACGTTTTGCCGCCTGAGTGGCTCTAATTCGCCCGTGTTGTCAGGGAGACGGCAGCTCAGCGTTCGCCCTGGGTTGTGTCTCGAAAGTGGTGGAAATTGGTTTTGGCGCCTCTCCGAGCGGGTTGAGTTTTGCGGCGGTCAGGCCGCGCGGTCAAGGGTTTCGTCGGCGATTAGCTGATCGAGGGTTTCCCATCCATCGACTTTGCGCATCTGGATTTGGCCGGAAGCGAGGAGCGCCCAGAGGAGCATCGGCACTGTTTCGGGACACGGCAGCACGGTCTGTGTTTTGATCCGGCGCTTGAACTCCTCGTTGAGACGCTCAATGGCGTTGGTCGTTCGGGCTGATTTCCATTGGCTCTTGGACAGGCGCGTGAAGGTAAAGAGCTTGTCGCCCGCTTCTGCGAGGCTGTCCGCGACGGCCCTGCATTTCAGCCGCCACTTGCGGACAAACGCCTTGCGGCGGGTTTCCACCTCGGAGGCAGTGTCGGCATAGATCATATCGCGGTAATCTTCGCTCAGCTCGTCATGCATGTGTTTGGGAGCATGACCCAGAAGGTTGCGGTGCTTGTGCACGGTGCAGCGTTGAACGGGAAGGTCATCGCCCCAAAGCGCCGACAGAGCCGCCTCCAGTCCCGGCGCGCCATCGACGATGACAAACCCGGGCCGTTTCAGTCCACGCGCATCAAGGTCGTCGAGGAACTGGCGCCACGCCGCCTGGCTTTCTCCGCCCATATTCCCGATCGAAAGCAAGACCTTCTGGCCATCCCGGCGCACCCCTATAGCCGCGAGAACCGAGATGTTGGTGGCCTTGCGATCCAGTCGGGTCTTGATCACAGTGCCGTCAAGGATCAGCCGAACGATATCCTCATCCGCGAGGCCACGGCTGCACCAGGCGTCCCAATCGACCTTCACCTTGCGCCACGCCCGGCTCACAACGTCCTTGCTCACAGCACCCCCGAAGAGCCCGAACAGCGCGCGTTTCACCCGCCGCGTGTTGGTTCCGGACAGATACACCGAAGCGATCAGCGCCTCGGCCTTTCTGGTCAGCCGCTGGTAGCGCGGCAGCGCCCGCGAACGCCATTCCGACGCCCGACCGTCTTCCTCAACGATCCGTGCACGCGGCACGCTCACCCTCTCGGTCCCGAATGTCCCCGTCAGTTGCCGCTCCCGGTGCCCGTTCCGATACCCTTGCCGAAGCGCGTCCTCTCGACCGTATCGGCAGCGCCCGAGAAACTGCGCAAGTTCCTCCTCAAAAACGGCCTCGATCGTGGATCTGATGTTCTCCCGCAGCCGGTCCTCGAGCGGATCATAGCCGGCGTCATTGGCCAGTAGCGAAAGCGCGGAAGTCTCGGTAGTGTTCTTCATGGCGTGATCTCCTTGGCGGTGCTAGCCGCCGGTTGGGTGGTTGTCTTGTCACCCGGAGATTACGCCATCCTCAAATTTCCACCACTTTCGAGACACAGCCTTCGCCCTGCTGCGCGTGAAACCTAGGAAGAGAGGATAGTATGAAAAAACTGTTAAGAGGCCAACCCGAAACTAGTTGAGTGATTTCAGTCGGTTGTGGCTTACTCGGTTGTGTCAAAGCAAACGAGGAGGCACAACATGTGGACCGAAATCACTCGCCCGAATTATGAGCGCCGTGGCGGGCGCTACGCAAGCGACCTGACGGATCGAGAGTGGGCGTTGATCGCGCCGCTCATGCCGCCGCGCAAGAAGATCGGCCGGCCGAGGACGACGGACCTGCGCCATGTCATGGATGCGGTCATGTACATGGCCTCGACGGGCTGCCAGTGGGCGATGTTGCCGAACGACTTCCCTCCGCCTTCCACGGTCCAGCGCTATTTCTACGACTGGCGCTCCAACGGCCTGCTGGAGAGCATCAACCATCACCTGGTCATGGCGGCCCGGGAGCTGGAAGGACGCGAGGCCGGCCCGAGCGCCGGGGTGATCGACAGCCAGAGCGTGAAAACCACGGAAAGCGGTGGTGTTCGGGGCTATGACGCGGGCAAGAAGATCAAGGGCCGCAAGCGTCACATCGTCACCGATACACTCGGCCTGCTGGTCGGCCTGATCGTGCACGCAGCCGATATCCAGGACCGCGACGGCGCGCCCGAGGTCCTCAAATCGATCCGTCATCGCTTCCCCCGGCTGCGTCACCTCTTCGCCGACGCCGCCTACGCGGGACCGAAACTCGAGGGCGCCCTTGAGGTCATCGGCCGCTGGAAGCTCGAGATCATCAAGCGCTCAGACACCGCCCAGGGCTTCGAGCTCCTGCCCAGACGATGGGTCGTCGAGAGGACCTTCGCCTGGCTCAACCGATGCCGTCGACTGGCCAAGGATTGGGAGAAATCAATCGCCTCCGCACAGGCATGGATTCTTGTCGCCAACATCCGACTCCTCACAAGGCGGCTCGCAAGGTACTGTTATCAAACATAGAGTTTCGAGTCGGACTCTAAGTGGAACTACGGCGCTCGTTGCGGCATGCATGCTGTCGAGCGGCGCTTACGCCGCTGACCCTATAAAGATTTCGGTAGGCGGCTATTTTGCGGGCGGTTTCATCTACGTTGATCAAGACGATAGCACCGGTCAGCCTGGTGCCAATACCCGCAACCACAGGATCGAGCGCGAGGCGGAAATTGCCTTCACCGGTTCAACGACGCTGGATAACGGCATCAAGGTCGGTGTTAACGTGCAGCTCGAAGCTGAGACGTGCGCCGACCAAATCGACGAAAGTTTTCTGTGGTTTGAAGGAAGCTTCGGTAAACTCCAGTTCGGCGCGGAAGACAGCGCTGCGGTGGGCATGAATGTCGGTACGCCCAAGCCAACCAACTTCTTCTGGGGCGCCGCATCGCCGGTCTTCTCATTGATCGACTGCGGCACGAACGGCCTCGGCTTTGGTGCCGGCTCATCGTGCTTTATCGGTGACTACAGCCTGCTGGGTCTCGATGGCGACGCAGAAAAGATCACCTACTACTCGCGGAAACTTGGCGGCTTCCAGCTCGGAATTTCCTACACGCCCGACAATAAAGAGCAGGGTCCTGGTGGGTATGCCGGTGGTGATGCCGACAATACCGCTGGCCAGCAGTCAGAGGTTCTCTCGTTCGGTGCACGTTGGACCGGTAACCTCGGCGGTGCCGGCATCCGCGTCGGCGGCGGTTACAAAGCGGGTGATCTCGAAGTTGCTGCAGCTGGTGCAGAAGATCGGAACTACTGGGGTCTTGGTGCAACCATTAGCTGGAACAGTTTCTCGTTCGGCGGTCACTACACCGACGACGACCAGGGAACGTCCGGCACCAACACCGATCGTAACGACATCGTTGCTGCTGTTACCTACAGCACGGGTCCGTGGAAAGTTGGTCTTGAGTATGCCAATACCGAGATCGAAGCCGGCGCTGCCGGTGGCGAGGACGAAGGCGAAGCCTTCACCCTTGGCGCCAACTACAGCATGGGCGGTGGTGTAAGCCTCCAGGCTGAAGTGCAGTTCTGGGATATCAGTGACAACCTGAATGCGGTCGCGGCAGAAAACGATGCGACGGTAATTCTCGTCGGCACCACGGTGTTCTTCTAATCGATCAATTAGATTGATGAAGGATAGGGCGGGCTTCGGCCCGCCCTATTTTTTTGCGCGATAGAATTTGGTGCGCGTTGGGGCTTGGTGATCGGGACGGCACGGCGGCGACGATGGGTGGACTTGTTTGGCTCGCGTCTTACCCGAAATCCGGCAATACCTGGCTGCGAGCCTTTCTTCATAATTTACTCAGAGACGAAGACGAGCCCGTCGACATCAACGCGTTCATGCAACTGTCCGTCGGCGACACATTGAGGGAATGGTACTCGGAAGTTGCCGGCGGTGATATTGACGAGCTAAGCGATGACGACATCGCGCAACTTAAGACCCCAGGTCCATCGACGTCTCACTGAGATCTCAAAAAATTCTGTTTTCGTAAAAACTCACAATTATCTTGGCACTGACCGGGGCGTGCCTCTGATTACCATGGCGGTTACGGTAGGAGCGATCTATGTCGTTCGCAATCCGCTCGATCTGGTGCTTTCGCTCGCGCCGCACTTTGGGCTATCGATTGACGGCGCGATCAAATTGATGGCATCGGAAAAAGGCGGTTCACCGGCCGATCGGGCCAACGTCGCCCAGCGATTTTCCTCGTGGTCGTCACACGTAAAAAGCTGGACCCGTCAATCGCATGACCGCATCCATGTCGTCCGCTACGAAGACATGCATGTTTCCCCATTCGAAACCTTCGAGGGCATTGCAAAGTTTCTCGCCCTCGAGGTATCGATCGATCGGATCGAAAAAGCGATCCGCTTTTCGTCGTTTGATGTGTTGCGCGCGCAGGAGGACCAGCATGGCTTCCGCGAGCGCAGTATCCATGCCGATAAATTTTTCCGTGCGGGGAAAACCGGTTCCTGGCGTGACGTTCTATCGAGCAAACAGATTGCCGCCATCATCGATCGGCATCGAGCACAGATGGCCAACTTCGACTATTTGCCGAAGTGAATCGGCGCAACGACTTGAAGGAGTTTGCTAAGCCCGATCGGTCGGTGTTTTTGCGACCCCTTCAAACGTGTCGGGCTGGCCAAGCTCGCCTTTGCGACGGCTTATGTTCCACGCCAAGGTGATGCGCGGTCGTTCGCCCGTGTAGGGGCTGACGCAATGGACAACCTCCGACGGCCAAATCAACATCGTTCCCGGTTCGACCATGGGGAAAAAAGGCGTTGTCATAAAGCCGGGCTGCTCGCTGCAGCAGATACTCAGCCGCGGGTCGGCAAAGAATAACCGGCCGCTGTGCGGATCTTCCGGATCCGGATCGCCTGGATCGAGGAAGTAAACGACGCTCGCGATGCTCAACCGATGCGCATGCGGCCCGACATAATCCCACTTCCGATAAATATTCGCCCAACTCAAATCGACATGTGCGGTCGCTGAACCCAACGTGCGGCGAAACAATTCCTCGGCACGCGCATTGATGAAATCGGCCTCCGCTAGATCCCATTGATCGATGTGGTGAACCTTGCGGCCGCCCAGCATTCGAGACTCCGGTTTGTCATCGACCCATTTCTGTGTTTCGAGTTCGAGGAGCCGTGCGATCAGGGCCGGGTGATAGTCGCCGGAGTCGCGAAAAATCGTTCCTCGAATGCTTTCGTCAGCTGATTCCAACCGCTGAGTCGACGGCCAGACATCGAGATGTTGCGACCCGGTTGTCGAGCCATCGATGTTCTGCGAGGAACCCATCTTCTCTCGTCAGTTGTTTGGTCAGTTGGTCGGATTGTCGTATCTCATTCATACCGCAGGTGGTATGGCGTGGCGATCATCGTTTGGCTTGCGCGATTCGCCCTTCCAAGTCGCGCACCACGAAGGCGGCCAGCTCACCCGTATTGTCACGCAGATGCGCAATGCAAGGCACGGGCGTATCAACAAGCAAGCGTTTGACGGTTTCAGGCTGTCGGCCACGCGGTAAATTAGGCAGCGCATCGAGCGTGGTTTGCAATGAACCCATGCAGCCGACAGTGCCGTTGACGGTAGCGCGCACACGCGCCAATCCACAGGGTGCCTGGCAATGAGCGCCCGTAAACGGGACCGTCCAAGGTGTCAAATTCTTAAAGCGTCCCTGCAGAACATCGCCGGGCGCGGACGTGTAGATCGCAACGCCCGGGGTTCCGAACAGTTTCGACATATGAGCCGGACCGCTGTCGGCGAAAACCGCGTAATCAAGCTGCCGGATAGCGTCGAGCAGAGCGCCGATCGACTCGAAAACGTCGACGATGTCGACCGATGAATCAATTTCGCCAAGCGCATCGCGATAGAGCACACCCTGATGCTGATTGCGGTTGAGACACAGCGTCACTTTGCCGAATGGCGATAAGGCGCCGACCAACGATCTCACCGCCGTCATGGGCAAGGTACGAAGTGGTGAGGAAGCTAACGGCAGAATGCCGATTTGCAGTTCTTGGGCGGGAAGCTGTCGCGGCTCGCCGGTATAACGGGTGCTTGGCCCGAGACCAAAGGCGGCCAGCAGGTCGGCTTCCATATCGATCGGCCAAATGTCTATATCGTGGCGGGTTTCGAGGTGGCCGAGATCAATCACAAGGCTCCAGCGTTTGAGCTCTTTCTTCGAAATCCAAATCGGATACGCCGTTATCAAATCGCTGGTTAGATAGATATCGTGGGTTGGACCGGTGCAAAACACGCCGACCTCGCCCAGTGCAAATTTTTCATGCAGGGCATGGATGAAAGTTAATATTGGGACGTTCGCGCCAAGCGCGTGGGAGGGCAACAGAAACAACACACGTTTTCCGGAAAAATCGCATGACTGCCAGGACTCCGATGGCAGACATTTGATTTGGCGCGCCTTCTCGATCACGCGGAAACGATCGGGGTGGCGGGCAATGACTTGATCGACGAAGGTATCGAGATTGGTTAGACAACGCTCTCCGGCTCGACCCTGTTGTTCCGCCGCGGCCGAGGCATTCGGAAAACGGAAGTTGAAATCCGCGTTGGCGGCGAATTCTATCAGGTGGGTGCGGCTAACGTTGACTCCGCGTGGTCCCGAAGCGCGGTTATCTTTGCGGGGTCGTGCCATGAATGTGTCTTATCCCGCAGAGCCATTGTTTGCCGCGGAGCCTTTGTCGATATGTCGAAACCGGATCATCCATCTTGGCGACCAGTGGCGTTGGCGAAGTATGAGCGGCAATCTAAGATCGGCCAGTTGGAAACCCGAATGTGAGGTCAACAATCCAGGTTCCCATCGGCACTCTCAGGGGATCTGCTGCGTGAATCACACCAATGTATAGCAGCCTTATTGTAATCGATGATTTCCTGCTCAATCCCTTGGAGATAAGGGAGAAGGCGCTGACTCTGGATTATCCTGCCGCGAAAACCCAGAAGAATTATCCCGGCAGAAACTCGCTCCAGAGGCTGGACTACCCCGGATTCGACGACTTGGTCTCCGAACTCACCGGCGAAAAAGTCGTCGCGAGCACGGCCAAGAACGCGCATGGCCACTGCCGCGTATCGTTGGCCGGCGACGATGAGCGCCGCAAGTATTACGTCCACATAGATGTTGGCGTGGTCTGGTCGGGACTACTCTACCTCACCTTGCCGGAGCATTGCCACGGCGGCACCGAGTTCTACCGACACCGCGCGAGCGCCAGCGACCGCGCGCCAATCTATCCCGACGAACTCAAGGCTGCCGGCGTTAAAAACTACGCCGAAGCAGCCGATAAGATCATCGAGGAGGACAGCAACGACCTGTCGAAATGGGAGCACATTTCTACGATTCCAATGCGCTTCAATCGTCTCGTGTTGTTGCGGCCCTGGTTCTACCACACCGCCGGTCCCTCGTTCGGAAACCGCATCGAGAACGGTCGGCTGGTACATTTGTTCTTTTTTGAGGGCGTCGGTTAGGCGGATTTCACCACCCGAAGTACGACGGTTAATTCACGCACCACGTTGTTGAATTGGCGCGCCGCGTCGGCGAGCTGCTGGCTATCGATCTCGCCCGTCTGAAAACGGCTACGCCACGGCTCTTCGGGCGTCATGTTGACCGATTCGATTTCTAGATCGATGTCCAGGTATAGCCCAAGCGGGGTGTTGGGAATGCCCTTCTCCGCCCAATCGCGATTCTTCGCTTTCGAAAACAACATCAGGCCGTCGGGAGTGATTGCCCTCACATGGGTCGGATCGTTGATGAAGTGGTCATGTCGCGCGTGCGGCACCACGATTGTTATCATCGCGTCGGGCTTGCAGACACGCCAGATCTCCTTGACGATCGCCAGATAAGTGTCCGGGTCACGGCCGAGGTGCTCAAGCGCATGCTTCAGCACAATCTCATCGACCGAGCTGGTTTCCCAAGGCCAGGGCAGTTGCTCCAAATCCACCACCAGATCGGGGCCGCACTCTTTCTGCTTGTCGACGTTGACGAAGCCGTCACGTTTGTCGTGGCCGCAACCGAGATTGAGCTGCATATCAAAGGGCCCCTCGCATTGCCGCAATCTAGCGACCAAGTTTGGCCTGGACAACAAAGCCGGTTCATTGGGTGGTTGAGGGAATCAACTCTTTGTAGTTTCCGGCCAAGTCTACGAGTTCTTCGGCCAGGCCTCCGATAGCTGCGATCCCGACAATGGCGGCGCCGGCCAGTTGGCATATGTTTGTTCCTGTCAAACCGCCGAGCGCAACGATCGGGACCGGGCTGATCCGGGCGAGTGCTTTGAACCGTGCCACCCCCAAAGCGGTTCCGTCGGGGTGGGATGGGGTGGCGAAAACCGGTGACAGCAGTGCCGCATCCGCTCCTACACGGCCGGCCGCATGTAGCGCACTGGCAGAATGTGCCGCGACGGTGACCAGCCAACTTGGGTAGCGGCTACGCCAGATCAGGGCCTCGCGACACCGGTGCTCCGGCAAATGCACCCCTGCCGCACCGACCCGCCTGGCCAGTGCGCCGTCACCGCCGACGAGCAGCCGCAAGCCGCGTCGCCGCGAGATTTCAGCAATCGAGGTAACGAGGTTTGCCCGATCGGGCGCCGCGTAGTCGCGTACGATAACACCGCTCCCGCGCGGTAGACGCGAGATAACCGCAAGCGGATCACCGATGCGGGTTTCATCGGTCAGGAAAAACAGCGCCGGCAAAACGCTGCCGCGCGCGGGCGCGTTGAGTCGTTTGGCGAAGGTTGTTAGCGTGGTCACGAGGTCGCCAGGATCAAACAGTCAAGCACAAACGGGGTCCCGCAAACTGCCATGACAGCCGCGTCGCTGCCAAGCGTGGGTGGAAGTGAGCCGAGCGGTTCAATTCCGGAGAATCTCGATCGTGTCCTAGCGCGCATCCGCGAGGTTGCAGTCGACGCCGGAAGATCCGCAGATGACGTCACACTCATTGCGGTCTCCAAAACCCATGACGCCACGGTCATCGAGCAGGCCCTCACCGCCGGCCAGCGTAAGTTTGGCGAGAATCGCGTCCAGGAGGCCGAAGGCAAGTGGCCCGCGCTCAAGATCGAGGTTCCAGATAGCGAACTCCATCTTATTGGCCACCTGCAGACCAACAAGGTGAAAGAGGCGGTGTCGTTGTTTGACGTCATCCAAACGCTTGACCGATCCAAGCTAGCGCGCGCGCTGGCCAAGGAAATAGGCAGCCAAAACCGTCCCATAGAATGCTTCGTCCAGGTCAACACCGGCGAAGAGTCTCAAAAATCAGGTGTGATCCCTCGCGAAGCCGATGATTTCATACGCCACTGTCGGGACGAATTCGAACTCACGGTCACCGGCTTGATGTGTATTCCGCCGGCCGACGAGGAACCGTCGTTGCACTTTGCGCTGTTGCGCACGATCGCCGAGCGCAACGGGCTAGCCAAGCTCAGCATGGGCATGAGCGCTGACTTCGAAATCGCGATCGCTTTCGGCGCCACCCACGTGCGGGTGGGAACCGCCATATTTGGTGCGCGGAAGAAAGCGCAAACGACCGGTTAGCTCGGGTTGACGTAGATCGCAGCCCCAACGGTGACCGAACCAAGCAGTTGCAATAGGTCATCGACGTCCAGCGCTATACAGCCTTCGGTCGGGCCGAAGTCGGTGCTGGCGACATGGAGAAAGATGGCACTGCCGCACCCGGCTGCAATCGGATCATCATTGTGACCGAGGACAACGATGACGTCATAAAGATGGTCGTCACGCCACAGCGTCTCGCAACTGGCGCGATGAGGGAGTGTGACGTGTTGGTTGTAGTTCTTATCGGCGGGGTCGTCGCACCAACCGTCATCGCACGCGAGCCTCGTGATCGGTATCGACGTTAGCGGAGCCGACAAGCGATCGGATCGATAAAAAACACGTCGCAATGGCAACACGCCGCTCGGCGTCCCACCGTCGCCTTCGCGCTTGTTGGCAACGATGCCCGACCGCCCCAGCGCGCAGCGCACGCTGTTCCGATCCCAGGTCAGGTGAGCGGAGCGATCTACTCTGATGATCGACACGAGGGCCCCATCTAACGGCTAGCTGGCTGGCTTTCAATATGCTTGATCGGCGCTTTCTTTGCGAGATTTGCCGGTTGTGTCGAGTGACTTCGAATAAGCGAGCAACCGCTCAGCCAACTGCTGCGCCGTGAGCTGTTCGACTTGCCAAGACGCGCTGGCCGAGGTTGCGGCCAACGCGTTGACCGGGGTCGCTTGTCCACCAGCATTTGCGCGCCTCGTAAGCGCACTGGCCGGCATCGGCAAAGGCTCTCGAAGTTGCTGGTGGATCGCTCCGCCTGACTGCTGCGTAGCCAGCAACGCGCCCCAGGCGGTGGTTTCATACTTCGCCAGGGCGGCCGGTCTCACGGAGTGAGTCGCGGGTTGTGCGTTCGCCGCTGCGATGGGTGCCACCTGTGGCGCCGGTATCGGTGTGTTGGATGCGCTGGTCGCGGCGACGGCTGCAACCTGGGTCGGTGTCGTCGCCGATCCGTCGGTCGGTGATTTGGCGGCGACCACCGGAGCATCAGAACCTGGGGCCGCATCGGGGTCGCCATCGTCCTGACCAAAGCCGGCCAGCGCAACAATATGCTCGCCCACATCCCTTCCGGTAGATTCTTCAACGAAGGTGTTTGCCAATGCCGAAATAAAACCAAGCGGTCCACCGAACAAGGCGCCGCCGGCTAAACGCGGACCGGGTGCAATCTCATCGTTGGTAATCGCGCGGTAGAGCGTAGAAACCACCGGAATGTGCTGGAGCGGGTTGATCAGATCGAGCAGGTCGCCGAACGAAAACCCATCATTGTGTCAATCGGCGTCCAAAATTGACCCCCTATCGGCGTGCAATATTGACCCCCTGAGTGGCACGGCGGAGGTTGTCCCGGTAGTCAATAGGGGGGACCCGAGCGGCTTCGTGTAGCGCCTTGCGGTGCGCGGAGCGAAGCCGCGTGGGCTTGACGTATACGTCAAGCCTGTTGACCCACCGGGGCAAGCGGGCCGCAGGCACGGCCGGCGTCCGGTCAGGAGCGGTTCTTGAAGCGCCAGCTCTCGTTGCCGGTCTCGATGATCTCGCAATGGTGGGTCAGGCGGTCGAGCAGCGCGGTGGTCATCTTGGGGTCGCCGAAGACGGAGGGCCATTCGCCGAAAGCGAGGTTGGTGGTGACGATGATCGAGGTGCGCTCGTAGAGCCGGCTCATCAGGTGGAACAGCAGCTGGCCGCCGGCCTGAGCGAAGGGCAGATAGCCAAGTTCGTCGAGGATGACGAAGTCGCGTCGGACGAGTTGGTCCGCGGTACGGCCTTGGCGTCCGGAGCGGAGTTCGGCCTCGAGGTGGTTGACCAGGTCGACGACGTTGTAGCAGCGGCCACGGGCGCCCTTTCTGATACAGGCGCGGGCGATGGCGACGGCGAGATGGGTCTTGCCGGTGCCGGTGCCGCCGACCAGCACGATGTTGCGCTTGCTCTCCAGGAAGTCGCCGCCGGCGAGTTCCTGGATCAGGGGCTCATTGCCCGGGGAAGCGGCGAAGTCGAAGTCGGCCAGCTCCTTGGCCGTCGGCAGCTTGGCGGACGTCATCTGGTACTTGATGGAGCGCGCCTGCTTGTCGGCGACCTCGGTCTGCAGCAGCGTACCGATGATCTGCTGCACCGGATGACGGCGCTTGAGCCCGTCGGCGAGGATGTCGTCGTAGGCGGCGCGCATGCCTGCAAGCTTCAACGCCGTCATCATCGCCAGCACATCATGACGCTCCATGACCGGCCTCCCTCAGGCGGTCGTAGCGGCGGCAGTCGGCCACCGGCTGGTGGCGAAGCTGCAGGCCCTCGGGCGTTGGGATGGCCGGCGGCGGCGGCGGCTGGCACTGCCGGGCGAGGATGTTGAGCACAACGTCAGCGCTGCAGGCGCCGCAGGCGAGCGCTTCGGCGCAGGCCGCCTCGACCGCCTCCAGCCCGTCCTCCTGAACCGCCGCGAGGATCCTCACGAACTGCCTGTCACCGTCGTTGCAACCCGTCAGCCGCGCCCGCATGCGGCCCAGCGCGCCGGGCAGTTGCCAACCCTTGAAAGGCGCGCCATTCCTCAGCGCACCGGGCTTCCGTGTCAGGATCGGCACGTAGTGCCATGGATTGCAGGCGATCTCACCGCGTCCAAAGCTCCGGGGGTGTTCGGCGACGGTCTCGCCATCCTGGCGGATGACAATCCGATCGGCATAGGCCCGCACGTCGACCGTCCGCCCGACGGCGCGGGCCGCCACGCTGTAGTGGTTGTTGTCGAAGCGCACCAGACAGGTCTTGGAGACCGCCACCTCGGTGGCGTGGAAGCCGTCGAAGGGGCCGCGATAGGCCATCAGGAAGGGCCGCTCCTCCTCGAACACCTGCCACACCGTCTTGCCCTCGATCGTCGGATGCGGCCGCTTCTTGGCGTCCTCGATACACCGATCCATCAGCCACGCGTTGATCTCGGCGTAGGAGCGGCCCCGCGGGATGGGCACGAACAGGCGGCCGCGGACGTCACCCACCTGCCTCTCGACCTGCCCCTTCTCCCAGCCCGCACCCGGAGTGCACGCCACCGGCTCCACCAGATGGTGGGAGCACAGCTCCAGAAAGCGCCGGTTGTAGGCGCGCTCCTTGCCGACGAAGACCATGCTCACCGCCGTCTTCATGTTGTCGTAGATGCCCCGCCGGCAGACCCCGCCGAAGAAGTGGAAGGCCCGTTCGTGCGCCTCGAACACCATCTCCTGGCTCTCGCGCGGGAAGATCTGAACCAGCTGCATGCGGCTGTAGCAGAGCCGCATGTGCGCCGCCTTCACCTTGGTCGTCACACCCGACAGGCGCGCGTACTCGTGGCTCCAGTCGAACTGGTAGGCCTCGCCGGGATCGAAGCTCAGCGGCACAAAGGCCTGCGACGGCGACAACAGCCGCCACCGCCGACGCCAGGTCCTGGCGTAGCGGCGCACCGCGTCGTAGCCGCCGCCATAGCCCAGAGCCGCAAGATCTTCATGAATCCGCAGCAGAGACAGCCGATCCCGGCGCGGCTTCTTCTCGTTGGCCTCCAGCTGGCGCTCGAGCTCATCCACCCACGGTCCAAGCTTCGGCATCGGCTGGATCTTGCGCTCGTAGCTGTACGAGGTCTCATCGCCCCGCACCACCTTGCGCACCGTGTTCTTCGAAACCCTCAAATCCCGGGCGATCTTCTTGATCGGAACGCCCCTCACCAGATGATCCCGACGGATCCGCGCAATCGTCTCCACAACCAGCATCTCCCCCACCTCGTCTGTCCAAACAACAAGGTGTGTTCAAGAGCACAAAACCAGGGGGGTCATCTGTGGACGCCTCCGTTGATGCAGCATTTCTTTGAACGTCTCGGGGCATGTGGTCAGGTGCGGTCATCTGTCCGGCCTCATGATGCGGCTGGTTTGACGCCGCAGGCCCGTATGGAGATGCGCGAACCGGGTCCAAGATCAATTTTGCGGGCTTGAAAGCCCCTTGACCCACCGCTGGTTTTCCCGATCCCGTCTCGATTGACCGTTTGCCCTTACTCGTCCTCCGACCTGCTCACACCCCCGACGTCATTCCGCGAGGTTGCCGCCGTGTCAGGCAGCAGCCGGCGCGAAACCTCGGTAGGTCTCCTTGCGTGTCATGAGCACCCAGACGATGCGCGCCATCTTGTTGGCCAGCGCCACCGCGACAAGCATTCGCGGCTTGCGCGCCAGCATCCTGGCCAGCCAGGGGTCGTTCGTTTCGCCGCGCCTGACCGCCGAGCTGACGACAGCCATGGCGCCGATGATCAAGAGGCGCCTGAGATCGCGTTGGCCCATCTTCGATATCCTGCCAAGCCTCGGCTTGCCGCCGGTCGTGTGTTGTCGCGGCACGAGGCCCAGCCAGGCAGAGAAGTCGCGGCCGCGCCGAAAGCTCTCCATCGGCGGCGCGAAGGCCTGGAGCGCCATCGCGCTGATCGGCCCGATCCCTGGGATGGTCATCAGCCGTGCCGCCTGCTCGTCCTGACGCGCGCAGGCGCGGAGCTCCTTTTCCAATCCGCCGATCTTCGCGTCGAGGTCAGCGATCTGACCGAGCAGAACGCCGCCCAGCGCGCGGACCGCTCCCGGTAGTCCCGAACCCGGATCCTCGAGTGCCGATGCCAGCCGACCGACATGAGCCACACCCTGCGGGGCAACGACGCCGAACTCCGCCAGATGCCCCCGCAGCGCGTTGATCGTCTGCGTGCGCTGGCGCACCAGAAGATCGCGCGTGTGGAACAGCATCGCCCTTGCCTGTTGCTCTTCCCCCTTCACCGCCACAAAGCGCATGGTCGGGCGCTGCGCCGCCTCGCAGATCGCCTCCGCGTCCGCCGCGTCGTTCTTCTGCCGCTTCACGAACGGCTTCACGTAGATCGGTGGGATCAGCCTCACATCGTGGCCGAGCTGCATAATCTCTCGGCCCCAATGGTGAGCGCTCGCACAGGCCTCCATCGCCACAACGCAGCGCGGTAGTGCGGCGAGAAAGTACAGCAGCTTCTCCCGACTAACCTTCCTACGGAACGCGACCGAACCGTCCGCCCGAGCACCGTGAAGCTGAAAGCTGCGCTTCGCCAGATCGATCCCGATGATGTTAACCTGTTCCATGGATGCCTCCTCCTCTGGGGGTTGGTCACACCACCACCTTGGCACACTGCGATGCCGTCGGGAGGAGGCGTCCACTCCATCAATTTTGGACGCCGATAACCCCCAATAGGGGGTCAATATTCCACGCCGATCAACACATCATTGCCCCAGAACCCGGTTTTGGTCTCCTTGCTCGGGGTCTCCGTGGGGGCATCTGTCTCGATCGGCCCTGTCGCCTGGCCAATACCGGCGTAGCTGTGGCTGTGTCTGTATTCCAGCGTTGCGGTATCCATGGTGCCCTCAGTGTGGTTAATGAGCAATTTCCGCGCCACGGCCGGCGTTAATATTGTTCGTTAAATCAATGAGTTATGGCCAGGGCAGTTAACGCCAGCCGTGGCATCGGCAATTAGTGCCGGGCAACCGGAAACCCGGACCGGACGGTCGTACGAAGCCTGATTGCGTGCTACTAGTGGATGGAATCCAACATATGGTACCCATACGACCCACAGGGCGGCTTGCCGAGCTCACCGGCCGCGTTACGCAAAGCTTCCGATGCCCAACGGTCTCTTGGGGCATCGCCACTCTTCGCGCGCCTAACCGGCGAACTCGGCAAGCCGTCGTATGGGTACCATATGTTGGATTTCATCCACTAGGTGCCACGACCGTATCCTGTGCGAAGGAGTGTCAACGCATGCTGTATCAGGGCTACGACCGCGAAGGCCTCGACGCGCAGTACTTTATGCGCGCCCGACATCCGGAGTGGGAGGACTACTTTAAGAAGTGGGAGGCTTGGGGCACGCGCGTCCGTCAGGACCGTTCGTGCCGGCTTGATGTCGCCTTTGGCGACAATCCTGACGAAACCGTCGATATCTTTCCGGCCGAGCAACCGGATGCGCCCATTCATGTCTTCATCCACGGCGGTTATTGGCAAGCGATGAACAAAACTGATTTCAGTTTTGTCGCCGACGGCTTTGTCGACGCCGGCATCAGCCTCGTTGTGGTCAACTACACGCTGGCACCAGCCGCCGATATCGATGAAATCGTGCGTCAGTGTCGGGCGGCGATGGCGTGGACCTGGCGTAACAGCGACGGCATTGGCGACCGCGATCGTATCTACGTGTCGGGACATTCAGCCGGTGGCCATCTTACCGCGATGATGATGGCGACGGATTGGCCAACCTTCGAGAGTGATTTGCCAGCCGATCTCGCCAAGGGCGGGTGCGCGATCAGCGGACTTTTCGATCTCGAGGCCATGCGCCTGTGTTACGTCAACGACAAGCTTGGATTGACCGAGGATCAGGTTGCGCGTCAGAGCCCTATTCATGTGCCTCCAGAGCGTGACGTGCCTTTGATCATTACCTTCGGTGGCGACGAAACCGAAGAATTTCATCGGCAGGCCGAGGTCTATGCAGAGCGCTGCCGCGGCAACGGGCTTGCGCCCGATGTGCTCAAACTTGCGGGCATCAATCACTACACGATTGTCGAGGCGCTCGGCGTGCCTGATCACGAACTCACGCGCGCCATTCACGTGCAGATGGGGGTTGGCTGAACTCGCTCGCGCAAACCTCGTAAGGCGAAAATCGGCCCGAGCACGACGTTCTTGCGCGAAAAACGCAACGGAATCTGATTAAATTCACATTGCCGTGTTCGCCTATCGCCGCGACCCTCAAGCCACCCTTTGGCATTGTGGGCGCGTCGGCGCGTCCTATATTAACCTTTTGAGAATACGGCCGAAAAATCAGAACCGGATATGACAAAGAACAAACGCATTTTGCTGGTAGATGATGACAACGAACTGCGCGGTTCGTTGGCCGAACAACTCGAACTCCATGACGAGTTTTCCACCGAGCAGGCGACTTCAGGTGCCCAAGCTCTCGAAATCGCCAAATCTGAACACTACGATCTGGTATTGTTGGATATCGGGCTACCGGACCTCGACGGCCGCGAAGTATGCCGCATGTTGCGAAAATCTGGATTGAGCGTGCCGGTTATCATGCTGACTGGTGCCGACACCGATTCCGATACCATTCTCGGGCTCGACGCTGGCGCCAACGACTACATCACCAAGCCGTTCAAGCTAAGCGTCTTAATGGCGCGGATGCGCGCTCAGCTTCGCCAACACGATCAAAGCGAGGATGCGGTTTTCGCGATCGGTCCCTACACCTTCAGGCCGAGCTCAAAGCTGTTGCTTCATGCCGAAACCGCACAAAAAGTTCGGCTTACCGAGAAAGAAACCTCAATCCTCAAATATCTCTATCGGGCCGGCAACAAGGTCGTTCATCGCGATGTTTTGCTGAGCGAGGTCTGGGGCTACAACGCTGGCGTCACCACACACACGCTCGAAACCCATATCTACAGGCTGCGGCAGAAAATCGAAGACGACCCGGCCAATGCCATCCTTTTGCTGACCGAACCCGGCGGCTACCGACTCAATCCTTAATCTGTTCATTTGGCTTAACGGCCCCTGAACCGCGGCGCGCGCTTTTCGGCAAACGCGAGCGCACCTTCCTTGGCATCGTCGGACTTAAAACATGCGACCAACTCGTCGCGGGCTGCGCTCTCATCAAGCGAACCGCGCACGATATCGACAATCGCGCGTTTCATTCCTCGCATTGCGAGAGGGGCGGCTTGAGCCAGTCGATCGGCAATTTCAGCGGTAGCCACCGCAAGCCGCTGGCGGGCCACCAACTCGTCGAGATAGCCCCAATCGAGGAGGCTGGTATCGCTGATCTCCGCACCCAGCAGAAATATTTTTCGCGCCGCCGACGGTCCCAGCCTCTCAACACACCGCTTAAGTCCGTTGATGTAGTAATACACACCGAGTTGTGCCGCCGGCACGCGCAGCCGCATGCCGTTGACGCCGATGCGAAAATCGCACGCTAATGCAAGGTCGGTTGCGCCGCCATAAACACTACCGTTGAGCGCACAAATCGTCGGTAGCGCCAGCTTTTCCAGGCGGTCGACCACCACTTCAAGCGGGTTGGTGGTCCAATCCGTGGATTCGATGTTGCCGATGTCAAAACCAGCGCTGAAGGTTTTGTCGCCGGTCCCGGTAATCACCAATACGCGGAGATCGCGCCTGGCCTCAATATTGTCGAGCAGGTGCGATAGTTCCGGGAGATCAGCGGCCTCGATGACGTTGTGTTTGGCTGGGCGGTTTAGGGTGATGGTTGCGCGTGTGCCGATGATTTCCATTTCCGCCAATGCCATCGTATCTCTCCTTCGCTGTTCACGCTCGGGCGCCGATCCCACGATCGCAATCTGCTGCCAACGCTCGCCGGCGTAAATTATGCTTTTACGTCAGTGGCTTTTACCCCATATAACATTCGTCAGAACGTACGTAATAATGGGTTAGGGTGGCCGCTTGGCCGACAACGAAGATTTTTACGTTCGCTTCTGGGGGGTTCGCGGAAGTGTCGCTTGTGCAGGTCCGGAGACCGTCCGATATGGCGGAAATACGTCGTGCCTGGAGATCCGGTGCGGCGATCATCTCTTGATGTTCGATGCCGGTACCGGCTTTCGCTACCTCGGCAATACCCTCCTCAAAGAAGCGCCGATACAAGCCGACCTCTTTCTCACTCACACCCATCTCGACCACGTGGTGGGGCTGCCGTTCTTTGTTCCTGGGTTTAACCCACAGAACGAATTTCGTATCTGGGCCGGTCATCTCCTCCCCGACCATACGATTCGGGAAGTTCTTGGCGCCATGATGATGGCGCCGTTGTTTCCGGTACCGCTCGAGATATTCCAGGCCAAGATTGGTTTCCATGATTTCCACGCTGGCGAAACCATTGCCCCAAAGCCCGGCGTCACCGTTCGTACCGCGCCGCTCAATCACCCCAACAATGCGACCGGCTATCGGGTTGAATTCAACAACCGGTCGATCTGCTATTTGACCGATACCGAGCACAACACCGACACGCCTGATCAAAAAATCCTCGACCTGATGGAGGGCGCCGATATCGTCATCTACGATTCGATGTATACCGACGAGACCTTCCATGGCCGCGAGGGCTGGGGTCACTCGACGTGGCAAGAGGGGATGCGGTTGTGCGACGCCGCCAATGTCAAAACGTTCGTGGTCTTTCATCATGATCCAGACCATGACGACGGCTTTATGGATGAAGTGGCCAAGGAAGTGAGTCAACTGCGGCCCGGATCGATCGTCGCGCAAGAGGGCATGGTACTCAGACCGTGACTCGGGGGCGGGCGTCCGTGCGCGTTTGCCGAGATCCATCCTCATGAACTGTCGTCGGCTGCGAATGGGGCTGGCAACCGTTCTTGGCCTATCGCCGCGCGGCTTCTTCGTCCCTTATCGCTACGCGGCGCAAATCTCGCCGGCCGACCGGCGTCCGCATGACCATGCTGCTGCTAATTTTGCCGCGGCGCGGGCCGACTTTGACGCGATTCTCGACATCGTCGATAGCTATCGCGCCGATCTCCTCGCGATAGCAGGTGATGGCGAGCCTCCTGGACCGCGGTGGGGGCAGGATTGGTTCCCCGGTCTAGATGCCGCGGTGCTCTACGCGCTCGTGCGTCACCACCGCCCGGCGCGGATTGTCGAGATAGGGTCGGGGCACTCGACCCGTTTCATTGTCCGCGCGCTGGCCGACGAAGGTGTTGATGCTGCCGTAACAGCGATCGATCCGGCACCTCGCGCGGCGATCACCGACCTGTCGATTGAACTCGTTCGCGAGCCCATTCAGCGGGTTGATCCGGCCATGATGGGTGCGCTCGAAGCGGGTGATTTCCTGATTGTTGATTCCAGCCACATACTGATGCCGGGCAGCGATGTCGATATCGTCATTAACGACATCCTTCCCCAACTCCCGGCCGGCGTTTTCATCCATATCCACGACATTTTCCTGCCCAACCCATACCCCGAAAACTGGGCATGGCGTGGCTATAACGAGCAAGTTGCGATCGCTGCGATGATCGATGCCGGTGGGTGTTACGCGCCGGTTTTTGCCAGTCACTACGTTAGACAAACGCTCGGCCGCCGCCTGGCGGCATCGGTAGTGGATCAACTTCCCAGCCCGGCCGGTGCGACTGAATCGAGCCTGTGGTTGAGAAAAAAGTGAAACCGGGGTGCGGCGTTCTTCTTAAACACGACCCGGCCGTAAGATAATCATTAACGCGCCGCACGGAGATCAATGATGATTGCCATGATTCGAACCGCCTTGGTCAATCGCGAACGTGAGCGTTCTGCACCTGAACGCGTTCAACGGGCCATCGAAGAGCAGCGGCATCAAAGTGAGAAATTGATTGGTTGGGTTCAATTTGCGGTCGTCGTGACCTTCGCGACGCTCTATGCGGTCTCGCCAAAAACGTTTGCCGCCGACGTTGCCTTCGAACCGGTGCCGTGGGCATTAGGGGGATATTTAGCGTTCACGCTACTACGTATTGCTCGCGCGCACCGGGGCCCCCTGCCGCGATGGCTGGTCGGGATTTCGGTCGTCGTCGATATGGCGCTGCTGTTCAGCCTCATCTGGAGCTTCCACCTCCAATATGAGCAGCCGGCTGCGTTCTATCTCAAAGCGCCCACAATTCTGTATGTGTTTATCTTCATCGCCTTGCGTGCACTACGATTTGAAGCGCGTTTTGTGTCGCTTGCCGGGGTGACGGCGGCGTTCGGTTGGTTCGTTCTGGTGCTCTACGCCATCCTCTCGGATGCCAGCAACGACATGATCACACGCGACTACGTCGAATACATGACATCAGCGCAAGTTCTACTCGGCGCGGAATTCGACAAGATCATCTCGATCCTGGTGGTTACACTGATACTGGCGGTCGCCATTATTCGCGCGCGCGAATTGTTGTTTCGAGCCATCGCCGAGAGCACGGCGGCGCGCGATTTGTCGCGGTTCTTCACACCTGAAATTGCGGCCCGGATTACCAGTTCCGAAGACCGTATCGAACCGGGCCAGGGCGAGGTTCGCGACGCCGCGATTCTGCAATGCGACGTGCGTAGATTCACGGTGCTTGCCAAGAGTTTACCGGCGACTGACGTCATCCAATTGTTGACCGAATATGAGAAGCGGCTCGTGCCTGTCATTCAGCAACATGGCGGCAGCATCGATAAGTTCATGGGCGATGGCATCATGGCGACGTTTGGCGCCGTCGTGCCCACCAAAACCTATGCCGCCGACGCGCTCCGCACGATCGATGATCTGGTTAGGTGTGCCGCCGATTGGGCTGCCGAGCGACGGGCGCAAGGCCTGCAACCGCTGACGATCAATTTTTCGGTGGCGCACGGTCAGGTGGTGTTCGGTGCGGTCGGCGATGACACCCGTTTGGAATACACGGTCATCGGAGGTCCCGTGAACCTCTCGGCGAAACTTGAGAAGCACAACAAGGAGACCGGCACGGCAGCACTCACGACCACGGCCTGCGTTGCGATCGCGAAGGATCAGGGATTCGCGACCGATCGCGTATTCAACCTCCTGCCAAACACCGCAATTGTCGGAGTCGCTGATCACGTCGATCTGGCTGTGTTGGCGGCCTGAAATTGCGGGTATTGGATCTGGCAGCCCCGATCTACCCCATCGCCCCTTAGGGTTAACACCCGATCATCACGCGTCGCTATTCGGCACGCTACCTAGGGTTTTTGCGAAAGATGGACACGCAAAGTTCAACCGTTGTGTGACCACCGCTGTCGCCACATCGGTGATAATCAATGGTGGAAGATGCGGGGTAACGAGTGCGTATACGCGAACTGCTCCTCGGCGGCGGCACCAAGCAAAATCTGTCTCAGCGCGTCCTACGCGCGATCGCTGAGCAACAATCACAAAGCGAAAAGCTGATCAGCCTCGTTCAGTTGCTAATCGTGTTCATCTTCGCCGGACTGTATTTGGTTTCGCCAAAGCCGGCGCTCGCATCGGGCTTTGTTTTGGTTCCATGGGTGCTCACTGCCTATTTTTCTTTCACGGTCGCGCGCGCGACTTGTATGCATTTATGCGATGTTCCCCGCTGGGGTGTGGCGATGTCGATCATCGCCGACATGCTGCTCCTATTTGGCCTGATCTGGTCCTTTCATCTTCAATATGATCAACCCGCGGCGTTCTACCTGAAAGCGCCGACCTTTCTATATGCATTTATTTTCATCGCGCTCCGGGTCCTCAGTTTCGAAGTCGGTCTAGTGGTGCTGGCCGACACGGGGGCGGCGATCGGCTGGTTGATCTTGGTTGTCTACGCGGTCGTTGATGGACAGCCGGGCGATATCATCACCCGCGACTACGTCGCCTATATGACGTCGTCGCACGTGCTCCTCGGTGCTGAGTTCGATAAGGTCATCTCATTGCTGCTGGTGACGGTGGTTTTGTCGCTGGCGATTGTGCGCACCCGCCGGTTGCTTGTCCGCTCGGTATCTGAGGGTGCCGCGGCCGAAGACCTGTCTCGCTTCTTTGCGCCTGAGATTGCTCGTCATATCACCGAGTCAGAACACCGCATCGGACCGGGTGAGGGCGTCATGTGCGACGCCGCGATTCTGTCGTGCGATCTTCGCGGCTTCACCAAGTTCGCCATGCAAATGCCGGGCAGCGTGGTCATGAAGGTGCTCGCGGAATATGAGCAGCGCATGGTGCCGGTGATCCAGAAACATGGCGGCAGCATCGACAAGTTCATGGGCGATGGCATCATGGCGACGTTCGGCGCGGCGGTGCGTACCAACAGCTATGCCGCGGATGCCCTCGCCGCTGTTCAAGAGCTTGCCGACGCGTCGGAAGCCTGGCGGCAAGAACGCATTGACGAAGGCAAACAGGGCCTCGACGTCGGCTTTGCGGTCGCTGTTGGCCCGGTTGTGTTCGGCGCGGTGGGTGATCGAACGCGCCTCGAGTTCACGGTTATCGGCGACGCCGTCAACCTTGCTGCCAAGCTCGAAAAACACACCCGTGACGAGGGCGTGCGGGGGTTGACGACGGCCAATTGCATCGCCATCGCCAGCGAACAGGGCTACAAATCACCGCCTACGCTGGAACTGCGAAGCCAGCGTCAGGTCGCTGGCGTCAACCGGCCGCTTGATCTGGTCGTGCTCGCATCGGGCCGTGAGGACGTCGCCCGCAGCCGTCACACATCGCGAGATGGGCAAGATGGGCGAGATGGGCAAGATGGGCGAGATGGGCAAGATGGGCGAGATGGGCAAGATGGAAAAGTGGTCTACTTGTAGGGATCGGCGGCGTCGCGCAAGCCATCGCCGAAAAAGTTCAACGCCAAGACAACGATGATGACCGGCACCACTGGGAACATCAACCAGGGGTACAATGCAACGACGTTGATATTCTGGGCTTCATTGAGCAACACTCCCCAACTCGTAATCGGCGGTCGCAGACCCAGACCGAGGAACGACAACGCGGTTTCGCCAAGAATCATCGCCGGTACCGACAAGGTTGCCGACGCGATCAGATGGCTCATGAAGCTGGGCATTAGGTGACGAAAAATTACCCGCGTTGGCTTTGCCCCCAGCAGCACCGCTGCGGTGCAGAAATCTTCTTCACGTAAGGCCAAAAGTTTCGAACGCACCGCACGGGCCAATCCGGTCCAATCGAGCAGGCCGAGGATGATGGTAATTCCGAAATAGATGAATATCGGACTCCAGTTCACCGGCAGCGCCGCCGACAGCGCCATCCACAAAGGCAGTTCCGGAAACGACCGCAGAATCTCGATTATCCGCTGGACGATCGAGTCCACCCAGCCGCCGTAATAGCCGGCCAGGCCACCAAATACGATCCCCAGGATAAAGCTCACGGAGATGCCTATAAGGCCAACGGTGAGCGATATCCGGGTTCCGTAAATAATGCGCGACAGCATGTCGCGCCCAAGGCGATCGGTTCCTAAGAGAAACAGAGTGCCGTCTTCGGCCGGGCAGAAGAAGTGAAAGCGCCCCTCGATCAATCCCCAATATTTGTAATCGTCGCCCAGGCACATGAACCGGATGGGTTGGACCTTGGTCGTATCGATCGTATACACCCAGCGCATGTTGGCTTCGTCGAGCTTGGTCTGGTAGCCATAAACAAACGGGCCGACAAAGCTGCCTTCGTGAAACATGTGCAGCGCCTGCGGCGGCGCGTGGATGTGGAAGACATCGCGCGTGTGCAGGTGGTAGGGCGCTAGAAATTCCGAGATCAGGATCGAAAAATAGAAAAACAGCAGGATCAGTCCGGCAACAACGGCGAGGTGATGGCGCCGTAGCTTCCACCACATCATCCGCCACTGCGACGCCATAAAATACCGCTCCTGCTCGGGCGTCATCGCTTCGTCCGTGTACGGGTCGAAGGGTTCGCGCGAGACGTAGTGCGCGAGCGGATTATCGGGCCGGGTTGAGTCGGTCATCGCAACGTACCGCCGCCGAGACGGATGCGTGGATCGAGCACGGCCAATGCGAGGTCGGAAAGAAACATGCCAATCACGGTCAGCATCGCCAGCATCATGAGGAACGAGCCGGCGAGATACTGATCTTGCGACTGCAGCGCAGAAAGCAGCATGGGCCCGGTCGTTGGCAACGAAAGGACCACCGAAACGATGGCCGCACCCGAAATAATCTGCGGCAGCAGGCTGCCGATATCCGCGATAAACGGGTTCAGCGCCATCCGCAACGGATACTTGATGAGCAGCCGGAATGGCGGCAGCCCTTTGGCGCGACCGGTTACCACGTATTGCTTTTGCAGTTCATCGAGCAAGTTGGCGCGCAAACGCCGAATCATACCGGCGGTTCCGGAGGTGCCGATCACCACCACCGGGATCCACAAATGTTCCAGCACCGAAACAATCTTGCCCCAGGTCCAGGGTTGATCGAGATACTCCGGGTCCATCAGGCCGCCGATTGACGTGCCGAAATAGACGTTGGCAAGGTAGAGCAATACCAATGCCAGCAAGAAATTCGGTGTTGCGAGGCCCAAGAAGCCGATAAATGTGAGGGTATGATCGCCCCAGCTATATTGATGGGTCGCTGAGTAGACACCGATCGGAAAGGAGACCAGCCAGGTAAAAATGATCGTCGTAAAGGAGACCATGAACGTGAGCCAGACGCGATCGCCGACGACGTCGCCGACCGGCAGGTTGAATTCAAACGAATACCCCAGATCGCCTTGAAGAAGGCCGGAAAAACCGTTCTCGCCAGGCCAGATTCCAGCCCAGATCGCGTATTGCTCGATCATCGGTTTGTCGAGCCCATACTGCTCACGGAGGAATTCGATTTTTTCCAACGCCACCGATTCGCCTTGCGATTGCAACTCGGCGATCTGGTTGGTGAGAAAATCGCCCGGCGGTAGCTGAATGATGACAAACACCAAAACGCTGATCGCGAACAGAGTCGGGATCATGATCATGATGCGATGGATGGTGTAGGTCAGCATCTGTTCGCTAGCTGGCCGAATCGAACCAGAAGGTGTCAGGCCGATAGATACCGAACTGAGCGCCGGGATCCCAGTTATACACACCGTCGACCGGAACGTTTCGTAACGTATTACGAACCAGGACCGGCTGTCGAACACCGGCGATGACGCCAATCGTGAACACTTCGTCGGCATGGATCTCAAACATCCGCTTCCAGATACTCGCTCGCTCGTCGCGGCTCTTCGACGTTAACCAGCGTTCATTCAGAGCAAGCAATTCCTGGGCAGGCGGCATGTCCGGCGGTTCGCCGACCTGGCCGCTTGACTCAAAGTGTTGGCCCCACTTTGGCCATTGCAATTGCACTTGATGGGTCGGCGCCAGCTCGTCGGGGCTCATGTCCGGCGTCGGCAGTCCGTTTTCTAGGCCCGACCAAACCGACATCAGCGTCTCGCCGGAATAAATTCGATTGCGAAATACTTCGCGTTGTAGCGGCCGGGTAAAGAGCCGGATTCCCGCTTCCAGCCAGGTTTCCCGGATCAACTCGAGGATGTCACTCTCTTCGGTCTTCTCACCCGCGGTCTCGACAATGATATCCATCAAACGGCCGTCGGGAAGCACGCGCAGTCCGTCGGCGCGGCGCCTCAGGCCAAGCTCATCGAGTAAGGCGTTCGCCGTTTTGATGTCGTAGGTGGCCCATTTCGTTTGATACTCCTTCTTAAAGAGCGGGCTCTGAGCCAACACTGTGTTGTTACCCTCTTTGGCCAGACCGAAATAGAGCACGCGGTTAACCAGGGTGCGGTCGATTGCGAGTGAGAGAGCTCGCCGAAAGCGGGCATCGCGCACGAGATTACGCCAAACCGGATCGCTGACATTGAGGTTGGGAAACAAGGCAAAATGCGCGCCTTTGGCGGTTTGCCAGAGGTGCACTTTGTAGTTGTTGCGGGCTTCGTTGGCCTTCAGGAACGTGAAGTTATTAAAAAACAGGCTACGCGATTGCAGATCGGCCTCGCCGGAACCCGCTTTTGCGGCAATTAGTTTGGAATCCGCCTGCACCAGCACCACGCGGTCGATATAGGGAAGTTGTCGGCCATGTTGATCGATGCGGTGGTAGTAGGGGTTTCGCTCGGCGACAAAGCGGACGGCCGGGATCGACGTGGTGTTGAACCACGGCTGCAGTGTGGGCAGTTCGGGATTGTCGAATTTGCGCATGCGGTCGCGGCGAAAATGAAGCGGTACCCACCCCCGTAAGCGTTCTTTGCGCACCAGTTTGATCAGAGCCTTTCGGTCCTGATGCTTCAGGTGAAACTTTTTGAGGTAGTGCGCGGGCCGGTAAATAAACAGGGGTGATGCCGACGCAAGCACCGGGAGAAAAAACGGGTTTGATTTGTCCCAGCTATAGCGAACCGTCCAGCGGTCAAGCACTTCGAACTTGGCCGGCACGCCGTCCACCGTAAGCGCCCGCGGCGGTCCCGCCGGTGCCATCTTCTTGTGGGTTGCCATGTCCTCCCAGTAGTAGCGGAAGTCTTCTGCCGTGAAGGGATGGCCATCGGACCATTTGTGGCCCTTGCGGAGGTGGAACGTGAAAATGCGGTCTTCGACGACATCGATCGATTCGAGAATGTCTGGAACGATGTCAAATTTTTCGTTGTACCCGACCAAGCGCGCATAACCGTAGACCACCAGCAAACGGAGCTCGCGAGAGCGCCCGATCAACATCCGCAATTCGCCGCCGTGCCGGCCCACTAACTTCTTGCCGTCGAGTTTGGTAACCAAGGGGGTATCGGGGAGGCGGTCGTCCACCGAGGGCAGTTTTCCGGCGGCGACGGCCTTGGTCAGCATTGGCGTTTCGACATAGGTTTGTGCTGCCGCCGCCGCGGTTAGGGCACACGCGCATAACGCCGTCAGCGCGAGTCGCCTCGCGCACATTCTGGTTAATGTCCCCATCTTCAGTTTCATGAGGCCGCAACCGCCGGTAGGCCCAACGCCGGATCAGCGCGAACAAAATGGTCGTCGCCGACATTGATCAATTCCAGCGATCCGCCATCAATCGCCGTGAAGGGCGCCGGCCAGGCGCTGGGATCGGATGCCTTTCCCGCCATCAGGGCGGTTAGATCGAGCTGGCTGGCGGGATCAGGTTTGGGCACCGCCGAGAGCAGGGCTTTGGTGTAGGGGTGGATTGGATTTCGGAACAGGCGCTCGCGTCGGGCAAGTTCCACCAAACGACCCGCACACATCACCGCAATTCGATCACAGATGTAATCGACGACCGCTAGGTTATGGGAAATGAACAGATAAGTGAGGTTGAGTTCGCTCTGTAGATCTTTGAGCAAATTGAGTATCTGCGCTTGGATCGATACATCGAGAGCCGAAACCGGTTCGTCGCAGATCAATAGGTCGGGTTGCAAAGCGAGGGCCCGCGCGATACCGATCCGCTGGCGTTGACCGCCCGAAAAACTATGCGGATAACGCCGCAGATAGCGCACGTCGAGCCCGACCAAAGTCATCAACTCTCGAACCCGCTCGAAGCGCTCGGCCTGGTCGCCCACGTTGTGGATTACCAATGGCTCGCTGATGATGTCGTACACCGTCATACGTGGATTGAGCGAGCCAAACGGATCTTGAAAAATGTATTGCACCCTGCGGCGGTATTTCTGCAATTCCCGTTCGCTCATCGCGAGCACGTCGAGGACGTTGCCGTGATCGTTGTAGGAAACCTGACCGCTATCGGCCGAGATGGCCCGCATCACGATCTTGCTGGTGGTTGTCTTTCCACATCCCGATTCACCTACCAAGCCGAGGCATTCGCCACGAAACAACTCGAAACTGACGCTGTCCACTGCCAGGGATGCGTTGTTTCCGCCACCAAAGCCAAACAGGCCGGTCTTGCGTGTGCTGAACCGCTTCGTGAGATGATCCACCTTCAATAGCGGGACATCCGCGGCCGTTTCCGGCCAAGGCTCTTTCTGACGAAGCAGTTGGCCCGCATGAGATTTTATTTCGCGGATTGGCACCAATCGCTCGCCTGCTGGCATGTCGAAACGCGGCACCGCACGCAACAACGCGTTCAGATAGGGATGCTCCGGATGGCGGAAGATGTCGTCGAGCGTGCCGCTTTCCATGACCCGGCCGTGGTACATCACCACGATTTCCTCGGCCACGTTGGCGACCACACCGAGATCGTGGGTAATCATCAGGATCGCCATCCCAAGCTCTTGTTGCAGGTCCTGCATCAGCTTGAGGATTTGTGCCTGAATCGTAACGTCGAGGGCCGTGGTCGGCTCGTCGGCGACCAGGATCGCCGGTCGACACACCAACGCCATCGCGATCATGGAGCGCTGGCGCAGCCCACCGGAAAGCTCGAACGGGTAGGTATCAAAGGCTCTGGACGGATCCGGGAATCCAACCAAGCGCAGCATTTCGATGACAGCTTGTTTGCCTTCCCGGCGGCCAAGCGAACTGTGCAACAGAAACGCCTCATTGATCTGATCGCCGATCGTGTGTAGCGGCGAAAGCGACGTCATCGGTTCCTGGAATATGATCGAGATACGACCGCCACGCAGTTGCCGCATGGGCTTGGAATCGCGATCGAGTTTTGCAATATCGATCGGATCCGCGCTCGGCGCGGCCGGGTCAAAGAACAAGATGCTACCGTCCGCAACACGCCCGACTCGGGGAAGAATTCCCATGATGCATTGCGACACAACCGATTTACCGGAGCCGGACTCACCGACCAGCGCGATCGTTTTACCTTCGGGAACTCGAAACGACACGCCGTCGACGGCTTTGATCAAGCCTTCCGGCGCATGGAAATGCACCTTGAGATCCTGGACCTGAAGCACGTCAGCCATTACGAACCCGGCACCGTTTGCTGACCGCCGCCGATCATTTCGAGGTTCGACAGGGTCGCCGGTCCCAACGCATGGCCGCGCGACTGAGCCTCGGTGATCGCGCGACGTGCGACAGAAATGAAATCACTCAACGTTGAATCAAAGGCGAGGCGCCGGTGCACACTCCGCAACTTGAGCTGCAGCCAGCCGCGTTGCTGATCGCGTCGCGTTGAGTAATAGCGCAACTCGACGCTCGTTAGCTCGTCCCACGCGATTGCCGTTCCCAGCGGCCCGGCCGTGCGTATTCCGGAATCGGTGAGTTCGACCCGCGTCAATTGGCGCAAAAGGGTCCTAATGCCAAAAAAGGCAAACAACGTGGCTATCGCTCCCAGGACGTATTGAATTATCGGTATCGGTTGGGCAAACATTATCGGCATCGCGGTAAGAATCAATCCCGATGTCGCGCGCAGGTAATCGCGCGCCAATGCTGCGGTGGGGTAGCGATGCCAACTCACCCCGAAAGTCCAAAGATATCGCCCCCCGAACGCCAGCGAACACCGTCCTGACGGCTGGTTGCCGCGAACAATTTCCGAACAAACAACCAGGATTCGTCGTCCAAGACGAGGTGATGGGTCATGATTCCGGTCGCTTCCGAAGGATCGGCCCGATCGGCACGTTTGGCCTGCAGATGTTCCACAATGCCCGCCAATGTACGCTCACTGCCGCGAAATGCGTGTCTGCGCGAATCGATCACGTCCACATGGACGTTGGCAACCGCGAGCGTATGCTCGATCTTGGATGTACGCGCGCCGAGACCGGAATAGCCGGTGAATCCGGCAGCCGCGAGCGGCGCTTTGAGTCCGCAGGCCATGCGGTTCCAAGGTGGTACGAATACGCGGAGCGCCTTAGGTCCGAATATATCTTCAATGAGTCGCAGACCCTCAGACCACTCGTTCTCCATGTCGTCGGTGGCGCGATTGGTGGAAAACTCGGTCTTTCTCTCGCCAGCGCCGGCATGATCGACATGAGCGTAGCCGTGAACGAGGACGAAAACGTCGTCGAGGCTACTGAACAGATCAGCGGTCTCGGGCGCACTGTGGGTGGGGATGGCGGCGAAATTGGCGGGAATTTGGTACTCGCCACACAGCTCGACCAATCTAACAAGCGGGTCTTCGGCCCGACCGGCGTCGTCGTCCCGCAGCCACAATTCGGCGCAGCGTCCAGCTTCGCGCCACGCGTCCAGTTCGTCGGTAAGAGCCTGCCAGCTGCTCATGTCGACGCGCCCGCCCAGTCTTTTATGAAAGCAGCGGTATTGCCGGCACCGTCGAAATTGAGGCCTGAAGTGTCCGTGGGTTGCAAAGCGGCAGTTTGATTAACCGCCGCAGCTAGTGTCGCCGGCGATAGATCATCCTCCGACACGACGCTCAGCCCACCGCGCGCGGCCCAAATATTGGCGCGCATGGTTTGTTCGGTTTCGCCGTCCCCGGCAAAGGGCACGACCACCGCGCGAATCCCAGCCCTCAGCACATCCATCATCGTGTTATAGCCACACTGACTGATCGATACGACGCCCGCGGCCAGGAGCGCTGCAAAATCCGAACGGACCCGTTCGATAATCACGCCAGACGAAGCCTCATTCCGGAGCCGGTCGAATGCGTGTTGGGTCATGTTACGTCCCGCGAGTAAGCGCCAGGTATGGTTCCGATAAATCGTCTGCGGTCGGGCGCCAATGGCCGCCCGCAAGAGTGTTTCACCGACGGCGCCACCGCCGGCGGACACCACGACTTCACCACTGTCCGCGCGCGTCCCGGCGCTCGGTGCCGGTCCATGGTCCACGACATAGCCGGTGTAGTGAATTCGATCAGTGATCCCAATCACAGCCGGCACCGACGCTTCAAGTTTCACAACCTCAGAGTCGGCATGCACCAGCAGATGGTCGTAATAGCGCTCGAACCACTGCATCCCCTCATGGACTCGCGCGGGCGCCCGGTTCTGGAGAATATCGCGGACCGAAGCAACCACGATTGGTGGGTCGGGCGACTCAGCTGCCGCCTCAAGCAGCGGCACAAGCTCGTAGCGCATTTGCCGTCGCCCGAACGGAAACAGTTCGGTGACCAGGACGTTGGGCTGGGCGGCGCGCCAGAACTCAACCAGCTGGTCACGCCGCGTCGACTTAAAATGATCATCGATCGCATCGCCGCGCTCATCCAGGAGTTGCGCGAAGTCCTCCGACGCGCGTACGGGCGCCAGTTGCTGTAAACGAGCGCTGCCGATGTTCATGTTCGGGACCGGCATGCCGCCGGAAACCAACACCGTTTCACACCCGCTTTCGGCCAATGCCCGGCTGATTGTCACCGCCCGCATCAGATGTCCGATACCGAGTAGGTGCTGGACGTACACCATTATGCGAGGTGCGTTCACGAGGAGGCCTGATCGATCAGCAGCAGCGGCCGGTTGGCAACCGCCAACGCGATGTTGCCGTGGTCGTCCACGCTGAAAACCTGGGCGCACGACCAGTCCAAGCGCAGCGGCGGTTTTACTGTCATGTCCCAGGCCAGCGCGAGCGATAAAACGGCGCGGATCACGCCCTTGTGGGTAACCGCAGCAGTGTCACGGTGTCCGATGTCCACCATCCAACCGGTCACCCGATCTCTAACCTGGCGCGGGCTCTCACCGTCGGTGGGCCGGAAATCCAGACCCTTCGCCTCGTTTTTGGTCATCTCCGTCCCCAGCGATGCGCGCAGCTCCACCAGGCGTTCACCTTCCCATTTACCCCAATCCATTTCGATCAAACGTTCGTCACGACGTGCGTTCGGCGCCCCCAGCAACGCCGCGGTTTGGGCAGCCCGCGTCAACGGGCTGGTGTACCAGATCATGTCGGCGAATTCCTGGGCGACCCGCTTTCCGGCGACAACTTCCGCGGCATCTTCGGTCAGTGGTTGATCGGCCCGCCCCTGGATTCTGCCTTGGCGATTCCACACGGTTTCGAAATGGCGAATCAGGGCGATGTACGCCATTAGGTTCTGAGCTCGACAGCAAGATCGATCGCCGCCTTGAGAGTCGCAGCGGCAGCATCGAGAGTGCGTTGCTGGTGAACAAAATCATGTGCAGCGCGGCCCATGCGAACGCGTAGGTCGTCGTCGTCGAGCAGCCTTGCGAGTTGAGTGGCGAAGGCGGCCGGATCGTCGGCGTCAACCAGCAGGCCGGTTTGGCCATCCTGCACGACATCGACGACACCGCGCACGCGGCCCGCGACAACGGGCAGACCGGCAGCCTGAGCTTCCAATAATGCCATGCCATAGGCTTCGCCGACGGCAGGCCAGACGTAGACATCGGCCGTCGTTAGGGTCACCGCAACCGCGCTGGCTTCAAGTTCTCCGAGATAGCGAACACGGTCGGGTAGAACTGATCGCAGCGCCGTCTCCACCTCGCTTCGGGCGGTCCCGTCCCCAACCACCAAGAGCACCGCATCGGCCGGCTTCAACAAGGTCAAGGCCGCTGCCAACTGCCGATACGACGCCAGTTTGTCGCCCGGCCGCATCATCGCTACCGCGATAAGCCATATCGCGTTCGCCGGCAGTGCCAGTTCAGCGGCGAGCTTTACCCGATTTACGCCTCTATCTCGTGCCTCGATATCGAACGCCGCAGCGTCGATGAAAGGCGGAAGTAACAGCAAACGTCGGTCCGGCGAGTCCACCTGCGGGGCGACATATTCCATGTCGTAGCGGGTCAGGCATAGGGTGACGTCGGCCCGCCTCAGGGCGCGGGCGACGCTTTCATGACCGTTCGCCCAAGGTCCGGTCGCGCGCTTTGGGGCAAAGGACGGTTCGGCGACGATGTAGGGAATATCGAGCGCTTCGCAAATCACCGGACCCAGAAAATCCGGCGCCTTGTAGTAGAGGTGGTAGGTGAACCAGACGTCGGGCGCTGTATCGGGCGAATTCTGGAAATCGTTGATGAGACGTTCGACCTCGTTCATCGCGGCGGAACCTAGCTGCGCCTGGCGATCGCGATCTCCGTTGCCTTCATAGCTGCGGAATTGCGAGGCAACGAACGGCTTATGCTGCGCCAATTCCAGCGCGTTCAGGAGCTGGCGCGCCATCAGTCGATCTCCCGATGGAACATCGTGGGTCGGCGCTTTGAGTGGCGCGTAAAAGGCGATCCGCATGAAGGATGGTTCCGACTACAAACCGAACTTGCGGGCCAATGTCACGATCCCCTGGACGTAGTCGAAGTTTTCGCGGACATGCGCAGCACCAGCCTTGCCCAGGGCCTTGCGGCGGGCGGGTTGAGTCATCAATCCGGCGAGCGCGTTGCTTAGCGCGCGGTTGTCGTCCGGCGCCACTAAGCAGCCGGTTACACTGTCCTCAATCAACTCGGGAATCGCCGAGACTCGAGTCGCGAGACAGGCCAGGGACTGTGACTGTGCCTCCATCAGGACGTTGGGCAGTCCATCGCGATCTCCATCAGCCGAGATTTTGCTAGGGAGAACGAAAAGATCGGCTGCTCGATAACGCATCAAGACATCCGTCTGTGGCAGCGGTCCGCACCATTCGATGCGGTGGTCGAGACCGAGGTTACGCGCTCGTTCGGTCAGTTGCGTGAGTAGGGGTCCGCCGCCGACGTGCACCAACGTCCAATGGAGGTCGGCGGGCAATGTTGCCAGCGCGTCGAGCAAGACGTCGTAGCCCTTCTTAACGACCGCCCGGCCTACCGACAGAAGCCGTACCGGGTCGCTCTTGTCGGCGCCGTTTCGTGTCAAGCCGGATCCGTCATTGACCGGAAAACGGGCGGGATCGAAGCCGTGATAGACCAGCTCGACGCGCCCCGGGGGTGCTCGCTCGGCGAGGTGGGCGGCGTTGATGGCGGTACACGTCACGGCCCAGGCGCAGGATTGAAGCTTCTCTCGCTTCTCCCAATCCGCGGTCGTCCAAATATCTTTGGCGTGCGCTGAGACCGTCCACGGCAGGCCCGTCAAGAGGCTGGCGTAGCGGGTAACCGAAGCCGGCGTGTGGAGAAAGTGGGCGTGGAGATGGGTAACGCCCGCAGGCAGTTCACTGGCCAGCACCAGCGCTTGCCCAAATCGCCGAATCCGGTTTCGCGTGCGGTCTCGACGCAGGTCTGCAAGCCAGGTTGCCCGCGCCACGGCGTAGCCCGGCCATCGCCGAACCATGCGCCAAGCACGCCATACACGGCGTTTCTCATCACCCAGATATTCCGGCAGGTAGTGAACCGGTGCCCTGATTTCGTCGTGAATCGGGTGAGTCGCCGGGTCGGTCGGGTGTCTCAGCGAAACGATCTCGATCGCCAGGCCACGCCGCTCCAGCGCGAGAATCTCCTGGCAGATAAATGTTTCGGAGAGGCGGGGATAACCTTTGAGAACAAAGGCGACTTTTCCGGCCACCAGCGGCACTCAGGCCCGATGCGGGACTACCGTCTGCGCCGCGCCTTGTTCGGCCGGCGTGATCCAGGGTTCGATCAAGCGATTGAGGTTTACCAATCCCTCTAACAAGCCGGGCACAACGATCTCGGAGGGCCGTTTTTGGCTCGGTAAGGCGCGTAGCGCGTCGGCCATCGCGCGGGCGTCAAATTTGCCGTCGTCGACCAACATCCGCACCATGCCGAGTTCCTCGGCCCGCGATACGCGGATATATTGTTCGCGGCGCGGTACCGTCCTGGGCACCATGATCGCGCGTTTATCCATCGACAGGACTTCGCAGAACGTATTGTAACCGCCCATCGAGACCACGCCCGCGGCGTTCTTCTCGAGAATCTCGAGATGCGGATCAAACGTGATGGCTTCCACACGCTCGAGGCGGCTCGCGCGTTCCATGAAATCAGTTTGCCGCTCGGGCTGCATGAACGGGCCGAGCACCAACAGTGCGGGATAGGGCAGTATCGCGTCGGATTCATAGGCGCGAAGCACCCATTCGATAAGGTCTTCGCCATCGCCGCCGCCGCCGGTGGTAACCAGGATGTAGGGGCCTTTGGTAATTTCGAGCGGGTGGCTCTTGGGCACCTGCGGCGAGGCGCTGCGCGGCAGGTAACCGGTATAGGTGATTTTGCGGCGGACCGATTTTGGCAGGCTGATTTCGGTGAGCGGCTCCCAAATCTGCAGCAGTCCGTAGATCCAGATCTCGTCATAGATATCCCGCAATGCTGGAACTGCCTTTTTGCGGTGCCATTCCGGCCCTAACGACGCGGGTTCGTCGAGCACGTCACGGAGACCGAGAACCAGGTGCGTGCCGCGTTCCTTTAGCATGTGGAGGGTATCCTCCACCTCGCCGCGCAAGCCCAGCGGTTCCTTATCAACGATAAAAACGTCCGGGTCGAAGGCCTCGGCCGTATGTTTGATAATCGACGACCGCATGTTGAGGGTCTTTTCGATATCGATATGGAGGCTAAGCGAGGTGTATTCGCCGTTTCTCAGCTTGATAACGCCCGGGATGCGAACGAAATCAACCCGCGCGCGGAAATCGAAACTGCCGATGATTGGCGATCCCGAGAGAATCAGAACAGAAAGATCCTGGTGCGCTTCGACCAGCGCGTGCGCGATTGTGCGGCACCGGCGGAGATGGCCGAGGCCGAACGTATCGTGGCTGTAGATTAGAACGCGAGCGCCGCCGCCGCTGCTGTTCACTGCTCGTTTCCGCCGCTTGTTATACCGCGCCGGACTATTACATAGGGTCTGGCGCGAGGAAAACACATTTCTGCGGGTAAAATCCGAGGCTTAGGTGTGATTGGTCATGCGCCTGCGAGTTTACCCCGCGGGCGCCGTGGTCTAGTCTTGCGCCGCTTTCTCAGGCACTTTTCGCCCGCGCACTAAAGCGCGGCGGTTAGAGGCGCATGGATGGAACCAACCGTCTATAAGTACATCATAAAGTACAGCACGCGGCAGCAGATCGTTATGGTCGCGCTCGCCGGTATTTCGTTTCCTTTCCTCTATATCTTCTACGAACTTCCGAAGATGATCGTGAACGGCGCGATCTCGGGAAAAGCTGGCCCGTTCCCGGTCGATATTTTTGGCGTCGAGGCGTCGCAAACGACCTACCTGTTTGGGCTGTGCGGGCTGTTCCTCGTTTTCGTGTTCATCAACCAGAGCTTCAAATACGTCATCAATGTCTACAAGGGGTTGACCGGGGAGCGCATGCTGCGCCGCCTGCGCTACGACCTTTACAGCCGCATCGTCCGCTTTCCACTGCCGACTTTTCGCAAAATGTCGCAGGGGGAGATCATCCCGATGATTACCGCCGAGGTCGAACCGTTGGGTGGATTTATCGGCGATGCGTTTTCGCTACCAGCATTCCAAGGCGGACAGTTGCTGGTCATTCTTGGGTTCCTTTTCGTGCAGAACCCGCTCATGGCGAGCGCGGCGGTCGCTCTCTACCCGCTGCAGGTCTACATCATTCCGCGGCTGCAGATGAAGGTGAACCTGCTCGGCAAAGAGCGCGTTCGCCTGGTTCGCAGACTAGCCGATCGCATCGGTGAAACGGTGCAGGGAGTCCAGGAGATCCATGCTCACGATACCTCCAACCTCGAACTGGCCGATTTCTCCGATCGCCTGGGGACGATCTTCAACACGCGTTACAAGATCTACCGCCAGAAATTCGTTATCAAATTCATCAATAATTTCATTCAGCAACTCGGCCCTTTCTTCTTCTACGCGATCGGCGGTTACCTCGTAATCACGGGTGGGCTCGATATCGGCACGCTGATGGCGGCGATCGCGGCCCACAAAGATCTTGCCGGACCCTGGAAGGAGCTCCTGACCTACTACCAGATGAAGGAAGATGCGCGCATCAAATACGATCAGGTCACCAGCCAATTCCAACCGGCTGGGATGCGCGATGAAAGCTTCCAGCTCGAACAGCCCGACGTCATCCCGCGCCTCGAAGGTGAGCTCGCCACCGCCAATCTAACCCTGACCGACGAGCAGGACGTCAACGTGCTCGATGGAATTTCGCTCAAGGTCGAAACCAATGAACATGTCGCGATCGTCGGCCCAGCGGGCAGCGGCAAGGAGGATTTGGCGTTGCTCCTCGCCCGGCTTATCGATCCCAGCAAGGGTCGAATATCGGTCAATGGCTCAGATCTCGGCGAGATGCCCGAGGCCGTCACCGGACGCCGCATCTCGTTCGTGGGCGCCTCGAGCTACATCTTCGCCGGCACGCTGGGCGACAATTTGTTCTACGGCCTCAAGCATCGTCCCACCGGCGAAGAGGATTCGCGGGGTAAGGAGTGGGTTAGCGAAGCCCTGGCATCGGGCAACAATACCTACGACGTCAATGCCGATTGGATTGATTATTCCGGGATCGGGGTCGACGGACCCGCCGGATTGCGCGCGTCAGCGTTGCGGGTATTGAAAATGGTCGACTTGGTCGATGACGTCTATGTGCTCGGGTTGCGGGGAACGATCGATCCCGCATCCAACCAGGACCTCGCCGACGCCATTCTGCGCGCTCGAGCTGCGCTGGTTGAGCGGACCAAGGATCCCGAGGTCGCCGCCTTGATCGAATCATTCGATCGCGAGAAATACAACACCAACGCGACGGTCGGCGAAAACCTGATGTTCGGCAACCCGATCGATGAACGCTTCGATGTCGATCGGCTTGCCGAAAACGACTACGTCCTGTCGGTGCTCGACAAGGTCGGCCTCACCGAGCAGATGCTGTCGACCGGCTATCAGGTCGCGGCGACCATGGTCGAACTGTTTGCCGATGTGCCATCCGATCACGAATTGTTCCAGCAATTCAGCTTTATTAGCGCCGAGGACCTGCCCGATTTCCAGGCGCTGGTCACGCGGATCGATCGCGACAGCCTCGATCAGCTCGACACCGAGGATCGCACCAGTTTGATGTCGCTGCCGTTCAAGCTGATCCCGGCCCGCCACCGTCTCGGGCTGGTTGACGATCAGTTCCAGCCCAAGATACTGGAAGCGCGAGAGGTATTCGCGCGCGACCTACCCGAAGAGTTGAAAGAAGCGGTCGAGTTTTTCGATCCCGATGCCTACAACCGCGCGGCGAATCTTGAGGACAATATCCTGTTCGGTAAAATCGCTTATGGCCAGGCCGAGGCGAGCGCGCGGGTGGGGCGGATCATTTCCGAGGTTATCGAGGAGCTCAATCTTCGCGATACCGTCGCCGAAGTCGGCCTCGGATTTGATGTCGGCATCGCCGGCTCGAGGCTTGGCGCAGCCCAGCGTCAGAAGCTGGCAATCTCGCGCGCGGCACTCAAAGAGCCGGATGTGCTGATCCTCTCCGAAGCCACGGCATCGCTCGATAGCGGTGTGCAAACCCGAATCCTCGAGAACCTCACCACTGAATTCAAGGGCCGCGGCGTCATCTGGTCGCTCCATCGCGCTGATCTTGCCAAGAATTTCGATCGCGTCGTGGTTATGAAAGGTGGCAAGGCAATCGAGGTCGGGACGTATGATGATCTCAACAAGGATGGTACCGGGTACAAAGAACTAATGGCCGCCGAATAGGCCAATATAGGAGGGCCCACTGTGAGCCTTAATGAAGAAGTCGAGTTGCTGCGCAACATCCCCATGTTCGCGCGGATTGAGCCGTCGAAGCTAAAGCTTCTCGCCTTCACCAGCGAGCGGCTGACCTTTCAAGGCGGACAGGACCTTTGTGTGCAAGGCGGTGATGGTGATTCCGCCTTCATTATTATTGATGGCGATGCCGATGTTATCGTCGACACCCCAAAAGGTCCGCTTACCGTGGCGGCGATGAGCAAGAACGATGTGGTCGGCGAAATCGCCATCCTCTGCGACGTTCCGCGCACGGCCACGGTGCGCGCAACCAGCGACCTCACGGCGTTGAAAATCTCGAAGGATCTCTTTTTTCGGTTGGTAACGGAATTCCCGCAGATGGCCGTGGAGATCATGCGGGTGCTGGCCTCGCGTTTGAACACCACCACCGCTCAGTTGATGCAGGCCCGTCAGCAGGGCGGCTAACATTCCGTCCGCCCAAGGTACGTCCGTTCGAGTCTGATCAAGCGGCAAACACGATGCGCGAAAGCCGCCTGGTTTCGTTTATCCATCGCATCACATCCCAACGTTCGTGCCTCAATCGCGCCCATCATTTGATCGGTGATATTCCCGGTCCGGTGCTCGAACTTGGCCTCGGTAACGGCCGCACCTACGACCACCTGCGTCTGCTTTTCCCCGAACGCGACATTTTTGTGTTTGAGAGGAAAATTGCCGCCCATCCGGACTGCATCCCGGATGACAAACACGCCATTCTCGGCGATTTTCGCGAGACCATTCCCAACGCGTTGGCGCGCATCGGTGCGCCGGCGGCTTTTATCCACGGCGATTTTGGCAGCGCCAATTCCGAAAAAACAGCCGCTCTCGCGGCTTGGCTTGGCCCGCAATTAGTCCCAATCGCGGCACCCAAGGCCATCGTGGCGACCGATCAATATCTCGAAACCGATGGCCTCACGCGTATCGCAACGCCACCCGGCGTCGGCGACAACCGCTACTTCATGTATCGCGTCGAAAAATAGCTGCGGCGAAAGCGTGCCCGAGTGGGGTTGGGTGAGGGATAAACTGAAGACGGGCGAGGGCCTAATATAACGCCTCCTTGATGCGCCCATCATGTCGCTAGATCGACCACCACCGGCACGTGATCGGACGGTTTTTTCCAGGCCCGCACCTCGCGCGCAATCGATGCGCTCCGCAACGAAGATGCTAGCGCCGGTGTCACCCAAATGTGGTCGAGGCGCCGCCCGCGATCGGCGGCGGCCCAGTCGCGCGCGCGATAGCTCCACCAGCTGTAGATCTTCTCCGGCGGCGGCATGAAATGCCGCACGGCGTCGACCCAGTCGAGCGATTTTTGTAAACGCGCGAGATGATCGACCTCGATCGGGGTGTGCGAGACAATCTTTAGAAGCTGCTTGTGTGACCACACGTCCGATTCCAACGGCGCGACGTTGAGGTCGCCGACCAGCATGGCGCGCAAGTTTTCCTCGCGACGGGTTCCGAACCATTTCGCTATCTCGCGTAAAAACCGCAGCTTGTGAGCAAATTTTGGATTCGCTTTGGGATCGGGGACATCACCACCGGCCGGTACGTAGAAATTATTAATCTCGATATCGTCATCAGTTCGCACCTGGAGGTGGCGGCAATCATCGACCCCGCCCCACTGATGAATTGCTGTTTCCAACAAGGGAATCCGGGCGATCACAGCGACCCCGTGGTAGCCCTTCTGGCCGTGGATCGCGTGGTGTGCGTAGCCCGCGCGGGTCAGTTCCTTGGCTGGAAACAGATCGTTTTCGACCTTGATCTCCTGCAGGCACAATACGTCGGGCTCGTACTTGCGCAGGATGCGTCGTACCAGGTTCAGCCGCAGGCGCACCGAATTGACGTTCCAACTAACGACACGCACGTAACATTTCCCCCGGGCGACCTGATCGAAGCGGCAGGCTAGTGGATTTCATCCACGAGAACGTTTCAAGCCACGAGCTTAGAAAAGATGGAAGGTGTTACCGGTGACTCCGAGCGGCCAGTGTCCGGCTTCGAACAGGCGGAACTTGAGCGCCATCGAATGATCCTCTTCCTCGGCCGCCAGCACGACCAGGGCAGCGACATGACAGGCCTGGGTCGCGGCCCCGACCGCGGCCATGGTCACGTCGTCGTCCGACACCCCGCCATAGGCGGCCGAGACGCGTATCGCCTCGGGGATGGTTTCGGTCATGATCTCGTTGAGATGCGCGATTGCGGCTTGCAGGTCTTCCTCGCCGACTGTTTCAAGCGCCGCCGTGGTCAGGCCGGCGCGGACCTGCTCCTCGGCCTCCCACCACTCGCTGTTCCAATCGGGATTGCCGATCGCATAGGCGGCGTCCTCCCAATCCCCAACTGCGGCGACGGCCGCGTCTGGAAAACCGAGGGCGTCGAGGTAGGCATGGGCATCGCGTCCAAGACCGGCGTCGAGCGGCGCCCCGATATTTTCGAACCACGGGAGCGTGGGAATGGTTTTTAGAAACTGCGCAGTCGCCAACAGCGTTGGATAGTCGTCGAGGTCAATCGCGTCTTGGTCGTCGTCGAATTCGTCAGCCACAGCCTGGCTCCAGTTCGGCGCTACGGATCTGAGCCCGACGATCCCAGCGCGACCGGGCAATCATCTCAAGAGGTGTTCCAAGAAGCATTCCAAGAGGCATTTCAAGAATCAGTCCGTGAACAAATAGTCGGCGAAACAATTCTTACGTCGCACGCCGATGCTCTGCAGTACCGGTATCGCCGCGTCGATCATCGCCGGCGGTCCGGCGAGGTAAGCCCGTGGCCCTTTGAGCGGGCCGAGGTCTTCGGCAATCGCATCCGATACCAACCCGGTTCGTCTTGCCGTGGCAGCACTGGGCTCGGATAGCACGACGGTGACCCGGACGTTGGGAGCGCGCTGCTGCAGGCGCGCGAAATGATTCTCCAGGTAGACATCGCTTTCATCGCGAAAGCCGAGATAGATGTGAATGTCCTGGCGCAAGCCCGCGGTCAGCGCCATGTCCACGATCGACTTGATTGGCGCCAGTCCGATGCCGCCGGCCACCGCGATGATGGCGCCGTTGTGCACTTCACGCAGATAGGCCCGGCCCATCGGCCCGTTGAGTTTGACTAAATCGCCTGGTTTTAGTTGGTTGGAAACATGGTTGCTGAGTTCTCCGCCATCGACGCAGCGCACGTGCAACTCGATCTCGTCGTCGCCGGGCCGGCTCGCTATCGACAATCCCCGCGGCGCGATGCCATCGAACGAAACCTCGACATACTGGCCCGCGGTAAAGACAAAGGGACCACCGGCCTCGACGCCGAGCTTGAGGATGTTTACATCGGGTGTGGGCCGCTCGATGGTGCGTACCGTACACGTCACTTCGGATAGCGGATGCGAGAATCTCGGATTCGTATCGCGGGGGATAAACGCTATTTCGCAATCGGAGGTCGGCCGAGCCCGGCACGCGAGAATTCGGTTGAGGCCGTGTTCAGCCTCGTTCAGCGCGGTGACACGATATTCGTCCATATCGACAGTGCCGCTTACCCGCGTAACTTTGCACGATCCGCAGACCCCGTTGCGGCAATAACGCGGAAACATGATGTCCTGCTTGATGGCGGCATCGAGAATGTATTCGTCTTCGGCGACTGCGAAGGTTTCGTCGGTTTCGCGAATGTGAATCTGGTGTGAATTTGTCATCGGAGCGGACCACTCAGGCTGGCGCGGCGCATCCTAGGGAGTGGCCCCAAACTGGTCAATTAGGCCCAAGACCACAGGCCCAAGACCATAAGCCCAAGACCATAAGCCCAAGACCATAAGCCCAAGACCATAGGCCCAAGACCATAAGCCCACGATCGGGTTGTGCGACGTCACGCGCTCGAAAACGGCTAGGGGATGCTGGGACCCGAATCCGTGAACACGAACAGTTTGATGTCGAGCGGCAGGTTGGTCTCGATATCGTATAGAGAAACGCGGGTTTGTAATTGCTGGGGATCGGTTACCACCCACTGACGCAAGCGCAGTGGCTGGTCGCTGAATATCAGCGTGATATCGCCGTCATCCTCGCGTCGCTTGTCATAGACGGTAACGCTGATGAGCCCGGTCTGGCGGACGATCTTGCGAATGATGATCGGATCGTCGAACGAAACCTTGTCGCGAATGAGAAAGGCTAACGGTGTGGATGACAACGGCACCCGGTCGACCTGGTCGAGCTCCTTGTCCCACAACACCAGCCACACCCCATCGGCAACGATCAGCAATGGGGTAGGTGGATCATATTTGAACCGCATCCGGCCAGGACGGCGCAGATACACATCACCCTGGGTGATATTCCCGTCCGGCGCGATTTGAACGAACCGTCCCTGCAGCGTTTTGATGCCGTTGAGGTAGGTGACGATCCGCGCAATATCGGGATCGGTCCACGCTTGTTTCGACTGAGCGTCGGTCGATTGCGCGGCCCCGCTTTGCCCGCTGTTGGTTTGAGCGCGCGCCGTCGTCACCTCGCCGCTGAGCGCCGCCATTGCCAGTACCACTGCGATGAGGGTGGTGAGTCCCCGTCGTGCTGGCCCTGACCACCACCAGCGTGCAGCGGTGGTCACGCGTTTCCGTCTCATTCGATCGCGTCAATGTCGCGCGCCAAGACCTCGCGCTTGCCGACATGATTGGCCTGACTCACGACGCCCTCTTTTTCCATGCGTTCGATGATGCGCGCCGCCCGGTTGTAGCCGATCTGGAGGTGGCGCTGGACGAAACTCGTCGATGCCTTGCGCTCCCGGCAAATCAGCGCCACCGCCTTGTCGTAGAGCTCGTCCGCGGGACCTTCGTCAGCCAGTTCCAAGTCGGCGTCGGGCTCCTCGGTAACGGCTTCGACATAATCGGGCAGGCCCTGTTCTTTCAGGAATTCGACGATCTCCTCGACCTCGCGGTCGGAGACAAACGGCCCATGCACCCGCGTGATCCGTCCCGCACTTTGCATGTAGAGCATATCGCCCGCCCCCAGCAGCTGCTCGGCGCCTTGTTCGCCGAGGATCGTTCGGCTGTCAATCTTAGACGTCACCTGGAACGAGATCCGGGTCGGGAAATTGGCCTTGATGGTGCCGGTGATCACATCCACCGACGGCCGTTGGGTGGCCATGATGATATGGATGCCAGCGGCCCGGGCCATTTGTGAGAGGCGCTGGACCGTGCTTTCGATGTCCTTGCCGGCGACCACCATCAAATCGGCCATTTCGTCGACGACGACGACAATGTAGGGCAACGGCTCGAGGTCGAGTTGCTGCTCTTCGAAAATCGGCGCCCCCGTTGCCGGATCGAACCCGGTCTGCACGGTGCGCTTGAGTTCCTCGCCACGCGCCTTGGCTTCCGCCAACCGCTGGTTGTAACCGGTGATGTTGCGTACGCCGAGCCGCGACATGGCGCGGTAGCGGGATTCCATTTCGCGTGTGGTCCATTTCAGCGCGACCACCGCCTTGCCGGGGTCGGTCACCACCGGTGCCAGCAAATGCGGAATTCCCTCATAGACCGAGAGTTCGAGCATTTTCGGATCGATCAGGATCAGCTTGCAGCGATCCGGCGGTAGCCGATACAGCAGCGACAAAATCATGGTGTTGATGGCGACCGACTTACCTGATCCGGTGGTGCCGGCGATCAGCAAATGCGGCATGCGCGCGAGATCGGCGATCACCGGTTTGCCGCCGATCGTCTTGCCCAGCGCCAGGGTTAGCTGCGACGCCGTGTTCTCGTAATCGGTGCTCGATAGAAGTTCGCGCAGGAAAACGGTTTCGCGGTCTGTATTCGGAAGTTCGAGGCCGATCACGTTCTTGCCGGGAACCACCGCCCCGCGTACCGAAATCGCGCTCATCGATCGCGCGATATCGTCGGCCAGGCCAATCACCCGTGAGGTTTTGATTCCGGGCGCTGGTTCCAATTCGTACAGCGTCACCACCGGTCCTGGCTGGACCGTTTCAATCTGTCCGCGGACTCCGAAATCCTCCAACACCGCCTCCAGCATGCGGGCGTTTTGCTCGAGCGCATCCGAGCTGAGCCCCGCTTTGCGGGGCGTGATTTTGGACTCGGCGAGCAAGCTGAGTGGTGGCAATTGGTACTCGCCGGGTGTCAGATTGAGGGTCGGTTGGCGCTCCGCCGCGGCCCGTTTGCCGGTCTTTAACTTCTTCGGCGTGGCAATCCGCGCGCTCGGTACGATGATGTCGATCTCTTCGATGTCTTCGGCAACTCGATCCGTCGTTAGCGGTGCCCCCAGATAAGGCTCGCGGCGGTCAGTTGAGCGCGGCGCCTTGCGTGCGGCGAGCTTTGGCAGGGTATGCCGATCGAACTGCCCGGCCGAGCGCCCGATATAGGTTGCCGCCCTAAACGCCCGGTCGCCGAGCGTGAGAACCGTGCCCCCGATCGCGCGCCATTCAGAGAGCCCGAGTCCAAGGCAGACGGGAAACAGGCCGATGGCGAAAACCGCCAGCGCGATGCCGGCGATCACCGGCGCGGTCTGTAAACCGAGCGCCGCCAATCCAGCCAGCGAGCTCTCTGCAATCAGTGCACCGAGCCAACCACCCGACAAAGCCAAGGGTGTCAAGGTCGCCGGTAGGATAAAGGCGGCAAACGCTGCCATCACCAGCAACAACAGCGGCAGCAAAGCCAGCCGCATCCAATAGCGCGACAATCCGCGGTGCGAACCGATCCGCCACGCCCAGGCCGCAAGCGCGATGGGCAGTGCAGCGCCGGCAATCCCGATCATCTGGAACAGGATATCGGCGACATGGGCGCCCAGCGGGCCCAGTGCGTTCTGAACGGGAACTCCGGTCGCGGTGTTGAAACTCGGATCGGTCGGGGTATAGGTGGCCAGCGATGCCGCCACGATGATCGCGCCAACCACCAGGACCAGAGCCAGAGTTTCGACGGCGCGCCGGCGCAGGAATATCGAAATCGCCTCGGGTAGCAATGTCGGTGGCGGCGAGGTTCCGGATAATTGGCTCATTGCGTTATCTCATATGCATGGGATAGAGGCAGGGATTAGAGACGCGATTATAGGATCGACTTTATTTCAGAGAGTGCGTGGCGCGTCGTTGCCAGGTCATCGACCAGTGCGACGCGAATAAAAGCCGACCCGGGATTGGCGTCACCGGCCACCTCTCGCGTCAGGTAGCCGCCGGGCAGCACGCGAATCCCGCCTCGCGCCCATAATTCACGCGTCGCCGCCTCGCCGTCGCCGACGTCGAGCCAGAGAAAAAAGGCGCCGCGCGGTCTGAAGAATCCGAAATGACCGGCCAGGATTTCTTCGGCGGCATCGAATTTCTCGCGATACAGCGCCCGATTTGCGTCGACGTGGTCTTCGTCGCGCCACAATGCGGTCCCGGCGGTATAGATCGGCAGCGGCACCTGGGCGCAGCTATAGTTTCGGAAGGCGACGAATTGTTCGATCAAATCCGGATCGCCAGCCGCAAACCCGCATCTCAACCCTGGCGTACTCGAGCGCTTCGAAAGCGAGTGGAACGCCAAAATATTGGTGAAGTCATCACCGTTCTGTGCGCTCGCCTCCAGCACACCCGGCGGCGGATCCGCGTCATAGATCTCGGCGTAGCATTCATCGACCACCACGACGAAGTCGAACGCCCGCGCCAGGTCGATAACACCTTTGAGATAGTCGAGCGCTGCAACCGAACCCTGTGGGTTGGCCGGTGAGCAGAGATAGACCAGTGCGGTTCGCGCCAGATCGGCCTCCGAAACCATCGAGAAATCGGGCAGAAAGCCGTTTTCGCGGGTGGCCGGTAGATAGCGCGGTTCGGCGCCGGCGGTGACGGCTGCGCCGGCATAGCAGTGATAGAAAGGATTGGGGATCAGCGCCAACGGCTTGGCGCCGGCCTTGGTCTGGGGCACCACGGTTAGTGCGATGAGAAACAGGCCTTCACGGGTGCCGCACAGCGGAACGATGTGACGGTCCGCATCGATCATTTCGGGCGCCAGACCGTAGCGTCGCGTCAGCCAGGCCGCGGTCGCCTGGCGGTAATCGGCGGTGCCGGTTGTCGGCGGATAAGCGCCCCATGACGCGCGCTCGCTATTGAGGATATCACCGACAAATTCGGGGTAGGGGTGGTGCGGTTCGCCCACCGCGAGCTGAATTTGCGCGCGGTCCTGCGGCGGCTCAATGGCTCCGAGGAGGGTTCTGAGGCGTTGAAACGGGCCTTCGCCCAGTATTTCAAGTCGGTCGTTGCGCATTCACCGACGACACTGCAATCCAGTCATAGACGCCAAACTGTACAGTCGTCGGCTGAATTGAACAAGCCGCAGAACGTTATTTTTTCCTTTAATTCATAGGCATAGAGCCTGATATTGAGGTAAGAATTTAATTAACCAGTGCGGTTTCGATGGCAGCGCCCAACCGCAGGATGGCGTTTTCGCGGCCCGGGTCG
>CBDCYR010000002.1:0-656328 GCA_965224275.1 Alphaproteobacteria bacterium | reverse complement strand
CACCCGGAGTGCACGCCACCGGCTCCACCAGATGGTGGGAGCACAGCTCCAGAAAGCGCCGGTTGTAGGCGCGCTCCTTGCCGACGAAGACCATGCTCACCGCCGTCTTCATGTTGTCGTAGATGCCCCGCCGGCAGACCCCGCCGAAGAAGTGGAAGGCCCGTTCGTGCGCCTCGAACACCATCTCCTGGCTCTCGCGCGGGAAGATCTGAACCAGCTGCATGCGGCTGTAGCAGAGCCGCATGTGCGCCGCCTTCACCTTGGTCGTCACACCCGACAGGCGCGCGTACTCGTGGCTCCAGTCGAACTGGTAGGCCTCGCCGGGATCGAAGCTCAGCGGCACAAAACCCTGCGACGGCGACAACAGCCGCCACCGCCGACGCCAGGTCCTGGCGTAGCGGCGCACCGCGTCGTAGCCGCCGCCATAGCCCAGAGCCGCAAGATCTTCATGAATCCGCAGCAGAGACAGCCGATCCCGGCGCGGCTTCTTCTCGTTGGCCTCCAGCTGGCGCTCGAGCTCATCCACCCACGGCCCAAGCTTCGGCATCGGCTGGATCTTGCGCTCGTAGCTGTACGAGGTCTCATCGCCCCGCACCACCTTGCGCACCGTGTTCTTCGAAACCCTCAAATCCCGGGCGATCTTCTTGATCGGAACGCCCCTCACCAGATGATCCCGACGGATCCGCGCAATCGTCTCCACAACCAGCATCTCCCCCACCTCGTCTGTCCAAACAACGAGGTGTGTTCAAGAGCACAAAACCAGGGGGGTCAATTTTGGACGCCGATAACCCCCAATAGGGGGTCAATATTCCACGCCGAACAACATCCTTTGCCGCCGGCGAGGCCGCTCTGCTGACGGCGCTGCGTGCGAACGGAGCGCAGATCGTCTCCCTTGGCAGCCGGGGCGGGCTTGCCGGGTATTTCGTGAGGCCGGCGAAGGGCGCCGGATACAGCCTCTACCTCACCGCTACCGGCCACGCCGTCGCCGGCCTGCTTTACGGTCCGGACGGCGCGCTGGTTACCGAAGACCAGCTCGCGGCCGCTGGGGCCTTCAAGGCGCCGATCGCATCGAACAACCGCGACGGTTTCGATGCCGATGCGCGGGGCGTTGTTTCGTCCATACCGCCGGAACTGTTTAAGGACCGGCCACGGCGGGATGGCCGCTGCGAACTCCCCGGGCAATCCGCCGGGACCGCCAATACCGGAACGGCCGCTGCCGATCCGGCGCCAAAAGATGCCGCAAATGCGTTTGTGCCGCCATTTGACCCACCCCTGTTGGCGCACCGGCGATCCTATGCCGCAATGACGTTGGCCCCACCACTTCCTCCGGTACGGGTGGGCCTGTTGGAGCGCTCCGCGGCAGCGTTCGGTTTCACGTTGGGCGAACGCGGCCCTTTGATCGTCCTGTTCGGCGATGCCCGTTGTCCGTGGTCGCGTTCCGCGGTGGCCAAGCTCGGGCGTGAGGCGATCGCAGGACGCCTGCGGCTGCATGTCGTTCCCGTCGCCCTTCTCGGCGCCGCGGCGGCGCGGCGCGCGGCCGGGATCGGGTCAAGCCCGGATCCGGCCCAAGCCTGGTTCGAGCGTGGCGACCGTCCGGCGGACCAGGCGGGCCGTGAGCGTATCACCCGGAACAATGCCCTGTTCGACAAGTGGAACGCACGTTCCGTGCCGCTCATCGTCTGGCGCGGTCCGGACGGCACCAATCGAAAACACCTCGGCGATATCGCCGATATTGGGGTTTGGCTGCGGGAGGCGGGCCTTGAGTAGCCGCCTCCAGGCGATTCGGGCGGCGGCCGGCCGCTTCGCCTTCCACCGCGACCAGCATCACGGCTGGCGCCGGGCGGCGGCCTTGCTCCTGATCTGCAATGTTCTGACGGCAGCCACCTTCGCGGCCTACGTCTGGCTGCATTCGACGGTCTATATCGCCGTCGCCGCGACTCCCGACGGCAGGCTCGTGCCGCTGACACCGCTCGACGAGCCGATCATGTCCGACGCGGCGCTCAGGAACTGGACCGTTTCGGCCGTCACCGAGGCTTTCACCCTCGGCCATCACGACTGGCGGCTCAGGCTCGCGGCGATCCGCGAGAACTTCACCGACAGCGGCTACGACTCTTTCCTCGAAGGCCTCGGCGAGAGCCTGTTCCTCGACCGATTGCGCGACAACCTCCAGGTCGTCTCGGCGGTCGCCCGGGGCGCGCCGGTGATTGTCGATACGCGGCATTTCGCGGGACGCATCGGCTGGGCTATCGAGTTTCCAATCCTGGTCACCTTCTCCGCCGGCGCGCGTCGCGTCAGCCAGGAACTGATTGCCCAGGTCCTGGTCATGCGCGTGCCGCTGGAAGAACGCCCCGCCGGCATCGGCATCGAGCAGCTGATCGCCAGCAAGGGAGGCGGCGCATGACCGTGAAAACGATTCCGGCATCTATTTTCATCGCTCCGGTTATGGTCTTTCTGTTTACGGCGTTGGCGTCATCGGCGTTTTGGCTATCGCCCGCTGGCGCGCAAGACACCGCTGTGCATTCCCAAGCGCGGGGTGTCCCGCCCATCCCGTCAGAGCCCGACGCGTGGCCCGAACATGCTGTCACGGACGAGGACGCAGCGCGCCAGGGCCGCGCCGTGCTTCCATTCACCCAGGACCAGATCGAGACGCTCGGGCGGCTGTTGCGCCAGACCAGGCGCGCCACAGCGCGCGGCGCGGGCGATGCGGCGCAAGGCCGCGTCAGGCGTATCCGCCTTGCCGGTCCCGGCGATGGCGCCATCCCCGGGATCGATCTTCGGCGCGGCTATACCACCGCCGTTTCGTTCACCGGCGCAACGGGCGCGCCCTGGCCGATCGCCGAGGCGCTCATCGACCGCCGGTTTCTGCCGCCGGGCGAAGAGGGCGGATCGGACGCGCCGCGCCCCGGCAGCGGCCACCTGCTTTATCTCGCGCCGCGCGCAGCCCATCTCGCGGGCAACGCCGTTGTGAAACTCGCCGGTCTTGACGAACCCATAGTCCTGAACCTGCGCGGCACCGGCGCCGATGCCGATTTCCATGTCGAGATCCGGCTCGGCGTTCCCGGCCCCAACGCCGATCCCGGCGCCCTGGCGCGCCCGCAAGGGTTTCATGCCGGCGACGGTGTGCTGCTCGGACTGCTCGGCGGCTCGGTCCCGCCGGGTGCCGAGCGTCTCTCCGTCGAGGGCGGCGATGCAAGCGACCGGGCTTGGCGCCGGGGCGGTGATCTGCTGCTGGTGACCCGCGCTCATCTGCTCTCGCCCGGCCCCTGGGCCGCCGAACGCGGTTCCGGGGGTCGCTGGGCCTACCGGCTGAGCAATACCCCTCATGCCCTGGTGAGCGTGGGCGGCCGCGAGGCGCGGCTTTCCTTCAGCGTCCCGGATTACACAGCCGAGTGGCCGGAGGAAGGTGGCGATGACTAGAGCGTTTTCCTATCATTTGCGGTCATAGCCGGCAGCAGCGAAGTAATTTTCGCATTCCGTTGGTGTGAAGGTGTCGATGCCTTGGGCGATGGCGTCCCAGAGGTCATCGACGGTTCGGGCGGCGGTCTTTTTGAGGAAAGCCTTGAGCTTGGAGAAGGCCATTTCAATGGGGTTAAGTCAGGGCTGTAGGGCGGCAGGAAGCGCAACTCTGCCGCGGCGACTTCGATGGCCGTGCGCACGGCGATGGGTTTGTGGGCGGGTAAGTTATCCATCACCACGATATCGCCGGGTTTGAGCGTCGGGACCAAGACCTGCTCCACATAAGCGAGGAAGGCGGCACCATGCATGGCACCGTCGAGCACCATGGGCGCGGTCATGCCTTCAAGGCGGAGCGCGCCAACGAAGGTCGTCGTCTTCCAGTGTCCATGAGGCACCGGTGCTTGGCAACGCTCGCCCCGTGGCGCCCGGCCGTAACGCCGGGCCATCTTGGTCGAAGCGCCGGTCTCGTCAATGAACACCAGCCGCTCGGGATTCAGATCGGGTTGGGCGTCGAACCAGGCCTGCCGGCGGCGCAGGACGTCAGCTCGCTGTTGCTCGCAGGCGTGCGCGGTTTTTTTTGAACGTCATGCCGTGCCGGTCGAGCAGCCGCCAGACCGTGCTTTGGGCCACCGTCAAGCCATGCCCCGCGTCCAGGTGTGCCGCGATCTCGCCCAAGGTGATGTCCGGCGTCTCGTCAACCAGCGCCAGGATTTCCTCGGCATGGGCCTCGATCCGGTGCGAGCGGTGGTCACCGCCTTGCGGCCTAGGCCCGACATCGCCCGTCCGCCGCCACCGATTCACCCATTTGATCGCCGTCGAGGCCGCAACCCCGAAGCGGCGCGCCGCCGAGCGCCGCGACAGGCCGCTGTCAACCGCCGATACAAGCCGTTCTCGAAGATCATTGGAAAGAGGTTTCGTCATGCAGGCTGGCCTCCTCCACCAGCCCACATCTTGAATCAGAAATTCGATCCCATGGGAATCCCAAAAAGAATCCGTCAGCTCAGAAAATGCTCTAGAACCGCAAACCGAACCCGGCCGACCCGAACCATGCCAGGCCATGCCGCCCGGTTTTCACTTTATATATATGTCCTGCTGGCGGGCGTTCTACTCGCCGCGCTGTGCGCGCCGGTGATGCCCGCGATGGCGCAGGTTCCGGACAACCGGGGCTTGAAGCTCGATCCCGAGGACAGCGTGGCGCCGGCCTACCGCGACTCGCTGGATCGGCGCGACCGCCAGCGTCTCGACGCGGCCCGCGAGGCGGGCGACTCCTTCATACCGCTGATCCAGGGCCGGGGCCGCGCGCCGGGCGAGAGTTCACACAGGTATACCGGGGCTGAGACTCCGCCGGAACCGGTCCCGCCGCGTTCAGGCCTGCTCCCGCCCAAACCCGCCTATGAGGCTTACCGCCGGCCCCGCCTTGTCGTGCCTGAACCACAGGACAGCGCGGAGCGCGGCCTGTCCGATCTGATGAACGTGCTGATTGAGACCTGGAGCCGCCCGCCGGAAATCGTCCGCTTGCGCTATCCGCCCACTCCCGAACGCCTACCGGCCGATACGGACGTGGACGCCGACAGGCCTGAAGCACCCTTGTTGCTTCTGGCGAGTATCGGTCCCGGCCGCGGGCGCTATGCCCGCACCCTCTATGCGGTCGATTCGGACTATCCGGGTCCGGTGCTGCTGGAGCTGCTGGAGCCGCCGTTGGCCGGCGCGGTGGTGTCGGGCTCGTTCACGCTGGTGGGCGAACGCCTGGTGCTGCGCCTCGATCGTCTGGAATACAGGGGCCGGAGCGTCCCCATCGACACCTGGGCGGTCGGACTCGATTGCGCCTGTTACGGCGTTTCGGGCGAAGTCGACCGGCATTTTTTCCGGCGCGTGTTTCTGCCCGCGGCGGTGCGTTTCGCGGAAGGCTTCCTGACCGCACTGGGCCGTGCAGGCGAAAGTGTGAGCCTCGGTGACGGCGGCGTGCGCTACGAGCGCAGCGGCGGCACGACCCGGGACGCGGTTCATACCGGTCTCGGGACGGCGGCGCGCTCGGCCGGCGAGATCCTGCTCGAAGGCGCCCCGAAACGCCCGACCGTGCGCCTCCCGCGCGATACCGAACTCGTCGTCCTGTTCGCCCGCGCACCCGGCGCCGCGCCCCCAACCGCACCTGCGAAGGGAGGCGGCGATGGCTGAGTCCAACGATCTCGGCCAGGCGATGATCGCGCTGGTGCGCGACCTCGAGCCGGGCCTGTTGCTGCTCGTCTCGGCGCTCTGCTACCTGCTGGCGCTGGCCGCCTTCGCGCAAGGCTTGTTGCGGCTGTTGAAGACCTCGGAGGACAAGTTCCACGCGCCCTCGGGCGGTGGCACCGCGCTGAGCTTCCTGATCTGCATTGTCATGGCGGCCTTGCCGTCGTGGCTTACGGCGGCGGGCGAAAGCCTGTTCGGCGCCGGTGCGCCCTCGTCCGCGGCGAGCCTCGGCTATGGCGGGCGCGGCGCCGATTACGACGCGCTGCTGGCCGCGGTCTTCACATTGGTCGGTCTCGTCGGCCTGGTCGCCTTCATCCGCGGCGCGTTCGTGCTTCGCGCCGCCGCCGACGGCAAGCCCGGCGCAACCGCCCCCCGGGCCTTCGCCCACATGATCGGCGGTATCGCCGCCTGGCACATCGTGGCCGTGATCGAGGCCGTCCAGATCAGCCTTGGCATCGCCGTGCTGAACATCCGCTGAAAGGACCGAACCCATGACCGCATCTTTGAACCCGGCTCGTCGCATTCAACGAATACGTCAAAGTTTGCAGCTGGCCGATAGGCTCTTGAAAGCGGCCTGCCTTGGTCTCGCCGCAATGACGCCGCGTCTTCCCACCGCCGCGCTCGCCGCCGCGTTGTGGCTGGGGGCCGCCGGACCGGCGCTCGCGGTCTCGCTCGGCGACATGGCCAAGGAGGCCGCCGACGATCTGGAAAGCGTGCCGGCCCTGCTCGCTATCGCTTTCTACATCATCGGCGCCGCCATCGTCGGCTTCGGCCTGCTCAAACTCAAACGCCATGTCGACCATCCCCAGCAGACCACCATCGGCAGCGGCCTGATCGCCATCCTGATCGGCGTCGCGCTGATCGCCGCGCCCGCCATCATCAACGCGCTGGGCGACACCCTCGGGCTCGGCGGCGGCAGCCACACCGTCATCAAGCCCCGGCTCTAGGAACCGCCCAGATGCAATTTTCTCCACTTAACGCCATCGAGGATATCCAGCGGCTGAGCTGGACCCTGCGCCGCAAACCGCTGGAGAGTTTCATCGGTCCCCAGGCGGCACTGCCGCTTACTGGCGGCGGTGGTGCGCTGGTCTGCCGCGACGGCTCGCTGGTCTCGCTGCTGCGCCTCGACGGCGCCCGCTCGATGATGGGAACGGAAGAACTCGACCGGTTCGTGGCCCTGGCGGCCCGGCGGCTCAATACCGCCCTTTCCGTGCCCGGCCATGCGCTGCACATGGTCTTCGAGCGCGCACCGGACGAAGCGTTGCCGCTGGCCCAAGCCATGGCCGAGGGTTCGCGACGCCAGGCCGCGCGGCTGGGGCTCGACCTGGCCGATTTGTTCGACGAGCGCGCCCGGCGCATCGCGCCGCTGATCGCCGCCGAGACCCTGGTGCTGGCCTGCTGGACGCGGCCTTCCGCCCTGGCCCCCGACCGTCTCAATCGCGACCGCAAGCGGCTCCGTCAAATTCTGCGCCACTGGCTGCCCGGAGCCGGCGAGGCGCAATGCCCGTATCTCGCGCCCGAGGGGCTGTGGCCCCGCCACGAGGCGCTGCTCGACACCCTCGATGCGCTGCTCGCCGAGGCCGGCCTGATGGGCGAACGGCTCGGCCAGGACGAGGCGGTGCGCGTCATGCGCCGCATGATTAACGGCGCTACCTCGACCGCCGACGATTGGCGTCCGGTCACGGTCGTCAACGATGCCCCGGCACGTTTGACCGAACCGCCGGAGGCAGGCGCGTTCCCGCCGCCGCTGGCCCCGCAACTGCTGATCCGCGAGCCCGAACGGGTCGGCGCCGGGATGCGCCTCGGGGACCGGCTCTACGGCGCCCTCGACATGGCGCTGGGACCGCGCCGGGCCCGTCCCTTCGCCGAGTTGATGGCCCGCCTCGCCGCCGCCGGGCTGCCCTGCCGCGTCTCCATATTGATCGAGGGCGGCGGCCTTTCCGGCTTGGACGCCGCCGCCGCGCGGATCGGCTCGGCATTCCTGGCGTTCTCCTCCGACGATAGCCTCCTGGTGCGCAATGCCTTGCGCGACCTGACCGCGCTCGCCGCCGATGCGCACGCCATTGTCCGGTTGCGCCTCGGCCTCTTGACCTGGGTCGCGCCCGAAGACGGCGAAGAAGCGCTGGCCCGGCGCTTGAGCCGCCTGCAGCAACTCGCAGAGGGTTGGGGCGAGGCGGTGTTCACTCCCTTGGTCGGCGATCCCCTCGAAAGCATCGCCGCCTCGGTGCCGGGCTTCTGCTGCGGCGCCACCGCCGAGCCGGCGTTGGCGCCGCTCACCGAAACCCTCCGCCTGCTCCCGGCCGGCCGCCCCGCGCCCCTATCGGGGACCACGCCCGGTTCCGGCGCCGCGCATCTCTTTCGCGCACCCGACGGCAAGCCTCTGCCGTTCGCTTACGAAGACGGCGAGGACTACGGCTTCGAGCTGATCTACGGCGTGCCGGGGCGCGGCAAATCGGTGCTGATGAACAGCCTCGGCCTCGCTTTCAGCCTGCAAGGCGGCCAGGCGCGGCTGCCGCTCTCGGCTGTGATCGATATCGGACCGTCCTCGTCCGGGCTGATCTCGCTGGTCCGCGACGCCCTGCCGCCGGACCGCCGCCATGAAGCGGGCTGGTTCGCACTCCGCATGACGCGGGAACATGCGATCAATCCCTGCGACACCCAGCTCGGCTGCCGCGCGCCGCTGCCCGCTGAGCGTGCCTTTCTGATCAACCTGTTGAGCCTGATGGTAACCCCGGCGGGCGCCGCCGGCGCCCCCGACGGCATGCGCGAATTGCTCGGCCCGGCGCTCACCGCCGCTTACGCAATGCGTTCGGACGAGGGCGCCGGGGGCGAGCCGCACGCCTATAGCAGGGGGCGCGATCCCCAGGTCGATGCCGCGCTGGACCGTACGGGCTGCCGCATTCCCGATAGCCCGCTGTGGTGGGAGATCGTCGATCTCCTGTTCGATGCCGGCGCGCACGAAGCGGCGGCGCGGGCACAGCGCTACGCGGTGCCGGTCCTGGGCGACCTGTTGGCGGCCGTTCGCGAGCCCGCCGTGCAAGGCCTCGTCGGCGATGCCGCCTACGGCGCCGGGGCTGAGACCGTGACCCAGGCCTTCATTCGCATCCTCACCGCGCTGTCCGGCGACTGGCCGGTCATGTTCGCGCCCACCGCCTTCGATATCGGCGCGGTTCGTGTGGCGGCCATCGACCTCGCCGACGTCGCGCCCCAGGGCTCGGCCGAGGCCGACCGCCAGACCGCCGCCTTCTACCTGCTCGCCCGCCATGCGCTGACCCGCCACTGGTGGATCGGCGAGGATGCGCTCGCCGCCATCCCGGCGCGCTACCGGGCCTGGCACGCCGCGCGGCTGCGCGATATTCGCGAAGCCCCGAAGCGGCTCTGCTTCGACAAGTTCCACCGCACCGCCGGTGCGCCCGCCGTGCGCGCCCAGGTCGAGCGCGACGTGCGCGAGGCGCGCAAGCTCCGGGTGCGCATGGCGCTCGCCTCCCAGCGGCTGGAGGATTTCGGGGGCGCGCTGGCCGAGCTCGCCAACCGCTATTGGATTCTCGGCGCCGGCGGCAAAACCCGCGAGATCGAGACGCTCTCGGAGATGTTCCAGTTGAGCGAAACGGTTGCCGAGGCGATCCGCTATCGCCTGACCGGTCCCGGTCCGGACGGCGCCCCGGCGCTGTTGATCGCAAGCGATACGCGCGGGCGCTTTGAGCAGCTCGTCATCAATACCCCGGGCCCGATCGAGCTGTGGGCGTTGACCACCAGCCCCGCGGACGTGGCGCTGCGTAACCGCCTCTATGCGCGGTTATCGCCGGCCGACGCACGGGCATCGCTGGCGCGGGCCTTTCCTACCGGCTCTGCGCGCGCATGGATCGACACCGAATTGAGGCGCCTCGATGCGCCTGGCGCGGAACGCGCCGCCACGGAAGAAGACGTGCTCGATCGTCTCGCCGAGAAATTGATCCGTGCGGCCGGACACGGCACGACCGCCTTGGAAAAGGGCAGCGGCAATCAAGCCGCTGCCATCTCGAAACCTGAACGAACCTGAACCAACCAACCGAAACGGAGGAACAAGCGATGTTTAACATGAACAGGGTGACGTTATTGGGTCATGCGGGACGCGATCCCGAGATCCGCATGATGCAGAGCGGCGGCAAGACCGCGACGTTCAGCCTCGCCACCACGCAGAAGTGGAAACGGCATGACGGCGAGGCCGCCGAGGCCACCGAGTGGCATCGGATCGTCGTCTCCGGCGGCGCCGTCGATGCGGTCGGGAAGCTGGTCCGCAAGGGCGCGGCCCTTCTGGTCGAAGGCCGCATCGCCGGCCGCGAATACCGGGACAAGGAAGGCCAAACCCGCCGGATTACGGAGATCGTCGTCGCCGGTCCGCAAGGCCTGGTCAATTTGTTGTCGGCACGCCAGGAGGAAGACGGCACCCAAGACGGCGCCCTCGACACGACCGCCGACATGCCTGGAATCGAGGGCGGCGATGAATAGGCGAACGACGACGCTGCCTATCGCGATCCTGGCCCTCGCCACCGTTCTCGGAACCACGCCTGCCGCGGGAGCGGCGGGCGTGGACGGTGCCGGCTGCGATCCGGCCGTCCGCGAGGCGCTGGTGGCGAGCGCCGCGCGGGGCGTCGAGGAGGATCTCGTGATTATCCGCCATCCCGATCAGGGCATTCGCGACCCGGACTCGATCCTCGATTTTTCCTGCCTGGAGGACCTGTTCAACTACCGGGCCTTCAATGTGCTGTTCGATCCGGGCCGCGCGCTCGAGGAAATCCTCGGCCTGGCGCAACGCCGGGTCTGCGAGATCGCCCGCAACGCCTACCGCGGCTATGTCGGGCGCACGCTCGACGCCTCGGTCTACACCTCCCGGCTTCCCCGGCTGCCCGGCCTGCACCGCCTTCCGGGGCTCGATACCGGCGGGCATTACGGCAACGTCCTGCGGGACAGCGGGGCCGATACTGAGCGCTTCCGGGGCGTCGTCGGAGGCGGGCAATGAGAATCACCGAATGCTACAAATTCTTACAACGGACGATCCTCCCGGCCGCCGTCCTTACACCGGTAATGGCCGTAACGCTGGCCGCCATGTTTGCCGCGCCCGCGCGGGCCCATTCGCCGTGCGACCCGACCGATAACGACCGGGCCGAGGCGAACCGGGTGCTGGTGGGCCTGACCCGCGAGATCGACGTCATGGAAGCCTCCATCGTCGAGGCGTTGCGCCTGCAGACGGGGCAGCTTTCAGGCTATGCGGCGCAAAGCGCCAAGGCGGTCACCGGCGCGCTCGACGCCCAGACCAGGCTCCAGGCGCAGATCGCCCGCGAGGCGGCGGAAACCGACGCCATGCGCGCACGCCGGCCGAGCGATAGCACCTGCGCAGCTATCACCGGGCTGACCGGCCTCGCGGGGACGCGGGCTGCGTCGGAAACCGCCTATGCCCGCGCCGCCGCCACCGAGACCGGGCGCATCGCGGGCGACCGAGCCATCGTGGACCGCCCCGGCGCCGCCGCCGGAGATGCGGCGCGCTTCGAGACCGTGACCGGAGTCTATTGCAATGCCGCGCGTGCCGGCGAGGACCCAACGGCTTGCCGGGGCGGGGACGCGCTGCACGGGGCCGATCTCCAGCCCGCCAACCTGTTCGACCGGCGAACCTTCACAAGCGAGGCCGAACTGCGCGCCGCGGTCGAGCTCTCGCGCAACCTGACCGCCCCCGTGGTCGACGATCCGCCGCCGATTGCCTCCGCCGATACCGACCGGGAGCGCCGCCGTGTTCTCCTCGCCCGCTCGGCGGGCGCCCGTGCCGCGCTTGCCGGCGATTATTTCGCCCACGCCCGGTCGCTGCGCGCGCCCGGCGCGGCGCTCGGAGACTGGGCCGCCCAGGTCGCGCCGGGACCGGGACGCGAACCCGGCGCACCGGTCAGCCGATACGAACTGCTGGAACTGCTCGCCAGCCGCCGGTTCGAGGACCCGGACTGGTTCGTCGACCTGCAAGCCATGTCCGAGGCCAATCTTCTGCGCGAGGTGGTCACCCTGCAGGCGATCTCGCTGATGCTGGATTGGCGGCGCTACCGGCTCGACGAGCGGCGCGGCGGGATGGAAGCGGCCGGGCTTGCGCTCGCCGCCGAAGGCATGCGCCGCCTTCCCGGCCTCGCCAACCCGGCCGCCGGCGCCAACTGACCGCCATGGGTGCGCTGCGCTTCCTGTTCGCCCCGGATCTTGGCCAACCGCTCTCCGGCGCGGCGCGGAATGCGGCCCTACTGCTCCGGAGGATAAGCAAGCAGTGGCGCGCGCCATCGCCGGAACGCCGCTCTCTTCGCCCTTCCGGCTCACTGCTGCCGGTGTTAGGAGTCAGTCTCGCCGGGATCGGTCTTATCGGAATTTTCCTGGCCGGGCTGATCGCGGCCGATCCCGCCGCCGCGCAAACTATCGATCCGGGCCTGTTAGCCGATACCGACCGGGCAACGCGCAACGTGCTCGCTTTCCTCGGCGATATCGGCGGGCCAGGCGCGGGGCGCTCTTCGGCGCTCGGCGCCATGTTGTTCGCCTTCAATGCGGGCGTGCTGCTGCTCGCGGGCTTCCTGCTGATCTGGCATGCGGTGGCCGGGACGGTGGATACCGCGCGCGAGGGGCGCTTCGGTTTCGGCGCCTGGGCGATCGTGCGTATCGTCATGGCCATCGCCCTGATGGCGCCGCTGCCGGGCGGCATGAACGGTGCTCAGCATGCCGTCGTCGGTCTTGCCCATCTCGGCGGCGATTTCGCCAACGCGGTGTGGAAACCCTTCTCCGAGGAAGCTCTCGGCCAAAGCCGGCCCATCGTCCCCCGGCCCCGCGAAGCGCTCTGGCGCGCCGCCATCGCCCGGACGCTGATGCTTGAGACCTGCCGCCGCGCGGCCAACGAAAGCGCCGCCAGTGCCGGTGATGCGCCCTATATCGCCATCCGCGAGAGTGCCGGGAATGGCACGGCTGTCCTCCATTACGACGGCGCAGGGCGCGGCATGCCGGGAGACCTGTGCGGCTACATCCAATTCGCCGGGCTGGATGCCGGCGGCCCGCCGGGAATCGCCGCCGAGGGCCACCGCCGGGCGCTCACCGGCTTGCTGCCCGAACTACGTGCGATCTCGGCCGATCTCGCAGCCCATTACGTTCCGGGAACGCCCGTCTACGGCAGGCCCTTGCCCGATATCGATGCGCTGCTTGCCGGGCGCGGCCTGGCCGAAAGCTATACCGGTGTACTCGATACGGCGCTTGAGCGCGCGGCCTCGGAAGAACAAGCGGCGCTCGCCCGCGTGGTCGCCGAAGATGCGAAGGCGGCGAGCTGGATGGCGGCGGCGGGCTTCTTCAACACCATCGCCCATCGCGCCGGGCTGTTCCAGGCCGCCGCCCACAACGTCCCCGCCGTCGCCCTGCCGCCGCCTAGCCTGGAGCGCTGGGCGCCCGCGGCCGACGCCGCCGTCAAGGGCCTCGCCGCCGCGCTCGCCCACTCCCGCGATTACCACCCGATGCTGTTCTCCGCCGCTACCGCCGGAGCCGGTGTGCTGCCCACGCCGGGCGGCGATGGCGCCAGCGGCGGCATGGCCAGCGGGCTGACGGAGTTCATCGATCTCGACAGCGTCATCGTTGCCGACAGCGGCAATCCCATCGCCGATCTCGCCGCTCTCGGCCATGGCCTGATCAACGCGGCGCTTGCCGCCACGGCCGCGCTGATGGGCGCCGCCGCCGGTTCGGGGCTGCTCGAATCCATCCCCTTCATCGGCCGTGGGCTCGATGTTTTCCAGTCCGTCTGGCAGGTCTCCGACGGCCTCGTCTCGACCCTGCTCGGCATCCTGCTGATCGCCGGCGCGGTGCTGGCCTACCTGCTGCCGGCGTTGCCCTTCATCCGCTTCCTGTTCGGCATTCTCGGCTGGATCGTCAATGTCGTCGTCGCCGTGCTCGCTGTTACCGTGTTCGCCGCCGCCCATGTGACCCGCGAGGACGGTGGACGGCTCACAATCCAGGCGACCCGCCAGGGCTGGCTGTTCCTGCCCGCTTTGATCCTGCGCCCGCCCCTGATGCTGCTGGGCTTGATCCTGGGCTATTTCACGTTCCTCGCCGCCATCGGCCTGTTCAACGAGGTCTGGCTGCCGCAGATGCGCGATGCCGGGGCCTCCGGCGGCCTCGGCCCGATCGGCTTCCTCGCCATGCTGACCCTCTACGTCATGATCGCCTATGGGCTGATGAACGCCTCGTTCAAGTTGATCGACCTGTTGCCTTCCGCCGTTCTCGACTGGATCGGCGGGCGGGCAGGCGCCGGCGACGAAGGCAGCGAGCGGGTCGGCGGTGCTGCCGTCGGCGGCATCTCCCGGATGGGCGGTTTGCGGATCGGCGCCGGAGCCCGCCGTGGCGGCGGGTCCGCAGGGCGCTGACGCGCCACGCACCAGAAAATTCTGTCATTCAACTCGAAGGACAAAGAAAACCATGAGGACAATTGAATTGAGCATTTGCGCCCTTCTGCTCGTGGCGGGAGCGGGCTGGGCGGCCTGGCTGCTGTCCGGCGACCGGCCGGACGCCATGAGCGTTGGCGTGCTCGCCACCGCGCTGGTTTCGGCGCTCGTGGCCTATATGGCCACCGACCGCAAGGAAACGGCGATGTGGCTGCGCTTCGGACTGTACAGCGGCGCGCTGACCGTGTGCGGCGCCTCGCTGTGGACAGGGATCGTCCAGCCCCTGCAAGCCGCCGGTTCATTCCGCGCTGTCATGGCCTGGCTCGAAGGGCTCGACGGCTTGGGGCTGGTTCTGCTCGCCGTGCCGCCGCCCGCCGTCATGATCCTGATCGTACTCTGGTTCGAGCTCGTCATGGGCAGTCTAAAATACCTCCACGGCGGCGGCAGGCGCCAGCGCGCCGAATCCGATCTCCACGGCCGCGCGCGGCTGCTCGGGAACCGCTTCCTGCGGCGTCTGGCCCGGCGCCAGGGCATCCTTCTCGGCCAGTGGGGCGCGGGACGAAACGCCAAGCTGATCGGCTGGTCCCTCGAAGGTTCCGCCATCACCGTCGCCCCGCCCCGTGCCGGCAAGGGCGCCACCATCGCCCTCAACCTGCTCTCGCCCGATTACCGGGGATTCGACGGATCGACCGTCACCATAGACCCGCGAGGCGAACTCTGGTGCATTGCCTCGCGCCGGCGCCGCGAGCTGGGCCGCCGCGCCGTGCTGATCGATCCCTTCGGCGTGGTGCGCGGCCACAAGAAGCAGTTCCCCGATACCCATCTGCCGGACACGGACAGCGCCTCCTACAACCCGTTCGACTTCATCCGCGATGACGACGGCCTCGCGGTGCGCGATATCAACGTCCTGCTCGACGCCCTGCTCACGCCGCCGCGCCCGGGCGCGCACCAGAACAGTCTCCATTTCTACGAGTCCGCCCGCGCCATCGTCGCCGGTTACATGGCCTGGGTGCGCTTCAAGGAGCCGCCGGAGCGGCGCACACTCACAATCCTCCACGAGATGCTGTCCGCGGCGCCCGACGCGCGCGAGGGCTTCGCCGCCGCCTTCCGGGAGGAGAAGCCTTTCGCCGGTGGGCTCGCCCGCCTCGCGGTCGAACGCCAGGCCCAGGTCGGCAAGGAAGAGGGCGGCTCCACCTTCACTACCATCGCCAACCAGCTCGCCTTCCTCAACTACCCCGAACTGGCCGCTCACACACAAACCTCCAGCTTCGATCCCCTCATTTTAGCCGAGGGCGATACCGATCTCTTCGTGGTCGCTCCCGAGGAGACCATCGAGCATGTCAAGGGTTGGCTGCGCCTTTGGGTGGCCATCCCCAACGCCGTCGCCGGCATCAGTCCCCTTGAGCGCGACCTGCTGATCGTCATCGACGAGATGCCGCGCCTCGGCTACCTCAAACCGGTCATGGACGGCTACACCATGGCCGCCGGCAAGGGTGTCCATTTCTGGTGTTTCGCCCAGTCGATCTCGGCGCTGGATTCCACCTGGGGCAAGGAGCACCGCAAGACCCTCCTGCATCTGGCTGAACTGGTCCAGGTCCTCGGCTTCCCCCGCACCGACGCCGAGGGCGCCGAGGAACTGTCGAAGGCGATCGGCACGGCCACCTTCGAGGCCAGGACCGAAAGCCGGTCGGGCACCATCGCCGAGAGTCGCATTGTCACCGCCAACACGCAGTGGCAGGCCGGCGAGTCCCGGTCCCTGGTGCGCGAGAGGCTGGTCACGCCCGACGAACTCATGACCCTCGGTCCCGACCGGCAATATGTGATTGCGGCGCCCAAGGATATGCCGCGCGACGCGTTGCACCTTCACCACGCCCGCTACTGGCTGCGCCGCGACGCCCGCTACCTCGCCGATCCCAATCCCTTCGTGCTGCGCAGGCAACGCGCCCAGGACCGGGCCGAACGGCGGGGCTGGGCGTCATGGCCCTTATCCGCATTGAAAGGAGAAGAAAAATGACGGGCAACAAGCCCGGCATGGCGACTCGTGTCGCCCGGGAGGACGGCACCGGTGATACGGGAGCCGACAACGCGGCCGGTCCCACTGCGGAACAGTCCGAACCGGTGGCGGCGGCCAAGCGCCGGTTCTGGAGGAAATCCTCGGCATTGTACGTGTCATCGCGGCTCGGACCGATGAAGATACTTACGCTGGAGCAGGTCCGTCCAAAAATGACATAGACAAGCTTGTTCGGACCATGGAGACGCTCGGCGAGAGCCCCAGGGAGACGCCGTCTCTGCCCGGCCGATTGGCCACTCAGAACCCGGTAGACGAGACTGCGGCGAAAGCGGCGGCCGATCTCATGAAGGAGTTGCGGACGCACAGGGTGGATTTCGATCGTTGGGTAGAGGCCGCGCGCCGTGCCCGGCGACGTTGGTTAGCCCTGGCGATGGCCGCAGGCGTGCCCGCCGCTCTCGTTTTTGGCATCCTGCTCGAGATGCAGTTCCAGGTTATCCCCTTGCACGATCCCAGTGGTGGATGGCGCGAGATTATCTGGCATGAGTACGGGCCGCGGATCGTCGATTGCGAGTACGAAGCGAGGCGAACCGGCGCCAAGGTCGACTGCCTGCTTGTCGTTGGAGAGCCGCCCCAGCCGTAGCGGGTGCGCGTGGTCATAGAGTTGGAGTAGGGCTGCATCTACGCTGACTTAGGCGCATTTGGAAGCTTCGCCTTAGATATGCGCAAGGTCGAGCCGAATTACGTGCAAGTGATGAAGTGTACGGGGTCGGAAGCCAAAAGGCGGAGACCCAGATCACGGCGCTTCAGTGCGCTCCACTGCCGGACCTGCCGACGCGATATCGAGGCAACGGCCTCCCAGGTCGCGAAAAGCCCTCTGGCGACAAGAGAACACTATTATCTGGAGATCCTGCGCCTGGCGCGTCAAGGCATCGAACATCCTCTCGATGCGGTCGTCGTCAGTGTGGACGATGGCGTCGTCGAGAATGCCGGGCGCGGGCGCGCCCGCATTGGCCAGCATACGGGCGAAGGCAAGCCGTACGAGCAGCGCTATCTGCTCTTGCGTACCACCCGCGAGAATATCGAAATCCTCCTCCGTTCCCGCCCGCACCAAGGCTGTCGGGAGCACTTTCTCCGCATCGAAGCGGAGTTCGGCCTCCGGCCAGAGGAGTTGCAGAAGCGGGCCGAGTTCCATTAGTACGGGTTCAACATAACGGTCTCGTGCAGACCCGCGAGCGATTTCCAGAGCCGCGCCGAGCTTCTTCAGAACAGCGATCTCGAATGTTAGATCATCAAGCGCACGCTGCGCCGTTTCTAGACGGAGTGAACCGCACCGGGTTTGCCGGAGGCGATTTTGTCTGGGCCGGCGGTCCGGACCAAGGGCTCTGGGTCATTCTTGGTCTCTTCGATGCGGCAATAGATGGTGGCTTGCAAGAGCCATATCGCATCGACGTCACAAAATACGGCCATGTCAACAACGATCCCATTAAGTCCGCCGTCAATCACATTTCCTCGGTTACCGGATGACTGCGGCCGTGGATCAGCCCCACCGCCATAGGATTCTCTGGAGCAACCTCAACCGTTTCCGCGCAAACAATTTTGCATCTCTCATTCTGAACTCACCTCACGGGCCTTGGAGCAATTCGGTTACCAATTCCTCCAGGTGAGTGCCAATTCCATCCTTGGCGAGCGCGGACCGGACACGTTTGCGCGTGCGTGTGAAATACTCTTCCTTTGCGGGAACAGCGTACGCAACCATTTCCGCCGTTATTGCCGTGTCGGCAAGCGCGCGATGAAGCGTATTATTCTCATCGAAACGCGGGATCGGCAGATTGAACACGTACTTGTCAAAATCCCGCGCGCCCCATTGCCCTTGGGACTGATACCGTTCGACGCCAGCGCGCAGAGCTTCACTATTGAGCACGCCGCAGAGATAGGAGGCTTCCTCGGAACTCACCGTCGCCGCCCAGTAGAGCTTGTGATCGATGATCGCCGTCTCGTCTCGTACAACCGCTGCCGCGATATTGGTTCCAGCCTTCGTGTACACGACCCGGATGGGCGCGATGGGAAACTGGCAGGATAGCTTCCCGTAATAGTCGCATTGTTTAAGAAGGCTTAAGGGGCTTCCCTTGTGCTCCTGCCAAAGTGCTTCAGTTTTTTTCGAGCCATTGCCCAAGTCGAGGGTAACCTCGACTTGCCGCTTGTTCAGCGTCCAACAGTTCGTGCCTCTCTTGATCCCAGGGAACAACAGCCTCAGAGTCCGACTCGAAACTCTATGTTTGATAACAGTACCTTGCGAGCCGCCTTGTGAGGAGTCGGATGTTGGCGACAAGAATCCATGCCTGTGCGGAGGCGATTGATTTCTCCCAATCCTTGGCCAGTCGACGGCATCGGTTGAGCCAGGCGAAGGTCCTCTCGACGACCCATCGTCTGGGCAGGAGCTCGAAGCCCTGGGCGGTGTCTGAGCGCTTGATGATCTCGAGCTTCCAGCGGCCGATGTCCTCAAGGGCGCCCTCGAGTTTCGGTCCCGCGTAGGCGGCGTCGGCGAAGAGGTGACGCAGCCGGGGGAAGCGATGACGGATCGATTTGAGGACCTCGGGCGCGCCGTCGCGGTCCTGGATATCGGCTGCGTGCACGATCAGGCCGACCAGCAGGCCGAGTGTATCGGTGACGATGTGACGCTTGCGGCCCTTGATCTTCTTGCCCGCGTCATAGCCCCGAACACCACCGCTTTCCGTGGTTTTCACGCTCTGGCTGTCGATCACCCCGGCGCTCGGGCCGGCCTCGCGTCCTTCCAGCTCCCGGGCCGCCATGACCAGGTGATGGTTGATGCTCTCCAGCAGGCCGTTGGAGCGCCAGTCGTAGAAATAGCGCTGGACCGTGGAAGGCGGAGGGAAGTCGTTCGGCAACATCGCCCACTGGCAGCCCGTCGAGGCCATGTACATGACCGCATCCATGACATGGCGCAGGTCCGTCGTCCTCGGCCGGCCGATCTTCTTGCGCGGCGGCATGAGCGGCGCGATCAACGCCCACTCTCGATCCGTCAGGTCGCTTGCGTAGCGCCCGCCACGGCGCTCATAATTCGGGCGAGTGATTTCGGTCCACATGTTGTGCCTCCTCGTTTGCTTTGACACAACCGAGTAAGCCACAACCGACTGAAATCACTCAACTAGTTTCGGGTTGGCCTCTCAGTCAGTGCCAAGACACGGAACGGGGCAATGGACTCTCCAAGAAGTACTTGGCGCAAGAAATCCTTCTCAATTGTGCCTTGCGGCGGTTCCAAGTCCTTCCAAGGCTTCTTGTCCTGATTCCCTGTTCGCCCGCGAACCAGTGGGAATGCGGGGTTAGGCGGCAGCATTCCCTCCACCGGCGCAGCCTCGACAAGAACCAGGCGTCTGGGCACCAAGGTTGCGCCTTGCCGAAATGCGCGGCGATACGGCGACCCGCCTTCGTCGGATGCTTCCGCTGGCAAAGGCTTCATCGCCTCAGATAAATTCGCGTCAGCCTCGCTCACGTCGGCATTGCGTATCGGCAGCATCCCGGCAAACGTCATCACGTTGGCCGGCAACGGCGCGGCCAGCGGTTCATCGTGGACGAGGGCAAACAGCACGCAACTCGGCACTGGAAAAAGCGGCTGCACCTCCGGCCCGAACACCCAAGCATCGGTAAATCGGAGGTGAAATTCGCCAAAGCCGAAGCTCGCAACTTCGCCCTTGCGGAACGCTGAATAGGCTTGGCGCGACATGGCGGCATAAGGCATGACCAAGGCGATCCGCCCTGTCCGGCGCATGTACAGCAAGGCCGCGCGCATGTAGAAATAGCTCGCTAAATCCTGCTGCGTCGCGACCTTGCCGCCGACCCACAGTTTGGCGGCGCGGCACTCGTCGCGGAAGCGTTTCTGAAATTCCTCGCTCATATAACGAAACGATACCCAAGGTGGGTTGCCGATGACGACATCGACTTTCTGAGCTTCGGAAGAGAGCCAGACGGGCCGGGCCAAGTTGCGAGCCACATACCCCCAAATGTGGTTGCGGCCTTCGTTCTGAAGGCGGCGCATGATTTCGTAGGTTTCCCGGAGAACGTGCCTGTCTTCGGGTGATGCAGACAATGTTTCTCGTTCCATCCAGGCGCCGAAATTCGCGGCCGGTTCCGATCGTGCGCCAAGCTCGATCATTGTGTTCAGTACCCGGTCGAAGAGCCCCGCATCGGCCGCCACGGGGGCCGGGAAGCGGAGCACCGCCGCATCGAGACGCACGAGTTCCGGCTTGGTCAGCGTTATCGCCGGGACGAAAATTTCCAAGTTGTCGTTGTCCGCAAGCAGATCGGGCTGTTCCCCTCTCTCGCCCGTCCGAGCCAGATTCCATTGCAGCGCATCACCGAGATAGACGGGCAGGGCCACGTCTCCCGGGTGTTCTTTGCGAAGCGCCGGCATGAGCGCCAGGAGATTAGGTAACGCGGGCGAAGATTACGGCCACGGGATGAACATCGATCCCGGCGATCTTCTCGGTCGCTCGCCGCGCCGCCGCTGCCGGCGACAACCCGGCGGCGTCGGCAGCGTCGAGGACAGCCCGCACCGCGTAGAACAGAAACGTGCCCGAGCCACAAGCCGGGTCCATGACCCGTTGCTCCAATGGGCTGTCCACGACGGTCGCGACCATGCGGGCCGCCAGCCAATCGGGCGTGTAGTATTCGCCGAGATCGTGACGGGCCTCCGGGTCGATCAAGCTTTCGTAGAGCGCCTTGAGAATATCGGCTTGAATATCGTGCAAGCGGAACCGATCCACCTGTCGCTCAATTCGCATGACCAATTTCGCGCCGTCCTCGGTAGCCAGCAGCCAGTCGAAGAAATCTGGCTCGCTTTGGCCGGTGATGCCGAGGTCCGAAAACGCGGCGCCGTGGAGTAAGGCTGTTGCGCTCCGAGGCGGCGCATCGACCATCGCCGCCCAGGCCATCGCCTTCGCAACAACGACAAGATAGGTGTGTTGCAGAAACAAGGTATCGTCGCCGACCTCGGCCCCATAGGCGAGGCTCAGGAGCTTGTTCCATAGCTCGCGTTTCAAACGCGCCTCGGGCGCTTGTCCGATATGCTCCCAGAGTTCGCCGAGGTCATCGAGGGCGCGCCGGGCGGCCAAGCTCTCGCGTCCGAACTCGCGCATGATTGTGGGCGGGTCGGGCAGCAGGCCGTCGCCGATGGCGACGGTGCTCTGCAACCACGCCAATAGGGCTCGGGGTGCCGCCGGGTCCGTGCGATATGCTGCGACTTCGATGACCGAATCGCTCTTATAACGAATCGCTCTTATAAAAATAGGCGATGAAGTCGGCGCCGTCGGTGGCGATGCCGACATACTTCTCGCCCGTTTGTCCCTCGCGTTCGCTCAGGTATCGGGTCAGCCCCTCCTCGGCGTCCCTGCGTTCGCGTCTCAGATCGGACTTCAACTCGAACACGGTCCGGCCGAGCAAGGCGTCGATCCGCCCTCGGACTTCGGGCGCCGGTTTCTCGAAGTCGATTTCCCGACTGTCGGCGCCAAGCCCACCGACGAGGAGTCGGTGCAACAGCACTCGGACCTTTTCGTGGCCGGGCCGTGACGCGAGTTCCGTTACCAGCGCGTCCTGTTCTTCCGCCGTCAACACGCGCGGCACCTCGATCCCGGGTTAAGCGATTCCACCTTGCCGTTCATGCCGCCTCGATATCGGTTTGGGAGAAATCCTCGCCCTTGAACAGCAGAGGCTCGCCCGTCACTTTGGCGAGCGCATAGGCGAAACAGTCGCCGTAGTTCAGCGCCGCTGGATGATTTCCCTTGCCGAAGCGCCTCCAGGCGCGTCGGGCTGCTTCCGCATGTTCGACCGTGACCGGCGCCAATTCGATCGCAGCGCTTTCTAGGAACACGTCAAGCTCGTGCCCCGCCGCCGCACCGCCGCGGCCTTCCAAAACGATGGAGGCCTCCAGCATGCTGGCGACCGACATGCGGCAATTCGGGGATTCGGCGATCGCCCTCTCGTAGCGCTCCGCGTCCGGTTCACGGTACAGAACGGCCAGCACCGCCGAGCTATCGACCATCACTTGGGCAATCCCCGCTCGTCGTAGAGCACGTCGCCATGCTCCACGGCCGAGGGTCCCGGCCCCAACAGCTTGGCGCAGCGTTCCGCGATGTCGCGCAGTTCTTGCACGCGGGTCTCGACGCTACGTTCGCGCTTCTCACGCTCCAGGCGTTCGCGCAGTGCGACGGTAATCGCGCCGGTCATGGTCTCGCCGGTCAACCGTGCAAGTTCACTAGCGAGCCTACAGGTTTCATCGTTCTTAATATTGAGGCCCATTGTCCCTTCTCAGGTAGAGGAGTGCATAAGAATTCTACCCTACGCCCTGCCGCGACCGCGGACAACACCAATGACACATCCCAGTCTTCGAATTCTTCCGGCACGAGATGACCGGGCGGCGCGAGACCAGCCCACTGCCGGACGAGAATCAGCGTAGAAAGCAGGTGCTGGTAATGAAATCCACGGCCAGTCCAAGCGCCTAAGCGGGGCTCTCGCTACGGCAAGCCGCCTACCCACAGCTACCAGAGGCTCCAACAACTCCTACACCACGTCCTGGGACACGACCTTCAGTCATATCCTGCTATCCGATTTGGTGGTGTACTGATTAACCCGCATTTCCCACGTGACTGATCCATGTGATGCGGTCTTGGTCTGATTCTGGTGTAAGAATCAGCGGCTTATATCAGGTGGAGGTGGCTCGGATGCGGAACCCGGAGGGTGAATCGGATCGCAGCCCACTTCGGCCCTGTTTCGACCGAAGGCTGAAGCTGGAGTTCCACGGTTCGCGGGTCACATCCGACGCCGGCCTGCTCGCCTACCGCGAACTCGACGATGCCCTGGGCCTGACCGTACTGGCGAGTGATGTCTTAGCTGACAGCAGGACCGGCAAGAACGGTTGGCACGGTGTCGTCGGTCTGCTTCGCCAATCCGTCTTTGGACGGCTCGCCGGATACGAGGATGTGAACGACGCCGACCGGCTCGGGCGCGATCCCGCGATGCGGTGGGTCGTCGGCGGCAAGGCTGTCGAGCGCGGCGGCGCATCGACCAGCCAGATGGGCCGGTTCGAGACTGAGTTGCTGACAATCGACGACAACCTCGCCGCGCTCACCGCTCTTCCGGGAGTCTGGATCGACCGAGTGCATGCACGGAACCGGCTGAAGATCATCGTGCTCGACATGGACAGCTCCGTTAGCCCGACCCATGGCGAGCAGGAAGGCACGGCCTACAACGGCCATTTCGGCTGCACCTGCTATCATCCGCTGTTCGTGTTCAACCAGTTCGGCGATCTGGAACGCTGCGCGCTTCGCCCCGGCAACGTGCACAGCGCCCACGAATGGCGCGACGTGCTCGAGCCGGTTGTCGCTCGTTATCGAGACAGGCTGCTTCGGCGCTACTTCCGAGGAGATGCTGCGTTTGCATTGCCCGGGATTTACGAGTTCCTCGAAGCCGAAGGCTTCAGGTACGCGATCCGCCTGCCGGCTAACAGAGTGCTCCAGGACAGCATCGGCCATCTGCTCAAGCGCCCCGTCGGCAGACCGCCCAAGGACGTGCGCCGGTATTACGCCAGCTTCAGCTATCGGGCTGCCACTTGGACGAAGCCCCGTCGGGTCGTCGCCAAGGTCGAGTGGCATCCAGGTGAGCTGTACCCGCGCGTCGGCTTTATCGTGACCAACCTCTCGCGCCGTGCTGAGCGCGTCGTCGCCTTTTACAATCAGCGCGGCACGGCGGAACAGCACATCAAGGAAGGCAAGAACGCCATCAAGTGGACCCGGCTGTCGTGCCGCAGGTTCGACCACAACGCCGTCCGGCTGCAGCTTCACGCGCTGGCCTACAACCTCGGTAATTTCATGCGCACCCTGGCGTTGCCCGATGCCGTGGAACAGTGGTCACTGACCAGCCTACGGGAGAAGCTCATCAAGATCGGCGCGAAGATCGTCCGCCACGGGCGCTACGTCACGTTCCAGATGGCCGAGGTCGCCATCCCCCGTGACCTGTTCGCCGATATCCTGCGCCGCATCGACCGGCTCAGACCGAATCCAAGTCCGGCATGACCGTCGGCAGACCAATCCCCGCTGGCCGATCACGGGACCGGTGCGTCTCGAATGTCGTTCGAACCCAATATCGGACGCCGCCAGGGCCCCCAGCCCCCTCTATCGCGCACGTGGCCAACGCCGACCGTCAGCAGCAAGCGGCTTGCCAATCCGGGACGATTTTGGCACGCTTTCCCGCGTGCATCGGTTCCAACATGGGGAATCCCAGTTAATCTCTATTTCCATCGACCACAATGTAATCTATTCCTGGCGCCCACAATGCCGAATCCATTGCGGAGTCGCAAAAGGGCGTCGTCATGAACTACCGCGAATTCTTCACCATCAAGAGACTTTGGACGATGTTCGCCGTCCTGCTCGTCGTGATGTTCGGGATTCTGCTTCTGATCGGCGGCCGGTCGTTCCAGCAAGCGCCGCCATTGCCCGAACAAGTGGTCATGGTCGACGGCGAGACGTCTTCCGTGGTCTTCACAAGCAGCGACGTCCACGACGGGCGTGATGTCTGGCGTCGCCTCGGCGGCATGGAGCTGGGCTCGGTGTGGGGCCACGGCGGCTATCTGGCGCCCGACTGGACGGCCGATGTTCTACACCGCGAAGCGCTGGCGATGCTCGAGGCAGACGGCGACCTTGCCGCCGTCTCGGTGCCAGAGCGGGCCGCACGCATCGCGGCACTTGCCGCACGCATTCGCGTCAACACCTACGATCCTAAGACCAACCGGATCGTCATCTCCCGTGATCGCGCGCGCGCCATCGAAACCGTGATCGCGCATTACACGGCGCTGTTCGGCGGCAGCGGCGACGGCCCCGACGCCGAGGCCATGCGCGAGGCTTTCGCCATCCCCAACCAGCCTCTCGGTCCCGAACCCGATGAGGAAATCCGCAAGCTCGCGGCGTGGTGGTGGTGGACCTCATGGGCCGCGGCCACGTTGCGGCCTGACGATACCGTTACCTACACCAACAATTGGCCGCACGAGCCGCTGGTCGGCAACCGGCCGACAAGCTCGACGTTCATCTGGACGTTCGTGTCGGTGGTTCTGCTGATCGCCGCCACCGGTGCGCTGTGCTGGTTCTTTCTGCGCGAACGCGACGAATGGCAGAAGGATATCCAGCCGTTGGAGGGCTATCCGAGCACCAATCCGATGGCGGCCGTTCAGCCCACCGCCTCGATGCGGGGCGTGGTCAAATACATCTGGATCGTCGCCGTTCTGCTTGCTCTGCAGATCGCTCTCGGCGCAGTGACCGCGCATTATGCCGTCGAGGGCCATGACTTCTATGGCATTCTCTTGTCGGAGGTCGCGCCCTATGCGTTGACTCGCACGTGGCATGTGCAGCTCGCGGTGCTATGGATTGCGACGGCTTGGCTCGGTGCGGGACTGTATCTGGCACCGCTGATCGCCGGATTCGAGCCGCCCTTGCAACGACTGGGCGTGGATGCCCTGTGGGTGGCGCTGGTGATCGCTGTTCTGGGCTCGCTCGCCGGTGAGTGGCTCACCCTGACCGGAAACATGACCGATCCCGCGCTGGTCTACTGGTTTGGGCATCAGGGCTACGAGTACCTCGATATGGGGCGCTTTTGGCAGCTTTTGATTTTTGCCGGCCTGCTGATCTGGCTGGTCTTGATGATGCGTTGCCTGGTGCCCGCCATCCGCAAAGCGGGTCCCGACAAACACCTCCTGATCCTGTTGCTTCTCTCTACGGCCGGCATTGCGCTGTTGTTCGGTGCCGGGTTCCTCTACGACCGCGACACCCACCTGACGGTCGCCGAATACTGGCGGTGGTGGGTCGTGCATCTCTGGGTTGAGGGCGTGTTCGAAGTGTTCGCGACCGCATGGGTGGCTTGGGCCTTTGTACACATGAGGCTTCTGCGTCCCTCGACCGCCGCGATCTACGTCATGTTCTCGGCCATGATCTTTCTCGGCGGTGGCGTCCTCGGCACCTTCCACCACTTGTATTTTACCGGCATGCCGGAATCGGTTCTGGCGCTCGGGGCGGTGTTCTCGGCGCTCGAAGTCGTGCCGCTCGCGCTGATCGCCTTCGAGGCCCATGATCACTGGCGCGCGGAACGGCAAGCGCCGTGGGTCCAGCGCTATCACCTGCCGCTGATGTTCTTCCTGGCGGTCGCGTTCTGGAACCTCGTCGGCGCCGGAGTGCTCGGCTTCCTGATCAATCCACCGCTATCGCTTTATTACTTGCAGGGGTTGATGACCACGCCGGCGCACGCCCACGCGGCGCTGTTCGGCGTCTACGGCATGCTCGGCATCGGCCTCATGCTGCTGTGTCGCCGCGATCTGCCGCAGGCGGCCGGTGCGTGGTCCGACCGCACGCTGAAATGGGTGTTCTGGCTCTTCAACGGTGGGCTGGCGCTGATGGTGTTCGGCTCGCTTCTGCCGCAGGGCATCGTCCAGGCGCTGATCTCATTCGATCAAGGCTACTGGCACGCACGCACGCCTGAGCTTCTGCATTCGCCGCTGATGGAGACGCTGGTGTGGTTGCGCGTACCGGGCGATATCGTGTTCGCGTTGGGGGCCCTGTTGCTGCTCATCTTCCTGGTACGGATGGAAGTCGGCTTGCGCACGAGCCGAGATCCATAGCGCGTCCCATGGGCGGCTCCGCGTCCGGCTAACTTTCCGCGGGCGAGCGAGTCAGGAGAGACCCGTAGAGAACCGCGAAACCTGCGAAAGCGGAACACCACAAGATGGCGGACACGGTGTAGAGCAACCATGCCCATTCCGGCAACACGCCGCCCAACAACCGCACAAGCACCGAGGCGATCACCGCCAGATAAACCCCCGTCGTTCCGGCGCCGGCCGTCAAGGCGTGGCCGGTATGGCCAAGGCCGCACGGGTCATGACGGCAAGGGTCATGAGGCCGATGGCCCCCGCCATCCAGATGTGCTGCACGGCGACATTCAAGAGCGCACCGGGCCACAGAACCGCCGTGCCCATGGCCACCATGCCGATGGGCACGAAGGCATAACTCACGTGGAGAATCCAAAATTAAACCTAAATCCGACATTTGCAGCCGGTGGATGGGTGTTTCTCGCGATTCTTAGTCCGTCGATGCGATCTGGGGCGGTACAGCCGGGCCATTCCGTAAGAGACGCATGTCGTTCGTCGTTCCCGGCCTGGGCTACATACGCATGCTCCAGTGCCGGCCCTTCCGCTGCTCCTTGCCCTCCTTGCGCTGGCGCTCCTCGCGCCGCTTTCGAAACTCCTGAAGCTTCTCTGGATCGTTGAGGATATAGGCGATGCCTTCCTCCTGCTTCGAGGCCGGTTCGCGTTGGGCCTGGCGTTCCTCCGCCTGCGGAGCCTCGACGCGGCCTTCCTCGATCCGGTGCCGCAACTGGTCGACGGTCAACTTCGCGCGGTGCTTTCCGGCCGCGATAGTGTCGAGCCAGGGAGCGTAGCTGTCCTCGTCCTTGAGAATGGCCTTACCCGTTTCGGCCAGCCTACGGGCTTCACCGGTCCATTCCGTATAGCCGGCGACCTCCGACAGGTGGATGCCCGGGTTGGCGGCCACCCGCCGGAGAGGCTCGCAGGCCTGTACATGACGCTCCGCCGCCGTGAGATAGTCCCGGACGGTATCACGCGCTACGGCCTCGCCGTCGTGATACTCGATCAGTTCCGCAAGCACGTTGCGTTCCGTTTCGGCAACTTGCGGATGTTCCGCGAGATCACGCACGCGGCGGAACAGCGCAGCGTAACCTTCCTCAAGAAGCAATGGCAGATCGGGCTGCGCGGAACGGTCGATCATCCCGTTCCAGTCCTGCTGCAAGGCGTCGTAGAGTGCCCGCCAGTCCGGTGCGGCGGTGTCCACCGGCTTGGGCGCTGCATTCGCCTCTGTGGATCGTGTGACGGCCTGTGCGGCGGCTTCGGCCGTGACAGGCGCGACCGTGCGTTCCTGCTCCGGGGCGGCCTCCATCCGCCGTATCTGCGCCGCCTTGAGGGCAGTGGAGCGCCGATACGTGCCGGCGCGGGCATGAAGCGCCTCGAAGGCGTCGAGATCCTGCCGGCCGATGCCGGCGCGCTCGGCGAGCAATCGGTCGAAGGTCCGAGGCCTGGCGCGGAATGGAGCGGCCTGCTTTAGAAGCACCGCGTGGCGGTCGAGTGTGTCGCGGAAGGCCGGGCTGTTGTTCGGCGTGGAATATTGACCCCCTATTGGGGGTTATCGGCGCCCAAAATTGACCCCCCTGGTTTTGTGCTCTTGAACACACCTTGTTGTTTGGACAGACGAGGTGGGGGAGATGCTGGTTGTGGAGACGATTGCGCGGATCCGTCGGGATCATCTGGTGAGGGGCGTTCCGATCAAGAAGATCGCCCGGGATTTGAGGGTTTCGAAGAACACGGTGCGCAAGGTGGTGCGGGGCGATGAGACCTCGTACAGCTACGAGCGCAAGATCCAGCCGATGCCGAAGCTTGGACCGTGGGTGGATGAGCTCGAGCGCCAGCTGGAGGCCAACGAGAAGAAGCCGCGCCGGGATCGGCTGTCTCTGCTGCGGATTCATGAAGATCTTGCGGCTCTGGGCTATGGCGGCGGCTACGACGCGGTGCGCCGCTACGCCAGGACCTGGCGTCGGCGGTGGCGGCTGTTGTCGCCGTCGCAGGGTTTTGTGCCGCTGAGCTTCGATCCCGGCGAGGCCTACCAGTTCGACTGGAGCCACGAGTACGCGCGCCTGTCGGGTGTGACGACCAAGGTGAAGGCGGCGCACATGCGGCTCTGCTACAGCCGCATGCAGCTGGTTCAGATCTTCCCGCGCGAGAGCCAGGAGATGGTGTTCGAGGCGCACGAACGGGCCTTCCACTTCTTCGGCGGGGTCTGCCGGCGGGGCATCTACGACAACATGAAGACGGCGGTGAGCATGGTCTTCGTCGGCAAGGAGCGCGCCTACAACCGGCGCTTTCTGGAGCTGTGCTCCCACCATCTGGTGGAGCCGGTGGCGTGCACTCCGGGTGCGGGCTGGGAGAAGGGGCAGGTCGAGAGGCAGGTGGGTGACGTCCGCGGCCGCCTGTTCGTGCCCATCCCGCGGGGCCGCTCCTACGCCGAGATCAACGCGTGGCTGATGGATCGGTGCATCGAGGACGCCAAGAAGCGGCCGCATCCGACGATCGAGGGCAAGACGGTGTGGCAGGTGTTCGAGGAGGAGCGGCCCTTCCTGATGGCCTATCGCGGCCCCTTCGACGGCTTCCACGCCACCGAGGTATCGGTGTCCAAGACCTGTCTGGTGCGCTTCGACAACAACCACTACAGCGTCGCCGCCCGTGCCGTCGGGCGGCCGGTCGACGTGCGGGCCTACGCCGATCGGATCGTCATCCGCCAGGACGGCGAGACCGTCGCCGAGCATCCCCGGAGCTTCGGGCGCGGCGAGATCGCCTACGATCCGTGGCACTACGTGCCGATCCTGACGCGGAAGCCTGGTGCGCTGAGGAACGGCGCGCCCTTCAAGGGCTGGCAACTGCCCGGCGCGCTCGGCCGCATACGGGCCCGGCTGACGGGTTGCGACGACGGTGACAGGCAGTTCGTGAGGATCCTCGCGGCGGTTCAGGAGGACGGGCTGGAGGCGGTCGAGGCGGCCTGTGCCGAGGCGCTCGACTTCGGCGCCTGCAGCGCCGACGTCGTGCTCAACATCCTCGCCCGGCAGTGCCAGCCGGCACCGCCGGCGACCATCCCGACGCCCGAGGGCCTGCAGCTTCGCCACCGGCCGGTGGCCGACTGTCAGCGCTACGATCGCCTGAGGGAGGCCGGTCATGGAGCGTCATGAGGTGCTGGCGATGATGACGGCGTTGAAGCTCGCGGGCATGCGCGCCGCCTACGACGACATCCTCGCCGACGGGCTCAAGCGTCGTCATCCGGTGCAGCAGATCATCGGTACGCTGCTGCAGACCGAGGTCGCCGACAAGCAGGCGCGCTCCATCAAGTACCAGATGGCGTCCGCCAGGCTGCCGACGGCCAAGGAGCTGGCCGACTTCGACTTCGCCGCCTCACCGGTCAACGAGCCCCTGATCCAGGAACTCGCCACAGGTGGCTTCCTGGAGGGCAAGCGCAACATCGTGCTGGTCGGCGGCACCGGCACCGGCAAGACCCATCTCGCCGTCGCCATCGCCCGCGCCTGCATCCGCAAGGCCGCACGCGGCCGCTTCTACAACGTCGTCGACCTGGTCAACCATCTCGAGGCCGAACTCCGTGCCGGACGCCAGGGCCGCACCGCAGACCAGCTCATCCGACGCGACTTCGTCATCCTCGACGAACTCGGCTACCTGCCCTTCGCCCAGGCCGGCGGCCAGCTGCTCTTCCACCTGATGAGCCGGCTCTACGAGCGCACCTCGATCATCGTCACCACCAACCTCGCTTTCGGCGAATGGCCGTCCGTCTTCGACGACCCCAAGATGACCACAGCCCTGCTCGACCGCCTGACCCACCATTGCGAGATCATCGAGACCGGCAACGAGAGCTGGCGCTTCAAGAACCGCTGCTGACCCGGCACAGGCCGTGCCTGCGGCCCGCTTGCCCCGGTGGGTCAACCCGGACCTCCCACGCGGCTTCGCTCCGCGCACCGCAAGGCGCTACACGAAGCCGCACGGGTCCCCCCTATTGACTACCGGGACAACCTCCGCCGTGCCGCTCAGGGGGGTCAATATTGCACGCCGATTGGGGGTCAATTTTGGACGCCGATTGACACTGATGTCGCGCATGTACGCGATGGCCGCGGACTGGGAGATGGTCCCCGACGGCACCAACCCTTGCCGGTCGGTGCGCAAGTACCCGGCGCGCGGGCGCGAGCGGTTCCTGACCGACACCGAGTTCCGCCGCCTCGGCGAGGTTCTCGGCGAGGCCCCCACCGAGGGCGGGGTGTCGGTCCATGCCGTGGCGGCGATCCGGCTGCTGATGCTGACCGGCTGCCGCAAGAACGAGATCCTGTCCCTGCAATGGACTGACATCGACCTCGATGCCTGCGAATTGAGGCTCCGCGAAAGCAAGACGGGCCCGCGCGCAGTGCCGCTGTCGCCGCCGCCGGCGAAGGTGCTGGCGGAACTGCCCCGGGTTCCGGGCAACCCCTGGGTAATCCCCGGCCAGAAGCCGGACACGCACATGACCAACCTGGACGACCCGTGGCGGATCGTGCGGGAGCGCGCGGGGATCGGGAACGTCAGGATTCACGACTGCCGGCATTCCTTCGCGTCGCGGGCGCTGGCGCTGGGCGAGAGCCTGCCCGTGATCGCCAAGCTGATCGGGCACAGCCAGATCCAGACCACCGCCCGGTATGCGCATCTGGCGCGGGATTCGGTCAAGGCCTCGGCGGCGCGGGTCGCCGCCAGCATCGCGGAGGATTTCCTGACGGGCGGTTCGGCAACGGCGAAGCTGCCAGGGCGGCAGGGTACGGACAGTCCAGGGTGACGGGCTATCGTGGAACTGGCGGAACGGCAAAGCGACGGCAAGCTCGTGGGGGTCGCTGCGCCAACCCGGTTACCTGTCAATCGGCTTTCAATATTGGGTCTGTCGCGGTCTCGATGATGTCAGCGGTTTATGGACGCCCGATGCCGGCGAACGGAGGCCAGATCGACAATCTGGGGGCCTTCCAGCGCCAGATTTTTTGGGATGTGCCGATCTGGATGTGCTCAGAATCCGCCTCGTCGTGCTGTCCGAAGCCACCATCATCGAGATTGAGTCAGACCCCAATATTGACCCCCGATTGGAGTGCGTCCTTCCATTTTGTCGGACCCAGTTCCATCCCGAATCCGGCGTCAGATCATGACACTTTTCAGTCCCGGGCAGCGCCGAAGGCCCCCAAGATGTTGTCCCGGTCGAAGACACCGCCGACTTCCTGGTGTTTGCCGCCGAAGAACCGGCCGTCGATGCTCGGGCTCGCGAACCGCCCGTCCCGCATCGGCAGGGCTGTCCGGGTGATGTCCGGGTAGGTGCTCGTGCCGTCGATCCGGATAATGCCGGTGAAGGCCACATCAACCTCGCTCTGCTCGAAGTCCACCGTCACCCTGGCATCGCTCTGGACGAACTGCTGCGCGTGGCTGTCGGCATAGTCCATGCCGAGCATGACGCCGGACCAGGACGCTCCGCCCGCAGGTGAAGGGTTGGTCCGGTTCCCGACCCCGCCCAGGGTCGCCTCCGTATATTGGTAGGGGTCCCGATCTTCCGGGAAGACCTTGGCGATCTCTATGTTGAACGCGACGAACTTCCCCCAGGCGCTGAAGCCGAAGAAGCGATAGTCCGGCTCTTCCTTCGCCCAAGGGGCCATGTTGAAGCCGTTTCGTCGCAAGACCTCATCTTCTGGCGGTTGGTGGATGCCGAGGAACTCCAGGTCCTCGGCCGTGTAGCTGGTCACCACTCTGCTTCGCGTATCCCGGTCGCAGATATCCGCGAAGCAGATATAGGGGACATGGACGATCTCCCCGCCGGCGCGGATATAGACCGCGTTGCTGTTGAGGTAGGTGTCCATCGTCGCCGGCGCGAGGCGGATCTCCGAGTTTCCGCCACCGCAGGCCCCGAGCAGGCCGGCGAGAACGATCATCGAGAAGGCGGTGGGAATTCGCATGTACATTCTACCCTTCCGGCGCCGAGAACCGCTCGCGGCGCTCGACGGGCATCGCATCGGCGAACAGGGAAGCGGTCTGGACATGCGGGCCGATGGTCTTCTTCTCAATTGGTGCGGTTGGATTGGTCTGAATATTGGGGACGGCCTTGGGCAGCGTCGTGTTTTTCAGGGCGAGCTTCAGAAGTTTCAGGCCGCATTCGAGGGTTTCGCTAATCACTACTTTCGCTATGTTCGCAACATGAGTGAGGTAGAAGCACAACCGACACGGCCGGACGACGGCGTAGTCCGTGCCAATATCGACGCCTTCATTGGTCGATGGGAGCAATCTGGCGGCTCGGAATTGGCGAACTTCCAAATGTTCGCCAATGAACTCTGCGATTTGCTTGGCCTGCCGCAGCCCGATCCGTCGCAGGCACGGAATGAATTCAATGACTACGTCTTTGAACGGCGTGTCGACTACAAGTTCGACGACGGCACCACAGCCAAGCGCAGGATCGACTTGTACAAGCGCGATTGCTTCGTCATGGAGGCGAAGCAATCCGCCAAACGGGCCAAGGCGAAACAAGGGGATCCTTGGCAGCCGGACCTGATCCCCGAGGATGCGAGGCAGATTAGGACCGGTATGGCGACACGCGGGACCCGAGGATGGGATAGGGCGATACGCGCCGCCAAGCGGCAGGCGGAGGATTACGCCCGCGCTCTGCCTAAGGAGCATGGGTGGCCGCCCTTCATCTTGGTCGTGGACGTTGCAAACGTCATCGAGGTCTATGCCGACTTCTCTGGTCAGGGGAAGAACTATGTCCAGTTCCCCGATCGCGCCAGCTATTCCATTCCGCTCGACAGCCTGCATGACCAAACCATTCGTGACCGGCTCCGGGCCATCTGGGCCAACCCACACACGCTTGATCCTACCCTACGCAGCGCCGAGGTCACTCGCGATATCGCCGAGCGCCTTGCCCGCATCACTCGTAGTCTGGAGGGGAAGAACGATCCCAAGGAAGTATCAGAATTCCTCATGCGCTGCTTGTTCACAATCTTTGCGGAGGATGTTGGATTACTGCCTGAACGGGCATTCGAAGAGCTCCTGGGTCGGATGGTTGAGACGCCTCAGCATTTCGTCCCGGCACTAGAGAGTTTGTGGCAGGTCATGGATGAAGGCGGCTACGCCCCGCACCTGAACGCGACGGTCAAGCGTTTCAATGGTGCGCTGTTCAGGAACCGAAACGCCATAGTGCTGGAGAAGGAAGACATCCGCGAGCTTTGGACCGCTGCCCGGCGCGACTGGCGCGATGTCGAGCCTGCCATCTTCGGCACCCTATTGGAGCGCGCCCTGGACAAACGCGAACGCGCCAAGCTCGGTGCCCACTACACGCCGCGCGCTTATGTCGAACGGCTGGTCGTGCCCACAATTATCGAACCACTCCGCGCCGACTGGGAAGAGATGCTAACACGCGCTCATGAGCTGGAGGGAGACAACGACAGAGAGGGCGCGCTAAAGACCATCAAGGATTTCCATCATCGGCTCTGCACCATCCGCGTGTTGGACCCCGCCTGCGGCACCGGCAACTTCCTCTACGTCTCGTTGGAATTGATGAAGCGGCTGGAAGGTGAGGTGCTCGATGCCTTAGACGATTTAGGTGAGGACGCGCCACGTTTCGTGATGGAGGGTGAGACTGTCAGCCCACACCAGTTCTATGGTCTGGAAATCAACCCACGTGCCGTCGCCATCGCTGACCTCGTGCTGTGGATAGGCTACCTAAAATGGCAGCTCCGCACTGTCACGGCAGACCGTATCGCGGAACCAATCCTGCACGCCTATGGCACGATCCGTGAGCAAGACGCGATCCTGGCCTACGACAAACAAGAACTGCTGCGCGACGGGCAGGGCAGGCCGCTCTCCCGCTGGGACGGGTCCACCACCAAGCTTCACCCGATTACCGGCGAAGAAATTCCCGATCCCGATGCGACAGTGGAAATGTATCGTTACGAGAACCCACGTCCCGCCGAATGGCCGGAGGCTGAATTTATCGTAGGGAACCCGCCGTTTATCGGCGGTAAGGACATGCGTTCCGAACTGGGTGATGGCTACGCGGAAGCATGCTGGCAAGCGCGTAAGAAAATTCCCGGCGGCGCCGACTTCGTTATGCATTTCTGGGATGAGGCTGCCACCCTCCTGCTGCGCAAGCCAAAGAAGGGCCAAACTAACCCGTTGCGCCGTTTCGGCTTTATCACCACCAATTCCGTGACGCAGACATTGAACGAAGCCGCTCCACGGCAGTTTTTGCTTCAGACATTGAGCCTTCCTCCTAATGTGCAGCGCTTGTTTCCGGGTGTTGGAGTGCCGGATTTGTGTCGGATCCCGGGTGCCGGTTCCGCAATCTAAGAGCCTACCTGTTTTCTGGTTTCCCACGGTTAGCATCGACCCCACTGATGGCCAGCCCCGGATTGTCCGGTGGAGCGCCGTTCAGGCCAGGGAGATCGATGATGAAAACCACCGACACGACATACGTATCGCCTCTTCGAGGGCGGATGATGGAACAGATGGGCATAGCCGGTCTGGCCGATAGCACACAGGCCATGTATCTGCGCGAGATCGAGACCCTCAACAAACATTACAACAAGCCGCCGGACCGGCTTGACGCCGAGGAGGTCCGCAGCTGGCTGCTGGCGAGGATCGAGCGCGGTCTCGACCCGAACACGACCAATGTAAGCCTCGGTGCGCTCAGGTTCCTGTATCGCGACACACTGCGCCGTCCCGAGATGGTCGACGGGCTCCGTTACCGCAAGAGGCCCCGCAAACTGCCCCGGTCAATGGCGGAGAAGGAGGTCGAGCGCTTGATCCTCGCCATCTCCGACCTCCGTTATCGGGCCGCGACGGTTCTTGCCTATGGCGCCGGTCTCCGCATCTCGGAAACTGTTGAGGTGCAACTCATCGACATCAAGTCGGACAAACGGCTTCTGCACATCCGTTCCGGCAAGGGCGGCGCCGAGCGCATGGCGCCGCTTCCCGACGGGCTCGTCGAATACCTGCGGCGTTACTGCAAGAACCTCTTTCCACGACCGGTCACGTGGCTGTTCTACGGTGAGTCGCCGGAGGTGCCTCTCAAGATCGATACCCTGCGTGTTGCCTTTAAGAAGGCCTGCCGCAAGGCCGGCGTCGACGGCTGCCATACCTTCCATAGCTTGAGGCATTCGGCCGCCACCCACTGGCATGAGCGTGGCGGCAACATCGATGTCATCCAGGATGTCCTGGGTCACCGGAATGCCGACACGACGCGCGGCTACGCCCGCGCCACCGGCAAGATGTTCGAGACCCTCGACCATCCGCTCTCGGGCTTCGACCTGATCGACGCCTGAGGCGCCGTGAAGCGCAAAGACGCCGGCGTGGCTGATATTTTCCGCCGCGCCGGCGCAGATTACCGGCGGCGCCTGGCCGGCCAGCTTGACGCCGGACGCCTCAAGGTCATGGCCGCGATCGAGTCCTGCCGGACGTCCGTACTCGGTGGCCACATGTATCAATGCGACGGCTGCAGGCGCGAGCATCCGCTCTACAACTCGTGCCGCAACCGCCACTGCCCGTCCTGCCAGGGGCTTGCCGCAAGGCAATGGCTGGAGGCGCGCGCCGCCGATATCCTGCCGGTGCCGTACTTCCACGTTGTATTTTCGTTGCCCAAAGAAGTCAGCGGGATCGCCTTTTGCAACCGCAAGGTCGTGTTCAACATCCTGTTTCGCACCGCCGCCGAGACCCTGCGCACCATCGCCGAGGACGACCGTCACGGTGGACTGCGTATCGGCGGCACCGCGGTCCTCCACACTTGGGACCAGAAGCTCGGCTTCCATCCGCATCTGCATATCGTCGTGCCTAACGCCGGCTTCGATGTCGCAACCGGCCAATGGAAGACCGGAAGCGGCACCTTCCTGGCCCCGGTCAAGGTCCTCGCCAGCCTGTTCCGGCGCCGCTTCCTTGAGGAGCTCACCCGCGCCCATGCACGCGGGAAAATCGAATTTCATGGCGGCATCGCCCATCTCGCCAATCCCGGAGAGTTCCACGCCACCCTCGTGGCCGCCCGCGGCAAGAACTGGATCGTCTACGCCAAACGACCCTTTCGCGATGCCGAACAGGTCTTCCGCTATCTCTCCCGATACACGCACAGAATTGCCATCGGCGACAGCCGCATCATCGCCTGCGATGGACAGAACATCTCCTTCCGTTGCCGCAAGCCGACCAGTCCGGGGCAAAGGAAACCCCGCTACGGCACGGCCACCATCACCGCCGACGAGTTCATCCGCCGGTTCCTGTTGCATGTCCTGCCAAACGGACTGCATCGCATCCGCCACTTCGGAATCCTTGCCAATGGAAGCCGTGCCAAGACCCTCGAAGTCGCGCGCGAGGCGCTGGGTGTAAACGGCCTCCAGGCGCATACAGCCGTAACCCATGACGGCGAGGAGGACGACCACCGCAATAGCGGCCTGGAGACCGGGATCGCGCCCGTTCCCTGCCCGCACTGTGGCGGCGAATTGCGGAAAATCCGGGAAATCTCCCGCCGGTACGATCCGTTCTCTTCACGAGACCCTCCCCCCGCTCAACCGGCGCAGGACGCGAAACCATGAAACATCGGATCCCATCCGGATCGGCAAACGTCGTCATCGCGTCGGCGAACCGGTCGGCGTGCGCTCAATTACGAACACAAGGCAATCGCCAACGAAAAGTGTCTCTACCGTCGGCAATCAGCTGTCGAAAAAATATAAATGCTGGTCGGAAGCCTCGTCTCACGCGTCCCAACGATAGTGACCACCCGCCCCGGCGCAGGCATCAACGCACTTTCCACATAGGCTGACACCTACACTCGCGGCCCACGGCCTCGTTCAAACAGCTTAGGCAGATTCTGCCGAATCTGCCTAAGCCTTAAGAGTTTGTGGCATGGGACGTTTGCTAGTCTGAGTGTGTCCAGTGTACGCTTCCCCTTGACCGCCGGTGAACGGCAGGGCGTTCCGCATCGGGTCTTCGCGCCGCAGCGCCGCCTCGTGGGTCGCGACCATCTGCGTGCCAAGCATCCGCCCGAGTTCGTTCTGTGGGTCGATTCCTTTGAGCATAGCGAACGCCGCTGACAGGCGGCGTTCGCGCTCATTTCGGTCTATCCCATCGGGAAGCCACAGCATCGTGGCGATCTGATTCTCGACATGCAAATCGAGATCGATGGCCTGATCGCACGCGTGCTTGTCGGAAGACGAGGGGGATGGGTGGGGTGGTATAGGTAGCGTGGGCTTGATCACGTGTTAGGAAAATGCACGCTAATGTAGGTCTTGGCCAGTCCTAATTTGCGCCTTTGCATGGGGTTGTTCTTCGATTTTTCCTATAGCCCCCTGGCGCCCCTCCCCAATTGGTGCGGCGAACATATGGAAGCCGGAGGTAGACTCAGCTACATCGCCAGGTCGATCCGCGTTCCCGAATCGATCGCTCGCTGACACGCATCGAGTACCCGCAGTACGCGAGTCCCTTCATCTCCAGATGATGGCGGTGGGGCACCGCCGGCCACCGCGTCTAGGAAAGTCTGACACTCCAGCTTCAAAGGTTCGTCCTCGCCGTAGGCGACTGGTTTAGCGTCCGCCCGGTTAACGGTTGGAGTGTCGTTTTCGACGCCGACCGCATGTCGGTACAGCAACACTTTTTCAGGCCCGCTAAGCGTATCGTTGAACGCGATCATGCCGTTTTCGGCAATTACAACAAGTCGGTGGTCCTTGTAGGGGTGAAGCCAGGAGACAAAGATATGCGCCTGGACGCCGCCGCTGAACTCCATTTTGGAAAGCGTCGTATCGGCCACGTCGGACGACAGATAGTGTCCCCCGGTAGCTGTCACCCACTTCGGCATTTCGCCTGTCAAAGACAGAATCATGGAGATGTCGTGTGGTGCGAAAGACCACAGGGCGTTTTCTTCACGACGAATCTTCCCGAGGTTCAGCCGGTTCGAGTAGACGTAGCGCAACTTGCCGATTTCGCCGCTGTCGACCAACTTCTTAGCAGCGCGAAAGGCAGGATGATAAAGCAGCAGGTGCCCGACCATGAGTACTCGCCCGGTCTCTCGGGCTAACCGATTTAGTGCTTCAGCTTCATCCACATTGAGACAGAGCGGTTTCTCGACGAACACATGCTTACCAGCGCCAAGCGCCGCTCGCGCTAGGCTGCCATGGGTTGCCGGCGGAGTCGCGATGACAACCCCGTCCAGGTCCGCTTTGGCCAACATCATATCTAGCGTATCGAACGGCATGGCTTGGGGATATTCACCGCTTGTTTGAACTCGGATATCAAGAGCGGAGTCGGCAAAGGCGGCCAGAGCGCCAAGACGATCAAAGTTGCGCAGAAGATTGCGCCCCCAATAGCCGGTCCCGACAACACCTATTCTCGCGTGATTCTGGCTCATAGTGATTATCCGGTCGCCTCTGTTCGTCGAGTTTGTTCAAGTAGCGTACGGGCGGGTCTGCGCCTCGCCTCAGCTCGCCGACATCGCGGTGGGGTGAAAAATCCCGCTCTTTAAGCCCTGCGGCGCTTGCGGTATTCTCCGGGCTGCGGCGAGCCTCAATAGCTTGGATACCACAGCGTAATGCGCTGCCCGACATGATTCTGATCTACGCGTCCCTCGCGCTCGCAACGTTAATTCTTTGCCTGCTCGCGAAGCGGTTGGGCCATTGGCTCGACATCGTCGACCGGCCCGACGGGTCGCGCAAGATCCACCGCGACGAGACTCCGTTGGTCGGCGGCATTGCGGTCATGCTTCCCGTTGCAGCGATGGCGATTGGCACGTCGCTAACGAGCGAGTTTGCACCCTTGTTCGGGATTTTGGGCGTTGCCATCCTTGGATTTTTTATCGTTGGCCTGCTCGATGATCGGCGGCACTTGAAACCAGCCATGCGACTGGGTGTATCCACCGTCGCCTGCCTAGCATTCTTATGGGTGGTGCCGGCTCTCGACGTCACCTTCCTCAAATTCAGTTTTCTGCCCAATGCGATCTATTTTGGAACATCACCGCTGATTGTTCCTGTGTTGGCGGTATCGGCTCTGTTCACGGTTCTCTGCTTAGTTGGATTGCAGAATGCGATTAACATGGCGGACGGTGAAAATGGCCTCGCAATCGGTTTATCCGTTCTTTGGGTGGCACTCCTTCTGTTGAGCGCGCCGCCGCACATGGTCCCTCTCCTGATCGTATTTCTGATCTCATTGCTCATTGCTCTGGTGTTTAATTTAGCCGGTCGATTGTTCCTCGGCGATTCCGGCGCTTATGCGATCGGCATCGCGATCGGACTCGTGACGCTTTACGTTTACGGGGTGGGATTTGCTCGCGTACCCGCAGATATGGTCATGCTGTGGTTTCTCGTCCCGGTCATCGACACCCTGCGACTGATGCTGGTTCGCGGGCTTTCCGGCCGCTCACCACTACGGTCGGATCGCAACCATTTGCACCATCGTATCCAGCGCTTGGTCGGTTGGCCCTGGTCCGTCGCGGTGTATCTTGCGATCGTTGGCGTCCCGTGCGTTCTGGCGATGGTATACCCCACACGTACGCTTATCTGGATCGTCGTCGCGTTGTCCGGCTATGGCATTGTCATGAGCTTGAGTTACCTGCGTGCGCGCCAAGGCCCGGCCTCGACCAGCGTTTCGATCAGTCTTTAGGTGTCTTGCTAACGCACGCGTTCGATATTTTGCTGTGGGATTCGTGCTCGAACCGCGCGCCCTAGGAGATCCAACAGAATCATAACGCGCTGATCGTCGCCCAGGTTTTCAAACAGACCGACCTGGTCGCACAGGGCGCCCTCGACGATCCGTACGCGATCACCTTTTCTGAGTCCGTCAAGCTCATTCAGCTCGACGTATCCCTTATCGTTTTCGCGGCGACGAATGGCCTCAATGATGGCGTCGTCAACCGGTGCCGGTGCGTCGCCGTTGCCACAACGCAATATGTCGACCACGCCTTTTGCACTACGGAGCGCGCGCTGTCCGCCAGTCTCGATATCGGCTTGAACGAATAAGTAACGCGGGAATAGGGCGCGTGGCACGTAATCGGTCCGACGCGCGTGCCGCCGCCGCTTCAGCACCTGCGGCAGGTAGACGTCAAACCCGCGCTCCCAAAGGTTGCTCCGTGCCCAGAGCTCAAGCTGAGGTTGAGTGTAGACGCAGTACCATCGCGACACAGCCTAACTCCCCTTGTTTTCCATGCCGCGTTTGATCTTAAGCAGCGCCGGGGTAAGAACGCGCTCGTCAGATAAGGCGGTGCAGGCGGCCTCGAAGACGGACTGGCGGTGGTTCAATGCGGTGACGATAATAACGTCGACCGTCGGCAGCTCGTCATAAGTGCGACACACCGGCGCGCCGCGAAAAGATTTTGAGGTCGATTTTTCATGCACGACGCAGATCACATCCGCGTTGTGCTGCATCGCGCACAGCATGGCAATCTCAGCAAGTTCGCTTACGCCCGCCAAAGCAATGCGACGCCAACGCCGTTTTGCACAGATCGCCAACAGATCATCGAGTTCGTTGCGAGCTTGGCGGTAAAACTGTAGCGAATAAGCGAGATACCGCGTCGTGAGTCGGCCTTTTTCAGCCAAACCCTTGGGGGTGATGTAGTAGGCATATCGATTAGCCGGTGCCTGGGTAACCTTGATCCACCCCTTACGAATACACCGTTTGATATAGGCATTCGTCAGTCCCAGCGCGATACCGAGATCGCGGGCGAGGGATCGCTGCGATACCGCGCTGTCGGAGTCGACCGCGTCAAGCAAACCGAGCGTTATCTCGGCCTCCGCGTCCAGGTCTGCTAAACTTCGCTCAGAATCACTCAACACAGCGCCTTGATCGTGCCCGCGTTCGTCGCGTGAACGCTATACCGTTCACAGAATGAACGTCAAGCTCATTCACGCCGGATAGCAATATTGTCTGAACGAATTGACAAACACGGCGGCCGCGCATAGAGGGGATTCGGGTTGCGTCCGACTACACGCGCATTGGCGCGGGATTGTTGTTCATACGAACGACCATGGCCGGGGGATGATGATGACGGTGTCGGCAAACGCTCAGCAATTGATCGATGCGATCGAAAGCATGGAACAGGGCATTGCGCTGTTCGATGCCGATGACCGATTGGTCCTATGCAACCAGACGTTTCGCGGCGTGTTCGAGGACTCGGCTGCGCCCGTCATTCCCGGCGCGACATTCGAGACCATGATCCGATCCATCGCCGCCAACGGATTGATCGCGGACGCGCAAGAGCGAGAAGAGGATTGGGTCCGTGACCGTCTCGCGTATCACCGCAAGCCGTCCGGCCCGATAAAACAATATCTGGCGGATGGCCGCTGTCTTCAGATCAACGAATACCGGACCGCCGCAGGCGGAACGATCTCGATCCAGGCCGACATCACCAATTTCGAGCGTCGAGAGGCTGCCAGACAGGTCACTGAAGAGCACACCCGCTCGATCGTCGAAACCGTCATCGACGGCATTATCACGTTTGACGCCGACGGGACGATTGAAACCTTCAACCCAACTGCCGAGACAATCTTTGGCTACGCGGCGGACGAGGTGCTCGGCAAAGGTTTTTCGATATTGATGGGGGACGCGGAGCAGCGAGAATACGATACCTTGATCAAACGATACGTCGATGAAGGCGACCAACCAGATTTTCTGGAGATCCGCGAGGTTATGGGACGCCGGAACGGTGGCAATGAATTTCCCCTCGAGATCGCCATCCGCGAACTGCGTGGCACGTGGACGATGCACGAGCGCCGCAAATCACAGCGCTACAAGTTCATTGCGACCCTGCGAGATATTTCGACGTCGATGACGAAGTCCACCTCGTCAAAATGGCGGAAAAGGTGCTCGGGCGACTTGGTTATTCGGTGGTCGGGGAAACCAATGGCCATGATGCTCTGGATCGCTTTCGTGCAGATCCGGCGGCGTTTGATCTCGTCGTCACTGATCAGACTATGCCTGAGATTACTGGAGACGTTCTGGCGGTCGAGGTACGCAAGCTGCGCGGGGATATCCCGATTGTCCTGTGCACGGGTCACTCAAGACGACTAACGCCGGAGCAGGCGAAAATCATTGGGATCGACCACTATGTGATGAAGCCATTACTGGCCGACGAACTTGGCAATGTCGTTGGAAATGCTTTGGAAAGCGGCACTGATAGGTAGGTTTATTTCGTGCGGTCATCGTTGCCGGTTTGTCTCGAAGTACCTATGTTTGCGACACGCAAATTGGGGCGTAGCCAAGAGGTAAGGCAATGGGCTTTGGTCCCGTGACCGCAGGTTCGAATCCTGCCGCCCCAGCCACGCTTGTCGACGCTGCCGGGAGACCGGCGCGTGATGAGTGGTCAGCTGACGCGGTCGCTGATGGAAGCGTAAAGGCTTCTCGATCGCGCTCTCTAATCTCCCGGTTTCTGCCGCTCATTGTTTTGCTCGCTTGGGTTTTGGCCGCACCTTACTCGCACGTTGAAGCCACCCAAGGTGATAGTCTCAGCGGTAAGTTATTGGTCGCGACAAACGAGATTGGTGATCCACGCTTTGCCAAAACGGTCATCTATATGCTGCACCATGACCCTAGCGGAGCCATGGGTCTCGTGGTTAACCGGCCGATCGCCCGGTGGTCCTATAAACGGTTGCTCAAGGAGATGGGCCAGGACGGGACGGCAATCGAGGGTGAGCTACCAATATTCTACGGTGGGCCAGTCGAGTCGCGGCGGGGCTTCGTCCTTCATTCGCTCGACTATACGGACGATCGAACGCGCGAGATCGGCAGTTTTTTAGGCATTACGACGTCCCCGACAATTGTTCGGGCGATCGCCGAAGGCCGAGGGCCGCGCAAATACCTAGTCGTCTTTGGTTATGCCGGTTGGGGGGCTGGTCAACTCGATGATGAGATCGATCGGCGCGCGTGGACCTCTGTCGACGCTGACGAACCGCTGGTGCTCGGCGGCGATCACGAAAATAAATGGGACGTTGCCACAGCGAAACGCGGCGTCGATCTCTAGACGCTGATACGGGTTAGCCCTCCTTCGGACGTAACTTGAGCGACGCTGAATTCATGCAATAGCGCTGTCCGGTAGGTGCGGGCCCGTCGTCGAAAACGTGCCCGAGATGTGCATCACAGCGTTGGCATACGGCCTCGGTGCGCACCATAAACAAACTCCGGTCTGACTCGGTGGCGACGGCGTTGTCGACGATCGGGGCCCAGAAGCTCGGCCAACCCGTCCCCGAATCGTATTTGGTTTCCGAATCGAACAAGGGGTTATCACAGCAGATGCAGTGGTACACGCCCTTATCCTTGGTCGTTGCATAGGCGCCGGTAAACGCTCGCTCTGTCCCCTTTTCGCGGGTCACGTGATACTGCTCGGGAGTCAATTGCGCGCGCCACTCGGTCTCGGATTTGACGAGTTTGTCGTCGTGCAACTTGGTTTCGCCCATCTGTCGGCTCCTTAGTTGAAGCGGTCTCGATCGTGCGGTGAATCGACATCGACGTCGGGGCCCTTGGGAACAATACCGGCCGGATTGAGCCGCCGCATGCCGTGCCAATAACCTCGCTTGATGTGATCGAAATTCACCGTCCCGGCGATACCAGGAATTTGGTAGAGATCGCGCGTGTAGTTCGATAGTGCCGGATAATCGGAAATACGCTGCCGATTACACTTGAACAGACCGTAGTAAACGGGATCAAAACGGATCAGCGTGGTAAACAAACGCCAATCAGCTTCGCTTGGTTGCGGCCCGGCTAAATAGCGTTGCCGCCCCAAGCGGGCTTCAACGTCGTCTAGCGTGTCAAACAGGGCTGTGAACGCCTCTTCATAAGCCTCTTGAGTCGACGCGAACCCGCATTTGTAAACGCCACTGTTGACGTGCTCGAAGATCGGCTCGTTTATCGCGTCAATTTCGGTGCGCAATGCCTCCGGGTAGAGGTCTTCGGTGGGCCCGACGCATTCTTCGAAAGCATCATTCATCATGCGTATGATTTCGGCGGATTCGTTGTTGACGATCGTTTGTTCTTTACTGTCCCACAATACCGGAACTGTGACGCGACCGGTAAAGTCGGGTTTTGCTGCCAGATAAACCTCGCCGAGCTTGGCCTTCCCGTTCGCAGAATCGGGGGTGCAGCCCGCGGCATCACTGAATATCCATCCTTCATCACGCATTACCGGATCAACGACCGACAGGGAGATAATGTCCTGAAGTTGCTTTAATTCACGAAAAATGGCGGTGCGCTGCGCCCACGGGCAGTTATGAGAGACATAGAGATGGTAGCGATTCGGTTCGGCTTTGAATCCCGACGAGCCGTCGCGGGTTACCCAATCGCGAAATGAACTGGCATGCCGCTGGTAGCGGCCATCCTTGGTGCGCTTTGTATCGTCACTATCCCATACGCCGTCGATAAAAAAGCCCATCACTCAGTCCTTATCTATGGCCACGCTACGCCGACTCGAGGCGACCACGATCATGTGGCGCGGAGAAATCGAGCTCCGGGCCACAGGGAACGATGCGACTCGGATTGATGCTCTCGTGACTACGGAAATAATGCCCCTTGATATGGTCCATGTTGACGGTTTCGGCCACACCCGGCGATTGGTAGAGATCGCGCAGGTAGCCCGAGAGGTGGGGAAAATCGATAATGCGGTTGCGATTGCACTTGAAGTGGGTGTGGTAAACCGCGTCGAAACGGACCAGGGTTGGGAATAACCGCCAATCGGCCTCGGTGGTCGTTCCGCCCATCAGGTAACGTTGCGTCGACAACATCGAGTCCAGCCAATCGAGCGCCTCAAACAGATCGTCGAAGGCTGTCTCGTAGGCCTCCTGCGAACGCGCGAAACCACAGCGATAGACGCCATTGTTGACCTTCGCGTAGACAATATCGTTGGTTCGGTCGATATCGGCCTGCAGTCCTTCCGGATAATAGTCGTGCGGCGCCGCACCGATCGCATCGAAAGCAGTGCCAAACATCCGGATGATCTCCGATGATTCATTACTGACGATCGTCTGCTGCTGCTTGTCCCACAGCACTGGTACCGTTACCCGGGTCGTTACTGCCGGATCGGCTTTGAGATAGACATCGCGGAGCAGATCGCAGCCATTGATCGTGTCGGGAACACAGCCGTCGCCGTCGCTAAAATCTTAAGGCTTAGGCAGATTCGGCAGAATCTGCCTAAGCTGTTTGAACGAGGCCGTGGGCCGCGAGTGTAGGTGTCAGCCTATGTGGAAAGTGCGTTGATGCCTGCGCCGGGGCGGGTGGTCACTATCGTTGGGACGCGTGAGACGAGGCTTCCGACCAGCATTTATATTTTTTCGACAGCTGATTGCCGACGGTAGAGACACTTTTCGTTGGCGATTGCCTTGTGTTCGTAATTGAGCGCACGCCGACCGGTTCGCCGACGCGATGACGACGTTTGCCGATCCGGATGGGATCCGATGTTTCATGGTTTCGCGTCCTGCGCCGGTTGAGCGGGGGGAGGGTCTCGTGAAGAGAACGGATCGTACCGGCGGGAGATTTCCCGGATTTTCCGCAATTCGCCGCCACAGTGCGGGCAGGGAACGGGCGCGATCCCGGTCTCCAGGCCGCTATTGCGGTGGTCGTCCTCCTCGCCGTCATGGGTTACGGCTGTATGCGCCTGGAGGCCGTTTACACCCAGCGCCTCGCGCGCGACTTCGAGGGTCTTGGCACGGCTTCCATTGGCAAGGATTCCGAAGTGGCGGATGCGATGCAGTCCGTTTGGCAGGACATGCAACAGGAACCGGCGGATGAACTCGTCGGCGGTGATGGTGGCCGTGCCGTAGCGGGGTTTCCTTTGCCCCGGACTGGTCGGCTTGCGGCAACGGAAGGAGACGTTCTGTCCATCGCAGGCGATGATGCGGCTGTCGCCGATGGCAATTCTGTGCGTGTATCGGGAGAGATAGCGGAAGACCTGTTCGGCATCGCGAAAGGGTCGTTTGGCGTAGACGATCCAGTTCTTGCCGCGGGCGGCCACGAGGGTGGCGTGGAACTCTCCGGGATTGGCGAGATGGGCGATGCCGCCATGAAATTCGATTTTCCCGCGTGCATGGGCGCGGGTGAGCTCCTCAAGGAAGCGGCGCCGGAACAGGCTGGCGAGGACCTTGACCGGGGCCAGGAAGGTGCCGCTTCCGGTCTTCCATTGGCCGGTTGCGACATCGAAGCCGGCGTTAGGCACGACGATATGCAGATGCGGATGGAAGCCGAGCTTCTGGTCCCAAGTGTGGAGGACCGCGGTGCCGCCGATACGCAGTCCACCGTGACGGTCGTCCTCGGCGATGGTGCGCAGGGTCTCGGCGGCGGTGCGAAACAGGATGTTGAACACGACCTTGCGGTTGCAAAAGGCGATCCCGCTGACTTCTTTGGGCAACGAAAATACAACGTGGAAGTACGGCACCGGCAGGATATCGGCGGCGCGCGCCTCCAGCCATTGCCTTGCGGCAAGCGCCTGGCAGGACGGGCAGTGGCGGTTGCGGCACGAGTTGTAGAGCGGATGCTCGCGCCTGCAGCCGTCGCATTGATACATGTGGCCACCGAGTACGGACGTCCGGCAGGACTCGATCGCGGCCATGACCTTGAGGCGTCCGGCGTCAAGCTGGCCGGCCAGGCGCCGCCGGTAATCTGCGCCGGCGCGGCGGAAAATATCAGCCACGCCGGCGTCTTTGCGCTTCACGGCGCCTCAGGCGTCGATCAGGTCGAAGCCCGAGAGCGGATGGTCGAGGGTCTCGAACATCTTGCCGGTGGCGCGGGCGTAGCCGCGCGTCGTGTCGGCATTCCGGTGACCCAGGACATCCTGGATGACATCGATGTTGCCGCCACGCTCATGCCAGTGGGTGGCGGCCGAATGCCTCAAGCTATGGAAGGTATGGCAGCCGTCGACGCCGGCCTTGCGGCAGGCCTTCTTAAAGGCAACACGCAGGGTATCGATCTTGAGAGGCACCTCCGGCGACTCACCGTAGAACAGCCACGTGACCGGTCGTGGAAAGAGGTTCTTGCAGTAACGCCGCAGGTATTCGACGAGCCCGTCGGGAAGCGGCGCCATGCGCTCGGCGCCGCCCTTGCCGGAACGGATGTGCAGAAGCCGTTTGTCCGACTTGATGTCGATGAGTTGCACCTCAACAGTTTCCGAGATGCGGAGACCGGCGCCATAGGCAAGAACCGTCGCGGCCCGATAACGGAGGTCGGAGATGGCGAGGATCAAGCGCTCGACCTCCTTCTCCGCCATTGACCGGGGCAGTTTGCGGGGCCTCTTGCGGTAACGGAGCCCGTCGACCATCTCGGGACGGCGCAGTGTGTCGCGATACAGGAACCTGAGCGCACCGAGGCTTACATTGGTCGTGTTCGGGTCGAGACCGCGCTCGATCCTCGCCAGCAGCCAGCTGCGGACCTCCTCGGCGTCAAGCCGGTCCGGCGGCTTGTTGTAATGTTTGTTGAGGGTCTCGATCTCGCGCAGAAATCTTAAGGCTTAGGCAGATTCGGCAGAATCTGCCTAAGCTGTTTGAACGAGGCCGTGGGCCGCGAGTGTAGGTGTCAGCCTATGTGGAAAGTGCGTTGATGCCTGCGCCGGGGCGGGTGGTCACTATCGTTGGGACGCGTGAGACGAGGCTTCCGACCAGCATTTATATTTTTTCGACAGCTGATTGCCGACGGTAGAGACACTTTTCGTTGGCGATTGCCTTGTGTTCGTAATTGAGCGCACGCCGACCGGTTCGCCGACGCGATGACGACGTTTGCCGATCCGGATGGGATCCGATGTTTCATGGTTTCGCGTCCTGCGCCGGTTGAGCGGGGGGAGGGTCTCGTGAAGAGAACGGATCGTACCGGCGGGAGATTTCCCGGATTTTCCGCAATTCGCCGCCACAGTGCGGGCAGGGAACGGGCGCGATCCCGGTCTCCAGGCCGCTATTGCGGTGGTCGTCCTCCTCGCCGTCATGGGTTACGGCTGTATGCGCCTGGAGGCCGTTTACACCCAGCGCCTCGCGCGCGACTTCGAGGGTCTTGGCACGGCTTCCATTGGCAAGGATTCCGAAGTGGCGGATGCGATGCAGTCCGTTTGGCAGGACATGCAACAGGAACCGGCGGATGAACTCGTCGGCGGTGATGGTGGCCGTGCCGTAGCGGGGTTTCCTTTGCCCCGGACTGGTCGGCTTGCGGCAACGGAAGGAGACGTTCTGTCCATCGCAGGCGATGATGCGGCTGTCGCCGATGGCAATTCTGTGCGTGTATCGGGAGAGATAGCGGAAGACCTGTTCGGCATCGCGAAAGGGTCGTTTGGCGTAGACGATCCAGTTCTTGCCGCGGGCGGCCACGAGGGTGGCGTGGAACTCTCCGGGATTGGCGAGATGGGCGATGCCGCCATGAAATTCGATTTTCCCGCGTGCATGGGCGCGGGTGAGCTCCTCAAGGAAGCGGCGCCGGAACAGGCTGGCGAGGACCTTGACCGGGGCCAGGAAGGTGCCGCTTCCGGTCTTCCATTGGCCGGTTGCGACATCGAAGCCGGCGTTAGGCACGACGATATGCAGATGCGGATGGAAGCCGAGCTTCTGGTCCCAAGTGTGGAGGACCGCGGTGCCGCCGATACGCAGTCCACCGTGACGGTCGTCCTCGGCGATGGTGCGCAGGGTCTCGGCGGCGGTGCGAAACAGGATGTTGAACACGACCTTGCGGTTGCAAAAGGCGATCCCGCTGACTTCTTTGGGCAACGAAAATACAACGTGGAAGTACGGCACCGGCAGGATATCGGCGGCGCGCGCCTCCAGCCATTGCCTTGCGGCAAGCCCCTGGCAGGACGGGCAGTGGCGGTTGCGGCACGAGTTGTAGAGCGGATGCTCGCGCCTGCAGCCGTCGCATTGATACATGTGGCCACCGAGTACGGACGTCCGGCAGGACTCGATCGCGGCCATGACCTTGAGGCGTCCGGCGTCAAGCTGGCCGGCCAGGCGCCGCCGGTAATCTGCGCCGGCGCGGCGGAAAATATCAGCCACGCCGGCGTCTTTGCGCTTCACGGCGCCTCAGGCGTCGATCAGGTCGAAGCCCGAGAGCGGATGGTCGAGGGTCTCGAACATCTTGCCGGTGGCGCGGGCGTAGCCGCGCGTCGTGTCGGCATTCCGGTGACCCAGGACATCCTGGATGACATCGATGTTGCCGCCACGCTCATGCCAGTGGGTGGCGGCCGAATGCCTCAAGCTATGGAAGGTATGGCAGCCGTCGACGCCGGCCTTGCGGCAGGCCTTCTTAAAGGCAACACGCAGGGTATCGATCTTGAGAGGCACCTCCGGCGACTCACCGTAGAACAGCCACGTGACCGGTCGTGGAAAGAGGTTCTTGCAGTAACGCCGCAGGTATTCGACGAGCCCGTCGGGAAGCGGCGCCATGCGCTCGGCGCCGCCCTTGCCGGAACGGATGTGCAGAAGCCGTTTGTCCGACTTGATGTCGATGAGTTGCACCTCAACAGTTTCCGAGATGCGGAGACCGGCGCCATAGGCAAGAACCGTCGCGGCCCGATAACGGAGGTCGGAGATGGCGAGGATCAAGCGCTCGACCTCCTTCTCCGCCATTGACCGGGGCAGTTTGCGGGGCCTCTTGCGGTAACGGAGCCCGTCGACCATCTCGGGACGGCGCAGTGTGTCGCGATACAGGAACCTGAGCGCACCGAGGCTTACATTGGTCGTGTTCGGGTCGAGACCGCGCTCGATCCTCGCCAGCAGCCAGCTGCGGACCTCCTCGGCGTCAAGCCGGTCCGGCGGCTTGTTGTAATGTTTGTTGAGGGTCTCGATCTCGCGCAGATACATGGCCTGTGTGCTATCGGCCAGACCGGCTATGCCCATCTGTTCCATCATCCGCCCTCGAAGAGGCGATACGTATGTCGTGTCGGTGGTTTTCATCATCGATCTCCCTGGCCTGAACGGCGCTCCACCGGACAATCCGGGGCTGGCCATCAGTGGGGTCGATGCTAACCGTGGGAAACCAGAAAACAGGTAGGCTCTTAGATTGCGGAACCGGCACCCGGGATCCGACACAAATCCGGCACTCCAACACCCGGAAACAAGCGCTGCACATTAGGAGGAAGGCTCAATGTCTGAAGCAAAAACTGCCGTGGAGCGGCTTCGTTCAATGCCACCCGTCATCGGTCATCAAGGGATCGACGATGGACAATGAGACGATGTCGTCGAGTTTCTTCAGGCCGCGCAGGATGAGTGTTCGGTGCGCCCAGGGGCAGGCCGCAGACACATACAGATGATAACGTCCGGCTTCGGCTGAGAAGGGTGACGATCCGTCGGCGGTTATCCAGTTTCGAAATTGGCCATCACGACGCACGAAGTTACCCTTCGGGTCGACCACGCCTGCGTTTTCGGTGGTCCAGCGACCGTCGACAAGCATACCCATTCAGTTACTCCCGCCTGGCTCTAACTTGGAAGGTAAAGGAGCGCGCATTATTCTGCGGCGGCTTGCCCTTTTTCGTGTTCTTCCGCTTCGCGCACCGCCTTAGGGCCGGCGTCCGGGAACGGCATCGAGAAGACGTTATCGGTGATCGAATAATCCAGATAGCCGAGGCGTGCGATGGGCTGGAATTTGGTCATATCAACCATCCCGTCGGTCATAACCTCATCACGAATGTGAATGCCGATAACCTCGCCGAAGACCACGAAATTGCGATACTCCTCACGCTGCCTACGAAGTTCGACGGTCTGGATGTACTGACATTCGAGATGAATCGGCGAGGCCTTAACGCGCGGCGGCTTGACCAACTGGGACGCCTCCGTCTCGAGGCCCGCGAGTTCCATTTCGTCGGTCGCATGAGGCACGTGGCGGGCCGTCTCGTTCATTTGGTCGCGAAGTTCCCAGGTCACCATATTGGCGACGAACTCGCCGGTTGCTTCCACGTTTGTCAGGCTGTCTTTGAGGTCGCCATCCAGATTCTGCCCCAATGGCGCATACATAACCTGCGGCGGTGCATCGCCGCAGCCGTTGAAGAAGCTATAGGGAGCTAGATTTACGATTCCGTCCGTACTTATGGTCGTGATCCACCCAATGGGTCGCGGGACGATACAGCTTTTGAACGGATCGTGGGGCAACCCGTGGCCGTTTTTGACCTCGTAAAACATATACGGCTCCATTCCAAGGATCGGGAGCGCACACGAAATGCGCCGGCGAAGGCTATGGTGAAACCTGCCGTAGGTCCAGAACCTCGACGAAGCTTGGCGGCTCAAGTTTGGTGTGCTAAGTGGCACATCCTGCAAGTTCCGATCATGACTATCGAGAGCCAATTCCGACGACGATCCGGCGCCGCCGCCTAGCAATGCGGCCCACCGTGCGGGAGTCGCCCGCGCTTAGAATCGACGCCGAATTGGGCCATGGCTAGAGACCGCCACGGTGTATGGAGATCGGATATGTCACCGCTGAAATGGGTAATAAACCCTGAACATCCCGCGCAATCCGCAGCCATCGAGACATTCCTTGATGAGATGCTGGGTCGGGAGCGCCGCTTTCGCGGGGTCTATCGGCTGCGGCCGGCCGACGCGCATGACCCGACTACCAGTTTCACGGCGTGCACCAGCCAATCATTAATCGCGAGTATCCGGTTCTGGCCGGTGCGCCATGTTCGGCGCGCGAGTCTACTCGGTCCGCTGGCGGTTCGGCCCGCTTACCAACGCAGTGGCGTTGGGTCGGCGCTGGTTATCGCGGGGCTCGGTGCTGCGGCTCGGACTGGTGTCGCGCAGGTGTTTGTTGTTGGAGAACCGTCCTATTACGGTCGTTTCGATTTTCGGCCGGCGACCGCAAATGTCGGGTGGATTCCCGAACCCGTCGAACGAACCCGGATCCTCGTTCTCAACGTCGCGCGGCCCCATCGTTTGCGAGCCGCGCTGATACAAAAGGTGTGGGTTCGCGGCCCCGTCAACAAACAATTTAACGGGCTTCGCGCCACCAACTCCAACAGATCAGGCCAACGATTAGAACCAGCGCAATCCAGGGCGGCATAAGCGAGAACTGAGCTACCCCGGTAACGAGATAGCTGTCGTTTCGGAGCAATCCGATCCACCCTGGTCCCGACGCGTTTTGACCGGGACGGATGCGCCGAACATCGGGTACCGCGCGACCGCTCAACCACTTAACCGATCCTCCGGTTGCCTCCGCGACCGGCGCCAGGCGATGGTCCGTGGTCCGAACATCGGAGAATTCGAGCGGATTGAGGGGCCCTACCGCTGCGACCGCTGAGTGCTCGCCGTCGTCAAGGCGATACAAGCCGATATCTTCGACGCCGATGCGCACCTCGGAGAGTCCGTTTTCGCTGGCCGGTAAGATGGCTTCGCGTCGCTCTCCCGATGGGGTCCTTATCGTGACGCTGCGTTCGGTTACGCTGAGGCTACGACGCGATATTGCCAATTGGTCGCCAGAGGCTGTTGCGCGGAGCTGTTCTTCTTCCAGGTCCGGTTCCTTCATGAGCCAATGGGCCAAACGTCGCAACAGCTCGGCGTGGGGCCCACCATTCTCGAAACCGCGAGTCCACAACCAGGCATGATCAGACAGCAATTGCGCCACCCGTCCTTTGCCAACGCGATTGACGATGAGAATGGGCCGGCGGTTAACGCCGTCCATGAGCGTGTCGCCGCGATCGGCGGCTACCTCGACCATCCGGAACCAACGACCCCAGCTCGGTTCGCGCCCGTCCGATCCAGGAAGGGCAGCGGTGACCGGATGACGTATGCCGATTTTGCTTAAGTGCGGTTTGAACCCGACTTCATGGACGACACCTGTCGGTTGGCCGGGAAGCACCAGGCCGAGCGGGGTTCGGTACAAGCCCAGCGGGGTGGCGAAAGCCGGGCCCGCCGCCTCGAGCACAGCGCCGCCTTCGCGCACATAATCGACGATATTGCCGAGATAAATCTGCGGCAGCACGCCACGGCGTCGATAGCGATCGAAAATAATGAGGTCGAAATCCTTCAGTTTGACCTCGAACAGTTCGCGAACCGGAAACGCGATCAAAGAAAGCTCGCGAACCGGCGTGCCATCCTGCTTCTCCGGCGGACGAAGAATGGTGAAGTGGACGAGATCAACCGAAGGGTCGGCCTTCAGAAGGTTTCTCCAAGTACGTTCCCCCGGGTGCGGTTCGCCCGAGACAAGAAGAACGCGCAAGCGGTCTCGAACCCCGCTCACCGAGACCAATGCGCGGTTGTTTTCGAGCGTTAGCTCCTCGCCATCCGAGCTGATATCGATTTCGAGAACGGTTTGGCCACCATGATCAAGTGTGAACGGTATCGTGCGCTGGCGGCCGACCGTTACGATGTGTTCCTCCGGCTCACCAGCATCCTTGCTTAGTGTGAGCCGAACCGGGCGACCGAGCTCGCTGCCGTCGTCGTCGATCCGAACTTTGAGTTCGAGTTTCTTACCGACAATCCCATAGCTCGGTGCTTGTTCGATTACGAGGCGTCGATCGCGTTCATTCTTACCGCCGCTAAGGAGAACATGAACCGGGGCCGCAATCGTCGCCGCGGGGTCGATCGGCACATCGTGAACCTGGCCGTCGGTGACGATGACAACGCCGGCCAGCCGCGATCTTGGGGTATCTGCCAGGGCGTCAGCCAAAGCATCAAACAACAGCGTACCTTCCCGACGGGTGTTCTGCAGGAGCGGGTTTTTGCCGGCTCTGATCACGCGGACATCGAGGTTGCCTTGTCGATCAAGCCGCTGCGTTAAGGTAGCGAGAGCTCGCGCCGTGGTTTCCCGACGATCGCCTATGCCTTGGCTCTGCGATTCGTCAATAACAATTGCTGCAACATCAGATAATTGCTCGCGTTGCTCGCTGACCAGCGTCGGTTCGGCGATGGCCAGGAGCAATGCCGTGCAAGCCAGTGCTCGCCAGAATGTTCCCGTGGCCCGCCGCCAGGCGCCGTAGCCGATTAGAGACGCCGATGCGATGGCAAGCAGTGAAATCAGCCACCACGGGAGGTGTGGGGCGAAAATGATATCGGTAATGTTTCCCATCGACTCCGCCGCTTATTGACCGAGGCGCTCAAGGATTGCCGGTACGTGGACCTGATCCGCTTTGTAGTTGCCGGTTAACGCGTACATCACCAGATTGACCCCGAAACGGAACGCCATCTCTCGCTGACGTTCGCCGCCCGGTACGACCGCGGCGGTAGGCCTGCCTTGTTCATCGATCGCCCAAGCCGCCGCCCAATCGTTGCTGCCAATGATTATCGACGAGACACCATCATTGACGCCATCAGCGTGTCGTTCGACCCACACTCGGCCGCCAGCCCAACGACCGGGAAATTCTCTCATCAAGTAAAACGCGCGGGTCAATACGTGGTTGTCGGGAACGATGGTCAGTGGCGGAAGATCCAGGAATTGTAGAAGTTGCCGCAATCGTTGCGTGCCAGGACCACCGGCCGAGGATCCTCCGAATGTTGTTGATGGCGTGACCGTCCCCTGATCCCGGGTATCGAATATGATCGTCCCGCCGGTTCTTAGATAGGCATCAATCTTACCCCGCGCGGCGGCGCTGAGGTCGGGCTGCCGCTCATCGATCGCCCAATAGAGCAGCGGGAAGAAAGCAAGTTCATCCCGCTCGACGTTGACACTTAAGGGCCGCGCCGCCTCGACCGACGTACGCCGTGCCAACACTTCCGTTAGACCAATCAAACCGGCCTGCGTCACGCGGTCAAGCTCTTCGATCCCTGTTTGAACATAGGCGAGGCGGGTTTCCAGGGTCGCCTCTAATGCGATCCGGTCGCGCGAGATTTGCGCCAATCCGTTGCTGGCTGAAGACGCAATAACCACCGCAGCCAAGATACCAGCCGAGGCCGCTTGTGCGAGGCGCGGGGTGAGGCCTCGTATCCACAAGCTTATGATGATGTCGGCTAGGAGGAGGACTAGGGCAAGAGCGAACAACCATGGTTGGAAATCAAATTCTTCGCTTCGTTCGTAAGTGGCGCGCGCGATCCCCTGTGGCAGCGGACCGATCGGAACGATGTCGGCTATTGCCGACCCAAGGTTCAGCGCTCGCCGATTGTCTGGCGTGCCGTAGAATCCGGGAGGGTGAGTAGCGGAGACTGGCGTCGTCGCAATCGCCGTCGACTCGATCGATTGCGCGGTAGGTAGCGGCGCTCCGAGCTGACCCAATCCGTCAAGCGACGCCTGCGGAGCCAGTTTCACGCGGCCGGTTTCACCGACAACGCCTTGGCTCATCGCAACAATACGACGCAGCATATCAACAAATAACCCGGCCAACGGAAGGTTAGACCAACTCGGCGTCGCCGTGACATGGAAAAGGACTAACCGACCGTCACCGCGTTGCTCCGACGTTACGAGCGGCGTCCCATCCGTCAATCTCACCCAGGTCTTCTGGACCAGATCGAGTGACGGCTCTGCCAGAACTTGACGCCGCACCAAAATGTCATCAGCGATTGCCAGGCCCGCGAAGGGGCTCTCCGGTGAGAAAGGCGCTAGTCGTGCCGGGGTCGCCCAGGACAATGCACCGCCAATATTGCGGCCGCCGGAGCGCAGTCGGACAGGCACAAGATCGTCTACATTTCGCGCCAGGCGCGGGCCCGCAAACCTCACCAGCACACCGCCTTTGTTGATCCACTCATCGATTCGGGCGCGGTTGGGTCCGACGACCAATCCGACATCGCTGACGATCAAAACCGCGAGTTCCTTGCCGAGTAACTCGTCGAACCCACCCTCGCGGATTTCCGAAAAAGGTTGCAAGGCACGCGACAGGTAGTAAAGAGCCGATAGCAGCGGCTGGGAGTTTTCCGGCGTACTGCCTGAGACCAGGCCGACCGGACGACGTCGCCATCGTTCGTCAAGCAACACCGTCGTTGCGGCGGACCGTTCTCCTTCTAGATTTATCCGAGCGATCTTGTTACGAGCTTCAACGGGGATGGCGAACTCCCCCACAGCGGTATCCGATCCGCTTTCGAATTGCAGTTGTTGCCGCGCGATTAACTGTCCGCTATCGCCGGTTGCACGAACCCATATCGCGCGCGTCGGTCCCGCGGCGCGACTGGCTTCGATCCGCAATGCGGCGCCGTCCGATCTTGGAGCGGATAGTTTCATCGGCAATTCGTGTGCCGGGTCGGCCAGCAGGCGGACCGGTCCGAGCTGACGCAACGCTTCAATGAAACGATCATCTTGGTCAGCGAGGCCATTGCTGAGCCAAACAACTTCGGCTGTTTCGCCCCATTGAATTGATGATAGCGCGGGCAGTAATGCGGCACGGTCGGCTGGCCAGGGATTGGGGCGAAGCGCCTGGGCCAAAGTCCTCGCGTCATTCGCCGTCAGCAGGGAGACGGGAGGGATTGTTCCGTTCGCTGCCGGCGTAGTTGTTATGATCGCGATCGATCTGTCGCTGCGCTCTGCTTCAGCGATCAGTTCGAGCATTGTTTGGCTGTGTTGGTCCCACTTCGCAGCCGCTGCCCAGTCGTCATCCACGACAAGAAGCAAAGGACCCGATCCGCTCAGGCGCGCCCCGGGATTAAGGAGTGGATGCGCCAGAGCGGCAATGACGAGTGCGGCAATGAGCAGACGCAACAGCAACAACCAAAGAGGCATATGGGCAGGCGTTTGCTCGGGTGTGCGAAGACCGAATAGCAAGCGGATCGCGGCGAAACCAATACGCTGTGGTGCCGGGGGCGTAACCTTGAGGAGCCACCAGATTGCCGGCAGCGATATCAAACCGGCAAGCAGCCAGGGATTGGCAAACGCCAGGGAGCCAACGCTCAGCATGTCGCCCGGCTCGCCTCGGCGGGCAGCGTATTAGCGTGAATCATCCGACAATGCTTCATAGAGAGCCATCAACGGCGCTTCAGGACGTCGGTCGGTGCAGTGACTGGCAAATGTCCAACCACTTGCCCGGGCTATGTCTTTCAAACCGGCCCGGTGTGCGGCCAGCCTTTCGAGATACGTACTGCGAATGTTTTGAACGCGATCGAGAAGTAGTCGCGGCTCGCTTTCGTAGCCGTGAAACTCGGCGCGGCCGGCAAAAGGGAATTGCTCTTCGGCTGGATCGAGAACCTGTAACATGTGACCCTCAATCGCCTCCGCGCCGTAACTTCGAACCAGCCGATCGATATCCTCCAACGGTGCTAAAAAATCGCCGATCAGAACGAGCCGGGAATGACGGGGAATCTGTACACGTTTGGGAATTCCGTCGGCACTGGCGTCGTCATCCTTGGCACCGAACAAGGGCTCAGAAAGACGAGCCAAGGCAGATCTACCGGAGAAGGGAATGCGATCGCGGCCCAACAAGCCCACATATTCCCCACCGCGGATCAATAGCGACGCGGCCGCTAGCAGCAGCAGGGTGGCGCGATCCTGCTTGGTAGGCAATTGATCAGACGATCGGTAGGACATCGAGCCGGACGGATCCCGCCACAACCACACGCTTTGCGCGGCCTCCCACTCGGTTTCGCGGATGAAGACGCGTTGCGATTTTGCCGACTGCCGCCAATCGATTCGATTGCCGGGATCGCCGGGTTGATACTGCCGAAATTGCCAAAACGTTTCGCCACTGCCGACGCGACGGCGACCGTGAACCCCCTGGGATACGGTCGTCGCGACTCGTTCGGCCGCGACCAGCAGCGGCGGCAATGCCGACGCAACCTGCTCGGCTTGCTGGCGCGCCGTCTCCGCGCGACTAAAGGCGGGCCTTTGGTCGCCGCTATCTATTGTTGCGTCGGTCAGTTTACGAATCCACTCGACAAGTCACACTGCTAGCGCAGTGGTTCGCAAAGGCGGTTGACGATGTCGGTGATTGTGACTCCGTCGGCGCGGGCCCCGAAATTCAGTGCCATGCGGTGGCGCAGCGTCGGGGCCGCCAATGCCAATACATCGTCGATCGACGGCGCCAGGCGGCCTTCCAGCAACGCCCGCGCGCGGATCCCGAGCATGAGCGCCTGACTGGCGCGTGGTCCCGGACCCCAGGCGACGTGACGCTTGACGTCGTCGAGGTCGGTGGAATCGGGTCGCCCGGTCCGCACCAAACTGAGAATCGCTTCGACGACACTTTCGCCCACAGGAATGCGACGGATAACACGCTGCGCGGCCATAAACTCATCCGCGGCCATGACCTCAGTCGGAGTTTCCTCGTCCGTTCCGGTCGTCGCCAACAACATTTGGCGCTCTGCGTCGAGGTTTGGGTAGCCGACGTCTATTTGCATTAGAAAACGATCTAGTTGCGCTTCCGGCAGTGGATAGGTGCCCTCCTGCTCAAGCGGATTTTGCGTCGCGAGCACGTGAAACGGAGCCGGCAAAACGTGCCGCTGTCCCGCCACAGAGACATGTTTCTCCTGCATTGCTTGCAGCAGTGCCGATTGCGTTCTTGGACTGGCGCGATTGATTTCATCCGCCATCAGAAGCTGGCAAAAGACCGGTCCTTTGATAAAGCGGAACGAACGCTTGCCCGATTCCGACTCTTCCAGAACTTCCGAGCCGATGATGTCCGCCGGCATTAAGTCAGGGGTAAATTGAACCCGCTTTTCGGAAAGACCGAGAACGGTTCCAAGTGTTTCGACCAAACGCGTTTTGGCGAGGCCGGGAACGCCGATCAGTAGGGCGTGACCGCCTGCCAGTAGGACGATCAGAGACTCGTCAATAACGTTTTGCTGACCAAAAATTACCCGTCCAATGCGTTCTCGGACTGCCGTAAGCCGGTTTCCGAGTTGATCAATTTCAGTGAGCAGGGCGTCATGATCACCCTGTTCCGCGCCGCTGACAGTGTCAGTTATTGTCAATAGTCAACTCCACTACGTCTTCTGAGTTATAAGGTGTAAACAAGACCGAAAGATCATGTCCCGAGCGTCGATCACGCCAAACGAGATTGCTACACGCCTGACGGGCGCTTCCGCCAAAAAAGCGGGGCAGCAGCCTGAGTTGTGTGGGGACATTGACATGCGAATTACTCGCAACGGCACATGGTTGTATCACGGCTCTCCAATTGGTCGCAAACCACTGGTTAAACTGTTTTCCAGTGTATTGCGACGAGAGGATGACGGAAATTATTATCTCGTGACTCCGGTAGAACGGTGCCTCGTGCGGGTTGACGACGCGCCTTTTGTCGCCGTTGAAGTAACCCGCACAACAGTAAACACCCAGCAGGTTCTGACATTCCGTACCAATCTCGATGATGAAGTAGCCGCAGATTTAGCGCACCCCATTCACGTCGAGCACGACAACCGAACCCGTGAGCCGTCGCCCTATGTCTTGGTGCGGGATGGTCTCCGCGCGTTGATCGCCCGACCCGTTTACTATGAATTGGTTGAGCTAGGAGTAGAAGAGACCAACGATAACAAAAGTGTGTTCGGCGTGTGGAGCTCGGGGCAGTTCTTTGAATTGGGCACGCTTGGAGACGAGTCGTAGGAGATGACGAACTTTCGCTTCGAGGTCGCGCAACGCCTGGCGCCGATCGAGCCCGCCAGCACGGCGCGAACAGCGACGGATCTGAGCGATTATGATCTTAATCCTGAGATCAGGCTGTCGTCTCAAAGCGCTCGAATCAAGCTGTGCCCGGCTGCCGTTCTGGTACCGCTCATTGAGCGATCCGACGGTACGACTGTGCTTCTAACCCAGCGTACGAAGCATTTGAGCCATCACGCCGGGCAGATCAGTTTTCCGGGCGGACGGGTTGAGCCGGCGGATGCCGATGCCGTCGATACGGCGCTGCGTGAGACCGAGGAGGAGATCGGACTGGATCGTACATTTATCGACGTCGTGGGACGGCTCGACATATATGAAACGGTGACCGGTTTTTCGATTACGCCATTGGTTGGCTTCGTTAGCACCAAATTTTCATTGTCGATAGACGGCGAGGAGGTGTCCGAGGCGTTTGAGATCCCCTTGGATTTCGTACTCGATCCGATTAATCATCAACGGCACAGTCGAGAATTCGAAGGGGCTCGCCGCCACTACTACGCGATGCCCTATAAAGATCGATATATTTGGGGGGCAACCGCAGGCATGCTTGTCAATTTGTCGAAAAGGTTAGACCGCTCGTGAGCCGCAAGCTTCTCTATTTAGCCCCGATCGTTCTGCCGTTTCTGCTCTATGGGTTTTATGCTTGGTGGGCCAAACGCAAGGCACAGCAAGCCGGAGGCGGCGGTGCCGACAAGGATTGGAATGATGCGCCGTGGACCTGGTTGGCGAGCAGCGCGATTCTATTGTTTATTGCAACTCTTATCGCGACGGCTTTGTTGACAGGTGACAGCATCGAGGGGACATACACGCCGCCGCATGTCGTTGACGGCAAGATCGTCCCCGGCGAGGTCAATTAGACCGCGAGGATCATCCGTGGACCTCGCAGACACTATCGAACCTCAACCTTGGATGACCGCGCGACCGACGCGTCAAGTCATGACGGCGTTGATGGCCAAGGGTCAGATCGTTCGATTTGTCGGCGGTTGCGTCCGCGACGCTATCCTTGGTCGGGCAGTCAAGGATATCGATCTTGCGACGCCGGACGACCCAGAAACCGTCACCGCACTTCTCAATGCGGCCGGGATAACGTCGATTCCAACCGGAATTGATCATGGAACAATCACCGCAGTCGCACAAAACCAACGTTTTGAAATAACCACCTTGCGTTGGGACGCAGAGACGTTCGGGCGCCGCGCACGGGTCGAGTTTACCGATGACTGGATTGCAGATGCGGAACGCCGCGACCTAACGATCAATGCGATCTACTGCGACCCCGATGGGACGCTGTACGATCCTACGGGCGGACGCGACGATTTGGCGGCCGGGCGCATTCGCTTCGTCGGTGATCCCGAATCCCGGATCCGCGAGGATTACCTCAGAATTTTGCGGTTTTTTCGCTTTCTCGCCTGGTATGGCCGTTCCGAACATGCGGCCGACGCGATCCAAGCTTGCGCGCACTTGGCGCCAAAAATGACCGAACTTGCGGGAGAGCGGATCTGGGCTGAATTGTTGACGATCCTTGAAGCGCCGGATCCGATGCCGACCGTTGAGATAATGGTTCGGCACAGGATCCTTGATGCCGTGGTGCCGCAGCTTCGTGATCTCGATCGGTTGCGATCGCTGTGCGCGTTTGAAGGCGCGGCGGGTGTTGCGGATTCGCTAAGGCGCTTTTGGGCGCTGTTTGCCGGTAACGCGGATGCCGCGATTGCGATCGGCGAGCGGCTCAACCTCTCGGGCAAGCAACGCAAGCGTCTGGCGGCAATCAATCGGGGCAGTGAGTTGATCGCGGTTGAGATGGACCAAAGAGCGGCGCGCGCGGCGCTTTATCGATTAGGCCAGCAAGCGTTCGCCGATTTGGTGCTGTTGGAGTTTGCCCACGTTGGCGATCTCGACCAGGGTGCGGGGAAGGTGAAAGCTCTGCTGGCGTACGCCAAGTCGTGGTCGATCCCCACCTTGCCCATCAACGGCCGCGATCTGCTCGTCCAAGGTATGCCGGAGGGACCGCGTATCGGTCGTCAACTTGAGGCGCTCGAGGGTTGGTGGGTGGCAAACGACTTTGCGCCCGGTCGGGATGCACTACTGGCTCGGGCACAGGCGACGCGCGGCTTGGGCTAACCTGCTGCGAGCGCCGCGACAGCCTCCTCGTAGCAGGCCAGTGGTGTACGCACGAAGCCGGCACCAATTTGTCCGATGCCCGGCGTTTTGTGGGCAATACCGGTGTTGAACAATGGCGTGAGGTCGCGCTCAACGACCTTGCGGACATCGACAGCCGTCGGGGTGCCACGATAGTTAAGCTGGGGCGTCGTAAAACGCGGATGTTCAGCAAGCGTGATGTCGTACATCTCGAGCGCGAGCCGGGTCGCCTCTTCTAGGGTTCCACCGACATAGGCCGCAAGCGCGGGGGCACCGGCCATTGCAAAGGCGCCAAGCCCCATCGTTTCGGATATTTCACTGTCACCAATAACCTGGTTGGCATCATCGATTCCAAAACCTTCGAAAAACTTCCCTGTTACTTGCGGCACAGGTGCCGTGAACCAACGATCACCCAAAGCACTGACCTTAATCCCGAAGCGAATCCCGTTGGCCGACATGCACGTTAGGACGCTCGCTCCGGCGACGTCACTGGCCGCGCTCATGGTAGATTTGGCGACCCCGATTGTCAGTGGCAAAAAGAAAATGTCGTTGCCAGCGATGAAACCGAGCGCCCGCTCGATCGCATCCGTCGCTAGGCCGGACGCCGCCATATGTGGTGCGATGGCGTTTAATATTAGTGCCGAAGCGGCTTTCTGGCGGCTATGTCCGTCGTCGCCCATGTGCAGCGCCTGGGTTAGAATTTCGCCAAGGTCGATTCCCCCTGAGCGACGGATCGCGGCGCCCATTACCTCGGCGAATTCGCCTTCGATCCAGGCAAGACGCTCGAGCGTATGGGCGTCGTTTGCGCCATAGCGGAGCGCCATTCCTCGTCCTTCGTTGATGGCGGCGAATGCGCGGATTCCGGCCGTACGATTCTCGACAACGAGCACCGGCGTTGTCGCGGCGATAACGCCGGCGTAGGTGCCGCCACCGCCCGCGTCATTTGCCGGCCGCAATACGACTTCACCCGACTCGGCCGCGGTTTCCGCCTCGGCGAGGTCGGCCGCCCAACCAAGATGGACAATCGACCCCAGGATCGATCCCCGTAGCGCTCCGACCTGTTTGGCCTCGTTCCAACCCGTTAGGGGTGGCCCGGCATGCAGGAGATCGCGCGGACCCAGATCGGCGACAATATTGCCGGCCGGTAACAGATCGACGAGATGCGGTTCGGCGCTTGTAATACGTGCGAGAACCTCGCCGTTGGCGCGGTCTGTAGCGCTCAACTGACGCGCCTGTTTCGTGCTCGCGCGTCAAACGCAGGCACTATTTGGAGAATTTGGTGAGCTGTCCTTTGACCGTGCGAATGAGTTTGCCGTTCACGATTCGACTAAAGTTAAGCCTCATGCCAAGGCCGCTCAGCGCGCGGTCGTAAACCTGCATCTCGTAGCTCCCATTGGGAAGGATCTGGAAGCTATTGATCTGGAAGCTATTGACAGTCAGGGTCTGATCTTTGAGGCTGGCCCACGAATAGACTCGGCCGCCAATTGGATCAAGCGCGCGTGTGGCTCTCCAGACATTAGCCCGGCCCGCCGGAACGTAGGTTGTGCTGCTTGTTTTCTTAACCGGCGTTGGATTATTGGGATCACCTTTTTTTCGCTGGATTGTTGTCCAACTAATGGCAAAGCCACTGCCAGCTGGCGTGACCGTGACGTTAAGGTCGCGGTGGGAATACCGAAACGCGATACTGCTTTCACTCTGCGAGACGCCACTGCCGATCCACTTGCCGTAAAACGCATTGATCGGAACATCCTGTGCGTTGCCAGTCGCGCTCAAGAAACCATTGAGCAGGAGAAGAACGGCAATTATGCCGGCCGCTGTCGTAATTCGCAGGTTTGTCATACTGGGTCCCCCGGAAAGTCGTAAGCGTAGAAGAAAACCATGCCTACGCGGTAGAGGCCATTCTAGACGCGTCAGCCCGACGCGTTAAGCTGTGTTAAGGCCACTTTGCGCTTGGTGGCATCGACATCAGAATAGCATCAACATTGCCACCGGTTTTTAGACCGAACTGTGTTCCACGATCGTACAACAGATTGAACTCCACGTATCTGCCGCGGCGAACCAATTGATGCTCCCGTTCTTGGTCCGACCACGCCTTACCCATCCGGCGCCGTATGATCCTTGGGAAAATATCGGCGAAGGCGCTACCCACGTCTCGGGTGAAGGCGAAGTCCGCGCTCCAGTCTCCTGAATCCAAGTTGTCGAAAAAAATCCCACCGATACCGCGAGCTTCGCTGCGGTGTGGTAGGAAAAAGTAGTCGTCGCACCACTTTTTGAAGCGTGGGTAGTACGCGTCGTCGTGGACGTCGCACGCTTGCTGCAATGTCGCGTGAAAGTCCGCGGTATCATCTTCGTCGACGTAGATCGGTGTCATATCCGCGCCGCCGCCAAACCAACTCTTGGTCGTTACGATATGACGCGTGTTCATATGCGCGGCCGGAACGTGTGGTGATCTCATATGGGCAACCAACGAAATACCACTCGCCCAGAATCGCGGGTCGTCGGCAGCGCCGGGCATTCGGTCGCGGAACTCCTTTGAGAACTCGCCATATACGGTCGAGATATTGACGCCAACTTTCTCAAAAACGCGCCCGTACATAATCGACATCACACCGCCACCGCCACCGTCGCTACCGGCGCCATCACTACGGAGCCAAGGCCTGCGCTCGAACTTGCCGGGCGGCAGGTCGTTGCTGCCCGGTCCGATGAAATCCTGTTCGATCCGCTCAAATGCTGTGCAGATTTGATCGCGGAGTTCACGAAACCAGACTCCTGATTTCTCCTGGCGCTCCTCAACGCTTCCTGGAGCGGCGATAGTCGGTGCCATGGTCACCCTGCTGTCTATATCGTCTCTGGCGTCTGGGTTGTTGGAAAGCCCTCGACCTGACGTATCGCCTCGCCGAGGACCATTGCCGCCGCGATGGCAACGTTGATCGACCGAGCCCCGGGGACCATCGGAATGCGGATCCTGGCGTCTGCGGCCTGATGGATCTTGTCCTCCACACCCGCGGTCTCTCGTCCGACCATCAAAGTGTCGTTGGGCTTAAATCGAAAATCAACGTAACGCATGTCGACCTTAGTCGTTAGCAGTATTAGGCGCGCGTTGCGGTGCTCTCTGAGGGCGTCATGGAAGGCTTCCCAGGAAACATGGCGAGCGCACTCAGCATGTTCGAGATAATCGAGCCCGGCGCGGCGAAAGGACCGATCACTGAACGGAAACCCGCAGGGCTCAATCACATCAATGGGAATGCCAAGACAGGCGCCGAGGCGAAGCAGCGTACCGGTATTGGGCGGTATGTCGGGTTGATAAAGAGCCAGACGCATTGCTAACTCTAACCACAAACGCTGCAGCTAGCACCGGTATAGATCGATTTCGCGGGTCCTCCAAAACCAAGCAAATGCTGGACAAATACCGCTAAGACCGACTACAAAATTAACGCGCTCGATAATTAAGTGGCTCCCACCGATAACGGATAGGGTTTCTCCATGACAGCGGCGGATAGCGGGCATGACGAGGAAGAAACTCGGCGTGATTTCCTGATCGTAGCGACGACAACGGTCATGGCCGTTGGCGGGATGGCGTCCTTATGGCCTTTTCTGGATTCCTTGAACCCGGCTTCGGATACGCTGGCGCTCTCGTCGACCGAAATTGATCTCAGTGCGGTCGCAGAAGGGCAAAGCATTATTGTTACATGGCGCGGCAAGCCGGTGTTCGTTCGCCATCGGACGCAAAAAGAGATCGACGCTGCCCGTTCGGCTGTCACGGGCGATCTTCGCGATCCCCAGCCGGACGAAGAACGCACGCAGAATCCCAAATGGCTGATCGTTGTCGGCGTGTGTACGCATTTGGGCTGCATCCCTCTTGGGACTCGGACCGGGGAGCCGAGAGGCGATTTTGGCGGGTGGTTTTGCCCTTGCCATGGCTCTCACTACGATACTTCGGCGCGAATTCGTAAGGGCCCGGCGCCGGCCAACCTAGAGGTTCCAGAGTACAATTTCCTTGACGAAACCACGGTCAAGATCGGCTAGCTCAGGGGCAGCTCCACTATGAGCGAATATCAGAACCCAGTCATTCGATGGGTCGAGTATCGACTACCGATCCTCAGCTTCATCGATCATTCGGTCGGGCGTCACTATCTGGCGCCTAAGAATCTCAACTACTGGTGGAATTTCGGATCGCTGGCAGGTATCGCGCTTGCGATACAGCTCGCCACCGGAATCGTGCTGGCGATGCACTATGTGCCGCATGGTGATATGGCGTTTGACAGCATCGAACGGATCATGCGCGACGTAAACTACGGTTGGCTACTTCGTTACCTGCACGCCAATGGCTCGGCGCTATTCTTTTTCCTCGTCTACGTTCACATATTCCGGGGCTTGTATTACGGCTCCTACAAATATCCGCGTGAACTGCTGTGGTGGCTCGGAATCATCATTCTCTTCGTGATGATGGCGGCGGCCTTCATGGGCTATGTCTTGCCGTGGGGCCAGATGTCGTTCTGGGCAGCCACCGTTATCACCAACCTGTTTTCCGCCATTCCCGTTGTTGGCGGTGGGATTGTTGAATTCCTGTGGGGCGGTTTTACCGTGGGTAACCCCACGCTAAATCGCTTCTATAGCCTCCACTACCTGCTGCCGTTCGTGATCGTCGGCATCGTGTTCTTGCACCTGTGGGCGTTGCACCAACACCGGTCGAGCAACCCCCTTGGGATCGATGTTCAGGGCCCGCAGGACATGATTCCATTCCATCCCTACTACACCTACAAGGACTTGGTGGGGCTCGGCGTGTTCCTCCTCGTGTTGTGTGGGTTCGTTTTCTATGCACCGAACTACATGGGGCACCCGGACAACTATATTCCAGCAAACCCATTGCAAACGCCGCCCCACATTGTCCCGGAATGGTATTTCCTGCCTTATTACGCAGTCCTGCGCGCAGTACCCGACAAGCTCGGTGGGGTGATATTGATGGTGGCATCGATCGCCATTCTATTTGCGGTCCCGTGGCTCGACACGTCTCGCGTGCGTTCGGCGAAATTCCGGCCGATTTTTCGGCAGCTGTTCTGGATCTTCGCGGCCGACTGCATTTTGCTTGGATTCGCCGGGGCCAAGCCTGCAGAGGGTCTATGGCTTGTCTTAGGACGTCTGGCGACGGTGTACTACTTCCTGCATTTCCTGGTCCTATTGCCGCTCGTCGGGTGGTTCGAACGACCAAAACCCCTACCGGATAGCATCCATCAGCCGGTGCTGGCCGCATCAGCCGGGGCGGCGGTCGTCCCGCCTGAGGAACGGACATGAGGCGCTTGCGGATGTGGATGGCGGGTCTTGTGATTGCCGCCATTGCGCCGGCTGGGATGGCCCTGGCGGCCGGCGGAGGCAAGCACATTGAGCCGCAGGAGTGGCATTTTGAAGGGGTGTTCGGGACCCACGATCGCGCCCAGCTCCAGCGTGGTTATCTCGTCTACAAAGAGGTTTGCTCAGCCTGTCATCGGCTCAACTACATTCAATTTCGACATCTCGTCGATATCGGGTTTTCTGAGGCGCAAGCGAAAACAATTGCCAGCGAGTTCGAAGTTGAAGATGGCCCTAACGACGACGGTGACATGTTCACTCGCCCGGCGGAATTGTCGGATAACTTCCCGCCACCGTTTGCAAACACCAAAGCGGCGCGGGCGTCGAACAACGGTGCGCTGCCGCCCAACCTCTCGCTGATCACCAAAGCCCGTCCTGGCGGCGCGAATTATGTGTTTGCCCTGCTGACAGGTTTCGGCGATCCGCCCTCCGACTTAGAGCTGGCTGAAGGTATGAATTACAACCCGTATTTTACCGGGAGCCAGATTGCTATGGCGCCGCCGTTGTCGGAAGACGCCGTCGAGTTCGCGGATGGAACCAAAGCGACGACTGAGCAGATGGCGCGCGACGTCGTCGCATTCCTTGCCTGGGCTGCTGAGCCCAGCATCGAGGATCGACACCGCCTCGGATTCAAGGTGATGGTGTTCCTGATCATCCTCACCATCCTGCTTTACCTCGCGAAGCAGAGAGTTTGGCGAGACGTTCACTAAGGTCCCCAACCGCGACAGAAAACGGGCCGCATATGCGGCCCTTTTCGTGATTGCCGTTGATTCAATCCCGCCGGCCTGGGAGACTCATGCCACGACGGGGAAAGCAATGACATGAGTGACGCCAACGCAAACACTGCCGCGCCAGAACCTGTTCTCGGCGTTCTGGGTGGCAGCGGCGTTTATGAGGTCGATGGTCTTGCTAACACGCGCTGGCAGCGCGTCGAGACACCGTTTGGTGATGCTTCCGACGATCTTCTGTTTGGCGATCTCGACACGCAACCGCTGGTGTTTCTGCCGCGGCACGGTCGCGGCCATGTCCGCTCCCCGACCGACGTTAATTATCGCGCCAACATTGATGCGCTCAAACGCGCGGGCGTGACAGACGTTTTATCCGTGAGCGCCGTCGGATCCTTTCGCGAAGAGCTCCCTCCCGGTACGTTCGTTTTGATCGATCAGTTCATCGACCGAACTTTCGCTCGTGAGAAGAGTTTCTTTGAGGCAGGTATGGTCGCACACGTGTCGATGGCGCACCCGGTTTGCGCCTGCCTCGGTGATGTCGTGATGGCAGCAAGTGTGGATGCGGGAATCGATATCGTTCGTGGCGGGACCTATCTCGCGATGGAGGGGCCGCAGTTCTCGAGCCACGCCGAATCTGAGCTTTACCGGTCATGGAACTGCGACGTTGTCGGGATGACAAATATGCCGGAGGCCAAATTGGCTCGAGAAGCCGAACTCCGCTATGCAACCGTCGCAATGGTCACAGATTACGATTGCTGGCACCCCGACCACGATGCCGTAAAGGTCAGTGATATCATCAAAGTACTAACGGTAAATGCTGACAGGGCGCGGGCTTTGATCAAAGCGCTTGCGCCCCGGCTCAGAGAGCGGTCGAATAGCTGTGCCACCACAGCGTGTCATCTTGCGCTCGAAACCGCGCTAATCACCGCACCAGAGGCGCGTGACCCGGCCATGCTCAAGAAACTCGACGCGGTAGCCGGGCGGGTTCTTGGGGAGGGGTGATGAGCGAAGAAATCAAGTCACGTATTCGAACAATCCCGGACTATCCCAAACCCGGAATCATGTTCCGTGATATCACCACCCTACTGAACGACCCCTTCGGGTTTCGTAAAGTTGTGGATGAATTGGTTCAACCCTATGCCGGCACCCGGATCGACAAGGTGGCAGGTGTCGAAGCGCGCGGCTTTATCCTCGGCGGTGCCGTTGCCCACCAGCTAAGCGTGGGCTTTGTCCCGGTTCGCAAACAGGGCAAGCTGCCATGGGAAACGATCGGTGAGGACTACCAACTCGAATATGGAACCGACCGCGTCGAGATCCATAAGGATGCGGTCGAGGAAGGGACGCAGGTGCTATTGGTCGACGATCTCGTCGCAACTGGCGGTACCGCGGAGGCAACAATTCGCCTGATTCGTCAAGCGGGAGGACAGGTTGTCGGCTGTTCGTTCGTCATTGATCTCCCCGATCTTGGGGGGCGCAAACGTATTGAGAATCTTGGTGTCGAGGTTCTGACGCTGTGCGACTTCGAGGGCGAGTAGGGGCGGTACGGCGTCGGCTCGACGATGAAAGTCAACGGCGCGCATTTTCGAACGATATGGGTGGGCGACGATGGGTGGTCGGTTGAGATCATCGACCAGACGCGGTTACCCCACGAATTCGTCACCCGGCGGCTGACGAGCGTCGACCATGCCGCAGCTGCCATACAAACGATGGCGGTTCGCGGCGCGCCCCTAATTGGGGCTACGGCGGCCTACGGCATGTGCCTGCAAGCGCACGCCGATGCCACGGAAAAAGCTCTGCATCATGCCTATGCGCTGCTGCTCGCTACGCGCCCGACTGCGGTTAATTTACGCTGGGCGCTTGACACAACTATCACTGCAATTTTGGCTGCAGACGCCAGCGACAGGGTGGCGACTGCGTATGCCGCCGCTGCCACGATTTCGGATGATGATGTAGCCACCTGCGAAGCGATCGGACGCTACGGCTTAGCACTCATCCGTGCGGCGCTCGATCAAAAGCCAGATCGATCAACAATAAATATCCTCACCCACTGCAATGCAGGATGGCTGGCCACGGTTGACTGGGGAACGGCATTGGCGCCGGTCTACATGGCCCACGATGCCGGCATCGACGTGCATGTTTGGGTCGACGAAACGCGTCCGCGCAATCAAGGTGCGAGCTTAACGGCTTGGGAGCTTGGCGAGCATGGTGTGCCGTACACCGTAATTGCTGACAATACCGGTGGCCATCTGATGCAGCGAGGCGACGTGGACCTGTGCATTACCGGTACCGATCGAACCACCGCCGCTGGTGATGTTTGCAATAAGATTGGCACATATTTGAAAGCGCTTGCGGCCGCAGATAACAGCGTTCCGTTTTATGTTGCTCTGCCCCACACGACGATCGATTGGAGTATCGAAAACGGTGCAGATATACCGATTGAGCAACGTGATACACGCGAGGTCACACGGATAGCCGGGCGTTGTGACGATGGGTCTGTTATCGAGGTGCAGTTAACGCCGGATAATTCAAATGCGGCAAACTTTGCGTTTGACGTCACGCCGGCACGTTTGATCACGCGGTTGGTAACAGATCGCGGTGACTGCGACGCTTCCAAGGAGGGTTTGCTCGGCCTGTTCCCGGAGCATCGCACGTGATGATGGGAGGACGAGCGCACTATCCCTTGGTTAATCGCTTGCGGTTTCTCAAGTTGTTATCTCGACGCCTCCGTACCCACCTGCAAATCGATGATCTCCTGGTACCGACCGGCGCGGTGGGCATTGCCTGCGCAAAGCTAGAGCAATTAGTGAAGGCCTGGGTCGTGCCTTACCGCAGTACTGTATTGACGTCAGGCGGAGTTAGTTTGTGTCAAGTGCTCGAACCGATGAGTCTTGCACCGGCTCAGTTGCGGATGTTGCGGCGAGCCGAGCGCCAACACAGAGCGCACAAGGTCGTTTTTGTTGCGTATAGGCCTTGCCTTGAAACGCCGCGCCGTTGTCTGACCCGCCGAAAGTCGAGGAGGATGCGGTCGTGAAATCGTTGTGGAATGACGAAGATGCCGACGCGGTCGTGAGCCACTATGCCCAACTGGGGACTAGCAGCGATATCGCGCTACGCGTCTACACGTCGCGGTTGCTCGGGGGTGATTCCAAACTGGTGTTGCATGGCGGCGGCAATACCTCGGTGAAGACCAAACTCCGTGACCTAATGGGTGATGACGGCGACATGTGAGGCCGGGGCGTATTTGCGTAAAAGGGAGCGGCTGGGATCTCGTCGATATCGAGCCGGCAGGTCTGCCTGCGTTAAGGCTTGCCCCCCTCAGGAGGTTCATCTCGCTGGATCAGTTGAGCGACGAAGACATGGTCAACGCGCAGCGCGGCCAGCTCCTCGATTCAAATTCGCCCAATCCTTCCGTCGAGACGTTGCTGCATGCGTTCCTTCCCGCCAAATTTATCGACCATACCCACGCCAACGCGGTGCTGGCGGTTACCGATCAACCAAATGGGATGGAGATTTGCGCGGAAATCTTCGGTGAACGCGCGCCGATCGTCCCGTATGTCATGCCGGGATTTGCGCTCGCCAAGCTCGCGGCAACGATCCACGCCGACCATCCAAACAGCGAAGGGCTGATTCTGCTAAAGCACGGAATCTTTGCATTCGGAGAGGATGCTCGTGAAGCTTATGAACGCATGATCTCGCTCGTTAGCGTCGCCGAGTCTCGCATCGAAGCCACCCATACGAAGTCTTTCGGGCCGGCGAACCTTCCCGCCCGCGTTGCCGATGTAGCCGCGGTGGCACCCATCCTTCGCGGCGCAATCGCCCAAAGCGTTGATGACGAAGAGGGCTTGTGGAGTCGCCAGATACTCGAATTCCGAACATCTGAGAGCATTCTCGCTTATGTCAACGGATCAGACCTTGTGCGCTACAGCCAGGTCGGCGTCGCCACCCCGGATCATACGATTAGAACCAAGAACTGGCCCTTGATCGCTCCAATACCCGGGGCTGAAGATCTCGATGCGTTCGCGACTGCGGTGCGCATGGCAGTTGCGAAGTTCGTGGATGACTATCACGCGTATTTTCAGCGCCACAACACCGCCACCAGTTCCAAAACCGAACTGGACCCAATGCCGCGCGTCCTCCTGATCCCCGGAATCGGGCTATTTGGCGCCGGGAAGTCGTCTCGAGACGCGAAAATCGCTGCCGATATTGCTGAGAACACGATCGATGTGATCGCGGCCGCAGAGGGAATCGGGCGTTATGAACCGGTAGCGGAAGCCGATATGTTCGAGATCGAGTATTGGTCGCTTGAACAGGCAAAGCTTGGCAAGGGAGCCGAAGCACCACTCGCTCGCCACGTCGTCGCTGTTACCGGCGGCGGGAGCGGCATTGGCGCAGCAACCGTCGACGCGTTTGCTGCACAAGGTGCTGAGATTGCCGTCCTCGATAAGGACGGTGATGCCGCACAATCTGTAGCCGGTCGCTCAGGATCAACTGCGCTCGCGATCACCTGCGATGTGACCGATCGGGACAGCGTCGGTCGGGCGTTCGACAGCATTTGTCGCACGTTCGGCGGCCTGGATATCATTGTCTCGAATGCGGGCGGGGCTTGGCAGGGCCGCATCGGCGACGTCGCGGATGACGTGCTGCGTGCCAGCTTCGAGCTGAATTTCTTCGCCCACCAGCATGTCGCGCAAGCTGCGACGTCCGTGTTTCGAACCCAGTCGACAGGCGGCGTATTGCTCTTCAATGCGTCAAAACAGGCAGTTAATCCTGGCCTCGACTTCGGTCCTTATGGATTGCCCAAAGCTGCGACGATGTTCCTATCGCGCCAATACGCTCTGGATTATGGCGCCGATGGGATACGATCGAATGCGGTTAACGCCGACCGCATCCGCACCGGTATGCTCGATGACGCGTTCATTGCTGAGCGTGCCGACGCGCGCGGTCTTTCTCCGAAGGCCTACATGCGCGATGAAAATCTGCTAAAACGCGAAGTTAAAGCCAGCGATGTCGCGAACGCCTTCGTCAACCTTGCCCTTGCACGCAAGACGACCGGCGCGGTTATTACCGTGGACGGCGGAAATATTGCCGCTGCGCTGCGCTGAACGCCAACCAACTCAAAGCCGAAACTGGTAGACCTCTGATCAGGGTTTTACATGTTCTCGAAATAACTCAAGCGACCGCTGGTCGGCCAAGTTGCAGGATTCCGGGTGGAAGTCCGGACGTTCATCACAACAAAATCCATGGCCCGCTGGATAGATGTGAATCGGCACTTCGGGGTGCGTGCTTCTGACTTTGTCCACGTCTGTCATTGGAATGGCGTGATCTTTTTCGCCAAAGTGGAGCATCGTCGGGCATTTCGGGTTTTCACTTGCGTAATCGGCGATGCGACCGCCGTAGTATCCGGCAGCGGCAGCGAAATCCAGTCGACAGGATGATAGCCAGGTGACAAATCCGCCGAAGCAATAGCCGATGATCCCGGCCTTGCCGTGCGCACCGAGATAGTCTGCGGCTGCCTTTACGTCGTGCACCACGTCATCGTCGGAGAGGCCGCCGCGGATTTCACGACCCTTGTCGAAACTCGCTTCGTCGTATCCGAACTCAACGCCCCGCTCCACGCGATCAAACAGTGCTGGCGCGACGACGCGGTAGCCCGACTCGGCCCATTGGTCACACACTTTGCGGACGTGGTTGTTGACGCCGAATATCTCTTGGATCAGAACCAGATTCCCGTGCGCGCTTCCGCTCGCTGCAGCCTCGTAGGCTGCGAGTTCGTGGCCATCGTCGGCTTTTAGTGTGATGAATTCGCCCATGGTGTCCTCCCTTTATTACAGCGATATTCGGGCTGGTATCGTCCGACTATAACATTCGGATCTTCGGTTCGATAAGGTCGACGGTAATAACAGCTTACCCAGCCAGCGTTCGACACCTGAATAACCCGAGCCCTAACATCGTCATGACCGTCTCGTCGTTTTGGTTGATCACCGTGTGCAGGGCTTTGACGAAGCCGCGATCTGGTTTGCTGTTTGAACGCCTGGTTTCGACGATCTCGGTGGTTGCAAACAACGTGTCGCCCGGCCGTACGGGTCGCAGCCAACTAATGCCTTCGCTGCCTGGCGATGCGATCGAGGCAGCCTCCGACATGAACTCATCGACGATCATCCGCATGAGAACCGCAGTGGTGTGCCATCCGGTTGTGTCTCGAAAGTGGTGGAAATTGGTTTTGGCGCCTCTCCGAGCGGGTTGAGTTTTGCGGCGGTCAGGCCGCGCGGTCAAGGGTTTCGTCGGCGATTAGCTGATCGAGGGTTTCCCATCCATCGACTTTGCGCATCTGGATTTGGCCGGAAGCGAGGAGCGCCCAGAGGAGCATCGGCACTGTTTCGGGACACGGCAGCACGGTCTGTGTTTTGATCCGGCGCTTGAACTCCTCGTTGAGACGCTCAATGGCGTTGGTCGTTCGGGCTGATTTCCATTGGCTCTTGGACAGGCGCGTGAAGGTAAAGAGCTTGTCGCCCGCTTCTGCGAGGCTGTCCGCGACGGCCCTGCATTTCAGCCGCCACTTGCGGACAAACGCCTTGCGGCGGGTTTCCACCTCGGAGGCAGTGTCGGCATAGATCATATCGCGGTAATCTTCGCTCAGCTCGTCATGCATGTGTTTGGGAGCATGACCCAGAAGGTTGCGGTGCTTGTGCACGGTGCAGCGTTGAACGGGAAGGTCATCGCCCCAAAGCGCCGACAGAGCCGCCTCCAGTCCCGGCGCGCCATCGACGATGACAAACCCGGGCCGTTTCAGTCCACGCGCATCAAGGTCGTCGAGGAACTGGCGCCACGCCGCCTGGCTTTCTCCGCCCATATTCCCGATCGAAAGCAAGACCTTCTGGCCATCCCGGCGCACCCCTATAGCCGCGAGAACCGAGATGTTGGTGGCCTTGCGATCCAGTCGGGTCTTGATCACAGTGCCGTCAAGGATCAGCCGAACGATATCCTCATCCGCGAGGCCACGGCTGCACCAGGCGTCCCAATCGACCTTCACCTTGCGCCACGCCCGGCTCACAACGTCCTTGCTCACAGCACCCCCGAAGAGCCCGAACAGCGCGCGTTTCACCCGCCGCGTGTTGGTTCCGGACAGATACACCGAAGCGATCAGCGCCTCGGCCTTTCTGGTCAGCCGCTGGTAGCGCGGCAGCGCCCGCGAACGCCATTCCGACGCCCGACCGTCTTCCTCAACGATCCGTGCACGCGGCACGCTCACCCTCTCGGTCCCGAATGTCCCCGTCAGTTGCCGCTCCCGGTGCCCGTTCCGATACCCTTGCCGAAGCGCGTCCTCTCGACCGTATCGGCAGCGCCCGAGAAACTGCGCAAGTTCCTCCTCAAAAACGGCCTCGATCGTGGATCTGATGTTCTCCCGCAGCCGGTCCTCGAGCGGATCATAGCCGGCGTCATTGGCCAGTAGCGAAAGCGCAGAAGTCTCGGTAGTGTTCTTCATGGCGTGATCTCCTTGGCGGTGCTAGCCGCCGGTTGGGTGGTTGTCTTGTCACCCGGAGATTACGCCATCCTCAAATTTCCACCACTTTCGAGACACAGCCTGCCATCCGCTCGCAACGATCCCACCGAACGCTGAGTCTCGGGCCGCGAGGGGATCGGTATGAAAATATTGTGGGTCGAACTCTCGAGCGAAACGAATGATGTCCTCTTGCGACATCAAGATCCCGCCATAACGGCGACGGTCACCCACCACGAAGTCCTCAAAGTAGATCCATGGCTGGGTCAATTTATGAACCCTATAGAAACCACTCTAGTCCACTGAGGGTGCCTGATTAGGCGCACCGCGACGCGCTTCGTCCTCGTTGGCTCGATTCGGTGGTTGCAGTAATAGAGCGACTTTGTTGCTGAACCCGGGATCGTCATCGAGCGCCAGGAATGATGCGGCTTCGGCGACCGCCTCCAGCAGGGGCACGAGCCAGCGATCGTCAGCTTTGCTAAAATCATTGAGGACGTGGTGTTTTACGACGTCCTTGTCACCGGGATGACCGACCCCGATTCGCACCCGGCGGTAGCCGGGCCCTATGTGGGCATCGATGCTGCGCAAACCGTTGTGGCCGGCACTCCCACCGCCGCGTTTGACCCTTATCTTTCCCGAAATTAGGTCGATTTCGTCCTGAAATACGATGATGTCGTTGGTCGCAATTTTGTAGAAGGTTTTGGCTGCTTGAACCGATTGCCCCGATCGATTCATGTATGTGTCGGGTTTGAGCGCAAGCGTACGTCGGCCGGCGACGGATCCCTCTGCGACACGTCCGTGAAAGCGTCGTCGAAAGGCAGAAAACGAGTGGCGCCGGGTGATTTCGTCCAACGCTTTGAAGCCGACATTGTGCCGGTTGCGTTCGTATTGAGGTCCCGGGTTGCCGAGGCCGACAAGGAGAAGCATTAACCCCGCTGGTCCCCTTGAGCGTCGGACTTCTCGCCATCCGCAGGTGCTTCCGCGCCTTCGCCTTCTTCACCTTCGCCCTCAACGCCTTCCTCCAACTCGCCTTCTTCGCCCTCGAGTTCGTCGGTTTCAATCTCTTCCTCGACGTGAATCGACGGCGCCGCGATGGTCGCGATGGTGAAGTCTCGATCGGTGATGGTCGGCTGAGTTCCCTCAGGCAATGTCACGTTGCTGATGTGAACGCCGTCACCGATATCAAGCCCATCGAGGCTGATGACAATGTTCTCGGGGATTGCGTCGGCGCGACAATAGAACTCGATATCGTGGCGCACGACGTTGAGAATTCCGCCTCGCTTGATGCCCGGTGATTCCTCGTCGTCGATGAACACAACAGGAATGTTTAAGCGAACGCGGGCGCGTGGGCTAATCCGCATGAAATCAACGTGAATTGGCACCTCGGATACAGGGTCGACTTGGACCTCGCGCGGCAGGACCCGCACGCTACTGTCGCCAATGGTGACCTCGCATAAACGATTCGTGAAGCCCGCCCGCTGCAGGTCTTTTTGCAGCTCGCGCATGGCGACGGAAACCGAGATGTTTTCGTTATCGTCGCCGTAGATAATCGCCGGGACGCGGCCTGCTCGACGCAACGCACGTGAGGATCCACGACCGTGGTGCTCGCGCACTTCGCCGATGAATGCTGTTACATCCGCCATCTTTTTTGCTCCCTACTTTGTCCCAGCCGACTAGTTGAACAGGCTTGAGACGGATCTTTCCTGACTAATCCGCAACATCGCCTCGGCCATCAAGGACGCGATGGTCAAGCGGCGAATATTGTTGGACACGCGTACCGCCTCGGTGGCGATGATGCTGTCCGTCGTGACGAGCGTTTCAAGCGATGAACTCGCTACCCGCGCAACTGCGCCGCCTGACAATACGCCATGGGTGACGTAGGCCACCACAGACATCGCACCCTCGTTTCGCAACGCGTCGGCTGCGTTACACAGTGTCCCGGCCGAATCGACGATATCGTCGACGAGGATACATCGGCGCCCATTTACGTCGCCGATAATATTCATGACCTCGGAAACGCCTTCACGCTCGCGGCGCTTATCGACGATCGCAAGGTCGAGGTCAAGCCGTTTGGCAACAGCTCGTGCTCGTATTACGCCGCCGACATCAGGCGACACGATCATCAAGTCGTCGCCGTCAAATTGCTCCTCGATATCCTTCACGATGACCGGCGCGCAGAACAAATTGTCGGTTGGGATGTCGAAGAATCCCTGGATCTGCCCTGCATGGAGGTCGAGCGTTAATACGCGATTGGCGCCCGCGGTGGTCAGCAGATTAGCGACGAGTTTGGCGGAAATTGGCGTCCGCGGTCCGGGCTTGCGATCTTGGCGAGCGTAGCCGAAATAGGGCAGAACCGCGGTAATGCGCCGTGCCGATGCTCGCTTCAAGGCATCAATGCTGACCAGCAACTCCATCAAATTGTCGTTGGCTGGGTACGATGTCGACTGAACGACAAAAACATCCTCACCGCGGACGTTTTCCTGAATTTCGACAAAAACTTCCATGTCCGCGAAACGACGAATGCTCGCGGCCGTCAGGGGGATGTTCAGATACGCAGCAACAGCCTCGGCAAGCGGTCGGTTGCTGTTGCAAGCGACGACCATCATCGGCTCAGCGCTCCGTCGATATTTGTGCGTGTAGTTCGAAAGAAACCCGACCCGCGGGCTTCGCCACCCGGCCAGTCGCGGCGGAATGTATCAGTGCGAGTTATGACTGTAAACGCGGTTGTCAACGGCTACATGACACACGTTGCCAAGAGCGCCAACACTATGAAAACAAAGAATAAAATTACGTGTGGCATAAATGCCCATCAACGTAAGGAAATCACCGATAAGCCCAGCCCGAAGGCGGTTTCCCCACGTAGGCAGGCGCGACGATAGCTGAAAAACCGTGCCTCATCGGTACAGGTATCCAACCCCAGGATCTCTGCCGTGCGAACACCGGATTGACCGATACGCGAACCCACATAGGCCGCTAGATCGAAGTGAAAATGCATTTTTTTAGGGGATTTCGCAAAGAAGTGACGATTGGCTGGATCCTGATCGAGGAAAGGTGCTGGAAACTCCGGGCCAACCTCATAGGATCGCTGCGCGATACACGGGCCCACGGCCGCAATCATATGGTCCGGCGTGCCGCCGACGCCTACCATCGAGGTGACTGTAGCTTCGATCACTCCCGCTAATGCGCCTCGCCATCCTGCGTGAACTGCGGCGACAATCCCGGCCGTGCAGTCGGCGATCAACACCGGTGCACAATCTGCGGTGGTGATGCCAAGCGCCAGTCCAGGTCGGTTGGTGATTAGCGCGTCTGCATGCGGTGGGTGCTCCGCCGGCCAAGCCGTGTCGACTGTCACCGCGTTGATTCCGTGCACTTGTCGAGCCGTGCACAGCGACGCCTTTGGATCGACGGCCATGACGGCTCTTCGTCGGTTCTCGGCGACATGCTCCTTGTCGTCGCCGTTGGCACGTCCGCAATTGAGGGATTTATAGGCGCCCTCGGAAACGCCCCCTGCGCGAGTCAGGAAGCCGTGTTGCACGCGTGACAAAGTTTCGAGTTGGGTCGAACGAACGATCATTGGGCTGGGAATCCGGCCGGCTTAAGATCCTGTGTGGACACCGCCAGCGCCTTGAATAGTGCGCCCATCTTCGCTGGCCCTGCTAGCCGTTCGACAGCATCGTCGATGTCGTTACGTTGCGGGGTCGTGGCTTTTTGCTTCAGCCGTTCGGCGCGGGCATGAATGCCCAATGCGCTCAGCAGGTCGCCCTGGCCAATCGGGCCCCAAACCGCGCCTCCCGTCGCCTCAACAACCTCGCACAGGCGGGCGAAATCAACATGTGCGCATAAGTCCGCAGTTCCGGGCTGCTCAAATACCGGATGGCCGGCGTGACGGCGCACCCCTTGCAACGTTTCGTGCGGTCCACTTTCGGTGTAGCCATAGTCGATAAACAGCGCCGCGCCGCCATGCGTTAGGCAACGCTCGGTTACTTGGGTGACCAGTGCCTCAGCCGCCGGGCAGCGTTCGATCACCGCGCCGATGGGCGTTCCCGCAAACGTGTCGGGAATAGTCTCCGGACTCTTCACGGGCTTCGGTGAGAGCACCAAACGGAAGTTATCCGATCCCGGCGTGACATCGACCAGACGCTCGTGCCATCCGGTGATCATCCGTTGATACTGATGAATCGGGAGGGCGTCGAGAAGCTCATTGGCAATCAGCAGAGTAGGACCCTCGGGTACGTCGGCCAATTCATGATGCCAATGCGGCCCCGACCCGGGCTGGCTGTCGGCCAAGGCACGTTTTTGCAAGCTTTGCAGCGTTGGACTGACGTCGACAAGGTGAAGATGGACAGCCTCATGGAACCCCAGCTGGGCCCGAGACGCCCGCCAAGCATCGGCCATCAGAGTTCCTCGTCCGGGTCCCAGTTCGACCAAATTGACGATCGGCGGGCGGTCCATCTGCGCCCACAAGTCGGCACACCAAAGGCCGAGCAACTCGCCGAACATCTGGCTGACCTCAGGGGCGGTGATGAAATCACCTTCCGGCCCAAACGGGTCGCGCGTGGTGTAGTAGCCATATGATTGATTGGCGAGCGCTTCGCTCATGTAATGGGCAACACTGATCGGACCGTTGTTGAGAATGGTGGCGGTCAAGTGGTCGGAAAGTGAAACGGCGTTGCTGGTTTCACTCATTCTGATGTGTCCACGGCTTAGGCGTCCGTCGTTTTTGCCCGCCAAATCAGATAAACACCCAGCGCGAGCAATGGAACCGACAGTAATTGGCCCATGGTCGTCGGACCCAATATAAAGCCAAGGTGCGCATCTGGCTGGCGAAATAATTCGACCAGTGCCCGAGCCAAGGCATATCCCACGCAAAAGATCCCGGTCAGAACGCCTGGTCGTTCGCGAACGCTCGTGCGTCGGCTCGCAACAAACAACACGAAAAATAGCAGCAGCCCCTCCAACGTGGCCTCGTATAATTGGCTGGGGTGTCGCGGCAAGGGTCCACCAGCTGGAAACACGACTGCCCATGAAGCGTCGCTGTGCCGGCCAAATAACTCCCCGTTGATAAAGTTGGCGATGCGTCCAAAGAACAAACCGATCGGTACGGCGCAGGCGATCGCGTCGGACATGCGCAGAAGCGAAAGTTGGTGCCTGCGCGCGTACAGGATTAACGCGACGACAACCCCCACCAATCCACCGTGGAACGACATACCCCCATGCCACACCATTAAGATCTCAATGGGGTGCGCAGCGAAATAGCTCGCTTGATAGAACAACGCGTATCCAAGCCGGCCGCCAAGCACCACGGCGAGTGTTGCCCAAACCAGGAAATCATCAACCCGCTCAATCGATAGTTTTGCTTCCGGATAGGCCGCATAGTGGCGAACGTAACGCCATCCGAGAATCAATCCGACGATATAGGCAAGAGCATACCAACGTATGTCCAACCGCAGGATACCCAAGTCGAGGGACACGAGAACGGGGTCTAGGGTGGGGAAGGCGATCGCCGGAAGAGTCGCAATCAACATCAGTCCAAACCGTCCGGGTCAGCTCAAAGCCCCGATTGATCGTGGCCGGTGGAGCCGAACTTGTTATAGGCGCGGTACGCAGCGGCGACAACTGTTGTGTCCTTGCACGATTGCACGAAACGTCCCAGATTACTGGAGTACAAACGCCGACAGAAAACGGGTAGCAAGTAAACGACATGCAAACAGACAACCGCCTGTTCGACGACTTAGCGCGGGTCGCTACAAATGCAATCGGATCGTTGCAAACTGCCCGCGACGAGGCGAGCAACAGAATCAAACAACAGTTCGAACGTATCGTGGAATCAATGGATCTCGTTTCGCGAGAAGAGTTCGACACGGTCAAAGCAATGGCGCAGAAGGCGCGGCTGGAAAATGATAAGCTTGCCACGCGGGTGGCCGAGTTGGAAACGAAGTTGGGTTTGACCGCCAAATCGACACCCAAGGCGTCAGCGGCGAAGAAAGCGTCGCCGAAAACGACCAAGTCGAGATCCGCGGCGACACGCTCCAAGAAGGCTGATTCAAAGAAGGCTGATTCAAAATCCAGCAAAAGCACGTCGACCTCGACCCGGCGCCCGAAGCGATAGCATCCCCCGCTGAGCCGGTTGCGGCCAAGCCCGCCGAAAGGGGCTTGCGCGCATGTACCTGTTCTGGCACCCTCCACTAGTTCTGGTAGCTGCTTCGCCAATTTTTACAATATTTTGTGATTTGCCGCGTTCTTAGTCTCATGACGCGTGTTTGCCAAAAATTTCATATTCGACCGCCTCTCACGGAGTGCGCGCTAGGGGTATGCCCATGAGTCCATCGCTTACCCTCGACAGTATCGAGGACAACCCACTCGATGCGATCGAAGAGCTTATTGCGTTCAACGAATGGCCCTTTGATCGCAACCAGAACGATGAACTGACAGTGTGGATCGGCGGCGGGTGGTGTACCTACCAGTTGTGGTTTCTGTGGCGATCTGATCCCGACGTGCTTTACGTCTCGTGCACTTTCGATGTCAAAGTAGCCAAGCCTAGACGCGCCGATGTCCACACGCTTTTAACGCTTATCAACGAGCGGACCTGGTTAGGCCACTTCGCGCTGTCGCCGGATGACGACGTGGTTACGTTTCGCCATGCACAACTGATCAACACTATTCAGACAGCCGATAACGCACCTTGGGAAGCTCTCATTGAGATCGCGCTCAGCGAATGCGAACGTTACTTTCCGGCATTCCAATTTGTTCTTTGGGGCGGCAAGTCACCGCCCCAGGCAATTAGCGCGGCGCTACTGGAAACCAAAGGCGAGGCATGACCCCTACGCTACTGCTCGTCGGCGGCGGCAAAATGGGGGGAGCGTTACTCGACGGTTGGCTCAACCAGGGTATCAAGCCGAGCGACATTTACGTCATCGAGCCTGATGATGACGCGCGCAACCGTGTGATTGCGAAAGGGGTTGGAGGGGTCGCATCGTTCGCAGAAATGCCACCTGATTTCGGCGCAAGCGTTACCGTTTTCGCGGTAAAGCCTCAGGCCATGGACAGCGTCGTGCCAACCTATGCGGTGCTTAAGGATCGTACGCAATTTTTTCTGTCGATCGCTGCCGGAAAACCAACGTCGTATTTTGAAGCCGTCCTTGGAGATGATGCCGCGATCGTCAGATCGATGCCGAATACGCCGGCGGCGGTCGGTCGCGGGATCACAGTTCTCTTCGCCAATCGACGCGTTGATGATGGTGCCAAAGCGATAGCGGAGCGTTTGCTCGCTGCAGTCGGTGCAACTGCGTGGGTCGATGATGAAGGGCTCATGGATGCCGTCACGGCGGTCTCGGGTAGTGGCCCGGCCTACGTGTTTTATCTGATCGAGTGCTTGGCATCGGCGGGCGTCCGAGCCGGGCTCCCCTCAGCTCTTTCAATGAATCTTGCCCGTGCCACGGTATGTGGTGCTGGTGAACTCGCTTATCGTGACACCACCCCGGCCGACGTCCTGCGACGAAATGTAACAAGCCCGGGCGGCACGACCGAGGCAGCGTTGAGTGTGCTGGTGGACGGTGACGCTCTCGCCGAGTTGATGGCGCGTGCGGTCGTCGCGGCCACTCAGCGTTCGCGCGAACTCGCCAGCTAGTCTAGTTCTACTTTGGTCGACGCGCATTGCGCGGCAAGTAGGCCCGCTTCTACAATCGGGTCTGTTTTATTGCTGCGCGAGGAAGGGATCGGCTATGGCAAAGCGTCCGCGCCGCTCACGAGCTGCTAAGGATGCCAGTGAGCGAATCATCGATGCCACGCTTGAACTGATCGTGGTTCACGGCTGGTCACAATTGACCTTGTTTCGGATTGCGCGCGCGACCGGGATGCCGCTCGAGGATCTGTACCGGGTGTTCTCTTCCAAAGCGGCAATTTTTTCGGCCTTTGTCGCGCGAGTGGACACGGCGATGGCGAGCGCTATCGAGCCTGACCGTGACCTTGACGCGACGGCGAGGGATAGAGTCTTCGAGGTCGTTATGGCCCGATTTGATGCGCTCTCCCCATATAAGGAAGCTGTGGGTAGGATTGTTCGCGATCTCCGTTGCGATCCGGCCGCCGCACTTTGCACCACGCAAACATTACGTCGATCGATTCAGTGGATGTTGGAATGCGCTGATTTGTCGAGCACTGGGATTAAGGGTTTTGCGCGCGCCAATGGATTAGCAGTGATCTATGTAAGAACATTCGGTCTTTGGCTCCGCGATGACAGTGAGGACATGGCGACCACAATGGCGTCACTCGACAGTCAGTTGGCCCGCGCCGAGAGCGTTATCCTCAGAAGTCGTTCGATAGGACGGAAGCGGGCCGAGAACGACACCCCATCGGCGGCCAGCTAGAGCCTGACCCGTCGAGCGATGGGATCGACCCAGGGCAACATCGCCGAGCAAATTGGGTTTGAGGATTTCCTCAAAGTGGACATCCGCATCGGCACGATCGTAACCGCCGAAACGTTTCCGGAAGCGCACAAACCAGCCTACAAATTGACGATCGACTTCGGTCCGAAGATAGGGACACGGAAATCGTCAGCTCAGATTACCGACCTCTATCAAATCGCTGACCTGGTCGGTCGGCAAGTGGCCGCTGTGATCAATTTTCCGCCTCGTCAAATCGGTAAGTTCATGTCGGAGGTGCTGGTGCTCGGCTTCCCCGACCGCAAGGGTGCCGTCAGCCTTATCGGCGTCGCCCCGGGCGTGCCGGATGGTGGACGCTTGTTTTGATCCAGGTGGTTAAGCGGGGAGACGAACCTCGGCCCGCAGCCCGCCCTGGGGAGATTGCGACAGCACAACGTCGCCGCCGTGACCGCGGGCGACATCCCGTGCGATTGATAGACCGAGTCCACTTCCGCCGGTTTCCGAATTGCGTGACGACTCAAGTCGAAAGAACGGTCTAAATACCTCTTCGCGATCATCCTCGTCGATTCCCGGGCCGTCATCGTCGACGGTAATCGCCAGAAAATCTTCGCTCTGAGATGCAGACACTTCCACGTGGGTCCCAAATCGCCCGGCATTGTCGACGAGGTTGGTGAGGCATCGCCGCATGGCGTTGGGCCGCAATACAGCATGCAACGCCCGACCATTATTAAGATTGACCTCATTTCCCTTGCGTTGCGCCTGCGCAACGATTTCGCGCAGGAGTGCATGTACGTCGACGGCGGCCGGCGCTTCAGTGTCTTGGCCGCGCGCAAAAGCCAAATATGCGTCGATCATGGCTTCCATTTCCACGACGTCGGAACTGAGGTTTGCAGCTTCCTGGGTGTTCCCCAGCATCGCCAATTGCAGTTTCATACGCGTGAGCGGCGTTCGAAGGTCGTGCGAGACGCCCGCAAGCATCTCGGTTCGTTGGTCCATTTGACGTTGAATACGTTGGCGCATCGTGAGGAACGCGCGCGCCGCGCGCCTGACCTCGGTCGCGCCGGCCGGTTTGACGGGATCGATCTCGTGGCCCCGCCCGTAGGCGTCGGCGGCCTCAGCAAGACGCCCAATAGGCTTCAACTGATTCCTTAGGAAAACGATCGCGATTGCCAACAATATGATGGCAGTTCCAACCATCCACATCACGAAAAGGCCGGTCGTGGTGCTGGTAAGACGTTTGCGAGAACTGGATGCTTGGAGGACTCCGTCGGGGAGCTGGAGTTTGACCTCGATTCGATCAGAAAATGTCGTCGTGTCGATGCGGAAAGGCAACGACATGCGTTCGCTCAGCGCTTTACGAAGTCGGCCATCCAGAATTAGGTTTTTTATTCTGAAAGGACCTGGCGCGTTGGGAAGTATCCCGTCGGGGTGCCACGTAAACTCAATGGTCATATGGCGGCGGGCGCGATCGAACAGGCGGTCGCGAAAGTTAGGGTCGGGGTTTTGGCGAAAGTCCTGAAGCACCATTCCAATGTCGCCAACAAATCCGAGCGCCAGCCGGCGGGTTAAGTCATCCCAGTGACGGTCGAAAAACACGAACGTGGCGATCAGCTGGATGAGGACGACGGGCGTTACCAGAATCAACAGGGCCCGGCCGAAAAGACTACGCGGCAGAAGTCGCTTCATCCGAACGCACTCACGCTTGGGAGGGGCGTCGTAAATCGCGAGGGCTTATTCATCTGGCCACAGCACATAGCCTTCGCCCCACACAGTTTGTAGAAATCGAGGTGATTTTGGATCCGGCTCGATCCGGCGGCGAAGCCGCGTCACCTGTACATCGATCGCGCGCTCGCTGGTGCCACCGATTTGGCGACTGAGTTCAGTTCGCGACAAGGTGACGCCGGGGCTGCGGGCGAAAATCCGAATTAGTTGCGCTTCGCTGGAGGTCAAAAGCACCGATCGATCTTGCTCTATGAGCTCGCCCCGCGCGAGATTGACCAGGGCGTCACCGAGTCTGATTTCCGTAGGTGTTTCGCTCTCCCCAACACGACGCAGAATGGCGCTTATGCGTAGGATCAGTTCACGTGGTTCGAATGGCTTCGCGAGATAATCGTCGGCGCCGCGTTCGAAACCGTCAATACGGTTTTCCGGTTCGCCCATCGCGGTCAAGAGCAGAATCGGAACCGAACTCTCGCGACGCAGTTTTTCCGTAAATTCGAGACCGCTTTGACCTGGCATCATCACGTCGACGACCAACAAGTCAAAGTCGAAAACACAGATCTGCCGGTAGGCCTCGTCGGCTGCCGAAGCCGTCGTTACGCGATAGCCGTTTTCGCTCAGGAACTTCTGGAGGAGGTCGCGAAGGCGAGTATCGTCGTCGACCACCAATATGTGCGGCGTCATGCGCAACAATCCGCTATTCAAAATTTGGCCCGTGGCACTAGCTCGACCATTCTACCCGCTTGTACGGGCAAAACAGAGCGACCTGCGTTGACTTGCAAAGCTCACAATGTTACCCAGAACCACGTTACCGCGACATTTTCTAACACTAAGCTAGGACGGATTGCGATGGCCGGCCCTTCTTTTGACGACCGTGATGGCCATATATGGTTTGACGGCGCAATGCTCGATTGGCGTGATGCCAAAGTGCACATATTGACCCACGCGATGCACTACGCCAGCGCGGTATTTGAAGGCGAACGGGCTTATGGCGGGGAGATTTTCAAGGTGCGTGAGCATCATGAGCGCCTCGCGGAATCTGCCCGAGCGCTTGGCTTCGAGCTTCCTTACAGCGTCGACGCGATCACGCAGGCTGCAAGGGACGTCCTCGATAAAAACAATATCGTCGATGGTTACATACGCCCCGTCGCATGGCGCGGTGCTGAGATGATGGGTGTTTCGGCACAGGAGACGAAGATCCATTTATCGATCGCGGCGTGGCCGTGGCCTTCATATTTCTCTCCGGAAGCGCGATTGAAAGGCATTCGGTTGAAAACCGCACGATGGCGTCGTCCTGCCCCCGACACTGCTCCAGTCAAAACCAAGGCGGCCGGACTCTATATGATCTGCACTCTTTCCAAGCACGAGGTCGAAGCGGAGGGCTTTGACGATGCCCTGATGCTTGATTGGCGGGGTCGGGTCGCGGAGTGTACTGGTGCGAACATATTCCTGGTCCAGGAAGGCGTACTGCACACGCCCACACCCGATTGCTTCCTTGATGGCATCACGAGGCGAACCGTTATCGAACTCGCCGAGAAACGTGGCTACCGTGTCGTTGATCGCGTGATCATGCCGGAGGAACTGGCTAACTCAGAAGAGGTATTTGTGACCGGCACTGCCGCCGAGGTAACCCCGGTAAGCCAGATAGACGATCTCACATTCAAAGTGGGAATTGTCGGTCAACAGATGATGGAAGACTACGATGCGCTGGTAAACCAGCGCGAACCCAAGCGCATCGAACTGCCGAGCGAAGCAGCAGCTGAATAGCTTTGGAGTATCAATGGCCGTGTAAAGGCAGCTTATGCTGCTTTTTTCTTGTGCCGCATGCTCTACTCGCCCGGTATCAACAGAACCGGTTTGATTGCGCTGCCTGAATGGCTGTCTTCGATTGCCTGATTGATTTCCGCAAAAGGGTAGGTCGTGACCAACCGATCGATGGGAAACTTTCCCGCTGCGTAAAGATCGATAAGGCGGGGGATAAATACGTCGGGGACGCTCGATCCCTCCAGAACGCCCTTCAGAGTAGCTTCGAGGGCAATTAACGAACGCGGTGTGAACGCGAATGGTGCACCTAAGTGGGGCACGGTTACCAGGGCACAGCTGCCGCCCATCGATAAACAGGTGATTGCATCATTGAAAGCCTGCTCGTCGGCCGAGGTTTCGAGACTGTGGTTTACGCCACGACCGGTGATGGCGCGTACGCGCGCGCTTACATCGCCCTCGCGTGCGTCGATCGTGTGGGAAGAGCCGAGCTCAAGGGCCATTTCCAAGCGCCGCGGATGAATATCAATGGCAATAATAGGTTGAGCTCCGACGACGACACCAGCCATGACCGCGCTAAGACCGACCGAACCGACCCCAAAAACCGCTAGGCTTTCACCGGCGCGCACAGCGAGCGAGTTCATCACGGCTCCGGCGCCAGTTTGAATGCCGCAGCCAAGCGCAGCCAATTCATGAAGCGGTATATTCCTGCCGACCGGAACCGCATTACGCTCGGTAGCCAACGCATATGTTGCAAAGGAGGATTGCTGAAAGAAGGCGCCGTGAACAACATCGCCGCCCATACTCATTGTGGGACTGCCGTCCGGCCGCTGGCAACCGAACTGCAGCGCCGCCATGTTGTCGCAACGATGGGGTGCACCTTCGTAACAGCTTGGGCAAGCGCCGCAAAATCCGAACGTCAGGACGACAGAATCACCCTTCTTCACTTTGGTTACCGCTTGGCCGATCGCCTCGACGATGCCGGCGCCTTCGTGCCCGAGAACGGCCGGGGTGGGAATGCGTGATTGGGCGCTGATGTCGGTGTGGCAAATCCCGGCGGCGACGATGCGAACCAGAATCTCATCTTCGCGGGGATCATCGAGCTCAACGTTTTCGAGAGAAAAAGGCATCCCAGGTTCGCGCAGCACCGCTGCGGTAATCGATTTCATAACTATCCTTACTCGATCTATTCGGTGACCCACCGCGCGGCCGCACGATCATCGCTCGACTTGGCCTCGACCCATGCTTCGCCCTGCTCGGTCGATTCCATCTTCCAAAACGGTGCCTTGGTTTTTAACCAATCGACCAGAAACTGATTTGCTTCAAATGCGGCGTGGCGGTGAGGTGACGCTGTGATGACCAGAACGATTTGATCTCCCAGTTCCAAACGACCGTGGCGGTGAACGATTAGCGACGCCTCGATCGGCCAACGCGAACCCGCCTCGGTCTCGATCTTTTCGAGTTCGCGCTCGGTCATGCCCGGATAATGCTCGAGCGTCATTGCCGTAAGCTCTCCGCCGTTCGTCATATCGCGAACGCGGCCGATAAAAGTAACGACACCACCGATGGCGTGGTTATTCGCTGTCAGGGTGGCTATTTCCTGACCGGCGTCGAAATCGTGCTGCTGTATGCGTACCGCCATCACGTCGCACTCTTATCATCCCCCGGTCACCGGCGGAAATAGGGCAACTTCGTCGTCCGACCCAACGGCCGCATCCCGCTTGGCATACTCCTGATTGACCGCAACCCGAACGACGCTGGGATCGGCGAGCGCCTGAGCGTATCCATCGCCGCGAGTTTTCAACCAGTCGATTAGATCCTGGACCGTCTTTACCTGGGATGGCGGGTCGACCGTTTCCTCACCCACGCCGGTTTGCGTTTTAAGCCATGCGAAGTAAAGGATCTTCATGGCGTCACCTCGCTAAAAGGCAAAAAGTCGACCATCGAGCCCGCGGCGAGATGGGTGAGATCCTCGGGCAGTTCAACCAAGCCGTCCGAATCGACCAGCGACGTTAGAATGCCGGCGCCTTGGCGTTCGAACTTGTGCGCTGAAAGCGTACCATCAGTACCTGCCACCAACCGAACCCGTATCCATTCTCGGCGATTTCGTTTCTTGGTGTGCTCGAAGGCGGCTCGTACCCGAAATAAGTTGGGTGCGACATCGGTGGCCCCGCCGAGGCGCAGGATAAGTGGGCGCGCGAAACGGACAAACGTTACCATTGCAGCGACTGGATTGCCGGGTAATCCAACGATGGGGGTTGATCCGATTTGCCCCAGCGCAAGGGGCCGGCCCGGTTTGATCGCGAGGCGCCAAAAATGAAGGTGACCAAGTTCCTGGACCGCCGCCTTAATATGATCTTCCTCACCAACCGATACACCGCCCGAGCTAACGATAACGTCAGCTGATGCGGCTGCATGCTCGAGGGTCGGGCGAATCTCAAACCGATCGTCGGGCAAGATGCCGAGATCACAGACCTCGCAACCCAATCCATCAAGCAGGGCGAGGAGTATGTAGCGATTGGCATCGTAGATGCCGCCCTCAGCCATGTCCGTACCCGGTTCGCGCACCTCATCTCCGGTTGAGAAAATGGCGGCGCGGAGCCGTCGGTAGCCGACCAGCTCGGCGCGGCCGACCGACGCCGCAAGGCCGATATCCTGCGGCCGGAGGCGATGACCGCGCTTCAGGATCGTGGTGCCAGCCGTGGTGTCTTCGCCCGCTTTTCGTCGATTGGCACCACGTGCCAGCCCACGCGGAATGGTTACCCGTTGAGATATCGCATCGCAGTCTTCCTGCATCGCAACGGTATCGCAGCCCGCCGGCATAACGGCGCCGGTGAAGATGCGTACCGCGGTGCGTGGCTCGGTATTGGCGTCTAGTGGGTGACCTGCCGTTGCGCGTCCGGAGACCACGAATGTCGTCGTGTCCGCGTCACTATCGAGTTCGCTAAATGCGAATGCGTAGCCATCAACGGCAGAATTGTCATGCGGTGGCACGGCATGATCGGCGACGACATCTTGGGCGAGAATTCGATTCACGGCGTCGCGAAGCCCGAGTGTCTCGGTATCAGTCACCGGCCCTATGCGCGCAGAGATCAAAGCCAATGCTTCAGCGGTCGTCATCATCGATGATCCGGCCGCAAAGCAATCGTCACTTAGCTGCGCCATATCAGGCCTGCCGATCGGCCGTTTGTTGCTGCGATTGCCGTATGGGGAAGCCGCATCGTTCGACGATGAAATCGGCAATGCCAGGGATGTCGTTGATATCGAGCTGAGGGCGATCGATATCGGCGACTGTTTCGTCGACCGCAATCGCGACGATATTAGGGTCCTCGGGCGCCAACAACGGTTTGCCGACGCTAAGCCGATGAACTTCGAGCTTGTCAAATGATTCACGCTTGAAGCCCTCGACCAGAAGGAGGTCAACGTCCTGCATCTTGGCCGCGAGTTCCTCGAGACCAGCTTCGCCGCAATCGTGGTTTTCATGCATCAATGCCCACCTTCGTCCAGAGCTGATCATCACTTCAGCCGCGCCGGCCTTCCGATGTTCGTGGGAGTCGCGGCCGGGTTGATCGATATCGAAACTGTGGTGAGCGTGTTTAAGTGTGGAGACCTTAAGTCCGCGCCGAAGTAACTCGGGCAACAGGTTGACGACGAGTGTCGTTTTGCCGCTACCCTTCCAACCAACAATGCCAAACTGCTTCATGCAAACAGCATCACTGGTCGGCCATCCGGGTTAGGTTTGGCTGGTCGGCTTCGCGGGCGCGACCGAATTAGCCTGCGACGCTGAATTATCTGCGCCGCGAACATAGCGAAGTCCGGCTCGGAGATAGTCATAGCCGGTATATAGCGTTAACAGCGCGGCGATCCATAATCCGTAGGCACCGATCTCGGTTGCCGGGAGGCCAAACGGCGCGGCACTTCCGATCAAGAGAAAGGAAATCGCGACCATTTGAAGCATCGTCTTCCACTTGGCCAGGTTGCTGACCGGAAGACTAACGCGAATTTCAGCTAGGAATTCGCGCAAACCGGATACAAGGATTTCGCGGCACAGGATAACAACTGCTGCCAGAACGGTGATTCCGGTAACGCGATCGAGGGCCACCAGCATGAGGATGGCTGCAGCAACCAGGAGTTTGTCGGCGACTGGATCTAAGAACCGGCCAAGTGCGGAGACTTGCCCCAGGCTGCGGGCAAAATATCCGTCGAAATAGTCAGTGATGCCGGCGCTCACGAAAATCAACAAGGTTGCCCAATTGCTGAACCGACCCTCGATGTAGAAAGCGCCGACCAGCGCTGGAATTAGCGCAATCCGAGCAAGCGTAAGGAGGTTCGGCAGTTTGGTTAGCATCGCTCGAAACTATATCACTCGACGTGCGGATTCACTCGTCACTGTGAAAATGGTCATAGATCGTTTGCGCGACGGTTCTGCTGATCCCGTCGACCTTCTCAAGGTCTACCAATCCGGCCTGTGCCACCGATCGCGCCGAGCCAAAATGGTGGAGCAACGCCCGTTTACGCTTGGCGCCCACACCTGCGACTTCATCAAGTGGTGAGCGCGTGATCCCGCGGCTGCGCCGGGCACGGTGAGCCGTAATTGCAAAACGATGCGCCTCGTCGCGGAGGCGCTGGAGAAAATAGAGAACCGGATCGTTCGGTGGGAGTGAGAACGGATCACGGTGGGGCAGGAAAAAGCGCTCTCGGCCGGCGTTGCGATCTGGTCCTTTTGAGATTGCCACCAGGTCGACGTCAGCGACACCAAGGTCTGCGAATATCTGCAGGGCCGCACTCAACTGGCCGGCACCACCGTCGACGAGGATCAAGTCCGGCCACTGGCCACCGTGGCGGTCATCGTCGTCTTTCATTAACCGTCGAAATCTGCGGTTCAACACCTCGCGCATCATTCCATAATCGTCGCCTGGGGCCAGGGTTTCGTCCTTGATATTGAACTTGCGGTAGCTGGTTTTGACGAATCCCTCCGGTCCGGCAACGATCATGCTGCCGACCTGGTTCGTGCCCGAGACATGCGAGTTGTCAAAGACTTCAATTCTCTCAGGCGTGGCTTCCAACCCGAACAGTTCGGCGACCCGATCAAGCAGATCTCGCTGTGAAGCACTTTCTGCCAAACGTCGGTTCAAAGCCTCGCGAGCGTTGAGAACAGCGTGGTTGATAAGGCTTCGCTTTTCGCCGCGCTGCGGCGTCGATAGTCGAACGTTGGTATCGGCCCGGATGCTAAGCGCTTCCTCGATAAGCGCGTGCCCGTCGATCTTATGGCTCAGCAGGATCTGCCGTGGCGGCTGCTTATCGGCATAGAACTGGGTTACGAACGCCGTGAGCACCTCGGTTACCGCGGCACTGCGTTCGTGACGCGGGAAGTAGGCGCGGTTTCCGTAATTCTGCCCGCCGCGGAAGAAAAATACTTGTACGCAGACCTGGCCAGCTTGTTGCTCGGCCGCGATGACGTCGGCATTGCTAACCGCGCCGGTATTGATTCCCTGGCGCGCTTGGATCTGCGATAGCGCGCGAATACGATCACGATAGATCGCCGCGGTTTCGAAATCGAGGGATTCACTCGCGTACTGCATGCGTTTGGACAAACGCCGCTGTACGCCCTGACTCTCACCCCTAAGAAACGAGCGCGTTTCGTCGACCAGCGTGTCGTAGTCGTCATCGCCAATACGCCCAACGCAGGGGGCCGTGCAGCGTTTTATTTGGTATTGCAGGCAGGGGCGCGTTCTACTGTCGAAAACGCTGTCCGAGCAGGATCGTAGAGGAAAGGCGCGTTGTAGCGCGTTGATCGTGCTGTTAACCGCGCCCGCCGACGCAAAGGGGCCGAAATACTCGCCGGCACGATTCCGCGAACCCCGGTATTTCGTAATTTGCGGCCATTTGTGATCACGACGTAACAGTATGTAAGGAAACGATTTATCGTCTCGTAAGATAATGTTGAAACGTGGTTTCAATTTTTTTATTAGGTTCGATTCGAGAAGTAGTGCCTCTACTTCAGTATGCGTAGCTATTATTTCGACACTAGCTGTCATCCCTACCATTTGCAGGATGCGATGGGATTGTCCGATCACACGGGTGTAACTGGTCAATCGTTTCTTGAGGTTTTTGGCCTTGCCGACGTATAGAACGTTGCCATCGGCATCGAGCATCCGGTAGACGCCGGGCTTCGAGGTAACCGTTCTTACATGAGAGCGAATTATCTCGTGACCCGTCGCTGTGCCGATCGCCAGCGGTAGGGCCTCCCAGGCCGAGGGCTCTCGCCAAACTGGGGCCTTGGATATGCGCGGTTTACGCCGTCTGGTTGTTGTTCGTTCGCCGGTCGGTTCGGGCATATTGCTGGCCATGGGTGGAACGATAGTCGCTTAGCCGGGAGAAATGAGCGGTTTCCTGGGCTCGGTGGCTAGCCTTCACCACAGCGTGATCGGAGCGGCGTGTCCTCACACCATCGTGACACTATCCACGGTTCCTGTGGGTAACATTGTGGACAAGTGAGGCTGGGCTACCGACAAGGGGCAAGATCCGGCCTTTTTTGCCTAAATGCCTAATAATTAGGCAATATCATAAACTCATTGAAATTATTACGTTTTTCTATGTCAAGCGTATTACCTCTAAATACAACTGATCATGTTTATGTCGAAATACTCCAGTTTCCTTAATTTCTAAGTATTCGAATTGATCTGTGTACAACTTGCAGATCTAAACGCCGTATTCAATGGTTGTTCTAACCTCAGGTTGTGCGGTGTCGTTCTATTTCAACGCCAACGCTTGCCGCCTCAGCAATTACTTTCAGCTTTTCGACCCGAATACGGCATTTGACTACACGATGATCTTTCAAGCACATCTGCGCGATGTTTTCAGCCAGGGTCTCAACCAAATTTACGTGACCGGCGCTGATGATTTCTTTGATTCCGTCGACCACATCCTCGTAGCAAACGACATCGGACAACTGATCCGTTCCGATTGCCTCCTCGCGTACATACAGATCGACATTGATCCGTACGGGTTGGGTTGTGACACGTTCGAAGGTATGAACACCGACCTTTACGCCGAGCTCAAGATCACGGACGAAAACGTGACGAATGCCCACGCTGCCAGCGAAATCCCCAGGTTGGTCATCTGCAGACAACGACATCTCTACTCGCTAAATCGTACTGGCTCGGATGAGTTGCCGAGATGTTGGCCGGCGTCGAGAGCAATCATCTGACCGGTAAGTGTCGGAGAATCGAGGATGAACCTCACGGCGCGACTAATCTCATCGACACCAACGGCTCGTTGCAACGGAGTTGCGTCGACCTGTCGCTGAAACTCGTCAGTGCTTTGACGGCGGCTTGGCAAAGTCGCGCCCGGCCCAATCGCGTTCACCCGAATCCGTGGCGCAAGTGCCATCGCGGTGGTTTGGGTAAGAGTCCAAAGGGCTGCTTTGCTGAGGGTGTACGACGTGAAGTGAGGGGTCAGATTCCATACCCGTTGGTCGAGAATGTTGATGATATTGCCACTCGATGCGTCGGGCACTTGCCGAGAAAATTGTTGCGTTAGAACGAATGGTGCGCGGAGGTTAACACCGATGTGGTGTGTCCAGGATTCCAAAGTAACGGTTTCAAGATCATCCCGCTCAAAAACCGAGGCACTGTTCACGAGACAGGTGACAGGACCAAGTTCATCGCCCACCCGATCGATCAGCGACTGCGCTTGGCTTTCCTGAGACAAGTCTGCGTCGAAACCAGCGGCACGACCACCGGCGCGCCCGATTTCCTCGACCAGCTCTCGAGCCGCGTCGGTCGAGCTGTAGTGATGTATCGCAATGGTCCAGCCCTGTTGTGCGAGCCCTTCGGAGATAGCGCGGCCGATGCGAATCGCCGCTCCGGTTATGAGGGCAACACCGGCCACGACGTCGCACGCTTTGTTTGCTTCATGGCCGCAGTCTAGTTCAACCGTGAACGGCGGCAACGCCCGAAAAGCCCAGAAATTGACTGGCGATGAACGCGGTGTAAGCGACGACGAAAATAACGCCTGCCGATCGTTCGATTTGCTGCCCTCTGAGAACGAACGGGAGCAGCAAAAGCGCGGCCGCTAGCATGATCCAGAAATCGAAAACGAGAAACTTGTCGGGGACAGGAATGGTTCCCACGACCGAAGCGGTGCCCATTACGGCAAGAATATTGAAGAGATTGCTTCCAATCACATTGCCGATTGCGACGTCGCCGTGCTTGTGCACAGCCGCCATAACGCAAGTCGCGAGTTCTGGGAGCGAGGTTCCGATCGCGACAAGTGTAAGCCCGATCACCGATTCTGAAACACCGAAGCTGCGAGCGATCGCACTCGCGCCCTCAACCAGCAGGTACGAACCGAGCATCAAGGCCACCAACCCGCCTGCAATAGCAATAACGGTGATGAGAATTGATCCTGGAACCGACTGAATTTCGTCAACCTCGGACGCGACAGACATGGCGTCGTCCTGGTCACGCATCGCACGAAAATAGGAATCGACGATGAACCCGACAAACAGAAGCAACAAAATGACGCCGTGCCACCAGTCCAGCGTCCCCATCCAGCAGAACGCGACAAACAGCGTACTTGCCAAAAGCATGTAGACCATCGTTCGCTTGGTTAGGTGCCCCTCGCATAGGATCGGCGCGACGAGTGCGGGTATGCCGAGGACCATCAACACATTGGCAATATTACTGCCAACGACATTTCCGATAGCAATGCCGGGAGAGCCGGCGAGAACTGCTTCAACGCTGACGACAAGTTCTGGCGCCGAGGTGCCCAACGCGACGACCGTGAGGCCAATGATGAGGGTAGATATATCTAGCCGACGTGCGAGTGAGACCGCGCCCCGCACCAAGAAATCGCCGCCGAGCAGCAACACAATCAAACCGGCAGCACTCATGACATACATCATGCGGGAGGGCTTTCGCTCGGCGGGCGATGCGCGGCTCGAGGCGCGCTCAGCCGCGCTTGAGGAGACAGAATAAGACTGCTTTCAATATAAAGACCGATCACAGGGTCTCAAGTGCCTTTGTGGCGAATTCCAATTGGCCGGCGGCGGCTGCGTTAGTTGCTCGCGGTTTCCTTTGTTTCGACGACATGCGCGTAGCGAACAACCATGTCGCGCAGGGTTACGATGCCCAGCAACGTGCGGTCGTGGTCCACGACGAGCCCACGGGATAGGTTGAAATTGTCCAACAGCCGGATCGCATAACGGATGTCCATGTCGCGATCCAAGGTAAGAACGGGCTTGCTCATTATTTCGTAAATATTCACGCGATCGGGTGAGCGATTCTCGGCGATAACGTGACTTGCGATATCGGAAATAACCACGATACCAAGTTCATCGCGTTCATCGCGCCTCTCGATCACAAGCGAGCTGACACCGGTTTCATCGAGTATTTTAAGCGCGTCGCGAACGGTCGCCATGCGGTCGATCGTGCGCACGGGCCGGGTCATCACCTCGCTAACCTTGATGTAAGGGTGAGTGGTCATACCTCGTCCTTGATTTCGTCGGAAATAGTAGTGAGTTGGCTCGACAAGCCTACTGCATCTTCGATTTCCACCTGAAATGCAATGCCCGCACCTCTCTCTTCTTCAAACCGTCCGACTCTTGCGATTGTTTCGAGAATATCGCGCGCGAGCTGATCGGCTACCAAGAACATTAGCAGATCCCGACGACCGCTTAGATCCAGACCGAGGAACGTTTTTTCTGGAACCAAACCTTCACCGCGCGCACTGGTGATCACGGTGGCCCCGGTTGCGCCTGCGTCGCGAGCTGCCTCGAGGATCGATTCCGTGTTTTCGTCTCGGACCAAGGCCATAATCAATTTAAGCTTCATGTTGCGTTCCTTTCTGTTGAGCGTCCGAGCGTCGGCGCCACCACGCGCCGAATTGCGCGTAGCCCATCACCGACATGATTGGGAACAAGCTGGCGAATGCGATCAGTCCAAAGCCGTCGACCAGGGGGTCACGTCCGGGGATTGTGCTGGCAAGCCCAAGCCCAAGAGCGGCGAGCAGAGGAACTGTCACAGAAGAGGTCGTCACACCGCCCGAATCGTAGGCCAATGGAATAATTGCGCGATTAACCCGGATCGTTTGCAGGACGACGACGATGTAGCCGGCAATGATGAAATAGTAGAGAGGGATCCCGCTAACGATGCGGAATGTACCCAGTGCGACGCCGGCGGCGACGCCGGTCGCGACAGCGATGCGCAACCCCCACGCGGTGACCGTTCCCGCCGATACCTTTTCGGCCTTCAGTGATACCGCAATCAGCGAAGGCTCGGCGAGAAGCCAACACACGCGGCAAACGCATAGACCCACAAATAGACCGACCAATTGTGATTACCGGCAAATGCAGCAAGAAATTCCGGTGCCGTGAGTTGCTGCGCCATAGCCCGGCCGACGGGAAACAGCGCCTCGTTCAAGCCGACAAGAAAAAGGCTTAGACCGATCAGCACATAGGCAAATCCAAACAGGACCTGTTTTAGATGCGGCAACGGTCGCCGGATGACGACATATTGAAAGACAAATAGCATTGCGATGATTGGCGCGAGGTCCACGGTTGTGCGTGCCACTGTCTCCACGACGTCGACAAGTATAGGGATCATGTCACCATGCCCCGGCTGCCGTGATCAATGAACTGCCTTGAAACCAGACGACGCCGAAAATAAGCACAAAAATAATCGGGCTTAGCGAAGCAAAAGCGATCAGCCCGAACCCGTCGACCATCGGATCACGCCCTTTGATCATTTGTGCCAAACCGACGCCGAGCGCGGTGACGAGCGGCACGGTGATGGTCGACGTTGTAACGCCACCGGAATCGTAGGCGATACCGATGATGGCGGCGGGCGCAAATGGGGTTATGAGGACGACCACAATGTATCCACCGATCATGAAGTAGTGGATCGGCCAGCCTCGTATGATCCTGAACACGCCGAGAACCAGAGCGCCACCGACCGACGCAGCGACAGTTATTCGAAGCGCGACCCGGAAACGGTTGAGGGACGCGACATCGTTGCCGAGCACACCACCGTCTGCCGCGGCTTGGGCTGCTTCCGCGCTCACCGCGATAAGCGCGGGCTCGGCTATGGTGGTTCCGAAGCCGAGAGCAAAGGCGAATACTAACATCCAGAGGAGGCTTCCTTTGCGAGTGAGCGATTCAGCAAGAGCTTCACCCGCCGGGAACAGGCCCATTTCGAGGCCACGCACAAAGAGCGTGAGCCCGAAAACAACGAAAAGAAGGCCGATTAGCGTTTTGGCGAGATCGGGAAGCGGTTGCTGGAGAACCGCGAGCTGAAAGACCGCAATCACGATGACGATCGGCGCCAGGTCGCGAATTGAGCCCCTCAGCAGTTGGGCAAAAACGAGCGAATGCCTCAGCATCGGTATGGGTTTCTCATATCCGATGCAGTTTGACGATCGACAAAGCCGGCTGGGTTTCGAAGCGTGTCAAGAAAGAGCAGCACCGCGGGCGGCCCGGCCTAATGCTTCGACGCTGGTCTTCCGCTCTTGGAACGCGTTTGCCGGGTGCCCGGCCGTCCTGCCGTTGAGCGTGGATCGCCGCGCTTCTTGCCGTCACGTTTACTGCTACCCTGCCCGTGTCTCGACGAGCTCTGAGGCGTTCGCGACATCGGCTCCGCCAATACAAGATCCATTTCTTCGAGCCTACGAATTTCGTCACGCAGTCGGGCCGCTTCCTCAAATTCCAGATCTGCTGCAGCGGCGAGCATGCGATTTCGCATTTCGTCGAGATGGGCCTGGAGATTGTGGCCCACAAGATGTGGTGTTTCCTCGTCGATATCGACGGTGACGTAGTCGCCCTCGTAGGTACTGCCCAAGATATCGGCGATCGCCTTGCTAACCGATTCCGGCGTTATCCCATTGGCGGTGTTGTAAGCCTGCTGCCTCTCTCGGCGCCGGTTCGTCTCATCGATCGCGGATGTAAGGCTTGCGGTCATCTGGTCGGCATAGAGGATCACGCGGCCATCGATGTTGCGAGCCGCCCGTCCGATCGTTTGCACCAAAGAGGTTTTCGATCGGAGGAAGCCTTCTTTATCGGCATCAAGGATTGCTACCAGCGCGCATTCGGGAATGTCCAATCCCTCACGCAGAAGGTTGATCCCGACCAAAACATCAAAGGCGCCGAGCCTGAGATCGCGAATGATCTCGATGCGCTCAAGCGTATCAATGTCCGAGTGCAGATAGCGCACGCGAATCCCCGCCTCGTGCATGAATTCAGTGAGATCCTCGGCCATTCGCTTGGTCAGTGTCGTGACCAAAACGCGCTGTCCCTTGGCTGCGACCTCTTTGCATTCGGCAAGCAAATCATCGACTTGGCTGTCGACGGGACGAACGATGCAGACCGGGTCTATGAGCCCCGTTGGCCGTACAATCTGTTCGACGAAAACGCCACCGGTCTGCTCGAGCTCCCAGGTGCTTGGCGTCGCCGACACAAAAATCGTCTGCGGCCGCATCGCTTCCCACTCTTCAAACTTTAATGGCCGGTTATCGATGCAAGAGGGGAGACGAAAACCGTACTCCGCAAGCGTCGACTTGCGTCGAAAGTCACCCCGGAACATGCCGCCCAACTGCGGCACAGTTACATGACACTCGTCGACGAATACCAGCGCGTTGTCTGGCAAATATTCAAACAGTGTCGGTGGTGGCTCGCCGGGTGCGCGACCAGTGAGATAGCGCGAATAATTTTCGATGCCGGCGCACGATCCGGTCGCCTCCATCATCTCAAGATCGAAGCGCGTGCGCTCTTCGAGGCGTTGTGCGTATAGGAGCTGCCCCGCGGCCTGAAGCTCATCGAGACGCAGGTTGAGGTCGCGCTTGATATGCTTGGCAGCCTGCTGCAGCGTCGGCCGGGGGATGACGTAGTGCGAACTCGCATAGATCTTGATCTGGCTCAGGGAATCGGCCTTTTCGCCGGTTAGCGGATCGAACTCGGTGATCGATTCGATCTCGTCTCCAAACAGCGAGAGGCGCCACGCGCGATCCTCATAATGCGACGGAAAAATCTCGACCACATCACCGCGAACACGAAACGTGCCACGGGTAAACGCGGTGTCATTGCGGCGATACTGGATCTCCACCAACTTCTTGAGAAGGGTATTGCGATCGATCGACTGGCCCATTTTTAGGGCGAGCGCCATTTCGGAGTAGGTCTCAGGCGAACCAATGCCGTAAATGCAGGAGACGCTGGCAACGATAACGACATCATCGCGCTCCAACAGCGCGCGCGTCGCCGAATGACGCATCCGGTCGATCTGTTCGTTTATCGATGAGTCTTTTTCGATGTAGGTATCGGAGCGCGGAACATAAGCTTCCGGTTGGTAGTAGTCATAGTAGGAGACGAAATACTCGACCGCGTTGTTTGGAAAAAAACTCTTCATCTCCCCGTAGAGCTGGGCGGCAAGAGTCTTATTGGGAGCTAGAACCAGTGATGGGCGCTGCACATTGGAGATAACATTCGCAATTGTGAATGTTTTGCCCGATCCCGTAACGCCGAGCAGGACTTGATCGCGCTCGCCGCTGTTAAGCGCTTCGGTCAATTCGGCGATTGCATTCGGTTGGTCGCCAGCGGCCGTGTAGTCGGATTCGAAGGCAAAGGAAACGCCGCCTTCAGGTCTTTCGTGTGCAAGCGGAGGTTCGGTGGCGGGCGTATCGATGGCGACTTCGGAGACCATGGATCCATATATGCGCGAATCAGTCGCATTTTCCAAATCGGCGATGGGCGGTGACATCATTCGATAATGATGGTGCCTTTCATCCAATGCGCGTTGTCGATGAACGACAGCGTGCTCACGTGGTAACGGCCTTTGCGAACTGCGACGAAATGGATCAGTTTTGACCGGCGCGCCGGCACTTCGATCACGCCTTTTTCGAGGAGCTCAGCCAGCGCTGCCGGCTCGATCTCGACAAGGGTGTCGGCCAGGCTACCGGTCGGCTCTGACTGGCGCGGTCCGGCTTCCTCTGCGGTGTTGTTCTCGGCTGCGCCTCCCGGCTTGGATTGGTCGGCGACCCGCGGGGGGGTGGGATCGGCTTCGTCGCTGTCGTCGGTCTCGTCGCCGTCGTTTGACTCGTTGACCTCGCGATCTTCGTCTCCGTCTTTGGCGTCGTCCTCAAGATCGGCAAGATCTTCGTCCTCAGCGCCATCTTCGCCGTCGGACTTGTCTTCCTCCTCGGCAGCGTTGTCGTCCTTTTCATCGGTCGCTGTTTGGGCTGCAGGTTTGGCGCGGGGTTTGGGTAGTGGCGGTGGGGAGTCGGACGTGTCGATGTCATCTGCGGATGCCTCCGCCGTGTCCGGTTTGGCGGCGTCGCTTGGCGCATTATCTTCAGGGTCGTCTGAATCCGTGACGGTATCGCCCGGATCCTCGCCATCGTCCTGGGTTTGGTCGGCGATGGGAGGCTGCTCGGCCTGTGCGTCTGTGGGGGTTGCGGTCTCGGCGGGGGCCGGTTCGGTTTCGCCCTCTGCCTCAACCTCTTCGTTACCTTCCGGCGCCGCGTCTGTTTGCTCTACGTCCGCCTCTGCCGAAGGCGGTTTGATCGGCGCGCCACTTCCAGGACGGTAAACGAAATCGTCGTCCTCGATTTCGCTCTCGTCGCCGGTCAATTGCTGTGTAAGCAGAAGTGGCGTGGCAGAGAAGGGTTTGGTTGTAGGTGCCGAGGACTCCGATTCGCGTCTCGTAGCCGCGGGTTCTGGTTGGGTCGGCAGGTCGTCTTCGATCTCGTCGTCGATTGTGCTTTGCGTCGCGGCTGAGCGAGGTTTTGTTGCGCCGACATCGACGCTGGCGATCTCGCCGAGATGACTGCGCCGCGCGTTTTGGCGAGTTCCCTGCTTATCCAGCGTGTTCGTGACAACGCTCAGCGCCGCGTATTTTGCACCAGGGACGGAGGACCGAATCGACGCATCCTCGTCTTCATCACCAATATCCTCCTCGTCCTCATCTCCGGAATCGAAGGGGTTGTTGCCGGGATTCTTCTCTGAATCCTCGCCAGAATCGAAGGGGTTGGCTGGTGCAGGGTCTGCGCTATCGCCCGTTAGCGGCGGCGGCGGGGGAATTTCTTCGACTTCGAGGCGAAGGAGACCCTCAGGCGGAGCGCTTGCGCCGGCGTCGTCGCGCTCGTATTTGGCAATGCCGGCTTCTTCTATAGGAAGCAGGCTAAGGCTGCGGACGGCGATCGCCCGCAGAAAAGCCGGTGCCTTGAACGTGTGGTCCTTGTCGCCGATGTTGCTAAGGATGAGCCGGTATGCGGTCCCTTCGTAGAGCACGGTTTCGTGGGGCGCGAATGTATACTCCAGCAACATGATGCGGAGCGGTTCGGCGGTGCGCCAATCGACCTCGGCAATTGCCCGCTCGGGTTCGGCGATAGGCGGTGCCCGATTCGCGAACTTCTGACCAGGAACCGGCAGCTCGATATCTGCGTTCGGTATCAACTCGACCGCATCGTCGGGTTTGTTCGTTGGGATCGGCAGGGCGTCCAACGGGTAACCCGAGCATGCGCCCACGCTTATCGCCGCGGAAGTTACCAGGCAGAGGAGCGCGCTATGTCGGCTGTTGCCCATCAGGCCAGCTTGTAAGTGACTGATTCTAAATAATCTACCCAGTTTTGCGACGGGTATCCAGGGCGGCTAAGCCGGCTACTGAAGGGCGGCGACGAGCGCCGACCTTTTATTTGCGCGGCCCCTGCCAGGCCGTTAAGTTGGCCGTAGCTTTAAGGCGGGAGCAATAGATGGCCTTTCTTTCGGAAACACTGAATCGAATCAAGCCTTCGCCGACGATTGCGATGTCCAATCGCGCCATGCAACTCAAAGCCGAAGGGCATGACGTCATCGGCCTCAGCGTTGGGGAACCTGATTTCGATACCCCGGAGCATATTCGGGAGGCCGCGAAGAAAGCGATCGACTCTGGTGAAACGCGCTACACCGTGGTTGATGGTACACCGGCCCTGAAGCAGGCGATCTGCGACAAGTTCAAGCGTGAAAACCAACTCGAATATGAGCCGCGCCAGATTAGTGTCGGTACGGGTGGAAAGCAGGTGTTGTTCAACGCCTTTCTCGCGACGCTAAACCCCGGCGACGAGGTTGTTTTTTCGGCGCCGTATTGGGTTTCTTATCCCGATATGGTCCTGCTCGGCGGTGGCAGCCCGGTGGTTGTCCCGACCGGCATCGATAACGGTCTCAAGATGAGTGCCGCAGACCTCGATGCGGCGATTACACCCAAAACTAAATGGGTGCTCATTAACTCGCCGAGCAATCCCACCGGTGGTGCTTATACCCGAGACGAATTGAAGGCGCTGACCGATGTGATCAAGAAATATCCCGATGTGTGGGTGCTGACCGACGATATCTATGAGCACCTCGTTTATGACGATTTCGAGTTCTTCACGCCGGCACAGGTCGAACCGGATCTGTATGCGCGCACGTTGACGCTCAACGGAGTTTCGAAGGCGTATGCGATGACCGGGTGGCGTATCGGTTATGGCGCGGGCCCGGTCGACTTGATCAAGGCAATGGCAACGATTCAATCGCAAAGCACGAGCAATCCGAGTTCGGTCAGTCAGGCGGCGGCAGTGGCGGCGCTCAATGGTCCACAAGATTTTCTCGATGCCTGGCGGGTCTCCTTCCGCGAGCGGAGGGACTTAGTTGTTAGCATGCTGAACCAGGCGAAGGGATTAAGATGTGCAACGCCTCAAGGTGCCTTTTATGTCTATCCCAGCGTCGCGGAAACGATCGGCAGGAAGACCCCAGATGGCGGTGTGATTAGTAATGATACGGACCTCGCCACTTATATTCTCAATGCCGAAGGCGTCGCGGTCGTTCAAGGGGCTGGATTTGGGCTTGAGCCTTACTTCAGGGTCTCCTACGCGTCGTCGATTGAAACGCTAACGGAGGCTTGCCAGCGGATTCAGCGCGCGTGCGCCGCATTGACCTGAATTTGCGACGCCCGCCCGTGCTTGTTTTTCCTTGCAAGCTCGGCACCGGCTTGAAAACATTGCGTCAACAAGAGAAGAAACCCTAAGCAGAGAGGATCTACCGTGAGTGAAGAAACTCGCCCGCGCACGATTGCGCTGGTCGGCCCCTACCTCAGCGGGAAGACCACACTTCTTGAAAGCGTTCTTTTTGCGACCGACGCGATCAACCGCAAGGGCAATGCCAAAGAAGGAAATACCGTCGGTGACGGGTCGACGGAAGCCCGCGAGCGGCAAATGGGTGTTGAACTCAATGTCGCGTCCGCCACGTTCATGGGCGATCGGTTCCATTTTCTCGACACGCCGGGATCGGTTGAATTCGCGCAAGAAACGTTCGACGCGGTTCTCGGCGCCGATTTGGTCGTCGTAGTTTGCGAACCCGATATCGATCGTGCCAGGGCGGTTGCACCCCTCATCAAATTCATTGAGGAACACAACCTTCCCTCGCTCTTTTTCATGAACAAGATCGATAAGCTCGATGGATCAATCTCTCCGGTCGTCGATGCATTGCGCGAAGCGAGCGGTCGCTCCTTAGCGCTACGCCAGCTACCCATCTCTGACGGCGAGACAGTTTCGGGTTATGTCGACTTGGCGAGCGGCCGCGCCTACGCCTACAAACCCAACGAGGCATCCGAGGGCGTGGACCCGCCGGCGGCCATGGCTGACGAAATAAAAGCCGCGCGCTACGCCATGCTCGAGATAATGGCGGATTTCGACGACGATTTAATGGAGAGCCTGCTCGAGGATAACGACCCGTCCAACGACGACGTGTTCGGCAATATTTCGAGAATGGTGGGTGCCGGCCAAGTCGCTCCGGTGATGTTGGGCGCAGGCGAACTCGATCATGGTGTGCGGCGTTTGCTCAAAGCTCTGCGGCACGATGCACCATCAGCTGACACGGCCGCCCAGCGCCGGGGCCTCGATCCGACCAGTAGCGAGGTAATTTGCCAGGTATTGAAAACTTACAATCTCTCGCAGATTGGCAAGTTGTCGCTGGTGCGAATTTTCCAGGGCCAACTTGCGGAAGGCGTTCAGCTGAGTGGCACCCGGCCGTCGGGATTGTTCGACATGATGGGGCAACAGACCCAAAAGCGACCGGAAGCGTCGATGGGCGACGTGGTGGCGCTAGGACGCATGGACAATATCGACATCGGCGACACGTTATCTACCGGCAAAGATCCCGATCCGTTGCCCAAAGCGCCGGTGCTGGAGCCGGTCTATGGGCTTGCTATCTCTGCAGCCAACAGAAACGACGAGGTCAAGCTATCCGGTGCGCTGGCCAAGTTGGTGGAGGAGGACCCCTCGTATCTGATTGAGCACAATCAAGATACTCACGAGATGGTGCTGCATGGGCAGGGCGAAATCCACCTACGAGTCGCGATCGCCAGGCTGCAGAACAAATCCGCCGTCGAAGTCGGTACCACCCGGCCTAAAATTCCCTACAAGGAAGCGATTCAGAAACCGGTTCAGCAGCACGGTCGGTTCAAACGCCAAACCGGCGGCCACGGCCAATTCGGCGACGTTCATATTGAAGTTAAGCCTTTGCCACGCGGCTCCGGCTTCCAGTTCGAAGATAAGATCGTCGGTGGAGTGATTCCCAAAACCTACATTCCGGCAGTGGAAGCTGGGGTAAAGGAATACCTGGCAAAAGGACCGCTCGGTTATCCGGTCGTCGACCTCGCGGTTAAGCTCTATGACGGATCGCATCACGCTGTCGACAGTTCGGAGATCGCCTTCAAAACCGCGGGCCGCATCGCGATGAATGAGGCGTTGCCAAAGTGTAGTCCGGTTCTGTTGGAGCCGATTCTCGCGGTCGAAATATATGTTCCCTCGGAGTACACCGCCAAGATCAACCAGTTGATCAGCGGGCGGCGCGGCCAAATTCTCGGTTTCGAAGGGCGCGAGGGATGGCCTGGTTGGGACGTGGTGAGCGCGCAGATCCCGCATTCGGAAATGCTCGATCTGATCGTTGAATTACGCTCCCTGACCCAGGGCGTCGGCACTTACTCGTCCAGCTTCGACCATCTCCAGGAATTGACCGGCCGGCTTGCCGCTCAGGTCCTATCGGAAGCTCAAGCCGACGCGGCGGAGTGAGCGCGATGGATACGGCGACTGCGGAGGCAGCGGCGTCGAAGCTTGCAGCGGCGTGGCGTGATCGCGATCAGATCGATGAGTTGGCCGACGACATTCGTCCGACAAACCTCGACGAAGCCTACGACGTCCAGAGCCGCATGATTGATGCGATCTCGGATCTTCCCGTGGGCTGGAAGGTTGGTGCATCAAACGAAAACGCGATGAAACGCTTTGGTTTCAGCGAACCGTTCTACGGCCGGCTACTTGATGGCTGCATGCATCAGAGTCCGGCGACCCTTGCTGCGGACCTGTTCTCGCGTCGCGGACTGGAGACGGAATTTGCGTTTCGGATGACGTCCGACTTGCCGGCTTACGGGGTGCCGTTCGATCGAGCCGCCGTGATCGCCGCGGCATCGGAGCTCATCCCGGCGATCGAGATTATTGATTCGCGTTTCAGCGCCTGGCCAGAGGTCAGTCCGTTTTCGTTCATCGCTGACAACGGGACCCATGGGCGCTTCGTCATGGGACAACCGCACAGCGATTGGAGCGGCCATGATCTGGCAACTCACGCGGCGAGCATCTCGGTCAACGACCAACTGATCAACCAGGGGCACGGGTCGAACGTGCTCGGTGATCCCGTCAACGCCTTGGTGTGGCTCGCCAATCGCTTGCCGGCCGACGGAAAAAACCTCAAGGCTGGGGATGTGATCACAACCGGAACCGCGGCTGGGGTCGCATGGTGTGGCGTCGGCGATACCGCCATCGCCGATTTTGGGGCGTTCGGGACGGTATCGATATCGTTTACCTAACAGCTCCGCTCAACCATTTCGAACCTTGCCAGATGGTAAGAGTCATAACGAACAATTGAATTGCTCGCATTCGCGCCGCACATTACGTCGAGGACGAGCCAAGCTACACTCATAGCACGACCTACACTCTGACAAGGGAGCGCGCGATGCTCATCAAGATTCCCCGCGGCTGGGAACTACCTGAAGCCATGGCGACCGACGAAGCGGTTTTTGCCGATCGGCGTAATCTCATGAAGGGGATGGCCGCCGGGTCGATTCTGGCAGCGTCGGGCGCTGCGATTCCCTGGCAGCGCGCGCGGGCTGCGACTGAGAGCGATGATCCCTCGGCCCACCTTTATCCGCTCAAACGGAATGAAAGCTATAAGTTGGATCGTGAGGTTACGCCGGCCGACGTTAATGCCAAATACAACAATTTTTACGAGTTCGGTTCGCATAAGGAAATTTGGCAAGCCGCGCAGAAGCTGCCAATTCGTCCCTGGACGGTGACGATCGACGGCGAGGTCGAGAACAAGATCGAGATCGGTGTCGACGAGTTGTTGGCCAAAATGCCGCTGGAGGAGCGCCTTTATCGCCACCGCTGCGTCGAGGCGTGGTCGATGGCCATTCCATGGGGTGGCTTCCCGTTGGCGGCGCTGGTCGATTTCGCTAAACCGCTTGCCAAGGCCAAGTATGTCGTGATGGAAACCTTCATGGATCCCAAAATCGCACCGGGTCAGAAGCAGTTTTGGTATCCTTGGCCGTACGTTGAAGGGCTGACGATGGCAGAAGCAAGCAACGAGCTCGCTTTTATCGCGACCGGTGCTTATGGCAAAACGATGCCCAAGCAGCACGGCTCGCCGCTGCGCCTTGCGGTGCCCTGGAAATATGGCTTCAAATCGATCAAGTCGATCGTTCGCTTCAAGTTTTCTGAAACGCGGCCCAAGACTTTTTGGGAGGAGATCCAGGCAAGCGAATACGGCTTTTGGGCCAACGTTAATCCCAAGGTTTCGCATCCCCGTTGGAGTCAGGCCACGGAAAGAGTTTTAGGGACGGGAGATCGTGTTCCAACCTTGCTTTACAATGGCTATGGCGACCAGGTGGCATCGCTCTATGAGGGCATGGAAAAATCAGAGAAACTGTTTATGTAGTTTCTATCGGCTGTGAATAAAAAAGGGCCCGCAATTTGCGGGCCCTTTACGTTATTGATGTTGGGCTTGGGCTACATGCCCATGCCGCCCATTCCACCCATGCCGCCCATTCCACCCATGCCACCCATATCGCCCATGCCACCCATGTCAGGCATGGCCGGCATTGATCCGGATTTCTGGGGTATTTCGGCAATCATTGCCTCGGTCGTAACCAACAAGCCAGCGATGGAGGCTGCGTCTTGCAGCGCCGTACGCACGACCTTGGTCGGATCGATGATGCCGGCCTTAATCATGTTGGTATACTTTTCGTCCTGGGCGTCGAAGCCAAGATTCATGTCCTTCTGGTCCAGCAATTTGCCGGCAACCACGGCACCGTCGACACCTGCGTTTTCGGCAATTTGACGCACCGGCGCTTGCAGGGCGCGGCGCACGATATTGATGCCGACATCCTGGTCGTGATTATTACCCTTGAGGTTCTTGAGGGCGTTCGTCGCATAAAGAAGGGCCACGCCGCCACCTGGTACGACACCTTCCTCGACCGCCGCCCGCGTCGCGTGCATGGCGTCTTCTACGCGGTCCTTACGCTCCTTCACTTCAATCTCGGTGGCACCGCCAACCTTGAGTATCGCCACACCACCCGCGAGCTTGGCGAGGCGTTCTTGCAGTTTCTCGCGGTCGTAATCCGAGGTCGTGTCTTCGATTTGAGCGCGAATCTGGTCGCAGCGGCTTTTGATGTCGGATTTCTTTCCGGCGCCATCGACGACGGTGGTGTCGTCCTTGGTGATGGTAACTCGTTTGGCCCGGCCCAGCGTGTCGAGCGTGATGTTCTCGAGTTTAATGCCGAGATCTTCGGAAACCATCTGGCCGGCCGAGAGAATGGCAATATCCTCAAGCATGGCCTTACGTCGATCGCCGAAGCCCGGGGCTTTGACAGCTGCGACTTTTAGGCCGCCGCGTAATTTGTTGACGACCAGGGTCGCCAGGGCTTCGCCCTCGACGTCCTCGGCAATGATCAATAGAGGCTTGCCCGACTTAGCGATCGCCTCAAGGAGCGGCAACATGGCTTGCATACTCGACAGCTTGGTCTCCTGCAGCAAGATGTAAGGGTCCTCGAGTTCGACCACCATTTTTTCGGCATTGGTTACGAAATAAGGTGACAGATAGCCACGGTCGAACTGCATGCCCTCGACCACCTCTAGGTGGGTATCGAGCGAGGTCGCCTCCTCGACCGTAATAACGCCCTCGTGGCCGACGGTTTCCATGGCTTCGGCAATCAGGCCGCCGACTTCGGCATCGCCATTGGCAGAGATCGTTCCGACCTGAGAGACTTCGGCACTGTTACCGACTTTGCGCGATCGCTTGTGGAGGTCTGCGACCACTGCATCGGTTGCTAGATCGATACCGCGGCGTAAATCCATCGGGTTCATTTCAGCGGCAACCGCTTTGGCGCCTTCGCGAACGATCTCGCGTGCCAATACCGTTGCGGTGGTGGTGCCGTCACCGGCTTCGTCGCTGGTCTTGGTAGCGATCTCACGCAGTAGGCGTGCGCCCATGTTCTCGAACTTGTCATCGAGATCGATTTCTTTGGCAACGGTGACGCCATCCTTGGAGACCCGCGGGGCGCCGAATGATTTATCGATCAGCACGTTGCGGCCCTTGGGCCCGAGCGTCGCGATTACCGCGTTGGCGGTGATTTCAATGCCACGCAGCATCTTCTCGCGTGCTTCAGTGGAATATCTAATGTCTTTAGCGGCCATTCTTGGTGTCCTTGTTCGTGCTCATTTAATGCGGGGTATCTAACGGGTGCCCTAAAGGACGCCCATGATGTCTGATTCGCCGACGATCAAGAGATCTTGGCCATCGACGGTCACTTCGGTGCCGGCCCATTTGCCGATCAGCACGCGATCACCGGTCTTCACGTCCATTGCCGTAACCTGACCTTTGTCGTTGCGACTTCCCGGCCCGACGGCCATCACTTTGGCTTCCATCGGCTTTTCCTTGGCGGTATCGGGAATGATGATTCCGCCGGCTGTTTTTTCCTCTTCTTCCAACCGCTTGAGAAGAACGCGATCGCGTAGCGGTTTCAGGTTCATCTGACCCCTCCCACTTTCTGTCCAGGGTGATTTGCAATGTTGTTAGCACTCTTAACCGGTGAGTGCTAAGGCGGGATTTCGCCTATTTGAGCGGCTTTGTCAAGAAAGTTGGTGCGGATTGGGATTTGAAAGGGATTTCATCCTCGGCCGAGTTCGTATCGGCGATGCTTCGGATCGGAAAAGAAGAACCGCCGATAGCGAAAAAGGCGCTACCGGCTAAGCGCAGGCGAATGTTCTCGACGAAAAACTCAAGGAACTCGGAATTTTGCTGGCAAGCAACGCTTTTTCTTGGTCGTGCGATCGAGATCCTTAGAATGCGCCGCCAGATGACCGGAATAGCGGGGAACAATATGAAAGCGATACGGGTGCACGCGTTCGGCAGTGCCGATGCCTTACAACTTGAAGAGGTCGATGATCCGGCGCCGGGCCCTGGCGAAGCTTTGGTTCGGATCCATGCAGCCGGCGTCAATCCCGTGGACACCTACATCAGCGCCGGCACTTATGCGCGTCTGCCCGACTTACCGTTCATACCGGGCATCGACGGTGCGGGTGTGGTCGAAAGCGTCGGCCATGGCGTCGCCGCCCTATCGGTGGGGCAACGCGTTTATGTTTCCGGTTCAATGGCCGGCAACGTCGGCGATTGCTATGCCGAGAAAGCCGTGTGCCCGGAAACCGCTTTGTTTCCACTTCCCGACGCAGCTTCTTTTGCGGCTGGCGCAGCGATCGGTATTCCCTACGCGACGGCCTATCAGGCGCTGTTCGGGCGCGGCCGCGCCAAGCCCGGCGAAACCGTTTTCATACATGGCGCCAGTGGCGCGGTTGGTACCGCATGTGTGCAGCTGGCGCGCGCCCACGGCCTCACGGTGATCGGGAGTGCCGGCAGTGAGCGTGGCCGGTCTTTGACCGAAGAGCAGGGCGCCCACCATGCGCTCGATCACACCACAGATGGCTATGTCGAGTCCCTGCGCGATCTTACCGGCGGCAATGGCCCCGACCTGATCATCGAAATGTTGGCTAACGTCAACCTGGCCAAAGATCTGTCCGTAATTGGCCCATCCGGACGCATCGTCATCGTCGGAAACCGCGGCACGATCGAGATCAATCCACGCGATGCCATGGCGCGGGACGTCGATGTGCTTGGCATGGTCCTGTGGAATTGCGGCGACAGCGAGCTGCGCGCGATCCATGCAGCGCTGATCGCGGGTCTTGAAAATGGGACGCTGAACCCGGTTATCGGCCGCGAATTCCCACTGGCTGAGGCCGGGGCGGCGCACGTCGCCGTTATGGAACCCGGCGCTTACGGCAAGATCGTATTGGTTCCGTAGGCAGGGCCGAGCAGGTTGGCACGTAGCACAGTCCAACCCGCCCATGGAAGGCGTCGAGTGACGCCCTCCAGTCATAGGCCAACGAGCTAGACGGTTTTGCGCCGCCAGCCCGCCGCCCCGAGAACGGTGAGACCCGTCAGCAACAGCGGCAATGCTGCTGGCACCGGCACGACCGTGGCCGCGTCGATGGTTACCGCGAAGCTATCGATGCGCGTGGTCACGACGGTGGTAAGCGCTTGGCCGAGACCATCCCATTGGAATAGTTGTTTGTCGGGAATTGCGGGCAAAAAGAAGGCGGAAATCCGAAGATTTCCGCCAGTGATAACAGGGAGGCTTCACGTCTGGGAGACGTAGGACCAGACTCCGTATTTGGCGTCTGGCCCGGACCGGGAAAAGCGCCCGGTTGGGAGGCGAATGTCGCGCTACAACATTCGTTGTATTAAGATATATGCCCGCAACCAAACAGCGTGTAGGGAATTATTAACAACCCAGCCATGCGCTATTTGCATAGCTGTTATCCACAAGCGGGTGTGCCTTTCTAGAACTCCCACTCCGCAACTTTATCCACAATGAAGTCGCGGAACGTGGTGATACGCTTGGTGTTGCGAAGCTCCTCGGGATAGACGAAGTAGATGTCATAGGCGGGGACTTCGAGGTCGGGGAGGATGCGTGTCAACAGTCCTGCTTCGCATGGGTCACGCGCCAAATAGTCAGGTAACGACGCGATCCCAATTCCCGTTTCAACACTGATCATCAGTCCTTGCACGCTATTGACGCGAAGAACAGCGCGTCGCACGCCGGCCCCGGTATCTGAATGAAGCAGCCAGTTTACCTCCGGCACGGGGGCTGAGACATTGGCTCCCCACACGATCAATCGATGACTATCGAGATCGGCTGCGGTTTGCGGCAGGCCATATTTCTGCACGTAATTTTGCGATGCATAGAGGTGGTGATGCATACGCATCAACCGCCGCTGGACAAGATCGGGTTGAGTCGACGGCCGCATACGAATGCCGACATCGGCCTCACGCATACTGAGGTCGAGTTCATGATCATCAACCAGCAGGGCAACGCTGATCTCGGGATAGAGTTCGAGAAATTCGCCAAGCCGTGGTGTCAGCCACAACGAACCAAATCCGACGGTGGTGGTGATCTTAAGCTCGCCGCTCGGCTTGTCGCGGGACTCACCGATAACAGCTTCGGCGATTGCGAGCTTGCCGGACACTTCATGGGCGGTCTCGTAGAGGGCTTCGCCGGGTTCGGTGAGAATTAGGCCCCGTGCATGGCGGTGAAACAACGCCACCGATAGGCTTTCTTCGAGCGCGCTGATCTGGCGGCTGACCGCAGACTGGCTAAGATTGAGTTGCTCACCCGCGCGCGTGAAGCTACCGGCTTGGGCAACCGCGTGAAAGACCCGCAGTTTGTCCCAATCCAATTGCCTGCCGGACGTCGCCATCGGGGAGCCTGTCCCTTACCGTTACTCGGCGGCAATGGCGATTTCGCTCTCAGCGAGAAACTTGGCCGCTTCTAACGCCGCCATGCAGCCAGTGCCGGCGGCCGTGACGGCTTGGCGATAGATTTTGTCCTGCACGTCGCCGGCGGCGAAAACACCAGGCACGCTGGTGAGCGTCGAATCGGCTTTGGTCACTAAGTACCCGTCCTCGTCCATTTCGAGTTGACCTTTGAACAGGTGGGTTTCCGGGATATGGCCAATCGCAACAAATACACCATCAATGGCGAGGTCTTGTGTCGCCCCGTTGGTGACGTCGCGCAGGCGTACCCCCGAGACATCGGGGGGATCGTCGTTGCCGATCACTTCGTCGACCACGTGGTTCCAAACGATCTCGATCTTCTCGTTGGCGAACAACCTGTCTTGCAGGATCTTCTCAGCGCGCAGTGAGTCGCGCCTGTGTACCAAGGTGACCTTGGTTGCATGGTTGGTGAGATAGAGCGCTTCCTCGACCGCGGTATTGCCGCCGCCGACAACCAGGACCTCCTTGTCGCGGAAGAAAAACCCATCGCAGGTCGCACAGGCAGAAACGCCGAATCCCTTGAATTTTTGCTCACTATCGATGCCCAGCCAACGCGCCTGAGCGCCGGTCGAAACAACGAGGGTGTCGCCACTATAGGTGTCACCGCTATCACCGGCGCACTGAAACGGGCGCCGGCTGAAATCGACATGGGTGATAATATCGCTGATGAAATCAGTGCCGACGCTGGTGGCCTGTTCCTGCATCTGATCCATCAGCCAGGGACCCTGGACCACGTCGGCAAAGCCCGGGTAGTTCTCGACGTCGGTCGTGATGGTCATCTGACCACCCGGTTGAATGCCGTGAATGAGTAACGGCTTGTGGCCACCGCGCGCGGCGTAGATCGCGGCGGTCAGACCGGCAGGCCCGGATCCGAGAATGATAATGGGACTGTGGTGATGTGTAGACATTACGTGTTCCTGAAGCAATCCAGATAAACGAACCGCACTGCGCGCTCGTTTCGACGTCAACGATTCCTGCATTATATTTATAGGCGTTCGCGCCGCGTCGCCACCCGCAATTAGCGGTGTTGATCTTCCCTCGGTCGGCGGTTCACAGATTTGGCAAGCCGAGCCGGCGGCGGACTTCAGCAGCGATGGTGGCGGTCTCGTCAAGCCGTTTGGGGGCGGCAACGTTAAGCCGTCCCTCAAACGGTTGGGTATATCCGGCCTGCGCCAAGGTACGATGGAACTCGCGAAATTTGGCCGACCCACCCGACAGTGCGGCAATATAGACCGGCTTTCCCGTGCTGCAGGCTTCCGACGTCATCGATACTGAATCGGCGGTGACGACAATGGCATCGGCGTGAGCCAGGAAGCCAAAATAAGGGTTTTCGCCTGAACCATCCCACAGAACGCTCGGAAGTTGGGCCAGTCCCTCGTGGAGGCGCGCCGCGTTATCGCTACCCGTGCGCCGCGACGTCGTTACCGCCAGCCCGGCGCCTTCGTCCGCGACCAATCGAGTCAGGCCTTCGGTGAGCGCACGGGTATCCGTGGCCGTCATGCTGTAGGCGCGATTGGATCCACCTATCAGGACGGCAATCAGGGGACGCGGCAGATCGGCGAGCAACGCCGCAAATTGTCCGGCAGCTTGGGTCAGACGCTGCGGGGTAACCCGGTTTAGTGCGCCCATCGTGCTGATGACATTGGCTGCGTTGAGATGGTCATGGCGCGGCGGTATGACGAGATCGAAATAATGTGGCGGAACACGAGGATTCTGGACCTGGACGGCAAATGTGCGCCCGCGCGAGGCGCGTTTGATCGCGACGGCATAAGCGACGCTGGCGCGGCCCGAGGCGATGAGCAGGTCAGGCCACGGTGGCGTCAGCGTATCGCTGTTGCGCGCGAGTGATTTGTTGGGTGTCGTCCCCACCATCCATGTCCATAAGCGCGTCGGTAGGTGTCGCCAAACCTTGCGCGGGGCGATTCGTTTGACGGAGAAGTCGAGACCGACCGCCTCCGCCAGGCCAATACATTGGTTTTCCGTCCCGGCTTTGCCATCGGACAGTACCCAGCAAGACAACTCAGTCTCGGGGGGCGGAGGTAGGGCTTGATCGACGTCCGTTGGCATCGGTTATCAGTGGTAAACCGGCTCATAAGCCGGTCTCGCATAGCGAATCCGAGAATCGTTGGAGGTACCACAGACCGTAAAAAACGAAAGATAGTTACCGTTTTTCGAAACAATGTTATACATAATGTCGCAGTGCCGAGCCGCCAAAAGACTATCTGGGGAGAAATTCGTGGCGCGAGTCAAACTCGACGAGATTGACAAACGCATTCTACGCGACCTTCAGGCCAACGGGCGTATTACCAATGTCGAGTTGGCGCGGCGCGTCGGGATATCCGCACCACCTTGTTTGCGTCGCGTGCGGGCGCTGGAGGAGGCCGACTATATTCGCGGCTACCACGCTGACCTCAACGGCGCCAGACTCGGATTCGGTGTCACCGTGTTCGCCCAAGTCGGACTTAACAGCCAAGCCGAAGCCGATCTTACTGCTTTCGAAGCGTTGGTAGCGACGTGGCCAATGGTGCGCGAGTGCTACATGCTGGCGGGCGAGACAGATTTCTACCTCAAGATCGTGGCCGCCGATTGGGACGCTTACCAGCGTTTTCTCACCACTGAGTTAACGGCGGCGCCAAGCGTCGGCAACGTAAAAAGTTCCCTGGCGATTCGGGCATCCAAACTTGAACCGGGCGTACCGCTTTAGAATAACTCCGTTCGGCCCGCTTCTGACCTCGGTGTGTTATGGTGGGTTACTTAAACGTGACGGCGAGGATCTCGTAATACTTATCGCCGCTCGGGGTCGCCACTTCCACCGAGTCGCCCTTGGATTTGCCAATCAACGCGCGCGCCAGCGGCGCCGAAACCGCTAGCTTTCCAGCCTTGATGTCGCCCTCTGACGTGCCGACGATCTGATAGGTGGATTTACCACCGCTTTCCTCGTCGACAAGCTTGACCGTGGCACCGAAGGTGACCGTCGACCCCGTTAGCTTCGAGACGTCGATTACCTCGGCGCGACTGATCTTGTCTTCAAGATCGGCGACACGTGCTTCGATGAAGCCTTGGCGTTCCTTCGCGGCGTGATACTCCGCGTTTTCCGAAATGTCCCCATGCTCACGCGCCTCAGAGATCGCTCTAACGACCGCCGGGCGTTCGATCGACCTGAGCTTCTTAACCTCTTCCTGCATCTGCCGATATCCATCGACAGTCATCGGTTCCTTGTCCATGTACCCGCCTAGATCGAGGGACGCGCCGGCCGCTACAAGTCGCGGAGTACTTACACCGCCGCCAATCTATTAGAATAGGATTGAAGCGGGGCGACCTCAAGCATGCCGGACTGGAGGGTGTCGATCGCCACGACCGCGGCTCGCGCACCAGCGATTGTCGTGTAATACGGAATTCTGGCGATGAGCGCTGAGCGCCGAAGCTCGTAACTGTCAGCAATCGCCTGGGCACCTTCGGTGGTATTGATAATCAAATCGATTTCGCCGTTTTTGATTTGATCGACGATATGTGGTCGCCCCTCGGCAACTTTATTGACAAGCGAGACGTCTAACCCATTGGTGCCCAAATGTGCGGCGGTGCCGCGCGTTGCGATTAAGGAGAATCCGAGGTCGACCAAGCGCCGGGCGGTCTCTGTCGCGGCCGGTTTATCACTGTCTTTGACCGATAGAAATACGCTACCCGCGAGCGGCAGAATGACGCCGCTCGCAAGCTGGGATTTGGCAAATGCGCGGGCAAAATCGCGATCGAGCCCCATGACCTCGCCGGTCGATTTCATTTCGGGTCCCAAAATGATGTCCACACCGGGGAAGCGGGCAAACGGGAATACAGCCTCCTTTACCGCCGTGTGCGTTGGTGTGCGAGCGCGCAGATCAAACCGGGAAAGTTTCTCACCTGCCATCACGCGCGCGGCGATCTTGGCGATGGGCTCACCGATTGCTTTTGCGACAAACGGAACGGTGCGACTGGCGCGTGGATTGACCTCGAGCACGTAGACCGTGCCATCTTGGATAGCGAACTGCACATTCATCAGGCCGATCACTTGGAGGCCCCGTGCCAGGGCGATGGTTTGACGTTCGATCTCGGCGATCATGTCCGGCGCGAGCGAGTAGGGCGGCAACGAGCATGCGGAGTCGCCTGAATGAATGCCCGCCTCCTCTATGTGCTCGAGAATGCCGGCAATAAACACCGTCTCTCCATCGGCGACCGCGTCGACATCGATCTCGACCGCATCGCGCAAATAGCTATCGAGCAACACCGGGCTGTCATCGGTAACTCGCACGACATTGCCGAAGTAGCGCTTGAGTTCGTCGGTGCTGTGGACGATCTCCATCGCCCGGCCGCCAAGCACGTAAGAGGGCCGAATCACCACGGGAAACCCGATACGCTCGGCAATGACCAGCGCTTCAGCCTCGGACGTGGCGGTACCGTTGGCTGGCTGCTTTAGATCAAGATCAGCCAACAACGCCTGAAATCTTCTCCGGTCTTCGGCGAGGTCGATAGCGTCGGGGGAAGTGCCGAGAATGGGCACGCCGGCCGCGGATAAGCCCTTCGCCAGCTTGAGAGGCGTCTGGCCGCCGAACTGCACAATGACGCCGGTGAGATGACCCGAGGTTCGTTCGACCCTGATAATGTCGAGCAAATTCTCGACCGTTAGTGGTTCGAAGTAGAGCCGGTCCGATGTATCGTAGTCGGTCGACACTGTTTCGGGGTTGCAATTGACCATGATGGTCTCGTACCCCGCCTCCTTAAGGCTGTAGGCGGCATGGACGCAGCAGTAGTCGAACTCGATCCCCTGGCCAATCCGATTCGGCCCGCCACCGAGAATAATTATTTTGTCGCGGTCGCTGGGGTAAGCCTCACACTCCGGAGCCCGGGCCCCGTCGCCCTCGTAGGAGGAGTACATGTACGGTGTCCGCGATTCGAACTCTGCGGCGCAGGTGTCGACGCGCTTGAACACGGGCAGCGCCGTCAGCGCCACTCGTTTCTTGGCAACGCTGGCTTCATCGCTGCCGTCGAGCTCGGCGAGCCTCGCATCCGAGAAGCCGAGCTTCTTAAGCGTGAGAAAGCCGTTCAACCCGGTCGGCAAGCCGCCATCGCGAACCGCAGCCTCGGCGTCGACGATCTCACTAATCTGGCGAATGAACCAGGGGTCGTAGCGACAGGCCGTGTGGATCTCTTCAATCGATAGGCCGTGGCGAATCGCATCGGCAATCAGCAGGACACGGTCTGGCGTCGGTAGGGCGAGCTGGGCACGAATCGCGTCGCGCACCGCTTGCGCATTCCCGGAACCGTCCGTTGCCGGGGGTGTGATTTCGTTGAGACCGGTAAGATCGGTCTCCATTGAACGCAACCCTTTTTGCAGGGATTCAGCGAAATTGCGGCCGATTGCCATGGCCTCGCCCACCGACTTCATGGAGGTGGTGAGCAGCGCCTCGGTACCGGGAAATTTCTCGAACGTGAAACGCGGTATTTTGGTGACGATGTAGTCGATCGTTGGCTCGAACGATGCTGGCGTAACGCCGGTAATGTCATTGTCGAGTTCATCGAGCGTATACCCAACAGCCAGCCGGGCGGCGACCTTGGCGATCGGAAAACCGGTCGCTTTCGAAGCCAATGCTGAGGACCGTGAAACCCGCGGATTCATTTCAATCACGACCAAACGCCCGCTCGCCGGTTTAACAGCGAATTGCACGTTGGCTCCTCCGGTCTCGACGCCAATCTTGCGCAGCACCGTGATCGAGGCGTTGCGCATCACCTGGTATTCTTTGTCGGTCAGTGTCAAAGCCGGCGCCACGGTTATCGAATCGCCGGTATGAATGCCCATCGGATCGACATTTTCGATCGAGCAAATAATGATGCAATTGTCCGCTTTGTCGCGGACCACCTCCATCTCGAATTCCTTCCAGCCGAGCAGGGACTCCTCGATCAAGACGGTGCCGACCGGGGAGGTATCAAGGCCCGCGGTAACGATTAGATCGAACTCTTCGCGGTTGTAAGCGACTCCGCCGCCGGATCCGCCAAGCGTGAATGAGGGGCGGACAATCGCCGGCAAACCGGTTTCCTCGAGCGCTTCGCGCGCGTGCTCGATGTTATCGACCATGCGCCCGCGCGCGCACTCGAGGCCGGCTTGAAACATCGTCTCACGGAAGAGATCCCGATCTTCGGCGCGCTGAATGGTCTCCAGCGAAGCGCCGATGAGCTCAACCCCGAACTTTGACAAGACTCCGTCCTCGGCCAGTTTCGCAGCCATGTTCAGCGCGGTCTGGCCCCCCATGGTCGAGAGCAGCGCGTCAGGCTTCTCGCGTTCGATTATCCTGGTAACGATTTCCGGCGTGATCGGCTCAATGTAAGTCGCATCGGCCAGGTCGGGATCGGTCATGATCGTGGCCGGGTTCGAGTTGATCAGGACGATTCGATAACCTTCGGCGCGGAGTGTCTTGCACGCCTGGGTTCCCGAATAATCGAATTCGCAGGCTTGGCCGATAACAATCGGGCCGGCGCCGACGATCAGGATTGTTTCGATATCAGTGCGTCGCGGCATCTCAGCCTGCGGCCGTTTTTTGTGACATCAGCTCGGTAAATCGCTCGAACAAATACGCTGAATCCTGGGGTCCGGGCGACGCCTCGGGGTGGTATTGCACACCGAAGACCGGCTTGCCGTCGATCGCAAGACCTTCGAGTGATCCGTCGAACAGGGAGATGTGGGTCGCCCGTACGCCCGCCGGTAGCGTTTCAGCATCGACTTCGAAGCCGTGGTTCTGGCTGGTAATCTCGACTTTGCCGGTCGCAAGGTCTTTGACCGGGTGGTTGGCTCCGCGGTGGCCTCTGAACATCTTGCCGGTCTTTGCACCGAGTGCGATCGCAAGCATTTGAAAACCGAGGCAAATACCAAACACCGGAACCTCGGCAGCGATCACGCGTTTGATCATCGGGACGGCATAGGCGCCAGTCGCTGCAGGATCTCCGGGTCCGTTGGATAAGAAAACACCATCGGGTCGATGACTCAGAACCTCATCCGCAGATGCGTTTGCAGGGACGACCGTAACCGCGCAACCATTTGCGGCGAGGCTGCGCAAAATATTGCGTTTGGCGCCGAAATCCACGGCGACCACGTTGAAACGCGGTTGCCGTTGGGTGGCGTATCCACCCTCGAGCGACCAGCGCGATTGGGTCCAGGCATAGGTTTCGCGGCAGCACACCTGTTTAGCCAGATCCATACCCTCGAGACCTGGCCACGCCTGCGCTCGATCCAACAGATCTTTCGGGGAGGTGGAATCGGAACGATCCAGGTGGCAGAGCGCGCCTGCCTGCGGCCCGCCATCGCGGATCAGGCGGGTCAGTCGACGGCAGTCGACGCCGGCTATCCCAGGTAGCGAGACCCGGTCGAGCCAGGCGGAGAGTGATGTCGAACTGCGAAAATTCGATGGCTCGGTGATTGCCGCCTCAAGAACGAAACCGCACGCCGCGGGCATAGTCGCTTCGAGGTCGTCATCGTTGGTGCCAATGTTGCCGATATGGGGGAACGTGAAGGTGATCAGCTGTCCGGCGTAAGACGGATCGGTAAGGATCTCCTGGTATCCGGTCATCGATGTGTTGAAACACACCTCACCAACCGCGATACCCTTCGCGCCCGCTCCTTTGCCCCAAAATACGGTTCCGTCTGCGAGCACCAACACCGCGGTCGCGCTTTCAGACGTTATCGTAGCGGCCAAACGGGCTTGCTCCTGGCAATTTTCAACCCGAGCCCCCGCAGGTATGTGAGAACTCCGTTGGTTCCCGATTGGCGGCATTTAGGGCCGCTTCCAGAGCCATGGGTCGGCGCGACCATAAGCAACGCGGCGGGCGCCGTCAAGGCGCTTTGCTTGGAAATTAGTTTAGTTATATCAATATCTTACCGATAAATTGGCGATTCGACAGTGCGGCCGAAATGGGTGTAGGATGTTTGTTTCCTGCGCCAGCATGTCGAGCTTTGTATGCTTCGAACGCGCCTGAGCGATGCTCTCAAATCCGCGATGAAGGCCAAGGACCAGCGTAGGGTTTCCACCTTGCGGCTGATTCTTGCGGCCCTCAAAGATCGCGATATAGCGGCGCGAAGCGACGGCAAAGATCAACCGCTGGCGGACGACGATATTCTGCTGATGTTGCAGACCATGGTGCGCCAGCGGGGCGAAAGCATCGACCTGTATGAAAAAGGCAATCGACCCGAACTTGCGCAAAAAGAACGTGAGGAAATAGGGGTCATCGAAGACTATTTGCCGCAGCAATTGAGCGAAGACGAGGTGACGGATGCAAGCCGCAAGGTGATCGAAGAATGTGCGGCGACCGGGCTCAAAGATATGGGACGGATCATGACGACACTGCGTCAGCGCTATCCGGGTCAAATGGATTTCGCGAAGTGCAGTAAGATCGTCAAGGAACTGCTGCAGGCGTAGGCGTTTTGATATTAGACGTCAGATCTCAGGAGGTGGTCAAAAGGCCAGTCAAAGACCATCTTCATCGACGGGTGCGGAACCGCGCTCGGGCAACGGACACTCGGTTCTCTGACAACTAATGGCTTTTCCTCCTGATTTTCTCGATGACATTCGCGAACGCGTAACGCTTTCGGAGGTTGTCGGGCGACAGGTGAAATTGCAGCGTCGGGGACGCGAACATCAGGGACTGTGTCCGTTTCACAGCGAAAAGACTCCCTCATTCACAGTTAGCGACGACAAGGGTTTCTATCACTGCTTTGGCTGCCACGCGCACGGCAGCATCTTCGATTTTGTGATGCAAACCGAGAGCGTGTCGTTCATCGAGGCCGTTGAGCGCTTGGCGAGCGAAGCCGGACTGCAGATGCCGACCCGCTCGCCGGACGAACAAGCCCGTGCGGATCAGCGCGCGGAACTAGTCGAGGTGATGGAGACCGCGGCAACGTGGTTTGAATCGCAGCTTGCCGCAGCTGCCGGGGCGGAAGCCCGCAACTATCTGGCAAATCGTGGCGTTGCCCCTGAAACGATCAAGAAATTCCGCCTCGGCTATGGACCTAGTGCGCGGACCGCTCTCAAGGATGCGCTTCTGGCGCGCCAAATCGGTGCCGATGACCTGGTCGCAACGGGGTTGGTGATTACGCCCGACGACGGCGGCGACACATTCGATCGCTTTCGCCACCGGATCATGTTTCCAATCACCGACCGTCGCGGTCGCACGATCGCGTTTGGGGGCCGTGCGCTGAACCCGGATGCGAAGGCGAAGTATCTCAACTCACCTGAAACACCGCTGTTTCACAAGGGGCGTGTCCTCTACAACCTGGCTGCTGCCCGCCAGTCGATTTTCGAAAGCAATACGGCACTGGTTGTCGAAGGGTATATGGACGTCATCGCTCTGGCTGAGGCTGGGATCGATCACGCCGTTGCCCCTCTCGGTACCGCGTTGACGGAGGAGCAGATCCAGCTGCTATGGCGAGCCACGCCCGAACCTGTTGTGTGCCTGGATGGCGATGCCGCCGGCTTGCGCGCAGCCTTCGCCGCGGCCGAGCGGGCGCTTCCGCTGTTACGCCCGGGCCACTCGTTGCGCTTTGCGTTTCTTCCCGATGGCGACGATCCCGATAGCCTGGTGCGGACGCAGGGACGCGCGACCATCGACGCACTGATTGCCGACGCCAAACCGCTGGGAGATGTTTTGTGGCGAGCTCGGGTGGATGGGCGCCGTTTCGACACCCCCGAATCACGCGCGGCACTCGACAGGGATGTTGAGGCGCTGGTCGACCAGATCAGCGATTCCACTGTTCGCAACTACTACCGCGCGGCAATGCGGGAGCGACTCTGGCAGGCGTTTGGCGCCGGGGCTCTTAGCCGTGATGAGGCTCGCCGGCGCGGCCCCCGGTCCAAGCCGCAACGCTATGAAGTTCGTCAAACCGCCGCGGCCCGGTTTGCATCGAGCCCGACCTTCCGCCAAGAACGGTTGTTGCTGGCGGCGCTGGTCAACCACCCAGCCCTGGTTCCTCAGGTTTTTGAAGACCTTGCGACCTGCGAGTTCGCGGATTCCGAGCTTGACGCATTGCGGCTGGCTATCCTAGAAATCGCCGGTGCGGGTGCGCATTCAGATGGGCTTGGTTCGGCGGAGCTCCGCGAACACCTCCTGAAAAAGGGGTTCTCGGCGATTCTCGATAGAGTTGCCGGGCGTAACGTTGCGCGACTGGATTGGTTTGCCGACCCAAGTTCGGAGATTGAGGACGTCGAGATTGGTTGGCGCCACGCTTTGGCGCGGCACCGTCGGGCGATGACGCTGCCACGCGAGCTTGCCGAAGCCCAGGCGGCGTTTGCCAGTGATCCGAGTGAGACCAACGAAGCCAGGTTATTGGCCTTGAAACGTGAAGAGACGACAAGTGCGGGCGACGAAGCGAGCCACGATGGCTTCGGCGTCGCGTCGGGTCGCGCGGTGCGATTCTGAACGGCGGGGGTCGGAAGCAGAATAAAACGAGTTTGAAGATGGGTTCGATGCCGTCGATTGGCGCGCTTTCTGGCGGCGCCGTTGCGGCAGCACGGTTTAGAAGGAGTTCGCGTTGATGGCGACCAAAACGGCAGCGGCCGAAACCGAAGAAGTACGTGAGGAAGGGCAAGACCGCCCGCTCATTGATTCGACTCAAGCCGGCGTTAAACGCTTTTTGGCAAAAGCCAAGGAACGCGGCTACGTCACCTACGACGAACTAAATCAGATCCTGCCACCGGACCAGACCTCGTCTGAACAGATCGAGGACACGATGTCGATGCTGTCGGAAATGGGCATCAACGTCATCGAGAATGAAGAAGCTGAAGAAAGCAGCGAGACGGCTTCGGAATCGACGGAAGTAGCCGCTGCCGGAACCACCGCCGTTGTTGCAGCGTCGACCGGCCAGGAGCTCGAGCGCACCGACGATCCCGTGCGTATGTACCTGCGCGAGATGGGCTCGATCGAACTGTTGTCGCGGCAAGGCGAAATCGAGATCGCCAAGCGCATCGAGGCCGGCCGTGAGACCATGATCGGCGGAATCTGCGAAAGTCCACTGACCATCCAGGCGATTGTAGGTTGGCGCGATGCGTTGAAAAACGAGCAAGTCCTGCTGCGTGACATCATCGACCTGGATGCGACTTATGGCGGCGGCCCGACTTCCGCAGCCGAACTCGAGGGCGACAATGCCGGCGAGGTCAAGGCCGAGGAGGGCGATGACGAGAACGACGCCGATACCCCGAGCGAAGCAAAAGCAGACAGCGAGGGCGAGGGCGAGGGTAATAAGCAAGAAGGCGGGGACGAACAGAGCGGCGAATCAAGCGACGATGACGATGAGGGCGCAAATATCTCGCTCTCGGCAATGGAAGAAGCGCTCAAGCCGACCGTGCTTGAGATGTTTGACAAGATCGCCTCCACCTACAAAAAGCTCAATCGCCTGCAGGAGCAGCTTGTAGACGCCCGTCTTAAGAACAAGGCGCTAACGCCCGCCCAGCAGAAGCGTTACGAGAAGCTTAAGAAAGAGCTCATCGTCCTGATGGAAGTGGTGCACCTCAACAACAACCGCATCGAAGCGTTAATGGACCAGCTTTACGGTCTCAATCGGCGCCTGCGCAGCTTTGAAGGCCGTTTGCTGCGGCTTGCCGAGAGCTACAAAGTCGCGCGGGAGAGTTTTCTCAAGCACTATTTCAATCGCGAACTGGATCCGCGGTGGCTATCGCGCGTGCGCCGGCTAAAAGAGGCGGGATGGGCCGACTTCGCAAAAAACGAAGCGCCGCAGATCAAGGAAATGCGCGGCGAAATCGCTGAAGTCTCGAAGGGATTTTCCTCGCTCGAAATCGGCGAGTTCCGGCGCATTGTCGAGACGGTGCAGCGCGGCGAACGCGATGCCGCGCAAGCCAAGAAAGAAATGGTCGAGGCCAATCTGCGACTGGTGATTTCGATCGCCAAGAAATACACCAATCGCGGCTTGCAATTTCTCGACCTTATTCAGGAGGGAAATATTGGCTTGATGAAGGCGGTCGACAAATTCGAGTACCGCCGCGGCTACAAATTCTCGACCTATGCGACCTGGTGGATTCGCCAAGCGATCACGCGCTCGATCGCCGATCAGGCACGGACTATCCGTATTCCGGTGCACATGATCGAGACGATCAACAAGCTGGTGCGCACCAGCCGTCAGATGCTGCACGAAATCGGTCGCGAGCCGACGCCCGAGGAACTCGCCGAGAAACTCGGCATGCCGCTCGAGAAAGTCCGCAAAGTGCTAAAGATCGCCAAGGAGCCGATTAGTCTGGAAACCCCGATCGGCGACGAGGAAGACAGCCACCTCGGCGATTTCATCGAAGACAAGAACGCGGTGCTGCCGATCGACGCCGCCATTCAGAGCAATCTGCGCGAGACCACCACCCGCGTCTTGGCCACGCTGACGCCGCGCGAGGAGCGCGTCTTGCGCATGCGCTTCGGCATCGGGATGAATACCGACCACACGCTTGAAGAGGTCGGCCAACAATTTTCGGTCACCCGCGAACGGATCCGCCAGATCGAGGCCAAGGCGCTTCGCAAGCTCAAACACCCGAGCCGGTCGCGCAAGCTCAGAAGCTTCCTCGACACTTAGAGATTGCGCGAATAACGCCCATTTGGCGCTCCGGTCGAGAGCGCCAGCGATCGATTAGGCGCGTCGCCGGGCGAACTCGGGCACAGACCCGGTTACGGCATGCCACACCATCATGTCGAAATGGTGGGTTGTGTGTTCACTTCGCCAAGAATCCACCTGATCAACCATGAGACGTCCTTCGCGATAGCCAAGGCAGTGAACGCCGAGCTGCTGCTGGGCCATGGCCAGGGTGTCCTGCGGCCAGATCACATCGCGCGCACCGTTCATTGAGCGGATATTTTCATCCGTGGGTGGCGAGTTCGGATAGAAGTGATCGATCGTCGTGACGCAGCTTTCGAGCCCGGTTGGCATAACATGGGCCACGGCGAAATTGGGCGCGCCGCGGCGCGCCATAAACATCATATTGGGCCATAGATAGAGAACGTAGCCGAGCTGGTTTTCCGTCTGACTATCTTTGTTGAAACGAAAGAGAACCTCATCGGTGCTGTCGTGGCCGGGCGTGGTGTGGATGGAGTAAGTGCTTTCGTGCCAGCCCTTGCGGTTCTCATAATCGGAGCCTTTCATCGCTTCGGGATGGATCACCGGGCAGTGGTAGCACTCGAGCCCGTCAAAGACGAACTTCCAGTTAGCCGCTATCGGGATGTGGTCGCGACGGGCAAATTTGAGCCCGTCAATACCGAGAATATTCTCGCCAACATAGGTTTCGAGGCCACCAGCCTGGCTCGCCAATGACGGCGCGCTGTCGTCAAGGTTGACGAACACCATGTGCAGAAAGGTCTCGACTCGGATTGGCGTCAGGCTGAAATCGGCGTGATCGAACCCGGCGACGTTCTCGGCATTTCCGGCCGCGCGCAGGCCGCCCTCCGGATCATAGGTCCAGGCGTGGAACGGACAGGTGATGAATCCCGCCTGGCCTTTGCCCTCGAGCAGCATGTGGCCGCGGTGCATGCAAACGTTGTAGAAGCCGCGGAATTTTCCGTCCTTGCCACGAATGACGAATACCTTCTGGTCGAGAATTTCTGCGGTTAGGTAGTCGCCCGCCGCGCTCAGATCATCGCGGTAGCCAACGAACTGCCAGGTTCCAAAGAAGATGGCATCTTTCTCGACCGCCTGGATTTCAGGGTCGTAATACCACGATGCCGGCAACGTTGCCGAACGATGGGGATCATCGCTAAAGGTGCTGGAGAAAGGGGTCGTGGGGTTGAAATAGGGCACCGATTTACCTGCCTAAGTACGCGCCATAGGACGCTTTGACCGCAGTTTAGCAGAGCTAACCGCCCGCAGCCTGGGCGCAAGCGACGCAATTTGGCACAGTCGGATCATTGGCCAGGCGCGGGATCGCGATAAGGTCGCCGCACGCGACGCAATACCCAAAAACGCCTTCGTCGATACGTTTGAGGGCGGCATCGATGCGGCGCGTCTGAGTTTGCCGGCGTTCCTCGGTCGCCAACGCCATCGCTTGCACCTGCATCGCGTCCATACGCGACAACCTGCCGACACTTTGCTGGTCGAGCGCGACCGTCTGCCGCGAAGCTCTGCTGACGCTGCCGAGATCAGCGAGTTCGTCGCGTGCCACGATCAGGCGCCGGCGATAGGCGTTGGTATCGAGAGCGTCGCCGGTGGGCATGGGTTACCTGACTGCGACACGATTGAAGGTGACGCGACCACCACCATGGCCATCGGGAAGTGCGTTGTGCAGGGTACACCGGTTATCCCACACCAGGACATCTCCGGCGACCCAATGGTGGCGGTAAATGAACGCGGGTTGGGTCACGTGGGCTTTGAGAAAACCGAGCAAGGCGTCACTCTCGGCTCGATGCATCCCGACGATTTCGGTCGTGAATCCGGGACTGACGAATAGGACGGGGCGATCGGTCTCGGGATGGGTCCGCACGATCGGGTGAGTGGCTTGCCTGGGCGTTTGTGCCGCAACGTAAGCCGACGAGGTGTGCACCGCTTCGAGCTCCATCAGCAGGTCACGCATGGTCGGCGATAATGCATCGTAGGCGGCATACAGATCGGCAAAGAAAATGTCACCGCCCTTCGGCGCCATTTCGACAACGTGCAAGACCGACGCACCGGAAATTTCATCGGTGTCGGCATAATCTGCGTGCCACGCACCGCCGGTATCGACGAACGCCCGCGGCTGCGGTGTTTCCTCGACCGCGTAATCAACATGATAGATGGCGGGATAGCCGGGCAGGGCGTGATCGCGCGGCTCGGCTTCGAGCAGGTGGTTACCGAAACGGGCAGCGAATTCGACATGTGCGTCGGCGGTCAATTCCTGGTCGCGCACGACTATCAAACCGTCATGGTCGAGCCAGGACTTGTGCAAGGTGGCAAACATATTGTCGCCGACTTCGGATAGGACAACGCCTTTAACTTCGGCACCAAAAGCACCGGCCAAGCGGTTTACATCAAGTTCGATCATCGGTATTTCTCCCTTGCGAAAAAACGGAGACGCGTTCTGCGTACCAATCGCCTATATTCTCGCCGCTTACGGGCCCGTAGCTCAACAGGTTAGAGCTGGCCGCTCATAACGGTCAGGTTGGAGGTTCGAGTCCTCCCGGGCCCACCACACCTCTTAGTTTATCGTTGTTTTTCAATTAGTTACCCCCTTCTTTTTCCTAACCTCGCGCAAAGGTTAGGACAATTTTGCTCCGGTTTTGTTCCCCAGCTTCGCCATGCCGGAGTCGGCCAGCGTGGCCCGATTCGCGGCCGCGACATAGCGGGAAGCCTCGCGCGCCGTGCCGTGCCCGAGAAACGACATCACTTCAAATTCGGTCGCGCCGGCCTCGGCAAGGCGGCGGGCGCCGGCTTTTCGGAGCCCGTGCGCCGCAAGGCCCGACAGCCCGGCTTGGCCGACCCATTTGCGGAACATGTTGCCGAAGCTCTCGTTCCGGTAGGGCGCGATCCCGTCATCGCGCGCGATTAGCGGCATCTGGCCGACGGGTAGCTGCGCGAGTTCAGTTTTCAGTTCGGGGAGGATCGGAAGGTCCACCGCCTGGCCCGTCTTCACCCGGCTGTAGCGAATGCGCCGACCGGCGATGTTGGCTCGGGTGAAGCCTATCGCATCGACGCGGGACGCCCCAGTACCGAGGAGGATTTCCAGGGCCAACCGTGGCTTGGTGCCGCTCGGGTGCGCGGCGCGGAAGGTCTCGATCTCCTCGTCCGTCCAGGTGCGAAAACCGCCCTTCCGCGTCTTGTGCGGGTCCGCGAGCGCGGCGGGGTTTTGCCCCGAATAGCCGAGCCGCTTCGCCGCAAAGCGGTAAAGCTGCGACAGGTCCTTGCGCAGGCGGTTGGCGGCTACGGGGCCACCCTTCTTGTCCATGAGCGCCGCGACGTGGCGAGGCTCGACCTCGCCGTACTTCGCCCCGCCGACGGCCTCACGGATCCAGTCAAGCCGTCCGCGCGCGCGGTAGCGAGTGGAGAACGAGAGCGCGCCATACGCCGCGCTGCCGAGGTACTGCTCAATGAGGTAGCTGATCGTTCCGGGCTGTTGTTCGGCGTGGAATATTGACCCCCTATTGGGGGTTATCGGCGTCCAAAATTGATGGAGTGGACGCCTCCTCCCGACGGCATCGCAGTGTGCCAAGGTGGTGGTGTGACCAACCCCCAGAGGAGGAGGCATCCATGGAACAGGTTAACATCATCGGGATCGATCTGGCGAAGCGCAGCTTTCAGCTTCACGGTGCTCGGGCGGACGGTTCGGTCGCGTTCCGTAGGAAGGTTAGTCGGGAGAAGCTGCTGTACTTTCTCGCCGCACTACCGCGCTGCGTTGTGGCGATGGAGGCCTGTGCGAGCGCTCACCATTGGGGCCGAGAGATTATGCAGCTCGGCCACGATGTGAGGCTGATCCCACCGATCTACGTGAAGCCGTTCGTGAAGCGGCAGAAGAACGACGCGGCGGACGCGGAGGCGATCTGCGAGGCGGCGCAGCGCCCGACCATGCGCTTTGTGGCGGTGAAGGGGGAAGAGCAACAGGCAAGGGCGATGCTGTTCCACACGCGCGATCTTCTGGTGCGCCAGCGCACGCAGACGATCAACGCGCTGCGGGGGCATCTGGCGGAGTTCGGCGTCGTTGCCCCGCAGGGTGTGGCTCATGTCGGTCGGCTGGCATCGGCACTCGAGGATCCGGGTTCGGGACTACCGGGAGCGGTCCGCGCGCTGGGCGGCGTTCTGCTCGGTCAGATCGCTGACCTCGACGCGAAGATCGGCGGATTGGAAAAGGAGCTCCGCGCCTGCGCGCGTCAGGACGAGCAGGCGGCACGGCTGATGACCATCCCAGGGATCGGGCCGATCAGCGCGATGGCGCTCCAGGCCTTCGCGCCGCCGATGGAGAGCTTTCGGCGCGGCCGCGACTTCTCTGCCTGGCTGGGCCTCGTGCCGCGACAACACACGACCGGCGGCAAGCCGAGGCTTGGCAGGATATCGAAGATGGGCCAACGCGATCTCAGGCGCCTCTTGATCATCGGCGCCATGGCTGTCGTCAGCTCGGCGGTCAGGCGCGGCGAAACGAACGACCCCTGGCTGGCCAGGATGCTGGCGCGCAAGCCGCGAATGCTTGTCGCGGTGGCGCTGGCCAACAAGATGGCGCGCATCGTCTGGGTGCTCATGACACGCAAGGAGACCTACCGAGGTTTCGCGCCGGCTGCTGCCTGACACGGCGGCAACCTCGCGGAATGACGTCGGGGGTGTGAGCAGGTCGGAGGACGAGTAAGGGCAAACGGTCAATCGAGACGGGATCGGGAAAACCAGCGGTGGGTCAAGGGGCTTTCAAGCCCGCAAAATTGATCTTGGACCCGGTTCGCGCATCTCCATACGGGCCTGCGGCGTCAAACCAGCCGCATCATGAGGCCGGACAGATGACCGCACCTGACCACATGCCCCGAGACGTTCAAAGAAATGCTTGCATCAACGGAGGCGTCCACAGATGACCCCCCTGGTTTTGTGCTCTTGAACACACCTCGTTGTTTGGACAGACGAGGTGGGGGAGATGCTGGTAGTGGAGACGATTGCACGGATCCGTCGGGATCATCTGGTGAGGGGCGTTCCGATCAAGAAGATCGCCCGGGATTTGAGGGTTTCGAAGAACACGGTGCGCAAGGTGGTGCGGGGCGATGAGACCTCGTACAGCTACGCGCGCAAGATCCAGCCGATGCCGAAGCTTGGACCGTGGGTGGATGAGCTCGAGCGCCAGCTGGAGGCCAACGAGAAGAAGCCGCGCCGGGATCGGCTGTCTCTGCTGCGGATTCATGAAGATCTTGCGGCTCTGGGCTATGGCGGCGGCTACGACGCGGTGCGCCGCTACGCCAGGACCTGGCGTCGGCGGTGGCGGCTGTTGTCGCCGTCGCAGGGTTTTGTGCCGCTGAGCTTCGATCCCGGCGAGGCCTACCAGTTCGACTGGAGCCACGAGTACGCGCGCCTGTCGGGTGTGACGACCAAGGTGAAGGCGGCGCACATGCGGCTCTGCTACAGCCGCATGCAGCTGGTTCAGATCTTCCCGCGCGAGAGCCAGGAGATGGTGTTCGAGGCGCACGAACGGGCCTTCCACTTCTTCGGCGGGGTCTGCCGGCGGGGCATCTACGACAACATGAAGACGGCGGTGAGCATGGTCTTCGTCGGCAAGGAGCGCGCCTACAACCGGCGCTTTCTGGAGCTGTGCTCCCACCATCTGGTGGAGCCGGTGGCGTGCACTCCGGGTGCGGGCTGGGAGAAGGGGCAGGTCGAGAGGCAGGTGGGTGACGTCCGCGGCCGCCTGTTCGTGCCCATCCCGCGGGGCCGCTCCTACGCCGAGATCAACGCGTGGCTGATGGATCGGTGTATCGAGGACGCCAAGAAGCGGCCGCATCCGACGATCGAGGGCAAGACGGTGTGGCAGGTGTTCGAGGAGGAGCGGCCCTTCCTGATGGCCTATCGCGGCCCCTTCGACGGCTTCCACGCCACCGAGGTGGCGGTGTCCAAGACCTGTCTGGTGCGCTTCGACAACAACCACTACAGCGTCGCCGCCCGTGCCGTCGGGCGGCCGGTCGACGTGCGGGCCTACGCCGATCGGATCGTCATCCGCCAGGACGGCGAGACCGTCGCCGAGCATCCCCGGAGCTTCGGGCGCGGCGAGATCGCCTACGATCCGTGGCACTACGTGCCGATCCTGACGCGGAAGCCTGGTGCGCTGAGGAACGGCGCGCCCTTCAAGGGCTGGCAACTGCCCGGCGCGCTCGGCCGCATACGGGCCCGGCTGACGGGTTGCGACGACGGTGACAGGCAGTTCGTGAGGATCCTCGCGGCGGTTCAGGAGGACGGGCTGGAGGCGGTCGAGGCGGCCTGTGCCGAGGCGCTCGACTTCGGCGCCTGCAGCGCCGACGTCGTGCTCAACATCCTCGCCCGGCAGTGCCAGCCGGCACCGCCGGCGACCATCCCGACGCCCGAGGGCCTGCAGCTTCGCCACCGGCCGGTGGCCGACTGTCAGCGCTACGATCGCCTGAGGGAGGCCGGTCATGGAGCGTCATGAGGTGCTGGCGATGATGACGGCGTTGAAGCTCGCGGGCATGCGCGCCGCCTACGACGACATCCTCGCCGACGGGCTCAAGCGTCGTCATCCGGTGCAGCAGATCATCGGTACGCTGCTGCAGACCGAGGTCGCCGACAAGCAGGCGCGCTCCATCAAGTACCAGATGGCGTCCGCCAGGCTGCCGACGGCCAAGGAGCTGGCCGACTTCGACTTCGCCGCCTCACCGGTCAACGAGCCCCTGATCCAGGAACTCGCCGGCGGCGACTTCCTGGAGAGCAAGCGCAACATCGTGCTGGTCGGCGGCACCGGCACCGGCAAGACCCATCTCGCCGTCGCCATCGCCCGCGCCTGCATCCGCAAGGCCGCACGCGGCCGCTTCTACAACGTCGTCGACCTGGTCAACCATCTCGAGGCCGAACTCCGTGCCGGACGCCAGGGCCGCACCGCAGACCAGCTCATCCGACGCGACTTCGTCATCCTCGACGAACTCGGCTACCTGCCCTTCGCCCAGGCCGGCGGCCAGCTGCTGTTCCATCTGATGAGCCGGCTCTACGAGCGCACCTCGATCATCGTCACCACCAACCTCGCTTTCGGCGAATGGCCCTCCGTCTTCGGCGACCCCAAGATGACCACAGCCCTGCTCGACCGCCTGACCCACCATTGCGAGATCATCGAGACCGGCAACGAGAGCTGGCGCTTCAAGAACCGCTGCTGACCCGGCAGGCCGTGCCTGCGGCCCGCTTGCCCCGCTGGGTCAACCCGTACCTCCCACGCGGCTTCGCTCCGCGCACCGCAAGGCGCTACACGAAGCCGCTCGGGTCCCCCCTATTGACTACCGGGACAACCTCCGCCGTGCCGCTCAGGGGGGTCAATATTGCACGCCGATTGGGGGTCAATTTTGGACGCCGATTGACATACCCGGCAGCAGGTAGAGGCCAACCAGCGTGCCAATGGTCGCGTAGTCAGCGTCGAAAGCATCAATTAGTTGCGGCGAGAGTGAGGCTACCACCTGGAACTGGTAGCCCATGGCAATGCGCGCCAGCGACAGGACCGCCAGCACCGACCAACGTTGAGGATATTTCGTCACAAAGTGGAACGCGTACTGGAGTGCCTACAACCGCGTCCTCGCGGCGCTTGGGCGGGATCGTACGACGGGATGCCGTTTGCGCCTAGCCGCATGCCGAAAAGGTCTCCACGGCTGGCCGTAGCGAGGTTCGTACAACGAGTTATAGTGCACAATCCCCGCGGCGATGGGGTTGGTGTTGGTTATTTAGCAGGAGTACACCGTGCGCTTAGGACTCATTCTCGGATATTCGGGCGCCCGCTATTCCGTCGATATGGATCTCGTGCGCCACGCCGAAACCCTAGGGTTTGATTCGGTGTGGACGGCCGAAGCCTACGGCTCAGACGCGGTCTCTCCGGCGGCGTGGATTCTGGCGCAAACCACGAGCATCAAAGTCGGGACGGGGATCATACAAATGGCCGCGCGAACGCCGGCGATGGCCGCGATGACCGCAATGACGTTGCAATCACTGTCTCAGGATCGATTCATCCTCGGGGTTGGGCCATCGGGCCCGCAGGTGATCGAGGGCTGGCACGGCGTGCCGTATGGCCGGCCGATCACGCGGACCCGAGAGTATATCGACATCGTTCGCAAGGTCTTGGCGCGTGAGGAGCCGCTCGTGCATCAGGGTCATCACTACCAAATCCCGAACACTGGCGCCGGCACGACCGGCCTGGGCAAACGGCTCAAAAGTATCCTTCACGGCGACCCCGGCCTCAAAATTTACACCGGCGCGATGACCCAGGCCGGTGTCCGGACAGCGGCAGCAATCGCCGATGGCGTGCTCTTTGCGTTCATGAGCCCGCGACACTACAGCGTTTTCGCCGATGCAGCTCAGGCGGGCTTCGCCGAAGCCGGCGGTGGCAAGTCACTGAGTGGCTTCGACGTCGCACCGTTCGTTACAGTGCGACTGGGTGAGGATCTCGACGCCTGCCGACTTCCGGTCAAACAGCAGATCGCGCTCTACGTTGGCGGCATGGGTGCTAAGGACAAGAATTTCTATAACGACTATGTGAGTGATATCGGCTATCCCGACGCCGCCGCCGAGATCCAAAAACTCTTCCTCAGCGGCAAACAGGCCGAAGCAGTGGCTGCCGTACCCGATGCATTAGTGGACGAGCTCGCCCTGGTTGGCCCTCGGGAGCGCATCGTCGAGCACTTGGCGGCATGGCAGGCGGCTGGCAAGAAGGGTGAGGTGGGTACCCTGCTGGCCGGCGGTGCCACCAAAGAAGCCCTCGAAGTCCTCGCTAAGGCGGTGTTGTAGCGAGCGAAGTCGAGACGTTTCGATTTTCGGCAACCTGGCCCAGGCGCGGTTTTGAACGATGTTTGAACTCACCGGCAAGGTTGCCGTTATTACCGGATCGACCAAAGGGATCGGTCATGCAATTGCCGTGCGAATGGCACAGGCCGGCGCCAAGGTCGTCGTTTCCAGCCGCAAGGCCGAGAAATGTAGCGAAGTCGCTGACGCTATTACCGCGACGGGCGCCGAGGCGATCGCAATACCCTGCAACATCGGCCATAAGGACCAACTACAGGCGTTGGTAGACCAAACGATCGAGGCCTTCGGACGGATCGATATTCTGGTGTGCAACGCCGCGGTCAATCCGCAGTTTGGCCCGATCGCAGAAATGTCGGACGAAACGTTCGAAATGATCCTGCGCCGCAACATCCACAGCAATCTGTGGCTGTGCAACATGGCCATACCCGGAATGGCCGCGCGCAACGACGGCGCGATCATTATTATCTCGAGTATTGCCGGTTACCGAGGTGATGCCGTCGTCGGGGCCTATGCCATTTCCAAGGCTGCGGATTTTCAACTCGCTCGCAATCTCGCAGTCGAGTGGGGGCACCAAAACATTCGCGTGAACGCGATCGCGCCAGGTTTGATCCGAACCGACTTTGCACGCGCGCTGTGGACAGATCCGGTGACGAGGGAACGGGTCGAGCGGATGACGCCGCTGGGTCGGCTCGGTGAGCCCGACGACATTGCCGGTGCTGCCATATTCCTGGCCTCGCCCGCTGGGTGCTTCGTCACCGGCCAAGTCCTGGTCGTGGATGGTGGTGTAACTGTGGTCGGCGCGCGCGAAGCTACCTAGCGAACTACCCCTCGCTTCAGGAGCGGTTAATCTCTGGTGCGGGGCTCGGTCTTGAGCATGTCGAGAATGGCGCGTTCGGCTTGCCGCGCACCCGTCGTCTCGAGGAAGCCGAGGTCGAGTGGTGTATCGTCCAATCGAAACGGTGCGCCCTCCCGGACCTTTCGCTTATCAAATACGACGCTGCCGTATTCGGCATTTCGCTCCTTGAGGTGAACGTAGTCGATGTGGCGGGGGTAGTAACTGGTGACCCGGGTTCGCCACAACGAATTGACCAGAAATAGACGTTTGTCGGTTACCGCATAGACGATGTGCCGCGCCGTATACGCCATTTGCAAGGGTGTCGATGCGCGCCAAATACCAAACAAACCGACACAGACCGTCACGATACCGACGGACTCGCTGGCGGATAGTTGAGATATCGCTATCGTGATTGCGGCCGCCAGCACCAGAATACCGAACCCCACTCGAACCGGCGTGGCGTAGCGGCGTGCGATCAAATAGGGCGTGGGGCGGCCGACCCAGACCAGCGCCTCACCGTCGCCGAGATGCGGAGATGCAAGGCGCCAAGCGTGATCCGCCTGATTAGAAGCGATCGGTTGGTCTTGCAACGTCACAATCGCACTGGCGGTATTCGGACCGGAACGCGACCGGCGGCCTAACTAACTTCGAACAGTCCGGCTGCGCCCATACCGCCCCCAATACACATCGTGGTCACGACATATTTGGCGCCCCGCCGCTTGCCTTCAATCATCGCGTGTGCGGCCAGGCGCGCACCACTCATGCCATATGGATGACCGATGGAGATCGCGCCACCATCGACGTTGAGACGGTCGCTGGGCAGGCCCAGGCGATCGCGGCAATAAATCACCTGCACCGCAAACGCTTCGTTGAGCTCCCATAAATCGATATCTTCGACCTTGAGACCTTGGCGCTCGAGTAATCGCGGCACCGCAAATACTGGCCCGATCCCCATCTCATCGGGTTCGCAGCCGGCGACGGCAAATCCTCGATAAACGCCCAGTGGCTCGAGGCCGCGTTTGGCCGCTTCCGCATCACTCATCACAACGCAGGCTGACGCGCCATCGGAGAGCTGGCTGGCATTACCGGCGGTGATGTACGCGTCCTTGCCCATTACCGGCTCCAGGGCGGCCAATCCTTCCGGCGCGGTATCGGGCCGATTGCCCTCGTCGTGCTCGAGGCAGACCTCTTCCTCATGGGTCTGTCCTGTGACTTTATCGGTAACAAGCTTGATGCTCGTCATTGGCACGATTTCATCGTCGAAGCGGCCGGCTTGTTGGGCTGCTGCGGTACGCATTTGGCTTTCAAGCGCATACGCGTCTTGGCTTTCGCGATCGACGCTGTAGCGTTGGGCGACATTCTCGGCTGTGTCAATCATCGACATGTAGACTTCGGGTTTGTTTTCGCCCAGCCAGTTCTCGACGAGGTGGTGCGTGTTCTGGTGTTCGTTCTGCACCATGCTGATCGACTCGAGACCGCCCGCGACCATAACCGGCGCGCCGTCGGCCACAACGCGCTGTGCCGCCATACTGATCGCCTGCAATCCGGAGCTGCAGAAGCGATTTACGGTGACGCCGCCAGCGGTGACCGGGAGGCCAGCGCGGATTGCGGCCTGACGCGCAACATTGTGGCCCGTCGCGCCTTCCGGCATGGCGCATCCCATAATCACGTCTTCAACTTCCGCAGGCTCGATACCGGCGCGTTCGACTGCGTGCTTGATGACGTGACCGCCCAGGGTTGCGCCATGGGTTTGGTTGAACGCACCCCGATAGGCTTTCCCAATCGGTGTTCTTGCCGTCGAGACGATCACAGCATCGGTCATTTCAATCTCCTGCCTGGATTCGCTGTTGTCATACGTTCCCGCTAGCGGGTGAGGTCGGCAAAGCGCTTGCGGTGATAACCAGCGTTGCCGAACAAGGTATCGATCATGGTGAGCCGCTTGAAGTATTTGCCGATATCGAGCTCGTCGGTCATGCCCATACCACCGTGCAGCTGGATGGCTTGTTGTCCTACAAAATATGCCGTCTCGCCGATCTTGGCCTTGGCCGCCGAAGTCGCCCGTTGGCGTGCCGCTGGGTCATCCTGTTCGAGATTGAGGGTTGCCATGTAGGCCATCGAACGGGCCTGCTCGCAGGCCATAAACATATCTACCGCGCGGTGCTGCAACACCTGGAATTCAGCAATCGGCTGGCCGAATTGCTTGCGCGTTTTGAGATAGTCGATGGTGCTTTCGTGGAGCACGGCCATAGCGCCTACCGCCTCGGCGCAGACCGCCGCGATTCCATGATCGATCGTGCACTCGATCAACGGCAGGGCCTGGCCGAGCTCGCCTATGACGGCGCTGGATTCAACCTTGACGTCGGCAAATTCAATCTCAGATGCACGACCGTCGTCGATGGTCCGAAAATCGCGCCGCGTCAGACCGTGGGCGTCACAATCGACAACAAACAACGTAATGCCAACGCTGTCGCACTCGCCGCCGCCCGTACGTGCCGAGACGATGATTTTGTCTGCAGTCGCGGCGTCGAACGCGACCGACTTTCTGCCAGTGAGAACGAATCCGTTTCCCTCCGGCCGCGCTATCAACCGCACATCGGCAAGATTGAAGCGCGATTGTCGCTCGGCAAAAGCGAAGGTGAGCAAGAGATCACCGTTGATCAATCCGGGGAGCAGGGCTTGTTGCTGCGCCGCGGTGCCAGCCCGCTGGATCAGGCCGCCGCACAGCACAACGGTTGTCAGATAGGGTTCCAGCACCAGGCCCCGGCCGAACGCTTCCATTAGGATCATCGTTTCCACCGGTGAGCCGGCGAAGCCGCCATGGGCTTCGCCGAAGGGCATCCCCAGCCAACCGAGTTCGGCGAACTTGGACCAATTGGCGCGATCGAAACCGTCGCCGCTGGCAGCCACTTTTCGGCGGGTTTCGGAGCCGTATGAGTCGCGAATGAACCGTGTGAGACTGTCGCGAAACAGTTCCTGTTCGGTAGTCAGCGAGAAATCCATGGTGCGCTACAAACCCAACACCATCTTGGCAATGATGTTCTTTTGAATTTCGTTGGTGCCGCCGTAGATCGAAGCTTTGCGCCAGTTGAAATAATGCGGCGCCAGCGGTGCCGCATATTCGGGCCCGATGGGTGCTTCGTTCCAGCCGTCGCGCAGTGCCTCGGGCACATACGGAAAGGCGTGGTAGCCGATCGCTTCGACCAGCAGCTCGGAGATGGCTTGTTGGATTTCCGTCCCGCGAATTTTCAAAATCGAAGACTCCGGACCTGGACCCCGGCCCGCTTTTTCGTCGGCGAGAATACGTAGCTCGGTGAACTCGAGCGCCAGGAGATCGATTTCGACTGCAGCCAGTTTGTCTCGAAAACCCTGGTCTTCGAGCAGCGGGGCACCATCTGACAGTTCTTCGGTGGCAATCTTCCTCAAACGCGTGATTTGCTTTTTCGACCGCGCGACCTGTGCGATCCCTGAACGTTCATGACTCAGGAGGTATTTGGCATAGGTCCAACCCTTGCCTTCTTCGCCGATCAAGTTTTCGTTGGGTACGCGAACGTCGTCGAACCAAACTTCATTGATTTCCTGACCGCCGTCGATCGTCGTGATCGGCCGCACCGTGACCCCAGGATCGTGCATGTCCATGAGCAGGAACGAAATGCCTTCTTGTTTCTTGCCGGAGCTGTCAGTACGCACGAGGCAGAAAATTAGATCCGCATATTGGGCGTGCGTGGTCCAAGTTTTGGCGCCATTGACGACATAGTGGTCGCCGTCGCGAACGGCACGCGTTTGCAAAGAGGCAAGATCGGAGCCGGCGTTAGGCTCTGAATAGCCCTGGCACCACCAGTCTTCGCTGCTAAGAATACGAGGTAGGTAATGCGACTTTTGCACGTCGTTCCCGAATTTTATAATGACCGGCGCGACCATCATCAATCCGAACGGGCTGAGCGGTGGCGTTCCGGCCGCCGCACATTCTTCGTCGAAAATGTAACGCTGGATTGCAGACCAACCGGTCCCGCCATACTCGACCGGCCAGTTCGGGGCGATCCAGCCCCGCTCGTGGAGCAGTTTTTGCCAGCACACGTAGTCTTCTTTGCCGAGAAAGAGTCCATTCTCGACCTTGCGCCTGATGTCGCTGGGTAAATTGTCGGCGACGAAGTGGCGGACTTCCTGACGAAATGCTTCTTCCGCGGGTGTGAAGGTAAGGTCCATGTATTTACGATCCCTCAGCGCGTGACCAGTCGATAAAGCTGGAATTTTCCTCGGCAAGTTGGGTTAGCAAAGGAGCTGGCGCCCACAGATCGCCGTGCCGTTCGTGATATCCACAAATCGCGTCGCGAACGGATCCCAGACCCGTGGCATCGGCATAGAACATCGGCCCACCTCGATACGGAGGAAATCCGTAGCCATTGACATAGATGACATCGATATCACTCGACTTGAGTGCGATTCCTTCCTCCAAGATTTTCGCCCCTTCGTTGATCAACGGGTAGAGGCACCGTTGGAGGATCTCCTGATCGCTGATTTCGCGGCGTTTGATGGAGAGTTCCTGAGAGGTTTCGATGATGATCCTTTCGACCGCCGGATCGGGGATTGGCGTGCGACTACCAGGTTCGTAGTGGTACCAGCCGGCGCCGGTTTTCTGGCCGAACCGACCGAGTTCACAAATTTTGTCGGCGATTGGCGAATAACGTTGGTTGGGAGGCCGGGTCGCAGCCTTCTGTTTGCGAATACGCCAACTGACATCGTTGCCCGCAAGGTCGCCCATCGCGAAGCGGCCCATCGGAAAGCCAAAATCGAAAAGAACCTTATCGACCTGGTGCGGCAGCGCACCTTCCTCGAGCAGGAACTCGGCCTCCCGGGCGTAACCCGCAAGCATTCGATTGCCAACGAAGCCGTCGCATACGCCGACGGCTACGCCGATTTTGCCGATCGTTTTGGCAAGTTTCATAACGGTCGCCAGCACATCTTTGGCTGTCTTCCCGCCGCGTACGACTTCGAGCAGGCGCATTACGTTGGCTGGGCTGAAAAAGTGCATACCGATGACCCACTCGGGTCGGCTCGTTGCCGCGGCGATCTCGTCGACATCCAGGGTGGACGTGTTGGTCGCCAGGATCACGCCTGGGTCGCAAACGCGATCGAGCCGCGCGAACATTTCCTTCTTAAGATCCATCTCTTCGAACACCGCCTCCACCACGATATCGACATCGCCGGTGGCATCGAACTCCAGGGTTCCTTCGATCAAAGACAGACGCTTCGCCATCTCTGCATCGGTCAAGCGGCCGCGGCTCGCGGTTCGCGCATAATTGGCACGAATTGTTTCGAGACCTCGATCAAGTGCCGCCTGCGATACGTCAATGAGGCGAACCGGAATCCCGGCATTGGCGAAGTTCATTGCAATGCCGCCGCCCATCGTGCCGGCTCCAACGACTGCGGCGATTGCCACCGGCAAGGTCGGTGTATCCCTGGGAACATCGGGGATATCGGCGGCCCGGCGCACGGCACCGAACATGTGAATGAGTGCCTTCGACTCGTCGGACTCCAAACACTCGACAAAAATTTCTCGTTCGCGTTGCAGGCCCGCGTCGAAGGGAAGCTCGACCGCCGCCATCACGCACTCGATACAGCGCTCTGGCGCGGTATAACCGCGCGCCTTCTTGGCAATTTCTGCTCGGAACTCGTCAAAGATTTGAGGATTGGCCCGAGTTTCGTCGAGTTTATCGTCGCGGGCTCGAGTCCGTGGTAGCGCCGCTCCGCGTACACTTATTTCGGCCGCGAACGCAATCGCCCGCTCGACCAGATCATCCGTCACCAGCTCGTCAAGGATGCCGATCTCTCGCGCTTCTTCGCCGCCGACCGGATCGCCGATAGCGATCATTCGCAGGGCCGCGGTAATGCCCGCAACTCGGGGCAGCCGTTGGGTTCCGCCGGCCCCGGGCACGATACCGAGCTTTACCTCGGGCTGGCCGTAGCGCGCCTGAGCGGTGCCGAGGCGGTAGTGGCATCCTAACGCGAGTTCGAGGCCACCGCCGAGCGCAACACCGTCGATTGCGGCGACTACCGGCTTGTCGTTTTCTTCGATGGTGCTGATCAGGTCGTCGAGATGCGGTGGTTGAAACGGCTTGCCGAACTCACGTATGTCAGCGCCGGCGCTGAACATCCCGCGTCCAATCAGTACGAACGCGCGAACATGATCGTCTCGGCCACCCGCCTCGAGACCGTCGGCCAATCCCTGGCGAACGGCTGCGCCGAGCGCGTTTACCGGCGGACTGTCGATGGTCAGCACCGCCACGGATCCATGTTTTTCGTAGTGAACCGCCATAGCCCGCCTCAGATTAGCGTCGATACACCCATCTACTAGCGGGGGTCGTCACTAGAAAGGTCGCCGCTTAACTGTTTGGCCGCGCGGAGGAGTTGTGGGGCGATGTCCTTCGCCAACCGATCGCGATCGGCAAGGAAGGCGGGGGCGGCACATGACAAAACATAGAGACCATCGCCGTCGGGTGCGGTAAACGGCGTCGCCACGGCGTTGACGTCGGGATCCCACGCACCGATTCTTATGCAAAAGTTTCGCGTGGCCAGTTCTTCGCGCGCTGTATTGATTCGTTCTTCCAGTTTCGGCCAATCGCTGCTGCCGCCACGCTCGCGTATTTTCGTCATAAGGCGCTGGCGCTCCAGGTCATCGACGCCGGATAGGTAGGCGAGTCCTGTGGCGGTTTCGATCATTGGCAAGCGCAAACCCACATCGATGCGCAGCGTTACTAGCGTCGGCGGCGAACAATATTCGATATAGACCATCGACTGCCCGTCGGGCGTCGCTAAGCCCACCCCGACATTGTTAGCCTCCGACAGCGCGCGCATGTGAGGCCGAGCTATCTGTCGAATGTCGAAATTGGCAAGTGCGGCGTAACCCAATGCCAGTACCGAGGTCCCGAGTTCGTACTTGCCGAACTCCGTGTTGTAGTTCAGGTAGCCAAGTTCCGTGAGCGTATAGGTTAGCCGCGACACCGTGGGTTTCGGGAGTCGCGTGCGTATTGCCAGTTCCTGGTTGCCAAGGACACGGTCTTCGCAGCGAAATGCACGCAAGATCGACAGGCCGCGGGCGAGTGCCGTTACAAATTGCCGATCCTTGCGGGCCTCGGCAGCGCCGATCGTGGTCGGCACGCCGTCTTGCAAGGCTTTAAGTTCGGTCATTAGGTGATTCGTTTTACATAGGTCGAGGTTGACTTGGGGCGGATCCCGCCGATCGAATTTTACTATGCGAAATGCAGTTTCGCAAAGTTGACACGCCTTAGCACAGCCCGATAATGCGTGCCAGAGCAACGCGTCGGAACATTCAATAATCAGGGAGGTCCTTATGCTTAAGCGTACTTCTTTTCGTCTATCACTCTGGGCTTAGCGGTGTCGCGCTTGCGACCGCGCTCAGCGTTTCGGCTTGGGCGGCTGACTCAATCAAACTTGGATTGATCGAACCCCTTTCGGGCCCTATCGCAGCGGTTGGTACCGATGCCCTCAACGCATTCAGGTTTGCTGCTGAGCGGGTTAACGCGCGCGGCAGCGTGCTCGGCGGACGCCATCTCGAGATCATTGGTCTCGACAACGCAATGAGCGCTGAAAAAACCACACTGCAACTAAAAAAGGCGGTCGATCAGGGCCTCAAATACGTCATTCAAGGAGTTGGATCGAACCACGCGTTGAATATCATCAAATTCGTGAATAAGCACAATAAGCGAAACCCGAACAGCGCGATGATGTTCCTGAATCATTCTGCCGTAACAACGGCGTTCACCAATGAGTTGTGTTCGTTCTGGCATTTCCGATTCGACGCCAATGTTGACATGAAGGTCGCGGCGTTGGTCACGCAGATCGGCCGTGATTCGAGCATCAAAAAAGTTTACATGATCAATTAAAACTACGCTTACGGTAAGTCTTTCCAAGCTGCTGGACGGAAACTCATGAAAGAGCGCGCGACCGGTGCTGAATTGGTTGGCGACGAGTTGATTGTCCCGTTTGGCAAAGTTCAGGATTTCACACCGTTCATCGCTAAGATCAAGGCCTCTGGGGCGGATACGATTCTGACGGGCAACTGGGGGCCGGACCTCGTTCGTCTGGTCAAAGCGGCATCCGGCTCGGGCCTCAACTCCAAGTTCTATACAATCTACGGTGGGCTCACGAGTTCGATCGCGGGCTATGGAGAGGATGCGGGCAGGGTGAACTTAAAACAGGTCACCGAGATGCACGACAATATGAGCCTGCCTGGTGATGTCGTTGAATTCTCCAGCGCCTATCTCGCAAAACATAAGGACACTTGGTACTCCGATCGTCAGCGCTGGTTGATCGAAATGGTGGCCGCCGCGATCGACAAGGCCGGTACGGACGATCCTAAGGCAGTTGGTCTTGCGCTCGAAGGGATGAGCTTTCCTGGCCCACTTGGTCAGGTGACCATGCGTGCTGATGATCACCAGATCCAACTGCCTCTGGTAGTCAGCAGCCTCACGAAGAACTATCAAAAGTCGACGATGTACAAAGGGCGTGACTTCAAGATCGCGTTCAAAACGGACGGGCAAGTCTCCCGAAGCGAGACCGGCTTGCCGACTACGTGCCAGATGAAGCGCCCCAGCTAAGGCGCCCGAGCCAGGGTGGTCTACTGTAAAGCATGCAGCGGACCACCCGACGTTCCCATCCGGTGATTCTTCGGTCGGCGTGCCGAAGATGGCCGCCAACCTGTATGCTTTAGATATGCAGACCTGCGCGCGCGATTAGCGAACGCTCGGAAAAGACTTTGGAAGTTTTTGTCTTCGCGCTGTTCAACGGCCTCCTGTACGGCATGTTGCTGTTCATGCTGGCCAGCGGCCTCACGCTAATCTTCAGTATGATGGGGGTGCTCAACTTCGCGCACGCCAGTTTCTTTATGCTGGGGGCTTATTTTGCGTTTCAGGTCAGCGAAGGCATCGGGTTCTGGCCGGCCCTCGTCGTCGCCCCAATCATTGTCGGTGTGATTGGCGCCGGTGTTGAGCGTTACGGACTCCGACCCGTGCACCGGTTCGGCCACGTCGCCGAGCTGTTGTTCACGTTCGGGCTTGCTTTCGTCATCGAGGAAGTGGTGCAGATGCTCTGGGGTAAGGTTCCAGTGCCTTACGACGTGCCGGCATCGCTCGATATTGCCGCGTTCTCGTGGCGTGGCCTCGATTACTCGGCCTATCGCCTGTTCCAGCTACTGATTGCGGTCGGAATTTTTGTCGCATTGTTCGCGCTGATCACACGTACCCGCACCGGTCTAATCATTCGCGCCGCGCTCACTCACCCAAACATCGTCGCCTCGCTCGGCCACGACGTCCCCAAGATATTCATGTGGACCTTTGGCTTTGGATGCGCGCTCGCCGGAATAGCCGGGGTGATTGGTGGCAACGTTCTCGGGACCGAACCGGCGATGGCGATACAACTAGGACCGATCGTATTCGTCGTTATCGTGGTTGGTGGGTTGGGGTCGATGGTCGGTGCGTTGATTGCATCGCTCTTCATCGGCATCATCGACAGCCTTGCGATTTCCTATGACATTTCGGTTTATCCCCTCTTCGCCGCGCTGGGCTACGAGCGCGAAGTGGAAGGCGCTATGCGCGATATCGTGAACCTCACAACAGCAGGAATTGCTCCGCTTTTGCCTTATCTCCTGCTGGTTCTGATGCTGATCCTACGCCCGCGCGGTTTGTTGGGTACGCGTGACGTATGAGCGCGTTCGCCAGCAAGTATGCCGTTTGGATCGCGGGTGCAGCCGTATTGATCGTCGTACCGCTGATATTTGCGTCGGGGTTTGCGCACACCGTGCTGAGCCAAATGGGTGTGCTGATCATTTTTGCTCTCGCGTACAACATGTTGCTTGGTCAGGGCGGCATGTTGTCCTTCGGCCACGCCGTCTATTTCGGACTCGCAGGTTATTTCTGCGTTCACTATCTCAACGCCATCGGTGCCGAACGAATTCCGTATTTTCCGGTGAGTCTGGTGCCGATACTTGGTGGTCTGGTGGGCTTATTCTTTGGGATTCTGATCGGCTTCGTGTCGACGCGCCGGGCTGGCACCATCTTCGCCATGATCTCTCTGGGATTCGCGGAGTTGGCTACCGCACTGACGCTGATCCTGGTGACGTTCTTTAGCGGCGAGGAGGGTGTCCAGACTGACCGCTGGATTGGTCCGGAACCGCTGGGCATCTCTTTTGGCCCCAACATCGAGGTCTACTACCTGATTGCAGCGTGGTGCTTTGCCGCGATCATCGCCATGTATGCCCTAACCCGTACGCCGTTTGGACGACTATCCAATGCGGTTCGCGATAACCCCGAGCGCGTCCAATTCGTGGGCTATAGCACACACCGCATACGCTGGCTGGCGTTTTCGTTGTCGTCGTTTTTTGCCGGCATCGCCGGCGCGCTTCATGCCCTCAATCTCGAACATATCGGCTTTGAGACCGTCGGGTTGGGCCAATCCGGCCAAGTGCTGATCATGGCCTATATCGGCGGCGTCGGTCACTTCATGGGCCCCATCATAGGGGCCGTGTTGATCACCCTGCTCAACGGAGTGTTGAGCGACCTTACCGAAGCATGGTTTCTCTACCTCGGGATGTTCTTCGTCATCATCGTGATGTTCGCGCCGGGCGGCTTGGCCGGCATGATTATGATGCACGAACCAATCTGGAAAACTGACGTCCGCCTCATGCGAGAGATGGCCGTGCCATATGCCGCCGCGCTTGGTGCAACGCTGCTTGCGCTTGCTGGCATCGTCGGCCTAATCGAAATTATTTACTTCCTCAGCACCGCATCAACGGCGGAAACTGCGTTCGTTCTCTATGGCATCGATTTGGATGTCACGGACGTCGTGCCGTGGATCCTTTGCACCGTGATGGCCGCCGTTGGGGTCTATGCCTGCCGGGCGACCTACCCTGCCGCAGCCGCGGCTTGGAATGCCGCGATCGATCAGATCAAGGCCAGGGCGACATTATGACGCCAGCAGTGAAACTCACAGACGTCCGCAAGAACTTCGGCGCGACCGAAGTAATCCGCGGAGTCGACCTCGCGATCGAAGACGGTGAGTTGCACGCAATCATCGGGCCCAACGGCGCCGGCAAATCGACCTTGTTCAATTTGGTCAGTGGTAAGTATGACGTAACCGCCGGTCAGATCGTTCTCCACGGTGCGGACATCACCACCAAGACGCCCACCGAGATTTCACGAATGGGCCTAAGCCGAAGCTTTCAAGTTACGAACATCTTCCCCCGTATGTCGGTGTTCGAGAATCTGCGGTGCGGGCTAATGTGGCGATTGGGCTACAAATACTCGTTCTGGCATTTCGTCGACCGCCGGCGCGACTTGGGTGAGCAGACCGACCAAATTCTTGAACAGATCGGGATGAGGTCGCATCGTAACGTGCCCGCAGGGCTCTTGTCCTACTCCGACCAGCGAGCACTCGAAATCGGTATCACAATCGCCAGCGGTGCCGATGTCATCATGTTGGACGAACCAACCTCCGGAATGAGCCGCAGTGAGACCGAGCAAGCCGTCGACCTGATTCGCAAGATTGCGCAAGGCCGCACCCTGGTCATCGTGGAACACGACATGAGCGTTGTGTTTGACCTCGCTGATCGCGTTTCGGTTCTGGTCTACGGAGAGATTATTGCGACCGGAACGCCGCAGGAGATTCGCGGCAATCACGCTGTGCAAGAAGCCTATTTGGGAACGGAAGCCGCCTGATGCTCGAGGTCGAAGACCTCCACGCCTACTACGGCAAGAGCCACATCCTACAAGGTGTATCGTTCGGCGTCGGCGATGGCGAGATTGTCAGTCTGCTGGGCCGTAACGGCGTTGGCCGCTCGACGACGATCAAGGCAATCATGGGTGAGGTCGAGCCGCAAGGCTCGGTCAAATTCAGGGGCCAAGAGTTGGCCGGCTTGAAAAGCCATGACATCGCCCGACGCGGCCTTGGGTACGTTCCTGAGAATCGAGATATATTCCCCACCCTCACCGTTCGCCAGAACCTTGTTCTCGGCGAAAAAAGACGAAATGGCCCCGGCCGCTGGACGATCCATGACACGTTCGAATTGTTTCCGAATCTGCGCGAGCGCGCAGATATTGCAGGTGGCGTCTTGTCTGGCGGTGAACAACAGATGTTGGCCATTTGTCGCACCCTGATGGGGGATCCAGACCTCATCATGATCGATGAGCCGACCGAGGGACTCGCACCGCAACTTGTGGAACGCGTCGCAATATTGTTGGAGGAAATCGCAAAACGCGGTGTTTCGATCTTGCTGGTCGAACAGAAACTGACCATCGCGCTACGTATATCGCAGCGTGTGCTGGTAATGGGTCAGGGGCAAATCGTCTTCGAAGGGTCTCCTGAAGGGCTGCGTACAAGCGAGGAGATTCGGCGGGAGTGGCTCGAGGTATAGGCCAGGCCGTGCGCTGTGCGGTCGTCGGAATCAACGGATCGCGGTTTCGATTCCTCGCTGGGCTGCTGATTGCGTTGGGCGTTCCCTTCGCCCAAGCAAACGAATCTCCGACACCTGTTGATCTCGAACTGGTCCTTGCCGTTGATTCGTCCTGGAGTGTCGACAACGAAGAGTTTGCCCTGCAAATGGGCGGCATCGCTTCGGCGTTCCGGGACGATGAATTGGCTAGAGCGATTGAGGAATTGGGACCAAGTGGCATCGCGGTGGCGCTGGTGCAATGGGCGGGAAATGATGAACAAATGGTCAGCGTTGATTGGACGGTGGTTCGCGATCGTCGCTCCGCGCTGCGGTTTGCCGCTCGCGTCGAACGCTCAGTTCGCCTGATCATCGGGGCAACCGCGATCTCCAGTGCACTCGATTATGCGGCGCGAATGTTGGCGACAAACGGTTATGAAGCCGTGCGCAAAGTGATCGATGTTTCCGGCGATGGCCGGAGCAATGAGGGTAGTTCGCCAAGGTGGCGAAGCGGGGCATTGGCGAAGTCTGGGATCACAATCAATGGCCTTCCCATTCTCTCGGACTGGCCCAATCTCGATCGCTACTATGAGGAACAGGTTGTGGCCGGACCCGGTTCGTTTCTTGTTCCTGCCGCTAACTACCAGGACTTTGTGCAAGCGATTCGCGCGAAGTTACTACGTGAGATACGCGGTCAGAGTGTGGCGAGCCAATAAGCTTTGCACGTGTCAAGCCGCCGGCACGGTCGATACTTAGGAGGACGAACGAATGACTCCGAGCGCCCGCGCCCGCGCCATTTGCAGCAAGGCATTTGACAACGAGGCGTCACAGCAACGGGCAGCCGACTTGGTGGACTATATCTGTCAACATATCGATGCGGCCCTCGCTGACCAGACGCGACAGCATCAACTACAACTTGCAACTCTAGCCGAGTCGGCGTTGACGGCTTTCATTTTGCTGAACCGTGTCACGAAGCTGCTTGCCGAGTGCGGCGAGTTGGACGAAGCAGTTGAAGTCGAACTTGCCGTGAAACCATTGGGTCAAGCGTTGACGCACCTGGCGGCGCGGGGGGACACAGTGCGTCAGATTCTTACCGATTTATCCGATCTCCTCGCGTACGCCCAGCGCGACGAGGATGCTGCGCGTCCCGGCTCCGATCTATGGAAACTTCTAAATCGAATAAGCCAAAACCTCTCCGAGTACGATCATCCTGAATCGTCGCTGCGTAACGAAAAATGATGAAGTAAGTCTGTTCGACTCTGCAACAACACCCGCCCGATCGTGTGATCATGTAAGTTCGCGTTCGTAGCGATGCTTAGTTCTATTCAGGGGTGCAATCCGATCGTGTCCACTCGTTCCCAAGGCGGCCCGCACCGCCCGATTACTCCGTTGGCCTGGTTGCTGGCGGCGCTCGCTTTGGTGCCGCTTGCGGGACTCATTTTCGGGTTGATGGCCTTCGAATGGGGCATGCGGACGCGCGATGGCGGCGGGCGTCCGCTGGCGGTATTTGCTGCGGTGATGCTCGCTATCGGGGTGGCGATAACGATCGGCGGCTACGTTTACCGGGACGACATCATGGGCGGTGACGGCGACCCCGGCGATATACGTCCGGAAATCCCGTTGGCGCCACCGGCGTCAAGTGAGTGACGTCATTTGGCGCGGTACGTCCGCTAAGCAATCGGGAGTAACGTTTTTGGCACCGCTTTTGCAGCGTTGATTGCAAGGTGCCGGACAAGCACCAATCAAAGAGGGCGATTGCGTAGGCGGTTTCCGTTGCCTCTCGTTATGGGGCGGTCTTCGCGGGGGTTGAACACGTTTGTTCAACCGTAAGGAGGGAACCGCGATGACTTCTATCGCAGGTATTTCCAGTACGCTTATCCATCCACTACGTGATAACGCACTTCCTGACGGGCGCCAATTCCGGCCCGATCGTGAAACCGATCGACCCGGCGACGTTCGTCCGGATCGCAGGGACTTCAATCCCGCGCGATTGCGTCATGCCTTGGCGGATCGCATCGATCGGCGTGACGATCGACCCGACGTAAATCCGGCTCGGCTCCGCCACGCATTGGCGGATCGAATCGATCGTCATAGAGATCGGCCAATCGATCCGGGCCGGATTCGTCACACTATTGCGGATCGCATCGATCGGCACATCGATCGACCCGTCGATCCCGGGCGCCTCCGCCATGCGATAGTCGATCGTATTGACCGGCATATTGATGGGCCCATTGATCCCGGCCGGCTCCGTCATGCGCTCGCGGATCGGTTCGATCGCCCGATAGATCGGCCACGCCGAGATGGCCATCCAAACCTCGTGCGTCCCGTCGATATTAGGGTGTGATTGCTTTGAGGAGCGTCGCAACCAGCGGCGCTCCTCATTCGCTGCGAACTCGTTAGGGCTGGTTGCGCGGGGTTCTAACCGGCACGGTCAATCAATAGTAGTGACTAAAGATCGGCACCCTTAGCCCAGTTTGGTGTCGTGACGGCGACGGTCGGTGGTTCCGCGAGCAACGGCTCGGCTTGGCGCATGTACTCAGCAAACCAAGCTTCGGTGGCGTTGGCTTCGAGCTGTCGCGGATCGGAATACAGTTCAAAGAAATGAAGTGAGTCAGGGTCATGGTTGTCGGTGCAAAAGAAATACACTTCCTGCGCCGGGTTAGCTTCTGCCCTGGCCTTTAGATGTTTCTCCCATAGTGCCTGAAGCTCGGCTCGCTTGCCTGGCTTGGTTCGCGTATGGATAAACAGGGCAAGTTTTGTCATCGGAAATTTCCTGCTAGGCGCCTTTGATCCAATTCGGCGTGCCGCGATAGACCGTTCGTTGCGTGATGTACGGCTCGATCAGTTCACGATAAGCCTGGAACCAGTCAGTCGCACCCGAGACCTCGAGGACCGTGCGATCCTGATAGAGCTCGAACAGACAGAGAAGGTCTGGTTCTTCACCGGCCAACATGTAAAAGAATCGAACCGCATCAGCGGCCTCAATATGCCACTTAACCCGTTCCTCCCATGCCGCATGGATCGCGTCGCGTCCTCCATCGGTCGTCCTGTATTGGACAAACAGACCCATCGGCGGCGGCTCACTCGTTTTGTCGACGGCGGCTGGATCGCTTTGTTTGGACCAGATCGGGCTCGTGAAAGCGAGTTCAGGCGGGCCGGCAAGAACAGGCTCCAATGCCGCATTGTAATCGGCGAGCCAGGCTGCTCCACCCACCTCGTCCAGCGCCGCACGGTCGCGGTAGAGCTCAAACAGGTGGACCGCGTTTGAGTCGGCGTCGTCGTCGCATATGACAAAGCGTTCGACCTTTGGGGTTTGCGGCGACGTGCTCTTTGACGTGCGCATCGAAAGCTGCATGCAGCGCATCTCGTTGCCCCGGTTTGGTTCGGTAAGTGATCAATAGGGCAGTCTTACTCACGCTCGCCTCCATCCTGGTTCGTATCCACGCCATACCGCGCGTTCCCCGACCGGGTTTTAGCCAAGGGTATCGCTGGCTCCAAGTTATTCATGCGATTGTCTGTCACTGGGCTCCGACTTCGGGGTAGGTCATTGTGATACCGGCCTCGTTGCCGACAGCCTGAACACGCCTGATCTCATTGGCCGCGTCTGCCGAACGATCACCACGGCCCCACGCGGCGAGGGCGTTGGCGCGGTCGATAAAGAAATCGGCCCAAGGCAACGGCTCTGCCTCGGTGTATGTGGCGAGTTGCTGGCCATACCCGATCGCGCCGTCCCAGTTCTTCTCTTCGAGCATGACCTCAATGGCAAACTGATAGAAATGAAAGTAACAGTGACTGACGCAGGCGCCTGTATTGAGAAGTTCGCTGCCTTCCGCAAGCGCTTCTCGACGGCGCGCACCATCTTCTGTGAACCGGGCAATGGCTGCGAGGACCTCGGGGCCGGCGTAGTGCATGCCGGCATCGCGGCTCAACCTTAGCCCACGATCAAACAATTCGGTCGCCTCGTCGCGGCGCCCGTTTTTCCAAGCTATGCGACCTAGATAAGCGAGGACCTCGCCTTCGAAGCGAAGCGAACCGAGACGGCGAGAAATCTCCACGCCAAGTTCGCCCTGGCGGCTTGTTTCCGCTAAATCGCCGGCGTACCAAGAAATGTCGCCCATTATCAATCTCGCGATCAGCTCGGCGCGAAGGTCGGCGATTTTTTGCGCCAACTCGATTCCTGCCGTGCAATAACGACGCGCGGTATCAAGATCATTAATGTAAATGTAGGTAATCCCCAGCATCGCAAGATTAACCGCTTCGATCTGAAGGAAATCGTTGTCGTGCGCCAATTGGACGCACGCATTGAAGTATTTCTGGGCCGTGCGCATGCGACCGCGTTGGTAGAACGCATCCCCGAGGCCGCTCAGGGCTTTGGCTTCGGCGAGCTTCGAGTTCACCCGCCGTGCCATCGACAACGCCGCTTCATGTTCAGCGAGGCAGTCATCCATCCGCCCCAACGGAAAGTAGATATTGCCGCGCAGCGTTCGAATCTCCGCAACTGCACCATCGTCCTCGGCAGCCTCCGCCACTTCTTGGGCAGCCTCGAGTTCGATGAGCGCTTCCTGGTAGCGATCCGCGATCGAGAGCGCTTCGGCCAAACCGATCCAGGCGCGGCACCCCTTGGCGTCGGGCGGTGCGTTCTTGATGGCTGCCCGAAAAGCTTCAACAGCGTCGTCGATCTGGCCAATTTTGCGAAGCGCTTCGCCGTGTATGCATGCAAGCTCGAACCGTTCGGTTCCTACCGCGGCGAGCTCGCGGCCTCGTGCCGCCAGACGCGATACCTGCGAGAAATGAAATCGCTCAACTTCAGCCCGCGCCGCAACCAAATAGGCTGCAGCTGCACTCGGATCTTCAGCTCGGTCGAGATGCTCGGCGCGAAGGCTAGGATCGGTACCCTGAAACCACTCGCTGGCGCGGCGATGCAGCTCCGATCGTTCAGACTTGAGGAGCGAGGTGTAGATTGCGTCGCGCACCAGGGCATGGGCGAACATGCATTCGCCGCCATCGGGCTTGAGAAACACTTCCTCAAACAGCCTGTCACACGTGTAGTCGGGATCGTCGAGCAAATGACGCAGCGAAGAGATAGTAAAACGCTGACCCATGACAGCCGCCGCCTGCACCGCACGTTTGTCGATAGGATCAAGACCGTCCATCCGTGCGAGTACCAAACTTCTAACCGTGCCCGGTACCGCATCTTGGCCAAGTTCTTCAGCGCCCCGTAGTAGTTGCTCTAAAAACAAAGGATTGCCGCCCGAGCGGTCTGCGCAAGCTGTGGCTAGGTCCTCGTCATCTGTTCCCATCGCGCGTGCGAGTTCAGTCGCCTCGACATTCCGTAGTGGCGCAAGGTCGATTGTCATGAACGGTCCACCCTCGGTCGAGGTACGCCATGCGCGATCCAGCGGGTCGCTCTCGGTGCGCGCGGTCACAACTAAAATGGCTGGGCAGTCACCCGCGACGGCGGTTAGTCCGGACAAAAACTCTAAAACGACAGGGTCCGCCCAGTGGATATCCTCGATCATCGCGAGAACTGGTGCCTGTTTGCTCGCGCGCTCAATCAGGGTAGCGACGGTTGCGCGTACATGCTGGACGCGAGTACATGCTGGACGCGAGTCGCTTGCTCCATCGCCCCGTAGATCACTTCCAGCTCGGGTGGTTGTCGCAAACCAAGCAAATCGTTTAGCGACGCACGCCGTTCAGCGTCCACCAGCCCACCCTCAATTGCACGGTCGGCAGCACTCGCGGCCTGATCGCTCGCGTCCTGTTCGATTTGGAGAATGCTGCGCACAATTGCGCGAATCGGATCATCACCGCGCGGTGTACCGAAATCTAGAACGGTACCCCGATGGCAGGAAAATCCCTCACGCTTTGCAGCCACCGCAAATCTTTCAATTAGGCGGGTCTTGCCAATGCCGGCCTCGCCGCGTACGTAAATCGTCATGCCGCGTCCGGTGTCCAAACACGATCCGATGACACCATCTATTTGTATGAGTTCGGTTCGCCGACCGACGAAAGGCATTTTCTCTAACGCACCGGAACCGCGAAATCCTTTTACTCGCCAGGGACGGGTTGTGTGTCCGACGTCTTTTAGATCAGCATTGCGCGCCTCCTCGGTCTCGATCCGCTCTGCCAACGCGCGTCGCAGGGCCGATCCGATCAGGGTCTCGCCGGGTTGGGCCACGTCGGAAAGGCGCGAGGCGATATTTACGCACGCGCCCGTGACCGTGCCTCGTGGGGCAGCGCCGGCAACAAGCACTTGGCCGCTGGAGATCCCGATATGGGTGCTGAGCTCGCGGCCAACCCTGCGGCTGATGCTTGGCATCGCTTCGTGAATAGCGAGCGCCGCGCGGACCGCACGTTCGGCATCATTGCTGCGCGCGCTCGGGACCCCAAACACAGCCATCACTCCGTCGCCCAAATGTTTGTCGATCGTGCCGCCGTGTTCCTCAATGATGGCGTCAACCGCCGCGAGATAGCCTTGCAGGAGTTCGTCGAGCTCTTCGAAATCGAGCTCTTCACTGAGTTGGGTAAATCGCGACAGGTCGGCGAACATCACGGTCGCCTGTCGAAGCTCGCGTGCCGGCGTTCGAAGGCCGCTCGTGCGTTTATTGTCCTCGATCGTCTGAACGGCTGGAGAATCTGGGTTTAGTGGCTCGACCGGTGATGGCGCCACGATCGGAACCGGCGTGGGTGAGGATTCGTCACGGCCGCGCGATTCCAAGATCTCGCGATAGAGTCGATGGGTTTCGGGCTCCGGCGGAACGCCGAGTTCGCGTTCGAGAACGTCGCGACACGCACGGTATTGGCGAAGGGCGGCGTTGGGCTGACGACGCTTGACGTACAGCCTCATCAACATGCGATGCACGCCTTCGCGCAGGCGATCCATGGCGAGCAAACGATTTGCGGTGCGGATCGCTTGCTCATCGGCGTCATTGTCGATGTAGTGGTCAACCAACGCATCCAGGGCTTCGATCGCACGATCCCGCAATCGCATTCGCTCGGCCAAGAGCCAATCATCAAATCCATGTGCGCCGGCGTTGAAGGTACCCAGCAGGTCGCCGCGATAGAGTTCGGCCGCCCGCGCTAGCGCGCCTGGCGTGCCGGCGCGCGCGAGCTTTTCAAACTCCTTGGTGTCTACGAAGAAAGCGGCTGGGTTGAGGGCAATCAAATCGCCCTCGGTGATTAACGGGGGGATTTCGTTTTCGGGGATTACCTTACGCATCGCGGTCAGGGCTTGGCGGAGGCTGGTGCGGGAATCACCGGTCTCCCAAAGCAGGTCGGCTAGGCGCTCGCGCGGATGCGGCTGGCTGGCGTTCAGAGCAAGATACGCTAGGAGCGCACGAACCTTCCGCGCGCGCAGCGCTATCGGCTCGCCTGATGCGTCCTGCAGTTCAAAACCGCCCAACAAAGCCAACCGCAGCTCGGCCAATTCAACCTCCGATGTTAGCGTTAAGGCCAATATAGCTACCGGGCCCCCAGTAAAACGCCTCGGTCGCCAACTTTCACGACATTTTCACGCTTGCGCGAACGCCGGCCTCACGGGCACCCCATAGATTATGCGTATGAAGTTACCTAGAGCGAGTGCGTTCAGGGATCCAAGGAGATGGCTATGAGCCTTTATGACGTGCGCGGAATGCCCGTTTCGACGAGCAATCGCGATTCCCTCGATCGCTACGAGGAAGCGGAAGAACTGTTCCTGAGTTACTTTGGCGATCCCCTCGCGGCGATTGACAAAGCGGTCGCCGATGATCCCGGATTCGTGATGGGACATTGCTTTCGCGCTGGCATGATGGTTGCCGGCAGTGAGAAAGCAGCGCTGGCGCCGCTGGAAGAGAGCGTCAAGGCTGGGGAATCGCTGTGGGATGATGCCAACGATCGCGAGCGTGGTCATATCGCGGCCGCGCGGGCTTGGCTGGACGGTGACTTTGCTACCTCGATCAGGATTTACGGAGAGATACTGCACGATTATCCGCGCGATACCCTGGCCATGCAGGTCGCTCACATCGGTGACTTTCTGCTCGGTCAATCGACGATGCTTCGTGATCGGGTTGCGAGGGTTCTTCCTGAGTGGGAAGAAACGATTCCCGGATACAGCTATCTGCTTGGAATGCACGCATTCGGGCTCGAGGAAACCAACGATTTCGCAACTGCCGAGGCGACCGGCCGTCGAGCGATCGAGCTCAATCCGAGAGATCCATGGGCCATTCACGCAGTGGCACATGTGATGGAAATGCAAGGCAGGCTAGCGGATGGCATCAGTTGGCTGGATCAGCGGACCGACGATTGGGCGCCCGAGAACATGTTCGCTTTCCATATCTGGTGGCACTTTGCGCTCTTCCATCTCGATCTCGGCGATACCGACCGTGTCCTCGATCTTTATGATTTTCGGATCCACCCGGAGTCCACAGACGTGGCGCTCGAACTGCTCGACGCCTCCTCGCTTCTATGGCGGCTCCACCTACGCGAGGTTGATGTCGGAGACCGCTGGCACGATCTGGCGGTTGCTTGGGACGCCATTCCGGAGGGCGGGTTTTATGCGTTCAACGATCTTCACGCCATGATGGCCTTTACGGCAACGGGTCGTGAAGCGGAAGCGCACGAACTGCTCAAGAACGTTGAAGCGAGTGCAGCGGGTGCGGATACCAACGCAATGATGAGCCGCGAAGTTGCCCTACCTTTGTGCCGTGCATGGGTTGCTTTTGGAGCTGGAGACTACGGCAAAAGCGTCGGTTTGATCGAATCTGTGCGTCCGCACACCAACCGATTTGGTGGCAGCAATGCCCAGCGTGACGTTATCGGGCTGACCCAGATCGAAGCGGCTCTGCGCGGCGGTTTGGTTTCGACGGCGCGCAGCTTGGCGGCCGAACGAACCAACTATAAGCCCTCAAATCCGTTCAATTGGCAGCTCACCGCGCGGGTCTTAGATCTAGGCGGAGATACATCCGGTGCAGAGCAAGTTCGCTCGCAAGCGGCCGCCCTTGTAGATCAGTCTACCCGCTCCCGCGTTGCCGCGTAGCAGCTTGCGGACTAAACCGTCTATCGCCTCGCTAGGTGCGCCAGAACGGTTTGGTTGATTCGACCACGACGTCGTCCCGGCGGGTCGTGTCCCAGGACGTGGTGTAGGAGTTGTTGGAGCCTCTGTTAGCTGTGGGTAGGCGGCTTGCCGTAGCGACCGCCGAGAGTCTGGCGTAGGCAAGCCGGCTATCCACAGCGGAGGCCATCGCGGTTCCGGTTTAGGGTTGGGCTAGTGCAAACCAACCTGACCCGAAGGAGAACCACGATGACCCAGGACATGATGACCCTGCGCGCGCTTTTGGAGAAGAGCTCCGATGCCGATCTGCTTCGCGAGATGATCGGCTTCACGGCCGAGCGGCTGATGGCACTGGAGGTCGAGGGCCTGACCGGCGCCGCTCACGGCGAGCGCTCGGCGGATCGTATCACCCACCGCAACGGCTACCGCGACCGGTCCTGGGAGACGCGGGCCGGCACGGTCGAGCTGAAGATCCCGAAGCTGAGGAAGGGGAGCTACTTCCCGGGCTTCCTGGAGCCGCGGCGGATGGCCGAGAAGGCGCTGGCTGCGGTGATCCAGGAGGCCTACATCCAGGGCGTGTCGACCCGCTCGGTCGACGACCTGGTGCAGGCCATGGGCATGTCGGGCGTCTCCAAGAGCCAGGTCTCCAGGCTGTGCGGCGAGATCGACGATAAGGTCAACGGCTTCCTCGATCGATCGCTGGAGGGCGACTGGCCCTATCTGTGGCTCGACGCAACCTATGTAAAGGTGCGCGAGGCCGGGCGCATCGTCTCGGTCGCGGTGACCGTGGCTGTGGCCGTCAACGACCAGGGCCGCCGCGAGGTCCTGGGCATGGCGATCGGCGCGTCTGAGGCCGAGGCCTTCTGGACCGAGTTCCTGCGCTCGCTGGCCCGGCGCGGGCTGCGCGGCGTGAAGCTGGTGATCTCCGACGACCACAAGGGCCTGAAGGCCGCCGCGACCCGGATCCTCGGCGCCACATGGCAGCGCTGCCGCGTGCACTTCGCCCGCAACCTGCTGGCCCATGCCGGCCGCCAGGGCCGGCGCGTCGTCTCCGCCTTCGTCGCCACCGCCTTCGCCCAGGAGGACGCCGACAGCGCGAAGGTCCAGTGGCGCCAGGTCGCCGACCAGCTCAGGCTCAAGGTGCCCAAGCTGGCAGTTCTCATGGACGAAGCCGAGCACGACGTCCTCGCCTACATGAGCTTCCCCAGGGAGCACCGCCAGAAATTGCACTCCACAAACCCGATCGAACGGCTCCATGCCGAGGTCAAGCGTCGCACCAACGTCGTCGGTATCTTTCCCAACGAAGCCGCCATCACACGGCTCGTCGGCGCCATCCTTCTCGAGCAGAACGACGAGTGGGCCGTCTCAAGGAGATACATGACGCTGGAATCCATCGCTCCGCTGAGCGATGATGTCCCCATCACGCTGCCCACCGTGGCAGCCTGAACGTCCCGGCCCTACCCGCCGGGAGCAGCGTAGAGCGCAACGCTCTTACACCACTCCGCGGGACACGATCTCCCGGCGAATGCCGATGTCGCGCAGCATCCGCTCGTCGAATTCCGCGAGTTGACGTCGTTGACGCGACCGCTCGTGCCAGGCGATGACCAAGTGCAAGCCGCGCAAGAGCGTCGTTGACAGAGAGAATCGGCTGCCGTAAAGGGTGAGTGTTCCAGTATTATTTCTCATGATACAATCCTCTCGATCAATTCCTACTAGTCCCATGAAAAGTGGTTCCTATCATTTAATTTATGAATATTAGCGCAGATTCACAAACGATCGTTTCTCATGTGTTTGATTAGAATTTCTTATGTAAATGACACGCCAGCTACCGCCGCTTAACGCCTTGCGTGCATTTGAAGCTGCCGCCCGTCACCTAAGTATTACTAAAGCGGCGGACGAACTCGCCGTCACTCAGGCAGCGGTCAGCCACCAGGTCAAAGGCCTTGAGGAATTCCTTGGCACCACGCTTTTCAACCGGGTTAACCGGGGTTTAGCCCTTACCCACGACGGCCAGGCCTATTGGCCCGCATTGCGCGACGCATTCGATACGATCGATCAAGCTACCTTGCGGCTGCGGTCAGCCGATTCGTCGGGCACGCTGACGGTCAGCGTGCTTTCTTCCTTCGCGGCCAGGTGGTTGGTGCCCCGCCTCGGCAGGTTCCGCGAGCAGTACCCCGAGATTGATGTGTTGATTGCGCCGAAAGATGAATTTGTCGATTTTCAGCGCGAAAATGTTGATGTCGGCATCCGCTATGGACGCGGTGATTATCCGGGCCTCCGCACCGACCCTCTCCTTGAGGAGGAGATTTTCCCAGTATGTAGTCCGGCGCTACGGGATGGTTCGAAACCTCTGGTCGATCCGACCGACCTGAAAAATCATACCCTGCTGCACGACGATGGCGAGGCCGGCTGGCGCCAATGGTTGCGCGCTGCCTCGGTCGAAGGCGTCGATACGACCCGAGGTCCGGTTTTTACCGATTCGAGCATGTCGCTGCAGGCGGCGATAGAGGGGCAAGGTGTTGTGCTCGCGCGCGGCGCGCTCGCCAAGGCGGACCTCGAGAGCGGGCGGTTAGTACGGATATTCGACGTCGCGCTGCTCGCCGATCATGCCTATTTCTTGGTTTGTCCGGAAGCGACTGCCGAGCGTCCCAAGGTCGTTGCGTTTCGCGAATGGTTGCACGCCGAAGTCGAGCGCGCTTGAACCTTGGTGTACAGCATTTGCGCGATTGCGCGTATTATCGTGGCGAAACCATCATGTTTAATGACGTCGATGAGGAATGGATATGGCCCAGGCGATCTGGAACGGAAAGGTTATCGCTGAGAGCGATGACATCGAGGTGGTCGAGGGAAACGCGTACTTCCCAAGAAGTTCGATCAACCCGGACTGTGTGCGTGAAAGCCCAGAAAATCGCACCTATTGCCACTGGAAGGGCTTTTCGGACTATCTTGATATCGTCGTCGATGGTGAGGTCAACGCCGGCGCGGCCTGGTTCTACGCGGAGCCTTACCAGGCGTCGTCGGTCATTCTTGACCGCGTCGCGTTTTGGAATGGCGTCGAGATCACCGGTGTACCTGAGGGTCGCGGGCTGGTTGAAGCAAAGCCAAGTAGTCGTGACGGTCGCAGCGGGTGGGAGGCGCTTTGCTGGTTGCTGTCGCAGACCCCGAAATCGACGCTGACCAGCGCTGATATCGAAGCCGACACAGGTCTGGCGGCCACCGAACTCACGCACATGTGGGAGGTCTATGACGTGCAGCGTTATGCCCGCCAATACAAATGGCAGTTGACCGGTGACGCAGCAGCCCCGCGCTTGGAAAAATCGACCTAATTGCGGCCCGGCGTGGCAACTGACGCTGCCCGTTAGCCACCGAACCTGGCATTGGTTGCAGGCCTAGATCGAACCACACAGCTATGCCGGATAGGATAGTTCTCTCCACAACAACGGTGTTCTCTCGATTATGACGGCCCCAGTTCTTCTGGTGATTGCTGTCGTGGTTCTGGTGGTCATCATGGCCTTGCTATGGCTACGCCAGCGCCAAACCGGCAATGCCGGCACTGTCGATATCGCTTGGTCGTTTGGCACCGGATTGGCTGGCGTGTGGCTGGCGCTGGCGCCGATCGTCGGCGCGTCGTCGAATACGTCACGCCAAACCCTGGTTGCGTTGATAGCAGTAGTTTGGGCGATTCGGTTGGGTTCGCATATCTGGCGGCGGGTGGTAAGCGAGGAAGAGGACGGACGCTACCGCGAGCTGCGTGAATCCTGGGGCGACGATCTGCAGCGCCGACTTTTTTGGTTTTTTCAGATGCAGGCGGTGGCCGCGGTGCTGTTTGCTGTGCCGATTTTTATTGCCGCGCGCAACCCAGACCCCGTGCTCGGATGGACGGACTATCTCGGTTTTGCGATCTGGATTGTTGCCCTCGGCGGAGAAAGTATTGCCGACCGGCAGCTCGCGCGCTTTAAGGCGGCCGCGTCAAGCGCCGGTCAGATCTGCGATCACGGGTTATGGCGCTATTCGCGCCATCCAAATTATTTTTTCGAATGGGTTCACTGGTTCTCTTACGTGGTTATCGCATTCGGCGCCATTAACCATTATCACTGGGCGTGGCTGACCCTCGTAGGGCCGGCGTTCATGCTGCATTTTCTCATCCGAGTTACCGGTGTTCCGCCGACCGAGCGCCATCTTTTGGCCTCGCGCGGCGACGCTTATCGCGCCTATCAGCAGCGGACCAATATGTTTTTCCCAGGACTATCGAGAGATGCAGCTGTTACCGGTGCGGCGGGGCCGGAATGAGTTTAATGGGCGCTGGAATCAGGCAAGCGGAGCTTGGCCGGATTCCCGACGGTCTCATACGGCCCGTCATCAGGCGCATGTTACGCCAACGCCTGGGAGCGATCGCTGATACCCACGACGCCGGGGATCGCAATCGGCATTTCGCTGAGACGATGGCGACCCAGCCGATCGCGTTGGTTCCCGATAAGGCCAATGAACAACATTACGAAGTGCCGGCCGAATTCTTCGCCCTGGTGCTTGGGCCGCACCGAAAATATTCATCGTGTTTGTACCGAAATGGCACGACCGGGCTGGCCGATGCGGAGGCCGATGCGTTGGCCGAATCTTGCGCCCACGCGGCGCTGGTGGACGGACAGGACGTGCTTGAATTGGGATGTGGGTGGGGGTCGCTAACCCTATGGATGGCTGCGCATTACCCCAAAAACCGGATAACGGCGGTGTCAAACTCCGATTCGCAGCGTTCGTTCATCGAAACCCAGGCCGAAACGCGAGGACTTGGAAACGTCCAAATTGTTACCCGCGACATGAACGATTTTGATGCCGATGCCACTTATGATCGGATCGTTTCGATTGAGATGTTCGAGCACATGAGTAACTGGCGCGATCTGCTGACTCGGGCGCGGCGGTGGCTGCGCGATGATGGGCGGTTCTTTATGCATATTTTTACGCACAAAGACGTGCCCTATCGCTTTCTCGAAGATGGGGCGGGCAATTGGATGGGGCGTTACTTTTTTTCTGGCGGTCTCATGCCGAGTCGAGGCCTACTCGATTGTTTTGATGATCTTTTTTCGGTCGTTGATCGGTGGGAATGGAATGGGCGCCACTACGCGCAGACGTCTGAGCAGTGGCTGAAAAACCTCGATGCCAATAGAGGCGCAGCTATGCCGATCCTCGAAGCGACCTATGGCAAACCAGACGCAATCGTATGGTTCAATCGCTGGCGCTTGTTCTTTCTTGCGGTGGCAGAACTATTTGTCTTTAGGCGCGGGACAGAATGGGGCGTGAGCCACTATCTCCTGCAAAAGTCGGTAGTTCCGTAGGGATCGCCCCTCCACCTCGGCGACCGCCAATGGTACTATTTTCGGATCCGGGAGGACTAATTGTGACCCGCACTCTGACTATTTTTTCCGTCGTGGTATTTCTTGTTGCGGCGCCAGCCTTAGCGCAATCATCGCGCTATTCCAGTGAATTTGGGAAAAGCACTGATCAGGTCGAGAAGCTCGTCAAAGACCTTCGTCGTCTGATCGACGAAGCCGATCGGGCTCGCGCCGCGGATCCGTTGTTTCTGCGTGATCTGCGGGCCCTCGCCAATCGTTACACGAACCCATGGCGCCAGCGGCTGGTCTACGACGATTTTGGCGATGGCGATTACACGCGAAGTCCAGCTTGGACCGTCACAGCGGGCGAGTTTTTTATCGATCAAGCCGGTCTCGAACTCTAGAGCATTTTCTGAGCTGACGGATTCTTTTTGGGATTCCCATGGGAGATTCGCGGCGCTCGGCGGCGCGCCGCTTCGGGGTTGCGGCCTCGACGGCGATCCGGTGGCGGCGGAACGGGCGATGTCGGGCCTAGGCCGCAAGGCGGTGACCACCGCTCGCACCGGATCGAGGCCCATGCCGAGGAAATCCTGGCGCTGGTTGAGCCGCACCGGTGGGACCGCGACGTCCCAGAGTTCGAACTCTAGTGGATCTAGAAGGACCGATACCAAGGATGTGGCGCTCGGCGTCTTGGCAACGATCCTCTCGCAACAATTGGGTGGCGGGCAGAAGAGCAGCCAACAGCAACAACCCCAACCAACCGCGCAGACCCCAGCCATCGCCGCAATCCATCTGCCAACCCGCATAACCAATGCTTTCTCGTTGGCCGGCGAGATCAAGCAACGACGTAACGGTGGCACGCTCGAGCTGCTGATTTATCAGGGCGCCAACCGGACCGCCGGCTACGGGCTATACGTTTCCGAAGCCGGAAAACTGCCACTCATTCGTCGAGCCGGCCAGTCGGCAAGCGTTGTCGCCGAGAGTAAGTCGGTTCTGAATTTGGGCGATGGAGCCGCTCACCTGCTGGAATGGACGCGGACGCGCGACGGTGCCATGACCGTGCGGATCGATGGTCAGAGCCTGATCACGGTCGTTGACCGCGGCTACAGGGATCCGTTCGACGGATTTACACTGATTAATCGGGGCGGTGAGTTTGGCCTCGGCTCGCTGCGTATCGACGGCACGTCTTAAGCTACGAGCGCGCCGACACCCGACGGATTGGTTTGGCTCAAAGAGCCTGGTTGTCGACACCGATCGCCTTAAGCTTCTGCTTGAGTGTGGTGATTTTCATTGACTGTTCGGCAGGATCGGTCGCGCCGTTAAGGTAATTGGGCATGAACGCGTCGCTGGTAATCCAGGTATCGATCGCCTGTTTGGCATTGTCCAGGTTGGGCCCGGGCACGAAGGCGCCCTCAGCGCAAAGGTCGATCAGGTAGAGCGCCTTGTTGGCGGGGTCGGGTTCGGCACGATCCAAGTTTGAGAAGAAATGTCGACGGTCAATAAAACCGACCTGAATGTCCCGAGTTTGATCACAAAAGCGCTGCTTGTGCTCCTGCGAGAGGCGGGATCGTTCGATGACTTCGTACAACCGCCCGACTGTCCGGATGCGCTGCGCGTCTTCGTCGCCATGCAGCAGTTGATGGGCCAGATCATCGTCATCGAACGCCTGCTCGATAAGGCGGGTGAGCATTTTCTTTGCCGCACATTCCGACAAGGTGTCGTGCACGCCGATCAACGTTTCCAGCTCGTCGGATTTGGGCGGTTGTTCCGGGAGGATCTCGCTCGATCCGCCGGGGCCCAAGGTGCGCAAGATGCGGCGCTCGAGAAGCGGGCCAACACTGTCGCCGCCGACATAGCTCTCGGCGCGCCGTAGTGTTTCGTGCAGAGCCGCTAGAGCCCGTAATTCATCGACAACTTCAACCGACGCAACTTGCGCGCGGCTCGCCAATTCAAGGCGGACCTGAAACGCCAGCCCAGCGCGTGCCGCCCGCATGGGAAAATCGTCGAGGATTACATTAAGACGGCCGACCAGATTTGGCGCGGCCATGTCGTTGCGGGTTTCGAGCCGTGCTTCGTGGAGGTGGGCGATATCGGTTAACCGATGGTCAAGTGACTTCGCTGGCCCGAAGATCTTGTCGAGCGCCGCGCGGTTGCGCAGGAGTTCGCCGATGACGACATCAACCAGAGCAAGGCCGCTAACGGTTTCGGTATCTCGGACCAGTGTCTCGGCGATCACCAGGAGCGCATCGATTTTCTCGCGCCAGCCGTCGCAAGGCTCGAGATAGCGGACGATGAGGCGCAGCCCTCGATACTTCAAGTCAGCGCCGTCGAGGCGATCCATCGCCGCGCGCAGCTTCCGCACGCAGGTATCTCGGTCCAACGTCGTGATCGGCGTTTTGCGATCATCCGCCAAGGTGATCGCAAGAATCTTGTCGACCAAAGCGGTGATGTCCTCGGCGCGTTTTGCCGGCGAGGTATTGGTAGCTTCCGCCTGCTCGGCAGCGGTCGTCAGGATCGCTTTTTCAAGCAGGTCGTCGGCCTGCGACAGCGTTCTCTGATGCTTCGAGGAATGCAGCAGTTCGGTTGGTGTCAAGTGATTGGCGGCGAGGAACTCGCGCAATAACCGGCCAATCTGCTTGGCCGACTGGTGGCGGAAGAAGTGACCGGGGGAGGTACAGTAAGGAAGTTTCGAGCCGCGCGCTGCCATGGCTCGATTATACTGGTATTCCACTACAAAACTAGGTGTTACCCCCATTTATCCGCGGGTTTATCCAAAGAGGTAGGAGTCAGGTGGCAAATGGGGCGCTGTCGCCGCGGTTCAAATCTCCGAGAAAACCGTTAGATTCCAAACGATTGAGATTATCGCGCCGGATCGTCGGGGCGGTTCAGGGTCTCCCATAGTAGCTGATGAAAGTGATGAACCCCATGCTCGGACCGCCATGAGCGCGCGGCGTCGACCATCAAACGCCCGTGCCGGTAGGCGCGCGATCGAATGCCGCGCTGTTGGGCCTCCATCGGCGCGATATCCTGGGCTTGGGACAGGTCGCGAAAGCGGTCGATCTGGGCCCAATCCTTGTCTGTCGGGGGGTCGTTGAGGCAGAAGTTATCCATCGTCTCGCGGGAGTGCGCCGGCCCTATTGGGGTGGCATGCATAACCTTGAAATTGGGCGCGCCGATGTGGGTCATGAAAAAATGATTGGGCCATAGCCACCAGATTGTCACGTCCTTGATTTCCGGTGCGCGATCGAGCGCATAGGGGACGTTTTCGGGCTTGTTGGCGATGGTGTCGGGATTGCCCCGCACGACGTGGCGCGCCCAATAGGGAAACGATGTGATCTCGAAACTTGGTTCGAGGAATCCATCCCTGCGGCCATAGCCGGATTGCGGATGGATGTGGGGGCAGTGATAACATTCCATGGCATCAAAAATGAATTTCCAGTTGGCCTGGAATTCATAGGGGTCGCGCCGCACGAGTTTGAGGTCGTCAAAGCGCGGAACCGCGGCACGAAACTCCGCCGCCATCGCGCCCGCCAAGCTATCGAGGGACGGCGCCTTGTCGTCGAAATTGACGAACACCATGTGAGCAAACTCCTCGACGCGCACCTCGCGCAAGGAAAACTCGGCGTGGTCGAACAACTTAACGTTTTCCGCATTTCCAGCCGCCTTAAGCCGGCCTTGCGTGTCGTAACTCCACGCGTGGTAGGGGCAGGTGAAGATAGATAGATTGCCGCCACCGTCGGGAACAAGTTCATGGCCGCGGTGCTGGCAAACATTGTGGAAGCCCCGTAGTTGGCCGTCTTTGCCACGCACAACAACGACGTTCTGATCGAACCAGCGAAATGTCAAATAGTCTCCGGGCTGCGCCAGATCGCTCCGATAGCCGGCGAATTGCCAGGTCTTGAGGAAAATCTCTTCGATCTCACGCGCGAAGATCGCCGGATCGTAGTAATAGTGACCGGGGATCGTGTAGGAAAGTTCCGGGTCCGGATGAAACCCGGCAGCGGCCGGAAGGTCTGGTGCGATCTTGGACATGGTTGCTAGGTTATCAGAGCCCAATAGCGCAGCCCATTTTTCGCACCCTGCCCGGAACACCAATGGCAGAACCGACAACCACCGAAATCAAGCGCCTTGCAGTAACGATACGCGATCGCCTTGAGCGCCAAGCCGACCAGGACTACCGAAAAAAGATTTCGAAACTGGTTCCTACCGAAATTGAGATTATCGGAGTGCGGGTTCCGGCCATCCGGGCACTTGCGAAGGAATTTCGCGCCGAGCACACCGATCTTTCGAGCACAACGATGATGGCGTTGCTTGACCTCGCCTTTGTACGACGCTGCCGTGAAGAGCTGTTGTTTGCCACTGTTTTACTGGCAGGGCGCCGCAAAGCGCTCGCTGAAATCGCCTGGGAGCGCGTGGAAGGGTGGGTCGATGGGATCGAGGATTGGGAAGTCTGCGATCAACTTTCGATGGGGGTCATTGATGAACTGGTGGGTGCAGATCTGACCCGTGTGGCAACGCTGGTAGCCTGGGCACGAAGCCCGAACCGTTGGCGCCGACGCGCCGCCCTTGCCAGTGCCACCAGCCTCAACCAGAAGGGACGTAAACTGGCCGCGGAGACGCTTCAGGTGTGCGAGCCGGTCATGGCGGACGACGACAAAATGATCCAGAAGGCGTTGGGTTGGGTGCTTCGCGAGGCTTCGAAGAGCGACGCCGGTATGGTGACGAAATTTCTGACCGCTTGGAAAGGCAAATCCAGCCAGCGCGTTCTGCGCGAAGGATCAGAGAAACTCGACGATGCCACGCGCGCAGCGCTATTGGACCCGGCGTGATACGACGCCAAGAGATGAATGAGGTGCGGGGGTGGGGACGATGCCGCCACCGGTAAAAATGGCCGTGATCGGCGTTGGACATTTCGGCGCTTATCACGCCGAAAAAGCAGCCACACTGCCGCGGGCCGAACTCGTTGCGGTCGCCGACGTCGATCTCGGTCGCGCGCAAGAGATCGCGAGCCTGCATGGAACTCAAGCGGTCACTGATTACCGCGATCTGATCGGCGAAGTTGACGCGGTCTCGATCGCTGTGCCGACCAGCCTCCATGAAGAGGTCGCCACCCCATTTCTTGATTCAGCCTGCCACGTTCTCGTTGAGAAGCCGATTGCACACGATGTTGACAGTGCGACGCGGATGATTGAGCTGGCGCAAAAGCGTGGCGTCGTTCTCCAGGTTGGCCATCTCCCGCGCTTCTACGACGTGGTCGAGCGGCTCAGCGCGGACGTGGCGCGACCGCTGTTTATCGATGCCGTGCGTATTGCGCCGTTCAAGACTCGCGGTACGGACGTCAACGTGATTCTCGATCTGATGGTGCACGATCTTGACTTGGTCCTCACTCTGGTCGACGCGCCGCTTGTGTCGGTTGACGCCGCCGGGGCGCCGGTCATCTCTGAAACCGAGGACATTGCCAACGCCCGCCTCAAATTTGCAAACGGGTGTGTCGCAACTATTACAGCCAGCAGAATCAGCCTCAAGACCGAGCGCAAGATGCGCATTTTTCAGGGTGACGCCTACTTCACGATTGATTTCGACGCCAGCCGCGTGCGAGCCATCCGCAAGAGTAATAGCGGCCGGGAGTTGATGCCGGGCGTTCCCGATGTGGATATCAAGGAGGAGGTCTACGAGGAGGGCGACGCGCTCAAACGCGAAATCGATGCGTTTCTCACCTCCGTGATCGAAGGGACACCGCCATTGGTGTCCGGAAAGGACGGCCTGCGCGCGTTGGAAGCGGCTCTCATGGTTAACGAATCGCTACGCGCCCACGCCGCTTTTGTAGCTGAGGTTGATCAATGCGGCTGAACGAGCGGACTCACCTCGAAGCCCTCTTGCGCGGGGACGATCCGCGTTCCATCCACGAGACAACAACGTCAGCGGCGCGCTCGCTCGGCCCCGGCGATCCATGACCGAGCGTCTCGACGGCAGCGGCGAGCCCAGCCTTTTGCTTTTGCCTCTTCTCCGGTTGACTAAGCAGTTCCGAAACCGCCGTCGCTAGAGCCTCAGGCGTACAGCGGTCTTGGAGGAACTCAGGCACGAGACGCTCGCCGGCCAAGAGATTGACCAGCGCGACATCATCGACCCGAAGCAAGCGGCGCACCAACAGCGCAGTAAGCGGACTCACTTTATACGAAACAACCATGGGCACGCCGGCAAGCGCCAGCTCCAGCGTGACGGTCCCCGACTTGGTGATAGCGGTGATACTGGCGGCGAACGCATCAATTTTCTCAGCACGATCGCTGACGACGCTGGCGGGGATCGTCCACTGTGCGACAGCTTGACGGACGCTATCAGCCACTGCATTGACGGTTGGGATAACCGCATGAATTTGAGGATTTTGGACCGCGAGGATGTCGAGCGCGCGTCCGAATACCGGCAGCAGGCGGCGTACTTCGGTGCGACGGCTACCGGGAAGCACTGCGATGATGGGCGCGGCTTCGGCGATTCCGTGCTGCGCGCGAAACTTGGCGCCGTCGCCATCGGCGAGGCCGGCCTCGACGGCCGGATGGCCAACGAATGTGCAGGGGACGCCGTAGGTCTTAAAGAACTCCGGTTCGAATGGTAGCAGCGCGAGCAAATGATCGATCATGCCCGCGAGTTCATGGCCCCGCTCCGGTCGCCAGGCCCACAATTGCGGCGCGACATAGTGGACGAGGGGAATGTCGAGTTGGCGAATCCGCTTGGCGACGCGGAATGAAAAGCCGGGAGAATCGACGGTGACCACAACCGAGGGCGCAAGATTTTGGATTGCCGCTGTGGTGCTACGCAGGTGCCGAATAAGCCGCGGCAGGTGTGGAAGAATCTCCGCCATACCCATCAGAGATAGATCCTGCATCGGAAACAGGCTGCTTAGACCCTGAGCTGCCATGGCGTCTCCGCCGACGCCTGCGAAGCGAATGTTGTCGCTGGTTTTGCGACGCAGCGCCGCCATTAACTTGGCCGCGAGGTTGTCACCGGAAGCTTCCCCGGCAATGACAAACACCAGCGGTTTGGATAGATCTCGGTCGGTCACTGGGAGGCTCGATCTTGAATAAACGGGCGCGGAAAACGCTAACATAGCTGTTGTAGCGCCGCCCGACGAACCAAGTCCGCGGCCATCAACGACGGGGGAACCATGAGATTTGCCGTGATGGCGACGGGCGCAGTAGGCGGCTATCTAGCGGCGCGCTTGGCGACGGCAGGACACGACGTCCTCTGCTTTGCGCGCGGGGACCATCTGGTGGCGCTGCAGCGTCGAGGGCTGGTTTTACGGAGCGACCTTGGCGATGCCGCCATTGATAAATTGGTCGCCACCGATCATGGCGCAGACCACGAGCCGGTCGACGCGGTGTTCGTGACGGTTAAGATTCCCGATAACGAGAGTGCGGTCGGCGAAATCATGCCGTTGCTGAAGAGCGACACGGCAGTCATTACGTTTCAGAACGGCATCGAAAGTCCCGAACTGCTCGAACGACTGGTCGGCAGCGGCCATGTCGTCGGCGGTGCCGCCTTTATCAGCGCGGTCATCGATGCACCTGGCGTCATACGCCACGGCGGCTCGCTAGCCAGGTTTGCGTTTGGCGAGCTGGATGGCGGCCACTCGCAACGCGTCAACTCGATAAGCGAAGCATTTATTGGCGCTGGGCTCGATTGCCAGGCATCGGACGCGATCATGCGGGTTCTATGGGCAAAGTTTGTTTTTATTTCGGCCGCCAGCGGGACCAACGCGGCGTTCCGTTCGTCGATGTCCGAGGTTGTTGCGAATCCAGAGCAACGCAACGTGTTGGAGGCGGCCATGATCGAGGCGGCGTCGGTGGCTCGCGCGTACGCCGTTGAACTTCCAGCGGACATCGTCGAGCGACAGATGCAAGTAGCCGAGGGCTTCCCAGCGGGCCAGAGGGCATCGATGGCGTTTGACTTAGATGCCGGCAAGCCGCTCGAACTGCCGTGGTTGTCGGGAGCTGTTGCCCGTCTTGGACGCGCCCGAGGCATTTCGACCCCGGTGAGCGACGCCCTGACCGGCGCATTGAGGCCTTGGGTTAACGGGGCTTAGTTTTTACGGAATCGTGGCAGGGAAGGTGTGAGATGCGTATCGCCGTAATGGGAACTGGCGCAATGGGTGGGTATATGGCCGCACGTCTTGCGTCTTCTGGCAACGACGTCACCTGTATCGCCCGCGGTCGACAGCTTGAAGCGCTGCGTGAGAAAGGTCTTCGGTTGCAGAGTCCGCTTGGCGACGTAGCGATTCACCCGATCGCTGCCAATCCCGACCCGGCCGAGGTGGGGCAGGTCGAGGCCGTGTTGTTCTGCGTCAAACTAGGTGATGCTGCTGTTGCGGCGCGCGCGATCCGGCCGCTTCTCGGTGATGAAACGGCGGTCATTACGTTTCAGAACGGCATCGACGCCGCCGACATCGTTGCGGCCGAGATAGGTGAGTCCCACGTTCTTCCCGGTTCTGCAAATGTCGCCGGCGCGGATGTGCCGGAGCCGGGACTGGTGAGACACCTGGGGCGCTATGCGCGCTTCGTTTTTGGTGAACTCGATGGGCGCAGATCGCCTCGAGCGGTGCGTGCTGCCGATGCTTTCAAAGCGGCGGGGTGCGATATTCACCTCTCCGAAAACATCGTTGCCGAGCTATGGGGGAAATTCGTTTTACTGGCGGCAGCCAGCGGGACGATCACCGCATGCCGCTCAGCGCTGGGAACGGTGCGGGAAAACCCAACGCTAAAAGCGACCTTGTACGCAGCGATGATCGAAACGGCAGCTGTTGCCAAAGCGATCGGCATTGAGCTGTCTCCGACGCTTGTTGATGATCATATGGCCCTGCTTGAGACCTTTCCCGCGGATCAGAAGTCCTCGATGCTTCAAGATCTCGAAGCTGGTCGAAAATTGGAACTTAGTTGGTTGTCGGGCTCGGTATGTCGGCTGGGGAATGCTGCCGGGATCGCAACGCCGGTTCATGACACGCTTTTCGCGGTCCTCAAGCCATTTGAGGATGGTTCCCAGCGTTAGGTCGGCTTATGGGTCGGTCGTCGAAGGGCAACTCATCGATTGACTCGGATTTAGTAAACAGATTTGGTTAACAACCAAAAGTAGAGCGTTGGGCAAGGGGGGAACAATGCCACAACCGCTGGAGTCGCATTACCTGACCGATCAGTGGGTCGACTCAAAGACCGCCGGCGGGGTTAGTGAAGTTACATTGTTCACGCCCATAAAGCCTGGTTTCATCCCTGGTGAAGCGCGAACGTATGAAGAGCGACTTTGGTCGGTGCTGGCTTCGGTCCAGAGGCGGGCTGTCGCAAACACGCCAACGCCGATCGGCCTCATGCCGACCATTCACTATGCACGTTGGATGGTTCTAAGACCCGGTCAGTATTTGCAATATAGCGGATATCCGTTGCACCCCGTCGATGCGATCGATCAACGGCAACCACAGGCCAACGAAAGCAGACTGGAGACGAATGGGGGACTCCCTTACGGGCATCGCTCGTGGCTCTACTTCACCTCGAATTTCGATGGCGACATGAAAACCTACCTACGTGATTTTTCCGTCAACCTCGGCGAGGACGTCGATCGCATTTGGGGGAACTGTGAGGGGTACCCGGTTGGTGGCGCCGCCGATTTTGACGCCTATTGGGAATACGCCAAGCGTCACCAAATTAAGACCCACGCATTCTACAACGCCTACCCCCATCTGAACGTTCCTGAGATCCACGCACTCGCGAGATTCAAACTCGCTTTCGACGCGTTTGTTGCCAAGACCCGTGGCGCCGAAGGTTGCACGGCACCCGGTTTCGAAAAAGCGTTCGATGATTTTCTGGTTGAGAATCAATCCTATAGCGTCAATTTCCCGGCCACGGGGGGCGTTTACGATGAGTGACTCACAGGACGCTACGTCAACAGAGGGTGTTCAGGCCACGTTGTCGCCGGCCGATCATACCGACGACATTCAGATAAATATCCTGCGCGGGTTGCCGGCCGACCGCGCCGCCTATTACTTCCTCGCGATCGCCGATGTGGTTGAGTTTCGCAAGACCTTACGGCGTTTTGCCGATGGCGACGTTTACCTGCACAGCGAGAGGGAGCGTCCGAAACGGGGTGCCACTTCCAAGAGCGCGATCAACGTGGCCTTCACCCTTGAGGGTCTTCGAACCCTTAAGGTTGATGAGAACACCCTTGCCTCGTTCCCGCAGCCGTTTCGAGATGGCATGGCGTCGCGCGCGCACGCGCTCGGCGACACTGGCGAATCAGCCCTGGAGAATTGGGATGGAGCGCTCGGGTCTCGCGATATTCACGCCGTCGTTGCGTTGCATGGTCACGATGCCGAACTTTTTCAGGAAGATTGTCAGCAACTCGAAGCTGACCAAGCCGGCAGGGGATACCGTATTCTCCACGTGGAATCCGGTTCCGCCCTGTTTGACGAAGACGAACGAGGCACGCCCTATCGTATTGAACATTTTGGATTCCGCGATGGGATCAGCCAACCCTATGTTTCCCTGGGTGGGCAGCGGCCGGCGCCGGGTGGCGGCAAACCTCAACGCGACAAAAGCTGGGCGCCGATCGCGCCGGGTGAATTCATTCTCGGATATCGCGACGAGGACGACGTCGTGCAACCGGCGCCAGCGAACGACGCGCTCAGAAGAAATAGTACCTACTTGGTCTTTCGAAAGCTTGGCCAGGACGTGGTTGGGTTTCGCAATTTCCTTGGCAAAGCAACGCGACGACCCTGATCAACGGGAGCTTCTAGCAGCGCAAATGGTCGGGCGCTGGCCCAACGGGGCGCCACTGGTTCGCAATCCTGACGCGCCAAACGCCGTTGAGCGCGAGTCGCTTAATGATTTTCGCTACGAAACAGAGGATCCCGACGGTCGGCGGTGCCCGTTTGGTTCACACGTCCGAAGACTAAATCCGAGTGATACCGCGTACCGTGACGATGCCAATCGTCATCGGCTGATCCGTCGGGGCATTCCTTACGGCTCCTACCTGCCAGCAGGTTCAATGGATGATGGTCAGGCGCGAGGGCTGTTGTTTGTCGCGTTTAACGCTCGGATCGATTTGCAGTTTGAGTTCTTACAGAAGCAGTGGGTGAACCGCGGTGAGTTCGTCGGTCAAGCCGGCAATCGTAAAGATCCGCTCATCGGTGACAATGCGGGCGCTGTGGCCGACCAGTTCATTATTCCGGGGCGCCCGGGACCGGTATTCAACCTGCCTCGTTTTGTGTCGGTGAGGGGCGGCGACTATTTCTTTGTGCCTGGTATCAGCGCGTTGCTGGAGCTTGCCCGCGATGACGCCAAATGCGGCGCGGCGGATCAACCTGCGCGGTTTCCGTCGCCCCAGCGTCGGCCTAATCACGGGATGTCGAAATCACCAAAACTCTTCGATGCCGACAAGCTCAAGGAGATCGGTCAACAGCTTCTACAACGCCAATCTGCACCAACGATCGCTACCAAGCAGGTGCCTTTGATCGATTACCCTGGCGCGCCGGTGCACCCGCAATCGATCGCGATTGTTGCGAAGCGCCGCCACGTCGAGCATGTGCTTTGCAACGATCGCATTTATCAGATTGCACCCTACGCGCGCTCTTCGAGGATAAAGGGGATTAGTGGCAAGCGCATGTTGAACGAAGCCGCTCCACGGCAGTTTTTGCTTCAGACATTGAGCCTTCCTCCTAATGTGCAGCGCTTGTTTCCGGGTGTTGGAGTGCCGGATTTGTGTCGGATCCCGGGTGCCGGTTCCGCAATCTAAGAGCCTACCTGTTTTCTGGTTTCCCACGGTTAGCATCGACCCCACTGATGGCCAGCCCCGGATTGTCCGGTGGAGCGCCGTTCAGGCCAGGGAGATCGATGATGAAAACCACCGACACGACATACGTATCGCCTCTTCGAGGGCGGATGATGGAACAGATGGGCATAGCCGGTCTGGCCGATAGCACACAGGCCATGTATCTGCGCGAGATCGAGACCCTCAACAAACATTACAACAAGCCGCCGGACCGGCTTGACGCCGAGGAGGTCCGCAGCTGGCTGCTGGCGAGGATCGAGCGCGGTCTCGACCCGAACACGACCAATGTAAGCCTCGGTGCGCTCAGGTTCCTGTATCGCGACACACTGCGCCGTCCCGAGATGGTCGACGGGCTCCGTTACCGCAAGAGGCCCCGCAAACTGCCCCGGTCAATGGCGGAGAAGGAGGTCGAGCGCTTGATCCTCGCCATCTCCGACCTCCGTTATCGGGCCGCGACGGTTCTTGCCTATGGCGCCGGTCTCCGCATCTCGGAAACTGTTGAGGTGCAACTCATCGACATCAAGTCGGACAAACGGCTTCTGCACATCCGTTCCGGCAAGGGCGGCGCCGAGCGCATGGCGCCGCTTCCCGACGGGCTCGTCGAATACCTGCGGCGTTACTGCAAGAACCTCTTTCCACGACCGGTCACGTGGCTGTTCTACGGTGAGTCGCCGGAGGTGCCTCTCAAGATCGATACCCTGCGTGTTGCCTTTAAGAAGGCCTGCCGCAAGGCCGGCGTCGACGGCTGCCATACCTTCCATAGCTTGAGGCATTCGGCCGCCACCCACTGGCATGAGCGTGGCGGCAACATCGATGTCATCCAGGATGTCCTGGGTCACCGGAATGCCGACACGACGCGCGGCTACGCCCGCGCCACCGGCAAGATGTTCGAGACCCTCGACCATCCGCTCTCGGGCTTCGACCTGATCGACGCCTGAGGCGCCGTGAAGCGCAAAGACGCCGGCGTGGCTGATATTTTCCGCCGCGCCGGCGCAGATTACCGGCGGCGCCTGGCCGGCCAGCTTGACGCCGGACGCCTCAAGGTCATGGCCGCGATCGAGTCCTGCCGGACGTCCGTACTCGGTGGCCACATGTATCAATGCGACGGCTGCAGGCGCGAGCATCCGCTCTACAACTCGTGCCGCAACCGCCACTGCCCGTCCTGCCAGGGGCTTGCCGCAAGGCAATGGCTGGAGGCGCGCGCCGCCGATATCCTGCCGGTGCCGTACTTCCACGTTGTATTTTCGTTGCCCAAAGAAGTCAGCGGGATCGCCTTTTGCAACCGCAAGGTCGTGTTCAACATCCTGTTTCGCACCGCCGCCGAGACCCTGCGCACCATCGCCGAGGACGACCGTCACGGTGGACTGCGTATCGGCGGCACCGCGGTCCTCCACACTTGGGACCAGAAGCTCGGCTTCCATCCGCATCTGCATATCGTCGTGCCTAACGCCGGCTTCGATGTCGCAACCGGCCAATGGAAGACCGGAAGCGGCACCTTCCTGGCCCCGGTCAAGGTCCTCGCCAGCCTGTTCCGGCGCCGCTTCCTTGAGGAGCTCACCCGCGCCCATGCACGCGGGAAAATCGAATTTCATGGCGGCATCGCCCATCTCGCCAATCCCGGAGAGTTCCACGCCACCCTCGTGGCCGCCCGCGGCAAGAACTGGATCGTCTACGCCAAACGACCCTTTCGCGATGCCGAACAGGTCTTCCGCTATCTCTCCCGATACACGCACAGAATTGCCATCGGCGACAGCCGCATCATCGCCTGCGATGGACAGAACGTCTCCTTCCGTTGCCGCAAGCCGACCAGTCCGGGGCAAAGGAAACCCCGCTACGGCACGGCCACCATCACCGCCGACGAGTTCATCCGCCGGTTCCTGTTGCATGTCCTGCCAAAACGGACTGCATCGCATCCGCCACTTCGGAATCCTTGCCAATGGAAGCCGTGCCAAGACCCTCGAAGTCGCGCGCGAGGCGCTGGGTGTAAACGGCCTCCAGGCGCATACAGCCGTAACCCATGACGGCGAGGAGGACGACCACCGCAATAGCGGCCTGGAGACCGGGATCGCGCCCGTTCCCTGCCCGCACTGTGGCGGCGAATTGCGGAAAATCCGGGAAATCTCCCGCCGGTACGATCCGTTCTCTTCACGAGACCCTCCCCCCGCTCAACCGGCGCAGGACGCGAAACCATGAAACATCGGATCCCATCCGGATCGGCAAACGTCGTCATCGCGTCGGCGAACCGGTCGGCGTGCGCTCAATTACGAACACAAGGCAATCGCCAACGAAAAGTGTCTCTACCGTCGGCAATCAGCTGTCGAAAAAATATAAATGCTGGTCGGAAGCCTCGTCTCACGCGTCCCAACGATAGTGACCACCCGCCCCGGCGCAGGCATCAACGCACTTTCCACATAGGCTGACACCTACACTCGCGGCCCACGGCCTCGTTCAAACAGCTTAGGCAGATTCTGCCGAATCTGCCTAAGCCTTAAGAATTATCGGCATGCCGAGCGATGACTGCGATCGGATCAAACATTTGGAGCTGCTACACGCGACGGCAAAGAAAATCGGATTGAGCCGGGTTTCTGCGCTGGCGGAGCAATTGACCGAGAACGTGATCGATCGGGTGCGGCCGCTAGGTAAGTTTGACGTTGTGAAGGACTTGGGGCGGGTCGTTCCAATTGGTTTGGCGGCGGAATATTTCGGCATAGCCGGTCCCAATTGGGTCTCGCCAACCGCCGTTGCCGCCAGGTTCGGTAAGCGAGATGTTGCCGATGTGCCGAGGGACTGGTTGCGAACTCTTGATCCGATACTGGAATCGGAAAAACCACTGGCGACGATGCAATTTTGGACCCGCTTTGCGTTTTTAGAGATCTTCGTGAACATCCAGGGCGCAGTTGAATTGACCGAACTCGCGCAGCGGAGCACGGCGGAACTTTTGCAACATATTGATGGCGTTGTCGCTGATGCCGACGCCCTCAGAGCGACACAAATCGGCGACGGCGGTGGCGATCGAGACAATCCAGGGCCGGTGGTAACGTGGTTAGACAATCTGGTCGACCTGAGCCGGGAGCCCAGCCGTTTCGGGCTATCACGATCGGAATTCTTAGAACACGCGCGATTGCTGCTTGCCGAGATGGTGGTAGGCGGCATCGAAACGGTTAACAAGGCATTGGCCAACGTGGTGGATTTCCTGCTCGATCATCCTCCGATTCTTGCCTCGGTGAAAATGGCCGCCGCCGCGAACGCCAACGATTCGGTGGACGCAATTATTCGCGAAATATTGCGCTTTGAACCGGTCTCGCCGGCTTTGTTCCGGTTGTGCGGTGCTGACGATGAGATTGAGCCCGGCGAAGGGATAAAGGAGGGAAGTGTCGTTTGCATGCTTCTGCAGGTAGCAGGTTTCGAACCGCAACCAGGCCAAAAATCACCCCTCGAGTTTGACGCAGAACGTCCGAAAGAGAGCTATTTGCAATTCGGTCTGGGGCCACATTATTGCGGCGGCGCGGACCTCGCCGAGATTGAGTTGCGCGAGATTCTAAAGCGGATTGTCCAACTGCCCAATTTACGCCGAGCATCGGGTCCGTGCGGTAAGAAACGAGAATTGTTCAAACTCGCCGAGTCACTCTGCGTACGCTTTGATCCTTACTAGCAAGCTGCCGGTACCGCGAACGCTTCGGTGAGCAAACCCACATAGTCTTCGGCGCAGGGTGGTCGTGGATTGGTTTGGGTACACGGGTCGGCCAACGCAATTGGCACCGTCGGCAAAAGCTGGGACGCTGGAACGCCCATCGCTTTGAGACTGTCGGGGATGCGAAGACGACGGTTGAGCTGGTCGATGTAGTCGGCGGGATCTTGTTTTGTGTTAGCCCCCAGCGCGACGCAAAGTTTATCGTATTTATCGCCGCAATGGTTTGCGTTGTAACGCAAGACTGCCGGTAGGAATACCGCATTGAGTGTGCCGTGGTGCAAGGTGGGGTCGGCCAAGCCGCCGAGGGCGTGAGATAGTGCATGGACCGCGCCCAATCCTTTTTGGAAGCCAAGGCCGCCCTGCAGGGCAGCCATCATCATTTGCCAACGTGCCTCGCGGTCGCCGCCGTCAGACGTTGCGCGCTCGATAAAGCGGACGGCACGCGACAAACCATCAAGTGCTATTGCGTCGGCCGGTGGATTGATCTCAGGAGAAAGGTAAGTTTCGATGCAATGAGCAATCGCATCCATACCGGTCGCGGCAGTGAGCGCACCTGGCAGGCCGAGCGTTAGCTCAGGGTCGCAGATCGCGCATTTGGCGAGCATATGCGGGCTTATCATCGCGAGCTTGCGTCCGTCGTTCGCGACTATCAACGCCGCTCGGCCAACCTCGCTTCCAGTTCCGGCGGTCGTAGGAATCGCAAGCACCGGTGCGGTGTGCTCCGAGATTAGCTTCGGGACAGGTACCGCTACGGAGAAATCGAGGATCGATCCTACATGGGTAGCGAGAACCGCCGCCGCTTTCGCGAGATCGAGCGGTGATCCACCGCCCACGGCGACGATGCCATCTCGGTCGGTGTTGCGGAACTGGTTCGCCGCGTCAGCGACTGCGGCCTCGGTCGGGTTGGCGGGTGTCTTGTCGTACCTCTCAACATCGACTTTCCGGGGAAGCTGATCGACGACGGCGTCTGCCAAGCCGCATTTAGCAACGCCAGGATCGGTGACCAATAGGATTTTGCTTAGCTCGAGCCGTGCGACTTCCTCTGCAAGGCAGGCAAGCGCACCGTCATCGAATATGATCTTCGTGAGATAATTGATTACCGCCATAAGTGTCGTTGCTCTCGTAAATAGATAACCCCAGGTCCTGCCGATGATGGCACACCTTATCGATGCCGCCGCATATCATGCCAAAGCCGTGCGTATGTGCCATCGGATCACACGCTAGTCCCGTGGCGGAGCCCACACGCCTCGCGATCAATCAATCGACCAACCGTCTGAAGTGGAGCTTGCGTGAGGCGATCGAGGGATACGCGCGTCTTGACGTGCGCGGGATCGGTGTTTGGCGCGACAAACTTGAGCAATGCGGCGTTTCGGACGCGCGCAAATTGCTGGACGATCACGGAATGACGGTGACCAGCCTGCATCGCGGCGGCGCGTTTCCGGCCCTCGATGGGCGTCGTCGCCGAGCAGCCGTTGATCATAGCCGTCGCGCTATCGACCTGGCTGAAGAGATCGGCGCGCGGTGCCTCGTGCTGTTCGTGGGTGGATTGGCAGACGGCTCTAAGGATCTTGCGGGTGCCCGCGAACAAGTGCGGGATGGAATCGGCGACTTGTTGCCGCACGCCAGAGCGGCATCAATACCCTTAGCGATCGAGCCCCAACATCCGATGTTTGTCGCGGATCGCGCCTGCGTGAGCACGCTCGATCACGCCAATGACTTGTGCGACCAACTCGGCGAAGGTTTGGGGATCGTTGTCGACGTCTATCACGTGTGGTGGGATCGTGCTCTTGAAGCCCAGATCAAACGAGCTGGGGGCGAGCGTCTCCTGGTTTTCCAACTGTCCGATTGGCTGGTACCGACCCGGCACCTCATGCTCGATCGCGGCATGATGGGCGACGGCATTATCGACCTCGTGCAGATCCGCAAGTGGGTCGAGGAATCCGGCTACCAGGGTTTCAATGAGATTGAAATCCTCTCGGCGGAAAACTGGTGGTTACGCGATCAGGACGATGTGGTTAGGACCTGCATCGAGCGCTACCGAGACGTTTGTGGAGCTGCTCCTGATCCAAGCGATGTCGACTGACCCGACTTAAGCGATTCGCCGTAATCCCGCACGTCTCGCTTTGGCCAGCCGGTCCGTGCGGTCGGCGATATCGAGTTTCTGAAATAGGTGGGCAGCTTGGTCTAGTGCAGCTGCTGCTGTCTCTGCATCGCCGATGCGGCCCAGGTGGGTGCCCCGTGTACAATTAATGTGAGCCAAGAGAGGCAACATCCGTCGTTCCTCAGCTAGCTGAGTCGCCTGGCTCAAATCGGCGTCAACCCGCTGCGGATGTCCGCCAAGCGCGGAACTGATTTCGGCATGGAGGCGCAACGCATGCGCGCGGTGGGCGTGCTCGGCGTTGGCGTTAGCGAGTGCGAGTGCCTGCTCGCATACGTCGAGGGCTCGATCAAGTTGATCTAGCCCTGTGCAGGCCTCACTCAGCGCGTAGAGCAGATAGAACCACGTATATTTGCCGCCCAGGCGGTAAGTTTCACGATCCAAGGCGTCTTCGACCACGGGAATCGCTTCTTCGAAGCGGCCGGCCGCGGAATATGACATGCCAAGGCGCGCGGCGACGAACGCGTGCATGGTATGCACTTCCTCTTCATCGCATACCCGGAATACCTCCTGGAAGGTTTCGATCGCCCTGCCGGTATTGCCGCGAATCAGATTGAGCACGCCGCGACCCGTGTAGCCGAGGACTTGAGAGTAGGGGTGTCGATGTTTATCGGAAATGGCACAACTACGCTCGGCCTCGACTTCCGCGGCACCGAACTCACCGGTTTCCGCGAGCGCGTAGGACAGGAACGATCGGACGAACACGGCGGGAAATCCCGGCCAACCAAGGCGCTGGGATTCAAGGCCGCCGGCAAGGTCATCCGTGAGAGGACGCCAGATTTCGATCGCTTTCTCGAAGTCGCCGAAGCCGTGGTGCAACAGACCCAGATTGAAGCGAGTGGCGATGAGTAGGGGAAAATCGTCGACCGATTTGGTGACATCGAGCGCTCGATGGCAAGCTCGAAGGCCTTTGTCGTAATCTCCGGCGAGCCATAAGGCGTTTGCGAGATTGGTATTGACCCGACCGAGCCGCCGATTGTCGGTGATTAGACTGGCGAGCCGGTCAGCCTCGGCCAAGGTTTCCACGAGACGGTCGAGATCGCCTCGCATCAACAGCGCGCCTATGACGATGAGCCGCAAATCAATGCCGGCCTTTATCGCCTGTGTCGAATCGGGCAGATGCGCGAGGCCCACGAGATCGCGATCGAACATGCTAATGGCTGCGTGATTGGTCGCCTGACCAATCGCGCGCGAACAGGCGCGGGTGAGGTATTGGACCGCACGCGCCCACAATTCACCACGAAACGCGTGGTCTGCGAGACGCTCAATCTGCTCGTCATAGCGCCCTTCGAAGAGGTCCTCGATTGCCGCTACGACTTTTGCGTGCAGATCCCGACGTTGAGATTTGAGTAAATTGCGATAGGCGACATCTTGGGTTACCCAGTGTTTGAAGGTGTATTCACCTCTAACACCCGGTCGCGTCCGATAAATAATCTCAGCCGCTTCGGCATTTTTCAGAGCATCTTCGAAGGCTTCGCCGGTGGGTTCGGCGACTCGCCGCAACAAGTCTAGTGGCAGGTCTTTGCCAATCACGGCTGCCGCTTGAAGCAGCCGCCGGGTTTGGGGACTTAGTCGATCGAGACGGGCGGCAATAACGGCTTCGAGATTTGAGGGAATGTCAATTTCAGCCTGAGGTTCGGTCAGATAGTGGGCACCGGGCTCTCCGCCGACGACGCCCGATTCAACAAGGGATCTAATAATCTCCTCGATGAAAAACGGATTACCATGGGTGCGATCCATCAATAGCAGCCGCAGCTGCCGTAGGCTGGCATCCTCGCCCAGCCATGCGGTCATAAGGGCACTGGCGTTGTCACCGCGCAGCGGTTCGATTCGGCAGATCCGCATATTAGCGCGATCGCCGGCCTCGAAAGTGAACTCAGGTCGGTAGGTCAGTACGATAAGAATCCGCTGATCCGAAGTGCTTGACGCAAGGGCGTCCACGAACGCGATCGACTCATCGTCCATCCAATGGAGATCTTCGAAGATCAGGATCAAGGGGGCCCGACTTGCCAGTCGAGTAAAAAGATGATTGAGCGCATCGAATAGGCGATGGCGCCGCTGCTGGGGCAAAAGCTCGTGCCATTCCGCGTCGCCAACCGGAATATCCAAAAGCGCGAATATCGCTTCTTGATCATCCGAGTCGAGCTCTGCCTCCAAAACGCCATTACGAATCTTGGTCGTGATCTGATCGACGCTGTCGTCCGCTTCGATACCGAAATGGGATTTAGCGATTCCGATAAGAGCCAAATACGCCGCGCCGCGTCGGTACGAAATACCGCCGGTATCGAGAATTTGGCAGTTCGTTACGTCGCTCGATCGAGCAAATTCGAGACACATCCGCGATTTACCGACGCCCGGTTCGCCAACGATTCCGAATACTTGTCCATTTCCCTCCAGAACGCGATGGAAGGACGCCCGCAGCATCTCATACTCCTGCTCGCGACCGACAAATCGCATCAGGTTCTGGGTAGCCAAGCCCCGCAATCTTGTTTGGTCCGCAGCTGGTCCGACGAGCTCGAAAATTTCGATTGGATTGGTTAATCCCCTGATCTGTTGCAAGCCGAGCGATTGCGCGACCATATGACCGCTTGCCAAGGCATAAGTCTCGCGGGTGAGCCGGATACTGTTTGGTACCGCGAGTTGCTCCAATCGTGATGCCAAATGGACCGACGGGCCAACGGCGTCATAGTCCATCGACAGGTCATTTCGAATTGCCCGGACCACGACCTCCCCCGTTGTTAGACCAATCCTAACCCGGTGTTCCGGATCCCCACGTTCCTGCGCCTGCCGCGCCGCCACCAATACGGCGTCGCGAACGTCGAGTGCGGCGTGGCAGGCCCGTACAGCGTGATCTTCATGCGCGATGGGCGCACCGAACAGGGCCATGATCCCATCGCCTTGGACGCGCGCTACAGTACCTTCATATTTGTGAACCGCGGCTGCCATGGCGCGCACGGTGGGGTCGATCAGACGACCCGCGGCTTCGGGATCCATACCCTCGATAGCGCTCGTAGTCCCGGTCAGATCAGCAAACAGTATCGTCACGATCTTGCGTTCACCGCGAAGTTGAGCGAACGAGCTGAGTAGTCGATCGGCTAAATGAGCCGGTGTAACCGCAGACGGCGTGACTCGCGAGGCTTCATCGTCGGACGTGGAAGTCAGCTGTGCTCCGCAAGTGGCACAAAAAACGTGGGATACCAGATTGAGGGTACGGCAGCCTTCACATGCGACCTGCAAGCGCACGCCACATCCCGTGCAGAAGAGATGAGACTCTGCGTTTTCAGTCGCACAACCAAAGCAGACGAGCATTCAAACGCCCGCCGCGTGTCTAGGTTTAGAGATCACAAACCAGGCCATCAACATTCCGACGCGGATCGACCAGAACCGCGTCGGAAACCACGTCAAGATCGAAGTCGAACCGAATCCAATGGTGCATCATCCACCCGCCTGGGGAATCGCAACCGACACTTCCCGGCCGCCGTATCCATGCACCTTGTCGTGCGCTCTTATGGTGACAGCGGTGATGTCGCTCGGGATTCTCACGCCAGATAATGAACGCGTAAATGGCTGTTCGTTGACATGCGGATGCAAAAGTACACGGGTCCCAAGTATCGTGTCGTCTGGACCGACGACGTCCCATTTGTCGGCGTAATGCTCCCAGCCGGTATCAGCATGGCGCAACGTGACGTGAAAGGTGTAGGTGCCGCTCGAGACACGAGCAATGCCAACTTTGACAACGTCGGCTTCGCCGCTCTGCGCCATCCCACCGATGGCGATCGCGTAGGAAACGACCACGAGGGTTAGCAATTTGATCACCATCAATCCTTCGACTGTGTACGAATACGACATTAGCGACCGGCTCTGTCCCCCAAAAAAACAAACTTTTTTCTTGCGTTATCCAGGCGTGCCCCGTATTTGTCCGCCCGCAGGGGAACATGCGCAACCCTTAGGAGGCGGTTCTGGTTCAGGTATTCGTCCGTGACAATAACGTCGATCAGGCGCTTCGCGCGCTCAAGAAAAAAATGCAGCGTGAAGGGATCTTCCGGGAGATGAAGCGGCGCAGGGCCTACGAGAAGCCTTCTGAGAAACGCGCCAGGGAGAAAACCGAGGCGATCCGCCGCGCGCATAAACTTGCCCGTAAACGCGCCCAGCGCGAATGCATGAACTGAATTAGCCTACCGCCTCAGGCTCGTGATCGGGGGCTTCCCAACATCAATCCAGCAAGACCTCGAGCCAAGACGAGGCGACATCCGAGAGCGGTACTACTCACTTTTTTGTGGTTGAACCCGCACTATCTTCGCATCTTTGCTGAGGGCTTGAACAATGCCCTCCACGACGGCCCGGCTTTCGTCTCTCTGGAGTTGGGGCGCGCTTTCTTCGAATGACGGTGGTTGCGCCGCGCGACGGTCTACGACTTTGATGACGTGCCAGCCAAACTTCGTCCGGATCGGCTTCTGACTGACTGCACCCGGTTCCAAGGCGAAAGCAACTTCCGCGAATTCCGGGACCATTTGATCGCGGCCAAAGTAACCGAGATTACCGCCGCTCTTGGCCGATGGGCCCTTGGAGTGGCGTTGTGCTAACGTTGCAAAGTTCTCTCCCGACGCAAGTTTCTCAATGAGGTCCTGCGCGGTCTCACGTTTTTCGACGAGGATATGGCGCGCATGGACCTCCTCTTGAGGTGGAGCTAAACGCAACATCCGTTCGTAAGATGCGCGCAGGCGTTCCTCGGTCATGACGGCAGAAATCTCGCGGCTGAGATATGCTTCCTGTAACAGCCCATCGAGAAAGAATGAAAGGCGCTTGCGAATCTCCGGCATTTCGTCCATTCCCTCAGCACGCGCTGCCTGGACGATCATTTTTCGGTTGATGAGATTGGTCAGGAGATCGTCGAATATTTTGTTGAGCGGGGCATTTTGATACTGCGCCGGCAGCGTCGCGTGGAACGTCACAACTTCGGAACGATGAATCTGCTCCCCATTAACGGTTGCGACCACCGGATCTTGGTCTGAGCTGCTCTGAGCAGATGCTGCAACGCTTAGGCTGCCGGCAGCTACCGCGAACACCAACGAAACTACGAGACGCATTGGGAATCCTTTCACGCGAACAGTGCGGGGCACCCTATCAGTTCGCCTATTTGCGAACCACGTTCGATTGCCGTATCGATGCTCGCGCATCCCATCGAACACGTCGTGTGTGATCGCTATCGGGGTTCCCACCCATCAAGATTTCGTGACACGAGATAGCCGGGTTCCCATCAGAGTTCTGGGAGTCATGGTGTTGAATTGTTTCGTCGTGCATGCCACGCCGGTAGTGCCGGTAGGGCAACTCCGATTACGACGAGCACCGTCGCCATCAGATCAAAGGTACTCACGATCTCACCGAGAGTAATCGCGGCAAACGGTACACCGAACGGGGCGACCAGGCTGTAATACAAGCTGATCCTGCCGACCGGAATGAAGCGAAGCGCATAGTTGTAAACGTTGAAGGTAAGGGCGCCAACGAAGATGGCCATATAGATCAGCACCAACCACGCATCGATATGTCCCGCCGTCGTCATCCAAACCGCGATTTGGTCACTATCTTGCAACAGCGGGATGAAGGCGAACCCGCATGCGGAAGCACCAGCCATCTGCCATGACGTGACAACAAGTGGTTTGCCATGAACAGTGGCGAGCCGGCGCAGGCGTAACTGCACCGTCACGATAAACACCATCGCTGTCACGACCATGGCGTCACCTAGCAGCGAGTCATCTCCGCTGCTGGCGTCGTCCCACACGAGCAGCACGGTCCCGGCAATCGCGACGATCGACCCGACCACGACGAGCAACGAAATCGGCTCCTTAAGGAAAATTCGGCCCATCACCGTTGAAACCAGTGGAAAGATCGAGAACAACACAGTCGCGCTGATCGCCGACGTCATCGTGAGCCCCCAAAATGTGAGGAGACTGGCGACACCGGGTTCAAAAAAACCGCCGATGAAAGCGGGGACGCCGATTGTCCTGGTGTGCAACGCTTCGCGCTTCCACGCGATCACCAGCCATAAAACTCCTGCCGCAATGAGAAACCGCCAGGCGATAGTCTCGGCCAGCGGGATCAGGGTAAGGGAAGTCTTGCCGGCGACATAAATCGTCGACCACAACACGATGGCGATCACCATCGATAGATGCGGCAGCATCGGAAAGCGCGGCTCGGGGTTCATGGTGATAATCGCGGCGGATGGCCGTCGCTGCCACGCGCCGCCCAAAGACCCCTCAGCCAGCGTTGCGAAGCGAGAGAGGGTAGGGCGACGCCGAGCACGACCAGAGCGATCGCAATGCCGTCACGGAGGGTCACCGTTTCGTCCAGGAAAATTGCCGCCAGCGGCACCCCAAGTGGCGCGATTAGAACCAGATAAAGGCTTATGTGCCCGACCCCGATATGGCGCAGCGCGTAATTATAGATAAAGAACGCGAGGGCGCGAGGGCGCTGACGAAAACGCCCAGGTAGACCATGAGCAACCAGCCGTTGGCATCGATACGCGTAAATGCATCGAACGCGCCTGCGTCATTGTTGAAAAACGCAATCCCGACAACTACGACAAAGCCGCAAAATCCCGCACCAGCGAGTTGAAACGACGTCACCGTCACCGGTTGCCCGTGGGCTTGCGCCACCCGTCTGAGGACCAGAATTGCCACACATGCGAGGAGCATCCCGATGAACACGATGGTGTCGCCGAACAGACTGGCATCACCATTGTGTGGCGCTGCGGTGACCAAAAGCACCGTTCCGACCAATGCGATGGCAGCGCCGCCCAGGACCGGTTTGGTGATTACCTCGCCGAGGAATATGCGGCCGAGCAACGACGTTACGAGCGGCATGAGGGCGAAAAGCACCACGGCGTGTACCGCAGTTGTATGGAGCAGGCCCCAATAGACGACGATCGTGATCAGTCCGGGCTCAAAGAATCCGGTCACGAAAGCACGGAAACCGACGGCACCTGCGTTGAATGCCTTTCGCGTGAGGAGCACAACGCCGAAGACAACCAGGGCCCCAATCCAAAATCTCAATAAGGCGAGTTGGGGTGGCGATATCACCTCCATCATCGCCTTGCTGGCAATGAATGAAGACGCCCACAAAGTCGCGGCAATCGTCATGGCGATGTGCGGCATCATCGACGCGGTCCGCCTGTCTTACTTGAGAGCACGACGATGTATTCGCGCACGCTGATAAACCTGTGCCACAGTTGGGGCAGCGACGCCGGCCATAACCAACACAATTGCGAACAAGTCGGCGACGGAAACGGATTCACCTAGCAAATAGTAGGAGAAGGGAACTCCCAATGGAGCCATCAGCACGTAGTAGAGGCTGGTGTGGCCGGCCGCGATATAGCGCAATCCGTAGTTGTTTAGGGCAAATGTGCCGGCGCTCACGAACACCGCCAGATAGATAATCAGGAGCCAGACCTTTACCGAGGGAACTTCCATGATTCCGCGCGTATCAAGCCAACTTTCAAAGAACAGCAGTACGAACAGGCATGCCGCCCCGGCACCCAGCAGCTGCCATATCGTGACCACCATCGGATTGCCATGATCGCGCGCGATCCGCCGCAGAATAGTTTGTCCATACCCTACCGCCATGAGATTGAGAAAAAACAAGAAATCGCCAAACAGCGATGACGATCCGACCGCCAAATCGTCGGAAATCAGCACCGCCGTGCCCGATAGGGCGATTCCCGAACCGATGAGGACACTTTGCGACGGCTTTTCTGAGATCAGCCACCATGCGTAAAGAGATGTAACCAGCGGCACCAATGCGAAGATCACCACGGCATTGATCGACGTCGTATGCAACATGCCCCAATAGCTCAGGAGAGTCGCAGCCCCCGGCGCGATCATTCCTGCAAAAAATGCTTGCCGGTTGACCTCCGTTGGACCGCTCCGCTGTCGTGTTAGTTGAATGACGGCAAACAAAATCAATGCGCCGAGACCGAACCTCATGACAAGAAGTTGCGACGCGGTCATGGCAAGAATGGCCAACTTCCCAGTCGCGAATGACGAGGTCCACAACACGGTTGCCAACAGGATTGCCAAATGGGGAAGTGCGGTCATTAGGTGGGGAAGAACCGTGGGGGGCTGGAGAATATAACTAGTTGGAGGGGGTGGACGTGGGATTGCTCAATTCCGCTCGGCCTGTCGACGGACCAAGGAAGCGCGTCGCCACCACTGGTAGAGCAACACCCGCCGTTACCAGGGCAATCGCGGCGACGTCGACCCAGGTAACCACCTCGCTGATCACAAGGGCTGAAATCGGCACGCTCATGGGTGCCATCAGGACGACGTAGAGCGAGACATGGCCTGCGGTTAGATGACGGAGCGCAAAGTTATTGAGCGCGAACGCGGCCGCGCCAACGAATATGGCGAGGTATGCAATCAATAACCACGCGTCGAGACCGGGAACGGCCATCCAGCCACGCTCATCGAACCAGCTTTCGAAGAACACCATGATCAGGGCCATGCAGACCGCGCCGCCGGTGAGTTGCCAGGCGGTAATGGCCAAGGTGTTGCCGAATTTAAGACCGATCCGACGCAAGCGGATCTGTGCAAAACACGCGACGACCAAGCTGGTCACGCACAGGAGATCGCCCCAAATCGAACCCGAGCCGGTAGCGCGGTCGTCTGAAACGAGCAGGAGGACTCCGCAAAAAGCAAAGCCCGATCCGATCAACACCCAGTGCGAAATTCGTTCTTTCAACAACCGCCAGGCGAGGATCGACGAAACCAGGGGCATCCAGGACGTAATGACAGCTGCGTTCACCGCCGTGGTTAGGATGAGTCCCCAGTACACGAAGATTGTGGCCAATCCCGAGCCGAGAAATCCGATCAAGAAGGCCTCGCGGGCGATCTGAAAGGTCGGAAGCGATCGGCGTATCAGGAAGACGGCGAGCCAGAGTAGTGCAGCTCCAATCGCGAACCGCAGCATCAGGATTTCAGAGGCAGGCATGGTTGCGACCGCCATGCGACCGGCCGCGAATGATGATGCCCACATTAACGTGGCACCGAGGATGGCGAGGTGAGGTAGGGCTGCAGTCATGGATCGATAGCGCGCAAACGAAGAGCCAACGGCGACGACGCCGCCCCGACGCGAACTGGTCGAACTCCGGTACTTTAGGGAAGCGATTTCGACGATATCTCAACTATGTTGCGAGAGACAGCGCAACGTAGGTGCTTGCGTTGCGGGGCTCCTGGCGATTGTTTACAACGGCCTGATTTTCGCCTTCAGAGGGGCTTATGGCTTCTTATCAGTTTGTTTTCGTGATGCGCGGCCTCGGCAAGGTTTTTCCTGGTGGTCGGGAGATCTTGAAGGGCCTTTCACTTTCCTTTCTTCCGGGCGCCAAGATCGGCGTTCTCGGTATCAATGGCGCCGGAAAATCGACGCTGCTACGGATTATGGCAGGGGTCGACACCGAGTTTGTCGGTGATGCCGAGCCCGCACCGGGACTTCGGATTGGGTATCTAGCGCAAGAGCCCATCGTCGATGCCGACAGGAGCGTGCTTGAAATTGTCATGGAGGGGGTCGCCGAAACCAAATCTCTACTGGATCGCTTTGAAGCGGTGAGCGCTAGATTTGCTGAGCCGCTCGACGATGACGAGATGAACGCGCTGATCGACGAACAGGCGAGCATCCAGGAGCAAATCGATGCCGCCGATGCCTGGGATCTTGACCGCACCGTCGAGATCGCGATGGACGCGCTTCGCTGCCCCCCCGGTGAGGCAAAGATTGCCAGTCTGTCGGGAGGCGAGCGCCGACGGGTGGCTCTATGTCGCTTGCTCCTACAGCGCCCCGACATGTTGATCCTCGATGAGCCGACGAACCATTTGGACGCCGAATCAGTTGCCTGGTTGGAGCGGTTTCTAGACGAATATCCCGGTACGGTTGTCGCGGTTACTCACGATCGTTACTTCCTGGACAACGTCGCGGGGTGGATTCTCGAACTCGATCGGGGGCGCGGCATTCCATACGAGGGCAACTATTCCGGATGGCTCGTGCAAAAACAAAAACGGCTGGAGCAAGAGGGTAAGCAAGAAGCAGCGCGCCAACGCGTACTCGCGAGCGAACTCGAATGGGTACAAGCGTCACCGCGCGCACGACAAGCGAAGAGTAAAGCGCGTGTTGCCTCCTATGAAACTTTGCTTGCCCAGGACCAGGAACGATATATCGCCACCGGGCAGATCGTTGTTCCGGCTGGTCCAAGGTTGGGCGACACCGTATTCGAAGCGATTGGACTAAGCAGAGGCTACGACGACCGGCTCCTAATCGACGATCTGAACTTTAAGCTGCCGCGCGGCGCCATCGTCGGGATAGTCGGCGCCAATGGCGCCGGAAAAACAACCCTGTTTAGAATTCTGACCGGCGCAGAAAATCCGGATTTGGGCGAGCTCAAAGTCGGCGAATCCGTTGTTCTCGGCCATGTCGATCAAACGCGCGATGCGTTAAACGACGACAAAACCGTATGGGAAGAAATCTCAGAGGGGCTCGATGAAATAGAACTTGGGGCAAACAAGGTTCAAAGCCGGGCTTACGTGGGCTCGTTCAATTTTCGCGGTCCGGATCAACAAAAAAAGGTCGGCCAACTTTCGGGCGGGGAGCGTAACCGGGTCCATCTAGCGAAAATGCTGAAATCCGGAGCCAATGTCCTGTTGCTGGACGAACCGACCAACGATCTCGATGTGGACACACTGCGGGCGTTGGAGGAGGCGCTGCTCAAGTTTGCCGGTTGCGTCTTGGTGATATCACACGATCGTTGGTTCCTTGACCGCATTGCGACTCATATTCTCGCGTTTGAAGGCGATAGCCATGTCGAGTGGTTCGAGGGTAACTATGCCGATTACGCGGCAGACCGTCGGCGGCGATTAGGCTCGGAAGCCGACCAACCGCATCGTTTGAAATATCGACCGGTACTAAGGAACTAGCGTCCAATGGTACCGGTACTAAGGAACTAGCGTCCAATGGTAGGTTGCCGCAGATAAGCCGCAGCGACTTAAGCTACCTACGTTCGGTTTTCTTGCGCAGTTCGGCTAACAAACCGGCGATCTGTCCGCCAGATCGCTGGATAACCGACGCGAATTCGGATCGCTGGGTGATCGCCATGCTGACGCCCTCGACAACGACGTCGATGATTTTGTAACTGCCCGCTTGCGCTCGCACTCGCCACTCGACTCGGGCTGCCGGTCCTTCGCGCGGAACTATTTTGGTGCTTACGAGAATATCGCCCTTGCCGTCGTTGCGGGTTGCGCCGACCGATAATGTCTCGCCCTGGTATCGTCCCAACCGAGCTGCATAGGTGGCGACGATATAGTCCTCGAACAATTGCTCGAATTCATGTCGCTCCGCTGGCGTCGCGCGGCGCCAGTACCGGCCTAGAATGAAACGGCCAATGGTACGAAGGTCAAACCCATTAACCAGCAACCGCCGAAACTCTGCGACCCTATCCTCTTCACTGAGGACGGGATCGCTAAGCATTTCGATAACTTCGCTACCAAGCGTTTCTATGAAGATGTGCGGTCTGTCGCTATCGGCGTAGGCGACCGGCGGCCACGCCAAACACAGCAAAACGGCGATCGCAATTAGGCCGGCAAAGCTACGTCGCACCATGCTTGTACTCAGACTTTAGTCGGCCTCTATTCGGTTTCGGCTGAAGCCGTCTTCTCATCGTTCATATCGATCGAAATCTGCGGCACCGGGACCAGCGGCCCGGGAGCCCCGTCTCGGATATCGTCGTTCCGACTCTGTCGGTAGGCACTACGAACAGTCGCATAGAGGTCGATAGAGGTTCGTTCGATTTCGTCGATCTGGTCGAAATTGCGGGCGCGAAAATCGATGGCCTCCAAAGCAAACCGCGTCGGTGGCACCCACTCCCAACGTTCGCTGTTGTCGCCGATATAAGTGATCGGATCCAAGAAGTAGTCGACCACCCGGCCGAGCGCATCTCGCGGCGGCGCCGGTCCAACCAAGGGCAGGACGAGGTATGGACCTGAAGAAACACCCCAATAGCCGAGCGTTTGGCCGAAATCCTCGGAATGTCGCTCCAAGCCAAAACTCGATGCCACATCAAATAGACCGCCAATGCCGACTGTTGAATTGGTTACAAAGCGACCCGCTGTCGTTCCCGCTCGCCGGAGTTTTCCCTGAAAGATGTCGTTTGCGAAAATCACTGGTGAATCGATGTTGCGAAGGAAATTGGTCACGCCTTGACGGGGCGTTTCGGGGATGAAGCGATAGACCAGAGTCACGGGCCTTAGAATCAGCTTATCGAGCAGCTGATTGAGGCTGAATATCCAGCGATTGAACGGTTCGATCGGATCGTTGGCTTCGCGGTAGGCCTCCAACGCTTCCGGATCTTCAGGTGGCGTCGCACAGGCACCCACCGTCAGCACCGCGACAACCGCCGCAGCCGATAGGGTTCGCTGAAACCTGGTCGTCAAGTCACCCATCCGCCTTGCTAACCCGAAGTTACTCTTGCACCCGTGATCAGTTCGCAACGCTATATCGAGAAAGTATTATTTAAAGTCAATGTTTTCGCAGCGGTGCACAAAGTCCAATGCCCTTACTTCCGTGCAACCTGTAAGAATCGCTAACAAATTTCGCAGTCAGATTCCCTACCATATCGTTCCAAAGTTGACCAGCGCGCCAAGGAACACATGTGGCAGCTTTCCGTGAGAGTGTTGCGAAAAAGTCGCTTACTCCAAGCTTGATCTCTTTTTCGGAAAGGTATATAAAGATATATCGATATACTAATGTATTGCCGTTTGGGTCGGTTGCCTGAATCAGTGCGTCGTGGGGTCGCTGGAAAGCGAAGGAGCTATGAAGCAACTGTTAGAGGGTCTGCGCGCCGCGGGAGAGGACTCTCGGCTACGTTTGCTGGTGTTATGTGCTCGCGGCGAGCTCACAGTGAGCGAACTCACGCAGATCGTGGGTCAAAGCCAGCCACGTGTTTCACGACACCTGAAATTACTTTGTGATGGGGGCCTTCTGCACCGATTTCGAGAGGGCTCTTGGGTCTTTTTTCGGCTAGCAGATGCGGGTGCCAATGCCGAACTGGCGCGCGCGGTAGTGGCGATGGTTCCTGCTGATGATCCTATATATCAACGCGATAGCGAACGGCTAGATGAGATCAAAGCCGTTCGAGCCGAGGCCGCCGCCGCATACTTTCGCGAGAATGCGTCACGGTGGGATGAGATTCGTACGCTCCATGTACCCGAACAGCGGGTTGAGCAGGTATTTGTCGATACTGTCGCGGGCGGCCAATACCACGATGTCCTCGATATCGGCACCGGCACCGGTCGAATTCTCGAGATTTTGGCGCCTTACGTGGCCCGGGGCATTGGTGTAGATCTCTCGCACGAGATGCTCTCCGTTGCCCGTACAAATCTTGAGCGAGCCGGACTGCGTCACTACTACGTGCGGCTGTCGGACATGTACACGCTTCCCTTCGATGACGACTCCATCGATCTGGCTACGATTCATCAGGTCCTCCATTTTGCAAACGAGCCCGCGCGCGTGATTGGCGAGGCGGCGAGGCTGTTGCGACCTGGCGGGCGTATGATGGTTGCCGATTTTGCTCCCCACGAGCTTGAGTACCTCCGCCTGGATCACGCTCACCGCCGGCTCGGCTTCGCGGACGAAGAGGTCGCGTCGTGGTTTCGCGCGAGCGGATTGATCTGCGATAAGCCCGTTCGCTTGGAGGGCGAACCGCTCACCGTGATGGTTTGGCACGCCAGGCGTCCTGGTGCTCGACAGCTGATCGATGAACCGCTGAAGGAATCCGCAGCATGACGTCGGTAACCGCGACACATCCGTCTGCGAACAAGGGACGGTTAGTTGATCGAACCGCTCTGCCGAGCACGGCTATCGTTGCCGATCTGCGCGTGTCGTTCGAGTTCTTCCCGCCTAAAAACGAGGAAATGGAGGCGGCTCTCTGGCGCACGGTTGAACGCCTCGAGCCGCTGGGGCCGCAGTTCGTCTCGGTGACCTATGGCGCTGGGGGCAGTACCAGGGAGCGCACCCACGCCATCGTCAAGCGCATTCTCGACGATACGAGCCTATTGCCCGCGGCACACCTAACCTGTGTGGGCGCAAGCCAAACCGAGGTTGACGACGTCGCTCGGTCGTACTGGGTCTCCGGCATCAAACATATCGTGGCGCTACGCGGAGACCCGCCCAATGAAGACGGTTTTGTTCAGCATCCCGATGGTTATCAGTTTGCCGCCGAGCTGGTCGCGGGGTTGAAGCGGGTAGGCGATTTCGAGGTCAGTGTTGCCGCTTATCCGGAGACTCATCCAGAGGCACGGAGCGCTTCATCTGATCTCGATAATCTAAAGCGCAAGATCGATGCGGGAGCGACGCGCGCCATTACCCAATACTTCTTCGATACCGACGTTTTCATGTCCTTTCTCGGCCGCGTTCGCGCCGCGGGTATCATGGTCCCGATTGTCCCCGGTATCCTCCCGGTTACAAATTTCGGTCAGGTCGTTCGTTTCAGCAAGATGAGTGGCGCCTCAGTTCCGGCTTGGCTCGCTGACATGTTTGAGGGACTCGACGATGATCCCGAAACCCGCAAATTGGTTGCCGCGACCGTCGCTGCCGAGCAATGTCGACGCCTGCACGACATCGGTATTCGCGATTTTCATTTTTATACGCTGAACCGCGCCGATCTCTCATACGCGATCTGTCATATTCTCGGCATTAGAGCGAAAGAGCGTCGCGTAGCGGAAGGAGAAGCGAGATGACCGTGCGCGACCATCTCGATCGCAGTGCAGCGGAGCGTATTCTCCTGCTCGACGGTGCGATGGGCACCATGATCCAGAACTGTTCGTTGGACGAAGCGGCATTCCGGGGTGATCGTTTTGACGATCACGACCACGATCAGCGCGGCAACAATGATGTCCTCAACCTAACCCAACCGGGCGTCGTTCGTGACATTCACGATAGATTTCTGGGTGCCGGCGCCGACATTATCGAGACCAACACCTTCAACGCGACCGAGATCTCGCAAGCCGATTACGGCTTGAGCGATTTATCGTTTGAGATCAACAAGACCGGCGCGGAAATCGCAAAAGCTGCGGCTCGCGCTGCAACGGAACGCGATCCGGCCAAACCACGCTTTGTCGCTGGATCGCTTGGTCCGACCAACAAGACAGCTTCGATTTCTCCCGACGTCAGCAATCCGGCGTTTCGCAATATCAGTTTCGATGACCTGCATCATGCCTACCTCGTCGCGGCCAGAGGCTTGACGGCGGGCGGCGCGGATTTGCTGGTGTTGGAAACGGTGTTCGACACGCTGAACGCCAAAGCGGCGCTTTTTGCCCTTGCCGATTTATTCGACGAACTGGGGGGACCTCTGCCAGTTATGGTGTCGGGAACGATCACGGATCTTTCCGGACGTACCCTATCGGGCCAAACAGTGGAAGCTTTTTGGAACTCGGTTCAGCACGCCAGCCCCTATACCATCGGTTTGAACTGTGCGTTCGGTGCTGAGCAGATGCGACCTTATGTGGCCGAACTTGCTCGGGTCGCCGATTGCTATGTAAGTGCCTATCCCAACGCCGGATTGCCGAATGAGTTCGGCGAATATGACGAACGACCCGAAGTCACCGCTGAACATCTGGGCGAGTGGGCGCGGGCTGGCCTCGTCAATGTGGTCGGCGGTTGTTGCGGTACGACACCCGAGCACATAGCCGCATTGCACGATGTGATCGACGGGGTCGCGCCTCGAGAAGTCCCCACTAAACCTGCCCGCTTACGATTGGCTGGCCTCGAACCCTTTGAGCTGGTCGCATGAACGGAAACTTCGTCAACATTGGCGAACGCACGAACGTCGCCGGTTCCGCGAAATTCAAGAAGTTGATCATGGCGGACGATTTTGAGGCGGCGCTTGCTGTGGCCCGGCAACAGGTCGAGAACGGCGCCCAGATCATCGACATCAACATGGACGACGCGATGCTTGACGCCGAGGCATCGATGGAGCGGTTTCTCAACTTGATCGCGTCGGAGCCCGATATCAGCCGTGTTCCGATGATGATCGATTCATCGAAATGGTCGGTCATCGAAACCGGACTGAAGTGTGTCCAGGGGAAGTCGATCGTCAATTCGATCAGCCTCAAGGAGGGCGAGGAAGATTTTATTCGCCAAGCCAGACTTGTGCGCCGTTATGGGGCCGCGGTCGTCGTCATGGCATTTGACGAACAGGGTCAGGCCGATACAGCCGATCGCAAGTTCGAAATTTGTGCACGTTGTTACAAATTGTTGACCGAGACCGCCGGGCTCCCGCCCGAAGATATTATCTTCGATCCCAATATCTTTGCCGTCGCGACCGGGATTGAAGAGCACAACGACTATGCCGTCGCGTTTTTTGAGGCGACCCGCCGAATCAAGCAGAAATTGCCCAGTGTCCACATCTCGGGTGGTCTCTCCAATGTGTCGTTCGCGTTTCGCGGCAATGATCGCCTTCGTGAAGCGATGCACTCGGTATTTCTATATCACGCCGTCGCGGCCGGAATGGATATGGGCATCGTGAACGCCGGCCAGCTGGCGATTTACGAGGACATACCTCGAGAACTGCGCGACGCCGTCGAGGACGTAATCCTCAATCGTGATCCCGATGCCACCGATCGCTTGCTGGTTTTGGCCGAGAGATATCGCGGTGGCGCGCAAGAGGTGGAAGTCGATCTCGCGTGGCGCGATGCCGACGTTCAGGGCCGCTTAACGCATGCTTTGGTCAACGGGGTGGCCGACTACATCATCGAGGATACCGAGGAAGCGCGTCTAAGTGCGGAACGGCCGCTCGCGGTCATCGAAGGTCCGCTGATGGCGGGAATGAACGTCGTTGGCGATCTCTTCGGCTCGGGAAAAATGTTTCTGCCTCAAGTCGTGAAGAGCGCACGCGTGATGAAGAAGGCTGTCGCGCATCTAATGCCGTACATCGAAGCGGAGAAAGACGGTGCGCAGAGGACCAAGGGAAAGATCCTGCTCGCGACCGTAAAAGGCGACGTCCACGACATCGGCAAGAACATCGTTGGGGTGGTGCTTCAATGCAATAACTACGAGGTGATGGATCTCGGGGTAATGGTGCCGTGCGCGAAAATCCTGGAAACGGCGCGCAGCGAAAATGTCGACATCGTTGGCCTGTCGGGACTGATCACGCCCAGCCTCGAGGAGATGTGCTACGTGGCACAGGAAATGGAGCGAATGGAATTTGAACTGCCGCTTCTAATCGGCGGCGCTACCACTAGCAAAGTTCACACTGCGGTAAAAATTTCTCCGAACTATTCGGGTCCGCTCGTTTATGTCCCGGATGCGTCTCGAGCGGTCGGCGTCGCCAGCACCCTGCGGTCAAACGAAAACAGGGCGCCCTATGCGGATGAGATCAAGCAAGAGTATCGCAACTTGCGCGACAATCATCTGCGCCAACAGGCTGAGAAGAAGCAATTGGCTCTGACGGATGCGCGCAAGAACAAAGCGCCGATAGACTGGGGTGCGCACACACCGACGCTGCCAGAGGAACTTGGCTTAATCGAGTTCGACAACTACTCGCTCGAACAACTGATCCCGCGTATCGACTGGCGGCCATTTTTTTCAGCCTGGGAATTATATGGAAAATTTCCCGATATCTTGGACGACGATAAGGTCGGCGAAGTCGCACGTAGTCTCCATACAGACGCTCTTGCTATGCTCGATCGCATCGTGAGCGAACAATGGACCACGCCACGTGCGGTTATTGGATTCTGGCCGGCAAATTCGTCAGAGCACGACGACATCGAAATCTACGAAGACCAAACCCGCTCGCGAACGCTGGCGACAATTCATACCCTTCGCCAGCAGATGCCCCGCGAAGAACAGCGGCGTCCAAACTACGCATTGGCTGATTTCATCGCACCCAAGGAGTCTGGCATCGCTGATCATATCGGCGCGTTCGTTGTCACCGCCGGTCGCGGCTTGGAGCAAAAAGCAGCCGCGTTCGAGGCCGACAACGACGATTACAGTTCAATCCTCGTAAAAGCGCTGGGCGACCGCCTAGCCGAGGCGTTTGCCGAACACATGCATGAGCGGGTCCGTCGGGATCTGTGGGGTTACTGCCCCGACGAAAAGTTGAGCAATGCGGATTTAATTAGCGAGAAATACCAAGGAATACGACCGGCGCCGGGATACCCAGCCTGTCCCGATCATAGCGAAAAACAGACGCTGTTCGAGCTACTGGACGTGCAAAACCGCGTCGAAATTTCGTTGACGGAAAGTTTTGCGATGTCGCCGATGGCATCGGTATGCGGCATTTATTTCTCGCATCCGGAGAGTCAATATTTTGGCCTAGGTCGCGTCTCGCGTGATCAGGTGGCCGACTACGCCCGCCGCAAGGGCGTTGGGATTGGTGAGATGGAGCGTTGGCTTGCCTCGAATCTTAGCTATGATCCCAGCCCAGAAAAAAGCCTGGATTCAGAAGCGGCCAACGCTGCATGACATCGGATTGGGCGCTTTCCGTTGGAATCCGGGCGAAAGCATGTGCTGCCCATTCGAACATTGCGGGGCGAGAGCGGCGCGTTATATAACCCCAATGTTGTAAAGCTCTCGCCAGCAACCCTTTTTTCGAAATTGGATTGAGGCGAGTCGGTTTGTGACCAAGGCAGAGTTGAGTGTCGGGTAACCACCTTCATCCAGAGCCCTTCTTTCTCGTCGTCGTTGATCGCGATAACGGCGTGTTCAACGTGTTTGGACCGGTCTCGGATGACGCGCCCTATGTCCGCGAGGTGAGTGTCGCCCAGCTCAAAGGCCGGAACGTAGACCTGCACAATCCGGGCGAATTCGATGCGCGGCAGGATGTCATTGAGGCTATGCAACGACGGCTCGGGTTTACTTTCACCGACGATCCTATCGTCGAACCCGAGGGTCAATAAACCGGGCCGACTTAGAGGTGGTCGGTCACCATCGACGTCCGACCCGACGCTCACTCCGTGCCGTCACCACGGAAGTTCCGTACCATCGTAGTGAAAGAACTTCCCGGAATCAGCGGGCGTTATTCGCTCGAGGATACTGCGCATGCCCGACACCGTCTCTTCGGGCTCGACAGTAGCGCCGGCCCCTCCCATTTCAGTTTTTACCCAGCCCGGCGAGAACGAAATCGTGGTAATCCCGCGATCGGCGACGTAGCCGGCCAGATTCTTCATCACCATATTAACGGCCGTTTTTGAGCTCCGGTAATGGTGGCGACCGTCGGCCTCGGCTTGCGTGAGACTACCCAATCGACTCGATACGGTGGCAATAATCTTGCGTTCGCTACGCGAGACGTGCTCGACAAAGGCTTCAGCCATTCTCATCGGGCCGAATACATTGGTTGCCATTGCGTCAGCCCAAAGCTCGTAGTCGGTGTCTCCGAACGTCTGCTTAGGGCCGTTGACGCCGGCATTGTTGATGACGATATCGATGGTTTCCGGCTCAAGCCGCTTGGCCAGCTCGTAGACCTCGTCATGTTTCGTGACATCGAGGCGATGAACGGTTACGTAGCGGCTCGACCACCCCGCCAACATGTTGAGGTCGCGGGAATGTTCGGCGGCGGGATCGCGACAGCACGCGAACACACGCCATCCTGCGTCATAGAATTGTTTGGTGAATTCGAACCCGATACCGCGGTTGGCACCGGTGACAAGAACCGAATCCATATGCGAGCCTTCCCCGTTTGGTTGCGAAATTACCCAGACTCAGGTTAACAGACGGCTCGGCTCAAGGCGGGAGTTCCTCCCCATTCCACCGGTAGAGATTGCCACTGTCTGCGATTGTCAAACGGTCGATCAGGGCTCGCATGCCGCGGATACTCTCGACCGGATCGAGCAGGATGTCCTCACTGTCACCCGGTTCGAGGTCGGCGCGCCCCATTTCGGTGTTCGCCCATCCCGGGTTGATCGACACCACGATAACGCCGTGATCCTTGAGATAACCCGACATGCTTTTGGCCAACATGTTGATGGCCGCTTTGGTGGTGCGGTAGACGTGTTTTTCGTCGCCCCACACCAGCGGTCCGCCGCCCGGCATCGACACGCTCGATAGCGTGCTTGCCATGGTGATCATTATCCGTCGGTTCGAACGCGCGACATGCGGCGTAAAAGCCTCGGACACTTTGCACGTGCTGAACAGATTACCCTCCATGGCGAACCGCCACTTCTCGAAATCGGTCTGACCCCACGCGTCGCGCTCGGGCAGCACGCCGGCATTGTTGTTGAGGACATCGATTGCTTCGTCCTTGAGTTCACCGGCGAGAGCATCAATGGCGGCATGATCGGTGACATCGAGCTTGTGGATCGTGATCCGGCCGTCTGCGTTTTTGGCAAGTTGGTTGAGCTCTTCGGCTTGGTCGGGATTGCGGCAGCAGGCCAAAATGCGCCAACCGGTTGCATTGAGTTGGCGCACCCATTCGAGACCGAGCCCACGATTGGCGCCGGTGATAAGCATCGAATCCATTACTACTCCCCGTTCGTTAGCGTCTTATCTCCAACGATACGAAATGCATTGCGGCCTAACCAGGGGAGTGTCGTGCCGTCCCATCGAAATAGCCTGCCGCTGTCCTCGACGGTGAGGCGTTCGGCCAATGCGCGCATGCCACTTACGCTATCCACGGGATTAACCAAATCATCCGCCGAATATCCGGGGTCGAGATCGGCGAGGCCCATTTCGGTGCGGGCCCATCCCGGCGTGACCGAAACGACCGTTACGCCTCGATCGGAGAGGTAGTCGGCGAGGGTAACGACCAACATGTTCACGGCGACCTTGGTCGTGCGGTAGATGTGTTTGCCGTCCCCATGATGCTGGCCGGCACCGCCACGGCTGCCGCTTATCGACATGCTCGAGAGTCCGTTGGTCATGCACATAATGAGTTTGCGGTCGCTCCGCGCAACGTGCTCAACGAAGGATTCGCAAACTTTCATGTAGGAAAACAAATTGTTGCGCATGCTCCGCGCCCACTCATCGTAGTCGGTTTCACCGAACCACGCTCGTGCGGGCAGCACACCGGCATTGTTGACCAAGACATCGATCGGCGTCTCGGCAAGTTCAGCGGCCAGCGCATCGACCTCGTCGAACTCGTTTACGTCGAGCCGATGGGCGGTGATGCGACCGTTTGAACGCTTTGCCATTTCGAGCAACTCCGCAGAGCGTGCTGGATCTCGATAGGTGGCCAGCATCCGCCAACCTTTGGGATCGAGTTGACGTATCCATTCGAGCCCGAGGCCACGGTTGGCGCCAGTTATCAGCAGTGATGGGATGGGTCGATCTCCTCAGTCATTCCGCCGCTTGCTTATTTGCGATCGCACCATACCCGCCACCGCCGGGGGTTTCGATGACAAAGACATCGCCGCGATTCATCTCGGTTTGATCGGTCCCCGACAGTTCAGTAACCGAGCCGTCGTGCCGCTCTACGGAATTGTGACCGATCGCGCCCGGCAAGCCACCACTGACACCGGGGGGCGGAACTTTGCGGTGGCTCGAGAGAATCGCTGCTGTCATCGGTTCGAGAAAACGAATCCGGCGCGTGGTTCCGTCGCCGCCACTTGTCGCGCCGGCGCCGCCCGACCCCCGCCGGATCGAAAAGCCCTCGAGCAAGACCGGGAAACGCCACTCGAGAATTTCTGGATCGGTTAGGCGTGAGTTCGTCATGTGCGTGTGGACCGCATCGGTGCCATCGAAACCAGGACCGGCCCCCGATCCGCCGCAAACGGTTTCGTAGTATTGCCAGCGGTCATTGCCGAAGGTGAAATTGTTCATCGTTCCTTGCGCCCCGGCGAGAACCCCGAGCGCGCCATACAGCGAATCGGTAATCGCCTGGCAGGTCTCGACATTGCCGGCGACAACCGCGGCGGGATAGGCCGGGCGCAACATTGAACCGGCGGGAACGATGATCTCTAGCGGCTTAAGGCAACCCTCGTTAAGGGGGATATCTTCGTCCACCAGCGAACGGAATACGTACAAGACTGCGGCTTTGGTAACAGCCAATGGTGCATTGAAGTTGCCTGCATGCTGCGCCGATGTTCCGGAAAAATCGATTTCTGCCCTCTCGGCATCGTGGTCGATGCGAATTTCGACATGGATTTCGCTGCCATCGTCGAGAGGATAGGTACAGCTGCCGTTCTTGAGGACGCCGAGCACCCGGCGCACACAGGTCTCGGCGTTGTCCTGGACGTGGCGCATATAAGCGTCAACGACCTCGAGTTCATAATCTTGAATAACGCGGTGGAGCTCTTGCGCGCCTTTCTCGCAAGCCGCGATCTGGGCTATGAGATCGGCGATATTCTGAGTCGGATTTCGAGCGGGATAGCGACCCGAGGTAAAGAGGTTCAAGACCTCGGGTTCGGCAAACGTACCGCCGCGCACCACTCGAAAATTATCGATGAGAACGCCTTCTTCCTCGATCACCGAACTCAGAGGGGGCATCGAGCCTGGCGTAATGCCACCGATATCGGCGTGGTGCCCACGCGATCCCAGATAGAAAAGAATCGTTTGTGCATCATCGTCGAACACCGGTGTGATGACGGTAACGTCGGGGATGTGCGTGCCGCCGTTGTAGGGGGCATTTAGCGCATAGACGTCGCCTGGCAACATCTGGCGGCCGCGTTCGCGAATGATCGTTTTGACGCTCTCGCCCATCGACCCGAGATGGACCGGCATATGCGGCGCATTGGCAATCAACTCGCCCTTTGTGTTGAACAGGGCGCACGAGAAATCCAGGCGTTCCTTAATGTTGACCGAGTGCGCCGTGTTCTCCAACACCGTGCCCATTTGTTCGGCAATCGACATAAACAGATTGTTGAAGATCTCGAGCATGATGGGATCGACGTCGGTCGAGATGTCGCGAAGTGCGGCCCGCTCGACGACGCGTTCGAGGACGAGGTCGCCGACGGGTGTGATATCGGCCGCCCAATCGGGCTCAACAACGTTGGTTCCATGCGCCTCGATGATGATCGCCGGCCCGAGTACCGTGTCGCCTGGCACCATCCGATCGCGATCGATGATCGTTGCTTCCTGGTGCGCTCCCTGAGTGAAGATGCCGGTAGGGTCAACAACGGCGTCTGTGCTGAGGGAGGACCCCGGTGCTGCGTCTGGGAATCGCACGCTGCCCGCACCGCCGGTTGCCTCGATTGAAACCGTCCCGACCAATAACGGTTTTTCGGGCGACGTGAACCCGTATCGGTTGGCGTGGGCGGTTTCGAACGCGGCAATCATAGCGGTGTTGGCGCCGTGTTCGACGATGATGGCAGAATCCGAACCCTCATAGCGGAGGTGCACCCGCCGTACCAATGTAACGTCATCGCTGACGACGCCCTGACGTTCAATTTCGCTAACACCAGCACTCGCTAATCCATCCAGCGCGGCCTCGACAGCGGCGACCGTATCGTCGCCAAGCCGCACTTCAAGTGTGCGCTCGCGCATGACCGTAATATCGGCAAGACCCATGCCCAACGCGGATAGCACCCCGGCATGCGGATGAATCAGAATGCGTTTCATTGCCAACGCATCAGCGACCCCGCATGCGTGTTGGCCCCCGGCGCCGCCAAAGCAACACAGCGTATAGGTGGAGGTGTTGCGCCCGCGTTGAATTGAAATCTTCTTTATGGCGTTGGCCATGTTGTCGATAGCGATCGCCAAATAGCCCTCGGCGACATCCTCAGGCTCGACGCGCTTGCCGGTGGCTTCGCTTACCTCAGCAGCGAGCGTGGTGAATTTCTCGACCACGATCTCGCGATCGATGGGCTGGTCGGCATTGGGTCCAAAAACATGCGGGAAGTATTCGGGATTGAGTTTGCCCACCATCACGTTGCAATCGGTCACCGTGAGCGGTCCGCCGCGCCGATAACAAGCGGGACCGGGATCGGCGCCTGCCGAATCAGGCCCAACCCTGAAGCGTTGGCCATCGAAGTGTAGGATTGATCCGCCGCCGGCGGCAACGGTGTGAATCGCCATCATGGGCGCGCGCATGCGCACCCCTGCGACCTCGCTTTCAAAGGTTCGCTCGAATTCGCCGTCGTAATGCGACACGTCGGTCGACGTACCGCCCATGTCGAAACCGATGATGCGATCAAAGCCAGCCAACGATGAGGTCTTAACGGCACCGACAACGCCACCGGCTGGGCCGGACAGGATCGAGTCCTTGCCGCGAAACCGCTGTGCATCTGCCAGTCCACCATTTGACTGCATGAAAAAAAGTCTGGTGTCCGCAAGCTCCTCGGCGACGCCCGAGATATATCGATCGAGGATCGGAGACACATACGCGTCAACGACGGTTGTGTCTCCGCGGCTCACAAGTTTGATAAGCGGACTAACCCGATGCGAGACGGAAATGTGTGTGAAGCCTGCCTCGCGAGCGAGTTCGGCAAGCTCGACCTCATGGGCGGGATAGCGGTAGCCATGCATCAGCACGATGGCGACCGAAGCGATGCCGGCACTCACCACAGCGCGGAGTTCGGCGAGTGTCCGCGTTCGATCGATCGGCCGTAGCACATCGCCGCGAGCACTGACTCGACAATCAACCTCGACGACTTGCTCATAAAGCATGTCGGGCAACTGGATATGGCGGGCGAAGATATCGGGCCGGTTCTGATAACCAATACGAAGTGCGTCGGCGAACCCTTGATTGATAACCAGCGCGGTGCGGTCGCCGCGTCTCTCCAGGAGCGCGTTGGTTGCAACCGTTGTTCCCATCTTTACCGAGGCGAGCTGGCTGCTCGGTAGCGGTGCGTCGATAGCCACGCCCAATACGTCACGAATTCCCCGCAGCGCGGCGTCGCGGTAGCGTTCAGGGGCTTGCGATAACAGCTTGTGCGTAACGATTTGGCCGTCGGGGCTTAACGCAACAACATCTGTGAACGTGCCACCGCGATCAATCCAGAACTGCCACCCCGAATCACCCATTCCTCACCAATCCCCTACGCGCCATCGATCACTCTGTACCATATGCCTCGCACAGGTGGCGTGCGATCTCGTGGCCCGCGGCAGCGTGCCCCAATTTGTTCCAGTGACCTCCGGCAAAATCGGCGGATCCGTGAAGCAGTTGGTTGTTTCGTTCGGCATAAGCGCGCAACGGTGTTGCCAAGCCGATCATTGGTATTTCCAGCAAGGCGGTGAACCCACTTAGACGTCGGTCAGGGTACATAAGGTCGTCGGCCGCGATATGGTTGGTGACCTCCGCGCGGATGTTTGGGTCAGGATAGACCTGGGCTGGGTTGGTCATCAACACGAGCCAGAAATCAGCGCCGCCGGCTTTGGTTTCGCGCTTTATACGTTCAATCAGGGCTTCACTGATCCGCCAGGCTTCGATCCATCGCTCGGTTTCGGGCGGTTGAAATATCTCGCTATTAAGATCCGCAGCGAGTTGATCCGCAATTGTGAGATCGAGGTATTTTCTGCGCGCCTTGTCGGCCAGGTAGAGATGACGCAGAACCTGAACGCTGCGCAGGCGATTGTAGAGCGATTGACCAAGATTGCTCCACCATCGTTCGGCGCGAAAAGATCGCGACTCGAGGTTGCTGCGATCGAGCACCAGATCGCCATCACGCAACTCGAAATAGGGTCGTTCGGGATGGCGATCGAGTGCGGCGCTGTTGTTCGTGACGTCGTTGCCCGTAAAGAATGCGAGCAAGACGAGGTCGGGTTGATAGTCGAGCACATGTTCGCGAAGCACGAGCAATTCTTGGGCGGTGCCATATCCGTTGACGCCAAATCCCAGGACTTGCGACGTTTTGCCTCGTGGCCGGCAGGTCTCTAGCTCACGTTCGGTGACCTGCCAGAACAGTTCGTCGAAGCCAACTTCGCGGCCTTCGACGAATGAGTCACCAAGAATAGCGATGCGAAAAACACCCGCGGGTTTTGCGATTGCGTGGTGGCGATCGCGAAAGCCTGCGCCGTTGATCTCGAACAGCGCCTGGTTGGTGAGAAAGCCATTGCGCCTTTGGTTCCCAACCAGAAGCACGGGGTCAGGCCGAAGATTTCGTGTGTGGCCTGGCCGACCAGCCCAAGACCAAGTCGATCGTCGCGATTGCGGCCAGGCGGTAGACTTGCGGATAAGCGATGCCCGCCAATCGAAGGATGATCTCGATGGCCGCAACCGCCACAATCACGCTTACGATCACGGTCGTGACGTTGCGGCTCAACATGAAGATTGAATTAGGCAAAACGATACTCGATCGATGATGAGACAACTTGCCAACTGGCGAATGAGTTGTCTGCACGCTACTTTAGGTCGTCGCGTTCTGCGATTGCTTCAAGACCGACACTCGAAGACTACATGAGCATTTGGGGAAAAGTATTGGGTGGCGCGGCGGGGTTCGCTCTGGGCGGACCGATCGGCGCGCTGGTTGGCGGCGTATTGGGGCATGCCGTCGACCGTATGCGCATTGACGACAGCGACAGCGGCAGCGGCAGCGGCAGCACCGACGGCACCAAGCAAGTCGCATTCACAATCGGCGTTATCGTGTTGGGTGCCAAAATGGCGAAGGCTGACGGGGTCGTCACACCGGACGAAGTCGTCGCGTTCAAGGAGGTGTTTCACGTTCCGCCGAATGAGATGAAAAACGTCGGGCGGGTGTTCGATCAGGCCCGCAAAGACGCAGCCGGTTATGAGGTCTACGCCCAGCAGATCGCAGGCTTGTTTAAAAACAACCCCGCCGTACTTGAAGATCTTATCGATGGTCTCTTCCACATCGCCAAAGCCGACAACATCATGCATCCGAAGGAGCTGGAGTTTCTCGAAGCGATCGCGACGATTTTCGGCTTCGATGAAACGGCTTGGTTGCGAATCAAGGAAGGGCATCTTGGGCCGGATCAGGCTGATCCCTACACCGTGCTCGGCGTGCCCCACGATGTTTCCGACGACGAGCTCAAGCGTCTCTACCGAAAATTGGTGCGCGAGCATCATCCCGATACATTGATCGCACAAGGGATGCCACAGGAATTCGTCGATGTGGCTAACGACAAGTTGGCCGCCATCAACTCTGCCTACGACCGTGTTGCCACGCAACGCGGCCTGACTTAGGCGAAGCGCTGGCAACCAAACGGCAGGTGTGGGAGGGTTCTGGAATGGGAGGCGCCCGCCTGCCCGACCACCGGGTTTGTCTGGGCAGTAATAAGAGCGTCGCGATCACATAGTGAAAGCCAAACAATGAGAGCCGCTCCGTGAGGGCCAATTGGGTCGTGGTGCTCGCACCGCCATTGCTGATCAGCATGGCGCTGCTGTTGGGCACCCAATTTGTCTTCTTGCGATTGGGTTTCTTTAAAGACCTCGGCATCGGTCAGGTCGGGGACGAGTTCCAGCTCTTCAACTACGCGCGAGCGCTGAGCGAGCCGTTTTTTCTCAATGCACTTGTGCGGACCTTTAATCTGGCGGTAACCGTGGTTTTGATCACGCTGATCGTGTCCTACCCGATCGCCTATATCGTCGCGCGCATGCGCCCTCATTGGGCGATCGTTTTTGTTTCCGCGATCGTTGTGTCGTCGTTTGTCTCGATCGTCATCAAGGTGCTGGGGATCATCATCATTTTCGGTGCCAACGGACCCTTGAATCGGCTGCTGCTGTGGACCGGAATGATGACAGAGCATATCACTGTGATTGGGACGATTCCCGGTGTCATCATTGGTCTCACTCATCTGGGTATCGCGTTCATGGTGATGATGTTGTTTAGCGTCATCCAGGCCATACCGCGCTCACTCGAGGAGGCCGCGGAAATCCACGGCGCGGCGCGATGGCGGGTGTTTTGGCGCATCATCATCCCGTTGAGTATGCCAGGCGTCGTAAGCGCTTCACTGCTTCTCTTCAACATCGCGATGGGCGCCTTCGTTTCAGCGTTGTTGCTCGGGGGAGGCAAGGTGATGACCCTGCCGATCGTTATCCAGCGGACCATTCTGCTCTACACCGAATACGGCATGGCGGCCGCGCTTTCGGGCATGCTGATGATCTTCGTATTGGCGATCAATATTGCCTCAGTGGTGATCGTGACGCGGATGCAGGCCGCGCGGCTGGCCGTGACATGAGTGGATCAAGCGAGCCCGTGGGCGCGTTCCCGATGGCCGATTCTCCGAGCCACCTCTCGCAACGACTACAGCGTCTGTTCACGGGTAAGTCGTTGCGCCGTACCGGCGCTATTGTGTGGATGACGCTGGGTTACACGTTTATTTTCGCCCCCATCATCGTCGTGATGGGATCCTCGTTCGATGGGAGTGGTTTGGAGTTCACCGCCGGCAGCGCGTTTCTCAAATTCCCGCCGGATAACCCGACCCTGGAATGGTACACGCGGATTTCGCCGTCGCTTTATCACGCACTGTGGATCAGCTTCTCGATGGCGTCGATTGCCGCCGCCTGCGGAATCTTGCTGGGAGTGCCGGCGGCGCTGGCGCTCATCCGGGGCCAATTTCGCGGCCGCATCATTCTGGGGGCGTTGTTCCGAGCCCCGCTGCAGATTCCCTTCATCGTTATTGGGCTCGCTTTTCTGCAGGCCTACTACGAGCTCGGTCAACTGATCGATGTGCAGCTGCGCGCGACATTTACCGGACTGGTGCTGGGTCATGTTTTCGTGGCTACGCCCTATGTTGTGGGATCGGTGGGCGCGGTGCTGCAACGTTTTGACGAGTCGTTGGAGGAGGCGGCGCTTAGTCTGGGGGCTAATCGATGGCGTACGTTCCGCCGCGTCACGTTGCCCATTATTATGCCAGGTGTACTCGCCGGCGGGATTTATGCTTTTCTGGTCTCGTTCGGCGACGTGACGATCTCGCTGTTTCTAGCTGGCCCTGATATCAACCCGCTGCCGGTCGAGATTTTCTTCGCGCTGGATCGCGAGTTCGATCCCACAATTCCCGCGATGTCGACAATCGTCATCATCGGCTCGGGGCTGCTGCTCTACCTAATTCAGCGCCTGGTCGGAATCGATATTCTGCTGCGCGGTGGCGGTAACGGCTAACCGGTTGCCCCGGAGTTCTAGAGCAGAAGCGATCTACGCCGTAAGGTAGTCGAGCAGCTGATTCTGAAAATAGTGAATGTTGGGCTCCCAAATCGGCGAGAACACCACTTCGTCGGCTGCTGAGGAACTTCGCGCGATCTGCTGCGATTCGAAAATGCGAAAATCCTGATTGCGAAGTCCATCGCGCTCCGACATCGATCGCGACGGACCAAGCCAGCGCTCGAAGTTGAGTTCGCGACCGGCCTCGTATTCGGGGGCATCGGCGCCTTCGCCCACGAAGAAAAACGCCATTCGCGCCTTTGTTCGCGTCGGCGAGATCGGATCGGTAATGATAGAGCCGATATTGTCGCGCACCATCGTAATTTCGACGTTGGGAAGGATCAGATTGGGCGATGTCACACGATCTGCGCCTTCCGGGAACGGGATCATCGGTAGGTCCGATTCGCGCTTGGGATAGGGTGGCGCTTTGGTCGAACTTCGTTTGATACTCATCACTGCGCCTTGCTGGATCGGCTCAGACCAGGGCAAGCCGGTTTCCATATCGAGATCATCGGCCACGTTCGAATAGATGGGAAAATGGGCCCACATGTGGTGGTAGTTTTCCCAATTGTCGTTCATCAGCTTCCAGTTGGCCTCAAACTCCCAATCGAACCGCTTCGCGATTCTGGTTGCCCCGATGTCGGCACCATTCATCAGATCTGTTACCGGTTGCATGTGCTCATCGATCGAAGGCGCGTTACCATCGAAATTGACAAAGACCCAATGGTGCCAGACTGCGCACCGCACTTCATGCAGACCTAAATCGTCGGCATTGAGCGAGGTTTTTTCGAGGCCGTAGTGAGTGCCATCAAAGTAGGGGGCTTGTTTGAATTTACCGTCCAGGTCGTAGGTCCACGAGTGGTAGGGACATTGCAAATGCTTGAGGTTTTTGCACGGTTTATCCAGCACCATAGTGGCGCGATGACGGCACACATTGTGGAAGGCCTTGATGTCGCCCTCGCGGTTGCGAACAAGAATGATCGGCAGGCCAGCGGCCATGATGGGGATTGCATCGCCGGGTTCGGGGACATCGCAGGTAAAACCGACGCCAAACCATGTGCGACGAAAATATTTCTCGCGCTCAAGGCGAAGAAACTCTTCGCTGGTATAGGCAATTGCGGGCAGGCCTCTGGCTTCGCTGATTGGCCGTCTAACGGCCTCGATCGCTTCCTTACCGATAAGGTCTTGTATGGATAGGGTCATCGGAACCTCGCTACGCGCACGCGTTTGTGCGATTTATCTTACTCAGATCGCGCGCCGTTTGACAGCTTGTGGCGTTGAATTGCTTAGAGGCCAACCCGAAACTAGTTGAGTGATTTCAGTCGGTTGTGGCTTACTCGGTTGTGTCAAAGCAAACGAGGAGGCACAACATGTGGACCGAAATCACTCGCCCGAATTATGAGCGCCGTGGCGGGCGCTACGCAAGCGACCTGACGGATCGAGAGTGGGCGTTGATCGCGCCGCTCATGCCGCCGCGCAAGAAGATCGGCCGGCCGAGGACGACGGACCTGCGCCATGTCATGGATGCGGTCATGTACATGGCCTCGACGGGCTGCCAGTGGGCGATGTTGCCGAACGACTTCCCTCCGCCTTCCACGGTCCAGCGCTATTTCTACGACTGGCGCTCCAACGGCCTGCTGGAGAGCATCAACCATCACCTGGTCATGGCGGCCCGGGAGCTGGAAGGACGCGAGGCCGGCCCGAGCGCCGGGGTGATCGACAGCCAGAGCGTGAAAACCACGGAAAGCGGTGGTGTTCGGGGCTATGACGCGGGCAAGAAGATCAAGGGCCGCAAGCGTCACATCGTCACCGATACACTCGGCCTGCTGGTCGGCCTGATCGTGCACGCAGCCGATATCCAGGACCGCGACGGCGCGCCCGAGGTCCTCAAATCGATCCGTCATCGCTTCCCCCGGCTGCGTCACCTCTTCGCCGACGCCGCCTACGCGGGACCGAAACTCGAGGGCGCCCTTGAGGACATCGGCCGCTGGAAGCTCGAGATCATCAAGCGCTCAGACACCGCCCAGGGCTTCGAGCTCCTGCCCAGACGATGGGTCGTCGAGAGGACCTTCGCCTGGCTCAACCGATGCCGTCGACTGGCCAAGGATTGGGAGAAATCAATCGCCTCCGCACAGGCATGGATTCTTGTCGCCAACATCCGACTCCTCACAAGGCGGCTCGCAAGGTACTGTTATCAAACATAGAGTTTCGAGTCGGACTCTTAGGACGTTGGTGGTGCAATCGTCGTCCACTCGGTTTCGCGTTCATATGCCCGACCGACCCTGAATAGTGTCGTCTCGTCGAAGGGTTGTCCGATTAGCTGGAAGCCCACCGGCAGTCCGTTGGTATCGAATCCGGCGGGGACGCTCAGGGCAGGCAGGCCGAGGAAATTAATCGGTCGGGTGCCGTGGCTGACACGGTTCGACAGGTCTTGGTAATCATCGAGGTTGTCGGGGTCAGACTCGGTGAGCGTTGGGACCGGTATCGGCACCACTGGTGCAAACAGGACGTCGGCCTTGTCGAACACGACGGCGCGAAACTCCTGCAGCAAAGCGTCGCGGTATTGCTGCGCTGCGATGTAATCGAGGGCGGATAGTTTCAACCCCGGCTCGATACGCTGGCGAGTCCACGGGCCATATTCGTTGGCCCGGCGCTCGATCCATTCACGATGGAAACTCGCCGCTTCGGCTTGAAAGATGACGCGGTGTCGGTCGACCGAGCCGGCCAGTGCTGCTGGCATACGAATCTGAACGATATCAGCGCCGGCCTTTGAAAATACGGCGACGCTGGCCTCGAGAACCCGCCCGATCTCATCCTCGACGTAGTCGTAGAAATAATCCTCTGGTACGCCCATTCGCAGACCCTTCACACCGCCCTCGAGGGCGGCACGGTAGTCCGGAACCGGTAGGTCGTCGGAGGTAGGATCACGCGGATCACGCCCTGCAATCACTTCGAGCATGAGCGCGCAGTCGGCGATGGTGCGGGTGATAACCCCGGGGTGATCGAAGGAAAAAGCGAGCGGCATGGCGCCATAGCGGCTGACCCGACCGTAGGTGGGTTTAATGCCAACAACGCCACAACACGACGCCGGGATACGGATCGAACCCCCAGTGTCGGATGCAAGGGCTCCAGGAACGAGCCGGGCGGCGACCGCAGCCGCGGGACCGCTTGACGACCCGCCCACGCCGTAAGCTGTGTTCCAGGGGTTGCATGGCGTTCCCGTAATTCTGTTGTGGCCGAAAACCGGTGCTCCGGTCGCAAATTCAGTCATGTTGAGTTGCGCGATGTCGAGCGCGCCGGCCGCGTCCAATCGTTCGAGGACAGTTGCTGTTTGCTCGGGAATGTGGTCCGACAGGATGCGCGATCCGCATGCGCTGATACGGCCAGCCCGATAGAACGCATCCTTGTGCGCCAGCGGGACGCCGTGCAATAGGCCGAATTTCTCGCCTGCACTGAGTGCTGCATCGGCGTGCCGCGCGGCGGCAAGTCCCGCGTCAACGTCGCAGTTGACCACGCAGTTAAGCGCGCGTCCCCGGGTGGTCAATCGGTCGAGGCTGGCCTGCGTAACCTCAACTGATGAAAATGCGCGCTCAGCAATGCCAGATGCGACTTCGGTCAGGTTTAACTCAGAAATGTCAGTGCGTGTAATGGCCACCAGAATGCTGCTCCTTCGCTTGGACCTTTCTTGATCGAACCTTTAATCTAATTCTCACCAAGTCGCACTCGGATGCGCTCTTGACGAAATTCAAGTCGGCGCCAACGGTAGCGATCCAACCGGGAGGACACCATGATTCACCAGTTGATTGTCAAGTCGTTGCGTGTAATTGGCGCGGCGGCGTTAGCGGTAGTTTTGTTATCGAGCCAGGACGCGGTGGCGCAAAAGCGCTTTGACGGCGTGAAGTTGACTGTCGCGACGTTCCCGGGAGCTTGGCGCCAAGCGATCATCGATGTGACGGGCGCTAAATTCGAAAGCATGGGCGGCAAACTCTCCTGGACACCGGGCTCCACCACTGAGTTTCTCCAACAAGCGATTGCCGGGCGCGGCAGCTATGTGTTCGATATCGTCGAAGTCGTCGAGGATCTGTGGTCGAAGTGGGAGGGCGGCGGATTTGTCCAAAAGTGGGACCATTCAAAGCTCCCGAATCTCACTTATCTCGATACCAAGATGTATGACGACTATCGAATTGGTCACTGGATCGTGCTGCAGTCGATCATTTACAACGTCGACAAGTTCAAAGAGAACGGCATTCCGGTGCCGACCAAATACTCCGACCTGATCCACCCCAAACTCAAGAAACGGGTGGCAACACGTGATTTCACCAACTTCACCGGCATTTACCCCGTGGTTGGGCTGGCGCGTGAGTTTGGCGGTAGCGAAGCCAACATCACACCGGGGCTCAAGAAGCTGAAGGAAATGGACATCCATTCATTCCTCGGTTTCAGCAGCCAGGGGCCGCAGCTTATGGAAGCCGGTGATGTATGGGCGTCGATGCTGCATGCGGGCTGGGGCGTTCGTCTGATCAAAGCGGGCCAGCCGGTCGCGGTTGTCCATCCGGTGATCGACGGTAAGCGCGGACTGCCGACGCTCGGCTTTTTGGCGCTCTCCAAAGCCTCGAAAAACAAAGAGGCGACGCACTGGCTGATGAATGAGTTGATCAGCGAGGCGCAGCAGGAGAAATGGTACAACGTCGCGGGTATCGTTCCGGTAAACAGCAAGACGCTGGCCAAGGTTGCGGGGGATCCCGTGCGCGGCAAGGATGGAAATCCGGCGCTGATTCTCGATGCGGGGGATCTCGCGAAGGCCTATTACGTCGACTACTCGCACTACGACGCAAAGAAGTGGAATGAGGAGTTCAATGGTATTTTCTTCAAGTAGGTAGCACTTAGACCTGCATTGACGACAATCTTCGAGCCCGGGGACGCAAGCGACCTGACGGATCGAGAGTGGGCGTTGATCGCGCCGCTCATGCCGCCGCGCAAGAAGATCGGCCGGCCGAGGACGACGGACCTGCGCCATGTCATGGATGCGGTCATGTACATGGCCTCGACGGGCTGCCAGTGGGCGATGTTGCCGAACGACTTCCCTCCGCCTTCCACGGTCCAGCGCTATTTCTACGACTGGCGCTCCAACGGCCTGCTGGACATGGCGGCCCGGGAGCTGGAAGGACCGATACGCCCAGGACCGCGACGGCGCGCCCGAGGTCCTCAAATCGATCCGTCATCGCTTCCCCCGGCTCGTCACGGGCTCTTTCTTTTCTGTGCCTGAGGATCATCGTTCGGGTGTCGTGACGATGAAAGACCTTCCATCCCCAAACTTTGACGAGCGTCCCCAAGGCCGCACCGTCGACATTCTGGTGCTCCACTACACAGGAATGCCGAGCGCAGAAGCAGCGCTCCAGCGGCTGCGCGAGCCGGCCGCAAAAGTAAGCGCTCATTATCTCGTCGATGAAGACGGCGAGGTCTTTCGGCTGGTCGCGGAGGGCAAGCGTGCGTGGCACGCTGGCGTGTCATATTGGGCCGGCGCCAGCGATATCAATGCCAGGTCGATTGGCATCGAGGTGGTTAATCCCGGCCACGAATGGGGCTACCGACCGTTTCCGGCGATCCAGATGGGAGCCGTGCGCGATCTAGCCGACACAATATTAGGCCGCCACCTGATCCCGCCACACCGCGTGCTCGCCCATTCCGACGTCGCGCCGGAGCGGCGTCAGGATCCGGGCGAATTGTTTGACTGGTCGCAATTGGCAGCCGTGGGGATCGGCATCATGCCGTGCCACACAAGCGCGCCCAAAGAATCCGCCGCTCTCGGGCCCGGTGATCGTGGTGGCGCGGTCGAAGCGTTGCAGCTCAAGTTGCAACGCTTTGGCTATGGATTAGCCATCAGCGGCATTTATGACGGCGTCACCGAACACGTAATGCAAGCATTTCAACGCCACTTCCGGCCCGGCCGGATTGATGGCGTCGCCGATGCCGAGTGCGAGACTGCGCTCGATGATCTGCTGGATCAGCTCGCGAGTATCACTTGACCCGTCTGGTCAGCGGCGTAGTTTCCTAACTGCGCCAGATCGCCGGATGGTCGCTATCTCACGGTAGAGGAAAGTCCGGGCTCCGCGGAGACACGGTGCCGGGTAACGCCCGGCGGGGGAGACCCCAGGGAAAGTGCCACAGAAAGCAAACCGCCGCGTTCACGGATTCGTTCGTCGACGCGGTAAGGGTGAAAGGGTGCGGTAAGAGCGCACCGCGTCGCTGGTAACAGTGGCGGCACGGTAAACCCCACCGGGAGCAAGACCAAATAGGGACGGCGCGTGCCAATTCGTTGGTGCGCCCGTGTTTCCAGGGTAGTCGTCCGGGTAGGTTGCAAGAGGCGTCTGGCAACAGGCGTCCTAGATGAATGACCATCGCCTGGCTCGTCCAGGGACAGAACCCGGCTTATAGGCGATCTGGCGCAGTTTTCTGCGAGTCACATGGGAATTCCAAATAAGAACGTTTGGCGAACAAAGTATCGCCACAATTCAAAGCAAGAATTGACTATGGGTGCGTAGTTGAGGCGCAAAAGAAGCGGATCCCAATCAAGTGTTGTTGAGAAATACAGGACGCAAACTCTTATAATTCCTAACAAATTCCATGTTTTCTCCGTGGTTTCCCGTTGACGACCATGTAGTCCCATGATATCCCATCATGTCCCAATGAGGCTGCCGATTGGCGCATTCGTCGTCGTGCATACGGGACACGAACAGGGCTGGTGGCTATTTGGGAGAGCGCAATGGCGCTGTTCCTTTCTAAATACATCAATAAGGTCGACAAAAAAGGCCGTGTGTCGGTCCCTGCGTCGTTTCGCGCGGAACTGTCTGACGAGAGCTTCCCGGGTATCATTGTCCGACCATCCTTCGTATCGCAGGCAATCGACGCGTGCGGCCGCGGCGCATTGCAAGAACTCCAGCGCGGCGTTGGACGTTTCAATCCATTTACCGAAGAGCGTGCTGGCTTCGCGAACGCCATTTTTGCTCGCAGCCACCCCGTGCCATGGGATGGCGAAGGCCGCGTCATCGTGCCCGATGAACTCCTCAACCACGGCGCGATAACCGATCGCGCCCTATTCGTCGGCTTGGGCGATACATTCCAGATTTGGGAACCCGAGCGCTACGCCGAGGTCGAGCGCGAGGCGATCGAGCTGGCGCGGCAACAGCGCGCGACGCTCACGGTTGAATCGAGCGATACGGGAGGGTCGGCATGACCGGGTCCACCCTGCCGGCGGTTCAGCCCGCACACCACAAGCCGGTGATGGTCGGCGAAATGCTGGCGGCTCTATCGCCGCAATCCAACCAGCACTATCTCGATGCGACGTTCGGCGCCGGCGGCTATAGCCGCGCAATATTGGCCAGCGCCGACTGCCACGTTTGGGCTATCGATCGCGATCCCGAGGCCCTCATACGAGGACGCGACCTGGCCGCGGCAAACGTCGGCCATTTCGACATGTTGCCGGGCGCGTTTGGCGACATGGAGGATTTGCTCGCATCGATCAGCGTTCACCAAGTCGATGGCGTTGCCTTTGATCTTGGCGTTTCATCGCCACAACTCGACAACGCCGGCCGTGGTTTTTCATTCTTGGCCGATGGACCGCTCGACATGCGGATGGCGAACGACGGTGAAAGCGCTGCCGACTTCGTCAACATCGCCAGCGAGGCGACACTTGCCGAGGTGATACGCAACTATGGTGAAGAGCGCTACGCGCGTCGAATTGCCCGGGCCATCGTTCGCGAGCGAGTGCGGCGGCCGATTGAACGGACCAAGCACCTGGCTGAGCTGGTTGCGAACGCGGTGCCCTCGGTAAGCGCGCGGCGCCAGACCATTCATCCGGCGACGCGCACGTTTCAAGCCGTGCGAATTTACATCAACGACGAACTCGAAGAACTCAGGCGTGGGCTCGCGGCGGCCGAGCGATTGCTCGTCGCAGGCGGTCGGCTTGTGGTCGTGGCCTTTCACTCACTGGAAGACCGTATCGTGAAGGAGTTCTTTCGGGTTCGGTCCGGCCGCATGCCCGGCGTCGCGCGCCACCGCCCGCAGCGTGTGATGCCGCCGGCTTCATTTGAGCTGCCCTTCCGGCGTCCCAAGCGGCCCGATGAAGGCGAGTTGGATCATAATCCGCGAGCTCGCTCCGCCCGTCTACGAGCCGGCATTCGCACCGACGCACCGGTATGGCAGTTGGAGGCCAGCGCGTGAGGCGCCTGTTGACTATTGGTGGTGTGGTGCTGGTCGGCGCTCTGGCGTTCGGGCTCTACACCCTGAAGTATGAGGTTCAGCAACTTGAGGACCGTTATGGCGATGCAAATCGCGCCATCCTCGTTGAGCAGGAAGCACTCCGGGTACTAAAGGCGGAGTGGAGTTTCCTAAATAGCCCGACCCGCCTCAGCGCTTTGGTCGAGCGTCACCTTCACCTGACGCCTGTCGTGGCCGATCGCATGGTCACCCTCGGCGAGATCCCGACCGGCCCCAACCGAAGTGCCGATCGTCTGCCGGCGCGCGTGCCGATGAAAGAGGCGAACTGATGGTTCGCGAAACCAAGGAAATGAGTCCGCAGGCGGCCCATGTCACGACAGCACCTGGTCCGGTTACCGAATCGAAGGCTGAAGCGAGCCGCAATCGTGTGGTCGCGGTGGCTGTTGGCTTTGCCCTTGCCTTTGCTATCCTGGCCGGGCGCCTGGTTGACCTGACTTTGCTCGAGCCGGGGTCGGAACCTCGCATTAGCGCTGCCTCTGGGCGCATCACCCATGAACGCGCCGATATCGTCGACCGCAATGGCACGCTGCTCGCGGCCAATCTTCGCACCGCGTCGGTCTATGCCGATCCCCAGCGGGTGATTGATCCGATCACGGCAGCCGACAATCTGGCCGCTATCATCTCTGGCCTCGATCGGGCCGAGGTATATGCAAAGCTCACCTCGAAGCGTCGCTTTGTATGGATCAAACGCGGCCTGTCACCGGCCGATCAAAACGCGGTCCACCAGTTGGGTGTTCCCGGCATCGCGTTTCAGATCGAGCAGCGCCGGCTATACCCACACGGTCCTTTAGCGGGACACGTTCTGGGGTTCACCGGGATCGACAATCGCGGTTTGGCCGGGGTCGAGCGGAGCTTCGACGATCGTCTCAGCGTACCAAGTCGCCAGGAGGCGGGCGCGCTCGAGCTAAGCATAGACCACCGTGTTCAATTTATTCTTGAGCAGGAAGTCGCAACGGCGCACCAACGGTTCAAGGCGCAAGGCGCGGTGGGACTTATAACCGACGTCATTACCGGTGAAGTGCTGGGCTTGGCGTCGCTCCCGAATTTCGACCCCAATGACGCGGGCGCTGCATCAGCAAACTCGCTGTTCAACCGCGCCACGCTTGGCACTTATGAAATGGGGTCGACCTTCAAGGCCTTCACGGTGGCGATGGCACTGGACGCCGGCGTGGCAGATCTCCAAAGCCGTTATGATGCGACCCGGCCGCTGCGCGTCGCGCGTTTCACGATTCGCGATTTTCACGCCAAGAAACGCTGGCTTTCAGTTCGCGAGGTGTTCATTCATTCCTCGAACATCGGGGCCGCGAAGATTGCGATGGATGTCGGCACGAAACGGCAGCAGGCTTATTTACGCGCGTTCGGCATGCTCAGTCCGGAACCGATCGAGTTGCCCGAGGTCGGCGCACCGATCGTCCCCAGACGCTGGCGCGATATTTCGACGATGACGATTGGTTTTGGCCACGGCCTCGCGGTATCGCCAATCCAACTCGCGGGTGGCATCGGCGCCCTCGTCAATGGCGGCGTACGCGTGCCGTTGACGCTGCTTAAACGCGATCCAGATACAGACATTCCCGGCCGCCGGGTGGTCTCACCGAGGGTGTCGAGCCAAATGCGCAGATTGCTGCGTATGGTCGTCGAAGAAGGAACCGGTGGCAGGGCTGAAGTTTCCGGGTACGCGGTCGGCGGCAAGACCGGATCGGCCGAGAAATCTGGTAAACGCGGATATCGACGCAAGGCGCTAATTTCTTCCTTCGTTGGTGCCTTCCCGATCGCCGCACCACGCTACCTCGTGCTTGTTATGCTCGACGAACCTGCCGGCACCAAGCAGACGTTTGGGTACGCCACTGGCGGTTGGACTGCGGCACCCACCGTCGGACGCATCGTCGAGCGGATAGCGCCGCTGTTGGGGGTCGAGCCGGCCGGCCTTGACAAGTCACGGTCGCCCACAATCCCGATCAACAGTCTTGTGCAAAGAGGCGAGAGTGTTGCTCACTGAATTGCTCAGCGGTTCGCCACCGACGCCCTTACAACTCGAGAGCAATCCCGAGATTCTGGGGCTGACCACTGATAGTCGCGAAGTCGAGACGGGCTATCTGTTCGCGGCTCTGTCGGGTGCGCGCGAGAATGGTGCCGACTACGTGGACGAAGCGATCGCGCGCGGTGCCGTGGCCGTTCTCGGTAACCAGAACTTAACGCTAGCCCCGAACTCGCCTGCAGTCGCGATTCGCGATACCCGGCCCCGGCGTCGGCTTGCCGAGATCGCGGCGCGCTTCTATCCCCGGCAGCCCTCGAACATCGTCGCGATAACGGGCACCAACGGCAAAACCTCGGTTGCCTACTTCGTGCGCCAGATCTGGCAGGAACTCGGCTACCGCTCCGGCACCATTGGCACATTGGGAGCTCAATGGCGGGGTCACGTTCAGATGCTACCGACGACGACGCCGGAGCCGGTATCGCTGCACCGCTTGCTGGATCAGTTCACGGAAGATGAAGTCGATTGCGTTGCGATCGAGGCATCAAGCCATGGACTCGATCAAAACCGTCTTGACGGGGTCGGGATCAGCCACGCCGGCTTTACCAATCTCTCGCACGATCATCTGGATTATCACGCGTCCTTTGACTCCTACCTGACCGCGAAGTTGCGGCTATTCTCAGAGGTGTTGGCAGCGGGTGGAACTGCCGTGCTTAATGCCGACATCCCAGAGTTCGATAGGTTGTGCGAAGTTTGCCAGCAAGGCGGACACCGTGTTTTGAGTTACGGTCTAGCGGGGACGGATATCAAACTAGATCGTCGCGAACTTGCCGACGATACCCAGCGGATCGGCATCACGGTTGGCGAGCGTTTTTACGACGTCACGCTACCGCTGGTCGGCGATTTTCAAGTTCTCAACGCGCTTTGTGCACTCGGATTGGTTATCGCGAGCGGTGGTGACCAAGAAAAAAGCATTGCCGCGCTGGCACAGCTCACCGTCGTGCCGGGCCGCTTGGAGAAGGTGGCTGACCATCCGTGTGGCGCGGGCGTTTTCGTTGACTACGCGCATACGCCGGACGCATTGGCACGCGCTCTTGGTGCGCTTAGACCGATCGCATCCGGCAAACTCATTGTCGTGTTCGGCGCCGGCGGCGATCGCGACCGTGAGAAGCGCGCCGCGATGGGAGAAGCCGCCACGCAAAACGCCGACCGGGTGATCGTAACCGACGACAATCCACGCAACGAGGATCCCGCGACGATACGCAAGGCGATCCTGGCATCCTCTCCGGGCGCAACGGAAATCGGCGATCGCGGCGACGCAATTCGCACTGCTCTCGGCGACTTGGATACTGGTGACGTGTTGCTGATCGCTGGCAAAGGACACGAACGTGGCCAGATAATCGGCAGCGAAATCACCCCGTTCGACGATAGTGATGTGGTGCGGCGTACGGTTAGCGACCTTGAGCGAGCCGCATCATGACCGGATCGGATGCGATGCCTTTGTGGACCGCGGCGGACGCGGCACGAGCGACGAATGGACAAACATCGACGTCGTGGTCGGCCTATGGCGTCTCGATCGACAGCCGAACCCTCAATGCGGGGGATCTATTCGTTGCTATCTCAGGCCCCAACAGCGACGGGCATGACTATGTGGCAGACGCTCTGGCCAAGGGCGCCGCCGCCGCGGTTGTCAGCCACCACCCGCAGGCTGTGTCTGCGGATGCACCGTTATTGCGGGTCGATGACACCTTGGTTGGTTTGCAAGCGCTTGGGATAAGCGCACGGGCGCGGACCAGTGCACATGTCATCGCCGTTACCGGCAGCGTCGGCAAGACCAGCACCAAAGAAGGCCTGCGTCTGGCGTTGTCGGGCACCGCCGCTGCCCACGCGAGTGAAGCCAGCTTCAACAATCAGTGGGGCGTGCCGCTTAGCCTCGCTCGAATGCCGGCAGATACGCCGTTTGGGGTTTTCGAGCTTGGAATGAACCATCCGGGTGAGCTGGAGCCGCTCTCGCGCATGGTTAGGCCCCACGCCGCCATTATCACAACCGTCGAACCCGCCCACCTCGCCTACTTCAAGAACGTTGCCGCGATCGCCGATGCCAAAGCGGATATCTTCGTTGGGTTGGAGCCGGAAGGAACCGCTATCCTCAATCGCGACAACAGCTTCTTTGGTCAACTCGCCGACGCTGCCGAACGCTGCGGTGCCCGCCGCGTGTTGGGCTTCGGCCACGATTCCGAGGCGTGGGCGCATATCGTCAGTTCGACCACCTTTCCGACCTCGAGCAACGTATCGGCCGAAATCGGCGGCAAGGCGATCAGCTACACGATTGGCGCACCGGGAAGACACTGGGTGATGAACAGTCTCGCGATTCTGGCCGCGGTCGCGGCATTCGGCGGCGATATCGAAGGTGCGGCGGCAGCGTTATCGCGCATGACGCCGCTACGCGGGCGCGGTGAGCGACATCACGTGCAACTGAGCACGGGAACGGTAGAGGTTATCGACGAGAGTTATAATGCGAGTCCGGCATCGATGAGTGCAGCGATCGATATGCTCGGTGGGGCTCGGCTAGATACGGGTGGCCGCCGCATAGCCGTACTTGGCGACATGCTCGAGTTGGGTCCGGATTCACCGAGATTGCACGCTCAATTGGCACACGATCTTGTCGATTGCGGAGTCGACCTGGTGCTCACCGCCGGTACCAACATGGCGCATCTCAACGACGCGCTCAGCGGCGGCATGCGCGGTCCCCATTGCGACAGGTCCTTGCAACTGGTGGCTCCGCTTTTGGACCTCTTGCGGCCCGGAGACGTGGTCATGGTCAAGGGATCGCTGGGCAGTCAGATGACGCCGGTGGTCGACGCATTGCTGCAAGCAAATGACTTTAGCCAGCAGGCGAACTGCGGATGAACGGATGCCCGATAGATCTAGGCGCACCGGCGAAATCCGGTAGAGGGAGTTGAATCGGCATGCTGTTCAATCTCCTTTATCCTCTGGCCGACGATGTCATCGTCTTCAACCTGTTTCGATACTTAACGTTTCGCACAGGCGGGGCCGTCATGACGGCGCTGTTGGTGAGTTTCGTATTTGGGCCGTCTGTTATTCGTTGGCTAAAGAGTAAGCAAAAGAACGGCCAACCCATTCGCAACGATGGCCCGGCGCGCCACATTGTTGCCAAGCAGGGGACGCCCACGATGGGCGGCTTTCTCATCCTGCTTGGACTCGGTGTGGGCACGTTGTTATGGGCGGATCTGCGAAATCAATACGTGTGGGCGGCGTTGCTCGTCACGGTCGGATTCGGGCTCGTAGGATTTGCTGACGATTATCTCAAAGTAGTCCGCGACGATCATCGAGGTCTGCCGGGATATTTGAAGTTTGGGGTTGAGATTGCGATCGCCTGTGTCGCGGCGCTGTGGATCATTGAGATCACGCGAGATCCGCTGGACATGTCGTTGGCATTGCCATTTGCCAAGGATTTGTTGGTCAATCTCGGGTGGTTGTTCGTTCCGGTCGCGATATTCGTGATGGTGGGCTCATCGAACGCCGTCAATCTTACCGATGGTCTCGATGGGTTGGCGATTGTTCCGGTAATGATCGCAGCATCGGCGTTTGCCTTGATCGCCTACCTCGTCGGCAATGCGGTGTTTTCGAGTTATCTGCAAATCCACTCGGTGCCGGGCGCCGGCGAGTTGGCCGTTTTCTGCGGCGCGCTTGTGGGAGCCGGGCTGGGATTCCTATGGTTCAATGCACCGCCGGCAATGGTGTTCATGGGCGATACCGGCAGCCTGGCGATGGGCGGGGCACTCGGTGCAGTCAGCGTTATTACCAAGCACGAACTGGTATTGGCGGTGATCGGAGGGCTGTTTGTACTCGAAACCGCTTCGGTAATTGTCCAGGTGGTTTCGTTTCGACTTACGGGCCGCCGGGTATTTCGAATGGCGCCGCTGCACCATCATTTCGAACAGAAAGGGTGGGCCGAATCCACCATTGTTATCCGATTCTGGATCATCGCCGTCATTCTCGCCCTGGTGGGCCTGGCAACGCTGAAACTGAGGTAACGTGATCGAGGTTTGCCAATACCGCGACAAACCAGTTGCCGTGCTCGGTCTCGGGCGCAGCGGAATGGCGGCCGCGCGTGCGCTGGCAGCGGGCGGCGCCGAGGTTTTGCTGTGGGACGACGACAAACCGCGGCGCCAATCGAGTGATGTGGCAGAGTTTCCGGTTGCCAACCTTCATGATACGGATTTTGCCGGTATCGCCGCTCTCGTACTGAGCCCGGGGATTCCGCTCACCCATCCGGAACCGCACCCCGTCGTGCGCCGAGCGCGGGCAGCCGGATGCCCGATCATCGGCGATATCGAACTATTCGCGCATACGATTACCCGGTCTCCAATCGTCGGCGTCACCGGAACAAACGGTAAATCGACGACCACTGCGTTGATTGGCCATATTCTCGAGAAATGCGGGCGACAAGTCGCGGTTGGCGGCAATCTCGGTAGGCCGGCTTTGGATCTTCCGATGCTCGACGAGGACGGCATATATGTCCTGGAACTTTCATCGTTTCAGATTGATCTGGCGCCGGGCCTGGTTTGCGACGTTGCTGTGTTGCTGAATCTCAGTCCAGACCATTTGGATCGGCACGGCGATATGGCGGGGTACATCGCCGTCAAGAAGCGTTTGCTGGAACAACAAACCGTTGCCGATACAGCCGTAATCGGTCTCGATGACGGTGACAGCCACGCTATCTTCGAAGACGTGGTTACCGCAAAAACCCAAAAGGTCATTCCTGTTGGCGTCGGGCAACCGGTGAACGGCGGTGTCTATGTGGTCGACGGGATGCTCCACGACGCGATCGACCCGCCGTCGGCGACGAGCGATTTGCGGGGCATCGATAGTCTTCTAGGGGCTCATAATTGGCAGAACGCGGCGGCGTCGATTGCGGTATCCCGCGCATTGGGAGTGAGCAGCGAGGACGCCTGCGCAGCACTACCCAGCTTCCCCGGACTCCCGCACCGACTTGAACTGATTGCCACTATTGACGGCGTTCGCTTCGTCAATGACAGCAAGGCCACCAACGCCGATGCGACGGCGCGAGCGCTGGCGACGTTTGAAAACATCCATTGGATCGCGGGCGGTATCGCCAAGGCCGGCGGTATTGAGCCGCTTGCCAGCCTTTTCCCCCATGTCGCACACGCCTATCTCATCGGCGAAGCAGCGGCGACGTTTAGCGGCACGCTCGGAAGCCACGTACCGCATACGATTGCCGGCACATTAGAAAAGGCGGTGGCGGCGGCATTCGAACAATGCCGCGAGACGCGCAGCGACAATTCCGTCGTGTTGTTGTCGCCGGCGTGCGCGTCGTTTGATCAGTGGGTCAATTTCGAGGCGCGCGGCGACGAATTTCGGACCCGCGTCACCGCCCTCAAGGCTGATCGCGGAGTTGCGAATCGAGGTGCGCGGTGCTGACCGTTCGCCGCACCGATAACTCGATCGTTGGTCGCTGGTGGTGGACGATCGATCGCTGGAGTCTGCTGGCGATCGTGTTGCTTATCGCGCTCGGTGGTGTGTTGGCCCTCGCCGCGAGTCCGGCAGTAGCCGACCGACTTGGGTTTGGCTCGTTTCATTTCGTAAAGCGCCACCTGGTTTTCGCGTTGATTGCCCTCGCCCTACTTGGGTTTACTTCATTCCTTAGCCCAACCGGCGTTAGACGATTGGGCATTCTGGGTTTTGCTTTTGCGATAACAGCGCTCGCCGTGACGACGCTCATCGGGGTGGAGGTCAACGGCGCGCGTCGGTGGTTGGAGATCGGTGGATTCGTTCTACAGCCATCTGAATTCATCAAGCCCGTGCTTGTGGTTCTGATCGCTGCCATGCTGGTGATAGGTACGTCGCGACCAAAACTATCCACCTTTGCGCTCACATTAATGCCGTTGGGCGTCGTGATTACGCTCCTTTTGATGCAGCCCGACGTTGGCACGGCCGTGCTCGTTGTGACGGTATGGCTAACGCAGGTGTTCGTTGCGGGGCTTTCGTTGATGTGGGTCGCGACGATCGGTGTGATCGGTGCGGTGGGTGCGGTAATCGCCTATCTGACGCTGCCCCACGTGGCGAGCAGGATCGATCGCTTTCTCGACCCGGCGGTTGGCGACTCCTTTCAGATTGATACTGCTCGCGACGCCTTCTTGCACGGCGGCGTGCTGGGCCGTGGCCCGGGAGAAGGCGTGTTAAAGAACGTCCTCCCCGACGCCCACACCGATTTCATATTTGCCGTTGCCGGCGAAGAGTTCGGTTTGGTAACCGGACTGCTCCTGCTTGGCCTGTTCGCGTTTGTCGTCCTTCGCTGCTTGTCGCGCGCCCTGCAAGCCACCAGTCCCTTCGTGATGCTCGCGGCGACCGGCCTGGTTGTGCAATTCGGTTTGCAAGCGGTCATCAATATCGGCGTTAACCTCGACCTTATGCCAACCAAAGGCATGACACTTCCGTTCATTAGCTACGGTGGCTCGTCGCTAATCGGTATGGCGCTGGTGATCGGGATGGTGTTGGCGCTGACCCGCCTGCGCGTTGATGAGGGCGGTGCAATCGACGTCGAAACCCCGCCAGCGATTGCAGCTGGGTCCAGATTGGACCTCGGACGCCACAATTCCTTTGGCGGGGTAACACCATGACCGGTGTGGTCGTTCTGGCAGCTGGCGGCACCGGTGGGCATCTATTTCCTGCCGCCGCGCTCGGCGGAGAACTGCGGGTGCGCGGCTGGGGTGTCGTGCTGATAACCGACGGCCGTGGTGAACAAAGCGCGGAACATTCCCTGATCGCCGATGTGGCGACTTACGTGGTCCGCTGCGGCACGCCGGCTGGTGGCAACCTGCTCACCACCGTTTGGGTATTCCTGCAGATTGCAATCGGCACCTGGCAGGCATGGTGGTTGTTGTCTCGCTTGCAGCCGACGGTCGTGGTCGGATTTGGTGGCTATCCATCGTTACCAACGATGTGGGCGGCGATCCAACGCGGCATCCCGACGATTGTCCACGAACAAAACGCGGTTCTCGGTCGGGTCAATCGACTGCTGGCGCGACGCGTGAGTGGGGTTGCGTTGTCGCAAACCGAAACAGAGCGACTGCCGGCCTCGATACGCGCAACGATCGCGGTAACGGGTAACCCTGTCAGGCCAGCGGTCAGCCAAGCGCGGGAACGGCCCTATGTCGCAGCGGTAGACGATGGTCAATTCAAGCTGCTCGTGATCGGAGGCAGCCAAGGCGCGGGCGTCTTCGGCTCGGTGATTCCGGCGGCGCTTGCAAGCCTTCCAAAGGAGTTTCGCCAGCGCCTTGACGTAAGCCATCAATGCCGCGCGGAAGACCTCGATCATGTTGCCGCCATCTACCAAGAAAGCGATATCTCCAACGCCCTGGAAACCTTTTTCGACGATATTGGCGAACGGTTGGCGCAGGCCCACCTGGTAATCTCGCGCGCGGGTGCGTCGTCGATTGGCGAACTGGGATGCGTTGGCAGGCCTGCGATCATCGTGCCGTTACCGCGTGCGGCTGATGATCACCAAGCCGCCAATGCCAGGGTGTTCGCAAACGGCGGCGCGGCGCACGTGTTGATCCAGGAAAAGCAGTTCACAGCTGATCGCCTCGGGACGCTGGTCCGAGACGTCATGGATAATCCGGCGCGACTGGTAGACATGGCTGCGAAAGCCCGCGCCAAAGGACGGACCGACTGCGAAGTCGTGCTGGCTGATTTTTCCGAGCAAGTTGCGGGCGTGACCACCAGCGAACAGTCAGAGGAGCAGGCCCGATGAGGCAACTGCCCCTCGATATCGGTCCTGTCCATTTCGTCGGTATTGGTGGAATCGGCATGAGCGGCATTGCCGAGGTCATGCACAATCTTGGCTATCAGGTGCAGGGCTCCGATCTGTCCGAGAACGCAAACGTCACGCGTTTGCGAGAGTTGGGGATTGCGGTCGCGATTGGGCACAAGCCGGACCACCTCGGCGCCGCCAAGGTGGTGGTTTTGTCGTCGGCGGTGACCGATGACAATCCGGAAATTCGGGCTGCGCGCGCCCGTCTGATCCCGGTCGTTCGGCGGGCCGAGATGCTGGCTGAGTTGATGCGATTGCGCTGGTCGATCGCCGTTGCGGGAACCCACGGCAAGACGACGACCACATCGATGATCGCCGCGGTTCTGGATAGCGCCAGCTACGATCCTACCGTCATCAACGGCGGCATCATCAACGCCTACGGCACCAATGCGCGCCTCGGTGCCGGTGAATGGATGGTGGTGGAGGCCGACGAATCCGACGGCACGTTTGTCAAACTTCCGGCGACGATCGCGGTGGTTACCAACATTGATCCGGAGCATCTCGATCACTATCGCGGCTTCGATCAGGAGCGTGAAGCGTTCCAAATGTTCGTTGAGAACATCCCTTTCTATGGTTTTGCGGCGCTGTGTATCGACCATCCCGAGGTTCAGGCGATGATCGGCCGCGTCTCGGACCGTCGCTTGATCACTTATGGTCTCGGTCCGCAGGCCGACGTGCGCGGTGTCGACGTTGTGATTTCTGCGGACGGCGCTTCGTTCTCGGTCCAGTTCACCGATCGCGTGCGCAGTCGCAGTCGTCGGTTCGACGATCTCCACATACCGATGCCAGGCAGGCACAACGTTCTCAATGCGTTGGCGGCGGTAGCGGTTGCCGATGAAATGGGAATCGACGAAGAACGAATTCGTCAGGGGTTCGCTAATTTCTCCGGCGTCAAGCGGCGTTTTACGCGGACGGGATTTGCGGCAGGTATCACGGTAATAGACGATTATGCTCACCATCCGGTCGAGATCGCGGCTGCATTGGGCGCGGCGCGGGCGGCCTATGACGGCCGCATCATCGCCGTGGTCCAACCCCATCGATTTACCCGACTGCGCGATCTGTTCGAGGAATTCTGCACTTGTTTCAACGACGCTGACGCGGTCATCGTCTCGGAGGTATACCCGGCGGGCGAGGAACCCATCGAGGGCATTAACCGGGATTCGCTGGTCGATGGTCTGCGACGCCACGGCCATCGACACGCGGTACCGCTGCCGTCACCTGAGCACTTGGCGGCGACAACATGCGATCTCGCCGGCGTCGGCGATCTGGTCCTTTGTATGGGGGCCGGCAGCATCTCAAGCTGGGCCCAATCTCTGCCCGGCGAAATAGAATTTCTCACCGATGGTCCGGGCATGGATGCAGCCACGGGCGGTGGCTCCGCGAGTAGGGAGGCCGCCTCATGATGGCAGCAGCGATGCGCGGCGGCGAACTGCTCGAGCGGCTGCCCAGCGTGCGCGGCCGCTACTCGGCGAACAGTGATCTTTCGAAAATAACGTGGTTTCGAGTCGGTGGACCCGCGGAAGTTTCGTTCCGGCCCAAAGATCTCGATGACTTAGCAAGTTTCTTGCGTGAAAAACCCGAGGACACTTCCGTTACCGTAATCGGCGTTGGGTCTAACGTTCTTGTTCGCGACGGCGGCATCCCCGGCGTGGTCGTTCGGCTCGGTCGCGCCTTCGCCACTATCGAACCGGATCCGGACGCGGCTGCACTGCGTTGCGGCGCTGCCGCACTCGACGTCAATGTGGCGGAGGTCGCGTGTGAAGCCGGTATTGGCGGTCTCGAGTTCCTGTCCGGTGTCCCAGGCACGATTGGTGGGGCGCTGCGAATGAACGCTGGGGCTTTCGGCGGCGAAATCAAAGACGTGGTAGCGAGTGCGGAGGCAGTTGGCCCTGACGGGACACATCGCAAATATTCACACGACCAATTAGGATTTTCGTACCGCCACTGCGAGATACCGGAAGGTTGGATCTTCACCGCCGCGGAATTGACTGGGACCCGGACCGAACCAGCTCGGATTCGTGAGCGGCTAGATGCAATCAAGTTGGAGCGAGAGGCGAGCCAACCGATTCGTACACGTACCGGTGGAAGTACGTTCAAGAATCCTAACAATCCCAATATTCCAGGTCCGCTGTCGGATTCGCCTAGAGCGTGGGAGTTGATTGATCGCGCCGGGTGCCAGGGCATGAGCCGCGGCGCAGCAACGGTGTCAGAGAAACACTGCAATTTCCTCATTAATCGCGGCGAGGCGACGGCCGCCGATCTCGAAGCGCTGGGTGAAGAGGTGCGGCGCCGCGTCGCCGAAGTAACCGGCGTAACCCTGGAATGGGAAATCCGCCGAATTGGCCGGCATCTGCCAGGCCAAATGAGCGCGGTCGATTCGCAAGAACCATCGGGGGGACGATCATGACCCTCCACATTGCGGTTCTGATGGGCGGCTGGTCGGCGGAGCGCGAAATTTCACTCGTCAGTGGGGCGGCAGTTGTCGAGGCCGTTCGCTCCTTGGATCACGACGTCACGCCGATCGATGTCGATCACGATATCGCCACCGTCCTCGGTGAACTCAAACCCGATGTGGTCTTCAATGCGCTGCACGGACGATTCGGAGAAGACGGGTGCATTCAAGGGGTGCTTGAGACCTTACAAATTCCTTACACCCATTCGGGCGTTCTTGCGTCAGCGCTGGCGATGAACAAACCCGCCGCGCAACGCGCCTTTCAAGACGCCGGCCTTAGATGTCCCGACAGTAGGGTGGTCTCTCGCGCCCAGTATTGTCGAGGCGATGTGTTGCCTTTGCCGCACGTGGTTAAGCCGCTGAACGAAGGCTCAAGCGTGGGCGTGCGAATCGTCAACGAAGGCGACAATACCGACCCGAGCGACATCGATAGTTGGAACTACGGTGATTACGCCATGGTCGAGGAGTACATTCCCGGTCGTGAAATCACGGTCGCGGTGGTAGACGACAAGCCGCTTGATGTGCTTGAGATCAGGCCGCGCGTCGGGTTCTACGACTACGACGCCAAGTACACGGCGGGCGGCTCGGAACATCTGGTTCCCGCCCCAATTCACCCTGATTGTTACTCGCGCGCTATGGATATCGCCGAAGTCGCCCATCGCACGCTCGGCTGCCGGGGCGTGACACGAGCCGATCTCCGCTACGACGATTCCGCTGGCGAACCCGGTCTGCTTTACATCCTCGAACTCAACACCCAACCCGGTCTTACGCCCACCTCTCTGGTTCCCGAAATTGTCGCGCATCGGGGCATGACGTTCACTGAGCTTGTCGCATGGCTGTTGGAGGATTCGGGATGCGACCGTTGAACTGGATATTCCGACGTGGTTCCGCAAGTGGATCCAAGGCACGACCCCGCGCCCGGGGTGGGCTGCGCGCACGATTGCGTTCGCGGTGGGTGCGTCTTACGGCCGGCGCCGTGCTGGCCTTGGTGATGGCTGGTGGTGGCAGTGCCTACCTTTGGTACGGCGGATATGTTCACCGAGCAATCGATGTGGTCGGCGAAACGGTGAACCAGACGGCGCTCGACCTGGGCCTCGGCATTGCACAGGTTGAGATCAGAGGATTGCGCCACGCTCGGGCGGTGACGGTCCAACAAGTGCTTGGCGCAAAAACCAAGACCCCGATTTTTGCCTTTGATCCGGCCGCCGCCAGGACCCGTTTGCTCGACCTCGGCTGGATCGAATGGGCGACAGTCAGCCGGCGCTTTCCAAACACGATATACGTCGATATCCGCGAGCGAGCGCCATTTGCACTATGGCAGTATCGGAAGAAACTTCGGCTTATCAGCCGCGATGGCTCGGTGATCACCACCGAACGCCTCGCCCGCTTCAGAGACCTTCCGCTCGTTGTCGGCCCTGGTGCTGATGCACGCGCGGCCGAGATCGTCGACTTGCTCGCGCCCCACACAGCTCTCGATAAGCGTATCAGGGCCGTAACTTTGGTCGGCGAACGAAGATGGAATCTGCGATTTAACAACGGTGTCGATGTTCGGCTCCCCGAACAAGACGTGCACGCGGCACTGGAGCGACTCGCCGCACTACAGGAACACCATTCGATCCTTGATCGAAAACTCCGAGCGATCGATCTCAGAATGCCGGATCGGCTGATCGTTCAATTGCTCGGGCCGATCAAGAAGACCGCCAAAAACAAAGGAAAAAATACGTGAACGCGGTGTGGAACGATCCGATCAATCTAAAAAGGGGGCAGGAGGGATGGCCGTAGGCCGCAGCGGCATCGTCGCCGCTCTCGATATTGGATCGACCAAGGTGTCGTGCTTCATCGCACGGGTTGACAGCCGTGGCATGATTCGCGTCGGTGGGGTGGGACATCACGAAGCCAAGGGATTGCGGGCGGGTGCGATCATAGATATCGACGCCGCCGAGGAAGCCATTCGCGCTGCAGTCGACAGCGCAGAGCGTCTCGCCAACGAGACGATCGATGAGGTCATCGTCTCCTTCTCCGGCGGCTATCCCGCATCGCATACGGTGGGCATTGAAATCGGCGTTCACGGCCGCCAAGTGAGCGACCTCGACGTTAATCGTGTGCTGGCCGAAGCTCGCGCTCATGTCGAGCCGGGCGATAACGAGGTCGTTCACGCAATACCGGTCGGCTTTACGCTCGATGGAACCAACGGCATCAAAGACCCACGGTCGATGCACGGCTCGCGTCTCGGCGTCAATCTACACGTTGTCACTGCCGCGACCGGGGTTTTACGAAACCTCGATACCTGCATCGAGCGCGGGCATTTGTCCATCCAGCGGCGGGTGCTGTCCTCCTATGCGGCCGGACTCGCCTGCCTGGTCGAAGATGAAATGGACCTCGGTGTCACGGTCATCGACATGGGTGGCGGAACCACCACTATCGCGGTCTTTGCGGGTGGCCAGTTGGTGTTCGCAAGTGGTGTGCCCGTTGGTGGCAACCACGTCACCAACGATATTGCGCGCGGGCTGTCGACGCCCAGATCGCACGCTGAGCGAATGAAAACGCTTTATGGCAGCACCCTTCCGAGTCCGACCGATGAGAAGGACATTATGGAAGTCCCCTTGATCGGCGAAGAAGATGCGGCCAACGCGACACACGTTCCGCGCTCCGCGTTGACGGGGATTATCCAACCGCGTGTCGAAGAAACGCTCGAATTGGCCCGCGACAAACTGGAAGCGGGCGGGGCGGCGGCCCGTGCCGGCCAGCGCGTGGTTTTGACCGGCGGCGCCAGCCAATTGCAAGGGATGCGCGAACTCGCCGCTCGTATTCTCGACAAGCAAGTGCGAATCGGTCGCCCAATTCGCATAAGCGGCCTCGCCGAAGCGACGGCGGGTCCTGGATTCTCGGCCTGCGCCGGTCTGTTGCTCTATGCCGCACGCAATCCGCAGGAAGCAATCGCCATTGATATGCCCGGGGACACGGGTAACCGATTCGCGCGAATCGGTCGGTGGTTTAAGGAAAATTTCTAATGTTGGGTTGTGAACCAACAACCTATTGGGGTGAGGAGATCGGCGTTCTGCCTGCAGGTCACAAGAAGAGAGCAGTCGAGCGGCCGTGCCGCTGGCTTTGTTTCGTTTAAGGAGACCGTGATGACGATCAATCTGAGCATGCCGTCTGTTACCGAGTTGAAGCCGCGTATCTCTGTCGTTGGTGTCGGCGGAGCGGGGGGAAACGCCGTCAACAACATGATCAACGCTGAATTGGAGGGCGTCGACTTCGTTGTTACCAACACCGACGCGCAGGCTTTATCGCAGTCGCTTGCGGAAGCGCGCATACAACTTGGCGTGGGTATCACCCAAGGACTTGGCGCCGGCTCTCGTCCCGACATTGGGCGGGCAGCGGCAGAAGAAGCAGCCGAGGAAATTCGTCAGCACCTCCAGGGCAGCCACATGGTGTTCATAACCGCCGGCATGGGCGGCGGCACGGGAACTGGCGCAGCGCCTGTAATTGCACAGATCGCTCGAGACGGCGGCGCGCTAACCGTCGGTGTTGTGACCAAGCCCTTCCAATTCGAAGGCGCGCACCGCATGACGACAGCCGAAACCGGGATGGACGAACTTCAGCGTTACGTTGATACGCTGATCATAATCCCGAATCAGAACCTGTTCCGGGTCGCCAACGAAAAGACGACGTTCGCTGAGGCATTCAAGATGGCGGACGACGTCCTGTACTCCGGTGTTCGCGGGGTAACCGATCTCATGGTGATGCCCGGTCTTATCAATCTCGACTTCGCCGATATCCGGACCGTCATGATGGAAATGGGCAAAGCAATGATGGGGACCGGCGAGGCCGAGGGCGAACGCCGAGCCACCGAGGCGGCTGAGGCGGCAATATCCAATCCGCTCCTCGACGAAGTTTCGATGAAGGGCGCCTGCGGCGTGCTCATCAATATCACGGGCGGGCTCGACATGACCTTGTTCGAAGTCGACGAAGCAGCCAACCGGATCCGTGAGGAAGTCGAGGCCGACGCGAACATCATATTTGGTTCGACCTTCGACGAATCGATGGACGGGACGATGCGGGTGTCGGTCGTTGCCACCGGTATCGGTGCAGTCGCGACGCAGCAACACCCCGAGGGATACCCGACAACGGTTAGTGCTAAGTCGGCGATTCATGCGGCGGAAAACCGCCCGGGTCCAGTAGGAATGCCGGCACCCATAGCTGCGGCCTCCATCACTCAAATGGCGGGCCGGGTTGCAGCCGGATCACAGCCGGTTACGGCCATGAAGCATACCGAACAAACAGTTCGTGTAGCGGATGAGGTAGCCGAGGCGACGGCGCACGCCGAGGCCGCCGTCACTCGATGGGCGGAGGAATCTGAAGATCTCGCCGTCGCGGACCCCGTGACGGCGGATTCCGCAATCGACAACGAGGCGAAGGTCGACGCGCCGGCGCCTAAACTTGAACAGGAGCCCTTTATCCCGCCACAACCACAAGTCGCGACACCGCGCCCGAGTTTGCGAAAAGCACCAGATCCGTTCGCGGAAGCAGCGGTGGAGAATGCAGGGCGTCAGCCGCAAAAACGTGAAAATCGCGGTCTTAGCCTGTTCGAGCGGATGACTAGATCGGGCCGTTCACGTAAGACGGCTATCGTCGTGGAGCCAACGGCAACCTCGTCGAACGCCACCGCCTCTAAACCTGATCCAAAGGCAACGGAAGAGGTGCCGCCGGTCGCGGCCCCGCCAAAGCCGATTGAAAGCCGAATTGAGCCGACGTTGGCAAAGCCGGTAGCGCCGGCCGCGCCACCGGCGCCCAAGACAAGCGAGCGAACCGCGCCTAAATCTGCCCCGGAAGGACTTACGTTACCGCAACCGGAGACCGAGGAGGATCTGCTCGAAATTCCAGCATTTCTCCGGCGTCAAGCGAACTAATCCGCGGTGAATATCGCGTAAGAGTTTGTAACAAAGGTTGATTTGAGACCCTAAAAGCAACCCTCTACAACCGGTCTCTACCGCTAAGCGGCCGGAATAACGAGACATTTCGGTAGTTCTCGACGGGGGGAGAACCGCAGGGTATGGGACTAACGCGTCGTGCGGCGGGCCACGTGGATGTGCTCGTCGGGCGACTGATGCGGAGTAGCAATTTGTCGCGTTACAATCAACAGACCATTGCGGGTGAGATCGAGTTCCACGGTGTGGGCGTCCATACCGGTGCGGACATTTCCATGCTTTTGAAACCGGCCGACGCGGATGCCGGCATCCTATTCCGTCGCAGTGATCTCGGCAGCGAACTTACGTCGATAACCGATGTCGCCGCACATATCGACAATGTGTGTGACAACCAGCTCGCCACGTCGATCATGAATACGGCCCGCACCCAGGTCTCAACGATCGAGCATTTAATGGCCGCGTTCCACGGCCTCGCCATCGACGATGTCGTGATTGAACTGGATGGACCTGAAGTCCCGATTATGGATGGCAGTGCCGCGCCGTTCGTTGAACGGATTTTGGAGGTTGGTCTTGACGCCCTGCCGGCACCGCGTCGGATAATTCGGCTTAACCGTTTGGTTGAAGTCGTCGACGGTGAACGTTTCGCGCGTCTGGAACCGTCGGACGGATTCTCGATCGATTGCGGGATTGAGTATGACGCGCCCATCGTTGCTAAGCAGAGCATAGATTTCACCCCTCACAACGGTGCATTCGTTAGCGAGATTGGACCGGCTCGTACGTTTGGTTTCGCGGAAGATGTCGCTCGATTGCGCGATATGGGACTGGCGCGCGGTGGTTCGCTGGACAATGCGATCGTGGTAAGCGGTGAGCGCGTACTGAACGAAGGCGGGTTGCGGTATGCCGATGAATTTGTGCGCCACAAAGTATTGGACTGCATGGGCGACCTCTATCTACTCGGCGCGCCGCTGCAGGCGCGGTTGACGACGCGATTCGGCGGTCATGCCTTGAACCACGAACTGTTGCAGGAGTTGGCCGCCAATGAGAGCGCTTGGGAATATGTGACGCTCGACGACGAAATCGTTGAGCAGGATCACGGCTTCGCCGCTTTGGCCGCGGCCGGCTAACCAACACCCAAACCTTCGGATTGGTAACGTGAATGAGGCGCCGAGGCGCCTAACCGCCGGCATTGCGTCATCTGCTATCTTCAGACTGGCAAGCCGCAATATCCTTTTGTGAGGCCATGCTTTAAAATATGGCGCTGATGATAAATCAGATGCTGGCGACACTGTTCACTCGATTTGCTCAGCGATCCATGATTGCGATCCTCGTTCGTTGTCTCCCGGTTTTTCTTGCTGCCACATTGGTCGCTGCGTGTGCGGGTGACACGGACGCCGAGTATGTCGAGCGACCGGTTGGTGAACTCTACAATGAGGCGGTAGATCAACTGATCGCTGGCGATTTTGAGAACGCCGCGAGGAATTTCGACGAGGTTGAACGCCAACACCCCTATTCGGTGTGGGCGACAAAAGCGAAATTGATGTCAGCGTTTACCTATTACTCCGGAAATCGATACGACGAAGCAATTCTCGCAGCACAGCGCTTTGTCGAACTCCATCCGGGTAACCGAGATGTTTCATACGCCTACTATCTGATCGCGATCAGCTACTATGAACAGATCTCCGATGTTGGCCGCGACCAACAGATTACGCGGCTCGCGCTTACCAGCCTCGAAGAGCTGGTGCGCCGCTTTCCTCAGACGGAATATGCCAGGGATGCGAAGCTCAAGCTCGATCTGACTCGCGACCATTTGGCCGGCAAGGAAATGGACGTTGGGCGATACTATCTGAAGCGCAATCACTACGTTGCCGCCATCAACAGGTTTAGAACCGTCATCGAAGGTTTCCAGACCACGACGCACGTCCCGGAAGCCCTTCATCGTCTCACAGAATCTTATCTTGCTCTCGGTGTCGAAAACGAGGCGCAGACCGCTGCCGCCGTGCTTGGTCACAACTTCCCGCGCAGCAATTGGTATGCAGATTCTTACGGGCTCCTGCGCGGGCGCAATCTTGAACCGGTCGAAGACCGGGGGTCATGGATCAGCCGAGTGTGGGGCAGCGTGTTTTAAGGCTGCTCATTTCTAATGTTGGTCGGGTTACACATTCGCAACGTCGTTCTCGTCGATCGACTGGAACTTTCGTTTGAAAGTGGCTTGAACGTCCTCACCGGCGAAACCGGTGCGGGCAAATCGATCTTGCTGGATGCGCTGGGTTTGGCGCTCGGTGTGCGCGCTGACAGCAATCTAATCCGCCCCGGCGCCGACCAAGCGATGGTCGGTGCACATTTCCTCATCGGACCCGATCACCCCGCACGTAGATGCCTCGAAACGCATGATATCGAGATCGAAGCCGACGAGGTGATCGCGCGTCGGATTGTGTCAGTCAACGGTTCGAGCCGCGCCTACGTCAACGATCAACCCGTTAGCGTTGGGTTGCTCAAGGAGCTCGGTCGCACGTTGGTGGAGATCCAGGGCCAGAACGACCAACAGATCCTGATGGACAGCGGCGGGCACCGCCATTTGCTGGACGTGTTTGCCGGACATGGACGGGAGCTGTCGGAACTCGCGAAGGCGCATGAAGAATACCGGGCGTCGCTCCAAGAGCTCGCCGATATGCGGGAGGCACATCGCCGCGCGATTGCGGAGGAGGACTACCTGCGCCACGTCGTGGCAGAACTCGAGACGCTGGCCCCGGTTGCCGGCGAGGAAGCAGAGCTGGCCGCGACCCGAACCCTATTGATGAACGGTGAAAAGATCGCTGCCGCACTTGCTGAGGCAGGCAAACTTTTGGCCGGTGATAATGGTGCGGAGATGTCGCTGCGGGCCGGGCAGCGGGCGCTCGAACGAATTCCCGAGACTATTCGACACAACTTCGACGATGCGATTACCGCCCTCGACCGAGCGGTTATCGAATCTTCGGAGGCCGCGGCAGAGATTGATCATCAATTAACGAAGCTCGATCTCGATGCCAAGCGGCTCAGCGCTGTCGAGGACCGTCTGTTCAAGCTCCGCGACATTGCCAGGAAACACAGCGTTCCGCCCGATGAACTTGCGGCAGTCCACGATCAACTTGCTGACAAACTGGCCCATGTCGAAAGTGGCGCCGACCGCATTCGCTCGCTCGAAGCGCGGGTTGATGACGCGCGCCGCACATTTAAGGAGAAGGCAACGGCACTGAGCAAGCGACGTCGGCGCGCGGCGAAGAAACTTGATAAAGCGGTGATGGCGGAACTAGCCCCGCTCAAACTAGGCGACGCAAGATTCTGCACCGACATCGCAACGCTTGAAGAAGGCGCGTGGACGGCGTCGGGCGTCGATCGAGTTACGTTCCAGGTTGCCACTGTTCCTGGCGCCGAGCCGGGTCCGCTGGCACGGGTGGCGTCGGGCGGAGAGCTTTCACGTTTGTTATTAGCGTTCAAGGTGGTTTTGACCGGGACCGAAGGGGCGTCGACACTGATCTTCGACGAGGTCGATCGCGGCCTCGGTGGTGCCACGGCCGACGCGGTCGGCGCCCGGCTCGGGCGCCTGTCTGAACATGCCCAGATCCTCGTTATCACGCACTCGCCACAGGTTGCCGCGCGCGCGGCTCATCACTGGCGCGTTCTGAAAGGGGCCGATGCGCACGACGCTGAGGGCCTTCAGACCACAGTGGAGCATTTGGACGAAACCGCCCGGCGTGAGGAAGTCGCTCGAATGCTTGCCGGTGCGGAAATAACCGACGAAGCCAGGGCCGCGGCCGACAGCCTGATCAGCGGTCAGAACAGTGTTGCTGCCGCGCCATGAATGGAGCAGGGTCCAAGCTGCCGCACCGCGAGATCGCCGTCGAGAAACTCACCAGTGCCGAGGCTGAGACGGAACTTGCCTGGTTGACCGAGGAAATCGCCCGCCACGACACGCTCTACCACGGCGAGGATCAACCCGAAATCAGCGATGGCGATTATGACGCCTTGCGAAAACGAAACCTAGCGATTGAAGCCCGTTTTCCTGAACTCGAGAGGGAGGACAGCCCGACTGTAAGGGTCGGCGCAGCGCCGGCGTCGGGTTTTAGTAAAGTCACCCACGCACAGCCGATGCTGTCGCTGGACAACGCCTTCAACGACACCGACGTGCGGGATTTCGTCGACCGCGTGCGCCGCTTCCTCGGACTCGGTGCGGATGAACTTGTCACCTTGGTGGCGGAACCGAAGATCGACGGACTGTCAGCGTCGCTGCGTTACGAAGGTGGCCAATTCACACTCGGCGCCACCCGTGGCAACGGTTCGGTCGGCGAGGACATCACAGTAAACCTGCGAACGCTCGGCGATATCCCGGAGACGCTAGGTGGGGACGCGGTGCCCGGCGTAGTTGAAGTGCGCGGCGAAGTTTATATGCGCCACGCCGATTTTGCTGAGCTCAACCAGACACAAATCGCCGCCAGTAAGCCGCCCTTTGCCAATCCCCGCAATTCCGCGGCCGGTTCGTTGCGCCAGCTTGATTCGGGAATCACCGCGACACGTAAGTTGCACTTTTTCGCTTATGGTTGGGGCGAGGTTTCGCAACTCGGTGCGGCCAGCCACTGGGACATGTTTCAGCGTCTCAAGGCCTGGGGATTCGTGGTCAATCCGTTGGCGCGCCGTTGCGAGCGGGTTGACGATGCGCTCGGGTTACATGCCGAAATCGAGGCCGAGCGCGCCGATCTCGGCTACGACATTGATGGGGTCGTGTACAAGGTAGATCGGCTCGACTGGCAGGAGCGGTTGGGGACGGTCAGCCGCGCGCCGCGCTGGGCGATTGCGCACAAGTTTCCGGCCGAGAAGGCCCAAACGATTGTTGAGGCGATCGGCATCCAGGTCGGTCGAACCGGGTCGTTGACACCGGTTGCCAACCTCAAGCCTGTCACCGTCGGCGGTGTCGTGGTGTCACGAGCGACGCTCCACAACGAGGACGAGATCCTCCGCAAGGACATCCGCGAGGGTGACACGGTGATCATCCAGCGCGCCGGTGACGTTATTCCGCAGGTACTAAGCGTAGTCGTGGAGAAACGGAAGAAGGGTGCCGAACCGTACTCTTTTCCCGAGACTTGCCCGGAATGCGGCAGCCATGCGGTGCGCGAAGCTGACGAAGTCGTAAAGCGTTGCACGGGAGGATTGATCTGCCCGGCCCAAGCGGTCGAACGGCTGCGTCATTTCGTATCGCGTGACGCGTTTGATATCGATGGACTGGGGGGGAAACAGATTCTCGCTTTCTGGCAAAGCAACATCGTAAAAGAACCCAGCGATATCTTTACAATCGCGGCACGCAATTCCGAACTCGATCCCCCCCTGGAGGATGCGGAAGGATGGGGCAAGATCTCGGCCGGTAATCTCTTTAGTGCGATCGAACAACGGCGGCGGATCGGGCTCGATCGATTCATTTACGCACTTGGCATCCGCCATATCGGGCAAACAAACGCGCGCCTGCTCGCCCGCACCTACAGCTCACCCGACAAATTATTCGGTGCACTGACCGCAGCACAGGATCGCGAGAACCCAGCCTATGCCGAACTCCTCGACATCGATGGTATTGGTCCGAAGGTTGCCGAAGCATTGCTTGATTTTTTCGCGGAGCCGCACAACCTAGAAGTTGTCGAACGCCTTCGAGCGCAGGTCACGCCGGACGACTTCGTTCAAGAACAAACGGATTCACCGATTCAGGGTCGGACCGTAGTATTTACGGGAACGCTGGAAAAGATGACGCGCGCAGAGGCCAAAGCCCGAGCCGAAGCTCTTGGTGCCAAGGTCTCGGGTTCGGTATCGGCAAAGACTGATTATTTGGTTGCCGGCCCAAGTGCAGGATCGAAGCTCAAGAAGGCGCAGGAACTGGAGGTCACCGTGCTCGATGAAGACGGTTGGCTCAAGATGATCGGTGAGTAGTTGGACTTTCCTACTGACAGGCTTTTTCGCGTCTTCGCCAGCCCAGCAAACCGAGCCCGACCAAACCGGTCAATAGAAGCGGCAAAGCCGCGGGTCCCGGTACTGCTACAAGATCCCAACCGATGAGATCGAGGGCTCTTAGGTCAGCGTCCGAGATCGAAATTTCTTGCCCAAACGCTAATGTTGGATCCATCACGCCAAGCAGCACGCTGGTCAAGCTGTTGTCCTTCCAGTGGCTAGCCCGGATTCGTCACGAAGGGTTCTAAAGTAGGGTTTTTGGACACGAAGGCGGGGTCACGGGTTTTTCGGTTGGCCGATTTCAGTGATGCGGGGCTTTCGGGCTGGTGATTGTCGGTCCCGTTTCCCGTCTTAGCCTGTTTCGGCCGGTTTTGGGCAAGCGGCGCCCGCGCCGGGAGGCGGCGGCGGCGCTTGTGCGTCTGGGTTGGGAGAGCGAAGGGGTCGGTTATCCCGGCTTGAGCCTGGCTGCCGTGAGACGGACCAGGTCCTGGTACGGGCAGGCGCTGGAGAGATGGAGGCGGACGCGGCGGGTGTTGCGTATGACGACGGCGCCGATCTTCAGGAGCTTGAGGCGGATAGTGTCCGCCTGAGCCCGGGCCATCGTGGTGCCCCTCAGCCCCAGCCGGCGGATCGTCGCGATCAGCGTATAGGCGAGCGATGAGAGGATCAGACGGAACTGGTTGGGCCACCACTTGTGGCAGCTGGTGCGGTCGGCGAAGAGGGCCAGCTGCTGCTCCTTGATGCGGTTCTCCATCTCGCCGCGGGCGCAGTAGAGGCGCTCGTAGAGCGCCTTCGCCTCGCCTTCGAGGTTGGTGATGACGTAGCGCGGGTTGGCTCCCTTGGGCCCATGCTCGAGGCGCGCGATGACGCGGCGTTCCTTGTTCCAGCTCCTCGCCCCATAGCTCAGATCGGCGAACACGCGCTGCTTCTCGCCCGTCCTCTCATAGGCGGCCGCGGCGAGCGCCATCCCCCTCGCCGCCTGGTCGTTGATGCGCGCGTTCTTGGCCAGCCCGACGATGTAGCCAACCTCGTGGCGCTCGCACCACGACAGCATCTTGTGGCGGCAGAAGCCGGAATCGGCCCGCACCGTGAGGCGCACAGCGGGCCAGGCCTGGCGCAGTCGCTTCACCAGCAAGGCCAGGATCGCCCAGGCGTGCTTGGCTTGATCGATGTTCGACGGCCTCAGGTAGCTGACCAGCAGCTGATCGCCGCAGAAGACATAGAGCGGCAGAAAGCAGTAGTGGTCATAATAGCCGTGGAAAAAGCGACCCTCCTGGCAGCCGTGCACCGCATCGTCCGTACAATCGAAGTCGAGCACCAATTCCTCCGGCGCGTCCTCAGTGGAAGCGATGAAGCTCTCCACCAGCGTCTCATGCGCCGCCCAAGCCCAGCTCCGGTCCGCCGCCCGCTCCAGACGGCCAACCGTCGAGGGACTGGCCAGACGCCGATCCCCACCGCAAGCCGTCTGCAACACCAAATCGTCGCGCAGAACCTCGTGGTCGTTGACGTCTTCATCGCCAAGCGCAAGGGCGAACACCCGTTGGCGCAGCAAACCCGCGAGGCCATGCTTGACCTTGCCTGCTTGGCGCCGGTCCGCCAGACGACGGCCCAACCCCGACAACAGTCCAACACGACGGTCCGCCAGACTCAGCAACAGCGCCCCGCCGTTCGATGAGATCTCACCGCCGGCAAAATCCGCCTCGACGCGCCGCTTACAACAGGATGGAAATTCGATCTTCGTAAAGGTACAATCCGTCACCGCCAAACTCCTGCGTTAGATCCGATCTATCCAATTGAATCATAACGCAGAATCAGGGTTTGGCGGTAACCTTTCGTGACTCTTTCGGGCTAGCCTGCCGCCCGTCACCGAACGTCAGGCCGGTCGAAAATTCGAATTCATTGTCCAAGTCATTGAACCTGGCATTGCCTCCCGGAGTGAGCCACCGGGCGAACTCTGTAAACTCGGTCACGTTCTGCGGGCTTTGGGCGGTCGGGTTGTTAGGGTCATCGCTATTAAATCTGAACAGATCCAGAAACCTCGGTACGATTGCGCCTGTTAGTGCGTTATCCAATAGAAAATCGATTTGATCGACCACAGATACGAACCCCAGTGCGTGACCAATTTCATGCACTGCTACGGTTTCGAAATCGATCTTGTCAAAGTCAACGCCGTCGCTGTTGTCAAAGTCGAAAGCGAAATTGGTGCTGAATGTGATAGTTGCATCCGTTGCACCAAACGCATCATCAAGACCTGTGACCCCGAGTGCTTTGAGATTTGCCTTGGTGCCCGCAAGCGCGTCTTGCAAGGTGATCCCCGCCGGCAAAAATGCAAAAAATTCACTCACGGTCGGTAACGCGCCGACGATTGCGTTGCTTGCTTCGTCAGCGGCATCGTTGACGAGCCTGTTGCGCCCGGTGGTGTAGCTATTTTGTAACTGGACCGATGAGGCAGAGCCCAAGATATTATTCCCCAGCGAGGCCAAATCGGCGTCGATGTTAACGTCGATAGGATCGGAGAAATAACTCTCCCATGTGGCTGCAGCGCGTTCAAACGCCGCTAACGCCGGCGCATTGGCCGCAAGCAAGGCTCCAGCATTTATGTTGATGCTAACCGCGTGTGCGAAGGTTGTAGGCAAGATCGCTAAGAAAATTCCAAAGACGAGGAAACGGCGAGTGCGTTGTACAAAGGAACCGACCAATTTTTCCACTATCAACCCCACATTTTCCTAGAGCCTAAACGTTTCGGCGTCCCCTAGTCGCTCGCACGAACAGGCGCGTTTGTGTCACCATAATTACATCTGACCATAATATGGGCCCTCTTCCGGATCCGTGCATTAGTGCATAAGGTGTATCTCTTAGGGGATAGAACAACTATAGGTAGCAAATTGGTACCACGAGCTAAATCTGGAGTTCCGTGGTTGAATATTTCGAGAATTCACCGGAAAACGGTGATAATCGATTGCTCAGCTCATTCTGAAAGGGACAATCGATGGCGCCGTCGGCGTATCGGGATGAGACACTCGAACAACTTCGCGAGCAGATTGAACGCTTCGTACACAGTGAAGTTGTCCCTTACGGTGACGCCTGGGAGGTTGCAGGAATGGTCCCCCGTGAGATCCTTGGTCATATGGGGAAGCTCGGTTTTCTCGGCATTCGCTACACCGAACAATTTGGCGGCGCCAACCTCGACACGATGGCTACGGTGGTTCTCACCGAAGCCCTGTCACGCTCGACGTTTGCCGGCTTTAACATCACCGTCCTCGTACACACCGATATGGCCTCGCCACATCTCGCCCGTTTTGGCACCAATGAGCAGTTAGCGCGTTACATGCCGGGGATCGTTGCCGGTGATCTGATTACCGCGATTGGCGTGACTGAGGCGGGCGCGGGATCGGATGTTGCGGGTTTGCGCACCCGCGCCGAACGTGTTGGCAACGGCTGGGTGTTGAACGGCACAAAGATGTTCATCACCAACGGCGTTCACGCCGACCTCTATCTCATCGCCGCAAAAACCGATCCAGAGGCCAAGGGCTCGCGTGGAGTTTCGATGTTCATTGTCGAGAAAGGAACGCCTGGATTCACGGTCGGGCAGCAACTCGACAAGATGGGTTGGCGCTGCTCGGATACCGCCGAACTCGTGCTTGAGGATTGTCGGCTACCCGCTGATGCGTTGCTTGGCGAAGAAAATCGTGGGTTCTACGCAATCATGCAGAACTTCCAGAACGAACGCATCGTGATGGGGGCAATGGCGATCGGCGAATCGCAATGTGCGATCGATCTGACGCTCGACTATGTCAAGAACCGGGCGGCGTTCGGTGAATCCCTATGGGACAAGCAGACGATTCGCCAGCGCGTCGCGATGCATCAGGCCGAGGTCGAGGCCGGGCGTCAACTCGTCTACCACGCGGCCTGGCTCGACGCGCATGGGCACGACGCGACCAAAGAAGTCTCGATGGTCAAAGCCTATTGCGGTGAGTTGGTCAACCGCGTGATGTATACGTGCCAGCAATTCCACGGTGGCTTCGGTTACATGCGCGAGGCGCCGATCGAGCGCATGGCACGGGACGCCCGGGTGCAGTCGATCGGCGGCGGTGCAACCGAGATCATGCTCGAAGAGGTCGCCAAAAGAATCTAGTTAGTGGCCTTGACGAGCGGCTTTGATCGCTCGCCAAACCTGCTCGGGCGTTGCCGGCATGTCGATATGGCGCACGCCGAACCCCGAAAGTGCATCAACGACCGCGTTGACGACCGCGGGTGTCGCCCCGACACAACCGGATTCACCGCCACCCTTCACGCCCAGTGGGTTGGAAGGGCAGGGCGTTCCATTCCACTCGGTTTCGACGTAGGGGACATCGTCGGCACGCGGCAGCGTGTAGTCCATCAGCGATCCCGTCAGCGGTTGTCCCGTATCGGGATCAAAGCGGGCATGCTCGAGCAGCGCCTGGCCGATGCCTTGAACCACCCCGCCGTGGACCTGGCCGGCAAGCAGCAGCGGGTTAATCACGACGCCATAATCATCGACCGCTGCAAACGCAACGATATCGACGGCGCCGGTTTCGGGATCGACCTCGACCTCACACGCATGACAGCCGTTGGGGTAGGTCGGGCCTGCGGGTCGATGCGACCCGGTGCCGCTCAAGTCGGTGGTTTCTTCGAGCTCCGCCGCTAGCGTGAAAAGGCTCACGGTGCGGTCAGTGCCAGCGATGCGATACTGACCGTCGTCGAACTCGAGGTCTTCGGTGGCAACTTCGAGATGCTCTGCAGCGGCCGGGCGGCCTCGCTCGATCAGGGAATCCACTGCGTGGTGGACCGCCGTGCCGCCGACAACCATTGAACGCGAGGCGCTGGTGCCATGGCCTTCGGCCCCGCCTTCGGTATCGCCCTGTTTTACCGCTATGCACGCAAGGGGCACGCCCAACCCCTGCGCCACCATCTGGGCAAATGCTGTTTCATGACCTTGTCCGGTCGATTGAGAGCCACTCAGCAGGGTTATCGTCCCATCGCGCTCGACTCGCAGTATCGCGCCTTCCGGCCCAAATGGGGCGCCCGAGGCCGGTTTAATGTGGTTGGCGAAGCCAATTCCGCGGCAGCGACCGCGCTGAGCTGCCGCTTCGCGTCGGGCGGCCAGGCCATTCAGGTCGATCGCGGCGACGGCTTGAGTCATGTTGTTGGCGAAATCACCGCTGTCGTAAGTGTGTCCAAGAACCGTCGCAAAGGGAATGTCGCTCGCCGCAATTATATTGCGGCGACGCAGATCGAGCCGGTCGATCCCGGTTTGCGCGGCGGCACAGTCGATCAGACGCTCCAGCATGTAGTGGGTTTCGGGGTTGCCGGCGCCCCGGTAGGCGTCAACCGGCACGGTGTTGGTAAGCACGCCGCGTACGCTAACGTGGACGGCCCCGAACCGATATACGCCCGATTGCATACCCTTGCAGGCGAGCGTAGGAACCGCAGGGCCGGCCGTAGACGGACTCGCACCGAGGTTGGCGGTGGTCGTCACACGCAGGGCCAGGAAGCGTCCCTCGTGGTCGAGCGCGAGCTCGACCCGGGTGACGTGATCACGGCCCTGGGTGTCGCTCAGGAACGATTGCGAACGATCATTGACCCACTTGATCGGTCGGCCGAACTGGCGGGCCGCCCAAAGCACCAGGACCTGCTCGGGATACAGGGGCAGGCTGGTCCCGAACGCACCGCCGACATCCGGAGTAATGACGCGGACGCGATCGTCAGCGATGCCAAACACGGATCCGGCGAGCATTGATTGGATGAATTGGGTGCCCTGGGTTGTCGCGATCAGCGTGTAGCTTTCGCTAATGGGATCATAGACGCCGATCGCACCGCGCGGCTCCATCGGGTGGACGACGAGGCGGTTGTTTTGTAAGTCGATGCGCACGCGATGGGCAGCACTGGCGAACGCGTGTTCGACGGCGTTGGCATCGCCGTCGTCCCATACGAAGCAACTATTTTCGGCGATGTCGTCCCACACGAGCGGCGCCTTCGCCGTCGCGGCATATTTGGTTTCAACCACCGCAGAACGAGGGCGGTAGTCGACACCAATCTGCTCGGCGGCATCGCGAGCCCGCGATTCCGACGTCGCGACAATGAACGCAACGGGTTCGCCGACATAGCGAACGCGATCGCTGGCCAACGCCCTGATCGGCGGGATGATGGTTTGGTGACCCGCTCGACTCTCCACGGGGAGCAGGCACGGTAGATCGCCCACACCCACTTTCCCGCCCTTGCCGTCGATGTCGGCGGCGGTGACAACACCCAGAACGCCCGCCGCTCGCTTTGCTTGCGCGCGGTCGATGCCGAGGATGTTGGTGTGGGCGTGAGGCGAACGCAGGATGTATCCCATCACCTGCTCGTCGAGATTGATATCGCCGACGAAACGTCCCGCACCGCGCAACAATCGATCGTCCTCGGTGCGCGGGACGGATCGGCCTATTTCAAAGGTTGCCATAGTGGGGATCAGACGGCTTCAGACGGTTTTGGCCGTTACTGCAGGACAATCGCCACCGCCGTTCCAAGCAACAGCACACACATCACGAGATTGAAGATCCGGCGTACCTTCGCTTCGACCAGGACGCGCTTAAGGCCGCTACCGAATAGAGCCCACACAGAAATGCATGGGAAATGCACCAAAGCCAGGATTGCAGCGAGGTTCAACCCGGCCCATTGTGGTTGGGTGCCGGCCGGCAGAAACAGCGTCGTCAACGTCGTCGTCATGATCCATGCCTTGGGGTTAACGAACTGGAACGCCATCGCTTCGTACGCGCGCAGGGGCCGCGCGCCTTCTGTCGCGTTGGCAACCTGAGCACCAACGATCTTCCAAGACATCCACAGCAGATAAGCCACGCCCACCACTTTGAGTCCGTCCCGAACGATCGGGATCTCGGTAAACAAAACGCCCAATCCCAACGCTGTGAGGTAGGTCTGGATCGTGAGTCCAACCACGATCCCCAGCATGTGCGGCAACGTACGGCTGAAGCCGAAGTTCACGCCAGACGCGGTGAGCATCAAATTGTTCGGTCCAGGCGTGATGGACATGACGAACAGATAGCTGACAATTGGCGCGAGTTCAGTCATTGGGTCGGGCTCCGCCCGAGCGGGGGCGCGTTAACCGGCGACCAGAGGCTGGGTGACGTCTTTGAGCCAGTCCCGCGTCACGTCGTCGACCATCTCCGCCAACGCATCGCCCACCTGGGCGTGGTAGCGATCAACCCACTCGATTTCCTGCGATGTCAATAAATCGACTGCGATGAGGGTTCTGTCGATCGGTGCGTGGGTTAGGGTTTCAAACGCATAGAACTCTCGATCGGCCTCTCCGATCGTACTGGGGACAACCGCCACGAGATTCTCGATACGAATCCCGAACGCGTCCGTCTTGTAGTAGCCGGGTTCATTCGAAACGATCATCCCGGGCTGCAGCGCCACCTTGTTGGGCAGCTTGGAAATCCGGTGGGGTCCCTCATGCACGCCGAGATAGCTGCCGACGCCATGACCGGTTCCATGGTCGTAGTCGAGGCCTGCTTGCCACAGGAAGTGGCGCGCCAACGTATCGAGTTGCGATCCGGTGGTGCCCTTAGGAAAGCGGCAGGTGGCAACGGCGATGTGGCCGCGAAGTACGCGGGTGAAGCGATCCCGCATCTCGTCGCTGGGTTCGCCGATCGCGACGGTGCGGGTCACATCAGTGGTTCCGTCGAGATACTGCGCACCGGAATCGAGCAGAAACAACTGACCCCGTTCAAGCCGCCGGTTGGTCGCTGGCGTTGCCCGGTAGTGCACGATTGCGCCATTGGGGCCCGTGCCGGATATCGTGTTGAAGCTGAGACTCTGTATGTGTTCGTTGCCAGCGCGAAACTCAGCAAGCGTTGCCGCCGCCGTCAGCTCATCGAGATCGCCCGAGGGGGCTTCTTTTTCGAGCCACGCGAGAAAGCGGGTTAGTGCGGCGCCATCGCGTAAGTGGGCGGCGCGCGTGCCGTTCAACTCAACATCATTCTTGAGTGCCTTGGGGAGGGTGCAGGGGTCATCCGCTAGTCGCGGCTCGATTCCCCCTTGCCGGAGGCGTTGCGAGATCCACGCCGCAGTGGTTGCGGTGTCAAGCCCCACCCGCTTGGTTGCGCCGGCGAGGTCGTCGAGGACACTTCCAATCGATGAACGCTCACTGATGCGGACGTCGGGTCCGAGATGTTGACCGAGCCCCTCTGCCAGCTTTCGCTGGTCGATCAGGAGGTCGACGCTGGCATCGGCGTGCAATACCGCAAACGCCAGGGGCAACGGGGTGCAAGAGACGTCGGCCCCACGGATATTCAGTAGCCACGCTATGGAGTCGGGTGCCGTCAATACCGCAGCGTCGAGTTGGTCGGCGGATAGTTGATCAGCGAGGCGGCGACGCTTATCGCCACTGGTTTCACCAGCAAAGTCGAGGGCATGCGGCACGGTGGGCGACACCGGTGTCGGCGGTTGGTCCTCCCACACAGTGTCGATCGGGTTGGTCTCGACCGCGACCAGCTGCGCGTCGGCTCTTTTGCAGGCGGCGGCCAAATGCGCCACCTCGTCCTCGGTGTGCAGCCACGGATCGTAGCCAAATCGTGTACCGGCGCCCAAATTCTCCGCGAGCCACGCCCGAGGTGGTTCGTCGACGACGTGGTGGAAGGTAAACAAGTTGGCAGGAACCTGATCGCGAACCTGGAGGGTATAGCGACCGTCAACAAACAAAGCGGCACTTTTGTCGAGCACGATGGCGGTACCAGCCGATCCCGTGAATCCGGTCAACCACGCCAGACGGTGCGCGCGCAGGGGAATGAATTCGGTGTAGTTCTCGTCACTCAACGGAACGACAAATCCCTGGAGGTCGCGGCCACTGAGCTCGGCGCGCAAGGCGGCCAGACGTTGTTCGGGTGCGGGCCTGTCGAGGACATCGGTGTAACGGCCAGCAGCGTCCGCCACCAGATCGTCGAGTGCGTCGGCAAGTTCGGCGCTGGGCTCATGCCCAAGTAACGATTGCCACTTGCTGCCACCATAGCCGGGAAGATCGGTTTTGGGTGCAGCGGCCACGCTCTTTGCAAGTGATTTGAGCATCGTTGGGTCGACCTTAGAGCCCTCCGAACTCAACACCTGATCGATCGTCGTATCGTTCGACATCGCTCGTCCTACAAAATTCCTGTCGTGCACATTAGGCCGAGAGAATCACGTGAGTAAATGCCGCGTGCAGACGCAAGCCGGATAAGGATTAGACCGCAACTAACTTGCCAAGATATTTTTTGATATTCATGACGAGCATAGGTTGATTCGTCATACACCTCATATCGTTAAGCAACTAGAGGGAATCGAAGAAGAGGCAATCGAGATGACTTCCTACGAATCAGTGCAAAGCGCGCTTGCCGACGATAATCGAGCAAACGTGCGTCCCGCGAGCGGGTTGGCTGGTTTTGTCAGCCGCGCCTACCGTAGGTTGCGTGCACAGCGAACCGCTTGCGCGAGCGCTGGCGTGCGCGCCGGGCCTATGACGCGTTTAGTCGCTTGGACAATCATACGCTCGCCGATATCGGCACCAACCGCGGAGAGATGTTCGTCGCAGCCTATGCCGAAGAGCACGGTTGCTCGGAGCCGGCGAACAACAACGAACCGCAAGGTCCGCACACCGTCGAGAGCAAAGGCGTCGCTTAGCCAATCTTAGGATGCCGGCTCGCTCCCCGGCGACCGATGCGTGGTTAACGCGTCGAGCGCGCCCGGTCGGCGAAACCGTTGCTCGCAAAATCCATTGCAATGCGTTGTTCCGGGTTGGCTGGTCTTGGGCCGAGCAGTTGCGCGAGTGATCCGACATGACGAGCAACCGCTGCCATGCGAAATCCGCAACGCTGATGCGCCAAAACAGTGTACCCCGGTCCATTGAAACACCGGCTGGACAAGCCACATCGACAACAACAAGAAAAGAAAGGAACTTAGTTATGTTGAGTAAGACGTATTACGGGCTTGGGGGATCGGAAGGTTATTCCTTTCGTTATCCTCTCGACGTCCAGCAGCGGGCCGATCAATTGCGCGGCCAAGCGTTGGCGCAAGATGTCCGCGTGATCGGTCAAGCCATTGGCAAGCTGTTGGGGTCGTTGCGTGCAGCACTCCGTGGGGACGCGGCTTACGCCGACCTGCGAAATCTCGATGATCATATGCTGCAGGATATTGGCCTGACCCGAGGCGATATTCGTAGCGCCGTTTATGCCAATCGTCTTCCGGCCAATTCCAACGAACGGCCTGCTAGCTCGCAAGACGTGGCTTAGCGCGGTTCAGCGTCGAGTCAGGTCACCGCGCGCAAGAATAAGCGTTGGCCATTCGCCAGCGATTATTCGCGAAATCAGGGAAAATCCAGCACGTCGGTAGGCGGCCAAAATGGCCGCCTCCTGGCGAGTGACGATTCCCGACAGAATAATCGTCGCCGCGGGCTGGGCCAGCCGATCGATGGTTGACGTGAGGCCGATCAGTGGCCCGGCGAGAATGTTTGCAACAACAAGATCGAAACGGCCGAGATCGGTTGTGTTGCGACGACCGTTACTCACCACCGTTCGTACCCACTTGGTGCAGCCGTTTTGCTTGACGTTGTCGGTGGCCACACCGACGGCCAGCGGATCGATGTCAACGGCGACAACGGGCAAGTGGTTCCGTTTGGCAAGGGCGATGGCGAGCACGCCGGAGCCGGTTCCTAGATCCAAGGCACGATTTAGGGGGCGATGACGGGCGACACGCTCGATCGCCCGCAGGCATCCGGATGTGGTTTCGTGATGGCCAGATCCAAACGCACGACCGGCCTCAACGACGATGTCGAAAAGTGCCGGGTTTGGGCTTGGTGGAACGTGGCTCCCACGAACGAAAAACCGGCCAACACTCACCGGGCCAAGGTGCGCCTCGCTCTCAGCGACCCAGTCTCGTTGTGGTAGCTCGATGGTGACGGCTTGCGGTGGCTCGATCGCGAGGTCGGCTGCAATGAGCTTAATCCGTGATCTTGTCTCGGCCTCGCTTGGCGGCGCGTTAGTGAGCCACTCGACTTGCCAATTCGCCAAGGCCTCGTTTGAAGATGGGGTCGAAATTGCAAAAGCAGATACCGAGTCCGCGGTATCCTCGAGCCGCGTCATGAAGGTCGAGACGTAAGGCTGGAGAACAACGATCGACGTGCGCCACACCTTCAGGTCTCAGTCTCAGTGCTGATGGGCGGCTGACTAAGCGGGCTCAACAAACGATGCAATGATCTTCTTGGTGGCCGTTTTCTCGAAATTGACCTCAAGACGGTCACCATCGACGGCGATGATGTGCCCGTAACCGAACTTCTGATGAAACACGCGTTGGCCAGGCGAGAGAGATCCAGCGTCGCCGGCGTTGCCGACTGATTCGGCCGTGCCGTCGATTATCGGGCCCGACGATCCGCCGGCGCCGCGATAGCGGCTCTGCCGGCCGCCATAATCGGGTCGGCCGCGTTTGTAGCGGGCGTGGCTGCCTTCCTTGGCTGGTTCGGCGCTATCCTCGACGGCTCCTTCGAGCCAATCGGTGCCCCAGCCGCGGCTCCAATCCGATCCCCCGGTATAGATACCGGCGTCGGCCTCGCGTTCGACGTGCTCATCCGGCAACTCGTCGATAAATCTCGATGGCAGATTACCATGTGTCATTTCGCCGAAAACGCGTCGCGCGGCAGCGTAGGAGATCGTGATTCTGTAGCGTGCACGGGTGAGGCCCACATGCGCCAGCCGGCGTTCTTCCTCCAGTCCGCGGGTACCGTTTTCGTCCAACGATAAGCGGTGAGGGAACAGACCTTCCTCCCAACCCGGAAGGAACACACTGTCAAACTCAAGCCCCTTGGCAGCGTGGAGAGTCATAAGATTGGCCTTGGCGCCTTCGCTGGCATCGTCGTTGTCCATAACCAGCGAGACGTGCTCCAGAAACCCGGTCATGTTGTCGAACTCGCCGATCGCGCGGGTCAGTTCCTTTAGGTTCTCGAGGCGGCCAGGCGCATCGGGTGAACGATCGTTTTGCCACATGGTGGTGTAGCCGGAATCATCGAGAATCGTTTCGGCGAGCTCCGTGTGCGACATCGAAGATACCAGCGATCGCCAACGTTCGAAGGATTCGACAAGGGATCGCAGACTGCGCCGCGCCTGCGGTCGTAGCTCATCGGTCTCGATGATGTTGCGCGCAGCCTGGGTGAGCGGCATGTCGCCGTTACGCGCAAGGCGATGCAACACCTGCAAGGTTGCCTCACCAATCCCGCGTTTGGGGACGTTGATGATGCGCTCGAAGGCGAGGTCATCTTCGGGGACCATCATTACCCGCAAATAGGCGAGTGCATCGCGGACTTCACGCCGTTCGTAGAACTTGGGTCCACCGATCACGCGATATGGAATGCCCAATGTGAGAAAACGCTCTTCGAAGGCGCGGGTTTGAAACGAGGCGCGCACCAGGATCGCGATTTCATCGAGGTTATTGCCCTGGCGCTGAAGATTTTCGATCTCGTCGGCGACCAAGCGGGCCTCGGCATCTTCGTCCCACACACCGCGCACGACGACCTTTTCGCCCTCGGCAACCTCAGTCCATAGCGTCTTGCCCAGGCGCCCTTCGTTTTGCGCGATCAAGGCCGCCGCGCAAGCGAGAATGTGGGGCGTCGAGCGGTAGTTCCGCTCTAGGCGCACCAATTGGGCACCCTGATAGTCCTTCTCAAACCGCAGGATGTTGCCGACTTCGGCCCCACGCCAACCATAGATCGACTGGTCGTCATCGCCGACACAGCAGATGTTGTTGCTGCCTTGGGCCAATAATCTCAGCCAAAGATATTGAGCGACATTGGAATCCTGGTACTCGTCAACCAGGAGGTAGCGAAACCGCCGGTGATAGTCGGCCAGGATATCGGGCTGGGTGCGGAACAGGGTCAAACAATGGAGTAGGAGATCGCCAAAATCTGCCGCGTTGAGTGCCGCCAGCCGAAGTTGATAGAGGCGGTAGAGATCGGCCGCACGACCGCCCGCGAAATCGCCGACATCCTCGGGCGCGACTTTGTCGGGCGCGAGGCCGCGATCTTTCCAGCGACTGATAATGGCGGCGAGGGCACGTGACGGCCAACGCTTCTCGTCGATATTCGCAGCTTCTAGGATCTGCTTGATCAAGCGGAGCTGATCGTCGGTGTCGAGAATGGTGAAATTGGGTTTGAGCCCGACCAATTCGGCGTGGCGTCGGAGGATTCGCGCGCCGATCGAATGGAATGTGCCGATCCACAATCCTTCAACGGCACCGCCGATGAGATGGCGCACGCGATCCGTCATCTCACGCGCCGCTTTGTTGGTAAACGTAACCGCCAGAATCTGCCCGGGAAACGCACGCCGGGTGGCTAGGATGTGAGCCAACCGCGTGATCAGAACCCGGGTCTTGCCAGTGCCAGCGCCGGCCAGCACGAGAACGGGGCCATCGATCGTTAGAACGGCTTCGCGCTGGCTGTCGTTAAGCCCGTCCAAGTAGGGCTGTTGTTGCGCAGCCGGCGCCGCGGCATCCGCCGCGGGCGGTTCAAGGTTGGCGAGATCGAAGGGGTCGGACATAGGCGACGCTTCTTCTTATCGGGTTCACCCTAGATTTAAAACATTTCCCTCATCGGTCACGCGAGTTGGTCGAGCGGGGCGCCGTCTTATCGCTCGTTATGCTCTTCGGCCTGAACGTCGAGCAAAGCCTGGTTGAACTCGGCGAGCACGTCGTGGTGGCGCACCAAGCCAACGACTTCGAGCGTTTGGGGATCGCGAACCACGGGTACGTCATCCTCCGGGACCCGCTCGAGCACGCTCAGGGCCTTTTCGAGGTTCTCGTTCATCGCCAGAAACAGGGGATGGGGACTTGCTATATCTCGCGCGGTGAGGTCGGCAGCGCTGGAGGGATCGAGCGCGGCCTGGACCAAGTCGGAGAATTCGATCACGCCAATAAGCGATCCCTGATCGGTAACAAAAAATGTTCGGCCGGGCTCGAGTTTCATAAGCCCGCGAATTGATTCGATGGAGGTTGATCCGCTCACCGTGTGAAAATCGTGTCGCGCGACATCGCGCACCCGTTGCCGCCTCAATTGAGCCCGTGCAGGGCCTCCGGAAAGTGAGATACCGGTGCGTTCGAGTTGCCATTCGAAAAATGATTTGCCGATGAATTGGCGGGTTGTGACGGATGCAACCACGACTGCAATCATCGCCGCCGCCGTCACCGTAAAATCGCCGGTCAGCTCAAAGAGAATGAGAATTGTCGACATCGGTGCCCCCAGCACCGGCGCAGCCACCGCGCCCATGCCGATAATCGCGTAGAGGGTCGGCCCCGAAGCCAATTCGGGGAACGGAATGGCGGCGATCGTTCCAAAGGTTGCGCCAACCGCGGCGCCGAGAAATAGCGAGGGACTAAACACACCGCCGCCGAAGCCCGAACCCAGGGTTACCGCGGTGGCAATCAACTTGGCGACGACTAGGGTAATCATCAAAACCATCGCGAGATTGCTCTGAAGTAGCGAATCAGTTGTTTCGTAGCCGACGCCCAGTACCTGAGGATAGAAAACGGCGATGGCGCCGACCACGAGACCGCCGAGTGTGGGGTGGAGCCAAGCAGGAATCGGGAGGCGCTTCGCGGCATCTTGGGTCAGCATGGTGGTGGCCATGAACAGCATGGCAACGCCGGCGGCGAGGAAGCCGAGCAGGACGTAAGCGGGAAATTCCCAGAAAGACCCGACCGTGAACGGCGGAACAATGAAGGCCGGAAAATCGCCAAGGTGGATTCGCGAGATAACGGTACCGGCGACCGCGGCGATGACGACGGGAGAGAATGCGCTTAATGCATAGTGCCGGAGCACGACCTCGAGGGCAAAAATGACGCCCGCAATGGGCGCGTTGAATGATGCGGCTATTCCGGCAGCGACGCCGCAACCAAGCAGGGTTTGCGATTGCTGAGGGCTAAGGCGCAGATGCCGGGCGACGAATGACGCTACCGCGCCGCCCAAATGGATCATCGGCCCCTCGCGCCCTGCCGAGGCGCCAAAGCCGAGTGTCGCGGCACTGACCGTCGCGGCCGCCAGGCCACGGTCCAGCCCGATGTGACCGCCGCGAAGCGCGCCGGCTTCGATGACTTGGGCGACGCCCTGCGCCTGTCCGCCCGGCATCACAAACTTCAGGAACAGCCCGATGAGGAAGCCGCCCACGGTCGGCACGAGCATCACGTGCCACCAGGGAAGGTTTGAAGAAAACAGATATATCCGCTCGAGAATCGAGGCGAACGTCAGATCGGTTGTGAAAGTAAGTTCCTGAAGCAGTGTGATAAGGGCGAGAAAGCCAATTGCTCCATAGGCGACAACGACGCCGATTATGGCGGCCAATACCGACAATACGAGTTGTTCGTTGCGGGCAAACCAGAGCCCAATCCCACGCAGACGATGGATTCCGGGGGTTGGAGAACTCATAGCGGATGCCGGCGCATACCGATCGGCTCACCTACCTAAAGGGGGAGGCGTCGCATTAGGCGAAATCGCGTTGCTCTTGGTCGCTACTTTCTCTCAACACAGGGCCTACCTTAGCCATAAATTCGGTCATGGTGGCCTCTCATTCTCCTGTTGCAGGAATGCCGCGTTTATGAGCTTCCGTCGGCACCCTGGCGCGGTGTTGTGTTGCATTGCCCGATCGATCCCTTGGCGCATCTGGTTTTTCCGTCGGTCCAAAGTGCCCCGGACAAATCAGCGTTGATCAGATCGGCCCCGCGTAGCTTCGCGCCAGTAAGATCGGCGTCGCGCAGGATCGCCCGATACAATTTTGCCCGGCGTAGATCCGCCTTCACGAGGGAGGCTCCGGTGAGATCGGCTTTGGTGAAATCGCTGTCGGTTAGGCGGGCGCCGTCAAACCTGGTTTTGATGAGCCGCGCACTTACGAATTTGGTCCTAAATCCGTCCGCCCCGCTGAGGTTGGCGGAAGACAAATTGGCACGGGTGAAGTGCGTGTCCCGGAGCCGTGCGCCACTTAAGTCGACGCCGCTTAAGTCGCGCTCGTCGTGGTAACAACGAACCCAGTCGACCTCGGGCGCCGCGGGGTCGGCGCAGCCTGCGCTCGCTTCGTTGCCAGAAAGCATGACCAACACGAAGCTGACGCCGGTAAAAGCCACGGACAATACGTTCTTCATGCTGCCTTCTTTTGGTTGAGACCGATAACTCGACCAAGTTCGGGCGGCGTGCCCAAGTCACCATGCGCGGCTTTGATCGCAGCGAAACGGTTGTGCAGTTCGTCACCCATTGCGGCCGCACGGCGAATGCCAAGGTCGACGTGCAGGGTGAGCCACTCGATCGTCGCGGACAGATATCCATCTTCGGCATGGTACATGCGGCCGAAACCGTGGAACCGTTTGCGATCATGATCGATCAACTGGAACGTGAATTTCATGGGATCGTTAGAACTCAGTTCGCGTACGAAATTGAGATGGGACTCGAGGGTGAAAGTTGAGTGGTTGGTTTGTTCCTTGTAGTCGAAGCCAACGCCGATGAAGTTAAAAAACTTGTCTGTGCCCTGGTCGAACGCGATCAGGTAGTAGCCGACATTCATGTGGCCGTTGTAGTCGATCCAATCGTCAGGGACGTTGGGACCGATACACGCAAACGGGGTTTGGATCGGCGACGCGGTGGACATTAGCGCATGATATGGAGCGTATCGCCATGTGTATAGCCGCTGCCATGCACCGGTTCCCAATGGTCCGTTGAAAGAGCGCGCGAGTCCTCCTACTCTTTGGTGACATCGGATTGCGCGATCGGGTGTCGCTGGAACCTGGCCGGTGAGGTGGTGGAGTGGTTATGGTAGTAGAGGCGCAAAAGCTCGAGTCGGTGACGGGAGAATTACGCGCTCTGTTGGGCGATCGACTCTCAACCGCCGCAGCGGTGCGAACGCACCATGGCCACGGAGAATCCTATCATAAGCCGCACGACCCTGACGCAGTCGCATTTCCAAATACGACCGAAGAGGTCGCAGAGATCGTCCGCATTTGTGCTGCACACAAGGTGCCGGTCATCCCTTATGGGACGGGCACGTCTCTCGAGGGCCATATCGCGGCGCTGAACGGTGGCGTCACGATCGACATGACGGGCATGAAAGAGGTCAAGCGCGTAAGCGTCGCGGACATGGATGTAACTGTTGAAGCCGGCGTCACGCGCAAGGAACTCAACGCTCACATACGCGATACCGGTCTGTTTTTCCCGATCGATCCTGGCGCCGATGCGTCGATTGGTGGGATGACGGCCACGCGGGCGTCGGGCACCAATGCCGTGCGCTACGGCACGATGCGCGAGAACGTTCTGGGGCTAAAGGCGGTGTTGCCCGACGGCCGAATCATCGAAACCGCGAGGCGTGCGCGCAAGTCGGCTGCCGGCTACGATTTGACGCGCCTCTTCGTTGGCTCGGAGGGGACCCTCGGCGTTGTTACCGAGATCACCCTAAAACTACATGGGATGCCCGAGGCCATGATGGCGGCTGTATGTCCGTTTGATAGCGTCGACGGTGCGGTCGACGCCGTCATTCTAACCATCCAGTCGGGGATCCCGATCGCCCGGATCGAGTTCCTCGACGTTGCCTCGATACGTGCGGTCAACGCCTTTTCAGATCTCGATCTGCCCGAGCAAACCACGTTGTTTCTGGAGTTTCACGGGACCAAAGCCGGCGTCGCCGAGCAGGTCGAGCAATTGCGCGATATCGTGACGGAATTTGGCGGCGGTGACCTTGCCTGGGCCGAGCATACCGAGGATCGCACCAAATTGTGGCAGGCGCGCCACGATGCCGCTTATGCGGTGATGGCGCTTAAGCCGGGTGCCAAAATGTGTTCCAGCGATGTCTGCGTGCCCATTTCGCGCTTGGCTGAATGCATCGCCGAAACCAAACGCGATACCGATGATTCGTTCCTCATTGCACCGATGCTGGGTCACGTCGGGGACGGCAATTTCCACGTCGCATTCCTACTCGATCCTGATAATGCCGCAGAGGTGGCCGAGATGGAGCGCCTCAATGAACGACTGGTTATGCGCGCACTGGCGATGGATGGAACCTGCACAGGCGAGCACGGTGTCGGCTACGGCAAGATCGATTTTCTCACCGCCGAGCACGGCGATGCGCTGTCGGTGATGCGCGCGGTCAAACGCGCGATTGACCCGGACAACATCATGAATCCGGGCAAAATCGTGCGGATGAACTGATGGGGTTACCTATCACGTAGGATTTGCGGCAGAAAATCTACCGTTCCGTCCGGTCGAGCCGGACCGAGGTACGGTGACACGAAAAATCATTCGTTCATTGCGATGTGAAGAGGGACTCAATTTAGATCTGTGCTATATTGCACCGCGTGTGCTTGGTGACACGCAACACCCACCAATCCTACGCGACCGCGTCGAGCGTTTTTCGCCGGTTTGGCAGGCGAGCAACTCCACTTGAAAGTTGCGGTAAGAAACTAAAGTACCCAAAAGCAGGGATGGACGCAGATGAGTGAAGAGACCACGGATCTAAGCCGAACCTCAGAAGACGAACTCGAAAGCGCTCGAATAATGCGAGCGGATGGCGACACTGCCAAGACGAGGAACTGCATGGCTTGTGGGGAGCCGTTTGATAGTGAAGGTTGGCACAACAGGATGTGCCGCCGGTGTCGCAAACGCACCTATTTCGACGGGTGATCAAAGCTTCATCGGTTAACCCGGGCGTACCGATGATCAAAGCTTCGATCATCGACCAACCCACAGTGCCCTTCCGCTGATCTAACCATTCAGCCAACTCAGCGCTTCGGCGCGGCTGGGGAAATACCCAGTTGGGAAATCGGCAGGCCCTTCGGGAGCCGGCGGGTTGAGTGCTGGCGGCGCCCCGGCCGGGACGATGAAGGCAAATTTCTTCACGCCGGCAGCGTTGTAGCGCGGAATGATGTTTTCGTCGCGCCAACCCACGCTCATTTTTTCGAAATCCATCTTGAATTGGTTGGCATCAACCAGGCATCTGGTGTGGCGGCTCTTTTCGACGCACGCCGCAAAGGTTTCCAAAAACCCGTTGAAGTCGTCGCCAGACATGGCGGCAGTGGTATCGAACCAACGTATGTATCTCCTTGAGACGGCCCACTCGTCGTTTTCGACACAATTGTCGCCTGGTCGCTCGAGGATATCACCCCACTGATCGCTGAATAGAACCTGAACTATCGCCATTTCCGTGCTCCTGATGAGGTCATCACGGTGGATCATGTTGGGATTCTGTCTGTATACACAATCGAAAGGCCTCGGCCTCATAACGCCATAATTTGTTTCCAAATAGGAAATAGAAAATTACCTAAGATACGGCAGCGGTTGACGATGGAAATCCGGCGAATCAAAGGTTTTCGGACCATCGTGGAAGCCGGCGGGCTCACCAAAGCAGCGCAGCCTCAGGCCCTCGACCTCATGCATGTTACGCCCAGTGCGCTTTCCAAATCGATGCGCCAGCTTGAGCGGGAAGTCGGGCAGCGCCTTTTCAATCGGGAAGGTCGGGCCCTGCGCCTAACTGAGCACGGACAACGCCTCTACCATGTGAGCGGAACGCTGATTGAGCAGCACGCGCGAATTCTCCGTGAGCTCGACGGGTCCCAGAGCGGCCCGCTGCGCCAGCTGCGGCTCGCAACCTACGAAGTATTTTCAACCCATTGCCTTGGCGCTCTGCTTGAAACCGACCTGTCCGCGCATCCTTGCCAGGTCCTTGAGTTGGGTGTCGGTGCGCTCGAGCGAGCCCTTGAGGATCGGCAGGCGGATGTCGGGATTACGTATGTTCCGGTTCCGCGCCGCGGTCTCACGTTTGTGGCAATCGGGGAGATCGAATTTCGTATCTACGTAAAACGCGGTACTTATTCGGATACCCCCTTCGCGGACGTACCGTTTGCTATTCCAACATCAAAGATTGCGGAAGGGCTGAGCGACGTGTTGGGAATTGATTGTTGGCCCTATGAACGCGTCCCGCGCCTTGTCATGTACCGGCTGACATCACTGGAGTCTGCGTTTGAGCTGTGTCGCCGGGGAATGTGCGCGGTATTTGCGCCGCAGTTCCTGGTTGGAATTCACAATCAGGGTCGCCCGTCTGCCCGCCAGCTAATTGAACGAGACGGACCGCCCTCACTCGGTGCGGTCACACGTACCGTTTACGTCGTCCACCGGGAACAGGAAGCGGGCGACGCCCTTATCTCGCAAGTGGTTGCAGCGGTGAAAAAGGTTATTGCCTCGGATCTGACGCATCAAAGCTCGGCGTGACTGCCATCACTGAAATTCGGCGTTTGGTCCGATAATGATAGCCGGCACGCCGTCAATCATTGGAGGCTGTAATGGACCTTCGACAAGTAATCGCGATCGTCACGTTGTTGGTTGTCAGCACGACCGGCACGCTCGCTGATATCAAGGCAATTACCCAAGACGGGCGTACTGTCACTCTTCGTGAGAACGGTACCTGGCACTATGTGAACTCAAACCAGCAAGCAACGAATGTCGCGAGCCCAGCGCAGACGCCCGGTGATGAAAATGCCCATTGGGCTTCGATCGCCACGAGCAAAAATGCGGCGGACTTCCAGAACTACCTTGGAAAATATCCGTCGGGAACGTTTGCGAGCATTGCGCGATTGCGCTTGAAGGACCTTGAGATGGGTCGGCAAACACCGGGACGCGAGATAATACCCGCCGTGAACGTCGACGACATATCAGCGTTCAACGGGGCCTGGGATATGAAATTGTCGCCGACGGGCGACTGCGATGGAGTTATCGTTCGGCGCCTCACGATCAAAGATGGCCGGATCAAAGGCGAAGCGATGCACCCGTCCGTTGGGCTCTACCAGGTCACCGGAAAGATAGACCGCCATGGAAACTTCAAAGGCAATGCGTCGGGATCGGTAGGCTCGGGCAGCTTCTCTGGGCGCATGTCGAGCGCCGATGGATCGGGCGACTTGCAGATCAACGCCGGCGAAATAAACTGCAACGGAAGTTGGACGGCCAAGAAAAAGGTCTAGTTGTGGCCTGAGGCCGTCGTCCAGGAGGGCAATACGATGCAGCCTTTCGCCAAGGTTGCCGCTATCGTTATTGTGGTATTGGTGATAACGGTTTTGCCGGGTGCGCCGGTGAATGCTGCTCCCAGTATTGGCGTGGTAAAACTTATCAAAGTGAACGCGTACGGGACGCCGAGCGGCGAATCGCAACGCGAGATCTTCATCCGCAGCGAAATCTTCCCGAGCGAACTTGTTGAGACAGTCGCGCAAGGCGCGGCGCATCTGCGGTTCAATGACGAAACCGAGATTCGGATTGGATCGGCCGGTCGGCTGGTTCTCGACAGTTTCGTTTATGCACGCGGATCGCAGCCAGATCGTCTCATCGCCAGCTTTAGCCGCGGCGCCCTCAGGTTCATTTCCGGCAAGATGGCCAAACCTGGGGTTCAGCTGGTTACGCCTGCGGTTCTCATCGGTATCCGTGGAACGGATTTCACAGTCAGCGTTGACGAACTCGGTAATACGGCGGTCGCCGTCGCTGAGGGCATTGTCGAACTGACCCCGCTCGGCGGTGGCGCTAACCAACTCATTACGGTTGGGCAGATCGCCTCGGTCGCCGTGGGGTCGAGTTCGATCGAGGTGGAGCCAGGCTTCAGCGTTACCCAAGACCCGGGACTTAGCAACGATGCTGGTATTGGGTCAGAGACGGCCGGGGACGGCGCGGCAAGCTCATCCGGCTCCGCTGAATCCTGTTTCGTCGGGGCGACACTGGTGTTGATGGCGGACGGTACAACAAGGTCGATCGACGCGGTTCGTGTTGGCGATCGCGTGGCAGCCTATGATTTTAAGAAGGAGCGCAGGATATCTGCGGAGGTCGCGGGGATTTTCAGCACAAGCGCACAATCATATTTGCGCATCAACGGGATCGGCGTTACCCGGCGCCATCCCTTTGCGGTTGGCCCGCATCGCTGGAAGGTCGCGGGAACCCTCATGACGGGTGACACCCTGTTCGAGGGCAGCGTTGTGCGAATCCGAGCGATCGAAACCATTGCCAGCGAATCCCAAGTTTTCAACCTGACAATTGGATCGGTGGCAAACTTCTATGTGTCGGACGGCAACCGGGCTTATCTCGTACACAACAAGGACTGAACTCCGGACGTGTTCGTTGATAAAAAAAGGCCCGCCATGTTTGGCGGGCCTTTCTCAAGAATATCTGTGCGACTTAGATGGTGAACTCCAAGTCTCCGAGCCGCTTGGTCATTTTGCGATTCTCACCATAGTCGACGGGCACGGCTATAATCGCTGGGCCCTTTTGCTTGAACGCCTGGGCCAGCGCCGGTTTGAGCTCGCTCGGTTTTTTGATCACTTTGCCCCAGGCCCCAAACGACTTGGCCAACATCTCGAAATTTGGGTTGTTAAACGCGAGTTCGCTGTGGCGGCCGTTGAAGTGGTTCTGTTGCTTCCACTTAATCAGCCCGTACTCACCGTCGAGCCAGACCATGGCAACGATGTTGAGTTTGTAGCGAACCGCGGTTTCAATGTCCTGAAAGTTCATCATGAAGCCGGCATCGCCATTGATCGACATGATTTTGCGATCTGGAAACGCGTGCTTGGCGCCAATGGAGCCGGGAAACGCGAAGCCCATCGTGCAAAATCCGTTCGAGATTAAGCAGGTGTTGGATTCGTCGCATTGGTAGTAGCGCGAGATCCACATTTTGTGGGCGCCGACGTCTGACAACAGAATGTCCTCGGGACCAAGAAACTCTCTTTTACGTCACCCGGCCTCGGGACGTTCGGTCGCTCCTGAGAATCTTCTGTGGCTTCATCGGAAACGCCTTGCTGTTCTTCTCCATCGCGAAGTCGTCTTGGATGCGCTTGCGGTGGATCCGGCTCTTCAGACCCTTCTCACCCAGCTTCGCCTCGATCTCCGCCGACCGGTAGGCGCTGTCCGCCCAGCAGTTCCGCATCCAGGATGTCCTCCACGACCTGGCTGTCGTGCACCGCCGCGTCGGTCACCTGATAACGAAGATCGGCATCTTGTGCTCGTAGCGCTTGTTGATCTCCTCGTTGAGTTGCCACAAAGCATCGGCAACGTCGGCGACGATCTCAACGTCGATCGGTGTAGGCATCGTGAACGAGAGGCGGTCGCGAAGCTGGTACTCCACCTGATCGTCCGACAGGTTGTAAAGCGCGCAGAGAACGATCGCCTTGAACATCACCAGCGCATCCCACGGCTTGCGTCCCGCCGGAGACTTCCGGTCCTCGTCCGGCTTGCGCCATGCCGCCTCGAGACGCGGTCGGAAGTCTTCCCACGGATGTCGATCTTCTCGTTCTTGGCGTCCAGCCCCGCATACCGATTCGCGATGTCAAAAAAGCCCATTTGGCCATCGCTGGTTCCCCTGATCCCCGTGTCACGTCGCCCCGATTCTAACCGATTGAGAGCTCGCCTTTACGTCCCACAGAATCTTCTGTGGCTTCATCGGAAACGCCTTGCTGTTCTTCTCCATCGCGAAGTCGTCTTGGATGCGCTTACGCAGCTTCGCCCGCTTTGAGATGTCGAAGATCGGCATCTTGTGCTCGTAGCGCTTGTTGATCTCCTCGTTGAGTTGCCACAAAGCATCGGCAACGTCGGCGACGATCTCAACGTCGACGGTGTAGGCATCGTCAATTTCGGCCGGCCAGAAGTCGATATGGATGATCTTCTTGCCGCCGTGTTTGTTCCAGGCTTCTGGACTAAACTCGACCAGGTCGTAGCCGACCGAGATGATGACGTCGGCGGCATCGATCGCCGCGTTGACATGATCGCGCCCTTGCAGGCCCAACGTGAACAGGCAGTGCGGATCGTTGCGCGGTATCGCGCCCTTACCCATAAAGGTGTTGACCACCGCGATGCCGGTCTTGCGAACCAGGCGGTGGAGCTGGTCTGAAGCGCGTTTGCGAACCGCGCCGTTGCCGGCCAGGATGATCGGATTTTTGGCCTTGACGATCATTTTGAGCGCTTGGTCGATGCCTTTCCAGTCCGCCGCGGCGCGCCGCGTCTTGTTGACCGTCAGGGGTTTCAGGCCCTTGACATCTCGCTTGGCCAAGTCTTCCGGCAATTCAATAATGGTCGCGCCCGGCTTCTCCTGCTGGGCGATCTTGAAGGCCTTGCGGACAGTTTCGGGAATGTTCCGTTCATGGGTGATCGACGATGCCCATTTGCTAATCGGCTCGTACATCGCGATCGAGTCCATGTTCTGGTGACTCTCCTTATGGAGCCGAGTCGTCGACGCTTGCCCCAAGAGGCAGATAAGTGGCGCCCGATCCATGTTGGCATCTGCGACCCCGGTGACCAGATTGGTCGCGCCCGGCCCAAGCGTACCGAGGCAGAGGCCGGGTTTGCCGGTCAGGCGGCCATAGACGTCGGCGGCAAATGCCGCGGCCTGCTCGTGACGGCACAGAATGAATTCGATCGAGCTGTCCATTAGCGACAGCATAATGTCGGCGTTTTCTTCGCCGGGTACTCCGTAAATTCGCTCAACGCCTTCAGCTTCCAGGCACTTGACGAACAGATCAGACGCTTTCATGAAAGTCCCCCTTCAATATATATGGCCGGTAAAGTGGCCGGTCGTTGAGCGGCATGCCTCCCGCGCGCAGGTTCCGCATAATAGTTCACTTCACGCACATTTGTTATGCAGCGATTTACTGCGGGGTGGGCTTGTAAATGACGGCGAGAACACAAACCTTGATGACGGGCATCGCACTCGAAGTAGCGCTTGCTTTGGCCTAGATTAACCTATTCGCAATGGCGATCAACAGCCGGCCGCGAGAAAATCCACGCCCAACGCCTAGCAGAGAGGCAACCTTGAAAAAAATCGCGATCGGCATCGGTGCCATTGTTTTCATCGCGTTGGCGCTTGCGCTGCTGGCACCGGTATTTATCGACCTCAACGACTTCAAACCTAATATTGCCCGACAGGTCGAAGCAGCGACTGGTCGCAAGCTGGTCATTACCGGCGACATCGACGCCCGTGTATTCCCAAGCCCTAGGGCGAGCGTTCGTGGCATCCGATTCGCCAATATCGATGGGGCGGCAAACGCCAACATGGCAACGCTCGATTCGGTCGAAGTGGATCTCGCGCTTGGGCCCCTGCTTAGCGGGGATATCCAGGTTCGCAGCATCACACTCGTCAAACCAGTGATAGCCATCGAAGTCCTCGCCGACGGGCGCAGCAGCCTGGATATTGTGTCGGGTGACGGCAGCAAGGCAGACACCGGAGCGAACGCAGGGCAGGGCGACGACGACGGCCCGGCGATACGGATCGACCGCGTTGTTATCGAGCAGGGATCGATTTCCTTTCGTGACGCAAAATCCGACCAGACGGTTCAGATTGATGCCATTGACGCCACGCTGTCGGCGGAATCGTTGCAGGGCCCGTTTGCCGGGGTGGGCGAGCTTGTGCTGCGTCAGGTCCCGATCAACTTCGCTATCAGCACCGGGTCGCTCGCGGCGCAGGGACCGATTGGCCTCGGCGATGCGGGGGCGATGCTCACATTCAGAGGGCAAGCCAGCGAACCCACCCAAGATGCCCATATTGACGGCAAGCTGAAGCTTAGTGGCGGCGACCTCGGAAGGCTCATCGGCCGCCTGGCGCAACTCGCCGGGAGCGCGCCTGGGGATCTCCCGAAAATGTCTCAGCCCTACGTGCTTACGGCTGGTGTTGACGCAACCCGCCGCGATGTCGCGCTCAACGATTTTGCGCTCGAACTCGGTGACAGCAACGCACGCGGCGCGATCAATGCAGCGCTTGGCAATCAAATCCGCGTCGACGTTGCACTGTCGGTCAATCGTCTCGATGCCGATAGCTTGTTGGCCGATCTCGAGTCCAACCCATCGACGAAGACACAGGCGCCGGCGGCTTCTGATACCAGCGAGCCCGAGAGTGTGGGGCCGGCGTCGTTCACCCTCCCGGAAAACCTGAATGGCAGTGTAATTCTGGAGGTGGAGGCGCTCACCTACCGCGACCGCGTTGTTCGTCGCGCGGCGCTCGACGCGGCCATTGAAAACGGGACCGTGAAGCTTCAACGCTTGGCGGCGCAACTCCCGGGCGGGTCGGACGTTGCGATCGAAGGGACGCTGACCACAGTCGACCGGGCGCCTCAGTTTGAGGGCAGCATTCGCGCGAACTCCGACAATATCCGCGCTGTTCTTGACTGGTTGTCGGTTGATACGAAGAGCATCGCAGTCGATCGATTGCGCAAATTTGCACTGTCCAGCCAGGTAAGGGTCACCGCAGACGTCGCCCAGGTTTACGACATTGATCTGATTCTCGATTCGACGAAGATCACCGGTGGTACGGCCTATGCGTTTCGCACGCGTCCGTCGTTTAGCATTGATGCCACGCTCGATCGGTTCAATATCGATGCCTATTTACCCAGCCGGTCCGGCGAGGAGCCCCAGTCGGGCACTGGTGAAGCGGCAAGCGAGCCTGCGAAATCAAAGCAATCGGATGCTGTCGCGCCGCTCGCGGTGCTTGATACTTTTGATACCAACTTCAAACTCAGCGCTGGATCGCTCATCTATAGCGGAACGTCCATCCAGGAGTTGAAGGTCGACCTATCGCTGCTGGCGGGTGAGCTCACTGTTCGCGAATTGAGTACGACCAACGCGGTCGGCGTTGCCGCGGCGCTATCGGCGCGCGGTCGCAACTTCTCCAAGAATCCCGCTATCTCCACAGACTTCAACATGACGATAGCTAAACCTTCGCGAGCAGCGCGGGCGTTAGCTATCAGTGAGCCGATGATCGCACGACTCGGAGAGGTGACGGCCAAGGGGTCGATATCCGGTTCGGCAGCGTCGCTAGCGGTCAACACGACACTGGCGGTCAAGGGGCTCAAGGCGGTCGTTTCGGGAACGATCACGGGAGTCGGACTCGGGGCGGCGGACGAAACGCCAGCCTTCGATCTGTCGCTCAATCTGTCGAGCCCAAATCTGGCCACCTTCGTTCGCCGACTCGATCCTACGATCGATCTTGATGTCAAAGGCGCCGTAGAAGCAATCGGCAAAGTCAAGGGTGGGCTTGAAGCGCTGGACATTGATTTGGCGCTTAATGCGGCCGGCGCGCAAATGAACGCGGCCGGCGCCCTGATGCCTCTTGCGGGCCCCGAATACAGCTTACAATTGGCAATGTCACATCCCGACGTTGCGAAGTTTCTCGCCAATGTTGGTGTTGACTATCAGCCGGCCGCGGTCAATCTCGGTGGTGTGTCGATTAAGACCGCCGTACAGGGCAATCACCAGCGCGTAACCCTGAGCGGGATGGACGGTAAAATCGGCCCTGCTCGATTCTCGTGCGATGTCGGGTTGAGTTTTGGTGATGCGCGCCCGCGCATCGATGCCAACATACGAACCAGCGAAATCCTGCTCGACCTGTTCCTGCCGCGCGCAGAAGCCGCCTCACAATCTGGGAAGAAGCAATCGGGGTCGTTGTCGGGCGGTGGCCGTGCCGCCCAGGAGCGATGGTCGCGCGACCCGATCGACCTTGGTTTCGCCAACACCTTTGATGGAACCATCCAGATATCGTCACGCGGTATCACCTGGGGTGCCTACGACTTTGTCGAACCGCAACTCAAACTAGCGGTCGAGGACGGAGTGATCGATGTCAATCCTTTGCTGGGCAAACTGTTTGCCGGAGATGTCCAGATCGCCGCTCGCGTTAGTACCGCCGACACGCCGCGCCTCGGTTTGTCGCTCAACCTGACCGGCGCCGATCTTGCCGCCGCCATCAAACAGGCGGCTGGGATTGATACCCTTACGGGGCTGGTCGACATTCAAGGACAATTTACCGCGCTCGGGAGAAATCAGTTCGAAATGATCTCAACGCTGGGGGGCGAGGGGTCGGCGAGCGCGCGCGACGGGTCGGTGACCGGAATCAATCTTCGTGCGTTGAGTGATCGGCTCCAGCGTTTGAACGAGATTACGGATTATCTTTCGCTTATTCAGTCGACCATGGGCGGTGGCGTCACGCAGTTTCAGTCGGTGGGTGGCGAATTTTCCATCAATCGCGGCGTCGTTACCGCCAACGGTATTCGGGCGCAACTGGATGCTGCGGAAGGGGCGGCAAAGGCAAAAATTGATCTGCCGCGGTGGGATCTCAATCTAACCAGTCGATTTCGGCTGACCGAGCACGCCAACGCGCCGACCGTTGGCTTGGATCTTAGTGGACCGATCGACGCGCCGCGCCGTGATGTCCGCACGCGCGAGCTCGAGGCCTACCTTGCCCAACGCGCCGGTGCATCGATCATTAGAAAAGCCCTGGGAAAGAACAACCCACTTTCGAATATCCTCGGCGGGTCAAGCGGTTCCGCGACGCCTAGCGCGACCCAGCAGCCGACGACGGGGGGACAAATTCCGCCGCCGCCGCCGACCGGGCAGACCCAGCAGCAGCAACCGGCCGCGAGCCCGGCGCAACAGTTGCTCCAGGGTCTCGGGACGCTGTTGAAGAAGAACTAATGGTTGCGCGCGAGGCCTGCGGCGTTAACAGTGCGACGGAGCGATGAGAGCGATAACGCTATCTGCATTACTTGCGCTTATCACGATTGCCGCAGCTGCGATCGCGGTGGGTCGGGCACCGGTGACGAGATTGGCGATCTTCGATGCCCATATCCATTACAGCGAGCCGGCATGGCAACCCTATCCGCCGATCAGGATTCGCAGACTATTGCGTGACGCCGGCATTGCCGGGGCCGCGATATCGAGTTCGCCTGACGACGGCACTCGCCGGCTAATTCGCCTCAACCGCGCACGGTTTGTTGCGGTATTGCGCCCCTACCGCAAGGGAGTCACATCGGCCAACTGGGCCGTCGATCCTTTTGGTGAGAGCTACCTGGACGAGCGGCTGGCGAGCGGACGCTATCGGGGAATTGGCGAAGTACACTTTCAATCGGCGGCGGAAACGACCAAACCCGTTGCGCGACGGGCCGCCGAGTTGGCAATCGCGCACGACGTTCCGCTGCACGTTCATTCCGGAAAAGCGCCAATCCAATCCCTGCGTTGGCAATTTCCGGAGCTCAAACTGCTGTGGGCACATGGGGGTATGATTGAGGAACCGGAGGTGATCGGCCCGCTGTTAGCAGATGATGACAAGCTATGGGTCGAGCTCTCTTTCCGCGCCGCCGATATTGCAGGAGATAGTTGGATCAAACCGGCGTGGCGGTCGTTGTTTGTGAACCATCCCGATCGCTTTGTAATCGGCAGCGACACCTATGTAACGGGTCGATGGGATAGCTACGGCGACTTAATCAAGGAACATCGCCGATGGTTGGATCAACTGCCGCCGGCGGTTGCCAAGGCGATTGCTTTCGACAACGCGGCGCGCCTGTTTCTCGGCCGCGAGTGAGCACAAGCAAGCGCCTGATGCGCGTAATCCACAGCGCGACGGTGGTTACCGTCGACCCCGAAGATACGGTTCTCTTTGACGCTGCCGTTGCCGTGGAGGGTACGATAATTGTCGATGTCGGACCGTCGGCGGATGTTCTTGCGCGCTACGCCGATGCCGAACGGGTCGATGGATCGGGCAAGGCAGTGCTGCCGGGCTTTGCCAACCTTCACACCCATTTCGAACTCACGCTTGCCCGTGGCATCTACGAAGATTTATCGCCGCCACACGCACCGCCTTTCGCCGGTGGTATGGCCGAGTTACCGCTCCCGGTGCTCACCGCTGATGAGCGTCGGATCATGTGCCAACTCGGCGCCCTCGAAGCGATTCGCAGCGGCACCACAGCCGTGCTCGAGGACTCGGTCAACGTCGGCGATTACGCGCAAGCCATGGTCGATTCGGGCTTGCGTATCACGCTGACCGAACGCGGCGCCGATCGGACCGGCGCATCGATCGGCGAACCGGGCGCGTTTGTTGTCGATGACGCGGCGGCCGCCGACGCGGTCGCACGCACCCAGCGCGCCCACGCCGATTGGCACGGGGCCGGTGACGGCCGTATTCGGATCGGCGTTTCGGCGCATGCCCCGGACATGTGCTCACCAGATCTGCTGGGACGATTGCGCGCGCTGCAAGACGAGTTGGATACGCTGGCGACGATCCATTTGAGCCAGATGTGGGGCGAGGTCGACGCCGTGAAGGTCGCACGCGGACAGTTACCTACGGAATACCTGGCCGCGAACGGATTCCTAAGCGACCGGCTGATCGCCGCGCATTGCCGCTGCATGACCCCGCCCGAGGAGGACCTGCTCGGCAATGCCGGTGTCAATGTCGCCTTCAACTCGGCTATTGCGGCGCGACGCGGGCTCAGCCCGCGCATCCGTGAAATGGCGAACGCCGGCGCCAATATCGCGATGGGCACCGACAACATGGCCGAGGATATGGTCGAGGTGATGCGCACCGGCATGTTCATGGAACGGGTGCGCACCGCCGATGGCCGCAACCCACGTCCCGAAGAAGCGCTCCGCTGGGCGACGAAAAATGGTTATCGGGCGCTCGGCCTGGCTGGCGGCAGTATCGAAGTGGGCAATCCGGCCGACCTCATCATGATCGAGTTGCGTCAGGCGCATTTGGTTCCGCTGATGCGGGTCGTGTCGTCGTTTGTTCATCAAGGGCGCGCCAGCGATATCGTCGCCGCTATGGTTGACGGCCGCTGGCTCATGTGCGACGGCGAAGTACTGACGATGGACGAATCGCAGATTGTTGCCGATGCCGATCGCATCGCGCGGGCGGCGTGGGCTAGGCTGTTCGACGAAAACCCGACCCTGCCGGTGCCGTCGGGGTTCGATCGCCGGGCCATCGTCCGGTAATTGTCAAGGGCGGGGCCAACCGAAGTGAAGGCTAAGCGATGACGAACGCGTCGGAGGATCTCGAATTCGCCCTATTGAAAGCACCGCTTCGCTTTGTCGCGAACCGGGGTGATATGCCGGTCGCGGTGGTTGCCGAGGCCGGAACCGGTCCGGATGAACAATCCGGAAATTTGTCAGTACACGAGGTCGAGATCCATGATGCCGGGCCGCTCGCCGGGGATCTCCAGCTGGATCGCCAAGGCTTCGCCTTAAGGCGTTACGCAACAAATGTCGTCGATTTCTACGACGACGACGAAATCCGTCGCGTTTACTACCCCGAGATGGAAACGCTTATCGAGCACGCGACTGGCGCCAGTAAGGTCGTGGTTTTCGATCACACCATTCGCGTCGACGACGAGGAGAAGCAAATCCGTCTCAAAGTGCGCGGTCCTGTTAGGAGCATGCACAATGATTTCACCGTGCGCTCGGCGCCGCAGCGCGTACGCGACTTGCTCCCGGCCGCTGAGGCCGAGGCACGGCTTGAAAATCGATACGCCTCGATCAACGTGTGGCGGCCGATCGTCAACCCGGTCGAGACCAAACCCCTGGTGATCTGCGGCTACGACTCGATTTCCGACGACGATCTGGTGGCAGCGGAGCGCCGCTACCCCGACGGTAGAATCGGCGGCATCTACATGCTGGTGCACAATCCCAACCAGCGCTGGTACTACTTTCCCGATATAGATGGCGACGAAGTGGTGTTGCTGAAGTGCTTCGATTCACTTACCGACGGCACGGCACGGTGGACCGCACACGGAACGTTCGATCTGCCGGATGGTCGGCCTAACGCCGTGCCGCGCGAAAGCATCGAGGTTCGAACGCTGCTGTTCTACGACTGAGGCGTATGCCGGTAACGGCGGCTATCTAAACCTCACCGTCGCCGACCGCGGCAATACCGTCGGCTTCACCCCAACGCGGTGCCGCGTCCACTTCGACGTCCAATTGATCGAGCAGGCGCATGCAGGTTTGGTCGACGATGGCGTTGATGGTTTTTGGTTCGTGATAGAAGCTCGGAACCGGCGGAAAAATGATAGCGCCGAGGCCTGCGAGTTTGGCCAGTGTTTCAAGATGCCCCTGGTGGAGTGGCGTCTCGCGGATCGCGATGACCAGGCGCCGGCGCTCCTTAAGCATTACATCGGCAGCCCGGCTGGTGAGTTCGTCGGTGATGCCGCCCGCAATACTCGACGCGGTGCGAATCGAGCACGGCGCGATGATCATGCCGTGTACCCGGAACGAGCCCGATGATATCGGCGCACCGATATTGCTGGGGGCATGCACCACGTCGGCGTACTTCGCGATATCCGCCGGCGCGAGCTGGCACTCCTTGGCGAGTGTGAGGCGGCCAGCACGGCTGAGGATGAGGTGGGTTTCGACGTCGGTGACATCGCCAAGCAGCTCAAGCAGCCGCACGCCGTAGATCGAGCCGCTGGCACCCGTAATGGCCACGATGATTCGCCGTTTCGACGACATGCTGCCTCCCGCCGCAGTTGGCGATGACTGCCAAAAATCGAGGGCGTCGCGCTAGGGTGCGAACGATCGCGGTCCAGGTCAAGGGCTGACGTTTGCGCAAGCATGAGAACGCCCTGTGTTACTATTTGCGACTCAGGCCGAGCGAGTCGCCGCAAGAACCGATGAGGGCACCAATGACCAGCGATACAGCAGAGTCCGTAGCCGACATACGAGCGCAGCTTTCAGATCTACCGGAACCAGGACCGTATGGCGTTTGGGGCCCGGAAGACGGTGAATCCTATTGGCTGCCGCAGCCCTCGGGCGGCTACATGACTCTGAAGATGACGCCGGATACCTTCCCGGCAAATCTTTACATGGCCGCGGTCCAAGTAATCGAGGAGGGCGGGGTACTTCGCGATCACGGCCATCGCAAGCAGGACGAGTTTCTTTTCGTTTTCGAAGGGCACGGTACGGTGTTCATCGACAGCGTGGCCCACCCGATCGAGCCGGGGTCGCTGGTGTTTGTCGGCCGCTACCGCAATCATGGCTTCGTCAACGAAGGCAAAGGACCGATGAAAATCTTTTTCATCACGGTCCCGGCGGCCGGCGTTGAAGACGTCGTGCGCTTGATCGGACGACCGCGCAATCGCGATGAAAACGAGACGGCACCGTTCGAGCGTCCGGACGATCCCGAACTCAACCTACGCCTGGAGAGCTTGGCAGAAGCGACCGGTATTGCCAGCCCGGATGAGATGCCACCGGGTGGTACCGGTCACCACCACCGGGTATGAGCGGCCGCTTTTGATAGTGATAACCTAAGGACGTCTCGCACAGATGGCGCGTAGCTGGATCAATTCTGCAGATTCTCACGTCAACGAAGCCGGCGATCTCTGGGAGAAACCACTTCGGGCCAAGTGGGGCGATGCCGTCCCGCGCGTTATCGAGCCCCAACAAACCGGTGGCGGCGGCATCCAAAGCGGCGGTCGGGTTTATTTCACCGGCGAGGATTATCTACCGACCGGAGATCTCGATCTCGGTGATGAAATGGTTCAGCGGGCGCGCCGCACCAACACTGATCCGGTGTATCGCGCCGCTTGTATGGACGAGGACCGGGTTTGGGCCGAAGTGTTGTTCCCGACCAAAGGAATGATGGTGTTCCCGCTACCGAACACCGATCTCGCGCGCGATTGCTTTGCTGTCTACAACGATTGGCTGCACGAATATTGCAGCCAGGTGCCGAATCGGATGCTGGGCGCGTCCCTGGTTCATATGGAAGATGTGGATCTTGCGCTCAAGGAACTCGCGCGCAACGCCAAACGCGGTTTTCGCTGCGGCATGATCAACGGCGATACCCGACCCGAATGGGGCCACTACTCCGATCCGAAGTATGATCGCTTCTGGGCTGCCGCAGAGGAGATGGAGGTGCCGCTCGCGATCCATATTTCGACCGGCATGAAGAAGGATGTCTTTGTCTTTACTGGCGACAAGCTTCGCTACGCGCCGCGGGGTTATCTCGACTTAATGGCCGAGGCGGGCCAGGTGGTCGCCAACGAGTTCATCTTTGGCGGGATATTCGATCGGTTTCCAAGGCTCAAACTCTTCCTGGTCGAGTATGAAGCGTCGTGGCTGCCACATTGGCTCTATCGCTGTGAGCAAGTGGCCTATGATTTTGGCCCGAACCTCGGAATCGTTCCGCCGAAAAGGCCGATCCGCGACTATCTCGATCAGCTCTATGTCGGCGTGATCGATGATCCGTTAATCCGCACGGTAACGTCAGAATTAGATCCCAACCGTCTGGTGTGGGGGTCGGACTACCCGCATGTCCGCAACACGCATCTCAAATCGCACAAGGTCGTCGACGACACGTTTGGTCACCTCGACGAGGAGACCATCGACACTATCGCCGTCCACAACGCGGCTAGGATGTTCAAAATCGACATGCCTTAAGCGAGGTTCTTGACGGTCTTAGGCGGCTAAGACCGCAGGCTGCGCTCCCCAGTCAACTTCTCAAACACATAAACGCGGATCGCGCTTGAGAGATTGCCATCGCGTTGGCGGTCGATCTCGGTAAGCAGCGCATTGACCGAGGAATTCCGAGCCGCCGCGATGCGTTGCAGGCCGCGCCAGAATACGTCCTCAAGGGTCACGCTGGTGGCATGGCCGCCAATCACGACGGAGCGTTTGCGCAGGCCGGTATCCGTCGGGGTGATGGTTTAGCTCGGGCCCACCATTTTCTCCGGTCGCACCCATTTGGCGAATTGCTCTTCATTGGCCAGTCCAAGTTTCTTGGCCGCTTGGATCAACGTGGTGCCGTCTTTGTGTGCGGTCTTCGCGATCTTGGCGGCGTTGTCGTAGCCCACGTGCGGTGCCAGTGCGGTGACCAACATCAAAGACTGTTCCATCAGATCGGTGATGCGACGGCGATTGGGCTGCGTGCCGGCGATGCAATTGTCCTGGAAGCTAACCGCGGCATCCGCAATCAACCGTATCGATTGCAGGAGGTTGTAGATCATCACGGGCTTAAACACGTTGAGCTCGAAATGCCCGTTCGAGCCGGCGACGCCAACCGCGGTCTGATTGCCCATTACCTGAGCGCAGACCATCGTCAACGCCTCGCATTGCGTGGGGTTGACCTTGCCCGGCATGATTGACGATCCCGGTTCATTTTCCGGCAAGATCAGCTCACCGAGACCGCTGCGCGGGCCCGAACCTAAGAACCGAACATCGTTGGCGATCTTCATAAGGCTGACCGCGATCACATTGAGCGCGCCATGGGCCTCAACAACGGCATCGTGCGTCGCCAACGCTTCGAATTTGTTGGGCGCTGTGACAAATGGCAGTTTGGTGAATCTGCGGATCTCGGCAGCAATCCTGCGATCGAAACCTTTGGTCGTGTTAAGCCCGGTGCCGACCGCGGTACCGCCCTGCGCCAACTCGAAAATGCGAGGCAACGCTGCGTTGACGCGCGCGATTCCGTTTGCGATCTGATGCGCGTAGCCCGAGAACTCCTGGCCTAGTGTTAGCGGTGTGGCATCCTGGGTATGGGTGCGGCCAATCTTAATGATGCTGTCCCACGCCTTGGCTTTGCGTGCCAAGCCGCGCTCGAGGTGCTTAAGTGCGGGTAGCAGGCGTCGTGTTAGTTCTTCGCCGGCGGCGACGTGCATCGCGGTCGGAAAGGTGTCGTTCGACGACTGGCCCATGTTGCAATGGTCGTTAGGGTGGACCGGCTTTTTCGAGCCTTTCTTGCCGCCGAGGATCTCGATGGCGCGATTGGACAACACCTCGTTGACGTTCATATTGGTTTGGGTGCCGGAGCCGGTTTGCCACACGACCAGCGGGAAGTTGCCATCGAGCTTACCGGCGATGATGTCATCGGCAGCGCGCACGATGCCTCGGCCGACGCGCTTTGGCAGATCGCCTTGCCCCATGTTGACGACCGCGCAGGAGCGTTTGAGAACGGCGTAAGCCCGGATTACGGGATCCGGCATCTGTTCCCAACCGATCTTGAAATTCTGTCGGCTGCGTTGGGTTTGCGCGCCCCAATACCGATCAGCGGGAACCTCGATCGGACCGAACGTATCGGTTTCGGTTCGAGTTTTGATCTTCTTTGCTATCGCTTTTTTTGCCATGACGTCCCCCCCCGCGCTGGCCAGCCTGATGTAGACGCCCCAAGTCTAGCGTATGCCGGCAGCCGTGGGGTCTGAAATGTGTTAGGTCGCGTGTTCAACGATTAACGCCACGGCGAAGACGACAAGAACCACGCCGGTGATCCACGACAGCGTGCGCTGGGTGCGCGTTTCGGCGAGCCATCTACGCGCGCCTTCGGCGGCGAGTGCGAGAGCTCCTTGCCAGATCGTGTTGACGAAGATCAGGGCGACGCCGAGCGTTGCGAGTTGCCCGGAGACGTCGCCGGCGGCTGGCCGCACGAAATTTGGCATTAACGCGAGGAATAGAAAGATCACCTTAGGATTAAGAATATTGGTGATTGCGGCGTCACGCAGGCCCTTTGCCCGACCGATGACAAGGGCGTTTTCGTCCCCGAGAAACATCACCCCGGCACGGATACTTTGATACCCCAGCCACGCCAGATAAAGCGCTCCGGCTATCGCGATGGCGCTATAGAGTGCGGGTAGCGAGACGATGATCAGGGACAAGCCGACGATGGCTGCGGTCGTATGAACAACCAGGCCGAGCTGCACGCCGATCACAGTGGCAAGACCAACGCCTCGGCCCGACGAGAGCGTGTTACGCAGGATCAACAGCGTATCGGGACCGGGCGAAACAACCACGACCAATGCCGCGGCGACAAAGGCTATGAGATCGGTTGGCTCGACAAGCATGATCGATGAGAACTCGGAAAGCAGATCAACAATCTGCTGTCTTAACGGACAGTCCCCGTTCGAGTTGGGGCAGGAGCGCCAAGGTTTACAAGGGGTTCGGGCTGATGGTGTGGAGGCGGTTTCCGCTCTTTGCGGGTTGCATGTGTAATTTCTGTGTAACGGCGTCAGGATTCTTGGGTCTTTTTTGCCCTCGGGTGTTCGGCGACTGTTCCCTTTTCCATCTTCTCCAGTGCGCGGTCTACGGCGTCGTCTTGTGCGTGAGCGTAGCGTAGAACCATCGCCAGGCTCTCGTGGCCTGAGAACTCCTGAATGGTCTTGATGTCGGCCCCTGTAGCCGCCAGGCGTGTTATCGCCGTGTGCCTCATGCAGTGAGGTAATGCGACGTTAGGATCGAGTCCGGCTCGCTTCACACATCGTTCAAACGCCTTCGACATTGAGAGGATGTGCCCCTTCTTCGAAGTCGTGCTTGGGAAAAGCCAGCCCTCCCGGTCCTGGGTCATTTCGCGTTCGCGTTCAAGGATTTTCGTTATGCCTGGCGTTAAAGGCTGGTCGCGCCACTTCCCGCCCTTGACAAGCGCCTTGAGCCGACGCCTCTCGGCGTTGAAGCCGTCAAAGCGTGAGGTGAGTATCTCAGTGGGGCGCAGTCCCGTGGCTAGTCCGAGTTTGATAAACAACCAGATGTAGGGGTTGCTGTCTTGGAGCGCAGCGTCTAACAGATTCTCATCGTCAGCCGGGGCGAGGACGTAGGTTCGCTCGTTCCGCTCCTTTGGCAACGGGATCATCTCGGGTAGCACGGGAATGATCTTCCATTGGTGGAGACGCCGGCCCATGCGTCGGTACGTTGCAAGAACTCGGTTCGTCGTTGACTCGGTAAGTTCCTTCGTCAGGCATTCGTTGTGGAATTTTTGGAGGGTAAACGTTGATATTTGGTCGAGCCGCATCGTGCCAAAATAGGGCTTTAGGTGGAGGCGAATGTGCTGTTCGTTGTTGACATAGTCCTTGCCACCCACATCCTTGAGCCTCGTCAGATACAAATCGGCAGCGGCGGCAAAATTAAGGTGAAGCTTCCGACCCCTTGGGAGCGTTAGCCGATCCTCGCGAGCGTCCGACCGAGCCTTCGAGATGAACTCTTCGGCCTGGGTGCGAGTCGTGCCGTCGCTCTCGCGACCGATCACTCTATGTATGCGGGTCCCGTCAACCATCACATTGATCGAGTAACGAACGTCGCCGTCGAATAGCTTTTCAACGGTGATACCACCCTCGGTTATCCGCTCACCCGGTTTGAGCTTGCGGATGTTGGGGCGGGTTAAGCGGGTGAAGCTACGAGACATCTAGTCTTTGGAGTTTTCGATGGCTTGGGCAGCGGCGATCGCCTCGTCTCGCAGTTTCTTTGCGTTAGCTAGCGCGCCTGCTAGTGCCTTTGTTTTTCGACTTTCCTCAAGTAGGACGCTGGCAACTGCCTCGCCAAGAAGTTCTGCTTCGTCTAACGGAGAGGGTGCAGGGATTGGTTGTGGCCCGGCTTTGAAGGCGGACACCTTCTGAGCATGCGCACTCCAGGCCTCCCGTTCTTTTTTCGCTTTGGAGGTTTGCGCATCGATTCGTTTCCTCAACCGATCTGACATTTCGGGTGCCCTACTTTTCAACAAACTGGCAATCGAAGTTGAAGCCGTTGAATGCGCTTCTAAATCCGACCACACGGATTTTTCGTATTCACCCTCGGTCACCTTGATGGCTGTCAGCACATCCCTAATAAATGACTTGGTCGCGGGGTCATCTGCGAGAAAAGAAAGAAAGTCGTCGAGAAGAAACGACCTCTCCATCCGATATTCAACTTCTTGAACGAGGGATCGCCCGGATCGCTCGCGCTCATCCTCAAGCTTTTTTCTAAGTGCAGGCGTTGTCCGCATATTTAGCGGGACTCGCTTCACCTCATCTTTAGGGAGTGGTTTCGGTCCCCTTTTTCTAGCCTGCTTAACCATGCCCCTCAGGCCCCTTAACGTCTGACACGTTCCCAAAACATCTGCGCCAATTATTACGCAATAGTTGTTTGCGCGCTACCATTTTGTGATGGTAATGTATGCGTAGTGTGTAACGCATATGAAAAGGTATTAAATGTCCCTTGAGCACTCTCTATCGCGGTCTGACTCAGCAATTGAGCAGGTTCGCGTTCGGATATTGCCGGACGGCAGACTTACCAGACGCGACGCGGCCGCATACTTAGGCGTCGCCGAGAAAACAATGGCGATGTGGCAACTCGAAGGTAAGGGGCCAAAAAGTGTCCGTGTCGGCGGCCGCCGCTTCTATTACCAGCGGATCCTGGACGCCTTCATAAGAGGCGAAGCCGCGTGATCTTCGCCGCCATCCCATCGACCCGAAAAGAGAAAGCCCCAGCATTGGGCGTGCCGGGGCTTTCGTATTTCTGTGGACGACAGAAAGAACTTGGTAATGACAAACATACTCTCAACACCCACCGATTTCCAGCGCGCCGCTGAGTTGAAGTGGCAAGCCTTCGCCTCGGCGAAGCGCGAATCCCTCGAAGATCCTGGCAATTTGGTTGCGGCTAAGCGTGCCGCCCAGCGGCATTTTGAGTTTATGCAGTCGTTTGTCGCGTGGGCTGAAACTGAAAGCGATGCGGCAGCGTGAACACCGCGCTCGAATTTCCCCGCCGTCGTCAAGGTCGGCAATCGGCCGCGGCAGAAGCCTCATACCAAACCAAGCTGGAGGCGTTCTGCGAAGCAATAATCGAGCTTCGGTCAACGATTGGTTTTGAAATCAGTAGTCGTGGCTGGTGTTACATCCTTGAAGAGCATGGTCTTCGCAAAGGCGATTTCGATAAGGCCCAATCGCTAATCGTCGAGTGTCGCAAAGTCGGATTGTTGTTCGGCGTGGAATATTGACCCCCTATTGGGGGTTATCGGCGTCCAAAATTGACCCCCCTGGTTTTGTGCTCTTGAACACACCTCGTTGTTTGGACAGACGAGGTGGGGGAGATGCTGGTAGTGGAGACGATTGCGCGGATCCGTCGGGATCATCTGGTGAGGGGCGTTCCGATCAAGAAGATCGCCCGGGATTTGAGGGTTTCGAAGAACACGGTGCGCAAGGTGGTGCGGGGCGATGAGACCTCGTACAGCTACGAGCGCAAGATCCAGCCGATGCCGAAGCTTGGACCGTGGGTGGATGAGCTCGAGCGCCAGCTGGAGGCCAACGAGAAGAAGCCGCGCCGGGATCGGCTGTCTCTGCTGCGGATTCATGAAGATCTTGCGGCTCTGGGCTATGGCGGCGGCTACGACGCGGTGCGCCGCTACGCCAGGACCTGGCGTCGGCGGTGGCGGCTGTTGTCGCCGTCGCAGGGTTTTGTGCCGCTGAGCTTCGATCCCGGCGAGGCCTACCAGTTCGACTGGAGCCACGAGTACGCGCGCCTGTCGGGTGTGACGACCAAGGTGAAGGCGGCGCACATGCGGCTCTGCTACAGCCGCATGCAGCTGGTTCAGATCTTCCCGCGCGAGAGCCAGGAGATGGTGTTCGAGGCGCACGAACGGGCCTTCCACTTCTTCGGCGGGGTCTGCCGGCGGGGCATCTACGACAACATGAAGACGGCGGTGAGCATGGTCTTCGTCGGCAAGGAGCGCGCCTACAACCGGCGCTTTCTGGAGCTGTGCTCCCACCATCTGGTGGAGCCGGTGGCGTGCACTCCGGGTGCGGGCTGGGAGAAGGGGCAGGTCGAGAGGCAGGTGGGTGACGTCCGCGGCCGCCTGTTCGTGCCCATCCCGCGGGGCCGCTCCTACGCCGAGATCAACGCGTGGCTGATGGATCGGTGTATCGAGGACGCCAAGAAGCGGCCGCATCCGACGATCGAGGGCAAGACGGTGTGGCAGGTGTTCGAGGAGGAGCGGCCCTTCCTGATGGCCTATCGCGGCCCCTTCGACGGCTTCCACGCCACCGAGGTGGCGGTGTCCAAGACCTGTCTGGTGCGCTTCGACAACAACCACTACAGCGTCGCCGCCCGTGCCGTCGGGCGGCCGGTCGACGTGCGGGCCTACGCCGATCGGATCGTCATCCGCCAGGACGGCGAGACCGTCGCCGAGCATCCCCGGAGCTTCGGGCGCGGCGAGATCGCCTACGATCCGTGGCACTACGTGCCGATCCTGACGCGGAAGCCTGGTGCGCTGAGGAACGGCGCGCCCTTCAAGGGCTGGCAACTGCCCGGCGCGCTCGGCCGCATACGGGCCCGGCTGACGGGTTGCGACGACGGTGACAGGCAGTTCGTGAGGATCCTCGCGGCGGTGCTGGAGGACGGGCTGGAGGCGGTCGAGGCGGCCTGTGCCGAGGCGCTCGACTTCGGCGCCTGCAGCGCCGACGTCGTGCTCAACATCCTCGCCCGGCAGTGCCAGCCGGCACCGCCGGCGACCATCCCGACGCCCGAGGGCCTGCAGCTTCGCCACCGGCCGGTGGCCGACTGTCAGCGCTACGATCGCCTGAGGGAGGCCGGTCATGGAGCGTCATGAGGTGCTGGCGATGATGACGGCGTTGAAGCTCGCGGGCATGCGCGCCGCCTACGACGACATCCTCGCCGACGGGCTCAAGCGCCGTCATCCGGTGCAGCAGATCATCGGTACGCTGCTGCAGACCGAGGTCGCCGACAAGCAGGCGCGCTCCATCAAGTACCAGATGGCGTCCGCCAGGCTGCCGACGGCCAAGGAGCTGGCCGACTTCGACTTCGCCGCCTCACCGGTCAACGAGCCCCTGATCCAGGAACTCGCCACAGGTGGCTTCCTGGAGGGCAAGCGCAACATCGTGCTGGTCGGCGGCACCGGCACCGGCAAGACCCATCTCGCCGTCGCCATCGCCCGCGCCTGCATCCGCAAGGCCGCACGCGGCCGCTTCTACAACGTCGTCGACCTGGTCAACCATCTCGAGGCCGAACTCCGTGCCGGACGCCAGGGCCGCACCGCAGACCAGCTCATCCGACGCGACTTCGTCATCCTCGACGAACTCGGCTACCTGCCCTTCGCCCAGGCCGGCGGCCAGCTGCTGTTCCATCTGATGAGCCGGCTCTACGAGCGCACCTCGATCATCGTCACCACCAACCTCGCTTTCGGCGAATGGCCCTCCGTCTTCGGCGACCCCAAGATGACCACCGCGCTGCTCGACCGCCTGACCCACCATTGCGAGATCATCGAGACCGGCAACGAGAGCTGGCGCTTCAAGAACCGCTGCTGACCCGGCAGGCCGTGCCTGCGGCCCGCTTGCCCCGCTGGGTCAACCCGGACCTCCCACGCGGCTTCGCTCCGCGCACCGCAAGGCGCTACACGAAGCCGCTCGGGTCCCCCCTATTGACTACCGGGACAACCTCCGCCGTGCCGCTCAGGGGGGTCAATATTGCACGCCGATTGGGGGTCAATTTTGGACGCCGATTGACAGTTCTCCTTCGGGTCAGGTTGGTTTGCACTAGCCCAACCCTAAACCGGAACCGCGATGGCCTCCGCTGTGGATAGCCGGCTTGCCTACGCCAGACTCTCGGCGGTCGCTACGGCAAGCCGCCTACCCACAGCTAACAGAGGCTCCAACAACTCCTACACCACGTCCTGGGACACGACCTGGCCCCGCCGTGCTCGAGGAAATGACGGATGCCTGACGACGCCACCAACCGGTATCAAAAAGCCGTAACTGTTCTTGATGCAGGCAAATCGGATGAGGCTCGGCAATCGTTTACGAGGCTTGCGAACGAAGGGCATGGCCCAGCGGCTTTGAAGCTTTGCGAAATCTATGTCGGCGATAAGTTGGGCAAGCCCGATCGAGAAACTTCCGTTATTTGGCTTCGCAAGGCCGCTGAACTCGGACACGCGCAGGCACAGTATTGGTTGGGTGAACTGCTCTATTACGGTTAAGTCTTTCCCGGGCCTGATTTCACCGAAGCGCGCACGTGGCTCAAAGCTGCTGCCGAGCAAAACATCCCCGAGGCGGCTGCCTTACTCGGTTATTTGCATGGCAAGGGCTTGGGTGGTGCCAAGGACTATCGGGAATCGGAGCGCTGGCTATTGAGGGCGGCCATGCTCGGCGACGCCAGGGCCCATTACCATCTCGGGATTATTTACGCGGAAGGCAATCTGGGCATCCGCGATATTCCGAAGGCTTATCATTTCTTGCAGCAAAGCGTCGCTCAAGGGTGCAGTGAGGCCGTGTCATGGCGCGATAGCGTTCGGGTTGGGATGACGCCGGAGCACTTGGAAATGGCTGAGACTATCGCCCAGGAATCGCGGCCTCGGTTGCAGTAGGGAACAAAGGATATTTCGATATGCCAGAAATGCCATTTCTGCAAAACAACACAACCTCCCAACATCCGCCGGGCCAATACCCGCCAGATCATCCCTTCTGGCGCGCGGTTGATTACCGCCCCGCGCAACAGGGGCAGCCAGCGCCAAGTCTCTACGCTGATCGATTTAAGCAAAACCCAAATGCGTTTGAGGATTCCAGGCGGCGTTTGTATGAGCAGAGGTTCGGTGGTGGGGCTACGGGTGGCACTGGGGTAACGGATGATCCTTACCGAGAATACAACGACCGCAACGATGCGGTTTCTCAGTATTTATTGAGCGACGAATACGCCGAGCAATTCGCGCCACCACAGCCGGTGATTAGCCCATATTTGGCCGCACGAAACTTGCCTGCGTTCTTTACCCAACAGGCCAATGAGCCCCAGCCAACCCCACCTCAACCGTTCTTTGGACAGCTACCGGGGCTGCCGGGTGTTGGTGGCGGTAATGGCGCTGACAACTTTGGTGGAGCCTTCCCGGAGGGCTTCGACCCGAACAAGCCGACTGATCCGATGGAAGCGCTTTCGTTTCTCACGACACCGTTCGCCACAACGATAAACGGGATATTTGACGAGAATGGTTGGCCGACGATTCGGGATCTCTACAACTCGATCGTCAATGGCACGTCGCCCAATATCGAGCGCGACTTGAGAAACGTAACGAAGTCTACGAGCTTCATAACTCAGTCGCCCGATGTGACGGACCCGAATGCTCCGACTACATCGCAGTCGAACAAGAAGCAGGAAGCAATCGACATGTTCGCCGCGAGTCTCGGCCTTGATCCTGGTGGCTATGGTGGATGGGGTGTCGGGCCGGATAGCGGCCTCGGCGGACACAGCGGCATGTCCGGTGCGGAGGCTGACGCCCAGGCGGGTGTGTCTGGTCCAGGCGGGGTTTACTAGAGCAACCCTGCAAGGACCCTGCGAATGATCGGGGCTACTTCTCGTTTCGACATTCCAGCTTTGATGGCGCCGTCAGCGGAAGCCTTAATGAGCATTATGTCGGTCGAGGTTAGGTCGTCGGCCCATTGGGTATTCCGAAAGATGCTGCCTACGGGCTCGAACACACCGTCACTATCGTTACCAAGCGTAGTCACAGACTGGACGAACTCTTCGATGATGCAACTAGGTACGAACGGGAAAACCCGATTGTGGTTGATATAGATATCCGCGTGGATGATCTCGGAGTTTTCATTTTCCGTTGTGGTGGTCCCGCAAGTGGCGTTGGTTTCTTTGTAGGTGCGCGGTTCCTTACCAAACCAGAAATGCACATTCCCGCCCGATTGAACGAAGCTGATATCCATCCCGGTGTAGTTGGCCACTCTGCGAGCGATACTTTCAACGTTGGGCCGAAACTCGTCCGGCATGCCGTGAGTCTCAATGCGAATAGGTCCGGCCCACTTGGTGATCCGATCGCAGCCGGCTTTAAACTCGCAGGTAAAAGCAATCGCCTCGAACTGTTGTGCCAACCGTTCAACTCGCGGGTTGGTGTGCTTAGAGGCCAACCCGAAACTAGTTGAGTGATTTCAGTCGGTTGTGGCTTACTCGGTTGTGTCAAAGCAAACGAGGAGGCACAACATGTGGACCGAAATCACTCGCCCGAATTATGAGCGCCGTGGCGGGCGCTACGCAAGCGACCTGACGGATCGAGAGTGGGCGTTGATCGCGCCGCTCATGCCGCCGCGCAAGAAGATCGGCCGGCCGAGGACGACGGACCTGCGCCATGTCATGGATGCGGTCATGTACATGGCCTCGACGGGCTGCCAGTGGGCGATGTTGCCGAACGACTTCCCTCCGCCTTCCACGGTCCAGCGCTATTTCTACGACTGGCGCTCCAACGGCCTGCTGGAGAGCATCAACCATCACCTGGTCATGGCGGCCCGGGAGCTGGAAGGACGCGAGGCCGGCCCGAGCGCCGGGGTGATCGACAGCCAGAGCGTGAAAACCACGGAAAGCGGTGGTGTTCGGGGCTATGACGCGGGCAAGAAGATCAAGGGCCGCAAGCGTCACATCGTCACCGATACACTCGGCCTGCTGGTCGGCCTGATCGTGCACGCAGCCGATATCCAGGACCGCGACGGCGCGCCCGAGGTCCTCAAATCGATCCGTCATCGCTTCCCCCGGCTGCGTCACCTCTTCGCCGACGCCGCCTACGCGGGACCGAAACTCGAGGGCGCCCTTGAGGACATCGGCCGCTGGAAGCTCGAGATCATCAAGCGCTCAGACACCGCCCAGGGCTTCGAGCTCCTGCCCAGACGATGGGTCGTCGAGAGGACCTTCGCCTGGCTCAACCGATGCCGTCGACTGGCCAAGGATTGGGAGAAATCAATCGCCTCCGCACAGGCATGGATTCTTGTCGCCAACATCCGACTCCTCACAAGGCGGCTCGCAAGGTACTGTTATCAAACATAGAGTTTCGAGTCGGACTCTTAGCAACCGGCTGAGGCGCCTCACACGCTGCCAGGGCCACCATCCCCACCACGGCCAGGTATCGAACCAAAGAGCACATGGCCGGACTCTCGCCCCATTCCGAGATGGGGGCAATGGAGATCGTCCCGCAGAATTACAGGGGGAAAACCTATGTCGTCGAATTTAGAGCGCCGAGTTTCCAAGCTGGAGGAGCCCCACGGTAGCGGGCAGCGCATTGCCCACGTCGTCGTGCTTGAGGCCGGAGAGACAGAGGACGAGGCTTTCGAGCGCATGGGGGTCAACCGCGCTGAGCAGAATGACCGCCTCATCGTTATCATCAACAACTACTGAGCCTGGGGAAGGCTATGTCGAATCTCGAACGCCGCGTATCGAAGCTAGAAGGCGACCAGTATGAAGGCGCCGGGCTATTGGTTGTCCAAGTGAACGGCGGCGAGACTGAGCCAGAAGCCATGCAACGCGAGGGTGTCACCCCCGAACCTAATCAATTGGTGGTGTTCATTCTCAACGATCTTGGGCGCAAAGCGGGCGGTCTAAAGTAGACAAAAAGTAGATGGCGAAGGGCACCAAAACAGGCGGACGTACAGCCGGCACGCCAAACAGAATCAGCGCTGCAACCCGCGAGCGCATCGGTGAAGGCGACCCGTTCGGCTTTCTGCTTGATGTGATGCAGGGCAAGCCGGTAGAGCGCGCCGCGGCAAAAGAGGGTGATGCGCCCGAAACCGTCTACCCGACCTTAGATCAATCAATTTCCGCGGCCGCCACACTCTCCCACAAACTTTGCCCAAACGCTCGCGAGCCCCACGTTGCATTCGAATTGCCGGCAATGGAAGGCCCCCAGGATTCGGTAATAGCTGCGTCGGCAGTGCTTCAAGCCGTCGCCAGGGGCGAACTGACGCCATCCGAGGGCAATACCGTGGCGAACGTTATTGATGCTCACCGACGCGCTCTTGAAACCCACGAGCTCGAGAAACGCATTGTCGCGCTGGAAGGCAAGTCACGGGCTTGATGTTTTGCTAGATGTACGCGCGTGTGAGGCAATCATCTTGAAGCCAGATGAAATCTTCGAAACGCTCCCCTCGCATTGCCGTCGCCTGGTAGAGGAGATTGAAGCGGCGAGCGGGCTTGAAGTGAAAGTCCTGTCCGGGCAGGAATTCCGAGATAGCTACCAAGGTCCTGTTTTTGGAGGTGCGCTACCAAACAAACCAGAAGCTGTGAGTTCTCCCGATCATGCTCTCGTTCTTTATCCGGGCGAGGAACTAAGCCTCACCCACGACGACTACCATCATGAACTCCTGCACCTTCATATAGCGCACGTCCGAGGGCAGCCCGAAATTCGGGCAGTAGAACCAGAGCGAGATGGCCAAATGGCCGGCATGCTCAATAACGAACTTGATCACTTGGTGATTCACCCTGAGCAGTGCGAGGCGAGTGAGACCTTCAAGGACACATGGATCAAGACAATCCGGTCCTTTTGGCAGGGATTTCCTCAGATAAGAGACGCCCTCGGCCAACCCGTCGATCCCGATTCCACGGCACTCAACGCAACAACTCGTTATTTCAAGACGCGGCGGATCGCTCCGAAAACGATGATTGACTATACGCGTCAGCGGTTGCGGGTTGCGGGCCTGCTAACGGCTACACACCAAGTATGCAAAGAGATGGATGACGTATGGCCAGATAAGGTTGGGTTGCTGCGAATCTGTGCTGGCGTGCTCAACGTTCCCTCAGAGCGGTTCTGTTTATACCGGATAGATCATGCGTCGCGGGCATGGGATGTGGGTGTTGCGTAGCAGCCAGCTTGCACCGGAGCTTCAGTTGATGGTGTCGGCGTTGGGTGCGCTTCGGGTTGATTGACTGGGCTCAGCTTGAGTAGTCGCGCCGATCGGTCCGATTTGAAATCGCCCAGGGTCCTGACTAATCGACAACGGCCGCAATTATGAAGTAAGTGTGTTATCGATAACCCAAACACCGCACCTCAACATTACGTAGTGATACGTTCAGGCTATGAGAAAAGTCCATCGCCTCATCTTTAGACTGGACTTTCCCGTTTGCTACGAGTTCCTAAATCGGACGGGAGATGCACTGAAAATCATATATGGCACGCGTCAGGAGTTTTGGGACGACCTTGGTGGATCACCAGCGCGGCAGCCCTACACAGCAAAGTGGTCGGACCAACAATTGCACTACCGAGATCTTTCAATCGAACCCACGTCAATTAACGGAGCTTTCGAAACCGCGTCGGGCGTCGAGCCCAACGAGGTTTCTGCATTTGATGTATTCAAGAACTTTAGCGAGATCACCAACGAATTATGTGACTCGTTGCGCATAGAAGACCTCACTCGCTGTGGCCTGCGTGTGTTCTGCTTGGCGAAAAGCGAGGATAATCCACCCGAATCGCCGGTTAGTAGGTATCGATCCAATTTTTTGTCCAATGACCGGTTCGGACGTATGGAAACAGCAGTGAAAGGTCGCATCGACGATATTTCAGTTACAGCGGTGGGAGCGTGCGAAGACGAGGCTAACTTCAGAATCACCTTCGGTCCGACGGCGACGTCTGACCTTGAAAACGTCGTATTCAACAGCCTTACGTTGAACGATGAGCAGAAAGACCTCTTGTCACAGAACCATTTCACTGCTGATATTGACGTATTCGAGAAAAACTTCTCCTTTCGCGGCATGACCCTTGCGAGTTGGTCACGTACTAGCTGGGCTCTCGTTGAGAGTGTGCTCGATGAAGTGGAGCAAGGTATGGCAGCGGACTAGCAGGGCTATGAGCAGCACTAACACCAGCGCAGCGCAACAGCTTGTCTATTTCCTCACTCAGAATCCGGAGAAGACAGATCGTTCCGTGCGTCGCGAGCGCGGCGTCTTCGAGACTTCCAGCATAGTCACTGATGCGGACAACCGCGCGGTGGTCAGTTTTGTCGAGACAGGAAGCGAGGATTTGGAACGCACCGATCGGCAAATAGCCGATCGAGCACAAGATAGACCGCTTAATAGGCTTCGTGCCGTCGTGAGCTATGTGGGCGACGTATCTTTGACGCTAGCGTGCCAGCTACCGAACGATCGGGTTGAGATATCATTGCCGGTGGATTTGATTCCAGGTTCGCTCGCAGAGTACGGGAAACCTGTCTGGGTCAAGCTCGATACGTCGAGCGGCTACAAACGTCCAGTAATTGAAGAACGCGAAATAGATCGCGAAATGGAAACCGACGCCGAAATCGAGGCTTGGTTGATCTCTGAGTAACGGCACGCCAGTTCGGTCCTCCACTTGCTAAGACTCCATTTTCTAAACGTCCAGCACGGTGACTCAATCGTGATTGAGCACGAGCACGACGATGGGACTGCCTACGGTGTCGTAGATTCCAACTGCGCCCGAGACGAAGAACCGAAAGCCCTGACCAAGCTGAAAGAGCTAGGTGCCGACGAGCTTTCGTTCGTATGTCTCACTCACCCCCATCATGATCATTTTAGGGGGCTGTACGATATTTTGACGCACTACGTTGGTCGCGTAGGCGTGTTCTACACCCACCCCCTCGGAGATCTTGTTGCTCACAAAGATCGGTTGAAGAAGCTCGCTAGAATCTACCATCAAATAGCGAAAAGACAGGACGATCCTGAAGTTACCAGGCGGGCTGAAGAATTCGTAAAAATACTAAGGTTCGCCAGCTACAACTTTCTCCCCGATCGCTGGCAAGAGCTTAGTGGCGGTGGCAACCAACTCTCGCCCGACGGATTCGCGGCAGTCGAACTTTATTCGATACAGCCACCCAACAGAGCAAAAGGTCAATACTTTGACTCCATTGACAGAGGGACATTAGTGGTTGAAAGCCTAAGAGAAAACGAAATAAGTACTGCAATCAATATTATCTACGCCGGTGTGAGTATTATTCTTGGCGGAGATGCGACCAAACGAAATTGGCTTTGGCATCGGACAAGAGTTCAGGCTCCTCTGAACAAGACTCTGCAAGCAAAAGTGGTGAAGCTACCGCACCACGGTTCGAAGCTCGATTGCGATGCCGATACGCTAGGAAATTTATTTGATGTCGCGGATGACCCCGTGGCGGTGATCTCCTCAAACGGCCTCACACACCCGCACCAGGACGTGCTTCATTGGTTAATAGATAGAGGTATTCAGCCACGATGCACCAATCTTGCGGCACGGTGGAGTACAGAAGTCATCGACTTCAAGAACATCCGTGGGATTGAGCCGACGTTGGGGCGGTGGCTATACCAGGTCGCAGAGCACGGGGGACGAAGAGTGATTCCTTGCAAAGGCGATATCACAGTGAGCATCTCGAACTCCGGCGATGTCGAGGTCAGGACTGAGTTCGACCATGCTTGTCCATGCGGAACCGAAATATCCGCGCTCTTCGCTGCTTAGTATTTGACTCCTAAACGCTGGAGATCCGCTTGTCGTTCCAGGAAGGAACCGAATCAACATCCCGACTTCCGCAAGCGACCTTGCACCGGCCGCAGTTGCGACACCGTGCAAGCAGGCGCATCTCTTCGTCTCTGAGGTAGGAGATAGCGACGGCCATGGGGCCGTCCACTTATAAGTATCGCGATCTCTGACGCATCAAGAGTCTTATGTGTAATTCCTGTGAAATCACGCATGGATGTTGCGAGAACGTTCCGGATGAACAGCGGGCCTGCTATTCCCGCGGATTCCCGGCTATTCCTGCAGTGTCCCTGGGCAAATTAGCCCGCGCAGAAACATCCAGAATTGCGTACGAAAGGATCAACAATCTGCCATCCGCAATCAGCCCACAGCCTATTTCTTGCGGAATTGGTCGAGCGTCACGATGTTCTCGCCATCAGCGCTATCGCTGCCGGCTGTGGGCACCTCGATCGGCTCATTGCCGAGGTCCATCGTGCTTGGGATGTCGCTGGTGTCGCCGTCTGTCGCGCCTTCGGTGCTTTCGTCATCATTGCCTTCGACCTGAAATTGCAGGCCGAAGCGAACACTCGGATCGACAAACCCGGTTAAGGCGTCAAACGGCACCGACAGCAATTCGTGAACGCCGTTGAAACTCAACGTTATTTCAAAACTGTCCTCGCCGACCGTGAGGCCCCAGAACTGATGCTGAAGGACGATTGTGATCTCGTCGGGAAATTTTTGCCGCAGGTGTTCGGGTGCGAGAACGCCCGGATAATGAGAACGAAATGAGACGTAAAGGTGGTGGTTGCCGGGAAGGCCGGACTCAGCCACACGCGCCAGAGCTTTGCGAACGACGCCGCGCAACGCGTCGTCGACCAGCTCCTTGTAGTGCATCTGGTCCTTACTCATCGCCTTCTATAGCGGCCGCAGTCGACCGTCATCAGCCGTTGGAGATACTTTGAATACTAGAGGGGCCGATGGGGGAACACCAGCTAGCGCAAGGTCAACTCTACGTTGCGGACGGTTGCCGTCGACAAAGCTAGCGCAAGCGATCTGTGACTGTCAGGAAGAGTAGTGAGGGGCTTCTGTTGCCCGGCGCCCCTCAAACCGCGCTTACCATTTAGGCAGCGAGAGCCAACTCATTATCATTGGCAATTATAAAGTGTGATCCGTCACGGCGGAATCATACCGGGCAAAAATTACACCTTTACCACGCACGTCGATCCTGGTTCGCCCCCATCAGAAGCGCACCTTGATGTGGTGCACCGTCAAGCGCGTGCGCTTGTGGTGGAGGCGCCGGGTACTGCCCCCGGGTCCGTAACGCTTATTCCGTGCAACGTTTATCACCATAGCCGGGCAAGCCCGGCAGCCAATATATAGGGTCTTTTGCGCCGATTTGAAAGTGGGTTCGTGGCATCCTGCGCGATGTCAGGTGGTCTGACTCACTCGCGATAGTGCACGGCTTCTTCCGATCGCAGGCGCATTTTGATTGGCCCCTCGGCCTGCCCGTGGATCATCTGCTGCAAATAGGGATTGTCGTCGGCATCGATATCACTCGTCGGCCCGCTCCAGACGACCCGTCCTTCGTTAAGCATGATGAGGTTGTCATAAAGATGATGTGCCGCCTCCATGTCGCTGGTTACGCACAGCATGGTGGCACCGAGTCGTTCGACGGTTTTTCCAACCATATCGTTGATACGATTCGAGGTGACGGGATCAAGCCCGGCGGTTGGGTTGTCGAGAAAGAGAAATGAGGGATCGCCGGTCATCGCACGCGCCAGGCCGACGCGCTTCTGCATACCGCCCGACAACTCCGATGGATAGAGGTCGGCGGTGTTTGGCGGCAAGTCGACCAATGCAAGTTTCTCGACCGCGACGTCGCGCGCAGCCGGGCGCGCCATTTGCAGCCGGTTGAGAAGTTTGAACGCCACGTTCTCCCAAACCGGGAGGCTGTCGAACAATCCACCCTGCTGAAACAGCACGCCGAAGGTCGTAATCAAGGCGTCCTTCTGCGCGCCGCGGGTGCGGATCAGATCTTGGCCGTCAACCATGATCGATCCGCGATCGGCCGGGTATAATCCGATCAAACATTTCATCAGCACGGATTTGCCGGACGCAGCGGGCCCGATCACCACCGTGCTTTGTCCCTCGGGGATATCGAAATCGATGTCTTGGAGAACGTTCTTATCGGCGAAACTCTTGCAAAGACCCTCAACGCGCATCTTTATATTTCGATCGTCCGACATCGTAGTCCGTTTATGTCTATGTCGTGGTGAGACGAGGTTTTGGCGTCACCGCGTTGATGGTTGACAGCGCTTCACCTCCAATGCGGTAGTGCCGCAACAGCCTAGCCCGGCTTTGGAAAGACATTCTCATGCGTTTTACGCTCCGCTCCTCCGCGCGCTCGCCCTTCGGCCGCAAAGTTCGTATTGCAGCATCGGTCGTTGGCCTGACCGACGATATCTTGGTTGAAGAAGCCGATCCAATGTCTGCCGACGACCCGATCCGGCAGCAAAACCCATTGGGAAAGATCCCTGCGCTGGTTCTCGAGGATGGACGCATCCTCTACGACAGCCGCGTGATCATCGAATACTTCGACGCAATCGGTGGCGGTGGGCGCCTGATACCAAACGATCCGAGCTCGCGTTTTCCGTTGCTCACGCAAGCGGCTTTAGCCGATGGCATGCTCGATGCAGGTATTCTTATCGTCTATGAGGGGCGCTTCCGAGCGGACCAGAAACCCTACCAACCCTGGCTGGACTACCAGCGTGGCAAGATTGAACGGGGACTGAACGCGTTTGAAGCGGGGCCACCAGCGGTTGAACCGGGCACGATCGCCTCGATTGGCCTGGCTTGTGCGCTGGGTTATCTCGATTTTCGCCAACAGGTTGATTGGCGGCCGAGCTGCCCGGGTTTGGTCGCATGGCTCGATGCGTTCGCGACCGCGGTTCCCATGTTCGAGCAAACCACGCCACCTGCTTAGCGCAGTACCCCACACTTGGGAGAACGAGAGGTGTCGGCGGTAGCGCGACCGACCCACGACGACTAAAGTGGTGCGCTCACTCCGCAGCGATCCAATCCCCAATCCATGCGCGTTACTCCCGAACAGCAAGCCGAGATTGACGACCTCCGGTCGACCAGCTCAACGACACGCCGTGTCACCGCGCCGGAGCTAGAAGAAGTCCTCTATCAACCGTTGCCGGCGCTTGACCACGGTTTCATCCGAGTCGTCGACTATATGGGCGACGATGGCGCGGTGGTGCAGGCGGCCCGGGTGTCCTACGGCCGTGGCACCCAGCGGGTAAGTGAAGATCAGGGCTTGATCAACTATCTCATGCGGCACCGCCATACGACGCCGTTCGAAATGTGCGAGATCAAATATCACGTCAAGTTGCCGATTTTTGTTGCACGCCAGTGGATCCGCCATCGCACCGCCAACGTCAACGAATATTCGGCACGCTACTCGATCCTCGACAATGAGTTCTATATCCCCGAGCCCGAACATCTCGGAGCCCAGTCGAGCGCCAACCGACAAGGACGTGCCGACGTGCTCGAGGGCGACGAGGCACGACGTGTCTACGAGCTGTTGAAAGAAGATGCTGCCCAGCTCTACGACCACTACAGCGAGATGCTCAATGAGGATGAAACCGGCGCGCGCGTCGATCCCGAGCGCCAGGGCCTGGCCCGTGAACTCGCACGGATGAACTTGTCACTGAATTTTTATACGCAGTGGTATTGGAAGGTCGATCTGCTGAACCTGCTGGGTTTCCTCTCGTTACGAGCGGACGCCCACGCACAATACGAAATCCGCGTCTACGCCGAGGCTATGCTGGACACCGTTAGGCGCTGGGTGCCGATGACCTATGCCGCGTTCATGGATTACCGCATGGGCGGCACCAATCTGTCGGCCAAGGGTCTCGATGTGGTCAAGCGCCTGATCGCCGGCGATGGTGTAACTCAAGAAGACAGCGGCCTCTCAAAGCGCGAGTGGCGCGAGCTGATGGAGAGCTTGGGTCGCGAACCCTAGTGTGCGAGGACTTCGGGGCTCTACGAAGAACCAGCCGCGCCGGATAGGTAAGCGGCGGCGGCCATCGCGTGGACCTTGGTTACGGCCAGGAGATCATCGACCGCGATATATTCATTGGCAGAACCGACCTTGATCGCCGTCGGGCCAAGCATGGCGGTGGGCACGTCCGCATAGAGCCACAAACGGTTGTCGCCGGTCGCGTGGCTCAATGTAAGGCTGGCTGCAGTGCCCGAAACATCGGCGGTTGCTTGCGCAATCGCCCGATAGATAGCGGCGGCGGGGTTGCCGAAACACGCCGCGGTCTGGCGAATAACCTTAAAACTGGCGCCGCGATGCTCTCCAACCACGCGGCTCACGGTGTCCAGCAGCTGCTCGATCTCAACGCCGGGCAGGAAGCGAACGTCCAAGCGGGCCTCGCACAATTCGGCCAGCATGTTAACCGCGAGACCGCCCGAGACGGTGCCAACGTTGGTGGTAATACGCAACAGTCCATCGGTTGCGCCGTCGCCGGCGAGGTCGTCGGTAACCGGTTTGGCGGCTTCGACGACGTCGCGAATCTCAGGCGCGACATCGACAGGTAAGTTTTCCAACGCCTGTTCGAGACGATCGAGCAAGGTGCGCATTTCCTTGATTGCACTGCGGCCCAAGTGTGGCTTGGCCGAATGACCGCCCTCTGCCTCGACCCGTAGCTGGAGCCAGATAAGCTCGCGCGACCCGCCATAGATCAACCGCATGCTGCTCGGCTCACCGCTAATCATGGCGTCGCCGAGAACGTCATCGCCGTGATGCTCAACGAGGTAGCGCGCACCAGCTGGGCCGAAGGTTTCCTCCTCGGATACCGCGGTGAACGTGACGCGGCCGGGCCAGTCGTGCCGATGTTTGGCGAGGGCGCCAAACGCCCACAGCGATGCCGTGAGACCACCCTTCATATCGGCAGTCCCACGCCCGTAAATACGTCCGTCGGCGAGGGTGCCGTCAAACGGGCCATGGTCCCAAAGATCATGGTCACCGGCTGGGAAAACATCCATGTGGCCGTTGTAAACCAGGTGGGGACCCGGCCCATTGCCCTCGATGGCAGCAACGATGCTGGGTGCGTCTTCGCGCGGTCCCAACCGTTTGCTATCGAGACCCCAGGCGGCTAGTTGATCCTCGATCGCGACCGCAGCTGCCGTGGTATCGCCAGGCGGGTTCTCCGTGGTGCATTGCACCAACGCGCTGCACGACATCATGATGTCGTCACGGTGATCGTCTACAAACGCTGCGACGTCTTCATAGAGTCCCATGGGTTCCACCTCGCGGATCGACCAACAATCGACGGCGCAGCGTTCGAACGACTTTCAGAGATAGTAGCCGCAAACGTCCGGCGCGGGCGCCTAGTCGATGGGGCGCATCACGTGGATGGGAATCGAACGGTGGTCGGCGAGCTGCTCATAGTATTTGGGAAAGCCGATATAGGTGTTGAGTGCGGCGTCCCGATAGCGCTCGTATTCGTCTTCGCGGGCCTCGTGGGCAATATAGCGACCGGCTACACCATCAATTGTGCACTCGACTTGGGGATTCGCGTTCAGATTGAAACACCAGGCGGGGTAGGGAACCCGGCCCCAATTGCTTGCGACCACAGCGAACTGTTCGGTTTCGCCTTCGGCGCGGACATAGACCAACGGTATGGTCCGCATTTTTCCGGTTTTGGCGCCGCGCAACGTCACCATGACGATCGGCAATCCGGCCATGACTTTGGTCGCAGTATGTTTCCGGCTGATGGTTCGAAATCCGAAAAGGTCCAAGTAGTGCTGGGTGAGCGAGAAATACAAAGATCCCGGTCGCGTAACCGCGATCTTCTGCATCAACATGTGGAAAGGTCCGTAGTGCTTCATTGCCGATGGGCGTCCGCGCGAGATCCGTGTTGGTCTTTATTGGATAACGATATTGGGCGCCGCTCTAGCGCCTTCACCAAGGGCTTCTTCGATCTTTTCGTTAATCCGTGCCGCGATAGCCAGATAGGTCTTGGCGTGCGGTCCATTTGGCTGCGAGACGACGATCGGCGTTCCTGCGTCAGACGTCTCACGGATCGCCATGTTGAGCGGGACCTCGCCCAGGAACTCGGCGCCCAGACGTTCGGCGGTTTCGCGCGCACCGCCATGACTGAAAATATCGGAGCGTTCGCCGCAATGCGGACACACGAAGTAGCTCATGTTTTCGATGATGCCGAAAACCGGGACATGGACCTTTTCGAACATGCCGATACCCCGGCGCACATCGAGTAGCGCGATGTCCTGTGGCGTCGAAACGATGACCGCCCCGGTTAAGGGCACACGTTGAGCCAGGGTGAGTTGAGCATCGCCGGTGCCGGGCGGTAGATCGATGACCAGGACATCCAGCTCTCCCCACAATACATCACGCAACATCTGCTCGACTGCGCTCATCACCATCGGGCCGCGCCAGATGATTGGCGTCTCCTCACCGACCATGAAGCCGATTGACATGCAGGGAATGCCGTGCGCCCGCATCGGTTCGATCTTCTGGCCGTCCGGCGAGTTGGGCTGGCCGCTGATGCCCAGCATGCGGGGCACGCTAGGACCGTAGATATCGGAGTCCATCAGGCCGACCCGCCGTCCCTGCGCCTTGAGTGCGAGCGCGAGGTTGACAGCCGTGGTCGATTTGCCGACACCGCCTTTACCGGACGCGACCGCAATCAGCGCGCGAACACCGGCGAGCTCTGGTTTAGCCGCCTGCTGGGCTTGCGGACCTGCGGGCCCTGGGCCTGCCGTTTGCGGGGAACCGGCGGCTGGTGCGCCAGCCGACGACGGCGACGCATGTGCGGTGAGCACTGCCGTCACCGACAGCACGCCAGACAAGGCGTCAATCGCCTGCTCACAGGCTTTGCGTAGCGGTTCTTTGGCTTCACCGTCCTGTGGCGAGACCGCGATCGTTGCGAGCACATGGCCGTCGCGCACCTGCACGCTGTCCACCATGCCGAGTGTGACGACATCGCCACGCTCGCCGTCTTTCACGGTTCGCAGCGCGTCGAGGACCTGTTCTTCGGTAACGTTCGTCATATCTTAGACTCTCATGAAGGGAACGAGCGTGAAATGGGCGGGATCACCGAAAAGACGAACGCGGACGCGTGAATGAACCCAATACCACCTCGCGTTGCAAGGTGTTGTTAGCTGTCATATAACCCGGGACACCCGCTTTTCAAACGTTCCAGATTCAAACGTTTCGAATTAGGCGGACCAATTCAGAGGGATCACTAAATGCCGTGGAACCAGCAAGGCGGTGGCGGACCCTGGGGTCAGGGACCCCGACAGCAGGGCCCGCAACCCCCCAATCTTGAAGAGCTTCTTCGTCGTGGCCAGGATCGTTTCCGTGGGATCATCCCCGGTGGCGGCAACCGCAGAATCATTGGCCTAATTGCGATTGTTGTCGTTGGATTCTGGTTTGCGAGTGGCTTCTACCGCGTTCAATCGGATGAGCAGGGCGTTGTCCTAAGGTTCGGCGAAGTCGTGCGGACGAGCGCCCCCGGCCTGCATTATCACATGCCCGGGCCGATCGAGACGGTGGAAACACCGAAGGTTACCCGTATCAATCGCGTCGATGTCGGGTTTAGGGGTGTGAGTGAGTTGGGCCGGCGCACGGCGTCGGCGCGCGACGTCCCCGAAGAAAGCCTGATGCTTACCGGCGATGAGAACATCGTCGATATCGATTTTACGGTGTTCTGGATCATCAAAGACGCGCAGGCCTATCTCTTCAACATCGCCGGACAAGAGGGCAATGTTAAAGCGATGGCTGAAAGCGCGATGCGCGAGGTGATCGGTAGGACACCGATCCAACAAGGTCTTTCGGAGGGGCGCGCAAAGGTCGAGATCGATACCCGAGAATTGGCTCAGAACATCCTCGATAGCTACGCCGCCGGGATCACGATAACCGAGGTGAAGCTGCAAAAGGTGGATCCGCCGTCGGCGGTGATCGACGCTTTCCGCGACGTGCAGCGGGCCCGTGCCGACATGGAGCGGCTGCGCAATGAAGCGGAAGCCTACTCCAACGACATCATCCCGCGTGCACGCGGCGAAGCAGAGAAGATGAGGCAGGAGGCCGAAGCCTACAAAGAAGAGGTCGTGAGACAAGCGGAAGGTGATGCGGAACGCTTCCTTTCGGTTTATCGGCAATATGCGCAGGCTAAAGGCGTAACTACCCGGCGGATCTACCTTGAGACCATGGAACGCATCTTCAATGGTGCTCAAAAGGTGATCATCGATCAGCCGAGGGGTGGGGGCGGCGTGGTTCCCTATTTGCCGCTGCCTGAACTCAAGAAACGTCAGGAGGCCGCCCAATGAACCGGCGCGTTCTTTGGATAGTCGGCATCGTCATTCTCGTATTGGGAATTGGGGTGTGGGAAACGTTATTCACCGTTCATCAAATGCAACAGGCGCTGGTGCTGCAGTTCGGTGACCCAAAGCGGGCGATTAAGGAGCCTGGCTTGAACGTCAAGATACCCTTCATCCAGAACGTTGAATACTTCGACAAGCGCATTCTTTCTTACGATGGCGCCGCAGAGGAGATCATTGCCGCCGACCAGAAGCGGTTGGTGGTCGACTCATTTGTCCGCTTTCGGATCGACGATCCGCTCAAATTCTTCCAGAGCGTGGGCAACGAGAACATTGCCCGTTCGCGGATTGGTTCGATGCTCAATTCCTCGCTGCGTGCGGTTTTGGGTGAAGTTCCGTTGTCTGCGGTGCTGACCGGTGAGCGTGCTGAGCTGATGAAAGACATCACTGGACGCGTCAATATTGAGGCCGCCAATCTTGGCGTCATTATCACCGACGTTCGTATCAAACGCGCCGATCTTCCGGAAGCCAACAGCCAGGCGATCTACGCCAGGATGAAAACCGAACGTGAACGGGAAGCCCGCGAATTTCGCGCCCAAGGTGCGGAAGAAGCCCAGCGTGTACGAAGTCGCGCCGATCGCGAAAAACGCGTGCTGCTCGCTGAAGCGCAAAAGCAGGCGCAGATCCTTCGCGGTCACGGCGACGGCGAACGTAATCGCATCTTCGCCGAAGCCTACGGTCAGGATCCTGAGTTCTTCGCGTTCTATAGATCGATGCAGGCCTATTCGGAGGCACTAACCCGCGAAGACACCACTATGGTGCTGACGCCGGATAGTGATTTCTTCCGTTTCTTCAACAACATCCAAGGTCGCGATAGAGACCCATCGAACTAGCGTGAACGCAGCCCGCGATACCACCGGCGCGACTCGTCCTTCTCCGGGAGTTAGGACCGGCACCGTAAACCGGAAAATTGTGGCCTAGGCGGCGCGCGAGGGATTTCTGGCATGATCGATTTTCTCGTGGCCCTGGCCTTGGTCATGGTCATCGAAGGGTTTCTCTATGCGCTCTTCCCCGAGGGCATGAAGCGCATGATGGAGGCTTTGTTGACTCAGCCCAGCGAACGCATTCGCTCCGCTGGGCTGGTCTTCGCGGTGATCGGTGTCGGGCTGGTGTGGCTTTTGCGCGGTTAGGCTAGGGTCAGACAGGTTTGACGCCATATTCTGATCACAAATCTCGATCACAATGGTGTTGATACCGAGCGATAGGTGACGTTAGCTATCGGTCGTCGAAGCGCTTGAGGTGTATCATGAGCGCAAAATCCGGCACTCGGGAATGTTGATTGCTGATCAGGCGATGCCCACATGCATTCGAGCTCAGTTGTTGTGGAATCGTTACCCCGCCGTGTGGAGACGATGGATAGGTTCTGAGAAAAGAAATAGGAAGCAGGAAAGATGATGCGGCAAGGGATTGAAAAGCGCCTCAGCAGGTTGCGACATATGCGGTGGGCTCGGAACACCACCCAAATTCAATGGCTGCGCGCCAGCATCGGGCTGGCAGTCGCGATACTGACCGGAGTGGTTTTGGTCGGGGGCGGCTCTAGCTTTGCAGTCGCGCAGTCGGCGCCATTCAGCTTCGCCGATTTGGTCGAGAAGTTGTCACCCTCGGTCGTCAACATCTCAACGACACAAGAAGTAAAGACCAGTGGCAATCGCCGTCAGGACGTTCCGGTTCCCCAGTTTCCGCCGGGCTCGCCGTTTGAAGAGTTCTTCAAGGAGTTCTTCGAACGACAGGATCGCGATCGCGGCGAACGGGGCGATCGGGGTGACCGTGGCCCGACGCGGCGGGCCACATCACTGGGCTCCGGATTCATTATCGATTCGGCGGGAATCGTCGTTACCAACAACCACTTGATCGCCGAGGCTGACGAAATTCGCGTCACCCTCAATGACGACACGACCTTCGATGCCGAGATCGTTGGGCGCGATCCGAAAACGGATCTGGCTGTCTTGCGTATTAAGGCACCGGGTCCGCTCGCGGCGGTGGGCTGGGGCGATTCGAACAAGAGCCGAGTTGGTGACTGGATCCTGGCGATTGGCAACCCCTACGGCCTGGAAAACACCGTCACGGTCGGCATCATTTCGGCCCGGGGACGGGTCATCAATGCTGGTCCTTACGACGATTTCTTGCAAACCGATGCATCGATCAATCGTGGTAATTCGGGTGGTCCGATGTTCAACGTCGATGGGCGGGTCATCGGCATCAACACCGCCATTTTCTCGCCCTCGGGCGGTAGCGTCGGTATTGGCTTTGCCATTCCGGCCGCGCTGGCCAAACCGCTGATCGATCAACTCATCGAATATGGCCGGCCGCGGCGCGGTTGGCTGGGCGTTCGCATCCAAACGGTGACCGACGAGATCGCCGAGGGTTTGGGCCTCGATGAAGCCAAAGGCGCCCTGGTAGCCGGTGTCACAGACGATGGCCCAGCCAAGGGCGCTGGCATCGAGCCGGGTGACGTCATTCTCACATTCGATTCGAAGGATGTAGTCGAAATGCGCAAGCTCCCTCGGCTGGTTGCCGAGACCAAGATCGGCAAGGAGGTTGCGGTCGAGGTTTGGCGCAAGGGCAAGATGGTCACGCTTGGTGTGGTGCTTGGCGAACTACCCGAAGACGATCAGAAAGTTGCCTCGATTGCCCCAACGGCACCGAAGGCGGCGACCGAATCGCTGGAGGCGCTCGGTCTGACACTTTCGGCCATGAGCGATGAGCTGCGCGAGAAACATTCCTTGGGCGAAGCGATAAAAGGCGTGGTCGTTGCCGCTGTGACGCCTGATAGCTCGGCGGCAGAGAAGGGCATTCGCGAAGGCGATGTCATCGTAGAAGTCAGCCAGGAGGAAGTGGGCACACCGGGCGACGTCATCGACAAGGTGCGCAAGGTGCAGGATTCGAACCGTAAATCAGTATTGCTTCTGGTCCAAAGCGGAGAAGACCTGCGCTTCGTGGCGCTTAGATTGGACAACAGTTAGGCGCCCACCTGCGTCGCGGCTGGTGCACGCCGACCGCCTAATCGGTCAAAAGCAGGTTGATATCGAAGGGGAGGCGACCATCGCGGTCTTCGACCTCCAACACCCAGAGATCAGGGTCGAACTCGATCGTGCGAGTGACGTAGGCGTCGGCGGCATTTTCGTCGACAGGGTCGCTGCCGGTGGCTGCAATCCAAGCGCGCCTACCGTCATTGTCATAGGTCTGGCTGAAGACGACACAGCCGTTCTCGAAACGGTTGAGTTTCACCAAAACGCTGCCGGCATCGGGGTCTCCGCTGCGCACGACCACGACCGTCACGCCTTCGACATCGCCGCGGCGGATCCCAGCTTGCACCCAGGTTTTGGTTTTGAGACGAGGGTCATCGGTCATCCCAGACATCCCATATCACGTGTGCTGGATCCCAGTCCGATATTGCTGCGCGAGAATTGACGGGCCGTGGGGTGGCTGAGTCGGCTGCAATCGGCGGTTAGCTTTTGCGGTGGGTCGTTGTTTCGGCTATCTACGCCCACCAAGTTTTGCAAACTCGCCATCCCCAGACGCCCGCGGGCGGAGTCATTGCCTTGCTAAAGATTGAAAACCTCACTTACCGCATCGCGGGCCGACTTCTTTTCGACGATGTAAACGCCGTCGTTAACGCCGGCCACAAGGTGGGGATTGTCGGCCGCAACGGTGCCGGTAAGACGACATTGTTTGGTCTGATTACCGGCGTGGCTGACAGCGACGGCGGGCGCATCTCGGTGCCACCACACTGGCGTGTGGGGATTACGTCTCAAGACGCCCCCAACGGTCGCGACAGCCTGATCGATACCGTGATTGGTGCGGATACGGAATTGGCGAGCTTGTGGCAGGAGGCGGAAACGGCCACCGATCCAGCACGGATCGCTGAGATCCATGACCTTCTAGCCCGGTGTCAGGCGTACTCTGCAACGGCCCGCGCGGCACGTATTCTAGCCGGCTTGGGCTTCGACGAAGCCGCGCAACAGCGCAGGTGCGCCTCGTTTTCGGGTGGCTGGCGTATGCGCGTGGCGCTGGCCTCGATGCTGTTTACCGCGCCCGATTTGTTGCTACTGGACGAGCCGACCAACCATCTCGACCTCGAAGCGACACTATGGCTGGAGGACTACATAGCGCGCTACGAAGGGACGGTCGTGATTATTAGCCACGATCGCGACCTTCTCAATCGGGCGGTCGGAGAAATTCTTCACCTCGAAAACACCAAGCTGATCCGTTACCAAGGCAATTACGACCGATTTGAGGCGAATCGCCGAATGCGGTTGGAACTCGACGGCAAACTGCGTGTCAAGCAGGAAGCCCAGCGTGCCCATATGAAGAAATTCGTCGATCGATTTCGCGCCCAGGCCACGAAGGCCAAACAGGCACAATCGCGGATCAAAATGTTGGCGCGTCTGGCGCCGCCCATCGCAATATCCAGTGAGCGAGCGCCCAACTTCCATTTTCCCAAGGTCGCCGTGTTGGCGCCGCCTCTCTACAACCTCTATCGGGTCGACGTGGGCTACGACGACACGCCGGTTCTCTCAAACATCTCGTTGCGTTTAGACAGCGATGACCGCATCGCATTGCTCGGTGCAAACGGAAACGGCAAGACCACGTTTATCAAGTTGCTGGCTGGCATGCTCGAGCCAATGGCGGGCGAGGTTGTGAAGTCGCCAAGGCTTCGGGTCGGCTATTTTTCCCAACAACTCACTGAACGGCTCGATCCATCGGCGAGCCCGATTGAGTCGCTGGGCCGGCTGCGCTCCGACGATACCCCGGAGAAAATGCGCACCTATCTGGGCCGTTTTGGATTTACCAATGACATGGCTTTGGGCCGTATCGGGTCGTTGTCCGGGGGAGAGCGGGCGCGTCTGGTGTTCGCGCAAATCGCGGCCAGCGAACCGCATGTGTTGCTATTGGATGAACCGACCAACCATCTCGACATGGCATCGCGCGATGCCCTGGTTGAGGCGATCAACGAGTTCGATGGGGCGGTGGTGATCGTCAGCCATGACCCCCACCTGATTGCACTAACTGTCGATCGATTCTGGCTTGTAAGCGGAGCTCGGGTGGCGCCGTTTGAGGGCGATATGGCGGACTATCGGGCCCTGACGCTCGAGCGCAAGTCTCGTCCCGATGAATCGTCCCGCACCGAGGCCATGCCAACACCTAGTCGGGTAACGACAAGTAAAAAGGAGAAGCGTCGCGAGTCGGCCGAGCGGCGCCGGGACGCCTCGGCGCTCACCAACAAGGTCAGGAAGGCCGAAGCACTGGTCGACCGGCTGACTCTTGAGAAGCAGGAAATACTCGAGAAACTCGCCGATCCCGATCTCTATCGCGAGCAGCCGGAGGAGTCGAAACGACTGCAACAGAAAATTGGCTGGCTCCAGCGCGATCTCGAAGCCGCCGAAGCCGCTTGGATCGCAGGCCAGGAGGAGTTGGAAAGTGCCGCTAGAATTGGCGTCGCCTAGCGATACAGCCAACGGGCGACCGTCAGGATCAAGCTGATACCATGTTCGCTGGCATGTTCAGCATGTTTGGGCGCTCGCGCGAACTGCAGCAGTTCGACCGCGAGCTGCGTGACGCGGGTCTTCATCCGGCGCTGGTGCCCGAGCCGGTAAAGCTGACAGCACTAAAGCTGCTCAAGGAGATCGGTCCGGTCACCGAGGCTGCCTCGGCCCATGCCTCACTCCTATTGGCGTACTGTATCCTCGGTCGAAGCGACTTCGAGGCCGTCAACGATGCCACGCTCGCCAACGCGGTCGAGGCCCGGGTCGTCGTTGCGCTTGGCACCGAAGATGGGCTGGATGCGCGTCTCGTGTTACTGGCGCTGCATTCGGGTGTGATCGATCCAAGTGTCATCGAGAATTTTGGATTGGAGGCTGAATAGCACCGCACTTCTCGCCCAAATCATGCCCTGCCGCCCGATTCCGGGTTAAGCGTTCGAACAACCATCGGCCGGCGCAGAATCGAGACATAGACCGGGGCTCGGCCGTTTGATTGCCTGACCACCCGGGCTTTTCTTTTTGCTCGGAATCTGATCTTTTTGTGGGATGAAAAAATCCCTTCTCGGCAAACTTACCGGCGAAGTCCTGCGCTATCAGAACAAGGCCTTCCTCAAGGCCGCGATGGCAGTGTGTGCGTTGTCGGTCCTCGCAGACGGCGAAATCCAGTTTGTCGAGAGGATCAGCGTTGATCGGGCACTCAAGGATGAGCCGGCGCTGAAGCATTTCAATGCACTTAAGGCGGTTGCGATCTTGGGCGAATACACCGACGCCCTGCTTGACGACGAAGAGGACGCGAAAGAAATTCTCCACAACAAAATTCGGCGCTTTGCCGGAGATCATAAGCAGTCGCGGACGTTGATGCGGGTCTCTTACCTCATCATCGCGGCAGACCACGAGATCTCGGACGAAGAACATGAGATTTTTGTTGAGCTCTGCAACGTCCTCGATCTTGAGCCGGATCAGGTCTGGGAAGAGCTTCACGTTTAATCGCCGCTGGTGCGTGTTTACGAACGCGCCCCATTCATCAATCAATCATGTGAAATCCGTTTTGGCTTGCGCGAGCCGAGACTGCCGAATCGCGCAGCAATCGGCGTAGGACGTTTCCATTGCCGGGGTTGCGCGGAATCTCATCGACGAAGATGTAGCCGCGGGGACGCTTGAAGCCGGCCAGCGCACTTTCCTTAAAAAATGCGTCGAGTACCGCTGCCGCTGCGGGCGTCTCTATTTCTATCCGATCACCTTGCGTGACAACACAGCCGACCACCATCTGGCCCCATTTTGGATCGGCAATGCCGACCACGGCACAGTCGGCGACACTGCCATGCGTCCGCAGAACGGCCTCCACTTCATCGGGGTGAATACTCTCTCCGCCGGAGCGAATCATATCGTCGACCCGGCCGTGCAGGGTGAAATAACCGCGCTCGTCGACTGTGATTACGTCGCCCGTGTAATACCACCCGTTACGGATCTTTTCGGCCGTGGCGTCGGGCTGATTGAGATATTCGGAGAAGATGGCGTCGGAGCTCGCGTCCACAATGAGTTCGCCTTCGTCCCCGGCACCGATGATATCGTCCGGCCCACCGCCGAGCGCGATGTAGCGCAGGCGCGTGTAGTAACCCGGCCGCAAAGCAGCATGGTCGCCGACCGGATTGGGGTTGTAGCCGGAGCACATGGTTTCGGTGGTGCCATAGATGTGGCGCACAGTGGTATTCTCCCAACAATCTGCCATGTGGCCGATCAGGTCGGGATCGATCGCGGTGCCGCCATAGAGGCACAGCTCCAGCGAGTGCATTTTCTCGGGCGTGTAGTTTGGCGCTTTCGTTAGTGCGTAAAAGAGCGTTGGAGCGGCAAACAGGTAGGTGATTTCGTGCTTGGCGATCATGTCGACGGCGTGGGCTGGGTCAAACGCCGAGATCACGTAGTAGGTTCCACCATAGGCCAGAGTTACCAGGAACATGCCGTAGAAGCCGATGCAATGAGCGATCGGCATGAAGCCGAGGGTTCGAAGCTCGCCGCCATGGCGCAGGCCCGCTTGGGTCGATAACCACACCACCCGATGCTCGGTCGCGCCGTGCGGAATCAAGACGCCCTTGGGCAGACCGGTTGTGCCAGAGGTATAGAAAATGGCGGAGGTTTCGTCCGGCGCCGGGATTGGGACCGGCGGAAGCTTGGCCGGATCAGCTCGGCAATCGGTGAAATCACGGGCGACGCCAGCCTCACCGCCAACAGCAAGCAGCGGTGCGTCTGCAGGCACGACCGCCGCGAGCTCGGGGTCAGACAGGATCACCGCGCCGGCGAACCCACCGGACTCGACGAGTTGTGCAATATCTGCCGGCTTCAGTCGTGGATTAACCATTGCGGGGACTGCGTTCAGGCGCTGCAAAGCGAGCACCACGAGGCCGTGCTCCCACACGTTGGGCAGGCAGGTGGCAACCTTCGACCCCGCGGTAATGCCGAGCTCCGCGAATCCGGCGGCGATTGCGTCGATCTCGTCGATCAGCCCGCGATAGCTGAGGTTGCGATCGGTCCGATCATCAACCATGGCGATGGCGTCGGGCGATCGCTCTGCCTGCATCCACACCAGGTCGTACATGGTCTGCATGCCGCTACTCCTTCACGAGCTGTCTCCGTCGGGTCACCAGCCCGGCCGGTTCTTCCACCACCAGTCGGGGCGAAAACGTCTGCCAAAGCCCATCGCATTGTCGAGCCATAACGCAAACGCCGAAGTGGCGTTGCCGCGATCGCGACCCAAAGTCGGAAATAGATCCGGCCGGCGGCGGATTCGGGCAGTTTGTTGTAGGGGCAGACGCGAATGCAAATTCCGCACTCGGTGCCCTGATTGGCCCAGAATTTGAAACATTTCTCGCCGTCGACATTCCACTTCTTGATGCCGACGAAGTTGGATTGGTTGTGAAACGCGCCATCCGGTTCGCCGTGTGGGATAGCCTGAGGTGGGCACGCGTCGGCGCATTTGCGACAGACTTCGCAGAACTCGCACACGCCGAAGCGCACGGGACCATCGCGTGCCAGCAGCATATCAGTGAAGATCTTAGAGGCCAACCCGAAACTAGTTGAGTGATTTCAGTCGGTTGTGGCTTACTCGGTTGTGTCAAAGCAAACGAGGAGGCACAACATGTGGACCGAAATCACTCGCCCGAATTATGAGCGCCGTGGCGGGCGCTACGCAAGCGACCTGACGGATCGAGAGTGGGCGTTGATCGCGCCGCTCATGCCGCCGCGCAAGAAGATCGGCCGGCCGAGGACGACGGACCTGCGCCATGTCATGGATGCGGTCATGTACATGGCCTCGACGGGCTGCCAGTGGGCGATGTTGCCGAACGACTTCCCTCCGCCTTCCACGGTCCAGCGCTATTTCTACGACTGGCGCTCCAACGGCCTGCTGGAGAGCATCAACCATCACCTGGTCATGGCGGCCCGGGAGCTGGAAGGACGCGAGGCCGGCCCGAGCGCCGGGGTGATCGACAGCCAGAGCGTGAAAACCACGGAAAGCGGTGGTGTTCGGGGCTATGACGCGGGCAAGAAGATCAAGGGCCGCAAGCGTCACATCGTCACCGATACACTCGGCCTGCTGGTCGGCCTGATCGTGCACGCAGCCGATATCCAGGACCGCGACGGCGCGCCCGAGGTCCTCAAATCGATCCGTCATCGCTTCCCCCGGCTGCGTCACCTCTTCGCCGACGCCGCCTACGCGGGACCGAAACTCGAGGGCGCCCTTGAGGACATCGGCCGCTGGAAGCTCGAGATCATCAAGCGCTCAGACACCGCCCAGGGCTTCGAGCTCCTGCCCAGACGATGGGTCGTCGAGAGGACCTTCGCCTGGCTCAACCGATGCCGTCGACTGGCCAAGGATTGGGAGAAATCAATCGCCTCCGCACAGGCATGGATTCTTGTCGCCAACATCCGACTCCTCACAAGGCGGCTCGCAAGGTACTGTTATCAAACATAGAGTTTCGAGTCGGACTCTTACCGAACCGCAGCCGCGGCCCGTATTGCTTGGTGATGACAAGACCGTGGCGTCCGTATTCACCGAGCCCGGCCTGGATCGCATAGGGCACGCATTGCGCGGTGTCGTTAAGGGTCGCAACGGCTTGGTAGCCCAAGTTGCGGATGAACTGGGCGATCGTCATCAGGGTCAGTCCGTCCTTGGAATAGCCGAACCCGGCAGCGGTTCCGGCCAAAGCCGAGGGCATGGTCTGGATCACTTTGCCCGGCATTTCGATGCCGATGACGATGCAGGTGGGCAGATCTTGGTAGTCGACGTTCTCCTTCTCCGACATGGTTTTGGCGTTAAAGCGCTTGGTGTAGTGCCAGCGCAGGTCGGTATCGGTGATGCCGATCAAATCCGCGCCGAATAACCGCGCGACCTGTTTGAGCTCAGCCGCTGCCTCGCTCTCGTCCTCGATTGCGACCTTGTTGGTTGCCGCCGGGGCATAGGCGCCAAGGTCGTCAAGAAAGCCGTCATGCCGCTCATTGGTGAGGTTGCGCTCAATTAGCAGATTGGCACCGACCCAGGCGGCATTGCGGATTGCAAAATCCTTAGCGCGATAGCCCTCGACATCGCGCACGCCCAGCCCGTTGGTGAACATCGACTTGAACCACTGGATCGCCTTGTCCGTACGAACGCGCGTGTCCCATTGGGCGCGGGCAAAGGTGTCGTTGCAGCCGTTGAAACGCTGGAAATCGTCTTCAATAACAAAGCCGCAGGCGGCATCGTCGGCGCGATGCCGATCGCCCGTATAGTCGTGCTCGGGGCTGGGCTGATCGTCGACGGATAAGCGCGGCGGTTGGTTGGAGACCTGCGGATCGGCCGAACCTCCAGCACCATCTTCGGCAGGCCGGGCACCTGGAATCTGAGGATTTGAACTCCCATTCATGATGAGACAAGGATAGCTTGAGCGGCGAGCAGCGCCAATCGTCGCTCGGACATACAACCCAATGGATTCAGCAACCCAGTTTCTTCTCGGCGCCAGCGTTGCCAGTGCAACGATCGGCCCGCGTCTCGGTGCACGGGCGCTGTTGATCGGCGGTGTGCTGGGCACGTTGCCGGATCTCGACGCCTTCATCCCGATGGGCAACGCGATCGATACGATGACGCATCATCGGGGCTTTTCCCATTCGGTTCTGGTGCAAACCGTGGTGGCGCCGATCGCGGCCTATGCGATTGCGCGATTGGTGCGCGACGCGCGGGCACACTGGCGGTTGCTGTTGCTGACAAGTTGGCTGTGCCTGGTCACGCATAGTCTGCTCGATGCGCTTACCACCTACGGGACGCAACTCTTTTGGCCGTTGCAGATCGGCTCGCCCGTGGCGTTGCCGTCGGTGTTCATCATCGATCCGGTTTTCACTAGCCTCCTGCTCGCTGGCATTATCACAGTATGGGCACTTCGGCGCCGCGTTGCCGCGGGCGTCCGCGCAAATAGAATTCTGTTGGCGTTGGGCGTTCTCTATCTCGGCATCGGCGTAACCGGACACTTGATCGTGCGTGCCCGGGCCGAAGCGCATCCGCAATTTCAGGGCAAAGCCGTCCACGTGCAGCCAGCGCCGTTCAATATTGTGTTCTGGCAGGTACTCGGCGGCTGTGTCTCGAAAGTGGTGGAAATTTGAGGATGGCGTAATCTCCGGGTGACAAGACAACCACCCAACCGGCGGCTAGCACCGCCAAGGAGATCACGCCATGAAGAACACTACCGAGACTTCCGCGCTTTCGCTACTGGCCAATGACGCCGGCTATGATCCGCTCGAGGACCGGCTGCGGGAGAACATCAGATCCACGATCGAGGCCGTTTTTGAGGAGGAACTTGCGCAGTTTCTCGGGCGCTGCCGATACGGTCGAGAGGACGCGCTTCGGCAAGGGTATCGGAACGGGCACCGGGAGCGGCAACTGACGGGGACATTCGGGACCGAGAGGGTGAGCGTGCCGCGTGCACGGATCGTTGAGGAAGACGGTCGGGCGTCGGAATGGCGTTCGCGGGCGCTGCCGCGCTACCAGCGGCTGACCAGAAAGGCCGAGGCGCTGATCGCTTCGGTGTATCTGTCCGGAACCAACACGCGGCGGGTGAAACGCGCGCTGTTCGGGCTCTTCGGGGGTGCTGTGAGCAAGGACGTTGTGAGCCGGGCGTGGCGCAAGGTGAAGGTCGATTGGGACGCCTGGTGCAGCCGTGGCCTCGCGGATGAGGATATCGTTCGGCTGATCCTTGACGGCACTGTGATCAAGACCCGACTGGATCGCAAGGCCACCAACATCTCGGTTCTCGCGGCTATAGGGGTGCGCCGGGATGGCCAGAAGGTCTTGCTTTCGATCGGGAATATGGGCGGAGAAAGCCAGGCGGCGTGGCGCCAGTTCCTCGACGACCTTGATGCGCGTGGACTGAAACGGCCCGGGTTTGTCATCGTCGATGGCGCGCCGGGACTGGAGGCGGCTCTGTCGGCGCTTTGGGGCGATGACCTTCCCGTTCAACGCTGCACCGTGCACAAGCACCGCAACCTTCTGGGTCATGCTCCCAAACACATGCATGACGAGCTGAGCGAAGATTACCGCGATATGATCTATGCCGACACTGCCTCCGAGGTGGAAACCCGCCGCAAGGCGTTTGTCCGCAAGTGGCGGCTGAAATGCAGGGCCGTCGCGGACAGCCTCGCAGAAGCGGGCGACAAGCTCTTTACCTTCACGCGCCTGTCCAAGAGCCAATGGAAATCAGCCCGAACGACCAACGCCATTGAGCGTCTCAACGAGGAGTTCAAGCGCCGGATCAAAACACAGACCGTGCTGCCGTGTCCCGAAACAGTGCCGATGCTCCTCTGGGCGCTCCTCGCTTCCGGCCAAATCCAGATGCGCAAAGTCGATGGATGGGAAACCCTCGATCAGCTAATCGCCGACGAAACCCTTGACCGCGCGGCCTGACCGCCGCAAAACTCAACCCGCTCGGAGAGGCGCCAAAACCAATTTCCACCACTTTCGAGACACAACCTACTCGGGGTTGATGCGGACACTTACGTGACCGGTTTGACGAGCCTGGTTGGGTCGTGCCCGATCACCGAGATTTCGAGCCATCCGAGACTGACGCGGGCGCCGGCATCGTTCGCGCCATCCGATTCGGTGCGCCGCCTCGAGTGGTTCACCGATGGCTTCTTCAGCTATTACCATCGCAACGACGTGCTCGGGATTACCGATCTACGCATTGGTTTCCATCCGGGCTTCGTGTTTTCGTTCGCGTTCGCGCGCCAGGAGGTGGGGCGTTTCCTCGCTATCGAACCTGTCCAGACCGCGCTCGGCGGTCCACGCAGTGAACTCATTCAGGATATTATCACCCGCGCAACCAATAGCGTTGCCACTTGCCGCGGATGACCGCCAGACAGTGCAAATTATGGGCGGGTACGTCGGTTAGTCGCGGTCCGGTTGGCCGACCGGAACGAAATCATAGGCTCCGACGCCCTGGACGACGGTAAAGCGGCAACCGGTCTCATCCTTGGGTGTGACCTGATGGGCCGTTTTGGCCGGGATGATTACCGTGTTGCCCGGTGCCAGTTCATGGTGACCACGCGGCGCCTTCGTCTCAACCACCGTGGTGCCTTCGACGCAGACAAAGATGTCCGCCACGTGAGAGTGGTAGTGCCACGGCACTTTGTCGCCTACGGCAAGTGTCAGTATCGAGACCCGCAAGCCATCGGTCTCGGTAACGATTTCCTGAGAGGCCAACCCGAAACTAGTTGAGTGATTTCAGTCGGTTGTGGCTTACTCGGTTGTGTCAAAGCAAACGAGGAGGCACAACATGTGGACCGAAATCACTCGCCCGAATTATGAGCGCCGTGGCGGGCGCTACGCAAGCGACCTGACGGATCGAGAGTGGGCGTTGATCGCGCCGCTCATGCCGCCGCGCAAGAAGATCGGCCGGCCGAGGACGACGGACCTGCGCCATGTCATGGATGCGGTCATGTACATGGCCTCGACGGGCTGCCAGTGGGCGATGTTGCCGAACGACTTCCCTCCGCCTTCCACGGTCCAGCGCTATTTCTACGACTGGCGCTCCAACGGCCTGCTGGAGAGCATCAACCATCACCTGGTCATGGCGGCCCGGGAGCTGGAAGGACGCGAGGCCGGCCCGAGCGCCGGGGTGATCGACAGCCAGAGCGTGAAAACCACGGAAAGCGGTGGTGTTCGGGGCTATGACGCGGGCAAGAAGATCAAGGGCCGCAAGCGTCACATCGTCACCGATACACTCGGCCTGCTGGTCGGCCTGATCGTGCACGCAGCCGATATCCAGGACCGCGACGGCGCGCCCGAGGTCCTCAAATCGATCCGTCATCGCTTCCCCCGGCTGCGTCACCTCTTCGCCGACGCCGCCTACGCGGGACCGAAACTCGAGGGCGCCCTTGAGGACATCGGCCGCTGGAAGCTCGAGATCATCAAGCGCTCAGACACCGCCCAGGGCTTCGAGCTCCTGCCCAGACGATGGGTCGTCGAGAGGACCTTAGCCTGGCTCAACCGATGCCGTCGACTGGCCAAGGATTGGGAGAAATCAATCGCCTCCGCACAGGCATGGATTCTTGTCGCCAACATCCGACTCCTCACAAGGCGGCTCGCAAGGTACTGTTATCAAACATAGAGTTTCGAGTCGGACTCTGATTGGCGATTGTGTAGTCGGCCATTGGCTGTCTGCTCGCTAGGGGGCTCAATTGTGGTGCTACGTCTCCAACAGACGGTAGCATGCATGCAGTTGCCGTTGACGCGTAGCGCGCACAATTGCCGGAGTCGACGGGATCATCTCCCTTTGTTAATGATCCGGTTCGGAAATGCATCGGCTAAGCTCGCCCATACCCAACAAGCAGGAAAAGGAGATCGCAGTGAAACTCTACAATATCGATCTATCCCCCAATTGCGTTCGCGTGCGGGCGGTTGCCAATGAACTCGGTCTCAAACTCGACATCGTCGACGTTGATATGCAGACCGGAACCAAGACCGATGCTTTTCTGGCGATGAACCCGAACGGCAAAGTGCCGGTGCTGGACGATGACGGGATGACGCTGTGGGAGAGCCGTGCGATCAACACATACCTGGCCTCGAAGGTATCAGACCGTGGGCTCTACCCCGACGATCCCGTGGCGCGCGCGCTGGTCGATCAATGGTCTTATTGGCAATCCATCCACTTCGGACCGGCTTTTCAAAAAGTGACGTTCGAACGCGTTATCAAGAGCAAGTTCGGGATGGGTGAACCGGACGAAAGCGCGATTGAGTCCTCGGTGGTGGAAACCAACAAACTGCTGGGTGTGCTCGATATCAGCCTTAAGGGGCGAGAATGGGTAGCCGGCCCGTTGTCGTTGGCTGATTTTGCTCTTGCGACCGCATTTGTGTTGCGCGATGCGTCGGGAATAGATATTTCGCCGACCCCCAACGTTGCCAGCTGGATTGCACGCATGGAGGCACGCGACTCCTGGCAGGTGGCTACGGCTCCGGTGCTGGCCTTCGTCGCCTAGGGCTCGTCAGCTTAAATCACGATGACATCGGCGCCGGGTGGATCGGCATAGAGCTGATCCACCAGATGCCGCCGGCGCTCCAGGGTCGTGCGCTGGTTGATGTAACCTTTGTCGGTGATCTCGCCGGCGTCGATATCAGCCGGTTCAGCCATCAGCAGGGCGTGTACGATACGGCGTGACGAGCCCGATTGATGCGCGTTGTGAGTGCCAAGGCCGGTGCGGATATGGGCGACGACGGCCGGATCGAGCAAGATCTCGCGCCTGCTCTTTCCCTCCGGATTGGCGACCAGCGCTTTCGCGGCCGCCAGATTGAGCCATGCCAGGAGCGCAACATAATCCTCGTCTTGACCCGCGATAACCGCATCCAGCATCAGCGGTGTGGTCGCGGAAATAGCCGCGAGTCTCAAGGTGCCGGCTTGCACCCATGTCCCGCTCCTGAGCTTGAAGTTCTCAGCGATCCTGCCGGCAAAAGCCAATCCCTGTTGGGGGTCGTTTTCGTCGAGCCAGCGGGCGGCGTCGCCGGTGATGTAGAAGCCGTCCTGGTCGAACGCTGCGGCAGTAAGGTCTGGGCGCCTGAGGTAACCCGGTGTTACCAGCGGCCCCTTGACGCGGACGTCGTAGACGTCGCCTTGCGGGACGAGCTTAAGCTCGACACCTGGCATCGGTAAGCCGAGCAGGCCGGGTGATTCGGTGATCCAATAAGTACCGGCGATTGACGGTGCCGTCTCGGTGGTGCCATAGCCGGTGATGAATACGATTCGTTCGCCGATGGTATCTACGGCCAGTTTCTGAATTCTGTGGTAGAGGTCGCGCGGCAACGCGGCGCCGCCGTATACCAGCAAGTGCAGCCGCCGAAAGAAACTTTTCGCGAGCTCACGATCGCCTTCCATGGCCGGCGCAAGCATCGCAAATGCGGCCGGAACGCTGCCGTAAACGGTCGGCGAGACCTCGCGAAGATTACGGATGGTTTCGTCAAAGCGCCCCGGGAGCGGTCGTCCGGCATCGATATAGATCGTCGAGCCCGTGTTCATCGCATTGTTGAAATTGGCATTGCCGCCGAAGGTGTGATGCCAGGGCAACCAATCGACGGCGATCTCGCCTTCATCGCTGGCCGGTGGGCGGCAGAACCTCGTCATCGCCAGGTTGGCGCACATCATACGGTGGGTGTTGATCACGCCCTTGGGTGGGCCCGTTGACCCCGATGTGAAGAGATACTTTGCCGGTGCCTGAGGGTCGATATTGGAGATAGATCGCGCCACGGCGTCGGTCACGCGTGTTCGCGCGAGATCGGAAAACGCCGTTGCTCCGGCCGCAGCGGGACCCACCGAAACAACCTCGACACCGTCGATTGCAAGCGCTGCGATTGGCGCCTGATAGGACTCCACCTCTTGCGCAAAAATCATGGCCGGCCGCACCAGGTCGGCGATGTGTCTGAGCAGGGAGAAATCGTTGCTCATCAGCGAGTAGGCCGGACTCACCGGTGTGACCGGCACGCGCGCACCCAGGCATCCCAGCATCATCTCGGCGAACTCGATCGAATTAGGCGACAGGATCATCACGCTTTGGTCAGGGCCGATGTTGCGATCGATCAGGCTTTGGGCGATCGAATCAGCATGCTGTTTGATCTCACGGTAGGTCGCGTATTCCCAGCTACCATCGGCACCGCGTTGGGCCAGGAAAACCCGATCCGGGTGGGCAACCGCGCGATCGTGCAATATTTCGCACAAGCTGGTTGAGGGCGGCGGCAATGCCGCCCGCAGCCTTACGCGTTGAGAGCGGTCGGCAGCGACGGTGACGTCGACGTCCATGGCGCCGAAGGTGACCGGACGGAAGGGTGGGTCATGCATGGGTCGCACCGCGCCGGTTGCTACGCCGCGGTCACCTGGCGTAGAGCGTGGGCGACGCGAGCCGGGCCTGGGAAATAGTCCCACTCCTGGGCGTGCGGATAGGGCGTGTCGTAGCCAGTTACCCTAAGGATCGGTGCCTCCAGCGCAAAAAAGCAACGCTCCTGAACTTGGGCTGAAAGCTCAGCGCCAAATCCGGAGGTGCGGGTGGCTTCGTGCGCAATCACACAACGGCCGGTTTTGCGAACCGATTCGGTGATCACGTCGGTGTCGAGCGGTAGCAATGTGCGGAGGTCGATAATCTCGGCATCGATCCCGGTTTCTTCAACCGCGGCTTCGGCGACATGAACGATGGTGCCGTAGGCGAGCACGGTAACGTCGTTGCCGGTGCGGCGAATCGCCGCCTCACCGAGCGGCACGGTGTAGTGCCCGTTGGGCACGTCACTCAGCGCATGCTCGGACCACGGTGCGATCGGCCGCTCGTGGTGGCCGTCGAAGGGACCGTTATACAACCGCTTCGGCTCGAGGAAGATAACCGGGTCGTCATCTTCGATAGCGGCAATCAGCAAGCCCTTTGCATCATAGGGATTCGAGGGGATCACGGTTTTCAAGCCTGCCACGTGGGTGAACAGCGCTTCCGGGCTCTGGCTGTGGGTCTGGCCGCCGAATATGCCACCGCCGGTTGGCATGCGGACAGTTAGGGGAGCGGTGAACTCGCCGCCGGAGCGATGGCGAATGCGGGCCGCCTCGGAGACGATCTGGTCGTAGGCAGGGTACATGTAATCGGCGAACTGAATCTCGGCGACAGGGCGCAGACCGTAGGCGCACATTCCAATCGCGGCACCGATAATGCCGCTTTCGTTGATCGGCGTGTCGAAGCAGCGCGACGCGCCATATTTTTCCTGTAAACCACTCGTGCAGCGAAAGACGCCACCGAAGTAACCGACATCCTGGCCGAATGTAACGACGTCGGGATCCTCGTCCATCTTGACGTCGAGCGCATCGCGCACCGCCTCGATCATGTTCATTTGCGGCATTGCTTAGTGCCCCCTATCACAATTCCGCAGCATGTAGGATCGCTTATCCTGTTTCCTCGGTAGGAGAGTGCGCGAAGGCGATGTTGGTGTATCGGCGAGAGTTCTCGACGCCCCGAGGGAGCAGGATAAGCGACCCATTGGGCGGCGATCAAATGCCCCCGCACGTCGTCGCGCGGCGCTTGTGATGCGCCAGCATCACGGCGCACCACGCTCCTAGCCGGGAACATCTGATCGCAGTCCTACGTACTGCGGAATTGTGATAGGGGGCACTAGGCACCTGACTCCTTGCGTTGCTCGCGCAAGTGCGGCGGCATTTCCTTGTAGACGCCCTCAAACATGTCACCGACCGATGGCGAGCCGCCATCATGCAGGGTGCCGTGGCTCTCAGCTTCCTTTTGCAACAGGAGAATGTCGTCGTCGATCTCGGCTTCGGCCTGATCGTGGCGTTCTTGCGACCAGATGTCTCGCACGATCAGATGGTTCTTGAAACGCTCGACCGGGTCGCCCAACGGCCAGGCGTCGGATTCCTCTCTGGGTCGGTATTTGGAAGGATCGTCGGAACTCGAATGAGCGGCAGCCCGGTAGGTCACCAGTTCGATCAATGTGGGCCCCATGTTGCGCCGAGCCCGTTGCGACGCCCACTTTGCCGCAGCGTAGACCGCGAGGTAATCGTTGCCGTCAACCCGCAGCGCGGGAAAGCCATAACCATGGGCGCGGGCGGCAAAGGTCGCGCTCTCGCCACCGGCGATGCCGCTAAACGTTGAAATTGCCCATTGATTGTTGACCACGTTAAGAACCACCGGCGGGCGATACACCGAGGCGTAGACCAGGGCGGCATGGAAATCGCTTTCTGCAGTGGATCCGTCGCCAATCCAGCCAACGGCGATCTTATCGTCGCCTTTGATCGCTGAGGCCATCGCCCAACCGACGGCCTGGAGGAACTGGGTGCCGAGATTGCCGGAAATCGAGAAAAATCCGTGCGCGCGATTTGAATAGAGTACGGGCAGTTGCCGGCCGCGAAGCTTGTCTTTCTCGTTCGAGTAGATCTGGCACATCATTTCGAGGATCAGATTGCGCCCCTGGCTGATCAACAAACCTTGCTGGCGGTAGGTGGGGAAATTCATGTCGCCCGGCCGTAGCGCAGCCTGAAACGCGCAAGCGACGGCTTCTTCGCCCGTGCACTGCATGTAAAAGCTGGTCTTGCCCTGGCGCTGGGCCAGCGTCATACGCGCATCGAGGCTGCGCGTGGTCATCATGTCGCGCAGTCCTTTGAGCAGCAGGTCGTCGTCGAGGTCCCCGCCGATGAACTCAGCCCACGGGCCCACCGCTTCGCCGTAGCGATTCATCACCCGAACAATCGAATAGGCCAGGTCCTTGATCTCGGCGGCATCGACGTCGATCGGCGGACGCCGGGTCTCGCCGGCTCGTGGGATCTCGATATGCGAGAAGTCGGGTTCGTCGCCCGGCCGAACGGCCGGCTCCGGTACGTGCAAGCTAAGCCGGGTGGGCTCGGTGGTCTGATCTGCAGATTTGTCAGGAGTCCGCTTAGTCTTCTTGGGTTTCGGCATCGTACCGGTTCCTCACGCGCCCTCAACCTGCAGGCATAAGGGGGAGATCTCGTCGGCCGTCCGGTTCGCCCAATCCGCCTCTGGCATACGCGCCATGATGCGCGCCTGGCCGGCCTGGACTTCATCCAATGCGGCGTCCTGATCTATGGTCAATACCTTGCGATTCGAAACGACAAGCGTGCCATCAACGTAGACGTCGCGGACGGTGTCAGCCGTTCCCGAATGGATCAGGCACTTCAGCGGGTCCCGCAGTGGCCGCAGGTAGGGATGCTTGAGATCGACCAAGACGACATCTGCCTTGGCACCGGGTGCGAGACGGCCAATATCGTCTCGCATCAACGCTTTGGCGGCGCCAAGTGTCGCAATCTCAAATATGTCCTCAGTTTTGAGGAGGTCAACATGTCCGCTAGATACTTTGGAGAGCAACAGCGCGATGCGCATTTCCTCGATCAGATCGAGCGGATAACTATCGGTGCCCAGCGCCAGATTAACCCCGGCCGCACGATAACTGCCCATGCTCCGCATCATGTCGCCCCACTGCGCGAACGCGCGGGCGCAGTGCGCCACCGACGCGCCGGTCCGGGCGAGCCGGGCGACGTCGTTATCGGCTGTGTACTGCGTGTGGAAGTTGATCCAGGGGTGGCGGTCGACGTTGAGGCCATGCCCAATGATCGTGTGGGGACCGAGCGCACCCAAGCTATCGAGCCATTCGAACGGCGTCATGTTGTGACGCTTAACGATCTCGCGGAATTCAAACACCGACTGGGACGCGTGAACTTGCATCGGAATACCGCGTTGCTCGGCCGCCTTGATTGACTTCTTGAGTAGATCCTCCGTGCAGGTATCGACCTGCGCCGCACCAATCATGCCCTTGAGACGACCGCTGCTATGGCTCTCGGCTTCATCGATGATGTCGAGCGCCTGATTGAAGTTGCGTTCGACCGTCTCCTCCTCAAACCAGCGATAGAGAACTTCTTTGCCGTCGGTGGTGTACCATTCCCCCGATTGCACCATGGGGCACGCGTAGGCGCGAATGCCGCTGCCGCCTAAACTTTCGAGCCATCCAGGGAACGGCGGCCACGGGCAATACAGCTCGGCATAGGTCGTGCACCCGCTTCTCAGCAATTCGCAGATCCCAGCCTGGGTTGCCGCCAGCGCGGCATCGTTATCGGGTTGGATCAACCAGGTATATTCGAACAGCTGCGACATCCATAGATGCTTGCTGGCCAAGTCCTCCCAGAATCCCCGCCCCGGGAGTTCGAGATAGGTTTGGGCGTGCAGGCTCATCGTGCCCGGCAGCACCATGAGGTCGCGGCCATCGATCGTCGTGCTCGCCTCGCCCTGGTAGTCACGCCCGACAAACACGATGTCACGGGCGGAGAACGCGACGTCGCCATGGGGAATGTATTTATGGGTCCCAGTTTGAGAATCCCACCCAACAACTCAGTCCGCGTTCTTGATCAAAGTCGTTTTCGCCATGATCCTCCCCTCTGGTTCCAGAGCACCCGGTTGGTGGTGGTCGATACACAACGCAAATGCGAGTGCAGATAGGAACGGTGACGGTTATGGCGGGTTTGGTCAACGAGACCATCCTTCGTCACGGTCAACCAGGCAGCGAACGGGAGCGAGCCGGAGCGGAAATCCAAGGAAGCGGTTATCGTGTCTTGGAAAGGAAGCGTATGAGAGCGGATGGTGCGTTTTGTAGGGGTTAGTCGGCGCTGCGCTGTGATCGTTTGCGCCTTGGTTGCGTCCGGGATTGCCGCCGGTGAGGTTGCTGGGGCGGATGCGGTTCGGCGTGTCGATATAGAAGGCACCGCCGAAATTCAGGACGATTGGGCTGTCGCGGCAGACCGGTCCGACCAGCGCACAAACGACATGACGCTATCGATCGAGCCAACGATTACCGTTCAGATGGCACCACGCATAACCCTGGTCGCAGAGCCGGTCCTGGAAAGCTTGAGCGAATCCGACGCGAGTAAAGAGCGTAACTTTGGCGACCTCGGCCTCTCGGTCGAAACCCTGTTTCTTACCTATAGCGCAGCCCGCTACGGCGCTTACGGTGGCAAGTTCAATGCGTCGTTCGGCAAAGCGTGGGATCTCGCCGCAGGTCTTTACGGCACCGATTTTGCCGAGGACTATGAAATTACCGAGCGGCTTGGGATCGGCGGTTATCTAAGTTTCGGGTCGCGCGATCGGCCGCCACACCGCTTATCCGCGAGTACGTTTCTTGCTGATACGACGCTGCTTTCGGAGTCGGCGTTCAACAATCGCGGCCGTGCTCAACGGCAGCGGGGAGGACCCAGCAACACCCGATTCTTGTCGTCGTTCGTAGCCGCGATCGATGGCCCGTTGCCGTGGTTGAATACCGGGCCTGGGCCACTCGACCTGGGGTATCACACCGGGGTCGCTTATCAGCGAGGTGGCGACGGCGATCCCGAGGATGAAATCAGCGCTGCGTTTGCGTCCTATGGCTCTTTGTCGATCACTGCCAACACCACCCTCGATGCCGTGGTCGAACTGGTTGTTCAAAGCGGTGCCCTAGCCCAAACGCAGGATCGCGCCTACCTCACGACGAGTGCCGCCTTGACACGAGGCCCGTGGACGTTATCGGCGGCTTACTCGAGACGATCTATCAAACCTCACTCCAAGGCGGTTTCCGGGCCGGCGAGCAACGATGATTTGGCGCAGCTATCCTTTGGATTTATGGCAAAGCATGGTGTGACGATCGAGGCGGGCTACCGTTACAGCCAGGAGAGCAAGACCGACAAACATGTGCTCGGCGTGCTGTTGTCGTATGACCTCGGCTTGTTGTTTCGCTGAGATGGGCCGGGCTGCGTAAGGTTGCGGTAAGTCCTGAACGATACAAGAGGGTCGGTAGGGCCACAGATGTCGATAATCGTGGCGGATGATGTGAAACGTCACGATAGACAGAAGTCCCGTTCCGCCGCTGTGGTTGGCGTCGCGGTGTTAGCGTTCACAGTCGGATTTCTTCTCGGCCAGGCACAAACTTTCCGCGCCATGTTGCCGATGTTGCCGACCCAGATGACTATTGAGAAAGAGCAGCAAAAGCGTTGCCGCAACGATCAACGAGTCACAAGATGCTCCGTCGGGTTGTGAGTTCTAATAAATGGCGTGGTTATCCCTGGCACCGAAGTCTAGGGCAAGTGTGAGCGATGCGCCTATTGTTAGTCGAGGACGACCAGCACCTCGCGCCCGTTGTCGCGCGCGGTCTTAATCGGGCCGGTTTTACCGTTGATGCCGTCGACCGTGCCGGTGATGCTCGCGAAGCCCTGCTCAATGTCCACTACGACGCCGTGATACTTGACCTTGGCTTGCCCGATGAAGATGGGTTGATTGTCTTGAAGGAGCTGCGGGGTCGAGAAGATCCGATCCCGGTGCTGATTCTCACCGCCCGGGATTCGGTGTCGGATCGAGTCATCGGTCTCGACAGCGGTGCCGACGACTATCTTCTCAAACCCTTCGCGATGGATGAATTGGTGGCACGCCTGAAGGCAACACTGAGGCGGGCGCCGAATCGGCCTTGTGGCTGGATATCGACCGGTAATGTCGGATTTGAGACGATCGAACATACGGTGGAAATCGACGGCAAACCGGTCGCACTATCGCGGCGCGAATTATCATTGCTTGAGCAGCTCATGGGCCGCAGCGGCCGTGTCGTCGTCAAGGAACTGCTCGAAGAACGCATTTATGAGTTCGACTCCGAGCCGGCATCGAATTCCTTGGAGGTATTGGTGCACCGGCTTCGTCGTAAGCTTGAGGCCAATAACGCGACCGTCACCATCCATACGGTTAGGGGCGTCGGCTACCTCCTTTCGGAAGATGCTGGATGATAAGCCGCAAGGCAGCACAAGAAGTTTCGCTGCAAGCGCGGCTCGCCTGGCGACTCGGTTTGGTTCTGACGGCGTCGTTGTCCGTGGTGATCGTAGCCTTCGCGGTGCTGTGGGCCGCCTTCGATGCGGACGATTTGGAGGATCTCACGCTCTCGGATCATGCCTTACAAATCGTTCGCGCAATCATGCGCAACGGCAAGGCGTTGCGTCTTGAGCTGCCGGAGGAGGTGGCTGAACAGTATGAAGAGGTTGGCGACCAACTCCTCTACATTGTGATCGATCGCGACCGCCGTGTTCTGTTCGCATCCAGTAAACTGGCGCGAGAGCTGGCGACTTTGGTTCGCATCCGGCCGCCGGAAAAAGGTGCGATTATCTTTCGGCTGCCCGATGATCTGAACGGTGGAGCACCCTACGACGCGCTTGTCGCCCACGTACCCGGCGAACCAGACATCACCCTCATCGTCGCGCAGCGTGAACGCGGCGGTGACGACGAAAGCTTCATCGAAGAATTTGGCGAAACGTTTATCTGGGTGTTGCCGCCGGTCTTCTTGTTGGCTATCGGAATCTCGATCGCCACCATTCGTGGCACTTTGGCGCCGTTGAAAACGCTGTCGGAGCGCTCAGCCGATATTGGTCCCGGCACGATCAATATCCGCCTTTCGACGACCGACGTTGCACGCGAAATCCGCCCGCTGGTCGATTCCTTCAACGGTGCGCTGGAACGCCTCGACCAGGGTTATCAGGCGCAGCGGAATTTTGCTGCCAACGCGGCGCACGAATTGCGTACCCCGCTGGCGGTGCTGATGGCGCGCCTCAACGAGTTGGAGGATAGCGAAACCAAGAACGGTTTGGAGGAAGATGCCCGGCGTCTCGAGCGGCTGGTGAGCCAATTGCTTACCGTTGCGCGTGCGGAATCGCGAACCCTCGATCTATCGCACGTGGTGAACTTACGTGACCTCGCGGCTGACGTCGTGGGTTTCATGGCGCCGCTGGCGATTAAGCGCAACCGCACGATCTCGCTGCGCGGCGATCAAGCCGACGTCCCGGTCAAGGGCAACCCGGAAGCCTTGTGGGACGTGCTTCGAAACCTCATCGAAAACGCCATCCAGCACACCCCGACGGATACCGAGGTCGAGGTGATCGTTATCGTCAACGCCGACGCCAGCGTTACCGTTCGTGATAGCGGCCCCGGAGTCTCGCCCGGCGATCGGGAATCCATTTTCCAACCGTTTTGGCGCGGGCCGGACAATCGCGAGCCGGGAGCCGGGCTTGGCCTTGCGATCGTTGCGGAGACAATTCGTGCCCATGGCGGCACGACCAGCGTCGGCGATGCGCCAGACGGCGGCGCTGATTTCACGATACGTCTTCCCTTAAGCGCCACCTAGCCCGCTCCTGGGCCTATTTGTTATGTGCCGCAATGTACCAAACGCGCGCGCGTAAGGGTGGGGTAAGCCATCCGGTTTAGGAATCGCAGCATTGGATGGGTATCCGGAGGATCGACCAATGTTGCGTCGCTACATCGTCCCCGCAATTGCCGGGGCTATTCTGGCCGGAGTGGTGGGGCTTCCGCATGCGCACGCAATCCAGACGGAAACACCAACCGCGTTCATCCGATCCCTCGGCGAAGAGACTATCCAAACCCTGAGCGACACAGCCCTATCGGAAAAGGCCCGGATCACGGAGTTTCGCCGCTTGTTTATTATCGGACTCGATTTTCGCACGATTGGACGTTTCGTGTTGGGTCGGCACTGGCGCCGTGCGACCCGTGACGAGATCAGGGCTTTCGAACCGTTATTCGCGGAATATGTCGTTACCACTTATGCCACACGCCTGGCGCGCTATCAGATCGATACGCTCAACGTCAGCGAGGTGCGCGATGACGGTCACGGCGGCACAGTTGTCACCAGCGAAATCGTGCGGCGCGAAGGGGCCCCTGCGCGGATCGAATGGCGGGTCCGCGGCAGGCCCGGGAACTATAAAATCATCGATGTGGTGGTCGAAGGCATCAGCATGGCGATCACCCAACGTTCGGAATTCGCATCGGTGATCCAGCGGGGCGGCGGCGCGTTTGGTAGCTTGCTCACGCAGCTGCGCAAACGAACCAATCGCAACTAAGCTTGGCGTTTCCCGGCACGCGGCTGACCTGCCGATGCGCGTCGATTCGAACGGTGGCAGCGCAAGGATTGTGTCACCGGGTTGTCATATCTCTTTTTGGGTGAAGCCTCGCCTGCCACGGGCGGACACCACTCCACCCACCGTTGCCGTCCGAACTCGGCTCACGTTGCTAAGCCTCGGCCCGCTTTGACGGAGATCAAAGATCGTGGACGGCGCGCGTTTCGTCTCCAAACAAGGTCCGCCGGACAACAACCGAAGTAGCGCGAGCAAGCGATAGTCGCGGCGCGTGATATGCGATTGCTGTAATCCGAGACGCTACGCAAGAAACAACCCCGGACTTTGGTCGGTGCCGGGGTTGTTTGTAGAGGCGGTGCTTCAGCTCAGCCGAGGCTGGCTAAGTCACCGAGAACTTGATCGGGATGATCCGCCGGTTTGACCGCGGCGTAAGCCTTGGCGACCTTGCCATCGGGTCCAATCAAAACCGACATGCGGCTCGGATATTGCGAATCCGCGTCGGCCACACCAAACGCAATCGAGGTGGCTTTCGAAGTATCGCAGAGCAGGTCGTAGGGAAAGTCGAACTTGTCCCGAAACTTCTTATTGTCATCGGGTGTATCGAAGCTGATTCCCAGTACGACGGTGTTGGCTTTTTTGAAGTCCTGGATTCGATCACGGAATCCTTTTCCTTCGATGGTTCACCCAGGCGTATCGGCCTTGGGATACCACCAGAGAAGGACGTAGCGGCCCGTGAAGTCGTCCGACTTCACGGCTGCACCGTCCTGATTGCTCAGCTCAAAGCTGGGCGCCGGTGTCCCGACATCGATCAGGGCCATGACAGTTCCTTGTTTGAGGAAAAACGGAGCGCCGATGGTAGCATTATTGACGCCGCGCGCCAGCGAGATGCGCGCCGCGTTATAGGGCGGTATTAGCGTATCGGGTTCTCGGGACCACGGCCGCGATAACGGTCGATGAACGCAGCCGCGGTTGCTTCATCGAAGGTTTCTAAGGCCAGTTTCTTGCGCCACGCGGTAAGAATTATCGACTGTCCTAGCCCGGCTTTGGGGGTCGCGATAACGCCGCCCCAGAGGTGGGTGAATAGCGACGTCCACACCCGCAACGTGTCCAAGATCGATTGGTCGGCCGCATCGTAATAGACGACGATGTGGCCATGCTCCAGCGAGTGAACGAGTCGCGTCGGCGGTTGCCCGACCTCGTAAAATCCGGGATCAAGCGGCACCGGGTGATGACTGCCCGACGTCGGCGGATTGCCGCGGTAGGAATAGGGACCCTGGTGGCCGGTGCCTTCAAAGGGCGGTGATTCGACGGCTGCGAGTAGCGCTTTTCCCGATTGGGCGAGGTCTTCAAAGCGGCTTTCGCTCTGGGAACCAAGCCAAGAGCTAATGCCCCAAGCCGCCGCCGCAATAGCAATCACGGCGATGGCAATCACGTCAAATCTCCGCCGGCCGGACCATGCGGATTTCGTCGCTGCCGCGCTATTGGCGGTTTTGCGGTTGCGTTTTGATTTGGCCACGCGCGGTTTCACCACATTGCCGCGCCGCGAGCAATCCTCAAGCAACCGTGTTGACGGTGTCGTGATTGGTTTTGCGGCCGACAGCCGTTGCCCGGTGGTATCATCGAGGCTGAGATTTCAGGGCGTAATGCCCGCGATAGGCACTTGGATAGGAGCACCAGCTATGACGGCACAAAATGACGTGGCAGCCGCACCGGATTTACCCCAGCAAGGCCCCTGCGGCGTGTGGCACGAAGAGGATGGTGATTCCTGGTGGCAGCCCGAACCGGCCAACGGGCACGTTACGCTTAAGGTGACGCCCGATATGTTTCCCAACAATCTGTTCTCGGTCGGTTTGCAATACATCGATCCGGGCTGTGCATTGCGCGACCACGGTCACCAAAGCAACGACGAGATCCTGTTCGTGTGGGAAGGCGAGGGCACCGCCTATGTCAACGGCGAAACCCACAAGGTAAAGCCGGGTTCGGTGATCTATGTCGGCCGTTTCGTAAAGCACGGGTTCGTCAACGACGGTCCCGGCCAGCTCAAGTTGATGTGGGTGATTACACCGCCCGGCCTCGAAGGTGTGATCCGCGGCATGGGACTGCCGCGCGAACCCGGTACCGACCGTCCCGATAGCTTCGAGCGACCGCCGAATATTCGCGACATACTCGATAGCGGCAAGTTCGCGCGCCCTGAGCAGCTCGTGCCAGGCGGCAGCGGCCGCTAATCGGCAGCGTGTCGCGGCGGGTGGGCCGATCTCTCTTATGACTGGACGGTCAATGCGCAGAGGCAGACAACGAAACCCGCGCTCGGGAGAGACATCACTGGCAAATAATTAGAGGTCAACCGCGTCGTGGCGATGATCGGCGAATGGTTGCGGCTGCGGGTTCCCTTGCCAATCTGACCGATTGCCGTGACGATACTCGACGGCCCTTTGGCATGCTCAGTGTCAGCGCGATACCGTCGTTCAGGCGGAAATCGCAACCGACATTACCGGCGCAGGCTGATTGTGGTGCGTGCGGCCTCTCAGGCCAAACGGGAGAGGACCTGTGGCAGTGGAAATGCTTTTTGAACCTGGTCAGATCGGTTCGCTAACCATCAAGAACCGGTTTGTCCGTTCGGCAACGGCGGAGTCCATGTCACGGGCGAATGGAACAATTACCCAGGACTACACGAATCTATATCTCGATCTCGCCCGCGGCGGCGCTGGCCTCATATTTACAGGCCATCTCTACGTCCAACCACGCGGCCGCTACATCCACTACCAGGCTGGCATCCACAACGATGCCGTGGTTGCGCCCTACAGGCAGTTTACCGATCGCGTCCACGAAGCCGGCGGCACCATTTTTGGCGAGCTCAACCATGCCGGAAGCCAGAGTCGTGATCCGCTGGTGACGCCGCTGGCGCCCTCACCCGTGGAGAATTTTATTTCGACGCGCGCACCCGCCGAGGCCACACAGGACGATATCGAGCAAACCATTCAGGCATTCGGCGACGGCGCGCGGCGCCTGCGCGAAGCGGGCTTCGACGGCGTGCATCTGCATGCCGGCCACGGCTATCTGATTAGCGAGTTCAGCTCGCCTTACGCCAATCGGCGCAACGACGATTGGGGCGGTGATCCCGAGCGTCGCGGCCGCTTCCTGCTGGAGATCTATCGTTCGATTCGCCGCGAAGTCGGCGATGATTTCCCGGTCACGGTCAAGCTCGGAATGGCCGACTCCATGGATCAGGGTGGCCTCACCATAGACGAAAGCGTGCCGCGTGCCGTCCAACTCGAAAAAGAGGGGATCGACGCGCTCGAAGTGTCAGTCGGCATCATGCACGTGGTCACCAAAAGTGCCGGCGAGTTCATCGGCGTGTCTTTGGCGCGTGCGTGGCAGGATATGGTAATCCACCGGTTATGGACCCCTGCTGGTGAGGAATGCTACTTCCGAGGTCACGCTCAGGCGGTCAAAAAGGTCCTCAAAAAGATCCCGGTAATTCTGGTCGGCGGCATCCGCAGTACCGATATGATGGCCGATATCGTCGCCAGTGGTGATGCCGATTTCATCTCAATGGCGCGCCCGTTCATCCGCGAGCCCGACTTGCCCAACAAAATCAGGGCCGGCAAGCGAGGCCCTGTCGACTGCGTCTCTTGCAATGTGTGTATCGAACACGCGGGCTCTGAGCCGATCCAGTGCTGGCGCACCGACAAGCGACAGCTGCTGCGCCATGCACTGTGGCTGGTGCGTGGCGGCTACAACCAACATTAAGCTCGCCAAAAACACGCAGTCCGCAATGGTCACGATAAGCTGAACAACAACCGTGTTGCTGCTCACTCGGTGCTATTCAGCCATTAGCTCGGCGATGATTTCCCGTGCGATCGGCAGCGCTTCTTTGCGATTCATTCCGCGCTTGAGCCTGGCATCGTAGGCCGCACGAATGAGGATCTTGTCGGCCTCGGTATATGCTGCACTGGTGCTATCGGGGCAGAGGATTGACTCGACAATGCACGCCTCGTTGTCCATAGCGAGGGCTTGATAAAGCTCTTCCGCGATACACCGCCTGGCACCGATCTGAACAAATACGGGCCCGTTGGGACCTTTGGCGCCGACGCGGCAGGTATTAGTGGCGTTGAACGTCACAATCACATTCGCGGGTGTCGTCAGGTCCTTTGGATCAAGAACGATCGTTGGACTAGCTGAGAGTTCTGCCAGGGCTGCCACGGTCGACACGATCTTGCTGCGATGTCCAAAGTTCGGCTCCGCGATCCGGACAACGACACTGGCACCGATCCGCCGAAACGAATTTCGCCGTGGACCGTACTCGCTATCGAAAGCAGTTGCTGAAAACTGATTGACCAGCCGGTCGAGTTTTGTTTCGGGTTTTTTAGGCCGAGGATCGAACAAAGCGCGCGTATCGAGCAAAGCTTGATCGAGCACAGTGCAACCGACCACTAGAAACGCTGTAAGCAACGCGAGCGTTCGCAACATCTCACAAACATGACCCCCAACTGGCCTAAAGCACAAGTTATGCGGTGGCGACGCGCGCGTGGTGGAGACAACTACTAACGCGGCGGTTGGTCGGCCGCGAGCTAGATTTCTATTTCTTCACGAAGCATCTCCAGAGCGAGCCACTCTTCCTCAGCTGCGCCAAGTTCCTGCTGAGCGGCCTGGTGTCGCTCGACCGACGCGTTGAAGGTCTCGGGGTCTTTTCCATATAAAGCGGGGTCCGACAGTCGCTCGCCCAGCGTTTTCAATTCCTGTTCGAGCTTGGCAATTCGGTCGGGCAATACCTTGAGCGCGTGCTTTTCCTTAAAACCCAGGCGGCGCCTTTGAACGGACCGCGGCACCGCTGGCTTCCCGGTGCGAAGTTGCTTCGGTTGGCGCGGATTAACCGCTTTCGGGAGTGTCAACGGAGAAATGCCGTACCCGCGTTGCGCGATCATATCGCTATAGCCACCCGCGTATTCCGTCCATCCCCCAGTCTTCTCAAAGGCCAACACCGAGGTCGCCACCCGGTCTATAAACTCACGATCATGGCTTATTAAAAGAACCGTTCCGGCGTAGTCGGCAATCAGCTCCTGCAGGAGGTCGAGCGTCTCAAGATCGAGATCATTGGTGGGTTCGTCAAGGACGAGAAGATTAGACGGTGCCGCCAACCCGATGGCCAACATCAGCCGCCCGCGTTCACCGCCCGACAGAACCCCAACCGGTGTGCCCGCCTGCTCGGGCGTAAACAGAAAGTCTTTCAAGTAGCCGATCACGTGCCGGCTTCCAGCGCCGGTCTCCACCGTGTCGCCGCCACCTCCGGTCAGCAAATCACGAAGCGATGTCGATGGGTCAAGACTGTCGCGGCGTTGGTCGAGTGAAACCAATTTGATATTCGCGCCCAATCGTATGGTTCCCGAATCGGGTTCGAGAACACCGGTCAGGAGATTGAGCAAAGTCGTCTTGCCAGCGCCATTGGGGCCGACAATTGCCAGCCGATCGCCGCGCTGTACGCGCAAAGAGAGATTGGTAACGATAGGGCGAAGACCGAAGCTTTTGGTAGCCGCCTTGGCTTCGGCGACAAGTTTGGCGGACGCGTCGGCCGTGTGCTGCTTCATCGTGACGTTTCCCGCTGGCCCGCGTTGCTCACGCCGGGTCTGACGCAACGCGGCCAGGTCACGTAGCCGCTTTTGATTGCGCTTACGGCGGGCTGTCACGCCATAGCGAACCCAGTGTTCTTCGGCCACTATCTTTCGATCTAGTTTATGCCGGGCGCGTTCTTCCTCCTCGAGAATCTGGTCGCGCCAGCTCTCGAATGCGGCGAAGCCTCGTTGGTAGCGGCGTACTTGGCCGCGGTCGAGCCACAGCGTGGCACGGCTCAGATTGCTGAGAAATCGTCGGTCATGGCTGACGACGACAAGAGCCGAACGAACTCCGCCGAGCTCGTCCTCCAGCCACTCGATTGCCGGAAGATCGAGGTGGTTGGTCGGTTCGTCAAGGAGCAGGACGTCGGGCTCGGGCGCTAATACCTGGGCTAACGCGCAACGGCGAAGTTCGCCGCCAGACAATGTTGCCGGATTCTCCGCACCTGTCAGACCCAAACGCTCGAGCAAATGTTGCGCCCGGTGCGGGTCTCCGGCTGGGCCGAGGCCATCAAGAGCGACATCAAGGGTTGTGTTGAAACCGTTGAACCGAGGCTCCTGCTGAAGATAGCGAATCGTCGCACCGTGCTGGATGATGCGCTCTCCCTGGTCGGGTTCGATTATCCCGCCAGCAACCTTCATCAGGGTCGACTTGCCTGAGCCGTTTCGCCCGACCAAGCCAAGTCGATCGCCCCGATGCACCATGACTTCGGCCGCGGTCAGGAGCGCATTACCGCCGAACGTTACGTGTAGGTTTTGGAGGGTCAGGAGAGGAGCTGCCAATGCGAGTTCTGCCGCGTTGTGGTTTTCTGAGCGCGATGGATAGGGATCCCGCCCATATTAGGTGCTCTATTGGGCGACGCCTGCCGCGCTCAGCATCGCCGCAAGTGCCGGGGTCAGGAACAAGCTCCTGCTGCCGCTAAGCCGGCTGTCGATCCCGTGAATACCTCTGAAGTCGTACCTCGAATGACCGGTTGATCTCGACCCATGATCGGCGTCTAATTTGGTGGCTGGTCGTTTGTTCCCGGGCGCGACGCGAAGGAGTTGGTAGCGCCCAAGGCAAGGAGGTTACGAAGATGGTACCGCCTTACATGCTTAAGAACATATCGAACAAATAAACTTTTAGCCCGGCTTATACGCTGGGCATGACGTAAGAGTCATCGAGCCCCGTGCGGCCCTCCGCCGCACGGGGCTTTTGAATGGTGTTGTTTCGATAACCGGGAAGGCGTTCGTGTACAGTGCCGCCTCTTCGTGCAGCGAACCGGGCACATGCGATGACAGACGGCAAATTCCACCGACTCGAAATCGGGCTCTACAGCGTATCGTCGACCAAAAACAATACGGCTGTGGCGCAAAAAGCCGAGGCCAGAGGTTTCCGGCGCGTTTGGCTGGCCGAAGACCATCATAGCCGCGATATTTTCGTGCAGGCGACCGCGGTCGCTGCGGCCACGGAATCGATCGAGATCGCGCTCGGGATCGTTAACCCCTACACCCGTCACCCCGCGCAAATCGCAATGGGGGTCGCCGATCTCGAAGAAATGGCGGGCCCGCGTTTGGTGCTCGGTTTCGGAGCGGCGTGGTCGGCCATTACAGCCCACGGTGTCAACAATCCACGCCCGATTCGAGCACTGAAGGAGGCAAGTGAAATCTGTCGGCGATTACTACAGGGCGAGCGCGTGGCCTATGCGGGTGAGATTTTTCGTCTGCCTGAGCCCGGTGCCAAGCTTGGGTTTGAACTCAGGCGCTCTGGCGTACCGATCTACTTCGGAACAATGGGACCGAAAACGCTGAAAATGGCGACACCGGCGGCCGATGGAATCCTATTCAGTGTGTTCAGCAGCCCCGCCTTCGTTGAAGACCGTATGGCTCATGTTCGGGCAGCACTATCCCAAAGCGGTCGATCGATCGATGATCTCGACCTCGCCTGCTACATTATTTTTTCCGTCGACGAAGATGGCGCCGCAGCCTGTCGGGCAGCGAAACGTGTCGTCGCCCACTATCTGGCGCGGATCGCGGATCCGACTCGTGCGGGGTTTGCGGGGTTGGATATCGAGCAAATACGAGCACTCCAAAGCGAGTTGAAAACGGCGCTACTGGAGGGCCGGTTTGAGGATGCCATCGAGACCGTGCCCGACCATGTCGTTACCGCGCTCGCGGTGGTGGGCACCCCGGCGGAATGCGTCGAGCGCTTGCAAGCCTACGCGGCGGCCGGAATTAAGACGCCGGTCCTCTACCACACCCTCGGCCCCGACCGGATGCATGCGCTTGATCTAATCGCCGACCAGGTACGTCCCGCATTGGTTGCCAACGCGTAGCCGCTGCGAGTCGACGCAATCGCGAAATGCTCCGCCTAGCGGAAGGCGGGTTCGTCGAAGCTGCGAAGTTTCCGTGAGTGCAGTGCCGCGACACCGGTATCGCGGAGATTGGAGAGCGTTAGGATACCTATCCGCAGGTGTTGGCCAATGCGCTCGCGGTAGAACGCATTGGCCATACCGGGAAGCTTGATCTCACCGTGCAGCGGTTTGTCGGATACGCAGAGCAGCGTTCCATAGGGCACACGAAAACGAAATCCGTTGGCCGCGATCGTTGCCGATTCCATATCGACAGCGATGGCACGCGACTGACTAAAGCGGGTGGCAAGCTCGTTGTGGCGCAACTCCCAGTCGCGATCGTCGGTGGTGTAGACAGTACCGGTGCGCAAACGGGCCTTTAGCTCGTGACCGTGCAGATCGGTCGTTTTCGACACCGCATTGGTCATCGCGATCTGGACTTCGGCGATCGGCGGCACCGGGACCCAGGCGGGCAAATCTTCGTCGAGCACATGATCGTTGCGGACGTAAGCGTGCGCCAAGACGTAGTCGCCGAGCCGTTGGGTTGGGCGCAGACCGCCGCAGTGGCCAACCATCAGCCAGCAATGCGGTCGCAGGACGGCGAGATGATCGGTGATCGTTTTGGCATTGGAGGGGCCGACGCCAATGTTGATCAGGGTAACGCCCGTACGGTCCTTACGGGTTAGGTGATAGGCCGGCATTTGCGGCAAATGTCGGGGTGCCTCGCCGATTGCAGGCTGTGACGTAAGGGTAGGGTTGGGCGTGATCACGTTGCCGGGTTCGACAAACGCGGTGTATTCCGCGCCCTCGGTAACCTGAGAACGGCCGAAGTCGACGAACTCGTCAACGTAGCGCTGGTAGTTGGTAAACAATACGAAGCGCTGAAAGTGCTCGGGTGCTGTGGCCGTGTAATGGGCCAGGCGAACCAGAGAGAGGTCGACACGTTCGGCATCGAACAACGCGAGCGGTTTAGGTGCGCTGGGCGTTGACACATAGGTACCATTGGCGATTGCGTCATCGATGCCGGCGAGTTCGGGCAGGAGAAATAGTCCGCGTAGCGCGTGTATGCGCTCGCTGGTGAGGTCCGCGGTGGCCTCCTCAATCACGAAAGTCAACGGAATGGGCCGAAGGCTCGTGCCGACCCAAAGCGGCTGATTGTGATTGCTTTGCAGGAGTTCAAATTGCTCTCGATAATATTCTTCGAAGATATCGGGCCGGGTTAGCGTCGTCCCGAAAACTCCCTCGCTAGGTAAATTTCCATAAGATAATTCGCGTCGCTCGTTGCTCGTCGGCGAGGCCTTGATCATGCCGATAAACGGATAACAAGATGGATCGCTGCCATCGATTGCTTCGCCAGCCATGAAACGCGTAAATCTGTCACGGACCGCACCGGTTTCGGCCTCGTACAGGTCGCGGACACGCTCGAATGCGGCCGACGCATCGTCGAAGGCTTCGAGATTTGTCGCCATGCCGGCGAAGTGGTCGGTCAATACGTCCATAGTCCTATTTTCGTTTGTCGCACCGGCGCAGAGCGATGCCAGGTCGTTCGGTCGCGCACAACAATAGCACCGCACGGTGCATTGCACTCTCGAACCCCGTTCGTTGGTCCGGAACCGTCGAACACGTCGCCAACCGAGCGGCGTATGGTCCCAGCTCGCAGTGGGGCGTTAGACAGCTACCAATCAGCGGGACTGATGCCGCTGATAATGTATTGGTCGAGTTCGTTCATCCGGTCTGGGGCGATCTTAAACTCAAGCCCGGAATTGACGGCCGAAACGCGCACGATCTCGGAAGGGATCGAGCACGCTTTCGAAACCAACAAAACCGCGGGATCGCCGGTCTTCGCGGCGATGCCGATATTGATTGCCGCACCGCTGGCGGAGATATCTCGGAGCAGGCATGGCGCATGTTTGCCATCAACCACCACGACAACCGGTGTGCCGATCGACCATCGCATGCGTGCTCTTCGGTCTTTGGGGTCGTTCACGACGCGGTCCTGCGTGAGGAACGGCAAACGGCTACAGTGATTGGCATCATTGGCAGCATGATCGGTTTTTGCGATACCAAGCGTATAAATTAAGGCAGATGGGTCAACCCCACACTACGATCTCAAACCGGCGATCTCAAACGGGGCTGGGCGTTGTTAAGCAGAATTCTTCATCTTTGGACAATCACCGTGGTCGGGATGCTCGGTCTGGTTGGCGTGTTGGTGCTCGTGAGCACGCCGGCCTCGTCGCAAATCAGCGGAAAAGCTAGAGTTATCAACGGCGACACGCTTAAAATCGGCCGTCAGGTTGTGGCGCTGTTCGGCATAGATGCGCCGGAGACCAAACAATTTTGCCGGCGAGATGACCAGCGGTGGCCGTGCGGGCGTCGTGCGCGGGAAGCCTTGCACGATCACATCGGCCAAAACCGCGTCGAATGTTTCGGAGCCGAGCGCGATCGCCACGGACGCCTGCTCGCGGTCTGTCTTAGCGGTGGCGAAGAACTGAACAAATGGTTGGTCACACAGGGATGGGCACTCGCTTACCGTCCAGTTTCAAATACGTATGTCGAAGATGAGGCGGCAGCAATCTCCGCGCGCCGCGGCATCTGGCAAAGTAACTTCGTTAAGCCCTGGGAATGGCGCCGCGGCAAACGGTTGAAAATAGCGACCGACAAGCAGCGTTGCCAAATCAAAGGCAAGATTACGCGCGGCGGCAAGAAGGTGTTCTACCTGCCCAGCAGCCAACAATACCCGCTGGTCGACATCAGAGAGACCAAGGGTGATCGTTGGTTTTGCACCGAACCAGATGCGCGCGCCGCCGGTTGGCAACCCTCCGGACAATAATCTCCGTCAATATTTTGTTAACCATAAGGGCTGCGCACAGTTGACTAAGGCTATCCCTAATGAACCACGAATTCGGGTCTTTTACCCCTTAAGGTCAATTGTTAATCGGACTGGAACCAGAAATACTCAAGCCTGTGTGCGGGGCCATGTTTGGACCTTGCATCAGCAAGAGCTCACTCAAGAGCCGCCAAGCATATTGTAGTCGTAGAGGGGCAATGCACGCATTGACCCCTTTTTTGTGCGACTTAGTTGAGTGAGACGCAATATGCTTATGAAATCAGTGCGTGGCGCCTTCGCGACCCTCATCCTCGCCCTCATCGCGATCGTTGCGACACCGGCGAATGCAGCGCCCATTCAACTCGAATACAGTTTTACCGCTCAAGACTTCTTCTCGTTCGCCGGTCCACCGCCGAATGATCCCGTAAGCGGCTCTTTTACGATCGCCTATGATTCGGTGATTGGTGGGGGCGGCAGCCCGAGCGCGGTTGGCGCCTTCACGATTGGCACGTTCACGTACGATGCGACCAATACCGCCTTCAATGCCGCACCCAATGGTAGCGGTTTGAACATTGCGTTTGGGCGCTCCGGTTTCGGCGCTGATAATTTCATGCTTCAGTTCACGGTCGAGGATGACGGCGAGCCGATTTTCGGACCGGGCGCGTTCAGCTACACCACGAGTTTGACTGGTTTCGCGATGTTCCAGACCATCAATGTCTTGGTCAACACCGTTCAATCGCCGGAAATCATTGCCAATCCGATTCCTACCGCCCTACCGCTGCTGATGAGTGCTCTTGCCGGTCTCGGTGTGATGGGTTGGCGGCGGCGCAAAGCGATGTTGCGCGCATAAATCACCTCTCCAGCAAGACGGATCGGGCGGCCCGCGTGGTCGCCTTTTCTATGGCGGGTGGATTTCTATCCTTGGCCAATCCCGCTGTTCGCGCTATCGGACGTCTCGCACGGCGACGATTGGTCGGTTGCACGAATCCGGAAGTTACGAACAGCATAGGAGCCAATCTCAATGGAGTGTGGGATCGTCGGATTTCCCGGCGTCGGCAAGACAACTCTGTTTCAGGCGTTGACTGCTCATTCGGTTAAGATTCAGCCAGGCACGCTTAATGCGAATTTGGGCCAGGCCGATATCCCTGATCCGCGCCTGCAGGAAATCGCGCAACATATCACGACGCACGAAATCATCCCGGCTCGCATCCATCTCGTCGACATTCCCGGCATTCCAAGGGGCGGCGGCGCCGGTTACGCCGCGGTATTGGCCAACATCCGCAATGTCGACGCGCTTTGCCATGTGGTTGATTGCTTTGTCGATGATGCCGATCCGGTTGCCGCATTGGCCGACCTGGAGCTGGAACTGATTTTGGCTGATCTCGTCCTGGTCGAGAGCGCACTCGACAAAGCGCTCAAGGCTGCCGCCAGCGGCGATAAGGACGCCGGGGCACGTCGCGACACGCTTGAAAAAACGCAAGGCCTGCTGGAATCCGAACGCCCGCTAAGGCGTGCCGAGTGGCGCGCCGAAGAAATAGCGGCGCTGCGCGGTTATGGCCTGCTGTCGTCGAAACCGCAACTCGTGGTTGCCAATGTTGGGGAAGACGATCTCGCGGGGTCTGGCACAGGGGTCGCCGACTTGCGGGCCGCGGTTGACGAAGTCAGCGGTGTATTGGTGGCATTGAGCGCTAATCTTGAAAGCGAGATCGCTGAGTTGCCGGCCGATGAGCGCGACGAAATGCTGCATTCGATGGGTCTCGGCGAGCCCGCGATCGGTCCTTTGGCACGCGCAATAAACGAGTTGTTAGGCCTGGCCACCTTCTACACGGCGGGAGAGAAAGCAGTTCGTGCGTGGACCATCCGGCAAGGCGCGGCGGCGCCGGAAGCGGCCGGGGTTATTCACACCGATATCGAACATGGTTTCATTCGCGCGGAGTGTTATCACGTCGATGAACTCAGCCAACTCGGTTCGGAGAAAGCGATCAAAGAAGCCGGCAAACTACGCTCGGAAGGCAAGCAATACGTTTTGCAGGACGGTGACGTCGTTCATTTTCTGTTTAACATCTAGGGGTCAGCTGGTCCTCGGAGTTCTGCAGGCTGCAGCTCGGGGCCTGGTCCAATCGGCTTGACAGGTCAGTTGGGATCGATGATTTTGCCGGTCAGGTGCGCAGGGGTGCCTCGCCCGCCGAAAGACAATTCACCCTGCATGATTATCGTGGGACGTCGGGACGATTGATCCTGTCGCTTCTCTGGATCGCACGGAGCGGGAAGATCCAAAAGGGAACCGATATGGCTGACATTGTTCGAGCACTCAAATCACACGCACGCAGACTGCACCGAGAGGTCAGTTCGGGTAATCCGAAAGCGCTGCAGCGCGTCCGCAAACTCGATGCGTTCAAGCCGGCCGATGCGGCTGTGATCGCGGGCGCCATCAAGCGTCGCCATTGTTTGGCAATCGTTGCACGTGAACTCGGGTTTCACGGTTGGCCGCATGCCGTGCAAGTTCTCAGCGGTGCCGGCGCGAACGACGTCGGCACCCTGCTGTATCCACACAGGTGCGGCGCGCACATCAACATTTGGTGTGCCTGCTACAACGAAGCCAAACGAATTCGAGCTCGCCATGGCGGCTTCCTGCTCGGATACAGACATCAGTTTCTGGTCGTGGATGAGGACTATATGACGACGCTGGGTATTGACCCGAGTGATCCAGATCTCGAGGTGATCGGTCGCGATTGGGTTGGCCCGAGCGATGCGGCGGCACGGGCGCGGCTGTATGGCCGCGTGATCGATGCAGCGATGGGGTCGTAGCGAAGGGGGGATCAGTCGTCAGCGATGTCCCTGTCTCGGAAACCTTGCAGGTATAGGGCGCTGCGCAGGTCGGTGTGGTTGACACACATGTCGGCGCGCTCCGCCAGGATCGGCTTGGCGCGGTAGGCGATACCGATCCCGGCGCTCTCGAGCAAGGCGATGTCGTTGGCCCCGTCGCCGATCGCCATCGTTGCGGGCAATTCAATGCCATGCTCATTCGCCGTGCGCTCGATGATCTCGCGCTTGGTTTGACCGGTCGTGATCGGCTCTTCGACATTGCCGGTTAGGATTCCATCGGCGATCTCCAGCCGGTTCGCGTGATGGAAGTGGAACCCGAGTTCGGTGGCTATACGCGCCGCGAAATAGCGGTACCCACCCGATACGAGAGCCGTGATGGCGCCGAACTTGTTCATGGTCGCAACCAGTTCACGGGCGCCGGCATTAACGGTGACGCGCTCGGTGTAGACTTTCTCGAGCTCGGATTCATCAAGGCCGGCGAATAGCTTGGTGCGTGCTCTGAGCGAATCGGCGTAGTCGAGCTTGCCTGCCATCGCGGCGGCGGTGATCGCGGCGACCTCATCGCGCTTGCCCAATGCGGCGGCGAGTTCATCAATGGTTTCGATGGCGATAATGGTTGAATCCATGTCCGATACCAGCAGCTGTCGGCGCCGCCCGGCGACGGGCTGCGCATGGAGGTCGATCGGCAGGTCCTCGATCACGCCGCGGGCAATGGCCAGCGCGCGGGCTGGAGATTGCCCATCAAACACAATGTCGACCGCGCGGCGCCGGGCTAGCCAATCCATCGGTTCGGTCATCGCGCCTGAGCGCCCGATCGCGGCACTGACTTTGTCGGCCACCACGGCACTGAGTGCGTCGTCCACCGGGTTGCCTATCAACGTCAGTACATATTTCATGAAGCGGTGGGCGCGTGGTTGGCGAGTCGGCGCGTCTGGCTAGCGTTCGGCGATCGCGATTTCATGGCTATGGACACATCTGCAATCCTGATAGCGGGGCCAACCGCGAGTGGCAAGTCGGCGCTCGCGTTGCGTCTGGCCGAAAGGTGCGCGGCGCGCGGCGGTGCGGCGATCATCAACGCCGATAGCCAACAGGTTTACGCCGAGCTTCGCATCCTGACCGCGCGCCCGACCGCAGCCGATGAAGCGCGCGTACCCCATTACCTTTACGGTCACCGGTCGGTGACGACGGCCTATTCGGTGGCGTCGTGGCGTCGTGAGGCGCTAAGCGTAATTGCCGAGGTGGAGCGGGTTGGACAAACGCCGATCGTGGCCGGGGGTACCGGGCTCTACTTCAAGGTGCTGCTGGAGGGAATTGCCGAAATCCCCGACGTGGCTGATGAAATACGAGAACCGATTCGCAAACGGCTCGATCAGCGTGGCGCCGGTGCGCTCCACGAAGAACTCGCCCAGAGCGATCCCGAAACAGCGGCGCGCCTCAACCCGAGCGATGGTCAGCGCATTGCTCGGGCGCTCGAAGTGTTTGAAGCGACCGGCGTGTCGCTGTCGGCATGGCAACGTGAAGCCGCGACGGGTCAGCAAATCGTGCCGGCTGCCAAGTTCGTGTTATGGCCGGATCGCGCAGACCTGAAGCGACGGATCGAACGCCGATTTGCGGCGATGATCGAGAACGGTGCGCTAGAGGAAGCGGCAGCGCTGCGGGCCCATGGCCTCGATTCCGCGTTGCCGGTTATGAAAGCGTTGGGAATTCCCGATCTGATCGCCCATCTCGATGGTGAACTATCGCTTGACGATGCGGTCGAACGGGCGCAAATCGCCACCCGACGTTTCGCCAAGCGGCAGATGACGTGGTTTCGTAACCAGATGGCCGATTGGCGTGGAATCGACGGCACGCAACAATCGGAAAGTATTGCTGACGAAATCTTTCCATTTATTCGTTGACCGGGATCGCGTTGCACATTAGTTTGGCGCCGTTTTCCTAGGACTCCTGCGCGGTAGGAATTGCTCGGGGACGGTCGTGGGTTGTCGTCCACCCGGACGCACTCATGGGTGGGTTCTCTGGAGGGCAGGTTTTCTCGTGCATCGTTGAGTTGTCTAGCGGGAACAACTGAGTAGTAAGACGCGCTCAAGCGCGCCTGATGAGCAAGCACGCATCAACCGCGTGACGCAGGAGCAAGTGAGATGGCTGAAAGCCAGATAGACGACGGCACTCAGGAGTCGGGTCAAGACTCGGGTGAAAATTCGGCTGACCAGCGGGAAATGAGTGGCGCGGAGATCGTGATCCGAGCGCTCATCAATGAGGGTGTCGACGTTATTTTCGGTTATCCCGGTGGTGCTGTACTCCCCATCTACGATGTCATTTTCAAGCAAAACGAACTGCGCCACATTTTGGTGCGTCACGAACCCGGCGCGATTCACGCCGCCGAAGGCTATGCGCGGTCGACCGGAAAAGTCGGCGTCCTGCTCGTGACGTCGGGTCCGGGCGCCACAAACACGGTCACCGGTCTCACCGATGCGCTGATGGATTCGATACCCATCGTGTGTTTGACCGGCCAGGTCGCCACCCATCTGATCGGCAATGATGCGTTTCAAGAAGCCGACACCGTGGGCATTACCCGGCCATGCACCAAACACAACTACCTGGTGCGCGACGCCAATGACGTTGGGCGGGTAATTCATGAAGCCTTTTATGTTGCGCGCTCAGGTCGACCCGGCCCGGTGGTGGTCGATCTTCCCAAAGACGTTCAATTTGCACTTGGTGCCTACGCGCCGCCGAAGAACACGACGCATCGTACTTACCGGCCGCGGATCCAAGGCGATCCGTCCAAGATCGAAGCCGCCGTTGAGATGATCGCTAAGGCGAAACAACCAATCTTCTATACCGGCGGCGGGGTCATCAACTCCGGCAGCCAAGCCTCAAAACTTCTCACCGACTTCGTCCACACAACGGGTTACCCGATCACCAATACCGTTATGGGGCTTGGCGCCTATCCGGCCTCCGACCCTCAATTTCTCGGCATGCTGGGCATGCACGGCACCTACGAGGCCAACCTGGCGATGGCGAATTGCGACGTCATGGTCGCGATCGGGGCGCGTTTCGACGACCGCATTACCGGGCGACTCGACGCGTTCTCGCAGGGCTCGAAAAAGATTCACATCGATATCGACCCGTCGTCGATCAACAAGAACGTGCCGGTTGATATCGGCATCGTCGGTGACGTCGAAAACGTGCTCACCGATATGATGCGCATTTGGAAAAAGAAGAAATCAAAGCCCAACCAAGCGGCGCTTAAGCGTTGGTGGAAACAGATCGACGAGTGGCGCAAGAAGGATTGCCTGCGTTATCGCTCCAGCGATGAACTAACCAAACCGCAATATGCGATTGAGCGGCTCTATGAACACATTCGAGATCGCGATGCTTACATCACCACCGAGGTCGGACAGCATCAGATGTGGGCGGCGCAATATTTGAAGTTTGAAGAGCCCAAACGCTGGATGACATCAGGCGGACTCGGCACGATGGGATACGGGCTGCCGGCGGCGATGGGGGCCCAAATCGCACATCCCGAGTCGCTGGTGATCGACGTTGCTGGCGAGGCTTCGATCCTGATGAACATCCAGGAACTGTCGACGATCATCCAGTACCGACTACCGGTGAAGGTATTTATCATCAACAACCACTATATGGGCATGGTGCGCCAGTGGCAGGAGCTGCTGCATGGCGGGCGCTATGCCGAGAGTTACGTCGATGCGCTACCGGATTTCGTAAAGCTCGCGGAGGCGTTCGGTGCGGTTGGGCTGCGTGCGATGAAGCCCAGCGAGGTCGATGGTGTGATTGAGGAAATGATCGAAACGCCGCAAGCGGTGATCGCCGATATTATCGTTGACCCGGACGAGAACTGCTTTCCGATGATTCCGTCGGGCGCGGCGCATTACGAGATGCTGCTCGGACCGGAGGACCAGGGAGAGGTTTCCGACGCGGGCAAAATGCTCGTTTAGCCAGCCGCTCAACCCGGGCCGGGCGAGCGCCCCAAGTGACCTGGTGTCAAACGCGTTATCCAAGGACCGATCGTGGACCAACAAGTAGACCGAACCCATACGCTTTCGATCCTGGTCGATAACGAAGCCGGCGTTCTGGCGCGCGTGATCGGGCTGTTTTCCGGTCGCGGTTACAACATCGAAAGCCTCACCGTTGCCGAAGTCGATTCTGAGGTGAGGCTATCGCGGATCACCGTTGTCACAACGGGTACCGAAATGGTCATCGAGCAGATCAAGAATCAGCTCGGCCGCCTGGTTCCTGTGCATGATGTGCGTGACTTGACGATCGAGGGTCAATCGGTGGAGCACGAACTGGCCTTAATTCGCGTCGAGGGGCCGCGGGAGATGCGCGTCGAGTCACTGCGGCTGGCCAATTTTCTGCATGCTCGTCTGGTCGACAGCACGACTCATGCATTCGTTTTTGAAATGACCGGCTCGACCGAGGAAATCGACTCGTTTATCGAGTTAATGCGGCCGCTTGGTTTGGCCGAAGTATCGCGTACCGGAGTCGTCGCGATAGGCCGACGGTCCGACATCGACGTGGCCAAATAATAGGACGAGAAGACAGAATAGAACCCGCTGGATTGGCTCGATGTTCCTCGCGCGAGTGAGAAATGAAGCCAGCTGCAAAAACATCAGGAGGGAAGACCAGTGACAATGCGTGTCTACTACGATCGGGATGCCGACGTAAATCTCATCAAATCCAAGAAAGTCGCGATCTACGGATATGGCAGCCAGGGGCATGCCCACGCCCATAACCTTCACGAGAGCGGCGTTGCCGATGTAGCGATCTCGCTGCGGTCGGATTCGGCAAGCGTCGACAAAGCCAAGACTGCGGGGTTCCCGGTGATGGATGCCGATGCCGCCGCCAAATGGGCCGACGTGCTGATGGTGTTGGTGCCGGATGAGCTGCAAGGGGCGCTCTACCACAACCACCTCAAAGCCAATATGAAAGAGGGTGCGGCGCTCGCCTTTGCGCATGGCCTCAATATCCATTTCAAGCTGATCGAACCACGGCCCGATCTTGACGTATTCATGATTGCGCCGAAGGGGCCTGGCCACACGGTCCGCGCCGAATTCGAGCGTGGCGCCGGGGTGCCGTGCCTGATGGCGATCGAACGCGACGTTTCCGGCAACACCCAGGATATCGCTCTGAGCTACGGTTCGGGAATCGGTGGCGGCCGCGCCGGCATCATCGAGACCACCTTCCGCGAGGAGTGCGAGACCGATCTATTCGGCGAGCAGACCGTATTGTGCGGCGGTGTTACGGCGCTGATCATTGCCGCATACGAGACTCTGGTCGATGCCGGTTACGCGCCTGAGATGGCGTATTTCGAGTGCCTGCACGAGATGAAACTGATCGTCGATCTGTTCTACGAGGGTGGCATCGCCAACATGCGCTACTCGATCTCCAACACTGCCGAATATGGGGATTACACGCGCGGGCCGGTCATCATCGACGACTCCGTGCGCGAGCGTATGAAAGGCATTCTTGCCGATATCCAATCGGGACGCTTTACCCGTGAGTGGGTGCTCGAAAACCACGCCAGTCAGGCGAGCTTCAAGGCGATGCGTAACCGCGCCGCCGAACATCCGATCGAGGAGGTTGGGGCGCGGTTGCGTGCGATGATGCCGTGGCTTGGGAAAAACAGCCTCGTCGACCGCGCTAAGAACTAAGCCCGTTCCGGGAGTTTAAGTCAGCCACGTCCGACCTTTCATGTCGCCAACGTGGCTGGCGTCGTCCTGGGCATCGAAGACAAGCTACCCAACCAGGTTAGAGATACGCCATGCTGGATCACCTGATCGCAAGCAACCGAGCCTGGGCCGAGCGCATGCTCGCGGCCGACGCCGACTTTTTCAAACGGCTTGAACGTCAGCAGGCGCCAAGCTATCTGTGGATCGGGTGCTCCGACAGCCGGGTGCCGGCCAACCAAATCGTTGGCCTCGACCCGGGAGAGCTTTTCGTGCACCGAAACGTCGCCAATCTGGCGCCGCCGCAGGACGCCAACTACCTGTCCGTTTTGCAGTTTGCGGTCGACGTAATGAAGGTGAGCCACGTTATGGTGGTGGGGCATTATGGGTGCGGCGGCGTGAGTGCAGCGGTCGACGGCAATCGTCGTGGCCTCGTCGACCACTGGTTGCATCCGATTCGCGAAGTCTACCACGAGCACCGCGAAGAACTTGGCGCGATCGCGGAGGAGAGGCCACGCCTCGATCGTCTGTGTGAGCTCAACGTCATGCGGCAGGTCAAGAATGTCGCATCTGATGTTTTCGTCCAGGAAGCCTGGGCGCGCGGCCAGAGCCTCAGCGTACACGGTTGGGTCTACTCTCTCGCCAACGGCTTGGTGAACGATCTTGAAGCAACAATTAGCGGGCCCGAAGAGGCCGACGCGTTTGTCACCGGCGGCGCATGAGAGGCAGTAACCCGAACTGCCAACCCGCTGTTTCGCGAACGACAAACAGAGCTACTAGAAAAAAATCGGGGAGCCGCATGACCGGCTCCCCGATGCCCATCAACTGTACTCTTGGTTCATTAGGAGGAGAGGGCAGGTAGTCGCAATCGGTTGATTTTGATGCTCGCGGTGTAACGGCACAAGATGGGTTAACCCTCAACCGGCGCAAAGGTTTCCAGAAGTTGGCCAAGGTGGGTCGGATTTTGGCGCACGAATGCATCACGTTAAGCCGTAGCGATTGAACGGACGCTTATGTTTCCCCTTTCGCGAGTCCTCCAACGAGCCTGTGCGCTGTATGCGGAACGCACGGCCGTGGTCGATGGCGATGAGCGACTGTCCTACGCAACTCTTGCGGCAAGAGCATCGCGTCTGGCCTCGGCACTACTCGGCCTGGGTCTTGAACCTGGCGATCGGGTTGCGATCCTCGAACATAACTCGGCTCGGTTCCTCGAACTTCACTTCGGTTGCGCCCGAGCGGGCCTGGTTTTCGTGCCGCTCAATTACCGTCTTACCGGTGCCGAAATCGCCTACATGCTTGGCGATGCAGGTGTGCGCGTGGTGTTCGTTGGGCCGGTATTTCTAGGCTTGGTCGAATCGGCCCGTGATGCCGGCGCGCAGCCCGAGCATGTTTTCGTGTTGGCGCAAGAGGCGAGTTCCGGCTTGCCGGCGTATCAGGAGCTTTTGAGCTCGGCAAACCAGCGCAGTGATGTTGCCGCGGTCGCGCCCAACGATGTTGCACTGATCTACTACACCAGCGGGAGCACCGGCGTGCCCAAAGGCGTGTGCATTAGCAACGCCAACAGTTACTTCGGCGCGCTCGACGGCGTGTTGTCGCTACGGCTCGGGCCGGCGGATGTGTGGATGCACACCTCGCCCTTGTTCCATATGGCGTCGGGAATGCTGGTCTGGGCCTTGCCGATGGTCGGCGGTTGCCAGGTGGCAATCCCCTTCGAGCCCACCGCAACGCTGGCGACGATGGCAGCTGAGCGGATAACCGCGTCGGCCGCACCGATGACGATCCTAAGCATGCTCGCCGAACAACTTGGTGAGCGCCGCCTCGATCTGTCGGCGCTGCGCCATCTCGTCTATGGCGGCGCGCCAACACCGCTTCCGACGATCGAGAAGAGCTTTCATAGCTTCGGCCCGGTGCTGTCGCACGTCTATGCGATGACCGAATGTACGGGATTCGCAACCTTCCTCGGCCCAGAGGAGCACGATTTCGCCGATCCCACTGGGCGCGCGCGTACGGCGTCGGCCGGGCGCGGGGTTGAACTGGTCGATCTGCGTATCGTCGACGATGGACGCGATGTCGCGCCGGGCGAAGTTGGTGAAATCATCGTCAGTGGTCCCAAGATCGCGCAGGGCTATTGGGGTAAACCGGCTGAGACCGCGGCGGCGTTCCGCGACGGGTGGTTCCACAGCGGTGATTTAGGGCGCCGCGATGCAGACGGGTACCTCACAATCGCGGATCGCATGAGCGACCTGATCAAGAGCGGTGGCGAGAGCATCTATCCGATCGAAATCGAGTCGGTCCTGGCCGATCACCCGAGCGTCGAGGAGGTTGCAGTAATCGGTGTACCGGACGATCGTTGGGGCGAGGCGGTGAAGGCGATCGTGGTCCCACGTCGCGGCCATACCATCGAGCCGGACACGCTGATCGCATTGTGCCGCGAACGGCTGGCCGGTTACAAAGTTCCGAAATCGATCGAAACCCACCACGAGCCTTTGCCCAAAACCGGGCCCGGTAAGATCGCCAAACGCCGGTTGCGCGAGCCATACTGGGCAGATCGCGAAAGAAAGATCTGAGGCACACTATGCAGTTCCGTTTTGTCGATTGGGAAATCACCCATCTACCGGAGCGGCCGGCCGACGAGACCATCGGGCTGCTGACCCTCAATCGTCCGGAACGTAAGAACGCGCTGGGACCTCGGCTTCTCATCGAACTCGATGCCCGACTCGCCGAAGCCCGGCATTCGAACGCCCGGGTGGTGGTAATCCGTGGCGCTGGCGGTGATGTCTGCGCCGGCGGCGATCTCAAAGAAGAGACACTGCCGCTCGATGATCCCAACGAGACATGGGGCCTCGATGGCGAGTACGGCGAGATGGTGCGCTGGATGGCCAACGATCACACTCACCGGTTTGCGCGCCAAGCGCTCGACAGGCTGGAGACTTTGCCGCAGCCGGTTATCGCCTCGATCGATGGCGTTGCTACAGGTGGCGGTTTCGAAATGGCGATTGCGTGCGATCTGCGAATCGCGTCGGACCGAATTCGCATGGCCGAGCTGGCGGCGCAGGCTGGGTTTGTCAGCGAATGGAGTGCCGCACGAACGCTGCCCAAGATCGTCGGGCTCGCGGTGGCGACCGAACTGATCCTCACCGGACGCTTCGTTGGGCCTGAGGAAGCGCTGGACCTGAAACTGGTGAACCGGGTGGTGCCGGCGGCCGAGCTTGAAGCAGAAACGCTATCGTGGGCCGGAGAGATCGCCCGCCTGCCGCAGGTCAGCGTGCGCTACGCCAAGGAGATGCTCAAACTCTACAACGACGACAACCGCAGCGACGCCGGAGCGACGCAGGAAATCAGCCGAGTCCTCGAAGTCATGCGGCGCGATGAATGTGCCGAAGGCATCGCGGCGATGCTCGAACGCCGCCCGCCGCGCTGGAAAGCATGAGCATCTGTAACGATCTTCGACAGGAGGCACCCGATGGACGAGCTGCAATTGCCACACCAATTCGTCGATAAGTTGATCGAACGGCGCGGCCGCTGCCACATTTACGATGCCGTAGATCCCACAACGACGGCGTTGCTGGTTACCGATATGCAGTGCGCGTTTCTGGCGCCGGATGGACCCATGACGGTGCCGGCCGCAAGCGGTATCGTTGCCAACATCAACCGCTTGGCCGCGGCCGTGAGGCGCGGCGGCGGGCTCGTGGCGTGGTTGCAGGTCGGCTATCGCGAGGGCGCTGAGTTTGGCGGTTGGAAAACCAACTACGACGCGCGTGGCAGTGTCGAGACAGCCGAACGTATCCTCAACCAGCTCACCGAAGGCCATGATGGCTTCCAGCTTTGGCCCGAGATGGATGCTCAACCCGGTGACCTCGAGATCACAAAGTATCGTTACAGCGCCTTCGTCGAGGGGTCGTCCGATCTCGAAGCGCAGTTGCGTGAACGCGATATCGACACCGTTCTCGTGACCGGGACGCTGACCAACGTGTGTTGCGAGTCAACCGCGCGCGATGCCATGCAACTTGGCTTCAAAACAATGATGATCTCCGATGCAACCGCGACCCACACCCAGGAGGAGCAGGTCGGCACGTTGATGTCGATCATGAAGTCTTTCGGCGATGTCAGACCGACTGACGACATGATCGACCTGTTGGCGGCCGCGGCCACCTCTTCGAGTCGCGCGGCGGAGTAGAACTCAGCGCCGATCGAATCAGTCGACCAAAGGCAGTTCCAGAACCCGCGCGATCCAACGCGCCACCGCCAGCAGGGCGTCCTCGTCGCGGTCCGGCGCAACCAATTGCAGGCCGAGCGGCATGCCGTTCGGGCCGGTGGTCAGCGGCAGATGCAGGCAGGGTGCGTCCAACATCATCCAGGTGCGACTGAAGATCCCGTCACCGAGATCGGCGAGGTCGCGGCTCGGCTCATCCGGAACGCTTGGCGTCAATATCAGCTCGCCCGGCGCGAACAGGCCGGCGAACGCCATCCGGCAGGTGTTGACCACGCGCCAGGCGTTGGCGATGTCGCCGGTCGGGATCTCGCGGGCACGCTTCAGCAAATCGCGCATTTCCTCGCCGATCTCATCCCAATGTTGCTCAGCTTCCGCCGCCAACGCGACCGCGCACTCGGAATTGATGATCGGTTGCGACGCCGGCTCGAGATCGATGAAGGGCTGCGGTAGTTCGATATCGCGGCACCGGGCACCGGCGGCCGACAGCGAGATCGCGGTATCTTCCAGGAGGGACTGAACCGGTTGTTGGGCGTGGTCGAAGAACGCGGTTCGGCAGATCGCGATCCGCGGCGGCTTGGCAGTTTCGGGCATATAGACGCGACGCCGTGCCAGCCCCGCCATGAGCAAAGGAATATCGTCGAGCGCACGGCATAGGAAGCCGATGGTATCGACCGACGGGGCGACGAATTTGAGGCCCTCGGTCGGGATCATTCCGCGTGGTGGCTTGTAGCCGATCACCCCGCAATACGCCGCCGGGCCGATAATCGAACCGCCGGTCTGGGTGCCAAGCCCGGCCGGGACCATGTGATCGGCGACCGCCGCGGCCGATCCACCGGATGAGCCGCCCGGTGTAAATTCGAGGTTACGCGGGTTGCGTGTGGCGACCGGCCGGCTGAACGCGAACTCCGTGGTGACGGTTTTTCCCATGATGATCGCGCCGGCTTCCTGCAAGCGCGCGACGCAGGCCGCATCGCGATCGGGCCGATGGTCGGCGTAGATCGGGCTGCCGTAGGTGGTTGGCATCTCCGTGCTATCGATCAGATCTTTGACCCCGATCGGGATGCCATGCAGGGGGCCGGCGGCGAGCATCTTGTCCGCGGCGCGGGCGGCGGCGCGAACGGCTTCAGGATCGATATGTGCCCAGGCATGGATCTCTGCCTCGCGCGCATCGATCCGCTCTAGCAGGCTCTCGGCCAGCGACTCCGCAGATAGCCGGCCCGCGGCGATTGCCGCCGCCGCCGCCGCCAGCGACAGTTCGCTGGGCTGATCGATCGGAGCGGTATCCGGCACCAGAGTTACGCGACCACGGGCCAGTCCGGTGCGACGGCGAACCCAGCGCGGCGCGGCCAGTCGCGACCGACCGGCAGAACGTTGCGTTTGATCTCGTCCTCGTCGACCAGGGTCATTTCGCGATTCCGCATGACCACCCGGCCGTCGATCACCACGGTGTCGACATAGTTGCCGTTGGTACCGTAGACCAGCGTGCGTATGGGATCGCGGGCTGGACACAACCATTCAAGCTCGCTCCAATCGACCACGGTAATGTCAGCTTTCTTACCGGCCTCGAGAGACCCGATCTGGTCGTCCCACAGGCAGGCCCGCGCGCCAATGATGGTGGCGTGCTCGAGCGCTTTGTGCGAGCCGATCAGGGTGGGATCGTCATACATGTCGCGGTGGATCCCGGCGAAGGTGTAGATCACCCGGAACATGTCGATCATGCCAGCGGCACCGTTGGTATCGGTGCCGATCGATACCGCGATACCCTTATCGATCATGTAGGGAATCATCTTGTTGGGAATGACGCCCCAACCGCCGGTCATTGCTGCGGTCGGGCAGTGCGCGACCTTGACGTCATGTTCCTTGAGCAGAGCGACCTCGGCTTGGTTGGGATAGCCCATGTGGACACAGTAGAGGTTGGGGCCGAACAGTCCGAGGTCGTAATAACGCTCGAGCGACCGCTTGCCGAAAATCTCCTGAATCAGTTCGTTCTCTCCTTTGACCGCGGCGACGTGGGCATGCACGCCGACCCCATATTGGCGGGCGAGGTCGCCGATCCCGCTGGCCAGTTCGTCGCTGATGTTGAACACGTAGCGCAGACTGAACCACGCACGAATGCGGTCGTCGGCGGCGCCGTGCCATTTCTTCACCACCTTCTCGCCCTCGCGGAGATTCACGTCGAGCGAGTCGAACAGCTCTGCGGGCACTGGCTTACCTGCGGGCGCAATATCGCGGGTCGAGCGATTGACGATACCGCGTATGCCGCTATCGATCGCCGCCTGGGCCAAGGCGTCGACGTGGTAGCCGCCGGGATCGTTGAAACAGGTGGTGCCGTTTTTAATCATGGTCGAGAAATTGGCGAGGCAGCCCCAATAAGCCTCCTCTTCACTGATATGGACTTCGTACGGATAGAACCGGTCGTAGAGAACATCGAAAATGCTCATGTCGTCGCCGGCGCCACCGAACAGATAGGAAAAGGGGTGGTTGTGGCCGTCGACAATGCCCGGCATGACGATCTTGTCAGTCGCGTCGATGACCGTCTCGGCGCCGTGCTCGGCGAGAATGTCATCGGTGCGCCCGACCGCAGCGATCCGGTTGCCCTCGATGGCAATCGCGCCGTTGCTGAGGATTCGCCGTTTGGGATCCATCGTCACGACGTATCCGTTCTTGATAATCAGATCGGCCATTGTACCCTCATCCAATCCAGCGACCCGCCCGCTTGGCTGGGCTTAGGTTAACCCATCGCCATGCTCGAGATCATGGATCGAGTTGACCCAGATAGTGGGGGGTTCCTAAGATCCAACAAAACACCAACAATCGTTAGGGAGAAACCCAATGTCGGATCCCCGCGCCGAGGCAATCTCGTGCGTCGATGAGGCGTTTGTCATCGATCTCGCCCAACGGGCGCTGCAGACCCCCAGCATGTCGGGTGACGAAAAAACTGTCGCCGAGCTATTCGCCGAAAGCATGGAGGGGGTGGGGATGGACGCGGGGCTCCAGGAAGTTCCCGGCGACCACTATATGCCCGTGAGCTGGAATGCGATCGGACGGCTGCCGGGCAAGGGTGACGGCGTCTCGGTGATGTTCAACGGACATATCGACCACAACCCGGTGTGCGAAGGCTGGACCAAGGACCCGTTTGCCGGCGTCATCGAAGATGGCTGGCTCTATGGCTTCGTGCATATGAAGGCGGCCGACGCGTGCTATGTCGCAGCGGTTGATGCCGTCAAGAAAGCCGGCATCGATCTGCTGGGCGATGTCGTTATCACCCACGTGTGCGGCGAGTTGCGGGGCGGCACCGGTACCAAATATGCGCTCGATTCCGGCATCTCCGCGGACTACTTCATTTTGGGTGAGCCCACCGAGTTGGAGATCGCAACCAATCATTCGGCCTTGTTGCTGTTCGACATCCACGTGCTCGGCACGATGAAGCACTACGCCACCGCTGATGTGCCCGGCCGCAAAGGCGTCAACGCAGTCGAAAAGATCGCAAAGGTCATCACGGCATTGGGCCAGAGCCATCGGCCGCTGCCGTCGCGCGAGGCTGGAGGCTGGCTGACGTTTGAACCGAGCGAACGTTTCTCGGGGCTGCCGCAACTTAATCTGGGCTCAATTCGCGGCGGCATCTCGCGTTCGCACGACCGATCGCGCCCCGCGTTGATGCCCGATGTCGCTTCGCTAACAGTAGACGTGCGGTTAATCCCGGGCATGACGCGCGACAGCGTCGAAGCGGACATTCACTATCTACTCGATCAGATCAAAGCTGGGGATCCCGATTTCAACTACGAGATCGAATTCGCGACCGATATGTTTCCCCACGTCTATGACGATCCGCCCGACAGCGACGTTGTGAAATCGGTGGTGGCCAATCACGAACTCGTCACCGGCGCTACGCCGCCGGAATCGGAACTTTTGAAGTATGCGGCCTCGGACGCATCGTGGATGTCGCGTGCGGGTATTCCGGGGATTGTGTATGGGCCGACCGGCAAGTATCTGAGCCGGCCCGATGAGCGCGGCAGCATCGAAGATCTGGTCACGGCGACCAAGGTGTATGCCGGTGTTATCGCCGATCTATGCACTCGGGCGAAATAGACAGCGTGCTACACTGGCCATCACAACAAGAAGCCAATTCAGCAAGGAGGAGCTACCCATGATTTCAACGCTAACCCGTTTCTTTTGCATTCTCGCCGTCGCGGCGTTCACCCTCGCCGGGTTCCAGCTCAAAGCGCAGGCCGCCGACAAGGTGATCATGCATCTCGACTTTCTCATCAACGGCTATCACGCGCCGTTTTACATCGCGCAGAAAAAGGGCTGGTACAAAGAGGCCGGCATCGATGCAACGATTCGGCCGGGTCGCGGCACGTCCGATTCGATCAAGAATGTCGGCAGTGGCAACGCACAGTTCGGGTTCCCTTCATTCGGCGCTGCCGCAGCGGCTGTTGCCCAGGGCATCCCGTTGATGGCGGTTGCCGCTTACTTGCAGGAAGTGCCGGGCGGAATCATCAGCTTCGAATCCAATCCGGTCCGCAAGCCTTCCGACCTTGAGGGCAAATCCATCGCGGTCGCGCCATTCGGTGCAACTGCGATCTTGCTGCCGACGTTCCTCAAGAAAAACAACGTCGATACCAGCAAGGTTAATTCGGTCAAATCGAACTTCGGCGCCATCGTGCCGAGTTTCCTCACCGGCAAAGTGGACACGTCGATTGGGTACTATTTCGGTGAGTATCTGGCAGCGCGTGACAAGATGGCCGGCAGCGGCAAAAAGGTCCTGTTCATGCGCGTGTCCGATTTTGGCGTGCAGGCTTATGGCAATGGCCTTGTCGTCAATGCCAACTTTATGAAATCGAACCCCGACGCAACCCGGCGCTTCATCGAAGTGACGATGCGCGGCATCAAATACACCATCGACAATACCGGTGAAGCCGCTGCAGCAGCGGCCGAACACACCGAAACCCCGGTTGCCCTACTGCACGAGCAGCTCAAATTGGCGATGGAGATGATCAACAACAAGGACGCAAAGATGCACGGCTTCGGTGTCATGGTGAAAGACAAGTGGGACGACACCCAGTCGATGCAAGTTCAGTTCGGTGGCCAAAAGGGTGTGGTAGCCGACGACAAGCTCTGGACCAACAAGTTCATCAAATAGTTCAGGTGTAACGCGCGCGGCCGCGGATCGAGCGATCCGCGGCCGCGGTTGCGATTGATGCCATGCTGGCTCGCTTCAATCAGCTGCTTCCGGCACTGTTCCTCATCGGGCTCCTCGTCTTCTGGGAACTCGCTGTGCAGATTCTCGGCATTCAGGATTTCCTGCTGCCGAGCCCGACCGCGATTGTCGAGAAAATCGTCGAAATTCCAGGTCGGCTGCTGGTGCACACATGGGCGACCCTGCGCGAGGTACTGATTGGCTTCGGTATCGCGCTGTTCGGTGGAGTCTTTCTCGCCGTTATCATCGCCCATTCGCGAACCTTGTCGCGCACGCTCTATCCGGTGTTGGTCATCACCCAGGTGGTACCGACGATCGCCATCGCCCCGGTGCTGACGATTTGGCTCGGCCCGACCGATGTGTCGCGGCTGTTGGTGGTGTTCCTAATCGCGTTCTTTCCGATCGTCGTCAACACCACGGCAGGCATGTTGCGAGTCGATGAGGAGTTGATCGATTTGATCCGCGGCCTCAACGCCTCGCGCTGGAAGATCTTCACCAAGATCCGGTTGCCCAATGCTTTGCCCTACATGTTCACCGGGATGCGTATCTCGATCGCGCTCGCGGTAATCGGCGCGGTCGTTGCCGAATTCGTGATCGCCGATCGTGGCTTGGGTTACCTCGTATTCAGTGCGACGAGTAATCTCGATACCGTGCTGGTGTTCGCCGCGGTCACGCTCTTGGCGGTGATGGGTATCGTGCTGTTCCGGCTGGTGCTTCTGGTTCAGAAGCTGGCGTTGCCGTGGGCGGCGGAATCCGAGGAGGGTGAGGCATGAGCGCGGGCCAGCACCTGGTGTTCGATGCGCTCGATAAGATCTACGACACCTCGGAGGGCGGGCTGCCGGCGCTGACGTCGGTGAGCTTCGATGTTGCACGCGGCGAGTTCGTGTCGATCATCGGGCCGAGCGGCTGTGGCAAAAGCACGCTGCTAAAAATTACGCTCGGCGTGGTGCCGTTATCAGGCGGTGCGATCCGGATTGACGGGCGTGCCGTCGAGGGACCGCAGGTCGATATCGGCATGGTGTTTCAAACCCCGGCACTGCCGCCGTGGCGCCGGGTGCTCGACAACGTGCTGTTGCCGATCGAGGTGCTTGATAAGAAACCGGCGGACTACAAAGACAAGGCACGTGAACTCTTGGCGCTCGTGGGGCTAAGCGAATTCGAGGGGCGCTGGCCGCGCGAGCTATCGGGCGGCATGCAACAAAGGGTCGCCATCTGCCGAGCCCTGATCCACGATCCCGGCCTCATGTTGATGGACGAGCCGTTCGGTGCGCTCGACGCGATGACGCGTGAGAACATGCAGGCCGAGCTGATGCGGATCTGGGAGGAAACCCACAAGACGATCCTGTTCGTGACCCACGCGATTGACGAAGCCGTGTTGCTGTCCGACCGGGTCATTGTGCTGTCGCCTCGGCCGGGCCGCATCGTCGAGGAGGTCGTCATCGACCTGCCGCGCCCGCGCACCGCCGAAACCCGTTCTGGCAGCGCTTTCCAGGAGTACGCTCTGCATCTGCGGCAAATGCTCGGCCTGGCCGAGGACGGGTAGCGCGGCGAAAATCACGACAGCCCGCTCGGTAATGCGCACCGCTAGGCGACTCGCGCACTAAAAGGTTTCGACGAATCGGTTTCGCTGTATGAGGTTGCATGGCGATAGTTGGATAGATCCATTGTGCCTGTGATCAAAGCCGCAGAAGCGAAGCTAAATCCTATAAAACCGTTGCGTTGGCCCCGGATTACGGCGTAAGACTGTTGGGTTCGTGTCTCGGATTGTCGGGTTTAATGCGTTGTTAACCGCGATTTGCGATGTTCGACGCGAACGGCAGGGCATAACTTCTTGGTTTTGAAGAACTTTTGAGATGACGCAGGGGAGTCACATTGACCGATCGTTGGTCACGCAGCGCGCGCCCGCGACTGCGACCCTCCTGCTATGCGCAGCCAGCGGCACGCTCCTTCGACTTAGGTGCCCCTGACCGGTACGCGGCCTGTAGTAGAAACGCCAGGCACACACGGTTCAGGGGTCTGAAAACCTAAGCCATTCACACGAAGGAACCAGTGCCATGAGCTCTTCAGATAAGACAGCTTCCAACGAGTCCGCGACCTCAACGGACGATCCCAATCGAGTCTTAATCTTCGACACGACGCTGCGCGACGGTGAGCAATCGCCCGGCGCAGCGATGAACCTCGACGAAAAAATTCGCATCGCCGAGGTGCTCGAAGAGATGGGCGTCGATGTGATCGAGGCCGGATTTCCGATTTCGTCGAACGGTGATTTTGAGGCGGTCAACGAGATCGCCAAGCTGGTCAAAAACTCGATCGTGTGCGGGTTGTCGCGCTCAGCACTCGGCGATATCGACGCCGCTGCCGAGGCGGTAAAACCAGCAGCTCGGCCGCGTATTCATACCTTCCTCGCGACCAGCCCGCTGCATATGAAGTACAAGCTGCGGATGACTGCGGACGAGGTGCACGATACGGTAATCGCCAGCGTGAGCCACGCCCGCAACTTTGTCGACGACGTCGAATGGAGCTGCGAAGACGGCACCCGCTCGGAGCACGACTTCCTCTGCATGCTGGTCGAAAGCGCGATCAAGGCTGGGGCCAGAACGATCAATATTCCCGATACCGTGGGTTACACGATCCCGTCGGAATATTTCGAGCTGATCACCATGCTGCGAAATCGCGTGCCCAATATCGACAAGGCGCGGCTATCGACCCATTGCCACAATGATTTGGGGCTCGCGGTTGCCAACTCGCTGGCAGCGGTTGAAGCCGGCGCCCGTCAGGTCGAATGCACGGTGAATGGCATCGGCGAGCGCGCCGGTAACGCGGCCATGGAGGAGATCGTGATGGCGCTGCGCACGCGGCGCGATGCCATGCCTTACACAACCGGCATCAACACCGAGGTTATTATCCGCGCGTCGAAGCTGGTTTCAACGGTGTCGGGCATGTCGGTCCAGAACAACAAGGCGATCGTCGGCGCCAATGCATTCGCGCACGAGTCCGGCATCCATCAGGACGGGGTTCTCAAACACGCCGGCACCTACGAAATCATGACGCCGGAATCGGTCGGGCTCACCGAATCGAAGATCGTCCTCGGCAAGCTCAGCGGCAAGCACGCGTTCAAGCAGAAATTGGTGGAACTGGGCTACGACCTCGGCGACAACGCGCTCAAGGACGCGTTCCGCCGGTTCAAGGATTTGGCCGACAAGAAACGCGAGATTTTCGACGACGATTTGGTTGCATTGGTCGACGACGAGATCGTCAGCGCCAACGACCGCATCCGCTTCGTATCGATGGAAATCGTGTGCGGCAGCCGTGGTCCGCAGCGAGCCGATCTCGAGCTTGAAATTGATGGCGTCACCAAACGGACCGAAGCGACCGGTGATGGTCCCGTCGATGCGGCGTTCAACGCGGTCAAAACGCTGTTCCCGCATGAGGCGGGCTTGCAGCTCTATCAGGTTAACGCGGTCACCGAAGGCACCGATGCCCAAGCTGGCGTGACCGTTCGCCTCGAGGAGAATGGGCGCTCGGTCAACGGGCAGGGTGCGGATACGGACACCCTGGTTGCGTCAACGCGGGCCTATATCAACGCGCTCAATAAATTGCTGGTAAAACGAGAAAAGGCGGCGCCGGCGGCGCTGCAAGCGGTATAAAGCAAAAAACCGGGGCACGGGCCCAGTGACGGGCCCGCGACCACCGGACGACACCAGGGGGGATGTATCGGGGCTTCGGGATGGCGGAGCGGCCGTCATCCTTTAACCGCTTGAGGAAGAGACAGAATGCTCTCGAAAGTCCTTGGAATGATGTCGGCCGATATGGCCATCGATCTCGGTACCGCCAACACCCTGGTATACGTGAAGGAGCGGGGAATCGTCCTCAACGAACCCAGCGTTGTGGCGATCGTCAACACCCGCAACAAAAGCCAGGTCCTTGCCGTCGGCGAAGAAGCCAAGCAGATGCTTGGCCGAACACCCGGCAATATCGAGGCCATTCGCCCGCTTCGAGACGGCGTTATCGCCGACTTCGAGGTTGCCGAGGAAATGATCAAGCACTTCATCCGCAAAGTGCATAACCGGCGCAGTTTTGCCAGCCCGCAGGTGATCGTTTGCGTTCCCTCGGGCTCGACGGCGGTCGAACGACGCGCGATTCAGGAATCCGCCGAGAGCGCCGGCGCGCGGCGTGTGTTCTTGATCGAAGAGCCGATGGCGGCCGCGATCGGCGCGGGATTGCCGGTCACCGAACCGACCGGATCAATGGTGGTCGATATCGGCGGCGGCACTACCGAGGTCGCGGTCCTATCGCTCGGCGGCATCGTCTATGCCCGCTCGGTGCGGGTCGGCGGGGACAAGATGGACGAAGCCATCATTGGCTATATCCGCCGCAGCCACAATCTACTGGTTGGCGAGGCCAGCTCTGAGCGCATCAAACAATCGATTGGCACCGCGTGTCCGCCCGAAGACGGCAATGGCGAGCTCATCGAAATCAAGGGGCGTGACCTGATGAACGGGGTGCCCAAGGAACTCGTCATCAATCAGCGCCAGATCGCCGAAAGCCTGGCTGAGCCGGTCGGCGCGATCATCGATGCGGTCAAGGTGGCGCTGGAGCACACAGCACCGGAGCTTGCCGCCGATATCGTCGACAAGGGCATTGTATTGACCGGCGGCGGCGCCTTGCTTGGCAACCTCGATCTGGTTCTTCGCCACGCAACCGGGCTGCCGGTTTCGATAGCCGACGAGCCGCTCACCAGTGTCGCCCGCGGGGCTGGCCGGGCGCTCGAAGAGATGAAGACCCTGAGCAACGTGCTCTCGCACTACGATTGAGCGAAACGCCAGCACGAGGCATCGACCGGTGTCGCGAATAGATAGAATGCGTCAATGTCGATTGGCTGGCCCCCGGTGGGCCAAGCTGACGATGACAATGAATGGGGGCTAAGGCGTATGGTGGGCCCGCGCGATCGCGTGGCACGGCTGGCGCTACCGGTAAGGGTACTGGCGCAGCGTTTCGCGTTCGGCATCCTGGTAATTGGCGCGTTCGCGCTGATGCTGTTGGGCAAAGCAGATTTCGCGCTGATCGAGCGCATGCGTTACGTGGTCAACGACGCTCTGGCGCCGGTGATGACGGTCTTGTCGCAGCCGATCGCGTCGGTCAATCGCGGTATCGAGACGGTTGACGATTTCCTCTACGTCTATTCTGAAAATACGCGATTGCGGCAGGAAAATGAGCGCCTCCTGCAGTGGCAAAACGCGGCCCGGCAGCTCGAACAACAGAACGCCGCCTATCGTTCGCTGCTGAACGCCAAGATCGATCCCCGCATCACCTTCGTCTCGGCCCGGGTCATCGTCGATGCCGGCGGCCCGTTCGTGCGCACCCTCATCATCAACGCCGGTGGACGCGATGGCGTAACCAAGGGGCAGGCGGTGATCAACCAGGTGGGACTGGTCGGGCATATCGTCGAAACCGGCGAACGGGCGTCACGATTGTTGCTGCTCACCGATCTCAATTCGCGCATTCCGGTCGTCATCGAGACAACCCGGGCACGGGCTATTCTCGCCGGCAACAACACCGACCGGCCACAACTCCAGTTCCTCGCCGATAGCGTGCCGCTGCAACTGGGCGACCGTATCGTTACCTCAGGCCACGGCGGTGTGTTGCCCGGCGGCATCCCGATCGGCATCGTCACGCTGGTAAGCCAGCGCGGCGCCGAGGTGGAACTGTTCGCCGATTTCAACCGCCTCGAATATGTCAGCGTGGTGCGTTACCAACCGCCGCGGCTCTACGACGATGACAGCGCGCCAGCCACCCTCGGGGGATGGCGACCCAATGACCGACCGCATCATCCCCACGGCGCAGCGCCTGTCGCGGGCGACGGTGCCTTTCGTGCTGTGTCTGGTGCTGGTGCTGATCACGGCGTTGCCGATGACGATCCCTTATATCGGTTCGGTGACGCCGATGTTTGCGCTGATGGCGGTGTTTTATTGGTGCATCTATCGGCCGGACTATCTTCCGCCTTATGCGATTTTCCTGGTCGGCGTGCTGTATGACATGCTCGGTGGCGGGCCGCTCGGACTGACCGCGTTGCTGTTGTTGTTGGTGCACGCGTTTATCGTTCCCCAACGCCGGGTATTCCACGGCAAAAGCTTCTTCGTGGAGTGGTTTGGTTTTTCGATCGTGGTGCTCGGCCTGGGCGTTATCGGCTGGCTGGCGGCCTCGATCTACTATGTGACGCCGATGCAGCCATTGCCGGTGATTGGCCAGGCTGGGCTGACCATCGCGCTCTACCCCTGCATCGCCTGGATGATCAGTCAGGTCCACCGGCGGCTGGTGCGGCTGGAAGCGACTTAACACAGGCATCGCGCAACCAATCGCGACGTAATTACGGCCTATGCGCAAGGAAGGCGACCGCGAAAAAATCTTTACCCGCCGCGCGCTCATGCTCGGCGGCGGCCAGCTCGCGTTGTTCGGTGTGCTGGCGTCGCGGATGTATTACCTCCAGGTCATCGAATCCGACCAGTACAAAATGCTGGCCGATGAAAACCGCATCAATCTAAGACTGCTGCCGCCGCCACGGGGGCGGATCATCGATCGCTTCGGTACTGAGCTTGCCAATAACGAGCGCAACTATCGCGTTGTCCTCATTCCCGAGCAGACCGAGGATATCGAGATGACGCTGGCACGGCTGTCCGACCTGATCCCCATTCCCAACCACGAACGCCGACGCATTCTGCGCGACACCAAACGCATGCGCAGCTTCGTGCCGATCAGCGTGACTGAAAATCTCACCTGGGAGCAGTTCTCCCGGATTAACGTTGCTTCCCCCGATCTTCCGGGCATTCAACCCGATGTCGGCGAGAAGCGTTTCTACCCGCATGGCGAGGCGTTTGCCCATGTCGTTGGTTATGTGGCACCGGTCTCCGAAGAGGAACTGACCGACGATCCGGTGCTGCAGCTGCCGGGATTTCGGATCGGCAAGAGTGGCATCGAAAAAACCCGGGATTTGGAGCTGCGAGGATCGGCTGGCAATAGCCGGGTCGAAGTCAACGCCTATGGCCGCGTGATCCGCGAACTGGCCCGGCGCGACGGTGAGATTGGCCGCGATGTCCGCCTAACCATCGATGCCAAGCTGCAGCACTATGCGATCGATCGGTTTGGCGACGAGAGCGGTGCTTGCGTGGTGATGGATATCCACGGAGGCGAAGTGCTGGCACTGGTATCGAATCCGGCGTTCGAACCCAACGCGTTCAACATCGGGCTGTCGCGAAATGAGTGGCAAACGCTGGTGCGTAATCCGCGCAAACCACTGACCAACAAGGCGATCGGGGGCCAGTATCCGCCCGGATCGACGTTTAAAATGGTGGTCGCCCAGGCGGCCCTTGAAGCCGGCGCCATCGGCTTTGATCACACCGCGTTCTGCCCCGGCCATATGGATCTCGGCGATCGCCGCTTTCATTGCTGGAAGCGCGGCGGCCACGGCAATATGAGCCTGAACAGCGCGATTGTGCAGTCGTGCGATGTGTTCTTCTTCGACATTGCCAAACGCGTTGGCGTCGACCCGATCGCAGCGATGGCGCGTCGTTTTGGGTTCGGCGAAACCTTGGGCCTTGAAATCGGCGGTGAGAAGGCCGGACTGATTCCGACCAAGGATTGGAAGCTCGCCCTAACCGGCGTGCCCTGGCAGAAGGGCGAAACGCTCAATACCGGCATCGGACAAGGTTTCGTATCCGCAACGCCATTGCAAATGTGCGTGATGGCGGCACGCTTGGGGAGCGCCGGCAAGGCGGTCGTGCCGCGTTTGATCAAGGACGCAGCCCCGGCAACCTCGGCAACAACGAGTGCCGTCACCGGCGCAAACACCGATTCCGGCTTTGCCTCTTTGGGGATGTCGGAGTCAGCGCTGCGCGTGATCCGCGACGCTATGCACGCGGTCAGCAATACGCCGCGCGGCACGGCTTATCGCTCGCGCATCAAGGACAAGGACTTTGCCCTGGCGGGCAAGACCGGAACCTCGCAGATACGGCGGATCTCAAAGGCGGATCGCTTGTCCGGACGCCACAAAAACAAAAACAAGCCGTGGGAGGAGCGCGACCACGCGATCTTCGTCGCTTATGCCCCCAGCCATGCGCCGCGCTATGCGATTTCGGTGGTGGTCGAACATGGCGGCTCCGGTTCAAAAGCAGCGGCGCCAATCGCGCGCGACGTCCTGCTTTATGCCCAACGGCGCAATCCGCTGGCCGCGACGCCAAATGATGACGTCGCCATTCTGGCATCCGAACCGGCGGGCGGCTGATGGCAACCCAAGAAGGCTCGCTCCATAGCGGCTTGGGGTTTCGCCCGGTCGAACTGACGTTGGGTCAGAAGGTCTGGTCGATCAATTGGCCGCTGGTGTTGATCGTATTGGTGATTGCCGCGATCGGCTTTCTAACCCTGTATTCAACGGCCGGGGGTGCCAGCGATACCTGGGTGCTGCGCCAGCTGATCCGCTTTGGCATCGGCCTGGTCGCAATGTTCGTGGTGGCGCTGATCGACATTCGGCTGTGGTATCGCTTTGCCTATGCCGGTTATTTGGGCGCGCTTGGACTGCTTGGGGTGGTCGAGGTCTTGGGTACCGTCGAGATGGGTGCCCAGCGCTGGGTCGACATCGGCGTGTTCAACCTGCAACCGTCAGAGATCATGAAGTTGGCCCTGGTGCTGGCGCTGGCGCGCTATTTCCATGGCCGGACCGACGAAGAAGTCGGGCTCATTCGTTGGCTGTTTATCCCGTTGTTAATGATCGCCGCGCCGGTCGCGTTGGTCTTGCGCCAACCCGATCTCGGCACCGCTATCTTAATTGTGCTGGGCGGCCTGGCGATCCTGTTCCTGGCCGGCGTGCGGATCTGGAAGTTTGCGTTCGCCTTCGTCGCCGGCGCGGGCGCGATCCCGCTTGTTTGGGGTTATCTGCGCGACTATCAGAAGAGCCGGGTGCTGACCTTCTTCGACCCCGAACGCGACCCGCTCGGTGCCGGCTACCACATCATCCAATCGAAAATCGCGCTGGGATCGGGCGGGCTGCTCGGCAAGGGTTTCATGCAGGGCACCCAGAGTCATCTCAACTTCCTGCCGGAAAAGCATACCGATTTCATTTTCACCGTGTTTGCCGAAGAGTTCGGCCTGTTCGGTGGCTTGGCCCTGCTGTTCCTCTACACGCTGGTGATCGCGGCCGGGTTTATCATCTCCTTGCGAGCGCGCAATCAGTTTGGCCGTTTGCTTGGGCTTGGCGTCACCGCGACGTTCTTTATCTACGCCTTTATCAATATCGCGATGGTGATGGGTTTGATCCCGGTGGTCGGCGTACCCTTACCGCTGATTTCCTATGGTGGTACCGCCATGGTCACCATCCTTGCCGGCTTCGGGCTGCTGATGAACGTCCACATTCACCGCGAGGTGCGCATCCCGCGCCGGCCGGGCTCGGTCGACACATAGACGCGCGTTGGTGCGCTTCAGACGTCATGCCGGCCGAGGGCTGACGCATCCCGATTTTCCTAGAGCGTTTCAGGATTGGCTCGACCCATCCCGCTCCCCCGGCCCAACCACACCAAGGGTACCCTCCAAAAGTGTCCAATACTGTGGTGGTTGGGCCGGGGGAGCGGGATGGCCGAGTCGACGCAATCCTGAAATGCCCTAGCGGCTGCGATATGTCTCGCGGGCAAACAGCATCGCCGCAAACGTCATCGCCATCAGGATCGGGTAGACCAGCAGCGCGTTCGCATAGGCGGCGCCGGAATAGATGCGCACACCGTCGACGATCTCCCCCTGCCACTGCCAGTCGAGCAAAAAGCCGATCGCCGGTTGCAGGATGATCGCCCCGAGCATGGGTGTGAAATTAATGATGCCGGTGACCGCGCCGCGCATCTCCGGCGGGGTGATTTCGACCCCGATCGCGTAGGGCAGGGTGAGCACGCCGCTGATCAGGCCGATCACCAGGAACAGCACCAAAAATGCCTGCGTTGGCAGCGGCAGGTAGAGCAATGCCAGCCAGAGTCCGAGCAGCAGCACCGGGCTGATGATGATGAACGGCCGCCTTGCTTTGACCCGGTCCGATAGCCAGCCAATAACGGGCGCGCCGAGGCCGAGGCCCAACGGCAGCATCGAGGTTGCCAGGCCTGCGGTCGCGCGGTCGAAATCGTGCGCTTGCACCATGTAGGGCACCCCCCACAGCGCCGCGAACGACAGCATCGGCGCCGATAGCGTGGAGCAGAACCAGGCCGCGAGCCACACCTGCGGCTCGCGGAGGAGCGCCCACAGTGTGGTCTCGAAGGGCGGCGCGCGATGGCCGACCGCGGCGGCATGGCCGCCGGCGTGCGCCGGCACCCGCGTCACGAACCAGATCAGGCCTGCGAACGCGACGCCGGCGGCACTGCCGACAAAGAGCACGTTGCGCCAGCCGATCGCTTCGACCAGGAGTCCGAGCGGTGCCTGGCCGGTCACCGCGCCGAGCATGCCGACCGTCATGGTGAGGCCGCTGACGAGAGCGAATCGCTCTGGCGGCAGCCAGCGGTTGGCCAGCATCAAGGTGCTGATGAAGGCCACGCCAGTGCCAGCACCGAGCATCAGCCGTCCGGCATAGGCCTGCGTCAAACTGTCGGCAAGGCCGAACACCGCGCTGCCGGCGGCACAGACGAGCGCGGCAACGCTGAGCAGCAAGCGTGGGCCGAAGCGGTCGACCAGCAGCCCGACCGGGATTTGCATCAAGGCATAGGTGTAGAAATAGCTCACCGCGAGACCACCAAACGCTGCGCCACCGAGCGCAAAGTCGCGCATCAGATGATCGAACATCACCGACGGCGCGATGCGCTGGACAAACCCATAGGCGAAGAAGGCGGCTGCGGTGCCCCACACGATCCAACCGTAATACGGCCCGATTACGGGCGCGGTGGATGTCTGGGCGACAGACTTGGATGCGGGTGGGGGCGCGGGGGTCATCGGCGCGGGCATCAATAAATGTGCGGGGTCGGATAAATGTCGGGGTCGGCGCGGGCGAGGCCCGCAAGCCTAGTCTATGCCATGCGGCGGAGCGGCGCCTATGCCGGCGTGACGCCGCATTGGTGCGCGGCTGGCACAATCGCGCCGCCGCCGTTGCAACGCGGTGTCGCTCGACTTCTTAAGATGCGGAGCGGGTTAGGCGGTCAGGTAGCCGGCCCGGCTACAGGCGCAATCGAACCGAGCCATCGTGCTCAAACAGGCCTACCATAATGCGTTCGTCGATCTCAGTGGTGATCGCTGCATACCGGCTTTGCGCTGCCGCGAGGTAGTCGTCGCCGCTGACCAAGGTGCCATCACCATCGCTAAACCAGGTCGGCGCGATGCGACACAGAATCTCGCGGCCTTGGTGGCGGGCAAGATATTGCACCTCTTCGAATTCTCGATCCCAGACCAATCCGTCGGCGCTACCGTGATCGGGCATCAGGTCGGCCTGCGGCGGCGCTAGTGGCGGAACCGCAGGTGATGGCGCGTGGGGATTCAACGTCTGGGTCATGATCTCGTCCTCAAGCTTATCGGGTCGTTTTGTTACAGCTCTTATTTGGGGTTTTCCGTGTTTATCTACAATTGGGGAAAGTGACTAATTTTCAATAACTAAAACCAAGGGTTTTACCTGATTTATTAATAGAAGGTTAACAACGCATCAACCCGCGTACGTCGTTGACGGCACCGCAACGCACACCTAAAACAATATTCGTCTAAAACAGCACTCGTTTGGGAATCTAACCCCCCGACGGCGCGGTCATGACGGCAGGCCCATGAAAGTTGCGTGTATTCAAAATTGCGCCGGACCCGAGACCGAGCCGAACCTCGTCGAATGCGCTGAATTCGTCAGGCGGTCGGCCGTGGAGGGTGCGGACCTGATCTGCCTGCCCGAATACTTCACCGGGCTTGATGTGCGCGATGGCATTCTGATGGCGGAATCGTTCGCCGAGCACGCTCACCCGGCGCTGCCGTTGTTTGCGGATCTGGCGCGCGAGCATGGGGTTTGGCTGTTACTGGGTTCGTTGGCGATCGAGGCCGACGATGGCCAAGTCGGTGGCCAAGTTGTTCGCCAAGTGTTCAATCGTGCCTACGTCCTCGATCCGCAAGGGACGATAACCGCGCGCTACGACAAGGTGCATCTGTTCGACGTCGATCTTGCCAATGGCGAGAGCTATCGCGAGTCGGCGACCATCGCACCGGGCGGGCAAGCGGTGGTGACCGATCTGCCAAACCTACGTCTGGGCCTGTCGATCTGCTACGACCTACGGTTCCCGCAACTCTATCGCGCCCTGGCGCACGCCGGCGCCGAGGTGCTCGCGGTGCCGTCGGCCTTCACCAAGAAAACCGGTCAAGCCCACTGGCACACGCTGCTGCGCACGCGGGCGATCGAGACCGGTTGCTATGTGATCGCACCCGATCAGTGCGGCGCCCATGCCGGCGGCAGCGCGACCTACGGTCACTCGCTGATCGTCGACCCGTGGGGTCGCGTGCTCGCCGACGGCGGCACCGAGCCCGGCTTTATAATTGCCGAGATCGACGCGGCCGAAGTGCAGCGCGCCCGGGCCATGATCCCCGCGCTCGCACATGATCGTGGGTTTGATGTGATCGATACCGCGCTCGACCCACCGGTGGCCGCCAGCGCCGAATGATTGCAATCCGAGCGGGGCGCTGCCAAGGCCGTTGACGGGGCGGGCGCGCCCGCCTAAAACGCAAACCTTGGCGGGCGATTAGCTCAGTTGGTAGAGCAGCTGACTCTTAATCAGCGGGTCCGGGGTTCGAATCCCCGATCGCCCCCCATTCCATTTCAAAATGCACCCACGGCTGTGGCCTTGGTCTGACGACACGCCCGACGATGCGACGATGTGACCTCAATTGTCGCTGAGTTGGCGATCCCCTAGGCTGTTGATCCAGCACGGAGGTGCGTGGTGACGGAATTGAACAGGCTCACGGCGACCGAGGCGTCAGCCAAGATTGCCAGCGGCGAGATAACGTCGGTGGCATTGGTTGAATCGTGCTTGGATCGCATCCATCAACGCGAGGGCGATGTTGAGGCCTGGGCTCATCGGGATGAAGATCTAGCGCTTAACGCAGCCCGTGCGGCGGACGCGAGCGAACCCACAAGCCCGCTGCACGGCATACCGTTCGGGGTGAAGGACGTCATCGATACGGCCGATCTGCCGACCGAATGCGGCACCCCGATCCACGCCGGACGCCGGCCGAAAAAGGACGCCGCGTGTGTCGCAAAAATGAAATCCGCCGGCGCGGTGTTGATGGGCAAAACCGTGACCACCGAATACGCGCTCTATACGCCCAACCAGACGCGCAACCCGCTCAATCTTGACCACACACCCGGCGGTTCGTCGAGCGGGTCGGGGGCGGCGGTCGGCGACTACATGGTGCCGATCGCCTTCGGCAACCAAACCGCGGGGTCGCTCATCCGCCCGGCCTCATTTTGCGGGATTTGTGCGTTCAAGCCGACCCGCGGGATCACCGACCTCACCGGCATTCTGCCGCTGGAGCCGACCTTCGACACGCTCGGCTATATGGGGCGCAGCTTCGATGATCTGGCGAGTTTCTTTGCCATCGTTCATGACAAAGAACCCAGCCCCCTCGGCGATGGCTTGGATCGACCGCCACGGATCGGGTTATGTCGTACCCCGCAGTGGTCACACGCCGAGCAAGCCAGTATCGACGCCGTCGAGGGTGCCGCGGCTCGTCTGGCTGCGCTCGGCGCCGAGGTTGACGAGGTTACACTTCCCGCGGCTTTCGACGATCTCGGGGAAACCCATGCGAAAGCCCTGAACGTCGGTTTGTCGCGGACCCTGATCGAGGATTACCGCAACCATAAGGATAGGATGGGCGACATCCTGTGCGGCCTGATCGAGGATGGATTGGCGTGTCCCTCAGAAAAAGCAGCCGCGTTGTTCCAACACGCGGACGACTGTCGCAGCCAAATAAACGACGCGTTCGGCGATTGGGACGCATTCCTTTGCCCCAGCGTGGTCGGCGAGGCACCGCTCGGAATAGCCGCAACCGGGAGTCCAATCTTCCAGATCATGTGGACACTGCTCAACGTTCCGATCGCGACAATCCCGGGCGCGGTGGGCCCCAACGGCTTGCCAATCGGGGTCCAGTTCGTCGGCCGGCGCGGCGACGACGAGACCATTCTTCGGTTTGCGAAGTGGTTCCACGAGCGGCGCCATTGAGCTCGGTTCGAGAATGACCGACCACGAAATCTTCGCGGCCGGCGATGTCGTCTTGCAATCAGGCCTCACGCTACCCGATGCCCGGCTCGCCTATGCCACCCACGGGTCGCTCAATGGTGACAAGAGCAACGTCGTGCTCATCTTCACCCATTTTAGCGGCCGCCACAGCGACAGCGAATATCTGATCGGCGAGGGCAGGGCGCTCGATCCCGGAAAGTACTTCATCGTCGTGATGAACCTGCTGGGCAACGGTCTGTCATCGTCACCGAGCAACGCCAAGCCGCCGTTCGACAAAGCGCGGTTCCCCGACGTGACGATCTACGACAACGTTCACCTGCAGCATCGGTTGTTGGTGGAAACCTTTGATGCGCGCCGCGTTGCCCTGGCGCTGGGCCACTCGATGGGGGCGCAGCAGGCCTATCATTGGGGGGCGCTGTATCCGGAGATGGTGGAACGCATGGCGCCGATCTGCGGTTCGGCGCGGACATCGATCCACAACTATGCGTTTCTCGAGGGCATGCGGGCGGTGCTGACGTCGGATCCGGCCTGGCGCGACGGCGACTACGATGCCCCGCCGACGGCCGGATTACGCGCGCTGGCCCGCGCCTGGGCGCCGTGGCCGCCGTCGCAAGGGTTCTACCGCGAAAAGGCCTATCAGGAACTTGGCTTCGCAACGCTTGAGGCGTTCCTGGTCGACTATTGGGAGGCCCTATACCTCTCGCTCGACGCCAATAACATCCTGGCCCAAATAGCGAGCTGGCAACAATCCGATATCAGCGCCAATGATCTCTATGGCGGGGACTTCGCGGTGGCGCTCGCGGCCATTCGCGCCCGCGCGATTGTGTTGCCCAGCCGCACCGACACCTACTTTCCGCCCGAAGACAGCGAGCTCGAAGCGGCGCAGATGCCCAATGCCGAACTGCGGGTGATCCCCTCGAACTGGGGCCACTGGTCGGGATCGGGAAAGAATCCGGCCGACACCGCTTTTATCGACCAGGCCCTCAAGGATCTGCTGGCAACCTAGGCGCAGCGAGATCAAAGATCGGTGCGTTGTGGTAACCTCCGGGAACCGCGACCCAACCCCCGCGCGGCAATAAACGAGGTAATCCCCATGCGGTCGATGTCAGCAGGGCCAGCGTCGGCGATTGGCGATGACCTGGATGGCGTGCGGGCGCCCTTGGCGCGGGCCCAGCATGGTCCCGGACAGGTCTACACCTCGCCTGCGGTGCTCGAACTCGAAAAGCAAGAGATCTTCCTGAAAGACTGGTTGTGCGTCGGCCGAGTCGAAGAGATCGAACATCCCGGTGATTACATGACGTTCCGCCTGGCCGGCGAGCCGCTGATCGTCGCGCGCAACGAGAACGGTGACATCAAGGCGTTCTCGAACGTCTGCCGCCACCGCGGCGTCGAGGTCGCCCAGGGCGCCGGCAACGCCAAGGAATTCAGCTGCCCCTATCACGGCTGGACCTATGATTTGAGCGGCGATCTGCTCGGGGCGCCGTTCACCCGCGGCGTCGAAGGGTTTGATCGCGCCAACTGCTCGCTTAAACCTGTCAAGGTGGATGCGTGGGGCGGTTTCCTGTTCGTCAATTTTGACCCCGACTGTGAAGCGCTGATCGACTTTATCGGTGTCATCGGGGTTCAAACCGAGCACCTGAAGACCGAGAAATGCCGGCTGTGGAACAAGTTCGTCATTGAGCTTGGGTGCAATTGGAAACTAGCGCCGGAAAATCTGGCCGATTGGTACCATCTGGAGGTTTTGCATAGGACCACGCTCGGCAACTACACGCCGGCCGATGCGGTGCGATTCGAGCTGTTCGAACGCGGCGGCTATACAGTCGACTATCGGAGCGGGCCGCTGGCGCCCAATGCGGAATCACAGTTCGGGCCGATCCCCTGGTTCGCCGATCGCGACGACACCTATGCGTTTTCGTTTTATCTCCGCCCCAATCTGAATTTCTTCGCCAGGATCGATGAATTCCTAACCATGGTTGCGTGGCCGACCGGCCCGGATTCCTGTGAGCATCACGGCTATATTCTGTTTCCGGAGGAATGGTTCGATCAGGCCGATTTCGAACAGCGGGCCCAGGCCTATAGCGACTGGTTGGCCGTGTTCCTACAGGAAGATGTCGACATGGTCGGCTCGTTGCAGCGCGGCTTGAAGTCCGAGCGTTTTGAACCGGGACCGATGGTCGAACTCGAAAAGCCCATCCACCACATGCTCACCATCATTTGGACCGCCTATTCGCCACCGACGAATAGCGCCTCTCAACGGAGGACTTGATGCTAACTGCCACCATAGATCCGCAGACAGCGCGTGCCGGTGAGATCCTCATCAAGGACGTCATGCTCACCAAGCCGGGCGAGCATGTGCTAATCACAGCCGACACCGGCACCGACATGGCCGTCGTCCGTGCGCTGTGGGACGCGGCAATCGCGCTGACCGACAAGGCGGCGGTGCTGATGGGGCCACAGCTGCCCTATCAAGGCGGCTTCGCCGATCCCTATATCTCCGATCCCTTACGCGCCGCGATGGCGAGTTGCGACGTCTGGGTCGAACTCGGCTTTCCCTACCTCGCCGGCTCGAAGGCGTTCGACGCGGCGATGGAAAACGGCCGCACCCGCTACTACCTGTCGCCCGGGCTCACCGCCGAGGCGATGGTGCGGTTGTTCACCAACGTTGATTTGGATGACCTGTTTGCCGTGCAACAGGCGTTCGATGCCTATCTGGCGAGCGTCGATGGCAAGCCCTGCCGGATTACCAATGCCGGCGGCACCGACGTCACCTTCAACTTATCGACCAGCCACTCGCCGTTCGGAATGTGCCGAGCCGAGGCGCCTGGGATCACCGGTCTATTGGGGGCGGTTTTCGTGATGCCCGATCTCGATACCGTGAAAGGCATGATCAATGTCGAGTCGATTTTCAGCGATGATGTCTACACCACACTGTCCGAACCGGTGACGATCGAGGTTGACGGCAAGGTCCAATCGCTGGCCGGCGGCGGGTCGAAGATGGACTTTGTCGAGAGCGCGCTGCGCAAAGGTGGCGGTGGCGAGGATTACGGATATGTCGTCCACTTCACCTGCGGCGTCCACCCCGGCGCGCGCTATACCGGCACCTGCTTCCTCGAAGACCAGCGCGCCCCCGGCTACAACGCGGTCGGCTTGGGTCTGCCGTTCTGGGTGCCGGGTGGTGGCGAGACCCATCCCGATACGGTGATCTCATCGCAATCGGTGTGGGTCGACGGTGAGCAGATCGTCGACGCCGGTGTCATCGTCAATCCGCCCGAGTTGGCGGCGTTGTTCGGCAAACTGCAGGCTGGCATGGCGCCCGCGTGACCGGCGTGAGCGAGGACCTTATAGTTAGATTGGGCTAGATTGCGCCCCGCCGGTTCGACTACCGGGTCCGGGGGTGCGGGGAATATTGCGGCTGGGACTTGTTACACTTGGGGAGGACTCAATGGCTGTCACCGAAATCATGCAGGACGCGCCAGAAGTAAAACACGCTGGCGACAACGGCGCCGACTTCGCGCCCACGCGTATGCCGCTCAATGAAGCACGCCACTTGCCGCCGCATATCTACGATTCTCCCGAGCTCTATCAGCGGGAGAAAGAAGAAATCTTCATGAAGGACTGGATCTGCGTCGCCCGGGTCGAAGAGATCGACAAACCCGGCGACTACATGACCCGCCGCATCATCGATGAACCGGTGATCATCGCCCGCAACGGTGCCGGGGAGATCAACGCGTTTGCCAATGTGTGCCGCCATCGCGGTTTCGAGGTCGCCTCAGGCGCCGGCAATCTGGCCGAATTCAGCTGTCCCTATCATGGCTGGCTCTACGACCTCGACGGCAAGCTGGTCGGTGCGCCCTACATGAAGGAAGCCGAGGGCTTCGATCCCGCGTCGTGCCGGCTGACACCGCTGCAATGCGACGTGTGGGCCGGTTGGGTGTTCGTCAATTTCGATGCCGAGGCCGGGCCGCTGGCCGCGTTCGTCGCGCGCTACGACCAATCCTTCGGCATGCTGCAGCAGGAAAACTGCCGGCTTGGCGACAAGTTCTCGCGCGACGTCGATTGCAATTGGAAGTTCGTCAACGAGAACCTGCAGGACGTCTATCACTTCCAAACCCTGCACGCGAATACGTTCGGCGAACACGTCACCGCGGAATCCTTCACCTACGATCTCGACGAGAAAACCGGCGGCGTCGCCGCGTTCTATCCGGCCGCGCCAACCACGTTCGATGGCCAAAGCCGGTTCGGCAAGATGCCGTGGATGGACGAGTATCCGATGAGCTTCGCGCGCATGGGCTACATGATGCCGACGATGAACATCTTCGCCCGCGTCGACATGGTGATTGCCTGCGTGCTGTGGCCGCTCGGCGCCGGCAAGACCCGCATGGAGTGGCACTCGCTGTTCCCCAACGCGTGCCACGATCTGCCCGATTTCGACGCCAAAGTGAAGGACTATCACGACTTGCTCACCATGGTGGTCGATGAGGATCAGGACATGGTGGCAAGCCTGCAGCGCAACATGGGTTCGCGCAAGTTCGTGCCAGGCCGGATGTCGCTCTACGAGACCACCGTGCACAACATGATCAACGGCTATCTGGACCGTATGTTTGCGTAAGGAAAAGCGCGCGGCGATGCGCGCTAGCCGGGACCGCCGCCGCCGTGATCGTCGGGAAAGGGACTGTCGCCGCCCGCCGGGTCCGGAATAACAGCCGGACCGCTGCCACCGCCGAGCGACGGCCAGGGATCCGGGTCGGTGAGGAATATGCGGTCTTCGCGGCCGAAGAAGGCGCTTTCGCCGAAATTAGCGACCGCCTGGTAGATCAGCCAGCCCGTGAGGCCGCGAACCTTGGCTTGGTCGAGCCCGGCGCGAAATACGTCGTCGGCAAATGTGCGCATCTGGTTGGTCGGCTGGCGATTCTCGACCTGCCAGGCAACGTAGAGCCAGTCGTGAACGATGGTCGCCTCGAGGTGCGGGCCGACCCGGCCGATGCCGGTTAGGGCCGTCGCCAGGCGGGGCACCGACGACAGATCGGTCAGCAGCCCGGCCGGCACGGTGATCTCGAACGTGCCGCCCGCTGGCGCACCGGCGTCCGTCAGATCGACGGTGACCTTGTAGTCGCGGCCGATCACGTAGTCGGCATCCTTGCCGCGGCGGAGCTTCACCGCCTCAATGCCGCGGGTGAGATGCAGGTCGGTGTCGTATGAAAACCCGACGACCTCGACCGGCTGATCCGGATATGCGCTCATTCGCGTCCTTGCGTGACGTGCCGCATTTCATAGCTTAGCAAGTCACGCGGTACTGTGCGCGGCGCCACAATCGAGGGAACGCGAGATGGGTTAGGTTCCGCTGCGCCGGGCTATCGTGAGCCGCGAGATCGCGCGGGCGTGTCGATCGTGATCCAATCCAGAAAGATAACGAGAGCCGTCGTAGCGCGGGTGTAGGTCCAGCATCGAATTGATGTGTCGTACAAGTGCTTTCGCCCAATGCCGAAACGGCCCGCGCGAACCCGGTTCATCAACATCATTGTCGCCATGGCGCCACACCATCCACTTGCAATGACCACACCAAAGGGTTCGCCTGCGATAACGAGCACGAGCGGACCGGCGCAGAAAACGGCCGTGAGGGTCCAGCCGAGAACTTCTTCGGTGCGGCTCGATGGCGGAAGCGGCTTCCTACCGTCGTCGGCCATATGACAGATTATGATGGTAGGTCCAGGCGCGGATTCGACGCGTTTGCGACCCTCGCCTAGAATTGCTGGTCTCGACACGAATTGGGATCTCAGGGGAGGAACCCTATGGCAGCCAGCGGCAAAACTCTCGTCATCCGGGGCGGGACGCTGATCGACGGTAGCGGCGGCAAACCTAAGAAAAACGATTGCCTCGTGGTTGAGGGCAACCGCATCAAATCGATCGGCGCCAAGCCCAAGGGCTTGAACCTGAGAGGCCGCAATGTCGAGGTGATCGACGCGACCGGACAATGGGTGATGCCCGGCCTGATCGATGCCCATGTCCACCTCTCGTTCGGCCACCCCATGTATCCCGGGATCGGCCGTGGCACGGTCAGCTCTGAGTTTTCTACCCTGCGCACGGCGATGAACGCGCAAGCGGTGCTGCGCGCCGGCGTTACCAGCGTCTCGGTGCCGGGCGGCGCCTGGTTCAGCGATGTTGCCGTGCGCGAAGCGATCAACGCCGGACTGATCGAAGGCCCCCGAATCTTCTGTGCTGGGCGCCTGCTCAGCGTGCTGGGTGGCGGCGGCGATCGCGAACCCCATTGGGTCGGCACCCCCGACCATGCGATCAGCAAGCTGTGTCATGGCGCCGATGAAATGGTCGCCGAGGTGCGGCGCCAGGCCAAGCACTACGTCAATTTCATCAAACTGATCGACAGCGATTGGGGCGACTTCCAGGCCTTTACCGACGGTGAGCTCGCCGCCATCGCCAGCGAGGCCCACCGCCGCAATCTCAAATGCGCCATCCACAGCCGCGGTTCGGCGTCGACGCGGGCCGCGACCAAAGCCGGATTTGATTGGATCATTCACGGCGATCTCGCCACCAATGCCGACCTCGATGCCATGGCCAAGGCCGGCACGGCGCTGTTGCCGACCTTTACCAGCGCCATCCTGGCGATCCAGCGCGAGGGCGGCTTCGGCCTGTTCCCCAACGAAAAGCCCGTGCTTAGCCGCCACATGGACGCCTGCGCCGACACCTGCCGGCGCGCCCACAAGCGCGGCGTCAAGCTGCTGGCCGGCAGCGACACCGGCAATATCGGCTGGATGAGCTACGGTACTTACCACGCCAAGGAAGCTGAGATCTTCGTCAACGAGGTCGGCTTCACCCCGATGGAGGCGATCCTGGCCAGCACCGCCAACAATGCGGTGGCGGTCGGGCTCGACGGCGAGGTTGGCACATTGGAACGGGGCAAGTTGGCCGACGTGATCGTGCTTAACGCCGATCCACTGGCCGACATCACTGTGTTGCAGGACCCGAGCCATCTATCGGCCGTGGTTAAAGATGGCAAAGCGGTCGACCTCAATGGCGGTGCGAGCGATGAGATGTTGCAGTTCCAGCGCATCGCGGCGGAGTAGGGAGGTCAGCCATGAGCGTTGCTGAAAGTGACAACACCGGGATAACCAAGACCGAGAACATCAAGCGGCCCTACGGCGCCTACGACCAACGCGAGGTTCCGCTGGAGGATGCCTTCCTCACCCACACCGGGCCGGGCACGCCGTGCGGCGAATACCTGCGCCGCTTCTGGCATCCGATCGCCTATAGCCGCGAGCTCAAGGACCTGCCGGTGCGCAAGAAGATCATGGGCGAGGACCTCGTGGTATTCCGCGACGGGCGCGGCAAGGTCGGCTTGCTGCAACTGCATTGCTGCCACCGCGGCACCTCGCTGGAATTTGGCCGGATCGAAGAGCGCGGTATTCGCTGCTGCTATCACGGCTGGCAGTTCGACGTCGACGGACGCATTCTCGACACTCCGATCGAGCCGCCAGACAGCACTTTGAAAGACCGCTTTTTCCACGGCGCCTACATCGCCGAAGAGCACCACGACGTGGTGTGGGGCTATATGGGCCCGCCCGACAAGATTCCGGATGCACCAAACTTCGACCTGCTGGCCATCCCGGGCTATACCTTCGAGCCTGGAGAACTGCACGGCGGGCCCAACCACAAGCCGTGCAACTGGTTGCAGATCGTCGACAATTTTGTCGACCCCCAGCACGAGGAAATTCTCCACGCCCGGCACTCCGGCACCCAATTCATCAGCCGCAACGGCAAGCTGGTGGAAGACCTCAACATCATCGGCGAAGGCGAATATGTGGTCTCGCCGACCGGTATCGTCACGCTTGAGATGCGCCGGATCTCGGACGATACGGTGTGGGTGCGCAACATCGAATATATCGCACCCAACATTGCCGTGCTCGGCCAGTTGCCGGAGTGGCCGCCGATGTTCGCCGAGGGTCAGAACGAGATCCACGATTTTCCGATCACGTTCGATTGGGCGGTGCCGATGGATGACGTCAACACCATGGAAATCAGCCTGGTGCTGACCCCGATCGGCGAAGAAAACCCGCGCACCAAGTATCCGATGTCGGCGCTCGAATCGAATTCATCGGGTCGCCATTACGAACAGATGCAGCGCATCCCCGGCGACTATGAGGCCCAGATCGGCCAGCGCCCGATTGCGGTGCACGCCCGTGAGCATCTCGGCACCATCGACAAAGGCGTCGCCATGCTGCGCCGCGACCTGCGTGAAGCGATCGAGACGGTGCAGGCAGGCGGTGATCCGCCCAACGTGTTCCGCGACGGCCGCATGGTGGCGACCTATTCCGGCGATGCGGCGATGCGGCTTGAGCGGCTTGCCGACGAAGCCGCGGACAAGCAGGTGATGCGGCAAGCCGGCCGTGACCTGGTCGAGCGCTATATCGCCAAGGGCGGCCACATCGATCGCACCGGCGCGGCCAAGGTGACGGCCCACACCGCGGCAGAATAGAGGACGGGATCGCTATGGCAGTGGTCGAGAGCGAAATCAAAAAGACCGGGTTTATCAAGCAGGCGTTCGGCGCCTATCACGAACGCGACGCTGGCGGCGAGGATGCGTTCCTCACCCATGTCGGCCCCAACACGCCGTGCGGCGAGTATCTCCGGCGTTTCTGGCAGCCGATCGGCTACGTCCACGAACTCACCGACCTGCCGCTGCGGCGGCGCGTCTTGGGCGAAGATCTGGTGGTGTTTCGTGATGGTCGTGGCGAGATCGGCCTGTTGCAGCTGCATTGCAGCCACCGCGGCACCTCGCTCGAATATGGCCGCATCGAGCAGCGCGGCATCCGCTGCTGCTACCACGGCTGGCTGTTCGACGTCGATGGCAAGATTCTCGACACCCCGCTCGAGCCGGCCGACAGCACGCTCAAGGATCGCTTCTATCATGGCGCCTATCCGGTTAAGGAACTGGGCGGCTCGATCTGGGCCTATATGGGTCCGCCCGAGCAGATGCCCGATATGTGGGCGCTCGATCTGCTCAATATTCCGGGTTACGAACTCCAGTGCGGCGAACTCCTCGGTGGGCCCAATGTCAAAGAATGCAACTGGCTGCAGATCGTCGACAATTTCGTCGATCCTCAGCATGAGGAGTGGCTCCATGCCGAGCACTCGGGCGTCCAGTTCACCACCCCCGGCGGCGGGCTGGTCGAACAGCTGACCATGCTCGGCGAAGCCGAATATATCGAGACCGAGACCGGCATCGTGACGCTGGAAATGCGCCGACTCGACGACCAAACCGTATGGGTGCGCAACATCGAATATATCTGGCCCAACATCGCAGCCCTCGGCCAGATCGCGAACTGGCCGCCGCAGCTCGCCGCCGGCGAAGATGAAATGCATGCGCTGCCCTATCTGGTGCTGTGGGCGGTGCCGATCGATGACGTCAACATGATGGAGGTCAGTCTGGTACTGACGCCCGAGGGCAAGGCCAACCCGCGCACCAAACAGGCGTCGGCGGCGCTCAGGTTCAACGCCTCGGGGCGGACCTACGAAGAAATGCAACGCGAGCCCGGCGACTACGAGGCGCAAATCGGCCAGGGACCGATCGCGGTGCATGCGCGCGAGCATCTCGGCACTTCGGATCGTGGCGTCGCCATGATGCGCCGCGGCATTCGAGACGGCATCGGTGCCGTAGCCGAAGGCAAGGATCCAGCTAACGTGTGGCGCACCGGCAAACTGATGCCGACCTATGGTGGCGATAGCGCGCTGCGGGTGCCCAAGGCGGCCGATGCCGCCGCTGACACCGAGCTGCTGCGCCAGTCCGGCCGCGACTTGATTGCGCGCTATCGCCAGGAAGGCGGCCACATCCCGCTGTGCTCTGTCGAGGCGGCGGAGTAGAACCGCGCGAAGCGGGATTTGCCGAACGACGCCGATTCCGCGGATCGGCCCGTGCTGATCATCCTTGCCGGGCTGCCCGGTGTGGGAAAATCGGCACTTGCCTACGAACTCGCGCGGCGAACCGGCGCCACCTATCTGCGTATCGACAGCATCGAGCAGGCCATCGCCAATTCCAGCTTGCGGATTCACCCGGCCGAAGACGCCGGTTACGAGGTCGGCTATGCACTTGCCGAGGACAACTTGCGGCTCCGCAGAACCGTCATCGCCGATTCGGTGAACCCCATCGAACTGACGCGGACCGCGTGGTTGCGGACGGCAGACCGCGCCGGTTGTGCGGGCATCGAAGTGGAAATTATCTGTTCCGATCCGGATGAGCATCGCCAGCGGGTTGAGGGTCGCACTGGCGACATCAGCGGCCTGATATTACCGGGCTGGCAAGACGACCTAAACCGGGAGTACAGCGCTTGGCGCCGTGCCCACATCGTGATCGACACCGCCGGGAAAAGCGTGGATGACTGTGTGGATGAGCTCGCGCTTCGTTTGTCGCTCGACCAGACCTGAGCACTGGTTAAGCCGTTCGTCATACGAGGTGCGGCGATTGGCCGTTCAAACGCCCGACGTGGCGCCATCCCGATGGCCTGTTCCTTGGTGATCCCTCTCTAATTCCTACGTCGCCATTCAAGCGGCGGCGCTCTCGTCTCCAAGGGTGATTTTGACATTGACCCGCTTGTCTAAGGTGCGAACAATTCTATACAGCCTGTCAAAAGAAAAGCTGTCGAGTTTGCATTTGCGGATTTTCTCAATGTCGCTGAAGTGCACACCGGCGAGCTTACCGACTGCACGTACAGATATTTTTCGCTCACGCATGATGCGTAGAAGCTCTGCGGCTAGTGACGCTTTCAGCTCCATAAGATCAGCATCGGCAAAGCCAAGATCTTCAAAGACACTCCCGGTACCTTCAGCAATTTCGATTTCTTCACTCATTTGAGCATCTCCCTTAGTCGTTTCAGTCTCTCCTTGATCGTGGCGATCTCCTGTTGAGCGTCTTAACCCCGCGAGTAGATTTCTTCTGGAACGCATGGATTACCCACACGTCCTCGCCGATCTGGACCGCGTACACGGCGCGGTAGGCGTCACGCCGGTAGGCTAGTGCCAGCTCATATACGCCACTTCCCAAACCTTTCATCGGTTTGGCTATGTCTGCCATCTCGCCAGCAGCTGCAGCACGTAGCGCAACCGCCATCTCCCGCTGAACAGTAGTCGGAAATTTCCGAAAATCTTTGTCTGCGGCCTTTATCCATTTAATCGCTCGTATCATGTTTATAGTGTAGGTAAATATACCTACAGATTACAAAGTCCCAAATGTAATATTACTCGTTGCTCTGAAGGCAAGTACCCGTATTCCATTGTTCTCCTTTGAGATGATCTCCCCGAATTGATTGGGTGTTGATTATGACGCCTAAGCCGTCTGGCCAAGCTCGCTGTCCGCGCAACGTGTGCGAGCGGCCAGTCGTCTTGTGAGGGTGCGTCGAGCCGGCCCGTTACTCGGATTCGTACAGCTTGGCGCGCTCGGTCAGGGTGCGTTTGACGTCGCGCCATATGCTGAGCCGATAGCCATCACCATCGCTCATCGCCTGCGCGGCGCCATCGATGGCGGCGAGGTAAGCACCGTCGGGTCCGTGCTCCTTGATCAACCAGGTCGCGATCTTGTTGGGGTCGTCGGTCATCAAGCGCCCACTCTATCCGACCAACTGGGGTCAAATCATGACAATGGCGTGACGATGTCAGGAGGGGTCGAGACTATTGACGTGTGCTAGCGCGGCGGCAACAGCGCGATCACCGGCGAGGCCCAGGCGATCTCGCCATAATCCGCCGTGTCGGGCCGGATTGTTGCGAGTTCGTAAAAACCCGGTTTAACGGCGGCTCGGACTTCGCGCAGCAACACCTGGCCTGCGTTGGTCCCATTGTCCGCGTGGTCGCTGAGGCCAACGACGCAGAGTTGATCGAGGCATCTGTCGAGCGTCGCCGGGCGGCCCCTTAATACGTCGCCGGCCACTTCCTGGGCCGCCTCGCCCGGCGTGTCGGGCGCGCCCTCGTAGATCACCAGCCAGCCCGGGCGTAGGGGATAGAGCTCGGGCACGTCGTCGATTTCCAGCGCCATCAAATCAGTTGTGGCGCCGGCCCGGGCGTGGGTGAACTGGAGATCACCGAGCTCGACGGGTGGCGGTTTACCGGCGATTGGTGTGACGGCTTGACCGGCGCTAACGCGTCCGACCCGGCGCGGGGCCGGTGGCCGGGTTGGGGCCCGGGCGCCATAGCGCAGGAAGGCCAGCGCCGCACCCTGGCACAGGTGGGAATAGATGGTGAGGTGGGCATCAGTGATGTCGGTTTCATCGGCCTCCCAGCGCGACACCGTGCCCTGCTCAACGTCGGCGATAGCAGCCATGTCGATCTGGGTAAGGCGATAGTGCTTACGAATCGCGCGCAGGCGTCCACCCGCGGTCGTCGCCGTATCGAGCAACGCCCAGAGGATTTGTATTTCCGCTTCATCGTCGATCGCCGGCGCGCGTTCGAGTTCAAGCCGATACCAGCGATCAAAGGCCGCGGGGTCCGCACCGGCCTCGTCACCGCGCACGGTTCGATCGCGCGCGGCCGCCTCACGGTAGAACCATGCACGCCAAGTCGCGAGTTGCTTGAGTGCGGTACGACTTGGCGATGGCACCGCCACTTTTACGTTGTCGCTCATTATTTCCGTTGGATGCCGCCCGAATTATACGCACGAAGAATAATCAACTCGGTGAATTCAATCAAGAATATACGTGAAATACATTTTTTCCTTGACTCTGAATATGCGTAATATGCATATTTCTACACATGATCTGGAACTTCATCCTTGGGTTTATCGCCGGTGTCACCGTGATTGTCAGCGTTGGGCTCGCGCTTGTGGTCTTTTTAGGGCGTCAGTTCATCGACACGACCACCAGCCGGATGGCCGGACTTCACCGGTCGCAAGACGCACCGTTTTTCGACCCAAACAACATCTATGAGGGTCATGACTATCACCAGGATTGAGCATTCGAGCCCAGTCGATCACGACGAAGTCGATCGGACGTTGGCCAATACCGCCGCGGTTCCTGACGATGGCATCGCCGTCGACACACCCGGTTCGATTACGCCAAGCGGGGTTGCAGTCACCGGCGAGATGGAGAGCCTGTCGGACCGCGGCGATCGGGTTGGCTATACGGTTGATTTGGAAGCGGCGCCACAAATCGGTATCAGCGACGGCTTCGGTGACGGCGAAGACCGAGGTTCGGATCAAGGCCCGCTCGGAGAGTTTCTCGAACAATTCGATTCGGCCGAGGCCGGTGAATTTGTCGCCTATCACATTGGCGACCTCGCTACTGACAGCCAAGTCGGCGAAACCATACGCGAGGTTCGCGCCTGCCAAGTGGTGGCGATGGGCCTGTTTCAGGACCGCGAAGCCCATCTCGTCCAGCGCCGGTTTGGTCCCCATCGCTACGTCTACTACGCGGTGAAAAGATGAATTCCCCGAATCGCGTCACCCCTGGCAATGCCTCCTCCCCGTGCGTGGGTGACGCGACGTCCGGTGCTCCGCCTCCCCCCTGGAGCATTGGCAGTCCGCAGACTGGGCCGGGGGCTCAATGCCCCCGGCCACCTTTGCCCGCGGGGTCTGCGGCGACCGACATCTCCTCGGTGCGTGCCTCAGTCGCGCGTTCAACCGTAGCCTGGAGCGCCCATGGCAGCGGCAGGGTGCGGGCGGTGTTCGCGCCCGCACGCCTGGTCGGCGAGAACCGACATCTCCTCGGTGCGTGCCTCAGTCGCGCGTTCAACCGTAGCCTGGAGCGCCCATGGCAGCGGCAGGGTGCGGGCGGTGTTCGCGCCCGCACGCCTGGTCGGCGAGAACTGGGACGAGACTTAACCTGGCTGTCGTGCACCGCCGCGTCGGTCACCTGATAACGTAGGTGCGGTTACGACATCGTAAGGCTGGCGTCAGCTTGGCTCGCTACGGTGGCGTCCGTGTCGTCGTTCGCGTCGCTGAAACTATTGTCGCCTCCCTAGCCAACGGCGTCGCGACGCCCATTGTTCCCGTACCCCCCGTGGAGCATTGGTCCGCCGCAAACTGGGCCGGGGGTACGACGCCCCCGGCCAATTTTTTGGGCGATGCCGAACGTCCAAGCGACCACCGGGTCGACCGCCCACTCGACCGCTTCGTCGAGCGTCCAGTCGGACATATTGGGGGTCGACGCCGGTCTGCCTTCCGTCCGAATCAGGCGGCACCGAACCGGTGGTCGCCAGTTCGCCGACCCGGTTTGGGTTCGGCCTCCAGCGGCGTGCGCCCATGCCTAGTCACATCGGCATCGTCCACGGCCCCGCCGGGTCCCGCCGATCCGGCGGGGCCATCCCCGAACCTGCTCGCAGCTCCGGGGCCATTGCTATCCTCGGCCAAGGCGGCGGTCGTCTCGGCATCGTCACCCTCGACGTGTTCGACCTCCCGATCCGCCAGCCGGCGCGAGCCGGTCATACGCTACTGGCCGATAGCGCTGGCCCACCGGAACTCGACCTGCCGCGGCTTGCCGCTCTATTGCAAATTGGCGCCTTGCCGGCGCACGCGGTGATCCAGCAACCGAGTCCACGCGCGAACCAGGCCGCATCCCGGGTTTTCGCGCGTGCCCAAGCGTATGGTGCGGTGCTCGGTGTGCTCGCGGCACTGCGTATTCAGGCAACGCCGGTCTACGCCGCGGTGTGGCAGCGCGATATGGGCGTTGCGGCCGGGCCTGACGCGATTCTGGCTCGGGCCGGTGAATTATTTCCCGACCAGCTCAGCAAGTGGCAGCGCGCCCGCGATGTCGGCCGTGCCTACGCCGCGGTGTTGGCCGAGTGGGGACGCCGGCAAGAGTTGGCCAGAATCTGGCCCAAAATTTGGCATATGGGGTCGCTCATGGGGTCGCGCGCGAGGTGGGTCGTTCGTTAGACCCCGCCGCGACCCCAAAATCATGGCGGGGGTTGGTGCCAAGATCGAGGAGAAAACCGGTGAAGCTTGGTTGGTCAAAGTGATGTGGTCAGAGACGCCGGATGCGCGGCGCCCCGATCAGCCTATAAGGCCGCTCGCACCACGGTACGCGGTTGAAAGACGTGGGTGCCGTGGGAGGCCGCCGTACCAGGGGCGCAGGGATGTGACGGCAAACGGCAGTCCGTAAGGTGGAAGCCGATGTCCTGCCGGTCTTCCGAGCGTTGGAGACCGTTAAGTAGCCACCGACCGCGCGCGCAAACACCGCTCGTGCCTGGCCGCTCTTTGGATCGCACACCCGGACAATCGCCCGGGGGTGCGTGGTTGAGCAGCAGCCGCATGGGCGCGACGCGCGGGCCTGTAAGCGACGGGACGGCTCCAGTTGGCAGTGACGCGCAAAGCCTATGCGCACCATGCGCCCGACTCTGGCCGCTGCGCCTTTGGGAGTGCGGCCGGTGGGCTGTTGTCGACAGGTCGGGACGACCTCCTTGGGCGGCTGCGCGGGTCGATCCTCGCGCGCCAACGTCCCGGGGCTAGGTCGTCCTATGCCTGAGGCTCGGGGACCCACCAGTGAAACAGGACTCGACTCACAAAGGTAGGAGTCCTCGAGCGAAACGACGGTGGATTTGGCGAATCATGAGTAAGCGCGACGACAGATGGCGCCGGGCATTGTGGTCGAAGGGAATTCAATTGGTTACGCGCGCGACCCGCCGTGACGAGAACCAGGCGCGCAAGCTGATTGGAAAGTGGCTGCGCGATGTCGGTGATGAGCGCCGGCTGTTCAATTTGCTATGCGAAGGCTGGGCGCTGGCCGACGAGATCGGGTTCACCGCCTATGTCGAGCAGGCGATCAAGCCGATCAAACGAGCCCAGCGCAATCACCGGGCGGTGCTCGATGACGCCTTTGCCAAAGCCTTCCCCGGCCGCGAACGGCGTGGCTGCAACGAAACGCGGGTAATCAGTTCGTCCCGGCTGATCACCGAGGCCCGGACGCGCGATACCACCCCGGACCGGGGAGCGTCGCAATGAAGCCCAAGCCGGAGCGGCCGCGTCGCGATCAAAAGCACCCGGTTGCGCCGGCCGGGGCTGTGATCGACGGCTGGAGCACGGCCGAGATCAAGCACCGCCTCGAGGAAGCCGCCGTGACCCTGCAGCGTCTGCCCGATCCGGATCGCCGCTTTCGCGGTGGCTTGCGCGCCAATTGGCCGGCCACGCCGCAATCGAGCGAGACCGATGATTTCGCGCGCGATGTCGAGCGCCTCAAGGATGCGATGGTGGGCGAGCGACCCAGGCTGCGCTTTGTGGTCAGCGACCCGGCCGCGGTCGATCGCATGTATGCCTGTTTCACCTGGCTGATGTGGATCCCCGACAAGAAGCGCCGCTTTATCGTATGGGCCAAGGCGGCCGGGTTAACGACCTACCGGATTCGCCGCGCCCTGGGCTTTGCCTACCACCGCAACACCATCCGCTACCACGCCAATCAGGGCCTCAAGGAAATCGCCCGGCGGCTGAACGCAGAAAAGTAGACAATCGTGAGCTCGCGGCGGCATATGAGGCGGCTTATTGGTGATTTTCCGAGGTTCGGCGAGTGACGTGGGTCACTGCGCTGGATGGCGAATTGTTTCAACTTCTTACCCAGTGCCATGGCCATTGTTACGCCGCCTACGTTAGACGGCCCCGCGGCGAGAGCGGTGTGATGATAAACGACGACTCCAGCCGCTCCCAAGCGGGCCGCGGCCGCCTCGCCGGCGCGCGCATCGATCATTGGAGCTTACGTTTCGCCGATACCGCGCTCGAGCATGAGTTCGAACGCCACCGTATGCGCCAGGGGGTCCACGAGATCAGGGTGTGGGCCGTGTTTGCGATTCTCGGCTACTGCCTATTCGGTTTGCTTGAGTGGTACCTAGCGCCGGAAAACCTTCAATTATCCCTACTGGTTCGTTACGCGATCCCGCTGCCGTTTTTCCTATTTTCTTTGGCGATCGCCTTCACCGCCTACTACGAAAAGTATCTCGTGCTGATGCTCGCTCTATCGGTTCTTTGTGCCGGCGTCAGCACGATCGTCATGTTCTGCATATCGGCGTATCCGCACAACATCATCTACCCGGTTTTCATGGTGATCGTGTCGTTATATCTGCACGGTCACATGGGAATTCGTTTTTTCCGCGCACTTGGTGTCAGCTGGTCATTGGTCATTGGGTTTGTGGTTGCAGTGGCGATCATCAATCCGCCGCCGGACCCTGCTGCTCAAGCCATCACCATTGCTGCCGTCGTACTGGCCAACATCATGGTCGTGTTCACTAGCTACAATTTCGAGATCTTCGTACGTCGGGATTTTCGCTATAGCCGCATCCTGTCGATGCAACTCGACGCCACTGAAATCAGCAACCAGCGTGCCCTGCAGGCCGAACACAGGCTCATCGACGCCATCGAGAGCATCTCGGACGGGTTCGCGCTGTACGATCGCGAAGATCGTCTGGTGATGTTCAACAAGCGTTGGCTGTCGGTCAACGACGAGATGCGCGATGTCGTGGCGCCGGGCATGGCGTTTGCCGAAATCGTCGACCGGGTCGCGGCCAGCGGTCTAATCCCAGAGGCCAGGGGCCGCGAGGCCGAATGGATTGCCGCGCGGACCGAACGGCACCGCAACGCCAGCGGCGCGACCGAGCGGCAAACCAAGGGTGGCCGGACCTACCTGGTCAAAGAACGCGGTACGAGTGACGGCGGCGTGGTCGGCGTCTGGTCCGACGTCACCGAAATGGAGGAACTTGAGGACAAATTCCGCCAAAGCCAGAAAATGGAGGCGATCGGCGGGTTGATCGGCGGGGTCGCGCACGAGTTCAACAATCTGTTGATGGTGATCAGCGGCAATCTTGAGATGCTGGACGAGCGCGTCAGAGGCGACGAACTGTCCGCGACCCTCCTCGATCGGGCACTCAAGGGGGCCAACCGTGGGGCTGACCTCACCGCGCGACTGCTGGCGTTTTCGCGCAAACAGTCACTCCGCCCAGTTGTGTTTGACCCCAACGAACTCGCGGTCGACCTCGCCGACGTTCTGGCGCCGACGCTGGGTGAAACCATAAAGATCGATACAAAACTGGCCGACGGCGTGTGGCCGATCAACGCCGACCGTGGCCAATTGGAAAGCGCCGTGCTTAACCTCGCGCTAAATGCCCGCGACGCGATGGCCGAGAGTGGATCTATTACGATAGAGACCGCTAACCGGGTCGTGCATAACGGCGAAGCAAATGCCGGCGACGACGGCATAGAACCCGGCCGTTATGCTGTGGTGAGCGTAACCGATGATGGTCCTGGAATGTCGGGGGAGGTTGCCGAGCACGCGTTCGAGCCGTTCTTCACCACCAAAGAGGTCGGCAAGGGCACCGGTCTCGGGCTCAGCATGGTGTACGGGTTCACTAAACAATCGGGCGGCCATGTCGAATTGGAAAGCGCCCTGGGGCACGGCACCACGATACGAATGTATCTCCCTGCATCTCGGCAAGATGGAGCGATCGAGACTGTCCCCTCAGTTATGGACCCCCATAAGGTGGAACCGTCGCAATCGATCCTCGTGGATGAAGATGATTGCAGGTGTGTGTGACGTGGCCCGAAAGACGCTTGTTAAGTCAGCCGGCAAGTCTGATGTTCTGAGGGTATAGATATCTCTGGGCGTCATCATCCATCTCGGCCTTGAACTGGTGGCGGTCTTTCAAGGCGACCGCACGCTCGGCCGCGGGTCGCGCACTGATTTCGTCCACCAGCCGTTTGAGGTTTACGAGTTTCCGTAACGCATCCTCGCCCAGGACGAACGGCACGAGGCGGGCCCATCCCCACACGGCCATGTCGACAATGGTATAGGTCTCGCCCAGCATGTAGCGCGTTTCCCCGAGACGCCGGTCGAGGATTCCATAGTGGCGCTCGGCCTCGAAGTCGTAGCGATTGATCGCGTAATCGAGCTTTTCCGGCGCATTGTGCTTGAAGTGAACGGCCTGACCCGAATAGGGACCCACGCCCGAGGCGACGAACATCAGCCACGACAGCAGGCGCGCCCGGGCCTCGGGCGTGTTGTCTGGCAGGAATTTCTGCGTTTTCTCGGCGAGATACAGAAGAATGGCATTGCTGTCGAACATCGTGATCGCGTCGTCGACGATCGCGGGCACCTTCGCGTTCGGGTTGATCGCAAGGTACTCCGGCTTGTGCTGATCGCCCTTGCGGGTATCGACCGGGACGGGCTCATACGCGAGACCGGACTCTTCGAGGAACAAGGCCACCTTCATGGGATTGGGGGCGGCGTTATAATAGAACGTCAACATGTATCACCTACCGCTCTGTTGGATCGTTTGAACAAACCCGGCGGGTTGGTCCAAAGCCGATGCTATTTCCTGCTTTCTATCCCACTTCGAGCGCCATCGTTCAATACGGTGTCCGCGCGCCCTCTGTCTTACCAACCTATCGAACACCGATCCTCGCCGACCCAGCGATCGACATCCAAACGTAATCCGTAAGAAAAACGGACACCACACACTCAATATTCGCTTTACCCCCCGAAGGAGCGGACGTTTCTCGACGGCTCACGGCGGTCGCGATACTGCCGCAGAACCGCCGCGGGCGTGGCCGATGGGATGGATTGGTTCATTCAGGATGGCGGCGGCGCCGACGGCTGGGCCTACTCCGCGCCGATTTCGACCAGTCCCTGGGTGACGCCTTTAAGCGACGCGTTAAAGGTGACCGGGTCGCTGCCGGCTTGCGCTTTGAACGCGATTTGCATGCGATTGCCTGCTTTCATCGCGGCGCGGCTTTCGTCGTTGATTTCGGCAGAGGCTTCGCAGCCTTGCTGGGAGCAGACTTGCCAGGCAAAGGTAAGCTGCGGGCCATCGTCGATGGTCGCAACGATCGGCTCGGGCAGGTAGATGCCGAGCGGGGCGCGGGCAAACAGCATCAGTTTCTTCTCGATACCCAAAGCCCGGATGGTCAGCACGAGGACGGGTTGCCGGGTTTGCTGATTGGCGAACACTTGCGCGATCGCGCAGATCGTTTCCTTGGCCGAGATCGCCTGGCACTGAAACGTCCAATCGCCGATCTTTTCGCCGACCCGGGTCTGGGCGTGGGTGGGTGTGGGCGTGAGCGAGGCGCCGGTGAGAAGCACGAGCGCGAGCCCCGCAACCACCACATCGAACAGCGTGGCCTTAAGCGTCTGTCGCATGGTTCGCCGCCTTTGCTGTGTGCGGCGACCGCGATCGCCGCTATGCCGCGGCGGAAGTGCGCCGCCGGGCGACGATACCAAAGCCGATCAGCGCAACCAACAGCATCGGCAGCGCCGCGGGAATCGGGATCGGCGCTGTCACGTCGTTGAAGACGACGGAGAGCGTGGTGGCGCTGAAGATTGTCTCGAACGCTCCCGGGTCGCCGCCGAAGAACGAAAATGCCACCAGCGAGCTGGCACTCGTAAACGACGAGGCCGTGAGCAGCGTGAAGGTGTCGTTCGCGGCCGGCAGGTAGCCGTCGATGAACGAGATCTGGATCTCGCCGAGTAAGTCGGCGATCCCGTTTTGGACGAACAGTTGATCAAACTGGCCCGGGGCGGTTCCGCCCAGTTCCAGGGCGAGGAACCCACCCGCGGCGAGGGTGAAGCCGCCGTCGATGGTCAGGCTGCCGGGCGAATTGCCGGGCCCGAGCGTGCCGCCCGCACCAATCTGGATATCACCGTTGATGATGCCGGTGCCGCCAAGGGTGCCGCCGTTTATGAAGATGCTAGCCTGGGTCATGGTGCCGTCGACGGTGAGCGAGCCGGCGGTTTGTGTGAAGGTGTTAGCGCTGTTCGTGGTTGAGGTCAGGTCAACAATGAAACTGCCGCTGTTGGTTATTGGGCCATTGAAGGTGACGGCGGAATTGCTGATTTCAACGTTTGCCGTATTGTCAAACGAGCCGAAGAAGGTCTGTGTCGGGGTTTTGATCCGCAATGTACCGTCGGTAACGTTCGTAGCGCCGGCGTAGTCATTATTCTCATTCTTCAGCAGCAATGTGCCGCCGCCGGTCTTGGTTAGTGAGCCGCTGCCGCCGATCGTACCCTTGAGTTCGAGTGTTGTGACGGAGTCGACGTTGAATGGTGCCGTTCGTGTTCAGCGTGACGGCTCGGTTGGTGCCAAAATTATCGGCTGTCGTTCTCAGCGTGCCGCCATCGAATCTCAACCCACCTGATCCGAGCGCGGCAGAAAAATTGGCCACCTGCAGGGTGCCGCCAATGATGTCCGTACCGCCTTCGTAGGTGTTGTTGCCACCGAGGATAAGAGTGCCCGTGCCTTCCTTGAGCACTCGGGCGCCAGCGCCCGTGCCGCTGATCACGCCAATAAACGCGGTTGGGATGCTGCCAGAGTAATCAACTGCCAATCCTGAGGGCGAACTCGCATTGCCGAGCTTAATCTGGCCGGACCCTGAGAGCCCGCCGACCCGTTCGAAATGGCCGTTCAGATTGAAGATGCCGTTGCCGTCAACTCTTAACGCGGAGCTATCGGAAATACGGTCGCTGGCGCCGAGCTTCAGCGTGCCACCTTCGACGCGCGTTTCGCCAGTGTATGTGTTATTGCCGGCGAGGATAAGGGTGCCCGTGCCTCGCTTGATCAGCCCGCCAATACCGGAGCCGGAGATCACGCCTGAAAACGTGGTCTCGCTGGCGCCGAGGTAATTGACCGCCAGTCCGAAATTCGAAGGGGCATTTCCGAATTTGATCTGGCCCGACCCCGATAGCCCGCCGACCACCTCCGAACGGCCGTCCAGATCGAAGATACCGCTGGCGCCAACAAATAATGCGGATTTGTCGGAAATCTGGTTCGCGAACGTGCTGCCGCCAAGCCTTAGCGTACCGTTATCGACGTTGGTTGCGCCTTCGTAGGTGTTGTTGCCGGTGAGGACAAGCGTGCCGGTGCCTTCCTTGACCAGCCGGGCGCCCGTACCGGTGCCGCTGATCACGCCCGAAAACGTGGTTGGGCTGGCCCCGGAGTAGTTGACCGCCAATCCCAAGGCAGAAGTAACATTTGTGCCGAGATCAATCTGGCCAGACCCCGACAGCCCACCGATTCGCTCAAAAAAAACCGTCCAGATCGAAGGTGCCGATGCCGTTAACGAATAACGCGGAGCTGTCAGAAATTCTGGAGAATAGGGATGCGCTTCCGCCAAGCTTCAGCGTGCCACCATTGATGTTCGTGCCGCCGCTGTAATCGTTATTGGCGTGGAGGGTGAGCGTGCCGTCGCCGATCTTGGTTAATGAGCCGCTGCCGGTGATCACGTTTTGGATGTCCAGCGTGTTGAAAGGGTCAACGATGAACGTACCGCCGCCCGCGTTCAGCGTGATTAATCGGTTTAGCCCAAAGCTGGCTGTCGTTCTCAGCTGGCCTCCATCGAAGCTAATTCCGACTCCCGTTTGTCCAACGGCGTTAAAGGAGCTGATCTGCAACGTACCGCCATTGATGTCCGTGCCGCCCTCGTGAGTGTTGTTGCCGCTGAGGATCAGCGTGCCGGTGCCTTCCTTGAGCAGCCGAGCGCCAGCGCCGGTGCCGCTGATCACGCCCGAAAACGTGGTGGTTAGCCCCAACTGATCGACCGCTAATCCCAAGGGCGTACTCGCATTGCCGAGTTTGATCTGGCCGGACCCCGATAGCCCGCCGATCCGCTCGAAACGGCCGTCCAGATCGAAGATGCCGTTGCTGGACATACCTAAAAAAGAGCCGTCGGAATACGGTTCGCGAACGTGCTGCCGCTAAGCCTCAGCGTGCCGGCCTCGATGAAGGTTGAGGCTCCATAGGTATTATTTGCGGTGAGAACAAGCGTGCCGCCACCAGTCTTGGTTAGTGAACTGGTGCCGCCGATCGCGCCGTTGAGTTCGAGCGTTCTGAAGGTGTCGACCTCGAATGTACCGCCGCCCCCGTTGAGCGTGACGGCTCGGTTTGTCCCAATATTACTGACTGTCGTTCTTAGCGTTCCTGCATTGAAGCTAATGCCGCCTCCGTTTTGTCCAAGGGTGTTAAAGGAGCCGATCTGCAACGTGCCACCATTGATCGCGGTGCCGCCGGTGTAGGTGTTATTGGTCCCGAGAATAAGCGTGCCGCCGCCAGTCTTGGTTAGACCGCCTTCGCCGGCCTGTGCGTTGCTGCTGCTGATGACCCCGCCTATTGTCGATGTTGAGCCGGTGAGGGCGGAGAATGTTAGATTTTGCCGATTCATATCGACGCTTGCACCGATATTCAGCGACCCTGAACTCGTCGCCTGCGAAAAGACGTGCATGTTGCCGGGTGCGGCTCCGAATAACGCGATAGCGCTGTTGTTCAGGCTTTGGGTTGCAGTACTGGAATTCGTAATCGTCGCTGCGCCGTTCGTGGCTGCGCTGATTTGGATGGTGCTCCCCGTAATCGTGTGTGCGCCGGCCCCGGAAGCGAACCTAATACCCCGCGTCGGGAAAGTGCCGAAATCGTTTGACTGGGTTGAGCACAATGCTGCCGCTGCCGAACGCAATTGAATCGTTTGAACCCGGGCCGCTGAACCCAGACCAACTAAAATCGTTACTGAATGAAGGACCAAATAGACCCGTCCAGAAAATTTCGGCGGCGGCGACCGGCGGTGCCAGGCCCAATCCGGATGCCATAACGACCGAGACCGACGCGATGAGACCGCGTCGTAGCAATCCGCGCCGTCGAATGAAGCCGGTACGCATGCGCTGCTACCTTAATCCTGAAAACCGCCGCCAATGGGAGACAAGCGCTGATCATGGACAACCCGAAGAATTCACTGAGTGTAGGCTCACGCGTGACGACCCGTCACCGGGGCATAGGGAGTACGACGAAGGGAGTAGGTGATATCCTGTAGTTTTCTGAGACGGTCACCTATTTCCCGACTTTGTAGACAGCTGGTTGGGGCTCAGGCCTCGTCCCAAATTGTCTCCGTCAGCGGCAGGCCACGAATATCTTGTTGGGTCGGCGGCCGGTCGGGCGTCACACCGGCCTGCTCCAACAGCGAGGCAACCTGTCGGACATGCTGGGTCGAATGCCAAACGGTGCGCTCCAGCATCTCGTGGCGCGATGTGCCGCCGAAATAGGTCGGCACCTGACCTGTGAAATCCTGGCCTTTTGCCCCCTTCCACCAATTCTGGAAACGGTCCCGTACGGTCTCGCCGAACGCGGCGATGTCGGCGCTGGTTGTTATGTTTTCCGGCGGCTCTGCGACCAAGTCCTGGTAGGACAATGGCACGCTATTTTCCTCCATGTCGAGGAATGCCGTTGGTATCTGGAAGACGTGATGCATGAGCACCCGCCACGAGCGCGGCCGGTTCGGCAACTCGTCCGCAAGACGATCATCCGGCATTTGCCGGACCAGGCGGATTGCGGTTTCCAAGATGCCACCGTAGCGTTCAGCCAATTCCTCCGGCGACAGTTCCGGCGCGGTGTCGTCGTCCAGTTCCAGGAAGTCGACGACATCACCGATGACCTGGGCGAATACGAACTTGTCCCCCTTGGATACGACCGGCACGCTACGGGCGCCAAGGCGGCTCAATTCCGCCATGCCGTCTGCTTCCAGCACATTTATCGAGGTGAATTCGATCCCACGGACCGACAGGTATTCTTTAACCCGCAGGCAGCTTGTTCAGTGAGGTTGCCAGAAGACCTTGATCGCTTCGGTCATGCCGTTTCCCTTAAGAAGACCACGGCTAAGATTGTAGGGGCCACTGACCGCCGGGTCCATTGGGGCAATGTCGCCTCCTGAGTCGTCAAACCGCGGCCACGGGAGCACTTGTCGAAAGGGTCCGATCGGGCTCCAATTCCCGATCTTGCCCCGCGCCCTGCGCACGGTTTAGGAGCGTTCGATGTATCAGCCAGGCCTGTTTAAGGAAACGCGTATCGAGGTAATGCACGCCCTGATGCGGGCGCACCCGTTTGCGACCGTGGTGTGCACCGGTCGCGATGGCCTCGACGCACACCACCTGCCGCTGCTGGTTGCACATCGAGGACGCAGCCAACGGCGTGCTGTGCGGGCATGTCGCGCGGGCTAATCCGCTGTGGCAGACGTTTGATCGCCGGGCTCAGGCGTTGGCGATCTTTCACGGACCGCATCAGTACATCACGCCGTCGTGGTATCCCTCGAAGGCGGCGCACGGCAAAGTCGTGCCTACGTGGAACTATGCCGTCGTCCATGCCTATGGCCGGCTCAGCGTCTATCACGACGCCGAACGCCTGCGCGCGCATGTCGATTCGCTGACGGCCAGCCAGGAGGCCGGTCGCGACCAGCCATGGGCGCTGACCGACGCGCCGGCCGCATTCATCGCCGGGATGGTCGAGGGGATCGTCGGCTTCGAACTGCCGGTCGATCGGCTCGTGGGCAAGTGGAAGATGAGCCAGAACCGCACGGCCGCAGACCGGGCCGGCGTCGTCGACGGTCTCACCGATACGGCAACACCGGCGGCGCAGGCGGTGGCCGAACTGATTCAACGCTGAACGCAGGTGCGCTCCCGCGCCTGCGCCCGCGCCGCTTGCCCGGCGTTCCCACGAACCGACCCCATGCGCTACGATTGCGGCATGAGACGCGGTTTTATCGTCTTGATCGTGGCGCTCGTTCTCGCGGCGCCGGCACCGTTGTGGGCTCAGAGCCCGAAACCGGCTGCCAATGCAAGTGTCGATCCTGGGGTCGCGCTTTATCACGATGGCGACCACGCGGCCGCCTTCGCGGCTTTGCTGCCGTTTGCCCAAGGCGACGACCCTACGGCGCAGTTTTATGTCGGTCTTATGTTCGACAATGGTGAAGGGGTCGCGCGCGACGAGAGGGCAGCGCTCGAGTGGTTCCTGCTTGCCGCGGAGCGGGAAGTGGCCGATGCGCAGTTCGCTCTCGGCGTGATGTACCAAGATGGCCGGGGTGTTGAACAGAGTGATCGCCATGCCGAGACGTGGTTCCGCCGCGCCGCGGAGCAGGGGTTTACTGCCGCCCAATTCAACCTCGCCACCATGTATGCCGATGGCCGGGGGGTCGCGCGAGACTATGCTGTGGCGGCTTTGTGGTATCGCCGTGCGGCAGATCAGGGATTGGCCGAGGCGCAGCACGCTCTCGGTTGGATTTATGGGGGCGGCTTGGGCGTTGCCCAGAACCATGCTGAAGCAGCTGGTTGGTACCGGCGCGCCGCTGAGCAGGATTATGCGGCCTCACAGCTCAACCTCGGCGTTATGTACAAAAATGGGCAGGGCGTTGGACAGGACAACCGCGAAGCCGTCGCGTGGTTTCGCCGCGCCGCTGATCAGGGATTGGCCGAAGCCCAGTACATGCTCTCACAATCCTATGAGCTGGGGCGTGGCATCGTGCACGACGATGCCGAGGCGACGCGGTGGCTGAGCCAGGCTGCCGAGCAGGGGCTTGCCCTAGCCGAGTATAACCTCGGGCATCGGATCGGGCGCGGACTGGGGGTTGCCAAAGATGATGTCGAAGCGGCCAAATGGTTTCGCCGCGCGGCTGTGCAGGGGGTGGCCGATGCACAATTCAACACCGGGCTCGCTTATCTCCACGGCAACGGCGTCGCCCAGGACCTCCGCGAAGCCGCGACATGGTTTCGTCGCGCCGCCAATCAGAACGATGCCCTCGCCCAGCACAATCTGGGCTGGATGTACGAGCAGGGCAACGGCGTTGGCAAGGATCTTGGCGCAGCCGTCGCCTGGTATCAGCGTGCCGGCGCGCTAGGGCTCGCGGCCTCTCAATTCAATCTCGGCGCCATGTATGAAAGCGGCCGAGGCGTCTCGCGCAACGACGCACAAGCTGCGTTGTGGTATCGCCGTGCCGCCGCACAGGGACAGGCCAATGCGCAATACAATCTCGCGCAAATGCAGTGGTCCGGCCGCGGTGTTCCGAAGGACAAAACCGCAGCCGTCGTCTGGTATCGCCGTGCCGCCGAACAAGGCATGGCTGCGGCGCAATTCGATCTCGGCGTCTTATACGAACGCGGCGGCGGCATCGCTCAGAACCATAGCCAGGCGTTGACTTGGTACGGCCGCGCCGCACAACAGGGATATGGCAAAGCGCAGTTCAACTTAGGCGTCATGTATGGATTTGGCCGCGGGGTGGCGCGCGATCCCGCCGCCGCGCTGAGGTGGTATCGCCTTGCTGCGGCCCAGGGATTTCCGGCCGCCCAATTCTATGTCGGCGTCGGTTATGAACGCGGCGATGGCGTTGCCAAAGATAAAGCTGAAGCGGCGCGTTGGTTTCGCCGCGCGGCCGAACAGGGATATGCGGAAGCGCAACTCAATCTCGGCAATATGTACTATCGAGGGCAGGGCGTGCGCCAAAGCGAGAGCGATGCGATCGGTTGGTTTCGTCGTGCTGCCGAGCAAGGGTTCAGCAAGGCTCAGTACAATTTGGGTGTGATGCTGTACGACGGTGAGGGCGGTCCACAAGATTATGCCGGCGCCGCAACCTGGATCACGAAGGCGGCGGAACAAGGCTTGGCAGACGCCCAGTTCGCGCTCGGCAATCTGCACAAGGACGGCCACGGTGTCGATCGAGATGACGCGGCCGCGGTTGACTGGTATTGCGCCGCGGCCGGGCAAGGGCATCTGGCAGCGCGGAATAATCTTGGTGCACGCTTCTCCAAGGGCCAGGGCGTGCCGAAAGACCGCGTCGAAGCCTATAAATGGTATGTGCTGGCGGGCGATGAGAATACCGCCTCGACAGTCAATCGCCTCCGCGCCGGCCTGTTTTTAACCTCCGTGCAAGCCGATGAAGCCAAGCGCCGGGCCCAGGTTTGGACACCCCAGACGCCGTGTCCGTAAGCCGCAAGTCGGGATTTCTTGACTCTGTGCGCACCCCTGTGCAATATATCTCAATCGTCTACTAGATCTGGGGAACTTCGCCCCCGACAACACAAGATACTGATCCCGCGTACCCGCTTGGGTGCGCGGGATTTCCGTTGCCGAGCGCATGTCTAAGGGTTTGCGCGGCGACGTTTCCGACCCCGCCACCCGATCCCAACGCGAGAGTGAGGCTGCCATGCCAGAGGCGTTTGTGGCGCCTGCCATCTATGGCGTCAGCACCCCTGCGACCCGTGACCCCAAACACCATCAGGCGGGCGCCGCGACCCGGACGTCGGGGCAGGCCGGATTGCGGACGGTGTCGATCGAGGAACTGCTGGTGTGGACCTATGCCGATCAGCTGGCTCGCCGCTTGGGCGAAGCCGGCGCTGGGCTCTATCCGGCCGAACGATTGGCCGACGGCGTCCGGTGGCAGGAAACATCACGCTGCGGCTGCGCCGAGATCGCACGCATCGGCCGGCTCGGCACCCGCATCGACAGCGCGCCCGAACGCGTGCGCAAATCGACCGACGTCGACCACGACGCCGAGACCGTTCACTCTCTGCTCAGCGCCCAGCCCGATCGCGACGCGGTCGGGCTGGTGATCGAGTGCGGCGAGACCGGACGGCGGCCGGACTGGAAACCGCGCGGTATGCGCTGGGGGCCGCTATTTTGGAACCCGCGTAAGACCACAGCCATAATCGAATACAGCGAGGATCGCGCACCCTATTGTCCGATCATTCTGATCGATAGCGCCGATAGTGTCGCCTTTGCACGGACGCGTTACACCACCTACATGTCAGGTTTGTCCTATCTCGCCAGCCTCCCCAGACTAACGAGAACGCCTGCATAGCGGATTTGGACGAGGCCTGCAAATCCCACCACTCATGACAAAGCGACGGTTGCGTGCTCTGCCCCGCCCGGCGCCCGGCACTGGCTCCCATGGAGAAATGAATGCGACCGATAATCGCCGCGCCCGCCGCGCCCGCCGCGCCCGCCGCGCCTGCCCCGTCCGCCGTGGCGCCGGACCAGCCAACACGCCTCGGAGATCCCGATCAACGCACCGCCAACGGGGTTGTCAGCTCGCGGGGTTTGAGCAGCCGGGCGGTGTCCGGTTGAGCAACGCGGCCGGCGACACGACCGGCGCGGCTTCGCGGCAAACCCTGACTCTCGCTCAGCGGCGCGTCCTCGACGTGTTGCGCGAAGGTGGCGGCTACGCGTCATACGAGCGCCTGATCGAAGAGCTGTGGGGCTACGGGCCCGACGAACCCGTCAACGCGATCGGCGCTTTACATTGCTTGTTGAGCCGCATGCGCAAGGTGCTCGGTCACCGCGCGATACGCACCTGGCACGGCCAAGGCGTGCGGCTCGACGCGGCCGGATTCAGGGACGGCGAGCGCTAGGACCGATCCGGTCAAACTCAGATCGGGCCAGGCTTGTGTGTGTTCACAGCAACAGCAATGACGGGGACATTCAGAGATGCAGCAAATCGCCCGCCCGGCGACGATGGTCGAGGCCGGAACGCCGGAACCTGAAGACCCCCTGGTCGCGGTTTATGATCTCGGTAAGGCACCGCCAACCTATGATTTTCTATCGTTCCTGGCGCACGCCGAAATGGACCGGGTGCGTCTTGGCAAGCACCAGCTGGTTTTGGTCCTGCGGGCAGGTCCCAATCGAGGCTTCCGCCACGACACGTTGCCGCCCGATATCGCGACCCGGCGCTGGATGCGCGATCGCATCGTCATTCCGGCCGCCGGGCTGGTCGGCGCATTTTGGTCAACGCTCGGTCCGGCGTTGGGTCCAGCGTTGGACCCAGCGTCGCGGCCGACTCGCACTTACCCCTATCTGTTGCGAGGTGTGGTTGACGCTGTGCGGGCGGGCGCGCCGGCGCCGGTATTCGCACCCTCGAAACTCGCCTGCGCGGCGATCGAGCGCTGGGTCGCGGGGCGCCGGCTGGTGGTCATTACCCTGCGTGAGGCCGATTACTGGCCGGCCTGTTAGTCCCAACTGTAAATCTCCCATTTGTGCCAACCCAAAATTTCGCAGTTTTGGCTTGTCGATGACGGCGCACTAGGCGCGATGTTGGCTTTGCCAACAGAGCGGGAAAGGTGTGCGGATGTACGGATGGGAGATCAGGATGTTGTTGAAGCACTATCTGGATCAGGGCGTTCGAAGACGGAGCTGTCGAGGCGGTTCGGGGTAAACCCTCGGACGATCCACTATTGGATCAAGACCGGTCAATTGGACCGGGATCTGTCGGCCGGTGCGAGAGGGTATGCGCCGCGTCCGCCGGTGGCCCACAAGCTGGATCCCTACAAGGGGATCATCGACGCGCGCCTTGAGGAGTTCCCGAAGCTCTCGGCGAAGCGGCTGTTCGATGAGGTCCGCGCCGCGGGCTACCCGGGCGGCTATGAACGCGTGCGGCATTACGTGAACACGGTGCGGCCGCGCGAGCCGGTCGAGGCCGCGGTACGGTTCGAGACGCCGGCAGGCCGCCAGGGCCAGGTTGATTTCGGGACGTTCACGCTTCCCTGGGGCCGGCGCCATGCGCTGGTGATCGTCCTGGGCTACTCCCGGTTGCTGTGGCTGCGCTTCTATCCGCGGCAGACCATGACGGTGCTGATGGAAGCGCTGGAGAGCGCCTTCGATCGCTTCGGCGGGGTTCCGGAGGAGCTGCTGTTCGACCAGATGCGCGCCGTCGTGCTGTCCGACGATCGCGCCGCCGGCGGCGGCCTGGTGCTGAACGCGGAGTTCCTGCGGTTCGCCGCCCACTGGGGGTTCATGCCGCGCTCGTGCCGTCCCTATCGGGCCCAGACGAAGGGCAAGGTGGAGCGCCCGATCCGCTACATCCGCGAGAGCTTCTTCTACGGGCGCACCTTTGCGAACGACGACGACCTCAACGAGCAGGCCGCGCGCTGGCTGGAGGGCACGGCCAACCTGCGCCGGCACGCTACGACAGGGGAGCGCCCCGTCGACCGCTTCGAGCGCGACGAGCGGGCGGCTCTGGCGCCCTTGGCGAACCATCCCTACCGGCGTCTCGGCCTCGTGCAGGCTCAGGAGCCGACGCCGCGGCGCTTGCCGGCAACCGTGGAGGTCGAGCGGCGACCGCTTACGGTCTATGCGGAGGCGCTGCAATGAAGGCCCCGGCGCCGAGCCGGCGCGACCGGCTGCGGGCGATGCTGGCGGATCTGAAGATGCCCGGCGCGCTGGAGGCCGTCGACGGCATCCTCTCGGAGGCCGACAGCGGCACGCTCTCGGCGGCCGAGGCCATCGAGCAGTTGCTGAACGCCCAGATCCTGCTGCGCAACAACCGTCGCCTCCAGACCGCCATGCGCGCCTCGCGGCTGCCGGCGGTGAAGACGCTCGATCAGTTCGACTTCGCCTTCCAGCCCAGCATCAAGCGCGAGCAGATCGAGAGCCTGCACGAGCTCGGCTTCCTGGACCGAGGGGAGAACGTGATCTATCTCGGCCCGCCCGGCGTCGGCAAGACTCACTTGGCGATCAGCCTCGCGATCGCGGCGGCGCAATCCGGCCGGCGCGTCTATTACGGCACGCTCGCGGGATTGATCGAATCGCTGACCGAGGCCAAGGCCGCCGGCAACCTGTCGCGCCGGCTCCGCGTGCTGACCCATCCGGCCCTGCTGGTGGTCGACGAGATCGGCTACCTGCCGGTCAACCAGGACGGCGCCGTGCTCTTCTTCCAGCTCATCAACGCCCGGCACGAGCGGGCGTCGACGGTGCTGACGTCGAACAAGGGCTTCGAGGACTGGGGCGGCGTGCTCGGCGACGAGGTGATGGCGGCCGCTCTCATCGACCGTCTCGTGCACCACTGCCATATCGTCAACATCCGGGGCAACAGCTACCGGATGAAGGATCACCAGAACCTTCTGCAGGCCGGCTCGGATCGACGCCGCAAGAGAGGCGCGTCGTGACCGCCGACCAAAACGGAAGCAGCAACGGTGATGGCCGCCCGCTGAGGATAACCGGGTTGTCGCCGCCAGACTCGTGGCGGTCGCTGCGCCAACCCGGTTACCCACAGCTACATCGAGTCCAACACTCCCAACACCGCGTCTGGGGGCACGAACCCAAGCCCGAAGTGAGCAATTTTCGATTGGCAAAAGTGAGCAATTTTCGGTTGGGATTGACACGGCCCGCAATTCACGGCTCGATCAGTGGCGATTGGCACTCGAGCCGCTGCTCCACGACGATCGTTATGTCCCGGTGGTGGTCCGCGACACCGCCCACGCGTTCGAACCGTTCGGCTCCATCGCGACGTTCCCGGCGGCGTGTTTCGATCTCGACATACGAGCCGCGCTCTACCAGGCGGCGCATCTCAACGTTGCGGTCAACAACGGCCCCTGCCATTTGATGTACTTCAATCCGGCCTGCCGCTATCTCGTGTTCAAGCAAATCGTTGACGATGCGCCATGCACCAATGCCGATTGGTGGCGAGTTCGAATCGGACTCGACGTCGGAGAGCAATATCCCTGGGCCGGTCCCTGTCAACGGCTGGCCTGGCAGGACGATGATGCCGCGGTCATGCGGCGCGAGATCGATGCGATGTTGGCGCGAATTGCCAAAAGTGGGGACGCGGGTGGGGAAGCGAGTGGGGACGCCGCCTGAGGCGGGTCGTCACGGCCCAAACGCAACTGCGGCGACGCCAAGGTTGGATGCGATACGTAAACGCATACCTCGTGCGAACCCACGGTCAACGACAAACGCATCGGAAACCAGCGGCAAATAAAAAGGGCGGTCCGAAGACCGCCCCAGAGGTAACTGCTGTTGGGTAGTATGTACCGCCTCGTTGCATTCGCCAGCTCAGGCGAGTTCAACGGCGCGGGTGTGCTGGGAAAACTTGCGCCGGCACCGCTTGTTGGCACCGGATTTCCACCCTCCCAGGGGAAATTAGACGACCCATGCTACGCGGTTGCGGCGGTGAAAGCTTTCGCTACTAGGGAGTATACCGAATGGTGCTGCACCCGAACGGGTGGTAACCATTAGGGGGTAGACGTCTATCCCCTTCGATGTCGGAAGCGCGGCTCCGTTTGGGTGTGGGTGTGTCAACTTTGACAGAAAATGACAGATATGCAACCATAGGTTGTTTCCAGTTCGTTTAGTGGGTCTGCTGTGTGTTCGCCGCGCGCCATTGCTCGTGCGCTCGAGAACATAAGGCCGGATGGGTCTGGCATCGCGGTGATCGGATGACCGGTGCGCGGTGCCGATAGGGATGGAAACCGCATGACACTAAGCGCAGATGATGGATTCAATTGGAGCGAAGAAGAACTGCTTTTCGCCGATGTGGTTAGTGCGGCCGAAGGCTATTTTTCCGAGCGCGGATTGGTTTTCGAACCCGAGGAGAAAGCGCGTCTGCTGATGGCTCTGTTTCGCCTGGTGCGCGACCGGCGCTACGCCGATAAGGCGGACCGGATGCTGGGCGAGATAGTCACCGCGCACAGTCTGGGCACCATTGGCAGCAGCAAGAATTCGCGCTAACATCGCGTCGCTCGTCAACGCGCAGATCCCACCGTTTCGATGCGTGGATTGGGCCTAACCGCGCGTTGCGCCGCGTGCCTTTGTTGTAAATGTTGTGAAATGACGTAAACCCCACACTTGCCCCGTCAGCGGGCGGAAATTTTCAATTGCGCGCGGTCCCTGTGCGCTCACAAAGCGGCCTCGCGGCCGCTCTTTTTTTGTCCACAGGAGACATCCCAATGAGCCAGGCAAGCAACGATTTTGGCGGCGGCGGCGGTGACGACTATGGCAACTAAACGCCGGCCATCGTCGATGGCGGGTCATGATCATTCTCGGGCTATTCTCGGACTATTAGCGTCGATCTCAACTCCGCTTGATCCCAAATAGCGTTCGGGTGAGCGTCGACGACGGTGCTCAAGTCCGTTGACAAGGTGGGTCGGCTGCGCTCCTCTGCAGGTCGGCGACTGGCACTCGCTTCAGGGCCGCCTACGACCCGCTGCCCGATGTGGCGGCAGACACGACGCAGATGGCCAGCTCCGGACCGCACGCCTCCCCCTCACCCGACCCGCATCAACCCCGCATCCGAGGCCGGGATTCGCGCCGTTCGTGATCGCGTGCGCCTGCTGGCTTTGTTGGTGTTGGCCGGCCTCGGCTGGGGTGCGGCAATTAGCTTTACCAAGCTCGCGACCACCGGCGGCGATCATCCGCTAACCCTGCTATTCTGGCAGGTCGTGATCCTCACGGTGGTATTGTTGGCACGGCTGGTGCTGGTGCGTGCGCCGCTGCCACTCTCGCGGCGCCACCTCGTGTTCTATTTCATCGCTGGCCTGCTCGGCACCACGTTTCCCAACGCCATGTCTTACTGGGCCGCGCCGCATGTACCGGCCGGGATCATCGCCATCGTGTTCTCGTTGTCGCCGTTGATGACCTTCGGGATCGCGCTCGCCATACGCATGGAAGGGTGGGATCCGGTGCGGCTTTCCGGCGTCCTGCTCGGGTTGCTGGCGATCGCGGTGCTGGTGGTACCCGAAACCGCGCTGCCCGACCCGGCGATCGCGGCCTGGATCACGGTGTTTGTGGTGGTCGCGCTGTCCTACGCCGGCGAAGATGTCTACGCCGCAACGGCGATGCCGGTGGAAGACAGCCCGCTGACTCTTCTGCTCGGTATGAGCCTGGCCACCCTCATCATGATCACCCCGCCAATCCTGGTCGCCGGCATTCCCATCGCCTTCTTCCGCAGCGCTGCGCCGCACGAGATCGCGCTGCTGGCCGTCTCGCTGCTGCACCTCATGGCCTACGCATCCCTGCTGTATTTGATCCGTCATGCCGGTGCGGTTTTCGCCAGCCAGATTTCCTACGTCGTCACGTTGGCCGGCGTGTTTTGGGGCATGGTGATCTTTGGCGAGGTTCCTTCAGCCTGGGCCTGGGCCGCGCTGGTGCTGGCACTTACCGGTCTGGCGCTGGCCCGTCCGCGCTCGCGGACTTCCGACCCCTAACAAACGCCCGAGGCGCGGGTTACGGGGTCGTCTACGATCTCTAACGACACTTGCTAGCAGGTTTAATAGGCGCCCCACATATTGGAAGGGGCCGGCATATCTCCCGCCCGCGGTCGTTTTTGAAGCGCCTACCGTTCCCCCTCCCCAGCACCTGACCCACCTCTCAATCCCACTTGTTATTTCCGCTTCTTATTCCTTGAGGCCCAACAAGCTTCTTGAATTCCCCGGCACCTTTGTGTATCCCGTCGGCGCAGACCCCGGTCCCCACGGCAACCCGAAAAGCACGATGAGCGATACCAAAACGAAGCCCAAATCAGCCAAAGCCGATAGCGGCAGCGCGGCCAAAAGCAAATCGGATAAGAGTACGTCCGAGTCCAAAACCGCGTCCGATGCATCTGACAAGAGCACATCTGACACAAGCAAATCCGACAAGAGCACATCGGATAAGAGCAAATCCGACAGTGGCAGTGGCAGCGCTGAAAAATCGGCGCGCGAATCCATTGGCGGCTCCAAGGAAGTCCACTACGGCTATTTCTCCAATGTTAAGACGCCGGAATATCGCAGCGGCTGGGATGCGATTTGGGGGAACGACAAGGGTCCGTCGAAGAAGAAGTCCGCTGCCAAGAAGTCGACCACGGCATCGCGTAAACCTCTCACGCCGGTCCGCCTCAATCTCGACATCGACGAACTGCCAGCCGACCTGCGCGATGGCCTGGCGAAAGTCGCTCGCGCCAAGCTCAAGAAGTCGCGCGTCAATTATGATAAACGCGATGCCGCCGGCGCCGTCGAGTGGCAGATCGAATGCTGGGTGAAGCGCGCCTAACAGCCCGTTGAAAAAGGCGTCATTGACCGGGTTTCACGCCACGGCGAAGCATATCGCGGCGAAGGCGGTTTCGCCATCCTCCGAGACGATGAGGACGATCTGAACGACCAGGACGGCTCCAGCGGGCGTAACAAGCACGAACAAGGCGCCAATTCCGCCCGCCACGGCCTCCTTCGGGGTGCCGGCGCCGATGAGTTGGCGCATCAGCAACGATAGGTTGTGGCCGGCGACGTGAAGCAGGTATCGCTTGTGCACGTTCTCGCGGCCCCGAAGCCAGGTCCGGCGCATACCGCCGCGATCGAGGTTGTGGGCAAAGGAGCGCTCGACGATCTCGGCGCGCAGCTTGAAGGCTTCCCTGGCCACCCCCGATAACAGCCGGGTCCGGTTGTTGGTGACCGCCCGGCGAGCCGCATCATCTCCGTGCCAGCGCGCAAAACCCTTCTGCTTGGGCTCGGAGATCCGGCTCTTCCAGGGGCCGTCGTCGAGCGCCTTCAAGACCAACCGTGAGTGGTAGCCCTTATCGGTCACACATTCGGCCGGATCTTCGGCCGTCGGCGCCACATCCACCGCCTCGAGGTTTGCCTCGGCCGCCGCCAGGGTCTTGGGAAGCGTTGTCGTATCGCCCTCGTCGGCCGGGTGCAGCTCCGCCGCCACCACCGCGCCGGTGTCCAGATCCACCGCGTGCTCGGGCTTGTAGGCCAGGTGCGTGGTGCCGTCCTTCATCTTGGCGATCTTGGCCTCGGGGTCGCTCCTGGAAACCCAGTCCTGGTTCGAGAGCTTCTTGCCCTTGCGCTTGCGGTCCAGACGCGCCAGGTCCTCAGCCGTGGGTGTCTCGATACCGCTCTCCTGGGCCAAGCGCTCCAGCATCCCCCGGTAACCCTCGCCCGTGTCCCTCCGCACGATGTTGCGCAGCGCCGCGTTGGCCTCCATGGTCGAGGCATCCACCCCGATGCGCTCGCCCTTCACCAGACCCGCCTCGGCGATCAGCGCCAGGACCCAGTCAAACACCGCCGTGTGGACTTCATGGGGCAGGCGCGCGCGGGTCCGTGACAGCCAGGAATGGTCCGGCACCCGTTCCCGCATCTCCAACAGCAGGAACTCCCGTAGCGACAGGGAATCCGAGCAGCGCCACTCCAGCCCACGCTCAGAGTCGATACCCTCGAAGTAGCCCGCCAGGTGCATACGGAAGTAGCGCCCGGGTGGCACCGAAGGCGCCCCCATCCTGGCCGCGTAATAGGGCTGGCAGACCGCCTCGGCGAAGCCGTCGAAGCCGCCCTCGATCAGTACCAACTGCAGGCGGTCGTAAAATACATGACCTGGCGAGCGCGGCATCTCCGACCAGCTCACCATCAAGTCCCCCTGACGATCCTTCTGCTGTCCCATCGCCATCAGCGAACCCCCCTTCAGGCCAGGACACCAGAGAATCAGACCATGCCGACTTCGTCCAGGGAAGACTTCGTCAACGGGCTGCTAAGCAAGCCGCGGCGTCCCCGACCGGGAAGCGCTATTTCGCCTCGACGTCGCGCAGGAAGCGCGGCATCGCAAGTGCCAAGAAGAGTGTCAATATCAGACTGCCGACATAGAGCATGAAGGCGTCGCGGTGGATGGTGAGATCGGCGCCGCCCGGATCGCTCGCCAGCAGCAGGCCGAGCGCGGCGATGCCAATGACGCCGCCGATATAGCGCAAGGTTGCAATCACGCCCGAGGCCATGCCGCTGTGCTGGGGTGGAATGGCCGACAGTGCCGCGGCCTGGATCGGGCCATGTGATAGCCCGAAGCCGCAGCCGAACACCAAGACGCAGCTGGTGACGATCACCAGTGAGGGCGTGCCGAAGGTGGCGACCAGCAGGGCGATGCCGATGATCGAGATCGCCGCGCCGCCCGCCACTGTGCGCCGCACCCCGAGGCGTTCGGATAACATGCCACCGACCGGCGCAAACAGCACCATGCCGCCGCTCATCGCCCACAGCACAATGCCGATTTCGGAGGGGCCGGCATCGATCAAAACCGCCAGATAGAACGGCATCTGAAATAACGTCGCATACATCGCCACATTCTGCAGCGCGATCATGATTGCGCCGGCGGTAAAGGTCAGCCGGCGAAACAGCATGAGATCGACCACCGGCACCGGTACCCGCAGCTCCCAGATGATGAACCAGCCGATCGACACCACGCCGAGCGCACCCAGGATGAGTGCGGCGCTGCCCGGTGTTCGGGCCACGGTGACCAACGCCACCAGCCCGACCCCCAACAGCACGCTTCCGAGCCAATCAAAGTGGCGCAAGTTCGCCTTGGTGTCGCCAGCTCGGCCCTCGCCCTTGGCTGCGGTATCAGCGAGCCCGCGTGGTTGCAGCACAATCGATAGCGCCAGGATCGGTATGTTGGCCAGGAACACCGATGCCCAGCCGAAATGTTCGGTTAGGACGCCACCGATCAGCGGCCCGAGCGCGGCGGAGCTGGCCATTGCCGCGCCGAAGTAGCCGAACAAACGCGAGCGCCGCTCGACATTTATATGAATGCGGAGCAGCGCCATCGTCGCCGGGATCATCAGGGCGCCGCCGACCGCCATCAAGATCCGCGAGACCGACAGGCCAAACAGGTAGGGTGACACAACGCCGAGCACCGCGGCGCCGGCGAACAACCACCGGCCCAGCGCCAGCATGCGGGTGTGGCCCCATATGTCGCCGAACTTTCCGGCCGGACTCTGGGCGACGATCCCAGCCAGTAGATAGACCACGACCAGGGCCTGGGTGAGGTCGGCCGGTTTGGCGTCAAACTCGAGCCCGATCTCGGGCAATGCCACCGCAATCATCGTCGAATTCAGCGGCAATAGGCTCGACGCCAGCGTGGCCGAGATGAACAGCCGCATCAGGCTGCGCTGGCCGATGGGCTCGACCGGCCGTTTCTTTGGTCCGTTCGGCGATTCTCCGGCGACGGTTTCGGTCATGTCCGCCGCCTCAAGTCTCGGCCCTTGGGGCGGTGGAGGCGGTCGTGATCGGTCGGGTTTGCAGCAGGAATAAGGTGTCGCCGGCAAACGCCCATTCGATGTCCTGGCCGTGGCCAAACAGCGTCTCAACCGTACCGGCAAGATCGTTAAGCCGCCGCAACTGCGTGGGGTCGAGGCAAAGCTGGCCGACCAGCGCCGGTTCTATCTCGTGTTCTTCGAGGCCGCTATCGGTGGCCCGACGCAGCGCGTGCTCCTTGGCACCGGCCTGGCTGGACACTACGGTGCCGGCGCGGTCCATACATACGTGATCGGGGGTGACCAGGCCCGACACGACGGCTTCGCCGAATCCCCAGGCCGCTTCAACAACCCGTACGTCTTCACCCGACATCGGATCGATGGTGAACAGCACGCCAGCGCAATCGGGCTCGACCAGGGTTTGCAGTACCACCGCGCAGCTGGGCTCGCCGTCCACACCGAGTTGGCGGCGATAAGCCAGAGCCGCTTCGCTGTGCGCCGATTGCCATACGGCGACGACGGCATCGTGCACGCTTTCGAAGCCTCTCACATTGAGCAGGGTTTCGTGTTGGCCGGCAAAGCTGGCATCCACCGAATCCTCATCGGTCGCAGACGAACGCACCGCGATCGGGCCGTCGAAACTTGCCTGGTAGGCTTCCTTAAGTGCCGCGATTGGCTCGGGATCGCCAGCCGCGATGCGCGCGGCCGCCGCGGCGGTGACCACCAGGCCGGGTGGTACCGGCAGTCCGGCGCGTAGCGCGGCGCCGAGCTGCACCGCCTTGCCGCCGCAAGCGCCGGTATCGGTCGCCTCGTCCAGAGGCAGGATTTGCGGGCGGATCGCTAAGCCTCGATCCAAACCGCTCCCGCATCACCATCGACGCGAACCCGCGCGCCATCGGCGATTTCGGTCATCGCTTCGCCGCAGCCAACCACGGCGGGCAGGCCGTATTCGCGTGCTACCACGGCCGCGTGCGATAGCACGCCGCCGCGCGCGGTAACCACCGCGCCGAGCATCGGCAGCAGCACGTTGTAGGCCGGCGCCGTGGTCTTCGCGACCAGCACATTGCCGGGCTCGACCCGCTGGAAATCGTCCGGCCCCGTCACCACCCTGGCGATGCCCTCGTAACTGCCGGGGCTGGCACTGAGGCCGTGCAGCATTTTGCCCTCGGGCGGGCGGTCGTCGTGGCGAAACATGTGCGTCAGCACGGCGTCCATGCCCTGTTGCATGCGCCGCGCCTTGGCCGGGAACCAATCGGCCGGCGGCGGTGGAGCCGGCGGCGGACCGAGCAAAGGCGGGGCGCCGGCGATCTCAGCCGCGGCCCGTTGTTGCGTGCGTTCGGCGAATTCAGCGGCCGGCGGACCGTCACCGGTTGCGAGCAAGCCGACGATCTCCTCGTGGGTGGCATCGAAGATGTGAGTGGGGTCGTCGAGTTTGCCGGCCTCAGCAAGCAGGCGCCCGATCGCTTGCAGCGCGCGCCGGGTGAGCCCGGTAGCGAGCGCATCGCCGCACATGATCTTCTCGTCGCGTAAATGGTAGGTGGCGCGGGCTTCGTCATAGAGTTCGTCGAACTCGGCGTGGTGCCGCTCGGGCACGGCATCGCGCACCGCGGCGAGTTTGGCGCTCACATCGGCAGCGGCGGTGGGCGCCTCGGGATCGGCATCGACGGCGGTACGCATGACCTCGATCAACGAGCCCGGCGCTTCCAACGTGTAGAGATCGGCGACGTCGTAACCCGACATAATGCGATAGCCGATCAGATCGATGTAGGCGCGGGCCGCATTGCCGACCGCGCGGTTGTGGCTGCGCAGGTGATCGAGGATGTCGAGCGCATCACGGTCGGACCGCAGCACCGCCAAGGCTTCGGCGTCTTCGCGCAACGCTGCAGCCAGCGCCTCGAGTTCGGACACAGCGCCGCCAGAATAGGGTGACGCGCCCTGCATGAGTTGCAGGAGTTCGCCTGTGGCGAGGCCGGTCCAGGCCTGGGCATGACTGAGAAAATCCCCCAGAGGCACCATGTTGCAGGGATTGAGCCGATGGTGGTTGGTGACCGCGAAAAGCACGAACTCGCGGCAGTCGTTGAGATGGGCGAGCAGCGCGTCGGCGGCGAGCCCGTCGAGGTCGACTGCCTGCAGCCCCCGCGCATGCTCGAGCGATTGCGGTTTGAGCTCGTTGTTCCACCATGCCAGATCTTCACGCCAGGCCTTTTTTTCGAACACCTCGGCGCTGCGTTTGACGCGCCGGCGCATCTCGGGGTGGAGGCGGGTGAGTATCTGGAAGATCAGCTTGGGTGGCGGCCCCTTGGCGCCCGGCGGTGCGCCAATCGGGCGTGGCTGCGAATAGAAGAAATTGCCGACAAAGGCGATCTCGATGTAGTCGAGCAACAGACCATAATGCTTTGTACCGGCGCGGAATCCGACCGGCATCGCCAACGGGAACACGCTGACCAGATAGCGCGACGCCGGCCGTGCGAAATGCACATCATCGAGCACCCAAGACCCGGGCCCGGGTGGGTCGAAAACCGGCGCGGTCATCGCGGGAAACGATGCAAGCGAAGGGGTGGGTGGTTCTGCCGGGTGCGCACGCGACAATTTGGATTGGTGCTCAAACTACTCTCCGCTCGTGAGGGAAACAGCCTCGACCGGCGTGGCGTGGCCGGACCGTCCCAATTTTGTAGCGAACGGGTTAGTGGTGTGCAAGCGAGCAGAGTTTGGCGGTGCCAAAATGGTGCGTTACTCGGATCATCGCCGGGTGTCAGTCAAAAAGGGCAGCCAAAGCCGCCCTTAGCTCTGCGACAGTTAGGCGGATTTCCGACCGCGACCGATCAGCCCCAGGCCGATCAGACAAGTGAGCAGTAGCGGCAACGCCGCCGGGACCGGAATTGTACCGATACGCGGCCACAACCTCTCGACGTGGGAGAGGTATCAACGATGTAAGGTCGTGTCCCAGGACGTGGTGTAGGAGTTGTTGGAGCCTCTGTTAGCTGTGGGTAGGCGGCTTGCCGTAGCGACCGCCGAGAGTCTGGCGTAGGCAAGCCGGCTATCCACAGCGGAGGCCATCGCGGTTCCGGTTTAGGGTTGGGCTAGTGCAAACCAACCTGACCCGAAGGAGAACCACGATGACCCAGGACATGATGACCCTGCGCGCGCTTTTGGAGAAGAGCTCCGATGCCGATCTGCTTCGCGAGATGATCGGCTTCACGGCCGAGCGGCTGATGGCACTGGAGGTCGAGGGCCTGACCGGCGCCGCTCACGGCGAGCGCTCGGCGGATCGTATCACCCACCGCAACGGCTACCGCGACCGGTCCTGGGAGACGCGGGCCGGCACGGTCGAGCTGAAGATCCCGAAGCTGAGGAAGGGGAGCTACTTCCCGGGCTTCCTGGAGCCGCGGCGGATGGCCGAGAAGGCGCTGGCTGCGGTGATCCAGGAGGCCTACATCCAGGGCGTGTCGACCCGCTCGGTCGACGACCTGGTGCAGGCCATGGGCATGTCGGGCGTCTCCAAGAGCCAGGTCTCCAGGCTGTGCGGCGAGATCGACGATAAGGTCAACGGCTTCCTCGATCGATCGCTGGAGGGCGACTGGCCCTATCTGTGGCTCGACGCAACCTATGTAAAGGTGCGCGAGGCCGGGCGCATCGTCTCGGTCGCGGTGACCGTGGCTGTGGCCGTCAACGACCAGGGCCGCCGCGAGGTCCTGGGCATGGCGATCGGCGCGTCTGAGGCCGAGGCCTTCTGGACCGAGTTCCTGCGCTCGCTGGCCCGGCGCGGGCTGCGCGGCGTGAAGCTGGTGATCTCCGACGACCACAAGGGCCTGAAGGCCGCCGCGACCCGGATCCTCGGCGCCACATGGCAGCGCTGCCGCGTGCACTTCGCCCGCAACCTGCTGGCCCATGCCGGCCGCCAGGGCCGGCGCGTCGTCTCCGCCTTCGTCGCCACCGCCTTCGCCCAGGAGGACGCCGACAGCGCGAAGGTCCAGTGGCGCCAGGTCGCCGACCAGCTCAGGCTCAAGGTGCCCAAGCTGGCAGTTCTCATGGACGAAGCCGAGCACGACGTCCTCGCCTACATGAGCTTCCCCAGGGAGCACCGCCAGAAATTGCACTCCACAAACCCGATCGAACGGCTCCATGCCGAGGTCAAGCGTCGCACCAACGTCGTCGGTATCTTTCCCAACGAAGCCGCCATCACACGGCTCGTCGGCGCCATCCTTCTCGAGCAGAACGACGAGTGGGCCGTCTCAAGGAGATACATGACGCTGGAATCCATCGCTCCGCTGAGCGATGATGTCCCCATCACGCTGCCCACCGTGGCAGCCTGAACGTCCCGGCCCTACCCGCCGGGAGCAGCGTAGAGCGCAACGCTCTTACACCACTCCGCGGGACACGATCCGATGTAAGAATGATTGCGCGGCAGAAACATGATCCCGGGTAAGGAACGCGGAATATTGGATTCAAGGTATCATACAGACTATTTCGATTTTGGTCGACATAACGCCCCTTTACTGTCGCTAACACACGATATGACCGGTCTATGTAACAGATGATCTGTCCGGTTTTAGATTTCCTCCAAATCTGGAGGAATCGGATGCGCCGGACGGAGCAGTTGCAGGGACTGAGATTGATGAAGTTCGAGGATGTCTACGGACGTTGTTATCGGGGTGATTTGAGCCAGGCCGAGGCCTCGGAGATCCTGGGCATGTCGGAGCGGACGTTCCGGCGCTGGCGGGAGCGCTATGAGGCCGAGGGTGCCGAGGGTTTGTACGACCGTCGCCTTGGGCGGGTCTCGGCGCGCCGCGCGCCGGTGGACGAGGTGATGCGGGTGCTGGAGCTGTTCGAGACGCGCTACCCGGACTTCACGGCCAAGCACTTCCACGAGAAGCTGGTCTGCGAGCATGGCTTCGGGCTGAGCTACAACTGGCTTCGCCTGAGCTTGCAGGCGCACGGCAAGATCAAGCCGGCGCCCAGGCGCGGGGCGCACCGCCGGAAGCGGCCGCGCCGACCGGTGGTGGGGATGATGCTGCACCAGGACGGCTCGAGCCACGAGTGGGTTGCGGGCCAGTGGTGGGATCTGATCGTGACCATGGACGATGCGACATCGGAGGTCTATTCGGGCTTCTTCGTTGCCGAGGAGGGCACGATGAGCACGTTCCGCGGGCTCGGCGAGGTGATCGCCGAAAACGGGCTGTTCTGCTCGCTCTACGCCGATCGGGCCTCGCACTACTGGCACACGCCCGAGGCAGGCGGCGGTGTGGACAAGGACAACCCGACCCAGGTCGGCCGGGCCTTGGCGCAGCTCGGCATCGAGTTGATCGCGGCCTATTCGCCGCAGGCCCGGGGCCGCTCGGAGCGCATGTTCGGGACCTTGCAGAAGCGCCTGCCCCAGGAGCTGCGCCTCGCCGGGATCGCCACCATGGCCGAGGCCAATCGCTTTCTCGAGGAGCTCTTCTGGCCGGCGCACAACGCCCGCTTCGCCCGCCCGGCCGCGGACACCGGCTCGGCCTTCGTGGCTTTTGCCGGCACGCTCGAGGACATCCTCTGCGCCCAGGAGGACCGCGTCGTCGCGGGCGACAACACCGTGCGCTACAAGAACCGCACGCTGCAGATCCCGGCCGATCGCCACCGCCACCACTACGTCAAGGCGCAGGTCCGGGTGCACGAATATCCCGACGGCCACCTGGCCGTCTTCCACGGACCCAGGTGTCTGGCGCGCTACCGCGCCGACGGCGAAACCATCGACGACGACAGGCTCCAGGCCGCGTGACCCGTTTCGACGCGACCGAGCCAAACCACCACAACAGAAGCGGTCAATTCATATGGTACATAAAGCGGTCAACTCAGTTTGTTATCGACACATAACGCCCCTTTACACGTTTGTCCGATTCGAAGGGCTCGGTGATTCGACCCGGATCGAATTTTTACCCCCTTTGCACCGTCGGCACAGACATCGATTGACCCTAATATTATCGTGGAATATCAAGAGATTGATAGAATAAATCAGCAGACAATCAACCGTTGATTGTAACGAGGCATGTTTTGACGAATGTCGAAGGAGAGCGGGTAAGAAGAGATTGCACGCAATGGCGACAGCGCTTTGTGTCGCTGTGCAGGGAATAAGAAACTTGGGTTGTCTCGGAGCGGAGATGAAAGATGGTCGCTGAAGCTAGGCTACGTCTATTGAGTGCCCTACCAAGAGAGATGGCTAAATTCGTCGGTCTCGCGGTTTTGGCTTGTTGCATTGCCCTACCAGCGTCGACCGCGAAGGCAGCACCGATACTTCTTCAGGTCGTGGCTGCCGATAACCCTCTCTACACGCCCGATGACGGTGCGCCTCAAGGCGATATTTTCCCGGGTCTTAATCTCTTGCTCGACGTGACCGTGCGGGTACCGGGGGCAACGCGACATTTGTATTCACCAATAGCTCGTTCGCACCGGCCGCCGACCCCAGCGATCCCACGTCAGGACCCGAAGTCGCGGAAATCTATTTTGAGAGCGGCCTGAATGTTTTCCTCAACAGCCAGATCAGCACGACCAACGGTACCGGCGGCGTCAATCTCGTGCCAGACACCACCCCAAGTCCCGGAAGTCCTCCCGGTGTAAGCCCGCCCGGACCAGGTTGGGCTGGCAATCTGTTTGCCTACGACCGCAAGAATGTGAACAACAACGGAATGGGCACGGGCGAATCCTGGACCGTGGTATTCAGTACCGTATCAGGGACCACCGAGGGCGCGCTGGTTGCCGCCCTGCTTAGCAGACAAAATTCGCGGGTCGCGCTCCATGTCGCGGACTGTGGCAGCGACAGTTGCACGCTCGATTCCTGGCCACCGGATGTTGTCGTACCGCTACCGCCGGCCGCACTCCTGCTGGCGAGCGGCCTCGCGGGCCTCGGATTTATCGCCAGGCGGAGGCGTAAAGTCGTCTAACAATTCAAGAGTTTGTAGTCGTTAAAAGCGGTCTTCGGGCCGCTTTTTCTTTGTTCGCTCGCGGGTTCACACAAATCGCGCCGATCAGGGTCGAAACGAGTAGACCCCACCCCACACCTATGTTCAATTTCGCAGCCATAATCGGGTGCATCGGCACTCGTACGGTTACGCCTGGGAGGAGAACATGGATATTTCGGTCAGTCGCGGCGTCGAGCTGTGGGGGCAAGTGGTAACGATCCTCACCACCTATGGGCTCGATGTGGTGGGTGCGCTGGTTACCCTAATCATCGGCTGGATCATTGCCGGTCGGGTCAAGGCGTTGGTGCATCGCGCACTCGGACGGGTGCCGCGCTTCGATCCGACCTTGACGAGCTTCTTTGGCAGTTTGGCGCGCTACGTCGTCATTGCGGTCACCATCGTCGCCGTGCTCGACCAGTTCGGCGTGGAAACCGCTAGTTTGCTGGCGGTGCTTGGTGCGGCTGGTCTAGCGATCGGCCTGGCCCTGCAGGGAACGCTGAGCAATGTCGCCGCCGGCGTCATGCTGCTTATCTTCCGGCCCTTCAAGATCGGCGATTATGTCGAGGCTGCCGGGCTCGCGGGAACGGTCAGTGCGATCAATCTGTTCATCACCGAATTGACGACCCCCGACAACGTCCAGATCACCGCGCCCAACGGCCAGCTATGGGGCGCCGCGGTCAAGAACTACAGCGTCCACCCGACGCGGCGGATCGAACTGGTTGTCGGCATTGCTTACGAGGACGATATCGACAGTGCCATTGCTGCGGCGGGCGCGGTGATCGAGGCTGAACCCAACGCGTTGCATGACCCGCAACCGACGATCGTCGTCGGCGAACTGGCCGATAGCTCGGTCAACCTGATCATCCACGCGTGGTCGAACAGAGCCGACTATTGGTCGACCCGGTGCGCGCTGATCAAGGCGATCAAGGAACGCTTCGACCAGGACGGGATCAGCATTCCGTTCCCGCAACGCTCGGTGCACCTGGTTCAGACCGCGGCACGCGCTTAAGCGATGTCGTTCGACGATATGCCTGAGATGCCGCCGATGTTCCTGCCCGGTGCCGAAGATTACTCCACCCGCATCCTGGCCGGTTCGAAAGCGGTTGCGGCGCGTTATCCCACAGTGATGGACGTGCCCTATGGCGAAGACTATTGGCAAAAGGTCGACTTCTACCTGCCGCACGATACCGGCGCCGGCGATCTGCCGGTGCTGTGCTACATCCACGGTGGCGCTTTCCGCAACGGTTTCAAGGAATGGATGGGGTTCATCGCACCGCCGTTTCTCGATCTTCCCGCCATCTTCGTGTCGTTCTCCTACCGTCTGGTGCCGAACGTGACCCAGCCGCGGGTGGTCGACGATTGCTTCGACGCCCTGAAACTGGTCTACGACCGGGTTGCCGACTATGGCGGCAGCCCCAACCGGATCTTCGTCGCGGGCCATTCAGCCGGCGCCAACCTCTGCGCGATGTTGGCCCTGCGTCGCGATCTATCAACCCTGCGCGGCATGCCGGCCGACGTGGTCAAAGGGTGTTTCCCCAACGGCGGCACCTACGACGTACGGCGCGAAAACGCCGCGCCCGGCAGTGTCCTCGAACGATCCTATGAAGGCCGCTTTGGCAGCGACGGCGAGGCTGCCGATTGCAGCCCAATTCTGTTCACCGCCGACAACACGACGCCGTTCCTGGTGGCATGGGGCGGCGAGGACCTGGCGCTGGCGCAGGAGTCGTCGGGCAAGCTGGTGGCGGCGCTGAAGCAGGAGTCCGGCGTGGTTGAACAATACGTCTGGCCCGGGCTCGATCACTTCGCTGCCAATGAAGCGCAAGCCGATCCCGATGACCCCTGGACGGTGACGGCGCTGAAATGGTTGGCGCTACCGCCGTCGGCATAGATCAACGGGTTTCCCGGACCGCCAAACACAGACCTCCTCTCTGGAGGCCTTTCACCAGACGCGGGTTTGCTTCAGGATCGGCAGTTTGTTCTCTGTGGTCACAGATTCACGCCGATGTCCGTCCGTCAATCAGCACAAGCCGATGCGATTTTCGAGCTGCCGATTCTGCACGGGCTGAGCGAGGACGAGCGCCGGGCTGTGCGGCGCGCGCTCGAGTTCTGCCTCGGCACCAGCCCGATCCAAGCCGACAGGTTCCTTCCAGATCGAAAAACATGAGGGTCCGGTACGGTCGCAACGAGCGCGCTCGCAAGAATGGGACCCACACCCGGAACCTCCATCAGTCGGCGACCACACTCGGTAGATCGCGCATCCGCCTTGATCCGGCGTTCCGTCTCCAACGCCTGCGTGTTGACGACCTGGAACTGCGCAACCAGCATCCGAAGGCATATACGAGCGACCTGCGGCACGCGTTCATCGGTCTCGTCGGCGATCAACTCAATCAGCTTCTGGAAGCCGTTCCGCCCTTTCGGCGCGATGACGCCGTACTCTGCCAAGTGCCCTCGGATCGCATTCGATAAGCGGAGACGTTGGCGCATCAGCAGCACGCGCGTTCGATGCAGCACCCATGGCGCTCTGTTGCTCCACTGTCTTTACTGGAACAAAACGCATGCTCGGCCGACCTACCGCCTCGCAGATCGCTTCCGCATCCGCCGCATCGTTCTTCTGACGCTTGACGTAGGGTTTTACATAGCTCGGCGGTATCAGTCTCACGTCGTGCCCGATCGCACCGAGCTCCCGCGCCCAGTGGTGAGCAGTCGCGCACGCTTCAATTCCGATGCGACACGGTTCCAACTTCTCGAAGAAACGGAGTACCTGCGAACGCCTCAGGCGCCGCCGAACAACAACTTCGCCCTCAACGCCAATGCCGTGGACTTGAAACACCGACTTGGCGATATCCAGCCCAACCATCTAGATCCGCTCCATAGATCTCCTCCTTCATTCGTTGCAGCACTACGCTGCATCCACGATGGAGAGCCGTCCACAGCATCAAATAAGGACGTTCCAAAAATAATTCAGGCCTCATACCGAATACGGCAGGAGTATAAACTTGGCGGAATTCCTTCCTGCTGGCCAGGATACAAGGGTGTACCCGAATCACAGGCAGCAATGGCGTCGGGGATTCACTGTTCTATTCCGCCGTTAACCCTGATTGCTGGGCTGCGTCCGCCGATGGCAATGTATGCGGGCCAATATGCGCGGCAGTGACTGCGGTCACTGCGAGTTTGGTCTGAGTGCGAGAGAAAGTCGCCACTAGCATGTGAATTCGTTCGCCCAGAGGTAGGATAAAATGGCAGCCAGCGAAGCAGTGAACGACGGATTTCTAACCGCGCTCCGCGGCTTGGTCTCACCAAAAGATCTTGTCGAGAAATCGCGAAGAAATCTGCTGATTCCGGTCGGCCTTCTGGTCTTGATAACGGTTGTGACCATTGGCTTCACCTTATTCGTCGCTGCCAAGAAGCAAGATGAGATTGCGATTTCGTCGTCGGTTAATCTCGCAACATCGATCTTGCGGAAGATGGAAGTCGACCAGGGCCTGCTGACCCTGGACTACACCTGGTGGGACGAATCGATCCAGAACCTCATCATCGAGCCCGACCTATCGTGGGCGTCCCACAATTTCGGCGCGTATCTATCGGACAATTTCGGCATTGCGACGAGCGTTGTCCTTTCCGGCAACAACGAACTTATCTATGCGTCGGTCGATGGCACAGACGCGCTAGATTTTGACCTGAGAAAATTTGGCCGCGGCTTGGAGGCGCTTCTGTCGCAAGCACGGCTGTCCGACGGTAAGGGACAACCGACGCCCAAGACCGGGTTTCTCCTGCTCGATGGAACGGTTCACCTGGCCTCGGCGAGTGTCATTTCATACGACGAGGCTGAGCAAACTATCGACAACCGTGCTGTTGTGATCATGCTCAAACGCGTTGACGCGGACTTCCTCGCCAAGCTCGCGGCAAACTACGGGCTTAACGGGCTTCGCTTCCACAGCCCTCAAACCGACGCCACCGCGTCACTCCGCCTCGACGGCATCAGTGGAACCAAGCTCACGACACTGACTTGGCGGCCGATGCTTCCCGGTCAGGACTTTCTGCGTTCGACCGCGCCATTGATTGTTCTGCTTTTACTGGTGGTCGCGGGCCTTTCATATCTCTTCGCGATTATCAAGTTGACATAAGCCATGCGACCAATACGCTGCTGGCATGGTTGTTGAAGTGCCGATCAGCCTCTCGGGCGTGGTTGCACCATTGGTCTCCTTCGTGGTGCGCATGATGCCGAAGTGTGTGCGGAAGTACCGCCCTTTCAGCTTCGTGGGGCTGTGGGCCGATGCTCGGGCGCTACGGCAACACTTTGACTACACAGACGCCAAATACGACAGGCACATTCATTTGATAGCCATTGAAGGAGCATCCTCTATTCTTGGGCGTCTTGACATCCCTCATCCAGAGAAGAAGATGGGGCCGAATGTATGGCGGGCTTTTCTTGCGCCTATTGTTTCCGCTGCGGAACAAGGAGATATCAAAAGAGCAAGGGCGGTAATGTCGAACGAGGAATGGGGCTTTATGTGGGCACGCCCCAACTTCGGCACAACATCGACACCGCCGCCTTCGATACAGCCAACCGCAAGCGTCCCCGATGATATAGAAGCCGTAAAACTTAACCCTGGCAATGGGCGGCGCGTAGTCCGCCTCATCATGAGGGCATCAACGGAGATAGATGTCGACGACCTTTATGGGGATTTTAGGAGCGCGTCACACAAGACAGCGGAAAGCGAGGTCTTTGCTGCCTACTCCCTGAAAAAGGATCGCCTACTCAACGGTGATCAAGACGAAGATTGGTGGTGGGATTTCTACGGAGAGGCCGAGAAACTCGAAGACCCAGATGAGGTGATACGGGCGCTCTATAGGTTGGAGAAGGAATACCCGGATGAAGGATGACACCTACCCGCCTGTGATCGCTTGGCGTCGCTTTGACGCGCTTCTTCGCCGTGCTCTCAGAAGCGGGCCACCAGATCGCCGAACATCGTCTCGGGCCGCTTCCGGCGGTTGTAGCGATACTCAAACTCCTTCACGTACTTCTGAAGGTGTTTCGCCGAAACGTGAACGTGCGTCCCACGGATCGACAGCTTCAGACGAGCCCAAAAGCCCTCAATCGAGTTGACGTGGCTTCCCCGGTTCACATATTCACCCGCGCTGTGGTTCACGGTCCGATGCTTGAAGCCAGCCCGGTCCAAGCCACGGTAGGACCTAAGTTCGTCGGTGTGGATTGTACTGCCCTGCTCGACATTCTCGGCAACGATCGGAAGCAAGGTGCGCTTACGGACATTCGGGATAACGTTTGCCATCACGTCGCCGCCACGCTCCAGCATCCCGAATACGACGGTCTTGTTCGGAGCACCGCGCCCGCGCTTCCCGCCAGTTGTGCGCCCGCCGACATAGGTTTCGTCGGCTTCAATATCGCCGTCCAGTGGCCATTCCCCGTCCGTATCGGCCATGTGCTTACGAATCTCATGCGCCATGCGCCAAGCCGTCGGATAGGAAATGTCCAGATGCCGCTCCAGTTCCTTCGCGGGCACGCCATGACGAGAAGTCGAAAACAGAAACATCGCGTAGAACCATTTGTGAAGTGGCAGGCGCGTCCGATGCATGAATGTGCCGGCGGTCGGGTGCAGGTGATGCCCGCAATGCTGGCAAACGTAGCCGCGCTCTTTCGTCATGCGATAGAACTTGCCGAACGCGCCACACTTCGGGCAATCCAGCTCGGTCCCACCGTAGCGCGTCACCAGCAAGTGATGCAGGCACGCTTCGTCATCGGGAAACTGCTTTTGGAATTGATAGAACGTGGTCATGGCGATCTCCTATTTCCAACATATGGGGAGTGTCGCCTCTTATGTCAACTTAATAATCGCGTATCTCTTTGTCGGCCGAACGTTTCGCGTAGCAGGAGAATTGCAAGCGCGCAGCGAGGCGTTGATCCGTCTCAACGACCAACTGAAACACGAGAATGAGATAAGACGGGAAACGCAGGCAGCACTCGAGGAGTCGCGTAATGCGCTCGAAGATCGGGTGCGCGAGCGCACCAACGAACTTGCCTCAAGCGAAGCTCGCCTCGCGGAGGCGCAAAACCTTGCCAAGCTCGGCATATGGGAACGTGACGCGGATTCGAACGACATTCGCTGCTTCAATCAAACCTCTCTGTTGTTCGGATCTGCGGAGGTAACCGATTCGGTCCCCCTCGACGTATTGCTGGGGCGGATTGACGAGAAGGAACGACAAGCCGCGACGCGCCCGATCGATGACGCACTAGCAACCGGGAAGCCCGCCGCCGATATGATCTTCCGCATCAAGGCTGAGGACGGCCAGGTGCGCGTGCTTCACTCGCAGGCGAGGATCATCCGTGACGAGTCCAACCAACCACTCCGGCTCGAGGGGATCGTTCAGGACATCACCGTGCAAACCGAGTTGGAGGAGAATCTCCTCCAGGCCCAGAAGATGGAGGCCCTTGGTAAGCTCACTGGCGGCATTGCCCACGACATCAACAATATTTTGGGCGTCGTCCTCGGCAATCTCGAACTGTTGGCCGAGGATGCGAGCGACAAAGTCGCCAAGAGATTGCAGACGGCGGTCAAAGCCACGTTGCGTGGATCCGAATTGGCCAACGGCCTTCTCGCATTTTCACGGCGCAAACCGCTAGAGTCCGAGGTGGTCAATCTCTACACGGTGATCTCCCGGACCCAGGACATTCTGCAAAGAGCTCTGCGCGAGAACATCGAATTCGAGGCTTGCTTTGCCGATGAGCCATGCATAACTCGTCTCGATATTGGCGGCCTGGAGACGGCCTTGCTCAACCTCGCAGTCAACGCGCGTGACGCCATGCCGAATGGCGGCCGTCTCACCATCGCGACCCGACTGGTCAAACTAGATGGAAGCACCAAGGTCTTCGGTGCCGAACCACCCCGTGGCGAGTTCGTGAAGTTGGAAATCGAAGAATAGGGTATCCACTTCGCTCTCGTGATGTCAATATGTTGGGATGGCGAACCCGGCATCCCATCCCGAAGGCGGGGTCGACTACCCGCGCACCCTGACTGAATTCGACGCGTGGTTCGTGTCGGAGACGGCGTGTGCGGAGTTTCTTGGGCGTGTTCGCTGGCCGGAAGGTTTTCGATGCCCGTCTTGCTGCGGAACCGACGCCTGGCCGACGGCGCGGGGTCAGTTGCGATGCAACCGGTGTCAGCGTCAAACATCGGTGACGGCGGGGACGATCTTCGAGGGCACTCGAAAGCCATTGCGCCTTTGGTTCCAGGCGATGTGGTACGTGACCAACCAGAAGCACGGGGTCAGTGCGCTCGGCCTGCAACGCATTCTTGGCCTGGGCAGTTATCAGACCGCCTGGGCTTGGCTGCACAAGTTGCGGCGCGCCATGGTGAGGCCGGGGCGTGATCTCCTGGGCGGCGCGGTCGAGGTGGACGAAACCTATGTGGGCGGCCGGGAAACCGGCGTCGTGGGGCGACAGACGAAGACCAAGTCGATCGTCGCGATTGCGGCGGAAGTCCGAGGGCGGGGCACTGGCCGGATCCGAATGAGCCGCGTCGAGGATGTGGCTGCGAGGAGCCTGATCCCGTTTGTCCAAACAACCGTGGCGCCTGGCGCGACCGTCCGAACCGATGGCTGGTCAGCCTACAGTGGTCTGGCGAACCAAGGCTATGACCACCAGCCGAGATCCATTTCCGCCAGTGGCGACCCGGCCCACATCGTCATGCCACGAGTGCATCGCGTGGCCGCTCTGCTTGATCGCTGGTGGCTGGGCATCCACCATGGTGCCATCGATGCCGACCATCTCGACTACTATCTCGACGAGTTCACTTTCCGATTCAATCGCCGCCGTTCGCAGGCTCGTGGCCTGCTTTTCTTCCGACTGCTCCAGCAGGCGGTGCAGCACGAGCCGGTCCCCTACAAGGGCCTAGTCGGCGGTCATCGCAGCCTCGGAAACCAAATGTAGGGGATACGAGAGCGAAGTGGATACCCAGTATCGAAGATACCGGAACCGGGATCTCCGAGAACGACCTAAGCCGGATTTTCGATCCGTTCTATACGACCAAGGAAGTCGGCAAAGGAACCGGGCTCGGTCTCAGCCAGGTTTACGGGTTCGTTTCGCAATCAAGCGGTTTTCTTAACGTCCGAAGCAATCGCGACCAGGGAACCAAGTTCGAGGTGTATCTGCCCGTGGTTAGCGATGAAGTGACGGCTGAACAGCCTACCGAAAAACTTTCGGAGGCATCGGGAGAAGGTGAACGGATTCTCATTGTCGAAGATGACGCAGACGTTCGCGAGTTATCGGTCGATCTGCTAACGGGCCTTGGCTACACGGTCGTCGCCGCAGCCGACGGTGCCGAAGCCGTCGCCATCTTGGAGAAGAGTGAAGACTTCGACCTGCTGTTCACCGATGTCGTTATGCCCGCCGGGATAAGTGGGCCCGACCTTGCCGAAATCGCTGCCGCAAAACATGTGGGGCTAAAGGTGATGTTCACATCTGGCTACAGCGATGCCACGTTCGACAAACTTGGCATCAATCCTGAAAACGTCAACTTCATCTCAAAGCCGTATCGTCTCGAAGAACTCAGCCACCACGTTCGTCGCGTTTTCGACTCCTAACTCGCCTGAGACCAAGATATGTGGGCCCAAGCGGCGTTCCAGGCAACGGCGTCTGGTTGCACATTATTGGTGCATCGACGACGATCCCTCGAACCGCTACGTATTATCGGTCTGGGCAACACGCATTTTCGTCTTCGGGCTGGCGAATCCGGCTTCGCGAATCTGTTCCTGGCGGGGGCATGGACGCGTAACGGCCTCGACATCGGTGCGGTTGAGACCGCGGTGCCATCGTCCATCCAGCCATGTTGCGTTTGGGTCACGAACTGCCCTACCAGTCGCCCGAACAAAACGGCTCTATATTAGGGCAGCCGCCTAAACCGACATTTTTTAACAGAGAGTCTGGAGTACACCCAGGTTTGCACGTTAGTTGGGCGTAACCCAAAAGGGGTATTCGTAAGCCAAAGGGCGACATTCGGCAGGCAAAGAAAAAGCGACCTGAAGGTCGCTCTTCATTCGTTCTATGCGATCCGTTGCTATGCCGCTTTGCGCTTCCGCCAGCCGATCAGGCCAAGCCCCACGAGGCCAGAGAGCAGCAGCGGCATGGCCGCCGGAACCGGGATAATGTTGAAGCTATCAGCCGCGTCCTCGTTGAAATCGATGATCGCGCGACCAACCTGATTGTTGGCGTCGAGGTAGGTGAACAACCCCTCATTAAAGAAAACCAGAGATGTCGCCAGAACCTCGAGCGGTGATCCAATTTGCGCTAACTGGGCGTCAAACAGGGTCACGGTCGCGCCAAGCTGCGGCGTTGGATTGACGATGCTTAACGCAAAACCAAACTCCAGCTGGCTGGTCGGAGCAAAAAAGTCCAACTGCAGGATGCCCTGCGCGTCGCCCTCGATCATCAACGGGTCATCGGTAAACGTCTGGACACCTGGACCGCCGGAATTATAGTCGGCGCTGTTACTCGAAAAACCGCCGATGGTGAACCCGAAAGTTACGTTGCCGATGGTGAGCCCGTCGACCGGTTGAAACGTTACTTCGTCGCCATCCAAGAAGTCGGTATCGGTCAAGAGATTGTCGAACGCGAACGCAAAGGCTTGCGCATTGGCCTGCGTGGATGCCAATGCAAATGTCGCCCCCACAAGCGCAATCATTGCCAAGCGCGCCATCGAGCTCAACAACTGGTTCATTTCAACCCCGTTCGGATGGCCGATAGTGTGCCGCTTAAGTTGGGGTCCTGTCACCGGTGCATTAGGGGTACCCAATAAGGGGTAGGGGAAACCCGCTGCGACCGGAGCGAGGCCGATTTCACCGAGACCGACTTCTTCACCTCCGACCTAAGCAACGCCAATTTTGAGCGGCGCCACGCTGAAACGAGCCAATCTCGACGACGCCAACCTGACCGGTACGGAACTCGACCCCGCGCAGGCGAGCGACGCCTAGCGCATCGCAAGATCGCACGGGCCGATAAACGCGGGATCTCGGGCTACCGCAGCTGCCGGGTCACGTGCGGATGTTAGCTTGAGTCGGCTTCGGCTCCACGGCATCGGTCTCACCGGTGGGTTCGGGTGGTGCGTCCTCGAGGCTGAGTTCCTCAAGCTCCGCCCGCCCTTTGACTTCACCCACGATCGATTTTGCCACAATGCCTGACGTATCGACGCCCTGTGTTACCAGCGTTGCCGAGATTTCAGTGGTGATCTGAACGCATCGCCGCTGCGCCTCGGCCGGGTCAAGGTCGCTGAAAATAATGAGATGGGAGTCTTTGAGCCTGGCGTAAATGTCCCCGTACGTCAGATGGCTTCGGATGACCTGCTCTGCCACGGCGTGCAGGGTTTCCATCAACGCTACGGAGCGGTCGGGAAATTTGCTCTTCGTATCCGAAAGGTCGACGAATTGGACATTACCAGCCAGCACCTTGCCGTGTTGATTGATCAGTTCCTCAAGCTTTGCCTCGAACGCCTCCGTGGTCAGCTGTTTTTCTTTGTCGTCCGAACGATCCGAGCGCTTTTTATTTGTCGCGGCGGGTGCGGCGCCCTGGGCGGGCGCACCACGGGGTTGATCGCTTGTAGCCGCGTCGTTGGCATCATCAGAAGCCGCAATCGGTTCAGTCAGCAGCCTGGCGAGGAAGCCCAGCTTCTTTTTCTTGGGTTTTGCTTCCGCCTCGTCTTTCGCATCGTCGCCTTGCTGCGCGGCGAGGTCATCCTCGGCAGCATCTGCGCCAGGCGAGCTCGGTGATTGCTCGTCCGAGTCCCCACTGTCTTTACCATCGGCGGCGGTGGGAGCGGGTTCGGTCAGCAACCTTGTGAGAAAGCCTGGTTTCTTCTTTTTCTTCTTCTTCGAGTCGTCGCTATCCTTCTCCGCAACGTCCTCCTTGGCGCCACCAGTCGCCGATTTTCCTGGATCAGCGGCCATTTCGTTCTCGTCGGCCGAAACGGCGTCGTTTCGATTTTTGCTTGGCCATCTTCGCGATTGGCAAGCGCTCATTCGGGTTCGTCATGCGCAGATTCGGCCTGGCTCCATGGCGTTGGTCGAACGAGAACGCCGATTACCTCGCGCTTGAGCGAGCCGCTACCGTTTTGGCGTTCAATCTCGGCTTCGGGCGTGCCGGCCTTCCCCTCAGTCCAGCGGAAGTCTCGTAATCGTGCTTCCCCGCCACCAAAAATGCCCGCCTTCGATGACGATGGCAACCTTGCGATTCTTTCGTGCCGGGCGATTGTGCGCGTCGTGCCTCTGTCTGGCAGGGGCCAGCGTCGTTGATCGTGGACTTCGGGAAGGGTTCGGTTTACCCCCGACAACCGACGTGGTTTTCGCCGACCCCAAGGACCGGGATTAGCCAAAAACAGCCATTCGCCCTGAGGAGAAAGGCGGCCTTAGGCCATCGCTTCGCGCTCATGCCAAGCGCAACTTCGTTAGCCATCGGTGCAATAATCGCGCGATACGACGATTATGAAAGATTGGCTTCGTTTTCTTTAACGTGAGCGGGAGAAACACACGACCTTGCGGTCTGTCGATCCCGACGGGAACTGGGCTTGGTCTGCGTGTCATAATCGTCGTATCGCCTAGTCGTACGCCTAGGCGCGGTCGTCCGGTCCGGGTGCCGCCCTTGCTCGCCATCCTGGCGACAGGGGCGCTGGGAGTGCTCGACGAGTGCATCCAGTCGTTTCTGCCCAGCCGAGTCTTCGACCCATTCGACATCCTGGTCAACTTGCTCGCGGGCACGTTGGCGGTGGGCGCGAGCGTCGCGCTCATGTGGGCACGGCGGCGGGTCAGGGTATCGCGAGGCGCGCGGTGACGTCAGCCGATCGCGATGGTCCGTGCCAGTCAGTGTGATGAGCTAGGCGCCTTTGATCCAAACCGGCGTGCTGCGGTAGACCGTGCGTTGGGTGATGTTCGGCTCGATCAGATCACGATAGGCCTGGAACCAGTCAGTCGCGCTTGAAACGTCGAGCAGCGAGCGATCCTGGAAGAGCACGAACAGACAGAGAAGATCCGACTCTTCACCGATCGACATATAAAAGAACCGAATCCCATCCGCAGACTCAATATACCACTTTACCCGCTCTTCCCATGCCGCATGGATTGCCTCTCGTCCTCCATCGGTTGTTCTGTACTTAACAAACAGACCCATCGGCGGCGGCTCGCTCGTTTGGTCGATCGCGGCAGGATCGGTTTCTTTGGACCAGATCGAACTCGTGAACGCGAGCTCAGGCGGGCCAGCGAGAACGGGCTCCAGTGCCGCGTTGTAATCGGCGAGCCAGGTCGCGCCACCAACCGCGTCGAGTGCGGCGCGGTCGCTATAGAGTTCAAAAAGATGGACCGTGTTGGGGTCGGCGTCGTCGTTGCATTTAACAAAGCGTTCGACTTTGGGGTTTGCCGCGACGTGTTCTCTGACGTGCGCGTCGAAGGCGCGATGCAGCGCGTCGCGTTGCCCCAGTTTGGTTCGGTAAGTGATCAATAGGGCGGTTTTGCTCACGCTCATCGCCAGTCTGGGTTGCGCTCGCGTCGGGTTTGATCGGCGGTCTTAACCGGCGAGATGCTGCTTGAAAAACGCGATTGTACGTTGCCAGGCCAGATCGGCGGCGACCTGGTCGTAGCGCGGCGTCGAGTAGTTGTGAAACCCGTGCCGGGTGCTGGGATAGGTGTGCATCTCGTAGCTGGCATTGTTGGCTTTGAGCGCGGTTTCGAAAGCCGGGCGCATGCCGTTGATGCGATCGTCGTTCTCGGCGTAATGCACCAGTAGCGACGCGCGGATCTTTGCGACCACCGTTGCCGCGCCAACGCCAGAAAGCCGTCGACCGACAAGCGGCGCGCGACGTCTTCGATGTAGAGATTGAGGCCACGGTTCTCGTGAATGACCACGACCGACGGGAACGGGCCGTCGCCAGCGGGTTGAACGAGATAACCGCGCATCGCACCGCCGCTACCGCCGTCTGATGCGTAATCAACGTAGCGCGCCCGAATGCGTCGATCGGTAAACGAGATCGTGTGCGCCCGGGCGTAACGCGGCAGCAGGCTCTCGGCCATCGCCAGCGCCGCCGCGCCGCCGATCGTGAGTGCGCCGGCGCGGCCCAGGAATGTGCGGCGGTCGATCTCGCCGTGGCAATACTCGTCGTAGAGGTCGAACACGCGACCATCGATTGCGAGTTCACCGGGTTCGAGTTTGGTCGGCGTATCTTTCATCGTCTCTATCGTCCTTCAATCAAGCGTGGCTGTCGACGGCCCCGTCCTCCCGTGTGTTGTCACTTGACAACTTACGTTGTGCAGGTCTCCAATCCCGGTTGCATCGGAGTGGGTGCGGTTCTCGAAGAGAGGGAGGGGAAATGCGTAAGATCATTGCAATTATGGTGCTGGGCTTGTTTGCCATGGGCACAGCGCACGCCGGGGCTGAAAAAGTGGCTTTTCCGGAAGGATATCAAACTCATTTCGTGCGTTACACAACCGTCGATAAGCCCAAACGCAAAACCGTGCGGTTCATGTATGTGAACCCCGAAAGCCTAGCCAAGGCCAAGGCCAATCAACCAGCGCCGCACGGCACTGTCCTCATTATGGAGGACCATAAGGCCAAGCTCGACGCGGCCGGCAATCCGGTCACGGATGCGCGCGGCCGTTTCATCCCGACCTCGGAAATCACCAATATCTTCGTCCAGGAAAAACAACCGGGCTGGGGAGCGGAATATCCAGCCGCTAAACGTAATGGCGAGTGGGAATATTCCTGGTTCAATGCCAAGGGTGTGTTGCGCACCGAGGCGTTCGTCAAATTCGACAATTGCTTCGCCTGCCACAAGGAAAACGCCGAGTTTGATGACTACACGTTTACCTTCGCGACGTTCCTCGGCGCGATCAACAAGTAGTCCACACGCATTTTGTAGGAGTCTCGGGCGCATTTGCCTATTCGATCTTTGACTTCCCGCCGACGGTAAGCCGAGCTCCGAGCGTCCCGCGCGGGGGCTTGGCGTGGAGACGTTTGATGGTAGGAATCGCGCCTTCCAGGAAGCTGGTGACGTAGAAGGCGACGTGGTCATCGAGATCGTCGGGCAAGGGCGAGTCATAGATGTGCCGGCGAATGCCGAGATGGGCGATGGCGCCGTGCAGGGTCAACGCCAGTTCGCGCTCGGCGCGCAAAATCTTGCGTTTCGCAGGCGGCGGCAACCCGGCCTCGAGCCGAAGGGCAGCAATTATTGGCGTCAAGATGCGTTCGTTGAGCGGCAGGGTGTAACGTGCCGCCAACTTCTGATCATCAAGCCCGGCGCGGATGAACAAGCGGATGCGCTGGGTTGAGAAACGGCCGGCGATCGCCTGATAAAACGTCGCTAGTCTCACGCGCAGCGGTTCGTCGGTAGCAAGTAGTTTCGTGCTGTCGTCACTATTCCATTGATCTACGAACACCTCGGCAAACACGCGGTCGATCAGGTCTTGTTTGCTTTTGAAATAGCGGTACAGCAGCGCTTGGGTCACGCCCAACCGCTTGGCGAGATCGCGGGTTGAGGCGCGAAAGCCCTGCTCGGCAAAAAAATCGATCGCTGCGTCAACGATGCGTTGTTCACCCGTGCCGCGTGCTACCCGCTGGCGCGGTGCGGCCGCCGCCGGTCCATTGTTCGACGCTTTCGCGGGGCGTGCGGTGGTCTTATTGGGTTTCTTTGGCATCGAAGCTCGCGCGCACCAACCAATAAATTAAAAGGCTACGGCGCCGCCAAACGCTGCGGCCGCGGGATCTCGTTAGATGGTGCGCGAAAGCCGGGGTGTGGGGCAAGCAAGGGGTCTCCTTGCGAACCCACGCCACGGCAGCGCGCGTTTCCGATCGGAAGGCGCAGCGCCCATGATCCATCGCGGATATTTGAACCGGGCCAGGAATGATTTTGCAATTGCGGTGTTTATGATGGGGAGCGCCGCCCTGTTGGCAGGGTAGAGCGGTCGTTCCTAATTGCCGAACGGCCGTTCCCGTAAATAATGAGGAGGTACACGTGAACATCACCAAGATGCTGGCGACAGCTGCAATACTAGCGCTATCGAGCGCACCGCTCCTGGCGGCAGACAAACAGCCGATGGGGTTCTTCGTTACGAGTGTTGGCATGGGCCAGGGCGCAAACCTGGGCGGCCTTGACGGCGCCGACGCCCATTGCTCCAAGTTGGCCACGGCCGCGGGTTCGACGGGGCGCACCTGGCGGGCCTATCTCAGCACCCAGGTCGAAAAAGGGCGCGCCACCTCTGCCCGCGACCGCATCGGAAGCGGCCCCTGGTACAACGTCACTGGTGAGTTGATCGCGGTCGACTTTGATCAACTTCACATCAATCCGAATATCGTTCGGCGCACGGCGTTGGACGAGAGCGGCAATCTCGTGAACGGGCGTGGCGACAAGCCAAACCGGCATGACGTTTTGACCGGATCGAAGAACGACGGTACCGCCTTTTTTCCTTGGGAAAAGGGTGATCACACGTGCGGCAACTGGACCAAGTCCGGCGAAGGCAGCGCGATGGTCGGCCATCACGACCGGCACGGCGGCGGCAATATTTCGTGGATCGCTGCGCATCCGTCTCGAGGCTGCAGTCAGGAAAACCTAGTCAGCACCGGCGGCGCCGGGCTGCTGTATTGCTTCGCAGCAGACTAAGCGACGTATTCTATCGGCCGGGGGGCAGGCTGGGCCTGCCCCCCTTCCCATTCCATTCCTCGATAGCTCGACGCCCGTTCCCGCTCCCGTTCGCGGAGGCGGCATCCCGACGGATTACGAGGTCCTCCCGGGGGCAGCGATCGGTCCGGCGGTTTGGCCGGGGGTTGAGAACTCCCAATCGGCGCGATGATTGCGGCTGCGAATCCGCCAGCCACCGGTGCGACGCTCGCAAACGTCGCTGTAGTGGATGCCGCGCACCGTAACCAGGTCGGGACGGTTGGTGACGCAGGCCAAAGCAGTGGTCTCGACGCGGGCACGATCACCGTCGAGGTCGATCATAACGTTGGCCATCAGATGGCTCGACGGCTTGGCCGGACCGCCCAGAACATCGTCGCTAAACGCGTTTTCGAGAAAGCGTCTGAGTTCGTCGGCACCGGCGGTCTTAACAACACCATCATGCCACGACGTCTCCGCGTCATCGGTAAAACAGCGCAGCACGGCGCCGACATCACGCCGATCCATCGCGTCGGCGTAGCGGTACATCAATTGGGTTATGTCTGATCGATCCTGCAAAACCATCACCGTCCTCGATCCTCGTGAAGTTTTAGCCGCTCGCGCGGAACTGAGTTTCTACGATCAACACGGCACTGGGGCAGATTATCACGCGGCCCTGCAACCGGACCGGATTGACAAACGTCGCACCAATACCCCACTCAAATACGTGAAATTACGGGGTATCGTTTCCGATTGAAGTGGCGTTAAGTGGTGGAGGTGTTGGCCGGGTATTGATTGGGCGCCGGCCGATCGAGCCGGCGAAATTGACTGCTTTTGCGATCGATGTGCGTATGAAAATTTCGAAGGGCTTGTGAGGTGGTAGGGGCGGTAACCTATTCGGATCAAGATATTCAGACCCGTGCCCGCATGCTGATCCACACCTTCGGCGACGATGCGGCAATCCAGGCCAAGGTGCGGGTGATGAAATATACCGACGAAGAAAAGCCCGGAATTGCTGCGGTGTGGCAGAGGGTCCTCGAGGTCATAGAGAAGACAAGCACGCCGCGCTAATCGGATCGGCCGGGCGTTTGCTGATCGGACCCGCCTCGGCGAGACCTTTCCGACATTCTCCGTCGCGTCCCGTTGCCCGGGACAGGCATACCGCTTCGTGTTACCCCGCAGATATGACGAAAGGCATTGTTGATGAGCGACAGAAAGACGCGCGCACCGATTGCGGTCAGTGCCGAGGCGGTTCCACCACGTACCAAGCTATCAAGTTATCCGGAACCGTTTTCAAGCCGCATGGCGGGGCGGGAAAAGCGCCAATTGGGCGATGTCTTTGGCCTCAGAAATTTCGGGGTAAATTTGACGAAATTGGGTCCAGGCGGTGAATCCGCGCTGCTGCACCGGCACAGCAAACAGGAGGAGTTCGTCTTTATTTTGGAGGGCAGTCCGACACTGGTCACGGAAACCGAAGAAACCTTGCTGGGTCCGGGAATGTGCGCCGGGTTTCAAGCCCAAGGCACCGCCCATCAATTGGTCAACCGCAGCGATCAGGACGTGACCTTCCTTGAGATCGGCGACCGCACCAGTGGCGACGGGGCGAGCTACCCAAACGACGATATCGAGGCGGTACTCGTCGCTGATGGCAAATGGACGTTTACCCATAAGGATGGACGTCGATATTAGTAGCCGGCTAGGGGTCGACCCCACCGTCGGTCGTGGACACCGGGCGCGACCGTCCCAACCGAACCACGGTCAAGATCGCGGCCAACATAAAGGCGGCAATTAGCCAGAACATCCAGCGCGCGCCGGCATTGTCGAGGATCCAACCGAAGATCACCGGGGTCACCACACCGCCGACCGAGAACGCGGTTGAGAGGAAACCGAACACCTTGCCGGTGGCGCCGGTCGGGGTGATCTGGCGCACCATCAGGTCGCGGGTTGGCTGCACGATGCCGGTGCAAACGCCGGTCAGAGTGAGCAGCAAGGTGAGCATCGCGATCGGCATTGATGCCGAGCCCGCCAGCACCATGAGCCCAGCCGCACATAGAAACGCGACCGTGGCAATCGACCCCGGTCGCTTGTTGCGATCGAGTAGAAAGCCGGCAACGAAAATGCCGGCGGCGGCGCCGATCAGGAATCCTGTTAAGACGCTGCTGGCCGCCGCCAGCGTCGTGTCGTGCGTCGAGGCGACGGCCGCGACCACCAAGGTTTGGATCGCGCTGACACCAATACTGCTCAATAAGAAGAACAGAAACGCCATCAGGATCGGTGCCGATAGTAGCAAGGCTATGCCTTGACCGACGTTGTCGTGCTGGTTATCGCCGCCATCGTTTTCGACGCGTTCCTCGACCAGGGCGCCACGCTGCCACGCGATTAGCATGGCGACCAGGACCGACAGCACGCCGGCCGCAGCCACCGCGCTGCGCCAGTCCCACAAGACCGTCAGCGCGATCACGACGGGCGGTGTGATGGCTCCACCGAGGTTGCCGCACAAGCTGTGCATGCTGAAGGCGCGGCCCAGTCGGTGGTGTGGGATAGAGGCCGAAAGGATCGCGAAGTCGGCTGGATGAAAGACGGTCGCGGCGAGTCCGGAGACGCCGGACAGTGCCACCAGCATCCAGTACGAATCGGCGAATGCCATAGCAAACGCGGCGCAACCCTGCAGCAGCAATCCCGCCACTAGGAGGTTGCGCCCGCCAATGCGGTCGACCAGGAAGCCCATCGGCACCTGGCCCAGACTTGCGGCCAACGAGAACGCGGCCGCCACCACACCGAGCGCGGCATAGCTAACCCCGAATTCGTCTTTGAGCAACGGAAACAGCGGTGGCAGCAGCAGGAACTGTACGTGGCTGAGCATATGGCCGCTGCCGATCAGCCCCAGCACCTTGAGTTCGCGACGGCCGGCGGTCAGAACGGTGGACATGGCGGTACGACGATGGCTTCAACTATAGGTTGGCTGGCAGGTTGGGAGGCGTGAAGGGCGGCAAGGCAAACGCAACGAATTCAATTGTGGGCCAGCCGCGGCCTCGGCGCCAGACATGACTCGATGGCCTTGGTATCTCGCCGAAGCCGCCGCTTGCAAACGGCGCGCGTTCCAAATGTCTGGCGGCGCCCAACCGGCATCAAGCAGCGTCAAGTGGCGCTCCTGACCATCGATTGAAGCCCGTGTCGGAGGATGCCTGGCCCCGCGCTTGGCGTTCGTGGCAAACGCGCGTCTGACTTATAGTCGGGCGTCTCCCACCCTCCGTTACCACAGGCCAGATCTGTGCTGAGCACCTTTCTCAATCACGTTTTGCCGGTGTTCGCGATCGTCGCGATCGGGTTCGCGGCCGGCTGGACCAAACTATTCGATACCACAGCGGCGACAGCCCTCAACCGCTTTGTTTTCTACATCGCGCTTCCTGCGCTGCTGTTCCGGCTGATCAGCGCCGCGCCCGTCGATTGGTTTGAATGGGAATTGCTCCTGGCCTATTTGATCGCCGAGATCGCGGCATACGCTGTTGGCTTCGCTATCGCGCGCTTCGGATTTCGGCGGCCGCGCGTCGAAAGCTTGCTCCTGGGGATGTCGGCGGCGTACGTCAACCACGTCTTCCTGGTTCTGCCGATGGCGCGTCAATTGTTCGGCGATGTGGCGGCGTTGCCAATCGTCGCGATCATCACGATCGACTCGATTGTGGTGCTTGCCGGAACGGTTTTGATCCTTGATGCCACCAGCGGCCAGGCAAAGGGCGTGTCGGTTCGGCGGCATTTCCTCCTGGTCGCCAGGAACCCGCAAATCATTGGCATCGCTGCGGGTGTTGTCGCCAACCTCGCCGCGGTTGACCTCGCCGGTGGGGTGGACTTTTTTCTGCGATTTCTCGGCGAAACAGCCGCGCCCTGCGCCCTGTTCGCGCTAGGCGTTATCCTAATCTCCCAGAAAGACGAGGTTCACGCACTCCTGCCGATTGCCATGTCGGGCCTTAAATTGATCGCGATGCCGGCCGTAGCGTGGCTGTTGATTGCGGCGACGTTCCACGTTAGCCCAGAGTGGGCCGATCCAGCGATGCTGGTCGCCGCCGGACCCGCCGGGATGATGCCGTTTGTGCTGGCGGTCCAATACGATGTGCCGGTCGCCGCAATAGCGCGAACGATCCTGATATCGACGTTGGCGTCACTTCTCACACTCAGCGCCATCATCCATTACGCCTGAACGCGACGGCATGGCCGGAGAATTGTAGGGCACCCAATGACCGAGCCCGCACCAAATCAAGCTGAGTTCAGCAGAGTTGTCGCCAGTTCGCTGTGGCGCAGCGGCGGAACGTTTGTCTTCAATGTCGCCAAGGCGCTGTTACAAAAACATGGATTGCGGCAAGAGGTCATTCGATCGAGCCTGATGGACGACTATCTGCGTCAGCCGTCTGCGCATGCTGTCGAGGAGTGGTGGCGCCGGTTCGACCGCCCCAGCGATCGGTTTTTGTTCGCCTATCGGGACATCAGAGACATCGTTGCATCCGATATACAGCGCGGCACCCGGCATTATGAAGACCCGCGGTTCCTCATATCATTTGTCCGGACAAGCATCCTCAAGGATCGGTTTTTGGCAGCGAAGGCAAAGCAGGGTTGGAGCGTTGGCGAACTGCGCTTCGAGACCGAAATCAATGGTGCTGAACCAATCGCGATCTCGAAGGTGGCGGACTACCTTGGTCTCGATCATCACTACGATAACGAGGTCTTCGAAGAGTTTAGCTTTGAACGAATTTCGGCATGGTACCGGCAAGAACGAGAAGCGCTCGGCGATCTCACCTCTCGGGATCCGGTATACCACTTGCACGACCGGCATCTCGGCGACCGCAGGGTGGGCAAGTATCGCGATGTTCTGCCCGAGTCGATGCTGGCGCTGATGTATGGAGAAACCGATTTGGCTAATTGGATCGCCGAGCGCGGCTATAAGAGGTGACTTCTGGTTCGGGTTTCCTAGGCCGCGCCGCTGGCGGCGCGCCCTTCGTGGGGAGATCTGCTTACGCCCGATCGAGAACGACCAGCGGTATCTCACGGATACCTTTGGCCTTGTCTTGATAGTCGTCATAGGGCGGATAGATCTTCGCCATCAATTGCCACAGCCTGGCGCGCTCGTCGCCGGTCGCAATGCGGGCCGTGGCGGCGAACTTATCGGCAAGGATCTGGAGGTTTACCGCCGGGTCTGCAAACAGATTGGTATACCAGGAGGGGTGTTCGGGGGCGCCGCCGCGCGACGCAATTATGACGTAGCGGCCGTCATCCTCACCGTAGATCAAGGGCGTCAAACGGGCCTCACCTGATTTGGATCCGGTGGTGGTCAGCAACAGGCAAGGCAAGCTCTGATTGCCATTGGGGCCGGCCCATAGATGACCGTCTTCGCCGTTGGTTTCCTGATAGCGGCGGATGTGGTCTTTGGCCCAGTCGCTTTGACTCATGGCGAGCTCCTCGGTTTGTTGGATGAACTTACCATATCGCGCGTTCGCAAGCTGACGGCCGCCCATCGATGGTTGCGTGTTGACGTCGGTTGGTGGCCGAGCTAGGCAGATGTCTGGCGGGTGGCGAGCGCTTGTTGGATGATGAGAACCACTTCGGCGAGCTTGAAAGGTTTGGTCAGGTAGCCGAAGAATCCGGCGTCATCGGCGTTGTCAAGATCATGCTGCATCGCCGCGCCGGTAACCGCGATTACCGGAATATCACGTGTGCTCTGGTCGGCTTTCAAACGGCGCTGGAATTCCATTCCGTCCATGCCGGGGAGATTGATGTCTACAAGCACGAGATCGGGCTGCTCCTTTTTGATCACACCATACCCAACTCGGCGTTGTGGGCCGAGATAAGTTCAAGTTCCGATCGCGGTGCGATGTAATCTTCCACCAGTTGAAGAATATCGGGGTTGTCCTCGATATAAAGAACGAGGCTGTGGTTTGGCACCACCGCACTGGTGGTTGCGGCGATAGGGACCGGCGCGGAGGTCGGCGCCCGGTCGGGTCGCGACCCCGTCGCGTCATCGGGGGCCAACGGTAGATCAACATAGAACGTGCTGCCGACACCGAGTTCGCTTTCAAACGACAAACGTCCGTTCATGAGTTCGACCAGGTCGCGGGTAATCGTGAGGCCGATACCGGCGCCCTCGATCGCGCCGCTTTCCATGCCCAATCGGCGAAACGGCTCAAACAGCTCGGCGTGCTTGTCGCTGGCAATCCCAATCCCGGTATCGGTGACCGCGAATCGTAACATTCCATCCGACGTGGGCTGGCATTGCAGCGTTACCGTGCCGCCGTCGCGATTGTATTTGACCGCGTTGGAAAACAGATTAAGCAGGATCTGCTGCAGTCGGGTCGCATCGGCGAGGATCGCGGGCACTTCGTCGTCGCAGTCGAGAACATGCAACTCGAGACCGCGTTTTTGCGCCATCGCCCTGCCGATGTCGACGCAGCGGACAAGAGCCTCCGGCGGGGTCACTCTGGTAATTGAAAGCGTGACATCACCGCGCTCGATTTGTGCGAGGTCGAGGACGCCCTCGATAAGACTGAGGAGATGGTCGCCGCTGTTCAAGATGCGTTGCAGGCGACCAAGTTGCACCTGGTTCAAGGGATGGTCGGCATCCGATGCCAGGAGCTCGGCGAATCCGAGCACCGCGTGCAATGGCGTCCTCAGTTCGTGGCTCATACTAGAGAGAAACTCAGATTTGGCGCGATTGGCGCTCTCGGCTTCTTCTTTGGCCGCGACCAGACGGTTTTGACTCTCCTTTATTTCGGTGATGTCGGTCCACAATCCGATCGAGGCAATGCGCTCGCCATTATCGTCAAACACCGCCGTTGCATTGTTCACGCAGGGAATGTTGGTGCCGTCGGATCGCCGTAGCGCGATCTCGTAACTGCCGTGCTGACCTTGTCTGCGGGCCGCGATCTGTTGGTGAAAGATTTCGGTATTGGCATCATCGACGAACTCAAAAATCGTCCGCCCGAGGATTTCCTCCCGCGGCGGGCCGAGGATCCTGCACATGGCGGGGTTGACGTCGATGGTCCTGGTATCGGTGTCGATAAACCAGAAACCTTCCTGGGTTGTTTCGAGCAATTGCTCGAGCACTTTGGCCTTATCGCTGATCGCCACGTTGGTCATTCCACCTGAGCTATCGATCACGGCCGATGTGTCGAGACGTCCGGCCTCGTCATTGGCGGCTTTACGTAATGGGTGATTATCCATATCGCGAGTCTGGATTGGTGGCGAATCGACGCCAGGAGATAAGGAAAGGATTGAACCCCGACGAGGGGTTGGTGGCGTGCGCTTCGACTAGATCACTGGACTCATGACTGAGCCGCCATGCATCGTTCTTCGCCAACCCGGGGTACTGGAATGCCCGGAAGGTGGGGTGTTTGCGACGACAGTGTTTGTTCGATGGCGATCGAGAGCGCCTTTAGGGAATAGGGTTTGGCGAGCAACGTGACCCCGATCGGTAAGGCGCCCTCGCGTTCAATCATTTCCTGGGCATAGCCTGACGTCGCCAACACCTTGGTTTCCGGCCGCAATACGCGGGTAATTTCGACCAAGGTGCGGCCGCTCACATTGCCCGGCAGCACCATATCGGTGAACAGCAGATCTAGACGTACGCTGGATTCGAGAACTTTAAGCGCATCCGAACCATGTTCGGCACAGATAACATTGTAACCGAGTTCGCCTAACAATCCCTCGGCGACCGAACGTACGTCCGGCTCATCTTCGACCACCAGAATCGTGGCCGAGCCTTGAATAACGTCGCCATCGTCGGCATCGGTGACGCTGGTTTGGAGGGTTGCTGGGAGCGAGATTGTCACGGTTGTTCCTTCCCCGAGGGCGCTGTCTATTTTCATCTCGCCGCCGGTCTGCTTGGCAAACCCATACACCATGCTGAGACCGAGCCCGGAGCCTTTACCAACAAGTTTGGTTGTGTAGAAAGGCTCGATCACACGGTCCAACAACTCGGGTCGGATGCCGGTCCCGCTATCGGAAACCGAAACCGAAATCTGGGCCGGCGTTTTATCCCCGGTCGTATCGCTTTTGCGCGCTGTAAATCTCAGTAATCCGCCGTCTTCCATCGCGTCTTGCGCGTTTAGAGCCAGATTGATCAACGCCGACTCGAATTGGACGGGATCGACAAGCACCGATGGCAGTTTGGGCGCAATGTCGATCTCAAGTTGAATATTCTCACGCAGGGTTCGTTCGAGCAGCGCCTTGGTTTGCTCGAACAGCGTGTCGATGCGGACCGGGATCGGCGACAGATATTGTTGGCGTGCGAATGCCAGCAGTCTCTGGATAATTTGAGTGCCGCGATCGACGCCTCTGAGCGCACGATCGATTTTCGTAGCGGCGGTGGGGTTGGCGCCGAGTTCTTCCCGCAGAAGATCGAGGTTGCCGCGAATCACCATTAATAGATTGTTGAAATCGTGAGCCATGCCGCCGGAGAGTTGTCCCACGGTTTCCATGCGATGGGCCCGCTCCAGGCGGCGCTCGGCTTCGCGTTGTGCGGTGAGATCGGTGCTCACCGAGCCAACGCCGACAATGTTGCGGTCGGCATCGAAGATCGGAAACTTCAACAACGAGCGGATTTTCGGCTCGCCTTTAATAGGAATCTCGACCTCTTCTTGAATGGCCTGACGCTCCTCAATGACTTTGCGATTTAGATCCTCAAGCCGACTGGCAACCTCTGCCGGGAAGATATCGCCGGCGGTTTTGCCGACGACTTCGTTTAGGGTCAAACCGGCCCATTGGCAGTACACGGGATTAGCGTGTCGGTAGACGCCCGCGGCATCGGCAAGCACAACCGCTGCCGGAAGGTTGGTGACGAGGTCGTCAAGTCGTGACGACGTTTCGGTTAGTTCCTGCGTTGTCGCTTGGATTTGATCCTTGGCAGCCCGCGCGCGCCGGAGTTGCGAAACGACAATCGCAACCACCACGACGGTGGCGGCGGTTGCACAAATCAAGCCGATAAGCAGCCACCGATACAAGTCCAGCACGCGATCGACGATGGCTTGCGAAAAACCGCGCCCGGAGGTTTCGAGATGGAGTTCGTGCAAGCGCGGGGCTAGTGGCTCGAAAAGTTCTCTCGCTTCCCGATAAGTGACCTCGTCACCGGGACTGAAACCTTGAAATAGTGGAATCGATTTTTCGAGCGCGCGTTCGAGATCGGCCGCGAGTTCGTACACATCCTTGATTTTCCGCAGATGCTCGGCTTCGGCCCCGTTGGTTAGCAGAGGGACGCGACTCCAAAACAGATCGCGACGCAATAGCAGTTCCGCCTGATCAATGTCGGCCGCGTAGAAAAGATCGATCGCACGTAGCAAACGGAGATGTTCGAACTCCGCTTGCGATGCCATCCACGACCCCGTCCTCAGACCGCTTTCGACCGAGCGGTATCCATCACCCAAGCGGTACAAGCTGAAGATCAGAGTCGCGCTCAGAACCACCAGCACGAGCGTTGTAATCGCATAGGAACGGATGTTTCGCATCTCGTTAGAGCGCCCGAAGTTCCTTGAGCTGCCAAACCATGCGGCTACGCAAGGTCGCGCTGGTGTGATCGCTGGTCGAATCCGGGTAGATGATCCAGATCGGACCCTTCTCCCGAACGGTCAACTCGGATCCGTTCATCTCCATCGCCAACAACACACCGTATTTTTCGAAATCGGCGACCGGGATCTCAACTTTGTAATCGTTGAGGGCGATCGCGTGAACGGCGCCGGAGTCTATTTTGGCGGTTTTGAAAACATCATGCGCCAGGACACCGCGGAAGGTGACTTCTCCTTCGGTCCATGGCGTTGTTGTTTTGATTTCAACCATGCCCTGTAAGGCAAGCGTCGTTCGGGTGTACCCGAGTTGGCCGTTGGGGCCGTGTATCGTCAGGATTGTGCGGTCGTTTTCGGCAAACGCCGGTAAGCCGCTGAGCGATACCAGCATCAGTCCCAGCATCAATAGTTTTCTCGGCATATCTCTCTCCTTTGTTCGTGGCGCACTTAGCGTCAACGTCTAGGCCGCGAAAACCGGCTGAGCATCGCGTTCGCGTTCGCACGCATTGAGAAGCGGTAGGGTGACCGTAAATGTTGTGCCGCGCCCAATTTCACTTTTCACTTCCACGTCGCCACCCATCATCCGGCAGAAACGACGGGTTATCGCCAACCCAAGGCCGGTCCCGCCAAACTTCCGGGTGGTGGATCCGTCGGCCTGGCTGAACGGATTAAATATTTGCGCGAGCTTGTCGGATGCGATGCCGATGCCGGTATCGGTAACGGAGAAAATCAAATTTGGGGATCTGTTGGAGCTTCGCCTGACTTGCAAGATGATCTCACCGTTGGTCGTAAACTTTGCGGCGTTGCTCAACAGATTCATGAGAATTTGTTTGACCTTGGTTCCATCGCCAACGACCGGACCCACGTCTTCGAAATTTTCGATCCGCAGAACGTTGCCATTCTTTTTCGCCAGTGCTTCAACGGTGGCTGCGGAATCGCGAACGAGTTTTGAAACGTCGAATGCGGTGAGTTCGAGATCGAATTTGCCAGCCTCGATCTTTGAGAGATCGAGTACCTCGTCGATCAGATGAAGCAGATGATTGCCGGCGGAGTTAATTCGTTCGAGATCGGAAGAGAATGTCGTCAATGAGCGCTCGACAGCTTCCTCGCCCAACATTTCGCTATAGCCAATGATCGCGTTGAGGGGTGTGCGCAGCTCGTGGCTCATGTTTGAGACGAACTGCGATTTCGCGACGTTGGCAGTCTCAGCCGCTTCTTTGGCCTCGATCAGCTCGTGGGTCCGTTCTTCAACGCGGCGCTCGAGATCATCCTTTGCCGCCAGGAGCTCGCGTTCGGCACTCTTGCGCGCGGTGATGTCGCTGGTGATGGCCAAAACGACATCCTCGCCGCCGATCTCAAGACTTTCGATGGCAAGGAGAGCATCGATTTCTCGACCGCCGCTGGTCCGCATGACGGTTTCGAAGTCACGCAAACTTCCCTGATTAACGACTGTTTCGAAGGCCTGTGCCCGGGACTTTTCGTCGACCCACAAACCGAGCTCGTCGGTCGTCTTGCCCAGCGCTTCCTCGCTGGAGAAGCCAAATGTCTCGAGCCATTTGGCGTTAACGTAGCGCAGGGCGCCATCGTCGACCGTGCTCACCGCAGCCGCCTGAGGCAGCGATTGAAAAACCTGGAATAGACGCTCGTTGGCATGACGAAGCTCCGCATCGGCGCGTTTAAGCCCGGTGATATCGGTTGCGCTTGCCAGCAGGACATCCTCGCCGCCAAGTTCGGTGCGCTGGGCGGAATAGAGAACGTCGATGACCTCCTCGTTCTTGGTTCGGAACCTGGTCTCGAAATCGCGAACGTTGCCGTTCAGCTTGACCAATTCGACGATGCGTTCGTGGGCCTTCGGGTCGATCCAGATATCAAAATCCCAGATCGACCGCCCGACCGTTTCTTCGCGCGTAAAACCAAGAATCTCCGTCCATTGCACGTTGACCTCGCGCAGGACGGCGTCGTTGAATCCGACGATGGCGTAGAGGCTGGGGCTCGCTGCAAACGCCTTATAGAAACGTTCATTTGCCAGGAGCACCTCATTCTCGGCAGCTTTCCTGGCGGTGATGTCCGCAGTCGATTGCAGGTACATCGTCTGGCCATCGATCTCGATCTTCTCGGCCCCGTGGAGGCCATGAATGATGGTTCCATCTTTGGCTCGGAAGCGCGCTTCGAGGTCGCGTATGTGGCCGCTCGTGCGCATGACCTCGTTCGCCTGCTCGAGGTCTTCCGCTTCGGCCCAGATACCGAGATCACCAGCCCTCTTCCCAATAACCTCGGAACGGACGTAACCGAGTTTGCTCAACCAGTAGTCATTGACATCATGGAACGTGCCGTCCTTGGCCGACATCATGGCGACGAGGTTCGGGCTGGAGTGGAAGGCTTTGGAGAATCGCTCGTTCGCCTTGCGGGCCTCCTCCTCCGCTCGTTTGCGTGCGGTAATGTCCGTCGATACCGCGAGCAGCACGTCGCGACCGTCGATTTCTACGGGCTCGGCGGCGTAAATAACGTCGATGATGTCGCCCGACTTGGTACGAAAACGCGTTTCAAAGTCGTGAACAGAACCCTGTTCGGTGATGTTTGAGAGCGCGCGGCTGCGCTCCTGCGGGTCGACCCAAATATCGAGGCTAAACACCGACGCGCCAATGGCTTCGTCCGCGGTGAAGCCCATATTGCGGGTCCAACTGTCGTTGACGTTGTGCAGGACGCCGTCCTCGCGGCCGATAATCGCAGTCATGTGGGGATTTGCGCGAAATGCCTTGGTGAAGCGGTCATTGGCGCTTTGCAGCTCAATTTCAGCGCGCTTGCGTTCCGTGATGTCGTTGGCAACCCCGAGAATCGCTTGCTTGCCGTCGAGTTCGACCAACTCTGCCGAAAACTCGCCGTCGATTATCGAGCCGTCCTTGCAGCGGAATTGAGTTTCGAAGTTGCGCAGGGAGCCGAGTTCATTGAGAAGTTGGACCGCTCGCTTGCGCTCGTCGGCGTTCGCCCAGATGCCAAGTTCCCACGCTGATTTGCCGATCGCCTCCTCGCGGGCGTAGCCCATTGTTGTGGCCCACTCCTCGTTCACCTCGTGATAGACGCCGTCGTCACTGCCCATGATCGCGATCATGCTGGGGCTGGCATAGAACGCTTTGTGAAACCGGTCGTTAGCCCAGATCAGCGCCTGCTGGACACGTTTGCGCTCCTCGATTTCAGCTTCGAGTTCCATTGTGTGTTCGGACACGCGATCGCGCAGGACCTCCTCGGTTTTGCGCTGCAAGGTGACGTCGGTGAACGCGGTCGCAAATCCACCGCCCGGTAACGGATCGCTCGCAACCTGGAGAACTCTGCCGTCGGGGCGGGTTCTCTCGTAACGACGGGGTTCACGGCTTTCTGCCATCCTCAGACGTTCGCGGACCACCTGCTCGACATCGCCATCGCCGTATTCACCGCGGCTGGCGATGTGGCGAAACAAATCCTCGGCGCGGACGTCCGGCCACTGATCGAGGGTACCGAGATCGAGGAGCTCGCGAGCGCGTTCATTCCACGCCGCCAATCGGAAATCTTTGTCAAACGCGGTGATGCCCTGCTCGACGTTTTCCAGCACCGCCTGCAGGATATTGGACTTCTCCGCTAACAGTGCTTCTGAGCGATAGAGTGCTTCGACCTTGTCGTTCAACCTCGCATTCGCGTAGCGCAGCCTGCTTTCCACGCGCTGCTGCTCGGTGATATCGGTCGCCGTGCCCATCATCACCCGGCGCCCGTCGAACGCCACAACTTCGGCGGATACCAACACCTCCAGGATTCCCCCTGACTTGGTCCTAAATTGGGTGCGAAATTCGGTGACGACGGCGTTTTCCTCGAGCGATCTTAGGATTTCGGCCCGGTGCTCGGGACAGACCCATATGTTGAGATCCCAGGTCGTGCGCCCGATCGCTTCGTCGCGTACGAAACCAAGGGTGGTGAGCCAACTATCGTTGGCGTCGTAGATGGTGCCGTCGTCAACGTCTGCGATCGTTAGCAGCGCAGGGCTATGACGGAACACCCGCTCAAAGCGTTCCTGGGTGCGGTTGAGTTCATCGTTTTGCTTGTCAAAACGGTGGCGCAGGCCTTCCTGTGAGTGCCGCAGGATTATCCGAGAGTTGCGATTGACAACGAATAGAACGAGGTAAATGGCGCCCAGGACGAGGCTAATGGTGAGGAAAAAGGCGCCGTTGCTGCGCCATACCTGGGTGGCAATTGGTGAGGCATCGGTGAAAAGGTGGAGCGCGCCGATCGTGGTTCCGTTTTCAACGATCGGTACGTAGGCGTCGACGACATCCACAGTTGCTTCTTTGCCCGGTAAAGAGGCGATCTCGGCACGATGTTGGCGGGCGATAGTCTTGCCACCATTGATCGCCGATACGATTCCGCCGGCAGATTTGTTGAGACGACCGATTCGGTTCGATTCAGTTGAAAAAATCGTGCGTCCCCGAGAGTCGTGCAGCTCGACGGCAACGATAGGAAGGGCGCGAGTGGATTCGGCGATAACCGATGCGAGGTCGCGTTTCGTCGCGTTCTGGGCGAGTGCCTCATTATCGAGTCCTGCGGCAGCCGCAATGTAGAGGCTGAGGCGACTGCCGGTTGCGTTGACCATTGTGTGGCCTAGCAATGTCGCCGTCGCCTTCGCGGCGTCCACCAGTTCATGGCGTATGTAAGATCGGTGCAGTGCGGTGAGGCTTATGGCGATAATCACCAAGGCGACAGCGCCTGAGATCCAGAATTGGCGCGACAAACTACGCATGTGCCACCTCGCCAGGCGTCGCGCTGGCACCGCGCTGAACTCGGGAAGGGCCCAGGCACTCGACGAGTTCTACTTTGCCTTTTCCTTTGAGCTCAACGAGCCCATGACTCTTGCCGCGCCATCGATTGTGGAGATGAAGCCAGGCTGTACCGCTGAGAAATACCGAACCAGGTGCGGCCTGATCGGTGATCCGCGCGGCGATGTTCACCGCGTCACCCCACAGGTCGAACAGGAACTGACTGCGGCCGACGATCCCGGCCACGGCTGAGCCGTAATGGATACCGACCCGTACCTCCCAGCCGGTGTCATGACGGCCCGCAGCCTCGATCATGTCGAGTCCGCATTGCGCCGCCGCCAATACCGGATCCTCGATATGGCGCAACAAGCCCGCGGTGGCGAAAACGGCATCGCCGATGGTCTTGATCTTCTCCATGCCATTGGCCTCGATCACCTCTTCGAAGCCAACCATCAGGGACTGAAGTTCGCCGACCACCTGTTCTGCGGAGTGGGCGTCGCAATAGCTGGTAAAGCCGACGATGTCGCAAAAAAGGATCGCAATATTGTCGTAACGGCGCGGTTTGATCTCGTTCGATGCTCTGAGTTCGTGGACGGCGCCGTGTGGCAGGATCGCGTGCAGCAACATGTCCGAACGCTGTTTCTCCGCCTCCAACGAGTTTGTGTAGTGCGCCTCCTGAGCCCGGAGCCGCCGTTTTTCGAGGCAGGCGCCGACCCGGGCGCGCAGAATTGCGGCATCGAACGGCTTGGTGAGGTAATCGTCGGCCCCAAGTTCGATGCACTGCACGACGCTCTCTGATTCCTGCACCGCGGAGATGATCAAGACCGGGATGTCGCGCAAGCCCGGATCAGCCTTCATTTTCCTCGAGGACTTCATAGCCGCTGAGGTTCGGCATCATGATATCGAGCAGGACGAGGGCGAACGGTTGCTCCACCAGGCGCTCCAACGCGATGTTTCCGTCTTCTGCGAGGACGACGTTGGGATAACCCTCTTTGGCCAACCGGCGAACGAGAAGCTCCCGGTTGTTCTCGTTGTCGTCGACAACGAGAATTGCTGGGTCTTGCGGGTCCATTTCTAGCTCAGCAATTGGGCGATTTTGCCAAGCAGATTGGCGAAGTTGATCGGCTTGGTCTCAAACCCTTCGCAGCCGGCTGCGATTGACTGGTCGCGATCTTCTGTCATCGCATTAGCGGTCAACGCGATAATCGGAATGCCGGTCGTCAAGCGTTGCGCCTTGAGGCGGCGGGTTGCTTCCCAACCATCCAGCTCGGGCAGACTGAGATCCATTAGGATCAGGTCTGGTTGTTGTTTTGTTGCGGTGCGAATGGCATCCCAGCCGTCCGTCGCGTAGCTCATCCGATAGCCCCGCTTGGTCAACCGCCGCCCGAGCATGTCGCGGTTCATCTCGTTGTCTTCAACGAGCAGAACGTTTTTGCTGGTGACGTGGGTTTCGCCGGCGGCGTCAAGGTGGTCGCTGAAGCTGTGGCCGTTTACGTCAAACATGGATTTTCCTCGTCGATTAGCAAACCGACTGCGACCACTTGGGCTTTGGAGCCGCTGTTGTTGGGATGCTGCAAGCCGGTTGCTTGCGCCATCCGTGGATATAGTTAACCGATTGTTTATGAGGGGAAAATTGATGTGATCCCTGCGCGGGGAAAGGGTATCCCCGGCCACTCGCTCGGGTATCCTGGCGGCTTAAGTGGCGGAGGGCTGGGTGCGCGCGTTGGCGACGGGGTTTTCCCGGGTTCCGGTTTTCAGCACCGTTTCGGCGAACCCTGTGTAAGTTACAGGCTAGGCTCAGTGCAGGTAATTTGGTCGGATCGCCTTGGCTATTGCTTCTGCCAGCACTCGCGTGCGAAAGGGCTTTCCCAGCAGGGTGGCACCGGCGTCGGCGAGATCCTCCGGGACCATTGTCGAGTCGGTGAAACCCGACATCAGCAGTACCTGTAAGTCGGGGCGAAGCGCACGCGCGCGGCGCGCGATCTCCAGGCCGTCCATTCCTGTCGGTAGCACGATATCGGTGAGCAGCAATGCGATGGTGGGATCGCGTTCGAGCTCGGCTAAGGCCGGCTCGCCGTCGGCGAATACAACCGGCAGGTAGCCGAGTTTTCTCGACAACACTTCCGACAGAAACTCCCGCAGAATTGGATTGTCCTCGACCACCAGTAGGCGCTGCCCGTCGCCGCGGAGAATGGGCGGCTGCGACACGTGAAGGGTGTGCTCGCCGGCGGGCGAGGGTGGCACGCCGGGTTCGTCACTCGGCGTCGTGACCTCCGCACTCTTTTGCCGTTCGCCAATCCCTTCGGGCAATATCAGTTCGATCGTCGTTCCCATATCGATCCCGCTGCTAATTCGGACGCTGCCGCCGGACTGCTTGGCAAAGCCGTAGACCATGCTGAGCCCAAGCCCGGTCCCCTGGCCGATTCCCTTGGTGGTAAAAAACGGCTCAAAGACGTGCGCGATGACGTCGTCAGACATGCCCTCGCCCGTATCGATGACCCGAACAACGACATACTTGCCTGCGGCAAGACCGTCATCGAGCGACGCATCTTGCTCGGAAAGATCATCTTGGGAGGTTGCGATCGTTAAACGTCCACCAAGTGGCATCGCGTCGCGGGCATTGATCGCGAGATTGATGATCGCGTTCTCAAGTTGACCTTGATCGATGAGGCAATTCGGTAGATCGCCCTGCAGTTCGAGTTGGAGATCGATCGACTGATCCAGCGCCCGCTCCAGAATCGTCGCCGTGTTTTCGATCACGGTGTTTACATCGGTATGTTGCGGGTCCAGGACTTGCTTGCGGGCAAAAGCCAGTAGTCGCTGGGTTAGATCGGCGCCGCGATCAACCGCGCCAATCGCTCGGTCGATCAAATTCCGGCTCTTGGCCGGTATCGCATCGTCCATCAAGACCAGATCGAGATTACCGAGAATAACCGCGAGCAGATTATTGAAATCGTGCGCGACCCCGCCAGTGAGCTGACCGACTGCCTCCATGCGCTGAGATTGCAGGAGCTTCTGCTCCATGCTGTGCTTGTAAAGCGCCATTTCGATCGTGACGTGCAGCTCACGCTCTTCGAATGGTTTGATCAGATAGCCGAACGGTTCGGTGATCGCGGCCCGCGCCAGGAGTTCGGAATCGGAATAGGCGGTTAGGAAAACCACCGGTACGTCCCCTGATTGGTGGAGTTTCTCGGCGACTTCGATTCCGTTCATTTTGCAGGCGAGGTTGATATCCATCAGCACGAGATCGGGTTCGCGGTCGGCAATCAGCCCCAAAGCCGATTCACCGCGCGCGGCAGTGCCACACACGGCATAACCAAACTGCTCCAACTGATCCTTGATCGCCATCGCGATCAACGCCTCGTCTTCAACGACGAAGATTCTTGCTTGCTCCATAGCGCGCTTCACTCGGTGTTGTTTTCGACTGGGAAATCCAATGGTTACCGCGGTCCCGCTCTCAGCAACGAGGCCGAGCGTTCCACCGATCTGCTCGGCGAGGTTGCGCACGAGCTGCAGTCCAAAGGTGTTGGGATCATCGATATCAATCTCCGCTGGCATCCCGATTCCGGTATCAGTTACCGCTACAAAAATCCGCTCTTCGCGGTGCTTGATGCTAACCGTGGCGGTACCCGCTTTGGCTTCGGGGAACGCATACTTGAAAACATTCGTTAAGAGCTCGCTGATAATCATGCCGCAGGGCAATGCGATTTCGATCGGCAGCATGACATGGTCAGCGTCGACCGAAACCAACACCTTGTCGGCTTGCTCGTCGTATGACTGAAACAATTGCTCGACGAGCGTTCGCACATAATCGCCAAAATCGATATTCGATAGATCGGCGGAGCCGTAGAGCTTCTCGTGCACAAGGATCATTGACTTCAAACGGTCCTGCCCCTCGCGAAACACCGCCACGTCATCGGGGTTACGCGCCTTTTTGGACTGGAAGCGCAAAAGGCTGGCGATAATCTGAAGGTTGTTCTTTACGCGGTGGTGCACTTCGCGCAGCAGGGTTTCCTTTTCGCGCAGTGACGATGCCAGCGCGTTCTCAGCGACCTTGCGATCGGTGACATCGAGCAACGTTCCGATCATCGTTTGCGGTCGTCCAGTTTCGTCGGTGTGGACTTCTCGCCGTGAATCGATGTAACGGATTTCGCCGTTTGGCCGGATGATTCGGTACTCGCTTGCGCGAGGTTGTTCATAGGCGGCCTCGATCATGTTTATGAGACCAGCAAGATCGTCGGGGTGAACCACGTCGAAGAAAAACTCTGGCGTGGGTTCAATTGATCCTGGATCAAGGTCCAGAATTCGCCAAATTTCGTCGGACCAGACGATTTGCCCATCGTCCAGGTTTCGTTCCCAAGTCCCTAGATGGGCCATGCGTTGACCCTCGCTAGTCCGTCGCTCGTTTTCAAGCAGATATTTCTCAGCGCGTTTCCGTTCCGTAATGTCGATGGACACCGATAGCACGGCCGACCGCCGATCAAGCTCGATCCGCTCCGAGTTGGAAATTAGCGAGACCTCGGTGCCATCAACTGCGCGTATGACAGTCTCGATGTTCGAACGCCGCTGCGCGTTATCTGATGCGTCGTCAAAGAAATCAAAGTCGCGCGATAATACCAAGCCGATTTCCTGCCTTGTCTTGCCGATCGCGGTTTCTCGATCCAGCCCGGTTACGTCCAGCCAAGCGTCGTTTACGTCGACTATCCACCGGGTTTCGAGGTCTGTAATCGAAGCCATTGCTGGGCTGGCGTAAAAGATTTTGAGAAAGCGGTCGTTTGCGGTGCGAAGCTCGTCTTCGGTTCGCTTGCGTTCGGTGATGTCCACCGAGTTCGAAAGCGCCACAGCCCGCCCGTCAAGTTCGATCCGCTCCAACCGCGTGATGACGGTCATCTGTACGTCGTCGGTAGAGCATATGGTGGATTCAACTTCGGTCTTATCGGTTTCTCGAACCGCGAGTTCGTGGCGTACGTCCATGCCGGTAGAGGTGAATTCGAGACCGAGTTCACGTCGGGATTTTCCGATCACGTCGGCGCGCGATAATCCAAGGACGCTAAGCCAAATGTCGTTAGCTTCGATGATCTCGCCGGTTGCAATGTCGGTGATCGTCGACATTCCGGGGCTCGCGTTGAATGCTTTCACGAAGCGCTCATTGGCCTTACGAAGTTCTGCCTCGATCTTTTTGCGCTCGGAGATATCGATTGAAACCGAGAGCACGACCGCGCGGCCGTCCAGATCAAGCCGTTGCATGCTTGCCACAACGTCGATCGACTGACCGTGTCTGGTTCTTATTGCGGTCTCGAAATTTTCGCGGGTTCCACTTCTAAGAGGCCAACCCGAAACTAGTTGAGTGATTTCAGTCGGTTGTGGCTTACTCGGTTGTGTCAAAGCAAACGAGGAGGCACAACATGTGGACCGAAATCACTCGCCCGAATTATGAGCGCCGTGGCGGGCGCTACGCAAGCGACCTGACGGATCGAGAGTGGGCGTTGATCGCGCCGCTCATGCCGCCGCGCAAGAAGATCGGCCGGCCGAGGACGACGGACCTGCGCCATGTCATGGATGCGGTCATGTACATGGCCTCGACGGGCTGCCAGTGGGCGATGTTGCCGAACGACTTCCCTCCGCCTTCCACGGTCCAGCGCTATTTCTACGACTGGCGCTCCAACGGCCTGCTGGAGAGCATCAACCATCACCTGGTCATGGCGGCCCGGGAGCTGGAAGGACGCGAGGCCGGCCCGAGCGCCGGGGTGATCGACAGCCAGAGCGTGAAAACCACGGAAAGCGGTGGTGTTCGGGGCTATGACGCGGGCAAGAAGATCAAGGGCCGCAAGCGTCACATCGTCACCGATACACTCGGCCTGCTGGTCGGCCTGATCGTGCACGCAGCCGATATCCAGGACCGCGACGGCGCGCCCGAGGTCCTCAAATCGATCCGTCATCGCTTCCCCCGGCTGCGTCACCTCTTCGCCGACGCCGCCTACGCGGGACCGAAACTCGAGGGCGCCCTTGAGGACATCGGCCGCTGGAAGCTCGAGATCATCAAGCGCTCAGACACCGCCCAGGGCTTCGAGCTCCTGCCCAGACGATGGGTCGTCGAGAGGACCTTCGCCTGGCTCAACCGATGCCGTCGACTGGCCAAGGATTGGGAGAAATCAATCGCCTCCGCACAGGCATGGATTCTTGTCGCCAACATCCGACTCCTCACAAGGCGGCTCGCAAGGTACTGTTATCAAACATAGAGTTTCGAGTCGGACTCTAAGACTATCGCGAACGTCGCGCGCACCCTGTGATGTGCCCAGGCCCAATTCCTGGCGGGTCTTGCCAACCACCTCCGCGCGCGTGACGCCCATAACGTCGAGCCAGACGTCATTGACGTCGACCAGCTCTCCGGTTTCGATATCCGCGATCGACCCCATTCCTGGGCTCGCGCGGAACGTTCTCAAGAACTGGTCGTTGGCGGCCCGCAGTTCCTGCTCCGCCTGTTTGCGCGCCGAGATATCGACTAGAGACCGTAAGTGCCGCCTGGCGGCCGTCGAGTTCGACGTGCTCGGTGGTGGCCAACGTGTGCACCGTTTGGCCGTCTTTTGCGGTGAACGAACTCTCGAACTCCAACCTGCCTGCCGCGCCGTCGGTGATTTTCCGGAACGCGTCTGTCACGCTGGTCTCCAACACGATCCCCAATTGGTCACGTGTTTTGCCGACGGCCTGTTCGCGTCGAAGACCAAAGGTATCGAGCCACACGTCGTTGACGTCGATCAGTTCGCCAGTCTCAAGGTCGGCGATCGAAGACATACAAGGACCGGCGTAGAACGCTTTGAGGAATCTGTCGTTGGCTTTGCTAAGATCTTCTTCGACGCGCTTGCGCGCCGAGATATCGGCGACCATTGCGACGGCGCCCAAATAGTGGCCCTTGGCATCTAGAATCGGGCTGACCACCAGCATTGCCCAAAACACGCTGCCGTCCTAACGCACATACTGCATGTCATATTGGTCGGTGATCCCCTGCTTACGGCGGGCCAAGTTATTCGCTACTCGGGTCCGTGTTGCGGCGTCTGGCGCCAAGTCGGCCGGGGTTCGCCCGATCAGTTCGTGAGGTTGATACCCGAGCATCTCCGTCAGACGGGGATTTACGTAGGATGTCTTATTATCGGCATCGGTAACCCAGATGCCCTCGTGCGTCGCTTTGACGATGCGTTGGAAATCGATGTGGGAGCTGCGGGTTTCGGCGATTTCGAAATCGGATGATGCGCGTATCGACTGGCGTAGGATCCAATGAAAGGCACCCGCCAACGGCAAGCTCGAGAGCACCGCCGCATAGATCGCAAGCGGGCCGCCGAGTTGCGTTGACACCGCGTGCCACAGCAGCAGGCTGACAACGATCCCGCCCCACAGCACAAACAGCGAGCGAGGTAGCGCGACCCGCCGGGGCCCCAGTGCAAAATTCATCGAAATCTTGGCCGCATCGGCCGGCCGAGTGAGCCCACTCGACGGCGCCCGTCATGTCGTATGGTTCGCGTATGTCGTAGATCGCCATACATCGTCGGACGTGTAGCGATATTCGAGGCGCGTTTCCTATTCGGGCATACGCGGGTTCGCCCCCTGGTAAACGATTAGCCGACTGGGACGGTCAACGGAGTATAGGGGCAAGGGTTGCCTTTGCGCGAATGGACCCCGGCCGCTGTGCTACGAATCCAAAACGCCGTAACGCGTGGCGCTTTCCACCAATTCGGCGAAGCTCGATATCTGCATTTTCTGCATAACGTTGCTGCGGTGGGCTTCGACAGTCTTGATGCTGATATTGAGTTGGTGGGCGATCGTTTTATTGGCATTGCCGCTCACCATCAATTGCATCACATCGCTTTCGCGCGCGGTCAGGCTTTCGAACCGCTCATTGAAGCTTTTGCGGGCGGCATCGTCATGGCGCTGGTCGATGTCGATCTGGACGCATTTTTGAATGAGGCTAAGCAGTACCTGGTTGCTGAAGGGCTTGACCAGAAAATCGACAGCGCCGCGTTTCATGGCTTCGACCGCGACGGGCACATCGGCGTAGCCGGTCGTGATGATTACCGGGATCGAGCTGCCGCGGTCCCGCAATTCGCGCAAAACCTCGGTCCCACTAAGTTCGGGCAGGCGCACATCGAGCACCAGGCAGCCCGGCCGGCTCGAATCGTATTCGTCAAGGAAGACCTTGCCCGACGCATAGCCGCGGACATCGAGCTGGATCGACTCGACCATCGCAATCAGCGTATCGCGTAGTTCATCATCGTCATCGACAACCAGGATCAAAGCATCGTCAGCCATATCGTTCGCTCTCCAACGCGCCTGTTTCGTGCCGCCTTTATTCTAATAGAGTATTTCCTACAGAGGCTTGCGGCTCGGTGCAACGACTGTAATTACTGAGATCATCACGACGACGAAAATGGCAGCTTAGAGAACTGTGGCCGCTTGCCAATTCTCGTCATCCGCTAGCGCCGGGTTCATACTGAAATCGGGCTAGGCAAAATCGAGGATCTCGCAAAATGACGCGGGTAGAAGCTATCTGCTTTGAGATCATGCCGCTTTCTGGTTCGAATTTCGGCGCCGAGCTGCGATTCGATAGCGCCCGGGAATTGTCGGCGATCGTGGCAGAGCTTGAAGTAAACCCCGGTCCTCTTCGCGATACGTTTTACGCCACGGGCGGCATGCTGGTGATGAAGCACCTCGACGCCATCAATCAAGATCCAAGGCTTCTCGTCCAGTTGAGCCGGGGATTCGGCGCCGAAGTTGAGAACTATCACGCGACGTTGACGCCCGAACGCCTTATCCACGATAGCGTCCCCGAGATCCTCGTCGTCTCGAACCTGTCGCCGATGAACTTTGAGGTGCCGGCGCGACCGGATCCGCCGTTGGCGCGAGATGGTGGACTGCCGGTGCAATACCCCCATCGCTTGGGTTGGCACACCGATCAGAGCTTCCGTCGGCCGCCACCGGACGTCTCGCTGTTCTACGCAATGACGCCGTGCCCAAGAGGGCAGGGTCAGACGATCTATGCCGATGGCATAGCGGCCTACGACGCGCTATCGCCGGCGCTCAAGCAACACCTCGACGGCCTCGAAGCGGTCCATGCGATTCCGTGGACCGGCCGCGGCGAGGCGGCGGTACGCGCGGGAGAAACGCCAAAACCGCTGTTGCCGCACCAGGAGTCACAGCGTCAACCGGTGGTGCGTATCCACCCGGTTACCGGCAAGCCGGCGCTATACCTGTGCGGCGAATCCCAACTCGATTGGATCTTGGGCCCGTTTGCCGGCATGCCACCAGGGCCGGACAGTGCGGGCGGGCACCTGCTTTCCGAACTGATGGCGCACTATACCGAACCACGATTTACCTATGTCGATGACTGGGACGCAGGCGATCTGGTGAGTCACGACAACCGCAACACAATTCACACGGCGACCTGGTTTGATGCCGCGCAGCACGGCCGCATCATGTGGCGAACCACCGTCTTTGGAAACCCCGGCGACAACTATGCGGGTGAGGCGCGGAGCTGGCTCCCCGAAGCCGGCGGCAAACCAATGGGCGAATTGGATCTCGCCATGAGGCCCAATCCCAAATCGCGACGTGGCTAAGCTAAGACGTGGCTATGCTAGTGAGTTCTTGCGGCGGTCGGTAACGATCGCGATCATTCCGTTCGCAGGAATTAGCGCCGGCCCCCTCGGCGAGCTTCGTGCTATCGGGGTGGCGGCGCAGCCGATACATCGCCAAGGTGCCAAGCGCCGGGCCGATCGCGCGCCACTTGGTGCCAAAATCTGGCGCTAGGTTAACTGGGCTGCTGAATGTCATGATGAATAATCGGCCAACGAAGTTGAACCAAACTTGGTGCGAATCAACATAGGGATTACCCCCTTCATTGGGCGGAGCCCTCCGTAAATATCCTGGTTTTCAAATCGTCGTTTCAAACCTATGCTGCGCGGTGTCGTTGGCGAAGTTGGCCGGTAGCCGCGGGCAACTGGGTAAAGAATCCGCTCCGACGAGCCAAACTGCATTGTGACGACCGGCGTAGCGGCACTTCTAACGGGGCGTGTCAGATGGATGGTTTTGACGATTCAGGCCAATTGTTGGCCGATGTCATTGAGAGCATCGAAGATGGCGCGGCCATTTACGATGCCGATGACCGGTTGGTTCAATTCAACCAACAATACGCCCAATACTTCACGCTTATCATCGATATCCTCAAGCCGGGGATTTCGTTCCGCCAAATGTTTGAAGCTCAGGCCGAACGGGGGCTCTACGGCGGGCCGGCTTCAGGAAAACAAGCCTGGGTTGATGCGCGGGTAAAGCTGTTTGGCGATGGTGCGAGGGCGAATGAATTCCAACGTGTCGACGGTCGTTGGGTTCGCATCGATTATTACAAACTACCGAGCGGCGGCACGTTTGTGGTCACCGCCGATATTACCAAGCGCAAAGAAGGTGAGGCGGCACTCGAACTGAGTAATGAACGCCTGGAACACATGGTGGCCGCGCGCACCGCCGATCTTCAGGCGGCCAATGATTCCTTGCGGGAGGTCCAGGCGCGTTTGAACGATGCCATCGAGAGCATCGACGAGGGGTTCATATACTACGACGCCGACGAACACTTGGTCCTGTGCAACGCGAGGTATCGTGAGTTTTATCCCTGGATCGACGATGTCCTGGTTCCCGGAGCGCGCCTGGAGGATGTGGCGCGTGCGGCCGCCGAACGCGGTCAGGACGCCACCCCTATCGCTGATGTTGACGAATGGGTCCGCGACCGTCGCGCGAGCTTTGCGTCCGGCCAGCACTACGAGCAGCACCTGCGTGATGGCCGCTGGTTGTCGTGCAGTGAAAGTCGCACGAGCGACGGCGGTTTCGTCGGTCTGCGGACCGACATCACCGCGCGCAAACAAGCTGAAGACGCCACGAGAGAAGCGAACGAGCGTTTCTACCGGTCCTTCGCTGCCAACCCCGCGGCGATCGCGATCGCCGATCTCGATGGGAAGCTTCACGACGTCAACAACAAATGGATCGAGACCTTCGGCTACACCGCCGACGAGGCGATCGGAAAAAAGGCGGTGGATTTAGGAATCTGGCTGGATCCCGCCGATCGCGACCAAGCCATTGCGGCACACTCGGCGACGGGGTTGCTGGAGAACCATGAGGTAACGTTTCGAGCCCGCGACGGACGTCTCATCCACGGCCTCCACTCTTCCGAACAGATCGAAATCGACGGCCGGCCCATGCGCCTTGGGATCACGAGCGACATCACCAAACGCAAATACGCCGAAGAAGCGTTGCGGGAACGTGAGGTATTATTCGCCCGCGTATTCCAGTCGAGTCCGGCTCTTCTGGCGATTTCGCGACCGCGAGATGGCGCCCATTTCGATGTCAACAAGGCGTGGATCGAGACCACCGGCTATAGCCACAAGGAGGCGATGGCACGTTCGGCCGAGGAACTCGGTATTTGGTCGGAAAAGGACGTGCGGGACCGATTTGTCGCGCGGCTCGTAAAAGAGGGGTCGGTTCGCAATTACCCTGCAAAATTCCACGCTAAAGACGGTCGTGACATCGATGTGATTGTCGCCGGTGAGTATATGGATTTTCGCGACGAGCCGAGGCTCCTCGTCGCAGCGCACGACATCACAGAACGCAAACGAGTTGAAGACGCGTTGCGGGAAAGTGAGGAGCGACTAAAGAGCATCATAGAAAACTCTTCGTCGGCAATATTCCTAAAGGACCTCAACGGTCGATACCTCCTAGCGAACTCGATGTTCAAGGAGTGGTACGGAATCTCCAACACTGAGGTAGTCGGTCAAACGTCGCACGACATATTTCCCAGTGATCTCGCCGAGCGGGTCGTCGGGATGGATACGAAAGTGCTTGAGAACGATTTTGCATACGAGACTGAGCTCGAAGTTCCGTTCGCCGACGGCAGCGTCCGTTGGGTACATGTCACCAAGTTTCCTGTTCGCGACGCCGCCAACAGAACAGTTGGTGTCGGAACGATAAACGGCGATGTGACCGCGCGGCACAACGCAGAGGAGCAACTTCGTCAAGCCCAGAAGATGGAAGCGGTTGGTCAGTTAACGGGCGGCGTCGCCCACGACTTCAACAATTTGCTCGCCGTTATTATGGGCAACGCCGAACTCCTCAGTGTCGGTTCCGATGGCAGTGAGCCCAAGCTCGAAGCGATCCGACGAGCAGCGACTCGTGGATCGGAGTTGACGCAACGGTTGTTGGCCTATTCACGCCAACAACCCCTGCGTCCTCAGACCATCGATTTGGCCGAGCTAACGGGCGGTATGTCTGACATGCTAGCCCGCACACTCGGCGCCACGGTTGAGATTGAAACCCGCGTGACGGATGGAGTCTGGTTGGCATCGGCCGATCCCGGGCAAGTCGAGAACGCCTTGCTCAACCTCGTAATCAATGCCCGCGATGCCATGCCCGATGGTGGCAAGCTGACGATCGAGTGCATGAATGTGACCCTTGATGCTGCCTATGTCGCCGAAAACCCTGAAGCGGTTGCCGGGGACTTCGCCGTTGTCGCGGTGAGCGACAGCGGGACGGGCATGTCCGAGGACGTGCGGGCACATGCGTTCGATCCGTTCTTCACCACCAAAGAGGTTGGCGAGGGGAGCGGCTTGGGGCTGTCGATGGTTTATGGATTCACCAAACAATCGGGTGGCCACGTCAGCATCTACAGCGAAGAGGGCCAGGGCACGACCGTCAAAATCTACCTCCCACGCGCCGAGAGCATTGCTACCGACGCCGCCCTGGAGGTGGGTGGTTCGATACCCATGGGCCAGGGCGAGACGATTCTCATCATCGAAGACGACGAAGACGTCCGCATCTTGGCTTCTCAAGTGCTCGAGGGTTTGGGTTATCGGGTCGTTGCGGTCCCGGAGGCGGCATCCGCCCGCGCGGTTCTCAAAACCGAGCGAGATGTGTCGCTGGTGCTTTCCGATGTTGTCCTGCCCGGCGGCATGAGCGGGCCGGACTTTGCCGAAGAAGCGCGGACGACTGATCCTGACGTCAAAATCATCTTCATGTCGGGCTATCCAGCCGCCGCAGCCAAGCGCAATGGTTTTATGGGCTCAGACCGGGTGCTCCTCAACAAGCCGTTCCAACGCCGCGAACTTGCCGAAGCCGTGCGGGAGGCGCTCGCATCTTAGGCGGTTCGCTATTACTCGGCAGCGATCAGGTGCGCCGACACCGGCTCCTCGTAGTGCGTATGGACGCGGATATCCGCCGCGTGCCTGACCCCGCCGCAAAGCACAAAGTCGGGCACGAAGCGCTGCTCGGCGACAACCTCGTTGCCGGCAAAATCGCGTAGGGTCCAACGGCCGATTTCGAGATCGAAGACCGATACATCGGCTGCGCGACCGACCCGCAGCGCACCCAGTTCCTTGTCCATGCCGATCATCCATGCCGGGTTGACCGTCACCATCCGTGCCAGATGGTCGAACGGCACGCCGAGCGCCAGCATCGATGTCATGGCGTGGGCCAGTGAATGCCCGATGTCGTTGTCGGGTTCCGACGCGGCGGTCTTGCGGGCACCCGTGGGACGGGCTTTGGCGAGGCCGGCTTTGACGTGACGTTTGCGCGTGTTCAGGCGGTAGCTCGGGCGGATATTGAAGCCGTGCAGGTCAATGCCTAGCGTATCCGGCAGGATGCCCTGGCCCAGCACTTTGCGCGCGGTCTCGAAATTGAAGTTGGTGCCGCGGCCAACGTCGATCTTTACACCGCGTTTAATGGCATCGCGGATCTCCGGATAAACGATACCGTCCTCGGAAAGGAAGCAACCAGGATCTTGGGTGAAGGGATGGGCGATGATGTCACCCGCCGCCAGCCGTGGCAGCGCGGCCCTGATGATGGCGGCAGGATCGACCTTCTCACCCTTCTTGAGCGGAAAGATATGGCCGAGATGGGCGTAGATCGGCACCTTGGTCTTGCGCGCAGCCGTGCGGGCGAGCTCGAAAGTCTCCAGGCCCCAATGTGAGTAGGTGCCGGCTTCGACCTGAACTTTGACGCCCTTGATCACGTCGCGGTTGGCGCGAATGGTTTCGATGACAACGTCGAGGTCGACCATATCGGGCGCGACCACCCGGGTGTTGAGGTAGCCGTAGAGCGCACCGGCCGAGTAGATCGATAGGAACGCGTAGACCCGCGCGCTCGCTTGCTCGACCACATATTTTCGAAAACCGGCAAAGGTGAATGCATTCGCTGTTCCCTGATCAATCAGTGTCGTCACCCCGGAGCGTACGCCCGCGACCTCGGCATTAATGCCGAATGGCCCCGTGACATATTCATAAACATGCGCGTGCGGGTCGATCAGGCCCGGGAATACCAGCTTGCCCGAGACGTCGACGGTTTCGCGCGCTCGCGTCGGTGCGATGTCGGCCTTCACGGCCGCGATCTTGCCGTCGCGGATCGCCACGTCGCGAATATCATCAAGCTTGCGTGCCGGGTCGATAACGCGGCCACCGCGCAAAACGAGGTCGTAACGTGTGTCAGTTGCGGATGCCATGACCGCTCCTTCCTGGTTCCGTGTTCTGTGATCTTATCACGTGCCAATGGTACGGCGGTGGGCGAAGCTGTATCAAACTTGTTGCCCGACAGGCTTGGTGATCTATCGTCGGTCGTGACACCGACAGGTAGAGCGAGCAGCCATGCCCATTCGCGAATACGACGTCAAATTCGAAGGGACCACCGTCCACTGCTACGAAGGCGGCAGCGGGCGGCCGATTCTAATGCTACACGGCACCGGACCCGGGGCTGGCACGGCGGCGATGTGGAGCCGCGTGTTGGGCCCACTGGCGCGGCGCTATCACATCTTGGCCGCCGACTTGATCGGCTTCGGCCGCTCGGGCGTAAAAGCGCACGAGCCCTATTACGATCTCGACATGTGGTCGCGCCAGGCGCGGATGGCGCTGGATCGACTGGCGCCCCGGGGACCCGTTGGCGTGATCGGGCACTCGCTCTCCGGCTACCTCGTGCTTCGGCTGGCCGCCAACAACAACCGCATCGACAAAGTGCTCGCGACCGGCGCCATGGGCGCGCGCTTCAAAAAGAACGATGCGATCACGTTCGCGTGGACGATGCCGGATAGCGAACAGGGGCTACGCGAGCTTTACAAGATTGTTTCGACGTCGCCGCCCCAAGCCACGGAGCAGTTTGTTGCCGACCGTTTCAAGCTGATCAACACTCCCGGCTATCGCGACTATTTCACGCGCATGTTTAAAGGCGACGCCCAGCGATATATGAACCAGGCGACGCTCACCAAAAGTGAACTGGCGCGGATCACGCAGCAGGTCGTGCTGCTCTATGGGGCCCAGGATCGTCCGGTTCCCTTCACGCAAGCTGCGGTTCCGCTGGCCAACGCAATTCCACAGGCCGATCTCATTCGGCTCGCCAATTGCGGCCACACGCCCTCGCTCGATCAACCCGAGAAATTTCTCAGCGTCGTGCGCTCGCTGTTCGGCTAGAGCAGGCAGTTCTCCGCGCCGACCGCGCCAACCGACTCGGGCGGACCCTCCCGGCGCACGGTGGCAGATCATTCGCGGTTCAACTACAGTCGCGCCGTCTCTAAGCTCTCAACAATGGCTGAGGGCGCCCGGCTTGCCAACAAGGCGTTCCGGGGCGCTTGACGCGATTATCTGCGCACGAGGATACCGAGCAGCGTTTGTTGAACGCGAGATCACGGGCGACTGGTTTGGGGGACTAAGGTGGAATCAACGATCATTCCAGATGTCGTCAACGACCAGACGATTCGGTCGCTGCAGACAACCAACAACGCAATCGAGGCCGCGCGTTTGATGCGGGAGCACGATATTTCGTCCGTCGTGCTAACCGATGAATCCGGGGGGTTGGCAGGAATCGTTACCGAGCGTGACATAACAAACAAGGTCGTTGCCGAGGGGCGGGAGCCGCTGTCAACCAAGCTCGGTGACATCATGACCCCCGATCCGATTACCGTCGCGCCGCAAGATTCTCCGCTTCAGGCCTTGCAAATGATGCAGTTCTACCACGTGCGTCATGTCCTGGTGCTTGATGATGGTCAGGTGGTCGGCATCGTCTCGATGCGCGACCTGAGAGCTAATTTGACGACAACGGCACTCTGAGATCGGAACACTCGAGTGCTTATCGAAAAACGCCAAGGACGGTTGCGCTGCCGCCAGGGAGACACGAACGCATGAACCTCGCAGACGAACTCGCTTATATGACGCTCACCGAGCTTGCTGCCCGTGTCCGGCGCCGTGACCTGTCACCCGTCGAAGTCATCGATGCCACGATCGCGCGTATCGAGGACCGCAATCCAAGTCTCAACGCGTTCGTCATCGACGGTTACGACGACGCACGCGTGCGCGCCAAAGGTGCGGAACGGGCGCTGATGTCGGGGGACCCGCTGGGCCCGCTGCACGGCGTACCGTCGGCGATTAAGGATCTATTCGGTTTTAAGCCGGGCTGGCGGAATACGTTTGGCGGCATCCGCGCGCTCAAGGACTACGTCGCCGATTTTTCCTGTGCGTTTGTTGATCGCCTCGAGCGAGGTGGTGCGATTTTCGTCGGCAAAACCAACAGCCCAATCGAGGGATTCCGAGGCACCTGCGACAACTACCTGTTTGGTCCGACCTGCAACCCGTTCGACGCGACCAGAAACCCCGGTGGCTCGTCCGGTGGCAGCGCCGCCGCGGTGGCCGACGGTCTGGTGCCGATTGCTCACGGAACCGATGGCGGCGGGTCGATTCGTATCCCCGCAGCGTGGTGCGGCGTCTATGGCTACAAGCCATCCTGGGGCCGCGCGCCTTTTCTCATTCGCCCTAACGCGTTCGCCGGTAATGCGCCGTTCCTGTTCGAAGGCCCGATTACCCGCACGGTCGAGGACGCGGCGCTGGCGATGACCGCGCTGGCTGGCCACGATCCCGCCGATCCCTACAGCGTCGATAGCAAGGTCGACTTTCTCGGTGCGACGCAGCGTTCGATCCGCGGCTGGAAGATTGCCTATAGCCCCGACTTTGACGTCTATCCCGTCGACCCACGAATCACAGAAACCGTCGGCGCGGCTGTGAAGCTTTTTGAACATGCCGGCGTTACCGTGGAGCAGGTTAAAGTTGGCATCAATCGGTCGCAGGCGGAGTTGAGCGATTTGTGGTGCCGCCTAGTTGCACCGCTTAATGTCATGGGGCTGGAAGGATTCAAGGCTGAAGGCATCGATCTACGGAAGGATCACCCCGACGATCTTCCACCCGAGTATCGGGAGTGGGTGGAGGTTGGCTACAAGATGACGGCGGTTGATTTCTTCCGCGACCAGGAAATCCGCACCGAAGTCAACGATGCCATCCAGGGCGTGTTAAACAACTACGATCTGCTGATTACACCAACCCTCGCGTGCATGCCGGTGGAAAACGCGGACGATGGCAACACCAAAGGCCCAACCGAGATCAACGGCGAAGCGATCGACCCGCTAATCGGCTGGTGCATGACCTACTTCATCAACTTCAGCGGCCATCCGGCTGCGTCGATCCCGGCCGGTCTGATTGACGGCCTGCCGGTCGGTATGCAGATCATCGGCCGCCGCCTTGCTGATAGCGACGTGTTAGCGGCGAGCGCCGCTTTCGAGCGCCTAAATCCGTGGCACGATACCTACCGGTTGTGTGCGGGACGCAACTTGTAGTCGACACCCGAAACCGCGGAGCTTTTGGACTTCAAGGGTCATGCAACCCGCCATATGCTGACGGCGGAGAGGTTTGCGACAGTATTCATTGGGAGGTGACGAGCTATGGCGACAGATACCCTCAGCATTGCAATCGTTGGCGGCGGGCAGACCGGCACGTCCCTTCTCGAACTGCTGCTCAAGGCGGATTTTCTTAATATCGTCGGCGTCGCCGATCTCGACGACAACTCGACCGGCATCAAGTTGGCCGAAAAAAACGGCATTCGTACGACCAACAACTTCCTCGACCTGTTGGCCGGCGGCGACGTCGACATTGTCATTGAAGTGACCGGCGTTGCGCAGGTTCGCGAGTCGTTGCGTCGCCACATGCAAGACACCGGCAATAAACGCACCGTAATCATGCACGAGAAGATCGCCCGGCTGCTGTGGTCGCTCTCGGCGGGCACCTTGGTCGTTATGAAACACGCCGACGAAGGTTACTGACGGCTCCGGCGACCGTGCCATGACGCTCGACATCCAGCCCCTGGACGGCGCCGCCGGCGCCGAGATAAGCAACGTCGATCTCTCGGCGTCTATCACGGCGTCGACCTTTCAGGAAATCCATCGCGCGTGGCTCGACCACAGCCTGCTTTTGTTTCGCGGGCAACAACTTGACGATCTGGCTTTGCTGGGCTTCAGCCGCCGCTTTGGCAAACTCGAGCCCAATCCGGCCTCGGAAATTCTGGAAACCGGCACTGGTCCGTCACCCGAGGTATGGGTGATCTCGAACGTGGTCGAGGGCGGACGCCCGATCGGCAGCCTTGGTGCCGGCGAGGCCGAGTGGCACACCGACATGAGCTTCATTGAGACGCCGCCCATGGCAAGCGCGCTCTATGCGTTGGAGGTGCCACCGCAAGGCGGCAACACCTGGTTTCTCGATATGACGGCGGCATATGCAAACCTACCGGACGACCTTAGCAATGCAATTGACGGGCACCGGGTCAATCATTCCGCCAGTCTGACCAGCGTCGGAGGACTGCGAAAGGGTGCGCGCCCGCCGACCGATGTGACGGCCGAACCCGGCACCAAGCACCCGATTGTCCGTACTCATCCGGGGACCGCCGCCAAAGCGCTCTACCTTGGGCGCCGCAGCTGGGCCTATGTCGAGGGGCTCTCGGTGCCTGAAAGTGAGGCGCTACTCGACAGACTTTGGACGCACTGTACCCAGCCCCAATTCACGACCGAACATGTCTGGCAAGCCGGCGATCTGATGCTATGGGACAACCGCTCGCTCATGCATCGGCGCGACGCATTTGACGCTGGCGCACGCCGTATCATGCATCGCACGCAAATCAAGGGCGATCGCCCGAGATAGACGTTCGATCGTTGGTGCCTTTCGGTACGAACTGGCATCCCCAACAAATTTTAGTTGTTCACGGTTTCGTGAACACGGTCGCCGCATCGATAGTGCCCGACGATATGCCGTGGATCATGCGTTACCGAGCTGGTGGCGATCGTTACGATTGGCACGTCGATATCAGTCAACGAGCAACGGTTCACGCAAGCTTGGCTTCACGGTACAGCTGTCGCCGAGTAATAATTACGACGGTGGCGACCTCGAATTCCTTAACGCGGCGTACGATCCCGAGGTGCTACGCCGGCAGGGCATCATGGTGGTTTTTCCTGCCTACTTTACCCATCGCGTTACCCCGGTAACCCGCGGCGAGCGGATCGCGTTGGTCGACTGGATTCACTGCGACAGTTCCTCCCAGGGGTCGCGCCGGGATCTTTTGATCGATCCGGCCTGAAGGCTCAATCCTACGGACAATTTGCGTGCGGCCCAAGCGCCACCTACCATTCGTTTGCGCGCACAGTGTCGATAAAACCGGCGTTCTGCACATCCGGTTCAGAGAGGATCGATCATGAGCACCAAATACATTATCTCCGGCGACTCACATATCATCGAGCCGTTCGACCTGTGGACCAACGTCCTGGCCGACAAACACGGCGATAAGCTGCCGCAGGTGGTCGAGGGTTATAAGGGCTTACCCGGCCAATACTTCTTTACGGGTATCGAATACCTCAAGGTCGACTTGCTGGAGCCGGCCGACGCCGCGGAGTCCACGGGTGAGCTAAAAGGTCTGGGCGACGAACTGGAGGCCAAGGTCAAACTTTGCAACACCGAACCGGCGATCCGCGTCGAACTGATGGATTACGACGGTATCGTTGCCGAGGTCATTAACTCGACTTTCATGCTGCTTAATATGCGCATGGAGGACGTCACCGTCCTGCAGGACGTTTGCCAGGTCTATAACGACTGGATCGCCGAATATTGCAGCCACGATCCCAAACGCCTGCTCGGGGCGGCAATGATCGACATGCACGATCCCCAATGGGCGACCGCCGAACTCAACCGCATCGCCAAGAAAGGCCTGCGAACGGCGATCCCGCAGAATGCGCTGCGGCCTCAATTCAAACCCTACCGCGACCCCAGCTACGACAGTTTTTGGGGTGCTGCGCAGGATCTCGACATGCCGATCACGTTTCACTCGATCACCGGTCAGGTCCGCGACCCCTTCACCTACCACACCGCCGACGAGATCGATCTTGCGCCGGCCAAACTGATCGAGATCTTCGATGACATCGGTCCGATCGTTACCCAGGAGTTCATTTTTGGGCGTTTGTTCGACCGTTTTCCCAACCTCAAGCTGATCTTTGGCGAGTACGAAGTATCGTGGCTGCCGCTCTTCATGTTCCGGCTCAAGCAGATCGAAGGTGCCTTTGGCCGGGTAATGAACCTGGCGCCGCTCAAGCACACGGCCGAGGAATACATGGCGACCCGGGTGTGGCATACCTTCGTCGATGATCCCTATGTCGAGCGTGCCTGGGACGTTGAGGGGGCGAATCAGATTATCTGGGGCTCGGATTTCCCGCATTTACGCAACACCTTCCCGCGCACCCACGAGATTATGGAAGATATTCTCGGCGAGCTGCCGCCGAAGGTGCAGGCCGATATTTCGGCGCTGACCTGCGCCAGGCTCTACGATATAGAGCTACCGGACGAAGCCTACGCGGTCGCAGCCGAGTAGCTAATCTCTTGATTGCAACGTGAATGTAACGACGCCAGCACAAGCCGGCAGGGGGGAGACAGGATGCAACGGCGATCCGTATTAAAGTATTTAGCGGGCTCATTGGCCATCACGTGTCCGATCTGCATTTCATCATTGGCGAATGCTGCCGAGTCGAAAAGGCATTGGGGGTATAGCGGGAAGGAAGGGCCGGGCCGCTGGGGTGAGTTGGATCCCGGCTTTGGCGCCTGCTCTGAAGGCGTTCAACAATCGCCGATTGATCTGGTCGGGGCGACCCGCAGCAAATTGCCGGGTGTAGCTGTGAGCTATCGCGAGATGCCGCTAAAAATCGTAAACAACGGCCATACCATTCAAGTCAACGCAGAACCTGGTGGCTTTGTCGAACTCGACGACACCAGGTTCGACTTCCTGCAGCTCCATTTTCATCATCCCAGTGAGCATCTGCTGGCAGGGAACTCGTTCCAACTCGAGGCGCATCTTGTGCACGCCGCGGCCAACGGGACGCTCGCTGTGCTCGGCGTATTCTTCAAACCAGGACGTCATAACGATGGGCTGGCGCCGATCTGGGGGGCGATGCCTGACAATCCCGGTGATGCCACGGGTGGGGTGTTCAATCCCGCCACTCTGTTGCCGCCCGAGAGCGGTTACTTCCGCTATCTTGGCTCGCTAACAACGCCGCCGTGCTCGCAGATCGTGATCTGGACGGTGTTTAAGCAACCGCTTGAATTGTCGGTCGAACAAATATCCACGTTTGCGTCGATCTTCCCCATGAACGGGCGGCCCACGCAGGCGCTTAACCGGCGGTATCTGCTTGAGACGCTATAACGTCGATCCTGGTCGCCAACGCGTACACGTCCTCCTGAGCCCCGCTAGCCTAGTTGTGTAAATGTACGGTAATTCCCGTTATAAGGGTATTCCCGCTCTTTGACGCGGGTAGTGGCTCAGGCCGCTGCGGATGATTCCGCCCTAGGTGGGCGACCAGGTGTCATAACCCTCGCAGATCCGTGGAATCGCCCCAATTGCGGCGCAGGAAACTCTATCGCAGGTTTGTCTCAAGAAAGCGTTGAACAACCAGTAATTGTAGTTGTACGCGCTGAAATCAAGGTTGACGGAACCGAAAGGAACCCTGATATGGACTTCCAGTCATCAGAAATCCCGGGCCGGGAGCATCACGATATACTTGCCCTCAATATTGATGGATTTTGCCTGGCGGTTGGCAGCCGTGAGGCCTGTTTGGCCCTGCTTGAAATTAATGATGAGTCCGAGGGCGAGTCGTTCGTATCCAGGCATACCCTGCGCCGTATTGCGGCCTAAAGTCCGACCGAGCCACCAGTTCGCGGTTGGCGTAAATTGACATGCTCTGGCCCGGCTAAGTCGCGGCGAATGTCCCGTGGAATCCGAGTGGCAGCGGATAGGGAAGTGCGGCCGAGGCAATGGGCCCGTGGTTGAGGTGGCTGGCCTCGAATACAGACAATCGCGTGATCGCAGCATCGAGGTCCAGCGCGGTGCCGATCAACCAACCGTCGGTTTCGTCGGTCGCCCCAGGGCGTGGCACGAACACGTGCTCTTCGGGAATGAACCTGGCACCGTAGTCGAATGAGTCCGCGATCCCCATCTCGGTATCGACGCGTGCGATCGCGCGTAAGCCGCCGCCGCTAATACCGGCACCGCCGGCGAGCACATACACCTGGCGATAATGCCGGGCCACCACGCTGGGGGCGACTCGCGGGAACTCGGCTGCCACCTGTGAGATCTGTTGGGTTGCCGAACCGCCCGGATCGAGCACCACCTGCGCAAAGCGGGTTGGCCCGGTGGCGGGGCGAAACTCGCCACGCATCACATAGCGCAGTGTCTCGGTCATCACCGTCGCATCGGGGGCGGTGCAATAGTCGAAGCGGATGGTGCCGGCGGCATCTTCCCAGGCGTTGCCGAAATGAAAACTGAAACCAGCAGGCAGCTGGTACCAGCGGCGCTGCGAGAAATCGTCTTTCGCGACCACTAAAATGCGGGTGCCGAGCTCGGGCCTCCAATCGTGCGAATCGAGAAACGACCGACGCGGGCCGAATCGGGTGCGATCGTAGACGAGCGGCGGGATCACAAATACCAAATGCCGTGCCGTGACGGCGAAATCGTGCACCATTCCCAAATTGTCGATTGGTACGGTTCCGGCTTTGCTCAGTTTGCCGGTGTTTCCGATGTGATACAGCACCAGCAAACCTTGGTTGAGCGCGTAGCCGAAGTTCCACAACGTGCCGTTGGGCTCGAGCTTGGGATGGGCTGAGAATGCCGCGCCGTCGAGGTCGTCGTGCCATGACTTACGGCCGATCGTGGCCAGGGTGGTGGGGTCCAAACGATGCGCTGAGCCGCCCTCCCACAGGGCCAGGAGTTCGCCGCTATGGTGAAGGACGCTGATATTGGCGGGGTTTAGATCATCGGCCCCGCGCAATGTGATTGGCTCAGTCGCTGGCGTCCCGAACCCCGGCAACCGATGGCGTCCCGCCTGTTCCTCGGTCGCCAACTTCGCAGTCTCGACCATGCGGCCCAAATGGCTGACCCGGCCGCCGTCGAAACGGAAGGCCTGCACCATGCCGTCGCCATCGAACCAATGATGATAGCGATGACCGGCGCGTTCGTGGCGCGCCGGACCGTTGCGATAGAACGTACCGCGGAGGTCGTGCGGCAAGGTGCCGGTTATGGGTGGGTCCGTGGTTTCGAGGCGTTTGTCGGTAACACCTTTCCAGCCGAGCAACCGGGGGTCGTCGGCTAGCGCGGCATCGAATGCCTGTTTCCAGGAGGTGGCGGTAACTGCCAACGCGCTGGTTTGGCCGAGCCCAAGCGTCAGCGGTACGGCGAGCGGCGTCGCCGCAAGCGCGTGCAAGAGAGTTCGTCGAGCGATCATCGCAAAAACTCCTAATATCCCATTGTTGCGGCCGTTGACTTGGTATCGGCGTCGTTGATTTCGACGGCCGCGGCATCGAATGAGGGGGGTCCGGCAAAGCCGCGCGCGTTCTCGCTGAACGCGTAGCCCTCCTTGGGAATGCCGAGCAGGTTGGTGTCGAGGGCATCGTTGCCGTTTTCGTCGTGGAAGACGGCGATGGCAAAGCGACCGGCGGGAAGTCCGGTAAAGACAAACTCCAGTGCTCCGCTTCGCGCCGCGCGCCATTGCGCCGCCACGGCGCCGGCGCCGTCGGGGAAACTAACCCCGGATTTGGGCGCGTGCAGCGCGACCATGACCTTGCCCTGTTCGCTACGAATACCGTCGACGGTGAGGCGCAGTTCCGCGCTGTGAGCGGCGGCCGCGATACTCATTAGCGCGACAGTGATGTTGTTCGGCGTGGAATATTGACCCCCTATTGGGGGTTATCGGCGTCCAAAATTGATGGAGTGGACGCCTCCTCCCGACGGCATCGCAGTGTGCCAAGGTGGTGGTGTGACCAACCCCCAGAGGAGGAGGCATCCATGGAACAGGTTAACATCATCGGGATCGATCTGGCGAAGCGCAGCTTTCAGCTTCACGGTGCTCGGGCGGACGGTTCGGTCGCGTTCCGTAGGAAGGTTAGTCGGGAGAAGCTGCTGTACTTTCTCGCCGCACTACCGCGCTGCGTTGTGGCGATGGAGGCCTGTGCGAGCGCTCACCATTGGGGCCGAGAGATTATGCAGCTCGGCCACGATGTGAGGCTGATCCCACCGATCTACGTGAAGCCGTTCGTGAAGCGGCAGAAGAACGACGCGGCGGACGCGGAGGCGATCTGCGAGGCGGCGCAGCGCCCGACCATGCGCTTTGTGGCGGTGAAGGGGGAAGAGCAACAGGCAAGGGCGATGCTGTTCCACACGCGCGATCTTCTGGTGCGCCAGCGCACGCAGACGATCAACGCGCTGCGGGGGCATCTGGCGGAGTTCGGCGTCGTTGCCCCGCAGGGTGTGGCTCATGTCGGTCGGCTGGCATCGGCACTCGAGGATCCGGGTTCGGGACTACCGGGAGCGGTCCGCGCGCTGGGCGGCGTTCTGCTCGGTCAGATCGCTGACCTCGACGCGAAGATCGGCGGATTGGAAAAGGAGCTCCGCGCCTGCGCGCGTCAGGACGAGCAGGCGGCACGGCTGATGACCATCCCAGGGATCGGGCCGATCAGCGCGATGGCGCTCCAGGCCTTCGCGCCGCCGATGGAGAGCTTTCGGCGCGGCCGCGACTTCTCTGCCTGGCTGGGCCTCGTGCCGCGACAACACACGACCGGCGGCAAGCCGAGGCTTGGCAGGATATCGAAGATGGGCCAACGCGATCTCAGGCGCCTCTTGATCATCGGCGCCATGGCTGTCGTCAGCTCGGCGGTCAGGCGCGGCGAAACGAACGACCCCTGGCTGGCCAGGATGCTGGCGCGCAAGCCGCGAATGCTTGTCGCGGTGGCGCTGGCCAACAAGATGGCGCGCATCGTCTGGGTGCTCATGACACGCAAGGAGACCTACCGAGGTTTCGCGCCGGCTGCTGCCTGACACGGCGGCAACCTCGCGGAATGACGTCGGGGGTGTGAGCAGGTCGGAGGACGAGTAAGGGCAAACGGTCAATCGAGACGGGATCGGGAAAACCAGCGGTGGGTCAAGGGGCTTTCAAGCCCGCAAAATTGATCTTGGACCCGGTTCGCGCATCTCCATACGGGCCTGCGGCGTCAAACCAGCCGCATCATGAGGCCGGACAGATGACCGCACCTGACCACATGCCCCGAGACGTTCAAAGAAATGCTTGCATCAACGGAGGCGTCCACAGATGACCCCCCTGGTTTTGTGCTCTTGAACACACCTCGTTGTTTGGACAGACGAGGTGGGGGAGATGCTGGTAGTGGAGACGATTGCGCGGATCCGTCGGGATCATCTGGTGAGGGGCGTTCCGATCAAGAAGATCGCCCGGGATTTGAGGGTTTCGAAGAACACGGTGCGCAAGGTGGTGCGGGGCGATGAGACCTCGTACAGCTACGAGCGCAAGATCCAGCCGATGCCGAAGCTTGGACCGTGGGTGGATGAGCTCGAGCGCCAGCTGGAGGCCAACGAGAAGAAGCCGCGCCGGGATCGGCTGTCTCTGCTGCGGATTCATGAAGATCTTGCGGCTCTGGGCTATGGCGGCGGCTACGACGCGGTGCGCCGCTACGCCAGGACCTGGCGTCGGCGGTGGCGGCTGTTGTCGCCGTCGCAGGGTTTTGTGCCGCTGAGCTTCGATCCCGGCGAGGCCTACCAGTTCGACTGGAGCCACGAGTACGCGCGCCTGTCGGGTGTGACGACCAAGGTGAAGGCGGCGCACATGCGGCTCTGCTACAGCCGCATGCAGCTGGTTCAGATCTTCCCGCGCGAGAGCCAGGAGATGGTGTTCGAGGCGCACGAACGGGCCTTCCACTTCTTCGGCGGGGTCTGCCGGCGGGGCATCTACGACAACATGAAGACGGCGGTGAGCATGGTCTTCGTCGGCAAGGAGCGCGCCTACAACCGGCGCTTTCTGGAGCTGTGCTCCCACCATCTGGTGGAGCCGGTGGCGTGCACTCCGGGTGCGGGCTGGGAGAAGGGGCAGGTCGAGAGGCAGGTGGGTGACGTCCGCGGCCGCCTGTTCGTGCCCATCCCGCGGGGCCGCTCCTACGCCGAGATCAACGCGTGGCTGATGGATCGGTGTATCGAGGACGCCAAGAAGCGGCCGCATCCGACGATCGAGGGCAAGACGGTGTGGCAGGTGTTCGAGGAGGAGCGGCCCTTCCTGATGGCCTATCGCGGCCCCTTCGACGGCTTCCACGCCACCGAGGTGGCGGTGTCCAAGACCTGTCTGGTGCGCTTCGACAACAACCACTACAGCGTGGCGGCCCGCGCCGTCGGGCGGACGGTCGACGTGCGGGCCTACGCCGATCGGATCGTCATCCGCCAGGACGGCGAGACCGTCGCCGAGCATCCCCGGAGCTTCGGGCGCGGCGAGATCGCCTACGATCCGTGGCACTACGTGCCGATCCTGACGCGGAAGCCTGGTGCGCTGAGGAACGGCGCGCCCTTCAAGGGCTGGCAACTGCCCGGCGCGCTCGGCCGCATACGGGCCCGGCTGACGGGTTGCGACGACGGTGACAGGCAGTTCGTGAGGATCCTCGCGGCGGTTCAGGAGGACGGGCTGGAGGCGGTCGAGGCGGCCTGTGCCGAGGCGCTCGACTTCGGCGCCTGCAGCGCCGACGTCGTGCTCAACATCCTCGCCCGGCAGTGCCAGCCGGCACCGCCGGCGACCATCCCGACGCCCGAGGGCCTGCAGCTTCGCCACCGGCCGGTGGCCGACTGTCAGCGCTACGATCGCCTGAGGGAGGCCGGTCATGGAGCGTCATGAGGTGCTGGCGATGATGACGGCGTTGAAGCTCGCGGGCATGCGCGCCGCCTACGACGACATCCTCGCCGACGGGCTCAAGCGTCGTCATCCGGTGCAGCAGATCATCGGTACGCTGCTGCAGACCGAGGTCGCCGACAAGCAGGCGCGCTCCATCAAGTACCAGATGGCGTCCGCCAGGCTGCCGACGGCCAAGGAGCTGGCCGACTTCGACTTCGCCGCCTCACCGGTCAACGAGCCCCTGATCCAGGAACTCGCCACAGGTGGCTTCCTGGAGGGCAAGCGCAACATCGTGCTGGTCGGCGGCACCGGCACCGGCAAGACCCATCTCGCCGTCGCCATCGCCCGCGCCTGCATCCGCAAGGCCGCACGCGGCCGCTTCTACAACGTCGTCGACCTGGTCAACCATCTCGAGGCCGAACTCCGTGCCGGACGCCAGGGCCGCACCGCAGACCAGCTCATCCGACGCGACTTCGTCATCCTCGACGAACTCGGCTACCTGCCCTTCGCCCAGGCCGGCGGCCAGCTGCTGTTCCATCTGATGAGCCGGCTCTACGAGCGCACCTCGATCATCGTCACCACCAACCTCGCTTTCGGCGAATGGCCCTCCGTCTTCGGCGACCCCAAGATGACCACAGCCCTGCTCGACCGCCTGACCCACCATTGCGAGATCATCGAGACCGGCAACGAGAGCTGGCGCTTCAAGAACCGCTGCTGACCCGGCAGGCCGTGCCTGCGGCCCGCTTGCCCCGCTGGGTCAACCCGTACCTCCCACGCGGCTTCGCTCCGCGCACCGCAAGGCGCTACACGAAGCCGCTCGGGTCCCCCCTATTGACTACCGGGACAACCTCCGCCGTGCCGCTCAGGGGGGTCAATATTGCACGCCGATTGGGGGTCAATTTTGGACGCCGATTGACAGTCAGGCCCTCGATCAGCGTGCGAATGGCTGCCCGATAGTCGGCGCTGGATTCACCGCCGGCAATATCCAGCGCGGCGCGGTCGAATGCGGCCGACAACAGCGTCGTGGCGACATCCAGGGGCATGACGGTTAACTCGCCGTCGGCCGTCCCTTGGGCGAGGCCTGCCCGAAGGGTATGCCAACTGGTCTCCCGGTCGATACGATCGGCCTCGGCTTGTCCCAACACCGAGGCAGCATCAACCAGCAACAGTCGCGTCCGTCCTGGCTTCGCCATGGCGCTGAAGTACGCATCTGCACCTTCGCATAAAGCCGCACACGCGGACATTGCCGACCCGCTTTCCTGCTGGATTTGCGCCGCCACCGCGGCCGCTTCGTGCTCCACGACCGCCCGGAACAGGTCTCTTTTGTCGGCGAAGTGGTGGTAGAGCGCTCCGCGCGTCAGGTTCGCCGCCGCCACAATCTCGGGCGTGCCGGTGTCGGCGTAGCCCTTCGCAACGAAGAACCCGCGGGCCGCTTCGATCAGCGCGGCGCGCGTGTGTTCACGTCGTTCACGATGCGAGCGTCGCTCTATTTTTCTTGCTGACATACAGATTGTATGTATATAACACAAATAAGATACACAATGTATGTAATTGTACTCCAGGGTGCACACCGGAATCGAAGAGGGGGCAACGCCATGAAAGCCAACCAGTTTTACCCTGTCATCATGACAGATGATGTTGCGGCAACGACCGAGTTCTACGCAGCAAATTTTCGCTTTCACGCTCTCTTCAAGAGCGATTGGTACGTACATTTACAATCGATGGAAGACGAGACAGTCAATATCGCAGTCCTCGAAGGTGGGCATGAAACCGTCCCCGAATCTGCGCGCGGTCGCGTCGGCGGCTTAATCCTCAATTTTGAAGTTGAGGACGTTGACGCGGAATATGCGCGCGCGCAGGCCAATGCATTGCCCATTCTGGTGGCGCTCAAAGATGAACCATTTGGCCAGCGGCACTTTATTACCACTGACCCCAATGGGGTCTTGATCGATGGGGTCTTGATCGATGTAGTAGTCGATCACGCCGATTCCGCCCGTGGGTGAGTTTGTTGACCAATACGCCGACGCAGCGGTGCCCGTTTAGCCCAATACGATAACGTTCCTCGCTTAGAGGCCAACCCGAAACTAGTTGAGTGATTTCAGTCGGTTGTGGCTTACTCGGTTGTGTCAAAGCAAACGAGGAGGCACAACATGTGGACCGAAATCACTCGCCCGAATTATGAGCGCCGTGGCGGGCGCTACGCAAGCGACCTGACGGATCGAGAGTGGGCGTTGATCGCGCCGCTCATGCCGCCGCGCAAGAAGATCGGCCGGCCGAGGACGACGGACCTGCGCCATGTCATGGATGCGGTCATGTACATGGCCTCGACGGGCTGCCAGTGGGCGATGTTGCCGAACGACTTCCCTCCGCCTTCCACGGTCCAGCGCTATTTCTACGACTGGCGCTCCAACGGCCTGCTGGAGAGCATCAACCATCACCTGGTCATGGCGGCCCGGGAGCTGGAAGGACGCGAGGCCGGCCCGAGCGCCGGGGTGATCGACAGCCAGAGCGTGAAAACCACGGAAAGCGGTGGTGTTCGGGGCTATGACGCGGGCAAGAAGATCAAGGGCCGCAAGCGTCACATCGTCACCGATACACTCGGCCTGCTGGTCGGCCTGATCGTGCACGCAGCCGATATCCAGGACCGCGACGGCGCGCCCGAGGTCCTCAAATCGATCCGTCATCGCTTCCCCCGGCTGCGTCACCTCTTCGCCGACGCCGCCTACGCGGGACCGAAACTCGAGGGCGCCCTTGAGGACATCGGCCGCTGGAAGCTCGAGATCATCAAGCGCTCAGACACCGCCCAGGGCTTCGAGCTCCTGCCCAGACGATGGGTCGTCGAGAGGACCTTCGCCTGGCTCAACCGATGCCGTCGACTGGCCAAGGATTGGGAGAAATCAATCGCCTCCGCACAGGCATGGATTCTTGTCGCCAACATCCGACTCCTCACAAGGCGGCTCGCAAGGTACTGTTATCAAACATAGAGTTTCGAGTCGGACTCTTACTCTTTGCCCGTCGTACCGTAAGGTCCGGACTGCCCTAAGAGGAACGTCCACGAAGGCGTGCGCCATCGGCATCGAACAACGGAGCGGTGATTAGGCGCGCCGGACGTCGCTCGCCGAGGATTTCGATTTCGATGGCGCGGCCCTCCTCGATCATGTCGACCGGCAGAAATCCCAGCGCGACCGAGGCTTTGGCGTTGTGCGCGTAGCCGCCCGAAGTGACGAAACCGACCACCTCGTTGTCCACCCAGATTGGCTCGTCCGCCCATACATCGGCGTCATCGGCATCGACGACGAAGGTGCATAGGCGGCGCTTGGGCCCGCGATCACGTTCTTCCAGCGCGGCTGCCTTGCCGATGAATTCGACCGGCTTGTCGTAGCGTACAAAGCGATCGAGCCCGGTTTCGGCCGGCATGTAATCCGGCCGATATTCGCGGAACCAGGAGCCATAAGATTTTTCCAATCGCAGGCTCATCATCGCGCGCATGCCAAACGGCGTGAGGCCGAGATCGCCGCCCGCGGCCGCCAAAGTTTCGTAAAGGGCGGCTTGTTCCGCCGCCGCTACATAGATCTCAAATCCGAGATCACCGGTATAGGAAACGCGCTGGACGATCGCGTCGCTAGCGCCGACCGCCATTTCGCGCACATCCATAAACCGAAATGCGTCGTTCGAGACATCGCCATTGGTAACCCGCGATAGCAGTTCGCGCGCATTGGGCCCGGCGATCTGAAATCCAATGCGGCTGGTCGATACGTTCTCAATGGAGACGCCATCCTCGAGCAGGTGCTGGACGAACCAGCGGGTGTGGTAGTCCTGGGCCGCGAATGACGCGGTCAACTGAAAGCGATCCTCGGCCAGCGTTGAAATCGTGAAGTCGCCGATTAGCCGGCCCTTGGGGCTGAGCATCGGGGTTAAACCGACGCGCCCCGTTTTCGGGATACGGCCCGCCATCATGCGGTCGAGCCAGTCGCGGGCGCCGGCGCCGTTGACTTGATATTTGCCGAAGTTATGAATTTCGGTGATGCCGACTTGCTCGCGAACGGCGCGGCATTCCTCGGCTACCGCAGCAAACGCATTGGACCGGCGGAAGGTTGGCGTTTCCTGCAACGCTTCTCCAGCGGGCGCAAAATAATTCACGACCTCCATCCCGTATGCCGCGCCGAACACCGCGCGTTGCCGCTTCCATATCTCGTAAGCCGGCGTGGTTTGAAACGGTCGCGCGACCGGCAATTCCTCGTTGGGATAGGAGATCGAGAAGCGCCGCTGGTAGTTCTCCTTGACCTTGTCATGCGTGTAGCCAGGCGTGATCCAGTCGCCGAAGCGGGCAACGTCCATCGCGAAAACGTCGCGTGAGGGTTCGCCATCGACCATCCACTCGGCCAGCGTCAGGCCGACCCCGCCGCCCTGGCTGAAGCCGGCCATAACAGCGCAAGCCGACCAGTAATTGCGCAAGCCCGGCACCGGACCGACCAGCGGATTTCCATCGGGCGCAAAGGTGAACGGTCCGTTGATAACGGTCTTGATCCCGGCGCGCTCGAGCACGGGGAAGCGGCGACAGGCAAATTCGACCGATACGCTGATCCGGTCGAGATCATCTTCCAGCAACTCCGTACCGAAATCGGACGGCGTCCCATCGACGCCCCACGGGACGCACGTCTGTTCATAGAAACCAATCACGAGGCCGCGGCCCTCCTGACGCAAATAGCTCTCGCCCTCGGGATCAATCACATGCGGCAGTTCGCCATCGCGTTCGTAGATCTCGGCGACGTCGTCGGTCACGAGATATTGGTGTTCCATCGGGTGTAGCGGGAAGTAGACGCCAGCCAGCGCGCCAACTTCGCGCGCCCATAGCCCGCCAGCATTGACCACGTGCTCAGAGACGATCGTGCCCTTCGCCGTGACTACATCCCAGGAACCGTCGGCACGCGCGTTGGTTTCGACAACCGGATTGCGCAACTCCACCTCAGCGCCAGCCATGCGGGCGGCGCGGGCATAGGCGTGGGTGGTGCCCGCGGGATCGAGGTGGCCGTCGAGGGGATCGTAGAGCGCGCCGAGCACGCCCTCGACATTGGTGATCGGCGATAGCGCGGCGATTTCGTCGGGGCCGACGATCTTGGTATCGAGCCCCATATAGCGGTGCTTGGCCCGTTCGGCTTTAAGATAGTCCAACCGATCGCGGGTTCCTGCCAGTGTCAGGCCGCCGACATGGTGAAGGCCGCACGACATGCCGGTGATCTCTTCCAACTCGCGATACAGCTTGATCGTATAGCCCTGCAGTGCGGCCATATTGGTGTCGGCGTTGAGTGTGTGGAAGCCACCCGCTGCGTGCCATGTCGAACCCGCTGTGAGTTCAGCACGCTCGATCAGGACAACATCGGTCCAGCCCAGTTTGGTCAGGTGATAGAGCACCGAACAACCGACGACGCCGCCACCGATGATCACGACTTTGGTATGGGTTTTCATTGAACTCGTCTCGTGTATGCGCGTCGCGCGGGGCTTAGCAAACGTATCTTTGACGAGCTTCCCTGATCCCCGGAGAAAAAGCAGCGAAATTCAGCGACCAAGCCGGCCAGAACGAGACCCACCGGTTAGCGTCGCGCCACTAAGCGGCGGTAACTATGTTATGGATCGAAAGTTAGGGGAGACTGGGGTGGCGGTATTGCAGTCGGGTCAATTCCGCGTTGAGTATTCAGACGAGGGCGCGGGGCCGCCCGTCATCTTGCTGCATAGCTCCGGCACCGGACGCGAGCAATGGCGTCGCCTGACTAAACAGATCGCGCATCGCTATCGGTTGATTGCGGTCAACCAGATGGGCTATGGCGAAACCTCTGCCTGGCCGGCCACCCGGGCGCAAACCCTGGCCGATCAAGCCAGGCTGGTCGAAACGATCGCAGCAACGATCGACGGGCCCTTAAGTCTGATCGGCCATTCTTTTGGCGGTGCCGTGGCGATGAAGGCGGCGCTGGCATTGCAGGAACGGATCCGTTGTCTGGTGCTGTTCGAACCCAACGTTTTCTATCTGTTGGCGATGCACGGCAATCACGGGGCCTACGCCGAGATAAAGGCGGTTCGCGATCACTTCAAACGACAAGGTGAAAACGGTGACTGGGAGAGCGTGGCCGCTGATTTCATCGACCATTGGAATGGTAAAGGGACCTGGGCTGCGGTCAATGAGAGCCGGCGCGCAGCTCTGTTACGAGCGATGACGCATGCCTTTCATGAGTGGGACAGCGTGTTCGATGAAACGACGCCCGTCGAGGCCTGGGCGCCCTTGGCCGAGCGCACCGACGTGATCGTAAGCGCAAATACCAGAGCATCGATCCACGGAATCGCCGAGATCCTTAGAAACAACCTCGCTGGCGTCAGCTACGTTGAGATTCCCGAGGGTGGCCACATGGCGCCGGTGACAAGGCCCGACCTGGTCAATCCGGTGCTGATCGATGCGCTCGATCGCGCTGATTGACTTGACATATCGGGGCCGGAGGCCCATGTGTCGGGCGTACATTGTCTCGCGATAGCGCGAAGCGCCGTCTAAGCGGCGCCATCTCCCGGGAACAATAATCAAAAATCTGCCCGCTCCGGCCGCGCTCGGGGCAGGGTTAAGGCCTTGGCCCGACCGTATTGAAAGCTGGTCGCGCTGCAAGGCGTATAAGGAAATCTAAGTGACTATCAGTAGTTTTTCGGAACTCGGCCTCGCCGAGCCGATCCAACGTGCGTTAAAAACCAGAAACCACATCGTCCCCACGCCGATCCAGGCGCGGGCCATCCCCATACTCCTCGACGGCAGCGACATTTTAGGTGTTGCCCAAACCGGCACCGGCAAAACCGCGGCCTTCGCGTTGCCCATTCTCCATAAACTCTCGCAATCTCGCCAAAACGGCGGCGCGCGCAACCCGCGCGCTCTGGTCCTCGCGCCAACCCGCGAACTGGCGATCCAGATTAACGATGAGTTCCGCGCCTACGGCCAGTATCAACATCTGCGCCAGACCGTGATCTACGGCGGTGTCAGCCAGCGGCCACAAGTCGGCGCGCTATTGCGGGGCGTCGATATCATCATCGCTACGCCGGGGCGTTTGCTCGATCTGATGGGCCAGCGCCGGCTACGGCTCGACGCGATCGAGTTCCTCGTTCTCGACGAGGCCGACCGCATGCTCGACATGGGCTTCATCAATGATGTTCGGAAAATCATTTCGGCCGTGCCCAAGAAGCGCCAATCATTGTTATTTTCCGCGACCATGCCAAGCGAAGTTGCACGGCTCTCGAGCGACTTCCTGGTCGACCCGGTGCGCGTCGAAGTGACGCCGCAAGCGACGCCGATCGAACGTCTCGAGCAGTGCATTTACCACGTCGATACCGCCGACAAGGCGGCTTTGCTCGCCAGCATGCTTGACGATCCGGCGCTGTCACGCGTGATCGTGTTTGCGCGCACCAAACATCGTGCCAACCGTGTCGCAGAAAAGCTCGGCAGATCTGGCGTTGATGCCGAAGCCATCCATGGCAACAAATCTCAAGGTGCCCGGCAGCGCGCGCTTAAGCGGTTCCGTACCGGTGATGCACGGGTTTTAGTGGCCACCGATATCGCCGCTCGCGGTATCGATGTCGACGGCGTTACCCATGTCATCAACTACGAACTTCCCAACGAGCCGGAAAGCTACGTCCATCGCATCGGGCGGACCGCACGCGCTGGTGCCGGCGGGGTGGCGTTTTCGTTCTGCGATCGTACCGAGCGCGGTTATCTGCGCGACATCGAACGTCTCATCAAACGCCAGTTGACGGTGATTGGGGAGCAACCGCCTACGGTCACGGATGCCGAGCTACGCAAGGCTAAGAAATCGCGTAACGGATTCTCCCACAAGCGAAGCCAGCCCAAGGTTCGCAATCGCAAGCGATCGTCAAACCGCGGCGCGCCAACGCGAGTAGCGGCCTAACCCAATCGGCAGGGCTACGAAGTTACGGGTGTCCACGGCCCGACCGGCCGTGGCTCCGCTGCCCGTGTCACATCGCAAAAAAAATAGATGCGTTTTGAATCGGGTGCCGGGAGCAAATGGAATTGTCAGTCGGTTCGTGCAAAACCGCCAATCTGCGAATAATGGGCGGCGCCGAACCCGGCCAATGCCTCTCGAACATCGGCGCTGGGATCGCCGTATACCGTGAACCGAGTTGGTTCAACGGCCGCCAGAAATCGGTCCGCGGCGTTTGCGCCAAACCACGCGAGATGGGTCATTGTTGCGGCCGAGTCAGCGTAACGCTCGTAGACGTGGGCGGTGGCGTTGTCCTCACTGATGAACCACTCGTAGTTCATCGCATTGGGTTCATTCGACTTGGTGGCCTCGACCATCTCACCCATTAGGGCCTTGAAATCGCCTAACGCGCCGTCCTTGATTTTGACTTCGAGCAGCCAGTGAACGTTATCACTCATGGTATCCTCCGGATTCTAGCTTTGTGGGCGCCTCCAGATAATAAGCGGCGCACTTGGAACCCACCAAAACAAATTTGTTTGCCCGCGCGACCGACAGGCTCGATACCGGCGGGCTCCCTTCGGGGTACAACTTCAAAACGGTAGGATTAGCGTGAACTAATCCCGGTTGGCCAAAGCCCGCCTATGCAACATCGCCCTCAGGACAACGTTGGCCTCACGAACGGCATCGTCGACCGATGTTTGTTGACTGTGTTCAAACAAAGTATCGGCGACTGGGACGAGCGACGCGATTAGGGAAGCGGTCTGGATCCCATCGTCTGGGTAGTCGGCGAGGTTGGCCTCACGCCAAGTGATGAGGTGGCGAGATAAATCGTCGCCATGCTCGCGCGCCGACTGCATCAATCTCTCCAGTTCGGCGTCGTCGATATCCTCAATTGTGTTCGTGGCCGATCGATCGATGGGGGCTTGTTTCATACCGATGCCATAACCCAGGTCGTGAACGTTGCAAATGCGAAACTGGTTATGCCGATCAACAGAATTTTCAAGACGAGCGTGGCAAAGGGCGATCCGGCTCCGGCGCCGCCGACGTGCTGATAGGTCGTTGATCGGGCGCGCACTGTAGCCACGGCGTGTTGGTCTCGCACCGGTGCCGTTTGTTGCATTTCGTTATTCTGAATTCGCCGGATCGACGGTGCCTGATCGGCATGGCGCTCCGCGGCTGCGCGTGAGATCGTCGCTGTACTGCTAGGATCGGCGCGATCACTCCGGAAAACCGTCGTTTCCTTCATGCGCTGGCGGCTCGCGTCGTAGGTTTCGCGTATTACCTTGGATACGCCAACGTCTGGGCGTTTTGCCAGTTGTTGCGCCTCGTCGATCGCGCGTTGGCGCTGATCCCCGCGGAAGCTCGTGTCCAGCAGCCAACGGTCATTGATGAGCGCGTAGACTTCGTAGGTCACGGCACCTGGCAAGCGCAGACTCCTCGCAGAACCTGGGGAAAGGGGTTAGGCGGGCGGATCATGCATGTGGTTTAGGCGGCTGCCAATTGGGGAGTAGATTCATTTATCCGTGGCAAACGCGGAACCATGCGCTGATCTACCAGCGTCGGCGTCGGGGTAAACGATGGTCGTGTCCCAGGACGTGGTGTAGGAGTTGTTGGAGCCTCTGTTAGCTGTGGGTAGGCGGCTTGCCGTAGCGACCGCCGAGAGTCTGGCGTAGGCAAGCCGGCTATCCACAGCGGAGGCCATCGCGGTTCCGGTTTAGGGTTGGGCTAGTGCAAACCAACCTGACCCGAAGGAGAACCACGATGACCCAGGACATGATGACCCTGCGCGCGCTTTTGGAGAAGAGCTCCGATGCCGATCTGCTTCGCGAGATGATCGGCTTCACGGCCGAGCGGCTGATGGCACTGGAGGTCGAGGGCCTGACCGGCGCCGCTCACGGCGAGCGCTCGGCGGATCGTATCACCCACCGCAACGGCTACCGCGACCGGTCCTGGGAGACGCGGGCCGGCACGGTCGAGCTGAAGATCCCGAAGCTGAGGAAGGGGAGCTACTTCCCGGGCTTCCTGGAGCCGCGGCGGATGGCCGAGAAGGCGCTGGCTGCGGTGATCCAGGAGGCCTACATCCAGGGCGTGTCGACCCGCTCGGTCGACGACCTGGTGCAGGCCATGGGCATGTCGGGCGTCTCCAAGAGCCAGGTCTCCAGGCTGTGCGGCGAGATCGACGATAAGGTCAACGGCTTCCTCGATCGATCGCTGGAGGGCGACTGGCCCTATCTGTGGCTCGACGCAACCTATGTAAAGGTGCGCGAGGCCGGGCGCATCGTCTCGGTCGCGGTGACCGTGGCTGTGGCCGTCAACGACCAGGGCCGCCGCGAGGTCCTGGGCATGGCGATCGGCGCGTCTGAGGCCGAGGCCTTCTGGACCGAGTTCCTGCGCTCGCTGGCCCGGCGCGGGCTGCGCGGCGTGAAGCTGGTGATCTCCGACGACCACAAGGGCCTGAAGGCCGCCGCGACCCGGATCCTCGGCGCCACATGGCAGCGCTGCCGCGTGCACTTCGCCCGCAACCTGCTGGCCCATGCCGGCCGCCAGGGCCGGCGCGTCGTCTCCGCCTTCGTCGCCACCGCCTTCGCCCAGGAGGACGCCGACAGCGCGAAGGTCCAGTGGCGCCAGGTCGCCGACCAGCTCAGGCTCAAGGTGCCCAAGCTGGCAGTTCTCATGGACGAAGCCGAGCACGACGTCCTCGCCTACATGAGCTTCCCCAGGGAGCACCGCCAGAAATTGCACTCCACAAACCCGATCGAACGGCTCCATGCCGAGGTCAAGCGTCGCACCAACGTCGTCGGTATCTTTCCCAACGAAGCCGCCATCACACGGCTCGTCGGCGCCATCCTTCTCGAGCAGAACGACGAGTGGGCCGTCTCAAGGAGATACATGACGCTGGAATCCATCGCTCCGCTGAGCGATGATGTCCCCATCACGCTGCCCACCGTGGCAGCCTGAACGTCCCGGCCCTACCCGCCGGGAGCAGCGTAGAGCGCAACGCTCTTACACCACTCCGCGGGACACGATCTAAACGATAGCGGGTTTCGTCGTATACCCGAGACTAGGAAATGGCCGCTCGTCGGAACTCGCTCTCGACGTTTGCTGAGCCGCAATCCAGGGCTGGGATCGAACATCGAGAAGAGGCACCTCGCTCAATCCAAGAGCCGTGCCTTGAGAATCTTGCCGGTTGGGCCTTTGGGCAACACGCTACGGATATGGATCCGCCGTGGAACCTTGAAGCTGGCGAGTTGGTTCCGGCAGAAGTCGACGATATCGCCAGATGACACTGTCGGTCGGTCGGCTGCCGACCGCAGGGTGACAAAGGCCGCCATTTCTTCGCCGAGTTCGCGATCGGGGACACCGATTACTGCAGCTTCGATAATGTCCGGATGAGCGGCCAGCACGGCTTCGATTTCACCGGCCGCAATTGTATAGCCGCCACGCAAGATCACATCCTTCTTGCGGCCGACGATCGAGACGAAACCGTCAGACGAGATGGTCGCTAAATCTCCAGACCTAAACCATCCGTCGTCAAGCACGGCGTTGGTTTCTTGCAGCCGATTTAGGTACCCGGTCATCCGCGCCGGCGAGCGGATCGACAGCTCGCCGGTCTCACCGGCTGGCAGATCTTCACCGTCCTCGTCAATGATGCGGAGGTCGACATCGGTAAGCGCCCGTCCGATCGCGCCGGGCTGGTCGCGATCATCGTTGGCCGTGAACGAGATCGGCCGAAACAGCTCAGTCATGCCGTAGCCGCGGATAATGCGAGCGCCGGTTGCCGCGCGCCAGGTTTGCGCCAGTTCCCAGGCACAGGGTGCCGCACCGGAGACGGCGTGGCGCAGGCTGGACAGGTCGGCATGGGCGAGTTTGGGATCATCAAGCAGCCGCTGGAACATGGTGGCGACGCCGGGATAGACCGTAATGCGGTGCCGCTCGATCAGTTGCAGCGCGGTTTCAGGCGTGAATCGATCAGGAAATACCACGGCTGCACCGGCGCTGAGCGGTGCCAGAATGCTGCCAAAAATTCCGAATGAATGGGCCGGGGGCAGCGCTGACAGCACCCGATCGGCATCGCTCAAGGCCATCACCGGGCCCGCCCAATGCGTGAGCGCCACGGCCGTGGCAGCGTGCGACAGCACCACACCCTTGGGTTGGCCGGTGCTGCCCGAAGTGTAGAGAATGAACGCCGATTGATCATCGTTCACTGCACGGCTCGCGAACTCGGCTTCGCCGTCGGACAGTTCTTGGATCCTCGTGCCGGGCGAGAGGTCGGCGACGATATTGTCCCGTTCGTCGCCGGCGAGTCGGGGATTGAGCGGCGTTGCCGAGGCGCCAGCCTTGAGCACACCCATCACCGCAATTGTTACCGCCAGTGGATCGTCGAGCTCGATTGCGATGCGATCTCCAACAGCAACCCCTTGCGCCGAGAGGGTGGTGGCAACTGCACCCGCGCGACGATCGAGCTCAGCCCAAGTTAGTGCTTCATTGCCGCGGAACAGCACTGGCCGGTCCGGCCAACGCGCCGCGCATGCCTCAAAGCGGCCCGCCAGGTTGGCTGGCATCAGGCGTCTGGCACGATGCTCTTGAGGTCGATGACATCCCACACTTCGGGCGGGAAACTGTGGCGCGGCGTGTAGGCCTCGAGGCTCGGTTTTGCGGTCGCGTCGACGCCCCATTTGGCCGTAAACCCGTCATTGCCGGCGGTCGATGGATCGAGGTCGGAGCCGCGCGCGTTGGAGATGATGGTGATGTCGCGGTCGGGTTGGCAGCGCGTCGCAATTGCCCAATTGACCTCACGTTCGTTGAAGATATCGACATCATGGTCGACCACGACCACGCGCTTCATATAGAGGTCGCTTCCGAGAACCGCTAGAATCGCATTCTTGGCCTGGCCTGGCACCCGCTGCTCGATCGAGACAAAGCAGGTGAACGGATTGGGTACGCGCACCTGCCGCACTGAAGGGATCATGGCGCGCACGGCGCGAAAGAGATTGGCCTCCATCGGAATCGTCGATAGCAGCAGATGATCGAGGTGGCCGACGGTGATGTCCTGATAGACCGCGTCTTGCCGATGGGTGATCGCTTTGACGTCTACCACCTCGCGCTGGCGCGCGCCCAGGCTGTAGCCCGTGAACTCTCCGAACGGTCCTTCCTCGATCCGGTCGTTGGGTCGAATTTCGGTCTCGAGAATGATCTCGGCATGCGCCGGCGCCAGCAGGTCGATGGTTTCGCAGCGGACCAGCGCCAGCGGCTCCCCCAACAGCGCGCCGATGATGCCGCGCTCATCTTCATCGATCGACCCGATCGCGAGGCAGCCCAGTGCGATCGCGGGGTGAACGCCGATCGCGAACACCACCGGCAATGCTTCGCCGCGGGCTTCCGCGACCTTGTAATACTCCCATAAGTGCTTGCCGACGGTCAGGTGAACCGAGGTCGTGTTTTTACCGGTGATCATCAGGCGGTTATAAGCACAATTCCACATCTCGCTCTCAGGATCCCTGGCGAACGAAATGGCCGAGGTGACGTAGGCACCGGCGTCGTCATAGTGATGAACGATTTGCGGCAATGCCGACAGGTCGACAGCGTCGCCCGTCAGGATCACGTCCTTGCATGGCCCGGAGTTAACCTCACAGGGCGGGATCGGGTTTTCCATGGCGTCGAGATATTTGCGCAGCATCTGGCGCGGCTCGGCATTCATCGCCAGCGCCAGGCGCGAACGGCTTGCGTGCAGATTGGTCAGTACCGGGAAATCAGTGCCCTTGACGTTTTCGAACGTGAGGACCGGCCGTTTGCGGGCTTCGGTTTGGAGCTTCACGACCGTGGCGGTGAGTTCGAACGCCGGATCCACTTCTTTCGAAACGGTAACGACATCTGCCGGATTCTTGCTTCGTACGAGATCAAGGTAAGCGCGCAAGTCCTGGGCCATGAAAAGCGGTGTTCCTGAGGTCTGGTTTGGTGTGCCCGGCATGCTACTCAATGCCATATGGGCGGACAATATACCGGGCTGCCGCCGCTCCGCTCAGCCGGCTTCAAACTTGCGCTTGGCTGCTTGAGCCGCCCTACTCCCCGCGTAGAACTTTCGCGGGCGAGGGACTAGTCTCGCCCGCGGTTGGCACCAGCATTGGAGATCAATATGTCGACGACCGAACACGTTATCCTGCCGCCAAGTGGCAGCGGATCTCGGGCTGAAGCGCACAACCCGCGCCGATACGCCACGCGGCGAGGGACTATACATGGAACTCAATGACGTGATGCGGACGACGTTTTCGGCGCGGGATTACACCGGCGAATCCTTGCCCGATGAGGCCCTCTACGAAATCCTCGATAATGCACGCTTCGCGCCGAGCGGGGGTAATCGGCAAGGAGTCCGCGTCATAGCGGTGCGCGATCGAGCGATTCGCGACCGACTCGCCAACCTCGCGGAACCGGCGTCCAAGCGCTACGTCGCTCAGATCGCGCGCGGGGAGAGCCCATGGAATTCGATGACTCCGACGCGTGCCACGAGTAACGAAATCGACCGCGCGGTCGCAGCACCGTCGCTGGTCGAACCGTTTAGAGCGGCCTCGGTGGTGCTGGTCTTCGTCGTTGATCTGGGCGTCGTGGCTGCGACAGATCAGCATTTGGATCGCGTGGGCGTCATCGCCGGGGCGTCGATCTATCCCCTCGTTTGGAACGTATTGCTCGGTGCCCGTCAGCTTGGTTTCGGAGGCACCATCTCGACCATGGCTGTAGCCGAGGAGCCCAGCGTGCAGGCGCTGCTCAAAATTCCGAGCCGCTACGCGGTTTGCGCGGTTGTTCCCCTGGGGCGCCCGGTCAAACAGCTAACCAAATTGCGCCGCCGAATCGTGGCGGAGTTCGTTACTCGCGAGCGGTTCGATGGTGAGGCCTTCGCGCTCACATGATGGGCTGGCGCGGGGCAGGCTGATGGTCGACCAATTGCGGTGGGAACACAGCATCGTGTGACCGACGTCACCTTTGGGCACAATATTGGGGGTTTCCCCCCGATATTTAGTCGATATCTGAGGTTTGGTCCTAGTTGTCCCAGCACGGCTCTCAGCCGATATTAGAGTTAATGCAATAGATCATTGGTTGGGAGCAGGGCGCCGCAAAATCGCGCCGACTCCGACGTCTCGCCGACGCGTTCCGCCAGGAATGAGAATTGAACTCTAGTAGATGACCAGCAATCCGACATATGAGATCTACACCCTGGCCAAGGGCCGCTGGATTGTTGATGCGCGATTCAAGGGTACGGAAAAGCAGGCAGCGATCGACGACGCCAAACGTATTGGGCAGCAGCCAGGTGTCGAGCAGGCAAAAGTCGTTCGCGAGATCCTCCTTGAAGATGGCCTGATAAAGGAATCGACGATCTTCAAAACTACCCTGAAGAGCAAAACTTCCAACGGTGGTAGCGACATTTCTGCGGCCCCGAGCGATCCGATTGTCGCCACGGCCAAACCCAAGAAGCGGGCGACCGGCAAGCGGCTGGCGCCTACGCGAGATCGGCGAAGTGCGGCCGGTGGCCGCAAATCGATAGATACCTCTCACAGGGCCCGATTTACCCTGTCTCCAGGCGTGAGATTGGCGGTCAAGTTGCTGATAATCGGGCTTACCAGCTTTGCGTTTGCGACGACGTCGACCTTGCTGTTCGGCCAGTACCTTGTTAGCTAACGCCGCAACTCCCAGTCTTGAGGTAAAACGAACGATCCCGTCACGGGACGTCTCTAAAATCAACGTTCTTGTGGTTGAAGATGACACCGATCTGCGCGATACCGTGGTCACACTAATCGGGCTATTGGGATATCGCGTGATTGAGGCGGCGGATACCGACATTGCGCTTGACATAATAAAGAGTGACGCATTGATTGATCTTCTGTTTAGCGACGTGATAACGCCCGGCAGCTGCGATGGCGTCGAACTTGCCGAACATGCGATGGCGAAGCGCCCGGATTTGAAAGTTATTTTAACCACTGGTTATGACGATGACCCGGACCGGATCGTCGATCATTTCGCGCCCTGGCCGGTATTGTTCAAACCCTACCAGCGCGATGAACTCGCCAAAGCGCTCGTCGACGTCCTCGGCCACGACCCAGCAAACAAATAACCGTCTCATACCGGATTCGGGTCGCCGCCGGTTTAGTCGACCCCAAGCGCCCTGCGGCCAACACGTTAAGCGCCGGCAAAATGGTAACGCGGGCAAAGTGGGACCAAGCGTAGATGGTTTTGGGGCGGTGCCCCCCTGTTGATGGCACCGCCCCTTAAGCCGCAAGGTGGGAGGAGTCTTGGGGAGGCTGCTGCTCAGAACATTGCGGCTCGTACGGTTTGTTTTCTGTCCGCAAACCACCACCATTCTATCTGGTGCGACATTCCTGAGTAGTAACCAATTTGATCCGACCCATAACAGTGGGTTATGTAATGGAGGGGAGGTCGCGATCCAATGGATGTTCATCGTTTGCGCCATTTTCTTGCTGTGATTGAGCACGGCAGTATCGGGCGCGCCGCTGAGGCCCTGAACATTTCGCAGCCGGCGTTATCTAAAAGTATCCGTCGGCTTGAAGGAAGCCTCGATGCCAAGCTTGTCGACCGAGGTCCCTACGGTGTGAGCCCAACGGTGTTCGGCGTAACCCTCGCCGATCGCGCGCGGTTGATTCTCCACGAAGTCCGCGGCGCCGAACAGGATATCGCGGCGTTGCGTGATCTGCGGACCGGTCACGTTATTGTCGGTGCCGGCCCTAGTATCGTTACCGATTTACTGCCTACTGCAATTACCGCGCTGCAAGTCAAACGCCGCGGCGTCAGGGTAACCATTCGTGAGGCCTTGATGGATATGCAGCTTGACGCGCTGGCGCGCGGTGAAATTGATATCACGGTCGGTGCCTTTCCCGAGAGCCTGTCGATAGAGGTCACGCGTGAACCGCTATTTGTCGATTCCACGGTGGTTATCGCCCGCCCGCAGCATCCGCTCAACAATCGCCGCCGGCGCCAGCTTGAGGAATTATCAGAGTGGCCGTGGGTGCTGCCGGCGGCGCCCGAGCGGGTACGCGATACATTGGCCGCTGCGTTCGAAGCAGCCGGTCTTGAGCCACCGCAGCCTGACGTCGAAACAAATTCGGCGCACTGTATGAAATCGGTGGTGATTGAGACCGACTTTTTGAGCTTCATGCCGAGTCGGCTGATACGACACGAGGTTGACGCGGGCTTGCTCGCCGCGATTCCAATTCGCGACCATGCCTGGCGACGGGCCATCGAGATTGTTTACCGCGCACAGACAATCCTCTCCCCAGCAGCGCGCGCGCTGGTTCATGAACTGCACGACGCCGTTCGTGCAGACGCCGGGCGCTCGCCGCCGGCCGCAATCCTAAGTTGAAAGACGGAGGCGAAAACTGGACGACGATTACATTGTCGGGTAGTTCTGCGATTGGGCAATACGAGTCTTCGTCGGTCATGACTATCGAAGTGGCAGCAGATTCAGAAGCCAAAGACGCGCCAACGAGCGCGGCAGCGGCATCGTCACCGGGCAGCGATGAGCGTCGAGAGCATCGCCGCTATCAGGACCGACCGCTCAATATCAAGATTGGCAAGCACAAATTCCCCGCTCTCGACTGGTCGATGGGCGGCTTTCGCTTCTACCCCGACGGCCTCGAACTCGCCCGCAAGGACAAAATTGACGGCCAGATTTCGGGGCGCCGGGTCAAAGGCTCTTTCTCGGGAGAGGTCGTCAACGTTCGCGATAACGGCGAAGTTGGCATTCGGTTTCACAACATCTCAAGGTCACTGATGAGTGCCCTGGGAGGCTACGCTGCGGCTACGTCGACGGCCGGCGAACCATCACGCTTGCGGCATTTGTGGTTCCTCCTGGCTGCCGCGGCGTTTCTCGGATTCCTTTTCCTGATGGTGTAGGCCAAATTTGGCAAGCGCTCGCTAGAGCCACCACTGCAGCACATATTCGTAGGGACCCTCGCGATTGACGAGGTCGACACGCTGCAAGGCGATCCGGTAACCACCATCGGTTTTGCGTAAATAGTGCCGGTATTTGCCGGTGAAGCTGCGGACGTCGTACCGCAGATACTCAGCGCAGTGGAACCGCGAGCGGACGACAATATCGCCATTGACGTCCTCGTTCTCGATGATCACGTTGGAAACGACATGGCATAGCCGGTTGGCAGGCGCCTGGCTGTGGGCGCGGGGATGGTTGTTACGCCGGATGCGTAGCTTCATCAGGTTGAGGTCTTCCCAAAAAATATTCGGGACTCCCTCGCCGTCGGCCTGATCCGGATCGGCGGGCATCCAATAGTGGCCGTCGTCGGCAAACAACGCGAGCCAGTCGTCCCATTGCTTTTCGTCGAGAAACTCAGCTTGGCGGTAGAGAAATTGTTCAACCCTTAATTGAGTCTCGACGGCGACGTCCGTAACAGAGAACGGATCGCCCGCTGCAAGCTTTTCGGCAGCTGCGCCCATCCCTCAATCTCCTTTGCCGTTGCCCGTCATGTAGCCGACCCAGGCTTGTGCCATCGATCGTAACGGTAGTTCGCTCATTGAATCGGGTGCCGAACGCATAATGCCGTCCTCCTCGAAATCCTGGCCGGCATTGCGATGCAAACTGATCCATTCATTGCCGCTGCTTGCTAGGCCGTGTTGGCATTTCCACCAGTTGAACAGGTCATCGGCGTTGACCAGCGTCGAGGGTGAGTTGACCAGGTAGTAGTAGGCGAGCGAGCGTTCGTAGATGGCCTCATTGGCCCCTTTGAGACGGAACTGCCAGATCTCGCTCAAGGTGCGGTCGGCTGAGATCGGACGGATGGTGCGGAGTTGCTGGAGCGGTGGCTGTACCGAGTTGCAAGGATAAAGCAGCACGTGGTGGAGATTGATACCGAGGATCTCCTCGGCGCGCTTTTCCCCGTAGGCTGCATACATCCGCCGTACATACTCGTTGGTGTCGGGATCGTCCGGCCTAAGACCCATATAGCCCTCAAGCGTGCAGTGGCCTTGAGGATGTCCGGTGGTGCCGAACTTGTCCCACCCGGCAATGCCGAGCCGTTTGAAGTCTGACAGGAAGCCGTAACCCATTGGCGCGGTGTCGCCGGCCTGCTTGTATTCTTGCTCAATTGACGTTGCGGCAGTACCGGTCGATTCGTGCGTCGCGCCTGGATGCGAGACGTCAATTTGGTTCTCAAGAAAGATTTTCCAGTTGGATTGCTGGATGATGCGGAAGCAATCGCCAACTACCTCGCATTCGCGGTCGGGCGCACGATCGATGAGCTGGTCGAGTGCGGTTTTTGCTTTGCCTAAATGAGGTTCGAGATCGGGCCCGTCGCTGGCCAGCGAAGCAAACCAGAATCCGCGATAGTTGTCGGCACGGGGCGCTTTTCGAATATGGAAGGCGGCGTTGGATTTATCAAAGCTGGTATTGTCGTAGCCGTTTTCGGCGGGCACGCTTTCAAGCCGACCGTCGAGTTCGAACATCCATGCGTGATAGGAGCAGCGAAACAGATCGCCGGCGTTGCCTTTGCGTGCTGTGCACATTTGGGCACCGCGATGCGGGCAGCGGTTGTAGAGCACATGGATCTCGCCGTCGCGGTCGCGCACCATTAACATTGGTTGACGCCCAACCTGCGCGAGGTAGTAGTCGCCGGGGTTTTTCACTTGGCTCTCGTGGCCGATATAGATCCACAGCCGCTCGAAGATGCGCTCCATCTCGAGGTCGAAGAGATCGGGGTCGACATAAACCTTGCGATGGACACGATCGGGCTCAACCAGGGCCGCAATATCGCTGTCAGACCAGTTCATAGCTCACTCCCGTAGGTAAATTTCCGGGGCACGGCGAGCCGCGCGTTCCGGAATAATCTAGCGAACGGGATATCGTGTCTACGCCGTTGTTGGGCGCAGCAACCGCCCGGCTGCGTACACCAACCAAGCCTGGCCGATCGATTGGCGTTTGCCCTTAGTCTTGCGCGTCCTTGATGGCTCGCCATACGCCCGATGCGATGAGCGGCATTTCGATGTGACGGACACCCAAATGCCAGAGCGCATCAACGACCGCGTTCGCCACAGCTGCCGGCGCACCGATCGTGCCACTTTCTCCGGCGCCCTTCACGCCCAGCGGATTGTCGGGTGCCAGGGTCTCCTGGCCGGTCAGCGCGATAGACGGCATATCGGCGGCCCGCGGCATCGCGTAGTCCATGAACGAGCCAGTCAAGAGCTGCCCAGACGCGGGATCGTAGGCACAATTTTCCATCAGAGCCTGACCGATCCCTTGGGCTAAGCCGCCGTGAATCTGACCTTCGACGATGCTCGGATTAATCACGCGTCCGACGTCGTCAGCGGCGAAATAGTCGCGCAACGTCACCGCACCGGTTTCACCGTCGACCCGCACGGTGCAGATATGAAATGCCGATGGAAAATTGTAATTAGCGGGGTCATAGAACACGGTTTCGTCGAGGCCGAGTTCGAAGCCGTCGGGGTAACTGGCACCGGAATAGGCGGCGTGCACGACATCGGTGAAAGCGAGACTTCGATCCGTTCCCGTTACGATGAATTCGCCGTCCGCAAACTCGACGTCCTCAACGCCACATTCGAGTAAATGTGCGGCTAGTTCTCTCGATTTTTCGACAATTCGATCGAGGCTTTGCGCGATGGCCGTACCAATTACCGAAATAGACCGCGATGCCCAGGTTCCGAGACCAAAGGGAATACGGTCGGTATCACCTTCGATGATGGCGACATCATCGATCGGGCAACCCAACCGATCCACGACGATCTGGCTGTAGGTCGTGGCGTGGCCCTGGCCGTGGGAATGACTGCCGCAGAAAACGCTGACTTTCCCGGATGGATGGACGCGAACATTGGCGACATCCCAAAATCCCATCCGCGCACCTTGCGCGGCAATTACCTTGCTAGGCCCGGCACCGGCGCAATCGACAAATCCGGCCATGCCGATTCCCATCAGGATCCCGCGCGCGCGAAGGTGCCTCTGTTCGGCACGCAGCCCGTCATAGTCGGCCAGAATCGTTAGTTTCGTCAGTAGGTTGGGCAGATCGCCGGAGTCATAGGTCACGGCGGTGGCCGTGGTGTAGGGAAATTGATCGGCTTGGATCAGGTTGCGCCGGCGCAATTCGCAGACGTCGATTTCCAACTCTCGAGCCCCATTCTCGAGCAGGCGCTCGACCACGTATAAACACTCCGGCCGACCGGCCCCACGATAGGCGTCAACCGGTGTGGTATGGGTATAGACCGCCCGCACCCGACCATATGCGGTGGGCATCGTATAAATACCGGGCAGCATGGACGCGTAGAAATAGCTCGGAATGCATACCGCGAACGGACTGAGATAAGCGCCGATATTGGCGATGGTGTCGGCGCGGATACCGAGGATGCGTCCGTCGGCGTCGAACGCCATCTCGCATTTGGTCGCGTGATCGCGGGCGTGGGTATCGACCACAAAACTCTCCGTTCGGCTGGCTGTCCATCGCACCGGCCGCCCGACAATCTTCGACGCCCACAGCACCACCGCCTCCTCCGGGTAGTGGTAGATCTTCTGACCAAAGCCGCCGCCGACATCGGGCGCCACGACACGGATGTCGTGCTCGGCAATGTACAAACTCGATTCAGCCAGCCACCGGCGTACCAGATGCGGGTTCTGGCTTGTCGTCCATAGTGTGTAGTGATCTCCGGCCGGCTCATAGAGCCCGGCGACCGCACGAGGCTCGATCGGGTTGGGGGCCAATCGATTGTTGATCACCTCGAGGGTCGTGACGTGGGCAGCACTTGTGAAAGCTGCGTCGGTCGCTGCCTCGTCGCCAATTTCCCAATCAAAAACCTGATTGACGTCGAATTCATCGTGGACGCGTGGTGCACTAGGGCCAAGCGCGCTGTCTGCGTCGGTTACCGCTGGGAGGATCTGGTAATCGATCTCGACACAGGCAGCTGCGTCGTGAGCCACGCTTCGCTGCTCCGCAATGACGACTGCGACGGTATCGCCGACATGACGGACGCGGTCGTCAACAATCATCGGACGGCACACCTCATTCATCGGAGTGCCGTCGCGAGAGGTTATCAGCCACAAACCGGGCGAGCGCCCCAATCCGGCTGTCACCCAATCGCGGCCTGTCAAGACGGCCAATACGCCAGGCGTGGCCTGGGCCTCCTCGACGCTTATCTCGCCGATGACGGCGTGCGCGTGAGGGCTGCGAACAAACGCCGCGTAAACCGCATTTTCCAGCGCGACGTCGTCAACAAAGGTACCTCGCCCCAACAGGAAGCGCTGGTCTTCGACACGTTTAAGAGAGCGCCCAATCACCGAGATCCGCTCCTTAGATGAAATCCTGAGATGAGTAACCTGGATTGGTCGTTGTAGCAGACTATTGAGATACCAATCTTGAGATGTCAGTGGTGCGCGATTCCTCGACCGAAGATCGCGCCTCGTCAGTCAAAATTCAGTCGAACTGGAGTCAAACGCCGATGAAATTGATATCGCATTGTGTGACCCATGCAGACGCCGCCAGAATGGGGTCGTCAGCCGGACAAAACAAATATGTGAGGCGAAATAATGATTGGTTTCCTCATCGCTGCAGCGATCGCGACGACAGTGGCTGTGGCCGTTACTTTAGTGTTCGATATCCGATCATCGCGTCGAATTGCTGATATCGAAAAAGCCGAAAGCCGCGCGCTGCGCCGCTTGCTCGAAACCTAAGCGAACCCGGTTCAACGATCATTGCCAAGTACATCCGTACTATCTCAAGCGGCATCGGCAGGTTCAAATCAGTTAGGATGTTGCTCGGGCTGGGACTGAAAATAATGGTGGCGGCGGCCCATTGCGATCAAATGTGACGGCCGTCATTGAGGCAACTCGTCCTTGAGCAGACAATTGGTCCTTCAACGGGATCAACATGCTTTCGCAAGTTCCGAACGTATTGCGCGTCAAATCAGACGCCGATGTTGAGAAATATGCCAGGCGTCTGGTGCGATGGTACGGCGACCGCTCGTCCTTCATCGCGCGGATTAGTGCCGATGGCTTCGACGGCGAAACCGATCTCGCTTCTCGCAAGACCTGGGGTCGTATCCAACGCGCGGTTGAGCAACTTCAGGCAGAGCGGTGCCAGCGCGATTAAGTGATCATTTCCGGCGCCTCACGTCGCGGCGATAACGCCGAGAAAGGGCTCCGCCAGGTCGCGCAGTTTCACCTCGCCCACACCGTGAATGTCGGCAAATTCCTGTGGTGAACGCGGTTGCCGCCGGGCCATATCTTCCAGCGAACGGTCGGAAAAAATCACGTAGGCGGGGACGCCCCGCTCCCGTGCCAGCTGTTGGCGCAATTTCTTGAGATTGGTCAGCAACGATGTTTCATCATCGGATAGTTCGACATAGGGTTCAGAGGAAGAAAGCTTCGTCGCCTTAGGCGACGTGGTTTTAGGGCGCACGGTGTCGGCCCGATAGTGGAAGGTTTTCTCGCCGCGCAACAACGCCCGGCCATCGGCAGTGAGGTTTAGGCCGCCAAACCCCTCGATATCCAAACGTAATAGATTTGCAGCGACCAGTTGGCGGACAATAGAGCGCCATGCGTCTTTTCCATGCGCGATGCCGCGCCCATAAGCTGCGCGGGTGTTGTGGCCCATGCGGGCGATTTTTTCAGTTTCAGCACCGCGCAGCACATCGATGATATGGGCCGAGCCAAAGCGCTCGCCGGTCTCCATGATGGCCGATAGGGCCAATGCCGCTTCCGCGGTTCCGTCAGCCAGTTGGACCGGATTCTGGCAAACATCGCACGCACCGCATGGCTCGATGCGATCGCCAAAATAGGCAAGCAGGGTGCGACGGCGACATTCCGGCGCCTCGCAATAGCCGACCAAGGCGTCGAGTCGTTTGTGTTCGCGTCGTTTGCGTTCGGCGTCGCTGTCCTCCTGTTCGATGAACTGGCGCCGCATCCGGATATCATCGAGCCCGTAGAGCATGAAGGCCTCGGCCGGCAGGTCGTCGCGCCCGGCGCGGCCGATTTCTTGGTAGTAGGCCTCGATGCTGCCAGGAATATCGGTATGGAAAACGAAACGCACATCGGGTTTGTCGATCCCCATCCCGAAGGCGATGGTCGCCACCATCACCACGCCTGATTCAGTAATAAACCTGTCCTGGTTTATGGCACGTTCGGTTTTGTCCATGCCGGCGTGATAAGGCAATGCCGCGACACCCTGCTGCGACAGGAATGCGGCCGTCGTTTCGGTTTTGCGCCGGGACAGGCAGTACACGATGCCGCTTTCGCCCTCATGAGATTTCATCACCGCCATCAACTGGCGCTTCCAGTCGTATCGCATCTCCACGCTCAGGTGAATGTTGGGACGGTCGAACGCTGCGACAAAGACGCGTGCCGGCTTGGCAAACAGCTTGGCGGCGATATCGTTTCGCGTCACCTCGTCGGCCGTCGCCGTGAGCGCCGCGATCGGGACATCAGGGAACAGCGTTTTGAGCCGGGTGAGGTCCTCATATTCCGGCCGGAACGACGGACCCCACTGCGAGATACAATGCGCCTCGTCTATCGCGATTAGATTTAGGGGCAGCCGGCCGATGGCGGACAGCATGCGCTCGGTCATCAAGCGCTCCGGCGACATGTACAGCAAACGGGTCTCGCCAGCCGCAGCACGGCGCCATGCCGCCACGTTATCGCTGCGATCGATTGAGGAGTTGATGGTATCGGCGGCGACGCCCGCGAGATGCAGGGCAGCCACCTGGTCTTGCATCAGGGCGACCAGCGGTGAGACCACGACGGTGAGCCCGCCAAGAACCAAGGCCGGGACCTGGTAGCACAGCGACTTTCCCGATCCCGTCGGCATGACGGTCAGGGCATTCTCACCGGCTAACAGAGCGTCGACCACCGCTTCCTGGCCTTCCCGGAAGGTTGGAAAGCCGAACACATCCTTCAGGACCGCGTGTTTCCGCACCTGCCAATCCTGCTCGGACCTGCTGTGGTCGCGCAACGTGTTGTGATCACCCATGCTTCACTATCGATCAGACGGCGTAATGCGACAAACGATCTTTGAGAGTGCGGCCTCACACGGGCTTTTCATCCGATTCACAGTGCTCAACCGGCGTCGTCCGGGTCGGGCACTCGATAATAGGGCGCATCGATCGGTGCCAACGAATCGCGTTCCCGAACCGCATCGGCGGCTTTTTCGGCGATCATCAGGGTGGCCACGTTAAGATTGGCCGAAATGATGGTGGGCATGATGGATGCATCAATTACCCGCAGTCCGTCGACACCGTAAACCCGCGCATCTTCGTCAACTACCGCCATGTCGTCCGTTCCCATTTTGCAGGTGCACGACGGATGGTGCGATGTCGAGACCGAGTTCCGAATAAATGCTTCGAAGTCGCTGTCGGTCTGCACCTCGCCGCCGGGAGAAATCTCCTTGCCGCGAACCGCCGTAAAGGCGGGTTGCTGCACCAGTTCACGGGTCATCCGCAAGGCGTTGCGGATATCACGGATATCGGCGATTTCTTGGAGATGGTTGAACTGGATTTTTGGCGCTTGGCGGGGATCGTTCGAGTGAAGGCGCACGGTGCCCCGACTTTTGGGCCGCATTTGGGTTACGTGGACCTGAAACGCTTCGAGTTTCGGATCCACCATGCCGCCGGCATTGGTCATGAGCGGCGAGAAGTGGTGTTGCATATTGGGATAGGCCACCTCGGACGATGATCTGAAGAAACACCCGCTTTCCCAGATATTAGACGCACCGACGCCAGACCGGAACAATAGCCATTCGAGGCCGATCTTGGCCTTGCCGAGGGGCGTGAGCGCCCCGGCCAGTGAAATCGGCTGCGCGCATTCGACCTGGACCGCGGTGTTGATGTGATCTTGCAGATTGCTGCCGACGCCCGGCCGATCGACGATGGTGTCGACCCCAATCTCCGTCAGGTGATCCGCTGGGCCAATCCCTGAAAGCATCAAGATTTGTGGCGAGTTGATGGCGCCGCCGCTCAACAATACTTCTCGCAATGCACGAGCGATCTTTGTCTCGTTGCCCTGTCGGTATTCGACGCCGATCGCTCGACCGTTTTCGATAATGATCCGGTTGGCGAGGGTACCGGTCTCGATATGGAGGTTGGCCCGTTTCAGGGCTGGATGAAGGTAGGCGACCGCGGCGCTACAGCGCGCGCCTCGCCGGGTTGAGCGCTCCATCTTGAAGACACCTTCTTGGCGAAATCCATTGGCGTCCTCGGTGAGGACATGCCCGGCCTGCTGCGCCGCCTCGAGATACATGCTGTGCAGGACGTTCCCACCGTTGGGTGTGGTCGCATGAATCGGGCCACTGCCACCGCGAAAGGTGCTTTCGCCCTTGTCGCTGGTTTCGAGACGTTTGAAGTAGGGGAGGCAGTGGGCGAAAGACCACCGTGTGAGGCCGGCTTGCGCCCAGCCGTCATAGTCCATCGGATTGCCGCGGACAAACACCATGCCGTTGATCGATGACGATCCACCGAGCACACGCCCGCGCGGATAGTAAATCTTGCGGTTGTTGAGGTAGGGCTCCGGTTCGGAATGGTAGAACCAATTATAACGATCGTTTTTGAGCGGTAGTCCCATTGCCGCTGGCATGCGTAGCGCGAAGGGGCTCCAGCGATCGCTGGGTCCGGCCTCGAGGAGCAGGACGTTGACATCACGATCCTCGCTTAGTCGATTCGCCAATACGCATCCGGCGGATCCGGCCCCGATGATGATGTAGTCGACGGGCATAGCACTCCTTTTTTGGGGCTTCCGAACGCTGGATTTTCCGTCAGCATACTAGGCGTAGCCAGGTGAATTCCAACGCGCCCCGCCTTCGCGACTTCGACTCCGGAGCGCGCCTCGGGATACCATTCCCGTTCCGCCTATTAGAGGATCTCCAATGGAACTGGCCGTTTCGCCAATTGACAAAATAGGTAGCGGTCTCGACGGTGCCAAAGCGTCGCTGGAGCTGGCGTCCCATGTCCCCGGCTACATCTACGATTCACCGGAGGTCTTCGCCCTCGAGAAAGAACGCCTATTCATGCGCGAGTGGCTCATGATCGGCCGCCTCGAAGAATTTTCCCAACCCGGCGACTACATGACCTTCCGGGTGATGGGCGAGCCCATCGTCGTCGCCCGCGACCACGGCGGCGAGCTCAACGCCTTTGCCAATGTTTGCGCCCATCGCGGGGTCGAGGTCGCTAGCGGCTGTGGCAACGCTCGTGAGTTCTCGTGTCCCTATCACGGCTGGCTCTACGATCTGTCGGGCCGGTTGGTAGGCGCGCCTTATATGAAGGAGGCGGAAGGCTTTGCGCCCGAGGCCTGTCGCCTGAGACCGATCAAGCTCGACGTTTGGGCCGGTAATGTCTTTATTAATTTCGACCCGGGCGCTTTGCCGCTGGCGGCGCATGTCGCGGAATTCGATCAGGAATTCGCATTCCTGCGCATGGGGGATTGTCGGCTTTCCGAGCGCGTGGTCTATGAGTTCGACTGCAACTGGAAGTTCGTCGCCGAGAATCTGATGGACATTTACCATATCGGCACCTTGCACGCGCAGTCCTTCGCGCGCTTTTCGGTGCAGGATAGCTACCGATTCAATCTCCGGGAGCGCGGTCGGTTCGGCATCCACTATGAGGCCGCGCCGATTACGGCGGACGGCAAAACCCGGTTCGGTGCCATGCCGTGGCTCGCCGACCGGCCGAAGAGTCTCGCCTGCGTCGGCTTCCTGCCGCCCAACATGAACCTGTTGGCGCGCTACGATTACGCGCGTCCGATTGCGCTATGGCCGCTGGCGCCGAACAAGACTCAAGCCATCGCCTACCATGTTTTTCCCGAGGAATTCAGCACTACGGCTGATTTCAAAGACAAGGCGCGGGATTATCACGACTATATGAGGGTCGTGTTCGCTGAGGACCTTGAGATGGTTCAGTCGCTGCAACGCACGATGGCGTCCCGCTATTTTGCACCCGGACGGATGGCTAAACTCGAGATGGCCATCCACCACATCCTCAACCACTATTTCGAACGTATGTTTGGCACCGGAGACCCGGCGAACGCCTGATTTCTTCGGGCGGCTGAGCCCGACGACTGATCGTTGACGCCATGGTCGAACCGCGTAACCATGGCGAGAATGCCACGTTGGAGGAACAGTGCATGTACCCAGATGCAATCGACGGCGTTACTTACCGTGACGATCCGATCCCAATCCCCGAGCTCATCGAGGAACTCGACGAAATCCTTTCCCGACCTGATCAGAACCGGCTCGATCATCCGGTTATCCAGGAAATGGAGAAAGGCGAGCTCTCGCGCGAGCAGATTGCCGGGTGGATCTATCAGATAACGCGTTGGGCCAATCCCAGCAATATCCTGATGGGCGCGATGTATGCCAAATGCCCTGATGACGACCTGCGGGTGATGATCCTCGACAATCTCAGCGAAGAGGAAACCGGATCAGAATCCGGTACCGCAGGTCACGTCGAATTGTTCGAACGCACGTTTACCGAACTCGGTTGGGACGAGCAGCGCCGCACCACCGAAGACGTGAAAATGGAAACCTGGGCCTTGGCCCATTGGTTTGAGGTTGTCATGACCCAGCGCAGCTTGCCCGAAGCGATCGCGGCGGTGTCGTTCTCGGCGGAGCGCATCAATCCGCTGTGTTTCTCAAAGGTCGAAAAAGCCCTGCGAGCCAACTACGAAATCAGCGAATGGGGTCTGCAGTCGATTGCCGTGCATGCCTCGCACGTCGAACAGGAGCACGGCAGCCTCGGTCCGCGCACGTTCGAGCGCTACTGCCAGTCGGCCGATATGCAGAACAAGTTGCGTTTTACGGTGGCCCACACCAACGATCTCTATTACCGCCAGTGGATGAGCTATCAGCACTACCAGTAGCCTAACCCTGTTCGATCAATTCGATCTTGTAGCCATCCGGATCAACGATGAAGGCGATAACAACCGTGGACCCGTGTTTCATCGGTCCCGGCGGGCGAGCGATGGTCACGCCTTCATTTTCTAGCCGTTCGCATTCCGCGTAAATATCGCCAACAGCGATCGCCAAGTGACCCCAACCGGATCCTTGGGCGTAGGGTTCTGCTTGCTCCCAATTGTGGGTCAGCTCGATGACGGTGTTGGATCGTTCGTCTCCGTAGCCAACGAAGGTATTGGTGAACTTCCCGTCCGGGTAGTCGGTCTGGCGCAGCAAGCTCATGCCGAGCAGGCGTTGGTAGAAGTCCAGCGACTTATCCAGGTCCTTTACCCTGATCATCGTGTGAAGCAAGCGTCGCTCGCCACTTGAACTGATATCTGTCATGCAACCCTCCGTCTCGAATACGATACGCATTCTAGTCGATGGAGGCACTGTCGCTAACCAACCGGGCCTCGTTAGACGCGAAAGCGACCAATCGTTGCGGCGGCTAGACCTGGTAACGCCTTAGCGATGCGGCGAGAGGTTCGCCGATCACATCGCGATCCCATGCCGCATTATCTTGCTGGAGCGCCACGAAACGAAACTTCGAAGTCCTCGCCAAACAATGGGTCGCCGGTTGGCGTGTCTAATTCACCCCCAAGTGGGGCAAGATCTTCATTTCTCGACGGCGGCTGTTTCATACTGGGCCGGCGATGTGATTTCGATCAGTTCGAGATCATCGGAACATTCGATCTCGTTGTGAACGATTCCGGGCGGTTGCAGGCAGCAATCGCCGGGGCCGAATGTGCGTTCGCCCTGACCCTCATAGATGAAGCGAATCCACCCTTTGAGGATGTAGATCATCTGGAAATCGAGATCATGCTGATGTAGACCGGTGCTGTGCAGGCCATCCGTGCTGGCACCTTTCTTGATCCGGATGACGTGCGCCCGGTAACGACCGTTGGTCGCGTCAGCAACCCCGAGATCCCGATACTCCATAAAATCTCTGAGGCCTTCTTTGAATGTCGCGTTTTTAGCCAAGCTGGTCGCGAACGAGAATTGCTGATCGCTCATTTTCGTGCCTCCTGTCGCTACGGCCCGCTCTACCAGGGTCCCTGATATTGCTGAATCATTTCATAGGGATAGCCGAGTTCGAATGCGCTGGCCTGATCGAGAGCGGCGAGGTGCCCGTCAGAGAGTTCGAGTTCAGCGGCGCCCAAATTATCCTCCAGTTGCTCCAGCGATCGGGCCCCGAAAATCACCGACGAGACATGTGGTTGAGCCAACAACCACGCTAGCGACACTTGGCTCGGGGTCGCGTTGGTTTGGCGCGCGACCTCGACGATTGCATCAATGATACGCCAGCCGCGCTCGCTATCGTAACGCCCATAGCGTTCAGTCCATTTGGCAAGGCGCGACCCGTCTGGGGGCTTGTTTCCACGTTGCCATTTGCCCGTCAGGAAGCCGCCGGCGAGTGGCGACCACGGCAGAATCCCGAGTGAAAATTCGCGGCAGGCCGGTACCAATTCGCGCTCGAGTTCGCGGGAGATCAGGCTGTATTGCGCTTGCAGGGTTATGAACCGCTCGAGATGTCGGGTCTCGCTCAGCCACATGCTGTTGACGAGCCGATAGGCGGCGTAGTTGCTGGCCCCGAGATAAAGCACTTTGCCCTGGCGTACGAGATCGTCGAGCGCGCGCAACGTCTCCTCCTCCGGCGTATCAATGTCTTGCATGTGGATCTGGTAGAGATCGATACGGTCGGTGTTGAGCCGGCGCAAACTATCCTCAACCGCGCGTACGATATGAAGCCGCGAGGCGCCGCCGTTGAAAGGACCGGCGCCCATGCTGCCCCGGAACTTGGTCGCCAGGACTACACCATCGCGGTTTTTCGAGGCTGTGAGCCACTTTCCGACGACAGTCTCGAACAGGCCGTCGCGGTTGCCGTAGACGTTGGCGGTATCGATGAAGTTGATGCCGGACTCGAGCGCGCGGTCCATGATCGCAACTGACGTCGGCTCGTCGCAGTCGATCTGATACATCATCGAGGTTTCGTTGGTCGTGCCGAAAGTCATCGCACCCAGGCACAGGGGCGAGACTTTGATTCCGCTATGGCCGAGGGCGCGCTGTTCCATGGCTTACCTTGGGTTCCGCCTCGCCCGCATGATAGAAGCCGCGTCGGTTGCGGTCTAACACCACGACGGCACCTGTCATCCCGTGCCATTGCTTCGCCGATCAGGCGCGCCCACAATGTGGTTCCGCCCAAATACGGCTCCCGTTTAGCGTAGGTCGACGTGAAGCGATTCAATCCCGCCTTAATCGTGCTCGCCGCCGGCTTCATGTTAATGCTGTTCCACGGCGGTTCGCGCTTCGTCATGGGCCTGACGCTGGGTCCGATGAGCGACGACCTCGGTTGGAGCCGCGCCACGTTGTCGTCTGCGGTCCTGGTTTTTCTGGTGGTGTCGTCGCTTGCCCTCCCATTTGCCGGCCGCCTGGTCGACCGCTACGACACACGCGCCGTGTTGGCGCCATCGTTAGTGCTCGCCTGCCTCGGCATTGCGCTTATGGGCGTGATCGACGCGCCCTGGCAAGCCATCGCGCTGTATGGGTTTCTCTACGGCGCAGCCAGCGCATGTACCTCGACGCCGACGGTTGCCGTGATAGTCAGCCGCTGGTTTCCCCACCGTCTCGGCATCGCCAATAGCATCGCTGTGTCGGGGATGGGGATCGGGCAGCTTGTCATTATCCTCGCGCTAACGTCGCAGCTCGATACCCTGGGCTGGCGCGGCTCCTTTGTCGCCCTTGGGATCGCCGGCGCCGTTCTAATCCTGCCGATGACGTTCTTCGCGATCTCGCCCGGCAAAAACGATGCGCCGGCCGGCACCGCGCGGGCCAACGCGCCAGCGTCGCCGTTGGTCGATGCGGGGCTTCGCGACGTTCTTCGCGCCCGGCCGTTTTGGTTGCTGGTCGCGATGTTCGGAATTTGCGGATTTCAAGACCACTTCGTCGCGACGCACATGGTCGCATTTGCGCGCGATCAGGGGCTCAGTGACGTCCTGGCCGGTAACGTGTTCGCGTTCATGGGGTTATTCGGCCTGATCGGGGTGCTTGGGTCGGGTTATCTCTCGGATCGATTTGGGCCGATCGTGCCAACTGTGCTCTGTTTTGTGGTGCGAGCACTGATTTTCGCGCTCGCCGCCGCGAGCGATGCCACCTTCGCTATCGTCGGCTTCGCCCTGATCTACGGAATGACGTTCTGGATTACAGCGCCGCTGACGGCGGTCTACACGCGGGAGCATTTCGGCACCACCAACCTCGGTACGATCAATGGACTCATTACTATGGTGCACAATGGGTTCGGCGGTCTGGGCGCCTATGTCGGCGGCGTCGTTTTCGACGCCCACGGCAGCTACGACCTTATCCTTCAACTTATGGTCGGACTGGCGCTGGTGGCCCTGTTGCTAGCGCTCTTGATCAGGTCGAGCGACGGGCCAATGCGGTAAGCAGGCCAGCACCGATTAGGAAGCTGGCGCCAATTCGATTGGCCAGGCGAAGCGTCGATTGACGCTGAAAACGTGCGCGCATCTCGCTCGCGAGCAGGGCCCAAATAACGACATTCGCAGCCCCCAGGATTACAAAGGTGGCTATCAGGATAATGAATTGCTCGAGCAGTGGGGCGTTCTGATCGATGAACTGCGGTACAAACGCAATGAAGAAGACAATTCCCTTGGGATTGAATGTCGTGACGACATAGCAATTCCAAAACATCTGTCCGCTGTTGGCATCCACCCGCTTGGCGGTTACGGCATCGAGCGAGGGCGGGCTTCGCCATAGCTGAATGCCCAGCCACACCAGGTAGACGGCGCCGACGATCTTAACGACCGTGAAAAGGGTGGCGGAGGCGGCAAGAATAGCTCCGGCACCCAGCAGCGAGATGGTCATCGCGGTGAGATCGCCCAGCGCGACTGCGGGTACCGTGGCCCAGGCGCTTGACCGGCCTCGGCCGAGTGCGTAGCTCACGACAATCATGACCGTGGGGCCGGGTACGGCGAGTAGCGCGCTACTCGCTAAGGCAAATGCGAGCCACAACTCCAACGACATGGTGGTTCCATAAAAGGCTTGCCGAGGGGGCTACAAACAGCGACCTGGCCGTTACCGGCGCGGACTCCAAACCTAGCCTCCGCTGGTTAGCATGCGCCCGTGCAGCATGCAGCGCAACGCGTTCGAGACGTCGCCGACATCGTCGCCGGTCGGTTCCTGAGGATCACGCTGGAGTAAAATATCAGCCACCGGCACCAACGAAGCCGTCAGGCAGGCGGTTAGGATTGCCTCGGCCGGGTAACCCGCGAGTTCGGCATCGCGCCATTTCGCAAGCCATGAGGAGAACTCGTTGCCCTGGGCCTTGGCGAATTGAATGAGTCTCTCAAGTTCTTCGTCGTCGATTTCGTCAGCGGTGCTCATGATTTCAATCCTTTGCTTGAATCCCGAAATGTCTTCTGCGGACAAAGAACGGACGAGGCAGTTGCGCCTAGAACCGCCCTTTGTAATAAGGGCCCATCTGTTCCAGACCGAGCCACTCGTGATCGAGGCCGGCTTTGCGAATGATGTAACCGCTCGACGATCCCAAACAGACTTCCCGGCAGCCGGTTTCACGGGCCCAATCGATAAACTGCAAAATCATTCGTGCAGCGGCGAGATAGCCTTGGTCGTTTTCACGTACGAACATCGTTACGTCGCTGGCTAGCCAGTCACTACTGTTGGGGTTGCGGTAGCGATGGCCGACGAAAAAGCCAACGGTATCTTCGAGCCGCCGTAAGCGCGCCTCGCGCAAGCTTGTGGGCCAGGTTTCGTGGCGAGCCGTGTCGGTCTCCTCGGCCACCAAAACGTTGTAACTGCGTGACGTGACCCAACCTCTGGCCAACCGGCTAATTTTCTCGCGATCAAACGGCATCAATTCGACGGTTGCATCGGCGTGGAGTTCACGACCGAGTAAAACACCGGCCTCAATATCTGAGGCTTGAGCGTGACGAATAACCAGGTTACCGCTTTGCTTGAGTGCGCTGGTGGTTGCCTTAGTTCCCTCAAATTCCAACATGTGATCACCATCACTATTTAAAACTATTATTATCAGGTAACGATATAATGGTGATCTTAACATGGGGGTGGTCTATGTGCAGATCAATAGAAAATATTCACATTGCAGAATAAAATTGATCTAAATACGGAATTCTCGCCGATCGGTGCTCAGACCGACCCTCGAATCCGTTGATAACCGCGCGACTCAGGGTCGTGGCGGCAGCACAATTAGCTTGAGGGAGTGATGGGTTTAAGTAGCCTGCTCAGGCAGAAAACGGCTTGGTTCTGCGGGTAGTCGACGATCACCACCAATAGCCACCCCACCAGAGCGGTTTTTCGCTCATATCGGCCAAGAAATACATGGCCCACGAAACGCCCGCCCAAGCGACCCAAACCGCGGACAGCACATAGGATGCGCGCGTGTAGTGCCGGATCAGCGTATCCACTTTCATTGCAGTGCATCCCCCCGAGACGAACGATAACATCGTACTCGGGTATCAGCGTAAACCCTCACGCCGATTTTGATAATGGGGCATCGGTATTATCCCGAAGGAGTAGGTGGATTTTGAAACAACCCACCGGCACGCTAGGTTGCCTTTGCATTCACTATCGATGGTGGCGGCCGCGAAGATGGAAACTCGTACGCTCGGTAAAACAGGCATTGATGTATCCGTACTAGGATTTGGCGGTGCGCCGGTCGGCTACCTTGCGACGGACCAGCGCGAAGCGACCATAATTCTCAACACGTTGCTCGATAGCGGCGTCAATTTCATCGACACCGCGGCCAGCTACAGTGGTTCCGAAGTCTTGATCGGTGAGGCCATCAGCCCGCGTCGCGACGAATATGTTTTATTGTCGAAATGTGGTCAGGCATTTGACGACATCGATGGTGCAGCATGGTCGCCGCAAGCAATCACACAGACCGTGGATCGCGCGCTGCGTCGCCTGCGAACCGACCATCTCGACATAATGCTATTGCATTCATGCGAAATGGACGTCCTGGAAGCCGGCGATGCAATGGGCGCGCTAACCGCCGCTCAAGACGCCGGCAAGGTGCGCCATGTCGGCTATTCCGGAGACAATGAAACAGCCGCGTTTGCAGCCGGACTCGCTACCGTCTCGATTATCGAAACGTCGATCAACTTCTGTGATCAAGCCAATATCACAAACGTTCTTCCACACGCCGGGCGGCACAATGTAGGCGTGATCGCGAAGCGGCCCGTTGCCAACGGCGCCTGGAAGGCGCTGTCCGAACAGGAAGGCATCTACGCGGGATACGCAAAAGCGTATACCGAGCGTTTTGCACGAATGGCCCTATTGGCGGAAGACTTGGGGTTTGACAGTGACAGACCTGCGGTGTGGCCCGAGATCGCGCTGCGGTACACGCTCTCGCAATCAACGGTAAGCACAGCGATCGTAGGCACCACGAAACTGTCGCATGTCGAGGCCAACATCGCGATCGCCGAAAAGGGCGCGCTCGACGCGACCATCGTCGCCGAATTGAACCGCGCGTTCCGGCAAGCAGAAGCAACGTCTGGCGAAGCCTGGCTCGGGCAACGATAGAAAAAAACTGGTCTGCGAACCGCGAAAGACGGCAATCAAGTGCCGCCGCGCGGCCCTGCAACAACTCTACAACACCATCCCGCACCGGATTGAACCGCGCGTTGCGGCGGCCGGAAGCAGCGACCAAGCAACCTCGACATCAACGACGAGATCGCGAACTCGACCTGTTCATCGTCTCGGGCAACGAAGGCGTAGAAAACGCAAAGTAATGGTCTGTGACTGCGACGTGTCCGCCAATCGCGACGGTCAGTCTCAACGAAAAAAAAGCCCCGGCAAATCCGAGGCTTTTGAGTGCTTATACCTGAGCACTAATTGCCCCAGCGCTCCAATTTTCCGTTCTCGCCGAGCCGAACCAGGATGGGCTCTGAGCGGAAGGCATCGGGGAGATCTTGAGCCCGGAATGAGACCGACCCACTAATCGTATTCAGATCCTTGATTGTCAGGAACGCATCCGAGATGTCTTTGCGATCAAGTGATTTGGCGTTTCCAAGCACTTTCGCCAAAACTTTGACAGCATCGTAAGTCGATGTTTCGAAGGGATCAGGATCCTGATCGGCCTTGCCCGTACGTTCACGCCAGAACTTGATCCAGTTCTGGACGATCGGTCGCTGGTCCGACGACGTGTAGATCGACGACCCAATCGCGCCGATGCCCTTGCCCTTTGATAGCTCCCAAAAATCCCGACCGACAACCGTGTAGCCCGTATCGGAGATCTGAGCTTTGACACCGCGCTCGCGGACCTGAAGTGCGAATTTGCCACCGTCATCGGCTTGATGACTGAGAACCACGAGATCGGGATTCTTGCTGCGGATCGCGGCAACTTGAGATGCATAGTTGGTCTCTTTTTGCTTGGAGCCGACGTCGACCGTTATCTCCATGCCTGCATCTTGGATGTACTTGCGGCCGAGCTTGGCGTTGTAGACCGTGAAATCGTCATCGATGGTGTGGCTGATCCCAACCGTTTTGGCGCCGAGCTTCTGGCTCAGCTTCTGATACAGAACCGGCAGGACGAGTTGCGGCACGGGTAGGTAGCGATAGATCCACTTTCCCTGATCGGGATAGATCCAATTTGCACCCGAGGTCGGCGAAAACGTCGCCATATTGCAACTCTTCGCGATCTCATAGATGGCGAATAGCTGCTTTGACGCGACCGGCGCGATGAACGCGGGGATCGAATTATCGGCACAGATCCGTCGATACTCGGCGATCAAAGACGCCGTTTCGGAGCGGGCATCGACCTGGTAGAGCTCGAGTTTCTGGCCGCGGATGCCGCCAGATTTGTTGATCTCTTCGGCCGCCAGTGTCGCGCCCCGCCACAGCCGCAGACCAAACGGCGCGAAATTGCCGGTAAAATTCGATGCAAACGGGATTCGCAACACCTTGTCCTGCGCACCGGCGGAATTTGCCAGCATCACCATCGGCAGGACTAAGATGGCCACCACTAGGGCCACAAGTTTCTTCATAATCAGCCTCCCTCAGATTGTGTTGGCGTTCGGGTCACTGCGGCTATCAGCAATAATCCGAAGGCGACTTATTTTACCGCGTGCCGATGCGTTTCGTCACGCGGCGGGCTGGCACTCGGGCCCTCGGACACACCGACTAGGATTGGACGGTGAGCAACCTGAAGCCCGGCGTCAGCCCAGCAACTACCCGAGCGTGATCAAGCAGCCCGAGCCCAGAATCCGTCGGCCCGCCGTTTGGCGACGATCGCACCAGAGAGGAGGAGCAGAACCAGCGCGGGGACAGCGTTTCCCAGCGGATCATAGGTAACGTGATAGCCGACCGCACCGATCATAATGATTGCCAGACCAGCCGCAGCCAGCGCGCTCAGCTTCCGCAGATAAACGCCAATTGCGCCAGCGATCTCGCAGGTCCCGATGAAGTAGCCGAACCAGGCCGGCATGCCCAATTTCGCGAAACTGGCGTGCACCGCTGGGACGCCCATCAGTTTGGCGATCCCCGCGGCGGCAAATCCGATCGACACCAATACGATCGCCGCCCATATCCAGTTTCGTCGCACAAATTCCATGTTGAAGTCCTCGCGTCGTTCCAAAAGGCTGGCTTGGTCTTGCTGATACTAAGCGCGATTCCAGAAAGTTGTCATAGGCTTCTGGGTGACCTTGCGATCAGGTAGAGTTCGGTGTCCTTGCGCCCGCAATAAACTTAGCAATCCTTGTTATGCGCCGTGGTGCACCAGTGCAAAAATTCCAAGGGGAGAAGGAACAAATGATCATCGGCGCCCACGCCATCGTCTACAGCACAGATGCCGACGCCGATCGCGCGTTCCTGCGCGATATTCTCGGCCTTGGGCATGTTGATGCTGGCCACGGTTGGCTGATATTCGCGCTGCCGCCCGCCGAGGTTGCGGTTCACCCGTCGGACCATTCCGATGCTCACGAACTCTATTTTATGTCCGACGATCTCGATGCCGAAATGGCATCGCTGAGAGCGAAGGGGGTGGCGTGTTCGGAGGTGGAGCAGCTTCCCTGGGGACTGTTAACCCAGATCTCGCTTCCCAGCGGCAGCAAGATCGGCCTCTACCAACCGACCCATGAGACCGCGCTGAATTTGTCGTAACCGGTTCGGTCGACCGATTTTCGGCGAAGTCGTGGCAGCGCCGTCAAGCGAGCGTCCATCTTAGGTTAGGTTTTGTGCGAAGAGCGATAGGGTGCGCTCGTGGGCTTCGGCTGCTGCGCGCGCGTTGTAGAACTGCGCTAGATCGTCATTGTTGAAGGCGTGGTTGGCTTTATAAACGAATACGCCAACATCGGAGTGTTTTTCTCGGATCATCTCGGGCACGGAGGGCGGAATCCACTCGTCATGCGCGCCGAAGTGGCAAATCGTTGCACAGCGCGGGATCTCTTGGAGGTAGGCGTCCTTTATCTGGCCGTAGTAGCAGGAGGCGCAATCGATCTCGATTCGACAGGCTGCGAGCCAGGAGATCAGCCCGCCATAGCAGTACCCGGTGATGCCCACCTTGCCGTCGCGGCGTAGGAATTCGACGGTCGCTTGCACGTCATCCATGGCTTCGTCGAGTCGCGCGGGATGGAGCGCGCCGTAGAGTCCGTACCCTTTTTCCTGCTCGTCGGGCTTGTCGAAGTCGAGATCGACGTTGCGTTCGAGGCGATCGAACATGGCCGGCGCAACTGCACGAAAACCGGCGTCGGCATAGCGGTCGCACATGTTTCGGATGTGCCGGGAGACGCCCATGATCTCTTGGATGACCACCACCTGACCGCGTGGCGTACTGTCGGGCCGCGCTTCGTAGGCCGCGAAACGGTGGCCGTCGGCCGCTACAAGGTCAAGAAAATCAACCACGGGTTTGTCGCTTTCTGACGGGCGCCTAGCTCCAGAGCCGATCGATGTGGTGGTTGATCAAATGGTGGATGTTCGTCTCGATTTGCGCCATGCGGCCCGGCGCGAACAGATCGCTGCTCATGGCGCTCTGTAGCGAAATCACCATCGTCCGATCCTCCTCGACGGTCTTGATTGATAAGGCGCGATAGGCCTCGATGCGGTCGGCAAAGTTGGGCAGGTCGAAGAATGACGACGGGAACAGGATGTTGATAAAAAACCGGCACTTGTCGATGCCCGTCGGCCAATAGGTCAACACCTCGACATTGTCGACATAGGTGAAGGTTTGGAAGTTCGGAGCCATGAAACCGGCCCCGGCATGGGTGTCCGGTTCGTCCTGCAACCAGGGGATTTTGCGGCCGAACCATGTAGCGCCGCCAGCGCGGGGTTCGTGGTCGTAGAACATTCTGTAGCCACCGCGCGGCCGAAGATCGATATCGAGTTCCCGGGTTTCGACGCCAACACCCAGCGTTTCTTTGTGCAGGGTATTGATGTGGTAGTTATCCATCGCATTCTCGACCACCAGCTTCCAATTGCAGTCGAAATCGAATTGGATCTTGGTGGCGAGTCGAAGATCGCCGTAGCGGTATGAACCGAAATCCTCTTCAAATGGCTGGACGAAATCGGCAAGTGGCGCGCAGTCTGGGTCAAAGTTGACGAACACCCAGCCCTGCCAGACATCGAGATTGATCGGCGTCAATCGGCAACTTTCTGGCTTAAATCCCTCGGCTTCCTTCATATAGGGCGCACCGATCAGCTTGCCCTGAAGGTCATACAACCACCCGTGATACGGGCAGCTGAATTCCTTCGTATTGCCCGAGCCGACCGCCACTTCGACGCCACGATGCCGGCAAACGTTGGCGAACGCGTTGAGGTTGCGGTTGTTGTCGCGCGTGATGACGATCGGTTCGTCGATAATGCGCAACGCCATGAAATCGCCGGGGTTTTCGATCTCCTCCGCGCGTGCAACGCACAACCAGTCCCGCATGAAGACGCATTCCTTCTCGCGGGCGTAGATATCGAGCGAGCTATAGAAATCACCTGGTACGTGGTGCGCCCGGGTTGTCGGCGTGTTTTTGAAGTCTACGTACGCGGCGTTGACTGCGGGATCGATTTCGGCGATGGCCATCTTCGCTGCTCCGAGTATTTCCTAGCACGCCGAGCTTAACACTGACACGGGCCGTGCCGCGCAGATTCGGCGTCGCGATTCCCCTTATCCCTCGAAAAAAACGAGATGCGGGGTGGCGTTTTGGTGAGTATCGGTCGCGCTCTGACGTGGCTCGCCTTCTCGCCACAAACTAGGAAAACAACCTACGCCAGCTGTGGCATCACTTTGGTTGCCAGTAGTTCCATCGATTTGGCAACTTTCTCGTGCTCCATACCACCGGGGCTCATGTTCGAGATTATGAAGTTGGCGCCGCAATCGTCACGCAACCAGCGCAGGCGGTTGACCACGTAGTCGACGTCGCCGATCCACAGCAATTCGTCCTCGACCAGTTTGTCGAAGGTGAGCGAACGGATGTAGCCGGCCAGTTGTTCCTGGAAGGCGAACCGTTTGGGATAGGTCTCACCCTCGGGAAGCGTGAACATGTCGGCGAAATCCTCGATCAGCCATTCGATGCTCTGGCGCGCTTCCTCATGCGCTTTGGCGACCGTATCGCCTACGAAAATATGTGGGTGGGCGACGCGATACATGTCGTTGCGGCCAGCCTCGGACATGATCGTGCTCAAATGGCCAAAATTCTCTTTGACCTTGTCGAGCTGACTGAATGATGCGCCAACCATCGGCGTGATGCCCTGGGTCACGGCCGCCTTCATCGAGCCGGGGTGCAAAGTCGGCGTCCACAGTGGCGGATGTGGACGCTGCAATGGCATCGGATTCACGGCGACTTCCGGGATCGTGTAGTACGTGCCCTCATACGTGAAAGGCTCGCCCGTCCACGCTTTGAGGATGATCTCCAGGCACTCCTCGTAGCGCGGCTGCGATTCCTCCCAGTCGAGTCCGTAGCCGTCGAACTCCATCTTAAACGCGCCGCGACCAACGCCGAACTCGAGCCGGCCGTCGCATAGTATGTCGAGGGTGGCGTAGTCTTGGGCGACTTCGAGGGGGTTGTGCCAGGGCAAAACGCAAATTGCGGTGCCCAGCCGGATGCGTTTGGTGCGGGCGGCCATGTTCGATAGCGTCACCACGGGTGAGGGACGGCCGTGGCGGCAGAATGCATGCTCGGCGAGAAACAACGCATCGAACCCGAGCCGGTCAGCCAGTTCCGCTTCATCAACCCGGCCCCGATAGACGGTGTTGTAGTCCTGGTCCTCGCGGCACTGGATGTTCATGAATGCTGCGAACTTCATCGCCGCCTCCCCTGCAAAACCACCCTCTAAAGCTTACTTACGCACTGTCCACGAGGCTTCCCGCGACCACGACGGGTTCGTTGTCGACGCTAATATTGCAGTGGCGCATGGGGATGTCGAAATGGCAACGCGAGTGGCGGCCGGCGGCGTAGTTGGGTCCGGTCGAAATCAAAAAGTTTCCTTCGAAACTGCGGCCGTCGACACCCGCTGCCTGGTTCCTATCGTAGAACGTCAAGGCGTCCCACAATGCTTTCTCGTGCATCCCCCAACCGACATGGGATATCCCATACGCATTGCGATCGCCCCAGCGGCCGTAGTAGTCGCGCAGGAGTTCGGCATCCAACCCGTCACCTTCGATCTCATCGACGAAGCCGCCTTTGAATCGCAGCGTCACCGGGCTTTCGACGTAGCGATAGAACGGAAAAACAATGTCGCCGCAAGCCAACACGACGTCGCCGTCAACCTCGTCGGTCGCTGGATAGGCAACCACCGCGCAAGTCGCCCAGGTCGCCGACGCGCCGGGTTTGTCGCAAAAGCCATATGCGCCTTTGACGATACCGTCACGTAAGTTTACGCGCAGATCGGTGCCGGCTACCGAGGTGACCGTCATCTGTTCGGCGCGGCTAAGGCGTTCGACTGCGCGGTCGATGCGCCGACAGCGTTCCTCGGTTGGCAGGAGTCGCTCGAGCGCGTCGGGCGGTTCTTTGATCAGTAGGGTGCGCGTGCCACTCTTGAGAATCTCGCCGCGCTGCTGTGAGTGAATGAGCCCATCGAGGCTGAGGTCGATGATGAAATCGACCGATTTCAACAGTCCTGTGACCTCGGGATAGTCGTCGAGCACAATCGAACTGGCGTTGCCGCGGTCGATGCTGGGGATTTCCGATTGCGCGGGTGAGCTTGAGGGCAGCAAGACTTGTAGTGGGCGTGCACCCATCGCGGTGGCGGCGGACTGGGCGGCTTGCGCGTACTGCCAGCGCGATTCGGATTCGGTCAGGATCGCCACGCTCTCGCCAGGGCTAAGCTTGCACCATTCGAATTCCTTCATGAAGAGCGATGTCAGTGCCGGGTTCGACGTCTGCATAGTGATATCCCTGGACGATGCCGGAGTGGGGCTCAATCGAGCGCGGCGAAGAAGCTTGTTGCCAGCCGGTTGAACTCATCGTGGCTTTCACGAAACGCGAAGTGTCCGGCCCGGTTGGCGACATGCATCGACACGCGCGGATAGTTCGATGCTAACAGATCGAAGACCCGCAGCCCCATCGGGTCGAGCGGGGCTGACGGGTCGTCCTTGCCCCAGTGAATAAGCGTGGGGGTGGTGTACTCGCGGTTCTTAATGCGCTCGATCGTGCGCGCTTTGTCGTCGTCGACGCTGGGCTCGAATATCTCGGTGCCGAGAGTTTTCATCTTCTCGCGCGCCACGGTCGACTTGGGCAGATGGAAAATCCGGTACCACTCGTCGACCCAAGCCTCGCTGACGCAGGCCTTGGCGAAACACATGACCTCGGCGCGATAACGAACCCAATCGCGCGAGCCGATCTCGAACGGGGCTCGCGCGCGTACTTTTTTACTGAATTCGGGAATGGCGCCAACGCCTGGTGTCATCGAGGCGCTATTGCAGAGAATGAAACCGCGGATCATTTCGGGATGGTCGAGGCATAAAGACGTGCCGTTGAAGGCGCCGCGCGACTGACCGATCAGGTTGATATCGTCGAGCCCAAGGGCACGGATGAAACGGTAGATGTGATCGGTCATGCGGGCGATGGTGTAGACGGCATCGGTGGCTGGGTTGTCAGTCTCGCCGTGACCGAGTTTATCGGGTGCGATCACGCGAAAAGCCTCGGCCAAGACTTCCAGGTTTTCCGCGAAGATATCCAGTGAGGACCCGGTTCCGATCGCGCCCCCGTGGATCAACACCAGCGGCCGCCCGCCGCCTTTCTCGAAATAACGGGTGCGCACGCCATCTACGTCGACGTACTTGAAGTGATCAGCGATCATGCTGCAAAGCGCCAGCCAAACCGGTCCCCATTGTTCGAAGCGTCATGATAACGTCGATGCTGCTGTCCGTCGCGCGATCGTACGAAGTAGTCGAAACCAAGGGGGCCAACCATGAAAGGTGCACACCTGATCATCGATGCACTTGAGCGTATCAACGAGGCGCTTCATGCAGAGCTCGCTGATATTACCCCGGACGAACTCGTTGCTGATCCGCTGCCCTCAGTGGGCTGGCTGACCTGGCATCTCATCCGGGTTCAAGACTCGCAGGTTTGTCCGCTTTCAGATCGCGCGCAGGCGTGGATCGAAGACGGATGGCACGAAAAGTTCAAGATGGCGCCGGAGCCGCGCGATTATGGCCCTGCGCATACCCACACGCGTAAGCAGGCCACGTCATTTATCGCCGACACCGCAACCTTGCTGGCTTATCACGACGCCGTCTTTCGGCGTAGCGTGGCCTACCTCGATAGCCTTAGCGACGCCGACCTCGATCGGGTGCTCGACGACCCCCGTTTCGATCCACGCCCGACCGTCGGGGTCAGGCTGGTGAGTGTGGTCAACGATAACATGCAGCACGTCGGCCAGATCGTCTTTCAGAAGGCGTGCCTGCGGAGCGGCGGCTGGTTTCCCAATCCCGCTGCGGATTAGATCATCGCGGCGGCGCGGCGCGCTTTTCCTGATCGCAGATGTCGACGGCAATCCGGGCGTAAAGGCAGGCGGCTTCGTAGAGGCTTTCGATGGTCAGCGATCGCTTGACGGCGTGGGTGGCCGAGCGTGGGCCGAAGCTCATTGAGGGGATGCCGACCTCGTTGAAGAAGTTCGCGTCGCGCCACATGCTCGACGTTGGCGGGCTTACCGGCGGCGGGTCACGATCGAAGTGGGCGCGATAGGAACGCACCACGCTGTCGGCCAGGCGGTCGATATTTTTTGCTTCGTAGCCCCGGCGATAGCTGTAGAGATCGACATCGTGCGTCAGGCCAATGCCATCGAGTACCGCCCTGATCTCGTCGCGCACTTGGAGCGGATCCTGATAGGGATTGGTGCGCACGTCGAGGTAGAGGCTGCAGAGCTGCGATGAAAGAATCGGCCGGGTCGGATCGCCGCCCCGGATTGCACCGAGATTGACCTTTGGAATCACAATGCCGCCGGCGCATTCATAGGTGTTGCGGATCTGATAGTCGGCCGCCCAGGTCTCCAACGCTTCGATGGCCGCTGCTGCGGCGACCAGCATGTTGGGGCTTTTCGCTGGCGTTGTTCGCTCGGGTACGTAGGGCGTATACAGCGCGGGTCCGTCCGACATCAGGGTTACGTTGAACCAGGCTTTACCAGCTTCAACCCAGACCGGTGCGAAACCGGTACCCTCGACCACCAACGCGTAGTCGGCGATGCCACCATGGGTGACGAGGTAGCGGGCGCCCATCTCTTTGGTGCCAACCTCAATACCCGGCGTCTCATCGACGGACTCGTGATCGGTTTCGGCCACAACAGCCGTGAGTACAAGGTCGCCCTTAAGTTGATGGCCGGAGGCTTTGATCGCTTTGGCGGCGATTAGAAATGCCGCCACCGGGCCTTTGTCGTTGACGATCCCATCGCCGACCAGGAGATCGTCTTCGACCCAGGCCTTGTGGAGTTCGTCGCGGCCGGGATCAAGCTGCACGCCGTCGAACTCGCGTGCCGAGTAGGTATCCATATGGCCATTGAACAATAGGCTGTAGCCGCCGCCGGTTCCGGGCAACCGGCCGAGTAGATTGAAGCGGTCTGCCAGCATGCCCACTTTGCGCGGCGCAAAACCCTCGCGTGCCATCCAGCCATAGAGATGCTCGGCAACCTCAGCCTCAAACCCGACCGAACTGTCGATATTGCAGATCTCCAGCGCGAATTCGACCAGTTCGTCTCGATCAATCAGCCCGACGATCTCGTCTGCCGTTGTCATGTGTGCACCTCGCAAGGGGGCGTCGGTGGGTTGCAACAACATTACAGCCAATGGGCCCAATGAAGTGTCCGCTGCAGGCGTACGTCAGCTGGGTGAAGCGTCGCGGATTTGACTATTCGCTTAGAGGCCAACCCGAAACTAGTTGAGTGATTTCAGTCGGTTGTGGCTTACTCGGTTGTGTCAAAGCAAACGAGGAGGCACAACATGTGGACCGAAATCACTCGCCCGAATTATGAGCGCCGTGGCGGGCGCTACGCAAGCGACCTGACGGATCGAGAGTGGGCGTCTCGCGCCGCTCATCCGCCGCGCAAGAAGATCGGCCGGCCGAGGACGACCCTGCGCCATGTCATGGATGCGGTCATGTACATGGCCTCGACGGGCTGCCAGTGGGCGATGTTGCCGAACGACTTCCCTCGCCTTCCACGGTCCAGCGCTAGGGACTGGCGCTCCAACGGCCTGCTGGAGAGCATCAACCATCACCTGGTCATGGCGGCCCGGGAGCTGGAAGGACGCGAGGCCGGCCCGAGCGCCGGGGTGATCGACAGCCAGAGCGTGAAAACCACGGAAAGCGGTGGTGTTCGGGGCTATGACGCGGGCAAGAAGATCAAGGGCCGCAAGCGTCACATCGTCACCGATACACTCGGCCTGCTGGTCGGCCTGATCGTGCACGCAGCCGATATCCAGGACCGCGACGGCGCGCCCGAGGTCCTCAAATCGATCCGTCATCGCTTCCCCCGGCTGCGTCACCTCTTCGCCGACGCCGTACGTCAGCTGGGTGACAGCGGATCGCGGATCCTTGCAAGGTACTGTTATCAAACATAGAGTTTCGAGTCGGACTCTAGAGATGCGGCGCCAGGTGGCAGCGCGTTTGGTGTTGCCGGCGGCTGAAACTCCTGGGATCGGGACTCTGCAACAGCAACGGGATCACTGCCATGTTTTGCTATGAGACCCCACGAGGTCTTCCGCAAGACTGCCTTTTTGAGGAAGGGGACCACGTCATCGCGCCACGTGTCGGTACTCCAGGCATGGAAAACGATGCCGCCATCAACCAACACAACAAATTGGGGTGCCCCGTGGCGAATAATCTGCTGTCGCACATGTTCCAGCTCGGCAGGCCACTTTTTCCTCCACTTCATATCGCGAACCTGCGGGAGTTCGACCCTGCGCAGCGTGACAACGTGACTAGCCGGATCGGCTTCCCACTTAGGCAGGTAATTGCGTTTCCAATCCCAACAGGGAGGGCAGTCACCCGCGCCCGCATAGACCACGTGGATCTCTGTGCCTGCGCGAATTTGCGCGATCGCCGCGGGCCGCTCATCCAGGAAGAACCGCGCCCGGGCTGTATTTGGGACGAGTGCGAATACTACCGCCATCACACACACGGCGCTGAGTAAGTGGAGTCGTTGGTTCCAAGGCTGCATCATCAAATGTAACATACGCGCGATCTCATTCGGTCCCGCGCTATGTCCGGAACAACTCTCTTGCGTTGCTGTACAAGATCTGACTCTTAACCGCCGGCGACAGCACGTCGGTATCGCGCACTTCACGGAGATTGGCAGGGAACTCGGTGTCCCAATGGGGTAAGTCGGTCGCGTAAACGAGGTGCTCGGCGCCGACGTATTCAACGGTTTGCGCCAGCAATGTCTCGACCCCTTCAAGACTTACCTTGATGCGCGAAGAACGAAATACGTCGCTGGGGCGATTGTTGAGCAACGGCATATCGGCTGGTCCGCGTTTCTCATAGTGCTCATCGAGCCGGTCGAGATAGTAGGGCAGCCAAGTGCAGCCGATTTCGAGAAACGCCATGCGCATGCTGGGGAAGCGAATGGGCAAGCCATGGGTCATAACGCTGGTGAAATGGAGAATGACGCCAGCCGGGAACGCGTAGGTGTGGACCTCGCTAAAGTTACGCAGGATAGCGGCGCCGAACTCATGCGAGGCGAGCCGTGTGCCGTGCACGCATATCGTGACATCGAGATCCTCGGCCGCGCGGTAGACCGGATCGTAGAACGGGTCACCCAAACCGAACGGCAGGCCGATCGGCATCACCTCAAAGCCGATAATGCCGAGTCCGGCGGCGCGCTGTAGTTCCACCGCGGCGGCTTGTGGATCCCGCATCGGCAGGACACCCATCGGCTTGAGCCGGTCGCTGGCATAGTCGGTGGCGAAGTGGGTGTTGCACGCCCGCGCCGCCGCAACCGCGAAGTCCGGGGCTTGGATCGTGCAGACACTGGCGGCGCCGAGGCTTGAGAACAGCGCCGCGCCTTCGATGTCGTGGTCATCGAGCACGCGATGCCAGATATCCAATTGCGCGGCAGGGCTAAGCCCGAAGCCATAATCGTAGGGCCGCGGTTGCGGTGGATTGATGACCCAGGGTTGATCGCCCGGCCAGAGCTCGGCCTGGTCACGCCACGGCGCCTCGATGTAGGGGAGAATATCCTCGACCCGCTCGAGAAAATGGCCGTCGGCATCAAACGCGCGAAGGCTAGAGGCGTCCGCCATTAATTGATCTTCGACGCTTGCCGCAGTCCTGCAATCATCGACGTACGGAGCAGGAACGGCCTCGCTTTCGCGGGGTCGGCGGCGATCTGTTGGAGTCTTGAAAGTTCCTGACGCTGCTTTGCGGGATCGGTTTCGGTCATGCGCCGCCGGTTTTCGTCGGATTGAGCAATGATCTGCTGCTCGGCGACCGGCCGGCGCTGGCGCGTGTAACGGTCGAGTATGGTCGGATTGGCACCCTGCCAAACCGATGCAAGTATTGCCGCCAAACTGAAAGCATCGTGGATGCCGCCATTCATACCCATGCCGCCGGTTGGATTATTGAGGTGGGCGGCGTCGCCGGCTAGCAGCACGCGGCCGCTGCGATAGTCACGGGCGATGCGTTGGTGGACGCGATAGGGCCGCCGGTCGACGACATCGAACGGGCCATCGATCGATACGATATCGTTGAGTTGGGCCTGAACATTGGCTTCCGACACGGCCTCCTCTAGGCTAAAAACCGGATCATAGTAAAGGTTGCAGCGCCACAGGCCCGGTATCCGCAACATCGCGAAACTACCGCGCGGGGTCCAACAATAGTTAACGTATGAAAGATCTGCGAGGTGGTCCTCGAAAGGAAACGACGTCGTCGCTAGCACGGTCGCTTCCGGATACATCTCGCCTTCGAACGGCATGGCGATCGCCTCGCGCACGGCACTATTAGCATCATCGGCGCCTATCAGATAGCGCCCTGAGAATGTGACATCTTCGCCATCGCAATTGACCGTTGCAACGACCCCATCTGCATCTTGAGCGAGGCCGGTGAGTTCAGCGTTGAAGATGCAGGTGACGTCGGCGGCTTTCACTTTTTCGGCTAGGAACCGCACCAGATTTCGCTGCTCGCACTGCACGCGGTAGGGGTGGCTCGTTTCGTCGGCGAGTAAAGAGAGATCGAACAGCGCGTAGTCGCCGGTTTCCAACATCCTCACCTGCCAGGTTGGCGCAATCAGACCGTTGTCGATGAGCTGCGCCGTGATGCCGTAAGGCGCCAACATATCGAGCGTCGGCGGATGGAACGTCGATGCGCGGAGGTCATCGCTTGCGTCTTCGCCACGTTCGATCACGAGCACGTCGATCCCAGCCTCTGAGAGTAACATCGCGCAGACCAGCCCGACCGGGCCGGCGCCAACAACGATGATGCGGTCTGGATTGATCACGACGAGTTATTCAGCCGGCAGTGGGAAGGTTGTGAGAATAGGGAGATAGCGGTCTTCGAGATCGATACGCATTGCCCTGATGAGATGCACTGTCCCGGTATAAACCGAAATCGTGGCGATCAGATCGACCAAGCATTCATTGTCGAACTCGGTACGCAAAACCGCAAAGGACTCATCGTCGACATCGCCACGGAGCGAGATATCACGCGCCGCCTGCAGAACCGCTTTATCGAGCGCTGGCAGCGGCGTCGGGCGTCCGGCCGTGGCATCGGCGATCGCCCTGATATCTTCGTCGGACACTCCGAACTCATGCGCGAGCTCAATGTGATGGGTGTATTCATAGGCGGATCGCATGACATAGCCGACCTGAATGATGGCCATCTCGCGCAGCCGCGCATCGAGCGGGCTCTGATTGCGAACATACAGCGCGGTCTCGAGCAGGTGACGAGCCATGCCGGGGCTGTGCGCGAGCAATCGCACGATGTTGATATCGCGGGCGAGCATGTCCTGGTCTTGAGGCCGCAGGTCGGACTTGCTGAGATATTCCAGGCGCGCCATTAATCGATTCTCCTCCGTCGTGGTGGACTACGCAGCCCGCATGCCGACCCCATATATCCGCCGACGCCGGTTTCAGATAGTTTGTACACTGAACCAAATCAGATGCGTCATACCCAAGGAGCGAGACAATGAAGATTGACGGCGGTTGCCACTGCGGACACATCACCTACGAAGCCGACGTCGATCCCGAGAGGGTCGTCGTCTGTAACTGCGAGGATTGCCAAAGCTTGTCCGGCTCTGCCTTTCGCAGCGTCGTGTTCACCACGGAAAACGGTTTCAAGCTGCTTTCGGGTGAGTTGAAGATTTATCTCAAGACCGGTGGCAGCGGTAACAAGCGCCAACAGTCGTTTTGCCCGGAATGCGGTTCATCGATCTATTCGACGTCTGAAGCGGGGGGACCGGCCTACGGCATCCGTATTGGCTCGGTTAAGGCTGATCAGCGCGCTCAGTTCGTCCCGAAGATTCGACTCTTTTCCCGCTCCGAGCAACCCTGGATCGACGACTTACCGTCGATACCGAAGGTGCAGGACGCGTCCTAGAGATTGGCCGGTGCTCCAGCTCCGACCCTCATGCGAATGTTGTGACAAGGACCTGCCGCCTGACGCGACGGACGCGCGGATCTGTTCGTTCGAATGCACCTTTTGCGCCGATTGCGTCGACCAGGTTCTGTTTAGCGTCTGCCCCAATTGTGGTGGTGGTTTCGTACCGCGGCCGATTCGACCGAGCCAAAACCGCCGCGATGGTTATTGGCTTGGTAACTATCCTGCATCCACCAAGCGGGTGACGCGGGCGATTGATCGCGCCGCGCACTCGACATTCGCCGCGGACCTTAAGAAACGTGCCGCCGCAATTGAGGTAATAATTCTCCGCGCCTTTCTCCAAGCCCGGAGGAGGGGTACTTGATCGCGCGCGCGCCCAACTGAAACGAGGGGACCATGCGGCCACAACTCACCAATCCAGCACAACTCGCGTCGCTATTTCGGGATCAATTCAAACTCTGCCAGGTCACATCCGGCGAAACCATTGTCGTGCTCAGCGATCTCGGCTCACGGCGTCAATATGTCGAGGCCGCATTTGCATCAGCCCAAGAGCTTGGCGCCGATATATACGAAATGTGTGTCAATGAGATCCCGAGTTGGACCAAGGTCGGTGTCGAAACGGTGGGTGCGTGTAAGGGTTCGGTTGAAGCGCTAAAGGCCGCCGATATGCTCGTGTGCCTTCATATCCCCCTGTTCACCAAATGGATGAAGGTGGTGCGCGAGGCCGGCACGCGGGTGCTGATGGTGGTTGACCACCCCGACGATCTCGCACAGGCGATGGCTGAGCCGCAACTCAAAGAAGCGGTTGTCCATGCTGGCAAGCGCCTCGAAACGGCGAGATCTATACGGGTTACCAGCGCAGCCGGCACCGATCTGTCGGCCGACCTCGGTGGCTATCCGGTGATGATCCAATATGGCTTTGCCGACGAGCCCGGGCGTTTCGATCATTGGGGCGCCGGCCATGTACACACATTTCCCAACGAAGGGAGCGCCAACGGAAAAGTTGTCATCGCCCCCGGCGATTTCGTGGTGCTGCCCTATAACCGTTATGTCGTCGATTCGATCACGCTCGAGATCCGCGATGGTTTTATTTGGGATATCTCCGGTGGGCTCGATGCCAAGCTGATGCACAACTGGTTGGAAGACAATCGATCCAATCCCGATGACATGGATGGCCATGCGGTATCGCACCTCGGCTGGGGCCTCAATCCTAATGCCCGGTGGGATAATGTCGCGTTGTGGGGCGATGATCCCGATCGATCCAATGGCTCCCTGCGAGCGTTCGCCGGCAACTTCCTCTTTTCGACCGGACCGAACACACAAGGCGGCGGCACCCGCAACACCAAGGGTCACTACGATGTGCCGATGCGTGACTGCACGCTGTTGCTCGATAATGAACCGGTCATCGAAGGCGGGCGCTTGGTCGATGACACGATGCGGGTCGCCCCACGCCAATAGCTATCTCGAAAGGGAGACCGGAACATGATGATTACGCAGCCCAAAGTGGCGAGACTGACTGAGTCCGAGAAAGTGTCTTTCGGGCCCGACGCGTTCTACCAGGCCCTGCTCGGCGACGGCGACACACCCATATTCCTCGGCATTCAAACCTCCGAACCCGGCTACGAAACCGAGGTCCACTCCCACCCTTACGTCGAAACCCTATTTGTCCTCGATGGTGAGGCCGAGGTTTGGCAGGTCGGCAAGGAGAACGAGGCCGCTCGGTTGACCGCTGGGGATTGTGTCGCGATGCCACCCGATCAAGCGCATGGCTTTCGCGTGATCGGCGACAAAACGCTGCGCACACTCGGTATCCACGCCAGCTCTGAACGGATCGCCGATTTCGTCGATGGGTACGAAACTGGCGAGCACGGCTACGCCCGGCACTGGACCGAGAGTTAGCAATACGGAGTATTGGCGCCGGTTGCGGGATTCGTTGTGTGAGCGGGGGATAATGTTGAGGAGGAACGCATGAGAAAATTCATCGTCGATTTTGATCCGACGTTTTATCAAGGCGTAGCCGGCAAAGAGGACAAATGGCGCCATCAGGAGTCCCTAACAGTTCCCGCTTTCACGGGTGGCGCGATGGAAGTTAAGCGTGGGCAGGTACTGCGGATCTCACAACCTGATGGCCCTCAGATCTGTGACTTCAACGCATTTTCCGCCGCCGACCCCAAGGAGCATTTCTGGTCCGGGCGCACGCGCATCATTGAGAATGCCCACCTGACGACCAACAATCGCCTGTGGAGCATGAAGGTGCGGCCGATGTTCACGATCATTAACGATTCCGTCGATCACAAGCCGCTACCGATGGGTGGGCGTTCGCACGATCTCATCTTTGCCCGGTGCAGCCGCGAGATCTGGGAAGTTGTGGACGGCAAAAAGGATGAGCCAAATTGCCAGGACAACATCTGCGGTGCGATTGAGCCGTTCGGGATCCCTGAAGATTGTGTCCACGACGCGTTCAACATGTTCATGACCTCAGGCATCGATCCTGCGGACAACCAACTCTTCTACGACGAGTGCGACTCCCACAAGGGCGACTATGTAGATATGTACGCTGAAATGGATTGCGTGGCGGCCCTGTCGGCCTGTCCGGCCGGCGATGGGGCGCTCCCGCCGACTGTCCGCGCCCTACAAGCCGATGTTTTTGACGTTCCGGGGTAGCTTTCTACGCAACATTGTGTCGCGAATCGGTGCGGCACCTCGAAATACCTGTAAATCGTGCTACATTATTGGTCGTAGTTGAGAGTGGTCAGTTTCTGACACGCTACAGAGTCGCGCCCGCGTTGCAGAAACACAAGCAATACAATGGCGCGCGTGACTTGTAACAAAGGAGCGTTTCGTTATGGCCGTACCTCCAGCAGGACCCTCGTCAGGAGATGCGCCGAGCCGGCCCGCACCGCGTCCAGTCGCCGAAGACAATGACCGCGAATTGGAGAGAGCGCGCCGCGAGGCGGAAGAGCAGCGACGACGGGAAGAGGCAAGACGGCGCGACGGCGTCGATATCAGCGCTTAGCCTTCTGCAAAACCGTAGTCCAACCGGGCGCCTAGCCCACGCTTGTTGCGCTAATGGCCCGCGAGTGAATTCCACTCGGGCAAAAGAACATCAGGTTCGGGTTGTAGCCCGCCTTTTGTAGCGTATCGATCTGAGCAACGACCTTTTCGGTCGTCAGATCAACCACCGTTACATTTCCCTCGCTCATGCCCGGCAGATTGAGAAGCGTGTTCTGCACGAACGCCAGCTTCCAATCCTTGGTGAAAGCGATGTGATGTGCGCCTTCACCGGTCGGCAGTGATTTCAGAAGTTTCGGTTTCGTGTGGTCGCCGCTTACGTCGAAGATATGCATGTGTCCCGGCTTTGCCGTCGTCACATACATACGGGTGACCGGATCGTTGAAATAGATTTCTAACGGAATGCCAGCCTTGATGGTGCCAAAATTGAAGGCTTCCGCGGCATCGAAGTTTTGGGCAGACGCGTTCCAGGTTAGCGTCCACAGCGACCCACCATACATATTGGTGACATAAGCAACCGGTGGACTCGCTCCCGGCACGAACAGTACTTCGACCGGCGCCTCGCCGGCGGGTGAGGCTTTGTTGGAAACCTTAACCGAGCAACCCTGGGTGAACCCTGTGTCGTCGCTACGCGTACTTATTGGGCGGTGGTTGAGGAGTTTTGGCCCCGCCCCATTGTTGCGGTGCTTCACGCAGTTACTGGTTGTCCTGATTGCGCTAGCATCCATTGAGACAGCGCAGCGCAGCAACCGCGGGTGCTGGACCTCGAGATCAAACACGGCCGCTTTACGGCGTCGAACAACACCGTCCGAGTCACCGAGGGCGATAAGGTGGAGTTGCGTGTCACCTCCGACCGGGCCGGAGAGCTACACTTGCATGGCTATGATGTTCCGATAAAGCCTATCGTCAGCCTCTAGGCAGGCAACAAACCGTTCTATTGGTTAAGTGCGGGCCGGCAGAACGAGCTGCGTCTGGGTGACCAAGGCGACCAGTTTGCCAGCCTCATTTGTTATCCGCGTCTGCCAAACCATCGTGGTTCGGCCGCGATGGATGGGAGTCGCCTCGCCCGTTACTGTTGTGCCGGCAGTGGCGGCGGCGAGAAAATTGGTCTTGCTCTCGATCGTGGTGGTCGTGGCACCATCTGCCAGGTTTAGGATGGTACCGGCGGCGCCGAGCGTGTCAGCGAACGCCATGATCACCCCGCCATGTGCCACCGCCGGACTCGTGCATAATTCATCGCGGATCAACAGCTCAGCCACAATCCGGTCGAGCTCGGCCGTCGTAAAACGCACGCCCAGCAACCCGGCGAACGGCAGCATCTGGGCGTTGAGTTTCGCGACGACATCCATATCCTAACCTCCGAGTTCAGCACCGACGCCCGCAAATAGTTCGAGGTGATGCTCGTGGTTACCGGCAAAACGCAGCACGAAGTGACCAGCACCGGCACTCGCATAAGCGGCGAGCAGCTCCTTGGCACCGGCTACGGAGCCGGCGTAGCAGGGTTGGCTATCGCGCAAATTCAAGCCCTTGCCGTAATACGTTTCCATGAATTCGTCGATTCGGCGGTCAGCGCGCGCGGCGTCATCATCGATCGCAACAGTTAGATATTGCGCGCCCGTAAGCTTGCTGGGGTCGCGTCCGGCCTCGCCGGCGACCGATTTCATTTCCGACCATATTTCGCGATACTCGTCCGGCGTTGGTCCGTTCGGGAACCAGCCATCGAGGTGGCGACCCACCCGTTCCACCGTCGCCGGAACCGAGCCACCAATCCATATCGGCGGGCCGCCGGGTTGGTGGGGCTCGGGGCCGAGCGTGCGATTGTTGATCGTCCACCGCCCGTCCCAATGGACGGGTTCGCCGGTCCACAATTTACGGCACAGTCGTAGGCCTTCAAGCAGGCGCCCGACCCGCTTTTCGAACGGGACGCCCGCGGCCTGAAAGTCGGCGCGAATCGTAGGCGCGTCAGAAGCGATGCCAACACCCAGGATAACGCGCCCTTCCGAGATCTGGTCGAGCGTCGCGACTTGCTGGGCGAGCACGGCCGGATTGCGCCAACCCGGCAACAACACCGCGGTCCCCAGCGAAACGCGGCTCGTACGAGCCGCGACCCCGGCAAGAAGGGTGATCGGCTCGTGTCGCGGTAATGCCATCAGCGAATCGCCGACCCAAACCGAGTCGTAACCTAGCGCTTCGGTCTTCTCCGCCAAGGCCAGCAGGGGGGCGGCCTGTGGCCGTCCTTGCATGACGCTTTCGCGTGTTGGCAACAGGTATCCGATGCGAGGAACCATGGAGACCTCCGACTACTTTTCCGTGGGTAAAGTTGATCTCGCGTCAGTTGCCCGCGCTAATCGACAGCTCGCGTTGGACCAAGGCGGTTAGATCCTTCAGGAGATCGACCTTGTCGTCGTCGATTTGGCGCGGTTGGGTATCGATCAGACAGAGCGTTCCCAAATGGCTCCCGTCGGCGGCGGTGAGGGGATGGCCGGCGTAAAACCGAATCCGGGTATCCCCGGCGACAAATGGATTGTCGGCAAAGCGATCATCAAGCAGCGCATCGGGAACTATCGTCGCACCGTCTTTAAGAATTGTGTGTGCGCAGAAGGCCTGGTCGCGCGGCGTTTCGCTTACTTCAATTCCTTGCGCGGACTTGAACCATTGACGGTGTCTGTCGATGAAGCTGATCAAAACCACCGGGACCTCGAAGATCGCGGCCGCGAGACGCGTGATTCTATCGAAGCGCTCTTCGGGTTTGGTATCGAGAATGTTGAGGCCGTGCAGCGTTGCCAAGCGCTGTTCCTCGTCTGGGGGCAGGGGCGCCGGCACCCACCGGCAGCTCTGACGCAGTACCCACGCCATGATTCGGGTGCGGACGTATTCACGGGAAAACGGCTTGATCAGCCAGTCGGTGATCTCATTCGCGCTGTCAGCCGAGGCACTGGTCTCGTCGGCGGCAACGATGATGGGGACGTCGTAGGCGTTGTCGTCAATCTGTCGAATATCGTGACAGGTTTCCAAAACACTGCCGCCGCCCAGCGCTTCGTCGAGAATAACCAGCGACGGCAGATCTGAGCGATATTGTTCGATCGCCCTATCACGATCGTCCACCTTTACGATTCTGATGCTTTCGAGTTCAACCGCGCCGGCAATCAGTGCTGCCGTTTCCAGATCACCAACCGCCAGTAGGATCGTGTGCACTTGGATCGCCGAGGTGACCGGAGCGATCGCAGATGGTTCTTCGCTTTCCACCCGGGCCGGGCTGACGACGTCGGATCGCAGCTCGATGACGGCGCCCTCGGCAGCGCCGAATATCTCCAATGCATGTCCTGCGTCGCGATTGGTGGCGCGCGCCGCTTCAACCACTCGATCGACGTCATCATCATCTCGCAAGGGGTCGTGGTGGCTCAGTGCCAAGCGCTTCACATCGGCCAGGCGACACATGTCGGCGGCATATCTGACCGTGCTATGACCCCAGCCGACCCGGTTCGGATACTCCGCTATGGTGTATTGGGCATCGTGAATGACGAGATCTGCGTCGCGCAGGAATTCCATATGGCGTCGGTCTTGCCGGCCGATCTCGCCTTCGCCAACCGCGAGCTGGCGCGAATGCGGCTCGTGGTCGCAGGCGTAGATAACCGCCGCGCCGTCGGCTTCAAGCCGATAACCGAGCGCCAGCGCAGGGTGGTTGAGGTATTGGGTGCGCACATTGATGCCGCCGATGTCGAACACGCCCTCTATAAGATCGTGGTAGTGAATAGTGGCGCCAAGATCTTCAAGCGTGACCGGGAAATAGGTGTACTGCATCTGCCCGGCGAGCGTGTCCTGCAGCGATTGGCCCAACCCGCGCGGCGCGTAAATGTCCCACTCGTTGCCGGGAACGAATAAAGGCGCGAAGAAAGGAAGGCCCTGGATATGGTCCCAGTGGGTATGGCTGATGAGCAAATGGCCGCGTACCGGTTGCTCTCCGACCATTAAAGCCTCGCCGAGTGCGTGCGCGCCGGTGCCGCAATCGAGAACAACCACCGTGCCGTCGTCGGCCCGGATCTCGACACAGGAGGTATTGCCGCCGTAGCGGACCGTGCCCGGTCCGGCTTTGGCGATCGATCCACGCGTGCCCCAAAACTGTACTCTCATAGACAAAGCGCCTTAGATCAGAAGATGTCACAGAAACAGTTAGCACGACCTAACGATCTGCGCTTCTCTTGTCTTGGCATAGAATGTATTGGTGATGGCGGCGTTTGCGGGGCCAGGCCGCCAGGCCAGCGTTCAGGTGCGCTGTGGCGACTGCGTCTTGGTTGGTTTAGACGATCCCCGTCGTATCGACATCAGTGTCGATTAGCAGCGTCCCAACTCCGAAAGTGAATTTCTGGTAGGTGACGTTATCAACGACGACGTTGCCCTGAGCTTCCCATGACTCCCCGGCGGTCGACACGGCGTCGCCGGCATCGCCCAAAATCTTCAACGTGTCGGTGGTCTCCGAAAAGTCGAGGACGTCGTCTACCTGCAGCACCAATGTGCTGTTGCCCGACCCGGTGATGTCGGCAATTTCAACGTTTTGAATCCTGTTGTTGGCGATTGACGTGAGATCCAGCGTCGTGATGGCTCCCTCGAGCTTAAGCGTATCGCCGACGGCGCTGTTGGTACCGCCGTCAATTTGTTGGAAGGTGGCATCGGAGATTAGGAGGAGATCATCGCCGCCGCCGCCGCGCATGACGTCGCTACCGCCACTGCCCTCCAAGGTGTCATCGCCCAGTCCGCCGATCATGACATCGGAGCCGATGGTGCCGCTTAGCAGATCTGCACCAGAGGCGCCTTGTTGAGTTACCGCGCCAGTGAAATCTGAGCCGTAGACGATATAGGCCCCACCGGCCTCGGCTCGGGTCTGAGGATCCGCACCCGGAGCACCCACGATCAGATCGTCAAAACCATCCCCGTTGATATCGCCGGCACCGTCGACGGGGCCAACCGCGTCTTCAAAATTGAGGCCCGGCAGCGTTAGGCCGTTACTCCCGTCAAAACTCGAAAGCTCGAAGAGACCAGTATTGGCAATACTTGTGCCGCCGAATATAACGTAAGCGGTGCCGTTACCCACGCCATCGGCGCCGACGATGATGTCGTCGAATCCGTCGCCATTGATGTCACCGGCCTCGCCGACAAACGCGCCGGCTTGGTCACCGACCGACACGCCGTCGATCTTGAAGCCGTTGGACCCGCTGAGGTCGGAGAGTACAATCGCTCCCGAGAGTCCAAAACCGGCACTGCCGAAAACCACATAAGCTGTGCCGGCTCCTGACGAGGGCGAACTGCCGATCAGGAAATCCTCGAACCCATCGCCATTGACATCTCCAGCCCCACTCAATGCGTAGCCTGTGCGTTCCCCGATGGTGCTGCCGACGATGTTGATGCCGACCTGGCCGCCGCTGTACGCAAGATCGCTAAGCTGAATCTGCGTTGCGAAGCCACCGGTTGTTCCGAATACAACAAAGGTTAGGCCGTTATCGGAGGACGTGCCGCCGTAGGGGACGCCGATTGCGAGATCGCCAATACCATCGCCATTGACGTCACCGATGTCCGATACCGCCAATCCCGAGTAGCCGTCTGGCTGGTCGCCATTGATGGTGAAACCAGTGAAATCATCGAAGCCGACGACGGGGCTGAAGGTGCCGGCGGCACCAAACAGGACATAGCTCTCGCCGCCGTTGTTAACCGGCCCTTGGCCAACGAAAGGATCGGCATTCGGGGCGCCAACGATCAGGTCGTCGAACCCATCGCCGTTAATATCGCCCGCGCTGGCCACCGATTGACCAATTTTGTCGTAACTATCGATCCCGGTAAGCCGGAACCCGTTGGTACCATCCAGCGATGAAACCTCGATGGCGCCGCTGGCCCCGACACCGGCACCACCAAAAATAACGTAGGCCTCACCGGCATCCACGCTGCCGTAGCCGCTAAATGGTGCGCTCACGATGACATCGGCAAAGCCATCGCCATTGATGTCGCCGGCACCGCTAACCGAGTAACCAGCCGCGTCGGAGGTGGTTTCGCCATTGATGCGAAATCCCTCACTGGCACTGATCGTCGCGAGGTCGATACCGGTTGGGCCCGACGCCGATCCAAACAGGATGATGGCCTCGCCCGCTTGGTTTTCGACATTCGGATCGGCTCGGTAAGCGCCGATGACGTAATCCTCGAAGCCATCGCCGTTGATATCGCCGATCCCGGCCACGCTGTTGCCGGTGGCATCGCCGTCTACGGCACCATCAAGGACAAAACCGTCGCTGCCGTCGAGCCCAGCCAGATTGATCTCGCCGGGGGTTGGCGCACCGGAAATATTGACGCCGACCTCAACGAAGACGGTCGCATCGCCATCTTCGAATTTGTTAGCGGCGATCCCGTTGACGATTTGACTGCCGGCCCACGTCCAATTTCCGCTGAAATCGACGGTGTCGTCGCTGCCGCCAAGTACCATGATGGACTTGGTCGCCCCTGTGAGCGCGTTGGTGCCATCGACTGCATTGATCACGCTCTGGGCGTCGAGGCTCAGGGTGACCGCGTCGTCGCCGTTAATATTAAACACTTCGATGCGTTCGATCTGGTCGCCGCGCAGGGTCGTTAGATCGAGATCGTTGAGGATGGCCAACTCATCGATCCCAGCGCCGCCATCGACCCGCAGGAATGCGCTGTCATCAACCGAAATGCTATCGGCGCCAGTCTGGCCGTAGATGATGTCGGCACCGCCGCCGCCAATCAGCGTGTCATCGCCGGCACCGCCCTCGATAACGTCGGCGCTGCCGTCGCTGGTAAGAACATCGGCGAGTGCGGCGCCGGCCAGCGTGACGTTGGTTGCGGTTAGCGTGACCGCGGTTAGGCTGAAAGCTGCGTCAAGCACCAAGCCGCCGCCAATATCGAGGCCGTTGATCGTTGCAAAATCACCGAGCACCGCCGCATCGATCGAGGTCGCGTCGATGATTTGGAACGTGTTGGGGGCGATTGGCGTAAACCCGCCGATCAGCGATACATCGAGCGTTCCACCCAACGTGAGGTTATCCACCACCTTCAACACATCGTATTCGGCGCCGGCCACATTGCCTTCAAGTTCGATTTCGATGACGCCCGTCTTGCTCTGCTCGAAGCTGCCGATGACCGTCAATGTTCCCGCGCTCGTGCCGGGACTCAACGTGCCGTTGCCGACAAACGTGGAGCTCGAAACATCCAGCGTGCCGCTGCCCTGAATTGTGCCGTCGGTGTCGTTGGTGAAGGTGCCACCGTTGATAGTGAGGGTTTTATCGGCGGCGAGGTCGATGGTGCCGGTACTGGTGAACGTCGGGGTGGTACCGGTTTGCTGCACAAGCAGGTCGTCATTGATATCGATCAGGCCGCTGTTGAGATGGGCAGCATCAGCTTTGTTGATATCGGCGGCGGTATCGATCGTGACCGTACCTTGGTTATCCAGTTCGGCCTGAATACTTCTGGTTCCAGTTCCGCCGCCGCCGGTGTCGGTATCCTGGGTCTTGATCGTACCGGCATTGATCAGGGTTCCCGTGCTCACCGTCAACGTCGCGTTGTGGATGGTGAGGTCGTCGAGAATGATCGCGCCGGCGTTGATGAAGCCAGTCCCGATGGTGAGCCCGGCATCGCCGACCAGGCCGGCCTCCACAATCAGGGTCGATCCAAGTTCGTTCGTATAGGTGCCGGCAACGACATTACTGCCCTCAGCGGTGAGGCTGCCCTGATTAGCGAGCGCGTTCGAGGCCGCGATCGAACTATCGGTCAGCGTCCACGAGCCCTGATTGGTCAAAACGCCGAACCCGGCGATGAGTGCGTTGGTGGCAGTCGTTGTCCCGACCAGCGTCAGGTCTTTGTCGATGGTTTTGGCGCCGGCGGTGATCGTCGTCGTCCCGTTAACGGTTATGGCCCCGCCGGAACCCGTGAGCGTGCCGCTGATATACTGGAATTGATCGGCAACCGTGATCGCGCCGGTGCCGCCAAAACTGCCGCCGTTCAGTGTGAGCGTTGACGTACCGTCGAATGTTCCGGTTCCCGAAACGGTCAGCGTTCCGCCATCGACGCTGAGATCCTCACTAGCGGTGAGATTCACCAGCGCAGTTGTACCGGTCGTGTAATTGACCACGCCCGTCGCGTCGGCGAGCGTCGCGTCTTCGCCGTCTTGCGGGACGAGAATAGTGCTCCAATTGAGATCGGTGTGCCACGAATCGTCCTGGCTGGTGTTCTGCCAAACCGCTGGCGGCGGCTCGCCGACCGTGACTGTAAAGGTCTGTATCGCATTTGCGGAATCCTCAGACTCCGACGCAGTCGCCGTGATCTGCAGCGTGATGTCGGTGCTGTCACCGGCAGGCGGAAGAATCGAGAACTGATCGAGCGCCGCCAATCGCGCGGGATCGGTGATCGTCACTTCGTTGTTGCTGATGGTGAGTTCAAAATCCAAATCATCGAAGATCTTGGCACCGTTCGGAATGCTGCCGATCGTCACGCTGAGCGTTTCGGAGCCGTCGGTATCGGTGAGCGACGAGCTCAGTCCGGTGAAGTGGATCTCCGTATCGAGCGGGGTCGCAACATTCTGAACCGCGAGCGTCGGCGTATCGGCGACCGCATCGACGGTGACATCCAACGTTTGTTGCACAGAAGCCTGATCGGCGTTGGCGCCCTCGGTCGTGGTCGCCGTCACCGTCACTGTAAAGTCGTCGTCGCTGTCCGGCGCACCCACAACCGTAAACTGGTCAAGCGCCGCGATCCGCGCCGTATCCGTGATCGTCGCGGACTGTGAAAGAGCCACGATGTTGCCAACCGAGAAATGAACCTCGGTGAAACCGCTGCTTGTCTGAAAAAATGCGACCACACCCGTGACGTCTTCAGGGAGCGTTTGCGGAAGCGCGTCGCTGGGAAGCATCGAGGTCAGACCGGTGAAATCCAACTCCGTCGCGTTGATCGTCTCACCGTTGAGCAGCGAACTACCCTGATCGACGTTCGCGAATATGAAGATCTGATCGTCCGGGTTACTGGTGTCGTCGAAAACCGAAACATCACCCTGACTGAAATCCACATTGAAGGAGAGATCAGGGAAAGCAAAGGTCAGATTCAGTGTCGCGCCAAGGTAGGACCCGGTATTGGGATCTCCCAAGTTTGAGTCGACGACGGCGGTGTCGAACTCGTATGAAATCTCGACGGCGTCGCCTGCTGAAAAGAAACCTGCGTTTGGCCCAAACGAGGCCGAGACGGTTGTGGAGAAGCTGACCAGGCCGGCCGAGCCACCTGCCAGATCAACCGGATTGCCAAGATTATCGAACAGCGTGGCCCCGGCCGGCAGGCCCGAGATTGTCACCGACAACGCCTCTGAGCTGTCGGTATCGGTCAGCGACGAACTCAGCCCGGTGAAGTCGATCGCGGTGTCTTCGCTGCCCGAAATCGCGGCGGTTGCCAAATTTGGCGTGTCCGCCACCGCGTTCACGGTCACGTTAAATGTCTGCTGGACCGAGGCCTGATCGTTGTTGGCGCCTTCGGTCGAGGTCGAGGTTACCGTCAGGGTGAAGTCGGTGTCGTCGTCGGGCGGCGGCTTGATCGAGAACTGATCGAGCGCGGCCAGCCGCAGGGGATCGGTGATCGTCACCGCGTTGTTGGAGACCGTAAGCTCAATGCCCAAATCGTCGAAGATCTTCGCATCGGTCGGAATCGTGGAGATGGTAACCGAGAGGGTCTCGGAGCCGTCGGTATCGGTCAGCGACGAACTCAGCCCGGTGAAGTCGATCGCGGTGTCTTCGCTGCCCGAAATCGCGGCGGTTGCCAAATTTGGCGTGTCCGCCACCGCGATAACGGTGACATCGAAGGTCTGCTGGATCGAGGCTTGGTCGTTGTTGGCCCCTTCGGTGGAGGTCGAGGTTACCGTCAGGGTGAAATCGGTGTCGTCGTCCGGCGGTGGCTGGATTGAGAACTGATCGAGTGCCGCTAGCCGCAGGGGATCGGTGATCGTCACCGCGTTGTTGGAGACTGTAAGCTCAACGCCCAAATCGTCGAAGATCTTGGCATCGGTCGGAATCGTGGAAATGGTAACCGAGAGCGTCTCCGAGCCATCCGTGTCGATCAACGATGAACTCAGTCCAGTTAAGTCGACCTCGGTGTTTTCATTGGTAACCAGCGGCGCCACCGATACCGCCAGCGAAGGCGTGTCCGCGACCGCATTGACGGTGACATTGAAGGTCTGCTGGATCGACGCTTGGTCGTTGTTGGCCCCATCGGTGGAGGTCGAGGTTACCGTCAGGGTGAAGTCGGCGTCGTCGTCCGGCGGCGGCTTGATCGAGAACTGATCGAGTGCCGCTAGCCGCAGGGGATCGGTGATCGTCACCGCGTTGTTGGAGATCGTAAGCTCATCGCCCAAATCGTCGAAGATCTTGGCATCGGTCGGAATCGTGGAGATGGTAACCGAGAGGGTCTCGGAGCCGTCGGTATCGGTCAGCGACGAACTCAGCCCGGTGAAGTCGATCGCGGTGTCTTCGCTGCCCGAAATCGTGGCGGTTGCCAAATTTGGCGTGTCCGCCACCGCGATAACGGTGACATCGAAGGTCTGCTGGATCGAGGCTTGGTCGTTGTTGGCCCCTTCGGTCGAGGTCGAGGTTACCGTCAGGGTGAAGTCGGTGTCGTCGTCCGGCGGCGGCTGGATTGAGAACTGATCGAGTGCCGCTAGCCGCAGGGGATCGGTGATCGTCACCGCGTTGTTGGAGATCGTAAGCTCATCGCCCAAATCGTCGAAGATCTTGGCATCGGTCGGAATCGTGGAGATGGTAGCCGAGAGCGTCTCCGAGCCGTCGGTATCGGTCAAGCGACGAAACTCAGTCCGCTGAAGTCGATCGCGGTGTCTTCATTGGTAACCAGCGGTGCGATCGGTACCGCAAGCAAAGGCGTGTCCGCCACCGCGATGACGGTGACATCGAAGGTTTGTTGGATCGAAGCCTGATCGCCATTGGCCCCTTCGGTCGAGGTCGAGGTTACCGTCAGGGTGAAGTCGGCGTCGTCGTCCGGCGGCGGCTTGATCGAGAACTGACCGAGCGCGGCCAGCCGCGCCGGATCGGTGATGGTCACCGCTTTGTTGGAGACCGTAAGCTCAACGCCCAAGTCGTCGAAGATCTTGGCATTGGTTGGAATCGTGGAGATGGTAACCGAGAGGGTCTCGGAGCCGTCGGTATCGGTCAGCGACGAACTCAGCCCGGTGAAGTCGATCTGCGTGTCTTCGTTGCCAACAATCGGCACGACCGGCGCGACTAAGTTAGGCGTGTCCGCCACCGCGATTACGGTCACGTCGAAGGTCTGTTGGATCGACGCTTGGTCGCCATTGGCACCTTCGGTCGAGGTCGAGGTTACCGTCAGCGTAAAGTCGGTGTCGTCGTCCGGCGGCGGCTGGATTGAGAACTGATCGAGTGCCGCCAGCCGCGCCGGATCGGTGATGGTCACTGCGTTGTCGCTGACCGCAAGCTCGACACCCAGGTCGTCGAAGATCTTGGCATTCGTTGGAATCGTGGAAATGGTAACCGAGAGGGTCTCCGACGCGTCGGTATCGGTCAGTGACGAACTCAACCCGGTGAAATCGACCTGCGTGTCTTCATTGGTGACCAGCGGCGCCACCGGCACGGCTAACTCGGGCGTGTCCCGCGACCGCGTTGACAGTGATATCGAACGTCTGCTGGATCGAGGCTTGGTCGTTGTTGGCCCCTTCGGTGGAGGTCGAGGTTACCGTCAGGGTGAAGTCGGTGTCGTCGTCCGGCGGCGGCTGGATTGAGAACTGATCGAGTGCCCCTAGCCGCGCGGGATCGGTGATGGTCACCGCGTTGTTAGAGACCGTTAACTCGACGCCCAAGTCGTCGAAGATCTTGGCATCGGTTGGAATCGTGGAAATCGTAACCGAGAGGGTCTCCGAGCCGTCGGTATCGGTCAGCGACGAACTCAGCCCGGTAAAGTCGATCTGCGTGTCTTCATTGCCCACGATTGGCGCTACGGCCAAGGCGGGTGTATCGGCAACCGGCGCGACCACAACCGTCAGCGTATCGATGGTGTCCGCTGTTGCACCGCTATTTGATTCTGTCGATGTAGCAGTGATCTCAAGGTCTATGCTGCCGCTAAAATTTGTTGGTGGCGTTAGGGTTAGTTCGGATAGATCAGCCGGTAGGAGCGCTGCACGACCGTCCTCGATGGCGACGACTTGGCCAGCGACGGCAAGCGTGCTTCCAGGTGGAATGTCATCGATCGTCACGGTGAGGAATTCGGATCCATCCAGGTCGCGGAGTGTGGGGTTGATGGTCAACGCGATCGGATTGTCCTCGGCTCCGGCCGCTTGCTCGAGTTCGAGGAAAGGTGCTTCTGCCGCGGTGTCCAGGGCTGGCACATCCGCCACGGTGACGTCGCTACCGCCATCACCGTCTCCGGCATCGCCTTCGCTGTCGAGGAAATCGGCCTCCACCGAGACCAACGCGCCGCCCTCGCCCTCGCCGTCGAGAACGTCGCCTTCTACTGTGTCGGACTGCGGCCCGCCGCCATCTGCATCGAACGGATTAGGCCCATCGACGTCGCCACCATCGCCCGCGTCACCCGCGGCCGGTTCCACATCGCCGGGTGCTGTTTCATCAGCGTCGCCTGTCTCACCGGGACCGGGCTCGCCGTCTCCATCCGCAGAGTCGGCGTCTCCGTCACCGGTATCGCTGTCGGGATCATTGTTCGTGTCGCTGTCGTCCCCGGTCTGATCGTCTCCATTCGTACCGTTGTCACCGTTCCCCGCTTGGCCGGGTGCGACCGCCCCAACATCCACGCCGCCGCCGCCGTCCGGAGGCGGTGGCAGCGTCGATAGAACATTGCCAAACAGTTGATTGACCTGATCATTGGTCAAGATGATGGGTTCACTGGGATTGGTGAAGAAGCTGCTCACCGACACTGACGCATTGGCGACGTTGAGAACCACGGTTCCGGTGCTGTTGGTCACCGAGATCTCACCAACCACACCGCCTTCTTCAGAGAGCAGGGTAATTGTGTTGAGTTGCCCTTCCGCCGCGGCAACGCCGGCGGCAGCGGTGCCGCGCACGCCGATGGTCGCCACCGGCGTCGTTACCACCATGGAGTCGGGGCCGCTCGATGCGATCTTGCCACTCACGAAGCTGAACGCCCCTTGCACGATGGAAAACGCCGAACTTCCCTCTTCGCTGCTGGGATCGAAAACCAGCTCGTCGATCACCATCCGCGCGCCTTCGTCGAGCGAGAACGTTGAATCGTCGAGGAAGACAATGCCAATTGCAGCCCCGTCAGCCGTTTCCAGCACGTCTCCTTCGAAAATCGCGGCGCCAACGTCGAGCGTCACCGTGCTGCCATCGACGCGTGACGCTGTCACGCTCCCTTCGACCGTCTCGACCCGGCCGATCGGTTGTGCCGCCACGGCACTGTCCTGTGCTTGCGCGTACTGAAGCGGTGATTCGGGGCCGGCCAGACGGGCCGCGAGATCGCCGTCTATGCGCAGGCCGCTATCCGAGATCAGATCGGGTGGTGTTTCGCTGGCGAAGAAGTCGCGGATTAGAACTTGTTGGCCATCACTGCCAATCAACAGCAGGTCGGGCCCCTCGCGGACATAGTCGGCATCAATCAGGAACGATCCGCCCGGAATCGTGATCTGCGCTGTGCCACCCGCATCGAGAAGGATCGGACCGCTGCCTGAATTCTGGGTGGCGAGAGACGTCGCGTCGACGTCCACACCGTGCACCAAAGTCGGCGCGCCCGGCGTGGTGTCAGCACTGCTCCTACCTTTGATTACAGTGCGCCCGCTCTGGTCGCTTCCTGTGGCCACTCCCACAACCCCCAGTTAGGCAGAAAGCCTAACACGATCCGCGCCGGGGGCTCGTCGCTCTTGCGGCATACCTCGGGTGAGCAAAAATACCCCGTAAGAGGTAATCCGTATGAGCATCCGAAACGTCCATCGACAGTACCCGTGGCGACCAGCAGCACCAGTGGTTGATCGTCGGTCCTTATTTCGCGTCGGTTTCGGTCGTCGGTTTTGCAGGTTCTGGTTTTGTTTCCGGTGAGCATTTCAGGGGGTAGGTGAAAAGCAAGGAAACCCCATAGTCTCCATCGGGGTCGAACGACGGCACCCGCACCTTTCCGCGACCCTTCAGCGCAGCATCGATGTCGACGTCGCTATTGCCGAACCATAATAAGTTGGGATCGATCGCGATGCGGGCATCGGTTGGGCGATATCCGCGTCCGAAACGGGTATCGTAAATTTCGTAACGTTCGTTCGGTACCAAGTAAGCGTCGAATCCCAGATGCGAAACGCCACCGGAGTAGCCGGTTTGGCCGCTCAGTCCGAGCGCCGCACCGCGCCGAACTCTCTGTTTGTCTTCTACACGCAACGATCCCGGCTTGAGGTGGCCATAATTGGAGATCACGTAGAGGCCCCTAAAACGGCCTTCGCGCATGGGTCCATGCAGAATCGCTATTCGCTGATACGGATCGTTCGGTCCAGCTTCCAATTCACCGGCAATAATAACGGTACCATCTGCGGCGGCTAGTACGGGGATACCGTCGCCTGGAATGTCCACTCCACGATGCGGCACGAACCTCGCAAGGCCGCTGTTTTTCCCCCACAGGCTGGGATCGCCAAATACTGAAACGATCCTGATGCAGTTTTCATTCGCATAGACGAGAGCGGCGACGGCAATCGCATCGCGCCGGTCGGTGTAGGTATCGGCCAGGCGCGGCCATTTTTCCGATCGCTGAAGGATTGCCGCAAACCGGGCCTGCGCATCCGATGCAAGCTCTGCCGTGACGCCGTGGCGTCCCGTCACCGGTGAAAGCAGCAGTCCCGCCGAGACCAATGCGGTGGCAATAGTGGTGAAGATGCGCCCCAACCTACGACCTCTCACAGTTTGAACGACACGCGCCCATCGAAAAATAGTCTTATCCAGCCGCCCGCGCCACGTTTCCCACCTCAGAGCCGCGGCAGCATCAGTTTTCCGCGATAGCCGGACCCGTCATCCTTTCGGGATACCCGCCACACCATCTTGTGGCCGCATCCCGTACACACGGATGTCTCGGCCCAGACACCAAACTGGTTTGGTTCACTCGCTTTTTCCCACGCCACCTCGCGCACATTGTCGCAGCGGGGACAGCGAAACCGATGTGCACCCCAGGCCGGTTGATCCGACACTGCCGTTCTCCTAGCCGCAAGCAGCAGCGCTACGCGACATCGGTGTGGTGCGGCAGCTGTCCGCCGAGCCGTCAGGGCATGGCGGTCGATAACCGCATCGGAAATTGTTTGGCGGATAGCCGAAATTTGTTTGTGTTTCGGAGGTATCAAAGACACCGCATATTGCGGCCTCGGCGAAACCGGTTTGCGTCAGCATGTTGAGACTCCGTTCAGAGTCCCCCTAAGCCGCAAGTGTCCGCTATCCGCGGCGCTCGTTCAATTGCACTGACGAGGTATCACTGAAGGGATGGAAGTATGGTTAATCAATGGTTTATGCGGGGAGTAATACATTTGGATGAGGGTCACTTGGCGGGATTAATAGCCTGCTGGTTTATTAGTCGGGCTTATGTTCGCTGAATGTTCTCAACGACGCTTGACTTTGATGTTTTTATTCCAAACATTCCCTTATGTGGAAAGAAAACGAGAACTCATTAGCGCAGAAATCATTCCTCTTCCCGAGCGAGGTCCGACGAGCCCTATTGCGTACTACCTTTGGATTGGCGACACGGGCCACCGCCAACTTGAAGGCATACTCGCCGAAAAATCGTTTTCCTGCGACGAAGGTCGTCGTCGATGCATCTCAACTCACGTACCAGGGAGAATTAGTAAAAGCTCTCAAAGTTCGTAATGTCGAAATCGTTCTTGATACGAAAGCTGCTGAGCTTGCTGAGTTGGGCAAGTACTCTGGTCGCGCGGCCAATACCCCGTGGGCGCGGGATGGAGGCATGCTTCTACCCGATCATTTTGATCCGTCCTCGCCCGCCGACGTAGTTGGGCACATTGTTCGCGTAGCTGTTAAGTACAACTTTGATGCGGTTCTCGCGCCTTGCCATCTATTGCGAGGAGGAACCGCCGATCCGTGGTTTCATACCGATAGAGTTAACTGCGAGCGGCTGAGGGCGCGACTTGACAGGGAGGGTGGTTCCGAGATCGCTATCGACTACTGTCTTTTAGTCCAGCATACGCTTCTGCGCGACGAAGCAGTTAGAGGCGCGTTCATTTCTCAGCTCGGAGATCTGCCCTTTGACAATTTGTGGATACGGGCATCTGGATTTAGCGCGGACGGTAAGCCGGCCGGAGTACGCCACTACATAAACGCTCTATCCGGCTTTCATAATCTTGGTAAACCCATTATTGCCGATCATCTCGGCGGTTTGGCCGGCCGAGCGACCCTCGCGTTTGGCGCTGCGAGCGGATTAGCGCACGGCATAACAGAAAGAGAGCGGTTCGTTACTAGCGGTTGGAATAAGCCGCCTCGAAAGGCAGAAAAAAACCAAAAAATGGGGCGAGCTACCCGGTTACGCATTCCAGGTATAGATAGATCGCTCACGATACCTGAATTGGAAGCGCTGGCGGGTGCACGACGCGGTCATAGTCTAGTGGTGTGCCAAGATCGTGAGTGTTGTCCGCACGGATTGGACGATATGAAAACAAATTGGAAAGCCCACACGCCTAGGCAGCAGTTCAGTTCAGTCGAAAAACTTCAAAAGATTCCGGATCTGCGACGAGCGTACGAGTTTTTAAGAACCGAAATGGCGGACGCAGATCGGCTGGCGCGGCAAATAATGGCACTAAGCCCGGTGCTGACGAAACTAAAACCTAAAGGCACAGAGAGTCACATCGAAGCAAACGACAAATTTGTCAATCGGCTGCGTACTTATTCGCATCACAACGAGAAACTGAGAGTTGTTCTGGAGGATCTGCACGACGTCAGGGGCGATGATCACGCGCGTATACCTCCGGCGATTTCCCGCACAAAACCAGTCAGTCAAAATCGTCGGCCCTAGCATGGAAGGAACGGTTGCCCGCTATATCGATGAACTCGCAGCAACCGGCGGTTTAAAGGGTACCGATATCGCCAATATCGCCGACGTATCGTCGGCGACCGTTTCACGCTGGAAGTCCGGCACGCACAAACCTCACCCTAAGGCACAGCTCGTACTCTCCGACCTTCACTACATTGTTGGCCGGCTCCAGGAGTACTACTCAGCCCAAGAGATTCGCCTCTGGCTCTATGCACGGCACCAGCAGCTCGAAGGCCGTCGCGCCGTCGATTTGATCGTTGCCGGAGAATCTGAGGCCGTACTCGCTACCCTCGATCGGCTCGACGCGGAGGCTTACCTCTAATCATGCCGACCCACCTACCGCGCCCGCCGATTTGATCGATGCGCTGGACGCGAAACCGCGGGTTCCGTTTCAAGGGACGTTGTGGCGGGTAGTTCGGGAGCAGCGCGATGCCTTGCAGGGTGCTCCTACCGGGGGTCGTTGGGACGACGGTACGTTCGACGTCCTCTATACCTCCTTCCAAGGCGACGGCGCAATTGCCGAGATTTATTACCACGTAACCAAAGGGCAACCAGTGATGCCGTCGCGCGTAACCTACGCCTGCAACGAAATTTCGGCGTCGCTCGGGGAGGTTCTCGACCTATCGGAAATAACCGATCTCTCAACGCTCGGGGTCGATGTCAATCGCTATGGACGTTTGTCTTATGCCGAGCGACCGCAGGAATATCCCACCACTCAGCAGATCGCGGAGGTGGCGCACTTTCTCGACTTCACTGGGGTGTTAGTGCCCAACGCTCGCTGGCCGTGCGCCAACCTCGTCGTGTTCAGTGATCGGGTGGCCCTCGAAAATTTGTCGATCGGTGCATCAACTCCGATCGACTGGGCGGAGTGGCATGCAAGTAGGGGACTCGGCTGACGGATAGGCCGCGTTGTCATTTCTCGATCTCCCTGCTAAGTGATCGATGGAATCCGCGCGATCGGGTATCGCACATATGAATGGGTCGGCGCCGGCTCGAAATATGGCGGGTAGAAACCGCGAGTGATCACCGCTAGAGAAATGCCAAGAAACCGGAGGGAGTGAGTCGTGTCAAAGCTGGACGGTACAGTTGCCATCGTATCGGGGTCGGGCCGCGGAATTGGTCAGGCCATCGCGCTCAAATTGGCGAGCGAAGGCGCCCGCGTCGTCATCAATGATCTCGACACCGAGCCGGCCAACGAAACCGCGGCGGCGATCAAGGATCTTGGCAGTGAAGCTGTGGTCTGCGCCGGTGACGTCACCGAGGCCGATTTTGGGGATCGCTTTGTGGGTGCCGCCGTCGAGTCCTTCGGTGGCCTCGATATTATCGTCAACAACGCCGGCTTCACGTGGGACCGTACGGTTCAGAACATGACCGATGAGCAGTGGGACGACGTTCTTGCCGTCCATCTCAAGGCACCGTTTCGGATTGCGCGCGCGGCAATCCAATATCTGCGGCCCCGCGTAAAGGGCGAACAGGAGGCGGGTGGCGCGGTCCCTTGCCGCAAGATGGTCAACATTTCCTCGATTTCCGGAATGTACGGCAATCTCGGCCAGATCAACTACTCCTCCGCGAAAGCCGGCCTGATCGGCATGACCCGCACCCTGGCCAAGGAGTGGGGGCGCTACAACATCACTGTCAACTGCGTCGCTTTCGGCTTTATTAAAACCAGAATGACACAGCCGATTTCCAAAGATCAGGACGCCCCGACGACCGTGGATGTCGGTGGCCGTGAGTTGCCGGTTGGCATCCAGCCCGAGTTCATCGCGCAGATGGAGGCGATGATCCCCTTGGGGCGCGGGGGCTCGCCCGAGGATGCGGCGGGTGCGGTGTATCTGTTCTGCGCGCCCGAATCAGATTTCATCAGTGGCCAGGTCGTATTGGCGTCGGGCGGTCTGTTCCTGTAGTGCCGGATGGGCACGGAGATAGCCGAGAACACCGACCGATGGCCGCAGGCAACGTTCGCGTAGCCGTCGATGTCGGGGGTACGTTCACCGATGTCACGCTGACCGACCTGTCGAGCGGTCGCATCGCTGCTGCCAAAGTTCTCACCACGCCGGAAGACCGCGGCATCGGTGTCTTATCCGGGATCCACACTGCTTTCACAGCCAATCAGTTCACGCTTGATGCCGCGCGCGAAGTCGTGCATGGCTCGACCACCGGTACCAATGCGCTCATAGAACGCACCGGAGCGACGGTCGGCTTTCTCACGACCGCAGGATTCCGCGACATTCTGGAGATCGGCCGCATCCAGCGACCGATGGAGGGGCTGTACGATATATCGGTCGACCGGCCGCCGCCGCTGGTGCCACGCCACCGTTGTTTGACCGTACGTGAGCGGATTGGCGCCGACACCTCGATTCTCGAACCCCTCGATGAGGACGATGTGCGCGACGCCGCAGCTCGGTTTCGCGAACTCGGTGTCGAGGCGGTCGCGATCTGTTTTCTGTCGTCCTATCTCAATCCTGTCCACGAACAGCGCGCGGCCGCGATATTGGCCGAACAATTACCAGATTGTTCAATCAGCATTTCGAGCAGCCTCTCGCCTGAGTATCGCGAATACGAGCGCGCCTCGACCGCCGTAATCAATGCCTATCTCACGCCGGTGATGGGTGCGTATATCGATAGCCTGCAAAACCGCATTGCGGCCGAGATCGGGAACGTTCCGCTCTATGTGATCCAGGCCAATGGCGGGTCGACCTCGGTCGACAATGCCCGCACCCGCGCGGTCACGACCGTTAACTCCGGGCCTGCTGGCGGCGTTGTTGCCGCCGCCTATTACGGTCGCTTGCACGCGCGTGACAAGATTGTTTCCGTCGACATGGGCGGCACGTCGTTTGATATCGGCCTGATCGAGGATGGGGTCTCCAAGGTCACTACCGAGGGCGCATTCCAGGGGTTACCGGTCAAAATACCGATCATCGACCTGCACATTATTGGCGCTGGTGGCGGCTCGATCGCGTGGATCGATCCGGGCGGTGCGCTCAATGTGGGCCCGCGTTCGGCCGGCGCTGAACCAGGACCGGCCTGCTACGGCCAAGGCGGCGTCGCGCCGACCGTGACCGACGCCAATCTCGTATTGGGGCGTCTAAACCCAGGATATTTCAACGGCGGAGAGATGACGCTAGACGCCGACGCGGCGCGCGCCGCGGTTGGCGCGCTATCGGGTGAACTCGGCCTTGGGCTCCAGGAAACCGCACTCGGCGTCATCAAGGTCGTTAACGCCAATATGGCAAAGGGCATCGCCTCGGTCACGATTCAACGCGGCATCGACGTGCGTGATTTCTCCTTGTTCTCGTTCGGCGGTGCCGGTGGCGCGCACGCCGTCGACCTCGCGCGCGAACTCAGCATGACCGAAGCGATCATCCCGCCGATGCCAGGCACGTTCTCGGCGCTCGGTTTGTTGGTGACAGAGATGCGCCACGACTACGTCACCGCGCTCGGTGGTATCACCAGCCAGGAAGTTGAGGTGGCTGAGCTCGAAGCCGCGTTCCTGCGGATGGAAGCCGAGGGAACCGTCGAGCTCGAAACCCAGGGCTTCGATGTCGAGCATATCCGCCTGGCACGTTTTGCCGATCTCAAAGTGGTGGGCCAGACCTACGAGCTGTCGCTTCCGATCACGGGAACCTTCGACGCGGCCGGGCTGGCCCGCTTAATCGACGCGTTCGGCGATCTCTACCGCGAGCGCTACGCCTTTTTCTTCGAGGGTGAGCCGATCGAACTCGTGAACCTGCGGGTTTCCGCGCTTGGTCTCAATGAACCGCTCGTTTTGCCGACGGGGCGAGCGACCGGCACCGATCCGGGGGGCGTCAGCAAGGGCACCCGTCCGGTGTATTTTGAGGGCACGGGCTTCGTCGAAACCGCGATTTTTGAGCGCGACCGACTCGGCGCCGGCATGGTGGTCGCCGGGCCCGCGGTGATTGAGGAGCAGACGTCCTCGAACGTGATCCCGCCCGGCACCAAGGCCGAAGTCACGACCGATTTTGGCTTGATCGTGCGTTTGAAGGACTGAGAGTTCGCGGCTCCGATGGCTTTGAAATACTGTGCACGGAGACGGTAACCGGAGGCGACAAAGTCATGACCGACATGATCACGATGCAGGTGATCCGCTATGCGCTTGAGCAGATTGCCGATGAGATGGGCTACACGCTTGCGCGCACCGGCCGCTCGACGCTGATTACCGAGGTTAAGGATTTCTCCTGCGTGGTCACCGACGCCAGGGGCAAAACGATTGCCCAGGCTCACCACACGCCGAGCTTTCTGGCCGGCTTCGAAATCACGATGCAGCATTTGACCAAACATTATGACGCGGCTGATCTCGCCGAGGGTGACGTCATCATCTGCAATGATCCCTATACCGGCGGTCAGCACATCATGGATCTATACGCCATCGCGCCAGTATTCCTGGATGATGATCTGATCGGTTTTGTCGGCAACATTACCCATCATTCCGATCTCGGCGGCGTTGCCGCGGGTGGCGTCGCCGGCGGGATCAACGAGATTTATCTTGAAGGCCTGCGTCTGCCGATGATCAAGCTCTACAAGGCCGGGGTCGAGGACGCCGAGATCGTCGCCATCATCACCAACCAAATCCGCTTGCCTGAGAAAACCTGGGGCGACATTCGCGCCCAAATCAGCGCCTTGCTGGTTGGCGTCGATCGCCTCAAGGCGTTGCATCAGCGCTATAGCGGCGCCGTCGTCATCCAGGCCTGCAACGATTTGATGGACTACTCCGAGCGCCGCATGCGCGCGGGTCTGAAACAGATCCCCGACGGTACCTATTCCGGCGAGGACGTCATCGACGACGACGGCATCAATGACGAGCCGCTCTACGTCCGGGTCGCGGTCACCATCGATGGCGATCGCGCGATCATTGATCTCACCGAGTCTGATCCGCAAGCCGAGGGCAATACCAACTCAACACTCTCCAACACTTTCGCCGCCGCCTACTACGTGATGATTGCGGTGGTCGATTCCGGCATGCCCCCAAACTCCGGTTGCTACCGGGCGATCGAGGTCGTAACCAAACCGGGCACCGTGGTCGATCCGGTGCTGCCGGGTGCGGTGGCGGCGCGCAGCAATTGTTCAACCAAGATCGTCGAAGCGATGATGCTCGCAATGTCGAAGGTGGTGCCGGATCGGGTCACCGCCTGTTCGCACGGTCAGGTAACGACCTGCGGATTTGGCGGAATTGATCCCAAGAACGGGGAGCGTTTTATCTTTACCGACATCCAAAATGGCGGCAATGGTGGCCGCCCAATGGCCGATGGTGCCGATGGTCAGGACAGCCATCTGCCGCGCTTTATGAACACGCCTGTCGAAGCGGTTGAGCGCCAGTTTCCGGTGCGCGTCGAGCGCTACGAGTTCATCCCGGATTCGGGCGGTGCCGGCAAGTATCGCGGCAGTCTGGGGATGCGGCGCGATCTCCGCTTCCTGGTCGACAAGGTGAGTTTCGCCCGCTATGGCGATCGCCAAAAGTTTCAACCTTTCGGATTGTTCGGTGGCAAACCCGGTACCGTCGGTCGCTTCATGCGCAATCCGGGAACCAACCACGAAGAGCAGGTGGCTTCGAAAGGGCTCGACACCTTGTCCGTTAACGACGTCATTAGCCTGCAATTGCCTGGCGCCGGTGGTTATGGCGAGCCCGCTTTACGCGATCTCGACGCGATCGACCGTGATTTGCTCGAGGAGAAAGTTTCGGCCGACAAAGTTGAGCAAGATTACGGCGTGGTGGTCGATCGCGCCCGGTTGTGTGTAGATCGCCAAGCGACCGCCCAGGTTCGCGGGCAGTCACCGGCGGAGTAACCAGATCGTCGGCGCTGGAGCAATAGCGTTGTCAGAGAAACTGCACGACAACCACGACGCCCCCTTCACCTGGCCGGCCGACGGCCATAGTCGCGTGCCGTTCGAGGTGTTCTGCGAACAGGAAATCTTCAGTCGTGAAGACGAATTGCTGTTTCGCGGCAATCATTGGAACTATTTGGGGTTGGAGGCGGAAGTCCCCGAACCCGGCGACTATACCACCGGCTATGTGGGACGCACCCCGTATATCCTGATTCGCGATGTCGACGGGGTCTTGCGCGCGATGGTGAATCGCTGTGCGCATCGTGGCGCTGAAGTGGTGCGTGTGCCACGCGGCAACGCCACCCACCTGACCTGCATTTACCACAATTGGACCTACGATCAGCAGGGACGCCTAACCGGCGTCACGCTCGAAAGAGGTCGCGGCGGGATTGGCGGATTTGCCGCGGATTTTGACAAGACGCAACTCGGCCTTCGTCGCTTCACGGTGGGGTCGATTGCCGGTGTGGTGTTCGGCTGTTTGGGTGACAATCCCCCGCCGCTAGAGGACTACCTTGGCCCGGCGATCGTCCATCGGCTTGAACGAATCATGGCGCGGCCGATCACGATTACCGGTTACCAGCGCCACACGATCCGTGCCAATTGGAAGTTTCTGATGGAAAACTCGCGCGATCTCTACCACGCGCCCCAGTTGCACAAATTCTTTGGCGCGTTCGGCATCGTCCAACCGACCCAGGACGCCTCGGTCGAGATGTGGCATCAGGGTACGCATTGTTTGATCACGATTTATGAGCAGCCGACCGGGAATTTAAAGCCCATCGGTTTGGAAGAGCCACGTGTGGTATCGCAAAAGTCCGCGCTGCCCGATGGGGTCGGCCTCAACATTATCGGCATATTCCCAAACTGCCTTTTCACGCTCGCGGGCAGCTCTTTCAGCATCCGCCAATTGCGGCCGAAGACCCCGGATCGGTTTGAGGCCTTCTATACCTACTTCACCTATGCCGACGATCCCGCGTGCCTGCAGGATCATCTATTCCAGAACAATCAATTCGGACCGGCCGGCTACGTCGCGATGGAGGATGCTGAAGTGCTGGAGAAAATTCAGGCCAGAATTTCCCAAGGCACGAACAAGGGAACATCGTTGCTGGAAATGGATGGGGTCGACACGACGCCTGAGCGCATCGATCATTTGATTACCGAGGGTAATCTTCGTTCGATGTGGAAGGGGTATAGTGCGTTTATGGGCTTCGATGAGGCTGCACCAGGCGCTAAGAGATAGGCGGGCGTCGTCATGAACGATCGCGACGTGCTCGACGCGATCGAGCAACTCAACAAAGCGTACGCCAGATGCCTCGATGACGATCGCCTCGAGGCGTGGCCGGAGTTCTTCCTCGAAGATGGTCGCTACAAGATACAATCGCGGGAGAATCTGCGGGCTGGCCTATATGGCTACGTCTTGTATTTCGAAAACCAGGCCATGATGCGCGACCGCGTAACCTCGCTGCGCGTCGCCAATTACTACAATATCCATATCGACCGTCATCTCATTACCAATATCGACGTTATCGGCGAGCACGACGGTTGCTACGCCGCTCGCGCAAACTACTGCGTCATTCAAACAGATGCCGAGGGCCATTCGGCGGTATTTAGCGCCGGCGAATATGTCGATGAAGTTGTTTTCACCGACGCCATGCCGCGCTTCCGAGAACGCTTGGTGGTCTTGGACACCTCGAATATCCAAGGCCTGCTCGCCGTGCCTTTATAGGCGAATCTCAGGCGAAGAAAACGCTTGAGCACCTTTCCATCGCCCCGTTGGTCATCCGAGCATTGAACCCGGCCGACGGGCGGCGTAGCTTGCGTCAATACCGACGTTGGAGTTAGCGATGTATCAAAAAGCCGAAATTCCCTACGGCGTGTACTGGAGTACGCCGTTTGCCAAATGGCAGGGCAGCCTGTCGACGGTGCACCCAATCCAGTTCGCGGCCCATGTTGCCAAGGACCAGTTGGCCAAACGCGATATTTCCGCCGCGGCATTCGATTACGGCGTTTTGGGCATTACGACCCCCCAACATAAAAGCTTCTGGGGCGTGCCATGGATGATGGGGATGCTTGGCTCCGATGACGTCTCGGGTCCGACGATCGCCCAGGCCTGCGCCACATCAGTGCGTTGTATCCAGACCGGTGCCCAGGAAGTTGAGACCGAGAACGCTGAATGCGCCCTCGTGATGTGCGCCGACCGGACCTCGTACACGCCGCATATTTACTATCCCGATCCCAGCGGACCCGGCGGCGTAGGTATTAAAGAAGATTGGATCATGGATAACATCAAGGGTGATCCATGGGCCAAGGTCTCGATGGTGGAGACCGCCGAAAACTGCGCCACCAAGTGGCAGGTTACCACCGCTCAGCAGCACGACGTCGCGTTGCGCCGCCACGAGCAGTATCAAGCAGCATTAGCCGACGATCAGGCGTTCCAGAAACGTTACATGGTGCTGCCCATGGACGTTCCTGACAGCAAGTTTCGTAAAACCAAGGCAACGCTTGCGGGCGATGAGGGGGTGTTTGCGACGACCCAAGAGGGGCTCGACAAACTTAAGCCCGTGATGGAGGAGGGGACGGTCACCTTTGGCGGCCAGACCCACCCCGCCGATGGTCACAGCGCGATGGTTATCACGACCGAAGCGCATGCCAGGGAAATGTCAACCAATCCAGATATCCGCATACGTTTTCGCGGATTTGGCATGGCCAGGGTCGATAAGGCCTATATGCCTGCCGCGCCGGTGCCGGCAGCCCAACGCGCGCTCAAGCAGGCGGACACGACAATTGACCAGATCGATGCGATCAAGACCCACAACCCCTTTGCCGTGAATGACGTGGTTTTTGCCAAAGAAACAGGCGCCAACCTTGATCAGATGAATAATTACGGTTGTTCATTAATCTGGGGCCACCCGAACTCACCAACCGGGACTCGAGCGACCATCGAACTGATTGAAGAACTGGTAATCCGCGGTGGTGGCACTGGGCTGTTCACCGGCTGTGCCGCCGGTGATTCTGCCATGGCGCTGGTGATCGAGGTCGAAGAGCGGTAGAAATACCATCGTGGGCAGAGGCGGCTAGCCGGTCGGTCTCTGTGAATTGAAGGCAGGGAGGGCGATAAATTGCCCGCAGCTGCGCTGTAACACCTGCCAACAAACATTTCAGGCCTTTTCATAGGGTGGGGTGAGCGACGGATGGTTATTCCGTCGGCGGCAGGCTTTTTGCAGGCCTGTCCGAGTAAGATCGTGCCATCTGATACCCGGAGCGGTATCGGATTTGACGTATGATGGTTGGGAGGGTTGCGGCGCGACCGGATAGAACGGCATGACGGCGCAAAGTCCAACAAGGTTGGGACGTCTGACGCACGGCCGCCGGTGGGTGGTGAGCGTGTGCACTGCCGTTGTGCTCGTCGTTGGCGGTGATGCGCTCAACGATGCCTTTGCCGCTCCGTCATCTGCCGCCGCGGTGGGGCGGGATTCCAGCACCGGCCAAGACGGGACTTCTGGAGGTGGGGCCTCGGCCACCGAGGTCGTACAGGTTCTTTCAACCTGCGCGCGCGCGGTTAACACCGAACGGCCACCGAATTCGGCACTGGCAATCTGTCGCGGCGTTGCAACCGCGCCGTGGGAAACCAATCACACGCGGACAGACGCCCATATCCTTCTCGGCCGCGCGCTCGGTCGGCTCGGGCGTTTCGCCGAGGCACTTGATGCCGCCTATGCCGCCAAGCAGCTAAACGCTGACGACTCCGACGTCCACCTGTTCGAGGCTTGGGTACTGCTAAAATTACGCCGCCTCGATGAGGCGCGTCGTGCCGCCCAAACGGTTGTGTCTCGAAAGTGGTGGAAATTGGTTTTGGCGCCTCTCCGAGCGGGTTGAGTTTTGCGGCGGTCAGGCCGCGCGGTCAAGGGTTTCGTCGGCGATTAGCTGATCGAGGGTTTCCCATCCATCGACTTTGCGCATCTGGATTTGGCCGGAAGCGAGGAGCGCCCAGAGGAGCATCGGCACTGTTTCGGGACACGGCAGCACGGTCTGTGTTTTGATCCGGCGCTTGAACTCCTCGTTGAGACGCTCAATGGCGTTGGTCGTTCGGGCTGATTTCCATTGGCTCTTGGACAGGCGCGTGAAGGTAAAGAGCTTGTCGCCCGCTTCTGCGAGGCTGTCCGCGACGGCCCTGCATTTCAGCCGCCACTTGCGGACAAACGCCTTGCGGCGGGTTTCCACCTCGGAGGCAGTGTCGGCATAGATCATATCGCGGTAATCTTCGCTCAGCTCGTCATGCATGTGTTTGGGAGCATGACCCAGAAGGTTGCGGTGCTTGTGCACGGTGCAGCGTTGAACGGGAAGGTCATCGCCCCAAAGCGCCGACAGAGCCGCCTCCAGTCCCGGCGCGCCATCGACGATGACAAACCCGGGCCGTTTCAGTCCACGCGCATCAAGGTCGTCGAGGAACTGGCGCCACGCCGCCTGGCTTTCTCCGCCCATATTCCCGATCGAAAGCAAGACCTTCTGGCCATCCCGGCGCACCCCTATAGCCGCGAGAACCGAGATGTTGGTGGCCTTGCGATCCAGTCGGGTCTTGATCACAGTGCCGTCAAGGATCAGCCGAACGATATCCTCATCCGCGAGGCCACGGCTGCACCAGGCGTCCCAATCGACCTTCACCTTGCGCCACGCCCGGCTCACAACGTCCTTGCTCACAGCACCCCCGAAGAGCCCGAACAGCGCGCGTTTCACCCGCCGCGTGTTGGTTCCGGACAGATACACCGAAGCGATCAGCGCCTCGGCCTTTCTGGTCAGCCGCTGGTAGCGCGGCAGCGCCCGCGAACGCCATTCCGACGCCCGACCGTCTTCCTCAACGATCCGTGCACGCGGCACGCTCACCCTCTCGGTCCCGAATGTCCCCGTCAGTTGCCGCTCCCGGTGCCCGTTCCGATACCCTTGCCGAAGCGCGTCCTCTCGACCGTATCGGCAGCGCCCGAGAAACTGCGCAAGTTCCTCCTCAAAAACGGCCTCGATCGTGGATCTGATGTTCTCCCGCAGCCGGTCCTCGAGCGGATCATAGCCGGCGTCATTGGCCAGTAGCGAAAGCGCGGAAGTCTCGGTAGTGTTCTTCATGGCGTGATCTCCTTGGCGGTGCTAGCCGCCGGTTGGGTGGTTGTCTTGTCACCCGGAGATTACGCCATCCTCAAATTTCCACCACTTTCGAGACACAGCCGCCCAAACGGCAATCAGACTGAACCCGCGAGACGCGTCCGGTTATCTCGGCCTGGCGTTTGTCACAGCAAATATCGGCTTATTCGAGCAAGCGATCGCAGTTGCTGAGCGTGGCTTTCGCGCGTCACGCGAATCACGCGAAAAGCAGGTTCTGTCAGCCTTCGCCGCTCTCGCCCGAAGCGACAACATCGATGCGGCTGTGCGGGTTGTTCGCGATTTCGCCGATCGCGTTCCTGAAACCCGATCGGAAGCGGCGTTTCTTCTCAGCGGATTGTTCCGCGCACGCGGCGATATTCTGGAAGCGGCTGAGATATTGCGACGTGCGATTGAATGGGGTCCGGATACACCCGGCAAGCGTATCGCACTAGCCGACACCTTTCGCGACCTTGGTCGCGGCGGTGAGGCGGTCGCGCAAATGCGCCGGGCGCTTCAGCTTGCTCCAATTCGTGAAGTCGCAGCGGATATCCGACAAACCCTAACCAAGGCCGAGGCGCAGCTTCCTTCACGGGTTCCCTTGGCGGATCACCTGGCCGATGTCGGGCGCGTTGTTCCGCTAAGCGGCGCTCGAAACATACGAGTCGCTGCCGGTTACGACGCAATCTGCCGCTACGACCGCACCATCGAAAGCGTCGCCGAGCGACGTCGCCAAACAAGCGCCCAGATTCGCCTCAACACGTACCTTGAGACCGGGCGGGTGGTGATGCGCATTCAAGCCGCCCTGTCACGCGAAGCGACCGGTGGGCGCAGTCCGGTGGAACTTTCGCTTGCCGCCTCGTTCGAGAACAACGGAAAACTGGATCAGGTTCGCGTCACGAGCATCGTTGCCGCCGGGATCAACGACCGTCAGAAGCGACGAGCGGCGGTGGCTTTGAGCGACCGAATGGCGGAGGTCCTGCGCCTGCGCTACGCCGGCGGCACCTATCGCCAAGATGGCCGCTTTACCGCCAACGCCGCGTTGTTGCGTCGTGCTTATCAACGCCAGTTCCGGGTCTACGACAAAGGGGCTCAAATTACCGACTTTGACGATCGCAGCCGACTGGTCGGTACCACGCGGCGCGGCTCTAACGAATATTATGTAATCGATACCCGGTTACGCGGCGCTTCGTTCGTTGCCGGCGCGGAGATTCTCCTCGAAGCCAAGGGCTATCTGCTGATAGATGCCCGCAGCGGGCTCATCGCGGAGCAGCGCGAGCGCATGGTGACGAAGATTGTCGATCGCGGCTTACGCGTGGTTGAGTCGGAAAGCCAGTTTGAATGCGACATCCGGAGCGTTCAAAAGCAAGTCGCGAAGGCCGTTGCCAGCCGCGACCGACCCAACCCGCAACGGATTGCGGTTGTCGATGCCGAACTGATTCCGATCAATCAGATTTACCGGGCAAAATCCAACGTCAACATTCGCCGCGCGCCGCGCGTTAACTCGGCGCGAATCGGTGGCCTCCAGCGCGGTGAACAGGTCACGGCGATCGGTCGCGTCCGCGGCTATGACTGGATATTGGTTGGCCGCAATGGCAACCAGCTCGGCTATATTTTTTACAGTTTGATTGAGCCGGATCCGGCAACCGTAGCGGCGCAACCGGTCCCGCCGCCGCCGTCGACAACGCTCACAAACCAGCGCCGACCGGCGCCCAGGCATGAAACAAATCCGCAGGGTATTGCCGTCATTATCGGCAATCGTGCCTACGGCGGTGATATCCCGCCGGTTGATTTTGCGCATAACGATGCTGATGCTATGCGCAGCTTCGTCATCGACACGCTCGGTTACCGCGATGGCAACATCATCGACCTGCGCGACGCGACCAAGGCACAGATAGAGCGCGTGTTCGGTAACGATCGCGATCACAAAGGGCAGCTATTTGATTGGGTCCGTCCCGACCGCTCGGATGTGGTTGTGTTTTACTCTGGCCACGGTGTGCCGGGGATCGAAAGTAATCGAGGCTATCTGCTTCCTGTCGACGGCGATCCAAACCGCGCGGAGCTGGTAGGCTTCGGGCTCGACGTAATGGTCGCCAACTTGAAGCGCTTGCCGGCGCGCTCGATTACGGTCTACCTCGATACCTGCTTCTCGGGGACCTCGCACGGCGGCAGCCTCATGCGGGCCGCATCGGGGCTGACAATTACACCTAAACTTCCCGACCAACCCGACAAGCTGACAATTCTTACCGCCGCACAGGCCAACCAAATTGCCAGTTGGGACAACGAAGCTGGTCACGGTCTGTTCACCCGTCATTTATTGGCAGCGCTTAACGGTGCTGCTGATCAAGACGGTTATGGCGACGGTGATGGCCGCGTAACGTTGGGCGAGGTTAAGCGCTTCCTCGACGAAGAAATGACCTATCAGGCACGGCGTCGATTTGGCCGCGATCAGCTCGCGAACGTGGTTGGTGGCGACAGCGTCGTCCTTGCAACGGTCCGCTGACATCGTGCAGTTTCATGTCTGATATGAACGTCGATATCGCAACGCGACAGCGCAGGAAAAGACCACCCCAGGTAGCCGGGCCAATATTTCTGTCCGTCATGCTGCTGGCGATCGCGGGGTGCGCGGCCGATCCCCGCGATCTCAACCAATCGGACTTCAGGCAAACACTCGATACCTTCCGCCGCGGTGACACGAGGCTCGTGTCGTCGGTTACCACGGTGCCGAGATGGGCGCTCAATCGCTCAAGGTTGCGGGCGCTTTATGACGCGCAGCAATGGCGAGAGTTAGCCGTGCGCGTAGCCATGATCGATCATAACGAGGATTTGTCCTGGTATTATTTGGGCCGTGCTGCCGAGGGCATGGGATATCGCAAGGCCGCCCGGGTTTATTATAGGCAGGCGCAAACCGCGACGCTCAAATGTGACGGAGCATTGTTTAACAATTGCGATGGCGTCCACGTGCTCGGCCAGTCTATCCAGCGGTTGGCTCTGTTGAAGGCAAGACGCGCAAACAACGCATTCCAGCAACCGCAATCGTCTTCGGCTGGCGATATATCGGGCGAGACGAAGAACGCGAAGCAGCCAGCAGTCGCGATCGTCGGATCCAAAGTCTCGCGGCCGCCTCTTAAAACCGTTGAAAATCGCAGCGCCGTCGCTGTGATCATAGGTAACCGCACCTTTGCTGAAAACGTTCCTCCAGTCGAATTCGCGCACAACGATGCCTCGGCGATGAGACGATTTGTAATCGATCGATTGGGTTTTCGCGCTGGCAATGTGATCGACCTGAGAGATGCCAGCTTGGGCGAAATGGAATCAGTGTTTGGCAACGAGCGCGATCACCGCGGCCGTTTGTTCGATTGGGTTCGCCGCGATCAATCTGATGTCGTCGTTTTCTATTCAGGCCATGGGGTTCCCGGCCTGCAGGACCAGCGCAGCTACCTTCTGCCGGTGGACGGTGACCCCAACCGTCCGGAGATCGTCGGTTTCCCCCTCGACGTGATGCAGACAAATTTGGAAAAACTCGGTGCGCGTTCGGTAACCTTGTTTCTCGATGCCTGTTTCTCAGGTAGCTCCCACGCGGGGGCGCTGATCAGTTCGGCGTCGGGATTGGCTATCACGCCAAGGCTCCCGGTTGGTGGTAAAGGACTGGTCGTCGTCACTGCCGCGGGCAGTGCTCAGATCGCGAGTTGGGATCCCGACGCCCGGCACGGGTTATTCACCAAACATCTCCTGCAGGCACTTGGTGGGATTGCCGACACCGCGCAATGGGGTAACGGCGACGGCAAGATTACGGTCGGTGAGGTAAAAGCCTACCTCGATGATGAGATGACCTATCAAGCCCGGCGCCGCTATGGACGTGACCAAACCGCGACGGTCACGGGTCCGCTTTCGACAGTTCTGTCGCCGACACCCGTCCCCGGAAGTTAGCCGGGCAAATGGCCGCTGGTCCCTCCATTGCAGTTGATATTGCCTCAACTCATTGGCCGAGGTACGTCGTGACCAAAACACCGTTAGCCGTCGCCTTCGTCCTCATGGCGGCGCTGATCGCGCTCCCCCAGGAAGCGAGGGCGGTCGATAAACCAAACATCTTGATTATGGGTGATGATGCTGACGCCGATAGCGTGCCGCGTCACTCGCGCATCTTTAAACGCGTGCTAGACTAGATGCCATCGCCGGCGAACTCCATACCGAAGGTTTCGATGTGTTCGACGAGGTTGCGGTCACGCTCGATGATTTCGCGCAAGCACGTTCGCGCCGGAGCGATGCCGAAGTGATTGATATCGCCAAGAGCGTAACCCGTCCGCCGATCGACATCGTTGTGTTGTTTAGCATTTTCGCGAGTGCAGACGAGCTCAAATACACGACCAAAGTGAACGCACGCATCACCGGACGTTTGTTGAATACCAAGAGCGGTCAACGGCTCGGGAATTTTGAGCTCGAGTCTCCGAACAATTGGGTCGCACCGGCCGACTGTCCGCGCGAGTGCATCCTCGAGGTGGTTGGCAAACATAGCCGCAAGCTCGCCAAAGACCTCGGCGCCGTGTTGGCGATCAAGTTGGACGATATCGTCGAGGCCGGTGGCGCGACCGCCGCGGATTCCGGTGGCAGTGTCACCGCGGTCGACATCGGTGATGCCTACACCATGGTGTTTAGTGGTTTTACGCCGGAAGAGGTGATGGATATTGAGGAGTATCTGGTCGTCTTCAAAGGCTACAAAACACACCGTCCCGCTTATTCCGGGACGCGTCACCATGAACTCTGGGATGAAACCACGAGCACATCCTCGCGGCTGGTACGCAATCTCAATAAAATGTTGGAACATCTTGCGATGCGCGGCCGGGTGATGTTTTCCGGCAGCGAATTCACCGTAACCAAGATTTCCGCGCGCAAGAAGCGCCAGATTAATCAGGCCGACTATTGACGCAGAACGGTAAACGCGAGGCCTTGCTGGGAGTGATACTTGTGGCCCTGCTCGCGGCGTGCCAATCACCGGCGTCGCCAACGGCATCCCTCGTTCAGCCCACGTCGACGCACTCCGCGATGGTCGACGCCGAACCCCGAAATCCGCCACCGTCCACCAGCGCTCCTCTCATTCCCGATGCACCAACCACGGCCAATCCCGAAGTGGCATCCTGGGAAACCAGCCATCCCTTCAGTTTAGCGTCGCTGGTCGAGCGTCGTTTGCGGCGCGCGCTCCGCGCTGGCGAACGTCGCCAAATCAATATCGCCACCGCTCGTGCCCTGTCTGACGAGCGTGGAGATCTACACAAATGGCGGTCTGGAGAGCGTGAGTACACGGGTACTGTTCGCTTGGTTCGTCGCGCGGTGACGGAAGATGGACGTGTTTGCGCACGACTTCATCACGAACATCAATTTGATCGGCGCGCCGTTCGCGGCAGCATCCGGATATGTCGTAAGCGTGGGGACAGCACGGCTCCGTGGCAGGTCGACGCCGTTCGGTGGATCCGCTTAGGCAACGACTTTGCCGAGGTCGTTGACGGCTCGCGGATCGCAACACCCGCCGTATAAGGCGGACCCGATGCCGCGGTTCATTATCGCTGCTGGGCTCTTCGTGGTGCTCGCATGGGCTACCGCGGGACCTACCCAGGGCGCGTCCGAGCAAGATCTATTCGATGGCATCGCCGAGGAATTGTTACAACGACTTACTGATCCACGTGCCGGCGTTGCAGCGATGCGGGTGGCGATCTGGCCCTTCGATGAAGAAACCAGTCCGGTTTCGCCGGAACTCGGCCGCGAATATAACGGCCGATTGTTGGCCAGGTTGCTCGAACGCGCACGCAATAATACCGATCGACCGCAAATACGCTTTATCGAGCGCGAAGAGCTCGGCACCATCATCGAAGAAGTTCGCGAAACCAGCGTGTTTGACGACGTTGGCAATCCTGTTGCGGCCCTGCTCAAGAGTGCGAAGGTTGACGTCCTCATCATTGGGCGGCTGCGGGCGGTTTCAGCTCGCTCAACCGACCTGATCGTTGTGTACCGAGCCGTCAAGGTTGCCGATGGCGAGGACATTGCCGTTACGGCCGGGCGTCGCATGGTTGGCGCCATCCAAGGTGGGCGTCCCGGGGTCGCGTTGGAACAGGCCATCGGGCGCGCAGTCGAGGTCCTGAGCGAGGCGGCACCCGACATGACGGAACTTCGGCTCGGTGGCATTAGTTACCAGGCAACCGGCGTGCAAACGTCGGCCGGACCCTACATAGAAGAGCAGATCGGCATCGCCTTGCAGCGGGCCTACCGCAACGTCCTCAGTGAGCGAGGTCTCATCGTCAAGCGAGCAGAACTCACCCAAGGCGACATTGCCCGCTTGCAGCAAGCCACCGCAGGTCAGACGAACGAGCAGAATGTCAAACTTCTCCGTGGCACGATTTGGGATTTCGGCCCCTCGCTTGAGCTCCGTTTGGTATTGCGAAATGGCGCTTCGACCGTCGCCGGTTGGCGCGGTTTCGTTCGCCGCGATTCGTTACCGCCCGGCCTGCGGATTGTCCCGGAAGGTCATTTTGGCGCTCTTGCGGATAACTTGCCGGGGCCCATCGCCATCGAACTATCAAGCCGGCGCGGGAGAACCCCTCGATATCAGATCGGGGAATCTCTTCACCTGCTGGTAAGAACAACCAGGCCCGCCGCGCTTTATTGCTTCTACCTGCAAGCCAATCGTCGGTTGCTCAAGATCTTTCCTAATCCCGAGCACGCACAAGCCGAACTCGCCCCTGGCCTGCACGAGATCCCGGGCAATCTGTTTCCGTTCAACTTTGTAATCTCGGAACCGCCCGGAATCGAGCTCATCAAGTGCTTTGCCGCCAGCCGTGACGTTACGGCCGCGCTACCGCCAAGCTTGCGCAAGAACTCGCTAGATGCGCTGCCGATTGGCAGCGAATGGGAATTGGCTCGAATCTTCCGCGGATTGAAGGGCGTCGGGCTTAGTGAAGTGAGCCTGGTGGTAACCGTCGATCCTGCGAAGTAGCGAGATCAGCGCCGTGCGTTTTTGATCAGGTAAGCGCCAATATCAGCTGGCTTTACTTTGAAATTCAGGCTCTCCACGTTGGCTATTGCGCGTTCGACGATCATGCTGTTTTCCACATCCTTGATCTTAATGCGAAAAATTCCCGGCTCGCGTTTGATGCGGGGATAATAATTCGGATCCACAAGGGTGATTTTTCCGGTGAGGCGCTCCAACACGTCGGCCTCTGTGAGATCTTCGGCATCATCAGCTTTGACCAATTTCCAATCATCCAAACCTGCGCCGGCTTGTTCGTTGAGCGCGGCAAGGGCTTGTTTGCCATCGCCGTCGAATGTACCGACTTTGAAGAGATTCTTGCTGATCCCGACCGATGCGCCCCAGTCCGACAGCGTCTTGCTGCGAGCCACGTAGATCACAGCCATGATTTCTGTCCCCGTATGTTATGTGAGAGCCGAAATTTTGCGAGAGTTTAGCGGCGCTTGCCTCAATTTCGTAGCGTCGGCGGATGTCACGATTTGGTTGCTAACGCGACGGCTGCCAATAATTTCGTTACCATAGGACGCATGGATGCTGTTGGAATCGTTCAGCCGCATCGCTCGTACAACAATTTGAGGAGTTTGCTTCGTGGCAAAAGAAGAGCCGCTAGAGTTCGAGGGCACCGTGACCGATGTTTTGCCCGACGCTCGGTTTCGCGTGAAATTGGAGAATGGTCACGAAATCATCGCGTATACCGCCGGTCGCATGAAAAAACATCGCATCAGGACACTGGCGGGAGATCGCGTCACCGTCGAGATGACGCCCTATGATCTTGACAAGGGTCGCGTGGTCTATCGTCACAAGACCTAGCTTGTGAGCCGCCGCAGCCGCGCCAACGAAATGCGATATGGAAATCAATTATCCAACCGATGAGAACCTACGTCTGATCTTCGCGCAGGGTCACGAAACCTGGCTGCGTGACCAACTGAACGAAACCAAGCGCCTCGCTATTCGTCTTGCGGTCATCACCGCGATCGGTATTGCTTGGTTAATCGGCGTTGCTTGGTATGTCTCCGAAGCAACAGAAGCCGACCCCGGCTGCATCCGCCTGGAACAGGGCGCGTCGCTGTCTCAACTTATCGAACAAGGTACGATCTCTCCAGGTACAACAGAGTGCGCTGACAACCCGGTGGCGTCTGCCCAGGCACCAGATAAAGGTGGCGTGGCAAACGCAACCAAGCTCGGATTGGGCGTGGCGACCCTGGTGGCGCTCACGATTATCTTGGCGGCTGGCGTCGAGACGATTCGCAGCATCTACAAAATCAGGAAATACCGTGCCTACGTCCTCGATCACGCCTCGTTTCTGGACAAATACAACCGGGCTTAGTTTGCCGGCAGCAAATCTGGCTCGCATGTCCACCGTTCGGTCGGTTTTGCACATAGGTAGTTACCCATGCAGCATAACGAGTTAAACCGAGTGATCCGTGAAGCCGGACGCGAGAATCCCGCGGCCGGATAGGAGCGACCACCGATCGCATTGGGGGTGGCCATGAGCGATCCCCGCAATCCTCCTAAGCAGACGGCGGTGCCGACACTGCATACGCTTGGTACCAACGCATAGGCGGGGACAATGAAACCAACCTGGGGCAAGGTCACTCCGGCCAAACCTGATCGCGCCGGACAACCGGCCGATATCATCTCGTTTCCCACGGATGGGCGGCGGCAAGCGTCGACTAGTGCCGGGCGTTTTGCTGCGACCGATGAGGATTTCCGAGTTCTCGTTGACGGCTCGATTGAGGGCATCGTCATCCATCGCGAGAATGAAGTCCTCTACATCAACGACGCGTTCGCATCCATATTGGGTTACGAAACGGCCGAACTCGTCGCGCTCGGCACCGTCGATCACATCGCCGCCGACCACGACATCGATCGATTGCTTGGCTACCGCAGAGCGCGCCTGCGCGGCGAAGCGGCACCGGACCACTACGAATATCAGGCCATTCGCAAAGATGGTTCGCTGGTCTGGTTGGAGAATTTTGTCCGGGTCATAGATTGGCATGGTGCGCCAGCGGTGAAATCAACGGCGATCGATATCACCAAGCGGAAGTTGGCCGAGGCGGATCTGGCGGAGAGTGAACGCCGCTATCGCGAACTCGTCGAGGCCTCGATCGAAGGTATTCTAATCATTGCCGGCGACCGTCCGGTCTTCGTCAACTCGGCGTTTGCATTTCTGTTCGGATACTCCCAAGCCGAAGTCCTGAGCTTTGGTTCCTTGGATGTCATCGTCCACCCGGAAGATCGCAAACGGATGCAGGGTTACCGCATTGCGCGCCTCAAGGGGGACGACGCGCCGGCGCGTTATGAGTTTAGAGGGCTGCGCAAGGACGGCGGCGAAATCTGGGTTTCGGCGAGTGCGACTGGCACAACCTGGCGCGGCATGCCGGCGGTTCAGGCGATAGTCATAGATGTTAGCGCGCTCAAGACGGCCCATCAGGAGGCGGCCCAGGCGGAGGCTTTTCTGCAAACTGTTGTCGATGCCATCCCGGCTGCGGTAACCGTCAAGGACGCCAATCGGCGTTACATCCTCGTTAATCGCTTTCTATGCGATCGACGCGGGATCCGGCGCAGCGAACTGTTGGGCCGGCGCGCCATACTTCCGCCGCTCGCGGCCCGACAAACCAAAGCCAACGATGAGCTCGTATTGGCAGAGGGAAAGCCGCTGCCCTACATGGAAGCGTCACAGATTCTGGACGGTGCCAAAACCGACTGGCTACAGACCAAAGTACCGATCCGCAATCTTGCGGGCGATGTCGACAAAGTCTTGACCGTCGCGTTTGACGTTACCGAACACAAAGCGGTCGAAAACGAGCTGCGCGAGAGCGAAGCGCGCTATCGATCCTTGGTGGATCAAGCGCCGGTCGCCATCGTCATACACATCGCTGGCGAAGTCAGATTCGCCAATGCGCAGGTTGTTCAACTGCTGGGTGCTCGTAACGCCAGTGAAATTATCGGCCACGACGTTCTCAAGCTAGCTCACCCCAGCGATCGCGATGCGATACGCGCGCGCATGCGCGCCGTCATGAAGGATCGGTCGGTTGCTGTTTCGAAGGAACAACGGTGGCTCCGACTTGATGGATCCGTCGTCGACGTCGAAGTAAGCGGCGGGTTTGTGAGGTGGGAGGGCGAGCCGGCGATTCAGGTGGTCGCTCGTGATATCAGCGAACGCAAGGCAATCGAACGCGAGCTCCGCGAAAGTGAAACCCGTTACAAGACGCTGGTTTCGCAGTCACCAGATGCAATCATCATCAACGAACGCGGCATCATAACGTTCGCCAATGATGCCGCGCGCGACCTGTTTCGTTCGAAAACGATTGACCGCCTGGTCGGCTGCCCGGCGGCAAGATTCGTTCATCCCGACGATCTCCCGAGGGTCGAGCGTCGCGTTCATAAAGTGCGCTCAAAGGGCGGCACCATCGCCCTGCTTGAAGGCAAGATGATCTGCATGGATGGGACTATTGCCGATGTCGAAATAACCGGCTCGCAAGTTACTTGGAACGGCCGACGGGCGGTCCAAATGATCGCCCGCGATGTCACCGAACGACAACGAACGAATCGCGCTCTCCGGCTCACCGAGCTTGCCGTCGACCGCGCTGCCGACGCGGTGTTCTGGATCAACAGCAAAGGTAGTATCCGTCACGTCAACGCTGCGGCCAAGGAAATGTTGGGGTACTCGCGGCGCGGGCTCAAGAGCATGTGCGTTTGGGATATTAATCCCGATATGACGGCCAAGCTCTGGCGCACGCGCTTCAACGAAATACGTAGATTGGGTTCGGATGTTATCCATGACGTGTCGTTTCTGACCAAAGATGGCGAGTTCGTGCCGGTCGAGATTGTCAACAATTACGTCAAGGACGACGACGACGAATATACATTTGCATTCGTCCGCGATACCTCGGTCCGCCGCGCGACCGAGGCGGCGCTTCGCGAACGCGAAACCCAGCTCGCCCACCTGATGCGGGTCAGAACCATGGGTGAAATGGCGACGGCGCTGGCGCATCAGTTGGGGCAACCGCTCAACGCCATTACCAACTACGTGCGTGGCACGGTGCGACGGCTGAACAGTGGCGATCGCGACTCCCCGGAAATGTTCGAAGCCATGGACAACGCTTGCGTCGAAGCTGAGCGGGCCGGCCGCATCGTCCGAGAAATCGCCCAATTCGTCAGCACCTCGGAGCCGCGGCGCGCGCCTATTAAAATCAACGATATCGTCGCGGCCGCGGTTGAGCTCACGCACGGAGAAGCGATTGCCGATGGCATCGAAATTGGCCGGCGCTTGCAGCGCGATCTGCCCAATGTGGAGGCCGATGCCATCCACATCGAGCAAGTTCTGCTCAATCTTATTCGCAACGGAATTGAGGTGATGCGCGTCAATGCCGGTGGTCCGCGCCAATTGAACATCCGGTCGCAGCTCCGCGACGATGTCGTGCAAATCGATGTGCGTGACTCTGGGCCGCCGGTTGCACCCGATGCGATCGAAGCCATGTTTGAGCCGTTTCAGAGCGGCAAACCTGACGGCATGGGCATGGGTCTCGCCATCAGTCGCACCATTATCGAAGCCCATAAGGGTACGCTTTGGGCCACTCGCAATCGTTCGCGCGGCCTCACGTTCCACTTCACGCTACCGATCGAGAGCAAAGGAAGTCGACATGGATGATGTTTCCCAACGACCCACCGTATTCATCGTCGATGACGACGAAGGTGGGCGCGATTCGCTTAGCTATCTGATCAAATCAATCGGCATCGACGTCGAAGCCTATGGATCACCGATAGATTCCTTGACAGCTTCGATGGCAGTCGTCCCGGCTGCCTGGTGCATCGGCATCGACGTCGAAGCCTATGGATCACCGATAGACTTCCTTGACAGCTTCGATGGCAGTCGTCCCGGCTGCCTGGTGCTTGATGTCCGCATGCCTCAGATGGGCGGTCTCGATCTCCTGAAAGCGGTACGCGAACGCGGGATCGACACGCCGGCGATCATGATCAGCGCCTTTGGTGACGTGCCCATGGCGATCAACGCGATGAAGAATGGTGCCGTCGATTTTCTAACCAAACCCTTCAATGATCAGGAACTGCTGGACCGGATCCAGCAAGGTATCGACGACGATTTTCACCAACGTAAGCTGGGCAGTGAAATCACCGAGATACGGGTTCGTTTTGAAAAACTGACCACGCGCGAGCGCGAGGTTCTGGCGCGCCTGATGGAGGGCAAGCAAAACAAGCAGATCGCCCACGAGATGGAGATCAGCCCCAAAACCGTTGAAGCCCATCGCGCCAAGCTTATGGAAAAAACTCGTGCTGAGTCGCTGGTTAATCTACTGCGGATGGTTGCAACGCTGGAGCAGCCGGCCTTACAGCTCTAGGCGTCGAAGGGGTACCATATGTTGGATTTCATCCACTAGGCCGTGCCCGTGCCGACATCGCCGCTGGCCTGCATCGGGTTGCTGCCGATCGTTTCGTTAGCGCGCGGTAGGTAGAGGCGAACCGTCGTGCCCCGGCCAACCTCACTGTCGATTTCGACCACCGCGCCGGATCGCTCAACCACCCCATAAACCGCGCTCAATCCTAGACCGGTCCCGGCCCCGATTTCCTTGGTCGTGAAAAACGGTTCAAAGGCGTGTTCTTTAGTCTCGGCCGACATTCCGTGCCCGCTATCGGCGACCTCGATCACGACATAGTCGCCAGACTCCAGATGCATATCGCCGGCCACGCGGGCTTCAGCGACGCTCGTATTCGAGGCTGTGATCTTTATCGTCCCGCCGTTTGTCATGGCGTCGCGCGAGTTGATCGCGATGTTGAGGAGCGCATGCTCGGTTTGGGAAGCGTCGACGCGGATTGGCCACAGGTCATCGGGGCAGCCCAGCTCGATCGGATGACGCTCGCCGATGATCCCGCCCATGAGTTCTTTTGCCGACCTGATCATCGCTTGGGCATCGATAATGGTTGGACGAAGCGGTTGCTTGCGGGAGAACGCCAGCAGTTGGCGCGTCAGGTCCGCGCCTTTTGTAATAGCTCTTTTAGCGCGCTCGACATAATTGGATCGTTCCCGCGTATTGGCCTTGTCCAAAAGCTCGAGATTGCCGGCGATAATCATCAGGAGATTGTTGAATTCGTGTGCCACGCCACCAGTCAATTGACCGAGCGATTGCATCTTTTGCGCTTGATGGAGCAGTTCGGTGCGGCCGGCGATGTTCCTGACCGTGCGTTCAACCAATCCCAGGTGAACCATGACCAATCCGGCCATCAGCAGAATGGTGACCGCTACCATCGGCAGCAACACCGCCCGCAATTCGCTTCCCGGCAGCCTCGGGCGCCAACCAACCGCGCCGATCGGCTTGCCGTCCGGGCCTATGACACCGGTGGACGCAGCAAGCCCGGTGCTTTCGAGATCCAGGTATCGCACGTCGGGAAGATTCAACCCCTCCGCCAGCAGCGGAATGAAGTCCGCATCCAGTCTTTTGGCGAGCACCAACACGGCAGTGGGGTCTGGCGAAACCGGCGACTCCTCATATTCAGGCGTGATCAGATTGGCAGCGACGAGGAACACCTCATCACCAACTTTAAGCGCGGCACCGGCGGCGAGGGGTTCTTCCTGATCGATCGATGCACGCGTTTGATCGGTCAGCGCGGCAAGGCCAGCAGCCCTAAATTCAGATAGATCGAAATCTCCCCGAACCTCGCCATCCACGACCGCAAATATCAGTTGATCGTTGCCGCTCAGCACAAATGTGGCGGATACGTTAAAGGCCTCTTCGAGGTACGAACCAACATTGCGATCGGCCCAGTCCGGGTTGAATGCAATGACTAGGTTTCGGACCGCGATATCCCAGTGGCTGTAGTCTTTGGCGAGGCGCTGGAGATCGCGTTGCGAGACCTGAAGCAGCGCCGAGACGACATTTTCCGAAGCGTCTGTCGCGGCTCTGTCTTGATCACGCGTCATCACAAATAACACGATGGAAATGGCGACACCGCCGATCAGGAACAAGATCGCAATCGGCAACATCAGGCGAATGCGAAGCCGGCCTACATTGAGCGGGTGCGAGTGGTCGGAGGTCCCTGGTGCCATCGATCTGGCTGGTATAGGCGATATGAACGATGCGGCTAACGAATGGCCTCATACCGCAGCAAGAAGGTCATAAGCGGCTTCAGCATTATACCGTAGTCCGCCCGTCGCATCGCAACACTGGTGCATTAGCGGTACGCCGTCGGAGATAGGGGTAAACCCGATGGATTTATCCCGCTATAAAACAACAAGAAATTCTTAAGGCTTAGGCAGATTCGGCAGAATCTGCCTAAGCTGTTTGAACGAGGCCGTGGGCCGCGAGTGTAGGTGTCAGCCTATGTGGAAAGTGCGTTGATGCCTGCGCCGGGGCGGGTGGTCACTATCGTTGGGACGCGTGAGACGAGGCTTCCGACCAGCATTTATATTTTTTCGACAGCTGATTGCCGACGGTAGAGACACTTTTCGTTGGCGATTGCCTTGTGTTCGTAATTGAGCGCACGCCGACCGGTTCGCCGACGCGATGACGACGTTTGCCGATCCGGATGGGATCCGATGTTTCATGGTTTCGCGTCCTGCGCCGGTTGAGCGGGGGGAGGGTCTCGTGAAGAGAACGGATCGTACCGGCGGGAGATTTCCCGGATTTTCCGCAATTCGCCGCCACAGTGCGGGCAGGGAACGGGCGCGATCCCGGTCTCCAGGCCGCTATTGCGGTGGTCGTCCTCCTCGCCGTCATGGGTTACGGCTGTATGCGCCTGGAGGCCGTTTACACCCAGCGCCTCGCGCGCGACTTCGAGGGTCTTGGCACGGCTTCCATTGGCAAGGATTCCGAAGTGGCGGATGCGATGCAGTCCGTTTTGGCAGGACATGCAACAGGAACCGGCGGATGAACTCGTCGGCGGTGATGGTGGCCGTGCCGTAGCGGGGTTTCCTTTGCCCCGGACTGGTCGGCTTGCGGCAACGGAAGGAGACGTTCTGTCCATCGCAGGCGATGATGCGGCTGTCGCCGATGGCAATTCTGTGCGTGTATCGGGAGAGATAGCGGAAGACCTGTTCGGCATCGCGAAAGGGTCGTTTGGCGTAGACGATCCAGTTCTTGCCGCGGGCGGCCACGAGGGTGGCGTGGAACTCTCCGGGATTGGCGAGATGGGCGATGCCGCCATGAAATTCGATTTTCCCGCGTGCATGGGCGCGGGTGAGCTCCTCAAGGAAGCGGCGCCGGAACAGGCTGGCGAGGACCTTGACCGGGGCCAGGAAGGTGCCGCTTCCGGTCTTCCATTGGCCGGTTGCGACATCGAAGCCGGCGTTAGGCACGACGATATGCAGATGCGGATGGAAGCCGAGCTTCTGGTCCCAAGTGTGGAGGACCGCGGTGCCGCCGATACGCAGTCCACCGTGACGGTCGTCCTCGGCGATGGTGCGCAGGGTCTCGGCGGCGGTGCGAAACAGGATGTTGAACACGACCTTGCGGTTGCAAAAGGCGATCCCGCTGACTTCTTTGGGCAACGAAAATACAACGTGGAAGTACGGCACCGGCAGGATATCGGCGGCGCGCGCCTCCAGCCATTGCCTTGCGGCAAGCCCCTGGCAGGACGGGCAGTGGCGGTTGCGGCACGAGTTGTAGAGCGGATGCTCGCGCCTGCAGCCGTCGCATTGATACATGTGGCCACCGAGTACGGACGTCCGGCAGGACTCGATCGCGGCCATGACCTTGAGGCGTCCGGCGTCAAGCTGGCCGGCCAGGCGCCGCCGGTAATCTGCGCCGGCGCGGCGGAAAATATCAGCCACGCCGGCGTCTTTGCGCTTCACGGCGCCTCAGGCGTCGATCAGGTCGAAGCCCGAGAGCGGATGGTCGAGGGTCTCGAACATCTTGCCGGTGGCGCGGGCGTAGCCGCGCGTCGTGTCGGCATTCCGGTGACCCAGGACATCCTGGATGACATCGATGTTGCCGCCACGCTCATGCCAGTGGGTGGCGGCCGAATGCCTCAAGCTATGGAAGGTATGGCAGCCGTCGACGCCGGCCTTGCGGCAGGCCTTCTTAAAGGCAACACGCAGGGTATCGATCTTGAGAGGCACCTCCGGCGACTCACCGTAGAACAGCCACGTGACCGGTCGTGGAAAGAGGTTCTTGCAGTAACGCCGCAGGTATTCGACGAGCCCGTCGGGAAGCGGCGCCATGCGCTCGGCGCCGCCCTTGCCGGAACGGATGTGCAGAAGCCGTTTGTCCGACTTGATGTCGATGAGTTGCACCTCAACAGTTTCCGAGATGCGGAGACCGGCGCCATAGGCAAGAACCGTCGCGGCCCGATAACGGAGGTCGGAGATGGCGAGGATCAAGCGCTCGACCTCCTTCTCCGCCATTGACCGGGGCAGTTTGCGGGGCCTCTTGCGGTAACGGAGCCCGTCGACCATCTCGGGACGGCGCAGTGTGTCGCGATACAGGAACCTGAGCGCACCGAGGCTTACATTGGTCGTGTTCGGGTCGAGACCGCGCTCGATCCTCGCCAGCAGCCAGCTGCGGACCTCCTCGGCGTCAAGCCGGTCCGGCGGCTTGTTGTAATGTTTGTTGAGGGTCTCGATCTCGCGCAGATACATGGCCTGTGTGCTATCGGCCAGACCGGCTATGCCCATCTGTTCCATCATCCGCCCTCGAAGAGGCGATACGTATGTCGTGTCGGTGGTTTTCATCATCGATCTCCCTGGCCTGAACGGCGCTCCACCGGACAATCCGGGGCTGGCCATCAGTGGGGTCGATGCTAACCGTGGGAAACCAGAAAACAGGTAGGCTCTTAGATTGCGGAACCGGCACCCGGGATCCGACACAAATCCGGCACTCCAACACCCGGAAACAAGCGCTGCACATTAGGAGGAAGGCTCAATGTCTGAAGCAAAAACTGCCGTGGAGCGGCTTCGTTCAAGGGGTAGTTGGGCCCTTTTCGTGGCTATTTAGGGGTAGTCCTTATGCGACGATGACTGTTTTTAAGGATTACTGGTTAATATCAAGGCGTTGTAGAGAAAATTCGTTGGTAAAAGTCGTCGTTTTCAACCCAAGGTTTTACGGCAAGGGGTAACCCATTTGGGTGATGGGTGATGTGAACGGCGCTTTGAAGTCAGTGCGTTACAGCAGATCGTGTCCCGCGGAGTGGTGTAAGAGCGTTGCGCTCTACGCTGCTCCCGGCGGGTAGGGCCGGGACGTTCAGGCTGCCACGGTGGGCAGCGTGATGGGGACATCATCGCTCAGCGGAGCGATGGATTCCAGCGTCATGTATCTCCTTGAGACGGCCCACTCGTCGTTCTGCTCGAGAAGGATGGCGCCGACGAGCCGTGTGATGGCGGCTTCGTTGGGAAAGATACCGACGACGTTGGTGCGACGCTTGACCTCGGCATGGAGCCGTTCGATCGGGTTTGTGGAGTGCAATTTCTGGCGGTGCTCCCTGGGGAAGCTCATGTAGGCGAGGACGTCGTGCTCGGCTTCGTCCATGAGAACTGCCAGCTTGGGCACCTTGAGCCTGAGCTGGTCGGCGACCTGGCGCCACTGGACCTTCGCGCTGTCGGCGTCCTCCTGGGCGAAGGCGGTGGCGACGAAGGCGGAGACGACGCGCCGGCCCTGGCGGCCGGCATGGGCCAGCAGGTTGCGGGCGAAGTGCACGCGGCAGCGCTGCCATGTGGCGCCGAGGATCCGGGTCGCGGCGGCCTTCAGGCCCTTGTGGTCGTCGGAGATCACCAGCTTCACGCCGCGCAGCCCGCGCCGGGCCAGCGAGCGCAGGAACTCGGTCCAGAAGGCCTCGGCCTCAGACGCGCCGATCGCCATGCCCAGGACCTCGCGGCGGCCCTGGTCGTTGACGGCCACAGCCACGGTCACCGCGACCGAGACGATGCGCCCGGCCTCGCGCACCTTTACATAGGTTGCGTCGAGCCACAGATAGGGCCAGTCGCCCTCCAGCGATCGATCGAGGAAGCCGTTGACCTTATCGTCGATCTCGCCGCACAGCCTGGAGACCTGGCTCTTGGAGACGCCCGACATGCCCATGGCCTGCACCAGGTCGTCGACCGAGCGGGTCGACACGCCCTGGATGTAGGCCTCCTGGATCACCGCAGCCAGCGCCTTCTCGGCCATCCGCCGCGGCTCCAGGAAGCCCGGGAAGTAGCTCCCCTTCCTCAGCTTCGGGATCTTCAGCTCGACCGTGCCGGCCCGCGTCTCCCAGGACCGGTCGCGGTAGCCGTTGCGGTGGGTGATACGATCCGCCGAGCGCTCGCCGTGAGCGGCGCCGGTCAGGCCCTCGACCTCCAGTGCCATCAGCCGCTCGGCCGTGAAGCCGATCATCTCGCGAAGCAGATCGGCATCGGAGCTCTTCTCCAAAAGCGCGCGCAGGGTCATCATGTCCTGGGTCATCGTGGTTCTCCTTCGGGTCAGGTTGGTTTGCACTAGCCCAACCCTAAACCGGAACCGCGATGGCCTCCGCTGTGGATAGCCGGCTTGCCTACGCCAGACTCTCGGCGGTCGCTACGGCAAGCCGCCTACCCACAGCTAACAGAGGCTCCAACAACTCCTACACCACGTCCTGGGACACGACCTTACAGCAGGCTTAGTACGCGGAAACGAGCCATTTTTTCCATCCCGTCAGCATCTTGATGCGACCCAATTTGAGTGACGAAGCGGCTCGGCAAGGCGTATGACTAGTCATACGTCCATGGTTCGATTGGCCGACATTCCCGCAACCGCCCGTGAGCACATCGCCTCGCTGGCCTGCACGCGATTCGTGCGATCGCCCTGGGTCGCGGGTGGCCCCATCTCCGGGCGCCGTGTCGCCATCGTATCCACAGCCGGCCTGCAAATACGCGGTGATCGTCCGTTTGCAACCGATGCCCGCGATTATCGGGTCATTCCAACGGCGACGGCCACCAACGACATCGTCATGAGTCACATCTCGACCAATTTTGACCGGCCCGCTTTCCAGCTCGATCTCAACGTCATATTCCCGATTGATCGGTTGCATGAGTTGGCTGCGACCGGGAAGATCGGATCAGTCGCTGCATTCCACTATTCGTTCATGGGCGCGACCGATCCGGTGTTGTGGGAGGAAACAGCCCGCTACATCGCCCGCTTGCTCAAACAGGATCGGGTTGACGCCGTGTTATTGGTGCCCGTGTGACCGTTTTGCACGCGCGCCGTCGGCGGGCTCGCTCACTATCTGGAAGACGAAGGCGTCGCCACCACCGGAATAAGTCTGGTTCGCGAGCACAGCGAGAAAATGCGCCCGCCGCGCGCCCTGTGGGTGTCGTTCGAACTCGGTCGGCCCTTTGGAGCCCCCCGACGACGCGGCCTTCCAACACCGTGTACTCAAAGCCGCGCTGGATCTACTCGAAATAGAGGCAGGACCGGTACTCGTCGACTTCGATGAAGAAGCGCCGCGCTCCGGAATCGAAGAAGATGAAGGCTGGGCCTGCCCCATCGCGTTGACCCCGCCGTCAGCGCCGGGACCCAACGGTTGGCTCGATTTGCTGGGCGACGAATCAGCACGCCTCAATCCTTGGTACCAACTCAGCGTTCGTAACCGCGGCCGCACAACCGTTGGCGCCAGCGGGCTCGAGATTTCCGGCATTATCCACATGATCGGCGATCTTGTGCGGGGAGCGGCGGCGGCCGAGGGATTGGCACCTTCCGCCCATCAACTCAAGCTCGCGACTGAGGATCTTAAGGCGTTTTACTTTGAAGCGGCTCTCGCGCAACCCGAGGGCGCGAGCGGCATGGACGTTCAGAACTGGTTTTGGGGCGAAACCGCCGCTGCGCGGGCGCTTTTCCTATTACGAGAAGCGTTGATTGATAGTGAAGACGCCGATATCCGACGCTTTGCCGGTTGGCTCCTGGTACCGCAAACCCAAATCCATCGCATCGACCAAGTCGCGGCTTCTGAGAAACCGGACCCATAAGACATTCAATGCGCCAACACCGTCCCAATCTCAACCGATGTTAGGGGTGGCGGCAAGTCCAAGCGGGCATCTCGAAAGCTCTCACAGAAAATCGCCATCGAAGTTTCCGTCAGAAGTTCCATCGAAGCTCGGATGATCGTCGGTCAATTCGTAGAAGTCGCACTTTTCCGCCACAAATATGTGCCCGAGAGTCGCGAGCCCGGTTGGCAAATCGAGTGTACCGGCGACGATCCCAACCGTGTCTTGAGAAACCGGATCCCAAAACAGATGCGATCCGCAATACCGACAAAAGCCGCGGCGTGCGCGATTCGAACTCGCATACCATAAGAGTCCGTCGTCCTGGATGAGGCGGAGGCCAGATTTCTGAGCCTTCGAATGGGCACCGTAAACACCGTGGAGCCGCTGACACATCGTGCAGTGGCAGTTCACGACATCTCGCAACGCGCTGGATACCTCATAGCGGACGGCGCCACATAGACACCCACCACCATGCCGAATTTGGTCTGAGATCATGTGCTGCTCGCCCTGCTTCGTCTGATACTCGAATATAGTTCCAAGAAGATCCGGGGCATAGGAGGTGCAAGGGATGACCACGCTAGCGGGAAAGGTCGCCGTTATCACCGGCGGAACCAGCGGGATCGGGGCGAGCACCGTTGCGCAGTTTGTTGCGCAGGGCGCGCGCGTCGTGTTCACCGGCCGGCAGGACGCCAAAGGTGCCGCGCTCACGCGAAAGCTTGGCGACGCTGCGCTTTATTTGCATGGTGATGTGTCAGAGGAAGCCCATGTCAAAGCCGCCATTGATCTCGCCGTCGACTCGTTCGGTCGCCTCGATTGTTTGTTTAATAATGCCGGTGCACCCGGCGTGGCTGGCCCGATCGCTTCGATACCGGTCGACGCGTTCGACGCAACCGTCGCAGTCCTGTTTCGCGGAGTGTTCCTCGGCATCAAACACGCGGCACCTATTATGGTCGCGCAAGGTTCCGGCTCGATAATCAGCAACGCCAGCGTGGCTGGCCTGCGCGCTGGCTACGGGCCGCACATTTACAGCGCGACAAAGGCGGCAGTGATCCACCTAACCACAAGTGTCGCGATGGAACTTGGCGAAAAGGGAGTGCGCGTCAACACGGTTTGCCCGGGTGCAATAGCAACCCAGATCTTCGCTCGATCGGCCGGAATGTCCAACGAGGCAGCCGACAAATCCGTCGCCGTGCTGGCCGACAATTTTTCTAGTAAGCAGCCCATCCAGCGCGCGGGATTGCCTCGAGATATCGCGAACGCGGTGGTCTGGTTGGCGAGTGACCAATCCAGTTTCGTTAATGGCGAGTCGCTGGTGATCGACGGCGGTTTGATTGGCGGCCCCGGTTATACGGAAACTCAGAAGAAGTTTGGCGAACTGGCCGCTAGCCTTGGCGCACGGTCTGGCCGAAAGACGTCATGACCAGCATCATCACCCGAATTCTGGTCGATCAAGACGATATCCGAACCACCCGCATTGATGAAATTTCGATGTCTGAGTCGCTCGCGGAAGCATCCGCTCTGTTGGCGGTCGATCGCTTCGCGCTAACCGCAAACAACGTTACTTACGCGGCAATTGGCCGCGTTCTCGGCTATTGGGATTTTTTTCCAGCCGAAGACAATTGGGGATGTGTGCCGGTATGGGGATACGCCGATGTCGTCGCGTCGAACTGCGCGGGGCTTGCGGCCGGCGAGCGTTTATTTGGCTATATGCCGATGGCCACTCATCTCATCATCCAGCCACGAAAGATTACCCCCTACGGCCTTGCCGACGGTGCGCCCCATCGGGCCAAGCTAGCGTCGATCTATAACCGTTACGTTAGAGTCAATCGGTCTCGGCGCGACACGTCGCACGAAGACCGACACATGATTTTCTACCCGTTGTTCGTCACATCGTTCCTGATGCAGGATTTCTTCACGGAGCACGATTACTTTGGCGCGCGCAACATCGTTGTCAGCAGTGCGTCCAGTAAGACCGCGATGGGTTTTGCCCATTTGCTGGCTCGCACAGGTGCTCCCCGGCCCCGTATCACCGGCTTAACAGCGAAAACCAACCGTAAGTTCGTATCTGATCTCGATGACTACGACGATGTAGTCGCTTACGAGGACCTCAATGATATTGCCAGCCAAGAGCCGACGGTATTTGTCGACATCGCGGGCAACGCGGACATTCGCAAAGCGGTTCACCGTCACATCGGTGAAAACATTGTCTACAGTTGTGCGATCGGCACCAGCCACTGGGATAAGTTCGAAAGAACGGGGAAACTCCCTGGTGCCAAGCCGTTATTTTTCTTTGCTCCGGATCAAGCCGCCAAGCGGCGTCGAGATTGGGGCGCGCCGGTGTTCGAAGCGCGCATCCAGGATCGCATGGACGAGTGGCTGCGGACGATGGAGTGGCTGCAAATTCGATCCGGGCACGGTCTGGACAACGCCCAGCGCATGTATCTCGAGGTTCTTGAGGGGCAGGTGCAGCCCAACCAAGGGTTGATCGTTTTCCTGGCCTAGAGGATTGAGGAACACGCCAGCCGCAGCGGCTTCGCAAAGCGTTTGAAGCTGCCTATACAAGGTGGACTGATATTCCTAGGTTAGGCCATGTCGGACACCCATCGTCGGCCCGCCCCACGTAACCAAGCGCCGCGTTACCGCGCCGTTAAGGATTACGTGCGTGGTCGAATCGAGCGTGGCGCCTGGCGATCCGGGTATAAAATTCCGTCGGAAAACGAGCTGACGCGACGGTTCGGCGTCTCGCGCATGACCGTCAATCGGGCGCTGCGCGAGTTGGCTGAGGAAGGATTTCTGCGGCGGGTGCAAGGCGCCGGTACCTACGTGGCTGAACCGAGCCCCCAGCTATCGTTTCTCGAGATTCGCAATATCGCCGACGAGATCTCCGCTCGCGGACACTCCCATCGTGCCGAGATATCCCTCGTTCGCAAAGAAGAGTCGGATGCCGCTCTGGCCAAGCGCCTGGCGGTGAGCGTCGGCAGCCAGGTGTTCCATTCGATCTTGGTTCACTATGAGAACGATACGCCGGTGCAACTCGAAGATCGCTACGTTAATCCAGACGCTGCCCCGGATTATCTCCAGGTCGACCTGACGGTAACGACCCCCGCCGAATATCTCTTGAAAACGATTCCGGTGAGCGAGATCGAACACGACGTTCAAGCCGCGCTGCCCGATGCCGAAACAGCCAAACTGCTTGGCATCCGCCAGAGCGTGCCGTGCTTGATGGTCAATCGTCGCACTTGGGCAAACGGCACTGTGGTGACCGTGGCGCGATTGATTCACCCTGGCGATCGCTACCGCGTTGGGGGGCGGTTCAAACGCGGACACCCGATCCGATAACGCCGCGTTTCCCCTACCCGCGTAGTTTCCGCATCACACCGACAAACGCGTGCTCTGTTTCACCTTCGAGCGCGTGATAACCATCGGCGACGACTTGGCGTCCGGCAACAAAAACATCTCGAATCAGGTTGCGGTTACCGGCGAATACCAAAGCGTTCAGCAATTCATCACCGGAGCGGCCCTCGAGGTTAGCGGTATTTGCGTCAAGCACGAGGAGGTCGGCGCGCCTCCCAACGTCCAGGGTACCGACTGGCTGGGCCAGCGCTTGGGCGCCGCCGGCGCTCGCTGCTCGCCATAGAGACGCGCCGATATCGGGTCCCAGCCCGGACGCGAATACGTTGCGTTCGCGGTGGGTCAGGCGTTGACCATATTCCAGCCAGCGCAACTCCTCTATTGGCGACACCGAGACGTTGCTATCGGAGCCAATGCCAAGCCGTCCGCCGGCTTTGCCATATTCTTTCAATGGAAATACGCCGTCGCCAAGATTGGCCTCGGTCGTAGGGCACAGTCCCACTATGGCGCCGCTGTTTGCGATCGCGCGAAGCTCGGATGGCGCCAGATGGGTGGCGTGGATCAAGCACCAATGTTGATCGATCTCGACGGTGTCGAGCAGCCGCTCAACCGGTCGTCGACCGCACCATGTCAAGCAATCATCGACTTCGCGGACTTGCTCGGCAATGTGGATATGGATTGGTGGGCCGTCAGCCATCGCACGAACGCCTGTCGAGATGGCTGTTAGCATGTCGCCGCTCACGGCTCGCAGCGAGTGGGGTGCGACGCCAACCTTGAGGGTGGATTCATCCGTATAGCGCGAGCGCAAGCGCTCGACGATCGTGAGGATGTCATCGACGCTGCCGGCGAATCGCCGTTGCGCTTCACCCAGTGATTGTTCGCCAAACCCGCCACAGGCGTAGAGCACGGGCAAGTGGGTTATCGCGATGCCAACGCGCAGAGCCGCGTCGACCACCGCGATCGAAAGTGCCGCCGGATCCGCGTAGGGTTTTCCGTTGGGCTGGTTATGCAGGTAGTGAAACTCGCCCACGGCGGTGTAGCCGTTTTTGAGCAGTTCGATGTAGAGCTGCGCCGTGATCGTTTGAATATCATCGGGGTCGAGGCGAGCCTGAAAGTCGTACATCAAATGCCGCCAGGTCCAGAAGTTGTCATCGGCGGGTCCGCGGCGCTCGGTTAAGCCGGCCATCGCGCGTTGAAACGCGTGGCTGTGCAAATCGGGCATACCCGGAATGACGGGTCCGGCGAGTGTGATTGCGCCTTCTGGTGAGGCGTCCGTGACGACGGCTTCGATCATGCCGCCGCCATCGACGGTGAAGCGGACGTCCTCGCGCCAGCCGTTCGCGATCAGCGCTTGTGGCGCAAATAAGTCTATGGTCATCGATCGCTACCATTGCGCGGGAGAGCTACATTGTCCACGAATGCGCAGGAGATCCGGACATGACCTGGGACAGTATTTGGATCAACGCCAATCTGGCGACGATGGTCGCCGGCGGCGAGAAATATGGAGCCTGCCCAAAGGCAGCGATCGGTGTGGAGAGTGGGCGAATCGTGTGGACCGGTTTACTCGATGACTTGCCCGGTAAACCTGACCAACTTGCGACCGAAGTCCACGACGTCGGCGGCGCCTGGATTACGCCGGGTCTGATCGATTGTCACACGCATATCGTCTACGGCGGCACCCGTGCGCACGAGTTTGAGATGCGGCTCGATGGCGCCACCTATGAAGAGATTGCGCGCGCCGGTGGAGGAATCATCTCGACCGTGCGCGCGACCCGCGACACGAATGAGGCTGACATCGCCGCGAGTTCGCTGGCGCGCCTCAAGACGCTCGCCGCCGAGGGCGTCACCACGGTCGAAATTAAGTCCGGCTACGGCCTCGATGTTGATACCGAGATCAAGCAACTGCGGGTCGCCCGAGCAATCGCGGAACAGGCCGGACTCAATCTACGGACAACGTTTCTAGGCGCACATGCATTGCCGCCGGAATATGCGGGCCGGTCGGACGAATATATTGCGTTCGTTTGTGATGAGGCGCTGCCGGCCGTCGCCGCCTCAGGATTGGCCAACGCGGTCGACGCGTTCTGCGAGACCATCGGCTTCGATGCCGCGCAAACCGAGCGAGTTTTTGCTGCCGCGCGCGACCACAACCTTGCGATCAAGCTTCACGCCGACCAACTTTCGGACGGTGGCGGCGCGGCGCTCGCCGCGACCTATTCGGCGCTGTCGGCCGATCATCTGGAGTACACCAGCCAGGCCGGTGCAGCAGCAATGGCCGCGGCCGGAACGGTCGCCGTGATACTACCAGGTGCCTTTTACTTTCTTGGTGAAACCCAATCGCCGCCGATTGAAGCTTTCCGCAAGCACCATGTCCCGATTGCAATCGCCACCGATAGCAACCCGGGTTCGTCGCCGGTGCTATCCCTTTTGCTCATGCTCAACATGGCATGCACCTTGTTTCGCCTGACTACCGAAGAAGCACTTGCCGGTGTCACCCGCAATGCCGCGCTTGCGCTCGGTATGGGCGAAACCCATGGCACACTCGACATAGGGAAAGCCGCCGATCTGGCGATCTGGGACATCGCGGAACCCGCCGATCTCGCTTATGCCATCGGCGGCAATCCTTGCGTAGGTATTGTCGCGGGCGGACGTATGCGCGCCGGGGTTTAAGTGATGCTCGATATTCGTGCGGCAACAAACGACGATTTCGACGCGGTCTATTCCTTGTTCTCAGAGGTTCAGGCTCTACATGCCGAAGCCGTACCAGCGATTTTCCGAGATCCCACCAAGGACGGCGGATTTCGAACCTTTTTTGATGGGTTCGCAGGCAACAACCAGCACTTCCTTGCTCTCGCCATCATCGACCAGAAGCCGATTGGCTATATCCAGTATTTCCTCGGTGAACGGGAACGAAACATCTATCAGCCCGACCGCAAATTCGCCTACATCCATCAGCTCGTTGTCACCAATGACAGTCGCCGGCAGGGTTACGGGACGGCGCTTATCGAGTTTGTTAAGAAGCAGGCTCGAAGCCAAGGCATAATCGAGATAGGTATTGATTTCTGGTCGTTTAACGATGCCGCGCGCGGTTGCTTCGAACGCCAAGGGTTCCAGGTCCATCAGGAATGCATGTGGTTGGTCGAGTAAGTAGACCTACTGGGGCGTCCAGCTGGCGAACGTATCCAATAGATCACGTAATACCGGGCGTAGCTTATTCGCCTTCTTCTCGCTGAAGGCGAATGGGTGATGCTCCTCCATATATGAGGTTTGAGTGAGTTCGAGCTGCGCGGCGATGACCCTGTTTGCGGGTGCGCCGTAATGGCGGGTGATGTAGCCGCCGGTAAAGCGTCCGTTGAGGACGCTTGTATAATCACCAGCACTCTTGGCCACGATCTCAAGCCGAGTCGCCAGTTTATCCGGACACGCACGTCCGCTGGCGGTGCCGAGATTGAGGTCGGGCAGGCGGCCATCGAACAGGCGCGGCACTTCGCTGCGAATCGAATGCGCGTCCCACAACAGCGCGTATCCGTGCTGCTCCTTAATACCGGATAAGGCCGCTTCAAGCTGGTTGTGGTAGGGCCGCCAATAGATGTTGACCCTTTCGGTTATCTCATCGGCCGATGGTTCGTCGCCGCGCCGGTAAATGGGTTCATCGTCAAACGTATCGGTCGGGCAGAGGCCGGTGGTGTTGACGCCGGGATAGAGGTTGGCGTCGTCTGGTGGCCGATTGAGATCGACGACGTAGCGCGAAAATCGCGCTTGCAACACCGATGCCCCGAGATCGCTGAGGAAGTCGTAGAGACGATCAATATGCCAATCGGTATCGGGTACGCGTCGGGCATTATCGGTCATCCGGCCGGCGATGCCCTCGGGCACGTCGATACCAACATGCGGCATACTGACCAACAGCGCTGATGTGCCGACGTGATAGTCGAACGTCATGCCACCGGGCTTGAGGTGGCCAGGCTGGGTAATATGTTGGCGCAGTGGTTTTGCCCCAGTTTCCCGGTGACGACCAATTTGGCGGCATCGATGTCGGGTTTGAAGAAACGATCCCGGTCGTAGTGAGGAACCTGCTCTCGTAGCTCGTTCACAACCACCTGCAGCCGTTCCGACGTCTTGAGCGGGGCGCGAAACTCAATCCCCTGGACCGCCGCTAGAAGTTCGATCGCCAAAATGTTGGCGACATTTTCAGCCATGGGCAGCAGGCGTGCGGCGGCCCGGGTCGCCATGCTCACGAAATCTTCCTGATTGGCCGAAGTTGGCAGACTGTCAATCGAAGCGGGGTATGCCAGCGCTTTGTTCTCCGATGCCAACGCGGCCGCGGTAACGTGTGCGATCATGAAACCGGAGTTAACCCCGCCGTCCTCCACTAAGAATGGCGGTAGCTCGCTGATGGTCGTATCGATCAGCATCGCTATGCGACGTTCGGCCAGCGCCCCGATCTCGGCAACCGCCACCGCCAGCGCATCGGCGGCAAGCGCAACCGGCTCGGCATGGAAGTTGCCGCCCGATAGGATTTCTCCGGTGTCGTGGAAGATCAGTGGATTGTCGGTGACCGCATTGGCTTCGCGCTCCAGCACAGCGGCGGCGTAACGGAGTTGGTCGAGGCACGCGCCCAGCACCTGCGGCATACAGCGCAAGCAATACGGATCCTGAACCCGCTCATCGTCGTGCACGTGGGAGGCGCGAATAGCGCTTCCTTCCAGCAGCATATGCAGGATCGCGGCGGTATCGCGTTGGCCGGGATGCAGGCGTAGCTCCTGAACGCGCGGGTCGAATGGCGCATCGCTTCCCCGCGCGGCGTCCAAGGTGAGTGCGCCGGTGACCAAGCTCGCGGCCAGCCGGTCCTCGGTTGCGAACAGGCCCGAAAGGGCCAGTGCTGTTGAAATCTGAGTCCCATTGAGAAGGGCCAACCCTTCCTTCGGCGCCAGTTCGAGCGGGGCAACGCCGGCTATACCTAGGCCATCGGCAGCAGGGATGATGTTCCCGGCGTGGCGGACATCGCCGACACCGATAAGGGCTGCAGCCAGGTGGGCCAGCGGCGCCAAATCGCCCGACGCGCCGACCGAACCCTTCTCCGGGATGCAGGGATAGATCTCGTGGCTGAGCAATCCCAATATCGTCTCGATGACGACCCAGCGGACCCCGGAATGACCCCGCGCCAAGCCGACCGCCTTAAGTGCCAACGCCAGCCTCACCACCCCATCATCGAGCAGCGGGCCGACGCCGGTCGCGTGCGATAGCACCAGGTTTCTTTGCAAGGTCGCGAGATCGCCGTCGCTGATCCGTGTCTTCGCGAGGCTTCCGAAGCCGGTATTGATGCCGTAAACCACCTCGCCGCGGCTGATGACATCGCTCACGGTTTGCGCTGCGGCGTCAATCCCACCGCGGCAACTCTGATCTAATTCGACCGTCGTAGGCGACCCATGGAGGCGCCTAAGCAGCGCGAGGGGAACTGCTCCTGGCGTCAGCGTCAGCGCGTTCGCCAATGTCAGCGTCCAATCATCGGCAGGTTCAAGCCCTGGTCACGGGCGCAAGCCACCGCATCCTCGTAGCCGGCATCGGCGTGGCGCATAACGCCGGTCGCCGGATCATTCCAAAGGACGCGCTCGAGACGTTCGGATGCCTCGATCGTTCCATCGCAAACGATAACCATGCCGGCATGCTGTGAGTAGCCGATGCCAACGCCGCCGCCATGGTGAAATGACACCCAGGTGGCGCCGCTGGCGCAATTCAACAGCGCATTAAGCAGTGCCCAGTCCGACACCGCGTCTGAGCCGTCTTTCATTCCCTCGGTCTCCCGGTTGGGGCTTGCCACCGAACCTGAATCCAAATGGTCACGGCCGATAACGACCGGCGCTTCCAACTCACCATTGGCGACCATCTCGTTAAATGCGAGGCCGACGCGGTGACGCTCGCCGAGTCCGATCCAACAGATGCGCGATGGCAGTCCCTGGAACTGGATACGCTTGGCCGCCATATCGAGCCAATTGTGGAGATGTGGATTGTCCGGAATCAGTTCCTTCACCTTGGCATCGGTCTTGTAGATATCCTCCGGATTTCCCGAAAGTGCAGCCCAGCGGAACGGGCCGATGCCGCGACAAAACAGCGGGCGAATGTAGGCAGGCACAAATCCGGGATAGGCAAATGCGTTTTGCAATCCGTGCTCGAAGGCCATCTGCCGCATGTTGTTGCCGTAGTCGACGCACGGAATTCCCTGCTCGTGAAATGCGATGATTGCCGAAACGTGTTCGACCATCGAAGCCTTGGCGGCGGATTCCACGCCCTTGGGGTCGCGCGCCTGTTCCTGCTCCCATTGCTCGAGGGTCCAACCCTTCGGCAGATAGCCATAAACGGGGTCGTGGGCGGAGGTCTGGTCGGTCACCAGGTCGGGTTTTGCGCCGCGTTTGACGAGTTCCGGGACCAGTTCGGCAGTGTTGCCGAGCAAGCCGACCGAGACCGCCTCCTTGTTTGCGCAGGCCTCGTCGATAATTGCGAGCGCTTCGTCCAACGAGTCGGCCTGACGATCGAGATAGCCGGTCTCGAGGCGCCTCTGAATGCGGCTCGGTCGACATTCAATCGCGAGCAGACAAGCGCCCGCCATGGTTGCGGCCAAAGGTTGAGCGCCGCCCATCCCGCCAAGACCGCCGGTCAGGATCCAGCGCCCGCGCAGGTCGCCGCCATAATGCTGGCGCCCGGCCTCGACAAACGTTTCATACGTTCCTTGGATGATCCCCTGGCTGCCGATATAGATCCACGAACCCGCTGTCATCTGGCCGTACATCATCAAGCCCTTTTTATCGAGCTCGTGAAAATGGTCCCAGGTCGCCCAATGCGGCACGATATTGGAGTTTGCGATCAGCACCCGAGGCGCGTTTGCATGGGTCTTGAAAACGCCAACCGGCTTACCCGATTGGACGAGAAGCGTTTCGTCGCCCCCCAGTTCCTTGAGGCTCGCGACGATCTGGTCGAAACATTCCCAGTTGCGGGCGGCTTTCCCGATACCGCCATAGACAACCAATTCTTGCGGATTCTCGGCGACCTCGGCATCGAGATTGTTCATCAACATGCGCAGCGGCGCCTCGGTGAGCCAACTTTTTGCGCTGAGTTCGGTGCCCCGCGGCGCGCTTACGGTACGGATGTTTGGATCGCGATCAGCCATTGGACGACTCAAAGTTGTATAGACAACTAAATTAGCAGCGGTAAGTGACGGCGGCAAACCTGACAGCCGCGAACTCTGACGCCAGAAACGCCTCGAAGCTGCTCAATCTTCGGCGAGGAATTTTTCGTAATCAGCGATCACTTCGGGTACGGCGGCGGCAATCAGCTTCGTGCCGTCTTCAGGGGATGCCAGCGAAGGGTCCGAGCCGATGCGACCGTCTGGGAACCAGCGGCGATGATGATCTGCGTTATAGTGCTTGTCACCGCCGAAGTTTCGATAATAGTCGTCGGCAAGTTTTTCAGGCTTCTCCATGACAACGTTGCGAGCCTGATCGGGATACCCACTCTGCGTAATCGCCACCTCACTTGGCGTGGCGTGGAGTCCTTCCCACTCGCCGTAAAGTTCATAGCGTAATGTGTTGGTGTTCTCATACTCCCACCAACTACGCAGGCGACAGCGGATGCCCGGTTGATTACCGCGGTCGCGCTCGAAGCTCTGATCGGCATAAAGATCCTGAAACGCGGCGTTGGCCGGCGCAACATTTCCGCCATGGCCGTTGAGGAAAAAGAACCGCTCGAAGCCGTGGCGCATGAGCGATCGCACGTAGTCGCTGATCACCGCCATCACCGTATCGGCGCGCATGGTTACGGTGCCGGGAAACCCAAGGTTGAATTGTGCGACGCCCATCGTGATGGTCGGTCCAACCAAGATGTCGGCTTGCTGTCCGGCTTCACAGGCGATGATTTCAGCGCACAGCGCGTCGGTTCCGATTAACCCGTTGGGCCCGTGCTGCTCCATCGAACCGATCGGAATTATGACGCCAGTCGAGCGCTCGAGATAAGCCTCGACGTCAGGCCAGGTGCTGAACTGAAGGAGCATCGTTAGCCGCCCGGCTGCTTCCGGTACTCGAACGAAGCATCGTAGCGTGACTGAATGTAGTTGCCCACTTCGACCGCTTCGAAGCGCGGAGCTTCACCCTCGTAGGCTGGGATAACCTCGGTGTCGGCGTTGGGATCGATAAACATCGCCACCGAACAGCGCGTAACGCCTGAACTATTGACCACGCGATGCGGTGTCGACTTGAAATGATCGTTCGACCATCGCGCCATGAGATCGCCGATGTTGACGACAAACGTCCCCTCGATCGGTACCGCCGTGACCCATTCGCCGGCGCGCGTCGCCACCTGAAGGCCACCCACCGCATCCTGATAAACCAGCGTCAAGCAGCCATAATCGGTATGTGGTCCCACGCCGAACTGTTCCTCTCCGAGATCCGGTGGCTGTGGCGGGTAGTAAACAAGGCTGCCGCGCGATACCGGTTTGTCAAAGCTGCCGACAAAGTAGTCGAGCGGTAGATCAAGGCTCTCGGCGAACGCCCGCAATAAATGGCGGCCGCAGATATGGGTGGCTTCAAAGAACTCGTTCAGCACCGGGCGCATTTCCGGCAAGAAGCCGGGCCAGGCATTTGGCGCCAGGATACTGCCAGCGAGGAAATCGGGATCGTCGTTGCCGATATCGAGACCCCAGACGTAGCTTTCCTTGAGATCACTCAAGGCACTTTCATACATCTTGGCTTCACCGATGCGGAGAAAGCCACGGTGACCGCCGCCACGCATAGCAACCGTTAGTTTATCTTCCTGGGGGCACGCGAAAAAATCATTCGCTAGCGCCTGTGTGCGCTCGATGATGTCTTCAGGTACGCCGTGATTCTTAATGTAGAAGAACCCCAGCGACTCCGCCGCAACCCGCATTTCGCGAGCGACACGCTCATAGCCCGCCGTGTCATCGTTGAAGATTGGTGCGAGATCGATCACCGGAATCTCAGACTCGGAGATTTGTTTCGCGGTCGCGTAAGCCACGGCTCCGCTCCCTTAGTCGAGCGAATAGAGGTTGTTTGGCTCGCGAGAAAAGATCCGATTGACCATCGGCACAAATTCATCCAACGGGGCGTTCTCGTAGTTCGGGTCGAGTGAGCAGATGTCGTATTTGCGCACCCACTCAGCCGCATACTCGAAATTCGGATGACCGCGCCATTGTTCGCGTCCGCTCGGGTCGGCTCCGGGCAGATCGTGGCAATGCAGCGCTTGGAATACTGCATGCCGTCGCACCATCCAGATATTCTTTTCTGAAACATAGGGGCCGAACAGGCCGATCGCGAACTCGCTGTGCACGGCTGGCGCGACCACAAAACCGATGTCGTGTAACAGAGTCACCACGACGGTCTCTTCATCGAGGCCGTCACGCAACGCCATCGTCGCCGACTGCAGGCAGTGTCCATAATTGTTTATCAAATAGCCGAACGATGGGTCGTCCGTTTGCGCCGTTAGCATCGCCAGGACCGCATCGGCCTGGCGCTCGCCGTAATAGGGCGCGCGTTGCCCGTTGAGAAGATCCCAATCGGCCTTGACGAAGTCGTCAAGGTTGGTCTTTTCGATGTGCTTCCAGCCGTCGTGCGCGAGCGGAGTGCGGCCCGAGGCTTGGGGATCGCTAATGGCCAATCGCACCTCCGCTGTCTTAACTAGGCCGGCTAGTAGCTAGACCGCCGATTCAGTTTCAGGGTTAGGTTTAGAGTGCGTTTTCAGGAATTATTTCCGGCGGGGTGTAGGCCCCAATGGGCGGCAGTTCGCCGTCGAACCGCTCGACTTGGACTAGCGCCGATTGCGCGGTCGATCCCTGCGCCAACTTCGACGTACCCTTGTCGCGGGTCAATACGTTGGGATTACCGTGACGGTCCATACCTCCGGGCAGCTCGGGATCGTACCAGGCTCCGGTTTGAAGCTGAAGAACGCCGGCCCGTATGTCATTGGTTAGGACGGCTCCGGCCAGGCAAGCCCCTCGCTCGTTGAACACGCGGATTACGTCACCGTCGGAGATGCCTCGGGCCGCCGCATCATCTGGATGTATCAGTGCCGGCTCGCGGCCCTTGATCTTGCTGTCTTGTGCTGTCTTTCCGAGGTCGAGTTGACTGTGGAGCCGGGTTTTGGGCTGGTTGGAGATCATATGCAGGGGGTAGCGCCCGGCAGCCTTGGCGCCGAGCCACTCATAGGGCTCGCGCCAAACCGCATGACCGGGACAATTGTCGTACCCAAAACCCGCGATGCGCGACGAGAAAATCTCGACTTTGCCACTTGGCGTATTGAGTCGGCTGTTGTCCGGATCTCCGCGGAAGTCGCTGAAAAGGACGCGATCTCCTTCCGACGCTGGGAACGTGAACTTCCCAGCTTCCCAGAACTCCTCGAACTCCGGTGCTTGCACGTCGCGCTGCGCAGCGCGCTGACGCAATTGGTTGTAGAGGTATCGCAGCCACTCTTCTTCGGTGCGATTCTCCGTAAACATATCTTGCACGCCCAGGCGCTCGGCCAAGCCGCCAAAGATTTCGTAGTCGTCGCGCGAATCGCCTACCCGTTTCACCACTTTGTGCATCGGGAATACCGCGTTGTCGGTTGACGATGCGCCGATGTCGTTGCGCTCCATCGTCGTCGTCGCGGGGAACACGATGTCAGCGTGTCGGGCCAACGAGTTCCACCAGGGTTCGTGGACTATAACCGTGTCGGGCTGCTGCCAGGCTTCCACGAAGCGGTTGAGGTCTTGATGGTGATGGAACGGATTGCCGCCGCACCAATAAACGACTCGGGCGTGCGGGAGGGTGATCCGCTTGCCGTCATAGTCGATGGTAGCGCCCGGGTTGGTCAGCATTTCGGCGATCCGAGCCACTGGGATGTAGCTCGAAACCGGATTCTTGCCTTGCGGGAGCGCCGGCATTGGCACCGCCGGCGTCGGGTTTCCCATAGCGCTTACAGCGCCGTAACCAAATCCAAATCCGCCACCGGCCAGACCGATCTGACCCAGCATTGCCGCCAGAGTCACCGCCATCCAATAGGGCTGCTCGCCGTGATCAGCACGCTGTAGTGACCATGCCATGGTGATCATGGTGCGGCCACCAGCCATTCGCCGCGCCAATGCGCGAATGTCGTCGGCGTCTATGCCCGTAATGCTCGCGGCCCACTCGGCGCTCTTGGGTTGGGCATCGGTTTCCCCCATCAGATAAGGAGCGAATCTGTCGAACCCGGTCGCATGACTGGCCAGAAAGGCTTCATCATGCAATTTCTCGATCACGAGTGTGTGCGCCAATCCCAGCATCAGCGCGGTATCTGTGTTGGGATGCGGTGCGATCCACTCCGCCTCGATCACGACGTCGGCATCCTGTCGATTGGGGCTGATATTGACAAAGTCGACGCCACTCTCGCGGCAGCGCTTAAGCCAGTCGCGGACTGTGTGGCGGCCCATGCCACCCATGTTGACCTGAGAGTTTTTGAGCGGGATACCCCCGAACATAACCACCAAATCGCTGTGCTCAGCGATCACCGGCCAGGTTGTGTGGCCTGCGCTAAGGCCATCGAGCGTACCGATCACGTGCGGCAGAATCACTTCAGCTGCACCAATCGAATAAGAATTCACCGAGTAGCTATAGCCGCCGATCATGTTCATGAATCGGTGAATTTGACTCTGCGCATGGTGGAAGCGCCCGGCGCTGGCCCAGCCGTACGAGCCTGCGTAAATTGATTCGTTACCGTAATCTTGGCGCACGCGATCGAGTTCGCGCGCCGCCAGATCGAGCGCGCGGTCCCACGAGACCGACACGAACGGATCGCTGCCACGACCGCCCCTGGGACCCTGAGGACCGTTTTCGAGCCAGCCTTTGCGAATCATCGGCTGCGAGATGCGATTGGGGTGTGCGACGGCATCGACCAGAGAGTTTCCGATTGGTGACGGATCTGGATCGTCGGCAATGGGGTGCAGAGCAACTATCTGACCCTTAACGACCTCTGCGTCGTATGCGCCCCAGTGCGTGACAGTGCGGTGAATCGAACTGGTCTCAGTCGCCATAATAAAGCTCTCCAACGCGTCGACGAACACGGCGCGCATACTAACCGGCATTGCGCTCCAACCCTAGCGCGAGGAACCGCGAGGGTTCGTATTGTGCTTACAACGAGGTGTTCATACCGGATGTTGGGTATTGCACACAGAGATCATCGCAAAACAGTATGAATGTTTGCGGCCCGGCGTCGAGGATGCGCCTTGGGGCGACAAATTGATCGAGGTCATGGACCCGTAGGGCAACCGGATCCGCTTCAACCAAGCTCGCAGCGAAGCCTAATTTCGTTTTTGTCCCCCGATGTACGAACGCCATATTGGTGGATGCGATTCCGCCAACTCCCGGCGAGCGCTCTATGATTGGGGCTGCGAATCATGCACTATTGCGGACCCCTACCACGGGTGGCGCCTAATGTGCGCCCGTCTAATGACGAACACGCAAGGGGATAATGGGAGGAAACCATGGATCGACGGTTCAACACGACCTTTCAGGCTCGCAATATGCTCAGAAGCTTGTCTACGATTCTGTTTGTTTTCACGCTGGCGGTCGCTGTCGTTACTGCCGCGTCACAGACAATAGCAGCCGACAAAGTGACGCTGCGTCTCGACTTTGTGTACTACGGAGGCCACGTCCCGTTTATTGCCGGGATCCAGAAGGGTATCTATGCCAAGCACGATCTCGATGTTAAGGCCCTTGAAGGGACCGGTTCGGTCAATGTCGTGCAGTTGATCGCTAGCGGCTCCGATGAATTCGGGTTTCCGGATTCAGGCGTCGTTATTAAGGCGAGGGGTCAGGGTATTCCGGTCAAGATGATTGCCGGCGTCATGATGAAAAACCCCTATGTCGCTATCGCGCGCCAAGGCGAGGGGTTCACGGATGCGAAGTCCCTGGAGAAGGCGAAAATGGCCTTTTCTTTGACATCTTCGATCGAGCAATCGTTCCCGATCTTTACTGCGAATGCTGGTATCGATAAAGACCTGATCATGTCCAACGTCAAGCAAGCCAACGATTTCGGCGTTCGCAATGCGCTTTTCCACTCGAAAGAGGCGGACACGACGTTTGCGTACACCACATCGGTGGGTGGGCACTCGGCAACCTGTAAATGCACCCTCGACGTCATCAAATTCTCGGACTATGGCGTCAAGATCATGGCCAATGGAATCGCGACGAGCGAGGCCATGATCAAAAACAACCCGGATGTCGTAGCTCGGTTTGCCAAGGCCACACAAGAGTCCCTGCAGTTCGCCAAGGACAATCCCGTGGAGGCACGCGACTTGTGGTTCCAATACGTGAAAGAGACGTCGCGGACCAAGGCCGTGGTGTTGGCCGAATGGACCGCCGCAATTGATCTGCTGGAGACCAGCGCCACCGCTGGGAAGCCACTCGGCTGCATGGCGCTGTCGGATTGGCAAGCGTCGGTAGATCAACTAGACGAGACGGGACAGCTCAAAACGAAGCCGACCGCGGCGTCGCTGTTCACCAACGAGTTCCTCGGCAACTGTAACTAGTAAGCAGCTGTGACTAGTAAGCAGCTGTAACTAGTAAAATGGGCCTCGCCGGTGGCCCCAATACCCGCGACCTAGACGCCGAGGATCAGGAGCGTTCCTACCTCGGCGTCGACCGGGTCACGAAGATCTATTCCGACGGAACCAACGAATTCGTCGCGCTGGAGGGTGTGAGCCTCGAGGCGAAATTTAATGAATTCTTGACCATCGTCGGCCCCAGTGGCTGTGGCAAAAGCACATTGCTCAAGTGTATTGCCGGGCTGCTCGATTTGAATGGTGGCGCGATCGACATCGACGGGGTGCGGGTCGATGGCCCCTATTCCCGGGCCGGGCTCGTATTTCAGGATGCTGCGCTATTCGATTGGCGCACCGCGGTGAAGAACATCATGTTGCAGGCTGAGATCCGGCGGCTACCCAAAGAGCAATGCCTGACGCGCGCTTACGAACTGTTGAAGCTCGTCGGTCTCGAGGGCTTCGAGGAGGCTTATCCGGACGAGCTATCGGGTGGCATGCGACAACGAGTCGCTATTTGCCGGGCCTTGCTCCACGATCCGCCGCTGCTCCTGATGGACGAGCCGTTTGGCGCGCTTGACGCGTTGACTCGCGAAAAACTAAACCTTGATCTTGAGAATATTTGGGCAGAGAGCCGCAAAACCGTAATATTTATTACCCACGACATCGAGGAAGCTTGCTTTCTGGCCGATCGGGTAGTGGTTATGACGTCGCAACCCGGTCGGATTGCCAGTGAGGTCACGATCGACCTGCCACGACCGCGTACACTGAAATTGAAAGAGACCCCACAATTTCAGCAGAAAGTCGCAGCGATACGTCACGATCTCGAGCGCATGGGTATCTACGATGACGACTGAGACGAACGACCAAAACGCGGCGACGGCGGTTACCGCAGGCAGCGGCGATGAGTCTCGACGCCGATCGACCGGCCGGGGGGCTTCGGCGCGCGCATCAGGGGCATCGCGAAATACGGCAAACGGTCGATTTGGCGATTGGAAGTCGTATGTCCTGCCCGTACTGCCAATGGCAGTTATCTTGGTTGCTTGGGAAGTCACCGCCAACGCGCTCGAGATCCCGCATTACTTCCTGCCGACGCCGACGTTAATTGTCAGCGAGATGTTCAGCAGCGGCGCCGAGATTTCTCGGTTGCTTGACCATGCATTCTTTACCGCGACAGCCGTGCTTTTCGGATTCGCCATTGCCGTTGTCGGCTCTATGACACTCGCTGTCCTAACGCTTTACTGGCAGACGCTTGAGAAAATGGTGACCCCGTTGTTGGTTGGTTCACAAGTTGTGCCCAAGGTCGCTCTGGCGCCGCTGTTCATCGTCTGGTTTGGCTTCGGAATGACGTCGAAGGTGCTGATGGTGATTCTCATCTCCTTCTTTCCGGTCGTGATTTCGACCCTGCTCGGTTTGCGCTCGGTTCGTGCGGAGTGGCTGCTGGTTACCCAGTCAATGGGTGCCGGGCGGCTCCAAGAACTGTGGAAAGTACGTTTCCCGGCTGCGCTGCCTGAGATTTTTGGCGGGCTCAAGCTCGGCATGACGCTGGCGATCGTCGGCGCCGTGGTCGGCGAATTTGTCGGGTCAGACAAAGGGCTTGGATACGCGATGGTGGTCGCGCGCGCCGGCTTGGATACGCCCAAAGTGTTTGCCATACTGTTTTGGTTGATCGCCCTGGGTTTGGTCCTTTACGGGGGTGTCGCTGCCTGCGAAAGGCTGGCACTCGGCAGGAGAGCAAAGAAGCTGGTGCTTGGCGCCGGGATGTAGCGCTTAAGGAGAGATCTGGGAACCAAGGAGACACGACTATGACCACCGGGTTGCCGAAAGGCCGAATTGGCGTCATGACCCCGCCAGCCTTGTTGCTCGACCGCGAGTACTGGACCTGGGCACCACCGGACTTTTCCGTATTTTTTACACGAATGGAGTACATAGCGGGCGCGATGACGCCGGCGCGAGCACGCGCAGAGTCGGAACCTGCGAAGGTGCGTCCGGCATCCGAGCAATTGAAATCCCTCGATCCCGATGCTGTACTGTTCGCCTGCACGATCGCCAGCTTCGTTGGCGGGGTGGAAGGGGAGGCCGCGCTCCGCGGCGCAATAGAAGATTCGACTGGCGGCCTGGCTGTCACCACCAGCGGTGGTCTCATCCACGCGCTTAGCGCGTTGGGGGTATCGAAAGTCGCAGTTGCGACACCCTATTCGGAGGAGCTGACCGATCTGCTGGGCGATTTCCTGGCCGAGGCTGGCTATCAGGCCGTGTCCAGCGCGTTTATCGGGATGGAGGATCCCAAAGCTGTCACCGACATGAGCGATGAGGCTGTCATCGAGTTGGCAAAGCGTGCCGATTCGGATTCAGCGGAAGCGGTGTTCCTGAGCTGCACCAATCTTCCGACCGCGGGTGTCATTGGCCGTCTTGAAAGCGAACTCGGCAAGCCTGTGGTCTCGGCGAATCAAGTTGGCATGTGGTCGGCGCTCGAACAACTGGGCGTCGCCGGAGATGTCCGCGGGGCTTCGGATCAGGCTCTCTTTCGCACGTCTCTCGCCCATGCAGCCGAATAGAACGGGGCTGATGCAGAGTGCAATCGATTTGGTGCATCGCCGCCGCCAATGATTTTCGGCGCCGGCCTAAGCGAATGCGCTATGATGTTTAGTTAGTCGTCGCGTTGTCACGACCGACCTGTAACTGACAAACGGAGACGTGTGCCATGTCCGTCCAAGAGAAAGACATCCCGCGGATCACTACCTTCAACGATGTCCAGAATATTGGTCCCGGCACGCTGGCTGGTGACTATTTGCGCTTATTTTGGCAACCGGTTTTTCACAGCCACGAGCTTGAAATAGGCCACGCCAAACCGATCCGCATTCTTGGTGAAGACTTCACGCTGTACCGTGGCGAAAGTGGCGAACCATTCATTGTCGCCGCGCGCTGCGCGCACCGCGGTATGCCGTTGCACCCCGGTTGGGTGCAAGGCGACGAAATCCGCTGCTTCTACCACGGTTGGAAATACGATGGCACAGGCCAGTGCACCGAACAGCCGGGTGAGCCGCAACCGTTTTGTGATCGGGTAAAAATCGCTGGGCGCCCAACCCGCGAATATCTTGGGCTGATATTCTCCTATTTCGGACCGGGCGATCCGCCAGAGTTTCCGCTTTATCCGGCATTCGACGGTGATGAATGGCTGCACGCGATCGATTCCTACACCCGCCCGTGCCACTTCTTCAACAACCTGGAAAACGCCTGTGACACAGTCCACGTTGGCTGGGCTCATCACACGACCGAGACATTCGACAATGAGGCGCAAGACTTTCCGGAGATTTTCGCGAAAGAAACCAAATGGGGCGCTGAGTTCGTGGCCCAGCGGCAGAACGGCAAGAAAATCGTCACCCAGTTCATCATGCCGAATCTGTTCCTGATCCTCGGCGTTCCCGACGATCCCGAAGTCGGTTATCGCGAGTTCTTCGCCTGGTGGGTCCCGCACGATGACGACCGCCATACCCAGTTTACGGTTGCCAAGAAACCAAAGGGCGATCCAGTGACCGAGCGATATATGGAGCGCCGCGCGGAGAAATTGGCAAAACAGGATCTCGACCACGAAGTTCTCGCCCGCGCTATCCTCGCCGGCGAAATGCGCTGGGAGGACATCGATCCGGAGCGCGTGAACATGACCATTGTGCAGGACAATGTGGCCCAGATGGGCGTGGGGATGATGCAGGACCGCGGCGACGAAATCCTCGGCCTTAGCGACCGTGGGGTTAACATGTGCCGGCAACTCTGGATCTCAGAGCTTCAGAAGTTTGCCGACGGTGAACCCCTGACGGACTGGCGCATTGTTCCCGAGAAGTTTGGTGTGTCCGCCGACTACTAATCGGCGCCGCGTCGAAATGCACGCGTAACGGCGAAGCAGAACCGGCATTACCCGCTCGCCGCGCCGCATCGCGATCCTGGGGTTTGATCTCGAATCAAACCGGTTTGCGCCTATCGCGACGCGCGAGGACTTCGAGGCGCGCTGGTTTTACCACGGCGCCGAGATCGACGCCGAGGCCCGCGCCGAGCACCCCGTCATTCATGGCGGCATCTGCGGCTTTTACGCGGCCATGGACCGAGCCGGGCGCTGGACTCCGGTACCGATCGTCTTCGCGGGCTCGGTACCCACCGGACCCGTCGAGCGCGTGTTTTTCGAAGAGCTGATGGCCGATATGCGCCAGCGTCTCGAGGCGGCTGTGCCGTTCGACGGGGTTTATATCTGCGAGCATGGTGGCGCGGTCGCGACCCATGACCACGACCCGGACGGCGCGCTGTTCGAGATGGTGCGTGAGGTCGTCGGACCCGAGGTGCCGGTCGTTGTGACCCTGGATTTGCACGCCAACATATCGGCGCCGATGGTCGATGCCACGGACGTCCTGATCGCCTATCGCACCAATCCCCATGTCGACCAGCGCGAGCGTGGCGAGGAGGCGGCGTCGTGCTTGAACGAGCTGATCGAAGGGGTGCGGGCGACGTCGGCTTGGATGCGCATTCCGCTGGTGGCGCCCACTGTCACGCAACTCACCGACACCGGTCAGCCCTATGGCGATCTCATCTCGCTCGGGCAGGGCAAGGTCGATGCCGACGTCATGAACGTATCGATTATGACCGGCTTCTCGTTCAGCGACACGCCTAAGAATGGCTTGTCCGTCGTGGTGACCACGCGTGACAATCCAAAAAAGGCTGGCTCGCTTGCGCGCTTTCTCGCCGAGGCGGCGTGGAACGATCGCCATCGCTTTCAGGCGAAGCTAACCGATCTCGACGAAGCCACCCGACGAGCCGGTGAAGTGGGCGCCGATTCATCTCGGCCATCCCTGCTGCTTGCCGATGTGGCCGACAATCCTGGCGGCGGCGGACGCGGAAACACGATCTACATTCTGCGCGCGTTTTGCGAAGCGGGGGTGCAAGGGGCGCTGCTCGGTGTCTTCTGTGAGCCGCATGTCGTTGACGCTGCGTTTTCTGCCGGTGAGGGCGGCGAATTCGATGCGCAATTCAATGTGGGCCATCCCTTCCTCAATTCGGAACCATTCACGCGTTCGGCGCGGGTGCTGCGGCTTTCCCAGGATGGTGTGTTCGTCGGCAATTACGGTGCAGTCAAGGGTCGCACGGTGAAACTCGGCCGCTCATGCGCGATCGATTTCGGCGGCAGCGTCGCCCTGGTCAATGGGATACGCCAGCAAACATTCAGCGCGGACTATTTCGAGCACTTCGGTTTCGATGCCGCCGCCGCGCGGTCGATCGTGGTTAAGTCGCGCGGTCATTTTCGCGCCGGCTTTCAGCATCTGTTTCCACCCGAGCGGATTCTGGAGGTGGACGCACCCGGACTCACCTCGCCCAATCTCGGGAATTTCGATTGGCAAGATCTTCCACGCCCGGTGTATCCGCTCGATCCGGCAGCGGCGTGGAACGCGAGCGATGCCCGCGTTCATGTGCGGGTCGGTCGGTCGGCCACATAGGGGGTGCGTTCGGTGTCGGTTGAATTATTGTTCCAACCAGGGCAGATCGGTCCGCTAACCATCAAGAACCGATTCGTCCGCGCTGCAACTGCAGAGTCCATGTCGCGTCCCGACGGAACCATCACCGAAGATTACACCAATATGTACCTCGACCTCGCTCGTGGTGGGGCCGGACTCATCTTCACCGGACAAATGTATGTCCACCCGCGCGGTCGTGGCGGGCATTACCACGCCGGGATTCACCGCGACGATGTCGTTCCGGCTTTCAAACGCTTCACCGATCGCATCCACGATTCCGGAGGGATTATTTTCGGTGAACTAGGGCACGCCGGCAGCCAGAGCCGCGTTCCGTCGGTTACGCCGTTGGCGCCGTCTCCAGTCGAAAACTTCATATCGGCCCGCCAGCCGGTTGAAGCAACCGAGGGTGACATTAGGGAAGCGATCGAAGCTTTCGGCAATGGCGCCCGTCGCCTGCGCGAGGCCGGCTTCGACGGCGTCCACATCCACGCCGGCCACGGTTACTTGATCAGTGAGTTCAGTTCACCGCACGCCAATCGTCGCGACGACGACTGGGGTGGCGATGCCGAGCGCCGCAGCCGTTTTGTACTTGAGGTCTATCGCGCCGTCCGCAACCGAGTGGGTGACGACTTTCCAGTGACCTTCAAGCTGGGTATGGCCGATTCGATGGACGAAGGTGGCCTAACAATCGATGAAAGCGTACCCCGCGCGGCGCAACTCGAAGCCGAGGGACTCGACGCGCTCGAGGTTTCGGTTGGTGTTATACATGCGCTCACCAAGAGCGCCGACGTGTTCATCGGCGTGTCGCTCGCGCGAGCTTGGCAGGACATGGTAATCCACCGCCTGTGGACCCCGGCCGGCAACGAGGGCTATTTCCGCGGTCACGCGCGGGCCGTAAAAAAAGCCCTTAAGAAAATTCCGGTTATTCTGGTCGGCGGAATCCGCCATACAGAGACGATGGCCGACGTTGTCGCCAGCGGCGACGCTGATTTCATATCGATGGCGCGGCCTTTCATCCGCGAGCCCGATCTGCCCAACAAGATCAAAGCTGGCAAACGCGGCTCGGTTGATTGTGTGTCCTGCAACGTTTGTTTGGAACACGACGGGACGGAGCCCACCCAATGCTGGCGAACTGACAAACGCATGCTTTTGCGTCATGGATGGTGGGTGTTGCGCGGCGGTCACAAGAAGCACTAGGGCGCGCGCACCAACGAAGGAACCGTACTTTAGGTTCCTTCGTTGGTGCGCCACGAGCCATCCGCGTTGCGGAGCGTCGTCGGAAAGTTATTAGTCTGCGTCTTTCTTGTAGTAACCAATGGTGTCACCGGCGGTGGTAACGCCAAGTCCGTTCAATAGTCGATTCGAGTAGTTGAAGTAGGCGCACACCTGGTTCACTTCAAGAATTTCGCCGTCATCGCATCCGGCGTCGCGCAACGGTGCCATATCCGCTTCGTCCATCGTCGCGACCGCGGTGGTGAGTTTGCCCACATAATTGAGCAGCGCGAGTTCCTTGCCTTCGAAAACGTCCTCCGGTCGGCCGGCCCGTAGCGCGACGTCGATCACGTCGGCGCGGTCGTCATCGTCGATCAACCGGCGGGCATTGGTAAAGTGATGCGCGAGGCTGTAATCGCACGTGTTGAGGATGCTGGTGTAAGAAGCAACAATCTCCAAAAACCAAAACGGCAGCACGTTGTCGGGATTGTGGAGCACGCTTTTGTAGAGAACGACGTGCCCTTCCATCGTATGTGGACGCAGACTATGCACCCGCATGACGTTGTCGACAGTGCCGTGTGGCGTGCGCACTTTGTCGAGCATCCGCTTGAGCGTGGCGTCAGCATCCTCGTCGGCGATCATACGTATCCAGGCGGTCATAGTCGGACCCTTCTTTTTTTGCGATAAGGCGGCCACATCGACTCCATCCCAGAGTGCTCTAACCGGAGCCGAACATACGCTCGACGTAGTAATTGAGCAGATTGTGTATTGGCTTCTCAACGCGCGACATGCGGCCCGGAACAAACGCGCGAACGCTCATCGCATGCTGCAGTGATCTCACCATTTCTGCGTCCTCACCAACGGTCTGCGTTTCCGTGTCGTAATACTCTTGAATGCGTTCCGCAAAATCCGGCCGGCCGAAGAATTTTTTAGGGAAGATAATGGTGATCGTGTGACGCGTCCGGTCGATGTCGATCGGCCAATGCATCGACAACTCGACGTTGTCGCAATAAGTAAAGAGCTGGAAGTTGGGTGACATGAACCCGGCGCCGGCGAAATTGGATGGTCGGTCCTTTTGAGAATCCATATGTTCGCCGAACATCGGCCGATGATCGTTAAAGCGGGGTTCGTGGGTATAGAAGCTGCTGTAGCCCCCACGCGCATTCAGCTTGATGTCGACGTCCTCAGCTTTGATGCCGTCGCCGAGGGTAACCGGATGGACGACCGCGATATGCAGATTGTCCATGGCGTTTTCGGCCACCAACTTCCAGTTACAGCCGAATTCGACCTCCAGTTTTGCTGCGACCGCCAGGTCGCCCATACCCAGAAATCCAAAATCCTCAGCGAATGGCGCAATGAAGTCTGTCAACGATTCGCATCCATCGTCGAAATTGACAAACATGAACCCCTGCCAGACGCCAAACCGGATCGGCTTCAGGTGGCAGCGAGTTGGGTCGAAGCCCTCTGCCTCTTTCATGTAGGGCGCGCCTATCAGCTTGCCGCTGAGGTCGTAGAGCCAGCCGTGATAGGGGCAGCTGAATTCTGTTGTATTGCCCTTGCCTTGTGCGACCTCGACGCCGCGATGCGCGCATACGTTGGCGAACGCGTTGATCTCACCTTGGGCGTTGCGGGCAATGATGATGGGCTCGTCGGCAATGCGCCAAGTCACGTAGTCGCCAGGCTCCGGGATCTCATCGTCGCGCCCCACGCACAGCCAATCCTTCATCCAGATCCGCTCTTTCTCAAGGGCGTAGATCTCGGGCGAGCTGTAGATGAAACCGGCTACGTGCGATGCCCGCGACAGCGGTTTACGCAATCCGGCAAGCGTGGTGTCGTCGATAATTTCAGTCAGTGCCATCGCCTCCCTCCGCGCCGACCAGCCAGCAACGAGCGCACGCCTCAAGGCGCGAAAAACTCGGCTAACGCGTCGGTGGTTGTGGTCATGTCGTCGGCCGTCCCGATCGTGATTCGCAGGCAATCCTCAAACGCGGGCGCGAGAAAACGGCGGGCAATAATGCCGCGCGATAATAGGTGAGCGTCGGCCGCCTCAGCGCCTCGTCCGACCTCGTCGGAAAACCGCATCATTACGAAGTTGGTCTGGCTTGGATAAACGTGCAGGCCAAGCTCCCGTAGACTCGCACTAAACCGTGCGCGCCACACATTGTTGTGCTGTTGTGATCGCGTCGTGTGTTCGACGTCGTCGAGCGCCGCGATCGCAGCGGCCATTGCCATTGCCGTGAGCGGAAACGAAGGCTCAAGCCGCGTTAACACATCGATGACGTGCGCGGGCGCATGCACCCAGCCGATCCGCATTGCCGCGAGCGCGAAGATCTTCGAGAACGTGCGCGACATCACAACGTTTTCCGCTTGGCTCACCAAACCACTGCCAGGCTCGTAATTCGCACGGCCCACATAGTCTGCATAGGCGGCATCGATCACGAGCAGCACATTGTCTGGCAATCCGTTGTGGAGCCGTCGTAGCTCACCTCCGTCGATACTAGTGCTGGTCGGATTGTCCGGATTGGCTAAAGCGACAAGCCGCGTCCGATCGGTAACTGCCGCGAGAATCGCATCGACGTCAGCAACAAAGTCACGATCGGCGACGGCAACCGGTACCGCTCCAACCGACATGGCATAGAGCTTGAACTTGGCGAAGCCGTTGGCCGAGAATACGACCTCGTCGCCGGGCTCGGTGTAGGCCTGGACCAGCATAGCCAGGATCTGATCGGACCCAGCGCCGCAAAAAAGGCAACCCGGATCGAGGGCGAAGCGTTGCCCAATCGCCTTGCGTAGTGCGGTCTGACCCGCCTCCGGGTAGAGGTGCATTGTGTCGAGTTCCGCGAGCGCTGCGGCGACGGCAAGCGGACTTGGGCCGAACGGGTTTTCGTTCGACGACAGCTTGATGACACGCTCGTGTCCCTCGACTTTGGACAGTCCGCGCATATGGGCTGCCATATCTCGGATGCTCCGGCGGGGTTCAGGTCTACTCATAGCGCTACCAATCTATCCACCGCGGCGCAGCTTGACCGCGATGATTCGGTTTGACAACGATGGGTCGCGACAAAGGAGTACATCATGCTGAAGGCGGCGATCGTAGGCCTCGGGCGCTGGGGCCAGAATTTGGTTGATTCGGTTCAGGAGAACGGGGTGCCAAAAAGCGGCGCCATTCTTTTCACAAAAGGCATTACGCGAACTCCCTCTAAAGCAACGGACTATGCCGCTGCGCAGGCGTTGGATCTGTCGGATAGCCTCGAGAGAGCGCTGTCCGATCCCGAACTTGACGCCGTGGTGTTGGCTACCCCGCACGATCAACACGCGGCTCAGATCGAGGTAGTCAGTGCCGCCGGCAAGCACCTGTTTGTCGAAAAACCGCTCACGCTATCCAAGCAAAGCGCCGAACTTGCGGTGGCCGCAACGACCAGGGCAGGGGTGGTTCTTGCGCTGGGCCACAACCGGCGATTTCTGCAAGCGATGGCGGAACTCAAACGCCTGGTGGTTGGAGATGAACTCGGCACCGTCGTTCACGTCGAAGGGAATTTCACCGGTAATTTCGGATTCAACTACAAGCACGGCATGTGGCGGGCCGAAGAAAGCGGCGCCTCGGGAGCGATGACCGCGATGGGCATCCACATCGTTGATGGCTTCATCCATCTCGCGGGACCGATCCAGGCAGTTCGCTGCACCGCTATTCGTCGCGCCATCGAGGTTGACATGGCGGACGCGGTTTCCCTCCACGTGCAATTTGCGAGCGGCGCGTCCGGCTTTCTCAGCACCTTACTGGCGTCGCCCCGATTTCGGCGGTTCCAGGTATTCGGCACCAAAGGTTGGGCCCAGATGCGCGGACACCATACCCTCGACGTGTGCGATGCGGACGCGACCGTCGAAACACAAACATTCAACGATGAAGATGGTCTACGCGAAGAACTAGAGGCATTCGCGGCGGCGGCAGAAGGTGGGCCGGCCTATCCGATACCCTTGGACCAAGCCATCCACGGCGTTGCTGTGCTGGAGGCCGCGATGAAGTCTTATGAAGCAGATGGGGCGCTCACCTTGGTTGCATAGCGGGTGTTGAAAAACTTCACGCGTCGAGTATGTCGCGCACCCGTTTCGCCAGCTCTAAACGGCTGAACGGCTTGGCGATGATATCGACTTCCTGCTCGTCGACTTCGTGCTCGGCGAACACGGCTTCGCTGTAGCCCGAGCAATACAACACCTTGAGCTGCAAACGGGTCTCGCGGGCTTTGGCCGCCAGCGCCGGGCCGCTATAGCCACCCGGCATCATCACGTCGGTAAACAGCAGTTCAATGTCGTCGTGCTGGTCAAGCAGCTTGAGCGCGTCGTTGCCATCCGTGGCGGGGACCACCTCGTAGCCGAGTTCGCGGAGCATACCGACGGCGACATCACGGACCTCGTTGTTATCCTCGACGACCAATATCTTTTCGTGGCCGCCGCGGGCCGTTTCGGGTTTTACGTCGCGTTCGCTCACGGGTTTGATCTCCGGTTCTGCGGTCGGCAAATAAATGGCGACGCGCGTTCCAAAACTCTCCTTGCTGTCGACTGAAATGTAGCCTTCGGATTGTGAAACGAAACCATATACTTGGCTGAGGCCGAGGCCGGTCCCCTTGCCCACCTCTTTGGTCGTGAAGAACGGTTCGAAGAGCCGTTCCATCACATTAGAGTTCATCCCCATTCCGGTATCCGAAACCTCCACCCTAATGAAGTCTCCCCGTGGGGCTTCGGCGCTGAAGACCTGGATATCGCCATTTAGCGCAACCCTCTCTGTCAACACGACGAGACGCCCCCCGCGTGGCATGGCGTCGCGCGCATTGATGACCAAATTCAACAGGGTGGTCTGGAGCTCACCGATATCGACTCGTGTGAAACACGGTTCTCGCGCCAATTTCAGCTCAACTTCGATCGCCTCGCCAAGCGTACGCTGCAGCAGATCTCCGTGCTGTGCCAGGGTGACGTTGAGATCGGCGTGCTCGGGGTGAAGCGCTCTGCGCCGCGCAAAGGAGAGCAATTTGTCCGTCAGATCCGCTCCGCGGCTTACTGCGCGCGAGGCGATCTCTATCCGCTTGCCCAGTTGGGCATCGTCCAGTTGCGAGTCAAGCAGTTCGAGGTTGCCGAGTATCACCGTCAGCAGATTATTGAAATCGTGCGCGATTCCCCCAGTCAGTTGTCCAATTGCCTCCATTTTCTGGGCCTGACGTAGCTGTTCGCCAAGCGCTTTTGCCTCGGAGACGTCTTCGAGCAGCATGATTGTGCCCAAAACGTCACCGGCCTCGCTAACGTCGGCGACAAACGTGGCCCGCAAGTCGGCTATCTTGCCGGCAAATGGCCCACGCCACGTCTGAACAAACGATCGGCCAGCCAGAGCATCTTCGACATAGGCGCGGACCCGGTCGTAGCGATCGTCACCCAATACTTCCTGCAGGGTTTTACCGATGATCTCCGCAGCCGGACGGCCTTCGTGCTCCTCGACTAGTCGGTTGACGAACTGATAGCGCTGCTCCTTGTCGATATAGGCAATTCGCATCGGCAAGGTGTCGGTGATGAGGCGTAATTCGGCTTCGTTGGCGCGGAGCGCCTCCTGGGCTCGTTTGCGATCGGTGATGTCGCGCGTAAACGTGAGGTGATAGGTCTCGTCGCCATACTCGATAAACCGACCGGCGACCTCAACGTCAATTATTGTCCCATCTTTCCTTTGATTGACGGTCTCGAAAACGAAGCCGCCACCGGCGTCGTCATGCTGCTGGCGCACTTCGTGCCAGCGCGCTTCGACCATCTCCGGCCGCAGCGCAGGGTTGAAGTCGCATACCGTCATCGACAGCAACTCATCGCGCGAATAGCCGAGCAGGTCGCATGCCGCGTCATTCACGTACGAGACACTCGAGTCCCGCCTTAAGAAGAAGACGGCTTCGGCCGCGCTGTCTAGCGCAAACTGGGTGAACTCAAGCTTTTCCTCGGCGAGTCGACGTTCGGTGATGTCTTGGATTGTGCCGTTTAGGTGCAGAGGTTCTCCGGTTTTGTCATAGGTAATTTCACCGAGTTCCTCGATTTGGAGTTGGTCGCCAGTACTCAAAACGATGCGATACTTGGCTCGATAAGATGAGTCCGTTTTCGCAATTGCGCGCGCGACAGTTGCCTCGAATTCGCTACGATCGTCGTCGTGAAGCATGTCGAGGAAACCCCGACGATCGGCCAACTCGGTGTTTGTTACGGTACCAGCCTGTGTAAAAACGTTGGTGTTGTTATGATTCTCCCGTCGTTTGGCGGGAGTATTTGATGAAGCGTTTCGTTGCGGGTGTGGACCGGGGTCAGTCGACGCTGTTCCCCGAGTGTCTTGAGGACTGGATCGACGAAGGCAACCCGGTTCGGGTGATCGATGTCTTTGTCGAGGAACTGGATCTGGGTGGGCTTGGTTTTGGCGGTATCGATCCAGCGGCCACGGGCCGTCCGTCCTATCACCCATCGGTTCTGTTGAAGCTGTACATCTACGGTTATCTTAATCGGGTTCAATCGAGCCGGCGTCTCGAACGCGAAGCCGGGCGCAATGTGGAGGTCATGTGGCTGACCGGCCGCCTGGTGCCGGATCACAAGACGATCGCTGACTTCCGCAAGGACAACGGCGCTGCCATCGGCAAAGTCTGTGCCCGGTTCGTCGAGCTTTGCCGGAGGATCGGTCTACTGACAACGGCCAGCGTTGCGATTGACGGTAGCAAGTTCAAAGCGGTCAACAACCGCGACCGGAACTTCACCCGCGCCAAGATGGATCGGCGCAAGGCGCAGATCGAAGAGAGCGTGTCGCGCTATCTCCATCAGCTCGACAGCGCCGACCGCCAGGAGCCGTCGGAAGCGCTTGCGATGAAAGTAACCCGACTGAAAGAGAAGATCGCGCGTCTTCATCTGGAGATGCAACGGCTTACGGCCCTCGACGCCCGTATGCGCGCGACACCCGATCATCAGATCTCCTTGACCGATCCCGACGCTCGCTCCATGGCTACCAGCGGTCGCGGTTCCGGTGTGGTTGGCTATAACGTGCAGGCCGCGGTCGATACGTCGAACCACCTGATCGTCACACACAAGGTGACCAACGTTGGCAATGACAGAGCGCAACTCTCTCCCATGGCGGAGCAGACCAAGGCCGCTCTGAACGTCGATAAACTCGAGGTGGTCGCCGATCGCGGCTACTTCAGTAGCAATCAGATCCTGGCATGTGATCAGGCCGGCATCACAGTCACGCTCCCCAAACCGCTAACCTCGGGCATCAAAGCCAAAGGGAAGTTCGGCAAGCAGGACTTCCGCTATGTGAAGGATGAGGACGTGTACGTCTGTCCAGCCGGCGAGCGCTTGGTCTACCGCTTCACCAGAGAGGAGCACGGGCTGTCCCTACGTCGCTACTGGACCAATGTCTGCCAGAACTGCGCCATTAAGGCTCAGTGCACCACCGCCAAAGAGCGCCGAATTACCCGCTGGGAGCATGAGCACGTTCTGGAAGAGGTCCAGCACCGGCTCGACGCGCATCCGGAAAAGATGCGCCAGCGGCGCGAAACGGTCGAACACCCCTTCGGCACCATCAAAGCCCGAATGGGTGCCACCCACTTCCTGGTGAAGACGCTGCCGCGGGTCAGAACCGAAATGGCGCTGCACGTACTCGCTTACAATCTGACGCGAGTCATGAACGTTCTCGGCGCCGGACCCCTGATGGCAGCTATGCGGGCATAGTGTAAGGGCCCGCTACCGCCGCGACGCCCTCGCGAGATCCAGTCGTGGCGGTGAAACAGCCTAATCCGCCCCTACGACAAGCTAAAACCGAAAAAAGGGACGAGGCCCGAACAGCACCGCTAACCCTCACCGCATCGCTAATCCGGCGAACGTTTTTACACGCCCAAGTACCAAAGAGTTCACCGATGCCTTCAATCCAAACCTGGTCGGTTTTCATGTCACGAGCAAAACTACCCAATCGAGCCATCCGTTGCGCCTGGCGCAGGCGTGTTTCGCGATCACGGATTTCGTCTTCAGTACGGCGCCGATCAGAGATGTCTCGTATGGTGGAAATGTTGAAACTATCGTTCCCAAATTTCAGGAAGTTCGACGATATCTCGACCGGGATAAGTCGACCGTCTTTTCGGCGCTGTGAAGACTCAAAAATTCGAGCGTCATCAGGCTCCATATTTCGCCAAGCAGTCGCCCAGGCCGCGGTGGGATAATCAGGATTGATATCCATCACTAAAAGCGCGGCCATTTCCTCTCGCGAATAGCCGAGCATGGAAGCGGCAGTTTCGTTGAAGTAAGCGAGGCTGCCGTCCTCCCGAACCCAATAAACGGCATCGGCGGATTGGTCGATCGTGAACTGAGCAATGCGAGGATGAGCCTCGCTATCGCCGTTCGCGACGTCATCGAACCAAGGTGTCGAGTCGCGCTCCGTAGTGTTCGACCAGGTAACAATGAGCAGTTCGGCCGCATCGGATTCGCTGACCAACTTTTTCACGCTGACATCAAGTGTCCGGCCGATCAATCTGATGGAACGTCGGTGCGCATCGCCCAGATCGAGAAGGGCCTGGCTCTGGACCACTGCACCCGGGAGAAACGCCTCGATCGATTCACCCACCACCAATTCGGTTTCACCAGGGATTTCTGGACGCAGGAGCTTTAATTCGCTCGTCGCGTGATCGTTCGCGTAAACGATTCGCAGATCATCGGCGTTGCAGACCGCGACCGGATGCGGCAATAGGTCTAGCGTTGCTTTGAAAAAGGATTTGTCCGACGCGGGTCCAGCCGAGACGCGGCGCGTAACGTTCATCGCCTTACCCCGAGGTGATAGCGCGGTGCCCATCGCTGCGCCATCATCGTGGATGTAGGGTTTCGGCACAATGCGGGTATGCCCCTGTTTCAAGTGGGAAAATACCCAGGATTTCCCGTTCTCTACGAAGAAAGGGCGGCCCGGAGGCCGCCCAAAACAGTTATCGCGGGCGTTACCGGTGCTACGTCACCCGCTCACCACGCATAACCTTCTTGAGGGTGTCGCCGCTGCCAAACTTATCGACTTCGTCCTCGTATTCGCGTTGCTCGTGGCGAAACTGCCAAATGTGCCAGATCACCCAGAACGCCATCCCGATGATCCAAAACCACACCTCGCCCCCGACGAAGGGATAAAGCGGTCCTATGTCGGTGATGGTTCCGGTCCAGCTATCGACCATACCCGTTGACATGGTTGTGTTTCCTTTTCGTTAGGGTGCGAGGCGGGTGGCTTCTTCGTGTTCGGCCATCCGCACTTCTGCTTCGAGCGCCCGGCGCTCCTGAATCTCGGTGATGTCGAGACCAGCGAGTTCTACCTGCTTCGGTACCCGTAATACGCCGGCCGCTTTGAAGATCCTGCACAACACCCAGGCCGGAATGAAGCCGAGCACCCAGAACATGATCACGGCGCCGATGAACTGGCCCCACGGGGTGATCGGTGCGTAGTCCGGGTTGGGCGAAGATGGATAACCCCACAGCACAAAGCCGGCGACGACCACACCGAAGAAGCCGGCGTAACCATGGACCGCTACCGCGCCCACCGCATCGTCGACCTTGAAGCGGCGCTCGACCCAGAAATGCAACTTGTACATGAACCAAGTCCCTGCACCGGCAATGATCAGCGCCTGTATCGGGTGGTAGAGATCGTTACCCGCCGATGCGGCGATAATCCCGGCAAGACCGCCGGAATAGGTCCAAAAGCCTTCTCCCTTGGAGACGACGTAGCCGACCAGAAGCCCGCCTGATAGTGACATCAGGAAATTAACGGTAATGGCAGACAACGTCGTCGGCCCCAAATAGATGTTGGTCGCGGAGAAGAAGACACCGTCGCCTTCTTGGACGTCGATGATCGGAATGTTGCACGCGACGTAGAACCCCCAGAACCCGGCATAGATGAGGAACAGGCCGATTGTCACCAGCCATGGGTTATGGGGCTGGAGGTCTCGGGCCGTGCCATCGGGTCTGAATTTGCCGATGCGGGGACCCAGATTTACCAGCATGCCGAGAGCGGTACCGCCGGCGATGGCGTGGATCACGCCGGAGGCGTAGGCGTCGTGATAACCCAGGATCTGAACCATCCACCCATCCGGGTGCCAGCCCCAGGAGGCATCGATCACCCAGGTAACCGAGCCAATCATGATGGCAACGATCCAGAACGAGAACGAACGCACGCGCTCGATCACCGCGCCGGAAACGATTGATGCTGCGGTCCACGAGAACAGCAGGAACGCTGCCCAAAATACACCGTTGATACGTGCCCAGGCGGCAGTGTCATCGGCGGTAGCCGCATCGCTCGCCGGCGCGCCGCCCATGTGCGGGCCCATTAACTCACTCCAAGGTTCCGCGAACGGAGAGGCCACGATGCCACCGGTGATCCCCGGTCCGTTGGGGAATGCAAAATAAATCCACCACCCAAAGAAAAAGAAGGTGATGGTCACGAGCGGGATCAGCATCGTGTTCTTCAATAGCGTGTGTAGGTGGTTCTTCTGCCTCGAGACGCTGACTTCGTACATGCAGAACCCGATGTGGATGAAGAACATCAGGACGACGGTGAGCAAATAGTAGAACTCAGTGAATATGACTATTAGGGCGCCAATGTCGCTATCCATGCGTACCTTCTCCGGATGAAAAAAGGTGTTGCCCCGGACATTGCCCGGGCCAAGTGATACGCATTTTCGTTGTGGGAGCCCTCCGCACGCGTGATTCCGCGTGCGGATCGAAGTGTAGGAAACGCCGGCTCGAAAGTCTACCGGTAGACGAGTGGAGTTCGGGCGGCATCATCCGGCAGGTGCGATGCTCGCATGACTTGTTGCCCGAAGGGGTGACGCTATGCTTACGCCATGGCCGATAACGATAGCCTCGACCGTCACCAGGACCATCCGGGACCGCGCATCGCCAAGTCGGGTACGCTGGAAAGCTCGATCGGGCGACAGGTACGGAATTTCCGCAAACGGCTGGATATGACCGTGACGGAACTTGCCAAACAGGCCGGGCTGTCGTCGGGGATGCTGTCTAAGATCGAAAACGGCGTAACGTCGCCGTCGCTGGCGACGCTGCAGTCGCTATCGGAAGCATTGAATGTCCCGGTCACGGCGTTGTTCCGACAGTATGAGGAACAGCGTGACGCGACGTTCGTGCGCTCGGGCGAGGGCCTCAAGATCGATCGCCGGGGCACTCGCAGCGGTCATGAATATCGCTTGCTCGGCCACTCGTTCAGCAAAGACGTTACGATGGAGCCCTACGTCGTCACACTAACAGAGCAGTCGGAAATTTTTCCGCTGTTCCAACACCAGGGCAATGAACTCATCTATATGCTCGAGGGCGAGATGGACTACCAGCACGGCGGCGCCACCTATCGCCTTGCGCCGGGTGATTCCTTGTTTTTCGATGGCAATGCGCCGCACGGACCGCAAATGTTGGTGAAGCCGCCGATTAGCTTCGTTTGCGTGATCGCCCATCCCCATGCCGGCGATGAAAATTCCTAACGTAATTCTTAAGGCTGTTTTCTAACGCCTTGTTTTCCCGACAGGAAAATTTATTTCCTATAGTGACCACGTTGAGCTAGACTTGACCATCAATTTGCCCGTCAGGTGGGCACGGTGGGCACTCCAATCACGGTGAGGCGGCCATGTGCGGTATCGCTGGCATCATGTACAAGGATACGACCGAACGCTTTGGTTTGGGTAAAGCCCTGATCGATATGCTCGACGGGTGCCAGCATCGTGGCCCCGATTCGACCGGGTTTGCGCTCTACGCCGACAACGCCGAAGGTCGACACGGCTTACGTTTTTTCATCGGCGAGGGGAGCGAAGCAACCACCAGCGTTGCCCGCATCAAGCAAACGCTTGCCAAGCAAGGCGCGACTCTGGTCGACGAAGAAATCATCGGCGAGAACTATCGGGTCGAAGTTGAATTTAGTGGCGATATCCAGGCCTTTGCCTATGCCATGGAGCACGCTGCCAAGCTGTGGTCGCTCGGCACCAGCCTCGATATCGTCAAAGACATTGGCGGCGCCCACGACGTCGACGACCGCTATAATGTCAGGAACCACAACGGCAGCCATGGCATCGGTCACGTGCGGCTCGCCACCGAATCCGATGTCAAACCGGAAGCCTCGCATCCGTTCTGGGCAACGGGCTTTTCCGACGTTGCCATTGTCCACAACGGTCAGATCACGAATTATTGGAAAATGCGGCGCCGCCTCGAGGCGCGCGATTTCGAATTCCGCACCGACAATGATAGTGAACTGATCGCGGTCTATCTCGCCGATAAGATGGCGCAGGGCGTGCCACTCAAAGAAGCGCTCAAAACGTCGATCGATGATCTCGACGGCACCTTCTCGTTCCTGGTCTCGACCAAAGACGAGATCGGCTACGCCAAAGACCGTTTGGCCGCGAAACCGATGGTGATGTACGAGACCGACGATCTCGTTGCCATCGCATCCGAAGAAGTCTCTCTCAACCGGTTGTTCCCGGGTCAGGCTCTCGACACCACGGAACCCCCGCCAGGAACCTACGGCACATGGGCGCGATCGATCTAAGCGCGGTCCCGGTTCGGCGTGCCAATGAACTGATCCGCGAATACGGCGCCGGCGGCGAAGACGTCGATATCCTCAACCCCGACGCGCGCCACCATATCGGTGTCGGCCTCACCGACGACATCACGGTTCGCATTAAAGGCTCGGCCGGTTATTTCTGCGCCGGTCTTACCGATGGGCCGCGCTTCGAGATCGAAAGCAATGTCGGCTGGGGCTTGGCCGACAATATGTACAAGGGTTCGGTGGTGGTTGGCGGCAACGCCAGCGCCATTCCCGGCGTCGCGATCCGCGGCGCCGAAGTCGTCATCAAAGGCAATATGGGTTCGCGCGCCGGCCAAGTCATGAAAGAGGGCACGTTAGCCTGCGCTGGCAACGCCAACTTCATGGCCGGCTATATGATGTATGGCGGGCGTATCGTGATCCTCGGCAAATCGGGCGAGCGTGTCGGCGAGGATATGACCGGCGGCACGATTTACGTTGGTGGCGAAGTCCAGACACTTGGCACCGACGCCAAGATCGTCGACATGACCGACGATGAGCGCGATAGCATCCTCGATTTCCTCGACTGCTACGAGCTGCCGTTCAACGGCACGTTCGCGAAGATCGTCAACGCCGGCGAGCGCCTCCGCTATGCAACGGCCGAACCGCGCACGCGGCCAATTCCGTTCTTCAGCTTCTCTGGTGCCAGCGATTATTGGAACCCGAAAATCCAGGAAGATATCTACGTCAAGTCACAGGTCGGTCGTTATCGCATCCGTGGCTATGGCGGCGCCCGCGCCGTTCCCCATCTCTCCGACATCGTCTTCAAGAAAGACATCAACCGTGCCGGTGGCGATCCGGATGTCGTTTCCAAGATCGCGATGGCGACCGAGATCGGGGGTGATCTCGGCGCCAAGCCGCTCACGCTCAGCATGCCGGTCATGGTCTCGCCGATGAGCTTTGGCGCCCTCAGCCGATCGACCAAGATCGCGGTCGCCAAGGCTTCGGCGATGTCGGGCATTTCGGAAAATACCGGCGAGGGCGGGTTGATGGACGCCCAGCGCGAGGCCGCCGACCAGTTGATTTTCCAGTGCCTGTCCGGCCGTTTGGGTTGGAATGTCCACGACATGCAGCGCGCCGACGCGCTCGAAATATACATATCGCAAGGCGCCAAACCGGGTTTTGGCGGTCAGCTCATGGCGAAAAAGGTGACCAAGGAGATTGCGCGGATTCGCGGTATTCCCGAAGGCATCGATTTGCGCTCGCCCTCGCGCCATCCCGATGTGCTCGGGGCCGACGATCTCGTCATCAAGATCGAGGAATTCCGCGAAGCCACGGGATATCGAATTCCGGTCGGCCTCAAGCTCGGTGCCGGCCGGGTGACTGATGACATCAAAATCGCCCTCAAGGATGGCTTCGACTTCGTTGAGCTCGATGGTATGCAGGGCTCGACCGGCGCTGGTCCGGCCGATGTTATGGAGCACGTTGGCATTCCGACGATCGCGGCCATCCAGGAAGCTCTTGATGCGCTTTCCGACATCGGCCGCTCGGGCGAAATCCAGATCGTCTTGATGGGCGGCATCAAGGACGGCGTCGATGCGCTAAAAGCACTGGCGCTGGGTGCCGACGCAGTCGGCATGGGTACCTCGGTGATCATCGCAGGCGGCTGTATCGCGTGCATGCAATGCCACGTCGGCACCTGCGTCGTCGGCATCGCGACCCAGGATCCCGAGCACGAAAAGCGTTACAACATCGACCGCGAAGCCGAGAACATCCATCGCTTTTTCGAGGGTGTGCGCTGGCAACTGGCAACGCTAACCGATGCGCTGGGCTACGACGACGTGCACAAGGTTTCGCGGGACGATCTCGCGGCTCTAACCCCGGAAGCGGCCGAGATCACGCGACTGCCCTATATGCCTGAGCTGCGCGCGCGCGACAGCCAACTCAATGATGGCGACCGCATCGTATGAGCGTCACTGAATTTCCACCCGTGAGTGAGTTCCCGCCGGAACTCGCCGACGATACCGGCGACGTGCATTTTGTACCGGCGCCGTGTCAGGTGGCGTGTCCGGTCGGCACCGATGCGCCCTCCTATCTGGCTTATATCTGGGAGGAGAAGTTCGAAGAGGCGTTTGAAGCGATTACCGCCACCAACCCGTTCAGTTCTATTTGCGGGCGGGTGTGCGATGCGCCCTGTGAGCCAGCCTGCCGCCGCACCGATAGCGACGGACCGATCGCGATCCGCAATCTCAAACGCTTCGTGATGGATCAGTTGGGCCAGGACATTCACCTGCCACCGGTACCGGTTTCCCGGAGCGAAACGGTCGGCGTTGTCGGTGGCGGCCCCGCCGGCTTAACCGCCGCCCACGATCTCGCGGTCGCTGGCTACGAAGTCCACGTCTACGAAATGTCCGACCGGTTGGGCGGCATGATGATCTGGGGTATCCCTGCCTTCCGCTGTCCACCCGAGATCATCGAAGAGGACATGCAGCGTGTCCTCAAACGCTGCCCGGGCATCAGGGTTCACCTCAATACCGAGCTCGGCACTGACGTCACCCTCGACGAATTGAAAGAGCGCCACGATGCGGTGCTGCTGACCATCGGTGCGTGGTGGGGCAAGAAAATGGAAGTCCTGGGCGAGGACGATGAGCGGGTGATTGACGGGGTCAGCTTCTTACGGCGCATCAATGGCGGTGAGCGCCCGGAGATGCCGGAAAGCGTGGTGGTGATCGGCGGCGGCGATGTATCGATGGATGCCTGCCGCGTGTCGAAGCGGCTGCCCGGTTGCAAAGACGTGAAGGTTCTCTATCGCCGCGGTCCCAACGAGATCCCGGCTCGTAAAGATGAGCTTCGCGGCGCGATCGAGGAAGGGATTGAGATCGTTTACAACACCCAGCAAACCTCGGTTGAACCACGCGGCAACGGGCTTGCGCTTAAATGCATTCAAACCACCGGCGGTGAGATCGACGTCGACGGTCGCAAGGTGCCGGTAACGATCCCGGGTACGGAACACGAGATCATTTGTGACATGGTTATCGCCGCCGTCGGCCAGCAGGCTGAGAGCGATGAGTTGAGCGGTCTCGGGTTGATGAATGGCGATCGCGTGCGCACCGAATTCGACACCATGCGCACGGACGAGCTTAACGTGTTTGCCGCCGGTGACGGCGCCTTCGGTGGATCGACCATCGTTGTGGCGATGCACCATGGCCAGAAGGTGGCGTACTACATAAAGGCGTTTCTCGAGGGCACCAGACAACCGTTGCCCTATCGCACGCCCTACCGCACGCGCCGGGTCCCGGTGTCGCAGGACCCCGCCTGGGAAACTGTCAATCGCCAGGATCAGGTGTTCCACGGGCTCGGCGAAATTCCGGTCAAGTTTCCCGAGATTGAGTCAGCCTACGAGCTTGATACGGCCAAGGCGGAGGCGGCGCGCTGCTACCGATGCGATGCCGAAAACGGCACCGCCGAATACACCGTACGCAACCGCGAAGACATCTTTGCAATGGCGCGGACGGCGCCCGAAGATACCGAGCGCCAACGTGCCCTTCTGCGCAAGCGCCTGTCGATACGCGAAGATCCCTACGGCGAGCGGCGACCCCCAACCCTTGATGATATCGTTTTTCTACCCGCCAATCTCTCGCGACTCGTGATCGACCCCTACCGCGAAGCCTGCGTTACCGAGACCAAGTTTCGCGACACCTTGTCGATGAATTATCCGCTCCTGGTAACCGGCTTTGACGACGCACCTGACGAAGTTCGCAATGGGCTGGCCGCTGGGATGGCAGCGAGCGGCTGTGCCTATGTCGGGATGCGGGAACTCGGCGGAGGCGTACCATGGCTGCAACTGGTGCCGGCCGACGGAAAGCCCGACGCCGCTGCCGTTGCTGTCATCCATCTGATTGGCCGCGAACATCGCGAAGTGCCGAGAGCGCGCGCGCGCGCGGATCAGTTGCTGGGTATCGCGGTCGCCCAGCCAGCGCTGGAACAAACCATCCCCTTCGCCCTGGAGCACGGCTTCGACCTATTGTTGCTCGACGGTACACGCGGTCTCGGCCAACCGTGGTCGGAGCTTCACGGTTCACCCGATTTCACCGTATTGCGTGACTGCGTCGCCCTGATGCGGCGCCTAAATCAGGAAGAAGCGATGGACCTGGCGTTCTTCGGAGGCGTTCGGTCGGGCACGGATACTGCCAAGCTGTTGGCGCAGGGAATCAACGCCACCGTGGTTGGCGCGGCAATGGGGTTTGCAATCGGGGGGCAGATCGGTCCCGGCGGAATCGCCTTCGCATCGGATTACGCGACCGAAGATCGCAAACTGGGCGCCGAGAACTTCCTCACGGCATGCTCCAGCGAAGTCTCGATGATGGCGCGCGCTACCGGCAAGACCAATGTGCACAACCTTGAGCCCGAAGATCTTCGTGCCATTAGTGTTGCGACAGCCGAGGCAACCGGCATAATCCTCGCCGGAACCCACTGAGTTAAGCCGTTGCTAGCGCGAGGGCCACATCAGGTGGCGAATCGGGCGCGCCGGCTATTCGCTGGCGTTATCTAGCCAGCACAAGGGGAGGGCGTATCCATGGCCGTCGATCTCGCGAAAGTCGCGCGCGACAAAAAGCTCAAATATTTCTTGATCAGCTTCGTCGACCTGTTCGGTGTGCTGCGCGCCAAATTGGTGCCGGCGCAAGCGATCGGTGGCATGCAAAAAGACGGCGCGGGATTCGCAGGTTTTGCCGCCTGGCTCGATATGACGCCGGCCGACCCCGACATGTTTGCCCGCCCCGATGCCGACAGCCTGATCATCCTGCCGTGGAATCGCGAGGTCGGCTGGCTCGCGAGTGAGCTATGGATGAGTGGCCAGCCGGTTGAGGCCAGCCCGCGCACGATCTTGCGCCGCCAAGTTGAGGCGGCAGCCAAGAGTGGGCACCGTATGAAGACCGGAGTCGAGTGCGAATATTTCATGATCAACTCCGCGGGGACGGCGATCTCCGACCCCGACGATACCCAGTCCAAGCCATGCTACGACCAGGTCGCGCTGATGCGCCGGTTCCCGGTCATCAAGGACATCTGCGATGCGATGATCGAACTCGGCTGGGGTCCTTATCAAAACGACCACGAAGACGCCAACGGCCAGTTCGAAATGAACTGGGATTACGACGACGCCATGGTCACCGCCGACCGCCATGTCTTCTTTAAATACATGGTCAAGACCATTGCTGCCGAGCACGGGCATCGCGCGACCTTTATGCCGAAGCCGTTCAAGGATCTCACCGGCAATGGCTGTCACACCCACGCGTCGATGTGGGACAAGGCCGGAAAGAAGAACACCTTCCTCGACACCAACGATGAGATGGGCCTCTCCAAGCTCGCCTACAGCTTCCTCGGTGGCGTCCTGAACTCTGCCGAATCGCTGTGCGCGATCTTCAACCCGACCGTCAACAGCTACAAACGCATCAACGCGCCGGTGACGCTGTCGGGGGCCACCTGGTCCCCCAACGCAGTCAGCTATACCGGTAATAACCGCACCCATATGGTGCGGATTCCCGATGCCGGTCGTTTCGAGTTCCGCCTGATGGATGGGGCCACCAATCCTTATCTGTCACCGGCTGCGTTGTTGGCGGCGGGCCTCGATGGCATTGATAACAAACGAACGCCTGGCAAACGTCTCGACATCAACATGTACGAGCACGGCTCAAAGGTGCGGGGGCTCAAAAAGCTGCCAACTACTCTGCTGGACGCGCTCCGTCTGCTCGAGAAAAGCAAAATCATCAAACAAGCTTGGGGTGCCGACGTCGTCGATTCCTACCTCAAACTCAAAATGGATGAGTGGCACGCTTACACCAGCCACCTCTCCGACTGGGAGCGCGAGCAGACGCTGGATTGTTAGCTGGCTAACTATCTCGATTAAGTGCCACCTCAGAGTCCCGTCGTAAGGAAAGACCAACTCCTAGAAAAACTTCAAATAACGCTCTTTCTCCCAATCGGAGACATGGTTGAGGTAGCTCTTCCACTCGTCGCGTTTGTAGCTCATCCACGAGTCATACATCGCGTCGCCCATTACCTTGCGGCCAATCGGGTCGGCGTCGAGCGCATCGAGCGCCTGGTCGAGCGAGCGCGGTAGCCAGCGCACACCGTCGGCCTCAAGCTCGGCCTCACTCTTTTCGTACATATTGTCCAAGTGCGGTGCACCGGGATCGAGTTCGTTCTCGATGCCGTCGAGCCCAGCCGCCAGCGCCAGTGCGATCCCGAGATAGGGATTACAGGTCGAATCGGCCGAGCGAATCTCGACCCGTTCACCCGGTAGCGGGATCCGTACCGTGTTGGTACGGTTGTTGTTGCCGTAGCAGACATAGACCGGTGCCCAGGTGAAGCCGGACCGGCTGCCTTTAAGGATTAGCCGCTTATAGCTATTCACGGTGGGCGCGATCATCGCGTTGAGCGCGGGCAAATGTTTGAGCAGTCCGGCCGTGAAGTGGTAACCCAGCTTCGACAAATTGCCACCCCGCGGGTCGTCGTCGCCGGCGAACAAATTGGTTTCGCCGTCCTTGTCCCACAGTGAAATATTGTAGTGAGCCCCGGAGCCGGCGCGCTCGGTAAATGGCTTCGGCATAAACGTTGCGAAGTAGCCGTGCCGCCGCGCGATCTCGCCCGCCATCCAGCGGAAGAAGACGTAACGATCGGCCATTTGCAGAGCCGGAGTGAACGCGAAGTCGAGCTCGAACTGGCCAATGCCATCCTCGTGGTCAAACGAATACACGTCCCAACCAAGTTCGTTCATCGCGTCGACGAGCTCGCCGATCCAATGCAGATTATCAACCAGGCGTTTGACGTCGTAGGCCGGCTTCTCCAGATGTTGGCGGTCGCTCACCGGCCCATAGCCGCCATCCTCGGTGTCTTTCAACACGAAGAACTCCGCTTCCATACCAACCTTGGCCGAGAGCCCAGTGTCAGCGAGCCGATCCAGCGTCCGTTTCATGATGTTGCGGCTGCACGGCTCGAACGGCTTGTTCTCGCACCACAGGTCGCTGGCGAACCAGGCGACGTCGTTCTGCCATGGCAGGATCATGCACGAGGCCGCGTCGGGGTGCGCTGAGACCTCTTCTTCATGAATCTCCTGCGGCACGCCATCGAGCGCGGCGCCCGTACATAGCTCCGATCCGTTCATCATCTGATCCATATGCGCGAGCGGCACCATCTTGCTCTTCGACACCCCATGCATGTCGACATAACTCGGGATCAGGTACCTGACGCCGCGGCGTTCAAGCTCATCGTAGAGGCCGCTGGTCGTTAGTCCGTCTGGCTTAAGCATCGCTCGGATCCTCCTCAATCAAACTATGTGGCCGCGATCGTTGCTGCGGTTTTTTGGTATTCTGCGAGCGGGATATCTTCGGCCATAGCACGGGTCAACTGATCGGCGAGGGATGCCGCGCATTTGTCGAGCAACCATCGGCCGGTTTCGGCCTTCGCCTGCGTCGGTTTGCCGACTCCGCCGTGCTCGCTCTCCTTGTCGACGGTGTAGGAGTAGAAGCAGCTCGCTCCGGTATCGGGTTCGTCGACCGCTTTGTCCATCCGCACTAGATCTTCGCGCAAATGCAGCATGATCGACGTTTCGGCATCATTGGCGTGCCAGTTGGTGCCGCCGTCGGCGTGATAGAAGTCGAACACCTCCTGGCTGATCTCCCACACCGAGCGCAAGGCGATACGCAACTCTGGAATGTCGGTGCGGATATTCTCCAAGCCGCAGCGCAGCGGCGCCCAGTTGGTGACGTGGCCATTCAGCATGAGCATGCGCCGAAAACCCGACGCGTGAACGTACTCGGCAAGTTCGAGCATCACCTTGGCAAGCGTTTCGGGGCGCAGCGACAGGGTGCCCGGCCATTTGGTCGAATGCCCCATCGAGCAGCCATAGGGCAGCGGCGGCAGCACCGGGATTCCGGTTCGCGCGGAGGTTGCTTCCGCGACCGCAACCACCGAAAACGAATCGACGCCGGTCGGTAAATGGAGTCCGTGTTGCTCGGTAGCCCCGATCGGTAGGATCACCGTATCGATACCGCTTTCGCGCAGAGCGCCGACGTCCTCCCAGTTCAGCTCCTCCCAGCGAATAGGTCTCGTGTCTCGAGCCATGGCGAGCCTCCCCTCACAGTTCCAATCGTGCGGCTGTCCTCAAGCATTTTGGTTGTGCGTGCAAGCGTCAACCGTTTCTTTGATCAAACAGCGATGCGTATTGTGCAGCAAACGGCGTGTGCTCAAACGCGTTGGATCTAAACCGAAAATCGAGAGGAACGATGATAAAGACGCAGTTTCAAACCCTCGCGGCTTATAACCAATGGTCGAATCGACTGATCTACGCGGCGGCCGCTGAATTATCTGACGCCGACTATCGCGCCAATCGCGGCGCCTTTTTCGGCTCGCTGCACAACACACTCAATCACATCTTGGTCGGCGATCGCATCTGGCTGCATCGCATCACCGGCGAGGGGGATGCGCCCGAGCGGCTCGACGCCATTCTCTACGACGATTTGGCCACGTTAACTGCAGCGCGCGAAGCCGAGGACATCCGCCTAATTTCGTTCGTCGACGGACTTGATAGCGCAGCGCTCACCGGCACCTTTCAATACGCCAATATGAGCGGCGATCGTTTCGAGCAACCGCTGGCGGAAGTTCTCGTCCATGTGTTCAACCATCAAACCCACCATCGCGGCCAGTCGCACACTCTTATCACGGCGTCCGATCACCCTGCGCCGTCGCTCGACCTTATTCAGTTTTACCGCGAGCGCTGAGCTCGTTCGGCAATCGATGGGGTTGGCGTCGAAATGCGCTAAACTGGGAGACGGTCCGGTCCAAAGAGCAACATGACAAGCCTTTCACCACAACCCAAGGCGCGAGATTTTCGCGCGACACGCGCATCGTTAATGAGCGCTCGTCATATGCCCGGTGACCTGTACACATCGGCCGAGATCTACACCCACGAGGTCGACACGATTTTCACCAAAGACTGGCTGTGCATCGGTCGTGTCGAAGAATTTGAGCAACCGGGCGCGTTTCGCGCCTTTCATATCGTCGACGAACCTATCATCGTGTGCCGCGACAAGGCCGGATTGTTGCATGCATTTGCCAATGTTTGCCGCCATCGCGGCGTCGAGGTAGTGACCGGGGAAGGCCGGCTCGACAAATTCAGCTGTCCCTACCACGGCTGGCTCTACGATCTCGATGGCGGTTTGATCTCAGCGCCTCACAGCGATGAAACCGAGGGATTCGATTTCGCTGATTGTCGTCTCCACGAGTTCAATCTCGACACCTGGGGCGGCTGGATCTTCGTCAATCTCGATCCTAACGCGGCCAGCCTCGCCGATTATCTCGACGAGGACGGGGTGCGCGAGACCGCGGGCTTCCTGCGCCAGGAAAATACTCGGCTTGCCGACAAGTTCGTTACCGAGGTCGACTGCAACTGGAAACTGGTGGCCGAGAACTTCATGGATATGTACCACACGGTGGTGATCCACTCGTCGACCTTCGCCCAGCACTTCCCGCTCGATGGATTTGACTACCGGCTCACCAAGCACGGGTTCCACGCTGAATATCAGAGTCTAACGATGGCGCCCGACGGCATCTCACAGTTTGGGCCGATGCCATGGATGGACGAGACCTGTGCCCCGTGGATGCGGGGAAAAGGCGTTGCGCGCAATCACAAGCATTACGCGTTCGTGCGGCCCAATTTCAGTATTTTCGGACGCTTCGACCTGGTCCAACCGCTGACCTACTTCCCGCTCGGTCCGGATCGAACGAGAATCACCGCTTACACCCTGTTCCCTGAAGAGCATTTTGAACTGCCCGACTTCGAGGAACGCTTGCGCCCCTATCACGAGTTGATCCGGGCGGTGATCGAAGAAGATCGAAGCATGGTGAACTCGTTACAAAACGGCCTGCGATCGCGCTATTTCCAGCCCGGCCCAACAGTGCCGTTGGAGGAGCCGATCCACCATTTTCTCAATCGCTACCTCGATCGCATGTTCGGTCCCAGCTAGAATGACGGGTGTTGGCAAAGAGAGTAACCATATGACCGTTATGGCGAGTTGCTCCGATCGACGGGTGGGCTAAGTATGGCCAAACACATAACCCACGATCCCATCTACAACACGGTTCGTGCCGACGAATTTCCGGCTATGTTGGAAGTCGAACGCTACAGCGAGCGAACCGGTGCGTTCGACGAAATCATCTCGGCGACCCATGATCATTTCTGGGACCCGATGGATTCCGCTTATCTCGACTTTGAGACCGCCTTCGATGTCACCCGCGATTACGTCATGCCGCGCGATACCGTGCCCGAGCTCAATAGCGCGGTTGCCGATCGGCTCGACGAGGGCCAACAAGTCCGTCTTGCCAATGAAAGCGTGCGCTGGGGCCTCTCGAACATCCTCCACGGTGAACAGGGCGCGTTGTCGCTGAGCGCCAATCTATGTCAGATCCTTAAAGACCCCGGTGCTCAGGAATACGCCGCCAATCAGGTCCGCGAAGAGGCGCGCCACGTTACCGCATTCGCGCGCTATCTGTCGGTGCGCTGGGGTAAACCATACCCGGTAGGTGAGACTCTCGGCGATCTTCTATCCGAACTTGTGGCCGCGCCCGAGGTCTATAAAAAACTTATCGGCATGCAGATGTTGGTCGAGGGATTGGCGATGGGTACGTTCGCGTACTTCCACGCCCAAACCAACGACCCGCTGCTCAAACGTCTAACCCAGTTGGTGATGACCGATGAAGCTTTCCACCATCGCTTTGGCAGGATCTGGGCTGAGCGCACGATGCCGACATTGTCGTCTGCCGAGCACAATCGCATCGAAGACTGGGCCGCCGAGTGCTTCGAGACCTTGCTGTTCAACATGATGAATATCCGCCAAAAGCGCGCGATCTATCCACAGTTCGGACTGGATTGGGAGTGGGTCCGCGAAGCCTGTCGCGAGGTCTATGGCGACAGCTACCGGCGTAACGAGCTACGCAAAGAGACCAATGTGATGCGGATGCTGGTTAAAACGCTGGTTCAAGCCGGCATCATTACCGAGCGCACACGCCACGTATATTCTACCTGGGTCGATATGGGCGGCATCGAAGCGACCGGCGGCGAAGACTTGCTCGGTGAGGCAATCGCTGCGGAAGGGATCGAAGTCCTCCGCACGATCAACAGGAACCGCAAGGTTATCGGTCAGAAGCCCACGAATTAGTTTCTGGTTTGGTTCAAGCGCTCTTTCAAGTCAGCCGTGCTGATAGCGCATTGAGATGGCCAATCGATTCCAAACATTTATCAGGCCGACAAGGGTCGTCAGATTGACCAGTTCGGCATCCGAGAATTCGCGGCCAACGTCTTCGAACAAATCGTCGTCGACATGCGTGTCCGCGATAAGGGTGAGTTCCTCGGTCCAGGCAAGGGCGGCGCGCTCGCGGGCCGTATACAACGTCGACTCGCGCCACGCATTTAGTAGATAGAGCCGCTGCTCGGTTTCACCGGCGCCGCGCGCATCCTTGCTGTGCATGTCGAGGCAAAACGCGCAGCCGTTGATCTGCGACGCCCGCATTTTCACCAACTCGATCAACCCATGCTCGAGCCCGCAACTATGGATATAGGTCTCGACGCCCTGCATCGCTTTCATGGCTTTGGGCGCTACGTCATACGGGTTAATTCGATCTGCCTTCATCGTTGATCCCCTTTGGCCGCAGCCATCGATGGCCCTGATCATGTTGAGCGGGTCAAACGGCCTGTTTTGTGCTATACTTCCAACATAACAAAAGAAGCGGCGCGGAATGTCGGAAGTATTCCGACAGGGCCGCGCTGAACGAATGAAATGGGGCGGCCGGGAAACCGGCGTTTCATGGCTTTGGGCGCTACGTCATACGGGTTAATTCGATCTGCCTTCATCGTTGATCCCCTTTGGCCGCAGCCATCGATGGCCATCTGATCATGTTGAGCGGGTCAAACGGCCTGTTTTGTGCTATACTTCCAACATAACAAAAGAAGCGGCGCGGAATGTCGGAAGTATTCCGACAGGGCCGCGCTGAACGAATGAAATGGTAGCTATAGGTCCTTCAGGGCCGATCACTGTGTCGGCAACGGTTCCCGTACCGGAGTTTGAGCCTCCAGCTCGAACCACGCCGGATCTTACCGAACGGTCGAAGATCGAAGAGGACCGGACCGATGCCGTGGCTCGGTCCGAAGCACGCGCCCGCCGCGACGTCGCTGATGCACGACAACAATCGCTCAATCGCGGGCGCTTTCGAAACCTCGACCTCAGCGTATAGCTTCCCAATCTAAATCCGAGGGCTAAACCTCCGTTGCTCGGTCGGTCGTTAGTCGAACGTTCTGGCGACCCTAACCGGGATGAACGTATTGGCTTAAGAGCGCTGTCTATGAAGCTGTGTCTGCCCATGGATCGTACGATCCAAAATTCCAGAGATGTCCTTCGATGTCTCGGCACGAGTAGTGACGCCCGCCGTATTCCTGGTCGGCGGGTTCCATCACGATGTCGGCGCCTGCAGCGCGCGCTTGTGCACAGTGGGCATCGACATCGTCGATAATCACGTAGGGCGCTTGGGTTGAGGCGCCGCCCACGTCGTTGGGTTGTTGGATCAACCGATCGTAGTCGCCGCCCGCGTTGCCGGTCGATCCCAGCATGATCATGCTATTGCGATAGGTGAGTTGTGCATGCGCAATCGATCCGTTGGCACCGGGAACCACAAGGTGTCTGGTAAATCCGAGCGCTGTGCAGAGCCACTCGACTGCGGCCGGTGCGTCCGCGTAGCGCAGGGTCGGAATAATCATTGCTGAGCCTGGTTGAGTCGCCATTACCGCCTCCGGTCATCAGTTCACTACCGGCAGCCTAGCAAAGGTGTCGGGTCGCGGTATTGAAGAAATGTTTCGCGTCAGGGTTCGACGATTCCGATCGCCGGCTCCGCTCCCAGGCTGATCAGCTCTCGCGGCGTTGCGCCGGCAAGCGATTTGAACTCATTGATCATATGCGCTTGGTCCGCGTAACCGCAGGTATAGGCAACGTCGATCGCTCGCGAGGGTGGTTGCACGCCCGATAGCTCCAGCGCCCGCTGGAACCTCATGACCCGACCGACTGTCTTCGGAGGTAGGCCGATTTGTTCGCGGAAGCGCGCCACCAGTCGTTTGCGACTCCAACCGATAGCGTCGGTGAGTTCGGAGATGCGTACCAGTCCGTGGGTGTCGCTGAGCTGCTGCCATGCCCATGTAACCTCGGGATTGGGATCACGCGCCTGGGCCGTACGCTCGATCAAGATCGTATCGAGCAGGTCGAAACGATCGCCCCAGTCTCGCGCTGACGCGAGACGGTCAATCAGGCTCGTCGCCGCCGTGCCGAGAACATCGGCAAGTTCGATCGTCCGATCCGTCAGCGCGTCCATCGATGTGCGAAAGAAACGATGCGCACCGATCGGTGTGAAGTTGATCTGTAGACACAGATCGATCCCGCTGGAATCGACCAGAACGTACCGATTGTGGAGACCGGCTACGAACGATCCGCGCCTTCCGGTACTGCGTCCGGTTTCGGGATCGATCATGTCGAACGGTGCGCCGAAATTGATGATTACCGGGACGCCGGGCATCGGCAACTCGCGCCGGCGCAGCGGCGCCGACGTCCGCCCGGCATAGCCCTGATAGTGTTTGATCGAGGCCGATAGCGCGGGATGCGGCGATGCCTCGATCACATACCAACTGGCGACTAACGTTTCGCCTTGCATCACCCGCGCTTTGCGACCGGACATATCGCGGGCTTTCTAAATGGGCGGATGTTTGTCGCGCCACGGTCGCACGCGCTCATAGTCGGCGGCCGCCCGGAACACCGAGATATCATCATAGGTTTGGCCGACGATCTGCATGCCGATCGGGACACCGGCCTCGACGAAACCAGCCGGCACGGCTGCGACAGGGCACTCGGGCACCATGTTAAAGGGGTAACTCAATTGCCAATGCAACCACTTGTCACCGGGTTGATTGCCGTAAGTGATCGGCTTGCCGTTTATCCGCAGGCTGGTGTCGAGGATATCGTGCACCGCGGGCAGGCTGGGCAGAGCTAGCACCGGACAAAGCAGCACGTTGTACTCCTCAAGGATTGGCCCCAGCGTCTCATACATTTTTCCGCGCACGAAGTTGATGTCGTAGTAGCGTTTGGCGCTGAGCTGCAGGCCGCGCTCGATGCCGACCCGCACCATCGCATCCATTTCGTACTTCCAGCGCGGGTAGATATCGCCGCCGAGCGCCGCCAGCAAGGTCTCCTGAAATGTCGTCTGGGCATCGAGCACACTGAAGTTCCAGCCCACATCGACGTCCTCGACGGTGCAGCCCAGCTCTTCGAACGCCCTCGCTGCTTGCCGAGTTACCTTCTGCACTTCTTCGTCGACCTCGAAGTAACCGAGGTCCATCGAGAATGCGATCTTCCAACCCTTGATTGGCTCCAGGATATCGGGAATTTCGAGTTTCGGACGAATGCTACAGGCATCGTCCAGGTGTGGGCCGGCGGTTACGTTCTGCATCAGCGCGGAGTCGGCGACGCTGCGGGTCATCGGGCCATAGTGCAGGAACGATTCACGTGGCAGACCGGTATCGAGTGGGTTGCGGCCGAACGGTGGGTCAAATCCGAAGATGCCGCACTGCGCGGCGGGATTGCGGATCGATCCGGCGGCGTCGGTGCCGTCGGCGAGCACCGACATGCCGGTTGCCACGGCCGCTGCGCCGCCACCGCTCGAACCACCGGGCGACAAATCCGTATTCCATGGATTGCGCGACACGCCCCACAGGTCGCTCTTGCAATAGGGCCCATGGGCGAACTCCGGCGTGGTCGAACGCGCATGCATGATGGCACCGGCTTTGAGAAGGCGGTCGACCGTCGGCGCACTCTTCTCGGATCGATTGTCGGCAAACGCTTTGGAGCCCATCGTGGTGATCTCGCCGGCCACCGCGTGCAGATCTTTGATGACGATCGGCACACCTTCGAGCGGCCGCACATTGTTGCCTTTGGTATAGGCGTCCTCGGCCGCTTTCGCTTGATCGAGCGCACGCTCGAAGAAGGTATAGGTGAATGAGTTGAGCTGTCCGTTGATCGCCTCGATGCGGTCGATCATCGCTTGCATAAGCTCGACTGGCGACAGCTTGCGTGCTTTGAACAGCTCGATGGCCTCGGTCGCGGTGATGTAATGCAGATCGTCGCTCATTCGTATCTCCCGTTTTTAACGCCAAGCGTTGCGCGGCTCGCAGGGCCTCGCAAATCGTCACGGCGTGCTCGACATAAAACGCTTCACGCGCGTCGGGCGCCACCGCGCGGTCGATCACGAGCCCTGCCATTCGGGAGGCCAGCTTTGTCAGGAGCCTAGCCCAGCGACGTTGGAGCCGCCAATGGTCGGCGGGTTAGGCGATCGCCTGGCTGGTCAAAGCCGCGAACACCGTCTCGAAATTCTCGAACAGCCACATGTGGCCGGCACCTTCAAGGAACGTTGCCTGACATCCCGGGATTAGCTCAGCAACGAAGCGCCCCATGACAATAGGCGTGTGGGCGTCTTCGGTTCCGTGCCACAGCAGCACCGGTACGGATATCTCTTCGAGCCGAAAACCCCAAGGGCGCACGAACAGGAGAAGATCTTGGATTGCACCCCTATTGCCGAGCCGCAATGACTCAACAATCGCTTCGTTGAGTTCGGCCTGCATATGCGGGTTGTCCATGATGCGCTGGTCCGCAGCTGGCAAACGAACCGCCAGTCTGCGTAACAAGAAGCCGGTTTCGCTGGTAGCCGAACGTCGCATCAGGGCAGCTGCCAGATGGGCGAACGCAGGCGCTCGGCGGATCAGGCCGAAGTTCAGACGGTAAAGCTTACTGAGGTTGGTCCACACCTCAGGCTCGGTTTGCGGTCCCATGCCACTCACCACCGCGGCGGCGATCACCCGATCGGGTAGCTTCCATGCCGTCGCGGCCGCGTGCGGGCCGCCACCGGACAGTCCGATTACAAAAAACCGATCGATACCAAGGAGGTCGGCGAGTTCGGCAACATCGACCGCCGCGTCGACCATGGTCCGGCCGGGTTTCGGATCAGAGAGCCCGCAACCCGCTCGATCCGGGGCAATCAATCGCAGGCTGTGTGCGCGCGCGGCGGCATCTGCGGTCCGCCAATTAATCCGCGAACCCGGTGTTCCGTGCAGCGCAATCAATGGCGTTCCGCTCGCGTCGCCGTGCTCGGCATAGACGACGGTGCGGCCGTCGGCGAGGCGTACGGTTGCGGCAGATTTATTGGTGACCGTCTGATCCATCGCTTAGCTCATATAGCGCCGCTTTTGTAGTCTGCCAGCCTATGCGCGCTGACTCGTTAGTTTTCACGCCAATCCGCCCATCGATAGTAAAGATCGACGGCCGGCATAAACCAGGGGCGCCCCGAGTACAGCGGATAGGCGCGAAACTCGTGATCGTCAAACGCGGTTCGACCGTCGCTCGAACCCAGCAATTTGAGCGCTGCCTTGTGTCCGGCATAAGGCGCCATCGCAACGCCAGAACCATTGCAAGCCAGCGCAAAATGGAGACCGTTGCGCTCGCCGATGTGTGTGAGTGTGTCGCGAGAAAAGGCGATGAATCCGGTCCAGGAATGCGTTAGATGAACCCTTCTCAAATCGGGAAACACATCGCCGATGAAACCATGCAGCCGCCGGCCGCTTTTGCGTGGATCAATTGCATGCAGCGCCGCGCGGGCGCCAAACAGAATGCGTCCACCATCTGGCGAAGCCCGGTAGTAACAATGACGGCGATGGGTTTCGACGATCATGCGGCCGCCAGGGATGAGGCTTCTGACGGCGTTTTGACCGAGCGGTTCGGTGGCCACGACAAACGCGGCCACCGGGATGAGGCCGCGGGCGAGCCGAGGCGTCAGTGCCGCATCGGTATACCCATTGGTTGCGACGACGACGTCGCTGGCAGAAATGTTTCCCTTCGTGGTTACGATGGTGAATGCGCCGCGGAGTCCATCAATCGCGCTAACCCGAGCCTGCCCGACAATCGTGGCACCCGCAGTCTCTGCTTTCGTCAGCAGGCCGGAATGAAATAAGCCGGGTTGCAATCCACCGTGTTGGTGATAAATGCATCCGCCGGCGTAGCGCTCGGTAACGACTTCGTTGCGTTGCTCGCGCGCCGGTACCATGTCGATCTCGGCACCGGTGACACGTTTGACCGCGTCCACTTCACGACCGATCCGTTCGTAGTCCCGAGGGCGCGCGGCGCCGCGAAATCGTCCGCTGCGTTGAAAATGGCAATCGATGGTCTCGCGCTCGATCAGATCGGTGGTGAACTCGAGCGAGCGTCGTCCCTCGTTGAGAACGTCGACGGCAGCCTCTTCGCCGTAGCGCCGGACAAGCTCAAAATAGCTCAGACGATGCCCCGAACCAATCATTCCGCCGGAGCGGCTGCTGGCGCCATAGCCGGGATCGCCGGCGTCAACGACGACAACGTCGCGGCCCGCCCGCGCAAGCGTCAGTGCAGCCGATAGTCCCGCATACCCAGAACCGATAATGACGACATCAGCTTGCACGGGAAGGTCAACGTACCGGTGGTCCTGGCGCCGCGCCTCTTCCCACCAATAGGGCGTGAATTTGGCATCGGCAGTGAAAACATCAGACGAGTCGACCATCGTGAGGCGAGAGCATAGCGGTGCGCAATATGTTCGCAATCGCATACCCGGATGCGCAATCAGCGCCCATCACCCCTCCGCGATGCCGGTTGTTCGCGCCACGGGCCTCCCCTAGAGTGCCGCTTCGAACGCGCCTGGGAGGCAACTAATCTTGCTGATATCGCAGCAAAAGCTACGCCGCGGGGCAGGTCCCCAAAAGTTAGACGAGTGGTTTGAAGAGTGGTTGGACGAGCGGTTGGAAGAGTGGTTGGAGGCCAATGGCATCGACCGTTGAAGGCGCTGCGGTAACCGGTGCCACATCGGCGCCCAAGCGTGCACCGTGGATCGACTTGGCGCAATTCGTCGCGCTTGTCGTTGGTCTGTTCTATCTGGCGACGACCGGCGCCAATTCTCTTAATTACAACTGGCAATGGTACCGAATTCCCAAGCTCCTCTACCGGGTAATTGACGGCGAATTCGTTTGGGGCCCGCTGATGGATGGGCTGTTTGTCACCTTCGAAATTACCGCTTGGTCGCTCCCCCTAGCAGCTGTCATTGGGTTGACGACGGCCTTGTTGCGGCGATCGAACTCGTTTGCCGGCCGAGCTGTGGCGACCGGTTATCTCCAATTGATCCGCAACACACCAATTCTGGTGCAGGTCTACATATTCTATTTCGTGTTTGCTCCGATGTTTGGTCTCGGCGGTTTTTTGGCCTGCGTGTTGGCACTTTCGTTTCACGAGGGTTCGTTCGCCGCCGAGATCTTCCGGGCGGGAATCGAGTCCGTCCATAAGGGTCAGTGGGAGGCGAGCGATAGTCTTGGGATTGAGCGCGCCGACACCTATCGCTATGTCGTTCTGCCACAGGCGATACCCTTGATGCTGCCGCCACTCACAAGCCAATTCGTAACCTTGATCAAGCATTCATCGATCCTGAGCGCTGTTGCAATATTTGATCTCACGACGATGGCTCTTGATCTCATCGCCGAGACCTTCATGGCGTTCGAGATCTGGCTGGCCACAGGCGCGATTTACCTGGTCGTCACAGTGACGCTGTCGATTCTGATCAATCTGTTTGAGAACCGTATACGCAGGCGGTCACAGCGATGAGCACCCCAGCTAGCGAAGCCATGGCTCCGCCCGTGCGCAAACGTGAGTTCAAAATCACGATTCTTGACGTTGTCGTCATCGGCGTGGTCGCCGCGCTGATCGGCTATCTCGTTTATCGGGTGAACACCGAACTCGTTTACAATTGGGATTGGGCGCGCGTGCTCGATTTCTTCGTCTACTACGACGAAGAAGCGCAGAGCTGGCGCAAGAATATTCTCATCGAGGGAATGATCATTCTGGTCCGGATCTGCGCCTGGGCGGCAGTCTTCGGGCTCATCCTCGGCTTGGTCATGGGCGTTTGCCGCATTAGCGACGTGCTGTTGCTGCGGTTGATCTCGCGCGGTTATGTCGAATTCGTCCGCAACATTCCGCCGGTTCCGTTCATTTTCATCATGTTCTTCTTCGTCGGAAACCAGCTGCTAAAACCGCTCGACCTTACCGACCTAGCGCAGAGCGCATCGCCATTCTGGCAGGACTTTATTCGAATAGTATTTGGTGAATTCAACGTCTTACGAAATTTTGCTGCGGCGGCGATAACCCTCGCGCTATACGAGGGCGCTTACATTACCGAAATCGTCCGGGCCGGCATTCAATCGCTTGAGCGAGGTCAATGGGAAGCCGGTCAGAGCCTCAGATTATCGCGCTATCAGCAACTGCGACATATTATCATACCGCAGGCGATCCAGCGCATCTCACCGCCGCTTGCCAATCAATCGATCCAACTCATCAAGGACTCGGCCTTGGTTTCGCTGCTGTCGGTGCAGGAACTCACCTTTATGGGCACCGAAATCCAGGCGACGACGACACGGGTCTTCGAGACCTGGATCATCGTGGGGGCGATGTATTTCATCGTCTGCTATGGGCTGGCGCGATTGTTTGCGCGGATGGAACGTCGTATGAGCCGCGGCCGTGCGACCTAGCCTGTCTATACAACCCGTTCAGGACTCGACTAAACTCACTTGGCACAATAAGAAATAGTTTCAATCAACTTCCGGCTCGCTGATGGCGCCGGTTGGTGTTAATGAGCGACTTAACGGGGAGGTTCCGATGCTCAAACTAACCAAATCTCTTTCAACACTAGCGTTTGCTGTTCTTTTGGCGGCGGCCTTTAGCGCGCCCGCGACGGCCCAATCGGTCTCCAAAGACCTTGCCGCCGATAGCGTTCTCGTGCAGATCCAAAAACGCGGAAAGCTTCGCGCCGGCGTAGCGAGTTTCGTGCCGTGGGTTATGCGGGCCAAGGATGGCGGGCTGATCGGCTTCGAGATCGACGTCGCCAAGAAAGTTGCCAAGGATATGGATGTCGATATCGAGTTTGTTCCGACGTCCTTCTCCGGCATTATTCCCGCACTCGTCGGCGGCGAGTTCGACATTATCATGACCGGGATTTCGATGGTGCCGAAGCGCAATCTGACCGTCAATTTCTCCAATCCCTACACTTGGCATGGCATCGGTTTCGCCGCCAATAAGAAACTGACCGGCAATTGGAAGATTTCTCAGTTCAATAGCCCGGACGTCGTTTTCACGGTTCGGCGCGGCTCGAATGATTCGATTGCCTCGGTCCGTCAAATATCGAAGAAAGCCAAAATTCGTCAGTTTGACGACGACGCGCAGGCGATCCAGGACGTTTTAAATGGAACCGCGCATGGCTTCGTAACAGCTGAGCCCAAGCCCAGCAATTACGCGATCGACTACCCAGATCAGATCTGGCAGCCGCTGGGTAAAAAGATGATGTTGCGGTGGGCGTCTGCGTTTGCAGTACGCAAGGGCGATCCCGATGTTATCAACTGGCTCAACAACTGGATTACTCTGAACTCAGAGCGTGGCTTCCTCGAAGAGCGGCGCGACTTTTGGTTCCGCACCGGCGATTGGAAAGATCAGGTAGCGGCCAAGAAATAGATCGCGATAGAGCGAATTGCGCCGGTCACTCTGATAGAGTGGCCGGCGGCTTTTCGCCTTGCCATCCCATCAATAGATCGCCAATAGCTATGTCCGACTCGACCATCATCGAGCTTACCGACGTCAGCAAATGGTTCGGTACGTTTCAAGCGCTCAAGGGCGTGAGCCTGTCGGTTAAGCAGGGTGAGCGGGTGGTGGTGTGCGGTCCCTCGGGCTCCGGCAAGTCGACCATGATCCGCTGCGTCAACCGGCTCGAGCGCCACGACGCCGGCACGATCGTGGTCGATGGCATCGAGCTTACCGACGACACCAAGAACATCACGGCCGTGCGTCGCGAAGTCGGCATGGTGTTCCAGCAGTTCAATCTATTCCCGCACCTGACCGTGCTCGACAATCTCACCTTGGCGCCAATTAAGGCGCGCAGCGCGTCGAAAGCAGAGGCACGCGAAATTGCCATGCACTATCTCGATCGCGTCCATATTCCAGAACAGGCCGACAAATACCCAGCCCAGCTTTCGGGCGGTCAGCAACAGCGCGTTGCGATCGCCCGCAGTCTGTGCATGCGTCCCAAGATGATGCTGTTCGATGAGCCAACATCGGCACTCGATCCTGAGATGATCAAAGAAGTGCTCGACACGATGGTGGAACTCGCCAAGGACGGCATGACCATGATCGTCGTAACCCACGAAATGGGATTCGCCCGAACGGTCGCCAACAACATGGTTTTCATGGACGAGGGTGAGATCGTCGAAACGGCTGAGCCCGCTGATTTCTTTTCGGCGCCAAAAAGCGATCGTACAAAACTTTTCCTCAGTCAGATCCTGATTCACTGAGCGAAACGCCGGGCGAAACCGGTACCACTAGATGATCCTCTACACGCTTCCGCATTCGAGCTATGCGACCAAGGTCGCAATTGTCATCGCGATCAAAGGCATCGAAGGCGAGTTCGAGCTGCGCGAACCACCCGGCGGACTGCGCACCGATACCTATCGAGGCGTCATTCCGATGCGCCAAATTCCCGCCCTCGTTGATGGTGATCTGACGATCAGCGAATCCGAGGTAATCTCCGAATATTTGGAGGAGCGCTTCCCGGAGCCGCGATTGCTACCCGATGAGCCGCAGGCGCGTGCGCACTCGCGGTTCTTCTCGCGGTTTCACGATATCCATCTGGAGCCCCCGATCCGCAATATCTATTATCAGGTTCCGGAACGTACGCGTGATATGTCGGTGGTTGACGAAAACCTCGCTCGCATCCAAGTGCTACTCGATCGATTTGGTTCCATTGCCCAGCCTGCACCTTTCCTGGTCGGCGATCGGATTCGTTTGGCCGATTGCGCCTACCCCTCGACGTTGATGTACCTCGAACTGGTGACCGAAGCGATGGGCTGCGCCGTTTCCTATCCCGCCAACATTGCCGCATGGCATGAAACGGTTCTCGCTCACCCAGACGTGTCTCGGGTTATGGCGCGCAACCGCGCAGCCGCTGAGGCGTGGTTGCCCAAAAAGCTTGCCGAATAAGAAAGTAACTCGTGGAATAGGGTCGGGTAATGAGCACTGCAGCCTTGTCTCAAACTGACGTACCGGTCGCTGAAACCTTGGCTGACTGGGTCGCTGGCTTCCACTTAGACCAGGTTTCAGATGAGGTAATCCACGAAGCCAAACGTTGCATCCTCGATGTCATCGGCGTGTCCTACGCAGGTGCCGCACACGCCACAGCATTGCTGACTCGAGAACAAGTGAAGGTTCAATACAACGCCGGGCCCTGTTCGCTAATTGGCGAAGATGCCACCGCGTCGAGCACCGGCGCGGCGCTGGCCAATGGGACGGCTGCGCACGCCTGGGACTACGACGATGTCTCTTTCGAAGGGATGGTGCATGGAACGGCGGCGGTGTGGCCCGCCGTCCTTGCGGTTGCCCAAGCCAATCAGGCAGGCGGCGCCGATCTTCTCACCGCCTTCGTCGCCGGCGTGGAGGCCGAATATGCGCTCGGGCGGGCCTTCACGCCGGAGCTTTTTTTTCGTGGTTGGTGGACCACCGGATTGCTTGGCGCTATCGGGTCGGCAATGGGTTCCGGCAAAGCCATGGGTTTGGATGCAAAGGGGCTAGCCCAGGCCATTGGCATTGCTGCGGCACAGGCGACGGGCCCGTATGTTCTGGTGGGAACACCGATCAAGCCCTACGCGTGTGGGCGAGCTGCCGAAGCAGGTGTGCAGGCCGCAAACTTTGCGCTCGCCGGTCTCACCGCACCCGACGACGTGTTCGAACATGCGCAGGGGTTCACCAATATGTTTGCCGATAGAACCTTCTTCCCCAGCGAGTTAGCCAAACTAGGTGACCGCTTCGTCCTCAAAACATCACGTCTTACGTTCAAGCGTTATCCGGTCTGCGCGGGCGCACAAGGGTCGGTCGAAGCGGTACTCGATCTCAAAGCCGAGCACGGTCTGACGGCCGATCAAGTAACCAAGGTTCGGTGCGAGGTCACACCTGCGATCAGCCACTACATGCAATACCGCGTGCCACGAGATATCACCGAGGCTCAATTCAGTCTGCCTTATTGCATCGCCTGTGCCCTCTTATTCGATGGCATAACCTTCGATCATCTGACCGAAGCTGCGATTAGCGACCCCACTACCCTCGATCAATTGACAAAGGTCGAGGTCGTGCCATCTGAAGCGTTGGCGGAACAGGAAAAATCGGACGACGACGTTATCGAGCCAGCAATTGCCACGATATGGACCGTCGATGGACGCGAGCTTCGGACGGTCAATCCAGCTGCGACGGGGACGCCGCAACGGCCGATCAGTGACGCCGAGCTTGAGGCCAAGTTCCGTGCCTGCACCGCCACGTCAATGCGGCCGGACGAGGCCGAAGGCTTGATCGAACGGATTTGGGAGTTGGAAACAATGGAGTCGGCACTTGCACTCCTGGCGCCCAAGGCGTTAGCTAATTAGCGATGGGATAGGGCTGGTCCAACTGGCTAGAGTTGGATCATAACCGTTATATGGAAACCGATAGCGAACTCGTCACAGCACAGCGCGCCGACCGCGGTGCCGATCTATGGACCGCGGTTGAAGCCGCCCAACTCGCTCATGTTGTCGAACGCGACGATCGCGAAGGCGACGCCGAGTCCGAATCTGCCGATGCGTTTCTCGACCTATTTTTCGAGCTTGCAGAAGATTGGGACGAAGCGAACAGCAATGATCAAGCGACCGCATTGGCCCAGCTCGACACACGACTGCGCGGCCTCGCCAAGCGCGAATTATTTGTTCATGTCGCAGTAGTCGAGCGAGAGTTCACAATCTCCGGTGACGAAATTGCCAGCCTGCCGATCGCCATTCTTAAAGTCGGCCGCGCCGCGTTTCCCTCGATTACGATCCATCTGCCCGAGGTAATGGATTCGGAGTAGCCTGCTGCTCAGTCTTCGATCACCGCCATCGCCTCGACTTCGGCGACGATCCCATCGGTAAAAAATCCGCTGACGCCAATCCACCCGGTTGTTGGTTTGATATCGCGAAATACCTCCGCATGGGCGCGCGCGGCTTCTTCCCATGTCGACATGTCGAGCAGATACATCCGCGTCTTGACCACATCGTTGAACGTCGCACCCGCTTCCGCGAGTGCTTCGCCAACCATTTGGAGCGCGAGCTTGGTTTGTTTATAGACGTCACCTGGATGCAGGATAGTTCCGTCAGGCGCGGTCGGTGTGGTCAGGCATACGTCGACGATATTGCCGACGCGTACGGCCCGCGAATAGCCGGCTGAGTCTTCCCAGGGGCGCCCTGAGCTTATGTTCTTGCGTGGCATCGTTTCCTCCCTCACATGTTGCAAATCACAATAATTCTTCTTCAAAGGGGAACGTTGAAAGCAATTCCGTCCCGCGTTCGGTTACCAGTAGTTGCTGTTCGAGTTTCACCCCTTCGACGCCGGTGTCAGCACCGATATAGCTCTCGATGCAAATCGTCATACCGGGTTTGAAAGTCCCGTCGACGTTGCCGAGGCCGGGTCCGGTTGGGTAGCCAATAGTCGGATACTCATCGCACATCCCGACGCCGTGGGCGACGCAGCCATAGCGGTTGGCTACAAACTCATCCGGAATCTGCCAAGCGCGTTCGACAAATTCGGCAAACTCCATGCCCGGCGCGAGAAGCGCAACATCATGCTGGATTTGTTCGTAAGACAGGCTGTAGAGCCGGCGCTGCTCGTCGGTGGCCTTCGCATGACCACAATAGTAAGTCCGCGAAATGTCGGCCATGTAGCCGAACGGCCCAATCAGATCGGTGTCGAAGGCAACCAATTCTCCGGCGTGAATAACCCGGTCCGAACATTCCTGTAGCCATGGATTGGTACGTTCACCCGATGCGAGGCAGCGGGTTTCAATCCATTCACCGTCGCGCGCGATGTTGGCTTGGTGCAGCAGCGACCAGAGCTCGTTCTCCGTCATACCTGGAGCAAGGGCCCGATGCATTGCCCACATACCGGCTTCGCATGCGGCGACCGCGATTTTCATGCAAGCGATCTCTTCTTGGGATTTGATCAGCCTGGCGCGTTCCATGATGCGGCTTACATCGACCAACTCGATGCCGTGCCGCGCCAGCGCGCTTGCGCCAAGCGGGTCGATGCGGTCGATCGCAAGCCGTTTTTCCCGCCCGCAATGTTGGGCCACCAGGTCAGCAATTTCGGCCGCCCATTTGGCGGTGCGTTCAACCAGTCCCTCGCCGCCGTAAATGTAACCGAGGCCGGTCGACGGGCGCGATTCAGCAACGGTCTCGAGCGTTTCGTTTTGGTGCAGACTACCCGGTGCATCAAACACGATGGCGCCGCTGTCGACTGGAAGAAAGGCGTAGCGACCCCAGGAATGGGCCTTCCACAACGTCATGTTGCGGGCGTCGGTGGCATAGCGAATGTTGAGCGGGTCGAACATTAGCACCGCACCAACGGCGGCCGCGTTCATTTCCGCTTGAACCCGACCCAAACGATATGCGCGTAGGGCCCGCAAATCGATCGTCGACGAGTCGGGCTCTGAACTTTGTAGCCTACCGCTCATTTCGTTCCGCTCGGGTTGCTTGATCGGCATCTGTCGAACGTAAGGCCCCTGTTGCTATCGTGGTCAGCTACTAACTGATGAACCGCGAAGTCAATGAAGGTGCGAACCCTGGGCGACATCAAGCGGTTATGTATATAGATCAGTCGAATAAGCGGGCACTGGTCGGATCGGCCTTCAAAAACTTTTTAGGCGTCTTCTCTTTGATGTCTCGTTCGACCACCCACGCGGGCACGCGCATCAATCCGAGGCCGCATAACGCCGCGTCGCGCAATGCGTCTGCGTTGCTGGCCGTGTCGCCATTCGTGCGCTTTCCGCAGCAATGTTAGATGTTATCGGCGATTTCTAAGCGAAAACAAAGCGCGATAGACTTCCTCCATCTGAGCAGGGGACATTGCTATGAACGAGGTTTCGGGAGAGACCGCCCGCTTTGAGAACGAAGTCCCTCGGGTTCGCCAAGCCAACGCTGCCTATGATCGGCCGCGCTCGATTCCGATCGACGAAGAAGTTATCAGCGTCGGACGCGGTACCGATGGCGGTGAATACCTTCGCCGCACCTGGCAACCGGTTTGTCTGTCAGAAGAACTGGGCGACGTGCCAATGGTCGTGCGCATGCTCGACGAAGAGCTTGTCCTGTTTAGAACGCGGGCCGGCAAACTTGGGCTGGTTGAAAAACATTGCAGTCACCGCGGCGCGTCACTCGAATATGGGCTGCCAACAGATCAAGGGCTGCAGTGCTGCTACCACGGCTGGCACTTCGCGCCCGATGGCACAATCTTGGAAACACCCAACGATCCTGGTAGCAAAATCAAAGAACGGCTCTACCACCCGGCCTATCCGGTTCAGGAGTACAACGGCATTATCTTCACCTATATGGGGCCGCCCACAGATGTGCCTGAATTCCCGATTCTTGATTCCTACGTCCAACCCGATACCAAATCGGTCCCGTTCTCGCTCTATTTTCCGTGCAACTGGATCCAGGTGCTCGACAACACCCAAGATCCAACGCATTCGTGTTTTCTTCACACACGCGTCAGTGGCGCGCAGTTCGCGGTTTCGTGGGGCGAGCTTCCGGAGCTTACCTACGTCGATACGCCGCTGGGGATGATCAACATCAATGTGCGTCGTTGGAACGACCACGTCTGGGTGCGCACGACCGATGTCATGCTGCCTAATCTCAATCAGACCGGTCATTTGTGGATTTCGGCGGAGTACGAAGAGACGTTTTTGCGGTGTGCGCTGACGCGATGGATGCGGCCCATCGACGACACCCACACGCAAATGATTGGCTGGCGGTTCTTCAGCGATCGGTTGGATCGGGACAGCGATGCTGATCCAAACCTGGTCGGTGCCGGCAAAATCGACTTCATCGGCCAGACCGAAGATGAGCGGCCTTACGCCGAGCGTCAGCGTGTGCCGGGCGATTATGAAGCGATCGCGGGGCAGGGCGACGTCGCGCGGAACGCGGCCTGGAATCTCAACCACGGCGATCGCGGAGTCGCCATGTTGCGAAAAATCATTCGCGAAAACATTCACGCCGTGCGTGATGGAGAGGATTTCGTCAGCGTCGATAGAAGCCCAAGGGTCGATGGCGTGGTGCCGACCTATACGCAAGATACCGTTGTGACCATTCCGCCAGCGAACGGCGACGACCGTGCCATGATGCGGGAAGTCGGCGATAAGGTTTCGCAGCTCGTATTTGATAGCGCCAACCTTCCGGCCTCGGATCGCGAATCGGCATTTGGCGAAAAACTAGCGTCTGTGGTCCGGACTTATGCGGACTGACGGCACACAAACGTAGTTCATCCATCGTAGTGGTTAGACGATGACCTGGATCGTCGGCGTTGATGTCGGCGGCACGTTCACCGATCTGTTCGCGATTGATCGCGCCAGCGGCCAGGCGTTTGTTCACAAACTTCCATCGCAACCGGATGATCCGGCAAACGCGATCATGAGTGGTATCGAGGCCCTGGCCGAGGCGTCCGGTCTGGCGCTTAATGAAATCGACTTCTTCTCGCACGGAACCACGGTCGGTACCAACGCCCTGATCGAGCGGCGGGGCGCCGATGTCGCGTTGATCACGACCGACGGATTTCGCGACCTGCTTGAGATCGGACGGCAGACCCGGCCCAAGCTCTACGATTTGCAGGTCGATCATCCGCCACCGCTGGTGCCGCGTAAGCATCGCTTCGAAGTGAGCGAGCGTCTCGATGCTGAGGGCGACACGCTGATTCCACTAACACCGGAAGCGATCGAAGCGATGATCGACGCCGTGCGAGCGTCAAGCGCCACGGCATGCGCCGTGTGCCTGCTTTTTGCTTTTCGAAACGGTGCTCACGAGCGCGCCCTCGGCGAGGCCTTACAGCAGGCGTTCCCGCATATGTTCATTTCGCTATCGTCCGATGTGCACCCGGAATTTCGCGAATTCGAACGCTTCTCGACAACCGTATTGAACGCTTATCTCCAACCCGTGGTCGCCCCCTATATCGATGCGCTTGGCGCAGGATTAGCAAAGACTTCGCCGAAGGCGAGTGTCGGCATCAATCAGTCAAACGGCGGCTTGATGTCCGCGGCGACCACCGCTCGCTATCCCGTTCGCACCGTTTTGTCAGGACCCGCGGCCGGCGTTGTCGGTGCCGTGCATACCGCGCGCGAGGTCGGTCGAGCCGACGTCATCACGCTTGATATGGGCGGAACAAGTGCTGATGTGTGCCTAATCCGTGAGCACAAGGCGGGCATGAGTTTTAGCCGCGACGTTTCCGGCTTCCCGGTGCGCTTACCAATGGTTGACATTAACACTGTCGGCGCTGGCGGCGGGTCGGTCGCGTGGTTTGATCGCGATGGCTTGATGAAGGTTGGACCCGAGAGTGCTGGTGCCGATCCCGGCCCGGCCTGCTACGGAAAGGGAGGCGTTAGGCCAACGGTCTCAGATGCCAATGCCGTCTTGGGCAGATTGTCGCCGAACGGGCTGCTCGGCGGCGCGATGGATCTCGACATCGACGCAGCAAGGCGGGCAATCGGACCGACCGCGCGCCAACTCGACACGAGTATCGAGCGCGCTGCGCACGGTATCGTCAGCATTGTCGTTGCCAACATGGTGCGTGCCATTCGTGCGGTCTCGGTCGAACGGGGCCACGATCCTCGTGATTTTGTACTAATGCCGTTCGGCGGCGCTGGCCCGCTGCATGCTACCGATGTGGCCCGCGCATTCGGGATCCGAGAAATCATCGTGCCGCGCGACCCCGGCATCTTGTGCGCGCAAGGGCTCGTTTTCGCGGACCGAAAGGAAGAGTTCGTTCGATCTTCACGGTTGCCGCTCGATCAAGATGGAATAGAAATCTTGAGCGAATTGACTGGCGCGCTCAGACGCGACGCCACGGCGTGGTTCGACCGGGATGCTGCGACGTGGAAATCAAACGACCACGCGCAACGATCGATCACGATTGCCTACGACATGCGTTACGTCGGCCAAAACTTCGAACTTCGGGTGGTAGATTCTGAAATGTCGGCCCAAGCCCCCAATATTGACCGACTCAAACAGCTGTTCTTTGCCGTGCACGATGCAAACTACGGATTTCATAACCCGGACGATGCGGTCGAAATCATCAATCTCCGGCTTACCGCGAGTATTGTGGAAGACGAGCCCATCCTAGGTGAGCTGGCGCACGCGGAGCCGGCTCGATCTGAATCGAGCCGACCGATCTATTTCGAAGCCGAGCAATCGCGCGATGCTGCAATCCACCAACGTCGCGCCTTGGTGCCCGGTCAGGTTATCAACGGACCCGCGGTAATCGATCAACTCGATGCAACGACGATTGTTTTTCCGGGCGATCGTGCCGTTGTACACCCGACCGGTAACCTCGTGCTGGAACTTGCGGCATGACCAAAGATCTCGCCAAACTTGATCCGGTGACGCTGGAGATCCTCTTTAACGCGCTGCGTTCGATTGCCGACGAAACCTACATTGCGCTTATGCGTAGCGCCTATTCGACCAATATTAAGGAACGCCACGACCACTCTACAGTGATCGTCGATCCACAGGGGCGCCAGGTAGTTCAAGCCGAAAACGCGCTGCCCATCCATCTCTCCTCGATGAAAGGCTTGATGGAGCATCTCTTCGAGCGCTACCCACCTGATGCCATGCGCGAGGGCGATCTGTTTCTCGCCAACGATCCGCATGTGGCGGGCGGCTCCCATCTTCCGGATATCAATATGGCCATGCCTGTGTTTCATGATGGGCGGCTGCTGGCGTTTATTTGCAATGTTGCGCATCACGCCGATATGGGCGGCATGGCGCCAGGATCAATCGCCGGCGGCATGTCGGAAATCTACCAGGAAGGCCTGCGAATCCCGGTTGTGCGTCTTTTCCAAGCTGGTGAGTTGTGCCGTGACATCTTTGATTTGTTGCTGCTAAACGCGCGGCTGCCAGAGGAGCGGCGGGGCGATTACAACGCGCAGATCGCCGCGTGCCGGCTCGGCGAACGACGCCTGGGCGAACTGGTTGAGCGCTACACGGTCGATACGCTGCACGTCACATTTGAAGAGCTGATCTCACGCACGGAGCGGCGGATGCGCGATGCGGTGGCTGCGATTCCCGACGGTTCCTATACGTTTTCCGACGTTATGGACGACGACGGCATGGGCGCAACCGATATTCCGGTGGCGCTTAAGATTGAAGTTTCTGGCGAACGCATCTTGTTCGACTTCACCGGCACCGCCCGTCAAGTCACCGGCAATATCAATGTGCCGCTTAATCCCACCCACGCGACGGTCTGTTACGCGTTGAAGTCGTTGCTTGATCCCACGGCCCCCAACAATCAAGGGGTGATCGACGTTTGCGAGATTGTTGCCGAGCCGGGATCGCTCGTGAATTGTATTGCGCCAGCACCGGTCGCGGGTCGTGCCAACACCTGCCAGCGGATCGCCGACATGATCATCGGCGCGCTCGCCGAGGTGTTGCCCAGCGCGGCGACCGGGGCGTCCAACGGCGCCAATACAACTGCGGTTTTTTCTGGTCTCGATCCTCGTACCAGCCAGAGTTACCTATATCTTGAGACATTGGGGGGCGGCGGCGGAGCTCGTTTTGACCACGATGGCAAGGATGGTGTTCAGGTTCATACCACCAACACCTCGAACCTCCCGGTTGAAGCGATCGAGATGGAATATCCATTGCGGGTCGAACGTTATGAATTGGTCGACGATTCCGCCGGACCCGGTCGGTATCGAGGCGGGCAGGGATTGCGGCGAGTCGTGACGCCGGTCGGCCACCGCTGCTTGTTCAACGGCCAGGGGGAGCGGTTTAGCCATCAGGCCTGGGGAATCTTTGGCGGTCGCGCAGGGCGCCCGGGCCGGTTCGTGTTTCAACAAACTGATGCCAGCGAAACCGCCCTCGACATCAAACCGTCGGGGGTGGCTGTTGAACCAGGCGAAAAAATCATGATTGAAACGCCGGGTGCCGGTGGCTACGGCCCGCCCAGCGATCGTGCAGAAAACCTGTTGGCGGACGACCGAGAAAGCGGCAAGTTCTCTGACGCGTACTTGTTTGAATTCTACCGCCGCTGATCCAGCCCCAAATCCCGCCCATATTATGCCTATTGGCCTCCTAAAATATGGCCTGCGCCGCGCTTATCCGGCAAAGCCCGACCTACCGCCGGCGACAGACCTGAAACCGTCCTATGACGTCGTCATTATCGGCGGCGGCGGACATGGGCTCGCGACCGCCTATCACTTGGCGAATGACTGGGGTGTCACGAACGTCTGCGTGCTCGATAGGGGCTACATTGGCGGTGGCAATACGGGCCGTAACACCACAGTCATTCGGTCAAACTACATCACGCCCGAATCGGTCCGCTTCTATAAAGCGTCGGTCAAAATATTCGACGGACTCTCGCAAGAGCTCGACTACAACGTGATGTATTCGAAGCGTGGGCAGCTAACGCTCGCCCACACCGATGCCACGGTGAGAACATTCCGGTTGCGCGCCGAGGTCGGTAAGTTCCATGGCACCGGCATCGAAATGGTTGACCGCGACACGATCCGCGAGATCGTGCCGTGCTTGCACATGCCGCTCGATGCGCGCTGGCCGGTGATGGCAGGGCTGTGGCACCCGGAAGCGGGCACCGCGCGCCACGACGCTGTTGCCTGGGGTTACGCGGCGCGCGCCGCCGATCGCGGTGTCGAGATCCATCAGCGCACCGAGGTGACAGGCGTTCTCCAGGAGAAGGGGTCAGCGATTGGCGTCGAAACGACGGCCGGCACAATTCACGCCGGTGCCGTGGTCCAGGCCGTTGCCGGAATGTCGTCGGTTGTCGCGAAGATGGCGGGCTTTCGTTTGCCGATCCGGACCTACCCGCTCCAGGCGATGGTGACCCAACCGTTGAAGCCTTTTATCGACCCTTTGGTTTCATCGTCCGCCTTGCATTGCTACATCTCGCAAACCGCCCGCGGCGAGATTGTTATTGGCGGCGGCTCCGATCCGTACGAACTCTATTCCACCCGATCGACGCTTGATCTCAAGGAAAGCCTGATCGCCCATACGCTCGAACTATTTCCGTTCTTGGCCGATGTTCGGCTGGTCCGGCAATGGGCGGGGATGACGGATATGACGCCGGACTACAGCCCAATCATGGGCGAAAGCCCGGTTAACGATTATTGGCTCGATGCGGGCTGGGGAACCTGGGGTTTCAAGGCCACGCCGGCGACCGGCAAGTTCATGGCTCAGACCATCGCCACCGGGCGGATGCCCGATATCATCGCGCCGTTCCGACTGTCCCGCTTCGACACGATGTCATTGGTCAACGAAATGGGCGCCACCGCGGCCAGTCACTGATGGTCTATCCAACCCATTCGCCTCCGGAGACTGCGGCATGAAGGTGATGCGCTGTCCGCTCAACGGTGACCGCAATATCAACGAGTTCCAGTGCGCCGGCGAGGTCATGGCCATGCCGGACGGCGCCGAAATCAGCGACGATGTCTGGCGCGACTATTTGTGGTTGTCGGCCAACGAAGCTGGCGTTGTCCGGGAGTGGTGGTGCCATCTACCAACCAGTTACTGGTTCATCGCCGAGCGCAACACCGTCACCGATGAGGTCTTGCGAACCTACCCGTCAGACGATTTGTTCAACCAACGAGTCGAGTTCGGGCAAGCCGAGCCCCCAAAGGACGGATCGGCATCGGCATGACACCTGATGCAATCAGCTCCGGCGTAAATCGGATTGCGGGCGGCGAACTCGTCGACTATGAGCAGCAGATCGAGTTCACCTTTGAAGGACGCCCATTTCAGGGCCTGGCCGGTGATACCATCGCCAGCGCACTCGCCGCGAGCAATCAGTGGGTGCTCTCGCGTTCATTCAAATACCATCGTCCGCGCGGCGTTTTTTCGCTAGCCGGCTGGGAGGCGAATTCCCTCGTACAGGTGGGCCACGAGCCCAATGTTCCAGCTGATCGAGAACGCGTTCTCCAAGGCGCGACCATCGAAGGCCAAAACTACCGCGGTTCGCTGGAGGAGGATCGCGATGACGTCCTTGGGCGCTTCGCCAGATTTATGCCGGTCGGGTTTTACTACCGGGCCTTTTATCGCTCGCAGTGGTTTTGGGAGCATTTTTGGGAACCGGCGATCCGTAAGAAGGCAGGTCTAGGTCGAATTTCCCCCGATGCCCCGCACCGCTATTTCGACAAAGCATTCGGGTTTTACGACGTCGCCGTCATTGGCGGCGGACCGGCCGGGATGGCAGCGGCACTGGCAGCGGCACAAGCCGGGCTGGATGTGCTGTTGGTTGATGAGAACCGTAGGTTAGGCGGTGCGCTTGCCTACGAGCGGCTCGATTCGGAGGGTCAGGCAGCGGCCCAACTTCGCGCAGAATTACTGGCGTCGATCGAGCAGCAACCAACCATCACCGTTATGACTGACGCCGTCTGCAATGGCTGGTTTGCCGACAATTGGCTGCCCGTCATCAAAGGTAATCGTCTGTACAAAATACGCGCCCGCGAATTGGTGCTGGCGACGGGGACGATGGGTCAGCCAGCTACTTTCCACAATAACGACCTGCCCGGGATCATCCTGGGAACGGCGGCGCAGCGCCTAATCAAGGCTTATGGTGTACGACCCGGTCGCCGCGCTGTCGTCTATGCCAACGACGACGACGGCTATGGCGTTACCCTCGATCTGTTGGAAGCCGGCACCGAAGTAGTCGGAGTCGTCGATTTGCGAACCGAACCGTCCCGTGACGCAAGGGTGCTAGCAATCGCTGATCGGGGCATCGCCATCCATCGCGGACAGGGCGTTACTTCGGCGACAGCCGGAGAAGGCAACTGGCATTTGGCGGGGGTGACCATCGGCACCGGTGCGGGTCCAGCGACTACACGCACGTTCGACTGCGATCTCCTCTGCGTATCCGTTGGATCAATGCCCGCCTATCAGCTCGCCCTCCAAGCCGGTGCCAGCCTCGGCCATAACGACAGCGATGCAACGTTCTCGATCGTTGGTCTACCCGAACATGTCGCGATTGCTGGTTCGCTTAATTCGGCTTGCCAGGTAGGCCCGGCAATAGCAGATGGTCGTTATGCGGGCTGGCACGCGGCAAATTCGCTTGGTGCGGCAGCGGGGGTGGAACCTGAACGACCTGGGCCTGCGCCGCGTCGCTTAACGTTCCTCCATCCGGTTTACGCCCATCCCAAAGGAAAGGATTTCGTCGATTTCGACGAGGATCTGCAGGTCGCCGATATCGCCAACGCCGTCGCCGATGGTTACGCCGAGTTGGAATTGGTGAAACGATTCTCCACGGTCGGCATGGGGCCGAGCCAGGGCCGCCACTCGGCCCTTAACACCGCGCGGATCGTCGCCAGAGAGACCAACCGCACCTTGGCCGAGGTCGGCGTTACAACAGCGCGCCCGCCGGTCTACGGCGAACGGCTCGGCGTACTCGCTGGACGCAGCTTCGAGCCCGAGCGACACACAGCGATGCACCATCGCCATCTCGAAGCCGGCGCCCAAATGTTGACCGCCGGGGTCTGGTGGCGTCCCGCGTTTTATGGCCCGAGCGAGCACCGTGACGAATGCGTCTCTCGCGAAGCCGTCGCGGTACGGCAAAACCTTGGCATGATCGACGTCTCCACCCTCGGGGGCCTTGAGATCCGCGGACCCGACGCTGCCGAATTCATGAACCGCATGTATACATTTGCATATCTGAAGCAGCCCATAGGTCGCGCCCGTTACGTGCTGATGACCAACGACGCTGGAACGATTATCGATGATGGGGTTGCCTGCCGCTTTGCCGATGATTGGTATTACGTCACCACGACCACGACCGGAGCCGAGCGCGTCTACCAGACTATGCTGTGGTGGAATGCCCAGTGGCGTCTGAGCGTCGATGTCGCCAACGTCTCGGTGGCTTTCGCCGCGGTCAACGTTGCCGGGCCACGCTCGCGGGAACTTCTCGCCACGCTGGTTGACGACATTGATTTGTCAGTCGAGGCGTTCCCTTATATGGGCGTCCGTGAAGGCCACGTGGCGGGAATTCCGGCGCGGGTGTTTCGCGTTGGCTTTGTCGGCGAACTCGGGTTTGAGGTCCACGTGGCGTCGGGCCATGGTGAGGCCCTGTGGGACACGATCATGGCTGCAGGCCAAAGCTTCGGCATCGTGCCCTTCGGCGTCGAAACCCAACGTGTCCTGCGTCTTGAGAAGGGTCATATTATCGTTAGTCAGGACACCGACGCGATGACGACGCCCGAGGAAGCTCATATGACGTGGGCGATTTCCCGCCGTAAGCCGTTTTTTGTGGGCAAGCGATCCATCGAGGTTCGCGACCGCTATTTGTCAAAGCGCAAGTTGGTGGGATTTGCGATCGACGACCCGTTCGCACCGCTGCCCCAGGAATCCAATCTGGTTCTGCAAAACGGTGAGATCACCGGCTTTGTGACCTCGGTTGTGCGCTCGTCCAACCTTGGCCGAATCATTGGTCTTGCCTACACCGCGCGGGAAACATCCGAGCCGGGTGATGCCGTTCCTATCCGGCTCGACGACGGCCGCAGTGTCAATGCAACGGTCGTCGAATTGCCATTCTACGATCCTGATAATCGGCGTCAGGAGATGTAGTGATGAGCGATGACATCCAGCCCGCAAACGTCACACGCCGGTCACCTGTTTACCGATCAAACGCCGCCGCCGGTGCGCGCTTCGCAGCCCATGCCGATACCGCGCTGGTCACCGACTTTGGCGATCCCGGCGCTGAACAAGCAGCGGCGCGTCAGCTGGGACTGTGCGATCTTTCAGTGCTGCCGAGGATCGGTTTCAAGGGGGCCGGCACATGTGATTGGTTGGCGTCACGCAATGTCGCATTGCCGGCCGCAACCAATTTGGCAAGTCTGCAAACTGACGGTGCCATCGCGGCCCAGCTTGGGCCGCAGGAAATTCTCATCCTGTCCGACATTACCGGTGTCTCTAGCTTGGCGGAACAACTCGAGTCGGACTGGCATTCAAGCGAGCAGACCGCGCGCGGCTATCCTCTGCCGCGCCGCGAAACCCACGCATGGTTCCGTATCTGCGGTGAGCATAGCGCGGCGATGTTCGCAAAGATGTCGGCGATTGATTTGCGGCCACATAAGTTCGATCAGCATCGGTTGGCCCAAACGTCGATCGCCCGCGCGACCGGCATCATTATTCGCAATGACGTTGGAGCGGTCCTGGCTTACGACCTGCTCGTCGACTGGACGATGGCTGATTACTATGTCGATGTCCTGCTCGACGCGATGGCTGAATTCGAAGGGCGCTTGATCGGGCACCGTGCTCTTCGCGCACTCGCCGACCCCGCCGCGTGAAAGGCCACGCGGAGATTGCTGGGGGCGGCTTCGCAGGTCTGGCGGTGGCCGCGGCGCTTGGTCACCACGGCTGGACCGTACGCATCCATGAACGTTCCTCGGAACTCCGCGCCTTTGGCGCTGGCATCTTTGTTTGGGAAAATGGCCTTCGCGTATTGGACGCCCTAGGGGTCGGCGCGCTCGTCCTGGCTGGTGCCTGGCAGGCGCCCCGCTACGAGGTCCGGGATCATCTTGATGATCTGGTCGCTGAGAAGTCATTCGGTGCCGCACTCGGTACGCGGATGATCACAATGACTCGTCAGTGCCTATATGAGGCGTTACTTGGCGCCGCCAACCGCAACGGCACCGTGTTCGAAACAGATTCAACTGCCGTAGGCGCAACTCCTGAGGGTGAACTCCTTCTCGCCGATGGAACACGGCACCGTGCGGACCTTGTGATTGCGGCGGATGGCGTGAATTCCGAGGTTCGAGAGTCGCTTGATCTCACGGAAAATAGGTACGGCGCGGGTGATTTCGGTGCGATCCGCTTGCTCACGTCGCGCGCGAAGGATGAACCCGACAACGTCATCCACTATTTGAGCCCGCCCAACCAACAGATCCGACGCATGCTTTACGTTCCCTGCGACGCCGACAACCTCTATGTCGCCTTCACCGTCGCTGAGGCCGACACGGCCGGCAAATCTATTCCGATCGATCGAGACCTGTGGTCCGCGGCCTGGCCGCATTTGGCCGATCTATTTGCCCGCGTCGGCAGCCAGGGCCGCTGGGATGTCTATGAGACCGTAACGCTGAAACGATGGTCGCAGGGTCGGGTGGCCGTGATTGGTGATGCCGCGCACGGGATGGCGCCTACGCTCGGTCAAGGAGCCGGATGCGCGATGATGAATGCGTTGGCGCTGGCGGGTGAAGTCGCCGCGGCCGACGACCTCGAAACAGGGCTGGCGGCTTGGGAAACGAACGCCCGACCGATTACCGAACACACGCAGGACATTTCCCATCGCTACATGGCAGCCGCACACACGGGTGAGGGAGGTGGCACGTTGTGGGATGACAGCCGCACACACGGGTGAGGGAGGTGGCACGTTGTGGGATGACGAAGCCTTGATAACCGCTCAGAGTATGCCTTTTGGATGCGCCTAAGTGCGGTGTCACAATAGCAAAAGGTCAAGATCGATGCGCGGCTTAGAGGGTAAGACCGTCGTTGTCACCGGTGGGGGCGGCGTCATCGGTGGTGCGATCTGTCGGCGTTTTAGCGAGGAGGGTGCCCGGGTCGGGGTTCTTGATATCGATGCTGAGGGTGCAGATCGTGTTGCGGCAGAGCTGCGTGCATCCGGTCGCCAGGCTTGGCCGCAGGCACTCGATATTTCCGACTATGCAGCGGTTGAAGCTGCGGTCAGTTCATGTGAAACCGAACTCGGGTCGATCGACGTCCTCGTAAACTGCGCCGGTTGGGATCGCTTCATGAACTTCGTCGATACCGATGCCGTACTTTGGGACAAAATAATCGATATCAATTTACGTGGGCCGCTCAATGTTACGCACGTGATCCTGAAGGGGATGGTTCAACGTGGCGCTGGGCGCGTCGTCAGTATCGCCTCAGATGCGGCGCGGGTTGGTTCGTCCGGTGAAGCCGTTTACTCGGCATGTAAAGGCGGCATTATCTCGCTCACCAAAACACTCGCGCGCGAAGTGGCGACCAAGGGAATAACCGTCAATTGCGTCTGTCCGGGGCCGACCGATACGCCCATTTTAAGATCCTTCGCCGGCGAGGGGGAGAGCGGCCGCAAGGTCTATGATGCGTTGCAGCGTGCGATTCCAATGAAGCGGATGGGCGAGCCCGACGATATTCCGGGCATCATTGCATTCTTTGCCAGTGAGGATGCAGCGTTTGTCACCGGCCAAGTGATCAGCGTCTCCGGCGGCTTGACGATGGCCGGATAGCTATCGGCGTTTTGATCGTGGCTTTGTGGTCTTTGCGCTGACCCGTGGTTTTGATGACGCCTCAACGTCTAAATCTTCGATGGCGGCACGGCCATCGACCTCACCGACCACTGATTTTGCTGCAACAACCGAGGAATCGACCCCTTGCTCGACCAGTAGCTCGGAGATCTCCTGGGTAATTTTCACACATCGGTCTTTGGCTTCGGCCTGGCTGAGTTCGGCGAATACGATGAGATGAGAGTCTTGTAGGCGGGTGTAGATATCCTCTTGCGCCAAATTCATCCCGATCACGCTCGCCGCGAGCGCATGCAACGGCTCCGAGATCTCCTCCCATCGCTCGGGATATTTGCCCTTCATGTCCGAAAGGTCCACGAACTGCATTTTTCCCGCGAGCACCTTGCCGTGCCCATCGATCAGGCCTTGAAGTTCGGTTTCGAACGCCTCGGTGCTTATCTGTTCGACCGGTGCATGTTCCGTAATTGCCTCTGCGTCGGCGAACGCTTCATCTTCGGTGTGTTCGTCGTCGCCTTTGGTGGGTTGCGCGACCGGCTCGGTTAGTAGATTACGTACACCGACCTTGAGCTTTTTGAGCAGGCCCGGTTTTTTCTCCTTTTTTTCTTCTGTCTTCGCCATACCCATCGGTGCGCTATCGGCACAGGACTCAGCGGAACTGGAGCACAGGGCTCGGTACGCTGGCAAAGATAGTGTCACCGTTTGCGGGGTTCGGGCAACTGCCCACGGCCGACGCGGATCCACGTGTTGGGTATGTTTGGCGCCCCTCAGCTGGTCGGTTGCCAGTGATCCTTGACGCGCACGGCCTCACCGTCGCCTGGCCAGTATGGTGTGGTGACGAGGATGAAGGTGAGGGGGGCGTTGCCTTTACAGCGGAATTGAAACCGCGTTCCGGTCGGAATTGTCACCGACATTCCCGGGCGCACCGCAAGCTCTTCCTCAAGATCCTCAACCGCGCGCCAGAGCTCGCCGGCGCCGGTTAGAAAATACCAAACCTCTTCGACCGTTCGATGGCACACCGCTTTGGAGACCTGCCCGGCCCGCAACGTACAGTGGGCGAGGCTCGCGATTCCACTACGCGGCGGCGGTAACAGCCGGATCTCCGAGCCATCGGGGGCGATAATGTCGGGTTCGACCGAAAGGGCCGCCGTATCGAACGGTGTCGTCAGTACGTAGTCCTGCGAATTGTCGGACATGGTGGGTGTTGATTAGACTATGATCTGTATTAACGAGAGTAGCATACGGGGTGGCCCAATGTGCCCTGGCACGCCAACTCTTAGACTTGCCCGGAGATTGCCATGACGCCGATGATCACGCACCACATCGATCACCCAAGCGCTTGGAAAGGCAGCGATTTTCACGGCAAGGACGATTTCTCCATCGATCTTGAAGAGCGCCATATTCGCGCTCTCGATGCGGCGCTCAATCGGGTGAAGGAGCGCGGTCTCACGACCGCGACGATCACCAAGAGCGATTTCCCGCTCGACGATATCCAAGACCTTATCGACGAGATGTTCGACGAAATCATGAACCAGCGCGGATTCCTCATGCTGCGTGGCTGGCCGCTCGATCGCTATTCGGTCGAGGATATCGGCATCATGTATTTCGGGCTGGGTTTGCATTTCGGCAACGCCGCGTCGCAGAGCGTGATGGGCGACCTGCTCGGCCAGGTGACCGATCATTCCGACGAAAACCCGGACGAGCGCGCCTACCGCAACAAGTATGCGCTCTCGCCCCACACCGATCTCAATGATCTGATCGGGATGCTCAATATTCGCAAGGCGACGGTTGGCGGTGAGAGCCAATACGCCAGCGCGATCGCCGTTCACAATGAGATTTTTGCCACCCGCCCGGATCTGTTGCCGGCTCTTTACGAAGGGTTCTATTACCACCGCCGCGGCGAAAACGCTCCCGGCCAAGCGCCGATTACCCCCCACAAAGTTCCCGTTTTCTCGACGGTCGATGGTCTTCTGAGCTGCCGCTACGTCGATACTTATATGCCTGCGGCAGCAGCTGAGCTCGGCGTCGACTTGCCGCCACTACTTCTTGAGGCGATCGAGGTTTTCGAGGCGACCTCTGCGCGCGAGGACGTCCGCCTGGAAATGATGGTTGAGCCAGGCGAAATGCTTTTGTCGAATAACTTTACCATATTACACGGGCGCAGCGGCTTCGACGATAGCGACAAGCCGCTCGATCAAAGGCGTCTGTTCTTCAGGCTTTGGCTCGATCCCGACGACGCCGTGCGCCGCCCGCATGTGCCGGAACTAATGATCTTCGAGGGCAACTCCATCGCCCGCCAGGAAGGCCGCAAGCCAATCTATAGTGACGATGCCTGGGAAGGGATCAGCGACTACGTCGAGCGGAAGAAGGCAGCGCTCGGCGGCTAGCACATCCGCGTCGAGCCGGTTGCGACCGCCCTTTGGTATTTAGGGTATACTTGCAAGTCCCCACGATCACCCGGAAACCGGGTGATGATCACCCGCCTAGGAAACGGCCATGACAACTCCGATCATCTCACATCACATCGATCATCCCAACGCGTGGAAGTCGACTGATTTCAAAAGCCAAGACGATTTCTCGATTGACCTTGAGCCCCACCATGTCGATGCGCTGGAGCAAGCGTTGGGTCAGGCGCGCAAGGCCGGGCTCAGCATCGATGAGATCACCAGGGACAACTTCCCGCTCGACGATATTCAAGATCTGCTCGATCAGGTCTCGCATGAATTGATGGACGGTCGCGGCTTCCTGATGCTGCGCGGTTGGCCGATTGATCAGTACTCGCTCGACGATATCGGGGTCATGTATTACGGCTTCGGCGCTCATTTCGGCAAAGGCGCTTCGCAAAGCGTGCTCGGTGATCGATTGGGATACGTGACCGATCATTCAGCCTCCGACGCCCTGGAGCGCGCCTATCGCAACAAATACGAGCTGTCGCTACACACCGACCTCAACGAATTGATCGGCATGCTTAACATTCGCCAGGCGGCGACCGGCGGCCAAAGCCAATATGCCAGCGCGATTGCCGTTCACAACGAGATTCGTGCGACCCGGCCCGATTTGCTTGCGCCCCTTTATGAGGGCTTTCACTACCATCGTCGCGGTGAGGAATCGCCTGGCCAGGAACCGATCACCCCGCACAAAGTGCCGATATTTTCAACCGTCGACGGCGTCCTGAGTTGTCGTTTCGTTGATGCCTACATGCCGGCTGCTGCCAAGGGGCTGGGCATAGAAATGCCGCCCGAACTTCTTGAGGCGATCGCCTACTTTCAGGAGATTGCCGCGCGCGACGACTGCCAGCTCGACATGCTGGTCAAGCCCGGCGACATGACGTTCTCCAATAACTTCATCACCATGCATGCGCGCAGTGCGTTCGAGGACGACGCCACCAATGTCGATAAAAAACGCCTGTTTCTACGGCTGTGGCTCGATGTCGACGACGCGGTGAGCCGACCCCATGTGCCCGAGGTCGCGGTTTATGACGCCGATTCCATCACCAAGCAGGAAGGGCGCACGCCGGTCTATGCGGGCGACGCGTGGTCGGATTATGAGAACAAGCGCGAGCACGTCAGCTAACGGCCCGCTACTGGATCGACCATGAGCAATTGGGACCTGGGCGGAGTCTGGGTCGATCGGGTCCTTGAAAACGAAGCGCCACTGCTCGCGCCCGATATTCTGTTTCCCGACTTCGACCCCGAGGTTCTCGACGCCCATCGAGATTGGCTCGAGCCCAACCTGTTACAGCCTGGCACCAATCTTCTCATCCTCGCTTTCAACAGCTACGTCATCAGAACCAAGCACCACGTCATCCTCGTGGACACATGTACGGGTAACGATAAGGAACGGCCCCATAAACCGCGTTATCACATGAAAAACTGGCCTTTCCTAGAAAGGCTGACGGCGGTTGGCTTGTCGCCGGCGGACATCGATTTTGTGATGTGCACCCACCTCCATGTCGATCATGTGGGCTGGAATACCCGCCTCATCAACGGCCGTTGGGTCCCCACTTTTCCCAACGCTCGCTACCTGTTCACCAAGGATGAATTAGATCATTGGCAGAACGACGAGAAGCGCGCGCTGTACACGACCGATCCTTACTTCGAGGACAGCCTGTTGCCGGTCATCGAGGCAGGACAAGCTGATTTCGTCGACATGGACTATGCCTTTGACGATGCCGCGTGGTTGGACCCGACACCGGGACATACGCCGGGTCATGTCTGCGTGCACGTGAAGGGTACGCACAGCGAAGCCGTCATGAGCGGCGACCTCATGCACCACGCCTTTCAATGCACGATGCCGGCCTGGAACAGCTGTTTTTGCGTCGACCCCACAGCCTCTCGCGAGATGCGGCGGGCCTTTCTTGATCGCCACGCCGACTCCGACACCTTAATCATGCCGGCCCACTTCCCGACGCCGTCGGTTGGCCGAATCCGTCGCGACGGAGATGCCTTCCGATTTGCATTTGTCGAGGAAGCGGTCACTGCTTAGCGCGATGGAAGATATCATATTTGAGGGAATCGGTGGCCCGCTCACTGCTGTGGACACACCTGCGCTGCTGGTGGACCACGATGCGCTTCAGCGCAACATCCGGCGGATGGCCGATTTTGGGCGCGATGCCAGCGTCAGCATCCGTCCCCACGCCAAAACGCACAAGACCTCTGTCATCGCGCATATGCAGGTGACAGCAGGCGCCATTGGGCAATGCGCGCAAAAGGTCGGCGAGGCGGAGATTTTGGTGGCGGGAGGCGTCAAGGACGTGCTCGTTGCCAACGAAGTCGTTGGGCCCACGAAGCTTCAGCGATTGGTGACCTTGGCCCGACAATCGCGGATCACTGTCGCGGTTGATCACCCGGATGCGGTGTCAGCGTTGGCCGCGGCGGCCCGCCATCACGACGTGAGTGTCGGCGTGGTCATCGACGTCGACGTCGGATTGGGTCGCTGCGGTGTGTTGCCGGGTGACTCGGTTGAACTCGGCAAGCATGTCAGTCAGCTTGGGGGAGTTGCGTTGCGCGGACTGCAAGGCTATCACGGCGCGATCCAGCACATCCATGGCTACGGTCAGCGCGCTGAAGCCGCGCGCGCAGCCACGACCCAGCTGCAAACTGCGGTCGATGCGTTTCGGCATGCGGGCCTCCCGACCGACGTGATTACAGGCGCTGGCAGCGGCACCTACGAGGTTCAGGGGGCGTCGGGACTGTTCACGGAAATCCAGCCGGGTTCCTATATCTTTATGGATCGACAGTATTGCGAAATCGGCGGTAAATCTGGCGAAGTTTACGAGGATTTCGAACCCGCTTTGTTTGTGCTGGCAACCGTGATGAGCACGCCCGCGGCCGATCGAGTGGTACTTGATGCCGGCTACAAGGCATTGTCCAACGATGCCGGACCGGCACTTCTACTCGATAAACCGGGCTGGACTTACACGTATGGCGGCGATGAGCACGGAATCATCAAACGCGCCGGGTCCGGTGCAGCGTCGATGACGCTCGGCGAAAAGGTTAGGGTCCAACCCAGCCATTGCGACACCACGATCAATCTCTATGATCGCTTTCACGTCTACAGTGGCGACGAGCTGATCGCGATCTGGCCGATCGCCGCGCGGGGAAGGAGTCAGTGATGCGCCGCCTACTTGCAATCGCAGCCGTGTCGATGGTCCTGTCGGGTTGCTACACATACCGGCCTGCAGAATATTTGGCTGTACAGATTGGCGCGCCCCTGGTGGTCGTAATTATCGACGAAGCGGTTGTTCCCCTGGCCGGGAAAGTTCGCGAGACCTGGCTTGCCTCGCTCAATGCCGCCGATCGTGCAGCAACCGATCATATCACCACGGATGCAGTCGCTGACGGCATGATCTACTGTCACCACCCGACCCTCGCATCCGCCTATACTGTCCAGTTAGGTGCCTGCCTGCCGGGCGCCCGCGAGATAACGAAGGCAACCTTCGAAACGCGGGGTCGTGGACTTTGACCCGCGCCTACGTCGTCGTTGGCGGTGCGGTTCTGGTGCTCGCGGGTTTCTGGGTTTGGAGCCCAGCCAACCTGGAGCAAACCACCCCCGTCGACACGCCAGAAGTAATCGCAGAACGCGCCGCAACCTCCGCAATCGTTGCCGAGGGGCGGCTCTATTGCCTTGACCCCAAAGCCAAGCCGAGATTCACGATACAACTTGGCGCCTGTTTGCCTGGCGCACGTGAGATCAGTTACGTCGAATATCAGGCTGGGATAAAGGAAAAATGAGTGCGCTGTGCTCGCGCGATCCGTAAATGATGACGTTTTGAGACAATAGCACTCGCGGTCTTGGCAATTTCGCGTATGCTCGGCGTATTCAAATCATCACAGGAGCCGATAGGAGGGCTGATGGGAAGACGAGCACCGAATTACCGTTTCGAGCGCCAAGAGCGTGACCGCCGCAAAGCCGAGAAGAAGGCCGAACGATTGGCCAAAAAACAAAAGGCGAATGACGATAGTAGCGAGGATGCGACCGGCAATGTTTCGGCAGAAGCAGCCCCGACCGAACCTCCGCAAGAATGACTTGAACACGAGCAACTTGAGAAAGCACTTGCCGGGCGACGAGGTCGCTCATTAAGCCGGTCGTTTCGCATTCAGATAGATAAGAAACTTCGACGAGCGGGCCGCCGACGTCGGCTCGGGTTTCGCCGTTGGTTTGCGTTCTCTCGAACGCGGTAACAATCCGCTTCGCTTTGGCCGTGTCTCTGTGAGACGTGTCATCGGCCCGGAAGAAGTAGCCACGACCGCCGCTTGCCATCGATCATCGACGCAATCGCGCTCAGTAGTTGGGACCGTTAAGTGCTTCCCAGACCATCGCATCGAAATGGTGGGTGGCGTGCTCGCTGCGCCAGGAGTGTTCTTTGTCGACCATCAGGCGGCCCTGTTTGTAGCCGCGAGATCGCACGCCGACCTGCTGGCGCTCCATCGCTGCTGTGTCCTGCGGGAACACAAAATCGCGCAAGGTATCCATCTGATGAATACTTTCGGGGCTGGGTTCGCCCGGAAAGAAATTGATGACCTCGACCCGAACCGATTCCGCGCTGGTCGGAATCGAGGGCACGATGCTCAGGTTGGCGGGTCCCGGTTGGCCGAGAATTAGATAATTCGGCCATAAGTACCAAACGTGGTTGTCCTTGAACGTGTCACTTTCCTTCGAGCGCAACACGCGGTTGTCGTATTCGCCCATCGCGGTGTCGTCGATATACGAGATGTGTGATTGCCACCAATCATACTCCCACGAATCACGCTTGGTGATGTCGACCGCCTCCATCGCTTCGGGATGGATGTGTGGGCAGTGGTAGCACTCGAGCTGGTCGAGCACGAATTTCCAGTTGCACTTGAGCTCGAAGATATCCGTCCGCGCGTGGGTAAAGGTTTTGACGTCCGGCACATAGCTCAGGATTTCATCTTCGAGTGCGCCGACCAAGTCACGCATGGCCTGGGCATCGGGATCGAGGTTTACGAACGCCATATTGAGAAATTCTTCGACCCGGATCTCGCTAAGGCTGAAGTCGTCGAGCTGGAAACCGGCGACATTCTCTGCATTCCCAGCCGCTTTTAGAGCGCCGGTTGTGTCGTACGACCACGCGTGGAACGGGCACGTGAAGATCGTCTTATTGCCTTTCCCTTCTGCGAGGATGTGCCCGCGATGCATGCACACATTGTAGAAAGCCCGCAATGCGCCATCCTTGGCGCGTACGACAAGTATCAGCTGATCGAATAGCTGGCTCGTGATGTAGTCGCCCGGGTTTTGAAGGTCTTCGAGCGCGCCGGCGTATTGCCACGACCGATAAAAGATTTGATCCTTTTCGCGCTCGTAGATTGCGGGGTCGCAATAGTAGTGCGACGGCAGCGTTGCGGAATACTCAGCGATCGGGTGAAACGTACCGGTCGGCTTGTCCGTCGGAACGATTTGCGATGCCATGGTCACCTCCTCAAACTCGTTGCGTCCTGTCGGAGCGGGTATCTCAGTTTTGATCGAGTGGCGGCAATCCTAGCTTGGACATCTTGTCGGCCACATTAGGATCGATCAATTTGGCCGCCCCGACGTCGATCTCGGATTTCTTGGACTCACCCAACCGTCTGTGGGCGTAGCCACGACCGTATAGTGCAATCGCATTTCTTGGTTGTGCCTTTACGACCACGTCATAATCCGCAATTGCGCGCCGATATTCGCCGCCACGAAGCAATGCAAAGGCGCGACTGTCAAGAATGATCGGATCACCCGGCCGCTGCTCCAGCGATTTGTCGCAATCACGAACGGCCTCGCTGGACCGCCCCAGCAGGGCCTTGACGTAGCAGCGATTGTTAAGCATCACGGCGTTGTTGGGCTTCTGTTCCAGTATGAGATCATAGCGCTTGATCGCCGACTCATACTTTCCGTCGGCTTGGTCGATGCCCGCCAGTGCATATTGGGCGCGAAGGTGTTTGGGAACACGCGCGACAACCCGTTCGAGATCCTCACGGGCCAGGGCGGCATTGTTAAGAAGCGCCCTAATACTGCCGCGGTGAAAATAGGCTTCAACGAGATCTGGGTTCAGCCGCAACGCCGCATCGAAGCTTTCCAACGCAGGAGCATTGCGACCGAGCCGGGTATACGCGATGCCACGGTACACATAAATCAGAGCCAGATTTGGGTGACCGATCTCGATCGCTTGGTGAAGTCCTCGATCGCCTTCTGGTGGGCGCCGGTCGCTATCAAGCTTCGGCCGCGGCCAATATAGGGTTGCGCGCGTTTGGATGGCTCGATGCGAATCGACTCGTCGAAATCCTTTAATGCGCGGTGGTGGTCGCCGAGCTCGGCATAGGCATTGCCTCGGTTGCTGTGGAGCGCGGCGACCTTGGGTTTCAGTTCGATCGCTCGTGTTAGGTCCGCTATCGCCGCATTGAAGCGACGCAGCTTGACATAAGCTTGTGACCGACTAACGACAATACTGATTTCGTCCGGTGCCAGTTCGAGCGCCCGCCCAAAAGTTAAGACCGCTTGTTCGAAGTCACTCAGCGCCAACTGTGAGTGACCCATCGCATAAAGCGCGATCAGCCGCTGTTTTTGGTTGATCGTTTCGGAAGCGAGGACTTTCTCACACGCGGCGACGCGTTCTTTCGGCTCAACCTCGCGAGATAAGCACGCCTTTGCGTCGGAATCGAAGTCTGCAATGGCCGGCGCCGGTACCAAACAAATGGCGACGGTAGCCACCAACACAACGATCGGAGGTGCTTTGGCAATAGAGCTTAAAGCTGCGGGCACTCAAGCCTCCCTTTTGTCGATCTCACGTTGCCGAAGAACTCTCCGCATGACTTTTCCCGTTGCGGTCATCGGTAGAGCCTCGATGAACTCGAGCTCGCGGGGATATTCGTGGGCCGCCAAGCGGGTGCGAACCCAATCTTGAATTTCGCTTGCAAGTTCATTTGAGGCAACCATCCCGTCGGCGGGCACGATGAAGGCTTTGATGATCTCGGTCCGTATGGGATCCGGAACCCCCACGGCCGCAGCAACCGCAACGGCTGGGTGCGTGAGGAGTGAATCTTCGATTTCGCCAGGTCCGACGCGGTAACCCGATGTCGTAATCACGTCGTCGGCGCGGCCCTTGAACCAGAAATACCCATCATCATCGCGGGTGCCGAGATCACCGGTGCGTAACCAGTAGCCCGTATACTTCTCCGCAGTCGCCTCGGGGTTACGCCAATACTCCAGCATGATGACGGGATTGGGGCGTTTACACGCGATCTCGCCTTCTTCGCCCGCAGCTACCTCGCGCCCATCACGATCGACGACCGCCACCCTATGGCCGGGAGATGGCCGACCCAGTGAACCCGGTTTCGCGGACATCAGCGCCGGGATGTGGCCGAGCACCAGATTGCATTCCGTCTGACCGTAGATTTCGTTGATGTTGATGCCAAATTGTTCGCGACCCCAATCGATAAGCTCGGCCCCGACCGATTCGCCGCCACTAATGATCGTGCGCAGGGCCACTCTGCGGGGAACCGGAGTTTGGCGCATCAATTTTAGCATCGTCGGCACCATGAACAGGTTCCTCACCCGGTGCTTTGCGATGATTTCATACGCCCGTTCGGGATCAAAGCGGCCGCGCCCGCGAAAGGCGACGACTGGTTTGCCGAACCACAAGCTGGGCATTAATACGTCCATGAGGCCGCCGAGCCAGGCCCAATCGGCCGGCGACCAGCACAGGTCGCCCTCTTGGCCGAAGAATTCGTGCGGTAGCGCGAAGCCCGGAATGTGGCCGAGCATCGTGCGATGGGCGTGGAGTGCGCCCTTGGGAGGACCTGTTGTTCCAGACGTATAGGCCAGAAAGGCGGGATCTTCGGCTAAGGTTTCAACCGGGGTGTGGGAGGTTGATGCGGCCGCGAGCACGGCGTGGAAATCGTCGGCGCCGGTTTCAGGACCGTCGATCAGAAACACGTGCTCGAGCATTGTCAGTCGATCACGTATGGCCGCTACCTTTACGTAATTTGCACGATCGGTCACCAGCGCTTTGGCGCCGGAATTTTCCAGGCGATAGGCCAGCGCGTCGTCTCCAAATAGTGTAAATAGCGGCAGGCTTACGATACCGGAGCGCCAGCATCCGAGGTGCGCCAACAAGGTTTCGGGTGCCTGCCCCAATAGGATTCCGAGACGGTCACCGCGACTGATTCCCCGGCTGGCAAACACGTTTGCGGCTTGGCAGGAGAGCCTTTGGATCGCCTTAAAACTGTAGTTGGTGAGGTCGCCGTCTTCGGTTTCGTAAATCAGTGCCGGGCTGTCGGGCGAGGTTTCCGCGTGCTTGTCGCAGGTATCCAACGCGATGTTGTAGTAGTGCGGCGTCGGCCATTTGAACGCCCGATAGACCTCATCGTATGTTTTCGCATGTTTGAGCATTGCCGGCCGCGGGTGGCGTTAGAAGGGATGAGCTTAGCACCCCGAGGTTGATTAGTTTGGGTAGAGAAACTTGGAAATTTTACAATCTATGAGTGTTTACGGCCGGTTTACCGATTTGACCGATAGTGCCACAAGGCCACAACTTGGGGCGATTTGCGTTCACTCAGATCAATGCTGTCGGACGAGTCATTCATACGTGAATCAAGGCACATCGGGCGGGTGCTTTGCGACACCCCTTTTCGGCGCGATCCATTTGC
>CBDCYR010000001.1:0-247971 GCA_965224275.1 Alphaproteobacteria bacterium | reverse complement strand
GCACGCGCAGCCGCCGGGTCAGATTGCCGGCGGCCTTGGCCTCCGTGAGAGACTCGATCAGCGCCGCGAGCGTGCCGTAGTAGACGCGCCGGCCGGCCTCGGCCGCCGCGATCGCGAGGCTGATCGCCAAGTGCGTTTTCCCGACGCCTGGCGGGCCGAGCAGAATCACGTTCTCGCCGCGGTCCAGGAAGCTGAGCTCGTGCAAGCTCTCGATCTGCTCGCGCTTGATGCTGGGCTGGAAGGCGAAGTCGAACTGATTGAGCGTCTTCACAGCCGGCAGCCGCGAGGAGCGCATGGCGGTCTGGAGACGACGGTTGTTGCGCAGCACGATCTGGGCGTTCAGCAACTGCTCGATGGCCTCGGCCGCAGAGATCGTGCCGCCGTCGGCGTCCGAGAGGATGCCGTCGACGGTGCTGTCAACTTAACGAAGGCAGGTCGCAGTTGAACGTCTGAACTGAGCGGCTCAAGCAGCAGCGGTCACGGTCCGCCACGTGTTCATCGCGTCACCGCGGAATTGGCGCATTGTCTTGCGAGTGATCAGATGACGTTGGACATTGAAGGTGTTGCAGATGGCGGCGTGGGTGGAGAGAAACCTTTGCGCCGATCCTGATGACTTGAAGCCCTGCATCCTGCGTTCTCGTTGTCGAACCGGCAGGTGCGAATTCTCCGCCCGATTATTGCTCCGTCCGCCGGTAACGTGTTTCCCCGTCATGTTGAGATCACGCAATGCTGCCCCGTAAGATGGCAGTTTATCGGTCACCACCTTATTCGGCGCATACCCCTGCTTCTTGAGCAGTTTGCGCATTAGCTTGAGTGCTGCTTTCTTGTTCCTCCGGGACTGAACCAAGATATCCAGCACCTCACCCTCGCTGTCCACCGCCCGCCATAGATACATCCGTTTTCCGTTGATGGAGGAAAACACCTCATCAAGGTGCCACCGGTCGTCTGGTCGAGGGCGTGATTGTCTCAGTTTTCGGGCATAGGCCTGCCCAAACTTTAAAGACCAGCGCCGTATCGTCTCGTAAGAAACATCGACACCACGTTCAGCGAGCAGATCCTCCACATCGCGGTAACTGAGCGGAAACCGGAAACACAGCCAGACGGCGCGCTGGATTATCTCTGCAGGAAACCGATGTCGGCGGTAGCTGATCTTGTTCATAACAGGAAGCTACTCGCCACCCGCAGCTGACACCAGCCAGTTACCGTGACAGCACCCTCACCGTTGCACGTCAGCGTCTCCAGGATGACTTACCGAACGAGCTTGCTTTTATTTGGTTGCCGACGCTTATGCGGGTCGATCCCGAGTCGGGTGTGCGCGAGCTAGAGAATCGGATCCGAACAGTCGAGCCAGAAGCACGGAGTGAGGCGGTCGATTGGTTCAGTGTTCTGTTCGGAGATCACCATGATGCGATCAACCTAAAGACTCCAGCCTTCACACCGCAACTGCTCCTCAAACTACTCCGTCTTGCGTATCACCACGTTCGAATCGTTGACGATGTCCAGCACGAGGGGAGTTGGACGCCGGAGACCCGCGACCATGCCGAAGACGCACGAAACGCGATTGTGACCGCTCTGTTCGAGACGAAAGGCGAAGAGGGCTGGGCGGCGAAGCTGGAAATGGCCAATGACCCACTTTGTGCACACTTCAAGGACCGCATTCTTACGGTTTCTGAGGAGCATTGGGCGCAGGAGATCGATTCGGCATCTCTTGACGAAACACAAGCCATTGCGCTCGACAGAACAGGTGAAGCGCCTGCTTCAACAAATGAAGCAATGTTCGGAATTATGTGCGATCGTCTCAGTGATCTTGATGATCTCCTGCTGAGCGACACGTCTCCTAGGGATGCTTGGGCGGCGATTACCGATGAGAAGGTTATGCGCCGCCAGATCGCGCGGGAGCTGATCTATGCAGCAAATGGCCTTTACAAAGTGGACCAGGAGGCCGTTACAGCGGACGAGAAGGAAACGGATATTCGTCTGCGTTCTGTTGTGTCCGAGCACGAGGCGGTCATCGAACTCAAGCAGGCCGAGCGGTGGTCGGCCCGCGACTTGCGCGACACGATCTATGACCAGCTGGTCACCAAATATATGGCGGCCGAGAACAGAAGATCAGGATGTCTGTTGGTAACACTGGCAAAAGAGCGGAAGTGGAAACACCCGGACAGCAGGTCGAGCATCGATCTAACAGAGTTGGTGTCGCTCCTATGTGACGAGGCCAAACGCGTGGAGGAGGAGACGGGTGGCGCAGTTGCACTAAGCGTCCACCTTCTTGATCTGCGTCCCCGGTTGGGTCCTGAGAAAACGCGAAACTGTAACTGAGGACATGAGCTCGGGTGTCGTGGAGAGCGGTTTTCGCCAGGGTGTTGTTCGGCGTGGAATATTGACCCCCTATTGGGGGTTATCGGCGTCCAAAATTGGGTGCTTATATACATGACTAGACACAACGGAAGAATTGGAGAAGTTGAAATATGCGGTCACTAAAAGGATGCTTCATGCTCGTCGTAGCTTTCGTTTTGACGCTGAACAACTTCTTCTACGCCGCCAATCCCGCGGCGGCCAAGCCCATATTTGATTGGATTGACCCTTTCGCAGTCGTCGCCCTCGTACTCGTTTTCATGGAGAAAATCCTCGGTTCGATGCGCGGCGAAACCGAACGGCCTCGGCTCGTAGTAACGGTCCTGGTCGGGGCGCTAGTTCATTTATACGCCTACAATTACTTGGCAAAGATGGCAGGCAGTGGACTGGAGAGCGGGACCTTGTGGCTGGTTATGGTGCCGTTTACGGTTTCCTTGCTCATCTATGAGGGCTTCTTGCTGATCCGCGGAGCGAAATAAGGACTTGTCTAGTCATGTATATAAGCCCCCAATTTTGGGCGCCGATTGACAGCCAGGATGTTGTTGAAGCCAGCTCGCGAGTTCGTTGCGGCCGTAGTAGTCAGTTTTCAGCTCACTCGAGATGCGGGCCTGGTCGAGTTGCTCCCGCATTGCGACTTGCCGCCGGATCGCTGGGTCTCCGGTGGGATCATCATCAAGGCTGACAATGATGTAACAGCCGTCGCTTGCGGCGAGCTCTGCGAATATCGGTCGGAGAAGCCCCTACGGGGATATCTCCTTGGCGATTCTTGCGGGAGGCATCGCCGGTTTCTTCACTTGGAATCCAGTTCTGGGGCGCGGTACGAAATCTCCACAGAAGCCTTCGTCTTCAACCCTGCAATCGACATGCAGGCCGCCGTCCGGGGCGGTTTGGGCGCCTGCCCATCTGACGGCGCTGACGGGCGCGCCGGCCGAGCGTAGTTCCGCTTCGCACAAGCGAGCGACAAGTTCGCGAAGGTGAACGTCGCTCATTTGCCTAAGGGCACCTCTAAAAATTCTCCTTTTTCGGGCGTCGTCGATTTAGAATCGGGTTGACGATTTGTTGATAGCGGGAGGCGTGGTTGATGGGTCAGATGGGGTTTTTCGATCTTGGGAACCGGTATTCCGGTCTTGACGCCAAGAACGAGCCGCTTTTGAAGATCGACGGGGTGGTTCCGTGGGAAGACTTGCGCGCGCGTCTTGAGGCGGTGTGGCGGCGTGCGGACAAGGCGCGTAAATCGCGGGCGGGACGCAAGCCGTGGGATGCGATTGTGATGTTCAAGACGATCATTCTGTGCGCGCTCTACAATCTCTCGGACGACCAAGTTGAGCATCAGATCCGTGACCGTCTGTCGTTCATGTGATTTCTGGGGTTGGGTCTAGAGGGCCGGGTTCCCGACGCCAAGACGGTGTGGCTGTACCGCGAACAGTTAACGCAAGCTGGCGTGATCGAGGCCTTATTCGAGACGTTCGATGGCTACCTGAAGGATCAGGGCTATCTGGCGATGGGCGGCCAGATCATCGACGCCTCGATTGTGGCGGTACCCAAACAGCGCAACAGCCGCGAGGAGAACGCGCGGATAAAGGCGGGCGAGACGCCGGCAGGCTGGGAGGACAAGCCGGCAAAGCGGCGCCAAAAGGATGTCGAGGCGCGGTGGACCAAGAAGCACGGCAAGAGCCATTACGGTTACAAGAACCATGTCAACGTGGACCGTCGGCACAAGCTGGTGCGGCGCTATCATGTGAGCGACGCTGCGGAGCACGACAGCCAAGTCCTCGACGATATCCTGGATGGGGACAACACGGCTTTGGGTGTGTGGGCGGACAGCGCTTACCGCTCGGCGGAGATCGAGGCGGCGCTGAAGGAGAAGGGGTTGCGGAGCCGGATCCATCGCAAGGGCCGCCGCAACAAGCCGCTGAGCGAGCGCGAGAAGCAAGGCAACAAGACCCGTTCGTCGGTTCGGGTCCGCGTCGAGCATGTCTTCGGGGCCCAGAGCAACGACATGGGCGGGACGCTGGTACGTAGTGTCGGGCTGGTGCGGGCGAAGGCGCGGATCGGGTTGAAGAACCTCGCCTACAACATGCGCCGCCTGGTCCAACTGGAGCGTCTCGCGGCGGCCGTGTGACGATACTCGGAGAAGGAGACCGCCTGGGGACGGTCTTGTGGCGGAAATAACTCCATTGGAGCGTGGAAGACCCCGAAAATCTCGGCTCCGGCATGGCTGGAGCTGGTGACAACCTGGTTAAACAATATCCTCCGGAAACTCACCAATTCTTAGAGGCCAACCCGAAACTAGTTGAGTGATTTCAGTCGGTTGTGGCTTACTCGGTTGTGTCAAAGCAAACGAGGAGGCACAACATGTGGACCGAAATCACTCGCCCGAATTATGAGCGCCGTGGCGGGCGCTACGCAAGCGACCTGACGGATCGAGAGTGGGCGTTGATCGCGCCGCTCATGCCGCCGCGCAAGAAGATCGGCCGGCCGAGGACGACGGACCTGCGCCATGTCATGGATGCGGTCATGTACATGGCCTCGACGGGCTGCCAGTGGGCGATGTTGCCGAACGACTTCCCTCCGCCTTCCACGGTCCAGCGCTATTTCTACGACTGGCGCTCCAACGGCCTGCTGGAGAGCATCAACCATCACCTGGTCATGGCGGCCCGGGAGCTGGAAGGACGCGAGGCCGGCCCGAGCGCCGGGGTGATCGACAGCCAGAGCGTGAAAACCACGGAAAGCGGTGGTGTTCGGGGCTATGACGCGGGCAAGAAGATCAAGGGCCGCAAGCGTCACATCGTCACCGATACACTCGGCCTGCTGGTCGGCCTGATCGTGCACGCAGCCGATATCCAGGACCGCGACGGCGCGCCCGAGGTCCTCAAATCGATCCGTCATCGCTTCCCCCGGCTGCGTCACCTCTTCGCCGACGCCGCCTACGCGGGACCGAAACTCGAGGGCGCCCTTGAGGACATCGGCCGCTGGAAGCTCGAGATCATCAAGCGCTCAGACACCGCCCAGGGCTTCGAGCTCCTGCCCAGACGATGGGTCGTCGAGAGGACCTTCGCCTGGCTCAACCGATGCCGTCGACTGGCCAAGGATTGGGAGAAATCAATCGCCTCCGCACAGGCATGGATTCTTGTCGCCAACATCCGACTCCTCACAAGGCGGCTCGCAAGGTACTGTTATCAAACATAGAGTTTCGAGTCGGACTCTTAGAGGTGCCCCTAAGTTGATCCTTGGTGATTTCAAACATCGCTGTCAGCTGTGTCGTTTCCTGGAGAGGTCGCTCGTGTGCCTCGGGCTGCTAATGGGATGGCGGAAATCAGAGACGGATGGAAGCGGCGGCAGCGACGGCCACGGCAAGAGTCCCGCAACCGTGCCGTCGCCCCGTGCACATACATAGTTAAAGAGTGGGCAGCATGCAGGCACGGTCCGGGTCGCAGCCCCTCTGTACTATGAGGGTTGCGCCGCCTTTCTTTCCTGGATGCGCTTGCGGATATCTGCCGCGACCTCAAGAACTTCGGCCGGTTCGCGAACCGGCTCGCCCGCATATTGACGCAGGGCAACGAGAAGAGGTGTCAAAGTGGCAGCCTTGGTGTCGTCACTCGACAAGATCTCCACAAGATCTTGCCCCGCTGCACCGGCGGCGATCAAATCGGGTACAAGCTCTAATATTTGGCGCATCATCGTTTCATTTCCGGGCACAAAAGCTTCATAGAACGACTGGAATACATCCACGGCTGCCTGGACATTTTCGTGAACCAGTAGCGCCTGCATGTGCACACGCATTGCTCGCCATGTCAGTGTGCTTTTGCTCTCGCCGTCCAGAACGCTGAGTCTTCGTTCAAGCTCGTCGCATGTGCGTAAAGCGTCTTCGGCGCGTCCAAGCATAGTTTGTATCTCAGCCTTGAAAATCCTCGTGACGACGACCCACTCCTGCAAATCCGGGGCCTCGCTGGCGTCGAAACGCTCCACCACCTCCTCGTAGGCCGACACCGCCGAGGCCGGATCGGCCAGATGCAGGAAAGTATCCCCCTTGGCGGCCAGCGCCCTAGCGACCCACCGCTGCAGATTCGGATCCTCACTGGCGCCGAAACGCTCAACCACCTCCTCGTAGGCCGACATCGCCGAAGCCATGTCACCCAACTGCCGGAAAGCATGACCCTTGTCGGTCAGCGCCATGGCGACACACTCCTGCAGATTCGGGCTCTCGCTGGCGCCGAAACGCTCCTCCGCCTCCTCGTAGGCCAACACCGCCGAAGCCATGTCACCCAACTGCCGGAAAGCATGACCCTTGTCGGTCAGCGCCATGGCGACCCACCGCTGCAGATTCGGATCCTCACTGGCACCGAAACGCTCCACCACCTCCTCGTAGGACGACACCGCCGAAGCCATGTCACCCAACTGCCGGAAAGCATGACCTTTGTCGATCAGCGCCGTGGCGACCCACCACTGTAAATCCAGGGCCTCGCTGGCATCGAAACGCTCCACCACCTCCTCGTAGGACGACACCGCCGAAGCCATGTCACCCAACTGCCGGAAAGCATCCCCCTTGAAGCCCTGCGCCGTGGCAACCAACCGACGCAAATTAATGTCCTCGCTGGCGCCGAACCGCTCCATCACCTCCTCGTAGGACGACACCGCCGAGACCGGATCGGCCAGTTCTCCGAGTGCATGGCCCTTGTCGATCAGTGCCGCAGCAATCCCCTGTTGCAGATTCGGGTCCTCGCTGGTGCCGAAACGATCCACCACCTCTTCGTAGGCCGACACCGCCGAAGCCATGTCACCCAACTGCCGGAAAGCATCCCCCTTGAAGCCCTGCGCCGTGACGACCAGCAACTGCAAATTCGGGTCCTCAGTGGCGCCGAAACGCTCCACCACCTCTTCGTAGGCCGACACCGCCGAAGCCATGTCACCCAGCTTCTCATGCGCGGCCGCTTTCCTATTCAGTGCCCAAGCAGCGACTGCACCCGGCACTTGAGAAGACTCCGGGTCAAGGGAAGACACGGATTGCTCCACGATCCCGATAACTTTCTCGAATGCCTCCTCCTCGAACGCCTTGGAGATCTCCGTGGAGAGCCGTTTAACCAACTCGGAGTCTACCACTGTCACCGAGGCGCGAGCCTGGAGCTCCTCAAATACAGCCTGCCCGGAGATCTCGACCTTGACAGGTCGCGTCTCCTCCACGCTGGGGGGACGCACTTTCGCGAGATACTTGTCGAGTTCCGGTATTCCAGCAGCCGCCCTGTCAAGGCCCTCCCGTATGGCCGGTGATCCCGCCGCCTCCGAAATCAGCACAGGAAACATCTCCGTCTGTTCCGCTTCGCTGTAGAACACCGCCATGAAGTGGATCAGGTTTTCCACGACGGCCGCCTCGTCGCGTTCGCGCCGCAGCTTGTAGTAGATGCTGTAAAGACGTTCCGCGGCAGCGTACTGCCGCTTCCTGCCGTTCCCTTCCATGATCACCGCGCCACGGTCGACCAGACGCCCGAGCATGGTCGACACGGCCCGAATGTCCATGCGCGCCCGCGCGGCGATCTCGCCGGGTGTCGACAGCCGCCAGAGGTCGAGAACAGCCACATAAACGCGCCGCTCGGTCTTGGCAAAAACTTCTAAATGCCCACGGAAATACTCGGTGTGCTCGTCGACCAATGTCACCAACTCTTCCATTAGCCGGCGCAGGGACTTGTGCCGCGCGAAAGTCGCGACGATAACCAGAAGCCGTGGGCTTCCACCGGTCAGAATCTCAAGCGGCCTCATCTCGCGGCCGCTCACCGTGTCGCCGCTGACGATCTGCCACAGGCGGCGGCACTCCTCAGTGGTCAACGGTTTCAGATCGATGAACCGGAACATCTCAAAAAACGGCTGCTTTGCGTCGTCGAGTCTCTCGAATCGACTGGTGGCTGAAGCCAGCAACATGACCTGGGGTTCCGTCTGCAGGACCCCGCGAAGCTTCCACCCGAAATCCTCGTCAACGTCCTTGCAGAGCGCCTGAAGGTTCTCGACCATGAGGACGAGCCTGCGGTCTAGCCGATCCGCCGCATCCAGAACCGATGCGCGGGCGTGTCCTTCCAGCGTCTGTTCGCGCCAGCGTTCGCCTAACGCGGCATGGCTATCGCGCAGTTCCTGTGCCAACCCGGGGTCGTGTGATACGCATTCCCGAGCAAGGTGAAACAGGGTTTCGAGCCAGAAGTCGGCCAGGTTGAAAATCTCCTGGTTCTCTTCCATAAACCTGACCGGCAACAGATGCTTAAGGAATTCATCCTTGGAGCGCAGCTCCGCGGCCACGCGAGCCAACAGCATGGTTTTTCCCCGCCCACGGGGAGCAACGACTAAGACGTGCTGGCAGGACGACGATTCACTGTTCCCGCGGAGGACGTCGAGCACGGTGCCTAATTCGTGGTTTCGAACCACGAACTGTTGCATGACTTCCTCGTCGGTTTGGAGGGTCCCCGGATTGAACTTGCGGATCGGTCGATCAACAGCCTCGGTCATCACGGCTGCTCCTGAGATCCAGCTCCACCGATTCGGTCGTCGAGAGCGATGTAGTGATCCCGGAAACGCGCAGCCCACCAATCCTTCAACAGGCGCGACGAAAAGCGATAGCCCCCATCGGCCACGTCGATATAGCCGTCGTGCTTCAGCACTTCGAGAGCATCCGAGATGCCACCGGGCGCATCGTCCATGACCGTAGCGTAAAGCTGTTCGAGTCGCCGCTGGGCGGCCGGCGTGAATGCTCCTTGGGTAGCTGCCTCGGCAAGAATCTGCATGGCAACGGTGTAAGTCTCCCCTTCCAAGGCCTCCTCAAGCCGCGTCTCGTAGTGCGCGAGATCACTCTGTCCCGAAGGCCCGAGAAGCTCTGTGCGGTAAATCCTCTCGACATCCCTGACTTCCACCCGATCCCGGGCCTGCATGGCAATGAAGTCGCATAGCCGCGCGAAGAAGGACTGAACCTGGTGAGGAATACCTATTCCGAGTACGTCGTAGACTGCCTGAGCGACGCCGTCCTCCACAGGCAGCCCCTTACTCTCCGCGAGCCGCTCGAAACACCTAATGCTGGTGTCGCGGTCCCATGGCCGCAGAGGATAGGAGTAGAAATGATTGATGCGGTCGGGTATGCCGAGCCTGCGCACGAGGGGTTCTAGACCGATGCTGCCCGACACGATGAGGACTGGTGACTCCTCTCCCAGGTCCTGCACCTCGCCGCGCAACCAGCTCAGGAACTCTTCGACCCGTTTTGCATCACCATCATGAGACAATATCCGCTTGAGGAAGATTGGCAGCTCATCGATGGCCAGGAGCACCGGCTGGTCCTGCACAGCGCAATCACGAAGGAACTGCGCACCGTGACGACGCCAACTTCCTGCATCCAGCCCGGCCCGAAACTTGATTCTGAATTCCACCGCGCTGACTTCCTCGATCTTGTCGTTGAACCAGCGGAGCATTGCCTTGGCGGAGCGCTTCGCGATAGGGCGAACCGAGTGTGCGGCTTTAGCGATGTCCGCAATTGCATCCTCAGGGCAGGTCGCGCCTTCGACATCGGCAAAGAGAAATATCCAGCCCTTTGCTTCAAGCCGCCGCCCGAGTTCCCGGACGCACTGGTTTTTCCCATGCGTCTCTGCCCGGTCAACAACACATGGTTACGATCTTGGATCAGCCTTTCAAGACGATCTAATTCGGCCTCGCGGTCGAAGAAGTCGTCACCGCTTACCCAACGGCCCGTGGATGATTTCATGGCACACCACATTCAACAGATTTGTTGTAATAAACATATACAACGATATTGTTGTCAACTGTTTTGTCGTCAAAGTGTGTCGTCGATTCCTAGCCTTGTAAGACGCCTTCATGCTGCATTGCTACCTCAGTGTGTCAATCGGCGTCCAAAATTGATGGAGTGGACGCCTCCTCCCGACGGCATCGCAGTGTGCCAAGGTGGTGGTGTGACCAACCCCCAGAGGAGGAGGCATCCATGGAACAGGTTAACATCATCGGGATCGATCTGGCGAAGCGCAGCTTTCAGCTTCACGGTGCTCGGGCGGACGGTTCGGTCGCGTTCCGTAGGAAGGTTAGTCGGGAGAAGCTGCTGTACTTTCTCGCCGCACTACCGCGCTGCGTTGTGGCGATGGAGGCCTGTGCGAGCGCTCACCATTGGGGCCGAGAGATTATGCAGCTCGGCCACGATGTGAGGCTGATCCCACCGATCTACGTGAAGCCGTTCGTGAAGCGGCAGAAGAACGACGCGGCGGACGCGGAGGCGATCTGCGAGGCGGCGCAGCGCCCGACCATGCGCTTTGTGGCGGTGAAGGGGGAAGAGCAACAGGCAAGGGCGATGCTGTTCCACACGCGCGATCTTCTGGTGCGCCAGCGCACGCAGACGATCAACGCGCTGCGGGGGCATCTGGCGGAGTTCGGCGTCGTTGCCCCGCAGGGTGTGGCTCATGTCGGTCGGCTGGCATCGGCACTCGAGGATCCGGGTTCGGGACTACCGGGAGCGGTCCGCGCGCTGGGCGGCGTTCTGCTCGGTCAGATCGCTGACCTCGACGCGAAGATCGGCGGATTGGAAAAGGAGCTCCGCGCCTGCGCGCGTCAGGACGAGCAGGCGGCACGGCTGATGACCATCCCAGGGATCGGGCCGATCAGCGCGATGGCGCTCCAGGCCTTCGCGCCGCCGATGGAGAGCTTTCGGCGCGGCCGCGACTTCTCTGCCTGGCTGGGCCTCGTGCCGCGACAACACACGACCGGCGGCAAGCCGAGGCTTGGCAGGATATCGAAGATGGGCCAACGCGATCTCAGGCGCCTCTTGATCATCGGCGCCATGGCTGTCGTCAGCTCGGCGGTCAGGCGCGGCGAAACGAACGACCCCTGGCTGGCCAGGATGCTGGCGCGCAAGCCGCGAATGCTTGTCGCGGTGGCGCTGGCCAACAAGATGGCGCGCATCGTCTGGGTGCTCATGACACGCAAGGAGACCTACCGAGGTTTCGCGCCGGCTGCTGCCTGACACGGCGGCAACCTCGCGGAATGACGTCGGGGGTGTGAGCAGGTCGGAGGACGAGTAAGGGCAAACGGTCAATCGAGACGGGATCGGGAAAACCAGCGGTGGGTCAAGGGGCTTTCAAGCCCGCAAAATTGATCTTGGACCCGGTTCGCGCATCTCCATACGGGCCTGCGGCGTCAAACCAGCCGCATCATGAGGCCGGACAGATGACCGCACCTGACCACATGCCCCGAGACGTTCAAAGAAATGCTTGCATCAACGGAGGCGTCCACAGATGACCCCCAATCGGCGTGCAATATTGACCCCCCTGAGCGGCACGGCGGAGGTTGTCCCGGTAGTCAATAGGGGGGACCCGAGCGGCTTCGTGTAGCGCCTTGCGGTGCGCGGAGCGAAGCCGCGTGGGAGGTACGGGTTGACCCAGCGGGGCAAGCGGGCCGCAGGCACGGCCTGCCGGGTCAGCAGCGGTTCTTGAAGCGCCAGCTCTCGTTGCCGGTCTCGATGATCTCGCAATGGTGGGTCAGGCGGTCGAGCAGGGCTGTGGTCATCTTGGGGTCGCCGAAGACGGAGGGCCATTCGCCGAAAGCGAGGTTGGTGGTGACGATGATCGAGGTGCGCTCGTAGAGCCGGCTCATCAGATGGAACAGCAGCTGGCCGCCGGCCTGGGCGAAGGGCAGGTAGCCGAGTTCGTCGAGGATGACGAAGTCGCGTCGGATGAGCTGGTCTGCGGTGCGGCCCTGGCGTCCGGCACGGAGTTCGGCCTCGAGATGGTTGACCAGGTCGACGACGTTGTAGAAGCGGCCGCGTGCGGCCTTGCGGATGCAGGCGCGGGCGATGGCGACGGCGAGATGGGTCTTGCCGGTGCCGGTGCCGCCGACCAGCACGATGTTGCGCTTGCCCTCCAGGAAGCCACCTGTGGCGAGTTCCTGGATCAGGGGCTCGTTGACCGGTGAGGCGGCGAAGTCGAAGTCGGCCAGCTCCTTGGCCGTCGGCAGCCTGGCGGACGCCATCTGGTACTTGATGGAGCGCGCCTGCTTGTCGGCGACCTCGGTCTGCAGCAGCGTACCGATGATCTGCTGCACCGGATGACGACGCTTGAGCCCGTCGGCGAGGATGTCGTCGTAGGCGGCGCGCATGCCCGCGAGCTTCAACGCCGTCATCATCGCCAGCACCTCATGACGCTCCATGACCGGCCTCCCTCAGGCGATCGTAGCGCTGACAGTCGGCCACCGGCCGGTGGCGAAGCTGCAGGCCCTCGGGCGTCGGGATGGTCGCCGGCGGTGCCGGCTGGCACTGCCGGGCGAGGATGTTGAGCACGACGTCGGCGCTGCAGGCGCCGAAGTCGAGCGCCTCGGCACAGGCCGCCTCGACCGCCTCCAGCCCGTCCTCCTGAACCGCCGCGAGGATCCTCACGAACTGCCTGTCACCGTCGTCGCAACCCGTCAGCCGGGCCCGTATGCGGCCGAGCGCGCCGGGCAGTTGCCAGCCCTTGAAGGGCGCGCCGTTCCTCAGCGCACCAGGCTTCCGCGTCAGGATCGGCACGTAGTGCCACGGATCGTAGGCGATCTCGCCGCGCCCGAAGCTCCGGGGATGCTCGGCGACGGTCTCGCCGTCCTGGCGGATGACGATCCGATCGGCGTAGGCCCGCACGTCGACCGGCCGCCCGACGGCACGGGCGGCGACGCTGTAGTGGTTGTTGTCGAAGCGCACCAGACAGGTCTTGGACACCGCCACCTCGGTGGCGTGGAAGCCGTCGAAGGGGCCGCGATAGGCCATCAGGAAGGGCCGCTCCTCCTCGAACACCTGCCACACCGTCTTGCCCTCGATCGTCGGATGCGGCCGCTTCTTGGCGTCCTCGATACACCGATCCATCAGCCACGCGTTGATCTCGGCGTAGGAGCGGCCCCGCGGGATGGGCACGAACAGGCGGCCGCGGACGTCACCCACCTGCCTCTCGACCTGCCCCTTCTCCCAGCCCGCACCCGGAGTGCACGCCACCGGCTCCACCAGATGGTGGGAGCACAGCTCCAGAAAGCGCCGGTTGTAGGCGCGCTCCTTGCCCACGAAGACCATGCTCACCGCCGTCTTCATGTTGTCGTAGATGCCCCGCCGGCAGACCCCGCCGAAGAAGTGGAAGGCCCGTTCGTGCGCCTCGAACACCATCTCCTGGCTCTCGCGCGGGAAGATCTGAACCAGCTGCATGCGGCTGTAGCAGAGCCGCATGTGCGCCGCCTTCACCTTGGTCGTCACACCCGACAGGCGCGCGTACTCGTGGCTCCAGTCGAACTGGTAGGCCTCGCCGGGATCGAAGCTCAGCGGCACAAAACCCTGCGACGGCGACAACAGCCGCCACCGCCGACGCCAGGTCCTGGCGTAGCGGCGCACCGCGTCGTAGCCGCCGCCATAGCCCAGAGCCGCAAGATCTTCATGAATCCGCAGCAGAGACAGCCGATCCCGGCGCGGCTTCTTCTCGTTGGCCTCCAGCTGGCGCTCGAGCTCATCCACCCACGGTCCAAGCTTCGGCATCGGCTGGATCTTGCGCTCGTAGCTGTACGAGGTCTCATCGCCCCGCACCACCTTGCGCACCGTGTTCTTCGAAACCCTCAAATCCCGGGCGATCTTCTTGATCGGAACGCCCCTCACCAGATGATCCCGACGGATCCGTGCGATCGTTTCCACTACCAGCATCTCCCCCACCTCGTCTGTCCAAACAACGAGGTGTGTTCAAGAGCACAAAACCAGGGGGGTCAATTTTGGACGCCGATAACCCCCAATAGGGGGTCAATATTCCACGCCGAACAACAGTCATGACCTTGTGGCGGGTGCGGCCTCTGGCTCGGTAGTCCTTCCATTTGAAGGTGACGCCGCGGCTGTCGAGCGCGATCAGGCGGCTATTGGCGATGGCGACGCGGTGGGTGTAGCGGGAGAGATAGGCGAGCACGGCCTCGGGCCCGGCGAACGGGCGCTTGGCGTAGACCACCCACTCGATCGCGCGCAGCGGCGCGAGATGGGCGGCGAAAGCCTCGCGGTCGTGGAGTTGGGCGAGGCGGTTGAAGAAGCGCAGGCGTCCGGCCTGATGAGCGGCGCTGAGCTGCTCCAGAACCCGGCGCCGGAACAGCCGCGAGAGCACGCGAACGGGGAGGAAGAAGCCGGGCCGGCACGAGATCCACTGTTTGCCATCGGCTGATATGCCGCCGCCGGGCACGATGCAGTGGAGGTGGGGGTGATGGGTGAGCGCCGAGCCCCAGGTGTGGAGCACACTGGTGACGCCGATCTTGGCGCCGAGATGCCTGGGATCGGCGGCGATGGTGATCAGGGTCTCGGCGGCGGCCTTGAACAGGATTCCATAGATCACCGCCTTGTTGTGGTAGGCGATGTCACTGATCGGCGCCGGCAGGGTGAAGACGACGTGGTAGTAGGCCACCGGCAAGAGCTCGGCCTGGCGCGCCGCCAGCCAGTCCCTGGCCGCCGCGCCCTGGCACTTGGGGCAGTGGCGGTTGCGGCACGAGTTATAGGCGATGTGGATGTGGCCGCAGTCCTGACAAGCCGCGACGTGGCCGCCGAGCGCCGCGGTGCGGCAGCGCTCGATCGCCGACATCACCTTGAGCTGGCCGAGGCTCAGGTGCCCCGCCCGGACCCGCCGCCAAGCGGGTCCGTGGGCGCGGAAGACATCCGCGACCTCGAGCGCGTAACGCGCCAAGGTAACGCCGGATCAGGCCGGTGGCAGCGGTCCTTGTATCAGCTGCTCGAGCGGGCTCTTGACTGCCCTGAGTGTGGTGTTTGCGACCTGACTATAGTGCGCCGTCGTCTCGAGCTTCTTATGACCCAGCAGCACCTGGATCACCCGGATGTCGACCTTCTGCTCCAGCAGGTGTGTGGCAAAGCAGTGCCGCAGCGTGTGCAACGAGACCCGTTTGTCGATCTCGGCCGCCGCCTTGGCGACGTGAAAGATGCGGCTCAGCTGACGGGTGGTCATCGGATTGACCGGGTTCTGGCCGGGAAACAACCAGCCGCCCGGCAGCATCACGCCCTTCTCGCGTCCGGCCCGCCACCAGGCGCGCAGGAGATCGAGCAGGGGATCCGACAGTTTGGCGTAGCGGTCTTTGCGGCCCTTGCCTTGTTCGACTCGGATCACCTGGCGGCCGCTGTCGATGTCGGAGACCTTGAGCGAGACCACCTCCGAGGCCCTGAGCCCGGCGCCATAGGCGAGTGAGAGGGCTGCCCTGGCCTTGAGCCCCGGCGCCGCGTCAAGAAGCCGCGCGACTTCCTGGGGGCTCAGGATCACCGGCAGCCGGCGTGGCTGGCGCACCGTGGTCATGCCGACTTCGGCATCGCCGCGCCCCAGCGTCACGCCGAACAAGAAGCGCAACGCCGATACCGCCGCGTTCATGCTGGTCGCCGAGGCGCCGCCCGATCGCATGTACAGCTGATAGCGCCGCAGGTCCTCGGCCCCCGCTTGATCCGGCGAGCGGCCGAAAAAGGTCGTGAAATCCGCGACCGCGCGGAGGTATCCTTGCTGGGTCGCCGCCGTGAAGCCGCGGACCGTCATGTCCTCGGTCATGCGCCGGCGCAACGGGCTGATAGATTGGTCAGTCATGGGTCTGCTCCCTGTGTTGAGTGAGGTTTTGGACAACCCCAAATCTCAACACAGGGAGCAGACCCGCCCGTTAACGCACCATTCTCACCACATGCCCCGCAAACTACCGCGAGAGCGGTTTAGTACGCTGGCTAGTTGGAGACGTTCTAGCCTATGAAATCCACTTCCGGTTTGAGGGGCAAAGCGGACCTAGAACGTCCGATGCTCTATCTCGAAACAGCCAAATTCTGACATTGCCACCATCGTTAGCGCACTGCTTCAGCGGCGTTTCCTAGCGTTCCTTGCTGAGCCGAACGTGGAATCATCCGGTAGGGCATATCACATGAAACATCTAAGGCGGTCGCTGATGCGCATGGATAGAGCCACATTGAACAACTCAAAACCAACCTGACCCACTGGACCATGCTCCTCCTGCACCGCCGTTCGACGTTTCAGGGACTGTTGAGGCAGCAAGGTATGCGGCACCGTCCCCCAGCGACCGGACGGCGGTCTACATCCGCGGCCCCCGCAGCCAGCTCTTGGTCGTGTTATCGGCTGAGCTTGAGTGCGCAGCCATGACGGCACGATAAGAACCTCATCAGCTGGCGATTCGATAGTCGGGCGCGGGCTTTGTACCGATCACTCGGGTAAACCGGCCTTTCTTAAAGCTGAAAGGATTCGCAGCAAGTCTTCTTGATTCTTATAGGGCAGTCGATACTGCATAATCGACGTCGTGAGCACGGGAAGTCTTTTGAGTGCCTCTGCGATTTCGACCGATGCCGGTTCCATTCGGTCCAGCAGCGCGTAGCACGCTGCAAGGTACAAACGTGCAGCCAGGAAGTCCGGATTTCGATCTCTTGCCTGTTCAAGCAAGCGGTTGGAATCGTCGCAGCGCTTTGAAACGAAATGCGCGTGACCCAGATACCATAGGTACGTTACGGGATAATGCGGATTGAGGCGCATGGCCGTTTCTACATTCTCGATCGCCGTCTGTGGTTGGCCTGCCCACGTTAAGGCGTCACCAAGGATTGCATAGTGACCGTCGCTGTTGGGATTGAGCTCGATCGACGATTGCAGTGTTGCAATTGCCTGGTCGTGGCGCTTCGTCCAAAGAAACACATCGCCGAGTGCGGAGCGAGCTGCCGGGTCACTTTGGTCCAGCGTGACAGCCTTCCGAGCCAAGGCGAACGCCCGTTTGATTGTCTCCGGAGAGTTACTCCAACCTAGCCGCCAATCGTTGAGATGGGTCCACGCGAGATAAGCGTGGGCTCTGGCGTAGTTGGGATCGAGCGCCACGGCGCGTTCGAAAAATCCCCGGGCATTCGCGTTGGCATCCTTCGTCAGGTCGAACAGGTACTCGCGGCCCCGCAAAACAGCTTCATACGCCTCCAAACTACCCGGCGCCATTCGTTTGGTGCGTTTGGTTTCGGCATCCGTGACGTTAATGCCAACCGCCGCCGCTATTTTCTCCGCAACCTCATCCTGAAGCGCGAAGACGTCCTTTAGTTGGCGATCGAAACGCTCGGCCCACAGGTGATGTCCGCGGGTCGCATCTATCAATTGTGCATTGATGCGCACACTGCTCTGATCCTTCTGGACGCTGCCTTCGAGCACGTATCTCACCCCGAGTTCGCGACTCACCTTTTGTGGCTTCACAGCCTTGCCTTTGTAGACAAACGTCGAGTTGCGAGCGATGACGAACAATTCGGCGAAACGCGAAAGCTCGGTAATGATTTCTTCGGTCATGCCATCGACGAAATACTCCTGCGCCGGGTCGCCGCTTAGGTTGTCGAATGGCAACACCGCGATTGAAGGTTTTGATGGCAGCGGGAGCTCCATGTCATCGAGCGATACGGTGTCGGACTGTGGCAATATCCACCACCAGATTAGCGCGCCTGCCAAAACGACAACGGCGGCAACGCTAATCCACACCCGCAATCGGCGAGGTCGTGGTGAGGTTCTGGCTAACGGCGCAATTTCTGCCACCACAGCGGGCGCAGCCTTGCCACTTCGCAGAGCGATATCCCGGGCTTGAGCAGCCCCAGGCTCGGCGCTCGGGTCTTCGGACTCGTCAGCCGGTAGCCCGGCCAGGCGCAATCCGTCAAGAAAGCGATCCAAGTCTTCGCGTCGAGCGAAAGGCGCCACCTTGTCAAGTTGCCCGAGCGTTAAGCCGGGCACCAGGCTGCCGATCTCCCAAGCTTCTGCAGCGGCGCGTTCAGATTGGCCGAGATGGGCAAAACTCGAAGCGAGAATCAGATGATTCGGCATCGACTGAGGATTGATTGCAATGCTGCGATTGATCACGTCGACTACCTCGTCATATCGACGCAACGCGAAGTAAGCGAAGCCCAACCCGGTCAGGTACCAAAACGGACATCTGGGATTGAGGCGAATCGCAGTTTCGATGGATGAAACCGCCGCCTCGGCCTGACCGGCCCACACCAGGCCGACGGCCAATTCAACGTGGCCATCGGGATCGTTGGGATATAACGAGACCTGCTTTTGCAACTCACCCAGTGCGGTGTCATGCTGTTTCAACCATGTGTAGACCTGACCCAGTACACCGTGCGCCGAGCCTAATTGATCATCGAGATCGACCGCGCGCTGCGCCAGTTCGAACGCTCGTCGGAGCGCTTGGGTATTACTCTCGCCAAACTGCCACGTTCGCAGATGGGTCTCAGCCATGAGGGCATAGGCCGGCGCATAGTCTTGATCGATCCGTATCGCTTCCTCAAACAGTTTTAGCGCACGTTCGTTGCCTTCATTCGTGTGCCGAAGCAACTGCTCGCGGCCGCGCAACAAAAGGTCATACGCATCGATATCGCGGGGGCGTCGGTGGGTCAGCCGATCGTCGTCGACGTCGGTGAGCGTAACCTCAAGGGCCTTTGCGATTTGCCGGGTAACCTCATCCTGGACATCGAAAACATCATCGAGCATGCGCTCGTAACTCTCCGCCCATAGGTTGACACCGGATTGCCCAATCAGTTGCGCCGCGATACGCACACGTTGGCCGGACCTGCGAACGCTTCCTTGTATGAGGGCGCCGACACCGAGTTCATCGCAAGTCTGTTTTACGCTCAGATCCTTCTCACGATAGGCGAACGCAGACTGTCGACCCACTACGTGAAGCCCGGATATTTTCGACAGCGAGGTGATTAGTTCTATCGTTATGCCGTCCGCGAAGTAGGTTTGCTCGGGATCGCCACTGATGTTGTCGAACGGCATCACGGCGACGGAGGGTTTGTCGTCGGACGAGCTTGTCGTTGCAAGTGGCGACGCGGTCGTGGCGGGTCTTGGATCCGGCGCAACCGTGGCGCTGCTTGACTCTTTGGCAGTCTGGGGCTCGATACGGCCCTCATTAATCTCGTTGCGGAGATGCCGCGTTTCGGGCTCCGGCTCGGTATCGAGTTCCTGGAGCAGCAGCTCCTCAAACACCTGATATTGGCGCAACGCTGCCGAGCGACGACCCGACTCGGCGTAAAGCCGCATGAGCAATTGACATGCCTCTTCCCGCAGTGGGTCAAGATCTACCAAGCGCAGAACCATCGCTATCGCGGCATCCCCGTCGCCAGCATCTGCGCACAACGAGGCCAGGCGATACAGCGTATTCGCGAATTCGTTTTTGAGGCGAGATCGCTCCTCGGCAAGCCATTCATCGAAACCCTCGGATCCCACGCTAAGACCGTCGAGAAGATCCCCGGCATAGAGCTCAATCGCGCGTTCGAGATCGGCTCGCGTGTCCTCAGAGACCAGTTTCCCAAATACTTGAATATCGACGTCGATCCCGGGGCTGCCGAGTTCGAGCCGATCGCCATCGGAGACTATTATTAGCCCTTCATCGTCTGCGAGCACATGGCGCAGGTCCACCAGACACTGCCGCAGACTGTGCCGCGCCCTATCTTCGTCGCTGTGGCTCCACAAAAGCGTCGCGATTTGATCGCGGGTCCGCGGACGCTCCACCGTTGCGGCCAAGTACGCGAGCAGCCCTTGCGCCTTTTTACCAAGTGGCGGGAGGTGCTCTCCGTTCGCCCACGTCAGGCGGAAGTTCCCTAAGATACTTAGAGGCCAACCCGAAACTAGTTGAGTGATTTCAGTCGGTTGTGGCTTACTCGGTTGTGTCAAAGCAAACGAGGAGGCACAACATGTGGACCGAAATCACTCGCCCGAATTATGAGCGCCGTGGCGGGCGCTACGCAAGCGACCTGACGGATCGAGAGTGGGCGTTGATCGCGCCGCTCATGCCGCCGCGCAAGAAGATCGGCCGGCCGAGGACGACGGACCTGCGCCATGTCATGGATGCGGTCATGTACATGGCCTCGACGGGCTGCCAGTGGGCGATGTTGCCGAACGACTTCCCTCCGCCTTCCACGGTCCAGCGCTATTTCTACGACTGGCGCTCCAACGGCCTGCTGGAGAGCATCAACCATCACCTGGTCATGGCGGCCCGGGAGCTGGAAGGACGCGAGGCCGGCCCGAGCGCCGGGGTGATCGACAGCCAGAGCGTGAAAACCACGGAAAGCGGTGGTGTTCGGGGCTATGACGCGGGCAAGAAGATCAAGGGCCGCAAGCGTCACATCGTCACCGATACACTCGGCCTGCTGGTCGGCCTGATCGTGCACGCAGCCGATATCCAGGACCGCGACGGCGCGCCCGAGGTCCTCAAATCGATCCGTCATCGCTTCCCCCGGCTGCGTCACCTCTTCGCCGACGCCGCCTACGCGGGACCGAAACTCGAGGGCGCCCTTGAGGACATCGGCCGCTGGAAGCTCGAGATCATCAAGCGCTCAGACACCGCCCAGGGCTTCGAGCTCCTGCCCAGACGATGGGTCGTCGAGAGGACCTTCGCCTGGCTCAACCGATGCCGTCGACTGGCCAAGGATTGGGAGAAATCAATCGCCTCCGCACAGGCATGGATTCTTGTCGCCAACATCCGACTCCTCACAAGGCGGCTCGCAAGGTACTGTTATCAAACATAGAGTTTCGAGTCGGACTCTTAGGGAGATCTGTCCCCCCGGTCCAGCGCGCGTCGAGTCCGGCATCAGGTGTGGCCCAATTGAGCGCCCGATGCCTGCGCGCATAGGCGGAACTCGCGGACCTTATCACCCAAGTCCTCAAATAAGCAGATTCCGTCCGGGGTCGATGCAGCGAGCATCTTTTGCCTGCGCACGTCGGCCACTATCGCCCCCTGTTTTTGGCTCGGTCCCTTGGCTGTCGGGACGGCTCAGTAAGCGGCTATCACGCATTTTTACACGGCACTTTGACACTTTAGACCACTTTGACGATCTTTTGACGCGATTCTGACGCCCAATTGCTGGTTCAAGACACGCTCGTTTGACACCCAGCCCATAGGTTTTGCCGTATCGAGTGGCGTTTTCGACGCCACGTGAACGAGGGCGAAGACGATGGCACGAGCGATGGCGGATGGCGCGAGCTTTTCTTCCGACGTCTGGGTGGCAATGTCGACCGATGTGATCTTTGCGTTGGCAGCTATCAACGGGGCACCCAACTATGCGGTGATTCATCCAGGGGGCGGTCCACCTTCTACCCACCGACGTCTTCTCGTCGGTCTCCGTGCTTTGGCTGTTGGGTAAATCCAGGTCCTCGGACAGGCCGTCTCCGATGCTCTCCTCAATATATAATCTGCGCGAGATTTCGCGCCGCTGCCTCGCCGGAGAGCCGCTTGATGAAGAGCTATCAAGCTGGCTTGGTTCCTCGCTTGAGAATTTTCTCAGTCACCGCTGGTCATCGGTCGACGAGGCGCTCGGTTTGCGGTTCGCCCACGGCGGCGTGCCTTGGTGGCGCGAGGAAGCGATCCGCATCCGTGATGCCGCTCTGCGGGACCTGGCGACGTGTTTCCTTGCCGACCTACGCCCCTCGGCTCAGGCGCGGCGCGTTCACCAGCTCAGCGTTCGCTACGCCTCGTCTGCCTGGCGTTTCGATGCCGATGTTGAGTTGATGCCCACACACTATGTTGGTACTCAGCGCGAATTCTTGTGGCGAGCATTCAAGTCGGGCGCCGCCATGCCCATCGGTGAGCGGCAGCTCCGTAACATCCTACGAACCTAAGCGACAGGTCGCATGGCCCTGCTCAACGATCCGGTTTCCGCGGCGTGGCCGCCTTTCGAAAACCAATCCTCCAAATCTATCGCCGGTCAATGCGGCAATTCTCCTCATATCTGCTCTCGAATTCAAAAATGTCTCGATGCAGGCGGGAACCGCAGACGTTTTGGATTGCCAGGGTCCGAGGCGAGACTTCGGTGGTATTCATCGACAAGGAGCTGGATATGAAAACGTCCCCCAGCGCGTTAACGGCCGCGACCGTCTTAAAGACTTTGGCGATTTTCCTGTCGTTTGCGATCGCTCTGCCAGCGACCGCTGGTTCGTTCTTCAGTTCCGGTCCGGTGACGATCGGTCTGGATGACAGCGGCGCGGTTATTTTCGATCCACAAATTCCTGTCATACCGAATTCGCCTACGCCACCGCGTTTTCTATCGGATCAGGCAATCGGGCTCCGGCTTAACGGAGTTGGCGACGCCCTAAATCCGGGGGGTCTTGGGTGCCCATGCGAGGGATGGGGTATCGCGGCAAACGGGTTTGCCAGCTTTGTCGGCCAGGCGCTTGCCAATGCTGGCATCAACGTATTGGCGCCGACGGCCAATAGCGGGCTGTTCACATCCAACACAGAAGCATTCGCCAATCCAGGGCTCTTCATAACCCAAGACTGGACGATTGCGGCGACAGGTGCCGACGGCGCATTGTTCCAAAACACCGTAACCATCACTAACAACACCGGGTCGACCGCGACAAATGTAGGTTACGGCCGTTCCTTAGATTGGGATGTGCGAGTGAATGGGCTACAGGACTTCGTAACGCATCAAGGCGTAGAGACGACGGCGGATTTGATCTACAGCTCGGACAACGGCCACGCTCACCCTGACCCGGTCAACACGCCGCTCGGCGCTTTTCCCCCTGTTAATCCCGCTTCGGTCAACTCGAGCTTCAGCGACTTCGGACCGGCCGATATCGGTTCGGTGTTTATCTTTGACTTCGGTGACCTCGCCAATGGCGAGAGTAGGATATTCAACCAATACTACGGCGCTGCTTTTACCGAGGCCGCTGCGGTGGCAATGCTCCTCGCCGTAGGTGCCGAGGTGTACTCCCTAGGCCAAGACGGCGCCAATGGCATACCCGGTAGCGACACGTTCATCGCCGCTTTCAGCGGTGTTGGCGGCGTTCCCGCCGGACCGCCCACGATCCCAGTGCCCGCCGCACTCCCGCTGCTACTCACTGGTTTGGTAGGTCTTGGCATCTTCGGCCGGCGCCGTCGCAGATCAGCCTGATCACGGGACGCCCCAATCCGACTTGTGGCGGCCTTGCGCCGCCACTCCTCTTATGACCTTGGGAAATCCAAACGACTTAGATTTGCCCGGCAAACACGCTTAGGTTTGCAATATGATGAAGCAGTTCTTATCGGCCCTACTTATTATGTCCCTTATCGGATGCGCAACCGAGCCAAGGTCTCGCACCGAAATCGATGAGGGCCGATTCAATATTGGCTCAAGTTCGAGCGACACAATCTTTGCCGATGTTTTGTTTAGTACGCTGGTGATTGTGGCCTACGCCGGTTGCGCAATTGCACCTCAGTGCGGCACGTCGGGCGAGTTGGGACCATACGATGATGATGATGATCGTTGGAAAAAACGCTGGTCTGACGACTAGTCGAAGCAACGAAGAAACTTGCTGAGTTCATTACGCTCGGACCGTGCTCAAGCTTGTTTGCTGGGTCATACCAACGGTCATTGATCAGAACCCATGCGCCCATTTGCGCATGCCGAGGGACATGATCTTCCATGGTTGGTCGATGAGGTTGTTCCAGGCTTGGCAGCACAGCGCGACGATGTCTTCGTAGGATTTGAAGATCCGGTTCGACAACCAGTTGTCGCGCATGAATTGCCAGACATTCTCCACCGGGTTCAACTCGGGCGATCGTGGCGGCAGCGCCAGGACGGTGATGTTGTCGGGGATCGCCAGCTTGGGCGTCAAGTGCCAACCGGCCTGATCGACGATCAGCACCGCATGGGCGCCGGGATCGACGGCGGCACTGATCTCGATGAGGTGCGCCGCCATGGCGTCGGTGTCGCACCAGGGCATGACCAGCCCGGCGCCTTTCCCCTTCGCGGGACAGATCGCGCCGAAGATATAGGCCCATTCGGTGCGCTGGTCGCGGGGCGCCCGCGGGCGCGTGCCACGTCTGGCCCATCGGCGTGTGAGCTTATTCTTCTGGCCGATGCGGGCTTCATCTTGCCACCACAGCTCTATCTCGACGCCTTTCGGGAGCCTCGCCCGGATCTTCGCCAGTTCGGCGGGGAAGTTTTTTTTAAAAGCCTCGACGGCCAGCTCGTTTTGCGCGTAGTGGCGCGGCCGCGCCGAGATCTTGGCGAAGCCGAGCGCCTTCAACTCGCGCCCGACCGTGGTCTCGTCGAGCGAGATGGCGAACGTCTCCAAGAGCCACCGCGCCAGGTCCTTGCGCCGCCAGCGCACGACGCCGTCGACCGCCGGGACCGGGCCGGCCTCAACAACCTCCGCCAGTGCGCGGCGGTGATCGGCGTTGAGCTTCGAGGGTGCGCCCGGTGACTTCCCATCGACCAGCCCGTCCGGTCCGCGGGCGTTGAAGCGCAGCACCCAGTCGCGAATGATCTGCAGACCGACGCCGCCGATCCGCGACGCATCCGTCCTGCTGCCACCATCGTAGACCTCGGCCAACGCCAGCAGACGACGGCTCTGGGTCGCGTCCCTGGTCCTCTTCGCGAGGCGCCGCAGTGAGACGCTGTCAAAATCGTTCCGTAAGTCGACAGGCGCTGCCATGGCGAACCTCATTGGTTCACCACAAAGAGTCAGAGATCGGACCGCTTGGGAATCCCCAACGTGAGTCAGGCATTCCGCTCGGTGGTATCAGTTGGCCGGCGACAATCTTGGCGCTCTCGTCGAGTTTCGAACCGCGGCCGAGATCACCCATCTGTATCCGGTCGGGATTACCGATATGGCTGATGGCGGATGCTGGGGTATTCTCGCCGGCCAGCCGACCGATGACAGTGAGCTGGCCTGGGCTCTCGCTAGAGCATTAATCGCGAGCTCTGAGTTCGACGCTGAGATCGTGGTCGAGGCCTATACCCGCTGGTATGCTTCCGCACCGTTTGACATTGGCAACACGACTTCTCGGGCGTTGGCGGCAGCGTTTGATGCTGCGCCCGGAGAGCGGGCCCGGGCAGCCACACAGGCAGCCAGCATGAACAGCCAAGCCAACGGATCGCTCATGCGGGTAAGTCCAATTGGAATCGCGTCGGCTGGTGATCCCGTCAAGGCGGCTGAGTGGGCGCGGCAAGACAGTAAGTTGACCCATCCTCATCCCGTCTGCCAAGCAGCCTGTGCAGCCTATTGCGCGGCTATTGCGGTTGCCATCGCGGGTGGAAATCGCGTGGACATGCTTGAAGAGGCGAACGCACAGGCCGGCAGAGACGCTGAAGCCGATCTCGTTCGTTCGGCTCTGGCGGACGCAGCCGTTGGTCCACCTGTTGATTATCAGAAACAGATGGGCTGGGTTCTCATCGCGCTCAGAAACGCGTTCTACCACCTGCAGGCGGGTCACAGAATCGAACGGACCGTTCTCGACACAATACATCGCGGCGGTGACACCGACACCAACGGAGCTATCGCCGGTGCGCTGGTCGGCTCGGCCGACGGGAAGGCCACGTTCCCAGATCGATGGGCCGCGCCTATCCTTTCGTGTCGTGCCACAAGTGAAAGCGGAACGCGCCACCCCCGGCCCGAGGAATACTGGCCGAGCGACGCGCTTACGCTTGCCAGCCGCCTTGTTGACTTGTCCGGCGTTGTTGATCTGGCGCTCGAGTGACGACTAGAAGGAACTGTGACTGACAGCTGTCCGACCCATTCCGGGTACAATTGATGCGATCCGGCGAGATTTTCTGGGCGACGATGACGAATGTCTACATCTAATCTCGAAGCGAAGTTCGTTGGTGGATTGGTCGGCACAGCGCTCGGCGACGCGGTTGGCCAACGCGCGTTTGGACTTTTCGACAGCGCCGCACTCGAATCACGGATCGCGTCGATCCAAGATCTCTTCTACACCGACGACACCGCGATGGCGATCGGGATCGCGCAGGTGCTGGCAGCGGAGGGCCGACTGGAACCGGAACGGCTCGGTCGGCAGTTTCACGAGAATTACCGGCGCGAACCGTGGCGTGGCTATGCACAGGGACCGCCGGAGCTGTTCGCCATAGTTGAGCAGCACCAACTGAGTTACCGCGAAGCAGCGACCCGGCTTTATCAGGGGCAAGGTTCCTTTGGTAACGGCGGTGCGATGCGCATTGCACCAGTTGGTCTCTTCCACGCTGATTCGGCGGAACTAGACGAAATCGCGCGCACATCGGCCGAGGTCACGCATGCCCATCCCTTGGGTCAGGATGGTGCTGCGGTTCAGGCTGCCGCCATAGCCCAAGCGACCTCACTGGACTCGGGCGATCCCTTCTCGCCTGACAGGTTTTGCGAAAAGCTCAAGGAAGTCGCTCGCACCACAGAAATGAGTGCGAAAATCGAGCTTGCTATAGATCTGCTTCGACGTGAGGCGCGACCTGATGAAGCTGCGGATGAACTCGGCCAAAGCGTTGCCGTTCACGAGTCTCAACCATTTGCGCTCTATGCATTTCTCCTGAACCCAAAGTCCTACAAGGATTGCGTGATGACCGCCGTCCTCAACGGCGGTGACTGCGACACACTCGGTGCGATGTCCGGCGCAATCGCCGGGGCGTATCTGGGTGCCGCGATGTTGCCTATCGAGTGGGTCGCCAAACTGGAGAACGGGAGTTACATCACAGCATTTGCGCGCCGACTTTAAGCAATGGGCGTAGCCGCGCCGGAGACGCGAGCGCCGCCACCTCGATTCGGCGAGATCTAAATATAGTCCTTGCGCGCCAATCCATGGCGACGCATGCGATCGTTGAGTGTTCGCGTCGGCATCGCCAGAGCGTCGGCGGTGGATTGGATATTGCCGCTATTCCTTGCGAGCTCTTGATCAAGAATGCATCGCTCGAAAGCGTCGACCTGTTGCGACAGCGAGAGCGATTTCTGCTCAGGCGTGTGAATGAGGTCACCGGCCGAGCCTTGTCGAAGACCCAACACGTGCCGTTCCGCGGCATTCCTGAGCTCGCGCACGTTTCCCGGCCAGTTGTGAGCCATCAACTGCTGGAGGTCATCCACAGTAGGTTCGATAGCTTCGCGCTGGTGGGTGGCTGCCAACTCATGGACGAACGATTGGAACAACAGAGGGACGTCCTCGCGTCGCTCGCTCAGCGCGGGACGTGTATTTCAGCGACATTCAGGCGGAAATAGAGATCCTGTCTGAACAACCCTTCACTGACGGCATGCTGAAGATCGATTTGCGTCGCTGCCACGACACGGAAGTCGACGGCAATCTGCTGGTTTGATCCAAGTCGCTCGATCTTGCGTTCCTGCAAGACGCGCAGGAGTTTGACTTGCACGCCGAGCGGCATGCTTTCGATTTCGTCGAGGAACAAGGTTCCTTCATGCGCATACTCGAACCTCCCGATACGGCGCTTGGCCGCGCCCGTAAAGGCGCCCGCTTCATGTCCGAATAGTTCGCTCTCGAAAAGAGCCTCGGGGGTAGCGGCGCAGTTGATCGGGACGAAGCGACGTTGATGGCGTCCGCTGAGATCATGAACGCCGCGGGCGACAAGTTCCTTTCCGGTGCCTGTCTCCCCTCTGATCAGCACATTGGCCCCCGTATCGGCGACCCGAGCGATAATCCGTCTCACCTCCTGCATCGGTGATGAGCTGCCGAGAAGTTTCGCATCAAGCCCCGATTTGGCCCTTAGCTCCGCCCGCAGCGCACGGTTGTCGAGCACCAGGGATCGTTGACGTAATGCTCGTGCTGCCATCTCGCGCAGGCGATCTGTCTCGTAAGGCCGCTCGAGGAAATCGTAAGCGCCATCGTGCATCGCCTGGACGGCCATCGCGATATCGCCATGGGCGCTGACGAGGATCACCGGCAGATCGGGATCGATTCGCTGCGCGTGCGCCATCAAATCCAAGCCATCGATGTTGGGCATGCGAATATCGCTGACGACAATCCCGGGAAATCCGTAGTCAATCTGCTGCAGGGCTTCCTGGCCGTCGGTCGCGGTCAACAGCTCCGATCCGATGGCGGCTAGCTCTTGCGACAGCAGATCCAGATTGAACGGTTCGTCATCAACGATCAGGATTTTCGTCGCAGGTGGCGGCGCCTCCTCTGCCATCATCGTTCCTCGAGGCGCGGTTGGTCGCGGTCTGGCAGGGCGCCAAGACAATAGACGTCGACCGGTTCGGCGACATTTTTCAATCGCTCAGCGCCCTCCTTTCTCAGCGGGTATTTCTCGCCGAGCCGCTGCGCGGTCTCGTAATCCGTGAAGATCTGACCAGCGCCGGCCCGACCGGTCAGCCGAGCCGCAAGCGTCGGCACCAAACCATCCGACGTGAACACCCAGCGGGCGCCGCGCAGTCCCTCGAAGCGGGTTGATCCGACCGCGGCCGTTCCTGAACTGATACCCATGTGAAATGCAATCGGTGCGACATCCTGCTGCAGGTTCAAACTGTTGGCCACGCGCATCAACGCGATTGCCGCATCCGCGGCCATCTGCGCATGGCTGATGGGTTGGTCCTGCCCATGAAAGATGATCATCAATCCATCGCCTAGCGCTGCGCTGATATCACCGCCGATCTTGTCGATCTCATCTAGAAATGCCGAGAAGTAACGCTCGACCAGACGATTGAGATCCCCGGGTGCCATCTGCTCGGTCAAACGGGTGAAGTCGCAAATGTCGACGAACAATACGGCTGCGTCTTGCTCTTTCTTGCCGAGCTCAGGGGCTTCGGGATTCTCCGCAACCAGGCGCTTAACCACTTCCGGTACGAACTTTGCGAAATGATCCCTTGCCTGTTCGGCCGCGCCGAGCTTTCGGTCGATCGCATGTTTGAGTTTGAGCGAGGTCTTTATTCGCGCCTGCAATTCCCGTTTGTTCACCGGCTTGGTGAGAAATTCGTCCGCGCCGGCCTCAATGCCTGTGACGCGATCGTCGAGCTCATGAAGGGCGGTCATGATCACGATCGGAATGAGCCGCGTGTCATCGCTAGCCTTGAGCCGCCGGCAGACCTCGAAGCCGTCTATTCCAGGCATCATCACATCCAACAGGATGAGGTCCGGTGCCTGCTTGGCGACCTTATCCAGAGCCTCTTGACCACCCTCGGCGCTGACCGTCTCGTAGCCCAGATCCTCAAGCTGCTGTCCAAGAAGATCGATGTTCATCGGCTCGTCATCAACGATCAGAATGCGCGAGCGCTGCGTCATACGGGAGCTCCCTGACGTCCCAATGAGAGGTGATATTTCAGCTTTTGGAACAAGACGGCTTCGTCGATGGGTTTGGGCAGAAAATCATCGCAGCCGCAAGCGCGAGCCCGTTGTTCTTCTTCGTCGGTAACATGGGCCGTCACCGCAATGACTGGAATCGACTTTAACCGTTCGTCGGCTTTGATACGCCGCGTCGCCTCCCAGCCGTCGAGAACCGGCAGCGACAAATCCATCAGAATGAGATCGGGATTTTCTTTCGCCGCCTTTTCGACCCCGACCGCGCCATTCTCCGCAACGACAATTTCATAGTCGTTACCCAAGAGCTGTACGAGAAGATCCCGGCTGAGCTCTGTATCTTCAACGATCAAGATTTTCTTGTTGTTCAACGCGACGATCTCGGGTGCGCTGTTTGTAGTGGGTACTGGTTCCACCGCGAGCGTGTCCACGTCCGTGGCTTCCTCGTAGCGGATCGGGATCGTCAACGTGAAAGTGGATCCAACGCCGATCTGGCTGCGCACGCTTATCCGACCGCAGATCAATTGTGACAAACGTCGGCAGATTGCTAGTCCCAAACCAGTGCCGCCGTGCTTGCGTACCGTGCTTGTTTCCACTTGCTCGAATTCCTCGAATATTCGCTCGAGCGCCTCGTCGGGTATTCCAGCACCGGTATCCTCAACGGCGATTTTGACCTCGCCGTCGCGAACGAATGCATCAAGGCTGACCCTGCCCTGATGCGTGAACTCGACCGCGTTGGTGAGTAAACTGATGAGAATTCGTTGCAGCTTGCGCTTATCTGAAAAGAGTGAGGGAAATTCCGGTGCGATGCGGTTCTCGAGTCGAACCAGATCGCCGTCCACCAGCGGCGCCACCATGCTTAGGCACTCGTCGACCATGGGAATGAGCGCTACCTCGGCGACATGGACATCCTCGCTCCGTGTGTAGTCGAGGATTTCTGAGATCCATGTGGCCAAATGATTGGCGCTAACGGTGACCTTTTCGAGATTTTCGCATTGCAGGGGCGGCAATACGTCCTTTCCGTGCTCTACCACTTGGGCTGTGAATCCGATGATCGAACCGAGTGGCGTTATCAGGTCATGGCTAACGCTTCTGAGAAACCGCGTCTTGGCCTGATCGGCTTCTTCCGCGATCAATTTCGCCGCCTCTGTTTGTCGCACCGCGTCCTCCAACTGCTCGTTGGCTTTCATGAGTTCCGACGTGCGCTGCTCGACCAGGTGTTCGAGGTTGCCGCTGTATTTGGCAAGTTCTGCTTCCGCATGCTTGCGCTCCGTGATGTCGTTGTAGGTCATCACCACGCCACCCTCTGGCATGCGCTATTTCCCCTAAGGAGCCGGAAGTGCGATTTAGCCGAAGAGCGACATTCTGGGTTCGCCCGAATGGGCAATTCCTAGCCACTTTCAGACATACACTCAGAGTCGTAATTAGGGGCGTTCGGCGACTGTCATCCAGTAGATAGCCCGCTTTTCTCTTAGAGGCCAACCCGAAACTAGTTGAGTGATTTCAGTCGGTTGTGGCTTACTCGGTTGTGTCAAAGCAAACGAGGAGGCACAACATGTGGACCGAAATCACTCGCCCGAATTATGAGCGCCGTGGCGGGCGCTACGCAAGCGACCTGACGGATCGAGAGTGGGCGTTGATCGCGCCGCTCATGCCGCCGCGCAAGAAGATCGGCCGGCCGAGGACGACGGACCTGCGCCATGTCATGGATGCGGTCATGTACATGGCCTCGACGGGCTGCCAGTGGGCGATGTTGCCGAACGACTTCCCTCCGCCTTCCACGGTCCAGCGCTATTTCTACGACTGGCGCTCCAACGGCCTGCTGGAGAGCATCAACCATCACCTGGTCATGGCGGCCCGGGAGCTGGAAGGACGCGAGGCCGGCCCGAGCGCCGGGGTGATCGACAGCCAGAGCGTGAAAACCACGGAAAGCGGTGGTGTTCGGGGCTATGACGCGGGCAAGAAGATCAAGGGCCGCAAGCGTCACATCGTCACCGATACACTCGGCCTGCTGGTCGGCCTGATCGTGCACGCAGCCGATATCCAGGACCGCGACGGCGCGCCCGAGGTCCTCAAATCGATCCGTCATCGCTTCCCCCGGCTGCGTCACCTCTTCGCCGACGCCGCCTACGCGGGACCGAAACTCGAGGGCGCCCTTGAGGACATCGGCCGCTGGAAGCTCGAGATCATCAAGCGCTCAGACACCGCCCAGGGCTTCGAGCTCCTGCCCAGACGATGGGTCGTCGAGAGGACCTTCGCCTGGCTCAACCGATGCCGTCGACTGGCCAAGGATTGGGAGAAATCAATCGCCTCCGCACAGGCATGGATTCTTGTCGCCAACATCCGACTCCTCACAAGGCGGCTCGCAAGGTACTGTTATCAAACATAGAGTTTCGAGTCGGACTCTAAGAGGCCAACCCGAAACTAGTTGAGTGATTTCAGTCGGTTGTGGCTTACTCGGTTGTGTCAAAGCAAACGAGGAGGCACAACATGTGGACCGAAATCACTCGCCCGAATTATGAGCGCCGTGGCGGGCGCTACGCAAGCGACCTGACGGATCGAGAGTGGGCGTTGATCGCGCCGCTCATGCCGCCGCGCAAGAAGATCGGCCGGCCGAGGACGACGGACCTGCGCCATGTCATGGATGCGGTCATGTACATGGCCTCGACGGGCTGCCAGTGGGCGATGTTGCCGAACGACTTCCCTCCGCCTTCCACGGTCCAGCGCTATTTCTACGACTGGCGCTCCAACGGCCTGCTGGAGAGCATCAACCATCACCTGGTCATGGCGGCCCGGGAGCTGGAAGGACGCGAGGCCGGCCCGAGCGCCGGGGTGATCGACAGCCAGAGCGTGAAAACCACGGAAAGCGGTGGTGTTCGGGGCTATGACGCGGGCAAGAAGATCAAGGGCCGCAAGCGTCACATCGTCACCGATACACTCGGCCTGCTGGTCGGCCTGATCGTGCACGCAGCCGATATCCAGGACCGCGACGGCGCGCCCGAGGTCCTCAAATCGATCCGTCATCGCTTCCCCCGGCTGCGTCACCTCTTCGCCGACGCCGCCTACGCGGGACCGAAACTCGAGGGCGCCCTTGAGGACATCGGCCGCTGGAAGCTCGAGATCATCAAGCGCTCAGACACCGCCCAGGGCTTCGAGCTCCTGCCCAGACGATGGGTCGTCGAGAGGACCTTCGCCTGGCTCAACCGATGCCGTCGACTGGCCAAGGATTGGGAGAAATCAATCGCCTCCGCACAGGCATGGATTCTTGTCGCCAACATCCGACTCCTCACAAGGCGGCTCGCAAGGTACTGTTATCAAACATAGAGTTTCGAGTCGGACTCTGAGAGGCCAACCCGAAACTAGTTGAGTGATTTCAGTCGGTTGTGGCTTACTCGGTTGTGTCAAAGCAAACGAGGAGGCACAACATGTGGACCGAAATCACTCGCCCGAATTATGAGCGCCGTGGCGGGCGCTACGCAAGCGACCTGACGGATCGAGAGTGGGCGTTGATCGCGCCGCTCATGCCGCCGCGCAAGAAGATCGGCCGGCCGAGGACGACGGACCTGCGCCATGTCATGGATGCGGTCATGTACATGGCCTCGACGGGCTGCCAGTGGGCGATGTTGCCGAACGACTTCCCTCCGCCTTCCACGGTCCAGCGCTATTTCTACGACTGGCGCTCCAACGGCCTGCTGGAGAGCATCAACCATCACCTGGTCATGGCGGCCCGGGAGCTGGAAGGACGCGAGGCCGGCCCGAGCGCCGGGGTGATCGACAGCCAGAGCGTGAAAACCACGGAAAGCGGTGGTGTTCGGGGCTATGACGCGGGCAAGAAGATCAAGGGCCGCAAGCGTCACATCGTCACCGATACACTCGGCCTGCTGGTCGGCCTGATCGTGCACGCAGCCGATATCCAGGACCGCGACGGCGCGCCCGAGGTCCTCAAATCGATCCGTCATCGCTTCCCCCGGCTGCGTCACCTCTTCGCCGACGCCGCCTACGCGGGACCGAAACTCGAGGGCGCCCTTGAGGACATCGGCCGCTGGAAGCTCGAGATCATCAAGCGCTCAGACACCGCCCAGGGCTTCGAGCTCCTGCCCAGACGATGGGTCGTCGAGAGGACCTTCGCCTGGCTCAACCGATGCCGTCGACTGGCCAAGGATTGGGAGAAATCAATCGCCTCCGCACAGGCATGGATTCTTGTCGCCAACATCCGACTCCTCACAAGGCGGCTCGCAAGGTACTGTTATCAAACATAGAGTTTCGAGTCGGACTCTTAGATTGCGCTGCGAATTCTCCGCGCGCTCCGGCGTGTCTTCGCCTAACACCAGAGGCAGACCCAGTTTGGCCGGTGGTTTGTCGGCCATCTGCTTCGCCCGTTCGATGATGGTGTCAGTGTAGTTGGTCCATTCGCGAACCCGGAATCCCGCCTCATCGAACTGCGAACGCATAACGTCTTCGGGGTCGAGAAAACTAATCGATGCGTCGTAGGCCCAAGGTAGAGGAAAGATCATCTCTCCGCCGGGTCCGAGAGAATATTCGGTCGAAGTAAATAGTCCACCCGGCTTGAGTACGCGATAGGCGCCGGCGAGGAAGCCGGCCTTGTCTTCAATATTCATGGTGACGTTTTGGCACCAGACGACGTCGAAAGTCTCGCCGGCAAAGGGCAGGTCAAGAGCGTTGCCGAGTTGCAGCGTGACACGGTCCGCCAGACCACAGCGTTCCGTGAGGGTTAATCCGGTTTCGATTAACTCCGCTGTTAGATCGATGCCGTCTACTCTGCAGCCATAGGTATGAGCCAGATAGCGTGCAGGCCCACCGATACCGCATCCGATGTCCAGAACCCGACTGGCCGCGGTAAGCGTTAGCCGCTCAGCCTGGTCTCGCGTGGTTTCAAGGCCGCCGCTGTGAAGATGTTCGACGGTTGAAAGGATTTCAGGCGTTAGAACTTGCGGGTCATGTCCTAACTCGGTGAGAACGGCGTCGATCCGTTCGAGTACGCCTTTACGCGTCCAGTGCTGCTGAACCTCGACCGCGCGTTCCGCCATGCTGCGTCCCCCATCCTGGCCCGACTTTAAAATCTCACTCATCTGACAAGCCGACCTCCCGAAGCTGATCAATGAACCAATCTACAAACTCTTGGTTGGCCTGATAGCGCACATTGTCCTTAAGGAAACGAGCGTTGACCGAAGGGTTTCTTCGCACCATCTCTTGCAAAGCCTCACGGGCTGCGTCTCTCTGACCTAGCGCAACAAGCGCTGCAGCTTTGTGGGCAGGTGCCCAAATGACATGCCGATTGAGACGCTCAGCCTCCATCGAGAAGCTGACGACTTCCTCATAGCGACCAAGCTGAAGTAATGCCCATGCACCCGGTGTGTACTTAAGCCAGTTTTCTGGATCTTTTGGGGATAGCCGTTCTGCTAGCTCAAAGTCAGCGATTGCTGCTTCAGGAAATCCACCGTGAGCGTTCACTGATGCTCTGTACCTATAACCGAGGGCCGAATTCGGATTGAGCGAGAGAGCTCGATCCGCACTGGTACGCGCCAATTCGTAGTTGCCCTTCACTATTTCAAGGCGTCCTCGAATAATGTGCGCCCAAGCGTCGTTTGGGTCGCGTTCAATCGCCATCTCGATAAGAGCTCCCGCTTGAGCGCGCAAATTTTCTCCGTTTTCCCCGGCCAAAAGCCCTAGAGAAATTTTTAAGACGTAGAGCCAAGCAAGCGCCGCATACGGCAGCGCAAAATTCGGCGAGCGTTTCATGGCTTCACGAAATTTCGCCTCTGCATCTGAAAATGAAGCCGGATCGTTGCTATTTAGGAATTCTAGGCCAATTTGAAATGCGGCCCATGCCGTCGAGTGTGTCAGGACGTTGCAACGTGGCGCGACGACGCTCAGCGTATGCAATTTCTGGTTCGATTGCGGCAACGATACTGCGTGTGATTTCGTCTTGAATGGCGAATATATCGTCTAGATCTCGATCATAACGTTCCGCCCAAATGTGATTTGCAGTGTCTGCGTCGATAAGCTGTCCAGTCACACGAATTCTTTGACCGGCCCTGCGCACGCTGCCTTCCAGCACGTAGCGCACGCCCATGTCGCTGGCCACTTTCGTGACGTCTACAGCTTGACCCTTGTATGTGAACGTCGAATTTCGCGCGATCACAAACAAACCGCTAAATTTCGATAGCGCTGAGATGATGTCTTCTGTAATTCCGTCCGCAAAGAACTCTTGCTCGGGATCGCCCGATAGATTGTCGAACGGTAATACCGCGAGGGAGGGTTTGTCCGGTAACTCTAGTGGGCCTTCTGCCTTGGACACATCATCGAATGTATTTGTCCGCGACCACATCCAGGATCGCACCGGCCCCACGATGTTCTTCAGGTCTTTCTCGCCAGCGTCCTCGAACGGCAAATCCAACTTGCCACGGAGCTCGCGATGCGGCGCCATCAGAGATCGCCACGCCATTGGGATCGGCAATTTCTTGCAAACGGGCGGCAATGTTTACGCCATCACCGAACAGGTCGCCATCCTCGACCACAACGTCGCCAATGTTAACACCAATACGCAATGCAACGCGCTGATCCTCCGCCAAATGCGCGGACCGGTCCGGCATCGACTCCTGGATTTCAACGGCCGCCGCAACAGCGTCCACGACGCTTGCAAACTCCGCCAGTAAACCGTCTCCCATCAGCTTGACGACGCGGCCGTGGTGGCGCTTGAGGGCCGGCTCGACCAACTCCTTTCGGAGTGCGCGCAACGCGTTGAGCGTGCCGGCTTCGTCCGCACCGATTAGGCGCGAATAGCCGACCACATCTGCCGCCAGAATTGCCGCAAGTCTGCGTTCTTGGTGAGCCTCCGCCATGCCTCCCCCAAGGTAACGGCGAAGTCAGCTTAACGCATACAACCATATCGTTCTATTTCCCGGGCCCCGAATGTCGTGTTTGGGTCTTGGGCGTGTAAAAACGTTCGCCGGATTAGCGATGCGGTGAGGGTTAGCGGTGCTGTTCGGGCCTCGTCCCTTTTTTCGGTTTTAGCTTGTCGTAGGGGCGGATTAGGCTGTTTCACCGCCACGACTGGATCTCGCGAGGGCGTCGCGGCGGTAGCGGGCCCTTACACTATGCCCGCATAGCTGCCATCAGGGGTCCGGCGCCGAGAACGTTCATGACTCGCGTCAGATTGTAAGCGAGTACGTGCAGCGCCATTTCGGTTCTGACCCGCGGCAGCGTCTTCACCAGGAAGTGGGTGGCACCCATTCGGGCTTTGATGGTGCCGAAGGGGTGTTCGACCGTTTCGCGCCGCTGGCGCATCTTTTCCGGATGCGCGTCGAGCCGGTGCTGGACCTCTTCCAGAACGTGCTCATGCTCCCAGCGGGTAATTCGGCGCTCTTTGGCGGTGGTGCACTGAGCCTTAATGGCGCAGTTCTGGCAGACATTGGTCCAGTAGCGACGTAGGGACAGCCCGTGCTCCTCTCTGGTGAAGCGGTAGACCAAGCGCTCGCCGGCTGGACAGACGTACACGTCCTCATCCTTCACATAGCGGAAGTCCTGCTTGCCGAACTTCCCTTTGGCTTTGATGCCCGAGGTTAGCGGTTTGGGGAGCGTGACTGTGATGCCGGCCTGATCACATGCCAGGATCTGATTGCTACTGAAGTAGCCGCGATCGGCGACCACCTCGAGTTTATCGACGTTCAGTGCGGCCTTGGTCTGCTCCGCCATGGGAGAGAGTTGCGCTCTGTCATTGCCAACGTTGGTCACCTTGTGTGTGACGATCAGGTGGTTCGACGTATCGACCGCGGCCTGCACGTTATAGCCAACCACACCGGAACCGCGACCGCTGGTAGCCATGGAGCGAGCGTCGGGATCGGTCAAGGAGATCTGATGATCGGGTGTCGCGCGCATACGGGCGTCGAGGGCCGTAAGCCGTTGCATCTCCAGATGAAGACGCGCGATCTTCTCTTTCAGTCGGGTTACTTTCATCGCAAGCGCTTCCGACGGCTCCTGGCGGTCGGCGCTGTCGAGCTGATGGAGATAGCGCGACACGCTCTCTTCGATCTGCGCCTTGCGCCGATCCATCTTGGCGCGGGTGAAGTTCCGGTCGCGGTTGTTGACCGCTTTGAACTTGCTACCGTCAATCGCAACGCTGGCCGTTGTCAGTAGACCGATCCTCCGGCAAAGCTCGACGAACCGGGCACAGACTTTGCCGATGGCAGCGCCGTTGTCCTTGCGGAAGTCAGCGATCGTCTTGTGATCCGGCACCAGGCGGCCGGTCAGCCACATGACCTCCACATTGCGCCCGGCTTCGCGTTCGAGACGCCGGCTCGATTGAACCCGATTAAGATAACCGTAGATGTACAGCTTCAACAGAACCGATGGGTGATAGGACGGACGGCCCGTGGCCGCTGGATCGATACCGCCAAAACCAAGCCCACCCAGATCCAGTTCCTCGACAAAGACATCGATCACCCGAACCGGGTTGCCTTCGTCGATCCAGTCCTCAAGACACTCGGGGAACAGCGTCGACTGACCCCGGTCCACACCCGCAACGAAACGCTTCATCAAATACTCCCGCCAAACGACGGGAGAATCATAACAACACCAACGTTTTTACACAGGCTGGGTCAAGGGGTGGTCTTGCCCCATTTTAGTGGACAGTTCAGAAAGATCCGGTTGCCTGTTCTTCGAAGTCATCCGGACTGATATTGCCAAGGTAACCGTGGCGTCGTTTTCGGTTGTAAAACACCTCGATGTACTCGAACACATCGGCCCGGGCTTCATCCCGAGTTCGATAGCGCACCCGGTTCACGCGCTCTCGCTTGAGTAGGCCGAAGAAGCTCTCGACAACGGCATTATCGTAGCAGTTGCCTGAGCTGCTCATGCTGCATTCGATGCCATGCCTGGCAAGTTCGTCTCGGAAGTCATCGCTGGTATATTGGCTGCCACGGACGCTCTCATGTTTGTCAAGCACTCGATGGGGCCGTGAGGACGCGGTAGATCTCGCGGGCCACGTAACGCTTCAGGCAGCGCATGATCTCGCGTTTGGACAGCCCCTCCAGGGTCCTGCGAGCGACATAGGCTCGGGTCCGCTCGTCGGTTCGCATTCGGCACACGACGACCATGTGCAGGGCGGAGTTGGCTTGGCGGTTGCCTCCGCGGTTGAGACGGTGGCGTTGCGTCTTCCCACTCGATGCGGGGATCGGGCAGACGCCGCACATCATGGCGAAGCTCGCCTCGGAGCGGAGCCGATCCGGGTTATCCCCAACGGCGACCATTACTGCGCCTGCGTTTTCGGTGCCCACGCCTTCGAGCTCGAGCAGACTGGGGGCGAGCTCCTCGACCAAGGGGACGATGAACCGGTCGAGTTCAGCGATCTCGTCGTTGATGTCGAGGATTCTGCGGGCGAGGGACTTCAGGGAGAGCTTGGTCGCGACCACCGGGTCTCGATAGCCGACCGTGTCCGGCCTCCAGGCCGCACAGGTACGGAGGCGCTGCATGCGGGTGAGGTTGCGGACCTGGTCACGCACTTCCTCCGGTGCGGCAACGATGGTGTTGTAGAGTTGTTGCAGGGCCGCGCGGCGGCACTTGATTGCCGTCTTTCGCGTTGTTCGCAGCACCCGCAGGGCTTCCACGCTGCCGGAACGGTCTTTGGCCACCTGGACCCGGCGTCTTGTGCGCGCCGCCTCGGCCGCGGAGATCGCATCCAGGGCATCGTCCTTGCCCTTGGCTCTTCGGCTGGCTGGGTCCGGCCCGGTCACCTCGAGCACGGGGATACCCGAGAGTGCCAGGTGCCGGGTGATGCCGGCTCCGTAGGTACCGGTGGATTCCACTCCTACACGAAGCAGCTCGCCATGAGAGCGGAACCAGCGAAGCATCGCCCGGTAGCCGGCTCGGGTGGTGGAGAACGATTCGGTACCAAGCACCGTTCCGTCGTGGCTCACGACGGCGGCGGTGTGCAGGTCCTGGTGGGTGTCGACGCCACCGATGATCTGGATGTTGTCGGCTGTTGTAGTCGCCATGTCCGCCCCCTGGTCTATGATGGGTGGAGGGGTTGGCTCCGAACTCAGCCGATGTCGGACACGACAGTGACGGGGCGCCCAAGGCCGGGCTCTCATCAGGTCACGATGTCGGTCGAGGTCGGAACCTCAACCGGTTGCCCCCGGGTGGCCGACATGTCCGGGGAATGACATCTCGGTCGATCTGAGTGTGGGTCAAGCCACCCAAGGACGGCCGGCCCTATCAGTCTAGATGCGTCTATCGCTGTGCGGGTCAGGTCACTCCGAGGGAACCGGCCCGCAGATACTCACTGTCCGAGTGGTGAATAAGCGCGCCCTCAGGTTCGCGTGCGTCGATCGCCATCCGCAATGCCGCCAACACGAGGCGGCGGCTCATCCAGCGGCTCATCGACCAGCCCACGATCCGGCGCGAATAGAGATCCATCACCACCGCCAGGTACAACCATCCCTCATGCGTGGAGATATACGTGATGTCGGAAGCCCAACGTTGATTGGGAGCATCCGCCGAGAAGTTCCGTTTGAGCAGATTCTTCGCTACGGGATGGTTCGGATCACGTTGCGTCGTGACCCGAAAGCGCCGCTTGGGACATCCTCTAAGCCTTGCCAGACGCATCAGACGGGCCACTTTGTGCCGTCCAACACCGATGCCGCTGGACACTAACTCCGCGTGGATTCTCGGGCTGCCATAAACACCTCTGCTGTCTTGATGGACCCGCCTGATCTCCGCCATTAACTCGCGGTCCGATTTCAGGCGGGAACTCTCCGGCCGGGTGCGCCAAGCGTAGTAACCGCTCGCCGAGACTGCCAACAAACAGCACATCATGCGAACCGGATAACGATCTCGGCGGCGATCGATGCACGCGTACTTCATTTCGACTCCTTGGCAAAGTACGCCGCCGCTTCCTTTAAAAAATCCCGTTCCTTCTTCACCTGAGCTAGCTCACGCTTGAGCCGCGCCAGCTCTTCATCTCGCGTACGTCCCTGGCCCGGAAAAGCCTCGTCGCCGAGCAACCGTAACTCATCGCGCCAACGCAGAAACTGACGCGTGCTGATCCCAAGCTCCTCGCATACCGCCTTATCAGTGTTGCCTTCTTCACTCGCCCTCAGGATCGCTTCCCGCTTGAACTCAGAACTGTACCGTGTGTATCGCTTCGGCTTCGTCATCTGACACCTCATCGCGCTCAATGCGCCTATTCTAGGTGTCCACTGATTCAGGGCAGTACCAACAAATTGCCGAAGTGGTACGCGTCCTTCATGTCCGCACACACCCCAATTCCAGCCGTAAATACAGGGAAAACGGACATTAGGTATCGCGAGTTGAATCGCGGTAGTTTTCGCGCCCCTGGCGTTATCTGCGCGTTCCGACTGATCGCGACCACTGTTTCCGAACGATTGCGACCACCGATTCCGATTGATCGAAAGCAACCGACCGTCGGACAAATCTGAACCGGCCAGCAAAGGGTGCATTGTCTGAAGCGTCCAGGCCGCCAGCTGATGCCAATCGGCCATCGCGACGGCGCGGCTCTGCTTGAAGATATCACGGCAGTTAAGGTGGCGCTCCTGGCTGAAGTGATTGTGGATCCGGCTTCTCCTGCTGCTCCGGCACGGCGATCTGCATCGACCGGATGTGGAGGACCCGGTCTTAGAGCACAGTTTCGAAGCCTTCGAGCATGGGGTGCCCTTGATAGATGTCTGTGGCGCTTCCAGCGTTGGCGTGGGCCTTGCGGAAGGCTTCCGATTTCGTCCAGTCCTCGAAATGTTGCTTGCTCTGCCAGACTGAATGGGAGGCGTATAGCGTGTGGTCTTCCGCCTCGGGTCCGCGCAGCAGGTTAAATTCCTTGAACCCCGGAACCCCGTCGAGATGGCTGTCCCGCTTCGCCCAGATGCGTTCGAATTCGGGCTCCTTGCCCCTGATGATGCGAAAGCGGTTCATGGCGATAAACATATTTCCCTCCGGAGGCTTCCGATAGCCCAACTTCGAGTAGCGCGTGACAGCACCGTTCGCCGATTTCAAAGCGTCGTTACCGCAAAGTAGACCACTGCGTCGGTCATCCAGCTGCCCGCAAACGGAGCCGCGCGCTGGCGTCTAAGGACGAAGTGGTAGCCGATGTGCTGGCCGTCGGCCGATTGCACAATAACGTCGATCTCGGCCAGGTCACCTTCAATGCGGAGGTTTTCGTAGTCGGCGCGTCTGTGACCCAGCATCGGTGCGTAGATCGGGGTCTTGACCATCTGCTTGAAACGCTCGAGCGGGCCCGTCATCCGTTTGTTGTCGGGCGAGGCAAAGTTGAACGTCACCTCGATGCCGCAGTCGGCGAAGGGATCGTCGTTTTGCCTCAGCGCATCCATTTGGATCTCCACGACCTCCGTCGGCGAGAGCGAAGGGTCGGGAGTCGTGTGGTGAAGTTCGGCGGCACCAGCGCCGGCAGATACGCTCAGTAAGACACCGAGAGCGGCAAGCGCTTCAACCAATATTCCCCAGATGACACCCCTCATTCCGCGATAATAGCCGTACACGCATTTCGTCTCTACGGGCCAATCGGGCTGTTTCGATACTGGCACGCCTTGCACCGAGCTTGATGAGTTCAGCCTGTATTCCGGGTGCGGTTCAGGCCCTGGTGTGAGCTGCTCACCTCCCTTGGACTTTCACAACGCGGTTCACCTTATTGGTTGAAATGCGACTGCGGGAACCTGCGCGGCGAGCCTGCGAAAGGCTTCATCGGAACCATCGAAACGATCGCCGAGGATCAGGCGATACAACTGCGCCCACGCCCGAGCGTGCTCCTTGGCATAGCCGCGAAAGAGAGCTTCTCCCTGAACTTCGTCGAGGGGATTTGCAGTCGCTGACCAGCGCTTTGTACCGACCATCACGACAACCGCGGGCCTTTCTTGAATATTTTGGAACCAATGGGTGGTGCGGCCCCCGAACGCGGCGGCCACGGTCCATGTTCCGGTGACCGGATCGTGGTTGACGACTTCGAGCACAGTGCGGCGCGTCAAGCCGCTCTTCCGTCCCACATGCTCCAGTAGCAGGAACCGTCGCCCGAGCAGCCACCCCAGGTGCAGGCGATAAAGAAGGATCGGAGTTTTAAGTAAATAGCGCAGCCACAGGCGTGGGCGGTGCGAAAGGAAGACTGTGTACCATGAGGCGGCCAATGCGGGATGCCTCTGATCGGCGCTTAGTGCGACGCCTCTCCATCCTTAGAGTCCGACTCGAAACTCTATGTTTGATAACAGTACCTTGCGAGCCGCCTTGTGAGGAGTCGGATGTTGGCGACAAGAATCCATGCCTGTGCGGAGGCGATTGATTTCTCCCAATCCTTGGCCAGTCGACGGCATCGGTTGAGCCAGGCTAAGGTCCTCTCGACGACCCATCGTCTGGGCAGGAGCTCGAAGCCCTGGGCGGTGTCTGAGCGCTTGATGATCTCGAGCTTCCAGCGGCCGATGACCTCAAGGGCGCCCTCGAGTTTCGGTCCCGCGTAGGCGGCGTCGGCGAAGAGGTGACGCAGCCGGGGGAAGCGATGACGGATCGATTTGAGGACCTCGGGCGCGCCGTCGCGGTCCTGGATATCGGCTGCGTGCACGATCAGGCCGACCAGCAGGCCGAGTGTATCGGTGACGATGTGACGCTTGCGGCCCTTGATCTTCTTGCCCGCGTCATAGCCCCGAACACCACCGCTTTCCGTGGTTTTCACGCTCTGGCTGTCGATCACCCCGGCGCTCGGGCCGGCCTCGCGTCCTTCCAGCTCCCGGGCCGCCATGACCAGGTGATGGTTGATGCTCTCCAGCAGGCCGTTGGAGCGCCAGTCGTAGAAATAGCGCTGGACCGTGGAAGGCGGAGGGAAGTCGTTCGGCAACATCGCCCACTGGCAGCCCGTCGAGGCCATGTACATGACCGCATCCATGACATGGCGCAGGTCCGTCGTCCTCGGCCGGCCGATCTTCTTGCGCGGCGGCATGAGCGGCGCGATCAACGCCCACTCTCGATCCGTCAGGTCGCTTGCGTAGCGCCCGCCACGGCGCTCATAATTCGGGCGAGTGATTTCGGTCCACATGTTGTGCCTCCTCGTTTGCTTTGACACAACCGAGTAAGCCACAACCGACTGAAATCACTCAACTAGTTTCGGGTTGGCCTCTTAGGCTTGTTCCGCTGTAGTTCTTCGATGGCAGCTAGGATCTTCCGCCACACCGCGGCGCCCTCAAGTTCGCCCTCATCCAACAGATCATCGGCACGGGTTGAAGCGTGAAACCAGGCGTCCTCACGGTGGTGTTTGATGACGAGGTTGGCAGCGCGCGAGATTTCGAGTTCGTCCATTTGCAGGAGTCAGGCTATCATCCCACACCAATGTTGCGTGTTTAGGAGTACCAATTGATGGCGGTCCAGTCCGACGCCGCACGCGCGCCGCCTTTTGCGCAAATGGCATTCGGCGACGGCACACCGAAGAGAGCTCTCCTAACCGCGGCCGTGGTTGGCACGATCTTGACGGCGATCAATCATGGCGATGTCATTCTGGACGGCGAGTGGCCGCCAATGATCAAGGTAGTTTTGACGTACTGCGTGCCATATTGCGTGACGACATGGGGCGCTATTACCGGCAAACGCGCACAGTGGCGGCGAGGCATCGGCGGTGCTTAGGCCAAAGAAAAAGCGGCTTCGGCCCCTAAGCCAACATTTTTCGTTACCCTTAGCTCCGGACGTAGCTCGGCGAGCGACGATGGTCGCGAATTAGCCAGGACCGGACTCGCGCCTCCCCATTCTCACACTCTATGCGACGTACGAAGCCAGAAGCCAACGCAAGGACGCGCCTCTGTAGGGGCATGCCGCGAGTCCGCTCGGTCCCTCAGGCGGCGAGAGGGTTGGCGGGAAAGTCGGTGTAGCCTACGGCGCCTGGGGTGTAGAACGTGTCCGGATCTGGCGCGGCCAGCGGCAGATGGTGTCTGAACCGGTTCACGAGATCCGGGTTGGCGATGAACGGTGTTCCGAAGGCGACCGCGTCGGCGGCCAGAGACGCGCCATGACGGTGTCGGCGCGATCAAGACGGCGCTCGAGGAAAGACCGCGTACCTGCGAGATCTGTCCGACCGGAGAGCCAATGGCCAACCGTCCCCACGAACAGCACCGTCAGGCCAACCTCTTCAACGTCGTGCCGCAACCCGGTCGCGTCGAGCCGCGCGGCTTCGCGGATCCATTGCACGGTGCGCGATAGGCGCACGATCAACGCCACGCGCAAATGGACGTGGGCCAACGCGAACTTGTAGCCCAGGATCGCTGCCACGTGCTCGCGATGGGGTGCGAGGACTTCAAACCACGCCATGATCACCATCGAGAGGCGATCGCGCGCCGCGAGCTTGGTGAAACCGCGGCGTCTGGTGGCTTCGAGCATTGCCCGATCGGCGCGCGCGAAGATCGCCGTACCGACCGCGTCGAGGTCCGGAAACGCGCCATAAACATCGGTTAGCCGAATGCCAAGATCGTCGGCCAGATCGTGCAGGCGAACCTGCGCCCACCCCACCCGGTCGGCACGGGCCAGCGCAGCGTCGACGATGCGCGCGTTCAGCTGCGGTTTGCGCGCCATATCTCGACAACGATCTTGACGCGCTCGCCGGCCCTTACCCGGTCGTTGGGCGCCAGGCCATTGAGCGCGCAGAAGCGCTCGACGCGCAAGTCGGGGAACGGCAACCGCTGGGCGAGCGAGTCGACACGATCACCCGGCCCAACCGTCACGATCTGTGGCCCTGATTTATCACTGTTGGCGCCACCCTACCCCAACTCCGCTAGGGACACCCGCCTTCTGATACTTCCCTGCAAAGTAGTTTATCGTTTTCTATTCTGAGAAGATTCGCTTTGCAGATAAAGCCAATAGATTCCGATGTTCTTCAGAGTCTTGCCACACCACGTGCCCGACGAGGCGCGGTCGAACCCGTGCCCTATTTTGCACGTGTGAGCGTGCACCTTAATGTCGTCTTTGGGTCTTGGGCGTGTAAAAACGTTCGCCGGATTAGCGATGCGGTGAGGGTTAGCGGTGCTGTTCGGGCCTCGTCCCTTTTTTCGGTTTTAGCTTGTCGTAGGGGCGGATTAGGCTGTTTCACCGCCACGACTGGATCTCGCGAGGGCGTCGCGGCGGTAGCGGGCCCTTACACTATGCCCGCATAGCTGCCATCAGGGGTCCGGCGCCGAGAACGTTCATGACTCGCGTCAGATTGTAAGCGAGTACGTGCAGCGCCATTTCGGTTCTGACCCGCGGCAGCGTCTTCACCAGGAAGTGGGTGGCACCCATTCGGGCTTTGATGGTGCCGAAGGGGTGTTCGACCGTTTCGCGCCGCTGGCGCATCTTTTCCGGATGCGCGTCGAGCCGGTGCTGGACCTCTTCCAGAACGTGCTCATGCTCCCAGCGGGTAATTCGGCGCTCTTTGGCGGTGGTGCACTGAGCCTTAATGGCGCAGTTCTGGCAGACATTGGTCCAGTAGCGACGTAGGGACAGCCCGTGCTCCTCTCTGGTGAAGCGGTAGACCAAGCGCTCGCCGGCTGGACAGACGTACACGTCCTCATCCTTCACATAGCGGAAGTCCTGCTTGCCGAACTTCCCTTTGGCTTTGATGCCCGAGGTTAGCGGTTTGGGGAGCGTGACTGTGATGCCGGCCTGATCACATGCCAGGATCTGATTGCTACTGAAGTAGCCGCGATCGGCGACCACCTCGAGTTTATCGACGTTCAGAGCGGCCTTGGTCTGCTCCGCCATGGGAGAGAGTTGCGCTCTGTCATTGCCAACGTTGGTCACCTTGTGTGTGACGATCAGGTGGTTCGACGTATCGACCGCGGCCTGCACGTTATAGCCAACCACACCGGAACCGCGACCGCTGGTAGCCATGGAGCGAGCGTCGGGATCGGTCAAGGAGATCTGATGATCGGGTGTCGCGCGCATACGGGCGTCGAGGGCCGTAAGCCGTTGCATCTCCAGATGAAGACGCGCGATCTTCTCTTTCAGTCGGGTTACTTTCATCGCAAGCGCTTCCGACGGCTCCTGGCGGTCGGCGCTGTCGAGCTGATGGAGATAGCGCGACACGCTCTCTTCGATCTGCGCCTTGCGCCGATCCATCTTGGCGCGGGTGAAGTTCCGGTCGCGGTTGTTGACCGCTTTGAACTTGCTACCGTCAATCGCAACGCTGGCCGTTGTCAGTAGACCGATCCTCCGGCAAAGCTCGACGAACCGGGCACAGACTTTGCCGATGGCAGCGCCGTTGTCCTTGCGGAAGTCAGCGATCGTCTTGTGATCCGGCACCAGGCGGCCGGTCAGCCACATGACCTCCACATTGCGCCCGGCTTCGCGTTCGAGACGCCGGCTCGATTGAACCCGATTAAGATAACCGTAGATGTACAGCTTCAACAGAACCGATGGGTGATAGGACGGACGGCCCGTGGCCGCTGGATCGATACCGCCAAAACCAAGCCCACCCAGATCCAGTTCCTCGACAAAGACATCGATCACCCGAACCGGGTTGCCTTCGTCGATCCAGTCCTCAAGACACTCGGGGAACAGCGTCGACTGACCCCGGTCCACACCCGCAACGAAACGCTTCATCAAATACTCCCGCCAAACGACGGGAGAATCATAACAACACCAACGTTTTTACACAGGCTGGGTCATCTGTGGACGGCGCGTTATTGGCAAGGTTTTCTTGATGTCGATGCAGGGTTGGTCGGGTGCGGTCATCTGTCCGGCCTGTTGATGCGGTGCGTGTGACCGCTGGCCCTCATGCTCTCCGCAGATTGGGTCCCAAATCAAAAATACGCATTCTAGAGATGCGTTGACCCAAGCGGGCTCTTCCAATCCCCGGATCGACCGTTGCTGCATGACGTCGTCAGCCCTTCCCAATTTCGTTGCGTAGGCTCCGGCCTACACCGATTTCTTTATGCGGCCGTCAGGGCCGGCTCCTTATAGCGTTCACCGCGCGCCATGATCACCCAGGCGATGCGGGCGATCTTGTTGGCCAGCGCCACCGCCGCGAGCTTGATCGGGCGGTTTTCGACCAATCGGGCCAACCAAGGTCGTTTCTTAAAGCCCGTTTTCTTGGCGTAACGGATCACCGCCATAGCGCCTGTCACCAGCATCCATCGGAGATAGCGGTTGCCCTGCTTGGAGATCGGTCCGAGCCGGCGTTTGCCGCCAGTGGAGTTCTCCCTCGGCACCAATCCGATCCAGGCCGCCATACTTCGCCCCGAAGAGAAGACTGTCGGATCCGTCACACTCGCGGTCAATGCCGTGGCCACGAGCGGGCCGACGCCTGGAATCTCCGCCAAGCGTCGGCTGGTCTCATTCGAGCGATGCCAAGCATTCAGGCTGCGCTCGAGCGCGACAATCTTCGCATGTACCGTCTGGTAGTGGTCTGCCAAAGCGATCAATGCCAGCCGAGCAAAGGCGGGGATCTGCTGGTCATCTTGATCCTGAACAATCGCTAGGAGCTTCCCCAAGCCCAGGCGTCCGACCCGCGCGGTGATCCCAAACTCAGCAAAGTGGCCGCGCATCGCATTGCTCAGCATGGTCCGTTGACGGACCAGCAACTGTCGCGTCTTGTGCACCATCAAGACGCTCTGCTGCTCCTTGGTCTTGGTTGCCACGAACCGCATCGTCGGCCGTGTCACTGCCTCGCAGATCGCCTCAGCATCGGCCGCATCGTTCTTGTTGCGCTTCACGTAGGCCTTCACATAGCCCGCCGGCATCAGCCGAACCTCATGACCCAAAGCTTGCAGCTCGCGCGACCAGTGGTGGGACGTGGCGCAGGCCTCAATGCCGACCAGGCACGAAGACTGCTTCTCGAAGAAGGGCATCACCTGGCTGCGCCTCAGTTGCTTGCGGATGACGACTTCACCCGCCTCATCGACGCCGTGAACCTGAAACACGTTCTTCGCGATATCTAGACCAATTCTGCTAACATTCATGTCGGACGGCTCCCCTTTTAAGTGGTCTCTAACAGCTACCACTTTGGCACCTAGATGCCGAACAGGGCGCCGTCCACAGCATCAACAATTGCCTGTTCCGGATGGTCTCAGAGAACGGCAGCTTTCGGCCTAGGCTATTCCCGGTTGGGCCAGACCATCTGTCGTGTCAACAGCAGCCGATAGCCACCTGAGCGATCTCGGTGCACATTGAAAACAGACCAAACCGCTGAATCCGTCCGTTTGATGGGAGGAGATGATGGCCGACGACGAACAAGTCTTTATGTTGACCGAAAGCGGGTCGCGGGCGTGGAACCGGTGGCGCGCTGGTAATACCAGCGTCGATATCGATCTCACCGGCGCCAATCTGCGCGGCGCGGACCTGCGGCACGCCAACCTCGCGAATACCAACCTGGCCGAAGCTGAACTGGTGCAAGCCGATTTGCGCTGGTCCGATTTGTCGGCGGCCGATCTTTCCAAGGCCAATGCGCCCTACGTTGATTTGCGGGCCGCAACCGTGCGCGGCGCGACGTTGACCGCGTGCGAGCTGCTGGACGCGAATCTGCGCGAGGTCGACCTGACGTCGTCCGATCTTTCAAACTCGGACCTGCGGGGTGCCAACCTCACCGGTGGCCAACTCCGTTCGACCAACCTCTCCAACGCTAATCTGACCGGCGCCGAGCTCCGCGGTGCCGATCTTCGCGACACCAACTGGTTGGGGGCGCGACTCGGCAATACCGATCTCGCCGGCGCCAATCTCGCCGGCGCCGCGGGGCTGGAGGCGTGCGACCATGCCGGCCCCTGTGTTCTCGATCATCGGGCCATCACGCTGGCAAAAACGTTGCCTGAGTCATTTCTCAGAGGATGCGGTTGGCCCGAAGCCCTGGTGGCGTTTGCGCCAATCCTGTGCACCGAACCCGCCTCGAGACTCAATTATGTGGTTATCAGTCATGCCAGTGGGGATCGCGACTTTGCGTCGCGGCTGCGCGATGATCTGACTGCCAAGGGAATGCGCTGTTGGATGGCTGCAGACGACACCGCCCCGGGCGATATCATCGGTGCGGCAGCGCATGCGGTCGACCGCATAATTCTCGTGCTATCGCAACACACAATGGCCAGCACGTGGGCCGAGACCGAGGTCGTTGCGGCGCTGGCTGTCGAGGGGCGCGAACAGGCCCGGGTTCTGTGGCCGGTATCGCTCGACGAGGCGATGGCGGATGCCACCGCGCAATGGGCGCGCGATCTAGCCGATGCCAGACCAGCGACGGATTTTTCCAAGTGGCGCGACGACAGCGGCTACACGCAAGCGCTGGAACACCTTCTCGCCGAGCTCAGCGGCGATAGCTGAGAGCGCGGCCGCGCTCGATTGCCCGGCAAGGGGCCCGGCCCGGCTGGATCCCCTCATGATCGATCCCTCACCCAACGCAGACCCCGTTGAGCGAGCGATTGGGTTCGATGACTCTCATTTGGGACTCGTTTGGGACTCGTGGGGACTCTGTGTGGATTCGCGTTGATTCGCGTTGATTCGCGTGGAATCTTGGCGGGTTTCGCGGGGTACGTGGAATCGGAGTATCATTCCGATCATGATGGCAAGATTGCTCGCAATTCTCGTCGTCCTCTCGGCGCTGTTTGGCGCGAGCCTGGCGGAGGCGCAAACCGAGGGCGTTCAGTTTGGCCGATACCACGCACTTGTCGTTGGCAACACCGAGTACCGCTACCTCGATAAGTTGAAGACAGCGGTTTTTGACGCTGACGCCGTTGCCGACCTGTTGGAGGCGCAGTACGGATTCAACGTCACCCGCCTCACAAACGCCACCCGCGACGCCGTTCTACGGGCGCTTACCAGCTATCGCCGCGAACTCAAGCCCAACGACAATCTGCTGATCTACTACGCCGGGCACGGCGTGCTGGATAGCATCACCCAAGAGGGGTATTGGCTTCCCGTCGATGCCGAGCGGGATGTTCCAACCAACTGGATTTCCGTCGCATCGATTACCACCATGCTCAAGGCCATTCGGGCCAAGCATGTGATGGTCGTCTCAGATTCCTGCTATTCGGGCACCCTGGTTCGTGCCGCCCGGGCCGAGCTAAAAACGGCCGAAGAAACCACGGCGTGGTTGAAGCGCATGACCCAACGAAGATCGCGCACCGCGATGGCGTCCGGTGGGTTGGAGCCGGTGCTCGATGGCGGCGGCGGCAAGCATTCGGTGTTTGCCAAGGCGTTTATCGGCGCGCTTCGGGAAAATGACGAGGTTCTTGACGGTCAGTCGCTGTTTGATCGAGTCAAGCGGCCGGTGGTCCTCAATGCCAATCAAACGCCACGCTACGCCGATATCCGTAATTCGGGTCACGACGGCGGCGATTTTCTATTTGTGAAAACCCGCGGAATTACAGTGACCCCAAAAGCGCCGGCTCAAACCGCTTCGCCGCCAGCGTCAACCGGTCCCTCAAACGCTGCTGAAATCCTTTTCTGGCAGTCGATCCAAGACAGCGATTCGCCGCCTATGTTCAGTGCCTACCTCGACCAATATCCGCGGGGCACGTTCGCGCAGTTGGCTCGGTTAAAGATCGAGCAGCTTAAGCAAGCCAGCCCAAATTCAACCCAAGCGACCGCCGCAAGACCGAAAGATCGTCTCGGCGGCTCGGTCAGCTCCGAGTGCCTCGACGACGCCGCGTAAAGCGGGACTTGAAGGTATCTGGACTGCGAAAATCGATGGGTGGGAGGTAGAGCTCGTCGTTCAGGCCGGCAAGGTCGTTGCAAATCTGAGTTGCGCTTCGAGCGGCGAACAAAGGCAAGAGTCGGGAGCCCTACGAAAGGGCGGGCGGGTGTCCTTAATCTTCTCCTACGGCCATTACTCAGTAGAGCTAACCGGTGCACTGCCGCTGCTAAAAACGTCCTACCAGGTCGTTGACGACGAAAGTGGGGTCGCGCCTCAGTGTCCTGCGGCAACCCTGAAGCTGGCACGCAGATAAAGCCGCGATCGACGCATTGCGGCTAGGTTCGCCAACGGCGGCCTTAGTTCTTACCGAGACCCGCCAACGGCGGCGCTAATTTTTGCCGAGCACCGCCATGTGGATGGGTTGGCCGATGCCGAGGTGGGCGGCCTCGAGATATTGCTCGGATAGCGTCGGGTGGGGATGAATGGTCAGCGCCAGGTCCTCGAGGGTGGCGCCCATCTCAATGGCGAGGACGCCCTCGGCGATGAGGTCGGAGGCGTGCGGCCCGACGATGTGGACGCCGAGCACCACATCGCTGGCTTGCTCGGCGATGATCTGCAGGAAGCCATTGCTGGCATTGAGGGTTTTGGCGCGGCCCGAGGCGGTGAGCGGGAAATTGGCGGTTTTGACGTCGAGCCCCTCGGCTTTGGCTTCGGCCGCCGTGAGACCGGCACTGGCTACTTCGGGATCGGAGAACACCACGGCTGGAATGGCGGCCGGTTGAAACGCCACCTTGCGGCCACACAAAGCTTCGGCCGCCACGATGGCCTCGGCCGAGGCTTTATGGGCCAGCGCCGGGCCTGGCGTAATGTCGCCAATGGCGGCGATGTGATCGGTGATGCGGCGGTCGGGTCGGACCTGGATCAGGCCGTGATTGTCGAGCTCGACCTTGGCCCGGTCGAGACCAAGATCGCCGCTGTTGGGCTTGCGGCCGACCGCGACGATCACTTTGTCGACGGCGAGTTTCTTGACGCCATCGGGCGTTTCGATCGTGAGTTTGCCGGCCGCGAACGCCGACGCAGTGGACTTGGCGAGCAGATCGACCTTGAGCTCACCTAAGCGTTTTTCAATCGATTTGGCGATGCGACGGTCCATCGTCGGCAACACCCCATCGAGCGCCTCGACGATGGTGACCTTGCTGCCGAGCTTGGCCAGCGCGGTCCCGATTTCGAGGCCGATATAGCCGCCGCCGATAATCGCCACTCGCTTGGGCAGTTCCTTGAGATCGAGCGCGCCGGTCGAATCAAGGACGTCGCCGCCGTTCACCTTGAAGTCGGGCAGCGTGACCGGCCGCGATCCGGTGGCGAGAACCAAATCGCGGAATTTGAGGAACTTGGCCTGGCCATCGTGGGTCGATACGACCGCTTCGTCGGCCTTGGTCAGGCGCATATCGCCGGCGACGACGCGGACCCCGGCTTTATCGAGCAGGCCGCGGACGCCATCGGTCAAACCGCCGACCAGCTTGGCCTTCCAGGCCTGGAAGGCGGCCATATCGACGCCCGAATATTTCGCCTTGAGCCCGTAGGCGCTGCCGTCCTCACCGACGCGGTGGGCGAGATCGGCAGCTTCGATCAAGCCCTTGCTGGGAATGCAGCCCACCCGCAGGCAGACGCCCCCGACGCCAGCCGCCCCATCGCGATCGATCAGGGTGACCGTGCGCCCGAGCTGGGCTGCCCGCAACGCCGCGACATAACCGCCGGGGCCCGCGCCGACCACAACAAAATCGGCGGCCTCGGCGATTTGGCCGACCACCATTACAGATTCGCCTGCAAAAACCCCTCACCCCCGCCCTCTCCCACAAGGGGAGAGGGAGCATGACGAGCGCACCCTAGAAGCCCTCTCCCCTTGTGGGAGAGGGTTGGGTGAGGGGTTTTGTGGTTTTCTGGCACGACGATTTCGCGTGTTAGACGTAACCGAGGATGCGGGTGGGTTTTTCGAGCAGTTCAGTGACGGTGCGGACGAAGGTCCACAAGTGCTCACCATCGTTGAGACGGTGATCGGTGGCGGAACAGATCGGCAGTACCGGACGCACAGCCGGCTCGCCATTGACCGGGATGACTTCATCGCGGATTGCGCCGAAGCCGGCGATCGCCGCCTCCGGCGGGCGGATGATCGGGGTGCCCATGCGGGCGCCGTAGCTGCCGAAATTGGTGATCGTGAAGGTACCGTTGGTCAAACGTTCGCGCGGAATCTTGCGGCTGCGCGCAAGCTCGGCGAGTTCACTGATCTCGATCGCCAGATCGAAGATCGACTTCATATCGGCATCGTGCAGCACCGGCACGATCAAGCCGGCCTCGGTGGCCGTGGCGACGCCAATATTGTAGCGCTTGCGGTAAACGATCTCGCTCTTCTCCATATCGAAGGTCGCGTTCATCGATGGCACCTTCTTGAGCGCCAGAACGCAGGCCTTGATGAAGAAAGGGAGGTAGGTGAGGCGAACGCCCTGGGCGGCAAAATCTTCCTTGAGGCTGGTGCGGGCGGCAACCAGCTCGGTGGCGTCGGCCTGGTACCAATCAATGATGTCGGGCACCTGCAGGCTCGCGGTCATGCTTTCCGCAATGGTCTTGCGCAAGCCCCGAAGCGGCACGACCTCATCTTGGCGATCGGGCGGGGCGACGTGAACCGCGACCGGTCGTGGGATGGTCATGGTTGCGGGTTGGGCCGCGGATGGGGCTGCAGGTTGGGCTGCGGTTGGTGCTGGCGGTGCCGCGCCTGACGCCGCACGCTCAACGTCTTCGCGGGTGATCCGCCCTTGGGGACCGCTGCCGGGAACCGTGGTCAGATCAACGCCGAGTTCGACGGCGCGCTTGCGCGTGGCCGGCGCGGCGAGCACCCGGCCGCCAGCGGCGGGCGTTGCTGCTATCCGCGGCGGTGGGGCAGGTGCGGCAGGCGGTGATTGGACCGCGCCGGCGCCGTTGCCCTTGGTTGCTTCGACACTGGATTCTTCCGGGGGCTTTGGGGGTGCCGCTGCAGCCGGTGCGGCGCCTGGTTTGCCGGCCTCGGTTTCAATCACGGCGAGCAACTTGCCGACCGCGATGACATCGCCGGGGCCCCCACCGATGGTTTTCAACACGCCGCTGACCGGCGCCGGAATCTCGACCACGGCTTTATCGGTTTCAACCTCGACCATGATCTGGTCGGCGCGTACCACCGCACCCGGCTCGACCAGCCAGCGCACGACTTCTCCTTCGCCGAGTCCTTCGCCGATATCGGGGAGATTGAATTGATAATCGCTCATTGTCCGTTCAGGGTCCGCTGGGCGGCGGCCACGACCTGGTTGACGTTGGGGATATAGAACTCTTCGAGACCATGCAGCGGGTAGGGCGTGTCCGGCGCCGACACGCGCTGAATCGGCGCCTCCAGCGAATAGAACGCCATCTCCTGGATTAGGGCGACGACCTCGGAGCCGAAACTGGCGCTCTCCGGCGCTTCCTGCAAAACCACGACCCGGCCGGTTTTCTCGGCCGCTTCGATGACACCGTCGATATCGAGCGGCACCAAGGTGCGGAGATCGACGACGTGGGCGCTGATGCCCTTCTCGGCCAGGATATCGGCGGCTTCCTCGGCCAGGGTGACCGAAACGCTCCAGGCGAATATCGTCACATCCGTGCCCTCGCGCGCAACCCGGAGCTTGCCGAGCGGAACGGTGTAATCACCCTCGGGAACATCGCCGGTGATCAGGCGGTAGCCCTTGAGCGGTTCGAGGAACATCACGGGATCGGGATCGCGGATCGCGGAGAGCAGCAGGCCCTTGGCGTCGTAGGGGTTGGACGGCAGCGCGATCTTGAGGCCCGGGGCTTGTACAAACTGCGCTTCAATTGCGTCGGAATGGAGTTCCGGGGTTTTGACACCGCCGCCGAACGGGGCGCGGATCGTTATCTGGGCGGGGTGCGAGCCGCGCGACCGGAAGCGGGTGCGCGCGATCTGCTGGCAGATCTGGTGAAAGGCCTGATGGGAGAAGCCGAGGAACTGCATTTCGGCAACCGGGACCAGGCCCGAAAACGCAAGGCCCAGCGCCGATCCGGCGATGACGGCTTCGGCCAGCGGCGTGTCGACGACGCGTTGCGAGCCGAAGAACTGCTGCAATCCGTCGGTGGCGCGAAAGACGCCGCCGAGATGGCCGACATCCTCACCCAAAACAATAACCCGCTCATCGCGCTGCATCTCCAGTTTAAGCGCGTCGCGAATCGCTTCCACCATGTTCATTTGCGGCATTGGCCAAGTTCCTCCCCGCGCGATTGAGCGCTGGTTCTCTTTATTGCGCTACTTCTGTTTCCGACGCCAGGTGACGTTGGCGCTGCCGCTCGAGTAGCGGCGGACGTTCGGCATAGACCTCGTCGTAGAGCTCGCCAGCCTCCGGTTCAGGAGAGGCGAACGCCTTCTCGTAGGCTTGTTCGACTTCGGCGTCGACCTCTTCGCGCATCGTGGTGCCGAGGGCCTCGTCCCATTCGCCTTTGCCGGCGAGGTATTTCTGGACCCGTTCGATCGGATCCTTAGCTTGCCATTTTTCGCGCTCGCGGGGGTCGACGTAGCGGGTTGGATCGTCGGCCGTGGTATGCGCACCCATGCGGTAGGTGCGCGACTCGATCAGGGTCGGACCTTCTCCGGCGCGGCCACGGGCGACCGCCTCGGCGGCGACGGCGTAGGCAGCGAATAGATCATTGCCGTCGACGGTGACGCCGGGAAACCCATAGCCCGGTGCGCGCGAAGCGAAATCGGTGGTCGCGGTTTGGATCGCACGTGGCGTTGAAATCGCCCAGCCATTGTCTTGCAGCACAAACAGCACCGGTGCCTTGGTAACGCCGGCCAGGTTGCAGGACTCGTGGAAGTCACCTTCCGAGGAGGCGCCATCGCCAAAATAGACCGCGACGACGCCGTCATTGCCCTGCAGCTTGAGGCCCCACCCGAGCCCCACCGCGTGCGGGAGCTGGGCGGCCAGCGAAATCTGGTGCGGCAGGATTTTCACACCATCGGGAATATTGGCGCCGGTGCGCCGGCCCAGTCGATAGAGCGCCATTCGTTCCACCGGGAAGCCCTGGCGGAACAGCGCCGGGGCTTCGCGATATTGCGGTACCACCCAATCGCGGGCCGGGTCGAGCGCCAGCGCTGGGCCCAGGATCGAGGCCTCCTGGCCGATCAGCGGGGCAAAGGTGCCGATCCGGCCCTGGCGCTGCAGGCTGAACGACTTTTCATCGAACGCGCGGCCAAGGATCATGATCCGCAGCGCCTCCAACGCCTGGGCATCGCTCATCGGTGCCTTGGCACCCTTCCTGAGTTTACCGTTGGCATCGAGGATGCTGTACGGGACGACCGCCTTCGGCGTCGCCATGAACTGCGGCTTGTATTTCATTGGCCTGCTGGGCTTGTTCTGGGCCGTCATCTGGAGGGCCTCACGCTATTGGGATTACCGAACCCCCAGCGTTTTAAGGGCGCGGCGAGTATTGGCCGGTCACAAAAAGTATGGCGCCGGTCGGTTTACGGGCGACGGCGCCTGAAAAAGTCTAACCACACCCCGTTAGATGGACAAGTCTCCCCGCTTGATGCAAGCAAATCCGTTCCCTGCAGCGGCACACGCGCCAACCCATTACTGACTATCCCAGGATCAAACTCGCTCTGGCAGCACGGAGTGGCAGCGGAAACCGCGTCCAGGCGTAGGGTCCAGTTAGGGCTGAGATTTGGTAAGACGAAATCTCATAAAGAGTTCGCCATCAACGGTCAATTGGCCATCATCAGCGAAACCCAAACGAGTTAGGGCTTTTGAATTTGGCCGGCTTGGAGGGAGTAAAATAGTTATCGAATTAAGGTTCATTTGGTTAAATGCCCGATCTTTGACTTTATTGAAAATCTTTCGTCCCCACCCCCAAAATTTGGGGTGGAGAACCAGGGCGAAATCAGCTTCCCCATGCTCGGGTTGCAATCCCCCCCAGCCGGCGAATTCTCCTTTGATGAGGAAAGCCCAGGGGCCAAACCCATGTTCGTCCCAAAGCTGCTTTTTTTCTTTCAAAAAAGCTCGACAATGTTCGGCTGAAAAACCTTCGGCGAGCAATGGCAACTGCTTGCCTACCATCTCATTATTCATGAGGTCGATGATTTGTTCTTCTTTTACTTCACGGAGATGAACAAATTCAATTTCATCCATTAAATAGTCTTTTTATGAAATGGGGGCTCGCGGGACGGCTTTGCGCATATCTGCTGGGAGGGTTCGCTTGTTGACGTGAAGGACACTCTTGGGGGCGGCGAAAAAGAGACGCCGCCAAAAATGCGCTGCCCATTCAATGCCGCCGGACGCGGCTTTGAAGCTCGTCCAACTCTGCTGTTTCGCGATCGCCATAGTGCACAAACGTGCAGGACATCGACCGCAGAGTCATGCGTTTTTCTCGCGCGTGTTCGTGTACGTACGTCTTCGTGTACGTACTTTGTGGCGAAGTGAAAAATGACGAGCGATCTCGCTTTGCTTTGGTTGGCGGCATTTCCGTTGATGGGGAGCCCCGGGCCGGCGACCCTAAGTCTCGCTGCCATGAGAGCCGTCGTGTCGGTGTCTGTCTTCCGACGCTTTTTGCTTAGTTGACGTGAAGGACACCTTGGGGCCGAAAAGCAACGAACGCGAACGCGAACGTGACGTCGTAGACCGCGAGTTCGCGTTGACCGGCTCGTGTGCGTAGCACGACGACATTGCCGACGTCGCGCCCATCGGAAATCACGCGGCTGTCGTGCAGCGAGTTCTGGCCGGCTTGCCACGATAAGATGAGATCGCGATGGCGGATTTCGCCGGCGGCTCGGATCGCGGCTACGGTCCAGGCGTCATCGCCGACCACAACGACCCGCTCGAGCGCAATGCCGGCGGGCAGCGGATAAGGAAAATTGAATCTCTCGGCTTTCGCCTCCATCCCGGCGAAGGGGGTCAAGCCGTAGCGCCGGGCCCGCGGATCGCTGGGGATCAGGAGTTTTCCGTTGGGCTCGCGGTCGCGGAATTTTTCCACCGATTCCAACCGTGCCGGCAGCGGGGTGAGGCTGGTGCCGGTGAGGTCGCCGACAATCGCCTGGCCGAGGAACTGCTGCCACCAACTCTCGGTCTGATGGTCATACATCACCATGTCGTAGTGGCGGATGCGGCCGGTGTTGCCGAACGTTAAAACCTGATCGCCGAGGCGCCGGTCGAACACGACGGCGGAGCTGCACAAGGGGCAGTAGCTGACCAGGATCGGCACCCCGCCGACGACATCGTTGACGATCTCGTGCCACAACAGGATGCGCAGCGGATAGGCACGCGCGTCACCCGCGACAGCGATGCTGACGACCGGCTCGAGGCGGCCAATGTCGGTGGCGTCGGTGACGGCGATGAATTTGGGATGGTGGATCGGCGGGATGGTATCGCGGCGCGGCCCGTCGGTGACGATCTCATTGAGCCCAATCGAGGCTCGGGTGAAGTCGGTGTTGGGGAATTCCGCTTTCCACTCACCGAGTTCAGCCGGCGCGGCAGCCAGGGGAGCTATTGGCGGAATGCCGAGGAGATAGCTCGGTAGGCCGCCCACGAGGAAAACGCTCAAGCCGGCGACGCGCACGAGGCGGCTCGCGATCGCCGGCATAATGGTGATTCGGACCATGATCGGTTTTCCCGCTGGCGGTCGGCCTTGGCAAGTGCAATCGCTTCACGTTGAAGTGAAACGCTTCGCACGGGTGCCACGGTTCGACGGTGCGCGCGGCGTCGTCGCGGCACCCGTGACCAGGAGCGTTGCGTTTGGGCGGGTCAAACCACGCACGACATGATCTAACCCATAGATAATGACGACACCGACAGCGAGCAGCGGGGCGAGCGACCAGCAAACCGACTGGACGGCATTTGCGCTGCTGGTCATGACCGGCTTGTGCTGGTCGGGCAACACGGTGTTCGTGCGCGCGTTGCATGAGTCGATAGCGCCGGCCGGCGTCTCGTTCTGGCGCACGATTCTGACTGTGCTGGTGCTGCTGCCCTTTGTTTATGGCAAGCTGCGAGCCCAATTTGGCATCCTGCGGGGTCATTGGCGCCTGATCTTCATGATCGGGTTTGCACAATTTAGCGCCGGTCAGGCCATGCTCTACCTTGGCCTGCAGACCACCACCGCAGTCAACGCCGGCCTGATTCTCGGCGCCCAACCGGCGCTGACGGTTATCCTGGCCTGGCTGATGATCGGCGAACGCCTGCGGCCGCTGCAATGGTTTGGGGTGGTGGTTGCATTGGTCGGCGTCGGTACCATTATTTTGCGTGGCGACCTGGTGTCGCTACGCGGGTTCGAGTTTGTGATCGGAGACATTTGGGTCGGGGTCGCGGTGATTGGCTGGTCGATCTATGCGCCGTTCGTACGACGCCTGCCGCGCGAGATCGATCCCTTTGTTTTGATAACCGCGACAACCTTCTGTGGCGGCATTGGTTTGATCCCGTTCTACCTGGGCGAGGTTTACTGGCTCGGCGTCACCACCGAAGCGACGTGGGAGACCCTGGACATTATTTGTTATATCGCGCTATTCGGCACGATTGTCGGAGTGGTCGGCTGGAATATTGGCATCGCCCGGATCGGGCCGAGCCGGGCGAGCACCTTTCTCTACCTGATCCCGGTATTCACCGTGGCGTTGGGTGTGGGCGCGCTCGGAGAGGCCTTCCACATTTATCACGTCGTCGGCATGGTGCTGGTGTTTGTCGGTGTGGCGATCACCAATCGCGTCGGCGCATCGCGTTCGCCGGCGTCGGCCGCGTAACACCATCGTCATGGCCCCCGCGTCGTGAAACCGAGCGAAGGGGGATACGAGAAATTTGCGCCGTGGCTGAGCACCGCGGTGTTCGCCTACGCCTTGCTGGTGATCGCCAACCTGGCGTGGTCGGGCAACATCGTGCTGGTGCGCGCAATTCACGAGGATATTCCGCCGATCGGCCTGATGTTTTGGCGCTGCTTGTTCACGGTTGTGATCCTCATGCCGGTATTCCTGCCGCAATGGCGGGTCCAGTGGCCCCTGCTGATCGCGCATTGGCGCCTGATCGCCGGGCTTGGCGTGCTGCAATTCGCCGGCGGCCAGGCGCTGTTGTATGTCGCGCTGCAGACAACGACAGCGGTCAATGCAGGTCTCCTCAACGCCACCGAACCGGCGCTGACCGCGCTGGTCGCCTGGGTGTTGCTGGTCGAGCGGGTCAATCGCTGGCAAAGCTTGGGGATCGTGCTCACCTTGATCGGTGTCGCGACGATCGTCCTCAAAGGTGATCTGGGGACGCTGGTTGGACTGGAGTTCGTGGCCGGCGACTTTATCGTCCAGGTCGCGATGCTGTGCTGGGCGACCTATACCGTGCTGTTTCGCCGCCTGCCGGCCGGCATCAACCCGTTCGTGCTGCTGTCGGCGATGTCGATCGCCGCCTCGATTTTCCTGTTTCCGATTTATCTGGTGGAGATGGTGTGGTTCGACCGCTATGTCGTCGCCAACCTGGAGACCGGCGCGGTTATCGGTTTTCTGATCCTGTTCGGTACGATCATCGGCCTGGCCTTTTCGAACATGGCGATCGCCCGGATCGGGCCGTCGCGAGCCAGCAGCTTCACTAATCTAATCCCGGTATTTACCGCGGTGCTCGGGGTGGTCCTGCTCGACGAACGTTTCCTCGGCTACCATCTTGTCGGCACCATCGCGGTGTTCGCCGGCGTTGCGATCGTGAACCGCATGCGGCATCGTTGACCGGCCGAAAAGGGAGGGGAGTGGACGTGATTACCAAAGGTATCAAAGAACTGTGTGAAGAAGCGGAAGCTGAAATCGAGACGCTGTCGGTTGACGATGCGTTGGCGCTGCATGGGAATTCCGACATTACCTTTGTCGATATCCGCGACGTGCGCGAGTTGTGGCGCGAGGGCGCGATCCCCGGGGCCGTGCATGCCCCGCGCGGCATGCTCGAATTTTGGGTAGATCCCGATAGTCCCTACCACCGCGATCTGTTTGCCAGCGGCAAGAAGTTCGTTTTTTTCTGTGCCGGTGGTCTGCGCTCGGCGCTGGCAACTCAGGCCGTGCAGAAAATGGGTCTCGAACCGGTGGCCCATTTCACGGGTGGTTTCGCGGCCTGGAAGGAGGTCGGCGGTCCGGTCGAGGCGAAAGAGCCGAAGCTGCCTAAACCCGAGTAAGCCACCTTCAGTCATTCCGACCAACGCGGTATTTAGATCGTCCGTGATGTTGGTCTCGATGTTTGTCTCGATGTTTGTCTCGGCTGACCGAATAAAGTAGGTTTCGGCCATGCCGCTGCTCACGCGGCGCTTAGGGAGGTCGTAAAATGAAACAGTCTCTTCGTTTGGTATTGGGTCTCGCGGTTTTGGGTGCGATGGCCTTGGGTTCTGCGCTTACAGCGACCAGCAGCCAGGCTGCTGAGGAGTTGAAAGTTCGGCTCGATTGGCTGCCATGGGCCTTGCATTCGACCATGCACTTGGCCGAAGCCAAGGGTTGGTACGCGGCCGAAGGTATTAAGGTCGATGTCGAAGACGGTCGCGGTTCGGTCAAGACCGTGCAACTCGTCGGCGCCGGTAATTATCACGTCGGCTATGCGGGTCAATCGACGATGGCGGCCGGCAAGGCAAAATCCGGCATTCCGGTGACAGCGATCGCCGGTATCGTGCGTCAGAATGAGATGGGCATCCTGGTTCCGAAGGGCTCGGGTTGGACCACGCCCAAGGATCTCACTGACAATAATGTGAAGGTCTCGGTTTCAGCGGGCAGTTTCGAAGCGCCGTTCCTCGAGGCGTTTTTCCGCCTCGGCGGCACAGACGTGAAGAAGGTGAACTTCCTGACGGTCGGCGCGCCGGCCCAGAAGATCGCCAACTATATCTCCAAAGAAGCTGGCGCCTTGATTTCCGGTCCGGCTTATCTGGCGCCGATCCTTGCGACCAAGCGGCCCTCGGATGCGATCATGATGTCGGACTTCGGCCTCAACATGCCGGGAACCGGGTTCATCGCCAACGACGATGCCATCGCCAACAACGCCGACGCGATTCGCAAGTTTCTGAAAGCGACGCTGGCGGCGCTGGACTACATCTACCAGAGCGATGCGAACAAGAAGGAAGCCGTGGCGGCGATGATTGCCGCGCGCTCCAAGGCCAAGCTGAACGCCGAAATTTCACTGGCGCAATTCGGCACTTATCAGGCGCTTCTCCACACGCCACGCACGAAAGGCAAGCCCTGGGGCTATCAGCCGCCCGAGGACTGGAAAGAAGCGATCGACAATATGATGAATGCGGGTGCGATACCGAAGGGTCAAAACTACAAGGACTACTTCACCAACGCCCTGTTGCCGACGGTGACCAACTAGCCGTTCGCAGCATTCACATACGAACTTAGATAATTTCGGCCGGCGCCTCGCAGCGCCGGCCGTTTTCTTTGGGGAGCTAGTGCCCCCGATCATAATTCCGTGGTACGTAGGACGGCGCTGGGAGGTTCCCGGCTAGGAGCGCGGCGCGCCGTGATGCTGGAGCATCACAGGCGGCGCGCGACAACGAACGGGGGGCCTCCCAACGCCGCCCGCGGGGTCGCTTTGCCCGCTCCCTCGGGGCGTCGGCAACGCTCGCCGATGCGATAGCATCGCCTTCGCGCTCCCTCCTTCCGAGGAAACGGGAAAAGCGATCCTACGTGCCACGGAATTATGATAGGGGGCACTAGCGTGGCTGAGCACTTTCATCATGCCCATGTTTTCGCCAGCGACATCGGGGCGAGCGTCGCCTGGTATCGCGACATGCTCGGCGGCACGGTGATGTTCGATGGCGAATTCGGCGGCGCGCGTAACGTGTTTATGCGGATCGGCGCGGGGCGGATACATTTTTACGACCAGCCGCCAAAAGGCGCAGGTCCCAGCGCGGTTCATCATCTCGGCATTCGCACAGATGACCTCGCGAACATGGTCGCGCGCTTGCGCGGTGCCGGTCATGCGGCGCGCAACGACATTCGCGATTTCGGATGGTGGAAGTATTTCATGTGCGAGGCACCCGATGGCGTTTTGCTGGAACTGTTCGAGGTTGATGCAGACGGTCTACCGGACGCGGTTGCCGCCTATTTCCATGACCAGACGGATGCGCCGTTGACGACGTGACGCTTGCCGCATAAACCCTGACGCAATGAACCAAACCAACCCCGCAATGCCGCTGCGGCGTGCCATTGCCGAGCTGCCGAGTTCCAAGATCCGCGAAGTCGCGACGCTGGGGATGAGTTCGGGAGTTTCCGATATCATTGCCCTGTGGTTCGGCGAGCCCGATGTCCCGACGCCGTCATTCATCAACGACGCCGCATCGCGCGCGCTGGCCGACGGTCATACCTTCTACACACTCAATCGAGGTATCCCCGAGCTACGCGAGGCGATCGCGACCTATATGACGACGCTGCACGGACAGCCCTTCGGCAGCGACCGGATAACCGTGACCGCGTCGGCCATGAGCGCCATCTCGATCATGACGCAAACGCTGATCGACCGCGGCGACAACGCGGTATTGACGGCGCCGTTGTGGCCGAATATTGCCGCTTGCGTCGGCATTATGGAGGGCGATGCGCGGCAGATCCCGCTGAGCGAAACAGACCGCGGTTGGCAGCTCGACCTCGACCGCTTGTTCGATGCGGTCGACGATCGCACCCGTCTGATGTTTGTCAATTCACCGAGCAACCCGACCGGCTGGATGATGACAGTGGACGATCAGCGCGCGGTGCTCGAATTCTGCCGCGAACGGGGCATTTGGATTGTTGCCGACGAGGTTTATGACCGCATCGTTTACGATCGCCCTTACGCGCCTTCCTTCCTCGATATTGCCGAGCCCGAGGACCTGATCTTGCGCCTCAACAGCTTTTCAAAATCGTGGTGCATGACAGGCTGGCGGTTGGGCTGGATCACCGCCCCGGCGGCGTTCGGCTCGGTGCTCGAGAAAATGAATGAATACAATATCGCCAACGCCGCGAGCATGGCGCAACACGCCGGGATCGTGGCCTTGCGCGATGGCGAGTCGTTCGTGCGCGAAACCGTCGAACGGTACGGCCGGGCCCGAGATCTCGTATTTCAACGCCTCGCAGGCATGCCGCGGGTTAAACTGGCGCGGCCGGAAGCGGCGTTCTATGCCTTCTTTTCGGTCGACGGGATGGATGACAGCCTCACCTTTGCCAAGACACTGCTCACCGAAACGAAAGTTGGCTTGGCGCCGGGGGCTGCCTTCGGACCCGGTGGTGAGGGCCATTTGAGATTATGTTACGCGGCGACCTTGGCAACGCTATCCGAAGCGATGGATCGTCTGGAGCCGGCCTTATCCTAATTGTTGCGCGCGACGGCAGCGTCGCATCAAGCAACGAAAGAGCCGAACGAGCATTTGGGTATTCCGTCGGGCCGCCGGTATGCTGGTTTGATCGAACTTTTGGCCGCGCGATGGGTCCACGACGTTGACGATGGAATGACCGTAAGTCTCGCATATCCGGATGCTGTCGGTGGCGTTGAACCGGCAGCCGAAAAGAATGAAATCCTCGCCGGGCAGGCGCATAACTTCCGGCGCCAGTTGCTCGTTATTGGGATGGTTAAAGCCGTCAATGCAGGTCTGCTGGGCGGGGTGTTTTACGCCTACGTCAACCCCTACCTCCTGTCGGCCTGGATCGTCGCGGTTTGGTATCTCGCATTTTTATGTATCCGAAGCTGGTGGCGCCACCGCGACCGGATCGATGAGACCGCACCCAAGCCCGGCTATATCGAGCGCGCAATCCGATCCACCTATGTCTCGGGAATTTTATGGGGCGTTGGCGCCGCTATCCTGTTTCTGCCGGAGTCGATACCGCATCAGCTCTTCCTGGTATTCCTGATCGGCGGTATGGCGGCCGGCACCACGGCCGGCCTGTCGACGCTGCCCAACGCCTGGATTGGCTATGTGCTGCCGTCGATGTTGCCGCTGGTAGCCAGCCTGGCCATCGTTGGCGAAAGCATACAACTGGGTATGGCGGGACTGCTGCTGGTCTACACCGCGGCGTTGTTCTGGATGTCGCGGTTCAACTACGCCACCTTCGTGAGTGGCGTCCGCAGCCGCATGCGGATTGCCGAATTGGCCCGCGAAGTCGAGGAATCGCGGACCAAGCTCGACGACGCGATCTCCAGCATCTCCGATGGATTCATCTTGTTCGATGCCGACGACAAAATTGTGACGTGCAACGAACAATTCCGAAAATTGTACAACTTCGTCGCCGATCTTTGCGTGCCGGGGATGTCGTTCGAGCGGGTGTGCCGGGCCGCCGCGTGGCGGCTCGATGTTGCCGATACCGATTACGGCAAGGACGACTGGGTGCAGCGCCGCGTTGCGCTGCATCGCAACGCGCGCGATTCGAGCGACATTGAGCTTGGCGATGGCAGGTGGGTGCGGGTGTCGGAGCGCCGCACCGCCGATGGCGGTATCGTCGGCGTACATACCGATATTACCGAGAAACGACAGGCCGAAGAGGCGTTGCGCGAGAGCGAGCAACGCTTGCAAAGCCTAGCCGAGAACCTTCCCGGATTCGTTTTTCAACGGCATCTGAAAACCGATGGCTCGATCGAACACCCGTTCGTCAGTGCCGGGGTTAAGGAGATCTATGGGGTCACCGCTGAAGACGCGGTTGCCAATAGCCGGACGTTTCTCGACACCGTGCACCCGGCTGACCGAGACGCGCTGATGGCAGCGGTGCAACGTTCGGCGGAGAAACTCGAGCCGATGGATCGAAGATACCGGATCGCGAGCGGCGCAAGCCGCAGCGGCCGCGACCAGCCGAATCACGGTAGGTACCAACATCGTCAATGCCTATATGCGCCACGCGAGCCAGCTGGCAGCGCAGGCGATCGCGGTCGACGAGATCAGCGACGGCCGGCTGGTGCTGGGGATCGGGGCCAGTCATCGGCGTCGCGTCGAGGCGCTGGGCATGATTTGGCGGCCGCCGGTCGAGCTCCTCACCGAGACCACGCGGGTTCTGCGGGCGGCGTTTGCCGGCGAGGCCGCCGATGGCGTGCCGCTGGGTCGTCGCGCGGCGCATCCAATTCCGATCCATTGGGCCGGTGTATCCAGCGCCACGATCGAGGCAGCCGGGGCCGAGTCGGATGGCTTGATGATGTTCCTCGCTACGATTCAGAGCGTGGCGCAAGCCCGTGCGCAGTTTAAGATCGGCGTGCGCGAAGCCGACCCGAATGCCGACCGCAAGCGGGTGTCGCTCCTCACGCCGGTCTTTTTGTCGGAAAACTTGGCCCTCGCCTATGAGGCGGCCCGACACTATCCTTTCTACGCCACGATGCCGGTCTATCAGAAGATCTTCGCCGCCAGCGGCTTCGAAGCCGAGGTCGCTGCGATCCGCGCCGGCGACCCAACCGATCCGGCCGCCGCGGCGCGACACCTATCGGATGCAATGCTGGATTCGATCGTGCTGATTGGGTCGGCGTCGCGTTGCCTGGAGCGCTGGCAAGCCTTCGACGATGCCGGTATCGATGATCCCCTGTTCTCACCGCAGGCGGTTGAGGGGTCCGTGCAGGATGCGGTCGCGGCGTTGATCGCCGCCTTCGCACCGGCGTAACGTCCGGGGCAGGAATATCGACATGAGGACAGGAATGGCCGGCTGGGTTCGGAAGCTGCGCGTAGCGTTTGTGGCCGGATTGACGTTGCTCGGCGCCGGCGTATCGCCATCGCCAGCAGCCACTTCGGCGCCTGCGGCGGGCGCTATCGGTGTGTTTGAGATGCCGGCTCTGGTTGCGCTTCAGGGGCTCGCGATCCAGCAGTTGCGAGCGGGACGGATCGATGCCGCGCAATCCGTGTTGAACGAAGCCGCTCCACGGCAGTTTTTGCTTCAGACATTGAGCCTTCCTCCTAATGTGCAGCGCTTGTTTCCGGGTGTTGGAGTGCCGGATTTGTGTCGGATCCCGGGTGCCGGTTCCGCAATCTAAGAGCCTACCTGTTTTCTGGTTTCCCACGGTTAGCATCGACCCCACTGATGGCCAGCCCCGGATTGTCCGGTGGAGCGCCGTTCAGGCCAGGGAGATCGATGATGAAAACCACCGACACGACATACGTATCGCCTCTTCGAGGGCGGATGATGGAACAGATGGGCATAGCCGGTCTGGCCGATAGCACACAGGCCATGTATCTGCGCGAGATCGAGACCCTCAACAAACATTACAACAAGCCGCCGGACCGGCTTGACGCCGAGGAGGTCCGCAGCTGGCTGCTGGCGAGGATCGAGCGCGGTCTCGACCCGAACACGACCAATGTAAGCCTCGGTGCGCTCAGGTTCCTGTATCGCGACACACTGCGCCGTCCCGAGATGGTCGACGGGCTCCGTTACCGCAAGAGGCCCCGCAAACTGCCCCGGTCAATGGCGGAGAAGGAGGTCGAGCGCTTGATCCTCGCCATCTCCGACCTCCGTTATCGGGCCGCGACGGTTCTTGCCTATGGCGCCGGTCTCCGCATCTCGGAAACTGTTGAGGTGCAACTCATCGACATCAAGTCGGACAAACGGCTTCTGCACATCCGTTCCGGCAAGGGCGGCGCCGAGCGCATGGCGCCGCTTCCCGACGGGCTCGTCGAATACCTGCGGCGTTACTGCAAGAACCTCTTTCCACGACCGGTCACGTGGCTGTTCTACGGTGAGTCGCCGGAGGTGCCTCTCAAGATCGATACCCTGCGTGTTGCCTTTAAGAAGGCCTGCCGCAAGGCCGGCGTCGACGGCTGCCATACCTTCCATAGCTTGAGGCATTCGGCCGCCACCCACTGGCATGAGCGTGGCGGCAACATCGATGTCATCCAGGATGTCCTGGGTCACCGGAATGCCGACACGACGCGCGGCTACGCCCGCGCCACCGGCAAGATGTTCGAGACCCTCGACCATCCGCTCTCGGGCTTCGACCTGATCGACGCCTGAGGCGCCGTGAAGCGCAAAGACGCCGGCGTGGCTGATATTTTCCGCCGCGCCGGCGCAGATTACCGGCGGCGCCTGGCCGGCCAGCTTGACGCCGGACGCCTCAAGGTCATGGCCGCGATCGAGTCCTGCCGGACGTCCGTACTCGGTGGCCACATGTATCAATGCGACGGCTGCAGGCGCGAGCATCCGCTCTACAACTCGTGCCGCAACCGCCACTGCCCGTCCTGCCAGGGGCTTGCCGCAAGGCAATGGCTGGAGGCGCGCGCCGCCGATATCCTGCCGGTGCCGTACTTCCACGTTGTATTTTCGTTGCCCAAAGAAGTCAGCGGGATCGCCTTTTGCAACCGCAAGGTCGTGTTCAACATCCTGTTTCGCACCGCCGCCGAGACCCTGCGCACCATCGCCGAGGACGACCGTCACGGTGGACTGCGTATCGGCGGCACCGCGGTCCTCCACACTTGGGACCAGAAGCTCGGCTTCCATCCGCATCTGCATATCGTCGTGCCTAACGCCGGCTTCGATGTCGCAACCGGCCAATGGAAGACCGGAAGCGGCACCTTCCTGGCCCCGGTCAAGGTCCTCGCCAGCCTGTTCCGGCGCCGCTTCCTTGAGGAGCTCACCCGCGCCCATGCACGCGGGAAAATCGAATTTCATGGCGGCATCGCCCATCTCGCCAATCCCGGAGAGTTCCACGCCACCCTCGTGGCCGCCCGCGGCAAGAACTGGATCGTCTACGCCAAACGACCCTTTCGCGATGCCGAACAGGTCTTCCGCTATCTCTCCCGATACACGCACAGAATTGCCATCGGCGACAGCCGCATCATCGCCTGCGATGGACAGAACGTCTCCTTCCGTTGCCGCAAGCCGACCAGTCCGGGGCAAAGGAAACCCCGCTACGGCACGGCCACCATCACCGCCGACGAGTTCATCCGCCGGTTCCTGTTGCATGTCCTGCCAAACGGACTGCATCGCATCCGCCACTTCGGAATCCTTGCCAATGGAAGCCGTGCCAAGACCCTCGAAGTCGCGCGCGAGGCGCTGGGTGTAAACGGCCTCCAGGCGCATACAGCCGTAACCCATGACGGCGAGGAGGACGACCACCGCAATAGCGGCCTGGAGACCGGGATCGCGCCCGTTCCCTGCCCGCACTGTGGCGGCGAATTGCGGAAAATCCGGGAAATCTCCCGCCGGTACGATCCGTTCTCTTCACGAGACCCTCCCCCCGCTCAACCGGCGCAGGACGCGAAACCATGAAACATCGGATCCCATCCGGATCGGCAAACGTCGTCATCGCGTCGGCGAACCGGTCGGCGTGCGCTCAATTACGAACACAAGGCAATCGCCAACGAAAAGTGTCTCTACCGTCGGCAATCAGCTGTCGAAAAAATATAAATGCTGGTCGGAAGCCTCGTCTCACGCGTCCCAACGATAGTGACCACCCGCCCCGGCGCAGGCATCAACGCACTTTCCACATAGGCTGACACCTACACTCGCGGCCCACGGCCTCGTTCAAACAGCTTAGGCAGATTCTGCCGAATCTGCCTAAGCCTTAAGATTGGCCGGACTCATAAAGCGCTATCCGCATATGCCGCTGGCCCACTATTTACTCGCGACGTTGCTCAGCCGTCAGGGAAAAACCGCGGCCGCCCTGGATCGTCTGGAAACCGCAATCGACAACGGCCTGGCCGGGGCAGATCGATTGAGGCAGGACCCCAATCTTGCGGCCCTGCGTAGCGACTCACGCTTCCAGCTGCTGGCCAAGCGCGCCGGCGCAGCAACGCCGCCCAAGGCCGCACCGACCGAGGTCCCACCGGCGCTGATTATCAACAACAAGGCTGTGGTCGGCGAAGCCAATACTGTTTGGGATCGGCGCGTGGGTGCGCTGCGGGTCTTCTTTCGTCATAAATCCGAATTGCCAGCGAGCCGGGTTGTGCGGGAGGGCAAAGGTGAGGTCGTCAAACTATTGAACCGCTTGTATGGCCAACGCAAGTCGGCCGGTAACCATCGCGATCTCTACGATAATCGGGATGGCAATCACTCTCGCATTCGACCCGAACGATTCCGACAACTAACGTTCATTACGTATTCGCAGCCGGCGCAGAAGGCGGGTCATCATTTCGGTCTCAATCGCGGCATTCTCTTCAACGACATTACGCTGGGTAATTCATCGACTGTGCCGCGTCATCGGCTTAGCCACCCGCGCGTGGCGTTGACCGACCCACGCCTCGCAGCGCGATTGTTTCAGCAATATGTTTCGAACCACATCTATGTGTATCCGGAGGACCGGGATCACGACCCGGCCTACGGCGACATGTACCCAACCAACACACCCTACCTGATCGTGTCACAGGGTTCGTCGGGCTCCGATAAGCCATTTCTTACGGCAATCGCGGCAATCCTGGCGGCCTTTCGCCGCGACGTTAAGGACACTCTCCGCGCCAACCGCCTGGTGATGCCGACCGTGCAAATGATCCTGCGGCGCGGGCAGAAATCCATCACCAGCGACGCCGATTACTTAAGTGGACGCGCGCATCCCTCGGCGTTTGAGGGCGCTGAGATCGATCCGATAAAGATGATCAAACTTGCCAACAGCCTTTCGGTCGCAGACATCCCGCCGATCGTCCAGCTCGCCGTGATCGAAGAAAGCTTGCCGCAATCGGGCATCGATGTTTTCGGACCGCAATCGGAAAAATTGTTCGACACACCGGCCGCGATCGCCCGGGTGGTTCGCTCCTCCGCCTATCAAAAACGCATGGTGGTTCGTGCCGCGCCGTCCAAGGCAGGCAGTCAACAGGCGCTCAGTTATCGCTGGGTGGTGTTGCGCGGCGACCCCATGCGCATTCAAATCAAACCGCGCCGCAGCGATGGCAGCGAAGCTGAACTGATTGTCGCATGGCATGAGCGGCGCCCGATCGCCGATCGTCCGGAGCTGACGACTGATCGCGTAGATATCGGCGTGTTCGCGCATAACGGCAGGCACTTCTCGGCGCCGTCCTTCATTAGCTTTGTCTATCCCGCTCGTCAGAAGCGCGACTACGATGATCACAATCGGATCGTCAGCATCGATTATCGCGCGCCCGAATTTGCCAAGCGCGCGGTCGATATGCGGGTTTTCTACGATCGCGCCTGGCGCGACGTATACGACTACGATGCCAAGGGCCGGCTGGTCGGATGGCGTCGGCTGCGAGACAAGGGCGAGACCCATTACACACGCCATGGCGCGCGAGTTAGCAAGCGCGATTCGCGGGGCCGTGCGATCAAGGCGCAGGTCGTCGCCTACCAGCCGAAGCAAAAGAAAAAAGGGCGGGTCGTGATCGTCGAGGTGCCGGTGAACAAGTTTCTCACCTATCGTTACAGTGGCGACGCTGATCGACTCGGCGAGGTGCGCTAAGGGCAATTCAAGCTGAGTTGATTCTCTGAATCGTCAGAGACTTCAAGACTCGCCAGGCCGGTTCGCTGGTAGCGGTTGGCGACGGCTGCCGGCCGTGTGAATACTAAAATCCTTTGTTTTCTGGGGCTTGCGGCAGGCCAGTCGCGGCGCGCCAAAACTGACTATTGTCGTCAACGACGTCGGGGAGGGGGGGTCCGGTCCCGGCAACGTTGCCGTTGCTCCTTACTGGGCTCGTTAACCTAGGCATGATCGGCTGGCGGCGGCGTCACGCTGCTTAGACCACACTCACATTTTTAGGTGGTGGTCCAAGCGGCCGGCTTTTTTCGTGCCGTGGTTGGCGACGCCCGAAAGATCGAAATCGGAGCGACGATCCCGGCTGTTCAAATTCCACCAGGCGATCCCACGCGGGTTAGACTAGGCCGTCATCGTACTTGTTGGACGGAGTGATGCCGTGACGATCGATTCTGCCGAGGTTCTCGCCCACGTCGACCAGCTCCACCGAGACCGCCCGTTTGGCCATTTTCTAGCCAGCGAATTCCATGGTCCCGGCGTCTTCGGGGTAATGGCAAAGCGGTTGCGGGAGCAATACGACCTCTCGGAGGACGCAGTCGGGTTTTGGTCGATTCACGACGTTGCCGACGAGGATCACTCAGATATCGGTAAGGATCTGTTGGCCGATTTTGCGAAGACACCAGCTGACGGTCGCCTGGTTATCGATACCGTGAACGCGACGCTCGACCGGATGTTTGCGCTCTATGACGACATGTTTGAGATAATAAGCGAGGTCCATTAGCGGTGGTTTGAACCGCGCTTGGCGATCGCTGACTAGGCCGATGACGGACTCCCATCTCAAAGACCGCTTTCCCGCGGAGACGCTCCGCGACTTTGCCCGTGCGCTGGCGGCCGCGGCCGGGTTGCCCGAGCAACGGGCCCGCAGGATGGCCGAGATCCTGGTCGAGGCCGACATGATGGGACGCACTACGCACGGCATCGAACACCTGGATTGGTATCTCACCGACCTGGTGAACGAGACCATGAACAAGACCGGCGATCCCACCGTGGTGGCCGATCGCGGTGCGGCGGTGACCTGGGATGGTCACTACCTTCCGGGCACTTGGCTGGTGACTGAAGCGATGGAACTCGCCGTCGCGCGCAGCCGGGATCACCCGGTGGTCACGATGGTGATCCGCGACAGCCATCACGTCGGGTTTCATGCCGCCTATCTGCGACGCGCGACGGAACGCGGCTTGGTGATGCTGCTGCTCGATACCAACCCCTATTTCGGTGCGGTGGCGCCCTATGGCGGCAGGCAAGCCGTGTTCTCGCCGACCCCGGTGTCGTTTGGGTTTCCCACCGCCGGCGATCCGGTGCTGGTCGATTTTGCGTTGTCGAGCACCAGCTTGACCGCGACCGAGCGTGCCGGACGCCTGGGCGAGCGGTTGCCGCACGCCTGGTTGCTCGACCACGAGGGCAACCCATCGGATGACCCGCAAGCGCTGCTCGGTGAGCCGCGTGGCAGCATCCTGCCGCTCGGCGGCGCCGAGCGTGGTCACAAGGGCTATGGGTTGCAGTTCATGGTCTATGCGCTAAGCGCCGCGCTCGGCGGCTTCGGCATTCCCGACTCACCGCGCGGCTATAGCTCGGCGGTGTTTCTGCAAGTGATCAATCCGGAAGCGTTTGCCGGTTCGGATGCCTTCAATCGTGAATTGGCAATCCTGATCGATGAGCCTGTCATGCGAGCCCGCCGGCGCCTGGATTCGATGAGGTATTGGTTCCCGGCGAACGCGCGATGGCGAGTTTGCACGCGGCGGAACGCGACGGTGTGCACCTGTTTCCGACGGTGCTGCAGACCCTGACGCCATGGGCCGAACGGCTGGGTGTTGACCTGCCCCTGCCGGGTTGAGGCGTATTCGAGTCCGTCACCCTTTTTCAATATTCCCCTCGCCCGGCCCACTTCGGGCGGGCTTACGCGGCGCCACTGGCGCCACTGGCGCCACGGTCCCACCCTCGAATCCCAAGGGAGAGGGTAAGCGCTAGTGCAGGCTGAACAGGGTTTTAGCGTTTTCGCAGGCAAGGCAGTGGCGGGTTTCGGGTGGCAGGTCGCCGAGAATTTTCTCGACTGCTTGCTGGGCCTCGCTACCGATGGCGATGCTGTGCGGGAAGTCGGAGCCCCAGCACACCTGGCTTTCGCCGATCAGGTCCAAACCCCCGAGTCCGAATTTATCGTCGATCAGCCCATGCCAGACGCGAGTGCGGACGTAGTCGCTGGCCTTCATTTCGAGGGTGGGTAGAGACAGACGGTCTGAGAACACGCCCTGCATCATGTCGAGCCGCATCATGAAATGCGGGATCCACGACAGCTCGAGTTCACCGGTGAGCAGCCGCAATTTGGGGAAGCGATCGAAAATCTGACCGTAGATGAACTCGTTGGCAATGGTGTGGGGGATCTCTTCGTAGGTGTTGAGCATCGCGTTCGGCCCCTCCTGCTGATCAGCCTCCTTGTAGGCGAACAACGGATCGGGGATGCGCCCGGTAATGATGTGGAGTGTGAGCGGCAGATCCATCTCCTCGCAGCGCGCCCACAGCGGGTCGTAGTGAGAATCGCGATAAGGCGGGCAGCCTTCGGGATATGTGGCGTGAATCATGATCGAGCGGAAGCCGCGCTTGGCGTTGCGTTCGACCTCGCCCACCGCCCAGTCGACGTCGTCGACCGGGATCGCCGCAACCGGGATCAGCCGGGGCAGGTCGTAAGCGCAGAAATCATAGATCCAGTCGTTATAGACCGCGGCCGCCGCCTTCACCATGTCACGGTTTTCCGGCTGATTGCTGGCGTTCATAATCGGCAGCATCACGGTTGGATTCATCATCTCGGCGGTGACGCCAGCGCCGTGCTGAAACTTGACCCGCTCCTCCGGCACGAACCCGGCTTTCGGCGCACCCGCTGATTCGGCCTCTTCCTCGTAGCGAGCGAGTTTCCAATATTGGTTGCCGGTAAAGAAAAAACGCCCCTGCTCACCGTAACGTTCGGTCACCAGACGCGGCGTTTGATCACCAAAGCGATCACCCAGCGCGTTCGACCATAGATCGTAGGGTTCAAGTACGTGGGAATCGGCCGAGAAGAGTTCCGCGTCCATTGCCGTCTCCACTAGTTGAGGCCGTAAACGGCAGCGGTGTTGCCGCCGACGAGCATTTCCTGATCCTCGCGCGAGAAATTCCTGAACAGGTCGGCAACGAACGCCTGGGCATTTGTGCCGATCGAACGCACATGCGGGAAATCCGATCCCCAGCACACCTGGCTGGCGCCGACATGGGGGATCGCATGATCGCCGAACGGATCATCGACGATGCCGTGCCACACGCGATCGCGCATGTAATCGCTGGCCGGCCGCTCGAGTTTGGGAAGCTCGACGCGCGGCGCGAACGGCCCCTCGATCATGTCGAGATACCACATGAACGACGGCACCCAATTCACCTCGAACTCGCTGCATACGATCTTGAGCTTGGGAAAACGATCGAAGATCTGACCGAATATAAAATCATTGGCGAGCGGGGTTTTGACTTCGGAAAATAGATCGAACAACCAGCCGGGGGCGGCCTCGTTTTCCGCCTTGGTGTGAACATGGGCGAAATCGCGAACCCGTCCGGTAACGATATGGAGTGTGATCGGGGTGTCGGTTTCTTCAGCGGTGGCCCACAACACGTCGTAATCGGGGTGGCGATAATCGGGGCAGCCCTCGGGCGGGAGTGTGTTGATCACGGCGCCGCGCAAGCCTTTCTTGCGGGTGCGGATCATTTCCTCGGCCGCCCATTTGGGATCGTCGGTCGAGATGGCGGCAACTCCGAGCAGACGGTTGGGATCGGCTGAGCAATATTCGGCGATCCAATCGTTGAAGATTTTCACGGCGGCCCGAACCATGTCGCGGTTCTTCGGTAGGTTGGCCGAGTGCATGACCATCGAGACCAGGGTCGCGTAGATGATCTCGGCATGAACCCCAGCTTTGTCGAGAAATTCGAGCCGCTTGGCCGGGTCGAACGACACCGCCGGATCGACGCCCTTACCGCGCTGCTCCTCGTCGACCTTGCGGATGCGCATGACCTGGTCGCCGGTAAAGAAGAATGTGCCCTTCTTGCCGGCATATTCCTCCAGCAGTCGCGGTGACTGGTCGCCGAACCGATTGTGGAGGCCGCCGGTGTAGATCTCATAGGGTTCGATGACGTGCGAATCAGCGGAAATGATGCGGTCGAATCGTTCGGACATGGCGTGGGGTTCCTGCGGCTTATTGAGTTTTTAGAAGCGTCGTGAGCATAGCCGATCGAACGATGCTCGCGAATTCCTCAGGGTCTGGCGCGGCCGGCCGACGCCAATCCGCGACGAATGAGGAACCATAGAACCGCGGCCGCCGCGATTAGCGATAACCAACCTTGCCAGCTCATGAGCTCGATATTGTCGCCCATCAGCACCATTAGCACCGTCATCGGGAGAATCCCGATTCCGGTGGCCAACGCGAACGTCCACAACGACATGCGGGTGAGACCGGCGACATAGTTGATCAGATTGAACGAGATAATCGGGAGAAAGCGGCCGAAAAAAGCCAGATGGCCGCCGCGCTGCTCGACCCACCGGTCGACCTGTTGCCAATCTTTCTTCACGATCATCTGCTCAACGAAGGGGCGGCCCAAGGCGCGCGATAGGGCGAAGGCAATCAGGGCGCCGCACATCGCGCCGATCCAGGTCACGACCGTTCCCCACAGGGGTCCATAAGCCATCCCGTTGGCGATCGCGACGAACTCCGCGGGAAAGGGAATGAAGGAATGGACGATCATCAACCCGATCGATGCGGCAATGCCCCACATACCCCAGGATCGGACGGTGTCTTCGATGTCTGACACGGTTAAGTCCTGCGCGAGGACGTAGCCGCCGCCGAGCGCAACCAGAACGATGAAAGCCAGGCATGCGCCCAGGACCGCGATACGAAGGGTCATCCGCTGGTTCCGCTGCGAACAAATTCGGTGCCGCGCGTGATTGTGCAGCCGCACCCTATCTCGGTGCGCACGTTACAGCGCATAGAGCGAGGCTGCGTTGTCGGCGACGATCGCCTGACGATCGGCGGGGTCTAAATCGCGGAAGTGCCGGGCCAGGACGCCGGCTGTATCGGTCGTGATCGACCGTACGTGGGGATAGTCCGATCCCCACAGAACTTGGCTCGCGCCCACCGCAGGAATCGTGAGGCTAGCATGGCGGTCGTCAATCACGCCGTGCCAGACGCGGTGGCGCATGTAGTCGGGCGCCCGCTCGGCGACCCGGCCCAGTCGCAAACGATGCGCCATCGCATCCTGCATCTGCTCCAGGCGATACATAAAATAGGGGATCCAGGAAATCTCGAATTCGCTGCACACCAGCTTCAGTTCCGAGAAGCGGTCGAGAATACCGCCAAAAATGAAGTCGTTGGCGAGCACCACCATGATTTCGTTGTAGCCGGACAGAAGCACGCCGGGACCTTCGGCCCGCTCAACGTCGGTCGCGAAGTGAAAGGGATCATCGAAACCGCCGCTGCCCGAATGCAAGGTGATCGGCGTCGCTGCCTCAGCCGCGCGAGCCCAGAAGGGATCATATGCGGGATCGCGATAGGCCGGGCGGCCAACCGGCGCGCCGAGATTGATCATCGCGCCGCGAAACCCACGCGCCAGATTGCGATCGAGTTCGCCGACGGCCCAGGCAGTATCGTGCATCGGCAGCACGGCGATCGGCACCAGGCGGCGGCTGTCATAGGAACAGAATTCGTGGAGCCAGTCGTTGTAGACCATGGCGGCGGCCTGTAGCACCTCGACATCGGGGCTGCGCAGCTGGGCCAGCATCGCCGAGGTATAAATGATCTCGACGGCAACCCCCGCTTCGCGCTGGAACGCGATCCGCTTTTCCGGCACGAATCCGGCCTCGATCGCGTCGCGGCCTTCGGCATCTTTTTCGATGTCCATCAGACGACGCACCTGGCCGCCGGTGTAGAAGAAGCGCCCGCTTTCGCCGCGCCATTGCGCCATCAATCGCGGCGTGCGATCGCCGAAACGCTCTCCCAGCGCGTTCCACCACAAGTCCGGCGGCTCCAAGACGTGGGAGTCGGCGGATATCACGCGGGCGAGAGGTTGGTCCGTCACAGCCGAAGTCGAGCCAGTTCCGCTAAGCGCTAGCCGAATTGCTCTTGGGCGACCACGAAGACTTCGACGTCTTCGGTCACGTGACGCAGTTTCTGTTTTCCGAGGGAGCTCAGGCCACCCGGCGCATAGGCCGCGACGTCGGCCGAAAGCAGAAGTGATTGGTGCAGCGACTTGCACTGCGAGCTCAACCGCGCGGCGACGTTGGCGGCGCTGCCGATAACGGTGAAGTCGAGCCGGTTTTGGGCCCCGACATTGCCGTAGGTGACATCGCCGAAATGGACACCGATCGCGCATTGAACATGCGGGCGGTCCGATCGTGTGGGTCCCGACTCCACCCGCCGGATAATTTCCTGCGCCGCCTCGCGGGCCCGCACACAGGCTTGCGCGGCGGCGTCGCTGTCGTCATCGCGGGCATCATCGCCCTCGTCATCGCCCTCGTCATCGCCCTCTAGGGGAAAGATCGCGAGCACCGCGTCACCGATGAATTTCAACACCTCGCCACCGGATTGCATGACCGGTTCTGCGGTGTCTTCAAAGAAATCGTTGAGCAGTTCCAAATAGGTTTCGCGCGATAGAGATTCGGTCAAACTCGTGGAATCTCGCATGTCGCAATATAAAATCGCAGCGCGAATGTCCTCGCCGTCACCCCGGTGGGTGAGGCCGCCCAATATCTTGCGGCCGGTGCGGTGGCCGAGATAGGTATCGAACAGATCGTTGGCGTTGCGGCGCAGGGTGAGCACTTCGTAAAACCGGCCCAGGGGCAACACGCTCTCGAAGACCCGACCGAGGTTGGCCGTGGTGAAGCCGGCGGGCGCATCGGTTGCCAGGGTCATGGTTTGGATTTGCCCATCCGAGAAGGGCAGCGGCATCGCCACATAGTCGGTGCCGCCACTGGACCGGAGTTCTTCGAGGATAGGAAACTGGAACTCCGGATTGTCGATATCGAGGCGTTGGCGCACCCCGCCCAGGCCGTCACTGACGTGGCGGACCGGACTGTTGAGGAAGGCCGGGCTCTGGAGCGTGCCGTAGGGGATATCACCCTCGACAACGCCGTCACCCTCACGGCTCCAGCTAAAAGTTTTGCCAGCGAGTTCGGAGTGCAACGTCCAGACACTCACGTTGAAACGCCACAGCGGAATGCCAATTTCGAGCAAGCGCCCGGCAAATTGTTCGGTTAGCTCGAGCGGCGTCTTGCAAAGCCAGGCGCCGCGCAACAACCAATCGATAAGCGGGCTACCACCGACGATTGCCGGTTCAGCGACCGGTTGGGTGCGTTCGTGAATGAACTCGGAGATCGCCTGCGGGTAGAAAGCGATTCGACCGCCGGCTGGCATAGCATCGGGCAGCGGTTGTTCGTAACTCCAGGCACCATTTTCCACCGTGCCTCCGGGCAGCTGCAGGTGCCAATGATGGGCGGTGCCCTTGAACGGGCAAAACGTCCGCAACGGCGACGGCTCGAGGAGGCCCTCGATCAAGTCGGATTTTCGGAAATAGAGATGCGATGGCAGATAGGTCTCGTGCATAACCACGACATCGGTGCCCTCAGCGATCGTTGCATCACCGACGCGCACAGTGACTTGGCCATCCACGGGTTCGACGGCCAGGCGATAAAGCGTGTGGGTCTCGCCGACCTCAGCAGCATTCAGCGTCAAAATTTTCCTCGGAATGACCCAGCAGACGACGTTACAGGAAAGATTTGGCCGCTAACGTATCTCGTTTCAACCAGCCAATTCTTGTCGACATCGATTTTGGACGATAATTACCGTGTTGGGTGCGGCAATCAACTATGTGGGAGACCGCGATTGGATGAACAAATCCGATTTCCTGTTCGCTGCATGGACTGCGGGAGGTTCGGCGCTTTGTTCAAGCGGGTTGGCTTTGACGCCAATGGCGATTCGGCCGAAACTTTTTGTGAGGCCAACGCCCACCGTGTTTATCCTGGGTGGGCCGGATGGGTCGCCATTCGCGGCCATCGAACCATGGAGAAAACCGACGATGCGATCGATCAAAGTAAGTAGGAAAATCCCCGCGGCCCCGGCAAGGGTGTGGGCGGTCCTCGCCGACTTCCCGAACATTGCGTCGTGGAACACGGCCGTTGCGAAGTCGTTCGCAACATCAGAAAGCACGAGCGGGAGAGGCGCCCAGCGGCACTGCGATCTCGCACCATTTGGCGAGCTGGAGGAAACCGTCAAAGAATGGGACGATGAACGCCGCATGACGATCGTCATCAATTCCGCGAAAAAACTGCCCCTGGCCCACGGCGAAGTCACGTTTGTTCTCAGCCCCGTGGACGATGCCACCGAGGTGGGTATCAGCTACGCCTACAAGCCGAAGTTCGGGCTGCTCGGGCAGGTTATGGGTCGCCTTGTCCTGGACGGACAGTTTACCAAGGGCATGAAGGGGTTTTTGAAAGACCTGGAGGCGGCCTCCCAGCAATAGAACCAAATCCTGGCGCTCGCGTTGATCCCGTTGAGGTCGGCACAAATGTCGGCACGGCGAAGCCCTCCCTTTAGGTTCCGAGGTGCCTGCGCCCGCACCGTTATGTGCGGTTTTGGATGCGCCAGGAGTTAGCCCGAAATTATCGGCTGGTCCTGTTTAGCTCCCTTGACTCACTCCCGCTTCCTTCCCGAGCTCGGCGGAGACTTTCCCTGTCTTGAAAAACTCCTCGAAAACTTTGTTGAACAAGTCGGGCCGGTCGTTTTGTCCCGAATGCCCGCACCTATCGGGGTAATAGAACTGGAAGTTTTGGAGTATCTTTTCCTGCTCGTACCCAGCCTGCACCGGCGCCATTACGTCATCCTTGCCCCACAGGTAGATGGCCGGCACGTCCACCGTGTCCAGGCGTCCCTTAAGCCGCAGGCGCTGGGCATACTTAGGATTCTTCATAATAGATTTGTTGAACTCGGTAGCGGTGTTCAGTGATGTCCGCTGTTTCTCCGCGATTCTGAACCTCATCTCCACAAGGTCATCGGGGATCGATGCCTTGTCGTACGCGACGGCAAGAAGGTCCTTACCGATCATCTCTTTTGTGCCGTCCCATGGCGCGGGTATATAGGCTGCTGGAAGTCTCTCCCGAGCCTTGCCATCATCGTCCAAGCCAAGCTGGGCCATTAGGCTGAAAGAGGCGATAAAAGCGAGGCTGATGACCTTCTCGGGGTGCTCGACGACATATTGGGCAGAAACCGACGCGCCCTGCGAGCTGCCGGACAGGTGAAACCGGTCAAGGCATAGCGCATTGGCGAAGTCGTCAACGAAATCCGCCCAACTGAACGTCCCATGGTGGGGCCAGTATTCCTCCTTCAGATCGGACAGGCCAAACCCCGGACGGCAGGGGGCGTAGACTCGGAACCCCGCGTCAGCGAGGGCCGGAAACATGAACCGCCACAAAGCTATTCCACTGGAACCGGGGAACCCGCCATGCAACAAAATGACGTTGGGCCCCACTTCTCCTGCCGTCATGTAATGCGCTTTGGCGCCATTGCCGAGCCTCACCCAGCGACTCGCGACGCCGGCTACGTTAAGCAACCCCTCTTCTGTAAGTGCCATATTCCCTCCTCGTAACAACAGTGCATCAAGCGGCAAGCGCCCGTTCAGACTCGAGGGACGCGCCGAACCATAGCCGGTGATGTCCGTTTGGGTCACGAGCAGTCATCGTGGACTAACTACACCAATACCATCGTCGGAACGGGCCGCCCAATTGACGGCCAAACCACCCGCCAACCTCGTGATGAAGCTCGTCACTCATATGGGCCGCAGCCTCTCTGACCCATGCGAGTCATGCTGGTTAGACGACTCTCAGTCACAATTCAGTCAAATCTTGGTCAATGGGGAGGCACAGGTTTTCCCCAAGTGCTGATCACGGTCCACTGCCGACAACGGACGACCAACGAGGAACACCATGTCCAAGACTGCACACCTGCTCGTCGCCTGCGCCACCGCCGTTCCCCATCACTTGGTGCATACGCTGGAGGACTTGGAGGCGACTGAACCATCGCACCTCTCGCGTCGCAAGTCTGTGCATCTGTGCAATCTGAGGATCGCGCTTGAGAATGAGATTGCACGCGAATGCAAGTCCCGATACGACGATCTTTCCAGCTAGGGATTCGCCATTTTCTTTGCGCTGCTATGTCGATTATTGGATTACGAATTCCCCCCTCTAAGGCCAAGCCGAACCACGCCCACACAGGGTGCAAATTTGCCATTCGGTGTTGAAATGTCGGTTGAGGTGGCAGACCGAAAGCTGCCGTCTGGGATCAACGTCCAGAAAGGCAATTTGCGACCCCTCGAGAGGGCTGTTCTGCTCACACCTCGCAAACCATTGTGGTCGCATTCCGAAATCCGAAGATATGGCGCAATGGACCCATGTTGCTCGTGCTTTCTGGAATGAACCCCTGGCGCTCATACAAGGCACGTGCGCGTGGATTCGTGTCAATCACATCCAATCTGACCTTGGAACATCCGCAAGCGATTGCCTTTTCCTTGATAGCTGACAACAGCGCTGATCCAACACCCTGGCCACGTGCCGCCTCACCCACGAAAATGCCGTCCATCAACAGCGTTCCCGGTTGCAGGGGACGTTCTAGTATGGATAGAACGAGACCCCGCCAAAATCCGCCAATCATCCCGTATGCGGCACAAAGCTCTTTGAAGCCGCCGCCGATGAACGAGCCGTTATTAGTTTTGAAACCAGCGACACCAATCAAAGGTCGTGTCCCAGGACGTGGTGTAGGAGTTGTTGGAGCCTCTGTTAGCTGTGGGTAGGCGGCTTGCCGTAGCGACCGCCGAGAGTCTGGCGTAGGCAAGCCGGCTATCCACAGCGGAGGCCATCGCGGTTCCGGTTTAGGGTTGGGCTAGTGCAAACCAACCTGACCCGAAGGAGAACCACGATGACCCAGGACATGATGACCCTGCGCGCGCTTTTGGAGAAGAGCTCCGATGCCGATCTGCTTCGCGAGATGATCGGCTTCACGGCCGAGCGGCTGATGGCACTGGAGGTCGAGGGCCTGACCGGCGCCGCTCACGGCGAGCGCTCGGCGGATCGTATCACCCACCGCAACGGCTACCGCGACCGGTCCTGGGAGACGCGGGCCGGCACGGTCGAGCTGAAGATCCCGAAGCTGAGGAAGGGGAGCTACTTCCCGGGCTTCCTGGAGCCGCGGCGGATGGCCGAGAAGGCGCTGGCTGCGGTGATCCAGGAGGCCTACATCCAGGGCGTGTCGACCCGCTCGGTCGACGACCTGGTGCAGGCCATGGGCATGTCGGGCGTCTCCAAGAGCCAGGTCTCCAGGCTGTGCGGCGAGATCGACGATAAGGTCAACGGCTTCCTCGATCGATCGCTGGAGGGCGACTGGCCCTATCTGTGGCTCGACGCAACCTATGTAAAGGTGCGCGAGGCCGGGCGCATCGTCTCGGTCGCGGTGACCGTGGCTGTGGCCGTCAACGACCAGGGCCGCCGCGAGGTCCTGGGCATGGCGATCGGCGCGTCTGAGGCCGAGGCCTTCTGGACCGAGTTCCTGCGCTCGCTGGCCCGGCGCGGGCTGCGCGGCGTGAAGCTGGTGATCTCCGACGACCACAAGGGCCTGAAGGCCGCCGCGACCCGGATCCTCGGCGCCACATGGCAGCGCTGCCGCGTGCACTTCGCCCGCAACCTGCTGGCCCATGCCGGCCGCCAGGGCCGGCGCGTCGTCTCCGCCTTCGTCGCCACCGCCTTCGCCCAGGAGGACGCCGACAGCGCGAAGGTCCAGTGGCGCCAGGTCGCCGACCAGCTCAGGCTCAAGGTGCCCAAGCTGGCAGTTCTCATGGACGAAGCCGAGCACGACGTCCTCGCCTACATGAGCTTCCCCAGGGAGCACCGCCAGAAATTGCACTCCACAAACCCGATCGAACGGCTCCATGCCGAGGTCAAGCGTCGCACCAACGTCGTCGGTATCTTTCCCAACGAAGCCGCCATCACACGGCTCGTCGGCGCCATCCTTCTCGAGCAGCGACGAGTGCCGTCTCAAGGAGATACATGACGCTGGAATCCATCGCTCCGCTGATGATGTCCCCATCACGCTGCCCACCGTGGCAGCCTGAACGTCCCGGCCCTACCCGCCGGGAGCAGCGTAGAGCGCAACGCTCTTACACCACTCCGCGGGACACGATCTCGCCGAACCACGCCCACACAGAAATTTGCCATTCGGTGTTGACGAGGTGGCAGACCGAAAGCTGCCGTCAAACGTCCAGAAAGGCAATTTGCGACCCCTCGAGAGGGCTGTTCTGCTCACACCTCGCAAACCATCGCTCCGAAATGAAGCGCAATGGATGTTGCTCGTGCTTTCTGGAATCAACGCCTGGCCTCATACAAGGCACGTGGCAGCCGTGTCAACGTCCAATCGGACCTTGGAACATGCAAGCGATTGCCTTTTCCTTGATAGCTGACAACAGCCTGATCCAACACCCTGGCCACGTGCCGCCTCACCCACGAAAATGCGGGTTCCCGGTTGCAGGGGACGTTCTAGTATGGATAGAACGAGACGCCAAAATCCGCCAATCATCCCGTATGCGGCACAAAGCTCTTTGACACCCTCCGCGGATGAACGAGCCGTTATTAGAAACCAGCGACACCAATCAAAGTGCCGTCGCTCGAAATGGCGCTAATCGCGTGGCCGGGATCAGCAACGAGATCGAGAAATCTGAGAGCCTTTTCTTCGGGTTTCATAACCGGAAGCAGCTTGCCTTTGAACGCTTCCCAGAACAAACGAATGGCCATATCTCGTTGCCTTGTCTGAAAGCCATCGACAATCGAAAAAACCTTTTCTTCTGCCATAAGACCTCCAAGACTCATTCAAAGACCATCGTACGCGACGTCGTTTTATCAAAGACTACTCCGGGCTAAAACCTTTTCTTCTGCCATAAGACCTCCAAGACTCATTCAAAGACACACGTATGTACGCGACGTCGTTTTATCAAAGACTACTCCGGGCTAGGAATACCCCATTTGGAGTGCTTCCGGTTTAGGGTTGGGCTAGTGCACCCGAAGGAGAACCAATTATGTCCAAAGCTCGGTGTAAACCAGACCTCCTATCGTAAAAATGTCGGTTTAGGTAGAAACCTGCCGTTCTCTTGGGGCATCCGGAACGGGGAAACCCAAACGCGAAACGCACGACACAATCTCGCGGACGCCACATCTATGCCGATGTAAAATTCAGCCGGCGCAAGGCGGCTTAGAGACGTTTCCATAAGAAAGGTTCTGGGCAGTCTCAGGACCGCCCTTTTTCACCTGAGTGAGTGTCGTAAAGTGGCTAGAGAAGCCCTTTCTGGCCGCCGGAATCTTTGTCTGGTTTCGCGGGCGAACGAAACGTTCGGCCCAGAAATTTGCCGGCTTAAGCTCCAAGACCAGATGTGATCGGCATCGATCACAAGGGGCCGGGCCCGGGCGCGGCAGCACCAAAGATAAACTCGCTTGTGTTCGTCACCCGCACCGCCCATATTCAGGCGATCAGTGACGACTTGCTGGCGTACCCGCTTCGCCGAAGCAGTTCAAAACTTTTACCAATCGTGTGATTGATGCCCGTGCGCCGCGGCGGCGGCGGGCAACTGTTGTTGGAAGGGTCTCGGGCGCCGCGCGTTGCGCTCAATCCTGGTGCCGGATTCAACACTATGAATGAACTCGACATGAATGAACTCGACCTCGTCTGCGACGTATCGTCCATCGCCCCCGTCGGGCCGTTGCTAGGCCGCGATCAAAGCCTTCAGGCAAGTCCGCCGAAGTTGCTCGATGTACGATGCGGCCTCCAATACGAGGCCAGGGAGGAGGCGACCTTCCTGCTCAATATCATGCCGGCAAAGCGTTACGGACAGCGCGTAGAGAGCGAGAATCTTGCCATCGAGCCCCATCTCAAAGTATCCCGCTGGACCGAGCGCCACAGCGGCAACCGCTTCCTCCGGATCGTCGTGCCGCCAGGCTCGATGACCGTGACATATTACGCGCGGGTTGAAAAAACGGATGCTTTGCTTCCGGCGCCACCGAGTCCAGATGCGGACCCACTAGGCCGGCTTCCGACCGCGACCTATCGCTACTTGAATCCCAGTCGCTACTGCCAGTCCGATAGCCTCGCCGCCTTTTCGCGGCGGACGTTCGATGTTGGACCGGTCGGCATCGCCTTGGTCCGATCGGTCTGCGACTGGCTGGTTGCGAACATCGAGTACCGGTTTGAGACCAGCGGCACCCAAACCACCGCAATCGAGACCCTGCTCCATCGCGCGGGTGTTTGTCGCGATTTCGCGCATCTGGCGATTTCTTTCCTCCGCGCCCTGAGCATTCCGGCCCGATACGTAACCGGATATGCATGGCGGCTGGACCCGCCAGACTTCCATGCTTTGGTCGAAGTGTATTGCGGTGGTCGCTGGCGCCTGTTCGACCCGACTGGGCAGACCGACCCGCGCGGGCTGGTGCTTATCGGCACTGGACTCGATGCAGCGGAGACGCCTTTTTCGGCCTTCTTTGGCGATTGCGACCTTACCGGGATCGACGTATCGTGCGCGGGAATCTCTCCCTGAGCCGGGCGCGGATCGTGGTTAGGATTCGCGGCTTATCGCGTCGTCGCGGAAATAGTGAAGAAGACCTGCTTGGTTTGGCGCCGTCCAGTTGACGATTGCCGGGGCCGGGCGACACAAGTGCTTCACGGCCTAGAGCATTTCAGGATTGCGCCGACTCGACCCATCCCACTCCCCCGGCCCAACCACCCCGAGGGTATCCCCAGCATATTCGAAAGAGGGGGTGGTTGGGCCGGGGAAGTGGGATGGGTCGAGCCAATCCTGAAATGCTCTACCCTAGCGGTGTGGTCGGCGTCGCTGCTGTTGAGGAGGTGGCAGCGGCGGTATTGCTCGCCTCAGAAAATCGAATAGCCCGTCCGCGCTGCGAACTGCTCCAGTGCGATAGTTCCGGCATAGGAGTTTCCTTGATCGTTTAACGCCGGCGACCAGACCGCGACCGCCAGGCGCTTGGGTACGATCGCGACGATGCCACCACCGACGCCGCTCTTGCCGGGCAGGCCGACGCGGACCGCGAAGTCACCGGAGGCATCATAGTGCCCACAGGTCAGCATGATCGAGTTGATGCGTCGGGCCCGTTCGGGCGACACCACCAGGTGTCCGGTCAACGGATCGGTCCCTTCATTGGCGAGGTGAAGCATGGCGCGGGCGAGCTGCCGGCAGGTCATCTCGACCGCGCACTGATGGAAATAAGCGTCGAGCACTTGGTCGACGTCGTTGGCGATATTGCCGAACGCTTTCATCAGGTTAGCGAGCGCGGCGTTGCGATAGCCCCACGCCTTTTCGGAACGGGCGACCTCGAGATCGAAATCGATCGCAGCGTCATCGGCGCGCTGACGGAGAAAATCGATAATCTCCGTTTTGGCACCCTCGGCATCGCCGGTTGGACAATGCGACAGGATCATGTCGGTGATGACGACCGCGCCGGCGTTGATGAAAGGATTGCGGGGAATGCCGAGCTCATATTCGAGCTGCACGATCGAGTTGAACGCCGAGCCCGAGGGTTCACGCCCGACTCGGCTCCATAATTCCTGACCGACATACTCAGCCGCCATCGTCAGCGTGAATACTTTGGAGACGCTCTGAATGGAGAACCGTTCGTCGGCGTCACCGGCCTGGAAGCTCTCGCCCTCGACGGTGGTAACCGCGATCGCGAACTTGTGCGGGTCGACCTGGGCTAGCGCCGGGATGTAATCCGCCACTTTGCCTATGCCAAGATGCGGGACGACGTCGGCGGCGATGTCGTCGAGGATCTGTTGCAGGTTCATTCGCTGCCGCCTCGCCCTTTTGCCGTCTTTGGGGCCGACTTTGGGGTCGACTTGGGGGCCGCTCGTTTGGCTGTTCCCACTTTGGAGCGCTTCGTACGCCCTTTGCCAATTGGACCCGCACGTCTGAGATCGAGTGTCAGCGGGTGTTCCAGGCTTGGTTCCATCGGCACCGGCGGGTTACCGGCCGGGGTATGGCCGATGGAGAAGAATCGGGCGCGGCGCCGCGCCTCCGCCTCGCTGGCGTTGACCGGAAAGGTGTCATAGTTGCGACCGCCCGGATGCGTGATGTGATAGGTGCAGCCGCCGAGCACGGTAGCGCTCCAACTATCAAACACGTCGAACAGCAGCGGCACGTGCACCGCGATCGTCGGATGCAACGCATTCGGTTCCTGCCAGGCGCGGTAGCGCACGCCGGCGACATACTCGCCTTGGGCGCCGGTTGGGCGCAGCGGCAGCGCGTAGCCGTTGCAGGCAACGACATATCGCGAGTCGGTGCGGCCCCGCACCCGCACCTGCAGGCGTTCGAGCGAGGCATCGACCGAGCGCGCTGTGCCGCCCTGCATGGCCTGTTCGCCGAGGACGTGCCAAGGTTCGAGTGCCTGGCGCAGCTCCAGCTCGACTCCGGCATAGGTGACGGTGCCGATGATCGGAAAGCGGAACTCGACGTGCGGCAAAAACCAGTCACTTTCGAAAGGATAGCCACATGCGTTGAGGTCGGCGACCACGTGGCAGAAATCCTGCCACACGAAGTGGGGCATCATAAAATCGTCGTGCAGACGGGTTCCCCATCGTACCAGCGGTCGCTCATAGGGCTGGCGCCAGAACCATGAGATGAGTGCTCGCAACAGCAGCTGCTGGGCCAGGCTCATGCGGCTATGCGGCGGCATCTCGAACGCGCGTAGCTCGAGCAGGCCGCGCCGGCCGCTAACCGACTCCGGTGTGTAGAGCTTGTCGATGCAAAATTCCGCGCGATGCGTGTTGCCGGTTACATCGACCAGCAGATTTCGGAACAGCCGATCTACCAGCCACGGCGGCGGCGGGTCGTCGTTCCGGCCTGGGATTTGTTGGAACGCAATCTCGAGCTCGTAGAGCATGTCGTCGCGGGCCTCGTCGACTCGCGGATGCTGGCTGGTCGGCCCGAGAAACAAACCTGAGAACAAGTAGGACAGGGACGGGTGGTTGTTCCAATAGGCCAGCAAGCTGCGCAGCAAATCGGGGCGCCGCAAAAATGGCGAATCCCCTGGGGTGGCGCCACCGACCACGAAGTGATTGCCGCCGCCAGTGCCGGTGTGGCGGCCGTCGAGCATGAATTTTTCCGTCCCGAGGCGGGTCGCGCGGGCTTCTTCGTAGACCCGTGTGGTCCGCTCGACCAGGGCATCCCAGTCGCCCGCCGGGTGAATGTTGACTTCCAGAACACCGGGATCGGGGGTGATGCTGAACGATTCGAGACGGGGGTCGTAGTCCGGCGGATATCCTTCGATAACCACGGCAACCGCGACCTCGGCAGCGGTCGCTTCGAGCGCAGCAACCAGCGCCAGGTAGTCGGCAGCATCCTTGATCGGTGGCACGAACACGTGGATATGGCCATCGCGCACCTCGACGCAGAGCGCGCTACGCATCGTCTCGGCGGCGGGATCGCCGGGTTGGGGAGGTTCATCGCCAATCGGTGCCGCGTCGTCTTCGGGCTTCGACCGCGTCGACAAAACGCCGTGGTCAGGCAGCGTATCGCGTGGCGCTGACGGATCGATCTCGACATCGTCCAGTTCGTCCTCAGGTTTGACCCAGGGCAGCGCGTCGAGCGGCAAGCGAAGACCGATTGGTGAATCGCCGGGGATCAAAAACAACGTGCCGTTGCGAAAATACCAGCGTGCGCTGCGCCAACGTGGCTGCGCACTCGACGCACTCGACGCACTCGACGCACTCGACCCACTTGGCCCACTTGGCTCGCTTGGCTCATCGTTACGCCGCAGCGGCAGCACATGGCCGACCTCGGTCCCCAGTCCGCCACCGAGCAGGCGCGCCAGGCGGGCGCGCTCCAACGGGTCGTCCAGCTTGAGATCATCGACCAGCGCGTTAACCGGAAGGTTCTGCTCGCGCCACAAATAGTACCAGTGGTCTTCGTAGGCAGGGACGACGTAGTCCGGATCGATCCCCAGCCGCGTCGCGAGCGTGGCGATGAAGCGGGCGGCCTGCGTTGCGGTGGCCGACCCAGGACCGGTCGTTGGATCGGCCAGCAGGCTTGCGTCGCGCCAGATCGGTTCGCCGTCGTTGCGCCAATAGCAGCCCAGTGCCCAACGCGGCAGCGGCTCTCCCGGATACCATTTTCCCTGACCATAATGACGCACGTGGCCGGGCGCGAATATCGCCGCCAAGCGATGCAACAACTCACCGCCGCGGCGCAGCTTGTCGTCGCCAAGCGCGGCTGTTTTCCACTCGGCACTTTCCATGTCGTCGACCGAGACAAAGGTCGGCTCGCCGCCCATTGTCAGGCGCACGTCGTGGCGCGTCAGGTCGCGATCGATCTTGTGCCCGAGATCGACGATCTCCTGCCACTGAATTTCATCGTAGGGTTTGGTGACGCGCGGGGGTTCCACTATGCGGCGCACCGACATGTCGAACTCGAAATCGACTTCCGCGGTGTCGTGCAGGCCGCTGACCGGTGCGGCAGTGGCGGGTTCCGGTGTGCAGGCGAGGGGCAAATGCCCTTCGCCGGCCAGCAGGCCCGACGTCGGGTCGAGCCCGATCCAACCCGACCCCGGCAGGTAAACTTCGACCCACGCGTGCAGGTCGGTGAGATCGCTGGCGGGTCCCGACGGTCCGTCGAGCGCCTTCTGGTCGGCTGCCAGCTGGATCAGATAACCCGAGACGAAGCGTGCAGCGAACCCGAGGTGGCGGAGAATCTGGACCAATAGCCAGGCCGTGTCGCGGCACGACCCGATCGCACGCGTCAGCGTTTCTTCCGGGTTTTGGACGCCAAATTCCATGCGTACGACGTAACTAATCTCGTGTTGGAGCTGCAGATTGAGGTCGACCAGGAAGTCGATCATCGCTCGCGGGTTGCGGTCGATACGATCGAGCCAGGCCTGTAGCAAAGGACCACTGGGATCGGTGCGCCGAAACGGTGCAAGCGCTTCGTCGAGGTCTGGGTCATAGTCGAAGGGATAGATCTCCACTTCGGGTTCGAGAAAGAAATCGAATGGGTTTGTCGCCGCCATATCGGCGACCAAGTCGACGCTTATCTCGAACAAGCGGGTCGGTTCTGGAAACACCAGGCGGGCTTGAAAATTACCGTGCGGGTCTTGCTGCCAATTGAGAAAATGCTTCTTTGGCGTGATGTTGAGCGCGTATGACAGCACGGTCGTCCGGCAGTGGGGAGCCGGCCGCAGGCGGATGGTTTGAGGCCCAAGTCCGATCGCTCGATCGTAGCGGTAGGCGGTGCGATGCGAGAGCGCGACTTCGATGCTCATGACCGACCGCTTGCGGCTGCCTTTGGCGTGCTGCGGCACTTGCGCAATCTCGGGCCACACAAAATGTGGATTAGCTGGCACAACATCTAGTACACTCCCGGCGAACTCGTGACCGGTTGGGCCCTCGTTGGCCGTTTTGTTTGCCCTGCGGTTTGATCGATACGATTGATATGACTGTCCTTAATCTGCGCCACTCCACCGTTTACCGCTATCGGCGACCGGTGACTTTCGGCGAACATCGGATGATGTTTCGCCCGCGCGACAGCCACGACCTGCGCCTTATCGGCACCGGGTTGCGCATTTCGCCGGCGGCGACGATCCGCTGGCACCACGATATTTTCGCCAATTCGATCGCGGTGGCGAGCTTCGATGAGGGCGCCGATCAGCTGATCTTCGAGAGCCAGATCAAGGTCGAACATTACGTCGAGCAGGAGCAGCGCTTCGTGCTCGAAGCCCACGCCCAAACCCTGCCGTTCGGCTACTCGGCCGACGAGGTTCCCGATCTGGGACGGACGCGTGAACGTCACTATGCGGACCCCGATCACCTGGTTGATGAATGGGCTCGCCAGTTTCTCGTCGCAACGAACGGCAGCCATGGTCATGACGAGATCGCCACCATGGATGTTTTGACCAGCCTGACGAAATCGATACCGCGGGACTTCACGTACCGCCGGCGCTACGCAGAGGGCACGCAAACGCCGGTAGAGACGCTGGGCCTTAGAACGGGGAGCTGCCGCGACTTTGCTGTTCTGATGATGGAAGCGGTGCGCACGTTCGGCTTGGCCGCCCGCTTTGTCTCGGGTTACATCTACGACGCTAAGCTGCTTGACGATCCCGCCAATGGCACGGCCCGTGGCAGCGGCGAAACCCACGCCTGGGTGCAGATCTACCTGCCCGGCGCGGGCTGGGTTGAATTCGACCCGACCAACGGTCAGATCGGCGGCGTCAACCTGATCCGTGTCGCGGTCGCCCGCGATCCCCGGCAAGCGATTCCGCTCTCGGGAACCTTCCAGGGCACAGCGGACGATTTCGTCGACATGGAGGTAAAGGTCGAGATTAGCAGCGAATAGTGGTCGCATAAGAAATCTCGATCGGAGCCAGAATGTGGGATGGACGCGCCTCAGGATACGCCGCTGGGTGTTGGACGCGCGCCGAGCCGGCGGATCCATCGGTGGCGTCACCAATTTGGGTCGGGAAGAATGGCGAAGCGTTCCTCGAGGCCATCGGCCCACATGCCGCGAATCTCATTCCAGTAGGGGTCGTCGTCTGCGAGTACCTGATGGGTATTAACCATCATGCTGCCCTTCTCATAGATCATTACGTCGATTGGCGGTGCCACCGTCAGATTGCTTTTGATCGTTGAATCCATCGAAACCAAGGCGCATTTGGCGGCCTTGATCAACGGCGTGTCGTAGTCGATGACGCGGTCGATGATCGGTTTGCCATATTTGTGCTCACCGACCTGCAGGTAGGGCGTCTCCGGCATTGTTTGAATGAAGTTGCCTTCGGCATAGACCAGAAACAGCCGCATGTGACGGTCTTTGATCTGGCCGCCGATTATGAATGAGGCATAAAAGCCGGTGCCGCTGGCGCGCAGCGAGGGCCCGTCGACGCGTTCGACCTCGCGTAGCGCCCACCCGACCAAACGCGCGGCCTCGGTCATCGAGGGTACGTTTTTGAGTGTGATCCGATGCTCGCCGCCGGGCATCCCCTCGTTCATCAGTTGAATCGCCGCCTGGGTAATCGCCAGATTGCCCGCCGACATCAGGACGATCACGCGCTGCCCGGGCACCTCGCACACCGTCATCTTGCCGTAAGTCGAGATGTTGTCGACGCCGGCATTGGTGCGCGAGTCCGACATCATCACCAGGCCATCGTTGAGACACATGCCCACGCAGTAAGTCATGCCACTTCCCTATGAAACTTTTCTGGCGCGATATCGAACGATTTAGCACTTGGGTCGCGACGTAAAGCAATGGGATTTTAAGGCCTTCGTTGACCGCGCGGATAATGCACCGCGCCCCGTAGCTTAGAGGGGAGGCATGACCCTAATCCGAGGCGCGGCTTTCATACGCTACCGACGGAGCCGGGGATCGATCGGATTGCCGGGTCGAGGCGTTTGCAGCAGGATGAAAATGGCCCCCGTGAGTTTGCTGTGAGTTGTGTCCGGCGGCCGTCAGCCGCGGGTTAATTGACGCGACCCGTGGGCCCGAAGCGGCGCAATATGTCGTCCGGATCGATCTGGGCCGGGGCCAGCTCGAGGCGGTCGATCATATCCAGCAGGTAGCCCGCGATCTTGGTCAAGTGCTGCTTGGCTTTGGGATCGAGATCGGCCTGGCGATGACAGGCGGCAATATATTCGAGAATGCTGTTCACATAGTCGCGATAGTCGGTACCTGGCGATGCACTGATCGGACTGTCGGTCGGGCGATCGATCTCGGTCATGGTGTCCACGATGGGCTCCTGTTTGGGGCAGTGTTCTGTGTTCGCGAGTTAATGGCTTGCGAGGGCCGCGTTTGGCTGCCTATGCCAACTATGCCGAAAAGCGTTTCGAGAGACTGTGAAGTGCGCCACAATCGAAGAAATAGTATGACCGCGCGACGTATTGCCGGGGGTGAGGAATGAAAGGGACGATGCCGGATCGGCGCGCCGCGCTCCTGGCGGGACACTCGTTTTTCAGGTCCTTGAGCGAGGATCAGCTTGGCGAACTCGCGAGCCTTACCCATGAGCGCGATTTCAGCCGCGGCCAGATGATATTTCAGAAAGGTGATGCCGGCGACAGCCTGATGGCGGTGTTGGCGGGACGGGTCAAGATCAGCACGGTTTCAGCTGACGGCAAGGAAGTCGTCTTCAACATTATCAATGCCGGCGAAATCTTCGGCGAGATCGCCCTGCTCGACGGCGGTGTACGTACCGCCGATGCGACGCCGCTTGAGAAGAGTCATTTGCTGATATTGCGCCGATCCGACTTCATCGGCTTTTTCGAGCGCCATACGAGTTTCGCGGTTTCGCTAATGGAAGTGTTGTGCGAGCGGATTCGCCGCACCACCGAGTTGGTCGAAGACTCGATTTTTCTCGATGTTGCGGCGCGGATCGCCCGCCGGTTGATGTACCTTTCTCGCGAGCAACGCCAGGCCGGCGGCGATGACCCGATCAAACTTAAGATCTCGCAGCAGGAGCTCGGCGACTTCGCCGGGATTTCGCGCGAGACCACCAACCGGATCCTTAATCAGTGGCGGGAGATGGGGATTATCGAATTAGGCTACGGCGCGCTCACGCTCAATGATCGGACCGCGATTGAGCGGCTGGCGAGTGAGGGCGAGGACGCGACTTCGTGAAAACTGCTCGTCAAAACCGATCGTGAAACCGATCGTGAAACCGATCGTGAAACCGCTTGTGAAACCGCTTGTGAAACCGCTTGGGGGGAGAGCTTGTGAGGTAGGTCGAACGGCGGCATCGTCGACCCCGCTTCGGGGTGCTAAGCTAATGCCGGTGCCGGCGCCAACGTCGGGCCCGCAAACCAGGGAGTGAACACATCATGATGGCCTCGCAAATCGGCCCCGAACTCGCTCGGGCCGCAGACATATTGATTGCTGACTATTGCGCCGTTAAGCCCGGTGAAGCCGTGTTGATCACAGCCGACACCGCCTCGGACATGTCGGTGATCGAAGCAGTGATGAACGCGGCGGATTCGCTCGAGGCAAAACCGGTGGTCAATGTGATCCCGCCGCTCCCATTTCAAGGCGGCCTGTCGAACCCCTACATCGCCGAGCCGTTGGCGGCCGCGATCACCAATTGCGATGTATGGATTGATTTCACGTTCCCGAACCTCGCCGGATCGGAGCCGTTTGAAACGGCGATGCACGCCAAGCGGACCCGTTATGTGATGGGCGGCGACGCCGGCACGGATGGACTGATCCGCATGTTTAGCAAGGTCGACCTCGACAAGCTGCACGATGTGCACAAAGCGTTTATCGAACTAACCGAAAAATCGATTGGCAAAGAGTGCCATATCGAAAACGACAAGGGGACCGACGTCACCTTCGAGCTGGTCGGACTTCCTTTCCCCAAACCCCGGCGTGCCAACAAGCCCGGGCTTTACACGGTTCCCGGCGCGGTCGGGTTGTGGCCGAACCCCGATTCCGTACGCGGCAAGATCGTCATCGACGGTGCGTTTCACGAGTATTACGCGATGATGCCGATTCCGTTGACGATTGAGCTAGATGGCAAGATCCAGGGTATCTCCGGCGGCGGCAGCGAACAGAAAGTGATGGATCGCGCGCTCAAACGGGCGGCCGGCGGCGACTACGGCAAGGTGATCCACTTCACCTGCGGCATTCAGCCGGCGGCGCGCTATACGGGTAAATCGTTTATCGAGGACCAGCGGGTGACGGGCAATAATGCGGTCGGCCTCGGCACCCCGTTTTGGGAGGATGACGGCGGCGAAAACCATCCCGACGCGGTGGTCTCGATGCAATCGGTATGGATCGATGGCAAGCAGATCGTCAAGGACGGCGCCATCGTCGGGCCGGCCAAGCTCAAGCGTCTCGCCGACAAACTTCAGCCGCTCTACAATTAGGAGCGCGCCTCAACGCTACCCCTTCACCCCCGCCCCAAAGGGGCGAGGGAGCTATTTGTGCAAGCGGCACCATCGGGCTCCCTCTCCCGCGAAGTGGGAGAGGGCGGGGGTGAGGGGGTTTGTTTGGCTTGTCACCCACGCTTGACGACATCAAGTGCGGGGTGACAAAAGGAATAAGAAATCCGCTTTGCGGGGAATAAGAAATCCGCTTCGCGGGAGACCTGCCGGTCACGAAACTCGTTTGGCGACCTCACCGAGTTTTTCGATGAGATCGAGTTTTTCGGCGTCGGCACCGCCGACGAAGGTGCCGCGGCTCTGCTGCAAGAAAACCCAATTGGTCAGACCCATTGCCGAGAGTTCGCCGAGACGTTCATGGATGTCGTCGGGCGTGCCCCATAACCGTGGCGAGTGTTCGATGATCCAATCGTAGATGCCGAGATCCTTGGCCCGCTGAACCTGAATGCGGCCGCGATCCGGGGTCTTGTAAACGGCTTCGAGGTCGTGAATATCGGCATTCATCTCTTTGAGCGGTTCGCGGATCTCAGGTGGAATGCCCTTACCGGTCAGGGTCATCTCGGTAAGCCAGTTGGTCGTCCAGCCCAGGCTGTACTCCATGGCCTTTTCTTTGCTCTCGTCAAACGTGATTTGGGCGTTGGACCAGAAGTCGACGGTGGCGGGATCGCGGCCGGTTTCGCCGCAGGCGCGATGGATGGTGGCCTGGATCATTTCGACGTTTTCGGGCGCAAACCCCATCGTCACGACCACGCCATCGGCCACCTGCGAGGCCATCGACAACACCTTGGGTCCGGAACAGGCAACGTAGATCGGCACGTCGCGGGGTTCCCAATTGGCCCACGCTTGCTCGAAGGTTTCACCGCGATAGGTCGCCGGTTCGCCGCGCAGCAAGGCTTTGACCGCCAAGATGTATTCGCGTAGATCGGCGACCGTGGCCGCCTTCTGCTTGGTCGCCCATAGCGCGCTGTCACCGGTGGCGATACCGATCGCGATGCGCCCCGGCGCCAGTTCGTCGAGCGACATCGCCGCCGATGCGGTTATCGAGGGGTGTCGGGTGACCGGGTTGGTCACCATGGTCATGATCTGGATGCGTGAGGTCGCCATCGCGGCAACCGTCGTCGACACGTAGAGTTCCCTGAGCAGGGCTGGCGAATCGGGTGTGCCGACCACCGCCAGTCCGGCCTTGTCGCAGGCCTCGTACCATTTGGCGACATCGTGCAGATTTTTCTGCTGGGTGAAATTGAGTCCGAGTTTCATCTTGGATTTGGCCATGCTTCCCTCCGCCGCGCTATCGTCATCGATCGGTGATTGTGCCACGATGCGTTCACCTTAGCCGGTTCAAAAAAGGCATTGTGAGATTGAATCGGGTCAAGTTAATCAGGAATGCCGGCAGGAGTTTGAAGATGCGGGTGGGTATGGTTTTTCCCCAGACCGAGATCGGCAACGATCCGGCGGCGATCCGGGACTTCGCACAAGCCGCGGAAGGCATGGGCTATCACCACATATTGGCCTATGACCACATCGTCGGCGCCAACCCCGCGAGCTATCCCGACACCAAGCTGATCTACACCCACGAAAGCGCCTTCCACGAACTATTTGTGCTGTTCGGGTATTTGGCCGGCCAGACCGAACGCATCGAATTGTTCAGCGGCATTCTGATTCTGCCGCAGCGGCAAACCGTACTGGTCGCCAAACAGGCGGCCGAGGTCGATGTGTTCAGCGGCGGCCGCTTGCGGCTTGGGGTCGCGGTGGGCTGGAACCCGGTCGAGTTCGAGGCGCAGGGCGAAGATTTTGGCAATCGCGGCCAGCGCATCGAAGAGCAGATCGAGGTTATGCGCGCGTTGTGGTCACAGGACCTGGTCACGTTTGACGGCAAATGGCACCGCATTACCGATGCCGGAATCAATCCGCGGCCGGTGCGGCAGAGGATACCGATCTGGTTTGGCGGTGGCGCGCCGGCGGTCATCCGCCGGATTGGCCAGATCGGTGATGGTTGGATCCCCTTTCTGCCGCCGGACGCCTCAGGCGAAGCGATGATCGAAGACATGCACGGTCGTGCTTCAGTCCACGTTTCGTCTCGCTAATGCACAAAACCAGCGCGACCGGCAGAGGACGTTAGCCCGCATCATGTTGATTCGTCAATAAAAAGAAGAAAGGGGCTCGTCGGACAACGGCCCCTTTGATCGTCTGTCACCCGGAAGAAGCAACAGCTTTCACGACTAAATACAACGTGAAAGCTAATAGCTCATCTGCGCACTGTCAACATCAAATACACGCAGATTGCCAAGCCGGTGACAGCCCGTCCTCGCTTCTGCCCCGGGCTCGCGCAAACACAATGGCAAGCGCAACAGAATCACAATCACTTAGCTCCAACCCCACCGGCAACCGCGCGTACACCTCCGCCCACGTCCGCGCCAACCAGGCCGTCAAAGAATTCCGCGGCCTGCCCGAGAACTACACCAAGTACAGCCTCATCACATTGCTGGAAGACGCCGGGCCACTCGCCGGATGGAAGCCGGCCGAGCTCGTGTTTTTCATAAACCTCATCAAACGCACCCAAGACCACGATTGGCGCCCCGGCAATCTGCCCATTGTGTGGTGCACCCAAAAAAACGTTGCCCGCAACTACAACGTCGACCCCTCGACTGTCCGCAACTGGCAAAACAAGCTCCTCGCGCTCGGCGCGATCGCGTTCAAGGACCCACCTAACTGCCGCCGCCGCGGCAGCCGCCTACCCGCCGACCTGAACAACAAAAAACACATCGACGTCGGAAACACCTACGGCATTGTCCTGGCCCCAATCGCCGCTCAGATAAAACCCCTGGTCAACAACCAACGTCGTATCGCCGCCCAAAACAACCTGCGCGACAGCCTCAAGAGAGAAATCAAAATCCTCCGGCGCCGCGCCCACGCCGCCCTCTACACGCTCCACCACGATCCCAGAAGCTGTACCAACGTGCTCGACGCTATCCAAAACCAGCTCGACGCTCTCTCCCAAACCTCCCGCAAAAACCGCGACGAGATCGATTCCCTCGAGAACCGCCGCAACGCCCTGCAGGAGATCAACGACCAACTGACCGATCTGATTGAACCAGCCAACACCACAACCACTCACGAACCCCCAGCCGAGCCCCCAGACACGCCCCCGGCACCGATCCCCGAACCGCCACCCGCAACCACACCCAGCACGGGTAAACCGCCCCCAGCGGCTTCCTACGCCGCCCAGGACCATCCTCCCAAAACCCAAATATTTAGCGCCCCGGTAGCAAATATTTCGCGCCCAGGCGCTAAAAAATTAGCGCCAATACCTAGTACCAATACAAAGGATTCTAAAAACGATTCTGTACCGCGCCAGCCTCGTGACGAAACCCCCGTAACCGCGATAGACCCCCCACGCCAAAAGGAACAGGGTGACGACCGCTCACGGCCGGCCTACCTCCCGCCTCACTTTCCACCAAAATCGGTCACCGCGTGGCTGCGCATTGCGCCCCGCACGATCTGCGCAATCGCACCCGAGTATTTTCGTGGCTGGATAGCCTCGCCCACTGCTCCGAGCTGGCCGCAAATCCACCTCGCCGCCGAGCAAACCTGCAAAACCCTCGGGATTTCCCATCACGCGTGGCTCGAAGCCGTCGCGGCCATGAAACGCGACCACGCATCGTGCGCTGTCGCTCTAATCGCCGCCAAGTTCGAGCTCGGACTCATCACCAGCCCCGGCGGCTATCTCCGCGCCCTCAGCGCACTGTTCGCCGCCGACCAACTAGACCTATCCCCCTCTTACTGGGGCGTATTCCGCGCCCGGGAGACAGCCCAATGACCATCATCGCCGTAATCTCACAAAAGGGCGGCGCCGGTAAAACCGCCCTCACAATCAATCTGGCAACTGCCGCAACAACCGCAAAAAAAAGCGCCGCGATCATCGATCTCGATCCCCAAGCCTCCGCCTGCGCCTGGTACGACCTGCGCGAGGCACCCACACCAGCGATCCACGTCGCCAACGCAGCCACCCTGGCGCGAACCCTCGCAGCAACCACCGCAGAGCAAACCGATATCGTCATGATCGATACCGCCCCGCGGACCGAAGCCACCGCGCTCGCTGCCGCTCGCGCCGCCGATCTCATCCTGATCCCCTGCCGGCCCGCACTCGTCGATCTCAGCACCGTGCCAGCCACCCTCGACATCGCCAAACTCTCGGGGACACCCGCCACCGCGATCCTCAACGCCGTGCCGCCATCGGGCGATCTCCCCGACCAGGCCCGAGACGTCCTGACCGACATGGGTGCTGCCGTGCTTCCGCTCACAATCGGCCACCGCGTTGCGTTCGCACACGCATTCACGCGCGGACTCGGGGTCGTGGAACACCAGCCACGCTCCACCGCCGCGCAAGAAATCCACGCCCTCTACGAGCTGCTCACGACTTCGCATCTCAGCGCGGCCGCCGCCTAGATCGATCAAGTGGCAAACATTACCACTTGATCCAAAAACCTCACCAAGGACCAGCCAATGACCAAACAAACCACCCTCGCCGCCGCCGCCTCAAAGGTGCAGCGCCGTAATCCCGCCGCCGCCGACATCGAACCACAAGAAACCGCCCAACCACGCCAGTCGCTGCCGGTCGACATCGACACCCTCGATCACGACCACCGCCTGCGGCCGGGCCTCGACACCGCCAAACTTGAAGCCCTCACCCACTCATTGGATCGCAACGGCCTTCAATCTCCCATTCTCATACGACCCTCACGCACCGCCCACCCTGTTCTTACCGATCGCTGGGGCGACGAAAATCCAGGTCGCTTCGCGATCATTGCCGGCGCCCACCGCGTTGCCGCCGCAAACAAACTCGGTTGGTCATCTATCGAAGCCATCTTCCTCGACCCCAGCCCTCACCAATCCCGTCTCATCGAAATAGACGAAAATCTGGTCCGCACCGATAACACCCCCCTTGACCGCGCCTGCTTCCTTGCCGAAGCCAAACGGATAAACAACATCACACACCATGAACCCAGCCACGGCGGCGACCGGCGCAGCTCATCAGCCGCACACACCAAGACCGAATCCTTCGCCGACGAAACCGCCCCGCGAATCGGCCTCGCACCCCGCACCATCCGGCGCGCCATAACAATCGGCGAAGCCCTTTCACGCGACCACGCCCTTATCCTCGCCGCGACCCCGCTCGCCAAACGCGAAACCGATCTCCACCAACTCGCGTGTTTAGCCCCCGACCGGTTCGACGCCGCGATGACCGCCATCCGCACCGCCATTCCACCACCCGATACTCTCAAACAGATCCTCGACCTGCTGCCACCCGAAACCGGCGAGCTCGACCCAAACTCACCCGAAGACGACGAACCCGACGGCGACAGCGACAGCGAAATCGCCTCACTACGCCGCCTTTGGGAAAACACCAAAATCGGCCAAGCATGGGCCACCGCAGCACCCGCGACGCGCGCCACCTTCATAGCTTGGCTTGGCACCCAACATTAGCGATACCCAGCCTTTGCTAACATCCCGTCGCGCCATGCTGTCTACTCCCGGCCTTAGTAACGCCCAAGCGGAGTACGCCCCATGTCCCCCACGTCCAGTACCCATTCCCGTCACGCAGCAATATATGCACGGTATTCCACAAACCTTCAGGACCAACGCTCAATCAAAGACCAGATCTATTACTGCCGCAAACACCTGCAAACCATCGGCGTCATCAGCACCACAACCTACGCGGACGCCGCCACGACCGGCACCAACTTCCACCAACGCGAAGCACTCCAAAAACTTTTACTCGATATCGCCAACGGCACAATCGACCTTGTTTGCACCGAAGCACTCGACCGCATCAGCCGCGACCTCGCCGACATCTCAACAATATGGAAGCACCTGCAGTTTCACCGCGTCGAGCTCCTAACCGTCGAAGAAGGCCCGATTACCCTGATGCACATAGGAATGAAAGGCGTCATGAACCAAGAATTCATACACTCCCTCGCCCACAAAACCCGCCGCGGCCAAGCCGGCCGGGTGAAAGAAGGACGCATCCCAGCCGGGCTCTGCTACGGCTACCGCCTGGCAAACCGACTCGAAAACAACAAAGTCATTCGCGGCTTACGTGAAATCGACCCCAACCAAGCCGCCGTCGTGCGCCGGATCTACACCCACTACGCCGACGGCATGTCCGCCGGCGCCATCGCCGACCTCCTGAACGAAGAAGGAACCCCCGGCGTACGAGGAAAACCGTGGCTCAAAACCACGATCACCGGCAGCAACACACGCCGCACCGGTATTCTCTGCAACCCTATTTACCAAGGAAAAATAATCTTCAACCGCGAACGCTACGTACGTCATCCCCTAACCGGAAAACGAAGCGGCCGGCTCAACCCCGAATCCGAATGGATTATCCAAGACGCCCCCAAACTACGCATTATCGACGAAAAACTCTGGGCTCAAGTTCAATCGCGCCGCCGCCATCCCGCAGAACTCCACCCAAAAAAAACAAGACCTACACACTCAAACCCCTGACCCCACTCTCTTACTGCGGCCTATGCGCAAGTCCACTGACCATTGCCAGCGCCAACACTTACAACTGCTCGCGCCACCGCCACCACAACAACTGCGCAAACCATCGCCGTATCTCCACATACGACCTCGAAGAACGTTCCGCCAATGAACTCCTCGTTTGGGCCAAACAACAAACCAAATGGCACACCCGGGCACGCGCCACCCTCGCCCAAACCACCGACCACCACCATCTCTTGCACCGTTCCATTGTCCACAACCTCCACACGATCGCTCAGCTACGCCACTCTCCCCCCAACAACAAAGCCACCAACGACCCCGCTTGCCGGCATGTCTTTTCCAACCAGACGCAACTTTTCCAACACCTCAACCCGCGAGAAACCGATCTCGCTCACATCCCAATTCCCCGTGATATCACCACGATCCTGCACAAATACCTCACCGCTCTCCGCGACATCCTCGCCAACCACGACCACCCGCTTCGTCACAACACCGTGTTGCTTCTTCGCCCCGCATTCCAGCGCATTAACGTCTGGCCCGGCCCGTCACGCGGCAAGACCTTTCTTCACGTCATCCCCGACCCCAAAGCCCTCCTGATCCTTACCCTGACCCACAACCATTCCACATAAACCATGACCTTCCCGAACGGCATATTTTCAAGTGGTAATCCTTACCACTTGAAACATTCGCGCCACACGCCACGCCTTCCACACGGCTTCGCCGTCTCAAACACAAGCGAATCACTCGGCCCATCTCCGCGCTGCACCAATAAAGCCGAGCGTTGCCGGCTCAATGTTGATCCCAAAGCCGACCGGAGACTCCACGCCGAGCAGTCCTCTCCGATCCCCACTTTGACGAGCTCCCAGGAAGGACCCCTCAATGACGCTTAACACCGCAATATCCCGCCACATTTGGGACATCAAATACCGCCTAAAGACGCCAGACGGCACCCCCCTCGACACCGATCTCGACGCCACATGGATGCGAATCGCCAAAGCACTCGCCGCCGCTGAAAAACCCGAACACCGCTCGCGCACCGAAGCCCTTTTTCTCGAAGCACTACGCGACTGCAAATTCCTGCCAGCAGGACGGATCATCGCCGGCGCCGGCACCGAGCGCGACGTAACCCTTTTCAACTGCTTCGTCATGGGCTCCATCCCCGACGACATGGGCGGCATCTTCGCCGCACTTCGCGAAGCAGCCTTGACCATGCAAGCCGGCGGCGGAATTGGCTACGACTTCTCCACGCTGCGCCCCAAGGGCGCACACGTCCACGGCGTCGGCGCCGACGCCTCAGGACCGCTTTCATTCATGGACGTCTGGGACTCCATGTGCCGCACCATCATGAGCGCCGGCCACCGCCGCGGCGCCATGATGGCAACCCTCCGCTGCGATCATCCCGACATCGAGGCATTCATCAAGGCCAAACGCGAACCCGGCCGGCTACGCATGTTCAACCTCTCGGTACTCATCACCGAAGCCTTTATGGAGGCGGTCTACCACGACAAGCCTTGGACCCTGCAATTCGACGGCGTTGCGCACAGCACCGTCAACGCGGTCGAGCTCTGGGACACGATTATGCGCTCAACCTACGACTACGCCGAACCCGGCGTGATCTTTATCGACCGCATCAACCAGACAAACAATCTCCATTATTGCGAAACCATCAACGCAACAAATCCGTGCGGCGAACAACCGCTGCCGCCCTACGGCGCATGCCTGCTCGGCTCGGTCAACCTCACCCAATTCGTCCTCGATCCTTTCGCCGGCAACGCCGCTCTCGACCTGGCCGCCCTCTCAGCCACCGTAGCGACAGCGGTCCACATGCTCGACAACGCCATCACCGTCTCGCGCTTTCCCCTCTCCGAACAGCGCGCCGAGGCACACGCCAAACGACGCATCGGACTTGGCATAACCGGCCTCGCCGACGCCCTCATCATGTGCAACGCAAAATACGGCTCGCCTCAAGCCGTCACGCTCGCTACCGAGTGGACAAAAACCGTCAATCATTGTGCCTACCAGGCCTCCATAGACCTCGCTAAAGAAAGAGGTTCCTTCCCCCTTTTCGACAAGGAGCACTACCTCGCCGACTCCTACCCACACACCATCGACAACGACGAGCTGCGAGACCAAATCGCACAACACGGCATCCGCAATTCACTGCTCACCTCGATTGCCCCCACCGGCTCAATCTCGCTCCTCGCCAACAACATCTCGTCAGGAATTGAGCCCGTCTTCGACTACGAATTTCGCCGGACCATCCTCATGCCCAACGACTCGCGGCGCGACGAACACGTCACCGACTACGCACTCAACCTCTTCCGCGAGCTCAACGATCCGGACACACCGCTGCCGCCCGCCTTCGTCACCGCTCAAACGCTCTCGCCTGAAGATCACATACGCATGCAAGCCGCCGTTCAGCAACACATCGACAGTTCGATTTCCAAAACCGTCAATATCCCCGAAAACATCAGTTTTCGCGATTTCAAGGCCGTCTACACCCAGGCTTACGACACCGGATGCAAAGGATGCACAACCTACCGGCCCAACGAGATCACCGGCTCGATCCTAACATCCGACACCAATCCCGACCCCTCCCCACCCGAACCGCTTGCAACGCCTCCAGGCGCCGTCATCTACATGACCGAACCCCTCGGCCGCCCCGAGGCCCTGCCCGGACAAACCTACAAGCACCAATGGCCGGAATCCGACCACGCCATCTACATCACCATCAACGACACTGTTCTCGACGGCCGCCGCCGCCCATTCGAAATTTTCATTAACTCCAAGAACACCGAGCACTACGCCTGGAACGTCGCCCTGACCCGCATGATCAGCGCCGTTTTCCGGCGCGGCGGCGACGTCGCGTTCGTGGTCGAAGAACTCAAGGCGGTATTCGATCCACGCGGCGGCTACTGGATCGGCGGCAAGTTCGTGCCCTCGCTTCTCGCCGCGATCGGCGCCGTAATCGAGCAGCACATGATCGATATCGGCTTCATCCGCAACGCCGAGGCCGACACCCACAGCAAAATCCCCGCCACCATCCCGGACCCCGGAGCCGGGCCCCCGGGCCATAGCACCCACGCACCAGCCCTGTGTCCACGCTGCGCCCAACCCGGCATCCAGCGACAAGAAGGCTGCGATATGTGCCCGAGCTGCGGATACTCAAAATGCGACTAAACCGCCCACGCCCCAAAAACAGGACCTCGCCGCCGCCAACAACAAAACTAGCCGCCCTCGCACTCTCGCTTCTCTTTTCGGCGGCTCCCTGCTACTCGCTCAACGCCAAATCCGAACCGACCCCAATCGCAACCACTTTCAACATAACAACTAACGACAAGTCCGTTGTAGCCCGCGGCTTCGTCCAGTCCCTCGCCAAAACAAACACGCGGATCGGCCTGTACATCCACTGCAATCGCGATAGCGGCACTTTCGAAGCCATACTCGCCTTCGGCCCATTCCCACACGCCAAAACCGTACAAGCTGCTGTCCGACGTGCCAACGGCGCCGTCGAACGTTTTGGGCCAGTTATCACCGCCACACCCGCACACGGTTTCCATAGCCCCAAACTCACCGACAAAACCGAAGTCTTGCGCCTGATCGACGCCGCTCTCGAGCACGGCGCCCTCCTTAGCAACGGCCACAATTCGATTTGGAACCGCATCCCCGCCTCTGCCAACCGCAAAGCCGCCGCGGCGCTCAAGCAATGCGCCGGCATCCCCGACCCATAAACCGCAGCAAACATTTCAAGTGGTAATGTTTACCACTTGAAAAAAAGGGGCTTATATCGAGTCCGGCCATGACGAGAAGAAAGCACCCGTCTTGGAAGTTCCAATTTCTGGAGGTGTATCCCAACCATGAAAATCTCGAACGTTCTCAATTTTATCGATAGCGGCGACATGGCGTTACCTGAGTTCCAGCGCGGTTATGTGTGGAATCGCGATCAAGTGCGCGGCCTGTTCGAGTCGCTGTACCGGCGCCATCCAGTGGGTGGCCTGCTGGTATGGGTGACGGAGTCCATGACCGCAGACCGTCGCGGCGACGGGCCGGTCGCCGCCGGCAGCGTAAGGTTGTTGCTCGACGGCCAGCAGCGCATGACCTCCCTCTACGGAGTGGTGCGCGGCAAGCCGCCAAAATTCTTCGACGGCAACCCGCAAACCTTCAACGGATTGCGGTTCCATCTCGCAGACGAGGCCTTCGAGTTCTACCAGCCGATCAAGATGCGCGACGATCCACTCTGGATAGACATTACGGAGCTGATGAAAGGGGGCACGACGGGGCTCAGCGGCTTCATCGCCCGACTGGCGGCAACTCCCGAACTTAACGAGCGGATCGGCGAGTTTGTCGGGCGTCTGAGCACACTGCTCAGCATTACCGAAATCGACCTTCACGTCGAGGAAGTGACCGGCGCGGAGAAGTCGCTCGATGTCGTCGTCGAAATCTTCAACCGCGTCAACAGCGGCGGAACCAAGCTATCGAAGGGCGATCTTGCGTTGGCGAAGATCTGCGCCGAGTGGCCCGACGCGCGGAACCAGATGAAGGCGAAGTTGAAGGAATGGGAGGATGCCGGCTACTACTTCAACCTCGACTGGCTGCTCCGTTCGGTCAACACGGTCCTGACCGGCGAGGCGAGGTTCGCCCATTTGCACAACAAGACCGCGCCTGAAATCGAGGACGGGCTTGCGCGCTCCTGCAGGCAGATCGACGCCAGCCTCGACCTGATCGCGGGCCGGATCGGGCTCGACCACGACCGGGTGCTGTTCGGCCGCTACGGCGTGCCGGTGATGGTGCGCTACATGGACCGCAGGACTGAGCCGATGGACGCGGAGGAGAGCGACAAGCTGCTCTTCTGGTTCGCGCAAGCCGGAATGTGGGGCCGGTTCTCCGGCTCGACGGAAACCATTATCGACCAGGACCTCGCGGCGCTTGAAGGTCCCAATGGCGGGCTCGATGCCCTGATCGAACAGCTCCGCCTGTGGCAGGGCGGACTTCGCGTGGAGGCGGGCCATTTCGACGGCTGGAGCCTTGGCGCGCGGTTCTATCCGGTGCTCTACATGCTGACCCGCATGGGTGAAGCGAAAGATTGGGGAAGCGGTCTCGCGCTCAAGGCGCATTTGCTCGGTAGGATGGCCCGCCTGGAAGTGCACCACATTTTCCCGAAATCGCGGCTTTACGCCGCGGATTACGAGCGCGCAGAGGTGAACGCGGTAGCAAATTTCTGTTTCCTGACCAAGGAAACGAACCTGGTTATCGGCAGTCGCTTTCCCGAGGATTACTTCGCCGAGGTGGAGACGAACCATCCGGGCGCGCTCGCCTCGCAGTGGATACCCATGGAGCCCGCCCTGTGGCGGATCGAGCGCTACCGCGATTTTCTCGAAGCGCGCAAGGCCCTGCTGGCCGCGGAGGCCAACCGGTACTTTGCCGATCTGCTGCACGGCGATTCTAGGTGGCTCTCCGCGGCCGGGACGCAGATCGAGGAACCGGCCCCGACTGTACTCGGCGGAATCGACAGCGAGGCCGAGGAAGCCGAACTCGAAACGCTCAACGACTGGCTCGCCGCACGTGACCTGCCGCGCGGGCATCTCGCCTTCGACCACGCCGATCCCGCGACCGGCGCGCAGACGGCGGTGTTCGACCTCGCTTGGCCGGACGGGCTCATTGGTGTCAGCCCGGGCTGACCGGGCCGATCGCCGTGTTGTTGAACGAGCCGGCGGAGGTGCTGGCAATCGCCAGCGCCGCAGGCTACCGCTGCTTCACGTCGGGGGCGGCGTTCCGCGCCTATGTCGAAGGCGAGATCCTTAGAGGCGAGGCCGCGTGAGCGCGGGCCGTCCTAATTCGTCAATAAAAAGAAGAAAGGGGCACGTCGGTAAACGGCCCCTTTGATCGTCTTTCACCCTGCAAAAGCAACAGCTTCCACAACAGAATACAACGTGGAAGCTAATCGCTCATCTGCGCACTGTCAACATCAGATACACGCCGATTGCCAAGCCGGTGACAGCCCGTCCTCGCTTCTACGCCGGGCTCACTCGACGCTATCCAAAACCAGATCGACGCTCTCTCCCAAACCTTCAGGGTCCAAGGCGTCAGCATTCCCGACCCATAAACCGCAGCAAACATTTCAAGTGGTAATGTTTACCACTTGAAAAAAACATCTCTTAAACCCCAATCGAGATCGTTTCCCGCCCACTAAATACGCACCAAACCCTACCTGACACCCGGTTAATACCTATCGCGTTCAAGTGGTAATGTTTGCCACTTGAACTCTCCCCGGGCGCCCCGGCTCCGCCAAAACCCAGGCCCGGGCCACTCGCCCCCACCCCCGCATTCACACCATCAACGTTAGAGGCTGGCGCCTCCTGCGGGACGTTCGGTCCCCACAGAGGATCGCCACCCCTTCCCAATCCGTAGGACAGCCCGACATGCCCGACATGGTGACAATATCCGCCGACTACACGCTGCGTCCAAGCGAACTCGCAAACACTCTCTCCATCCTCGTCGCCGCCCAACAGCCCTGCATTGTGTGGGGACCGCCCGGCTGCGCCAAAAGCGAGATCGCCCAACAAGTCGCCGCCGACGCGACCCGCGAATACCTCGACGTCCGCGCGCTCCTTCTCGATCCGGTCGATCTGCGCGGAATCCCCTGGCGCGACAGCAACGACCGCACCCGTTGGGCACCGCCCGCTTTCCTCCCCCCCGCCAACGACCCGGGCCAGTGGCTCATCAACCTCGAAGAGCTGCCGTCTGCCGTGCCCATGGTACAGGCGGCGCTATATCAGCTCGTCCTCGACCGCAAATGCGGCGAATACGAACTTCCCCCCGGCGCCGCGCTGATCGCATGCGGCAACCGCGACACCGATCGCGGCGTCACCCACCGCATGCCAACACCGCTTGCCTCCCGTTTCGTCCACCTCGAGATCCGCGTCGACGCGTCTGACTGGTGCGCTTGGGGAGCCACCAACGGGATCGCCCCGGAAGTCTTGTTTTTCATCCAAATGCGGCCCGAACTCTTGCACGTCTTCGATCCCCAATCGGGCGAGAAAGCATTCCCGTGCCCACGCACTTGGAAATTCGTCTCCAACATCGTCACCCACCGCGCCGGCCTCGATGCCACCGCCGAACGGGCACTGTTTCGCGGCACCGTAGGCGAAGCCGCCGCCGTCGAATTCACCGCATTCCTGCAGGTCTGGCGCGAACTCCCACACCCCCGCGCCATTATCGACGACCCCGACAACGCCCCCATCCCCGACAACGCCAGCGCTCTACTCGCTGTTTGCGGCGCCCTCTACCGCCTGGCCGACGACATCAATCTCGACTCGATCGTCACCTACGCAACCCGCCTGCGCCGCGAGGTAGGGGAATTTCTCGTCGGGTCCTGTATCCGCCGCGACCAAGCTCTCAGCCACACCCCCGCCTACATCCGCTGGGCCGCCACCCGCACCCAATAGTCCCCCACATTCGCTTGGAGCGTTTCACATGAAACTCACCCACGACGCCATGCTCGTCAGCCTCCGCATCTCGGCCTGGAGCGGCCGCCAGTACGACCACAAAGCCTCCAACCAGGTCGCCATACACCACGACGCCAGCGCTAATGCCGGGCGCTACAACAAGCGCCTGCTCCCCAAATCCGCATTCGCTACGATCACCGCAACCATGAGCGCCGCCCGCACCGACCACTACGCAAACACCCTGCCGTGGGACGACCAGGGCAACCGCCTGCTACCGGTCGCCAACTACGACCATTACACCGCCCTGTTCGACCAGTACCGCGAAACCATCATCCGCAACCGGACCCGCTTCATCGAAGATTACGACCTCAACATCGCCCAAGCCCAGCTCGAACTCGGCCGCCTGTACAACCCCGACGAATACCCCACCAAAGAAGCCCTCCAGGCAAATTCGACATCAAATACCGGGTTCTACCCGTCCCCGACGCCGACCATTTCATCGCCAAGCTTGCTGTCGACGACACCGAGCGCGTTAAGCTCGACATCGAATCACAGATTCAGGAACGCTTGGGCCAAGCGGTCACCGATCTCTATCACCGTCTCGCCGAATCCGTGGAACACGTCAGCGAGCGTTTAACCACGGACGATCAAGGCAAACCGCTGATCTTCCGCAACTCGATGATCGACAACATCCGCGATCTCGTCGACATCGTGCCACGCCTCAACATCTTCCAAGACCCGGACCTTGCACATCTGTGCGACGAAGTGAAAACACGCATAGCCAACGTCGATCCCAACGAACTCCGACCATCCGCGTCCTTCAACCACGCCACCCGCACGCAGGTTAAGAACGACGCCGACGCCTTATTGGAAAAATTCAGCGGCTATTTCACCGCCGCAACCGCTCCCCAAGAAGAAGCCGCATAGATGACCAACTCCCGCATACAAACCGAATCCGCCCACCGCCTGAGCAAATCGGTCACCGAATTGCTTCGCGCCCAACCATTTTTCGGCAGCCTTGCTCTGCGGCTTCCCCTCCGCATGGACAACTCCCGAACCACCCTCGCCAGCGACGGCAACGAAATCCGCTATTCACCCGAATGGATTGCGCAGACCCCTGCCGACCAGATCCAAACCGCAATAGCCCGCATCGTTCTCGCATGCGCATTAAAGCACCACACCCGCAGGGCCGAGCGCGATCCACAACGCTGGCAGCACGCCTCGCAGCTCACCACCCACGCTCTGCTGCGAGACGCCGGGTTCACCCTGCCACCGGACGCCGAAGCATGGGACGGCCTCAGCGTCGAAGAAGCCTATAACCGCCTTCCCGATCCACAGGGTAACCAACCCGACCAGAACACGCCTCCCGACGCATCCCCAGACGCCGGCGACGGCACGCCCGACCCCAGCTCGGACCCGGGTTCCAGTAACGACGACGACGCCGGCGACGACGACCCCAACGACGACTCCGCCAACAGCGAAAACCCGGAAGACAGCCAAAACTCCGACGACGCCCAAAACCCCGAGGACAGCCAAAACCCCGGCCCTGACCCACAATCACCAACCAGCTTCGATCCCAGCGGCACCGGCGAAATCATGGACGCCGAAACACGCGCCCCCGGCCAAACCGATCCCGACAGCCCCACGCTCGACATCGATCTCGAGGAGCAGAATTGGGACGAAGCAATGCACCAGGCGCTGAACCTCGCCAAAACCCAAGGAAAAATACCCGGTGCCGTATCCGACGCCATTGAGAGCGCACACACGAGCGTGCTCGATTGGCCCTCACTCCTGCGCCGCTACATGAACGACGCCACGCACCGCGACTATAGTTGGTCCAAACCCAACCGCCGCTTTATCGACAGCGGCCTTTACCTGCCCTCGATCCATTCCGAAGGCTTCGCCAACATCGTCATCATCATCGATACATCCGGATCGCTCCCGGCCGACATCCTCGCCGCCTTCTGGTCCGAGATCCGCGATATCGCAATCGAACTACACCCCGAAACCATCCATATCCTCCAGGTCGACGCCGCCGTGCAGGACGTCGCCGAATATGCCCCCGAAGATCTTCCCGAGAAGATCGTCATCAAGGGCCGCGGCGGCACCGACTTCCGCCCCGGCTTCGAATGGATCGAAACCCACCAACTGGATCCCCGCTGCTGCATCTACTTCACCGACATGGAATGCGACAGCTACCCGGACCACGAGCCCCCGTACCCCGTCATTTTCTGCAACTGGTCAACAATCCCGCAACCCAACATGATCCAGCCATGGGGCGAACGTATCGATATCGCGCAATAACCAAGCCGCGCCGCCCACCGAACACCGCCGCTACACCACCACCATTATCGCTCACCCCGACTGCATGTGACGCCGCTTGGAGTCCGGAGTGCGGCTTGTCCTTTATGTCTTCCGCTTACCAGAGTCTCCCCCAATCTCTCCACCGAATCGGATCCCTCGCCATGTCCAGCCACGCCATCAAGAACATCCCCCTCGCCCAGCTCACGATTTCCCCCGCCAATGTCCGCAAGACGCCGGCCGGCGCCGCCGCGGACAATGAGCTGAAAGCATCGATCCTCGCCCACGGATTGCTTGAGAATCTCGTCGTTCGCCCCGACTCCCCCACCAACACCACCTCCTACGCCGTTATCGCCGGCTGCCGCCGCTTCGCCGCCCTCACCGCCCTCGCCCACGACGGCGCGATCGAAGACAACTACGAGGTTCCCTGTCTCCTCCTCGACACCGCACACAACGACGCCGAATTGTCACTGACCGAAAACGTTGTTCGTGCCGCCATGCACCCCGCCGACCAGGTTGAGGCATTCGCCATTCTCGCCAAAAACGGTACAACCGTTGCCGATATCGCAACCCGGTTCGGCGTCACCACACGCCTCGTCGAGCAGCGCCTTCGTCTGGGCAATACCTCTCCTATCCTTCTCGACGCCTACCGCGCCGGCGGACTCGATCTCGACGCCCTCACCGCCTTTTCCGTTACCACCGACCACGCACACCAAATCTCAGTGTGGGATCAGATCAAGGACCAGGGCTACCGTCCCAACGCTCACCAGATCAAGCGCTCGCTCACCCAAGACCAAATCCCCGCACGCTCCTCAATCGCACAGTTTGTCGGCATCGAGAGCTACGAAGCTGCAGGCGGCGCCGTCACCCGCGACCTGTTCGCCGACGACAACGACAACGGCGTTTGGTTCAGCGATCCCGAATTGCTAAACAAGATCGCCACAACCAAACTTCTCGTAGTCGCCAACCAACTTCGCCCCGACTGGAAATGGGTCGATGCTCAGCCCGACGTCGATTGGCAAACCCTCGCCCAATTCGGCCGCGTCATCTCCACCCCGGCAACCCCCACCGACGAGGAACGCGCCGAGATCCAACGCCTCGAAACCCGCGCGAACGAACTGAACGATCTCGACGATGAAGAGTGGACCGAAGAGCTGGTCACCGAGGCCGAAGCCATTGACCAACGCAACCACGAAATCGACAAGTCCCTCGAGGCGCGGGCCATCTTCGCCGACGACGACCGCGCATATTCCGGCTGCATCGCGACAATCGCCGTCGACGGCACACTGCAGATTGTTAAAGGCCTCATCCGTGCCGACGACATGCCGACACGCAACCCCAACGCTGCCGCCGACAACGCTGACGAGGACGAACACGAGAACAACTTCCAATCGCCGCGATTGTCCGCCCCCATTGCATCCCCCGCCGACCCGCGCGCCGAAGCACGCAAAAACGCCGGCATCGGCATCGGCCTCGCCGACGACATGCGCGCCATCCGCACCACGCTCGTCAAAGCCGAGCTCGCGCAGGACTTCGAGGCCGCTTTCGATCTCATGCTGTTCCAAATGGGCCGTGCCGTGTTCACCGGCGGCTATATGCAGGACGCTCTCGACATCACTATCCGCGAAACCCCCGACCGGCCATCACTGCGCAGCAACGACGATACTTTCGCCCAACACAGTCCCGGCGAGGACCTGCTCGCCGACCGATCCGGTCTTTCCTTCGACTGGATGCAACACGAAAACGACGAAGACGCCTTCGCTGCCCTCAAAGCATTGCCGGACGCCGACAAACAAGCGCTATTCGCCGCCTGCGTCGCGAGGACACTAAAAGGTCAACTCGCCTTCGAACACGACGCCCGGCCCGAATTCGAAGCCACCGTCGCACGGCTCTCGATTGATTTTGCCACCAAAATCCGGCCCACCGCCGACATGTTTTGGTCGCGGATCACCAAGGCCAACATCCTCGCCGTTGCCCGCGCAACACTCGGCGACGCCTGGGCACAATCGCGCTCCAAGCTCAAGAAAACCGACCTCGCCACAACCATGGAAGAAGCGTTCACCGGCGAAGAAATCGCCGCCGCCGGCGTGCCCGCCGCCGCCCGCGAACCTGCACGGTTCTGGTCCATGCCCGGCTTCCAGGCCTACGATCAGCGGGGACTGACACACGAGACCAACGAAAACGACAGTGCCACCGCTCCCGCCACTGAAGAGCATCAAACCACAGACGTCGCCGACGAACAGGCCCCCGCGCCGCAAACCCCCGGCAACGATATCACCGCTTCTCGAACCGAAGCCGCCCCGACCTCCGCTAATCCGGCCGGCCCCCGCGTAATCATCAACACCGTCCCCTTCGAACCCAGCCCCACAACCCACGATCCGCATCCCACTGTTGTTCGGCGTGGAATATTGACCCCCTATTGGGGGTTATCGGCGTCCAAAATTGACCCCCCTGGTTTTGTGCTCTTGAACACACCTCGTTGTTTGGACAGACGAGGTGGGGGAGATGCTGGTAGTGGAGACGATTGCGCGGATCCGTCGGGATCATCTGGTGAGGGGCGTTCCGATCAAGAAGATCGCCCGGGATTTGAGGGTTTCGAAGAACACGGTGCGCAAGGTGGTGCGGGGCGATGAGACCTCGTACAGCTACGAGCGCAAGATCCAGCCGATGCCGAAGCTTGGACCGTGGGTGGATGAGCTCGAGCGCCAGCTGGAGGCCAACGAGAAGAAGCCGCGCCGGGATCGGCTGTCTCTGCTGCGGATTCATGAAGATCTTGCGGCTCTGGGCTATGGCGGCGGCTACGACGCGGTGCGCCGCTACGCCAGGACCTGGCGTCGGCGGTGGCGGCTGTTGTCGCCGTCGCAGGGTTTTGTGCCGCTGAGCTTCGATCCCGGCGAGGCCTACCAGTTCGACTGGAGCCACGAGTACGCGCGCCTGTCGGGTGTGACGACCAAGGTGAAGGCGGCGCACATGCGGCTCTGCTACAGCCGCATGCAGCTGGTTCAGATCTTCCCGCGCGAGAGCCAGGAGATGGTGTTCGAGGCGCACGAACGGGCCTTCCACTTCTTCGGCGGGGTCTGCCGGCGGGGCATCTACGACAACATGAAGACGGCGGTGAGCATGGTCTTCGTGGGCAAGGAGCGCGCCTACAACCGGCGCTTTCTGGAGCTGTGCTCCCACCATCTGGTGGAGCCGGTGGCGTGCACTCCGGGTGCGGGCTGGGAGAAGGGGCAGGTCGAGAGGCAGGTGGGTGACGTCCGCGGCCGCCTGTTCGTGCCCATCCCGCGGGGCCGCTCCTACGCCGAGATCAACGCGTGGCTGATGGATCGGTGTATCGAGGACGCCAAGAAGCGGCCGCATCCGACGATCGAGGGCAAGACGGTGTGGCAGGTGTTCGAGGAGGAGCGGCCCTTCCTGATGGCCTATCGCGGCCCCTTCGACGGCTTCCACGCCACCGAGGTGGCGGTGTCCAAGACCTGTCTGGTGCGCTTCGACAACAACCACTACAGCGTCGCCGCCCGTGCCGTCGGGCGGCCGGTCGACGTGCGGGCCTACGCCGATCGGATCGTCATCCGCCAGGACGGCGAGACCGTCGCCGAGCATCCCCGGAGCTTCGGGCGCGGCGAGATCGCCTACGATCCGTGGCACTACGTGCCGATCCTGACGCGGAAGCCTGGTGCGCTGAGGAACGGCGCGCCCTTCAAGGGCTGGCAACTGCCCGGCGCGCTCGGCCGCATACGGGCCCGGCTGACGGGTTGCGACGACGGTGACAGGCAGTTCGTGAGGATCCTCGCGGCGGTTCAGGAGGACGGGCTGGAGGCGGTCGAGGCGGCCTGTGCCGAGGCGCTCGACTTCGGCGCCTGCAGCGCCGACGTCGTGCTCAACATCCTCGCCCGGCAGTGCCAGCCGGCACCGCCGGCGACCATCCCGACGCCCGAGGGCCTGCAGCTTCGCCACCGGCCGGTGGCCGACTGTCAGCGCTACGATCGCCTGAGGGAGGCCGGTCATGGAGCGTCATGAGGTGCTGGCGATGATGACGGCGTTGAAGCTCGCGGGCATGCGCGCCGCCTACGACGACATCCTCGCCGACGGGCTCAAGCGCCGTCATCCGGTGCAGCAGATCATCGGTACGCTGCTGCAGACCGAGGTCGCCGACAAGCAGGCGCGCTCCATCAAGTACCAGATGGCGTCCGCCAGGCTGCCGACGGCCAAGGAGCTGGCCGACTTCGACTTCGCCGCCTCACCGGTCAACGAGCCCCTGATCCAGGAACTCGCCACAGGTGGCTTCCTGGAGGGCAAGCGCAACATCGTGCTGGTCGGCGGCACCGGCACCGGCAAGACCCATCTCGCCGTCGCCATCGCCCGCGCCTGCATCCGCAAGGCCGCACGCGGCCGCTTCTACAACGTCGTCGACCTGGTCAACCATCTCGAGGCCGAACTCCGTGCCGGACGCCAGGGCCGCACCGCAGACCAGCTCATCCGACGCGACTTCGTCATCCTCGACGAACTCGGCTACCTGCCCTTCGCCCAGGCCGGCGGCCAGCTGCTGTTCCATCTGATGAGCCGGCTCTACGAGCGCACCTCGATCATCGTCACCACCAACCTCGCTTTCGGCGAATGGCCCTCCGTCTTCGGCGACCCCAAGATGACCACAGCCCTGCTCGACCGCCTGACCCACCATTGCGAGATCATCGAGACCGGCAACGAGAGCTGGCGCTTCAAGAACCGCTGCTGACCCGGCAGGCCGTGCCTGCGGCCCGCTTGCCCCGCTGGGTCAACCCGTACCTCCCACGCGGCTTCGCTCCGCGCACCGCAAGGCGCTACACGAAGCCGCTCGGGTCCCCCCTATTGACTACCGGGACAACCTCCGCCGTGCCGCTCAGGGGGGTCAATATTGCACGCCGATTGGGGGTCAATTTTGGACGCCGATTGACAGTCGTATAAGGGAAAGGACGACGGTGCCGTTGAGTGGGATGCTTTGCCCCAACTCTTTCTTGGCCCGCTCACGAAGCCACGAGGTGTGTTCCTTGCCCTCAATCCCGGACGGGCGGATCTTCGCTTTCAGGGACAAAACGGCATATTTGCTGATGAGATTCGTGCCAACGGCGGCTCGTTCTCGGCGTGGGCCGCGTCGTGGCCGTATCTTCGGGATCCATGGGTTGCTGAGAACGGTCGGAACCGTCACCATACGACTCGCCTTCGATTGACGGCCTATCTGGGGCTCACGAAGGGGACGTTGTCGCAGACGCTGAGCACTCTTGAAGCCAAGGGTCTTGTGACGAAGCAGGTCGACCCAGTTGACCGCCGAGGCAGGCGCCTGTCGCTAAGCGCGAAAGGCCGAGGATTCCACGCCAGTCATGAGATGGACGTCACCCCGGTCTATGGACTGGCATCGGTTCACTGAACGAAGGAAAGTGCCTTTTGAGGCTGTCGGCCTGTGATCGCCGGCGATTGCCGCGAGAGCGCTATGCTGGCCGGCGCCCTGACCGTTCACGGTTGATCGGTGTTGTTGCCGGGGAACAGCCCATTCACTCATGCTGCGCGGTTCAGATCCCGCCGCCGGTCCGGCGGTCTCCGTCCCGGCTGCGGATAGCGCCCCTCCCACCCGATCGCCGTGCCGCGACCGCGACCCGCTTGGCCAACCCGCAGACCGACGGGGTGGAGGCCGAAACGACGGCCTCCACGTTCGCGAAGCTGGCTACTCGTCGTAGCCGACGCGGTCGACGATCTTGGCCGCCACGCTGTTCAGCCCGGCCACGTCGTACAGGCTCCTGGTGTCAGGCTCGAAGCGCCCCCACGATTCCACCATCGGATCCCATGGCACGCCTTTCTTCACGGGGTATTCGAAGTTTTGCTGCGCGTAGAGCCGCTGGGCCGCCTCCGAACTCAGGAACTCCAGGAACCGGACCGCGTTGGCACGGTTCTTCGAGGCCTTGGTCACCGCCGCGCCGCTGATGTTGACGTGGGTGCCGCGGTTGTTCTGGTTGGGAAAGACGACCCTCACCGCGTCGGCCCACGCCTTCTGATCAGGGTTTGTGGTCATCTTGCCGTAGTAGTAGCTGTTGCCGAGCGAGAGATCGCAAACGCCCTGGCTGATCGCCTTGACCTGCGCGCGATCGTTCCCCTGCGGCTTGCGCGCCAGATTGGCCCTCACGCCGCGCAGCCACTGCTCCGCGGCGGCCTCGCCCTTGTGCAGCACGATGGAAGAGAGCAGGCCGAGTTGGTAGGTGTGGTAACCTGATCGGGTGCAGATGCGGCCGCGCCATTTCGCGTCAGCGAGATCTTCGTAGTCGCGAATCTCGTCCGGCTTAACCCGATCCCTGGAGGCGTAGATGATGCGGGCGCGTGTCGTCAGGCCGAACCAGAGCCCGTCCTTCGCGCGATATTGCGCCGGGATGTTCTGCTCGAGAACAGCGGATTCGACAGGTTGCAGCAGATCGGCTTCCGCCAGGGCGTGCAACCGCGCGATGTCGACCGTCATGATCACGTCGGCGGGGCTGTTGGCGGCCTCGGCCTTGAGCCGCTCGAGCATCCCCTTCTTCATGAAAACGATGTTGACCTTGGTGCCGGTCTCCTTCTCGAACCTCTCGATGAACGGCTTGGTCAGGAACGACTGGCGATAGGAATAGATGTTGAGCTCATCCGCCGCGTTGGCGACCGGGCTCACCACGATGAACGACAGTGCCAGACACGCGGCGATCGCCCAATGAAGTCGTTGGTGCATGTTCTGTGTTCCTCCTTGCTCCGGGTTTGCGATGAAATTCGCGCCTTTCCGCCAACGCCGGCCTCTCCCACCCGGATCCGCTCTCGTATAGCGTTTATGCGAATGATTGTCACTCACAATTAGTTGTCCACGCCGACGAGGGTGGTTTCGCGAGCCACAGCCGGCGCCCTCCGATCTCCGCCCGCGAGAGCCTGTTGCCCACACCCTGCCGCAGGCTACGGCGACGTCTCCTCCTCCCACCATCGGCGTCTCGTCCAACTGCTAATGACAATCATTCGCATTTTGCTTGACCAGCATAGCCGCAAGTCGCTAAGTATGCGAATGATTGTCATTTGCATTTTACGATGCAGATGGGAGAAAGCGGGAGTCAGGCGGAGAGCCAGCGCATGGGTCACTCGATGACGGCGCAACCGAGCGCGACGCGGGCCACGCGACGCCGGCGAATATCGACGCTTTGTTCGTCGAGGACTTCGACGGTCCCGGCGATCCCCTTTGAAGTCAGCGGCGCGCCGCGGGTGCTGGAGCACCTGTGTCAACGGGCCGCGGCGACCGGGTGTAGCGGCCCGACAGGCCATCGTTCGGGAGCACAAGAAAGGCGATACCCATGAGCCTCGCATCGACCTCAACCATTCGCTCCGAACGGGCGAGCTCCTACCTCCAGCAACTGTGCAAGCACTTCGGTCACCGGATCGAGGTCGAGTTCGACGCCGAACATGGCCGCATCTCGTTCGACTTCGGGCGCTGTGAACTGGTGGCCGAAAACGATGCGCTGACCATGTCGGCCAGCGCCGACGACCAAGAGTCGCTGCAGCGCGTCGAGGACGTGGTCGGCTCGCATCTCGAACGGTTTACCTTTCGCGAGAAGCTAGAGATCGCCTGGGTGAGGGAATCGGCCTGACGGTTTCCCTCACTTCGAGAACAGGGGGTCCAATCATGCCCGCATTCAGCATCGAACACGGAGCGAACGTCTGGCCAACCACCATCGACGAACTGGAACCGGCGGAACGTCTCGTCGTGCTTTCGTTCCGCCGCTTCGTCTTGGGCCACAGCGGCCGCCACCGCCATCTGAGGATGCGGATCCAGCACGAGCTCTTCGCCAGCCTCGGCAATGGGGACGGAGAAATGGCGTTGGTCTTCCTCGGCCGACTGGTTCGATGCCTGCGCGGCCATGCACGCAGGGCGTTCTCCCTCCATGCACCCTGCTATCCGGGGCTCGGAGTGGATGAAGCTTGGGTCGTGTGTCTCGTCGCGGCGTGCCAGAACGGGCAGCCGCATCTTGCGCGCGCGTTGGCAAGGTGGATGATCAAGCCGTCCGCCTACGACGACCTCATGCACGTGTCGATCGGCTTCGCCCGTATCCTGCGCCGCAACGCTGTAACCCTGTCGCTTCGGGTCGATCCGGCGACGCCCGGGCCGAGGGCGATATGGCCACACGCCCAGTCAGCAACAATCCACTAGGTCGGCACTGCAGCAACGAGGTGGTTGTCCCAGCAATTGCGCGGGTCTCTCACGATCGCCCGTGACGTCGCGGCAGCCGCCCGCAGGTTAGCGACGAACACACTGCCATCGCCGCTGCTCACCAGGAACTCCCCGCGTGTGGCGCTGGGCGCAACGCCACTGCCATCGGCAACCGGTATCTCGGCAATGAAGGCGCCACCGCGGGCATCCCAGAAGGTGATGACATGGCCGCGCGGGCTCGAGACAGCCAGTATGTGCCCGCCCCGATCGAAGCAGACGCTGCCGCAGTACTGCTTCATGGCCCGCACAATGTGGGCCGGCCCACGGAAAAGGGATAGCGCTTCGCCACGCCGATGCGACGCGACAAGCGGCACGAGATCGCGGGCGGGGCCCTCATACTGCATCGCGATCCCAACCGTCCCGTCGATGGCAACGGCGAGGTGACGGATGCTCAGTCGATGCAGGCTGCGGTCGAGGCGGCGCCGTTCCAGCAATGTACCGCTGCGCCTGTCGATATAGCAGAGCGATGGCGACATTGTCGGAACGTTGAGCTTGACGCGCGGAAGGTCCGGCCGCGTCAGAATGCCGCCATTAGCGACCACCAACGTGTCGCCGTCGCGGAGAAAAGCGACTTCGTGGCATCCCATGCCGTGGGAGGCGATCTCGCCGATACGGCGGTAGCCCCGGTCGGCGGCGTAGATACCGATAACGCCGCGCTCGCCCTCGAAGTCGTTCTCCGTCGCGTAGAGCCGGCGGCTGTTGTTCGGCGTGGAATATTGACCCCCTATTGGGGGTTATCGGCGTCCAAAATTGATGGAGTGGACGCCTCCTCCCGACGGCATCGCAGTGTGCCAAGGTGGTGGTGTGACCAACCCCCAGAGGAGGAGGCATCCATGGAACAGGTTAACATCATCGGGATCGATCTGGCGAAGCGCAGCTTTCAGCTTCACGGTGCTCGGGCGGACGGTTCGGTCGCGTTCCGTAGGAAGGTTAGTCGGGAGAAGCTGCTGTACTTTCTCGCCGCACTACCGCGCTGCGTTGTGGCGATGGAGGCCTGTGCGAGCGCTCACCATTGGGGCCGAGAGATTATGCAGCTCGGCCACGATGTGAGGCTGATCCCACCGATCTACGTGAAGCCGTTCGTGAAGCGGCAGAAGAACGACGCGGCGGACGCGGAGGCGATCTGCGAGGCGGCGCAGCGCCCGACCATGCGCTTTGTGGCGGTGAAGGGGGAAGAGCAACAGGCAAGGGCGATGCTGTTCCACACGCGCGATCTTCTGGTGCGCCAGCGCACGCAGACGATCAACGCGCTGCGGGGGCATCTGGCGGAGTTCGGCGTCGTTGCCCCGCAGGGTGTGGCTCATGTCGGTCGGCTGGCATCGGCACTCGAGGATCCGGGTTCGGGACTACCGGGAGCGGTCCGCGCGCTGGGCGGCGTTCTGCTCGGTCAGATCGCTGACCTCGACGCGAAGATCGGCGGATTGGAAAAGGAGCTCCGCGCCTGCGCGCGTCAGGACGAGCAGGCGGCACGGCTGATGACCATCCCAGGGATCGGGCCGATCAGCGCGATGGCGCTCCAGGCCTTCGCGCCGCCGATGGAGAGCTTTCGGCGCGGCCGCGACTTCTCTGCCTGGCTGGGCCTCGTGCCGCGACAACACACGACCGGCGGCAAGCCGAGGCTTGGCAGGATATCGAAGATGGGCCAACGCGATCTCAGGCGCCTCTTGATCATCGGCGCCATGGCTGTCGTCAGCTCGGCGGTCAGGCGCGGCGAAACGAACGACCCCTGGCTGGCCAGGATGCTGGCGCGCAAGCCGCGAATGCTTGTCGCGGTGGCGCTGGCCAACAAGATGGCGCGCATCGTCTGGGTGCTCATGACACGCAAGGAGACCTACCGAGGTTTCGCGCCGGCTGCTGCCTGACACGGCGGCAACCTCGCGGAATGACGTCGGGGGTGTGAGCAGGTCGGAGGACGAGTAAGGGCAAACGGTCAATCGAGACGGGATCGGGAAAACCAGCGGTGGGTCAAGGGGCTTTCAAGCCCGCAAAATTGATCTTGGACCCGGTTCGCGCATCTCCATACGGGCCTGCGGCGTCAAACCAGCCGCATCATGAGGCCGGACAGATGACCGCACCTGACCACATGCCCCGAGACGTTCAAAGAAATGCTTGCATCAACGGAGGCGTCCACAGATGACCCCCCTGGTTTTGTGCTCTTGAACACACCTCGTTGTTTGGACAGACGAGGTGGGGGAGATGCTGGTAGTGGAGACGATTGCACGGATCCGTCGGGATCATCTGGTGAGGGGCGTTCCGATCAAGAAGATCGCCCGGGATTTGAGGGTTTCGAAGAACACGGTGCGCAAGGTGGTGCGGGGCGATGAGACCTCGTACAGCTACGCGCGCAAGATCCAGCCGATGCCGAAGCTTGGACCGTGGGTGGATGAGCTCGAGCGCCAGCTGGAGGCCAACGAGAAGAAGCCGCGCCGGGATCGGCTGTCTCTGCTGCGGATTCATGAAGATCTTGCGGCTCTGGGCTATGGCGGCGGCTACGACGCGGTGCGCCGCTACGCCAGGACCTGGCGTCGGCGGTGGCGGCTGTTGTCGCCGTCGCAGGGTTTTGTGCCGCTGAGCTTCGATCCCGGCGAGGCCTACCAGTTCGACTGGAGCCACGAGTACGCGCGCCTGTCGGGTGTGACGACCAAGGTGAAGGCGGCGCACATGCGGCTCTGCTACAGCCGCATGCAGCTGGTTCAGATCTTCCCGCGCGAGAGCCAGGAGATGGTGTTCGAGGCGCACGAACGGGCCTTCCACTTCTTCGGCGGGGTCTGCCGGCGGGGCATCTACGACAACATGAAGACGGCGGTGAGCATGGTCTTCGTGGGCAAGGAGCGCGCCTACAACCGGCGCTTTCTGGAGCTGTGCTCCCACCATCTGGTGGAGCCGGTGGCGTGCACTCCGGGTGCGGGCTGGGAGAAGGGGCAGGTCGAGAGGCAGGTGGGTGACGTCCGCGGCCGCCTGTTCGTGCCCATCCCGCGGGGCCGCTCCTACGCCGAGATCAACGCGTGGCTGATGGATCGGTGTATCGAGGACGCCAAGAAGCGGCCGCATCCGACGATCGAGGGCAAGACGGTGTGGCAGGTGTTCGAGGAGGAGCGGCCCTTCCTGATGGCCTATCGCGGCCCCTTCGACGGCTTCCACGCCACCGAGGTGGCGGTGTCCAAGACCTGTCTGGTGCGCTTCGACAACAACCACTACAGCGTCGCCGCCCGTGCCGTCGGGCGGCCGGTCGACGTGCGGGCCTACGCCGATCGGATCGTCATCCGCCAGGACGGCGAGACCGTCGCCGAGCATCCCCGGAGCTTCGGGCGCGGCGAGATCGCCTACGATCCGTGGCACTACGTGCCGATCCTGACGCGGAAGCCTGGTGCGCTGAGGAACGGCGCGCCCTTCAAGGGCTGGCAACTGCCCGGCGCGCTCGGCCGCATACGGGCCCGGCTGACGGGTTGCGACGACGGTGACAGGCAGTTCGTGAGGATCCTCGCGGCGGTTCAGGAGGACGGGCTGGAGGCGGTCGAGGCGGCCTGTGCCGAGGCGCTCGACTTCGGCGCCTGCAGCGCCGACGTCGTGCTCAACATCCTCGCCCGGCAGTGCCAGCCGGCACCGCCGGCGACCATCCCGACGCCCGAGGGCCTGCAGCTTCGCCACCGGCCGGTGGCCGACTGTCAGCGCTACGATCGCCTGAGGGAGGCCGGTCATGGAGCGTCATGAGGTGCTGGCGATGATGACGGCGTTGAAGCTCGCGGGCATGCGCGCCGCCTACGACGACATCCTCGCCGACGGTCTCAAGCGCCGTCATCCGGTGCAGCAGATCATCGGTACGCTGCTGCAGACCGAGGTCGCCGACAAGCAGGCGCGCTCCATCAAGTACCAGATGGCGTCCGCCAGGCTGCCGACGGCCAAGGAGCTGGCCGACTTCGACTTCGCCGCCTCACCGGTCAACGAGCCCCTGATCCAGGAACTCGCCACAGGTGGCTTCCTGGAGGGCAAGCGCAACATCGTGCTGGTCGGCGGCACCGGCACCGGCAAGACCCATCTCGCCGTCGCCATCGCCCGCGCCTGCATCCGCAAGGCCGCACGCGGCCGCTTCTACAACGTCGTCGACCTGGTCAACCATCTCGAGGCCGAACTCCGTGCCGGACGCCAGGGCCGCACCGCAGACCAGCTCATCCGACGCGACTTCGTCATCCTCGACGAACTCGGCTACCTGCCCTTCGCCCAGGCCGGCGGCCAGCTGCTGTTCCATCTGATGAGCCGGCTCTACGAGCGCACCTCGATCATCGTCACCACCAACCTCGCTTTCGGCGAATGGCCCTCCGTCTTCGGCGACCCCAAGATGACCACCGCGCTGCTCGACCGCCTGACCCACCATTGCGAGATCATCGAGACCGGCAACGAGAGCTGGCGCTTCAAGAACCGCTGCTGACCCGGCAGGCCGTGCCTGCGGCCCGCTTGCCCCGCTGGGTCAACCCGTACCTCCCACGCGGCTTCGCTCCGCGCACCGCAAGGCGCTACACGAAGCCGCTCGGGTCCCCCCTATTGACTACCGGGACAACCTCCGCCGTGCCGCTCAGGGGGGTCAATATTGCACGCCGATTGGGGGTCAATTTTGGACGCCGATTGACACTATGCAGTGGACGCCCAGAATACCGAACCATGTATTGCAAATGCGCATCAGTTGCAATACATTTTGCCGTGGTCAGCGGCCCCACCCTCTCGACCCGGAGAAACGCGGACCGTGACACATCGATACCACCGCTCGGGCTCGCTACGCTTCAAGAGCTGGACGGGGTCGAGGCAAACGCCGCGACCAGCCATCATGCGGTCGAGTTTCTGCTGTGAGGACAGCATCTGAACGGGACCGGCCTGAACGCCGTCAACGCGCGCGTGCAGGCGGTGATCGACCCGTTGAAGATACACACGCGGGCCATTGAGGAAGCAGTCGCACCTCGGTCCGTGGCGATTGAGTTCGAAGGTTCCTACAGCCTCGAGGCTGTGTTCGAGTAGCTTTGCCGGTTTCGGCGGCGGCGCGCCGGGATGGTCAGTCCTCGGCGCCCTCGCTCTGCAGCTGGATATAGTTCTCCACGCCCATCAGCTCGATCTGCTGGAGCTGGGTTTCGAGGAAGTCGACGTGCTCCTCCTCGGCCTTGAGGATTCGATCGAAGAGGCTTCGTGAAACGTAGTCGCTGACGCTCTCGCAGTAGGCGATCGCGTCACGCAACAGGGACATGGCGATCCCCTCGAGCTTGAGATCGCAGCGGAGCATCTCGGGCACGTCCTGACCGATGAACAGCTTCTCCAGTCTCTGCAGATTGGGAAGGCCTTCGAGAAACAGAATCCGCTTGATCAGGTGATCCGCGTGGCGCATCTCGTCGATCGATTCCTCATACTCGTACTTCGCGAGCTTGTGGAGGCCCCAATTGTCGAACATCCGCGAATGGAGGAAATACTGATTGACGGCGGTCAGCTCGGCGATGAGGACCTTCTGCAGGTGCTCAACGGTTGCGTCGTTATCCTTCATGTTCGGCCTTTCAGTCTGCGGTGGCGTCGGCGATATCGGCGCTTGTCCGGGCGTTCGGGTCGTGGCGCCGGCGCTTACCTGTTTCTGTTCACACCTTGCCGTCCTGGACTAGGATCGATGGGTTGGCGCATATTGATAGCCCACGCTGGCGGAAGAACACAAAGTCGATTCACCATGGACCGACCGGCCGATACGGACCTGATGAGGCAGTTCGAGGCCGTTTGCGTCGAAAACGGATTGCACGTTACCCCCCGACGTCGCCTCGTCGTCCGTGTCCTGGCCGAAGCGGATGATCACCCGACCGTCGACGACGTCCATTCGCGCGCCCTGGCGCTGGACCCGAACATCAGTATCGCGACGGTCTACCGCACGATGCGCATGCTGGATGGGGCTGGCATATTAGCCCGCCACGATTTCGGGGGCGCCAGGGCGCGGTACGAGCAGGCTTCCAAAGCCCACCACGATCATCTGATCGATATCGATACGGGGGAGGTGATTGAGTTCAGCGATCCCGAACTCGAGGAGCTTCAATGCCGCATCGCCAAACGACTAGGCTACCGACTTGAAGGTCACAGGTTGGAGCTGTTCGGTGTGGCGGTGAGGGAGCGGGCTAGTCGGCGGAAATAGTGGTGCCGGCAGCGCCGGCCGGGGTCCGCACGGTGTCTTCGATGTCTTCTTCAATCCAATGCGCGACTAGATCGCGGGCACGATCGGTGGCGCTCCCGGGGTGGTAGTGCCGATACACCCTGACGGAGGCGTCGAACGCGACCACCTCGCCCAGGCCGCGCGACCGGAGCTCGTTGTATGCGCGGATCGCCGCGCTTCGACATTCTCTCGCCATGCCGTCCTCCCGGTTTTGCGCGATCATCTCGTATTTTGGAGTTGCAATTGCGAATGACTTTCAGTAACACTAATGCAACTGCTAGTCATTCGCAATGGGGATTCCGTGTACGTCTGCATCTGCAACAGCTATCGCGAATCTGACATCGAGCGTGTCGCCAAGGGCAGCGAGATCTGCCGAGCCGTCGATGCCTATGGCGCGTTGGGCAGGCCACCGGTGTGCGGCTGCTGCCTCACCTACGCGCAGGACCTGATCGACGGCCTCCTGTCGCGCGGCAACGAGCCGCTGGCCGCCGCCGAGTAGAGCCCGGCCCGTGCTGATCTGGCGTGGTTTCAATCCGTTCCGGCTGTATGACGAATGGCGTGAGTGCCTCGGCACCGCTCCACCACGGCCCCGCCTTCAAGTGGTCGTGAACCATCAGCCCTGTCGAGACGAGACCGAATTCGAACGCGCCGCCGCCGGCCAGCCGGATACGGCCGCAGGTGTCCAGCGACTCGACGAAGAGCTGCTCTGACACGGAGCCGCAGTCTGGAGCGAACCGTTCGGCTCTGCGCTTGCTATCGCCCTTATTGGCTGCAAAGAGCCGTTCATGCGTCGAACGCAGATCGCCGCCGGCGAAACGGCGCGCTGCGCCGCGCGAGTTAGGACGTGACGTTGGTGCGAAACGCCACCTCGCGTAGGTGGCTAGCTTGTCAACGTTTGGGCGATGCGGACGAGCTCGCATTGATGTATCGAGGACGCGCGGCAGGAACCGGCGGTAGCTTCGGGCCTACTTGATCTGCCCGAATAGCGGTCCGATGGTGATCTTGCGCAACCGATAGCGGCTGCACCGGCTGCCCAAGGGCTTCCACCTTCGCGCCCACCGCTGCTGCCGTGCCGTGTTTATGGCGTCCGGTCGCGAGGCAGCCGCGGGCAGCGCGCTCCTCCAGGGTGTTGTTCGGCGTGGAATATTGACCCCCTATTGGGGGTTATCGGCGTCCAAAATTGACCCCCCTGGTTTTGTGCTCTTGAACACACCTCGTTGTTTGGACAGACGAGGTGGGGGAGATGCTGGTTGTGGAGACGATTGCGCGGATCCGTCGGGATCATCTGGTGAGGGGCGTTCCGATCAAGAAGATCCCGGGATTTGAGGGTTTCGAAGAACACGGTGCGCAAGGTGGTGCGGGGCGATGAGACCTCGTACAGCTACGAGCGCAAGATCCAGCCGATGCCGAAGCTTGGACCGTGGGTGGATGAGCTCGAGCGCCAGCTGGAGGCCAACGAGAAGAAGCCGCGCCGGGATCGGCTGTCTCTGCTGCGGATTCATGAAGATCTTGCGGCTCTGGGCTATGGCGGCGGCTACGACGCGGTGCGCCGCTACGCCAGGACCTGGCGTCGGCGGTGGCGGCTGTTGTCGCCGTCGCAGGGTTTTGTGCCGCTGAGCTTCGATCCCGGCGAGGCCTACCAGTTCGACTGGAGCCACGAGTACGCGCGCCTGTCGGGTGTGACGACCAAGGTGAAGGCGGCGCACATGCGGCTCTGCTACAGCCGCATGCAGCTGGTTCAGATCTTCCCGCGCGAGAGCCAGGAGATGGTGTTCGAGGCGCACGAACGGGCCTTCCACTTCTTCGGCGGGGTCTGCCGGCGGGGCATCTACGACAACATGAAGACGGCGGTGAGCATGGTCTTCGTCGGCAAGGAGCGCGCCTACAACCGGCGCTTTCTGGAGCTGTGCTCCCACCATCTGGTGGAGCCGGTGGCGTGCACTCCGGGTGCGGGCTGGGAGAAGGGGCAGGTCGAGAGGCAGGTGGGTGACGTCCGCGGCCGCCTGTTCGTGCCCATCCCGCGGGGCCGCTCCTACGCCGAGATCAACGCGTGGCTGATGGATCGGTGTATCGAGGACGCCAAGAAGCGGCCGCATCCGACGATCGAGGGCAAGACGGTGTGGCAGGTGTTCGAGGAGGAGCGGCCCTTCCTGATGGCCTATCGCGGCCCCTTCGACGGCTTCCACGCCACCGAGGTGGCGGTGTCCAAGACCTGTCTGGTGCGCTTCGACAACAACCACTACAGCGTCGCCGCCCGTGCCGTCGGGCGGCCGGTCGACGTGCGGGCCTACGCCGATCGGATCGTCATCCGCCAGGACGGCGAGACCGTCGCCGAGCATCCCCGGAGCTTCGGGCGCGGCGAGATCGCCTACGATCCGTGGCACTACGTGCCGATCCTGACGCGGAAGCCTGGTGCGCTGAGGAACGGCGCGCCCTTCAAGGGCTGGCAACTGCCCGGCGCGCTCGGCCGCATACGGGCCCGGCTGACGGGTTGCGACGACGGTGACAGGCAGTTCGTGAGGATCCTCGCGGCGGTTCAGGAGGACGGGCTGGAGGCGGTCGAGGCGGCCTGTGCCGAGGCGCTCGACTTCGGCGCCTGCAGCGCCGACGTCGTGCTCAACATCCTCGCCCGGCAGTGCCAGCCGGCACCGCCGGCGACCATCCCGACGCCCGAGGGCCTGCAGCTTCGCCACCGGCCGGTGGCCGACTGTCAGCGCTACGATCGCCTGAGGGAGGCCGGTCATGGAGCGTCATGAGGTGCTGGCGATGATGACGGCGTTGAAGCTCGCGGGCATGCGCGCCGCCTACGACGACATCCTCGCCGACGGTCTCAAGCGCCGTCATCCGGTGCAGCAGATCATCGGTACGCTGCTGCAGACCGAGGTCGCCGACAAGCAGGCGCGCTCCATCAAGTACCAGATGGCGTCCGCCAGGCTGCCGACGGCCAAGGAGCTGGCCGACTTCGACTTCGCCGCCTCACCGGTCAACGAGCCCCTGATCCAGGAACTCGCCACAGGTGGCTTCCTGGAGGGCAAGCGCAACATCGTGCTGGTCGGCGGCACCGGCACCGGCAAGACCCATCTCGCCGTCGCCATCGCCCGCGCCTGCATCCGCAAGGCCGCACGCGGCCGCTTCTACAACGTCGTCGACCTGGTCAACCATCTCGAGGCCGAACTCCGTGCCGGACGCCAGGGCCGCACCGCAGACCAGCTCATCCGACGCGACTTCGTCATCCTCGACGAACTCGGCTACCTGCCCTTCGCCCAGGCCGGCGGCCAGCTGCTGTTCCATCTGATGAGCCGGCTCTACGAGCGCACCTCGATCATCGTCACCACCAACCTCGCTTTCGGCGAATGGCCCTCCGTCTTCGGCGACCCCAAGATGACCACAGCCCTGCTCGACCGCCTGACCCACCATTGCGAGATCATCGAGACCGGCAACGAGAGCTGGCGCTTCAAGAACCGCTGCTGACCCGGCAGGCCGTGCCTGCGGCCCGCTTGCCCCGCTGGGTCAACCCGTACCTCCCACGCGGCTTCGCTCCGCGCACCGCAAGGCGCTACACGAAGCCGCTCGGGTCCCCCCTATTGACTACCGGGACAACCTCCGCCGTGCCGCTCAGGGGGGTCAATATTGCACGCCGATTGGGGGTCAATTTTGGACGCCGATTGACAAGCTGAGCGAAGATTACCGCGATATGATCTATGCCGACACTGCCTCCGAGGTGGAAACCCGCCGCAAGGCGTTTGTCCGCAAGTGGCGGCTGAAATGCAGGGCCGTCGCGGACAGCCTCGCAGAAGCGGGCGACAAGCTCTTTACCTTCACGCGCCTGTCCAAGAGCCAATGGAAATCAGCCCGAACGACCAACGCCATTGAGCGTCTCAACGAGGAGTTCAAGCGCCGGATCAAAACACAGACCGTGCTGCCGTGTCCCGAAACAGTGCCGATGCTCCTCTGGGCGCTCCTCGCTTCCGGCCAAATCCAGATGCGCAAAGTCGATGGATGGGAAACCCTCGATCAGCTAATCGCCGACGAAACCCTTGACCGCGCGGCCTGACCGCCGCAAAACTCAACCCGCTCGGAGAGGCGCCAAAACCAATTTCCACCACTTTCGAGACACAACCTTGGACGCTCAGCAAAAGGCTCTTAGATCAGATCAGATCCGATCACCAACAGTCTCAAGACCCCTTGGACGCGTAAACGTTCTGCGGATTCGGCCGGAGTTGGCTAGAGTTGACTAAGCGTGGTGCCCAGGGGCGGATTTGAACCACCGACACATGGATTTTCAGTCCACTGCTCTACCAACTGAGCTACCTGGGCCCAACGGCCTATGCGATGCTTCGCGGGCGTCGCGGGACGGCGCTGGTTTATAGGGAATATGCGATAAGGTGTCTACTGCGGGCCGGCGCAGATTTCTGCGCCATTCATGCATCCCACCGGTCACCGCTAGTGAATGCGATCAACGTCACTGGGACCGTGGGTGTCGATGTCCTCTGCAGCCTCTACCGTATCCTCATCGTCATCGGCCGCCGGAATCGCGTAGTTCCCCGTCAACCAATTAGCGAGATCGCGGTCGGCGCATTTAACACTGCAGAACGGCGCGTATTTCCTGCTGCGATCCGCACCGCAGATGGGACATCCCGAACTTGATTTTCGGCTCACGACGCGCGGTCCTTTATGGGTTGGCGGTGCCTCGATTGAGGTCAGGCGATGTCATGCCGCGATGACCTCGAATGCCTCAGGATCGGTATCGCTATCAATCATCACCTCCACCGCCCGCGCGGTGCGTTCGCGAAGCGCGCTGAGGTAATCCGTGTTCGGGTCGTTGAGGACGGCCGCCACGTCTTTGCCAACCGAGATTCTTATTGTCGAACTGCCGATACCCGCGGCTTCCGCCTCAGCCCGGCGCAATACCTGTGCCGCGACCGCCGTGGCCCGTCGCGGCGGTGCGTTGGCAGCGTCGGCGGTATCGCACAACAGCTCGGCGAGCGGTGGCCGCACGCGCCGGCGGGTGAGTTCCAACAGGCCGAAGCCGCTGAGTTCGCCGATGCGGTGCAACACGCGATCGTGTCGTAACCCCCGGCGCAGCGTATCGATGATGCCGCTGAACTTGCGGCCATCTCCCATGTGAATGAAATCCACCACGATCGTGCCCGATAAATTGCGTACGCGCAGTTGGCGGGCGAGTTCGATGGCGGCGTCGCGGTTGGTCTGTTCGGCTGAGCCGGAGTCAGAGCCGCTGCCCGAGTTAACGTCGACCGCGATCAACGCCGTGGTCGGTTCAATCACCAACGTGCCACCGGACGACAGCGAGACCATCGGTTCCAGCGCTTCCTCGATGGCACCGTCTATGTCGTCACGGGAAAACAAGGCTTCCGGTCCGGTGTGGTGCTCGAGACGGCCGACGAATTCCGGCATCGTGGTTTCGAGATAGCGTTGCGCGCGATTGAAGCCATCGCGGGTGTCGATGACGATGCGTTCGACCGCCGGGCCGACAAAATCTCTCAACGCCGCGATAACCGGTTCGTCGCAGTCGCGCAGGACCCGTGGCGCCTTGTTGCCCTTCTGGCCCCCGATTTCGCCCGCTGGTGCGGCTTTGTCCCGCCGCTCCAGAATGCCATGCCAGATCTCGCCGATGCGGCGGACGTCAGTCGCAATGGCGTCGTCCGCTGCGCCATTCGCCGCGGTGCGAACAATGAAGCCGCCGTCGAGTTCGGCGGCATCGCCGGCCTCATCGACCACGTCCTGCAATCGCTCGCGCTCGTCCTCGTTGTCGATCCGCCGCGAGACCGAAAGCATATCGCGATAGGGCGCATAAACGACGAAGCGGCCGGGCAGGGAGATGTCGGTGGTGAGCTTGGGTCCCTTGTCGGCGTACGCGTCCGCGACGACCTGAACGATGATCGCTTCGCCTTCCGCGACCCGCCGGGTGATGCCGCGCTGGGTGGCGGCTCCGTCGCTTTCGGCGCGTGCGTATTGCGCGTCGGGCGCGCGCAAGAAGCCATCACGAGCCACGCCAATGTCGACGAACGCGACGTCCAACCCGGCCAGGACGCGACTTACGCGGCCGTAAAAGACATTGCCGACGAGGCTCGGCCGGTCGCGACGCTCAATGATCAGATCGTCCAATCGGCCGTCGTGGAGCAGTGCGACACGTGTCTCGGCGATGCCGTCGTTGATGAGGAGTTCGTTTCCCATCGCGCGTTTGGGGTCCTCGGATCAGTTCCGATCGTGACAGGGATAACCGAGACCGTTCAATAAGGCCACCGTCTCGTACAGCGGTAAGCCGACGACATTGGTGTAGGAACCGTTCAGGCGTTTGACGAAAGCTGCCGCGGACCCCTGGATCGCGTAGCCGCCCGCCTTGCCCTCCCACTCGCCGGAGTTCAAGTAGGTCTCCCGTTCGGTGCGGCTCAGCCGCTTGAAGCTGACCACCGTGGTTATCAGGCGTTTTTTCACCCTTCCGTCCGGGGTCACCACGGCAATTGCCGTGTGGACACGGTGACGGCGGCCGGAGAGCAACAACAAGCACGCTTGCGCCAGGTCGCGATCCAGTGGTTTGGGCACTACGCGCCGGCCACACGCGACCACGGTATCGGCAGCGAGAACGAATGCGTTGGCATGGCCAGGCGATATTGCCGCAACCTTGGCTTCAGCGAGACGCAGGGCGAGCGCTGTCGGTCGTTCTCCGCGCTGGGGCTGCTCATCGATATTTGGCGCGTCGATGAAATCGGGAACAAGTCCGATTTGGCGCAACAAGGCTTCGCGGCGGGGGGATGCCGAAGCTAATACCAGGCTTGGCCTGTTCTCTGGCGTTGTGGCTGAAGGCATCGCGAGCGCCGAAACTTGCTCGCGGGACATCGAAAAATCAAGCCCGTCAGCGATTACTGCCAGCGCATCGACGGCCTGGGGTAAGCTCAATCTCCCTCATCCGACACGTCTCAGTCTCTTCTTAGATGCCCACCGACACCTCACCGTCCGAAACCAGCGATCGGATCCACAATCCGAAATTTGGCATCTTGTTGCTGCTCGCCGCCGGCTTTTTTCTGACGGCCAATGACGCGACCATCAAGTGGGTTACCAGCTCGCTGCCGGTCGGCGAGATCATGTTTATCCGGGGTGCGTTCTCCTTGCTGATGATCCTAATTTATGTGGTTGCCGTGCCTGGACTTAGGGAATTGCGTATCGTTAATTTCGGTGGTCAGGCGCTGCGTGCGTCAAGCATGTTGGTTTCGATCTTTCTCTACGTCTCGGGGCTGCAATACCTACAGCTGGCTGATCAGATCACCGCCGGTTTCACCACACCGTTCTTCATTGCGCTATTGGCCCATCCGATTCTCGGCGAACAAGTGGGCCTGCAACGTTGGCTCGCGATCATTGTCGGCTTCGCCGGTGCCGTGATCCTGCTGCGCCCAAGCGCGTCCGGTATCCACTGGGCGATCTTGCTACCGCTAGGCGCAGCCCTGACCGCAGCGCTGCGTGATGTCATTACGCGGCGCATTAGTCTCACCGAAACCTCGCTGGCGATGCTGTTCTACACATCGGTTTTCGAATTGGTTGGTGGGTTGGCGACGTCGCCCTTCGGATGGGTCATGCCAAGTTTTGAAATGGTCGCCCTAGTCGGGCTCGCGTCCGCCTTGTTTCTGGCCGCACAGTTCTTGACCATTGAGGCGTTTCGCAACGCTCAGGCTGCGGTCATAGCGCCGTTCCGCTATGCCTTGCTGATCTGGGGAACCCTTTGGGGGCTCGTGATCTGGGGCGATCTGCCCGACGCCTGGACGCTGCTGGGCGCGAGCGCGATCATCAGCAGCGGGCTCTATCTGTTCTACCGCGAAACGCGCGGAACGCGAATACGGCCAACAGTTGGCTGAACCGCCTTTTCCATTCGCTCGCTCGGACCGGGCTGATTTCTCGGGAGGCGCGCTAACCGGCAGGCGCCGCGATGACGGGATTGATCAGTTCGCCCAGGCCGTCGGCGGCAACCTTCACAGTGTCACCTGGATTGAGGTAACCCGGCGGTTCCATAAACGCGCCAACACCAGCCGGCGTGCCCGTGTAGATCGCATCGCCCGGATTCAGCGTTACGAACTGGGCGAGATGGTCACCACCTGGTCGATCGGAAATAGCATTGTGTTGGTGTTTGCTTCCTGGCGCAGCTCATCATTGACCCAGCAGCGCAAGGTCACCTCGGGCGGGCTCGCGGCGAATTCATCGGTGGTCGCGACCCAGGGTCCGAGTGGCGCGTGGGTATCGAAGCTCTTCGCGAGTGAGGTCTGCTGCGGCGTCCAATCCAATTGCAGCTCGCGGGCACTGATGTCGTTGCCCAGGGCGTAACCGGCGACATAATCCAGGGCGTCGGCGCGCGCGATATTTTTCGCCTTCTTGCCGATGATCAAAACCAGCTCAGCCTCGTAGTCCATCTTCTCGGTGAAATTGTGCTCGATTGACGCACCCGGACCGACCACCGCCTGCGGCAGCTTGAAGAACATGCGCGGTTCCTCTGATTCCTGCACCGCGGCCTCTTGTGCATGCAGCGAATAGTTGCGGCGTACGCCAAAAATCTTGTGCGGACGAATCGGGGCGTCGAGTGTGACGTTGGCGAGGTCGGTGACGAGATCACCCCCCTCCCGATCGGCTTGCTCGATCGCGCGCAGCGTGGCGTCCTCACTCAGCGGGCCGGCTTCGAGGACGGCAACGAGGTCGGGCGGCAACAACGACGCCGCAATGCGCTCGGCCGCGAACACGCCGCGCGTCGCCAAATGTTGGCTGTAGCCGGCCGCCAGATCAATAAAGCGTTGGTTGGTCGTGACAGCACCGAGACGGGCCTCGCCGCCTTTGCGAAAGATGACATATTTCATCGGATTTCCACCCTTATCGTTGCGGCTGAGACTAGAGCATTTCAAGATTGCGTCGACTCGGCCATCCCCACGAAGGCGTGCTTACGCCGCGCCATTTGGCACGACGGTCCCGCTTCGAACCCCCGGCCCACGCCAAGGGTACCCTCCAAAAGTGTCCAATGTTGGGTGGTTGGGCCGGGGGAGCGGGATAGGTCGAGCCAATCCTGAAATGCACTAGTCGGCGGTTGGTGGCTTCAATCGAACGGCAACCGATAGCGCGTGGGCGTCCAGACCTTCCGCTTCAGCGAGTGAAATCGCGGCCGGTCCGATCGTTGCGATACTTGTATCATCGCAGGCGATCAACGACGTGCGTTTGACGAAATCGAGCACCGAGAGCCCCGAAGCAAAACGCGCGCTCCGCGCTGTCGGCAACACATGGTTCGGGCCGGCGACATAATCGCCGATCGCTTCGGGGGTGTGACGTCCGAGGAAAATCGCGCCGGCGTTGCGTATCCCCTCGGCCAGTTCTGCCGGTGCCGCGACCGCGAGTTCGACGTGCTCCGGTGCCAGGCGATTGATCAGTGCCGGTGCCGCATCGAGCGACTTGACAATGATGATGGCCCCCTGTTGCTGCCAACTCGCCCGTGCGATATCGGCGCGTCCAATACGGGCGAGAAGCTGATCGATCTCAGTCGCAACGGAATCGGCGAAACCGCCGTCGTCGGTAATGAGAATCGCCTGCGCGTTTGGGTCGTGCTCGGCCTGCGACAGGAGGTCGGCGGCAATCCAGGCCGGCTCGTTATCGCCGTCGGCAACGACGAGGATCTCAGAGGGCCCAGCAATCATGTCGATCCCGACAACCCCGAAAACCTGGCGCTTGGCGCTCGCGACATAGGCGTTGCCGGGGCCGACTATCTTGTCGACCGCGGCGATTGTGGTTGTTCCATAGGCCAGTGCGGCGATCGCCTGGGCGCCGCCAACGCGGTAAATCTCACTGACTCCCGCGACGTCAGCGGCCGCCAGCACCAAGGGATTGAGCGTACCGTCGGGAGTCGGCACAACCATGGCAATGCGGTCGACCCCGGCAACCCGCGCCGGTATTGCGTTCATCAGCACCGAACTTGGATACGCGGCGGTCCCGCCGGGAACGTACACGCCGACAGCGCTGATCGCGGTCCATCGGACGCCGAGCCCGACACCCTCTGGATCGGTATACCACTCATCGGTGGGTTTTTGCCGGGCGTGGTAAGCGGCGATGCGATCGGCGGCGAGCCGCAGCGCGTCGAGCTGATCGGACGGCGTTCGCGCGATGGCTGCGGTGATTTCGCCGGCTTCGATCCGCAGCGTTTGCGGCGTTAGGGTCACCCGGTCGAACCGTTCAGCCAGCTCGATGAGTGCGCCATCGCCGCGCTCGCGGACAGCGGCGAGGATGCCAACCACGTCATTATCGACGTCAATCAGGGTTTGGCGGCGAGCACCGACCAGCTGCTCGAAGCGGTCGGCGAAATCGGCATCGCGTTGCCTAAGTCGGGCGGCCATTGACGGCATCTCGCAAGCGAGCGATCCAAATTGAAACCTCGTCGGGCCGGGTCTTGAGAGCGGATCGATTGACCGCCAACCGCGACGAAATTTCGGCGATGCGTTCGATTTCGACCAGTCCATTGGCCCGCAGGGTCGCACCGGTGCTGACCAGGTCGACGATACGCCGGCACAGCCCAAGGCTAGGCGCCAATTCGAGTGCGCCATTGAGGGTGATGCACTCGGCCTGAACGCCGCGGCTGGCAAAATGACGGCGGGTGGTGTTGGGGTATTTCGTCGCCACGCGGACGTGGCTCCAGCGGGTGGGTTCCTCGGTCTGTGCGAGATCGGCCGGCGTCGCAACGGCAAGATGGCAGCGCCCGACATCGAGATCGAGTGGCGTATAAATTTCGTCATAACCAAACTCGGTCAACACGTCATTGCCGGCAACGCCCAACTCCGCGGCGCCGAAAGCAACAAATGTCGCGACGTCGAAACTCCGAACACGAACGATTTCCAGTCCGGGCTCATTGGTTGAAAACCGCAGTTTGCGGGAGCCTTCGTCGCTAAACGCCGGCTCGGGTTCGATCCCGGCCCGCGCCAGAAGCGGTGTGACCTCGGCAAGGATGCGGCCTTTCGGCACGGCAAGGACGATGGGCTGGTTGGCGTTCACGGGGTCCGTCAATCACGTCAATCTTGTCAATCATGGGCACAGCCGATCTCGTTGCCATTGCGGCGAGACCAGATGGTGCTCGCCATGGCGTCGGTCGCTGTCGCTTGGGTGTTAAGTGCCGCCGCCCGCCTCGTCAAGCGGATGATCGGGTCGGCCGCGCGCCTCCCAAGGCTCGGAAAGGTCGCTGAGGTGGCAATCGATGCATTCGAGATACATTCTGATTGTCGCCCCGCCGGCGAAAACCAGCTGCACCTCGGCCGCCCCCTCGGCTTGCGATTCGCACTCAATGGCGAGAAGCGACAAAACCTCATCCGAAGCGACGCCATCCAGGCCTTTCGTTTTGACGCCGAGACAGCCGTCGAAATGAACACCGGTGCGGATCCGCTGATGACGCTGGCGCGGCTTGGCGTCATCGCTCTCTGCGACCGTCTCTCGCTCCCAGCGATAGCGGTTGAACACGACCGCGAACCGGTGCTCTCTAGGACGGTAGGACATATCGCTTTGACGTGTAACGGCATCTTGCAGGCAGGCCGAAATGATCGCGAGGTCTTCGATGTCCTCGGCGGCAAGCCGCAAGGGCTCGATTGAATCGTCCTGGACGAATGTGGGTTCCATCGATCAGGCCGCGTTGCGCTCGATTTGAGCGCCACATCGGGCAAGCTTCTCGACCAAATGGTCGTAGCCCCGATCGAGGTGATAGACCCGATTGACGATGGTTTCGCCTTCGGCGGCCAGGCCGGCCAGCACCAGCGACACCGACGCGCGCAAATCCGTCGCCATGACCGGCGCGCCGGCGAGGCGCTCGACTCCACGCACCGCGGCAATCGCGCCATGGACGGCGATATCGGCTCCCATGCGTTGAAGTTCGGGCACGTGCATGTAGCGGTTCTCGAAGATGTTTTCGGTAATGGTCGAGGTGCCATTGGCACTCGCCATCAATGCCATGAACTGGGCTTGCAGATCGGTGGGGAATCCAGGGAACGGCTGGGTGGCGACATCGGTCGCGCTGAGCCGGCCGTTGGCGCAGCGGGCTTTCAGTCCTTGATTGGTTTCGGATATCTCCATACCGGCTTCTTCGAGGGCCGCGGCGGCGGCCGCGATGAGGTCGAGACGCGCACCGAGGAGATCAAGCTCGCCACCGGTTATGCCGGCGGCCATTACATAGGTGCCGGTTTCGATGCGATCGGGCATGACTTGGTAGATCGCACCGTGCAGTTCTGGAACACCAATCACCACCAATCGTTCGCTATCAATGCCGCTGATATCGGCACCCATGGCGTTGAGGCAACGCGCGAGATCGCCGATCTCGGGTTCTCGTGCCGCGTTCTCTATGATGGTTTCACCCGTGGCCAAGGTTGCCGCCATGAGTATGTTTTCGGTCGCGCCCACCGAGATCGATGGGAGACGCACCGTGGCGCCGCGCAGACCGCCGGGTGCGCGGGCATCGACGTAGCCGTCGTGCAGGGTGATCTCGGCGCCGAGCTGCTGGAGGCCTTTCAAATGAAGATCGACCGGACGCGGCCCAATTGCGCAGCCGCCGGGCAGGGAGACCCGGGCTTCGCCGGTGCGCGCCAGGAGGGGGCCAAGAACCAGTACCGATGCGCGCATTTTCCGCACCAGATCGTAGGGCGCAAAATTGTTGGACAGGTTGTTTGCGGTGAGCGCGAGGCGTCCTTTGAGGGCGCCGCCGTCACTAACGAATATCGGCAGATCGCTCGAGCCGGCATCAACGGCAACGCCGAGCTCTGCGAGCAGAAGTGCCAGCGTGTTGATGTCGGCCAAGCTGGGCACGTTGGTTAGGGTGAGCGTATCCGAGGTGAGAATGCTGGCGGCCATCAGCGGCAGCGCCGCGTTTTTTGCGCCGCTGATCTTAATCGTGCCGTTGAGCGGTGGTCCGCCCTGGATCCGAATCCTATCCATCGTCGATTTGGGTGGCTGACCGGAACTCGGTCGCGTGGCGGGTTGGCCGGGGCCGTGCCGGGACTATTAGCCTATTCACGAAATCATGCAAAGCGGTTGGGCGTAAGGGATGGATCGTCCCAAGCCAGGACAGTGCGAGCTTGGGGCACCAATGTGGCACAAATTTGGTGGGCCGCTCACGGGGTCTCGGAACCGCGCCTGGATTCGGTGGCGAGGGCTGGCGAAGTATGACGCGATCGTGCCTGGTTCTTGCGCTTCTTCAAATTGGCCCTGAGCTCTTCGGAGAGGCGATCCGCGCGCTCTGCCTGCGCGGTCTGCTTGCGCGTGCGTTTAGACGGTTGGGGGGTGGAATGAGCTTGGGGTTGAGGATCGGGCATGCTGCAAGCATGCCCTGCTCTCGCCCGGCGTCAACCGAGATCTTCGCGGGTGCTTGATCTCGCGAGAGATCGCGTGGCATGTTGCGCCGCCCGCGCGCTCGGCAACGGTGCGCCCACATAGCTCAGGGGTAGAGCACTCCCTTGGTAAGGGAGAGGCCGAAAGTTCGAATCTTTCTGTGGGCACCACCTTTCTCCCAGTCTTCCTGCGGCTCCCGAAACCCGGACTTGGGCGCCATTCCGCAACTCGGGGGTGAACGCCGCAAGAACACGGAACTTCATTGACACGTTTTTGACACGCTGATTCTCGTGATGTTCACGGTCGACGTCTCTACGATTGCAACATGCTCGACCTACGCGCAGCCGAACGACATTTTGGAATGTTGGAGAAACTGACCGGTCTCGAGGGCTGGCTGGCCGGTGATGAATTCACCCCGCGCGTACGCGCCGATCTGGGTGCGCTTGTCCGCAAGGCGCGGATGGCGCCGGTGGCGTCACCGCTACGGAAGGTGGCCGGCTACCGGCCGTTTGATCAGGGGGAGGACGAGGCGAAGGCCTTCATCGAAGCGCTCACTCAGTACCTAGACGAACGTGGCTCCTGAATATCGACACCGTTCCGTACTGGAACGACAAAAAGATGAGCGGGGTACAGGAGATGTTCAGCTATCCGCATTTTGCAAGCCAGGTTTGAATCATAAGACCAAGTGGGTTGGCTTACGGAGTTTGTTTCTCTCCTAAGAGGCCAACCCGAAACTAGTTGAGTGATTTCAGTCGGTTGTGGCTTACTCGGTTGTGTCAAAGCAAACGAGGAGGCACAACATGTGGACCGAAATCACTCGCCCGAATTATGAGCGCCGTGGCGGGCGCTACGCAAGCGACCTGACGGATCGAGAGTGGGCGTTGATCGCGCCGCTCATGCCGCCGCGCAAGAAGATCGGCCGGCCGAGGACGACGGACCTGCGCCATGTCATGGATGCGGTCATGTACATGGCCTCGACGGGCTGCCAGTGGGCGATGTTGCCGAACGACTTCCCTCCGCCTTCCACGGTCCAGCGCTATTTCTACGACTGGCGCTCCAACGGCCTGCTGGAGAGCATCAACCATCACCTGGTCATGGCGGCCCGGGAGCTGGAAGGACGCGAGGCCGGCCCGAGCGCCGGGGTGATCGACAGCCAGAGCGTGAAAACCACGGAAAGCGGTGGTGTTCGGGGCTATGACGCGGGCAAGAAGATCAAGGGCCGCAAGCGTCACATCGTCACCGATACACTCGGCCTGCTGGTCGGCCTGATCGTGCACGCAGCCGATATCCAGGACCGCGACGGCGCGCCCGAGGTCCTCAAATCGATCCGTCATCGCTTCCCCCGGCTGCGTCACCTCTTCGCCGACGCCGCCTACGCGGGACCGAAACTCGAGGGCGCCCTTGAGGTCATCGGCCGCTGGAAGCTCGAGATCATCAAGCGCTCAGACACCGCCCAGGGCTTCGAGCTCCTGCCCAGACGATGGGTCGTCGAGAGGACCTTCGCCTGGCTCAACCGATGCCGTCGACTGGCCAAGGATTGGGAGAAATCAATCGCCTCCGCACAGGCATGGATTCTTGTCGCCAACATCCGACTCCTCACAAGGCGGCTCGCAAAGTACTGTTATCAAACATAGAGTTTCGAGTCGGACTCTAAGAGGCCAACCCGAAACTAGTTGAGTGATTTCAGTCGGTTGTGGCTTACTCGGTTGTGTCAAAGCAAACGAGGAGGCACAACATGTGGACCGAAATCACTCGCCCGAATTATGAGCGCCGTGGCGGGCGCTACGCAAGCGACCTGACGGATCGAGAGTGGGCGTTGATCGCGCCGCTCATGCCGCCGCGCAAGAAGATCGGCCGGCCGAGGACGACGGACCTGCGCCATGTCATGGATGCGGTCATGTACATGGCCTCGACGGGCTGCCAGTGGGCGATGTTGCCGAACGACTTCCCTCCGCCTTCCACGGTCCAGCGCTATTTCTACGACTGGCGCTCCAACGGCCTGCTGGAGAGCATCAACCATCACCTGGTCATGGCGGCCCGGGAGCTGGAAGGACGCGAGGCCGGCCCGAGCGCCGGGGTGATCGACAGCCAGAGCGTGAAAACCACGGAAAGCGGTGGTGTTCGGGGCTATGACGCGGGCAAGAAGATCAAGGGCCGCAAGCGTCACATCGTCACCGATACACTCGGCCTGCTGGTCGGCCTGATCGTGCACGCAGCCGATATCCAGGACCGCGACGGCGCGCCCGAGGTCCTCAAATCGATCCGTCATCGCTTCCCCCGGCTGCGTCACCTCTTCGCCGACGCCGCCTACGCGGGACCGAAACTCGAGGGCGCCCTTGAGGACATCGGCCGCTGGAAGCTCGAGATCATCAAGCGCTCAGACACCGCCCAGGGCTTCGAGCTCCTGCCCAGACGATGGGTCGTCGAGAGGACCTTCGCCTGGCTCAACCGATGCCGTCGACTGGCCAAGGATTGGGAGAAATCAATCGCCTCCGCACAGGCATGGATTCTTGTCGCCAACATCCGACTCCTCACAAGGCGGCTCGCAAGGTACTGTTATCAAACATAGAGTTTCGAGTCGGACTCTAAGAGGATACCAGCCGCCTTGTAGCTCGAACCGAGGATATGGAAGTCGCCCATGTGACCGGCAGTATTGTCGGTCGTGCTCTTGACGAACGAACCGCGTACCTGGGCGCTGAAGCCGGCGCCATTGGAGATTGTGCCGGTGGTGAACTCGCGCGCGTTGGAGAGCGCCGTGGCCGTGCCCGTGAAGGTGGCCAGACCATCGAAGTTAGTGAGCGAAACAGCACCCGTATCGGTATCGAAGTTCCAAACGTTCTGGTACGTGCCCGAAGCAGTGTAGATCGACCCGCTATTCAGAACGGTCCCATACATGTGACCGAGGTAGGTCGCGGTTCCGGTAGGCTGGTTCGCCAGAACCCCACTCGTCAGGTCGGCGAGCTCGCCAGCTACCCAACCGGCAAGGTGGAAGCGCTTCTGAGTGTTGATAGCGGTTACGTAATTGACACTCCACACACCCCAGTCGAGAAACGCACAAGTACAGGGCGACGTAACGCCAAAGTCCGATGCACCATCGATGTTCACGGTCGCCATGCCACTATGGACATCGGTAAGTGTCGTCGGGGGGTCGATTATGTCGATCGAAATGGCGTTGTTGGAGTCCACTGCGCCAAACGCGGAATTGTCGATAAACGCACTGTCACCCGATGTCGTTGTACCGCTTCCGAACACAGGGTCCTCGTCGCCCATGTTGGTGAGGAATAGTTGCGTCCCTTGGATCTCCGCATTCTCGCCGTTGAAATGGACGTGGACTTTGTTGGTCGTCGCACTCGTCTGAACGATGACGCTCGTTGGAATCGGCTCACCGCCGCTGTTACCAAGTGTCCAGAAGATGCGCTGGCCGCCGGTCGTCGTATCTTGCGATCCGTCCGACAGGACCCGCTCAAACAACCCGCCGACGTAGCCGTTCATGTTGCGCGTGGTACGCGCTTCCAACGTGTCGGTGGCCGGAGAGAACACCGTATTGGGTGAGTATTCGGTAGCGGACGCGACAGTGCCAAAGGTGTCCTCGATCTTCTCAGTGCCTACGTTTATCTTGACACCCGAGTTATTTATCTCAACGCCCTCCATAACGAAGAAGCCGGCGTTGTCGCCAAAGAAAAAGATATCCTGGCCAAAGGAGCTGCCGCCGCCGAAAGCCGTGCTCGCCTCGCCATCGATAAAGTGCGGCAGCAGGCCGCTGGACGTGCGTGAGCTACCCACCATCGCAGCATCGATAAACGTTCGAGTAACACCGTCCAACGTTGCAGTAACAACGTTACCGATGATTAGGCTGCCAACAGATTTCTGCGATGTTCCGGTTCCCGACACGCCGCCGGTGGCAAAACCGAATACCCGCTGTGCTGTCGATGCACCTGACGTATCCCAGTAGATCGCGGCAAAGGCTTCGGCCGCGGTAGACAGCGCAGGGTCGGGGAGGATATCGCCGCCTGATGCCTTGAGGACGAACGGCACGTTACTATCGAGCTGGAAGTCGCGGCGGAAACCATAGAACGTCGCACCCGTGGTGGGGAACGAGGCCGTTGGCGTGCCAGCAAAAGCAAAAACCAGATGCGTGGGAGTCGTAATCTCCGCCGCCTCGAGCACCACGAACTGATTTCCCGAAAACACCGTGCTGGTTCCTGCGAGTCCGCTCGAGCCGTTTAGCGGCCCTGTTGCTCCGCTCGCAGCCGTAAAACTCAGCGGCCCCAACGATGCTGCCTGAACTGGAAAGGTAAGGCTATTGGAGCTCGGCAGCACAACGGTAAAGGTACCGCCTGATACGTTTGCGTTTGAGAAAGGCGAGTTGAAGTTGCCGCCCGTGCCATCGTCACTGCCCTGGGTGATGCTCGTTGAGTGCTTGAAGCGCCCCACCAACCCGGTCAAGCCGCTCAAACCACCGCCAGTGCTAGCCCCAGGCTCCGTCGCGATTTCCGTACTGTTCTCCTTTTTTTCCTCCTCTCCTTCACTGTCGATGACTATGCCAGCGACCTCTTCCACCTCTGCCGCTATTTCGGCTACGGTCTTGGCAGGCTCCGGCGGCGCGACCGCGCTAGGAGCCGACTCCGAACCACCGGATACGCCGGCCGCCGCGACATTGTCGTCGGTTGGCGCATTCTCGCTATCGCTCGCCGGCTCGCTGCTGCCTTCCAATGAACTTAAAGCGCCGGACAGTTGGGCGGCGATCGCGGGCACCGGATCGGACGGAGGAACATTGGCGTTCGTTACGGTGATCGTGAAGCCGGGACGGGTTGCCGACTTGGTTACACCGCCGGACGTCACATCCATCTGGTCGCCAAACAGGAACGTTGAGGTGGTAGCGCCACCGACGTCGGAGGCATTGACCATGGCGATGCCACCGCGGATACCAATCGTTGCAGTCGGCGTTTTCAAAATCACGGGGTTGGTTTTGCTGATACGTCCACCAACCAGTCGGAATAGCCCTTTGGTTGCGGTTAGCGCCAGCTTGCCGGTCTTGGTGTTGGGGTCGTAGACGAACTCATCGAGCACGACTTCCGAGTTGGGGCCGATGGTCAGCGCTGATTCATCGAGAAACAGCATCTGCGCCTGACCATTTTCGGTCGTGATTACGTTCTCCTGGCTGAACACGCTTGAGCCGATCAACAAAGTGCGCCTTGCTTGCGAAGGTGGCTGGCCGGTCGCATTCGGGTTGACCACTGCGGTAACACCAATCTTGGCGTCTTGTGCGTTTGCAGGGAGCGGCGCAAGTAAGAGTGCGATCACGAGCGCATAGAATGCCCGAAGTGCGATGCTCATTTGATCCCCCGACGTTGTCTGATTATCGGGAATGTACAGCAAATAGCCATGCCTGTGGTGTTATGTACACCCACGCGGGGCGACAACACATTTTGGGCGTGCGACCCATTCGAACACCGAGATAGAGAAAGCCCCGCTCCCTGGGGAGGGCGACGGGGCTTTCAGATTGATCAGTTCTATGCGTTTGGACCGAGGTCCAAAAACAATTTACCCCTTTATCTATCCTTATCCAACTTAGAGCCCCTCGCCGGAGCTCCTAGTTAGCAACCATGTCTGGTTAGCCCTGGCTAAGATGCTGGTAGTCGAACCCACCAGAGCGTGACACCCGTCGAAATGACCGCAATGGGTCAAAATCTGCCTTGCTGGACACCCGCTATCGACGGCGGGTTTCGGCCCCTAAACCGACATTTCAACACCGAACGGCAAGTTTACACCCAGCAATTGACGTATTCCGGTGCCAGCCGAAACGACCGGGTCTAGCCAATTGCAGACCTAAGAGGCCAACCCGAAACTAGTTGAGTGATTTCAGTCGGTTGTGGCTTACTCGGTTGTGTCAAAGCAAACGAGGAGGCACAACATGTGGACCGAAATCACTCGCCCGAATTATGAGCGCCGTGGCGGGCGCTACGCAAGCGACCTGACGGATCGAGAGTGGGCGTTGATCGCGCCGCTCATGCCGCCGCGCAAGATGATCGGCCGGCCGAGGACGACGGACCTGCGCCATGTCATGGATGCGGTCATGTACATGGCCTCGACGGGCTGCCAGTGGGCGATGTTGCCGAACGACTTCCCTCCGCCTTCCACGGTCCAGCGCTATTTCTACGACTGGCGCTCCAACGGCCTGCTGGAGAGCATCAACCATCACCTGGTCATGGCGGCCCGGGAGCTGGAAGGACGCGAGGCCGGCCCGAGCGCCGGGGTGATCGACAGCCAGAGCGTGAAAACCACGGAAAGCGGTGGTGTTCGGGGCTATGACGCGGGCAAGAAGATCAAGGGCCGCAAGCGTCACATCGTCACCGATACACTCGGCCTGCTGGTCGGCCTGATCGTGCACGCAGCCGATATCCAGGACCGCGACGGCGCGCCCGAGGTCCTCAAATCGATCCGTCATCGCTTCCCCCGGCTGCGTCACCTCTTCGCCGACGCCGCCTACGCGGGACCGAAACTCGAGGGCGCCCTTGAGGACATCGGCCGCTGGAAGCTCGAGATCATCAAGCGCTCAGACACCGCCCAGGGCTTCGAGCTCCTGCCCAGACGATGGGTCGTCGAGAGGACCTTCGCCTGGCTCAACCGATGCCGTCGACTGGCCAAGGATTGGGAGAAATCAATCGCCTCCGCACAGGCATGGATTCTTGTCGCCAACATCCGACTCCTCACAAGGCGGCTCGCAAGGTACTGTTATCAAACATAGAGTTTCGAGTCGGACTCTGAGCAATCTCCTTAACCTCTTCCAGGCGGTCGAGGCGCGCCATCAACGAATCCTGCAAGGTCGTCGGGATCTCAAGCGATGGGCTGGACCGGAACCGCTCAGAACCTAGGCCGGTATTTTCCAGCAGCTCCGACTCTAGCACCGACTTTGTCAACTCCTCCACGAACAGCGGAATACCATCGGTTTTGGCGACGACCTCGCTGACAACCTCTGGAGGCACTCCTTTGCCAACCGTCACGCTCTCCACCATCGTCCTGGAGGTTGTGTCTCGAAAGTGGTGGAAATTGGTTTTGGCGCCTCTCCGAGCGGGTTGAGTTTTGCGGCGGTCAGGCCGCGCGGTCAAGGGTTTCGTCGGCGATTAGCTGATCGAGGGTTTCCCATCCATCGACTTTGCGCATCTGGATTTGGCCGCAAGCGAGGAGCGCCCAGAGGAGCATCGGCACTGTTTCGGGACACGGCAGCACGGTCTGTGTTTTGATCCGGCGCTTGAACTCCTCGTTGAGACGCTCAATGGCGTTGGTCGTTCGGGCTGATTTCCATTGGCTCTTGGACAGGCGCGTGAAGGTAAAGAGCTTGTCGCCCGCTTCTGCGAGGCTGTCCGCGACGGCCCTGCATTTCAGCCGCCACTTGCGGACAAACGCCTTGCGGCGGGTTTCCACCTCGGAGGCAGTGTCGGCATAGATCATATCGCGGTAATCTTCGCTCAGCTCGTCATGCATGTGTTTGGGAGCATGACCCAGAAGGTTGCGGTGCTTGTGCACGGTGCAGCGTTGAACGGGAAGGTCATCGCCCCAAAGCGCCGACAGAGCCGCCTCCAGTCCCGGCGCGCCATCGACGATGACAAACCCGGGCCGTTTCAGTCCACGCGCATCAAGGTCGTCGAGGAACTGGCGCCACGCCGCCTGGCTTTCTCCGCCCATATTCCCGATCGAAAGCAAGACCTTCTGGCCATCCCGGCGCACCCCTATAGCCGCGAGAACCGAGATGTTGGTGGCCTTGCGATCCAGTCGGGTCTTGATCACAGTGCCGTCAAGGATCAGCCGAACGATATCCTCATCCGCGAGGCCACGGCTGCACCAGGCGTCCCAATCGACCTTCACCTTGCGCCACGCCCGGCTCACAACGTCCTTGCTCACAGCACCCCCGAAGAGCCCGAACAGCGCGCGTTTCACCCGCCGCGTGTTGGTTCCGGACAGATACACCGAAGCGATCAGCGCCTCGGCCTTTCTGGTCAGCCGCTGGTAGCGCGGCAGCGCCCGCGAACGCCATTCCGACGCCCGACCGTCTTCCTCAACGATCCGTGCACGCGGCACGCTCACCCTCTCGGTCCCGAATGTCCCCGTCAGTTGCCGCTCCCGGTGCCCGTTCCGATACCCTTGCCGAAGCGCGTCCTCTCGACCGTATCGGCAGCGCCCGAGAAACTGCGCAAGTTCCTCCTCAAAAACGGCCTCGATCGTGGATCTGATGTTCTCCCGCAGCCGGTCCTCGAGCGGATCATAGCCGGCGTCATTGGCCAGTAGCGAAAGCGCAGAAGTCTCGGTAGTGTTCTTCATGGCGTGATCTCCTTGGCGGTGCTAGCCGCCGGTTGGGTGGTTGTCTTGTCACCCGGAGATTACGCCATCCTCAAATTTCCACCACTTTCGAGACACAGCCGTCCTGGACTGGGTGTGACTGAGCCGGTTAAGGCTGAGCGAAGTGAGATGAGTATGGCGGTGCCACGGCGGCTCGAACTCGGGCCGACATGTGATAATCGTTAACACCCGCGCAGCTTGCGCGCGATCTATCAGCTGCTCTAGGGCCTCGAGGGTGGAAGGATCCGCCCAATGCGCATCTTCAAAAATATGCAACACCGGTTGCCGACCCGCGAGCGCGAGTAGCTGATCGACAAGTCGTTCGAGCGTCTGCTCTTTAAGTTGGTCGGGGGTGTCCGTCGTCAAAATGAATGGGACAACAGCGGCGGTTTTCTAAAGGAGGCTCTGGCTCATCCTGGTTGATGTTATGCCGCTTGCTTCTGATGGGCCAAGCGGCGTTTTTGGATGGTCAGTTCTTTGATCTTTCTCCTTCTCTTGATGATGGCGTGGTGCTGGCCGAAGTAGACGTCAGCCGGCGTTAGATTGCCGAGGCTTTCGTGGTAGCGGCGGTGGTTGTAGTGCTCGACGAAAGCGCCGACGCCGGCCTCGAGGTCGCCCAGCAGATAGTAGTTCTCCAGTAAGACACAGTTCTTCAGGGTCTGATGCCAACGCTCGATCTTGCCCTGGGTCTGGGGATGGTTTGGTGCACCGCGGACGTGATCCATACCCTGACGCTTGAGCCAGACGGCAAGATCGCCTGCGATGTAGGACGAGCCGTTGTCGCTGAGCAGACGGGGTTTGTGAACGACCTCAGCCTTGCCGCAGCCCGATGCCTGCAGGGCTAGCGTGAGCGTGTCGGTCACGTCTTCAGCCCGCATGGTGGTGCACAGCTTCCAGGCGATGATGTAGCGCGAGAAGTCGTCGAGGATTGTTGACAGATAGAACCAGCCCCATCCGATGACCTTGAAGTAGGTGAAGTCGGTCTGCCACAGCTGGTTGGGCGCTGTGGTCTTGTCGTGGAACTCATCGGCTGCCTTGATGACGGCGAAGGCTGGGCTGGTGATCAGGTCGTGAGCCTTGAGCAGGCGGTAGACGGACGCTTCCGAGACAAAGTAGCCCTTGGTGTCGGTGAAGGTTACTGCCAGTTCCCGTGGCGACAGCTCCGGCTCATCCAGGGCCAGCTCTACGATCTGGCCGCGGATATCGTCCGGGATACGGTTCCACACCCGGCCGGGCCCGCAATTGCGGTCTTCAAGACCGGCCTCGTCAAAGGCCCGATAGCGATCGTACCAGCGATAGAAAGTGGTCGTCGGAATACCCAGCTTGTCCAAGGTGCGCCGGACCGGTAGATGGGAGCGTTCGACCAGGCGGATGATCTCCAGCTTCTCGGAGGGGGGATACCTCATTCGTTGTCTCCCCCAGCCCCGGTCATGCTTTTTTTCAGCAGCCGGTTCTCCAGCACCTGTTCAGCAAGCGCCTCCTTGAGGTCGCGCATCTCGTGGCGCAGGTCCTTGACCTCACCCGAGGATGCCTGGCGTGCGGTATCGCCAGAAAGCCGTTTCTTGCCAGCTTCAAGGAACTCCTTCGACCAGCTGTAATACAGGCTCTCGGCGATCCCTTCCCGGCGGCACAGCTCAGCGATGCTGTCCTCGCCACGCAGACCCGACAGTACGATCCGGATCTTCTCTTCGGCCGAATATTGCTTGCGGGTCTTGCGGCGAATATCCCGCACCGTCCGCTCCGCGGCATCTCTCGAACTCATCGATTTCTGTCTCATCTTCGTTCCCTTCGCTCACGACGATGAACCAGAAATCCTCCGTTATGAAATTACCTCAGTTCGTCCCATAGGCCCTGACGTCAGACACCGATCGACTCCAACTCAGCGGCGAGATGAAAGAGATGACGATCATGTTTAGCGACATCCGAGGTTTCACGACAATCTCGGAACAGTTCAAGGAGGACCCACAAGGCCTCACGAAGCTCATTAATCGCTTCCTCACGCCGATGACCGACATGATTATGCAGCGCAAAGGAACGATCGATAAGTATATGGGCGACTGCATTATGGCGTTTTGGAATGCACCGATGGAAGATGAAGACCACGCCAAACATGGGTGCGATTCGGCGCTGGCGATGTTTGCGGCGCTTGAGGGTATTAACGATGACGTTCGCCGCGAGGCTGAGGAGGAAGGTCGCAAATATTTCCCGCTTAACGTGGGTATCGGAGTCAATTCAGGCGATGTCGTCGTTGGCAACATGGGCTCCGACCAGAGGTTCGACTATTCGGTTCTCGGCGATGCGGTAAACCTTTCTGCGCGACTCGAGGGCCAGTCCAAAAACTATGGCGTTGGCATCGTGGTCGGCGGCGAAACCGTCAACCTGGTGCCCGACGATTTCGCCTTCATCGAACTCGACCTGATCGCGGTGAAAGGCAAGGTAGAGGCCGTTCGAATCTTTACCTTACTCGGTGCCATCGAGGTGCTGGGCGATCCTGACTATCAGGCATTTCAGGCCAAGCACGTCGAAATGATCGATAGCTATCGCGGCCAGGAATGGGCGCGCGCAAAAGAACTGCTCAAGGAATGCCGCGCCATCGAGACGTACGATTTGGGTGTGCTTTACGATCTCTACGACGAACGGCTCGACGAATACATCGCCGATCCGCCGGCGTCGGATTGGGATGGCGTCTACGTCGCGACCAGCAAGTAGGTTTCGCTAGCGAGAGACACCACACCTAGCGCTCGCGAAACGCCTCGTGCTTGAGCTTGAGCACCGGCTTGATCAGGTAATCGATCACCGATTTGCGACCGGTCCGAATATCGACGATCGCTTCCATACCAGGTGTAATCGGCAGCTCGCCTTGGGCATCGCCGAGGTAGTTCTTGTCTGTCTCGATCACCACGCGAAAATAGGGACTGCCATCCTCGTCGGTCGATGAATCGGGGGCGATGAGCGATACGCGGCCATCGAGGCCGCCATAGCGGACGAAATCATATGTCGAGATTTTGACGACCGCCTCCTGACCTTCCTCGACATAGCCGCGGTCGATCGGGTTTAGCTTCGCTTCGATGACAACGGCGGTTCCGGTCGGCACGATCTCCATGATTGGCTCACCGGCCTTAACGACGCCGCCGATCGTGTTGTATTTCAAGTTTTTAACGATGCCCTTGATCGGACTGCGGATGGTTGTTCGCTGGGCCTGCTCTGATGCTTTTTGAAGTTGTTCGCGTGAACGCGCGATCGATTGTTCTGTTCCGCTGTACTCCTCCAGAGCCGCTCGCCGGAACCGCAGCGTTTCCTCGCGCTGGCGCCCGCGTGCCTCCGACTGCGCCGCGCGAGCGCGATCGATACCGAGCTTCGTCGCAGCGATCTCACCGTCCAATGCACCAAGCTCGCGTTCCAGTTTTAAATGATCAACCCGCGTGGTCAGTTGCTGATCAAGCAGATCCTTGGAGATTTTAAAATTCTTTCTAGCCAGACCAAGGTCTTGCTGAAGCGCCGCGAGCTTGGCTTGGAGTTCCTTGATCTCCAGCGCCCGTTGGTTGACCGCCTGACGCTGAGTAGAGACCAGGCTATTCAGCTCGTTGAGGCGCGCCTGGAAAGCCGCGTCCTCGGTACGAAGGAACTGGGGTCGGCGCTCAGCTACATCGGGTGGAAAAGAGAGTTTCTTGCCACGCGCCTCGGCATCGAGCCGCGCCAGCTTCAGGAGCAAACCATCTAACCGAACTTCGAGCTCTTCTTTGTTCACCGAGCTTGCTGCGAGTCCCAGTTGCGCCAGTGAATCACCCTCGTCAACTCGGCTCCCTTCGCTGACGAAAAGTTCCTGAATAATGCCGCCTTCGAGGTGCTGGATTACCTTTACCTGCCCGACCGGAACGACCTCGCCACTGGCCGATGAAACCTCTTCAAGTTTTGCGGAAAACGCCCATGCAGCGGTGATTGTGAGCACAAACATGATGGCCCAGGCGAGCGGACGCATGCTGGGAATGGGATGGCTATCGATGATTTCGTCAAGGCGGCTCATCGTTTTGACTAGACGCGCTCGCGCCCACTCCCTGTCGTTGTCGGGTCTGAAACTGCGCTCGATGTTTGCATTGGCAGTGGCTGGGTCGGATCGTGGCTGTCGTCGGGCTCGGGTTCCGGTGTGCCCGTGTGTTCGGCGGCGCTCTCAGGGCTGACCGGATCGGTCTGAGCCTGGGTGTAGACCGCGCGTGGTTGCCCCAATTCGGGGTGCGCTTCGGCGGTGTCGCTTGTCGATTCGACAGCACGAAGGTGGGGCACGGGGCGGGCTCTTGCCGGCGGCTCGCCCATCGACGATTCCAGCGCCGCCTTTGGCGGAACCCCACTTGGTTGGGGTGGGGGTCCCCCATCTAGAGAAACGGCGCGGGGAAGTCCCAGCTGATCGGAAACCCCATTTGATATGACCGGTGCCGGTGGCGCTATTGGTGGCGCCGCTACGCCGGCGACCGCAGGAATCGGCGGCGGTTGTTGCGGAGCGGAATTGACGGCGGGCTGCGGCGCTGGCGGTGTTTCCGGTTGTTGCTGCGGCGGCGGCAAAGTTTGCGTTGGTGTTGGTTGGGACTGTCGCGCACCTTGCGGTATTGGTAACGGGCGTGGTTTTGCTGCGCTCGCCTCGATCGATGCTTCGGCGGGCGCGTCAGGTGCGGTTTGCTCGGCCGGCTGTTGCGGCCGGGTCGGCGCTTTCGTCTGCCGTGCGTTGGCCCCTAACATTTGCGGCAAAATATCCTCGGGTCGTCCGGCCCGGACCAGCCGGCCCTTCTGCAAAATTAGAACCTGGTCGCAGGCCGACAGCATTCCGCCGCTATGGGTTACCACCACAACCGTTTTGCCGCCGTCGGCGTAAGCCCTTAATGACTCTGCGAGTTCCGCCTCTCCTTCACGATCAAGATTTGCGCTCGGCTCATCAAGGATCATCACTGGTGGTTGGTTAAGGAACGCACGGGCAATTGCGATCCGCTGCCGCAGACCGCCGGGCAAGCGTCGCCCAGCTTCGCCAATATCGGTGGCATAGCCCTCCGGCATATCGATTATTCGGTCGTGGAGCCCTGAGGCTTGGGCGGCCTCCACCACCTGTTGATCAGTGGCCTCGGGCATCGGTTTGGCAATGTTTTCGCGGATCGATCCGGTGAACAGGAAAACTTCCTGCGGCACGTAACCGATCCACGTGGACAGGTCGTGGCGCGAGAACTGGGATATATCGGCATTGTCGAGCAGGATGCGTCCGTCGCTCGGCTGATAGAGCCCTTGGAGCAGCTTGATGAGCGTCGTTTTGCCGCTACCGTTGGATCCCATCACCGCGACCATATTGCCTGGTTTGATCTCCAGCCGCATGTTGTCGATTACCGGACTGGGTTCATCGCCGTAGCGGAACGTGACCTGCTCGACGCGCATTTCGCCGCGCGGTAGATCTAGGTGAATTGCTGATTCGGTGCGGTCCTCAGTGAGCTGAAACATCTCTCCAAGCCGACCGACCGCTTGTTTGAATTGCGCGTAATTGCGCCACGAACCGACGAGCTGATTGAAAGGTCCGAGTATTCGACCCATCAGCATGTTGGAGGCGATGAGAGACCCCATCGTCATCTGTTGGTCGAGGATGGCGAGTGCGCCAACAGTTGTTAGGGCGATCGTACTTAGGAGAGTTAAGCCGGCGCCAAAATTAACGTATTGATCCGACAACTTGCCGCGCACCAGCGACTCCTCGATGGTCTCGGCGTGGCGTTCCTCCCACATCGGTTGAATGGTATTTTCCAGCGATAGCGCCTTGACGGTCATACGTCCGGCGATGGTCTCCGAGATCAATGCGTCGCGCCCAAAGCCGGTCTGTTTCTCGACGTTGCTCACGGTGCTGAGCTTGTTCGCAGAACGCCAGGCGAGGAACACAAACGTGGGTAGAATAATCGCCAGCACCCAAACGATCGGTTTGGCGATTACGAAAATCAACGCTAGAAACATTATTGCAAAGGGAAGATCGGCGACGAGTAAGGTGGTAGGCCCCGAGATCGTGTTGCGCACCATCTCGGTATCACGAAACAGGGCTTGCCAATGTGCGTTCGGCCTGCTCTCGAGGGTCGCGAGAGGCAGCGCCAGCAGTTTCCGAACCAGCTTGCGGCCGACCCAAACGTCAATCCTGAGCGCGGCCTTTTGCATGATTCTGCTGCGTGCTTGACGCAGCACATTGTCAAACACAACGACCAGGGCCATGCCAATGACGAGCCCCTGCAACGTAGACATGCCGGCCTTGAAAATAACCCGGTCGTAGACTTGCATCGTGAAAATCGGAACCGCGAGGGCAAGCAGGTTGACGAAAAGCGACATCACCAAAACTTCGCGGAAAATGGGCCGCAAAGGCTTGATGAACGGCCCCAGCCAGTTGCCGGAATCAGGTTTTTTTTCTGGTTTCTCGTCAGCCATATGATTTTCGATCGCGCCTATTGGCGCGACTATTAATCAAACCGTTTAATATATCGTGGATAACTCTTTATCACAAAAGAGAAAATTCCACTCAAGGGTTGCGAACAACATTCCTTGATAAGACTTGGAGATCGCTTAACGCCCCGCTATTGCAACCCAACCGATATCGGCTGGATAACAGATGTCCGTGGACCATCCAAAGCCCCCTCCTGGATTTCGTGAACGGGACCCGCATGGCGGTTTTCATCGACTCATCGGCCCGTTCTACATCAAGGGTGATGGCGCTGGCCGATGTTATGGTTTTCGCGCGGAATCCCGGCATACCAACCCCGTCAATATCGTCCATGGCGGGTTGCTCATGACGGTTATGGATATGGTTCTCACCTCAACCGTGATCCAGGTTACGGGAGGTAAGAATCATGTCAGCACGGTGTCGATGAATTGCGATTTTCTAGCACCGGTTTCTGCCAACAGCTGGATCGACGGGAGCGGTGAGGTCATCCGCCGGACGCGATCGCTCGCGTTCGTGCGCGGGTGTCTTAACGTCGACGGGGTAGCGGCGGTTACCGCCACGGGGGTTTGGCGTATCTTCAGCGGGCCGGCCAAATCGCGCGAATAGTTCTCGTCCAAGTATGGGACAAGTATGGGACAAGATTGGCAAGCGTGTTGCTGCGGATCAGATTTAGTGCGGTCTACAGGACGTCGGCGAGTTTCATGGCGATCGACATACTGCCGTCAATTTTCAGCTTGCCCATCATGAAGGCCGTTGTCGGGCTAAGTTCGCCACTCGCCATTTCGCGAAAGTCGTCGAGGGAGATCGAAATCGTACAATCGGCGTCGTCACCTTCATTTGAAATCACGTGCGGGACCGATGCGGCATCCACAAATATTACCCCGGCATCGCCAAAATCGAACTTGAACGTCGCGTCAAGTCCCGAATCTTCGCCGAAGCGTTCACGCAACTGTTCGGTAATCTCATCGAGCGGTGTCACCGTACTATTCCTCTCAAGCTGCAGACGCGATTGCATGAGCGGCTGAAACCTAACTTATGGCGGTCGCGGTCATAAGCTAGTTTCCCACCCCTAGATAACGCCCGAGCCACGCAACTGCTTGATGGCACCGTCGTCATATCCGAGCGAGGTAAGAACTTGCTCGGTGTGTTCTCCATGCAGCGGTGCGGAGCGATCTATCGAGAACTCAAACTCGCTGAACTTGATTGGGAAGGCGAATTGGAGAACTTCCCCGTCCGTCGGGTGTTGGTCGGTCACGAACATGCCGCGCGCCTGTATCTGTTCGTTTTCCATGCTCTCCTGCAGCGATAAGACCGGGGCCAAACAGCAGTCGACTCTTTCGCCAAACGCGGTCCAATAGGCTTGTGTTTGTGATTTGAACACGTTTGCGAGTTCGGCACCGATCGCGCGCCCTTCGTCGCCCCAAGTCTCGCCGCAATCCGCCAGATCCGGGCGGTCAATTGCGGCGCAAAACGCATTCCAGAATTTGGGCTCCAATGCACCCAAGCTTACGAAGCGGCTGTCGGCGGTCTCGTAGATCCCATAACTGGGGATGCCACCGGTAAGGTAATCGTCGCCCCGTGCTCTCGGCGCTCCTTCGATGCCCATTCGCGCCAGGGTGATGACGGCGTGGGCGAGCGTGCAATCGGTCATCGAGACGTCTACGTAGCGCCCTTTTCCAGTCCGTTGTTGGTCGACCAAAGCGGCCAGGATTCCCATTACCGAACTTAGAGAGCCGCCCGCAAGATCGGCAATCTGAAAGTTAAGCAGAGCCGGCGCGCCATCCCATTCGCCGGTTTGCTCGGTGACACCCGCATACGAACAGTAGTTCACATCGTGACCGGCGCGCTCACGATAGGGGCCGTCCTGCCCATAGCCCGATAAAGAGCAATAGACAATACGCGGATTGATCTTGCACACATCGTCATAGCCGATCCCCAAACGATCGACGACACCGGGCCGAAAACTCTCGAAGACGACGTCGGCGTCACGGGCAAGCTTGGCGAACACCTCTTTGCCCTCGGGCTTCTTGAGATCGAGCTTCATCGCGCGCTTGTTGCGACTTACCGTCAGGAAAAATCCGGAATGGGCCTTGATCAACGGTTTGATCCAGCGTGAGTAGTCGCCCAGGCCGGGGTCCTCGATCTTAAGAACGTCAGCCCCCATGTCGGCCAAGTGCTGGGTGCAGAGCGCACCGGGCAACAGGCGCGAAAGGTCGAGCACCTTTATTCCATCGAGCGGTTTTGCACGCATGACTGTCTCCGCGAGAGCGCCGTCTAGGCCTTGGCGCGCAACTTAGAATGCAGCCGCGTCCAGAGCCATGACATTGGCCGCGCCCGATGTGAGTTTGGAGAGTAACGATGACGTGTCAGGGAGCATACGCTCCATGAAGAAGCGACCCGTAGCGAGCTTTGCTTCGTAAAACTCCCGATTCTCAACTCCCTCGTCGAGCTTTTGGCGCGCGGTTTCAGCAATCCGTGCCCACATGAACCCGAGTGCAACCAGCCCCATCAGGCGCAGATAGTCGGATGCCCCGGCCGCCGCCTGGTCGGGATCGCCTAGGCCCTTCTCACCCATCCACAAGGTTGCTTGTTGTAACCGGCCAAACGACTTTGCGAGCGGCCCGACATAGGGTCGCATTTCCGCATCGTCGATATGCAGTTGGATGAATTGGTCGACCGGGTGGAAGAACTGGCGCAGCGATCGTCCCATGTGCGAGGGGAGTTTCCGGCCAACCAGATCCAGGGCCTGAATCCCGTTGGCGCCCTCATAGACTTGGCTTATGCGCGCGTCGCGCACCAACTGCTCCATACCGGTCTCTCGGATGTACCCGGCACCACCGAAGCACTGCAGACCCAGATTGACCGATTCAAAGCCATAATCCGTGAAGTAGGCCTTGATGACCGGCGTCAGAAGCGCGACGAGATCCTCCGAGTCCTGGCGCGTTCGTTCGTCGGGATGAACGGTTGAGAAATCGAGGTGCAACCCTATCCACATGGCCAACGCTCTCGCGCCTTCGTTGAACGCACGCATCGTCATCAACATGCGGCGTACGTCCGGGTGGACGATAATGGGATCGGCCGCCTCATCAGGTTCTTTGGCACCGCTTAGGGCACGTCCCTGGCGTCGTTCCTTGGCGTAAGCAGCGGCGCTTTGATAGGCAGTTTCCGACAAGGCAAGGCCTTGGACGCCGACCGCAAGGCGAGCCGCATTCATCATCGTGAACATCGCCCGCATACCCTTGTGCTCGCCGCCGAGAAGGTAGCCGGTTGCCGCCTCGTAGTTCATGACGCAGGTGGCCGATCCATTGATACCCATCTTGTGTTCGATCGACGCGCACATCACGCCATTGCGCTCACCGAGTGCGTCCTCGTCGGCAACGAGAAATTTCGGAACGATAAACAGGCTCACGCCGCGAATGCCCGGGGGGCCGCCAGGAATTTTTGCGAGCACCAGGTGGATAATATTCTCGGTGAGGTCGTGCTCGCCTGACGTAATGAAAATCTTGGTGCCGGTGATTTCATAAGTGCCGTCGGCTTGCGGCTCCGCTTTTGTCCTCATCAATCCAAGGTCGGTTCCGCAGTGCGGCTCGGTGAGGTTCATTGTACCCCCCCACTTGCCGCTAATGAGGTTTGGTAAGTAGGTGTTTTTTTGCTGCTCACTGCCGTGGTTGTGTATCGCCTCGACAGCACCGGTGGACAGGCCGGGATAGGTACTGAACGAGAGGTTGGCCGACATCATCATTTCGCCGATGCAGCCGGCAATAACGCGCGGCAGTCCCTGGCCTCCATATTCGGGATCGCCGGCGAGGCCAGTCCAACCGCCGTGAATGTAGGTGTCGTAGGCCTCTTTGAATCCGGTTGGCGTTTTAACCTCGCCGTTCTCGTACCGGCAACCCTCGATATCGGCCGTGGCATTCAGGGGCAACAACTGTTCCTCGCAGAACTTGGCGCCTTCCTCGAGGATTGCACTGGTCAGATCTGGCGCCAATTCCTCGAAGCTGGGCAGATTGCGGTAGTTGTCGACCTTGAGAACGTCGTGAAGGATAAAACGAAAATCATCCACGGGTGCGCTGTAAGTTTGCATGGCCTCAATTCCGCAGCGGTTTGCCGGTTTCCAACATGTGCTCAAGTCTGTCGAGAGTCGCGGTTGTCTTAACGAGCCTCATCTGCGCTTCGCGCTCGAGCGTCAGCAGATCCTTTTCCGTTACCGTATCAACGATATCGGTGTCGCCGCCGGACACTATCCGCGCCAGAGCCTTGGTCACCGTGCCATCATGATGGGTCGCGCGCCCGTTCGCGACAAAGCCGTCCACCGCCATTTCCAAGGCAACCCGGGCAGTCGCACCGGGGAGTGACGCTTCGGGTTTCTCCGGGGGCGCGTAGTCGTCGACCATGGTGAGCGCCCGGTTTTTTGCTTCGAGCAAGAGGCGGTCGCGGTTCATGGTGATGCCGTCGCCCTCTCGCAGGTAAAGCAACTTTTTCGCCTCTCGTGCGGAGCGCGAAACTTTCGCAAGACTGATCGTTTCGAAGGTCGCAGAGATCGCTGGCATCGGGCCGCCCGGTCTTTTTTCTTTTGCCAAGTTGCGCAACAAGACCTCTTTGGTCCCGCCCCAACTTGGAACAAAGCCAACACCCACTTCGACCAGTCCAAGATAACTCTCAGCATGCGCCTGAATGGCATCACAGTGGAGCAGGACCTCGCAACCGCCGCCGAGCGCCATGCCAGATGGCGCGCCGATCACCGGAAACGGCGCGTATTTCAGCCCTAGAAATGCGTCTTGTCCTTCTTTGGTGTTCTGCTCGATGAGCGGCCACATGGCCGCATTTGCCGCGAACAGAGCAAGTCCAATATTGGCCCCGACCGAAAAATTGCTACCGTCGTTATAGACGATGAGGGCTTTGAACCCCTTCTTATCAATCTTTGCCGCCTCGCGAACCATGGCAATGATTTGCGGATCGATCGCGTTCATCTTCGAATGGAACTCAAGGCACGCGACGCCGTCGTCAACATCCCAAATGCTGGCAGAAACGTTTGCCGATATCGGCTCGCGGCCGCGCTTGTAGTCAGACAACCGCATCGCCCCTTCCGGCCGCGTGATGGGACGATAGTCCCCGTCAAGCGTGCGAACCTGTATCTGGGTACCTTCTTCGCGGTAGAGAGATTCTCCGTTGGCTTGCGATAGCAGCGGCGGGATCGGCATGCCGTCAGCGGCGAGGCGATCGACGAACCAACCCACGCCGAGCTGGTCAATTTGCTCAAAGGGCCCGCTCTTCCAAGCGTAGCCGGATTTCATGGCCCGATCGACGCTGGCGATGTCATCGGTAATTTCGGGAACCAGACCTGCGACGTAGCTTAGAGTCTTGGCAAGGACGCGCCAGGCATAGGTGCCGCCGCGGTCGGGGTGTGACACAAGATCGCGCAGTTTGCGCGCTTTGGCGCTTTCGAGACGTGATTTTCCAGCCAATCCGTACGCACCAGTCTCAAGGTTGCGGGATTCCTTAATTCGCTTCCCGTCGGTCTTGTTAAGGCGATAAAAACCACCCTTTCCTTTCCGTCCCGTGTAGCCGTCGTTGATCATTGTCAGAATGAGCGTCGCCAGGCGTCCTTGTTCGTCGTAGACGCTTTGAAACGGATCGTCTGCGGGCAGCAATTCAGCCATGCTACGCATGACGTGGGGTGAAAGATCGATGCCGGTCAGATCGGCAAGACCGAAGATTCCTGTTTTGGGAACGCCCATAGGTCGACCGACGATGGAATCCGCTTCTTCTACCGAAAGCCCGAGGTCGAGCGCTTCGCCCATCGCGACCGTCATCCAGTAGATACCGATCCGATTGGCGATGAAGCCCGGTGTGTCGCGGCAGTGCACGATGTCCTTGCCAAGATTTACATTGCCGAATGCACTGAGCTGGGCCTCGGCGTCGGAACGCGTTGCCTCGCCGGCGACGATTTCGAGCAGCCGCATATAGCGCGGCGGATTAAAGAAATGGGTAATCAAAAAGTCTGCGGCAAACCGATCGGATTGGCCATCGATGAGGCGGTGAAGCGGGATCGTCGACGTGTTCGACGAGACGATGCTTCCAGGTTTTCGGATTGGATCAATCTTACGATAGAGTTCGTGCTTGATATCCAGTCTTTCGACGATCGCCTCGCAGACCCAGTCGGCGTCGCTTAGAAGATCAAGATCATCATCGAGGTTGCCAGCTGTAATCAGCTTTGCCGCTTCCGGGGCCATAAACGGAGCCGGATCAGTTTTTTGCATGCGCGCGATCGCCGCGTTGGCGATTTCGTTACGATCGTCGCCCTCGGAGGAGATGTCGAGCAACGCGACGGGAACGCCGGCGTTAGCGATATGCGCGGCGATTGCACCACCCATTACGCCAGAACCGAGAACGGCAACTTTCTTCATAACTGTTTCGTCACAAATGTTTTGTCCACGGAGCCGGATACTCCGCTGGCCGCGGATTTACCCATCGCAAGCCTCCAAAACCGTGGCGATCCCCTGACCGCCGCCAATACACTGCGTTGCCAGGGCGTATTTGGCGCCCTCGCGGTGGAGTAGCGACGCTGCCTTGCCGGTGATGCGGGCACCGGTCGCGCCGAGAGGATGACCCAGTGCAATTGCCCCGCCGTCAAGGTTGGTTTTTTTCTCATCGAACTTGCCCTCCTTGATTACGGCGAGAGCCTGCGCGGAGAAGGCTTCATTGAGTTCAACAACATCAATATCTTGCATGTCGAGCCCGGCTCGTGACAGCGCTTTTGCCGTTGCTCCAACTGGGCCAATGCCCATAATTTCCGGCGCACAACCGGATACGGCGACGCTCCTGATTCGCGCAAGTTTCGGCAAACCCTTGCGATCGGCATAGTCTTCCGTACAGATCAGTACGGCAGCGGCGCCGTCGGTGAGCGGTGAAGATGTGCCGGCAGTAACCGTGCCGGTCTTGTCGAACGCTGGCTCGAGGGTGTCGAGAACCTCCTGAGACGAGTCGTCGCGAATGCCGCCGTCGGTTTCGACCCTCAGATTGCCGACAACAATTGGGACAATTTCGTCGGTGAAGCCGCCATTGGTGCGCGCGGCGTGCGCTTTCTGATGGGACGTGACAGCAAACGCCTGCTGCGCTTCACGCGAGATATCATATTTGTTGGCTAGGTTCTCGGCGGTCTGGCCCATCGATATGTACACATCGGCACCGCTCTCATAGAGGCCGGGATGGGGGGCTGGATTGAAACCGGCCATCGGAACCCGGGTCATCGATTCGACACCAGCACATATAAACGCTTCGCCGGCATCAAGCTGGATCGCGCCGGCCGCCATGTGAATTGACTGCATCGACGAACCGCAGAACCGGTTGACGGTGGTGCCGCCGACGCTGTGCGGTAACCCGGCGAGAAACACCGCGATTCGCCCGAGGTTGAAGCCTTGTTCCCCTTCGGGAAAGGCACAACCCAAAATGACGTCTTCGATATCCTTCGGTTCAACGCCGGTCCGCTCGACCAAAGCTTTGATAACCTGGCCGACCATTTCATCAGGCCGAACCCTGGCCAGCACGCCTTTGTGAGCGAGCGCAAACGGCGATCTCGCATATCCGGATATCACAACATTTTTCATAGGGAACCTCGATTAGGACGCGGTAACCAAACTTTCTCAATGCGCCGCCGGTGTATCGTTGGGACCATGATCTAGAACGACGTCGTGGTAGCTAACCAATTCGGTAAAATACACGTTCGAACGGTCGGTGCTCGCCAAAATGCCGCGTTTTGGCGGCGGCGAGAAGTGCCGAGAGATAAACCGCTCGGCGACCAGCATTTTGCGGGTGTCACCTTGAGAATATTTATGCGCCGCCTCTTCAAGGACAAGGGCGGCCGCTAACGTATCGGCGAGTAACTGCATGAGGCGTCGGGCATGGCGTTGGGCCAGATCTTTGTCCTCTTGCAACAGATCGACTGCATCACGACAGTCTCCGAGGGCTGACGAGATGCTCGTTTTGAGCCCGCCCATTGCGTCGGGCGATTGGTCGAGCACCGCCTCGATTCGATCCGTGTAAAAGCCGAAACCCGGATGTCGATTGGAGAGCATCCTCAAAACCTCAAGCGCCTGGATGTTGGCGGGACCCTCCCAAACAGTTGTGACTTGTGCATCTCGAAGAAGGCGCGGTGTTACAAGATCGTACGTGTAGGCGTTGCCACCGATGACTTCAATGGCTCGGCGACAGGTTTCGTTGGCACCCTCCGCAGTGCGATATTTTGCCAGCGCGGTCACCAGCCTAAGCCACGGGTGTAGGGATTCGTCGCGCTGTTCGGCATCGAACGTTCGCGCCGCTTCGAATGCAAGGCAGCAGTCCGCTTCCAACTCGACGAGCATATCGAGGATTTCGTCCTGCACCATGGGGTAGGCAACAATCGTTTCGCCGAAGGCACGGCGATGGGTGGCATAGCTCACGGTTTCGAGGAAGGCGCGGCGCTGGAGCCCGACCGATGCCATGGCATTGTGAATACGGCTTATCTCAAGCGCCTTCATCATCAACTTAAACCCATCCGGCGGCGGGGCGATTTCCACCGCGAAAGTGTCGATCAAATCCAACTCGCCGGTCGGGACCCCACAGGTTCCAAGCTTGTCTTTCAACCGCCGGATCCGCATAGAATTAACGTTGCCATCTTCAAGGTGGCTGGGCACAAGATAGAGGCCCAGGCCCGCGGTCCCGGCCGGTGCTCCTTCCGGGCGCGCCGTCGCCAATCCGATGCCGCCGTCAATATTACTGACAAACCACTTGAGGCCGTTGAGACGGAAGTGGTCGCCCTCGGCGCGGGCCGAGGTTGTTGTGGCCCCCACATCGCTGCCCCCGTGAAGCTCCGTTGCCCACGTGCCGCCGGTGAGTGCTTTGCCGTCGGTGCGTATGAGTTGGTGCAGGTATTTGTCTCGAACTGTCGCTGGTGCGTGGCGATCGAGGACGTACGCAACGGCACCGGTCATCGTCACCGGGCAATGCAACGAGACATCGGATTGGGATAATAAATAGCCCATCGTAAACGTGATGAGAAAAGGTGCCGGATCATTGCCATAGTTGAAGCCCACGACACCACGTTCATACGCCTCTCGCGATATCGCCTGCCAAGCGGGATTGTGGATCACCTCGTTAACGAGCTCGCCATTGCGATCGTAAGTCCGCAGTGACGGCGGACCGAGCCGGTCGGTATATTCGGCCTGGGCATCGACCTCGCCGCCGACCCATGCGCCAAACGACGACAATGTTTGACGCCATCGATCAAATCCGGTGCCGTCGATGCGCTGCAGAACATCGTGCAAATTGGGGTCGTGCTCAAAAAAGTTTAAGCCGCGGGTATCGCGTCGGTATTGCATCACATTGCTTTTGTGCCGAGTGACCGATTTAACCCAATAAGCTAGGGTACGCTTGGGTATCGGCAATGTATGTGACGCCCGCAAGTGGGTCAAAAAAGGCGCCGCGGACGACTGTGCCAATTCCTATCGTTGAAGTCTAAGTCCGCTCCGACGAGCGAAGGAGATCGATTGACCGAACAGATTCAGTCCTATCGGGACTTTTGGCCATACTATTTGCGCGAGCATCGGCGCCGTGCAACGCGGGTACTACACTACATAGGTACCACGATCAGTATCGCTTTCATTGTAGTTCTGGCGGCTACGGGCAATCCTTGGTACCTGCTCGTTGCGGTGGTTAATGGCTACCTATTCGCATGGATCGGCCATTTCGCGATCGAAAAAAACAGACCAGCGACCTTTCGCTTCCCGTTGTGGTCGCTGGCAAGCGATTTTCGCATGTATTTTCTGGCCCTTTCCGGGCGGTTGCGACGCGATCTGGAAGCTGCCGGGGTGTTGTAGCAATACGAACTGGCTGATTCCCACCATCGCCGAGAAAGCAAACCGACTGATTTATCTCACTTATTTGCTTTGACCGAACCCGTGCGCACGTTATAAATGCGCACCGATCTGGCTACGGTCGAGCGTTGGCGTCGGCGCGAGGGGGCGTCTGCGCGAAACTACAAGCGCAATCCGGGGGTTTGACCGACGTGACTTTGTTACTTGGCGAGTTTTTTTCTCGGCGGCTGGTTCGCGGCCGCTTTGGTGATCCCGTTGGGCGTGTCGGTATCCATGGCGCCCGTACATTACGGGCGACTATATTCGCCTGGATGACCTTCCCTACCTCGAAACGATTGGTCTGGGCGTGAACTTTACTGACCAGTTAGCACCCCGGTTTCTGCTTGACGCCAATTTCGAGTTCAAAGCGCGGGAGTTCCACGACGGGGCCGGGGGAAGCCAAACCATCGACGAACTGGACGGCACGACGACTGATGCAAGAATATCGGTCCGCGTGGCTGCGACCGAACAAGTGATGTTGACCTTTGCGTGTAGCAGCTTCCAACCAGGCCGGCGCGAAAGGCCCGCGCGGTCCGGACTCGACGTTGAAGAAAATGAGGTCGAGCTGGTTTTGCTGCGTTTGCTCAGACCCGTACACCGTGAGGTTCGTCTCCCACACCTCACCTGCCTGCAATTGTAAATCATACGTGTGACGTACGTTTGCTGATACGAATAGGTTCTCGTCGCTCGTCCTGGTGAATTGATCGGCGAGAGTTGCGGTCACGCCGTTGGCGAGAACGGTTCCCGAAGTCGGACCGGCATTGGCATTGGTTTGGTAACGAACGCCGCCGAATACCGAACCTGAAAATTGATGTCGCGACAATCGCTTCTCGATCTCGGCAAGAAAAGTTTCGACGCGCTGGCGAACTTCGTCTGGGACGTTTTCACCTTCGACCGCGCGATCGAGATAGGTCTTCGCCAGTTGATAGGATCCCAGCCGGAAATACAGAACACCCAGTTCGAGCCGCACACGCGGTAGATTGGGATTGATGAGCAGCATCCGCTCGAGCGCACTGGGCATCGGCACGAGCAACGATCCGTGGACAACGTCGCTGACCCTGTCGCGTGGACGGACGAAGTACAACGCTCCAGATCCTTCCGTCGATCCCAACACCAAACGTCAGGAAGAAGAGTTTCGGGCGACATTCGTTCACAGTATTCCGCTAAGCAGCGACTTCACCCTGCTGGCAATCATTCTGCGCGAGTCGGTATCGAGCAACCTACCCAACTTCGAGCGGAACAATACATCGGTTACGCTCGGCGGATCCTGGCGCTTCTAACGATCCAATCAAATAAAGCCGTGCGCTCGCTGCCGCAGAGCGCAACGGGATGTTTTGCATCTGGGCATGGGCTGGCGTGGGCGCGTATTCTCCCCGATGGAATAAGCAGTATTGAGCGAACGCTCTAATATTTTCGAAGAACGCTTCTTTTACTTGCGGCTGTTGTGCCGTCAGGATACCGGGAATAGACTGGCGGCACTCGGTAATTAAGGTTTCGTAACCCGCTAACGCGGTTTTTTTCGGGTTTTCCCGATGCAGATTTACCTCCCCATCGCCGAAATGTCGGTCAGCATTTTCTTGCTGCTCGGGATGGGGGCAGGTGTGGGGTTTCTGTCCGGGATGTTCGGTGTCGGCGGCGGCTTCCTCATGACCCCGTTGCTAATATTTATTGGTGTGCCACCCGCGGTCGCGGTTGCCAGCGAAGCCAACCAAGTCGCTGCCGCTTCGGTATCCGGGGTGATCGCGCATTGGCGGCGCGGCAATGTTGATTTCAAAATGGGATTTGTCATGCTGCTGGGTGGCAGCTTGGGCTCGGCGATAGGCGTTTTATTGTTTCGTTACTTACGCGAAGTCGGCCAAGTGGAGTTGGTGATTTCGATTGCTTACGTGGTCTTCTTGTCCGTCGTCGGCGGACTCATGGTGATCGAGAGCGTACGTGCCATCATCCGGAGTAGACGACCCACCGCCCCCCGACGTCGCCTACATACCCACTATTGGGCCCATGGCTGGCCCCTACGACTACGCTTTCAGAAATCAAAGCTCTATATCAGCGCGATTCCGCCGTTTGGCCTGGGCCTGATTGTCGGAATTCTCGCCGCGATCATGGGCGTGGGCGGCGGCTTCTTCCTGATCCCAGCGATGATCTATTTGCTCGGTATGCCGACAGCACTAGCTGTTGGCACGTCTCTTTTTCAGATTATATTTGTTACGTCGATCTCAACCTTCTTACACGCCATGACGAATCAGACCGTCGACGTTTTGCTCGCCCTTACCCTTCTGGCCGGTGCGGTGATCGGCGCCCAATTGGGGTCGCGCGTGGGTGCGGAACTGCGTGGCGAACAATTGCGTGCGCTGCTCGGAATTCTCGTCGTTGCGGTTGGTGCCAAATTGGGCGTCGACTTGGTTGTCACGCCTGATGAACCATTCTCGGTCGGACCGTTGATCGAACATTGAAAACGCACCTGCCCTTGCTGTTAGCGATTGTCGGCGTGGCCCTTGCGGATGCGCCGTACACCGACGCGCGAGCAGCCGATCAACTTACTGGGGATGTGTCATCGCGGCACATCGCGATCACATCCAATTATACCGGTGCGGAGCTCATCCTGTTCGGCTCTCGCATCGGAGAGGGCGACGTGGTTGCCGTCGTGCGGGGCCCGACACAGAGTGACGTGGTCAGACGCAAGACCAGAGTCGCTGGCATATGGATAAACAGTGACGCACTTGTCTTTGACGAAGTCCCGGGTTTCTACGCTGTCGCTGCGAGCCGACCGCTGCCCGAGATTGCCAAACAGGCACTGTGGTCGCAGCTCCAAATTGGCGCCGAGTATCTCAAGCTCGAAGCACGTGAGGACGTGACCGACGTGAAGCTCTACCCGTATCGGGAAGCGTTGATAAACAACAAAGAAAAAGAGGGCCTCTACCTGCGCCAGGTTGGCAAGGTCGAATTCCAGGGCAACACGCTGTTTCGCACCAGCGTCGAACTGCCCGCTTATGCGCCAGTTGGTGGCTATTTTGTCGTGTTTTATCTGATCGAGCGCGGCGAGGTGGTGGAAACGCGCAATGCCTTTTTCTTTATCAATAAGACCGGTCTTGAACGTGCGGTCTTCGATTTTGCACTCAACGAACCCGCGGCTTACGGGCTGCTTGCGGTATCCATCGCGGTTTTTGCCGGCTGGTTGGCCGGGATCATGTTCCGCCGAGCGTGAGAGAGAACGCGCGCTACATTCCGGCCGTGACCGCGTTCAGGGACCCTTGCGGATCTTGAAGAGCAGGATGTCGTCGCTTTCCCGACGTTCAACCAGCTGGTGCCCAGCGGCTTCACAAAATGCTGCGAAATCACGTGATGCGGCCGGATCGGTCGCCTGAATTTCAAGGATTTCGCCAGGACTCATCGATTTAAGAAGCTTGCGTGCCTTAAGCACGGGCAACGGACAGGCCAAACCTTTTGCATCAAGAACTATCGTTTCATCGGGCATTTATCGGGCGTGTTTGAATTTGTTCGACATCGTATGTTGCACACTCTTCTGCCGTGTTTCGTGCACAACAAAGTGATTCACGCAGCACGGACGCAGGCCTATGTTCTGGTAAGAACATCTCACATAATCCGATGCTTAGATGATACTCAGACTCGGTCGATATGGGTGCAACCGAAATAACTTATGGGGCAGTGGCAGTTGCGGGGATTATCAGTTTTCTTTCCCCGTGCGTACTCCCCATTGTTCCAGCCTATCTGTCGTTTGTCGCCGGCACATCTTTCAACGAGCTGACCAGCGAAAGCGAAGCCGATGCTGCCGTAGGCCGTCAGGTTGTCATGTCCGCATTGGCCTTCGTGCTTGGTTTCTCGACCGTGTTTGTAACGTTAGGCGCGACGGCTTCGGCTGTGAATGCGCTAATCGTCGAAAACGTCGACGTGATCAGCAAGGTTGCAGGCGCTGTCATCGTCGTTTTCGGACTTCATTATGCCGGTTTGTTGCGGATTCCTTTCTTGTATCGCGAGGCACGATTTCACCCTGACAAGGTGCCTGCGGGGCTCTTTGGCGCGTTCTTGGTTGGGCTGGCGTTTGGGTTCGGTTGGACGCCGTGCATAGGCCCGATCCTGGCGACGATACTGGCTGTTGCCGCGAGCAATGACTCGCTCGGATATGGTGTTAGCCTCCTAGGTACCTACGCGCTCGGACTTGGCATTCCCTTTATTGTGGCCGCACTCGCGGTAAAGCCGTTTATGGGTTTCTTAAGGCGGTTCCGACGCCATATCCGCAAGGTCGAAATCGCTACCGGCGGTCTGCTCGTCATTACCGGTGTCGCTATTTTTACCGGCGATCTGTCCCGTTTCGCATTTCTACTCCTGGAAATGTTTCCCGGTTTGGCAGAGTTGGGCTGACCCAGATACCGACTTAGATCAGTCAAGACTTGCCCCGTAGTCCGGGTCGGTTAGGCTCTCGGGCGAACGAACCCCTGAGCGGCGCGATGGACCCACCGAAAAGTAGAACCCTGCCCCACTTGCTCGATGAGCTGTCGGAACGTTTTCCCGATGGTTGCGCGGTGGTCGGTCGCGGTCAGGCGCTGTCCTATCGCGATCTTCGCGCGCAATCGCGGGCTTTTGCGAGTGGTCTAATCAATCTCGGGGTCGGCCGCGGTGACCACGTCGCACTCCTGATGCAGAATCGGCCCGAGTGGCTGGTCGCGTTTTTTGGCATTGCCTCGATCGGCGCGGTCGCGGTCGCGATCAATACCTGGGCCACCGCCCACGAGCTCGAATACATGCTTTCCCACTCCCAAGCCCGTGCGCTCGTCACCGTCGACCGCTTTATCAACAATGACTATCTGGCGACAATGGCTGCGCTGGAACCACGTGGCGAACGTCTGCCCCAGCTCGAACACATAATCTGTTTAGCGGATGCAGGTGGAGACCCGGAGGGGGTGATTCCATTCGGTGACTTGCTTGCATCACATGATGGTCGCGACGAAATGTTCGAAATTGAGGCCGAGCCCAACGATGTCGCCGCCATGCTCTACACATCGGGGTCAACGTCGACCCCCAAGGGCGTGCCGATTCAACACTTTGGGCTGATCGAGAACGCATGGAACATCGGCGAGCGCCTCGGAATCGTCGTTGGTGATCGCGTATGGCTCCCCTCGCCACTGTTTTGGGGATTCGGTTGCGAAAACGCGTTGTTTGTTTCGTTCACACACGGCGCCTGCTTGGTCGTCCAGGATGTTTTTGATGCCGGCGAGGCGCTGCGCCTCCTCGAGGAGGAGCGCTGCACGGCGGTGTATGTCACCGCAAATATGGTTCACGCCGTGCTGGAACATCGCGATTTTGCGAAACGCAATCTCAGTGCGCTACGCACCGGTGCAACTTTGGGATCGCCAACCCAGATCGCACAAGCGGCACGCCTCGCGCCCAACATCTGTCACGTCTACGGCCTTACCGAAACTTATGCCAACGCAATCACGACCAAGACCACCGATACGCTGGAGATTCGACAGCACAGTATTGGTTTCCCACTGCCGGGGATGGATGTCGTTATTGCCGACCCGGAAACGCACCATCGGGTACCGGATGGTGAGATCGGCGAAATCAAGATCAAAGGTTATGTCACGCCGGGCTATTACAACGATCCCGAAAAGAATGCCGCCGCCTTCGACGATGATGGCTACTTGCTAACCGGCGACCTCGCCCTCTACGGCCCCGACGGTCGCGTCTATTTTCGCGGGCGGTTAAAGGAAATGGTGAAAACCGGCGGCATCAACGTGTCGCCTATCGAAGTGGAAGATGTGTTGCGGAGCCATCCCGATGTTCAAGAGGCGTTCGTAACCGGGGTCGCCGACCCCACCCATGACGAGATCGTCGCCGCCGTGGTGGTCGCCAAGCACGACCGAGTATCCGCCGAACAGCTCGCGGATTTCTGCCGCAAAACCCTGGCCTCCTACAAGGTACCAAGGGCTTTCCGATTCGTTGCTGCCGACGAACTACCGGTCACCGCAACCGGCAAACTCCAAAAGAACAGGCTCCCTGAGTTTTTTACGTAACGAGGCTGGCAACGATGACGCAAGCATGCGGCAATGACCGAAATTGAACTCGTCGTAAACACCAACGATGTCCTGGGTGAGGTGCCGATCTGGTGCCCGCGTGAGCAGGCGCTCTATTGGATGGACGGCTTTAAGCCGGCGCTCCACCGACTTGACGCTAGTGGCGCGGTATCGAGCTGGACGCCGCCAGAGAAATTTGGTTCGTTTGCGCTCCGCGAGCGCGGGGGTTTTGTCATCGCGGCACGCAAGCAATTTGCGCTGTTCGACCCAGACGATGGCGCTTATCAGCCGATCGGAATTCCTGAACCCGATGGTCCCGACAACTTTCTCAATGATGGTCGCTGTGATCGGCAGGGACGATTTTGGTCGGGCAGTCTAAGTCGAATGATCGATGCGCCCACCGGGCGCCTCCACAGGCTCGACGCGGATCATTCGATCCACACCATGGATCAGGATATTTGGGTATCAAACGGCGTCGCGTTCGCGGCTGACGGACGCATGATGTATTTCTCTGATAGCCACCTTAAACAAATCTATTGCTACGAGCTTGATCCGATGAGCGGCGACCTCTCAAACAAGCGTGTCTTTGTCGATGCGAGCGATCGTGTGGGAATCCCCGACGGTGCGACGGTCGATGCGGAGGGATTGTTGTGGCACGCTGAGTTCGATTTCCAGATGACGCGAGATACGAGCTTCATCGTGCGGCGTGAGCCTAGCGGACGCATCATGCGTGCCATCGAGGTTCCGGTGAGCCGACCGACAAGCTGCATGTTTGGTGGCGAAAATCTCGATACCCTCTACGTAACGACCGCATCTTTCCGGATGACCGACGCACAAAGGGCGGCACAACCCTATGCCGGTGGCTTGCTCGCCCTAGATGTGGGTGTCACCGGTCTGCCGGAACCGCGGTTCGCCGGCTAACGGCGCAGCGCAGGCCTAACCTAGATGTTGTCATTCATTGGGGCTGCTAGCGAGCCGATTTACTGCGCAGCTGCTTGAGGGGGCGGTATAGGCCCGAGATATTGTTCGATATCGACGTCGTCGATTTGATCGGAACTAAGAAATATCTCTGCGTATTTGAGGTAAACTCCTGACGTGAGAAACAGATCGAAAAGTTCAGGATCGACGTGATGGGTTTTCTTCATGCTTCCCATGATGCGCAGCGTTTCGCTAAGCGTCTTGGCTTTTTTGTAGGGTCGATCGGCCGCGGTTAGCGCTTCGTAGATATCGGCAATGGCCATCGCGCGCGCCGGCAAGGACATCTGATCGCCGGTCAAGCCCTTGGGATAACCGGTGCCGTCCATCTTCTCGTGATGGCCACCCGCTATTTCGGGCACGCGCTCCAGGTTTTTGGGAAACGGCAACTGCTCAAGCATCTTAATGGTGACGGCCATGTGGTTGTTGATGACGTCGCGCTCCTCCGTCGTCAACGTGCCGCGGCGAATGCTGAGATTGTAGATTTCCTCTTCAGACAGCAGGTCGCATTGTTCACCATCGCTGTTGTGCCATCGGCGTTTTCCAATCTGCTCGATCCGCGCGATGTCCTCGTCCGCCATCATTTCGCCGCCGATGTTGGCGGTATCAACGAACACGCACTCTGCCTCCAACTCAGCCAGCTCGGCTTCGAGTTTTTTTCGCAATGCCGATTGGTCGGCGCCGTCCTCGACGATCGCCTCAAGATAAGAGATTCGAGCGTCGCGCTTTAAGATTTCGAAACGGGCGCGCACCGTTTCAATGCGGTCGTAGATGGTCTCGAGCTTGGTAGATTTATCCATCACGTGCTCGGGTGTCGTGACCTTACCGCAATCGTGCATCCACCCCGCGATGTGGACTTCGTAGCGTTGCTCATCGTTGAGGTCGAAATCACGAAAGCTTGGATCCCTGGACTCGCGGGCGGCGTCGACGAGCAATTCAGTTAGAACTGGAACCCGTTGGCAGTGCCCACCCGTATAGGGGGATTTCTCATCAATCGCTTCGGCCATGAGTTTGATGAAAGATTCCAGGAGTTCGCGCTGAGCCTGAAACAGCAACTGATTGTCGAGCGCGACCGCGGCCTGCGAGGCAAGCGCTTCGACCATGGGCTGAATGTCGTCGCTAAATGCGATCAGTTCATTGGTCGCGGGGTCGCTCGCATTGATAAGCTGCAAGACGGCGATGACATGGTTTTCGCGGTTGATCAACGGAATCGTCAGAAACGATTTCGAGCGATACCCCGTATTGTCGTCGAACGCTTTGGTTCCCGTGAAGTCGAAGCGATCGGTATCGTAAGCGTCGATAATATTTACCGTCTCGTTATGGACCGCACAGTACGTGGCGACATTATTCTCGTTCGGTATCCCCGTCTTTTGGTCATAGAGCCACAACGGCGGGAATGGAATGATCTGACCGGTGGTGCCGCCGAGCGTGATGTTGAGCGAGTCGTTCCGCATGATCGCGAAGGCCAGTCGGTTCTCGTCCTCCCGTAGGTAGAGGGTGCCTCCGTCGGCGTGCGTGATCGCCTGCGCTTCGATGAGAATGCGTTCCATCAGTCGATTGTGATCGCGCTCGGCCGATAGCGCGATTCCGAGTTCGATGAGACTCTGCAGATTACTTGCGTCGCTCATCGATCGGGCAACGTCTTTGGAAACGTCTTTCGAAACGACCGTCATTTCTATGTTGCGGGCTCCCCGCCTCGCTGTTCGGCTTTATGTTCGCTGTTAATTAGACCGCTCAAGTCTTTATTTACTTCTAATAATTTACCAGCAGGCAGCAACTTCGCATAGGCGGGCAATCCCTTACGCATATTGCGCGAGTCTGGCGGCCACGCTATGTGAGAGCGTCGGCTTCGTTTCACCAGCGCAAGAAGCCGTATTTTGGAGCGAAGAGGGGGAACCGATGGGTGCGCCAAAGAAAGAAATTCGACTCGCCAGCGATCTAAGTGAGCCAATCAGCCACTACACCGACGCCGTCTTATGCGGCGATTATTTGTTTATGTCGGGTGCAGGCCCGTTCGATGTCGACCTCAATCTGATCGGGCTCGGCGATGTTGAGGTGCAGGCAACGAAAGCCCTCGAAAACATCAATCTGATGCTCGAAGCCGCAGACATGTCGTTCGACGACGTCGCGTATTGGTTGATCCTGCTCGACAACGTTCGCGATCAAGCCAAGGTTGACGCGGTCTTCCGGAAGCTAACCGGAAAATCCAAGCCCGCCGTTACTTATGTGGGTGCCCAAGCGCTTGCGCTGCCGGGCATGCTGATCGAGATCGAAGGCGTTGCCTACAAGCCGCGTGAGGGTGGCCCGCCACGCCAGGAAGTCATGGCCGATGGGTGCGCCGATCTTGGCCTTCATTACAGCCATGCCGTGAAGGCCGGTGATCTTGCGTGGTTTTCAGGTGTAAACGCGAGCCCGATCGACGAAGCCGGACGCGTTAAAAACGTCGGCGATCCGATTCTTCAGGGCATGAACACGTACTCGAACTTGCAGCGGATGTGCGAGGCGGCAGGCATGGACGTGCCCGATATCGCCAAAGTGACTGTGTATATCGAGAACGTCCGCGACAATCAGAATATCCGCCCGGCTCGCGCCAGGTATCACGCACATGGCCGGCCGACGAGCGCGATGATCGGTATTAAGGAACTCTGCATATCGGGTCAGCATCATCTAATCGAACCGGTCGGGTACAAGGCCACCGGGAATAATCCACCCCGCAAGGAATGGGTTGTCCCCAACTATCGCAAACCGATCAGCCACTACACCGACGCCGTGCAGTGCGGCGATATTCTGTTTGTTTCCGGGGCGGGTGGTCTCGAAGCTAACCTTAGAGTCCGACTCGAAACTCTATGTTTGATAACAGTACCTTGCGAGCCGCCTTGTGAGGAGTCGGATGTTGGCGACAAGAATCCATGCCTGTGCGGAGGCGATTGATTTCTCCCAATCCTTGGCCAGTCGACGGCATCGGTTGAGCCAGGCGAAGGTCCTCTCGACGACCCATCGTCTGGGCAGGAGCTCGAAGCCCTGGGCGGTGTCTGAGCGCTTGATGATCTCGAGCTTCCAGCGGCCGATGTCCTCAAGGGCGCCCTCGAGTTTCGGTCCCGCGTAGGCGGCGTCGGCGAAGAGGTGACGCAGCCGGGGGAAGCGATGACGGATCGATTTGAGGACCTCGGGCGCGCCGTCGCGGTCCTGGATATCGGCTGCGTGCACGATCAGGCCGACCAGCAGGCCGAGTGTATCGGTGACGATGTGACGCTTGCGGCCCTTGATCTTCTTGCCCGCGTCATAGCCCCGAACACCACCGCTTTCCGTGGTTTTCACGCTCTGGCTGTCGATCACCCCGGCGCTCGGGCCGGCCTCGCGTCCTTCCAGCTCCCGGGCCGCCATGACCAGGTAATGGTTGATGCTCTCCAGCAGGCCGTTGGAGCGCCAGTCGTAGAAATAGCGCTGGACCGTGGAAGGCGGAGGGAAGTCGTTCGGCAACATCGCCCACTGGCAGCCCGTCGAGGCCATGTACATGACCGCATCCATGACATGGCGCAGGTCCGTCGTCCTCGGCCGGCCGATCTTCTTGCGCGGCGGCATGAGCGGCGCGATCAACGCCCACTCTCGATCCGTCAGGTCGCTTGCGTAGCGCCCGCCACGGCGCTCATAATTCGGGCGAGTGATTTCGGTCCACATGTTGTGCCTCCTCGTTTGCTTTGACACAACCGAGTAAGCCACAACCGACTGAAATCACTCAACTAGTTTCGGGTTGGCCTCTTAAACCGGTGAGTGATCGGGATGTGGTTAAGCAGGCCGATAAGACTTTTGAACATATCGGCGCCATGCTGGACGCATCGAGCTATGGGTTTGAGGACATCGTCAAGGTTTCGGTTTTCCACACTCATGTGATCGAGCGCGTTCTCATCAACCCGGTGAGGCAAAGGATATTTGGCGATTCTCTGCCGGCCAGCACTCTATTTAATGTGCGCGGTCTGGCGATCGAGGCGCTCCGTCTTGAGATCCAATCAATCGCCTATAAGCCAGGCATGGGTGAGGCCAACCGGAATAAAACTCCGCAAGGCTCGTACGAATAATCAAGCAAAGCGACGGGAGGAAAACATGGCAGCACCGCGAAAAGAGATCCGCCTCGACGATATGATGGAACCGATCAGCCACTACACCGATGCGGTGTTGTGTGGTGATTTCCTTTACATGTCGGGGGCGGGCCCGTTCGACAAAGACGGCAACGTGATCGGCGAAGGTGATGTGGTCAAACAGTGTGAAGTGACGTGCGCCAACATTGATCGCATGCTTTCGGCGGCGGATATGTCGCCCAAGGACATCGTCTACTTCAAGGTGCTGATGGAAGAGGTTTACGACGGATCAAAGATTAATCCGGTTCGGATCGACTTCCATGGCGACTCCTACCCCGGGAGCACGCGGGTTGGCGTCGGGCACCTCGCGCTGCCCGGCATGTTGTTGGAGATCGAATGTGTTGCCTATAAGCCTAAAAACGGCGGTCCACCGAAACAGGAAATCCGTTGTGAAAACCTCTTCGAGCCTCCCAGCCACTACATCGATCTCGTGAAGTGCGGCGATTACGCCTTTATTTCCGGTACCGGGCCGGTTGGCGCGGATGGCACCTCGGTACTGTTTGGTGATCCCGAGAAGCAGGCTTTCAAGACCCATGAAAACATGCAGATAATGCTCGACGCGGCGGGTATGGGTTTTGAAGATGTTTGTAAGGTCGTTTGCTACTTGGAAAACGTTTGGGATCGGCCAAAAATCAATGTTGCACGCAAGCATTTCTTCGGCGACAGCCGCCCCTGTAGCACCTTATTCGGGATCAGACGGCTCGCCATTCCAGGGATGAACCACGAGATCGAGGCGATCGCCTATAAGCCAAGCAATGGGGCGCCGCCACGAAAGGAAATTCGTGTCCCCGGCATGCACGAACCGATCAGCCACTACACCGATGCCGTCCAAGCCGGCGACTTTCTTTTCGTATCAGGCCAAGGCCCGTTTAACGATGACTTCAAATTGCCCGGCGATACGATGACGGCGCAGGCCACGCAGATGCATGAGAACATACAACGCATCATGGCCGAGGCGGGTTTTGGCTTCGAAGATGTCGCCAAGGTTACGGCCTATCTGGACAATTGCGATGAACGCCAGGAGTTGGATGCAGTTCGCAAGAAATATTTCGGACCGCACAAACCGGCAAGCACGTTGTTTGGGGCTAATCGTTTGGCCTTGCACGGTATGAAGGTCGAGGTTGATTCGATCTGCTACAAGGCCGGTGCCGGCGGCGCCTAGTACGTAGTCGTATGTCTTGAGCCAAGCGGTCGCGGCCCCTTGCGGGCTGAGCGTTGGGGCTGGAACTTCGGGAGAGCCAGATGATTAAGTTCGGCGTTGGGCAGTCTGTGACTCGGGTTGAGGATCAGAGGTTGCTGACTGGGACCGGTCGATATGCGGATGATGTCAACCTGGAAGGGCAGGCCTACGCCTATTTCGTGCGATCGCCGCATGCACATGCTGTCATCAAGAGCGTCGATTCCCAGACCGCGCGACTCGCGCCCGGCGTTTTGGCGGTCTACACGATTGACGATGTTGATGCCGACGGATTGGATCAGATTCGGACACTGGTCCCGGTCCCAAACCGGGATGGGAGCGACATGGTGGAACCCGACTATCCGCTGCTCGCGCGGGGTCGGGTCAAACACGTCGGCAACATGGTTGCCATGGTCATTGCCGAGACCGAGGCGGCGGCGCGGGATGCTGCCGATGATGTGATGATTGACTATGAGCCGTTACCGGCAGCGGTCGATACTGTCGGAGCGGCACAGGCGGGTGCGCCGCAGGTTTGGGACGACGCCCCGGGTAATATTTGCTTCGACGCCGCTAAGGGTGATGAGGACGCCACCGCCAAAGCTTTTGCAGAAGCGGCTCACACGGTTGTGGTTGAACTCGTCAACAATCGGCTGGTCTCAAATTCCATGGAAGGTCGCGTGGCCCTGGCGGAATACGACGCGGCTCGAGATCATTACACGGTTACGGTCACAACGCAGGGGTCACACAACGTTCGCGCCCGACTTGAACAGGTTCTGAAACATCCGGCCGACAAGATCACCGTTCTAACCCACGATGTTGGCGGCGGTTTTGGCACCAAGATTTTCATCTACCCTGAATACGCATTAACCGCGTGGGCGTCGAAAAAGCTCGGGCAACCAATTAAGTGGACGAGCGATCGGAGCCACGCATTCCTCACCGACGTGCATGGGCGCGATAACGTAACCCGCGGCGAGTTGGCCGTTGACGCCGACGGAAAAATACTTGGATTGCGCGTATCGACCCACGCCAATCTCGGGGCTTATCTTTCCAACTTCGCCACGCTAATCCCGGCGCCCAGCGGGATGTTTACCGGGGTCTACGCGATTCCGACTGCTTACGTAAACGTGAAGGCGGTATTCACACACACCGTCCCGGTCGATGCCTATCGCGGTGCCGGCCGGCCCGAAGCTTCCTATCTTGTTGAACGCCTGGCCGATGCCGGTGCCCGTCAACTCGGGCTCACGCCAGCCGAGTTTCGCCGCCGCAACTTCATCGCCCCCGAGGCCATGCCGTATACCAACGCACTCGATCTCGCCTTCGACAGCGGTGAGTTTGCGAGGAATATGGATCAGGCAACCGAAACCGCTGACTGGGAAGGGTTTGCGAAGCGTCGGGATGAATCGAAAACACGCGGTAAATTTCGCGGCATTGGCATGTCCTACTACATCGAGATCTGCGCGTTTCCCGGTAGCGAAGCGGCGCGCATGGATGTGAGTGGCGACGGCGTCGAGATCTGGGTCGGGACACAGTCGAACGGACAGGGCCACGAAACCTCATTTGCCCAGGTGGCTGCTGAGCAGCTTGGTGTTCCTTTCGAGACCATCCGTGTGCGCTATGGCGACACCCGAGAGATCCTAACTGGCGGCGGTACGGGCGGCTCGCGCTCGATGACGTTGGGCGGTCATGCGGTCGCTGACGCCGCCGAAAACGCGATCGCTAAAGCGCGTCCGCTGGCCGAGGACCTCTTGGAAGCAGCTGCCAGTGATATCGAATTCAGCGAGGGTCATTTCGTAATTGTCGGTACTGACCGCAAGGTGAGCTTACTCGAGGTTGCTGCCGAAGCGGCGAAACGCGGTGATCCACTCGCTGTCGAAGGAAAGCGCGAGCAGCCCGACGCGACGTTTCCCAATGGCTGCCATATCTGCGAAGTGGAGATCGACCACGAGACCGGTGTGCTGGAGGTCGTGCGCTACGTCGTGGTGGACGACTACGGAAAAGTCATAAACCCCCTGCTTCTCGCCGGGCAGGTTCATGGTGGGATCGCGCAAGGTGTTGGCCAGGCCCTGGTTGAGCACGCCATCTACGACAATGATTCGGGCCAGCTTTTGACCGGCTCTTTCATGGACTATGCGATGCCGCGCGCCAATCTGCTGCCTTTTTTCGAGTTCAGTTCGAACGAGATCCTGTGCCGCACCAATCCGATGGGGATGAAGGGAGCCGGTGAGGCGGGCACCATCGGCGCGCCTTCAGCGGTGGTTAGCGCCGTCATCGACGCGCTGGCCGAGTTGGGCGTTCGGAGCATTGACATGCCGATTACCGCCGAAAAGGTTTGGCGGATCGTAAACCGCGCCGCCGCTGCCTGATCTGGGTTGGTCCCGACAGCGGTTGATTCGTTTTATGGGTTGGCTACGATCGCCAGGCCGAGGCAAACAGCCGGGCAAACCTAGAGTCAGGGAGGATCAGTGGTGAGCGAAACGCAGCTGACGCGTGAACCGAACGTTGATCGGCCGCCGCACCCAAATGCCATCCTGAACCGCGTCGGACCGGGCTCGCCAGCGGGAGAGTATTTTCGGCGCTTCTGGCTCCCGATTGCCTTGACCGACCAGATCAAAGACCTACCCGTGGCCGTGCGTATCCTCGACGAAGAGTTGGTGTTGTTCCGTGATCAAAGCGGGCGATTGGGCTTGTTGCACGCTCACTGCAGTCACCGCGGCACATCCTTGGAATTCGGGATTATTGGCGAAAAAGGCATCCGTTGTTGTTATCACGGCTGGCTCTACGATATCGACGGAACGATTCTCGAAACGCCGGGAGAACCGCCAAACAGCCGAATCGCTGGCCACATCTTTCACGGCGCTTACCCGCTACGCGAGCACGGTGGATTGATTTTTGCCTATATGGGCCCATCGGAAGAATGCCCGGCGTTTCCAATGCTTGATTCGATCGATCAGCCGGACGACGAAATCGTTCCCTACTCAATTCACTCGCCGTGCAACTGGCTGCAGGTTACTGAAAACGCGATGGACCCTTTCCATAGCGTATTTTTACACGCACGCGTCACCGGCGCGCAGTTTCAGGACCTTTCGGCGTTCGCCGAATTGCCCATTCCGAAATGGCATGACCGTGAGTTCCCCGGATTCTTCTATACCAACCCGCGCCGCGTCGGCGGTTACGTTTGGGTTCGATTACACGATTATTTGCTACCGACCCTGGTTCAGAACGGCAGCCTGTTTGAAGAAGCCAAGCGATCCAAATATTTTGGCCGCGGCGGACTGACGCGTTGGATCGTGCCGATCGACGACACCAACAGTATGATGATCGCGTGGCGGCATTTTAATGACCGTGACGATCCCAAAGGCCATGGCAACCGCGAAGAGATCGGCTACGAATCGATCGATTTTTATGGCCAAACCAAGGCTCGGCCTTACGAAACGCGTCAGCGTAATCCCGGTGACTACGACGCCTGGGTGGGCCAGGGGCCGATCAACGATCACAATCGCGAGCATCTCGGTGTGACCGACCAGGGCGTTGCCCTGTTACGTCGCAAGCTGCGCGACGAGGTCGAAAGCCTCGAGGCCGGTGCCAAGCCGGTCCAACCCTTTGCTGGCGCGGGTGAGCACATTCACACCTACGCCGGCGACGTCGTCTTACGCGTGCCGAAATCGAACGACGACCGCGCGCTTGTCGCAGCTGTCGCTGACCGCGTCGCCGAAGTGATGATCAGCGCCGATCCTTACGCCGGAGGCGACCGGGTCGACTTTCTCGTGCGGAGTATGAAAGCGCTCGAAGAGAGCTTCTAGGCTGAGCGGAAAGATGGGCAAAAAATCATGAGGGCACGCTGGGAATTCCTGTTGCTGCCGTCGTTCGTTTTTTGTATGGCGCTGTTGATCGGGACGCAGTTCCTGTTCCTCCGAGCCGGATTTTTTGAGGATGTTGGTCTTGGCTTGCTTGGGAGCGAGCTCAAGTTGGTCAACTATGCCGAACTGGTCGAAGACCCATTCTATTGGGAATCGCTACTCCTCAATATATATCTGTCGGCCATCGTTGTGGTTGCGACGTTGATCTTTGCCTACCCCGTCGCCTATGTAATCGCCCGGATGCGCTCGCAATGGGCAATGATCCTGCTCGCCGCGATCGTGGTGTCCTCATTCGTCACAATTGTGATCAAGGCGCTGGGCTTGATCATCATTTTTGGTACCGACGGGCCCATTAACTCGATTCTTCTCGACCTCGGTATCGTCGACCAACCCATCAAGATCGTCGGCAACGTTTTCGGTGTTGTAGTTGGTCTGATGCATTACGTATTGGGCTTTATGGTGCTGATGTTGTTCAGCGTCATCCAGGCGATTCCACGGTCGCTCGAGGAAGCGGCGCTTATCCACGGCGCCACGCGGTTGCGGGTGTTCCTGCGAATTGTTATCCCGCTCAGCCTCCCGGGCGTGGTCAGCGGCGCGCTGATCATGTTCAATCTATGCATGGGCGCCTTCGTCTCCGCGGCGCTGCTCGGCGGCGGCAAGGTGTTGACGCTGCCGGTCATTATCGAGCGGACGCTTGTCCTTGAAACGCGCTACGCGATGGCGGGGACGTTATCGGCGGTCCTGCTCGTTTCGGTGTTGGTTATCAACTTGCTGTCGGTATACCTGATCCGGCGGATGCGTTCAGCGCGGCTGGTGGTGACCTAGTGGCCGGCGGGCGCATTCGTTGGACGACGATCGCGACCGGCTCTTTTGTCGGGTTCGTCTACTTGTTCTTGCTGGCGCCGGTGATCGTTGTGGTTGGTGCGTCTTTTGACGGTGGTGATGAGGTCGCGGGGCGGGCGTTTTTGCAATTTCCGCCATCAGATTTGTCGTTCCAATGGTACAGAGCGATTCAACCGCGCCTGTTTGATGCTTTGTGGGTCAGTGTCGGCGTCGCGGTGACCGCCTCCATTGTTGGCACCATCGTCGGCGTGCCAGCCGCGCTCGGGATTGTGCGGGGCAATTTTCCGGGGAAAACGCTGATCTCGACGCTGTTCCGGGCGCCCTTACAGATTCCGTTCATCGTCATCGGTATCGCATTTCTGCAAACCTACTACCTGATCAGCAACCTCACGGGCCTTGGTTTGACCGGTACGTTTGTCGGGTTGGCGTTGGGCCATGTATTTGTCGCGACCCCTTATGTGATTGGATCGGTCGGCGCGCTTCTGCAGAGTTTCGACCATGGATTGGAGGAGGCTGCTCTCAGTTTGGGGGCGAGCCGTTGGCGCACCTTTCGACGTGTCACGCTACCGATCATCATGCCCGGAATCTACGCTGGCGCCCTGTTTGCCTTCATGGTCTCGTTCGGAGACGTGCCGATCTCGCTGTTCCTGGCCGGCGCCAAATACACGACGTTGCCGATCGAGATTTTTCACTCGATGGAGTTCGACTTCGACCCGGCAGTCCTGGCGATATCAACCTTGATCGTGGTAGCGTCGCTCGGCGTTCTTTGGGGAATACAAAAGCTTGTCGGCTTGGACGTGCTGCTTAGAACCGGCGGCAGCGGCTAACAACGACAACGGATTTGTTGTCCGACCATTTAGCAGGAGGAGGTTTGGTCATGAAATTACTATTCGTCCGTTTTTCAATTGCAATTGCGTTGGTTATTGCGGTGGTGGCTGGCTACAGCGCCTCTGCGTCAGCCCAGAAATTCAACGGCGTTACGCTGACGGTTGGGACGTTCGGCGGCAGCTGGAAGGATCGACTCTGCAAGTTCATCTGCACGAAATTCGAGGCTGAAGGTGGCAAGATTGAGTTCGTCACCGGCAATCCGCGGATACTCCTGTCGAAGGTTGTTCAGGCCCGCGGACAGGCCGCACCGATGGATGTCATGGAAAGCGTCGAATCGATTTGGCCCGAGACGATGGCTGCCGGCCTCGTCGCGAAGCTCAACCTCGGCAACATTCCCAACACCAGTCAATTGAACAAGCAGATGTATGACGACTACCGGGTCGCCAACTGGATTACCCAGGAAGGCTTCATCTATCACATCGAAAAGTTCAAGGAGATGGGTATCCCGCGGCCGACCAAGTTCGAGGATCTCTTTAACCCGAAGCTGAAAGGCCGGGTGTCGTTCCCGGATATCAACGTGAACACAGCGATCAATCCAATCGCAGGGTTTGCGGCGGGCGCCGGCGGCGATGAAAACAACATCGATCCCGGTCTGAAAAAGATCAAGGAACTCGGCGTTCATTCGTTCTGGAATTCGGGAACGCAAATTACGCAAATGTTCAAGGCGGGCGATATCTGGGTGGCAATTGCTCACGCCGGTTGGGGCGTGCGGCTGAATGCAGCTGGCGTTCCCGTCGGGATGGTTCATCCGGCCGTAAAGGACAAGGTCGGCATGGCAAGTCGCGGTTTCGCAACGGTTGTTAAGGGCAGTAAGAACCAGGCCGCGGCAGAATGGTATATCAACCAGCTGGTTTCTGAAGGCATGCAGGAGATCCTGCATACCAAGAACGGCATCGTGCCCGTGAACGAAAAGGTTCAGCAGAAGTATGCCGGTAGCCCAAAAACCGATACTGCGGGTCAACCGTTCCTGATGCTGGCGCCGAAACAGATCGCCAACCTCTACTACATGGACTATTCCAACTTCAAAATGCAGGAATGGACCAAGAAGTGGAATCGGATGGTGGCCCGGTAGGGACTATCCGATGGCTGAAGTTAGTCTGGAGCGTGTCGTCAAGAACTACGGCGACGTTCCGGCGCTACAGGCAATCGACTTGGAGATCAAGGAGGGTGAGTTTCTCACCCTCCTTGGCCCGTCGGGGTGCGGCAAAACGACAACGTTGCGCCTAATCGCCGGTTTCATTGAGCCGACCTCCGGCCGCATTCTTATCGATGGTAAGGATGTGACGTTGCTGCCGCCGCAGAAGCGCGAAATCGGCATGGTATTCCAGGATTATGCGTTGTTTCCGCACCTTACGATTGAGGACAATATCGGGTTTGGCCTCAAGGAGCGCCGGGTCGCCCAGTCTGAAATCAAGGCGCGGGTTCGCGAAATGCTCGAACTGGTGCGTCTTCCCGATGTCCAGGATCGCTATCCCAATGAGCTAAGTGGCGGGCAACGCCAACGTATTGCTCTGGCGCGTGCCGTGGCGCATCCGCCCCAAGTGTTGCTGATGGACGAACCGCTGGGCGCGCTCGATCTCAAGCTGCGCGAGGCGATGCAATTCGAGCTTCGCCGCATTCAACAGGAACTCGCGATCACGACGGTCTACGTCACCCACGACCAAACCGAAGCAATGATGATGTCGGACCGTATCGCTGTCATGAACACAGGTGTATTGGTTCAACTGGACAGCGCGGACGAAATCTACAATCGTCCAAAAACCAAGTTCGTCGCTGACTTTGTCGGTAAAATAAACTTTCTGCCGGTTCGGCTAAAGGGTGAAGACGGCGGCTATGCCGCAGCCGAGTTTTCCGGCAGCAAATTACGCATTCCGAAAGGTGCGCTCGATCACGGCAATGAAACCACTCTCGCGATCAGGCCGCAGCATCTCCGATTCGTCGATAACGGATCAAACGGGGCGGAGGGTCTTAATAGCTTGCCCGGCAAGCTCGATCAGAAGAGCTTTACCGGCAACATCGTGACGGTCGTTGTAACGATCGACAATGATCACGAGTTTCTCGTCGAGTGCAGGCCGGACGATCAGCTTCCCGACGTCGGTGCAGACGTTCGGATCGCTTGGGCGCCCGACGTTTCTATGGCGCTTAGCGAGTAGTTGGCGAGTTAGACCGACGAGCGAATAATCGAGGGGGATGGAATGGCGGAACGAATCCCGATCTATCGCGGCTCTGTGGATTGGGCCGGCGAAAATCCCGGTATGTTTCTCCGCGAAACAGCGGATGGACCGTTTGTCACGCTGATGGTGTTCTTCCGGATCGTCATTTCAAGGTTTGGCCGTGGGACGGTTCTGGTTCTGGTGGAAGACTCCGATCAGTCAAGTGAGTCAGAAAACGTCTGTAACCTCGTTCTTTCGGACAATGATCCGCTGGCGCGCTATTTGGTGGACGAGTTCTGCACGCAATTCGGTGCTTTTCGCGGCATCCCGGCACTGCGTGGATTGCGTTACCTGCCACTTACCGAAGTTGCCACCTCCGGTGATGGCCTGGCGTCCTATAAGGAAACGCTCAAAAGCAACGATATGACTGTCGAACTTAATTGGGACAATCTCGGTGACCCCTTTGCTGTCGAGCTGCCGACCGACCGTTCGGCAACGGGCCGCCACGAGATGTTCAGCATGTTCGTCGAGGCGCATGACGCATCGATTGTGGTCAATGGTCGTCGCCTCAACGGACATGCATTTCCACGCGATTTTCAGGGGCGCCAAACCAGCTCGGCGTTTCTTGCCTTTTGCGAGGCTTGGCTCCTTCCAGAAGGTTAACGAGCGCCGAGGCCGCAACCGCGAGTACGCGAATGCTTCACGAGGCCGATCAACGAGGCGTCGATCGAATGCTGGCCGTGAGGCCGGCTTGGACCGCTATTGCGCCAGCGCGCGACGCCATCGGGCTGGCGCCAAAAACATTGCTGCATGCCGGACCGCCGTTCGACGATGTCTCGGATGTGGTGACACCAATATTCAACTCGGCCGTGCTCGCTGCGACGTTCGAAGGCTGGGCCGAGGATTTTGACTCGGCCGCAGATCTGATTCGGTCGGGCGAGGTAATCTTCGAAGCAGCCCAGGATCACGCGACGGTGACGCCGCTGGCCGCGGTGGTGTCACCATCGATGATGGTTCAAGTCGTTGAAGATCTTGGCGATCGATCGCGCCAGGCATACGCGCCGCTCAATGGTGGTGCTGGTGCGGCAATGCGGTTTGGTGTCTGCACGCAAGACGTTCTTGACAAAGTTACGTGGCTCAACCACCGGCTCGCACCGGTTCTGGAAAAGGGTTTGTCCAAACCGATCGCCCTCGTGCCGGTGGCTGATCATGGGCTCCACAATGGTGATGATTGTCATGGGCGATGCGCGGCAGCAACCGAAGCCCTGCGCGTCGAACTGGCTAACCGTTTGGGTGGTGATCTTGCGACCGACGGGGTCGACGATTTTCTGGCCGCTTCGCCGCCGTTCTTCCTGAATCTGTGGATGGCAGCGTCGAAATGCATCATGTCCGCCGCGGTCGGCGAGGCAGATTGTGGTCTGGTGACCGCGATGGCAGGCAACGGGTTGGAGACCGGACTGCAGATCGGTGGCTTGCCAGGTCGTTGGTTCACGGCGCTCGCTGAGCCGCCCCAGGGAAAACTCAAGGAGGGGCACAGCGCACAGACCAGCCTCGGTGCGATTGGCGACAGTGCCGTGGTCGAGGGATTGGGCCTGGGCGCGCTAACGTGGTTCCACTACGCCACCGACCTAATCGAGGGATTGGAGGCGTTTTTGCCGCCGGATGGCGGCGAACGCGCCGGTCAGCTTCTGGTTGCCGAACATTCCGCGTTCTCGGCGCCGGCGCCACGGGTGGGGTTGAGTACACGCGCGATCCGCGAGTTGGATTTGGCGCCGATCATTAGCCTCGGTGTTGTCCACAAGGATGGGATCGAAGGCGTGCTCGGGCGTGGCGTCTATGTTCCACCGACAGCGCCCTATACGGCTGCCTGTATGGCACTCGGGGACTAAACCGCGATGACGGCCGATCAAGTTGGTGGTGTCACGCACGGCGCAACCCTTCGCGCGCCCTATAGCGGCTACCTTGCGAGCGAAATTCCACCGCCCGATCGCGAGCTGTCGGCAATCGGCCCCGGGACTCGTTGTGGCGAGTATTTTCGCCGTTTTTGGCACCCGGTCGCCTTGACCGGCGAGCTTACAGACCTGCCGTTGGCGGTCCGTATTCTCGGCGAAGATCTCGTGCTCTATCGCGATCAAGCCGGATCGATCGGGCTTCTGGATCGTCATTGCTCGCACCGCGGCACCTCGTTGGAGTTCGGTGTTATTAGCGAGCGGGGCTTGCGCTGTTGCTACCACGGTTGGCTCTACGATACCGACGGCACGATCCTCGAGACGCCCGGCGAGCCTTCGGGCAGTGGAATCTCCGCCCACACAAAACACACGGCTTACCCAACCCATGAATACGAGGGTTTGATCTTCGCCTATCTGGGTAAACCGGCCGAGCAGCCAGACTTCCCGATCTTCGACACCTTCGAGCTCGCCGACAACAGGCTCGTGCCTTACGCCATCACACAGCCCTGCAATTGGCTACAGGTGCAGGAAAATGCGATGGATCCGATTCATGCGGTCTATCTCCACGCGGTCGTCGGCAATGTTCAACTGAGCGGACCTTGGGGTGAGATCCCGACCTACGAATTCCATGAATGCGGTGACTCGATACATTACATCACCGCTCGACGGGTCGGCGAGATGGTTTGGGTGCGGAGCGGAGAAATCATCCTTCCCAACCTGGTTCAAACCGGGTCGCTATGGGAGGAGGCTCGCGCCGAGCGTTACTTCTCGCGGGTCAGCCTCAGCCGATGGGACGTGCCGGTCGATGATGTCACCACGATGGCGATCGGCTGGCGCCACTTCAACGAAACGGTCGATCCCGAAGGTATCGGGCGCGAAGACCTCTGCGGCAGAGATAGTGTCGATTTCCCCGGGCAATCGGGTGATCGCACTTACGAAGAACGGCAGCGCGATCCCGGAGATTGGGAAGCGCAATGTTCGCAGCGGCCGATCGCAATCCACGCCTTGGAACATCTCGGCGCCACCGATCGCGGCGTCGCCATGCACCGCCAACTCATCCGGAAAGCGATCGAGGGCCGGCTCCATTCGAACGGCGCCGCCGATCGCGGAACCCACGACCGTCGTGTGATTCCGACTCATTCCCACGACACGATTCTCCATGTTCCGGCTGAGACCGGTATTGACGATACCGAGCTGCTCCGTGAGCTGGGCCGCGATGTCCTCGCCGCAATTCTATCTGGTGACGCGTTCACCGGTTCCGAACGCGACCGTCACATTAAGGAAGAAATCGGAAAGCTCTCGAGACGTGCCTGAAGGTCGCGCGACCTGGAGCGGCGGGGCGTTTTTCTGGTAAGAGTCGTGGTGGAGGACATGCCGTGAACGACGTCGCTATACCAGACGATCAGACACAGACGACGATTCAAGCGTCGCGCGAAGTGCGCAAGATCGTCAGCAAAGACAACATCGGTCCACTAACGAAACGGCGCAATGGTCCAGGCTTGCTGTTTGCCGGTGTTCATACAGGGTTGCTGCTAGTTACAGGTTATGTGTTGTGGTCGGCCCTCGGAACCTGGTGGGTGGTCCCGGCCACATTTCTCCATGGAACGATCATTTCCCATCTGTTCGCGCCCTACCACGAAGCCATCCACGGGACCCCGTTTGCATCTCGATCGTTGAATAAAGCGCTGAAGTGGGTGACCGGTCTCATCCTGATGCTCCCGCCGACCGCGTTCCAATACGAACACGCCGACCACCACACCTACACCCAGAATATCGATCGTGACCCGCAGATGATCCCGATCGGCGAGCGGTTTATGGGCTACCTCTTCTATGCGTCCTCGATCCCGTACTTTAGGGGGCTACTTGGAAATCTGTTTCTCCACGCCTTTGGACGGGTAACGCCGTTGACGGCGCGGAGCGTGCCGGAGAGTGCGTACCGACGCGTGCAAATCGACGCGCTCGCTTTCTTGGCCGTCTACGCCGCGTTGGCGTTAGGCTCGGTCTTATTGGAGACGTGGGCTGTCGCCATCTTTTGGCTGATACCGCGTTTGGTTGGAGAGCCTATCGAGAGGATTGTCCGCATGTCGGAACATGTCGGCTGCGCACGCACCGAAGACATGCTGGTCAACACACGCACCGTTTTGACCTCGGCGCCGCTTCGGTGGCTTTCGTGGAATATGGCTCTTCACACCGCGCATCACGCGATCCCTCAGGTGCCGTTCCACGCTTTGCCGGGGCTTCACCGATTGATCGAGCCCAATATTGTCGAACTGAGACACGGCTACATCGATACGGTGCGGTTCCACATCGAAAATGCACGCCACAACGACGCCAACGCATCATCGGCGAGCTAACCAATCCATGGAGTTCGCGATCCTATGAAAATACCAAATCTTGGTCGATCGACGAAGCTCACCGATGGAGATCGGCGGGTAATCACAGCGAGCAATCGACGACTGGACCAAAAATTCTCGCGCCTTCGTGACGTCGTGCCCCATATCATCGACCTGTCATGCCGAGAGGGAAGTTTGCCGGCTGCTTATGGGCACACCCTCGACGACAAGAAAGAGTTGCTCAAGCTGGCGAAAGAGTTTGGTTTCACCGACATCGCGATTTCGAGTTTCTTCAACTTCGTCAATATCGATGAGGTGTTCGCCAGCTATCTCAAGGATTCCGGCGACAGCATGGATGGTTATTTTTCCAACGTCATGGTGGTGAAGACGCAGGTAGATAAGCCAATCAAGCCGAGTTACGGAATGCAGCGCATCGCCGAGATCGGCATCCCCAATGTGCTGATGCTGATGGAAATCCGGCCCAAGACGTTGGCGGGGGATGGGCGAAGCTACGACGACCTGTTCCGCGATATCGTTCAAAGCGTCGCCCACCTCCGCGATTCTGCGCTTCCCAAACGGGGCAAACGGCGCGGCCGGATCTATGCCCGGTTCCTCGATATTTTCGATGCCTGGGACGAAGATCCCGAGATTGTCGTTCAATCACTGAAGTTACTGCGCTCGCTGCCGGTTGATGCGGTGATATTTGAAGATGTCCGGGGAACTCATTTCCCGTTTCAGACCGCCGAATTGATTAAGGTCATTCGCCGTTACACGCCTGCGGAACGGGTCATCCTCGTGCACCCGCATTCGGGCAACGGCATGGAAGACGCGACTGTGATTGAGGCGGTGCTCGCCGGTGCAGATGGCGTGTGGGCCGGGTTTACGCCGCACGCCGCGCAAGGGGCGCATGGTTCTTCGCTGATGCTACTCAGTAATCTTGCTCGGGCCGGCAATCCCCATGTCGAGAAAATGTATCGATTCAAACGCTTGTCCGACATTGCCGATCGCATGGCCCATATCCACATGGGAGAACCCATTCACAAAGACCACCCCGTCATCGGCGAGCGCGCCTATCGCTATATCGACGATGGCTTTTTGCAAACCGACCAACCCTGTGATCTCGATCCCAAGCGGATCGGGCGACAGCCCGGCTACCGCATTACCCCAGCCCATAGTAGCCCGTGGGCGATTAGCAAAAGGCTGCGCCAACTCGGCTATCCCAAAAGTCTCTACGGCGACAAAGCATTCATACGCGAGATCCGTATCCTCATGGCCGAGGCCAACATCGCCGGTCAACGAACCGTGTTCGATGAACCGGACGAGCTCGGCAAACTCGTCGACGCCGCACAACGCCGGATTAGCGGCCGCGATCGTGTCGCCGCTGACTGAAGCGCTCACACTTAACCAGCAGATATCGGGCCCAGACGCCCATGACGGATGCACCTAAATCGCCGGCCGAAGTCGCCGAAGCCTACACGCGCGCTGTGCGAGCCGGGGACTTAGCCGCATTACGTTCGCTGTTCGCCGATGATGCCGAGATGGTGTGCCGGCCCCTCGATGATTGGTTGCCGACCGGGCGTATGACCGGTGCCGACAATATCGTCGCGTTCTACGGCAAACTCCTCGACGCGTGGGGCGGCGCCGATCCGCATCCAGGTGAAATGATGGTGGTTGGGAACCGCGTTGCAGTGGAGATCCAGGCGCATCACGCTGATTTTATTGACGAAGTCGCCGACTTTTTCACCATCGAAAACGGAAAGATCACCCGCATCGCCGTTTACTCAGGCCCGCAGCGACCCAAATAAAATAGAGCTCGCCGAAATACTGCCCGCCTAGTGGATGAAATCCAACATATGGTGCCCATACGACGGTTTGCCGAGTTCGCCGGTTAGGTGCGCGAAGCGTGGCGATGCCCCATGGGACCGTTGGGCATCGGAAGCTTTGCGTAACGCGGCCGGCGGCCTCGGCAAGCCGCCCTGTGGGTCGCCTATCCCGGCCCCTCGGTGCGTCGAAACCCCTCGACGATGCCCAACGGTCCTTTGGGGCATCGCCTGCGGGCTTCCTCCTGCCGAGCTACCGGGATACGCGATCGTATGGGTACCATATGTTGGATTCCATCCACTAAGGTGCCGCGAGGCGGTCAGCCACCCCGTTGATCAAGTGATGTATCGCGTTTTCCAACCAGGCCAGGCGGCCGGGTTGATAGCTGCGCGTGGTCATCGCGTTTTGCAATGACTTAAAAGCATCGTCCGGTCTTCCTCCAGGACCATGTCGAGGTAGTCGTGGTAGGTGCCGGCCCGCTCCGCAAAGTCGGGTCGGCCGAAATACTCTTCCGGGAACAGGCTGTACATAATCACGTGGCAGCGGTTTGGTCCGAGCGGCCATACCACCAGTTCGCGAATCTGATCGCTGCGGGCGACGAAGCAGAAATTGGGCTGCATGATTCCGATCGTCGAGAAGTTCGCCGGCCGGTCAGCGAGCCAGGGCAAGTTTCCGAACAGGGATTTGCCGCCGGGCGTCATCGGCGGCGCACGATTGTCGAGACGAACGCCGCCGTCGTCGAACAATTCAATGTTGGCATCTTCGACTGACGTATCACCGCCAAATGAATCGGCGTGAAGTGTTCCAACGTGGTACCGGTCGACCACGTTTTCCACCACCAGTTTCCAGTTGCAGTCGAACTCCCACTCCAACCGTTTCGACAATCGACACTTCTCGGGATGCAGGAACGCGAAATCGTTCTCGAAACGCGCGACAAACTTATCCAGCGGACCCGCATCGGGATCGAGGCACACGAAGACGTTGCCTCGCCAGGTTCCAACTCGCACGGGTTTCAAGCGGCACGAAGCCGGATCGAACCCTTCGGCTTCTTTCATATAGGGCGCACCTATCAACCGGCCTTCGAGGTCATAAAGCCAGCCGTGATAGGGACACGAAAATTCTTCGGTATTGCCGCTTCCCGATGCAACCTCGACACCGCGGTGCGCGCAAACGTTGGCGAATGCACTGAGCTCACCAGCTTTGCCGCGGGTTATCACAACCGGTTCGCCAAGCAGTCGCAGCGTTAGAAAATCGCCGGGCCTCTCCAGTTCTTCCTCGCGCGCCACCAGCATCCAGTCGCGCATGAAGATCTTTTCTTTTTCGAGCGCGTAGACATCGTCAGCGGCATAAAAGTGACCGGGTACGTGGGTCGCCTGGTTGATCGGGCGACGAATACCGGCGAGGTCGGTTGCGAGATCCATGAGACTGCCCTCCGAGGCGTGTTTGGGTTCACATCGACGCGGTCATACCACCGTCGACAACCAGCACATGGCCGTTGACATACGAGCTTGCCGGCGATGCCAGATAAACCAGGGCACCGCCGAGCTCTTCAGGTTTACCCCAGCGGCGCATTGGCGTTCGTCCCTTTAGCCAGCCATCGAACACGGGGTCGTCGGCGAGATGTTGGGTCATTTCGGTTGCGAAGTAACCCGGCGCGATTGCGTTCGCGGTAACACCACGTTCGCCAAATTCGACCGCCAGTGTTTTCGTCAAGCCTGCGAGCGCGTGTTTGGAGGCGACGTAGGGGCCAAGAAGCGGGCGAGCAATAAACGATGCGATCGAAGCAATCCCGATTATTCGGCCGTATCCGGCTTTCAGCATTGGTTTGGCTGCCTCACGTGCCAGGTAGAAGCAGGAATTGAGATTGACGTCCATTACATAACGCCAATCTTCGGTCGGGTATTCTTCGAGTGGTGATCGCCGGGCGAGCCCGGCATTGTTTACCAGAATATCGAGCCGGCCGTGCTGTTCGGCGATGCCAGCAACCGCGTCAATCGAGGCTGCCTCGTCGGTCACGTCGAAGGGGCAAGTTGATACCGACAGACCGGCATCGGAAAAGCGCTTCTCGTTGCTTGCCAGGGCCGCCTCATCGCGGCCGTTCAGCACGACATGGGCACCTGCCTGGGCCAGGGCTTCGGCTAAACTCTGCCCCAGGCCACGCGATGAGCCCGTCACCAGGGCCACACGTCCGTCGAGCGAAAAGAGATCTGATGTCATGCAGGAGCGGCCTTTATGCTGTGCAAATTTGTGGGCTGAATTGAGGGCCGAGGATACCGCATGCGACGTTATGGCGGGGCGCGAAAAAGCGCTTGCATGGGCGGGGCGGGGCGCTATGGTGCGGCCGCGGTTGTGACCCTCGGTAACAGGTAAGATTCTTGAGCAATCCGGATGTGCCCGGTCCGACTATTGCCGGTCCCACCGCTCCCGATTCGGATACTACGCAGGCGGCAAAAACCGCGGGAAAATCCGATTTGCGCGCGCGTTCGCTCGACAAAGACCTAAAAAAGATCGTCCGCCTAGAGGCGGCAACGCTGGAAGCCGGCCGCGGGTTAGCAGGCCTTGGCCTCGGCCTGTTGTTTCTTATTGCGGTGCTGATATTCACTGCGTTGCAGTCCGGTTCAGCTGATCGGTCCTTGTTCCTGATTATTGCGGGCGTTTTGGGCGGCTATATGGCGCTCAATATCGGCGCCAATGACGTTGCCAACAACGTCGGCCCAGCGGTTGGCTCACGAGCTCTGACGCTAGTGGGTGCTTTGGCCATAGCAGCCATCTTTGAAGCTGCCGGGGCAATTATCGCGGGCGGTGATGTGGTCGCGACGATCTCCAAAGGGATTATTGATCCCTCCGGGATAACCGACCCAGAGACCTTTGTGTGGGCCATGGCTGCAGCGCTTCTCGCGGCGGCGCTATGGCTCAACTTGGCGACGTATGTTGGGGCGCCGGTTTCAACGACCCACGCGATCGTTGGCGGCGTGCTCGGCGCCGGCGTCGCTGCAATTGGTATTCAAGCCGTCAACTGGCCAACGATGAGCAAGATAGCCGCCAGTTGGGTGATTTCGCCGGTTCTTGGCGGCCTCATCGCCGCGGCGTTCTTCGCCTTCGTCAAAATCAACATTCTCGATAGAGACGACCGGATCGCGGCGGCGCGACGCTGGATCCCTGTACTGGTAAGCGTGATGGCGACCGCATTTTCGATCTATCTGGTGATGAAAGGGTTAAAACGGGTGTGGAAGCCCGACCCCATGACGATTGCGGCGATCGGCGGGATAGCGTTCGCTGCCACCTATACGCTGGTGAGGCCGATGGTAATCCGAGCTTCGCAAAATCTCGAGAATCGGCGCAAGGCAGTCAGTGGTTTGTTCACGGTTCCGTTGGTGTGCTCGGCGGCGTTGTTGTCGTTTGCCCACGGCTCGAACGACGTGGCCAACGCCGTCGGCCCCCTAGCCGCCATCGTTGGCGTCGCTTCCTCGGGTGAAATCGCGACCAAGGTCGAGATACCTCTTTGGGTGATGGTGATCGGGGCTGTCGGGATCTCGATTGGACTAATTCTGTTCGGTCCAAAATTGATTCGTACGGTTGGCGAAAAGATTACCCGGCTGGACCGGGCCAGAGCCTTCTGCGTTGCCTTGTCGGCGGCGCTTACGGTAATCGCGGCTTCGGCGCTGGGTTTGCCGGTAAGTTCGACGCATATCGCGGTTGGCGCGGTATTCGGTGTTGGATTTTTCCGCGAAATTTCCGCCAATCGAGGACGTTCAAAGGACCGCGCGCAATCGGCCCTGCGGACCGAGCACGAACTGCCGCCCGCCAAGCTCGAACGAAAGCTTGAAAAGCGTCGGCGTCGGCAACTGGTGCGCCGATCGCACCTCCTAACGATCGTTGCTGCGTGGTTGATTACGGTTCCGTGTGCCGCGTTTCTCGCGGGCATCCTATACGCCGGGATTTCCGCGATCGCCCAACCCTAGTGGATGAAAATCCACTAGAGTCGGGCAAAACACCAACGCTTCCCAAACACCAACGCTTCCTAAATCTCCGCTTCGATCGGGTTGCGTAAAACCCCAATCTTCGAGATGTCGACTTCGACGACATCGCCGGGTTTCATCCACAATTGCGGCGTCCGCGCCATTCCAACGCCCGATGGGGTTCCCGTCGGAATGACGTCGCCGGGCATCAGGTCGGTAAATGTTGAGCAATAGTTGATGATTTCGCGCACCGGATAAGTCATGTCGTCGGTGTTGGTGTGCTGCACAACCTCACCGTTCAGTCGGGTTTCGAGCACCAAATCTTGCGGGTCCGGGATTTCGTCAGCGGTTGTCATCCACGGGCCGCACGCCCCAGAGTTGGGAAAATTTTTGCCAGGGGTGAACTGGATTGTATGGCGTTGCCAATCGCGAATGCTGCCGTCGTTGAAGCACGTGTACCCGGCGACGATACTGAGCGCGTCGTCTTCGCTGAGATAGCGGCCTTGCTTGCCGATTACGATCGCCAGTTCGCCCTCATAGTCGTATCGATCCGATACCTTCGTGCGGATCATGGGTTGGTTGTGGCCAACCTGTGAGGTCGGGAAGCGGACGAAGATGGTGGGGTATTCGGTTTTGTCTCGACCGGCTTCGATCCGGTGCGCTTCATAATTGAGGCCGACGCAAAGGATCTTCGGTGGATTGGCTATCACCGGTAAGAATTGCACGTCGTCGACGTTGACATCAGTAGCTTGTCCGTCCGCCGCCGCGCGAACTTCGTCCAAGGCGCCGGCTTCGAGGACGGCGCGCAGGTTCTCGTATTTGTTGCCGAGTCCCTTGCTAACGGTGATCAGGCCGTCGCCCGAGACAACGCCATAGGCTGAACGGCCATCCAGTAGATAACTCGCAATTTTCATGGTAATCCCCCTGACGAAACGAAGCGCGTCTGCCGGTTATATCCGGTTCTGAGCGCGCGCGTCACGCCAAACACCGAGCATGGATTGGTAACGACGAAGGGTAATAGGAAATGCCGATTGCGACGATCAACAACCACGAAATGTACTACGAGGTTCATGGCGAGGGCGATCCGCTCGTTTGTGCCGGCGGTTGGGGAACCTTTTGCCACGGCGAGGAAAAACATGTCCCTCGCGGCCTAACCGATCGCTATTCGGTCGTCATATTTGACCATCGCGGGATCGGCGAATCGACCGACGATGTCTCGGTCGATTCATCAATACGCTTGTACGCCGACGACGTTGTCGGCCTCACCCAGCATTTGGGAATCGAAAAGTTCCATATGCTCGGCATGGTCGGGATGGGCGCGTGTATCGGCCAAGAGATAGCGATTAATTATCCCGAGAGAATTCGCAGCCTGGTTAATACCGGATGCTGGGCCAAGGCCGACAGTCACTTCCAAAACCAACTCGAGATGTTCACCACGCTGCACCGCGATGTTGGCTTCTACGCCTTCCAGCTCTCCGTGGTGTTACATTCATTCGCGCCCGAATATTTCAACAAAAAGAAGGACGTTCTGCTGGGCCCCGATGGCGGTTGGAAGGATCTGCTGGGAAAAATCGGCGCGCATGAGCGCTTCGTCCATGCCTGTATCACGCACGATACCGTTGATCGGCTCGACCAGATCAACGCCCCGATGCTGGTCGTTCATGCCGGCCGCGACATGGTGACCGCGCCGCGCTTGACGATCCCGATCGAACAGGGTGTGCCGAATGCGGAAGGCGTGATGATGGAGGATGTCGCTCACGTTGTCGCGGGTAAGGAGCAGAAGATCCGCTTTTGTAATACGTTGCTGGACTGGTTCACCAAACACTGAGTTGGGGCGGAATCCCGGGAAGGACACAGCGTGCTCGAAAAAGCTGGTGAGACCGCGCGCGATCGTGCGGCAACCACGAAACGAAAAGGGCCACTCGCGGGTCTTCGTATTATCGAGATTGGCCAGATGCTGGCCGGTCCCTTTGTCGGCAGCCGGATGGCCGATTTTGGGGCCGAAGTCATCAAGGTGGAGGCACCTGATCGCACCGATCCCATGCGAGTTTGGGGAATGAACAAGTACAAGGGCAAGGGCTTGTGGTGGCCGTTGCTCGCGCGAAACAAGAAGCTGATTACCGCCAACTTGCGCGATAAGCGCGGATCAAACCTGATCAAACGCCTGTGCGAAACGGCTGACGGATTGATTGAGAACTTCCGCCCCGGGATGCTCGAGAAATGGGGCCTGGGGCCCGAAGAACTCCACAAGATCAATCCAGGTCTGATTATTACCCGGGTTTCCGGGTTTGGGCAGGACGGTCCTTACGCGCAGCGTCCTGGGTTTGCTAGCGGCGGCGAGGCCATGGGCGGGATTCGCTACTTGAATGGATTTCCCGGTGAACCGCCGCCGCGAACCGCTATTTCGATCGGCGACACGCTGACCGGCATGTTCGCAGCTCAAGGCATGCTGATGGCGCTCTATTGGCGCGACGGCCTCGGCGGCGGCAAGGGGCAGGTGGTTGACGCCACCATCCTTGAATCCTGTTTCACTTTCATGGAAAGCGCGTTGCCCGACTACGATAAGTGCGGCGCGATCCGCCAGCCCGGCGGCACCGGATTACCAGGGGTCGTCCCCTCCAATATCTATAAGTCGAAAGATGGCTTGTGGATGGTCATCGCCGCTAACGTTGATGAGATGTACCAACGGTTTTGTACCGCGATCGAGCGGCCTGAATTGGCGCGCCACGACACCCACGACAAGCGGGCCGCGGCCCAGGAAGAAGTCGAAGCCGCGATTACCGCGTGGGCGGCAACCAAAACCGCCGAGGAAATCGATGATATCCTCAATCAACACAACGTCGTTTGTGCGCCGATCAACACCATTAAAGAAGTTGCGGAGAATCCACAGCTCGTCGCACGCAATATGATCCGGCGCGTCCAAGATGACTTCTTTGGCGATGTCGCCATGCCCGGCATTGTGCCGCTCCTCGACCAAACGCCCGGGGATATCGAGTGGCTCGGATCGACCGAACTCGGTGCGCATAATCAGGACGTTTACGGCGATATCCTCGGTTTGACCAATGACGAAATGGCCGAACTTAAGGAGCAGGGGATTATCTGATCGTGATGAGGTTGGAAGCGATGATGAAGATGGACAAGGTGTGGATCGTGGTTCTCGGTTTTGCGATCGTGGTCGCGTTTGCGGGTAACGGGTACGCCGATCCGAAAGGGATGTGGCTCACCGACAGCGGTAAGTCTCATGTCAAGATCGAGGCCTGTGGTGATAAACTATGCGGCGAAATTGTATGGCTCAAAGAGCCCAATAACACCGATGGCTCGGCCAAGCTCGATATCAATAACGAGAACGAAACCATGCGCAGCCGGCCGATCCTTGGCCTCAAGCTGCTATCCAACTTCACTGGCAAAGAGCCCGGCAAGTGGGATGGCGGAAAAATCTACAACCCCGAAGACGGCAAGACCTACAGCTCGAAACTCGAGGAGGCCGGTTCAAACGCACTAAAAGTTAGTGGCTGCGTCTTCATTTTCTGCAAAACGCAGAACTGGACACGCGTCGAGTAACTGGTTTCGAGGGTTAAGATCCGACCTTCAGCGGTGCCACGAGGCCGCGAAGGCAGGCAATAACGCTAAGTGCGGTTAACTTACCCGTTGCGGGATTCTCCTCGGTCGGAACGTTTTCGATCTTCATTTCAAAGCGCGCTTCGGCACTTTCAACCCTGATGGAATGGGTGTTTCGGGTCACACTCGGATCGGCCCAAATTTCGAGTTTGGTTTGGTCGGCACCGATGCCGGCTAGCCCCAATGCGGCCGCAACGTTGACGTTTGCCGGGAACCCGGCGGCGCCCTCGCGGGCCGATCCTGAGAATACTTTGAGGGGCCCGTCGAGCGCACTGACGTCGATGTTGTTGGCCTCGAGGTGAGGGGCACCCATCAGCGAGCTTGGTGGCTTGCGGGTGACCATCGTGATCTCTTGGATCTCGCCTTCAGCAGCGGCCCGCACCGCATCGAGTCCCAGAAGCGCGCCGGTCGCCAGGATAATTTGCGTCCCCTTACGTGCAGCGAGATCGCTGATCTCCGGGTGTTCGAGAAGTCCCGCACCGGAGACTGTGATCACCCGGCAACCGTGTTCGAGCGCCGGGGTGACGATGTCGAGGAAGGCGGCCTTGGGAACACACTCGACAACAACCTCCGCTACCTTTGCCAGGTCGGTTGCCGCGAGAACCGGCACGGGATTCGTCAACTCCGCGACGTTGGCTTCGGTTTTCACCGGGTCACGTCCACAAACACCAACCAGCGACAGGCCGTCGATTCCGTCGTCGAGAGCCTCGGCAACCCTGCGGCCAATAGTGCCGAAGCCGGCTATTCCGACATTAAGCGGCGTGGTTGGATTGATATTGGTGGTCGCCGTCACGGCTATACGCCCTACGCTTGCTCGCCGTCGCCACCGAGTTCGTGATAACGCAGCGTTGCACGAACTGTGGTCAGGAAAGCCATTGCCAACAACAGCGCGAGGATCAGGCCGAACGCACGCTCACCGTCTTGTAGCGACAGTAGTCGCTCGAGCACAAAAAGTATGAAGGCGGCTATCGCTGCCAATCGGGACATATAGTAAATACCTGCACCGAGACCGAACCACAGGACCATGCCGATCCAATTGAGGTAGTCGCTGGGAAACACCTGATAGAAGGAAACGCTGAAGTCGGGAATCAGCGCAACGAACATGGCAACGAAAAACGACGCCATCAGTCCCTGCTGTGCAGCTCGTTTGGCCATCTCTATGTCGTCGATCTTCGGCCACAGAAACTCTTTGAATTTCGAGTTCAAGTTGCCTGGACCCCGCGCTCACACACTATCCACTAGCTCCGTGGCAATCGTAAACCGGGCGGGAGTTTCGTTTTGGTGTTGCCACGAACCGATCCCAGCTGCGCTTGCTGTAAGCCAATCGTATTGCGCAAATCGGTTCCCGACACATCAGTGTGAAACAAGTTTGCGCCAGTCATGTCGGCGTTGTCGAAAGCACCGCCTTCAAGTTGAGCACCGGACAGATCGGTGCCGCGCATGGTCGCTCCTTTCATATTGGAAAGGCGGAGATCAACCCGGCGCATCTTGGCAACATTGAAGTTGGTGCCGCGGCAACGTGCTGCGTTCAACGTTGCACCGCGCAAATCCACCGCATCCAGATTTGCGTTGGTGAAGACGGTTTCCGAACAATCGGCGTCGCGCAAATCGGCATTGGTGAGGTTGGCATCGGCAAAGTCGTAACCCGCGAGGTCTTCTCCGTTGAGCTCGGCGCGTTCGCCCTCTTCGCCACGCGAATCCAACCAGAGCTGATGGTATTCCAGGATCTCGCCAACCGGGATTTCCTCGACGCGTTCAATAATTCCGTCCCGCGCACCGCCATCGCCCTCGACCACCGCACTGACCGGCGCCTCTTGGCTTGGGGGCTCGGCGGCGCGGATGCGCTCGGGAGTAGTAGCCACGTCGATCGGCGAGTCGTCGGTTTCAACGCGGAAGCTGTCTTCGTCGTCATCATGTTCGGGTAGATAGTCCGGATCCTCTTTGGCCCCTTGGCGAAGACCCGCGAGTTCGTCGAGCGCGCTCGACCAGTCGTCGACGTCATCACGCATTTCACCGGGCGGAAGGATGAGTTCGTCGTCCGAGTCGTGCGGCGCCGTATCGGGAACAGGCTCTTGGGCTTCACCGCTATCCGCAATTGGCTCCAGCTTCGCCAATTCTGGCGCTGGTTTCTTCAGGGTCGGTTCAGCAATCAGTTCGGGTTTGGGCTTGCTCTTGGTTTCCTCACGGACGAGCTTGATTTCCGATTTGGAGGAGGTAGCTTCCTCGCGCACGAGTTTTACGTCGGGTTCACTGCTCGGGCTCGACGGATCCCGAGCATAGGTGATGCTGGGTTCGGACTTGACTTGCGTGGGTTGGACTAGCGGCTTTTTCTTTTCAGCGCGCTCCATCGCCGGGCCCATGGCCGACTTTTGCGGCGCCTGCTCGGCAGGATCCGCTGGTCGCGCTGCGGGCGGGCCGGACTTTGCTTTGCCGCGCCGCTCGGGACCGTTGTAGTACGCGTCTTCAACGCGACGCCGGTCAGGCCCAACATACGTATCGACCCAAATGATGCGCCGCGGGCTCGCGACCGTATTTGAAATACGCCGTAGGAAATCATTTTGCGAAATCGGTTTTCGGACAACGTTTTCGATGCCCGCCTCGCACGCTTCGCGCAGCAACCGCTGATCGCCCGACTTTGAGAGCAGAATCACCGAAACGTCGGGGATCGGGCTTTTCTTTGGATTGCGCAACTCGCGCAGAAAACGGGCCGCAGCCATGCCGTCAATAAAGAGATCAACCAGACAAACGTCGATTTTGTTGCGCTCGAGAATTTCGAACGCCTTGTCGCTCGCAGAGGCTGCGTGGAAATTGTTGACGCCGGTATGCAACAGCACCGATTGGGCCCAGGATTGAAATCGTGCGTCGGAATCAACGAGCAGGACTCGAAGCCGGCGCCAGTCGATTTGCCCTGCTGATTGAGCGTCACCCGACATTGCATCTACCCGCGGCGACCCATCGGTGGGTCGAGCTACTGTTTTACATTATCTTTGAGGGGTTTCGCGAGCACCACGAGAAACGACCTAAGGGTTGAGTAACGCACTCTCTTCGCACTGGGCGGAACGAACGCTAATTGCCCGAGCGCTAATTGCCATTGGCGCTAATCACATAGCGAGTGGATTTCATCGACTAGGTGCGACCACACCAACCCGGCGAAAGCGTCAGTCTCGTCCGATTGCGGCCACGTCGCGATAGGCGAACAAAACCAATGCCGTGGCGATCACGATGTAAGCCAGGCACGCCATCGACATGGTAGGTACGGTTGTGCCGCCGTCGATCAACCACCCGAGGATAAACGGCGACGCTGCCGTCGAATAAATTGACAGCGATGCCGCGAACGCCCGCACCGCGCCCAGGTGACGCGTCCCATACACTTCGGCCCACAGAGCCGCGAGGATGGTAAATGTACCTCCACCGGTAATACCGGATGCGACCATGAAGCCAATGGCGACCATTGGATCGTTGGACACAGCGAACAGCAACATTGCCAGCCCGAGTGGGAGCAAATTGAAGGGCAGCAGCCGGGCCGCACCAAACCGATCAATCAGGGGGCCAAATATGAGCGACGCCGCGATCGTCACACCGCCATACGCAAAATAGGTGGACGCAAACCAAGCCCGCGACCAACCCATCTCATCGACAATATGGAGTTGGTGGAAGAAGAATCCCGTGACAATAAAACTCGGTGCGACAACGGCGGGAATAGCGAGATAGAAGCGCGGGTCCCGCAGGACCTCGCGTCGTGTCCAATGGCGTCGTTGCGGGGTGCCACTCGTCGCATCGGCGTGAGCTTTAGCAATACCGGCAACGAACGTCGCGTGGTGTTGGACATGGCCCAGCAACAGCCACAACATCACCGGAGCGACGACGACCACGACAAATATCGCGAAGGCCGTCCACGATCCTCGCCAACCGTAGAGCCCGACCAGGAATACGATGATGGTCGGAAAAAATGCGGCGCCGAGCGGGGCACCGATCATTGAGATTGAAATCGCTTTACCGCGGTCGCGATCGAAATAGCGCGCCATGCTGGTTTGGCCGATATGCGTCATCAGGCCTTGGCCGGTAAGGCGAAGCGCGAAGATGGCGAGCCCTACGAAAATCACTGTTGGCGCCCAGGAGAGCAGGAAGCAAGCAATCGCTAGTGCAGCGCTTACGGCGACCACGTAGTTGCGCAAATCGATGTTATCGATCAGCCGGCCAACCCAAATCAAGCAGGTACCACTGGCCAAGGTGGCAAGCGAATAGACCAGTCCGAAGTCACCGTGAGACAGATCGAATTCGGCCCGAATGTCCGAGTTGAACAACGCGATAACGTAGGTCTGGCCGAAACTGGAGAAAAGACCGGCAAAGGCTCCGAACGCCAGGAACCGGGCGTTCCGCAACGCAAACCGTAGCAGGGTCAAGCGTTAATCCTGCGGGCCGCTGCGATAGTTCGTCATTTCGTCGAGCGAAAATATCAGTCCGGAACTGTTAAATCCGCCGTCGACGTTGATGATGTTTCCGGTTACGAACTGGCACTCGTCGGAGGCCAGATAGAGTGCGGCGCCGGCCACATCCTCGGGCTTGCCGTAGTGTCGCATGGGGATTCGATCGAGGTAGGCGTCGGTCTGTTCCGGACCATGATTGGTGATGTCCGTTCGAATCGGGCCGGGCGCGATTGAATTTACGGCAATGTCGAATGGCGCGAGTTCGATAGCCATGATTCTCGTGAGCTGCATCAACCCGGCCTTTGCCGCGCCATATGCCGAACGCCCCATTGCGCCGCGTTGCCCCGAGGTAGAGCCGATGTTGATAATACGACCGCCGCCATGCGCCATCATATGACGCGCCGCCGCTTGACCGATCAGCAACGGACCCGTGAGGTTGATGCGCAACACCCGGTCCCAATCTTTCAGTTTGGTGTCGACAAACAGGCTATGGAAAGCAACCCCGGCATTGTTTACGAGGATGTCGATCCCGCCGAACGTTTCGATGCAATGGGCGACCATACCCCGGCAATCGTCGGGTTCGGCAACATCGCCGACGAAGTGCTCTGCCTGCGAACCACCGTCGCGCAAGCGGGCGGCAGTTGCCGCCGCCGTTTCGGCATTTCGATCAACGATGAGAACCGATGCGCCTTCGCTCGCATAGGCATCGGCGATTGCCGCACCGATGCCACGTCCGCTACCGGTGACTAATGCTCGCCGATCGGCGAGCCGCAAGCCGGTTCCCATGAACTTCTCGTTCAGTGATCGGTCCGCAACAAGATGCGGTCACGCAGGCGGGTGTCGTAGGCGATGCCTTCACTGGTCAGTACGATGCCGACCGGGTAAAACGCCCGCGCCAGCCCTTTACGCTCGAGCGCGCGCCAGACATTTTCGTTGCGCAGGCCGCTCGCATCCTTGGCCATCGCAACCGCGCCGCCAATGTGGAAATGATTGCCGTGAATGTGCGGGAAGTTAGTGATACGCACCTCGTTTGTTTCCTCAACCGGGGTCGATGTTTCCGGAGAGCGTGCAAGTTCTTGCAACAGCGTCAGGGTTTTGAGCTGTAGGGTATTGAGTTTAAGAGGGTTGCTCTTTGGCGCCACGGGTCGGTCCTTGGAAAGGCGCCAGAGTGTAGTGGGCAGCCTCCATCGTGAGCAAGGATTTCAAGTCGTACCGATGAATTCGAGCTAGGCTAGCGTGATCGCCCGCAAAGCGATCGCGTTCGACCCCGCCGTATGACTGCTTCATCTTCCGAGCCCGCATCATCAAGCACAGTGAGCCTGGCGCGTGCGGTTGTGCTCGCGCTGCTGTGGACACTTGGAATCTCGATTATGCAGGCTTGCGTCCGCCAGGTATCCGCGGACATCCATCCGCTGGAAGTGACCTTTTTTCGCAACTTCATTGCCCTCGTCGTGTTCATGCCCTGGTTCCTGCTGCGGGCTGGCGTTGGGCAATTGAAGACGAAACGCTTTGATCTTCACGCTCTCCGCGGCCTTCTGCACGTTGGCTCAATGTACGCATTTTTCATCGCACTGAGCTTCACGCCCCTCAACGTGGTGACGGCGATGAGTTTCTCGACGCCGCTGTTCGCCTCATTCTTCGCGGTTTTGATTCTGGCCGAAAGAATGGGCCTGCGGCGCTGGATCGCGGTCCTCGCCGGCTTCGCGGGCGCGCTGGTCATCCTGCAACCCGGCATCGGCGATATCAATGTCGGCGCACTCATCGTACTGGCGGGTTCCGCGGTCTGGGGTCTTGGGTTGATCATCACCAAGATCTTGGGGCGCACGGATTCGCCGATGACCATCGTGGCCTACATGTCGATTTTGTTGACACCGGTCTCGGCTATCCCAGCCCTGTTCGTGTGGCAATGGCCGACCGCCGATCAGTTGATATGGCTGGTTGCGATCGGTGTGTGCGGGGTCGGGGCAAACTATGCCGTGGTGGCTGCGCTGCGAATCGCGCCGAGCACAACCGTTCTCCCGTTTGATTTTCTGCGGCTGATCTGGGCGACCTCGATCGGGTTTGTGTTCTTTGCTGAGATACCCACCGTGGCGGCGTGGATCGGCGGTGTTTTGGTGTTCGCGAGCACGACGTATATTGGTTACCGTGAGACCCAGCGGCTGCGGCCGCGAATTCGGAATAAAACCGATCCATAACCACCAGCGATGAGCGTCGATTACCAACCACGCGATCCGGCTGTCATCGCCGATCCGTATCCCATTTTCCGTGATCTGCAGGACTCAGATCCCGCCCATTGGAGCGATTCGCTGGGCGGCTGGGTTCTCACCCGTTACGCCGATGTGCGCGAAGCGCTCACAGATAAACGGTTTTCAGCTGATCGGTTGCGACCCTATTTCGAGCATCAGCCGCCTGCTGCCCGTGCCGAGATCCGCCAGTTGGAGCGCTATCTGACGCCCTGGTCGGTATTCAACGATCCGCCGCTGCACACAAAGTTACGCGCCGTGATGAACCGCGCCTTCGCACTGCGGTTTGCAGCCATGCGCCCGCACATCGAGACGTTGGTCGATCAGTTTTTGGACGGGCTCCAAGATAACGTTGAAGCCGATATCATCGCTGATTTCGCCTACCCCCTGCCGGCATCGGTAATCATGGTGATGCTGGGCACGCCGCTCGACGAAATCGACCGCGTCCGCGAGTGGTCTGATGAAATTGCGATTTTTGTTGGCTCGGGCTTGCTGTCGGCGGACAAAGCCCGTCGCGCCGACGCCGGTATCGCTGCCATGTCGGACTATTTCCGACGCATGATCGAAGCGCGCCGGGAGGCGCCGACCGAAGACATGCTGAGCGATTTGATGCAACCCGCCGCCAATGGCGAGCGACTCACCGAGGATGAGTTGATCGCGGCTGCCATTCTGATGTTGTTCGCTGGCCACGAGACCACCACAAATCTGATCGGCAACGGGCTGTTGGAGTTGATCCGCCACCGCGACCAGATGACGTTACTCCGTGATGAGCCCGCGCTCGCGGCAACCGCGGTGGAGGAAGTATTGCGCTATCAAGGCCCATCGGGGGCCATGACCCGTGTCGTGGCCGAGGCGACCTCGATGCATGGGGCCGAACTCAAACCGGGGCAGCGTGTATTCGCGATGGTGAATGCGGCCAACCGCGATCCGCGCAGGTTCGTAGAGCCCGAGCACTTCGATCTCGCGCGACACCCCAATCCGGCCATCACGTTTGGCGCGGGCATCCACTTTTGCTTAGGCGCACCGCTGGCCCGGCTCGAAGGCGAAATCGCGCTGCCCGCGCTGCTGCGACGGTTCTCTTCTTTTGAACTCGTGGATCGCGCGCCTGATTGGAGCGACTCGCTGGTGCTACGCGGCCTGCGTACGCTGAACGTGAAATTTACGTCCGTCTGACGCCTGGTCGAGGCTTGCGTGTTTCACGACTCGCGTAAGAAACCAGTTTGACGTCCCCGACGATGAAGGCGGTGCGACCGTCGCCGATTATCCCGGCAATCCTGATTGCTGCGAGCAGCGTCAGCATAATGACGACAGACCTCTACGCACCAAGTCTGCCGCATCTTCCGGCCATCTTCGGCACTGACGCCAAGACCGTCCAACACACGATGATGTTCAATCTAGTGGGCTACGCGCTCGGCCAATTGGTGCACGGTCCCATGTCCGAGCGATTTGGCCGGCGCCCGGTAATGATCGGCGGCATGGGCGCAGCGGTGGTGTTCAGCCTGGCCTGCGCGCTGGCGTGGTCGATCGACGCCCTGATCGTGGCGCGCACGTTTCAGGGGCTCGCGGTGTGCGCCGAAGCCGTTATCGCGCTCGCCGTCATCCGTGATGTCTACGATGGGCCAAGCGGTGCGCGCATCCTGGCGGTGTTCGGAATGTCGATTGCGATCGTGCCGGCAATCGCACCGATCATCGGCGGCTTCATCCATGTCTGGCTGGGGTGGCGAGCGAATTTCTATCTGCTGACGATCCTCGCTCTAGTGGTCACCCTGCTGGTCTGGCGCTTCCTCCCCGAAACAACGATTCCCGACCGTGACGCCCTCAAGCCAAGGCGCCTCGTCGGCGACTACGTCGAGCTGTTCACGCATCGCGGTTATATGCGTTATGCCCTCTCGACCGGCGCGGTTTTGGGCCCTCTGTTCGTGTTCATCACCCAGGGCCCATTTCTCTACATCGATCGCCTCGGCGTTCGTACCGAGCACTATGGATTTTTCCAGGCGGCGATCGTCACGGCATTTTTCTTCGGCAGCCTGTTTGCCAACCGCTGTGTCGGGCGTCTCGGCGTTGAGCGGCTTCTGCAGTATGGATTGATTTTCATTCTGGTCGGCGGCTTGATGCTACCGGCGACGCTGGCATTGGGCTGGGAATCCACTGTGCCGATTACCGCGTCGATCTCGATCTACGCGTTTGCGCTGGGCTTGTTCTTTGCCAGCGCGCCGATGCGTGCGTTGGAAGAAGCGCCCGGCGGCGGTGGCAGTGCGGCGGCGGTACTGGGCGCCCTCGAGATGGGGGGCGGGGCGCTGGCGGTCGCGGTTGCCGCGCATTTCCACGATGGCACGGCGTGGCCCATGGCCGGCACCTTCGCTGCCAGTGCCGTTCTTACGGTACTGTTTTACGTGGTCATTCGCCCGCGCCGAGCCGGATAGCGCTGAGCGAATCGCCGCTACGCGTTAGCGCCATCCTGCAGGTGCGCGAGCGGCAGCAAGGTACCCATCCCGCGCTCTTTAGCCTGTTGGTAAATCCAGTGGGCGATGGCGACATCTTGCGATACCAGTCCGGTGGTATGAATGAGGATCCGTTCGTCTGGCCGTTCGCGCCCCGGTTTCTGGCCCGAAACAATCTCCCAGATCTCGCCATGCATGGCTTCGCGTGAAAAGTATCCGGCCTCGACCATTTCCCGGAACGGCTTGTTCAGCATGTTGAGGTCGTAGCTATCGAGCACCGCTTTGTCCATTGCCGGCCAACCGGCGGGATCGAGCTCCTTGCGGGCAAGCGATAGAAACGTACATCCCGGCTTGACCCAATCGGCGCGCGAGACGATGTCGGTCGAGGTGGTGCCGCCAACGACGATATCGGCGCCGCGCACGGCTTCCTCTGGAGTATCGACCGTAACCACTTTGGTGCCGAGTTTTTCGCTGTAGTGTCGCGCGAACGCGTCGCGGGTTTCCTTGCGCCGCGACGTGCAACGAATTTCCTCGAAATCAAACATCGTTGATAAACAGTCGAGCCCAGTTTTGCCCATCATCCCCACACCGACAACGCCGCACACCTTGGCGTCCATATTGGCGAGCCACTTGCAGGCGATCACAGAAGCGGCGGTGCTGCGCAACGCATAACTCCAATGCTCGTCGACGATCGCGAGTGGGATACTGGTGTTGGGGTCGTTCAGCACGACATAACGAGTTGAATCGAGGGTGCCGACGGTGCTGCGATCACCATCGTCGAAATAGGAATACATCCGAGTGCCGGCGACCGGGATGTCCTTCAATAGGCAGCCCTTGACGTGCCAGTGATTGTTGAACTCATCGTCGTCGAGCTTGAAGCTGGGCGGGCCGGAAAATACCACCGAGCCCTTGGCGTGCATGTGGTAGACGTCCTCGACAATGCGCATTGCATCGGCTGCTCCGAACAGCTCCAGCGTTTCCTGGTAGGACACGAATAGAAGTCCGTCTTGCGCCACGGTTAGTTTCCCTTTTTCTCTTATTAGTGTGTTGGGTGGCTGGTTGGGTGTTCAGTCAAGGATGGCGATGGCTTCGATCTCCATCACCAGTTCGGGCCGGAACAGGCGGTTGACGACGACCGTCGTCGCGGCCGGATAAGGCTGATCGAAATATTGCGGTCGTAGCTCGCTCAATGCCGGCACCTGCGAGCCATCGGTCAGGAACACGTTGATCTTGCAGATATCGGCCATGGTGCCGCCGGCTGCTCCGATGGCACTTTTCAGATAGTCGAAGATCTCGCGAGCCTGGTCGTGCGCATTGAGATTGCCCGCATTGGCCGATTTCGGGGCCGTTTGTCCCGAAATGAACACGAAGTTGCCCTTCTTAACGACCTGGCTGAACTGCCCCGGGGTCGGTAGACCCGGCGTCTCGACGACTTCAAATCCCATACGATCCTCCCAGTGTTGGGCCGCATTCTCGGCGGGTCGATTTGCCCGAGTCAAACGGCGAGAAAGAAGGATAATAAATTATCTATTAATCTAATTGATAAATGGATAATATATTATCCTATCAAAATAGAAGGCATAATTCGGAATACAACAATGTTTCAGCTCAACCTTGAAAGAGTGGTCGACCGTGGCGAATCGATCCGCACCGACGACCTCCTCGACACCAAGCGCGCCTTGAGTGACCTCGGCTACTACGAAAAACCAACTGGGGGTTTTGCCGACTTCACTGACGATGAAATGTTCGAAGGTATCGAGGCCTTCCAGCGCGACAAGCGTTTGCGCGTCGACGGCATGATGGTGCCTGACGGGCCGACCGTCCGAACGATCAACGCGGCGCTGGTGGCACGCGGAGCGGATGGACCGGCGAACAATGGAGCTGGTGACGGTGGGGGTCGTCGGCCACATGTTCCAATCGGTCTCCTACTTGCGAGAGGTGGCGGAATCGTTCTCGGACAGCCCTCCGCCGGTCTGTACGGCCAATCGGCCTTTGGATCCTCCGGCGCACAGTCTGGCCGTGGCAATGACTCGCTAGCTGGAGGTAGCTTGAACAAGGCGATCAGCCAGCCAGCCAGGGCTCGCAACACCCAAAGTATTGACTGGCTACACCGGAAAGGTAATGGCCGACGGCGCGGGGTCAAGAAATTCGGCGACGATACAATTGAGAGGTCAGAGCACATTTGCAACGCATTCGACCATGTGGTGAGGCCGGGGCGTAAAACTATCGGTGGGCTATTTGGTTCCGGCTCTCCCCCTGATCCAAACAACCGTGGCGCCTGGCGCGACCGTCCGAACCGATGGCTGGTCAGCCTACAGTGGTCTGGCGAACCAAGGCTTCTGCTTGATCGCTGGTGGCTGGGCATCCACCATGGTGCCATCGATGCCGACCATCTCGACTACTATCTCGACGAGTTCACTTTCCGATTCAATCGCCGCCGTTCGCAGGCTCGTGGCCTGCTTTTCTTCCGACTGTCCAGCAGGCGGTGCAAACGAGCCGGTCCCGCCGTACAAGGGCATAGTCGGCGGTCATCGCAGCCTCGGAAGCCAAATGTAGGGTTAAGATACGAGAGCGAAGTGGATACCCAGTATTAAGAAATTCGGCGACGATACAATTGAGAGGTCAGAGCACATTTTCGACCATGACAGTAAAACTATCGGTGGGCTATTTGGTTCCGGCTCTCCCCCACCAAAGTTTGAACTTCCACCGTCCTTGGAATGGAACCGTCACTCCGGCTACGTGGAAAAGCAAGTGAAGCCCGCGACGACAAAACCAAATGCGGGAGAAGATAAAAAACGCAGCGCCCCCGGGATCGTGCGGGGCCCGATCCGGATCGACCATCTCTCAGGAGCAGCATGGGGTATCGATGGCGTCGACTATGATATTAGGTGGTACCCGTTGAACGAGAACGGTGAGCGCATGACGGTCTTCGAAACGGTGTCCAAGAGCCCGCCAAATTCGGGATTCGGAAAATTTCACACGCCGTTCGAAGGCATCATTAACGATGCCAGCAACTCAACATATTTCCAGCCGCCGTTCGTAAGCCGTCACGGTTACGAGGTTAAGATACACGTGCCGCCGCAACCCCAGCGGAATGGCGTCTCCAAAGGTATCACACTCGATTTCTACGGGTCGCGCTTCAAGGCCGGCCACAAAAGTGGCTCGCAAGCAATAAATCCACCCATCGACAGTCAAGATGATTTTCGCTGAGGTCTGCGAAAAGTCTTGAAAGTGGCGTCGCGAACACTTAGATCAAAACGTGAACATATCTCGCGATACGAGAGGGGCTGACATGCGTCGGGTGGTATTGCCTAGGGTCGTCGCGTTTGTTTTGTCCATCGTGCTGTTGTCGTCCTCAGGCGCCGCGTGGGCCGGGACCGTCACCAAAACCTTTCCCGATCTCGAAGAACATGTCGCCATGTTCTTCAAATTCCCGCTTGGCATGACCCAGCGGGAGTTTCGTACGCGCGTGCCGACGGCCTGGCACATAGCTCCTCCCGTGCCAGGCGATTTGCCGCAAAACACCAATGCTCGTGGTGAGATCAATAAGGGGTGGTTCGGTTACGCCTTCTTTGCTCGCGGCACCTATTTTCCGTGGACTTATTTCTATTTTTGGGAGGGCAAACTCGTTTACGCGGAGCTCGATAGTCGCACGAGCAAAAGGGAATTCGGCCAGGCCCACTACGACGCTGGCGTCAGCGCGGCTATTCGGTTCAGGGCTCTTTACGGCTCGGGGGAAAAATACGCCAACCAAGTTGTATACAGCGAGAGCTGGAATGCTGGGCAAGAGAAGGCTCTTGTTAATGTCAAGAATTTCGCTTCGCTACCGTACCCGGAACGCCCGCTTGCACTCCTCCACATCGTTCACAACAAACCGAGGGAGTATGCCGCTTGGCGTAAGTGGATTATCCGAAGGCCCGATCAGCCTCCGAACCTCGGTCCCCTCGTGGGTTTGTACTGTAGATCCTCCTCCGACGGCGATGGCGAGAATATTCTAATGGAAATCGATACGCGGGGATTGACGACGGAAAAAGCGCGAGAGGTCCTCAAGCTCAAGCTAAAGGAAATGACCGCCCAGGGTTATCAGTGCGACGGGGACGTCGGTAACAATGTCGTCGCGGATACCGAAGCGAATATGCACGCAGCTAAACAACGCCAAGCCCATACGTATCTGTACTACATAGACGAAAACGATCTCGCCGTTACCCAGAGGTTCAAAACTGCCAACGTGAATATTGAGGACAGTGTTTGCGAGGAATTTCGTGATCGACTAGCACCGGCCCTGCGGGCGACCGCCGAATGCGTGACCGGCACCGATGTCTGGCAGCAGGACCCATAGGTTGCGCTATGCGGATCGGAATTATCGCCAGACGAATGGCCCCATCCCTTGTCGGGTTGCTTTTGTTGTTTATGTCAAACGACGTGTGGTCGGGAACGGTTAGTAAGACCTATCCTGATCTCGAAGGCCACATCGACCTGTTCCTTAAGTTTCCGCTTGGGGTGACCCAGCGCAAATTTCGCGCTCATGTGCCTAAGGAATGGCGCGTCATCCCCATCGGTCACAATGACGCAAACAGAATGTGAATCATCGCGGCGAGGTCAATTCAGGTTGGTTTATGTACCGCTTTGTCGCTCGCGGTACACGATACCCCGAAACCAGCTTCTATTTTTGGGAAGGACAACTCGTCTATGAGATCATCAAGCGCTCAGACACCGCCCAGGGCTTCGAGCTCCTGCCCAGACGATGGGTCGTCGAGAGGCCCTTCGACCTGGCTCAACCGATGCCGTCGACTGGCCAAGGATTGGGAGAAATCAATCGCCTCCGCACAGGCATGGATTCTTGTCGCCAACATCCGACTCCTCACAAGGCGGCTCGCAAGGTACTGTTATCAAACATAGAGTTTCGAGTCGGACTCTAAGGAATGGCGCGTCATCCCCATCGGTCACAATCGCAAACAGAATGTGAATCATCGCGGCGAGGTCAATTCAGGTTGGTTTATGTACCGCTTTGTCGCTCGCGGTACACGATACCCCGAAACCAGCTTCTATTTTTGGGAAGGACAACTCGCCAAGTTGCACAGTGAAACCAATCGCAAGAAGGAGGGCCAGACCCACTTCAACGCCGGTCTGGTCGCCGGGGAAAAACTAAGGGCGCGCTACGGATCCGTCCGCAGAGAATTATCGGATCAATATGCCAATTCGGCGGATTGGCAGCTGGGTGATGTCGTTGTTTCGCTCTCCGCCGATAACTATGCCCACCTATCGGAAAGTGGATTGAGGCGACCGGTCGCATCGCTCCGGATCGAGCAGAAGGTGCAGGCCGCTTATGAAAAGTGGCGCGAGTGGGGTGATCGGGTACCTGACCCTCAGCCGGGCGTCGGCCCGCTGGTCGCGATGTTTTGCCTGGAGCAGGGGCGTACGATCGACGACTCTGAGGAAGATATTGTTATGTTCATCGACACACGCGGGTTGACAGAAATTCAAGCTCGAAGGGTCCTCAAGCGCAAGGAAAAGGAGAGCACTGTTCAAGGTTACAGCTGCACCGCCGAGATACGTGATGATGCCAGGTTGGGTGCCGAAGCCAACTTACGCGCCGCTAAGCGGCGTCAAGCCCACACTTACCTCCATTACACCGACGAAAACGGCCTGATCGTCACCCAGAGGTTTAGGTCAGCCAACGTCAATAGTGAAGACAGTGTTTGCGAAGAACACCGTGAACCCCTGGCACTGGGCGGGCACACCAGCGCCGAATGCATCACTGGCACAGCGGTGTGGCAGAACGCGCCATAAAGCGCCGACTTCAGGGTGCCTAGATCAAAACGTAAACATGGACACCGGAACGGAACTCCCGTTCAAACCCTACTGACGACGCCGATAAGACGACCCGACAGCGTCGGACCTATCGACATCTGGATCTACAGGCGCAAATAACCCAAATTGCACCGATCGCACTGCCCCGCTAGCCTTGGCGCTAACAACGTCAGGGAGGGACACCGGCGATGGCCGATCGCAAGCCGTTCTTTACCAACATCAACGAGGCGCCCACGCGGCAGATGAAGCTTGGCCGCGGCACCGGTATCAAGCTGATCAACGAAGAGACCGGTTCGCCCAAGGTCGACGTGCATCTCAACACCATCAACGATGATTCCGGCCCTGGCGAGATTCACTTTCACCAGCATGCCGATAACGTCTACGTCGTACTCGATGGCGTTCTCGAGGTCGTCGTCGAGGGCGAACGCCACCTGCTGACGAAAGACGACGTCGGATTTATTCCTGCCGGTATGGTTCATAGCGCCGGCAGTGCGGGCGGGCATGGGCCAACCCGGGTGCTGGAAATCTATGCTCCCGCCGGGTTCGACTTCCATGTCGTCGAAAGTTTCGAAAATCCCGTCGAGATCAAACCCGAAAGCTAGTCAATAAACCACAACTGGGGAGGCGACGATGGCGCTTGCCGACTACAAGGACAAGATCGATGCGGCTGTCGACTACGACGCCGTCAAAAACATGATGGTCAAGCTGGTGCAAACACCGTCGCCGCAGACCGATCTGATGGAGGCGGAGCCGCAGATCCTCGCCTTCATCAAGAATGTGGTGGAGCCCGAAATGCGCGCGATGGGGGTCGGCAACATCAGCTACGACGCGATGGGCAATTTGATCGCGCGGTACGGCAAAGGCACATCGGGCAAACGCTTGATGATGGTTACCCACGCGATGAACGCCGCCGCTGCGACCATGCCCGAACCCTATGCCGGCACCATTGTCGATGGCGCCGACTACGGCTTGCCAGGTAAGGCGGTCAAAGCGCGGGGCATTTGCGAGCAGAAGGCGGGCATGGCGGCATTATTGATGGCGCTGCGGACGATCATCGATCTTGGTTTCGACCTCGACGGTGAGGTGATCTTTACGACGTTGACCTCGGGCGAGACCGGCAAGCACGACGCGATTACCAGCGTGGTCGAAGGTGAAGGCATGACCGCCGACTACGCACTGATCGACGGCGACGGCCTCAAGGTCCGCCTCGGTAACCGGGGACGGGTTGATATGTTCATCACCGTCTACGGCGAACCCTCGCATTCGGGCTCTCCGTTCAAGGGCTGTAATGCCATCACCGGCGCCCGCCATGTGATGGACAAAATCCAGGCCGCGGCCACGCTGCCCGAACCGCATCCCGATCTTGGTGCCTGCACCCTAACCTTCGTTCACATCCGCAGTTTCCCTGACGCCACGCACACCGTTCAGGAGCGCTGCGAGATCACCGTCGATCGCAGGCTATTGCCGGGTGACGATCCCGATGCGGTGTTCAACGAGATCTCATCGATCGCCAAGAGTGTCGAAGCCATGACCGATCCGGTGAGCGGCAAGAGCTGGCGAGTCGAATGCGTCAAAGGGCCGTTCATGTATCCGCATCTCGTCGAGGCGGATTCGCAAATCGTCAGCATGATCGGCGACGCCTCGGAGGCGATGCTTGGTTACCGGCCCGAAACCCATTTCGGGCAAAGCGCGTTCGATCAGGGCTATCTCAACCATATCGGTATCCAAACCGCGAATTACGGTCCCGGCGAGGACCAGTTCGCCCACACCGATTTCGATATGGCATCGATCGATCGCACCGTCGACGGCACCAAGGTGTATGCGTTGATTGCCTGCGACTATCTCGGTGCCGTCGCCAAGGGCGCCTGAAACTAACTACCGACGAACGCCGTGCGGTCGAGGCGGGCGGTGTCGAGCACGCCGAGGTCGTTCTCGGCAATAAGGCGGCGGAGCAGTGAGACATAGGCCTGTCCCTGCTGCGAATAGGCGACCAACAGTGCCGCGAGATCTGCGCCACGCGGAGCTTGACCGGCGGCGCGAACCGCGGCTCGGCGTTTGCGGAACCCCGCATAGGCACGATGCGAGTTGAGGTTGGCCGTGTAGCCCCACACCGATTCAATCAATCGATTGAAACTGCGAACGCGATGGCTAGAGGTGCCGGCCCGGTCCGCCGGGATCATGCCGCGCACCCGGTCTGAGAACGTCCATTGACCAAACAGCGCCCGGCCCTCGACCGCGAAGCGCGAGGTGCCCCAGCCGCTTTCAGCCGCGGCCTGAGCGAGCGCCAGCGCCGGCGGGATAATGTCGACCCGGCGCAACATCTCTTCGAGATTATTGATCGGCTCATCGACTCCGTAGAGTTCTCCCATTTTGGCGAGCCATCGGGTCGCGGCGATGTCGAATGTGCCGCCGGTTCGTTGACGTTCGCTAAGCTCCAGGAGCGCAGTGCGGTGGCGCAAGATTCGTTCATTGACGCGCAGGACTTGTGGCAATACAGCGAGTAAGAACAGTGCCTTGCGTGCGCTGAGCGGTGCGAAACCTGCCAAATCGCTGGGCAATGCTGTGATGTACAGCCGTGGCACCACACGTTCGCGATTACGCGCGCTCGCCAGGTCGTAGGTCCAGCGTGCAAATAGCTGCTTCAGTTGGGCGCTATCACCGATGATGATTTCTGGCGCGTCGTCGATCAGAATTTGCGACACCGGTCGGCGCAAGACGTCGATTGTGGTGATCGCACGATCCGTCCACGTCGCCTCGAGATCGGCGACGCCGACACCAAACGCGGCGCAAGCCGCGGCCAAACAGCCGGTACTCAAGAAACGCAGGCGGTTTGACATCGAGCTATCGCGCTTGTCCGATCTGCAAGCCGAATCGACGGGCCACGATCGCCACGACGATAACCATTGCCGCGGTCACGACACCGACACACGCCGCCAACTCGATATCCCCGTTATTTGCATATTCCAACATGAGCACCGAGAGCGGCAGCGACGACGGTTGTGCCAATAGCAACACGGTGCTGACGTCGCGAATCCCGGCAATCGCGACCAAGACGAACACGCTGATCAGCATGGGTTTCATCAGTGGCAGGACGATGCGACGGAAGGTCTGCAAACGCGCCGCGCCGCACACCTGTGAGGCGTGCTCGAGTTCGATGCCGATCTGCGATATCGAGGTTTTCATTATCGATACGCCGAGCGGCAGTTGTGCCACGGTGATGGCAAAAATCAGCAATCCGATCGATCCATAAAACGGCGTTAGCAACGGTGTGAACAGAACCAGTGTCAGCAACCCAACACCGAGCAGTATCCCCGGTACGCACCACGGCAGCCAAACCAGGAAATCGGTCGCCGGACGCATCGCCACGCGCGTGCGTTGAATGGCATAAGCGAGTCCGGCATAGGCGAAGACGCCGATGGCAGCGGCACCAAGACCGAGGATCAACGTGTTGATAATCGCTGGAACAAAATTGGTGTCGCCGACCACCACACCCCAATACTCCCAAGTGAACGGCTCATCGAGTCCGAAGAAGCCGAACAGAGTCATCGACGTTCCGAGCACGAGAAACGCCATTGGCACGAAAACGATCACCGTAATCACCATGAAAAATACAATCGACAAACCCCACCGCCACCGACCGATCGAAAACTGGCGCAGGCTCAGACCAGAACCCGTGATGGTCGCGTAGGAATGTGTCGCGGTATAGCGCTGATAAATCAGGGCAAGAACCAGCAGCGCGAACAACACGACAGTGCTGAGCGCCATGGCCTCGCCCAAGCGCGGCGGCTCCCAATTGACCAACGCATATACGTGGGTCGAATAAACATAGATCTGGGCGGGTGCGCCGAGCAGTTGTTCGACTTCGAACGCTTCGAGCCCGCGGATGAAACCGAGAATGGTGCCGGTCAACAGGGCCGGAACCAAGAGCGGCAAGGTGATGCGTCGAAACACTTGCAGGGCGCCCGAGCCGCAGATGCGCCCGGCATCCTCCAACGTGCCATCCATCTGCCGGATTGCCGGCCCCAGCAAGATAATCATGACCGGCACCGAACTTGCCGTCATATGCACCCAGAAAATCCCGGCGATCGAGTTAACCTCGAAGATGGAGTGCTCAAGCGCAAACCAGTCCTTGAGCCAGATGTTCAGCAGGCCGTTGTGATCGTCGAGGATCAGCATCCACCCCAAGGTCACCGGAATGAGGGGCAGGAAGAAGGCGATCCAGAACATAAACTCGATGAAGCCGCGGCCGGGGATCGGAACGCGGATCAACAACCATGCGATAAAAAAACCAATCAGCGCGGCAAATGGAGCTCGCGCCGCGAACAATACGCTGTAGCCGAGCGCCGAATGGGCGTGACCGCTTTCGTAAATGATCGAGCGCCACGCGCCCTCGTCATCGAAGCTGCCGTCGATAACGACCAGGATCGGGCCCAGCGTAACGGTCGCGGCTGCCGCCAGCAGAATGAGGCCCCATACCATGCGCGAGGACTTGTGGCGGCCGCGCCAGCCACCCGCGCGAACCTCGGCGACACCTAGCTCGGCCATACCTTGGTTTTCTCGGGATTAAGCTGAAGGCTCAGCGTCGCGCCAGGCTCAAGCGGCAGAGTTTTCGCCAACCGGAGTGCCACCTCGGCGCCAGCCGCCGCAACCATGCAATCATAGTGATCACCGCCGTATGCGAGGTCGAGAATGGTGGCCTCCACGTCGCTAGCTGCAGATTGGTGGCTGTCTGCGATCGTGATGTCTTCGGGTCGTACCGCGACTTTGACGAGGGCGCCCAGCAGTTCGTTGGTGGTTGTTTCCAGGATCGTGGCCGGCGCTTGCGCCAAACGAACGGTTGCACTGTCACCGTTGCGTTCGACCACCTCACCATCAAAAACGATAGTCCGGCCAACGAAGTCCTGCACGAAATAGCTCGACGGGTTCTCGTAAATATCGAGCGGTGCGCCAACCTGTTCGATAACGCCGTCCCGCATTACGGCAACGCGATGCGAGAGCGCAAGCGCCTCGATCTGATCGTGGGTTACGTAGAGGATCGTTGTACCGAGCCGCACTTGAAGCTCGTGTAGTTGGAATCGCATTTCCTCGCGTAGTTTGGCGTCGAGGTTGCTGAAGGGCTCATCGAGCAGCAATATGTCTGGCTCATAGACCAGTGCGCGGGCGAGCGCCACGCGCTGCTGCTGCCCGCCCGACAACGCTGTGGCCGAGCGGCTTACCAGTTGGCCCAGGCCGACCACGTCGCAGATCTCGTTCACCCGCCGCTCAATCTCGGTTCGGCCGAGGCGGCGAACCTGGAGCGGGTAGGCGATGTTTTCGCCGACCGTCATGTGCGGCCACACGGCGTAGGATTGAAAGACCAATCCGACGTTCCGGCGCTCGGCGGGAATGAAGATACCCTGCTTTGGCGCGGCAACGGTTTTGCCGCGCAGTCGGATCTCGCCGCCATCGGGTTCTTCCAACCCCGCGGCCATGCGCAAGGTGGTGCTTTTACCACAGCCGCTGTGCCCGAGCAGCGTGAGGACTTCGCCTTGGAATAGGTCGAAATCGATGCGATCGACGGCTACGGTTTCGCCGTAATGCTTTAGAAGACCCCGTACGCTAAGTAAAACGGAGTTGCCGTCGCTCACGATCTGGCGCCGCTAATATCTCACTGCAAATCCGCCCCGGCCACAAAAGGGGGAGGGAGGCCGGGGCGAGAGAATAGGCTTGGCTTACTTGCCGAAGATGACGGCGATGTTCTTCCTTAGCTCCGACTTGGCGCCGAAATGGTGTCCCTTTTCGTAATCATGAATCGGGTACGCGACGCCCGGCTTGGGTCGGGTGTACTCGGGAATGCAGTCGTAGCTATCCAGGTCGTTGCGAATGCTTTGCTCGAGCATGATGCATTGGATCTGCTGTTGCGCTGCCTTGGTAAGAAACCAGTTCACGAAGGTGGCGCGGGAGGCCTCGTGGGGACCCCTCAATGCCGCGATGCCGCTGAAACCACCGGTTGCCAGGCCCATGCCGTCCTTGGGGAACACCCGTTGGATTGGCAGACCTTGCTTGCGGTAGCGTTCCACCGCGAATTGTACGAAAGCGATTCCGATGGGATATTTTCCGGTCGCAACCGCCTCGGGGTTCTTGCCGTAGCTTGTCGCCAGCGCAGCTTCTTGATCGACGTAAAGCTTCTTAACGAAATCCTGGCCAAATTTTGAATAGAGATAGGCGGCAGTTGCCTGACCGGCGCCTGGTCGACGCGGGTCGTGGGCGATGATCTTGCCCTTCCATTTTGGATCGAGCAGATCCTTCCACGATGTAATGCTCTTGGGGTCGACCATCTCGGTGTTCACGAACAAATCGCCCATAACCCAATCGGCGGTTTGAATAAAGCACCAGAAATTGTCGTTCTGGCGATCGCTATTGGTGCCGGTTTGCACGCGCAGGCCGCCGCCCCGCCATTTACCGGCGTCGAGCACGTCAGGCAGCGAAATGATTTGCTTGAGATTGGCAATGACGTTCGGCTTGCGGGTAAAGCTGAAACAGCTGGTGGTGCCGCCGATGTAAACATCGGTCGTGATGTTGTTGGCATCGGCTTCGCGCATTAGAGCTGCGGTGAAAGGACCGGGGCCGCCGACCAGTGGCTTCCAATCGACTTTGATTCCGCTTTCGGCCTCGAAAGTTTTAACGATCCAATCGCGCAATCTCGGATTGGACGGCCCTGCTACGACGACCGAGCCATCTTTCTTACCAGCGGCGACCAGTTCATCCCATGAAGCGGCCTGGGTCGGGCTTATACCCGTCACGGCAAATGCCAAAGCCGCGGCGGATAGGCACAGTTTTGCGAGTAGATAGCGCATAGGTTTTCTCCCTAACTAAAAGACATTCGTTACGCTCTTACGGCGTTCCTTCGCCGACGATACATTGGCCACAGCCGGTGACCCAAGCGTCGATCGGTTGGTAGGTTACCTGCCTAAAACACTGTTCTGCAAATATCCCGGCCAAAATGATCCAGGTTCGGATTTCCGCGGTCGATGATCCAGTCGCCTCGATCTCTTCATTCGTCAAGCTCACGAGACGGTCACGTCGGCCACTCTCCAGGCGGGCAAGAAAGTCGCGATCGAACGCCGCGTCAATATGGCCCATCTGTGAATCACCGGGTGAATGCGACAATCCGCCCGCGGCAATCACCGCGACGCGTTTGTCCTGGGGCCACGCGGCGATGGCATCGCGAATCCGTAACCCAACGTCGTAGCAACGCGCGATCCCCGGGTAAGGCGGCGCGGCGCAATTGACGTGGATTGGCACCACCGGGATGCCGGCTTCACGATCGAGCATGTAAAGGGGAACCATAAACCCGTGATCGACAATCCATTCTTCGGCACGCGCGAAATCGACGCCGTGCTCGAGGCCATGGTCGAGTAAATGGCTTGCCAAGGCCGGGTCGCTCGGCACCTCGCGGTCAGGCATACCGGTATTGTGTTCGGCAGGTCCCTTGAAAGCCTCGAACAGGCCGATGCAAAAGGCCGGCATGTTATCGAGAAAAAAACGATTGATGTGGTCGGGCGAAAGAATGATCGCGACGTCAGTTTGGGCGTCGTGCAGAGCTGTCGACAGGGTTCGGAATCCGGCGCGAAATTTCGCAATTTGTGGCGTATCTTCCTGTTCGGGGGTGCGCGTAATCGCCGATAGGTGCGACGTTGCAAGCCCGATTGCCAGGGTAGCCATATCCTTTGCTATCGAACCGGTTGCTGGGGCTTGAGATGATCGTTGAAATCATCGAAACCTATGTGGGCGGCCGGGAAACCGGCGTCGTGGGGCGACAGACGAAGACCAAGTCGATCGTCGCGAGCCCGATTGAGCGCCAGCCCGTGTGCACGGTAATAGCGAAAAACCAGGTTGGGCAGGCCACCGAGCCCGAGAATGGCGGCAAAATCGGGTCCCATTAACGCCGTACGCTCGGCCTTGGCAAGATCGTATGCCGCCAAGAAGTCGGTCTTGTCGGCGATCAGGTCGCCAACCCGTTCGGGCCGGACACCCTCATACATCGCCTTGTTGAGTTGATAACGGCTCAACGGTTCAAGTATCGCCGCGACCGAGGAAGTTCAGGGCCAGGTCGTTAAACTCTTCCGCGTACTCGACCTGCGCCCAATGTCCGCAGCGGGGAAAGATATGCATCTCGGCGTATGGGCACATCTTGACCATCGTCAGGCCGGAATCCAGCGACGAAAACCGGTCTTCGGCGCCCCATACGAACAGGGTCGGACACCCTACCTGGCCCAGCAAGTGGCTGATGTCTTCACGTTTCGGGTGGTTGTTGGTCCATAGATCAACCGCCTCGGGAAGGGCACTGGCCTCGTAGCGTTCGCGAATGGTCTCTTCGCTCACCAGCGACGAATCGTGGGCCAGGGTGTGGACGAGTTTACGCATCTTTTCCAGCGTCGGGCCTTCCTCATCGTAGTAGTCGATGATGATCTGGATGCCTTCGGTCGGGCGCGGCATGAAGAAGCCGTGCTGGAATGCGTTATTGCCCATGGCTACCAGGCGATTGACGCGCTCGGGCCGATCGATGGCCAGCCGCAACACGCTTTGTGCGCCGATCGAATTGCCGATGAAGTGGGCACGATCGATCTTAAGCTCGTTCATCATTGCATCGACCGCCTCGGCGCAGACCGTTAGCCGGCCCTTATCGCTCACGACCATGTCGGAATGCCCAAAGTTGGGCATATCCATCAGGATCATGCGGTACTTGGCCGAGATCGCTGGGACATTCTGCTTGAAGTTGCTCCATCCGCTGGCGCCGGGCCCGCCGCCATGGATGCAGATCACCGGGTATCCCTCGCCGATGTCGTTGATATGTAGCTTGATGTCGCCCGCTTGCACGAGGCGGCTGCCTGGACTGTCGCTCAAAAGAACTCCTCCCCCACAAACGTCTGGCTCTAATCTGGCGCTACTTCCGTGATTTCCATAACCGGATAGGTCACTGGCTCGTGGTCGACGTCACGCGGGACACCCCTGGCGTAGTCGTTAAGGAATTGACGTAGCGATTGCATTGCCTTGTCGGGGCGATAGAGAACTTCCGGCGGCGTCGTCATGTTCTCAACCATCCAGGCATCCTGATCGTTAAATTGGCGGTGGAAAAATGGATAGATATAGAAACGATATTTGATCCGGTGCCACAGCGCCGCAAGTCCGCTAGCTCGCTTGCAAATGAATTGCAGGTAGCGATGGTAGCCCTGCTTGCTAGGGACATACCATTCGTAGTGGGCCCAGTTCGCATACTGCACACGGAGTGTGCCCGGTAGCCGAAACCGGACGCCACGTGCGCCCCGCCGCCAACGCCACCAGTTCTTGGGCGGCCAATAACCCAAACCCGCGAACTCGCCGCCAAGACCGACGTCAATAAGTTCGCGGGTTAGCCACTTGCGATCTTCTGATATTCGCGGGTCCGACCAACCCCACCCCGGTGCGCGTCGCCAGAAAGTCCATACCCCGCGGCGGTGGAGATACTTAACGTGTCCTTCGTCGTAACCGTTCTCGGCCGCATGACGCCAATCACCGGCGCGTTGTGTGATCCGCCCGGTAATAATTGCGTCGCTATGCAACCATTCCTCGGGAATGTCGGTTTCGACCGGGGGCGGATCTTGCGTTCCTATATATATCCAGATCAACCCGAACCTTTCCTCGACCGGATAGGTCCGTACCCGTACCGACCCCTTGCCAACAATCGGTGAATCCGGTCCATCGGTAAGCGCTGCTTTTAGGTCACCACTCGCCAGGTCGTAGACCCAGCCGTGGTAGGCGCAGGTGCGGGTTCCCGGAAAATCGCACGACGCGTTGTCGAGCGGGACGCCGCGGTGCGGGCACCGGTTTTCCAGGGCATGAACTTTGCCGCCATCACGGAACAGTGCGATCTCGTGCCCGAGGACGCTCAGGCCGGTACCCACCCCGCTACGCTTGGATTTAAGGTCGCGTGACCACATGATCGGATACCAGTATTCGGGAAATGCGAGGTCCGCTGCGTCGTAGATCGGGAAACGCGATTTTCCTTCCGCGGCGCCGGTGATCTGAATGGTTGCCTGGCGCGGGACTCCCGTTGGTTTAGGCATTAACGACATAGCCGACCCGTCCTATCTCCTATCCATCAAGTCCGACATCGCCGGTCGAGCGACAGCAGGTGTCCACGGCTGCCGTGATCAATGCTTTGGTAAGTTTGGTGAGGCTGTCGACATGTACCTCACCCATCGAGAACATCCCGGCATGCGCCAACGGTTGTGCTGGTTGCGGCAGTCCGATCCGTGCGGTAGGGACGCCCCAGGCACGGAGAATGTTTGCTTCGGTCGCGCCACTTCCGCCGGTCCCGGCGCTATACGTGGTGCCCGCCATTTCCTGCCAAGCGCGTATCGTCGACTGCACAATCCAATTGTTTTCGTCGGTGTGGCTGCCGGGAATGGCCAGCATCATCTCCCATTCAAGGTCAATGTCTTGGTTCTTCTCAAGAATACCGGCCATTGCCTCGGCGAATTGACGCTTCACGTCAACCGGATCGGTGCGTGGACTCACCCGCAAATCGAGATAGATATCGCAGGCTTCCGGGATGAAGGTCGGTTTATTGGGCCAGCCGCCGCGGATGCAACCGATACTTCCTTGGGGTCCCACCGTGCCCGACGAATTGCGGGCCGTGTATTCCGGAAACCATGCTTCCAGACCCTCGATGACCTTGGCCGCATCGATGATCGGGTTGCGATGCTTCACGATATGACGGGTGCCGGCATAGCCGAGAACGCCCTTCACGCGAACGCGAAACCAACACAGGCCAACCTCCTCAAACGAAACCGGCCCGGGCTTCGAGATAATCGCGAAGTCGCCACGCACCCCTTGTTCAAGCATGAATGCGCAGCCGGAACCGTGGCCGATGTCATATCGTGGACTGCCGCCAGGAGCGCCGCGGTAATTGGTTGGCATACCGCCAGCACCGAGGCCAACGATGATGTCGCCCTTGAGAGGAACGTTGGATCGAGTTAGTGCCAGGGCGGCCATGATGGCGCACGCGCCATGGCCCTTTGGATTGTGGGCGCCCAGTCCAGTAACAACACCGTTCTCCACGATCGCTTCGGGTATCTGGTCGGGGCGTTGATCGAGATCGATCCACGGCTCGTCCTCGTCGGGGTCGCCGGCGAACGCGGTGTCAATCGGGGCATAGATCATCAAATCGGGGCCCGATCCCTCGCCCCGGGCGCGGGCAATCGCATTACCTTGATTGGCATCCATGGGTTGGTAGTGCGCCTCGAGCCCGCCTTCTCGCATGAAATCGGTAAGAAATTCTGCGATTTCTCGCTCTTCGCCGGTTGGGCTCGATATGTCGACCATGCGCGCCGTGAGGTCGAGCAATTCGTCGCCGTCGACAACCGCAACGGCCTGGTCAACCCAGTTCCTGAGCTTATCCGGCAGGACGTTCATCTCTCGTGGGTATTACCCTGCAGCAGGGGTTGGCGGTTTGATCCACATCAGTTTTGCCGCGCTACTCCGCTGCCGACCGAACCACGGTTGCCGCCACATCTGCGATCCGTTTAACGATCTGTTCGGTCGAAAGCACATCGCCGAAGCTGTTGATAAACGTGCACATGGTCGCGAGGTGCTCTTCATCCGAACGGCAGGCATTTGCGTCCATGACCATGATCGTGGCGAAGTCATTCTGCATAGCATCACGGGCGGTCGATTCGCAGCATGAATTGGTCAACGTGCCGGTAACGATGACGGTGTTAATCTCGTGATCGCGCAATTTCTGGGCAAGATTGCCGTGGCCCCAGAAGGCGCTGTAGCGGTCCTTGCCGACGATCATGTCGTCATCTTGGACGTCGAGGTCGGACCAGAACTGCCATCCTTCGCTGTCAGGTTCCAAGGCCCGTGACCAGGAATCGGGATCACGCTCGAAATTGGCGAGGTAGTGGGCCCACGGTCCGCGGTTTGATTCCACGTGCCCGCGTATCCACACCACCGTGCCGCCGGCGCCGCGCAATGCCTTCGCAATCCGGTTGATATTGGGGGTGATTTCGCGGGCTTTGGGCACTTCTGCCAGTGCGCCGGGTGCCACGAAGGCGTTTTGCATATCGACCACGACCATCGCTGTGCTGCCAGGATCAAACTTCTCGAAGACATGCAATGTGCCGCGCCGACGGATCACGCGATCCAGGTGTTCCTGGGGTATTTCAACATCGTGCATGGGATCTTCCTGCTCTGCGGTCGTCCATTCTTAACACATCCGAGCGGTTCATTTCAGGTTGGCGACGGCGACCATGTTGCCGCCGTGCACCGTGGAGGATGACCCGCTGTGGAAACGCACGTGTCAGTCCTGCCCTCCGACGAGGTTCGCTTCTTGCGCATCGGTTACTGGCGGCGAGTCCGCCGACGCTGCATTTTCTTCGAGATGCGCGATATTTGACGTACCGGGAATAGCGCATGTGACGTTCGGGTTCTGGAGGGCGAGGCGCATCGCCGCCTGGGCCAGGCTGCGCGGCGAGCCATCAGCCAGCAAACCCCAATCGCCCTCTCGAGGTGTCAGCGTTGTGCCTTTGTCGAATGGCATATTGACGATGGTGCCGATCCCATTGGCGCGCGCCCACGGCAACAGCACATCGGCATCGCTGCTGTTACCGGGACTCAACGGCAGTTGAATGGCCTGGAGGTTCACCTGCTCCAATGCATCAAGCGGATAGGACTCGCCGGGTTTGATCGAGAAGGCCAAATACCGAATCTTGCCAGCATCGCGCAATCGGGTCACCGTTTCAAATGCATCATTCTGCTCGATCACAGATGCGGGTGGGCTATGGAGATAAAACAGGTCCAGGCAATCGCTGGATAAGCGGCGCAAGGACTCATCGACGACTCGAATGATGTAGGCAGGTGCATAGTCCTGGGTGCTGCGCGGCCGTTCCCATGCGATGAGCCGCCGCCGCCGCTCTGGTAATCTGCGCACTGCGGTGCGGGCGATCGGCGCTGCCAAGCGTTGGATTGGACTGGTTGGTCGATAAAGATAGCCCACTTTTGTGGCGACCAGCACATCGGGGTGGTGGCGGCGAAACTCACCCAGGACGCGTTCGCTATCGCCATGGGTGTACGAATCGGCGGTATCAAAATGGTTGATGCCGAGTTCTATTGCACGCTCCAGCAGCCGGTGGTCGGTCCGGCGGCCCGCAGCCGTTGCGTCAAGGCCAAGTTGATTGCAACCCAGACCGATGATTGAAACGTTGGGGCCATTGTGCCCGAGCTGGCGATGTTCCATGGGCGGGGTCTGCGGGCAGGCGTTTAGGCCAGCGTCGGCCCAATCATAATCGAATTAATCCGCCTTACCCTGGGCGCTCGTCGTTTCGCGCAAGCGCTTGGTCATCAGCATGAGGAGCGCGCGGATAAACGCGTCGGATTTATCAACCCGCTTCTGGAAGTCGGTACGGGTAATGAGGACGCAGGTCGTGGATTCACAAGCAACCGCGGCCGCTGATCGAGGCGCGTCGTCAAGCAGCGCCATCTCGCCAAAGATCTCACCGGCGCCGAGCGTACTGACGACCGTTTCAGCGTCACCCTGCCCGATGATGATATCCACCGATCCGGCCTGGATAAGAAACGCCGAGGTCGCACCGTCGCCGGTGCGAAAAATCCGATCGCCTTTGTGGTAGTGCTGGCGATTTAGGATGTTCGCCATAAGGAAACGCCCCCTGCCTTTGTTGCCGCGACCCGGCTGTTCGTTGAGGCATTAGCGAAATGATAGTGCGGAATTGGCAAGTCCGATACCACCAATTCCAGTGAAATTCAGCCACAGGGGCGAATCCACCATTGCCCCGAGCATCCGACCGGTTGACCCGCTTTCAGATAGCCGCCACGATTGAACGACTGTCCGCCCGGGGGCGGGGCGACCCTCGGCAGAACGGAGGTGTCTGGTGACCTTGCAGCACGATCCTCATTTGGAAAGCACGTTTCATCCAGATCCCGAGCTCTCGGGCACATTGCCCGGGCATTACTACTACGATCCGGATATTTACGAGCGCGAAAAGGAGGCGATCTGGTTTCGAACCTGGCAACTGGTGGGGTACTTGCACGACTTAGAGAACATTGGCGACTACATCACCGCCGACTTACTCGATCAAAAAGTTCTTGTGTGTCGGGCCAAGGATGGCGAACTCCGCGCCTATTACAATGTATGCATGCATCGCGGCCACATTCTCGCCGAGGGTCGAGGTAATCGAACGATCTTCACCTGTCCATTTCATGCCTGGTCGTATGACCTGGAAGGCAATCTAAAAGCCGCGGGCAATGCTGAAAACGTAGCCGGATTTGAGCACGGTGATTTTGGTCTCGCTGAAATCCGGGTCGATACGATGTTGCATATGGTGTTCGTCAATCTAGACCCTGACGCAGCGTCGATCGCCGATCAGTTTCCCGGCTTTGCCGATAATATTCGCGCCACGGTGCCCGGTTTCGACGACCTCAAGCTGGCTGTCAGCGACCCCTTACCGGGAAAATACAATTGGAAGTTCTTTCTCGATATGAACGAGTGCTACCACTGCCCGGTGCTGCACACGATCATGGGTGAGTCCGAAGGCTCCTATCTCGAAATGAGTTGGGAATCTGAGGACTACGGGCTGTGGGGCAAGCACATCATTCGCGGCAAGCAAGAGCTCGACGATGAGGAACTGCCTTATGATTTTGGCAGCCGGTCGATCACCGACGTCAATATCTGGTCGATGTGGCCGAATATCATCTTCATCGCGCACCAGGGTGCGCCGAATTTCAAAATCCAAGTGACGTGGCCCACCAGCCCTGAATCGAGCCACCAGCGGCTCGACAATTTCTGCCTCAATGTTCCGCCGGACGAGGCCGATATGGGCCACATCAAGAACTATCGCGACCGCATCATGGTCGAGGACATCAGCGCGATGGCCAAGCAGCAAGTCGCGATCAGATCACGGGGCTACCGCCAGGGCCGCTTGATGGTCGACGCCGAGCGCTCGTGGCGCAGCGAGCACGGCACCCATAGTTTCCAGAAGCTGGTGTGGGAAGCCCTCAACGGGCCCAACTACTAAAGGGCTCGGGGTCGCCAGAACTCACCGCGCGCGAGACGTTTGCGCAACGTCTGCTACTCGGCGGCAGATTGCGAGCGAGTTGATGCATCGATCAAACCGATGACATCAGCGCTGGTCCGCACGTCTCCAAAGTAGCGAAACATCGTCAGTAAGCCGGCTTGATGCTCAAGCTCGGAATTCGCCGCGTTGGCATCGGCCACCATTGTCACTTTGAATCCGCGCATCATCGCATCGCGCGCGGTGGTTTCGCAGCACATGTTGGTTGCCACACCGCAGATCAGCAACGCATCGATGCCGAGGGAGCGCAAGCGCGCTTCGATATCGGAGGCGCCTTGGATAAACGCGCTGGGACGGCACTTCTCGACAATTTGATCGCTCGAGAGCACCTCAAGACCGTTAAAGATGGCGTGATCAGGGCTGTTTTTCATGACCGATTTGTGAGCCCGATCGCGGGCCTCGGGCGCCAAGAAGTTTTCGAAGAACATGGAAAAGTATTCAGGTGATTCGCGTGGCGGATGGGTCGCCTGCACCCAAACCACCTGACCGCCAGCGGCGCGCAGTTTGCCTGCCAGTCGATTGATCGTTGGCACCAAAGCGCGCGCAGAAGCGATTTCGAAAGGCGCGCCCTCGGCAACAAACGCACGTTGCATATCAACCACGACAAGCGCGGTTGCGGTGGGATCGAGCGATGAAAAGACGTGGCGACGCCCGCCCCGTTTGCTCACCACGGTATCGACGTAGTCTTGCGGTAATCCGATATCTGTCATGCCGCCTCGCGCTAGGTGTTGTGGGATGGTAGGCGACGTGAGGCGAGCCCGTCTAGGGCGTGCCGCGGACCGGGGCTCGGCGACGCGTGGCCAAGTAAACACCGAGCAGGATTAGGATCATGCCGACGAGATGATAATCCTCGAACAGTTCGTCCAGGAGGAAATAGGCCGCGATCGCCGTAAACGGGGGAATGAGATAGCTGAACATTGCGGTTCTACCCGGTCCTATCGTCGAGATCGCGTACATCAAAAACGACAGACCGAAGATCGACGCGAAGACAGCAAAGAAAAGCACCGCCGAAACCGTGATGAGGTTGAACGAGACATACTCATCCCAAATCAACATCTCAGCGCCATACACCGGGATGAGAGCAACGACCGAAACGAAGCACATGGTTTCGAAGATAACCAGCGGCGACAGTGCCACCGAGCACTGGCGTACCAGGATCGAATAATAACCCCAGCACACGATCGAGATCAGAATCCAAAAGTCGCCGACTACGAAATCGAGTTGCCGCAGGACGTCGATGTCGCCGCGAATAACAATGGCCGTCGCGCCGAAAATCGCCAGGATCAGGCCGATGCCCTGACGCCGGGTCATCACGTCGCCCAGCAATAACCACGCAAAGAAGATCACCAAAGTCGGCTGGACCGCGATAATGAGACCGGCGTTGGTTGCCGTGGTCGTTTGCACGCCAACGTAAAACAGCACCTGGCCGATTACCGTTTGAATCACCGCGATGGCGACGATATGGCGCCACATGCGAAGGGTTGCCGACCATTGCTCGCGGCACTGCCGATAAACAAAGGGGAGTAGGATCACGAACGCCGCTAAAAACCGCCAAAACGTCAGGCCAGCTGGCGGAATGTCGTCGCGGATATCGCGCGCGACAATCACTGCAAAAGCGTAGATGACCATGGTGACGATGAGCGCCGCGTAGGGCAGCCACCCGTGGTGATCACCAGTCGGCGAAGGCTCCGCCGATTGCGCGCGTGGGCCAACGGTCATGCGGCGGTCAGGGGCATGACGTACGCTAGCTGCCACCTGCACCAACGGCAACGTCCGACCCACAATGCAATACATACGGGTATACCCTTACATAGAGGGGCAATATTCAGGTATAGTTTTGGTAATAGAACTAATAAACTCGGTAACTCTTGGTTTCACGACCCCGCGGCTAACACGTGATGAGATACTCACGAATTCGTGAAGATCCCCGGCGACGGTAGCTGTGTCGACGAACCCAGCGCGACGACCGGCCGCCGGCGAGCTTCGGGTTCGTCTTATTCCCCCGGTTGTCCTGTTGTTCCTGGTCGGCGGAATTTCGCTATCGGTGGTGCTGTTTGTCGTTACCCAAAATCAGGACCGCAGCACGCGGATGGCCTCGGAGCACACCGTCACAGCTCTGCTGGCGCATGAAAGCGCTCGGCTTGGGACGCTTGCCCTGGACTATGCGCGCTGGGATGCCGCGGTCGAAAATCTCGTGATCGCGTTTGACGAAACCTGGGCCGACGACAATGTCGGGACCTATCTTGCCGAGACCTACGATATTTCGTCGAGCTATGTCGTGAATGGACGTGACGACGTTGTATTCGCGATGGCGGGCAATAAGATTCTGGCGCCCGATCAAGCGCCTCTCGGGCTGGGCACAATCGCGCCGCTCGTGAGCGCTACACGAGGCACGAGCGACGAATCAATCCCATCCAAAGCAACGACCGCCATGGTTGAGATAAGCGGTGTGCTGCATATCGTTGCCGTCAGCCGGATCTCGCCGGAGGGCACCGATCAGAGTCCGCGATCGCCTGATCCTGGCGCTACTCTGATTCTTACCCAACGACTGGATACAACCTATCTACCGCTGCTGGCGGAAACGCTTCAGCTAGAGAATGTTCGCCTGCAAGGTGTCGACGATCCCGCACCTGGCGCCCACATCAATCTGGTTGACATCAGCGGCCGCCCGATCGGGACGTTATCCTGGGTGCCGGCGAGGCCTGGGCAAGACCTTCGCGTGGTGCTCCTGCCGTCGATCGCCATCGTCGTGTTGATAATGGCCGCGCTTTTGGCCTGGTGGCTCAATCGTGTCGAAGCCACTGTTCGACAATTGACCAATAACAACTCGACCCATACGTCCTAGTGGATTTCATCCACTAGCGACCATCCCTCATCGGTCCGATGGCTAGATTTTCACAGCCGCGTCGACGCGTGCGATCAATTCGGGATCGAGCGGCCCAGCAGCCTCCGCAGTGACACAAGCTTCGAGTTCGGTCCGGTTTTTTATACCGAGGACGACGGTCGCAACACCGCTAAACGAAAGCGCATAGCGGTGAGCGAGGTCGGCCGGAGTCTGGCCAACCTCATGGGCGAGCGTACGAAATGATTCGGCGCGTCGAAAGTCGTCCATGTCGGGACTATCATCGGCAATGTCGCGGTCGAACGCGTCCGTCAATGCACCGGCTTGGACAGCACGAATACCGAGCACGCCGATGTTGCGCTGGTTGGCTTTGTCGATAAGGTCACGCGGCCTGGCCGGTTCCTGATACATCCGCAGAGCACCGGGCGAATCAAGACAATTGGTAATGCACTGCACCGCCTGGGGTGCTGGATCGTCGTCGAACGCTTGCAGTAGCGAGCTAGGCAGACCAATCGCCGACAAGCCCCACGCACCGATTAGCCCTTCCGTCACCAGATCGCCCAGCACCGGCCGCACCGCCTCTCGGTAAGTGCTCCACGAAGTCGGGGCTCGCAATGGGTTGGAATCTCCGGGGTGGGTGTAGCCGTCGGGGCCAAGGTTGGAATGAAGGAAAAACAGGTCGACACGATCGAGGCGCAAATCACGCAGGCTTTGGGTGATCGACGCGCGCAATTTGGTTTCAACGTCTTGCGGCGGGGTATTCGCTAGCAGGCACTTCGTCGTAACGCGGATACCAGCTGGCAGTTTGCCGCCAAACGCCTCACCAATAACCTGTTCGGACTCGCCATTGCCGTAGAGTGGCGCAAGATCGAGCAACGTAATTCCCGCGTCGACCGCGGCGTGCACGGTTGCCACGCATTCCGCACGGGTTGTCGCGCCCCATAGTTGTCCGAGCCCGCCGCCGCCCAGGGTTAACGCGCTGACCGGCCAAAGATTGCCAAGTTGTCTCTGCTCCATCGCCGGAGTCTACGCGTCCGTCTACGCCTATCCAAATAGGCGGAGCCGCATTTTGCGAATATGATTTCGTTGAGGGAGACACGGCATGACAACGATGACGGTAGAAGACGAACAAGTCCCAGGTATCAATTGGAACAGTTTGTGGTGGGTCGCCGCTACGGTCGTGGTTTTGGTCGCAGCTATCGTGGCCGACAAATTCTGGTACCTCAATTTCGTCCACGTCGCAGCCGGTTTGTTGTGGACCGGTATCGACCTGTTCATGGGATTCGTCATCGGCCCTATCATGCGAACGCTGAGCCTCGAGGCTCGCCGGGCGATGATTATTCGGTTGATGCCACGCATGTTGTTCATCATGCCGACGGTTTCGACGATCACGACAACCGCGGGCTGGTTTCTCGCCGAAATGCGCGGCTATACGGAGGCGCCGATGTCGTGGTGGGTGATCGCGGCGCTGATCATCGTCACGATCCTCACGATCCAGGGCCTGGGCATCCTGCTGCCAGCCAACATCCGCGTCTATCTGCAAATGCGCAGCGACAATCCGGACATGGAGCTGGTCGGTCGGCTGATGCGTCGCTACGTCCGTGTGGTGGCATCGCAAGGCGTCATGCAGATCGCAATAATCGTCATCATGACGCGGCTCGTTTCCGGCGGGATCTGATTAGACGCCACCGATAAACCGCGTTCGTTGAATGAGGCGAAGCTGCTCTCATCAATCGTGTTCGGTGGCGATCTTGCCATCGTTGGACAGCAGGATCGCGATCGAACGCGTGGCCGGGAAGTGGGAGAAAATAATCATGCCTATCACCGTGATCGGCACGCATAGGAACATCCCCGCGACGCCCCAAATCGATCCCCACAACGCGAGTGACAGGATGACAACCAGGGCGCTGAGATTAAGGGAACTTCCCATCAGGCGCGGTTCGAGCACGTTGCCGATCAAGAACTGAGTGACACCGAGCAAAGCCGCGACCGCAACGAACGGGACAACAGCGCCAAACTGAACAAGCGTCAAAAGGGCTGGGAAAATGATCCCCATCAGTGAGCCAATCGTGGGGATATAGTTCAACAGAAATATGATGAACGCCCAAAACTCCGCAAGATCGACGCCAAACGAAATCAGCACGATGTAGCTGATCGCGCCGGTTGTCAGGCTCATGAGAGTCTTGATCCAGATATAGGTCTGAATTTCCTCCTGCATGCGCTGAAGCAATTGCCGCACCCGCGTCTCGCGATCGTGGTCCGGGAATAGCGCGCGCATCTTCTTGTCGAAACTCTGTTGCTCGATCAACAAAAACATGACGTAGACCAGAATAATCCCGGCGCTGCCGGCAAACCCGGCAATGGCGCGTGCAAGTTCGCGCATCGCCTTGCCGAAATCGATCTGCTCGACGACCTGGGCGACGCTGGGCGCCTGTTCGAAGCCGAACGCGGCGGCGCCACGATCGATCAGCTTTTCCAGGTTGGCCTGGTAGCCGGGCGCGGCCTGTTGCACGTCGGCAATGTTGTTGCTGATCAACTCGACGAGCAACGCAATGACAATAAAGACACTAACGATCGCAAACGTCATCCGTAGCCAGCCCGGCAAATGCAGCATGCCAAAATGGATGCGATCAAACGCCTTGGCGAGGGCGTTCAGGATGTACCAAATCATTATTGAGACCGCGAGCGGGATTAGAAGATCCTTGCCCGCGACCAGCAACCCGATCGTCATTAGTAATACCGCAAAGGCAATCGAGATGTAGATCGGTCGCGCAGCGAGGGTCATGAGGCGGGTCTCAGTGTCACAGCAGACAGCTATTCCGTCACATCGAGCGCGCGCCAAAACGCGACACGATCATTGGTCTCGCGCGGCAAATAATGGTTGTTCTCGACGATGGCGCTCTCCCAGCTCTGGGCACATGCCGCACCGCGCCGGACAGCGTTGGGCATTGGCGGCCTCCAGGCTATGCTGCGATCTAGGTTGGGTGGGAATATTAACGTGCCCGATCGGGCGGAGATAGCCGCCAATCCCAAGAGGAAATCGTCAGGGGAGGATTCATATGGCCAAGCTCAACAACACCAAGCAACTCACCCTCGAGGGTGCCAAAGCAATGGGTGAAGCCGCGATCGCGGAAGCCACCAAGAACGGATGGGGTGTCGCCGTCGCGGTCGTCGATGCCGGCGGCAATCCCCTATATCTGGCGCGAATGGAAACCGCGCCGGTCGCCAGTTACATCGGCGCCTCGTCGAAGGCGTGGACTGCGGCCACGTTCGCCCGCTCGACCAAAATGCTCGATGACGGGATCGCGTCCGGCCGTACCCAACTCCTAGCGTTTGCGCAAGCCCTCCCGATTCAAGGGGGACTCCCGGTGATAGTCGATGGGGCGACGATCGGCGGAATAGGCGTCGGCGGTGCGACGTCGGAGGAAGATGAGCAGTGTTCCCAAGCCGGGATTGACAGCCTCGGATCTTAACCGGCGCCCGACCAGGCTGATGGGTTCCCTATGACACGCGCGCAACACGATATTCGCGGCCTGCGCCTGCTGGCGCACGATCCGCTCGGCGGACATGGCTGCATGGGCGAAGGGGTGCGGGTTCAGCTTGCCAGCGATGGGCGCCGCATCCTGTGGCTGGCCCACGAGCGCGCACCCAAGGGCATCACAGCGGTGGATGTGAGCGATCCTCGCGCACCGGCTGTAATCCTGCAGACCGATCTGTCGCACGAGGAGATGCGCACCAATTCACTGGGAATTTCCGGCGATGTGATGGCGGTCGCCTACCAGACGTCACAAGTCGGCCAAACCCCGGCTGGGTTCGAACTCTACGACATCAAGACTCCCGAAAGCCCGCGACTGATTTCATTCTTCGATGCTTCCGGGCCGGCCTCACGCGGCGTTCACAATCTGTGGTTTTGCGATGGCGAGTTCGTTCATATGGCAAGTGGTGCCGAGGACTTCACCCCGCATCACCCGCTCGACGATCAGTTTTACCGCATCGTTGACGTTCGCGATCCTGCCAAGCCCATCGAGGTCGGCCGCTGGTGGCTACCGGGAACCCGCGTTGGCGATACCGCCGATCCGCCGCCTCGGCATCGTGAACCGTTCGATTGCGGGATCCGGGCGCACAACACCAATGTCTATCCCGAACGCCCCGACCGTTGCTATATCGGGCTGATCGACGCCGGTGCGGCGATCCTCGACATTTCCGACAAGAGCTCGCCAAAGCTGCTAACACGCTGGGATAATTCGCCGCCGTTTTGCGGCTTTACCCATACGCTGATGCCGATCTTCTCGCGCGGCATCATGATCGCCACCGACGAAGCCGTCCTCATGGCGGGCGAAGATCATCCAAAACACGTGTGGGTTCTTGACGGCCGCGACGAAACCAATCTGGTCCCGATCAGCACCTGTCCCCAACCACCGCTAGAGGACTACATCGACCGGGGTGGCCGATTTGGCGCCCATAATCTGCATGAGAATCATCCTGATCCGGGAGCGTTTCAATCCGATACGCTGGTATTTGGGACGTTTTTCAATGCTGGCTTGCGTGTCTACGACACATCGGATCCCTATCGTCCGCAGGAGGTCGCCCACTTCGAACCGGCGGACAGCGAACTCTCCTACGTGTCGACGACCCAGCTCAACGACGTATTCGTTGAAGACCGCGGTGTGATCTACACGGTCGACCGCTGCGGCGCCGGACTTTACATCCTCGAACTCGACCTATAGCGGCACATCATGAGTGATATTGAAGTCATCGCGCCCGTCCAGATCGCCGACACCGATGTGTCGTTCGCGCAAGCCGTAAAAGCCGGAAACTGGATTTTTCTGACCGGTCATGAGGCGATCGATCATGCCACGGGACTAGCGCCGCAGGTTCGCGGGAAAAAGCATTTTCCTGGCCATGGCACGCCCAAGCATCGACGAGAGGGCGACTTTATCCTGGAACGCTTCGCCGCGTTGTTGGCCGAGGCCGGGAGTGATCTCTCCCACGGTGTGCGTCTCGATCAGTATTACCCCACCTGGAAAGCGGTTGATCCCTACCACCATGCGCGCCGCGCGCATTTCGGCGACTATATTCCGCCCAGCACCTCAGTGATCACCGATGAACTGCTGGTCGCCGGTGCCGATATCAACGCCTCGATGCTGGCGGTTGTCCCCGGCGACGGTCGTGAGATCCATCGGGTCAAAGAATCTGATCAGGTCGAGTCGCCGTTCTTTTCCGGCTTCGCGCCCGCGATCACCTGTGGTGATTATGTCTTTGTCGCCGGCCAGATGGCCAACGCCCCGGATTGGTCACTTGATCCCCGGGCCCACGTTGCAGATCCGGCATTGTGGGCGGGTTACGAGATTCGCAAGCAAGCAGAGTTCATTATCACCGAACGGATTCTGCCCGCGCTCGCCGCAGCAGGATCGTCTGTCGGGAATGTCGTCAAGGCACAGGTCTACCTCACCAACATAGATGACTTTCCGCATTTCGTTGAGGTGTGGAATGAGCTTGTCGGCGCGCGCCAATGCGCGCTGAGTGTGGTGCCCTGCTCACAGCTCGCGATCATCGAAGGGACCATCGAAATAAACGTCTTGGCCCTGGTCGATGGCGGCGCGACCAAAAAGCAGATTATCGACCCAGGAATACCCGCGACGGCTGCTTATGGCGCGCCCGCCGTGCGTGCCGGTGACCTGCTCTTGTTTTCGGCACTCATGGCAGCACCCGAAGACCACTCGCTGGCGCGGCCCGATTTGCGCCATTACGGGCAAACCACCCTGGCCCAGGCGCGTTTCATCCTCACCAACGCCGAAAAAATCGCCCAGGCGGCCGGAACCAGTCTGGCCAATACCGTGCGTGTCCACCAGTTTCACACTGATCTCAGCGAACTTCACGCGACCTATCGGGTGTGGCAGGAGTTCCTGCCAGATCAGCCGATCCCGTTCGCTGCGATCGGTGTCCCAGGCCCGATGCCAGCACCAACCTGTACGATGATGATGGATCTCTGGGCCTACTTGCCGTAGGCGGTTTCATGTTTCACGGGGCGCGGGACGCGGGGCGCTGCGCCAGCGCGATGCCGGCCAATACCGCCGCACCGGCGCCGATTTGTACCACCGTCATGGCCTCGCCAAATATCAACCAGCCCAATACGGCCGCGAAGATCGGCGCGGTTAGCATCGCCAATGATGTGAACGACGCCTTTAGCCGACCCAAGGCGAACATGAACGCGGTTTGGCCGGCAATATTCACCAGTAGGGTGAAGGCGGCGATAACGAGCCAGGCATTGGCGGTTTGCGGCCCGATCGCTTCATCCAGCACCATCGCCATGAGGAACATTACCGGACACGCCAACGTGTGATTGAAGGTGATCACCTGCAAGGTCGTGAAGTAGCTTCGCAGATACGTCATCAACACGATCCAAACGCCGAGGAATACCCCCGAACCAAGCGCCAGAATATCGCCCAGGCGAATCGCTGAGAGATCGGTTGTTCCCAAGCCGACCAGGGCATAGGTGCCGGCCAACGCCAACGCCGTTCCGGCGACGAAGCGACGGGTAATCCGATCGCCAAACGCGATCCACGCTGCGAGTGCGGCAAAGATTGGGTGAACGTTGGAGAGCAACGCGGCATTGGCGATTGATGTGAACATGACCGATGCCTGCCAGAGCGCCAGGTTGAACGCCAGGCCCACGCCGGCGACCAAAAGCAAAGCAAGCGCCCAGGGCGGCGCCGTCGTCGGTATCACTGGCGCGCGCGCGCGCCGCTGCACGGTGATGTAGACGCTCCAAAACAGGATGGCAGCGAACGCGAGCCGCCAAGCGCCGGTCGCAACCGGCCCGACCTCGCTGAAACGCACAAAGATTGGCGTGGTAGCAGAAGTTAGAGCGGACCAGAAAATTGCGACGACGGCAATGCTGGCGCCGCCGAATAGGACTGGCTTCGAGGTCAGGTGGAGACCTGTTTGTGACGCCCGGCCGCGAAGTAGGCGCGGATGGCATCATGGTAACGATGCAACAACGGTCGAAACGCGGCGATGTCGCCGCTGGCGCTCGCGGCCTGAGATGCAAGTTCGGCCACCAGGGCAGGGTAGTCGACCCCGGTGGGAAGACCGTCGCGCACGATTTCTCGACCCTGGACGACGACGCTTTGCACGTAGTCTCTGGTCGCACGTGCCAGCAGTACGTCGAGCTCGCTCGACGCATCGTCAATCACGTCTTCGGCCATACGCTGATAGTCAAGTACGACGAGATCGGCCGGCCGACCGGCCGCGATCGTCCCAAAGTCGTTACGACCGGTTACCGCGCATGCGCCCGTACACATCGACGCTTCGAACAATCGATCCGGCGTCAGAACTTCATCGAAGCTGGTGCCGGCGTGGAGCCGGTAGGTAAGTCTGAGTTCGCGAAAAGCGTCGTCATCGTCGTCGAGCGCCAGCGTGTCGATGCCAAGACCCATCGCCATGCCGGTTTCGATGAACCGCGCCACCGGCGCGATGCCGGAGCGTAGGCGCAAGTTCGAACTGGTGTTAACCGACACGATGACACCGCGCTCAGCCATTCGTTCGCATTCGGGGTGCGTCAGCCACACGCCGTGGGCAATGGTCAGGCGATCGGACAGAAAGCCGATATCATCGAGATGATTGACGAACCCATCGGGGTAGCGGGCGTCGATCCACTCGCGTTGTAGTTTGGTTTCCTGACAATGGATGTGGATGCGCCGCCCGGTGCGTGCCGAATCCTCAGCGACAAGTTCCCGCAAGGCATCGGTCGACCATTCGACGCCATAGGGGCCGAACTGAACACTGACCAAATCGCTGTCGCAGAGTTCGGCGAGTTCGCCAACCAACGCGACCTGCTCTTTGGCCGGGGGGCTAACCTTGTATAAGCGCTCGCGCACGGCATCCGCATCGGCGGGATCAAGGTCGTCGAGGATACGATTGTCGCCTTCGTAGATCAGGTAATTGCGATCCCGCATGGGAACCACGAAGGCGATGCGAATACCGACATCGCGAGCAGCCCGGCAAGTCTCCAGCGCCTCGGTCTTGAGATCATGAAAAACATTTGAGTGGCAATGAACAACCGACGTAACGCCGGCCATCGCCAGGCGCGAGAACGCGACGGCCGCGGTGACATAGGGGTCGACCTTGGGATGAAGGGCGAAGGTCGAGACCATCCAACACTCGAGTGCATCGTCGACACCGCCAAAGGCCAGGCGCCGCAGTCCGCGCCCGTGATCATGGGCGTTGGCGAGGCCCGGGATAACCAGGGTGCCGGGTCCGCCAATGTTGGCCGGGCTATCACCATCGGCAATCCTGTCGATCACACCATCGCGTAGCGCTATGCGCACGTCGCGCTGTGCCGGCTCTCGGCCGGGCGCCGCGAGCAGGCGCTCGGCGTGAATGGTCGAAACGCTTGGTGCCACGGCGGTCCTACCAGGGGCGTCGATCAGGCATTGCCGCCAAACATCCGGTCTAAGTACCAAGTCAACGTGTTGTGGACGGCTGCCTCCATTGTGGATATTCGGCCGGGCACGAAGTTGCGTGAATCGCACGCATTCTGGAGGCTTCTCACCATCTCGAGATCTTCAACCAGGGTGGCTTCATGCAGTACCCGATAGCTTTCGACAGCCGCGGCAAATCCCGGTTTGTCGAACGCTTCTCTGGGAAATAACGGATAAGCGATGAGTTTGCATTTCGCCGGTGACAACGGCCAGATAATGAAGGGCCGCACATAGTCTGGTCGAAAGATGAGATTAAAATTCGGTGGCAAAAAGCCGACGCTATTGACCATTTCCGGCGCCGGTTTGCTCGCAAGTGCCGGCAGGACATCGAGCAGCGGCTTGCCGCCCGGCATCGGTGACACGCGCTCATAGAAGCTGGAGAAGCGACCCTTTGGCTTGTTGTTGAGCGGCATGAGCGCGACGTCGAAGCCATGACCGATCGTGTCCTGGTGCAAGGCAGCGACATGGTAAAAATCGAGCAAGTTTTCGACGATCAGCTTCCAGTTGCAATCGAACTCCATCTCGAACTTTTCTGTGAGTTGGCAATCTTCCTGTCCTAGCCAGCCGAAATCATTCTCGAATTCGGTTACGAACTCTGCCAGCGGCATGGCGTCGTCATCGAAGTTGATGAACACCCAACCGGCCCATGTGTCGAGACGAAGCGCATCGAGCCGGCACGACTTGGGATCGAACCCTGCGGCCTCCTTCATGTACGGCGCGCCGACCAACCGGCCATCGAGATCGTAAAGCCAGCCGTGATAGGGGCAGCTGAACTCGTTGGTATTGCCCTGCCCGCTGGCGACTTCGACGCCGCGATGACGGCAGACGTTGGCAAACGCAGCGAGCTCGCCGGCCTCATTGCGGGTTATTACGATCGGTTCGTCGAGAATACGAAACGTCATGTAATCCCCAGGCGTCGCGAATTCTTCGACCCGTGCAACGCAGAGCCAGTCCTTAAGAAAGATTTCCTCGCTCTCGCGCCGAAAGATCTCGGGCGAGGTGTAGATGTAGCCTGGTAGGTGGTTGGCGCGAGTCGTTGGTCGGCGGGTCGCCGCCAACGCAGCGGTGTCGTTAGAGAGGGCCGCAGACTCGCTCTCGTGCACGACGCCCGCGGTACCCATTGCCGCATTACCCGTCCCGAGAACCACGATGTCGTTGTGATCAGCCATCCTTTTTTCCTCCCGCACGCAAGCGGCCAGTCTAGCGGTTGCAAGTCAGGGGACGAAAGCTTGCACCGGGTCTGCCCAGGAGCGGCGTTGCTGTTGGTATTCGGGTCAACCCAGCGAAACGCAAGCACGACCCTATCAATGGAAGAAAAATGTAATGGTTAATATCGTAAAAGTGGTAAAATACCCTTGATACCGCTATTGAAAGCCCCTACTGTTCAATATACAACTTATACGTGTGTTCAGCAGGAGGAACTAACAAATGGCCAAAATTATCGGTACTGCAGGCGATGACTGTCTTATCGGCACGATCGAAGATGATCTCATCAAAGGCCTAGGGGGAGCAGACACGCTGTTTGGTGGCGATGGTGACGACACCATTCTGGGCGGCACCGGCGATGACTTGATTTTTGGCGAAGATGGCGATGACAAGATCGTCGGTGGGACCGGCAATGATTCGCTCTATGGCGGTGCTGGTGCCGATGAAATTAACGGTGGTGCCGGCAACGACGAGATCTATGGCGACTTCGCGCCAGAAGACGGCGAGGACGCCGATAGTGCGGCTGCGGCCGATCACCCGCAATCGACTTCGTGGAACGACACGCTGCGCGGCGGTTCTGGCGACGACACGATTTATGGCGGGCAGGGCAACGATCTGATCTTCGGCGGTGCCGGCAACGACGTCGTCTTCGGCGGCTCGGGAAATGATTCGATCTACGGCGGATCGGGTAACGACACGCTGTTTGGTAACACCGGTGATGACGTCGTTTCTGGCGGAACCGGCGATGATTTCGTTTACGGCAACGAGGGCGCCGACCGGGTCTTCGGCGGTAGTGGAAACGATGAGATGTGGGGAGATTTTCGCCCTGGTACCGATGCCGATAGTGCGGCATCGGAAAATCCGGACTCCGCGCATTGGAGCGACATCCTCCGCGGCGGCGCCGGCCGCGACGCGATGCATGGCGGGCAGGGCCACGATACGGTTAGTGGCGGCGACGATGACGACACCGTATTCGGCAACTCTGGCGATGATGTGGTCGGCGGTGGTGCCGGCAATGACCTGGTTTATGGCAATGAAGGTGCCGATCGGGTGGTTGGCGGTAGCGGCGATGATCAAATGTGGGGCGACTTCCGGCCCGGCACAACCGCCGACGTAGAGGCGGCCGAACATCCGGACTCGGCGCACTGGCATGACGTCATGCGCGGTGGTGCCGGCGGCGACACGATGTTCGGCGGGCAAGGTGATGACACCGTTGCTGGCGGCGATGACGACGATAGTGTGTTCGGCAACACCGGCGATGATGCGGTTCTTGGCGGGGCCGGCGATGATCTGGTTTATGGCAACGAAGGCGCGGATCGTGTTTTTGGTGGCAGTGGCGACGATCAAATGTGGGGAGATTTCCGGCCCGGCTCCGACGCCGACCGCGAGGCTGCGGAAGATCCCACGTCAGCAGATTGGCACGATCAGATGTCCGGCGGCGCGGGCGGCGATGATAACGACGAGCTGAGCGGTGGAACGGGCAACGACCGGCTGCGCGGCGGTGCCGGCAATGATCTACTGATCGGTGGCGCCGGCGAAGACACGCTGCTCGGCGGCGCCGGTGACGACACGCTGCAAGCCGGTATCAACGCCGACTTCAGCAACGGCGGTGCCGGTAATGACACCGCCGATTTCTCCGATATCCCGGTGTCGGTATTCGTCGACCTCGAGGGTCTTGATAGCGGTTTCGGGGATCCCTCCAAAGAGGTGTTCTACGAAGTCCCCGGTGTTGCGACGATCTTCGAGGATCTGGTCTCGATCGAGAACGTCACCGGCAGCAACAGCGCCGACGAGATCCGCGGCGATGCCGGCGACAACATTCTTAAGGGCCTCGGAGGTAACGACGAACTCGAAGGCCGCGGCGGTGAGGATCAGGTGTTCGGCGGCGAGGGTAACGACACCCTGGTCTGGCGCCACGGCGATGGTGCCGACGTGCTCGACGGCGGCACCGACGACAACACCGCTGCCGCTGCCGCGGCCGACATCGCCACCGGCGACACGCTCGACCTCTCGGGTCTGGATCCGGACGGCGTCACGAGTGTCTTCGTCGACCTCGACATCAACACCGCCGGCGTCTTCACCCCACCCGGCAACGTCTCCAGCGAGGACGGCATCTTGCGCGTCACCGACGCCAACGGCGTCACCACCGAGGTGACACTGGCTGACGTCGAGAACATCATCGGCTCGGCCGCCAACGAGACCCTATTTGGCAACAACGAGAGCAATGTCATCCTGGCCGGTGCCGGCGATGATCGCATTCATCCCTTCGCGTCGGTGCTGCCGACGCTGGGCGGCGACCACATCGACGGCGGCGAGGGTAGCGACACCCTGCTGCTGAACGGTTCGCCGGTCGGCCAGACCATTGATCTAGCCACCGGCACCGCCGGCGACACCAATCCGGGCTCCGGTGGACCGCTGGTCAACGTCACCTTCACCAACATCGAAAACGCCGAGGGTGCGACCTTTGCCGGTGACCGGATGTTCGGCAACGCCGGCGACAATATCCTCAAAGGCAATGGCGGCGATGACTACCTCGAAGGCCGCGGCGGCAACGACCATCTCGACGGCGGCGTCGGCGACGATCTCTTCGTCTTCGGCCAAACCTTTGGCGATGATGCAGTCGGCGATTTTGTCGGTAGCGTGTTGGGCGGCGACGATAACCTCGATTTCACTGCCCTCGGCCTGACGGCCGCTGATTTCAGTGTTACCCAGCAAGGGGTCGATACAGTGGTAACTGTAGATACGACCGGCGAGACGGTCACCTTGCTGGGCGTCAATATTAGCGATTTCGACTTCGCAAACGACGCGTTGCTGTAGTTGTTGTTACGACGGCGGGCCCCTCAGAATCCGACTCGAAACTCTATGTTTGATAACAGTACCTTGCGAGCCGCCTTGTGAGGAGTCGGATGTTGGCGACAAGAATCCATGCCTGTGCGGAGGCGATTGATTTCTCCCAATCCTTGGCCAGTCGACGGCATCGGTTGAGCCAGGCGAAGGTCCTCTCGACGACCCATCGTCTGGGCAGGAGCTCGAAGCCCTGGGCGGTGTCTGAGCGCTTGATGATCTCGAGCTTCCAGCGGCCGATGTCCTCAAGGGCGCCCTCGAGTTTCGGTCCCGCGTAGGCGGCGTCGGCGAAGAGGTGACGCAGCCGGGGGAAGCGATGACGGATCGATTTGAGGACCTCGGGCGCGCCGTCGCGGTCCTGGATATCGGCTGCGTGCACGATCAGGCCGACCAGCAGGCCGAGTGTATCGGTGACGATGTGACGCTTGCGGCCCTTGATCTTCTTGCCCGCGTCATAGCCCCGAACACCACCGCTTTCCGTGGTTTTCACGCTCTGGCTGTCGATCACCCCGGCGCTCGGGCCGGCCTCGCGTCCTTCCAGCTCCCGGGCCGCCATGACCAGGTGATGGTTGATGCTCTCCAGCAGGCCGTTGGAGCGCCAGTCGTAGAAATAGCGCTGGACCGTGGAAGGCGGAGGGAAGTCGTTCGGCAACATCGCCCACTGGCAGCCCGTCGAGGCCATGTACATGACCGCATCCATGACATGGCGCAGGTCCGTCGTCCTCGGCCGGCCGATCTTCTTGCGCGGCGGCATGAGCGGCGCGATCAACGCCCACTCTCGATCCGTCAGGTCGCTTGCGTAGCGCCCGCCACGGCGCTCATAATTCGGGCGAGTGATTTCGGTCCACATGTTGTGCCTCCTCGTTTGCTTTGACACAACCGAGTAAGCCACAACCGACTGAAATCACTCAACTAGTTTCGGGTTGGCCTCTCAGTGCCTCGCCGAGCATCGCGTACCATTCGGCGAGCGGCCGCGTAACCTGCGCGGCCGCCGCCCAGCGAGTGGCGCGGTTCAGGATATTGGTTATCGTGCGCGGTAGCGGTCGCGCGAGGCCTTGTCCGGGTTGGTAGTCCCACTCGCCACGCCGCATCATGCCCTTGATCAGAATCGATAGCCGCACCGACATATGGAGGCTGCCGAACACCCGCAAATAGGTATACGGCCCCCCCGGATAATTGCCTTCATCGAAGTATTTAATATGGTTTTCCAGCAAGCGCTGCTCGGCAACCGGCCAGTCAGGAACCGACTCATCGGTGATCAACCACGCGACATCATCAAGCCGATTGCGGCACCCACAATGCTCCCAATCGTACCACGAAACGGTCCAATCGCTGCGTGCCGCGGCGTTGGCCGGGCGCGCATCCCACTTAACAAACGAGCGGCCGGGTACATTGAGCGTGTACAACAACCGATGATGGTCGAGCTTGGGACAGGGGACGTCGAGGAAGCGGCCAATGCGTTGCGGCGTATTGATAAATTGACGCAGCCAATCCGGCTTGGCGCCGATTTTGAACACCCGCTCATGCAATCCGGCCACGGCCGCAGCCGAGTGGATACGCGACAGGCTGCTAAGTGCGAGTTCGAGCCACCGCTCGCATTCCGATTCCCACGTTTTGTAGATCTTGCGAGACAAACGATCGCGACCGACATCCTCCTGCATCAGCCAGATGCCGTCATAGGCAAGAATTTCAGGGACGGGGGCACCGTTCTCACGAAGTTCTTTAAGCACATTGACTTCGAGTTCGGCCCGCTGCGGGGTCTTGCGGCGCGTCGCAATCACCGTCGTGTCGTTGAGGAACAAGCGTACCGATTTCGAATCGGGACGATGGATATGCGCCTGATCAGGCCGGTGACCCAGCAGGCGTTCGCACGAAGCGATCGCTTCATCGACGAAGTCGTTCATGTCGTCCCGACTCGGTTGGATCAGAGAAACGGTAGCATGCCGCTATGACGGCCCCTATTTGATTCTGCTACCGTCATGGCGTCGTACCAGGGAGAAATGTAATGACGGATGGTGGAACGGTCGCATCGCTGGCGCGGACCTTGGATCCACAAACGCTGACGGAAAAGGCGGGCTCCGCCTATCCCGCTCATCTTTCGAGTGAGCTCGAGGGGCGCTTTCGCCGCGGATTGGGCAACCGCCTGGGTATCCGAAACTTCGGCGTAAATTTGTTGCGTCTCGCGCCTGGTGCGTGGTCCTCACAGCGTCATTGGCACACACGTCAGGATGAACTTATCTATATCTTGGAGGGCGAAGTCGTCCTTGTCTCTGATGCCGGGGAAGTAACGTTAGGGGCTGGAATGGTGGCTGGATTTCCAGCGGGCGAAGCGAACGCTCATCATTTGATAAATCACGGCACCGGCGACGCGCTGGTGTTAGAAATCGGCGATCGTGCCCAGGGTGACGACGTCGTCTACGCGGACGTTGATATGGCGGCGCGGATGGATTTTCCGGCTTATTCGTTTACAAAAAAGGACGGGACGTCGTTTGATTGAATAGATTTAGTCGCTCACTGGGGGAAGACTAAGAGGGACCTTGAGAAAGGACCGGCCAATGCGTGAAAAGGAAGCGCCTCACCTCGTCGACCTGCGCCTTAATATGGTCGACGAAATTACCCAGCACACGATGGTATCGGGCGAGCGCATTGGTAAAGAGGAGTTGGATGATCGCGTAATGGACGCGATGCGCAAGGTTCCGCGTCATGAATTCGTACCGGCAGAAGTGCGAAACTATGCCTACTTCGACACGCCGCTGCCAATCGGTAGCGGCAAAACAATTTCCCAACCCTTCATGGCCGCGGTCATGACCGACCTGTTGGATATCCAGCCCACCGATTCCATTCTCGAGATTGGTACCGGTCTCGGCTATCACTCGGCCGTCCTGGCCGAACTTGCCGCTGTCGTCTACACCGTCGAGATCGTCGTGGAACTCGGCGAATTGGCTGGCGAAAAGTTAAACGAACTCGGCTATAGCAACGTCCATGCGCGCATCGGCGACGGGAGTGCGGGCTGGGCCGAACATGCGCCATACGACAAAATGCTGATCGCTGCCGCCCCAGCGAGTGTTCCTGATTTTCTACTCCAACAACTCAAAATTGGCGGACGAATGGTTATTCCGGTGGGTCCGGAATCGGCCCAGGAACTGGTCGTCGTCGATAAGGGCGAGAACAACGTGTGCGAGGCGCGCAACATCTTTCCGGTGCGATTCGCACCGCTTGTGACGAGCCATTAGCGCATTTCAGGATTGCGTCGACCTGGACATCCCACTCCCCCGGCCCAACCACCCCAAGGGTACCCCCAGGATATTCGAAAGAGGGGGTGGTTGGGCCGGGGGAGTGGGATGGGTCGAGCCAATCCTGAAATGCTCTGGCACGGCCGAACAAGCCCCGCTCGAGGCTCAAACCCGCTTGGCCACAACTCTGAGAACAGCCACGCGGCGTTCTTCGAGATTCTTTCGGAGGTTGGCTACCTTTACCTTCCAATCCTCGCCCATCGCCAAGCGGACGCCCGGCGGCGGGGGTGGCGCCTCATCTTCGCCGTCGTCCTTGGGCGCGACGGTTTCGCGCGTGGCATCGTGAAAATAGTTGATCTGAAATCCCGCCGCTTCGAGGTGATCGCGTAGCTCCAGGGATGGAATAAGAAAACTGATCACAGGTTCGCCGGCCCATGGCACTGGGTAGATTACGTCTTCACCTGGGCCTCTACAGACGTCGTAAATTGCCAGCCTTCCGCCCGGTTTGAGCACGCGATACATTTCCTGATAGAGCAGGTCCTTATCAGCGATATTCATCGCTGCGTGCTGACTCCAGGCGACGTCAAAGGATCCATCATCGAAGGGCAATGCCAGCGCGTCGGCTTGCCGGTAGCTCACCGAGTCGGCGAGACCGACTCGTTCGGCAAACCCGTTCGCGACCTCACAATATTCGGCCGTCAGATCGATACCGACCACGTTACACCCAAACGTCGCGGCCAAATATCTCGAGGGGCCGCCGATACCGCTGCCAACGTCGAGAACCCGATCATCGCTTGATAGTCCGGCCCATCGAGCCAGTTCGATCGTCGCTTCACGTCCGCGAATGTGGAATTCATCGTAGGGAGCGAGATCGTCGATCGTCAGCGTCGCCATGTCTTTTCCGCTCGCCTCGAGCGCGTCGAGAATCTTGGCGGCAAGGTCGCCCCGCGTGTAGTGGCTAGCGACTGGGTGGTCTTGGCTCATGGCGTTCCTCGTCGTTCGACACCGCGTTGAATAGCCGCAAGAACATCATTGGGTCGGCTGTAAGGAAGGAGATGGCCGGCACCGCGTAAAATAGTCAACTCAGACCCGGGAACGTCGGCGTGAAGCCGCATCGAGTGAATTCGATTGCTTACCACGCTGTCACCATCGCCGGCCATGATGACCAACGGAACCGAAAAGGATGGGTAGCGTGGACTTTGCGCCCGCAGCAATGATTTTAAGTTGCGAATATCGGCAGCGTTGGCGCGAAAGCTAACCGGGCGCAGCATCAATCCGTAGGGCGCATTGTCATATTTGGCGGCTACCGGATCGGGGCTGAATGCGCCGCGTATCGCCGCCGAACGGATAAGCCGGCCGGCGAGTTGTGGCAAATTGTCGGCCAGGATTCCACCGATCACCGGCCATGTCGGAAGTTTCCATTTCCAATCGATCGCACCTGGCCATTCATAAGCGGCGCCGCCAAGCGTGACCACCGCGCCGGTGTCCTTGGGATAATCGAGCGCGTAAGCCAACGCGACCGAAGCGCCAAACGAGAAGCCAACCACCACCGGACGCTCGACCTCCAGCCGGCCGAGAAGTTCGTGCAACATCGCCGCCTGACTCTCGAGCGTAACCACGTC